>CAWFFD010000004.1:0-3053044 GCA_963815025.1 uncultured Acidobacteriaceae bacterium | reverse complement strand
CCGACTACGATTGAGTTGCCAGGGGGGTCCAGCCTCTGCCGGAATTGATGTCCGGCAGAGGCGTTTTTTTTGCGCCGGCCGCCGCTTGAGGCTAAGTAGGTTGCCAGCAGCGCCATTTCTTTGGAATTTTCGGAAAAATCCGCAAGGTCGGACCAGTCGGGGTCGATATGTAGGGCTAGTTCAAACTACAGCGGGAGCGGCGACTGCTGGCAGCATGCGTTTTGGCTGCCGGGCGAGTCGGCGGCCCGATGCGAGGGATCGCTCATGACCACGAAGACCTTGACCGCCGGTGCATTGCTGATGCTGGCGGCATGCCTGGCCTCCAGCGGTTGTTCCTTCCCGCTGAACACCGCAATGCATCCGGTAATTACGGCTCAAGTGCCGATTCCCGTGAGCCCCTACTTCCAGAAGCGGTTGGAAGACAAGTTCTGGAATGAGGAACGCTATCAGCGCGTGCCGATCCTGGGTCCGATCACCGCCGGCGGCCCGGCTGTGGCGCTCGACCCGCCTTCGGAAGACGAGGTGATGCGGGCCTTGGAAAAGGCCCAGCCGGTGCAAGCAGGCGTGCCTTTCCTGCATGAACGCCAGCGGAACAACGTGCGCATGATCATCGAACCGGTGGCCGACTATGTCGATCCGCCGCGCGTGTATCCGCTCATCGGCCCTGCTCAGCTTCACCATGCCCATTACAAGTGCACGGTCTACTACACCCTGGTGACGCGTGTGGGCTGGCCTCTGCCGCATACTCGAGTGGATGAAGACTGCCGCGAGGTGCTCTACATCGACCACAACCACTTCCACATGGTCGACGCCTGCCCGGACGCGAGTCCCACGGCTGGGATGTAAACACGCACATCATAAAGCCGCGACCGGTGGTCGCGGAATGCCGCGGGAGGCCCGAAGCGGGGGGGGCAACGATCTTGTCGGCCGGCCGCAGCCACGACTAGGATGGCCCGCCCGGTTTTCTGCCCGTCTATCGCAGTGGCTGACCGAACATGGAAGCGAAACGCCGCATCGCGGTGCTGGTGCTGATGCTGGCGTCGGCAGCCGGATTGCCGGCGCTGGCGGCCGATCCGGCCGAGCAGCAGTACGCGGCTGCGACCCGCCTGTATTCGAACGCTCAACCGGCCCGAGCGCTCGACGAGTTTCAGAAGTTCCTGGCGCAATACGGCAATCATTCCAAGGCGCCGCTGGCTCGCTTTTATGCCGGCGAATCGTTGGTTCAATTGCACAAGTACGCCGAAGCGGTCGAGCAATACCGCCCGCTGATGGCGCTGGCCGACGATCCACGCCTGGCTCGCAAGGCCCTGTTTCGGGCCGGCGAAAGCAGCTACTTCGCCGGCAACTGGAGCGAAGCCAGCACGCTGCTCAACCAATTTTCCAAGCGCTACGCGGGCGACAAGCTGAACGCCTATGTGCTGGCCTATCTGGGCGACATCGCCTGGGAGCAGGGCGATGACCGGGCGAGCGACAAAGCGTACCATCGTGCGCTGGCCGAATTTCCCGACGGGCCGCTGGCCGACGACTGCCGTTGCGGCCTGGCTCGCATTGCCGAGCGGCGCGGCAAGCTGGACGAGGCGCGCGAGCTTTACTCGACCATCGCCAAGCAGGCAACCGGAGCGGCGGCGGAGATGGCCCGGCTGCGTTTGGCCGCGTTGGAATTTAAGGCGGGCAATTTCCAGCGCGCCGCAACTCTCTATGGCGAGCTTGTCCACACGTCGGCCGACGAGGCAACCAAGAACCAGGCCCGTTTGGGGCAGTCGCAAGCACTCGTCAAGCTCAAGCGGCCGGGTGAAGCGAGGATCCTGCTCCAGTCGCTGGCCGCCGTGCCCGAGTTGCATATCGAGGCCAGCTACTGGATCGGGCTGGCCCAGCTTGAGCAACAGGAGTACCGGGCGGCGGCCGCCACGCTGACGGCCATTTCCGCGCCCGCCGATAATCCCCTGGCGCCGGCCATCGCCCTGCACATCGGCGAGGCGTGGCTGCGGGCCGGCAGCACGCCGGACGCTAGCCTGCGCGTTCGACCAGGTAGTCAGCGCCTGGCCGAAGTCCGAATTTGCCGATGATGCGCTGCTCGGGCGCGCCCGAGCAGCACTGGCCAGCCACGACTCGGCAGGCGTTCAGCAGGCGGTCGACGAGTTGCACCATCAGTTTCCGCACAGCGACCTGGCCGTGGCCGCCACGCGCGTGCTGATCCACAACCACTTAGCCGAAAAACGCTACGCCGAAGCCATCGAACTGCTCGAACCGCTAGTGCATCCCAAGCAGCCGGACGATGCTCGCGAGGACGCCGAAGGCCCCCGGGATCGCTACTTGTTGGCGCTGGCCTATCAGGGCCAGAAGCGGCATGCCGATGCTTTGACGGCGCTCGCCTCGCTGCTCGCGTCGTCGGATGCGCAGCTTCGCGCGGATTCGCTGCGATTGCAGGCGGCTGCGCTGATCGCCCTGGAAAAGTTCGCCGAAGCGATCGAGCCGCTGTCCGCTTATTTGAAGTCCGCGACGGAATCGGATGACACGGCGCAGGCGCAAGCCCAATTGGCTGTTTGCTTTGCCCACGTCGACAAGTGGCCCGAAGCCCGGGTCGCCTACGAGACGCTGCAAAAGTTATCGGCCCCGCCGGAGATCATGCTGCCCACGGCGGAGTTGCTGGCCGAAGCGGCGCTGGCCGCCGACCACCAGGACTGGTCGGCCGAACTGTTCGGTTTTCTGGCGCAGGACGGAAATCCACCAGAGCTGGCGGCCAAAGGCCTGGCCGGGCTGGCTTGGGGCGAGCTACGCGCCGGCGAATTTGCCGAAGCCGCCGCGCATTTCAAACAATTGGAGGACCGCTATCCGGACGACCCGCTGGCGGCCGGAGCAGGCCTGGCGCTCGGCCAGATCCTCGAACGCGAAAAACGCTTCGACGAAGCCCTGGCCGCTTACCAGCGCGTGTTCGAGCATCACCGCTCGAGCGATTCGGCGCCGCAAGCCCTGCTCGGCGCTGCGCGGGTTGAAGAACTGGCCAAGCACTACGAATCGGCCGCCGCGCTCTACGATCGCCTGCTGAAGGATTATCCCAAGGTCGGCCAGCGCGACCAAGCCTTGTACAACAGCGCCTGGGTGCTGGGAGAGCTTGGCCGCCACGACGAGGAGGAAGCCCGCTTCGAGCAACTGCACCAGGGCAATTGGCGCAGCCGCTACTGGGCCGACGCCCTGTATCGTCTGGCTGAGCGAGCGCTGGAAAAGAGCGATCGGGCCAAGGCCAAAGCGACTGCTGGCCGAGCTGGTCGAGTCGCAGCCCGACGACCAGGTGCTGGCCCACGCGCTGTATCTGCAAGCGCAGGTGGCGGTGGCCGGCGAGCAATGGGAAGAGGCAGAAGAGCCGCTGGTGCAATTGGTCGAGGATTATCCGGACAGCCCGCTGGCAAACCTGGCCCGCTTCTGGGCGGCCGAGACTAAATATCGGGCGGGAAAATACGGCGAGGCCAAGGACCTGTTCGCCCGCCTGGCCGAAGATTTTGACGGCAAGCGCGAAAAATGGATGGCCATGATTCCGCTGCGGCTCGCGCAGATTTGCATTCACGAGCGGCAATGGGCCGATGCCCGACGGATCGCCGAGACGATCGCCACCGATTTTCCCAACTTCGAGCAGCAGTACGAAGTCGACTACGTCCTGGGCCGCGTGCTAGCCAACGACGCCCGCTTTGACGACGCTGCGCGAGGCCTACAGCCGCGTGATCCGCTCGCAGTTAGGCGGCAAGACCGAAACGGCGGCCATGGCCCAATGGATGATCGGCGAAACTTATTTCCACCAGAAAAACTACGACGCTGCCGTCCGTGAGTATCTGCGCCTGGAGGTGCTTTACAGTTTTCCCGACCTGGCAGGCCGGTGCACTGCTGCAAGCGGGCAAGTGCTACGAATTGCTGGGCGATTGGAGCCAGGCCACCGAAATCTACGCGCGGTTGCTCAAGAATTTCCCGGCCACCACCTTTACCGACGAAGCCGCCCGACGCCTGCGCACCGCCCGACACAACGTGGCCACGAAAGAGAAATGAAAGGGAAATGATGAAGTAGGAATGATGAATGATGAATGGAAGACGGAGTGCGTTTCCATTCATCATTCATACTTCCGCATTGCGATAGGAGTTCGCGTGGCCCGTGGTTTCCGCGTAATCGCTGTTGCCTTGATCCTCGCGTGCTCGGCGCGCCGGCGGCCTGGCGCAGGCGCCGCTGCCGGTGACGGTCGCGGCAGCCGGCGACGAGGCCCCGGCCGTGCACGAAATCCCCTCGCGCAACTTGTTCAGCATCGTCCGCGCCGGTGGCGTGTTGATGATCCCGATCTTGTTCTGCTCGGTGCTGATGCTGGTGTTCGTGTTCGAAAAGGTGATCGCCTTGCGGCGGGGTCGCGTGATTCCGCGGCCGTTCGTCAAACGGTTTTTACACCAATTGCAAGCCGGACAGCTCGATCGAACGACGGCGCTGGATTTGTGCGCCGAAAGCAAAAGCCCGGTGGCCGCGGTCTTTGCCGGCGGCGTGCGCAAATGGGGCCGGCCGGCCGTGGAAGTGGAACAAGCCGTGCTGGATGCCGGCGAACGCGCCGTGCACGGCCTGCGCCGCTATGTGCGGGTGTTCAACGGCATCGCCACCATCAGCCCGCTGCTGGGTTTGTTGGGCACTGTGCTGGGCATGATCACGGCCTTTAACGAAATCGCCACGCAGCAATGCAATGGGCCGACCGGAGTTGCTGGCCGGTGGAATTGGCGAGGCCCTGCTGACCACGGCGTTCGGGCTGTGCGTGGCCATTCCTTCGCTGGCCTCGTACATGTTTTTCACCAGCCGTGTGGAGCAGTTGGTCATGGAGCTCGACGCGTTGGGAGTCGAGCTGGTGAACCTGATTTCGGCCGAGGCCCTGCAGGAAGCCGCTCCGCGTTCACGCACCCGGAAAGAAGCCGCTTGAACGCCCGGTGCCCAGCGGATTCGATCATTGGCGACGCACATGCCGCTCAAGACACAACTCGAAGAACCGCCGGTCCTGAACCTGACGTCCATGCTGGACGTGATGTTTCTGCTGGTGATGTTCTTCATGGCGGCCACCAAGTTCAACGAAATGGAACGCAACATTGCCCTGCGCGTGCCGCAGGTGAGCGACGCCAAGGCCCTCACCGCGGCACCGCAAAAGAAGGTGGTCAACGTTTATCGCGACGGCCAGATCGCGCTCGATCGCCAGGTGGTCACGCTCGCGGAACTCACAGCCCGGCTGGCGGTTGCGCGGCGGCAGTATCAGGATTTGGGAGTGCTCGTCCGCGGCGACGCGGCCGGCACGTTCCAGCGAGTGGCCGAAGTTCTTAACGCCTGCAAACAGGCCGGCATCGCCGAGCTGGCCATTTCGGTGCAAACCGGCAAGCAGCAGAGATAGCCCCATGAGCACGTGGCCTTCTGGCTGCTTGTTGGCCGCTTGGGTCAGCCCACAAGCGATTTGGGGCGCGCTCTGGTTTGGCTTGGGCCTGCTGACCATCGCACTGGTCACGCTCATGGCCACACGCTGGGGGCAGGCCCAGCCGCTCAGCAAATGCATTGTGCTCTCGGTCTGGGCTCATGTGCTGATGGCCGTCTATGCCAGCGGCGTGAACATCGTGTTCAAGCCAGCTCCGCCGCCGCCGATCGAGATTGGCATCCACATCACCGACGCAGCCGGCCCCGCCGGCGAAGCGAGCCGTACCGGTCCACCGGCCGCGTCAGCGAGCGAGCCCTGGTCGCAGTTTCCGAGCCAGCCGCCAGGTCAGATTGCCGCGGCAGGGCTGGTTCGTGCCCAGACGGAAACAGCGATCACGCGTCCGACGCTTCCAGTCATCCCAAAGTCTTCCTGCGCCGCTTCTCGCGCCGGCCGAGTTGAACGTACCTGAACGTGCAAGGACCCTGACATCGGCTCCGCCGGTTTCAGCGCTAGTTCCAGCGGCTAGGGCGAAAGCACCGGCTCCCGCCGGCGCGATCGAGGACTCAACAGCCAGCCCGCCGGCGCCAGCCATCGCGCGACGAGCCGGCCTTGCCCGCGCCGTACGCGCGACGCCCCGAGACCAGCCAGGGGAAGCTCAACCGACACTTGCCGAACAAGCAGCCACGGCGCCGGCGGCCGCGGCGGCTAGCTCAGCTCCGCCAGTTCCGGTCGCGTATAGCCTGCGGGCCGCGCCCGATCGCGCAGATCGTGGCCGAACAAGGCGGCTCGGCAGCCACGGAAGCGGCCGTGCGTGCGGTCGCTCAAATGGCTGGCCGAGCATCAAAGCGCCGACGGCCGCTGGGACGCGAGCCTGTTGGAATCCGGCCGCGAGTCGAAAACTTTGGGGCAAGATCGCCGCGGAGCGGGCACGGAGGCCGACACCGGCATGACCGGCCTGGCGCTGCTCGCGTTTCTGGCTGCCGGCCACACACACGAGTCAGGCGATTATCGGCAGACCGTTTGCGCGCGGCTTGCAGTTTCTGGCCGCGAGCCAGGCGGCCGATGGCAACCTGGGCGGCCGCGCCGAAAGTTTTGCTTTCATGTATTGCCACGCCATGGCGGGGCTCGCGCTGAGCGAAGCTTGCGGCATGACCGGCGACCGCCACTGGCGCGAGCCGGTGAAGCGCGCCGTCGCCTACACGCTGGCCGCGCAGAACCGCACCACCGGCGGCTGGCGCTATCGGCCGCAAGACGTGGGCGACACCAGTCAGCTCGGATGGCAGCTCATGTTTCTGAAAAGCGCGGGCCTGGCAGGCGTGCCAATGCCGCCCGACTGCCGCAATGGAATCGAGCGCTATCTGCAAACTGTCGCTTCAGGCCGGCATGGTGGCCTGGCCGCCTATCGTCCCGGCCAGGATCCGACCCGACCGATGACGGCCGAAGCCCTGGTCTGCCGGCTCTTCCTGGGCCAGGTGACCACGCTGGCCAATGCCGAGGCGGCCGATTACCTGCTGGGCGAATTGCCCGGCGAGTCGGAGGCCAATTTCTATTACTGGTATTACGCCACCCTGGGCTTGTACCAGGTGCACGACGCGCGCTGGCGGCGGTGGAACCAGGCGGTGGCCACGGAGCTGGTGCGGCGCCAACGCAGCGACGGCAACGCGGCCGGCAGTTGGGATCCCGACCCCATCTGGGGCAGTTACGGCGGCCGGGTCTATTCGACGGCGCTCGCGACACTCATGCCTCGAAGTCTACTACCGCTTCCTGCCGCTCTACATCGAAGCCGCCGCCCGCGGGCAGAAGATACGGTGAAAGGAGTTCGGACCGGGACGTCTTTGGGTCCTCGGAGCCCTGCTAGTCAACCCGAGTGTTGGGGTTCGCCGCTTGGTACAATGCGCTTTCATGCGGGCAGATCAGCATCGAATGCCACCCGACTCTGGACAGCAGCACTTCGCCACGACGCAGTGGAGCGTGGTATTGGCCGCCGGCGAAGTTTCAGGGGAGGCCGCTCAAACGGCCCTCGCTCAACTTTGCGAGAGCTATTGGTATCCGCTCTATGCTTACGTCCGGCGGCGCGTGCACGATGTACACGAGGCCCAGGATCTGACGCAAGCGTTTTTCTCGCATCTGCTGGAAAAGCGGCGCGATCTCCAAGGCCGACCGTAATCGCGGGCGTTTTCGGGCTTTCCTGCTTGCGGCCTTGAACAACTTCCTCGCCAACGAATGGAACAAGGCACGCGCCGAAAAGCGCGGCGGCGGCAGGCCTGACCTGTCGCTCGATTTCGACGCGGGCGAATCGCGGTACCAGATCGAACCGTCCCATGATTTAACGGCCGAAAAGCTCTACGAGCGGCGCTGGGTGCTGACGCTTTTGGACCAGGTGCTCGAACGACTCCAAAGCGAACTGGCTGAAGCCGGCAAAGCCGACGAGTTCGAACAGTTCAAAGCGGGCCTTACGGGCGAGGCCACGGCTGACGACTACCAGCGCGGCCGCCGAAACTCTGGGCATTACGCCGGCGGCGGCCAAAGCAGGCGGCCTATCGCATGCGCAAGCGATATCGCCAGCTTTTTCGCGAGGAAGTCTTGCGAACTGTGGCCGACGAAGCGGACGTGGACGACGAAATTGGCCGGCTGCTGGAAACCCTGGCCAGCTAACCGCAAAATAATCGTGTTACGGCGATCTGGCAAAGCTGTAATGAGAGGTAGACCACCTTTCACTCGGACCACTGCCATGAGCCAGATCGTCGTCGTGCCCCAAGTGCGGAGCCCAGCTTGCCCACGACGCACCGGCCGGGCTGTGCCCCAAGTGCCTGGTGCAAGCCGGTTTCGAGAGCGAGAACCGCCCGCGAGCCGGAACTGGCGGCGACGGCTGCCAGCCCGCCAGTCGTCCGCGCTTCAAGCCGCCGGCACCGGAGGAACTGGCCGGGCGATTCCCGCAGCTTGAAATCCTCGAACTGCTGGGCAAAGGGGGCATGGGGGCCGTCTACAAGGCCCGCCAGCGCGGGCTCGACCGGCTGGTGGCCGTCAAGATTCTGCCGCCCGAGGTCGGTCGCGACCCGGCGTTTGCCGAGCGGTTCACGCGCGAGGCCCGGGCGCTGGCCCAGCTCAGCCATCCGAACATCGTCGGCGTGTACGACTTCGGCCAGACCGAGGGACTGTATTACTTCGTCATGGAGTACGTCGACGGCGTCAACTTGCGGCAGGCAATCCTGTCGGGCGGAATGACGCCCAAAGAGGCCCTGGCCATCGTGCCGCAGATTTGCGAGGCTCTGCAATTCGCTCACGACGAAGGCATCGTCCATCGCGACATCAAGCCCGAGAACATCCTGATCGACAAAAAAGGCCGCGTGAAGATCGCCGACTTCGGCCTGGCCAAGCTCCTGGGACACGAGCCGGCCGACCAGCGGCTCACCGCAACGCGCCAGGTGATGGGCACGCTGCGGTACATGGCTCCCGAGCAGCTCGAGGGCTCGCACGACGTCGACCATCGGGCCGACATTTATTCGCTGGGCGTGGTGTTCTACGAACTGTTGACCGGCGAGCTGCCGATCGGCCGCTTCGCGCCGCCTTCGAAAAAAGTGCAGATCGACGTCCGGCTCGATGAAGTCGTGCTGCGGGCTTTGGAGAAGGAGCCGGAGCAGCGCTACCAGCACGCCAGCGAGTTGAAGACGGGCGTCGATCAAATCAGCGGCTCTGCTCCACCTGCCGTGCGGTCGCCGATGCCGGCGGTCAACGCCAGTGGCAAGGCTCGACGGGTGCAACTAGGGCTGCCCTTTATTGCCAAGGCGGCGCTGGTGACAACGCTCGCGTGGCTGCTAACGGGCATGTTATGGAATGCGCGTGAAGTGGGCATCTTGATCGGCGCCCTGGCCGTGGGTGTAGCAAACGTATTCATCGCCCAGCGGGTCGAGCGGTTGGTGGCAGTGGCCGCGGGGCGGCTCGGGCCACGACAAGCCACTCATTCGTCGGACACACGTCGTCTTCGGCATGCTCCTTTCGATGGCGGCCGTCTACTTCCTGTTTCTCGGCGCAGTACCAGGCCTGGAATCGGCAGGCGTGGAACACGGCCGCCCTTTCGCCAGAAGAATTCCGCGCGGAGTATCAGGGCGCGGAACATCGACTGCTGCAACGACTCGACCGCTTCGGAACCGACGTTCCTCGCGCTGAATTGGTGCCGAACCTGTGGTCAACCCCGGCGAGCGGCATCAACCTTACGGCCGATGCGCCACCGTCGCTCGGCTATTTCATGCGCCCGGTCATTGGCTTCTTTTTCCTCATCGGGGCGTACCTGCTTTGGTGTGCGTATGTTCGGCTGCTCGGCAACTGGATTGGCCGCTGCTGGATCGCGCTGGCCCTCACCGTCTGCAGTCTGATCACGGCCACGTTCTCTTGCGAGGCGTTGGCCTTCTTGCTGCCGTTCGGATCCGGATGGACCATCACCACGCCGTCGGTCACCATCGACGACGACATTCGATCCGTGCTCGCCCGAGTGGATGCCTGGACCGAAGCGCAGCAGTTTGTGGGCGAGAGATGCTTTTCTTGGTACGTCAAGCGGCTTCCTCAGCGAGATACCTTGGCGAAGGTTGAGGGACGCCATCTTTGGCGATCGAGCGTCTTCGATCGCTGGCAAATGACGCGGGCAGGAATGCAGCAGGCCGCTGCGGATATCGCGCGTAGAAATCATCGGCGACGCAAACGGAAAACAAACCGTCATCCAACTCGCTGCGCGGATGCCTGCTGGCGAGAATCCGGCGGCCAAAGCCGCGCAGGTGCAAATCGATGGCCTGGTGGCCGCGCTCAAAGACAAGTCGCTGCTGCGAACCAAGCCGTTCGAGCTGACCACCGTCGGTCAAGGCTCTTCGAGCGAGCACCTCAAGCTAAGCGGCGTGTACTTCCACGTCACGCCCGAGCAACCGGGACTGGCTTGGGCCACGGTGCAAGCCTTCGACCAGCCGCCGAAGCCCGCATTCCTGTTGCTGGTGCGACACAAAAGGCAATGCGGCGAGGGGAGCAACTTTCCGCAGAAGGTCTGGACCAACGGCGACGAAGGCGGCGTGCGGCAAACTTTGCAGGTCGACGGCCGCATCATCGACGTGGAGTACACGGTCCGATTGGACCCGGCCCGGAAGATCATCCAAAGCGAGACCCTTCGATTTGAAAGCAAGGACGCCATCATGCCGGGATTCTCGACGTACGGACAATCGACGCAACCCACGCTCGATGGCCATACGTCCTCGCCGGCGATGCGGTTGGTGACCATCGATCTGACGACGATCCCCGAGCACGCCAATCTCGTGATCATGAAGCTGCCCGCCGAGCTGGCCGAAATCAAAACCGCTGAGCAGTTGCGTGAGCGGGCGCCGGAGATTCTCGAGCTGCTGAATGCCGAGCCGCAGGCCGCCGGGCTGCTGGACATGGGCGAAGGGCCGCTGGAAGCCCGATTCCACTCCCTTGGGAAGCTTTCGCGCGAGGCGCTGGATCGCGGCGACTCGCAGCAAGCCGCGAAACTGGCCCAGGAATATCTCGATCTGGCCGGCAAACTGCCCAAAGACTGGGGATATGGCAACGCGATCCACGACGCCAACGAAGTGCTGGGTCTCACGGCGCTTGAAAGCGATGACGTCGGCAAGGCCAAGCAGTATCTCTTGGCTGCCGGAAAGTCGCCTGGCTCGCCGCAGTTGAATTCGTTTGGCCCTAACCTGCAACTTGCTGCCGCGCTGCTCGCTCGGGGCCAGAAACAGGCCGTGCTCGACTACCTCGCGTCAGTCGGTAGATTCTGGAAGCTGGGCAAAGAGCGGTTGCGCGCCTCTCATCAAAACGATCGAGGCAGGAGAAACACCGCCGGAGTTCAAGCGGTTTGCCGGCGCACCGATTGCCGGGAGCTGGCTGGCCGAAGAACCCTTCGCGGCTGGTGCTTCGTTGCACGAGTTGTTGGAGTTCTCCGCAGATGGTTCGGGCACACAGGCCTTGCTCTTTCAAGAGCAGAAGAAGTACCGAGTGGTCGATGGCAAACTGATGACGTTGAATCCCGTCACAGGCAAGGAAGTGACCGAGCATCTCGAATTCGACAAAGAGGCGCTCGTCATCGAATTGAACGCCCGAGGTGCGCTTCCGACCCAGAAACTACGGCTCACGCGACTGGGCGCCGGCAAGAATCCAAAAACCCTGGTTGGCACCTGGACCGGCAAGTCGCACGTCGAAGACCTCGGCGATGCCGTCATCAGCGTGACGTTCGATTCAAACCAGGCCGGCACGATGACGTTTGAAACTCGCATGCCGAACCCCTTGCACTTCACCTACACGCTCGAAGGCAAGAATCTCAAGTACATGCTGAATGGACGACACGAGGAAGCCACGTGCCAGCTTGCAGGGGACCGGCTCATCCTCACGGGCTTTTCAACGGCTCGCGATGACAAGCCGCACGCCTTCCGGCGATTGCCGGCAACCGCAAAGTGAAGCTGATCGGACCCGCGCGATCATCGAGGCACTTCAGCCTAACGCTTGCAGCTAGGAGCCTCAATCCATACGGCATAACGAGTTGCGGCGGCCGGTTCCGACATCCGTTGAGCCGGGTGTGAAAAAATTGCATCTTCAGCGCGCTGCGCTGCGGCGCGGTTTGGCGCTTGGTATGTTAGAGAGCGCCGAGCCAACACAGAGCACCGATGAACTCCACGCCCAACAGCGCCGATCTGTCCCTCGACCGCTACCGGTCGTACTTGCTGTTCCTGGCGAGGCTGCAGCTCGACAGCCGGGCCCAGAGCAAATTAGACCCGTCGGACGTGGTTCAGCAAACGCTGCTCGAGGCGCCACGCGAAGCAGCATCAGTTTCGCGGCAACAACGAAGCCCTCGCAGCCTGGCTGCGGCGGGCCTTGGCCAACAACCTGCGCGATGCGCTGCGGGCATTTCGCAGGGACAAGCGCGACATGGCCCGCGAGCAGTCGCTGGAAGCGGCGATCGAGGATTCTTCGCTGCGCATGGCCGGTTTTTTGGCAGCCGATCAGTCGTCGCCCAGCCGCATTGCCTCGCGCAGGAAGAGCTGCTACGAATGGCCGACGCGCTGCTGGAGCTGCCCGAGGCCCAGCGCGAGGCGGTGGTGTTGCACCATTTGCAGGGCTGGCCGCTGAGCGAAGTGGCCGGCCACATGCAGCGCGCAGCGAGCCGGCTGTGGCCGGGTTGCTGCATCGCGGGCTCAAGCAATTGCGCAAACTCATGGCAGCTTCGGAGTGAGGGCATGTCAACGCCGCCCGACTCGACGATCTCGCGAGCAGCGCTTGGAGCAGGCCTTGGCCGAGTATCTGCACTCGGTCGAGCTGGGCCAGCCGGCCGACCGCGACGCGGTTCTGGCCCGTATCCAGATCTGGCCGACGAGCTGCACTCGTTTTTCCGCAACCGCGACGCCATGCTTGAGTTGGCCCGTCCCTTGCAAGAGGCAGCGGGCAAAATCGCGGTAGGCGATGAACCGACTATCGCGCATGGGCGGCGGGTCCGAGGGCATCGAGACTCTCGCCAACCGGATCCGGTATTTCGGCGATTACGAGCTGCTCAGCGAGATCGCCCGCGGCGGCATGGGCGTGGTGTACAAGGCCCGGCAGGTCAGTCTGAATCGCACGCGTCGCGCTCAAGATGATCCTGAGCGGGCAGCTGGCGTCGGCCGACGACGTGCGCCGCTTCCGCCAGGAAGCCGAGGCCGCGGCCAATCTCGACCATCCGCACATCGTGCCGATCTACGAAGTCGGCGAACACGAGGGGCAGCATTACTTCAGCATGAAGCTCGATCGAAGGCGGCAGCCTGGCCCAGCGGCTGCGTGAGAATCCC
This sequence comes from uncultured Acidobacteriaceae bacterium, assembly GCA_963815025.1. Taxonomy (GTDB): domain Bacteria; phylum Acidobacteriota; class Terriglobia; order Terriglobales; family Acidobacteriaceae; genus KBS-83. Next base: position 3,039,813 of record CAWFFD010000004.1, on the reverse strand, counting down.
ACGGGAGCTGCCGCCGCGCAACGCGGCAACGTTGTTGGCCACCGTGGCCCGCGCCGTTCACCATGCCCATCAGCGCGGCCTGCTGCACCGCGATCTGAAGCCCGGCAACATCCTGCTCGACGCTGCCGGCCAGCCGCACGTGACCGACTTCGGGCTGGCCAAGCGCGTGGAAGGCGACAGCGACCTGACGCGCACCGGCGCCGTGGTGGGCACGCCCAACTACATGGCCCCCGAGCAGGCCCGCGGGCAGAAGCAAATCTCGACGGCCGCCGACGTGTACAGCCTGGGAGCGATCCTTTACGAATTGCTCACCGGCCAGCCGCCGTTTCGCGGCGAGACGGCCGTGGACACGATCATGCAGGTGCTCTCGCAGGAGCCCCAGCGGCCGCGGAGCTCGAATCCGCGCATCGACCGCGACCTGGAAACGATCTGCCTGAAATGCCTGGAGAAGGAACCGCAGCGGCGCTACGATTCGGCCGCCGCGTTGGCCGACGACCTGGACCGCTGGCCGCGCGGCGAGCCGATCCTGGCCCGGCCGGCCGGCAAGATCGAGCGGCTGACGAAATGGGGCCGAAGGCATCCGAGCATGGCCGGCGCTGTCCGCCTTGCTGGTGTTGTCGATAGCCGTCGGCTTCGGCCTGGTCACGTGGAAATGGCGCGAAGCCAGCAAGCGGGCCGATGCGGAATCGAGAGCACTTGTTGCCGCGAAGCAGTCATTGGATCGGTCGCGTCAGTTCGGCTTTACGGCCCAGTTGTGGCGCGCGCCGAACTAATCAACCGCGAGCCGGCCCTGGCCTTGAAGGCCCTCGACGATGAAAACCTTTGCCCGTCCGAGCTTCGTGATTTCGCCTGGCGGTACTACCACCGACTGAGCCGGCGCATGGTCGCCGGTTCGCTTGGCAGGATGGCGGCATCGACCCGATGGGCACACGCGACGAATATTTGGCCGACGTCCCTAGAGGGATCGTCTCACAAGACGGCGCTGGTGGCCGCGGTCCTACCCAAAGGTGAGATTCGGTTGTGGAGTGTCGCGACCGGAAAGCCTGGAGCGACGCTGCCCAGCCACGGCGATCCGTTTCGAGGCGCTCGCTTTCAGTCCCGACGGCAGAATGCTCGCCACGGGCGGTGCCGATGGCCTGGTCAAGCTCTGGGACATGCCAGAGGGCAAGCTGACCGCGACGCTCGCCTGGCAAATCCCGGATACGGTTCGGTACTGGGTGATGTCGCTCGCTTTCAGTCCCGACGGCAAATCGCTGGCAGCCGGCGGCGGATCGTTCGACCGCGAGAAGGCCAACTCGAAAACGGCCGAAACTAGATGCTCGATGGCGGAAGCCGGTCGTCTGGGTATGGGACCTGGGCCGCCGTACAGGGAAGCTCTTGAGCTCGCAGCCTCGGCTGCAAGGCAGCCGTGTTGACGAATCGGGCGTTTTCTCCCTGGCCTACTCGCCCGACGGCCAGACGTTGGCGATTGGTCTGACACGCGCATTGGCAGTATTGCTGCTCGACGCGGAAACGGGCGAGCGAGCAGCAACTGTTTCGGCCCGAAGCTGGCTGGATCGAAAGCATTGCCTTCAGTCCGGATGGCAAAACGTTGGCCTGCGGCAACGCCACCGGCAATGCCTTTTTATACGATCTCGTCGCGCACAAAGTTCGGCACAGATTGTTTGGCCACCTTCACGATGTTTGCTCGATCCTGTTCTCGCCGGACGGCGCCCTGATCTCGGGCTCCGACGACGGCAGCATCCGGATTTGGGATGCGCGCGACGGGCCAATTACGCACGACCTTCCGCTGCGAGGCCGCAATGCACCAAATGTGCCTGCTGCCCAAAGCCGGGCAGCTCGTTGTGGTAACTGCGCACGATACTCAGATTTGGTCGCTCAACGGCCAGACCGTTCTCGCCACTCTGCGGTGCGCCGCCCTCCAAGGATTACGCCACTGGCAACGCGGCGCTCGCGTTCCAGCCCGATGGAGCCCGTCTGGCCGTCGCAGGGCAGGATGATGTCGTTCGGGTTTGGGATATTGCCAGCCAATCGATCGCCGCCAGTTTGGCCGGCCATCGGGGCCGGTGCACGGCTCTGGCGTTCGGCCCTGCCGCCATTGGCCTGTTGGCTTCTGGTGGCGAGGACGACAAGGTTTTGCTGTGGCGATTGCAGAGCTCCGATTCGATTGAAGCCGGTGGTGCTCGAAGGACATACCGGCGATGTGACGTGCCTGGCAATTACGTCCGACGGCGCTCTGGTCGTTAGCGGCAGCCTCGACGGCACGGTGCGGGTGTGGAACACGGTCGGAGGCGAGCTCGCTGCCAATTGGAAGACCGACCAGGGACAGGTGCATTCGCTGGCTCTCACCCCCGATGGCAATCTGCTGATCACCGGTGGCCAGGCCGGCTCGCTTCGGGTGTGGGATTTCCGCAACCATAAACTCCTCGCCACGCCTCCGCCACGGGTACGCTTAAGCGGCCCGATTACTCAGGTGGCGATCGCGCCAACGGACAAACAGCGGCAACGATCCATGGCGAAGTGCTCGCTTTACACGAGCTTAGCGGCAGCGGCGAGATGCGACTGTCGAAGGAAATGGGGCGAGTCGTTTCCGTGGCTTTCACACCAGGTAGCCAGAGCATGGCGCATGGGGTTCGATGATCGCACGATACGACTGTACGACGTAGTTTCGGGCCAGTTGCACGGCGAATTGTCTGGGCATTCTCACCCAGTCGTAGCACTCTCATTCAACGGCGATGGCACGCTGCTGGCTTCGTCGTCGCGCGGACAGTTTCGCTGGGATAGAAACGGCGAAGTCAAGCTCTGGGAAGCGCCGTCTCCCGGCAAAGCCACGCCCTGAATGCAAACGTCGGAGTGAACCATGTCGCGTCCACCAGAACTCGACGACTCTCGCCGAGAGCGCTTGGAACAGGCGTTGGCCGAGTATCTGTTGTCGGTCGAACAGGGCCAGCCGGCTGACCGTGCCGCAGTTCTGGCCCGGTATCCCGACCTGGCCGACGAGCTGCATTCGTTTTTCCGCAATCGCGACGCGATGCTTGAGCTGGCCCGTCCCTTGCAAGAGGCAGCGGGCAAAATCGCGGCGGGCGATGAACCGACAATGGCGCATGGGTCGGGTCCCGAGAGCATGGAGACTCTTGCCAACCGGATCCGGTATTTCGGCGACTACGAGCTGCTCAGCGAGATTGCCCGCGGCGGCATGGGTGTGGTGTACCGGGCCCGGCAGGTGAGTCTGAAATCGCACGGTCGCGCTGAAGATGATCCTGAGTGGGCAGCTTGCGTCGGTCGAGGATGTGCGCCGCTTCCGCCAGGAAGCCGAAGCCGCGGCCAATCTCGACCATCCCCACATCGTGCCGATCTACGAAGTCGGCGAACACGAGGGGCAGCATTACTTCAGCATGAAGCTCGTTGAAGGCGGCAGCCTGGCCCAACTGCTGCGCGAAAACCGGCAAGGGGTTGCCTTCGCTCGACGCGGGAAAGTTGTTGGCCACCGTGGCCCGCGCGGTTCACCATGCCCATCAGCGCGGCCTGCTGCACCGTGATTTAAAGCCGGGCAACGTTCTGCTCGATGCAGCGGGCGAGCCGCAGGTGACCGATTTCGGCTTGGCCACGCGCGTGGAAGGCGACAGCGATCTGACGCGCACTGGCGCCGTGCTGGGCACGCCCAACTACATGGCCCCGGAGCAGGCCCGAGCGCAAAAGCAGATCTCGACCGCCGCCGACGTCTACGGTCTGGGCGCAATTCTTTACGAGCTGCTCACCGGCCAGCCGCCGTTTCGCGGTGAGACGGCCGTGGACACGATCATGCAGGTGCTCTCGCGCGAGCCGCCAGCGGCCGCGGACACTGAATCCCCACATCGACCGCGACCTGGAAACGATCTGTCTGAAATGCCTGGAAAAGGAGCCGCAGCGGCGGTACGACTCGGCCGCCGCGCTGGCCGACGACCTGGACCGCTGGCCCCGCGGCGAGCCGATCCTGGCCCGGCCGGCCGGAAAGATCGAGCGGCTGACGAAATGGGGCCGAAGGCATCCGAGCGTGGCCGCGCTGGCCGGCTTGCTGGTGTTGTCGATAGCCGTCGGCTTCGGCCTGGTCACGTGGAAATGGCGCGAAGCCAGCAAGCGGGCCGATGCGGAGCGGGCGGCCAAGGATGAAACGAAGACGGCCCTGGAAAAGTCTCAGCGATTCGCCTATCAGGCCCAGTTGTCGTGCGCGGCCAGTTATATCGACACCGATCCTTGGAGGGCCGCCGCGTACCTGGACCAAAAGGAGTTTTGTCCTCCAGAGCGGCGGGATTTCGCCTGGCGCTATTACCGCCAGCTCAGCCATCGCCAGCTTCGTCGGCTGGTGCCGGAAGGGGCCGAGGATGCGTCGAAGTTCGGGCCGATGTGGGGGCCCATCGAATCTGCCACCGTGGCGCCCGACGGTGCGCACTTCGCATTCGCTACGGCCGAAGGACAAAATCTATCTGTCGAGCGTTGCGACCGGCAAGCGAGAAGCCATTTTGCCGGGCCACGGCCCGGAGGAATTTGCCCTGGCTTTCAGCCCCGACAGTAAAACGCTGGCCACCGGCGGCGAAGACGGCATGGTCAAGCTGTGGAGCGTGCCCGACGGCACGCCGATCGCCACGCTTGAGTGGAAGTTTCCGGATCGCACTGCACCGCCGGGTGATGTCGCTGGCGTTCAGCCCCGACGGCAAATCGTTGGCGGTCGGCGGGGCTTTTTTCGACAAAGAGAAGGACAAAAAGGATCGCGATGGCAGGTATCGCAAGCCGGTCGTTTGGCTGTGGGACGTCGGCAGCCGCAGCGGCAAGAATCCTGACTTCGTTTGCAGGGCGTTCGACATACGAGATCGAAAACAACGGCGTCTATTGCCTGGCGTATACTCCCGACGGCAAGACGCTGGCGGCGGGTTTGACCCGAGCAGGCGCCGTGCGTGCTGCTGGACACTCAAACCGGAGCCGAGCGCAAGCGGATTCACGCAAGCGGCGGCTGGACCGAAAGCGTCGCCGTCAGTCCCGATGGCAAGTTAGTCGCCATGGGAAAATCCAACGGCGACATCTTCCTTTGCGATGTCGCCACCGGCAAAGTGCTGCGGACATTGCACGGTCATTTGTCCGATGTCTGGCGGCTCCGGTTCACTCCCGACGGCTCCCTGCTTTCCGGCTCGCGCGACGCCAGAATTCGCATCTGGGATACGAGCTCAGGCAACACGCGTGCGACGCTGTTGGGCGAATTCGTCATTCGAGCCATGGAACTGCTGCCGGGGAGCGATCAGCTCGTCGTGGTCACCGGCGCGACGTGCAAACCTGGTCGCTTAAGCCCCAGCCCACTTCGATCGCGCTCCGCGACTCCAAGGCCAAAGACCCAAACGCCGGAAGTACGGCCTTGGCCTTCGACGAACCGGGCTCGCTGCTGGCCGTGGCCGGGCAAGACGAGCTGGTGCGCGTTTGGGATGTTGCCAAACGCTCGCTGGTGCACCGGTTAGCGGGTCACTCGAAACGAACGATGGCCGTGGCGTTTGGGCCGCAGAAAAGCCAGTTGCTGGCTTCAGGCGGCGAAGATCACAAGGTGTTGCTGTGGCGGCTGAGCGGGCCAGAGCCGATCAAGCCCGTCGTGCTCGATGGCCACACCGGGGCGGTGACGTGCCTGGCGATCACGCCCGATGGGAATCTGGTTGTCAGCGGCAGCCAGGATGGCACGGTGCGGCTATGGGACTCGGCCACGGGCAAGCTGGTCGATAAGCTCAAGAGCGATCAAAAGGAAGTCTATAGTTTTGATCTCGGCCGAGACGGCAAGCTGCTGATCACCGGTGGCGACACTGGGTTCGCTGCGCGTCTGGGACTTCGCCGCTCGCAAGCTGCTGGCCACCCCCGAGCCGCGACGTTGGGTGCCCGGCGTGGTCATGCAAGTGTCGATCTCGCCTCAAGGCCAGCAGCGTTGCGACCATTCAGTCAGCGATTATCGCCTACCATAAGCTCGACAGCAGCTACGAACTGCCCCTCTATTACCAGAAGGGCAGAGTCGCGGCGGTAGGTTTTACTGCCGATCTCAAGAACATGGCATGGGGAAGTGATGATCACGTCGTGCGGATTCTCGGAAGCGGGCTCTCGCTTTCTGCACGCCGAACTGGCCGGCCACTCTCACGATATTCGAGCCATGGCGTTCAACCGCAATGCGACCGTGCTGGCCACCGCCTCGCGCGGATGGCTGAATTGGGATCAACGCGGCGAGGTGCTACTATGGGAGGCACCGTTTCCTGACAAGGAGTAGTTTTCCCTCAATCGGGTTCGACTTTTCAAGAGATAAACCTTTTCCAAGGGGCTAAAGCCATGTCCGCCGATTCAAGCTCAAGTCATGCGCCCGAGCCGGCTGCCGCTCCGCCTCGCTATCGAGGTCTTTTTGGAGCGGCTGTTTCTGGCCTGATAACCATGGCCTTCATGCTGGTCATCGCTGCCGTCGGAGGGGCGGTGATCTGGTGGCTCACGGGGGCCGTCGATCCCGCTGTGCAACTCGTGCTCCGCTACGTCTGGTTCGGCATGGCCGCGGGCGGAGCGGTGGCCCTGTGCTGGCTGGCCAGTGGAACCGAGTGCGATCGGCTGCTGCGGGAGCGCCGCCATACCAAAGGCAAGACCTACGGCTGGCTGGGCTTTGTCGTGGGCTTGATCCTGGCCGGGTTTCTGTGCAGCGATTGGCCTCGGACGACACGGCCGCCGAGCCGCGGCACCCCAAGCTTGGGCAAGCCATCGAGATCGCCGGTCCCACGCTCGATGGCGGCCGCTACGACCTGGCCGGACAGCGCGGCAAGGTGGTGCTCGTCGACTTCTGGGCCAACATGGTGCGGGCCGTGCGTCGCCGAGTTGCCAAACGTCCGGGCCGCTTATGAAAAGTATCACGACAAAGGCTTGGAGGTTGTGGCGATCAGCCTGGACAACGAAACCGCGCCCTGGCCGAATTCTGAAAACGAATCATGAGCCGTGGCCGCAGATCATTTTTGCCCAGGAGAAGGAGCGAGGATTTCAAAACCCGCTGGCTCAGCGGTTCGGAATTCAGGCGATTCCCTACTTGCTGGTCATCGACCGCGACGGCAAAGTCGCGGCGCGCAACGTTCGCGGCCAGCAGATCGAGAACTCGGTCATGGAGGCTCTCGGATTGCCCGTGCCTTGGTATCAGCGGCTAACCGCTTTTGCATGGCGGTTGATGGAATGGATGTTCGTGGGCGTGCTATTTTCGCCCGTTTGGCTGCTGTTTGCCTGCGTGTTGGGCGCGACGGCCCTCTGGCTTGTGCTCGAAAAGGCACTACGGGCGCTCTGGGTACATCGCAACGCGGCGAGCGGCAAGCGTGAGCTTGCCGGCAACGTCGTGTGAAGCGGTACGTTGCCGGCAGGCGGCTGCCACTACCGCTCGCAGGTCACGATCCAGCCGTTGGCTCGCAGCCGGCCCAGCCACCAGGCACATCGCAGCCGGTGCCGGCGGCTGCGTGTCCAGCGGAATGATCTCGACCACTCGCAAGCCGGCGGCCTGCAAGCAGCCGCACGAGCTCGTGCCGTGTGAACACGTGCAGAAACATCTGCGGAATGCCGCGGTATTCGAAAAACTTGTCGCCCGGCTCGACGTCGCGGCCCAGCAGCCAGCCGACGATGTTGGCCAGCAGCCAGCGCCGGCCTTCGGCGCTGAACAGGTTGTACCAGCGGTTGTGGACGTGCAGCACGAACTGGCCGCCGGGCTTGAGAATGCGCCGCGACGTGCCGCAGCGACTTGCAGCCGGTTTTCATGGCCGCGGACCATGCCCAGCGTGCTGAACATGCAGATGCAATAGTCGGCCGACGCTGGTCGCGCAGGCAGCCCAGCTCGACGAAATTGGCCCGCAGCCGATCGATCGGCAATTGCTCGGCATCGGCTTTTTCGCCGACCACTTCGAGCATGTGGGCCGACAGATCGACCGCCAGGCAGCGAAAACCCCGCCGGGCCAGCGGCACGAGCAGCCGGCCGGTGCCGCAGCCCAAATCGACCACCAGCCCCGGACGGGTGAAGTGCCGCACGCAGCACTTCCTCGTCGAACTCGAACAGGCTGTTGCGCGGCGAAATAGGCGTCGTAGTCGCGGGCGATGTGGGGGGCCTGGAAATAGTCCCACAGCCCCTGGTCACGCCCCGCGGCAAACGCCAATGCGGCAACGGAGCGAAAGCGCTGGCAAGCGGAGGCGCTTTCCGGTCGGTTGCTCAGAGTGGCCAGTCGGACCAGTATAATCGCGGCCCAGGTGCACAACGCCACTCGGGAAGGTTTGTCCAGGCCCAACGCCCGAGCGTTTCTGCACTTCGCGTCTGGGCCAGGCTTGTTCATACGAAGGAGAATGCTCGTGGCAATTCGTGTTGCAATCAATGGTTTCGGCCGCATCGGCCGGCTGGTGTTCCGCAATCTGATGGCCGCAGCAGCGAGTTCGAAGTCGTGGCCATCAACGACCTGACCGACAACAAAATGCTGGCCACGCTGCTGAAATACGACAGCACCCACCGCCGCTACCCGGGCACGATCGAGCTACGACGAGCAGTACCTGATCGTCGACGGCAAGAAGATCCGGGCCCTCGGCCGAACGCGACCCGCACAAGCTTCCCTGGGAAGAGCTGAAAGTCGACGTGGCCGTGGAAAGCACGGGCATTTTCACCGGCCGGGCCACCGACACCAAGGCCGGCTACGACACGCATCTGAAGGCCGGCGCCAAGCGCGTCGTGCTCAGCGCCCCGGCCAACGACGGCGCCGACCTGACCTGCGTGCTGGGCGTCAACGACGACAAGCTCAACGCCTCGCTGCAAGTGCATTTCCAACGCCAGTTGCACGACCAACTGCCTGGCCCCGCGTGGCCAAGGTGCTGCACGAGACAGTTCGGCATCGAAAAGGGCCTGATGACCACCGTGCACGCCTACACGAACGACCAGAACGTGCAGGATCTGCCGCACAAGGACCCGTACCGCGCCCGGGCCGCGGCGCCAGAACATCATTCCCACCACGACCGGCGCCGCCAAAGCCGTGGGCCTGGTGATTCCCGAACTGCAAGGCAAGCTCACCGGCATTGCCCTGCGGGTGCCGGTGCCCACCGGCAGCGTGGTCGACCTGACCGCGCTGATGAGCCGCAACGTCACCAAGGAAGAAGTGAACCAGGCGATGAAGACCGCGGCCGAAGGCAAGCTCAAGGGCATCCTCGAATACACCGAAGACCCGATCGTCTCCAGCGACATCATCGGCAACCCGCACAGCTCGATCTTCGCCGCCGACTTCACGCAGGTGATCGGCGGCAACCTGCTGAAGGTCGTCAGTTGGTACGACAACGAATGGGGCTATAGCTGCCGCACGGTCGACCTGATCTCCCGCGTCGGCAAGCTGTGATGAAGTGCAGAGCGAGAGTGCAAAGCGATAAGTGGCGAGCCGGGGCGTGAGCGACCGGAGGGGTAGCCGCGTGATCCGGGGTGGCCCGAACATGCGACTAGCATGTCCGGGTCGCGCAGAGCGACAAGAGGCGTCGTGACAGGTCGCCATCGGGATCCGCTTTGCGCTCACACCTTTTGTTGCTTCCCTAGCCGCGAATCAATGCGCGAGCCGTGGCGAGCCAGGCCTTCGTCCCGAGCTTTGGGCCCAGGGGGAGCGTCACGGCAGGCTGGGAAGAACCGCCGCCTTTGCGCAGAAATGGCACTGACGCCTCTTGTCGCTGGCGCAGACCCCGGACATGCTAAACGCATGTCCGGGCTACCCGTTTTAGTTGCCGGCCGGCTTTTTGGGGCCGGCTTTTCGGGGGCGGGCTTGTCGGTGACCGGCTTGTCGGCGGCGGGCTTTTCCAGCGGCTTTTCGGCCGTCGTCAGACGCTCTTGCCACTCGGCCGCTTGTTGGGGCTTGTCCCAGGCGCGGTATAGCTCCACAACCCGGCCAAGCGCTTGCCGGCCGACGGCGCTATGGGCCGACGCCTGGACTTGCAGAATGCCGAGACTGGCAAGCAGCAGCGGCTCGGCCTCGCTGAAAACGATGCAACTGGGCCAGCGACTCGCCCAAGGCGTTTTCCGCCAGCGCCGTTTGACCGTGCCCATCGCCGAATAATTTGCGGCTGAGCAGGACTGCTTGCCGGGAGGGCGGCTCGGCTTGCGCAGGCCGGTGATCCCGGAGCAGGAATTCGGCCAAGACCGTCAGCGATTCGGCCAGCATCGCGCCCGGCGCGCGGCGATTGCTTTTCCAGCCGGGCGACCAGGTCGCGAAGCAGTTTTTCGGCCGCGGGCTTTTGGCCCCGGTGCTCGAGGTTCAAGGCCAAGGCCGTGATGTCGGCCAGGGAGTCGGCGCCGGCCACGGCCGACTGGCTATGGTCGTGCTCGATCAAAGCTCGCAAGAGCGGTTCGGCTTGGGCATATTCTCCGCGGGCGTCCAGCACCGAGGCCAGCGCACGCTGGCTTTTGAGCGTGTCGCTGTGCTCGGGCCCCAGCACGCGGCGGCGAATCTCGAGCACCTGCTCGAGCATCTGCTCGGCCTCGGTCAGCTTGCCCGCGGCCGTGAGCACGGTGACCAGGTCGTCCATGGCATTGAGCGTGTCGGGATGGCTGGGCCCCAGCTCGCGGCGGCGGGCTTCCAGGCCTTCGCGCAGCAGCGGCTCGGCTTCGTCCCACTGACCCCGGGCCACCATCAATTGCGCGATATTGCTCATCGCCAACAGCGTGTCGGGATGATTGGGTCCTAGCACCCGGCGGCAGGAATCGAGGTTTTTCTTGGCCAGCGGCTCGGCCTCGGCAAACTTGCCTTGCGCCTCGAGCAGGATCACTAGATTATTGATCGAAACCAGCGTGTTGGGATGATCCGCCCCCAGCAGGCGCGGTTTGCGATTTGACCACCTCGCGCACCAGCGGTTCGGCCTCGGCCAGCTTCCCCTCGGCCTGCAAGTCGACGGCCAGATTGCCCAGGGCCATTTGCGTGTCGGGATGATCGGGTCCGTAGATCTTCAGGCAGGCTTCGACATTTTTTCGCAACAGCGGCTCGGCCGCCTGAGCATCGCCCTCGATTTGCAGCAGGCGGGCCATGTTCTGCCGGGCCATGATCGTTTGCGGATGTCCCTCGCCCAGCCCCTTGCCGGTGAACGTCAGCAATTGCTTGACCAGCGTCTGGGCCTCTTCCAGCTTGCCGCGATCGAGCAGGATGGTGGCAAGTTGATTGGCCGCGGTCAGAGAGTCGGGATGCATGAAACCCAGCAAGCGGCGGCGCACTTCCACCACCTCGCGGTACAGCTTCTCGGCTTCTTCCAACTCGCCGCGGGTTTGCAGCAGCCGGGCCAGATTATGCTCGGCGCTGAGCGTATAAGGGTGCTCTCGGCCGACCGCCTTGTTCGCCAGTAGTCCGGCCAGTGCCTCGCCAACAGCGGCTCGGCTTGCGACGCGTGACCTTCCTTGTTGAGACATCGCGCCAGGTTCTGCTGGGCCAGGAGCGTGTCGGGATCATTGGGCCCTAGCACGAGGCGATAATGTTCGAGATTTTTTTCGGCCAGTTTTTCCGCTTCACCGAGTTTGCCTTGCAGTTGCAGCAACTGGGCCAGATTGCTTTCCGTGCCCAGCACGTCGAGATGGTCTGGGCCCAACTTCCGGCGTCGGATTCGAGCGTTTCGCGGAGCAGCTTTCGGCTTCGTCCAGCTTGCCGCGGTCCTTGAGCAATTGCGCCAGATTGTTCATCACCTCGATCGTGTCGGGTGCTTCAGGGCCCAGCGTTTTGCTGGACTGCGCCAGCGCCTTGCGCAGGTGCGCTTCGGCCTCGGCGTACAGGCCCATGCGCACCAGCGTGGTGCCGATGGCGTTGTGCACGGCCGCTTCGGCGTCGGGCTGGTCGCCCAGCGTTTTCTCGACGTGCTCACCGGCCGACCGCACCACGTCTTCGACCGTGAGCTTTGAGCCGCGGGCGCGCTCGGGCGAAGCGGCCGCCAGCACGTCGTCGATCAGGAAATGGTTCATCGCGCTCGCCCGGCGAGCCGAGCTGCGGGCCTCGGCCTCGGAGCGTTCGGCCCGCCGCCGCAGCACGTCGGCCTGGTTGCGGGCGGCTCGGCATCGTCGCGCGCGGCGACGGCCGAGTTCCGCTCGCAGGCCAACTCTTCTTTGGCCTCGGCCAGCCGCGCTTTTTGCTGCTCGGCCTCGCGCCATTTCCAGGTCACGCCCGCAAAACCGGCGGCGAACACCACGCACCAGCAGCATGGTCAGCGCGGCCACCGTCGGATTGCGCCGGCACCAGCGGCGGAACCGTTCCACCGGCGAGATGCGGCGGGCCAGAATCGGCTCGTCGTTCAAACCCGCACCAGGTCGGCCGCCAGTTCGTCGGCCGTTTGATACCGGTGCCTGGGGTCGCGCTCCAGGCTCTTGAGGACGATGGTTTCCAGGTCGCGCGGCGCGTCGGGTCGCAGCTGCCCCAGCGGCGGCACCACGCCCGAGCTCACTTGCCGCACGAGGGTGTTGCGATCGACGGCATCGAAGGCCGGCCGCAAAGCGATCAGCTCGTACAGCGTGAGGCCCAAGGCGAACATATCCGTGCGCGCGTCGACCTGCCCGTAAAACGTTTCCGGGGCCATGTAACGCAGCGTGCCCACCAGGTCGCCGGTGTTGGTCAGGTTGTCCTGCTCGGCGGCCTTGGCCAGGCCGAAGTCCGTGACCCAGACCGTGCCACTGGTATCCAGCAGCAGGTTCGCCGGCTTGATGTCGCGGTGCAGCGTTCCGTGCAAGTGGGCATAGGCCAGCGCTTCGGCCACTTGCACGCCGATGCGGGCCACGTTGCGCCAGTACGTGCGGCTCGGTTGCGGGTCCGTGCAGTTCCAGCGCGGTGCCTGCGCCGGATTTACGCACCACGCTCTTGTCGTCGTCGAAGGTGTCGTTGGTGGCGAAGTGGACCGGCTCGGTGGGCGAAGCCAACTGCGGGACCGTGTGACCAAAGCCGTTGGGCTTGCCCTGCTGGTCGACGGCCGTCACGTCCTGCGGACCCGCGTGCTGCGGCACCGGCGGGCTGACCGTGATCTGCGGCTCGCGATGCTGGGCGCTGCTGCACGCTGCAAATCGGCCAGCACTTGCTCCAGCCCACGGCCCTCGATGTATTGCATCACGTAGTAATGCAAGCCGTCGCTCTCGCCCACGCCGAACACCGGCACGATGTTGGTATGGTGCAGTCGGGCGGCCGATTGCGCTTCGCGCTTGAAGCGGGCCAACTGCCGGGCATCCAACATCGGGCCGCCCAGCAGCACTTTCAGCGCCACGTGCCGGCCGAGCGATTCCTGCTCGGCTTCGTACACCACGCCCATCCCGCCCCGGCCGATCTGCCGCAGAATGCGAAAGTCGCCCAGCCGCTGCGGGCATTTCACATCGTCGGGCGGCGGGGCGACAGCCGCACGTCGGAGAATTCGCCCGTCACGTCGCTCGTACGGTAGGCATCGACCGCCGCGTGCAAGGCCCGCAGCAATTCGTCGGCGATGGCCGGATATTGCTCGGCGTAGTCGTCCGGCGTGACGGGGTCGCCGTCGCGGGTGCGGCTGATAAAGTCCTGGATCAGCCGTTGAATCAAGTTCTCTTGCGCCTGGATTGGGTCATGCCCGCTGACCGCCTCGCCCGAGTGCGATTTCCCGGACTCGATCATACCATGCGGCGCGGGCGGGGCCATTTAGTCGTGCGCCATTTAGCCGCTGGGGCTTGCCCCGCGCTAGTGCCAGCGCGGGGCAAGCCCCAGCAGCTAAATCATGTTCGGGCCGGCCTAATCCAGCAGCTTGAGATACACACTGCGGACGTCCATCACCTGCTTGCCGGCGACGTTCAAGGCCCGCAGGGCCAGCTCGCCGCGTCCGCTCGTCGAGGCGGATTTCGCCCAGCCGTAAGGGCTTGAAATCCTTGACGTACGACTCGCCTTTGCGCGGCACGCGGTCGTCGGCGGCCCCCACCAGCGGCGGATCGTTGGCCGGCGTCACTCGATCCTCTACCGCTGCCGCCGAAGCTCAGCTCGACCTGCGAGCCGACGTCGGCCGCCGCGCAGGTGTAATAGACCACCGCCTCGTACCGGCCCGCGTGCGACGTCGATGTCCCAGGTGATGCTGTCTTGGGGCTTGTCCAGTTGGTGAAGAACGAGCAGTTGGGGGCCGGCGCGCTGCGGTGGATGTTGCCGTGCGGCATGCCATCGCGGGCCGGCAAGCTGCGTGAGCGGAAACTCGCGATAGCCCACCGTGAACGGCCGGTCGCTGGTCTTCAGCTCCGCAAGCACGTCGCTGCGCCACCGGTCGACGGCCGCCTGCGAAGCCGGGCGGCGACTTCGGGCCGCTCGCCGGCAATGTCGTGTCGTCTGGCCCGGGTCGCGTGGTCATGTCGTAGAGTTTGCCGTGCCGCATCGAGCCGGTATTGCTGCGTCCGCACGCTCACCTTGCCGCCCCAGTGCGAAAAGATCATCCGCTCGGGCCAGTTCGCCGCTCGGCGCCTGCAAGCAGCGGCGACAAGGCTGACTGCCGTCCAGCGGCTTGTCCGCCATCGATCGGACACGCCGGCCAGCTCGGCCAGCGTCGGCAGCAGGTCGATCGCCGCCGGCGATCGGCGTCACGCGCGTGCCCGGGCTTGATCGTGCCCGGCCAGCGCATGAACAGCGGCGAGCGCACGCCCCCCTCGTCGGTCGAGCCCTTGCGCCCTTGCATGCCGCCGTTCCAGCGCCAGCTGTTCGGGCCGTTGTCGCAGAAATAGAGGACGATCGTGTTGTCGGCCAGCTTGCAGACTCGTCCAGCTTGCTCAAGCACGCGGCCGACGTTCCAGTCGATGTTTTCGCACATGGCCAGCACGGCCCGCGTGACTCGGCAAGTCTTCCTGCTCGTGCCCTGGCTAGCGCATCTTCAACTCGGCGTTCTTGAACTTGTCGTAAAAGCGGTCGGGCACCTGCATCGGCGAGTGCGGCGTGTTGAACGGCAGGTAACAGAAGAACGGCGTGCCGCGATGCTGCGTCGATGAACTGCGAGCGCATGGTCGGTCAGGTCGTCGGCGATGATAGCCGTTGCCGCGCACCAGCTGGCCGTTGTGCTCCAGCGGCGGGCTGAAATACTCGCCCCAGTGGCCCGAGCAGAAGCCGTAGATACTCGTCGAAGCCGCGGCGCGCTGGGATGGTAGGGATACTGGCTGCCGTTGTGCCACTTGCCGAACACGGCCGTGGCATAGCCGGCGGCCTTGAACAGCTGTCGGCGATCGTCCGTTCGTCCAGGTCGAGCCGCTCGCCGCCGGTCGACACGCCCTGCACGCCGCCGCGCGGGTGATAGCGGCCGGTGAGAAACTCGGCCCGCGTGGGCGAGCAGACCGGGCAGACGAAAAAGCGGTCGAACAGTGCCCCGTCGCGGGCCAGCGAATCGATGTTCGGCGTGCTCAGGTTCGTGTTGCCGTGGACGCTCAAGTCGCCCCAGCCCTGGTCGTCGGACAAAATCACGACCACGTTGGGCCGCGGCGCCGTTTCAGCAGCATCAGCTTGGTCTGCCGTCCAGGCGGCGGTGCAGAGCAGGGCGAGCAAAGCCAGGGTGCGAAACATCAGAGCCTCGGGGGCGGGATGGATGGAAGCGGCACAAGTACGGGGATCACATCGCAATATCGGCTACGCTCGGCCTGTGGTCAATCTCCGGCGCGAGCCGGGCCGCTTCCACTTCGTCGTTTTTTCTGGGCTAGGTGCCATGCCCACGGCGGCTGTGGGCATGGCACCCGAACTCTTGGCGCGAAACTCTCCGACTGGAAAACTCATCCGAGAAAGGGCACAAAGGAAGTTTGGTTCCAGCCGAGATCGATGAACGGCAAGGGCTGAAGCTGACGAAGAAATAAGCAAGGAAGCGGAATACTGATGACCAGTGCATTCACCCCCGGCCCCACGCCGAACACCGTCCGAGCCGCCGATGGCAAAGTCCTGACCGTCCCAGAAGGCTGGATTCTGCTTCCGCCCGGTGACGCCGCTCTGACTCGCCGGGTAAAGGCCGCTGGCGATCATTGGGTCGTCGCCGAGAAGAAGGGCCGGAAGGTTTTCTCCAGGGGCATTTGGGCATCGGCGGCGACCATCGACCGCATTCGTGCCGAACTCGAAGCCGAGCGATCCACCGAGGGCTTCGCCAAGAAGAAGGAAGCCGACGCCCGCCGCCGTGACAAGGCCCAGGCCGAGTACGTCGAGGATTTCCACGGAGCGGTCGTGGCGTTCCTGGCGTTTCATCCAGATCATGCCGATCTTGCCGACCGACTCGCCCGGGCCGTGACCGATCATGCCACGCCGGTCGGCAGCGGCACCGTCGCCCGGACGAAACGCATCCCGGTCGAGCAGCGGGCCGAAGCCGCCGTTATCGCCTGGATGCGGCACCAGACGACCGGTTACGATTCGATGAAGATTCCCAGGGTCAAAGGAAAGCGGCGAGAAGTTCGGCGAATGCTGGCTCAGCGGTCCCAGGACTTGCTGGCTCGGTATCGACGAGGTGACTCGATTCCTGAAACCTGTCCGTTAATTCGGGCGCTGGCGAACTAAACTTACGTAACTCGGAAGGGAACCGGTGCGATGTTTTCGAGACTCACGAAGTATTGGGTCTACGGCGGGTTTCTTTCCGGCCTTCTGATTCTAGTCCTGCTACCCGAATTCGCTCGGCATTGGTCATTGGGCCTGTTTGCCGTGTTCTTGCAGCTTCCCGTCTACATGCTGCATCAGTTCGAGGAACATGACAACGACCGCTTCCGACTGTTTGTCAACAAGACGATTGGCAACGGGCGTGAAGTCCTGTCGCACCGGGCCGTCTTCATCATCAATGTGCCGGGAGTCTGGGGAGTGATTGCCGTGTCGTTTTATCTGGCGGCTTACGTTTCAATTGGTTATGGCCTGGTCGCCGTCTACCTCACGCTGGTCAATGCCATTGTGCATATCGTGCCTGCGGTGATCTTCGCGCCTACAATCCAGGGCTTGCGACTGCGGTGTTTCTCTTCCTTCCCGCCTCGATCTTCGCAATCGTCACCTTACAGCAAACGGGACAGATCGAATGGTATCATCATTTGCTTGGCATTCTGATCGCCATCGGCATTCATGTGGCAATCGTCGCTTACGTGAAGACAAGACCGGAACCGGCCGTGGCGTGACGACCTTCCTGAAGGTCAGGTCGATGAGTGGACGAGCAAAGGGACATTCTCCCTGTCCCGTTTGATCTTCCCATTTACTGCTTGTGGAGCGTGTATTGGAATCGGGTGGAAGCGCGGCCGCCGGCGGTGTATGAAGTGGTGCCGGTCACGGTCATGACGTCGCCCTTGATCTGTCCAACGGAGTACACCTGCATTTTGTCGTCGCGGATGGTCATCTCCACGCTATCGGCGGTCTGCAACCAGGTGTGGTTGCCCTGGTACGTTTTTGTTTCGTTAGGATATCGCACGGTGATCGTGTAGGTGTTGTCGGCGCGAAAGCTGACCGACTTGTTATGGTGCTTAGGGTCTGGGTCCACCCATACCGTGCCTGCCACGCTCGCTGCGGCTTGCTGGGCCTCGGCAACCGAGACAACCCCTGCCAACACGGCCAACGCCGTCGCTGCATAGCGGTACATCGTTCTGCTCCCTGCCATAGACCGATCCTGCCAAGACCCAGCAACATGCCCCGCTCTCGATTGTTTAACTTCTTCGGCGTCGGGCCACAACCCGGGAACACCAACGGGCGCTGATCGCATTGATGAGAATTAGCGAAGATTAGCGAGAATTAGCGTTCCCGTTCTTCCTTCACCTCGCTGGACTTTGTCCCTGCCGGGCGCGTCGAGTTGTGTACGTCGCGGGCTTCGTGCAAGAGCTGGCGCAGATGGGCCACGATCTCGGAGTGCTCGGCCGCCACATCGTGCTGCTCGCTCGGATCGTTGACCAGGTTGAACAGCTCGTCGTGCTTGGGAGTATGTTTGCGCTGCTCGAGGGTCCGCTTGTTGATCACTGGATTGCGGCCTGGATTGGGTGGCCGGTTCTCGTGCTCGATGAGTTTCCAAGGCCCCTGGCGCACGGCGTATTCCGCCGCCGCGGCCGCCTGCAAGATCACGCTGTCGCGAGCCGGCTTCGCCGCCGCGTCGCCGAACCACGAGCTGCTCACGTCGAAGCTGTCCTCGGCATTGCCCGGCGGCAGCGGCACCCCGAACACGCTGGCCAGCGTGGCCAGTACGTCGGCATGGCAAATGATATCGTCCGAAACGGTGCCGGCGGGCACTTTGCCCGGCCAGCGTACGACGAACGGCTCGCGGAAACCGCCCTCCGAAATACTGTGCTTGCCGCCGCGAAGAATGCCGTTGATCGCCAGGCCGGCCCGCAGCGCCAGGGCTTCTTCGCCGTCGGACTTGGGCGAGAGCACGCCGCCGTTGTCGCTGGTGAAGACCACCAGGGTGTTGTCCGTGAGCTTCAGCCGGTCGAGCGTTTCCAGAATGCGGCCGACCGACCAATCCAGCTCTTCGATGAAATCGCCATACTTGCCGTAACGGCTGCCTTCAAAATTCTTCGACGGCGTGATGGGATGGTGGACCGCATTGGGCGCGAAATAAAGCAAGAAGGTCGATCGCTGATTTTCTTCCAGCCACTGCACCGCCTTGGCGGCCAGCGTGCCCATCACGGAGTCCTGAGCGGGCAGCGGATCGATGCCGACGGTTTTCTGGTCCTTGCCTTTGCCCGCAACGGCCACGGCCTGGCCCGCAACCCGGCCCAGCAATTGGTCGTTTTCGATGTATGCCCGTGGATGGTTCGTGATGTGGGTTGCCAGGCCGAAGTAATAGTCGAAGCCGATCGATTGGGGGCCGGGGGTGAGCGGCCGGTTCCAATCGCTGCGGGCAGCCGTCCCGAATCCCAGGTGCCATTTGCCGATCGCGGCCGTGCGATAGCCTTGGCTCTTGGCAAGCGAGGCCAGCGTGAGGCGGCCGCTCTCGATGTGCAGCGGCGAGTCTTCCAGCAGGGCGTAACCGTCTTTGACGCTGGTGCGCCAAAAGTACCTGCCCGTCATCAGGGCATAGCGCGTGGGCGAGCAGACCGAACCGGGGGCATAAGCGTGGGTGAAGCGCCGCCCCTCTTTCGCCAGCCGATCGAGGGCCGGCGTCCGCAAACCCTGGGCTCCATAGCAGGTGAGGCTGCCCCAGCCGAAGTCATCGGACAAGATCACGACAACGTTCGGCCGCTGCGCGGGTCCGGCGGCAACCGCATGGCCGGTCACCGAGCAAGCCACTACAAGGGCCGAAAGAATGAGGCTGCCGGCGGAGAGGGCACGACGGGGCGCTCTAGTCTTCGATGGTTTCGACACGGGGAAGAACCATTTCTGTCATGACTGGAGAAGCAGGCGGGAGGGAAAGCAAAGGCACCTTCAATGCTAACAGACAAATCTTTGCTGGCGGCGCAGTTTTATGACCTCCGCGAACCTCTGGGTCCTCTGCGGTAGCCCCTTTTTCCGCCTCGTCAGAAGAAGGGTAACCGCAGAGGACCCAGAGGTTCGCGGAGGAGAACGAGAAGGCGGATCACGAGTGATGAGTGCGGAATCGTTGGGCCAGTTCCCCGTACTCATCGCAACGCATTTATCCTCCATCGTTTCCTCGGCGCTTGATCTGGTCCTCGGGCTCGCTTAAGTTTCTGGCATCGGTCCCCGGTTGCCCTCCATGCTGTTCCCGCCGTTGCCCTCTTTAGAGAAATGCCAAATGCATCGCACCCTGCACTCTGTAATGTTGCTCGCCGCGCTCGGTTTTGTCGTGAGTCCGGCGTTTGCCGTTGAGCTGGTCAAACTCAACGCCGAAACCTGGGAGCAGTACACGGCCGCGCGGCAAGGAGGTCGATTGCATTTATGGCGACCTGGTGCTGCGCAACGACCAGATCGTAGCGGTCATCGCGCGGCCGATCGCCAAACGAAACGCGAATATGACGGTGCGGAATGCCGGCGGCTGCATCATCGATCTGACGCGGGCCAGCCAGCAGAACGACCAACTCGGCGCCTTTTATCCCGGCGGCAAAGGCATGAATTGGCGGAAGATTGAAGTCGAAGTCGATGGCCAGCCGGCCGACGTGGCGAAAACGCGGATCGAAGGCCGCTCGATCGTCATACGTGCACTGGCCGAAACGGCCGCCGATGCGCCCACGGCCGAGGTTCGCTACACCCTGGCCGATGGGGCGAATTACGTTGCGGTGGAAACCGTGCTGGCGAATGCGACGGCGAAACCCATGAAGATCGAAATGTTCGACGAGGTTCGCGCCGACAAAAGCTTCGATAAAGTGCGCGAGTCGAAAACACCACTGTTCTGGGCGTACGACAAGTGGTTTGAGCAGGCGTACGGAATCATTCGCGATCCGGCCGGACCGGATGAGATGATCGACATCGAGTCGACAGCCGTGAAGCTTCGCTACGCGACGGGCGACAACGCCAGCGTGAGCTTGGCTCCCGGCGCAAGCCAACGCTGGAAGCGATGCTTGTTTCCTGCGGCGGATGAACTGGGACTGCGCGAGATCGCCAACCAGCTTCGCAAAGTGCCCGATAGCCAAGTGCAGCTCAAAGTTTGCGACACGGCCGGCAAGCCGATCGCCGCCGCCGACGTGGAAGTCGTCCACGATAAGGACATTTACGCCCGCGGCCGCACGGATGACCACGGCCAGCTCGAGTTCCAGTTGCCGGCCGGCGACTTCGAAGCCCGGATTGACGGAGCCGGCCCACGGTTCGCAAACGATGAAACTCAAAGCCGGCCACCAAGACGCGACGCTTCCAGAGGCCGGCTACGTCGTGGCCACGATCCGCAACGAGCAAGGCGGCCCGACTCCGGCCAAAGTGCAATTCCTCGGCCGCG
This sequence comes from uncultured Acidobacteriaceae bacterium, assembly GCA_963815025.1. GTDB lineage: Bacteria > Acidobacteriota > Terriglobia > Terriglobales > Acidobacteriaceae > KBS-83. Next base: position 3,019,026 of record CAWFFD010000004.1, on the reverse strand, counting down.
ACGGCACTCCCGACCCGTATTTCTTCCATGACACGGGCGAGCACGTCGTGCGAAACCTGTATTACACGCACGACGGCCGCTATCGCCAGAAGCTGGCGCACGGGCCATTACCAGGCCATCGTCAGCTACGGGCCCGAGCACGACGCCGTGTTCACCAATCTCGAAGTCACTCGCGGCCAGGAGACGCCGGCTCGAGGCCACGCTGGTGCGCAGCGTGCAAACGCCCGGTTGGGTCAGCGGCGACTTCCATAGCCACTCCACCCCATCGGGCGACAACACTTCCAGCCAGCTTGGGCGCGTGCTGAACCTGCTGTGCGAGCACGTTGAATTCGCGCCCTGCACCGAGCACAATCGGCTCTCGACTTATGAGCCGCATCTGGATCGGCTCGGCGTGCGGCGGCTGATGGGCACTTCGGTGGGCATCGAGCTGACCGACAGCCCGTTGGAGCTGAACCACCACAATGCGTTTCCGCTAGTGCGGCACGAGCACGAGCAGGACGACGGTGCGCCGGAAGCCGACGCCGACCTGGAGCTGAAGGTCGAACGGCTGGCCCTGTGGGACCACGGCAGCGACAAGCTGGTGCAGCAGAATCATCCGAACATCGGCCATTTGTTCTTCGACCGCAATGGCGACGGCCGGCCCGATGGCGGTTTTCAGAAGGTGTTTCCGTACCTCGATTGCATCGAAGTGCACCCGCTGAACACGATCCTGGATCGGCCCACGGCCGCGAAGGACGCTGGCAGCCGCCGCGGCAACAACCGCATCTTTAACTGGCTGCAAATGATCAACGACGGCCATCGAGTGCCGGGAGTCGTGAACACGGATGCGCATTATAACTTTCACGGCTCCGGCCACTTGCGCATTTACATCAAGAGTCCGACCGACGACCCGAGCCAGATCAAAACGCTCGACATTGTGCATGCCGTCGAACATGGCAACGTGGTGATGACGACCGGGCCGTATCTGGAAGTGTCGCTCGAAGCCGGCGGCGGCGCCCTCGACATCGCGCGGCAGCCCTGGCGACGATCTCACGGCCACCGACGGGCGCATGCAGCTCAGCGTCCGCGTGCAATGCCCCAACTGGTTCGACGTCGATCGCGTGCAGGTGCTGCTCAACGGCCGGGAGGCGAAAGCTGAACTTCACCCGGGAGAAAACGCCCGACCGCTTCCGTGGCGGCTGGGTCAAGTTCGAGCAACGTATTCCATTGGAGCTGAAGACCGACACGCACGTGATCGTGATTGCCGCCGGTGAGCGTTCGGCGCTCGGGCCGGTGTTTGGTCCGATCTCTGGCAAGACGATGCCGATCGCCGTCTCGAACCCGATTTACGTCGACATCGCCGGCGACGGCTTTCAGCCCAACCACGACACGCTCGGAGTCTCGCTGCCCGTGATCTCGCCGGCCGCAAGAAAATGAGCCTGCACGGCACGCCTGGTTTCCGGGTCGCCCGCCCCCTGAGGGTGCCACTGCTGGCTTGTCCAGCGGTGCGGTGCGGCTTACGGCTCGGGACTCTGCAGGTTGCTGGAACTGAAGGCGCCGCTAACGAGAGATTGTTGACGCTGAACAGCTCCCAATCTTTTAGCAACTGCATCGCCGCGGCCACATCCCGCTCAAGCGCACTTTCCAATTGCCTTAGCGCGGTCCAGAACATTCGCTTGCCAGGGGATGTTCGCCTCGACCGCGCCCGTGAGGCGGTCGAATGCCAGTGTCGCTTGTCCATAGTCGCCAACCATGATGGCTGAATAGGCGATCGTTTCCCACTTGTAGATTTCCAGGGTTTCAGGAGCCGCGCCGCAGCGTTAATCATCTCACGCGGCCCGGTGACGCTTGAAAGAAATGGGATGCCATCGCATTGCATGTGGGCAGTTAGGCTCGCGACAAGGCTGTCATCTTTCATGCTGCACAAGATGTCGCAGCCGCCGTCGTCCCTCAGCCGATCCCCGAAGGTGAAATAGACATGGGTTGTTGGCACGTAGAGAGGGAGGCAGAACTTATACACCGCAAAACGGTCTTTGTCGAAACCGGACGGGTCACAACAAAAGCCGCGCAGCACGTGGCCCAAAGGCAGCGCGTACATAAGCCAGCCTCTGCAGGCAAATCCTGGGAAAACTGGCAGTAGCTGCTTGCAAATGAATTCGAATTGCTTCTTCGTCACCCGCCTACCTTTTTTGGATCACACAGCATTCGCAGGCACGAGGCTTCGTTGCGCCTGCTGGCAGTTTGGAGGAAAATCGAGTTTTGGATGGGTGCCACTGCTGGCTTGTCCAGCAGTGCGGCGCCACCGAACGGCGTCACCTGCAGCAGTCCGTCGAGATACCCGGCCGGCAGACCGTGGACGGTCGGCAGGGCCACATCCGATACGCCGCCGGCTCCGAGATAATGCCGGCGCTCGACCACCGCCAGTGGGCCGCGTGGCGGGACAATCCTCGGCGAACTGGGTTTTCGTGTATGTAATCAATTGCCGATTCCACTGTCGTAGCCTCGACAAGATTCCGATCGTAGCCGGGTCCTTCCTGCCAAAATCGAAACGTCGAAACACCGGGCCGCTGCTGCACGGTTAGATGCGACAACAAGGGGCTTTGTGCTTCAATCAGCCGTTGCTTAATGCGATAGGAAACCGGCCTTTTGATTGCCCGCAGCAGCTCGTCGATGCCGGAAGATTCCGGGCCTTGCAGGACGATCAGGTGCACGTGCTCGGGCATATACACGAAGGCGACGAGCCGGAAACGGTGATTGAATACCGCTCGCTCGATGCCTTCGCTCAGCAGCGTCCGCCAAGCGTTGTTGGTGAGCAGTGGCCGCCGGCTGTAGCAGGAAAATGTCAATTCATGGCAGTGGCCGGGCTCGTTGTAGTGCTTGACTAACTTGCGGTGACGACTGGCGGGCATGTCCGCGCGAGCCTCCCAAACAACCGCTTTGATAGATTGCCGCAATTGTAGCACCGGCACTGCTGGACGAGCCAGCAGTGGCACCCGATAAGACCATCTACTACGGTTCGGGGCGCTTGATGTGGCTGGCCCGGTGGCGGGCGGGATGATGCGGCCGTGGGGTCGGTGGCTGGGGCGTGCAGGTCGGCTTTCGAGGCTTTGTTGCAACTGCGGGCCGAGATAATGTTCCAGCCGCTCGGCCGGGGCGTGCAAGTGATCCAGCGGCAATTGAAAATGCTCGCCCAGGTAGGCTTCCCACAGGCGATGGGCCCGCACCAGCGAAGCGGCCCGCTGCGCGGCCGTGGTCCGAAAGGCCGATCCGCCCGCGGCCCAGCCAGCGAGATATCGCCGCCGACCCAATTAGCGGCGAGTCGCCAGCCAGGCGGCTTCAGCCCGCCGCCGGCCGCTCGGCACTCTGCCGCCAGCGCCAGGCCGGGCTGCGTCGGATGGCCTTCGACCGGCTCCTCCGCACGATAGAGCGTGGCGATGACGTCCTCGCCCACGATTCGCAGCGTGAGGCCGAACGTGCCCAGCGCCCGGGCCACGAGCCCGTGCGCGCGGGGCAAACAGCACGGCCAGCGCGAACTGCGCTCCGGCGGCCAGGGCCATCATGCCCGACACGGTGGCATCCAGCCACGCATCGCCGAAGTATCCGGCCACGGCCGAAATCACTCCCACGAGCACGGCGATGCCCACCATGCGGTCCAGCCGGTCGGTGAGCAAGTGCGCGGTGGCCGCCGGCACAATCAGCATGGCCACGACCAGCACCGAGCCCACGGCTTGGAACGCCGCCACGGCCACGAGCGCCACCATCGCCATCAGCAGGTAATGCACCAGCGTGGCGCCGCAGGCCCATGGCGCTGGCCAGGGCCGGATCGAACGAGGCAATCTTCAGCTCTTTCCACAGCAGCAGTGACGAAGGCCACCGTGGCGACCAGCACGGCGGCCAGCGTCAGCACGTCGCTGGGAATGCTCCAGCCCGCCAACATTGGTCATGTTCAGCGGCACCAGCTCGATATAGCCCAGCAGCACGCACTTGGGATCCAGATCGACATTGCGGGCCAGGTTCGTCAGCAGGAACACGCCCAAGGCAAACAGCGAAGTGAACACCACGCCCATGCCGGCGTCCTCGGGCACTTTGGCAAACGAGGCCAGCGACTGCGTGCAGAAGGCCGTGAGCAGGCCGATGGCGATCGCCGCCAGAAACATCGGCAGCGGAGCGCGGCCGGCCAGCAGAAACGAAAGCACAATGCCCGGCAGCACGCTATGGCTGATGGCATCGCCCAGCATGCTCATGCGCCGCAGCACCAGGAAGCAGCCGACAATGGCGCAGCAGGCGTTGGACAGGGTGCCGGCCAGGATCGTCCAGATGGCGATCTGATGTTCGCTGAGGAAATCTGGCGAGCTCGCTCATGGCCGCGCCTCCGCCGGCGACATCAGCTCGGCGCGTCGTAGCTCGGCTTCCAATTGCTGGACGACATCGGCCGGCAACAGCGTGTCGATCGATTCGGTGTCGAGGTCGGCATACAAGCGGAGCCAGTTCCGGGCGCCGAGAGAAACAGTTGCTGCCACAGCCGCCGCCCGCGCGACCGACCTCTCGGCCCGCTGCGGCGGCCGCTGTCGGTCAGCCGAAACTGTCCGGCGCGAGTCGCTGACTCGACGGCCTGGGCGGCCAACAGCCGGTGGCCGGGCGGCGATCCGCTGCCGATCGCAGGCCGCCCGGCTGCGTTCCGCGGCATCGGCCAGCAGCAAGCGGCCGAGCACGCCCTGTTCGGCAAACCGCCGGGCAAAAGCCGCCTGGGCCAGCCAGCCGGGCCAGCACGCCGCGGCGCGGCGCCGCCAGCATCGAAACCAGAAACCCCGCCGGCCCGACCAGCACGATCACCGGTCCGGCCGGCGAGAGGCTGAATCGCGAGCTGAGCGCCGTGCCGACCAAGCCGATCGCCGCCCCACCACGCGCCGACAAGGCGAGCATGGCGCGACAGCCGATCGGTCCAGAAGCGGGCCGACACGGCCGGAATAATCAGCATCGCGGCCATCAGCACCACGCCCACCGCCGGCAGGCCGATCACGACCATCACGGCGATCAACAACGTCAGCAGCAAGTCGAGCCGCACGGCCGGCCAGCCTTGCACCCGGGCGAAAGCCGGGATCGAAGGCCACGAGCTTGAATTCCTTGTAGCAGAGCAACACAACGAGCAGGCACGCCACCGAAACGCCGGCGATCAGATACACGTCCGTGGCGATCATGCCGGCGGTTTTGCCCAGGTGTAACGAATCGAGCCCGGCCCGGCTGCCGCCGGTCGTGCCGGTTTGAATGATCCGGCTGAGCGAGTGCCGGCGGCGAAGAACGTGCTCAGCACGATGCCGATCGCCGCGTCTTCCTTGATCCGCGTATAGCGCCGCACCAGCGACACGACGACGACGCCCAGAACGCCGGTCAGCAGCGCGCCGCAGAGCAGCACCGGCAAGCTGCGCTCGCCCCAGACCAGAAAGCCAGGCAAATGCCCGGCAACCCGGCGTGGGCCAGCGCATCGCCCAACAGTGCCCGGCGGCGCAGCACGGCAAAGAGCCGACCAGGCCGGCCCCGGCTCCCAGCAAGCTGGTGCCGGCCAGCACGACCAGCGTGTTGTAGTTGGGCCCCAGTGACCGGAAGCACGATCGCCAGACAGCAATCGGACTGCTGCCGCCGCGAGCCATCAGCCGGGCGCGAGCGGGCATCGCTCCACGAGCGGCTGGCCTGGCGCCGTTCATGCGCTGCTCCTTCACGCGCACGGCCTCGGCCGCCTCGTCCAGAATCGGCAACCGGCCGCCGTAGGTCTTGTGCAGGTTTTCGGGCGTGAACGTCGGTGGCGGTCGGGCCGGCGGCCACCAGCCGCATGTTGAGCAGCACGACCCGCTCGAAGTATTGCGGCACGGTGCGCAGATCGTGGTGCACGACCAGCACGGTTTTGCCTTGGCTGCGCAGTTCGCGCGAGCAGGCTGAAGATGACGCGCTCCGTGGCGGCGTCGACGCCGGCCATCGGCTCGTCCATGAAATAGATTTCGGCCTGCTGGGCCAACGCCCGGGCCAGAAACGTGCGCTGCTGCTGGCCGCCCGAGAGCTGGCCGATCTGCCGACTGGCCAACTCGGCCAGGCCGACGTGTTCCAGGCATTGCCGAGCCCACTGCCGCTGGCGCGCGCCCGGGCGGCGAAACCAGCCCAGCTGGCCGTAGGTGCCCATCAGCACCACGTCGAGCACGTTGACCGGAAAATCCCAGTCGACGCTTTCGCGCTGCGGCACATAGCCGATCAGCCTCCGCTGCCTGTCGATCGGCTGGCCGAACACGCCGCACGCTGCCGCTGGCCAGCGGCACCAGCCCCAGAATGGCCTTGATCAGCGTGCTCTTGCCGGCCCCGTTGGGGCCGACGATTCCCACCAGGCTGGGCTCGGCCAGCGTGAGGTCGATATCCCACAGCACCGGCTTGCGGTGGTAGGCGACGGTGACGTCGTGAACATCGAGGACGGGAGGCATGGGCGGGGAAATGATGAATGCGGAATGATGAATGAGTGAAAACTGCGGGCGACGGCGTTTATTTGAGGGCCTTGACGATCGTGTCGACGTTGTGCCGCACCATGCCGACGTAGGTGCCCTCGGGCGTGCCGAGGCGGCCCATGGCGTCGGAACAAGCTCGCCGCCGACCACCAGCTGGTGGCCGTGCGCATCGCAGCCTTCGACCAGGGCTTCGACATTGCGGCTGCTGACGCTCGATTCGACGAACACCGCCTTGATGCCGCGCTGCGTCGATGAATTCGACCAGCTCGTTGATTTCGCGCACGCCCGCCTCGCTCTCGGTGCTCACGCCCTGGATGGCCCTGACCTCGACATCGTAGGCCCGGCCGAAATAATGAAACGCGTCGTGGGCCGTCACCAGCACGCGGCGCGAGGCCGGGATCTCGGCCAGTTGTTCGCGGCACTCGCGGTCCAGAGCCGGCCAGCTCCGCGCGATAGCGTTGGCTGGCGGCGATAGTACGCTGGCATGCGACGGATCGAACTCGGCCAGCGTCTGGTCACCTCGCGCGTGCGTCTCGCTCCACAGCGCCGACGTCGAACCAGACGTGCGGATCGTATTGTCCGGTCCAATCTTCAGCAGCCGCTTGCGCGGCAGTTCGTCGGTGACGGCCACCACTCGGTTTGCGCTCGGCCATGCGGGCGAAGATCTCGCCCATCTTGCCTTCCAGGTGCAGCCCGGAATAGAAAATCATGTCGGCCGCTCGAGCCTGACGATATCGCCGGTCGATGGCTTGTACAAGTGCGGATCGACCCCTTCGCCCATCAACTGGTCGACCTCGACCTACTCGCCGCCGACGTGGCGGCCAGATCGGCGACCATGCCCGTCGTGCAAACCAGCTTGCGGCCCGATCGCCGGTCGTGGCCGGCCGCCGGCCTCGTCGCAGTCGTGGCTTCGCCCCGCTGGGGCTGCAGCCGGCCGGCCAGTAGCAGGCAGCCCAGACAGCAAGCAACCGGCGTAAGAAGTTAGGCGACATTGTGGAAAGCATGCCAACGCCGCGACGGCGGAAGACCGACGCGGACCGGCACCTTGTGTTTTTGAATAATCAAAATATAATCTTAACTTAACCTTAAATTGAATGCAACCGCACAGCGGCGCCGGTGCCGATGAGCCGACTCGCCTGGTTTGCAGCCGGGCCGGCGCAACAATTGATTGGTGGCCGGCTCTAGGCGAGTGCTTGCTGCGCTCGAGCCGCCCCCACGGACCGCCGTACCGTGGGCTTCGGCCGGCGAGGTCCGTGTTGACCTAAGATCAATACCTCTCCTTATGCTGCGGCACGACGGCCTGGGTCCGCACCGGCCGCCGCCGTTCGAGAACCCTCTACGATGAGCATCAATTCCGTCAGTCAACGTGCCCGTCGGGCCGGCGGCCAGCCGATCAGCCTCTTGATGCACAAGGCCTTGGCCCAGCCGGAGTTGATCTCGCTGGCGGCAGGCTTCGTCGATCCCAGAGCCTGCCGGTCGAAGCGACGCAGCAGGCGGTCGACGCCGTGCTGGCCGATCCCATGCGGGCACGCGCCGCGTTGCAATACGGCACCACGCCTGGATATCTGCCGCTGCGCGAAGCGGTGGTCGAGCAGTTCATTGCCGCGACCGATGCCTGCCAGCGACGCCGCAGGCCTCTCGGCCGACCAGGTGGTGATGACGGCCGGCAGCAACCAGATGCTGCACCTGCTGGCCGACACGCTGTTCGATCCGGGCGACATCGTGCTCTGCGCCGCGCCGACCTACTTCGTCTATCTCGGCCTGCTGCACAACCTGGGCGTGCGGGCCGTGGGCGTGGCCAGCGACGCACGACGGGCTGATTCCCGAGGCGGTCGACGAGGCCTTCGCACGAGCTCGAGCGCAGCGGCGAACTGCACCGCGTCAAGGCGATCTACGTGGTCAGCTATTTCGACAATCCGAGCGGCGCACGTTGTCGCTCGAGCGGCGGCCGCAGTTCGTCGAGCTGGCCCAGCGCTGGTCGAACGAGCCCATACGATCCACGTGATCGAAGACGCCGCCTATCGCGAGCTGCGACTACGAAGGCCCCGACCTGCCCAGCCTGCGGTCGTTCGATCCCGACGGCGACACGGTGATCTACACCCAGACGTTTTCCAAGTCGTTTTCGCCGGGCCTGCGCGTGGGCTGGGGCGTGCTGCCCGAAGTCGCTGGTCGGGCCGGTCTGCGAGCAGAAGGGCAACCTGGATTTCGGCTCGCCGCATTTCACCCAGCACGTGATGGCGGCCGTGCTCGACAAGCGGCTGGTCGAGCCGACAGGTCGAGCGGCTGCGAGCGGCCTATCGCGTCAAGCGCGACGCCATGCTCGCGGCGCTCGACGACACATGCTGGCAACTCGGCCGGCGTGCGCTGGGCCCGGCCGGACGGCGGATTGTATGTCTGGCTCGAACTGCCCGACGCGACGTGCCCACCGGCCCCGACGGCCCGCTGTTCGAGCGGGCGCTGGCCGAAGGCGTGCTCTACGTGCCCGGCGAATACTGCTACGCGGCCGAAGGCGTGCCCGTGCCGCGCAATACGCATCCGCTTGAGTTTCGGCGTGCAACCGCCCGAGCGAATTCGCGACGGGCATCGCCGCGCTGGCCCGGGCCGTGCGCAGCATGCTCGAGGGCCGCCGATGAAGCTCGAGCATCGTGACGGCTGTTCCTGCCCGGCGGCATGCGGATCATCGACCGCTACCTGCTGCGACAGTTCGTGCAGGTGTTCTTCATTTGCTGGTGCAGCCTGACCGGGCTGTATATCGTCTTCGACGCCTTCAGCAATCTCGACGAGTTCATGCGCTACGCCGAGAAGCACGGCAACCTGCTGGAGCTGATGGGCAGCTTCTACGCCTATCGGTCGATCTACTTCTTCGATCGCACCAGCGCCATCCTGGCCATGATCGCGGCCATGTTCACGGTCACCTGGATTCAGCGGCACAACGAGCTGACGGCGCTGATGGCCGCCGGCATTTCGCCGCAGGCGATCGTCGTGCCGGTGATCGTGGCGGCGGTTGTGCGTCAGCGTGCTGTCGGCCGCCAACCGCGAACTGGTCATTCCGCGACTGCGGACCGAACTGGCCCGCAATCCGAAGGACCTGATGGGCGACGCGGCCCAGGAGCTGCGGCCGCGCTACGACAACACGACCGACATCCTGTTTCGCGGCCAGCAGACGTTTGCCAACGAGCATGCGGATCCACGATCCCAGCTTTCTGCTGCCCTTCGTCGATCGACGCCGATGGCGCGGCAGATCGCCGGCGACCGACTGCTACTATCAACTGGCCAACGCGCAGCACCCGGCCGGCTATCTGTTCAAAGGCGTGACGCAGCCGCTGGAACTGCTCCAGGAACCGTCGCTGAAACTCGGCAAGCGGCCGATCGTGATTACACCGCCCGACGAGCGCCGGCTGGCTGGCCGCCGAACGAATGCTTCGTGGCCAGCGAAGTGAGCTTCGAGCAGCTGTGCGGCGGCCAGGCCTGGCGGCAATTCTCGTCGACCCCCGACCTGATCGCCGGGCTGCACAATCCGAGCCTCGACTTCGGCGCCGACATTCGCGTGGCCATCCACAGCCGCCTGGTGCAGCCGTTGCTGGACATCACGCTGCTGTTTCTCGGGCTGCCGCTGGTGCTGTCGCGCGAAAACCGCAATATGTTCGCGGCCATCGGCCTGTGCGTGCTGCTGGTGGCCGGATTCATGCTGCTGGTCATGGCCTGCCAGTACCTGGGCTCCAGCTACCTGCTCGATCCGGCGCTGGCGTCGCTGGCTGCCGCTGATGATCTTCGTGCCCACGGGCGTGGCCATGTTGAGCGATCGTGTCGATCGGTAGCGAGAGGGCAGTGCAGACGCCATAGCCGCGGCATTCGATCGCCATCGCTCCTTGCCGCCAGAATGATCGCACGCACGCCCTGGGTCGAAGGGCTTGACCATCGGCCAGGTGCTGGCCCGCACGGCCGAGCGCTATCCGCACCGCGATGCCGCTGTCTTTGCCGGCCCACGGGTCTCCAGGCCAATCTACCGCGAGTTCCTGCGGCTGGTCGACGCGGCCGCCCACGGGCTGCTGGCCCTGGGCATTCGCAAGGGCGAGCACGTGGCCCTCTGGGCCACGAACGTGCCGCAATGGGTGACTGCTGCAGTTTGCCACCGCCCGGATCGGCGCCGTGCTGGTGACGATCAATCCGGCCTATCGCCCCTTCGAGCTGGAATACGTGCTGCGGCAGAGCGACGCCGTGGCCCTGTTCCTGGTCGATCGGTTCAAGTCGTCCGACTACTTCGCCATGCTCGGCCGAAGTCTGCCCGGAACTGGCGCGCAGTCGAGCCGGGCCACTTGCGAGCTGGCCGAGTTTCCGCTGCTGCGGCAGGTCGTCGCCTTGCGCGGCGCAGACGCCGCCGGGCGCCATCGCGTTGGCAGGAAATGCTCGACCGCGGCCGCACGATCGACCGCCGATCTCGAAGCGCTCGGCCGCACGCTTTCGCCGCACGAGCCGATCAACATCCAATACACCTCCGGCACGACCGGCTTTCCCAAGGCGGCCACGCTCAGCCATCGCAACCTGCTGTTGAACGCCTATTACGTCGGCGGCTGCCAGCGGATGAGCGAGCAGCGACCGGATTTGCATTCCGGTGCCGTTCTATCATTGCTTCGGCTGCGTGCTGGGCACGCTGTGCGCGGCCGTGTATGGCGCGGCCATGATCATTCCGGCCGATTCGTTCAATCCCACGGCCACGCTCGAAGCCATCGAACGCTATCGGGCCACGGTGATCTACGGCGTGCCGACGATGTACATCGCCCAACTGCAAGATCCCGACGTTCGCCAGCCGCGATCTGTCGAGCGCTGCGGACCGGCATCATGTCGGGCAGCCCCTGCCCGATCGAGGTCATGCGGCAGGTGGTCGACCAGATGGGCGTGCGCGACATCACGATTGCCTACGGCCAGACCGAGGCCTCGCCCGTCATCACGCAAACGCGGATGCGAAGACCCGATCGAGCTGCGGGTCGAAACGGTCGGCCGGCCGCTGCCGGGCGTCGAGGTCAAGCTGGTCGACCCGGCCACCGGCGAGACGCTGGGCGACAACGAGCAAGGCGAGCTGTGTGCCCGCGGCCACGTGGTGATGCTGGGCTACTACAAGAACCCCGAGGCCACGGCCGCGGCCATCGACGCCGACGGCTGGCTGCACACCGGCGACCTGGCCGTGCGGCTAGCCCAACGGCTATTACCGAATCACCGGCCGGATCAAAGACCTGGTGATCCGCGGCGGCGAGAACATCTATCCGCGCGAGATCGAAGAATTCCTGTTCACGCATCCGGCGGTCGAGCAGGCCGCGGTGGTGGGCGTGCCCGACTTGAAATACGGCGAGGAGCTGTGCGCCTGGATCAAGCTGAAGGCCGGCGCCGACTGCACGGCCGACGAAATTCGCGAGTACTGCCGCAAGAAGCTGGCCCACTACAAAGTGCCGCGCTACGTGAAGCTTCGTCGACACCTTCCCGCAGACCGTGACCGGCAAGATCCAGAAGTTCAAGATCCGCGAAGCCATGATCGCCGAGCTGAACCTGGCCGAGCCGGAAACGGCGTAGGAAGTGAAAAGTGAAAGGTGGGATTTGATTCGCGCCCGCTTCCGTCTTTCACTTCTTACTTAAAACTTGCCCAACAGCTCCCCCAACACCTCGACATCTGCCGGATACGCTGATGTCAGCGCCGGATGCAGTGGGATGGCGATGTCGTCCAGGCGGTGAATCGTGCCCGAGCCGCTGATGGAAGACGGCGCGGTGCGGATGGCGACTTCGGTGCTGGCGGCGAGTGCTGTTGGCTCGGAAGCTGATGATGACTGTTGGAATAGTCGGCAGCGGGCTGCGGGCGGGCGGATCGTCGCCGATGACCAGCAGGGCGTCGGCGTCGCCGCGGGCGAGCATTTGCCGTGCGCATCCACTGCGTGTCCGAGGCGCGGATAGCCGCGGGCGAAATTCACGGCAAAGGGAAATCCGCTCTGCCAGCAGAGCACCTGGTCGGCGCCGGCAATGTTCTGGCCCGAGCGAAGCGGCTGGCAGACAAAACGCGTGGCGGCGTTCAAGTCGCGCGTCAGGCCGAACAGGGCATCGATGTTCAGGTATCCGCCCGGCGGCGCGGGCCAGCCCTTCGCCAAACAAGAGCACGCCAAAGCGGGCCGCTTGCATCCGTTTGACCAGCCCCTGCCAGGCGGCCAGCGGCGTGCCGGTCTCGGCCAGCACGCGGTCGGCGTCCAGCTCCAGGCCGTGCACAATCGCCCGCAAGGTCCACAAGGTTTCAAAGCCTCGCTCGGGCACAAGCCGGATAAACTGATCGGCCAAAGCGCTGGTGGCCGTGGGCTGCTGATCTACGACGATGCACACGCGGTCGGCGCGGCCACGGGGCACGAGCAATCCTTCGGGCAGCAGGCTGTAGCGCTCCAGATGCCGCGGGTGCGTTTCCACGGGGTTGCTCTGCCAGAAGATGATCAGGTCGCCGCGATTGCGAATTTCGCCAAGCGTGCAGGTCACCTCGCCCACGCCATGAAACGACAGCCCCACCGGGCCGGGCAGCTCGCTGCTGGCCGTGTCGATGGTGGCTCCCAAGCGGTCGGCAATCGCCACGGCCAGCCGCTGGGCCTCGCAACTTGCCAATGACAGGCCGTAAATCAGCGGGGAGCGGGCCGCCTTGAGCAATTCGGCGGCACGCTCGATTCCCGCGTCAGCTCCGGCAGGCTGGCCAGCGATTCGGCAAATCGGCTCGCTCGTCTCGGAAGACTTCTCGGGGAAATGCGAAAGAAACCACCGCTCGCCCAGCGGGCAAGCTTGATCGGCCGCGACGATCTTGCCCGACTCGACGCGCAGCCCGATATCGTCGCACAAGCAACTGCAATACGTGCAAGTGGCCTCGTGCCGCGGGCCAAGTTCGTGGGGCGTGCTGCCGTGGGCTGAACTCATGGCCACAGCGTAACTCGTTCCCGCCAAGAAGAGTAGGGTGGGCACGGCCCACCATCGCTGGCCCTAACTCGAGTCTAGACCGAGGTGGGCGATGCCCACCCTACGAAACTGCCAAACGGTCGAGCGGCGAGTTGCGTGTCAGCGGCGGACCGCGACCACCGGTGGCGGGTTTATTTGCGGCCGGGCGTGCGGTCTTCGGGCAGGTAGAGCAGCCGCCCGCAATTGCCGCAGAACACGATTTTGTCCATCAACAACGAGTTGAACATGTTGGCCGTGATGTTCTGGTAGCAGCCGCCGCAGTTTTCGCCCTCGATCGGGGCCATGGCGTCGGAGCCCTTGCTTTTGACGATCCGCTGGTAGGCGTCGCGGAAATCGGCCGGCAGCTCTTCTCGGCCTCTTTCAACTCGGCTTCGAGGCGCTGGACGTCGACCATCAGCAGCGCCCTCCTGGTCGCGGACCTGCTGCTGGGCTTTGGCCAGCTCTTCCTTGGCCTTGAGCAACCTTCTGCTCGGCTTCGGCGGCGACTTTGTGCAACTCGTCGATCTTTTCCAGGCCTTCGAGGATTTCGTCGGCCAGCACGCTGTTGGCCATTTCATCGGCGGCGATCTGGTCGCGCAAGCGCCTGGTATTCGCGGTTGCTCTGGGCGGCGTTGAGCTTGGCCTTCAGGTCGGCGATCTTCGCCTTCGCCGCTGCTGCAACAGCAACTGCTTCTGGTCGGCGTGCACGCGGGCGGCTTTGGTGTTGGCTCTTGACCTGGGTCCAATTCGCCTTCGAGGCGGGCGAGGTTCGCTTCCCGGGCCTTGACCTGCTTCGGACCGCGGTTGAGCCGCTCGCGCAGGTCGCTCAACTGCTGATGGATCCGATGGAGTTGTCGTAAGACTGCCGCGGCGACTTGCATCGGTATGGCCCTGTTCGCCTGAATCGGTCAACCGCTGGAATAAAAAAACCGCTGGTCTTGCGACCAGCGGTTGTGATCGCCCAGACCTGTTAACTGGCGATTCCTTCGAGGAATCCTTCAAGTTGTTTGCTGCGGACCGGATGCTGCAGCTTGCGGACCGCCTTGGCCTCGATCTGCCGCACCCGTTCGCGGGTCACTTTGAAGATCCGCCCGACCTCTTCAAGTGTATAGGTATAACCGTCACCCAGGCCATATCGCAAGCGGATGATCTCCCGTTCGCGATAGGTCAGGGTCTTGAGCAGGTTCTCGATCTTTTCGCGCAACATGCCCTGGGCAGCCGCACTCAGCGGGCTTTGCGAGCCATTGTCTTCGATGAATTCACCGAAAGCCGTGTCTTCGCTCTCGCCCACCGGCCGGTCCAGGCTGACCGGATGCCGCCCGATATTCAGCACGCGCCGGGTTTCCTCGACGCTGATCTGCGCCGCCCGGGCCGTTTCCTCTGTTGTCGGCTCCCGGCCCAATTCTTGCAAGAGGGTCTTGGACACATTTCGCAGCCGCGAGAGCACGTCGATCATGTGCACCGGGATGCGAATCGTGCGGGCCTGGTCGGCGATGGCCCGGGTAATGGCCTGGCGAATCCACCAGGTGGCATAGGTCGAGAACTTGTAGCCGCGGCGATACTCGTACTTGTCGACCGCCCGCATCAGGCCCGGTGTTGCCTTCCTGGATCAGGTCCAGGAAGCTCAGGCCGCGGTTGCGATATTTCTTGGCGATCGAGACGACCAGCCGCAGGTTGCCGCCGGAGAGCTCGCGCTTGGCCTTTTCGTACTCCTGGTACTGCATCGCGCATCCTGTCGCAGCGGCGGCGCAGGCTGGCCGGGCTTTCCAGCGTCAGCAGCATCGCGTCGCGCAGCTCTTTGCGGAGGTTGGCCCGCTCGTCCTTGGCGCGCCGTGTCGTTGTCCAGCTGCGCGATCGCGGGCCTGCAGCTTGAGTCATGCGCTCGGCAGATCTCCTCCAACTGCTGGATCAGCGGCTGCACGCGGCGCGTGCGCAGGCTCAATTCCTCGACCAGCGTCAGCGCCTTCTGGCGCCGCGACAGGAACCGGTCGCGGGCCGCGCCGGCGCTCGCGCCAGCGGCAGGCTGCGGGCGATCATCGCGGCGGAAATCCTGCGCGGTTGTCCTCCAGCAAATGCTCGAGCGTCCGCAGGTTGTGCGGCATGCGCGCCATGATCTGCTCTTTGGTCAACTGCTCGGTCAGCGACACCTTGATCGTGCGATCGAAGGGCAGCGTGCCGTCGTGCACTTTGGTCAGCGTTTCGATCGTGGCCCGCATGGCCAGATCGCAGGCCAGCAGCGTGCGGCGGAAACGCTTGCGGGTGACCTCGATCTTCTTGGCCAGCGCGATTTCCTGCTCGCGCGTGAGCAGCGGGATCTCGGCCATCTGCGTCAGATACATCCGGACCGGATCGTCGCTCCAGCGGGCCGTGTCGTCGGACAGCACGCAGCCGCGGCGCGCTTCGGCCGGCGGCTCGTCTTCCGAGCGGCAGCGAGGCCGGCGACGGTCGCTCGTCGCCGAGTCGCATTCGCTCGGCACGGCCGCGATAGTCCACTTCCGGCGGCTCGTTCACCAGCTCGATGCCCTGGTCTTCCAGGGCCATCAGCAGGTTGTCGAGCTTGTCGGGATTGACGGCTTCGTCGGGCAGGTATTCGTTGACCTGGTCGTAGGTCAAATAGCCCTGGGCCTTGCCGGTCGCGACCAATTCCTGCAGGTCTTTATCAGCCTGGTCCACGTGCAACTTCCCTCCGGCGCACGAATCGGCGCTCTGAGACAATCGATTATGGTCTGGGCCGCGCGGCCAAATCAAGCAGCCACTTCGCACCCAGAACCAACCGGCAGGGCATCCTTACCCATCCGTGGGCAGGGAAATACCTTGTCGGCTTCGCTCCCGCTCGACCATGTGACGCAAACGTCCAGTTGCTCGGCCTCACCGGTCGGATGCTCGCGGCGGGCGGCCCGCGGGACGAGCCGCGCCGCTGTTCTCGCGAAACGCCTGCAACAAATCACGCAGCTCCTTGCTGTAGATCCCCACGCGGCATCGCCTGCCGCTCGTCGTCCAATTCGACGAGCAGGCTCTTCATCTCCAGGTCGTCGATCTCCAGCATCAATCGCTCGAACGTGGGCTCGACTGGCCGGCATCGGCCAACGAGCAGCACGCTGGCAAAAAACTGCCGGCGCCGGGGGCAGCGAAAGTGCTCGGGCGAAATTTCCCGGCGCACCTCGTCTAGGCATTCCGGCGCCTGGAGCAATATCTGTAGCAACCACTTTTCGGCCAAGACCAGTTTTCCAACTTCTTGCTGCGCGGCTGCGGGCCTGCTGGCGCTTCGGCGCCGCGGCCTTCGCCGCGCGGCCGCCGCAGCTCGGTCAACCGCTCGCGCAGCCGGCTTTCGCCCAGCGCCGCTAAGCGGGCGCCAGGCGATTGAGAATCTGGTCTTCCTTCAGCCGCATGGCAGTGCTGGTCGCTGGCCTGCAGTCGCGGCGCCTTGGCCAGCGTCGCCAGCACTTCTTCGACCGCAGCGATTCGCCTCGTGCGTGCCGCTCCGGAGGCATCGGCGCCGTGCATGGCCGCTCGAAACTCGTGCTCCAAGCGCTCCACCGCCTGTCCGACAGCGCCGCAAACGCGGCCGCGCCCCGGCTGAGCAGAAAATCGCACGGATCCAGCTCGTCCGGCAGCGTCAGAATCCGCAAATCCATCTGCTCGGCCACGAACAGCTCCAGGATCTGGTCGGTGCGCCGCCGGCCGGCCTCGTCGCCGTCGAGCACCAGCACGATCCGATCGACAAACCGCCGCAGCAGCTTGATGTGCCGCTCGCCCAAGGCCGTGCCCAGCACGGCCACCGCATTGCCGAAGCCGGACTGCTGGGCGATCACGCAATCGGTATAGCCCTCCATGACCAGCGCCGTGCGGCTCTTGGCCAGCGCGTCCTTGGCATGGTCCAGGCCGTACAGCAGGCTGCTCTTGGAAAACAGCGGGGTTTCGGGCGAGTTGATGTATTTGGCCGCTTGTGTCGTCGCTGCCCGGGCAGCACGCGGCCGCCCAGGCCCACCGGCCGGCCTTGCGGATCGCGAATCGAAAACAGCACCCGGCCCTTGAAGCGGTCGTAATAGCCCTGGCCCGCTGCCGAGCGCCGACCACGCCCGACGGTTTCCAGCACCTTGGGGGTGAACCGCGTGTCGCGGGCCTGCTCGAGCAGCCATTCCCAGCGGTCGGGGGCATAGCCCAGATGATAGCGGCGCAAGTTTTCCGGCCGATACGCCGCGGCTGGCGAGATAGGCTCGGGCCGGCTTCGGCTTCGGAGCGTCAGCAAGCAGTGCGTGATACTGCTCTTCGGCCCAGGCCATGGCCTGGTAAGCAGCCGCTTTTCGTCCTGCCCGCCGGCCCGCCGGACGTTTGCAGCGTGATGCCGGCCCGATCGGCCAGCATGGCCAGGGCCTCGGGAAAGGTGAGCCCTTCGTGCTGCATCACGAAGCTGAACACGTCGCCGCCGATGTCGCAGACCCAGCAGCGGAACGACTGCCGCTCGGGATTGACTTGCAGGCTGGGGCGCGTGTCGTCGTGCCAAGGGCAGAGGGCTTTGTAGCCGCGCCCTTCGCGCCGCAATTGCAGATAGTCGCCGACCAGATCGACGATGTCGATCGCCTGTCGGACCTGCTCTTTGGCGTCGGACGACGAACCGAGGACACCGGCAACTCCCGTAGCGCCGACGAAGGGATGAGCAACAAGCAGAAGGATCTAGAGAGCCGACATGCAAGCACCGGCAGCGAATGGCCGATGCCCGAATCTGCGGAGCCAGCGACCGCAGTCAGCGATGGCGAAGCGCCAGGTGGATTATAAAGCCTCGCACAACCAGGGTCAAGCCTCGCGATCGGGCCAATGTTTTGGCTACGTCGTCCATGTAGACGCGGCGTCACGCCGCGTTCGTTGCGTGCCGGAACGCGGCAAGACGCCGCGTCTACATGATCATTCGTTTTCGCCAGCTGGTCCTTGCGCGCGCCGATCGCCACCGTAACCGTGCGCTCTTTGCCGTCGCGAATGATCTTCAGCTTGGCCGGTCGAGCCGATCTTGGCGGCGGCCACCAGCAGCCGCAGCTCGGTCGGCTCGTGCACTTTCTCGCCGTTGAATTCGATCACCACGTCGCCCGGCTCGAGCCCGGCCTTTTCGGCCGGCGAACCCGGCTGCACGCCGGTGATCAACACGCCTTCGGCTCGTGCGAGCTTGAGCTGCCGAGCAATTTCGGGAGTCAGCTCCTGCAAGCCGACGCCCAAATACCCGCGCGGCACGCTGCCCCGCTCTTTCAGATGCTGGTACACGTCGCTGCACCACTTCCGTGGGAATGGCGAAGCTGATGCCCTGGTAAGCCTTGCCGACAATCGCGGTGGTGATGCCGATCACCTCGCCCGTAATGTTCACTAGCGGGCCGCCGCTGTTGCCGGGATTGACGGCCGCGTCGGTCTGCAAGAAGTTCTGATAAGCCGAATTCTCGGCCAGCGCCCGCCGCTGCTTGGCGCTGACAATGCCCATCGTCACGGTGCGATCGAGGCCATAAGGATTGCCGATCGGCCAGCACCCAGTCGCCGACCTCCAGCTTTTTGCTGTCGCCCAAGTTGGCGCTGATCAGCCCGCCGGCATTGATCTTTAGCACGGCCAGATCGGTCAGCACGTCGGAGCCGACGAGCGTCACCTCGGTCGATGGTGCGGCCATCGCTGAGGCGCACCTGCACGCGGCTGGCCCCTTGGATCACGTGGTAATTGGTGAGGATGTAACCGGCCGTATCGACAATGACGCCCGATCCCTGGCCGATCTCGCGATACTCGCGGCCGGGATGCCGAAGAACTCGTCGAACACGTTGTTGCCGCCCGCCCGGGTGATTTGTTCGGTATCGATATGCACGACGCAAGGCTCGATGCGCTCGGCCACCAGCCGAAACGCCCGCGAAGTGTCCGAAAGCTTCACCAGCTCGGCCTTCTGGTCCAGCTCTTTGAGCTCGGCGGCGGCATGTTCGGTCTGGGCTTGCAAGCGGGCCCTGGTGAGCTGGTATTCGATGCGGAAGGCAAGGCTCGGGCGCCCAGCAGGATGGCCAGGAAAATCGCCGCAAAGAGCAGTCCTCCAAGGCGCGGTCCGGCGGGTCGTGGGGGTCGCTGCAACATTACTTCGTCCATGGCTCGATTCCCTCAGGTGTCGCCCCGCAGAAAGTGTGAAGTTGTGCCATGATTGCTTCGCGTCGGTCGAGGGTTATTATAGGTCTACCGGCGCCCGGATATAAACTGAGCCCCGACGGCGGCTTGGGTCGGCGGAGGTTCTGGCGGGAATGTTCCGGATGGCCGCCATGCGCCCTAGCCGGTATTTTCCTTCCGCCGACGAAGCCACGTGGCAAGGCCTGGTCGGCACTGGCGGTCAGTTGACGGTCGAATGGCTGATTGACGCATATTGCCATGGAATCTTCCCATGGCCCACGACCGACGGCCGGCTGGCATGGTGGTCGCCGGACCCGCGGGCCACGCTTGGAGTTCGACCAGTTGCACATTTCGCGCCGTTTACGGCGGACATGGCATAGCGGCCGTTTCGAGGTCATCTGCGATCGCGATTTTCGTCGGCACAATCGCAGGCTGTGCCACGGCCCAAGACCGGCTGGATAATACCTGGATCACGCCCCAGATGCTCGACCGCCTATTGCCAACTGCACGAGGCCGGCATTGCCCATAGCGTGGAAGTCTGGCACGAGGGCGAGCTGGCCGGCGGCATCTATGGCGTGGCGATTGGCGGCATGTTCGCCGGCGAGTCGATGTTTTATCGCGTTCGCGATGCGTCGAAGATCGCCTTGGTGCACCTGCTGGCCCATCTCGAGGCTCTGCGGCTACCAATTGTTCGACATTCAGCAGCTCACGCCGCACACGGCCCGATTGGGCGGTTCCGCGATTCCTCGGCACGAATTCCTACGACGGCTGGCCACGGCCATCGAGTTGCCCATCACATTCGGACGGGAACTACTCGGGGGCGACATTTGGCAGCGTGCCGAATAAAGCCGCGACCGGTGGTCGCGGGAAACACCGCGGGCGATTTTTATCCGCCGGGTTTTTGGGGAACTTTTGTGGCAGTTGCCCCCTCTAAATAGGCACCGCATAATAAGCGGAAGTTCATGCGCGGCCGCCTTCGTCATATTGGCCGAGAGTCGGAGCCATAAGTAGGTCCGGCGAGCCGAGCCGGACCTGGGTTTGAGTTCAACCGCTCGCTTCGGTCAAGGTGTCGCTCGGCTCGCGACACCTACATCCCTCCGCTCCCGCCATAGGCAACGCTATGTTGACCGGTTTCGATCCCTACCACGCCTGGCTCGGCATGCCGCCGGGCTCCCGCCCACGAACCATTACGAACTGCTGGGCCTGAAGCTATTTGCGTCGGAGCCGCCGGTGATCGCCGAAGCGGCCGACGACCGGCTGGCCAAGGTTCGCGCCCAGCTCAACGGTCCGCAGGCCGCGGTGGCCAAGCAATTGTTCGAGCAACTAACCGCTGCCCGCGTGACACTACTGTCGGCAGCCAACCGGCGGGCTTACGACGCTCAGCTCCGAACGCAACTCGGCATGCCGCCGGCACCCGAAGCGCGTCCGGCAGTCGCCGCGCGTCCGGCCGTTGCTGCCGCACCGCCAACGCCTGCGATGGCTCATGCCCCCGCCGCTATCCCAACGCAAGCCGTGCCGATGCAGGCAATGCCCGTGCAGGCTGCCCCAATCCAGGCCGTGCCAATCCAGGCGATGCCGATGCAGGCTGTGCCGATGGCCGCCATGCCGATAGCCGCAGTGCCTATGGCCGTGCCACAGGGTATGCCGCAAGCGATGCCGATGATGGCCCAGGCAGTGCCCATGGCAACCGGCATTCCGATGGCACACCAAGCAATGCCCATGGCACCGGCTGCCCATGGCACACCAAGCCATACCGATGGGCTACGCATCGCCGGCTGCCGATACGGGACTGGAAGAGATCGAAGGCCGTCGCCGTCGTCGTCGGCGGCGCTTCCGGTGGCCAGATGATTGCCATGCTCGGCGTGCTGCTGGTTGTGGGGGCGGTTGCCGCCATCGGCTATCTCAAGCGCGACGACTTGCTCTCGGCCTTGGAAGACAAGCCGCCGGTCGTGATTCACGAGGGCGCTGATTCGCCGGAAGAGCCATCGCA
Organism: uncultured Acidobacteriaceae bacterium; assembly: GCA_963815025.1. Classification (GTDB taxonomy): domain Bacteria; phylum Acidobacteriota; class Terriglobia; order Terriglobales; family Acidobacteriaceae; genus KBS-83. The sequence continues at coordinate 2,997,506 of CAWFFD010000004.1, read as the reverse complement.
ACCCAAGCAGCCGGCTAAGGAGCCGCCGGCCAGCCCCAAGCAGATCGCCGCACGCGAGCCGGCAAATCAGCCACCCCCGAATCAGTTCACCGCGAACCTGCCGGCCATTCCCGAGCAAGCGCCACCCAAGCGCGTTCGGCCCAGGGCTACCAACCCGGTGACGCTCAAGCCCAAAACGCCGAGGGCCGTCGCGTCCATTTCAATCAAGCCACAGACTCCGGAGGAAAAAGCCGCGGTCGGCCAATCGCTCGCGGCTGCTCGCGAGGCGTTGGCTGTGCGCAACCCGGCCCGATTCGAAGAGCAGCTCAATCTCGCCACTGCTCGACGCTTCCAGCTCCGAGAGCATGGCGGCCATCGACCGCATGCGCACGCTTCACGACACGCTCAACGAATTCTGGCGTGTCGTGCACGAGAGCGTGAAGGGGCTGAAGTCGGTGGATGAACTGGAAATCGACGGCAAGCGAATGATCGTCGTTGATGCCGACGGCGAGCACTTGTCGGTGCGGACCGATGCGCAGCTCCAGGACTACAAGATCGAAAAACTTCCCACCAAAATGGCCCTTTACCTGGCCGAGCAATGGTTGCAGCCGAACGATCCCAACAGCAAGGTGGTGCTGGGCGCGTTTCTGGCCGTCGATCCCCACGGCAATCGGCAGGAAGCCCGGCAGCTTTGCGCGAAGCCGCCGGCCGGGGCTCCGAAGTCGCCAAAACCCTGCTGGCCCAAGACGCCGATTAACTCGCAGTCCATCGCCCGCCACCTCCTCCGCCTCTGGCAATCCGCCCCCATGAAACCATTCGCACTGTTGGCGATCGTGACGATCGCGTGGCGCGCTAGCTCCGGCCCAAGCTGCCGAAACCGCGCGGCCGAACATTCTGTGGCTTACGAGCGAGGACCATGGGCCGCACTTGGGCTGCTACGGCGATCCGCTGCCACGACGCCCAACGTCGATCGGCTGGCGGCCCAGGGCGTGTGCTACCTGCATTGCTGGTCGAATGCCCCGGTCTGCGCCCGGCCCGCACGACGCTGATCAGCGGCCTGTACGCCACCGAGCACCGGCGCCGAGCACATGCGCAGCATGGTGGCCTATCCGCAGGGCAAGCAAATGTTTCCGCAACTGCTGCGGCAGGCCGGCTACTACTGCACGAACAACGCCAAGGAGGATTACAACCTGGCCAAGCCGGGCAAGGTCTGGGACGAGTCGTCGAAAAAAGCCCATTGGAAGAACCGCGCGGCCGGCCAGCCCTTCTTCGCGGTCTTCAATTGCGAGAAGAGCCATGAGAGCAAGCTGCGCATCCGGCCGCACGAGCAAATCCACGACCCGGCCAAGGTGCGCGTGCCGGCCTACCATCCCGACACGCCCGAAGTGCGCCAGGATTGGGCCCAATATTATGACACGCGTGACCGAAGCCGATGCCGACGGCGGGCAGTCGGCTCAAGCGAGCTTGGAGCAAGCCGGACTGGCCGACGACACGATCGTCTTCTATTTCGCCGATCACGGCTCCGGCATGCCGGGCAACAAGCGCTGGCCGCGCGAAGCCGGGCCTGCACGTGCCGCTGGTGGTTTATATCCCGGAGAAATTTCGAGTCGCTCCGCGCGCCCGACTACCAGCCCGGCGGCGCGATCGGACCGGCTGGTGAGCTTTGTCGATTTCGCGCCGACGCGTGCTCAGCCTGGCCGGCATCGAGCCGCCCGATTGGATGCAGGGCCACGCCTTCCTGGGCAAATACGCAGCGCCGCCGCAGCCGTTTGTGTTCGGCTTTCGCGGCCGGATGGACGAGCGCTACGACCTGGTGCGCTGCGGTGACCGACGGCCGCTATGTTTACATCCGCAATTTCCGGCCCGACAAAATCTACGGCCAGCATCTGGACTACATGTGGCAGACGCCGACCACGCGCGTCTGGGAGCGGCTTTCTTGAGGGCAAGCTGAACGACGCGCAGTCGGCATTCTGGAAGACCAAGCCGGCGGAAGAACTGTACGACCTGACGACCGATCCGCGATGAAGTCCACAACCTGGCCGCATTGCCCGAGCACGCCGCCACGCTCGCGAAGCTTCACGATGCACTGCATGATTGGATGGCCCGGGTACGCGACGTCGGCCTGTTGCCCGAGGGCGAAATGAACCGCCGCAGCGCCGGCTCGTCGCCTTACGACATGGGGCACGACCCGGCCCAATACGATTTCGCGGCCGTGTACGCGATGGCCGATCTTGCGTCCTCGCTCAAGCCGGACGGGCTGCCGCGGCTCATGGAAGCTTTGCACAGCACGGACAGTGCGGTTCGCTATTGGGGCGTATTGGGGATTCTGATGTGGGGCCATCAGGCCGTCGAATCGGCACACGGGCAGTTGCTCGAAGCCCTGGACGATTCCTCGCCCGACGTGCAAGCGGCCGCTGCCGAAACTTTAGGCCGCTATGGCACGAGCGCCGATCTTACGCGGGCCTTGTCCGTGCTGATCGGGTTGGCCGACTGGAGCCGGCACGACATGTTCACGGTCATGACCGCGCTCAACGCGCTTTCGTCGCTGCGGGAAAAAGCTGAGCCCATTGCAGCCCAACTTGCCACGCTGCCGACAACCGGCCCCATGCCCGACCGGCGTTGCAAGGAATATGTTCCCCGGCTGCTCGAAACGCTGCAAGCTTCGCTGGCCGCGGAACGCTTGAACTCGAACTGAGCGGAGCACTCGCCATGCACCGGGCTTATGTCTCTGCCGTGGTATTCGCCTGCGTGGTCATTCCTCATGGAAAGGCGCGTGGAGAAAATCTTCCCGATGCGATCAGCATTTCGACGATCGATTCGCCGCAGTGGGATTGCTCGACGGCAGATCCGGAATTCGTGTATTGGCGATCCGCGATCGGCACGAACTGCGGCTTTCCAGCGATTGGAAAAAACCGCATCCTGATCGGCACCAACAATGCCCATCCTCGGGATAAACGAGTTGTTGCCGACTCCGGCATCATGATGTGCTTCGATCCTGGCGACGGACGATTCCTCTGGCAAACGGCGCACGCCCGGGTGCCCAACTTGCACGCCGATTTGCCATTCATGGCAATTGCCTGCACGCCGGCGATTGTCGGCGATCGCGCGTTTTACATGAGCAACCGCGGCGAGCTGGTATGCGTCGATCTGCTCGGGTTTTCCGATGGGGAAGATGACGGCCCGGTTGTTGGCGAGCAGCAAACAGAGCATGGGGCCGACATCGTGTGGATACTTGATCTCGTCAAGGCTCTCGGCGTTTATAAGCAGGATTCGACCGATGTCGGCAGCCCGCTGCCGTCGCCGCTAGTAGTTGGGGACTCAGTATTCATCGTGACCGGCAACGGCACGAACTACGACCGCGTTCCCGCGCCGGCCGCTCCGTCGTTTATTGCGGTCGATCGCAGCTCGGGTCGATTGAAGTGGGCGTCCGCCGCTCCGGGCACGGATATCATACGCGGCCAGTGGGGCTCGCCCGCCCTGGTGCAGGTTGCCGGGCGGCAGTGCGTCGTTTTCCCGGGCGGGGACTCGCGGCTGCATGGTCTCGATCCGGCAACGGGCAACGTAATCTGGAGGCTCGATTGCGTTAACCCGCACGACGGCTTCGGCCCGCGCAGCCTTGGCAGGCAGCCGATGTTTTGGTCCGCACCGGCGGTCGTCGGCGACATGCTGTACATTGGCCTGGGGCTCACCTATGAAATGCGCGGCAGCCCCCGGAGCAAGCTCTTCGCAATCCACCTCGCCGAGCACGGCGGCTCGCTACGGCCGAAGATTGTGTGGGAGTTCCATTCCCCGCGGTTCGGCGGCACGCGTGGCACGCCCGCCGATACGCGATGGCATTGTTTACGTGCAGGGGGTCACGGGCACTGTGTTCGCGCTCGACGCGGCCAGCGGCCGGGAAATCTGGGCCTGCGACCTCGACGGCAGGGACACAGCGATGTATGCCTCGCCCGTCATCCAAAACGGAATGCTGTTCGTATCGGATCCAGAGTACCTCTACGCATTCTCGCTAGGTCGGCGTCCCAACTGCCTCGGGCGGTACTATTTCGACAGCCGGCTCATGAGCAATCCAGTGGTGCATGGAGGCCGGCTGTATTACGCCGTTAGCGGGAATCTCTACTGCCTACGGCTCCCGGCCGACGTGTTGAAGGGCCCCACCGCTGGCGGAAAATAGTCCCTTCTGGATTTTAGGAGCCTTCCTCATGCGAACCCACTTCAGCATCCGCCCGGCGATCATCGCTCTGCTTTTGGGCTTGGCCAGCTCGGCGGCGGCCGCCAAAGAAGCAGTCTTTCGGGCCGGCGCGGCCACCAGCAACATCACGCCGCTGCTCGGCGAGCCGATCGTGGGCGGCTTCGAGCCGCGTTTCCAAGCAAGTCCACGACGAGCTGCACGCCCGCTGCATCGTGCTCGACGACGGCACCACGCGGATCGGCCTCGTCGTGTGCGACAATCTGGACCAGGCCGGGAAGTGTGCGACGCGGCCAAACGGCTGGCCCACAAGGCCACCGGGATTCCCACCGAGCGGATCATGATCTCGGCCACGCACACGCATTCCAGCCCCAGCGCCCGCGGCGGAAGCCAGTGCTGGCGCCGCACGAGGAACTCACCGCTTACCAGCAGTTTTTCGTCCGCCGCGTTGCCGACGGCCTGACGCGGGCGGCGAATCAACTGGAGCCGGCGCGAGATCGGTTGGGGACGCGGCGCGAGCCGGCGCAGGTGTTCAATCGCCGCTGGCGGATGAAGCCGGCCGCGGACATGGAAAACCCGTTCGGCGGCATCGACCAGGTGCGGATGAATCCGCCGGTCGGGCAGCCCGAATCTGATCGAGCCGGCCGGCCCGACCGATCCGGAGATCTCGCTTCGTCTCGGTCCAGGCTGCCGATGGCCGGCCGCTGGCTCTGCTGGCGAACTACTCGCTGCACTACGTCGGCGGCGTGGGCCCGGGCGATATTTCGGCCGATTACTTCGGCATGTTCGCCGAGCGGATGACGCGCTTGCTCGATGCCGAGCGGCCGACCCGCCGTTTGTCGGCATCATGAGCAACGGCACCAGCGGCGACATCAACAACATCAATTTTCTGCACCGCCGCCCGCGGCAAGCCCCTTACGAGCAGATGCAGCCGCGTGGCCAACATGGTGGCCGCCGAACGTTATCGCGCCCATCAGGCGATCGCCTTTCACCGATGCGCCGCTGGACATGGTCCAGCGCGAGCTGACGCTAAGCACTCGGCAACCAACGGACGAGCTGCTCGATCGGGCCGAAACTGTCGCCGGCGAGCTGAAGCCGAGCCATCACGCGACCTGAACTACGCCGGCCGCACGCTCGACGTGGGCAACAGCCCCAGCGAACTGACGATCATGCTGCAAGCCATTCGCATCGGCGAGCTGGCCATCGCCACCAGCCCGTTCGAGACGTTTGCCGAGACCGGGCTGGAGATCAAGCGCCGCAGCCCATTCAAACCCACGTTCACCATCGAGCTGGCCAACGGCTGCTACGGCTACCTGCCGACGCCCGAGCAGCATCGCCTGGGCGGCTACGAAACGTGGCTGGGCACGAACTGGGTAGAAGTCAAGCCTCGCGGAAGCTGACCGATGCGCTGCTGTCAATGCTCGACGAGCTGCACGCAAAGTAGGTCCGGCGAGCCGAGCCGGACCTTCGGCCGAGCGTACACTTCGAAGCGGCGCTGAGCCTTAACAAGGTCCGGCTCGGCTCGCCGGACCTACTTTCGCAGGCTGCTCCAGAAGTGCGCGAAGCGCCTTTCACGAATCCAGGTCTGTTTATGCTTTGCGTGTAGAAAGATCGCCCATGCCAGCAGCGATGTTTGGCACCGAAGCTGCTGGGCAAAAGACGTGCTTGGCGATTTTGCCAGGGTGCGTTATGGTGGGCGGCGCCAAGGATGGTTCTCGTCTTGAATTGGCTATTCAGCCGAATTGAACGCATCCCTTTTCCGGCATGGCGGCATAGTTCAATTTCAGTTTTGAAAATCTATAGGGGCGGTTGGCATGCACGCCGACAACGAGCGCCATGCTTGTGCGCGGGGGCAGTCCGTGCCCGCGGGAAGCGAGCCGATTTCAATTTGTCGATGCGCTGCGCGGGATCGCGGCGTTGGCCGTGGCCGCGTTTCACATCAGCCGCTATGGACCGCTGGCCCATGCCGCGAACACGCACTGCCAGACCCGCTGCAACTGCTGTTGAAACACGGCTGGGTCGGCGTGCAGATTTTCTTTGTGATCAGCGGCTTTGTAATTGCGCTACAGCTTGCGCAAAGCCCGGGTCACGCCGCGCTTTCATCGGCCAGTTTGCCTTGCGGCGGTCGTTGCGGCTCGACCCGGCGTATTGGACCACGATTGCTGCTGGTGCTCGGCTCTCCCCGCTGTTGCCCGCAGAGCTTCGCCGAGCCGGCTTCGGATGACCCGCTGACCGCGGGCAACTGGCCGCGCACCTGGGCTATTTGCAAAACATTCTCGGATACGAAAATCTTTCGGTCGGCTTCTGGACGCTGTGCATCGAGGTGCAGTTCTACCTGATGTTTGTGGTGCTGCTGGGCGTGGCGCAATGGTCGGCCGGATGCCAGGCTGGCGCCGATCGCGCCTGCTATACGCGACTGCTGGCGCTGTTGGGGCCGCTGGCCGTGGCTTCGCTCTTCTACTTCGGCCGGCAGCAGGCCAGTGACGCGTGGCTCGTGCATTTCTTCTCGATGTTCTTCCTCGGCATGCTGGCTAGTTGGAGCCTGGAAGGCAAAATTGCGCACGGCTGGTTCGGACTGTTTGCCGCGATCATGGCCGCCAGCCTCGCCGTCCACTGGACGCTCGATATTACCGTGGCCCTGCTGACGGGCTTGTCGATTTACACGATCGGCCGCTCCGGCCATTTGCACGACTGGCTCGCGTGGCGGCCGCTGCAATATCTCGGGCGCATTTCGTACAGCCTGTACTTGATCCATTATCCCGTAAGCTGCCTCGTCGCCGCCGCGGGCTTCCGGTTGACGGGCTACGCGCCGCTGCCGGCCGCCTTATGGCTGGCCCTGGCCTTGGTGATGAGCATCGCGGCCGCACAACTGCTCTACGTGCTGGTCGAGCGGCCGAGCTTGCAACTGTCTCGACGCCTCGGCTCGGCGGAGTGGTCGTGGCAGCCCGCACGTCCGGCATTTTTGCGTTCGCGTGTGGCCGTGGAAGAATAGCCTCAGCGGCGTGGAACGCCGCCATTTCGGCGTCAGTGCCGGGCAGCCACGTAAGTCCGCGAGACCCTTGCCGCTGTAGCCGTGCCGCCGTATCCTGAAAAAACTCTGAGCGTGATACTCTAGCTCTGGCCAGTTTCGAGGCGGTTGTCATGGGCCAAGGTCCGGAAGAATTGCGTGAGCGGTTAGCCGAGCTGCATCGGCAATTGCAAGGCACGCGCAGCGCCAGCGGCGAAGTCCGCACGCTGCTGACGGAAGTCCTGGCCGACATCGATCGCTTGCTAGCCGCTGAAGGCGAGACGGCTGGCCAGCCGGCAGCCGGCGCAGTGCGTCAAGCCCGAGCAGAGCAAGCGGCTAACCGATCGGCTGACCGACGCGGCGCAGCATTTCGAAGACACGCATCCGCAACTGGCTGCCAATCTTGGCAGCCTGGTGACGGCGCTATCGCGACTGGGGATTTAGCCGCTGGCCGGTGTCAGGCGACTGCGAGCGATGGGGTGGCCCGAACATGCGTCTAGCATGTCGGGGTCGCGAGAGCGACAAGAGGCGCTGGTGACGGCTGCCGCCGAGGATCCGCCGCCGGTTGAGGCCGTGTTGCGAACAAGGGCTGGGATGGGCCGCTAGGTCCGCGCAGAGAGCTTACCGTCGCCTCTTGTCGCTGCGCAGACCCGGACACTCTAAGCGCGTGTCCGGGCCACCCCGCGGCCGCTCGGGGGTACCGGCGACTTAGCTCTTGCCGGGCTTCTTGCGCATGGGCACGATCTTCTTTTTGCCCTCGAAGCATTTTTTCCAGTGTAATCTTCACGACCGTGCCGTAGATCCGCTGAGGCTCATCGCCTTGGGCCGCCGCGATCTCGAGGCCGTTGACTTCCACAGGGTCGCCCGGCTGGGCCCAGCCGGGGTTGTGTACCAGCACCTTGATTTCCGGCGAGGCGGCTAGTTTCACCTTGATCGCAGCGCCGGGCGATTGCACCAGCATGACGCCGTTCTTAAAGCTGCGAATCGTGCCGCGAACGTGCATCTTGGCGACCGCGTTCTTGTCCTTGGGCAGGGCCTGCGTGACGTCGTCTGGCTCGAACACGGGCGTGTCGGTCTGGTCCAGCTCGCATACCGTGAACTTTTCCAGCTCGGCTTCCATCTTGCCAGTGCGCGTCATTTCGCCGACGAAGTCCACCGCCACGCCTGGCCCCAAGTAGCTCACGTCGGCTTTACCTTCGACGTTGAGCTTGGTGTTGGGGTTGATCACCACTTCCACAAGCGCGTTGTTCTTAGTCGGATCGGAGACTGCGATGCCCGTGGGGGTCGCCTGCGCTAGCTTGCCTCGAAAGCCCTTCACTGGCTTGGGCATGGGCTGCTGCGCCGCAACCATTGAAGTCAATCCCACCGAACCCGCGAGTGCAACCAAGCTGATAAAAGTGAACCAGGACCGAGCCATGGACTGCATCCCCTCCAGGAAGGAACTGAATTCTTATAGGATTCGCGGGCATAGCCCGTGCTTGCACATACGATAACTTGAAGCTTGGGCGGATGCTACTTGCTGCCGGGGAGTCCGCCACAGAAATACGTGCGGACCGCCGTCCGTTGGCTTGGGCCGGCACGAGCGCACGGCGGACGTCCAGCGAAAGCGGGCTTTTGGCGGTTGTGGCGGCGCTGGCGGGGCGTCAAAATGTCGGCGCACCGTGACACTCACGTTGCCAATTGCTAAATCCTTTGCGGCCATTTGCCTATGAGCGATCCTGCGCCGATCACCGTTCCCGATTTCGTGGCCATGAAGGCGGCTGGACGCAAAATCAGCGTGCTCACGGCCTATGACTTTCCCACCGCCGCACTGCTCGATTCCGCCGGCATTGAAGGCATCCTGGTGGGCGACAGCCTGGGCATGGTCGTGCAGGGCCATACGACGACCCTGCCCGTGACGCTGGAACAGATGATCTATCATGCTGAGATGGTCGGTCGGGCAGTTCGCCGGGCGCTGGTCGATCGTCGATCTGCCGTTTCCTTTCGCGGCGCTGGAGCCGGTGGAAGTGGTCCGGGCCGCCGCCCGGATTCTCAAGGAAACCCGTTGCCAGGCGGTCAAGCTGGAAGGGGGCCGCGAGCAGTCGCAAGTCATCGCAGCGCTGGTGGGGGCAGGAATTCCGGTCATGGCCCATTGTGGGCTGCGGCCGCAAAACGTGCATCTGCTGGGTGGCTATAAAGTGCAACGGGAGGAGCAGCGGCTGCTGGCCGATGCCCAGGCCGCGGCCACTGCCGGCGCGTTCGCCATCGTGCTGGAGTGCATTCCGGCCGGCGCTGGCCGGCAAGATCACGGCGGCCGTGAAAGTGCCCACCATCGGCATCGGCGCCGGCGCCGAGTGCGATGGCCAGGTGCTGGTCACGCCCGACCTGCTGGGGCTCACCAGCGGCTACGTGCCGCGGTTTGTCAAAGCCTACGCGTCTCTCGGCGAACGAGTTGGTCAAGGCCGTCGAGCAATACCGCGAGGAAGTTCGGTCCGGCAAGTTTCCCGGGCTCCGAGCATTCGTTCAAAGGATAGTCATGCCCAATCGCCTGGCCCACGAAACCAGCCCCTACCTGTTGCAGCACGCCAGCAATCCGGTGGACTGGTATCCGTGGGGCGAGGAAGCGCTGCGAGCGGGCCAAGCGACGAGCAGAAGCCGATCTTTCTTGTCGATCGGCTACTCGGCCTGCCACTGGTGCCACGTGATGGAGCACGAAAGCTTCGAGAACGCGGCCATCGCCGCGTCGCTCAACGAGCACTTTGTTTGCATCAAGGTCGACCGCGAAGAGCGGCCCGACCTGGACCAGATTTACATGCAGGCCGTGCAAGCCATGACCGGCCGCGGCGGCTGGCCGATGTCGGTGTTCCTCACGCCGGAGATGCAGCCGTTTTTCGGCGGCACGTACTGGCCGCCCACCGCCCGGATGGGCATGCCCGGCTTCGACCAGGTGATTGAGGCTGTCAGCGAGGCCTGGCAGCGAGCGGCGCGACGGCGGTGCACGAACAGCCCAGCAGCTCACGCGATCACCTGGGCAAGCGGCGGCGGGCCAGGGCGACACAGAAGCGCGGCCCAGCAGCGAGTCTGCTTGGGCGAACCGGCGTTGCGAGCACGCCGCCGCCGCGCTGGAGCGCGTGTTCGATCATCAGCACGGCGGGTTTGGCTCGGCGCCGAAGTTTCCGCATCCGATGGATCTGCGACTGCTGCTGCGCAGTGTGGCGCCGCACGGGCCGCGACGGCCTGCTGGCGATGGTGACCACGCACGCTCGAGAAGATGGCCGCCGGCGGCATCTACGATCATCTCGGCGGCGGATTTCATCGCTACTCGGTCGACGAGCGCTGGCTGGTGCCGCATTTCGAAAAAATGCTCTACGACAACGCCCTGCTGGCCGGCTGCTATGTCGAGGCCTTTCAGGCCACGGGCAACGCCGACTTTGCCCGCGTGGCGCGGGAAACCTGCGACTTTATCCTGCGCGAGATGACCGACGCCCAGGGCGGCTTTTACAGCACGCAGGATGCCGACAGCGAAGGCGACGAAGGCAAGTTTTACGTCTGGACGTCCGGCCGAAATCGACGGCGTGCTGGGCCCCGACCGCGGCCAGGCAGTTTGCGCGGTGTACGATGTGAGCGACGCGGGCAATTTCGAAGGCGCAGCAATATCCTGAACCTGCCCAAGACGCTGGTTCAAGCGGCCGGCATTCTGGGCCGCGACCCGCGGCAACTGGCCGAGCAACTGGCCGAGGACCGTCGCAAGCTGCTGGCCGTGCGATCCAAGCGCGTGAAGCCGGGCCTGGACGACAAAGTGCTGGTCAGTTGGAACGGCCTGGCGATCGACGCCCTGGCCTTGGCCGGCGCCGCGCTGGAAGAGCCGCGCTATGTCGCAGGCCGCCCTGCGAGCCGCCGACTTCATCACCGGCAATCTGCGGCGCGCCGACGGCCGGCTGCTGCACACCTGCGCGGCGGGCAAGCCAAGCTGCCGGCCTATCTCGACGATTACGCCTGCCTGGCCAACGCGCTGGTCACGCTCTACGAGGCCACGTTCGAAGAGCGGCTGATCGACACGGCCGTTGGAGCTGGCCGACACGCTGCTGGCGCAGTTCATGGATCGCGAGCACGGCGGATTCTTCTACACGGCCGCCGATCACGAATCGCTCATCGCCCGGCAGAAGGATATCCACGACGCCTCAGTGCCCAGCGGCAATGGCATGGCGGCCACGATGCTCTTGCGGCTGGGCGCCCTGTGCGGCCGAACCGACTATCTCGACGCCGCCGGCCGCACGCTCGACGCCTGCGCCGAACTGCTGGAGCGAATCCCGATGGCCGCCGGCCAATTGCTGCTGGCCCTGGACTTCAGCATCGGCCCCAGTCACGAGCTGGCCTTGGTCGCCGGGCAAACGCCACAGCCGCTGGTGCTCACCGGAGTTGCGCCGCCGCTTCTGGCCGAACAAGGTGGTGGGCCTGCGTCCCGGCCGACGGGCATTCGGCCAGTCTCGACGGCCTGTTCGACGGGCAAGCAGCCGCACACGACCGAGTGGACGCTCTACATTTGCCAGGGCTTCGCCTGCCAGCAGCCTGCCGTCGGCCAGAACGCCATCCTGGCCACGATCGAACGCCACTGCGCCGCCGCGAATAGAGCTCGCCATGACTCATGGGCTAACTGGCGCCTCCCGATATTTCCGGACGCCGCAGGCCGAGGATCAATTCCACTTCGCCGATCGGGCGTGTCAAGCTGCTGGGCGATGGCCGCGCTCGACTGTCCCGGCGTCGGCCAGCGCGTAAACCTCTTGATGGCGCCTGGAATTGCTCCGCGGCAGGGCGTGCGGCCGATGCGGGTCGCGGGACGCGGCAACGCGGCCGCCTGAGTGCCGCTAAGTTCCGGGCGGAACTCTGTGCCGGCGGCCGACGCGGCGCCGCTTGGCCGCCGCGGCCGATGGCGGCGATGCGGCCGGCTGCGGGTTCGTTCGCGTCAGCCGCTCCAAGCGGCCGATCTGCTCCTGGGCCTCGCGCACGAGCAATTCCAGCCGCCACCATCTTGCTGTCCAACTGCGCCGACAATTCGCGCGCCAGCTCGTGCATCCGCACTTCCCATTGCTCCATTTGCCGCGCTGGCTGCGTCTCTGTCGCGAGCCGCCTGCCGGCCGGAGCGTGTTGGCTGGCCTTAGCATGGGAATGCGAGCCCGCGGCGGCCTTCAATTGCTCGCTGGCGTGCGCACCAGCAGCATGCAGGTCATCAGGCCCACGACGCGCCAGGATCGCAAACGTGCTCGGCGACAACTCGGCAAAGAGCGGGAGCATGGAATCCTTTCCGTGCGGAAACAAATTGTCGCGATACTTTGCAAGGGTAGCCCGGACATGCGCTAGCATGTACCGGCCTCGCCGTCTACAAGAGCTGATGCGGCGATCTCCGCGAACCAAGTGGTCTCATCCCTACCTCCCGTTGCTTGCTTAAACACGAGCCACAAGCCGACGACGACTATCTTTTCGCCTGGTCCGCATACGCCTTGTGGGCCGCTTCGTACACGTCCTTGAGTGGAATTCCCTGCTGGGCGGCGATCCGGCTGCAACTGTCGTACTCGGGCGAAAAGGCGGGCGCCTGGCCGGCGCCCGACGTGAGCTTGCCTTCGATCGGCCCCCAGGCCGTTTCCACGCGATGCGGCCGGCGCTGGAGCTTGTGCCGGCTGGCCTGCCAGCGGCGAACGCCCAGCGTGCCGGTCTCGCGAAACAAAATGCCTTCCAGCTGCTTCCACTCGCGACGGCCTCGCCCAGCACCGTGAGCGTCACGCCCGGCCGGTTCTTCTTCATCTGAATGGCGGTGGTGTAGACGTCCAGGCGCCGGCTTCCAGCAGCCGGCTGGTGGCATAGCCGATCAATCTCGCCGCTGACGTCGTCGAGATTGGTTTCCAGCACCCACACCTGGTCGCGCCAGCGAGCCGCTGGCTGCTTCGTCGCACGCCTGGCCCACGAACAGCCGCAGCACGTTGGGCTGCTCGGCCAGGTCGCGGCTGCCGGCGCCATAGCCGATGTGCTCCACTTTCATCGCCGGCAGCGGGCCAAAGCTGCCGGCCAGGCTGGCGACAATGGCGGCGCCGGTGGGCGTGGTCAGTTCGAATTGCAACATTGGAGGCGGCCAGCGGAATGCCTTGCAAGCAGCTCGGCCGTGGCCGGCGCGGGCACGCTGCACCGGCCGTGGGCGATTTCGATCGTGCCGCCGCCCGGCGGAATCGGCGAGCAGACAATCCGCTCGACGCCGAGCAGGTCCCAGCCGATCGCCGCGCCGACGATATCGGCAATCGAATCGACCGCGCCGACTTCGTGGAAATGCACTTTGCGGATCGTCGTGCCGTGAACCTTGGCCTCCGCTTCGCCCAGCCGGGTGAAGATCTCGCTTGGCCAGCTCTTTTTGCCGCTCGCTCAACTGCCCGCGGTCGATCATCTCGGTGATGTGGTGCAGGTGCCGATGGGCGTGCTCCGGCTCGTGCTCGACGGTGACTTGCGTGGCCCGAAAGCCGCGGCGTTTGACTTCCGTGGCCACCAGCCGCACGCCCGGCATGCCCAGCGACTGCGACGCCGGCGCTGATGGCCTCCAGCGGCACGCCGGCATCGACCAGGCCGCCCAGCGTCATGTCGCCGCTGATGCCGCTGGCACAATCGAGATAGGCAATCTTCACGCGCGTGGAACTCGGGGGTTGCTGCCAAGGGAAACGGGGGGCTGCTGCGCGAATTCTAGGCTGGCCAGCAGCGGTCTGCAAGGTCAGTTCCCGGCCCGCGCGTGCCGCGTGCTGCGCCGCTCCGCAGGCCCGCTCGACGGACATTGACCGCCGCCCGGGCCGCCGGTAGAGTACCGCCCCCGATTTGCGGTCCGATCGCTCCTTTTCGCTGCGCGCCATGTACGTGCAACACCGCTAGCGGCGCAACTGTCGGCCGACGTGAGTCGCCCGCGGCATCCATCCCTTGGGGACAGCTTCCCGAGCGGATGCGCGTGCTGTACATCGCCGGTCCGCACCGCACCGGAGCGTGGCTGGCCCAGGCCTTTGCCGCCGATAGCGCGGTGCAGGTGACGCTGGAAGAAGCGGCCGGCTCGGTGGCCGGCATGGCCCGCCTGCGCGAAGAAGTGTACGACGCGGTGCTGGCCAGCCACGAGCCGGGCGCACTGGATGCCCTGGAATTGATCGAAGGCCTGCGGGCCGGCGGTTCCGACGAACCGGCCATTGTGCTGGGTGCCGAAAGCGAACAGGAATTGGCCCCGCTATGCTACGAAGTGGGGGCCGACGCCTATGTTTGCGTCAACGCCACCACCGTTCGCAACCTGCTCTGGCTCATCGCCCGGGCCGTCGAACGCCGCCGGCTGATTCGCGAAAACCGCCGCTTGAACCAGGCCGATCAGCAGCGGCTGCGGCTGGAGCATCGCGAAGCCCAGCGGCTGCTGGAACAGCAGCGGGCCCTGGTCCGCGATCTCGGAATCGCTGCAAGCGGGCCAAGCCCCGGCGGGCGACCAGATCGACCCGCAACTGGCCGCCAACTCCACCATCAGCCAGCATGCCGCCGGCGCCGCCGTCGATGCGCTGCCCCGCGAGCTGTTCGACCATTATCGCGAGCTGCTGCGGGCCTACATCATCATGGGCTCGGGCAACCTCACGGCCGAAATGAGTCGCCCTGGCCAGCCTGCTGTCCGGCAGCCGCATCACGGCTCCGCAAACCATGCAACTGCACTTGCAGGTGCTCGAAGAAACGGTCCGCGGCCTGGGCACCCGCAGCGCCCGGCACGTGATGAGCCGGGCCGACCTGCTGGTGCTGGAAGTGATGGTGCACCTCACGGAAGACTATCGCGAGCTCTGGCTCGAGCGCTGCCATCCGCCGCGGCAGCAATGGCTTTGGGGAGTAATGATGAAGTCGGAATGATGAATGATGAATGCATGAGGGCCGGCCGCGGACCGCGCTAGCGGCAATGCATTCAACGCTACCGCCTCGATTCTTTGCGGCCGCTAATTCATCCTTCCGAATTCATCCTTCATCATTCTGCACTGGGTTCTCTTTTCCTTCAGCCGCGACGAGCGAATCGGCGATGAATGTAGGGGATGTACGATCAAACGGATTCGCCGATGGTTCGGGCAGTTTGCATGCGCCGGAAGCAGTGCGCTGCTGGCCGCGGCATAGCCGCGAGCTGCTGGGCCGGTGGATGCGCAGCCGCGGGTCTGCCTGCCCACGCCCGGCTCCTGGGCCGACGTTCAACGCGCCGCTCGTGCAGGTCGAGCGATCGAAGATCACGACCGACACCAGCGCCGTCGGCACCTTGGCCAGCGTGAACCAAGCGCTCGGCAAGCCGGCCGGCGATGGGCCTTACGGAATGCGCACTACAACGCGCTTTCGGCCGAAGACTGCCAATGCCGCGCGGCGGCTCACTCGTCGCTGGCCAACCTGCTGGATGGCGAACGCCGCCTGTTTCGCTCGCGAAGTCCGGCAGCGGAATCACGCCCGACACGCGGTCCGCCTGCGGGCTATGTCGGCCGCGGCCGCAGGAAGCCCGCAATCACTCGGCCAGCCAGGCCTTGCAGCTTTATTACTCGTTGGCCGAGATCGAGGCTCGGCTTGGACCTGGCCTCGCACAGCGAAGAGGAACTGGAAGCCGACATGCGCCGCGTTAAGGAGATGCGGCAGCAGGGTCTGGAAGTTCCCTTCGACGATTCTGAATACACGCGGCAACTGGCCGAGCTGCGCTCGCGGAGCATCGATGCGGAAATCCAACGCATGCAAGCCAATCACGAGCTGCGCCGCCTGCTGGGCATGTCGGCCGAAGACCCCGACGGGCGTCTCTGGCCCAGCACGCCGCTGGCCGTGGTCGTCGAGCCGCATCGACGTGGAAGAGGCCGTGAACACCGGCCTGGCCATGCGGCCCGAGCTACTCGGCCTGCGGCAGTTGACCAATTCGGTGAACGAAGACACGTTGCCGGCGATCGCCGACGGCGCTGCAAAGCATCAACGGCCTGCTGGGAACCAAACAGTCCGGCGGCCTGGCTTGCCCGGAACCCTTGCTGGGCAAGCACTGCAGCCCAGCGACATGGAGGTGCCGCTGCGGCGCCAGCAGCTCTATCCAATACATGTCTGAGCAGGAACACGAGCTGAGCGAGCAGATCCGCAGCGCCGCGGGCGAAGTCAGCGAACGCTTGCGGCAAATCGCACTGGCCAAAGAAACGGCGGTCGATTGGCAGAAGCATATCGCCGCCTTGCGGGCCAAGAGCACGACCGGCCAGAGCACGTTTGTCGACATCGGCGCCGCGCGTCTCAAATCGCTCGATGCCGACGGCGACGTGATCCATGCCGTCGCCGCCTGGGAAATCGCCCGCGTCAAATTGGCCGAGCTGCAAGGCCGCCTCGTCTCCGAATGCGAAGCTCGGGCCGGCTGCCATTCCACGGCACAGGTGCTACCCGTGATCCGTGGTTCTGGCGGCCCTGTGATCCGCGGTTCTACCAGCACAGACGAGCTGATTCCGGCCCAGCCCACGCCAGCCACCCGTCCCTAAATCACGATGCGGCAGGCCTTTTGTCCAATCCCCCACCGCCGGCGGCGATTGTCTGCACGAGTGTTTTACGTAGCATAACGCGCAATCCTTGCGGCTATTGGCGGCCGAAGGCGGATGCGGACATACCGACTCGTTACCTTTGCGGGGCCTTTCGAGCGCGAGATGATGGCAACCAGACAATTTGGATTTATCGGCGCCGGCCGCATGGCGACGGCCCTGGCGCCAGCGGCTTTGTCGCGGCCGGCCTGGCCCAGCGCGGTCGCAAATCGTCGGCAGCGATCCCTCGCCCGAGGCGGCCGGGCAGCTTTGCCAGCGAAACCGGCGGCCGGACTGCTGGCCGGCAATCGCCAGCGTGGCCGAAGCGGCGCAGGTGCGTGTTTCTGGCGGTCAAGCCGCAGCACATGCCCGCCGCGCTGGCCGAGCTGCGCGGCCGCGCTCACGGCCGAGCACCTGGTCATTTCCGTGGCCGCGGGCGTTCCGCTGGCAACCTTGGCCGCGGGCCTGGTGGCGACCGGGACCGGGCCGCGGCTGGTGCGCGTCATGCCCAACACGCCCTGCCTGGTCGGCCAGGGCGCGAGCGGCTATTGCCGCTGGCCCCGGGGCCACGGCCGACGATCGCGCGCTGGTGAAGCAGTTGCTCGAGTCCGTCGGCCGGGCGTTTGAGGTGGATGAAAAGCTGCTGGATGCCGTGACCGGGCTTGTCCGGCTCGGGGCCCGGCTTTGTGTTTGTGATGATCGAAGCCTTGGCCGATGGCGGCGTGCGCATGGGACTGCCGCGCGGCTGTGGCCCTGGAGCTGGCGGCGCAAACCGTGCTGGGCGCGGCCCAGATGGTGCTGGCCACCGGCGAGCATCCGGCCATCTCTGAAAGACCAGGTGGCCAGTCCCGGCGGCACGACCATTGCCGGGCTTGCAGGCCTTGGAAAACGGCGGGCGTGCGGGCGGCGCTGATCGCGGCGGTCGAAGCGGCCACGCGGCGCTCGATCGAGTTGGGCCGGCCGCAGATGAGATATGTTCCTTTAGATCGAGGACTCGAACTTCAATCGATGTCTGTGTTTTACCTGGTCGACGACAAGCACGTTCCGCTCTATCGCGTGATGTGGGTGGCCGCCACGCCCCATTTTTGCGGCGAGGACGACTGCCAGCGCGAAGGCTTCTACGAAATCCGCCTCGAACAGGGTGAGGTCGTCTGGGCCAACCACGAAGAACGCGACGGCTTGTTGACCGCGCTGGAGGACTGGGCCGGCGGCATGGAACCGCCCGCCAGGACGAAAACTGGAACTGATCCGCCGGCCGACAACTTCCGGCCGCAGAGTGAAGGAGCTTCATGGTGCCCGAAAACGACCAATACCAGCTGGCGCGAAACCTATTTCATCTGGTTCGATGCCCAGCGGCGGCCCAAGCTTGAGGAAGTCCGAGGAAGTGGTGGCCGGTTTGCGCGGGCATTTTCGAGTTCGACGGCGGCGAGGCCGACGCCGATGGGCGGATCGAGTCGCTGACCATCCACTCGCCGCGAGGATCATGCCGCCCTGGAAATCGACTTCGCTCGCCGGGGACGAAGTGCTCGCCGAAGGGGCAGACGCATGGCCTCGGACCTGAACCCCGGCGAGGCGTCGACCGCCGACAAGCTGGCCCGGCTGAAGCAGTTGCGACGCCCGCTTCGAGCTGATGCACTTCGAAGAAGTGCCCGACGACGATCCCGGAAGACGATCCCGACGACATGTTCGACCCCAGTGCGCTGCTGACCGTGCTCGAAGCGCTCGTGCGCCTGACCGAAGGCATCTGCGTCGACCCCCAAGCCGGCGATCATTAATTAGCTTTCAGCTGCCCTGCTGTCCACTTTTCACTGCCCGCTGTCCACTTCCCCCGATGCTTGCCAAAGAAATCAAGACCGGCATGATTCTCAACTACAAGGGGCGCCGTGCATGATCGAAACGATCAACGTGCAAAGCCCGTCGGCCCGCGGAGCGGCGACGCTCTACAAATATCGGGCCCGCAACCTGATCACGAAGCAAAAGGTCGACATCACGCTCAAAGGGGGCGAATCGCTCCCCGAGGCCGACTTCGAGCGGCGGCCGATCAAGTTCATGTATGCCGACGCCACGCACATGCACTTCCTCGACCAGCAGGACTACAACCAGTATTCGCTTGCCGCCGACGATCTGGAGCAAGAGCGGCAGTTTCTCACCGACGAGCTGGAAGGCGTGCAGGCCCTGATCCACAACGGCGAGTGCGTCGGCATCCAGGTGCCGGCCACGGTCGAGTTGCGGTCACGCAGTGCGACCCGGGCGTGAAGGGCAACTCGGCCACCGGCCGCACCAAGCCCGCCACGCTGGAAACCGGGCCTCGTCGTGCAGGTGCCCGAATACCTGAGCCGAAGGCGAAACCGTCAAGGTCGACACCCGCAGCGCCGAGTATCTGTCGCGGGCGTGAGGGGTCGGCCGCAGTGTTAGCCGCCACAGTTTACGTCGGCGCGAGTCTCATCCGGCGGGAACACCGCCACGTAGAACGTGGCGGCTAAATGGCGGTCCGTGCGCCCTCGCCCGGCTACCGTTTTCTCGTGGCAGGCCCGGTGACCGTTCTGGTATACTTCCAGTTGCTCACCCCACCGCCGAACTCGGCAAGTCGCCGCGTCGTCCGTCACAGTCTGGCAAGAGAACGCGTTCGCCATGAGCCTGCTGGTTGTCGTGCTGTTTGCCGCCGTGTTCCTGACGGTGGCCTATTTCACCTACGGCTCGCTGCTGACCCGGCTGTTCAAGCTCGACCCGCAGGCGCAAGACCCCGGCAGTGACGCTGCGCGACGACGTGGACTACGCGCCGATCGAGCCGAAGTTTCTGCTGAGCCAGCATTTTTCGGCCATTGCGGCGGCCGGGCCGATTGTCGGGCCGATCCTGGCCGGGCGTGATGTTCGGCTGGCTGCCGGCGCTGATCTGGATCCTCGATCGGCTCGGTGTTCATCGGCGGCGTGCACGACATGGCCGCCCTTACCGCCTCGATCCGCCACCAGGCCCGCTCCATCGCCGAAGTGGTGCGCGACCACATGAGCCAGCGTTCGTACCTGCTGTTCCTGGCGTTTGTCTGGATTGCGCTGGTGTACATCATCGTGGCCTTTACTGATGTCACGGCCGGCTCGTTCGTCGGCAGCATCAGCGACGAAAGCGGCGGCGTCGGCGGCGGGGCCATCGCCACCAGTTCGCTGCTGTATCTCGTGCTGCCGATCATCATGGGCCTGCTGCTGCGCTACACGCGCCTGTCGCTGAACGTGGCCACGCTGATCTTCCTGCCGCTGGTGGGCGTGGCCATCTGGGTCGGACAGTACATTCCCTTCGACGTGGCCAGCCTGGCCGGCGTGAGCGAAGGCACAGGCCCGCAAGATGTGGGACGTGGCCTTGCTCATCTATTGCCTGGTGGCGGCCGTGGTGCCGGTGTGGCTGCTGTTGCAGCCGCGCGGCCATCTGGGCGGATACTTCCTGTATTTCGCCCTGGGCGCCGGTGCCTTGGGCCTGGTCTTGGGCGGCAAGCACGATCGAGTATCCGGCCTTCAGCGGCTGGAGCGTGACGCGATCGCCAGGCGGCAGGAAATCGACGCTGTTTCCGATCCTCTTCATCACCATCGCCTGCGGCGCCTGCTCCGGCTTTCATTCGATGATCGCCTCGGGCACGACCAGCAAGCAGTTGCGCCGCGAGACCGACGCCCGCGTGATCGGCTACGGGGCCATGCTGCTGGAGGCCATGGTGGCCATCGTGTCGCTCTGCTGCGTGATGATGTTCGCCCAAGGGGCCCGGAGCTGAAGGGCCTGAAAGCCAACGTCATCTACGCCCACGGCATCGGCAATTTCCTGGAAGTGATGGACATTCCCAAGGCGCTGGGCATGTCGTTCGCCTTGATGGCCTTCACCACGTTCGTGTACGACACGCTCGATGTCTGCACGCGGCTGGGCCGCTACATTCTGCAGGAGCTGACCGGCTGGCGCGGCCCGGCCGGGCGGATCGCCGTCACCGGCGCTGACGGCCGGCGTGCCGCTGTTCTTCCTGCTGCGCCATCCGGCCGAGCCAGGGTGCCGCCGGTGTGGCAGACGTTCTGGAACCTGTTCGGCGCCAGCAACCAATTGCTGGCCGCTCTGACGCTGCTGGGCGTGACCGTGTGGCTGTGGCGCACGCGGCGGGCCGCTTGGGTGTGGCTGGTCACTGGGCTGCCGATGGTGTTCATGTACACGATGAGCATTTGGGCCCTGCTGGAGCCTCACGCTGCCGCGCTTCGTTGCCGCGGGCGCCTGGTCGCTGCCCAGCGATCCGGTGCCCTGGGTCGGCCTGATGCTGATGGGCCTGGCCGGCCTGATGCTGGTGGAAGCCATCCGCGTGATCTTTCTGGCGGACACCGGCCGGCCCCCCACGCCCGAGCCCGAGCCCGTGCCGGCCGTGGCCACCGCGTAAAAAATCGCGGCTTCGCCTCGTTCCCCATTCATCATTCCGCATTCATCCTTCATCATTTCTTCTTCATCATTTCCTCTGCATGCCATGGAACACACCGTCCGTGCGTTCGTGGCCGTCGAGATTTCATCGGAAATCCGCGCCAAGGCCCGGCGGCTGATGGCCGACCTGGCCGTCACCACGGCCAATGTGAAATGGGTCGAGCCGGAGAACCTGCACTTCACGCTGAAATTCCTGGGCAACGTGCCGCTGCTGGAAGTGCCCGGAGTTGTGCAGGCGGTGGCCGAGGCGGTGCGGGATTTGCCGCCCTTCGACGTGCAGGCCCACGGCGCCGGCGCGTTTCCCACGCCCGATCGCCCGCGGACGTTGTGGCTGGGCGTGGACGAAGGGAGCGACGAAATGTGCCAGGTGCACGATGCCGTGGAGCGTGGCCTGCTGGCCGCTCGGATTCCGCAGCGAGCAGCGGCGATTTCCGCCCGCATTTGACCATCGGCCGCGTCCGCAATAGCTCTCGCGGCCGGCATCCAGGACCTGGCCGAGCGGATCGCCGCGCATGGCGATTTCGAAGGCGGCTTGACCGACGTGTGCGAAGTCGTGGTGTTCGCCAGCGAGTTGGGCCGCGATGGTCCCGCTACGAGCCACTTAGTCATGCTCGGCTCGGCGGCGCGAAACGTGGTAAAAACTCGCCGGCATTGCTATCTTGTTGCCCGGCAAGCCATTGCCGCCGGGTGGCTGAAACCGACCTTATAAACAGGAAAAATTTGCGGCCGTAAACCAGCAAAAACCTCTTGCAGCGAGACTGTACGCCGATACACTATCCATGTGTACACGTGATGCGTTGCAGACGCCGCCTTTCCGGCGTCGCCTGACACCTTCGCCAGCACGAGGCTCAATCCCATGGTTACCGCCGTTAAGTCCAATCATCGCATGGCTAAAAAAGACGCTTCTTCGACCAGCGCCGCCGGCGCTCCAAAAGGCGACCCGCCGACGCGGCGGAGGTCATGATGGATACGCCATCCGGCGCCTGAAAAACACGCTGGCCCAGATCGAGAAGGAGTTCGGCGAAGGGGCGATCATGCCGCTGGGATCGACCATGCCGCCAGCATCGAAGGAATTCCGACCGGCAGCCTGTCGCTGGACCTGGCTTTGGGCGGCCAGGGCATTCCCGAAGGGTAGAATTGTCGAGATTTACGGCCCGGAATCGAGCGGCAAGACCACCCTGGCCTTGCACGCCGTGGCCCGGCCCAGCGGGCCGGCGGCATTGCGGCATTTATCGATGCCGAACATGCCTTGGACCCCAGTTGGGCCAAGAAGCTGGGCGTGGAGCTGGAAACGCTGCTGGTCAGCCAGCCCAGCAGCGGCGAAGAGGCGATGCACATCACCGAAATGCTCATCAAATCCAACGCCGTTGACGTGATCGTGATCGACTCGGTGGCGGCCCTGGTGCCGCAGAAGGAGTTGGATGGCGAGATGGGCGATTCGCACGTCGGCTTGCAGGCCCGGCTGATGAGCCAGGCCTTGCGCAAGCTGACCGGCGTGATCTCCAAGAGCAAGACCTGCGTGATTTTCATCAACCAGATTCGCGAAAAGATCGGCGTCATGTTCGGCAGCCCGGAAACCACCCCCGGCGGCCGGGCCCTGAAGTTCTATTCAGTTCCTGCCGGATCGACGTCCGGCGGATCGGCCAATTGAAGGAAGGCGAGGACGTGGTCGGCCAGCGGGTGCGGGCCAAAGTGGTGAAAAACAAGGTGGCGCCCCCCTTTAAGGTTGCCGAGTTTGATATGATGCATTCCAAGGGGATCAG
This sequence comes from uncultured Acidobacteriaceae bacterium, assembly GCA_963815025.1. Classification (GTDB taxonomy): domain Bacteria; phylum Acidobacteriota; class Terriglobia; order Terriglobales; family Acidobacteriaceae; genus KBS-83. The sequence continues at coordinate 2,974,606 of CAWFFD010000004.1, read as the reverse complement.
CTACGAAGGGGACGTGCTCGACCTGGCCATGCTGCAAAAGCTGGTCGTCCGCTCCGGGGCCTGGTTCCGCTATGGCGACGTGCAGTTGGGCCAGGGCCGGGAAAAGACCCGGGCACTACCTGGAAGAAAATCCCCACCTTGGTCGAGGAGTTGAAGAACAAGATCATGGCGGCCGGCGCCGTCGCCGCTTCAGCGGCAACGCCGAAGAAGACAACGGCTCGGCGGCCGACCAGAATAAGTGAGCGCGCTCGCGCGCGTGCCTCGGCGGCGGCCAGCCGGCGCTCGCGGTGACTCTGCAGCGAGCCGCGCGAGCGCAGCTGGCAAGCGGCAGCACCGCGGCGATGCTCGTGAATTGTCCGCGAGGCGCTGACGACAACTGGCCGACGCTGGTTCGCTGGCGGTCGATCGAACACGGCGCTGCTCGGCGGCTGCGATGCGCGGCTCGCTGGCTGGCGTCGCTGGTCGCCGTGCCTGCTGGCCGGCCGGCGACCGGCCGCTGCGGCGCAGGAGCCGACCGGCCTGCAAGCGGCCGCGGCCTTGGAGCAGGCGCTGGTCAAGCGCGATTGCCAGCGCCGAGCGCTCGGTCGTGAGCATTGCCCGCGTCAGCCGGCCGGGCGACGAGCCGGCCGCGAACTGCGCGTCGACGTTTTCAGCCGTTCAATCAGCCGGTGATCGCGCATCCGGCCGACCCGACCGATCCGGATTTCGTGCCCAACGAGTTTGCCACCGGCGTGGTGGTGGATCGCCAGCGGCTTGATCCTGACCAACTACCATGTGATCGATCGCGACAGCGATCATTATGTGACGACGATCGATCGCAAGGTGTTTCAGACCAAGATCAAGGCGGCCGATCCGCGCAGCGATCTGGCCGTGTTGCAAGTCGTCGACGCGGCCGACGGGCAACGAGTTTCGTGCCGATCAAGTTCGGCGATGCCAAGACGCTGAAGAAAGGCCAGATCGTCATTGTCGCTGGGCAATCCGTACGCCATTGCCCGCGACGGCCAGGCCAGCGCCAGTTGGGGCATCGTCTCGAATCTGGCCCGCAAGGTCGGCCCGCGCTCCAGCGACGAAGAAGTCGACGCTGCATCAGTTACGGCACGCTGATCCAGACCGACGCCAAGCTGAATCTGGGCACCAGCGGCGGCGCGCTGGTGAACCTCAAGGGCGAAATGGTCGGCCTGACCACGTCGCTGGCCGCCACGAGCGGCTACGAGCAGGCGGCCGGCTACGCCATTCCGTCGACGACACGTTCCTGCGGATCATCGAAACGCTGAAGAAGGGGCGCGAGGTGGAATACGGCTTTCTGGGCGTCGCGCCCGATGAACCTGGCCGCCAGCGAAGTGCTGCGGGCAAGCAAGGCATGCGCGTCGACGCGGTCAACGCCGGCACGCCGGCCAAGCGTGCGGGATTGCGGCGCGACGACTGATCACGCACGTCAACGGCGAGCCGATCTTCGATGCCGACGGCCTGCGGCTGGAAGTCGGCAAATTGCCGGCCGCGTCGGTGGCCACGCTGACCGTCGAGCGCGGCGGCCAGACGTTCGTCGAGCAGGTGACGCTGGCCAAGTACCGCGTGCGCGGCAAGAAGATCGCCACCGTGCGCGAGCCCGACTGGCGTGGGCTTGCGAGTCGATTTTCCCAGCGCCGTGCTGATTCCGCAGATGCTCGACGAAACTCGATCGAATCGGCCGTGGCCGTGAGCGAAGTGGCACGAAGACAGCCCGGCCTATCGGGCCGGCCTGCGGCGTGGGATGCTGATCACCCACGTCGGCAACACGCCGGTCGAAACGCCCGAAGACTTTCGCCGCGAAGTGGCGGCCGAAGCAGGGCGACGTGGCAGCTGAAGATCATGGTCGGCCGCGGCGATTTCCACACGGTCGAAGTCGGCGAGAAATCGCCGGCGTGATCGTGGCCGTCAGGCGTTAGCCGCAGTGCGGCACGTGGCGCTCGCCATTCGGGCTGGCTCGGCTCGCGGCCGCATCTCGACGACGCGTTTGCAAGTGCTCGTCGCGCCATAGCCTGCGTCGTCGGCTAGTCCTGAACACGCCGTAATGACTATCATTACCGGCTTCCCGGGCCCTCCGGTTCGGCATGCCCGTCTACCTGCTTGCCACGCTGACTTGCTGCCAATGCAATGATGAAAACCGACGAACTACGCGAAAATATCTGGCCTTTTTCGAGTCCAAGGGCTGCGTCCGCCGCCCCAGCGACGTGCTGGTGCCCAGCTGGGACCCGTCGGTGCTGTTCACGCCCGCCGGCATGAACCAGTTCAAGGACCACTTCCTGGGCAAGTGCAAGCTCGAGTTCACCCGGGCCACGACCTGCCAGAAGTGCCTGCGCACCGGCGATATCGATAACGTCGGCCGCACCGCCTATCACCACACGTTCTTCGAGATGCTGGGCAATTTCAGCTTCGGCGATTATTTCAAGCGCGAAGCGATCCATTGGGCCTGGGAATTTCTCACCAGCAAGAAATGGCTCGGCTTGCCGGCCGACCGGCTGACCGTGTCGGTCTATCATCGACGACGACGAGGCGGCCGACATCTGGGCCAGCGAGATCAAGCTGCCGCCGGACAGAATCGAGCGGATGGGCGAGGACGACAACTTCTGGCCGGCCAGCGCCCCAGCCAGGGGCCCGACGGCGTGTGCGGCCCGTGCAGCGAAATCTTTTTCCATCCGCCCACCGGCGGCGCAGTCGAAATCTGGAACCTGGTGTTCACGCAGTTCAATCGCGTCGGCAAGCCGCCCAATAATCTCCGGCCGCTGCCGAGCAAGAACATCGACACCGGCATGGGCCTGGAGCGCACGGCCAGCGTGCTGCAGGGCGTCGACACGAATTTCCACATCGACATTTTGCGGCCGATCGTCGAAGCGGCCGCCGAAGTCTCGCACGTGCAAGTACGATCCGGCCAGCGACAACGGCCGCCGCCTGCGGCGCATCACCGATCACGTTCGGGCCTGCACGTTCGCCATCCACGAAAACGTCTATCCCGGCCAACAAGAAGCAAAACTACGTCATCAGCCGGCTGCTGCGGCGCGCCGTGCTCGACGGCCATCAGATGGGCGTGCACGAGCCGTTTCTGCACCAGCTCGTGCCGATGGTGGCCGAGATGATGCGCGTGCCCTATCCCGAGCTGAGCGAGACGGTCGACCAGCGTGGCGCAGGTGATCGAGAAGGAGGAAGCGAACTTCTTCTCCACGATCGACGCCGGGCTTGGAGCGGATCGAGCGCGTGTTCGACGACATGAAGGCCGCCAGCGGCCGCGTGATGGTCGCCGGCCGCGAGGCCGCCGACATGTACACCACGCACGGCTTTCCGCCCGAGCTGTTCGAGACGCTGGCGGCCGAGCACAACTTCACGTTCGACTGGGACGGCTTTCGCCAGGCCATGGAGACGCACGGAAACGTCTCCGGCGCCGGCCAGGTGAAAGAGCTGTTCAAGACCGGCCCGCTGGATGCCGCTCAAGAAAGTCATGGACGGCACCAAGTTCCTCGGCTACGAAACGCATCGAGGCCGAGGCCAAGATCGTGGGCCTGATCGCCCAGGACAAGCTCTTGCGACTACGGTCGACGAAATCGGCCATGCGCAGCCGATCAGCGTCGTGCTCGATCGCACGCCGTTTTATGGCGAGAGCGGCGGCCAGGTGGGCGACACGGGCGAGCTGGTCGGCAAGGATTTTCGCTTCGAGGTGATCGACACGCAGAAGGAAGGCGGCTTCCTGCTGCACCATGGGGCATCTGCGCTCGGGCGTGCATTCGCCAAGGCAGCCACGGTCACGGCCCGGGTCAACGCCGGCCCGGCGGCAGGGCATTCGCCGCGCGCACTCGGCCACGCACATTCTGCACTACGCCCTGCAAAAGCACCTGGGCGCGCATGCCAAGCAGCAAGGCTCGAAGGTCGACGACGATTTGCTGCGGTTCGACTTCACGAACCCGCATTCGCTCAGCGCGCGAGCGAGCTGGCGAAGATCGAAGACGAAGTGAACGACCGGGTCGCCGCGGCCGAGACGATTCGACTGGCCAGACGCTGCCGATTGCCGAAGCCCGCAAGGCCGGGCGCCATGATGCTGTTCGGCGAAAAATATCCCGACCTGGTGCGCATGGTTTCGATGGGCGAGTTCAGCAAGGAGCTGTGCGGCGGCACGCACCTGGACAACACCGGCCAGGTCGGGCTGTTCAAGATCGTGGCCGAAGAGAGCGTGGCGGCCGGCACGCGGCGCATCACGGCGCTCACCGGCCAGGCGGCGCTGGAGCGGGTGCGGAAGTACGAATCGCTGCTGGGCGAAACGGCCGCCGCGCTCAAAGCGCCGCCCGACGACGTGCCGCAGCGCGTGGCCGGCCTGGTGAAGGAAGTTCGCGAGCTGAAGCGGCAGGTGGCCAGCCGGCCCGCGCACCGGCGACGATCTCGGTCGACGAGCTGCTGAGCAAGGCCGGACAAGCTCGGGCGACACCAAGGTCGATCGTGGCCGAAGTGCCCGGCGGCACGGCCGACGATATGCGGCACTCTGATCGACCAGTTGCGGCAAAAGGCCATCCAGTGGCGGCCGCTGCTGGCGCAGCCGCGAAGAGGGCAAGGTGCGTGCTCGTGGCCGGCATTTCGCGCGATCTGGAAGCCCAAGGGCGTGCACGCCGGCAACTGGATCCGCGAGACGGCCAAGCTCGTGGGCGGCAGCGGCGGCGGCAAGCCCGGCATGGCCCAGGCCGGCGGCAAAGATCCCGAAAAGCTGCCGCAAGCGCTTGGAGGTCGCCCGGCAGACATCGACGCTAAACTGGCGGGTAAGTGGAAAATGTCGGTTGGCGAGCGCGGCGAGCGTCAGCGACCGGAGGTCTTGCTTCGCTCCGATCGCTGACGCTCCCGGCTCGCCTGTTTTCGCGCCTCCTTGCCGGCTTGACAGTCCGGTTGGCACACCCGTTACGATCTAGACGTTTTGACAGGCTTCGGCCTGCCGCACGATGGCGGGGGGCGAAGCTGTCTCACGGCAAGGAAATGTCATGGCAGTCCCCAAGCGCCGACAATCGAACTCCCGCACCGGATCGCGCCGGGCCCACGACTTCAAGAACGCCCAAACAACTGCACTTTTGTCCGCGTTGCAGCACGGCGCTGCCGTCGCATGTGGTGTGCCCCAACTGCGGCCATTACATGGGCCGCGAGGTTGTCGAGACCGAGGAATAACGTCTCACGCCCGCCTGTGGATGACTGGCCGTTGCCAACTGCACCCCAGCGGTCAGCCATGTGGGTGCCATGCCCACGCCGCATGGGCATGAAAGTCGCGGGGAGCGTGCCCCGCATGCCCACGCGGCGTGGGCATGGCACCCGGGCAGCAGCACTCGCAGGCGCCGCGAGGGTCGCTGGCCGGTTGTCGAAGCCGTTAGACAAGGATTCTCCACCTTGAGCAAAATCGCATTCCTATTTCCGGGCCAGGGCGCCCAGACGGTGGGCATGGGCGAGGCGCTGGCCCAGGCTCTGCCAGCCGTGCGGCAACTCTATACCCGGGCCAGCTCGATTCTGGGCTACGATCTGGCCAAGCTCTGCTTCGAGGGTCCGGCCGAAGAACTCGATTCGACGGTCTACAGCCAGCCGGCCCTGTTCGTCACCAGCCTGGCGGCGCTCGAGCAGCTGCGGCACGAATCGCCCGAAGTGGTGCTGTCGTGCGAAGCGGCGGCCGGCCTGAGCCTGGGCGAGTACACGGCCATGGTCTTTGCCGGCGTGTTCGAATTCGAAGACGGCCTGCGGCTGGTGCAAGAGCGCGGCACGGCCATGCAAGACGCCGCCGACGCCACGCCCAGCGGCATGGTCAGCATTCTGGGGCTCGAGCGGGCCCAGGTCGAAGCGCTGTGCCAGCAGGCCCGGCGGCGGCGACGTGCTGCAAATCGCCAACCTGCTGTGCCCGGGCAACATCGTGGTTTCGGGAACCAATGCGGCCTGCGAGCGGGTGGCCGAACTGGCGACCAAGGCCGGAGCGATGAAGGCGGTGCCGCTGGCCGTGGCCGGAGCGTTTCACACGCCGATCATGCGCCGGCCGTCGAGCGTCTGGCCGCGGCGCTGGCCAAGCGTGAAGATCGAACGGCCCAAGATTCCCGGTGGTTTCGAACGTCGACGCCCGGCCGCACGACGATCCGGAAGAAATCCGGCAACTGCTGATCCAGCAGGTCGTGCAGCCGGTGCGGTGGGAAGATTCGATGCGGTATCTGCTGGCCGAAGGCGTTCGACCAGTTTTACGAGGTAGGGCCGGGCCGCGTGCTGCGCGGGCTGCTCAAGCGGATCGACCGCCAGGTTTCGTGCCAGGGCGTGATGAGCTGATGTAGCAGGTCGGGCGCAAACGAAAGCGGAGCACAGGCCAAGTAGCCGCATGGCGAGAACCAGCCGAGTATCAAGCGGTCGAGAGCGACTGCAAATGGCGTGTCGACCTTGCACGGACCAAACGGCGCTGGTGACCGGTGCCTCGCGCGGGATTGGCCGGGCCATTGCCGTGGCCCTGGCCGCGCCGGGGCGCGAGTGGCCTGCGTTGCCCGCAGCCAGCAAAAGCTGGCCGAGACGGTCGCCGAGATCTCAGCGCGCCGGCGGCACGGCGCGTGGTTTGAGTGCGACGTGAGCCAATCGGCGACAGCGTGAACGAAGTCGTCGAGCAAGTGCTCGGCAAATGGGAGCGGCTCGATATCCTGGTGAACAATGCCGGCATCACCCGCGACACGCTGATTCCGCGCATGCAGGACGAGCAATGGGACGAGGTGATCAACACCAACCTGCGCGGGGCGTTTCTGTTCACCCGGGCCGCCACGCCGGCCCATGATGCAGGCCCGCTACGGGCGGATCATCAACATCGCCAGCGTGTCGGGCTTGATGGGCAACCCGGGCCAGTCGAACTACTCGGCCTCGAAGGCGGGCCTGATCGGCATGACGCGCTCCGTGGCCCGCGAGTTGGCCAGCCGCAAGGTGACGGTCAACGCGATCGCGCCGGGGTTTATCGAGACCGAAATGACCGAGGCCTTGGGCGAGTCGATCCTGGCGGAGGTCAAAGCCCGGATTCCCGTCCGGCGGCTGGGAACGGCCGAGGAGATCGCCGCAGGCCGTGCTGTTTCTGGCCAGTTCGGCGGCCGTTATATCACGGGGCAGGTGCTTGACGGTCGACGGGGGGCTGACGGCCTAGCACTGCTGGCACGGCAAGGGTTTGCCGATCGCCGGCCGGCGGTTGAGAGCGGTAATCTGCGTGCCGGCCTGCGGGTGGCCCAGATCGGGCCATGGAAAGCCGAACAGAGCCCGAGGATTTACCAATTTACAGGGACGCTAAAAACTCGCTATATCTTGACCTTCCTTGCGGAAACTCTCTATTTTGTGAGTGCGTAAAGTCTTTTTCGAGCAACAGCTTCGCCGTTAACGGGGCGCGACTTTCGGAGTGCGCCTCTTTCCTTGCCAATCATGGAATTTGTCGCGTCATGTCGAGGAGGACCGTCCAGGTGGCCTCAGTTAAAGAACGAGTCATCGACATCGTGGCCGAGCAGCTCGGTGTCAGCAAAGATCAAGTCACGCCCGAAACGTCGTTCGTCAACGATCTGGGGGCAGACAGTCTCTGGACACGGTCGAGTTGGTGATGGAACTCGAAGAAGAGTTCGACATCAACATTCCGGACGACGCGGCCGAGAAAATCCAAACCGTCGGCCAGGCCATCGACTACATCGAAAAGTCGCAAAGCAACGGATCCAAATGAAACGACGCGTCGTCGTAACCGGGCTGGGCGCCGTCACGTCGCTCAGCCAACAAGTCGAAGAATCTCTGGAAGCGGATTTGCGCAGGGCGAAAGCGGCGTCGTGCCGATCACCGCATTCGACACGACCGAGTTTCGCGTGCGCTTCGGCGGCGAGATTGCTGCATTGGACGACCGACGGCTATCATCACGCCGAAGGATTGCAAGCGGCTCGACCGTTTCACGCAATTCGCCATGGTCGCCGCCATCGACGCCGTGCGCGATTCCGGGTTGGACTTCGCGCGAGAAGATCACGTTCCGCTGCGGCGTGATCCTCGGCTCGGGCATCGGCGGACTCAACGAGATCGAAACCCAGCACACGCGGCTGATCGAAAAAGGGCCGGACAAGGTCTCGGCCTTCACCATCCCCAAGTTGATGGTCAACGCGGCCGCCGGCCATGTTTCGATCCAATACGGCCTGCGCGGCCCCAGCGCCGCCGTGGCCACGGCCTGCGCCAGCGCCACCAACGCCATCGGCGACGCCTACAAGGCCATCCAGTACGACGATGCCGACGTGATGATCACCGGCGGCACCGAAGCCGCCCTCACGCCGATGGGCATCGTGCGGCTTCGCCTCCATGCGGGCCCTGTGCGAGCGAAACGACGATCCGCCGCACGCCAGCCGCCCCTTCGACCTCGACCGCGATGGCTTTGTGCTCGCCGAAGGCGCGGGGCTGCTCGTGTTCGAAGAGCTGGCGCACGCCAGAGCACGCGGCGCCCGCATTTACGCCGAGGTGCTGGGCTACGGCTCCAGTGCCGACGGCGGCCACATCACCCAGCCCGACGAACACGGCACCGGCGCCGCCAAGGCCATGACGCTGGCGCTGCGCGACGCGCGGCTTTCGGCCGACCGACATCGGCTACATCAATGCCCATGGCACCAGCACGCCCTTGGGGGACCAGGCGGAAACCATCGCCATCAAAACCGTCTTCGGCGACCATGCCCGCGACGTGAGCATTTCGAGCACCAAGAGCCAGTTGGGCCACTTGCTGGGAGCTAGCGGCGGCGTCGAGCTGGTGCTTTCGATGCTGGCCCTGCGTGACGGCGTCATTCCGCCGACGATCAACTACACGACGCCTGATCCGAAGTGCGACCTGGACTACACGCCCAACGAAGCCCGGCAGCGGAAGATTTCGGCCGCCATGAGCAACAGCTTCGGTTTTGGCGGTCACAATGCGTCGGTGATCATCGGCAAGCTGCGAGATCGACGATAGCAATGGCCAGGGACCCACGGACCGCAGTCCGTGGGCTTGTCAGCGGCCACGGGGCGAATGATCGGCGGACCGCATCGGTCTTGCTGTCTTTTTGGCGCACTCGCCTATACTCCGGCCGCTTGAGCTTAGCGGCCCCGACCGACGGCATGTTGTCGCTGGTTGAACTCTATCAGCATGGAGGCTGATCGATGCGCAAACTGATGGCAGCCGGCGTCGTAGTTATTGTCGCGTCGGTGGGCAGCCGAGCCATCGGGCAGACCGCCAGCGGCTTGTTCCCGCGATCGACGGTTCCGCCGCCGAGTTCGCCCGGGTGCCGCTATATCCAACAACGAGCGCGGCAGCAGGTAGTCCGTCGACACCGCCGGCGGGCAGCAATGCCCCGATCAGCACCCCGCCCACAGCCACGGCTAACCAGTGGCGCACTCCCGGCGTGCCGGCTGGCGGCAGTGCGCCTGGGCACGCCGCGCCCTGAGCCCCGCGTCTCCGCCTGCAGGCACGGTTGGGCAACGACCGCCGGCCGGGCCGACCGCGTCGGCAGGTTCCGGTGGTTCGCTCACCCCGATCGAGCCGCTGCGACGATCTCCAACCCTCCGCGCCACCCGATTGCCGCGGTCACGCAGGGGCCGGCCTCATTGCCAAACGAGCAAGGCCAAGTCTGGCGGGAGTATGACATCACGCCCTATACCGGTGCGCGTCACCAACACCAACCGGCCCGAGCAAGCGTCGTGGATTGGGTCCTGCGCGATACGGGCTACGAGGCCTGGCACAACGAACCGCTGGGCATCCTGTGCGCCAACCGCCGCACGCTGAAGGTGTACCACACGCCGGAAATGCACGCCGTCGTGGCCGACGTCGTAGACCGGTTCGTCAGCAGCGAGGCCGAGAGTCAGACGTCTTGGCCTGCGAATCGTCACGATCGGCAGCCCGAACTGGCGGGCCAAGTCGCACATCAACTGCTGCGGCCGATCGCCGTGCAAACGCAAGGCATTCAGGCCTGGTTGCTGCAGAAGGAAGACGCGGCCCTGCTGATGGCCGAATTGCGCAAGCGGATCGATTTTCGCGAGCAAAGTTCGCCCGCACCTCGTGGTCAACAACGGGCAATCGACGATCATCACCAGCATGCGGCCGCAGCACGTACGTGCGCGACATCATTCCCAAGCCGCAAACCTGGCCCAACTTCGAGCCGGAATACGGCGCAGTTCGAAGAAGGCTTTTCGCTCGAGTTCAACCCGCTGCTCTCGCTCGACGGCCGCAGCATCGACGCGGTGCTGAAGTGCAACATCGACCAGTTGGAGAAGCTGATTGCCGTGTCGTTGGATGTGCCTTCGCCCGCAGCCCCGCGACAGCGCGCGAAGATGGAGGTGCCGCAAGCGATCTGCTGCCGACTGCACGAGCGGTTCCGCTGGCCTTCGGACCAGGTGCTGCTAGTGGGCTTGGGGATGGTGGCCAGCCCCCGCCGAACGATTCGCATCCGCTGCTGAAGGGCCTGCCCCTGGTGAACGAGCCGCTGCGGTCGGACCTGTTGGTGTTCATCGAGAACAAAGGTCGGTTGGCTCCGTCGGCCGTACCACCGCCGGGCACGCCGGTGGTGCCGCAAACGACCCTGCGCGATCCACGGAACACCCGAGGCAGGTACTGAGGCGAGCGGCTGGCGCCAGCCTGCCGTTAATCAGCCGTAACCAACACGCTTTGCTTTCAAACAGCCGCGCGAACCGGCGCTGAGCGACGTTGTGGCGTGGGCGCCGGATTACCGGCAGGCTGGCGCCTGCCGCTCGCCGGTCTCGACCCGCCCGGACGATACGACTAAAATGGCGTGCCAATCGCCGGGCTCGGGCTCGGCCTTCTTCCGCCTGGTGAGTGCATGAGTTCCGCAAAGTCGTCGCGTCGAGTGGTGATTACGGGCATGGGCCTGATCAGCCCGCTGGGCAATACGCCCGCAATCTTTGTGGGGAGCACTGGTCGAAGGCCGCAGCGGCGTCAAGCGGCTGCCGGAGGACTTTCCCTCGGTGCTGGCCCATTTCGGCGGCCGAGGCCCGCGAGTTCACCGGCGATATCGACGGCTTCGGCCCGCTGGAAGGCGAAAAGAAGAAGGCCATCCGCAAAGGGCTCAAGGTCATGTGCCGCGAGTCGCAGATGGGCGTCGCCGCCGCCCAACGAGCCATTGCACGACGCCGGCCTGACCCCACGAACCACGACCCCGACCGCACCGGCGTGGTCTTCGGCTCGGACTACATGCTGACCATGCCCGACGAGTTCACGGCCAGCATCCGCGAGTGCATTGTCGACGAAGAAGGGTTCCAGTTCTCGCGTTGGGCCGGTCCGGGCATGGAAAAGATGCCGCCGCTGTGGCTGCTGAAGTATCTGCCCAACATGCCGGCCAGCCACATCGCCATTTACAACGACATGCGCGGGCCATAGCAACTCGATCACGCATCGCGAAGCGGCCGCGAACCTGGCGGTCGGCGAGGCCTTTCGGGTGATCACGCGCAACCATGCCGACCTGATGGTGGCCGGAGCCACCGGCACGCGCGTGCATCCCATGAAAGCCGTCCACGCCTTGCAGCAGGAACAGTTGGCCGATCCGGCCGCGCGAGCCCGCCGCCGCTTGCCGGCCGTTCGATCTGCATCGCACCGGCATGGTGCTGGGCGAAGGGGCCGGCGCCGTGATTCTCGAAGAGCTCGAGCATGGCCCAGGCCCGCGGTGCGCGGATTTACGGCGAAGTCGTCGGGGCCGGCAGTTCGTCGGTGGCCGATCGCAATCTGATCGCTCGCCGCGACGTGGCCTTGGCCAACGCCATGCGCAGCGCCCTGTCCGATGCCGGCGCGAAGCCCGAGGAGATCGGCCACATTCAGGCGCATGGGCTGGGCACGCGCAGTGCGACGCCGAAGAAGCCCGGGCCATTGCCGAACGTGTTCGGGGCTCGTACGAAGCAAGTGCCGGTGGCCGCGGCCAAAAGCTATTTCGGCAACCTGGGGGCCGGCAGCGGACTGGTCGAGCTGATCGCCGGGACGTTGGCGCTGAGCGCGCAGCGGCTGTTTCCGGTGCTCAACTACCGCACGCCCGATCCCGAGTGCCCCGTCGCCGCCGTTCACTCGGCCGACGTGCCGCCCGGCGAATCCTTCTTGAGCGTCAACGTGACGCCGCAAGGGCAGGCCAGTTGCGTCATGGTACGCAGCTGCGCCTTGACGGTCCGCAATTCTGGCGGGCCGCATTCCAGCGGTCACCGCGACCAGTGGGTCGCGGCTTTATTCCCCGAATCGCATTTTTTGTGGCCGCCGGGGCTCACTTCCGGTTCGACAAACGCACCCCTCAAGGGGTAAAACAGTATCTTTGCAAACCGCTCGCGCGAGCGTCGAGGGCTGGATGACGCCAACCCGGCAGGGGTTTGGCAGGGTGCGACCTGCGTCCCAAGGCGCAATCGAACACGCGTGCGACTTGCCGAGACTGACACAATGGAAGCAGAGGGTAACAACCCTTGGGGTCCTGGGCCTTTGGGTCCCAGTACTGGGACCACGGGGGTTGGCGGGCGATCGGCGGCGCGTCCGCCAAACAACGCGTGAGGCATTTAGAGCCAGGCGTCACTCCGCATCGGGCTGCTGACAAAGCGGCACTTTTTCGCTGCCGCGAAACTTGTGCGACAGCAACCGTCGAAGCCGAGTGGTCTCTGGTTATTGTTGTTTTCGGACCGCTGTGAGCGGCCCAAAGACAAAGGAGCTTTAGCAGCAAAGGAGCCGGCTATCGAGAACCACTCGGTGCGTTAATCTCATCCACACAACCTGACAACTCGACAATTCGAAAGGCGACTCTCCCGCTTTCGAGGGGAGACGACAGATTTATGAACGCCAACGAGCTGCTGCGAATCATCGACACGATTCACCGCGACAAGAACATCGACAAGGAGGTCATCTTCCAGGCGATCGAGGCGGCGCTTGGTGACCGCCGCCAAGAAGCAATACGGCGAAGAACAAGAGATCGTCGTCACGATCGACCGCAAGGACGGCTCGATCTCGCGGCACGCACAACGGCGTTCCGCTCGATGCCGAGGAAACGGCCGGCCGCATCGGCGCCCAGACCGCCAAGCAAGTCATCATCCAGAAGGTGCGCGAAGCCGAGCGCGACGCCCTGTTCGACGAATACGACAAGGAAAAAGGGCAGCTCGTCACCGGCGTCGTGCAGCGCTACGAAGGCGGCGCCGCCACCGTCTCGTTGCAGAACTGCGAAGCCATCCTGCCCCGCAGCGAGCAGATTCCCGGCGAAACCCACCACGCCAACGAGCGCGTGCGGGCCACGGTGTTCGAAGTTCGCAAAGGCGGCAGCCGCGTGAAGGTGATCCTCAGCCGCACCCGGCCCGGCCCTGGTCGGCCGGCTGTTCGAGCAGGAGATTCCCGAAATCGCCGACGGCGTGATCGAGATCAAGGCCATGGCCCGCGAGCCCGGCTATCGCACGAAGGTGGCCGTGAGCAGCACCGACCAGCGGGTCGATTGCGTGGGGGCCTGCGTCGGGGTGCGCGGCAACCGCATCAAGAACATCGTCGACGAGCTGGCCGGCGAGCGCATCGACATCGTCCGCTGGAGCGACGACATGCAGGTGCTGATTCCCAACGCCCTGCAGCCGGCCGAGGTCGAGGAAGTGATTCTCTGCTCGATGCTGGGCCGGGCGATCGTGCTGGTGCGCGAGGACCAGTTGTCGCTGGCCATCGGCCGCCGCGGTCAGAACGTGCGGCTGGCCAGCAAGCTGTGCGGCTGGGACATCGAAATCATGACCCGCGAGGAGCTCGACGAGCAGATCGAGCGGGCCGTGGCGCGGCTTCAGCGCCATCGAGGGCGTCGACGAAAACCTGGCCGAAAAGCTAGTCGGCGAAGGGTTTTTGTCATACGATGATCTTTCGGTCATCGAGCCGGACGCCCTGATGGAGATGGGCGAGCTTGCGCTGCGAGCAGGTCGAGCACGATCGTCGAGCAGGCCGAGGCCAAGGCCGAGGAAGCCGAAGCGGCGGCCAGCGAAGAGCGGCGCCGGCAGCGCGAGCAGCAGCGGATCGAGGCGGCCACGGCCGCTTTGGAAGCCCAGGAGGCCGCCTTGCGTGCGGCGCAAGCCGAAGCAGGGACCGCGCCGGCCGAGGACGGCGGACTGGCGGGCGAGCCTGCCAGCGCTGCCTGCCGAGCGGAGGCAGCCGATCAACGCCGCACGAAGGCGCAGTCCGGCGCCGATGCAGGCTGTCGGCGCTGCTGACCGACGCTAACGCGGACGATAAGTTGCCTTTGGCGATGACAGATTGCCGTTGCGGATGACAGGCCTAGACGGCGGTGCTATAGAAACAGCAGGTGCAAGCAGCACGACGGTGCAATCGAGACGGGCTATCGGGTTTCGGTGGATATGATCGTCCGCACGCCCCGGATACGGCGGCAGCGCCGCCGGGAGCGTGGCCCTCGACTGGGAGAACGCGGATGATGAACTTAAGGATGGAATGAGCCGCTGGCACTCGCATGGCGGGCCCGCGGCGGCACTGCAGAGAGAGAGGTATTCAGTTGGCCGTACGGATTTATTCGTTAGCAAAAGAATTGAAGCTTGACAGCAAAGGCCCTGGTGGACCTCTGCACGAAGGCGGGCGTCACGGGCAAGGGCTCGGCGCTAGCCAGCCTGACCGACGAAGAAGTCGCGAAGGTCAAGGCGTTTGTCGCCGGTGGTTCGCGGCCGGCAACGCGCGAGGCCCGGCGCCGGTTCAACAGCCGGCAGTCGCCGTCGCCGCTGAGCCCACTCCGCTGCCGGCGCGAAGATTACATCGCGCCGGCCGGCGTGGCGCCGGGAAGCCGCCGCTGCTCACGCCCAAGCCACTGGTGGCCAAGGCCGACAAACCGGCTGATGCGCCGAAGCGGCCGCTGGAATCGCGCATCGCGGTCCAAGGGCGTCCGGCCATCCGCGTGGCTCCGCTGCCTTCGGTCCAGCAGCCGACCGCGCCGGGCAAGCCGGCCGAACCCGAACCGCAAAAGCCCGACATCAAACTTCCGGCCGATGCGATCCGGGCTGGCGCGTGCCGGTGCCAATCCGCTGCAGGCCCATCTGAAGAAGCACGAGGCCAAGCGCAAGGCTGACGGCGGCCGGCGGCCCCGCACCCGAAGCCAAGGCCGGCGGCCCTGGCGGCCGCCGGCTCCCGCATTGCCACCGCTATCCGCCGCCCGGCGAAGGCAAAGAGCGCCGCCGCGGCAAGGCCACAGCAGCCCCAGCAGCCGAAGAAGACCGCACGCTGGGCGGTCGCGAACAGCGGCAGCTCAATCGCCGCCGCGGCAACCCCCGAGTTGCGACCCGCCGCGACACTCGTCGGCGGAGCAGAGGAAGAGTCGCGTTCCGCCGGCCGGTCAAAAGCCGTATCCGCATGCGCCGCACAGGCACCAACACGGCCGCTCCGCGCAAGGGCAAAGTCGTGATCAACCTGCCATGCACGGTCCGCAGTTTTTCCGAGGCCGTCGGCATCCGGCCCGGCAAGTGCTGGGCAAGCTGTTGTCGCTTGGGCCAAATGGCCAATCATCAACGCCGAGCTGTCGGCCGAAATCGTCGAGCTGCTGGCCGTCGAGTTCGGCTTGGACATCGAAGTCCGCCAGCACGCCGATCTGGAAGACTCAGTTGCTCGGCTCGAATCGAAGGCCAGCGAAGATGCGCCCGAATCGCTCGAGCCGCGGCCGCCGATCGTTACGTTCCTGGGGCACGTCGACCACGGCAAGACGTCGCTCTTGGACCGGATCATCGGCATCGACGTCGTCAGCGGCGAAAGCGGCGGCATCACGCAGCACATCCGCGCCTATCGCATCGAAAAAGACGGCCGGCCGATCTCCTTCGTCGATACGCCGGGCCACGAGGCTTTCACGGAGATGCGGGCTCGCGGCGCCAATGTCACCGACATTGCCGTGCTGGTCGTGGCCGCCGACGACGGCGTGATGCCGCAGACCGAAGAAGCCATCAGCCACGCCCGGGCGGCGAAGGTGCCGATCGTCGTGGCGCTGAACAAGATCGACCTGCCCGGCGTGAATGTCGACGCGGATCATGCAGCAATTGGCCGGCCAACGAGCTGCTGCCGACCGAATGGGGCGGCGACACCGAAGTGGTGCAGTGCAGCGCGCTCGACCGGCCAAGGCGTCGACGAGCTGCTGGAAACGCTGCTGACGATCGCCGAGTTGCACGATTACAAGGCCAATCCTTCGCGGCAGGCCGACGGCACGTGCCTCGAAGCCGAGCTGCACGAAGGGCGCGGCGTCGTCGCCAAGCTGCTGGTGCAGAACGGCACGCTCAAGGTCGGCGACGTGCTCGTCTGCGGCGCGGCTCACGGCCGCGTCAAGGCGATGTACGACACGCTCGACGGCCGCAAGACGTACGACGGGCCGGCCCGTCGACGCCGGTGAATGTGACCGGCCTGGACATTCCGCCGGGCGCCGGCGACCATTTCTACGTGCTCGACGACATTACCCAGGCGCGCGACATCGCCGAGAAGCGCGGACGGCAATCGCGGCAGCAAGCGCTGGGCGGCGGCCCGACACACGTCACCCTGGAAAACCTGCACGAGCGACTGGGCGAGCAGGAAACCAAGACGCTGAACCTGATTCTGCGGGCAGACGTTCGCGGCTCGATCGAGGCCATCCAGAAGGAGCTCGACAAGCTCACGCACCCCGAGGTGCAGATCAAAATTCTGCAGGCCACGGTGGGCGGCATCACCGAGGCCGACGTGCACCTGGCCGACGCTTCGGACGCGATCATCATCGGCTTTAACGTGGTGCCGGACGAAAAGGCCCGCTCGCTGGCCGAAGCCCGCGGCGTGCAAATCCGCCGCTACGAGATCATCTACAAGCTGACCGACGATCTGAAAGCGGCCTTGGAAGGCATGCTCAAGCCGGAGCAGCGCGAAGTCGACCTGGGCCGGGCGCTGGTGCAGCGGACGTTCGTCATCAGCCGCGTGGGCACGATCGCCGGCTGCCGCGTGCTGGCCGGCACCATCGAGCGCAATTGCCGCGTCCGGGTGATTCGCGAGAACCGGATCATCGGCGATTATCCGCTCGAATCGCTGAAGCGCGAAAAGGACGACGCCCGCGAAGTGCGCGAGGGATACGAGTGCGGCATGAAGCTGGGCGGCTTCAACGACCTCAAGGAAGGCGATGTCCTCGAAGCGTACAAGATCCAGGAAGTCGCCCGGACGTTGTAATTTTGCAAATCGCGGTCAGTCCCCGGTAGGTGCCGCGAGCCGAGCGGCACCTGGGGCGAACGTGCGGGAAAAACGCCGTGCCGCAGGCCGACCGGCGGCTTATCGAGCGCCGATGCCCACCCCCAGGTCCGGCTCGGCTCGCCGGACCTACCAAAGCGAAACCCGAAGCGTCGCATGCCAAGTCGTCGAGTTCTCAAGGCCGCCGAAGCTATCCGCGAAGTCGTGAGCATGGCCATCCTGGCCGAGCTGAAGGATCCACGGGTCGCCGACGTTACTGTGACCTACGTGGAAGTGTCGCCGGACATGCGCCAGGCCAAGGTCTACGTTTCGATCATGGGCAACGAGACCAAGCAGAACCTGGCCCTGCGCGGGTTGCAAAGCGCGGCCGGCTTCCTGCAATCCAAGGTGGCTAACCGGATCGATACCCGCTACACTCCACGGCTTGAGTTTGTCCTGGATATGGGGGTAAAAAAGTCAATTCAGATTTCCGAGATCTTGCAACGCGTGCTTCCCAAGGAAGCGCGGTCGGAAGATTCGGAGCTGAACGACGACTCGGAAGAGTCAATCGCCCTTGAACACCCCGCCGACGCGACCGACTCGAAGACGCCTGACCAGCAGGGCGGCCCCTAAAACGCTTCGTGCATCGGTGACAGGTGCTAGGGGGTGACAGGGGCGGGCGATTGTCTTTCCCCAGGGCAGAAATCGGCCGGGCAGTCCGGCAACAATTGGCTTCGCGATTTGTTCCAGAATGAGAGCCTCCAAGAGCATGGCAACTCCCAATCGTTCGGCACTGCTGACCCGGCTGCACAAAGTTCTCAAAAAGCATTTCAAGCCGGTCGAACCGCCCCAGCGTCCGGTGCTGGAACACATCCTGTATGCCTGTTGCCTGGAAAACGCCAGCTACGAGGCTGCCGACCGGGCCTTTCAAACGCTCAAGACCGGCTTCTTCGACTGGAACGAGGTGCGGGTGAGCACGGCCCGCGAGCTGGCCGAAGTGGTGCCCATGCTGCCCGATCCTTTGGCCGCGATGACCAACGTCAAGCGTTTGCTCTACAGCATTTTCGAATCGACGTATTCGTTTGATCTGGAGAACCTGAAAAAGCTGAACTTGGGTCAGGCTATTCAGAAGATCAGCAAGTGCGAGGGGGCGACGCCGTTCGTCGTCGCGTATTCCACGCAGGTCACGCTTGGCGGGCATGCCATTGCCATCGATCGAGGCTCGCGCGAAGCGCTGGTCGTGATCGGGGCGATCGGCGCCGACGAAGCCGAGGATGGACACGTGGCGGGCATGGAACGGGCCATCCCCAAGAGCAAGGGCGTGGAGTTCGCCTCGCTGCTGCACCAGCTTGGCGCCGAAATGGTCGCCAATCCTTTCGCGCCCTCGCTGCACAAACTGCTGCTCGAGATTGCGCCCGAGGCCAAAGATCGTTTGCCCAAGCGGCAGCCCAAGCCCAAGCCGGCGCCTCCTCAGCCGGCGGCGCCAGCATCCAAATCCAAGGAGGCTGGCAAAGAAGCGGCGGCCAAAGAAGCATCGAGCAAAGAAGCCGCGGGCAAGGCCAAGACCATGGCGGAAAAAAAGAAGCCGCCTGAGAAGGCCCCCGCGGAAAAGCCCTTGCCGCAAAAGCCTGCGGGCGAGAAGGCTGAAAAGCCGGCGGCTGAAAGACCGGCTGCTAAAAAGGCCTCCCCGCCGCGCAAGCCGGTTGCCGGCAAGCCCGCTGCCGAAGCCAAGAAGGCGATGAAAAAGCCGGCCCTTCCCAAGAAGCCCGCAACCGCGCTGTCGAAGCGCAAGCCGCGCTAGCAAGCGAAAAGTGAAAAGTGAAAAGTGACTGCGCAGGCGTCGCTATCAGCTTTCCGCCATTATTCACTTTTAAGTGTTCACTTTTCATTCTTTCCAAGTGCGGCGCAACACATCCTGCGCCTCTTACTCCACCGCTCTCTGCGGTTGACTTTTCGGACGAGTGAAACTGGCGAGGCTGGCGAGGCCCTGCCGGTTGTTCCGAAACTTCTCATCATTCCGAACATTCCGATCCGATCCCCCCAGTAAAGGTTTCGCGGCGCAAACCCTGCCGCTGCTGTCGCGTGCATTTGCCCGGTATCGCACTAGCGAGGCTTCGAGATGCGTCTTCTCCGAGGAAATTGGGCCGTGGCCGCTGCTGTGCTGCTCATCGGGCCGACCGTCGGACGAGCCCAAAACATGGAGCTGGCCGGCGACTATGATCAGGCCGGATCGCCGGTCATGAGCCAATCGGTCGCTGGTGAGTATGCGCCGGATGTGGCCGTGCCGAGCGACCCGGGCCAGCCGTGGCGCGGTTTGCAACGGATCCGGCTGCCCGACGTGCGATCCGAGATTGATGAAGCGCCGCTTGTGCCCGGATCCGTGCCCGCGCATCGCGTGGTTCGGGTTTGCCGGCGTGGATTCCTGGCGTGGCGTGTCGGACGGAACGTACCAGAGCAACAACGGCTTCTCGAGCGGTGTGAATGGCGGTGCGCCGCTTCCCTGGCTAAGCGCTTATGGCTTCGGGGCCCAGTTTGGCGGCAGCTACGGCATCTACGATTTGAACGGCCAATCCAAACCGATCCAATCGCCGGAAACGCAGCAGCAGATTTTCGTCACGACGGGCTTCTTTCGCCGGCCGGATGAGCACGTGCCATTTGGCTTCGGCATCGTTCAGGACTGGATGTTCAACAATGGGTTTGGGACGTTCGCGAATTCGCCCACGATTGGCCAGTTGCGGATGCAGGTCGGCTGGGCATTCAACCCGCTCAACGAAATTGGCGTTTGGGGGGCCGTCCACGATATCGACTCCACCAAGGTGAATTCGAACGGCGCCAACCAGACTTACCGATCCATCAACCAGCTCAACGTGTTCTGGCACCACAAGTGGCTGCTCTTCGGTGGCGATAGCTGGGGGTACGTGGGCGTTCCGCAACAGAGCCGGTTGCCCGAATCGTCCTCTCCGGCGGGCACTGGTGGCAGCCTCGGCGAGTTTATCCTTGGCAGCAATTGGCTGGTTCCTCTTAGCGACTGCGTGTCGATGTATGCCAACACCGCGTATATGAAGCCCAGTGCCCATGCCGGGACTCAAAACGGTGCAACGGCCGCGGCCCAGGAGTTTTGGAACATCTCCGTGGGCCTGGCGATCTATCCGCAGCGGGCCGCGCGGAGCACGAGCGTGGCTGGCAGGCAGTGGATGCCTTACATGCCGATGGCCAACAACGGCAACTTCTTCGTCGACACCACCCGCACGCAATAAACTCCCTCCTTCGCTGGCTGCGATTGCACGCGCAAGTTGGCGCTGCGCGGCTGGTGCCTGCCCGGTTGCCCAGTTGCGCCTCAAGCCGACAGGCCAGCTTGCAACGGCATTCTTGGCGCCACCGCTACATCCCCTCGCCAATGCGGCCCAGTGGCGCAATCTCCGTCGCCCGTGCCGATCGTATCACTTGTTACGCTCATTCCGTAAACTCCGCCGCTAACCGGGGATTCTCAATTTGCCGTGCGTGCGCGTCGATTCTGCCTGTGACGAGGCTCTCGATAATGCACGAGATGCCTACGCGGCAAGATGCCGCAATCGTTGCATTCAGGCGGACAAATCTGGCGATGGCTGACGCGACCTTTCATTCCAGCCGCGCATGATTTGTGGATCGGCTTGAGTCTTCCATAGCTCACGGAAGAAGGCGAAAATGAAAACCACTCTCTTGCGGCTCTGCGCGCTGCTGGCAGCTTTTGGTCTGGCGCCGGCTTGCGGCTGCGCCGACGACGTTCAGTTGACGGCCAACTATGAAGAAGCGGAGGCCGTGCCCAGCGAGTCGATCTCAGGCAGCTACGCCGCCCAAGACGCACCGATCCAGCCTGAAGTGGTGCCCGTACCAGCCACGGTCACCCCTGCTGCATGCAAAACCTGTTGTCCCACTTCCCCGACACGCGGAAGTTGTTGTCCAAATTGCGGGGAGCAATACGACTGCGACGGACCAAACTCCGAACCATGCCCGCGAGTTGCGGCCTATCTGTTTTCGGGCGTGGATTCGTTTCGCGGCGTCAGCAGCGGCAGCTATCCGAACAACAACGGCGGCATCACGGGCCTAAACCTCGGCGGCGCGCTGTGGGAAGAAGCCGGCATTGGCTGGCAGGTGGGCGGCAGCTACGGCGTCTACAATTTTAGCGGCCGCACCAGCCCCGGCTCGCAGCTCAATGAGGTCACGCAGCAGGGCTTCATCACGGTCGGTGTTTTCCGCCGTGCCAACGTCAACCGGCGGTTGAGCTGGGGCGTGGTGCACGACTGGATGCTGAGCGATAATTTTGGTGTCTTCGGCAACTCGCCGACGCTGGCCCAGTCCCGCGGCCAGGTGGCTTGGGCGTTCGGCCCTAAGAACGAGGTCGGCGTTTGGGCCACGGTTCAGGATCGCTCGGTAACGCGGGCAACCGGCGCACCCGCCGGCGGCATTTTTGCGGCGCCGGGCACGCCTGTCAGCTACCAGGCAATTGACCAGGGCAACCTCTTCTGGCATCACAAGTACGGCGCATACGGAGCCGATAGCTGGTTCTACGTCGGCGTTCCGTTGGATGGCGCATTGCCACTCCGGCCAATTCCGCCGGCTTTCCGATCGGCGGCTCCGGCGGTTCGTTGGGGTCGGCAATTCTGGGCAGCAACTGGTTGATCCCGATTAGCGACAATTTGTCCGGCTATGCCAATGTCATGTATATGAAGCCCAGTGCACACGAGGGCGTGTCGCCGACCTTTGCCTCGGCCGCCGCGCAGGAATTCTGGAACGTGGGCGTTGGCTTGGGTTGGTATCCCGGCCATGCCGCACGCAGCCAGACGGTCGCCGGCCGGCAGTGGATGCCCTACATGCCGGTCGCCAACAACAGCAGCTTCCTGGTCGATTCCACGAAGACGGAATAGGCCGAAGCCCATGATCGCGCCCCTGTCGCCGAGCTTGTGCGGTGCCCGACACGCCGCACAAGCTCGCGTTTTTTTGGGGTCTCCAGACAATTCCCGAGGAGCGAGTCGGGAGTTTCCGGCGCTCCGTCGAGGACAAAGCCGCGCACGCGCCGCGCGTTGACCGCGGCCCCTCCGGAGCCGATATTGCGAGTTGGCTCGATGCCAGGTGGTTGCCCCGTGGTGAAGCGGTGGCACGGGCCGCATCGCCGGGGCAAATCCGTGTTCTTGTGTTCTTTCGCTGGAGATGCAATTCCATGAGCCGACTTCTCGTGTTGCTGCTGGTCGTTTCGCCGCTTCTGTTTCCGCATCAGATCTCAGCGGCTGAACAGCGGCCGAACGTGCTGCTCATCATGTCGGACGATCTGAATAACTCTCTCGGCTGCTACGGCGACCCGCGGGCGAAGACCCCGAACATCGACCGGCTGGCCGCCCGCGGCGTGCGGTTCGACCGCGCGTATTGCACGTTTCCGCTTTGCGGACCCGAGCCGCAACTCGATGCTCACCGGCCTGTATCCGAACAGCACCGGCATCCTTGCGAATGGCGCAGATTTTCCGGCAAACGATCCCCTCGCAGATCAGCTTGCCGCAAGCGTTTCGCCTGGCAGGCTACTTCGCCGCGCGGATCGGCAAGCTGTATCACTACAACGTGCCGAATTCCATCGGCACCAACGGCCACGACGATCCCGGCTCGTGGGAACTGGAGTTGAACCCGGCCGGCGTCGACCGCCTGGAAGAAGAGCCGAAGATCTTCACGCTGATGCCCGGCCAGTTCGGCGGCACGCTGAGCTGGTATGCGTCGCCCAAAAGCGACGAGCATCACACCGACGGCATGATCGCCGGCCGACGCCGAGTGGGTGCTCGAGCGGCTGCGCGAAGCAGAAGGACCGGCCGTTCTTTCTGGCGCGTCGGCTTTTTCCGGCCGCACACGCCGTACGTCTCGCCGAAGGCGCCCTACTTCGACATGTATCACCCCGAGCGACATGCCGTTGCATCCGAGGTCGACAAGAATCCGGCCGACGTTCCGGCCGCGGCACTGGCCAGCCACAAGAAGGAACAGGACAAGCTCACCGACGACCTGCGCCGGCAGTGCGTGCAGGCCTATTACGCCAGCATCAGCTTCATGGACGCCCAGGTGGGCCACGTGCTCGACAAGCTCGACCGGCTGGGCCTGGCCGACAACACCATCATCGTGTTCACCAGCGATCACGGCTACCACATGGGCGAGCACGGCCTGTGGCAGAAGATGAGCCTGTTCGAAGGCAGCGCCCGCGTGCCGCTGCTGATCGTCGCCGCCGGGCGGTGCGGGAAGCAGCGGTCGTGAAGACGCCGGTCAGCCATCTCGATCTTTATCCCACGCTGGCCGAACTGGCCGGCATCCAAGCCGCCGAGAACCTGCAGGGCCAAAGCCTGGTGCCGATGCTGAAAGACCGCCAGCGTCAAAGGTCGCGGTTGGGCGCTCACGCAAGTCATGCGCGGCGGCGGCGGGGCCAAGCGGGCTGCCGTCACTCGCGACCCAGGGCACGACGGGCCGGCGTTTCTTCGGCTACACCCTGCGAACTCCGCGCTGGCGCTACACCGAGTGGGACGAAGGCCGCAAGGCCGCGAACTCTACGACCACGACGCCGACCCCCAGGAGCTGACGAACCTGGCCGACAGCGGCGATTATGCCTCGACGGTTGCCGAGCTTTCTGACCAACTGCACGCAGCCGTGAAGGCCAGTTTTCCCGAAAGCGGCAAGACCCCGCCCGTCAAGGAAGGCGCTCTTTGGGCACCGAATCTGACTAACCCGTAAGTTCTTGAAAGTGCCGAACATGTTCTCAATCCTATGGCGGATTGTCGCCATTGTGATTTTTCTTCCGGCCGGTTTGCTGGCGGCAGCCGAGCGGCCGAACATCGTAATCTTCATCGCCGACGACCTCGGCTGGGACGATTGCGGACCGTACGGCCGGCCGCAAGTGGGTACGCCGAACTTGGATCGCCTTGCGCGAGGGGCTCAAGTTCACCGATGCGCGTTCCTTACATGCAGTTCGTGCAGCCCCAGCCGGGCCAGCATTCTCACCGGCCGCTAGCCGCACAATACGGGCGCCGAGCAACTGCACTGGCCATTGCCGGCCGAGCAGACGATGGTGTCCGAGCTGCTGCACGCGGCCGGCTATTGGACCGCCGCAGCCGGCAAATGGCATTTGGGCCCGGCCGCCAAGAGCAAGTTTGACCTGGTCGCCGAAGGCCGGGCCGACCGCTGGCTGCCGACCTTGCGGCAGCGTCCGGCCGACAAGCCGTTTTTCCTGTGGCTGGCGTCTACCGATCCGCATCGGCCCTATCAAGCCCGGCGACGACCGATCCGCCGCACGACCCGCGACAAGTGGTGGTGCCGCCGTATTTGCCCGACGTGCCCGAGACGCGGAAGGATTTGGCTCTCTACTACGACGCCATCAGCCGGCTGGACCACGACATGGGCGCAGTGCTCGACGAACTCGACCGTAGTGGGCTGGCCGAAAACACGCTGATCGTGTTTCATCAGCGACAACGGCCGGCCGTTTCCACGCTGCAAAACCACGGTGTACGACAGCGGGATCAAAACTCCCTTCATCGTGCGCTGGCCGCGACAGGTGCACGCCGGCGGCACGTGCTCGAGCCTCGTCAGCTCGATCGACATTGCTCCCACGCTCTTGGAACTGGCCGGGGCGGCTCCGTCGCCAACGTTTCAAGGCGTGAGCCTTGTCCCGCTGCTATCCGACCCGAAAGCGAGCGGCCATGCGGCGATCTTTGCCGAGCATAATTGGCACGATTACACAGCGTACGATCGGGCCGTGCGGACCCAACGGTTCAAGTACATTCGCAACGGCTATCTCGACCTGCCGCTGACCCCGCCGGCCGACGCCGTGAGCGGTCCGACGTTCCAGGCAATGCGCGTGCTGCAAGCGCGAGGGCAAACTCAGTCCGGCGCAGCGGGTTTGTTTCGAGACACCGCGGCCGCCCGAAGAGCTGTACGATCTGGAAAACGATCCGGATGAGATGCACAATGTCGCCAGTGAATCGGCCTATGCTGATGAACTGGGCCGGCTGCAAAACATGCTCAACCAATGGGAGCACGAGACGCACGATCGAAAGCCACCAGGTGCGCACGCCCGACGAGTTCGACCGGCAGACAGGCAAGGCGCTGGGGTCGCGGCATCCGCGGATTGCTAAGCCGGAACTGCGCGCTGAATCACCGGCGGGCTAGCACCGCCGCTCGCCATGATGTCGGCGATTTCGGCCTCCATCCAGGCCCAGTGGCCGCGAAACATGGTCGCCACGACCGGCTCGTCGCCGGTCAACGAGTGCTTCGTGCGGATCGGCCGGCGATCCGGGCGGACAGACGTACGCAGGCAAGGTCCGCAAATTTGCCGGCTCCAGGCTGCCGGTGTCGCGATCGAGCCCCAAGGCCGCGGCTCCGTCGAGCGTCGCCATTTGCAAGAATCGCTCGGGCTCGATGCCGGCAAAACGGCCTGCTGCAAATCGCACGTCGGCCAACAGGCTCAAGTCGGGATTCGACGAACGGCCGTCGGTGCCCAACGCCACCGCCGCGCCGGCCTGCAATAGCCGCGGCAGGGGATGCGGCGGATGGCCGAAAAACGCGTGCGTCCGCGGGCAATACACGACCGCCATTCGATCGCCGGTGGTCGGCGACAAAGCTCGATCTCTCGCTTGGTCGAGATAATTGCCGTGAATCACCAGCGACCGCGGAGCCCGAGCCAGCGCGCGCAAGTAATCGAGCGGCCGGACAGGCGGGGCAGATCGCGTCCGGCTGCCACACGCCCAGTTCTTCCAGCAGCGTGCGAAACGGCCCGCCGCCAGTCGCCAGCAGCTCCAGCTCGGCCGGCCGACTCGGCCAGGTGCATGGCCAGCGGCGCGCTGGTTTCGGCAGCCAGCTCGATCCATCGTTCGAGCAATTCGTGCATGCACCGTGTACGGAGCGTGCGGGCTGATGCCCGGCCGGCAATGCTCGGCCGGCCGCCAGACTTGACGTGCAACCGCGGCTGCCTCGAGAGCACCGTCGGTATTCGCCGCGGGTCGAGGCAAATGACTTCGGCAAAGTCGGTCAGTTGGCAGCCGGAACGCTCGTATCGGAAAAATGGCTATTGGTGCTGATCTCGCCGATCGTCGTGGTGCCGGCTGCAATGCACTGGGCCACGCGGCTTCGACGATCGCGGCCGGATCGGCGGCTGCGAAGAGCGGCGGTGGGCGATGACCTGCCGAATCCAAGTCGGTGAATTCCATTCCCGGTTGGCCAACCGGCGAGCCGAGCAAGCTGAATTCCAGATGGACGTGGGCATTGACCAGGCCCGGGATGATCGCCACGTCGCCCAGGTCGATTGCCTCCGGTGAGCGCCTGGACGAAACGGCGACCAGCCGCTGCCCGGCAATGCTGAGCATGCCGCCGGCCAGCGGCGGGCCGCTGACGGGGAACACATAACGGGCCGTCATTCATTCAGCTGCGACACCCGCGACCGCCGGTCGCGGCTTTACCTTACGACGACGGTCAGTTTTGGAGGATAATCGTCCAGGCTGCTTTGGGCCTTGTCGATTTGCTGCTGAAGCTCTTCGAGCTGCGTACGGTCGCTGCTCGATCTCGCTTTCCTGCTGGTCGAGCTTTTTGACATATCGCATGTACAAGTCCGAATTGCGGTCCAGCTGCTGCATGTTCTCGCGGATGCGGCCCTGTTCCTGCGAGATGGCATTGATCCGAGCTTGCACCTGCTGCTGCGGTTGCCGCAAGGCTTCCAGATCGCGCTTCTTTGCAGCAGCTCGACGAGTGCGGTTTTCACTGGCTCGCTGATCGTCGTCGAATCTGACGTAGTATTCGATCGTTCGTGTCGTTCGAGTTGCTCGAGCCGATCTCCTGCCGGATGACTTGCTCTTCTTCGACCGATGAGCTTCGCCGGCGCGCCGGGCGCGGCCGCCACGGCAAAGCGGTACATGTCGCGGGTCTTTTCGGTCGGCTTGGCCGGCTGCACCAGCTTCCAGTCGGCCGAGCGGGATACTCGATCAGCACTTGCTTGCTCTTTTTGCCCGAGTTCTTCACGGTGTATTCGACCGCTTCGCTCGTACTTCTGGCTGGTTTCCAGCAGGCCCTTGGCGATCTTCACGCTGGTGAGCGTGCCTGCAGGTGCTGTTTGGCCTGGCTGGCCACTTCGGTGTCCAGGTCGAGGGCGTAGCTCATCAGCCGCTCGCCCCCGGGGGCAAATCCTCGATCCGGGCGTCGCCGGCGTAAACGCCGCCGTCGAACACCGTGATCGGGCCCTGCTGCAAGTGCAGCTTGGTGCTGTTGGTTGAGCCGCAGCCCATTGAGCGGATGCTTGGCCTGCACCGGGGCATTGTAGATCGAAACTTTTTCGCCCTTGACCGACTCTTGCACGATCGGCAGCATGGCCGATTGATGCCGCGCAGCGTCACCGGCGACTCGATCGCATATTGAAACAGTTCGCCGACGTTGGCTCCCTGGGCGGTGGCCAGCGGGTTATCGTTCGAGATTGAACCGAGCCGCGTTTTCTGTCTGCGTCACGCCGCTTCGCATAGCCATTAGTCTGCGCAGTGCGGCGGCGGCCGCCGCCATCGCGCCGCGGCCGCGCTCATACTGCCACCTGCAGAGCGACTACCGACGACCCGTTGGCCATCTGCGCTGGATGCAACATCGCGGCCTCGCTTCTCTTCTCCGCCAGCATTCCTGCCCTATACGTCTGCGGCCGCAGCGAGGCGAACAGTTCGGGCTCGACCACCGGCCGCTTGATGTAGAGCGGATCGTACAGATTCATCACGAACGAAATCGGCCGGCCGCTGACCAGCGTCAGCGACACGTCGTCCAATCGTGCTCGGTCGTGTTTTCCACGATGGCCCAGCCTTGCAGATACGGCTTGGCCTTGTCGGAGAGCACCAGCCGATAGCTGGTCTTCCAGATCGGCGATTGCTGGATGTAGCCCACGCGCACCGGCCGCTTGCCCTGGCCGGGAAAATCGAGCGTGACGCTTTTCTTGTCGGTGTCGTGGCCCATGGCCAGCACGGCCAGGGCCTGCCGCAGTTCGGCGTCGAGCTTTTCATTGGACAGCTTGATGCGCGCCGACGCTGCCAGCGGCACGCTCCGCAGGCCCGTGTCGGTCAGCACGTTGATGAAGGCCTTCTCGATCGTTTCGCCCGACTTGTCGAGATGCTCCTTGCGGCGTTCGACGCCGAGGATCGTGCCGATCAGTTTTCTGCGGCGATTCGATCTCGATCTTTTCGCCGCGGATCTGGTCCAGCAGATCGGCCAGGCTGGGATTGCTGGTCAGGTCGATGGCGAACGTGGTCAGCGTTTTGGTGATCGGATCTTTCGAGCCGTAGGTCACGGTCGCGATCCGGCCGGACTTGCACGACCATGCTCTTGAGCAGGTCGTTGATGTCGTCGACATTGAACTTCAGTTCGATGCGCCGATCGCCTTCGATTTCGCCGGCGTGCTGGAAGAAGCCGACGCCCGAGTTGAACAGCACCACCTTCGTCAGCGGCAGCGGATCGTCGGCCTTGTCCTTTGCCGCCTTTTTCGGCGGCCAGCAGCCATGCTGCCGGGCGGCAAGCATGCGGCGACATACGCCGGCGGCCAGCACGCGGCCAGATTTGCAGGACATGGCAATGTCCCCCGAGATGAGTGTGCGATCGGTGAAATGAACCGGCGAGAGCAGCCGATTGGCCCGAGTTTAGCTCTTCGACGCAGCCAGTCGTCAGCAAAGTTCCGCCGGTCCGGCCAAACATGCGGCGCAGATTGCGGCGATTTCTATTAGCCGGCTGGCAGCGGCCGCCGGCGCTTTGGTACGATTTCCCGTAGTTGCCGCGTGCTTCAGCGGCACGTGGAGCGACTCCAGGTCCGGCTCGGCTCGCCGGACCTACGTTTTTCGGAGGCTTTGACCGATGGTTCGCACGCCCAGCACGATGTTGCCCTTGGGCACGCCGGCGCCGGATTTTTCGCTGCCCGACATGCACGGCAAGCAGCGTCTCGCTCGGCGATTTCGCCGGCAAGCCCGCCTTGCTGGTGATGTTCATGTGCAACCATTGCCCGTTCGTCAAGCACATTGCCGCCGGGCTGGCCCAACTGGGCAAGGACTATCAGCCGCAAAGGCTGGCCATCGTGGGCATCAATTCCAACGATGCGGCCGCCTATCCCGACGACTCGCCGGAGAAGATGAAGGCCGAAGCCAGGCAGCAGGGCTACACGTTCCCGTACCTGGTCGACGCCTCGCAGGCGGTGGCCAAGGCCTATCGGGCGGCCTGCACGCCCGACTTCTTCCTGTTCGACCGCGATCGCAAGCTCGTCTATCGCGGGCAGCTCGACGCCAGCCGGCCCGGCAACGGCATTCCGGTCACCGGCAGCGACCTGCGGGCGGCGCTCGATGCCGTGCTGGCCGGCAAGCCGGTCTCCAGCGATCAGCAGCCCAGCATCGGCTGCAACATCAAGTGGAAGCCGGGCAACGAACCGGAATACTTCGGGTAAGCGAAAGCCGCGCATTTCGGCGTGCGGTACTGACCGCTTATGCCCACGCCGCGTGGCGCATGCCTGCCGGCGATTGACGCGAAGCGTAAGCACATGCCTACCGGCATGGGCTGGCACGGCCGCTCGCCAAGCCTGGACGCTCTACCGCAACGCCAAGCCCAACTGCGGGCCCTGGATAATAACCCCAGTAGGGCGGCGGAGGCGGGTAGTAGTAGGCCGGCGGTGGGGCCGCGATCGGCACTGCCAGTGGCCGCGACCATGGCCGGCGGTGTCGTCTGCATCGTGGCGATCACCCGGTTGCTCACGCCTTGCTGTTGCAGGGCGATGATTTCGGCCGGCTGCAGCGGATGCGCACACGCCGCCGGTGCGAATCTGGTTGACGATCAGCTCTTCGTTCACGCCCGAGTGGGTCATGGCCACCACGTCGTTCACCGTCGCGCCGCCGGGCGGAAGCGGCCGGCCCAGTTGAGCGGCGATCTGCGCCCGGTTGCGAGCTTCGATCTGGTCCATGCCGTTGCCGACCGCCGCGCCGCCCAAGGCGCCCGCTCCGGCGCCGATCAGCGCGCCCGGCTACCGGGTGCCCGCTGGCCGATCCCACCAGGGCACCGACGCCCGCTCCGCCCAAACCGCCTAGCGCGGCGCCTTGCTGCGTGTAATTGGGGCCGTAGGGCGAGCTGCAGCCGGCCGCCAGAAACAAGGCGCCGACAGGATCGCGGGCCAGATGAGTCGTCGAATTCGCATGGCGCGCGCGTCCGGTCGCTGGTATTGGCCACCGGACCGCGATTATTCCGCGGTTTCGCCTAGGGTCAATACGACTTGCTGCTGCTCGCGCCGCTTTCGGCGGCAACGCGAGCACGCCTAAGAGTCCCCCACGGACCGCCGTCCGTGGGCTTGCCGATGATGGCGCGGCCAACTCGTCACGTGCCCTCGGGCGCTATTAGGATGAGGACTGAACTTGGGATTTGCGGCCGCTTGCAGCCTTCCCTGCTAAAGTGCCATCGCCCGCCGACCTTGCCGGGCGATTCAACTTGAATCAGTGTAAGCCGCGCCGCCGCAAGCAGGGGTCGCGGCTTTTTTGTTTTGCCCGGCAAGTCCCAAGCGCAACGTTCCATCGGAAGTTGGGAATTGCCATGAGCGACCAGAATCCGTCCGGCCAGGTGGCCGCCCGCGCGGGCTCCGGGCCATCGACCGTGGCCGTGCATGCCGGCGAAGAGCGGCAGAAGTTCGGCCACGCCATGACCGAGCCGATCTTCTGCTCGTCGACCTACACGTTTGCCGACACGCAGTCGGTGATCGATTTCATCGAGCAGAAGCAGCCGCGCGAAGAATACGGCCGCTACGGCAACCCGAGCGAAAAAGTGGTCGAGCGCAAGCTGGCGGCGCTCGAAGGGGGCGAGGCGGCGCTGCTGTTTTCCACCGGCATGTCGGCCATCGTC
Organism: uncultured Acidobacteriaceae bacterium; assembly: GCA_963815025.1. Lineage (GTDB taxonomy): Bacteria > Acidobacteriota > Terriglobia > Terriglobales > Acidobacteriaceae > KBS-83. Next base: position 2,943,588 of record CAWFFD010000004.1, on the reverse strand, counting down.
GGCCTGCTGATGGCCAAGCTCAACGCCGGCGACGAAGTGATCTTCTTCGACGAGTGCTACCACCGCAGCCGCGAGTTCTGCACGAAGCACCTGTCGCCGCTTCGGCGTGGTCACGCGGCAGGTGCCGGCCTGCGACTACGAGGCCATGGAAGCGGCCATCACGCCCGCCACCAGGCTGCTGATCAGCGAGTCGCCCACCAATCCGCATCTGAGCGTCGTCGACCTCGAGCGCTTCGTCGCCATCGGCCGCAAGCACGGCGTCGAGACGCTGATCGACGCCACGCTGGGCACGCCCTACAACATCCGCCCGCTGGCGGCCGGCGTGGACTACGTGCTGCACTCGGCCACCAAGTACCTGGCCGGCCACAACGACCTGCTGGCCGGCGTGATCGTCGGCTCGACCGAAAAGCTCGAGCCGGTCCGCAAGCTCCGCGGCATCATGGGCGGCATCAACTCGCCGCACAACATCTATCTGCTGCTGCGCGGGCTGAAAACGTTCGAGCTGCGCATGCAGCGGCACAACCAGAACGGCCAGGCGGTGGCCGAGTTCCTGGCCGCGCATCCGCAAGGTCGAAAAGGTCTATTATCCCGGGCCTGCCGAGCGCATCCGTACTACGAAGTGGCCCGGCGGACGATGCGCGGCTTTCGGCGGCCTGGTGACGTTCCTGGTGAAGGACGCCGACTGGCGGCAGACGGCGCGCGGTGGTCGATGCCGTGCAGCTGCCGCGCATCGGCCCCAGCCTGGGCGGCGTCGAGTCGCTGATCGAGCAGCCGCTGGTGATGAGCTATTACGAATGTTCGCCCGAGGACCGCCAGCCGTTACGGCATTCCCGACAACATGATCCGCCTGGCTTGCGGCATCGAGAACACCGAGGACCTGATCGCCGATCTGGCCCAAGCACTCGAGCGGGCATTAACGTCGCGAGCGCTATCATCCATCGCCATGCAATTTCGCACGCGTGCCATTCATGTGGGCCAGAACGCGATCCGGCCACCGGCGCGATCGTGCCGCCGCATTCATCTGGCCACGACGTTTGTGCAGCCGGCGGCCGGCGAGTGGGGCGAGTTCGACTATTCGCGCAGCGGCAACCCCACGCGCAAGGCCTTCGAGCAGACGCTGGCCTCGCTCGAAGGGGGCTGCGGCGCGCTGGCGTTTGCCTCGGGCATGGCCGCCACGCATTGCGTCACCATGCTGCTGGCGCAGGGCGATCACGTCGTGGCCGGCACCGATATCTACGGCGGCACGTATCGGCTGCTGCACAAGATCGTCAACCGCGCGGGCATCGACGTGTCGCTGGTGCAACACGACCGACCTGGCCGCGGTCGAGCAGGCCATCACGCCGCACGCGGCTGCTGTGGATCGAAACGCCGGGCAATCCGCTGATGTCGATCACCGACATCGCCGCCTGCGCCGAGCTCGCCCAGCGGCGCGGCGTGCTGGTGGGCGTCGACAATACGTTCGCCACGCCGGTGCTCACGCGGCCGCTGGAGCTGGGCGCCGACATCGTCATGCACTCGGCCACGAAGTATCTCGGCGGCCACAGCGACGTGCTGGGCGGGGCGCTGGTGGTCGGCGACCGCGAGCTGTACGACCGGCTGTACTTCATCCAGAACGCCACCGGCGGCGTGATGGGGCCGCTGGAATCGTTTCTCTGCTCGCGCGGCCTGAAGACGCTCGAGCTGCGCAGTGCGCGAGCAATGCCGCACGGCCCAGGCGATTGCCGAGTTTCTGGCGGCCGATCCGCGCGTGCCAGCGCGTTTATCTATCCGGGCCTGCCCGAGCATCCGGGCCATGCGCTGGCCGCGCGGCAAATGGACGGCGCAGTTCGGCGCCATGCTCAGCTTCGAAGTCGGCGGGCGACTTCGCCGCGGCCAAGCAGCTGGTCGAAGTCGACGCGGCTGTTCCAACTGGCGGTCAGCCTGGGCGCCGTCGAATCGCTGATCGAGCAGCCGGCCGCGATGTCGCATGCCAGCTACGATCGCGCACGCTCGGCTGGCAGCACGGCATCACCGACAGCCTGATCCGCGCTGAGCGTCGGCCTGGAAGCGTTCGACGATCTGCGCGACGACCTGGACCACGGCCCTGACCTCGGCTCGGGCTGCATCCTAGCACCGGCGAGCATCTTCGCCCCCGCGGACATTGTAAGTCTGGGTAAATTCAGCAAGTAATTCGGATTATCTAGATTTTTCCGAAAGTGTCGGCTTTGCGGATACCGATGAATTTGCCGTCCACGATTCCCTGCCTGTTTGCTGGCGCAGTGGAAGTGCTAACCGTCTGCGAGGAACTCCGATGAATCGCTTGCTTCGTTGCTCGGGAGTGTACACTCTTGCCGCCGCAGTGCTGGCGATGCTGGCTGCTGAGAGCCTGGCGCAGACGTGGACCAGTCGCACGGCCTCCGCGACTTCTGATGTGGTGAACACCAGCGGCATATCGGCCGACGGACCCAGCCTTGGGAACACACAATCACAATGGACGCCGCGATTCCAGAGTCCTCGCACCACCACGGTGAATCGAACCCAGCACATCGAATCCGCGCCAGATGGCGGCGATGACACGAGCATCGACACCCAGGACGACGCGCCCATTAACTCGCCGGCGAATCCACGCCCGACTGGCAATCCAGCTCGGCCGTATCGTTCGCAGGGTCGCATCATGCCGGCTAGCGTGGCTTACGCGCCAGATTGGCAGCGCTCGCCGCGCCTGGCGATGGCAGCTCAGTTTGACGGCAAGGGATATCCGACTTCCGGCGGCCAACCTGGCAGGCGTGTAGCCCAAGCCCTTCCGCCCGGCGGCAAGGGTTCACCCTTTGTCGAGGACGAAATCGTGCCGCAGGGCTCGCGCATCGGCGCCGAAGGTCAGCTGCCTGTCGACGGCGAGGTGCAGTACCAGAACGAGCAGGCATTCGATGGCATTGTCGACGGCCCGATGGCCGATGGCGATGGCTGTGGTTGCGGCTCCGGCTGCGGGCCATGCTGCGACGACGGCTGCTGCGGCAATTTCTGCTCGGGCGGGTGCGATCCCATGGCCTGCGAACGTTGGCCCGTCTGCTCCCTGTTGGGCGTCCTGAACGAGCTCTCGTTCAACACGGGCGTGCAAACGTTCCAGGCGCCGGTGGACAACGGCCGCAACGGTAATTTCGGCGCGACATCTCGGCTTCAATGCCGGCGACGCGATCTGGCATACTCGCGGCATTGGCTACCAGGTCGGTGCCGCAATTCGTTGAGAGCGATTTTTATGGCGAGCAGAGCACGGGCGTTTACACACCCAACTCGCGCCGCCAGGTGTTCATCACGGCCGGCTTGTTCCACCGCGCGTTTTACAATTGGGGATGGCAGGGCGGTGCCGTGGTCGATTACCTCAACGACAACTACTACTACGACGCCACGCTGTACCAAATCCGCGGCGAGCTGAGCTTCGTGTTCTCTGGCGGCCGCGAGTTCGGCTCGTGGATTGCCGCTCACAGCAGTAGTTCGAACTTTTCGTTCATCCGTTCGACGCAAACGCTGCAGCCGCTCAACTTGTATACGTTCTTTTACCGTCGCACGTTTGCCAACGGCACCCAGGGCCGCTTTTGGGCCGGCTTTACGGACCCGGCCTTTATCGGCGGCACCAACAGCAACGCGTCGGCAATTCTCGGCGCCGACTATCGCATCGTGCTCTCCAACCGTTTGGATTTCACCGGCGTGGTCAACTACCTGCCCTCGACACAAGGCGGCTCGGCCGGCCAGCAAGTCGAGTCTTGGGCCATCAGCATGAACCTCGTGTTCTACCCGGCCCGATACGCCCGCGGCGTTCACAACGGCCCCTATCGGCCGCTGTTCAATGTCGCCGACAACTCGACGTTCTTCGTGGTCCGCAAGCCGTAAGCTGAGAGCGTGAGTAGGCTACCAGTTCAGCGATTGGCGATGCAGCGCTGAATCTTCCGCCGGAATGCGGCTCGGAGCGTAGTCGCGAGTGTTCCAATTATGCGACTGGAACTGCCAGGTGTTAAACTGGTCGCCGTGCCAGTGATTGCCTTGTGGCACCTGCGGCTGTGGCTTCAGTGGCTGCATGACGATGGCCTGCGGATTGTTGCTCTGCCACGACCATTGTTTCTGAGCCAAAGGCTGGACGTTGATCGGGGCCATGATCATCGGAGCGGGCGAGGGCTCTTGCGGCCGCAGCAGGGTAAACTCCGCAGGGCGCACAATGTCCTGCGCCCATGCCGGCCCACTCAGCCCAGCCAAGGAGGCCAGCGCCGACAAAAAACCGACAACGCGCATTCGAGTGCTCCGCCGCCACGCGGCCAAGAGTGTGCAGTTTTCCGCCCCAAGGCAAGCATAGCTCGCAAATCGGCCGGCCGGCGGGCAACTCCACCCCAGCGCCGGGGTGGCCCGGACATGCGCCTAGCATGTCCGGGTCGCGATAGCGACAAGAGGCGCTGGCAAGATTCCTACGCGAAGGCGGCGGTCCAGCCCCCGGCCGCGTCACCTTGCCGCGTGGCCTGGCACCTCTCTCCCAGCCGCAGAGCACCCGCCCCTCTCGCAATCAGCGTTCTGCCTCTGCTTTTCGGCTTCGCGTCCAGGCGAACAAGTGCAACGCCTGCAAAGCGGCCGGATCAGACAAGATCGCCTTGCGGTTTTCGACCGACACACGCGCAGGCCCGCCGGCTACTAGCTGGTTTTCGGCCAGGCGAAGCTGCTGCTCTTCCGATCGCACAACCGCGTCGGTCGCAAGCAAGATGCAGCGGTGCAGCGCGACAAATGCCGGGTCGGCCAGAATGCGGCGAAAGATTCCGTCCAAGTCGTTCAGCTCTTTGGCCGGCGGAACTCCCAGCAAGTGCCGATGCCGCAACAGCACTTGTGGCACCGCTGTTTCGTCGGGAGTCAACAACAGGCCACTGGCCGCTACGGCCTCGCCAATGGCCGCGCTACTGAGCAGCAGCGACAACGGCACTGCCAGGATCAGCCCTGCGAAAACGGGACTGAGCCAGGCCAGCATGTCGGGCGCCAGGGCCCAGGTTGCCAGCGCGGCGGCCAGGCCGGCCAAAGTCTGTTTCCAATGAGTGGCCACCGTCGCCGAAAAAGACTGGTCCTGCTGCCCACGTCGCTGGGCCACCCATTCAATTTTGCGGCCCAAAAAGGTCGCCATCACAAACCTGGCATGGAAAGCCATCATGATCGGCGATACGAGGATCGAGATCGCGATCTCCGTCAGCACGCCGGCCGCTGCTTTGCCCGCTCCGCCCGACTGGGCCAACCGTCCCCGATCGGCCAGGAGCAAAAGATAACTCCAGAACTTCGGAACCAGCAGCATCAGCATCGTGGCCGCGAACAGCCCCAGCGGCCACCAGCCAGTCGAGGCTTCGGGTGCCGCACTATGCGTGGCCCGACTGAAAACTCCCGCCAGAAAACTCAGCAGCAAAAACACGAGCCACAGCGGCGAAGACAAATAGGACATCGCTCCCATGCCCAGATGCAGCCGGCTGACCGGATGGATGCCGGCACTGAGGATCAGGCGGATGTGCTGCAAGTTGCCCTGGCACCAGCGCTGGTCGCGCTGGGCAAAATCGATCAATGTTGGCGGACATTCTTCGTAGCTGCCATCCAGATCGTTGGCCATGCAGACCTTGAAACCGGCGCGGCGGATCAGGGCCGCCTCGACGAAGTCGTGGCTGAGGATTTCGCCACCCAGCGGTCCCGTCGCCCGGCAGTTTCGGCAGGCCGCAGGCCTTGGTAAACGCATCGAGGCGAATGATCGCGTTGTGCCCCCAATAATTCCCCTCGTTTCCGGCCCACCAGGCGAAGCCCTCCAGAAAGATCGGGCCATACACCGCCGAAGCGAACTGCTGGCAGCGGGCGAACAGCGAGCCGCCGGTTCACCGGCACCGGCGGCGATTGCAGGATGCCGATTTCCGCATCCTGCTCCATGCGGCGGACCAGCTCGACGATCGTTTCGCCGCTCATCACGCTGTCGGCGTCGAGCACGATCATGTAGCGGTAGCCGCCACCCCAACGCTGGCAAAAATCGGCGATATTGCCCGACTTGCGGCCGATGTTCTTCGCTCGATGCCGATAGTAGACGTTCGGCTCTCGCCGGCAACCGCCTGGTTGAGCCGGGCCCAAGCCAATTCCTCGGCCAGCCACACGTCCGGATCGGTCGTGTCGCTGAGAACGAAGAAATCGAAGGCCGCACCCTGGCTGCGTGGCCTCGAGCGATTCGTGAATCGCTGCAACCCCGCAAACACCCGATGGGGCGACTCATTGTAAACCGGCATCAAGATCGCCGTGCTGCTCAAGGGCGTCGACCGGCTCGGGATGCGGCTCGATTCCGACGTGATGGCACCGCACGCAGCGCCACGAGCGCACACACGAAGCCTGTGGTCGCCATCCAGAACGAAAACGAAACGAGCAGAATAAACATCGTAAACACCAGCACCATGCTGACCGACAGCCATTTTGGTGTTCCCTCGAGCAGAACGTGCCAGAAGCTCCATGCCCCGGCAGCCACCGTCAGCAGCGTGAGCAAGGCCAGAAGTACGCGAACACCAGCGGTGGACTGATAATCTCGCGGCGGGCAATTCACCGCCGATAGGTCGCGCTGGCTCATGCCCGACCTCGTCGCAGCCAGGGCCAAGCGCAGCGGCTGCACAGCCGCGACAGCGACTCGGCTCAAGGCGGCCACCGCCAGGCAGCCAGCGAGAGCGGCCAGGCCGATTCGCCCAGCGGCTGCGGCCGCATGGCCGACTGGATGGCACCGCCGGCCGATCGGTCGCGCTGCCTGCCGCAATGGTGCATCAACGCCGCCGGCATTCGTCGCGGTTCAACAGTGCCTCGGGGTACTTGTCGATGAGCATTTGCATTTCGATCGCCACCAGCCCGCGCCGCGGCGCGCATCGCCGCGCTTGGCGAAGCAAGACGCGAAAGATGATCGAGCCAGCCATCGATCTCGGAATGGCCATTTCAATCGCCAGGCGATCCACGGCAGTTGGGCTCTCGCTGGCGGTTTGGCGGCGACTCGATCAGCGGCCTCGCCTCGACCCAACGCCTGGCATGCAGGCGATGACGCCCGGATCGCGCAAGCCCCATTGCCCGCAAATACTCGGCCAATACCCGCTCGGCCCGTCGCTTGTGGAGTCGGCTCCTGGTGTTGCGGCCGGCCACGCACGGCTCGGCATAGTATCTCGTGGTATGGGCTGCCAATCGCACGTTTGGGGATTCCCCGTCCCTACCAAGATTAAGGTAAAATCGCCTTGCGGCGCCAGCGAGGATCCCTGGGTGGAGCAAGCGGCATGCCCGAGATCCGTTAAGGACCCGGATGTGGCAGTGTGCGGCCCAAGTATTCGCCCCACATTTGTCAAAGACGGCCGCGCCGGGTTCCGCGGGACAATCCCGAAAAGGCTTGATCGACGTGTCCACAAGTTCCTGACTTACCACTTTCCCCGTCGGCGCACTCTTAAAGGCTGTGATTGCCGCAACGTTTGGGCGAGTGCCGTCGCATGCCTGGCCGGCAAACTGCGCGCCGGGCCGCGAAGGGGCACGCCGAGCCAGCAGCCGTTTCAGCTTCGACTAGGCTCAAACAGGCAGCCCAGCGGCTGGCCGAGAAGCCTTATCAACCGCCGCCGCAGAACCTGCCCGAGCCGATCGCGCATTTAACTGGGACCAGATGCAAGCGATTCGGTTCCAAGGATTCGCACGCGCTGTGGCGCGACGACGGCCTCGAGTTTCGCGTGCGCTTCTTCCATCTCGGCTTATACAACAAGGTGCCGGTCAAGATGTATGAAGTGGCCGACGGCCAGGCTCGGCAATTGGCCTACGACCCGGCCCTGTTCGATTATGGCGCCAGCGGAGTCGACGGCCGAAGCTGCCGGCCAGCTTGGGCTTCGCCGGCTTTCAGTTGGCCTTCCACACCGACTGGCGGCGCGACGTCGCCGCGTTTCAAGGCGCCAGCTATTTCCGCGCCGTCAGCGACGCCCGGCAGTACGGCCATGTCGGCGCAGGGGCTGGCGATCGATTGCGGACTGTCCGCGCCCGAGGAATTTCCGATCTTCACCGCGTTCTGGCTCGAGCGGCCGGCGGCCGACGCTGATCGGCTGACGATCTACGCCCTGTTGGATTCGCCCAGCGCAGACGGGGGCCTATCGATTTGAAATCGCGCCGGGCGAGCCGCTGGTCGTGGACGTCGAGGCCGCGATCTATATCGCGCAAGCAGCGTCGAGTCGCTGGGCGTCGCGCCGCTGACCAGCATGTTTCTGTGCGGCGAGAACGATCGCCACGCCAGCCAGGATTTTCGCCCCGAGATTCACGATTCCGACGGACTGGCCCTGTGGACCGGTCGCGGGCGAGCGGATTTGGCGGCCGCTGGTCAATCCGCCGGTCGTGCGGCTCAATACGTTTGCCGACGACAATCCGCGCGGCTTTGGCCTGGTGCAGCGCGACCGCAATTTCGACCACTACCAGGACGACGGCGTGTTTTACGACCGCCGGCCGAGCGTCTGGGTCGAGCCGAAGCCGTGCGGCCGACGGCCGGACATGGGGCCGCGGCGCGGTCCGATCTGGTCGAGATTCCGACGTCGCGACGAAACCTTCGACAACATCGTCGCCTTCTGGCAGTGGGACGATCAGCCGCACGGCCGGGCAGCAGCGGAAACTGGCCTATCGGCTGTCTGTGGGGCTCGCATCCGGTCCGCCGCTGGACAACCTGGCCACGTCGAGGCCACGCGGACCGGCATCGGCGGCGTGGTCGGGCAGCCGCGGCACTATTTCTCGCTGGCGGTTCGTCGTCGATTTTGCCGGCGGCCCGCTGGGCGACGCTGGACTCGGACGCGAAGGTCGAGCCGGTGATCACCGCCTCGCGCGGCGAATCGAATTGACGTCCGCCCGGCCGCTGGCGGCGATCGATGGCTGGCGGGCGATGTTCGACCTGAAGCCGACTGACGATTCGACCGAGCCGATCGATCTGCGCCTGTACTTGGCACCCGCCGGCCGGACGCTCACCGAAACCTGGCTCTACCAATGGACCCCGCCGCCGGCCAGCGAGCGAAAATTCTGACGCGCGGCCTACTTAGGCCAAGGCGCGGCACTGTCTTGGCTGTGCAGGATCACCGTGCCGGGATTCACTTGGCCGTTTCCCGAAACATCCTCGATTTGCTCGTCGCCCTTCATCGAGATCGTCCTGATCTCCTTGGCGTCGAGGTCCACGGCCTTCAGGTCCACCATTCGGATGCGGCTGTTGTCGAAGGTTCGGAAGTAGTACCGCAGGTTCTTCAGATCGGCGGCGCTCGTCCATAGCGTGTAGTCGGAAACTTCCTTGCCGTGTTCGATGCCTCGTGCGGCCCCCTTGGGAATATCGAACTGATTCAGAATGTGGAACGCCTGCAGGACGCCATCCTTGGCCGTTTCGACCGGCAAGGCAGTCTTGGAAAAGGCGACCGCCCGCACGAACCGAGACGGCGGCGTGAAATCGCCGGGCAGGCCGAGCATTCCGCTGCCTTGACCAAGGCCCTTGATCTCCTTCCCGGCAAGGTCGATCTTCTCGACGTTCTTGGCGCGTCATGGTGACGTAGTTGCTGAGGTTCGTCATGTGCCAATCGAAGGTCGGCGAGTTCGTCATGACGCCCAGCGGATTGGCGTGAACTTTGAGTTCGCCCGCCGATATATTCGAGAACCACGCTGTTGCCGCTGGCGTCGGTCACGATGTAATGGACAGGCGGCACGAAGCCCATGTCCTTCTGCACGACCTCGCCCACACGCACGCTCTTGGCGGCGGCGACGGCTTCCTTCACGTCCGAGCATGTGCCGAGCAGGAAAACGCCGAGTTCCCACGGAGCCAGAGCCTTGCCGAAATCTTCGGCCTTCACTTCCTGATACTTGGCGAAGCCGGGAAAATAAAACAGCCCCACATGAGAGTCCCTTTTCGTTGAGGCCGTCGACAGTCACCGGCAAGTCAAACGCATTGGTCCCGACGAACCCGTATTTGGTCTTCCAGCGAAGCCCCGGCTTGTCGCCCGGCGCCGTGCCGACGAACTCCTTGCCCCTGGGCACGACGATGATGTTCGACTTGAGGTCCATGGCGAATTCGAGCGTCCGGGCGAAAATGATCGAGCCGTCTTTGGGCTTGATCGTGATGCCCGTGCAGGCGGGAGCGGTTGATGGGCCGATCGGCTACTAGGGCGAAAATCGCCAGGATCGCAGCAACTTGAAAAAGGAATTTCAAGGTCGGGAACTCGGCACTGTCCTACGATTGTGTTGCCGGCCGGCGCGGGTGCGTATACACTTAGAGTGGTAAATATCATCACCCTAGGGCGCCCAGCTAGAATGCCGTTACCTCAAGAGGCAATGCTAATCGCGCTGCTCGATTGCGTCGGCGCACTGGCCACCAAGTTGACTGGCGAACAGATATCGGTCCGGGTAAATCTGGGCGACAATAACTTTATCAACTTGGGGCCAAGTGCCGGCGCCGTCAGGTGGTCTAAAACTCCGGCTGCCGAGAAGCCTCCTTTTCCTCCTAGACATCGAACCCCAGGCCCCGCGGTACTCGTCCTTCGCGGCGTGCCAAGCCTGTAGCGCGTCGTGTATAACCTGCGGTCGGCCACTCTCTGGCGTCAAGCTGTACCGCCTTGGGGTTCATGCTTAGCGTAGAGACGCCAGCTTCAAGGTTTGCCACGTACACATTTTCCCAGTTGGTCATCACTGATGTTCGCTCTGCGAGATCCTCGACGGCCTGTTTCTTCGCGGCATAGTCCTTGCGGGCCTTGATGTAGCGATCGACTCTGTCTGCCATTGACCGGCTCCTTTTAATTCTGGCCCGCGTCGGACTTGCCTACCAAGCGAGAGTCCTGGCGCGGGCTGGTTTGTTGTAGAATCACTCGAATCGAATTGCATTTGCGCCGTGCTCTTCTTGAAGACCCTGGCAAACTTGGCCCTGAAATCGTCCATGTCGTCGCATAGCTTCATAATGGTCACGACGTGCTCAATTTGATCGTGAACTTGGTCCCGGCCAAACTTTTGCAACCATTGGTGATGGTTGCGGAGGAACTGTGGGTTTGGGTTTTTCTTCCGTAGCTCCTTTCCCACGTCTTTATCGACGGCATCGTAGACGAACATCATCACGTACTTGCCCCACCGCAACGGTCGCGACCGAGGCGAATACTTAATTCCCTCCAGGCGCGCTGACTCCAGCCAGAATTCCTCTGGGAACATCCGCGCCCACTCCTGAAGTTCCTCCGCGATAAATGCCTGGAGCTTGATCTGCAACGCACGCTTTGCCCGAACCTCCTGGTAGCCGGTTGCTTCGTCCACCAGGGCAATGATGCCCACTTTCGCACATGACCGAACCACAATTTCGGCCTGCTTGGCAAGATTTAGCTGCCGCCCTTTGAGCTTGTCTCCGGAGCGTGCCTCTAAATATTTCTCGCAGATTTCGACCAGCAGCGTGGCCTCGTATCCGTTGGCAATCTGCGGATTCCCGGGAACCTTAAACGGGATAATCTGCCCGCCGATTAACTCTGTGTCTACCAATGGGTTAGCCACAGATACCTAGCTAAATTGCTACTTTCGGTCCCCCCGGTTAATACTCGGACAACCTCGCCTTGAGTAAACACGCGGCGACCGTCGCTTAGGACATGGCATTCCAACTCCACGTCACCAATCCTGAGCATTCCACGGAACATCGAAAATGGAATCGGCGGCGGCGAATCGCTGGCTTCTGGCTCGCTATTAACCAACTCTTGCTTCAGTTCCTGCTTGAGCTTTCCGGCCTTGAGCCAACGGGCTCGCACCGCATTCCTAGCAATCTCCTGGCGCTCTTCTGGCGTGAGTACATTCGCGCGGGCCTTCCCTCCTTTAGATGCGCCAAGCTGCGAAAACGCCTTGGCGGCTTCGCTGGTATCGGGTTCGTCTGTCACTTGAAAATTCCCCCTGGAAAAGTCAAAGAATCTACTTGCTGGGCTAAGTATACACCGCTATACTTACCGTGGCAAGTATGAAATGGCCGGTGAGTTATGGAGGGCGCACCGGATGATAAGAGGCGCAAGGTTCATCCAGGTGGTTGCCGCTGGAAGAACCGCAAAGGCCCGGAGAGGGCACAGTCGGGCGGGTTTTGGGCTGGAAACTCTGGCCCGCTCGGCGAGGCGACCTGTTTTTGACAAGTCGAATTGAAGCTGCCCCGTGGCCCGCTGGAAACGGGCCACGGGGCTTAATCACAACCCGGCGGTTAGGCCAGAATGCGACTGTGCAAAAGTCATTCTAGCAAGACCGCCCCAACAGGGGAAGGTTCTTGCGATGATCGTTCGATCATGCCACCACGGCGAGCGGAAGAAGTTCGGCAAAGACCGCTACGGCAACCAGCGATATAAATGCTTGCTGTGCGGGGCCACATTCGTTGAGCACCAGGCCAAGCCACTCGGCAGCATGCGGATCGACCTGGACGACGCGGTTTTCGCCTTGCGGCTGCTGCTGGAGGGAATGAGCATCCGGGCCACGGAGCGTCTGACGAGCCTGCACCGCGACACGCTGTGCGATCTGGTGGTCATGGTGGGCCAGCGGTGCGAGCGATTCCTAAAGGCCCGTATCCGTGACGTGCCGGTCAAGGAAGTCGAATGCGACGAAATGTGGGGCTTTATCGGCTGCAAGGAAAAGACGCGCCAGCTACTGGGCCACGGCGAGCACATGGGCGACTGCTACGCTTACGTGGCGATGGAACGGAATACCAAGCTGGTTTTGACCTACCACGTCGACAAGCGCAGCAGCGAAGGCACCTGGGAGTTTATCGACAACCTGTTCTTTGCCACGTCTGGCCGCTTCCAGGTGAGCACCGACGGCTATGGCCCGTACCAGTCGGCCATTCCCCTGATCTTCAAGTTCGACATTGACTACAGCCAAGTCATTAAGCGATTCGGTGGCGTCGACTCGAGGGCAGCCGGCGCTACTCTCCAGCCTCGATAATATCGACGCAGATAACACGCGGCTGCGGAAGTCCGGATCTTGAACGCGCCTGCACAAGCCACAGCGAGCGGCTGAATCTTTCGCTTCGCATGGCGATTCGTCGGCTCACGCGCCTGACCAATGCCCACAGCAAGAAATGGGAGAACCACGAAGCAATGCTGGGTCTCTACTTCGCGTGGTATAACTTCTGCCGCAAGCATTCCACGATCAAGACCACGCCAGCCGTGGCCCAAGGGCTGACCGATCACGAATGGACGATTGAGGAATTACTAACAGAAGTAGCAACACAGTCATAGGACAGTGCCGGGAACTCCAGGGTATGAATGTCCTGTCTGTCCACCGTACCTTTTTGCTGGCTTCGATTTGGGCGGATTGACGATTTTAACGGTAACAAGGCTCTCAACGAAAATGACAAGCCAGTTCGCTCGACAAGTCGGAAGCGATGGGAATCCGTTTTTGAAGGGCTCTAGGATCGTCCCCGGCCCGTTCGGCCTCGGCTTCTTGGACGACATCCGTCACAGCCTCAGGAAGCCTCTCTTCCTCTTCCGGCGTGCCGACCCGAGCGTAACGAGTCCGTCATCCTGTTCAGAGTCGCCAGCCCGACTATATATTCATGGCGTGGCTTGGCGGGGTGCCAGGGAGGCGAGAAGCTGGTAGTATGCGGCGGCGCCTTGTTGGTACCCTTCAGCGGAGTTGTCGAAACTGAAGTAGTGCATCTCGCCAGCGATGGATTTCCGCCAGCGGCCAGGCGGGCCTCGGGACCACACCAGTTGACGATGGGGTTTGGCGACATAGTCAACCTGATTTCGGACCACGGGTTTGCCATGACTGCCCATCGCAACGGCATCAAGGCACATACCAACCGGCTTGATACAGCCGCATCAATTCGTCCGCCCCAGCCAAGTTTTTGTGTGGCGAGTTGATGCAAAAGTGTTTTACATAAATGCTTGATTGATAACGTTTTGCCCTCGTAGCTCAGGGGATAGAGCAACGGTTTCCTAAACCGTAGGTCGCAGGTTCGAATCCTGCCGGGGGTACTAGAGTTACGTCGATTTTTCGGCTAGCGATGTAGCCAATTTGTAGCCAATCGGCGTATGCCTGCTCGTGGGAGTTTAAATGAACCAAGGCCAGTCGCGGTACGAATTGAATCTTCCGCTGTTCGCCGTTGCATTCCCCGATAGCACGCCAGAGAAGGTGCATTATCAGTACGGGCGCGATGGCTCTGGCGCGATATATGCGATGCTCTTCGAAGATGATGATTTGGTGCGCGAGTATGTCGAGCGGCAAAAAAGCGCGGGAAGCACGGTCAGATTCCACGATGATCTCGATCTACTTGGCTACCTGCTCCAAGTGCCGCTTGCGGTAAAAGAGGTTTGGATCAACCCCGCGCCAGGGCTACCGAGAAACTCGCCGATCATCCCAATAGCGGACCTTTTGAACGTGCTTCGGCACCGCCTGGGGCTTCCGCATTCCGACGTTGATCCACGGCTAACCGAATAGCGCCTGCACCTTGTCGGCGGCGCCCTTCTGCATCGTCGGCATGACGTGGGCGTAGGTGTCGAGCGTCACCTGGATCCTGGCGTGGCCGAGCCGCTCGCTGACCACCTTCACGTTCTCGCCAGCCATCAGCAGGGCGCTGGCGTGAGTGTGCCGCATGTCGTGAAAGCGAATGACCGGCACGCCGGCCGCCTTCACGATCGGGGCAAACGACCGCCGGCAGACGTTACTCTTACGCAGGAAGCCGCCGGCATGGTCGCAGAAGACTGGGCCTGTGATGTTGCCCTCGCTGAGCATGACGGCGCGGTGCTCGTTTAAAGCGGCCACCACGAATGCCGGCAGGTCGATACGGCGCCCCTTGCCGGTCTTTGGTTCTTTCAGCCGCAGCTTGCCCTTGATCTCTTCAAGCGAGCGATTTACCGACAGCGAGCAGCCCTCGAAATCGATGTCGGCCCACTGTAGCCCGAACAGCTCGCCCTGTCGCATGCCGGTGCCAACGGCCACGGCGTAGAGGGCATAGAGGCGATGGGCCTTCGCGGCCTTCAGGAAAGCCCCCGTCTCTGCATTATTCCAAATGGTCATCGGCCGCTTCGTCCATCGCGGCTTCGGGATGTCCCGACATGCATTGGAGGTGAGCAGCCGCGTCACGACGGCGTGCTTGAAGCGCATAGCCGAGCGTCAGCCCGGCAAGCTGCTGGGTGCGTGCTGATGCCTTGTCCTTGGCCAGGGATGAATAGAGTTGCTGCACATGCACCGGCTGAATCTTCGCCAGGGCAAGCGAACCGAGGTACGGCACGAGCTGCTTATCGACTACCATCTTGTATCGTTCGTAAGTAGTTGGCGCGACGTTGCCCTTGATCGTGGTCAGCCAGTGCCCGAGGTATTGCTGGACCGTCAGCTTTCCCGTGTCGATCGGTTTGCCGTTGGCAATTTCAAGCGAGGCAGTCCGCAGCTTGTCTTGAACTTCGCCCTTCGTTGCTCCGTAGACAGTTTTTCGTCGGCGTTTGCCATCAGTTCCGTAGCCAGCGGAGACCGCTGCGGACCAAGTGCCGTCGCCACGCTGGAAGATCGAGCCCTCACCGCGCCCGCGTCGTTTGCGTTTCATTTTTCATCCTTTGCCTTGAGCCATCCCTTAACGGTCTTCGTGTCGGTGCGCAGAACTTTCGCAATTTCCCGTAAATTCTGTCCAGCCTTACGCAGAGCGATTGCCTGTTTTCGACGGCGCCGATAATCCCGCATAGTGCAGGCTGACGAGCAAAACATAACATCGATGCGGTGGCTATTCGGACCATTGGACACGTCGAGCGGCTCACCGCATTCCTGGCACTCTCGAAGTTCCTTCATGCTTTCGATAGCCATCGCGAATTGAATCCACATTGCGTCGATCTGCCGTCTCACCCCGAAGGCGATGCGAACGCGACCGTCGATTAGCTCGGCGGGAAATAATTCAATCCCGCCAGTCTTGCCCTTAATGCAAGCAGGCAGAATCGCGTTAGCGGCGGCGAAGAGTGCCGCATGCTGGCCAGTCCCGGTCGACCACCATCGCCTTAGTGCGGTACGGGTGAAAATCGCTTCGTCCGCGCCACCAGATGACTTCGAGGATTCAGCCGGCAGAAACGGGCGAAGGATGATTCTGTCGTCAGTAATGATGAGCACTTTTTCGAGCGCCGCGGCATCTTGCTCACCGGCGGCGCGCCACACGTGGATTAGTCGGCGAAGCGCACAGATTTCGGTGAGATAGTCCTTTATCGTCAAAGGGTTGGTATCGGTATTGGGCCACCAAAGCGGCCCGTATTGATTGATGAATGCGAGCACCGCATCCGGCTTAATCTCGATTTTCGCGAACTTCAGAAACAGCATTGGCTCGTCTCTGAAAACGTCGTATTGCCGACTCACCACGGAACCAGGCCGCGGAAGCGGGCGTGGTTTGCCTAAGGCGTACGTGGTTTTAGGGGGGCGTTGACGCAACCGGTGAAAATCGTCCCAGCGGTACCCGGTCGCTAGGACGCTTATCGGACATACGAATTTCAGCACGAGCAGCCCCCATCGCGGCGTTAGGAAAGTCGTTATATCTACTACGTTTTTTGTCTATCGAACGTCAACTACCGTCCAGATATAATCACGTTAGCGTTGATAGTCAATAGAACTCACCCACATTCAATGGGATCGAATAATGACCACCGAACCCGTAAAGCTGCGGAAGGTCACTGAGGCTGCGACAATGCTCACTCTTAGCCGCGCAAAGGTCTATCTGATGATGGACGCTGGTGAGCTGGCCTACGTCAAGCTAGGGCGGCAGCCGGCGCATTCCGCAGTCCGCGATAGATGACCTTATTCAGAAAAGCACCGTTCCGCGCACCATTGAACGAATGAGCAGCCGGCGAGGATGGCAATGAGAACCGCGGCAGAACTGGTCCCAAATTTCGATTCTGGGTGTGTACCGCATGGCCGTTCGATCGTGCATTGGCGAACCTCGGCCAGTGCGGCGATAACCGCTTCAGTCCGCTTTTCAAAGAGTCGCGTGGCGGAAGCCGGAGAAGCGACCGGGGCGCACACAGGCAAGCTTAGAAGCAATAGCGGGGAGACGGCCGGCCAGCCGTCGAAGACCCCGCCGGCCGCGACGGTCAGCTCACCGCCGTCGTAGCCGGCTGGGGTCGCCCGAGAAAGGTGAGCAAGATGTCGGCTCCAGCGGCAAAACTCAGCAACTATATCGGCTTATTCGACAGCATCTCGCCGGACCAACCGGTTCTCATGTATTGCAGAGTTTCCACGCCAACTCAGTTGAAGGATGGTGCGCTTGAACGACAGAGGTCGATCTTACGTGCCGAACTGGAAGCCAAAGGTGCCAGAATTATTGAGGAACACCTTCACTGCACGCCGGGCTACGACCTCGATCCCGAGGAATGGCAGCCAGGCTACACGGCGCATTGGAAGGTCACTTTGCGCAAAGCAGGAAAATTAGCTCGCAAAAAGCGGGCTTGGATCGCAATCACCGACCCAACGCGAATAGTTCGGCACCCAATTGTCCGGTATGGACCGCCCTACTTTGACCGGCAAGCTCGCGTTTGTGACTGTGAAAAGATGCAGCGATACATTGGGCGTGTAACGATCGTGAGCCTCGCTGCTCCTGATCTATCGCCCAGAGAAATTAGAAAGTTTCAGAGCCTGCAAGGACAGACTGCTGCCGGGGGCAACAAAGGTGGACGAAAAGCGAAAGGCCACAAGCGCAAGGTACGGAAAAAGAAAAAACCCAAAGCGCGGCGCTTGCGACGGAAGGGCTACTCGTTGGGCAGGATCGCCGAGATGTTGCATGTCCCACGTGGGACAATCCAAAGCTGGACACAGGACATCAAGGTCAAAAAACCACTGTATGAAAAAGCGAAGAGCGCTGTATGAAAAAAGCGAAAGAAGCAACTGTATGAATTTCTGTGCTCTGTCGTTCACCGCGTCCGTTTTCACCGGAAAAACGCGGCATTAACATGCGACTTGCGGCAGTTCACTTCCCATCGAAACCGTTAGTACATAGTAAGACAGTAGGACTGTTTCCCATGTCCCTAGTCTCCCGGGACCAAAATTGCCTTAGCGCAGTTAGGACTTCTTCAGGCGCCGATCGATCTCAGCGCGGCAAGCTTCCAGCGATTCGTATTCGATCCGTGTTCCGTCTTGGTTTCGCTCTTCAATTCCGCTGACACGGATGCGCCAGAACGTATGCCGCTGTGGCTCCGCATTCAATTCATGCACGTACTCGAACTCGATGAATTCCGCATGCTCTTTGTACCGCTCAGTTCTTTCAGTCGGCCGGATCGCGCTCATTGGGCGATTCTCCTTGTCGTTCTTGCAGCAACCGATCAGATCAGCGCCGGAGCCTGGTTGCAACTCGGCAATGGGGCATTCAGGGCATCATCGCCGACGGTTGACGGCTGCTCTGGCGCTGCTGGAGTTTCCGTGGTCCAACTGAGAGTGACCCCCCTTGTTTCCCCCTAGATAATGCCGGAAGAAACCATGAGTAAGTTTGCGGAAGAAAAAGGGCTGAACGAGCGTGATCCTTCACTGCCGCCGAAGCCGCCCACTCCTCGGCAGATAAAAATCTACGAGCTATCGGCGGTTCGCAACTGGACCTATGCGGAAATTGCACGCTGGTATCGGAAACAGACAGGTCAGAAGATCAGCCAGCAGCGCATCGCTCAGATCATTGCCAGAGTGAAACCGTGGGCCTTTCAGCAGACGATGGAAAACGTGATCGAGATCAGGACGGGCCTGACCGCTCAGTGCAATAGCGTAATCCGCGAGGCGTGGAAGGGCTGGTACAAGAGCCGAAAAGATGGGGTCGTCAGCAAACGCAAATTCACCGCTTCCGATACTGAATTCGAGATGATGCTGGAATACGGCCATGCGATCACCGATCAAGAGCGAGAAGAAGTTAAAACAGGCCAGTGCGGCGATACTCGATACCTGTCAACGATTCTGGATGCAGTCAAGCATATTCGGTCGATGTGGGCGATCGACGAAAAGACCAACGGGCAGCTCCCGAATCTGATACCGGCTGGGCCGCTCGTGCAGGTCAACAACGGCAATCCCCAGGCCATGATTACGATCGTCGAGATACCCGATAACGGCCGCGATCCCGAGATTGTGGCCGAGTATCGGCGAGAGGATGAAAAGCGTCGGAAGCTGCTCGAACAACAGAACTGCGCTCCAGCAGCGCTGACGGGTGCGGCCGGCCGTTTGATCGTGTCCACCGCCGGCAGCGACTACCGGGAATCCCGCATGGCCGCCTGTCGTCGTCATCCGATGTGCGGATCAGTTGTGATCGCTTCATCGCAGCGCAGACCCGTCGTTGCGGTCCTGCCACGAGTTGAAAGACGAGACGGACGTTCGACGCCGCTTGGGCCTCGCGACCGCAAGAAGTCTAGCTAGTACGTATTCCCAACGGCCAAGCAGCCCACCGTGGACGGCCTGTTGACCCGCATTGCCAGTTTAAGCCGCTCCAGTGGCCCGTAGGCGCGTCCGAGTGTCAGGGTGCCATAAGGTTGGCTTGCTGCCAGCCGAATTCGTTAAAACGCGAATCTGGGATTTATACGCGGAAGTGTTATTGCCGATCAATTGCGGTTGCCCGACATCGCGGAATTGCAGCTAGAACGTCGAAGGCTGTTACAGTTCCCACCTCGCCGCTGCCATTCAGACCCCTGTGCAATTCGCTGTTCAATCATCGGCGCAAACACGCTGACCGGGCATCCGAACGTCAAACGTTGATCTGCCAATCCTAGCCGCTTGGCTTGCTAACACGCTGAAACCCGCTCTCAGCCCATTGCGCAAAACATAGAAACCGTGATACACTCGTTCAACATGAGTCAAGGAAGTCTCGGCTCGCGGAGCGAAGGCGCCGCTCGTGTTCGTCGATGCCACGCAGTTCCCCACTGCGTTTCTCCTAGCCAGGCGATATCGCGTCGGCTTCTTTTTGGTTTGCATTCATGAGCCAGCCCGCCGACGAACAGCCGGAACAACCCGACGAGCCGGCGGTGCCGTTCCTCGAAATGACGCCCGACGTGGCGAAGCAGTTCATCGACTACTACAAGTGGGTCGCCAGCGTTGCCACGTTTATTTTGACGTTTTCGGTCACGCTGGGGAAAGGGGAAGCGACCGGTTGGGCTTCGTTTCCGCTCATGCTGGGATGGTGTTTCCTAGCTGCCTGCGTATTCCTGAACATCTATGTAATCAAATCGCTGCTGATCGTTGAGGTGTTCGTCACGCCGTACCTGAAAGCTGCTGTAAACGTGCAGCACTGGTGTTTCTTGCTCGGCTTCGCCCTAACTGCGATAGGGCTGGCCGTCCATCTTGGCTTCTGGAAGATGTGCCTCGCTGCGGCCCTGACGTTGTGGTGCGTGTGGCAGATGATGCAAGTCGCCCCTGCTGTGTCGGTTCTGCTCCGACGCTTTACGCTTCGCTGGGCCGAGCGGAAACGTAGGTAGGCGATGGAAAGCTGCGAACCTTGCACGCCGAATACGAGTCGTACCATACTGTTGATTGACTCTGCTTCATCAAGAAGGGCCGAGGGGCGCTTCCCCCAATGACGCCCGCCAACCGGCTGCCAGGCAGCACGGTGGTTCAGAAGCGGCGGCGAAAGCCGCGACGATGAAGGCGGTTCGGTGCCGCCTTCCGATCTTGGATGGCCTCGAACCGCAGGGGTTCCCATGTCGCTTCCCATTCTTCCAGCCGACCCGCCGTGAGTTTCTCAAGGTAGGGCTTGCGGCTGTGGCTTTGCCGGCTCTGCCGACTTCGGCAACCGCCAGTGAACAGCCGGTCTCGTTCTGGTTCATCGAATACGGAACAGGCCCGCATCAAATCGGAACAGGCCGATGCTGGCCGGTTGACGATCCCGCTGCCTGGGCACTAGCCAATGCCGACAACCCGATCCTCGCTCGCGCGAAGGAGCGGCTGACGAACGTCGCTTCCTGCTCCGATCCGCAGCGCGTGATTCGCCTGGTTGCTCGCCGCTGCAAGCTGAACCTGATCGAGGTTTCGCCGCAGCAGGTTGTCGTGCATTACTGGGGCAATGACGTGCGGGCCAAGCCTGGTTGCAGCCATTCTTCAATCGGCATGGCCTGGCGCGGCGCGATGTCCATGTCCTTCTGCTCGACCGGAAGCGAGAAACCGTTTCGGAAGAGCGCGGCGACGATTACCTGTTCGGCCAATGGCTGCCGGAAGGATTTCCCGCTCGAGCTGTTCATGCGAAAATGGGAACGACGCGACGTAGGAGAGAGCGACGATTGGACGGCTGCACCATGCACGTGGGCTGGGTTTTGCTGGGACGGAATCGAACGCGACAGCATCCCGTGGGCAGCGTCAAGTCCTCCTGGCGACGGACTGCACCGGGACAGTGCCCGAATTGCGAGCGGCCGACGCTGCTAACGAACTTGCGCCCTCGTGGGGAATGCTGGGGCCGCGCCGGCGATTCCAGTATCTTTGCTGCCGCTGCGAACGGCTACTCCCCGACCATTCCATTGCCGACGCCTGCCAATGGATGCTCGACAACCTCGACCGCGATTGCCTGCCAAGCAGGGTGATGACCGGGCATTACGGCACGGCCCGATTGTTAGCGATAAAGCCGCCCGTTACATAGTATTACAGCTTGCCTAACAGCTTCGGTTTACCACCGTAGGCATCCTCCCCAACGGTTTTGTGGCGGAGCTTGAAACCGCTGACAAGTCGGTGGGTCGCTGCTTTTTTTGGGTGGTTCCAAGAGCTAAGATACTGCCTTCGGTCGGAACGCTCTTCCCAACCGCTAGGGAGCAATGCCATGACCATCCTTGCAGGTGCGTATCTCAAGCGAGTTTCGGTTCTTTTACTTCTCGTTTGTTGCGGATGCGCAGCCAAGGCCGATCCAATGGCTGAACAGAAAGCCCAGGCGGAGCGGGATTTGGTCAATGCAAAAGCGGGCGCGGCTGCAAGGCAACAATGAGATGGCCATCAAATTTCTAGACTCGGCCATTCTTGCTTATCCGACGATTGATGCATATCGGCAACGAGTGCAATTCGGATGATCCGCGGTGAAGTCGAGCCCGCCGAGCAGGACGTATTTCCGGATTGCAACTCGAACCCGGTAATCCGGAGCTTATGTCATTGAGCAAGGGACTAATGAACCTTCGAAAAGAGTGCGAAAAAAAGGCCATCGCCGAACAGGATGCTGCGGGCGAGCTGATCGCGAAGGGATTGCAAAGCAACAACAGGCTGAACCTAAGCGGATTGCGAATCACCAGCTAGTGCAGCAAATGGCCGGCGTGCAGCAAATGGCCGGCGTGCAGCAAATGGCCGGCGTGCAGCAAATGGCCGGCGTGCAGCAAGCAGAATTCGAGAAACAGCGAACGGCACAAGAGCAAGCGCGTGTCTTCGGCGAGCAGTTAAGTAAGCTACCGAAAAGCGTTGACCTGGGTGATCCCCAGGGCGTGAAGATTGATGAACTGCACGTTGTACTACCTAAGCGCCGACGGCGCAAGCTACACGTTCAAGCTCATACCCGACCAATTCGTGATCGCTCAAGAAGGCAAAGGAAGCCATTGGAGAATCCTAAAGGAATCGCAATTGATCGCTACGCTCGATCTTCAGAACAGAGACCTGGCCTTTCAATGGTCGCCGAAAGCACTGCCAGCCAATGCAGAAGAGCTTCGGAAGTCGATCCTGGTTGTATCCTGGCTGGACAAAGTCACGAGCTTATCTTGCGTCGGCCAGAACGAATCGACGCGGTGTTACTGGACCTTTCGAAGAAACTGATATTGATACCCGTCCCGGCGTTTCCGGCCGCCGACTCGAGACTTACGTTTGGGATTCAAAAAAATCGAAGGATTTGCCGCTGCCTCAGCGAAGAAAAACGTCGCCTTATTTAATCAACCACTTGACATCGTGCTAAAAGGAAAGGCCCCAGCAGTCATTCTTAGGGTGCAAATGCAATCGAAGGGTGACTCACGAGTCGTAGCGATCGAGCCTTTAATCCTTGATACTGACGGTAAAGACTATCCATTCACGGCTGATCGGATCAAGACAATGGTATTAACGCTTAGCCAGGACGTTCCTCGGGATAGAGTAAAAGTCGCACAACTGAAGAAACAAGCTGATGCTCTTGAGGCCGAGATTCATCGCGCGCTCTGGCACTTCGCCGCAAACGGTGCGGAAGCCATCGCCAAAGCGGCGGCCCTCGATAGTCTTCATGGGCAACTAGCTGCTGTAGCCCGGAGCCACGACAAGCTGGTGCAACTCATACCAGTGCTGGAGCGGCGGCTGGCCGTACTTCCGTCGTTAGTTGATCTCGGCAACAAGTGCATAATACAGCGTACTTGCACTTTCGCATTTTTGTTACATCTTCTGGACGCGAGGTCGATCTACTCGAAACTGAATCTGTCTCATCTGAAAAGCGGCTGCAACAAACCGGAGCTTCTCACGCTACAACGTCCAAGAAATAGCAGTGACACGCACTGCAACCGATGGTTGCTGCGATCGCTGCCGCCGGGTTTCTGCCGAAATGCTCGGAGTTGCCATCGGCGCGGAGAACACGGGCGTAGCAGGCATGATGAAAAGCTGCCGGCAGAATGGGCACGTCGCATGCTGGCCGACGAGCGACCGGTCGTTCTGAAGCCGGTTTGCGCAGTCGGGACATTAAACCACGCTCATTGCAGGTGCTCTCGGTAACCTAACGACACTCATCTGCGAGCCGCTTCGGGGCGTGTTCGTTTAGCATTCTGCGTTCTCAGCAATGCTCATTTCGGACTCCCGACCACCTTCGCCGGCCAGAATCCAGATCGAGGCGCTATCGGGGGCGAGCAACGGCCGGCAGAGTTGATGGCGACCATTTGATGTCGCAATTGGCAGGGTTTCTTTGAGCTTCTGATAGCCCGCTTGAGAGATCGGCGGATCGCTTAGCGTGAGCTTCGTGAGCGACTTCATGGTTGCTAGCGTTTCGACGCTGCGATCGGTGATTCGAGTGTCTCGCACGTGCAAAAGCCCAAGCACCGGCAGCTTTGCAAGGACCGTCAGGCCGGCGTCCGTGATTGCAGTCGCGTCCAGCCCTAACGAGGCTAACGTGCTGCAATGCTCCAAGTGCCTTAAACCGGCGTCGGTGACTCCTGTGCCGTCGAGAGTAAGGCCGGTCAGCGGCAGTCGCCCCAGATAAATGAGCGCCGAATCGTCGAGTCGCGTGCGGTAGAGCCAGACCCTGCGAAGGCTTTTGATTTGAGAAAGGCTTTGGGCGCCGCGCTGAGTAATGGGCGTTGCGCCCCCATCGAAAGTGCTCAGGCGAGTCAATGCGATGAGCTGCTCGATGCCCGCATCGCCGAATGCAGTCCGAGGTACCCTGAGCACTTCTAGCCAAGGATGCCTGCAAATCTGCTCGGCGGCCGTGCTGTGATGCCGGTATCGAACAGTGTGAGGCGGAGCAAATGGCATAGGCCGTCAAGATGGGCGAGAGCCGCGTCGTCCACCGTCTTGAATCCCCCTTAGATCGACGCCGAAGACTCGTAGCGGCCCGATGGGCAGCTCGTCGGTGCTGTCGATGGTCACGGGGTTGCTCTCCTCGTGTGCGACTTCCACCTTACCGCTGACGCTGAGAACCCACTCGGCCGCTTTGCGCTCCAGCGCCGGGTTGAAGGGAATGATCTCAGGCAAGTTGCCGACTGCGGCGGACCCCTGGTCGGCGGCAACGGCCGGCGCCGTGGCGGTTCGCAGACCACACGCAATCCGAACGCTGCCGAGGAGAGCGCTTCTGAGCCGACGTAATTTCGCGCCCCGCAGCGCAGTCGCCCTCCTTTCTCGACCATGAACCACCCCGGACAATTGGTTTGTCGCCCGCCGCAGGACCAGTCGGATTGTCCGTTGGGGACAACTTGTAGTAGTCGGCGGCCCACCAGTCGCTGCAAAACTCGAATACATTCCCATGCATGTCGTACAGGCCCCAGGCATTCGGGTTGAGCCGGCCGACCGGATCGTTGTTTTGTTCGAATTCAGCTCGAACCAGCCATAGTCGGGCAGCGATTCCGGATTGTCGCCACAACAAAATGCCGTCGTCGTGCCCGCGCGACAAGCATACTCCCATTCCGCTTCGGTCGGCAGGCGGAAGCAAGACCCGCGCACACGGGGCCGCTTGATTGAGACGCGAGCAAAACTCTTGGCAATCCTTCCAAGAGACGTTCTCGACGGGCCGCATCGGGTCGCCCGCGAAGTAACTTGGATCATCGCCCATTAGGCCGCCCACTGGCCCTGGGTGACCTCGGTGATGCCGATGTAAAACGAGCGAGTGATTCGGACCTGGTGCGGAAGCGAACCCCGTCGCTCCCGTTGTTTCCCATTGTGAACGTGCCGGCGGGAATTAGTTTCAAACGAATGGTCACGTCGCCGGGCAGGGCAAGGTCGAGCGTCTCCGGTCGCATTGTCGAGTTCGAGTGTCATCTTCCGGAGCCGCCGGGAGCGGACTTGTCGCCGAGCCGGCGGTGGCAGTCGCATCGCGGTGGAGGTTCGCTTCATGCTTTTCCCGCTCTCCGCGGAAGTAATCGCCCAGCAGCGGACCTTGCTTCCGGATAGACGAAGCATGATCGCCAAGCCATTTCATGTCGGCCGCGCTGATCTTGCTTTGAGGAATTTGAAGTTCCGCCTGATTATCGAGCCGGACAAGCTGCACGTTGTCGGGCTCGATCTTGATGGGCACTGCTTCGACGTGGTGAGTGCCCGTCGCATCGGAAAACGTGTGGCGGAGGTGCTTCATCGCTTCCTCCACTTCGGCTGCACGCTTCTTCGCGGCTGCCTGCGCCGCGAGTTGAGCGTCCCGCCTTGTTTCGGCCTCCTTCCTGTCTAATCTGATGCTCCGTTCTTGACGGACGAGCGCGTGATTTGGTCTTGGTCTGCGATAGCGGTCACGTTGAGCAGGGGAATGTAAAAGCTAGTATCGCCGCGCACGGTCGTGTACTCGACCGCTCTGCCGACGATGAAAACGCCATCTTCTGGAACGCGAGTTATCACGTCGTCGCCCAGCTTTGCTCGCAGTTCGGCCCCGCCGCCGCTGGGGAAAATTATCTTGAATTTTGCGGTCTCCATTTTCACGAGCATGCCATCGGCGAGAATCTGAATCACGGTCATTCGCCCTGCAATTCGGGCAACGGTCATCGGCTGGACCTCGGCGGGCGAGCATCTTTTGAAGGCTGGACTGAATGTGCCCCGCTCAATGCTTGCCAACGCTTCGTCTGAAGCGACTGGGAGAAATTCCTTGATGTGGTCAACGACTTCACGGCCGAATCTTGCCAATTCACTCTTTCCAGCAACCGAAGTGTCAGCCGCAGCCGTTTGATTGCGGCTGCCGAGGATTTCCACGTACACGACCGCTACCTTGGGATTGCCGGTTGCGGTGGTCGATTCAAAGTCGCCAAGGCCGACGATCCGGTCCGGCCCTACGGCGCCCACCTTTCGTAGTAATGACGCCACGGCAGAACCCGGAACTGCCAACGCTTGGCCCTTGGCCGCCACGAGCGAGGCAAAATGCACTCCGACCAAGACACCGTTGCCGCTGATGAGCGGACCTCCGCTGCTGCCGCCAGCCGTCACCGCATCGTGCCACATCGACCGCCGGATGTCGGCATCTTCTTCGTCGCCACCGCCGGCCACAGGATGCCGCGTCACTTGTCCGCCCGTGACCGTCAGGCCGATGCCGAACTGGTCGCCCAGCGGGAAACCATAGGCGGTCACCTTCGTGCCCAGCGGCGCCAAACCGTCGAGCACCTTAATGTCGCTCGTTAAGGACGAATCGGTTTTCAGCAGCGCCAAGTCGTAGCTTTCGCAAACCCAAATGGCGCGGGCGTCGAACGTCTTTTTGTAGTCCGGGCCGATTCGAATACGGAAGCCGGCGTAGGGGCGGTCGCCGTCCTGGGTTACATGGCGATTGGTGAGCACCAGCCCGGGGCCGACAACGATGCCGGACCCGCTCCCGACCACAACGGCATCGGGTGCGGCCGGCTTGCTATCGATCTTGTTCACCTTCAGGTCGTCAGCGGAGACACCTTGCGGCATCACGACAATCAGAACAAGCACAAACGCGGTATAACGAGACATGCTGATCCCTTAGCCTCATGGACTTTTCGATTCCCTAGCCGAAACGGCTCCGCTTGCCATGTCACCTGCCACGACCAATGCCCGCGGAGTTTTCTAATTCGCGCGTTTCGCGGCGAATTGCTGCCGGCCGCTCGACGGGCCGCCGGGCGATCCAGCAATCGCGTTCTTTTTTCGATTGGAACGTGTGAGGCCCTCGAACTTCGCTCATCTGTACCTGCGACGCTCCCGTTCGTTGATTTCTTCGGCGGTGCTGTAAGCGTCGTAGATTCCGAATAGCCACGCCACAACTACGGCAATAACCGCCCGAACGTAGACCGCAAATACAGCGGCCGCAGCGGTCTCCCGCCCTGAGAATGCAGCCGCGTCAAACTTACGGCGCAGCCTCGTAGTTTCGTAGTTCGGTCTCGATTGCCTCCCGCTGACTCGGTTGTAGACGTTCGAGTACGTGGGCCGGGATTTGGTCGTTAAAGTATCGTTGTCCATTTATTCGCGAGTGTGGTCTTTCTGGCGGCTCGTGCTGCGATACCGCGCCGATGATGCCGGCCATGCCAATGCCAAAGGCGATTCCACCGATGACCGGCGGGAGGAACATCAGCATAAAGCCCTTGACGATCTGACCATTGTAAATCTGTCCAAGGCCAATGTAGAGAAATGACAGGACCGCCGCAGTCCCGCTGACTTCTTGTCGGGTATGTAAGGACGGCGGCTTTCCCGCGTGATGGCCGTGCCTGGATCACGGATCGGCATCAATTATTGACGCGGGCGAAAAGGCGATGGCAGTCGATGCGTGCGTTGTGAGCGGCTGCGGCGGCAAGATACGAAAATCCTGACCGCAACCAGGGCACCTGACCATTTGTCCGGTCAAACTGCCGTCATTCTCAAGTTGCATAGCACAATGCGGGCAGGCAATCAGCGATGTTTGGTGGCTCGGCAATTGCGGTGCCTGGGGTGGCTTTGCAGGAACCTTGAGCTGTATACCGCAGCCCGGACAACTCACGTTGAAATCGGCGGCCGAGCTGCCGACGTTCATGCTTGTCTCGCAGCGCGGGCATTGAAGGACGCCCATCCCGGCCCCTCCTGCAAGAAGGCACTGCTGCTTCTCGTGCAGCACCCCAGCGGCACTCAGGCTTGGGCACCATTGCACTGGATTCTAGCTGGCTCGAAGGGGGCGGTTCAAGGATCGCACGCGAAAGCCGATTGGGGCCGGCCTTCGTCCGCCTATTTCGCAGGCCCCCGCTAGAACGCCCTGGCGGCTTTTTGGCGTAGACTGGCAACGGGGTGACAACCGATGTGTCGCCGGCCAAAAGTGTAAAGACCCAGTATTCGCCGGATCGGCCCACAAAAAGCCCATTAAATCCTGACCGAAGCGCGGTGCTGCGCTAGCGCAAAGACTCGTTTTTAATTCAAGCCGGCGATCAGGCGAGTGGCTACGGCCGAGGAGGCGCGTGGCACGCCGCGCAGCCAGGAGGGCTACAAGGCCCACTGTCGCTGCTGCATGGTCTTGATGACCGCCTGCGGGTTCAGGTGGCGGATGTGCGCGCTCGGTGGTCGCCAAGCTCGAATGGCCTAGTTGCTGCTGGATAACGTGCATTGGGTGGCCTTCGTTGGCTAACTCGAAAGCCCCGGTATGCCGCAGCCCGTGGGCATGCACCCGCTTTTCGATGCCCGCCCGCTTAGCCAGTCGCGGCATGAGGCCACGGACGTAAGGCGTCTTGATCGGCTCGCCGGTCAGCGTGCAGATTACGGGATGCCGGCCGGTCAGCCCGAGCTGTTTCCGCTTGTCGAGCCATCGCTGCAAAACGGCCCATGCTTGCGGGTCCAGGCCGACCACGCGGCATTTATCCCCTTTGCCGTGCAGAACTCGCACCGTGCCCGCCTTTGCGTCCAGGTCTTTTGGCTTAAGTGCTAGGGCCTCGCTGATCCGAAGCTGCCCACGCCAAAGCAGGACGATCAAGGCCCGGTTGCGGATGCCGGTTGCGCCCGGTTGCTGCTGGCCTTAATCAACCGGGCCATTTCCTCGGTTGCCAGCGGTTCGGGCGGGAGCTTTTGGCCTTTGTTGGCGGGCGTCACGTTATCGACCCTCGAAATGCAGCAATAGTTACGCTTTTCACTGTTAGCGTAATTGTATGCGCCTATTCGGGCGGTCCACAGCAAAAGCGTAACTATTTTGGCGTTTTTTAAGCATTCCGAAATACGCCAACGACTGAGTTCCGTTCGCATTTTCCTCGGGTCAGTCACGTCCCCGATCATGCTGCCAGCCGGCGCCAACGAGATTTACGCTCACCCAGCATCTTGATTCGCTTCGACGCAGCCAGTCGCTGGCTAGTGGGCGGACTAGATCGTCCACACTTCGGATCAAGTTCGCCGGCATCACGCAGCACCATGTTGCGACCACCTCGGCCATTTCAGCCGTGGATTGTTGATGGACCGAGGCCTCCAGTTCTCGGCAGCCATTGGGGGCCGGATTCTCGAACGTCGTTATCTCTCAAGCGCCGCACGCGGGCCTGACGGCAAAATCGGGGCTTTACCCTAACAGGTCTTCAATCCGGCAAGAATACGCCAGGAAGCAGGACGACTTTCTTTGTAATTTGAAATGGCAAGTGCTACCGTCACGGGTCCCCGCATGAACATGCCACGGGCTCAGGCCGGGAATACCAGAGGATCGTCTGCAAAGCGGTTGGTAACCAACAAGGGAGCACGCAATGAACGGACAAGCTGACAGTACGTTATCTCTTCAGGACTTGCAGCAGGCAGTGGCCGGGCCGCACGGCCGCACTGCGATGCCGAACGCAACTGCAACCCGCCGGGGGCGTGGGCGACAAGGTGTTCCCGCCAACCTATGCCGGCGCGGTGTACGCAACAGAAAAACGCCGCGTTCCCGGCCGCGAGGAGCCAATCGAATGCGTGCTGCTTGACTCTGTCCAATCGCAGGCGAATCGGATGGAGGAGGCGTTACAGCAAGCGCTAGACGAGGGGCGTGTCTCGATTCCGGTTATCAACGTCGACTTTTCGGGCAATGGCCTATTAACGGAAATCGGCAGGGTGACCAGCCTTCAGGCCCCGCACCGCATCGCCGACGCGATCTTAAGGGACAGCCTGCTCGATGGCGTACCCTTTCGCCGATCTGAGCTGGGCAAGCGAATCGACGAGGTGAGCCTCGCCAATGCAACACCGCTCTATGAACTTTGTCCTACTGCCTTGATTTTCGGGATGTGGGACTCAACCGGACCGAAGGGAGGAGCAGGAGCGAAATTTCAACGGGCTATGGTCGGCGAGATCGTTGGCATTGATGCGGTGTACGGCGTGAAGACCAGCAGCCGAATCGATCCTCTCCAGATTCGATCAGGGATCGGGATATATGAGGATGCAGACGGAAATTGGACCTTGGAAAACACCGGCAAAAAATATGGTCGAAACAGAGAAACTCAAGGCAAGCCATCGGCCATCAATCACGGAAACATTGTCCCCGCCTTCACCCGGTATAGTAAGGGCGCAGAGGGTCGTGATCCCTTGCGACCGGCTTCTGTTGAGCTTGAGTACCGAGTACAAACGGGCGATGAAACGCTTCGTGCAATGAATCGCTTTCGTTCATTGGAGGCGGAGGCGAAGCAAGGCTCCATCGCCCCAGGTGGCGTTACCATTGCTTCGGCCGAACAGACGACGGTGCTTTCGCTGCCCGCGTTACGTCGGCTGCAATTTCCAATCGTGTCAGCTAGAGCTGACCAGGAAAGGCAAAGGCTGGTGAACTTCGCCGGCCGCACGGTATTGGCAGCGCTTGGCTTGTGCGCCGCGACCTTGGCGGCCGAGCGAGGATTCGACTTGCGCTCGCGCTGTCTGCTTTGGCCGACAAGGCCGATGGCTTGGGAGATTCTCGATCGGCCTGGCACCGATGCTAAGCGTGCCACGCTCGATTCCGCCAACGCGATTGCTTTGCTAAACGACGCCGTCGCCGCCGCGGAGAAGCTTGGGCTGGAGTCGCGCCACCGAGCCGCTGCCGCTCACGCCGTCACCGCAACTGGTAGCCCTAGTGAAGAAGAGCCAGGAGTTGACGGCAACTCAAAGCGGCGACACGGAAGGCGGTGAATGATGCTCGCACTGGGGATTCAGTATCTGACCGGCTATGCCGTGGCAACGGATGTATCTGATCGCGAACGACCCGAGTGGCCGCCCCACCCGGCACGCGTTTTCATGGCGCTGGCCGCCGCACTTTTCGAGACCGGCGACGACGCCGACGACGCCACAGCACTTGGGTGGCTGGAGAAACAAGGTGCTCCCGCGATGAACGTCACCGATGCCGAACCACGTACGACGGTCACGCATTTTGTGCCGCCGAATGACATGGGCATGCCGAAAAATCCGGCAACCCTTAAGCCGGCCGCCATTGGGGACGCGATGAACTTGTTGCCAGCGTACCGACAGAAGCAACCGCGCACCTTTCCGCGGGCCAGGCCGCTGAATGAAAATGTCTTTTTAATCTGGCGCGACGCAGAACCTGATCCGGCACAGCGTGCAGCCCTTGACCTGCTGTGCGACAAAGTGACGCGAATCGGCCATTCGTCATCGCTGGTGACGATGTGGGTTGAAGATGATCCGCCGGCCGGCACTTTAGAACCATCGGAATTCGGTCAATTTCGGATGCGCGCGATCGGCACCGGGACGCTCGATTACCTCGGCACGGTTTACAACCGCGATGCGATCGAGGCTCATGCCGAATTGCAGAATCGTATCGTGACTGCGAAAGGAAAAGAAAAGGACCAATTCAAAAAGGAACTGGCGAAACAATTCGGCGAAAGCGAGCCGACCAGGTTTTCGCCTACAATCAGCCAATGGCAGACGTACGACCGCGTCCCCACCTCGATCGACCGCTCCGTGCAGGCGTCCGGGGCATTCGATTCTCAAATAATGGTGCTCACAATTGAAGATGGTCCGACGATCGGCCTGGAATCCGTATGGCGCTTCCTCACAGCCTTGCGCGACACGATCCTTTCCACTTGCGATCCGACGCCTGAATGGCTGAGCGGCCACACTGCCGATGGTTCGCCGTCGTCGCAATCGCATTTGGCGCTGGTGCCGCTAGCGTTTGTAGACCACCCGCATGCTGATGGTCACCTGTTAGGTGTTGCGCTGATATTCCCAAAGGGAATCGAGCCTCGTGAGCGCGGCCGCGCTCTGCGAGGTCTGCTCTACGCCGAAGACGGCCGTTCGAAGCCGATCAGCTTAAAACTCGGTTCGCTTGGGGCTTGGTCTCTCGCACGCGAAACTCGGCTATCGCCACCGATTTCACTTCAGGACCTCACCTGGACAAAGCCCAGCGATACCTGGGCCACCATTACGCCCATCGTGCTCGACCGTCAACCCAAGGCCGAGCGAGTCAAGGACCGGGAGAAGTGGTCAATAGAGGTGGCCGAGATCGTAGCGGAAAGCTGCCAGCGTCTCGGGTTGCCCCGGCCGGTCGCCGTCAGACATCGACAAGACGAGTTGGTTTCGAGGTGCGCCACGTGCAGTAGCTGGAAATAGCAGCGGCTTTCCATTGATGCCCGTCAAACAGGGGCGACCGAAGCGGCAGCAGACACACGCCTGGCTCAAGTTTGAAGAACCAATCGCAGGTCCGCTTCTGCTCGGAGCGGGTCGATACCGTGGTTACGGCTTCTGCCGACCCTGGGACGGAAGGTCGCAATGAGCGAATTACAGCCACGCGATTTCGGTGCTTTCTTTCAAGCACTGTGGGGGCGCGAACCGTTCCCCTGGCAAACGCGGCTGGCGGAGCAAGTGTGCGAGGCCGAGTGGCCCAGATTCATCGATTTGCCGACGGCAAGCGGCAAAACGGCCTGCCTCGATGTCGCGGTATTCGCTTTAGCCGTTCAGTCGCGGCTACGACCACTCAAACGAACCATTGGACGCCGCACGTTCTTCGTAGTAAACCGCCGAGTTATTGTCGATGAAGCAAATTCCCGTGCCGTCGTCATCGCCGAAAAACTTGCTCAAGCCGCCAACCACGATGCTCCCGAATCGATCTTGCGCCGAGTCGCGGATTCGCTTCGACGGACTTCCGGCAGCACGGACACTCCACCCCTGGACGTGGCGATCATGCGTGGCGGGATCGTTCGCGATAATCGCTGGGTGCGCTCGGCTACGCAGCCGACGATCGTCACGAGCACCATCGACCAACTTGGTTCGCGTTTGCTTTTCCGCGGCTATGGTGTATCGGCAGAGGCTGCACCCATGCACGCGGCGCTTATCGCTAACGACAGCACGATCCTGCTCGACGAGGCCCACATCAGCCAGCCATTTGTCCAAACGCTTGAAGCCGTTAATCGCTATCGAAGTGAAAGTTGGGCACTGGAACCCGTTCGCACGCCGTTCAAAGTTGCGCAAATCGAGCGCAACGCTTGGCAACGACGCCAGCGATACCTTTCACCTCAACGACGACGATCGTCGCCATCCAGTATTGATGGCTCGCCACGATTCTCCCAAGTCGATTGAGTTGAAGGTCGCGGAAAGGGCAAAGGGGAAAAAGGCGATTGACGAATTGGCTGAAACGCTTGCCATCAGCGCGATCGAGCTTCAGACGGATCGACGACAGACGATTGCTATCGTGGTCAACCGCGTGGCCACTGCCCGAAAAGTTTACTCGCGGCTGGCCGAATTGCTTCGAAAACAGCGGAATTCCAAAGCCGATCTCCACCTTGCGATCGGTCGGATGCGTCCGCTCGACCGGGACGAATTGACACAGGCGATTCAGTCGCGCGTCGGTAAGACCCGCGAGGCGGGCGATCAACCGCGACCGATGTTCGTCGTTGCTACTCAGTGCCTGGAAGTTGGGGCGGATTTCGATTTTGACGCGATGGTGTGCGAGTGCGCGAGTATTGACGCCCTGCGCCAACGATTCGGCCGACTCAACCGCGAGGGAAGGGGCATTGTTGCAAGCGGGTCCGTCGTCATTCGCGCCGACCAGGTCCGAAGCAGCGACCAGCTTGACATCCTTGATGAAAAACACGAGCTGGTCGATCCGATCTACGGCAATGCGCTCTCGCGAACATGGAACTGGCTGCTATTGGTTGCGGTCAGCGACATGGTTGATTTTGGCGTCAACGCCATCAGCGCGTTGTTGGCTTCGACGGATGCGATGCCTTTCCTGGCGCCTCGCGCCGACTGCGCCCGTAATGTTCCCCGCGTATGTCAACGCTTGGGTCCAGACAAGCCCTCGACCGACGCCCGATCCGGATGTAGTCCTATTTCTGCACGGTCCCCAACGCGGCGAGCCGGATGTCAACGTATGCTGGCGTGACGATCTATCCGATTCAAACCAAGATTGGGTATCGATCGTCAGTCTTTGCCCGCCGACTTCACCCGAGTGCATGCCCGTGCCGATTGGCTTGGTGCGCGCCTGGCTGTCGGGGACGGACGCAAATGACGAACTACGCTCCGACCTTCTCGACGCACCCGTGCCAGACGCAGTCGATGAAGACGGGCAGCCGCAACGCGTCGGGGTCGCCTGGCCGGCACCGACCACAGCCTACTGATCCGCAGAGCGGGCGATTTGCGGCCTGGTGATACGATCGTGTTGCCGGCCACCCCTGTTGCCTGGGATGCCGCAATTATCTTCGGGCACATTCCAGAGGGCACTCCCAAAGACATTGCCGAAACGGCCTATCGCCAGTCGCGTGGCCGGGCGATTCTTAGGTTGACGCCCGCCCGCCTCGGAAGCTGGCCGATGACTGACGAAGTCAGGGAACTCAAAAAATGGGGCAGTAATCCAGATTTGGATTTCCGTCTCCGCGATCTTCGCAATCTTTTGCGTCGCACCGCAGACGCGATTAGTGGACAACGCTCCGACGACGCCAGAACTTTGCGCTTGCTCGCTGATCCGAGATACGGACTTGAACAAGATCGCTATCCCGGTGGAGTAGGGATCGTCCTCCGTAGCCGTAGGCAAGTTCCCAATGCAAGGGGTATTGCTCTACCGGCGATGGATGACGGCGAAGACGAAACATCGAGAATTGGCCGGGAAAATCCGGTGCCTTTGGATGCGCATTTGGACGACGTGTGCCGACAACTCAACCTGATGATCGGGTTGCTGCCGGTGCATGATCTGGCCGAAGTGCTTCCAGCGGGCGGCCGAACTGCACGATTGGGGAAAAGCGGACGAGCGTTTTCAGAGCGCTGGTCATTGGTGGTGATCGTGACGATGCCTGGGCACAGCCACGGTTGTGGGCCAAGTCAGCCAGGATGCCCACCACATTGCGTCAGCGCCGTTTCGCCCAACAGCGTACGCGCCCTGCCCGATGGTTTTCGCCATGAAATGCTCTCATTACAACTGGCCCAAATAGCACCCGATCGGCTTCCCGCCGACCAGATACAGCGAGACTTGGCGTTGCACTTGATCGCGGCACACCACGGCAGAGCACGTCCCTAGCAATACGTGGCCTTGTTGTTGGCCTACCCTTGGTACCCGTACGTATTGCTGTAACGCGCGATTGATTGGCGAAGATAGCGCGCGAGGGGCTGGACTCGAGGTGCTGGTCGATTCGCTGCTCCAAATTGAGCTGCGCGCGGTTCGTGGCGGCGTCGAGGTCAGCCGCGGAGGGCTCGATGCGGCGTGCCGCGGCCCGCGCCTTCTGGCGCTGATTGGGTGTGAGCGCGGCCTTTTTGGCCTGCTTCGCCTTGGTCTCGGCGTCGACGGCCTTGCGGGAGCGCGAGCCTAGTTCGGAGGCGCGCTGGCGCTTCGCCTTCAGGCGCGCCTCGTTGGAGTCGCGACGGCTTTTATTGTGCGCAGAGCGTTCGCGTGTGGCCTGCTGTTTCTGGGACTTTTTGGAGGGCAAGGAGACGGCTTCTTTCTCGCGCGTGGCGCCTGTCTATTATAGGGAGAGCGGTCATGAACAGGACCCCAGGCCCATTCCGCAGTGTCTCCCACCAGCCAATTCGTTCCCAGTCTGCCCAAGGTGTACGACTTCTTCGCGCCCGGGGGGGTGCTTGCGCGCTCCAGCCTGCCATATGAGTTTCGCCGCGGCCAACTGGAGATGGCGCAGGCGGTGGAGCGGGCGCTCACCGAGCATCATCACCTGATCGTGGAGGCGGGAACGGGCACAGGCAAGACGCTGGCCTATCTGCTGCCGGCACTGCGCACCGGCCAGAGGGTGATCATCTCGACCGGCACGAAGAATCTGCAGGAGCAGCTCTTCTTCAAGGATGTGCCATTTCTGGAGTCGCTGCTCGGCCCCTTGCGCGTGTGCTACATGAAGGGGCGTGCGAACTATCTGTGCCGGCACAAGCTCTATGCGCTGCGCGATCAGCCGATTCTGAGTGGCCTCGAGGAGATCGACCAGTTCCACAAGATCGCGGAATGGGAGAAGACGACGGAGACGGGCGACCGCATTGAGATCGAGGGGCTGCCGGAGTCGAGCGCGCTGTGGCAGAAGCTCGATGCTCGGACAGAGCACTGTTTGGGGCAAAGCTGCCCTGACTGGGAGCGCTGCTTCATCACCGAGATGCGGCGGAAGGCGCTCGAGAGCGACATCGTGATCGTGAACCACCATCTGTTCTTTGCGGATCTCGGCATCAAGCTGCAGGCGCGGACGGCGCCCGATGCGGGCATTCTGCCGGAGGCGGCGGTGGTGATCTTCGACGAAGCGCACGAGCTCGAGGATGTGGCGTCGAATTATTTCGGCGTGAGCCTGAGCAACATCCGCTTCGAAGAGCTGGTGCGCGATCTGGAGACGATGCTGCGGACCAAAATCACGATTGCGACCAGTGTATTGAGCGCGGGGCAGACGGTGCGTGAGCGGGCGCGGATGTTCTTTGGAGCGCTGCCGCAGGATTTCGAAGGACGCGCAGTGTTTTCGCAGCGCGAGGAATTTCTGGAGAGCTTCGGGGATATCTACCTAGGATTGATGAACGGTCTGCATCGGCTGGAGGGCGAGCTGGAGCAGGTGCGCGGCGTGGACGAAACGCCGGGGTTGCGCAAACGTGTGGCGGACATTCGCGAGCATTTGAAGTTCCTGATGGAAGCGGAATCGAAAAACACGGTCTTCTGGCTGGAGCGGCGCATGAGCGGGCCGCTGCGCGGTGGCGTGCGGAATACCTATCTGCAGGCGACGCCGATCGATGTCTCCGGACTGATGCAGCAGCTGCTGTTCGAGAATTATTCGTCGGTGGTGCTGACGTCGGCGACCCTGACGGTGGCGGGCGGCTTTGGGCATATGCGCAAACGGCTGGGAATGGTGGAGGCGAAGGAGCTGATGGTGCCGTCGCACTTCCGCTACCCGGAGCAGGCGTTGCTGTATCTGCCGCCGGATATGCCCGATCCGCGCGAACCGGGATTTGCCGCGGAGGCGGCGAAGCAGATTCGAAGGGTGCTCGAGATCACGCGCGGGCGGGCGTTCTGCCTGTTCACGAGCTACGCGCAGATGCGCGACCTCTACGAGCGGCTGATGATGGAGCTGGAGTTTCCGCTGCTGCTGCAAGGCACGGCGCCGAAGAAGGCGCTGCTGGAGGAGTTTCGTGCGACACCGAATGCGGTGCTCTTCGGCACATCGTCGTTCTGGCAGGGTGTGGATGTGCAGGGCGAGTCGCTGAGCTGCGTCATTGTGGACCGGCTGCCATTCGCGGTGCCGAGCGATCCGGTGGTGGCGGCGCGGATGCGCGCCATTGAGGACGACGGGCGCAGCCCGTTCTTCGAATACCAGGTGCCACAGGCGGTGATTACGCTGAAGCAGGGCTTCGGGCGGCTGATCCGCTCGCTGGAGGATCGCGGCGTGCTGATGCTGCTGGACCCACGCCTGCAGCGGCAGCGGTATGGGAAGGTATTTCTGCAGAGTCTGCCGCCTTACCGGCTGACGAAGGATATTGCCGAGGTGGAGGCATTCTTTGAGTCGGAGCGAACGGGCCGTCCGAAGCAATGACGCGGATTAGCCCCCCGAGACCCCCGACGCTCACGGCGTTTTGTTAGGGTTCGCTTTGTGGTCTCTCCCCCCGAGGTCAAATTGCCCTAGTAGCATTGTCTAAAGATGTCGCGGAACCTATACATCCTGGCTGCAACCCTGCTGCTGTTTTCGCTGATCTCGTGCGCCATGCTGGGGTCGGTGAGCGCGACACAGCCGAACCTGCCCGGCAACGGGTCGCTTTGGAAGACCACCGGGCTGTTTCTGTTTCTGGGTGCGGTGGTGTCGGCATTTGGGGGCGTGATGCTGGCGATGTTCGAGCAGGTAGAGCGGCGGAATGAGGAGCGGGAGCGCCGCGAAGGCCGCCGCGGGCACTAGCCGTGCGGCAAATGCGCCTTCGGCGCGACATGTCGCGTTCGCTCCGTTGTCGCTCAGGATGGACTCTGCTGCCGGGCACTCGTCTTCACGCAAACCGGTAGAATGAATGATGGGCAGAACTGCCCTTTCTGGCAAAGGAAGAGATCGTATGTATGAGGTAACGGTAGAGGCCGGGTTTTCTTCCGGACACTATCTGCGCAACTATCGCGGCAAGTGCGAGAACCCGCACGGACACAACTACAAAGTGCGAGTGACGCTGCGCGGCAAAGAACTGGATGCGGCAGGATTGCTGCTGGACTTCAAGCAGTTGAAACAGGTGATGCGTCCGGTGATCGACCGGCTGGACCACCAGATGCTCAATGATCTGGAACCGTTTACGGTGATCAATCCTTCGGCGGAGAATCTGTCCAAG
The DNA here is from genome assembly GCA_963815025.1 of uncultured Acidobacteriaceae bacterium. GTDB lineage: Bacteria > Acidobacteriota > Terriglobia > Terriglobales > Acidobacteriaceae > KBS-83. The sequence goes on along the minus strand of CAWFFD010000004.1, from coordinate 2,904,915 downwards.
TATTTCTTCGACGAGACCAACCAGCAGCTGAGTGAGATGACCAACGGCCGCGTGCAGGTGAAAGACTGCACCATCTACGAGACCGACACCACTACGGCTACGTATTACGAGTAGCCATGTATCTCATCGAGATCTATAAATCAGTGCAGGGCGAATCGAGCTTCGCCGGGTTGCCGTGCATCTTTGTGCGGCTGGCGGGGTGCAACCTGCGCTGCTCGTGGTGCGACTCCGAGTACACCTTCAAGGGCGGATATAAGCAGTCGCCGGATGAGGTGGAGGCCTCGGTGGCGGCGCTGGCTCCAGTGCGGCTCGTAGAATTCACGGGCGGCGAGCCGATGCTGCAGGAGCGAGAGCTGATTCCGCTGATGGAACGGCTGCTGGCGCAGGAGTACACACTGATGATCGAGACCAGCGGTGAGCGCCCGCTGGGAAGTGTGCCGAAGGATGTGCACAAGATCGTCGACGTGAAGTGTCCCGGATCCGGCGAGGGCGGCACGTTTCGAATGGAGAACCTGGAGACGTTCACCCGGCGCGATGAGGTAAAGTTTGTCATCAGCGATCGCAACGATTACGAATTCGCGCGAGACTTTACCTTGGAGCACCGACTGGCGGAGCGCGCCGGCGGGGTGCTGTTTTCTCCAGCATTCAAGAAAGCGCCGAGTCTGGAACGGTCGACGAGCAACTGCGCGCTGGATCCGCGGCTGCTGGTGGAGTGGATGCTGGCCGATGGCGTGCCCGCGCGGCTGAGCCTGCAGATCCACAAATTCATCTGGGAGCCGCAGAAGAAGGGCGTCTGACTTTACGCCGGTGCGGGATTGCCATTCATTTCAGCTCGTCCCGGCGGCCACGCCAAATCAGATTGTCTACAGGCTAGGGGCTGCTCTTACCGGCGAGATATTTGTTGAACGGGATCTCGAAGGCAAAGAGTTCGCGTCCGTCAGAGGACTGGACGCGGCGGAACTCCAGGTGCGCATCGGCGAGCGGGTTTTCGAGGTTCTGAAGGTCGTAGAAGAGAAAGCCGGCGCGGGTGGTGTGCGGCTCCACGGCAATGGCGCCGTATTGGAATTCAGAGAAGTCTTGCTCGATCTTTTTGTCCAGATTCTTGCCTTTGCCGCCGATTTTTATTGGGCCGATGGGGATTTTGTTGCGCGGATCGGCAGGGCGGTCGAGGGCGCGTTCGGCATCGCGCGGCTCGGCGGCGGGGACTTTGTCACCAGCAGTGGTGATGAAGTCGATGCGCGCATTGTCGAGCGAGATTGCGGTGTCGCCTTCGTTGGTGATGATGATGCGGATGGGGATGATGTTGGCCGAGAGGTAGTCGACGCGGAAGATGGAGGCCTTCTTGGGCGTGTCATAAGGGTCGACAGCTATGGCGAGATGATCATCAGCATGGCGCTCGAAGGCGGGGTATTGATCGGCGGTTCCGGCGGGTGGTGCCGGGTGCTGCGCTAGGGCCGCGAAGGCGAGCCCTGAAACGACAAATAGCGCGGCGGTGCAAGCCGCCAGATGACGCAGGAGGCGCATGCGGGAATTAGACCACCTTTCCCTGGCATCAGCTAGCGAACGGTGACGCCACCGTCTACGTCGACCACGAGGAGATCTTCGGTGACCTGCATGGAGCGCAGTTGAAGGTTGTCGAGCGACACGTCATAGCCGATGCGATCTGACGAATTGACCAGCAGCCGGCGTATCTGATCGGCAGCGTTGACCTGCATTTTGGAGGGAACGATGTGACTGAGAAAGGGCATCAACAGCAGATCGAGCTCGCGGGAACCGCTCAACTTCTCAATCCGGACATCGTGAAAACCGATGATTTCCCCATCGGCATCCGGCAGCATGGAGACGTCCACCGCTCGCGTCAAGCTCACCCCTATGCATCTCCCGTGGAGAGACGTTCCCAGTCGGGCGCGAATGTCGAGGTGCACCTGAATCCGCTCACCGGCGAAGGTGACTGCCGGCGACTCGGCATAGGCGTAGCAGGCGGAGGAGGCATTCCCTCGCAGGTAGTGGCGCCCGTTGTCGGCGGCAAAGAGCTGCATGACGAGCGTGCGTTGGAGAGCCGCGGAGGAGATCTTCAGCTCCGTCGCGCGGGCGAACGAAGCCGTTCCCGCACCAAGCAGCAGAAGCAGGAAGAGGGATCGAAGCATTGTGTTGTACCTGCCTTCATACTAGCTGGACGTGACATTGACTTCTCACGGTGCAGATGGCGCGAACGACACATAACAGTTAGTCTGCGGCAGGATCGTGATTCTCTTCGTCTATAACGCCGGGTTGTTGCTGATGCTGGTGGTGAGCGCGCCGGTGTGGCTGCTGCGCCCGCGGTGGCGCGATGGGCTGCGCGAACGGCTCGGCGCCGGTGCGGAGCGTGTGGCGCGCTCGCTTGCCGGCAAGCAGCAGGTGTGGGTGCATGCGGTTTCCGTGGGCGAGGTGGTGGCCGTAAGCCGCCTGGTGCAGGAGCTGGATGCGCGGCTGGGCCGGGGCTCGGTGGCGATTTCGACGACAACCCGAACCGGTCAGCAACTGGCGCGGGAACGCTTTGGCGCGGGACGATGTTTTTATTTCCCGATCGATCTGCCGTGGGTGGTGCGTGGGGCGTTTCACGCGCTGCGGCCGCGCGTGCTGGTGCTGGCGGAGAGTGAGCTGTGGCCGAATGTGCTGGCGGAGTGCGCGGGCCAGCGGGTGCCGGTGGTGGTGGTGAATGCGCGGGTCTCCGACCGCTCTCTGCCCAGATATGAGCGGCTGCGGAGATGGTGGCGACCGTTTCTGGAAATGCTGACGCTGGTGCTGGCGCAGAGCACCGAGGATGCGCGGAGGTTTGTGGCGATCGGTGTGCCGGAGGGCCGGGTGCGGGTAGGGGGCAATCTGAAGTTCGATGCGCGGCCGCCGCGATCGGCCGCGGTGGTGGCTCCGTTGCGAGCGCAGTTGCCGAACGGGGCGAAGGTGCTGGTGGCCGGATCGACGCTGGAAGATGAGGAGCGCCTGTTGCTGGAGGCGTGGCCGGAGATTTGCGCGCGCACGCCGAACGCGGTACTGGTGCTGGCGCCACGCCACCCGGAGCGGTTCGCGCGCGTTGCAGTGCTGGCGCGCGAAGGGAAGGTGCTGCTGGTGCAGCGTTCCTCGTGGGATGGTCGTGCGGTTGCTCCGGGCAGTGTGTTCCTGCTGGATTCAATTGGCGAACTGAGCAGCGTATATGGCCTGGCGACGCTGGCGTTTGTGGGTGGGAGCCTGGTGCCGGCGGGTGGACACAATCCGCTGGAGCCAGCGCAATGGGCGGTTCCGGTGGTGATGGGACCACACTACGAAAACTTTCGCGATGCGGTGGAACTGCTGCGTGGCGCGGATGCGTTGCGCGTGATCGAGCGATCGGACGTGAGTGCGACGATTGCGTCGTTGCTGAGTGACAGCACGATGGCGGCTGCGATGGGGGCACGCGGCAAGACGGCATTTGAGGAGCGGGCCGGGGCGACGCAGCGCGCCGTGGATGCGATCGTGCATCTGCTTGCGGAAGGTGACGCGTGAAGCGAATGGTATGGCCGCTGCTGCCGCTGGTTCCGCTCTACGGGACAGCGCAGGCGCTGGATGCGGCTGCCTATGCTCGGGGATGGCGGCGCGTGCAGCGGCTGCACTGGCCGGTGGTCAGCGTCGGTAATCTATCGGTGGGCGGAGCCGGGAAGACTCCGTTCGTGATCGCGCTGGCGCTGGCGCTCGCGGAACGAGGATGGCTGGTCGATGTACTTTCGCGTGGGTATGGCCGGATCTCAGACGCGGTAGAGCGGGTTGGTGCGGAGGGCGTGGAGGATGCGGCAACGCGTTACGGTGACGAGCCGTGGCTGATTGCCCAGCGCTCGGGCGTACCGGTTTTTGTGGGGCGACAGCGCTCAGCGGCAGGACGGATGGCGGAGACGACGATTGTAGACACGCGCGGCGCGCGGCGCGTCCATTTACTGGATGACGGGATGCAGCATCGCGCACTGGCTCGCGATGCGGAGATCGTGCTGCTGCACCGGTCGGACTTTCGAACGACGCTGTTGCCCGCGGGACGGCTGCGGGAGCCGCTGGCGGCGCTGGAGCGCGCGGACTTTGTCGTGCTGCGCGACGAGGATATGGATCTGATAAAGAAAGCACGGCGCTGGATGAGGATGGATGCGCGGGTTTGGACGATCCGGCGTGAGCTTGAAATACCGGCGCTGCCGGGAGCAGCGGTCGTGTTCAGCGCGATCGCGCGTCCACAGGAATTCGTTGACGGGCTGCGGGCGCGGGGTGTGGCGATTGCGGCTTCAAAGGCATGGCGGGATCATCATGAATTCACAGATGGGGATGTGACGATGCTATGCGAGCTGGCCGCGAAACATCGCGCTGCGTGTTTCGTCACTACGGAGAAGGATGCGGTGCGGCTGACGCAACATCAGCGCGCGCGTTTGGGCAAAGTTGCGCCGCTGTTCGCGCCTGCCTTGACGGTGCGGCTGCAGGAGCCGGCGGCCGCGCTTGCGGCGCTTGAAGAGCGTCTGCTGCAGAGAGACGCGTGAGAGAATCAGCAATTGCGGCTTCAAGATAATCCGGAACGAGAGCGGCTGCGTGTGCTGGTGCTGCGGCTGGGCGCGATGGGGGATGTGCTGCACGCTCTGCCCGCGGTGGCAGCGCTGCGCGCGCGATTGCCGGAGTGCCATGTGGGATGGGTGATTGAGCCGCGCTGGGCGCCGTTGCTCATGGCCGATGGAGCCACTCTGCATACCCCGGCGATGCCGCTGGTGGACGTGGTGCATACGGCCAATGCGCGGGGCTGGGCGCAGGCAACCGTTCGCGTCTTCTACATGGCGTGCTCTGCGCGGGTTGCGGGGCGAGTTGCATGCGCAGCGGTATGACCTGGCGATCGATCTGCAGGGGGCGGTGCGCTCCGCACTGATTGGACGAGCATCCGGAGCCAGACTAGTGGGTGAGGCAGACCCGCGCGAGGGGCCGGCGCGATGGTTCTTTCAGCGCCGCGTGCCGACCACGCGCGTGCATGTGATTGAACAGGCGGCAGAGGTGGTGTCGGGCGCGACGGATCTGACACTTACGCCGATACTGCCGCCCTTACCGGTGGATTGCGCGGCAGAGGCGCGTGTGACCGCTATGCTGCCGGAGGCGCAGGCAGTGGTTCTGTTGCATCCAGGTGCGGGCTGGGGCGCGAAGCGCTGGCCGGCGGAGCGTTATGGAGCGTTGGCGGCAGCACTAAAGGCGCAGGGCTATACCGTTGTGGTGAACCGCGCCCCGGCCGAGGAGACGCTGGCTGCCGATGTGGTGCGGAGCAGCGGCGGCGCTGCACGGGAGATCACGACGGACATGGCAGAATTGATTGCGATGACGAGACGATGTGTATTGGTAGTCGGGGGCGATACAGGACCGGCGCATCTGGCGTGCGCACTGGGCAAGCCGGTGGTGGGAATCTATGGGCCGACGGATCCCGCGCGCAATGGGCCGTGGGGCGTGCCGTTTCGCGTGCTGCGGCATCCGGAGAGCCGGCGCGATCATGCGCGGCGCAGCGCGCCGGAGGCGGGCCTGCTGACGATTGAGCCGGAGGAAGTCATGGGCGCGGTCGAAGAGCTATTGGGTTCGGCAGGACGTCCGGCGGTGCAGGCTTGAGCATGGGATGGACGCGCATTGCGCGCCGCATTCGAGTACCGATGGGGTTTGTCTTCGCGCTGTTCTTTCTGCTGACGGCGCATCCTTCGCTGCATTCGCTGTTGTGGAGTCTGCTGGGAACTGTACCTGGGGTCGCATTGCGCGCGTATGCCTCCGGCTACGTGACGAAGAATACCGAGCTAACGACGACCGGGCCGTATGCGTACACGCGCAATCCGCTGTATCTGGGTTCCATGCTGATTGCGTTTGGATTTGCCGTGGCCGCGCATAGCTGGTGGATCGCGCTGGCCCTGGCGGTATTATTCGCACTGATCTACCTTCCGACCATCCGCTCGGAGGAGGAGTTTCTGCGTGGACAGTTCAGCGACTATGAGGCGTACTGCAGCCGCGTGCCTCGACTGCTTCCGCGCCTCACGCCGGCTTCCTCGGTAACTGGTGGAGGTTTTTCCGGCGCGCTCTACCGCAAGCACCGCGAGTACAATGCAGCCTTAGGCACACTTACTATCTATGCGGTGTTATTGCTGAAACTGTTCGTCTGGCATAGTGCATTGTTCCTGCCGCTGAGATAACGAGTTATCACCGAAGTGATCTGTTGCACCTGCCACAAGAACCGCTGTTGGCCGGCTCACCGTGCAAGGGAAGGTACTTCCGCGGTTGAGAAAAAGACGTGATGCGCGAGGGATGTATTTGAGACGACTGCCTTTGTTTTTTTGCGGCCTGCTGCTGACTACCGCCGCCGGATCTCAACCGATGCCATCGCTTCCCGCGCCGCAGCAGCAGTATCTGCCGCAGCATCAGGTGCTCTCCTACGGGGTGGATTGGCGCGTTTTTCCGGCAGGGACGGCGACCTTCCATCTGGAGAGCGACGGAACGACGCAGCGAGTGCAGGCGAATGGCGATTCGATCGGAGCGGTAAGTCTGCTGTTCAAGGTGGTGGATCGCTTCCAGTCGTCCTTCGACCGGCGCACCGGCTGCTCACAGACCTTTGCCAAGCAACTTCAGGAAGGCCGGCGACAGATCGTGAGCACGTTGCAGTTCCAGTACGGCGCGCACAAGCAGGTGTTGGACGAGAAGAACCTGGTGAAGAGTACGAGCCGTCATCTGGAGTCGCCGATTCCATCGTGCGTTAGCGATTTGATGTCGGCGATCTTCATCGCCGGCGCCCAGCCGCTGGAGGTGGGACAGAGCTTTACGCTGCCGATCGCCGATGCGATGCGGGTGATTGCAGTGACTTTCAAGCCGGAGGCACGGGAAGAGATCAAGACTCCCGCAGGCACCTTCCAGACCATTCGAGTGGAGCCGACGGCGGATGCCGGCGTAGTGAAGAACCGCGGCAACATCTGGATCTGGTACTCGGACGATAGCCGCCACCTACCGGTGCAGATGCGCGCGCGGCTCTTCTGGGGCACCATCACGCTGCGGCTGACGAGCGTCGAGCAGAAGTAGCCTCGACGCTGCGATAGAAACTATTGCAAGCGGAAGCGGTCGCGCATAAGGCGCTGCAGCCGTGGCTGGTAGATGAGGTCGTACGCCAGTTCCTTGTCCGGGAACATGGCGAGCGCGGCGCGACGGCTATCCGCGATCATCTCGGAGGCAGCCTCATACGTGAGCGTGCTGTCCTGCGCGATGACGGACATCACCATATTCATCATGAGCTGCAAGCGGCGAAGATTTCTCTCCTCCTGATGCTGCTCCAGCACGGAGCGCGCTTCTTCCGGCTGTACTTGGCCCGTATCCTCGGTTTCCCCTGGCTCCATGCCTGGAACCTCCTGATATTTCGCAGACTCTATACCTCATACGGATGCGGCGCAGCAGAAAAATGATCCTGAAAGGTATCAAGGTAAGTGCACCGGGTGATCGGATTTTCCATTTCGCCCGCATCCTCAGGTGCTTCTCAGAGCGGTTTTTCTTAACGGAAAAGCCGCGCCATCTGCATGTGTTCTGGATAGATCTATGGGAGATCCGGGTGCGCTCCCGTACCGTCGATATAGAAGGTGGAGATGCCGAGCATGTCGGTGCGCCAGGTGTGTGCGCCCTCGTTCTCGAGCTTGTCGAGCGTCTCCCAGCGCGGATGGTGATAGCTGTTGAAGGGGCCGACAGAGATGACAGCGAGATGCGGCGCAACGCGTGCGAGAAAGGGCGGTGTGGTGGATGTCTTGCTCCCATGATGGCCGACTTTGAGCAGGTCGGAAGCGAGGTCGCCGGGCGGCAGCGACAGCATGGCAGCTTCGCTGGGCGCTTCGGCATCACCTTCCAGCAAGGCCGAGTGACCGGCGTAGCTGAGATGCAGGACGAGCGAGTCGTCGTTGGTGGCGGAGCCGCCGGGCTGATAACGAGGTGCAGGGGAGAGGACGCGCACGGTAGTGCCGCCGAAGGCCATGGTATCGCCCGCCGAAAATGAACGGATGTGGATGCCAAGCGATGCTGCTTCGCTGAGCAGTTGCTGGTAGGCGGGAATGGGCGGATTGTGACCAACCCATAGCTCACGCGGACGAAAGTTGCGCAGGATGGCAGGCATGCCGCCCATGTGATCGCTGTGAGCATGGGTGAGCGCGACCACATCGAGACGATGGACGTGACGGCTCCAGAGATAGGGCGAGACGACATCCTCGCCGATGTTGAAGTTGCCTCCACCGCCGCCGGCGCCATTGCCCGGATGTGTCGAGCCGCCGGTGGGCCCCCCGGCATCGACCAGCATGGTGTGGCCGTCGGGCGAGACGATAAAGATGGAGTCGCCCTGACCGACGTCGATGGCGCTGATCTCGAGTTCTCCGGAGCGGCGACTGACGGTGTGCGGCGCGACTGCGCAGACGATGGCTGCGAGGAGCGCAACGGCAGTGACGGGGAGCGCGAATCGGCTGCGTGTGCGGACAGCGCATACGGCGAGCGTGAGGAATGCGAGACAGCCGAGGGTGCCGGCGATGGTTGGGCCGGGGAGACGCCACTCGCTCATGCGCCAGGCGCTGCAGGCGCGAACAATAGCGAGAATCGCATGCAGCATCCCGGCGGTGGCAGCAGCCGGCAGCCATGCGATATGCGGCGCCGCGAGCAGCGCTGCCATGGTGAGCAGCGCGCAGGGGAGCAGGAGCGTGAGCGCCGGGACGATGAGGACGTTGACGAGCAACCCCGATGTGGTGACGCGATGGAAATAGGCGGCCATGGGCAGCGCCATGGCTAACTCAATGGTGGCGGAGACGAGACAGAGATCGAAGAGCAGCAGGCTCCAGCGAACCACGCGCGCGAGCGCATTCTGAGCATAGCGTGTGCGTCGCCAGCGGCGACTGATGAATGGCTCCAGATGCTCACCAAGCAGACGCAGGGTGACGCGGAACTGGGCGAGGCGGGGCTCGAACGCGGTATCCATGCCGACGGCGTTGATGAAGCGCGAGGCGGTGATGAAGGGCGCCGTGGTGCGCTCCATGACGGGGATGGCGATGCCGGCGACGGCGAGGACGGTGAGCAGCGTCATCTGGAGCCCAGCGTCGAAGAGCGCGTGAGGATCGCAGATGAGCAGGCAGAGCGCGGCGAAACCGAGGCTGTTGAGGCGCCCGCGGTCACGATAGAGCAGCTGGCCGACGAGATAGAGCGCCAGCATGGCGAAGGCGCGCTGCACGGGCTGGCCGAAGCCGGTAAGGAGCGCATAGGCGAACGACAACGCGAGCGTGATGGCGGTGAGCGGGAGACGGCCGACGCGGAGACAGCGCCCGATGCCGAAGAGGAATGCGGCGAAGATGCCGAGGTGGAGGCCAGAGACCACAAGCAGGTGAAAGGAGCCGGTGCGCTCGAACGGCGTCCGCAGATCGGTGGCGAGATAAGAGCGATCGCCGGTGACCATGGCGGAGAGCATGGCCACGTCTTCGTGGCTGAGGATGAGCCAGGCAGGCAGTGTATGTGGAAGGGGGCTGTTCGCGAACTGCATCAGGCGGCTGCTGGTTGCGGTCTGGAGGGTATGTTGCAGGCAGGTGAAGCTGCGCTGACTGTCGTGTCCGTCGATGTGGAGCTTCTCCGCTTTGGTTGAGCCGATGATGCCGATGCCCTGGCTGAGCATCCAGGCGCCACTGTCCCAAACGCCGGGATCGCGATAACGCTCGGTTGGTTTAATCGTCGCTGTAACGGTGACGAGATCGCCGCAGCCGAGCGGCCGGATGGCAGCATCCTCGGGCGCGTAGAGCGAGAGCCGCAGGCCGCCTGCGACGGGCTGCAGGGGATCGCCGGGTTCCGCAGCGGAGCGGACATGCAGATCGACCGACTGCATCTGCTCTGCGATCTGCTCGTCGGAGAAAGGCCGGAATGAGAGGATGCGGCGGATAGGGCCTGCGCGCTCAACAGTGCCGGTGAGCGTGACCGGCTTATTCTGGGCGATGTGACGGAGACCGGTCTGTGGCGCGGGGCGCGGCTGCATCTCTGCCGCAAATCCGCCCAGAAGCAGCCAGGTGGCCGCAAGAGGCCAGAGGGCGACACGTGATTTCCAACGCGTGGCCGCCGCTGCGAGCAGGCCCTGGGCAAGCGTCGCGATCGCGAGCGATGCCGGAGTGAACCAGTAGCGGCTGGTGATGAGGATGCCGGCGGCAAAGGCCAGGGCCGCGAAGAGGAGCGGCACGCGCGTGAAGCGTACTGGATCGTGCTCGATGGTGCCTAGGTTGCGCCTGGCGGGGAGACTTCTGGAGGCGTGATGGCGCGCCAGTCGCTGCGATGGTGATTGCGGTGGAGTAACGGTGCTGGCCATGAATCCGAGAGCCCTGATTCCGTGTGCTCCCGGGAATCAAATGCGTTCGAGGGTAGCCACGGCCTCCAGATGGAATGTCTGTGGAAACAGGTCTATCAGGGTGAGGGCAACGGGTCGATACCCGGATGGTTGCAGCGTGCGGAGGTCCCGGGCGAGGGTAGAGGGGTCGCAGGAGACGTAGACGATCTGGCGTGGCTGAACGGCTGCAAGGCGCTGGCAGACCTCTGTGCCCAGGCCGGCGCGTGGTGGGTCCACAATGACCAGGTCGGGTCGCGCCTTCGGGGTGGATTTTAGGAATTGGAGCGTGTCCTTCACCATGTGTTTGTGCCCATGACCGCTGAGGTTGCGAGTGAGATCGGCGGTGGAGGCAGGCGAAGATTCGACGGCAATCACCTGCTCGAACTGTTGCTCGAGCGCTTGCGCGAAGAGGCCGACACCGGCATAGAGGTCCCACGCAAGAGCGCCTTTTCGCCCTGCGATCACCTCTTCAAGCAGCCTGGGAACGAGGTAGCGATTTACCTGGAAGAATGCGCCTACGCTGACCTGATAGCGAAGTGGGCCGACGGCATATTCGAGCGATGACTGGCCCCAGGAGGACGCTGGTTGTGTGCGGCGGGTTCCGGGGTCCAGCGAAAAGCTGCGCACGCCTTTGAGTGCCGGGAGCGTTGGCAAAAGCGCCTCTGCGACCGATCGGGGCAGATGTTCCGCCGATTTGTGTTGTGTGAACAGAGTGGCGAGCAACGCGGACTCGTCGGCAGCGGTGAAGAACTCGACTTCAGAGAGAGTCGTTGCCAGCGAAGGTTGCTGCTGGAGAAGCGGATGAAAGGCCGCGATCGCTTGCTGCAGGATGGGCGCAGCGACAGGGCAATGGGTTACGGGGAGATCGCGGTGCGAGGCGGCTTCGCGGTAGCCAAGTGCCGGTTGCGGATGCCGGGTGACGTGGAGACGGACCCGGTTGCGATAGGCCCATGGGTCGGCGGAGAGAACGCGAATCTCGGCAGGTACGGGAACATGCGCTCGCTCGAGCGTTTCGATAAGGATGGCCCGTTTCATCGCGAGCTGCACGGCGTAATCCGCATGCTGGTAGTGGCAGCCGCCGCAGCGCTCGTAGTATTCGCAGCCGGGAGTGATGCGGCTGGTTGAAGGATCGAGCACGGAGTCGAGCGCGGCGGTGACATAGCTGCGGCGGTCGGTTGCGATGGTCGCCTCAACCAATTCGCCGGGCAGAGCGAAGGGAACGAAGACTGCCTTGCCAGCGAGATCCGGCGGCCCGTCGGCAGGGACGCGGGCGAGCGAAGCCCCTCCGTAGATCGCCTTTTCCATTCGCAGTTTCATGTCACTCGGATTGTTGCATATAGAAAAGGCTGATGCGCGGCAGGTCATACCGCTCAAGCAGGCGGCGGCGCAGGAATTGCTGCTCGATCTGACGGATTTGTAACGCCTGCATGCGGCTGCGATAGGGTGCGAGTTCGCGCGCTGCCTGCTCGCGCATGTGTTCCAGCTCTTCTGCCGGCATGTGAGTGAGCAGCAACGCGAAGAGCTTCTCTTCAAGCGCGCCCAGATGGCGCTCGAGTTCTTCACTGGTGAGCGTCTGTTGCGCAAGCTGTTCCAGGCGGGCGGCGATCTCTTGCAGTGCGGGCAACATCGCGGCGGCGTGGCTGAAGGCCGCTGCGGCGGTGCGCAGGTGCTGAGCGATGCGCTCATGCTCGAAGCCGGCCGCCTCAGGCCGAATCGGCGAGCCGCCGACTGCCGCCTCCTGCATGGACTCGACCGCTTCCATGACGGCCTGCGCACACCAGGCCAGACCGTTCACCTTGCGCACGCGAGCTCTCGTTTTGCGCGCGTCGTACTTGTCGAAGGCTGTATCGATGCCGCGTAGAACGGCAGCGAGAGGAACGCCTGCCTCGCGCCAGGTGTCGATGAGCGACCAGTCGAGCGTGGAGAGGAGCAGGATGGATCCGCGCCGGCGCTGAAAATGCTCCTCAATCTCCGTGAAGTAATTGATGTAGTTCTGCACTTAAGTAGAAGCGGTGGGTGCCGCGGCCGCGCGCGACCGTGAGCTGCGATTCCGCTCGTAGAGCAAGCGGAGACCATCGAGTGTAAGCATGTCGTCGATGGCGGTGATGTACTTCGAATCTTCGTGCAGCATGTGCGCAAGGCCACCGGTAGCGATCACTTTCGGCGCCGGATCGTTGGGATGGCTCTCGTGAACTTCAGCCAGCATGCGTTCGAGGATTCCGTCGACCAGGCCAATGTAGCCGTAGAAGAGACCGCTCTGCAGATGTGCGATGGTGTTGGTCCCGATGACCCGGGCGGGACGTTTGATGTCCACGCGAGCCAGCTTTGCGGCGCGGGAGAAGAGGGCATCCGCCGAAATGCCGAGACCGGGAGCGATGACGCCGCCGATATATTCGCCGCGCACCGAAATGACATCGAAGGTGGTGGCCGTACCGAAGTCGACAACGATGATGGGGCCCCCATAGCGCGCGAAGGCGGCGACGCCATTGACGATGCGGTCCGCTCCGAGTTCGGCGGGGTTGTCGACGAGAAGCGGCATGCCGGTCTTGATGCCCGGCTCGACGAAGATGGGACGCAGGCCGAAGTAGCGTTCGCAGAGACGCCGGAGCGTGGTATCGAGCGGTGGAACGACCGAGGAAACGACGATCGCAGCGATCTTGGAAACGTCAATCTGGCGCATCGCGAAAAGGTTCATGAAGAGCACACCGTACTCATCGGAGGTCTGGTTCTTGTGCGTGGTGATGCGCCAATCCGCAACCAGGTTAGGCGAGTCGGAATTGTAGAGCCCGAGGACGGTGTTGGTATTACCGACGTCAATCGCGAGCAGCATCGCTAGCGGCCTCCTTCTCGCACGCCGCCGGAGAGCACGGTGCGGACCCCTCGGGGTGTAGCTACGCGCAAGAACCCGCGGCTGTCCAGTCCATCGGTCACACCGGAGAACGTCTCTGCTTCGGTGACGATTACGGATTTTCCCTGAACCCATGTGGAACTGGCGGCCAGGCGGCGACGAAGGTCCGTGGTCGCCGCTTCGAGGTTGTCGGGCGCACTCAGGCGCTCGATCTCATGGTGGAGGTGGCGAAGAAGTGCTACCAGCAAGTCCTGGCGCGACCATTCCCGGCCGGTCTCGATCTTGAGCGAGGTGGCGAGCGATACCAACTCTGGCGGGAAGGACGGCTGATGTACATTGAGGCCGATGCCGATGACGGCATGGCGTACGCGGGTGACCTCAGCGTTGAGCTCGGTGAGAATGCCACCCATCTTGCGGCCGGAGAGCAACAGGTCGTTGGGCCAGCGAATGTCGGGAGCGAGCGAGGTGACGTCGCGGACAGCAGCCTGGACCGCCAGGCCGGCGGCGAGTGAAAGCCAGAGGATATCTGCCGGTGCGATTGCCGGGCGCAACAGGATGCTGACGTAGAGGCCGGAACCGGCGGCGGAGTGCCACTCATGCGCGCCACGGCCACGACCGATGGTCTGTTCGTCGGCGAGATAGACCGTGCCGCTCTCCTGTCCCTGCTCGGCCTCGCGCATGGCGAGCGTGTTTGTCGAATCGATGGTGGGGAAGTGGCGGACTTTGCCGGCGAAGGGTGTGCCGGCTAGTTCGCGGCGGAGCGTATCGAGCTCGAAGGCGTCGGCGATCAATGAGATGGTGGGCGGCGGGATGGTCGGGGACATGAGCTTAACTTTCCGCCACAATGCGCATGCTGAGGTCGACGGCAGAAGCGGAGTGGGTCAACGCGCCGGAGGAGATGAAGTCAACGCCAGCTTCGGCGTATTTGCGGATTGTGTCCAACTGAATACCGCCGGAGGCCTCAATCGGCACTTTGAGGTCGCGTGCGTGGATAAGCTTGACGGATGCCGCTACCTCGGCGGGTGTCATGTTGTCGAGCAGGATGGCTTCCGCACCACCTTCGATGGCCTGTTCGAGTTCCTTGCGATTGCGCACCTCCACCTGCACGCGCTGGCCGGGCTTGCGTGCCGCAAGCGCAGCCGAAAGTACTTTGGGGATGCCGCCACCGAGTGCGATGTGATTGTTCTTGATGAGGATGCTGTCCGAGAGGTCGAGGCGATGGTTCTCGCCGCCGCCGCAGGAGACAGCGTATTTGTCCAGCAGGCGTAGCCCGGGCACAGTCTTGCGCGTGTCCAGCACTTTCGCTTTGGTGCCGTGCACCTGGTCAACGTAGCGGCGCGTGATGGTGGCGATGCCGCTCATGCGCTGCATCAGGTTGAGGATGACGCGCTCGCAGGAAAGCAGAACATGTGCGGTGGAGCGTACGACGGCAACCGATTGTCCCCGTTTGACGCGCACTCCGTCGAAGATTTCCGGATGATGGACGACTTCGTAACGGACTGGATTCGCCCGTCCGGACGCCTGACTGAGGCGGGAATAGATGTCCAAAAAGCGGGGAATGCAGCCGAGGCCGGAGACAACACACGCCTCCTTGGCCACGATGGTGCCGGAGGCACGCAGTTTGGGATCGATGGTGTAGGCCGTTGTAATGTCTTTGAGCGCCTGATCTTCCAGCAGGGCGTGTTCCAGGATAGCTTCGACTCGCTTACTCTTCCAGTCCATACGCTCATTCATGATACGCCGCGATTGCGATGCGATCTTGACCGCCTTGAGCTTGGCTTCATGAAAAGGCAAGTACGATGGAAAAATGTCCTTTCGAGGGGTCCTGTCGATTCTGGCGGTATTTGTACCTTTGGCTTTGCAGGCGCAGGTGCCGCAGCAGCGGGATGAATGTGTGGCTACCGCGCCAGGCACATGTGCGCTGCACATTCTCCAGGATGAGGCCGGTATCCTGACCAGTCCGCTACATGTGCGGGCCAGCGACCTGCTCTGGATCGCGCCCTTTGGCCTGGCGACGGGCGTGGCGATCGACTATGACGCGCACGCGATACGCAGCCTGGGCGTTCATCCGCAGAGGGAGAACGATTTTCGCGATGTTTCGGACGCGGGCTTGTATGCGCCGGTCGCGGGCGTGGTGGCGGGCTATGCAGCCGGCGCCGTGCGCCACGACGACTACCTGAAGCAGACCGCTGTGATTGCCGGTGAGGCGATGGCGGATGCGCTGATTCTGAACGAAGGCCTGAAGTATGCGATCGACCGCCAGACACCCAGACAAGGGGATGGGACGGGCCGCTTCTGGCCGCATGGGACGGCGACGTGGCCGGACGGCCAGTCGATGCCGTCAAACCACTCGATCCTGGTGTGGAGCTTTGCCCACGTGGTGGCCGAACGCTATTCCGGCTGGGGGACGCGGCTGGCAGTGTATGGGTTGGCGACGACCGTAAGTGCGTCGCGCGTCATGGCGCGGGAGCATTTCCCGTCCGATGTGCTGGTGGGCAGCACGCTCGGCTACCTGATCGGCGGATACGTGGTGAACAAGCGCGGGGAACCGAGCCGCAGCTATTCGTTCTCGATGATCGATACGCCGAACGGACGTGGCATCCAGTTGTCCTACAACTTCAACCACTAAGAGCGGCTGCGTGAAGCGGCGCAGGGCTATCCCGGGGGCAGAGCGTCCAGCGCGGCACGGGTACGCTCGATGAGCGTCGCCAGCTCCGCGTTGCGGCGGCGAATGCCTTCGACGACCTGAGCAGGAGCCTTTGCCAGGAAAGACTCATTGCCAAGCTGGCGGTCGCTATTTTCTTTTTCCTTTTGCAGCTTCCCCAGATCCTTGGTGAGGCGCTCGCGCTCGGCGTTCGTGTCGACGGGCTTCTCGTAGACGACAGCAACGTCGAATGTGGGCGTAGCGCGATGGGCGAGACCATCCGGAAGCTGGGGAACCACTTCGAGCGTGGTGGCGCGCGCGAGGCGCTGGATGGTGGCGAGGTTCTGCTGGAAGACGGAAGCATCCGCGGCACGCAGCAGAACGGGGACGGATTCGCGCTCCGGCACGCCCGCATCCTTGCGCGCGGATCGTACGGCGACGATGAGCGACTGCAGTTGCGTCATGTCGCGCTCGGCTGCTTCGTCGATGTTCCCCTTCGCAGAGATGGGATACGGCATGAGCGCGATGGAGCGCGCCGGCGGCCGCCCATCGTAGAAGGCATGCCAGATCTCTTCGGTGATGAAGGGCATGAAGGGGGAGAGCATGCGCAGAGAGGACTCGAAAACCCCATTGAAGAGGAGGAACGGCATGATCCGGTCCTCTTCCGATGCGCCGGTTTCGATACGCAGCTTCACCAACTCCAGGTACCAGTCGCAGAGGTCACCCCAGAAGAATTGATAGATGGCGTGCGCAGCTTCATCGAAGCGGTAGATTCCGAGTGCGCTATTGACGGAATGCGCCGTGGTGTAGAGACGCGAAAGGATCCAGCGATCTTCGAGACGCGACTCGTCGGATGATTCCGACTGCTTCGGCGCGTTGGAATCTGGAGGAAGCAGAACTGCCTGGTCGCGACTCGCCGTCGCGAGGTCAATCGGGTTGAGGATCATCCCCTCTCCTCCAGGGAAGATCCGCTCGCGCTGCATGAAGAGGAAGCGTGCAGCGTTCCAGATCTTGTTGGCGAAGGCGCGATAGCCCTCGGTGCGGGCTTCGGAGAAGGCAATGTCAGTGCCGGGTGAGGCCATCGTGGCGAGCGTGAAACGAACAGCGTCGGTGCCATAACGCTGAACGATTTCGATGGGGTCGATGACGTTGCCCTTGGTCTTGGACATCTTCTGGCGCTCGGCATCACGCACAAGCGCGTGAATGTAGACCTCGCGAAAGGGCACGGCATCTTTGAGCGTGCGCGCGGAGCCGTCGGGCATTGGAACATCGAGCATGAAGTGGCAGCCGAACATGATCATGCGGGCCACCCAGAAGAACAGGATGTCAAAGCCGGTGACCAGCAACTCTGTTGGATAGAAGGCAGCGAGGTCGGGCGTCTGGTCCGGCCAGCCGAAGACCGACATAGGTAGAAGGCCGGAGGAGAACCACGTGTCCAGCACATCGGTCTCCTGCGAGATGGCCTGCGATTTGCAGTGCTGACAGGCTTCGGGCGTTTCGCGCGCCACCGTGATCTGGTCGCATGCGGCGCAGTGCCATGCGGGGATGCGATGGCCCCACCAGAGCTGACGCGAGATGCACCAGTCGTGAATGTTGCGCATCCACTCGTCGTAAGTCTTGCGATACTGCTCGGGCGTGAAGCGGATGTGGCCTTCGTCCACCGCGGCGACGGCTTTGTCCGCGAGCGGCTGAATCTTGATGAACCACTGGGTGGAAAGGCGCGGCTCAACCACGGTCTTGCTGCGATCGCACTTGCCTACGGCATGGGAGTGATCCTTGACCGAATAGCCGGGCTGGTCTTCGAGCTCGGCGACGATGCGCTTGCGTGCTTCGTAGCGATCAAGACCGGCGAAGGTGCCGGCGACTTCGTTGAGGTGTGCGGTCTCGTCCATGATGTTGATGGACTGCAGCTTGTGACGTTGGCCCACGGCGTAGTCATTGGGATCGTGGGCGGGCGTAATCTTGACCGCGCCGGTGCCGAAGTCCGGACTGACCCAGGGGTCGGCGATGATCGGGATCTCGCGCCCGATGAAAGGCACGCGCACGCTTGCGCCCTGCAGGTGCCGGTAGCGCTCGTCGATGGGGTGAACGGCGATAGCGACGTCGCCGAACATTGTCTCAGGCCGCGTGGTGGCCACGAGGAGCGATTCGTTGGAGCCGACGATGCCGTAGGGGATGGTGTAGAGCTTGCCCTGCTGCTCTTCGTGAATGACTTCCAGATCCGAAATAGCGGTCTGGCAGTCGGGGCACCAGTTGACGATGTAGGCGCCGCGATAGATAAGCCCCTGCTCATAGAGGCGGACGAAAGCTTCGCGCACTGCGCGCGAGAGGCCGGTGTCCATGGTGAAGTACTCCCGCGACCAGTCGACGGAGGCGCCGAGGCGCTTCATCTGGTCGAGGATCGCGCCCCCGTACTGCTCTTTCCATTTCCAGATACGCTCCTGGAAGGCATCACGGCCCAGCTTCTGGCGGGAGGTTTTCTCAGCGGCTAACTGCCGCTCCACCATCATCTGGGTGGCGATGCCGGCGTGATCCGTGCCAGGCACCCAAAGGGTGCGGTCGCCGCGCATGCGGTGCCAGCGGGCGAGGATGTCCATCTCCGTCTGGTTGAGCATGTGGCCCATGTGCAGGCGCCCGGTGACGTTCGGCGGCGGCAGCAGCATGGTGAAGTTACGCTGGGAGGTGTTTGGGGCTGTATTTGCAGGTGGTGCGGAGACGTCAAAGAGGCGCTCACGCACCCAATACTCGGCCCAATGTTCTTCAATCGCGGCGGGGTCGTAAGCTTTCGGCAATTCGTGCGGCATGGGAGGCTTCAGGGTAACAAAGAGCAGAGACAGCTACTGGCAACGGCAGACAAACTCAGGCGACTACAGAGAAAAAGGACAACGGCAGAGCGATCATCTCTGCCGTTGTCCGTCTTTGCCGGTATCGTCTGCGGTCGTCTTCTAGAAGGGGTTCAGCTTGTCGAGCCCCTTTTTCTTTTTGTTGGCGCTGGAGGACTCGGAGCTGTGATCGGTTTTGACCTTGGGATTTTTCTTGTGCTTCTTGCCCGGGACAGGCGTTCCCGTCTGTACCTGGGCATTGCCGACCTGGGCGCCCTTGACGTCATTTACCTGGGTCTGCGCTTCGGCGGGTTTCTCCACCGGAGGCAGCGGTGCGGTATTGGCTGGACCAACTGCTTTCAGCCCATAGTTGTCGCTGGCTGCAGCGGGTGCGGCTGCAGGAGTGCCAGCACCGGTAGCCGGGGCGCCTGCGGCCGGTGGGGCTGCACCGGTGCTGGAAGTTCCGCTGTTGTTATCGACGGCGTTGCCGTTGGGATTGAGGATCTCCACGCCTAGGCCCGTCCCTCCGCCACTGCCTACGGGATTCGGCACAGCGGCATCGCCGGTACGTGGCGCGGCTGTGCCATTCGCCACATCGGGCGAAGGTGTGACGGCGGGTGCTCCTGGCTTGATACCAGCCGCAGCGTTGAAGATGGCAATATTTTCCTTGCTGACTTCAGGCGCCGTCACGGTAGTTGCGGGCGTCATCAAAGGCTCGCCGACACGTGCGGCTTCCAGCGTGGAGGGGCCATGCTTTACCAGCAATATGGCGCGGTCCTTCAGCTTGATGTTGGCGCGGCTTTGCTCCTCCGACTCACTCTCGGCCAGTTCGGCCTGGGTCGGCTCGGGTACGGGCCGGCCGAGCGCGATCAGCTTTTCCCTGGCATCCTCAACGTGCGGCGCCATGGGGTAGCGGGTGACTACCTTGGAGTAGCAATCGGCGGCGCGGTCGTCATAGGCCGCAATCAGGCGTTCCCTTTCTGCGGGCTTGATATAGCCCATCTTCGCGGCGATATTCGCCTCTGCGGCGTAGTCATCGCCAAGCTGCATCAGGGCCAGGTCGCTCTTGCTGAAAAGGGGATAGGAGTCGGTGAGCGTCTGCAGGCGTGCGATGCTTGCCGGCCAATTATCGTGGGTCGCGTAGAAGCTGCCGACGGTGAACTGCCGCTGCGCCAGCACCTCCTGGACCTCGCGCAGGCGCTGCTTGGCGCGCGGAACCAGGGTCGAATCGGGGTATTGCTGAATCATCAGCCGATATTCCTGCTCTGCGCGCTCCGCGTTGGTGGCGTCGCGATCCGGCTTCTCCATCTGCTCGTAGTAGATGTCACCCACCTTCATCTGGGCTTCGGCAGCCTCGGGCTGATTCGGGAAGAAGGTGATGAAATCCTTGTATTCGGCCTCCGCCTGCTGCAATGCGGCCGCGCCGCCCTCCTTGTACCAGCTATCGCCGACCGCGAGCTTGGCGCGCATCTGGTACTCAGACTCCGGATAGGTGGTGAGCAGCGCCTGCAGATCGAGGCGGGCTACGTCGAACTTGCCTTTCCGAAGGGCCAGCATCGCCTTGTCGAAGAGTTCCTTGTCCGGCTGCTTGGAAGTGACACCGGCCAGGGGGTCTGAGGGGGTGGCCTTCTTGGACTTCTTGGAGTGATGGAAGATTTGCGCGGGTGCGCCGACCGCGAATGTCGCGGCCAGGCAGGCGGTGGCGGAAAGAGCGAGCAGGCGGGCGGAAAAACTCCGGTTTATCGACATCGACATCAACATCCCTCGAGACGTAGAGAAAGAGACTTAGCAAAAGGCCACCGGCAGCATGCGCTCGATTCAGCCTGTGGGTTTCTCTTCCAGCATTCTAACGGGCTGAGGCGAGCTCTGCCGAACGGGCCGCCTCCAATAATTCACGTGCCTTGTGCTCCGGCTGGCCGCCATCGAAGACGGCGCTGCCGGCGACCAGCAACTCCGCTCCTGCTTCGACGACCGCGGCCACCGTGTCGTGAGCCACCCCGCCATCGACTTCGATACGGAAATTGAGATTCCGCTCGGCGCGTAACTCGCGGAGGCGACGGATCTTGTCGAGCGAAAAGGGGATGAACTTCTGGCCGCCGAAGCCCGGGTTCACACTCATGATGAGGACGTGGTGGAGCATGGGGAGCACATCGTAGAGGAAATCGACCCGAGTGGCCGGATTGAGGACAACACCGGGCTCCATCCCCTGATCGCGGATGTGTTCGATGGTGCGGTGCAGGTGGACGCAGGCTTCGTAGTGGACGCCGATCCAGTTGGCGCCCGCCTCGGCGAAGGCGGGAATGAAATCGTCGGGATTCTCGATCATGAGGTGGCAATCGAGAGGCAATTTTGTGACTTTGCGCAGGGACTTCACGACCGGCGGACCGAGCGTGATGTTGGGGACAAAGTGGCCGTCCATCACGTCCACATGAATGACGGTGCCACCGCCGCGCTCGGCTGCAGCGACCCCTTCGGCGAGCCGGGCGAAGTCTGCCGACAATATAGATGGCAACAGTTCTACCACGCGGTCAGTGTATCAGCGGCGACGGGGCATTTCGGCAGAAACGGCGCTGTTCAGGGCGTAGCGGCTGTGGCTGCCGTAGCGCCGCGAGCCACGCGGGAGATGGCGCGAAGCAGCGGCTTGGGGGGGATGGCGCCGCTGGCGTCCGCGAACACCGCCTCACCATTGCGCTTGGCAACCGGGCGAAAGCACCAGCGTGTGAAGAGCGCGAGGTGGTCTTCAATCTGTGCGGTCGAGGGCCGGGAGGGCGACAACGCTTCGATGGCACGGAGCGCTGTCGAAAGACGTTCCTCCAGTGTGTCGACGGCGGGTGCAGTGGCCGGCGAAGCTTCAAGCGGAACTGCAGCCGGCGCCATGGGATGCGAGTAGAGCGACGACGAGCCGGACTGCTCATTGTGCAGACGCATGCCAACTGTGGTGTAAGCAACGGGGCCGCAGAGTCCCTGACGCGTGAGACGAAAGAGCGCCACTTCACCGGCTTCGGCCGATGGCTGGATGATGACCGCCGAAAGCTCGGAGAGCAACCGCACCGATTCCGGGAGTTCCCGCAGCGCCGTTTCGGCTTTCTCATAGCGCTGGTGGATGGCGGATGCAGCCTCGAACTCGAGCGCTTCGGAGGCGGCGGCGCGCTCGCGTTCGAGCGATGCAAGCAGGCTCGCACCGTGGGTCCGAAGTGTCTCGAAGACAGCGTCTGCTTCGGCGCGATGGCGGTCGGGAGTGCAGGTTTGGTTGCAGGGCGCCAGGCACTTCTTCATCTCAAAGTAAGGGCAGGCGGGATGCTCGGGGTACGGGTGCAGATCCTCCACGCAGCGGCGCAACTGGAAGAGATCGAGGATCGCGTCGCATGCCCGCTCCGCTGCTGCTCGTGTCGGGAATGGGCCGAAGCTGCGATCTGCTGCGCTACGTACATAACGATTGGTCGCGAAGAGGCGAGGGAAGTCGTTCTCCATGGCCATCCGCAAGTATGCGGGGGGCCGGAGTCTTAGCCGCTTGCGGACGGTCGCGCTGTCCTTTGCGGCGAAGGCGTCGACGATCTCGCGGTAGAGAAGCAGTGAGGCTTCGAATTCTGATCCGTAGGGCGACCAGGCAATCTGGCGCACGAAGGGAAGAAGCTGCAGGCGGCGCGAGAGGGCTCCCTCGGGCGCCAGCATGCGTTGGAGGCGGCGGCGCAGATTGCTGGTGCGGGCGATGTAGGGCTCGCGGCGTTCGCCGAAGCCGAGCGAGAAGACCGCGGGTGCATCCGGCAGTCCGGCCAGCAGATCGGCTTGCGCGGAACCCGCATCGCCTGGCCGGATTGCCGCCGCGCTCGCTGGGACGAAGGGTAGAGTATGCGCCAGCACGCCCTCATTCTAGCGGTGGCTTATGCGAGAGTGCGAAGCCGGAATGAGCCCGGGAGATTACCTACCGTCCGGGTATGCTGGCGATGGTCATGCCCCTGCGATCGTCATGCCCTCGATGCGCAGTGTAGGGGACGCGACCGAGCTGCGGAAGACCATGTCGTCGCCGGCCGCGGTGATGTTTTGGAACATTTCGCGCAGGTTTCCCGCGATAGTAATGCCTTCGACGGGATGACCCAGCTCGCCGTTTTCGATCCAAAGACCGGAGGCGCCGCGCGAATAATCGCCAGTGACCATGTTGACGCCCTGGCCGATGAGTTCCGTGACGTACAGGCCGCTCTTGATATTCGCAAGTATGGATGCCGGTGGCAGCGGAGCCGATGATTCAAGGAAGAGATTGCCCGCGCCTATGCCGGGTGCACCGGTGAGGCCGCGCGAGGCGTTGCCGGTAGATTCCATGTTGAGCTTGCGCGCCATGTAGGTGTTGAGCAGGTAATTCTTCAGCACTCCGCGTTCGACGATGACGGTGCGGCGCGTCGGCAGACCCTCGCCGTCGAAGGGCGCGGTACCGAAGCCGCCGACCATGGTGCCGTCGTCGACGATGGTGAGCTCCAGGTTCGCGACCTGCTCACCGAGCTTGCCAGCGAAAAACGACGACTGGTGATAGATGAGCGATCCGTTGGCGGCTTCGAAGATGTGGCCGACGATGGAGCGCGCGATCTCCGGCGAGAAGACTACCGTGACCTGCTGCGTGGGCACTGAACGCGCACCGAGGCGGCGCAGGGTGCGGCGCGCCGCTTCAGCACCGATGGATTCGGGCGATTCCAGAGCAGCGGCGGAACGCGCGCTCGAGTACCAGTAGTCGCGCTGCATCTGGCCATCCGGCGATTGCGCGATGGGGCTGGCGGAGATGGAACAGATGGAGCGTCGGTATTCGCCCAGGAAACCGCGCGAGTTGGCGAGGATCTTATGGCCGGCGCCCGAGTCGAAAGATCCGCCGCGGCTGTTGGTGATGCGTGGATCGGCGGCGAAGCATGCAGCATCGGCGCGGCGCGCGAGCGCGATGCGGTCGGCGGCGGGCAGGTCGTTGACATCGTTCGAGAAGATGCGCAACTCGCCGGTCAGCTTGCCGAAACTGGCAGGATCGGGCAGTCCGGCGAAAGGATCTTCTGAAGTGACGCGCGCGAGCGCGACCGCGCCATGGACGAGGCGTTCCAGGCCGGCGGGTGTGAGGTCGCTGGTCGAGGTGGATGCGGCACGCGCGCCGAGAAAGACGCGCAAGCCGGCGGCACGCGAGCCTGAATCCTTCAAGCGCTCGACTTCACCTTTACGGACGAGCGCTTCGAACTCATCGCCTTCATAGAGGACAACTTCAGCGTCCGTGGCGCCCGCCGCGAGCGCCTGGTCGATGAGCTGCGTCGCAAGAGCCTCTGTCAGATCCTGATGTGCGGTCAGCGTTTCTATCATCAACGGCCCGTTCCACCGACGACCATGCGGTCCAGCTTGACAGTGGGCATGCCGACGCCGACCGGGACACTTTGCCCCTCTTTGCCGCAGGTGCCGATACCTTCGTCGAGACGCAGGTCGTGACCCACCATCGAGACGTATTTCAGCGCCTCGGGTCCGTTGCCGATGAGCGTGGCGTCTTTCACCGGCGCCGTGATCTTGCCGTCTTCGATCAGGTAAGCCTCGCTGGCAGAGAAAACGAATTTGCCATTGGTGATGTCCACCTGGCCGCCGCCGAAATTCACCGCGTAGAGGCCCCGTTTGACCGAGCGCAGAATATCCTCCGGCGCGTCGTCTCCGGCGAGCATGTAGGTGTTGGTCATGCGCGGCATAGGCACGGCCTGGTAGCTTTCGCGTCGGCAGTTGCCGGTCTCCGGAATACCCATCAGGCGTGAGGAGAGCTTGTCGCTCATGTAGCCCTTCAGGATTCCGTTTTCGATGAGAACTGTTTCCTGCGTCGGCGAGCCTTCATCGTCGACGTTGAGCGAGCCGCGGCGGTTCGGCATCCGGCCATTGTCGACCACGGTGACCTTCGAGGACGCGACGGATTGTCCGATGAGACCTGAAAACGCCGAGGTGCCCTTGCGGTTGAAGTCCGCTTCGAGGCCGTGTCCTACGGCTTCGTGCAGCAGCACGCCGGGCCAGCCAGGGCCGAGCACGACTTCCATCTCGCCGGCGGGAGCGGGCACCGCATGCAACTGAAGGATGGCCTGTCGCACGGCTTCCTGCGCGAAGCCCTCAGGCGTCTTTTCGGTCTGGAAGTAGTCGAGTTCCACGCGCCCGCCGCCGCCGGCGCTGCCGCGCGCGATATTTGCGCCATCCTTTGCGATGACGAAGACATTGAAGCGCGCGAGCGGCTGCGTGTCGGAGGCGAAGGTGCCGTCCGACGCGGCAACCAGAATACGGCGCACCTCGTCGGAGAAGCCGGCACGGACCTGCACGATGCGCGGATCGGCGGCACGCGCGGCGAGGTCGGCCCGCAGCAGCAGGTCGAGCTTGGATGCGATCTCACCATCGCCCTCCGGCGAGAGAACAGGATAGAGATCCTGCTGCACCTTCTCGCGGAAGCCGACGACAGGCTCCTTTGCCGGGCCGCTGGCGATCAGTGCGGCAGTGCGCGCGGCGCGAAGCAGGCGATCGGCGGAGAGATCGTCGGTATAGGCGTAGCCGGTACGTTCCCCGGCGACCACACGTACGCCACAGCCCGCGCTCATGCCCTGGCTGGCGGACTTCACCAGCGATTCGTCGAGACCGATTGACGTGGAGGCGATGGACTCAAAGTAAAGATCGGCATAGTCGCCGCCGGCGGAGAGCGCCTCGCCAAGACAGCGTTCGAGCAGCCGCTCCGTGATGCCGAAGGTATCGAAGAAAAAGCGCCGGTGCTCAGGCCCGGAAGTGAATGGTTGGTGGGTTCCGGAGTGTGTTCCAGCGGGGATGTTTGTAGGGTGATGGCTCATGTTTGTCAGTTGGATGATCTGGATCGATTGTAGGCTTCAGCCGTCATTGGATCGAGTCGAATCACGGTGCGTCTTCCATGCTATGTTCACCGCATGACGACTGCAGAACAGGAACTTGAGCGGAAGCAGTACCCGGTAGGACGGTTCGAGCTCACGAGGCAGGTGACGGGGGAGCAGCGCAAGCAGGCGATTGAGGTGCTTGAAGCATTTCCGCGGCTCTTTCGGCAGGAAGTGGAGCAGCGCGGCGAAGCCGGCCTGGAGCTGCCGTATCGCCCCGACGGCTGGAAGCTCCGCCAACTTGTGCATCACGTGGCGGATAGCCATTCGCAGATGTCCGGGCGGCTGCGCATGGCGCTAACGGAGGACTGGCCTACCATCAAGCCGTACGACCAGGAGGCATGGGCAAATCTAGCGGATGCTTCGACGATGCCGGTTGGCCCGTCGTTAGGTGTTATCGATGGTGTTCATGCTCGTTTGGTCATCCTGTTGCGCTCACTCAACGAGGATGCGTGGGCTCGCGGCTTCCATCATCCGGAGAATGGCCCGGAGCGGCTGGACCAGGTGCTGCTTCGCTACGAATGGCACTCCCGCCACCATCTGGAGCATGCTCGCGCGGTGCCCCGCTAGGCCCCTGCGGTCATCCCCCGGAGAGGGCATTTCGCCCGACGCAGGTTTCGTCGCACACTGGCTTTGCAGATAGATGCCGGCCATTGTTACAGATCTGAGCGCAGAGACGCTTGCGCACGAACTGGAGTCGTTCCTTGCGGAGCACCCCGGTGCCGCGGTGCTGGAAGACGGGCGTGTGCTCTTCGATATGCGCGAAGCGCGCTATGCCCTTTCAGCGGAGCATGGCCGCTGCGTGCTGCAGTTATGGTCGGAGGAGCGGAATATCGTCCGCACCGTGACCGGCCTCGACGTGCGGAAAGATGCATTGCGTTTGCAGGTACGGCGTTTTGGGCAGACGCGGCAGCAGATGTTGCACCTGCTGGCAGACCGCGACCAGCGAACGCCTTCCACACGTGCGGCCATTCGTTCGCGCTATTTGAAACAGCTGGAGCACATGTTGCCGCGCGCCTTTGGCGACTGGAAGATAGAGGCTCTGCGCAGCTCGATGGATCTGGAACACAGCTTTGGTCCTGCATATGCGCGCGGGCTGCTGACGCGCGGGCAAAGCGCGTGGGCGCTGATCGCCGTGAATGCCGAAGAGTCCCAGGCGACGATCGATGGCATCCTGACGCTGGGGCTGCTCTGGCTGGCTCGCTGCCGCGAGCGCGAAGAAGGAGCGCGGAGCGGGCAGGCGCGGCACGGCAGAGTCAGGCACATAGAGGGGCTGCGTGTGATTGTGCCCGAGCAGCATGGCGCGGTGACACAGGCGCGCATGGGCTGGCTCGACGCGGCGCAAGCGAAGTGGGAGTTGTACGAATGCGATGTGCGTGGGGATGAATTGCGCGTATTAGAGATCGGCCGGAATGGCAATCTCGAGATGCGGCTGCTGCAGAACTTCGATCACGCTGCGGCGCTGGAACGGTTGCGGGCGGGTGTCGAGCGGGTGATGACGCTGGTTCCGGCTGGCGCGCGGGAGCGCGTGCAGCAGCGGGTGCACAGTGCATCGACTGTGGGGCTTTCACTCTGCGGGCTCGAGTTCGCGCGAGTGCAGCATGGGCTGGCGCCCGGTTCGTTCCAACGGCTGGACCGCGTCACCTTTGGCGCCGGGCCGAATGAGACCGACCTGAACGAAGACACCGCGCCGATGCTGAAGGAACTGACGGCACGCCTGTTCGAGAGTCGGCATACCGCCGGAAGCGCGCGCGATCCGCTGTATCGCATGCAGCCGGAGCGCTGGCTTGAATCGCGTTTGTCGACTGCACTGCAGGATGTCGATCGTTCGTTGCTGGCGACCCCGGTCTATCGTCAGGTGCCAGCATTCGCGGCGCGCGATCGCGGCATGTTGGATCTGCTCGCGGTCAATCGCGGCGGCCGGCTTGCAGTAATAGAGCTGAAGGCGGATGAAGACCTGCACATGGTACTGCAGGGGCTGGACTACTGGATCCGTGTGCACCGCGCGGCGCAGTCCAAAGGGACGGACGGCGTCAACGACCTCACGCGCTCCGGCTACTTTCCGGGCATGCGGCTCGCACAAACGTCACCGCTGCTGCACTTCATTGCTCCGGCGCTGCGGATTCATCCGGCAACGGAAACGGTGCTCGGCTATCTGAGCCGCGAGATCGAATGGAACCTGATTGCCGTTGGCGAGGAATGGCGGCGCTCGCTCGACGTGATCTGGCGCAAGCGCGGTGGTGGCAACGCTTAAAGCATTTTCGGTAACACTGTGATCCGCGGAGGTTCTCTCGGCATGGCTTTTCCCTTTAAAAAAAGCCATAAGGGCAGTCGTTGGACGGTCTACACCAATACCGAAATGCCTTAGCTCTGCAGCGCAAAGGCTGCGGCGTGCTCAGGCGCGCCCGTTATTGCACCGGTGGCGCTGAAGCGGAGTGCGAAGAACTGTTCCACCGCATCCAGGATCGCGGGGCCGGTGCGCGCTTCGTAGATGGTCTTGCGCAGTGCGCCGCCGCCCGGCACCCCGTGGGTGAACCATGAGGCGAACTGCTTCATCTTGCCCGCGCCTTCGCGGCATGCCTTCGCGGCTTCGATGTTCTTCTCGTCCGAACCCGCGGTGTGCCAGTGGCCCTCTTCGAGCAGCATGGTGAAGTAGGTGCGGATCATGCGATAGCGGTCCCATTCGGTGGGCACATCGTAGCGGCCGGTTGCCGTGTACTGCGCGATCTGGCGGAAGATCCACGGATTCGCCGGTGCGGCGCGGCCGATCATCACGGCATCGCAGCCGGTGCGGGCCACCATGGCAGCCGCGTCCTCCGGAGTACGAACATCGCCGTTGCCGATCACCGGGATGGAAACTGCGTCTTTCACGGCGCCGATATGCTCCCAGCGGGCGTCGCCGGAGTAGCCCTGCTCGCGCGTGCGGGCGTGCAGGGCGATGGCGTTCAGCCCACTCTCCTCGGCAAGACGGGCGAGCGGGACACAGACGATGTTGTCGTCGTTCCAGCCGAGCCGGATCTTCACGGAGAAGGGAATCGTCACCGAGCCGCGCACCGCCTCGAAGATGCGTGCGATCAGTGGCAGGTCGCGCAGCAGACCGGAGCCCCCATTGCATGCGACAACGCGTTTTGCCGGGCAGCCGAGGTTCAGATCGACCACGTCGAAGCCCGCATCCTGAACGATCTTTGCGGCCTCGCCGAGTGTTCGCGGGTCGGAACCGAAGAGCTGGGCGGCGATAGGATGCTCGTCGTCGTAGTAGGTGAGATAACGCTTGCGCTTGGTCTCGCGCATGCGGGAAAGGCCGTCGGCCGAGGTGAACTCGGTCATGATGAGCCCGCAGCCGGACTGCTGGTTGGATATTTCGCTATCGACGGTCGCATTCGCGTCGGCCGCGGGTGTGAAGAGACTGGCGTTGCGGATAAAGCGGCGGAAGATGGTGTCGGTCACGCCGGCCATGGGCGCGAGGACGGTGGCAGGGCGAACCTCGACCGGTCCGATGGCGAAGCGCGCAGGCACGCGGGCAGGGGCCGAGTGTCGTGCGGCGCCCTCCGGTCCTTCTGGGTTCAGCGGATTGTCGTCCCAGTGCTTCTTCATCGCGATTCGTCGTTTACATCAGTCTATGCAAGGAAAGAGGCCTCCCAAAGGAGGCCTCTTTGCGTCTGCCGGCTCGGCCGGCACTACTTGGTGGCGACGGCCTCGGGCTTGGCCTCGGCCTTGGCGTACTTCCGGCGGAAACGCTCGACGCGGCCGGCTGTATCGATCAGCTTCTGCTTGCCCGTGAAGAACGGGTGGCAAGCCGAGCAGATTTCCACGTGGATGTCGCCCTTGTGAGTCGAGCGCGTCTCAAAGGACGTGCCGCAGGCGCACTGCACGCGAATCTGGTCGTAGTTTGGGTGGATCTTTTCCTTTGGCATGTCTCGCAAAATCCCTTTCCTGCAATCCTCCAATTTTAGGCGGATTTGGTCGGTTTCGCAACCCAAACCGGCCTAGCGAAGATCCCTACGAAGCGATCCCTGTCCCGGTTGATTGCGGTCAATAGATGCTTTCGGCCCAGGAACGATGCAGGTATATGATCCGCTGTGCGGTCTCCCGCTAGATCCATGTGGCCGCTACGGTTGGATGAGGTACGCGGATGGGCTTCTGCGGTTGGGCTTCGATCATTCTGCTCTGCGCGGGGGTGCCCGCAACTGCACAGCAGGCCGCAGGTTCACCTGCCCAAAACCCGACTCGGCAAGATCGAGATCACCCCACTCTCTCCCATCGTCCGCCACCTGTGGCGGGCCATCCAGAAGGCAAAATCAAGCTCGATGTCGTGGTGACCGACGACGCGGGCGGCGCTGTCGCCGGCCTTCAACCAAAGGACTTCACGCTGCTCGACAACAAGAAAGCGCGGCCGATCCTTTCCTTCCGGGCGGTCGATGGGCTTACGGGGAATGGGACGGCTGCCGATCCACCGGTTGAAGTGATTTTGCTGATTGATGCCGCCAATACCTCACTCCAACGTGTCGCGCAGGCTCGCATGCAAGTAGCGTCCTACCTTCGTCAGAATGGCGGTCGTCTGGCACAGCCGACGTCGGTTTTGCTCCTCTTCGATCTGGGCGTCAAGACGTGGCTCAAGCCATCCAAGGACGGGAATCTACTGGCAACGCAACTCGAGGAAGGCACGACCGCGGTGCACAAGATCCCTCTGACAAAGGGCTATGACGAGCTGGAATTGCTCTCATTCTCGCTGAAGACGCTGCGTTCCATTGTTGCGGCTGAGGGTGCCACGCCCGGACGGAAGATGCTGATCTGGATAGGCCCGGGATGGCCGCTGCTGGATTCGCGTTACTACAGCGCCCCTGCCTCTTCCCGCCGGCAGCTCTTCAATGCCATGGTCGACACGTCGCAGGAGTTGAGTGACGCGCGGATAACGCTGTACAGCATTTACCCCATCGACCCTGCTCTTAACGATGCCGTCGAGGCAGAGTTTTATCGTTCCTATCTGAGAGGCGTGGCCGTTCCAGAGCACACGGAGCCGGGCAATCTCGCCCTGCCGGTCTTTGCCATTCACAGTGGCGGCCGCGCGCTGGATACGGTCGGCGATTTGGCAATGCTGATCAACAGTTGTGTTCAGGAGGCGGCGGCCTACTACACACTTTCCTTCGATCCGGCGACTGGCAAGCGTGTAGACGAGTACCACGAACTCGCCGTTCGCGTGGACAAGCCGCACCTGAAAACACATACGACCACCGCATACTACGCGGAGCCATCGCTCCAGTTCGAGCTTCCAGCGTTAGGTGGAAAGTAGAGCATTTGTACCCGGTCGGTGCGCTGTTCAGGGATGCGGGCCGGCCCGGTATGATGCGCTGTATTTTGAAGGCGGCTTTCCCGCTGCAGGAATGGCGGCGGCCACGGGTGATCGATGGGTATGTCGCGTTGGTCCTTATCTTTTAGGCTTTGCGTTGCGATGTTCTGCGTGGCCTCTATTGCTGGCGCGCAGCAGAGTGCGGCGCCGGCAGCGGATGGTCGCGCCCAAAGTCAGCAGGCACCGAATCAAGCTCCCGCTCTCTCGCATCGTCCGGCACCGCCGCCGGGCGCCCCGGAAGGCAAAATGAGGCTGGATGTTGTGGTGACGGACAGCGCCGGGCAACCAGTCGCCGGCCTGCAGCAGCAGGATTTCACCCTCTTCGACAATAAGAAACCGCAGCCGATACTTTCTTTCCGAGCGGTAAACGGATCTGCGGGGCAAGTGGCCAGTGCAGACAACGGCCCCGCAGCCGATCCGCCGGTTGAGGTGATTCTGCTGATGGATGCCACCAACAACTCGATGCACAACATCGCGTATGAGCGTACTCAGATTGCGACATTCCTTCGGCAGGATGGGGGCCACCTTACGCAGCCAGTGACGTTGATGGTCTTTTCCGAGAGAGGAGTGATGGTGCAGGCACAGCCGTCTACGGACGGCAACATGCTGGCAAACACGCTGGAAAAGAGTGACTCCACGATGCACATCGTTCCGATGGGTTCCGGCTATGACGCGATCGAGCGTATGCAGTTGTCTTTGAAGACGCTGAGGACGATTGCCGCGGCCGAGATGCCAAGGACGGGCAGAAAGATGTTGATCTGGATCGGGCCAGGCTGGCCCATGCTGCAAGGGACGCGGTATGAAATGTCCGATAAGACACAGAAGGCCTTGTTTAACCTCATTGTGGATGCGACCCGCGCACTGCGGGAGGCGCGCATCACGATGTACCACGTCAACCAGGCGGACCCGGCGAGTCTAACGCGCATGGATCCCGACTATTACAAGGAGTTTCTGAAGGGCGTATCTTCGGTGAACCGCGTCGAGTCGGGCGACGTAGCCCTGCCGGTATTCGCAGTCCACAGTGGCGGCCTTGTCGAGAACCAAAGCTACGATTTAGTCCAGGACCTCAATAGCTGTATCGCCGAAGCGAAGGCCTATTACACACTGAGCTTCGATCCGCCGGATGCTGAGCACACGGACGAATACCACGAGCTGCAAGTGAAGGTGGATAAGCCGAATATGAAGGCTCGTACGAACGTCGGCTACTACTCCGTGCCGGCCTTCAGTTCTCAGCGGTGAGCCGTTTCAGAATGGCGGCAATCCCGCTACGAACCGACTCCCCGCCTCTTCATGCTGGAGAAGTGTCTTGCGCGCCGCGGATATCGAAGCGGCGTACCAGTCCGTCTTCGATCATGAAGATGTGACCCACCATTTGATCCAGCAGAAGAGCGCCAGTGAGGTCGTGCACCACCTGATGGACCTCGACGATGACTTCACCCTGTGGACCGTTCGAGAATCCCACCGGGTCGACGTGTGGGTCGACCATAGCCCACTGGCGCGTCCAATAGCTGCGCACTCCGTCGCGTCCCTGTACGTGGCCGCCCTCCATGCCATTCGCCCACATGACGTTTTCATGCAGGCACGCGAGCACGGCTTCCATATCGCGGGCGTTGAAGCGGTTGTAAACGCGCTTTAGAAACTCGACTTCTTCCAATGTGCAGGCTCCAATCCGTTGTGCCTCGTTGAACGAATGCGCAACTCAGTCTTCGTGGACGAATGTTCCCAGTTTGCGCTCGCTTACCGTCAGGCCTTCGAGTTCTGTGTCGAGTGCTTTGTATTCGTCGCCGAACTGCTCCTGAAAGCGGGTGAAATCCTCGGCGTGTTGCCAGCGGTCGATGGTGACGTATCTCGTGCCTTGATCTCTTTCCGTTGCATCTCTTTCCGTTGCACGGAGCAGTTCGGTTCCGATATATCCATCGGTCTGCGCAAAGAGGCGCGCCCACGCTCCGTCGAATTTATAGGCAGAGACGAATGCGTCAACCTTCTCCGGCCGCACAACGAACTCCCAGACGATGACGTACATTTCCACTTTCCCGCGTGAACCGCGCCATCTGCAAGCGCCGCAAAGCCGCTGCGCGGCGCCAGGCCGAGTGCGATACTAGCAGGCATGGAGAGCGATGCGATGACGGATGCGGCGGCGGACTGCTCGCTTTGCGGGGGGACCGGCATGCGCATCAGCCGCGACGCCCAGGGTGACCGCGTGGCGGCCGTCTGCAGTTGCCGGGTGGCACGGCAGGCGCTCCGCCGGCTGGATCGCGCGAATATCCCGCGGCGGCATGAGCATGCCACGCTGGCCAACTATGAGTCGATCATCTCCGGCGCCGGCGAGTCTATGCTGCATGCGCACTTCAAGGCCAATAAGTTCGTTGAGGATTATCCGCACAACACGGATGGCCGGGGGCTGATGTTCGTAGGCCTGGCTGGGCGAGGCAAGACCCACCTTGCGGTGGGCGTACTTCGCGCCCTGATCGAGGAGAAGAGCTGCCAGGGTCTGTTTTGCGACTATGGCGATCTTCTGAAGCAGATCCAGAACTCCTACAACTCGCGCGCGGAGACGACCGAACATGCGTTGCTGCGTCCGGTACTCGAGGCCGAAGTATTGGTGCTGGACGATTTGGGCTCGACCAAGCCGACGGCATGGGTCTGGGATACCGTCGCTCATCTCCTGAACGGCCGTTACAACCACAAGCGCACAACGATCATTACGACCAATTTCGCCAACCGCGCTCCCGCCACTGGCGGGAAGGAGGACACCCTGGGCGACCGGATTGGCGAGCGCATGCGCTCCCGGCTGGTGGAGATGTGCGTGTGCCTTGAGGTGCTGGGAGAAGACTTTCGGCAAACCGCAGGTGCAGCGCGTTTTGCCTGGTCAGAGGCGGAGTGGTTCCCCGGTAGTAGCTAGACGACCGTCCAGAGCAGGATGACAACAGCCACTAGGATGGCGGCCCGGTAAACATACTCCGGCAGCCTGCTTGCCTTCGGATCGAGATGGGGGGACGGCTGGGCGTTCCGGGTTACGTCTCGCGTCGCCTGCATGGGACTCGCTCCTTGGGAAAGATCAATTGCTTGCCTCTACTGACGCTCGATTGTGGCAAGAGTCGCTAAAAATTTGAACAAAGGATTGTGAAGAGTTCCACAGTCGTAAGGAGCGCTGGCTTCCTCCGATAGGCGACAGCGTAGAATCGCTGCCATGTCCAGTGCAGGTGACAGCGGCGCAGGCGGCTTTCTCTCGGAGAAGAAAGCAAACCCGGAGGGGCGATCCTGGCTTCCATGGATGATTGCGGGTGTCACGGTTCTGGCGGTGCTCGGCCTCTTTTTATGGTCAGCGCGCCATCAACGGGCGCTCCAGCAGGCGGAAAACGCCTCGCAAACTCCAGACCCGTATGCCAGCCAACTCAGCATCGCCAATTTACAGATGAGCGAAGCGACGAACTTTACGGGAAGCAAGATCACCTATGTCGACGGGCAGATCACGAACAAGGGCGACAAAACGGTGACCGGGATCAACGTGGTCGTCACCTTCCATAACGATATTGGCGAGCCTCCGCAGAGGACGCCGATGCCGCTGAGCCTGATCCGCACCCGCGAGCCCTATGTGGATATCGAACCGGTTTCGGCGGAGCCACTGAAGCCGGGCGATACCCATGAGTTTCGCCTGATCTTCGACCACGTTTCTCCCACGTGGAATCAGCAATATCCGACGGTTCAAGCCATCCGCGTCCAGACGCGCTAGCCGGGGAGCGGTGCAGTTTTTTCGCGGACACTGTCATAACCTCATTGCGGCACCTCTCGTAGTTCATCGTTTGCCTATTACTTTTGGGGTGCAAAGCCCTGTTAAAAAAGCGATAAATATATTTGTTTACAGTAGTTTGCGATAATGTACCAATCTGGAACTGGGTTTGGCACGCTCATTGCTAGAGTGAGGGCAGCATGGCTAACCGAAACGCGACAGTACGTGTATCCAGCGCAGTGGCCGCCCTTATCTTCGCGGCGACCTTGAGCCTGTCCGCGCAGACCTCCTCCCCCCAGGCGGCAGACACGCAGCAGCAGCCATCCCCCGCGGCGCAGAATCCGCAAGACAACAGCACCTACGCTACCGGCAAGCCTCTTCCGACGAAGACGAATGAGGGCTTCTGGGGCCATTTGAACCCGCTGGCCCGCAAGAAGTGGGTAAACCGGCAGGTTGGTCCAGTGAAGGACCGGCTGAACGAGCTGGATCAGCTTTCGGCGAAGAACGCCGGCGACATTAAGGATCTGGACGCCCGCAGTTCCGCCGGCATCCAGAAGGCGCAGACCACCGCAGATGGCGCGAATCAGCTCGCAACCACTGCGAACACGCAGGCCGGACAGGCCTCGCAGCTGGCGCAGCAGGCTTCGACCCAGACCAACAATCTGAACACGACGGTCTCAAACCTCGATCAGTATGCACCGATCGCGGACACCGAAATCCGCTTCCGCAGTGGCCAGACAGTGTTGAATGCAAAGGCCAAGGAAGCGCTGGACGACGTTGCGACCAAGCTGCAAGGGCAGAAGGGTTACATCGTCGAGGTGCAGGGCTACTCGCGGGCACGCGGGCAGGCCGGCATCGCGAACTCACAGCATATGGCGGACGCGGTGGTGCGCTACCTCGTCGTCGAACACAACATTCCGGTCTACCGCATCTACCGTGTCGCACTGGGGAATGCCCCGGTGGACGACACCGACAAAGCGACGCGTGGCAGCCTTGTCCACGTGACGTTGATGCACAACAGTTTAGCGGCTTTGAGCGGGTCATCTTCAGATGGCAGCTCGCCCATTGGTGCGACGCAGCAGTCGCCTTCGCAGCCCTCCCCCCAGGGTGCTGCGTCGCAGCCGATGGCCCAGCCCCAGCAATAACGGGCTAGCCGCAATCAAGCTCTCACACAACGAGAGAACCAAGGCAGATTGGCCCCTCTACCAAGAGGGGCCCTTTTTTTGCTCCGAATAAGGCTGCTTGGGATGCATTTCGGATACGTTTGGAGCGCGATTTGGTCGCGAAAAACCTACTGATTGTCTGGTTAACAGGCTGGTTACGTCAGGAGCCATCGAATGGCCCGGAGATCCCCGCCACGACGTCCTCCCGAGGCGCTTCTCTGAGCTAGCCTTGTTCGACGCGCACCTTTATATCTGAGTACGCAGCCTCGATGAGCTTGTTTAGCGCTGCGACGTTCGTCGCCGTTCCCGGTTTCAAGCTTCACATGGCGCATGAACTTGCCGTCGCCTTGCAACAAGCGGGCCGGATCCCGCAGCGCTGCGCCCTGAAAGAACCCCACGTTTACGTGTGAAGTAAACACATTGACGTAGCCGAAGGGCGCATCTCCCAAACATGCCACCGGACAGCCATCATGCAAGAGTTCCCGGACTTCGTCTCCGCATCTTCGCATTACCTCAAACCACTGATGCGCGATCGCTCCCAATTCACCTGCATGCTCTTTCATCCACGCATCGATGGTGGGATCCCGCTCGACAGCGCCGTTGAATCGCAGCAATTCCGTTCTCATCGTCATTTCCACGTCAAAATCGATTTCCACATCAAAATCGGCGCTCACAAACTCGCGGGGGTGTTCTCTCATGGCGTTTTGAGAGCTACCTTGTGGTTCCAGGGCGCCACACTTTCCTCATACTCCATGGGATCGCCGAATCCTTCGGTTTGGACGCCGAGTTGGCGTAGAGCGTCCAAGGCCATCAATCGGCGATGCGCGTTGAATGTCATGATATGGGCGAAGACGCCGCCGTACGTGAAGGTCTCCGCCGGTTCGCACAGAGCGTCGACGAAAGTATCATCCCAGCTGGCGTGGTTTCGGATGTCACCGAGAATACGATGCAGTTCAGCATCCGTCTTTTCGAGCCTTTGCAGCATCGCTTGCGGGGAGCGCTGCGATTTGGGAGGGCCGTTCATATCCATCTCCGCTCCGGACAGCGCGGCGGTCCAGACTTCCTTCGTGAAGATGATGTTTTCTAACAGCTGCCTCAGAGTCTTATTCGACTCTCGCCAAGGCAGCAGCTCTACGACGGCAGGCAGCGGCCGATCCAATTGTTCCTCTGTCAAAGCACCCGCGTATTCCAGCAAACGCCGCGTGTGCCAGGAGTCGTTGCCTGCAAAACGATCAAATAAATCCATGTCTTTCCCTCCGTTTGTTGACGAACCAGGGGCAAAAAAGTGAATTTTGTTGGACGCCGGCAAGTGAAAGTGCGGATCACGCATGCGCCGGTAGATGCTGGGAGAAGTCCGAAAAGCTTTTCGGAAAGCGCGAGTGAACGCCTCCAATGAACCGTAGTTGGCGTCCAGGGCGATATCCGTAACCGACATTCCGGCATGCCCCAGTTGATACGCTGCTCTTTCCAGCAATAGCCGACGCCGCATGGCTGCCGGAGTTTCTTCGATCACGGTTCGGAACAACCTATGGAACTGCGTGCGGCTTTGATACGCCCGGCGCGCCAGATCCTGAGTTTTCGCCTGCGTGTCCAGGGAGTTCGCGACAATTGCAGAGAGGCGATTTGCCGTGTCCTGACCATCCGCTTTGTTCATGCGCCCGGTTCCTATCTGGAACGAATCATAGACAGGCTATGACGCTTCCCGCCTGATCGCGCGTACCAATCTTCTATCCCCAAGAGCCAGAGTTCGTAACGGTCTCGAAAATCTCCGCGGGTCTGCGTCAGCGTGCCGTCTGGGATTGTTGCAGGGCGTGAACCAAGCCGGACAGGCGCGCCGGATCGACGTCGCTGACGGCTGTAAATTCCAGATCGCCGGTTTGAAAGCTAAGTACGTGGAAGCCCGAGTGCTCCGCCTTCGGTAGGTTCTGTCGCGCCGGATCTGGCTTTTGCTCGACGAAGACCGACACATGGTGGCGGCCGATGCTGTAGAGAAGCTGCGCGACCGGGCGGTTATGGAGATAGGTGAGGTTCGCTCCGTCCAGTTTTGTATCCGCGGGCAGATTGTCCGGAAGATTGAAGCTGAAGGGAATCTTCCCCTGGAACCAGGGCTTGACGGTGTGGCGGTCCGAGGAGATCACCTCGGGCGGCTGATTCGCTGCCAGGGTGGCGATGTGGAGATCCGAGACCTCGGTGACGAGCGCCGCCTGCTGCAAGGAAGCGAGCTCCGATGTTTGCCTATGCCGCTGCGTGAAGATCCAGCCAGTGGCGACGACCAGCAGCATGGCTGCTATCGCGACTGCCGAGGAGAGCGAGCGGAACAGCGTGGATGAAGCGCCAGCGGGGGCGCGCGGCGTTTGCCGTGTCTGCGACGATGCGAGGCTCCGCATGCGTTGTTCCAATTGAGCCGGCACCGTATAGCGCTGTCCTGCCCGGGTGGCAGCGTTTTTCAGCAATGCCTGATTCAGCGCACTTGCGGTGCAGGATGGGCATTCGTCGAGGTGCAGTTTTACAGCGGCGGCCTGTTCGACAGAAAGCTCACCGTCCACAAGGGCGTTGAGGAGGATGGAGGAGAGATGGGCGGTCATGCGCGCGACTCCTTGTTCTGCGGCGCATCGGCATCGAGCAGCTTACGCAGAGACGCCCGGGCACGTGCGAGGCGGGACATCACGGTTCCGATGGGAATGTCGAGAACGGTGGCAATCTCCTTGTACTTCATCTCCTCCACATCGCACAGAAGTACTACTTCGAGCAGAAGGGGCGGAAGCTGTTCCATGGCACTTTCAAGAGCGGCACGATTTGACTGCCGGATCAGGTCGACCTCCGGAGTCAGCCGATCGATGGCTCCTTCAGGATAAAGACCGGGACCCGATTCGGTTTCCTGCAACTCCTCTTCGAGCGAAACGGTGCGACGTGCGCGAAGGCCGCTGCGCGACGTCAGATAGGTGTTTCGGAGAATGCGGAATATCCATGCTTTGAAGTTGGAGCCGGGCTCAAAGGAGTCGAATCCGCGAAGTGCTTTTAGAAATGTCTCTTGCACCAGGTCCTCCGCGTCCGTTGCATTCTGCGAGAGCCAAGAGGCAACGTTGTAGAGCGCAGGAAGCAGCGGAAGCGCCAGATCCTCGAAGGTAGAGGATCCGGCGACAGTTTCCTGGACTGGGCGCTTCCACCGCAGCAGCGCCATCGGTGCCTTTCTGCGCTCTCCTTACAAAGGAGAACTGATTTTTCCTGAGTTTATTCCCACGGCGACGGAATAAGTCCGCCGGTGCGCAGTTTGCTTCCGTGGAGGAATTACCCGTGAAGGATAAGCCAGATGCTAACCGAACGTTCGAGCAGACGCCGAACGGGACACCCGTAGAGACGAAACAACCCGAAACCCCGGCCAACGATCGACCCGTGGCTCACGATGGAATCGACCGGAGAAATTTTCTAAGCTGCATGGCGTGGGCCGGCACAGGACTGCTGTGGACGATGGTAGGCGGCGTGCCAACCTCGAAGCTTTTTGCCGCGACAGCTAAAGGCGCGGGCGGGAACGCAGCGCACGCCCATGCCGCGTCGAGCTTCAGCTTCGTTCAGATCAGCGACAGCCACATCGGGTTCAACAAGGCGGCGAACCAGGATGTAGCCGGAACGTTGAAGCTGGCGATTGACAAGATCAACGGTCTCTCCGCGACGCCGGATCTGCTGCTGCACACCGGCGATATCACGCAGTCGTCGAAGCCGGGCGAGTTCGACACCGCACAACAGATCATCAAGGCCGCGAAGGCCGGCGAAACCTTCTATGTGCCGGGCGAACACGATACGGCAACCGATGATGGCGTGCTCTATCGCGAGCGGTACGGGAAGGGCACCGTCGGGAGTGGTTATTACAGCTTTGATCACAAAGGGGTGCACTTTGTCGGGCTGAACAATGTGCAGCAGATCGATGCCATGGGCAGGCTGGGAAGTGAGCAACTGGTTTGGCTGAAGAATGACCTGGGTTCACTCTCCGCTTCGACACCAATTGTGATCTTTGCGCACATTCCGCTGTGGATGGTGTATCCGCAGTGGGGCTGGGGAACGCAGGATGGCGCAGAGGCGCTCTCCTATCTGAAGCGATTCGGTTCCGCAACTGTGCTCAATGGGCACATCCATCAGACGGTACAGAAGGTCGAAGGAAACGTCGCCTTCCACACGGCGACATCGACGGCTTTCCCCCAGCCCGCACCTGGGAGTGCGCCGCATGCAGGCCCCATGGTCGTTCCGGCGGGGCAACTCGAGAGCGTGTTGGGGGTCACAAAGGTGCATTACATCGCGCGGCAGAGCCATCTGGCGATCGTTGACTCGTCGCTGGCGGAGAAGGCATGAGCGTTCTGGGCCGCCTCATCGTGGTCTGTGCGGGCGCATTGGTGGGTGCGCTCGCATCGCTCC
Organism: uncultured Acidobacteriaceae bacterium; assembly: GCA_963815025.1. Taxonomy (GTDB): domain Bacteria; phylum Acidobacteriota; class Terriglobia; order Terriglobales; family Acidobacteriaceae; genus KBS-83. Next base: position 2,864,710 of record CAWFFD010000004.1, on the reverse strand, counting down.
TGCTGGGCCGTACTCATCCATTGGGGAACGCGGGGCTGTATGCGTCGAGATACGCGCCGGCGGAGATCATGGAACATCCACCGGTGCCTCCCGAGGTACGCGCAATACTGACGGCAAAGTGCGCGGACTGCCACTCCGACGACCCGCGTGTTCCGCTGTATGGACGGTTTGCACCGGTGTCCTGGTTGCTGGACGCAGATATCGTTGAGGCGCGCGCTGCGATGGATCTCTCGATGTGGGAGAGATACACCGCGGACGAGCAAGAGCGGCTGAGAGCAGAGATCGCGAGTCAGGCGAAGGCACGCACGATGCCGCCGGTGCAGTATCGCTTCATTCACAGGAGTGCAGCTCTTACAGATGCAGATGTGGCGACGCTGACGCAGTGGGCGCGCGGAGGAATGCTGCTGCGCGTATCCGGTTCGACGGGGCAGGCATTGACAGGAGGCGATGCTATGCGCGGCAAAGATGTCTTCGAGAAACGATGCACGGGATGCCACGGGATGGAGCAGGATCGCGAGGGGCCGCGGCTGCGGGGCGTCTTTGGCAGGAGCGCCGGCTCGGTGCCCGGATACGACTATTCGCCGGCACTTCAGAAGGCGCACATCGTCTGGAATGACGAGACGCTCGACAAGTGGCTTACCGATCCGGATGCGCTGATTCCGGGCAACAACATGGAGTTCCACGTGGCGCGGCCGCAGGAGCGCCGGGACCTGATTCGATTCCTCAGAGATAGCACACCCAAATGATTGAGTGGCTATCTCGAGAAAATGGTCATCGATCATTCGCGATTTCAGCAGAGCGTCTTGTCGAAATGCGCCGATGACTGGCGCGATCGAGCTACAACGTTGGCGTCTTTGGCTGCACCGCGATGTTTTGCGGGCCCGCTAGGGTGTAGGGCGATCCGGGGGCCTGGTTGGCGCTGGTTGCGGTTACGGTGAAGACGAAGATTTTCCCCGCGCTCTGGCTGATGGCGTAGAGGTGATGGTCGTTGTCCCAGAACATCTGGTCGATTTCGCTTTTGGTGAGCAGGCCCGTTCCGGCGCTGATGGGATTGGCTCCGTTGAAATGGAAGACCTGCAGCCCCGCGCTGCCGGCGACGGCGAGCAGTTTTCCGCCGGGGGCCATCTTGAGATCGGTCACGGTGCCGACCGCGGCCGACGGCATGTTTGCGAGCGTGCTGGCGGTGTGGAGATTTCCTGCGTTATCGGCGGTGTAGGTGGCAAGCTTGGCCGGACCATCGGGAGTGAATTCCTGATTATTCACCGGCTGCAGGGTGATGGCGACGTGGTTCACCGGATCGGCGGCGGTCTGCGAGGGACAGAAGAAATCGCCTGACCTGGGCGTTGGCGTCGGGGTGGTGATGTTGATGCGGCTCAGCGCTCCGGTGCTGCCGCGCTTGTAGCCGTTGATCTCCCAGTACAGATCTTCCAGACATCCGGCGGAATATGCGTAGACATTGTTCCCAATGAAGCTCGCCGGAAGGTCGAGCCACTCGTCAGGGCCGCTGCTGCCAAGGTTCCGCAGCTTGCCTGTGGTTTTGTTGACGGCGAGGGACTGATAGGAGTTGTTCGCGCAATCGCTGCTGAACTCCAAGTCGTAGAGGGTGGCGCCGGAGTGATCGAGGAACAAGGGGCCGGTGCTTCCGCAATCGTCGGCGTTGAATTGAACGATGTCGGTGGAATTGGTCCAGCGGGGCGCGCCGTTGGAAGCGATGGCGAAGGCGGCGACGTAGATGCCGTTGCGGTTGGAGCCGAAGAGGTATTTCCCGTTGACGGCCATGCTGGTGAGGTCGTCGGCGAAGGGCGAGCCGATGATGGGGGTGAGCTTGCCGTCCGCCGATGCGGTGTAAGCGTGGAGCTCATTGGTGCTGCTGTTGTTGGGATTGTTGGATACATAGACGTAGGCAACAGGCGTTTCGGCGATAGCCGCAGACGTGCAGAGTGCGGCGATGAGGCAGGCAAAGGCAAAGTTCCGCATGACAACAATTCCCTCCCGGGGGCCTTTTCGAACTCGCCGGATTAGATGCGGGTTTTTTCCGTTTCGGGAATGCGTGGGCGAAATTTTTACCGAGGTGGGGTGTCAGGGTTACCTGATGACTGAGGAGGCAACGCGGGAGGCTGGCCTGCCGGAGACGATCAGCTTCGGCTTCTCTGGAGACTGGCAGACCCGAAGACTGGCAGAATGTTCGTATTGCGCACCGCTGTATTGCGCAGAGCTGTATTGCGCACAGATAAGAGGAGTTTGCCTTGAGCTCGGAGCCGGTGATCCGTCGGACCGGGGGCGTGTCTGTACGCCACGCCGTAGACGACGCCGTGGTTCCAGCGGATCGGCAGAGCTCGTATCTGCGTATCTTCAAGTCCAATGTTTTCGTCAAGGACTACGACCGGGCGATGAAGTTCTATGTCGATGCGCTTGGATTCAGCGTGGTGGCCGAAGCACGCTTCGAGTTCGGCCGATGGATCGCGATTGCACCGCCGGATGGCAGCGCGATCCTGGCGGTGGTCGCTCCCAAGCGCGGCACGGAGAACTACAAGCTGATCGGCCGGCACACGCAGATTGCTTTTATCGCGGAGGACATCCAAGCCACCTACGATCTGTGGCGTGGCCGCGGTGTGCGGTTCCTGCAACCTCCGCAACCGCAGCTATGGGGCGGGACGATTGCCACTTTCTGCGATGGGGATGGGAATGCCTTCGACCTGCTGGGCTCCGACGAGATGAGCCGGGAGATTGAGGCGCAACGCCGCGCGAAAGCGGAGAGGCTGGAGGCGGAACGGCGCGCCGCGCAGGAGCTGGAGATTGCGAAACAGGTACAGGCGCGGCTGTTTCCGCAGACCTTTCCGGGATTGAGGACGCTGGATTATGCGGGCGCCTGCATCCAGGCGCGGCATGTCGGCGGCGACTACTATGACTTCTTCGCGCTGGGCGAGGAGAGGATCGGATTGTTCGTTGGCGACATCTCCGGCAAAGGGATTGCCGCTGCGCTGCTGATGGCGAATCTGCAGGCCAACCTGCGCAGTCAGTTTGCGCTGGCGCGCGAACAGCCACAGCGCTTTTTGCAATCGGTGAACCAGCTGTTTTTCGAGAATACGGTGGACAGTGCGTATGCCACGGTCTTCTTCGCCGAATATGACGACGCTTCGCGGCGCCTGCGATACACAAACTGCGGGCATTTGTCGGCGCTGCTGCTGCGCAGGAATGGCAGAGCGGAGTGGCTCCACTCGACCGGCACCGTTCTTGGACTTTTCAAGGATTGGCAGAGCCCGACGGTGGAGTGCCAGCTCTGCCCCGGGGATACGCTCGCGCTCTACACCGATGGAGTGACCGAATCGTTCAGCGAGACGGGCGAGGAGTTTGGAGAACAACGCCTGGTCGAAGCGGTGAAGCAGCATCGCGAGGAGACGGCGTCCGCTATGGTTGCTTCTGTCATCGCGGAGGTGCAACGCTTCAGCCCACAGGAGCAGCACGACGACATTACGTTGATTGTTGCGAAGTGCTGCGGGAGTGCTTAGAAATGGTTGCACATATGGATTCGCGACTTGTCCAGCAGCATGAGACCCGCTTCGATGGCGGGTCTCATCCGTAGCCACACCAAGAACCGCTGGTTTATGCAACCATTTCTAGGCTTCGTCATGGAAGGCTAGTGGTGGCCGCCGCCTCCGCTTGCTCCGCCCCCGCCCCCGCCACCACCACCGTGAGAACCACCACCGCCCCCGCCGTTGCTGCCGCCATGAAAACCACCGCCGCCACTGCTGCCGCTGTGGGAGCCGCTACTGCTGCCACCACCGTGAAAACCGCCGCCGTTGCTGCTGTGTGAGCCGCTACCGCCAAATCCCCGTGCTGAGCCGATGTGTGTCTGCGTATTTCCGATGCGGCTGTTGAAGGCCCGGAGTTCGGGAGCGTTCTTATTTGCCTGCATGACCTGTTTGGCAACCATGAAGCTTTGCGATTTGTGATCGAAGGTAAGAGTGGTTCCGGGCTCCCTGACGCCGGAGTTGTTTGCTGCCACCATCGTGCCAGCATGCCGATACGCGTTTACGTGCGGATCGCCGGCGCGAGAGAGTGCAGGGGAAGAGATACTGCGGAATTCCTTAGGCGGCGTATTGAGGAGCTTGATGTTGCTGCCAGCTCCGAGAGTGATCCGCTCCACCGACTGCTTGCCGTGAATCGCGAAAACGCCATGCTCCCGGTTGATAGGAAGCTTGCCCTTTTCGTCGCGGGGATGAATGGGGACGTAGGCGAGCGAGCGCCCGGTCTTGATCCAGCGCACGGGGCAACGATGATGTCTCCTGGTGCCCACAACCCAAGCATAGCGGTGGCGGCGGTAGATCCAGCTACCGGCGTGACACACCGTCCAGTCGCCGGCCGCCGGATACAGGCTTGAGGAGAGGACTGTCTGCCGACCGGTTGCGGGATCTCTGGCGATCATCGAGCGGATGGTGGTTGGAGGACAAGGGAAGAACGCATCGCGCTCAAAGTGCTGGACAGGCTGGGGAGTAGCAACCTGAGCCATCGGTGCTGTTTGCTGCGGTGCAGGAGCGGAACTCTGCTGCGGTTCACCGTGCGATGCGCTGTCTGGTTCCATGGCAGGCCGGTCTGCCGGTTCCCAGCAGGTGCCGTAGGGAGCGCAGGGAAAGAAAGTTCCCTGACCATTCATGTCTGCCAGGCCGGGAAGCGGGGTGGTGAGTCCGGAGGCTTTCATGACGGCGGTCATCGCGGCAGATCGCGAGGCGATGCGGTTGTCCACCCAACTGTCCCAATCGGCAAACGCATTGGAGTTGCCGGGTTTCACCAAAGCGGTGCGAACCGTTGAGCTGTAGATCGCGGTCAGCCCCTGAACCGGCGGGTTGGTGATCGCACCGTTGGTGGTCGATTCAGGGAGAGGGAGGGCGGCATGTTTCAGCATTGTCATCGATACGGCATCGAGATAACTGCTCACTCGTACATAGGTGCGCGACGGATAGTCGCGGGAGATTTCGTCGGTGGGTGTTCTCAGGACGAACGTTTCACCGGGAGTGCGTAGATGGAGATGCAAGGTCGCGGTTCCGGTGAGAAGCCCAAGCGCGGTGTGAGGAATGCCGCCCGTCGTTTCCAGCTGATTGAAGGCCAGCGCGGAGTTCTCATCGAGATAGACGGTCGATGCGTCTTCGAACTCGATTTCTGCGCGTCCTCCCGCGCCCGTGACCAGATTGAAGCCGGTTTCGAGCGGGAGATCGGCGACGGCGGTCTCCCAGACTGCGCTTTTATTCCCACGCGAGATACGCACATCGCCTTCCACGTGGCTGATGCGGACAATCTGCGGGTAGGTTTCGATCTGCGAAGGCTGGGCTTGTGCAGATTCTTGAGGGACTACGGCGGCCGACCCATGCGCGGGTGGTAGTGCAGTGAGCGTGCAGACGATCAGAAATGCCAGATGCCGACAGCGAGCGATGCTCATAGAAGCCTCCCGCCTGCGAATCCAACTGGTTGCAGACGGGCGGCGGTGAAGTTAAGTCTCAGCTTTCTTTCCGGCGGCGTGGATGGCGAGTAACTGTTCGAGCAGGGGCTTAAGCTTGTCCAGGTGCAATGCGTTGGCGCCGTCGGACTTGGCATTGGCGGGATCGTTGTGGACTTCGAGGAAGATGCCGTCGATGCCGGCGGCGACGGCGGCGCGGGCGAGGACGGGAATGAACTCGGGTTGGCCGCCGGAGACGCCGTTGGCGGCGGAGGGCGTTTGCACGGAGTGCGTGCCGTCAAAGACCACGGGCGCGAGCGCGCGCATGATGGGCAGCGATCGGATGTCCACAACGAGATTGTGATAGCCGAAGCTCGAGCCGCGCTCGGTGAGGAAGACGCGGGTGTTGCCGGTCGAGGCGATCTTCTCGACGGCGTGTTTCATGTCGTCCGGAGCGACGAACTGGCCCTTCTTCACATTGATGGCGCGGCCGGTCTTGCCGGCGGCGACGAGCAGGTCGGTCTGGCGGCAGAGGAAGGCGGGAATCTGGAGGACGTCGCAGGCTTCGGCGACCGGCGCGCAGTGCGCGGGCTCATGCACATCGGTGAGGACGGGAAGGTGCGTCTCCTCGGCGATGCGGCGGAGGATGCGGGTGCCTTCGACGAGGCCGGGGCCGCGAAAGCTGGTGACCGCGGTGCGATTGGCTTTGTCGAAGGAGGCCTTGAAGATGTAGGGCACGCCGAGATCGCTGGTGATGCGCTGGATGGCATCGGCCATCATGCGCGCGTGCTGCTCACTCTCGATGACGCACGGGCCGGCGATGAGAAAGAGCTGGCCGCGGCCGACCGGGACGTTGCCGATTTCGAAGTCGTGGGGCATTGGGGACAGGATACTCGGTGTGAGCCGATGTGTTGGCGGGTAAGCTCTGTCAGAGGACGTTCGCTAGTGCGTGGTAAACGCGCGGTAATGCGACTCGCGCTTGCCCACCAGCACCACGAAGCCGTCGTCGTCGCGGCGGATTTTTACCGGAGTGGGGGGCATGTGGTTGGCGAGGCTGCTTTGTTTGAGCAGCGTGGCGCTGAGCGGAAGGTAGGAGGTAGCTCTGGCGACGCGTGAGTGGTCCGGGGTCAGTTCATATACGGTAGCGCCCACCTGCACGGTGTAGACGGCGCCGCGGATATCCGAACAGCGCGCGGAGGCATCGATGGTTCGACGGGCGGTGTTGCCGTAGGTGGCGGCATCGGATTGGGTGGAGCTGGAGCAGGCATTGTCCACGATGGTGGTGCGGACCTTGGTGAGCACGCCATCCTGCCAGGCGGGTGAGTCCGCCGCGGCCGCGAGCGGGAGCGCAAGAAGAAGGGCAAGTGCTGGTCGTCGCTTCATCCGAGGCATCCGCGGGCAGATTAGCAGTGGAATGATGCAGGGCGGAATGGCACAGCAGCGGGGCGGTGTCCCACAAAAGTGGGCCACGGCGGTTGAGGCATTCGTCGTGGCCCGAAGGATGGAGCTTTAGGTGAAACTGGGCAATAACCGAGCTAGTTGCCGCGGAGGGCGACCATGGGGTTGACGCGTGAGGCGCGGCGCGCGGGGATGTAACCGGCGAGGAGCGCGACGACGATCAGCAGCGCGATCATGCCGGCAAAGGTGGCGTGGTCGGTGGGCGCGGTGTTGAAAAGCATGGCCGCGATGAGCGAGGCGAGGACGAACGATGAAGCCGCGCCAATGGCGATGCCGATGAGGGCGAGCCGCATGGTGCGGAAGATGACGCCGAACTGCACCCGCAAGGCAGAGGCGCCGAGCGCCATGCGGATGCCGATCTCGAGCGTCCGTCTGGTGACCGAGTAGGAGATGACACCGTAGATGCCGAGCGCGGCGAGAAATAAGCCGAGCGCAGCGAAGGTGCCGACCAGCAGCACGAAGAAGCGGCGCGGCGAGACCGCGTGATCGACGAAGGACTGGATGGGCAGCAGGGGAACGGCGGCCTGTGCCGGATTGATCTCGCGCAGCGTGTGCATGACGACGGATGCGAGCTGTTCCGGCGGCAACTTGCTGCGGATGACGAGATAGGCTCCCTCCGTATCCTGCTGCGCTTGCGGGTAGTAGACCTGCGAATCGGGCTGGCCTTCGACGCTGGTGAGATGGACGTCGGGGATGGTGCCGACGATGCGCGCGTGGTTGCCGCCCGCATCGATGACGTGTCCGATGGCATCGCCGTGGGGATAGAGATTTCGGGCGGTGCTTTCATTCAGGATGACGACGGGATCGCCCTGCGTGACATTGCCTTTTTTATCGCGGACGAGCGGCCCGTCTTCCCAGGAGAAGTCGCGGCCGGTGACGGGTATGCCCATGGCAGCGAGATAGCCAGGCGTAATCATGTAGACGAGCGCGCTCTGGCCGTGGACATGCGAATCGTCGACGCCCAGGAGGTGTGGGATGCCCCAACTGCGATTGCGCGCGAAGGGCAGATTGTCGGCAGATGCCGGCATGCTCGATGCCGGGCAGCGCGGAGATGCGGGTGATCACATCCTCGAAGATGGCGGTGCGTTTGGCATCGCTGCCGGCGTCGTCGAAGTCGACTTTGATGGTGGCGGCGTACGTGGGCTGGAAGCCGAGGTTGACGTCGAGGATGCGCAGGAAGCTGCGCATGAGCAGGCCGGCGCCGACGAGCAGCACGCAGGCGAGTGCAACCTCCGAGATGACAAGCATGGAGCGGAGGCGATCGTGCCGGCGGCTGTCGCTGGCGCCATGACCGGCGGTGTCCTTGAGCGATTCCTGCAGGTTCTCGCTGGACATGCGGATGCCGGGCGCGAGGCCGAAGAGCACGGCGGTACCGATGGCGATGACCAGCGTCCAGAGAAGCGCGGTGCCGTCGATATGGACGTCGTTGAGCAGCGGTAGCGCGAGCGAGGTTTGATGCTGCAGCCAGAGGGTGATGGCGAAGGCGAGCGCGAGACCGAGTGCTGATCCAACGGCGGAGAGCAGGAGACTTTCCGTGAGCAACTGGCGGACGATGCGGCCGCGGCTGGCGCCGAGCGCACCGCGCAGTGCGAACTCCTTGGTGCGCGCGGCGGCGCGGGCGAGCAGGAGGTTCGAGAGATTGACGCAGACGATGAGCAGCACCAGTCCGACGGCGCACCACAAGACGACGAGGGAGCGATGCAGCTTGCCGCTTACGTATTCCTTGAGTGGTGTGGGGTAGGCGGAGTAATTTTCCTTTTCGTTAGGAAGATCGCGACGGAAATCGAGCTTGGGGAAGAGTAGCGCGGCTTCGCCGCGGGCCTGCGCGACAGTGACGCCGGGTTTCAGGCGGCCGAGCAGTGTGATGGTGTTGCCATCGAGCCGAGTGCCATTGAAGTCGATGGGGACGAAGAGATCCACTCTTGTGCCGGGCGCAAAGATGGCGCCGAAGTCGAAGCTGTGCGGCAGTACGCCAACCACAGTAAAGGAACGGCCGTTGAAATCAACGGTCTTGCCGAGGATCGAGGGATCGGCGTGAAACTGCCGTTGCCAAATGGGATAGCTGAGCAGGATGACCTGGCCTGCTCCCGGCTGGGACTCATTCTGGTGAAAAGCTCGGCCCATCAAAGGATCCACACCGAGGACCTGGAAGAAATTAGGAGTGACGCCGATTCCGGTGAAGGGCCGGGGATCACCGTGCCCGCTGAGCTTGAAATTGTCCGGAGAGGAGAAGGCATAGTAGCCGGCGACGTCGGTGTAGGACTTGTTGCGCTCGCGCAACTCCTCGTAGGCATCGATGGAGTAGGTGGCGGCAGACCAGTTGCCGTCGAAGACCTCGGGACCGATCCAGAGCAGGCGAGAAGGATCCTGGAAGGGAAGCGGACGCAGCATGAGCGTGTTGACCACACTGAAGACCGCGATGTTGGTGCCGATGCCGAGCGCCAGAATGAGGATGGCAATGAGGGTGAAGCCGCGGTCGCGGCCAAGCGTGCGGAGGGCATAGCGGAGATCCTGCATGAGGATGTCGAGTGCGGGCAGGCCGCGCGCGGCACGCTGCTGCTCGCGCGATTGCTCCACGCCACCGAAGCGGACGAGCGCCTGACGGCGCGCTTCCTGCGGCGAGAGGCCACGGCGCAGATTTTCTTCGGTGGCGAAATCGAGGTGAGCGGCGAGCTCCTGGTCGAGGTCGGAGTCGCGCACAGGTTTGTTGGCGAAGGCACGCATGCGGGCGAGGGCGGAGCGGAGAGACGAGATCATTTGGCACCTTCCGGAGATTGCGCGAGAACGCGGCCCATTACATCGGAGAGACGCCGCCACTCCTCCGTATCGCGCGCCAGTTGCTTCCGACCGCTGCGGGTGATGGCGTAGAACTTGGCCTTGCGGTTGTTGTCCGAGGTGCCCCAGGCGGCGGAGATCCAGCCGCGATTTTGCAGACGGACGAGCGAGGCATAGATGGTGCCCTGGTTGAGCAGGATGGTGTCGCCCGAAATCTGCTCGATGCGTCGCGCGATGCCGTAGCCGTGTTGCTCACCCATGGCGGCGAGCGTCTGCAGCACCATGAGGTCGAGGGTTCCCTGAAGCAGATCGAGTTTGGGGTCGGACATAAGTTTCTGGCTCCTGTGACTTGACCACATGAGTATCGCAGAGCTTCTGTGGCAATGCCACATGTGCTCATACGCGCATGCCGAGAGCCCGGTTCCCGTTCATTCACATTTTTTTTGAGCGGCTGTCTGGAGGAGTGCGTCCGTTGGCCACGGGTCTACAGCAACGAGGCGATTCCGCCACGATCTGCCAGGGGAAAACTCGCCCCTTGCGGCGTTTCCAATGTTAATGCTACTGTGTGTAGCATTCAGCAGCGGTAGCCGAATCGCCGGACGGAACAGAAGTGCTGGAGGGAACAAGGGCGTTCCTGGAACGTATCCAAAGCCAGCGTGGTCCAACTTTTTTAACGCAAGCAGTGTTGTAAGGTGCACACCCATTTATGGAAAGCCTGCTTCGTAACCTTCGCTTCAGCTTCCGGATGCTGCTCAAGAATCCGGGACTGACGCTGACGATTCTGCTGACACTGGCATTGGGTGTGGGCGCGAATACCGCGATCTTCACCGTCGACTACGCGACGTTGCTGGAGCCGCTGCCGTATCCCAATCCGGACCAACTGGTGGTGGTGTGGTCGAAGATCCAGGGCTTCCACAACGGGATGTCCGCGGGCGACTTCACCGACTGGAAGCGTGAGAACAGGACGTTTCAGGACATGAATGCGTGGACGGGCGGCGCCTTCAACCTGTCGACGAAGGATCAGCCGGAACAGATCGATGGGCGCCAGGTGACGCCGGGTTTTTACCACATGCTGGGCACACCCTTTTTCCTGGGGCGGGATTTTCTGCCGGAAGAGGGCCAGGTGGGCCGCGATCATGAGGTCATCCTGACGCACAAGTTGTGGAAGCGGCTGGGGGCGAATCCGAATATTGTCGGGCAGACGCTGAAGGTAAATGCGGAGCCGTACGCGGTGGTGGGCGTGCTGTCGCCGGGACTCTATGACCGCGGCCAGGGCGATATTGTGGTGCCGCTCGCGTTCAAGCCGGAGCAGCTGAATCACGACTTTCACTGGCTGCTGACGATCGGCCGGTTGAAGCCGGGCGTGACGATAGAACAGGCGCGCGCGGATATGGACGCGGTGACCACGCATATTGCACAGCAGTATCCCAAGAGCAATAAAGGCTGGGGCGCGTTTGTCGAACCGCTGAAGAACGACTTCATTCCGAAGGAACGCATTCGCACTTTATGGATGCTGCTGGGTGCGGTTGCGTTCGTCCTGCTGATTGCGTGCGTGAATGTGGCCAACCTGCTGCTGGCGCGCAGCATGGCGCGGCAGAAAGAGATGGCGGTGCGCTCATCGCTGGGCGCCACGCCGAAGGCCATCTTTGCGCAGTTGCTGACGGAGAGCGTATTGCTGGCGTTGATCGGCGGCGCACTGGGCATTGGCGTGGGGTATGCGATGCTGCACGCCTTCATGGCCGCGATGCCGGAAGGCACGCTGCCGAGCGAAGCCGACCTGAGCCTGAACTTCCCGGTGCTCCTGTTCACGCTGGCAGCGACGACGCTTTCCGGGTTGCTCTTCGGGTGCGTGCCGGCGTGGCACTCGTCGCGCGTGGATCCCGCAGAGACGTTGAAAGAAGGCGGGCGATCGGGAACGGGAATGGGACGGAAGCGGCTGCGGCAGGCGCTGGTGATCGGCGAGTTCACGCTCGCGTTGTCGCTGCTGGCGGGCGCGGGGCTGGCGATTCACAGCTTCTTGAACCTGACGCACGTCGACCTGGGAGTGAGAACGGATCATGTGCTGACGTTCTATCTGCCCATCCCCGATACGCGTTCGAAAGATCCGGTGCTGATTGCCGCACATTATCGGCAATTGCTCAACAGCATCGATGCCGTGCCGGGAGTTATCTCCGCATCGGCCGAAACCGGGACGCCGCTGGAGGGCGCGGGCTTCGGCTTGCCGTTTAGCATCGTGGGGAAGCCGGCGTATGCCGATCCGTCGCAGCGCCCGGGTACCCGATTCGGGATGGTGACGCCGGATTACTTCAAGACCTTCGGCATCCGGATCATCAGCGGTCGCTCCTTCACCGACCAGGACACGGCGACGAGTGTGAAGGTCGCGATGGTGAATGAAGAGTTCGTCAGAAAGTATCTGAAGGGCGTGGACCCGCTGCAGCAGCGTGTCGTGGTGGAGCAGCTGATTCCGGGCGTGCAGAATCTGGGACCAGCCGTCGAGTGGCAGATTGTGGGCGTCTTTCATAATGTGCGGGATAATCTGCGCGAGGACAATCCGGAGACGCTGATTCCGTTCTGGCAGATTCCCTGGCCGAACGCAGGGATCGGCGTGCTCACGAGCCAGGATCCTGGCGCGATGACGAAGAGCATCGCCGCCGCCGTGCACAAAGTGGATCCGGATGTGGCGCTGGCATCGCCGCGCACCATGGAGCAGGTGCATCACGATGTGTTGTCGGACGATCGCTTCACGCTGGTGCTGTTTGCATGCTTTGCGGCGATTGCGCTGCTGCTGGCGGCGTTGGGGATCTATGGCGTGATGACCTTCTCTGTGGCGCAACGTGCGCACGAGATTGCGCTGCGCATGGCGCTGGGGGCGACGCGCGGCCGCGTGGTGGCGCTGGTGCTGCGCGAGGGCGTGACGCTGGCGGCGATTGGGTTTGCGCTGGGGCTGCTTGGCGCGTACTTCATCGGCCGCGCGATGCAGAGCACGCTCTACGGCGTGAGCGCGCTGGATCTCTCTGCATTCTCGGCAGTCGGCTGCGTTTTGCTGGTTGCGGCGCTGGTGGCCTGTTTCGTGCCGGCGCATCGTGCCGCCTCGACGGAGCCGATGCGGGTGTTGCGCACGGAGTAGAGGCTGTGGGGCTGCACCGCACTCTGCCGGTCGAGTAGAGTGGCGGCATGAACTGGCGGACACTTTATCGCGGGCTCTTTCCTCTCCCGGCGCTGCTCCTGACCACGCTGCTGCCTGGCGCGAACGGTCAGGAGGCAGCGACCGTTCGCATTACGGTCCACGCAGACGCGCCAGTGGACGCGTTCACGCCCATCTGGAGCTACTTTGGCGCGGACGAGCCGAACTACATTTATGGTCCGCACGGACGAAAGCTGCTGGATGAACTGGGCGAGCTGGGCCGCAGCGCGGATGCGCCAGTGTACTTTCGCACGCACAACCTGCTGACGACCGGCAATGGCGACGGCTCGCTGAAGTGGGGCTCAACGAATGCATACAGAGAGCGTGCGGACGGGACGGCGGTTTACGACTGGACGATCACGGACCGCATCTTCGATGCCATGCGCGACGCTCGCGTGCGTCCGATTGTGGAACTGGGCTTCATGCCGGAGGCGCTGTCGACGCATCCGACTCCGTACCGGCATGACTTTCCCAAGGGCGAATTGTTTACCGGTTGGAGCTATCCGCCGAAGGATTACGCGAAATGGGGTGCGCTGGTGCAGGCGTACGCGGCGCACCTGAAGGCGCGCTACGGGACGGCGGTGGATGGATGGCTGTGGGAGGTATGGAACGAGCCGGACATTGCCTACTGGCACGGCACGCCGGATGAATATGACCGTCTCTACGACGTTTCGGCCGCGGCGGTCCGCAAAGTGCTGCCGCATGCAAAGATCGGCGGGCCGGAGTCGACGGGAGTCTATCCAGCAAAAAACGGCGTGAGCACGAGCGAGGCATTCCTGCGGCAGTTTCTGGAGCATTGCGCGCATGGGAAGAACGCAGCGACGGGCGGCACGGGCGCGCCGCTGGACTTTATCAGCTACCACCCGAAGGGATCACCGAAGTTTGTGAACGGGCATGTGGTGATGGAGGTGGGACGCCAGCTTGCTGCCGTTCAACGCGGGATGGAGGTCGTGGCGAGCTATCCGGAATGGCGCAACGCGCCGATCGTGCTGGGCGAGAGCGATCCGGAGGGATGTGCGGCGTGCCAGAGCGCACAGAACGGTTACCGCAACGGCCCGCTCTACGGGGTGAGTGTGGCGGAGGCGACGGCACGCACATGGGAGCTGGCGCGTAACCGTGGCGTGCGCGTCCAAGGCGCGGTGACGTGGGCGTTCACGTTTGAGGACCAGCCTTATTTCGCGGGCTTTCGCGAACTGGCGACCAACGGTGTGGACAAGGCGGTGCTGAACGTCTTCCGTATGATGGCGATGCTGGGCGGCAACCGGGTGCGGACGGAAAGCACGGGCGCGTTGCCACTGCAACAGATTGTCACTCATAGTGTGGCAAATGCTCCCGACGTCGATGCCATCGCAACCCGCCGCCCGCATGAGATCGACGTACTGCTATGGAATTACCATGACGCGGATGTGCCGGCGGCGCCGGCGAAGATCGCACTGGAGGTGCGCGGACTGCCGCAGAGCCGCATGACGGCAGAGGCGTATCTGATGGATGCGTCACATAGCAACGCGTATGCGGTGTGGCAGCGCATGGGAAGCCCACAGAAGCCGAGCGCAGCGCAGCAGCAGGAACTGGTTCAAGCGGGGAAGCTGGAACAGGTTACGGGAGCGCATCCGATCGCGGTAAAGGATGGTGCGGCTCGTGTGCAGATAATGCTGGCGCGGCAGGGCGTGGCGCTGGTGCGGCTGAACTGGGATTAGAGCGCAATCACCACGGAGCGCTTCGGGATGGCTGTCGCTGTCGGCGTCTTCGCCGATTGTCGCACTCTGCGGTATCGCGATAGCAAGTGTTGCCGGCATTGCGATGGACCTGGTGTGGCTGCATGTGCACGGCCATCGTGTGCAGCGCGGATCATTCGGTGCGGATGGCGGCGAGCGGGTTGATGCGGGCGGCGCGAATGGCGGGCGCAAGGGACGCGACGCTGGCGACAAGGGCGAGCAGAAGTGTGGAGAGCGCGAGCACCAGCGGATCGTGCGTTGAGGTGCCGTAGAGGAAGCTGGCGAGTGCGCGAGCGGCAAGCAGCGCTGCCGCGAGTCCGGCGAGCGCTCCGATCACCGTGACGGCGACGTTCTGACGGAAGACGAGCGAGACGACCTGCGTGCGCTGCGCGCCGAGCGCCATGCGGATACCGATCTCGCTAGTGCGACGCGCGGTGCGATAGGCGAGCGTGCCATAGAGACCGATGGCGGTGACCAGCAGCGAGCATGCTGCAAAGAAGATGGAGAGCAGGGCCATCATGCGTTGGGCGCTGAGAGACTGGTCAAGGAAACCGCCGAGGGTGTTGAAGACCGGTGCGGGAATCTCCGGAACGTCGCGGGCGAGGATGGCGCGGACGGCGCCGGCGAAGGGCGCGGCAGGACCTTCAGAGCGGGCGACGAAGGCGTAAGACGGTTTTTTGTCTTTATTTTGGGTAATGGACGTATAAACCTCAGGCGGCGCAGGCTCGCGAATGTCGCCGTACTTGGTATCACCGACAACCCCGATCACCTCGTAAGACACATGGTCCTCGCTTTCGAGGATGCGACCCACGGGATTTTCCCGGGGGAAGAGATGCTCCGCGGCTGAATGGCTGAGAATAAGTTTGCTCGGAAGTTCTTTGGCGGCATTCGGCTTAGTCGGATCGCTATCTGCTTTGATGGGCGTAGTGTCCGACCAGGAAAAGTCTCGCCCTGCCAGCAATGGAATGCGCATGGTCTGGAAGTAGCCTGGGCCGACCAGGTTTTCGTAGAGATGGAGCGCTTGCTGGCCTGGGCGCTTGTAGTCCGATTCGGCGTAGGAGCCGGTGAAGGGAATGATATCGACCAGGCTTGCTTGACGAACTCCGGGAAGTGCCTGAAATTTGTCGATAAGCGAGTGATACCGCTGGATTAGCGGCGCACCTTCCAGCGGCTGCTTGGTCATGCGGACACTGATCAGGTTGATGTTGTGCGGATCGAAGCCGGCGCCGGTTCGATACATGCGGACGAGGCTGGTGGAGATGAGGCCGGCGCCGATGACGAGCACCAGTGCGAGAGCGATCTGGGTTGAGAGCAAGAGGCGCGGCAACACACCGATGTGAGCGTTTGTCCCAGTCGCGGGTGAGATCTTGAGCTGCGCGCTGAGGCTGCGTCCGGTGGCGTGCAGCGCGGGAGCGACGCCAATGACGAGAGTGGCCACTACACAGGCGCATGCGGCTGCAGAGAGCACACGCCAATCGAGTGAGGCGTCGAGGTAGATGGACGGGTCCACGCCGCCGAGCAGCAAGTTGGCGAGCGAACGTGCAACGAAGGGAGCGGCGGCGAGCCCGGCGACGGAGCCGGCGAAGGCGAGCAGCAGGCTTTCGAGCAGCAACTGTTGCAGCAGGCGGCGGCGCGAGGCTCCGATGGCCAGGCGTGTGGCGAGTTCGCGGCCACGATTGGCGGCGCGGGCGAAGAGCAGGCTGGCGAGGTTGAGGCAGGCAAGAAGCAACATGCCGCCGCACAACGCTAAGATTGCCTGTAGAGGCTTGCGGAAAAGCCGGCGCAGCCACGTATAGCCGGTGGAACCGGATTCCGCGGTGAGGCGGAAGTGCGAGGCTCGCGCATCCTTGATCCAATCGGCGGCGCCTTTGGCATCGGAGTCTTTTTCATCGAGGATGCCGCGGGCGACTGAGGCCAGCGATGCATTGGCCTGTTCCAGCGTCACGCCGGGCTTCATGCGCCCCATCACGACGAGCCACCAGCTGTGATAGCCGCCAGCGGTGTTGTTGTACGGCGCGTCGACGAGCGGTTCGGTGGCGAGCGGGATGAAGATCTGCGGATGCATGGTCGGGTCCGTCCCCATAAAGCGCTCAGGCATGACGCCCACGATGGTGAAAGGCACCTTGTTGACGATCAGCTTGCTGCCGATGACGCGCGGATTGCCGTGCAGAACATCCCGCCAGTAGCGCTGAGTGACGACGGCGGGAAGGCCGGAGGGATAACCGGGCTGGTCGTCCGCCGGAGTGAGGTAGCGGCCGAGCAGAGGAGCCGTTTGGAGCGCGCGGAAGAATTGGCCACTCACCAAAAGACTGCTGACCAGTGTGCTGCCGCCCGACGCGCCGATCTGAAACTGTGTATTTGAGTAAGCAAATACGTCGCTGAAGGCAGGATGATTCCGCTCGATGCTGCGGAAGAGTGGCGCGCAGAAGCTGTAGTCGATGCGGCGTTCTGCATTGCCAATGACCGCGAGTTGGTGAGCGTCGGGAACGTCCAGTGGGCGCAGGAGGAGCCCGTTGATGAGCGAAAAGATGGCGGTGCTGGCGCCGATGCCTAATGCGATGGTGAGGATTGCGGTCACGGTGAAGCCGGGAGACTTGCGCAGCAAGCGCGCGGCATAGCCCAGATCGCGGAAGATGTTTTCAATGCGCGAGAATTGGCGCAATTCGGAGAGCTGTTCGCGTAGACGGGATGGGTTGCCGAAGGTGCGGCGCGTGGCGGTGTCGAGTTCAGCGGGTGGCGTGCCTTCGCGCTCGAGACGTTCGCGCAGCATGTGCTGATGGAAGGCGAGTTCTTCGGCATAGTCGCGTTGCTGGCGGTGGCGGCGCAGCAAGGCGGAGAAGCGAAGGCGGAAGGCGCGGAGCGGATGAGACATGCATCCTCCTGCTACGGACTAAGTGGCCTGCATGACGAAGGCAACGGCGGCGGAGAGCCGCGCCCAGCGCGTGGATTCGGACTGCAGGCGCTTGCGGCCTTCGGTGGTGAGCTGATAGAAGCGGGCGCGGCGATTGCTCTCCGATGCGCCCCATTTTGCATCAAGCATGCCGCGCAGCTCCATGCGATGAAGCGCGGGGTAGAGCGCGCCTTCTTCGACGCGTAGTACCTGCTGCGAGCTTTGATGGATCCACTCGGCGACGGCGTAGCCGTGCAGCGGCCCACGTGCGAGAGCCTTCAGAACCAGCATCTCGAGCGTGCCCTGGATGAGTTCTCCGTTGTTGTCGTTCTTACCCATAAGTGATTTATGGGAGAGTAGCGCGTGACCTGGGCGGCAGTCAAGAAAGGATGCCGATGACGGATGGGGAATTCGGACAGACGGGAATTCCTGCCCGCTGTTTCTCCGACGGTTGCTGCGACGCCGTTTCCATGGCCTATCGAATCGTTATCTTTTCCATGTACAAACGAAACAAAACACAGTATAGAGAAATAAAACGATGGCGCATCCTACGGAACGGAAGGAGTAGCTAGCCTCAATGCAGCGCAGAGACTTTTTTAAAGGCAGTGCGGCGATGGCGGGAGCTCTCACCCTGGGAAACAGCAGGGCGCGGGCGATGGTGCGTGCGCACAACTGGGAAAAATATGATTTCGGCTCCGGACCGGTGGTTACGGATCGCCTGAATCAGGGGCCTTTTCCGCAGTATCCGCCGGATGCGGCGATTCCGGCTGATGACGTGGTCATGGCCACCACTCCGTCGGAAGATGTGGTGCCGAACTATGGCAAAGGGCTGATCACCTACATCACTGCCGATATGGGGAAAGATGAGATCAAGGGGGACAACCTGTCTCGGGCGATCGAGGAGCTGGTTGAATTTCCGCTGGGCCAGCAACTCTATATCCGGCCAACCTGGCGGGAGGTGCAGCCGCGTCCCGGACGTCTGGAGATGCCGGAGTATCTGAAACTTGTCTTCGATCTTGCAAAGAAGAACAACAAGCGGATCGGTTTGCGGATTCAGATGAGCGCACCGGATTACGCGCACGCTCCGGCGCTCCCTGATTTTGTTCTGGAGAAAGTGCCCAAAGTGAATCTGGTCCTCACGGATCAGAAAGATCAGGCCGATGCGGCGCGGTTTCTCCAGAATCCATACTCCGCCTATCAACCGCGCTTCGACGATCCATTCTTCCAGCAGTCTTTTCGGGAGCTGGTGGGCTTGCTGGCAGCGGAGTTCAATGGCAGTCCCAACATCGAATTCATCGACACGTTCATGTATGGATTCTGGGGCGAAGGACATACATGGCCATTCAGCAACAACCCGTTTCCCGACTACCAGACAGCGGAGCGTACCTGGATTGCGATGCTCGAAGTGCAGATGGAGCATTTCACGAAGACTCCTTTACTGACCAACACGCAACCGGACTTCAGCCGGGTAGGCAATTCAGAACTTCTTGACCGCACGGTGCGCAGCAACAACTGGATTCGAAGCGACACGATCTTTATCGAGAACGAGCAGATCGAAGCGATCAGCAATCGTCCGCCATGGATCGGCGCACTGATCGAGCAGGGGCTTCCGGGCAAAGCGCCAGCGCCTGCCGGCGGCGAGGGCGGAGTCTCGCACACGGAGAACATGATGGCTCACGTGATGGATGTGGGAGCGAATTACTGGTCCCTTTGGAACTTTCACGAGATCAGCGCCAGCAGGCTCGCGAGCTATTACCAGGCGTACCGGCCATGGTTCGACCGGATCAATCGGCGTATTGGATACCGGGTCAGACCGTCCTTTATCTGGAGCTATGAGGACGACGGTTATGTTGGGCTGATTGTCGGTTTTGCGAACGATGGCATTGGCGGTGTCCCGGGTGTACTGCGCGTCACGGTAGAGAGCCAGGAGGGACAAACGCTCCAGAGCGGTTGTCTGGACGCGGGTTACCCGGTGCCGGGGAAGATCCGGCAGGCACAGTTTGTCCTGCCCAAGGGAACAAAATGGCAGGGAATGAAGCTGAGGGCGGAGATCGAAGTGAAAGGCATGCGCTATCAGGTGCGATGGGCGTGTAGCCAATCGCTCAATGCCGACGGCTCGCTCACGCTGCGTCCCAACCTGCAGCGAGAAATCTAGAGCATGACCCGAGAGGACATGACTGCGAGTACTGCGAGTGCGACGTCAGCGACACGTTGGCTTAGCGGAAGGTGATCTGCTGGAAGCCGAAGGAACGCAGCATGGTGGTGAGGGTGGCGCGGGCGTTGCCTTCGGCGGTGGTGAGGATGCCGCTGTCGAGCGCGGATTGGCGCAGATCGGCTTCGGCTTTTTCGCGCACTTCGGATTCGAGGTTGGGATCGGCAGGCACGAGCAGGCCGGTGATGCGGGAGTAGACGCGCGTCTTGGAGTTGTCGAGCGAGACGGAGAGCAACTGGGCGGGGGGCATGGTGAGGATGACGCTGCGCCCATCGATTAGCACGTTGCTGGCCTGCACCTGGCTGAGATCGACGCCGGCGACGGCCTGGCCGTGAACGATCATCAGTAGCTTGTCGCCGGTGAGGATGTCGGGCAGGTACTGGCTGGTGCGGTCCCCTTCGACAACTTTGTCCATGGTGTAGACGACGGATTCGAGCCGCGCGAGACGCTGGATGCTGGCGATGACGGTGGGCTGCGAGATATCGATGGCATCGTGGCGGCCGAGGAAGGCCAGGCTGATGCGGTTGCGCATGGAGGCTCCGACATGGCGCACGGCGGCGGGAACGGCGACGAGCGCAACAAGCAGGCCGAGGACGATGCCAAGGATGAGCGCGGGAAACGCAGCGGAGGGCTTCTGGACGGGGGACGACTTCTCGATGATCGTAGAGGGCATATCAGTTCTCTCACTATGTGACGCGCGCGGAGGCTAGAGGGCTGGTCACCTGCTGCACGATTCTTCCGATCTACTTGGCGTGGCCAGCTTTGCGCCTGACGCGAATACTTTAATCCCGAATCTGGTGACCGCTCGCGGGGGCGTCGGTATTCGCGGGCAGGTCGGCGAGGTTGGGATGCCGATGCGGGAGGTATAGAGGGTTCCAGAAATCCGGCGTGATGATGATGGGCTGATGCTCGTCGACCTCCCAGCGGCGCACCTGTGGCGACCATGCCGGATAACCGGTGAAGTGAGGACGCATGCGGAAGTATTGGAAGGTTCCGGTGACCAGGAGCCACGCGAGGGCGACGAAGCTCGCGCGTGCCAGCCATGGTCGCGAGGCGCCTGTGGCGGCAAGCAATAGCGCCAGCAGCAATATGGCGTTTGCCGGAAAGAAGTAGCGGCCCTCCCCGCCGAGCGAGGGCAGGATCAGATCGTAGGTGCAGTTAAAGCAGCCGTACCAGTCGAATGCGCACGAGAGCAGCGCGCTGACGTACAAGAGCAGCGCAGCGCGCGAGGTTCGTCGAAATAGCAGGAAGCCAAGCACGAGCAGAATGGCGGAGGCGATGTAGAGCGTGATCCTCCAGACGATTCCGGGATGATGGAAGAGGAATGTGTCGTAGTACAGCGCCCCGCGCCCAGTGGTGAAGGGCAGAACGAGGACTCGCGAGGAGGTGTAGACCGCGAGAGCCCGGAGCTGATGTGTGCTGACCGGGCGAACGCCGCTGCTCATGGCGCGCAGCAAAATGGCGCTTTGGAGAAACGCGGGGAGTGTGACGCTGAGAGCGAAGACGACCGCGCGGCGCGAGCGCTCGCGCCATGCCTTGAGCCAGAAAAGCGGGATGAGCGGCATCGTGGTGACGCCGGAGAGAGCGCCCAGAGCGAGGGTAGCGCTGCGCAGCAGGAACAGCCTTCGTGTAGAGGAGATGAGAATAATGGCTGCGGCAACGGCAAGAAGCCATTGGCAGTTTTCCAGGCTGAGCCAGATTTCGACGTTTGGCGTGGCTAGCAGAAGTGCGAAAAGCGCGAACCAGCGTTCGAGCGGCGTTCGAAAGGCTTCGCACTCGACAGCGAGATAGAGCAGCAGCAGTTGGACGGCAGCCGCTGTCCAGGTGAAGAAGAGCGCCGTGGCAGAGAGCGGAAGGACGCGTGCGGCAATCAGCGCGGATAGATTGTCGAGCAGGGAGTAGTAGCCCTGGTGAGGGGCCAGCAGCGCGCGAAGCGGAGTGGCGTCCCATGCATAGAAAAGGTAGGTGGTGCCCTCCTCGGCAACGACGCGGCCCTGCAGCAGCAGGTGTGGAGCGCGGGCAAAGAGAACGAGTAGGCCGATGAGCATCAAAAGGCTCACCTGAAGGCGCGTCGGCGGCAGCCCGGGTGCGCGGTTGGATTCGGCGAATGGCCGGGCGCTGCTCGAAGGGCTCATCACGGCAGCCTCTTCGAATGGCTCGCGGGAGGCAGCAGGAAAATGGGGTCCCGGCGCAGAATGCATCGTCATCTGTGCGCGAATGTCTCACCCGCTATTCGCGGCTCGCCTGTCCTGGCGGTGGTTGCCGCACTCTGCTTGGTCCGATTGGCATAGCTGGCGGTGACGAAGGCGCGGAAGAGCGGATGCGGCTCGAGCGGCTTGGATTTGAACTCGGGGTGGAACTGGCAGCCGAGGAAGAAGGGGTGCTCGGGCAATTCAACGATCTCGACATAGGTCGAGTCCGGCGTAGTGCCGGTGATGCGCAAACCGGCGCCGGTAAGCAGCGGCTCGTATTCGCGGTTGAATTCGTAACGGTGGCGATGGCGTTCTGAGATTTCTGTGCGGCCGTATGCTTCAGCGGCTTTCGACCCGGGTTCGAGCAGGCAGGTCCACGCGCCCAGCCGCATGGTGCCGCCCATCTCTTCGACGCCGGTGAGTTCGCGGAGCTTGTAGATGACGCGGTGGGGCGTGGCGGGATCGAACTCGCTGGAGTTGGCGTCGTGCAGCCTGGCAACGTTGCGCGCAAACTCGATCGTGGCGGTTTGCATGCCGAGGCAGATGCCGAAGTAGGGCGTGCCCGATTCGCGCGCGTAGCGGATGGCGTTGAGCATGCCTTCGATGCCACGCTTGCCGAAGCCGCCGGGGACGAGGATGCCGTCGAAGTCCTTGAGCTGAGAGACGTAGTCGTCGGCTTCGAGCCCCTCCGCTTCCAGCCAAGTCACGCGCAGCTTCAGGTTTTGTGAGAGCGCGCCGTGGACCAGCGCTTCTTTCACCGATTTGTAACTGTCCTCATACTCAACATACTTGCCGACGATGCCGATGTGGACTTCGTCTTTCGGATGGTAGGCGTGGTCGACCACCTGCTTCCAGCGTGAGAGATCGGGCGCGTTTGTTTCCAGATGCAGATATTTGAGCGCGAGCGCGTCGACGCCTTCCTGTGCGAAGTTGAGCGGCACTTCATAGATGCTGGCGACGTCGCGCGCGGCGATGACGGCCCGGTCTTCGAGGTTGCAGAAGAGGGCGATCTTGCCCTTGAGCTCCTTCGAGAGCGGACGATCGGAGCGGCAGAGCAGAATGTCCGGCTGGATGCCGATGGAGAGCATCTCTTTTACGGAGTGCTGCGTGGGTTTGGTCTTCAGCTCCTGCGCGGCGGCGATCCAGGGGACGAGCGTGACGTGGACGAAGACGGTGTTCTCGCGGCCGAGCTCCTGGCGCATCTGGCGGATGGCTTCGAGGAAGGGCAGCGATTCGATATCGCCGACGGTGCCGCCGATCTCGACGATGGCGATGTCGCAGTCCGCCGCGACCTTGCGCATGGCGTTCTTGATCTCGTTGGTAACGTGGGGGATGACCTGGACGGTCTTGCCGAGGTAGTCGCCGCGGCGCTCCTTGGTGATGATCTGCTCGTAGATGCGGCCGGTGGTCAGGTTGTTATCGCGGGTGAGCTTGGCGTGGGTAAAGCGCTCGTAGTGGCCCAGGTCGAGGTCGGTCTCGGCGCCGTCGTCGGTAACGAAGACCTCGCCGTGCTGAAAGGGCGACATGGTGCCCGGATCGACGTTAAGGTAGGGGTCGAACTTCATCAGATTGATGCGGAGGCCGCGGGCTTCGAGCAGGCAACCGATGGAGGCGGCGGCAAGGCCTTTGCCGAGGCTGGACACAACACCGCCGGTCACAAAGATGTACTTTGCTGACACTGCATCACCTCTGAATTTTGGGTTTGGATGGCGTACCGGGTGGGCACGATCAAGTATCGCAGAGTGACGGCGGGTTGGGAAGTGGATTTGCGGGGCAGACCTTCCGGCCTGTGGAACGTCTAGACTTTGGAAAGATCATGGGACGCAGAGCAGCAATAGGGGTGGTAGCGGCATTGATTCTGACGGCGACGGTGCTGGCACAGACCAAGCCGCCGACGGATCCGGCGGAGATTGCGAACATCCATCGACTCGTTCTGACCGATGGCAGCTACCAGCAGGTGCGGCGCTGGGAGATCAAGGCCGACCGCGTGCGCTTTATCTCCGCCGAACGCAATGGGGTGTGGGAGGAGCTGCCGGTCAGCCTGGTGGACTGGGCGGCGACGGAGAAGTTCGCGCACGCTCACACGGATGCGGGTCGCGAGGAGACCGAAGCTTCGGATGATGCGCGGGCGGTCGATGCCGAAGCGGCAGCCGAGAAGGCGGAGATCACCTCACGGACGCCCCAGGTGGCGCCTCGGTTGAATCTTCCGAACAGCGACGGCGTGTGGGTGCTGGACTACTTTCAGAACCAGCCCGAACTGGTGAGGCTGCTCCAGGACAGCGGCAACGTGAACCAGCGGTCAGGCCACAACGTGGAGCGCGGGCAGATCAATCCGCCACCCAACCGGAAGGCGGAGGTGCGGCTGGATGGCGAAGGCTCGAAGATCCATCTGCACGAGAACCAGCCGGTCTTCTATGTGAGCCTGACCGGCGGCGACGACTCGGCCGGGCCGGACGCGATCACGGTGAGCGCGCCGGAGGTGAAGGTGAAGGGGGACGCCGTGAGCTCGCCGCAGAGCCAGTACGCCATTGTGGAATTGGATTCGCGACGCGGCTACCGCGTGATCACGAATGTGACGCTGAACGAGCTCGGACGCCAGGGTGAGAACGTGACGCTGACGACGACCACGGTGCTGCCCGGACGCCACTGGATGAAGGTGGTGCCAAAACAGAAACTGACGGTGGGCCAGTACGCGTTGATGGAGCTGATAGGGCCGCGTGAAGCAAACCTGTCGGTGTGGGACTTCGCGATTGACCCGCAGTCGGGAGACAACCTCAACGCGATCCTGCCAATCTTTCGTTAGAAGGGTTGGCTCAGCGGCGTACCGGGAATAGGTAAGCCGGGCCAATGGGCCGGGTCTGTATCATCTCGAGCTCGCGTGCGGCGTCACCGGAGCGGAGGGGTGGCACGTCCAGCCGGTAATAGTGCGAGAGATTCGCGGGCATACCGGGAACTTGACCGTGACCGTTGAGCACGTAGGGAGAGAGCAGCGCGGAGTACCTGCGCTGCAGGATGGACTGCTGCAGGTCGGCAATCAGTGAGCGGGCGGCTGCACTGTCGCCGGCGCGGATCACATCCCAGACCGTGACGCCATTCGCAAAGGTGGCTTTATGCGCGGGCTCGAGGTCGGCTGCGCCGTCGATGACGTAGATGTCGCCGGGGATCGCCGCCATCTGGTCAAGGAACAGTCGAGCCTGCTGGCGTTGCTGACCTGACGGGATGAAGCGCCAAGGAGGCGTGAACAAGATCAGGAATTGCAATGCGGCGAGGGCAGAAGCGAACTGTGCCCGCATAGTCGGTTTCTGTTGCAGTTCGGCAAGCTGCCGGTGAACGGCAACGCCGAAGAGTATCGCGAGCCATGCGTAGAGTGGCAGTGTGGCGTTGGCCGAGCCGCCGGAATGGAAGCGCCCGGCAAGCGCGGTAGCAGATGTACCCAATGTGCAAAACAGCAGAAAATTGCCCCGGGGCGAATGCGACAACTTCCGCAGATCACCGCGAACGTTCCATGCGATGAGCAGCAAGGCTGGCACCATGTAGCGGCCGAGATCACGTGCGAAGAAGTAGAACAATCCCTGCGGATCGAGCGGCTGGTGGGATGGTAACCACTGGGTATAGAAGGCATACCACCCGCCTGAAAGATGATTCTGGATGAGGATCGAACCGACTGTGGCGGCAAAGAATGTCACCAGGCCGGTGACACAATGTCGCGGACGGCGCCATGCGCTGGAGAGGACGCAGACAGCGATAACGGCCGCTCCCTGCTTCGACTGATAGGCGCATGCAAACAGCAGGCCGGCGAGGATTGCCTGATCCCGCCAGGCTGCGTAGATGGCAGCCAGCGCGAGGACGAGGAACAACATGTCCACCCGGGCGAGATCATAGCTGCCACCGGCGGCGCCATAGAGGCCGGCAAAGCATCCGACAGCGAGCAGCCCGGCGCGGCGACTGGTGGTGAGTCCCCGCGTCTGAAGAAAGATCAGGACAAAGCAGCCCAGGGTGCACGCTATGCTGAGCCACCGTAATGGAGTAAAGCCGAGACCGGTGATGCGGCATACCAGCGCGCCGACATGATAGTAGAGCGGCGTGTAGAGGTAGGAGACAAACAGATGCGTTGGCGCGACATAGACAGGCTGATGAGCGAGAACGCGGGCCACGCTGTCCAACACGCCACCCTCCACCCATTCCAGTTGCAAAGGAAATGTTGCTCGCAGGGAGGCCACCACGAGAAAGCACGCGATGTACCAGATGCTGGCGGCGATAAGAAGGATGGGAAGGAGTCGGCGAACGCGCAAGCCCTGGGTCACAAGGTGATGGTAGCGCAGTGCCGTGCGATCAGCCTTCGGTAGCGACGCCGTCCCGGGTGGTGTTTTTCACGGAATACATGCGCTGGTCGGCTCGTTCGAGCAGGGCGGCGGCATTGTCTGCGTCATCGGGATAGCTGGCGACCCCCAGGCTGGCGGTCAGATGCACGGAGAGCCCCTCCAGGCTGAGAAAGCGGCGGGCGCGCATGGCGACGAGCAGCCGGTTGGCCGCGGCCGCCGCAGCCGGCCCCGGAGTCTGGGGCAGTATGGCCACGAATTCGTCGCCGCCGTAGCGGAAGGCGAGATCGACCGTGCGCAAGGTGCGGGTGATGACCTCCGCGGCTTCGGCCAGCACGCGGCTACCGGCGGGGTGACCGTGCACATCGTTCACCTGCTTGAAGTAATCGAGATCGAGAAAGACGATGCCGAGTGGCTGATCGAAACGGCGGGCGCGCTCAATCTCGGTGGGCAGAACGGCGGCCAGGTGGCGCGCGTTGAACAGATGCGTGCAGTCGTCAGTGATGGTGAGTTCCTGGATGCGCTCGACGGCGCGCGCGTTTTCGATGGCGATGGCGGCGTAGTCACACACGATGTAGAGAAAGGTGATGGCATCGTCTGTCAGCGTCTGGGGCGTGGGATGCGTGACCTGCAGGATGCCCAGCGTGCGCTCGCGCGAGCGCAGCGGAAGGCAGATGGCGGAGTGCCGCTGTTCGCCGTCAGAGAGCCGGGCGGCCACTCCCTCATGAGTGACGATGAGGGGCTCGCCGTGCAACGCGACCCATCCCGGCATGCCCGTGCCGAGCGGGATGCGGATGTTTTGTAGCGCTTCGTCGGAGACGCCCCGGGCGAGCGCGTAGTAGAGGTCGCGTTTTTCGTCATCGACCATGAGCAGCGACCAGCTCTCGGGATGGAAAAAGCGCTCCATCTGCTCGAGGATGCTGCGCAGGATGGTGGGTAGATCGAGGGAAGAGGTCAGGGCCCGCGCGGCGTCATGGAAGAGCCGGAGGTTTTCGAACGGCGTTGCGGGGTTCTGGGCGGAGTCGGCCATCGGCTGCTGACGATTGTGCCACGGCGACGCCCACTCCCGGCAGAAGTCGTCGCGGAATGGCTACCGCTGGCGATGCGTGCCCGGTTAGCGCCGGATGGCCCAGGCCATGCCGTCCGGTTCCGTGCCGGCCTGGATGTGGCCGACCACGGCCAGGGAGCGCAGGTCGATGACGGCGACGTAGTTATCCGGCGAACAGGCGACGAAGGCTCGGGCGCCGTCCGGCTGTATCAGGACGCCGCCCGAACCATGACCGATGGGGATCCGCTTGATCACCTGGCGGGTGGCGGCATCGAGAACGACGAGCTCCGGGCCGCTGGAGACCAGAACGCGCTTGCCATCTGGCGTGAACTTGAGCCGATTGGCGCCTTGCGTCCTGGTCGCGAGCGTCGCGGTCACCTTCTTCGTGGCGATGTCGATCACCGAAAGCGTGCCATCCTGCGCATTGGCGACCCATATCTCCTTGCGATCGGGCGAGACGTCGAAGCCCTCCGAGCCGTTGCCGACGTGGATGACAGTTTCGTTCCAGTCCTTGCGCGGCATCGGGCCGCCGGGTCCACCCGGGGGTAGTCCGCCAGGACCGGCGTGCGGGCGCGGCGCTCCCGGAGGCGGGCCGGGCATCCGCAGGGGTTGCATTTCGATGAGGCTCACGGTGCCGGAGTTGACGTTGGTGGTGACGATGAGCTGCTGGTCGGGGGATACATAGATCATGTGGGTGCGGTTCTGGCCGGTGCCCAGGATCCAGTCGACCTTGTGCGTGGCGGGATCGTAACGGCCAATGGCCTTGGCGGCCTCTGCCGTGAACCAGGTTTTGCCGCCGACGAAGGTGAGGCCGTGCGGGCCGCGCAGCGGGCCGAGATCGATGGCGCCGATCGTCCGTCGTCCGGCCAGATCTACTTCGGTGAGGGTGTTGTAGGAGCCGAAGCCGTAGTTGGAGACGTAGGCCGTCCTGCCGTCAGTGGACGCGATGACCTCATGGGGATCGTTGCCGACGGGCATGCGGGCCACAACCTGGAGTGTGGAGGGATCGACGACGCTGAGTGTCTGATCCTGCTTGGCGAGCACGAGCAGGGATGCCGCCGGCGTCGTGCTTTGCGCGTGGAGCGCGGCGGGGAGGCAGAGCGCGCAGAGGACTGTGGCCAGCCGAATGGAGACTCTCATGAGCGGAAGCATACCTCCGGGAGGAATGATTGGGACAGAATCAGGCGGACAGACGTGGTTTCATTCGCCCGGGTTTCCCGCTGGGGTCCCGCTAGAGCATTTTCCCTGCTGCTCTGAACCAGCGGAGAGTATCTCGACGTGGCCTTTCCTTAATGAAAGGCCACATGAAGTTCCGCTGGCCGGTCTACACCTGCAGGGAACATGCTCTAGCCGCCGATGTGGACCATGCTGCGGCTGGGCTTGAGGAAGCCGGGCTCGCCGATGTGATGGCGGGCTTCCTTCTGTGCGATGACGCCGCGAATGTAGCCGGCGAGATCGTCATCGGAGCCGCCGCGCTGAAGGACACCGTAGAGATCATGGTCGGTCTGGGAGAAGAGGCAGGTGCGGATCTTGCCGTCCGAGGTGAGGCGGACGCGGCTGCATGCGCCGCAGAAAGCGCGCGAGACGGGGGCGATGATGCCGATCTCGCCGATGCCGTCGTCAAAGGTGAAGCGCTGCGCGGTCTCGCCGGGTGCGTTGCCGGGCAGCGGCACCAGCGGGCGTACCGCGCCGATGCGAGCCTTCAGCTCGTCGTAGCCGATGACGGTGTCGGGGGACCAGATGCGGTCTTCTTCCAGAGGCATGAACTCGATGAAGCGCAGGATGATGCCTTCGGCGCGGGCGAAATGGACGAAGGGGACGATCTGGTCGTCGTTGAAGCCGCGCAGCAGCACGCAATTGACCTTGACCGGGCCGAGGCCGGCGCCCTGGGCGGCGCGGATGCCGGCGAGCACACGGTCGTAGCTGCCGGGAACGCGGGTGATGCGGGCGAAGACGCCGGGATCGACGGCGTCCATGGAGACGGTGACGCGGCTGAGGCCGGCATCGCGCAGCGACTCGACTTGAGCGGCGAGCAGATGGCCGTTGGTGGTGATGGCAATGTCTAAATTGCCCACACCGCCGCGGGCGCTTGGCTGGCCATCAGCGCCGCGGAGCGGCGTGGCATCGGCCATATAGCGGGTGCGCAATTGCGCGATCTCGCGGATGAGCGTGGAGAGATCGCGGCGCAGCAGCGGCTCGCCGCCAGTGAGGCGCACCTTCTCTATGCCGAGCGATACGAAGACGCGGATGATGCGCAGGTAGTCCGCCAGAGGCAGCTCGCTGTACTGCGCGCCATCGTTGCCGGTACGGCAGTAGATGCAGCGGTAGTTGCAGCGGTCGGTGACGGAGACGCGCAGGTCGGTGATGGCGCGGCCGTGGCTGTCTGTGAGGCGCCCGGCACCGGGAAACGGGCCGGGTGCGGCAGCGGTCGGGATGGCTTGAGTGGACACTCTCTTCGCTTCGATGCTCTTCCTATTTTACGAGGAGCGAGAAATTGCCGCAGAGTGGTGCATCAACTAGGCTTTGCGGCTGCGATCAACTCGTGGAAGCGATCCGGACGGCCGGCCAGGGACGCAGAGTAGGCTGCCGCCTGCGTCCACTGAAACAACAGCTGATCTTTCGGCGCGAGCCCGAATATGGGCTCCGACTTTGCTGGTGAATTCGCGGGACGCCCGTTGTCCCAATCCTGGATGAGCGCCTCTGCGAGAGCTCGATCCCGCTCGGCGATGCTGCGAATCAATAGCTCCGCAGTTGCCCGCTCCATCGGCCGCGTGGCGGTGTGTTCGATGAGGACCGCCTCACGCCAGAACAGGGATTCCAGATAGACGACGCAGAGCTCAAAGGCTTTGAAGTCGGAGAGATTCTTGAGGACTGATGCCTGCAACAGGACGAGCAGGCTACGAAGTTTCGTAAAGGGATTCTGGCGGGGAGAGCTATCTTTGAGCACTGCTGTCAGTTGTTCATCGCTGCTCCACGGAACGCGCAACCGAAGCCCCATCCAGGAGGATGTCTCGCGATCCTGCATGTACGGCGCGAAATCATAGATCAACTGAAATGCTTCATCCCAGCTTTCGTTCCAGCTCGCCTGGTAATGCTTTTCTACAAAGCGGCGAAATCCGGAGGTCTGTGCGGTCGCCGTGCCATGGTTGAACGCAACCGCTGCGTAGGCGAATCCATCCCAGATCGAATTCTGAAGATAGCGGCTGGGTATCCAGTTGGTCAGAATGACGCCTAAGGCACCTGGATCGCTCGATCCGAGGTAGGACTCGGCGTAGGCGTCGATGTTGCGCAATTGTTCGCTGCCGGCTCGCGCGCCCCATTTGTAATTGATCAGGGCCGGCGCGCCGATGCCACGGGAGCCATTGGCGCGAATCTTCAGATATACGTCATGAATGCTGGCGGAGCTGTTCTCCGAATAATTCCAGTCCATGATGATGATGTTCTTGTTCAGTTGGCCAAGGATCTCCGGCTCTTTGTGCAAGACAAAGTCGCCCCACACGATCCACTGTTTCCCGAGGCCTCTCGATATGCGGTTGAGCGAGTTTAGATACTCCGCCCAGATCTGAGCACGCGTCTTCGTCGCCAGCGCCTTCTGAGACAGGGCGGAGCCTCCCCAGTTGACTTCGTCGCAGCCGCCATGGAGATAGGTTGAGGGGAAGATCGCGGCGACTTCTCGATATAGCTTTTCAAATAACGGCAGAGCTTCCGGGCTGACTGGAATGATGCCGGTAAATTCGGACGAGCCTTGCGTACTGCCATCGAACAGGTGGGCGTATGCCGGAGAGCGGGTGATGTAGCCGGTGTGTCCGAACGATTCCAACTCCGGGATCAAATCGACGCCGTGCTTTTTTGCGAAGTCCGCGAGATCCTTCAACTCTTCGGGAGTAAACGCATCTTTGTGGATCACAAGATCGGGGACGGACTGGAAGCGTAACGCGCTTCCCTGATCATCGGCCAGCCGGAACTGAAGCACATTCAGTTCCCAGTCTGCGCAAAACTCAATCACCCGCCGGTAATAATCGAGCGATTCGGGAACACGGCCTGCGTCTACCATGAGGCCGCGCATGGTTTCCCGGCCGGCACTCGTGCCCGGCATCGACTCGCCCATGCCGAGAAGAGATGGTCCTGCCGCAACGCTGGTCAGCGTGAGGCCCGCTTCCAGAAGGAACTCTCTTCGATTCCTGTTCTTCATCTCTCGGCAGTTACTCCGCAGCGCGCTTTTCAATTCGATGCTCGTTCCAGTTTACGAGGGCGCCGAGGATTGTCGCAGACGCGCGATGCAACCCGCGGGTCGAATTGAGGTTATGATGCACCGGTGGTTGTTCTCCTGCTGGATAAAGGAGCATTTGCATGGAACCGTGCCGCGGTCGCTCATTGTTGTGTCTCGCTTCAATCCTGGTACTAGCAGCTCCCTCCGTTTTGGCCAGCGAAACGATCGCGATTACGGTGGATGCAACCGCGACGCAACAGAAGCTTCTGCACGCCCATCTGGTGATGCCGGTCAAGCCCGGACCTCTGACTCTCTACTATCCAAAGTGGATTCCCGGCGAACACGGGCCGGACGGCCCGATCGCAAGCCTCACCGGCCTTAAGTTCGAGGCGGACGGCAAGACCATTCCGTGGAAGCGCGATCTGCTGGATGTTTTCACCTTCCATGTGGAGATTCCCGCCGGTGTCAGCCAACTCGACGCCAGGTACGACTTCATTGAACCGGATGGTGGGTCAGCCACGGACAAGCTGATGGTTCTGGAATGGAATGAGGTCGTTCTGTATCCGGCCGGCATTCCCGCCCAGCAACTGAACTACGAAGCCAAACTCGTCATGCCAGGAGGCTGGAAGTTCGGCACGCCGCTTCCGGTCGCAAGTCAATCCGGCAATCAGGTTTCGTTCAAGCCGATTTCTCTGGACCTGCTCGTGGACTCGCCGGTCATAACCGGAGAGTTTTATCGGGCCATTGATCTGACGCCGCCGGGCGAACCCATACACCATGAGATCGACATGGTGGCCGACAGCGAAGCTGCGCTGAACATGAGTCCGGAAAACCAGAAGCAGATGACAAATCTGGTTGCGGAGTCGGGCAAACTATTTGGCGCACGTCACTATCGCGACTACCATTTCCTGCTCGCGCTCAGCGATCATGTCGCACATTTCGGCCTCGAACACCACGAGTCCAACGACAGCCGCCTCCCGGAGCGTGCCCTGCTCCTGCCCAGCTCCGGCATGTCGCTGGGCGGTTTGCTGGCGCACGAGTTCGTGCACTCCTGGAATGGCAAATTCCGCCGTCCCGCCGATCTGACTGTCCCTTACTACGAAGAACCCATGGAGACAGATCTGCTGTGGGGCTACGAGGGGCTCACGGATTATCTGGGGCCGATGCTGGCCGCGCGCAGCGGCTTGTGGACGCCGGACCAATATCACGAGTATCTGGCCAGCATCGCGGCCATGCTCGGCCCTGGCCGTCCCGGCCGTACCTGGCGCCCATTGCTCGATACCGCGGTTGGCGAGCCCGGCCTCGGTTTCGCAAGAGGCTGGGTGAACTGGCGCCGCGGTACGGACTACTACGACGAAGGCGATCTGCTATGGCTTGAGGTCGCCACTATCATCCACCGCGAGACTCACGGCCAGAAATCCATCGACGATTTCTGCCAGTCTTTCCATGGCGGCCCCAATCATGGCCCCGAGGTGAAGACCTACACCTTCGACGAATTGGTGAGCGCGCTGAATGCGGTGGCGCCATTTAACTGGGCTGGCTTCTTCCACGACAGGTTGGATTCCACTTCCGCGGAAGCGCCCGTTGGAGGTATCGAAAACGGCGGTTGGAAGGTCGTGTTCAACGGCGAGCCTTCGAAGCTGCAGGGACGTCGCGGCAATCCCGGCGATGTCTATTCCATCGGCCTCCAGCTTGGCAGCGATGGCACGGTGAGCGACTCCATCGTCGGCAGTCCCGCGTTCGAGGCAGGCATCTCTTCGGGGATGAAAGTGCTCGCCGTGAATGGCCGCCTCTACAACCAGGATTTGCTCGAGGACGCGATAAAGGCCGCCAAGGATACATCGCAGCCAATTTCGCTGCTCGTCGTCGTGGACGATTACGTCCGCACCTGCACCATCCAATATCACGGCGGCGATCGATACCCGCACCTGGTGCGCGAGGGCGACCGGCCGGACTATCTCGATGAGTTGATCAAGGCGCGCGCCGCAGTTCAATAGGAGTCGCTTCACAAGCAGGCTGCGTGAGATCGGAGATACTTAAGTGGTCGCTGTTCCAGTTCGATGGTCACTCTTGAACCAATCACCGCGGGGAATGTAGCGCTCTTCCGAGAGGTACGTCTGCGTGCCCTGCAGGATGCTCCTCTGGCATTTGGTTCCACGTATGCGAGAGAGAGCCAATTTTCCGATGGGGAATGGCTGCGGCGGGTGACGCGATGGAATGGCGAGAGCGGTATCGGATATCTGGCGATGGAGGGCGGCCACGGCTGCGGCATTGCCGGTGTGCTGCTTGAAGAAGAAGATGGGGCATGTGCGACACCTCGTCTCGATGTGGGTCGCTCCGACGCACCGGAAATGCGGTGCGGGGCGCCTGTTGGTGAATGAGATTGCTGACTGGTCGCGCCAACGCGGCGCCCATGTGATGCGGCTGATGGTGACGTCCAGCAACGAGTCGGCGATGCAGTTCTACCAGCGGCTAGGCTTTTCGCGGACGGGACGGACAGAGCCGTATCCAAACGATCCGGCCCTGATCGAATATGAAATGTCCAAACTGATTCGCTGAACGATCCTGGCGCATCTCGTAAGCTAGAGCTATGTGCGCGAAGAAGATCGAGATGGAGGAGCAGGCTGCGGCACGGCGTCACAGCGCGGTGCGTTTCGATGTGGTGGTGATCGGCGCGGGTCCGACGGGTCTGGCCTGTGCCATCGAGTCGGAGCGGCGGGGCCTGCGGACTGTGCTGGTCGATAAGGGCTGCCTGTGCAACTCGCTGTTTCACTATCCGTCAAACATGACGTTCTTTACCACTCCGGAGCTGCTGGAGATCGGCGATATCCCGTTCGCAAGCCCGAATCAGAAACCGGCACGCGATGAGGCGCTGGAGTACTACCGCAAGGTGGCGGAGCACTATCGTCTGGACGTGCGCCAGTACGAGACGGTGCTGCGCGTCGAAGGGAGCGACGATGAGTTCCGCGTACGGGTGCAGGACCGTTTTGGCCGCGAGCAGAATTATGGGACGCGGAAGATCGTGGTGGCGACCGGCTACTATGACCTCCCGAATTATCTGAAGATCCCGGGCGAGGCGCTGCCCAAGGTGATGCACTACTACAACGCGCCGCACCCCTACTTCGACAGTGACGTGGTGGTGATTGGAGGGAAGAACTCCGCGGCGATTGCGGCGCTGGATCTGTGGCGGCATGGCGCGCGCGTGACGCTGGTCCACCGCGGACCGAAGATGCACCATCACGTGAAGTACTGGATCCTGCCCGACATTGAAAACCGCATCAAGGCCGGCGAGGTGGAGGCGTACTTCGAGTCGCGCGTGACCGCGATCCGCGAGGACAGCTTGGAACTGGAGACGCCTAAGGGACCGAAGACCCTGCGCAACGATTTTGTCTTCGCGTTGACGGGGTACCATCCCGACTTTGATCTGCTGGAATCGCTTGGCGTGCGGATGGATAACAAGGACCGGTGCCCGGAGTGCGATCCGGAGAGCCTGGAGAGCAATGTCCCCGGGATTTACCTGGCAGGCGTGATCGTGGCCGGTTCCCGGACCAATGAGATTTTCATCGAAAATGGCCGCTTCCACGGACGGCAGATCGCGGCGGACATTGCGGCGAAACTGCAAGATGCGGCTGTTTCCGCAATGCGGGATGAGTGAGGCGAGCCCTGGTTCCCGGCTGCGCTCGGTGTCTGCACCGGTGTGAACCCTGCCTGGTGGTTTTGACCGGATGGTATGGCTTGGTACCCTGAAAGGCAACCGATCACGATGCCTGTAGACTGGAGCGGATTTTCGATGCGAAGTTCGCGCTGGCGCCTCGGGAAGATGTTTTTGCGTCATATGAGTGTGTAACTCGTCCTCTTCCGAGAGACAGGTGGGCCCACTCCACCCTCCGGAAGGAAGGGATCATGGATGTCCTGGTTCCGTTACCGCACAATCCGCAGCCAGCTGACGATCGGCTTCATTGTTCTGGAGCTGTTGTTCACCGTTTGCTTCTCGCTGCTGATCCTGCTGACGGAGTCGCGCGAGATCCATGCGCGAGCGCGGCGCCGCATCGAGCAGCAGGTGAATCTGCTGGCGACTATGGCAACGGATGCCATCCTGGATAAGGAGAATCACCGGCTGGTACCGATGGCCCAGGCGCTGGAAGCGAGCACATCCGTACATTTCGTCCGGCTCACCGATCCGCATGGCGCGCCGCTGCTGCCCAACACCGGGCACATCGAGACCAGCCCGCTGACCGCGACGGAGCGCAAGCAGCTACCGCCTCCGGGCCTGCAATTCGACCGTGCAGACATCTTCGTGAATGAGGAAGGCAATCGCGAGGCTGTTCATGCCATCGACAACGGCGATCAGCTGCTGGGTTACGCCTGGGTAGCCGAGAATCCTACGCCGGAAAGGGAAGAGGTCGGTTCGCTGGTGCGCGTCACGGTGCTAGCCGGGGCGTTGGGTGCACTGGGCTGCCTGCTGGCCTCGGCTCTGCTGGCCCGCTCGATTACGCGCCCGCTGCACATCGTGATGAATGCGACGCGGCGGCTTATTCGCGATCCTGAGACGAAGGAAGGCTTTCCGCTCGAGGTGGCGGAGACGAATGAAGCCGGAGAGCTGGCTCATGCCTTCAATTTGCTGGTGCTGTCAATGGAGGAGCAGCGGTCCGGCCTGAACGACACCCTTGCCCTTCTGGACTCCATGCTGGCGCACGCTCCGATAGGTTTCGCTTTTCTGGATCGGCAGGGACGATTCATCCGCGTGAACAATTTTCTGGCCAGCAGTATGGGCATTGAGCTGACAAGGTTTCTGGGCCACACCGCGGCTGAACTCTTCAGCCCTGCGGAGGCAGCGACTCTAGAACCCAGGCTGGCTGCGATCTTTGCCGGAGCGCAGCCGGTCGATACCTTCGAGCTGCAGATGGCCGGCGCCAAGGGTGACGCGCGGCACTGGCTGGTGAACCTGTATCCGGTGAAGAGCGGGCAAGACGTGCGATGGGTGGGTGCGGTGATGATCGATACCACGGAGCGCCGCCGCTCCGAGGACACACTGCGCCGTACGGAGAAGCTGGCTGCCGCGGGGCAACTGGCGGCTTCGATTGCGCACGAGATCAATAACCCGCTCGAAGCGGTGACCAATCTGCTGTTCCTGCTGCGGACCCAGGAGTCGCTGGACGATGAGGCGACGCGTTTCACCGAGATGGCGCAGCATGAGCTGGCCCGCGTCTCCGAGATCGCGCAGCAAACGCTGCGTTTCTATCGGCCTTCCACTTCGCCGGCGGTCGCGAATGTCGGGGAGATCCTCGATTCCATCCTGACCCTGCACAGCGGCCGTGTCCACACCCTGCGGGTAGAGGTGACACGCCGCTACGGCAAGGACATCGATCTTTACTGCCTCTCCGGTGCGCTGCGGCAGGTCTTCGCCAACCTGATCACGAATGCGCTCGACGCGTTGAACCGCGGCGGCCGGTTGCTGATCCGCGCGGAACGATCTCACTGCTGGAAGAATGGGCGGACGGGAGTGCGCGTCGTGGTGGGAGACACAGGCTCGGGCATGTCCGCGGAGGTACGTGGCCGGATCTTTGAGCCGTTCTTCACCACCAAGCTGGCCACGGGGACCGGGTTGGGGCTCTGGGTGACGCAGGACATCATGGAGAAGCACCAGGGGAGCATCGTGGTGCGAAGCCGCTGCGCGTTGCCGGAGCAAGAGACTTCGGGCACCGTCTTCAT
Source organism: uncultured Acidobacteriaceae bacterium (assembly GCA_963815025.1). Classification (GTDB taxonomy): domain Bacteria; phylum Acidobacteriota; class Terriglobia; order Terriglobales; family Acidobacteriaceae; genus KBS-83. The sequence goes on along the minus strand of CAWFFD010000004.1, from coordinate 2,827,564 downwards.
GCTGTTCTTCCCAGATCGCGGCGTGGAGCAGCCAGCGGCAGAGACGGCTGAGCGGGGCACGGCCAAGGAGATCTCGGAGCAGATGGCCTGAAAATGCAACGCTATCGGCAGAACCGGCAGCTTGCAGCGACCGCCATTTTCTGATTCGAGATTTGCGACGCTGCGAGCAAACAGCAGATCCTTCGGCCATGCGGACATGCGCCGTTGAGGCTTCGCTCTGGATGACGGTGGAAATGCGACGGGCGGCCGATGTTGGCCGCCCATCTTTGCTGCACTGCGCGCTGCTGCCTACTTGTGCGCCTTGGTGCTGTAGTTGATCTTGATCGGGTTCATGGTGCGATAGCGTACGCGCAATCCGCCGACGGTTGCGGGTTGCGAACGCGGGGTGCGCGTCCGGTCAATGAAGACCATCAGCGCCGCTTCGGAGGGGTTGTCCTGGCTCTGGGTAACGCCCACACCAAAGAAGGCAGGGTCGCTCATGAGCTGGGAGGTCTGTTGTTTCTGGATCGTTTTGGCTGCGTCGAGCGTGGCCTGCGGCAGGTGGATGCCCGGGGTGACGGTCGAGGCCGAGACCGTGCCGCTCGCAATGGCACCGGCGGTGGTGGCGATGACGCGGGTCGGCAGGCCGCCGATGGTCTGGGGTACTGCAATCGGACCGGCGTGGTTCTGGTCGGTATAGACAAGTACGGCGGCCTGTCCTGGCTGATCGAGACTCCTGCCCGCGGCGACGCCGAGGATGCCCTTCGACGCGTCAACAATGGCGGCGCCTTGCTGGCTGGCAGCGGCTTTCGCCGCGTTCATGCTGGAGGAAGAGACGGCTACGCTGCTGGTTGCCGTGTTGGCGTCATAGTTGAGGCAGTTTACGGTGTGGGGCGAACCGCCCACCATGGTGAATGTGGTGCCGGAGGGCGCGCCGCCATATTGACCCAGCTCGGTGAGGACATCGCCTATAGGTTGTGCAAAGCTCTCACCTGGCTGTGTCGATGTTGCGCTCGATCCGGCGAAAAAGAGCGCGACCGGCTGCGCGTTCGCGGTGTCTACCACTAGCGAGCCGGAGTCGCCCGCATCGGAGAAGTAGTTGCCCGGCATGCCGATCTGGTTGGTGTACGTCTTGTTTGTATATGGTTGCGTCTCTGCGGCGTCGAGGAAGTACGACACTTGAATGGTCGTGTTGATCGTATCCACAGTAGAGCAAGTGAGACCCGTTGTGCGTCCGCTCTTGGCCACGTGGATCGTGTTGAGATTTGCCGCAGTCAGCACCTCGCCTGTCCCCGCGACAGGCGCCGCGGAGCCGATATTCGCACTGCTGGTCGGACTGCCGCCGCCCGCTCCGCCTAGCGCAATGATCTTGCCCGAGGCGTCCACACTCGTCGAGGTGGTTGCGGCAAGGGCCGCATCCACGTTCGTGGTCGGTGGGTTGGGAACAGATGGGGGGTACAGCAGCGGGACCCAATACTTCAATTGACCGACCTGGGTGATGCCGGTGACTCCAGCGGCGAGCTGAGTGCAGCCAGTATCCACGAGGCCAGGCTGGATGATCATGTCGCCGATTGTGCCGTGATCCGAATCGGCCAGCACGTGGTTGTTGCTCAGAATGTATAGATTGCTGGCCTGGTCTTGCACCAGTGCGCCGAGCGTGCCGCTGGCGCAGTCGAGGATGTTGTCATTGGAGTCGGTGTCGACATCGTTGTTATTGCCACCGGAGGTGCCCATCTGGATCGTCGAAGTCTGCGGCGCTTGATTATCGAGAGGAGACGTGTTCAGCCCGGCGTTGTTCAGCAGCAGCTTGGCAAAACTGGAGGTCGCCGAGTTGGAAGCGACCGCACCAAAGGCGTAAATCGCCTGCGTGGGAACAGCCGAGGGTGCCGTGTAGGTGGCGTTGCAAAAGGTGTAATAGGGGTTTGAGGAATTAATTCCGCCACTGTTCTGGCAGCTGATGCTGCCGATGCTGCCGCCGCCGGAACCCGGACTGGAACCACCGGAGGGTGACGTCGAAAGGCTCCAGTTGATCGAGCCTCCGCCCAACTCCGCGATAGTAGCGGTGAGAGGAACTGTCGCGCCGCTCGCAACGGTTGCATTCTCCGGGGTGACGGTCTGGATGAAGCCGGGGGTGACAGTCACGACAGCGGTCACACTGTTGAAGGCATTGGACGCCAGGTTGGCCTGCACCTGGATCTGAACCGAGTCCTTGGAGAGGGCGCTCGGCGGAAAGTAGAGACCAGTGGAGTCGATGGAGCCTTGGCCGAGAGTGGTGGAGTCGTTGGTGCCGGTGGTGACCGCCCAATTGACGCCGGTGGCCGGAGAGCCGTTCGGAAGCGTGGCAGTGAACTGGACCTGACCGTTGGTGTTGATCGACGTGGTGGCAGGCGAGATGGTCAAGCTGCCGTTGGACGGATTTGAGCTGGGGCCGCCGCCGCAACCCGCGATCACCAGTACCAGAGGGACAGCGCAGGCAAACAGTGAGCGAAGAAAAGACTCCTTGCGTCCATTGTTTTTGTGGCCTTTTGTTGACGAGCCATGCCGAGTGTCCGTTTGTCCTGCAACGGAGCAGGAAGAAAGCTTAAGCCGGGTCATAGTCACTACCATCCAAGGGTTCAGTAAATTGTACGTGCCCGGCGTGTCTACCAGCCTTGGTGACGCGCCTGCAGGCGTGTCACGAAAGTCGTACGGCAAAGAACGGCGTACCGGTTCAAAACACCACATAGACGAGGAAGTTGCGCATTGCGGTGCAGCGGGTCAGAAATAGCGAATCGGCAAATCGGCGACTCGAGCATACCCGCCAGAAGCCCTCTTTGACAGCATGACCGGCGGAGTGGAGAGATGTGCTTCTCATGCCAGGCCAGTGAGGAACTCAGCAGGCCCCGTTCCGCTGCACGCCATATTGCAAGTCTTGACATACTAAACTAAACCGTTCAGTATCTGATTAACTGCGGGAACTACTCTCAGGAGGAATCCATCGGGATGATCTCCGTCCGGAATCTGGTCAAGACCTTCGGCGACTTCACCGCCGTCAAGGACATCACGTTTGACGTCGCGCAGGGAGAGATATTCGCCTTTCTCGGCCCCAACGGCGCCGGCAAAACGACCACCATCAAGATGCTGACCACGCTGCTGCGTCCGACCAGCGGAAGTATCGAGCTCGACGGCCTCGATCCGACCGTGAAGCAGAAGCAGGCCCGGCAGCGTTTCGGCATCGTCTTCCAGGACCCCAGTCTCGACAGCGAGCAGACCGCGTAGGAGAACATGGACCTGCATGGCGTGCTCTATCATGTGCCGCGCAAGCTGCGCGCGGAGCGCACGGAGAATCTGCTGAAGCTCTTCGAGCTGTGGGAGCGCAAGGATGACTATGTGAAGACCTTCTCCGGCGGCATGAAGCGGCGGCTGGAGATCGCGCGCGGCTTCCTGCACACGCCGAAGATTCTCTTTCTCGATGAGCCGACGCTGGGCCTCGACCCGCAGAGCCGCAACCAGCTCTGGACCCACGTGAAGCGCCTGAATGAAACCGAGAAGACGCACCGTCTTCCTGACCACGCACTACATGGACGAAGCCGATCGCGTCGCGCATCGCATCGCCATCATGGATCACGGCGAGCATTGTCGCCCAGGGCACGTCCGCGGAGCTGAAAGAGCAGACACAGACCGAGTCGCTGGAAGCCGCATTCCTTGCGCTGACCGGCTCCTCGCTGCGCGACGAAGGCGCGGATTCCAAGGACCGGCTGCGGCAGGTCGCGAAGATGTGCCAGCGGCGCTAGTTAAAGATCAGGAGGATTCGGAATGGGCGCGATTTACATCCTGTGGTTGCGGGAGCTGAAGCGCTACGTGCGCTCGCGGGTGCAGATCGTGGTGTCGCTCGGCCAGCCGTGCCTGTACCTGCTGGCGCTGGGCTTTGGACTCGGTCCGGTCTTCAAGCAGGCCGGCCATGGCAGCTATCTGCAGTTCATGGCGCCGGGCGTCGTCGGCATGACGGTGCTGTTCAGCTCGGTCTTCTCCGGCATCGCGATGCTGTGGGACCGGCAGTTCGGCTTTCTCAAGGAGACGCTGGTCGCCCCGGTCTCGCGCATGCAGATCATGGTGGGCCGCACACTCGGTGGGGCGACGGTCGCCGTCATCCAAGGAACGCTTGATCCTGGTCATCTGCCTGATCGCCGGCTTTCGTCCGCACAGCTGGCTGGCCATCCCGGTCGCCTTTCTCTTTATCGTCATGATCGCCATCGTCTTCGCCGCGCTTGGGCACCGGCATCGGTTCGGTCATTCAGGACATGCAGGGCTTTCAACTGGTCATGAACTTTCTGGTGATGCCGATCTTCTTTCTCTCGGGCGCGCTGTTTCCCCTGGCCAATCTGCCGCTGGTGATGCGCGTCATCACCAGGCTCGACCCGCTTTCGTATGGTGTCGATGGGCTGCGCGGAGCGCTGATCAACAACTGGCAATTCGGCCTGACCTTCGATGTGGCGCTGCTCGCGGCCATTGCCGTTGCCTTCCTGAGCGCTGGCGCCTATCTATTCTCGAGAATCGAAGCGTAGGGGGAAGCAGCGTCAGGATGCCGAGACCGAGAAGCGCGCTGGCGCACAAGAAAGTGGTGGACGCGGCCGTCGAGTTGTTCTCCGAACGCGGCATCGATGCCACCAGCATGGATGCCATCGCCGAAGCTTCGGGGGTCAGCAAGGCCACCATATACAAGCACTGGCCGGACAAAGACAGCCTGTGCCTGGAAGTGATGGGGTATCTGCACGGCCTGGACGAAGAGCCACCCATCTTCGACTCCGGCGATTATCGCGCCGACCTGATCGCGCAGCTTCAGTACCATCCCGCCGCCGATCGGCAGGCGTTGCGGGAAAAGATGATGCCGCAGATGATCGCCTACGCCTCGCGCAACCAGGTGCTGGGCACGGCATGGCGCGCACGTGTGGTGGAGCCGGCCCGGGTGGCTCTGGCGAACATTCTGAAGCGGGGAGAAAAGCGCGGTGTTTTGCGCCACGGCATCGATCCCGAGATCGGTATTGCCTTGCTGATGGGGCCGATGCTTTACCGCCGCATCTTTGTCCAGAAACTGGGACAGAAGGGCCTGAACGACCTCGAAGTGCAGGTCGCCGACGCCTTTCTGGCTGCATTCGGGACAGGGAAGCAGCGTCCCGCGCGCAATACGCGGACTCCAGCGCGAACGCAGGGTTAGCAGGAACAGCGCAGGGAGGGAGAGCGCCAGCTCCCGAAGGAGCCGGCGCGAAAGTGTCTTTACGCAGCAGCCGTCTTGCGGGAGCGGCGGGCCTCACGGGCCTCAGCGGTAGCCGGCATCATGGCAACGGTGGCCGTGGCCTGTTCCGCACGCAGGTGGCGCAGTTCGCGGCGGCTCAAGGGCAGCATGGTGTCGCGCGAATAGAAGATCTGCTGACTGCAATCCATGCAGACCTTGTACGTCTGGCCCTCGATGGTGAACGGACGGGATTGATTGTTGTGGCGGCAGAAACCAAAAATAGCCTCGAAGACTGATTGAAAGAGTTCCGTGATCCAGCGCATTGTGTAGCTCCTCATGGTTGAGAGCGGCTCTGGTGACCGGGTCCAGTGCTCCGGACCCAAGTGCAATCGTTAGATGCTGAAAGCCTGAAACAGTCGCTTGTGGAAGGGGAGAATTTTCTCACCCCTGGCCCTGATCCCGTACCAGACTCCCGAAGTTTGTCTGAGATGTACGTTAGCAAGGACGCGCCGGAAGGCGAAGTGGTTTGTCGATTTCTTGCCTTACGGGTGACACCGGTCACCGGGTTCCGGAATCCCCCAAAATGGTTACCAAAGCATGCCGCCTCTGGTTTTTTGTGACATACCAACCCGGTAGGGAATGGCTGAGCGGCCACTCCTGCATCTATCGGCTGAAATCAGGGATTCTTTACGGAAATCACGATTTTGCCGAAATGCGAGGCATTTTCCATGGTGGTGAAGGCTTCCCGGGCCTCCCCAAAGGAAAATACCCGGTCGATGACTGGGCGGAGGCCGGTTTGGGTAATGGCCCGGTTCATTTCCACAAAATGCTGGCGAGAGCCCACGTAAATGCCGCGTATCTGCAGCATTTTGTGCAGGATAGGTGTGATGGAGAGGTTCTGTTCGCGCCCTCCCAGCACGCCGATCTGGGCGATGGTTCCCCCCGTCCGGGTGGCCGCCAGGGACTGTTGAAAAGTGCCTGCGCCGCCGACCTCGACCGTGAGGTCCACGCCTCGACCGCCGGTCTGACTCACTGCCCAGCGTGCCCATTCTGGGTCTTCCCGGTAGTTGTGGCCGGCATCCAAGCCCAGTTTCGCTGCCCGTTGCAGCTTCTCCGCGCTGGATGAGGTGCCGATAACCCGGGCACCCAGCTCCTGGCCAAACTGGAGGGCGAAGCAGGAGACGCCTCCGGTGCCCTGGATGAGGACGGTGTCGCCCGACTTGACCCTGGCTGCGGTCACGACCGCGTTCCACGCCGTGACGCCGGCACAGGGGAGAGTCGCCGCTTCTTCAAAGCTGAGGTGGGCGGGGATCTTCACCACCCCGTCTTGGTCGAGGAGGATCTGCTGCGCCAAAGTGCCGTCGATGTCGCCGCCGAGGGCGCCTTTGAACTTTTCCGGGGCAGGATCGCCATCGAGCCAGTGCTGGAAAAAGATGCCGGCGACCCGATCGCCGACGGCGACTTGCGTTACTCCCCTGCCAATAGCGGCGATGATTCCTGCGCCGTCCGAACAGGGAATGCGGTGGGGCTGGAGCTTCGGATTGTAGGCGCCCTTGACCGTCATCAGGTCGCGGTAGTTGAGCGAAACGGCGTGGACGTCGAGAACGATCTGTCCTGGTCCGGGCTGCGGTGCGGGAACCTCGTCGAGCGAGAGTTTGTCGATGCCGAATGCGGGGATGCGCCAAGCCTTCATGGATGTATTAGAGCAGGGACTGGCCCTCCGGGCGACTGCGCCTTGGGCGCGTGTGTTCCCTCAGCTCGCTCGCGCCCGATCCACCGGCTGGCCGCCGGGCAGTTCGGCCTTGATCGAAAAAAGCATCAGGTAGAAGCCGGTTGAAACCTCTGCCAAGACCATCGGTAGAAAGCAGATGTACTGGAACAACGCGTGCTGTTCCGGAAATATCAGTTTGGCGAAGTAGAGGCTCGTCCAGATGGCTGAAGCACAGATGCCGAGCGCTGCGAAGGCCCTGGGGATATATCTCGATTGGAAGAACAGATAGAAGAACAGGAATGAGCCTATGCCGAAACAGATGCCGCCGATGTTCTCAGTGGTATCGGCAATCGTGCGCATCAGGTCAGCCAAGGATTGCGCGGGAATTGGTTGGACTCCAGCGCTTTGAGCGGTGAGGTAAAGATGCAATCTCACAAAGGCGCACATCCGAACGACGAGGGCGAGAAATGAATCCTCCAAAGTGAAGATCATCGCGAGTTGAGCCAGCAGGCGGTTGACGGGCTTCAGCGTTGCGTACAGTGCGAAGGCAAGCAGGACGCTGCCCAAAGGCACAATCACCGCGGCAGAGAGCGCGGCTCGATACAAGTGTTCCGAGGCTGCGATTTTTCTTTGCTGTCTCTGCGAAAGTTCCACTGCCGGCGACACGAGAGAGCACGACGCCGCTTCCGAGGGCAATGACAATGACGGCGAGGAGCAGAAAACCTGCAAGTCTGGCGTATATGCGCTGCGCTTTCTCGCCTTCTGCGTTTTCGATCGCTAAACGCATTCGATCCCCCTCCCGCTAGCAGCGAACTGTACGCTCGGCACTCCGCAGTTTCCATATCTTTTGGCAAACCATCCAGTCCTATGTAGGTGAGGACTAGCATGGAACTATGTCGAAGGGTTGGGAGTCGAAGTCAGTCGAGGAGCAACAGGCGGAGCGCGCTGCGATGGTCGAGACCAAGGCCAAGGGTCGCATCGTCGATGGCTCGAAAGCGCGGGCGCGGCAGGCGCTGGAACTGCAGCGTGAGCAGATTTTGTCCGCGCGCACTGCGAACCCGCATCGCAGGGCTGCTCTGGAGGCAGCGCTGGTGCAGGTAGAAGCACAGATCGCCGCGCTTGACGCTCAGTAAGGCGCGATGGCGTGTGATTACGAGTGCGGCGCCGCTGTCGCGACGACCGTTTTCTGTGCAGCGACGTAGGCGCGAGCGTGGGTCAACTCGCTCCGGTCTGCGTCGCTGTCTTTCCATGCGGCTAGAAACCTGGTGTACTCCTGGCGCGCGACTTCGGTGTTGCCGCCAGCTTCACTGGCCTCGGCCATGCCGTAGAGGCTGAAGCCGGAGTTGGGACGATCCTTGAGCGCGGCCGCGTATGCGGTGTGCGCGCCTGCCGCATCACCCGCGCGCAGCAACGCCGCACCTTCGGTCTCGCCCACGGGGCGGACATATCGAGGCGGCTCGGCATAGCCGAGTTTCTTTTCCTCGTGCGCCGCCTGATCGAAGAGCGTCTTGGCTTCGGGTAAATGCTTCTGTGCGACCAGGATGGTCGCGCGCAGCTCGAGCGACATGACGGAGAGATTGCTGAGCAGCGGCCCAGCTTTTGCGTCCGGCATGACAACGGCCATGGCCGGCGCAGTGAGCGACGGCTTCTTCGGAGCCGGCTGATCATGGACACGCTGGGAGATACGCCATAAATCGGCGTCGAGCGTCTGCGATGCAGCGTGGGCCGCCGCCACATCTCCTGCTTCTGCAGATTGCATGCCAGCGGCGAACTCCTTCAATTGGCCGTCGAGAAAGGCCAGGTTCTCCAGCTTCGCATCCGGCTTGCTGTCCTTCACCATGCGCAGGGCGGCGTTCCAATCGCCGGTGCGCAGCGCGACGGGAAGCAGGGGATCGAGACGCGCCATGCCGTCGCGCGGCGAGTGGGTGTACAGCGTGGGCCCGAACGCTCCACGTGCGTGGGACAGTTTTGCGGAGAGCGCTGTTGCCTGCTGCATCTTGCCTTCTTCCATCAGGTTTGCGATGGAGTACATCAGGTTATGCACGTAGTTCCAGTCGTCATCGACGGAGACGTGCTGTTCGCGCTGATAACGCTCCTCAACCGATGTGGAGGCGAAGAACCAGTGCTCGGCCTGGGCGTAGTCACCGACGCGATAGTAGATGTGGCCCGGCATGTGGACCATGTGACCTGATGCCGGAGCGAGGCTCGCAAGAAGCGCCGCGCTCTGGATGGCCTGCTCGGGATGCGGGCTCGCCTCCACAGCGTGAATCCAGTAGTGGTTCGCGGCGGAATCATCGGGCGCAGCCTTGAGCACCTCCTGGATCAGCGCGAGGTCTTCCTTCTGCCCTTTCTTCGGATTACCGTCGTCGTCGTAGCCGTCGCGCAGAGTACCGGCGAGGAAGAGCTTTGGCCTGCAGATCGTTGGGATACTTCTTCACGATCTGGCGCCAGATGGCGACCTCTTTCGTGTTGTCGGGGTCTTCGTCGGGCTTTGCCGCGTTGACGGCAGCATCGGAGGCAGCGGCAGCGTCTATATAAAGCTGCTCGTGCTTGCTGACATGCGGCTTGAGCCGGACGGCGTTGGCGAGTGCCTGCGCGGTGTAGGCGTTGGGTTCGCCGTTGCGGAACATCAGCGCCTGATAGAGGCCCCAATAACACATGGCGCAGTTGGGATCGACGCGGACCCCCTGCTCGAAGGCGCGCTCGGACTCATAGTCCCAAAAGTCGTGCAGCAGAGTGAGGCCCTGGTTGAACCAGGCTTGCGCCTCGGGCGTAGCGGTGATGGTGAGGCGGCTGTTGCCGATGCCGGTCATCTTTACGGGCACGGGGAGCGACTCAGGGGCGGGCAATGCTTTCATCTGCATGCCGCTGTGGCATGCCTGTGCAGAGGCGACCGTCGCGCAAAGTGCATTTGTAACTATCACGGTGGCGATCAGGGCGATGCGGCGTGCGGCGGCCGGTCGAAACATACAGGTCACTCTCTTCCAGGAGATTTCTTGGCCGGCGGCGGGGTCAGTCCGTGTCTAAAGGTGTGAAGGAAGCCGCACGCAGTATATTACGGCGCTCAGTGCTTTGCGGCCTGCTTTGCGTGCTGCAGGAGGCCGTCGAGGGCATTTCTGTCGAAGTATTGTCCGCGAAGCCACACCGCTTCGATCTGTGTGGTGTTGTGGATGTTCGCGAGCGGGTCGGCGCGGAGCAGGACCAGATTGGCGATCTTGCCCGGCTCGACGGTTCCGAGCTCTGCGGTCCTGCCAAGAAACCTGGCCGGATTCAGGGTAGCGGCCTGCAGAGCGGCGAGCGGCGTGAGCCCGGAGTCGACCAGAAGTGCAAGCTCATCGTGCAGGCTGAAGCCGGGAAAGCAATATGGGTTCATGGCATCTGTGCCGGCCATGAGCGGGACACCGGAGCGATCCATATTGCGCACGATCTGCTGATCGACAGCGAAAATGCCACGGGTCATCTGAAACATCTCCGAGTTCCAGCGCCTCTGCTGCGGCAGCGTCCGATCCCACCATCCGTCTCTCGATTGGCGATCGATGTAGGCCAGCCGCGGGTCGGTAGTGACCTTGCGATCATCGAGACGGCCCCACATGCGGAGCACAGTGAGCGTCGGAACCTGCCAGGTGTTGTTGGCGCGGAACTCGGCTAAGAGAGCGGAGCACTTTTTCGCGTCCACCGTGCGATAGCCCGCGGCCTGGAGCATGAGCCGGTCGCGAAAATACATGGACCTTTGCATTGCCAGCGTCAGGCTCGCCTGATCGCTGGAACACGCCAGAGCGATTCCGGTGAGGTGCTCGATGGAACGCTGGCCGGCAGCCGACGCCTCCTGCGCCGTGACGGCGAACGGAACGTGACCCTCGAACTCGATATGCTGGCGCTTCGCCTCGTCCGCCAGTGCGAAATAAGCGTCGCGTGGGATGCCGTTGTAGACCTTGATGAAGTCGGCGCCCCCGGCCTTGATCTCGTCTACCGCCTTACGGGCGTCGTCGGCCCTCTTCACCACGATCGAGCCGGGCCACATTGGCGAGCTGCCGTCGACGATCGCGCTGGCGAGGTCGATCTCGGGAGATGGCGTGACGCGGGACAACTCAGCGCGAAGCGTGGCGGTCTTCCGGTCGCCAGCCATAAGACGCACACCCGTGACCCCGTTGGCGATGTAGAGGGGCAACTCCTCTGTCTCGTGGATGTGGATGTGCATGTCCCAGAGCCCGGGAATGAGATAGCCCCCATGCGCGTCCACGGCCCCCGGGATGGCTGCGCTGTCCTGCGCAGGGCCGACCGAAAGGATGCGATTGCCCTGAATGCGAACGGTTTGCCCGGGCACCTCCTCGCCCGTTTTCACGTTCACCACGGTGACGTGCTGGATGACCATCTCTGGGGTCGAGGGGGGCTGTGCGGCGGCAACCGAAGCGCTCAGCGCCAAGGCCAGCAATATTTTCTTCAAGGCAGGTCCTCGCAGTGCAAGGAAGCGACGACCGCATTATGCCTCAAGCGAGGAGCTGGCCGACGAAACGGCTATTCGCCATCCATAAAGCGTCTGGTGTCGCAGGAGATTCTGCCCGGACCAATGCAGAGAATCGCAATAAGGCCGACGAGCATGCAGAAGTCGGTGCGGCCCTCGTGCATGGCCGGCCAGAATCCCTGATGGACCAGCATGGGGACTTTGGTGGTTGCGATGGCGACGCCGATGTCGATGAGCAACGGGATGGTGGCGAAGCGGGTGACGAGGCCGACGATGAGCAGAATGCCGCAGGCGATCTCCACCACACCCACGAAGGGCGCGGTGATGTGCGGGTAGGGGATGCCGATCTTCGTGAAGCGGCCGACACCGAGAGTCTCAGTGAAGAGGAATTTCTGGACGCCTTCGGTGAGAAAAACCCAGCCAACGAGAATGCGCAGCAGGAGCGCCGCCCATGCGTGTCCAATTGGCGAACGATCGCCCAGTCTCATTGTCATCATCCTTGCAATTTTCAGGTGCACGTAGTGAAACACGAAGCGGAGCTCATGTGCAGCCACGGAGTGAAATCGAGCGTGGGCCCATGAACTGTAACCGGCGCAAGCGGCGATCCAGTCAGGACCGACGGCCGGATGTTATTCGGCTCGCAGAGCTTCCGTGGGCTCGACGGAGGCTGCCCGTCGCGCTGGTATAGCGACCGCGAACGTTGCGATGAGCAGCAGCACTCCAACGGTGATGGACATCGAGACTGGGTCCACAGGACTGGTTCCGAAGAGAAGCCCATTGATAAGACGGGCACTGGCAAGCGAAACAAAGAAACCCGCAACGATGCCGGCAGTCGCATATTTGGTGGCCTGCAGCAGCACCATCTGCACGATGTCTTCGCGCCTGGCGCCCACGGCCATGCGCACGCCGATCTCCCGTGTGCGCTGCGCGACGGAGTATGCCAGGACACCGTAAATGCCAATCCCGGCCAAGGTAAGAGCAACGAACGTGAATATGCCGAGGAGAGTGGCGGTCATCTTGCGGAGCGCAAGCGAATCAGAAAGCACGGTTTCGAGAGTCTTCACGTGATAGATCGGCTGATTTGGATCCACGGCGCGGACGGATGCCCGCACTACTGACAGGATGGCCTGAGGATCCCCAAGCGTGCGCACGAGCAGCACGCCGTGGAGTCCGAATCCCGGCAGATAGATCTCTGGCTGGGCCGCTGTATCGACGCCAAGATCGCGCGCGTTCGCGACGACTCCGATGACTGGAACTTTTTCCGGTTGCGGGCTCAGCACTCCGATGACGATTTTGGCGCCCAGGGGATTCCGGCCTGCCAGATATCTCCGGGCGAAGGCTTCATTCACGATAAAGAGGCTGGACTGGCTGTCGATATCTCGCTGCTGAAAGATTCTGCCCTGCTGCAGACCGATTCCCATGGTGCGGAAGAACTCCGGGCTGACGTAGCGGATCTGCGCCAGCGGGAACGCGCCTGGAGCCAGCGGCGGCGCACCCTCGACGAGGAAGCGCGTCATCACCTGGGAGGGCTGGAGCGGAATCTGGGTGGTGGTGGCGACGGAAAGGACGCCCCGAGATTGCGCGAGCTTGTCGAGCAACTGTTGGTAGAAGCGATTGGTCACCGGACTGTCGTCCGCATATCGCGGTTCGGGCAGCGTGATCTCCATGCTGAGCAGATGATCCGTGCGCAAGCCGGGATCGACAGCGAGCAGCCTTTGGAAGCTGCGAATCACCAGGGTGCTGAGAAACAGCACCACGACGGCGATGGCAATTTCTCCGGCAACGAGAACAGAGTGGCCATAGGCTCGCGTGCTGCCGCGACCTCCCGGAGCCAGTGCCTCAGACAATCGAGGCGAGGTCTTCATGACCGGAAGAATTCCGAAGAGAGTGGCGGTGACGATGCAGACGCCAAGCGTGAAAAGCAGGACGGGGACGTTGAGCTGGATGGTCGGAACGAGCGAGGCATCGAGATCCGCGGTGTGGGAAAGCGCAAGGCGCAACAGCGGCAACGCCAAACTAGCCAATGCGACTCCGAGCGCGCCTCCCAGCAGACACAGGATGGATGACTGCGCGAGGAACTGCGCGTAGAGCCGTCTGCGGTCTGCGCCGAGTGCCTGACGAATGGCAACTTCGCGCCGGTTGGCGGCCGCGCGCACCAGCATCAGGTTGGCGACGTTGGCGCAGGCGATCAGCAGCACCAACGCCACCGCTCCCATCAGGCTGAGCACCGTCGGTCGCAAGGTCCCGAGCATCTGGTCGCGCAACGGAGACAGTGCAACACTCTCGTTGCGGTTTGTCGCCGGATAGGCTGCGGCGAGGCGTGCTGCGATCGTCTGCATGTCGGCGTTCGCCTGCGGCAGTGCAACGCCTGGACGCAATCGCCCCAGGACGTTGACCGAATGCCATACGCGCGAGGCCTGCGTTGCGCTGTCCAGCAGCGAAAGCGGAAGCCAGACGTCGCCATCGGCGGGATAGGCCGCACCTGGCGGCAAGACGCCGACGATGGTGTAACTGGCGCCGTTGAGGTCTACGGAGCGTCCCACCACGCTGGGATCGCGACCGAAGTAGCGCTCCCATGCGGCAGCGCTCAAAACGGCGACGTGGTCGTTGCCCGCCTTCTCGTCCTGCTCGCTCAGAGTCCGGCCAAGAAGCGGAGAGACGCCGAGCAATGAAAACAGATTGCCGGATGCGAGAACGCGGCGCACCTGCTCGGCATGACCATGCATCGCGAGCGAGACCGTGTCGGGATTCAGCGTGGAGTAGGCCGCGATCTCGGTGAAGCTCTTCTGCTGCGTCTTCCATTCCTGATAGTCCGGATAGGTGGCCACGATGCTTCCCGGCACCTGCGGATGGGTTTCGCCGATGCTGATGATGCGGGCTGCGTCATGAAATGGAAGCGATGCGAGCAGCAGTCCATAGACAACGCTGAAGATGGCGGTGGTGGCTCCTACGCCGAGTGCGAGCGTGAGCACCGCAGCCACAGTGAATCCGGGGGCGTTGCGCAACTGGCGGGTTGCGTAGCGAAGATCGCGCAGCAAAGTGGACATCGATTTCCGGCCTCGCAGGAATGACGTTCGAGTTTAGAGATCGTCATCCACGCCTGGCGAGCGTTTTTTGCGACAGACTGGCCCGACTACTTCCCCCAACTACTTCGATGTGCGATGGAAGAGCAGCGAGTTAGCCTGCGCCACGGGAGTGAGCAGGACCTCCGAGACGTTCACGTGCGCGGGCCGCGTGACTGCGTAGACAATGGCATCGGCAACGTCCTCCGGCGTGAGCGGCGTGATGTTCTCGTAGACCTTGGAGGCACGCGACTTGTCGCCGCGGAAACGCACTTCGCTGAATTCCGTTTCGACCATACCGGGATCGATGGTGGTGACACGCAGCGGCGTGCCCAGCAGATCTTCGCGCAGGCCTTCGGTGATGGAGCGCTCGGCTGCCTTGGTGGCGCAATACACGGCGCCGTTGGGGTAGGTCATGCGGCCCGCGGTCGACCCGATGTTGACGATGTGGCCACGGCCGCGCTCGACCATGCCGGGCACGACGGCGCGCGTGACGTAGAGCAGACCCTTCACGTTGGTGTCGATCATCTCTTCCCAGTCCTGGCGCTTGCCTTCGTACACTTTGTCCAGGCCGCGGCTGAGGCCGGCGTTGTTGACGAGGATGTCGATGGCCTGCCAAGCGCCGGGGAGTGCGGCGATGGTGCGTTCGACGGCTGCATGGTCGGTGACGTCGAGCTGGAGCGTGTGGATCTCCGCTGCGCCGGTAAGCGTGGCGCGCTCGGCTTCGAGACGGTCCTGGCGGCGCGCCGCCAGCAGCAGGCGGGCGCCCTGTGCGGCAAAGGCGCGGGCGGTGGCGAGGCCGATGCCGGAGCTGGCGCCGGTGATGAAGGCAACTTTCTTTGCGAGATCCTGTGCCATGCGGTGCGTCAATCCTTTTTGGTGCGCAGTGGGGCGTCCGATTGGGCGATGCGATATTGTCCTACGGCCCAGTCCTCGCCGGCGAATCCGGCTTCCCTGGCGCGGTGGAGCACGTCGGCGAAGTAGTCGGCAAGCCGCATGTGGACGCCGGCCTCGGCGGCAGCCTCGCGCACGAGACGCGTGTCCTTGATGCCGAGAGAGACGGTGGCGCCGGGATGTTGCGGCGGGTTCAGGATGGTCTTGCCGTAGTTCTCGTAGAGCTGCGACTGGAAGAGCGCGCTGTTGACGGCCTGGTGAAAGAGCGCGGGAGAGATGCCCTGCGATTCGGCATAGACGAAGGCCTCGGAAAGCGTCTGAATCATGGCGGTGATCATGAGGTTGCCACCGAGTTTGAGCGCGTGCGCCTGCCAAGGCTCGCTGGAGACGAGAGTGAGGCCGCGGCTGACTGATTCGAGCACCGGCGTCACTTGCGCGAGCGGCTCGTCTGCGCCTGAGGTCACGATCCACAGCTTGCCAGCTTCTGCCACCGCGGGACGGCCGAAGACCGGCGCTCCGACGTGATGCTGTCCTCGCTCCTGGTGCGCGGCGGTGATGCGGCGCGCCAGGGCGACGCTGATGGTGGAAAGCGTGACGTGGATCGCTCCCGGCGGCAGCGCGTCTAAAAATCCAGGGCGAAATCCCTGGCGATCGCCACTTGATTCCGGGTTGCCGAAGAGGACGGCTTCGGTAGCAGTGTCGTCGGCGAGCATGGTGAACACGACCTTTGCGTTCGCGACGGCGTCCTGCGGTGAAGCGGCGATGCGGGCGTTGCCGCTCTGGATTGCGTCTGCCTTGCGGCGATCACGGTTCCACAGAGTTACATTGTGACCCTGCGTGAGCAGCAGTCGCGCGATGGGCGCACCCATCTGGCCGAGGCCGAGGAAAGCGAGGTTTGCGGTGGTTGGCACGGGAACTCCGGGAAAAACTTTTGTTGCTCGGTCGATTCGATGAAGGAAAACGCGGAAAAGAAACAGGCTGCCGGTGAGGGCAGCCTGTTTGTGCATCAGGAGCTTCAGCCTTGCGGGCCCGGCGGGTTGCTGACGCCGCTGGGATTCGTGGGCGCCGGTGGCGGCGCGGGCTGAGAGTATGGCGCGGGTTGTGCAGTCGGGGCTGTATACGGGGCTGGCGCTGGCGTCTGCCCTGGAGCAGCCTGGTTGGGTATGCCGATGGAAGGCCCGGAGACAACCAGTTCGACGCGGCGATTCTGCTGGCGGCCCGCGGCGGTGCTGTTGTCTGCCACCGGATTGGTCATGCCGTATCCGATAGCGCTGACATTCTGTGGTGAGAGGCCCTGTTGGATGAGGAAGCTTTGTACGGTGCTCGCGCGCTGTTCGGAGAGCTTCTGATTGTACGTTTCGCTGCCCACATTGTCGGTGTAACCCTCCACCTGCACTCTCAGGTCGGGATGCGCAAGGAAGATGCCCGCGATGCGCGCCAGCTTGAGCTGTGTCTCCTGTTTGAGGTCGTAGCGTGCGGTGGCGAAGAGGACATCGGAGAGGTTGACGACCAGACCGCGCGGCGTCTCCTGGGTTTGCAGGATGGAGTTGAGCTGCTGGCGCAACTGCTCGCGCAACTGGGCTTCGCGCGCGCGGGCGGCGGCTGCCTGCTGCTCGGCGGACTGTTGCGCGGCCTGGGCGCGGGCGGCATCGGCCTCTGCCTGGGCTCGCTGTGCGGCCTGACGCTGGGCTTCGAGCTGTGCCTGTTGCTCCGCAAGCTGCGACTGTTGCGCCTCCATGCGAGATCTCTCCGCGGCGGCATTCGCGGCATCCTGCTTTGCCTTCTGATCGGCAGCTAGGGCGGCGCGTTGGTCCGCCTGGATCTTGCGGAGGGTCACCAGCCGGGCGTCCTCGGCAGTCTGGACCGCGGCACGGGCGAAGGTGATCTCCTGCTTGCGATCACGCTTGCGCGCATCCAGGTCCTGCGCGTTGGAGAGCTGCTCTTTGGCGCGTGCGAGGATGTCGGGCGCGTACTGATCCGCGCCTGTGGCTTGCGCGATCTGTACGGCGTTGATGGCCTCATAGAGTTCCAGAGGCGACTTGTCGTTGCGCGTGATGGGGTTGTAGACCTTGCCGCCAACCGTCTTCGTATAAATGCCGCGCGGCAGCAGGCTGTAATGCGCATCGATCGGGGTGACGATGCCGGCGGTCTTGTCGTGCAGGACTACGTTTTGCATCACGACCACATCGGAGGGCATGGTCACGGCGAAATATGGTTCCGCGGTGACGATGAGTCCGAACGCCTGCATGTTGGTGGTGAGCTTGACGTAGGCTTTTTTCCCGTCGGGCAGGATCTCGCCCAGGCTGCTGGGTCGTCCGTCGGGCGTGATGGCCCAAAGAACATAGGTCAGGTACTCCGGCCCGAAGTTATTGGCGGGCGGCAGACCTTCAAAGTGCGCTTCGATGGTGGCGTTGCCCTTGCCGTTGTCGACAGTGGCGCGGCCCTTTGCGCCGGGAAGCAGGCTGGTGCCCTCGAAGCCGATTCGCGTGCTGCCGGTGCGATTGAAGTAGTTGATGGCAGGAATGTCGCGGCCGATGACCTCAACGCGATAGAGCGGCTCGCCATTGCGCATCTCCTGCGTGGGCTGAGGCGTCTGCTGCATCACTGGACTGGTGTCCTGCGCGAGCGAGGGGAGAGCGAAGGCGCAGGAGAGAGCGAGGGCAGCGAGGACGGTCTTCATCAATAGGACTCCTTCAGCGAACGTGCCAGGAAAGCTCTGGCGTATCTACGATGCGGGCGGCCCGGGTGGTAAGCGTGGCGGCACGAGTTACGGTGCAGCCCGTAAAAGAAAGGTTGCAAAGGAATGGATGCGAGCAGGGCAGAAATGGCTGGGGTGGTTGAAGATGCCGCGGCCTGCAAGCCTAGGATTATCAATGGACTATGGCCTCTTTCTTGCATGTGAAGCTTGGCCAATACATCCTTACGTGGCCTTTCGTTCAGGAAAGGCCACGCCGAGAGGGTCTTCGCTGGCGACGGCATCAAGAAATGCGTCAGGCCTGCGGCATCACCAACTGGTGAGCGATGGCGAAGAGGGCAAGTTCGAGGCGGGTGGAGACACCGGTCTTGTCGAAGATGTTCGACAGGTGCCGCTTGACGGTCTCCTCGCTGATGGAGAACTGCTTGGCAATGTCGCGATTGGAGCAGCCTTCCACAATGCAGCCGACGACCTCGAGCTCGCGCGGGGTGAGACCGTAGGTCTTGCGCTCGGGCACCGCAGCTTTCTGCATGAGGTCGTGCAGTGCGCCTACCAGGTTGACGACACGCTGGCCGTTAATCCAGTAGTCGCCTTGCATGACGGCGTCGATGGCGTTGGTCAGCTGGTCGATCAGCGCATCCTTGGTGACGATGCCGCGCGCACCAATCTGCAGCGCCTCGATGATCTGTTGAGTGGAGATAGTCGCGGTGAGCAACAGGATCTTGACGCGTGGCGAGCCGCTCATGATGGCGCGCATCGCCTCCAGGCCTGGCATGCGTGGCATGGAGAGATCGAGCAGCAGGATGTCCGGAAGAAGCTCGAGCGTCTGGGTGATGGCCTCATCGCCGTCGGAGGCCTCGCCCACGACATCGAAGTGCCCTTCCGCGCGCAGCATGTTGCGCACGCCGATGCGCACGACCGGATGGTCGTCGGCAAGCAGGATGCGGATGCTGCTGTTGCGATGCTCGACTGCGGGTGCGTTCGGGCTCATCTGGCCTCCCCAGAAACTGCGCTATTCGTCACTGCGTTCTTGATCATAGTCTGCTCCACATCATCGCAGGCGCTGCGCAATTGGTGAAATAACTTCCCGTGGTCCCGGCGGGGAAGGTGCCCCGCTTCGAGTCCGGCGGCGATGGAAGCGATGCCCGGCACGCCAGCCATGGCCGCGGCTCCCTTCAGGGCATGCGCGCAGCGGCGTAACGATTCCTCGTCCCCGTCCGCAGAGTATCGTTCCAGATCGCTGATGCGTTGCCGCGTATCCGCTACATAGACGGTGTAGAGCTCGTGAATGGCGCTCGGCGGCATGATGGCCTGGAGCTTGGTGACGGTGGAGGAATCGAGGGAAGGCGGCAGCTTGGCGCCGGTCGGCGCGGATGCTCTGGTGGAGGAACCGGCGATGGCGGCCCGCAGCAGATCCTGATCGACAGGCTTGTGCAGAAAATCGTCGAAGATCGCCAGATCGTCTTCAGCCAGCGGGGAAGCGCTCATCGCGATGACGCGAGGCCGCGGTTCGGAGATCGATTTCACATAGCGGGCGACATCGACGCCGCTGATTCCGGGCATCTGGTGGTCCACCAAGACGATATCTGGCAACGGTGACAGCGACCTGAGCGCATCGAGCGCCTCCTGCCCACCGGAAGCCCGCACGATTTGGATGTCTTTCGCGGCCAGCAGCAGCGACACCAGCTCCAGCACGATGCTGTCATCATCGACGAGCAGGACGCGCAATGCCGTCGGGCCGGTATGTGCTTGCATGGTCAGTGTTTTTGGACCTGAGCGTCTTGGAGTGATAGAGCCGGCCGGGGGTCCGCGCCCACACAGTGGCATAGTACGCGAAGGCCTTCCCGGTTGCATCAATTGTTGGGCAACGGTACCGGAGAAGGAACCGCCTGCTACTCGCTTCATTCTACAGGCTCTTGCAGGAAGGCGTCGTGGGCATCGGCCCCGCGCCATCCCGAGCTGCCCATATAGGAACGCCATGGCTTCAATCGCCGTCTCTCTGTTTGTTCCGCGGGAAAGGGTTGCGTAGAGTGAGAGCGACATGAGCGAGGGCCAGGAGTCATTACCGGCGGACGAGCGCACCTTGCGCATGGAGGCACAACTGGCTGCGGTGACGGCGCGTGTCTTCCAGCTGGAGCAGGAAGTCGCGACGCTGCGGGGTGAGTCGAAGCCCGCCATTGTTGCCGAGGCGCCACATGCCGCCACGACGCCCGTGAGCTCCGCTTCGCGGTGGGAAGTGCCAGAGCCTGCCTTCCACAGTCACGACATACCTGGAACGCCAACGCCGCATGTCGAAGCAAGGTTCGCCATACCGGTCGCAACCATGCCGCCGAGACTGCGCGAGGAGCGCTCGCTCGAAAGCCGGGTGGGTTCGCAGTGGTTCAACCGCATTGGCATCATTGCGGTGCTGATCGGCGTGGCGTGGTTCCTGAAATTTGCCTTCGACAACCACTGGGTCGGTCCCGCGGGCCGGGTGTTGATTGGACTGCTGAGTGGAGCGGCCCTGATTGCGTGGTCGGAGCGATTCCGCGCCAAGGGCTATCCGGCGTTCTCCTATTCGCTGAAAGCCGTGGGCAGCGGCGTGTTGTATCTGTCGCTGTGGGCTGCCTTTTCGATGTACCACTTGATCCCGCCCGGCGTGGCGTTTGCCGGGATGGTGCTGGTGACAGCGTTCAACGCATTCATTGCGTGGCGGCAAAGCGCGGAGTTGCTGGCGGTATACGCGATCGTCGGTGCGTTCTCGACCCCACTGCTGCTCTCGACCGGCAGCAACGAAGAGGTCTTCCTGTTCAGCTACCTGCTGATGATGAATGCCGCCACCATGGCGCTGCTGGTGTCAAAGGGCTGGAACCGGCTGCTGGTGCTGTCGTTTCTCGGCACGGTGGCTTTCTACTGGGGCTGGTACTGGCAGTTCTATGGGCCGGCGTCATTTACAACGACGGCGTTTTTTCTGGCATTGTTTGTGCTTTTATTTGCGGCGGCGACGGTCATTATTCCGAAGAAGCCGGCGCAGCAGAAGCGCCAGCACGCGGAGCAGGACGATGTTGCGCGTGTGCTGGTGAGCCTGGCGAACGCGGCCTTCGGTTTCCTGGGCTACTACGCCATGCTGTCGCAGAACGGGAGTGGACGGAACACGGCACTGGCTTGGTGCTCCGTAGGATTCGGCGCCTTCTATCTGGGCGTGCGGAAGCTCATGGAACGCACACCGGTCGCGGGAACGCGGCTGGCGTCGCTCCACTCGACGTCACTCGCGGACATTCAGCTTTCGATCGCGATCGTCTTCCTGACGCTGGCCGTGCCCCTGGCTGTGCATGGGCATTGGGTGACCGTGGGCTGGATGGCCGAAGGCGCGGTGCTGGTGTGGGTGGCGACGCGCATGCGCACCGGCCTGATGCGGGCGCTCGCTGCAGGAGCGCTGACGCTGGGGCTGATCTCGCTGGCGATGGATGCCAGCATTGCGCAGACGCGCGTCTTCTGGAACACGCGGCTGCTGAGCTTCGCCGTGTCGATTGCCGCGGTGGCGGTTGCGACCGCACTTGCGCGAGGCGAAGCGAGGCGTGAGTCAGCGCCACGAGCCACTGCAGCATGGAGATTGCTGACGCAGACGGGCGCCATGATCACGCACGCCCTGGTGATTGCCGCCGTGCTGCTGGAGATCCATACTTATTGGTGGTCGAGTCCGGCGCCGGTGGCGGGCATGACGGACCTGCGGACACCCGGTTCGGTGCTGAGCAGCGCGATCTGGCTGATGGTGGCGAGTGGCGCCATCGTGTGGACGACCGCACGCCGTGGCACTATCGACCAACAAACCGACCAAGAAACGGCGGCCCATCGTGTGGAGGCAGCCTGCTGGTTTGCAGCCGGACTCATGGTTCTTTGCGCGGGGATGTTCTATAGCCAGCAACAGGTCATCTGGAATCTGCGTTTCGTCGCCTTCTTAGTGGCCATTGCCTCTGTCGTGTGGGCGGGGCGGCAACTGCCGGTCGACAATACCGGAACAGGCGCGCGGCTTCGTATTATCGCCAACGTTCTGGGGACTGTACTGGCATTGACCGCGGTCTGCTTTGAGATTGCGACCTTCTGGTCAACACGTAGTCTGGCCGCGGCACCCGGCTCCATGCTGTACGGCGCGCAACTGGCGGAACGGCAGATGGCGGAGCGCTTCAGCTACTCGGCGTGGTTCTTATTTGCCGGAGCAGCGCTGCTGGCTGTAGGGTTCCGGCGACGCTCGGCTCTGTTGCGCTGGCAGGGGCTCGTGCTGCTGGCGGTTACGATCTGCAAAGTATTTTTGCTGGATACCAGCACGCTCAGCCAGGGGTATCGCATTATCAGCTTCCTGGCGCTGGGCGCGTTGCTGCTGGCGGTGAGCTTTGCTTACCAGCGTGACTGGCTGCATCTGCGTGCTGCCGCCGCGGCAAATGGCGGGGACGCGAATTGATCTTGCGCATAGTCCTCGCAGCATTTGCGCTCGCGGTAGCCGCGCCGGCGTTTCATGCGGCTGCGCCGGCGTTTCGTTACGAACGGCCCATCCAACTTGCGCCAACTACAGCATCCGAGACATGCGTGGTGCTGCCAGTCGATCTGCTGTCGCACGCGGCGCCGTGGCTGCAGGATCTGCGAGTGATGGCGGGCGATCGCGAGGTGGCCTATCAGGTGCGCATATCGACCGATGCGGACGCAGCCGGATGCGCGGCCGCAGCAGATACTGAACTTAGGCCAGCACAACGAGGGCGGCGAGCATAACGGCGCTGTCAGCTTCGATGTGGAGATGACCCTGCCGCGCTATAACCGCATCCTGCTGCGCATAGGTCGGTCGCATTTTTCCGTACTCATTCACGTGACGGGTACGGAGCGCGCCGGTGAAGGCGGTGTTACGTTTCCGGAGATCGCCTTCAGCTCGAATGCAAATGAGGACGAACCGCAACAGCGGCTGATTTCGTTGCCGGAGAGCAGCTTTCGCTATCTGCACTTTGACATACGCACGCTGGCATTGGAGCCGGTGACGCCGCAGGATATCGCGGGCGTGGATGTGCTGGTCGAAAGAGAAGGGTCGCCAAGCTACATGCAAGTCGCAGCCGCGACCGGGCCGCAGCACAAGCCGCATGAGACGATCTACGAGTTTGCGGTGCCGGCAAATCTACCGCTGGACCAGCTGAGTTTTACGAGCGACGATCCAAAGGCGGTCTTTTCGCGCACCGCCGATCTGGAACGATATCGATCGTCCCAGATCGCACATGCGACCTCAGAAGATGCTGCGCGTCCGGAGATGCCGCTGCAAAGTGAGGGGATCACGCTGATGCATGCGCCGGATGCGAAGCGCCCGCCGGTATCGAGCGGCGCCGGCGCGATTCATCTTGCTCTGGGTGCGGAACCCTATGCATCGACGATACGGCTGACGATCCAGAACGGCGACGATGCCCCGCTCGCGCTGCACGGCGTCGCGCTCCAAATGCGCGAGCGGCAAGTATGTTTTCTGCGCAAGCCCAACACGTCTTACGTGCTGCGCTATGGCGATCCGCTGCTGGGTGCACCCCAGTATGATTTGTCTCCCATCGAGGCGGCAGCGATGAGTGTTTCCCAGAGCACGCTCGGACCGGAGCGGGCGCTCACACCCGAGGCAGCGGGCCTGCGACCATTCACGGAACGCCACCCGGTATTGCTGTGGATCGCGCTGATTCTTGTGGTGGGCACGCTCGGCCTCGTGGCGTTGCGAAGCGCGCGCTCCTAACACCGACTCATCGGCGCCCACTCATCGCATGGAAGATTCGATTTCGTTGATCCAGTCGGGGCTTTTCAGAATCTCGCGCGGCTTGGAGCCATCGGCGGGGCCAACCAGGCCGTCACGCTCCATCATGTCGATGAGATGCGCAGCGCGGCCATAGCCCACACGCAGACGCCGCTGGATGAGCGACGTGGATGCTTTGCCAAATTCGAAGACGAGCCGCACAGCATCGTTGAACAAGGGATCGTTGTCGTCCTCGTTGCCATCTTCGCTGTTCAACTCGCGACCCTTTTCATCTTTAGGCGATTCGAGGAATGCCTCGACGTACTCTGCACCACCCTGCGCCTTCCAGAAGTCGACGACGGCGGAGATCTCCGTCTCCGTGACGAACGGCGCATGGACGCGCTGCAAGCGCGAGGTTCCGGGCGGCAGGAAGAGCATATCGCCACGGCCGAGCAGGGCTTCGGCGCCGTTGTTGTCGAGGATGGTGCGTGAATCCACCTTGGTGGCGAGGCGGAAAGAGATGCGCGTCGGCACGTTGGCCTTGATGAGTCCGGTGATGACATCCACCGATGGCCGCTGCGTCGCGAGCACAAGGTGGATGCCGACCGCGCGCGCCATCTGCGCGAGGCGGGTGATGGCCTCTTCCACGTTTGCCCGGTCCAGCATCATCAGGTCGGCGAGCTCGTCGATGATGATGAGGATGTAGGGCAGCGGGGTCTGCTCCTCCGCATCCTCGAACATACTGGGCGTGCCGGCGTCGAAGAGCTTGTTGTACTGGTCGATGTTGCGCACGGAGCGTGACGCCAGCAGCTTCAGCCGGCGCTCCATCTCGCGCACGGCGTTGCGCAGCGCGTTTGCGGCGAGCTTGGGCTCGGTGATGATCGGCGTGAACAGGTGCGGGATGCCCTCGTACATGCCCAGCTCGACGCGCTTCGGATCGACCAGGATCATGCGTACCTGCTCCGGTGTCGTTTTGAAGAGCACCGACATGATCATGGCGTTGATGGCGACGGATTTGCCGCTGCCGGTCGAGCCGGCGATGAGTACGTGCGGCATGGTGGCGAGATCGGCGACGACGATGCGGCCGTTGATGTCTTTGCCCATGGCGAGCGGCAGCTTGAATTTCGTCTGTGCAAAGGTGGCGTCTTCCACCACGTCGCGCAGCCAGATGGTCTCGCGGGTGGAGTTCGGCACCTGGATGCCGACGGTGCTTTTGCCGGCCATGCGCTCGATGAGGATGCTCTCCGCGGCCATGGCAAGACAGAGGTCGTCGGCCAGGCCGGTAACGCGCGAATATTTCACGCCCGCTTCGGGGCGGAACTCGAAGGTGGTGACGACGGGGCCGGGGTTGATCTGCGTGACCTGGCCCGTGACATCGAACTCGGCACATTTTTCGACGAGAACTTTCGCCTCTTCACGCAGTTCGTCTTCGCGGATGATCTGCTGATCGTCGGAGCGGTGCAGCAAGGTGCTGGGCGGCAGGCGATAGCCGGAGACGGCCTTCGGTGTGAGCGTAACCGGGTGCGCGTCGGCATCGGCACGCTCTCCGATAGAGATGCTGCCGTCCTGCTCTTCGTCTTCGGACTCCTCCCATTGGCGCTGGGCGATCGCGCTGGTCCGCGAGGCGGTCACTGGCGGCTCCGGCTCGGGTTCCGGGTCGCGTACGGTGGCGCGGGGAATCTGCTGCCAGAGTGAGGGTGCCGGCGCCGGTTCCTCGAGATAGGCAGCATCCTCCGCCGAGGCGGCGGTTTCGGCGAACGCCGAACGGCGCGCAGTGGGCATCTCGTCTTCATTCTGCTGCTGGGGACGGTGCAGCACGCGGCTTAGCCAGCTGCTGCGTGGCGGAGCCGGCGCAGCATTCTGCCGGGCAGTGCGCGCCGCTGCGTTGCGCGAGGCGGTGAACTTCTGCTGAGCACGGATAGTGCGGTCAGCGGAGCGGGCAGCACGCTTCTTCGCGCGACGAAGCTGCCAATTGCGCCAGCGGTCGCGCCACGCATAGACGAAGGCGAAGCGCACCGCGAGCCATTGGCGCAGATTGCTGAAAGAGAAAGCCGTCGAAAGCAGAACGGCGATGAGAAGGAGAGCCGCGACCAGCACGCAGGTGCCGGGGTAATTGAGCACAGCGGTCATGCCGTCGACCAAAAGCCGGCCCCACACGCCCTCCACGGGAATGGCGCCGAGCCAGTGCAGGTGTCCGGGGAGCAACCCGAAGACCGCTGGAATGACGAACAGGAACAGGGCGAAGCCGGCGACCTTCGATTTGGGGGCGCCAATGGCGCGAGAGCGGATCCAACTGAGGCCGAGCAGGCCAAGCATCAGCGGCAGGCAGAAAGCGGCGAAGCCTTCGAACTGAAAGAGCAGATCGCTGAGCGTGGCGCCAAGGATGCCGGCCCAGTTATGGGCCATCGCTCCGCCGACCGTGTTGAAGGAAGGATCCGTGGGCCGGTAGGAGACGAGCGAGAGGACCAGGATGCCGGCCATCGCGATGAGCGAGACGCCCACCAGCTCGTTGAGCCTGCGGTTGCCGGTGGGCGTGAGAGCGACCTTGAGTGGCTTCATGGCTTTCAAACGAAGAGGACGCGAAACAGCGACCGCCCATTATTCCAATGGACCGAGAGCCGTAACACCAGAGCAACTCTCATTGTCGCAAAGCGGCCGAGGTCGATCGAGAGAAAGCGCCGCCGGGAGAATCGAGCTTGCCACGGTGCTGGCCGCACGGCTGGTGCTTGCCGCGTGGGCGATTGCGCCTGCGGCGCGCTTTGCTGGGTTCGCTTCCTGTGGTCACTCATGGGTGACTTGTCGGCACAGGCAGGCAACGGATCTTTCACTACACACCTAACCCGCTCAGTGCAGGTCCAGCTCCCAGGTTTGCCCGATGAGATCCTTGCCGAAGCTGTGGTGCGGCTCCTGGTGGACGAGGTGGAAACCAGCGCTCTGGTAGATGCGATGTGCCGCGGTGAGAATGCTCTGAGTCCAGAGCGTGATCTTCCGGTATCCGGCCTCGCGGGCGAAGCGTACGCACTCTGCCACCAGGGCATGGCCCACGCCCATGCCTCGGGCACTCGGCTCAACGAGCAGCAGGCGCAGCTTGGCCACGCCCTCGCGCTCCGGATGCTTCACCAGAAAGATGTGGCCGAGCCTTTCGCCGTCGCGCTCCGCGATCCAGCAGTGCTCGCATGCCGGATCGAAATGATCGATGAAGTCGGCGACGATCGCGCGCGACCATCGCCTCGAACTTCCCATCCCAGCCGTATTCCTGCGTGTAGAGTGCACCTTCACGCTGTGTCACCCAACCCATGTCGCCCACACGATGCGTGCGAAGAGTGAAGGACATGGCGGCCGTTTGGCTCTTTGCTGCGGCTGTTGTGTCCAGGACTTCTTCGATGGTGCGCATCGACCCGATCAGATCCCTTCGCGAGGCCGGCGCGAGGCCGCCTAAAATGCTGCGTGCCTGCTGGTCGGAACGGGTATTGAGTTGGCGGAACGCGCCGCGGCCCTCTTTTGTCAGCGTGAGGTGCGCCTGGCGGCCATCCTCAACCGAGGCGGCACGCTGCAACAGGCCCGCCTCCTGAAATTTGCTCAGCATGCGGCTCAGGTAGCCGGCATCCATGCCCAGTTCCTGCGCTATCTCTTTGGCGAACGGCCGGCGGCGTGTGGCCAGCTCATAGAGCACGCGCGCTTCGCTGAGGGAGTATGGGGTATCAAGCAGACCCTCCTGCAATGTGCCGATGTAGCGCGTGTAGAGGCGATTGAAGCGCCGGAATGCCGCGATCTCATTGTCGACGGGAAGGCTTGCGACTCTCGCGATAGCGTTCATGCTTTCAGCATCGGCAAACTGGTTGACAAAGTCAAGCAGTTTGCCCGATCTTTCCAGTCAAGTATTAAGCGAACCTGAAGGTACGTTTCAGAAAAATGTCTGCCCGTTAGCGAACAGATCATTCGACATTGATACGTATCCATGACATGCTCCTCACACGCGAGTTTTCGCGGGAAGTCTGGCGGTGCAGTCCTGGGCAGCAGTCTTGATCGAGGCGGCGAGTACGCGGAACGGACTCGACGGCTGGGCGCGGAACGCTTGTTTGGCTGCCGCGCGGTGCTGATCCTCACCGAAGTCCTCCTTTTGCTGATGCCCCTCACTGAGCACTTCTGCAGATGGGACAGATTCCTGCAGGGCGGTCCCGACGTCGAATTCGGCGTCCTCAGCCTGTTGTTATTTGCCGGGCTTGTCCTGCTGACGTCGTATCGGGCGGTCACCTCGCCGTTTCTCGTGTTGCTTGCCTACCGGCTCATCGCTTTACCCTTGCGACGCCTGTCGACCTTCGGCCATTTTTCCTTGGCCTCGTCTTTCTTCCATGGACGAGTCAGGCAGGGAACGCCTCCCGCCGTCTCGCCCCTCATCGGAATCCCGCTCCGGATCTGATTTCACACTCTTCCTCCATCGCGTTTCTGCCTCGCCGGTGGGCGACAAGCAGTACTGACAGGACTTGCTCGTCACGACCCACCAGGCAGGGGCGCGCATGCGCCTGGCGCTGAGGACTGCGGAATGCGCAGACATTACCCCGAAACAAGCCCCACGCAAGCGGGCGGGCACGAAGGAAAGGTTGGAGTCCATGCGCGTTCATCTGGTGAATCCGAGCGACAACTCTTTTGGAACGGCGGTGATCACCCCGCGATGGTTGTTTGTGCTGGCGGCCGCCACCCCGAAGATCGCTGGCGATCCGGTGCTGGTGGACGAGTCGCTGGAGCAAGTCGAGCCGGAGAGCATTGCGGCGGGAGACATTGTGGGCATCAGCGTCCACACCGGCAACGCGCTGCGCGGCTATGAGGTGGGGCGCATGGCCCGCTCGCGTGGAGCCTGGGTGGTGTATGGCGGTATCCACGCGACGCTGTTTCCGGAAGAGCCCTTCGAACGGGGCGAAGCGCACAGCGTGGTGAAAGGCGATGGAGATCTCGCCTGGGCCAAGGCAGTTGTGGACTGCATGCAGGGGAAGCTCGAAAAGATCTATGACGGCGGCCGCATTGGGGGCTCGGAGTTTCTGGCGGCGCGCTGGGACCTGATTCCCAAAGACAAGTACATGTGGGCGTCGGTGCAGACGCTGCGCGGGTGTCCCAAGCATTGCTCGTTCTGCAGTGTGTGGCGCACCGATGGACAGCAGCCGCGGCAGAGGCGCTTCCAGAGCGTGGTGGATGAGATCGTGGAACTGCGCAGGCTGGGCTTCCGGTTCATCGCACTGGCGGACGACAACTTTTACCCCGTCACGCTGACCGACCTGCGGCTGGCGCGGGAGCAGAACAATCAGCCGAAGCTGGATGAGCTTCTACGCATCCGCTCGGAGCGCTTCCAGTTGATGGCAGAGCTGGCGAAGCTGCCCAAGGACATGGTCTTTTTCACCCAGATCACCATGGAGGCTGGCGAAGATGGCGAATATCTGGACGCCATGCACAAGGCCAACATCAAGGGCGCGCTGGTAGGCGTGGAAGCCGTGACGCCGGAGGGCTTGAAAGCAGTCTTCAAGGACTGGAACTACTCCGGCGAAGGGCTGGCCCGGCAGTTACAGACCTTCAAGCAGCATGGCGTGCACGTGCTGGGCTCGTTCATCTTCGGACTGCCGACGGATAAGCCGGCGACCTTCGACGCCACGGCCGAGATGGCCATGAAGGCAGGCATCACTTTCGCGCAATTCGTGATGATGACGCCCTTTCCCGGCACGGTGGACTTCAACCGCTGGGAAAAGGAGCAGGAGAAGGCCCCAACGCTGGTAGATGGGGTGCCGATTACGCGCTACTGGCTCATTCCCATCGCAGTGCGACCGAAGATGTTCACGCCGCACCCTTCGATGAGTTCGGACGAGATCCGCGAACGAACGCAGCGGGTATGGGACAGGTTCTATACCTTCCCCGCGATCTGGGAGCGCTCCGCGTGCACACCCACGTTCAAGGCGCGGGTGGCGTTCGTGTTCCTCTCGAAGCTTTACCGGCAGATGTATGCGGGCACCGGCATCTCCACCGACAGCGCACGGCGCAAGAAGGCCAGGACAACAGCCCGATGGATGGCGAAGCAGTGCCGCAAGCTGTTTCAGGCAAAGGCCATGCCGGAGCTGCAATCGCCCGCATGGGAGCTGCCTTTCGCAACTGCGGCGGTTCCTGCATTCGCGAATGCAGGAGTGGAGACAAGCTCGGGGCCGTTTACGGTGGTCCACTAGGAAAGCGCTCAGCCAGAGGCCGCAGTCGAATCGTGGCCCGGCTTACATCCCCATGAAGTGTTTGCCAAAGGTAAAGAGCAGTACGGCCAGTGCGATGCGGTAGACGGCGAAGATGACAAAGCCGTGGCGGCGGACCCACATCAGGAACCACTCCACCACGAGCAGCGCGATGAAAAACGAAACGGCGAAGCCGATGAAAAGCACGAGCCAGCCGTGGCCGGTCATGACCAGCGGTGCGATGGCCTCGGCTACATCTGTATGCCTGGGGTGTAGCGTGCGCAGCAGATCGTAGCCGGTGGCGGCCACCATGGTGGGGATGGAGACGAGGAAGCTGAACTCGAGCGCGGCGGAGCGCGTCATGCGGACGAGCTGACCCGCGGCGATGGTGGACATGGAACGCGATGTGCCGGGAAAGACGGCAGACGTGACCTGGCAGAGGCCGATCCAGATCGATTGACCGAGCGTCATGTGCTCGACATCCTCGGTGACCGGTATCTGGCGCACGCTCCAGGCATCGACGACCCACATGATGATGCCGCCGACCAGCAGCGAGGTCGCCATGAGTCGCAGGCTCTCCAGATGTTTGCCGATGACCTTGGTCAGCAGGAAGGCAGGGATAGCGGTGCAGACGAAGGCGATGAGCGTGAGTGACAGGGGATGATTCAGCGCGGTGCGGTCGCCGCTCTCACCCTTGGGGAAGGTACGAATGAATTCGAGAATGCGGCCGAGGAAGAGGAAGATCAGCGCGAGGATGGCGCCCAGCTGGATGACGATGGTGTACATCTTCCAGTAGGGATCGGCCAGATTGATGTGAAGCATCGCTTCGGCGATCCGCAGGTGCGCGGTCGAACTGACGGGTAGAAATTCCGTGAGTCCCTCGACGATGCCGAGCAGGACCGAGAGGATGTAATCGTTCACGCACTTCCTTGTCGGCGGTCAGAGCACTCCGTATCCGTATAGATCGTCCAGCGGTCGCTCTCGTGGTTCTTCTTAAAGGAAAAGCCCACTGAGTGAATTTCCGCAGACCACACGGTTACCGAATATGCTCTAGTCGCGCTCCGCGCCGTAGATGGGGATGGACTGCTCCATCTGGTATATCAGAGTGGCCGCACGGGCTGAGAAGTCACTGCTTGGGTACTTCTGCTGCAGGTGCGTGGCTACGACCTTGGCGTGGTCGCGATCCTCTGTGGCCTTTTTGTCGCCATTGTCGCCGGCGTAGATATCGCCCGCCGCCGCGAGCCGGTAGACCGTCTCAAAGAGCGCCTCGGGCGCTTTGGGTGAATTCGGGTGCTCGTCGGCATACTTCTGATAGATTTCCGCTTCCTTCTCCGGACACTTGGTCGAGCCCTGCCAGTCGCCGCAGACCTTGTTGTCGATCATGTTCCACGCGGCCAGGTCGGCGTACTTCGAGTCGGGAAAGTGCTTGATGAGCTTCTTCATCTCGCTGTCATCGATCTGCTGGCGCAGGTAGTTCTCTTTCTCGTGTGCCGACGGGCGCGAGTAGACATCCGCCTTTTCAAGCTGCCAGCGAATGTCCGCAGCGCGCCATGAAGCCTCGCCCGCGTGCGGCCCTTGCGGAAAGAGCTGTGCATCGCGTGCGTAGAGCAGCCGCGCGGCCTGCGCCGCTCCACGCGAGCCGTGGACGTCGCTGGCCCTCACCTCCTGGCCGGCGGCGGCGCCGTAAAGAATGTTGTCGGCATTCGGCGTGGAGGCGGAGACGATGCCCTTGCCCTGGATCCAGCCGGAGATGGGCGGCGTCGCCGCATCACCGCCGAAGACAGGCGCATCCTCGGCCTCGATTCTGCTGGACATCGGTGTTGGCGAAGACGCGCAGCCAGGGGCCATTCTGCTCGACGATCACCATCTCGCGTCCGGGCGTGATCGTATCCAGCTTTTGCGAGCTGGTGTCCGCCTGGACGAAGACCGGCGTCTCGCGCAGAACGGTAGCAATCGGGCCGGAGGGTGGCTTGTCCGCTGCAAAGGAAGACGCGGCGAAGGCAAGGCTGGTGCAGAAGAAGATACGAGCAGCGGAACTTCGATGGAGGTTTCACGTGCTCAGAATACGCCGGAGGGCGGATTCTATGCGGAGCCGAGGATGCGCAGCAGGGTGGCGGGTTCCGCGTTGCCGCCGCTGATGATGGCGACCGCAGTGCGGTGCGGCGGCAGTTCGTGCCGATGGAAGAGCAGCGCTGCGGTGGCGACGGCGCCGCTGGGCTCGGCGATCAGGCGGGCGTCCCATGCGATGCGGCGCATAGCCTGCTCGATCTCCTGCTCGGTCACGGTGACGACGCTGCTCGACGTAGCGTTGGATGTGAGCGAAGTTCAGGTTGCCGAGGCTCTGGGTGCGCAGGCCGTCGGCCAGCGTGCGGGTGGTCTGCTCCGCGGTGTACTGCGACGATTTTGCCCTGGCGCAGGCTGGCCGCCGCGTCTCCCGCGAGCTCCGGCTCTACGCCGACGACATGGCACTCCGGACGCTGCTGGCGGATCGCCGCTGCCACACCGCTCAGCAGTCCACCGCCGCCAACCGGGGCAAGCACGAGGTCAACTTCGGGGCAATCGTCGAGGATCTCCAGCCCGCAGGTGCCCTGACCGGCGATGATCGCCGGATCGTCATAGGGCGGGATGATGGCGTAGCCGTGCTCGGCTGCCAGGGCTTCGGCACGTTCACGCCGCTCCGAGCTGGCGGGTCCGACGTCGACAATCTGGGCGCCGAGCGCCGTTATCGCCTCGCGCTTGATCGCAGGCGCATTCGCGGGCATGACGATGATGGCGCGGAACGCCGAAGGCGCGCGCCGCGTAGGCCACGCCCTGGCCATGATTGCCGCTGGAGTAGGTGATGACGCCGCGCTGCCGCTGCGCCTCGTTCAATTGGGCGACCGCGTTGAAGGCGCCGCGCAGCTTGAAGCTGCCGATGGGCTGCAGGCTCTCCGCTTTCAGATACGCCACCGCTTCTGTGACAGAGGAAATCCGGACCAGCGGTGTGTGCAGGACTGCATCGCGAAGCCGTTCCCGGGCTTCGGCGAACTGTACGGCGGTGACAAGCTCGGTTTGCGCATCAGTCTTGGCGATGGCCACGATCAGATCTCGAGGATGATCGGCATGATGAAGGGCCGGCTCGACGTCTGCCTTTGGATGTAGCGCTTCAGGTCGACGCGGATCTTCTCCTTGATCAGCACCTGGTCGGCGCGTTCCTCGGCGCTCGATTCTTCGAGCGTTTTCCCGACGATCGCCTTTGCCTGCTCGCCCAGTTCGAGATCGCCGGCGACGAAGCCGCGCGTCACGAACTCCGGCACGCCTTCTACGCGGCCCAGTGAGCTTGTTGATGGTGATGATCGCGATCACCAGGCCGTCCTCGCTGAGGTGGCGGCGGTCGCGGATGATCATGTCCTCTACAACGTTGCCGGAGGCGCCGGAGTCGAGCAGCACGCGGCCTGCGGCGACCTTTCCTTTCTTCACCGCGGTGTTCTGATCCAGTTCGAGAATGTCGCCGTCTTCGAGCAGGTACGCGTTCTCGGAGATGCCGATGTCCATGGCCAGTCGTGCGTGGCGCTGCAGATGGCGGAAGTCACCATGGATGGGCACAAAAAACTTTGGCCGGACGAGGTTGATCATCAGCCGCAACTCTTCCTGACTGCCGTGACCACTGACGTGGATCAGTCCGGACTGGCCATCGTCGAATATGACGTTGGCCTCGCGGCGGCAGAGGTGATCGATGACGCGGTAGATGCTCTTTTCATTGCCGGGAATGACCCGCGAACTGAGCAGGACGGTGTCGCCACGCTCGATCTTGGCGTGCTTGTGGTTGTCCACAGCGGCGCGGGAGAGTGCAGACATCGGCTCGCCCTGGGTGCCGCTGATGAGCACGCATATCTCTTCCGGGCCGAAGTCCTTGATCTGGCCGGGATGAATGAGGAGGTCACGGGGAATGTCGAGATATCCAAGGTCCTGCGCGATCTCGGAGGACTCGAGCATCGATCGTCCGACGATGGCGACCTTGCGTCCATGGCTCTGCGCCAGTTCCAGCGCGATGCGCAGGCGATAGATGGACGAGGAAAAGCAGGAGAAGAAGAGCCGGCGTTTCGTGCGCGCGAAGATCTCGTCCAGCCGCGGGCGGACGGCCCACTCGCTCGGCGTGTAGCCGGCGCGGTCCACGTTTGTCGAATCCTGCAACAAGGCGAGCACGCCGCGCTTGCCGTACTCCGCGAAGCTTGACAGGTCGAAGGCCTTACCATCGGGCGGGGAAAGATCGACCTTGAAATCCCCGGTGTGAATCACGATGCCGACCGGCGTCTCAATGGCCAGCGAAACACAATCGACCAGGCTATGTGTTACCCGCAGGGGTTCGATGGTAAAGGGGCCGAGCTGAAATTTGCGCTTGGGCTCGATCTCGATTAGCTGGCATTGTCCAGCAGCTTGTGCTCTTCCAGCTTGCCTTCGACATAGGCCAGCGTGAATTCCGTGGCATAGACGGGGACGTTGAGCTCGCGCAGCAGCCAGGGAAGGCCGCCGATGTGGTCTTCGTGGCCGTGCGTGAGCACAATGCCGCGCACGCGAGAGCGATTCTCGATGAGATAGGTGATGTCCGGCACGACGATGTCGACGCCGAGCAGGTCGCTCTCCGGAAACATGAGGCCGGCGTCGATGACGAAGATATCTTCGTCCCAGCGAATGGCCATGCAGTTCATGCCGAACTCGCCGAGTCCGCCGATGGGTATGATTTGCAGCTTGCCTTTAGACATGGAAGAAAAATGCTAGCAGGTAATGGGATGCGGACAAAGACAGCGTCCCATGGATAGACGCTTGATAAGCGCCGGGGACTACTTCCAGCTTAACGCAGTAAGTCCTCAAGCGCCGCGCTCAGATCGGTCTTGTCGTCGCGATATTTGACGATAACGGGCGCATACAGGCTAAGCCCCCACTCCGCCGCGCGTCCGCGCACAATGGCCCGCGAGCCGGGAACGACGACGGCGCCGGCGGGGATGACCAGTGGCCTCGCCTCCGCGGCTGCATCTGCGCCAGGGCCGGCGGCTTCGGCCTTGTGAATGACGCCGTTGACGATGTCGTAGACCGGTGTGCCGCGCGTCAGGACAGTACCGGCCGCCAGCACTGCGCGCTCGCGCACGATGGTGCCTTCGTATACGCCGCAGTTGCCCCCCACCAGCACGTCATCTTCAATGATGACCGGGTTGGCGTTCACCGGCTCCAGCACGCCACCGATCTGCGCCGCAGCGCTGAGGTGCACACGCTTGCCGATCTGCGCGCAACTTCCCACGAGTGCATGCGAATCCACCAACGTGCCCTCGTCGATGTAGGCGCCGACATTGACATACATCGGTGGCACGCAGATCACGCCGCAAGCCAGATACGCACCCTCCCGAACCGAGGAGCCGCCGACGACGATGCGGATGCCCTCTTCCGGGGTGAAGCTGCGGGCGGGGAAGGTGCTCTTGTCGACGAAGGAGAGATCGTGATTGCCAAAGGAGGTGAGCTGGCCGATGCGGAAGCCGAGCAGGATGCCGCGCTTCACCCAGGAGTTGACCCGCCAGCCAAATGGCGCTGTAGCATCTGGCTCCGCCGACCGAACCCGGCCGCTGTTGAGCTCGTCGCGCAGTTGGGTGAAGGCACTGAGCGCGGCCGGGTCGCCGACCGCGGCAGCACCGGCGTCAAAGTGGCGTTCGATCTCTGGCTGAAGTGGATGTTGTGCGGACATGCTTTGGCCTTAGTGTACGGTGCCCCGGCGGTGCTCTCCCGGTCACTGCGAAGCGGTGTTCGGCTTTTAAGAAGCGGTGTTGAGCTGTAACGACGCCATCAGCGCGTCCAGCCGCGCGGCCACGGGCGCAGAGGGCGGCACCATGGGCAGACGCCATACCGGCGCCACGCGGCCCATGCGCGCCAGGATATATTTCACCGGGCCGGGACTCGTCTCCCAGAAGTTGGCAAGCATCAACGGATAATAGCGGCGCTGCAGGTTGCGTGCGGCGGTCCAGTCGTTGCCGAGCGCGGCGGCGATCATCTGCTGCATCTCGGCGGGAATTACGTTCGAAGCAACGGAGACCAGACCCGCTGCGCCAACCGCGATAGCGGCGAGCGCGATGTTGTCGTCGCCCGCCAGCACCCGCACTTTTGTCCCGTCGAGTGCATGAATGAGCTCCGTGATCTGCTGCAGGTTGCCGCTCGATTCCTTTACCGCGCAAAGATTCGGGCAGTCCCGCGCCAGGCGCGCCGCCGTGGCAGGTTCCAGGTTGCATGCGGTGCGGCCAGGGATGTTGTAGATCACGACCGGCCGAGGCACCGCCTCCGCGATGGCGCGGAAGTGCTGGTACTGGCCCTCCTGCGTGGGCTTGTTGTAGTACGGATTTGCCGTCAGGATCGCGCTGACGCCACGAATGGCCGCAACCGCTTTGGCGCGCTCCACTGCTTCGCGCGTGGCGTTGTGGGTGCATCCCGCAACCACGGGAACGCGTCCGGCGGCGACGCGGACGACCAGGCGGATCACATCGAGCGCCTCGCGATCACTGAGCGCAGGCGTCTCCGCCGTAGTGCCGCAGGCAACGAGGAACTGGATGCCGCTGGCGATCTGCCACTCCACCAGCGCGGCGAGGGCGTCAATATCGATCGTCGTGTCGGGACGAAAAGGGGTGACAAGTGCCGTGCCGCAGCCGCGTAGCTCCATACCGTGCCGAGAATACCAGCTACTACTGGCCGTAGGGGCAAAGGCGCCTGCGGCGCGAGTCGGGACGGTGCGCCCCTTTGGCATCGCAGTGCTGCCGCCGGTTTGTCGCCGACCGTCCTACTGCAACTGCGCGTAGATATCGGTGAAGTCGTAGCAACCGGTGCGGGTGGAGAGCCATTCGGCGGCGCGTACAGCTCCCTCAGCGAAGCCGCGGCGCGAGAAGGCCTCATGCCGGATGGTGATGAGGTCGTTGGCGGAGCGGGCCTGCAGTTCGTGGATGCCGGCGACATCGCCTTCGCGCTGCGAGGTGATGGAGGCGTCGAGTTCGGGCCCTGCGTCGCGAACCATCTGCTGCAGCGAAATTGCCGTCCCCGACGGGGCGTCCTTCTTGCTGGCATGGTGGATCTCGGAGATGGATAGCTCGTAGCCATGCGTGCCGATCGCAAGCTCGTGCACCAGCCGCAGCATCACCTGCACGCCCACAGAAAAGTTCGCGCCGTAGAGCATACCGGCGTTCCGCCGCTCGCAAAGCGCGCGCATGTCCTTTAAGTGGTCGTACCAGCCGGTGGTGCCGACCACAACCTTTGCACCGCCCGAGAGACAGGCGCGCACGTTGTGAACGACCGCCTCTGCCGTGGTGAAGTCGATCACGGCGTCCACCTGAGTCAGCAGTGGAGGCGTCAGTGCAGAAGCATTCCGGTTCTCTTCCTCACCGATGACGCGAACGCCATGGCCGCGCTCGTGCGCAACGTCGGCAACGATGGAGCCCGTCTTGCCACGGCCAAGAATCAGGAAGATCATCGCTTGCCTCCTGCTGCCTGCGCTACCGCGCGGGCTTCGAGATCCCTACGTGCTTCAAGATCAAAGATGGAAGGATCGGGATCGGCGAAGAAGACGGAGTGCAGCGAACGGATCGCTTCTTCAACGTCGTCCTCCTCGATCATAAAGCTCATATTGATCTCCGATGCGCCCTGCGAAATCATGCGCAGATTGATGTGCTGGAGCGCGCCGAAGACCTGCGCGGCGATGCCGTTCTGGCCCCGTATGTTTTCACCCACCATGCAGATCAGCGCCTTCCGCCCCTCGTACTTTACATCCGCGAACTTGCGCAGGTCTGCGGCAATCTCCGGGAGGCGTTCATTGGAGTCCACGGTGAGTGAGACGCTGACCTCCGAGGTGGAGACCATGTCGACCGAGCACTTGTGCCGGTCGAAGACCTCGAAGACGGCCTTCAGATAGCCATGCGACATCAGCATGCGGTTCGCCACGATGTCGATGATGGTAAGCCGCTTCTTGGCCGCGATGGACTTGAAGGGGCTGCGGCAGTGCGGTGCCAGGGCGGTGATGCGGGTGCCTTCGTTCTGGGCGTCGCGCGAGTTCAGCACCAGCACCGGGATGTTCTTCTCGACAGCCGGGAGAATGGTCGCTGGATGCAGCACCTTCGCACCAAAGTAGGCCAGCTCGGAAGCTTCATCGAAGCTGATGGTGCGCACGCGCAGCGCATCCGGGCAGATGCGCGGATCGGTGGTCATGATGCCGTTGACGTCGGTCCAGATCTCGATCGATTCCGCGTGCAGGCCGCCGCCCACCAGGGCGGCGCTGAAGTCCGAACCGCCGCGCCCCAGGGTGGTGGTGACGCCCTCCGGCGTGGAGCCGATGAATCCGCCGAGCACGACGACGCGGCCAGCCTCGGCCTGCGGCAGTACATGCTCGCGCAGCCGCGCGGCGATCAGCTCATCCTGCGGAATCGCCTTCATGTGCTGCGCGTCGGTGATGATGACGTCGCGCGCATCGACATGCGTGGCCGGAATGCCGCGGGCGACGAACGCAGCGGCGACGATCGGGCTGGAGAGCCGCTCCCCGTAAGAGGCGACGATGTCCGTGGTGCGCGGCGTAACCTCGCCGACCGCGGCGAGGCCGCGCAGCAGCTCGTCGAGCGCATCGAAGTGTTCGTCGAGGAACGCGGTGATGGGTGCGAGTTCGGTTGCCGGGATCAGTTCGCCAGCGGTCTGATGGTGGCGCGCACGCAACGCAATACAGGCCGCGAGTGCGGAGGATTTATCGCCGCGGCCGGCTGCGGCTGCCGCGTTCAGCAACTGGTCGGTCACACGCGCCATGGCGCTCACAACGACCACCGGCTGCAGACCGAGCGCGACACGTCCCGCGACGATATCCGCCGTTCGCCGGATGGCGGTAGCATCCTCAACCGAGGTGCCGCCGAACTTCATGACGACGAGTTTCATGCGGAGACGGCCGCCGTCGGAGTACGTGTGCCGCTCAATTTGCCCAGTTGCATCAGCAGCTCTGCGTTCAGCAGCGCTGCGCCCGCCGCGCCGCGGATGGTGTTGTGCGAGAGCACGGTGAACTTCCAGTCCAGCAAACTGCAAGGGCGCAGGCGGCCGACCGTAGTGGCCATGCCGGCTCCGCGCATGCGGTCGAGACGCGGCTGCGGGCGATCCTCCACGGGAGTGAATTCGACGGGCTGCGCAGGTGCAGTGGGCAACTGATGCGATGCGAGGGGCTGGAATTCGCTCCATGCGGCCAGCACCTGCTCGCGCGTGGCGGGCACCCGCAGCTTGATCGAGACGCTCTCGGTGTGGCCGTCTTCCACGGCGACACGGTTGCAATGTGCGCTCATGCGCGCCGCGTACGGACGCACAGCCACGTCCTCGAGCGTGCCGAGCAGCTTCATCGTCTCGGCCTCCATCTTCTCTTCTTCGTTCTTGATGAAGGGAACCACGTTGCCGAGGATATCCAGTGACGGAACGCCCGGATAGCCAGCCCCGCTGACGGCCTGCATGGTGCTGACAAAAATGCTCTCGATGCCGAAGCGATCGGCAAGCGGCTTGAGCGCGAGCACCAGCCCGATGGCGGAGCAGTTCGGATTCGTGACGATATAACCGCCGGAGTGCTTGCGCCAGACCTGCGACTCAATCAGCTCCAGATGGGCGGCGTTGACCTCTGGAATCACCAGCGGCACATCCTCCTGCATGCGGAAGGCGCTGGAGTTCGAGATGACTGCGCAGCCGGCTGCGGCAAACTGCGGTTCGAGCTCGCGGGCGATATCCGCATCGAGCGCGGCAAAGAGAATCGACGGCGCCTGATCCGGAGCGGCGGGGACAAGGGGCAGGGA
The DNA here is from genome assembly GCA_963815025.1 of uncultured Acidobacteriaceae bacterium. Taxonomy (GTDB): domain Bacteria; phylum Acidobacteriota; class Terriglobia; order Terriglobales; family Acidobacteriaceae; genus KBS-83. Next base: position 2,787,815 of record CAWFFD010000004.1, on the reverse strand, counting down.
ACGCACGGCAGCCGGAATCGGCGTCTCCAGCTTCCAGCGCACGGCGTCTTCGTAACGGCGGCCTGTCGAGCGGTCGCTGGCAGCCAGCCACGCCACCTCAAAGAACGGGTGCCCGTCCAGCAACTGGATGAAGCGCTGACCGACAGTGCCGGTAGCGCCGAGTATGCCAACCCTCAGTCTCTCTGCCATTGGCCTCTTCGCTGTTTGTTAGGATTCGATAATTTTATCCCGAATCGCAGCAATACCCCGTATCCGTGTGGTGAACCACACATTCGTTGCGCGGAAGCGGGTTTACTTCGCCTTGAAGCTGAAGTCCGACGTCGCGGTGCCGTGGGTCGTCACGGTTACCGTCGCCTGCTGCTGGCCCAGTTGTTCCTGGACCGCGACCAGCGTGTAGGTGCCGGGAGGCAGTCCATGGATGGCGAAGTGGCCATCCTCCCCGGTCACGGCGAAGAAGGGATTCGATGAGATGTTGAGGAAGGCTTCCATCCAGGGATGGTTGTTGCAGCGCACCGGCATCATCAGCTCCGGCTTGGCAAAGACATGCCGCGTGGTACCGCCGTTCGGTGGCTGCGAGATGTCGACCTGCTGATTGCCGGCGATGGTGGGTTGCATGTGCACGTTATGCATGGTGGGGTCGGAGTTGCGAAACTCAATCGGCTGACCCACCATGGCGGCCAGCACGTGCGGCACGTAGCGGCAGCCCTTCTGGTCGAGCACCGCGGGTGTGTTCGGCGCAACGTAGAACTTGTTGCCGAGACCGTCCTTCACGTAAACGTAGACGTTCGCGAGCTTGCCGTTCTCCGTCTTTTGGGCTCACGATGCCCTCGGTCATGTTCTTCCCATAGGGGCTCATGGCGCACGCTGGATCCTGTGCCATGTCGATCTCGATGCGCTCGGGCGCCTTGCCGACGAGATGGATTGTGCCTTCGACGCTGCCCGCGGTGGCGGGATCGATCTGCGTGATCGGCTGGATGCTTGTGGAAACAGACACACTGGAGTTGTTCTTTTTGCACCCTGCGCTCAGCAGGAGAATGGCGCAGAGAAACAGGGCAAATTGGCGGGACCGTACGGGCAGGGAGATTGTGTTCACTTCGAGTCCTCTCAAAGGTTGAATCACAGCGCGGCGAGAATAGCGTTGGCAAATGCCTGCGTGCCCGCGGTGCCGCCCACATCGCGGGTCAGCATGGTCTTCTCCGTATACACCTTGTCGAGGGCAGCCTGAATCTTGTCCGCCGCCGCAGATTCGTCGATGTGGTGCAGCATGAGGATGGCGGATTGCAGCAGCGCGGTCGGGTTGGCTTTGTCCTGGCCGGCGATATCCGGCGCGGAGCCATGCACCGCCTCGAAGATGGCGCAGCTCTCGCCAAGATTCGCACTGGGCACCAGACCCAGTCCGCCGACGAAGGCGGCGCACAGGTCGCTCACGATGTCGCCGTAGAGGTTTGGCAGCACCAGCATGTCGTACTGGTAGGGATTCATCACCAGTTGCATGCAGGTGTTGTCCACGATGTGCTCGCCGTAGGTCACCTCCGGATAGTCCTTGGCCACCTCGCGCACGCAGCGCAGGAAGAGGCCGTCGGACATCTTCATGATGTTGGCCTTGTGGATGGCGTGGATCTTCTTGCGGTCGTGCTTGCGCGCGTAATCGAAGGCGAACTTCGCGATGCGCGTGGAGGCCTTTTCCGTCACGATCTTCAGTGATTCGACGACACCGGGAACGACTTCATGCTCCAGGCCGACATAAAGATCCTCGGTGTTCTCGCGCACAATCACCAGATCCACGCCCGGGTAGCGGGTCTGCGTGCCCGGCAGGTTGCGGATGGGGCGGAAGTTGGCGTAAAGCTCGAACTGCTTGCGCAGAGTGACGTTGATGGAGGCGAAGCCGCCGCCGATCGGCGTGGTGACCGGACCCTTCAGCGCGACGCGGTTGCGCTCGATCGAGTGGTACAGCTCGCGCGGGATGTACTCCTTGAAGCGTTCAAAGGCCTCGGCGCCGACGGCGTAGCTCTCCCACTGGAAGCTGGCTCCGGTAGCGGCCGCGGCGCCTTCCAGGATGCGCACGACGGCGTTCGTCACTTCGGGGCCAATGCCGTCTCCGGGAATCAGCGTAATGGTGTGTTGTTTGGGCATTCTCTGTTTTTCCTCTTGCGATGGATCGTGTGCGCGGGACACGCGATTCATGTTGGCGCGTCAGGGTTGCCGTGTCATGGTTGCCGGCGTTGGGGTTTGCGCGATGCCGGCTCCCGATGTGCCGGATCGCTGCTTCGACGCTTCGCTGTCTGGTCCTTTGCGAGCAGCAGGTGCTCCAGCTCTTCCTTGAATTCGCGAACGTCGGTGAAGTCGCGGTAGACGCTGGCAAAGCGGATATATGCGACGGTGTCGATGGCTCTCAAACGGTTCATGATGAGCTCGCCAATCTCGCTGGTGGTACGTTCCCGGTCCGGCGAATCGATCAGGAAGGTCTCCGCCTCATCGACGATGGCTTCCAGGTTGTCCGGGGTAAAGGGTCGTTTGCGGCAGGCGAGCAGCAGGCCACTCAGCACTTTGTGCCGCTCAAAACGCTCGCGGCGACCATCTTTCTTCACCACCATGTAAGGGATCTCATCGATCCGTTCATACGTGGTGAAGCGTTTTTCGCACCGCTCGCACTCGCGGCGTCTTCGGATGGAATCGGCTTCCTTGCTCTCGCGTGAATCCACGACGCGGTCCTGCGCAAAGCCGCAGTACGGACACTTCATAGATGTTTCTACGATAGAGCATTTTCCCTGTGCTGTGAGGAAGCGGTGCGAATCTCGGTGTGGCTTTCCTTCACGAGAAGCCGCGAGAGCTCCCGCTGGCCGTTCTACTTTTACAGGAGAAATGCTCTCGCAGCTTGGTCCCGATAGCCTGACGGGCTCACCGCGAAGGCGTGGTGGAAGCGTCTCCGGCCATCAGTGGCTGAATTGGCCGGGACGGCCGCTCGTTATGCCTGTGCGTTGCTAGAAAGCTCTTCGGCTTCGTGCTCGGACTGCTCGGAGACCTGCCGGAGCGAGATGTGCTCGAAGCGAGACCAGATCAGCCCTACCGGGATGACGGCGAGAAAAGTGACGAATGTGAGACCGGCGCCGCAAGCCAGCGCGACTTCCTGCGGCACACTGAAAAGCTGGGAAAGCGTGATCTGCAGCGCGATCACCTGCGTGAACCAGGCCGCTACCGGAACAGGAAAGGCCGAGCCGACCATGCTGGCTGCCATCAGGATCACGGTGCGTCCCAAAGTCATCGAAGCGAGCGAGGGCGAGCTGGCGAAGGCGCGCACCGTCGTTAGATATGCGCCGGAGATCATGGCCCACATCAGCAGCGAGAGCGCCGAAGCCTGCAGGAGAGCGCTTGCGGAAGAGATGGCAACCAGGCCTTCCCTGAAGCTGCGTATCTTCGCAGCGATGGCGGCACCGAACTTGCCCGGCAGACCACGCTCGATGGCTCCTGCGATTGCTTCCCCGGAGAGTCGCACTGAGATTGTGAAAATGACCAGCATGGCCGCCAGAGAAAGAAGGCTTTTTGCGCCCGCTAATGCCTGCGCCCGGTGCGGCATGGTTGCACGATCCGGCGCCAGCAGCAGAGCCAGCGAGACGATGGTGGCCATGGAGGCGAAGTCGAACATGCGCTCGACTGTCCAGATGGCTATCTGCGGCGCCACCGGGAGTTTAGCGCGCCGCGCGACAAGATAGGGGCGCGTCAGGTCGGCCACACGCCCGAGCAGTGCTACAGCGGTGAAACCAATCACCTGCGTGCCCAGCAGGTAGAGCGGAGGCAGGCGCTTGGTGGGCCGCAGGAAGATGACCCACCGAAAAGCACGCACCAAAAAGGCTCCGTAGATCAGCAGCACGCCGAAGAGAATATTCGACCAGCGCACGAAGTGCATTTGCTGGCCCAGAATGTCCCACCGGAAGTGTGTCCGCTGGCTTCCATAGACGAGAAGCGCCACAAAGATCAGCAGACCCGCGATCGAGAGCAGTATCTTCCTGGATTTCAAGGCGCTGTCGCTCCAGATTCAGTGGATTTTTACCAGGACGCTGGCGATGCTATGGTCAATTGCCTGCAGGAGACAGTGCCGGAGGCGACCAGCGCTGCGCGATGGGTGGCTTCTTCCGCTTTGCGACGATTGAAGTCGTGGATGATGCGTGCGACGTAAAGGCGGGTTTCGCGATAGGGCGGAATGCCGTGATACTTATCGACCGCCGCTGGGCCTGCGTTGTAGGCCGCCAAAGCTAGCGCCAGGTTGTCGTGATAGCGCACCAGCAGGTCGTTCAGGTAGGCAGTGCCTCCATTGATGTTCTGTTCGGCGCGGAAGCTGTCCGCCACCCCCAGCCTGGTTGCAGTACCGGGCATCAATTGCATCAGCCCGCGCGCCCCGGCCCTGCTCACGGCGTGCACATTGCCATCGCTCTCCGCCCGGATGACGCTGGCCAGCAGTTCAACATCCAGATCGTGGGCTGCACCGGCCTTCGCCGCCATTTCGCGAATCTCCGCGGGCGTGGGGTCGGCCTGAACGGTCGTCGGCCGCCGCGAGAGTGGGCGGTTGGGCCGCCGGCACCTCGACGAACTCGCTGCTGGCGATGTCTGCGCTCGGAACCTCCATAAAATTCGGCCCGGTAGCGGTCATGTAGAGACGAACGTGGTCGCCGGCGATCTCGCGGTGGTCGCAGACCAGGTCGAAGCCATTGCGCAGGGTGATGTGTTCGGCCGCACGCAGGGGCATTGCCGCGCCCGCCAGCAGCAGGACGGACGCAACCCATCCAGCATGGGCAATTCCCGCTTTTTTCGGAGAAAACACTCGTTGCTAGGCTACCATGCAGTCCGTCTCTATCGGTCTCCGCTACCGGCCTCGGACGGTACGACTTCCGGGGCAAATTCGGTTACCTTTTTGGCCTGCTGCTCCGAGCGAATCAGGGGCTCGAGCGTCGCGGCCACGCCATCCTCGTCATTGCTCAGGGTGGTCGCCCAGCCCCGCTGGTCAGCCAGGGCCTGCATCTCCACTCCGGCGTTGGCCATCAGGACCGCGGAGCCGGCAAACTCGAGCATGGCCTGGTCGTTGAAATTGTCACCGATGGCCATCACCTCCGACGCTCCCAGTCCCAGAGAACGGGCATAGTCCTCGAGCGCATGGCCTTTGGAGCAATAAGGCGGCAGCAGGTCCAGAATGCCCAGGTCGCGCTCCGCGTACTCTGTGCGATGCATGGCGACCGCGGTCGCGAGGTCCGTGCTTTCGAGCGCCTGCTGGGCGGCGCGAACCTCCGCAATATTCCCGCACAGCATCCCCTGAATGGGCGCTTCATCCTGGTCAAATGCGCGTTCCAGCGGCGCAATTTCCATCATGTCAGGGCGATTGGACTCCACCCAGACGCCAATCTTGCGCTGGAGAGCCGCCGTACTTTCCACCACCAGCGAAGGCTTGTCCTGGCGATCGAAGGTAAAGACCATGGTCTGGCCAAAGGGCCGCAGCGCAGGGCACAGTGCTCGCGCGGTTGCGGTCGACAGCAGACTCCGTTCGATGAGCTCGCCATCGAAGTAGCGAGTGACGGAACCATTCGACGAGATCAAGACGGTGCGCGGCGAGAGTCCCACCTGAGCCAAAACCGGTTCCGCGAACTGGTGACGCCGGCCAGTTGCGATCACGATGTGGATGCCGGCGGCCTGCGCCTCGCATAGTGCACGGCGATTGCGCCGGCTGATCGTCGTACTGGAAGTGGGGAGGAGCGTGCCATCGATATCGATGGCGATCAGGCGTACACGCGACGGCATGCCGTCAGTGTAGTCTGCTACTGCGATACCCCGATGAAGCCGACAAAGCCATCTGTGACCAAATCATCCGCGCCGCAGGGTGCGGCAAAACCCGATGCAAAATCCGCAAAAGTGCTGCCCGTAGAACTGGACCGGCGGGGTAAGCCGTTGCCGCCGCGTCAGCGCGTTGGCGGCATCATTACTCCGCAGTGAGAGGCTGAGGCATGACTGCGGATGCCGGCTCGGTGCAGCCTTGCTGCCATTGCTCGATCTGCGCCATGGCGTCCCCGAGCGTGGCGACCACGCGATCCGGCCGCGCGCTGCCGAAACGCTCGCGCATCAGCTCCGGACTCTGTGCCGACTGCCACAGACCGATCAGGATGCGATTTTCGGGAAGCTGTTCCCGGATGCGCTGGCAGAGCGTGCGCGTCTGGGTAAAGACGAACGGCGGCAGCGCGGAGATGCAGAGGATGGTGCCCGGGTCCTGGCCCAGCCGCTCCAGGATCTCCGGAGTCACGGACGCGGTGGGCAGCAGCAAAGTATTGTGGCAGCTTTGCTCCAGCAATTGGGCAAGCACCATCGCGGTCACCTCGTCCGCCTGATCGCCGGCGGGAATGCAGATCACGGGGGCGGGTCTTAGGTGGATTTCGTGAGACTCTAAATTCGTATCCGTAGCGGTGTCATTCTCCGCTGCCGCAGCGAGGGTGACTTCGGTCTTGAATTCGCTCAGTTCGGCAACCAGCTCGGTTGCGCTCAGCAGCAGGTAATTGCCGCGGTTTTCGTCGAAGGAGCCGCGGTGCCGGTCCTGCTCCACCAGGCACAGCGCAGGCAGCAGAACCGTATCGTAGAAATCGATCAGCGGACGCTTATCGAGGAACCGGTCGGCAATGCTGTGCGCCTCATTCTGATCCATTGCGAGCATGCGCTCATAGAACTTTGCTTCCGGGGCCAGTTCGGCGTCTTCGCCCAGCAGCACGTGCAGGAAGCGGAGCTGCGGCACGTGGCGTCCGAGCACGATCAGGCAAACGGTGAGCGGAGTGGCCAGTACCAGGCCCGACCACCCCCACAGCAGGGTCCAGAAGATGGCGGAAGCGAGCAGTGCCAGCGCGGAGATTCCGGTGCGCGACCCGTAGAGCCACGGCTCAAAGAAGTTGGAGGTCGCAAACTCCAGCGAGCCGTAGAGTCCGACGATCTCGAAGACCTGCCGCCAGTGGGGGAAGATCGCGATGGCAAAGATGATCGGCAACAGGCCCGCAACGGCGGTGCCGACATAGGGGATATAGCGCAGGATGGCAGCCAGCGCACCCCACAGCGTGGCGTCCGGCACGCCAATGAGCGACAGCCCGAGGCCAAACAACAGGCCGAACAAGACATTGGTCACGAACTGCCAGATCAGATAGGTGCTGATACGCTCTGCTGCATCGCGCAGGGCGCCGGTCATCAGGCTGAGCCGCCCCATGCCCGCCAGCAGCAGCAGGCGGTTGCGCAGGTCTTCGTGGTTCATCAGCATGTACACGGTAAAGACCATGACAATGCCGCAGGCGGCCAGCGGACGGAGGATGGGCGAAAAGATCTCCTGCAGGTAGCGGCCCACGGAAAGAGGCGGTTCGATCACCTGGACCGGCGTTGGCTGTTGCGGTGTCGCGCTCTGGTTGGGGAGCGCCACTTCCGGCGCCGGCAGCCGGAAGCGGCGATGCCGGACCGGAGGGATAGTCGTCCCCAGGTTCGGCCGGAGGAGCAATGGTGGCGTCGGCGTGGGAAGAGAGCTGCTGGGTCATCTCCTCCAAGGTGCTGATTGCGTTGCCGGCGGCACCCCCGATGGGCGTGTGCAGACTATCGAGCTTGGTCTGGATGTTTTCGCGGTAATCTGGCAGCAGCTCGGCGACATGCACCAACTGGCGCGCCACCACCCAGGCCGTAACACCGAGGCCCGAGAAGAAGATCAGGATGACCAGCACCACGGAGACGGATCGCCTGAGACGCCATCGCTCCAGCAGCTCCGCCGCCGGCGAGAGCAGGAAGTTGAGGACCAGCGCGAAGGCCATGGGCGCCAGCAGATCGCGGGCAAAGTAAAGCGTGAGGATGACCAGTCCTACGAGCAGCAAAGGCTCGCTGGCCAGGAAGCCGCCACGTTGCCGGGTTGGGGGAACCGGTCTTGCCTGCATGCCTCACACCTTAAAGCAGATTCCCTATCGGTGCAGTGGCCCAAATGGGGCGAGGTGGGGTTTTCTTGTCGGAAAACCATATCCAGCCCTCTCCGCAATCGCGTTTGAGGAAGTCTGCTTCAGCCTGTTTTGCGCTCAAACAGGCATAGGGTGTTTGGTTTCAGGCCTTTTTCGCACCGAAATAGAGCAAAGCGCCGCCGCCCACAATCGCGAGCACGCCCAGGACCGGCGGCAATGGCACTGAGTGTTCATGCTTGGTGTTGATCTGCAGCGGTCCCATGTCTACCGCCTTTTTCGTCGTGGTGTAGCTGAACCCGCCGTAAACGAGCGCGATGACACCGGCAATGATCAGTACGATTCCTGCAATCTTCATGACAACTCCGGACCGTTGACCTTGAGTGGCAGCGGTCTGGAGCGTAGATGCAAGAATCACTGGAGGGGAAATACTTCGTTCCGCTTTTCTGCCTCCGTCATTCGTAGCGCAGCGCCTCCATAGGCTCGATCGAGGTGGCCCGCCAGGTGGGAATAGCAGAGGCGGCTACAGCCACCAGCGCCACCAGCAACGCAACTGCCGCATAGGTAAGCGGATCGGCGCTCTGGACGCCGAAGAGCAGCGACTTGGCCAGGCGCGCGAACTCCCAGGCCATTGGCAATCCCACGAGAATGCTGATGCTTGCCAGCCGCACAGTTTCCAGCAGCAGCAGCCGCGCCACGGCCGATCGGCTCGCCCCGAGCGCCATGCGCACGCCGATCTCTCGCGTGCGTTGCAGGGTATCGAAGGCCAGCACGCCGTACAGGCCGACCGCGGACATGAGCGCCGCCAGAATGCCGAAGGCGGAGGCCAGGAGTGCGAGCGTTCGCGCCTGTGCCATGCCCATGTCGATCTGCGTATCCATCGTCCAGACGGAGTCGAGGGCGAGGCTCGGATCGAGCCGATGCATTGCCTGACGGATCGTTTCGAGCATCGGCCCGGGCGCGGCGGCCGTGCGTAGATAGAAGGTGAGCTGGTGCGGTTTTTCCTGGAGATAGGGCACGAAGACACGGCGGCCGGGACGCTGCGTCGCGTCGCCGTGGTGAAAGTCTTCGGACACCCCAACGATGGTGCGCTGCTGTTCATCGCCCTTCAGCGTGCGGCCGATTGCCTTCTCCACGCCGCCGTAAAAGTGCACCGCAGCGCTACGGTTGATGACAGCCACGGGCGCGGCGCCATGACGATCGCTTTCCGTAATGTTGCGGCCGGCAATCAACGGAACACCGAGTGTCTCCAGGTAGTTGGGCATGACGCCCGACCACGACACGTTCATCTCACCGCGCTTCGCCGGCTTGAACCCGGGGATTTCGAGTGTCTCGATGGAATCGCTATCCGCCATCTCCGGATCGTCGCCGGCGCTGACGGAGGATGCGCCCGGCAAAGCCTGGAGCGTAGCCAGGATGCGCGCGTCGAGCGCGTTGACCTGGTCGGTGCGGTAACCCGCCAGCCGCGGATCCAGATCGAACTCGACCAGGTGATCGGGCCGGAAGCCAAGATCGGCGGCACGCAGGTTGTTCACCGTGCGCAGGAAGAGGCCTGCGGCGGCCAGCAGGAGTACGCTGAGCGCGATCTGCGCGCCTACGGCAAGATGGCGCAGCAGCAGCGCGCCGCCGGAGACGGTGACGTTCTGTTGCTTCAGTGCCGGGGCCAGATTAGGCCGCCAGAACTGCAGCGCCGGCGCCAGGCTGAAGAGCACGCTGGTCACAAGCGTGATCGCGAGCGCGATGAGGAGCAGCCGCCAGTCAAGCGTCGTCGAGAACGGCGCCTCGCCTACGCTGCCGACCATCAGCCGGCGGGCGAGCAACTCGCTGACCGGCCGTGCAATCAGCAGGCCGAGGCTTCCACCGGCCAGCCCGAGCAGGATGCCTTCGCCCAGCAACTGCTGCACAATGCGGTAGCGCTTCGCTCCCAGCGCATAGCGCAAGGACATCTCGCGCACGCGGCCGGCGGAGCGCACCAGCAACAGGCCGGCGACGTTGGCGCAGGCCATCAGCAGCACCAGTCCGGCCATGCCAAGCAGCGCTTTCATCGGCGTATCCAGCGTGTCGCGCAGCGGCGAGAAACCGGTGGCGCCGCTGAGCAGCTTCATATGAGCCTGATCCACAAAGCGTTTGTGGACGGCCGCGGTCGGGGTTGTCTGATACGAAAAGTCGAGGACGCGCTCCGCGTGCCAGATGGGCTGCATGGCCGCGGTAGCCTGCGCCAGAGTGACCCCGGGAGCCAGCCGCGCGACCATATTCAGCCACGCTGCGGTGTAGTCATTCAGGTCGTCTCTGTCCGGCGTGATGGCCGGCTTGGTCATCATGGGGAAATAGATTTCAGATCCCTCTCCCGTGGAGACGCTGTGGAAGCGCTGCGGCGTGACGCCGACGATGGTGAACAGATGGCCGTTGACCCGGACCGCCGCGCCGATCACCCGCGGGTCGCCACCGAAGCGGCTCTGCCAGTAGCCATAGCTCAGCATCGCGACCGGGGATCCCATCTTGACGGTGTCATCCGCGGGCTGAATGGTGCGTCCAGCGGCAGCGTCAACTCCCAGCACCTGGAAGTAGTTGCCGCTGACCAGCTCAGCAATGGCAAGTCTGGTCTCGCCCTTCCACTGGATGCCGACCGAGTGCTCCGGGCTGGAGGCCAGCAGGCCGCTGAAGATGCGGCCGGTGTTGTCGCGCAGATAGCGGTAAGCGGGATAGCTGGCGTATTCATCCGCGCTGCCGCCGACCATTTGGATGCTGCCGTTGAAGTAGTCGCTGTGGCCCTGCAGGCGCACCAGCTCCTGCGGCCGCGTGACCGGCAGCGAGCGCAGCAGCACCTGGTCGAAGAGCCCGAAGATGGCGGTGGTCGCGCCCACGCCGAGCGCGAGCACAGCCAGAATCGTGATGGTAAAGACGGGCGCTTTCCGGAACTGGCGCAGGGCGAAGCGGATATCGGCAATCAGGCGCATAGGTTTATGGTGACAATGCCGATGACACGAGCACGGCGCATGCCATTGCCGTCGCACTTAAGTGGTTTAGAAGCAATGATGCGGAGGGACCATCGGAACACTAGCTGTCCGGGAGGGGACTGTGATGTTCACGAGCGGACAAAGCTGCTCGGGTCCAGTCGAAGAGAGCTGTGCTGCCCGCTCTGGATCGCGGGGTTTGTGCGCGGCCTGGCGAAGAACAGCGTGTACACCATCAGCAACAGGCACACGATCCCGACCCCGACCAGAATCAGGAACACGCATACCTTCCGCTTATCCATACCGCAAGCCGCACCGCGCTCGTTCATCTCAGGGTGAGATGCGTGCGCTCAATAACCGTTGGCAACCAAATAAGCCAGAGTCAGCTCCGGCGATGATTTTTGTGCCTGCATTTGGGCGGCATGGCGCAGCAGGACATCGGCTTCCAGGTTGAGCAGGTCGCCCGCCCGGTGGCTGCACAGGTTGGTGTGCGCATAGGTGTGTGGAATGATGGCGACGCTGACGCGCTCTCCATCCCAACGGGCGACGGTCAGGCTGATGCCTTCGATCGCAATCGAACCCTTCTCGACGACAAACGGGCGAATGGCCTCGGGCACCTCAATTTCGAGCCACCAGTCCGTCGCGGCGTTTCCGGCGGCGACGGGTTTGAGCGAGAGCAGGCGGCCCACGCCATCGACGTGGCCCTGCACCACATGGCCTCCCAATCGGCGTTCCGGCCGGGGTGGGCAACTCCAGATTCACTATGGCGCCGGGCGCAAGCTGGCTCAGCGAGGTGCGGCGTACCGTCTCTTCGGCCAGATCGGCTTCAAAGCGATCCGGATGGCCCTCCGGAGACATTCCGAAGGCGGTGAGGCAAACGCCGCTGACCGCAATACTGTCGCCAACATGAAGCTGAGAGGCAAGGGCCGGCGCATGAATTGCAATGTGATGCACGCCGCTGCGCGACTCCACGCTGAGCACGGAGCCGGTTTCCTGGATAAGGCCGGTGAACATGACTCAAAACTATCGCGTCCCGATGTGGAATGGGAACAAAGGGCCGCCTCCGAATCCTGGCATGACCCCTGCGGGAATTCGCTATGCTTGAAATAGGGCAAATACGGCGGTAAGGACCGGAGCAGGGAGCCGGATGTCATAAACGCAATGGAATAAAATTTTTACAGCTAAGCCCTTTGTTTGGACATTTTTAGCCGTCCGCAAAGGTCTTAAGCGGCAGATTTCAGATGAGTTAAAAGCCAACCGCCCGCACCGCAGGGGGGTGGGGGGCCTGTCACCCTTACCGCGCAGCCTGTACAGGAGTCATTTCCCAGGGATCGCGAATATAGCCCTCGGTGAGCGTGTCCTCTTCTACGCGCTCTGTGTGGTAACGGAGCAGGCGCGGCAGGCTGGCCGCGTGCGTGCCTGCCAGCATCGGTACTGCGTCAGGCCCCAGGAAGCGTGGAGCCTGGAAGAGATAGAGCTTGTCCACAACATCGGCCGCCAGAGCGCTGCGGTTGAGACGCGCACCGGCTTCGATCATCACGCTGGTGATGTCCTGCTGGCCGAGATGCTGCAACAGAGCGCGTAGCGAGATGCCGCCCTCCGCCTGGGCGTCGATCTTCAGAATGCGTGCGCCGCGATCCATGAGTGCCTGCTGCCGTGCGCGGTCCTCGCTGCGGGTCAGCTCGGTGCGGGTGACGATCAGCAAGTCGTCCTGTACGCCATCGAGAATTCGCGAGGCGAGCGGCAAACGCAGTTGCGAATCGAGCACGATGCGCAGCAGCGGCCGCCGGCGCGGACGCTGGCTGCGATCCGTCAGCAGGGGATCGTCGACCAGCACCGTGCCGATGCCGGTGAGCAGGGCATCGTGGGCATGGCGCAACTCCTGCACCCGGGCCCGCGATGCCGGACCGGTGATGGGAAACGATGCGCGTTCCCGCTGCCCGGTTGGAGGCGGCGCGATGGCGCCGTCCAGTGTGGCCGCGATCTTGAGCGAGACCAACGGTGTGTGATGCCGGATGAAGTGAGCAAAGGCGTCGTTCAACTGGCGTGCTTCGCTGGCCATGAGCCCGACCGAGACATCGATGCCAGCCTCGCGCAGCATCGCCAACCCGCGGCCCTGCACCAGGGGATTGGGATCGCCGGTGGCGGCAACCACGCGCGCAACGCCGGCTTCGATCAGAGCGCGGGAGCAGGGGCCGGTGCGGCCGTAGTGGCTGCACGGCTCCAGCGTGACATAGGCCGTAGCGCCGCGCGCTGCCTCGCCCGCTTCTTTCAGCGCGACCACTTCAGCATGGTCGCGCTGCGCGTATTGATGGAAGCCGCGGCCGACGATGCGGTTCTCACGAACGATGATGCATCCTACGGTCGGATTGGGTGAAGCCAGCCCGACGCCCTGAAGGGCAAACCCGAGCGCGCGCAGCATCCATGCGCGTCTTGTTGCTGCTGCGAGTCAGACGGATCGCCCACTATCCCGGCCTCGCTCGCGTTCTCCGGCGTTTCATCCATTCGGTCAAGCGCCAAGCAGCGAGTCGGTGAAGGCGGCGCTGTCGAAGGGCAGCAGGTCGTCCAGTTTTTCGCCCACCCCGACGAAGCGCACGGGAAGCCGCAGTTCACGCGCGATGGCCACGGCAACGCCGCCCTTCGCCGTGCCGTCGAGCTTGGTGAGCACGATGCCGGTGACACCGGCCGACTCCGTGAAGAGCTTGGCCTGCTGCATGCCGTTCTGGCCGGTGGTCGCGTCCATTACCAGCAGCACTTCGTGCGGAGCGTCCGGGATGAAGCGCTGCGTGGTGCGCCGCATCTTGTCCAGCTCTTTCATCAGGTCGTTCTTGGTGTGGAGGCGGCCGGCCGTGTCGACCAGCAGCACATCCGTCGCGCGCGCTTTCGCCGCATGCAGCGCGTCGAAGAGGACAGCGGAAGGATCGCCGCCCTGCTTGGTCTTGATGATCTCAACGCCAGTGCGCTGTCCCCATATCTCGAGCTGCTCGATCGCCGCGGCGCGAAAAGTATCCGCGGCGCACAGCAATACCGTCTTGCCCATGCGGCGATACCAGGCCGCCAGCTTGCCGCTGGTGGTGGTCTTGCCGGTGCCGTTGACGCCCACCAGCAGGATGACCTCCGGCGGCTGCTCCACCACGCGCGGCGGCGTGGCATACGCGTCGAGAATCGCCTTGATCTCGGTGCGAAGCATCTCTTTCAGCTCGGCGCCGTTGCGAATCTGGTGATGCAGCGCGCGCTCGCGCAGTGCGCCCAGGATCTCCTGCGCCGTCACCACGCCGAGATCGGCGGCAATCAAACTCATCTCCAGCTCGTCGAGCGCCTTGTCGTCGATCTCGACGGTAAGGGCAACGATCTCTTCAAGCGACTGCGAGAGGTTCTCGCGCGTGCGCGTGACAGCTTCGCGCATGCGCTCAAAGATGCCGCGTTTTTTGGGTTCCTCAGCCTCTTTCAGGCTGCCGAAAAGGGTTTGAATCATGGAAGGCTCGTCCCTTTCAGTGTAGCAACGGGACCGCGTGGCTGGATTACAGTTCGTCGCGCCCCGGCCGGCGCATCAGCTCCGCGACGGCTTCCCGGGGACTCTTGCCGCGGTGCAGGATGGCGTCCACCTGCGCCGTGATCGGCATTTCGATGCCGCGCTCGTTGGCCAGTCCCAGCGCGGCGCGCGTGGTCAGCACGCCTTCGGCGACCTTGCCGCTCATGCCCTCAAGAATGTCACCGAGACGGCGACCTTTTCCGAGTTCGATGCCGACGCGGCGATTGCGCGACAGTTCGCCGGTGCAGGTGAGCACGAGATCACCGAGTCCGGCGAGACCGGCCATCGTCTCCCGCCGCCCGCCGCAAGCCACGGCCAGCCGGGTGATCTCTGCAATGCCGCGTGTAATGAGCGCCGCCGCGCTGTTATGGCCAAGGCCAAGTCCATCCACAATGCCGGTCGCGATGGCGATCACGTTCTTGAGCGAGCCGCCAAGCTCTACGCCGACAACGTCGTCGTTGGTGTAAAGGCGCAATGCAGGCCCGGAGAGCTCGTCCTGAAGGCGCACCGCCACCGCCATCTCTTTGCACGCGATCGTCATCGCTGTGGGCTGTCCGGCGGCGACCTCCTGCGCAAAGGACGGCCCGCTGAGGACGGCGCAAGGCAGAGGTATATGGTGCGTGGCAAGCGCGTCTGCGATCGCCTCGCTGATCCGTTGAGAGCGAACGGTGTCATCGCCGCTGGTAACAATGCCCCCGGTGATAATCCCCTTCGTCGCGCTCACGATCACCTGATCCGCTGCGAGATATGGAACCATGCTGGTGTAAATCTCTTGCACGTGAGCCGACGGCATGACGCCGATGACGATTTCGGCCGCGGCAAGCGCCTGCGCAAGATCCGCGGTGGGTCGTACAGAGTCGGGGATCGCGTGGCCTGGAAGATAAGCGCGGTTCTCGCGATGCTTCGCGATGGTCTCCGCGATCGAGGCAGTATGCGACCAGAGCGCGATGGAGTGGCTGCCGCGTTTTGCAAGCGAGATGGCAAGAGCCGTACCCCACGCGCCGCTGCCGACGATGGCGATGCGGCTCACGCGGCGGCGGCCTTCGACTTGCCGAATCGGTACTCGGTGCCTGCGAACAGACGCCGGATGTTCGCGTGATGCTTGACGATGACGATCAGCGGCAGCAGGATGACCACCGCGATCATGAACGGCGTCAGCGGTTCATGATGCCGCAGCAGCGCCGCCAGGGGAAAAATTACCGCTGCCAGAATCGACGCCAGCGAAACGTAGCGGCTCAGCGCAAAGACGACGATGAATGCAACCAGCGCCACCAGAGCGGATAAGGGCGCGATGCCAAGAAACACACCAAAGCCGGTCGCGACGCCCTTCCCGCCTTTGAATCGCAGCCACACCGTGTAGATGTGCCCGAGAATGGCGCAGAGCGCAGCGGTCGCAGCGAGATTCTGCGCCTGCGCTTGCGACTGATGTGTGTGCAGGGCAATCTGCCACGCGAGCAACACGGCAACCAATCCCTTCGCCGCATCGAGCAGAAAAGTGACCGCTCCCAAACCCTTGCCGCCGGAGCGGATCACGTTGGTCGCGCCGATGTTGCCGCTGCCCTGCGTGCGAATGTCCTGCTTGCGGAAGATGCGCACGAGAATGAGGCCAAAGGGAATCGAGCCCAGCAGATACGCGACGACGCCGACGATCAGGTAGAGCACCATGGGAACGGCTTCGAGTGTAGCGTATCGCTAGCCGCTACATCAGGCGGCGGCGCACCAGATCAAGCGCGGCCTGCGCGGCCAGCATGCGTACGCGCTCCCGGGTGTTCTGTGTGGTGAGCCCGGCAAAATTTTTCTCCACCGCTTCGATCTCTTTGCCATGCGCAACCGCGATGTACACCAATCCGACGGGCTTTTCCTCGGTCCCGCCGCCGGGGCCTGCGATCCCGGTGACGGCGAGGCCGGTGGTCGCCCCGGTCTTCTTGCGAATGCCTACCGCCATGGCCTTCGCCACTTCGGCGCTGACGGCACCGTGCTGCGCGATGAGGGCAGCATCCACGCCGGCGAAAGTCGTCTTCAATTCGTTCGAATACACCACCGCGCCGCCCAGAAAGGCACGTGAGCTACCGGGAATGCGGGTGATGCGCTCGGCCACGAGACCGCCGGTGCAGCTCTCGGCGACCGCGAGCGTCGCGCCTTTCATCCCGAGGTAGAGCAGTACGATTTCTTCCAGCGACTCACCCTGGGTTGAGTAGATGAGGTCGTCCAGCTCCTCTTCAATGCGGCCGGCGAGCTCATCCACGCGCGACTGCGCGATATCGAGCGCGGGCTTTTCGCAGATCAGGTTGAGCTGGATGTCGCCGCCATTCGCCAGGATGGTGGTCTCGATATCCGGGTAGTGCTTATAGATGGGCGCGATGCGCGCATCGCATGCGGACTCGCCGATCATGGCGGCTTTGAGCGTGCGCATGGCGATGAAGCGCTGCGGCAGCGCTTCGCGCAGACGCGGCAGGCACTCGTTCTCGAAGATCGGCTTCAATTCCAGCGGCGGACCGGGCAGCAGCAGCAGAATCTTGCGATGGCCGCCATAGACCGTGTCCAGCCACTGCGCCGGGGCGGTGCCATTCGCGTTGGGCACCACATGCGCGCCTTCGAGCACATCCGCCTGCTGGGCGTTGTTTTCCGTCATGCTCATGCGGCGTGCAGCGAAGCGCTTGTAGAGCTCGGCGACGATGTCCGCATTGCGCCGGATGTGAATCCCCATCGCCTCGGCGACTGCCTGGCGAGTCAGGTCATCCTGCGTGGGGCCAAGGCCTCCCATGATGATGACGATGTCTGCACGGGACGCGGCTGTGCGAATGGCGCCGACCAGGTGCTCCATGCGATCGCCCACCGTGGTTTTGAAGGCGACCTTCACGCCGATCTGGTTCAGGCGCTCGGTGACGAAAAGCGAGTTGGTGTCCTGGCGAAACGGCGTCAGCATCTCCGAGCCGACGGCGATGGTTTCTGCGAGCATGCGGGTGGGTCACCTTCCGAAAATACTGCGATGCGAAATCTCGATGCGGGGTGGTGGGATGCAGCGCGTGATTCAGTCAGAGGAAGCGCAATCCCTCCACGCCCAACGCCACATCATAAATGGCGGTGTGGGTGGCCACTATAGCGCTGCTCGATGGGCTGAACGCGAGGCCAACGATGCCGTTGCCGCTGATCACGATCTCGGGCTCGTCCTCGGGAGCGCGATCGATAGGCAGGCGCAGGACGCCGCGCCGCCCGCGATGCGATGCCGCGACGTACAGCGAACCCGCAATATCGACCGCCATGCCCTGGGGACGGCCAAGGCCGCGGAAGTAGATACGCGCCGAACCATCGCGGTCGATGGCGTAGACGGCGTCGTTGCTGGAAGTCGTGGGGCCGGAGACGAAGAGGGTGCCGTCCAGCCCGAAGGTCAGATGGTAGGCGGCGACGCTGGGTTCGAGTGTGGCGAAGACGAAGATCTGCCGGTCGCGCGCGATCTTGAAGATGGTGCCCGAGCGGTCGCCGCAGTAAAGATTGCCCTCGGAATCGAAGGCAAGTCCCGTCGCAACTCCCATGCTTTCTACAAAGATGGAGCTGGCGCCCTCTGGCGTGATGCGGTGAATCGTGCCCTCGTGTCGCGAAGAGACATAGAGCAGGCCGTCCGCGTCGAATGCGAGGCCTGTCGGGTTCACGATGTCGGTCGCGAAGCCGTCCATGTCGCCCTCGGGCGAAATGCGGTAGACCGAAATCGGCATCTTTTCGCCGCGCTGGCCGGAGAGCGTGGTGTAGACGTTGCCCTCCCCATCGACCACCGGGCTCGCCACAGGATTGACATTCTCGGCCAGCAGCCGGCCAACCTTCAGCGTGACGGAGTTACTGGTAGCGCCGTTCTGGCGTATCTCCAGCCGGCCCACCTCTGCGCTTTCCGGCACCCGGATGCTCATACGCGTGGGGCGGCTCATCAGAATGGGAGCCAGCGAGCCGTCCAGTACCGCCAGAGGACGACGCTCAGCCACGGGGCCAAGGGCGCTCCCCGCCAGTTCCACCTCGCCGCCGGGCAGCACTGCCTCTGGGGTGATGGAGTCAATACGCGGGCCCTGCGAATTGCCATGGTCGGATTTGGCGATGCGTATCATTGCGCGTCTCGACTCAGTCTACGTCTCCGCCCATAGGCGGGGGAAGGACAGGAAGTGGAACCCGTTGCATCTCGCATTCTTGTCCATGAAGCTGCGGGCGGCCTCATGTGCGATGCCGTACTGCCGCCTTTTCTTCGATGAGTGAGCAGTGGATCTGCACAGGATGATGGAAAGTGCTGTGGAACCTCCCGTCAAAGAAATCACAGGCCAGAATGTTATTCGGCCCACTGCGTCTGGCCGAGTAAACGTTGACGTTGAGCAGCACGGGCCCGCGGATCCATGCCAGGCGCCCGCGTTTGACGCTGGATCCGTTGACGATAACCGCTGCCGGCTTTCCCGGGATCTCCACGTTCTGGGTGCCCAGTGCAATCTGGCCGACTTGGTCAGCATGCTGTTTGGCGGATGAACGCGGTTTGCCGGAGTAGGACGCGGAGATGACGATTCCCTCGTCCAGATGCTGCAGCGTTGCCGCAGCCCTCTCAGAGAGGCTGACCCTTACCTGAAAGGCGAATGGTTCGCTGGCCGTATGAACCGGATCTGCTGCAAAACAAGGCGCGACTGCAAAGCAGAGGAGCGCGACCAACGTCCAACGCGACCAATTTGTACGTGACGCGGAGGGCGCCATAGCCTCTTGCATCCTTGTCACCACCAATGCTGAATTGCGAGCAGCACGATCGCTCCGAAGAGCCCGGCGCCCAGGTCGTCCAGCATAATGCCCCAGCCGCCCGGTAGGGCTTCTAACTTCCGGATGGGCCACGGTTTGGTGATATCGAATAAGCGGAAGAGTGCGAAAGCGAGAAGGGCATGCGGCCAGTCCGGCCGGCAGACGGCGAGCGTGAGCCACTGGCCGGCGACTTCGTCGATGACAACGTGGCCCGGGTCCTCGCGGCCGCTCTCCTGCGCCACGATAGTGGCTGCGGGAATGCCAATAGCGGCAGCCAGGAATGCCGCGAAGAGCGTTAGCCCATCCAGCCAGTAATTGGGAAGAAACCACTGGCGGCTGTTTACCAGCAACGTGAGCCGTTCACCGCCGCAGGCCGGCGCCATCCAAAGCAGCAGCGCCGCGACCGACCCCCACGTCCCAGGACCGGGCTTCAGCAGGCCCACGCCGAAAAAGGTGCCGACAGCCCATGCCCATAGCGTCTTCCTGCCTGTAGGGGGTGTGGAAGACGGTCTATTGTTCATGGGGCCATGGGAGGTTCATCGTTCGTCGGCGTCGTTGTCTAGCTGGGCACGGCGCAGCGTCGCCTCATCGATATCCTCCAATACTTCCGGATCGAGGATCGGCGAAGAGATGCGATATCCGCCGCTCGCCCACTTGCCAAGGTCGATGACGCGGCAGCGGTCGCTGCAGAAGGGCACATTGGGATCGTCGAGCGGGACGATGGTCCTGCAGATGGGGCAGCGAAGGATTTTCTGCTTCGCCTGAGACATAACAGTCACTCCTGAAACTATTCGATGACGCGTGCGACCACATCGTAGTCGTGCGCCTCGGTGATCTCTGCACGATAGAAGGTGCCGGGCACCAGTGTCTCGTGCGGGCCGAAATCGTTGATGTACACCTTGCCGTCGATCTCCGGCGCGTGGAACTGCGAGCGGCCCTCCCACAGCAGCGGCGTCTCGTCGCTCTCGCCTTCGACCAGGATATTCATCGTCTGGCCAACCCACCGCTCCTTGCGGTCGCGGCTGATCGACTGCTGCAGCTTCATCAGCGAGCGCCGGCGCGCCTCGATGGTGCGCTTCGGAACTTTGAGCGAGCTGTCCAAAGCAATCGACTGCGAGCCCTCTTCGTCGGAATAGGCAAAGGCGCCCATCCAGTCGAACTTCGCAGCGCGCACGAAATCCATCAGCTCAGCGTGGTCTGCGGCCGTCTCGCCGGGGAAGCCGACGATAAAGCTAGTCCGCAGCGCGATGCCGGGCACGGCGGCGCGCACCTTTTCGAGTGTCTTCAGAAAGATCTCTGCATTTGCGCCGCGGCGCATACGCTTCAGGACCGGTGCGGCGGCATGCTGCAGCGGTACGTCCAGATACTTCACGATGCGCTCGTGCTTGGCGATCGTGTCCAGCAGCCGGCCGGTGATCTTGTTGGGGTAGGCGTAGAGGAAGCGCAGCCAGGTGAGCCCGTCAATCTGCGCGAGTCGATCGAGCAGTGCGGCAAGACCGTCCTTCAAGCCGAAGTCCTCGCCATAGCAGGTCGTGTCCTGGCCGATCAACGTGATCTCACGCACGCCGCGCGAAACAAGCTGCTCGGCTTCCGCAATCACGGACTCGAAGCGGCGCGAGCGGAACTTGCCACGCAGGTTCGGGATCACGCAGAAGGAGCAGGGATGGTCGCAGCCTTCGGCGATTTTGAGATAGGCCGAGGTCTTGCCTGTCGCCAGCAGGCGTGGCGTCGTCTCGTCGTAGAGATAGGTAGGCAGCATGGGCGCGGCGCCATCCCATGCATCGCGTGCGAAGCGGCCTTGCTGCTCGCGCAAATCGCCCTCGGCCCGCGAGGCCGCTGCGTCGGCTGGTGCATAGCGCTGAATTGAAGTGGCCGTGAGGTTCGATGTCGAGGAGAGGATGTTGAATAGCTGTGGCCTCGCGTGTGCAGGCTGCGATGGCACTAGGCCGGCAGCGTTGAGTATCTCTTCCAGCTCACCCGTCCCGATCACAGCATCGACCTCGGGGATATTCTTGCGGATCTCATCCCGATAGCGTTCCACCAGGCAGCCCGCCACGATCAGCTTCCGCGCGCGGCCGGTGGTCTTGTGCTGCGCCATCTCGAGAATGGTGTCGACCGACTCCTGCTTCGCCGAGTCGATAAAAGAGCAGGTATTGACGACGAGAATCTCTGCCGATTCAGGGTCGGAGGTAAGCTCCGCGCCGGCCCGATCCAGCAGTCCCATCATCACCTCGCTATCGACAAGGTTTTTCGGACAGCCCAGACTGACAAAACCGACACGCGGCCGTGCGGAAGTCGCCTCTGGCGCGACAGGAGGTGCTTCCAGGATGTCAGTGGTGTTCACTTCAGTATTTTACCGGACCGCGCCTTCCACGCAGCCGCGATGATATTCTTTCCCAGTGCCGGGTCCTACGCGACGGAATCCCGCCAACCCCGCCAGGTCCGGAAGGAAGCAACGGTAACGGGTCATTCCGGGCGCAGTAGGCCACCCGGTGCACTGAAGCTTTCGACTCGTGAACGGCTTCCGAAGAATCCTCAGAGAACCCTGTCACTTTGCCACGGCGCGTGGACATCGAGCGCGCGGTCGGCGAGAATCAAAGGGCCGGACCGTTTCACAATCGGTATATCCGGTGGAAGCACCCTGGACGCAGCTTTTCCGTTAAGAAAGCTGCATATAGCGGCCGCGAGCCGGGACATAAGTAATTGTGAAAACGGTATGGCTATGAGCCCCATTGAGTTGCCGACGAGCACCGAATCTGCGACCGCAGCCGCCGCGCAGGGAGCGCCTTCCACCAACCACACCGGAGCTGCGAAGCAGCCGCGGGTTGGGGTCTTTGGATGGGGCATCGTGGCCCCGAAATCACCCAATATCGACGCTTTCGCGCGCAATCTGGCTAAATCGGAGAGCTGGCTGACGCCCTTTGAGGGCTTTGGCCCCAGCAATTTCCTGGTAGGCCACCCGGAGTTCAACTTCGAGGATTACAAAGCGTGGATCGATGCGCGCTTTGCCCCGCGCCATTACCAGAATCTGAAAGAGAAGATGGACTATCCGTCGCTCTATGCGATCGGTGCATTCATTCAGGCGCTGGAGCAGAATCCCGGCCTCGAGAAACTCATGCAGGAGCTGGGCAGCCAGGCCCATGTGTACCTCGGAACGGGACTGGGTGCGATCGAGACCATGTACCAGTCCAGTGTGACGCTGCACCTGGCGCAGCAGCGGTGGAACCGCTTCTGGGGCAGCAGGGAGAACAACAGCGCGCTCGGTGCCTACCTTGACAGCCAGCTCAAGGGGCTGGAGGACGTGCCGGTGAATCCAGCCGATGCCGAGGGGGATCTCTTCGAACTCTCGCTCGTATGGGAGGCGTACTGGATGGAGCACTCTCCCGAATTGCGCGAATATCTGGAGGCAGCCGCGGCCATCGATTCGCTGGTGATGGAAGGCGGTGTGGAGCAGGGAAAGCTCCATGTGCTGCGCGAGCGGGGCAAACGGCATGCGCGGCTGCAGGAAAAATGGGGCGCACCGGAGCCGCCATGGAAGGTTTCGGCCAACCTGATCTGGAATATCCACAACACGCCGGCTTCCCAGATTTCCATTTTGGGACACATCACGGGACTCGCATTTGCGCCGGTCGCTGCCTGTTCGACGTTTGGTGTCGCTCTGCGGCTGGCGATGCACGCGATCGAACGCGGTGAGGCAAAGGTCGTGGTCGTGGGTGCCACGGATCCGCCGCCCCATCCGTTGATCGTAGGCTCCTTCTACGGCGCGCGTGTGCTCTCGGCGAGCCGGCAGGTTTCCAATCCGCTCACCCAGTTGCAGGGCACCCATGTTGCGGGCGGTTCGGTTGTGTGGGTTGTGGGAGATATGGAGTATCTGGAATCCCGAGGCATGACGGCGCTGGGCATGGAGCCGATTTCGGTAGGTGTGAGCTCGGACGCGCACCACATCATCACGCCCTCGATTCCGGGACCGCAGGCCGCGATCCGGCAGGCGCTGGAAGAGGCGCATACGACGCCGCAGCAGATCGCTACCTGGGATCTGCACGCCACGGCCACGCCGGGTGACTATGCGGAGATCAGCACGCTGCGCACCATGCTGCCGGATTCGGTCATGGTGACGGCGCGCAAGGGCACCTTCGGCCACGGCATGAGCGCCGGCGGCGGCTGGGAGTTGACGGCGCAATATCTCGGTTACACCAGCGGCCATCTTTTCCCGACGCTGCTCACCGAGGAGTCGTTGAATCCCGCGATCAAAAGTATCCACGGACAATACGTCTTCGCGGATAGCTGTGTGACCGCGGATGGCCTCGCGGGCAAGCTCTCGAGCGGTATCGGCGGCATCAACGCGTGCGTGATCTCGCGGCCGCTGCCAAAGAAATAGATAGCTTTCCAGCCCTCAGGAGTGCGCGGCCTGCGCCGCCGGATGCACTGTGCTCCGGCGCCACTTCCAGATTCCCCAGCCGAGTGCCGCCAGGAAGAGCGCAAGGATCGCCCAACCGATCAGGCCCGAGTAGCGCGAGAGGTAATGATTCCACCAGCGGACCATCTGGCGTCCGTAGATGATCCCCAGCCAGGCAATCACAACATAGCGAGCAGTGCGTGCCAGGGTGAACGCGGCCAGGAAACGTCCGAGTGTCACCCCCAAAGCTCCTGCGGCCGCAAGAAATGGCATCAGCGGAACCGGAGGAGGGTTGACGGCAGAGATCGCAACCGCAGTCGCGCCATGTTTCTTCACCCAGTTCGTGATGCGATCGTAGTAGCGCGCCGGTACGTAGCGGCGCAGCGCCGTTTCGCCGCCCTTCTTCCCGGCAGACCACGTAGTGAATGCGCCGGCGACCGCGCCTCCGACAGCCAGCGGAACCAACAGCCACGGACGGCCGCCATGGGCAATCAGAATCAGCAGCAGCAGGTCCGTTGTTCCCGGAATGGGTAAGGGAAAAGGGCAGGCATCGAGCAGCGACACGCCAAAGAGGCCAATCCATCCCAGGCTCACGAGCCAGTGGATAGCGCGATGTTGTGTTCGCCCTGTCTGGATCGCGGCGATGAGCGCCTTTTTCACGAGTGCCTCGTTGGAAATCCAGTGCCAGGGGCATCCCACGCTCCACCCGGCCATCAGGCTTTTGGACGCTCGGAAGCGCTTCCAGGCTGCGTAGAGATGGCTTTCCGGCAAAGATCTTTTGCGCCACCGCTAGAGTAGCGGCAGATCGGTCACAGCCGGTAGTACATCCGAGGCTGCGGCCAGCGCATAAAAGCGCCGCAGACCCTCCAGGCACTCGTCGTCGAGAATGTAGTGGATGTTGCCACTCAGATAGGCATAGATCGTCGCGCGCGGCAGCGCGATGTGCATGGCCCATTCGTCGGCCAGATCGTCGATATGCGCGAGCCCCGCATCACGCGAGGCTAGCAAATCGCTGAGGAGTTGATCGCGCACCGGCGCGAAGCGGATCGACTCCTCGCGTACCCCCCATACGGCGGAGATCCACGGCAGGCCGGTGAGCCTATGCCATTCCGCGCCGAGGTCGAGATAGAGCAGCTCTTCGCCGGTCCGCTGTTGACGCGCGGCGCGGTCTTCGAGCGCGAGCAATGCGGGATCGCCGATGAGCAGAGCGGCATCGCAGGCGGCAAGCATCGCGTCGAGATCGGGCGCGTGCTGCATGAAAGTGGCGGGAATCTTCCAGAAGCGCTGCGCCATGATTTGTACATAGGCGTGGGTCGCGCGGGATGAGGTGTCGGATGCGACGGTGCGCACTCCGTCGATGCCTGTTTTGGCGCGGAGAATCAGCAACAGCGAGCGTATGGCGCCTTTCGACGCAATCGCACAGCCGGGAACGATGCGGAGACCGCTGCTGCCTGCAAATGAGGTGATGGGAACAAGCCCGAGATCGGCGGTGCCACTGGCGAGACGCTCCGCGCACTGAGCAGGCATCATGCTCTCGATGTCGTAGCGTTCTGCAAGCGGGACCGCGTGAGGCGGATGATCGAAGTCCCACATGAGCGGTGCGGGATTCAGAAAGCGGATGGCTGCGACGCGAAGACGGCTCACTGAATAGTGTAATGGCTGCAATTGCGTACCCCATTCGTCGGATTGTCCCTGTCCTTTTGCCCTCATAGTCTCGGTTCAAATATCCATGGCGGGCCCCCAGACCATCTGCGTTCCTCCTCCTGCAACTGAAACCACACTGGCATGGCTGGCCATGGCACTGACCCCTGGCCTGGGACCGCGCCGCATCCAGCGTGCCGTACGCGGCATGCGCGAACCGGCGGAGTTGTTTCGCCTGCCGTTGACTGCGCTGGAGGCTCTGCAGATCCCCGTCGCATCGGCGCGTTTCATTGCCGAGGGCAAGGCGCGTAAAGCGGCCGAGGATGAGTGGCAGCGCATCTGCAACAGCGGCTGCGGCGTGGTGACGCTGGCCGACGCCGATTATCCGGAACGCCTGCGCGAGATATTTGATCCACCCCCGGTGCTGTGGGTGCGCGGCGACCGCGAGCTCTTGTCGCGGCCGGCGATTGCGGTGGTGGGCACGCGTGCGCCAAGCCCATATGGCACCGGCATGGCGGAGATGCTCTCGCGCGACCTCGCGGCGCGCCGCATGGTGATTCTGAGCGGGATGGCGCGGGGCGTCGATACCGCCGCACACAAGGGCGCCCTGAAGGCAGGAGGCCGCACCGTGGCCGTATGGGGCACAGGGCTGGACGTGGTGTACCCAAAGGAGAACAAGGGGCTGGCGGAGGAGATCATCCTCTCCGGCGGCGCCATCGTCTCTGAGCAGCCCATGGGTACCTTCCCGGCGCCGCAGAATTTTCCGCTAAGGAACCGTATTATCAGTGGTTTAAGCGTGGGGGTGCTGGTGGTGGAGGCGGGCGAGCAGAGCGGGACCCGCGTGACGGCCCGGTGCGCGCTGGAGCAGAACCGCGACGTCTTCGCTGTGCCTGGAAACGTCACAAACAAAGGGAGTTGGGGGCCGAATACTTTGATCAAGCAGGGGGCCCGGCTGACGGCGACCTGGGAGGATATCTGGGAAGAGCTTCCGACGCAGATTCGATTGGAGTTAGAGGGCGGTCAGGTGGAGCTTTTCGCCTCTGCCGCTGAATCCGGGGAGGGGGTAACTGCATCCTTACTCCGACAAGGCGAGTCGGCATTGCCGGCTGGCCCTGCTTTGAGCCCTCCGGAGACCGCAGTGTACGGCGTGCTGCGCATGGACGAGTCTATCCACCTGGAGGAGCTGCTGGAGCAGCTTGACGGGCAAGTGACTTCGGCTGAGGTATTTACGGCGCTGTTCGAGCTGGAATTGAACAACCATATCCGGCAGCTTCCGGGCAAGAATTACGTCCGGCGCATGTGAGGGGAACCAGCGACCCGCCGTTGCCGTACTTGTACTTCTGATCAACCTTATGCAGGATAATTCCGCGACCTTTGGCGCGGGAGCGCGTCTGATTTCTGGTCTCGAAAACGGCCTTTTGGGGCCGTTTGGGACACGGTTTGGGACGTATTCGGTAGTGAATTTGGACAGTTTTGAGAAGTGGGCGATATGGCTTTGGGTCGAGGGAAGCCGGGGTCGAAAACATCGCCGCGACTTCCCATAGTAGGAAAAATGCTATAGCGTTCGGAGATTGCCCGGCGTGCGGCGCAACAAATTGCCCAGCCGCCGGCAACAGTAGCGTCGTCAGCATGAGGCGCACCGGCAGATCCGCGGCCGGAACGGAGAGCAGCGGAAGTGAAGGGAAGCAATGAGTAAATCACTGGTTATTGTTGAGTCGCCGGCCAAGGCGAAATCCATCGGGAAATATCTGGGCAAAGATTTTGTGGTCGAGGCGTCCATCGGCCACGTGAAGGACCTGCCCAAAAACAAGATTGGCGTCGAGCTGGAAAACGGCACCTTCGAACCGGACCTGATCGTGATGCCGGACAAGGTGAAGATCGTGGATCGCCTGCGCAAGATTGCGGGCAAGATGACGAACATCTATCTGGCGCCTGACCCGGATCGCGAAGGCGAGGCAATTGCCGCGCATTTGGAAGACGAACTGCGCGCTGTGTCGCCGAAGAACTCCATTCAGCGGGTGACCTTCAACGAGATCACGCCCAAGGCGGTGCGCGCGGCCTTCGAACATCCACGTGCAGTCGATCGCAACCTGGTGGATGCGCAGCAGACGCGGCGTGTGCTCGATCGCATTGTGGGCTACCAGATTTCGCCGCTGCTGTGGGACAAGGTGCGCCGCGGACTCTCCGCCGGCCGGGTGCAGACGGTGGCGCTGCGCCTGATCGTCGAGCGCGAGCGCGAGATCAAGGCATTCAAGCCGGTCGAGTACTGGACGATTGACGCCGACCTGAAGACGAGCGCGAAGGACGACAGCGTCTTTACCGCGCGCTTCGTGGGCATCGACGGCGAGACGGCCAAGGTGGACACGGTCAGCGGCAATGCGCTGCCCAACGAGAAGATCACGAAGGAAGTGCTGGCAGCGATTGAAAAAGCGAAGTGGTCAGTGCGCGAGGTGGAGCGCAAGGAGCGCCGCAAGAATCCCACGGCGCCTTTCACTACCAGCCGTCTGCAGCAGGATGCATCGCGGCAGCTTGGCTTTTCCGTGAGGCGCACGATGGGCGTCGCGCAGCGGTTGTATGAAGGCGTCGAGCTCGGCTCCGAGGGCACTGAGGGTCTGATCACCTACATGCGTACCGATTCGACGCGTGTATCGCCGGATGCGATCGAAGAGGTGCGCGGGTACATCGGCAAGGAGCTCGGCAAAAACTATCTGCCGGAGGCGCCGAACACCTTCAAGAGCAAGAAGGACGCGCAGGATGCGCACGAGGCGATCCGTCCGACCGAGGTCAAACATACGCCGGAGTCGGTGAAGCGCTATCTGAGCGATGAGCAGTTCAAGCTCTACCAGCTGATCTGGAGGCGCTTTGTGGCGTCGCAGATGGTGCCGGCGGTCTTCGACCAGACGATTGTGGATGTCGAGGCACGTGCAGATCGGCGTTACGATTTCCGCGTGACTGGATCGATCCTGAAGTTCGATGGCTATCTGAAGGTCTACGAAGAAGCCAAGGACGCGAAGGACGATGACGACGACGCGCTGAAGAACAAGCTGCCCGATCTGAATGCGGGGCAGGCATTGACGCTTGAGGAGCTGAAGCACGAGCAGAAGTTCACCGAGCCGCCGCCGCGTTACAACGAGGCGTCGCTGGTAAAGACGCTAGAAGAGCGCGGGATCGGCCGGCCGTCGACGTACGCGACGATCCTATCGACCATCCAGGAGCGCGAGTATGTGCAGAAGGTGGGCCAGGGACGGTCGGGTAAGTTCATCCCAACCGAGATTGGCCTGGTGGTGACCGATCTGCTGGTCGCGAACTTCCCCTACATCTTCGATCCGGAGTACACGGCGAAGCTCGAGGGGGAATTGGACGACATCGAAGACGGCAAGGAGAAGTGGACCGATCTGCTGGCAGCCTTCTACGGCTACTTCAAGAAAGAGCTGAAGCACGCCGAGAAGCACATGGAGAATGTGAAGCGGATGGAACAGCCCACCGACGAGAAGTGCGAGCGGTGCGGTGCGCCGCTGGTGCTGAAGTGGGGCAAGTTCGGTTCGTTCTTTGCGTGCAGCACCTACGACAAGAAGAACAAGGAAAGCTGCACCTTCACCAAGGAGAACTTCGCGGCCAAGCCGCAACTGGAGAATCCGGACGAGAAGGAAGACGAGTACTGCGAGGCCTGCGGCCGCGTGATGGTGCTGCGCAACGGGCCGTTCGGGCCGTTCATGGCGTGTCCGGGGTACAACGAAGATCCGCCATGCAAGACCGTGCGCCGGCTGAGCAGCCGGGAACAGCAGAAGCCGCCGGTGCCGATTGGCGAGCCGTGCCCGGTGTGCGGCAAGGACCTGGTGCGGCGCACCGGGCGCTTTGGCGAGTTCGTCTCCTGTTCCGGCTATCCGGAGTGCAAGTACATCAAGCAGAACCTGGTCGAGGGGATGAAGTGCCCGAAGTGCAACGAAGGCGACATCGCCGAGCGCAAGACGCGCTTCGGCACGACGTTCTACGGCTGCACACGCTATCCGAAGTGCGACTTCACGGCGAATGGCAAGCCGGTGCCGAAGAAGTGCCCGGAGTGCGGATCAAGCTACCTGATCGAGAAGACGCTGAAGTCCGGCGTATACCTGACGTGCCCGAACAACAAGAAGCCTGCGGCTGCCGACGAGAAGACGAGCAAGCGCAAGAAGAAGGGCGACGAGGAAGAGACAGGCGTTGCCTGCCACTACTCGAAGCGTCTGCGGGATAATCCGGATGCCGAGGCGGCTGCGCCGGCAAAGGCGAAGAAGTCCAAGGAAGAGGCGCAGCCGGTGGCTTGAGTGCTGCAAATAACCGATAGCGGCCGTGCCCACATTCTTTCGGTGTTGACGCCAGAGAGAATGTGGGCAAGCCTGTTTGGGCGTCGCTTTTCATTAGCCTCAATTGGCAAATAAGGCGCGATGCGCTCATCCGAGAAGAGGAGCAAGCGCAAGGAGAAGGGCGACGAGGAAGAGACGGATGTCGTCTGCCACTATTCGAAGCGTCTGCGGGATAATCCGGATGCCGAGGCGGCTGCGCCGGCAAAGGCGAAGAAGTCCAAAGAAGAGGTACAGCCGGTGGCTTGAGGGCTACGTGCTGTAAACACAAGCCGACTTACCAGTACTGATCTACCCAAGCCTGCCTTAGCCGGCACTTGTCCGAGATGATGGATAGGATCGCTACGGGACCGGAAGACGCGAAAAAAGAAGACGTGAAAAAATCAGTTGGGGCCGCAGATGAACTCCCATGAACGTGGATAGCCTACAGCGTTTTCCATCGGCGTTCATCCGCATTCATGGGGCACCGACTGGATGCGCGCTGGGAGGACTGCGAGATGCGGAAAGGGTCTACGAGAAATCCACAACCGGACGAGCCCGCGACGGGAGGCAAGAACTACATAACGCCAAGCGGGCTGCAGCGCCTGAAAGATGAGCACGGGTTTCTGCTCACCAGGGACCGGCCGGCCGTGGTGGAGGTAGTGGCGTGGGCTGCCAGCAATGGCGATCGCAGTGAAAACGCCGACTATCAGTACGGCAAGCGGCGGCTGCGGCAGATCGATGGGCGGATTCGCTTTCTCACGAAGCGAATCGAAGCCGCGGAAGTGGTGGACCCGGAAGCTCCGAGAGCGGGGCAGCCGAGGGCATTCTTCGGGGCGACCGTGCGCTATGCCAATGCCGCGGGAGCGGAGCGAGTGGTGAGCATCGTAGGCACGGACGAGGTCGATCTCAACCGCAACCACATCAGTTGGGTGTCACCTCTGGGGCGCGCGTTGATGAAGTCGGCAGCGGGTGACAGCGTAGTTCTCGAAGCGCCGGGCGGGACAGAATACCTGACGGTGCTGGAAGTGCGTTACGAGCGCATTCCTGTAGAACCGTTCCGTGAACCACCTGGATCTGAGGCCTCGGCAAAGCTCTCTCGCGGACGCTCACCTGACGAGGAAGAGACGATACGGCACAGGTCGTGAAAGAGCGACGAGCGTAGTAGAGCGCTATCTGTTTTTGGCAAGCGACAAGATGAGTTGAGTCCTCCTCATAAACGCGCTTCTCTTTACCGATGGCCTTGATCGTGAGTACATAATCGCCACTGCCCTCTTCGGCGCGACGATTGTGGGCAGTTGAATGGAAAAGGCATCCGGTCCTCCCACCAGCAAGTGTGACAACGACTCTGGCAGAGCGCGAAGGCGCGGTAGCCGTAAAATTCAGCATGGCCCATCCGGTTCCCACTCTCTACGAATGGCTCGGCGGCGGCGAAGTGCTCTCCGCCCTCATCGCTCGCTTCTACCAGAAGGTACCCGCAGATCCCGTCCTCGAACCCCTATTCCGCAAGATGGATCCGGCGCACTTCGAGCACGTCGCCACATTCATTGCCGAAGTTCTGGGCGGCCCCGCCGAATACTCGGCCAAGCATGGCGGACACGCCGCGATGATTCGCCACCACCTTGGAAAGGGCATTACCGAGCAGCAGCGCCAGCACTGGGTCCGCTTGCTGCTCGAAACCGCGGATGAGATGAACGTTCCTTCCGATCCCGAGTTCCGCTCGGCGCTCGTCGCCTATCTGGAATGGGGCTCGCGTCTTGCCGTCATCAACTCCGCCCTGCCGCCGGACACCGTCATCGATGAGGCGCCGATGCCGGTGTGGAACTGGGGCGTTCCCGGAGGGCCTTACCAGCCCGAATCCAAAACGTCCGACCCGACTCGCAGCTGAGAGCAAGGACAGCGTTGCGGCAGGAACCGGGGCTGACGCCATACACTACCTCTTGAGCAGGAAGAGGAGCACCATTCATGGAAACGACTTTAGCGGCGCGTGAAGATGCCGTCACGATTTTGAAGCTATATGAGTTGCGGCAGGAGCCGGTGATGCGCAAGGCGCGCACCTGGATGACGGTGGAGTTCTGGCCGTCCTCGGCTGACGAGATTCGCGTGATCCTGGACGACTTCGGGTCGGAGAAGAACTGCTGGTTCCGGCAGGTGACGAGTTTTTGGGAGATGGCGGCGGCGCTGGTGAATCACGGGATCCTGGCGCAGGAGCTGTTTGTGGATGCGAACTCGGAGCCATTCTCACTGGCGGCCAAGTTTTGGCCTTTCCTGCAGGAGATCCGCACGCAGTCACCGATGTTCCTGATCGCAGATGGAAAAGCTGCTGGAGCGGAGCGCGGGGGGACGGCAGAAGCTGGAGTTTCATCTGCAGCGGCAGGCGGCGCGGAGGAACCGGCTTCAGGAAGCGGCTCGCTGACGGCCGGCAACCGGCAGGTCCGTCGGGCTAGTGGCTCGCGCGGTATTGCTCGTCGCTGACCTGTTCCAGCCAGTCGACGACCTTTCCGTCGAGCTTTTCCTGAATCGCGATATGGGTCATGGCGGTTGCCGGGGTGGCGCCGTGCCAGTGTTTTTCTCCGGGCGAAAACCAGACCACGTCTCCGGGGCGGATCTCCTCGACCGAGCCGCCTTCACGCTGCGCCCAGCCGCAGCCGGCGGTGACGATCAGGGTCTGGCCCAGGGGGTGGGTGTGCCACGCCGTGCGCGCGCCCGGCTCGAAGGTGACGCTGGCGCCCTGAACGGATGCCGGATCCGGCGCCTGAAAGAGAGGATCGATGCGTACGGTGCCGGTGAACCAATCGGCTGGTCCCCGGGCGGAGGGTTGCGAGCCGTTGCGTTTGATCTCCATTGCAAAATGATATGCCGCGGCGGCGTGCCGGACCGGGGGATCGAAATTGATCCCACCCATCTGGAGTCCATCATCTGGGGTCCATGTGGGGAAATCGGCGACGGGCAAGCCTTTGCCGGGCCGAATCTGTTACTGTACTGCGTGGCTCGTGGCGGATAGCCCGGACGCGACTCCTGGAGAAGGCGACACAGACGATGGCGAAGGCGACCTGGAACGGCAAAGTAATCGCGGAGAGTGATCAAGTAGAGACGGTGGAGGGCAATCTGTATTTTCCCGATGCCTCGGTAAACCGCGAATACCTGCGTCCCAGCTCGACGACGTCCACCTGTCCATGGAAGGGCCAGGCGCGGTATTACACCCTGGTGGTGGATGGGCAGGAGAACCAGGACGCTGCCTGGTACTACCCCGATCCGAAGCCGGCAGCGAAGCATGTGAAGAATCACATGGCCTTCTGGCGCGGGGTCGAGATCGAAAAATAGACCTGCCGTCCAGGCGGGCGCGCCGGTGGCGCGATTTCTGGGGGTTCGCTTCCTTCGGTCGCTCACGTGGAGCGTTATGGTAACCGAATGGACCTACGGCTTCCGCTCAGGATGACAACCTTTTTGTTTACTGAGATTTGGTGGAGCTAGTCGGGATCGAACCGACGACCTCGTCGTTGCGAACGACGCGCTCTCCCAGCTGAGCTATAGCCCCACGAAGATGGCGGGAGTGCCTCAGAAACTATAGCAGCTAGCGTTGCTCCCCGCGAAACGGCGGCTATACGGCCGGGACGGGTTTTGCGCGCAGCACGGACTCGAGGGCATCGAGCGCGGCGGCGAGATTGTCCGTTGGCACCAGGCCCTGGGCGAGGGTTGCGGAACCGCCGCCGCGGCCTCCTGCGGGGGCGAGCGCGGCGCGCAGCATCTCACCTGCATTCCGTCCCAGCTCCTGACTGCAGCCGACGACCACGGTGGCGGGAGAGTCTGTCTGCTGGGTTGACGCCAGCAGGACTGCAGTGTGCGGGGCAGCGCTGATGAGGCGGCTGGCCAGCAGCTTGACGTAGTCGGCATCGCGATCGGGGAAGATGCGGCGGACGATACGCAGATCGTCGTGTGGCGGGTCTTCGACCAGCAGGCGGGATGCGTGGTAGTTGGCGAGGTCTTCGCGCAGGGCCTGGCGTTCCTTGGCGGTGGCGCGCATTTCGGCTTTGACTCGAGCGAGGGTGGCGGGCAGGTCGGCGCGGCCGACGGAGAACTCTCGGCCGAGTTGCGCCAGCAGGGCGTCGTCGGCGCGGGCAGCGGCGGTGGCGCGGTTGCCGCAGAGAAAGCTGACGCGGATGGACTGGCGGATGCGCTCCGTGCCGCGGAGAAGGACGGCGCCGATCTGGCTAGTGGAGGCGACGTGGGTGCCACCGCAGGCATTGATGTCGAGATCTGGATTTGGGGCGCCTTCTCCATGGATGGCTGGAGTTCCGGGCAGGACGCCCGCTCCGGGGATGACGACGAGGCGGATGTCGCCGGAGCGTATCGGGAGTTTATGGAGGGTTCCGGCCTGAAGGAGGAGCTCGGCATCGGCGGTGCTGACGACACGCTGGGTCAGGGGCCTGGCGTCGGCGACGATGGCGTTGGCGAGCTGCTCGATGTGGATGAGCTGTTCCGGCTTGAGCGACTCGGTGTTGAGGTCGATGGTGGAGACCGTGTCACCGAGATGGAAGGAGATTGTGAGGGCGCTCAGCTCCTGGTAGAAGAGGGCGGAGAGCAGATGCTGGCCGGAGTGCTGCTGCATGTGGTCGATGCGGCGGGCCCGGTCGATGCGGCCTTCGATCCCGGTGCCGGCGAGCAGCGGCTTCGGGGTCAGGTGCCAGAGTTCGCCATGGTCGTCCTCTTCCACGTCGACGACTGGGGCTTCGAGACGGGCGCCGCTGGGAGCGGTTGCGGTGAGGGTGCCGATGTCGTGTGGCTGACCTCCGCTGGTGGGGTAGAAGGCGCTGCGATCGAGCGCGATCTGCCATAGCGACGCGCTGCCGGTGCGCGAGCGCTCGCGGATGTCGGTTACGGTCGCGGTGAAGTGGGTGAGTGCGGAGTCGGCGTAGTAGAGGCGCTCGGCGGGCATGGGTCCATTTTAGTTCGCCACGCGCCATGGGCTGGTGCTGGTCCAGGAGCGAAGCTGGGCGGCCGCCCACGCGTTGGTCTTGTCCTTGTGACAGCCGGTGCATGGGTTGGGGACGCCGGAGGTCTCGGTCAGGATGGGCGAGATGAAGCGGAAGGTGTGGCTGGCGACGAAGAGGTCGCCATGCTGCTTGTTGGGAAGCGTCTGGGCGATGTTGGGCATGTGGCAGGCGATGCACTGGCTGCCTGGACTGTTCTCGGGGTGATGCGTGTGCTCGGAGACAGTCCCTTTCAAGCCGGCGGGATTGTCTTTCGTGTGGCAACCGAGGCAGAGCCCATTGCCGGTGGTGATCAGGTTGGAGGGATTGCGATTGCTGTGGACCTGGTGGCAGTCGAAGCAGCGCAGCCCGCGGTGGTACATGGTGCTTTGCACGAAGTCGTTGCCCTGCATGCGGTTCTTGTGCGCGGTGCCGTCGGGAAAGAAGTAGAAGTCCTGCGTACCGGGCTTTGACTCTTCGAGATGCCATACGTTCGCGAGGCGATCGCCGGGGAGGTAGCCGACGGGCCAGTCTGGATACTCACCCCGCTCGGAATGAACGTCACCCTCGGCCTTGGTGCGGCCTGCGACCGCTACCGGTAGGGTCGTGGGTCTTCCCTGGGTGTGGCACTGCATGCAGACGTCGTTGCCGCGGACGTAGTCGAGGTTGTCCGGGTTGACGATGTTGTGCTTCGAGGGGTGGCTGACGTGCTGGCTACCGGGGCCGTGACACTTCTCGCAGCCGACGTTCCATTCGGTAACCTCGCGGGTGGCGAGGTTGTAATTGACGGAGTGGCAGCCGTCGCAGGTGGGACCGGTGGGGCGGTCGGTATTGGCCTTGCCGTAGTAGGGCGTCCACCAGTCGGCGCCGTCAGGCACGTGATAGGGCAGCCACTGGCGATGCGGGATGTCCCATTGCGCGGGGAGCGGAAAGTAGTCGCGGCCACGTTTTTCGAAGTAGCGCTGCTTCCAGCGGCTGCCGTAGACGAAGGCGACCTGGTCGAGCGTGAAGGTGCGGACCGGGTCCGGGTGTGCGAAGTCGCCGAGCACGGCGTCCGGATGCACCTTCGGATCGCGAACGACGTTGGCCATGCGGGTCTGGCGCCACCCGTTGTACGCCGCCTGATGGCAGGATTTGCAGGCAGCTGAGCCGACGAACTTTCTGGACGGCTGCGAGGCCGATTGCTGCGCGTGCAGGCTGCACGCGGCAAGGATTGCGGCGCTTGTCAGGAGCAGGGTGCGGAGCATGACGGCCCGATGTGCGACGAGCATAGCGCGATGGGTCGCGGGCAATTGTCATCAGAACTTCAAATGTGGGCTCGAATGGGATGATGGGGTTGTGCGAGGGGCGATGACCGAAGAGCGAAATCCGAAGGAAATTGGCATGCGCGATGTGCCGAAGAATTTGAAGCCGTATTTTCTGGGACTGCTGCGGCGGGGACCGCGCTGGAACGAGATTGAGGGTGCGGAGGCGGCGGAGCTGTTGCCACGGCATCTGGCCTATCTGCGCGAGCAGTCCGAGGCGGGACGATACAAAGTGGCGGGGCCGGTACTGAACGAGAGCGAGTTTGCGGGGTTGCTGCTGATCTCCGCTGAGACGCTGGAAGCGGCGACGGTGCTGGCCGAGAACGATCCTGGGGTGCGGGCGGGGCGGCTGGCGGTGGAGGTGCATCCGGTGCTGCTGCCGTCCCTGGACGGCGTGCGTGCGACGTATGCGGACGCGGAGATCAAAGCGCGATAGTCAGTCAGCTTTTGAGGACAAACCGCGCAGGCCAAGCCGGGTGAGACGGCGCTCGAGGCTGAGGGCATCGGCGGGCGCGCGCACTTTCATATCGTTGTCGAAATAGACGTACACGTCGTGGGGGCAGGCTTCCGTTGGGCTGAATGGAGAGATGCGTTTCCCGCTGGGTGGATTTCCTGTAGCCCATGCGGTGATGCGCTCGGCCCAGGTAGCAAGGGCCTTCGGTCCGTAGCCGCTGGCGTAGAGTTCACGCGAGCCGTGGAGGCGGCAGTAGACAAAATCTGCCGTGGCATCGACGAGGCGCGGCCAGCTTACGGTGTCCGCGCAGACGAGCGCGACGCGATGACGGTGCAGCAGACGAATGAAATCGCTGGAGAGAAAGCTGTCATGGCGAATCTCGATGGCGTGACGCAGAGGGCGATTCTTGTCGATTTCCGTGTGCGCGCGGCCTTCGAGGCGGCTGTCATGCCGGCGGCCGAGGGTTGCGGCTTCCCTGGTGGTGCGTGGGAGAAGTTGAAAGAAGTCTTCGAGCAGGCGGGCGTCGAACGTGAAGTTTGGCGGAAATTGCCAGAGGATGGGGCCGAGTTTCGATCCAAGGAGAAGCAGGCCGGAGGCGAAGAAGTTTGCGAGCGCCTGCTCCGCATTGCGCAGGCGCAGCATGTGGGTGATGTAACGCGAGCCCTTGAGGCTGAAGATGAAATCGTCCGGCGTTGCAGCTGCCCAGCGGGCGAAGCTGGTGGGGCGCTGCAGGCTGTAAAAGGTGCCATTGATTTCGATGGTCGAGAAGCGGCCGGCGGCATAGGCGAGCTCTTTGGCGTGGGCCAGCTTGGGTGGATAGAAGACGCCGCGCCAGGGCGCGTAGTTCCAGCCGGAGATGCCAACCCGGATGCGTCCCACGGGGAAGTTCGTCGCGGCCATGGTGGATGAGATAGCGAAAGATGCGCGTCGGGTGGATGGTTGAAGGAAAATCTGCGCAATGCTGCATCCTAAGGTTGAAGAACAAACCAGAGTGTTGATTCTGTTGAGGGCGATTGGGCATGCACAGGTTTCGAGTGTGGGGGCCGCGGGCGAAGCGCGTCTCCGTGGTGGTGGACGGCGAGCAGTATGCGATGGAGAGCGAGGCGCGCGGCTGGTGGGCGGCGACGGTCGAGAAGGCGAAGGCCGGTTCGCGCTACGGCTTCCTGCTGGATGACGAAACTACTCCAGTGCCCGACCCCAGATCGGCGCGGCAGCCGGATGGAGTGCATGGGCTCTCCGAGGTGGTGGACCATGCGGCCTTTGCGTGGACAGATCAGGGCTGGCGCCCGCCGACGCTCGGGAGCAGTGTGATCTATGAGCTGCATGTAGGCACATTCACGCCGGAAGGAACGCTCGATGCGGCGATCGGCAGATTGGAGTATCTGCGCGAGCTGGGCATCACGCATGTCAGCCTGATGCCGCTGGCGTCGGCAGAGGGCGAGCGAGGATGGGGCTACGACGGTGTCGCGCTCTACGCTCCGCTGGAGGCCTACGGCGGCCCGGATGCGGTGAAGCGCTTTGTGGATGCGGCGCACCAGCGCAGGCTTTCCGCGCTGATCGATGTGGTCTACAACCACTTCGGTCCCAGTGGGAATTACAGCGGAAAATTCGGTCCCTACATCACGGATCATCACAAGACGCCGTGGGGCGGCGCGGTGAACTTTGAAGATGCGGGCTCGGCGGAGGTGCGCGAGTTTTTTATCGAGAACGCGTTGATGTGGCTGCGCGATTACCACTTCGACGGCCTGCGCATCGATGCGGTGCATGCATTCATCGACCGTTCGGCGATTCATTTCCTGGAGCAGCTTGAAGAAGAAGTGCGCACGCTTGGCGACCAAACCGGCAAGGACTACGCGGTGATAGCGGAGAGCGACCTGAACGATCCGCGGCTGATGACCGCGCACGAGGCGGGCGGCTACGGGCTGGACGCACAGTGGAGCGACGATTTTCATCACGCGCTGTGGGTGGTGCTGACGGGCGAGACGACGGGGTACTACCAGGACTTCGGCAGCATGGCCGATCTCGCAACGGCAATTCGCGAGGCCTTTGTTTACCAGGGGCAGTACTCGCCTTACCGCAAGCGAAACCATGGCAGGCCCACAGGTGCACTGCCGGCGGATCGGTTCCTAGGCTACATCCAGAACCATGACCAGGTGGGCAACCGTGCGCAAGGCGAGCGGCTGAGTCACGTCGTGGATATGGGGCGCGCGAAGATCGCGGCAGCGATGGTGCTGCTGGGCCCGTTTGTGCCGATGCTGTTTGCGGGCGAGGAGTTTGCGGCATCGACACCCTTCCAGTACTTCACGGATTTTCAGGAGAAGGATCTGGGAAGGCTGGTGTCGGAGGGGCGGCGAAGAGAGTTCCTCGCATTCGGCTGGACGCCGGAAGAGATTCCGGACCCGCAGGCGCCGGAGACCTTTCTGCGATCGAAGCTGCGGTGGGAGGAAGTGAGCCAGGGTAATCATGCCGAGATGCTGGAGTGGTATCGCCCGCTGATCGCGCTGCGCCGCGAGGAGAGCGCGTTGACGCAAACAGAGTTACGGCATGTACAGGTGAGTTTCGATGAGGCGCAGAAGTGGCTGCGGATGAAACGTGATGCGATCGAAGTCGTTTTCAATGCAGGCGCGTCGGAAGTGAAGCTGCCCATCGCACCCGGATGTGAGATCGTTCTGGCTTCGGCAACCGAGGTTGTATGCGATACGCAGCATCTAAGCATGCCTGCAGGCACCGTCGCCATCCTGCGTGATCTCGACGCAAAGCTCGACGCTTAGTGACGATTGGCGGGTGACTGAATTAGGGAGAACCAGACCATTCCGCTCTTCCTGGCCATCTCGGGCTGCCATTGCGCCCTCCTAGACAGTTGGGGGTTTCGTCCCAGGGGGGATTTGTTTGCGAGAGCTGCCAGCGATACTGACTGAAATGGTCGCGGGGGGAGTCACGCCCGCCGCACTGTTTCATGGAGCCGTTGAGATCGCGGCCATCGGCATGGTCATGCTCGATCTCGAAGGCCGCATCCGGTATGCGAACACAGCATACCGCGATATGTCCGGCTATACGGCGGCCGAGCTGATTAACCAGAGCTTCGCATCGCTCGAACATCCCGACGAACGGACAGAGGGACGTGCGCAACTGACGCGCCTGCTGAGCGGCGAGCAGGAGAATCTGCGGCTGGGAGGCCGGCACCAGCGCAAGGATGGTTCCACGCTATGGGTGAACGTGCGGGCCTCGCTGCTGCGGGATGGCAAGGGAGATCCCCACGCGGTGATCGCGGTGGTCGAAGATATGACGCCGCAGCACCGCACGGAAGATGCGCTGCGCGAGATCCAGTCGGAACAGTTGCAGTTGATGGAGGCATTTCCGCAGATGGTGTGGGTGACCGGCCCCACCGGGGAAGCGGAGTATGTGAACGAACGCTGGCGTACGTTTACCGATGCGGATCCCGGTCGCGAGCCGTTCGGCGGCCTGGCGCTAATACATCCCGAAGACCGCGAGCGGGCTGCCGATACCTTTGTCACTGCGCTGCGCACCGAGCGTCCGTACGAGGTGGAGTATCGTATGCGGCGCGCGGACGGCAGCTATCGCTGCGTGCTGACGCGGGCGCAGCCGATTACCGGTGC
This sequence comes from uncultured Acidobacteriaceae bacterium, assembly GCA_963815025.1. Lineage (GTDB taxonomy): Bacteria > Acidobacteriota > Terriglobia > Terriglobales > Acidobacteriaceae > KBS-83. The sequence continues at coordinate 2,747,930 of CAWFFD010000004.1, read as the reverse complement.
GATGGGCGACGTCGCGCATTGGTTCATCACGTCCATGGACGTCCACGAGCGCAAGGTGGCGGAGAACCTGCTGCGCCGGACGGAAAAGCTCGCGGCAGCGGGCCGGCTGGCCGCAACGGTGGCGCACGAGATCAACAACCCGCTGGAGGCGGTGGGAAATCTTCTCTACCTGGCCTTGCATGAGGAGGGTTTGCCACCGCTGTCAAAACGCTATCTGGGGATGGCGAATGAGGAGCTGCGCCGGGTGGGGCACATCGTAAGCCAGACTCTGGATTTCTATCGCGAGTCCAATGTGCCGCAGTCCATCGATTTGTCGGTCCTGGCGAATGACGTCCTGTCTCTTTACCAGCGCAAGCTGGATGCACGGCAGATCCGGGTGACACGCAGCATGGAAAGCGTCACGGTGGAGGGCGTTGCGGGCGAGCTTCGCCAGGTGGTGGCGAACCTGTTGTCCAACGCGCTGGATGCGATGGAGCCCTATGGTGTGCTGGCCCTGGAGGTGCGGACGGAGCTGGACGAGGTACGGCTGTCCATCTCCGATACCGGGCACGGCATAGCCAGGCCGCTGCTCGAACGCATCTTCGAGCCGTTCTTTACCACGAAAAAAGATTCCGGGACGGGGCTGGGGCTGTGGGTCTCGAAGGGAATTGTGGAGAAGCACCAGGGACGGCTGGATGTGGTGAGCAGCCAGGAGGCTGAAGACCACGGGACCGCATTTGTGATGACGCTTCCGCGGCGAAGCGCCCTGCGCCTATCCGCCTAGGCCGGATGCTCGGTCGGGCGGCCGTTGAGGGCAGCGAAGAAGTTGTCCCGCCAGTGCAAAATGTCGTGGCGGCGCACCCAGGCCCGCATGCGCATCATGCGCCGGCGTTGTTCGGTCGGCTCCATGGCCAGGGCGCGGTGGATGGCCTCCGCGATGCCGAGTTCGTCGTAGGGATTCACCAGCAAGGCGCCGCGCTGCAACTCCGGAGCGGCTCCGGCGAATTCGCTCAGGATGAGGATGCCGTCGTTTTCGGTGCGCGCGGCGCAGAACTCCTTGGAGACGAGGTTCATGCCGTCTTTGAGGGGCGTGACCAGGGCGAGGCTGGCGGCGCGGTAGAGGGCCAGCAGTTCCTTGCGCGGCAGCCCGCGATGGACATAGTGAATGGGGACCCAGCCGGGCTGGCTGTGCTCGCCATTGATGTGGGCAACGAGCTGCTCGATTTCGTGCATGAGCCGGCGGTAGCCGACGATGCTCTCGCGGCTGGGCACGACGACCTGATAGAGCGAGATGCGGCCGCGAGTCGCAGGATAGTCGCGAAGCAGGCGGGCAAAGGCGCGCAGCCGCTCCGGGATGCCTTTGGTGTAATCGAGCCGATCCACGCCGATGGCGATGCGGACGCCATTGAGCTGGCGGCGGATCTCGAAGGCGCGGCGTCCCACCTCCGGGCTTGCGGCTCCCTGGGCGAACTGCTCGAAGTCGATGCTGATGGGAAAAGCCTGAATGCGCGATTGACGCGAGCGATAGGTGACGAGGCGATAGTCGTGCTCGCGCTCGACTTCCGCATCGGGAAGGAAAGTGCGGATGCAGGCGACCAGATTGCGCTCATCGCGCGGCGTCTGCACGCCCAAGAGGTTGTGTTCCAGCAGGCTTTCGAGAATGGTGCGGCGCCAGGGGAGCTTCTCGAAGATGTCCGGCGCGGGGAAAGGAATGTGCATGAAGAAGGCCAGCACGCTTTCCGGCCTCTTCACGCGAATCTGCCGGGCCACGTCCATCAGTTGGTAGTCCTGGATCCAGATCACGTCATTGGGCTGCGAGGCTTTGAGCGAGGCGGCGGCGAAACGCTGATTGACGCGGAGATAGAACTCCCAGTAGCGCGGTGCGAAGTTGCAGCGGGACTGAAGATCGTGGAAGAGGGGCCACAGGATCTCGTTGGAGAAACCCTCGTAGAAGTTGATCTGCTCCTCGGAGGAGAGGAAGACGGGAAGATAACGCACCGAGGCGCCGCGCGTGGTGGAGGAGAGAACTTTGCGCACCTCGGCGTCGTGGGCTTCGCCGTGGCTGGCGAAGCCGGTACTGCCGACCCAGGTCCCACCGTATTCCGACAGGATTGGGGTAAGGGCGCTGACGAGGCCGCCGCTGGAGGGCACAGCCGTCAAATGGCCGCTCTCGTCCTTCTTGATCGAAACCGGGAGCCGATTGGAAACGACGAGAAGCCGGTGTCCCGGCGTGGCGTCCAAGCTGTTTTTTTTGCGCCTGACCATCATCCGACGGTCCTTTCCGCCGAGCGGATCCAGGCATCCAGGAATGCGAGCAGGTCTTCCGGCGGCTGGAGCCAGTATGCGGCCTGACTGGGGCGAGGCTCAGCGCGCACGAGCAGTGTAATGGCGCGTCCGCGTAGAACAGCGAAGGCATCCTCGTCCGTGATGTCGTCGCCCAGGTATGCGGCGGTCGCAGTGGGAAAGCGCGTCAGCATGTGAAGGGCGGCATGCCCCTTATGGATGGAATCGGAGCGTACTTCGATGCCTCCGTCAAAGACCAGCAACTGCAATCCGGCGCGCGCGCCGGCGGCGCGATATACCTCGCGGGCGACCTGCTCGACCTGTCCTGCGGCGTCCGCTGCCAGGCCGCGCCAATGGGCGGCGAGGCTGAAGGGCTTTCGCTCTACCTGTGCGCCGAAGCCCGCTTCCTCAAGCGCCTTCGCCAACTGATGGAGGACGGCCTGCTGTGCCGGCGCGAGGTTCGAGGAGGTGTAAACGCCATCCGCAGTGAGATGCTCGCGTCCGTGCGAGCCCCATATCTCAATGGAACGCCGCAGGGATAGCAGGGATGCGAGTTCGCGGGCAGAGCGGCCGGTTACCAGGGCGATGTGGACAGCGGATATGCAGCTGAGGCGATCCAGGCGCTCAGCAATACCGGGCCAGGGAAGGGCCTGCATGCGATCCTCGCGAAACGGAGCGAGAGTGCCGTCGTAGTCCAGCATCAGCAGCGATGGCCCCCGGCCGACTTGAGACAGAGACTCCGAGGCAGAGTTCCAATGAGGAGGAGCGACCAGCATGATTGTTCACCTGCATTATCAGCCAAAAAAGCACAGATACTGAGAGAGACCTGTTCTGTGCAGCCGTTTCTTGAGCGAACGGCTGCGTCTGCAGTTGCGTCCTACCTTACACTGTCCGCGATTTTGCTCTGGATGCGCCTGTTGCACATTTTCAGCGATATGGAAAGAGAAGAACGTAGCCTTCCTTCGAACATAAGAGAGAAAGCTATTGCTAAGATACTTCTGGGGAGATTCTGCTCCACTCTCTCTGCAGTTACAAATATGGACTCTGAGGCCCCCCAAATGACACGACACGAGATCATCGTCGCGCTGGATCAGGAAATTGAGCGACTGGCGACAGCTCGCACTTTGATACGCAACTCACGCGATGTTGCTGCCGGAATCAGCGTGAAGAACGGCTACGCGAAGCCCGCCGTCAGGCGACAGATCAGCCCGGAAGGGCGCAAGCGCATCATCGAGGCACAGCGCCGCCGCTGGGCCAAGCAGAAGAAAGAGGAGAACGCAAAGGGCAAGTAAGCTTCCGTGAAGCTCTTTGTGCGGTGATTCGTGGAAAGATCGATGACAGACGCTGTGCTGCGCGTCAAACTGCTTGACCCGGAAGCGAAGGCTCCCACGGTGGCCCATCCGGGCAGCGATCTGGGTTTCGACCTGTACGCGTTAGAAGACGTGGTGCTGGAGCCGGGCGTGATGGTGCGCGTGCGTACCGGCATTGCCGTCGAGGGACCGGAAGGCTATGGCTTCGTGCTGGGCGACCGATCTTCGATGGCGGCCCGCGGTATCACCTACGCAGGCGGCCGCATCGATGCGGGCTACCGTGGGGAGATCCAGGTGTGCCTGATCAATGTCAATCAACCCGATTACACCCTGGTCGAAGACCGCGACCCATCGGGCGTGTTGCGCGGCGTGACGCTTGAAAAGAGCAATGTCACGGTGCAATTGCGCAAGGGAGATAAGATCGTGCAGATGACGCCGCTGCGCGCCTCCACGCAATGGCCGATCGCCGTGGTGGAGAGCCTGGCGGAGAGCGGTCGCGGAGAGCGCGGCTTTGGATCGAGCGGGCGTTGAACTCTCGCGGTCATTGAGGGAGAGAAAGATCGCGATGTCAGGGAGTCAGGCGCAAGAGCTGAAGCAGCGCATCGAGAGCCGCACGGCGCGTGTGGGCATCATTGGGCTGGGATACGTAGGGCTGCCGCTGGCATTGCTATTCAGCGAGAAGCGCATCCCGGTGACGGGCTTCGATATTGACGAGGCCAAGGTGAAGACGCTGAACGGCGGCGGATCCTATATTGTCCGCATTTCACCCGCAGAGATCGCAAGCGCGCGTAGCAATGGCTTTGATGCCACCAGCGATTACGACCGGCTACGCGAGATGGACGTGGTGCTGATCTGCGTGCCGACGCCGCTGAACGAATACCACGAACCGGACCTGAGCTACATCACCAATACAGTCGAGGCGCTGGCGCCGCGGTTGCGCGCCGGACAGCTCATTGTGCTCGAGAGCACGACCTATCCCGGAACGACGGAAGAGATCGTCGTCCCGCTGCTCGAAAAAGGTAATGGCGCGGGGCTGAGGGTGGTGCGCGGCGACGACGGCAAGGGAGATGTCTACGTAGCATTTTCGCCTGAGCGTGAGGATCCCGGCAATGACACGGTGGCGAGACAGGACATCCCGAAGGTGGTGGGCGGTGTGGATGCCATGGCAACGCAGCTTGGCTGCGCGCTGTACGGCTGCATCTTCAACCGGACGGTGCCGGTGAGCAAGCCGGCCGTGGCGGAGATGACCAAGCTGCTGGAGAATATCTACCGCTCGGTGAATATCGCGCTGGTGAACGAGCTGAAGCAGCTTTGCGCGCGCATGGACATCGATATCTTCGAGGTGATCAACGCGGCCAAGACCAAGCCGTTCGGTTTCCAGCCGTTCTATCCGGGACCGGGGCTGGGTGGGCACTGCATTCCTATCGATCCCTTCTATCTGTCATGGAAGGCGAAACAGTTCGACTTTCGGACACGCTTCATCGAGCTGGCGGGAGAGATCAATGGGCGGATGCCGTACTACGTGGTGGATGAAACGGCGGCCGCGCTGAACGAGCATCGCAAGCCACTGAAGGGTTCGCGCGTGCTGGTGCTGGGCATGGCCTACAAGCGCGATATCGACGACCTGCGCGAGTCTCCTTCGCTGACCATCATCGAGCTGCTGCAGCGGCGCGGGGCGGTGGTGGACTACAACGACCCGTTCTTTCCCACGGTGGGTCGCGGCCGGCATTACGATCTGCACATGAGCAGCGTTCCGCTGGACAAGATTGGCGAATACGACTGCGTGCTGATCGTGACCGATCATTCCAGCTATGACGTTGCAGCGATTGTGCGTGATGCGCAGCTCGTCGTAGACACACGCAACGCGACCCGCGGGATCGATTCACCGAAGATCGTGCGCTGCTGAGAGCCGAGTCTATTTCGATTTTTTTGGGCCGACGGCGGCGATTGCCTTTTGCGTGAGCCGCTGCTTTGTCTTCGGCAGCTCCATCCAGGGATCGTGCGCGAGGCGCTTGCGCCATCCGTCGAATTCGGCGACGAGGCAGCGTGGGGCGGCCTGTGCTTTGAGCTCACTCCAATCCATGGGTACGGAGACGGGAACGCCGCTGCGGCTGCGGGGCGAGTAGGGCGCCACGGCGGTAGCGCCGCGTTCGTTGCGGAGATAGTCGAGATAGATGCGGCCGGTGCGCGCGGCTTTCGACATCTTGGTGATGTAGAGGGAGGGGTTGTCCGCTTCCATGGCGAGCACGAAGTGATGCGCGAATTCCTTGACCGTGGGCCAATCCTGTTCGCACTGGATGGGCGCCACGATGTGGAGGCCCTTGCCGCCGGTGCTTTTCAGGAAGGATTCCAGACCGAGCTTCTTCATGCGTTCGCGCACTTCGGATGCTGTGGAGGCGAGCGTCTTCCAATCGATGCTGGCATCGGGATCGAGATCGAAGATGATGCGGTCGGGATGCTCGAAGTCGCTGGCCGGCGCGCCCCAGGGATGCAGCTCCATGACGTTGAGTTGGCCCAGCTCCGGAATGACGGCGGCATCGGAGAGCGTGATGTACGGTTCCGGCTGGCCACTCTTGCGATCGACGATCTCAACTGAGCCGATGCCTTTGGGCAGGCCGGGCTTGACGTGCTTTTGGAAAAAGCACTTTGCGGCTGTGCCCGAGGGGCAGCGCACGATGCTGAGCGGGCGGTCCGCGATGTGCGGGAGGATGTGGCTGGCGACCTCGGCATAGTAAGTGACGAACTGCTGCTTGGTGAGGCCGCTTTCCTGATCGATCACCTTGTCTGGGTGGGTGACGCGCGGGAGTGCCGATGCACTGTTGGCATTGACGGCAGGCGCGGCGTGGCTGCGGGTCTTTGTGGAATGCGAAGCGGTCGCGGTCGCGCTGCGCGCATTCGGTATTCCGGCGGAGGCTTTCTCGCGAACGACTTCGCTCGCCGGCTTGTCTTCGCGCAGGCCTTTGAACGAAGCCTGGCGCACGAGATTGTCGGCGGTCCAGGTGCTGAAGGCGACTTCCGCGACCAGTTGCGGCTTCACCCAGAGAGCGCCGCGGCGCTCTGCTGTGCCGACAGCGAGAAACGGATTCGTGGTCGAGCGGATGGATTCGAGCCGCTTGCGAATCTCTGCCTGAGACTTCTGCGTGAAGCCGGTGCCAGCGCGGCCGGCGTAGAGGAGCTTTCCGTCCTGGTGATAGCCGAGCAGGAGCGCGCCAAGCCCATCGCCGCCCTTGGAAGGCAAGGTAAATCCGCCGATAACAAACTCCTGGCGCAGGCCACACTTTATCTTGATCCAGCTTGCGCTGCGGCCGGAGATGTAGATACTGTCGGCGCGCTTGGAGACGATGCCTTCGGCGCCGTGGCGGCACGCTTCCTCGAAGATCGCTGCCTTTTCATCGCTCACATGCTCACTGAGGCGGATGACGTCGTCGTCCAGCACCTCGATGAGTTGGGCGAGCAGGTCCTTTCGCTCGGTGAGCGGGAGGCTGCGCAGCCCGTGTCCGTCCAAGTGCAGAAGATCGAAGACGTAGTAGTGCAGCGCGTGCTTTGCGCCTTCCTGAAATGCAGCCTGCAGGGCCGCGAAGCTGCTGATTCCGCGCTCATCGAGGACGATCACTTCGCCGTCGAGCAGCGCCGTCTTTGCGGACAGCCCAGCGAGCGATTCAGCAAGCGGGCGCATGCGATGTGTCCAGTCGAGACCACTGCGCGTGAGGAGCTGGACCTTTCCGTTTTCGATGCGCGCCTGCATGCGGTAGCCATCGAGCTTGAGCTCGTGCAGCCAGTCTTTACCGGTGGGAGGACGCTCCGATGCGGAAGCAAGCTGCGGTGCAATGAATTTGGGCAGCGGCTCAGGCTTCGCGCCTTTTGGGACGACGATGCTGCGAGTCTGTACTGATGCTTTGGGCGCAGACTTTTTGGGCGCAGGCTTCTTCGGCTTCTGCGATCCGGATTCTGCTTTGGCACGTTCGTCAGCGGCGAGCCCGGTGCGCGAGTCCCAGACATGATCGGAGGCGCTGCCGATGGCATCGAGGTCGCGGTGGGTGATGACGCTGTCGGGGGCTTCATCGACGATGGCGGGAGCGTCGGCGCTGCGCTCGAATTCATCGTGCTCCTTGATGAGCAGCCAGTTGGGCTTGGATTCCTGCGCCGCCTTGCCGCCCATGCGGACCAGGGTCCAGTGACCGTTGAGCTTATGGCCGTGCAGGATGAATTTGAGGCGCCCGGTGCGGAAGCCTTCGTCGGCATCGCCAACCGGCTCCCAGGTTCCGGTGTCCCACAACATGACAGTGCCGCCACCGTACTGTCCCTTCGGGATGGTGCCCTCGAAGCCGCCGTACTCCATGGGATGGTCTTCTACCTGGACCGCGAGGCGCTTGTCCGCGACCACGTAGCTGGGCCCTTTGGCGACGGCCCAGCTTTTGAGCACGCCATTCCAGCCGAGACGGAAGTCATAATGCAACCGCGTGGCCGCGTGTTTCTGGATCACGAAAGGAAGGCCGTCGACGGACTTCTTGCTGTCTTTGCTTGCGCCGCGAGGCTCCGCAGTGGTGGCGAAGTCGCGCATCTCGCGATAGCGGCCGAGTTGCGCATCCACCGCAGCGGCGGGGCTCTGGGTTCGCTTTGTGGCCTTCTTGGTGCGTGCAGGCATGTTCAGGCGGCCTTGCGGCGGCGGCCCTTCGCGTGGCCGCTGGCGCCATGTTCAGCGTGACCGGATTTGCGCTGGGCAAGGCTCTTTTTCAGCGCATCCATCAGGTCGATCACCTTGCCGGGCTTTGCCTCGGCAGGACGTTTCGGCAGCGGCTTGTTGCCCAGCTTGGCCTTGACGAACTCACGAAGCGCTGCCTCGAAATCGTCTTTGAAGGCGGCCGGGGCGAACTCCTCGCTGTAGGACTTGATCAGTTCCTGCGCCATGGTGAGCTGCTTCTTGTCGACTGTGGGTTTCTTAAGGTCTTTATAGTAACTGGCCGCATCGCGCAGCTCTTCTTCGTAGCGAAGGAGATACATATTCAGCCAGGGAGAATCGCTGTCGGTGGGAGGCGCGACAGCGACGAAGTGCTCGCGTCCGCTGAAGGTGATCTCCGCAAGCCCGACGCGCTCGCTCTCGCGCAAGGCGCGGCTCATGGTGGCCATGGTGCGCGCTTGCGCTTCGTCTTTGGGGATGAGGAAGTACGGCCGCTCGAAGAACGACGGGTCGATGTCGCTGCGGGGGACGAAATGCTCGAGCGTCACGGTTTTTTGCCCGGGCAGGCGAAGGCGCTTGAGGTCTTCCGGCTCGATGACGAGATATTTTCCCTTTTCGTACTCGTATCCCTTGGCGACATCTTCTGCCTCCACATCTTTATCGTCCGCGGTCTTGCGATGGTGGATTCGCTCGCCGGTCTTGCGATCGACTTCGTGGAAGGCTACCTGCCGCGCTGAAGTGCTTGCCGGCACAATGCTAACTCCAAAGGAGACGAGTGAGATCTGAATCTGCCCCTGCCATATAGGTCGCGCCATGGACGCTCTGATTCATGGCGTGATGGATTGGCTGCCCCGGACTGGCGGTCAGGGATATTTAGCCTGTCGTTGGCCGGTTGTCGACTCGCGTGCTACTCCGATGAGGCATCGGACTTTATTATCCGGGATTTGGGTACGTTCCCGAGGACTCGCGGAAAGCGGGCGAGAATCGATCTGGAGTGAAGTGCCGCCAGGCAGAGCGAGCCGTCTTACCGGGAAAGCGAGACTTTGGGGGCGACTTTATCGGTAACGTCCACGAGACTACACCGGAAGGATGACAGTAACGTGAGGCTGCTGCGCTAGGATGCAGATTGCATGGACAAAGGGAAGAAGCCAGCAGGGATCAAGGACGTAGCCCGGGCCCTCGGAATATCGATTGCCACGGTCGATCGCGCCTTTCACGACCGTCCGGGTGTGAATCCGAAGACGCGAGCACGCGTGCTGGCGATGGCGCAGAAACTGAACTACCGGCCGAATCTTGCGGCGCGCAACCTGAAGCTGAATCGGCGTCTGACGATCGGGGTCTATCTGCCGGAACAAATCCATTCGTTCTTCACGCCGCTGCTGGAGGGTGTGAGATCCGCGGCGGACAGCGTCTTTGGCGTAGAGATCGATGTGGAATACCGCACCTATCCGCGGATGGGCGAGGGCGATCTTGCGCTGCTGGAATCGATTCCGGATGGGCGCTTCGATGGGGTCATTTTCACGCCGGGCGACCCGGCGAAATCTGAGCCGGCAATCAATCGGCTGAGCCGCGCCGGTACCGCGATGATGTGCGTCGCCAGTGACGCACCGCACAGCGAGCGCATGTCAGCAGTTTCCGTGGATGCCTATGTGAGCGGAGCGCTGGCGGCTGAACTACTCGGCCGCACGATTCACCGCAGCGGCACGGTCGCGATGATTACGGGTGAACTCCACGTTCTGGATCATGCGGAAAAGCTGCGCGGCTTTGCCGCCAACCTCGCACTGCTGGCTCCGCATCTCTCGTTGCTGCCGGTTGTGGAGTCGCACGAGAGCGCACAGGAGGCATTGCGGCAGACACGCAATCTGCTGAAACGCAATCCGGAGGTTGCGGGCATCTACGTGAGCACGGCGAATAGCCTGCCGGTGTTGCGCGTTCTGGAAGAGCAGCACCTGCTGGGTAAGGTGCAGGTGCTCTGCACGGACCTGTTTCCAGAGCTCATTCCGCTGCTGGAAGGCGGCCGCATTTTGGCGACGCTGTATCAGCGGCCATTCGCGCAGGGGAAGACGGCTTTCGAGATCCTGCTGCGCTATCTGGTGGAGCAGGTACGCCCGGAGCGCGCTACGCGTCTGGCGCCGCACACGATCTTCCGCAGCAATCTGCCGCTCTTTGCCGATCGCGTTCGCAGCAAGGCACGTGGCGCGGCGGCACTGGCAGCGCGGAGCGTCTGAACTACTGTCGCGGAACCATGGTCACGGTGCGGTTGCGCCCTCGATCCCGTCTCCAATCCGATCTTCAATCTGTTCCAGGCTGCGGCCCTTCGTCTCCGGCACCAGGCTGCGTACGCAGACCCAGCCCACCAGGCAGGTGACGCCGTAGAGTACGAAGGCTCCGGACTGGCCGAAGGCGCCGGTGAGTGCAGGGAAAGAAAAAGTGAGCAGAAAGGACGATGCCCACAGCGCGGAGACGGCAAGCGAGACGCCGCGGGCGCGAATGCGGTTGGGAAAGATCTCCGTAATCAACACCCACGTGACCGGCGCGAGCGTCATGGCATAGCAACCGATCGCGCAAAGCGTGAGCAGGAGAATGGGCAGACCGCGCAGGTGCATGTGATACACGATCGCCAATGCGATGTGGACCACGCCGACGCTGGCGCAGCCCAGCAGCATGAGAAAGCGGCGCCCTATGCGGTCGACGAAGAGCATCGCCAGCAGGGTGAAGACCAGATTGATTGCACCGGTGATCACAATATTGAAGAGGATGTCATTCACGCCGTAGCCAGCGCTGCGATAGACCTCTTCCGCGTAGTTGAAGAGGATGTTGATGCCGCTCCACTGCTGCAACACGGCGAGTCCGATGCCGATGAGCACCAGGCGTCGTATGCCCGGCGACGCAAAAAGCTGCCGCCAGCCGGTTTGCTGAGCACGATCGTGCTGCAGGTGCGTTTCCATGCTGTGCACCATGCTGTCCGCGTACTCGCTGCCACCCATGCGTGCAAGGACGGTTTGCGCGTCGCTGCTGCGGTGACGGGAGATCAGCCAGCGCGGGCTCTCCGGGATGACACTCGCCAGAACAAACAACAGCACTGCGGGCACAGCGACCGCGGTGAACATCCAGCGCCAGCCGTACTGTGCGTTCCATGCGACAGCTGAAAGCGATCCGCTGAAGAGATGTGCGCCGCGCGTGCCGATCTGCCAGTCGAAGATTTGCGCGCCAAGGATGCCGCAAACGATGGCGAGCTGGTTGAGACTAACCAGGCGTCCACGCCACTGCGCGGGGCTGATTTCGGCGATGTACATCGGAGAGATGTTCGATGCGAGTCCGATGGCAAGGCCACCGACGATGCGCCACGTGATGAATGCGGTGAAAGAGTAGGCCCAGCCAGTGAGCACGGAAGAGACAGCGAAGAGTGCGCCGGCCAGCAGCAGAGAACGCTTGCGGCCGAGCCGATCGCCAATCATGCCGGAGAGGAGCGATCCTGCGAGGCAGCCCACCAGGGCGCAACTGTTGGCCCAGCCGATGAGCGTCGCGGTCGTCAGGTGAAAGTAGGTTTCATAGAAGGGCTTTGCGCCGCCGATGACCACCCAGTCATAGCCGAAGAGAAAGCCGCCGAGCGCGGCGACGGTGGCGATCCAGAGCAGATACCCGAGGTGAAGTTGCTGTGCGTGGGGTTCGGCGGCGGATGCGGCGGACGGCGCGGCGTGCACGCTTATCTCGTCCTTGCTGGATTTTGCTCTGCCGCTTCGCGCGCGCCCAACTCGGCCTGTTGCAGCAGATCGGAGGCGCCGGCATGATTGCTGTCGAGCGAGAGCACCGCGCGCAGTAGTGGGATGGCAGCCTGTGCGCCATTGAGGCCATAGGTGGCCTGTGCGCGCAGGAACGCGGCGAGCACGCGATTGCGATGAGCCAGGTCCTCGTGAAAGAGCAGCATCGCGGGCAGCGAAGTGGCGAAATAGTCGATCTTCGGCTGCTGCACTTCGAGTTGCTCCGCATAGTCAGCGATGCTGCGGAATACTTCCTCTGCCTGTTGCGGTTGCTCCAGCTTTTCGAGCGCCGCGCCTCTCCAGTAGGTCATGTCGGAGACCGGGAGCACACTCATCTGCTGGAAGTCGCCAGCCTGCCGGGAGGCACGCTGCCACCAGCGTTTCGCTTCCGCTTTGCTATCGGCAGCCGCGTGCGCCACGCCGAGGGTGTATTCGATGTTACTTTTGTTGGCGAGGAGGTGCCGCGCCTCGCCTATCGATTGCGGTGGATGCAATGCGGATTCGAGATGCGCGATCGCGTCCGCATGCTTTTCGGTGGCGATGGCGTGCCGTGCCAGCAGCAGGCGAGCGCGGACGAACTGTCCGAGGACGAGCCCTTCGCCGCCTTCCCACGGTTGAAAGTTGCGCGCGAGCAGAGTGGCGAGCGCCTGTTCGGAAGCGCCGGTCTGGTTGTAGAGCGTGGCCAACTCGACTGAGAGGTCGTCGCGCGTGGCCACAAGGCCTGCGTGGCGCAGCAGTTCGGCGAGACGCCGCTCCGGAGGGACGCCTGTACGCCTCCAGAGCTGGTCACGCTCATACAGAATGCGGGCGTCTTTTGGATCGGCGGCGTGGGCGCGATCGAAGGCCGCGACCGCAGCGCCGGCATCCCCGCGGTCGTTGAAGAGCGCGATGCCCAGGTTGCGGTGGACGGTAGGAAAGGCCGGATCGAGCGTTGCAGCGCGCTGCCAAAGTTCCATCGCCTCATCGTAGCGCCGGCGATCGTAGAGCAGATTGCCGAGATAGTAGGGGGCGCGTGCATCAGCTGGGACGGCTTGGGTCACAGACTGCAGGACCAACATTTCCTCGAGACGATGCGGGAAACAATAATCGGGCGACGCCGTTGCAGCGACCCTCCATGCCTGATCGCCCTCGCCTCTGCGTCCCACGTGGTGCAGCAGATGGCCCAGCGTGTAGTGCAGAAGGGGAGCGCTGCCATCTAAGCATTGCGTGTTGGCGCATTGCGTGTCAGCAGCCTGAAGCAGGCCAATCGCTGTTTCGTACTGGCCGCAATACACGTAGTCCCAAGCCAGATCGAGAAGCGCGCGGTTGTCCGCGGGCGCGTTGTCCAGCGCGAGATGGCGGCTCCAATGATCGAGCGCGTCCATGGCGCGGGTCTCGGCCAGCATGGTGCGGGCCTGGTCGTCGCAACCTAGCGCGCGAAGAGAGAGCGCGATCAAATTGCGAGCGTTCAGGTGGTCAGCATCGCATGCCAGACTCTGCCGTGCGTGTTCCAGTGCATTGTCCCAGCGCCCGGCTGTTGCATCTGCCTGCGCCAACGCATAGTGTGCCGGCGCCTTCCATGCCGCGTTCCATGCTGCTTTCGAAAAGGCATCGTAGCTCGCGGAGGGCTGATCCATGAAGCGCAGTACGAGACCGAGCAAGTAGAATGCCTGTCCGTCGGCCGGATTCGGATTGAGCGTAGTCAGCCGCCGGATCGCGTTGCGCAGCAGCTCCTCCGCGATGGTGAACTCACCGCGCTGCATGTGCCATTCGCCCAGCGCGGTGTTTGCTCGGGCGTCGAATGCGTCGCGGCTCAGTGCTTCCTGCCAGTAGAGCTCCGAGCGCCGCGTGGCATGGCGGTACTGGGCCAGATGCAGGCCCGTGAGATAGAGCTCCTCGTTGGTTTGGATAGCAGAAGGCGCCGGCGGCTCCATTGCGACGGTGGGGACAGGCGCGGGAACGATTTCGCCAGGCGCATAACGGAGCAGCACTACGCCATTCGCTTCCACGGTGACAGCGAGCTCGTTCTCCGGTATCGCAGTCACGAGCGTATGTTCAAGAATCAGCGGATTGCCGATCTGAATATCCTGCGTCCACTTCGCCGCGACGTCGCCGCGGCATGTCAGCGTCACGGTTGCGTTGCACCAGGTTTCGCGTCGCCAGCACGCCTATCCGGACTTGGCGCTCGTTCACGCTGAGACTGAGCGCGCACTGCAAGCTCGCTGCCTGCGGCGGTCCGATGCGCTGCAGTGGATACCAGAATTGCGAAAAGCGCTTGGTTTCACCCGGTGCAAGGAAGGAAAAGTCCGGCTGATTGTCCGTGTAGACCCCGGCCATCAACTCAATATACGGGCCGTCATTGTCGGTCAAGCTGCGATCCCACGCATAGCCGAACTCGTGGTTTCCCCACGTCCATTGTTTCTTGCCCGGCGCGATGTGGTGGTCAGCGAAGTGCAGCACGCCGGCTTGTGCACGATGATCGTAGCCGCCAAAAAAATCCTCTTTGGTGGAAGTGATCATGTAGCTCGTCGGCACCGGAATGTTTGCATACCAGCTCAAGTCATCTGCTGCGTAGGAACCGTCGGGTCGAAACTGGCGAGGCTGCTCCTCTTCAGGGACCCCATCGTGGGCACGCGCGGGATAGTCGACACCATAGTACGGGCGGTCGCTGTGCGGGAACGCAGTGATCGCTCGTTTCGCATGATCGGCGACGTAGCGGACGTCGGGCGGAAAGAAGGACTGATAGTGCTCATGCACGCGCGTGGCGACATTGGCCCACCATAAGAAGGTCTGCTGGTATGGCGTGCGGTTGTAGAGACGCACCTTCAGTTCGACCACGGCTCGATCCGGATGCAGGCACACGCCGTGCATTCCTTTCATGCGCTGCATGGGGTCGTGGTCGCTGCACCATACCGTGACAGAGCCATCGGGATGACGTTCGATCTCTGTCTCGACGGGCATGAACGTTGCCGGGCGGTGATGCTGCGGCCAGTTGAACTCGACGCCGCCGGAGATCCAGGGACCCGCCAGACCGACAAGGGCGGGCTTGATCACATTTTGCCGGTAGAAGAAATCGTAGCCGTTTGTCTTGTCGAGCCCGACGTGAATGCGGCCGCCGATCTGCGGCAACACCATCAGGCGCAGATATGCATTCTCGATGTGCACTGCCTGCCACGATTGCTCGACGGCCGTTTCCGCAATGCGATCCACAAACGGGATGGGATAGACACGGCCGCTGCTGCCCTGATACACGCGCGTCTCAAGGAACATCGGATTGCGATCCGGAGGGTGGGGCAGATAGCTTCGCAGCACGACGGGCTGGCGCCAGGCCTTGACGGCGCCGGTCTCTGCAGGAGGGGCCGGCGGGAGCTCCAGGCGAAATGGAAGGGAAGAGGGCTCTCCAGGCATGCCGTCACTCGGCGCCCTTGCGATCCCGGAATCGATGCGAACAGAAAGCCGGAAGCACTCAGGGCGAAAAGAATACTATCGCGATCGGTAACGTACACGAGAATTACATCTGCGAAGAAGGACTGTCAAGGTGGTTTTGGGTTCGGAACAGCGGGGCGCGTCTTTCGCGAGATGCGAAGTTTGCCTGCCAATTATGGGGATTGGAGGGGGATCTCAGCGGAGCTGAATTCTTAGCTATGATGCCGGCGACCGTTGGGAACGTGCCCGTAAACCCCACGCCAAGCTCAGCCGATCCGGCCTCCTCCACGCCAAATGGGGAGCCCGATGGTGAAGGTTGACCCCTCGCCAGGGAGCGCTCGACACTCCGATGGTTCCATGATGCGCCTCGATGATTGCGCGAGAGATAGCGAGCCCCATGCCGGTTCCCGGCTGGCGATGCGCCTGGCCGCGTCCGCGGTAAAACTTCTCGAAGATCAAGACCTGTTCGGACGGCGCGATGCCCACGCCGTGGTCGGTGATGTTCACAGCGATGGTGTCTCCGGCAGCGGCGGCTCCCACGGTGATAGGTGAGCCGGGCGACGAGTATTTGGCGGCGTTTTCCAAAAGATTGCAGATGACCTTCTGAAGCCAGGTGACATCTGCCAGCACGCGAGGAAGACGGGGCTCGATGGTCACGCTTATCGGCCGGCCCGCAAGCGGCATTGCGCAGGCGTGAATCCCATGTTGAATCACGTCTTCCATGCTGGCCGGTTGGAGGTTCATGTGAACTTCCTGGGTATCCAACTGCGCCATCTCGACTGCCTGTGCGATCAAGCGATTCAGTCGATCGGTCTCTTCGTCGATTACTGTCAGGAGCTCGCGCTGATCTTCAGCGCTGACCGCGGCCGACGAGAGCATGGTGGTAGCCGACGCTTTGATTGCCGTGAGTGGAGTACGCAGCTCATGGGTGATGGAGTCCAGCATGAGGCTGCGCATCCGCTCGCTTTCTTTTGCAGCCTCGCTGCGGGCTGCATCCTCCAACGCCTGTGCCCGGTCAATGGATATGGAGACGAGGCCGCCCAGAGCTTCGAGCGTCTCGTCGGAAAGAATCGTGGGCGCCAGCAGCAGCACCCCGCGTGGCCGCACTCCCGTGCGCAGCGGGACCGCCAAGCCGGCGATGGTCTTCAATTGTGTGACGCGGGGCAATAGCATCAGCTCCTGGGGACGCTCCCCAGCGAGCACCTCGCCCGCCGCCGACGTGGACCGATAGAGCTGTTCTCCATCCGCCAGATAGAGGGCAATAAATGACGCGCTTGTGACCCTTGCGATTGAATCTGGAACGGTCCGGAGCAGCTCGGCTACGTTCTCTGTCTGCAAGAGTTCACGGCTCAATTGAAAGAGTACTTCTACCTCGTGTTCCCGCCTCTGTGCCTCGTGCGCTTCTTCCTGGATGCGGGCGGATAACCTGCTGGCGATGACAGATGTGGTGAGAAAGGCAAACAGTGCAATCCAGTTCTGCGGCTCGGCAATTGTCCAGGTGCCCAGAGGAGGGAGAAAGAAGAAGTTGTAGCAAAGGCTCGCGGCAATGGAGACGACGACCGCATAGCGAAGCCCCCACCGCACGGCAAGCGAGAGTGTAAGGAGTAGTAGCAGTTAATGCGACCGTTGTCGGGTTTACATGGAGCCACAGACGATAGATGGTTACAATCGCACCCAGAGCGGCTGCGGCGCTGATCCAACGGATTGGCGCAATCCAACGTTGAGGAACCACACGAGGATTCTACGTGCAGGGTGTTCTGGTCGGCCGAAATATCCTGACGCCGGTTTAGCTTGGGGAGGCGTAATGCGCATACTGGTTGTCGATGACGAACCACAGATCACTCGGGTATTGCGTGCTTCGCTGGCCAGCAGCGGATATGAGGTGTTGCTGGCGCGGGACGGCGTCGAGGCCTTTGACTCCTATCGCGAATCGGCTCCGGATCTGGTGATTACCGATCTCTCGATGCCGCGCATGGACGGGATTGAGCTTACACGCGCGATACGGCAGATGGGCGACACGCCGATCATCGTTCTGTCCGTGCGCGAGCAGGAGACGATGAAGGTGGCGGCGCTGGACGAGGGAGCGGACGACTACATCACCAAGCCATTCAGCATGCAGGAGCTTCTGGCCCGGGTCCGCGCTCAATTGCGGAAGTCGGCACGGCAGCCGCAGGAGACGACCCAGGTTTCCATTGGCGACTTCGAAATCGATTCGGAGCAACATAGCGTGCGCGTGCGCCGGCAGGAAGTGCACCTGACTCCCAAGGAGTTCGCGCTGCTGTTGTTCTTTGCACGCAACCCAAGCCGGGTTCTCACGCACCGGACGCTACTGAAGGCTGTGTGGGGCGCGGCCGGCCAAGACCAGCCGGAGTATCTCCGCGTGCTGGTAGCGCAACTACGCAAGAAAGTGGAAGCGACCGCAGAGCCTCGTTACATCCTGAATGAGCCCTGGGTCGGTTATCGATTCGATCCGGATCCGAACGCGATCGATTCCACTGACATTACAACTTCTTAACGCCTTAAAGACGGACTTCCTACTCTCGTCAGCCTTCTACTAAAGCTACGACACACGGGCGAAGATTCCCCGTGTTTGGAGAGGGTCAGGACAATGTTCGTGTCAGATTTGTTCGGGCTGCTGGGCACCGTGCTCTGCTTTGCGGTGGCACTCGCCTATATCCACGGGTGCCGCGCCCTGAGGAAGGACCGTGTATGAGTGAAAGCACGATCTTACTTGTCATATCTGCAGCTCTGCTCGTCTATCTGGTGTACGCGATGCTGCGGCCGGAGAAGTTCTAGATGACCATCAACGGCTGGCTGCAAATCGCAATATTTTTCCTGCTCATCCTTCTGACCGCGAGACCGTTGGGCAGATACATGGCTCGCGTGTTTGAAGGGCGAAAGACGCTGCTCGATCCGGTCCTTCTGCCGGTTGAGAAGCTTCTTTATCGCCTGACCGGCGTTCACCGCGAAGAGGAGATGCGTTGGACTGAGTATGGCGCGGCCATGCTTATATTCAGTCTCGCGACGGCGCTGTTGACCTACGTGCTGGAGAGGACACAGCACATGCTGCCATGGAATCCCCAACACCTGGCGAATGTGTCTCCTGCGCTGGCATGGAATACAGCGATCTCCTTCACGACCAACACGAATTGGCAATCCTACGCCGGCGAGTCGACGATGAGCTATCTGACGCAGATGCTCGGCCTGGCGACGCACAACTTCTGGTCCGCAGCGACGGGGATAGCGCTGGCGGTGGCCTTCATTCGCGGCATCGCTCGACGCGAAATGAAGACGCTGGGCAACTTCTGGGTCGATCTCACACGCGCGACTTTGTGGGTTCTCGTGCCGATCTCATGTGTGATGGCGCTGGTGCTGGTTTCCCAGGGAGTGATTCAGAATCTGCGGCCTTACGACACGGCACAAATCCTCGAACCGCAAACACAGACCGCAACAGGGCAGGATGGTAAAGCGACGACCACGATTGTCCGCACCCAGACGATCGCGCAGGGGCCGGTGGCCTCGCAGGAAGCCATCAAGATGCTCGGCACCAACGGAGGCGGCTTCTTTAATGCGAACAGCGCCCACCCGTTCGAGAATCCAACTCCATTCAGCAACCTGGTGGAGATGTTCGCAATCTTCCTCATCCCTGCGGCTCTGACTGTGACCCTTGGCCAGCTGACCGGATCGCCACGCCATGGCTGGGCAGTCTTTGGCGCCATGGCGGTGCTATGGTTCGCAGGCGTCTTCACCTGTTATTGGGCCGAATCGCAGCCGAGCCCGTTGCTTCACGGAGTCGATCAGCGCGTTTCTGTGAATCAGTCTGGCGGAAATATGGAGGGTAAGGAGGTTCGCTTCGGTATTGCGAACTCCGCGCTCTTTGCCACTGCGACCACGGACGCGAGTTGCGGCGCCGTCAACTCTGTGCATGATTCATTTACTCCGTTGGGCGGCATGGTGCCCATGGTCAACATCCTGCTGGGCGAAATCGTCTTCGGCGGCGTAGGAGCTGGGCTCTACGGCATGTTGATCTTCGTCATCGTCTCAGTCTTCATCGCCGGCCTCATGGTTGGCCGCACACCGGAATATCTAGGGAAGAAGATCGAAGCCTACGATGTGCAGCTTTCCATGCTTTACCTGTTGATTTTTCCGCTCATCATTTTGAGCTTCACCGCCATCTCGGTTCTCGCGCCGAGCTTTGGCCTGTCGGCGCTGACCAATCAGGGGCCGCACGGACTCTCGGAGATCCTGTATGCATACGCATCGGCAACCGGGAACAACGGATCGGCGTTTGCCGGCTTGACTGCGAATACCTGGTACAACGTCACGCTGGGCATTGCGATGTTCTGCGGGCGTTTTTTGATGATCGTGCCCATGCTTGCCGTTGCCGGCAATCTGGCCAGCAAGCGGCGTGTTCCGGTCTCCGCCGGCACCTTTCCCGTCACTACGCCACTCTTTACCGTGCTTCTCACCAGCGTGATCGTTATTGTTGGCGCGCTCACCTTCGTTCCCGCACTCAGCCTCGGGCCCGTTCTTGAACACCTGTTGATGCAGGCTGGCCGGACCTTCTAACGCTTCGAGCCCATACATGGATAACTTCGTCAGATCTGGAAAGTCACGCCGCTCCGTCATGAACGCAGCCATCGCGCGCCGCGCCGCAGTGGATGCTTTGCGCAAGTTGAATCCCGTCGCGATGATGCGCAACCCGGTCATGTTTGTGGTCGAGGTGGGAAGCGTCCTCACTACGACGCTATTGATCCTGGACACCATTCATCGACATGGAAACCCGAAGTTTGATTTGCAAATCACGCTTTGGCTCTGGTTTACGGTGCTCTTCGCGAACTTCGCGGAGGCCATGGCGGAGGGTCGAGGCAAAGCACAGGCAGACGCCTTGCGCCAGGCTAAATCGGAGACGACGGCTTACCGTATCCGGTCCGGGGTAATTGAGGAAGTGCCCAGCTCCAACCTGCGCGCTCAGGACCTGGTTCGTGTATCTGCCGGCCAGATGATTCCGGGCGACGGTGAGGTGATCGACGGCGTCGCCTCTGTAGACGAATCCGCTATCACCGGCGAATCTGCGCCCGTCATACGCGAAGCTGGCGGGGATCGTTCTGCTGTGACCGGCGGCACGCGTGTGCTGAGCGATGAGATCACCGTCCGCATCACGTCGAATCCGGGCGAAACCTTTCTCGATCGCATGATCGCGCTCGTCGAGGGGGCGGAGCGGCACAAGACGCCGAATGAAATTGCGCTGAACATTCTGCTGGCTGGTCTCACGATCATCTTTCTGCTCGCCGTGGTCACGCTGCAGCCATTCGCCATCTACTCCAAGGCGCCGCAGACGGTGTTTGTGCTGGTGTCACTTCTGGTCTGTCTGATTCCGACGACTATCGGTGGTCTGCTTTCTGCGATCGGCATCGCAGGCATGGATCGATTGGTGCAGCACAATGTGCTGGCCACGAGCGGCCGCGCAGTGGAGGCGGCAGGAGACGTGAACACGCTCCTTCTGGACAAGACCGGAACCATCACCATCGGAAATCGTCAGGCGTCTGAGTTTATTCCGGCTCCTGGAGTCTCGAGCGAAAGACTTGCCGATGCGGCGCAGCTCTCCTCGCTGCCGGACGAGACTCCGGAAGGACGCTCGATCGTTGTCCTGGCGAAGGAGCGCTACGGACTGCGGGGCAGGGAGCTCGCGCAGCTCAACGCGGTATTCGTTCCATTCAGTGCCACCACCCGCATGTCCGGTATCGATATCGAAGGCCGCAGCATTCGCAAGGGCGCGGCAGACGCGATCGCGCGCTATGTGCGGGAGCTCGGCGGCAGTATGCCTGCTGAAGTGCAAGCTGTCGTGGAAGGAATTGCGCGTGGCGGTGGCACTCCGCTGGTGGTCGCGGAGAATGGCCGCGCACTCGGCGTTATTCACCTGAAAGATATCGTCAAGGGCGGCATGCGTGAGCGCTTCCAGCAGTTGCGCGCCATGGGCATTCGTACTGTCATGATCACGGGCGACAACCCATTAACGGCCGCCGCGATTGCGCGCGAGGCCGGCGTCGACGACTTCCTTGCAGAGGCAAAGCCGAAGGACAAGATGGATTTGATTCGCCGCGAGCAGGCGGAAGGCAAGCTGGTCGCCATGACCGGCGATGGCACGAATGACGCGCCTGCACTCGCTCAGGCAGATGTCGGCGTCGCCATGAATAGCGGTACGCAGGCCGCCAAAGAAGCCGGCAACATGGTCGATCTCGATTCCAATCCAACCAAGCTGATCGAGATCGTGGCGATCGGTAAGCAGTTGCTGATGACTCGCGGCGCCCTGACCACCTTTTCGATTGCTAACGACGTCGCCAAATACTTCGCTATCATTCCAGCCATGTTCGCCGGCGCCTTTCCTGTGCTGAATGCGCTGAACATTATGCACCTGCGCACGCCGCAGTCGGCGGTGCTTTCCGCCATCATCTTCAATGCACTCATCATTGTCTTGCTGATTCCGCTCGCACTGCGCGGGGTGAAGTATCGTC
This sequence comes from uncultured Acidobacteriaceae bacterium, assembly GCA_963815025.1. GTDB lineage: Bacteria > Acidobacteriota > Terriglobia > Terriglobales > Acidobacteriaceae > KBS-83. The sequence goes on along the minus strand of CAWFFD010000004.1, from coordinate 2,725,999 downwards.
CGTCCTCTGCTGCAGCCATGCTGCAGCGCAATCTGCTGATCTACGGTGTGGGCGGCATAGTTGTCCCATTTATCGGCATCAAGATCATCGATATGGTCATCACCACGGTCGGACTTGCATAGAGGAGTGCTCTCGATGAAACGACATATCATCACCGCCTGCCTTTACACCTTGATTACGGCTGTGCTTCTTGGCATTGCATACCCGCTCGCGATCATGGGAATTGCACGTCTAGCCTTTCCCGCGCAGACCTCGGGGGAATTAATACAAACGAATGGTGTGTTGATCGGCTCTCGACTTATTGGCCAGTCCTTTACCGGACCCGAGTACTTTCACTCGCGGCCTTCGAATGCAGGGAATGGATACGACGCAACCGCATCGTCGGGTTCGAATCTTGGACCTACCAGCAAGGCTTTGGTGCAGCGCGTTGCGCAAAGCGTGAGTACTGAGACAACAGCACAACCGGTGCCGGTGGACCTGGTAACTGCTTCCGGATCCGGACTTGATCCCGATATCTCACCGGCTGCGGCGTACTACCAGGTGGGCCGCGTATCCGGTTCCACCGGAATTCCGGAAGATGTGCTGCGCAGACTTGTAGCGGCGCATATCACGCAACGCCAGTTTGGCGTACTTGGCGAGCCTCGGGTGAATGTGCTCGAACTCAACCTTGCGCTGAATGCGCTAAGTCAGAAGAAGACGGTTCCGTCTCGCTAGCGATTGCGGCAGGAGAAGTTGTTCAACACTCGGCAGAAGATGCAAGCACACTTCGCCCAATGGCGAATTCGATCGCGAGCATTTTGTGCGCCCTCAAGCGCCGCAAGCTGCACAGCAAAGTTCCCGATGGTAGAGCTTTCAACGACCCCGCAGGAAAGCGGCAATCCGGTTGCATTAGCTGTCAGCCGATTCAGAAGCGGGTTAAGACTTCCGCCGCCGACAACGTAGATCCGTTCAAGGCGCCGCCCGGTGAGCCGGACCACATCATGCAGGACTTCTCCATAACGATGCGCCAAGCTGCGGAAGATGAGACTCGCAAAAGCAGGAAGTGACGCCGCGTCCTCTGGGATGGCTGCCATGCCCTGCGCACGAAGCTGCCCATTGATCAACGACGCTAGGTCTCCCGGCAACAACAATCGCGGGATGATCCACGTTCAGCTGGCCGGGTGAAGATGGAACTTTCTCTGCCGCTGCGATTAGTTCCGCGCATCTCCACGCACTTCCATCCGGGCAGAGCTGCATCTGCACTTGTTTGAGGAGCCACATGCCATTCACATTCTTGTGAAAACAATATTGATCGCCTGCGGCGCGCAGATTGGTGAAGCCTGCACTGCGCGCCTCATCCGAGGCGACAGGTTGATCGAGCAGCGAGCCAGGCAGCGACCAGGTTCCCGGAACTGATATAGGCCCAGTGGTCTTCCACAGCCGGGATGCCTGCTACTGCGGACGCCGTATCGTGGCACGCCGGCGCAATCAGCCGCGTCCCAGTGAAGGGACCCAAGCCTCCGCAACTCTTCACTGACGCTCACCGATGTCAGCTGCCCGTCGGACAAGCTCGGGCGCGGCATTGCAAATCCAGTCCGGCACATTCGAATACCTCCTTGTTCCATGCGTTGCTCCGCAGATCGAGCAAGCCTGTGTGAGCCGCGTTGGAATGTTCCGCAACCAAGCCGTCCGCCCAACTGCGACAGCAGATACTCCGGCAAATTTACCCAACGATAGTGCGGCGGAACGCCGGCATGTCGGTCTGCGATGAGTTGATACAGAGTGTTGATGCGAAGTGGCTGCACGCCGGTCTGGCCATAGAGAAATCTGCCGGACAGGTTTCCTTGATTTCGGCCTCGCTAGCCAAGGTCCGCTCGTCGCGATAGCAGAAAGGCTCGCCGATCGGAATACCATCGCGGTTGAGCCGCACATAATCGACAGCCCAGCCGTCGACTCCGATCGAAGCAATGGGGCGCTTGTCCTCTCTGCGCAGAGCCCAAACCGATTCGTACGTTCTTGAGAAGATCATGAAGTTCCAGTGGAGCGAATGACCGCGCGCGACTGGACCATTGCTGAACGATAGATGAGATCGATCTGCGGCAGATCGCCATTCCATTGCAGCAGAGACACTCGGCAACTTTCTGCGCCGAGGTCGATGGCGACGAGGTTCGGTGGCTGGCTCAAGCGCGCGGAAAGCATTGAGTCTTCAGCGCAAAAAGGCGTCCATCAGGCCGCCATCCACGGGAATCAGATGCCCCGTCGTGCAGGGTGCTTTGGGACCGGCAAGGAAGAGGATTGCCTCCGCGCACATCCGCGGATCAATCGGCACATGGGTCAGCGTGCGCCCCGCGTAGAAGGTGGCAAGAAGGCTGCGCAGGTCGTCGTCGGTCATCTCCGGGTCAAACGGGATGTTGTACTTCTTCAGTGATGCAGCGACGCGATCGCGCGGGAACATCGTCGATCCCTTGACGACTGTTGCGGGGCTGATGCCGTTGATCCGTACCAGCGGCGCATGCGAGACTGCTAGCTCACGAATCAGGTGGCTCAGCGCCGCCTTACTGACGTCGTAGGCCTCACTGCCTCTCTTCGGAACGACGGCATTCGCCGAACTTGTCAGCACGACGCTCGCTTGCAATCCCTGCTCCTGAAGCATCCGGCTCATCTCCCCGATCAGCAGGAAATTTGCCGTGACGTTGACTTCAAGCGTCAGCGCCCACTGCTCATCCGAGATCGTACCCGTCGGCGAAGAAGGGAAGAGCGCAGCGGTATTGACGAGGATATCCAGGCCTCCGAATGCAGAATGTGCTATGGATCATCTCGCGTATGGAACTGCGACTGCGGATATCGACAGCGGAAACGGTCGCTGCCTCTTTCCCCGAGATTGCCCGCACCTCTTCCGTGGCGCGCGTCGCGCTTTCGATATCCCGATCGGCGATTATCACGTGCGCGCCGCGCTCTGCGGCCAATAACGCCACCTCGCGGCCAATGCCACTGCCGCCGCCAACTACGAGAGCGATCTGCCGGCTCAGCTCCTTCTCTGCAGGCTGGCGACGGATCTTTGCATCTTCCAGCGCCCAGTATTCGATCCTGTATGCCTCAGAGGGTGGAAGAGAAACGTAATTGCTGTAGGTCTGAAAGGCATCCACAAGCGCGTCGGAGCCGCACTGAGGAAAGCGCGCGGGCTTCGGCCCTTCGGCCAGGGCCGCCGCACCTTTCATTACGTGAATCGCATTGACGTAAAACTCTCCAATGATCCTCGATTCCGTCTTGCTCTTGCCGAAGGTGACCATGCCGAGGCCGGGGATCAGCACGACGGCGGGATTTGGGTCGCGCATCGCAGGAGACGTTGACTCAGCGTGCCTGCGATAGTATTCCGCGTACTCCGCGCGGTAAATCGCAAGCCGCGCGGTGATTGCGTCCTTCAGGGCAGGTATGCCGCTCGCCGGATCCCACGGCACGTGCATCGGGCGAATTTTCGTGCGGATAAAGTGATCCGGGCAACTGGTGCCCATGTACGCGAGCGTCTCCGCGTCGTGCGAGTTCACAAACTCCAGCACGTCGGGAAGATCCGAATAGCTCGCAATCAGCCGCCTTTGCTCGCTTACGCGCCCGCGAAGAAAGGGCAGTATCTCAAGCGCAATCTCTTTACGGTTGGGGAGCGGAGCGAAACGGCCTCCACCGAAAATGCTCTGACCTTTTGCTTTCAAATGTGTTTCGATGAAGTCGGTCATCTGGTCAATGACACGCAGCGTATTCAGATAGCACTCGCGCTGGGTATCACCCCAGGTGAAGAGGCCGTGACCGCCCAGCAGGATTCCATCGCATCCGGATTCCTGCTCAACCGCTTGCTTCATCATCATGGCAAGCTCGAACCCCGGCCTTTGCCATGGCACCCAGATCAGCTTATGACCATAGCTACGGTTGAACTCTTCCATCTTTTCGCGTCCGTTTGCCGCAGCGGCCACAGCGATGGCGCAATCAGGATGCAGATGATCGACATGTGGATAGGGAAGGAAACCGTGCAGTGGAGTATCGATCGATGCCGCAACGGGATTGATGCCGAAGGTGCAGAGCGGATAGTACTCGACCATTTCGTCTTCGCGGTCTGCACCACGATAGAGCTGTTCAAGCGCCAGGAATTTTTCCATGTAGAGCGTAGCAAAGCCCGCGCGCTTGATACTGCCGAGATCACCGCCGCTGCCCTTCACCCACAGAACGGAGACCTCCTTGCCGGTAAGCGGGTCCTTCATCACGACCTTGGAGCTGGTGTTGCCACCGCCAAAATTCGTAATGCGGAGGTCTGAGCCAAGCAGGTTCGAACGGTACCGCAGCAGCTCGGGCTCATCCATTGTCCGCCGCCAGTTTGGTATCCCAGCGGTCCTCCAGATACTGTAACTCAGTCGCGCTATGCAATGAGCGTTATCGGCATAATTCCTGATCATCTCCATGGAGTATTAGGCGTAGCTCGACTGCAGCAGTGCGTTGCGCGATGCGCGTTCACGCTCAATCCGGGCGACGTAGCCGCTTTCCGCCAGGGCGTGCAGTGGATTGCCCGGCACACCGCGGCGTTTGCGCCACTCTTCCACCGCCGGCCGTACATCTGTCCAGAATGCGCTGCGCAGGCACTCCTCAGCTTCCACCGTCTTTGTGGCGGTTTGCAATTCGGCAAGATGTGCGCGATCCACCACGCATGCCTTGGCAAACAACTCCTGCGCCGCCACGACGCTTTGCACCGTTGCTTCCATCTTGCCTTTGATGTTGTGACTCTGGTCCAGCATGAATGCGATATTCGCGAATTCATCCCGCGGGTCAGCAAGGATCTCGTGAAAGATACGAAATACCTGATACGGATCGATCGATCCCAGCGTCAGATCGTCGTCCGCATAGCGACGATCATTGAAGTGGAAGCCGCCAAGCAGGTCGAGGTGCAGCAGCCACGCGACGATCTGTTCGATGTTCTGCGACTGGATAGTGGTGGCCTGTATCCACCAGCACGCGCGCCTTCGGTCCGGCGTTCCGAGCCAGGTGAGACGCCATCCCCCAGTCGGCAATATCCGTGTGATAAAAAGCAGGCTCGAATGGCTTGTACTCGATCAGCAATCGCTGGTCGTCTGCCAGCGCCGCGTGTATTTCTGCCAGAGCTTCTTCCAGCCACGCGATGCGATCGCGAATGCTCTGTGCTCCGGGATAGTTGGACCCATCTGCGAGCCAGAGAGAGATGTCCCGGCACCCGAGCGCGCGCGCGATTGCAATCGAATGGAGCACATGCTCGATGGACCGGCGACGGACCTCGTCATCTGGACTGCAGAGCGATCCGAATTTGTATTCCTGGTCTTGAAAAAGGTTGGGATTGATCGACCCAGCCTGCACTCCATACTTCTCTACCAGGCGTTTCACCTCGGCCACATCATCCAGTCCTCGAGGAAGGTCCCACAGCACGTGCAGGGCAAGCGACGGTGTGATGCCGGTCAGTGCGAGAACCTGGGCCGCGTCGGCGAACTTTTCTTCCAGCGTGGTGGCCGCTCCCGCCTGTAGAAATTTGCCAAATCGTGTGCCCGTATTCGCGAATCCCCACGAAGGAATCTCAATCGTCAAGCGATCCAGAAGAGTCGACGCGGCTTCCAGATTGACGGTATCTCGCACCTGCATGCTCCTCGCTGGATGGTGATGCTGACGTCGCAAGTGTGAGTGTATAGCCCGCCGCAAACGTCTTTCCAGCCGAAATATCAAATTGGATCAAGGCACACGGATGCGGCACACGTAAGATGGCTTGGACCATCTTGAACGCCGGAGGCATGGCTTGGGTGTAAATCCCCTGCTTGGGGTCATCTATCACTGGATCGGCGGCCTGGCATCCGCCAGCAACTTCATTCCATTCCGGCCGATCAAGCGCTGGTCGTTTGAAATCTACTGGATCATTCAGGGATTCGCCGCGTGGATCGTCGCGCCCTGGGTCATCGGCTCCATCTTCGTGCCGGATGTTTTCGCCATTCTTCGCGGCACCCCCACCACGACTCTATGGCATACGGTGTTCTGGGGCGCCATGTGGGGCGTTGGCGGTCTTACCTTTGGCCTTGCCGTGCGCTATCTCGGCATCGCGCTGGGATACGCGATCGCACTGGGGTTCTGCACGGCATTTGGCACCCTGATGCCGCCCATCTTCAACGGACAGATCCACGGCATCATGCACCAGACGGGCGGGCGCGTCATCCTCCTCGGCGTTGCCATCTGTGTCGTTGCCATCGCCGTGAACGGGCTGGCAGGCTACTGGAAAGAGAAAGAGGTATCCTGCGGAGGAAAGAGCGGCGATTGGCGAGCGAGACTACTCCTTTGGCAAGGGGCTTGCGGTGGCAATCTTCGCGGGCATCATGAGCTCATGCTTTGCCTATGGACTGAGCGCGGGCAAGGGGATCGCACAGATCACGCGACAACAGCTTGTTACCCACGGCCGTTCGGATCTCTGGCAGAACCTGCCGGTCTTGATCGTGGTGTTGATCGGTGGCTTCGCCACGAACCTTCTCTGGTCCGTCATTCTTATCGTGCGCAATCGCTCTGCTGCGCAGTTTGTCGGAGCGCCCGGAATCAATCCGGAAGCAGCATCACCGTCAGAGAGAATTGCCGACGCATCTGCGGATGCAAACGAGCGGCTGGCTCCGGTCGTACTGTTCAGCAACTACGCGCTGGCTTCGCTCGCTGGGATTCTCTGGTATTTCCAGTTCTTCTTCTACTCCATGGGGCAGACCAAGATGGGCAAGTACGACTTTTCAAGCTGGACCCTGCACATGGCGAGCATCATCATCTTCGCAACGCTATGGGGCCTGTTTCTGCATGAGTGGCGGGAGACGAGTCGAAAGACGAAGCTGCTCATGACTCTAGGTCTGTGCCTGCTCATTGGTTCGACTGCGGTCGTAGGCTGGGGAAATTATCTGGAGTCGCTTTCCTGATTCCAGGCGAGGCGTGTCTGGCAGATACTCAATGCGCGAGCGCGGGAGACGCAGCTGCCGGCTGCGTCGATACGACGCCCTTGCCTTCCTGCACAACGTAGAAGCGATCGGCAGCCAGATTGGTGAGCATCTTCCTTGGCACCGGAGGGCCAGGTCACTTCCACCTTGTCTGCGCGCGGATGGCTGCCCAGGCCAAAATGCAGCCGCAGGTCATTCTGGGATAGGTAGCTGCCGCCGCTGCGCACTTCGTCCTCTTGAACCAGGTCTGCCGCCGTCACCTTCACGCGAGCGTTGAGAGGCAGCAGGTTTCCCTTCGTACCCCGCAGCTCAAGGCTGATCCAGTGGTTCCGCGCATCCGCATCTGCGCGCAGAATCATCGGGCTGCCTTCGAGATTTTCGATGACGATCTCAAGATGCCCATCGTTGAATAAATCACCTACCGCGAGTCCTCGGCTCACCTGCGGCATCTGCACCGCCGGGCCACTGAGCTTGCTGACATCGCGAAACGTGCCATCGTGCTGATTGGCATACACCAGCTTGGGCTCGCGATAGGCTGTGCCGATTCCAGAGGCGCCTACCTGCGGGTACACGTGTCCGTTCACAAGGATGAAATCGAGCCAGCCGCTGTTATTGAGGTCGATGAATGCATCGCCCCAGCCAACATACGGCGTGGTGCTGCGGGCGATGCCGGATGGATACGACACATCCGTGAAGTTCATGCCGCCGTCGTTGCGATAGAGCGTCGCGTACTCCTCGCTGAAGTGCGAAATCGCAATGGAGAAACGGCCGGTGTGCATGTAGTCGCCCAGCGCCACGCCCATGTTGGCCTGTTCCGTGCCATCCTGGTTGACGGCTACGCCGGACGGGTAGGCGACATCGGAGAAGTGTCCGTGTCCATCGTTCACGTAGAGAAAGTTAGGCTCGCCATCGTTCGCTACAAATAGATTGGGCGGCCCATCTCCATTCAAATGCGCCCATACTGCGGTCAATCCGAAGAAGCCATGCGGATCGTCCACGCCCGCCTGTTTGGAGACATCTTCGAAGGTGCCGTCGCCGCGGTTGTGATAGAGGTTATCGCTCGTGCCTTTCAATCCACGCGGCCCGCATTGCACAGCCACGTCGTGATACTGGCAGGTCTTCTTCGATCCAAAGGTCGGCAGATCGTTCAGATGAAAATCGACGTAGTGTGCGACAAACAGATCCGGCCATCCATCGCCGTCGTAATCTCCAAAGGAAGCGCCGGTCGCCCAGCCGTTGTCTCCGCTCAAGCCGGTTTGTTTGGTGACATCGGTGAACGTGCCGTCGCCATTGTTTCGATAGAGAACGACCCCACCGAAGCACGTCACCAGCAGATCCGGGCGTCCGTCGTTGTTGTAGTCGCCGACCGCAGCGCCCATTGCCCAGCACGGATATCCGACGCCGGCCTTGTCGGTGACGTCTGTGAAGGTGCCGTCGTGATTGTTGTGATAGAGCGCGCCCTTCGCCTTTTTTCCAGCCAGCCCCATCTCCACGCTCGCAGCGTTGGTGAAGTAGATATCCGGATAGCCGTCCTGGTCGTAGTCGATCAGCGCAACGCCGCCGCTCATCGATTCGACGATGTAACGAGCATCCGGCGTCGACATATGGCTGAAGTGAATGCCGGTGCTCGCCGTGATGTCTACCAGTTGCGTCGGGGCGCTCGACGGAGGCGCGACAGCTTTGGCGGAAGCAGATTCTTTCGTGACTCCAGCCGATTGGCCCAAGGTCACGACGCGGTGCACTCAGACAAATGAGCAGGGCGAGCACCCATCCGCAGAAACCGCCCGGGCGGCACCCGTGATCAGCGCTGCTCGTCCGCATCATCCGCATTCTTCTGGAGCGAGCCCACACGCATGTCGTGAAAGATTTTCTCGAGCTTGCTCTGCATCTCCTTGTACTTCTTGTACTCGGTCATCTGCTGATCCGCTTCGGGTGTGTTGCCCTGGCGGCGGTAAAGCATGCTCAGCCTATACCGCGCCACCGTGTTCGTAGGGTCCGCTTTTACCGCCTGCTCGAATGCCTGTTGCGCCTTGTCGTTCTCGTTCATGCTCATGAGAACCTTGCCCAATTCAACCAGCGCATCTGGATCGTTGGGCTGCAGTTGCACCGCGCGTCGAGTATTCGCTGAATGCGGCCTTCGTATCTCCTCGCTTCGCCGCCACAGCTCCCCATAGCGAGGTGCGCCTTTTCATCCGCAGGATTGTCAGCCATCGCCAACTGGAATTCTGCCTCCGCCTGCCCTTCAACTGCTCATTGGAAGAGTTGTAGAGCAGCTCACCGAGCTCGAAGTGCGCCCCCGCAAGGTGTGGATCGATCTTCAAGGCCTCGCGATAGTTCACGATAGCCTGCGCCTCGTCGCCATGCCGCCCCAACTCGCGGGCCATCATCTCATGCATCATGGCGCCGTCCGGAGCGACCAGTGCCATGGTCACCATAGCCTTGTCCGCAAGTTGCGCGTAGAGCCGGTACGCGGAGTAGAGAAGCGCTGGATCCGTGGGCTGGTCCGCGAGTTGCGCGGACACAACCCCAGCGGCCTTCTCCATATCTCCCGTGGAGTTGTAGTTCTCAATGAGGGCATTTGCGACTTCTACCTTGAACTTCTGTTCTGTCAGGTGGGGGAATGCCGATTCCAGGTCGGCACGGCTCGCCTGTTCATCTCCCGTACGTTCCTCTGCCAGTCCCAGCAGTCCCTGGAGCTTCCATAGTTCTGGCTTCAGCTTCACCGCCACGCGCAGCTCAGGAATCGCGTCGGCATAGTCTCCGTGAAAGTACAGCAGCACGCCCAGATTCCCGCGAGCGTCCACGTTTGTCGGTTCTAGAGTGACTGCCTTCTGTAGCTCGGGGATCGCGAGGTCCGGCCGCTGCTGCTGCAGATACTGCTGCGACGCCCGGATGTGCTGCTGGGCCTGCTGCTTCTTCGACGCGGCAGTCTGGCCCACGGAAGAGATTGCGGTGAATGGCAGGAGCAGCAGGGCACAGAGGGCAACTCGGCAGGTCATGACTCACTCAATCATAAAGTGGTGCGATCGAGGCGCGAAAAAAAGAAGAACGGCAATCGCCGTTCTCTTCTTTTTGAAGCAGGTTGAGGTTAGAAGGAGACACGCCCGTAGAGCTGCATGGTGCGGCCGTCGACCGTAAGACTGTTGATGATCCCGGCGTTGGGGTCTCCGATGGAAGCGTTCGGAGCAGCAAAGCTGGGATGGTTGAGGACGTTATTTGCCGATGCGCGAATTTCCAGTCCGATATTTTCCCACGGAATGTGGAAGGTCTTGCCGACCGCGGCGTTCACCAGGAGATACTGCGGACCATACAGGCTATTCCTCCGCGTATCACCGTAAGTACCGGCGGTAGGCTGCTCAAAGGCAGCGGGGTTATACCACTCGTTCAACGTCTTGTGGCTTGGATTCGGGCTGCTGCTGATCTGATTTGGGAACTGCTGTCCGTTCCCAGTTTGGTCGAAGGAGTTGTTGGAGCTCGTCGTCAAGGTGTACGGGAAACCGGAGGTCCATACGATGGTAGGCGAAACCTGCCATCCCCCGATCGCCTCGTCCACGAGCCAGTTGTTATTCAGGAACTGACGGCCCTTGCCGAAAGGCAAGTCATAGAGCGCGTATCCCTTGACAGCATTGCGAACATCGAAGTTCGATGCGCCGTAATTGGCTGCCACATCATAGGGTCTCTGGTAGAAGTCATTTCCAGAACTGCTGCCCCACCCAGAGGAATCGACGCTGGTCAGCATGTGAGACCAGACGTAATTCGCACTGAATGACAGTCCCCGGGAGAGGCGTTCGCTGACTGTGGTTTGCAGCGAGTTGTAGTTGGAAACGCCATTGTTCGTGCCGCCCGAACCCTGGTTGCCGCTGCTGATGGATTTGAACAATGGATAGGGGCGCTTGTCATTGTCATTTGCTGACAACGACTGTTCCGGAACTGCGTTGATGTCGGCTGGGAAGAGAAGATTATAGCCATGGCTCGCCACATAGGAAGCGGTGAAGACCATGCTTGTGCTTACTTGCTGTTGTATCTCAAAGTTCCACTCGAGGATCTTCGGCACAGGTGTGTGGTACGCCTGGTAAGAGACGCTCTGCCCGTTCAGCGCTGCTGGACCGACTGGCCTGATATACGTCTGATTGATGCTTAGCCCGCCAGCTCCCTGATAGTTGGTGTTCCCATCGGAGTCCAGAAGAACAACAGGATCAATACCATTGGTAGTGTCGTTACTGTTGCCGGCGGTTTGCAGCGCGTTGCCCAAACCGGGCCCGTAGGTATCGTTGCTCCAGGTGTATCCGTAAAGACCGATACCGCCGCGAAGCACGGTTTTGGGTCCGTGGCCGTAGGAGAAGCCGAAACGAGGCAGCCAGGTGTTCCAGGCCGGAGCCTGCAGGCTGTCACGCCCGTTCGCCTTCGTGGTGCCGTACCAGACAGCACCGAGAGATCCATTGGCTGGATTGGCTACCGTCGGATCGAAGGAGAGCATGTTGCCCTTCACCTCATGCCAACCGGTCAAGCCCTGCCACCGGAGACCGACGTTGATGGTGAGATTGGGACGCAGTTTGATATCGTCCTGCGCGAAGAGCTGCGGGCTCTTGATGCGGCCACCGTACTCGGGTGCTACTTTTGCATTCCATTCGTTGGCATATCCCAGCAGGAAGTCGGCATAGGCTTCGCCGGTAGTGGAGTCTCCGGGACCGCTGGATGTGTAGGTCCCGGTATAGTTCATCTGTCCGGCAACCTCATTTCCCCAGGCAGTTGAGTCCGCGCGACTGATCAGGAACTCACCACCGAAGTGCAGCACATGCCTGCCGCGGATCAATGTGACGACATCCGAAGGATCGAAGACGAACTCCTTGTAGACGGCGTTCGATTGGGGAGAAAGCTCGTAGATGCCGCCACCATTACCCGAGATGTTTACATCCGGGAAGAGATCGGCCTTGGCGAACTTCCAACCCAGCTTCGCCGGGAATCCCTCGCCGAGCGAGGCGGGTTGGAAGAAGTTCAGCTGGTCGGTGAAGCCCATGCGTGCTTCGTTGATGGTGCGTGGGCTGAGGGTCGAAACCCAGGAGACCTGGGCGTTGTCTCTGCTGACATCACCGCTTTGGCAGTTGATGGGGCAGATCCCTTGATTCTGAAAAAAGGCGGGGTTATCGCTGCTCGTCTCCGATGCGATGAAGTGGTTGTTCTGATTGATCTGCCAATCCAGACGTCCGAAGTACTTCGTGAATGGGTTAGAGCTGGGTACGTTGTAAAAGAAGTTGTTCGTGAAACCGGTTGCTCCCGCAACGTTCGGAGCGGGGTAGTACTTCGAAATCGCGGCGGCAACCGGGGAGATCATGCCTGCAGGGATCTTGTTGCCGTTGCCGTACTCGTCCGCGAAGGTCTTACGATGAACGGCTCCAGTACTGTCTACAGTCTGCGTTGTTGGATCGTAGAGGGTTTGAAAGCCGGTGAAGTCGCCACCCAGCATTGCGGGTGTTGGAACATTCTCGAAGCCCGTGGAGGCACTCCCAGGATTGATGGTCTTGTCGTAGTTGAAGTAGAAGAAGACCTTATCCTTAATGATGGGGCCGCCAACGGAGAAGCCGAAGTTGTTGTAGCGGACGAGTCCGACCGTATTCTTTGCGCCGAAGGCATAGTCTGCGGCATTCAACGCGTCGTTCTGGAAGAACTCATATCCGGCGCCATGGAACTGGTTGGTGCCGCCCTTGCTGATCTGGTTAAAAGTGGCCCCGCCGATGCCGTACTGCGCTGAGAATGCCGAGTCGTCGATCTTGAGTTCTCCTACCGTCTCCAGCACCATCACGTCGGAGTTCGAGCTCATGGGCAGCGTGGTGGTCGCGCCATCCGCCAGCACAGTGCTGTAGGGCAGGTTGCCGTTGATCGATGCTGTCTGACCCGTGCGATAGTTATTGCTCGACGCGCCAGGGAGCAGGGCAACGAAATTTTCCCAGTCCGCACCCACCTGAGGAAGCTGCAGCATTTGCTGCGATTCGAACGTGGTCGATTGCGTACCGTTTTCCGTCTGCAGCAGAGGAACATCGGTCTTGACGACGATTTGCTGCTGCGCCGCGCCGATCGTCATCGCCGCGTCAATGGTGACCGTCGCCACCTGCAACGTGATAGGGCCGCGAACGTAGCTCTGGAATCCAGGCGCGGTGATGGTGATCAGGTAGTGGTCGGGAACGATCGAGCCGGTATCGTAAAGGCCAGATGAGTCTGTCGTGTAGATGTGCGAAATTCCCTTATCGACGTCGTCGACCTTTACGGTAGCTCCGGGGATGATTGCACCGGATGAATCCGTAACGACGCCTCGAATTTCACCTGAGTTTGTGTTTTGTGCTACGGCCGCAAGGGCTGGCCACAATATGGCTAGGCCAAGGCTGGCGCGAATCCACTGCTTCATATTGCCTCCTGGAGAAGTACCATCTGCTGCGCTGAACCCCATCGTTCTGCTGGTTCGCGCATCTTCTTTTTCTTCATCGAGCCGCCGCCGCACATCCGGCGATAAGGCTCACGACTCCCCGATGACGGAAGGGAAGGACCGCAGATCGTCTCAACCCGTTCCGTTGATCAGCTTCGGCATCACCTGCGGGAAGGAGAATTGCTTCCTTCCGGCATTCCCGACGCACAGAGACAAGACAACGGTTTGCGTACGCGCCGGGCGAAGATGGTCTAGGTTGATCGTTGCAGATGAAAACAATTCAAGAAGATGATTGTCAAGGGAAATCTTCGCTGCGTATGCTAAGACAATCCTTTGTCTTCATATCAGTAAACAGTCCTCCCTGGAGTGATCGATAAAGTACATGGATATGACCAGCCGGCGCACTTTCCTGAAATTGGTAGCGATTGCTACCCCTTCTGCCACGTCTTTCGGACCCTTCGCGGCATGGGGGCTGACGCCCGTCCCACCCTCCGGGAGGCCGATTCAGGCCTGGCGCACCTCGGAAAAGGTTCGCTGCGAGCAGGTGGAAGCCCCAGTGTGGCGCACAGAGGCCCCCGGCTCTGCGGCTATCCAACTCGACCCGGACCAGGGTTACCAGGAGTTACTGGGGTTTGGGGCCGCCCTCACGGACGCGTCCTGCTACCTGCTCGGGCAGATGCCGGCGGCGGCACGTGGGGCGCTGCTCAGGGAATGCTTCGGCGCCGGCGGCCTCGGCCTGTCGATCGCACGGACCACCATCGGCTCCAGTGACTACTCCCGCAATGCCTATACCTACGACGACACCGCCCAGCCCGATCCGGACCTCGAGCACTTCAGCCTTGAGCACGATCGCCAGTACATCCTGCCGGTGCTCCGCGAGACGCAGCAGGTCAACCCGGAGGTATTCTACTTTTCCTCGCCCTGGAGCCCGCCGGCGTGGATGAAGTCCGGTAATTCGTTGCTGGGCGGTTCCATGCGAAGCCAGTATTTCGGTCCTTATGCGGAGTACTTCGTGAAGTTTCTTGAGGGCTATGCCGCGGATGGCGTCCACATTCGCGCCGTCACCATTCAGAACGAGATCGACACAGACCAGGGTGGGCGCATGCCGCAGTGCATGTGGGGGCAGGAGTACGAAATCCAGTTCGTGAAGGAGTTCCTCGGGCCGGCGCTCGAAAAGAACTCGCTCGACACAAAAATCTGGATCCTCGATCACAACTACAACCTGTGGGGCCGCGTCGCGGATGAGTTTGAGGATGTGGACCTCTCCAAATACGTCGATGGCGTGGCCTGGCACGGCTATTTCGGCTCGCCTGCCGAAATGACGCGCGTCCACAACATGTTTCCGCTGAAGAATGCGTATTGGACCGAAGGCGGCTCGGACTGCAATGCTCCCGATTACGCAACCGATTGGGCGAAGTGGTCCAGTACCTTCGCCGGCATTCTGAACAACTGGGCACGCTGCATCGTGAGTTGGAATCTGGTGCTGGATGAACACGGCAAACCGAACATCGGCCCGTTCTCCTGCGGCGGTTTGCTCACACAGAACTCGCAGACCCATCAGCTCACACGGAGCGGAATGTATTGGGCGCTGGCCCACTACTCGAAGTTCATGCAGCGTGGCGCGCGTGTGTTTGCCACCCACGGCGATCTGCCGGAGATCGACCACGTTGCTGCGCAGAATCCCGACGGTAGCCGGGTACTCGTTCTCACCAACCGCGGTGCGGAGCAGGAGGTGGGCTGTGGCCTGCAAGGCAAAACTCTGCAGGTCAGCTTGCCAGCAAGCTCTGTTACCACGCTGATCCTGTAGGCGTGCTGCATCTCTTTCTTCGGTTGGTCTAGGTCTCTTCGCTTGTCTGCGGCCGCGGAAAACCGCGGCGCATGTTGTAACCGGCTCTTCCATCGACTAATGTGAGAGCGTTCGCATATTCAGCGATTACGCGACCCAACAACATGCACGACGAACTCAAATTTCGCAGTCATGGCACGATGCAACCACCGGCGAAGCGCGCCATTTTGCTTTCGCTCTTCTGCTGCACCGCATGCCTCTTCATCCCGGCTGATCCTGCCCCAGTTCATGCGCAAGCGAACCAAACGCCTCCGTACAAACAGTCTGGAGCGCCGATCGAGGCTCGCATCGACGATTTGATACACCGCATGACTCTGGAGGAGAAGGCGCGGCAGTTGGATATGTACTCCAGTGCTCGCGAAATCGTCGACAAGCATACGGACGACACGCACGCTGCACTCGATGCCGTCTTCCTGCCGGAGAAAGCGCATAGCCTCTGGGGCGATCTCGGGGTGGGTAGCATTCATGATCTCAACCCCACGCCGGAGCAGGCCAACACCATCCAGAAGTGGGTCATCGCGCACAATCGCCTCGGCATTCCCGCCCTCTTCATTGAGGAAGGGCTGCATGGCTTTGACACCGGAACCGTCTTCCCGGCGCCCATAAATCTTGCGGCCACTTGGAATCCGCGGATCGCGCAGCAGACCGGCGCGGCGATCGCGGCGGAGGCGCGCGCCACTGGTGTAGACATGATCCTCGCACCCGTCCTTGACTTGGCCCGCGAGCCCCGCTGGGGACGCGTCGAAGAGGACTTCGGCGAAGATCCTTACCTCACCGGACGGTTGGGGCTTGCATACGTCCGCGGCGCGCAGGGCGACAGCCTCGACACCGACCATACCGTTGTAGCTGAACCCAAACACTTCGCCGGGCACGGTTCGCCCGAGGGCGGTACCAACACCTCGCCCGTGCATATCGGGGAACGCGAACTGCGGACCGTTATGCTGAAACCTTTCGAGCCCGCCTTTCGCGAAGGCCACGCGATGGCCGCCATGGCTGCCTATCACGAGATCGATGGCATCCCCGTCACCGCGGACCCATTTCTGCTGAAGACAATCCTGCGGCAGGAGTGGGGCTTCCAGGGCTTCGTTCTCTCCGACCTTGGCGCCATCCAGCGCCTCTATACGGTCCATCACGTAGCTGCATCGCCTCAAGGACGCTTCATGCCTCGCCATTCGTTCCGGCGTCGACATGCAGTTCTACGACTTCCCGCACGATGTCTTTCAGAAAGCGCTCGTCGACTGCGTGCGCGAAGGCTCGCTGCCGCAGGCGGATCTCGATCGCGCCGTTCGCTCGGTGCTCCGCGTCAAGTTTGCACTTGGTCTTTTCGACCATCCCTTCGTCGACCCGGCGCTCAACTCGCGCGTTCACCGCTCACCACTCGCATCTCGCCCTTTCACTCGAATCGGCGCGCGAATCCATGACGCTGCTGAAGAACGACGGTCATCTCCTGCCGCTCGCAAAGTCGATCCATCGCATCGCGGTCATCGGCCCCAACGCGAATGTGGCACGCTATGGCGACTACGAACGCGAATCGAATGGCAAGCGCATCAGTCTGCTTGACGGCATCCGCGCGATCGTTCCTCAGGCCACCGTCACCTTCGATCCGGGCCAGGACATCTCCGGAGCCGTCGGGGTGGCGAAGCAGGCTGAAGTTGTCATCCTCGGTCTCGGCGAATGGCAGGGCATCTCCGGCGAGGGCTTCGATCGCTCTAACCTCGATTTACCGGGCAATCAGGAGCAACTTCTCGAAGCCGTGGTTGCCACCGGCAAGCCCGTCGTCCTCGTGCTTGAGAATGGCAGGCCGCTCACCATTGGCTGGGCCAAGCGCCACGTCCCCGCCATCCTCGAAGCCTGGTATCCGGGCGAGTTCGGTGGCCAGGCCATTGCTGAAACGCTCTTTGGAGACAACAACCCGGCAGGACGTCTTACGATCACCTTCCCGCGCAGCGTTGGCCAACTCCCCGACTTCTATAACAGCGACCCCTCACGTATCCATAAGTATGTCGATGACGATGGCAAGCCGCTCTTTCCCTTCGGCTTCGGCCTCAGCTACGCCAGCTTCCGTTACGATCACCTGGCCGTGCAACCGCCGGCGCCCGGCAGCGGTAAAGCCGTACAGGTAAACGTTGACGTAACAAATACTGGCGCGCGTGAAGGAGACGAGGTAGCGCAGCTCTATTTTCGCGAGAATGTCAGCAGCGTCGAAACCCCAGGCCGCTCTCTCGCCGGATTTTCCCGCATCCATCTCCAGCCTCAGGAAACGAAGACGGTTACTTTTAGCATCCCGCAGGCCCAGCTTGCTGTCTGGAACGCGGAAGGGACGTGGGCGGTCGAGCCCGGCCAGTTCACCGTCTGGGCCGGTGGTTCATCCGAGGCGTCTCTCACGGCACAGTTCCGACTCCAGCGCTGAATCGCGCGACGCGCAATTCATGAGACTGCGCAAAATGACCTTGATTGAATGGTCATCTGCCACTGCCTTTCGTCCTCGCGTCTTCGCGCGCAATTCGGACCATGAAGCAATAGGCAACGACGCCAAGAGGGATGGCTATGCCAAGTGACCAGAACCACTGGAGATGCGCGAGGAGAGTCACTGCCACATCAAGGACAAGAATCAGCCAGGGTGCGGTTAAGCGAAAAGCTCGCATCCAGGATCCGGAGTTAGGCCGCTGTAAGAAAAGAAAGGCCGGCAAGAAACCAGCGCAGGCTGCCACGAAGGCCTGCGTGTGCGTATAGCGAGGGATCGATCCTCCGGGCGGGAGTGAGTCAGCATGATAGATTTCGACGACGAGCGCCATCATGCACGCCGCTCCAACGGAGAGAAGGGTCGCCATTCGGCTGGTCTTCTCCCACAACGCCAACTGCCGCTGTCGTCGGTTTCGCCGCGCGCCCCGGTCAGGCCATGGAGTGCGGGGAGGCATTAGCCGCGTTGCTCGCGAAGCAGAGAGTCCCCTGTAATGCTAGGAACCGGACAAGGAGCTTCTGTAATCGTCGCAGCATCGAGCCCTACGTTCATGGAGGCGGGAGAGAAATCGGTCGCAAAAACTATCGACACGATCGAGAGTCTGCCGTTGAGCGAAACGCTCATCGACATAAGGGCTCTCTTCCTTCAAGGCAGCGTCTTGCTGACTGCAAGTCGACGTGGCGCGTCATGGCTGTTCCCCAGTCTGGAAGTTCAGCGTGGCGAGCGTAAGCCTGTACTGATATTGGGCGTTGGTATCTGAGATCTCGGCTTCCGTTTGCTGAAGCTGGGCCTGACTTAGCTCAACGATGGAGGAAAGGCCAAGCTTGTAGCGCGTCTGGGCGAGTGCGAGGCTTTCGTTCGCCTGAATGAGTAGCTCTGACGTTACACCGAGACGAGTGAACGCATTGTTCGCGTCGAGCCATGCCGTCTGAACGTCGCGCACGATGCGGTTTTTGAGCAGGCGTGTCTGTTGCCCGGTTGCCTGGGCGCGCAATTGCGCCTCCTTTGCCTGCGCCGAGTAGAGAAAGCCGTTGAAGATGGGGATATTCAGGTTGGCGGCGATCGCCCCGTCCCAACTGGAAACGTAGTACTGATCGGAGCGTATGGGAGATGCGCCGACGGTGCCGATGGCGGAGAAGGTGGGAAGCATCTGGTCGCGCTGGGCGCGGCTGAACTTCTCTTGAGATTGGCGCGTGAGATCGAGCGATTGCAGATCAGGACGCTGCTTCACCGCGAGGTCGAGCAAGGTCTGTTCGTCGGGCGGCGGCGGTGGATTGTTCTTTGTGTTGTCCACCAGAGAGTACTGCACCGCGTGATCCAGGCCGAGCACCTCGTCGAGAGCGGCCATTGTGGCTTGCGCATTGTTCTGCGCGTCGAGTTGCAGCAATTGTGCTTGTGACAGATTGACATTGGCGAAGGTGAGGTCAAGCGTGGAGCGCAGTTTGTTCTGCGTCAACTGGTTCACCTGGCTTTGCGTGGTCTGCCGCAGGTTGACGGTCTGCTTCGCGACCTGAAGCAGCGCCTGCGCCTGGAGCGCGTTGTAGAAGGCCTGATCGGTGATGAGAATGACGTCTTCGCGGGTGGCGAGATCATTCGCCTGTTGCGCTCTCTCCTCGAGCTTCGAGGAGGCGACGAGATTGGTAGTGCGTCCGAAGTCGGTGATGAGTTGTGAGAAATTGATGCCGCCGCCGGCCCGAGTGAAGAGACGCGATGCCGAAAGCGATCCTGAGGAGAGGCGGCTGGCGTTATTGGCATCCTGCGCAGTGAGGCTGCCTGTGAGCGTGGGGAGCTCTCCCGATCGAGCCTGTCGCACGACCTGGTGCTGCGCCAGCGCGAGCAGATGGCTAATGCTGACTTGGGGATTGTTGGCGAGCGCCATGCGTTCTGCGTCTGCGCGCGTGAGGCGTGGTCCGGGCGCCGGCGAGTGCAGCGGGCATTGCCACTGTCGACGGCGCGGGCGGATTGGAGGAGGACGGCGAATCTGTTTGCCCGAAACCGGGCGACATCGTAGAGGACAACAAAGCTATGCCGCAGAAGATATGAGTGACGCGCATGTGCTATACCTCCCCTGCTGTGGCGGGTGCGGCATGGCTTTCGCGCCGTCCGTGAATCAGCAGATAGACCGCTGGCACAAGGAACATGGTGACAACAACCGAGACGGCGAGTCCGCCAATGAGCGCGCGCGCGAGTGGCGCATATTGTTCGCTGCCGGCTTCGAGCCCCAGCGCGAGCGGGATCATGCCGAGGAGGGTGGCAAACGAGGTCATCAGGATGGGACGCATACGAATCCTGCACGATTGCACCACTGCGTCGACCAGGCTTTTGCCCTGGGCATGAAGGATGCCCGCGAATTCGACGATGAGAATCGAGTTCGAGACGACGATGCCAGTCATCATGATGACGCCCATCAGCGACATGATGTTGAGCGTGGAGCCGGTCATGAGCAGGATGAGCACGACGCCAGCGAGTCCAGGTGGAATGGCCATAAGGATGATGAACGGATCGAGGAATGAGGCGAATTGCGCCATAAGCACGAGATAGATGAGAGCGATGGCGAGAACCAAACCAATGCCAAAGCGGGTGAAGGAGTCTGTCATGCTTACGACCGCGCCCCGGACTGTGATGCGCATGCCGCGTGGCCGCTGCACGTCTTTAAGGATGTGGTTTATCTGGCTGCTGACGGAGTTCAAGGCAGCCGAACGAGGCTGCACATAGATGTCAATGACGCGGCGCAACGCGTAGTGATCGACCTCGGTTGGCGTGTCGATGTGTTTGGTGAAGACAACCGAGCGCAGCGGCGTGTAGTCCTTCTGTCCCTTGCCGCGCAGCGGAATATTTTCGAAATCCTCCATATTCATATGCTCGATCTGGTGAGTGGAGTACTGCACGGTGAGCATGTAGTTGTTGCCGGTGTTGGGGTCGATCCAATAACTGGGCGCGATGACGCCGTTGGAGGTGAGCGCGGTGATGACGTTGTCGACGACGTCTTTCGGTGAGAGGCCGACGAGGGAGGCGCGTTCGCGATCGATGTTGAGCTGGAGGCCGGGATACTTCAGGTCCTGCGGAATGTAAACATCGCCGACGCTGGAGAGGCCGCGCAACTGTTGGGCGATCTCCTGAGCCTTGGCGAAGGCGGCCTGCTGGTCGTTGGCGCTGATCTGAATATCGAAGGGCGCCGGCAGCCCCTGGTTGATTACCGAGTCGACGAGACCGCCTGCCTGGAAGTAGGTTTGTATCTCCGGCATCTCGGAGGCGAGCCGCCGACGCACGCGATCGATGTACCGATAACTGCCTTCGGCGTGGTCTTCCTTCAGGCTGACCTGGACGAAGGCGGTGTCCATCGATGAGTTAGTGGTGTAGATGGCGGAGAGATCGGGCGTGATGCCGATGTTGGAGACGATCATGCCGAGATCGTGTGGAGAGACGACCTTGCGAATTTCATCCTCGACGCGAGCGATGTATGCGTCGCTGGTTTCGATGCGCGTGCCGCTGGGCATTTTGACATTGATGATGAACTGGCCCGGGTCGGTGCGGGGAAAGTAGGAGCGTCCGAGGAAGGGCGTTAGCACGACGAGAATAAGCGCGGTGCCGCCGAGCAGCACAGCGGTGGTGAGGCCGGGTCGCTTCATGGTGCGATAAACCAGCACTTCATAGTGTTCCAGCATGCGCTGGAAATAGATGTTGAATTGCTCTACGATGCGATGGAAGAAGCCGTGCTTCTTCTCGCCTTTCTCAGTTTCGCCGTGCTCTTCATGTATGTTGATGAACTTTGCGCAGAAGAGCGGCACCAGCGTCATGGAGAAGAAGTACGACGCGAAGATGCAGATGACGACGCCCAACGCGAGGTCGGTGAAGAGATAGCGGCTGACGCCGTTCAGCAGGAAGATGGGAAAAAAGACGATCGAGGTGGCGACGGTGGCGGCCAGCACGGCGAGCGATACCTCCGAACCGCCTTCGTCGGATGCCTTGTCCGGCGGTGCGCCCTCCTCCATGAAGCGGATGATGTTCTCCAGCACGACGACGGAGTTGTCAATGAGTCGTGAGAGCACCAGCGCGATGCCGCCCAGCAGCATGGTGTTGATGGTGCCGCCGGTAGCGTTCATCACCAGAAGGCATAACAGGATCGACATCGGGATGGACAGCAGCGATGCGCCCGCAGCGCGCGGACTGCCGAGGAAGAGCAGGATCATGACGCCGGTGAGCACGAGGCCGATCAGCGCTTCCTTCAGCAGGTTCTTGATGGCGCCTTTGACGAAGACCGACTGATCGAAGACGACCGCGGTCTTGAGGCTGGGCGGGATGTCCACGAGACGCTTGATGGCGGCGCGCATGCCGTTGACGATCTGGATGGTGTTGCTCTTGCCCGCCTGTTTCAGGATGGGTACGTAGACGGAGTGCTGACCGTCGATGCGAACGATGTTGGTCTGGAGAGCGCCGGAGTCTTCTGCGTGGCCGATGTCGGCGACGAGTACGGACGCGTTGCCGGAGGACTTGAGCGGCAGTGAGTTGATCTGCTCCGCGCTGGGTACCTGGCTGTTGGCGTAGAGGTTGTAGTCCTTGGTGCCGATGCGCACGTCGCCGGCGGGCAGGATGAGGTTGGACTGATTTACGCTGTCCACCACATCCATCAGGCTCATGTTGTGCGCTTCAAGCTTGAGCGGGTCAACGTAGATCTGAATCTGCCGATAGCGGCCGCCGTAGGGTTGCGGCACGGAGGCGCCGGGAACATTCGCGATCTGGTTGCGGACCTCGAACTGTGCAAGATCCTTGAGCTGCGTCTCGTTGAGTCCTTCGCCTTTGAGCGTGACCAGGCAGATGGGCTGACTCGATGCCGTCATGCCCAGCACGACGGGAGGCAGCGTGCCCGAGGGCAACCGGCGCAGGTCGGCCATGGCGAGGCTGGAGATGTTGCTGACCGCAGAGTTGGCGTCGGTGCCGGGGAGAAAGTAGATCTTGATGAGCGAGACGCCAGAGAGCGAGCGCGATTCGATGTGATCGACATTCGCGGCGAGAGTGAAGAAGCGCTCGAAGGTGTCGGTGATGTCGGCTTCGATCTGCCGCGGCGGCATGCCGGAGTAGAAGGTGGCCACGACGACGACAGGAATGTCGATGGAAGGAAAGAGATCGACCGGCATTGAGATGATGTTCACCACGCCGACGAGCAGCACGATGAGCGAGATCATGATGATGAAGTAGGGATAGCGGAGGGCAAACTTCGGCACGGCTAGTTGCCTCCGTCATTTGCGGCATCGGTCATGCCGCCTTCTTCATGCATGACGTCGTTCGCTGGCTGCGGCTGCACGCGCGGCGTGATCGTCTCGCCGTCTTTGTAGCGGGCTGCATTTCCAAGAACGACGCGGTCGCCTTGTTCAAGGCCGCTTTTTACTTCGGCGAGCAGAGAACCCTGAATGCCCAGCTCAACAGTCCGCTGGTGCACCTTATTTTGGCTGTCTACAACGAGCACTGTATTTTTGCCCGAGTCATTGCGCTGCACGGCGAGCAGGGGAATAGTGAGCACATTCTCCTTGTGCGCAAGCTGCACGTAGGTGTTGGCATACATCCCGGGATCGATGCTGAGGTCTTTGTTAGGAACGTCGACCTCCGTCTCCATGGTGCGCGTATCGAGGCTGACGTTGCGGGTGAAGCGGACGATCTTGCCGGTGATGGAGCGATGCAGCGCGTCGATGCGGATCTGCACCGTGTCGCCATCGTGAATGTAGCCAATCGCGTCTTCCGGCACGGGCAGACGAAGACGGAGCAGATCGCTTTGGGAGAGCTTCACCAGCGGAAGGCTCTGGGTATCCGAGGATGTGCCCGCCTGTATGAGCGCACCCGTGTCAGCGTATCTCCAGACGATCACGCCGTTCAGGGGCGCTGTAACGGTGGTGTAGGCCTGCATTGCACCGACTCGCTCCATATCGGCCTTCGCCACATCGGATTGCTGACGAGCAGCAGAGAGGCTGGACTCGGCCGCGTCCACTTGCGCCAGTGAGGCATCTGCTTTGGCGCGCGCATCGTCCAGTTCTTGCTCCGCGATGAGACCAGGCTGCGTTTTCGACGCCTGCGCGAGGCGATCGAAATTTGCCTGCAGAGCCAGGTGGCTGGCCTGGGCGCGGCTCACCTCATGTTGTGCAAGAGAGATCTCCTCTTTGCTTCGCTGGCTCTGCGACTGGCTGCCGCGATATTGCGCATTCAGTTCCGGAACTTCCAGCACGGCGATCGTCTCTCCGACGTGCACGCGGTCGCCGATATCGACGTAAATGTGCCGCACGTAACCAGAGACCTTGGCGTGTACATCGATCAACTGGTAAGGCTGAAATTGTCCGGCGAGGCTAAGTACATGGGAGATATTCCCCCGCTGGACAATGCTGACAGATGCGGCCACCGGTGTGTCATTCGCATTGGCAGGATCATGCGCCCTGCAGCCAGACATGATCGCAATGAGCAGCAAAGACGGAGCTATCGCTCGTCCCGAGACAGAAAATGAGGACATTCGCACTGGAAAGTACCTGTCACGCACCGGACCGAAGCCCGGGCTCTTTGAGAGAGAGGTGTACGCGCGTCTCTTCGCAGCTAGGCGAGAAGATGCGTCCGGCTAGGCGAAGCGGAAGGGAGGGGGGCGAAGCAGAGATGGGCCGTCGAATGAAAACGCTACGGCCTTGGGCCAGGAGACACTGCGCTCCAGCCAAAACTTTTCCGTAGGCAGTGGAATCGCGGCGGCGGCGACATAAAACGCAACGACGTGCAATTCGACGGGGTTCGATTCAGCGCGAATGTGCTGTGTCTGAAAGCTGGGCGGCCGCTCTTGCTCGGAAAGCAGCTTCGCAATAGGAACCGCAACCTGCGCCTCGTGATTCATGTCATATAGCGAAAGCTTCGAGTGGAGACCCCATCCAAAGACTGAGAACGCAAGAACGAAAATGAAGCAGCCTGAGCACACGTACCACTTGGCGCCTCGGCATCCGTTCTTGACAAATGAAATCATCAGTGAACCTGATTGAAGTCTACAACATCACAGCGCCCACACATCTCACGCTGCCTATTGGATGCCGCTCGAAAGGCTTCGTGGCGAGAAAAAAGCACGGCTCGCCGGCACGATTCCCCAGCCGTGCATAGCCGACAGGCTGGGGAGGTGCACATTGCTCCGGATACTAGAAGCTGATCTTCAGAATCTGGCCATTGTTGCCGACGAACCATCCGGCTTCCGGATTCGCAAAGCCGACTGCCCAGTAACCGCTCACTTGCGGCAGTTTGAACCAGGTATGTCCCTCATCGGGAGTCCAAGCGGCTGCGCCGGAGGTGAAGTTTGGCTGAGTTTCGGTCGTGATCACGACCGTCCGATCGTGTTCATGGCCGAAGCGGTCTCGTTCGCTCCAAGGATCGTGGCGTTCGAGCCCGCTCGCATAGGCGAGACAGAAGATCGCTCCTGGAATGGGAGGCTTGCTGGTAAGCGTCCATGTCTGGCCGCCGTTATCCGAGGTTGCGGCCTGGGCAGAACTGTTCGAGGTCAAGTCGCCGCCACCCACAATGCCATGCCAGGGATCGCGGAACGCCACCGAGGTGCCGCCGGCGTTGGCGTTGCTCACAAGCGGAGTATCGTACGCATCCCATGTGTCGCCGCCATCGCGAGTCGCCAGGATTCGTGCAACGCTTGAGCCGCCGGTGGCGATCCAGGCGTTTTGCCATCCTTCCGTAGTGATGCAGGTCCCGCTCGAGGAGAACGACGCTTCACCTGACAGAGCAGGCGGCATATTTCTGGCGATCGAGTGCCAGGTCGCGCCATTGGTGGTGCGAATTTCGGGAAATACTCCGTTGACCGAATCGCTGTGCGCGACACCGCGCTCCGGCGTCCAGAAGGCGAAGCAGTCATAGAAGGCGTTCACTGTCTTGTTCTCAAACTGAATTTTCCAGTGGGCGCCGCCGTCTTCCGTCTTGTAGATGCGAAAATCTCCGGTGTTGTTCCCGATGGACATCAGATACGCGACACGGTCGCTCACGCCTTGCACATCGCGGAATTCCAGGCTTTCGGCTCCGGGTACGACGCCGGATTTCCAATGCGAGCCGCCATCGGTCGTCACGACATATGTGCCGCCGGCGCCCCCTGCCCAGACGATTCTGGAGTTCACCGGGCTGACGGCAATCAGCAGCTGTGTTGTGCCGCTATGCTGCGGAATAAGGATGGGTTGATGACCTTTCCATGCGTCGTCTGCATGCCCGGCAGTAGCGGCGATGGCAATCAAGAGAATGGGCAGCAGCGAACGTTTCAACATAGACTTCCCTCCCTGGGCCGGCATTTCCGGCGTGGTGAAGTATAGGAAGACCGCAGAAGCCGCGTCAAATAAGGACATCTGAGTCGCTAAACGGCACAAACGCGCGCCACCGTCGTGCTGCAGAACTCCGCGCGATCGCGAAAGTGGACGTCAAAGCCATCCTTTATTGCGAGCAATGCGGGCCGCTTCAAATCGGCCGGACGCGTGCAACTTGGAGCCGATTATGAAGGCTATAGCCGGAGCACAAAGCGACTGATTCCGGGCGTCTATTGAGCGTTTTGCGATGAATATGCTTTTGAAACTCCCAGCGCAACGACCTCGCTGCGTGCTGCCGCGAGTGAAGTGAGATCGTCTTACTCGTGGCGAAGCGCTTTGAGCGGATCGATGCGTGCCGCACGCCGCGCCGGAAT
Organism: uncultured Acidobacteriaceae bacterium; assembly: GCA_963815025.1. Classification (GTDB taxonomy): domain Bacteria; phylum Acidobacteriota; class Terriglobia; order Terriglobales; family Acidobacteriaceae; genus KBS-83. The sequence goes on along the minus strand of CAWFFD010000004.1, from coordinate 2,699,653 downwards.
CCAACTGGCCGAGAAGGCAGCAAAGAGGAGTAGCAGAGAGGCGCCGGTGAACGTAAGCGGATCGTATGATTTGAGCCCATAGAGCATGCTGGCTATCAGCCGGCTCATCGCCATTCCTAGCGCGAGGCCCGCAGCCACGCCGACGATTGCCAGCGAAGATGCCTCACCCAGGATCATGCGCTGTACCCGGCCAGATTGCGCTCCCAGCGCCATTCGTATGCCGATCTCGTTGGTGCGTCGAGCGACGCTGTAGGCCATCAGGCCGTAGATACCGATGCAAGCGAGGGCGAATGCAAGCAAACCAAAGCCACTGGTAAGTGACGCAAAGGTTCTCTCTCCCTTGCCTCTATCTTCAATCTGCTCATTTTGGGTTCGAATGTCGAGGATAGGAAGGTCTTTGTCGATAGAAGCGACTGCGGTACGGAGGAGCGGCGCGATCGCCTCCGGTTTCATCCGTGTGTGGATGTCAAAGGTCATAAATTCCGAGCCAGCCTGCTGGCGGTAGGGGACGTAGAAGGTGGCAGGCGGATCGCTGCGGAGGTTGTCGTACTTTGCATCCTTGCACACGCCGATGATTTGCATGCGTACCGGATGTGCCGGATCCTCGGTGAGAAAGGTTTTTCCGATGGGATCGGTGGTTGAGAAAAACTTCCTCGCTAGTTGCTGATTGATGACAGCTACTTTCGGCGAGGTCTCGGTGTCTCCATCGCCAAAACCGCGTCCTGCGATGACAGGAATGCTGAATGTGGAGAAGAAATGCTCTCCCACCATGTTGAACGCTACGTGCTGATGTTCTTTCGTCTTTTGTGACGAATCGTCCGGATCAAATACGTGCCCCGATCTGTCACCGGAGATCAGTGGTACCTCGGTGAGGGTGACCGCATCGACCCCGGGCAAGGACGCGAGTTTTTCTTCGATCGCATGGTAAAGAGCGACGCCTTTTGCATCGGCATATCTTGTTTGCGGCGGCTGCAGATCAAAAAGTAAAAGATTGTTCGGGTCAAATCCCAAGTGCGCGTTGTTGAGATTGATCAGCGTCCGCACAAAGAGTCCGGCACCTACCAGGAGAAGCATCGACAGTGCGACTTGAACGACGACAAGAGTTCTGCCGGCCAGATTCCGGCTGCGTCGCGTCGCTGTTTGCTGGCTGTCTTTCAGCCCGGAACTGACCTGCGTGCGGGTAGCCTGCCACGCCGGAGCCATGCCAAAGAGCAGACCGCTCAGAATGGAGATGGCCATGCCATAGGTGAAGATCAGCCAATCGAAACTGTCGGTAGCAATCGAGGGCCGCCATGAAGTGGAGAAGAGATGGGGAATCGCGTTGCGTCCCGTATAGCCGAGGATCAGACCGGCAACACCACCAGCGAACGATAAAACCAGACTTTCGGTGAGCATCTGGCGCAGGATTCGCGTGCGTCCGGCACCAAGGGCAAGACGAACACTCATCTCACGCTGGCGACTGCTGGCGCGAGCAAGCAACAGGTTTCCGAGGTTGGCGCATGCCAGCAGGAGAACGAAGCCGGCGAGCGATGAGAGCACATAGATTGGTTTGGCGAAACTTCCTCCCGCCTCGTTCTGACCCCGGCTGCCGTCTTCCAACAGCAGACGAGGCATTTCATCGTTTTTGCCAACCGCCATCGTCGCTCGAATGGCGGCGCTCAGGTCTACGTCTAATGCTGCCTGAGCCGTGGGTGCGGAGATACCAGGCTTCACTCGACCCATCATCATCACCCACCAGAGGTCTCTATTGGTAAGCAGCGAAGAGCCGGATTCAGGCGCGACGATGGGCTGCATGCTGAAGGGTAGAAAGATGTCGGGGGAGTTTTGTACTTCGTAGGCGCCCGTAAATGCTGGTGGATTAACGCCGATGATGGTCATCGGCGTGGAATTCACTTCGATCTTTCTACCAATGACATCCGGCGAGCGACCGAAACGGCGAGACCAGTATCCGTAGCTGATGACCAAAACAGGCCCACTACCGACGTCCGCGTCGTCGGCTTCCAGAATCGGACGTCCCAGAACAGGATGAACCTCGAGGGCGCGATAATAGTTTCCGGAAACCATCTCGGTTGTGACAGCTTCAGCTTTTTCGTCGATGGTTGCGGTCATACGCCCATAATTCTTGAAGGCGAAAATATCCTGAAGCACGTGGTTCTGCTTCCTGAGCTGCTCATATACCGGATAGGAGAATGAAGTGATGAGTGTTTCTCCGGAAGGACGGTCCTCGTAGTACCCCCAGGAACCGTGAACGACTCCTTTTTCGCCTTGTGTCATCGCGAACAGCCGCAATTCCTCCGGGCGCGGCACCGCCAATCTGTTCAACAGAATTGACTTCATCGCGGTGAAAACAACTGTATTGGCGCCGATGCCAACCGCGAGAGATACGATGGCAATCGCTGCAAACCCGGGGCTCCTCGACAGCCCTCTGGCGGCATAACGCAGGTCGCACCGCAATTCGTCCCATAGCCGCGTTCCCCATGCCGCGCGACAATTCTCTTTTTGAGAAGCTATGCTGCCGACTTCGGCGCGTGCGCGTCGAAATGCCTCGTGCTTCGGCACTCCCTTGCGCATCAAGTCCTCGGCGCGGGAGTCGATGTGGAATGAAAGTTCGTCTTCAATTTCGCTGTTGAACTGATTCGTGCGTGTGACAGCCTTCCACCACGTTGCGATGCGACTGCGGAGTCTCATACCCCCTCCGGTGCGGCGCTCAGAATTGCACCGATGGCATCTGCCATATGGTTCCATTTCTTTGTTTCAATTTGCAGGCGACGTCTTCCGGCTGCCGTAAGCCGGTAATACTTCGCTTTCCGGTTGTTCTCGCTTTGTCCCCATTCGCTTGCGATCCAACCCTCATGTTCCAGCCGGTAAAGCGCCGGATACAGTGAGCCCTGGGGAATCTCAAGCCGGTTTCCAGAAATCTGCTCGATGCGAAGAAGCACGCCGTATCCGTGTAGAGGGCCGAGTGAAATGGCCTTCAACACCATCAAGTCCAGCGTTCCCTGCAACAGATCGGTTTGTTTGGGCACAGCGCTCCTCTTCCCCTAGTATGCCTAGGAGGCAGTTTAGGGAAGCGCTCGGTACCTGTCAATTGGAGAAAACGACCATCAGCAGCTAACGGGAAATGCCCATGTCGTTGCGAGTGTTTCTCGCGATCACGCCAAGTGGTCGATTCGCGCCAAACTGTCTGTTGATGAGAGCGCCGTATTTCCCGGGTTCTCCCAAGCCGGATTGCGATGTCCGAGCGGACTCCACCATTGCCGCTGCGTTTTTGCATGTACAACCGCTACGAGGACGGATTAGGGACTGACAGCCCGTGAGTCTGCTATGTATAACGCCACGGGTAAGCAGCTCGCGTCCGTGGGCTATGGGCGCTCAGCCGATGCAGCAAAAGACGATCAGAGTCGCTGATTGAGCTCTTCATGACGAGACTCCGCATTCGCGAAGCGATGGCATTCTTTCGGGGCTGCCTATCCGGAAGGGAAGCGGGAGGCGCACGGCAACGTACAGATGGTTCTTGCAGGCCAAAAGGAAAAGGCCATCGCGTCAACGATGGCCTCATAAACCGGGATTCCTTAGGGTTTGGGGTCGGAATCTGCTAAATGGTTGCGGGGGTAGGATTTGAACCTACGACCTTTGGGTTATGAGCCCAACGAGCTACCGGGCTGCTCCACCCCGCAACATGATAGTAACAATCGGGGCGGCCCATCGTCAAGCGGGCCAGAGGATTCTGATAGCCGCTAAGTGTCACCGTTCCAGTGCTTTAAGCACATCTGCCGGTTCCGGACGCACCCGGAAGTCCGCGTGCCCCTGCGACCATAGAACAATCCCGTCGCGCCCGATCACAAACGTCGCCGGAACCGGCAAACGCCATGACGGCTCGCCGTTGATGAACGGAATATTCACCAAGATCGAACGGTAATAGCTCTGCATGGAGTCAGCAACGCGGTATGCCGCGCCAAACTCAGCCGCCACCGCCGCGCCCTCATCGCGAAGCAGGGGAAAGCGCAGCGCATGCTGCGACACTGTGAAATCGTTTTGCCGAACCGTCTGCGGCGAAATCGCCACCAACAGCGCGCCGCGCTCACGCAACGCAGCGAACAGGTCGCGCCATGTCTCCAACTCCGTCACGCAGTATGGGCACCACCGCCCGCGAAAGAAGCAGACCACCAGCGGCCCCAGTGCCAGCAAATCCGTGGATCGCACCAGCTTCCCATTCGCATCCGGCAGGGCGAACTCTGGCGCAACATCGCCAACCTTCAGCAGCTTGTCTTCGATCCCCGTCGCAAACAGCTCGGCGATCGCGCGCTCGCCCAGCTCCAGCCGCTCCGGCTGCACCAGGTTGCGCGTCTGCGCGGTAATGTCGTCCAGCTTGTCCTGCAGATTCATGGCAGCCGTCATTCAGTTGGACTACAGCATTTTTCCTGTAGATATAGAGCGACCCTCAGAAGCGTATGTGGCCTTTCGTTAAGCAAAGGCCACGCCGAGAGAATCTCCGTACTTCACCGCATCAGGAAAAATGCGTTAGCGGCCCATCCCGCCGCCCATGCCACCCATGCCGCGCATCGCGTTCAGCGATCCCATCAGCTTGCGCTGCATGCCCGGCTTTCCCGCGCTCTTGAACATCTTGCGCATCTGCGCGTACTGCCGCAGCAGTTGATTGACTTCCTGCACGCTGGTGCCGGAGCCGACGGCGATGCGCTTTCTGCGCGTTCCGGAAATGATCTCGTGGTTGTTACGTTCCTTTTTCGTCATCGAGTTGATGATTGCCTCGACGCGCGAGAACTGTTTCTCATCCACCTGACCGGCCGCCTGCTGCAGTCCCTGGAACGGTCCGACCGACGGCAGCATCTTCATGATGCTCTGCATGGAGCCCAGTTTCTTGATCTGCCGCAACTGGTCGCGAAAGTCCTCGAGCGAGAACCCATCGCCCGACAGAGCCTTGCGCGCAAACTCCTCGGACTTCTTGCGGTCCAGCGTCGATTCCGCCTTCTCGATGAGCGTCATGATGTCGCCCATGCCCAGAATGCGGCTCACAATGCGATCCGGATGGAATGGCTCGAACGCGTCCGGCTTCTCGCCCGTGCCGATAAACTTCACCGGCTGCCCTGTAATGTGCCGGATCGACAGCGCCGCGCCGCCGCGCGCATCGCCATCCATTTTCGTCAAGATGGTGCCCGTCAATGCCAGTTGCTGATGAAACGACTCTGCCGAGCGCACCGCATCCTGCCCGGTCATCGCGTCGGCCACGAACAAGATCTCCTGCGGCGACAACAGCGTCTTGAGCGACCGCATCTCTTGCATCAGGTTGTCATCAACGTGCAAGCGGCCCGCCGTGTCCACAATCAGCACGTCGCAACCATAGTTCACCGCTTCACGCCGCGCCTCTTTGGCCAGCCGCTCCACCAGTGCCGTGCCCGCAGGCTCGCCCTTCAGGTCGCCGACGTAGATATTCGCCTTGATTGCATCGGCGACGATCTTCAACTGTTCCCGCGCCGCAGGGCGATACACGTCGACGGAGACCAGCATGGGCCGGTGGCCGCCCTTCTGCAGCCATGCCGCCAGCTTTCCGGAGGTCGTCGTCTTGCCGGAGCCCTGCAGTCCCGCCATCAGGATCACGCTCGGCGGCCGCGATGCGAAGTTGAAGCGCGCCGTGTCCTTGCCCAGGATCGAGATCAGCTCATCGCGCACGATCTTGATGACCTGCTCCGTTGGCGAGAGCGCCGTCATCACCTCGGAGCCCATCGCCCTCTCGCGAACGTGCTCGATCATCTCCTTCACCACGGAGAGGTTCACGTCCGCTTCGAGCAGCGCAACGCGGATCTCACGCAGCGCGTCGTTGATGTTCTCTTCGGTAACGGTGCCTTCGCCGCGCAGGTTCTTGAAGGCACGCTGTAGTTTGTCGGACAGGTTTTCGAACATAGGAGTCAGCTTTAAGTTTATCAGTCCGTTCTGAGCCCGCGGAGATGCACGTCGCTGCCCCGCGGTGTAAGGTGGCGTGTATGTTTGGAGCTTTTTCCAGAAAGTCCGAAAATGCCCTCAGGCTCACCGGGGCAGCACTCTTTGCGCTTCTTCCCCTGTGCTTCGCCGCGCAAGCGCAGCAGCAGCCCCCGCAATTGCAGGAAAGAGGTGGCGCCGTCGCCCCGCACGTTGAGTCGGTCCAGCCGCTGAACGACTACCAGCGATCGCAAATGGCCGACTGGGCCCGCGATTTCGCCGAACTCCACCGCTATCGCGCCGCCAACCAGGAGCTCGGCGACCCTGTCTCAGGCGAACATCGCGTCATCTTCTATGGCGACTCCATCACCGACAAGTGGACCCTCAACCAGTATTTCCCCGACAAGCACTACATCAATCGCGGCATCAGCGGTCAGACCACCTCTCAGATGCTCCTGCGCTTTCGCCAGGACGTGGTCAATCTCGATCCGGATGTCGTCATCATCCTTGCCGGAACCAACGACATCGCCGGCAACACCGGGCCTATCTCCATTGAAGACATCGAAGGCAACATCACCTCCATGGCCGAGCTTGCCCGCGCCCACGACATCGCACTCGTGCTCTCGTCCGTGACGCCCGTCAATAACTACACGCCCGCGTCGCAGCGCTTCTTTGCCGATCGTCCACCCTCGGAGATCCTGCGGCTCAACGAGTGGATGAAGGCCTACTGTGCCTCGACCAACTGCTATTACCTGGACTACTTCGATGCGATGGTCGATGGCAGCGGACTCATGAAGCGCGAGCTCACCGGCGACGGTCTGCATCCGAACGATGCTGGTTACAAAATCATGGCGCCGCTCGCCCAATCTGCCATCGACAAGACCATGGCCTCGCGTTAGCAGTCGCAATCAGCAGCTTGTGGCACCGTGAAAGCTGAAGACCTCCGCCGCCGCCAGCACCGTGTTGCTGTGAATCGTCACCGTATCCTCCACGCGCATCGCGTAACCCCCTCCATACACGGAGAAGACCGGCGCGCCAGCCAACTGCGCCGCGCGAAATACCATCCGGTCGCGCCGCTTCAGACCATCGATGGTCAGCGCCAGGCCGCCCAGCTTGTCCTCGACATAAGGGTCAGCTCCTGCGACATAAGCAATCAACTGCGGCCTGAAGTTCGCAAACGCCGCATCCAGCGCAGCCTCCAGCGCCTCCAGGTATTCTTCATCGTCCGTGCCATCCGCCAGCGGCACATCCAGGGATGAGGGCGGCTTGTATGCCGGATAGTTGTTCTGCTGATGCATGGAGAGCGTAAAGACACCCTGCGCGCTCGGCATCATCGATCCGATAGCCACGCCATTCCGGAGCGATCCGCGTCGGTGCTCACCCAACGGTGGGAAAATTGCGGCCGTCCCGTTGCCGTCGTGCACGTCCAGATCAATGACCATCGCTCTCTCGATGGCGCGATCGTGCAGCAGCCGCGCCAGCGCAATCGCCACATCGTTCAATATGCAGAAGCCCTCGCCGTGGTCCGCGTGCGCGTGATGAAATCCGCCGCCAATCGTGCATGCCGCGCCGTCTCGCAGCGCCAGTCGCGCCGCTTCCAGTGTGCCGCCGCAGCCTAGCAGCGTCGCCTCCACGATCTCCGTGGAATACGGCAGCTCCATCTGCCGGATCTCCGTTTCGGACAGCGTGCCCTTGACCAGCCGCTCGACATAGCCTCGCTCGTGAACGCGGAGCACGTCCTCTATCGCAATCGGCTCTGCTGCGGCAAAATCACCTATCACCGCGGCGCCCGTCTCCAGCAAGCGCTCGCGGATGAGCCTGTACTTCATCCCGGGAAAGACGTGCTCCGAGCCAAAGGGAAGGTAAAATTCATCACGATAGACAAGCGAAAAGGGAAGCATACCTTCTTCATTCAACGCGCTCGCTCCGTTTTGGAGCAAGCGGTCGCCGGCCGCCAGAGTCGACACGCTCGCCAGGGCATCCAATTAGCTGATCGCGAATGACCAGACACGATACCAGCACCGAGCACTCCGGAGCGCCCGAGGCCGAGATTCCAACACTGGAAGAGCCCCTTCCCGCCGCGGCGCCGCAGGGAACATCGCTCTCCGCCACCGAACCCATCGCCACCCACGATCACACCGGCGGTATCTCACACGCTTGGCGAGCGCTTCGCGCGCCCAACTTCCGCCTCTTCTTCAGCGGCCAAAGCATCTCGCTCATCGGCACCTGGATGACGCGCATCGCCACCAGTTGGCTCGTTTACCGGCTTACCGGATCAGCGTGGCTGCTCGGCATCGTTGGCTTCATGGGCCAGATTCCGACCTTCCTGCTCGCGCCCTTCGCCGGGGTCTGGGTGGACCGCTGGAATAAGCGCAGCGTACTCGTGTGGACGCAGGCTCTTGCGGCCCTCCAATCGCTCGCGCTTGCTGCCCTCACGCTCACCCATCGCATCACAGTGGCCGACATCCTCGCTCTCAGCGTGTTGCAGGGTCTCATCAATGCCTTTGATATGCCCGGCCGCCAGTCCTTCCTGGTCGAGATGGTCGATGACAAGCGCGATCTCGGCAACGCTATTGCGCTCAACTCTTCCATCGTCAATGTTGCGCGCCTCATCGGCCCGTCGCTCGCTGGTCTCGTTATCTCGCTCTACAGCGAAGGTTGGTGCTTCCTCATCGATGGCATCAGCTACTTCGCCGTCATTGCCTCGCTGCTCATGATGCGCCTGCGCCCTATGCCCGTGTTGGAGACCCGCGACTCTGTCTTCCAGCAGCTCCGCGAAGGCTGGCAGTACGTCAGCAATTTTCTTCCTATCCGCAATCTGCTTCTCCTCTTCGCGGTGGTCAGTCTCATGGGCATCCCCTATACGGTGCTCATGCCTGTATTTGCTTCGCGGGTGCTGCACGGTGGTCCGCACACATTCGGCTTTCTTATGGGAGCGGCGGGCGTCGGTGCCCTCGTCTCGGCGGTCCTGCTGGCCCTGCGCAAGTCGGTCAAAGGCCTGCTCAAGATGGTGCCCATCTCCGCGGCAGTCTTCGGTGCCGGCCTCGTGGCCTTCGGTTTTTCTCACATTCTGTGGCTCTCGCTCACGCTCATGCTGTTCGTGGGCTTCGGCATGATGCAGGGCATGGCCGCCAGCAACACCATCATCCAGACGCTCGCACCCGCGGACAAACGCGGCCGCGTGATGAGCTTTTACACCATGGCCTTCGTAGGCATGGCGCCCTTTGGCAGTCTCCTCGCCGGTGGACTTGCCCATGTCATGAGCGCTTCGTGGGCCGTCGTCATCACGGGAAGCTGCTGCATCCTTGGCGCCGCGTGGTTCTGGCGCCAGATGGGAGCCGTACGCACGGCCATGCGGCCCATCTATCGCGAGCTCGGCATCGTCCGGCCGGCCCCGGACACCAATTAGCTTTTTACTGCTGAGGATTATTCGGCATGCTTGAACCGGATCCGCCGTTGGAACCGGATCCCGAACTCGAACCGCCGGAGTTCCCAAAGCCTGAACCCGAGCCGCCACCGGAACCTCCATTGCTGAAGCCTCCGGAGCCGCTACCGGAACCCGAGCTGCCGAAGTTTCCAAAGCCGCTGCTGTTCGAGCTGCCATTCGAGCCCGAAGTCCCTGTCGGATTGCTCGAATTGGTGCCGTTCACGTTCCCGCCGTTTGCAATCCCGCCGCCGTTCATCATCAGGTCCGTCTGCGGATCGTAGACGAACTCCCAGTCCGAATATTTCTTCTGCTTGTGATACACCAGCAGCGAGTCCTTCTTCACCGGAATGCCCACTCCCACAATGGGTCCAGCGCTGCCGAAGGTGGACCCGTTGCTGTTGGTGCTCGCGCCCGGACCATTTGTGCCCGTCGGTGTCCCGCCCACGCCGCCGCTGCTGGAAGATCCAAAACCGCCGGAAGATCCCAAACCGCCGCTCGAAGATCCAAAGCTGCTTCCCGGCGAGCCAAGGCCGCTGCTGGAACCACTGCTCGACCCGCTGTTGGAAAACCCGAAGCCCGAGCTGCTCCCCGATCCACTGTCCGAACCGCTCGAAGATCCATTCGACAATCCCGTCGAGGAACCGGCGGAAGATCCATTCGTGCCGCCGGAGCCGTCTGTGTTGGTCGGGGCATAAATGCTGCCGGATAGCCCAGGGCCGGTGCTGGCGCTGCTTAGGCCGGTCTGCAGCGGCTGCCCGAAGAATCCCAGCGGCGGCACCTTGGCTTCGCCCACGTGGATCAGCCGCCAGTCGTCCTTACCCGTGATGGGGTCCTTGTATCGCTTGCGCAGAAAGCGGATCTCGTTGGTCTTTTCCAGCTGCTTGATGTCCGTCGGATAGGCGCTGAACTTCTTGTAATAGAGCTGGATCGCGCGCCGGTACTGCAATCCGCGCTCCACCGCTTCCTGCTCCTTGTCGCGCTGGATCTGCTTCGCTAACCTGGGCGCGGCGACGGAGAGCGCCAGCAGCACCAGAAAGATCATCACCAGCACGGTCAGCAGCAGGTAGCCGTCTTCGCCGCCTGCTTGTCCTGCATCCGGTTTGGCTTTGTGTAACAGCATATCTAACTAATTCTGTGAGAGCGGCAGGCTCTGCGTGTTGTGGTACGGAATGTCTTCGATCTCCACCGAGAATGGCCGGATCGACACTACCCGATAGCGGCGGTCCACCACGTCCCCCTCATGCGCCAGGAAGATATCGTCGCCGTGGAGCAGGAAGATCTGCCGGCTTCCCCCTTCTCTCGAAGAGTAGCCATAAAACTTCAGGTCAATCGCCGGCGGCGGCGGCGGACCTTGTGGTATCGGTGGCGGCGGCCGGAAGTTCTTCGGCTTTTCGATGGCGACGGCCGTCGGAGCCACCGAATTGGGCGAGAAGATGTTCCGCCCATTGCCGCTGTAGGTCGTGTCCTCCGCCTGAGCCATCAGCTCGGGATGCAGCGTCGGATCGAGCGCCGAAGCGCTCGGCAGCTGGATTGCCTCGTGCGGATACGCTGCGGCTGCTGTGGCAGATGCGCTGCTTGACGAACTGGAGGGCTCCGATGCCGGTGCACTGCGGGTCGTCACCACTGGCGCTGCAGCAGGCGCGGGCGACGATGTTCCAAAGAATTTGGGAATCTGGATGAACGCGATCAGCAACACGACGGCGCCCAGCGCGATGGCCGCGAACAGCTTCGGCTTGCTTTCTGTGCCAAGACGAAGGGCCATGATTATTGGCCTCCGTTCTGGCCAGCGTCCGCCGGAGCTTCATCGCCGCTATTCATCGGCTGCAGATGCTCTACGTCGCCTCCGCGCAGATACGTTGTGACTTTCAACCGCAGATTCACCAGGCCGCCCTGCGTCCCGGTCAGCGTCAGTCCGTTGATCACGAAAAACATCTTGTCTCGCTCGACGCTGTTGATGAATTTCATCACCGATGTATAGTCGCCGCTCACGCTCTCGTCCATCCGCACTTCCATCACGTCATGCAGCGCCGGCGCAAATGCATACTGGCCGCGGCTCAGCCGCACATTTGCCTTCGTCGCCAGCGCGCCCAGCTCCGCCAGGATCGCCGAGTCTGCCCCCGGCACGCGCCCGTCGTAAAAGTGCTCCGCTCCCTTGGTGGAGTCGGCCACGCGCTCCGGAAGATTGCGCAGCGGCTTCGCCTGCAGTTGCGCCGTCTGCAATTCGACCTTCTTCAGATCAAGCTGCTCCGGCCCGTCCGTGCGCAGCGTGTGCCACGCCAGGGCCAGTTGCACCAGCAGCACCAGGTTGGCAATCGCCAGCAGCGCCACTGTCGCAATGTGCAGGTTCAGCAGGTTGAAGGTGCCGGAGCGTGTCAGTTTCATGGTGTGCCCCGCTTCATGGTGTGCTCCGCCCTGGCGCCGGCTTGCGCACGCGCGCCACCCGCCGCTCCTTCTTTGCCGCGATGTTCTTCTTTGCGGTAGACGCGTCTTCCGTGGCTCCGTGCTTCGCCTCGCGCGGTTGCAGCGGGTTGTACTCGGCCAGCACCTCGAAGTTCACCCCGTCCGTCGCGCTTACCGGTTGAAATTCGGGGTTCTGCCGGCCGTTCTGGTTCTGCGACTGCGAGGTCTCGCCCACAATGCGCGGCGACAGGAAGCGGTGCGAATGTTCCAGATTCCGCACCAGCGCCACCGCCTTGTCGCGTGGTCCGGCTACCCGCATGTGAATGGTCACGCTGCCGTCCTTGGCCGGCACGGGATCGATATTCAATACCTGCACGCCCGACGGCAGCACCTGCTCCAGATCCATCATCACCGCCGTCCACGAGAACGACTTGTGCAGGAACAGATTGTTAAGGAAATGCGCCTGCGCCAGTACTGCCGCATTCTGCGGCCGGCGCATCGAAGCCTCCGCCTGCTCACGCTCATTGCGGGTCTGCGTGATGGACGATTCGATGGCGTCGGCGCGTGCCTGCGCCTCCGCGGCCCTTTGGTGTTGGGTGCGCAACACCCACCAGAACAGGCCCCCGGTCACCAGCAGCAGCAGCGCCACAACGCGCAGCCGCTGGTATAGCGGGCGAAGCTCCACATACGGGTGCGATGCGAGATTGAGTGTTACGCGCATGAGTGCGGATTCACCATTAGCTTGCCAATGCTCCTACTACCGGAGCCAGCATACCGGTCGTCGGGCTGTCCGTCGTCACGCCATAGCTCTCTCGCGAGGGAATCAGGTCGCGCACCCGAACTCCAGGCAGCCCAAGCAGCCGATCCAGTTCTCCCGCGCCCCCTGGCCCAACGGAATAGATCGTGTGTGCCGTCGACGCGAGCGTGTCCTCGTAGTACGCCATCGCCACGGAGACTGTCTGCTGCAGTTCGCCCACCGTCTGTCTCTCGCCGACTCCCCCATCGGGTGCGCTCTCGCCCAGGTCGACGGTGCGGAACAGCAGCAACTGCGGTCCACGCGCAATCGCCGTCGTAATGCAGTTGGCATTGCGGTTCACCAGCAGCGCCGGCTCGTCGCCTGGCACCGCGGCCAGTGCCGCCAGCGAGCTTGAGAGCACCGCCCCCGGCTCATAGCCCGCTTCCCGCACCGCATCTTCATACTCCGCGCGTACCGCCCCAGGCATCACCGCCACCACGGTGCGCAGCAGCGACTCGTCCGCGCTCTTTGGCAGTACCTGCCAGGAGATCGCCGCGTCCTCCACCTCGAAGTGCACCAGCTTGCGCAACCGGAAGCGAAGAATCGGCAGTATGTCCGCTGTCTTCGTGGGCAGCGTATCGAAGTCCAGCAGCAGCACCCGGACGGAAGCATCCGGCACCACCACGGTGACCTTCTTCGCCCGCTCGGCGATTGGCTCCAGCGCCTGCCCGATGGCCGACGAAATCGCCGCCCGGTCCGTCATCGCCGGCGCCTTCAGCCCCGGCACCAGCACGCCCAGCCGCAACGGCGCAAAGTGTGTCATCACGTCCTGTGACTGGCCGGCCTCGGCGACAGAGCCGGGTCGAGCGGCCAGCACGCCGGCGGGCGTGATCTCGCACGCCAGCCGCGGTCGCAGCGCGTCGATATCGGATGGAAAGATGCGGCGGACAATGCTCATCGTGCTGTGCTTACCGTCCCGTCTCGATAAAGGTGACTTTGTTGATCTCGCCCAGTGTCGTCAGGCCCTCACGCACACGCTCGAGCGCGGATTCGCGCAGGAACTTCATCCCCATCCCCTGCGCCGCGCGGCGAATCTCCGACGTCGGCCGCTTTTCCAGAATCAGCTCGCGGATGGTGTCGTTCAGGTCCAGCAGTTCGTGGATCGCCGTTCGTCCCCGGAAGCCCGTCCCACCGCACTCAATGCACCCGCCGCCCTCGCGGAACGGGAAGTCGCGCCACTCCGCCGGATCGAGTGCGCTCTCTATCAGCATCTCTTCACTGATCTGCACCGGACGGGCGCAAAACTCACAGATAGTACGCACCAGCCGCTGCGCCAGGATGCAGTTCAATGAGGAAACGAAGTTATACGCCTCCACGCCCATATTCAGGAAGCGTCCCAGCACGTCCAGCACATTGTTCGCGTGGACCGTCGTGAACACCAGGTGGCCGGTCAGCGCGGAGTTGATCGCGATCTGGGCCGTCTCCTGGTCGCGGATCTCGCCCACCAGGATCTTGTCCGGGTCATGGCGCAGGATCGAACGCAGTCCGCGCGCAAAGGTCAGCCCCTTCTTTTCGTTCACCGGAATCTGCGTAATGCCGCGGATCTGGTACTCCACCGGGTCTTCGATCGTGATGATCTTGTCTTCATCGCTCTTGATCTCGTTCAGCGCCGCGTAGAGCGTCGTCGTCTTGCCCGATCCGGTTGGTCCGGTCACCAGCACCATGCCGTACGGCTCGCGGATGTAACGGCGGAAGCGAACCAGGTCGTCGGCCTGGAATCCCACTACATCGAGCGTCAGCTTCTTGAACTTCTCGCTCATCGACTCCTTGTCCAGCACGCGCAGCACGGCATTCTCGCCATGCACCGTCGGCATGATGGAAACGCGGAAATCGATCAGCCGTCCTTTGTAGCGCACACGGAAGCGTCCATCCTGCGGCACGCGCCGCTCCGCAATGTCCAGCTCGCTCATCACCTTGATGCGCGACAGGATCGTCGTGTGGTGCTCGCGCGCAATCGGCGCCATCGCCGGCTGCAGTACGCCGTCGATGCGGTACTTCACCAGCAGCGAATCGTCATAGGTTTCAATGTGAATGTCCGACGCGCGCCGCTCCAGTGCCGTGAAGATCGTCGTGTCCACCAGCCGGATGATCGGTGATATGTCCTCTTCCGACGTCAGCTTCTCGATGGAGATGTTCTCGTCCTGGTTCTCCTCCAACGAGATCACATCGAAGGTCAGCCCTTCGGACGCCTCATCGAGCACCCGCTGCGACTGCTCAGTCTTCTTCAGCAGATCGGTAATCTGCGAGAGCGTCGCCACCCGCGTCACCACGCGTTGTCCCAGCAGCCCGGCAATCTCGTCCAGCACCATCAGCCGGCTCGGATCGCTCACCGCGATCACCAGGCGGTCTTCCATCTGTTCCAGCGGCACGAAGTTGTAGCGGAACATCATGTCCACCGGCACCGACCGGAAAAGGTCATGCTGGATGCGGAAGTTCTTCAGGTCGACAAACTCGCAGCGGTAGCGCGCTGCCAGGGCCTGCGCACGCGCCACCTCATCCGCCAGGATCGGCACCGGCATTACGACAACAGGACTCTCAGCCACGCGGGGGAACTCCTTTAACGGTTAGACGGATAGGCAGGACCATAATCATCTGCCCATCGTGCCCGCCTGCCCCAGCGAAAAGATGGGCAGGTACAGCGCAATCATGATCGTCACAACGACTACGCCCATCACCACCAGGATGAGCGGCTCAATCAGCGACAGTGCAGCCGTCAGCGCCGACTGCACATCTTCTTCAAAAAACTCCGCCACGGAGTTCAGCATCTGCGGCAGTGCGCCCGTCGATTCGCCCACCTCGATCATGGACGTCGCCAGATCCGGAAACACCTTCGTCCGCGTCAGGGCCAGCGACAGCGGCTTGCCTTCGCGAACGCTCACCACGGAGGTCTTTACCGCCTTCGCAACGATGCGGCTCGAAATCGACCGTGCCGCTGTCTCCAGGGATGGCACCGGCGGCATGCCGCCTTCCAGCAGCGTCGAAAGCGTCCGCGAAAACTGCGCCACCTGGTACTTGACCCATATATTCCCGAAGACCGGCATCTTCAGCCGTATCTGGTCAATCCGGTGGGCGCCGCGGTCCGTGCGGCTCCATCGCCATATACCGTATGCACTCAGGGCAATCACCGGTATCGCATACAAGATGTAGGCCTGGAAGTTCTTTCCCAGCGCCAGCAGCATCAACGTCAGGGTCGGGAGTTTCCCCCCGATCTGGTCGTACAGCTCTCCAAACTTCGGCACTACAAAGGTGATCAGGAAGATGAACATCGAGATCACCATGATCACCAGCAACGCCGGATAAAACATCGATGCCGTCAGCTTCTTGCGAAAGGTCAGCGAGATCCGCTGGAAGTTCAGATACCGCGACAGCACATCTTCCAGATGCCCGCTGCGCTCGCCAGCCAGCAGCGTCGTCGTGTAGATCGGCGGAAAGCCCCCCTGCGACTCGAAGGCCTCGGAAGGTGACTGCCCGGTGCGGACACGCTGCGCCACGCTCTCCAGTTGCGCCTGAAAGGCCTCGTTTTTCTGGCTCTTTGCCAGCATCTCCAGCGCCGGCAGAATTGGCACACCAGCCCGGATCAGCGTCAGGAACTGCTGGTTGAACACCAGAAAGCCCTCAAGCTTGATCCTCTTCTGGCGCGCTCGCAGCCCCCGCGCCTTCACCGAATAGACGTAATATCCCGCCTGCGTGAAGCGGTTGCGCAGCTCCTCGGCGCTCGCCGCCGTCTGCACCTGTTCCTGCAGTCGGCCGCGCTCATCGGCCAGTCTGATGACAAATTCCGCCATGCGCGTGCCTCTGCGGCTACTTTCCTTTCAAGCTGGTCAACTTCGCGATGTGGCCCTCGGGGCCCACCACCCAGGGAAGGCTGATGGCGTTGTAGCCGTCATTGCCCAGCGCAGACCAGCTCTGCCCGTCATCATACGAGACGTCTGTTCCATTCACACCAACCGCGATCCACGCGTTGTCCGCCGCGTCCCACGCCACGCTTGACCGGTATCCGTGCGGCATCTTCTTGGCCGCCGACCACTTTCCTGTTTTGGGATCGCGACACGCCGCCGTGCCCTCGGCTTTGCCCGGCGCGGAGTAGTCACCCCCCACCGCCACCGCGTGCAGGCTGCCATCTTTGCCCTGCTGCAATCCCAGGGCAAAGATTCCCTGCGAATCGCTCGTTCCTGCCATCGGCACCTCGGCCTTCTCAAAGGTCCAGTACCGCGTCAGACACCGCTCCGGATTCGTGTGCGCCATGTTCATCCCGCAGTCCAGTCCCCCCGAATAGACGTAGGGGTGCTGTCCGCCGCTCATCCCGCTGGTGCCAAACCACGGAGCCGAAACCTTCCCCATCACCGGTCCTACCAGCACCATCGATTGGTTGCTCGCCGCAAACGCCCCCAGTTTTTGATCACCCAGGTCCAAGTCCTTGCTGGTCACAGACTTCCAGTGTGCCCCGCCATCCTCGGTGCGCAGCAGCGTGAAGTGCCCAGCCACCGGGTCGCCCAGGATGTAGCCGTTGTTTTCATCGGAAAACACCAGCCCATCCCAGAAACCGCTCGCATCCTGATTGGTTGCCAGCGTCGTCCAGTGCGCGCAGCCGTCAGTGGTTTTATAGAGCCGGCTCTGCTCCCCCGGACCGGAGGACATCACGATCGCCGTCTGCGCATCCCACGCCCAGATGCTCCGGAAATCCAGCTTCTCCGCACCGTCCGGCATACTGCACCGCTGCCACACGTAGCCGGAGTCCTCGGTCCGCAGCACCGTCCCCCGGGCTCCACTCGCCCACGCCACCCCGTTGCCGGCGGCATGAATGCCCCGCAGCGGCTGGTTGGTGCCGCTATGCTCGGCATCCCACGGGTTCCACACCGTGTTTGGCGTGGACGTCGATTTCGGAACGAGTTGGGCTGAAGCGAGGAAGGGAAGGGAAGCCGCCAGGCTAAAGCCCACAAGACCTGCCCTTATGACAAAAATGTAGAAACAACGCATGCCTCTTTAGGATAAATGCGCTCGCGGCCCAGTGCCGAATGCCCCCTAAGCCGACGCCGTTTCGGGCGCAACTATACTGGCCCGCATGTGGAGATGCGGCCCCTTCTGTGCTCTGGCTCTTTCCACTTTCGCCTTCCTTGCCATTACTGTTCAGGGCCAACAGCAAAATCCCTATAGCTTCTCTACCCAGACCAATCTGGTCATCGTGCCAACGCAGGTCACCACCCCACAGGGCGATTTCCTCTACGGATTGCAGGCCAGCCAGTTCGTCGTCACCGACAACGGCATCCCGCAGCGCGTTCGCCTGGAGGAAGCGCCCGAGCGCACCGGCCTCTCCCTTGTCGTAGTCGTGCAGTGCAGTGGCGCCTCGGCCATGGAAGCCTCGAAGCTCGCCGGGCTTTCCACCATGATCGACGACATCACCGGAGCCGCTCCGCACGAAGTCGCGGTCCTTACTTACGGCTCGAAATATTCCTTACTCACCGATTTCACCTCTGATCCCGCGAAACTCAAAGCCGGCGTTGCCGCCATCAAGCCGTGCGCAGGCGGCGTTGCGACCTTTGACGCCGTCGAACACGCGAGCAACCTGCTCGAGTGGCGCGAAAATCACTATCGCCGCGCCATCCTCCTCCTCAGCGAAACCCGCGACCATGGCAGCCACGCGACCGCTCAGGAAGTGATCGAGGAGCTGGGCCGGACCAACACCGTAGTCAACTCGGTTGCCTACTCGCCCGCGCGCGATCAGATCCTCAGCCAGCTCAAGTCCGACGCGGGCGGCGGAAGCACGGGCAGCTTGGATCTCATGTCGTTGCTCATGATGGCCGTCAATGCCATGCGCATGAATGCAGCATCGGAGCTCGCCACACTTTCCGGCGGCGAGTACCAGAACTTCACCACGCATAAAGGCTTCGACCGCGCGCTCGGACACCTCGCAAACCAGGTTCACAACTTCTACCTGTTGAGCTTTCAGCCGCAAGGCAATCCCGCTGGCGGATATCACACCATTCACGTCTCGGTCCTGGGCCACCCGGACGCGCTCGTCAGAAGCAGATCATCCTACTGGTTCGAGCCAACTCCGCCTTCCGCCGATAACCAATAGCCGCAGTATCGATCTACGGGACGATCTCCTATGGGACGATCTCGAATCGTTCGCCTAACGCCCAGGAACCATCACCCGGCGTCACCGCGTAAATGCGAAAGCCGGATCCCCGGTACCTCTGCGGAAGCTGCCATGAAACGGTTCCACCGCTGGCTGGTGTCTGGCACTTCCTCTCTCCGAATCGCGCACGGTACTCCACAACATCTTGTTCGTTGTCCTGAACCAGGAAGAGATTGACGCATGGGTCACGCTTCTCTGTGTCGGTCCATCGAATCGCCATCGAGGACCCCTGCCTGTATCTCTTTGTCGCTCCATCGGCATAGCCAAGTGTCATATTCTGCGTACCCGTGTGCGCTCCGTGCAGCAGCGGATTCCAGGGGCCGACGCTCACCGTGACGGATTTGCTCAGATCGCGGTCGGGAATCGCCCCGCTGAACGGCGTCATCGTCACCACGACCGGGACCGGATTGTCATGATCAAAATTCGCGAGGTTTAGCGTCACAGAATCATTCGGTGAGCGTTTTATCGGGAACGACTGCTCAAGACTATTTCCACATCCACGTTGCTCTCCGCCCTCCGTAATCACCGTCCCATTCGAACCGCTTGGACACTGGTACGACAGCTCGATGAAATCGAAATTTTGCGTCGACCACGAGAGAGTGGTTTCGGACAGTTTGGTAATGCTGTTGATCGTCTGTGTCGCGTTGAATGAATCGACTTTTGGCGCGCCAGCGGAGTTCTCCCGAATGATCGGTGGTTCTGGCTGCACAAAAGATACTTCGCCCAGCAAGGGCCGGACCACATTCCATTCATCCTCATCCGATAGCGAAGGAATAGTGCACCACAGATCGTAGTTGCGTGTATTGACCTCGCCGAATTCGAAGCCGAACTCGTAGCACAAGCCATTCCGGAATGTGTGGAAGTCACGATCGACGTAAGCAGTTCCGGCGGCGGCGCCACCGTCCCTCGATACTACAAATCGGACGCTTCCGATGGTCGTCAAAGTGACATCTTTCGGGTCGGATCTACCAAACTGTTCGCAGCTTTCTCGATTTCTAATTTTCGGATTTACAAAGAGGTTGAAATGGCCGCCCCGAAAGTTCGTTTCCTTGTAGATGTCTGGAAAATCGAAACTGCCGAGCAGAACCGATCCGTCCTGAATCGGAAAGTTCGACTCATTCTCGGCATCGGAATCTTCTCTGGTTGTGAAGTCGACAGGATGGGAGAACTTCAGTCCGTAGCGCTGATTTTCCTCTGCACGCCAGGTTGCCTCATTGCGAAACGCAGCACTCAACTGCGGAGCCGCTGCTCTGGATATCTGTCGTACGCTCATCACGTGAAATGAGGGCAGCGGTTCTGCTGACTCGCTAACCGTGCCTTCCACTTGTATGACGGCGCCCACGTACTTGTTCAGGCCAGAGGTCGCGCCCACAAGTTGGTGCAGGTTTCCTTCTTTGTCGGTGAATTGAAACCCGCTGTCGAGACAGCCGATCAGGCTGACGGCTTTTCCTGCACCGGGCGTCTGGGCGGCCTGGTCATGCATCGCCGATTGGCCGCTGTGGTCGCTTTGACCGAGTGCGCTAACAGCAACAGAGAGGCAAGACAGCAACGCAGCGGCCAGAAGCGTCCTCGGACGTGGCGGCCCGGACATGATTTCGAAGTCTACTCTGGCCGAGGCAATACGGCCTCCGCGACCTCAAACTCCGGACCTCGAAGATGATGCGCTTACGGGCGCCGCTCTACCCTTATTGAGCCCTCAACATAGCCACCGGATCGATGCGCAGGGCGCGAATCACCGCCGGCACAGCGGCCAGCAATGCGGTCGCAAGAATGATCAGCGAGGGAAACGCCAGCACGCCCGGATCGGTCATCTTCACCTGATACAACAGCGACGCAATGTAGCGCGACGAAGCCATCCCCAGCCCCAGCCCCACCACCGCTCCTACACACACCGCCGCGAAGATGCCTGCCGTCACCTCGCGCGCGACGTCGCCAGTGCGCGCTCCCAGCGCAAGCCGGATACCGAACTCGCGCTCGCGCTGCAGCAGCGAATAGTTGAGCACGCCGTACAGTCCAATCCCTGCCAGCAGCAGCGCCACCGCTCCGAAAAAGAAAGCCAGCGTCGCCAGCAGCCGCTCGCGAATGGTCTGTGCCTGGTCAATCTCCTGCTGCGTGCGGATGTTGGTTACGTGAAACTGTGCTCCGACACGTGGCACCTCCTGGCGCAGCATGGATGCCAGGGTGAGCGGATTCGCGGCGGTGGTGCGCACGATAAAGCTCTCTTCGTCCTCCGGCCGCAATCCGCCGCCAGCAGCGATCGAATGCAATGGGACATAGACACCGGGCAGTATGGGCGCGTGAACATCCTGGTAAAAAGCGTCTCGAACCAGCCCAACTACCTGTACGCGCGCGCCCCTTCCGTCATCCCCCTCTTTTTCAAAGAACCGCCCCACCGGATGTTCGTCGTTCAAAAATTTCTTCGCGAAGGTCTCGTTCACGATGGCGGCATTGGGATAAGCGTCGCTATTGCGAAAGTCCCGGCCGTCGAGTAGCGGTATCTTCATCGTCGCCAGCCACCCCGGCGAAATGTTCAGGAAGTAGGCGAGGTCGGTGCTCGGCGGTCCTCCGCTGATCGAGATAGAGGAATTCCAACTGGAACCATCCAACAAAGGCCAACCCGCCTGCGCTACCCGCTCCACGCCTGGCATCGTGCGGAGATGGTCAGCCATCTGATCCCAGTAAACCTGCGGCTGCGCAGGCCGGCTTGTCGTATCCAGCACCAGCAGGCGCTCCGCGGAAAAGCCCATTGGTTGCGTCGAGAGCCGCCGGAAGGTTGCGACAAAGAGCCCGGCAATGAATAGGACCAAAAAGCAAAACGCCACCTGCGCGGCGACCATGCCTTGCATCAGACGCCGCCGTGAATGAGGATCGTCTCCGCCCTTCAGTACACTCGCAGGCTGAACAGAGGAAGCCCGCAGCGCGGGTAGAAATCCGAAGAGCAGGATCACGCCCAGCGTAAGCGCCACGCCAAATCCCAGTACGCGCCAGTCTGCCGGCAACACCAGGCGCGCCGGGTCGTCCGGCGGATTGATCATGCTCACGACGAAGGGTGCGGACCACCAGGCAAACAGTGCGCCGCTTATAGCCGCCAAGCATGGCGAGCATCGCGCTTTCTACCAGCACCATCTGCGCCAGCCGCCACCGTCCCGCGCCGATCGAAACTCGCAGCGCCATCTCTCGCGCCCGCGCCGCAGCCTGCGCAGTCATCAGGTTGGCCACATTTGCGCACGCGATCAGCAGCACCATCAGCACCAGCGCGCCTAGCGCGGCCAGCGCACGCTGGTAACTCTGCTGCAGCCAGGACACGCCTGTAGGCGCGGCTTCCATCAGCACCTGATTGTTTAGAACGTTCTGTGAGAGTTTCTTTGGATAGCCCGGTTTCGCCGCTCAATCGTTTCGTTTCGAATGCATGGCTGATCGCGGCCAGCTTCTGGCGAAGCGGCTCCGCGGCAACCCCCGGATGCAAGACCACCAGTGCTCGGACCCACGTGGAATCGGAACTCTGGACACGGCGGTGCATCATCGTCGGCACGAAGATATCGACAAACGTGCCCGGCTCAGTCCCGGTGAATTTCTTCTCGCTCACGCCGACAATCTCGTAAGCGTTGTCTCCGATGTGAATAACCCGCCCGACGACATGAGGATCGCGCCCGAATCGCCGCGTCCAGTAGTCGTACGAGATCACGGCATATGGTTCCGCTCCCGGTTTCAGATCGTCATTCTGTGTAAGCAGCCGCCCCAGCGCTGGCTGCAACCCAAAGATGCCGAACATCGACCCGGAGACGTACTGCAGATTCGCCTTCTCCATCTCCTGATCGGTCTTGTAGGTCACATCCGTACGTGTCGCGTAGGAGATCGCGATCATCTCTGCCTGGTCTTTCGCTGCATCGCGCATCTGTGCAAACGCGGGATATGCCCATCCGTCGAACGCGCCGAACTTGCCATCGAATCCAATGCCCTGGCGCGACAAAGCATACATCCGGTTCGCATTCGCCACTGGCAGTGGCCGCAGCAGCAGGGCATCGATCAGCCGAAACGCACCGGCACAAGCTCCAATCGCCAGCGCCAATGACACGATGGCTGCAATGGACGCCACCTTGTTCCGCTTCAACTGCCGCCAGCCGAAGATGGCATCGGCCCGCAGCGAATCGAGCCACCCGATCACCTTGATCTCGTGACTCGCTTCACGCTGCCGCAAAGCATGGCCCAGCGCGCGCCGCGCCTCTTCCGGATCGCGTCCCTGTTCGACCGCCTCCGCGATGTGCGATTCCAGCTCTTCCGCGATCTCGCCGTTCAGCCGATCGCCACGAAATACATTCGCGATGCGTGACCAGAGTGACATCTCACACCGTCCTGAGCACGCGGTTCACTGCAGACGTCACTGCCTGCCAGCGCACTTCTTCGGCGGCAAGCTGCTTCTTTCCCGCCGTTGTCAGCTCGTAGATGCGCGCGCGGCGGCCGGTGTCCTTGGTGATCCACTCCGCGCGAATCCATCCCGCTTCTTCCATCCGGTGCAGCGCCGGATAGAGCGAGCCTTCCTCCGCGCGCAGCACGTCGCCGGATCGCACGCCGATCGCCGCCATGATTCCATAGCCATGCAGCCGCGGCTTGCGCGACAGAATCTTCAGCACCAGCAGATCGAGCGAACCTTGGAGAGCATCTGTCTTAGGCATACTAAGACAACTTTATACTAAGAGGTCTTAGTATGTGTCAACCGCGACGCTTCTGATTCAGCTCTGCCGCCTCGGCCGCGAAGCGAAGATCGCCATCGCCAGGCAAACTGCGATCACCATCTCCATAATCGCCGGCAGGGGGAAAAAATAGACAGAGGAGTTCACGGCAAACAACAGGAATGCCACCAGAAACGCCATATAAATCGGCCGCAGGCGACAGGGGTCGGTCTTCGCCAGCGAACTGAGTTGCCACAACACGATCGCAATGACTGTCAGAAAAATCGTGATGCCAAGCCCAAATCCCTATGTAGAAATCCCAGTAGCTGCGGGTGGCTCCCATCAGAGGGAATTGGTTTGCCTTCATCGCCGCCACGGCCGTCTGCTCCGCTGGCAGATCCGGCTTGCCGAAGACGCCTCCGATCGTGTGCAGGACGGCGTGCAGCAGAGTCAGCAGGGAAGCAGCGCGCAGATAGATAACCGGCTTCATATGCTCATCTCCGCACCCGGCAGCGCCAGCAACTTATTTACCAGTAAGGACAGCCGACGAAGATGGTCTGACAACTCCACGGCCAGCGTCCTCGCATCGCTGCCGCTCCGTCCTTCGGCTGCCAGATACGCAAGGTTCACCAGGCTCTGCAGCGGGTTGTTGATCTGGTGCGCCAGCGCGTTCGCCATCGCTGCTGCCGCCGTGGCGCCCGCGTGCTCTATCAGCGTGCGCTGTTGCCGCTCGTGCCGCACGGCCATCGCGGCAAAATCCGCCAGCAATCCCATCATGCGGCAATCGCTGCCATCGAATGCCTCTGTCCTTCCGTGCGCCATGATCCAGATCGTGCCCCGCGTCTCTTCCACCTGCCAGGGAAGCAGCAGGCCATCCGTTACCGTTGGAGCCTCAACTCCCATCAAATCGAAGAATCGCTGTGAGACGCGAAACAGTTGCGGTCGTGCACGCTCCAGGCAGATGCCGCAGGCGCTGGGATAGCGCGGAAGGATCGCGTTCAGGAAATTCGTATACTGCCCCGCGGTGGCTACCCAGCGGAAGTGATTGGTGTCGCTCCGGTCCGCTTCATCGATCTCCATGCTGATGCCTGCACTGTCCGCGCCACACAAGTCGACCGCGGCATTCACCAGCTCTTGCAGAATCGTCTCCGGACTCTCGACAAAGGCACGTGCGAGCCGTTGCAGCCCCGCCATCTGCATGGCAACGTCGCGGTCATGCAGCCGCCTTTCCGCAAACGCGGGTAGTCCCTGCAGGTCGAGCACCTCCAGACCTGTGTCTTCCATCGTCAAAACGTTGTTGCCCATCTCGCCCGCCACTCCATACTCAAGGCAATTTTCGTTAGCATACCCAATCGCTACAGAGGATAGACAGGACTTCTCATCGCGTTTCGACTCTACGTCGGCTATCAAACAGAGCCGGCATACGGATTCAAGTCGCGCGCGGCGTCTGGAGTCCATCCCCGTCTCAGGCATTTGTTCCTGCAAGTGTAGAGCGAACCGGAGGAAGTAGCACAGCACTAGGAGAATGCTCTAAGCTGTCGGCTCTCCCGGCTTGAGTCCGTGCGCGTCCAGATAGGATGTCACCGCCACTGTACTTGCCACGGAATCCGCCAGCCCAACGTAGCCATCCGGCCGCACAAGATACGCTGCATTCCGCCACAGTCCCGTTCGCCGCATCGCAGCGCGCCACGGAAAGACACACAGCGGAAGCTTGCGCGTCTCGCACATCGCCCGCATCTCCTTCGTCGCCTCTCCGTAGATATGCACCTGCCAGTCCAGCGAAGCCAGCGGAGCAAAATTGTCCTTCTCGCCGTCCGCGCGCTCCACCCATGGCAACCGGTCGCCGCCCTCCACCGTCTCCGTCCACCCCACGCTCAGGCTGCTGCCTTCATAGTGGATCGATGTCTGCGATACCCGGCGGAACATCAGCCGCCGCATCGCCTTGAATGCAAACAGCAGTGGGAGCACGAGCGGCACAATATGCAGCCGTATCAGCCGCGCCCTCCAACTCGAACTGGTCACGCTCGTGAATGCCTGGTCAGTCGTCGCCACCAGAGTCCGCGCAAAACCGATGCGCTCCGGCTCATAGCTATCCAGCAGCGCCGCAGGGGCGCGTCCCTGGACGACGGCGGCCAGCTTCCACGCCAGATTCACCGCATCGCCGATCCCGGTATTCATCCCCTGTCCGCCCACCGGGCTGTGGATGTGCGCCGCATCCCCCAGCAAGAACGCACGTCCCCTGCGAAAGCGATCCGCGACGCGATGGTGCACGCGGTAGGTCGAGAACCAGTTCACCTTCTCCACATGAATGCGGAACCACTCCATCACGCGATTGTTCACGTCCTCCCAGGTCAGTTTTTCTGCCTGTGCTTCAAGTTCCTGCCGCACGGTCCCTATCAGCCGCGCGCGGCCATCGCGCTTCAATGGAAAGACCACCAGAAAATCCGTCCGGTCCAGAGCGACGTGCAGCTCGCCGTTGATCGTCTCTCCGCTCGCCTCCACGTCGGCAACATAAAACACGTGCTCGTATGTCCCGCCTGGAAAGCCGATTCCCAATGCCTCGCGCATCGTGGAGCGGGCCCCATCGCACCCCGCAATGTAGGCGGCCGTGCATCTCTGCGTGGATCCATCGCCGCGGCGCAGATGCGCCACCACACCATCGGCCGTCTCCTCAAAACTCACCAGCTCCGTCTGCCGCTCCACCTTGACGCCTGCAGCGTCCAGTCTGCTCCACCAGCAAACGCTCGTGCTCATCCTGCGGATAGACCAGTGCATAGGGAAACGGGCTGAGACCGGAGCCCATTTCGCCGAGGACGATGTGCATCACCCGCTTGCCAGCCACCCACATATTCGCGGCAATCGTCTTCCGCCCCGCTGCCACCACCGCCGTCCGCAATGCCAAGCTGCGTGTAGAACTCGAGCGTTCGCGCCTGTACCGCAAGGGCGCGCGAGGTCGTCCCCGCCTCCGCCGTCTTGTCGATGATCCGCAGCCGCACGCCCTTCCGCGCGAGCCAGAGTGCCAGCACTAGACCGGTCGGCCCCGCGCCAACAATCAGTACCTCCGTCTTCAGGACTTCCGTGTCGTGATTTTCCGCCGCAGTGTTGCCAATCCGCGCGGTAGAAGTGCCGGTGGAAGAACCGTTCATCGCCCTGCCTCGCTCTCACCCTGCCGCCTCGATCCCGTGCGCCTTTTCACGTTGCGCTCTTTTTTGTTCGGCTGGAGTTGCGCCGTCACCGCTCGCAGCGCCTCCGTCAGGTCGCGCGCAGACGGAGCCTGCTTCGGCTCCATCAGCCACTGCGCCATCACTCCGATCATCAACGCGTGATGGAAGGCGCCTACCGTCTGCGCCGTTCGAGCATCGATCGCCGCCTCATCGACGTTCAGAAACAACGACGCCAGCCCCACGCGCGCACCCTCGAGAGCCTCCCCAATTCGTTGACGTATTTCAGGCACGTGATCCATCTGCAGGAAGACATCGAAATTCGCCACCCACATCGCACGGTGCGCTGCAAAGCTTTGGATCAAATACGACCAGATCGCTTCAAACCGCTCCGTCGACGTGGCCCTGGGCCCAGTGCTTCTGCTGAGAGCCTGCCGGAACTCCACCTCCCACTCCTGAATCGCCTGCATCAGCGCATCGGTCAGCAGCGCTTCTTTGGACCCGAAGTGATACCCGATCGCCGCCAGGCTCACTCCCGATGCAGCCGCAATGTCCCGCGCCGTCGTGCGCGCAAATCCCTTTTCCAGCAGGCAGCGCTTCGCCCCGGCCAGCAAAGCCTCGCGGTTTCCCATGCCAGAGAGTCTATTCCCGCGTCACACATTCGTCCTATACAAACGTGTGGAACAAATGTCTAATACAAACGTACAATGTCGCAAAGACGATCTGGAGCGAAGCCATGAACACCAAAACCATCCTCATCTCCGGCGCCAGCATCGCTGGGCCCTCGCTCGCGTACTGGCTCAGCCGTCACGGCTTCCGTCCCACCGTGGTCGAGCGCGCTCCCGCAATCCGACCGGGCGGATATGCCGTCGACTTCCGTGGTGCCTCCATGCAGGTTCTGGAGCGAATGGGCATCCTCCCTGAAGTCGAGCGCGTGCAGACTCGTACCGGCGCCACCACCATCGTCGATAGCGCGAACCGGAAGGTCGCCAGCCTCCCCGATGGATTTACCAGTGGGGAAATCGAAGTTCTGCGCGGCGACCTGGCCCGCATTCTCTACGAAGCCACCCGCCACGATGCCGAATACATCTTCGATGACTCGATCACCGCCCTCCGTCAAAACGCGGCCTGCGTCGAGGTCACCTTCAGCCGCAGCCTGCCGCGCACCTTCGATCTCGTCGTCGGGGCCGATGGCCTGCATTCGAACGTCCGCTCTCTCGCCTTCGGCCCGGAGTCGCAGTTCATTCGCCACCTTGGCTATTACGTATCCATCTTCACCGTTCCCAACCATCTCGGCCTCGATCACAGCGCTCTCTTTCACGGCGTTCCGGGCAAAATGGTCGGCATCTTCGGCGCAAAGGACAATGCACAGGCCACGGCCTCCTTCTACTTCGCATCGCCTCCTCTCGAATACGATCGCTATGACACAGCGCAGCAGCAGGGGATCCTTCGGGATCGTTTCACCTCAATGGTTTGGGAGGTGCCGCGCCTGCTCCAGATGCTCGACCAGGCGCCCGACTTCTACTTCGATTCCATCAGTCAGATCAAGATGCCGCGCTGGTCCAGCGGCCGCGTCGCTCTGCTCGGCGATGCCGCCTACTGCGGCTCACCGCTCTCCGGCATGGGCACCGGGATGGCCGTCGTCGGCGCATGCATACTCGCCGGGGAGCTCAAGCACGCCGCAGGCGACGCTGCCATCGCCTTCGCCAACTACGAATCGCGCATGCGCGACTACGTCGCTCGTTGCCACAAGCTTGCCGAGGGCGCCGACTGGTTCATTCCGAAAACGCGATGGAAGCTCTGGCTTCGCAACCAGATCTGGCGCACGCTGCCGCACACGCCGTGGAAGAACCTGATGCTGGACATTCCCATGAAGGCGGCAAACTCCATCTGCCTCCAGAACTACTGAGGTGCATCGGCGGAGAGAGCAGCGCGCGCCAGCCGGAGCACCATCGCTTCGGCGTCCGCTTCGCTCCCGCAACTCTCCGCCAGCGCATCGAAGAACTCGAACGACGTCAGCGCCGCGAGCATTGCAGCTTGTTGCTTCGCATCGCTGCCAACGCGCCCTGATCTCTCCACGATCCGTGTCGCCGCCATCTGCCGCCGCTGGTTCCGCGTCTCGATCACCGCGCCGAACTCCGGATCGATCGCCCCCATCCCATGCACCCGTCGGATGACTACCCGGTTCTTCGCCCAGAAGCCGCAGAAGATTCCCACAAAGCGCTCCAGTTGCGCATCGCCCGGAGGCAGCATCATCACCTCGCGCATGCGCTCCATCCCACTCTCCAGCGCAATCAGGTCGAAGACCGCCTCCAGCACACCCGTCTTCGTCCCGAACAGGTTGTGGATGGTCTGCCGTGTCACGCCGCTCTCTGCCGCCAGCCCCTCCATCGTCAGCCGCCGGTAGCCCTTCGCTGCCAGTTGCGCCTGCGCCGCGCGCAGGATCGCCGCGCGGCTCTCGTCCATCTGCTCCAGCCGCTTCCCTAGTTCGTAAGGCCGCTTCTCCGGCTCCGCCCGTCGCTTCGTCACAAATGCATCCTAGAGTCGATTATTTAATTTGACAATGACGTAAAGTGAAATTTAAGAATGAAACATCGAGATCAGGAGGTCCCCATGAACGGCAATTCGATCAGCCATTCGGGCGGCCATCCGGCCAGTCAGGATACCGAGTCCACACGCCAGGGAACAGCCGCGGGCATCGTCCTCCCCGCCAGATTTCCCCTCGGCCTGAAAATCGGCTTCTGGTTCTGCATGGTGATCGCTGTCGCCGTCGTCATCCGCCGCGTCGTCGCGCTCTCCACGCCGCCCAGCCCCAACGCGCCTCCACAACTTGCCGGACTGGACGCCTACTTCGCCGCGCACGCCACTCTCACCTACATCCACATCTTGTGCGCGCTCGCCTTCGTCCTGTTGCTGCCGATGCTCTTCTGGCGTCGCACCCGCAACGTTGTCGCCCTTGAGCGCGCCATCTTCCCGCTCGGCGTCATCGTCGGCATCACCGCCTATGCCATGAGCGTCGATGCCGTCGGCGGATGGCTGGAGCGCGCCGCCGTCCTCTTCTTCAACACGCTCTTCCTCTTCGCGCTCTATCGCGCCTGGACTTTCGTGCGCCGCAATGACCGCCCGCAGCAGCAGCGATGGATGCTCCGCGCCATCGCCATCCTGCTCGGCATCGCCACCACGCGCCCCGTCATGGGCGTCTTCTTCGCCACATCGCGCCTGACCCACCTCACGCCCGCGCAGTTCTTCGGCATCGCCTTCTGGATCGGCTTCTCGCTCAACACTCTAGTCATGGAACTCTGGCTCCGCACACGCGGCCGCGCAGCCTTCGCGATAGCCGCGCCGCAAAGGAGGAAGTATGAACACGCAATTGCAATCTGCGACGCCATCCGCAGCCATCCACCGTGGCCCGCACCCCGGCATGCTCGCCATCCTCTATACGGTGCTCTTCTGCGCCGGCCTCTATCCCGTCACCCTGTTCTACAAGCTGCCCTACTGGCCCAGTCCTTTGGAGCCCGACTCCGTCATCGTCCCGTTCTTCCAGACCCAGGGCGGCCGTGTGCTCCTCTGCATGTTTCTGCAACTTGGCGGGATGATCTGCCTCGGCCTCTTCACTGCGACGATCGTCAGCCGGCTCCACTTCCTGGGCGCGCGCGCCGCCGGCGTCTACATCGCGCTCTTCGGCGGCTTCCTCGTCGTCTTCGACTCCATGGCCGGCACCATGGCCATGTGGGCGTTATTCCGTCCCGGCGTCGCCGCTCACCCGGACGTCCTGCTCGCGCTGTATTACCTGGGCTACGGGCTCGGTGGTCCCGGCTTCTCCATCCCCATGGGACTGCTCATGGCCGGCGTCTCCGTCACCGCGGCCTTCATGAAGCTCTTGCCGAAGTGGGTCATCGTTCTCGGCCTCATTCTCGCCGCCGCTGGCGAGCTGAGTTGGTTCCACCTGCTCGTCTTCCCCAAACTCATCTTCCTCATCCCGCTCGTTCGCTTTCCCGGCATGATCTGGATCATCGCCGTCGGCTTCTTGCTGCCGAAGTCACGACGCCCCGCCTCCGCTGAAGCGGTGGTTCGCTGATCTCGCTGCAGCAAACGATGAGGAGAGGCGCTTCGCAACTCTCACTTCTCCTCATCCGCTCTATACTCGCCACCATGAAACTCCGGCACGCCCTCGCTGCGACCCTGTTCTTCACCGCGCCGCTCTTCGCGCAAACCCCAGCCAACCCGCCCGCCGCGACCCAGCAGATGCTTCTGCCCAGCCACGGCAGCAATCTCCTCGGCGTCTTCTATCTCGCCGCCGGAGCAGGCCCGCACCCCACCGCCATCGTCTTCCATGGCTTTCCCGGCTTTGAGCAGAACCTCGACATCGCGCAGGACCTCCGCGCCCACGGCTGGAACGTGCTCGCCATGCACTACCGCGGTTCCTGGGGCGTCAAAGGCAACTTCTCCTTCGAGCACGCCGCCGAAGACGCCGACACCCAGGTCCGCTTCCTCCTCGACCCGGCCAACGCAGCGAAGTACCGCATCGACACGCATCGCATCGTCGTCATCGGCCACAGCATGGGCGGATACATGGCCGCCTCGGCCATCGCGCACAACCCGCAGGTCGCTGCCGCCGTCCTCATCTCCGCATGGAACATCAGCCGTGGTTTCAAAAATCGCCGTCGCCCTGGCGAGGCCCCACTTACTGTCAAAGAGGAAGCAGAGGCGATTGGTCTCGACGGCAACCTCGCCCCACTCGCCGGCACCAGCGGCCTCGCGCTCGCCCGCGAGATCCAAGATCACCGCCAGGCGCTCAACTTCCTCAACCTCGCATCCGCCATCGCGCCGCGTCCCGTCTTCGTCATCACCGCCAGCGAAGGCCTCGCCCCCATCGATCACGCCCTCGCCGAAGCCATCACGAAGGCCGGCGACACTCACGTCACCGAACGCCACTGGGACACCGACCACAGCTACTCCGGCCAGCGCGCCGAACTGGCGCAGGCGATCCTGCAGTGGACATCCAACCTGCCGCGGTAAACTTTTCTCCGTTTTGCTGTTAACTCCCCGCTCCCTTTTTGCGTTGTATGGGTAAACGCGGAAAACTCCGCAAAAAGGTAGCGCGCATGCAAAACGTACTCATCCCACTATTCGTCTGCTCTCTTCTTGCCTTTCTGGCCTGGACGATCTTCACTTCGATCCGCCGCTTCCTCATGGCGCGCCTCCAGGCCACGCTTCAGGCCAAGCTCCTGGACCGCATCAACAACCCCGAGACGCTGCTCAACTACGTCTCCACCGATGCCGGCCGCGAATTTGTAGAATCCCTGCGACTCGAGCGTGAAGGGGAACCTCGCGCTGCTCCCTTCCGTAGCATCCTCATCGGCGTTCAGTTGTGCATTGTGCTCATCGTCTTCGGCGGAGCGTTTCTCTTGTTGCACGCAAACCACACCCTCACCGATGACGGGCCTGTCGTGCTGGGCACGCTGGCCATTGCATTGGGTGCTGGTCTTGGCATTGCGGCGGCGGCGACTTACGCTCTTTCGCGGAGCTTCGGTCTGCTGGAGAGCAGCACTCGCGGTCGTAATCAAAAATGGAAGCCATCCTTTACTTCGCAGACGCAAATGGACGCAGCGTGGCGGCAGCCGCGCTCCGCAGCATCGCTGCGTCGCCTGGTGCGAACGCGATCGACGAGCAGCAATTTCACGCGCTCTACAATGCCAACGCGCGTCCCATCCACGCCTACCTGATCGGTGTCACCGGCAACAAGGATGTAGCCGACGATGTGCTGCAGGAGACCTGGTTCCGCTTCCTGCAGCGTCATCCCGCCGGAATGCCACTCGAAGAAACGCGGCCCTATCTCTTCCGCATCGCCACCAATCTGCTCCGCGACCGGTGGCGTGCGCGGCAGGAAGCACAATGGCCGGAAGACTTTGACCCCGGGCATGCCGGCGACATGGATGCGCAACTGGATGTGCGCCATGTCTTGAAATCCCTGAAGCCGCGGGAGCGCGAGCTGCTGTGGTTGGCCTACGTCGAAGGCATGACCCATACCGAGATCGCCATCGCCACCGGCCTCACCGCGCTCAGTGTGCGCCCACTGCTCTTTCGAGCGCGCAAAAGGGCCGCCAGCCTGCTCCGGCCGGAAGGGAGCAGACGTATGAACCGGGAAAAATGTGAATGGGAATCGGCGGTCATCGCGGCAACGCGCTCCGGCGCCTGTCCTCCCGATCTCGCGCGTCACATCGCCGCCTGCGAGATCTGCGCCGAAACGGAACGCATCGCCGCCCTCTTCCACAACGCGGCGAAGACCTCCGCGCAATTCCAGCCCCCATCGGCAGCCGTCGTCTGGCAAAGAGTGCAGGCGCAGCGGCGGCAACTCGCTCTCGCGCGAGTCACCCGCTGCATGACGTGGATGCGCATCCTGGCAGCCGTCTATGCCGTCGTTCTCGCGGCATGGTACCTGCCGCAGCTCTGGCATGTGCAACCAGCGCTCTCCACAGATCTCAGCACGCTCTCCGGCGGAATGATCTTCGCGGGCGTTCTCACCGCCGCCATCGCTGTTGTACTAGGGTCCTGCTGCCTGGTCCTCCTGGGCAGCAGGACCACTTCCAGACTGCACACTTAAGTGCGCTTGCCCTCAAACCGGCGGCGTCCCCTCCACCACCGGCACACCCGCCGGCGCCTCAAACCGGAACGTATCCGCCGCCAGCACCGGATTCGCCTGTTCATTCCGGAAAGCAAAGCTGGTCCGCGAGCCGTCCAGCTCCTCCAGCGTCATCGCATGAATCGTGCCGTCTGCGCCCACTACCACTTCCAGCGACCGCACCCGCTGCTCCATGCCGCGCGGCACGCCGCGCAACCGGAACTCGCCGTTCTCCGCCGGCGCCATCGTCAGCCCGGTCAGCTCTTTCGTCAGCTGCGCATGCCCCAGCAAAAAGCGCAGCGGCGACCGCAGATCGTCCAGCTTCTTCGCCGGAATCTGCTGCACCTGCGCATCGCCCGGGGTGTAAAACCAGCCAAACTTTCCATCCAGCACGAAGACCTTGCCCGGCGGCGCGGCATAGTTCCAGCGCATGCGCCCCGGCTTCTCCAGCAGCAGCACGCCGCTCTCGTGCCGATCCATCCCCAGGCCTGCGTAGCTCTCGGTAAAGTCCACGCGGAGCCGGTGCAGCGTGTTGTAGTGGTGATCCACCGCCGCGGCCAGTTGTGCTGCGGAAGGTGCGATGCTCTGCGCCGTCAGCGGCAGCGTCGTCAATATGGCCAGAAGCATCGCCAGAAACACGAAAGGCCAGACCGTTTTCACAAAACTGTAGTCGCTGCAACAAAACTCGACGCAGCTTTTCCGCTAAGAAAAGCTGCTCTTCGCGGCTCTGGGCCGGACATCATACTTCTGAAAACGGTCCAGCAGCGTTGCTGGCCTTTCAGGCGTTTCCAAAAACTCACGAGATGGGAACCGTGCAGTTGGTGCCCCCCGCCATGTCGACCTTGATCTCGCCCGACATATCCATGCAGAAGCCGCGATGTCCCGTCCTGCCCACCGTCTGCGGCACCGCAGTGACCTCATACGAGGTGAACATATCCTGATTGTTCGAGCCGGTCGTCTTGGTGCAGTTCGTAACGTTGAAGGTGTAGCCGTCCTTCTGCCCCGTCGCCAGCGTCGACTGCAGCATCTGGGCCGCCTGTGGCGTCGGCGCGCCCGGCACCCGAACTGCCCCCCAGCGCGCCGAGCGAGCAGGCAAAGCCGTTTGCGGGGAAGTTCGACGAATACTGTACCTCTGCCGCCTGGATCGCACGCAGCGACGCCAGTGCCGATGTCTCGTGCGCCTGAATCGTCACGTTCAACATGCTGGGGATCGCCACCAGCATCAGGATCAGGATCACTGCCATCACGATCAGCAGCTCCATGAGCGTGAAACCTGCTTCGCCATTCCGGCGATGACCATCCATCGCCGGCTCTTTCCACCGCTTCTTCATGACGTGACCCTCAAAAATCATCTTGCGATCCCTCTGGCGCACCCGCACCCACCGAGTCCTGCCGAACGCAGAGTATCAAAATACCCATGGCACCGGAAATATGCAGATTTCCCATCAGATACTCCGAACCACGTACCTTGACGCGGCTTTTCCGTCAAGAAATGCCGCACGGCTACGAACTCGGCGACACATTGCAATTGGGAAATCTGCTCCAAATATGCGAATCTACGCCTGAGTGTGCTTAGAAGAGACGCGCCCGGCCAGCATTCCGCTCATCTGGACCGAGTGCCGCCACAAAGGGTGCCCCACATCTCGCGTCTGAGATGTGGGTATCGAAAGCCGACCCCGCCCACTACATCAAGACGCGAGCGACCAAAGGAAGCGAAACCCAACGAGGCGCGCCGCAGGCGCATTTGCCGGACGGCCAGTCCCACCGCCGGCGCGTGTGCCCGGACGGCCAGTCCCTAGCAGGCCAGATCTTCGCGCCCCACCTTCACGCCATCCAGTCGCCCGAGCATCGTGACCGCGATCTTCTCCGGGTCGAACAGCTCGCGCGCCAGCATCATGGCCTGCTCGGCCGTGACCGCTTCCACCTGCTGCATCACCTCGTCGATTCCGAAGAAGTGATTGAAGTACATCTCCTGCCGCGCCAGGTTGGACATCCGCGCCCCGGTGCTCTCCATGCTCAGGATGATGTTGCCCAGCAGTTGGTCCTTGGAGCGCCGCAGTTCGTCCTCCGGCATCGGCTCCTGCTTCAGCCGCCGGAACTCTTCCGTCACCAGTTGAATCACCTGCAGCGCCCGGTCCGACGACGTGCCCGCGTACACACACCACATGCCGGTGTCCTTGTACGGGTTCAAGTCGCTGTAGATCGAGTAGGCCAGCCCGCGCTCCTCGCGCACCGTCTGGAAGAGCCGCGAGCTCATCCCGCCGCCCAGCACCGTATTCAGCACCAGCGCGCAATAGCGCCGGTCGCTCGAGATGGGCAGGGACGGCACGCCCATGCAAAGCTGCACCTGTTCGAGCGCCTTCTTGTTGCGCAAGCACAATGCGCGCGCTGGTATTCGGAGGCAGATTCGCATCCTCGGGAACCCCGGCCGGCATGCTCTCAAACCGCCGCCGCACCTCGTCTACAAATCGCTGGTGATCCAGGTTGCCCGCCGCCGTGAACACCACGTTGCCCCCGCGGAAGCGGTCGCCGTAGTAGCCGAAGAGCTTCGCCTGCTCCAGCCGCCCCACCGTTTCCTTGGTTCCCAGGATCGGCTTGCCCAGCGGATGGCCGCGCCAGAAGTTCTGGGTAAAGATCTCGTGCACCAGGTAGTCGGGGTTGTCCTCGTCCATCTTGATCTCTTCGAAGATCACGCCCCGCTCACGCTGGATATCGCCCTCGGCAAAGGTCGGGTGCAGCACCAGGTCGCTCAGCACATCGAGTGCCGTCGGCACATGCTCATCCAGCACCTTGATGTTGAAGCAGATGGTTTCCTTGCCCGTAAAGGCGTCCAGGTTGCCGCCGATCGCGTCCACTTCGCGCGCAATCCGCTGCGCCGTTCGCGTCTCGGTTCCCTTGAACACCATGTGTTCCACAAAATGCGAGATCCCGTTCAGCTCCGCGATCTCATGCCGCGAGCCCGCCCGCACCCATACGCCCATTGCCACCGAGCGCATGTTCTCCATCCGCTCAGTCAGGATGGTCAACCCATTCGGGAGGACCGTTCGTTGCACACTGCGTTCATTCGTCATAAAGTTTCCGCCGCTCACCGTGCGTTAAGGCGGACAGGGGTCCGCGCGAAGCACATACGTGCCACTCAGTCGCTGCTGGAGCATTTCCTGATTGCCGTCAAAATGCTCTATGCTTGCCTGTTGCCGGATCGCTTCGATGCCACTTGATACCGGATTGCCGTCAGAGTCTCTGTCTGTGTCGCCGTCCGGGTCAAAGGGGGAGCGTTTCTCCATTTTAGACTCCGCTGGCCGGGAATCGGTTCAGCCCGCCGCACCATCCCTGGTGCAATCGCTCTTCGGCCTTTCGATTGAACAGCTTAGCGCGCTGGTTACGCACTTCGGCGAGCCAGCCTTCCGCGCCCGCCAGCTCGCCCAGGCCCTCTACCGCGACTGGATCCCTGAACTGGACGCCGTCACCACCCTCCCCGCCGAACTCCGCCAGAAGCTCGCCACGGAAGGCTACGTCATCGGTCTTCCATCCATTCTTCAGACCTTCCGCTCCATCGACGGCACTGAGCGCTATCTCATCGGAGCGAGCGGCAATCAAACTGTCGAGACCGTCTGGATGCCCGATGGCGACGGCGCCGAAGACAATGACGACGAAGCCGATGCTTCGCCAGCGCGCAAGCGCGCCACCATCTGCGTCTCCTCGCAGATCGGCTGCGCCGTCAACTGCCAGTTCTGTCTCACCGCCAAGCTCGGCATCGAACGCAACCTCACCCCCGGCGAGATCGCCGGGCAGGTCGTCGCTGTCCTCCGCCAGCATCAGGTCGAGCTCGGCCGCGACCGCATCAACCTCGTCTTCATGGGCATGGGCGAGCCCTTCCTCAACTACGACGCCTTCATGGACGCCGTCCGCCTGCTCGTCGATGAGGTCGGCGTCGCGCCCTCGCGCATGACCGTCTCCACCTCGGGCATCGTCCCCGGCATCGAGCGCTTCGCCAAAGAGCGGGTCCGCCCGCGCCTCGCCATCTCGCTCAACGCCTCCAACAACACCGTCCGCGAAGCCATCATGCCCATCACGCGCAAGTGGCCCATCGAAGCAGTGCTCGAAGCCGCGCGCGCCATGCCGCTCGCCCCGCGCGAGAAGATCACCTTCGAATATGTGCTGTTGGGCGGCGTCAACGACTCCCTCGTCCACGCCGATGAGGTCGTCACGCTCGCCCGCCGCGCCGGCTTTCCCTCGAAGGTCAACCTCATCGTCTGGAACCCCGGCCCCGGCATCCCTTACCACCAGCCGCAGGACGAAGACGTCCAGCAATTCCAGCAGCGCCTCATCGCCCGCGGCGTTCCCGCTTTCATCCGCCGCCCCCGAGGCCGCGACATCTACGCCGCCTGCGGCCAACTCAAAAAAACCACGGAAGCGAATTCCTAAACGCGACCCGTCATCAACCCTGCGGTACAGTAAGGCTGCCATGCGCCCACTCGCACTCCTAGCCGCCACGCTCCTGCTCGCCGCGCCCGCCATAGCCCAGTCAGCCGACACTGCGAAGTGCACCAACCTCCAGCAGCTCCAGCTCGATCAGGCCCACGTCCTCTCCGCGGAGGTCGTAGCTACCGGTAGCTTCGTCTCGCCGCCAGGTCCCAGCGGCAAAGCCGAGCAGATCCCGCTCTACAAACAGCTCCCCGCCTTCTGCCGCGTGAAAATCCAGGCCACCCCCACCCCCGATTCCAATATCCAGATCGAAGTCTGGCTTCCCACGGAAGGCTGGAATGGCCGCTTCCAGGGCGAGGGCAACGGCGGCTTCGCCGGTGAGATCGGCTTCGACGCTCTCGCCCGCGCTCTCGACAGCAACTACGCCACCGCCGGCACCGACACCGGCCACTTCGCCGACGGCATCGACGCCGGCTGGGCGCTCCATCATCCTGAGAAGATCACCGACTACGGCTGGCGCGGCGTGCACCAGATGACCGCGCAGGCCAAGGCCGTCATCGCCGCCTACTACGGCGCATCCGCGAAGCACAGCTACTTCACCAGCTGTTCCGACGGCGGCCGCGAAGCGCTCATGGAGGCGCAGCGTTTCCCCGCCGACTACGATGGCATCCTCGCCGGTGCGCCCGCCTACAACTGGACCAGCCTGCTCACCACCGCCGCCATCGGCATGCAGACCACTGTTCGCCGACGATGCCAGCTACATCCCCGCCACGGACGTCCCATTCATCCACCGCGCCATCCTCGCGAACTGCGACAAGCGCGACGGCGTCAAAGACGGCATCATCGCCGATCCGCCCATCTGCCACTTCGATCCCGCGACGCTCACCTGCAAATCAGGTCACACACAGAACTGCCTCACCGCCGCACAGGTCAAATCGCTCAGCGCGATGCTTACGGAGCATAAGGTTGGCGACACCACCATCCCTGCCATTCTTCCCGCCGGCGGTGAACTCGATCCCAATGGCTGGCCTACCTGGATCACCGGTCAGGAACGCGGCAAGGCCGCCATGGCCGGCTTCGGATACGGCTACTTCGCCAACATGGTCTACGACGATCCCAAGTGGAACTTCCGCACCTTCGATCCTGTCGCCGGTCTCGCCGCGGCCCGCGAAAAAACAGCGGAAGCCCTCGATGCCACCAACCCCGATCTCGGCGCCTTCCGCGATCGCGGCGGCAAGCTGATCATGTATCACGGTTGGGCCGATGCAGCCATCAGCCCGCTCTTCTCCATCGCCTACTACAAAGATGTCCAGCAAAAGCTGGGCAAGGACGAGACTGCGAGCTTCACCCGCCTCTATCTCATGCCCGGCGTCAAACATTGCTTCAATGGTCCCGGCCCGGACTCGATCGGTCAGTGGGGCCTTCCCAGTATGAAAGATTCCACTGCCGCCAATAACGTGATCCACGCGTTGCAGGACTGGGTCGAAGATGGCAAAGCGCCCGAAGCCATCACCGCAACCAAATACGCGGAGGGTGCCGATCAACAACCCAACCCGCACAAGGTCGTGATGACGCGTCCCATCTGTCCTTACCCGCAGCAGGCGCACTACAAGGGCACAGGCAGTAAAAAGGACGCCGCATCGTTCACCTGTCAGTGAATTAGGTCCGCTCCGCTCCCGATCCGGGTGCCCCCATTCTACCGCAGAGCGAAGGGTGGGGTCGTCTGTCGGCAGTGCCACCAATGCGCACCTACAAGACGATCAGACTGGAAGGACTCTCCGGCGAGACATCCAGAGCCTCGCTTGCCGCAGCCGGCTTCAATAGCGGCCAACCCTTGCGCAGCACATGCTCCAGCCACGCTCCGGCGATCTGCGAAGTCAGCACCGCCGCCACCACCAGCGTCGTATAGAACTTCGAGCTGATGATCCCGGCGTCGAAGGCCACGCTCGCCAGCACAATGCCCGGGCCGCCGCGCGCATTCGTCGTGATCGCAAGATTGATCAGGTCCAGGCCCCGGAATCCAGCAAACCGCCCCGCCAGCGACACGGAAAGAACCTTGATGATGCAGCTTCCCACAATGAATGCGGCCATCATCCACAGCGACACACCGCGGATCAGGTCCAGCTTCAAGCCCACGATCGCGAAATACACCGGGATGAAGAAGGCAAAGGACATCTTGCCGATGGAGTCGAGCGCATCCGCGAAGATTCTGCGCTTCTTGTGGACGACGGCGAAGCCGGCCAGGAACGCCGCGAAGACCATGCTGACGTCCAGCAATCCGGCGATCACGCAGTACGCAAGCAGCACCGCGATCGCATAGCCCAGTGGCGATTGCTGGGCCAGTACATTGAAGCGCGCCTTGTTGAGCTTCTTGATTGCCCGGGGAACGATCGTCAGCCCCAGCACGAAGAAGGCTACCGTCGCCATCAGGTGATACGACATCGCGCTCGGTTTCAGAGCCGCTGTTCCCGCCATGGCGGTGGCTACGGCCAGCGCCAGCCACAGAACGATATCTTCCAGCACGGCCACGCCCAGAACCAGGCGCGCGAATCGTGTGTGAAGGATCTTGAGGTCGGCGAAGATCTTGGAGACGACCGGGACAGAGGTGACCGCGACAGCCACGGCCAGAATGATGATCAGCGAGGCGCGATTGCCATTCGGGCCTGCCAGCGACGGCCGGATCAGCCACGGACCGAAGGCCAGCCCCAGCAGGAAGGGAAGCCCGGTGCCCACAATGGTCAGCCAACCCACTTCGCGGCGCTCATCACGGCTGAAGAGTTGTTGCGTCTCCGCTCCGGAAAGAAACATCAGCAGCAGCAGGCCCAGCCAGTACACAAAGTCCAGAATGTTTCCCTGGTGCTTTGCGCTCTCCATGATGTGGGAAATGGCCGGTATCCGCCCAGCAAGGCCGGACCGAGCACGACACCGGCCAATATCTCGCCCACAACCTTCGGCTGCCGCAACTTTACGAATACATAGCCCAGCAACTGGGCAAAGCCGACCAGCAGCAGGAGCGCGAAAAGGACCGGAGTTAACTGCGCATTCGTCATGCTTTGATGATCCTGTCACGGAAAGATACAGATATCTCGGATGCATGCACCGGGAGCGGTGCTCGTACGATTATCGCTGGACAGTAAGCGGGCCTCGCCAAAGAAACGAGGGGAATGCTCTGCACCGTCGTCACGAACAGCACACATCCAGGTAACCGTGCGGCACCCACTTGGACCTCTTGTCATCCCGGACTGAAGGGAAGCGACATTCGCGTTTGGGATTTGGGACAGCGCAAATTCCATTCCGGGAACCGCCGGCAAAAACCTGCCAAATCACCCCAGCCAATTCGCTACACTTGAAATAGGCAACAAGTAGGCACGAAATAGCATGGGTGCCCGTAAGTCTCTTGTTTGGAAGAATTTATCTGTAACAGACTCTAGAAACAGGCACTTACGAGCCGGACTGTGCAAAGGGCCCGATTTTTGGCCCATAAGCCGTTTATTTAGAGGAATTTACGCGCAACCGTTTTAGAATGACGAATTTTCCCGTCGGGAAGCCGCCTAAGCCATAGCAGGCATGAGGCTTACAGCCTGCCCTCCCGTACCGGAGGGGGGAGGGGCGGTCAGGCAGTTACGGTTCGAAGTGAGCCCAGATCGGCATCGAGCCCCAGATGCAGCAGCGTCTCGGCCACGCGGTCTGCGTTGTGGCGTAGCGTGTCGCCCTCGGCGGCAAAGTTGCCCGTGACCACCCGGACCCCCAACGCCTCGATACGATCGATATCCGGCAGAATGGGCGTCGCTCCCTCGCGTGCATAGTTGCGCAGCAGCGTCTCGCTTACCGGCGCGGTATTCACCAGCGCGTAGTCGAAGATCGCCTGCCCCATATGCTCGTAGATCTTTTCGATGTGCTGGGAGGCCGTGAGTCCCAGGCTCTCGTTGGACTGCGTCATCAGGTTGCAGATGAAGACCCGCAGCCCGCGTGTCGCCGTCAGCGCCTCAGGAATGCCCTTCACCAGGAGATTGGTGATCAGGCTGGTGTAGAGCGACCCTGGCCCCAGTGTGATCAGGTCCGCGCGAGCAATCGAATCCAGTGTCTCCGGCAGCGGTTCCGCCCCGGCCGGCTCCAGCGTCAGCTCGCAGATGCGCTGGCGGCTCGCCGTGATGTTGGTTTCGCCTTCGACGATCGAGCCGTCGTCCATGCGCGCGGACAGGGTCACATTGGTGGTGGTCGCCGGATAGATGTGTCCCCGGGTCGCGAGCACCTGCGAAGAGAGCTTGATCGCCTGTGCGAAGTCGCCGGTGATCTCGGCCAGCGCGGCGACAAAGAGATTGCCAAAGCTGTGACCTTCGAGCGAGCCCGTGTCTTCACAGTCGCCATTGCCGTTGGCAGCCGCGGCGGTCGAGGAGGAGAAGCGATGCCGGAAGAGACGCGACAGCAGGGCTTCATCGTCCGCCAGCGCCACCATGCAGTTGCGTAGATCGCCCGGCGGCAGCATGTTGAAGTGCCGGCGCAGCCGCCCGCTCGACCCGCCATCGTCGGTCACCGTCACCACCGCGGCCAGGTCGCTGATCAGGCTGGGAACCGGCGCGGCGTCCGCCTCGCTGGGCTGGGGCGAAGGAGCGTAGCGGCGAAGCCCGCGCAACAGGGTGGATAACCCGGTGCCCCCGCCAATCGCCACCACGCGCAAAGACGACCCCCCGGGCCGGCGTGCTCACTGCCGCCTCGGCGTCCAACGAACTGCTGGGAATCACCGGCATAACTGCTGCGGCTTCCTTTTTTACTGAACTTCCGGCCTATTATCAGATAAGCTCAGTGAAACGCGGATCGTCCGCCATGTCCTGGAAGTCGGAGTCCACGCGCGCGTGGATGCGATTCTGCGGATTGATGCCGATCGCCGCCGACAGGTGCTCCAGGCACTGTTCAGTCTGTCCCGTCATGCTCTCCAGGATCGAGAGCCCGTAAAGTGCATAGTCGGCCTTGGGCGCCTTGGCCAGGATCGTCTCCAGTTGCTCCCGCGCCTCGTCGTAAAGACCGGTATTCAGCAGCGAGATGGCGTAGTCGTACTGCTCCTCGGGGCCGGTGAACTTGCGCTCCTGCTTCGTCGCCTGCCGGCCACACGCCTCCATGTACACGCGTGCGCGCTCTGCCACTTCGGGCGAAGCCTGCTCACTCACCTTGCGGAAGACGTCGCGGGCCTTGTCGTACTTGCCCTCCTGCATCGCCTTCAGCGCCGATTCGTATTCCTGCATCGCCTTCTGCTGCGCCGGATCGGCCATGGTGCGCACCTTACCCTGGATCGTCTTCGGGCCGCGCGACTTGCTTGTGCCTGTGCTTGCCATTGGTTGATCGTCCTTACTCACATCCGCCTGCATGTCGAGCAGGGGTTTCACTATCGCTTATGTTCCTGCCCGTTGTACACTCCACACCCCGGGGTACGTCAACCACACCATCCGGGCACTCCGGCGCCGCTACGGCTCGTTTTCCCGCGTTTTCTTCCGATAAAGGACAGGATTCAACTCCGGGTCGTTGTACATCTTCAACTGCCTGTACTGCTTGAAGCAGCGCTCGCCGGCGCATACCTGCGCCCACAGACGGTCCAGGCTCCGGGTCAGATCGTCGCGCTGTTCCTGCAGGGTAGCGAATCGTTCCGCATTGCGCTCGCGGTGTCCGGCGGGTGCGCCGCCGCGGGCCAGCTCCTCCTGAGTATGAAACAGCTTCAGCGACAGAATCGACAAGCGATCCATCATCATGCCCGGCGTCTCGGAGTGCTGTTCACCGCCTTGCGTCATCCCGGCCTCCGTGAGGTGAGCGAGCAGCCAGGCGTCGATCTGTTCCGTCATGTCGTTGCGGACCTGGTTTACCCGGTCAATCTGCCGCTTCACGGCTGCAATCGAGGCGTCGTCGGCAGACAACCTCCGCGCCTCGTCCTCGGCATGCCACAGGGTGAAGTTGGCCGCATGCTGGGCCTCGATCAGCGCCGCCAGCGACCCGTCCCGCGCCGGTTGGGGGGGTGCTCCGTGCCACAGCCGAGTGCGACCATCCTGCAACTGCACGATGGCGCGCGCGTCAACCCATGTGGCGAGTGGTATAGGCATGAAACGGGAGCAGCGGCGATCTGCTGGTGAGCTCGCTGGGAATCGAACCCAGGACCCACGCATTAAAAGTGCGTTGCTCTACCAACTGAGCTACGAGCTCACAGTATCGCTCTACTGCTAACTAACGGTATCACAGGAGCATGCGCTGCTTCTTCGGCAGTCGGGCGTCGGACAAACAGCGAAGGCACCCGGTTGGGGTGCCCTCGCTGGTAAATTGCTGCTGACCTACGGCAGGTAGTAGCGGAAGGAGGTTTCGAAGATGTTGTCGGTACCCTGCGCGTTGCCACCGGGGTTTGTCGTACCACCCGCGCCGGACCAGATGTTGCGCTGGAAGTAGCTGTACTGCGCTCCCTGGCGGAGACGGCCCATCGGCCCACGATAGAAGTCATACCAGTAGCCGGTAGCCAGTTCCTGGACATCCTTGGTCTGGTTGCCGCAGTTGGCTGGGGTGGCCGGAGTGAAGCCAGTACCGCCGCCGAAGCCAGGATTGACTGTCGAAGTAGGCCCCGGTTCGACGTTGCATCCGCTCATGTTGGTAAGCGGCGAGCCGTAGCCTACTTTGCCGAAGTAGTGGCGTCCGATGTAGTCGCCACCGTAGTTTAGGTACACCATCATGCGCTTGGTGGGGTTTGCTTCAATCGTTCCCAGTGCGTCGAAGTTGTGCAGCGGAGCGATCTGAGCATTGGGACGAAGTGTGATATCAGCGATGGTCGAAGAGCCGTAGCGTCCCGTTCCATCACCCCACAGGCCTTTGAGGCCGACGGTGAGCTTCTTGTTGAGGAGGGTCGCGCGGCCGCTGGCGCCAATGCCGCCGGCGACGGTGCTGTCATTGTAGGCACCGATGGAGTTCGGAGTCTTCGTGGTGGTTGTTACCCCATT
Source organism: uncultured Acidobacteriaceae bacterium (assembly GCA_963815025.1). GTDB lineage: Bacteria > Acidobacteriota > Terriglobia > Terriglobales > Acidobacteriaceae > KBS-83. The sequence goes on along the minus strand of CAWFFD010000004.1, from coordinate 2,655,117 downwards.
GACAGTTGTAGTCTTCGTCGTCGAGTTGGGATAGATACGATCCCGGAAGAAGCGGCTAATGCCGAAGACTTCAAAGTGCCCCCAGGGTCCAGGCTCGTAGGCGATCTTGGCGAGCAGATCTGGGGCCAGGTTGAAGGAATAGTTCGCAGTCACATTGTAGAGACCGCCGTTGTTGCCGTCGGAACCGATCAACAGGTTCGTGGGCAGGCTCGAACCCGCTGGATTAAGGGTCTCAGCATTCTCCGCCGAGGCGCCGATCCAGAGCTTGTCGCCGAAGTTCTTGCTGACGCGGAAACCGTACTGCCGCGTCCACACGAAACCGGCAACGTACTGCGGATCGATGACGGCGGGAAGAATCTCCGTGCCGTTGTCCAGGCCCTTCGTGGTCTCCGTTGCCAGCGACCACATCTGGCCGCCTGTGAACTTCCAGCCGCTGTTCAGGGCCGCTTGCGCCCAGAGCTGGCGTTGACGGAACACATAGCTGTTCGACTGGTTGTTGTTGGAGGTGATGCCGGTGCCCAGCCAATCAGCCTCGTAGTAGCCGGTCATGGTCATGCTGGGTATCTTGCCGATTGCCTTGAGAGCGAGGCGCGACTGACGGCCCGTCCCCTGGAACTCGCTCAGCTGCGCCGCATTCGAATTCTCAAGTGGAATGCCGGTGAACTGCGTGTTGATATCGCCGCCAGTAGCTGCGCTGCGCCACACGGTCGCGGCTTCTATGAAGGATCCTGTTGGCGAAAGAGTAATGCCCTTGAAGTGGATCGCATCCGGGTTTTCGACCTTCTTCAGGATGTTGGTCTGTGTTTCCTGGATGGAAGAGGCAAGCGATGTGCTGTTCGTCTTCAGATCGCTGACCGCGCCCTGCAGGCTCGAGACAGCGCTCGCATTGTCGGTCGTCTGCTGCTGCTGCTGCTGGGCCTGCTGCTGCGCCTGGGCTGCGGCGGCATTGGCTGCCGCGGCCTGCTGCTGGGCCGCCTGCAACTGCGCGTTGCTGTCGTTCAGCTGCTGCTTGAGCTGGTTGATCTGCGACTCCATGTCCTCGCGGAGCTGTTGAATCTGCGTCTCCACGGAGGGACGGGCAACTTTCCGTGCTGCCCGGTGCCGGACAGTGCTCTTCGCTGTAGCGCCGCCGCTCGCGTCTGTCGTCTGCGCTTGAGCGGTCGCCATGGCCGACACAAGTATGCAGGTCGCCATCGCCTTCAAATGGTTTTTCATTCAGCCTCTCTCCACAAGTCGTCACGAACGTGGCTTCCCGAAACACTTGTTCAACGCAGCGGGACGCACGGGTGACGTAGCCATAGGCTGGCAGGCAAATGTGAATGTCTGGAGAATGCACGTTGAATAGATGAGGAATCGAAGGGTACGTGGTTACCACCTGACAATGAGTTGCCAGTCCGGAGGCTGAAGAAGCTAGTGCGAACCCGCGCTGAGCAGATTTGCCAGCAGCCGGTACGCGCCCGGCACGCCTTCCGGGGTCTGCCGATGCAGAGCGAAGGCCACATAGATGTATTCGCCCTTGCCAAAGCGGGCGTGCAGGAGGCCACCACGCTGAGGGTCCTGGCCGGAATCGTGCGTCTCGGTGGGCGCCGCGAACTCGGGGCCCCAAGAGCTCATGAAGGAGTGGCCGCGCTCCTCAGCCCATCCGTCGAAATCGGCTTCGGTGATCCGGTTCGGAAACGCGAGCAGCGGATCCTGCGGGTCCAGCAGAGCCACGGGCGCTTTCTCATCCACCACGCGCTCCGGAATACCCATCGCGTTCAGGTGCAGCTCGTAGGGCGCGTAGGCATGGTCAAACTCCGTGCCCTGGTACATGACGACCAGCGTCCCGCCCGCATGCGCCCACGCCAGCAGACGCGCATTGGCCAGCGGCAGCTCCGGCCGGGCAGCGTAGGCACGGATGCCGAGCACGATGGTCTGATAACGCGACAGATCGCCGCTGAGCAGGTCCGCGGCAGAGAGCATGTCCACGTGCAAGCCGAGCTGTTCGATGGCGCTGGGCAGCATGTCGCCGGTGCCCATCACGTAGCCGATGCGGCGATCGCCGGCTACGGTCACGTCCACGCCGCGCACATTGGTGCGGGCGGGGCGGTACAGGTTGTAGGGGATCAGCGCACCATAGCCCGCCGTCTCATAACCCACGGTGAAGCGGTGATTGCCGCTCGTTGCAACCGCGGTGATGGGATAACTGGCTGCTTCCAGCGCCGGCGCGTGGACCTGGAAGCTGAAAACAGCATCCTCGCCCGCATGCAGATGGAAGTCGGCTGTCGCCGGCGTGGACTGCCAGCCTTGGGGTAGCTCCAACTGCAGGGTACCCGCGGCGTCCCGGGTCGCATGCAGATGTGCCGGCACGGTGAGGTCGTGCTGCGCGCCGCGTGGCACGACGATCCACGGCTGGCCGAGCGAGACAGACAGCTCCGGCGTAACCACCAGTGGCGCATAGACTGCGCCCGGTCCAAGCTCGGTGTGCATGGTCTGGACCACCTGAGCCAGGCGCACGGGCACACCGTTGTAGTCGAAGGTCGCAACGCCGCTGACAGGATAAGGAGCGAACGAGAGATTGCGATATTCCGGTTCGGCGATGTCGTAATACGGCTGCTCGGTCGAAGGCCGGGAGAAGTAGGGAGCTGTGGGCATGGCGTCCTGCGCGACCGTCACATGGAAGACCGCGTCGCCGCTGGTGCTGTGCGGATCGTCGAGCCCCGGCGCGCCCTCGCGCTCCACGACCCAGCGTTCATTTTGCGGTGTCTCGAGCGCGACCTTGGTGAGCGAGACAACTTTGGGTGCCCGGATGTGCACGCGCACGCGGAACTCCGAGCCCGGCGTCACCTGCGCAGGTGTCTCCTGCGGTGTGGATGGAAGCGAACCGCGTGGGCCGGCATACAGTTCGATGCCGCGCGGACCACCGCCCGGTGTGACCAGCGCGGTCAGCTCGATGCCAAGCGCCTGGGCCAACCCGTCGTTCGCCTGCTGCAGCTTGATTTCAAGTTCACGCGCAACAGAAGCCTTCTGTTCTGCGTCGAGATTGCTCGCTTTCACTGCGTCGAGCAGCTTTGCGGTACGGCGATAGACATCCGCAAGCAGCGGCGCTGTTCTCTCCGGATGGTCCGGCGAGTAGTTCAGAATTGCCTGTGTCACGACCTCATGGATGCGTGCCAGCGGCTGTTGCAGAAACGCTCCCTGAGGACCGGCCAGCTTTGCCAACCCGGGCAGCGAGGTGTCGATCCCGTCAAAGAAGTTCTGCTCCGTGGGCTGCGCAGGCACGCGCGAGCTATAGCGATGGTAGGAGCTGGACGCCTCGCCCGGCAGAGGCACGTTCGGGCCCTCATGCTGCGTGCGCTGCTCTCCCAGGCCACGCCGCGCAATCTGAATATAAGTCTGACCCAGCAGCGGGTCGCGCTCGCCCTCTTCGATGGTCACATTGGTCGCTGGAATGCCGTTGATATCCACGTCGTTGACGTAATCGTGGAAGCGAACCGGAGCATATTTGCCGGTCGCGTAGTCGAACATGCCCTTGGGAGACAGCGAGAAGCCGGGAACACGCGCGTAGACCTTGAGCGGCGTCCATGGCTGGAGACCCGCGGCGATCTGGTCAGGGTACATCTTCGGATCACCGGCGGCGTTGAAGACCTCCTGCGCCAGCATGCCGGAGACCTGATGGTGACCGTGGCCGTCCGTCACGCCGCCAACGAAGACCGAGCAGACCACCATGGGCCGGTACATCCGGACGGCACGCACCGCATCGTAGAGCACGCGGTCGTGTCCCCACTGGCTGAGCGCTTCTTCCATCGTCTTTGAGAAGCCGTAGTCGGCGACGCTGCCCCAGTACTGCTGGCCCACTCCGTAATATTCGTCCGCGCGCAGCAACTCGTTGGTGCGGATCAGCCCCAGCGCGTCGTAGTCCGCCGCGGACATTGCATTCTGGCCGCCTTCGCCACGCGTGAGGGTGAACAGCGCGGTGCGCACGCCGAGCGCGCGGCTTTCGTAGGTCAGCATCCCGCCGTCTTCGTCGTCCGGGTGAGCGACGATCATCATCAGGCTGGCCGTGGTATCCAGCCGCTTCAGACTCTCGTAGAGTGCCGCGGCGCCCCGGTTCTCCGGCAACGGCGTCGCCTCAATGTTGGGAGCCGTGGGAGGCGGTAGATCAGCTGTGGCTGTCTGCGCGCGGACCGTGGTCGCCAGCAGAACCGCTAGTGAAAGAAGGTGCGCGCGCCTTGGGTGCATGAATCTTGAGTGTATCGTCCGGGCGGTATGCGCGCGAGCGTGTTTCCAGCAAGGAACGCAAATCGGATTCGCGCCAGCTACACTGCGTGGAGCGGGCTGTGGCGCTCGCATGGTGCCCGATCCTGAAACGCATGCCGACCGACCACGCCTCATCCCCGCCGCACCTGCCGCGTGAACTCGGCCAGGGCAGCGCGCTCGCGCTCAACATGCTGGAGATGGTGGGCGTCGGCCCGTTCATCACTCTGCCGCTCATTGTCGCCGCCATGGGTGGGCCGCAGGCCATGCTGGGCTGGGTGCTGGGCGCGGCTCTCGCGCTTTGCGATGGCCTGGTGTGGGCAGAGCTTGCCGCAGCGCTGCCGGAGGCGGGCGGTTCCTACGCCTTTCTGCGTGAGATCTACGGTCCCGGCCGCGCCGGCCGCCTGGTCTCGTTCTTGTACGTCTGGCAGTTCACGCTCAGTGCGCCGCTGGTCATGGCGTCGGGAGCCATCGGTCTCGCACAATATGCGACCTACCTCTATCCGTGGTTATCGGCGAATCTTGCGGACGCTGGCCCGTTGCAACACATCCATCGCACTAGCCTGCTGGCGATTGCAGTCGTCGTGCTCGTCGTGGTGCTGCTCTATCGCCGGCTCCGCGCAGTCGAGCGGATGGCCTGGGTGCTGTGGGTGGGCGTCATCTTCACCCTCGGCATCACCATCGCCGCTGGCTTTTCACACTTCAACGCGCGGCAGGCTTTTTCCTTTCCGGCGGGCGCGTTTCACTTGGACCACCGCTTCTTCATCGGGCTGGGCGCAGCCATGCTGATCGCTACGTACGATTATTGGGGTTACTACAACATCTCTTATATGGCGGGCGAGGTGCGCGATCCCGGCCGCACGCTGCCGCGCACCATCCTCGGCTCCATCGTGATCGTTGCCGTGCTCTATCTGCTGATGAACGTCAGCGTGCTGGGTGTCATTCCCTGGCAGGAGTTCACCAGCAATCACCCGAGTGCGAGCCACACTGCAGTCGTCGCCGAGTTGCTGGGCCGCAGCTTCGGACCTGTATGGGCGAAGGCCGGTGCGTGGCTCGTCATCTGGACGGCCTTCGGCTCGCTCTTCTCGCTGCTGCTGGCAGGTTCGCGTGTGCTCTGGGCCGCGGCGGCGGAGGGCAACTACTTCCGTCCTCTGGCGCGGCTGCACCCCCGCGGAGGCTTTCCGGCGAATGTGCTGTTATTGTTGGGGGCCATCGCGTGCGTCTGCTGCTTCTTCGATCTCAAGGCAATCATCGCTGCTTTAGTCGCTCTGCGCATCGTGCTGCAGTTCCTGCTGCAACAAGTGGGTGTGGTCCTGCTGCGCCGCCGCCGGCCGGAGATGCCGCGGCCCTTCCGCATCTGGCTCTATCCGCTGCCGGTGATCTTCGCAACGCTGGGTTTTCTCTTTGTGCTGGCTTCACGCGCGCACGCTGGCCGCGAGATTGCTGCCGCGCTCGTCGTGACCTTCTCGGGCATGGTGGTCTACCTGCGGCGAGCCCGGCGCGATGCCGCATGGCCTTTTGCTCCACCCGTAGAAGTGAGGGATACAGGCGCGTAGTCACCCAGGCTGCCCCGAATCTCCGGCGTGGGCGCGCGTACTGTAACCGGAACACTGCCGCAGTGCTCAGTTGCTGGTTTTATTTGCGGGCGGTGTGGCGTTCACAATCAGGTCGGAGACGTCGGTGCCGTTTACCTCAAGCGCCTGTCCGGAGCTCGTATAAGTAACCTGCGTCGCCGGATCGTAGGCGCTCGAGATCTGCACGGTGAATTTCCCGTCCGGCACGGCGTTGAAGGTGAAGGTGCCGTCGGAAGCGGTCGTAGCGCTGATGGCGCCCGTGTCTCCCGAGTTGAGTCGCAACTGCACCGAGGCTCGCGATAGAGCATGGCCGTCCTGTTCGGACACGACAACTCCGCTGACGCGGTGCATGCCTGCAGCCGGGATCTGGATGTCCGTTCCAGGCACCTCATCTCCGGCGTGTACCTCGAGCTTCTTGGCGCTGCTGCGCTCAATGGTATTGCCGTAATAGATAGGAAAGATCGATCGCGGCGAGGCGGAGACGATGTATGTGCCGTCGGCCAAACCGGTTACGCGGAATTGGCCGCGGTCGTCGGTTTGCGCAAAGCCGGCGAAACTTGCTTGCTGAGTGCTTGTTGTGGGCGACGCTCCTGTGGTGTTCGACGGCAGGACAAAGGCCTGGATCGTCACACCGGCTGCGGGTGCGCCGTCATCGAAACTCACGGTCCCGCCGATCGTTGCCCCGCGATAGATCATCACCTGGACATTCGCAGCCTGATTCGTGGCCACGTTCACGCGCGTCAGTTGTGACGTAATATGGTCGCGGTCTGCGGGCGTAAGGTTCTGCAGGTCATGTAGCAGCCCCCGCAGCGGCTGGACGTATCCCGGCATCATGACATCCACGTAGTAGTCGCCCGGAGATACACCCGTCATCCGGAAAGAACCATCGGATCCGGTTGTTGCGAAACCGCCCCGGCCCCCAAACTGGCCGCCGAACCGTCCGCCTTGCGTCTCCGCCGATTCCAGCCGGATATTGGCGAATCGCGCGGGTTTCTGCGTGTCCGCGCAATAAACGTGTCCGGTTACCGCGCCCGTATCGTTGTTCTGTGCACGCACCGGCAATGCCGCCACAGTAGCAATCACCGCGCACAGCAGGAAAGCGATTTGCCGATGGCTGCGCATTCCGTAACCGCCCCTAGGTCCGCCTCTACGTCTCCGTCCCTACTACTCTTCGATACCGGCGAAGAGGTCCGTCTCACCTTCAAACCGTTCCGGATTGCGCGCGGAAGCCAGTAAGTAATGCTCCTCATGCCCGTACTTCTCGTAGGCCTCGGCGGCGCGGTTCATGACACCCTGCGTGTCGTGCGCCTCAATCGCTTGACGTTTCACCTCCTGCAGCAGGCCGAGGTCAAGCGTGATCGATGCCGGAGTGCGAGGCGCCACAGCAGCCTCCTCCTTGAATTTCGAGACTGTGAAGTTAGTAGACGAGTAATAGAGCTTCTGAGGTGCCCATAAAGTGAGCCCATCTTCCAGTTGCTTCTGTGCAAAGTTGCTGCGGCCGCTCCAGTGGAAGGCGGCCGTGGCTGCAAAACTCGCAACCACATGGTCGCGATGCAGGTTTGGACCTCCATCGCCGCCGAAGGTGAGCACAATGTGCGGCCGAAGCCGCCGCATGCGATCCACCAGATGGGTGGTGATTTCAAAGAGGTTGGCCTGAATCAGCGCCCCATCCGGATATTTCCAGACTTCATGCCGCGTCACGCCGAGGATGGCGCAGGAGACGTCCAGCTCCGCCATCCGGGCGGCGGCCAGCTCGTCATCGCTGCGAGTGTCGCCGCGGTTGGAGGCCGCGCGTCCCTCTGTCAGGCAGATCACTGTGGTGTCAGCGTGGCGCGCGTGCGCCAACAGCAGCGCGCCCCCAAAACCGCCGCTTTCATCGTCCGGGTGCGCTGTCACGCACAGCAGGCGCAGTGCCAAGCTGATCTCCTTCAAGAAACGTCTCGATTGCTGTTGGATAGTCCCAGGGCAGGGAACGTTGCGCCACCGGGCGGAAGCTGAAGCGGTGCAGCGGGGTGGGGCCATGTTCGGCCAACGCGCGTTTGTGCTCTGGCGTGGAATAGCCCTTGTGCGAGTGCAGCCCGTACTGCGGCCATTGCTCGTGGTATTCGCACATCCGGCGATCGCGGTAGACCTTGGCGATCACGGACGCGGCGGCGATCGAAATCGAAAGGGAATCGCCATAGATGATGCTGGTCTGCATGCAGGGCAGATCCAGGCGCATGGCGTCGATCAGCAGATGGTCCGCCGCAGGCATCAACCGGGCGACCGCGCCAATCATCGCTAGTTTCGAGGCTTGGTAAATATTCACGCGGTCGATCGTCTTAGCATCGACTTCCTCGATGGCAAAGCAGATCGCGCGCGTCTCGACAATTTTTGCCAATCGCTCGCGGTCTTCGCGCTCAAGCTGCTTGGAGTCACGCAAGCCGCGGATCCGGCAATCGAGCGGGAGGATCACAGCGGCTGCAACCACCGGACCAAACAGCGCCCCACGGCCGACTTCATCGACTCCAGCGATCATGGTTGCGCCTGCGGCGCGCGCCTCTTTTTCATAGCGCAGCCCACAGTGCAGCTTCTTCAGCATGCGCATTTTGCGCGCAGAAGGCGAAAGCGCGTCTTCGTCGAGCCGCTCGATCTCCTGTTCGCTGATCACCTTCGTTGATGACATCTGCCACAGTGTACGTCGTGGCGGCATGTCGAAAAGAGGGCCGCGCCTGCCAGGTTCGGCAAGGTGCGGCCATGTCTCAGGCGGTCAACTCAGTTTCTTCTTCGGTCGCGTCTTCGTCCTGCTGGCCGTCGGGCAGCAGGCCCAGGGCCTGCCGCTCGAACAGCCGCTTGTAGACGCCGCCCTGCCGCCGGACCAGCTCTTCATGGCGGCCCTCTTCGACCACAGCGCCCTGTTCGAAGACCAGGATGCGGTCGAGCATGCGCACGGTGGAGAGCCGATGCGCGATGACGATCGCGGTGCGGCCCCCGTCCGCATCCAGGATGAGCCGCTGCATCGCCTCCTGGATCAGCGCCTCCGACTCCGAGTCGAGGCTGGAGGTGGCTTCGTCCAGGATCAGGATCGGGGCATCGGCCAAAAAGGCGCGCGCCAGCGCCACCCGTTGCCGTTCGCCGCCGGAGAGCTTTACGCCGCGCTCGCCCACCAGCGTGGCATAGCCCTTCGGCTGCCGCGCGATGAACTCGTGCGCATTCGCCAGCCGCGCCGCACGCTCGACCTCCGCCATGGTCGCGCCCGGCCGCCCATACGAGATGTTCTCCGCCAGCGACCGGTGGAACAACACCGGATCCTGTGCGACCAGAGCGAGTTGCTCGCGTAACGAAACCTGCGTACCGTTCGCGATCTCCTGTCCGTCGATCAGGATACGGCCATCCGTCACGTCGTAAAGCCGCTGCAACAGCTTCACGAAGGTCGTCTTGCCAGAGCCCGAATGACCCACCAACCCCACGCGCTCGCCCGCTGCAATGCGCAGAGAGAAGTCGCGGAAGAGCGGCTCCGTCTGCCCGCCATAACGGAAGGTCACGCGGTCGAAGAACACCTCGCCTTCGCCGATCCGCAGCGGGCGAGCGCCTTCGCGATCCGCAACTCCCAGCGGATGCGAGTGCATCGCCACCATCTCCTCCATCTCATTCACGCTGCGCTGCAGGTTGGCCACATGCTGGCCCACATCCCGCAGGTATCCGTGAACGACAAAGTAGCTGGTGAGCACGAACGTGACATCGCCGGCAGTGGCGCGGCCGCTCCACCACAGCCATACCGCGCAGCCGGTCACGCTTGCGCGCAGCACCAGCAATACGAGCTGCTGCATGCTGCCGCTCTGCGTGCCACGTATCCAGTGGCGCAGCGTGCGCCGCCGCCATTTGCTCATCACGGCGGCAAGGCGACTGTCTTCACGGCTCTCCGCACCAAACGACTTCACCACGGCATTGCACGTCACGGCATCGGCCATCGCGCCGCCCATCAGCGTGTCCTGCGCGTTCGAGAGACGAGCCGCCGGCGCCACGTAGTACAGAGACAGCGCAACCGAAAGCGCAATATAGAGCACCGCGCCCGTGCCGACGACAGCACCCATCGCCGGCCAATGCCAGCCCAGCAGAATGGACGAGCCAATAAGGACCAGCAGCGCCGGCAACAACGCCAGTAGCAGCGTGTCGTTCATCAGGTCCACTGCCCACATGCCGCGCGTCACCCGCCGCACGATGGAGCCGGCAAAGTTGTTCGCCTGCCAGTCCGTCGAGAAGCGCTGCACCCGCCAGAAGGCATCGCGCGCCACGCGGGAGATCAGCCGCGACGTCAGATAGCAGATCGCCAGCAGCGCGAAGTAGCGTCCCGCGACCAGGACCACGCCCAGCGCGGCCATGCTGCCCAGCGCCCACAGCGCAGCATGCAGCGCCTGCACCTTCACGGCGTAGCCATGTCCGGCGTGCGTTGCAACGGCATCCACCAGATGTCCGGCGAAGACCGGCATAAAGAGATCTGCCACCGTAGCCGTGAGCATGGCCGCCGACACGCCCGCGACGAGCCACGCCTCGCGCCGCCAGTGGCGGAGGAGAAACGTCAGAACATCACGCATTGCATGGTTATTTTGAGAGGCTTTCATAGTTCACTCGCTCAAGTGAGGGAAGGGCCATTGGCCGATCCTCGGAAAAACCGCAACGGTCGAACCGCAACTTGAAAGTGAGAGCCCCAGAGGGAAACCAGACTCGATTCTGCGGAGCAGAAAGAGAAAGGCCCTGAGGCAGCGCCCCAGGGCCTTCGCGAAATAAAGACGAAGACGCTAAGTGCGCTCCACTTCCTTCAGACGGGCAGCCTTGCCACGCAGGCCGCGGAGGTAAAAGAGCTTGGCGCGGCGGACACGGGCCGAACGAATCTTCTCGACCTTGTCCACTACCTTCGAGTTCAGCGGGAAGATACGCTCCACGCCCTGACCGAAGCTCATCTTGCGGACGGTGAAGGATCCCTGCGGGCCGTGCTTCTTGGCAATCACGATGCCTTCAAAGGCCTGCAGACGCTCCTTTTCACCTTCCTTGATCTTTACCTGCACGCGTACCGTGTCGCCGGGAACGAAATCGGGAAGGTCCGTACGCTGGAGCTTCTCGGCAAGGCGCTGCATTACTGGATGGATGGACATGACAATTTCCTAGGGTTAGTTCGAACTTCTAGTGTACACAACTTTGCCCCGATTCGCATCTTCGAAGAAGACTCAATGACAGAGGATTACACTGCGATTCGAGCACATTGGTATGAGATTTCTGACGGCCCTCACCTCAGTTTACTTCCTTGGAACAGCAACATTCGCCTTTGCGCAGGCTCCCCCGCCTCCAGTTCCCCCGAATCCCGTTCAGACCGGGACGGTCTTTCGCGCCGGCACAACCCTGGTGCTCGTACCCGCGCTCGTGCGTACCAAATCGGGCGAGCCGGTCTTCACCCTCAGCGCCGATGATTTCCTGCTCACCGACGATGACGCGCCGCAAAAGCTCTCGCTTGAGCAGGACACCGATAGCGAACCGCTGGCCCTTGTGGTCGCCGTGGAAATTGGAGGCGACGGCGCACGGCATCTCGACGACTATCGCAATCTCGGCTCCACGATCGAAGCGCTGGTTGGCAACGTCCCGCACCGGGTGGCAATCGTGGGCTTCGACAGTGAGCCACGCGTTCTCGAGGACTTCACATCCGATGTGAATGCCACGGCCGCAGGTCTGCACGATCTCGAATCCGGAGACAGCGGCGCCGCCATTCTCGACGGCCTCAAATTCTCCGTCGATCAATTACAGAAGCAGCCACCGGAATATCGCCGGGCCATTCTGTTGCTCAGCGAGACGGTCGACCACGGGAGCCACATCCCACTTGAAGACGCGGTTCGAGCGGTCACCGATACCAACACGATCATTTACAGCTTCGCGTTTTCGTCGACAAAATCGGCAGCAGGGCATGAGGCGTCCCGCATGATGCACGACGACGAGCCCGGGCCGCCCGGCGGATGCTTTGCGAACGATCCCAATGCGGACCCTTCGGAGAAGAAAGGCAAGGCCGAGAAGACATACGACTGTCTCGGACTCCTTGCTCCGCCGTTGCGCCTGGCGAAGATCGCTGCTTTGGTCGCCATGAACAGCATGCGTCAAAACGCATCGGAGACCGTGGCGCACCTCACCGGTGGCGAATACTACTCGTTCAAAGACCGACGCACTTTGCAAAAGGGAATGCTGACGGTGTCCAATCACGTACCCAACCGGTATGTCCTCAGCTTCCGTCCAGAAGCGCCGCATCCCGGCATGCACACGCTCAAACTGCGGCTAAAGGACTATCCCAAGCTGGAGATCACCGCGCGTCGGAGCTACTGGGCGCAGGATGCAAATACGGTAAAGACGCAGCCCTAGCCGCATCACTCTATCGCTCTGCGCGGAACGTCTTTCCCAGCTCCTTGTCGGCAAGACGGAAGTAGTGCCGAAAGTTGTAAATCAAGGGCGACCATTTCTCGGGATCAATGTGGTTCTCACCGAGGACAAATTCGTCCGCGACATGCACGCGCAATACCTCCACCTCTGCCGCGACGCCTCCGCCAAGCTGATTGAGCTTCTCGCCGCTTAAAGTGTGCAGGTGAACGACCCGGGCTTCCAGGTGCACAGGGCACTCCTTCGCGCGTTCTGGCCGGACGATTTCGCTGGGTATCGGACTCAATCCGGACGCGCTGAATTTGTCCGCCACGAACCGGAACTGTTTCGCCTTGATCTCTGGAACGGGATTCTTTCCCGTGAGCGGTGCAAGCTTCTCCACCTGTTGCCACATATCCGGTGATGGGATATTGATCACGCATTCCGGTAGCCTGGCAAAGTTGTCTGCGGTCTTCGTCTCGTCCAGCAAGCCAAGCATCGCCGTCCAACCCAGCGCCCAAAAGGACGAGATGGGTGCCAGGTTGGTGCTCCCATCTTCATTGCGAGAACTTATCAGCGCCACAGGTGTGCCGAAGTAGAGAATCTTCGGCTCAATGGTGCGAAATCCATCAGCCACTGCAACCTCCTCATCGGTTGATCAGGCGCGATCTCTTCCTCGTGCCGTCTCCAAAAAACGCCGATCGGCAGCGCTCAAATCGGCATCCTTCAACAGGTCCGGGCGGTTCTGTATCGTCTTCAGCAGCGCCTGCTCCCGCCGCCATCTGCGGATTGCCGCGTGGTCGCCGCCGCAGAGCACCTCCGGCACCGCGAGCCCGCGAAATTCCGCCGGCCGCGTGTAATGCGGATAGTCCAGCAAGCCACCGCTTCCATGCGTGGAACGTGGAGGCTCACCTTCTTCAGATGCGCCTGCGTCAGCGACGCCAAAACTTTCATAAGCGGAGGACGCTTCGTTTCCCAGCACACCCGGAAGGAGGCGCGTCGTCGCATCCATGACAATGGACGCTGCCAACTCACCGCCGGTGAGGACGTAATCACCGATCGAGAGTTCACGATCGCAGAAAAGCGTGTTCACACGCTCGTCCACGCCCTCATAGCGACCGCAAAGCAGCACAACGCGTTCCAGTGACGCCAGTTTTCGTGCCGTCGCCTGAGTGAAACGCTCGCCTTGTGCGGACAGCAGAATGACACTTTCGCGCGTTTCGACTCCGCTCCGCTTTTGCGCTTACCCCGAGCGACTCGATGGCGGCCGCCAATGGCTCCGGCTTCAGCACCATACCCTCGCCGCCGCCGAAAGGCCGGTCGTCCACGGAGCGGTGGCGATCGGTCGTGAAGTCGCGCAGGTCATGCCGCTCGCACTGCACGACGCCGTTCTCCAGCGCGCGCCGCACCACGCCATGCGTGAGAAAACCGTCGAAGAAGCCGGGAAAGATAGTGAGGATGTCAAAGCGCATCGTCGGCTCCATCATCCTTACTCACATGCTGCTGTGCCGCGCGTTCTTCCTCGGTCATCGGCGCGTTGATCGTCGTGAGCCCTGCCGGCAAACGCATCCGCAACACCTGCGCAGGCAGATTCACCTCCACGAGGAACGCCTTGGCGAAGGGAATCAGCAGCTCTTGCTCGTCAGTAGTATGGAGAACCAGAAAATCGGGCGCACCACGCTCGCCGCGCTCGACGGCGAGCACCGGCCCGAGGTCGGCAGATCCATCGGCTTCGTCGATCACGTGGCATCCGATCAGATCCGCGACATAGACCGCATCCTCGGCAAGCGGAGCACGCTCTTCGTGCGGAATGGCAACATGCCATCCGCTGAGCGTTGTCGCATCGGAGATGGAATCGATTCCGGCGAGCTTCAACACGATACGGCCTTTGTGAAGCCAGTGACTCTCGACCAGTGCTTCGCGCGGTGCATCTTTCTCATCCGGCGGGAGGAGCAAGACGTGAGAGCGCTCGGAGAATCGTTCTGGAAAATCCGTCAGGATCTCAGCGATCATCTCGCCATGACGGCCCTGCGAGCGAATCAGACGCGCCAGAAGCACGAAATCGCGATCACGATCCTCAGCAGACATGGCTACGCAGGCGATCAGCCCGCGGTCGTGGACTCGCTGCCGCCAACGTTGGTGTCGTCCACATCATCATCGACATCGTCGTCTTCGTCCTCATCTTCGACCACGTCAAGTTCGTAGCGAAGATGGTGGCCCTGACCTACCGCGGCGAGAATCGTACGCATGGAGCGTACGGTACGGCCCTGCTTGCCGATCACCTTGCCCACATCATCGGGCGCTACGCGCATCTCAAGCACGGTGGTCTCATCGCCTTCATCGCCCTCCACTGCTTCCACCAAAACTTCATCCGGGTGGTCTACCAGGGCGCGGGCGATCTGCGTCATCAGCTCTTCAGCGGCGTCCAGCTTCTCGTCGTGAGTCATGCGGCTCCAGCGTGCGGCAAAGGAAAAAATGCGTCCAGCGAAGCAGCAGGACGCATGCGTATGCGGCTAGGCAGCCGTAGCTGGGGCAGGCGTTTCCTTGTAATCCTTGAGCAGCTTGGCAACGCGATCGGAGAGCTGGGCGCCATTGCCGGTCCAATACTCGATGCGGTCTTTCTTGAGCAGCACGCTTGCAGGGTTGGTGCGCGGGTTGTAAGTACCCACCACTTCAATCGAACGGCCATTGCGCGCGCGATCCTTCTCGATGACAACAACACGGTAGTAGGGCTGCTTGCGCGCTCCAAAGCGCGCCAAACGAATCATCAGCACAGGATTTCTGTTCCTTTCAGCAAACTCTTAGAATCGTCTCGGGATTGTCCAGCGGCCTGCCGGCGATTGCCAGCCACGGCGGTATGGATGCGGTCGCACCCGTACTACTCCCAACCCATCAAGTATGGCGAAATCAGTAGTTTTGCGCAAGTCGAAGTCTGCGTTTGGTGAGATCAGGGATGGTGAATGGCCGCCTTGAAACAAATCGACATGGCCGCATCGAAAATTCCACGGACTGGTTCAGCGGCATCGTGGCTTGCCGACATTGCGCATCCTCCACATCGGCCTAGGCGCCTGGATATCGGGTTTGAAGATGAAGCCAGAGACAGTGGTCGCCCGATCATCGCGCCAAAAAAGCAAAAAGCCTGACCAATAGGCAGGCTCAGGGCGTTCAGACGAAGCCAAACTACATAGCTTCAAGATACTTGGGGAAGAGCTGACCGGCGCTTTCTTGGAACAAGGTGGTCAATCGCGCCAGCATCTCGCTATAAATCGTCGTTGCGCGATGCGCATTCACCGATGCACCCACAGTCGATCGGGACATCGCATACTTCGCGAGGGCCATCAGCACGCATAGCCGGATCTGGAAAGCATCGCTGCGCAAACCCTCCAGCAGCGCCTCGTCGGGATCGGTGCCATGCTCTGCCGCGTAATCTGCAAGCTGAACCAGCAGCGGAGCGTTGGTGTACATAGCCCACAGGCCGCGTGCGCCATCGATCCGGCCCCAGATATCGGCGGGGGTCGCTTTGATACCGCCACGATATAGATAACGTTCGGAGACCTCATCCAGTCCCCAGTCGTTAGCCCGCAGCGCAGCAACGATCTGATCCCAGCTACGGAGTTTCCGCTTTGCCTGCTGACGACGCCACAATCCCACGAATGCGATGAGGGATACGGCCAGCAGTATTTGGAATAGCGAGAACGTCATCTGTGGTCAGCGCTCCGAGTAACGGCTAAACGAGTACGTTTGGCTGCTCCAGCTATTGTTACCAGAACTTCTTGCATTTGTGGAGTGAAATCTTTGCGCGGTGCTTCATTTCGGGAAAACGCCCAGATCCAAAAAACCAGGGTGGCGTTATAGGCGGCCGATTGAACTTTAGCAAGTCCTTGTAAATGAGCGACATAAGCACTATAGTCCGCATTTGCCACATGGCTGGAGGCGATCTGGACAAGCAAGGAAACGCCGGCAAAGAAGGCCAGTCCGGTGGCCAATTGCAGCACATGGCTCTTCCATCCAATACCCAGTACCTGTGCAAAACCTGCCAGGGCCGCAAAGAGCAGGAGTTTCAGCACCGCCAACCCAAGAGTCACCCTCATAGAGACCTGGACGAGATTTCCAGTACCTATGGATTGGACCTGTGGGGAGAAACTGGCCGCTATCAATGTGCAGATCAGAATGCCGATCGTCGCAACCCGCGCTAAAGGAAAGGGTATGGAACGCTTCGCCGGACGAAGGACGTTCTTCCCAATCTCAAAGACGATCAGAAGTTGGAGGACATAATCCAGGATCGTGGCGACGAAATAATAGCGTTTATAAGCGTCGCTGCCGATGTTCCACGACAAACCCAATGCGTCTTCCGCAAGGTTAAGTAGGAGGTAAATAACAAAGATTGGATAGAGGCGTGCGAGATCTTTTCGAAAGATGACGATGCATAGTGAGGCCTGTAGCAAAAGGCCTAATACAATGCCAATCGAATTAAAGCTCAAAATATGCATTGCTCTTCGATGTCATCACATCGAAGAGCATACGCTACACCGGCCCAATTTTTCGATGATCCATATGGGTCAAACATCGCAAAGACTATGCTTTGCGGAGACTCTATGGATCGAAGCCTTCGACAATCGATTATTATGCTTTTTTGCCGAGGTTAGGGAAGGGCAGATTTGGGCTGTACGCCATGCTTCCCTTTTTGCCGAGGTTAGGGAAGGGCAGATTCGGGCTGTACGCCATGCTTCCCTTTTTGCCGAGGTTAGGGAAGGGCAGATTCGGGCTGTACGCCATGCTTCCCTTTTTGCCGAGGTTCGGGAAGGGCAGATTCGGGCTGTACGCCACGCTTCCCTTTTTGCCGAGGTTGGGGAAGGGCAGATTTGGGCTGCTGCTGCTCGATACTGTTGCGTTAGCAAAGCTAGGTACTAATAGAACGGCGGAAAAGGCTGCAACAAACAGCAATTTCATGGTAAGGGCCTCCCAAGGGTCTCTGGTACTCGTGGCGTATCGCCTACGTATTACGAACCTTAGCCGAGGCTTGGGGTGGTTGCTACAACTTTGGTGGAATTTAACCCTCCGGAGACTGGTAATATTACCTAGGTACCGAATTCTCTAATTGCGCCACGCGGTTCCGTCACGTATGGTTGACCCAATAGAGTGGAAGAGTCACATCGGTGGGGCCTTCGTGCTCCACCGGCATAGGATTCGCTACTCTCTTCGTGGGATGTCCGGAATCGCAGGCGTGAACTTATAGTGACCCCATGACCCCCGCACTCTCAGCACAGGCAAAAGCGGATGCCCCGGTTGAGCTGAGAAATGCAGTCCGCTTTCCGCTTCAGATCCCGTTGCGGCTTTTCACCGCGACTGGTGAAATTGCCGCGATGACGGAGAATATCTCCGCCACCGGAGTCGCGTTCACACTTCCACGGCCCCTAGAAGTTCAGACCCAGGTGCGCTTTACAATGAAGATGCCTGCAGAGGCCATGGGGACCCCGACGGATGTCGTAGTTCACTGCACCGGCCGTGTGGTACGCTGCAACACCAGCGAGACCTGCTGGCGTGCCGCGGCAGTTATCGACGAATATTACTTCAGTCAGTAGAATTCCTTATGAGCGCAGCCAAGCCTGACATGCTTGACGAAACCATTCCGGACGATCCAGTCGAGCCCAGCGCATCGACCGAACCGAACATCATCCGCATTATCCTTGCGGATTCGCAGGCGATCTACCGCGTCGGCATGCGTAAGATCTTTGCGCTCGAAGATGACATCCGAGTGGTTGCACAAGTGGATAACCTCCAGAATCTGGAGGCAGCCATCCAGAGGTTCCCAACGGACCTGGTAATCCTCGAAGGCGGCCTGATCACCGGCACTACCGATGCGATTCCCGCCATTGTGCGCCGCAACCCTCAGGTCAAGATCATCATCCAGGCGGTCTCCACCGACGAGCAAAATACCGTGGAGCTCTATCGTCGCGGGGTACGCGGCATCATTCCCCGCTCCATTTCGCCGGATCTGCTGGTCAAGTGCGTACGCAAGATTGCACAGGGCGAAACCTGGATCGACAACCAGTCTGTGAACTGGGTCATCGAGGCGTACCGCTCCCAGGCCACTGCTCTCACCAGTCCGAAGAGCCAGCCGCGCCTTTCTCCCAAGGAGATGGCCATCATCACCTGCATCACGCAGGGCAAGCGCAATAAAGAAATTGCCTACCAGTTGGGTACGACCGAGCAGGTCATCAAAAATTACCTGCGCAAGATCTACGACAAACTCGGCGTCTCGGACCGGCTCGAACTGGCGCTCTATTGCCTGCACCACCAGTTGCACAAGAAGTTTTCAGATGGCGCCGTCAATGCCGAAGGCGGCGACGCCGTGCTCACCCCCCTGCCCGCACACCAACCAGCTCCGGTAGAGAAGTAGCGCTCAAGCAGTCTCAAGCTTAAAGAGGGAGGCCATCCGGCCTCCCTCTTGCACTTTCCGCCGGCTGCCCATTTTCCTGGTGCCTTCATGGAACACCAGGGAATCTTCACGAAGGGCTGCGGTGCGCGTGGCCTGTCGATAAGTCTCGCCCGGGCATCCTGCTGCTATGCTGGCGTCTGTTGCCGAACCTTTTGGCCCCATTCCGCACCCTCACGGCGAGGCAGCGCCATGCCTTCGCGGCCTGTTTTCTTGGCTGGTCGCTGGACGCGTTTGACTACTTCATTCTCGTCTTTTGTGTATCCGCCATTGCGACGGATTTCAGCGTTGCCAAGAGCGCGGTCACCGAAGCGCTCGTACTCACTCTCGCCTTCCGGCCCCTGGGGGCTCTCCTCTTCGGCTGGATGGCGGATCGCATCGGGCGGCGGCCCACCCTGATTGCCAATATTCTCTGTTATTCCGTGCTGGAGCTGGCCTGCGCCTTCACACCATCGCTGCATGTGCTGCTGATCCTGCGCGCTCTCTTCGGCATCGCGATGGGCGGCGAGTGGGGAGTCGGCGCTGCGCTGGCATTTGAAACCCTGCCGAAGGAAAATCGCGGCTTCTTCTCGGGCATTTTGCAGGAGGGCTATGCCGTTGGCTACCTGGTCGCTGCGGCGGCTTTCGGACTGCTCTTCCAGTCCGTCGGTTGGCGCGGGATGTTTATCGTAGGTGCGCTGCCTGCGCTCCTCGCCGGCTACATCAGCCTGAAGGTAGAGGAGTCGCCGGCCTGGCAGCAGGGAAGCGCGGCCCGCGGAACGGGCATGTCCTTGTCCGGGCTGTGGCAGGGAATTCGGAGCTATCTGCCACTGTTTCTGTTTCTTGTTCTGCTCATGTCCGGCTTCAACGCCTTCAGTCATGGCAGCCAGGACCTGCATCCGCTCTTCCTGCAGAGCGACCATCATTTCGACCCGCACACGGTGAGCATCATCGGCATCGTGCTCGCATTGGGAGCGATTAGTGGCGGGGTGGTCTTCGGCGCGCTCTCCGAGCGGTGGGGGAGAAAGCGCGCCATCATCACCGCGGCTTTACTTGCCATTCCGGCCGCCCCTCTGGCCATGCTCACTCACGGCCGCATTGCCCTGGCGGCTGGCGCCTTTCTGGTGCAGTTCATGGTGCAGGGCGCATGGGGCGTCATCCCGGTCTATCTCAGTGAAATTGCGCCAGGTCCCGTCCGCGCCACGTTTCCGGGCGTTGTCTATCAGCTTGGGAACCTGATCGCCTCGAAGCTCACGAACATTCAGGCCCGTCTGGCGGAGCACACCGGCAGCTACGGGCCAGTGCTGGCCGGCACGACCATTGCGGTTGCACTGTTCATCGCAATCGTAATGTCGTTTGCGCGCGAATCACGCGGCGCAGAGATCACCACCTAGTCACGCGTGAGTGAAGGCTGCATCCGGAGAGGGAAGAACACGGTTACACTTGCCGCCATGCGGTTTTTCTCTCTGACGCTCCTGCTGGCATCGACTGCGACCACTCTGATTGCGCAAACTGCAACCAACAAGACTTTGAATGTGTATCCCGGCGCCGTGCCGGGAGCGCTCGGCCACGCCGCAGCGGATCGTCCGACGATCGATGTCTATCTGCCAGCGGCCAACCCAACGCACAGCGCTGTCCTGGTGATTCCTGGCGGGAGCTATCACGATGTGGTGGCAGACCACGAAGGCGCCGAACCGGCGCAGTGGCTCGCGCAGCGTGGCGTTGCCGCTTTCGTGCTGCATTATCGCGTTGCGCCTTATCGATATCCGGCGCCGATTGCGGATGCCCAACGCGCCATGCGGCTGCTGCGCAGCGACGCCGCGGATTTTGGCTTCTCGCCGGATCATCTCGGGGCGTGGGGCTTCTCCGCTGGCGGTCACGTCACCAGCATTCTCGCCACGCTCTTCGATAATGGAGTGCCGGCAAGTCCGGATGCCATCGAGCATATGAGTGACCGGCCGGATTTCGTCATCCTGGCCTATCCCGTCATCACCATGAAACCGGAGTTCGGTCACGCCGGTTCGCGGCAAAATCTTCTCGGCCCGTTACCCGATCCGGCTCTGGTCGCCCTGCTCTCGGCCGAAGACCATGTGACACCGATGAGTCCGCCGGCCTTTGTGTTCACTACCAACGACGACGATGTCGTGCCGTCGCAGAACAGCATGCTCTACGTGGCCGCCTGTCAGCGCGCAGGCGTGCCCGTAGAGTTCCATATGTTCGAGCATGGCCATCATGGTGTTGGCCTGGCTAAGCAGCAGCCGGGCCTGCGGCTCTGGCCGTCGCTCTTGGAAAGCTGGATGCAGCAGAACCAGTGGATGGCGCCGGCGCCGCAGTAGGATCCGCTAAAGCGCCGGCGCGGCCAATCCACGCACCAGCCGTGAGCTCAAGGCCATCACACAACACAACACCATCACGCAGATCAGGATCGATGTGAGCCCGGCATGTTTCCCAACAAAGCCAAGTCCGGGCGGCCCGGCCAGCAATCCCGCATAACCGATGCCAACGGTCGTCGCGATCCCAGCGCCGGCCGGCACATCGCGAACACGGCCCGCAGTGCGGTAGATCACGGGTGAGCCATTTGCCAGACCTGCACCCACCAGCGCAAAGCCCAGCAGCCACCAGAGTTCGCTCGCCAACTGTTCCCAGCCAGTGCCGATCACGACGCCTAAACCCGCCGCGGCCAGCAGACCGCCTACCAGCAGCGTGCGCTCTTCACCAAAGCGCGCGACCACCGAGTCTCCCGCAAGCCGGCCTGTGACCATCAGAGCTGCAAATGCGGCATATCCATATCCGGAAACGCCATGACCCGCACCGCGAACCACGCGGAGATAGAGCCCGCTCCAATCGGCGATAGAGCCTTCGCAGACCATGGAGACGAAGGCCACCAGGCCTAGAAGCAAAAGCCGACCGTGCGGCCGCAATGCAAGCGGCTGGTCGTGCAAGCCCTCTTCGGCACGCGTGAAGAGAAAGGGCGTCGCCGCGAGAACCAACAGGACCACGAACGCCGAGAAGCTGAGCACAATCGCCTGTGCCGGCACGTGCCACGACAGAAGGAAGCTGGTGATGGCAGCCCCGAAAAAGCCGCCAATGCTCCACAGGCCATGCAGCCGGGAGATGGTGCGCTCGCCGAGCTGTTCTTCCACGGCAATGCCTTGCGCGTTCATCGACACATCCATGCTTGCCCCGGCGATACCGAAGCACAACAGTGCCACGGACATCAGCAGTGCACTCGGAGCCAGGATCACCGCGCTCAGTACGACGGGGAAGGCGATGCCCGCTACTCGGCACACGGCGCGGCTGCCCAGCCGCGCTGTCATCCGGCCTGCGATCGGCATCGCCAGCACTGCGCCAAGCCCGCTCGCCAGAAGTGCCCAGCCCAGTGTGGCCGGATTCAAATGCAAATCGCGCGCGCGATCCGGCACGTGCGGCACCCACGCACCCATGACGATGCCGTTCGCCAGAAAGTACGTTCCCACGGCCCGCTGCGCGGTCTTCGCACGTTGCACCTCGGGTAGCGTCGAACTCAACATTGCCTTAGAGTACGGGACTTCTCTGCGAAATGGTGGACGTCGCGATAAGCCGTTTTCACAAAACGGTGTGGGTTGCAAATGGCTCCTGACGCGGCTTTTCCGTCAAGAAGAGCCGCTCCGCTCGGAACGGAATGGAACAGTGCAATGGAAATCCGCTTTAAGAAAAGCCGCTCTCCTCGAAGTGCGTCAAAACACGGTATTTGTGAAAACGGCTAAGGTGGGTGCAGGAGCCATCTTCATGCCGGAATCGCAACTGCATCTCTCCGCGCCCGCTGCTCGCGTGCTGGGCGCGCTGCTGGAGAAGGAGACCACCACCCCGGAGTACTACCCGCTCTCGCTGCTGGCATTGACCAATGCCTGCAACCAGCGCACCAGCCGCCACCCGGTCATGGAGCTGAGCGAGGATGAGGTGCGCATGGCTCTGCACGAGCTGGAGGACGCTGGTCTGGCCGCGCCGGTACGCGGTACGGAGAGCCGCGTTGCAAAATACGCGCACCATATCGGCGAGGTCTTCAATCTGCGTCGCGGTGAGCTTGCCGTTCTGTGCGTGCTGTTGCTGCGCGGCGCCCAGACTCCCGGCGAGTTGCGCAGCCGCACCGAACGCATGCACAACTTCACCACGATGGATGAAGTGGAGGGCACGTTGCAGCAGCTTGCCCAGCGTGAACCGCCGCTGGCCCGCGCGCTCCCCCGTGAACCCGGCGCACGGGAGGTGCGCTACGCACATCTGCTGTCACCCTTGGCCGAGGCTGCGTCTGGGAACTTCCCCGAGACTTCGCGCAGCGCTGCGCAATCTGCAGAAGGGGGAGGCGAAGCAGTCGTCGAGCGGATCGCAATCCTTGAGGGTGAAGTCGCGCAGCTGCGCGCACGCATTGCGTCGCTCGAGGACAAGCTGACGCAGCTCGTTGGCTGAATAGCGGAGCGAATCCGCTCTATCCTGACTGCATGACATGGCTTGGTTGGGCGCTACTTTCTGCACTCTTCGCGGCGGCAACGGCGATTCTGGCCAAGGTGGGCGTCGCTGGCATCGACTCCAACTTGGCAACTGCCATCCGCACCACCGTGGTGCTGGTCTTCACCTGGGCTATCGCGATGGCGCTCGGGAAGCATCATGCCATGGGCGCGATCGCCGGCCGATCCTGGCTCTTTCTGGCTCTCTCCGGAATCGCGACCGGGCTGTCGTGGCTCTGCTACTTCCGCGCGTTGCAGCTTGGTCCTGCGTCGGCCGTGGCGCCTATCGACAAGCTCAGCGTGGTGCTGGTCATTCTCTTTGCCTGGATCTTTCTCGGGGAAGGTCTTACGGCACACAAAATCGTCGGCGGATTGCTGATTGCGGGCGGAGCAGCCACTCTGGTCTTCGGCTGAGCCTTAGAGCAGTTTTCCTGTAGATGTAGAAGGACAAGCGAAGGTTCCTGTGGCTTTTCCGTAAAGAAAAGCCACGCCGAGTTCCACTCGCCACTCCACAGCATCAGGAAAAATGCTCTATCGCATCCCTGCATGCAGCCGGAAGTCCGCACGGCAGCCGTGGTCGGCCCAGATGCCGTTCTTGTCAAAGCCCCAGCTATAGCCTTCGGTGCAGCGCGCCTTGCTGAGTTGGTGAAACATGCGCACGCCGTTGTGCGTCTCCGCGGGGCAATAGTGGCGCTGGCCGTCATCGGAGGAGCACATAATCGTCAAGCGGCCTCCGCTCGACTCCGCGGGCTGGCCACCGTATCCGGAGTTGACGACGAAGTCTGCACGGCAGCCATGGTCGACCCAGATGCCACGGCGATCGTAGCCCCAACTGTAGCCTTCTTCGCAATGGGTATCGCTCCGCTGCCGTGTCATGGATACGCCGCCTCGCGTGTCCACGTCGCAATAGTGGCGCTTGCCATCGTCTGAGGCGCAGGCGATCGAGTGCTGAGCCATCGCAGGCCGCGGCGCCATCGCCATGACAGCGATGAGGCTGGATATTGCTAGAAGTAACCCTCGCTTCCGCATCACACAGCCTCCCCGCGGAATCCTACACCGCAAATATATTCCGTCAACGGAAACAAAGTAGTGATCCTATTCAGACAATGCGGCGGCGATGGCAAATCTCTAACGGGTGGTGTGCAAGTAGAACACCATGCCCGCGCCGGCCGCGATGACCAACACCACGGCTGCAAGCAGTGCGCCGCCCAGCAGCAGGGTCACGCGCTTGCGCTGCGCCTCGGTGGGCCGTGTGATGCCGAACCCCTGTATGAACATTTCGACCAGATACTCGAGAAATCGCATGACGCACCAGGACCACCAATTTCATATTCCTACGGTACGAACTACCTGTCTTTGTTGTACATCGAAGGAGTGGCATTTCTGTTATGAAGCGAATTCTGCAGCGTCTGCGGCAACTCTTGTCCGGACGGCGCAGCACCCCTCCACCGTCCCAGGATCCGTACGCAGGGGTGCGGGTCCCGCTAGAGCATTTTCCCTGTAGGTGTTGAGCGACCAGCAGAAGCCCATGTGGCCTTTCGTTAAGGAAAGGCCACGCCGAGATGGTCTCAGAGACCTCACAGCATCAGGAAAAATGCTCTAAGGCGCGGACCCGGTGGCCGCAGTGCCAGCGCCGTTGCTGAACTCGACGAGTCCTAGCCACCGCTATCCCGGCCGTTTCAGGTCGAAGCGATCCCTTGTCCGCACGTAGGTCGCGCCGCCCATGCGCCCGATAGCTTCAAGCTTCTCCGGGTCGATGCGGAAGTTCTCCACCAGCGCCTCGTCCACGTGGAAGCGCACCACCTCGCCCATCACAATGCTGCCGCCAGAGGGACGGTCGCTGACTTCGATGATCTGCCGCAACCGGCACTCCATCTGCACCGGGCTCTCCGCCACGCGTGGCGGCTTTACCAATTCGCTCCGCACAGGCGTCAACCCGGCCAGTTCGAACTCGTCCACATCCGGCGGCACTTGGGCGGAGGTGAGATTCATCTTCTCCGCAATCCCCTCGGTCACTACATTGACGACGAATTCACGCGTGGCGATGACATTGCGCAGCGTGTCCTTGTGAGCCGCAAGTCCGCGGCCAGGGTCTTCCGGGCGTACGACTGGACAGAAAAGAATGACCGGCGGATCGGCGCTGACGCCGGTGAAGAAGCTGAACGGAGCCAGGTTGCGGACGCCGTGTGCATCCAGGGACGAAACGAAGGCGATCGGCCGCGGTACGATCGAACCGATCATCAGCTTGTAGATGTTCTGGACCGATTCGCGGCCGGGATCGAAGCTGGGCATGGTTGGATTAAAGCATTTTCCCTGACGCTGTGTGGCAGCGGAGAGCATCTCGGCGTGGTCTTTCCTTGACGAAAGGCCACATAAGCTTTTGCTGGACGCTCTACACCTACAGGGAAAATGCTTTTAGATAACCGCAGACGGAAACAGACAAATGCCGACGACGGAAACGGTTGCCGCCGGCACCTATCTGCTGTCGCCTAAAGGTTTCCTCGCTCGGCCTGCTCGCGCTCGATCGCCTCAAAGAGAGCTTTGAAATTTCCCTTGCCGAAGGAGCGGCTGCCCTTGCGCTGGATGATCTCGTAGAAAAGCGTCGGGCGATCTTCTACCGGCTTGGTGAAGATCTGCAGCATGTAGCCTTCGTCGTCACGATCGACCAGGACGCCAAGCTTCTCCAGTTCGTCGAGGGGCTCGTCGATCTTGCCGACGCGTTCCTGCAGGCTGGAGTAGTAGCTGTGCGGCACCTTCAGGAACTCCACGCCCTGCCGCTGCAACTGGGCCACCGTCTGCAGGATGTCATCCGTTGCCAGCGCCAGATGCTGCACACCGGGGCCGCCGTAGAAATCCAGATACTCCTCGATCTGCGACTTCCTGCGCCCTTCGGCGGGTTCGTTGATGGGAAACTTTACGCGTCCATTACCGTTCGCCATCACCTTCGACATCAGCGCGGAGTATTCGGTCGAGATATCCGCATCGTCGAAATGCTGGTAGAGCCCGAAGCCCATCACGTCGCGGTAGAAGTCGACGAAGGTATTCATCTCGTTCCAGCCCACGTTGCCGACCATGTGGTCGATGTGCAGCAGGCCAACCGGACGCGCCTGCGTATCCTCCGGCATCGCGCGGAAGCCCGGCAGGAACGGCCCGTTGTAGTGGGTGCGCTCCACGAAGGTGTGGATCGTCTCGCCGTAGGTGGCGATGCTCGCCATCACCACGGTGCCGTGATCGTCCTTCAGTTCGAAGGGCTCACGCACGCTTTTCGCGCCGCGCTTGGTCGTCTCGCGCCAGGCATCGCGCGCATCGTCCACCCACAAGCGCCACGTCCTTCACGCCATCGCCATGCTTCTGGATATGCGCGGCGATCTCGCCTTCCGGCCGCAGCGGGGTGGTCAGCACCAGCCGGACCTTCCCTTGCTGCAGAACATACGAGGCACGGTCGCGCTGCCCCGTCTCCGGGCCGGCATAGGCCACCAGCTTGTGCCCAAAGGCGAGCCGGTAATAGTACGCGGACTGCCGCGCATTGCCGACATAGAACTCGACGTAATCGGTGCCGTTCAGCGGCAGAAAATCCTTCTTCGCCTGAGCCTCGGGATGCACCATGGTCGCCATATTTACCCTCCAACCGCGCGGCACTGCAGATCGCTCAATGACCAGCAGCCGCGCAACCCATCACGATATACCGGCGCCCGAACGCGTTGGCCAGATGCCTGCAGGTGTGGGTGAAACCCGTTGACAGCGGTGACACGACACCTACGGTGCGAGCTATGAAGTTTGCTTCCTCCGGTCCCTTCACATCTGCTTCGCTTCACTCAGAAGTGGGAGCCCCTGAGTTTCCTGCGTGGTGAAGGCCGATCGGCATCATTGACTGTTTTTTTTCACTTCGCAGTCGCTAAGCCTATATCGCCACACTTCATGGTGACTTTCTCTGATTACGACGTGCTCGGGCAACTCCACTCCATTGACGGTCTGGTAGGTATAGGTGAAGATCAGGCGGTTGCCCGGTTCGAAGTTCCCGTCTTCACCCATGGTCCACGAGGTCAAAAGAAACCCCTGCGACCCAGACGTGAATGACGTCTCGAATGTTCGGCGGGACTTGCTTTCGCGGCTGCGCTCTGCAGGCGCATGTCAGGTGCAAGAACCATCTCGACATCGGAAGTCTGCACCTTGTAGGAAGATTTGTAGCCGGACGGGGATTGCTCTGAAGGACACCGGCGTCGTGGGATTGGGAAGGATCGTGTTCGCACTTGCGTCCAACCAGGTATAGAGGCTCTTCCGCACCGCGTGCTTCAGCAGGCCCTCGGCCATGCCGCGATAGGGAAGCTTGGCTTCTGCGTCGTCGGTGAGGCCGGAGGAAACGGTAACATTCTGTCGCGTCACCGTGACGCGGTTCCGAATCGGCTGAATCAGCTTTTCAAGCTCCTCGTCTGTCCCTTCATCTCCTACACGCGTCGTCTCGGTGAAGTGCTGCTTCCAGTTGAAATCGACGGCGCAATCGAAGGACTGCAAGTTCCTGTTGAACGGCGCATCGTACTTCTCGCGCGCTTGATTCAGCAGTGCTTGGTCTGTCTTTGTCGTTTGAGCGTGACAAAGCATAGCGCAAAAGCAGAACAAGATCGAAGCACGAAAAATTCGCATCACATAATTTCCACTGAATGGAAGTGAGGGCCGAGCTGGAATGAGTGCAGCCAGCATATATCAAGGCGAAGAATGGAGCCGACCCGGGACAAGGGCGTTTCAATTTGGAACCGCGACGGGAACATTTCTCAAAAACCTGCCATTTTGCCCCATCGATTTCGCTACACTTGAAATAGAGAGACACGAAACGCCCGCGGCCATTCCGCGGGCGTTTCCATTTCACGGACTGCTGGATGATCCGTCCAGCAGCGCGAAAATGGAGGGATATCGCCTGCTTTGGCTTCTAACTTCTTTGAATGGACGAATTTAGCAACAAGCTATGTGAAATGAATAACTTAGTCGCCGGAGAGTCGGCTTTGCCTCACATCCAGTGCAGAATGGAGGCCATAAGCCCTTTGGAAAGACGAATTTAGCGCTAAGCCCTTTCGATGGACGAATTTGGCTGCCGAACGCCATCTAAATCGTTACCGTGCAACAGCTTGCGGGTCGCCACCCGGGACCGGAGGGGGAGGGGTGGTGCGGGGTAACGTGACGTGCCATGCTCGCAGTGAGCCGCCCTGCATTGACATGCCTCCATGCAGGCTGCAATCCTGCCAAGTTTGCTCCACGGGTTTGCCCACGCCGCCTGTCGCCGCGCAACATTCGGCGCCGCACCTGGTGAGAAGTGCGATTCTTAGCTTAGAGAGGGAACTCATCGATGGCCGCAACCGCTTCTGCTCCCAGCCTTCCGCTTGCTGCGTCCTACCTCATCCAGCAGGACTGGAGCCGGTACACCGCGGACCAGCACGCCGTATGGGCAGAGCTGGTGGGCCGCCGCATGCCGCAACTGGAAGAGCACGCCTGCCAGGAATATCTCGACGGCTTTCATAACATCGGCCTGCGGCAGGATGTCATCCCAGATCTCGCCAAGGTCAACACACTGCTGGCGCCGCGTACGGGCTGGAACGCAACCGCCGTCTCCGGCTATCTGCCCGGGCCGGCATTTTTCCAGATGATTGCCGCGCGCCGCTTTCCCACGACCACTACGCTGCGCACGCGCGAGTCGCTCGAGTACACACCGGAGCCGGATATCTTCCACGATGTCTTCGGCCACGTCCCCATGCACGCGCATCCGGTATTTGCCGATTTCCTGCAAAGTTACGGACAAGTCTGCGCCGGCCTCACTCGCCAGGAAGACCTGGACCGCATGGCGCGGCTCTTCTGGTTCACGGTGGAGTTCGGGGTGATCCGCCAGAACGGCAAGATCAAGCTCTACGGATCAGGACTCATCTCCTCCCACGGCGAATCCACCTACGTGCTTTCGGGAGGGCCGGAGATCCGCGATTTCAATCTCGATGAAGTGATCCATCGCGACTTCAACATCTCGGAGATGCAGAAGGTGGTCTACGCGGTTGAGTCCTTCGACCAGATATACGATGCCACGCGCGAGGCGCGCTCCCGGCTGGGCTGATCAGCCCTCCTGCGCTTGGACGCAATGCCCCAAAAGATGCACAGAAATTCATGCGACTTTGCGGTGCGTTCATGCACAATGCGTTAAGAGCCTTTTCCTGTCGATATAAACAGGACCAGCGAAAGTTTTATGTGGCCTTTCGTTAAGAAAAGACCACGCCGAGCGGATTTCGGCTGGTTCGACGCAACAGGAAATATGCTCTAAGGAGTTTCCCTCGTGCCCCGCACTCATTTCCATCAACAGCTCGAGCAGTTGAAGGACAAACTGCTTGCCATGGCCGCGCTCTCGCAGCAGGCCGTGGAGTATGCCGTGGATGCGTATCTGGAGCGGGATGAGCGGCTGGTCACCTTCGTTCGCGAGAACGAGGCAGCTATCAACATGGCGCAGCGCGATGTCGATGAAATGGCCTACGAACTGCTCGCCAAGGAGCAGCCCATGGCCATCGACCTGCGCTTCATCCTCTCCGTCATCAAGATCAACGCGGATCTGGAGCGCATCGGCGACCAGTCGATGAGCATCGCGCGCCGCGCGGAAGACATGCTCAGCGTTCCGGCCGAGACGCTGCCCGTCGATATCGCCGCCATGGGCGCCCACGCGTCGGATATGATTCGCCGTGCTGTGCAGTCACTCATTGAAGCGGACGCGCCACTGGCCGAGTCAGTCCGCGAGATGGATGACGACATCGACCATATGAACCGGACAGCGCACGTGGATCTGATCCAGGTCATGCAGCGAGTCGCCGGATGCCAGTCTCCAGGCGCTGAACGCGGTCATCACGGCGCGCAACCTGGAGCGCATCGCCGATCATGCGACCAATATCGCCACCGACGTCATTTTCTGGGTGCGCGGGGCCGATGTCCGTCACCAGCTTGCCATGGCCGAATAGATTTCCTCCAACCCCCCTCGCACTCGGCGCATCTCCGTTCCCATCAGTCCTTCATATTCGTTAGAAAGGACATGCCCGCATGATGCAGCATGCCCGCTCCGTATTTCCCGTTCTCTCTGTCGCGCTGCTGACTGCTTTGCTGGCAGGCGCGCAGCAACAGCAGCCTCCGCATGCAAAACCGTCGGCCGCCATTCCCGCCCATAACATCGAGATCCATTTTGATCCCCAGGCGACGCAGATCCGCTTCAAGGTGGTCAGCGTGCTTCGCGATGTTCGCGGGAGCTTCCAGTTCAAAGGCGGCGCGCTCGCAATCGATCCCGATTCAACCCTTGCGCAGGGTGAATTGCTGGTGGATGCCACGACGGGCCGTACCGGCAGCGCAGCGCACGACAAGGAGATGCAGGGTGAAGTTCTGGAGAGCCAACGCTATCCGTCCATCTTCTTTCACGCCGAGCATCTGCGTGGACAAGTGCCGAAGTCGGATGGCTCTTCGGATGTCATTGCCGATGGGACGCTAAATATACATGGCGCCGACCATCCCTTACAGATGAAGGTGCACCTGGTCCGGGTCGGCAATGTCCTCAGCGCAACGACCCACTTCAGCATTCCCTATGTGGAATGGGGAATGAAAAGTCCGCATCGAACCCTCTTGCATTTGAGCAAGACCGTGCAGGTAGATGTGACCGCAAAAGGAACCGTTCGCACCGTGGCCACCATCCACAGCGATGTGCAGTCCAACGACAGCGATGAGGAAGCTCCCCACTGAACAGCAGCTTCCCTGCGGAGTTTTCGGGCAGTCTTTGCGAGGCGAAAACCAGGGACAGGGCTTCCCTTGATTGCCTCAGGCCGTGCGCCTCTGGCCGATCGCCTCAGCCGGCGGCGCCTAGGCAGGCGTCTTTAACTGCTGGACCAGTTGAAAGATAAAGGTGCCCACCAACGCCGCAGACATGAGGCAGGTGGCGACGGTCATGACACGCACCGCGGGCTGCACCTTGCGCACGCGGGCGAGGATGCTCTCCTGTTCCTTGTGCTGGTGTTCGTTGCAGTCTCCCAGAAAGAGGCAATCCTCTTCGTAACGGGTAAGGGTAGAACGGTAGGCGAGCAGCGCGAGTAAGACGGTGGCCGCGACTGCCCATACGATGAAAACAATGGTCAGATAGTGCATACAGCACCTCCGGTTCAACCGCGAGCGGTCCCCCCGTGCCGGTTACCAGATGCAACAAACGCTGCGTTTACAGCCGGTCTCTGGGGGATAGAGGGCCCGTTCTGGGGTGAAATTAGTCCCTTTTTGGTACCGTTGACAACATTTTTCAGGGTTTATTTCCGAGCTACTGCCCGGCCCGAAACGTCCCCGTTGCCGAGGTTTGGGGTGGGTTTCGCGACTTTGGGGCAAATTTCCGTCCTTCGCCGCGTACCCAGGGCCACAGCAGGCTTCGCAACGTAGAATCTGCAACAGCGGCCAGCCCAAACGTGATTGCGCTCATCACACGCTGTGGGTCGCGGCTTCCCCGTATGCGTTGCACCTAGGGAGACATTGCAGAATGAAGAACGTGTTCGTGCCTTCCCGTTTGCTCACGATTGCGGCAATCTGTGCCTTCGCCTTTCTGGCCGTGGGACTGCCCGGCTGCGACAGCTCGACCAGTCAGAATGATCAACAGATCCGCCAGAAGTCCGCTGACGCGACGCGCGATGTGCAGAAGGGGGCAAAACAGCTCTCTGCCGACGCCAAAGTTGCTGCCGCAAATGCTGTCAACGGCGTCAACGCGGTCGCGCAGGGCGTCAAGGACGGAGTCAACAGCAGTAAAAACGGCCCATCTGGCGACCTGGTGGACATCAACAGCGCATCCACCGTGACCATCGCTTTGCTGCCCGGAATCAGCATCAGCAAGGCCCATGACATTGTGCAGGGGCGTCCCTACCGGAACCCGCACGCGCTGGTGCACCGTGGACTGCTGACCCAAGAGCAATTCGACCACATCGCTGACAAGATCACGGCCAAATAGGGTTACTATAGAGTAACGATAGAGATACCCGATTTTTCGCCAATCGTGCGACGAATCCAGGCCGGTTGGCATCTTTAATTTGCAGAGAGTAATTCGGATTAAACTTGTCCGAAATTTGACGCCGTCCTAAAATAAAGAGAGCACGATCTCCAGGGGAGAATTCGAGACATGGCAACCATCGCGCAGCCTTTGACCGATCAGTCCAACCTACCGAAGCAGGCACCGCTTAATCTGACCGGCGGGGCTATTGCCAAAGTGCGGGAGATTATGGCAACGCAGGATCCCCTTCCGGCCGGTCTGCGCATTGGCGTAGTGGGTGGCGGATGTTCCGGGTTTCAATATTCGATGTCTTTCGAAAATCAGGCCGGCATGATGGACAAAGTGTTCAGGTTTGACGACTTGAAGGTCTTTGTCGATGCGACTTCCTTGATGTATCTGAACGGTTGCGTAGTGGACTACGTAGAGACTCTGGAAGCTGCCGGTTTCAAGTTCGAGAACCCGAACGTGAAAAGCACATGCGGCTGCGGCTCCTCCTTCAGCGCCTGAGTTTCTTCGATCCGGGCGCAATGATGCCCCCAAAGCCCTCGGCCATGGCCGGGGGCTTTCTGCTGTACCCTGAACTTCTTGAGGGATTCCCGCCACGCATGAAGGCTTTGCTGCTTTCCGAATACAAGCATCTTGCGGTCGCGGATCTGCCGACTCCGACCCCCGGCGCCGGCGAAGTGCTCATCCGCGTGGCAGCCTGCGGGATCTGCGGCAGCGACGTCCACGGTTACGATGGCACTTCCGGACGGCGTATTCCGCCCTTGGTGATGGGTCATGAGGCCGCTGGCGTTGTAGCGGCTCTGGGCGCGGGAGCCACCAGCTACCGAGTGGGTGACCGCGTCACCTTCGACTCCACGGTCTACTGCGGGGAATGCGAGTTCTGCCGGCGCGGCGAGGTGAACCTCTGCAACCATCGCCAGGTCGTGGGCGTCTCCTGCGGCGACTATCGCCGCGCCGGCGCATTCGCCGAATATGTAACCGTTCCGGAGCGTATTCTTTATCGTCTGCCGGACAGCCTCTCTTTCTCCGATGCGGCGATGCTCGAAGCCGTCTCTGTTGCGATACATGCGGTTCGTGTCGCGGAGATGGCAGGCGGAGAGACGGCGCTCGTGATTGGCGCGGGCATGATCGGTTTGCTCATCCTGCAGGCAGCGCGCGCTTCAGGATGCTCGCGCATCTTTGTCGCGGATGTCGATGCCACACGTCTCGAACTGGCACGCGTGCTCGGTGCTGACGCTGCAATCGAAGGCTCTGGTGAATCCCTGACGTCGCGCATCGAACGGCTCACCAGCAGTCGCGGCGTGGACGTGGTTTTTGAAGCCGTCGGCCGCCCCGAGACTGTCGCAGCTGCGATCGACTGCGCGCGCAAGGGCGGCACCGTCGCGCTGGTCGGCAACATCGCGCCCGAGGTTTCCATTCCGTTGCAGAAAGTGGTGACGCGGCAGATTCGCCTGCAGGGTTCCTGCGCTTCGGCAGGCGAGTATCCGCAGGCCGTGGAGTGGATCGCAGACGGCAAAATCAAGGTTGCGCCGCTCATTACTGCAGTGGCGCCGCTGGATGACGGCCCATCCTGGTTTGCGCGCCTTTACGCGCGAGAGCCGAACCTGATGAAGGTGGTGCTCGATCCCAGAATGAATTCGAGGGCCGCGTCCGCATGAGCGCAGGTGCAGGACTTTTCGATCTCACCGGCCAGATAGCGCTCGTCACCGGAGCCAGTCGTGGCCTGGGCCAGCACTTTGCTCGGGCACTGGCGCGCGCCGGGGCGGACCTCATTCTTACCAGCCGCAAAGCCGATGATCTGGCGCCATTCGTTGCCGAGATTGAATCGCTTGGCCGGAATGCGCATCCATACGCGCTCGACGTGCGCGAGCTGGCCAGCATCGACAGCATGGGCGCGCAGGTGCATGCGAGGTTTCCGCAGGTTCACATTCTGGTGAACAACGCGGGCTGCAATGTTCGCAAGCCTGCCCTCGATATCACCTGGGACGATTGGAACCTGGTGCTCGACACAAATCTTCGGGGCACGTTCTTTGTCGCGCAGGCGATTGCGCGCGGCATGGTCCAGCATGGCTATGGCCGCATCATCAACATCGGTTCCGTTACCAGCGTCTTTGGCTACGCGGGGCTCGCGCCTTACGGCGCCAGCCGTGGTGGCGTCCGCCAACTCACCATGAGTCTCGCCGATGACTGGGGCCCGCGCGGCATCACCGTCAACTGCCTCGCGCCGGGATGGTTTCGCACCGCGCAGAACCAGGTGCTTTACGAGAACCAGGAGTGGGTCGATTATCTCGTCGATCGCATTCCGGTGAAGCGTCCCGGTGACGTGCATGACCTGGATGGCGCGATCGTCTTTCTCGCCTCGGAATCCAGCCGCTACATCACCGGCCAGACGCTGCTGGTCGACGGCGGCATCTCTACCGGCGCCACCCGCGCCACGGTCTCGCAACCCAGCAAAGGCGGCCATTCATGAAGCTTCTTCTCCGCGCATTTCTCGGTTTGTCCGTGATGTTTGCCCTTGTATTCACGATGCACGCGCAGGCTCCTGGCTCCGGCAAGCTCCGCGTCTACTTCATCGACGTCGAGGGCGGCCAGTCCACCCTGTTCGTGACACCAGCAGGGAAGTCGCTGCTGATCGACACCGGCTGGCCGGACAACAACTTCCGCGACGCGGATCGCATCGTCGCCGCCGCGAAGAGCGCGGGCCTGAGCCGCATCGATGATGTGCTTATCACGCATTATCACGAAGACCACGTCGGTGGCGTGCCGCAGCTGGTGCAGCGCATCCCGGTGGGCACCTTCTTCGTTCATGGTCCGAACCGCGAACTCGATCACGGTGACACCGAAGAGGGCTATGCGGCGTTTCAGAAGGTTCTGGCAAAGACCAAGGCGAAGGAGATCGTACCGAAGCCCGGCGATCGTCTGCCAATTGAAGGACTGGACGTGACCGTCATCAGCGCCGACGGCAAGGTAATCCAGACGCCATTGCCTGGCGCCGGCCAGCCGAATGCATACTGCAAGCAAAGCGAGATACGCCCGCCCGATCAAACGGAGAACGCGCGCTCCCTTGGCGTGCTGATCCGCTTCGGCGACCTGAAGATTCTCGATCTCGGCGATCTGACATGGGACAAGGAGCGCGACCTGATGTGTCCGGAAAATCGGCTCGGCACGGTGGACCTCCTCGTCGTCTCACACCATGGCTGGTATCAGAGCTCGAGCCCTGCGCTGGTCGACGCGATCCATCCGCGCGTCGCTATCATGGACAACGGCGCGAAGAAGGGCGGCTCTATCCCGACGCTCGATACCGTCCGCAAAGCTCCCGGGATTGAGGCACTGTGGCAGCTACATTATTCGGACGAAGGCGGCGCGGCGCACAACACGCCGGCTGAGTACATTGCCAACCTCGATGGTCCCGATGCCGGTCACGACATCGAAGTCACCGCCAGCCGCGACGGCAGTTTTACCGTGCACAACAGCCGCACCGGCGCGGACAAACATTACGCAGCGGGGAAGTGAGCTGTCTGCATCGGCTCGATGCGTCCAAGCAGAACGAGATACCCTGCGATTCCAAGCAGCAGGTAAATCGCCGAGATGCCAAAGGCCAGTGCATAGGAGTGCGTCGCTCCCACGATATAGCCGGTAAGGATTTGCGCGGTAACCCCTGAAACCTGGCAGACAAAGTTCACGATGCCGCCCACCTTGCCTACGCTCGCGCGCGGCGCAATCAGCGCTGGAATCGACCAGCCCACCGGGGCTGCCGCAGCGAGTCCGCCGATCGACAGACTGATCCAGGCCAGGGCACGCATCGCACTATGCGCATGGGCCGCGCCCAGAATGCCCAGCCCGCATGTAGTCCCCACCACAAGCACGATCTTCCGTACAAGCTCCGCATTCCATCCGCGCGAGACCAGCGCATCCACCAGCATTCCACCAACGAACAAGTCGGTTGCCGTGGCAATCAGCCAGGGGACACCGGTGTAGAGAAAGGAATGCAACAGGTCGATGTGAAGCGCCATCGAAAGATAACTTGGCAGCCAGGTGAGCAGTAGATAAAAAACATAGTTGTAGGAGCCAAAACCCAGCGAGAGTCCGATGACTTTGCGCTGCCGCAGCAGCGCGCCGAGTGATAACTCCGGGCCGGTGGCTGCGGGCGGTTCATTTGCGCGGATCTCCGCAATCAGATGGCGCTCCGCATCACTGAGTTCGGCATCTTCTTCCGGTTCGCAATACACTCTCCGGAAGAGCAGCAGATACAGCAGGCTGATCGCGCCCGTCGCTGCGAAGCTCCAGCGCCAGCCTACGTGTATGAGAAGAATGCCTAGCAGAGGCACTCCGATGGCCGAAGCCAGCTTGGCCGCTGCATCCGTCAGCGAAGTGGCAAAGCTGCGCTCGTGCTGCGGAAACCACGTTCCAATAGCCTTCGCATTCGCTGGGAACGTAGGCGCTTCGCCAATGCCCAGCAGCAGCCGCGCGCCGAAAAAACCAGCCAGATTGGGTGTGATAGCGGCGGCAAACGACGCCATGCTCCAGATGAAGATGCCGCTCCGCTGCACGCGCCGTACGCCAAAGCGGTCCAGCACCACGCCCACTGGGAGCTGGCATAGCGCGTAGCTCCAGTTGTATGCAGCGGAAAGATAGCCGAACGCGACATCCGAGATGCCGAAGGCCGTGTACAAAGCGCCGTGTGAGACTGAAAGGTTGACGCGGTCAAAGTAGTTGACCAGCACACCCAGCCCCAGCAGCCACGCAATGCGCCACCGTCTCCGCGGCGCGCGCTCAGTAATTGCCGGCAATGGCCATCCTGTGTCCCATGCTCATCAATTCAGTGTGCGCCCGTCAGGTATTCGTCGAACCAGCCGATCTTGCTTTGTTCATCAGAGCGTTAGCACAATCTTACCCAGATGCGCGCTCGATTCCATCAGGCGGTGCGCCTGTTCCGCGTCTGCCAAAGGAAATTTCGCATGCACAGTCGGCCGAATCGCGCCGCTCGCAATCGCCGGCCACAGTTTCGCCTCCACGCCTTCGCGGAGCAGGCTTTTCTCTTCGGGCCTGCGAGCCCGCAACGTAGAACCAGTGACAATCAGGCGTTTGCGCATCACCTCGCGCAGGTCCAGGTTCACTTCAGCGCCCTTCGTCGTCGCGATATGGATCAGGCGTCCACGCTGCGCCAGCAGTTCAATGTGCTTTCCGAAATAGTTGCCGCCGATCATGTCGAGAATCACCTGAATGCCCTTGCCCTCCGACCACGCCCAGGCGGCTGCCACCCAGTTCTCTTCTTTGTAATTCCATGCCGCTTCTGCGCCCAGGTCGCGGCAGTAGGCGCACTTCTCCGCCGAGCCCGCAGTCGTCACCACGCGCGCACCGACGCTTCGCGCAGCCTGAATCGCGAAGGAGCCGATGCCGCTCGATCCGCCCTGTATCAGTATCGATTCCCGCGTGCGCAGCGCTTGCGTATCGGAGAACAGGTTTGCCCAAACCGTAAACGCAGCTTCGGGCAACGACGCAGCGTCTTCCACAGACACGCCTTCCGGAACCGGAAGCAACTGGCCCTGCGGTGCCACACAGTATTCCGCGTATCCTCCGCCAGCCAGGAGCGCACATACCGCGTCGCCAACCCTCCATCGCGCAACGTTCGTGCCTATCGCGGCAACCTGTCCGCTCACTTCCATGCCTAGGATGTCAGTGATGCCGGCTGGCGGCGGATAGTGCCCTTTACGCTGCACTATGTCGGCGCGGTTCACGCCGGCCGCGGCCACTTTAATGAGAACCTCTCCCGGTCTCGGTGCCGGACGCGGAATCTCGGCAACGCGCATCGTACCCGTATCGCCGGGACCTTTCACCACGATTGCCCGCATGCGCTCTTCTCTGACACTCATGCTGTGAGCCTACCGCGAGCGGGTGCCATTGCTCTACTCGGCCGAGTTGGAGCGCAGACGAAATGGATTGAAGGAGGTGTGTTCGTCAAAGGTGTCCACGTGCTCCGATTTCTTGAGCCCATACACCACGGCGTAGGTCAGTGGCGTCGCCAGTACCTCGTACACAACCTTCACCAAATACGACCAGAAGATCACCTGTCTCTTTGCCGACCACGGCGAGTCGTAGAAGGCGATCATGATCACGATTGTTGTGTCGACGGCCTGTCCCGTCAGTGTGGAACCAATCGTGCGCGTCCACAGCTTCGAGCCTTTGGTCAACAACTTCAGCTTGGCCATCGTATAGGAATTGGTGAACTCCCCGGCCCAGTAGGCCACCAGGCTGGCAATGGCGAAGCGCGGCACCAGGCCAAAGACTGTGGCAAAGGCCTGCTGGTTATGCCAGTCCGGCGCGGGTGGAAGCGCGACCGCGATCGCACCGAAGACCGAGAGCAGTCCCATCGCCAGAAAGCCCATCCAGATAGCCCGCCGCGACGCGGCGTAGCCATATACCTCGGTGAAGACATCGCCGAAGATATAGGTGATGGGGAACAGCAACTCGGCGCCGCTCAGCTTGAGCGGACCGACCTGACACATCTTCGGCCCAACCAGGTTCGAAATCACCAGAACGACGACGAATACGATCGTCAGCGTGTCAAGGTACTGGAACTTGCGCATGTGATTGGGTTATAGCATCTGCGGTCGTCCAGGCTGACGGGACAGCCCGGCAACGGACCAGTTTGACAATCACGCATGCGACGCCTGGCCCCGAACGAGTGGCCCGGCGTTTTGATACGCCACCGTTTTGACACGCCTGAGAGGGGTTGATAGCCTCAAGTGGGATATCGCGCTGCCGCCCGGCAGCTTCCGCGCGAGCCCACCCAGCGTCCCCGTCGTCCAGTGGCCTAGGACACCGCCCTTTCACGGCGGTAACACGGGTTCGAATCCCGTCGGGGACGCCAAACTAAGTCAATCACTTAGCGGAAATCACCCAAAATCGCCGAGTACCAGTTTGGAACCAGTTAAGTGCCCACAAACAACCTCTTCTGCCTCATTTCCGGCCGCAACATTTCGACGACCTTCTGTTGCACCTGTCGCTTGGCCGACATCTGCGCCTGCGCATACACATCCATTGCCACTTTCGCGGAGCCCAGCCCAGCGGCATGCGCGGGTTGCCTGGAGATTCGACGCCGCCCTCACGGTTCCTGCGCATTCTGTTCCAGAAACAATTCGCGACGCAGCCGGCGAACAACACGGAAGCCATCAGCCAAGCACTGCATTTGCTCAACACAGTCGACATTTCGCTCGGCATCAGCGCGGCGCAGCAGGAGCAGAAGCCTTCGAAGGGCAGTGATGACTACATGCAATGGGTGGTCGTCAAAACGCTGACCGCAAGAACCTTCAGCTACAGGACTGCCGTCAACCCGACGCTCATGCAAATCAACTTCGCCGAACTCGACTTCGACGCCGCCCGCGAAGAGACTTATCCGATGCTACAGGAGGTGACCTACATCGACACGACCGAGAAGCTATCGCAAGTTAAGGCGGGTACACGATAGGCGTACCCCGAAGCAAGTGCCCACCAGGCGGCGGCGTTTCCATCCAGAAAGCCGCTCTTCTCCAGCCAGAGTGGGCATGGCAATCGCGAATCCGCTCTAGAGCTGCGCTCCGGTTTATTAACGTTCTGTTAGAAGTGACGAATTAAGCTTTAAGAGAATCGATGCAATAGTTGTTACAAAACTCCACCCGTGCTATCCTCGTCTGCGTTTCGATAGTAAAACAATTTTCCGTGTGTAGACCTTCCTTTCCAGTCCAGCGCCGGGAGAAGCGGAACTCGCATTGAATCGGCATCGCGCGACGCGGTGTCGTGGAAGAGCACGAATCAACGGCGTTCCCAACGTCTGCCTGCGAGCGCAATTAAAAGGACACAATTATGGAAAAACAACATTCAAAAGCTTTGCAGCTCTGAAAATGGGTGAGAAAGTCCGGCGTCATTTAGCAACTGTCAAAACGCAATTGTAGAGGGGGGCCCCAATGACCGCATTTAGCAGCCGAGCAACCAGCTAAGAGCGCTGAGAGTACGCCGCAAAACCCCATCTCATGGCGATGCGTGGTACTGAGGCCGCGACTCACCCCCGAGTGCGGGAGAGAGTTGGGTCAGAGGTCGTGATGAAGTCGCAACCACCTCAAAGCCTTTCCCTCAATGCGGAGCCTTCATCAATTGCGGAGTGATCCGCACCAGTGGCCGCCCCTGAGTCGAAAAGAAGGTATCGATGAGAAATGAGATGAGTCGTTGCGTAAATATGGTGCTGTGGTCTGGCACTACATCGGGATCGATCTCCATGACCCAATAAGGCGTTCCATTGCAACGGTTCGGTCGTTCCTGAACGGCAAAGCACGTCTGTGTGTCATACAGGCGAAATGTGCTGACGATGTTCAGACCCTGCTGGTTCAGGAGATCGCGATTGCATTCGGCGATCGCCCGGGCATCGTGGATCTGAATCAGCTGGCCAGTGGATGACACCCGCATCTGCGATGGCCCAGTCGCTTTCAACATATCGTGGCTCTGCAGTATCTGCATGTGCGGCGTGCTGCTCAGATAGTAGGAACCCTGCGAAAGGCCACCTGCCGCCTTTGTGTCGAGATTCCAATAAGCGTGTTTCTCGTTGTGCGGATCGAAGCACTGCAGGGAGTATCGTTTGCCCGGTTCCTGGCTCAGATTCCGGAAACTGCCGGCATTCTTGAAGCCCAGATATG
Organism: uncultured Acidobacteriaceae bacterium; assembly: GCA_963815025.1. Classification (GTDB taxonomy): domain Bacteria; phylum Acidobacteriota; class Terriglobia; order Terriglobales; family Acidobacteriaceae; genus KBS-83. Next base: position 2,614,348 of record CAWFFD010000004.1, on the reverse strand, counting down.
GCAACCCATGACCGATGGGAAGGGCCACCTTCGTGGCAAGATCGGCGGTGGACGTGAGCGACACGATCAAGGGACGGTCAGCGTCGCGATCTGCAGAGGGTGCAGGCGTGACGCTCGCCTGCATTTCGTCACGCGCCAGTCCTGGCTGATAGCGATAACCGTTGTCTGCGAGAAAATCCAGCATCTGCTTGGATTCGGTCGCCGCACCCGCGGGATTGATGAAGATCACGAGGTCAGCCCGCGAGTCCGATGCGAGTTTTGCCGCCACTGTTGTGTCGCGTCTCAGCTGTTCCGCCGCGTCCTTTTCGTGAGCGTCGGTCGAACTTCTCGAAAGCTCCGCCGTCTCCTGCGCCTGTTGCGAGAAGATTGTCTGCTGCGCGATCTGGCTCGCGGTGGTTTCACTCACCGAGCGCTCGAGCAGTAATCCTCCAAAGGAATGGCCGATAAAAACAACCAGGCCGTGCCGGTTTTCATGTGTGCGAGCCGCAATCTGAGCCAGCGCGCTAGATACGGTTACGCCGGGAACGCGGACGGCGGTGGCTTCGCGGTTGTAGTAGGAAAACTGCCGGCTGACCGGAAAATAGCTGCGGATCAGATCGCCGCGCCAACCTATATAGACCCCGACAATCTGACGCGCCTGATTCCTTTCGTAGATCTGCTCCAGCGCACGCATGAATCCCTTCACATTGTCATTGTCATGAGCGGCATTGTTCTTCCAGCCATGGATGAAGGTGATCACAACGGGAGCATTCTCCGGAGGACTGCTCTTGGTTCTGTCATTGGCGCGCCGGATGACGGCAAGTGCTGTGTCGAGTTCTGCTTTATCGAAGAGCTCGCCCATGTCGTCGACTTCAATGAATGCGAGACAGATGGGCGTGCTGGCACTCACGCAGTCTTTCTTCTGTGCCGCATAGCTCACATCAGGCGGCGCCTCGTCTGACGCCATGGGCGGGACCACGATTGCCGGATGATCAAGCCGGTAGGGCTTCAGAGGCACGTGGCAACCCGCAAGAACGGGCAGGAGAACAATTGGCAAAATGCATTTTGCGAGATTCATGGTTGAGCTCCAGAACGCACCTTCGGTTGTCTGCCTTGTCGAACAATGGCGCCCAGGAGGTTCGTGATCTCCGGCTTGTACTCGTTGTAAAAGCTGGAGAGCGCGGCGGTGCCGAAGGCACTGGCGGCGCGTTCGCCAACCTTGGGGAAGGTATTCTCTGCAGCCGGATACCATGGATAGCCCGCGTAGGCGCCCGCGAATTCTCCAGCAAACCGCGAAAGCGCCGGTATGCGGCGGCCGTTTCCATTGGCTGTGGAACGGCGCACGGTAATTGTGTCGAACCATGCATGCCCAAACCGTTGCCACCCGTCGTGCGCTGAAATGACTCCCGTATTGCCCATCGACACGGCCTTGTACCGGGCCTCGATCACCTTGGGTTCATCACGGTAAGCAAGAGGCCGCGGGTCGTCTCGAAGTATGCTGCCGACGATGTATTGTGCCGCTCCTTTGCCCACCGCCTGGGTATAACGGGAGCCGACCCGCCTGCCGTATCCATCCCATGTCCGCTTCCATTCCGATGGAGACTCGATGATCTGCGCGCCAAGCCCGAATACCACAGCGCCGACCACAGCCTGATCAGTCACGGAGCCTGACAGGAAATCCACGGTTCGTTCAGCCTGCGTGTAAGCGCAGTCCTTGCCGCTTAATTGGTTCAGGTTGGTTGGGAAGCCCCCGGGGCATACCGTCACCGGCTTACGCGAAGCAATGGTGATCGCTTGAGAATGTGCTGTTGGCAGCGTCACTGCGGACGCGATAATCAGGGAGATTGCGAAGCGTCTCGGGCTTCGCACATCTGCGAGGATCCAGCTAGGAGAGTAACGCACGGAAGTAGTCGTTCAAGAGTCGATCGCTGGGATCGAACTGTTTACGCGCGGTTGCGAAGGTTTGCCACTTCGCTCCATAGGCCTTTTGGACCATGGCCGAGGTAAGACCAGGCGTCTGATTCAGCAGAGGCAGGCCGTTGTGCGCAACGCAGAATTGGTTGTAGGCGTCGAGAAATTCATCCCATCCAGGGTTTGCAGTCGAGACCGGATCGATGGTCATGACGGTGCCATCGAAGGAATATGACAGCAATGCCTTCTGGTCCTGTGCGATTCGATAGCCGACATACAGGAGATTGGATCGGTATCCTTTCTGCGCGTAGTAGTCTTTGCAGAACTTGAAGAAATCGGTAAGCGTTGCAGGATATTCAGCTTCCGAGAAGGCAAACAGGCTGAAGGTATAGCGGCTATCGTTGGATACGGTCGGATATTGAATGATCTGGTCGGGCGGAATTGTGTAGTCGCTGGAGACGAGCGTTTCTAATTGCAGACGCCACCCGGCATTGAAAGTGTCGATAATTCCGTAGCGGATCGTGGGGTTGGAGATATTCTGCGTAACATCATGTCCGAACTTGGGTCCGGATGTACCCCAGATGTGATTCCTCAAGGCCCAGGCTGCACGGTTCGGTTCGCCTGTGGCACTGGGATTATCCTTGCGAAATTCAATGGTGACCTTGTTGTCGAAGGGGAAGATGTAGAACATCATTGACTCATTCAGCGCTTTCAGCTCAGGCAGAGCGGCAACGAAGTCTTCGAGACTGTAGGTTTTGTGGCGTACCTGCATCGGTGTCAAAGGCCGGATTTTGTAGGTCACCTCGTAAATAATTCCGAACAATCCGTAGCTGGATCGCACCTTCTGCATCAGTTCCGGCTGCGCGTCCTCAGTGACCTCCAGCAAGTCGCCGCTTGGCAGCACCATCTTCACGCCTGTCACATACGAACCGACCTGTCCATATTGACCAGCGAAGGACGCGTCCTTGGTTCCCGCGCATGCGGCGCTTCCGGCGGATAAGCTGCCGATCTCTGTATTCACATAGAACTGGAGATTCTTCGCCTCCAGTGCCTTTGCCATATCAAGATGAACTGCATCAGCCTGAACCGTCAGGCTGTCCTGTCCGATGTTGAGGATTTGATTCATCTTCACGCGGATCAAGGTGCCGCTGTCAGCGACGCCACAGGGTGCCGTCGAGTGATTCGAACCGACCGCACGCACTGGCGAAGGATACTTAACAGGGTCCTTCATGACGGCAACGATGTCGCCGACGGAGTGGGCGTCAACAATCACGTTCGGATGCGAAACGATGTTTCCGAACCAATTTGTCACGGTATTGGTGCTCATGGAGTCACTCCTGGCAGACGGGGGCTGGTCCTGAGTTCGGCACGCATCTGGATAGTGTGAAGACCCGTGCCAGCGTTTCACAGAACGTGAACAAAGTTAGGAGTAGAAGCTCCGCGAAGATAGCGAACCCTAACTAGCGGGCAGATGCTATGCCACTTTCTTCTTCAGAGTCAATGACCACCGGGGTAACTCGTATGTATATCTCGTTTTGCATGAAAATTGCTGTTGCGAGTGGATGCTCGAGGTGCTAGTCTCCGGTCGATCTTTCTGCGTTGCGTTGCCGTCGTGGCCGTGAAGTACTTAATTCTGCATACTTCTCCCGTTCTTCCAAAACTTTTGGTGCCCGTTTCCACGAAACGTTCCCGAGATTGGGAACACTAACGTAGATACGAGATTGCTAGGCGGATAGCAATCCGTGTTGGCATGGGAGAAAAGTATGGTGCCTAGCAGTTATGCTCTTCGAATTTTGGCCGCAACTTGCATACTTTTCACGCAAGTCATTGCTACCAGCAGTCAAAGTACTTCGTCGAAGCCCGACAAACAGGAAGAAGCCAAGGCGCTGTTTGCATGTGCCCAGATGGTCGTTGAGCAGATCCGCCTGCTCAAGATTCCGGACGCGCGCGCCCCTCGCTTCCAGGGCAAGGTTCCCGAGGCAACCGCTCTCTGCCGCGGCGGCGACCGCGCCCTGCAGTTTCGCGGCACGCCATGGGTCGATTGGGGCAACTATTGGGGCACCGGTGATCTGACATCGCTGCCAACTGGGTTTATCTCGAAGAAACTTCCAGAGCAGCGTGGAGTTACCGGAGCTTTACTCGATCTGGAACTACAAAGAGTCGAGCTGATTAAGTTCAATCTCTTCGACAATTCCGGAACTTACACTCAATATGTTCAGGGCCGGAACGGAATGAACGGCGCAGTTCTCAAGGTCTGGCCGGAGATGAGGCTCAAACCTGACAATCCCTCATATCAGTTGGTCGGCGGCGATGGAACGCAGGTTTGCAAAGGGGATCTGGTCCGTTGGCGGACAGTTTCCGGCATCTGCAACGACGTCGTGAATCCCGCCATGGGTTCGGCCGGCATGTTGTTTGCGCGAAACGTAGAGTTTGAGACCTCGTTTCCGGACGAAGGACTGAACGAGCTCACTCGAAATCGACATGGCAATCGGTTGTCGTTGCTGGAGCCCGATCCGCAGGTGATCAGCCGGCGCTTATTCACCCGCATCCAATCCGACCCTGACAAATGCCAGTCCGGATACGGTCTTCCGGGCGATTCGGTGGCCGCAAACTGCGACTACAAGAAAGCACCATTCTTTAATGTGCTGGCAGCCTACTGGATCCAATTCATGACCCACGACTGGTTCTCGCATCTTCAGGAAGGGCATAACCAGGCCGAGTACATGAAAGTCGGTTGCGAGACCAAGCTCGTCAACAATGTCGAGCAGCCACTCACGCCAGACGATATCCAGAAACTAGGTTGCCGTCCGGATGACCGGATGGATAAAGGGTATGTCGCTCAGGATTCCGCGCCAGGCACCTTTGTATCAGGCGATCGTAGCTATATCGCTCGCGCTCCCAAGACTATGAGCAATACCAACACGGCATGGTGGGATGCTTCTCAGCTCTATGGATACGATGATATCTCCCGCAAGCGGGTAAAGCGTGACCCAGCCGATCCCTCCAAATTTCTTTTGGTTCCGATAGCCGGCCAGCCAGGCCCGGGATATCTTCCGGTATTCGGACCGCATGACCCAATCAATCCCGAATGGACCGGGCAGGAGGCGGCTGCGTTTCCAGACAATTGGACAGTCGGCCTTAGCTTTTTGCACAACCTTTTCGCGCGCGAGCACAATTCCTTTGTCGCCGAGTTCCGCCGAGTCGCAGCCAAGACCCCGGGCGCGGATTGTGGCCTGCGCGACCCAGGGCATCCGCACGATGTGATCCGCTATCGCGATGTCACGCCGGACCAACTCTTCGAGATTGGAAGACTCGTCGTCGCGGCCGAGATCGCCAAGATACACACCACCGAGTGGACGCCGCAGCTGCTCTACAACGATCCGCTCTACATAGGTATGAATGGCAACTGGAACGGTCTCCTGGGACAGAATGGCGGCTTGTTGTCGAAAGCACTCAGCGATGTCGTCACCCAGAATTTCGGCAAATCGAAGGATGTCGCCAAATCGTCGCAGTGGTATTCCGTGTTTGCGTCTGGACCAGGGATTTTCGGCCTTGGCAGCAAAGTCGCCGGGTATGACATCACGGCCCCGAAATATCTCAATGGGGGCGTCAATCATTTCGGTTCTCCTTTCAATTTTCCTGAAGAGTTTGTCTCCGTATATCGTCTGCACCCACTGGTTCCCGATCTGCTGGAGTACCGCGATCTGAAAAGCGATCCGAACAAGATCGTTAAGCGCGTTTCCGTGGTCGAAACGTTCCAGGGGAAGGCGACTCCCTTTACTCAAACCATGGGACTTGAAAATTGGGGATTAACCTTTGGCCGTCAAAGGCTGGGGCTACTTACACTGCATAACTCCCCGCTGTTTTTACAAAACTTGAAGATGGGCAGGCTAGATAGTAAGACACAGCAGATCGATGTGGCCGCGCTTGATATCATTCGCGACCGGGAGCACGGCGTTCCGCGCTTCAACGAGTTTAGACGGCAATACGGATTGCGTCAGCTGACCAGCTTTGACGACTTCATGGATCCGGCGGTCGCCCCCGGTTCACCGGATCAGCTAGAGCAGTTGGATGCGGTAAAGACGTTGCGCGAGCTCTATGGTCAGCACGTCTGCGATGCGTCGAAGGTCATCACCGACGCGCAGGCGAATGACGATGGAACGCCGATCAATGATTGTCTCGGCCACCGTAATGGAACGCTCGTCGACAACATCGAGGACGTCGATACGGCCGTTGGATATCTGGCAGAGTATCGCCGCCCGCACGGCTTTGCCATTTCCGAGACGCAGTTTGTCGTCTTCATCCTCAATGCTTCACGCCGGCTATTTAGCGACCGGTTCTTCACTTCCTCCTTCCGGCCCGAGTTCTACACGACCCTGGGCATCGACTGGGTAAACCACAACGGCCCAGGCCCTGAAATGATGGAAGCGGGAATGCCCAACGGCCATAAACAGCCTGTCTCCCCGATGAAGCGAGTGCTGCTGCGCAATATTCCGGAACTAAGCCAGGAGCTGCAAGGCGTCGACAATGCATTCGACCCGTGGGCTCGAGATCGAGGTCAGTACTACAGCCTGGCGTGGAAACCTCGCCCTGGAGCTGAATCTGACGATGCGTTCAAGTCCAACTAACCACAAAAACCCGCCGGATGAGTCGAGGCGGTAGCGCAGAGAGGTTGTATGTCAATCGCTGCGGATCGAGGACCATCGAAGGGCAAGCCACCGGGAATCGTCTCGGACGTGCGTGAATTATTCGCCAGTTACGATGAACGTGATACTGCACGTCATTACTGCAGGCGCCTTGCAACCATCGTCCTCCTGCCAGGCTACGAAGACACCTTCAGGAACGCTCTGACGTGCTTGGAACGAGGGGAAATCCTCAAAGAGCCGGTGTCGTGGCAGGCGCTTGCCAACCACATGGACCTAAGTCCTCGGTTGCAGGCGATCGCCGCATCTTGTACCAGCTACACTCCCAGCGTATGGCTTCTGGAACAGGAGTTGGTAGCGCGCGGAAAGCGCGAGCAACTCCTGCTCCGTCCGGAAGACGATACGAGCGCAATGTGTGACGCCACTGCGCAGGACGTATATCGCATCGCCCGGATGACGAACAGCAGCGGACTGTGCTTCTCAGGCGGTGGCATACGCAGCGCTACCTTCAACCTTGGGGTACTGCAGGGTTTGGCAAAGCTAGACCTGTTGGATAGGTTCGACTATTTGTCCACGGTCTCAGGCGGCGGATACATTCATCAGTTCCTTGCCGCGTGGCTCTATAACCGGAACTGCGTGGTGAGCGACAGTACCGAGGCCGAGACTCCAGCGCCGGCGCAAAGCTCCTCTGCGGCAACCTCGACGGTACCTCCGCTACAAGAGATTCAGAATCAATTGAAACCGCTCCCTCAGGATTCAGCCGGCGCCAGGAGCGCGATGACGGAACAGCCGGAGCCGATTAGGTGGTTGCGTCGATTCAGCAATTACCTGACACCCAATAAGGGGCTCTTCACAACTGACACCTGGGTGATGGTCGCAATCTGGATGCGCAACACCTTTCTCAACCAGCTCACGCTCGTGTCGCTGCTGGGCACTATCCTTCTGGTCCCGCACCTGCTTCGAGGGATCGGTAGCTTTAGCGTGTTGCATCGGTTGTACAGGTGGGCGCCCTGGAACTCTGTCGCGCTTGCTGGCTATCTGCTGCCATCGCTGCTGATCGCTGGACTAGGCGTTGCCGCCTGTTTGCTCGTTGTCTCGTCACTTCACATCGCCCGACAGGGAAGATTCGATCCTGGCACGTCGCCTTGTACTGGAGAGCCGCATCCGTCCCGACCGGAAGCCGGTCCGGATCGCAGCGGTGCTGCCCGGTGGATGTGGTTGCTATGCATTTTGACGTGCATCGCTGCAGTTGTCTCGCCGGCTGTCTATGAGGCGTCGTTTGTGGGAGGAAACGCAACGCGGCTCGCTATTCCCAAACGTTCTCAACCGGTCAAGATCAGCCAACCCGTGACGAAACAAAGTGCTGAGGTTGGCGATGGCTTGCCGGATTCCGCGAAACGGCTGGAGTTGGCCAGCTCTGACGTGCCTCTGGGCGCGAGAGTGGAATCCTGGTTCCATCTCTACTCGTATCCCACTTGGTTACAGACAAGCGATCCAGCCTTTCTAGTAGAACTGGCGTTCCTGGTGTTTACGTTCGCCTTCTGCTTGTCGGCCGGCCTTGCGTCGCTCGAGCCTAATCCGGGCTTTGGGCGATTCTGGTGCCTGGTGGGAGCGATGGTGGGCACCGCCAGTACGTGGGTGGTCCTCTTTATAGTTCGTATCGATCTATTTCTACTTTGCTTCTGGAAGCCGCTGGAAATACCGCAGGTCGCTCTTGTCATGCTGCCGGTGTGCGTGCTGTCGGCGTTCTTTTTGGCGCTCGTACTGGGTGCCGGAATCGTGGGACGCCGTACGGATGACAGTCTGCGCGAGGCCATGGCGCGATTGCGCGCCTTGGCCTTTCTGCTCTCGTTCGTGTGGGTCGGCATCGGCGGCTTCTCCCTCGTAGGTCCCTCTATCTGCCACTCGCTCGTCGGAGTGTCTAAAGGACATTGGCACTGGAAGCAGTGGACGACGCTTGTTACCTGGGTCGGCGGTACACTGGGTGGCGTCCTGGCGGGTAACAGCGAAAAAAGCTCCGGCAATGGCGATAATAGCGGCCTTGCAAAGACAATCTTGGTGAAGATAGGGCCGCCTATCTTCATAGTCGGTCTTCTTCTCCTCCTGTCACAGGCACTACAGCTGATACTGGACGCCTTCGGAGGAGATTGGGCGCGCGGGGCGCTCTTCACATTCCTCGGCTTCCTTGCATCAACTCTCCTATTCGGCTTTCGGCTGGATATCAATGACTTCTCAATGCACGCTTTCTACCGCGACCGCCTGGCACGTTGCTATGCGGGTGCCTCTTACCCTCATCGTCGAGCCAATCGCTTTACCGGCTTCGCACAGAGCGATGGCCAGATTCGCGTCGCCGATCTGTTGCCTGAGAAGTTTCAAAGAGGCGATAGCGCCGGGACCTCTCGGAAATCCGCAACAGACTCTGGAAGACCCGCGACGAAGCCCTATCCCGGTCCTTTTCCCATCTTCTGTACTACCGTCAATCTGACCTTTGGGCAAGACCTGGCTTGGCAGGAGCGCAAGGGTGCCAGTTTCGCTTTCACACCACTGTATTCCGGCTACAGTCCAGGTTGGACCTCTGACTATGGGGTTGCGAGAGAGAACAATCGGCGCAGCTATAACGGTTTCGTGGCCACGAACAAATTTACTTATGAAGGTGGGATCGCCATGCACTCGGCAGTTGCGATTTCGGGCGCTGCCGTAAGCCCCGACATGGGCTACCACTCCGATCCAGCTATGGCCTTTTTGCTTACGATGTTCAATGTCCGGCTTGGCTGGTGGATCAAAAACCCGCGCGTCAGCAGTTCCATCCAACTCTTTAACTCGCCTTCTCCGCAGTTTCCCCTGTGGAATCTGTTCAATGAGCTTCTTGGGCGAGCCACGGATATGTCGCACTACATTTATCTGACCGACGGCGGCCATTTCGATAATATGGGCTTATATGAACTTGTGCGTCGGCGCTGCCGGCGCATCCTGATCTGCGACGCAGAACAGGATGGCTCGAATGTCTTTGAGGGCATTGGTTCGGCTATCCGCAAGTGTCGCGTGGACTTCGGAGTGGAGATTGATCTGGATCTCGGCAAATTGGATCCGGGGCTGGCTACGTCTGATTCAGCCCCCAGACGAGCAGCCGCTCCAGCGCATTTTGTCCAAGGCTTCATCACGTATCCCGAAGACGGCGCCATGAAGGATACGAAGAAGGGCGTCGTCATCTACATAAAAGCTCGGGTGACTGGCGACGAGCCGGGAGATATCTTGAACTACAACCGGCAGCATCCGGGTTTTCCCAACGAAACCACGCTCAATCAATGGTTCACGGAATCACAGTTCGAGAGCTACCGCAGGTTGGGATATCACAGTGTGTTGCATGATCCACAACCTGCGGATGCGCCCGTTCCAGTAGAAGTGGCAATACACCCGGGCTCGTCGGCGCCCGGCGGACTCGCGACGGCTACGCTGTCGGTATCATCGTCGGCGCCTGTCCCGGGAGAATCCCTGCGAGACATTCTTCAAAGAATATTTGTCGTTGAGAGAACATGCCCCAAAGAAGAGGGCACCGATTGCTCAAAGCTATCGATTGAGGCGGGGTGCAATGCATCGTAGTCGCGCGGTTCCAAGAGAGTTCAGGACGCTTCGCTTTGCACTTCGCCAAACCTGATAGAACGCAAGCAGGAGTAGGGCGGGTACCCCCGCCTGAACCTGTAAGACGGCTTTGAGACTCTGGACGAAACACAATCCGGCGCTCTGCACGGGGCACGATACAACGTTTCATTGACAGCGGCCGATTATGCGCCATAGAATTCTTCACAAAGTCTGGCTGCTCGGAGGCACCTCCAATCATGGGTGCTACTGATAACACGCGGTCGTCGCAGGAGCAGGCGATTCATCTCGCGGGTCCGGAAAATTCCCGGCTCTTTTTCTCAGGTCCCCCAAGAGCGCTCACCGGCACGATTCCCCTCATCAACTCAGGCGCGGACAAGCAGAAGATTCGATCGGTTGCGGTCAGCACTGGCGATCTGATGGGAGCCGCCGGACTCCCTTTTCGTGAGTTTCCCTTTTATGCAAGGCTTGGCCCCGGCGAGCAAGCAAACATTTCGGGAAAGATGATGCTCGACCGGAAAACGCCGCCGGGGAACTACGATGTCAGGATTACGGTCGGTGCAAGAACGCTCCCGGCAACGGTGTACGTGACCGAAGTTGTCGATCTGCGGGTGCAACCCCGTCAGATCACCATCCTGGCCGGCTCGCACAGCTCCCATACGAGAGAATTCATTTTAGAAAACTTAGGCAACGTTGATTTGCCGATCGGCGCGCAGTGCGAGGTTCCGCTATTCGAATCGTTGGACTTGGTCAGCAGCATGGTGACGGGTCTTCACAAAGCGGGGAAGGATTCAGCCGAATCGATGGTGAGAGGACTTCTGCGGGAATGGTCTGAACTTCAGGCAGGTACTCTCGTGATCAAGCGGGATGCGAAGATTCTTCGTGCCGGACAAAAGGCGGCCATCGATGTCGAGTTCCGGCTACCGCCTGAGCTGAAACCGGTCCGCCGGTATCATACGAACCTGCAGCTTTATAACGCGCCTGTGTCGGTAGATATCTACACAACCGTCAAAATTGGATCTTCGCAAAACCGGAAATCCCGATCCCAGTAGTAGAGCCTAGGAGAGGTCCCGAAAGGAGCACCGATGCCCAGCAGCACGGTCAATGTTGATATTCCCAGTGGCAGTCCTCTTCCGCTTGAAATTGGCGGAACGGGAACGCCAATTCAGTCCGACCTGGAATTGGCCATTACCCAACCGATTGTGAGCCAGTCGACCAGTACGGCCAATCTGGATCTTAAGGTCGAACCGCTGGATCTGAAGATCGAGCCGCTGAAGGTCGATACCAATTCGACGATCGATGTGAAGCCCCTCACAATCGATACCGATTCGAAGATTGACCTGAAGCCGGTCGCGATCGATACCTGCACGACCATCAAATTAGCTCCACTGCCTCCGATCAAACTGGAGCAGCCCTATTCGCAGCATTTCGGCTTCACTTTTATGGGCATGGAGTTGTTCGGCTTTACGACCACCGGGCGATATGAAACGTTGCTCAACAGTCCGGGTAAGGGCGGATGCTGTAGCAGCCACTCAGGGGAAGCGCATCATCATCACGGGCAGGAAACGCGGCCAGCCTCTTCGGCGGTCTCCGCAGGCGGCGGGGGTCTCCGGGTTCGGGTCAACAGCAACTGATGGGTGGTGCGCCGCCGCGGCACACCCGGTTAAAGGTTCGAGGAGAGCGATCCATGCACAGCCATCATCACCATCAACCGTCCGGCGAGTCAACGGGTCCGCAGGTCTTTTACGGCTACTGCCATGACAGCGGCAGGATGCGGATGATGAATTATCCCGATTACGTCAACAACGTCCAGACCGGCTACTCCAATCTTTACAACAACCCGACGTCCGCGCTGCAGACGATGATGGGGCTCATGCAGGGCGTCGGCAGTACCGGCACGTCCACGTCTTCCTCACCCGGGTGGCGTGGCCGAGGTGAATGGCATAAGGGGGGAGATTGCAGATGCCACGAACGTGGTGAGCGAGGATGCAATTGCCACGAAGACTGCGGATGCTCCTGTTGTATCCGTTGTGCGGATACCGTGGAGTTTGCTCGCTGCGGCGAAACCCGCAGGATCCCAATCACCTTCGACAATGACTCGCGGCGGGAACGCGCGGTCAAGCTGGAGCTAGCGCCTTTCCTTGGGGAAAGTGGGCAGCCGATGAACTGGCAGGCCGCGCTTTCCGAAACTGAGTTCACGCTGGGACCATGCGGCGAGAAGACCGTGCTGCTCACTGCGACCATCGACTGTGGCAAGCTCCAAGGAACGGATGAGGCAAACGCAAAGCAACCTGCGGTTCTGGACGCGTGCAAAGTTGGCTATGCGACTGTCCGAGCCGAAGGCTGCGTGGTCCGGCCGATCGTTGTAGCCGTGGCCGTACTACCGGACCGTTGCGGAGCGCACCGTATCGGGTGCCTGTGCGGGTGCTGCTGCTAGGAGCGGGGACCTATGAGCGTTCCGCTCGCAGGATGCGGTACTGCCACGCGCCACTCTTCATCTGCTCGTAGACCGGGGACCCCGGAACTGCGAGAAAATTGTCGATCGCAGCATCCTGACCGCCAAAGGCCTGGGCGCGGGTGACCGCAACCTCGTCGCATGATGCCAAAACATTCGCGGTAATCTCGCGTTCAGCCTTGATGGTCAGCCCGAGGGGAGCGAGTAGCGCGCGAACCTCCAGCCAACGCTCTACGGGCAGCAAATCGGTATAAAAGAACTTTCCCTTCTTTCTCAGGACGCGACTAACTTCGGCGAAGAAAGCCCGCAGATTAGGGTAGGTGTGTGAGGACTCAAGATTGGTGACGACTTCGAATGACCGGTTCTTAAAAGGAAGATTCTCTGAATCTCCTACTTCGAAGCGGGTTCCGTGCTGGTGTGTCCTGCGGCAGAAGGCGATAGCCTCCGGAGAGAGGTCCACACCGATGGCTTTGGCGCCGAGCGTTCCGGCCATGAGGGCAACCGTGCCGCCTCGCCCGCAACCCACATCAAGGACGCGGCGGCCCTGGAGTTCGGAGTCGCCGATGAGTTCGAAGGCTAACCGGACCGAGTTGCGGTTGAACACACGCTCTGGAACCTCGTAGCGAGATTCATCATCGCCATTCAAGCTGACATATCCGTAGTTCAGGAAGAAGGAGGCATCGCCGACTCCGGTCTGATCGAGACGCCGGGTGACGTCGTTGTAAAACTCCCGGTAGCTTGCCTTGGTCGCTTTCGCGGCGGTATTTCCCTGCAGTTCGGTTGCGTCCGGGGCGGCAGCGGCAACCGGAAGTCCGACCCGCTCCGGATCGAGTTCGCCGGCCTGGGCTTTCTCGACGACGACGGCAAGTTCGCCGATGCTGGGCACCTGGAAGAGCTTTAGCACGGGTAACTCGATCTGGAAACGATCACATATTTCGGCCGCAACGCGGGCGGCGAGGAGAGAGTGTCCGCCGAGTTCGAAGAAGCGGTCGTGAATGCCGATGCCACTGAGGCCGAGCTGGCGTCCCCAGATCTCGGCCAGGATGCGTTCGGTTTGGGAACGCGGCTCAACGAATGCGGTGGCCAGGTTAGGCCGCGGATGAAGCTCGAGTGCCGCCGGTGCAGCGTCGGGATTCTGATCGTGATGCACCCATGCCTTGAGGCGATCGAAGAGGTTAACGGCAACCAGGACACGCGAGCCAACAGGAGAAGAAAGAAGGCGCAACAGCGCATCGCTTCCTTCCTGGGGAGTGATTGCCAGCGGCATGCTGGCGCTCTGGGCTTCGGCCGCGTTGTCCCACGCATCCCAGCCAATGCTGAGCCAGCGCTCGCCCTGCTGCATGGCAAGGGCGTCAAGCAGGGCGTTCACGCCTGCGTAGGCCGCCAGACCAAGTCCGCCAAGGATAGCGGACACGGACGAATGCAGCACCCAACGTTTTGGCGGGCGGCCGCTGAAGGCGGACATCAAGTGGAAGAGGCCGCGGATCTTGGGAGAGAACTGAGCTTCCATCACCTCGGGGCCCGTATCGGCCGCCGAAGCGAAAGCAGCCGCATCTATGCGGGCCGCCCCGTGGACGGCAAGATCAACCTGGCCGAAGTGGGCGAAGGCATCGTCGACGGCGCTCTTGACTTCGTCAGCGCGGTTAAGGTCGGCCTTGAGAACGAGAACTTCGTCGCGTTGGGTGCGCAAAGCCGCCAGCCGTTTCAATATCTCGCGCTGTGCTTCTGAGACAGAGCCGTCTTGGCTGGCGGCCGCCCACTCGGCTGGTTGTGGCAGCGTAGCTCTGCCGACCAGAACAAGACGCGCTCCTATGCTGCGGAACATCGCCTCGGCCAGGTGCAGGCCCATGTGCCCGAGGCCGCCAGTAATCAAGACGACGGGCCTTTCCGGCAGGCCAAGGGCATCCTTCGGCGGACTGGTGGGGAGTGGGACAAAGGTTTCGACAAATCGGCGGCCACCGCGCATGGCGACCGCGGGCTCGGGCAGCGTGGCAGCAAGTTCCGCAACGATCATGGATACAACTGAAGCATCGTTGTCGATGTCGATATGAGCAACTCGGAGGCCCGGATGTTCCTGGGGCAGAACCCTGGCGACCCCGGCCTGCATAGCGCGCGGCGGATCGAGGGCGTCCCCCGGGTCGACGCGTGCGGTGCCGCGGGCTACGAAGAGCAAAGGCAAAGGACGAACCGTCTGCTGACTGCTGAGCGCCTGGGCAAAGCGCATGGGTCCCAGGAGTGCGGTCGGTGCGGCCTCGTCGAGCATGGTATTTGCTGGCGAAGCGGCGTTCCAGCAGTCGATGACGCCGGCGAGGCGCTCGTCGCCGGAACAGACATCGACCGCGAGATTGCGATAGCCTTCCGGGTCATTGGCATCCAACTCGTACGACGACTCCTTAACCTTGGCAAAGCCGGGCCCCTGGCGCACCACGAGGGCAGTCGCTTCGAGGCTGCGAAGCCGATCGACGATGGCCGATCCCACAGTATCGGAAGCATCAAAGACGACGAATTTGCGTCCCGTCAATGAAGCGGTGTCGAGTTTCAGCGGACTGGCCGGCGCCCACGCCGATTTGTACATCCATTTGGAGGTGTCGCGAAGTTCGACAGTCGGGGTAACCGCGTCCGGATGGGCACCAATCCAATAACTTTGCCGCTCGAACGGATAAGTCGGCAAACTAACGCGCCGAATTGGAGCCGATCGGTGAAACGCTTGCCAATCAACGGCGACACCTGCCGCCCATAAACTGCCCAGCGACGCGAGCATCTCCTCGCTGCCGGTACGCGAGCCATCCGCAGCTGGGAGGGAACTCAGACATTCGAGTTTTGTACCAATCTCTTTTGCTGTACTCCTGGCAAAGGTGGACAGCGCATTACCGGGACCCACTTCAAGCAGGATGGGACTCTTGCCCGCCGGGGTCTTTCCTTCTGCGAGGAGGCGCAGTCCATCTCCGAAGCGGACGGCATGGCGCAACTGAGCGGTCCAGTACGCGGGTGTGGCAACTTCGTTGCCGGCCATGCTGCCGGTCAGACTAGCGACGAACGGTTGGGCAGGTCGATGCAGGCGTACGCGCGAGAGGACTTCCTCGAACTCCGCGAGGATGGGGTCCATCATCGCGGAATGAAACGCGTGTGAAGTATGCAGCCTGCGGCACAGGATGGATTGGCCGGCCAACGCTTGCTCTGTCAGGTCGATGGCTGGGGTGGGGCCGGAGAGCACGAAGAAGCCAGGAGCATTCATGGCCGCCAGTGAGACCTCGCCAGTTGCAAAGCGCTCGACCTCGTCCGTGTTGCCGAAGACGGCCAGCATCGAGCCGCGCGGGAGGCTCGAAATCAATTGGCCGCGCCGGGAGACGACCGTGAGGGCGTCCTCAAGGGTGAGGACGCCTGCGAGGGTTGCGGCCACATACTCCCCGATACTGTGGCCGATCATGGCGGCAGGCTGGATCCCCCACGATTGCCAGAGCGACGTGAGCGCATAGCTGACAGTGAAGAGCGCGGGTTGTGCCCATTTGGTGTCTTTCAGAGTTTCGGCCGCGCTCTTTTGCTTCTTTGCTGTAGGAAAAATGAAGCTGCGAATATCCGCCTGGAGATAGACCTTAAGGATTTGCGCGCAGCGATCAATGATGCTCCTCACTAGGGGTTCAGCGCAGTAGAGATCTTCTGCCATACCCGGATGCTGCGATCCTTGGCCAGGGAACATGAAGACTACGGAGCGTTCCTGTGGCGCAGCTTTGGCATCCGCCGCATGCGGCTCCCGCAGAGCCGCGGTGGCGCGCTGGTGATCGTCCGCGGCGACCACGACTGCTCGGCGAAACCGGAAGGCGCGCCGCCCGACGTGCAGCGTAGCGGCCGCGTCGGAGAGGGCAACTTCACGGTGCGTTTCTAGGTGATCCGCGAGGAGTTCGGCCATGCGATTGAGCCCCGCTTCACTGCGCGCGGAGACGGTCAAAAGCTGGAATGAACGAGATGGCTTTGATGGGGCACGGGCGGGAGCTTCTTCCACCACCACGTGAGCATTGGTGCCGCCGACGCCGAAGGAGCTGACCCCGGCGCGGCGGGGTTCTCCATTGCGCTCCCACGGGCTCAGCTTCTTGGTGACGTAGAAGGGGCCGGCAGCCAGGTCGATCGCCGGGTTGGGAGACGTGAAGTGGACGGTTGGCGGGATTGCTCCGTGCTCGAGGGAGAGAATGGTCTTGATCAAACCCGCGACCCCGGCGGCACACGAGAGATGACCGAAGTTGGATTTAACGGAGCCGATGCCGCAGAACCCTCGACGTTTCGTACTGTCGCGGAACACCTCGGTAAGTGCGGAGATTTCGATGGGATCACCTAGGATGGTGCCGGTACCGTGCGCCTCGACATAGCCGATGGAATCCGGCGAGACGCCCGACATGCGGAGTGCGGCGCGGATGGCACCCGATTGGCCACGGCTGCTTGGCGCCGTGTAGCCGACCTTGTCGTTACCGTCGTTGTTGATTCCGGTGCCGAGGATGACCGCGCGGATGTTGTCATGCTCCGCCAGCGCATCGGCAAGCCGGCGAAGCGCAACGATACCCACCCCGCTCCCTACAATGGTTCCCTGGGCATTCACGTCGAAGGGGCGGCAGTGTCCGTCGGGGGACAGGATGGAGCCGGGCGCGTAATAGTAGCCGCCTCGCTGGGGAACTCGTACCGTAACTCCCCCGGCAAGAGCCAAGTCGCAGCGGTGGTGATGCAGGCTCTCGCAAGCCAGCGAAATTGCCACCAGTGAGGTGGAGCAGGTGGTCTGGACGGCGATGCTCGGGCCTTTCAGATTGAGCCGGTATGAAACTTGCGTGCAGAGATGATCCTTGTCATTCGTGACCATCAACTGCATGCCGTCGATATAGTTCAGGGCATTCTGATTCTGGTACAGGTGGTACAGATAAGTACTCATCTCCGAGCCGCCGAAGACCCCGATCGGTCCGGGAAAAGTCTCGGGATCATAGCCGGAGTCTTCGAGCACCTCCCATGCCGTCTCGAGGAACAGACGGTGCTGAGGATCAGTGAGCGAGGCATCGCGAGCGGAGAAACCAAAGAACTGAGCATCGAACTGATCGATGCCGTCCAGCATCGGCGATGCGTTGACATAGCCGGGGAGGCGCGAGATATTGTCGGGAATTCCTGAAGCCCGCATCTCCTCCTGGGAAAGGATTGATATCGATTCAACCCCATCGGCCAGATTCTTCCAATAGGTGTCAAGATCATTCGCTCCGGGGAACCGCCCGCGCATGCCAATGACCGCAATTGGCTCGCCCCGTACGGTGGGCGCTTCGATATTTGCAACCTCGGCGCTCCTCATGGTGGACCTCTAAGCTGCAGTTTCGATGACATGGGTCGCCACGATCCGTAACTGCATCTCGACGCGCAGATCGCCGTCACCCGTCACGTAGAGAAAGCCGGTGTAAGGTGTGTCCACTTCGTACCGTTCGGATAAGAGTTGCAGTGAGACAGAGATCGTCTGCTCTTCCCCGGGATCGAGTTCCAGCACATCTGGATTGATCGCAATCGCCGGAGCGAAGGCGACGCCCACACCGTCCGACCGGCGAATTTCGGTGACCACATAGTGAATGGGGGTTTTGGCCGAGGTCGAATTGGTCGCGCTGAACGAAGCGAAGGCAAGCCCTCCCAGCGGCCCGGAGAGGGATAGGGTTACAGGGACGTCCTGCTCCCGGCGCTGAGCCAGGGCGAGAATACCGAGGAAATATTCCTCCTCGTAGCGGGCGCGGATCTCGTTGAGCCGATCGATCATGGCGAAGTACAACTGCCCAACCCGTTGCATCTGATCCGGCAGTTGACGGGACATCTGGTTTAGCACTTTTTGCTGCACTTCCTCCGGCGTCATCTCGCCCATAGCAACACGGTCCAGTTGACTCCGATAAGCTTTGACGGCACGCGCGTTGAGCTGGCCGGCGTAATCGGCATATTGCTCAAACCATCGGGCGGGATTGCCGGGCTCGAAGACCGGCACGGGGATCTCGCCATCGATCTCATTTCGAGTGGCTGAATCGGAGTGGTTCAATTTGGCGAGGCTGCCCAGGAACTCTCCACCCAGCGCAGTCAGGCGCTCAGTGTAGGCGGATCCATTTGCCTTAACGAAGCTGGGATAGTATTCCTCAAAGACGGTGGCGGGAAGCCGTCCCTGGGCAACGCACGCGAGGACTTCCTGATACAGCTGGAGCGTTTTGGAGGCGTGCGCAGCGGTGCGCGCAAGGAACCGCGAGTAGGACGTAGACCAGTCTGAAGGCGCGTCCTCCGTAAAGCTGCGATAAGACCATGCAGGCCCTGCAGTCATACGAATCACCCTCACAACAAAGCAGGCCCGGGCGCGAGCAGACGGAATGTTGCTCGCAGAGAGTCAAATTATTTACCCATATTTGAAACATGAAAGTCAATGAAGAGTGAAGGGCGGTAGTGGATCAATTGTCACGCGCGACCGCTTCGAGCGTCGGCGGTACCCTTATTCCGCGAATCTCCCGATAACGGAATGGCACTCTTCGTCCCTGATTTCCTGAATTGCGGCAAATCTGCGATCGGCGCCCCTCTGTTCCGCTCCATCCGGCGATGTGACCTCACTCGCCTCCTCTGCACACAAGAAGTGGCGGGCAATCTGCTCCAACCGCGCGAACGAACGTATCCGTTCCAAAGTCGATCCCAACCGGGCAATGCGACGAAAACGCCATAGCGGCCAGATCACCCGAATGAGTGATGTTGAACTCGACGCTTCCTTCCTCTTCCAAGAGGGGTTTGCCCTGTGCCCCGGACACGAATCGGATCGCCACTGGCTCTTGTTGCAGGTACTTTCCTAACAGATAGCGCAGCACCCCATGCGACACGATGAAAGAATCATGATCTTCGCCTCTGCAGAACTGCGCGACGCGATCAAGTTCTTCGCGAACCATAGGGCGTGAGCATGGTTCCAAGTCCACGGCAGAAATCTGCAGAACCCACACGTGAACATTGTCGAAGAATTCAAATGCCCTAATGCCCAGAAGATCGGTGAGCATTTTAAGGACGGAACGTTGAAGAAATATTTCCTCGCGGAGTCCCCCAAGCGTTCACAGTTTCGCGGGGAACTTGAAACAATGCTGCACAAAACGGGGGACCATGATCGGAGGGTGCCACCCGGAGGCAGAAATAGAAAACTACGGGTACTCCAAATTCAATTCGATCGCCTCTCAGTTCTCAGCAGCATGGCACTCAATCGGGGTCCGATTGGGAACAAACCAAGAAGCGGAGAGCGAGCGGAAGTCGGCAACGAAAAACGCGGACTTCGCTATTAGTCTCGGGGGAGCGCGTGCGTCGCCATAGTTGTTTTGACGCTCGGAATGGTCAAATCATCACTCTCCGCTACAATTTCTGCTTGACTTTTACTAATCGGAAAGCTAATCCTCTAGCAGCTTTTTAAAGTTACTCCTTTCCACCCTTCCGTTCAGTATGGTTTGGGCTGATTGATTCAGATAGCCCGGTCCCTTAGTCGAAATTTCTCTGATCCAGCACACAGACAGTGTGATCCATATGTCTGTGTCTCTACGGTGCGCGTACCGCATCCAGCGGCAGGTCCTCGGTACCGGAATCGCACGGTTGCGAGGCTCTTGCATTTCAGGAAGTTCTAAACCATGAAGGAGGCTATTATGCCTATTCATCTGAAGGAAGAAGTCATCTTGGTAATTGGTGCGATTGGGAGCGATGCCCCTTACACGGTGCTAACACCACACGGCTTGAGGCCTGTCCCTGGCAATAACCCCTTCGCACGCGAAGCGTATGAGGCGCTCACGAAAAGCTATGCGAAATTACAGCAAATCGCTCAAACAGGCGAACAGACTGTCAGGTAACGGATCGCTCTCATCTAACGTCGCCCGGCCGACTGAAATCTTCCTTCACTTTACTTGGTTTGCGATGAGTCGAGCCTAAGGAAGCGAGCAGCGTTGTTGTAGAGCACGTCGCGCTTATGCCGAGGGGTGAGGTAATCGGCTTCCCGCTTAATAGGTGCCTTGTCAGGCTGTGTCTGCCCCGAGATCTTCTCCAGTTGGCGAGGCCGCTCAGGCTAGCAATTTCTCGTCTACGTTAGAACCCGCTCTTCCCTCGAGCAGTGGGAAGGGGAGAGGGCTCTCGCGGAGATTCACTCCAATGCGGGCCAGGAAAGTATTCATGCGCGCCTGAAATACTTCGACGCCAAACTTTTCGGCGTGTCTACGCAGAACTTGGCCGGACCACTCGACCTGTTCGAACTGCTCGATCGCCGTGGCCAATGACTCGGGTTCCTGTTGGTCGAAAAACATGCCGGTCACACCCTCGACGATCGTCTCTACAGCACCACCGGCCCTGTAGGCAATCGTGGGGCGACCGGCCGCCGCAATCTCAAGCGGGGCCATACCAAAGTCCTCGTCCCCGGGGAAGAGCAGCGCACGACATCGTGAAGCATAGTATTCGACCTCTTTATCGGAGAGCCGGCCGAGGAAGTTCACCGTATGACCGGCTAACGCGGCGAGCCGCTCCCGATCCGGTCCATCGCCGATGACGAGCAGATTGCGCCCAAGCAGGGTGCAGGCCTGGACAGCGAGATCGATCCGTTTATAAGACACCAGTCGCGCAAGAACAAGGTAGTAATCCCCTTGCTCCGCCGAAGAACGGAAGCGATCTAAGTCGATGGGGGGATGGATTACCTCGGCATGCCGCCCGTAAGCACGCAGGATACGATCCGCAACCGCCTTCGAGTTAGCAATGAAGTGGTCAGGCTGGCGAGCTGCATCTTCATCCCAAATACGCAACCAACGGATCAGGCCCTTGAGCGCAAGACGCCTCATCGGTCCCATATCTTCACGCTGGGAGTAATTATCGAAACTCCACACCCACCGCATAGGCGTATGGCAATAGCAGACGTGCACGGCATCCCGGCTGGTATGCACTCCTTTCGCGTAACCGGACGAACTGGAGATAACCAGATCGAAATTCGAGAGCTTCAATGAGCGAACGCCAAACGGATAAAAAAGAAAGTAGAGGCGGTAATACTTCTGGATCTTCGGCAGGTCCTGCATCCACGTTGTGACTACCGGAATTTCGATCAGACCAGGCGGCATGCAGTCGCGTAAGGCTACTGTGGAGTGGAGCGTCGCCTGAGGCAACATACGCATCAGTTCCTCAGCAACCTTCTCGGCGCCACCCATTTGTGTGAAGTAATCGTGCACTACGGCGATACGCATTAGGGGGCCTCATGCTGTTAGACCGCACCAGAACGCTTCAGCACGGCGGGGACGGTCTTGGCTAGGATCTTGAAGTCGAGGGAGAGAGACCATTGATCAATGTAGGTAAAGTCAAGGGTGACCCATTGGTCAAAACTGAGTGAACTTCTTCCAGCCACCTGCCAACTCCCGGTGATACCAGGACGAACGCTGAACCGTCGCATGAGCTGCGCTTCAGAAAACAGCGATACATCCCGGACACTCATAGGACGCGGTCCAACTAGCGACATATCCCCGAGCAAGACGTTCCAAAGCTGGGGCAGTTCATCAAGCGATGTGCGACGGAGAAATCTCCCGACCGGCGCAATGCGAGGATCATCCTTGATCTTGAATATCGGCCCATTTGCCTCGTTCCTGTTTTCAAGCGATTCCAGCAGGGCAGCCGCATTTACCACCATGCTGCGAAACTTCCACATAGGAAAGAGCCGCCGCCGATAACCATATCGCTCCTGTATGAAAAACACGGGGCCAGGGCTGGTGGTTACGATGGCGATCGCAATAGCGATGAACAAAGGCGATAGAAGGATGAGACCCGCGCCGGCGATGCAGAAGTCGAACAAGCGCTTCATGGTCTCCGCTCCCAGATGCTTCTCATCTTTTGGAACAAGCTCGATGAACAGCGGAGCGCGTGCGCGGAGGACTGTACTGTGTTGCAGGGAGTAGATGTCGCCGGAAGACATGACGCGGACACCTGCAGCTTCAGCCGTATACACGGCTCGTTGCGCCACGTCATAGCAGGAGCGCATCGGAATAGCGACGATCATCTCGTCTACGACGTTGCGCAGAAGGAAATCGGGGAGCTGGTCGATTCGGCAGAGGAAGCGGCCTGCGATGTCCGGCGGCATCTCTGCCGGATCCCGATCGTCGACGAAGCCTAGAAGTTGTTTCCTGTGATGATACTGGAGACGCAACTCACGCCATGCCTTTGCGGCCCGGCGCCCGCTACCGACGATGATGACCTGCTCGAGTTCGCCGGTCCTCCAAGGAAGTCGCGGGTTGAACACCAGTAAGCGAACCATCTCATAAACAAATGCGGCGACGAAGAATGCCGCAAGAATCCGGCCGGCGGGGCCCTGGGCATGGCGTAGCTCGAGATACAGCGCCAGAACCGCTGTCATCAAGCCGCATCCCGTTCCGGCAACAAGTGCCGGGCGTATCAAGTCTTTGTAACTATCCCGATAGAGGCCCAGACCCGCCATGCACTCCTTCCAGAGGACGGCGAAGACGATGGAGAACGAAGCGTTGAGAAGAGTGATGCGCATCTCAAGGAACTGCGTGAGCCCGCCTTGCGGCATCCGCTGTTGATTCGCCCAAATGACAACAGCAACGGCGATGGTCAACGCGGCCACGCCGTCCATGGCAGCAGTTAGCTTCGTAGCGTTGCGCCGGGCCATCTTCGCCTCTTAAGGTTTCAGTTCGACCGCTGATAGATGTTCGGCGGAGGATATCGTTCACTCGCCCCGCATCGTTGCTAGCTGATGTGGGTTACATCTGTGGCTTGACTTTCGAGTCCAAGGGTCCGGAAGACTCACAGGAACTGGTGTTCCGAAGAGAGTTCGTGTAACTAAGAAACTCTTGGGGCTCGTAAGAGCCTTGCACGCACCAAGTCCGTTGAGGATTACAAGTAGCAATTCTGCCGAGGAGCGCAAAGTTATGTGCGTTTAAAAGTCTCGCCTCTCGCAGCTATCCTCAAAATATGGACTTCACCGTAGCATGGTTCCTTGCATATGCAAGGGCGAGAGTATTACGAGAACACTATTAGTCAATAAAGGGACACTTAGGACCCAATGAACGATGTATGTGGTGGACATAGGTGTATCTGAGTGGGTACGCTTCACACGAAGAAGGTCCGTGCTAAAAGAATGTCCGTGCTAAGCTACGGCCACGTTGTACACCAATTACTTTGTGCGCGGGCGTAACTGGACAGAACTCATAAGGGCCACGGCTTGCCCGTCTAACCGTCCTGTTAACTCAGCTTATGTGCCGGCAGCCTGCTGGCCAAGCTCACGGCTCATGTCAGTCATGATGTTCCAAGCGTAGCGCTGTGCAGTCGAAGATTACTCGTTTCTAAGTGCCCTAGGGCGAGCCGCTCTCAACCCCCAAGCTTTCGAAAGGCTCCTATGTCTTACTTAGGGATGCAAGGCTCCAGTTATCTCCCTCGATTCCTAGTTGACCCGCTGCTCCGCCTTCTCAGTCACCGATGGTTGTTTCTCATTGTCTTTGCAGGCACCTTCTCGATGACGGCTGCCCTCGTGTTTCTGCTTCCGACCAAATATGAGTCCCAGATGAAATTTCTCGTGGGTGACGAGCGTCCGGACCTGGTTATAACTCCAAAGGACGACAAGGCCGCTCCGCAACAGGAGGAGTTAGCAGAGATCAGGGTCAATTCGGAGGTCGAGCTCTTAACA
This sequence comes from uncultured Acidobacteriaceae bacterium, assembly GCA_963815025.1. Lineage (GTDB taxonomy): Bacteria > Acidobacteriota > Terriglobia > Terriglobales > Acidobacteriaceae > KBS-83. The sequence continues at coordinate 2,590,098 of CAWFFD010000004.1, read as the reverse complement.
AGTCTCGATGTGCTCAGGCAGGTAGTTCTGAAGTCGCATCTGATTCCCGAGTCCGGCACTGCTGCTGCAGCGCCATCTCCAATCTCGCTGGATAAGGCTGTCCATTCTCTTGAGCGGCATCTCGAGATAACGCCTGTCAAAAAGTCCGACATCATCACGGTCGCCTACAGGGCGAAGAGTCCGGAAGTAGCCCACGCTGTGCTGAAAAACCTCGCGGAAACCTATCTCGGCACGCATCTGAGCGCACATACCAGCCCGGGATCGTTTAAGTTCTTCAGCGATCAGGCAGACATGTATTCAGAGCGCTTGGCCCAATCTGAGGAACAGTTGCGGCGCTTCCGGCAGGCGCATGCCTCGCTGATTCAGCCTGACGAGAAGGATGCTCTCACGCAAAGAATGATGGACGCGCAGGCCGCTCTCGATGCCGCGGAGGCTCAGGAAGCGGAGTATCGAAATCGAGTTCGTGAGGCACGCCATATCCTCCCGGCTTTGAAATCTCGCGTCACCGGACCGGTGCGAACAAGCCCGCAGACCGCTCTTATCGCCCAATTGGACGCAATGCTCACCCAGCTGCAGAATCGCCGGACTGAGATGGTAACAAAGTTCCAGCCAAACGATCGGCTTGTCGTAGAGCTCGACACCGAGATTCAAAGCACAAAGGCCGCACTCGATAAGGCGACAGCCGATGCGTCGGTTGAACGCGTCACGGATCTGAACCAAGTGCGGGTCGAAGCGGAGAAAGGCCTAGGCGACTCCCAGGTAACGCTGGCCGGCGTCAAGGCTCGTCGCAAGCGCTTGGCGATGCTTATGAACGATTACAGAAAAAGGATGTACAGCCTTGCCGGGGCTGCCACGGAAAATGACCGTTTGACACGACAGGTTAAAGAGGATGAAGACAACTATCTCCTCTACTCCAAGAAACGGGAAGAGGCTCGCATCTCCGAGTCTCTCGATCAGCAGCGAATCACGAATGTGTCACTCGTCCAGGCGCCGACGCTTCCTGCCGAGCCGGCTTCTCCGCAGATTCCGCTCGATTTGGCCGTCGGATTCCTCTTCTCCGGCTTTGTCGCTTTTCTCAGCGTTCGCCTGCGCGATCACCTATTTCCAGACGCTATGGCGCTTCAGCAGACCTATGCAATGGCTTCCGACGGATGCGCTCCGGAAGTCGCAGCAGACTAACTTCGTAATGCTCTCAGGAGGGACCTTTATGATTAAGCGGATTCTGTTATCGCTACTGATTGTCTGCCAGTGCCTCCTTGCTGGTGCTCAGCTGCGGACTCGCGAAGAGCCGTATCGCATTCAGCCGAGTGATCAGCTTCAGCTCAGCTATCGATATACCCCCGAGTACGACGAGGCGCTGACCGTACAGCCTGACGGCGTTGTTTCGATCGAGCTGGTCGGCGCAGTCAAGATAGCCGGCCTGTCCCTCGATGAAGCTCGCGCACGCATTTTAGAACAGCTCAAAACTCGGTTGAATGACCCTGAGATTACGCTGACACTGACAGATTTCGTGAAACCGAGCTATGTCGTCGTAGGGCAGGTCACCTCACCAGGGAAGTATGAGATGCATGGGTCGGTGTCCGCGATCAGTGCCATTGCCATTGCGGGTGGATTTAAGGATAACGCGAAGCATTCGCAAGTCATCCTCTTCCGTCGAACGAACTCGGATATGGCTAAGACGCGAATCCTGGATCTGAAGAAGCTCATGGATCCGAAACATCCCAAGCTCGAAGAGGACGTCGCACTTCAGCCGGGCGACCTTCTGGTCGTCCCCAAGAATCGGGTCAGCAAGGTTGCTGATTACATCCACTGGATCAACGTTGGGTCCTATTTCCCGCTGTACTAAACAAGCGGGCCGTTCTCTAGGAAAAGCAGAAAAGGGACACGGATGCGAATTCTCTTTTACAACCACACCGGAATTGTGAGCGGCGCGGAGAAGATGCTTCTACTCTCTCTGCGCCACCTTCCGCGGGATCTCTATGACCTGGTGGTGGTGTGTCCAGAAGAAGGGTCCCTGCTGGCCGAGGCATCCTCGCTCGGGGTTCCAGCCTTTCCGGTTCCCGCGATTCAGGCGCGATTTACTTATAACCCTCTAACACTGGCGGGTTACCTGGTATCGATCGGACGTGCCTTAGGCAAACTGCGGAGGAGTGTCAAGTCGCTTGCGCCCGACATTCTCCATGCAAACACGGTTCGTGCTGGCATCGTGGCAACCATCGCCACTCTGGGCAAGGAGATTCCGATCATTTGGCACACACATGACATCCTGCCCGGCCATCCGCTCACCGTTCTGGTTCGATTGCTGGCCCAGTCGTCGAGCCGTGTTCAGCTTGTCGCGTGCAGCGAGGCGGCGGCATGCAGTATGCGGCTCAATATATGCAATAGGGTTCCTGTGACCGTCATACACAATGGGGTCGACACCGATAAGTTCAGGTCTAACCCGGCTGCGCGCGCTGCGAATCGCGAGGAGTTGAGGCTCGGATCGTCCGCGCTTGCGATCGGTATTGTCGGCCAGGTGACGCGCCGGAAAGGCCAGCTTGGCCTCATCCGCGCATTCGCCGAGGTACATTCGGCTATCCCGGATGCTGTGCTGATGGTGGTCGGCTCGCCGATGTTTAACAAAGATCACGAGTACTTCAAGGAGCTCAAACAAGAAGTGCATTCCTTGCACTTAGAAGAGAAGGTCCGATTCCTGGGACAGCGGGCCGACATTCCTGCGCTGATGCAGTCCTTCGATGTAGTCGTGCTGAACTCTGATGTAGAGCCGTTCGCCTTGGTTCTTGCTGAGGCAATGATGGCGGGCAAGGCAGTGATTGCAACCGATTCGGGCGGAGTGCCGGAGATCATTCGAGATGGTAGAAACGGGGAGTTAGTAAGGGTCGGCGACCAGCAGGCTCTTACGGCCGCCTTGCTCCGGCTGGCGAGGGATCCGTCCCGCCGGGAGCAATATGGCAGAGAAGCAACCCACACCATCCAGACCACCTTCACGAAAGAGCAATACATCGCGAAATGGCAAGTGCTCTATGACCGGACGAAGTGGAGAACATTGTCCCCTTCGTCATCCCATGATGTGCCGCAGCCAGAGCTCTGCAAATGAGACCAGAAGAGAACACCCTCGGCACGCTTCGTAGTCCGTCTCTGCGAGTAGATAGGCAGAGCGCCTTCCCGGCGGGCGTTCTCTTGGCCGCACTTATTATTGCGACCTTGGCTCTGGTACTTCTCGGGGGAACGCTCGCTCGTCTGGCCATCCCTTTGTTGTGCACGGGCACTGCGTATGTGCTCTATCGCAAAGCGCCGGTGGCCTATGTCAGCTTTGTCTGGTGGCTGTGGTTTTTAATCTGCTTGGTTCGAAGGCTGGTGGACTATCGCAGCGGGTTCGTGGAGAGCAACCCGGTGCTTGCAGCGCCGTTCCTGGCAGCTTTCGTGTGCGCTCCGGTTTTGCTCGAGCGTCGCGAAATGTGGAAGCGTCGCTCAAGCTGGCCCTTTGTCTTGGCATTTTCCAGCGTGCTGTATGGATTGGCGGTTGGACTTCTGGCGATCCCTAAGAAGTTGCTGCTCACTTCGGCTCTGGGTTGGCTCGCCCCACTCGTGTTCGGGTTTTACATCTATACGGAGCTGGCGACGAGCGAGCGGCGTGAAGCCCAGATCGAGTGTCTGCACAAGACGTTCATCTGGGGTGCGCTGATCATGGGTTTCTATGGAATCATTCAATTCGTAGCTCCGCCACCCTGGGACATTCAGTGGATGCTGGCCACGCAGACAGCATGGCCGGGACTCGGCTCGATCGGAACACCAGAGCCGTTCGGGTTGCGCGTCTTCAGCACAATGAATGGACCAGGAGCGTTCGCGCTCACCCTGGTGCCGGGCCTGGTGCTGGTCATCAACCGGAAAGGCTGGCTTTCGGTGCTCGTCGGGATAGCCGGATGTGGGGCACTGCTCCTCTCTTCCGTGCGCACCGCATGGATTGCCGTCTGCGTTGCTGTGCTGCTGCTGGCGATTCGCAACCGGAAGTACATGACCAGACTCATTCTCGGAACTGCTGTTCTCGGCGTTTGCGTTGTCGGTGCGATGGCCCTTGAACCGGTTCGCGATACTCTGCAGGCCCGGTTCCAATCGTTCACCAATATTCGAGATGACACCAGCTTCCAGGACCGCATGAGCGGCTCCGAGCAGATGGTGACATATGTGATGGAAGAGCCCCTCGGTATGGGATTGGGGACCATGGATGCTAATTTCCTGGGTAAAACGCCTCTAGGCCCGCGTGATAGCGGGCTTTGGGAAATCCTGCTTTCGCTGGGGTGGGTTGGTGGCTTTGTCTATCTCGGCGCACTGGCCCTGCTGGTTTGGAATTCCTGCAAGCCTGGAGTTCCGCGGTCCACGCCCGAAGTGTTCGCAGGTTGCATCACGGTTGGCTTGGTGTCGCAGCTGGCGCTCGGCAGCGTGATGATCGGCGTTACCGGATGTACGGTCTGGGTCTTTGCCGCGTTTGCCATGGCGCCGCTGGACGATGCCCATGGCATCTTGCACGAGGGGCAGCATGGCGGATAAGGCGGCCAGCGGCTTAACGTCGGTGATGCAATCCATGGCCGGTCGCATCCTCTTTGTACTTATCAATGCGGCAACCGGCATCGTGACTGCCCGCGCATTGCACCCGTCCGGTCGCGGTGAGCTTGCAGCACTCGGAGTCTGGCCCAACTTCCTCGGAAGTGCCATGACCTTCGGCCTGCCAAGTGCCCTTGTCTTTTGGAGCCGGTCGGAACCTGGCCAGAAGTCGAATTTCGTATGGGCCAGCCTGCCAATAACAGTTCTGATGGGATCGGTGGCCGTGCTGCTTGGTATGATCGGCATTCCCTTCTGGCTCTCTCAATACCCGCCACATATCATCCATGTGGCACAGCTCTTGATGCTGAATGCCTTCATCGTCTTGTTCACCCTGAACGCACGCGCAGCTTGCGAAGCAGGCAATGACTTCTTTGCCTCTAGTCTTGCTCTTTGCATGATGCCGTTCTTCGCGCTGGTCGCATTGGTCACGGTCTATCTAAACCATTCGCTCACACCGGTCACGGCAGTGCTGTGCTATGTCGGCGCCGGCCTTCCCTCCTGCATCTTCCTTGTCTTCCGTGTCAGGCATTCATTCACCCAGCGCCCGACCCATGTACTTCTTGCCGCCAGGAAGCTGTTGAGCTATGGCTCTCGTTCCTATGGAGTCGACATCTGTGGAACGCTCTCTCTTTATGCCGATCAAGCCGTCGTCGTCCACTTGCTGGATCCAGGCGCGATGGGTATTTACGTCGTTGCTCTCAGCCTGTCTCGAACGCTGAACGTCATTCACCAGGCTGTGGCGGCCGTATTGTTTCCCAAAGCAGTGTCACTGCAGCAGGCAGACCTGATCGCGATGACTGGTCGCGCCACACGCATCAGCACTCTATGCACATCCACATGCGGTGCCCTGGTAGCCCTGTTAGGCCCCGGGCTTCTGAGTCTTCTCTATGGCCGCGAGTACCGGGACGCGACCATGATCCTGAACATTCTCATCGCCGAGGTCATCCTCACCGGCGCCACTTTGGTTCTGACTCGTGCCTACATGGCGCTCAATCGCCCCGGCCTGGTCACGGTCCTTCAATCGAGCGGCTTGCTTCTCTCGCTTCCGCTGCTCGCTGTCTTCGTGCCGAGATGGGGTGTTCTCGGCGCCAGTTTCGCACTGCTTACGGCTGCCGTTGTCCGCTTGGCCGTGGCGCTCGCCAGCTTCCGCTTCGTATTGGGCCAGCCTGCTCCTGGACTGATTCCCCGCATCGACGAGTTACAAATCATGGCCAGGCGGTTGAGAAATGCTGGCTCCAATGCCCTGCGCCGTCGCGCCGCAGAGGTGGCCGGCGTATGAGCATGGAGCAACTCAGGCAAAGAAAGGAGACAACCGAGATGGGCGAGCGCCGTTTGACGATCTTCGTATCATTTCCGACCACCCCTCTCACAGACTGGCGGCCCTGCGGCGACGGGCTGATAGCTCACCAATTCATAAAAGGACTTGCAGAACGCGGACATCGGCTACACGTGGTGACGCCCTTCGCAGACATACGCACTCCACTGCCGCCACACGTCACCATTCATCAGATGAGCCCCGATGCGCAATTGAAGCGGCCGCAGCCGCTGCACTACATGCTTTGGACACGTCGTACGTTGCGGCAGATTCGAGCGGCGACGCACATCGATCTCATTCACGAACTAAACCCAGTCTTTTCTTTGCTGAGTCTGGCCTTCGTCGGGTGTGGAGTCCCCGTCGTGCTCGGTCCGCAGTTCTCTCGCTGGCCAGTCAATGCTGATGGCACGGGGTCATTTCCGCAGAGAATCCGGCGCCGCCTTACCAGTCTGCTCAAAGATGCCTGTGTGAGCCGGCAGCACCGCTACGCCAAAGCAATCCTGCTGTCGACTCCGGCTGCACTAAACAACATCGCTACGCCTGAGCGTCTCCTGAGCCGCTTGTTCATTCTCCCTCCCGGGATCGATGATGTTGCATTCTCCGTTCGCCCCGACAGTTCCGCGCAAGCGCCTACCGTGTTGTTCCTGGCGCACGTACTCGTTCGGAAGGGTATTTACTGCTTGATCGACGCATTTGAGACCTTGGTCTCACGTGTACCCGACGTTCGTCTTGTGATCGCGGGTGGGGGGTCCGAACTCGCCGCCGTGAAGCAGCGAGTTGCGGCTTCGTCTTATCACGATCGCGTGCAGTTCCCCGGCCGTGTGGACCGGACCGAGGTGACTAACCTTCTTCAGCAGTGCACCGTGTATTGCTTGCCCTCTGACGGAGAGCCGTTCGGGATGGCGGCTTTGGAGGCGATGGCATGCGGCAAGCCGCTTGTCGTCACCGGTGCGGGAGGTCTCGCCTATATCGTCTCTGAGCAAGGCGGCCGGCGCGTCCCGGTCAAAGACCCTGCTACACTGGCACGCGCACTCGAAGAGCTTCTGAATAATCCCCTTCTGTGCCGGCAGATGGGGCAGTACAACCGTGCTCAGGTAGAGACGCACTACGCCTGGCCGCGAGTGACGAATCGGTTGGAGCACATCTATGAACAAGTCCTCGGAATGGCAGCCCGAACCGATGCGGACCGGATCACGCCTGCCGACATAGCCGAGTACCGGAGACGCGACGAGCGGAACCTGTCTCGAACTTCTTCGCCTGGCTTTCAGACCGGCGAGATGACGGTGCAACCATGATTCACCGTCCCATCCGGGTTCTTCATCTGCTGAATTCACTCACCGGCGCGGGCTGCGGAATTGTGAATGCGGCCATAGACATATTATCCGGTCAACTCCAGCAGCCGCTGGAGGTCGCCGTTTGCTCCAATGGAGGAGAGTATGTGAGCCTCCTCCAGCAAAATGGGATCAAGCACTACACGCTTGGTCAGAAACGTAACCTCGTTCAACTCACCGCCGCTGCTCTTTCCTTCAGACGGATTGTCAAAGAATTCAAACCTGATATTGTCCACTGCCACATGGTGACAGGAGTGGTGCTGGCGCGCGCAGTGCGCGTCACGTCGAAATACCGTCTGGTAGCCCACGTACATAACGTGCATCAGCGCAGCTCCAACCTGATGCGCTTGGCCGATTGCGTGTTCGCGGTCAGCCATTCGGTGGCTACCGACATGTCACGTCGCGGAGTGCCTCGCCACAAACTCCGCACCGTGCACAACGGAACCCTGGGCAGCATGCGATTGCTGCATGTCGCCACGCGGAGCCCGCGATCGCTGCTGCAGCCGGCTATTGTCACAGTAGGCGGCATGAATCATCGAAAAGGGATCAGCGAGCTCATCAGTGCGTTTACAGAGGTGTCGGCGAGCGTCCCGGGAGCGCATCTTTATCTGGTCGGCAATGGACCAGATCGTGCCACCTTCGAGGCGCAAGCTGCCGCATCGAAGTACGCCGGGCAGATTCATTTTGAGGGCTTTCAATCTGATCCCATTCCCTACATGAAGGCGGCGCACACCTTCGTGCTGGCGTCACGTCGAGACTCCTTCGGGCTGGTGCTTACAGAAGCTCGTGCCTGTGACTGCGCCATCGTAGCGACCGATGTGGATGGCATTCCGGAAGCGCTGGACGGCGGTGAAGCGGGCCTCCTTGTACCTCCGGGCGATAGTAGTGCCCTGGCGAGCGCGATCCTCAAGCTCCTGGAAACACCCGAGGAGCACGCTCGTTTGAAATCGCGGGCCAGAGTCAATCTGGAGCGCTTCAGCGTTGAGAGGATGGCGGCACAGATCACCGATGTCTACGCGGAGCTCATGGCCGGCCGGCTGCGACCGGCAAGTCTTAGCAGCAGAGCAATCGATACTCCAGAACGCAGCAACCGGCAGCGCAGCGAGAACGAGAATGTAGCTTTGAACGCCACTGGAGCAGGGCAATGAATGTTTCGGTCATCGTATGCACCGTAAATCGTCCGATGGTACTGCATGACACGATTCTCTCGGTCAAGCAGCAGCACCTGTTGCCAAAGCAGATCATCATCGCGAGTCCCAGTGCGGACCATATCTTGCCGGAAACGCTTGCGCTTGATGGAGTGGAATACGTCAGGACCTCGCTGGGACTCTGCAAGCAGAGGAATCAAGCGCTCGATGCGGTCCACCCTGAAACCGACTTAGTCGTATTTCTGGACGACGATATTGAACTCGGAAGCCGATATCTGCTGGAAATGGAACGCCTGTTTCGCATGCATCCAGAGATTCTCATCGCCTCAGGCAGAATGCTTCACGACGGCGGTCGTAGTGGTCGCATCGATCGGGCAGAAGCCCGGAGGCAATGCCGGCTCTATGACGAGAGCAACGCTTCGAATGCTCCCTTGCTGCTCAAGGATGTTGACTCGGGCTATGGCTGCAATATGGCCATCCGCTTCTCGCGCATCGGCGCCTGCCGCTTCGATGAGCGCCTTCCACTCTATGCCTGGCTGGAGGACCGAGACTTCTCACACCGTTACACGGCCGGGGCACATCCACCCGTCGAGCTCCAAAATGCAGCGGCGGTGCACCTCGGATGGAGAGCGGGCCGAGTCTCTGGTGTTCGACTGGGATTTTCTACCGTTGTAAATCCGATCTATCTCAAGCGCAAGGCAAACACATTCTCGCTCTCCTTCATCGTGGTGCAATACTGGGCTCGCTGCCTCGCCGGCAACATTCTCGGCATTCTCACCCGGGACACCGAATACGATCGCGTGGGTCTTCTGAAGGGAAACCTGCTCGGATTTCACCATTTGCTCAGCGGGCACTGTGACCCCGAGCACATCCTCCAGTTATGAAAACAGAGATCCAAATGATGCGATGGCTGGTCGAAGGGCCTGCAAGATGAATTTTCTGTAAGGAGGATAGCGGATGATTGGTCTCCTGTTTCTTCTGGCAACCCTACCCCATGTCGGGCAGCAAGCATCCCCATGGGAAAGCGTCACCGGAGTCAGCACGGTGGAATACCGCTGGTCTCGGCCTGCAGCGAACAGTTGCCTGGTCGAGTTCCGAAATGTGAATGGCGCAACTCCTCTGGGATTCAACATGAAAACTACATTTGTGACAAATCGGCCGCAGCTTCCGGTGAAGCCAACCGGACCGGCGGACAAAACGAAGAATCCGACGGTCATCAAGGAGCAGACGGAGGACCACGTGCAATTCGTTCGCCTGCTCAAGGCGGGGACAGCTACCGAAGGGATTTCCGGATGCTATCGCATCGTGGTGGTGAAGGCCACCGCCATTCCTTTGAAACAGCCGAAGCAAGCCAATGATATGGAAGGAACGGCGAATGCAAGCGAACGTTAATGGATCGGTCATGAGCGCGCTGAAAGAGAAGCTCAACGAAATGTTGGGCTACTTCGACAAGAGTCACCGGTGCATTTATGTGGACTATCCTTTGCACACCAACGTCGGCGATCTGCTGATTAACTCCGGCTGTGAGCAGTTCTTCCAAGAGAATCAGGTGAATATCTGGCGGCGCTATAACTACTACGACTTTCCGTCACGCGTACCCGGAATCACATCCAGAGATGTCTTTCTCCTTCATGGTGGGGGCAACTTCGGGGACCTTTGGTTCAACTTCCAGTCGTTCCGGGAGAGAATCATGGCGCTTTATCCGCAGAACCGGATTATCTTCCTGCCTCAGACAGTGCACTTCAGCTCTGCACAGAAAGCGGAAGCATCCATTCGGAGAATGAACGAGCACCGCAATTACCATATCTTCGCTCGTGACTATCGGTCGCTCGAGCAACTGCAAAGATATGGCGCGCATTCGGTCTCGGCCATGCCGGATACAGCACACGCCCTTGCAGGTGTTCTCCAGCCGCACGGCGATCCATGTGACGGCACTCTGCGGCTGGTGCGCCAGGATATCGAGGCAAGCTCGATCCCACTTTCCATCGCACAAATCCAGGGCGACACTTACGACTGGGACTCGGGCGTATTCAGTCACGCTCGCCGGCTGATGCACTATGGCGTCGTGAACTTCGTCAAGGGAGTGGGCAGATATGGTCCTCCGGTCGACTGTCACGCGCTATGGTACTGGCATCGAGACAACCTGATAGCTGATGGCGTTCGGCTCTTTTCGCGCTACGAAACAGTTCTAACGAACCGGCTGCACGCTATCATTCTAAGTCTGCTGCTAGGTCGCTCCGTCGTGGCCTTTGACAACAATTACGGCAAGTTATCGATGTATTACCAATCCTGGCTAACGGGAATGGAGAACTTGGAATTCCAGCAGGCGGAAGCAAGGTATGTGGCGGTCTGATAGAGTTGCGCACACTGCTCTGTGTGTCGTCGCAATTGCACGGCGGTGGATGCTCTTCTTCCTGCTGCTGGGTACGCTCTCCCAGGCTCATGGCCAGGGGCGTCGAAGCACGTATCAATCAGATCCCACGAGCCAGCCACACGGCGAGATGAGAGCTGTACAGGCTTCGAGCACGAAAGCCTTCCTTGATAGCATTGGCGTGGCAACACACTTCGGCGGCGGCTACTCAAATACACCTTATCGCCGGCAGACCTCTGCTCTGATCGACCTTCTTGTTCAATCTGGAATTAGTCACATCCGTGACGGAGGTACATATCACAATAATGATTACCTGAAGATTGCGGCTGCTGGCATTCGGATCAACCTCGTAGTGGATCCCAAGATCGCCATCATTCCCACGCGGGACTACTGGTGTGACAAGTACGGGAATAAGAGCTGCATGCTGATCACGGACTACTTAAAGGCGTTAGGTCCCGGCGTCGTCGATACGGTGGAAAGCCTCAACGAGGTCAACGGCTACTTCCGGGGCATCAAGTGGCATGCAGGCGGGAACGACGCAGTCACCGACGTACCAGGCGATCCGAATCGCTGGAATAACTACGCCGTCGCCTATACGAAAGATACCTGCGATGCTATTCATCGCGACCCGGCGCTTGCCGCAGTGAAATGCCTTCCGCCAGCGCTGACCGGCTCCAGTCCTATCTTTTTTCGCCAATCCGAGTTTTACGGTGTGGCAGACTACGGAGCGATCCATCCCTATCCATACGCGGGCAATCCCCACGGCACACCGGTCCTCGCGTATGACAATAGCGACGATTACTTTCACTGGACCACGAATCCAGCCATCAATATCGATGAATATCCCTGGTGGATCGATACCATGGGCGCCGATGTTCGCTCTCCGCAGGGCCGCAGCGTGCCTTTAATCGCGACGGAGACTGGTTATTACACCGGTACAGCCTCGGCTTCCATTCCCGAAAGCGTGCAAGGGAAATATGTGCCGCGCATATTCGCTGAGTATTTCCGTCACGGAATCATACGAACATTCTGGTACGAACTGGTTGACGAGGCCCAGCACCCGATCAACCCTGAGGCAAGCTATGGGCTGCTGCACAATGACCTGACACCCAAACCGGGATATCTCGCACTGCAGTCGCTTATCTCCTTACTCAAGGACAGCAATGGTAACGGAATTGAGAAACCAGCCCCGCTAAGTTACGGCATCACTGTACGACCGGCTCCCGGCTTCGGACGCACGCAGTACATCCACGACTTGCTGCTGCAGAAGTCGAACGGGACCTTCTACCTATTGCTCTGGCACGAAATCAGTGACGCGGCCACGCGCACCAAGCAGGGGCGGCTCACCTCCACCGACGCTGAGTTACACCCTCCTCCGATAGATACTGCGATCAGTTTTCCGTCGACGATTGAGAAGGCAACCGTCTACACGTACGATTCGCGATGGCGCTTGCGGCAGGGCCGTGTGACACTTCGGCCAAATACACTTGACGTGTCTGCTACCGATACGATATCGGTTATCGAACTGACGCCACGCACGGCCTCTAACGCCGATCATCGTTAGATAGCGAGTCTTCCAGCGAATGTGCCGGGAAGTGTCACGTGACTCCGTCTTCGATAGGATACCCGCACGGTGCATTGCATCCCTATCCCCACACCCGCTTCCATGCCACACATCCCATAAATGTCAGGATTTCCGAATCTTATCGGACCGGCATGAGAATTCTGCAACTCGTCGTCTGGAATCGGTCCATGATGGACCAACTGGGCTCGTGCCGCGTTAAGGCAGTCTTAAGGATGAAGGCCTAGATTACGAAAGCACAAATGCAAATGAGAGACAGCACGTATTCACGAAGATCCTTTCTGAAAACTGCGGCAGGTCTGACCGCAGCGTCACTCTTGCCAGCCGGCTGCTCCCGCGAACGCGGTCGGCCAACTTCGCCACACGTTGGTAGCGACGAGAATCAAGAACCGGCGGCCTACACGTTACGCATTGCCATGACGCCGGTAGAACTCGCGCCGGGCCGCGTCGTTTCAATGACCGCGTATAACGGTCAATTTCCGGGACCCTTGCTCCGCCTTAAGGAGGGTAAAGAAACTACGATAGAGGTTCACAACGACACGAACACGCCCGAGCAATTGCATTGGCATGGGCAACAGATTCCCAGCGATGTCGATGGATCGGCAGAGGAAGGCACGCCGTTCGTTCCTCCACATGGAATGCGACGCGTCACTTTCACACCTGGGCCGTCGGGTCTTCGTTTCTATCACACTCACAACCGCGCAGGCGCAAACCTCAGTGCGGGGCAATACGGGGGCCAGGTAGGACCCGTCTACATAGAGCCTTCACACTATCCAGGCAATCACGATCAGGAAGTCTTTCTCGTTCTTAAGGAATTCGAACCTTCCCTTAGCCGTGGTGGTGACATGGCCCAGGATTTTCTTTCGCTCTCAAGCACGGACCAGGAATTGAAAGAGCGGGGCGAGTCTTCGATGAAGGCATCGCTGGCTAAGGGAATGCCGCACGGCTTCGAAGTGGGCTACGCGTCATTCACAATCAACGGACGCATGCTCGGTCACGGAGAGCCCATTCGCGTCAACCGGGGGCAACGCGTACTGATTCACGTCGTGAACGGCAGCGCAACAGAAATTCGCAGCCTCGCAATGCCCGGACATACATTTCGCGTGGTCGCACTGGATGGAAACCCGGTTCCCAATCCCAAGGATGTGCCCGTGTTGTGGATCGGAACCGCTGAGCGTGTCTCAGCGATTGTGGAGATGAATCATCCCGGCGTCTGGATACTCGGGGATTTGGCGGACGACGACCGATTGCATGGCATGGGTATCGTGGTCGAATACGACGGGCAAAAGGGTATTCCGCAGTGGGCTAAGCCTCCGCACTTTCGTTGGGACTATTCAAGCTTCGCCAATGCGGGGAGGATTGCGCCCGCGCCTGACGAAACGCTTGAGATGACATTTGCCAAAGACAATGCAGCTGAGGCTGGCTTCAATCGTTGGACAATCAATGGGATTGCCTATCCGCCATCGCAAATGATGATGCCGCCGCAGCACCATTTGAAGCGAGGCCAGCGATACCGCATCAAGATGCGAAATGCGAGCGACGACATCCACCCTGTTCATCTTCATCGCCACACTTTTGAATTAACCAGTTATGCCGGCAAGCCGATGGCGGGTTTGCTGAAGGACGTAGTCATGCTCGGAGGTTACCAAGAGGCTGAAATCGACTTCGTCGCTAACAATCCTGGCTTGACGCTATTCCACTGCCACCAACAGCTTCATATGGACTTTGGGTTTATGACCTTGTTTGACTATGCATGAATGGTTGCGGCGCTTGCTGTGGTACCTGAGCGCCACAGGTGTATAAGAGAAGCGCCAATCGACTTCGCAGTAGGAGCTCTCTATTCGGCCATTGCTGACTCGACCCAACGCCGAAAGACTTCCACTCTCTCTTCGGGCCAAGCGGCCGTCACACGGCATCGTTCCGTTTTCCAATCGCTTGAGAATTTGCGGAGCATGGTCGCGGACATCGCCGAATGACCAGAGATCGAAGACAAAACTCATCGACTGCCGATCGATCTTTCTGAAGAGCGGTTTGATGTGCTGAGTGAAACTTATAAGCTCGTTCGGTCCTGAAACCGTGATCGAAGCGGGAACCTCTTCCTTTGGAGCCAGCGCTGCAAGTCTTGCACCCGGCTTCGCCTCACACACCCACCACCAGCGTGGAACCGGCATATTTGGCGGCGGGGATGCATTCTGCCGTGAATTTTCCTTACCGATGCGTGAGCCCCATTCAAGGTAGGCGACAAAAGCGGCCCGAAATTCTGGGTCTTCCGGCAGCTTCGCATCATCAGCGCTCTGGCAGAGCATCTGTACCCAGCGCTTGCGTTGCTCTTCGCTGATGTTCTTGCCGACGTGCTGGGAGATCATTCGGGAGTAGCCGCCATACCGCTCCGAATAGAACTTTGGACCACCGAAAACCTCGCTTAGCCACGCCGCGACACGCTCCGGATGATCCGGAGACATATTTGCAAACAGAGGTCCGACGATTGGATCCTGTGGAACGTACTTCGTATAGAAAATGCGGGTCATGCGCAGGAGCGCGGGAAACCCACCTGCCCACTCGAAAAGGGTCGATTGGTGCTCCGGAGAGGGGACGGGATCGGCAAATTTCACATACCAGTGCATCCCACTGCAAAACGGTTTGTTCTGGGAGTGTCCACATCGGCACAGACTGAAATGCTTCTGCGAGGAGCCTTGGGCACGAGGTATGTTGTTGCCAGATTCGTCTACAAGCCGTATTCCACCCGTGATTCGATAAGGTCCGTCCTTTGAGACCTCGATCCACGGCTCGCGGTCCTGGTCAACCTGTGTGCGAGCTTCTACATGGTCAATGGCGTAGCTGAGCGCGCCTGATGGACAGGCCCGCACTGCCTGAATAATCTCGTCCATTCTTCCGCCGCTAGGAGTAATGAACGGCTCGGCACCGGCATGAAAGACAGATGAAAGCCGGTCGGTACAGAAGCCTGAGTGAGCACAGATGCCCCGATTGTCGAATATCTCGATCTGCTGGCCCTCATAAACATCGCGCTTATCAGCAATTCGACTCGGGTCTTTCTCCCCGCTGAAGTTCGATGTCGCATGACTGCCCTCGCAAAAGGGTTTGTTGCGCGATTGCCCGCATCGGCACAACGCGGTTTCGGAATGAATTGGAAGCTCCTGACCGAGCCAGTCCGTGAAGTGTTTTACGTTCGTGACGACGTATGGTCCGTTTGGTTCGACTCGTATCTCCGGATCGATATTCGATCGAGTTGCCACTTCGCGCCCTTCCACCAGCTTCCTCCTGTTTTTCTTGCGCTTCTGACCGATCTAGATGTCGAGCCGAGTCGTCCTCGGGTCAACGTGCCATCAAGGAAGACACGATTTCGTCAGCCGTGGACATGACTACCTCTCCAGTCTCTTCCAATGTTGCGATCGATCTTTCATGGGCGGCTTTTGTCTTCGAGCCGCAGGCATCCGCCGCCACAACCGGTATCAGGTTGAGGTCGGCTCCGTGCCGCACCGTCGGTTCGATTCCGACCTCCAAAGCGATGCCTGCGATGATGAATGACTGCAGCTGTGCATCGCGCAGCGCAGCGTGCAGGAAGGTGCTCTCGAAGGCGGACATTGTGATTTTGTCGATGACTACCTCGTCTTCGCGCGGCGCGAGTTCAGTCACGATCTGCCAACCGGCAGATCCCTGCATGATCAAAGGTTTCGTCTCGGCCGGATCAGTTTTTCTTTGCCAGATCATCGCCCGCCGCAACTGTCCGACGCCGCTGCACTGGTTCGGAAGAAACAGGTGACGCGTATAGAAAACGCGCATCCCCGCACTACGAGCCGCCTCTAGAAGCGCCACGCACCTGGTCACAATGTCTTTTCCATCCGAAATCTGCGGAACGATCCCAGCTTGCATGTCGTAGACGATCAACGCGCATCTGTCTGGGGTGCAGAGTTCGCTAAGTCCCTCCGGAACCGAGATGCCAAACGCTTGCTTCATTGCTGAAACTCGGCTTGAGTCATGGTGCGGTCCAGCGGAGGATTCAGGTCCACGTCCTCGCGGAACAGCGATTCGATCGGCAACGGTACTTGAAGGGCGATGAAGCTCCACTCCAGAAGCCCGGCCTTGCTAAGAGGAAAATCGTCGATGTAAGCCTTGGCTGTCGCAACGTCGGGAACCTCGAAAACGATGACTACCCCTAATTCATCCGCCCGTGCGTAATTCTCCCTTACGATGCCTGCCTTCCAAAGGCGCCACACGTTCGACACCTCTTCCTTCAAATATGGCGTAATCTGTTCCATCCCCACGCCCGGCTTAAAGCGGTCGTACGCAATCACTTTCACTATGAGTGTCCTCCTCGACCGGTTCCCGCTGTGTCATCTGATTTCTGAAAGTTCCACATCCGAGCACGGCGGTTGTCCTGTTCGCATCTTTCCTTTGGGCGACATCCCGTGTCAATTACGCACTTTTTTGTTCCTGACCTGTCCACAGCGGGCACCGCCTGTATGTTGTATTCATGTTGCGAAGAGAGTGTCCCGTCACGATGGCGATCGACGTGATCGGAGGCAAGTGGAAGCCGCTGATCTTGCGTGAGCTCAAATCTGGCCATAAGCGCTATGGCGATTTGCAGCGTCGCATTCCAGAGGTCTCGCAAAAAGTGCTCACTTCGCAACTGCGCGAACTTGAGCGCGCTGGCATCGTGGAGCGGGAGGTGCATCGCGAGAATGTGTTGCGCACGATGTACTCCCTGACCAAATATGGTGCGACATTGCGTCCTGCGCTGGAAGAACTGGCACGTTGGGGCCGTCGGCATCAGCGGCGTCTTCGGTAGTGTGAAAGAACGAACCATCCGCGTGAAGATCGTCCGCAAGCGCGGATGCGCCACCACAGATACCGATGATCGAAGACGAATGACTGGAAGCGGCCTCGAATCCTAACCGATCACTGAGTGACACTCTCCGTGCGCATCACGTGCACTCGCCGTCTGCACGTGGTGGCTCTCAGTCACTCACTCGTCCCAGATAGCGATCGAGCCAGGAGAGTACCTCCTTCACCAGTGCGGGGCGGTCTTGGGTTACATCGTGCGGCGTTTCCAGGAGGACGTGGCGCTTCTCGGCCGGTGGCGTGCCGAGCATGCGGAAGAGCGGGTCCTGGGCCGTCAGCACGGGAAAGGTGAAGTCGTAGCGGCCGTTCACCATCAGCACAGGCTTCTTCATACGCGGCGCAAAATCGGCCTGATCGGTTCCTGGTCCCGGCGATATGAGGAAGTAGCCGCCATCGAGAAAAACGGCTCCGCGGAGGCGGTTCTGCAAAAGGCTTGTAATGATGACGCCCTCGGCTGAGCCCATGCTGACGCCGAGATAGGCCATGCGGTCTTTGTCGATATCAGCGCGCGTATCGAGATAGTCGAGCGACCTGGCCGCGTCCTTATACCAGTTCAATGGCTGGTTGAGATTGTCCGGCGCCGCAGGTAGCCGATGCTTCAACCGGCGTTCATAGGTATCGTCGTAAACCGGATACATGACCGCCCGGCCGCTCTGGATGACGTAGTCGAAGTAGTTCACGTCGCCCAGGTTGCTGCTGTCCGGCGGCATCAACTCGACGCGCGCGCTGGGGAAGAACAGCACGGTCTGATACGGGGGCTTTGCGCGTTTGGGCAGGAAGAGGTAGGCCGCCATGCGCTCGCCGTTATAGGCGGTGTCGAACGTGACTTTCTGCTCGCGCCAGTCCGAGGTCTCCTTCACCACGCCTTCGTCGACAGCGTTCAGCGGCGTGTTGGAATAGGCATAGAGACGCTTGTAGGCGCGGAAGACGTCGTCGCTGACGGGTTTGTATTTTGCGAAGTCGCGGGCAATGCGTTGGATTGGTTGTACGGCCGCGGCGGGAATCGTGCCTAGGTTGCGCACGCAGCGGAACCCATTGGTGTCGGAGCGGTCGAAGGGAGAGAGCGCTTCCGGACTGGTGTAGAGATAATTCGGCGACTTCCACGAGCCGCCGAGGATAAAGCGGAGATCACCGTCGACTGTGTTCGCGATCCATTCGCGGACGTTCCCTGCCATGTCATAGGTGCCGTATTCTCCCAATCCCCGGTACGAGCCGGCGGCTGCGGGCCGGCCAGTGGTGAGATTGCTGAGCTGAACGGTGTAGCCGGCATTCTCAGAATTTGCAGCCTGATACCACTGGCCCAGCACCGGAAGCGCCTTGCCTGCCCACGCGGCATACGCCGCAGCTTCAAACCAGCTCACGCCGGAGACTGGGAAGTCGGCTTGGCCCTCGGGATAATGTCCGCCTGCCCACGTGGCGGGCCCAGGGCGGTCGGTTGTGTCGCGGAATAGCGGCATCGCCTCGTTCCACTTCAGCGTCTGCCCGTCGCGGTGAAACTCGGTGGGCCAGTACTGAGGTTTTTCGTAGCCTCCGCGATCGACGAACGCCTGAAATTCGTGATTGGTAACCTCATAGCGATCAATATCGTAGGGAGGAAATTCATATGGCCCCATCCACCCGATGAATCCGTTGAAATCTCCCCACGATCCCCCGTTCGCGTAGACCATTCCGGGCGGAGCCTTTTGTGCAAGGGCCAACGGAAAATTCATGCTCTCCGCCGTCTCGGGCGCGACGACCATCTTGCCCGTCCCGGGCTTCACGATCGTCCAGCGAAAATATCCGCGGGGGATCCGCACGTTCTTCAGCGGAGTCGTACCCAGCTGTAGAGCCGGGCCCTCCGGCGTCATGTAGTCCTGAATCGAGACCTGCGCGCCTACCGGTTGCGAGGTGACATTTACGAGTTGCGTATTCGCGTCGCTGAGTTTCCGGAGGTGCGCATCGCCGGGAAGGTCCTTCTCCGCCCGTTGGAGAATCGCCAGTGCTTCAAGCGGTCGACGTGTTTGAATCAGGGACTCGATTTGGGGAATCGCCTCTTCGCGCGCCCACCGCCGCTCCCCAGTCCGACGATAGAACCACCAGCCCGCCAACGCGCCGAGCAGCAAAATCGCAGCCAGGCTTGCCGACAAAATCCGCAGCAGCCGAGCCGGTGCGGGTGCGGCAGGGGAAATCGTGCCGCTCATCTTTTCCAGCAGCAATCGAAGATCGTGCACCATCTCGGCCGCGGTGGCGTAGCGACGCGCCGGTTCTTTCTCGAGAGCGCGGTTTACGATGCGCTCCGCCTCCTCCGGAAGACCTGGCTGCATCTGGCGGATCGGCGGGCAACGATCGGAGGTGACGGCACGCAGCACCGAGACTGCGTTGTCGCCCTGGAAGGGAGGTCGCCCGGTCAGCAACTCGTAGTAGATCGCGCCCAGACTCCAGAGATCGGTGCGCCCATCCACCTCCCGGCCCCATGCCTGCTCCGGCGACATATAAAGAGGGGTGCCGATGAGTGCGGTGGTTTCAAGCGACTGGGTTGCGTTCGTCGTTTCCAGCAGTTTGGCCACGCCAAAGTCCAGCACCTTCGCTTGCCCCTTCGGTGTGATCATGACGTTCGCTGGCTTTAGGTCACGGTGAATCACGCCACGTTCATGCGCCTCTTCGAGCGCTTGGGCAATTTCGAGTGCAATCGACGTCGCGTCTCGCACCGCAAGCGGGCCACATTTCACTTTGGCAGCCAGTGGCTCTCCGGCGACACACTCCATGACGATGTAGTCGATACCATCCTGCTCGCCGACGTCGTAAACCGCCGCAATATGGGGATGGTTGAGCTTGGCCAGCGCCAGCGCTTCGCGGCGGAAGTGACGTCGCGCCACGTCTCCGCTGAAAACGCCTGGAGCGAGCGTCTTGATGGCGGCCAACCGTTCCAGCTTCTCGTCGCGGGCGCGATAGACAACTCCCATGCCACCCGCGCCAATCAGCTCGACAATCGAATACCGCCCCAGGCGTCTTCCCGGCGCCAGCCACGGCCCGGGTTTCGTGGTCGCCCCGCCCGCGGATCCATAGGGGGATGCGGATCCATAGGGGGATTCGGACAGAAATCCATTCACCCGGTCATTCTTCGCTAGCAGAGCTTCCACTGCCTGCCGCACGTCGCGTGAGCCGCGACAGGCCACGTCAAGAAAAGCGGCGCGCCGCTCCGGCGGTAGGTCGAGCGCTTCCCCAAACAGCTGCTCCGCGATGGTCTGTAGCTCTTCCATCCCAGCTTCCCGCTGCGCGATGTACCCCGGCCCGATGAATACCTCGTTCCAAAGTACTACGCTGAAAAAGGATGGACTACCAAATATTGCCCTCCGGAAGGGGACGCAATTGCCCTCAGCCGTTTAGCCACAATAGCTGCTTCAACCGTCAGCTGCTTCAACCGTCGCTAGCGTAGAACACGATTGGCAAGACTCCGGCCGGGCGGGACGCTAAAATGCTCGCAGTCTTCAACGAATCGGAACCCAGGCATTGCGTCCTTAATTGGTAGGGCTAAGCGGCACTTGCGGATGGTTGCCGTCGCCTTGCTATGATGTTCCGCAACCATTCGGGCCTTTTCCCCCAAAAAAAATCGATCGACGGAGGTGTTGGATGAACGTTCAACGCTGCATTATGGCTGTCGCCCTTGGACTTGGGTTAGGGATGTGTCAGGCCGGTATCGCGCAGGTTCCCGCGGGCGCGCCGGCCGGCTCCACAGGGCAATGTAAGGATGGCACTTACTCCAATGCTGCAAAGAAGGCAGGCGCGTGCCGCGGCCATAAAGGGGTGCAGCAGTGGTTCGCAGCCGATGCATCCGCTCCGGCCACCTCTGCCAAGGCAGCAAAAGCATCGACCGCAGCAGCAGCTCCCGCTGAAGCTCCGGCACCCGCAGCCCCGGCTCCTGCCGCTGCTCCGGCGCCGGCTGCTGCTCCGGCGCCTGCCCGCACGCCGAAGGTTTCCAGCACGAGCAACATGGCCCAGGCTCCCGGTGGCGGAGCGGGAATGGTCTGGGTCAACACGCCCACCAATGTCTACCACTGCCCCGGCTCTCGGTATTACGGCAAAACGAAAGAGGGGAAGTACATGACGGAGGCGCAAGCCAAAGCCGCCGGTGCGCACCCGGATCACGGCAAGGGCTGCGGGCAATAGTCAACCAGTCCCAGAACTGCATCTGCAGTCACGGCCGCTCCTCTCTCTCTGGCTCATCCGCTGAACGCCTTTCCCGGCTCCTCAGCGGCCCGGTCCAGAAAGAAAATGAGCGGCCGTTTCTATTGGAATGCTGGTATTTCCACCAAGGCAACCGATTGGCTAATGACGTTTCGCGCAAAGGGCTTCTTCTACGCACCGCGCATGAACTAACATCGCGCCGGCAGGTGTGGAGGAGGATTGCAAGCGATGAACAAGGCTCCGGTGAACAAGGCTCTTTTGTCACGACGTGCTTTTTTACAGACGACCGCGGGTGTCGCGGGCGCCTCTTTAATCGGCGGTTCAGCTTTTCTCGAGGAGCCCGCTTACGCAGCCGCGCAGGCCACTGCGCCCAGCGATCAGCTTCGCTTCGGTATCGTCGGTGTGGGCATGGAAGGCTCCAACCTGCTGTCCACGGCCATCCAGCTTGCCGGAGTAGAGTGCGTCGCCGCCGCCGATCTCTATGACGGCCGCCACCAGCTCGCCAAGGAGATCGTTGGCAAGCCGATTCGCACCACGCGCCGCTACCAGGAACTGCTCGATTCCAAGGACATCGACGCCATCATCGTGGCCGTTCCGGATCACTGGCACAAGCAAGTCGTGGTGGATGCCATCGCTGCCGGCAAGGACGTCTATTGCGAGAAGCCGATGTCGCACAATCCGGCCGATGGGCTCGCCATGCTCACTGCGTCGAAGAAGTCGGACCGCATCGTTCAGATCGGCGCGCAGCGCACCAGCTCCGTGATCTGCGCCAAGGCCAAGGATCTCTATGAAAAGGGTGCGATCGGCGACCTGAATCTGATCGAATGCACCCTGGGTCGCAACGATCCGACGGGTGCGTGGGAGTATCCACCGCCGCCGGATCTGTCGCCGCAGACCCTCGACTGGGATACCTGGCAGGGAACCGTACCGAAAAAAGCATTCGATCCGCTCACCTTCGCACGTTGGCGCTGCTGGAAGGAGTACGGCACCGGTGTTGCCGGGGACTTGATGGTCCATCTCATCAGCGGCATGCAGTTTGTGCTCGGCATCAACGAGGTGCCAAAGCGCGTGATGTCTTTCGGCGGCATCTACCGCTGGAAAGATGGCCGCAACATGCCGGACGTGCAGCCCGCCCTCTTTGAATACATGGGTGTCCCGCTGTACATGCGTCTCTCGCTCGGCTGCGAGTCGACCGAGGTCACCCGCTTCATGGGCTCGAAGGGCATCATCGAAATGCGCGAATTCAGCATCAGCTACACGCCGCAGGCCGGTGTTGACCTCTCGCCCAGCTACTACACTGGCTCCTACCCGGCTGCGATGCGAAGCGCCTATGTCGAACAATGGCACAAGGAGCACGATCCGATTCCGGGCCAGGAACCGGCGCCCGAGACCATCACCTTCAACGGCAACGACTACGACGACCTGAAGCCGCACCTCTACAAGTTCTTCCAGTCGGTGCGCTCGCGCCAGCCCGTGCTTCAGGACGCGCTCTTCGGCAACAACGCGGCCCTGGCCTGCCATCTTGCAAACGAGTCGTACTTCCGTGGCCACGCCGTCGCCTGGAACGCCTCCGCGCAGAAGATTGAGTCCGTCGCATAACCCAGGCGAAGCAAAAGGAGCTATCCGATCGTGAAATTTCCGAAATTTATCTTTGCTGCTGCAATTGCACTCTCCGTTGCGTACAGCCCGATGCCGGCGCACGCTGCAGCGCCGGTAAACGGTGCTCCCGCAAGCGCTTCGGCCACATCGAAATTCCTCGGCCGCTGGGATTTGACCTTGAAGGCGCCGGACCGCGACTGGCCCTCCTGGATCGAGATAACCCAGGAAGATGGCCAGCTCAAGGCGCGGATGACCGGCCGTTGGGGCAACGCGCGTCCTCTGCCGAAGGTCGAAGTAGCGGACGGCAAGCTCACCTTCGTCTCTCCAAAGGAAGAGGAAGACAGCAAGAGCGACTTGGTCTTCGAAGGCAAACTCGCCGGCAAGAATCTCACCGGCACCGTCAACGGACCCGACGGGACAACCTGGCATTGGTTCGGCAACCCGGCGCCTACGCTGATCTATACCCGCACGCCACAATGGGGCAAGCCGGTCCAGCTCTTTGATGGAAAGGACCTCACCGGCTGGCATCCCGACAAGCCAGGCGCGCCGGAGTGGACGGTCGAGAACGGCACCATCGTCAGTCCCGGTCACGGCCATGAGCTCATCAACGATCACAAGTTCCAGGACTTCAAGCTGCACCTTGAATTCAATTGCGGCAAGGACGCGAACAGCGGGGTGTATCTGCGCGGCCGTTACGAAGTTCAGATAGAGACGGAGTCCCAGGGAGAGCCGCCCAGCCATCACACGGGTGGCGTCTACGGCTTCCTCGCGCCAGATCCCGAACAGCCCCGCACACCGGATGTCTGGCAGACCTTCGACATCACGCTCATCGGCCGCAAAGTCACCGTAGTGCTGAACGGCACGACCGTCATCAACGATCAGGAGATTCCCGGCATCACAGGTGGCGCGCTCGACAGCCATGAGGCGATGCCCGGTCCGATCTATCTGCAGGGCAGCGAAAAAGGTCACGTCGCCTTTCGCAATATTGTGGTCACGCCTGCACTCTAGCCACTCGCCGCATCACGAGAGGCGCCGCTCGTGGGCGCCTCTCTCACTAGAGGCGATGCATTTTCCGAAGAAGCAATTCTGAGTAGAGTCGTCATAGCGGTCCGAATTTTCCCTAAATCGGTCAAATTCCAAAGCATTCGCGACGCTTTAGGGACTCACGTGTTGCGATACACTACCGCTTCGGCGGCACATATCTCTCCGCGGTTTGAACCTCCTGCTGCCACGTCGCGCAGGCACGATCTAGGCGATCGGCAATCCGTAACTGCTGACAGAAGCTCGCCGTCGCCGCGAGCGACACACTGACATCGTGATACAGGAGTCTTTCAGGTATGTCGTCCCATCCGCTTCAGCCGCTCATTTCCTCCGAAATACAGACAGCCGTGAAATTGCTGCAGGCCCTTCCACCGTTCACACCAGCGACACGGATCATAAGCATCATGCTGAAAGAGCCATCCAAGGAATTCGTGTATGCGTGGCCGGGTGGCGATATTCCTGATAGAGAAGCTGTTGCTGTGTTGTTTGACAATGCGGCAAACGTTGCTTCCGCCGTGACACTGAATCTCACTGCTGGGGCCGTGGTCAAGGTGGAACAGGCAGCTGCCGGCGCGCAACCGACACTCTCTATGGACGAGCAGGTGGAGTGTGAGCAGGCAGTGCTGGCCAGCGAAGAATTCAAAGCCGCCCTGGAGAAACACTATGGCGTGAACGACTCCTCTTTGGTGATGGTCGATATCTGGAGCGCGGGCAACTATGGATCGGAAGAAGACCGCACTCTTCGGCTCGCCCGGCCGCTGTGCTTCCTTCGCAGCGATCCTACCGACAACGGTTATGCCCGACCGATAGAAGGTATTCGTCCCGTGGTCGACCTTAACCGGATGCAGGTGATTCGTGTAGAGGAGTACGGCAAGTGGCCAATCCCTCCAAATTCCGGCAACTATTCCGTCGAGAAAGTCGCGCAACATCGCACAGACATCAAGCCTCTGGCGATCACGCAGCCGGAAGGACCCTCCTTCACGCTCAATGGGAACCACATCGCGTGGCAGAACTGGGATTTCGTGATCGGCTTCAACGCGCGCGAGGGTCTTACGATGCATCATGTGCGCTATGCCGACCTTGGCCGGCGGCGCCCCATTCTCTACCGCGGTTCACTCACGGAAATGGTGGTGCCTTATGGAGACCCACGCCCCACACAGGCACGCAAAAACGCCTTCGATGTTGGTGAATATGGTATGGGCACCTGTGCAAACAGCTTGCAGCTGGGCTGCGATTGCCTGGGCCATATCCAGTATCTCGATGCTCATCTTTGCGACAGTCGCGGACGAGAACTGACCATCCCGAACGCCATCTGCATTCACGAAGAGGACTACGGCATCCTCTGGAAGCATACGGACCGCCGCTTGCCGCAATCACCCGAAGTCCGCCGCTCCCGCCGCTTGGTTGTATCTTCCATATCGACGGTGGAAAACTACGAGTACGGCTTCTTCTGGTACTTCTATCAGGATGGCAACATCGAATTTGAAATCAAACTCACCGGCATACTGTCCCTCGGTGCTGTACATCAAGACGAAACTCCAATTCATGGAATGATGATTGCGCCGCTGCTCTACGCGCCCAACCATCAGCACTTCTTCAATATGCGTCTCGATTTTGGTATCGATGGCACCGGAAATACAATCCAGCAACTGGACGTGGTGGCCGATCCGCCGGGTGAATCCAATCCCTTCGAAAATGCATTTCATCTCCAGGCGACGGATCTTCTGACCGAGCAACAGGCCATGGCGAACCTGAGCCTCGAAACCGCAAGAGCGTGGAAGATCGTCAACCCATCCGTGAAGAACGCTTTGGGTCAGCCGGTCGGTTACAAATTCTTCCCCGGCGACAATGCCGTTCCCCTCGCGTCTCCGAATGCCTGGTGGCGCAGGCGCGCAGGTTTTGTCAACCGTCACGTCTGGGTAACCCCGTACCGGGAAGAGGAGAAGTATGCCGCCGGCGATTATCCGAATCAAAGCATGGGCGGTGACGGGCTGCCACAGTGGACTGCAGCCGACCGCCCCATTGCGAATACGGACGTGGTCTTCTGGTACACCTTCGGTCACACCCACATACCGCGCCCGGAAGATTATCCGGTTATGCCCACGGCATATATCGGCTTTCTGCTAAAACCGAATGGATTCTTCGATGAAAACCCCGCCAACGACGTGCCTCCCTCGCCATCGGGTATGCTTCACAAGTGCTGCGACTGACAAAACGTAGGCTCCGCAGATGACGCACTTTCTTCAGGACATACTTCGTCAGCCGGATGAGCTAAGAGGCGTCATGGAGCTTCTCCGCGGCGACGGTCATGAGCCATTAAAGACGGCCTCCGGCGCCGTTCGGGCGGCTCGCCATGTTTATCTCACCGGCATCGGCGCCAGCTACAACGCCGCACTCGGCGCCGCATGGCACTTCTACTCCACCGGCCATCCGGTCTATCTGCTCGACGCTGCGGAGCTCCTCCATTCCGCAAGCATTCCTGCCGATTCCCTGCTCATCGTGCTCTCTCGCAGCGGGGGAAGTGTCGAGATTGTCAAGTTAATGGAGAAAGCCCGCGATGCGCGCTCGAAAGTCATCGGCATCACCAATTTTCCCGATGGCGCTCTCGCGCAGCAGGCAGATCTCCCCATAGTCCTCCCAGTCAAGCCGGATCATGGAATCTCCGCGAACACCTACGTCTCGCTCGCTGCCGGAGCCGCTGCGATTGCCGGCGCGGTAGCAGGCACATTCGACGTGCAGTTGGTCTCGACACTTCAGAGTGCTATCGCAGCGACGGCGGAAGAAATTCCGCGGTGGCAGCAACAGCTCGCGCAGAGTGCATGGCTCGAGCCCGGCGCGACCTGCTATTTTCTGGCGCGCGGCGCCAGCCTCGCCAGCGGCTATGGCGCGCAACTCCTCTGGGAGGAAGGCGTGAAGGTCGCCGCTGTCGCAATGGGAACCGACAGCTTTCGTCATGGGCCGCAGGAGATCGTCATCCCAGGTATGCGTTTTGCCATCTGGATCGACGATCGTACGCGCGAAGCCGACTTGGCGGTGGCCCGCGACCTGCGCCACCTCGGTGCTTCGGTCATGCTCATCGGCTCGAAGATTTCTGCGGATGCTGGCGACCTCGTGATGCAGCTTCCTCCATGGCCGCCCGGCTGGCAATTCCTCATGGATATCATTCCCGCGCAACTCGCGTCAGAAGCACTGGCGCGCCTCTCCGGCGCGGACTGCGACTCATTCCGTTTTGCCTCTTACGTCGTGAAGGGCGATCAGGGCCTGCTGAACACATAAGCGATCTGCGAAAAAAATGAACATGACGGCAATCGGCGCAGTGGACATCGGTGGTACCAAGATCGCCGTCGGCGTGGTCGATGGCTCCGGGTGCGTGCTCTCCCGTTACGAAGCTCCAACCCAGACCGCCGGACCATGGTCGCAAGCACGGGCGCTCATCGCCGGTATGTTGCGCAAGGCGGCGCTTGAGGCAAACGTGGCGATCGCCGGCATCGGCATCGGCTCGACCGGCCCTGTGGACCCGCTCAAGGGGAACTTCGAGAATCTCGACACCATTCCGCAGTGGAGCGGCGCTTCGCCTGTCGACGATCTGGCTCGCGAGTTCGGCGTTTCCGTCGCGATAGAAAACGATGCCGACGCCGGCGCTCTGGCGGAGGCAAGCTGGGGTGCCGGCCGCAGCAAGTCGCGGCTCATCTATGTCACCGTCGGCACAGGCATTGGCGGCGGCATCATTCTCGACGGCCATCTTTACCGCGGCGTCGATGGTGCGCATCCCGAGGTCGCGCATCAGGTTCTCGAAGCGAATGGTGTCCCATGCTCCTGCGGGCTGCGCGGATGCTGGGAGGCACTCGCCGCTGGTCCGGCGATGGCGCAGTGGATGGAGTCGCAGCCGGACTACACCGGTGGTCCCGGCCTCACCGCGCTGCGGATCTATGAACTCTCGCTGGCTGGCGTTCCGCTGGCCGCACGCGCAATCGAACGCGAGACCTTCTATCTCGGCATTGGTCTGGCGAATCTCGTCAATCTCTTCACTCCCGATGCCATCATCCTCGGCGGGAGCGTCATGAAAAGCGCGGGCGCTTTTCTCACTGACATCCGCAAAGTCATGCAGCAGGGTTGCCGCTTCGTTCCCCTGGAGAAAGTGGAGCTGAGCCTCGCCTCACTCGGCGACGACGCCAACCTCATCGGCGCAGCACGCGTCTGGCATCATCGCTTCGCGCAGGGAATCTAGGAGCATGTCCATGGCAAGGAACCGATTCCTGGTAGGCCTCATCTTCCTCGTGTTCTTTGTCATCTCCCTGCTCAGCAACATTCTCGGGCCTATCGTGCCGGATATCATCCGCACCTACTCTGTCAGCCTTGGCGCTGCGGGCCTTCTCGTCTTCGCCTTCTTCATTGCCTACGGAGTGATGTCCATCCCTGCCGGATTTCTCGTCGAGCGTTATTCCGAAAAACCGGTGATGATCTGTGCCTTCGTCGGCGCTGCGCTTGGCTCCATCGGCTTCGCGCTCCATCCTACTTACGATGTGGCGTTCGTCTCGCTCTTCGTTATCGGGGTTGGAATGGCCATGCTCCAGGTCGCCATCAATCCACTTCTGCGCGTATCCGGTGGCGAAGAGCACTTCGCGCTCAACGAAACCATCGCGCAACTCATCTTCGGGTCGGCGTCCTTCCTCAGCCCCTGGATCTACTCTTATCTCGTCATCAACCTCCCCGAAGGAGCGCAGCATGACAATCCACTTCTCCGCATACTTCGGCGCGTAACGCCGCCGCATCTCCCCTGGGTCTCGTTGTATTGGCTATTTGCCGCGGTCGCGATCGCCATGGTCGCCGTTCTCTCGCTGTCACGATTTCCCGCCGTCCAGCACACCGCGGAAGAGCGGCCCGGCACCCTCGCCATGTACAAGAGCCTGGTGCGTCGTCGTCTGGTCTGGCTCTATTTCCTGGCAATTTTTGCGTATGTAGGCTGCGAACAGGGAACCGCGAACTGGATCTCGCAATTTTTAAGTCACTATCACGGATACGATCCGCACACCACTGGCGCCCGCGCCGTCTCCTGGTTCTGGGGCCTCATGACTGCCGGCTGCTTCGCCGGAGCCTTCCTCCTCCGCATCTTTGACAGTCGCCGCGTCCTGATCGGAGCCGCCACCGGCGCGCTCGTCCTGCTATCGCTCGGTCTCTTCGGGCCGGCTTCGGTCTCGGTTGTCGCCCTTCCACTCGTCGGCCTTTTCGCGTCTGTCATGTGGCCCATACTCATCTCACTCTCGCTCAACTCCGTCGCGGAGTATCACGGCTCCTTCACCGGAATCCTCGCCACAGGCATCATGGGTGGCGCCATCACCACAGTCATCATTGGGCGCATTGGCGATCGCCTCGGTCTGCGCATCGGCATGGCGCTGCTCTATCTCACCTTCGGCTATATCTGGAGCGTCGGCTTCTGGTCGAAGCCGCTCATCAACAACGCGACCATTGGCGGCAAGGGCAAAGATGCCCCAGTTAGCGCGAAACCGCTGCTACAGTAGCAACGCCGGAGTGGTACAGGAAGATCCCGCCAATCACCAGCAGCCACACCCATAGCGCGAAGCGCAGCGGCCGCTTGGGAACGCTGCTCGCCATCATGGTGCCCACCACGGCGCCCACCACGCCTCCAGCAACCAGATGCGTAAGCAACAGCACATCGACTGGACCCGCGAACCAGTGCGCCCCGCTCCCAATCGATGAAGTGAGAAATCCGAATGCAATATCCGTGCCCACCACCTGCGCCGGCGCCAGCGGCGTCAGTGAAAGCAGCGCGGCACTGCCCAGAGCGCCAGCGCCCGCTGAAGAGAAGCCGACCTCCGCACCCACCGGCAGCATGAGCCAGGGCAGCAGATGCGCGCGGTTGCGGGGCTCCGTCTGTTGTTTGGCAGGCCGGAAGGAGAAGAAAATCTGCCACAGCGCCGTCAGGACGAGCACCACACCCAGCGTTCCATTCACCAACTGCTTTGCCCCGGTATTGAGAAAACGATGCAGCAGAAATGCGCCCGCCAGTACACCCGGCACACCGCCCACCAGCATGTAGCCAAGCGTGCGCCATGACACCTGCTTTCGCCAGATCTGCGCAGGCAGCAGCACCAGCTTCACCGCAGCGGAGAACATCAGCCCGACACTTACCGCTATGCCGGCCGGCACGCCAAGCATCAGGATCAGCAGGGGCGTGGTGATCGTACCGGCGCCCACGCCGGTGAGCGCGATGAAGACGGCGATGATGAACCCGATCAGGTATTCCACGCTTCGATCTCCGGCTGCCTGTGTTGCGGTTTACTTCGCTGCCTCGATGTGAATGCCGCACTCCACCTTGCGTCCGGCCCAGCGGCCGGAGCGTGCATCGCCCGGATCGAACGGAAGCGATGTACACGGCTCGCATCCGATTGACGAATATCCGCGCGCATACAGCGGCAATAGCGGAATACCAAGCTCCTCGCATGCATGCCACACGTCCGCCGTGGTGAGGTGCGCCAGAGGGCTCAGCTTCAATACCTGCTTGCCGCCGGGCAGCGTGAACGGTGCCGATTCCTCCAGCGCCGCCCGCGTCTTCGCCTGCTCCCGGCGCAATCCCGTGATCCACACCTTGTAGTTCGCCACCGCACGAAACAGCGGCTCCACCTTGCGGGCCGCGCAGCAACGATCCGGGCTCGACTGATACAACAGTCCGTGCTGCGCCTCCTGCTCCGCTACTGTTGTGAGGGGTAGCAGATTGATCAGCCGCACGTCCCACTCACGGGAAATGCGGTCGCGATACGCATACGTCTCTGCGAAGTGATAGCCGGTGTCCAAAAACAAAGTTGGTAACTGCGGCCGCAGCTCCAATGCCAGCTTCAGCAGCAGCACATCCTCCGCCTGAAAACTGCACGTAAGGCAGACGTCGTCAACGCCCGGGGCGCTTGTAAACGCCTCCCGCAATCGTTCTTGCACATGCGCCACCTTCGTATCCAGTCCAGCGGATAGAACACTCATCGCGCACGCTCCCGATGCAGCACCTTGGCTTGTCGCAACAGATGCAGCAGATTCCCGACGGCCTGAGCTGTTCCGGCGCGAGGTACAAATTCTGCGTGTGAACTGCCGATGCGAAGCGAAACCGAGTTGCTGCTTTCCTCCGCCACCAGCACCAGCGCGCCCGCATCGGCAAGCACTCCCGGTGTCGTCGGATCGTCATCCGGTGGCCGGACGACGAACGCCCCCGCCTGCAGCAGCGCACGTTCCAGCGCATGTATAACGTCAGCCGGCGCGTTCAGCCGCAGCACAACGCCCGCATGTCCCCATCGCTTTGCGCGTTCCAGCGGCGTCACCGGTGCTGCGTTCGCACCAACTTCTTCTTCTTCTCCTTCTTTCCCGTTTAAAACTTCGCGGACCATGCCGGCGCCCGCGGTCGCATTCGTCTCCGCATCGATCAGGACAAACGCACCCAGCGTGCGATTGTCGCTGTATCGCTCCAGAGCAATGGGCCGTCGCGTCACAATCTCGGCCACGCCGATGCCATTCATCTCCAGGACATCCGCTGCTTCGTTGGCCGACTGTTCGAGGTTCACTCGGTGTCGCAACCGCACCTCTGCCGGCACTGTCTGGCTCGCATGCTTCAACAGGTAGCGGCGCGCAGAGTCGAGCGGCAGTGCATCCATCCACACCAGGGATGCCGCAAATCGCCGCGCCACCGGTGCCTCTTCGCCCGCATGGGTCAGCAAATCACCGCGGCTGATGTCGAGTTCATCTTCGAGCGTCACAGTGATCGACAGCGGCGCTTGCGCCATCGCCAGGTCACCGTCGTAGGTGACAATGCGCTCGACTCTCGAGGTTTTACCTGACGGCAGAACAGTCACGCGATCGCCCACCTGAATCGCACCGGACGCAATCTGCCCCGCAAATCCGCGGAAGCCCTGATGCGGTCGGATCACCCGTTGCACTGGCAGGCGGAATGCCGCTGTTTCGCGATGTGTTGTGGTCGGAAGCGACTCGAGCAATTCCAGCAGCGAAGGCCCGTCGTACCACGGCGTCTCGTCGGAAGTGTGCACCACATTCACTCCTAACAGCGCGCTTACCGGAATGAAGTAAAGCTCTGGAGCGTAACCGGATTCCGCTGCAGCGTAACGAGCAAAGCGTTCGAACTCCGCTCGAATCGCCGCGAACGTTGCCGCGTCATAACCGATCAGGTCCATCTTGTTCACGGCCACGACAATATGCCGCACGCCCAGCAGTGTCGCGATGTACGCATGCCGGCGCGACTGCGGCAGCACGCCCTTGCGCGCGTCTACCAACACAATCGCCGCATCGGCGGTTGAAGCGCCGGTTGCCATGTTGCGCGTGTACTGCTCATGTCCCGGCGTGTCGGCGATGATGAATTTGCGTTGCGGCGTGGAGAAGTAACGATAGGCCACGTCGATCGTGATCCCTTGTTCGCGTTCCGCGCGCAGGCCGTCGGTCAGCAGAGCAAAGTCGAGATGCGGACCGGCTGTTCCTTTATTCCGGATCGCCAGCACCTGATCGTCATATACGCTCTGCGTGTCGTACAACAGGCGGCCGATCAGCGTCGACTTCCCATCGTCGACCGAGCCCGCTGTCGAGAAACGCAGCAGGTCCTTCTCGCGATCCCGTTCAAGAAATCTTTCGATCGAGAAGTTCGGGTCCTCTGCATGCGGCTGTAACTCGGGTTGTGTCAGCGTGCAAGCCATCTAGAAGTAGCCCTCCCGCTTCTTGATCTCCATCGAACCTTCCTGGTCGTAGTCGATCGCCCGATTCGCCCGCTCCGACGACCGGAACGAAAGCAGTTCAGCGATGATCTTCGGCAGCGTGTCTGCGTCGGAGCGGATCGCTCCGGTGCAGGGGCTGCAGCCCAGCGAGCGCAGCCGGCTGCGCACCATCTGCGGCTTTTCTCCCAGCCGAGCGACAAATGCCTGCTCCACCGGCAGCAGCGCATCGCCGCGCACATACATCGGTCGCGGTTTCGCGAAGTACAAATCGACGATGGGGATCTTTTCCTCGTGGATGTACTGCCACACATCCATCTCAGTCCAGTTGGAAAGTGGAAACACGCGGATGCTATCGCCCGGATGGATACGCGAGTTATAGAGGTTCCATAACTCCGGCCGCTGGTTCTTCGGGTCCCACTGTCCTGCGCTATCGCGGAACGAAAAAATGCGCTCCTTGGCGCGCGACTTTTCTTCGTCCCGCCGCGCCCCGCCGAATGCCGCATCGAAGCCGTAATGCTTCAAAGCATCCAGCAGCGCCTGCGTTTTCAGCAGGCCGCAGCAGCGTTTCGTGTCGAGCGCGATCGGATTCGTTCCCGCGGCGATCGCCGGCTCATTCCGCCACACCAGCAGCTCCGCGCCCAAGGAGCGCGCCATCTCATCGCGAAACGCAAGCATCTCCGCGAACTTGAATCCGGTATCGATATGCAACAACGGAAAGGGAATCGGTCCGGGGAAGAATGCCTTCTGCGCCAGCCGCAGCATCACGGAGGAATCCTTGCCGATGGAGTACAGCATCACCGGCCGTTCAAACTCGGACGCCACCTCGCGCAGGATGTGGATGCTCTCCGCTTCGAGCAGGCGCAGATGGCTCAACCTCTGCGATTGCGGCGGGGGTGGCGGCAGATACGTCGGGCTACTCTCGGTTGCCAGCATTGCGGGACCTCAGTGGGGCGCCTGGTGAATGCTGATTGCCGGGAGTAAGACTAAAACGACGAACACCCGTGCTAATCAGCAACGGGTGTCTTTGTGAAGAGTTGTCGCGGGACTAAGTTCGCGCGAGCTGCCACCCGTGGCTTGATGGACAAGCACAACAACAGGGGCGACAGTGCAGACGGAAGGTCATGCTGTGAAAAGGGTAACAGGCCCGACGCCGCAGCACAAGGCAGCCGTCATTCTATTGCGAGGACTCCGCCAGCTTCCGGTCGAAGAAATCCGACCCCAGCCGGTAGGCAGTCAGCCAGTCACGATGCAGCAGAAAGCCATGGATCTCATCGGGAAAGACATGCTCTTCCACCGGCACGCCGCGGTCTCGCAGCGCGTTGGCAAGCCGCACCGTCTGCGCAAACAGCACGTTGCGGTCGTCATCGCCCTGGATCAGCAGGACCGGCGATCGCCACGTATCGAGCGACGCCATCGGTGACGAGTCCCACGCCAGCTTGGAAGCCGCGGCCCGGTCCCACGTGAACTCGGACGAAGGCTTCCACAGATCGATCTCCAGGCTCCAGTCATGGACGCCGTGCAGGTCCACGCCCGCGGCGTACAGATCCGAGCCGCGCGCCAGCGCCAGTGCCGTCAGGTATCCGCCGTAGCTTCCGCCCCACGCGCCAATCCGCTTCCCATCCACATCCGCGCGGCTTCGCAGATACAGCCCAGCGCCGATCACGTCGTTGTACTCACTCGCGCCGCCAGGCCCAAAGTGCAGCGCCTGCCGGAAATTCAATCCGTAGCCGATACCGCTGCGATAGTTGATCGATAGCACCACATATCCGCGGCTCACCAGGTATTGGTTCATCGCATATGCATTCGAGTAGTAGCCCATCGGGTTCCAGCCCAGCAGCATCTGCCGTCGCGATCCTCCGTGGAAGAACACGACTGCCGGATGCTTCGCCTTTCCATCGGTAGGGAGAAAAAGCTGGCCATGAATCCGCATGCCGTCCGCCGCGCTGAAGATCACCTGCTCGGGCGTCACCAGCTTCGCCGCCGGAAAATCCGCGGGTATCGTCTGCGGCGCCAGGTCGTGCGGCCCACTTGCCTCCAGCACCGCCGCATGCGCCGGCATCCGCGCATCCATCCGCACCAGCGCAACCTCTGCCGTCCGACGCAATCGCCGGCTCGGTCTCAATGCCATCGCCCGGCGTCAATGCCTGCGGAGTACCGCCATCGCCCCCACCATCTACGGACACACTCCACAAATGCTTCCGATCCTGATCCAGCGGATCGCTGCCGTATTGATTCGACGAATAAACAATGCGCTTGCGATCAGGGCTGAAGGCAACATGGTCCACTTCGAACTCGCCGGGCGTCAGCAGTGTGGCCGTTCCGCCCTGCCACGGCACCGCGTACAGGTGTGTCCAGCCACCGCGCTCCCACGGAAAGACGATTTTTCCGTCCGAGCTCCACCACAACTCGCTCGCGCCGGAGGTCTCGTGGAAAATGCTTCCCGCACCGCGGTCTGCGTGCCACACCTCGCGGCCCTCGCCGGTCTGCGCATCCGCTACGCAGATCGACCATGGCTGCTCGGCTTCGCGCATCCAACGCGAGGCATACTCCGACACCAGCGGTTGCCGTATGAACGCAACATGCTTGCTATCCTGAGACCATGTCGGACTCCCGTCGGTATATGTACCCGGTGCCAGATATGTGAGCGTTTTCGTAGCCAGGCGATACACGCCGACGAAGCTGTGGTCGTCGCGCGCACTCACGAATGCCAACGAGCCGCCATCCGGCGACCATCGCAGATCCCGCTCCTCGCCGCGTCCCTGGAAGAGCTGTTGCGGCTTGGCGGCGGCATCTTTCAGGCTCCCCATGTCGTTCAGATTCACCGTCCAGATCTGTCCGTGCAGCAGATACGCGATCAAGTCACCCTTCGGAGAGATCGCTCCGCCGTATCCCTCACCGATATCGCGTGGCGTCCCGCCATCCGTGGAAATCAGCCACATCTCCTGCTTCACCCCGGCAGTCAGCAGTGCCGGATTTGGCGCCGGCCGCTCCGGCCACTCCGAATCGCCGCCGCGTGTGTAAGCCAGCCACGCGCCGTCGGCCGACCACGCTAACCCGCTGATCTCCTGTCCATCGTCCTCGGTGTAATGCGTGATCTGCTGCACGCTCGGATGAGAGCCAAGCTGCGCCACCCAGATATTCCGCCTGCCCCTGTCATTTGCCACCCAGGCCACACGCGCGCCTGCCGGGGCCGCCGTCATGTCGGAGACAAACGGCGCACTCATCACCTGCTCCAGGGTGAACGCCGGACCAACCGGAGATGCAGCCAGATGTGCGGGAGGAGTGAGTATGGCGGCGAATAGCAGGACAGGCAGACTCATCGGGCGGGCGAACGGCGGCGCCATAAATCGCATCCCGCCATTATGCCCCCCGGTATGCTCCAAAGAGAAAGGGCCGCTGGCGACGGGATATTCCCCCGCCAGCGGCCCAACTGAGGCGAAGCTACTTCTGTTTCGCGATCACCTTGCTGGAAAACTTCTTATAAGTCGCAGCGGGGACGATCTTCTTCGTCAGCAGGTCGGTCTTCTTGGTATAAGGCCGCCCGTCGACAATCTTCTGCGCATACACATCGCCGACGCCCGGAAGCGCCTTCAGTTGATCGAGTGTGGCAGAGTTCAGGTCGACCAGGTCTGCCGTCGACGTCATGGTGTTCGCCACCGGGGTCCTGGCAGTCTTGGTGGCCTGTGCATTGGCGTGCGTCATCAACATGGTCGCGGCCAGGGCTACAGGCAGACAGGCGATCCGGATCCATCGGCTGGTTCTTGTCATCGGTCTTTCTCCTTTGCGCGGCTGGCTCGGATTCCTGAAACATCGCCGCGCCGGGCACGGCTAGCTTCCGCCCAGTGCACCGGCTTGTCAAGAGAATCGTGCGGACGACGTTTCGCGGTCTACTTCTGCTCTGCGGCCCTCTGCTCCGCGGCCACTGCGGCCTCCGCCGCCTGAAAGCCGATCTTCGAGTGTGTCCCGTCGCAGAACGGTTTCCTGGTCGACGCGCCGCAGCGGCACAACGACACCGCAGGCTTGCCTTCCAGGTTGATCTCCGTGCCATCCACATCGATCAGGCGAATCGGTCCCTCCACCCGGAGTGGTCCGTTGGGCTTTGCCGTGATCGTCACATTTGCTTCTGCCATTGCTTTCTCCCTATGGTTTTTAAGTGCAGTGCATTGTTACTTCGCTTCCCGGCGTTCCTTTTGCATTGGCACCACCTGCACCGTCACATCACGCACTTCGGCAAGGAAGCGGTTGATAACGGAGCCGCGCAGCAGAATGTCCATGCGTGAGCGCGCCGACTGTCCGAAGACAACGTGGGAAATCCCTTCCTGCTTTGCAAACTGGATCAGCGCATTCGACACCTTCTTGTCCTTCAACACCACCACCTTCGCGCCCAGGTCGCGTGCCAGCCGCTGATACTCTTCCATGCGGTGCTTGCCCTCGATATCGGCGGATTCCTCGTCATCGGGTGTCTCCACGCGTACCGCGTACCAGATCGTCGAAAGACGCGAGGCGATACGCGCCCCGGCGCGCAGCAGGCGATCCGTTCCCGGTCGCGGCGAAAGGCAAACCATCACCTTCTCCGGAATCGGCGCCTGTTCCAGACCCTGCGAACGCCGATAGTCCGCTGCCTGCGAACTCACCTCCGCCGCGGTAGTGCGGAGCGCCAGCTCGCGCAGCAGGTTCAGGTTGCCCTTGCGGAAGAAGTTCGCCAGCGACTGCTCGATCTTCTCCGGCGCATAGATCTTTCCCTGACGCAGGCGCGAACGCAGCTCTTCGACCGTCAGGTCCACATTCACAATCTCATCCGCGCGCTTCAACAGGCTGTCCGGGACCGTCTCGCGGATGGTGGCGTTTGAGGAGCGCGTCACCGCATCGTTCAGCGTCTCCAGATGCTGCACGTTCACCGCGGTCATCACATCAATGCCCGCGTCCAGCAGCTCCAGCACATCCTCGTAGCGTTTGCGGTTCTTCGAGCCCGGCACGTTCGAGTGCGCGAGCTCATCGACGATGCAGACCTGCGGATGTCGCGCCAGGATCGCGGCCAGGTCCATCTCGTGCAGCACCACGGAGCGGTAGGGAATCGCGCGCTGCGGAATGATCTCCAGATCGCGGATCATGGCCTCGGTATCGGCACGTTTGTGCGGCTCCACGAATCCAATCACCACGTCGATGCCCTGCTTGCGCATCAGGTGCGCATCTTCAAGCATCTGGTAGGTCTTGCCCACGCCCGGCGCAGCGCCAAGATAGATCTTCAGCTTCGCCGGTTCAGGCGGCAGCGCATGAGCCGTCGTATCCGAAATATCCATCGCCGGCTGCGGATCAGGCATGGGACTCTGTATGGGCTCGCTCACCTCATCCCACCTCGATCGAGTGGCGCGGGAGCCGCGTCGGAGCCAGCGGCAGCGTGAAACTGAAAGTCGTGCCATGTCCCACGCGGCTCTCCACCGATACCTGCCCGTCCATCAGCTCGATCAGCCGCCGCACCAACGCCAGTCCCAGCCCGGTCCCATCCGGCCCTGCGCTGCCCACCGCGCCGCGCACCTCTTCGGCAGAGCGTGCGCCCTGCACAAATCTTCCAAAGATGCGCTTCAATCGTTCCGGTTCGATCCCGATGCCCGAATCGCGCACAAAGAACTGCACCCGCTTCTTCTGCTCCTCCGCCTGCAGCACAATCGTGCCCTTCGGTGGCGTGAACCGCAGCGCATTCGACAGCAGATTATCGATCACGCTCTTGAGCGCCCGCCGATCGCCATAAATCGGCGACAGATCGCTGAACGCTTCAATCTGGAGCTGTACCTCGCGCTTCCTCGCTTCGGCCTGAAAACGCAGTGCGGCATCGCGCAGGATATCGATCGGCCGCACTGCCTCCATACGCAGTTCACGGCTGCCGGTATCCAGCTCAGCGACATCGATCAGGTCCGTCATCAAATCGTTCAGCCGCTCTGCGTCTTCCTGCGCGCCGTGGATGAGATCGTTCTGCAGCGGTCGCAAATCGCCGGCGAAACCATTCGTGATGGAGTAGAGTGCCAGCCGCAACTGCTCCAGTGGAGTACGCAGTTTGTCCGAGGCGACCGCGATGAAGCGTGTCTTGAAGCGATCCAGGTCCTGCAGCTCGGTCACATCCTCCAGCACGCTCACCGCGCCCAGCAGCTTGCCATCGGGGTCGCGAATCGGCGTCGTGCGCAGCCGGTAGCTGCGTTCCGCCTGCCCGATCCACATCGGCAGCAGCGCCGCTTCGCCCTCGTGCGCCACCGGCCGCTGCATGGAAACGGCATCCCGCACCGCCTTCAGAATCTTCTGCCCTCCGGGCGTGTTCTCCAGCGCCATGCGGTCCCCTGCCGCGTCGCCCAGCAGTTGTTCCGCAGCGGTATTCAGTTTCAAAACCTGACCGCGCGCATCGGTCACAATCACCGGCTCGAAGATCGACTGCACCACCGCGTCGGAGAGCTGATGCTCCATCTGCTTCCGTCCGAACTCCGTCTCGCGCAGGTCGCGTACATGAACCACCATACGGTTGACGTCGTTGGCTATCCGCCCCAAACTGTCATCCCCGCTCCACTCCAGCCGCTGCTCCAGACTGCCCTGCCCGATAGCCCGCACCTGCTCCGCGGCGCGGCGCAGCGGACGTAGCACCGCTTCCGCGATTCCGGCGGCAATGCCGATGGCGAGCGGGATAGCAATCCACGCCATCAGCGTCGCAGCGTGGGCGAATCCATCGTGTGCCCCGGCGCCCCGCAATGTGCTCACGGTCAGCACGGCAACCGTGATGACCAGGGCCACCAGCAGTACCAATCCGGCAATCAATCGCTGATTCAAACTCATATGTTGTTGCGATCTGCGGTGACCGAACGCGTTTGCCAGGGTGTGGCCCGGTCAGCGATGGTTTTGCGGTCTTCCGTCAAGAAAGGGTCACGCCGGGTCCACTTCCGCGGTTCACAGCACTGGCAAACGCTCCAATGCGTCTCCTCAGTGTGCCACAGTGCTCTGTGGCGCCAATGGCGGCCCGCTCAGTTGGCCTGGTAGCGAGACAGAACGTCGGCCAGCGTCACAGTTCCCTCAATGGCCCCCCGTCTCGCGCGGTTCTGAATCGGCAGGATTGGCCATCGCGCCAAATGCGGCAGGGCGGAATCCAGCGGTAGGTCGGGGAAGAGCAGTGGGACGCGATCCGGCTTCAGCACGTTCGCCACCACCGTCTCCGGCGTACTCAGGGCGAGCAGGTTGCCCAATTCGGCGCGTGTCATCGAATACCATGCGTTTCCGGGCAGTTTGACCAGGAAGACCTCCGCCTTTTTAGCATCCAGCTCCGCCACGGCGGCGCTCAGCGTCGCGCTTGCCTCGATCGCCGGGATAGACATCGGACGCAGCGCGTCCTCCAGATGCAGCACGACTTCTTCACGCTGCTCCTCCATCGAAGGCAGGTCCAATCCATCCTGCTGCGTGAAGACCTCGAAGATCGCATGCGGCTGCAGGCTGCGCGACACCAGATACGCAATCGTATTTGCCAGAATCACCGGGAGAATGATCGAGTAATTGCCGCTCACCTCCAGCACCATGAACACCGACGTGAGGGGCACCCGCAGGAACGCCGCAAACAATACCCCCATGCCCACCAGCGCGTAAGCTCCCACCGTGATGTGAAGGTTGGGATAATACATCTTCTCGAACGTGCCGATGGAAGCGCCCAGCATCGCTCCGATAAACAGCGTCGGCGCGAACATCCCGCCCGGCGTGCCGCTGGAAAACGAGATTGTCGTCGCCAGAATCTTCAACAGCGCCAGCACCAGCAGCAGCTTCCAGGTGAACTGCCCGTGCATCGCCTGGTTTATCACCTCATAACCCGGGCCCATGATCTGCGGGAAGCCGAAGAAGGCGATCAGCCCCACGCCCAGTCCCGCAACCGGTGTCTGCACAAAGAAGGTCCAGCGGGGCAGGTTGCGCAAACGTGGCCGCAGGTAGCCGAGTGCATGCGAAAAGATGCTCGCCGCCAACCCGCCACACACACCCAGCACCGCATAGGCCAGCAGCTCGCGCGAGTCCGTCACCGTGATCGACGGGATCTGGAACATCGGCTCCGATCCCCAGAATTTGCGCGCCACCACCACACTCGAGATGGCTGACAGCACCACCGAGCCCAGCACCGCCGCGCTCCACCGTCCGATGACCTCTTCAATGACAAACAGGATCGCCGCGATCGGCGCATTGAACGCGGCCGCCAGTCCCGCAGCCGCGCCTACGGGTGCGAACAGCCGCAGCCGCTGCCGGCTCATTCCCAGCCTGCGGCTGATCACCGAAGCCACGCCGGCGCCAATCTGCAGCGAAGGATCCTCCGGTCCCAGTGAGAAGCCGCCGCCCAGCGCCAGCGCCGAGGTGATGAACTTGCCAATCACCGTCTTGAACGAGATGTACCCGTTGTAGATGTAGAGCGCGGCCTTGGTCTGGTTCACTCCACTGCCGCGCGCCGCCGGAAAGAAGAGCTGCACCAGCGCCGCCACCACCGCGCCCATGATCACCGGCACAAAGATCAGCCGCAGCAGGCCCGGCTGAGGAGCGGATCCCAGGGTAAGCGCCTGGACCCAGCTGATCGCGATCCGAAAACTCACCACCAGCAGCCCGGAAATGATTCCGATGAAGATGGACAGCACCAGGAATAGCCGCTCATCGCGCGTCGGCGCGATCTTCAGCATGTCGATCTGCGACATCTGCAGCGGCTCCACGGAGGGCATCGTCTCCGGCAGCGACGTCGTGGCGGTCCCCATCTTCTGATTCGCGCTTGTGTCTGCCGTGCTCATGCGTGCTGTGTGCTCATAGCTTCATGTATTGGACTGA
The DNA here is from genome assembly GCA_963815025.1 of uncultured Acidobacteriaceae bacterium. GTDB lineage: Bacteria > Acidobacteriota > Terriglobia > Terriglobales > Acidobacteriaceae > KBS-83. The sequence goes on along the minus strand of CAWFFD010000004.1, from coordinate 2,548,545 downwards.
TCGTTTTCATTGCTGATCGACGGAATCGGGCGACGCGGCAATGCGCAGCAGCGCCGCATCCTCTCCCGTCGGCTCTCCACACACCCGTGCTGTCACCTGTTCCGTGTCGTACACCAGTTGTATCGTCGCTTTCTCCAGTTGCTCGCTATCTACCAGCGCCGCCACCGTCAATCTGGGTCTCGCGCTTTCCCAGCGGTTGCCCAGCGCGGTCATCTGATCGCTGTTCTGTATCTGTGCATTGCCGTTCTGTGGCGCATCGCTCTGTCCTGCGTTTCCATTCGCGCAGGCGGTATAACGCCTGCGCGCTACCTCATACGCGCGCACCACGCGCAGCAGCCGCGCGCGTTGCGGTAGCTCCTCCGACGGATAGATGGCCATGACTGCATTCGCAATCTGCAGATTCTTCTCGGCCAGCGCTCGGTCCATCAGCGGATGCGCGGCATTGCTCGCCTTCAACGCCCGGTCTAGATAGAGGCGCGCCATCTGGTACCTCGCCAGCAGGAACGCCATCTGGCCGGTGCCCTCCAGCGACTGCACCTCTACCGGCTTCCGTCCCGCCACTTCGTGATAGAAGCGCAAGGCGTCCGATGGCGCATGCGCCTCCGCCAGCAGCCCTGCGACCTCCATCAGCGTCGGTGTCGACTTATCGTTGCCGGCGGCAATCAGTAGCTCATCCCGCGCATCCCCGAACTTGCCCTGTTGGATGAGGTAACGCACCAACTCCAGCCGGGCCTGCCGTCCCTGTACCGCCCCATTGCCTTTCCAAACCCCGTAAATGGCAGCTTGATAGTGCTCCAGGGCGCCCGCTCTTTGCCCCTGCCGCGCCAGCACGCGTGCCAGTTGCAGATTGATGTTGCCGTTGCCTGGCTCCTTCTCCCACAGCGTATTTAGGTAGACCGCGGCCTCCTGCAGGCTCCGCGGGGTGCCGATCTGCGCCAGGCCCTGGGCCAGCTCTACCTCGGTCCCGGGATCATCCTGCCCGTAGCCCAGCGCGGTCCGCAGGTCGTAGACCGCGGCCGTGGCGTTATGACTCTGCAGCGCCTGCTCGCCGCGCCGCTTCCACCGCGCCGCCGCATCGCTTTGGTGTTGGGAATACGACCGGAAGATCAGCCAGGTCAACACAGCCAGCACGCAAGTCACAGCGAAAACGCTGAGCAAGGCAAGCGTATCCTTAAAGACAAGGTGTCGCTTGGCCAGCCGTTCGGCGGGGGTCAGCGGAGTACTGGCTCGGAAAAAGGGGATCGTTCTCACTGCGGCGTTCCCCTATAAGCCTAATCTGCCCGGCGCGGTACGCAAAGCGACCACGCTGGTTCAGGTGTGCATCGCATAGGGAAGGAGATGCTGATTTATGCAGAGACGCGATTTCCTAAAGTCAGCCGCCGCCGTTGCCGCCCTCATGGCCCTGCGGGAGGAAGCCATCGCCGCTCCCGGCGAGATTCCGCGCCGCACCCTCGGCCGCACCGGACAATCCGTCTCCATCATCGGCCTCGGCGGCCACCATATCGGCCGCGCCCACGTCCCGGAAGAGGAGGGTATCCGTATCATCCGCACGGGCCTCGATGCCGGCGTCAACTTCCTCGACAACGCCTGGGACTACAACGATGGCGAAAGCGAGCGCCGCATGGGCCGCGCCTTACAGAATGGCTACCGGCAAAAGGCCTTCCTCATGACCAAGATCGACGGCCGCACCCCCGCCGCCGCAAAACAGCAGCTCGATGAGTCCCTTCGCCGGCTCAAAACCGACCACATCGACCTCCTCCAGATTCACGAAGTCATCCGCCCCGGCGATCCCGAACAGGCCTTCCGTCCCGGATACGTCGTCGATGTTCTCAAGCAGGCGCAGAAGGCGGGCAAGATCCGGTACATCGGCTTCACCGGCCACAAAAGCCCGGAGATCCATCTCAGCATGATCGAAACCGCGGACCGCCATGGCTTCACCTTCGACACGGTGCAGATGCCGCTCAACCTCATGGACGCGCATTACGACAGCTTCACCACCAAAGTGCTGCCTGTCGCGCGCAAGCACAACATGGGCATCCTCGGGATGAAGCCCATGGGCGATAGCGTCCTGCTGCGGAGCAACACCGCGACGCCGGTCGAATTCCTGCACTACGCCATGAGCCTGCCCGTCTCCGTCACCATCACCGGCTGCGATTCCATGCAGATCCTCAACCAGGCTCTCACCCTCGCGCGCAGCTTCCGTCCCATGCCGCGCGAGGCGATGACCGCCCTGCTCGCCAAGACCGCCAATGCCGCCGTCGCCGGCCAGTACGAGAAGTACAAGACTTCCAACATGTTCGACGGCACCATTCACAACCCGGAATATCTGGGTTGATACGGTTAATACGATAGAACGATAGATATAAGGAATCTCGCGCATGTCCGCCACCGCCATCTCGAACCCGCAATCCGCTGGCATCTCTGCCGCATTAGCGGCGAAGCGGGAAGCGCTCCATAGCCGCCTGCGTGGGCTCGAAAGCGTCATCGTCGCCTACTCCGGTGGCGTCGACTCCGCCTATCTTGCGCACGCTGCCCACACCGTCCTTGGCGACGGCATGCTCGCCATCATCGCGGACTCTGCCTCGCTCTCGCGCCGTCATCTGCGCGAGGCCGTCGCCTTCGCCGCCGCGCAATCCATTCCGCTGGTCACCGTCGCCACCGGGGAACTGGCCAGCGAAGACTACGCGCGCAACGATGCCACCCGCTGCTTCCACTGCAAGGACGAGCTTTTCACCGTGCTCGAACGCGAGCGCACCATCCGCGGCATCGCGCACGTCGTCTATGGCCTCAACTCCGACGACACCCGCGACTACCGCCCCGGCCAGCAGGCCGCTGCGCAACACGCCGTACAAGCGCCACTTGCCGACGCGGGGTTGGGCAAAGACGATGTCCGCGCTCTCGCCCAGGCCGCCGCGCTCGACGTCTGGGACAAGCCTGCCTCGGCATGCCTCTCTTCGCGCATCGAGTATGGCCGTCGTGTCACGCCAGAGGTTCTCGAACAAGTGGAACGTGCCGAGGACGCACTCGCCGCCCTCGGCCTGCGCCGCTTTCGCGTGCGCCACCACGGCACCATCGCCCGCGTCGAGCTCGCGCCGGAAGAGATGGACGCCGCGCTCAATCGCGAGATGTTTCAGCGCATCGGTGCCGCCATCCGCGCCGCCGGCTTCCAGTACGCTGCCATCGACTGCGACGGCTACCGCTCCGGCTCCATGAATGAAGTGCTGCCGCTCGCCGTCCTCCAGGCCAGCAAACCGATCTCGGCGTCCTGAGTAGTGGCAGGCGCGATCGTGAAGGCAACGAAGGCGGGTAGCGTAATCACCGGGTGGCCGTATTCAGTCGGAGCGAAGCGACCTTCCGATATTCTGATCAGAGAAAACAACCATGCGTATCGGCTATCTCGAATGCTTTGCCGGCCTCAGCGGTGACATGCTCCTCGGCGCTCTCATCGACGCCGGTGTCTCGCCTGCGCTTCTTGAGCAAACCGCCGCAGCACTCAACCTTGGCGCAACGCTCGTCTTTGATTCCGTCGACCGCAGCGGCATCGCCGCGCGCAAAGCTCGCGTGCTGGTCGGCGGCCAGGACGCCGACGCGCCCCACAATCATGACAGCCACGACGCCGACGCGCCGCCAATCATTCCCACGCGCATGAACCTGCTCATGAGCACCATCCTCACGATCACGATGCTGCGCGCGGCCACAAGCACGAACACACGCATCAGCACGGCCGCAACCTGCCCGCCATTCGCGCCATCCTGCAGTCAGCGCCGCTCGCCGCCGTTGCCCGCACGCTCGCCCTCCACGCCTTCGAACTCCTCGGCGAAGCCGAAGCTGCCATCCACAACACGCCACTCGATCAGGTACATTTTCACGAAGTCGGAGCGGTCGACGCGATCGTCGACATCACCTGCGCCGCCGTCGGCCTCACCTCGCTCAACGTCGACCGCTGGTATTGTTCACCCGTCAACGTCGGCAGCGGCTTCGTCGATTGCGCGCATGGCCGCTTTCCGGTGCCCGCGCCGGCCACCGCTGCGCTCCTCCGCGGTATTCCCACTTACAGCGAAGGTCCTGCCATGGAGCTCGTTACGCCCACCGGCGCCGCCCTTCTGCGCGCGCTTGGCTGCGACTTTTCGCGCCCCACTGCTGTCTTCGAGCACATCGGCTATGGCGCGGGCACGCGCAATCCCGCGCGTTTCCCCAACGTCCTTCGCCTCAGCATCGGCGAAGCGGTATCTCCCATCGGCGATACCATCTCTCGCGAAACCGTGAGCGTCCTCGAGTGCGCCATCGACGATCTCAGCCCGCAGATCGTCGCGCACGCCACCCAACTCGCCCTCGAACACGGCGCGCTCGATGCCATGGCCACCTCCGTCGTCATGAAGAAGGGCCGCGTCGGCACCCTCGTAACCATCCTCTGCCGTCCCGGCGACGCGCCGCGTTTCGAAGAGCTGCTCTTCCGCGAAACCTCCACCCTCGGCGTCCGCTCCCGCACCGAACAGCGCCGCTGCCTCGATCGCGCCCACGTCACAGTCACGACTGCCTACGGCAAGATCCGCATCAAGACCGCCGCGCTCGACGGCGTCATCACCCACGCCCAGCCTGAGTACGAAGACTGCCACGCACGCGCGCTGGAGCATCGCGTTCCGCTCAAGCACGTCATCAGCGAAGCCCTGCAGGCCTGGAAACACTTCCAGGATGCCGCTGCAAACGCTCCCGACGCGGTGACGAATGATCCGGAGGCCGCAGTCCGTGAATAGACACGACGTCCTCGCATTGCTCGAAGCGGTGCGCGCCGGCGCGCTGGCGCCGCAATCCGCCCTCGAACGCCTCAGCACCATGCCCTACGAGGACGCAGGCTTTGCCCGCATCGATCATCATCGCGGCCTGCGCCTCGGCATACCGGAAGTCATCTACGCCGAAGGGAAATCGCCGGAGCAGGTCGCCGAGATCTTCGCCCGCACCGCTGCCGCCGGCTCCGACGTGCTCGCCACCCGCGTCAGCGAAGCGGCATGGCAGGCCATCTCCGCGCGCGTGCCCGCCGCGCACTTCCACGCCGTCGCCCGAGCCGCCACGCTGCGTCAGCCGGCATCCCGTCCAACTCCCGCCGGCACCGTAGCCGTGCTCTGCGCGGGCACCAGCGATCTTCCTGTCGCCGAAGAAGCCGCCGTCACCTCAGAGTTTCTCGGCGCACCGGTCGAGCGCTTCTTCGACGTCGGCGTCGCCGGCCTGCATCGCCTGCTCGCGCATCACGAAAGCCTGCAGCGCTGCGAAGTCGCCATCGTCTGCGCCGGCATGGAAGGCGCGCTGCCCAGCGTCGTCGGCGGACTCGTGCCCGCGCCCGTCATCGCCGTGCCCACCAGCGTCGGCTACGGCGCTGCCTTCGGTGGTGTCGCCGCGCTGCTCGGCATGCTCAACTCCTGCTCGCCCAACGTCACCGTCGTCAACATCGACAACGGCTTCGGCGCCGCCATCGTCGCGACGCTCATCGCACGCAAATCCGCCCGCGCTCAGACCGCGATTGCGGCGGAGGCGAACGCTGTGCCAGAAGGCCGCTAGTCCCTACGACTTCCAAAACGGAGAAGGTCCAATCCGCTCCATGTCGTAGCGCCGCATGAACGCCGCATCCGAGGCTTGTGCCTTGGGATCCTGGATATCGCGGAAGTATTGCTCCATCTTTCCCGCGGGACAAAAGGCAATCAGCACTCGGGCGGGCGCCGCCCCAACCGATGAAAAAGTGTGCGGCACGAGCCGCGGACCCAGAACAGATTCCCCCGCATGCAGGTGCAGCCGTTGCTCGCCGAGCTGAAGTGCCACCTCTCCCTCCATCACATAGAACCACTCGTCCTGATACAGGTGCAGATGCAGAGCCGGTCCACCCGGCAGCAGATGCGTATGCTCCGCAATGAAGAGCGCCGCCGCTGGTTTCGCTGGTGGCGACTTTGACGGAAAGGGAGCTCGTGGGCATCCGGAAAGGATGACCCGAGCGGTCCTCACCGTCGCCGACGACAAGCAGTGCACCGGAAGCTGGCAATGCCGAAGCCTGCGCACGCGCATGGCTGACAAGAAAATCCTGCAGACCGGCAGCAGGCGCTGCCGCAGCGAAAGCTTTGAGAAAGGAACGGCGTTGCATAACGCCTCTTTTCAGGATGGGATGTGGGGAAGGGAGACCGCGGGAAGCATAGCGGAGCGGAGAACTGCCGGGCAAGCAGCAAAGTCACGCCTCAATGATCCTCCAGCACCGCCACGCCGTACTCATCCGGATCCACTCTCGACACACTCCCGCCTTTCAGCAGATCCGTCATCGCGGCCGCCAGCAAGCAGGGAAGTGCTCAGCGCAGCGTCATCGGGTCTCCTCGCGAACAACCATCGGGGTAACCCCTGACGCTCATAGCCAGCGAACCACGCCGCTGTCAAAAAGCCGCGCCCGCTCGCACTTGTCGCAGCAGCGGTCTCGTCCTACGATAGGAGTCCCCCATCGGAGACACCCGCGCAATGCCAGATCCCGCGCCGCTCGATCCTGACCTGAGCCCTCGCGGCGGCCTCTTTCCCGGAGTGGACGGCGTCCTCGCCGGCCGCTTCCACATCGACGCCCGCCTCGGCGCCGGCGGCATGGGCGAGGTCTACCGTGCGCGCGACACCACCCTTCGCCGCCTGGTCGCCATCAAGCGCACCCAGCGCACCGCCACCGAAGCCGACCGCAAGCGCTTCCTGCATGAAGGCCAGCGCGCCTCCGCGCTCAACCACCCCGGCATCGCCGCCATCTACGACGTCTTCACCGACGGTGGCGAAGCCTATCTCGTCATGGAGTACATCGAGGGCGAAACCCTGCGCTCCCGTCTCGCCCGGCCCATCTCGCTCGACGAGTTCCACCGCATCGCCATCGAGTCCGCCTCTGCCCTCGCCGCCGCGCACGACAAGGGCATCCTCCACCGCGACATCAAGCCGGAAAACATCATGCTCACCGACTCCGGCACGCACGCCGGACAGGTCAAGCTGCTCGACTTCGGCCTCGCCCAGCAGGCCACCGACGAGACCGGCCTGCTCGAAACCGCCACCATGCTCACCGTCGCCGGCATGCTCGCCGGCACCCCGCAGTACATGGCGCCCGAGGTTCTCAACGGCGAACCCGCCGACCGCCGCTCCGACATCTTCGCCCTCGGCGTCGTCTTCTACGAGATGCTCAGCGGCCACCATCCCTTCGCCGCCCCCACCCCGACGGCGATGATCGGCCAGGTACTTCACCAGCCGCCGCGCCCGCTCGCCGCCACCGTTTCCGCATCCGACGCCGCCATCGTCACCCGCGCCCTCGCCAAGTCCCCCGCCGACCGCTATCAGACCGCGCACGAGATCGTCTTTGATTTGAACCATCCGGATTTGCAACAACGCGGACTTGAACCATCCGGAGCTGAATCACAAGCATCAGATCCACTCCCATTCCGCAGTGTCTGCCACCCCCGCAGCGACCGCAGCATCTACCCCAGCGCTCTCGCAAACCCGCTATCGCCTTCGCCCTCGTCGTGCTCGCAATCGTCATCGCCTCGGTGACCTATTTCGTTCACCACCTGCACGCGCCATCCGCACCGCGGCCGCATCCTCGCCCGCCGCCGTCGTCGCCGGCACCCTCGCCGTCCTGCCCCCCACCGTCGCCGATCCGAAGGACACCAAGCTCGCCACCTTCGGCCGCGGCCTCGCCGAATCGCTCGCCCAGCGCCTCTCCGATCTCAGCGTCAACCACGACATCTCCGTCCTCTCCGCCCGCCAGCTCGAGGACAGGAAAGTCGACCACGCCTCGCCGACGCGGCCGCGAGAAGTCGGCGCCACCTCCGCCCTGTCGCTCGCCCTCACCCGCGACGGCGACCTCGTCCACGCGGCCTACACCGTCTCGCCAGCCGGACAAATCCCCGGTCAAGCCCAACGCACCCGCGCACCTCTCGCCATCGGCACCGTCACCGCGCCCGTCAGCGACATGTTCTCCATCGAGAACCAGCTCGCCACCGCCACCGCCACCGCCCTCAACATCCCGCTCCGCACCGACGAGCAGCGCGCCCTCGCCGCCCACGGCACCACCTTCCCCGAGGCCTACCAGTACTTCCTCCAGGGCCGCGGCTACCTCCTCGAAGCCTTCACGCCGGAAACCATCAAAAGCGCCCAGATCATGTTCAACGAGGCGTTACGAATCGACCCCAACTACGGCGCCGCCAAGGCTGGTCTTGGGCGTCTCATGGATCGACGACTACGACTCACCCATCACCCGCAGGACATTGAGCGAGGCCCGGAAGGCCTGTGAACGACGCCGTCGCGTTAGGCAACGCCGGAGCAGAAGGTCACATGTGCCTCGGCACGCTCGCCCGCGACACCGGCAAGTACACCGAGGCAGCGGACGAATTCCAGAAAGCCTTGCAATTGGAGCCAGCGAATGAGCTCGCCTCCATCGGCCTGGCGATGGCCTATGAGAAGCTCAACCAGCCAGAGAAAGCAGAGGCCACTTACAAGCAAATCATCGCCCTTCGACCAAACTATTGGCGCGGTTACGACCTGCTCGGCGGCTTCTACTTTCGTAACGCGAACTATGCGAAGGCGGAGGAAAACTTCCGACTAGCCACAGAAAAAGATCCGCAGCAGTTTCCGCTCCTACAGCGACCTCGGCGCTGCTCTCCTTTTTCAAAATAAAGATCAGGAGGCAAGCGCAGCCTTCGAAAAATCCATAGCCATCCGGCCCACAGCGGATGCCTACGTCAATGCCGGAGTAGCGCTCTTCCGCCAGCGCCGTTTCGCCGAAGCCGCGATCCTCTTCCGCAAGTCCCTTGAACTCGAATCTGGCACCTATGATGTCTGGGCTTCTCTCGCCGCGGCAGAATACTATGGCGGCGAGCGTAGCACAGGCGATGAACGATTATCAGAAGGCCATTGCGCTTGCCGAATGCGCAGCTTCAAGGCGTCACCCAATGACGCCGACCATCCTCGGCGACCTTGCCAGCTATCACTCCATGCTTGGCGATACGTCGCAGCCATCGATCTTCTCAACCGTTCCCTCGCCATCAACCACACCGACAAGGAGCTGATGTTCAACGCAGCCCTTGTCTACAACCAACTGCACCAAACGGGGCCCGCACTCGAGTGGCTGGGTAAGGCATTGCAAGCAGGCTATGCGCCTTCTGTCGTCGCAAAGGCGGTGGCGCTCGACAACCTGCACAGCAATCCGCGCTACCAGCAGCTCATGCAGTCAGCGCAACATCAACCTTGATTCTCAGGAGAGACATATGGGTGTCAGAGTCATGGAAGGGATGGAGGAGAGCGGTAAAGTTGCCCCTGGGGACACGTTCGAGTGGGAGAATTACTCCGACAGCGATTGCACTATCACTGGAACCGGAAACTTCCTTACGGCGTCTTCTTATCTGGTATAGGCCAAAACCGGGCCCACCAGCCCTGGAACCACTTCCGCAACAGTAAAAAACCCTCTGGCAGATGGCACGTACACCTACACTGCCAGCAACAGCAAGAAGAGGGACCAGCCAAAGATCCACGTTCAAAGCGGCAAGCCGTAAACTCTGAATATTTCAATGCTGGGCCCCATCCCGGCTTGCGCCGGGATGGGATCAGTTTGAGCCTTGATCAACTACCGTTGACATGAATCACCGGATTCGTATCCGGCGTGACCGTCCCACCACCAAAGATGGAAGCAATCGCAGCAATCAAAGCGACAATATCCACTGGCTACCTCCTTCCCAGAGAATTGAAAAAATGTGCCAGAGAACAGTACGTATTCACCCCCCCCCCGCGTCAACCTGTGCAAATCGTCTCCGTTCCAATATGAAACCGAGACCGGAACATTCTCGAAAAACCTGCCATTTCACCCCACCCGATTCGCTACACTGGAAATAGAGAGAACAAGAAACGCCCGCGATCATCTCGCGGGCTTTTTATTTCTGTATCCAAACATGTGTGTCATCCGACCGGAGCCACCGGCGGAGTGGAGGGATCTGCTTTTCTTCTCGCCAAAGAGAGGACTAAGTCCTTTAGCAGGACGAATTTAGCCGTAAGTCTTTTGGGAAGACGAATTTAGCCCTCGGGAGGCGGTCTAAACCACCGCCCATCAACAACTTAACGAGGTAACCTCCCGGACGGGAGGGGGAGGGGGTAGTTAGGCGGTACGCGCCACAGATGCCGGAATCACCGTCACCGAAAAGGTAAGCACCACCAGCACGCACCAGAAAGCATCCGCCCCCGCCAGGTGCAGCACCTGCATCCACACCGGCGCGCGTAGCAGCACATCGAGTCCGCCCAGCAGAAACTGAAATCCCAGCAGCCCCGCCAGCCAAAGCCCAAGCTTGCGATGCGCATCGTCCCGCGCAGCAAAGACCGCGCGCCACAGCAGCCACAGGAGGAACGCCCCCGCCACCACCGCGCTCGCCGGATGCAGAATCCGCAGCCGTATCAACCATTCCGAGGAGGAAGAAAAATCCGCGGCAAACGCATCGCGCAGCGAAGTGGAAGGGAAGAGCGTATCGCCCAGCGCCGCCAGCGATCCCGTGATCCCAATCACCATCGCCGCCAGCAATCCAATCATCGCCGGCACTCGATGCTCAAATCGAACCGCCCCGCGCACCATCGCCGTCGAGCGTCCAAGAAAGTGCGCCGTCAGCGCCAGCGCGCCCAGCAGCAGCAGCGTGTTTGAAAGGTGCAGCGCCAGCATCGGCGGCCGCAGCGGCGACGTGCTCATCGCCGTCAGCCCCAGCTTCACCAGCAGCGCGCCCAGCAGCCCCTCGGTCAGCGTCAGCACCAGCCCCGCAACCGCGAAACTCCGCGCCAGATGCCGTTTCACCGTCGCGCGAAAGACCCACACCAGCAGCAGGATGATCAGCGGCAGCTCCGAAGGCCCGCTCATCATCCGGTGCGTGTACTCGATCACCGTCGCCAGCCGCGGATGAATCGGAATCACCTGCCCGTTGCACAGCGGCCAGTGATCGCCGCAGCCGTTGCCCGATCCGGTGGCGCGCACCACCACGCCCCACAGCACCACCAGCACGCTGTAAATCAACCACGAACCATGCATAGCGCCGCAACCACACGCCGCCGAAGCGCTTTCGCCTTTGCCGCTCGTCACCTCTGCTCGCACTGCACCCGTCGCCACACGCACTCCCACATCGATTCTAAGCCGCCGTGGCCGGCCGGCTCAGAAGTGATGGAAGCCCATGACCACCACTAACACGATGTATCCGAAAACCGCGGCAGCAATCGGCCACGCCAGCGACTTCCCGAAGTTCAACGTGTAGCCCGGCCCGGTGCGCGCCTGAATGAACAGAGCAGGATCGGCCGCGTTGTTATAGAACAGCCCCCAGCGCCAGAACTGATCGCCATTCAACTCCACCTGCGGTGGCGCAAACTGTTTCAGTCGTCCTCGGCTGTAGACGGCATACACAACCGCCAGCGCGAGTGCGGGGAAGATCACAGCGCGCGTCATGGTATGCGTGATCGCGAAGTGCATCGGCACCGCAAGGGCGCTCGCCCCAATCGCAAGCACTCCGGCCCACTCCAGCAGGAACATGGTGCGCAGTGTGCATTGCGCCATCGGCGTGCGGTAGCGGGCGGAATACCGCACCAGCAGAGAAAAGAGCGTGCCGGCAAACAGCATGCCCACGCCGAAGCCCATCAGCGTTGCGCCGCCATTCGCATCCACGGCATTCGCCAGCGACGCAAAGCTGACGTGATCCACCGCCATCACGATCAACCACACGACGCCAACGGCAACGAGAGGCAGCACGATGGTGGAAAGCCGCGATCTGGCCGGCACTTTGGACGTAAGCAACGGAACCGCAATCACACGGGATGCGGTCTCTGGCTCGGCGTTCGACGTCGCACCTCGCTGCTCGAAGGCAACACCGGCCTCGCGATGCGCACGAGCGAAGGCAACATGGAACCCGACAATCTGCAGAATGCAGGCGAGTACGAATGAAGGTAGCAGCGGTATTCCGACAATCAGGCGCAGAGCGGCAAACACCACCACCGTCGCGCAGAATTTGAAGAGAATCTGCTGCATGTAACGCCGGGTGATCTGTTTTGCCGCCGGACTCATGGCTAACTCTCGCGGAAGTGTGCGCCCGAAGAAGAAGAACTGATTGATCCGCGAGGTCCACAGGCAGAAGCCGGCGACGCCACTCAGGCCAGCAATATAGATAAAAAACGCGATGGATATATGGTGCACGTTCATACGGTGAGCTCCAGAGTAAGACGTTCCAATTCCTTGGTAATGGCACGTACAGAAAGCCCCTCGGCGCGAACCTGGGCAATCAGCTGGCGAAGACTTCGACTGAACTGCTCCTCGGCCTGTGGCTGCTGGCGAGGCGCCGCCCGTTCGGTAACGATCGCTCCGCGCCGCCGCCGCAGATCGAGCCATCCCTCAGCCGCCAGCAGGCGGTACGCCTCAGCCACGGTGTTGAAGTGCACCCCCAGCTCCATCCCCAGCTCGCGGACGGTGGGCAGCGCGTCACCCGGCTGCAGGGCGCGCTCCACCAGCAGAGAGCGAAGGCCATCGACGACCTGGCGATAGACGGGAACCGGCAGGTCGGGATCGATGCGCAACTGTGGCTCGCGTTTCATTGTTGAATGTACATATACAATGTACATTGAGAGAAAGTCAACAGCCTTTAGCCAGTCCAGCGAAAAATTATTGCGCGACCGGGAACCGATCCGCGGAACGAGCCGTAATGCATCCATATGCTTTCCCCTAGGAGTCCGAGTGGTATAGACTGGGCCTCCCATAGAACTCCGAGGGGAGGACGATCACCGCATGGGCCGCAATGAACAACTCTCCAGCGACATGCTCAAGGGCACGCTCGACATGATGATCCTGCGCACGCTTTCTACCGGCGACGCGCATGGCCACACCATCGCCAAGGTCATCGAGCGCACCTCCGAGGACGTCCTCGAAGTCGAGCAGGGCTCGCTCTATCCCGCGCTCCATCGTCTGGAAGATCGCGGCTGGCTCTCCTCCTACTGGGGCGCGAGTGAAAACAACCGCAAGGCCAAGTACTACCGCCTCACCGCCGCCGGTCGGCGCCGTCTCACGCTCGAGGCCAGCCGCTGGCGTCAGATGGCCCGCGCCATCGCGCTCGTCATGGGTGAAAAGACCGTCGATAACGTAACTGAGGAAGGTGTTGAATGAGCTGGCTCTCATCGAATTGGCGCCGCTTCTTCCACCGCCGCCGCAGCGACCGCGACCTCGACCGCGAGATTGCCGCGCACTTCAACGAGGAGCGCTGCCGAAAACATTGCCCGCGGCATGACGCCGGAAGAAGCCGACCGCCGCGCGCGTATCAAGTTCGGTTCCGAACGCCGCGTGCACGAAGATCTCTGGCAGCAGAACAGCGTCGCGCCCTTTGAGAACCTCACGCGCGATCTCCGCTACACCGTCCGCACCCTCGCCCGCACTCCCGGCTTCACCCTCACCGCCATCCTCGTCATGGCGCTCGGCATCGGCGCCACCACCGCGCTCTTCACCGTCGTCCGCTTTGTCCTGCTCAATCCGCTGCCGTACTCTCACTCCTCGCGTCTGGTCGAGCTCTATGAAGGGTTCGGAGATAGGGGTGAGCAGTACAACTACATACCAGTGAGCGCCGGCAGTTTTACGGAATGGCAGCGGGAAGCGCACAACAGCGCGGATATGGCGCTCATTGGTCCGTGGAAGTCCTACGACGTGTCGGCCCGCGGCGCTCAGTTGCCGGAGTCCGTTCACGCTGGGTGGGTCTCCTGGAACTTCTTCCGCGTCCTCGGCGTCGTGCCCGCGCTCGGCCGCGACTTCCTCGCCTCTGACGATCAACCCTCTGCGGCGGCCACCGTCATCCTCTCGAACGCATTTTGGAAGCGCCGTTTTGGCTCCGATCCAGCCATCATCGGCAAGACGATCTTGCTCGATGCCAAACCCTACACCGTCCTTGGCGTGATGCCGCCGTCCTTTGCATTTCCTGATCCCAAGACTCAGCTCTGGACTCCTGCGGGCCACGAAGGTTCCCACGCGCTGATGACCACATTTGAGGACCACCCGTTCTGGGCCGTCGCGCGTCTCCGGCCCGGCACTACACTCTCCAGCCTCCTTAGCAAGCTGGATATCGTGCAAAAGCAGATCAAGCTGAATCATCCCGCTCCTTCGGTCGGAAGTATCGTGAGTGGCCATACATTGCTGGATGCCACAGTCGAGGACTTCAAGACGCCGCTCTACGCTCTGCTCGCGGCGACGCTCTGCCTGTTGCTCATCGCCTGTCTGAACGTGGCCAACCTTCTCGTTGCCCGCTCTGCCGCTCGACAAAAGGACCTCGTCATTCGCGCTGCACTTGGCGGCAGCCGCTGGCGTCTTATCCGTGAGCACCTCACCGAATCTCTGATCCTGTCTCTCGCCGGCGGAGCACTCGGACTGCTTTTCGCCGGAGCAGCGCTCGATGGCTTCAGCACTCGCAGATCGAAATCGCCCGCATGCAGGAGATCCACCTCGACTGGTGGGCCCTCGCCTTCGTCATCGCTATCTCCACCATTACCGGTCTCGTCGCCGGCCTCGTTCCGTCATTCAGCCTGCACACCGGCCAGCTTCTGGAAACTCTGCAAAGCTCCTCGCGTTCTCATTCCGGAGGCCGCAGCCGCGCCCGCCTCCGCAAAGCCCTGCTCACCACGGAAGTCTCGCTCACTGTCGTGCTGCTTCTCGGCGCCGGCCTTCTGCTCAAGAGCTACCAGCAGCTCCGCACCCGTGACCTCGGCTCTGCGATCGACAACGTCCTCACCATGAGTTTCGGTCTGCCGGATGCACGCTACAAAGAGCCTGTCCAGCAGGTCGCCTTCTTCGAGCAGCTCCTCACACATGTGCGTGCGCTGCCCGGTGTTGCCGCCGCTGGACTCTCCACCACGCTGCCCGGATCCGGCTGGAATGGCGACAACAACATCTCGATCACGGAGCATCCGCCGCTTCCCAAGGGACACGGCCTCGATACATTGCGGCGTTCCGTCGATCCCGGCTATTTCGCCGCGATGCGGATACCGCTTTTGCGCGGCCGCTATTTCCGCGAAGATGAGCGCCTTGATCGCACTCAAGTCGTGATCATCGATCAGTCGGTTGCGGAGCAATACTTCCCCGGTGAAGATCCCCTCGGGCGCCATCTCAGACTCATCGAAGACAATGACAAAAAATCCTACGAGATCGTCGGGGTCGTTGGGAAAACTCGCTGGCTGGCCTCCCAGCCGCCAATGCCAACCTTCTACCTGCCATTACTCAATGGCGAAAACTCCGGCGTGCTCGCCATACGCGGTCGCAGCGATGTCGATGTCGAATCGCTCGCTCTCCCCATCCAGAAAATCTTCCGTCAGCTCGATCCCGATCTTCCCGTATCGGATGTCCTGACCATGGACCAGAACATCGGCGTCGAAACCCTGCAGGATCGATTCAACTCCCTTGTCACCCTCGCCTTCGCCATCATTGCGCTGGTGCTCGCCGCTGTGGGTCTCTACGGCGTGCTCTCCTATCTCGTCACGCAGCGCACCGGAGAACTCGGCATCCGCATCGCGCTCGGCGCACAACGCACTCAGGTCATGCGCCTCACCCTCGCCGATGGCCTCACACCCGTCGTCGCCGGCCTTCTACTCGGACTCGCCGGTGGTGCAGCAACCGTCCAACTGCTCCGCGCCATGCTCTACGGCATGAGCCCCTTTGACTGGTCCGTCTTCTCCACCGTTGTCGTCGTCCTCGCTCTCACTGCCGCGTGCGCCTGCATCATTCCCGCCTTGCGAGCCACACGCCTCGATCCTGCAAAAGCCCTTCGCGCAGAGTAATGGAGATACCCACATGAGTTGGTTTCGTCCCTTCCATCGCCGCAGCAGCGACCGAGACCTCGCCAACGAGATTGCCGCGCACTTCAACGAGGAGCGCGCCGAAAACATTGCCCGCGGCATGACGCCGGAAGAAGCCGACCGCCGCGCCCGCATCAAGTTCGGCTCCGCGCGTCGCGTGCACGAAGATCTCTGGCAGCAGAACAGCGTCGCGCCTTTTGAAAATCTGACGCGCGATCTCCGCTACACGGTCCGCACCCTCGCCCGTACGCCCGGCTTTACCCTCACCGCGATCCTCGTCATGGCGCTCGGCATCGGCGCCACGGCCGCGCTCTTCACCGTCGTCCGCTCCGTCCTGCTCAATCCGCTGCCATATCCGCACTCCTCGCGCCTCGTCTCTCTCTACGAAAGCGAAACCATCAGCGACAACCCCTCGCCCTGGATGCCTGTTGCCGTCGGCGTCTTTAAAGAGTGGCAACGCGCCACACAGAACACCGCCCAGATGGCCCTCGTCTCCCCTTGGCAGGGCTACAACGTCTCCGCCAGCGGCGGTCAGTTGCCGGAATCCATTACCGCCGCGTGGATCTCGTGGAATCTCTTCCGCGTCCTCGGCACTCAGCCCGCCCTCGGCCGCGACTTCCTCGCCTCTGACGATCAGCCCTCCGCGGCCGCCACCGCCATCCTCTCCAATTCCTTCTGGAAGCGTCGCTTCGCCGCTGATCCCGCCATCGTCGGCAAGACGATCTATCTCGATGCCAAACCTCACACGATCATTGGCGTAATGCCGTCATCCTTCGACTATCCCTGGGCCAAAGACCAGCTCTGGACGCCCGCCGGTCATGACGCGCCTGCCGATCTCATGAGTGCCTACGGCGATCACAACTTTTACGTCACCGCCCGACTCGCACCGGGCGCCACGCTCGCCGGCCTCGTCAGCGAGATTGACACCGTCGAGCATCGCATCAAGCTCGCGCATCCTGATCCTTCCGTTCACAACCGCGCTATCGGCCGCTCGCTGCTCGACTCCACCGTCGAGGACTACAAGACGCCCCTCTATGCACTGCTCGCTGCCACGTTCTGCGTGCTCCTCATTGCCTGCCTCAATGTCGCGAATCTCCTCGTCGCACGCTCCGCCGCTCGGCAGAAGGACCTCGCCATCCGCGCCGCGCTCGGTGGCACCCGCTGGCGTCTTATCCGCGAGCACCTCACGGAATCCTTAGTCCTCTCCATCGTCGGAGGCGCGCTCGGCCTGCTCTTCTGCTGTGCCGCGCTCGCCTGGCTCCAGCACTCGAAGATAGACATCGCCCGCGCACAGGAGATTCACCTCGACTGGTGGGCCCTCGCCTTTGTCATCGCCATCTCCACCATCACTGGTCTCGCCGCCGGAATCACTCCTTCATTCAGCCTGCATGTCGGCCAGCTTCTCGAAACCTTGCAAAACTCCTCACGCTCGCACTCTGGAGGTCGCAGCCGCGCCCATCTGCGCAAAGCTCTTCTCACCGCGGAGGTCTCGCTCACCGTCGTGCTCCTGCTCGGTGCCGGTCTCCTGCTCAAGAGCTATCAGCAGCTCCGCACCCGCGACCTCGGCTCCGCCGTCGACAACGTCCTCACCATGCAACTCAGCCTTCCCGACGCGCACTATGAAAAGCCCGAGCAGAACATCGCCTTCTTCGAACAGCTTCTCGCTCGCGTTCGCGCGCTTCCTGGCGTCGCCGCGGCCGGCATCTCCAGCGCTCTGCCCGGGGAAGGATGGGGCGGCGACATTCTCATCGACATTCCTGAACACCCGCCGCTGCCGAAAGGGAAGGGAATCGATCTCATGCATCGCGGGGCCGACCCCGGCTACTTTGCCGCGCTGCAGATCCCGCTCATCCGCGGCCGCTACTTCCGTAACGACGAGCGCCTCGATCACGGCAAGGTCGCCATCATCAGCCAATCCACTGCGAAGCAATTCTTCCCCGGCGAGGACCCCATTGGCCGCCACCTCGGCGGTGGTGACCTCGGCGCAAACTACGAAATCGTCGGCGTCGTCGGCGACACGCGCTGGATGATCTCACAACCCATGCGGCCCACCGTCTACCTGCCATTGTTCGAGGGTCACTACGGCGGTGTTGGCCTCGCCGTGCGCGGCAACTCCGGTGTCGATGTCCAATCGCTCGCCCTCCCCATCCAGAAAATCTTCGGCCAGCTCGACCCCGATCTCCCAGTAGCCAAGGTCCTCACGATGCAGCAGAACATCGGCGTCGCTACTGTGCAGGATCAGTTCAACTCCATCCTCGTCCTCGCGTTCGCCATCATCGCGCTGGTGCTCGCCGCAGTCGGCCTCTATGGCGTCCTCTCCTACCTCGTCACGCAGCGCACCGGAGAGCTCGGCATCCGCATCGCGCTCGGCGCGCAGCGCGCGGAAGTCATGCGCCTCACCCTCGCCGACGGCCTCGCGCCCGTCCTCATCGGCCTTATCCTCGGCCTCGGCGGAGGCGCAGCCGTCGTCCAGCTTCTTCGCGAGATGCTCTACGGCATGAGCCCCTTCGACTGGAGCGTCTTCTCCACCGTCGCCGTCGTCCTCGCCATCACCGCCGCGTTTGCCTGCATCATCCCGGCATGGCGCGCCAGCCAACTCGATCCCGCACAAGCCCTGCGTGCAGAGTAAGGAGACACATCATGCGCATGTTTCGCTTCTTCCGCCGCCGCCGCAGTGATTTCGACCTCACCCGCGAGATCGTCGCACACCTCAACGAAGAGCGCGCAGAGTACATCGCCCGCGGCCTAACGCCCGAAGAAGCCGATCGCTTCGCGCGCATCAAGTTAGGCTCCGTGCGCCGCGTGCACGAAGACCTCTGGTATCAGAACAGTCTCGCCGTTCTCGAAGGCATCCTGCGCGATCTCAAATACGCCCTCCGCTCGCTCGCGCACGCACCGGGCTTTGCGATCACCGTCATCCTCATCATGGCGCTCGGTATCGGCGCCAACACTGCCGTCTTCAGCGTCATGAACGCCGTGCTGCTCAAGTCGCTCCCGGTAGCCGACCCCGGGCGTGTGGTCTATCTCTACATCGACGGCCAGCCCGACGGCGCCAACAACACCGGCAACTCAGATTCTTCCTTCTCCTGGCCGGTTTACGACGCTCTTCGTCATCAGGATCACGCGCTTTCAGAAGTCATGGCTTATGTTCCGCTTAGCTTCGACGGCAAAGCCGCGGTCCGTATCGATGCAGCTCCCGAGGTCGCCGAAGGCGACATGGTCAGCGGCAACTTCTTCTCTGGCCTCGGCGTCCGCATGGCGCGCGGCCGCGGCTTTACCAGCAACGACGAAGCGCAACACGCCCCTATCGCCGTGCTCAGCTACAACTACTGGACCCGTCGCTTCTCTCGCGCGCCCGGCGTCCTCGGCCAAACACTCTTCGTCAAAGGTGTTCCGCTCACTATCGTCGGCATCAGCGCCCAGGGTTTCGAAGGCACCGAGCCCGGCGACGTCGCGTCGACTTCTGGATCCCGCTCCAGTCCCGCGCCGAACTGAATGCCTGGGGCAACCCGGCCGCCGACGGCAAGACATATCTCGCGCAGCCCGCCTGGTGGTGCCTCAGGCTCCTCGCGCGTCTCGCCCCCGGCATCTCGCAGAAGCAGGCGCTCGCCCAGACGCAAACGGTCCTGGCGCAGGCAGCCTTCATCGGCCTTGGTCGTCCGCACCCTGGCCAGAAACCGCCTGTCCTCACCCTCGGTCCCGGCAAAGCCTTCCCCGGTTACGCAGAGCAGTACGGCACGCCGCTCAAGATGATGATGGCCATGGTCGCCCTCGTCCTGCTTATCGCGCTCAGCAACGTCGTCATGCTGCTGATTGCGCGCAACGCGAACCGTCAGCGCGAATTTAGCGTCCGCCTCTCGCTCGGCGCCGGACGCACCCAGCTCTTTCGCCAATTGCTTACGGAGTCTGCGCTGCTCGTCGCGCTCGGCGGCGGACTCGCGTGGCTCATCGCCTGCGCCGGTACGCGTGCGCTCGCCGCCTGGGCGCAAATCGACTCCAGCCTTTCGCCCGACGCCACCGCGCTCTCCGTCACCCTCGCCATTCTGGTCCTCGCCGCGCTGCTCTTCGGTCTGGCGCCCCTCCGCACTTCGCTTGCCGGTGGCACCGGGCTCGTCCTGAAAAGTGCATCGGCGGTTACGAATCAAAGCGTCGGCGGCTCGCGCAGCGCCCGCATCGTCATCGCGCTCCAGATGGCCTTCTGCCTCTCGCTCCTCGTCGGCGCCGGCCTGCTCGTCCGTACCCTGCGCAATCTCGAGAACACCCCGCTAGGCTTCCATCCCGGCGGTCTTGTCGTCTTCGGTATCCGTCCGCAGCAAACCCACACCGCCGACGAGGGCATCGCCTTCTATCAACTTCTTCTCTCGCGTCTGCGTGCGCTGCCCGGTGTCGAATCCGTCAGTCTCGCAGAGAACCGTCCCGGCTCCGGCTGGTCCAACAACAACGGCGCCCCCCAGATCGATGGACATAAACCACCCAACTCGGACGGTGAGCAAGGCATGGTTCGCGAGAACGCCATCGGCTCGGACTACTTCCACACCCTCGGTGTTCCTATCCTTGCCGGCCGCGATTTCACCGATGCAGACACTGCCCGCGCGCCAAAAGCCGCCATCGTCAACTCCACCTTTGCTAAGCGATTTCTGCCGGGACAGTCTGCCGTTGGTCATTCCCTCATCTTCTGGGGAGTGAATGCGCAGATCGTCGGCGTCGTGAAGGATCACAAGTACACCGGCGTCACGGAGAACACGAGACCCATGCTCTGGTTGCCCTTCACGCAGAGCGGCGGCCCGGGTGAAATGCACGTGGAGATGCGCGTCGCCGGAGATCCGCTCGCCATCCTTCCCGCCGCGCAGAACGCCGTGCGCCAGATCGATCCCGATCTTCCTCTGCTCAAGCCCATGCTCCAGCAGGTGCAGTTTGACCAATCCATCTCGCAGCAGATTCTCTTTGCGCGTCTCGCGGAGTGCTTTGGCCTGCTCGCCATCCTGCTCGTTGCCACCGGCATCTACGGAACACTTGCGTACCGCGTCAGCCGCCGCACGGCAGAGATCGGCGTTCGTATGGCACTCGGCGCACAGCGCACTCAGGTCGTGTGGATGATTCTGCGCGGCACCCTTTGGCTCACCCTTGTCGGCATCCTCTTCGGAGCGCCGCTCGCTATCCTTATCAGCCGCACGCTCGCCTCATCGCTCTATCAGGTAAAGCCCTTTGACGCCACCAGCTATATCGCCGCTATTCTCTGTCTGATCGTGGTGTCGCTCGCTGCCAGTGCTGTTCCCGCACAGCGCGCCGCCCGCCTCGATCCCGCAAAGGCGCTTCGCAGCGAGTAGTCAGTTCAATGCACATGAACCGCGGCCGGAACGCCGGGCGTCTCCTGCCCGCTCACCAGCGCCCGTACCGCCGCGAAAAAGCGCGTTAGCGTCTCCTGGCGGATGTCGCCCATCGTCGCGATCTGTCCCCAGCCTCTCGTCTGCAGGTATGGAGATTCATGTGCAATCAAGTAACCGGCACGCGCACACTCTTCTGGAAAGCTCGCATAGGGCAGATCGAAGGTCGTGATATTCGGCGCGGCAACGACCTCTGCCGCCAGCAACTGCAACCCGGCCGCACGCAGCTCCGCACGCACCCGCTCGCCCAGGCGGCGATACTCTGCAAACCGGCGCGTCATTGCCGGTGCGCTTCCATAGCTGTCGTCCAGCGCATGGGCCAGCGCAAACAGCGATGGCGACGAAATCGTCGATACCGGACCGCGCGTCTCCCGCATACGCAACAAATCGAACGATGGACACAGTACCTTGTCCTTCAGCAGCCCGCGGCAGGCGTCGCTCATGTACACCATCGCCAGCCCCGCATACGCGCCAAAGGATTTGCCGGAGACGCCGCTCGCCAGCAGCAGATGGTCTCCATCGACGGGGATCGGCGTCGCTCCAATGCTGCTCACACAGTCCAGCGCCACCGCGCATCCGGCCCGTCCCGCGACACGCTGCAAGCTCGCCGCATCGTTCAACACGCCGGTGCTCGTCTCCAGGTGCACGCCCCAGACCCATTTCGCTCCGCCATCCAGCGCAGCCCCCACGGATCCGAACTCCCACGGCCTGCCGTACGGGAACGCGAGAGGCTTGCAACGCAGCCCCGCAGCCCGCGCCTGCCTCACCAGGCGCTCGCCAAACTCGCCGTTCGCCAGCACCACGCCCTCGGCATCGCCAAAGATCGCCTTCAGGTTCGCAGCCACGGCATCGTTCGCCAGCGTGCCCGCTCCCGGGAAAAGCACCACATCCATCCCCGCCGCAAACGCCCTCAGTTGCTCCCGCACTCTTTCGAAGGTTTCGACAAAGGCGGGGGAGCGGTGGGATACCGGCGCGCTGGCGAAGGCCGCTGCGACGCGTGGATGGATCGCAACCGGTCCGGGCAGCAGGCTCACCGCCTCACGCGGCAGGACAGCCCGATGCCAGTGGCGCTCGTGCAGCCCAACCCGGTCTCCCTCCGCGCGCCGATGCTCATCGAGCGTCATCAGCATGGGGACAAAGCTAGCCTCGCCCTCCGGCACCGCGGGGCCAAGCGCGTGAAAGCCCATCTTCTGGTACATCGCCTGGCGGGTGGAAATTGCAGAGATCAGCAGGTGTGAATAGCCGCCGGACAGGGCGTAATCGTAGGCCTGCCACAGCAATCCCGCCAGCACTGTCCGGTTCCGTTCCTTCGGCTCGATCGCCAGCAGCCGCACCTCGATCGGGCAGGGCAGACTCTCCAGCAGCGATGCATCCGGCAGCCGCCGCTGCACGGAGAACTCCGGGCCCGGGTGCGCCGAGATCATCCCGATCACCACATCCTCGCGAATCGCGACGAAGTAGCGGTTCTGCTCATGGAAGCGGTCCACCAGCAATCCCGAAGGATGCCTCCCGTGCTGTGCGATCTCCTCGGCAAACACACGGTGGTTGAGCGCGTGGATCTGCTCCAGGTCCGCGGCACTGACAGCTTGTCTGAAAAGCAGTTTCGGCATTCGCTCCAATCACGTCCCGTGGAAGATCGACGGAATGCTACAGGGGATCGCCCCGATAGCGCAGGGACCAGAGAGTAGTGGGTCACCTTGAATCGCCGTTTTCCGGTTTGCCCCTCATCCGGGCGCAATGAAACAACCGTAAGGGCTCGCTACGCAGGTCACTTGCGCTAGGCCGCCATATCGGGCCTTCCTTCAATTCATCCCTGCGTCTGTAGGATGCACACCTGGGCTCACGCGAGTTGTCTCATACGAGCGCCTTCGATCAGCCGCATAACCTCATCCGCGTGGAGTGAAGCGCGGTGAATGATTGCGATGGTTTTGACAAACTGTTAGGACGTATCGCGGTCAATCTTCTTGACGGATCGGTGCTATTCCGAGTGTGCGGCTAGGAAAGCTCGCGTCTCTGTGACGACGCATGCCGTGAACCGGGGATCTCGAACAAGTGTGGAAGCTTGCATAGGCTGGCCTCTCTCATCGTAGTAAATGCCAGTCTTGCCGTCTTGATTCAGCAGCACGCTGGTGATCACAGGTGCGGTGAGCTGCGGGGTGCTCCAATACTTGATGTAAGGTGCAAGCGGCGAGAGCATGTACTTCGCCAGAGAGCGCAACAAGGCATTGGCATCTCGCCCAAGACCGGTACCAGGACTGAAGCCGGGTTCCACCGCGTTGAAATGCAAGCGAGGTATCTCGCGGGCGAACACCAGAGCCGTGGCCAGGGCACACTGCTTCGACGTTGCATATGCATCAAATCCTCGATTCTTAGCGCCTCCGGGCTTCCACTCGCCACGCGCGCTCGCCTCCGCGGAGATGTAGCGGCCTCCGCGAAACCCAGCGACTTTGGCGGGTTTCCGTTCTGGGTCCTCGACGCCGGAAACGATGAAAACCACACTTGCTCCATCGGGAAGATGCGGCAGGAGAGCTTCGGTCAGCACAAACGGCCCAAGGTGATTCGTGGCATATGACATATCCCAGCCCTGAGCACTCTTCGTGGGCCGCGTCTGCATGATGCCCGCATTATTGACGAGACCTGCAAGTGAAAGATTCAGACCAAGGATCTCGGTGGCTGCACGTCGAACATTTGCAACATCCGATAAGTCGCACGCCACCGAGACTGCGTCCCCGCCTTTTCGCTGGATATCCTTCTGCAAAGCATCAAGTTTCTTGCGGTCGCGCCCGACCAGGATAACCGTGCCGTGCTTAGCCACTTCAAACGAGGTCGCAAGGCCAAATCCTGAGGTTGGTCCAGTAATGATGTACGCTTTGCGTTCCGCTGGATGGTTCGTCGAAGGATGGTTCGCCATTCCCGCTCCGCTTATAATGCGTGTCTGGTCAGTCATCTATACTCCTTCAGATTATTCCACCATCCGCCACAGGGCATCGAATCCCGCCTTGCAGTGCTTGTTGGCGTTTGCCGGATCGTGGGTCATGTAATCCATAGTGGCCTCTGCCACCGAATTCATGAGCGCCAGTACAAACCCGAGTGGTGTGTTGCGCATGGGTCCATTTGCACGACTGCGTTCCACCAGTTCAGCGAGGTTTGCCATCATCTTGTGTCCGGCCGCGCGGTTTTCTGCGGTGATCTCAGCCGAAACAGACAATTGGGCCAGCGCTTGTCGCTTTTCAGGAAAGGAGACTGCCCAGTTTGTCCAGTTCTGCCAGACCTGGAAGAATTGCTTGCGAAGCTCCTCATCTACAGGCAAGTTCTTCAAGGCGGTCGCCGCCATTTCACTCTTCAGTTCTAGATACAGCTGATTGAAGAGATCGGTCTTGGTCTCGAAGTAGGTGAAAAGCGAGCCGTTGGCAACGCCGGCATCCTTAGCAATTCCTGCAGTCGGTGCGCTCAGTCCCTCGGTGACGATGACGCGCGTCGCGGCCTCTAGGATCGCGCTTCTCTTCGCGTCACTCCTCGGCCTCGGCATACATGGATCATATAGATAAGCGTCTGGACAGTCAACTAAGAACGGGATCTGCTGTTTCTTGATAACCAGCATCCGCAGCCCGTTTCGGGATCACGACTCCACTACTACCCACAAACCTGCCAATTATCCCCAATCGAATTGCTATGCTTGAATCAAGGTAGATATGAAAGCGGAACGCGCCGATTTGGCCGACGCGTGTTGCGCCATCCCGTAAGTCCTTTGCCAGAAAGACTTTGCCCATAACAATCTTGAAATGAATAAGTTCCAGGCCGGAGCGTGGAAGCGCACCGGAAACGGGGCAGATCTCAACCCCTAAATCATTTAGAAAGAGGATTTTATTGGTAAGTTCTTTGCAATGACGATTTTGGCCCTCGGGAAGAGGCCCTAACTCGATCAAAAGAAACAGGTTAGAAGCCACCCTCCGGTGACGGGAGGGGGGTGGGTAGTCACTTCACCCGCCGGCCAGTTGCCGCGCCCGCTCCGTCGCCCGCATCACCGCCTTGATCAGGGTCACACGCAGGCCGCCCTCTTCGAGTTCCAGCAGGCCATCCGCCGTGCACCCAGCCGGGGTCGTCACCGCATCCTTCAGCAGCGCCGGATGCTCACCCGTTTCGAGCACCATGCGCGCCGCCCCGTAGGTCGTCTGCGCCGCCAGCAGCGTCGCCGCATCGCGCGGCAACCCGACCTTGACGCCGGCCTCGGCCAGCGCCTCGAGGATGATGTAGATGTACGCCGGCCCGGAGCCGGAAAGCCCGGTCACCGCGTCCAGGTGCTTCTCATCCACCTGCACCGTGCGGCCAACGCTCTCAAAGAGTGACGCCGCCAGTTGCAGATGCTGGACCGTCGCGAAGCGGCCGCCCGACAGCGCCGTCATGCCCGCGCCCAGCATCGCCGGTGTGTTCGGCATGGCACGCACCACCGGCATCCCCAGCAGCTCCGTGGCATCCTCGATCGCCTTCGTTTTTACTGAAGCGGCAAACGAGATGATCAGCTTCTCCGGCGTCAGGACCGGCTTGATCTGCCGTATAACGTCGATCACCGTGAACGGCTTCACCCCGATGAAGATCAGGTCTGCCTTGCTGGCTGCTGCGGCGTTATCGGTCGAGACGGCGATCTTCAGCCGCTCCGCCAGCTTTGCCGCACGGTTCTCGTGCTGCACTGTCGCCGCGATCTGCTCCGGCCGAAAACGGCCGCTGCGGAGCAGCCCCTCGATCAGGATCGAGCCCATCTTGCCCGCGCCCAGCATGGCGACGCGCTTGTCTATAGGTTGAGTGCTACTAGTCTGCGAGGACGACTGCGTTGAGTCCGTCATTTATCTACTGTGCCTTTATTGCTGTGCCTTGTCACCCTGCTGCGACGCAATCCAGGCATCCACGCGCTGCTCCACCACGTCCAGCGGCAACGCACCCGAATCGAGGACGGTATCGTGAAAGCCGCGGATGTCGAACTTGGGACCCAGCGCCTGCTGCGCCTTGGCCCGAAGCTCCAGGAACTTGAGCTGGCCGATCTTGTAGCCCAGTGCCTGTGCGGGATCCGCGATGTAGCGATCCACCTCCGCCTGCACATCCGTCTCGTCGATGGATGAGTGCGCGTGGAAGTAGTCCACCATCTGCTGCCGGTTCCAGTGTTCCGAATGCACACCGGTGTCGACTACCAGCCGGATCGCGCGCCAGACGTCCCCCTCCAGCCGGCCGTAATCGCTGTACGGATCGGTGTAAAGTCCCACGTCTTTGCCCAGGTGCTCGGCATACAGACCCCAACCCTCCGAGTAGGCGGTGTAGTAGTTGTACTTACGGAACTCAGGGATTCCAGTCAGCTCCTGCGCGATGGAGATCTGCAGATGGTGCCCGGGCAGGCCCTCGTGGTAGGCAATAGCCTCTACGTCTGGCAACGAGCGCTGTGAGTAGTTGTAGGTGTTCACGAAGAAGATCCCCGGCCGTTTGCCATCCGGCGTGCCCTGCTCGTAATAGGCCGTCGCCTGATCCTTAGCCATGTAGTCTGGCACCTGTTTCACCTCGAGCGGCGCCTTCGGCAGCCGGCCGAAGAGCTGCGGAAGCTTCGGCTTCATGCCATCCAGGTAGCCGCGGTATACCGCGATCAGCGCCTCTGGCGAGGTTGGATGCAGCTTTGGATTGCCGGAAATCGAGGCGTGCAGCGCTGCCAGATCTGCGAAGCCAAGCTTCTTCGCGATCACCAGCATCGCTGCCTCATCCTTGGCCACTTCCTCCTCGCCAATCTTGTGGATCTGCTCCGGTGTCAGGTCCGTGGTGGTGCTCCGCCGCACCAGGAACTTGTAGTACGCATCGCCGTCGGGCAGCGACCAGATGCCCGGCTCGGTGCGCCCGTGCGGGATGTACTGAGCCGACAAGAAGCGCCCGAAACGCGCGTACGCCTGCAGCACCTGCGTCGCGATCGCCTTCAGCATCTGTTGGCGAATCTCCGCCTGCTGTGTTTGCGAGATCGAGGCAGGGAACTTCTTGAGGGGAAGCGCAAAGGGTGAGTCTTCCGGCTTTTGCTGCGCGAGCGTGTTGACCTGGACGAGCGCCTTCTCCAGCAGGAACCTGGGAGGCAGGCGATTGTCGTCGATGCCCGTCATCATGTTGTCGGTGATCTGCGCGAATGCAGCCGGGATCTTGCCGAGGCGGGTGATGTAGTGCTCGTAGTCATCTGCGGTGTCGAAGCTCAATTGCGGCACCAATTGCGGGAGATCCAGATCCAGACCACCGAGCTGGGTGACCGGCATCTCCCATGGCTTGAAGCGTGCCTCTTCCTGTTCGTCGACCAAGTTGCGCACCAGGACGTCTTTGCTTAACTGCTCCTGGGCCGGAAGCCCATCCGTGTCAATCGCGCCCAGCCGGTCGAGAAAGACCCGGTCGTGCTGCAACTGGGCGTTATAACCGGCAACCGAGTAGTCACTCAGTTGGTCGTCATAGCGCTTGTCGCCCAGGGTGGAGGCGAACTCCGGCGAATTCTTGAGCTGCTGCTCCCAGTAGTCGGAGAAGACGGCGTTGAGGGCTTTCTCGCGCTGGGAAACCGTGGAAGACGATGCAGAAGGAGGTGGCTGCTGCGACGGCAGCGTCTGCGGCACAGCGACTGCGGCTGCGAGCAGGCAGGAGATCAGGAGCATGGAGGCAGGGTCCTCGAGTGATTGTGAATCAACAATACGCTGCGATGGCCGATCGACGTCCGGAGGATGCCGCCCCATACGATGGGCGAGCTTGTGACGCTAGGTCTTGGTGTGGGGCTGGCTAAGTGGATTGCGGGCCCGCGCCGACGGCTCGTCGGACGCAATGACACCGTCGCGGATGTGCACCACGCGATGCGCAAACTCGGCAATATCCGGCTCGTGCGTCACCACCACAATGGTGTTGCCGCGCGCATGCAGCTCGTCGAACAGCGCCATGATCTCATCGCCGGTCTTCGAGTCCAGGTTGCCGGTCGGCTCGTCGGCCAGGATGATCGAAGGCCGGTTGATGAGCGCGCGCGCAATGGCAACGCGCTGCCGCTGACCGCCGGAAAGCTCGTTCGGCTTATGGTTCATGCGCTCTTCGAGGTTCACCGCGCGCAGGGCGGCTTTCGCGCGCTCAATGCGCTCCTCGGAGGGCGTGCCGTTGTAGATCAGCGGCAGCTCCACATTGTGCAGCGCGCTGGCGCGAGCGAGTAGGTTGAAGGTCTGAAAGACGAACCCGATCTCGCGGTTGCGGATGCGCGCCAGTTCGTCGTCGTTCAGGTCGCTGACGCGATGTCCATTCAATGTGTAGGTGCCCTTGGTCGGCGAGTCCAGGCAGCCGATCAGGTTCATGAGGGTCGATTTGCCGGAGCCGGATGGACCCATGATGGCGACGTATTCGTTGTGCTGGATGCGCAGGCTGACGCCGCGCAGTGCATGCACCTGTTCGGAACCCATGTCATACGTCTTCCACAGATCCTCGACAACGATAACGTCGCCCCGGGGCACTTGCGTCGTGTTCGTCGTCTCCGTAGCCGTCATCGTTTCAGCCGCCATCTGGGGCTCCTTCTTGATTGCACTTGCATCCTCGCGAACCTGCGCTATGTAGTGGACGCGCCAGCGGCTGCAGCGTTGGCGTCCAGAGGCTTTACCAGTGCGCCACTCTTGAGTTCGCGCAGTGTCTTGTATGAACCAGTCACGATCTCGTCACCCGCCTTCAGTCCACTGGTGACCTCAATGTCAGTAGTGCCGGTGATGCCTGTGTCCACGGGGACGAAGGCGGCCTTCAGTTTTCTGCCTTCATGCCTCAGAACGAAGACGCCCTGAACCTGCGGTTCCTTGCTCAGAGCCGCGACGTCCGCCGCCTTCTTGTCCTTGGTACTATCCACGGTTTCACCCGGCCTGCGCATGGTGAGAGCCTGAATTGGTATCGAGAGCACGTCCGTCTTCTTTGCAGTCAGGATCTTGGCAGTGGCAGAGAGACCCGGGCGCAACTCATCGCTTGGATTATCCAGCGTCACCACGACTTTGAAGTCCTTTGCTTCCTCAGTGCCGGTCGTGCTCTGGCTGGTCGCGACGCCAGTGGAGCGCAGGATCGCCTGATCGCCAACGGTAGTCACGTGCCCTTTGAAGATCTTGCCGGGCAGCGCGTCCACCGTGATTTCCGCAGTCTGGCCATCTTTCACGTTCACGATATCGGTCTCATCGACCTTCACGTCCGCAGTCACGATGGACATGTCCGCGATCGTCATCAGCGTGCTGCCCTCCGCATTCTGAATGCCGATGACCACGGTCTCCCCCTCGCGCACAGGAAGATTGGTCACGATGCCGTCAAATGGCGCCACCGCCACGGTGCGGTTCAGTACATCCTTGAAGCGCCGCAGCGCTGCCGTGGCCTGATCGATGCGTCCGGAAGCAGACTGTGTCTGCGCCTTCGCCTGCACGATGGCAGCCTGGTTCTGCGCCACCGCCGCCGCGGCCACGTCATAGGCGGCCTTTCGCGTGTCGTAGTCCGATTTGGGAATCAGGTTGTTCTCGTAGAGCGACTGCCCGCGTTTCCAGTCGAGATCTTTCTGCTCGAGGGTCGCCTTGGCGCTGACCAGGTTAGCCTCGGCCGTCTTTTCCGCGGCAACGTACGAACTCATGTCGGTCTTCGAGGACTGAATGGTAGCCTCCTGCGTCGCGACGTCTGCCGCCGGCTGTACATTCTCCATGGTCGCAAGAACTTGCCCGCTCTTCACATGATCACCCTCTTTTACATAGAGGTGGGTGATGCGGCCGATCGTTTCAGCGCCGACATTGGCATAGACCTTCGGTTTGATCTGTCCGGTACCGCTTATCTGGGACAGGATGTCTTCCCGAACTGCCTTGCCGGTCACCACTTTGACGTAACCCGATTGCGCCCGCGCGACGACGATTCCAACCACCACGAGCAACACAACGACGGCAGCCAATCCGAACCACAGGAGGCGTTTGCGTTTCATCTGTAAGTGACCCATTCCTCGTCATTTCGGACAAAGTCTAAAGAAGTATGTAAGGATACGACACCAGCTTGCGAACAGTTCCCTGAAGACGGGAAGCGCGGAAGTCGCAGCACAGCCTTGCCGGCGTGCCCGGTTCAGCCGGGGAAGTGCGCCCCAATGATACCAAGTTCGTACTCATTGGTAATTGTCCAATTGCAGGTCCGAGGGGTGACTTTTTCTGCTCTGTTGTTGTCCTCGCCCCACACAGACACATAGAATAATCGCACTGATTAGGAGTCACAGGAACCATATGTATTCGGTTCATCATCGCATCCTTTGCGTCCTTGCCTTGGCAACATCCATCGTCTTCCTTCCCTCACTGCATGGCCAGCAGTCGGCACCGTCGGATGGAAGCGCCAATGTCCAACAGCCGGCTCAGGACCCGCTGGACCGTCCGCTCAGCGATAAGGACAAGTTCAAGCAGCAGAAGGAACTGAAGCAGGAGTTGAAGGGCCCCTATAAGAAGTGGCTGGACGAGGACGTGCGCTGGATCATCACCGACCAGGAGATGAAGGCGTTCAAGAGCCTGTCGAATGACGAGGAGCGTGAGGCGTTCATCGAAAATTTCTGGCTGCGCCGCAATCCTAACCCCGATTCGCCCGAGAACGAATTTAAAGAAGAGCACTACCGCCGCATCGCTTACGCGAACGAGCACTATGCCGCGGGCAAGCCGGGCTGGAAGACGGACCGTGGTCACATCTACATTGCCTATGGCAAGCCGGATAGCACCGATGACCACCCCGCCGGCGGTACCTATGAACGGCCCATGGAAGAGGGTGGCGGCGAGACGTCCACCTTCCCGTTTGAGATTTGGCATTACCGTTATATCGAGGGCATCGGCGACAACATTGACATCGAGTTCGTAGATACCTGCCAGTGCGGGGACTATCACATGACGCTCGACCGTTCCGAGAAGGATGCGCTGTTGCACGTGCCGGGCGCAGGCCTAACGATGTTTGAAGAGATGGGACAGGCCAAGAAGGCGGACCGTTTCAACGGCGGATTGGAAAGCCTCGGCGCCGGGCCCCTATCGGGCTCGAATGCGACGAAGGAGTTTGACCGCCTCGAGCAATATGCGAAGCTGCAGGCGGCGCCGCAGGTCAAGTTCAAGGATCTTGAATCCTTCATCACCGAGCATAAAGTCCTGAACGGGCCGGTCTTTCCCTTCGATGTCCGCACCGATTACGTGAAAGTGACCGATGACACCGTTTTGGTCCCGCTCACGCTGCAGATCAAGAACAAGGACATCACTTTCAGCACCAAAGAGGGAGTTTCGAAGGGCGTGGTCAATATCCTTGGCCGCGTGACCACCATTACGGGCCGGATCGCGCAGACATTTGAGGATACCGTTCTGGTCGAGGAGCCAAGCGAACTGCTGCCCAAGACGCTTGAGACCTCGCAGATCTACTGGAAGGCATTACCCCTTCGTCCGGGGCGTTACCGCGTCGATATCGTAATCAAGGACGTGAACAACCCGGACCACGTCGGGATCTGGGCGCAGGGCATCGTGGTGCCTAAGTTCGACGACGAAAACCTCGCGGCGTCTTCATTAATTCTGGCCGACAAAATGGAGCGCGTGCCGTCCAAGCAGATAGGTACCGGAAGCTTCATCCTGGGCAATACTTTTGTCCGCCCCCGTGTGATGGACAGCGAAAGGACTCCGGCCAGTTTCCACCGTAGCCAGAATCTGAATTTCTGGATGCAGATCTATAACCTCGGTATCGATGACAAGAGCAAGAAGAACGACGCTCAGCTGCAATATGAAATTGTCGACGTTGACAGCAACAAGACGGTTTTGGATACATCGGAGGACAGCAAGTCGATCTCTCCCAATGCAGACCAGGTAACGGTGGAGCACTCCGTACCCCTGGCAAGTCTAGTGCCCGGCAAGTATCGGGTAACCATCAAGGTGAACGACAGCGTTAAGAAGCAGCAAATAGCCGAATCGGCACCCTTCACGGTAGACTAAGCGCATGGTTTACCGGGTCCTTCCGGCTACGGCCCAGGCCCGAATTGCGGGTGAGGTGGCAGCGACTCAGCAGTGAGACAGCAGTTTGTCCAAATCGCTTGTTCGATTCTGGCCTCCGCCGCCTTGGCCACCCCTGCATTGGCGCAGAGCGAGACAGCTTCCGTCTCGGGTATTGTCCGTGATCGGCACGGCTCCCCGCAGATCGATGCGCTGATTCAGCTGATGCGCGCGGACTCCTCAGTAGTGGCCATTGCCCATACGGACGTGCGTGGCGTTTTTCTATTAGAAGACCTGCTTCCCGGCGTCTATCAACTCAAGGCATCGGACGAGACATTCCTGCCTTCCCTGCGACAGAATCTGCGCGTCATCGCCCATCACAAGACAGTCGCGAACATAACGCTGAGCACGCTCTTTGACGCGGTTCAGTGGTTGCCCGCGGAACGCCGCTCGGTCGACGAGCCGGCCGATGACTGGAAGTGGACGCTGCGTTCTGAGACGAACCGGCCGGTGCTCCGTTTCTCCGATGAGGGACCGGTGATGGTCTCGGAAGGCAGCGGACCAGCGCAGAGTCGCGCTCGTGTGACGACTAGCGGTGGATTGCGCAACTTTGGAGATGGCGGGCTTCGGCATGGCATGGAATACGAGGGAACCGGCAGCAAGGGTGAACATACTCTGCTGCGAACCTCTCTGAACCTCACCGATGGCTTGCAGGCTGGCTACATGGCCGCTTATGAAAATGAGATTGCGCCCGGCCGCGTTGTGCGTACCGTAGCTGCCTATACCGACATGCCCGACCTCACCGGCGGTCCTTATGGCGCGGGCCGCTATCAAGCGGCGACACTGCGCACCGCCGAAACCACGGAACTCACTCCTGTCCTGCGCACGGAGGTTGGCAACGAGCTACTTGCCATGCGGCTGGTGGGTACACAGGGGGCTACTGAAGTCGTCGGTCGTCCGTTTGGTTCTCTCATTTTTCATGTCGGCGACACGACGCTGGCGTATCGCGTCTCCACCTCACGCATGGCGCAGGATGCCTCTGCACTTGCGGATGACGACACGCTGCTGCCTTCCGTAGCGCAACGAGCGGGAAGTGCGACCTTGGAGCACGGTCTGCACCAGGAGATTCGTTTGCGTCACACTGCGAAGCATGGCGCAACGCTTCAGGTGACTGCATTTCACGACCGTACGGTGAACCCCCTGGTGCAGGGGAGTGGTTCGATCAGCGATGCCGATGCGGCGTCTGGTGATCTGCTCATCGATCCGGTATCCGGTGTATTCCGTACCGCGGCGAACACATATGGCGGCTACGGCTTCTCTGCCGGTGCCACGGTGCCGCTGACTTCTGCGATTGCGATTTCGGCAGATGTCGAGGCGGGATCCGCGCTCGAAGATCCATATATCGAGTCGGCAGTGTCGTCCCAAGAGTTCACCATCGAACAGACGCTTAACTCGTTGAGATCCCGGCTGACGCCTGCGGTCATGATCGCAGCGGAAGGCAGTCTGCAAAAGGCAGGCACGTATTGGCGCGCCTCGTATCGATGGCAGCCGCCCAATACGGTCACTACGGTGAATCCGTATGCATCCGCGGCCAGCGATGCATACCTGAGCATACTGTTGCGCCAGCCGATCCGTGTGGGACGCATACTTCCCAGTGGAACGCAGGCTGTGGTGGATATGCGCAACCTGCTGGCGCAGGGATATTGCCCATTCGTGACGCCGGATGGCAGCACCCTGTTTTTCGCGCAGGCGGACCGGTCTATCGCGGGCGGCATCGCCTTCACCTTCTGATCTGAGCGTGATATAAAAAGAAGCAGGAGCAGCAAGCCCTTTGTTGCACCCGCACCACCCTTTTAGCAGGATTCCTCTCGGACGCGTAGCTCAACTGGCAGAGCATTCGACTCTTAATCGACAGGTTGTAGGTTCGATTCCTACCGCGTCCACCATGTACTTTCAAATGCTTAGAGCATGTGCAGTTATCGCCATTGGTTCCGGCTGCGTTATCGGATCTTCTCGTCGGCGATAATCATCGACGGTCCTTGATGGCCAAGAGCCGGTCCGTCCGAAGTTCTAGTGTCGTTGAGATGGCCTACGACGCGAAGAGAGACGACAAGCGCTGATTGAACGCTGCAGAGTGGGTCCGGGTTTCTGATTTGGATGCCCCGCGATACTCCAGTCTTCATCGGCGGCCGCAAATATGTCCGCATATCCCGGAGTGTTCGCGGGTTATCTCAAGGCGACGACTGTGAATGCTTCGCTTGCGCTGCTCGATCGATACGGCATTGGCTGTGTGTTCACGACGCAGGATTCACAACGCGCCTACCTGTTGCGACATGTGCCCGTCTGCCATATGCAGTTTGACGATAAGTAATCAGTTCTCCTGATTCAGCCGCGCAGAAGCGAGGCTTACTAAGGTTGATGAAATCAGGATGTCCTCGGGTCTCAGGGCGATCTCTGCGTCCCTGCTCAATACCGTTTTGATCTCGGGAACCGTCGCTAATGCTGCCGGAGTGTCGTTCGTTTGGCTAGTCGGGGGCGCACATCTCCAAGGCAGACCGCGGTGCGTCTGCGAGCGCGATGTTGAGCGCGAGGCGTAGTGGCAAGCTGTTCTCTTGGTGCGTTTAAGGAAGCCTTGGAGCCGTCTCGGAAGAGGCGGAGCCTTCGAAATTCTGCTTGCGTTGACGGCGTTCGCGCCAGAACTGGCGTGTTAGCACGCGTAAGCCCGGCCGCTGGTTGATATAGATCTGTACCAGTGCTGGCGCATCCCAGGGCACGTCGTGATAGGCTCTCTTGATCAGCGGACTGGCCGGATCGCGCTGCCACTCCTGGGGAAACAGCGCGATCGTGTCCTCCGTTGTCAGTAGCGAGCGAGGGCGGACTGGCACGCCACCGATCGCAGAGAACGCGGCGGCGGCCAGGTCGTGACCCGGACCAAGGGCGAGGTGTGCAATCTGGGTGGCGCGGCTGTTCATCTCGATGAGCCAGGGCGTGCCGCTCTCTCCGCCTTCGCCTTCGCCGTCCAGGATGAAATCGAGACCGTAGAATCCGGAAAGCTTGAGGCGGGAGGCGAGCACCTCGGCGGCGCGGTCCATGCCTGCGTTCCGGATGCGGCGGACGACGGTAGAAGGCCCGCGCTCACAGGTTATCGCCATCACTTTCATGCTGATGCTGGCCAAAACCTGGCCCTGCCAGCAGAAGATGGCACTGTTCACGTCTGCACCGGGGACAGCGCGTTGCACGCTGATCGCGGGCCGCTTTCGGCGTATCGAGGCGCCTATCAGGGTGGGATCGTGGTCGATTGCCAGCCCCTTGAACGCGCCGAAGATTCGGGGTGGCGTGTCCAGGGCGCGCAGGGCCGCTTCGGCTTGCTGATACGTGTGGGCCGGGCGTACGCCGCTGCCGCCAAAGGTGCCGTCCGCCTTCAGAAATGCGGGAAATCCGTACTGATGGAACCACGCGCGTAGATCTGCGGAAGTGGTGAGCCGCGCATTGGCGGGCACAGCTACGCCGCCCTCCGCAGCAACTTCGAGCACATAGGCACGTGAGGTGAGCTTCTTCAGGTCCACTGCGGGTCCCAACGATCGTTCGATAACCTCGAGAACGCGATGCAGGCGCGAGTCTCCAAGGGCGCGCTCGGCAACCTGCTGCAAGCGGGAGGTGGCCGGGTCGTCGCAGGGAACGATCAGGTGCGGGCTGGCCGCAATGATGGCAGTTTCCAGCGAGTCCCGCCCAACAGCGCCATACGGATAATGCTGATCGACTGCATCGGTTTTGAGCAGCGGATGAACATGTGGAGACCAGATGCTGACTCTAAAACCGACGGCGTGCAACGCCAATCCCAAACGCGCACCTGTTGGCCAGGGTTGAGTGGCAAGCAGCAGAACATGCGGTTGTGCTTCGGATTCGAAAGAGGCACACATACGAGGTCAGAGCCGGCAGGGGGTTACGCAACGACAGCAAAGGGGATTACTGGGATATTGGACTAACAATTGTCATCAATAGTGCGCCTGCGGACAGCATCATCCAAGGACTTTATTTGCCTTTTCTGCCGGCGGTAATCAGGGAATTACACCCTCGGGTTACTGATATTTGACTTCTTTACGGGGAGTACAGGTCGCCTCAGCCAACGCCAAAGACGTCCGCATCCATTCCAACAGCATGCGCTCCATCAGCTACGCCAGCGAAAGCATCCCGCTCACCGGCCGGGAACACGGCAGGGATGCGGTCTGGCCCGGTTCGCAAACTCTGTTCCGTTTTCTCCACGGTGATCGGGCATACCGCGCTCGGCAACGACTGTCCAGCGACGCTTCGTGGGCAGTCCCGCCTCAAATTTCGACTTCTTCTCTGTCTCCTGAATCTTCCGTAGCAGCCGTCTGTGAGGCGTTCCAGATCAATGTTTCGACATGTTCCGCAAGAGTTCGAACTGTCGGTGTCTCAAAAATCACCCGGAGCGGCAAGCCTATATTGAAGGCGTTCCTCACCCGGGACAGGATGCTGGTTGCGACGAGTGAGTGACCCCCGAGCTCGAAGAAGTTGTCATCCAGTCCGATTTGCTTCTGGCCCAGTGCTTCCTGCCAGATCTTGGCGATAGTTTGCTCGACCTCAGTCTCCGGCGCCAGGAACGCCGTCGCGAGGTCGGGCCGTTCGTGAACGTGAGGGGCCGCTGTATCACCATCCAGAATTGTCGACGATTCGGACGAGTCGCCAGCAGGCTCAACCATCCGGTTTGTATTGTGCAGCACGTCGCGGGTGATAACCAGTACTTGCGGGAGCCGGGCAGCGAGCACGCGACGAAATACCTCTACACCTTCGGCCGGCCGGATCGCGGTCCGCAGAGAGGCCTGCCGGGTCGCCTGCATTTCCCGAGGCATCTGGGTATTGACTGCCATGCCGACCTCTTGCCACGCATCCCAGTCGATTGACACTGTCACGGCCGGACTTTGGTCGTCGCTTGCGGCAGCAGATGCATCGAGAAATGCATTTGCCGCGGTGTAGTCGACTCCTCCGACCATCCCGACTATGGAATTCACCGACGAACAGAGAACAAGGAAATCGACGGGATCCTCCACGGTCAGAGAACGCAGGACTTGTGTCCCATTCACCTTCGGCGCGAGAACGCCATCGCTCGTGGCGGGTGCCTTGATCTGGATCAATCCTCCGCCGGCGACTCCCGCCGCATGCACTATGCCTTCGATTGGACCGAACTGTGCGTGAATCTTATCGATCGCCTTGCGCATGTCATCGAGATTCGATACATCGGCTGCCAGCGGTAACACTTCGGCGCCACGTTCTTGAAGCTCTCTGAGCTGCCGGATCTGCGTGCTGAGCGGATCGCCTGCGGGATGTGTATCGATCCAGGATTGCCATTCAGCTTCCGGCGGAATGGGGCTGCGCGCTATCAGAGCGATGCGCGCGCGAAATCCGGCGAAATAATGTGCCAGTGTCATACCGATGCCACCCGTTCCGCCGGTGATTAGATAGACGCCACCGGGACGAATGCGATCGGTTGCCGCGGGAAGCCGCACGGATTCGAAGTACTGCTCCCACCGATATCCTCTTCGATACGCGATTCCGTGAAGCGTGGTGGGGAGCGCCGGCTCGCCCGTGAGAAGTGAGACGGACTTTTCGAAGCCCTCATCGAGACAGAGGTCGACACTTCGGCATTTGATGTTCGGATATTCGACGGGAATTGTTTTACACGGGCCGAGCAACAGGGC
Organism: uncultured Acidobacteriaceae bacterium; assembly: GCA_963815025.1. GTDB lineage: Bacteria > Acidobacteriota > Terriglobia > Terriglobales > Acidobacteriaceae > KBS-83. The sequence continues at coordinate 2,510,652 of CAWFFD010000004.1, read as the reverse complement.
GAGTTCGGGATCGATGTTTTCATGCCCTTGCACTTTGTGCATTCCGGCCGAAACGACGATGATCTCCACCGGTTCGCGATAATCTTGCTCTCCCAATGCCTGGGCAAGCCGAATCAGATTGTGGAAGGATTTTCTCCCCGATTGCAGGCTCCAACAAAACAGCACTGAGCGCGGCGCCTGCCGTTTGCGGATCAGATCACGCAAGACTTGCTGGTATTGTTCCCTCGAATCGGGATCGATGATGTAGGTACGTTCGCCGTCGAAGGAAAACGCGCTACCTGCAGCCACTCGTGCGAACTGCTCGTTGCGTGCCGATAAAGTGTTTGCAAACGTATCGGCAAGGCCAGCCGTGTCGGCAAAGATGAGCCAGGGGCCGAGTTTCTTATCTGCCGTTTCGGCAGCAGCAAGGATCGTGCGCTTCCAGGAAGGCACGTGGAACCAGTCCTCGAAATCGAGTCTGTCGGAAGCCTGAGGCGGCGGCGGAGTCGATATCCCAGGCTTAGCGAGCTCAACAAAATACCGGCTCCGTTCAAACGGATAGGTCGGCAGCGAGATCCGATGCAAAGAGTCTCCCTCGTGGACCCCTTGCCAATCAACGTCGACTCCCCTCAGCCAGAGAGCGCCGAGAGTGTTCAACACCATACCCGCCGCCGATTGTGGGTCTTTGGCATGCGGCAGAGAGGGGAAGACGGTAACTGGCGATCCGGACGACTGGCATTCGCGAGCGAAGGTGGTGAGGGCATGGCCTGGCCCGACCTCAAGCAATACGCTGTCAGAAGAGGCTGCTAATTCCCTGACTCCTTTTGCAAATTGAACCTTTTCGCGAAGATGCCGCGCCCAATAGCTGGGATCCACCGCATCTTCAGAGGTGATCCAGCGTCCAGTGATATTCGAGACGAAGGGAATTACGGGGTGGTTCAGCCGAACGGTGCTCAGGAACGCGCGGAAGGGAGCCACTGCGGGCCCCATCATGCTGGAGTGGAAAGCATGGGATGTGTGCAGTTTGGTGGCTGCGATGCCCTTACTTTCCAGACGGGTCCACAGATCCGCGATTTCTTCGTCTGGCCCGGAAACTGTGCAGATGGCGCGGCCGTTCACGGCAGAGACGGAGACGGCGCCCCCGATCATTGGCAGCAAGTCGTCCTCGCCGAGCGCGACGGACAACATGCTTCCGCGGGGCATGCTCTGCATAAGCCGGCCGCGGAATGCAATCACGCGTAGTGCGTCCTCGAGGGTAAACACTCCGGCCACGCACGCCGCAACAAATTCTCCCAGGCTATGACCGATCATGCCAGTTGGCATTATGCCGAAGTGCATCCACATGCGCGCCAGGGAATATTCAAGGGCGAAGAGTGCGGGCTGCGCGATGCGGGTGTCATTCAACTCGGCAGAGGACTCGGACCCGAACAACAGATCCCGCAAATCCAATGAAAGCTCTTCGCGCAGCAGATCCGCACAGATATCGAAATTGCGGCGAAAGGTGGGCTGAAAAGCGTAGAGCTCCCGCCCCATGCCGCGGTATTGAGCGCCTTGTCCAGTAAACATGAAGGCCACCGGATGATTGGCCGAGTTCTGAACGAGCCCCACGAACTCCTTAGGAAAAGGCTCCTCGAGGGCAGCTTTCAATTGTGCAAGGCTCGAACATACCAGCGCGCGGCGATGCGGAAATCTCTTTCTTCCCACCTGCAGGGTGTAGCAAAAATCGGCGAGAGAGATGTCAGGCTGCGCTTCGAGGTGGGATGCGAGACGGCGGATCGCTTCTTTGAGTGCGGATGCCGTGAGAGCCGAGACGGTCAGCAATTGTTGAGGCCACAGAGTCTGAGCCTCAGTCGCTGGCGAAGCCTCTTCAAGGACAACGTGGGCGTTCGTGCCCCCGATCCCGAAGGAGCTTACGGCGGCTCTGCGAGGCGTGGATCCCTCCAGCCATGGTTTCGTCTCAGTGTTGATATAGAAACGACTGCCTTCCCACGGAAGCTGCGGGTTCGGCTTTTGAAAATTGAGCGTTGGCGGAATGCGCCGGTGCTGAAGTACCAGTAAGGTCTTGATCAGACCGGCAATCCCGGCTGCAACATCGAGATGGCCAATGTTACTTTTCACCGCACCTATCGCACAGGGAACTGTCGACCCGCCGTACACTCTCGACAGGCCTGCAAACTCGATCGGATCTCCGAGAGGGGTGGCGGTGCCATGAGCTTCAATGTATCGGACGGATGCGGCATCGACTCTGGAGGCTGCGAGGGCGGCGGAAAGCACTTTCGCTTGCCCATCGACGCTGGGAGCGGTGTAGCCGATCTTGTCAGCACCGTCATTATTGACCGCGGTACCCAGAATCACACCCCGTATCGAGTCGTGATCGCGAAGGGCGTCGTTAAGACGTTTGAGAACCACGATTCCGCCGCCCCCCCCGCCGCGAATTCCGTGGCCGTCGGCGTCGAATGGCCGGCAGTGCCCATCCGGGGAATAAATCATGCCTTCCTGAAAGAGATAACCCGTCTTCTGAGGAAAGCGAAGAGAGATTCCTCCCGCGAGCGCCATGTCACACTCGCGTGCCAGAAGAGCCTGGCAGGCCACGTGAACCGCTACCAACGATGTGGAACAAGCGGTCTGCACGGTGATGCAGGGGCCTCGCAGATCCAGCTTGTAACCGATGCGGCTGGCTAGAAAATCCTTATCCAACGCAGTCATCAACTGGTAGAATCCCGCATTTTCTACCAACTGCGGATTGGAGAACAGGTTTCCGGCGTAGGAACTCATGCTGATGCCGGCATAAACTCCAACGTTTCTTTGCTCACCTGCGCCATAGCCGGAGTCTTCCATCGCCTCCCAGGCACACTCCAGAAGGACCCGTTGTTGCGGGTCTATGAGTTCCGCCTCTCGTGGATTGAAACCAAAGAAGGCAGCATCGAACAGATCGGAACCCTCTACCGTCGACCCTTGGCGGACGAAATCGGGACGAGCAAAGAGAGCACGGGGAACCCCGGAATCCAACAACTCGTCGTCGGAGAAATTGATGAGGGATTCGTGACCCTGCTCGAGATTGCGCCAGAACGTCTGAACATCCGGTGCATCGGGAAATCGACCAGCCATTCCGATGATCGCAATGGCTGGATTGGATGTTGTCTGCATTTAGTCCCCGGAAGCGGCCGTTGCCATCTGTGCATGCGTTGTCCGACGGTCGATTAGCTTGGCGATGGACGCTACTGTCGGAAACTGAAACAACTCTATGAGGGAAGGCTCCCAACCGAACTGTTGGCGAAGGCGCGCCTGCAAGCGAATTACCAGGAGCGAGTGTCCGCCCAGATCAAAGAAATTCTCGGTGACGCCGACGTTCTGGTTATCGAGCAGAAGTTCCCAAATTGCCGCGACCTGCTTCTCTGAATTTGTTCTTGGCGGAACATAATTTGCAGATCGCGTGGTAGTTGAGGCAGTGGGTGCAGGCAACGCCTTACGGTCCACTTTACGATTCGGTGTGAGCGGGAACTTGTCAAGGAAAACATACGCCGCGGGAACCATGTAATCGGGAAGTTTCGCGGCAAGTGCCTCGCGGAGCATGTCCACGGCCACACTGCCACGGTCGAGGGCGACCATGTAAGCGGTGAGTCGTTGATCGCCCGGCGTGTCCTCACGAACAATGACGACTGCTTGCCGGACGCCAGGCTGGCGCTCAAGTATCGTTTCAATCTCGCCGAGTTCGATTCGGAAGCCGCGCAGTTTGATCTGCGCATCCGCGCGGCCCATGTATTCAATGACACCACCGGGAAGCATGCGCGCCAGATCGCCGGTTCGATACATTCTGCCGCCCGTGCGGAATCGATCAACGAGGAAGCGCGATGCAGTGAGATCAGGTCGATCAAGATACCCATGTGCAACGCCGTCGCCGCCAATGAATAATTCACCTATCGCACCCAGCGGCACCGGTTCGAAATGATTGTCGAGAACGTATATCTGGGTATTGGCGATGGGCCTGCCAATCGGAATCGGCCCTTCACCTGGTTCGACCCGATGGAGCGTCGACCAGATGGTGGTTTCGGTGGGTCCGTAGAGATTCCATACCGCAGCACCGGTTTCGATAAGCCGAGTTGCGAGTTCACGGCCGAGCGCCTCACCTCCACAGAGGATCTTAAGTCCCGCAGTACCTTGCCACCCCGATTCCAAAAGCAGTCGCCAGGTCATGGGCGTGGCCTGCATGACCGTGATGTGCTCATCCTCGAGCATCCGGGCCAGAATCGTACCATCGGCAACGGCGAATTTCGGAGCTATGACCAACTGCGCTCCGCTGATCAGGGGGAGATACAGTTCGAGTCCTGCAATATCGAACGAGGGCGTCGTCACAGCAAGCAGGCGATCGGACGCGTACATTCCCGGTTCCCGCTGCATGGAAGCCAAAAAGTTGGTCAATGACTGGTGGAGCACCTCCACTCCCTTTGGCGTTCCGGTGGAACCGGAGGTGTAAATGACGTATGCACGCTGTTGCGCGTGGACTGCATTTCGTGGCCCGGTGATTTCGGCGTTGTTGAAGGGCGGAAGCCGATCCACACAGACGATGATCGCATTTGAAACAGGCGCGGTGTCCAGCAGCGATTCCTGCGTGATAAGAACCACTGCCCGCGAATCCTCCAACATGAACGAAACCCGATCCTTCGGGAATGACGGATCGAGCGGAATGTATGCTCCTCCAGCTTTGAGCACTGCCAGTAAAGCGATCACTAACTCAATGGATCGCTCCAGAAGCACCCCTACAAGCGCCTCATTCCCCACACCCAAAGACTCGAGATGCCGGGCCAGTTGGCTACTGCGCTGCTCTAACTGTCGATACGTAAGAATTTGGTCCTGGAAGCTAATCGCAATTGCATCCGGGGTGAGAGCACACTGCCTTTCGATCCATTGGTGTACACAGAGGTCTTTAGGGTAGTCTCCCTCGGCTACAGCAGAAAGTGCAATTTGCGAGCGTTCTTCCGAACTGAGTATTGGCACAGCAGAGATTGCCTGAAGAGAGTCGCCGGTCATGCCTTTCAGCAGATTTTCATAATGCTGCTGAAATCTCTCGACTGTCGATCCATCAAACAAGTCGGTGCTGTACTCCCAGGTCAACAGCATCTTGTTGTCCCACTCTGCAGCTTCAACGGTTAGGTCATATCGCGCATTCTCGGTATCGGAGAAGATCGCTTCGGTTTTCAGATTCTGAAGGTCAGGCAGAACGCCAACGCGATTCTGATAGACGAACATGGTCTGGAACAAGGGTGCGCGTCCTGTATCACGATGTGGCTGCACCGCTTCGACGAGACGTTCCAGAGGGACATTTTCATGAGCAAATGCGCCGAGCACGGTTTCACGAACGCGCTCGACCAACTCAATAACCGTAGGATCACCCTCCAAATTGATCCGCAAAACCAAGTTATTAATAAATAAACCGATTAGTTTATCGATCTCTGCGCGTCCCCGTCCCAGGCTGGCTGATCCTATGACGAGATCGCTCTGCCGGGTATATCGGAAGAGAAGCAGATAATACGCAGCCAGAAGAATGACAAAGGGCGTGGTTTTTGCGGATTGGCTAAATGCGCGCACATTTTCCCAAATCTCTACCGGCAGCAGTTGAACCAGCCGAGCACCGTGCGGGGAAGGAAGTGCCAAGCGCGGCCGGTCACAAGGCATCTCAGTTACAACTAACGGCTCGCGCAGTTTCTCCTTCCAATAGCGCATTTCGGATTCCAGCGCATTCCGTTCGAAGTTCTCCGCGTGCCACACGGCATAGTCGGAATATTGAACTGGCAGTTCGGATAGGGGTGATGGAGCGCCACTCGTGAATGCCTGATACAAAGCAATCAATTCTTCAAAGAAGACTTTCAGGGAATATCCATCCGCGGCGATGTGATGAACTGTCACAGCCAGAGCATGCTGATCATCTTGGAGTTCGATCAGACAGGCGCGGAGCAACGGCGGATTCGCCAGGTCAAATCGCCGGCGACCCTCGTTTTTCAAAATTCTGTGCATCTCGGACTCTTGGTCCGCCGCGGGCAGATGCTTCAGCGAGTAATTCTCCAGCGCGCAATTGGCATCGCGCAGGATAGCTCTAGGAGTGCCCTCCATCTCCACTACGGCCGTCCGGAGGACTTCGTGCCGACGGACGATCTCACGGATCGCCATCTCGAGTGCGGTGCGATCCATCGTTCCCGTCAGGCGCAGTGCGAAAGAGATGTTGTAGGCCGAACTGTCGGGATCCAGACGATCAAGGAACCAAAGCTGCCGCTGTCCGGCCGACGGCTCGTACTCGCATTGTTCCAAACGAGTGATCGGCGGGATCTGCTGGCCGGAATTCTGGCTCAGCAGAGCCATGATTTCCGTCTTTCGTTCCTTCAAGCCAGCTGCAAGTGCGGGTGTTAACACGCCTTTCGGGGCTGTGCAACTGAGTTTGTCGTCTTTGACAGTCAGACGAACACCCAGACTTCGAAGATAAGACAGGAACTCGATTGTTGTTTGTTCTTGCATGTCTGGTATGGGCGCGATCCCGAGGCTGCGAAAAGGGCCTCACCGGTCCGATCCTGAGTGAGAATTGGGAGCCTTACAGGTATCAGAAGCGTAACGGCGCGAGTGATCGCCGTCAACGGAAAACGAGGTGTGTAGGGAGCCGCAGTAAACCGTCGTAAGACTTCCTACGTTACGTTCGGACATCGGTGTTGTGCTTCTTTTTTCGGAACGCTAACACTATCGGGTAAGTTGCAGAAGGTTTCCCTCGACTTGAAGGTTGGCGTGACATATAAACGGGATACCCTCGCGACCAGTTCCCATGTCTTCTATTGCTACAAATGTCTGCCCATGGATCACTCGCCCCTGCAAGCGCCCGCAGGCGCGCTTTCGATTGTTCTGCTTTCCCCGCGCTGGCGGAGGGACGGCCTCTTTTAGAGGCTGGCCGGCGGACATTCACCCGGAAGTGGAAGTGGCCCTTATTCAGTGCCCGGGACGGGAAGCCCGGCTGCGCGAAGAACCCTTGCGATCGATGGAGGCGCTGGTCCCCACAATTGCCGGGGAGATGGCCAAGATTCTGGATCTACCCTATGCGGTGTATGGACATAGCTTGGGCGCCAAGGTCGCATTTGAAACCGTGAGAGAACTCCGCCGCAGGAAATTGCCTGCGCCAGTTCATTTATTCGCCGCAGCCTCCTCCGGTCCAGGGGTGGCTTGGGCCCATCCTCTTCTGCACCACCTGGAAGATTTCAGCCTTCTTCGAGAAATCGATCAGCGATATGGTGGAGTTCCCCAAGAGGTATTGGCAGACAAGGAATTGTGCGCGTTGCTGATACCTGCTTTACGCGCGGACCTAAGCATCGTTGAGACGTACCAGTATGCTGAAGAACCACCGCTTGCCAACCCAATCACCTGCTTCATTGGGACTGAGGATCCTATGACTCCGGAATCCGAAGTCATGGATTGGCGAAAACAGACCTCGGCCGGATTTCGGATTCACAGATTTCCGGGAGGCCACTTCTTCCCGGCGCAGGAATGCTCCTCCATCCTCGACCTGATAGCGGCAGAACTCCACATCCCGTCCGTGCAGTCTCAGTTGGTTTCACCGGGCTTTTAAGGATGTAACGCATGGGTCACAAATTTGACACAAAGCTAACACGAGAGCCGATTGCGATCATTGGCATCGGATGCCGTTTCCCGGGTGCCGATAACCTGCAATCGTTCTGGCGCATCCTTCGCGATGGTATTGAGACGATTTGCGAGTATCCGGGAGGCAGATTCAACCTTGTGGATCGCTTCTACGCCGCTCAGTGTGAGGGTCAGCCTGGAAGTGCTGTCCGCCGTGGCGGATTTTTGAAGAATCTGGATCTCTTCGATGCCGACTTCTTTGGAATCTCTCCCCGTGAGGCGATTCTGCTTGACCCTCAGCATCGTTTGTTGCTCGAGCTGGGATGGGAGGCACTCGAAGATGCGGGGCTGCCCCTCGGGGCAGTAACAGGGAGCCGCACTGGAGCTTTTGTAGGCCAGTGGACCTCGGATTTCGAGACCTGCATCAACAATGCAGCAACAAAGCACACACTCTATTCAACTACAGGATCAGGTCGATACGCGGCCGCAGGACGGCTCGCCTATCATTTTGATCTCCGTGGCCCGAGCCTCACGGTGGACACGGCTTGTTCTTCTTCGCTTGTGGCCGTGCATCTGGCTTGCCAGAGCCTACGCGCCGAGGAAAGTGACTTAGCTCTGGCTGGCGGCGTGAATGTGATTCTGCGACCGGAGATTACCCAGGCTTATGGTTCTGCCGGCATGCTCTCGCCGGACGACCGTTGCAAGTTTGGAGATGCCTCGGCAAATGGGTATGTGAGAAGCGAAGCCGCCGCCGTCCTGGTACTGAAGCTGCTCGGACGCGCCCTCGCGGATGGCGATCCCATCCATGCGGTCATCCGCGGCAGCTCTATCCAGAATGACGGGCGTTCCAGCGGGCTTCTGGTTGCGCCGAGCAGAGAGGGGCAGGCCGCGACCATCCGAGCTGCTCTCGAAGACGCTGGAGTTTCCGCCGCGGAGCTGGACTATATCGAAGCTCATGGCACGGGCACTGCAGCCGGCGATCCGGTGGAACTGGGAGCATTCGGATCCGTACTTGGAGAAGGTCACCGCGAGCAGCCGTGTTTTGTAGGATCCGTGAAAACCAATGTAGGACATGCGGAATCAGCCGCGGGCATGGCGAGTCTGTGCAAAGCGATACTGTCGCTCCAACACGCTTCGATCCCGGCCTCCCTACACTTTCGCGAGCCAAACCCCAATATTCCGTGGAGCAAGCTTCCTCTCGCGATCAGCGGGGAGCAGCGCCCGTGGCCCCATCATCGTGAGCGACGGATTGCCAGTGTCAACTCAATCGGGATCACGGGTACGAATGCTCACGTCATTCTCGAAAACCCTCCACGTGTGAGCGTCAAAGATGAGGGTCCGGAACGTGCTCGCTTGTTTGTGATCTCCGCGCGCACACCGGCGGCTCTCGAACAGACAGCTGCATCGTGGCGAGTGAAGATAGCGGACGCAAATTCACATCCATGGCCGATGGGGGATCTCGCATACACAGCGGCGAACCGGCGAACATCGCACGCTTGTCGATTGGCTCTGGTGGCGAAGCATGAGAGTGATCTTGATTCGCAACTCGCCTCCTGGCTAGAGCATGAGCCGGGCGATCTGGTGCATTCCGGCCGAGCCACGGAGACCAAGCCGCGGGTTGTTTTTGTATTCCCCGGGCAGGGCGGCCAATGGTCTGGAATGGGTCGCGAACTCTTTGCTCTAGAACCCGTCTTTCACGAAACTCTCGCACATTGCGACCGCGCGCTCCGCCTGCACAACGACTGGAGCGTAATCGACGAGATGATGAATCCAGCCTCGGCGAAAAGCGGCGAAATCGATAGAGTGCAGCCCACGCTCTTTGCCCTGATGGTTGCGCTCGCCGCTCTCTGGCGCTCATGGGGCGTCGAACCAGAGGCGGTAGTAGGACACAGCATGGGCGAAGTGGCTGCTGCTGTCGTCTGCGGTGCTCTATCTCTCGAAGATGGCGCAGCCGTTATCTCCAAGCGAAGCCGCCTGATGAAGGAAGTCAGCGGACGGGGCCTCATGGCCGTGGCTGCCCTTACGTTCGAGGAGGCGGCGGAATTTGTTTCGGCTTACGGCGGCCGAATCTCGGTGGCTGCCAACAACAGTCCGTCGTCCACAATCTTGTCCGGCGATACCGACGCCATAGAAGAGGCGATCGCGGCGCTGGAAGCACGCGAAATTTTCTGCCGGCGCGTTCAAGTAGATGTCGCCTCACATTGCGCGCAGATGGATCCGCTTGCTCCTGAACTGAAACGGAGCCTCACCTCGATTGAGCCTCAGATTGCCCGAATCCCTCTCTATTCCACGGCTACGGGCCGGATCGAAGATGGCTTGTCGCTAGGCGCTGCCTACTGGAGCCGCAATCTACGGGAGCCCGTTTTGTTCTCTGATGCCGTCCAGCATCTTTTGCGTGAGGGCTTCCAGACCTTCGTTGAAATCAATGCTCATCCGGTGCTTTTGCACGCGATAGAGGAGAGTGCGGCGTATGCAGGCAAAGAGATACAGACAGTAGCCTCGCTGCGCCGTGAGAAGGAGCAACTGCCCGAAATTCTGGCGTCGCTTGGGAAGTTGCATGTTCACGGCTATCCGGTCAATTTCCGCAGCCTGTATCCGGCCGGGGAGTGCTTGCGACTGCCCGCATATCCCTGGGAGCGCGACCGATATTGGCCGGAAGAGGAGAGCCAAGCGGGGGATAGGCGTTTCCACTCTCGCGGGGTTCATCCGAATCTGGGCTTGCCTGTGGAGTCATCCCTGCAGCCGGGAACCTATCTTTGCGAGGTCGAGTTTCGCCCTCCGGCCGGCCGCCTCCAGGCAGCGGGATGGTCGCTCGATCTGATAGCGGCAGCAGCATGTGAAATTCTCGATGCGCGAGATATTGCACTTGAGGACGTGCGCTTTACGGCCATGAATGCACCGTCCGATTCAGGACAAATGGCGATCTGGCGTCATGCCGAGGACGGACCACATCGCTTCCGGCTCTCGTCAAAGAGCGGTAATACGTGGGCAACTTACTGCGAGGGAAGTGTTCAGGTTCACGATCGCGGCGATACGCCTTCTGTGTGCGATTCTCCGTCTGTCTCGACAGACACGTCGACGCCGCCATTGATTGTGTGCCTGCAGGCCGCCGCCGAGTCGCTCGGATATCCCAGTGTAGAGAATGGCGAAGCCGATTGGAGTGTGTCTCGGATCGATCGCGTGGAGCGACTTGGTGGAAATGAGCCTCACCCAATGCCGGTTCGGGTGGCCATTACCCCGGTAAGCGAAACCTCTGTCCATGGTGAAATCCTCGACGACGCCGGTTCGTGCGTGGTTCGCGTGTGGGGAGCACAGTTCGACTTTCAACTCAGCGCAGATTGCAGCAAGCATTTGTATGAATGGAAATGGAAAGAGATCGCACTTTCCACAACAGAAGAGCAGCCTGGCGTACTGGTAATCGCCGGCGATGCTGAAATTTCAGCCCATATTGCAGTTGGCCTTCGCTCGTGCAACGTTGAGTGCTTTGTGGCGTCTGGTACGGCAGATCTTCAGGAGCGGATCGAGCGGCTGGGCTCCGCCTGCAAGGCAGTCCTCTGGGCTTCTGCGGAACGAACCTCAAGCCCCGAATCAGCCGTCGAGCAGGTGTGGGATCTATTCTCTGTAGCCCGTTCCATCACAACCGGGAATAACCCGAGTCCGCTTAGTTTCTGGGTTGTAACCACAGGCGCCTACCAAGTTGCAGGCAATTCGGCTGATCTGCCAGATCCAGACGAGCCTTCAGCATCTCAGACGGCGCTGTGCGGGATGGTACGCGTTATCTCGCGCCATCACCCCGAACTCCATTGCATCATCGTTGATCTGAGTCCGCGGCCCAGTTCCCAGGAGTTCGAAATGCTGGGGCGGTTGGTAACTGGGAATACGTTAGAAGACCAGATCGCAATTCGCGGAGCGAATTGTTATGGCCTCCGCTTGGAGCGAAGATCGGAAACCGAGGCGCCGGCTGTTTCCCTTCAAAAGGATGCGACATATCTGATAACCGGTGGTCTTGGTGATCTCGGTCTGGCTCTAACTACGTTCCTTGCCCAGCGGGGCGCGCGGCACATCGTGCTGGTAGGACGCAGGCCGCCTGGCACCGCCGCTCTCGAAAGAATCGCGCACATCGAAGCGCAAGGGGTCAGGGTCCGAAGCTTCCAGGCCGACGTAGCAAACCCTTCCGAGATTGGCTCTGTCCTGGAAGAAATCGGCACTGGCACTGCCCCATTGAAAGGGGTATTTCACCTAGCCGGCATCACGCAGGACACGCTACTCGCAGACTTCAGCCGTGAGTCGCTTGAGCAGGTGATGCGCCCGAAGGTATTCGGCGCCTGGAATCTCCATTGCTTGACGGCCGACTCCGATCTCGACTACTTCGTGATGTACTCGTCGCTCGCGACAGTATTCAGTCAGCCCGGACAGGGTAGCTACACCGCTGCCAACGCTTATCTGGATGGGCTGTCAACGCTACGGCAGGTCCGCGGACTACCCGGTATAAGCGTCCAGTGGGGTCCTTGGAAAGATGCCGGAATGGCACGCCAATCCGGCGCGACTCGAAGCCTTCTCGCCTGGGCCGAGCAGGGAATCGGTGCTTTCACGATGGAGGCCGCCCTCGACGGCCTCCACCGCCTACTAGCCCGGCCGACGCCCTTGGCCTGCGCAGCACCGATAGATTGGAAACGGTTTGCTTTCAATTCTTTGGGAAGAACGTCTCCCGTATTTTCCGAATTGGTCGCATCTACGGGCGGGAAAGCGCAGGCGGAGAGTGGGAAACGTGACCAACTCGTAGCCCTGCCCATGGCGGAACGTGCCGCTACGCTTGAGTCGCACCTCAAGAACCTCGTGGCTGCGGTTCTGAAGAGCAAGGCATCACGAATCGAATCCACCAAGCGTTTTGGTTCGATGGGCGTCGACTCCCTGATGGCGGTGGAGATCGCACGTCGAGTCACGGAGACTCTCGGAATTCGATTGCCTGTGACCGCAATATTCAACTTTCCAACACTGGAACTGCTTGCCAAAGAAGTGGCAAGACGACTCGAATCGGAATCGCAGGCTGCCATGCCTGAGCGCGCTGAAGCCATGGAGAGTCGAAAAACGTCGGCGAAGCCACCCATGTCTGCCATCGCTCAGATGTCGGAAGAGGAAGTTCTTCAATCCTTGGTGAAAGCGGCAGAGACGATATGAACAACGGCCAAGAGAAAGCTCTTTCGGCAGCCAAACTTGCTTTGACGATCAGCCGTCTCCGATCCGAGCAGGCTGATTCGGACCTCGTGTTTTCCGAACCGATCGCGGTCGTGGGCATCGGCTGCCGCTTTCCCGGAGGAGTGAGATCGGCAGAGGAGTACTGGCAGCTTCTGCACGCCGGCGAGGGTGCGATTTCGGAAATTCCGTCCGATCGATGGGATGCCGACCGTTATTACCATCCGGACTTTAATGCCGGCGGGAAGATGAACACCCGATGGGGGGGCTTCCTCAAGGATTTTGATCAGTTCGATCCATCATTCTTCGGGATTTCGCCGCGCGAGGCTTCTGCCATGGACCCGCAGCAGCGTGTCCTGCTTGAGGTGGTATGGGAAGCCTTATGGAATGCGGGTGTCGCTCCGGATCGGCTGGCGGGACATCGACTGGAGTCTTTCTTGGCGTATATGGAACCGACTATGCTCGGCTTGCGTTGGAGAACCCTCGCGCGATTGGTCCGCACACGTGCGTGGGAGTCTCGCACAGCATGGCGTCCGGACGTATATCGTTCCTGCTTGATTTGCAGGGACCCAGCGTCACAATTGACACCGCCTGCTCATCCTCGCTGGTTGCTGTTCATCTCGCCTGCCAGAGTCTTCGCGCGGGTTCCTGCCGGAGCGCGATAGCGGGGGGAGTCAGTTTGAAGTTCAGGCCGGAGCACTATCTGTGCCTGTCGAAACTCGGGATGATGTCACCGGATGGCCGGTGCCACACCTTCGATGCAAGTGGAAACGGCTTTGTGCCAGGCGAAGGCTGCGGCATTGTTCTGCTCAAGCCGCTCACCGATGCTCTCGCCGAGAGATGCCGTATCTATGCGGTCATCCGCGGAACAGCAGCCAACCAGGACGGGCGCACGAATGCTCTGACGGCCCCGAACGGCCTCGCTCAACAAAAGGTGATTCGAGCAGCTCTTGAGAATGCCCGTGTGTCTTCTGCCGACATCTCCTATGTTGAAACGCACGGAACCGGAACGGCGCTAGGTGATCCGATCGAGGTAGAGGCCTTAGCCGAGACAATCGGGAGAACAGCCCTGAGCGACCGGCCCTGCGCGCTTGGCTCCGTCAAAACCAACATCGGCCATCTCGAGGCGGCATCCGGCATTACCGGCTTTATCAAGGCCACCTTGGCCCTCCATCACGAGGAGATCCCGCCGAATCTTCATTATCGAGTGCGCAATCCGCACGTGATTCTGGAGGGTACCCGGTTTTATGTACCGGTGGCACCCACCCCCTGGCCGCGTTCCGAGCATGGACGCTTTGCAGGTGTGAGCTCGTTCGGTTTCAGTGGAACGAATGCACATATCGTGCTTGAAGAAGCGCCGCGAATCGCGGCTCGTCACAATGCGGGCACGGAGACAGATTCTCGCAGCTACGTTCTGCCCATCTCTGCACGCACGCAGGAAGCGTGCGACCAATTCGCCCGTGACTGGCGGGATTTCCTCAACGGCAGGGGACGAGATCTGCCGTTATATGACATCTGCCACAGTGCCTCGACCAGACGAAATCACTACGAGGAGCGGCTGGCTGTGACCGGGTCGTCCACAAGCGCCATTTGCGCGCAATTGGACGAATGCATTGCGGGCAAGGCCCGGCTCGGCGTGGCTCGCGGCCGGGCGGCGCACGATGCAAAAACCATTGTGTTCGTCTTTTCCGGGCAAGGTTCGCAGTGGCTTCGCATGGGCCTAGGCTTATACAAGCGTTTTCCCGTCTTTCGTGCATCGCTGGATGAATGCGATGCCCAGATTAGAAAATTTGCGGGATGGTCGGTCGTGGATGTGCTCTCCGCGACCGAAAGCAGGCTCGCCCGCACCGAGTATGCGCAGCCGACGTTGTTTGCGATTGAAGTCTCGCTCGCAAAGTTATGGCAGTCCTGGGGCATCGTGCCATCGGCCGTGCTCGGGCACAGCATCGGAGAAGCGGCGGCAGCTCACATCGCCGGAGCCCTGTCCCTGGAAACGGCGGCACGCATCGTGGTACTGCGTGGAAGGCTGATGGAGCAGACCGCCGGACGGGGAAGAATGGCCGTGGTCTATCAGAGCCGGACCGAAGTGGCGAAGGAAATCGAGGCTTGGGGAGAAAGCCTCTCGATCGCCTGTGTGAACAGTCCGCGATCGACGGTCGTATCCGGCGAGACTGCCGCGATAGATTCACTGGTCAATCAACTGCGCGATCGCGGCATTGCGAGTCGCCCGGTGCGTGTTGAATACGCATTTCATAGCCCGCAGATGCAGTCCTGCAGCGAGACATTGTTTCGCGATCTTGGTGAGATCCCGCGACAACCGACGCAGGTGCCGATGATCTCTACGGTGACCGGGGGTCGAGTTGCGACCGCCGATCTCGACGCCAATTATTGGGCTCGCAATGTCCGTCAACCGGTTCTCTTCGCCGATGCCATCGAAACCGCCGGAGAGCTGGGCGTCGCAATATTTCTAGAGGTCGGTCCTCATCCCGTTCTGCTCGACTCGATCGCCGAGTCCCTGCAGACGAATGCTGAGCCCAGCATGCTGGTCTCATCGATGCGCCGCGATGCCGACGAACCGGAGGCAATGCTTGCGGCACTTGGCAAACTGTACATCGGCGGATGCTCGATCGCATGGGAAAAGGTATACGCCGATCCTGTCTCGCCTGTAGAGCTGCCGGTCTATCCATATCAAAGACAAAAACTCTGGCTAGAAGTCCCGAGGCCCGCGTCATCTGGGGAGACGCATCCGATGACGATGCGCCGTGTCCGCTCTCCTCGGCTTGCGAATGAAGTTTTTGAAACCTCGGTCAGCCTGGAGGCCATGCCCTGGCTTGCGGATCATAAAATCGCGGGGCGCGTGTTGTTGCCGATGACTGGATTCATCGAAATTGCCAGGCGAGCCCTTGAAACTGCGGGTCATAGGTTCGAGGCCCTGCAGGATTTCGCGGTTGTCGAGTCTCTGCCTCTGTCGCACGGAAACGTGCGAACCATTCAGATCCTCTTGGAGGAAGACTCCTTTCAGGTTTTCAGCCTGGACGACGATGCCTGGGTGTTGCATGCCAGTGGCAGGTTCGCCAAGGAAACTGATTGGGAAGTTTCGAACGTTCGGCTTGAAGAGCGCGAATATGCTAATGCGGTCGAGCACTATAGTGCGTTGGCGGAGTCGGGAGCTGATTTTGGCCGTTCCTTCCAAACTGTTCGTGCCATCTCCATCGGAGATGGTTGTGCATGGGCACGTGTGCGGCTGGACGAAGCCGAGCGACTTGAAGCGGGCGCATATCTCATGCATCCTGCGCTTCTGGATGGGTGTTTGCAGAGCGTCCTTCACGCTCTGTCTGCCAGCCAGCGCGACCATCTTTATGTGCCCTTCGGCATAGCGGACTTCACCGTTTTCCGAAATGTTGAGGGCGAAATCATCGCCCATGCGACGGTGAGAGCGGAAACGACGGAAGAGTCCGTGCTTGCGGACATTGATATCTGGCAAGACGGGGAACTCGCAGCACGGATTTCAGCCCTGCGCATGAATAGGCTACGCACGGATGCCAGGCTTGACGGAAGAATCTACGAGGTGCAATGGCAGGAAAAGGAGCCCGGCGTCCCGCTTCGGGCGATCGGCGGGAATTGGCTGGTTCTGTCCGATGATGCCGCAGCGAGTCAGCAATTGTCACAGAGTCTGGGACAAAGGGGCTGCTCCGTCGTGGTTCGTCCTTCGCGCGGGGCGTTAGACATTGCCCACCTCCGTGCCATAGTGCGTCTCTTTGAGGCCGAACAGGATGTCTCCGTAGATGGGGCTCTCGATGCTTTGACCGCCACATCGGAGCTCATCAAGGACATCTTGGAGAAGTATCCGAGCGATCCTCCCCAACTCTGGCTGGTCACGCGCGGGTCGGCGAATCCAATCAGCGCGAAGCCTGGTCACGCTCTAGGGCAGTCGGCGGTTCTCGGTCTGGCGCGGACCGTTGCTATCGAGCATGCGGAACTCCATTGTGCCCGAATCGATGTGGATGAAACTCGCACTTCGATGGAATGCATCGTGAAGGAGATGGCAAGTTGGGACGGCGAGGAGGAAACGGCATACCGGAACGGCCGACGATATGTTCCCCGTTTGCAGCGAGCCGCTGCCGGGCAGTCACAACTCAGACGGTGGAAGGTAGAGGCTCACGGTTCCATCGAGAATCTCGAAACCGAAATTGTGCAACGCCGAGCCCCAGCGCCTGGCGAGGTTGAGATCGACGTCGATGCCAGTGCACTGAACTTTCGCGATGTCTTAACTGTTCTCGGTATGTATCCGCCACCGCTGCCTCCGCTGGGGGTCGAATTCTGCGGACGGGTAGCACGAATCGGAGATGGTGTAACGACCTACAAGAATGGCGACCGGGTCGCGGGTATTGCATGGGGAAGCTTATCCGGATGCGTGTGCACTCCCGCCGCGTTGACGTTTCCTGTGCCGCCGGGGCTGAGCAGCGTCGCTGCGGCCACTCTACCCAACGCATTTCTCACCGCGTACTACTGCCTGCGGCAACTGGCGGAAATGAGGCGAGGCCAGCGTGTCCTGATCCATGCCGCCACTGGAGGCGTTGGTTTGGCGGCCGTGCAGTTGGCCCGGTTGGCCGGCGCGGAGATCTTTGCGACTGCAGGCAGCGATGAGAAAAGAGAGTATTTGCGCAACCTGGGAATTACACAGGTGTTTAACTCGCGATCTCTTGATTTTGCACAGGAGATTTCTGCGGCGACTGGCCGGCAGGGTGTGGACGTGGTGCTGAACTCGCTTGCGGGCGACTCTATCACCGCTGGGTTTTCCATTCTTCGGCCGGGCGGATGTTTCATTGAAATCGGCAAGAACGGTATCTGGACCGAGGAACAGGCGAAAACACTGCGGCCTGACTGCCGCTACTTTATTGTTGATCTTGCGGTGGTGATCGATGCCGACCCTGAGATTGTGCAACATCATTTCAGAGAAATATGTGCTCTGTTCGAACGCGGCGATATTAAAGCGCTGCCCGCTCATGTTTTTGATTTTCAGGATGCACCGCAAGCCTTTCGCCTGATGTCGCAGGCCAGACACATCGGAAAGATTGTGCTTCGGCATTCCTCTGCTCTCATCATCCGGCCAGACCGAACCTATTTGATCAGCGGCGGTTTGGGAGCTATTGGAATGAGCGCGGCGAAGTGGCTTGTCGAGGCTGGCGCGCGTCATCTTGTCCTGATGGGCAGGCAAAAACCCTCCACTCATATTTTTGAAAGTATCCGCAGCATGGAGGAATCAGGGGCTGTGATCGCCGTCCGGTCCGTCGATGTTGCTTCGCGAGAGCAGCTGGCGAAAGTCTTTGCGGAGATTCGAGATACCATGCCCGAAATTGGCGGGGTCATTCACTCCGCTGGAGTGCTCGATGATGGAGTGATTGACCAGCAGACTCCAGAGCGACTTCGCCGGGTCATGTTTCCGAAAGTCGCTGGCGGCTGGAATCTCCATGAATTGACAAAAAACGCTTCCCTGGACTTCTTCCTCCTATGCTCTTCTCTGGCTTCGGTTACGGGATCACCGTCGCAAGCGAGCTATGCAGCTGCGAATGCATGGATGGATGCGTTGGCCCACTATCGTCATAGCCAAGGTCTTGCTGCTTTAAGCATCAACTGGGGTCCGTGGAGCGGGGGCGGCATGGCATCGCAGGTTGAAACCGTCGGGAAGCGTCGCTCATTACCGGGCTTGAAGTCCATGGCACCTGAGGAGTATTGGAAATGCCTTGAGAATGCCATGAGACTGGGTAAGTGCCAGATAGCGATCGCCCGCGCCGACTGGCACAAATTTGTGCCGATGCCATCGATTCTTTGCGGGTTGGCACGGACCGGTCCCGAACGAAGCCAGGACCGGGAGCCCGAAGATACGCTCAACGAGCGCCTGGCGAGCACGCCGCAACAGAACCGGCACGCGCTTTTGATGGACTACCTTCGCGGCCAGATAAGGCAGATTCTTGGACTCAGCTCTTCCTATTTTGTCGATGAACACGAACCGCTGGTGCGCATGGGACTGGATTCACTGATGGCAGTGGAGTTGCGGAATCAATTGTCGGCGGCCTTAGAACGTCCTCTTATGGCGACTCTGCTCTTTGATTATCCGACTCTTTCGGCGCTCGCAAATTTCTTGCTCGGGAAAGAAAAGGTTGTTGCTGCGGAACACGATGTATTGCTGGAAGAGCTTCACTCTATTTCCGACGCGGAGGCAGAAGAGTTGCTGAAGCGCGAACTGGAAAGCCCGAAAATCTCATGACGGCCGCTTCGCATCGCGATGATCTTTCGCCTCTAAAACGAGCGCTGTACGAAATTCGCTCTCTTCGTGCAACGGTCGACGATCTGGAGCGAGATCGGTTGGAACCGATTGCAATCGTGGGCGCCGGGCTGCGCTTTCCGGGCAATGCCGACCGTCTTGCTGATTTCTGGAGTCTTCTTTTCTCTGGAATAGATGCCGTTGGCGAGATCCCGCCAGAGCGCTGGTCGCTCGAACATTTCTACGATCCGGATCCGGACGCGCCTGGGAAGATGTCTACCCGGGACGGTGCGCTTCTAACCTATCCGGACAAATTCGATGCAGACTTCTTTGGGATCTCGCCAAGAGAAGCCATTGCTCTTGATCCACAGCATCGGCTTTCCCTCGAGACCGCATGGGAGGCACTGGAGCATGCGGGTTACAGCCCGGCCGGTCTAGCAGGCAGTACCACGGGCGTATTTCTTGCTTTGAGCAACAGCGATTACGGGCGCATGGTATTCGCCCAGCCCGATCAACTCGACGCTTACGCCAGCATCGGCAATCTCTTCAATGCAGCTGCGGGCAGAATCTCCTTTTCTCTTGGACTCCATGGTCCTGCCATGGCTGTGGATACGGCGTGTTCGGCATCGTTGGTGGCAGTGCATCTGGCGTGCCAGAGTCTTCGCTCCGGGGAGTGCGGGATGGCGTTGGCCGGCGGGGTCAACCTCATCCTCTCGCCTGAGATCAATATCAATTTCACAAAGTCGCGGATGATGGCCGCAGATGGACGTTGCAAGACGTTCGATTCTCGGGCCGATGGCTATGTGCGTGGTGAGGGGAGTGGGGTGTTGGTATTGAAGCGGTTGCGGGATGCGGAGCGGGATGGGGACCGTATCCAGGCGTTGATTCGTGGGAGTGCGGTGAACCAGGATGGTCGGAGCAGCGGATTGACGGCGCCGAACGGATTGGCGCAGGAGGCGCTGCTGCGTCAGGCGTTGTCGGCAGCGCGGTTGTCGGCTGGAGATATCGATTACATCGAGGCCCATGGAACGGGGACGTCGCTGGGGGATCCGATCGAGGCGCATGCACTGGCGTCGGTGTTTGGTCCGGATCGAGGAAGTACACCGCTGGTGGTGGGTTCGGTGAAGACCAACATCGGCCATCTGGAGGCAGCTGCGGGGATCGCAGGTCTGATCAAGACGGTGCTTTCTCTGGAGCACGAGCATATTCCGCGGCATCTTCATTTTCGCTCGATGAACCCGCATATCGACTGGGGCGGGCTGCAGGTAGAGATACCGGTGGAGGGTCGTGCGTGGCCGCGGGGGGAGCGTGTGCGCCGGGCGGGGGTGAGCTCGTTTGGTTTCAGCGGGACCAACGCGCACGTGATTGTGGAGGAGGCGCCGTTGCCATCTCGTGGGGCGCGGACGGTGGAGCGGCCGCTGCACCTGCTGGGGTTATCGGCGCGGACGCCGGAAGCGCTGGAGGAGCTGACGGAGCGCTACCGGGAGGAGCTCAAGGAGAGCACGGCGGAGGTGGGAGACATCTGTTTCACCGCCAACGCGGGGCGGACGCATTTTGAAGAGCGGACGTTCTATGTGGGCAAGGATCGGGAGCAGTTGCTGTCGTCGCTGGAGCGGCCTGGGCCGCGCGGGCGGAAGGAAGGAACGCCGGCAATAGCGTATCTGTTTTCCGGGCAGGGCGCGCAGTATGCGGGAATGGGGCGGGAGCTGTATGCCAGCCAGCCGGTGTTTCGTGCGGCGCTGGATGGCTGCGCGGAGATCCTGAGGGCGGAGTTGGGAGAGCCGCTGCAGGAGGTGTTGTGGGGATCGCGCACGGAGCTGTTGGTGCAGACGCGGTACACCCAGCCGGCGCTGTTTGCGGTGGAGTGGTCGCTGTCGGAGTTGTGGCGGAACTGGGGGTTGGAGCCGGCCATGGTGGCGGGCCACAGCGTTGGTGAGTACGTAGCCGCGACAGTGGCAGGAGTGGTGACGCTGGAAGCGGGGCTGCGGCTGATAGCGGCGCGTGGCCGTCTGATGCAGGAGTGCGCGGGCGAGGGTGTGATGTCCGCGGTGCGGGGGAGTGCGGAGCGGGTGCAGCCGGCCTTGCGCGGACTGGAGTCGCGGGTCTCGCTGGGAGCGGTCAATGCGCCGGAGAGTGTGGTGATCTCCGGCTACCGCGAAGCGGTGGAAGAGGTGGAGCAGCGTCTGCGTGCTGAGGGAGTGGAGGTGAAGCGTCTGGCGGTATCGCACGGCTTCCACTCGCCGCAGATGGAGGAGATGGAAGAGCGCTTCGCGGAAGTGGCGTCGCGCTGCGAGTACCGTGCGCCGTCGGTGCAGTGGATCTCGGGAGTGACCGGAGAGCCGGTGGGCACGGCCAGTGTGGATGCCGGCTACTGGCGCCGCCAGGTGCGGCAGCCGGTGCAATGGGCGCAGGCGATGGCGGCCATGGAGCGCCAGCAGGCGGCCATCTATCTGGAAGTGGGCCCGGGCACGACGCTGGTGGGACTGGGACGGCAGTGCGTAGAGCAGGCCGAGCGGGTATGGGTTCCTTCCCTGCGCAGTGCGCGCGGGGAGTGGGAGCAGATCCTGGACAGCCTGGGCCGCATCTACCTCCGCGGTGCGGAGATCGACTGGAACGCCTTCGACCAACCCTACCACCGCCGACGCACTCCTCTACCCACATACCCCTTCCAAAGAAAACACTTCTGGATTCAGACAAAAGCACAAACCACGCAGCCTGGAATCAGCAGGACGGGATGGGAATCCGCCTGTGAAACGGCCGCGCTTCAGGCGGAGTGCGCGCGGTTTGACCTCGATGTGACCGCGTATCCCGCGCGCTGGAAGGCGCTTGACCGGCTGGCCGATGCGTACATCCGCGAAACGCTCGTGGACCTTGGGATATTTCAGACGGCGGGTGAAACTCACACGCCGCATTCATTGGCGGAGCGGTACGGCATCGCGGCCGGATATGAACGGCTGATCGGCCGGTGGCTCAGGGGACTCGTGGCGGCAGGGACGCTTCGGCAGGACGGCGAGCGCTTTACGGCTGTGCGGCCGCTGCCGCGTC
The DNA here is from genome assembly GCA_963815025.1 of uncultured Acidobacteriaceae bacterium. Taxonomy (GTDB): domain Bacteria; phylum Acidobacteriota; class Terriglobia; order Terriglobales; family Acidobacteriaceae; genus KBS-83. The sequence goes on along the minus strand of CAWFFD010000004.1, from coordinate 2,488,559 downwards.
CACAGATGGCGCAGGTCCGCGCAGACGCTGATATTGCGATGGGCCAGGATCGTGTATTCCTCGAATACATACTGCGTTGCGGCCAGAACCTGGTGAAAATACTTACCGGCCGTCTGAGCGCGCTGGAGACAATTTTCCCGAGCGGAGACTTCACGCTGGCTGAGGACTTGTACGAGCGGGCTCCGGTATCCGTCTATTTCCGTGATCTCTGCCGCGCGGCGCTGGAAGGATTTGTGCGCGGGCGGCGTGCGGCGACCTACCGAGTGCTCGAGCTCGGAGCGGGAACCGGCTCGACGGCGTCGGCGCTGCTGCCGATCCTGCCGCCGGACGCGAGCGAATATTTCTTCACCGATGTTTCGGACATCTTCCTCAACCGCGCCCGGAACAAGTTCGTGGCATATCCCGCTGTGCGCTACGGCCTGCTGGACGTGGAGCGGGATCCGGCCGAACAGGGATATCCGAACGGCGCAGTGGATGTGGTGGTTGCTACCAATGTCCTCCACGCCACGCGCGATCTGCGCGCCACAATTCAGCGGGTGAAGTCTCTGCTGGCTCCCGGAGGGTTGCTGATCTTGTGCGAGGCCACGACGTACCACGGATGGTTTGACGTGACGACCGGCCTGATCGAAGGTTGGCAGGTCTTCGAAGACGGTCTGCGCGGCGATCACCCGCTGTTGTCCGGCGAGGTGTGGCGAGACGCGCTTGCCGCCGGCGGATTTGAGGCTGTGTCGGTGTATCCACAGGCGGGTTCGCGGGCCGAGGCTCTGGGCCAGAGAGTCATTGTAGCGAAGGCGCCGGGTGAAAGCGCAGCGTCCCGGCGGCTTACGATAGCCGGAGAATCGCATTCCGCAATTGTGATGGATACGGTTGCGGTTACAGAACCGGCGGTACTCACTGCGCTGCTTGAGGCGCCGCCTTTGCAGCGGCACGACAGTCTGGTGACTCTTATGCGACAGCACTTGGCGGAAATGCTGCGCTATGAGTCCCCTGACCAGGTCGAGAGGAAGCGCAGGTTGACTGACCTGGGAATCGACTCTCTTATGGCGATCGAGTTCTCGGGCCGGCTGACCAAGGCACTCCATCTCGAAAAGCCGCTGCCGTCGACGCTGGTCTTTGATCATCCGACCTTGGACGCATTGGCCGACTATCTTGAGCGGGAAGTGCTGCGCTTCACGCCGGCAGCGGAGACTGCGGAATCGAAAACCGGAGAGCCTGCTGCGCCCGTGGCCAACGATGCACGCATGGACGAGATCGACCAGCTGTCAGATGAGGAAGTCGAAGCGCTGCTGCTGAAGAAAGTAAAGGGGCGCTGAAATGCCGCCGACTTCCGACCGTTTCGCCAATCTATCACCTCTGAAACAGGCGTTGCTGACGATAGAGGACCTTGAGCAGCGCGTCCAGAAGTACGAGCGGGAGCGCTCGGAGCCCATCGCGGTTATCGGGCTTGGCTGCCGGTTTCCGCACGCCCGCGATCCGGAGCAATTCTGGCAAATGCTGTGCAGAGGCGAAGACGCAGTGAGTGAAGTGCCTGCGTCACGCTGGCCGATGGAGGATTTCTACGATCCCAATCCCGATGCGCCAGGCAAAATGTCGACGCGATGGGCGGGGCTGCTCGATGCTGTGGACGAATTCGATCCCGAGTTCTTCGGCATTTCGCCGCGCGAAGCTATCTCGATGGACCCGCAGCAACGGCTCATGCTGGAGGTTTGTTGGGAGGCGCTGGAGAATGCTGGTCAGGGGCCACAGGCCCTCCAGCAGAACCGAACCGGCGTCTTTGTCGGCGTTAGCAGCGACGAGTTTCTGCAACGGTTCTTCCGCGCCGGCGATCTGACAGCCTTCAGCGGATACTTTGCCTCCGGCATCGCGCGCAGCGTGGCAGGGGGACGCGTGTCTTACACCCTCGGAGTTCAGGGACCGAACCTCACTATTGATACCGCTTGCTCGTCGTCCCTGGTCGCGGTGCATACCGCCTGCCTCTACCTGCGTGCGCAGCAGTGCCGCATGGCGCTGGCCGGTGGGGTCAACGTGATTTTGTCGCCCGAGATCGGTATCGCCTTCAGCAAGGCGCACATGATGGCGGCCGACGGTAGATGCAAGACCTTCGACGCGCGCGCGGACGGATTCGTGCGCGGGGAAGGCTGCGGGATCGTGGCGCTGAAACGTCTGTCGGACGCGCAGGCGGACCGGGACCGCATCCTGGCGGTGATCCGCGGCTCAGCCATCAACCAAGACGGCAAGAGCAGTGGCCTGACCGTGCCGAGTCTTGCGGCGCAGCAGGCGGTGCTGCGTGCAGCTCTTGTTGACGGATCGATCGAGCCGCATGAAGTGGACTTGATTGAGGCTCATGGAACGGGGACGTCTCTGGGGGATCCGATCGAGGCGCGTGCTCTGGCATCGGTGCTGGGCCGTGGGCGCGGAGAGCACCCGCTGGTGGTGGGTTCGGTGAAGACCAACCTCGGCCACTTGGAGGCGGCGGCGGGAGTCGCGGGCTTAATCAAGGCAGTGCTGTCCTTGCAGCGGGAAGGAATCCCGCCGCATCTGCATTTCCAGTCGATGAACCCGCATATCGACTGGGGCGGCCTACGGGTAGAGGTCCCGCAGCAGTGGAAGCCGTGGCCGCGTGGCGAGCGTCCGCGGGTGGCGGGAGTGAGCGGCTTTGGGTTCAGCGGGACCAATGCGCACGTGATTGTGGAGGAGGCGCCGCTGCAATCCCGAGCAGCGCGCGCAGTGGAGCGGCCGCTACACCTGCTGGCGCTGTCCGCAAGAAGCGAGGCGGCACTGGAGGATTTGGGACAAAGGTATGCCGAGGTTTTGGCGGAGGGTCGCGAAGACCTGGCGGACATCTGCCATACGGCCAACGCAGGCCGTGCTCATTTTGAATATCGCCTGTCGGCGGTGGGGCAGACGAGCGAAGAGATGCGAGCGAACTTGCTGCCAGCGCTTCCCGGCAAGCGGGTGCGCGAGCGGGATGGCGTTCGGCCGGTCTTCTTGTTTTCAGGTCAGGGTACGCAGTATTTGGGGATGGGGCGGGAGCTGTACGGGACGCAACCGGTGTTTCGGGAGGCGCTGGAGGAGTGCGCGTCGGGGTTGCAGGGAGAGCTGGATTTGTCGCTGCTGGAGGTGTTATGGGGCGGCGACGAACATCGTCTGGAGCAGACGGGGAACACGCAGCCGGCACTGTTTGCGGTGGAGTATGCGCTAGCGCGTCTGTGGCAGAGCTGGGGGATCCAGCCTGCAGCGGTGCTGGGCCACAGCGTGGGCGAGTACGTAGCGGCGTGTATCGCCGGGGTCTACAGCCTGGAAGATGGACTGCGGTTGATCGCGGCGCGTGGCCGTTTGATGCAGGGCGTGGGCGGTCTCGGCGGGATGCTGGCAGTGCGCTGCAGCGAAGCGCAGGCGCAGGAGGCGTTGCAGGGGTTGGAAAGGCAGGTGTCGCTGGCTGCGGTGAACGGTCCGTCCAGTGTCGTGGTGTCGGGATATGTTGAGGAACTGGAAGAGGTGGGGCGGCGGCTGCAGTCGGCAGGCGTGGCAGTGCAGCGCCTGAAGGTGTCGCATGGGTTCCACTCGCCGCAGATGCGCGAGATAGAGGAGGCATTTGCGCAGGTAGCGGCGGGAGTGCAGTTCGGTGTGCCGCGGCTGGAAGTGATCTCGAGCTGGAAGGGCCAAGCGGTACGTGGTGGGGAGTTGGGCGATCCGGAATACTGGCGGAAGCAGATCGGTGCGCCGGTGCGATTTGCGTCGGGGATGGAGGAGGTTGCGGCAGTACCGGGTGTTTGTGGAGGTCGGTCCTGGGACGACGCTGTTGAAGCTGGGGCAGCAGAACCTGCGGGAGGCGGAGCGGCTGTGGTTGAGCTCGATCGGTACGGGCCGCGGAGAGTGGGAGCGGATGTTGGACAGCCTGGGCCAGCTGTACGTAGCCGGCGCGGAGGTGGACTGGTCGAGCTTCGACGCCCCCTACGGACGCAGCAAGGTGACGCTGCCAACCTATCCCTTCCAGCGTCAGCGCTACTGGATACAGATAAAAGCACAAACCGCGCGGACGAATGGGCACGAGCTGCTCGGAGATCGCGTGGATGTCGCTGGGAGCTCGCCACTCGAGGTGTGGCAATCGCAGGTGAGCACCGCGCGCCAGGCCTACTTAACGGATCATCGCGCGATGGGCAACGCGATCTTCCCTCTGACGGGATATTTGGAGATGGCGGCCAGCGCCGCAGGATCGCAGTCGGGCCTTGAGGACATCGTGTTGCGCGAGCCGCTTATGGTCGGTGACGACGATCGCACGGTGCAGGTGGTTCGCCGCGAAGAAGCGCTGGAGATTTTCAGCCGCGATGGCGAAGCGTGGAAGCTGCACTGCAGCGCGCGCATAGCGCCACGCGAGGCGCCGCAGGACGGCGAACATCCCGAACAGCGGAGCGCGTCCTTGCGGCCAATGGAGGCGCGGGAGTTCTACGAATCTGTCCGCGGCCGCGGGATGGATTTTGGGCCGTCGTTCCAAACCGTACAGGCACTCTGGACTGCTCCGGGTGAAGCAATTGTTCGAGTGGCATTCGCCACTACGGCGGGGAATACCTACCAGATCCATCCAGCGCTTCTCGATGGATGTTTTCAGAGCATCGGTGCCGCCTTGCCCGAAGGCAATGACGATCTCTATCTGCCGGCGCGGCTCGATCGCTTCGAAATCTACCGCAAGCCGACGGGCGATCTGTGGGGACACGCGCGGCGTCGTCCCGCGCAGTCGCCGAAGACGACGACATTCGATATCGCCATCTGGGACCGGGATGGCCTGGCGGCAGAAGCGCGCGGGATGGAATTCATCCGTGTGGCCGCCAACCAGCGAAAGGTTCCGATGTTCGAAGTGCGCTGGACTGCCCAGCCAGTCCCGCCTGCCGCCGCCGTTTCTGGCGAATGGCTGATCCTGGCCGATCGTTCCGGTGTCGGCGCAGCACTAGCGCACGAGCTGGGTTCCCTCGGTGGCCGATGCACGCTGCTTGAGGACCATGCGCGGCTAAGCTCCACCATCGCGGAGAAAGAATGGCAAGGCATTGTGTACCTGTGGGCTCTGGATGCGCCTGCGACCGTTTCCATGGATGCTGCGGTGCTGGCCTCATCGGAGCGCGTGGTCCTCAGCAGTGCGCTCGAGATGGTGCAGTCGATCGCCGCTTCGACGGCGTCTCCGCCGCGGCTCTGGCTGGTGACGCGCGGTGCGCGAAGCACTACCGCAACCCAGAAAAGTGTCGAGGTGGTGCAGGCCATGTTGTGGGGCATGGCGAACGCCATCACCGAAGAGCACCCGGAATGGCGTTGCGCACGGGTGGATCTCGATCCGGCGGATTCATCTGCCGATGCACGGATGTTGTGCGCGGAGATCGCAGGCGGAGCGCAGGAACAGGTGGCATTCCGGGCAGGCGAGCGTCTCGTGAGCCGGATGGCGCTGCATGAGCAGAAGCCGGAGTTGCAGCTTTCCAAGAAGCTCACAGTCGAAACGCGAGGCTCGCTGGATGCGCTCAAAGTCGAGCCGGCGGTGCGGCGTGAGCTGCGGGCCGGAACCGTTGAGATCGAGGTGCACGCGGCGGGTCTGAACTTCCGCGAAGTGATGAACGTTCTCGGCTTGGTGACCGGCCAGTTGGGCAGCGAGTGCGCGGGCCGCATTGTCGGTGTGGGCGAAGGTGTGACGGGCTTGACGGAAGGCGATGCAGTGATCGCCTTCGTTCCAGGTAGCCACGACGGTTACGTGATCGCGGATGCGACCTTGGTGGTGAGGCAGCCGGTCAATCTCAATGCGATGCAGGCAGCGACGCTGCCGACAGCGTTCCTCACTTCTGCGTACACGCTCATGAACGTAGCGAAGATTCGGTCCGGCGACCGCGTCCTGATTCATGCCGGCACCGGTGGAGTCGGGCTGGCGGCGGTGCAGATCGCGCAGCGCGCAGGAGCCGAAATTTTTGCGACCGCTGGGAGCGAGCCCAAGCGCGCGTATCTGCGCGAGCTCGGCGTGCCGCACATCTTCGATTCGCGAACGCTGGATTTCTCCGAGAAGATCCTGGAGATCACCGGCGGCCAGGGTGTCGACATCGTGCTCAACTCGCTGGCGGGAGATTTCATCTCAGCCAGCTTCTCTGCGCTGGGGCGCGGCGGCCGTTTCATCGAGCTGGGCAAGCGGGATCTGTGGACCCAGGAACGCGTGGCGGCCCTGGGAAGATCGATTGCGTATCACGTGATCGACCTCGGCGATATCGCTGAGAATGATCCGGAAATACTCAGTCGTCTGCTGCAGGATTTGGTGCGCGACGTAGAAGCTGGAACTCTGTGCCCGCTTCCAGTCACAGAGTTCTCCTTCGAGGATGCGGCCGATGCGTACAGGTACATGGCCCAGGCGCGGCACATCGGCAAAATCGTCCTGACCCAGAGCCGGTGCGGTGCCGACGTGCTACCCCATGCGACCTATCTGATCACCGGAGGATTTGGCGGGATTGGAACGCAGTTGCTGCGCTGGCTGGTGCGGCGTGGCGCACGTCATGTGGTGTTGGTCGGGCGGCACGAGCCGGCAGAAGCTGCGCGGGAAGCGATCGTCTGGGGCGAGTCTCAGGGGGCGCGCGTCGAAACGCGGCTTGCGGATGTGGCGTGTGAAGCCGACGTAAGCGAGCTGCTGACCATGATCTCCGCAACCATGCCGCCGCTTCGCGGAATCCTGCATACCGCGGGCATCCTCGACGATGGCGTGCTGACGGAGCAGACCTGGGATCGGTTTGCGCGTGTGCTGGCTCCCAAGACATCCGGCTCATGGCTCTTGCACGAGAAGACGGCGACGTTGCCATTGGATTTCTTCGTGATGTTTTCGTCTGTGGCCTCCATCTTCGGCGCGGCAGGCCAGGCCAACTATGCCGCAGCGAATGCCTTCGAAGACGCGCTCGCACACGAGCGGCGCCGGCGTGGCCTCCCGGGTGCCAGCATCAACTGGGGCGCCTGGGCCGAGGGCATGGCCACGCGCGACGGGTTCGAAGCCCGGCGGCGCAAGCTCGGCCTTGAAATGATCTCGGTGGACGAAGGGCTGCGGGCGCTCGATAGCGTGCTGCTGGAGAAGCCCGCCCAAGTGGGCGCCGGCCTGATCCAGTGGAGCCGGATTCCCGCCGGCTATGGTCTGGCCGATGATGAACACGCGCAGACATCTGCGGAATCCAGCGGCCGGCAGGCGCCGCACACCGAAGCCACAAGCCAGGGATCGCTGCTCGACCGGTTGGCCGAGGCCCCGGATGCGCGACGCAAGGCTCTCCTCTTCGAACATGTGCTGAAGATCGCGCTGCGAGTGCTGGGTTTTCCTGCCGATAGGGGGATCGATCCGCAGCAGCCTCTGAGCGAGCTCGGCCTCGACTCCCTCATGTCCGTCGAGTTTCGCAATCTTCTGGCCGGCGACGTCCAACAGAACTTGCCCTCCACGCTACTGTTCAATTATCCGACTCTTGACGACGTCACTAGCTATGTCGGCGGATTGCTGTTCGGCCAGCCACACGCTGCTGCTGCCCAAAACCCGATAGACCTTTTGGACCGCGTAGAGCAACTTTCGGATGAGGAACTGGACCGGATGCTGGCGGAAAAATCAGGAGCATCGCAATGAGTGACCTACGCGAACGTCTCGAAAAGCTGTCTCCTAAACGTTTGCTGCTGCTGGCCATGGAACTGCAATCGCGCCTGGATACAATCGAGCGCGAACGCTCCGAGCCCATTGCCATTGTTGGAGTTGGCTGTCGCATCCCTGGGACCGGTCGCGGAACGCGTGCATTCTGGCATCTACTCTCTAACGGAGAAGACGGGATTACGCAAGTTCCATCGGATCGGTGGGATGCTTCTGCATGGTACGACGCCGATCCAGATTCGCCCGGGCGTACGAGCACCACATGGGGCGGTTTCCTGTCTGATGTCGATCTCTTTGACGCTTCCTTTTTCAACGTTTCCGCGCGCGAAGCGGTCAGCATGGATCCGCAACATCGGTTGTTGCTTGAATCTTGTTGGGAGGCTCTCGAAGATGCCGGGCGCTCGCCTCGTTCTGTTCACGGAAGTGCGACGGGAGTTTTCGTAGGGCTAACCAACAACGATTATCAAGACCTCCTGTTCGACCGTGGCGAAGAGACACTCGATACCTATGTCGCGACTGGCGTCAGTCCCAGTATGGCAGCGGGACGTATCTCATACCTAATGGGATTTCACGGCCCCTCTCTAACCGTGGATACGGCGTGTTCGGCATCGTTGGTGGCAGTGCATCTGGCGTGCCAGAGTCTTCGCTCCGGGGAGTGCGGGATGGCGTTGGCCGGCGGGGCCAACCTCATCCTCTCGCCTGAGGTTACAGTCGCCCTGTCCAGAGCCCACATGATGTCGCCCGACGGATATTCGAAGACGTTCGATGCTCGCGCGAACGGATTCGTGCGTGGTGAGGGGAGTGGGGTGTTGGTATTGAAGCGGTTGCGGGATGCGGAGCGGGATGGTGACCGTATCCAGGCGTTGATCCGTGGGAGTGCGGTGAACCAGGATGGTCGAAGCAGCGGATTGACGGCGCCGAACGGATTGGCGCAGGAGGCGCTGCTGCGTCAGGCGTTGTCGTCAGCGCGGTTGTCGGCTGGAGATATCGATTACATCGAGGCCCATGGAACGGGGACGTCGCTGGGGGATCCGATCGAGGCGCATGCACTGGCGTCGGTGTTTGGTCCGGATCGAGGAAGTACACCGCTGGTGGTGGGTTCGGTGAAGACCAACATCGGCCATCTGGAGGCAGCTGCGGGGATCGCAGGTCTGATCAAGACGGTGCTTTCTCTGGAGCACGAGCATATTCCGCGGCATCTTCATTTTCGCTCGATGAACCCGCATATCGACTGGGGCGGGCTGCAGGTAGAGATACCGGTGGAGGGTCGTGCGTGGCCGCGGGGGGAGCGTGTGCGACGGGCGGGGGTGAGCTCGTTTGGTTTCAGCGGGACCAACGCGCACGTGATTGTGGAGGAGGCGCCGTTGCCATCTCGTGGGGCGCGGCCGGTGGAGCGGCCGCTGCACCTGCTGGGGTTATCGGCGCGGACGCCGGAAGCGCTGGAGGAGCTGACGGAGCGCTACCGGGAGGAGCTGAAGGAGAGCACGGCGGAGGTGGGAGACATCTGTTTCACCGCCAACGCGGGGCGGACGCATTTTGAAGAGCGGACGTTCTATGTGGGCAAGGATCGGGAGCAGTTGCTGTCGTCGCTGGAGCGGCCTGGGCCGCGCGGGCGGAAGGAAGGAACGCCGGCAATAGCGTATCTGTTTTCCGGGCAGGGCGCGCAGTATGCGGGAATGGGGCGGGAGCTGTATGCCAGCCAGCCGGTGTTTCGTGCGGCGCTGGATGGCTGCGCGGAGATCCTGAGGGCGGAGTTGGGAGAGCCGCTGCAGGAGGTGTTGTGGGGATCGCGCACGGAGCTGTTGGTGCAGACGCGGTACACCCAGCCGGCGCTGTTTGCGGTGGAGTGGTCGCTGTCGGAGCTGTGGCGGAACTGGGGGTTGGAGCCGGCCATGGTGGCTGGCCACAGCGTTGGTGAGTACGTAGCCGCGACAGTGGCAGGAGTGGTGACGCTGGAAGCGGGGCTGCGGCTGATAGCGGCGCGTGGCCGTCTGATGCAGGAGTGCGCGGGCGAGGGTGTGATGTCCGCGGTGCGGGGGAGTGCGGAGCGGGTGCAGCCGGCCTTGCGCGGACTGGAGTCGCGGGTCTCGCTGGGAGCGGTCAATGCGCCGGAGAGTGTGGTGATCTCCGGCTACCGCGAAGCGGTGGAAGAGGTGGAGCAGCGTCTGCGTGCTGAGGGAGTGGAGGTGAAGCGTCTGGCGGTATCGCACGGCTTCCACTCGCCGCAGATGGAGGAGATGGAAGAGCGCTTCGCGGAAGTGGCGTCGCGCTGCGAGTACCGTGCGCCGTCGGTGCAGTGGATCTCGGGAGTGACCGGAGAGCCGGTGGGCACGGCCAGTGTGGATGCCGGCTACTGGCGCCGCCAGGTGCGGCAGCCGGTGCAATGGGCGCAGGCGATGGCGGCCATGGAGCGCCAGCAGGCGGCCATCTATCTGGAAGTGGGCCCGGGCACGACGCTGGTGGGACTGGGACGGCAGTGCGTAGAGCAGGCCGAGCGGGTATGGGTTCCTTCCCTGCGCAGTGCGCGCGGGGAGTGGGAGCAGATCCTGGACAGCCTGGGCCGCATCTACCTCCGCGGTGCGGAGATCGACTGGAACGCCTTCGACCAACCCTACCACCGCCGACGCACTCCTCTACCCACATACCCCTTCCAAAGAAAACACTTCTGGATTCAGAACGTTGAGCATCGGCTGCCTAAGTCACCCGCGTCGGAACCGCCGGCGAACTGGTTTTACGAGTTAGGTTGGGAGGCCAAGCCAGTCTTGAGCTCCACCGGGCCGTCAACGAATAGCGACGCCGCCGATTTTAGTTCTCTCAAGACGACCGCTGAAAGACTCAGGATTGAAACAGGCTTTGATCAGTACGACAAGCTCAAGCCTTCGCTGGACCGCGTCAGCGCGGACTTCATCATTGGCGCGCTTAGACGTCTGGGGTTCGGGTTTGTACCCAAGACGGAATTTCGGTGCGAAGATCTCGCACGGACGCTCGGTGTGGTACCCCAGCAGTTTCGCCTCTTTGAGAGATTACTGACGGTTTTCACGGACGAAGGAATTGTCGCAAGAAGAGATGACGCGAGATGGGTGGTTGTACGAAATCCACCCGAAGGCGATCCCGCGGCTGAGTGTCGTACTCTCGAATCGAAGTTCGCACCGTTTCGCGCCGAAATAGAGATGCTGCGCCGGTGCGGTTCGGCGCTTGCCGAAGTTCTCAGCGGCCAGACCGATCCCTTGCAGTTGCTCTTCAGCGAAGGCTCCTTCGAATCGGCTGAGGCTCTCTACACAGAATCCCCGGGGCTCCGTGTCTTCAATAGCTTGGCTGCTGCGGCCGTAGCTCAAGAGGTTCGACAGCGACCTGGCCGTAAGCTGCGCATTCTCGAGATCGGGGCCGGCACAGGAGCCACGACAGCATGGATCGCCGAGGTCTTACCTCCTGAACGAACAGAGTATTGCTATACAGACATCTCGGCCGCATTTCTCACCCGAGCAAAAAACAAATTCAAAGACCACCCATTTTTTCAATACCGGACTCTCGATATTGAGCGTGATCCAGGCGCGCAGGGCTTTCAGCCGGGACAATTCGACATCATTATCGCTGCCAATGTGCTGCACGCCACGACTGATCTGGCCAGCACAATGCGGCATGCCCGCAGCCTGCTTGCACCATCCGGCGTCGTCCTGCTTGTCGAAGGGATACGCCCGGAGGCATGGGTTGATCTCACATTTGGATTGACGGAAGGGTGGTGGCGTTTCCGCGACCACGAGCTACGTCCTTCCTACCCGCTCATTTCCCAGGAAAAATGGGTGGATTTACTTACCGCAACAGGCTTCTGCGGAGCGGATGCAATTCGCGCGGGCGATTCCCAGGTAGCGATCATCTTGGCGCGTGCTCCTCATACCGCCGTTGCACACCACTGGCTCGTTGTCCCGGATCGCGGTGGCGTTGCGGCTGAGTTTACTTCGCTCCTTCATAGTCTCGGCGGCAGCTTCGACATGGCTAATGCCGAACAAGCGCTTGACCTCCTGCAAACGCAGCGATTCGAGGGAGTGCTGTATCTGCCGGTGCTCGATTGTCCCCCTACCGCAGCGCTTTCAGCAGAGACCATTCGCGCACAGATCTTTGACGGGAACGATACGATCCTGCGACTCGTTCAGACGTTAATCAAAACCAGTGGTCGGCTTTGGACAGTGACCCGCGGCGCGCAACAGGTCGTTGGAACAGAAGCTGAATTGAATGTTGCCCAGGCCACGGCGTGGGGTTGGAGCAAAACTATTTCATTGGAACACCCCAATTGTGGTGGTGGGGTCATTGATCTGGATCCAGCGGCAAGTGATCGCGAAAATGCGAGCGTCATTCTGGACGCAGTCCTGAATATCGGCACGAATGCTGAGGACCAGATCGCAATACGCAACGGAATGCGATACGTCCCGCGTCTCCGGCGCTCCCCGCCTCCGACGTGTGCTCTTCAGCCGCTGGCGAGAGATAAAACATACCTGATCACCGGCGGCCTTGGCGGCGTTGGTTTGGGTCTCGCGCGTTGGATGGCGCAGCGTGGAGCGCGCCGCCTTTTTCTCGTCGGCAGAACTGCCCTGCCTGACCGCGCAACGTGGGACAAAGTTCCATCTGATTCCGCTGCGGGCGCGAGGATCACTGCGATTCGGGAGATCGAATCGTTCGGTGCCGAAGTCTCTTTGGGGATAGTCGATCTTTTTGACCAACAGCAAGTTGAAACGATGTTTGCGTCGGTTTCTGGCGAATTGGGTGGGATCTTTCACCTAGCGGCAGCTGGGGATATGTCGTCGCTCGTCAATATGACATCGGACGGCATGCGGAAAGTAATGGCGCCTAAGATGCTCGGAACCTGGAATCTTCATGTCGCTTCCAGGAACATGGCGCTCGATTTCTTCGTTATGTTCTCGTCGTGGGCATCCGTCCTTGGGGCGCAGGACCTCGGCCATTACAACGCTGCAAATCAGTTCATGGACGCCGTTGCCCATTACCGAAGGTCGCTTGGTTTGCCGGCGACCGCGCTGAATTGGGGTGCGTGGGATGTCATCCGCAATGCCAGCGCAGAACTGCTGCGCGAATATGAACGTTCCGGCTTGCAATCCATGCCATCTGCAGCAGCCTTTACGGCAATGTATCGCGCTGCATCCGCCGGAACCACTCAGATGCTCGTTGCAAATGTAGATTGGCAAAAACTCAAGCCACTGTATGAGATCCGCCGAGCCCGACCCATCCTTGAATTCACGTCAAACTTGGCACAACCGTCTGCGGCCCAAGTATCTCCCGTTGCTGACGCCTCGGCAAACCAGGCAATTGCTGAGCCGTCGGCGGAAAGTAAGGAATCGCCGCGTGTGAACATCCGCGCAGAACTTCTGAGAAGTTCTACCGGAGAACGTGTCCATCGACTCGAATCCTATGTAGCCGGGGTACTCGCAGCTGCGATCGGTACTCCAGGCGACCAATTAGCTAACTCAACTGCGACCGATGAACTAGGACTGGATTCTCTGATGGCGTTGGAGGCGCGCAACCAGATCAATTCAGAACTCGAAATCAATATTCCAGTCGCGCGCTTCCTGCAGGGCCTAACCATTACGGAGTTGGCCGCAAAGATTGCCGCTGAATTATCGGACAAAACTTTTGCAACCGAGCTGCAGATAGCATCTGACCTGCCGTCAAGCGTTGACGACAGCTTCGGGTTGTCCTTTGCCCAACGTGCGTACTGGGTTGTGCAACGAGTGGTCCCCGATTCGATAACGTCAAATTGCGCATTCACAGCCAAGGCTTCACCGTTTCTACAATTCGACGCATTCGAGCGTGCTGTTTGGAAGCTGATGGAGCGTCACGCTGCCTTGAGAACAGTCATCTTCGAAACCGGGGATGGGGAGCCGAGACAACGCATACAAACCACATGGCGTCCCGAGACTACCTTGATGGATGTAAGCGGATTGACCGAACGAGAATTTGCCGATTTAGTGGAAGGAGAGTTTACACGTTCCTTTGACATGACTAAGTCGGTGTTCCGAATTCCGGTGTTTCGTCGAAACGACTACGATGTAGTCCTTTTTGTGTTTCACCATGTCGTGGTCGACGGAACCTCGATGCCGCTATCCTTCGGCGAACTGAGAGACATGTACACGGCGGAGCTTACCGGACAAAGCGTGCAGCTGGCGCCTGTCAGGGCCACTTTCAAAGATTTCGTGGATTGGGAATCAAAGCTCGTGAACGGTCCCGGAATGCGACGCCTATGGGACTTTTGGGAACAAGAGCTCGATGGTGAGCTACCCATATTGACGCTGCCTTTTTCGCGACCAAGGTCGGCATCATTCCTGCCACGGGGCGTACGGATGACACTCGAGTTCGATTCTGAACTCACCCATGCAATTCATGAATCCGCACGGCAAACGAAGGCAACTACCTTCGTGTTTCTCTTGGCCGCTTTTCAGATACTATTGTCCTCCTACAGCGGGCAGGATGATCTCCTTGTTGGAACGTCGTCCTCCACACGGGACCTTGCAAAATGGGAAAACACGGTCGGGTGCTTGGTCAATCTATTCCCAATCCGATCGCGATTATCCCGAACCGGTACTTTTGCTGAATACCTGACCGCCACGCGCAGAACCATACTTGCTGCGTTGGATCACCAGGGAATGCCATTTTATTTACTGATTGAACGATTGCGAGCACGCCGCGAACTTGGCCGCCCGACACTATTTCAGGCGTTCTTCAATTTCCTGACGGAGCGACCGGGGGATTTGGGGCGATTTCTGCTGGGAGTCCGAGATGCTACCGTCCAATTCGGAAACTCCGTCCTGACCTCCTGGATGAATCTGAGGTATCCGGAAACTCAATCCGACATCATGCTGTATCTTGCAGACTTCGGTGATGAGATCCATGGATATTTTCACTACAATGCCGATGTAATAGATGAATCAGTCATCCGAAGCATGACTACGGATTACGTTGCCGTCGTCAGAGCCATTGTCGCCAATCCGAACATCCCCATTTCCCAGTTGCCGATCACTTCATTTGCACAGACGGAAATCGAGCCCGAGGAACTGCTGCTTTAACGCTGGTTTTTCTGGGGTCGAGGGAAGTAAGCTCCTACAAATCTTAAGCCTGAAGGTTGCGCTTTTCGCACACGACCAATCTCGCAGCGATATCAGTTATTGGCAACAGGTACGGGCCCGTGCCGCTAATACTGCGTCAACGTGCCTTCTCTCCTGCCATTCCGAACTGCGGCGGCGAAGATCGTGGCGCTTGCAGGTAGAAGGATCACAGCGATGAGGGCCAGCGTCACGGTAGGTTTTGCTACCGACATGATTGAGGCGCCTTTGAGCATTGTCAGTCGCAGTGCGTCCAGAGAGTACGTGATGGGGACCAGAAAAGATACCTTCTGCATCCAGGAGGGCATGACATCGATCGGAAAATATGCGCCTCCAAGGATGCTGCCAAAACCGCCGAGAACCCAGGTGATGGGATCGCCCTTCTTGAGCCAGACGATGGCCGACGCCGAAAGGACCCCAAAGGCTACAAAAATGGCAATGGAGACGAACAGGACCACAAGCGTCGCGACAATGTTGATATGGGTCAGATCCACATGAAATAGCACTACCCCACCCAGCAGGATCAGAAGCAACTGCAAAGCACCGGAAATGAGACTGTAAAACGAAGACATCATGACAACAGTTACCGCGCCGGTCTGGCTGCAGAGCATCGCTTCGAGACAACCGGTGACCTGAGCATTGCGAATCGACTCAGAAAACATCCTCAGCATGAGATCGAAATATCGAGCAAATGCCACCCCAACAAGTGCGAAAGGGAAATATTGGCTGCCGTATCTGCTCAACGAGGCAGACGCTCTGGGAGCGACGAGTTGGCCAATAAAGTGAAGAACCACCAGAAGCATGATCGATTCAACAAGGCCCATGACAAACGCGGCTTGATAGCCCGATTCAATGGAAAAGTCGCGCTTTATGAAAGCCAGCGCTTTATACGACAGGGTTTTCATATCTCCGCTCATGGGTCATGCAGTGCCGGTAGTAGTCGAGAAGTGTGGTTACATTTGAAGCCACATCGGTGACAGAGTCGAACGCCTTCAAGTGTCCTCCATCAATGATCATGACTTTGTTGCACAGCGTCATGGCTTCCTCAGGTCGGTGGGTGGCGATCAAAAGTGTCTTGTTAGCGTTCTGGTAAATGTCTGCCAGGAGCAACTCGACCATCTCGTCACACGCTAGGGGATCGAGCGCCCGAGTGGGTTCGTCGAGAATAAGGACATCAGGTTCAGCGATCAGAACTCGCGCCAATGCCAGGCGCTGTTTCATCCCTGAACTATAGCCAGATACCACCTTGTTGGCCGCATCCTCGAGTCCCACCAGGCGGATCAGATAACGAATGCGGTCACGGAGACGTGTTCCTGAAAGGTTATCCAGAGCACCGAAAAATTCGAGATTCTGCAGGCCACTTAAGCGCCAGAAGAAGCTCCGTTCCTCGTTGAAGACGAAACCCACGGACTTTCGAGCCGCCGCATTGTGATTGAGAGTGTTGAAACCATTGACAATGACTTCACCCTCTGTAGGGAACAACAGGCCGCCTATTAGTTTGAGTAAGGTCGTCTTTCCTGCACCGTTTGGCCCCATCACTGCGACCCGGTTGCCAGACTGAATTTCGAGGGTCGTATGCCGCAACGCGGTAAATGATTCGCGTTCCCTCAGTGGCGAGAGTACCCATTCACGATAGCGCTTCGTGATAGGGAAACGCATCGTCACGTCACGCACTGAAATGACCGCTTGATCCTGGCTGTGCTGGTCTAAAGAATCTGGGTAGCTCAACGAGTCTAATTTGTTCACACCGCATTAACCTCTGTTCGATCAGGCTGCCTAGGGACGTACTCCACAAATGCATCGTCTATGGCTCGGAGAATTACCTGGGCGACCTCGTTGGCATGGCGCTCCATAATCGTGAAATGATTGCCCGACACCGTATGTACGTCCAGACCACCTTGGGCAATTCCTTTCCATCCAAGGTCCGGCTCTAAGCGCGCCTGCTCCTCATTCACAATCAGGGTAATGCGCCCCGCATATCGCCTAGCGGCATGCCGATATAAGAGGCGCCGATAGCCAACCTTCGATTGGTAAAAAGTATCGGTCTCTCTGAATTTGCGATGCAGTAGCTTGCGAATTATCTCAACCCTTGCTCCGCCGCTCGCATGAATGATTTCAGAGATTACCTCGACGATATGCTTGACCCTCTGTCGCAAGAAATGAAGCTCGACGTAAAAATTTCGGATTGCGCTTGGGCGCTCCGTATCGAGAAAGATCATCGTCTTTACTTCCTCGCCTTCTTGCAGCAGCAGTTGCGCAACCTCGAGAGCTGCGACGCCTCCGACACAATGACCGCCAAGCACATATGGGCCTTTCGGCTGAACAACGCGCAATTCAGCAAGAAATTCGCGCGCCATTTCCTCAACAGTTGCGTAACCCTCATTGCCTTCAATCCAACGAGGTCGCAATCCAAAAAGCGGCTGGTCCATCCCCAGTCGATGAATCAGTTGCGACAGAGCTAATAATGTGTCATCCGGATTTTGATAGCCGGCTACAAAAAAGATAGGAGTGCGGCTACCCCTGGGCTGTACTGGCACCAAGCAGCTCCATTTGGGTATCTCACTTGTGTATCGATAGCAATGAGTCGTGGCATCGTAGGAGATGTGGCGTGAAAGCTCCGAAATCGTCGGGTGAATGAAAATGCACCGCAGCGGCAGTTCCATATCCATCGCGGCTCGTAGTCGTGAGATGAGTCGCACCGCAGATAGCGAATGGCCGCCCGCCTCGAAAAAATTGTCGAGCACGCCGACCCTCTGTAAACCCAGGACGTCGCACCAGATCTCAGTCATCGTTAGTTCAATGTCATTACTAGGCGGCGCATATCGGCTTGGCGATAGATCGTCGCCAAACGCGGAGTGCCCTGAGTTGTCGGGATCGCCTCGTAAAGGCGGAGCGTCAGAAATATGAAGAGGGCTATACTCGGGCGCAAGCAGGGCTTTACGGTCCACCTTACGATTCGGAGTGAGCGGAAATTCGTCAAGCTGAACAAACGATGACGGAATCATGTATTCCGGTAAGAAGGTTCGCAATGCTTTGCGCAACTCTCCGGAATCCGCCTTGACCCCATCTGGTGCCGTCATATATGCCGTGAGCTGTTGGTCGCCGGCCCTATCCTCTCGTACCATTGCTACGGCTTGCGATATCCCCGGCTGCTGCTCCAGCCCCGCCTCAATTTCACCCAGCTCAATGCGAAATCCTCGCACCTTTACCTGGTGATCCACCCGCCCTTTGTATTCCAAATCCCCGTTCGGCAGCCTCCGCACTAGATCACCAGTGCCATAGAGCCGTTGTCCGGCATGAAATGCACTGTTCACGAATCGTTCAGCGGTCAACTCTTCGCGACGCAGATATCCCCGCGCCAGCCCATCGCCTCCGATATAGAGTTCTCCGGCGACTCCGGGCGGCACCGGCTGGCCGTATTCATCCAGCAGATGGACTTGTGTGTTGGCGATTGGACGCCCAATGGAGACTCGTTCATCCTGTGAATGGATGCGCTGCAACGTAGACCAAATGGTAGTCTCTGTCGGACCGTACAGATTCCACACCTCGGCCCCGGTTGCCACCAACTCAGCGGCCAACTCTGACGTGAGAGCCTCACCTCCACATAGAAGCTTCAGTCCCGGCGTGCCTTGCCAGCCGGATTCCAGCAACAGGCGCCACGTCACCGGAGTCGCTTGCATCATTGTGATCTTTGAATTATTCAGAATTCTGGCCAGTGCCTCTCCGTCAAAAGCGGTGTCGCGTGGCGCAATCACCACCCGCGCCCCGCTGACCAGAGGCAGATACAGTTCCAAGCCGGCGATATCGAAGGAGAAGGTCGTAACCGCCAGGAGGCGATCCGACGGAGCGATTCCAGGTTGACGTTGCATCGACGCCAGGAAACTTACCAGCGAGCGATGCCTGATCTCGACGCCCTTAGGCTTTCCGGTGGAACCGGACGTATATAGGACGTAAGCAAGGCTGTTGGCGGTCGTCCAAGGGGCGGGGGCATGCGTACTGCTGGATTCGATCCTTTGCCGATCGCGGTCCAAGCAGATCATCGTCGGAAGATTCGATGGCAGTCGATCCAAGAGCGGGCTTTCGGTAACAAGAACCGTGGCGGCCGAGTCCTCAAGCATGAATGCCAGGCGGTCCCTGGGAAATTCCGGATCCAAAGGAACGTAGGCGCCACCCGCCTTCCAAACGGCGAGGGGTGCGACCGCCAGATCAGTCGAACGATTCAGGCAGAGTGCGACGAGGCTATTTTGCCCAACTCCCAGTTCCCGAAGCCGGTGAGCCAGGCGATTCGAACGCACTTGCAGTTCCCGGTAAGTCAACTGCTCATCGTCGCAAACTGCCGCGATGGCCCCTGGTGTCTTGCTTGCTTCTCGATCGATCCACTCATGGACGCAACCGTCAGGAAAGGTGAGGGCCGGACCGTCATACTTTTCGAACCACTCGGTTTCTTGCGCTGCGGTGAGTACGGGAAGCCGCTCGATTGCCGTATCGGGCTGACCAGCCATCCCCGCCGCCAATGTCTCAAAGCATCCGGCAAAACAGGCGATCGTCTTGGCATCGAATAATGTCGCGTTGTATTCCAGAGAGCCGCCGATGACTCCGTCCGAATCCCACATATACAACGTCAAATCCAACGCCGTGCCCCCGCTCACGACGTCATAATCAGAAGCCGCTGGCGTGTTTTGCAGGATGAAAGCAGCCTGGAAGAGCGGGGATCGCGACAGATCACGTCCAGTCACCAGTTCGTTCACCAGTATTTCGAAGGGAATGTCTGCGTGATTCAAAGACTCCAGCACAGTGGCCCGCACGCGCGCGAGGAGTTCCCTTGTTGTTGCACCTTTCGGGATCTCCGTGCGGAGGACCAGGGTGTTGATGAAGCATCCTATGAGTTTTTCCAGCTCGGACTGAGTGCGTGTCGAGACTGGCGTACCGACGACGACGTCGCTCTGGCTGGTGTATCTGAAGAGCAGCGACTTGAACACCGTCAGCAGCACCATGAAGAGAGTGGCGCCTTCCTGCCGGGCAAGGTTTTTCAGCGATTCTGAAGTTGCCGCGTCGAGCCGGAAACTGTGCAGCCTGCCATCGTAACCGAGAGACGCGGGACGCGGGCGGTCCAGGAAGATGTCCAAATGCGCAGGCGAGCCTTTGAGGCTAGTCTTCCAGTAATCGATCTGCGGCAATAAGATCCCGGAAGAATGGCGATCACGTTCCCAAACAGCGTAGTCGCCATATTGAATCAGAAGCGGCCTGACGATAGGGTCGGGCACAACAGATGTGTCATAGAAGGACTTTATTTCGGCAAAGAAAATGCCAATCGACCACGCATCGCAGACGATGTGATGCATCGTCAGAACAATGCGAAAGTCTTGTTCGGAGAATCGAATGAGAGCGACACGTAGCAGGGGCTCACCTGCTAAATCGAATGTCTGCTTCGCCAGTTTTTCGATTGTGGAAGCCGACGCTGCGGCCTTTTCCGAGGGCTGAAGGTGGCCCAGGTCATAGATGGCTAGTTTCGGGTACATCTCCTGCCGAACCACTTGAGTTGGAGAGCCGTCGATCTCCGGAAAGTTCGTTCTGAGAATTTCGTGCTTTTTCACAACCGCACGCAGGGCGAATTCCAGCCTGGTCGCGTCGATAGGCTCAAAGACATGCCGGCAGGCTGTGATGTTGTAGGCCGTGCTGTCCGGTTCAAGATTTTGTAAGAACCAAAAACGCTCCTGGGCAAAGGACAGAGGCATGCTGCTGTCCAGAGCCGAGCGGCGGAGAATCGTGGGGTTCCCAGAGGTCCCCTCACGGAGCGAATGGATCAGCTCCGGTTTATTTGCAGCGATCCTTTGTGCCAGCTCCTTTGTAAGACGCCCCTTTGGAGCGTTGCAACGCAGCTGATCACCTTCGACAAAGAGTCGGATGTCCAGTCTTCGCAGTTCTGAAAGCAATAGTTCGGTGCTCACAGCTCCATCTGCTCGCATTCTGTGGATCTTCCAGCGGAGGTAAGTGCAGCAGGGGGCAACACCCGGTAGGGCAACCTGGGATCGCTTCAAAATGACGGCGAAAATCGTGAAGAATAGGCTGTACTGTAGCAGAGCCTCCAGAATGCAGCAGTAACACTCTTCGGGTACGCATTTGACACAGGTGTGGCAGCGGCAGGCGCTAGACTCAGTACTAGTTTTACCGGTTACGGCCCATCGGTGGTCCGTGAGCTCATTCCGATTCGCTATGAAATTTATCACGAGCGATTTGCATCAGCCAGCCTTATGTTGAACCTTTCGACACCGTGTTGAGAAGGCTACGAGATGGTGTCTCAGAGTGCTAATATGCATGCCGGCTGTTCGTTTCAGCTCTCGAATAACGAGGTCCACATCTGGACCATGCCTACCGAGTCATCGGATGCCGTCGTCGTGCAGTTTGAACGAGTTCTCTCTGAGGACGAGGCGAAACGAGCTGCGCGATTTCGCTTCAGTCATTTACGGGACTCATTCGTCATCACGCATGGCGTTCTGCGGTATTTGCTGGGACGTTATCTCAGCCTTGATCCGGCAAGAATTTGCTTCAGCTACGGTGACAAAGGGAAGCCCGCTGTCGCTTCAGCGGGCAACCTTCAGTTCAACCTGACCCATTCAGGGGGCATAGCTGCGGTCGCGTTCACGACGGGCTGTCAACTCGGCATTGATGCGGAGCATATCCGGCCGGTTGAGGAGATGCAGCAGATCGCCGATCGTAACTTCAGTGCCGAGGAGGCGACAGAACTGATGCTGCTTCCGGAAAACGAACGCGAGCCTGCGTTCTTTCGTTGCTGGACAAGAAAGGAGGCATATATCAAGGCGATTGGCGATGGACTCTCCTGTGCGCTGGATAGCTTTCAAGTGACTCTTCTCCCGAATATGCCTCCGCAGCTTATCCACATCGGAGGTGACAGAGTTGCCGCCGAGATGTGGAGCCTGCACGACCTCTGCGTGGCCCCGGATTATGCATCAGCACTCGCATATCGTGACCGAGAACGCTCGGTGTCGATATTCCGAGTTCCCGATCTCGCAGAGCTTGCCAATAGCTAGTCCTCTTCCCCTTCTTCTTCTGCCTGACGGTCGGCTTCCTCTATGTCTTCCACATCCCAGCCGTGTTCCTGGGTGGCGAGGGGGATTCCTTCTTTGGTGTAGCTGATGGAGCGGATGCTGTTGGCGTGGACATGGACGTTTTTGGCGTTGGCCGAGGCGACCTGGAGTCCGTAGAGGAGGAGGCCGGCGCGTTTGGGGTCGAGCTGATGGGCGGCGAGGGACTGGAGGACTTCGATAAGCGCGAGCTGGATAGAGGCACTATCTTCGGCCGCCGTGAGCTGGAGCGGGATGGTTTCTTCTGGATCCCATGTCCAGACGGAGGGACATTGTGCACCCGGTCCGGTTGCGCTGCTGACGGGATCGGTGCTCTGGTCGATGGTCTCCTGGGGCGGGGCGAAGGTGCCGTTGGCGAGACGGGGCTGACGGCTGGCATCGCGGCTGCGGCGCTCGGCTTCCTGAGCGGTGCGTTTTGCCTGCTGGGCTTTGCTGTTCATGGAACCGCGCGTGGAAGTAGCACCAGTGGTTGCCTTTAATCGCTGCCGCGTTGCAGCGATCACTACTCGGTCGTACGTGCCGGCATTGCGGATACATTTCACTTTCCTTTTCAGGTTTGCTTTGAATTCTGCGGGGGTACCCCCCTCCTCCCCGGTGCGGTGCGGGAGGAGTTCGTATAACCCCAGTCTTGCCATCAAGATATGTGCTCTGCGGAGGGCCAAATTTGTCCATCCAAAGGGTTTAGCTGCAAAAATGTCCAAACAAAGGGGTTTAGAGCATTTCGCTTCCAGTCAGCGCAGCGGAGAATCGTGAAGTGCGGCTCTTCTTAAGAGCAGAAGAGCCGCGACGAGTTTGATTATTCGTATGCACTGGACGCGAAAACGCTCCAGCGGCCCCAAAAAAAGCGGCTCCCGAAAAGCACAAAAGCCACCGCAATGGTGGCTTTTGTGCTTTCCGGTGTCTTCTGGCTGGAGGTGGTTCTATTTCCAGTCTAGCGAAAACGAAGAGGTGATATGCCACAAATGTGCGTGGTATTCCCGAAATGGCACCGCAGTTCTCATCGGGGTGCGTCTATCAGCGTTTGATCGTAACAGCGTGAGTTGCGTATATCTTGCACATTTTGTCACCAAGTTTTTGGACACGAACTGGCAAACAGCAGATCTTTCCACTGCGGCGATTCCGTTTGCATGACATGGCTCTGATCGAGAAAGCGCGTTGCGGGGTTCTCGCCTGCGCGAATTGGGCCGGTAGAGACGGCGGGGAGTGATGATTTCCACAGCTCGCGTTCGAGATGCGGGCGAATACAGAATGACCAGCCCATCTCATGACCGGCCATGTTAGGCAAGATTTATATCAACGGCTCATTTGTTATATGCATCAATAAGAATAATCTACACAGAAATGTTTCTTTTGCGATAGCGCTTCTCATGAGCCATGAATGCGGCTGGGCGCGATATCCGCTCTTCCAATCCCGATTCCTTAATCTGCATCTTTTGGGTGATATAGTTTGGCTTATATCTGCAGCACACTACATTTCAAGTAAGTGGTTTTAAAAACTTACCAGAGATAGGCTTCAGGGCGGCAGTGTCTCATCAGCGACAGGTGATGAGGCAGTTTGCGGCCGGTCTAACTACCTGCTTCTCCTCCCCCGTTCATCGGACAAGCTAATGTCCGCAGGGGACTGTTGTCTGCCATGGCTTCTCGCTTCCGGATTGTGTGCCGAGCGAAGGAGATGTGCCAGTGCAAGATGTCCCGTCGAACGCCGCGAGCCGGCTTCACTCTCTCTGTGGCTGCTGCTCAGGTTTCAGGCGACGTTCTTCGATGTCTGTTCCCGCCGTGTGGATGGCTTTTCTGTTGCTGGCGATCGTCCATCTGGCCGGCTGTGGCGTGACCTACAACACTCTTCCGCTCACCGTAAATCCGGGCTCGGTCTCCTTCGGTATGGTGCAGGTTGGGCAGACCCAGTCGCAGGCCATCACTCTTCAGAATCAGGGCCTCAACTCTGTGACGTTAAGCGGTATGCAGGTTGCGGATCCGGCGTTCGCACTTTCGCCTGCCCAGGCGACGATGACCATCCCGGCTGGCGGTACGGCGAGCCTTCAAGTCAGCTTTAAGCCAACAGTGGCAAAGAGCTACAGCTCTCAGGTGGTGTTCACGAGCGGCGGCCAGAACACCAACCTCTCCGTCTCTGGCACGGGGCAACAAGCGACTGCTACCACGCCTCCACCGTCTGCCAGTCCAGCACTGAAGGTGAGCGCCACAACGCTGCAGTTTGGCAGCGTACCGATTGGTGGCGACGCGCAACAAAGTCTCACGATGACATCGACCGGGACGGCTCCCCTCCAGATCAGCTCTCTCAGCGCCCAGGGCGGAGCCTTTTCCACGCAATCGCCAGCGCTGCCTCTGACTTTGCAGCCCGGTCAGGCACTGACTTTGCCGGTGAAATTCGGCCCCAAGACGTCCGGCGGAGAGAACGGGCAACTCGTGATTGCCAGCAATGCGGCGGCAACACCTTCGGTCACGGTGGACTTGATTGGCAACGGCGCGGCGCCGGCACCTCCTCCGCCAGCCGCCGGAACACCGGCACTCACTTTGAGCAGCACTGTGGTCAACTTCGGTTCGGTAGCGGTGGGCTCGCAAGGGTCGAACTCCGTGACCTTGACCTCGAGCGGCACAGCAGCGGTGGTGCTGCAGTCCGTGGCAGTGAGCGGCACTGGATTTTCGGTGGGACAGCTCCATCTGCCGTTGACCCTTGCAGCGGGACAGCAGATTACGCTGCCTCTTAGCTTCGCTCCTGCGAGTGCCGGCGCTCAACAGGGCCAGGTCACACTTACGGACAATGCAACGGGCAGCCCCAGCACCATCAGTCTCGCTGGAACAGGGACGACGACCGCGTCACTCTCGGTCCCGACGAATGTCGACTTCGGCGATGTCACGGTTGGTTCCGAGGGAGACAAGACCATCACCCTGGTCTCCAATGGCACAGGGCCGGTTACAGTCAGCGCGATCACCGTGGCGGGGGCGTCGTTCGCCGATTCGATCCAAGCCCTGCCTCAGGTATTGCAGCCAAATCAGCAGATGTCTGTGAAGCTGAAGTTCGATCCAAAGGCAGAAGGGAATGCGACCGGCACGGTTACTGTGTCCAGCAACTCCGCGAGCAGTCCGTCGAGCGTCGTGCAGATTCATGGCAACGGAGTTGTAGCGAGTTCACCTTCTCTCTCCGCGAGCGCGAGCAGTCTCAGCTTCGGACGGGTGCCATTGGGCTCACCTGCAACGAAGACCGTGACCGTCACCTCCACCGGAACAGCACCGGCCACCATCACAGGCGGCAACGTCACGGGCACGGGCTATACAGCGACGTATGCCGGTGTTCCGGTCGAAAACCTTTCTGCGCCCATCACACTCCAACCGGGCCAGGTGGTTACCTTCAGCGTAGCCTTCGATCCGACAGTGGCGGGCGCGAGCAATGGGCAGTTGAGTCTGGCAACAGATACCGGCTCGCCGGTAAACGTGTCGCTGACAGGAACGGGAGTGCAAAACACTTCGCCCGCCCTGACCGTGAGCGCACCGAGTCTGAATTTCGGTGATGTTCAGATGGGTTCGAAGGCAACGCTGCAGCTTACGTTGACCTCGTCCGGCACAGCACCGGTCACGATTTCGTCGAGCACGATAGCGGGGCAGGCGTTTGCAATCTCGTCGGTGGCCTATCCCGCCGGCATCACGGGTTGGCCGGCGACGCTGAATCCCGGACAGCAGGTGGTTCTGTCCATCGCCTTCGCTCCCGACGCGGCAACTTCTTTTACGGGTGATTTGGCAGTGGCCAGCAATGCCAGCGGGGGAACGGGGAACATTCCGCTGAGTGGAACCGGGGACGCTGTTCCCGCACCCAATCTGACTCTTTCGACCACATCCATCGACTTTGGCCAGAGTGTGATTGGGACCAAGGTCTCCCGTACTGTTACGTTGACATCGACCGGGAATGCTCCTCTGAATGTCAACACGATCACGGTGTCGGGCGCGATGTTCAGCGTTGGAACAGTCTCGCTTCCTGCGACCTTGCAGCCGGGTCAGCAGTTGCCGGTAACGGTCACCTTCGATCCCACGGCGGCAGGCACGGACTCCGGGACGCTTACGGTAACGAGCGATGATCCTTCAGGGCCGGCAACTGTTTCGCTGGGCGGAACTGGCACGGCAACCACTACACCGCAGTTAACGGTGAGTCCGACGGCAGTGAATTTCGGCAACGTGCCGTTGAACGTCGCGTCGACCCAACCTGTCACGCTGACGTCCACCGGGAGCGCGGCGGTGACCATCAACGCGGCAACGGTGACCGGGCCGGGCTTCAGCGTCTCGGGCACGACCTTCCCGGTGACGCTAAACCCGAACCAATCCGTGACTCTGCAGGTGCAGTTCGATCCAACGGCGGCCGGTGCGGCATCCGGGCAGATGACTGTAACCAGCAATTCAACGACGGGTGCGACCACACAGGTAACGCTGAGCGGCACGGGGACAGTGGCAGCCGCTCCGCAACTGACGGTGAGCGCGGGCTCGCTCTCCTTCGGCAATGTCACGGTGAACTCTACCGGAACGCTTCCGGTGACATTGACTTCCTCGGGCACGGCGCCTCTGACGATCACTGCGGCGACGGTGAGCGGGGCTGACTTCACCGATTCGGGCGCGACCTTCCCGGTGACGCTCAATCCGAACACGTCGGTGACACTCCAGGTGCATTTTGTTCCGACCGCGGCAGGGGCAGTGACCGGGCAGTTGACGATCACGAGCAACGCAGCGACAGGAAGCACGACGCAGGTGCAACTCAGCGGCACGGGCACGGCAGCCGCGACGGCGCAACTGCAGGTGAGCGCGACGTCCTTGCCTTTCGGGAGTGTTCCGGTCAACTCGACCGCGACGCTCACCCTGACGCTGATCTCATCCGGCACGGCTCCAGTGACGGTAAGCTCGGTGGCAGTCACGGGTACCGGCTTCAGCGATTCCGGCGCCACGTTCCCAATGACGTTGAATCAGAATCAGTCGGTCACGCTGAACGTGCAGTTCGATCCCACGGTCGCCGGTGCAGCGACAGGGAAGTTGACGATCACGAGCAACTCGAGTACCGGGGCCACGACACAGGTGACGCTGAGTGGCACCGGTACGGCTGTGCAGCATGAAGTCGATCTGAATTGGGATGCTCCCAGCAGTTCGGGTGACCCGGTCGCAGGGTACAACGTCTACCGATCGACAGATGGCGGTGGATCCTTCACGAAAGTGAATTCATCCCCAGATGACCAGGTAGATTACACCGACAGCGCGGTTCAAAGCGGCACGACCTATGTATATGAAGTGAAGAGTGTCGACGCGAGCGGTGTCGAGAGCGGCGCTTCGAATCAGATCAGCTTGACGGTCCCGTAGCCAAGCTCGTTGTTCGCGGGGAGGCGCCAGGTCTTCGCAACCTCATTGGGATGAGGGATGCTACGCGCCATGCTGGTGGGCAAGCAGGAACAGCTTCTCTCCCGCGATCACGAGATCGGACATCTGGTAGTGGTCATCGCGAAGCTTCGGCGCATCCTCTTCGGCGCCAAGCGCGAGACGTTCTGCCGGAGACAGAGCAACTGGAGTTGAAGCTGGAAGAACTGGAGACCAGGCGCGGCCAGAGATCCAGACCGCGTATCACTTCGGCACGAGAGCGCATATCGCCAACCATCCCATGCATCAGCGAACTCCTGCCCTGGAATATCAGCCTACCTACACAGGCCACTGTTGTAGGCGTCCACGTATCCACGGGAACTCATCGGCGCTTGCGATTCCCAGTCGAAGATCGGACAAGGGAAATCGATCTTACCTCACTCGCCAACTATCGGACCTTCAATAATTTACTTAATTGTCATTATTGTTCAAAATAACAGAGGCCGGTACCTTTCCCCTTTCGGTAATTCATTGCGGCACCATTCCCCTGAGAAAGTTTGAGTCGGGGCGACCCAATCGTTTCTGCCGATAACTGACCCGTCCACCCTTTTTGACCCATTCTCTATTGCGGCTTTTGTGAAACGGGTCTGGTCGGCGGCCCTGAAAGTTATTGCCAACGGTTTCCAGAGCCAGACGAACACAGCCTGTGTTACTTTCTAGCAAACTATAGTGACAGGGCTATGGCACTATGCGGTGATCCGACCATAGTACCGATGGGCTCTTGCCTTCGCCTTGGAATCACTTATCCTTAGCTTCACAAGAAATGGCAATGTGGACCGAGTACGAGTGAGGGGCGACGAAACAATTCAAGTGGTGCCGAGCGGCACGTGGCGATCGCAAACCTCCCGTAGTCAACACTATGAGATCGACGCGATTGTTCGTCTATCGCGCACGGAAGAAGAGAAAGGCCGGAAGGGTTTCACGGATTTAGAATCGGAGCGCTGCGTGAGTTCGCGCCAGTCAAATCATTCTTTGATCCTGAACAGTGCACTTGACGTGATTTTCGAAGTTCTATTGAAAGACTTATGTTCTGCCTCTGCGTGAATCGGTTGTGAGATTGTCGGAATGCATAATGGCCGCGGATTCACTCCCCTTAACGGCGGCTGGGAAATGCGTTCACGATTCCTTCGCCGGACAACTCAAGCTTAAGAACTGAAGACCATGGGATGTAGCAGAACATTCACGGGACGTAGTGCCAATTTTGTTGAAGCGGATTCGAACTACGCTTCACTTTAAGTAGGGCGCGTGTCGGAGTGATAGGTCTGGAACGGTTTTTCCGGCGTTGAGTTTCTGGAATGTAGCCGGGCGAAGTTTGGTCAAGTCGGCAAAAATGGGCTGTAGCTCACAGGGCGAAGCTACGTTTAAATGTCGCCGAGTTGAAGGTCTGTTTAGTACAGATGGTGGGGAGAAACGATGCTCGCTCAGCATGTAGTCAACGACACTGCAGGCAACCAAGACTTGTGCTGGTGGGCTCTCTATACGCGCCATCAGCACGAGAAAGTGGTGGCCGACATGCTCTCCGCCAAGGGCTTTGAGGTTTTTCTGCCGCTCTACGACTCCATACGCCGATGGAAGGACCGGCAAAAGCTATTGTCGCTGCCATTGTTCCCCTGCTATGTGTTTATCCGAGGAGGGGTAGGGCGCTGTCTGCAGGTCGTCAATACCCCTGGTGTTCACATGATTTTGAATCAGGGAGAGCACTTTGCCGGTATCCCGGAAAGTGAGATTCAGGCGATTCGCCGGACAGTAGAAGGACCCTTTCGCATGGAGCCTCATCCTTTTTTACGATGCGGCGACCGGGTGCGCGTGATTTGTGGCTCGCTTCAGGGCGTGGAAGGGATTCTCGTCCGCAAGAAAAACCAGTTCCGGCTGGTGCTTTCCGTGGACATGCTGGCAAAGTCGGTAGCCGTCGAAATCGACGCAGCGGATGTGGAGTCGGTTTCGGAGCCAGCTGGCGGACGTGCCTCCGGCTTGTTTTGCGCCTCTGTGCAGAGCAGCACGGTCCTGGGCCGGACGCTTGGCGTGAACTGAACTCGAGCAGCTGTTGACGGAGTGGAAATGAAAAGAAGTGTAAATCTCTTGAATTCTGCCGGGTTTCTACTGATCGTGCTCACCGCAGTCTGCTCCATTGCACTGCCCTCGCTGGCACTTCAGACCTCTACGGCGGAAGGATCTACCCCTGACGCGTCCTCAGCCACGAAGCCTCACGATGCGACATACAAGATCGGGAGCAGCGATGTGCTGGCGATCACGGTCTGGAAGGAGCCGGAGGTTTCGCGATCGATCCCGGTACGGCCCGACGGAAAGATTTCGCTGCCGCTGGTAGGGGAGCTACAGGCCGCCGGACTCACGCCATTGCAACTGGAGCGGGATATTTCCGGGAAACTGAAGGCGTACATCACCAACCCGGACGTTAACGTCATGGTTCAGCAGATCAATAGCGAGAAGTTCAATGTTCTCGGCCGAGTCGCGCATTCCGGCTCCTTTCCGTTATCCAGCGATACCACTGTGCTGGACGCCATCGCAACCGCCGGAGGCTTTATGGACTTCGCGAAACAGACAGGAGTCTATGTTCTTCGTGCGACTCCCGGCGGCGGTCAGAAGCGGCTTGCCTTCAACTACAAAGACGTGATCAAAGGCAAACACCCTGAGCAGAACATCAAGCTGGAACCGGGCGATACGGTAGTTGTGCCCTGAGAGTTCCTATGTTGACACGAGTCTTACGAATTGCGCTCGTTGTGGCTCTCTCGCTTGAGTTCCAGGTCGCTGTCAAAGCACAGGCGAGCCCCGCGGGTGAGAGCCCGATGCTGAGGCCGGCTCCAGTGAGTGATAGGCCGTACAACACGGAAGTTGGCCTGGTAGAGCGGTCCAACTTCATCAGCGGAAGCATAGTGGCCGGGGTTGGTTACATCGACAACCTGTGATCCCGGTGAGTACGGGGCAGCTCAGCGAAAAAATAATCTCGCTCCAGCCGGGAATTGCATTCGATACGAAATCGGCGCGGGAGCATACGACAGTGAGCTATAACCCAGGCTTCCTTTTTTATGAGCCGACCAGCGATCTGAATGAAAGCGATCAGGGCGCTGTATTTCGTTTCGAATATCGGTTCAGTCCACGGTTCAACATGAGCCTGAGCGATATGCTGCTGAGGAGCTCGACCGGATTTACTCAGATTGGGAGTGGCGGTATTTCGGGCTCAACGCAGGCGACGACACCTGGGATTATCCTGCCGTTTGGAAAGCGGTTTTCGAACGATGCGACCGGTGGCCTGTCGTACGAGATCAGTCCGCACGCCATGATCGGCGGCTCAGGAGATGTAGACAAGCTAAATTTTTCCAACTCTTCTCAGACCATCGGGCTGTATAACTCGAACTCGTATGGCGGCCGCGGTTACTACAATTATCGCCTTTCCGCATCCCAGTATCTCGGCGGAATCTACGAATTTGGGCAGACAGTCACAGATTCCACCATGGCGCAATACGAAACTCAGACGCATACACTTGACGGCTTTTATACGATCTATCTGACAAAGGCGGTTTCGTTCTCTGTCGCTGGCGGCCCGCAGCATTACCACGGGGAAGCTGCACCGAATCCGGCGACGCACGGGTGGACACCCGCTGTTGCAGCGAGCATGGGATGGCAAAACCTTCACACGAGCTTTGCTGCTGATTTCTCCCGTACTGTCAACGGAGGCCAAGGGCTGTTTGGAGCATTCTATTCCACAAGCGCCGCCGCCGTCGGTGGATGGCAGATTTCCAGGCTATGGAATGCGGGATTGGTGGTCACTTACACGATCAACAAAAGTGCAGCTCCTCTGCTCGGACTGACCAGTCCTGGCGGACATACTTTTGCGACGTCGCTTTCGCTTGCACGCAGTCTTTCCCGTAACACGAATGCAACCCTGAGATATGACCGTATTGAGAACCAGTTTGACGGGATTCCGTCGATAGCCACTAATCCCAGCAGTGATCGCATCATGCTGTCCTTTACCTGGCAGTTCCAACGCCCCATCGGCAGGTAGGTATGTCAGAAGAGTTTCAACAGCAGGAAGCAGAACCGATCGATCTCAGCTCGTCTCGTCGACCTGATTCGTCGGCGTCATATGCAGTTCCTGATCCCGCTGTTTCTTGGCTGGCTTCTGGTGTGGGGATCAAGCTGGTTTCTGCAGGCGCGATACCTATCGAGTACATTGATTCTGGTCGAAGAGCCGACGATGCCCAAGAACTACGTCGAGCCGAATGTGAACGACGATCTGCAAAGTCGGCTGCAGAGCATCTCACAGCAAATTCTCAGCCGCACTCGTCTTCTCATGATCATCGACAACCTGAATCTTTATTCCGGCGAAAAAGATCATCCGCTGACGCCTGACGACAAAGTCGATCTCATGCGAAAGAACATCGGAATCGATCTGGTACGCGATCGGGATCAAGCGATTACCGCATTCCGCATCAACTTTACGGCGCCTACTCCCAAGATCGCTCAGACGGTCACCAGCAAACTGACCAGCCTCTTCATCGATGAAAACCTGAAGGTGAGGCAGCAGCAGTCTGAGGGTACGACCCAATTTATACAGAGCCAGCTAGAGGGGGCCCGCCAGACCCTCTCCTCCCAAGAGGCGAAGATCCGCGACTTCCAGGCCGCCCACGAAGGCGAACTGCCTACCCAGCAGACGACAAACCTTCAGATACTCAGCGGACTGCAGGCACAATATCAGAATGAGCAGCAGGCCCTGAATACTGCGAAGCAGCAGCGAATCTACTTTCAGACCCAGCTTGATCAGTATCGCGCATTGCAGGGGAACTCGAGTACGCCCGATGGGCCGAGCGGCCTACCCGCGATCGATCAGCAGCTGGAAAAGATGCGCGCGCAGCTAACAGAGCTCAACTCGCACTACACGGATAGCTATCCCGATGTGCAGCAACTGAAAAGCGAGATTGCGAAGACAGAGAAGATGCGAAGCAACTTCATTGCCGAACTGAAACGGAATGCGGGCAAGCAAGATTCCGGCGCCGCGGCTCGCGAAGTGGTGGATCCCACGCAAAGCGCCCAGCTGATGCAGCTCCAGGGTCAGGTCCATTCCAGCCAACTCGAAATTGCGAACCGCGAACATGCGATAGCCGATCTGAATGCGAGAATTGGGGAATACCAGAAGCGGCTCACTCAGGAGCCCGCGAGCGAACAGCAAATGGCGGACCTGACGCGTGGCTATGAACAGTCGAAGTCCAATTACGACGATCTCCTGAAAAAGGAAAACGAGTCCCGCATGGCAACGAGTATGGAACAGTTGCAGCAGGGCGAGCGGTTCACGATACTGGATCCACCGAGCTTTCCCTTGAAGCCGGCATTCCCGAACCGGCTCAAAATGTGTGGCATGGGGTTTGTTGTCGGCGCGGTTCTGGGTGCGCTTATTGTTGGCATTCTGGAGTTTCTGGACGACCGGTTGCACAGCGACAAGCTGATCAAGAAGCTTTTGCCGGCTGCCGTGATCTCCGAGGTTCCGGAGATTCTTACGGTGAAGGATAAAGATCGGGACGCTCGCAGGATTGTTATCGGCTGGGCCATGGCATCGCTGGTGTTTATCTGCATTCTGGCCGGCTCCGCGTTCAGCTATCTGCACAGCTAGGTTCGGCATTCTTATGTACAAAGCCTATTTCGGCCTCACGCGCAATCCCTTCGACCTCGTGCCGGACCCGACCTGTTTTGTCTCGACCAGGCGGCACAACGAGGCGCTGGCATCGCTTTACTATGGAGTGCGCTGGCACAAAGGATTCATTGTTGTGACCGGGGAGGTTGGCACCGGGAAGACCCTTCTGCTGCGCTGCCTGCTGCGCTTGCTCAGGTCAAGCAAGGACGTTGCGTATGCGTATCTGTTCAACAGCCGACTCGCTCCGACCGAATTCCTCCAATACATCGTTTCCGATTTCGGCCTTCCCTCTGCGGGGAAGAATAAGGGCGAGCTGCTGCTCGAGCTTGGCCAGTTTCTGATTTCGAGAGGCGCAAAGAAGCTTACGACCGTACTCATCATCGACGAGGCGCACCATCTCTCAGAAGAAATCCTCGAGGAAGTGCGACTGCTTTCGAATCTGGAGACAACGGATGAGAAGCTGCTGCAGATTGTGCTGGTGGGCCAGCCGGAACTCGACGAAAAGCTCGATTCCGTCGAACTTCGCCAGCTCAAGCAGAGGATTGCCCTTCGCGCGCATCTGGGTTCGCTTGATGCCAATGAGACGCGGGAGTATATCGATCGTCGGCTGCAGATCGCGGGTGCGGATCCGCAGCGCACGTCGATTTTCTCTGTTGAGGCTATCTCTGCAATCTTTCGTTATTCGCAAGGCTTACCCCGCCTGATCAACTCGATCAGTGAGAATGCCCTGGTTGCGGCATATGCGCGGCAGCTTTCGGTTGTGTCTGCCGAGATTGTGGAGGATGTCGCAAGGGAGTTCCGGCTGGATGTGGTCGAGTTACCGATCACGAACAGAAACGATGACGAGAACGTTCGGCGGGTGGCGAACATCCGGCAGGATGTGGTTGCCACTCGGCAAAGGCCTGTGAATGGCACTCATGCAGGCAGGGTGATCGGCGTCGAGGTAAATAAACCATGAGTAATATATTTGACGCATTGCAGCGATTGGAGGTGGAACGTTCCGGTACCGCCGGATCGCCACTCCCGGCGATCACGGAGCTGTTGGAGCGTGCTGAACGCAGTTCAGCCTCGCGGTCGGCGGCCGCGCAGGAGCTTGAGCGGCTCGCCGCTGCGGATTCATTGGATCGCGAAAGAGAGTATCTACCGGGAAAACCTGCATTGGTGCCGGAGGTTGAGATTCTGCCTGAGGTTGTCCCAGCGGCGGGGGACGGGAACGCGGAAATCTTTCGGGAATTCCAGACACTGCATCTATCAGTGACGCCTCAGAACCGGCTAGTCGCCGTATCGGACAGTGACAGCCCGGCTGCCGAGGCGTTTCGCCTATTGAGCGTGCGGCTGCGGCATCTTCGCAGGGAGCGGAATCTTAAGAAGGTGCTGATTACCAGTACGATTCCGCAGGAGGGCAAGAGTATGGTCTCTGCCAACCTTGCTTGCGCACTCGCTGCGTCCACGCGACGGAAGATACTGTTGTTGGAAGGCGACGTGCGAAGGCCATCCTTATCTAAGGTATTTGGCTTAAGCCCTTATCCAGGACTATGTGAGTGGCTGTACGGCGGGCGCAGTCTGGCGTCGAGCATCTACCGGCTCGAACCCGGCGGTATCTGGCTCCTCCCGGCCGGCGATGGTCCGGCCAATCCTCTGGAATTGCTCGAATCGCCGAAGCTACCTGCGCTGATGGAGGAACTGGCGGCCATATTTGACTGGGTCATCATCGACTCGCCTCCTGTGTTGCCTTTGGCAGACACCAGCGTCTGGACGCGACTGGCGGACGGGATCATATTGGTCACGCGCCAGGGAACGACACAGAAGCGCCACCTGCAGCGAGGACTCGAGGCGCTTGAGTCAAAGAAGGTGATTGGCGCAGTGGTGAACTCCTCCAAGAGCTCGGCGGACAGCGACTATTATTCCTATCGCCGCCCGGCAGAAGGTTCCGCGGCTAGCTGACCTATGCGCGGCAGCACTTCGCAATGTGTGATGATTCGTCTGGTGCTCAAGAGAACTGCCGACGGCGCGCCGGGTGAGTTGTAGATTGCATGCGCAATTTCGTGGCTTCGATAGAAGCCACCGATGTGATGAACGTACGCCAAGACCTTCCCTCAATTAAGAACAAGCCGACGAGCCAATCGCCGGGAAAGGAGTAGATCGTGACTCTCCTACGTGTGGATGACGCTGCGAGCGTTGCCGACCCGCTGTTCGACTCCATACGGACAGAAGTGCGGGTCATTCTGAGCGAAGAAAACTTCAAGAGAATGATCGCCATCGAGCGCAAGAGAACGGAGCGCTCCAGAGAGCCATTTCTGCTGATGATTGTGGAGGCCGGCGGACCGCACGGTACGGAAAAAAGCAGCGAGGCTCTCGACAAAATCGTATCCGCCATGCTGTTGTCGACGCGGGAGACCGACGTGGTCGGCTGGTACAAGGGCCAGACCACGGTAGGCGTGATGTTTACCGGCCTGGCTGTGCAAAACAAGAGCGCGGTTTTGAGCACGATCCTGAGCCGGGTAAGTGCAGCGCTGCGCGATGAATTGCCCTCGGACCAGTTCAGTCAAATCAGCCTCTCGTTTCACTTCTTCCCGGATGAATGGGATCATGAAAACTCTGGCCGTCCCAGCAATCCTGTTTTGTATCCGGACCTGGTCAGCGCGGCCACCAGCAAACACTCGCTGCTCGTCATCAAGCGAGCAATGGATATCTTCGGCAGCGCACTGTTGGTGGTTCTATGCGCGCCATTGCTGCTGATCATCGCATTGGCCGTGAAAATGTCTTCTCGCGGGCCTGTGCTCTTCAGACAAGATCGAGTGGGACAGTACGGCCGCCGCTTCACCTTCTTGAAATTCCGCTCCATGCGCGCGGATAACGACCCGAGCGTACACAAGGAATATGTAACCAAACTGATTGCCGGCGAAGCGGAGCGTATGCCGTCGCGCGCAGCGGGCGAAGGCGTCTACAAGCTGGCCCAGGATACGAGAATCACGCCCATAGGAAGGTTTCTACGCAAGACCAGTCTGGATGAGCTGCCGCAGCTTCTGAACGTGCTTCGTGGGGATATGTCACTGGTCGGACCGCGTCCTCCCATTCCCTACGAGTTGGCAGCGTACCAGACCTGGCACCGTCGTCGATTGCTGGAAGTGAAGCCGGGGATCACCGGGTTATGGCAGGTTACCGGGCGCAGCCGGGTCAAGTTTGACGACATGGTTCGTCTAGATCTGCGCTACGCCATGTCATGGTCTCCCTGGCTGGACGTTAAGATTCTCGCGCGGACGCCTGGTGCCGTCGTCAAGGGCGCCCACTAATCACGAGCGCTCAGATCTTCGCTTCATTCTGATTCACCCTCCGCTCCGCCGATATCCGGGAATACTTCGTACTTCGTTGTGTGTCAAGAGATGCTCTGAAAGCACGGTGACGACCTCGTGAACTTTGGCGTAATTGGTTATGGATACTGGGGACCGAACGTGGTGAGAAACCTCGCCGGCCTGGACGGCTCACAGGTAATCGCCATCGCAGAAAAGAGTCCGGCCGCACGCAAGCGGGCGCAAAAGGCCTATCCCGGGATCACTGTAACTCCAGACGCATCGGAGGTGATGCAGTCTCCTCACATCGATGCGGTGGCCGTGATTACACCCGTCTGGACCCACTTTGAGCTGGCAAAGGCAGCATTGGAGAATGGCAAGCACGTCTTTGTCGAAAAGCCGTTTACCAGCAATACCGAACAGGGCGAGAAGCTGATCGAGCTGGCGCGGCGGAAGAATCTCAAGATCATGGTGGACCACACCTTCCTCTTTACGGGCGCGGTGAGAAAGATATCGCAGCTTCTGGAAGAGGGAGCGCTGGGGAAGCTGTACTACTACGATTCGACGCGCGTGAATCTGGGACTTTTTCAGCACGACATCAATGTTCTTTGGGACCTTGCGCCCCACGATCTATCGATCATGGACTACCTGATCAAGGCAAGTCCTGAGGCGATCGTCACCACCGGACAAAAGCACCTGAACTCCCACGAAGACGTGGCGTACATGACGTTGTATTTCCCTGAGCAGGTCATCGCCCACATCAATGTGAACTGGCTTTCGCCGGTGAAGGTGCGGACCACCCTGATTGGCGGCGAAAAACGTATGGTGGTGTGGAATGACCTGGAAGCAGACGAGAAGATCAAAGTTTATGACAGGGGCGTCAACATCACCAATCGTGAGGGTGTATACGATCTCCTGGTAAGTTATCGCTCGGGAGATATGTGGTCTCCTCAACTCGAGCAGGCCGAAGCGCTTCGACAGGAGTTGGCTTATTTCGTCGAATGCATTTCGAATGGAACAGAGCCACTCAACGATGGCTGCGCCGGACTGCGCGTCGTGAAGATGCTGGAGGCGGCCAGCGAGTCACTGTCCCAAAGGGGATCTCTCGTCTACCTATGAACGAGTTCTGTTCGATTGCAGCGGACGTCAAGCTGGGGGCGAATGTCCGGCTGTCAAAATTTATCAACTTGTACGGCTGCGCAATTGGTGACGAGACCAAGATAGGCGCATTCGTCGAAATACAGAAGAACGCCATTGTCGGCCGGCGCTGCAAGATCTCGAGTCACACCTTCATCTGCGAGGGAGTGACCATCGAAGACAACGTCTTCATCGGACATGGCGTGACCTTTGTGAACGACAGTTACCCCCGGGCCACTACGGCGGACGGAAGTCTGCAGACCGAGGCCGACTGGCGCGTTCAATCGACCGTAATCCGGAGGGGCGCCTCCATTGGTTCCGGCGCCACGATTCTTTCCAACATTAGCATTGGTGAAAACGCGATTGTGGGCGCGGGCAGCGTAGTCACGAAGGACGTGCCGGCGAACGCAATCGTCGCGGGCAATCCGGCGAGGGTCTTACGTCATATCCAATCCAGCGTGGAGCATGTCGATGTTCATGAATAGCAACATTCCCTTTCTCGATCTGATCACTCCTCATGTGGAACTCGAAGAGGAGCTTACAGCGATCTTTCGCCGTGCGCTCTTGACCGGCAGCTTTATTGGCGGTCCGATGGTGGAGAACTTTGAGCACGACTTCGCCACATTCTGCGATGCCCGTCACGCGGTTGCGGTGAGCAGCGGCACAGATGCGCTTCGCTTTGCCCTGATGGCATGTGGAGTACAGACGGGCGACGTTGTGGTTACGGTCCCTCATACCTTCATTGCGACCACCGAGGCGATTTCCCAGGCGGGTGCTCTGCCGGAGTTCGTCGATATCGATGAATCCACGTACAACATGTCGGTGGAGAAGCTGCGGGTCTTCCTCGAGGAAGGCTGTACGCGAGACAGAGCGGGGAGGCTCATTAGCCGGCGCAGCCAGCGTCCCGTGACTGCAGTCGTGCCGGTACATCTCTACGGCCAGATGGCGGACATGGATGGCATCCTCAAGCTTGCCGACGAGCACGGGCTGATCGTGATAGAAGATGCGTGCCAGGCACACGGTGCAGAATACTTTTCGAAGCGCCGGAGCCGCTGGTTCAAGGCCGGCTCGATGGGGTTTGCGGCTGCATTCAGCTTCTATCCCGGCAAAAATCTGGGCGCCTGCGGCGAGGCGGGGGCGGTCACCACTCAGGACGCAGCGGTTGCGGACAAGATCAAGATGCTCCGTGAGCATGGCCAGGTGAAGAAGTATTACCACGATGCAGAGGGCTACAACGGACGACTGGATGCTATCCAGGCTGGGCTGCTGCAGGTGAAGCTTGCTCACCTTGCCAGTTGGAACGCCGAACGTCGCGAGCGCGCGATGGAATACAACCGTCTGCTGGCGGCGAATGAATGTATAACCTGCCCGTGCGAGCCATCGTGGTCGCGCTCGGTGTATCACCTATATGTGATCCGTACCCATAATCGCGATGGTATGATGCGACACCTCAATGAGGCCGGTATCGGAACCGGAATTCACTATCCGGTGCCCCTGCACATGCAGAAGGCATACGCGGGCCTGGGTTACACGCCGGAGGACTTTCCGGTGGCCGCCCGAGTGGCGCAGGAGATTCTCTCATTGCCAATGTTTCCACAACTTGCCGCAGCACAACTGGCCCGGGTGGCTACCCAGATTCGGAGCTTTACTGCCGGAAGCACGCTAGCGGTGAAAAAGGCGCTGGAGGCGTCGTTCGCGGCTACCCAGGCGGACGCGTGAATTGTGCCGAGAACTGCCGCCCTTCTTTCCCGAATTCCTATATCGGGAAATGCTTCAGGTCGGTTGGCGGACGGCGGCTCGGGCTGAATTCATTCCGAGCCGGAGCTCTAAAGCGAGTAAAGGGAACTTCATGACGCGTTTTATTAGAGTCGGGGGCAGAGACATCAAGGTCGAAGGCGGTCTGATACGAACGGGCCGGATCGACGGCGAAAATTACTGCTTTCTCGAGGATCCGAAACCGGTCGTACAGGGACTTCGAAGCAGCAGCACCTGGGTGGATATCTTTACATTCATCCAGAAGCTACCTGACGCGATCGAGACACAGCCGGACAGGATGCCGAAATACAGCTATCCCGTAGAGTGGGACAATTTTGCGGCGCTGCCCATCACGAGCTATGAGGACTGGTGGACCAAGACGCTGGGATTCAAGGCGCGCAACAAGGCCAAGCAGGCGGAAAAGCGTGGCGTCGTGCTGAGGGAGATCGAGTACGGAGAAGCGGTGGTCCGGGGGATCTGGGAGATCTATAACGAGACCCCGATTCGCCAGGGGAAGCGGTTTCCACATTATGGTATGACGCTGGACCACATTCGCAAGTATGCTGGAACTTTTCTGGAACAGAGCATTTTTATCGGAGCATTTCTCGAAGATCGGATGATTGGTTTTATCAAGATGACGTGGAACGAGACGCGTACCCAGGCGGGGTTGATGCACATCCTTTCGCTGGTTAGCGAGAGAGACAAGGCCCCGACAAATGCGCTGATGGCGCGCGCAGTGCAGGCCTGCGCGGATCGTGGAATTCCGTGGCTGGTGTATTCGAATTTTTCCTATGGTAAAAAGCAGAGCGACAGCTTAAGCGACTTCAAGGAACGAAACGGCTTTCAGAAGGTGTATGTGCCCCGCTATTACATACCCTTAACTCCGCTGGGCCATATCGCAGTGCAGCTCGGACTGCACCGTCGCTTCGCCGACCGGATTCCGGAGCCTGTGGCGGAGAAGTTTCGGCACTTGCGAAAAACCTGGTACGACCGGAGATCCCGGACGTTGGCAGAGTCCTAAGATTTCTTCTCCTAGCCCGCCTAGACTGTGCGAAGAAGAGAACTTCGGATACACGATGATCCCGCCTCTGCCATCACGGCACGACTCGCCTAGTGTGAACTCCTGCATCTGAGATGAATCCGTCACTCGCTCTCCTTATCTATGCCGGTGGAATTGCCGGGCTCTTTTATCTGGACCGAGATAAAACGGTTCGGACGTCAAGAGCGCTCTGGATGCCGGTTATATATTTCTGGATCATTGGATCTCGCTCCGTGGCGGAATGGCTAACCGGGCTGGGATGGCTAAACGTGCCATCCGGTGACACAAATGTCCAGCTTCAGGGAAGCCCCTTGGATGCCGCAGTCTTTGGGATATTGCTGATTGCTGCAATTGGCGTCCTGATTCACCGCAAGAACAAGACAGGTATTTTACTGACAGCGAACTGGCCGATACTCATCTATTTCTTGTACTGTCTCATCAGCGTGGCCTGGTCCTATCATCCTGATGTTTCACTCAAGCGCTGGATCAAAGCAATCAGCGACCTAGCGATGGGCATGATCGTCGTCACAGACGGCCAGCCGATCGTCGCATTCAAGCGTCTGATTTCTCGCGTTGGATTTATTTTGTTGCCCGCGTCGGTACTGGTTATCAAGTACTATCCGGTTTTCGGCCGAGGCTATAATCCTCAGGGCGGAGTAGAGTATACCGGTGTAACATCGAACAAAAATATTCTCGGAGTCGTGCTACTTGTCATCGGACTTGGTACCCTTTGGCACATTATCACCCTAGTGCGTGCTAAAGGCCGAGCCGATCGACGCAGACATCTAATCGCGCAAGGCGTATTAATGGTGTTCGGGATTGTCCTTTTCAAAATGGCAAATTCGGCAACCTCGACTGCATGCTTTACCCTCGGCGGCGGTCTTATTCTCGCTACGAATCATCGTGCGATCAGACGCCGGCCCGCTCGAGTGCAAGTTCTTTGTTTAGCGCTAGTACTTTTCGGCGCCCTCACGTTCCTCCTCGCCGGCCACAGCGACGTGGCAAGCGCTTTGGGCAGGAGTTCAACTCTCTCGGGCCGGACAGAGATTTGGGGCGCCTTGATACCCTCCGCGTCTAATCCGATCCTCGGTGCTGGATTCGAGGACTTTTGGATAAGTCCTGACGCGCAGAGGTTTTGGAACACCCTTTCACAATTGGGATGGTGGCATCCTGAAGTCCTTGTCCCCGAAGCGCACAACGGCTACATCGAGATCTATTTGAATCTTGGCTGCGTGGGTTTAGGCCTTATCGCAATTATTCTGATAAGCGGCTATAGACGTGCCGTTGCAGCATTCCGGATGAATCCATCTTTGGGCAGCCTTACGCTGGCATACGTCATCGTCTCTGCCGTCTACAGCATAACGGAAGCTGGCTTCAGGTCACTTGATCCTATTTGGGCATTTCTGCTTTTAGCTATAGTCACTTCGACTGGTATTACCACCGGTATTATCCGTGAACCACTGGCACGGGAGCGTCTAAACTCCCCCGGTTCTTCTTCGATCGCAAGTGCGGAGACAAGCTGGGCGTACCCGATTCGAACACAGGCCCGGAAGTCATCCGCTGAATTAGTGCGGTGGACTTCAGTTGCCGCGCGGTCCGCGTCAAGCCCGGAAAAGTCCTGAAGCCCTTCTAGTAGCGATGGTAGTTGCGATTACGGCAATGTCGAGGGTAACAGCGCGCCTACTTCTTTCGGTCTGATATCGCGATCAGGCGTGCGGTGCTATTCACAACAATCGACAAAGTTGCTGCTTAACTCGCGGATAACTGTAATCCTACGCATCGAGTACCAAAGAAGGATTGTACGGAGATAGATTATGGGTGAGATACAAAGACCGGGTTCGGCGCAGCATCGTTCGCGTTCGATAGTTATGCCGGTTGAGAACCCGATCGCAACTATCACCGGAACGAGGGCAGCCTCTGCGGAACATTATTGGGTGTTCGTCTCTCTCCTAGCTTTTCTTTTGTTCAATATACTCACTGCAACATCGTATCCGCTTCCAAGCGTGGACGAGTGCATGGCAGCAGAGCCTGCAATTAACTTCTTTCACGGGCAAGGCCTAGGTGCTCACTTTTTCGAGAATCTTTGCACATATTCTTTGCTGCTCGTTCCGTGGGTTCAAGTCTTTGGCCCTTCGCTCCGTTCTATTCGAAGCGCCGATATCGTTTCTATGACGGCCGCCTTGTTTGTGCTGTGGTCGGCCACAAAGCGGCTTGAGATTGTAACTCGTGCTTCATGGCGACTCTTGCTGCTAGCTTTGATTGCCACCGACTTCGGAGTGATCTTTTCCTACAGGAGCGGCCGGTATGACGGGTTTGGCGTTCTGCTTATGTCTGTGGCTGTGTGGATGATGTCTATCGAGAGCAAGAGATCGCGAGTGTTCTTTCTCTCTCTTGTGTGCCTGCTTGTTCCTTGGGCAGGGCCGCAGTTTATGCCAGTACTATTTACAGCAGGGCTCGTGCTCCTTCTACTGTTTCGTTCGCGCTACGCAGTGGAGGTCGCGGCGTCGTTTGTTGCCAGCGCGGTAGGCGGAGCGTTGTTTCTGGCAGCATTGTCGGTCACGGGAAGGTTGCACCGCTATTTGAATTTCGTAGGCCCACAGAAGCGAAGCACGGAATTCTTCAGATCCTTGTTTGAGCGCGGACCATTGATTCACCACAATTACATTCCCAAGGACTGGAGTGCCCCATTCCTTTTCGCTGCTGCAATTATTCTGTTTGTTTCTTTCCGCCGCCGAAGGCAAGCGGTTTGGAGTTCGGCTCTTTCCTACGGGATTCTATTCACTATCCTCCTCACGGGTCTTCTGCTCCTGGTCGCAAAGTTCCCCACATACTACAGCTACATGATTGTCGTTCCGCTCGGGGTGTCTATCTGCTCGGGGCTGTCGATGTGTGAGGCGGGTAAAGTTAGGATTGCGGTCCTGCTACTATGTTGCGTAAGTATGTTCGCGGGGGCGGGACTTGACACGCTCGCCTATGCGCACAACCGCCGAGATCACAACTATGCGCGACTTGAGAGCTTCGTCGACCAGTCGGTGCGTGCCGATGACATAGCTTATGTGGAGGACCAAGCGTATCTCGCGGCGAGACAGCGGGCGCGCGATGCCTACTATCCGATCGACGTACCGGGCCCGTTTAATGGGAATATCTTTCCCCTGATGTCGCAAGAGCAGAAGGAATCGATAACCGTTCTTATAGTTCGACCTACGTCCGCCGACGATGCCATAAAGAGTTTCGGAGGTGGTTGGTTCGAGACCGGCCAGGAACTTGTTCCTACAGGACACGGGATATTCGGAAACAGAAATCTCGGGCTGGTGACACAGACGCTGGATGATCTGCGCGTTTTCAGAAGGGACGTGACTCCAATACAGTCTGTGAAGGAGCAGGCTTTAGGGCGACGCCGTTAGCGCCTTGAGCCCCGTTGTGAGCAGAGTCGATGCCGGGATTGGTATCGCGGAACAGGTGGGCCATGTTGTCGGCGGCCATCATGAGGACTGAACCTGTTGCATTCAAGTTCACGTTTCCATTTTGGGTCGTTATTGTAAGTCCTCGCTTGGTCGTAGTTGTCCATATTTGCGAATAGGGTGAAGACGTTCTACATGCAAAATGGCTCGGGTCTAAAGCAGCGACCGGGTATTGCAACTGTATGCGAATTGGGAAGAGTGGTAACTTCGGGGTGGCCTGCCATGATTAACGGGAAGAGGATCGCAGTTGTTTTGCCGGCCTACAACGCCGAGAAGACGCTGGCAATGACAGTTCGTGAGTTGTCCGACATCGTAGACATCAAGATTCTGGTCGATGATTCAAGCAAAGACCACACAGCGCGACTCTCTAAACAACTGGGGTTGATCACGTTTGTTCATGACGCTAACTACGGATACGGCCGCAATCAGCAGACATGCTATCGCGAGGCCCTTGCGGTAGGTGCCGATATCGTGGTGATGGTGCACCCCGACTACCAGTACACACCCCTGCTGGTTCCTGCAATGGCTGGGATGATCGCCAGCGGCGTCTACGATATGGTGCTGGCTTCGCGAATTTTGGGTGGTGGCGCGCTTGGCGGCGGAATGCCCATTTATAAGTATGTCTCAAACCGCTTGCTGACCGCGTTCCAGAATCTTTTCTTGGGGGTTAAGCTCTCGGAGTATCACACGGGCTTTCGTGCCTTCTCCCGTGAAATTCTCGAAACTCTTCCAATTCATGAGAATTCCGATGATTTCGTCTTTGATAACCAGATGATCGCCCAGGCGGTCATGTTTGGCTTCAGTATCGGCGAGATTTCGTGTCCCACCAAATATTTTGAGGAGGCCTCGTCCATCAACTTCAAACGAAGTGTGCAGTACGGCTTAGGTGTGCTCAGCACCACGTTGGGATTTGTCGCGCACAAATGGCGCATTCATCGATCAAGACTTTATCAGTCCACAGCGACAAAGCGAACTAAGCCCTATTACTTCGCAGCTCCGGACCGCCCTTGAAATTCAAGAGTATTGGGCAGCCTTTAACTGGCGATTCTCTGACGTCGCGAAATGGATAAAAGACAATTGAAGCCTTTCCAGTCCAATGGCACCTTCCGACCGATCGACACAAGAGAGGGAATTCGTCGA
Organism: uncultured Acidobacteriaceae bacterium; assembly: GCA_963815025.1. Lineage (GTDB taxonomy): Bacteria > Acidobacteriota > Terriglobia > Terriglobales > Acidobacteriaceae > KBS-83. The sequence continues at coordinate 2,443,851 of CAWFFD010000004.1, read as the reverse complement.
ACCGCAGTTCGTAGTGCTGGGGCGACCATTACCGGTCAAACGGCGAACTTCGTTGTATCGATGGGATCGGTAAGTATCTTAGCGCGGTTGCTTTCTCCGGCGGATTTCGGCGTCGTGGCAATGGTGACCACTTTTGGGCTTCTCTTTCGGAGCTTTGGCTTTTCTGGATTTACGGAATTGATTGTTCAGCGTGAGGGACTTACTGATTCTCTTGCCAGTAATCTCTTTTGGATTCAGCTGAGCGTTGGAGCCATACTCACGCTGCTGTTTGCATGCGCGGGGCCGCTTATGGCGCTTTTCTACCATAATGAGACGGTTGCACGTGTTGCAGTAGGCATTTCCCCGATGATTATCATTGGTTGCCTCGGGTGGATTCACCTGGGCCTATTGCAACGCGCTGGACATTTTAAGTCCACAGCACTAATCAATTTTTCCGGGCAGGTGGTCTTGTTGGTTGTCTCGATCAGCCTTGCAATGGCGGGTTGGCACTATTGGGCATTGGTTTGGGGCATTGTCGCGCAGTCGGCGGCCACTGCAGCGGGTGCATGGCTGGTGTGCCGATGGACACCCAGTTGGCCCGTTCGCGTCGCGAAGACCCGATCGGGGGTAAAATTCGCGATGCAAGTCTATTCACATTACGCATTCAATTACTTGACGCGAAACACGGACAACCTTCTGGTCGGATGGCGGTATGGCGCGTCAATGCTCGGGTTCTACAAGAAAGCATACGACTTGTTCGTTCTGCCCGAATCGCAATTGTTGTCGCCGCTGTCTATGGTGGTTGTCACCACGCTCAGCCGCATTCGAGAGGACCGCGAACAATTTCGACGCTTTTTCCTCGGCGCTATATCGGTCATGGCCCTCGTGGGCATGGGAATCGGAGCGGATTTCGCTCTAGTTGGAAAAGACATCATCCGTCTCCTTCTCGGGCCGGGCTGGGATGAGGCTGGCCGCATCTTTGCCCTTTTCGGTCCCGGTATCGGAGCGATGTTGCTGTATAACACGCACGGGTGGATTCACGTTTCGATCGGACGTCCCGAAAGGTGGTTGCTCTGGGGATTGATTGAATTTTTCTGCACCGCCAGCTTGTTCGTATTGACCTTGCGTTGGGGGCCGTCGGGAATTGCATTTGCCTGGACCCTTTCGTTCTTCCTGCTCATGTTTCCGGGCTTTTGGTATGCCGGAAGACCAATCGGACTTAGACTCGGCTCGATCATATCTACTATTTGGAGATTCTTCTTCGCATCTGTTGTTGCTGGTTGTACAACGGCCTTGATCGTCCGGTCCATGCCTCATCTTGCGATGACATTCGGCGCGCCGATTGCGCTGGTCAGGATACTTACTATTTCCTCGGTGTATTTTACCCTGTATATCGGTAGTGTAATTGCGTTTCACCGGGGGATGAAGCCAATCAATGATGCTGTTGGCTTGCTACGGGATCTGCTACCGGATCGTATGTCTAGAGGCACGGCCCTCAAGATGGTGGATATGGATGAAGCGCAATCGACCCCTGCATGGCACTCAGGAACAAGGTAACAGGCGGAACCCGCGATGATTGATGGCGATACCGAGTGCAGAATTGTGACGAATAAAGGTGAGCTTTCTCAGCGAGTTGGGATTTAGTGCGTATACTTCGAACGGAATCCGACTTGCAAGCTGGGCGTGCGAGATCCTGGCAAGGGAGAATTATGAGTCGGTTACGTATCTTGCTTTTAGCGTCGTTCTGTGACCCAGAGGGTGTCAGCATGCCCTATGTCACTTATTCTCATGCGGCAGCGCTTGCTCAACTCCATGACGTCGACTTGGTAATTGGATCGCCAAGTGAGGAGCATGTGCGACGAGCAAAGGGGGGATTTCGTAATGTCGAAGTGATTCGCATGCCTTTGCTCGAGCGCATCAGCTCCTGGTGTATGCGGAAGATTTTCAAATACAACTATGATACCCAGGTACTAACCGCTTTCCTGTATCCTTTTTCTCTTGCCTTTGAATGGTACGCCTGGCGACAGTTGCGGCACCGCATCCTTGCGGGCGAGTTCGACGTGGCTCTTCGGCTTCTGCCGATGACACCGGTTCTTCCGAGTCCTTTCGCTTTTTTTCTGCGCAAGGGACCTATTCCCTTCGTAATTGGGCCGCTGAATGGTGGCTTGCCATGGCCCTCCGGTTTCAGCCAGCTCGAGAATCAAAAGGAGTGGATATCCAATCTGCGGGATGCTTATCGATACCTTCCATTCGCTCGCTCTACCTATCGCCATGCGGCTGCGATTATCGCCGCCTCTTCCCAGACGTATTCCGAGTTTGCCGAATACTCCGACAAACTCTTTTTTGTTCCAGAGCCAGGCATCGCTCGCTCCCTGTGTTTACCCGATTCACGGAATCGCGACGGTGATGCCAAGCTTGAGCTGATTTTCGTCGGCGGATTGGTTCCACGAAAGGCTTGCGACCTTGCATTGCGTGCCGCAACTCCGATCCTTCGAAGCGGTTTGGCCCGCTTTACCGTCATTGGAGATGGGCCTGAGCGGGAGCGCCTCGAGCAACTCGTGAGATCTCTTGGGATCGAAAAGGCAGTCAGCTTCTCGGGTTGGCTCGGCCACGCGGAAGTGCTCAGGCATTTAAGATCCGCGGATGTTTTTGTATTTCCATCACTTCGTGACAACGGTGCAGGTGTAGTCTTTGAAGCCCTTGCGTCTGGTGCCGTTCCCGTGGTCGCTGACTTCGGCGGTCCGGGAGATATTGTCTACCCCGATGTCGGATACAAGGTCGCTGTAACAAACGAGAGTGACATTGTGGCGCAGATGGAACGAGCTCTGGCAGAGCTCGCACAGGATCGAAATCTTCTTGAACGTCTCCGGCAGCAAGGCTTGTCTTACGCGCGCGAGCGCCTTACATGGGATGCAAAGGCTCAGGACACGACCCAGGTCCTGCATTGGGTTTTGCAGCGGGGTCCGAAGCCAGATTTTGTACCGCCGAAAGCTCGATCTGCCGGTAGCGGCTCCTTTTCAGTGAGTGGATGCGCCGTGCGCTAGGGCTCCGACCGTATGCACCGACGGAGAGGAAAAGCAACGGTTGACCGCGAGAGGGTGCAAATAACTAGAAGGACGGCGGTGATTGTCGCCACGCGCTAAACCGAGAGCGTATTTGCTTTCCGAGCGACCTTTTCCATGCAGCAGATCTGACAGAGTTGTGACCAGGCAGCCGCGACGCACTTCACAACAAATGTTGTCAGCAATCTGACAGTCACCCGTAGGCAGCAGCTTCCTGTTGATATGCAACAGCCGAGCAGGCCGGCAACGCCGGCGATGAACTGTTGGGGAGGACCCATCGTGCAGCCCTTGGTATCAATTCTTATTCCTGCATACAACGCGGAGAAATGGATTGCCGACACTCTTCGTTCGGCAATCGCGCAGACATGGGAGGCAAAAGAGATCATCGTAGTGGATGATGGATCAACTGATCGGACGCTGGCAATTGCCCGGCAATTTGAATCGGAGCAAGTCCAGATCGTGGCACACGAACACCAAGGTGCTGCTGCAAGTCGCAACACTGCTCTTTCGTTGAGTCAGGGACAATACATCCAGTACCTGGATGCAGATGATCTCATGGCCCCCGACAAAATCGCCAGACAGCTCGAGGCCTTGGGGCAGTCCCCAAGCAAACGAACGCTCTTGTCAGGCAGTTGGGGGGAGTTTGTATACCGATATCATCGAACCGAATTCGTGCCCACTGCGCTATGGTGCGATCTTCGTCCTGTCGATTGGTTGACACGCAAAATGAAACTGGGCGTGTTTATGCAAACAGCCACATGGCTTGTCAGTCGGGAGTTAGCGGAGGCGGCAGGTCCGTGGGATACTAGATTGTTGGGAGATGACGACGGTGAGTATTTCTGCCGGGTTTTGCTTGCCAGTGACGGTGTCCGATTTGTTCCGGAATCGAAGGTGTATTATCGCAAATCAGGCGTCAGCTGTTTGAGCTATATAGGCCTTTCCGACTCCAAGCTGGAGGCCCAAATGTGCTCGATGCAACTGCACATCCGCTATTTGTGTTCGCTCGAAGACAGTGCAAGAGTGCGAGAAGCCTGCATTGCATATCTTCAAAACTGGCTGCCTTTCTTCTATCCCAATAGACCGGATCTCGTGAGGCAAGCTGAGGAAATGGCTGGAAGGTTGGGTGGGAAGCTATCCCCCCCACAACTTTCTTGGAAGGCTGCCTTATTCTCGGCACTCTTTGGCCGGCGACAGATGAAGCGAGCCCAAGCGCTTCTGGTGCGCATAAGGTGGTCTCTGATTCGAGGGTGGGACAAGATGCTGTACCAAGTCGAACCCCGGAAAGTAAGGGAGGGTTTTTGAGTGGCAAAGTTTTGAACGCGACCCCATGAGATGATTCGATCATCGAGACATCTCAATCGAGTCTGGCGTGAGGCAGTTTCACTGCTGTCCGGTTAGAAGCCGGACAGCAATGAGTTAGTTATCAAGAATAGGACGTCCGGAGGGCACGACGCTTCACGGGTTTATTTAGCAACGCCTGTAAGATTCACCGGATCACCTAGAGGACCAGGCGGCGTTGTCGAACTACCGGTCACCAGCGGATGCGGATAGGCGTACGGCTGATAAATCGGCGTCCATGTATTCGTGGCCGTGCAGACGTATAGCTCGCCATTGCCGCCGTTGGCATCCGTCGCGAAGTAGGCCACGCCATAAGAGCCAGTCGGACTCGTACCGTAAGTGCCTCCGGGGCCAGCGGTGCAGCTACTTGGCCTCGCAGACAAGAGGCCGTGGCCGGTTCCGGCAGCGCCCGTGAAACTGCCTGACTGCGCAGTCTGATCATAATAATAATCAAGATTGTTGGTCGTATTGGCACTCGTATTACCTGTAACTAGGGCATACGTGGCTGAACCAACAGAGTTGTTCCACATATAAATCGGTTCAAGATACTGATGCGGCCACGCGATTGTTCCCGTCACAGTATTCTTACGATTTGGAAATACCTGTCCATTCAACTCCTGTGTGTCCTGGCCGCGTCCTAAACCATCCAAACAGGGATAGCCAGTAGAAGTCGATGAATTACCGTCCCAAGCGGACCCGGTTCCATTCGGATTACCTGTGCTGGGATTGATAGATTGCGTCCCACAATATCCCCAGCCGTTCGGTGGATTGGTTTCTGCTGCATTGTCTCCACCATTGCGATCCGTGGATGCCTCATAGAAACGGTAATAACCCTGAGCCATCGTGTTGTTGAAGATCAACGCCGTGCCGCTTTTGTTTCCGAAAGCTCCAGAGCTTGGGCTGGAGGAAGAACCGGTGAGATAGTTATCGTAAGCTTCGTATCCAATGCAGCCCCGATCTGGCCCTCCCGCTGTCTTAGTGCCATGAGTCTGAATCGCCACATACATATTGTTGAAGGTGTTGTACCGTGACACAAAGCGTCCACCAAAGACGCAATCATTTGATAAGCCGCCGTTCCAATAATTGGACTCCATGTAGAAGGGCGCCAATGTCCCAAATTTGGGTCCATTGATCCAGGAGCCGTCGCCTTCTCCTGTAGGGTCATCTACAGCAGTAAAAACTCGAAAGGTGTTATCTCCATTTGAGCTGTTCGGATTCTCGTCGATAGCATTATGGTCAGCCACACCCGTTATGTTGCCTTCTAGCTGAAACCATACGTTCTGCTTGCCCGTGCCGGTGATGTGGACGTGATCGATGCGAACGTTATTGGAGCCGCCATCTAAGACGATGACACCGTTATACTGAACGGCCCCCGACGTTTCCTCAATCGTCAGCCCCGTTAGTCGGAGAAGCGTTGAAGCTCCATTTGTAGTGATACTCAGAAGTGGCGTGTTGGTGTCAGACCACGCATCTTGGATGAAGGTCTTATCGTTCGCCGAATAATTCCAACTTGATGTTCCCGCTGTACCCGTCCATGTGAGGGTTGATGCTCCCTGAATCGTCAGGTTGGTGACGGCGGAAGGAATGCTGTAAATGAGGTTGGAAGTCCACGATCCAGTTCCCGCCGGGATGTTCACTACAACCGTCGCATTCGTATTGCTGCTCGACGGCAGGGCCGCTTGAACGTCGGATTCTGAAGGGCTCTTGGCGTTGCAAACAGCGGTAGTACATGACTGTGCATCGGCTGCCATGGGCATGGTCAGCAGCAGCAACAGGAAAAAGATTGGAAAAGTAAATTTCATGTGAATTGCAACTCCTTCATTGCAAAGACTTCCTTCCGTGCCAGAAGGCGCGAGAGCCGGTGTGAAAAAATGGATCAGAGCTTTGTAACAGATGCGCAGCTTGAGTCTACTAGCTGACCGGTCGGCGAACAAAGCGCGAAAGTCGCCAGGGAAATGACCAGGCGAAGATTTACTTACACTGAGGTAGACACGTCGTATGGGATGGGCCAAAAGTTCACTCCAGATGAATTTGGCCAAGACAAGATAGAAAAATAAGCTGGAAGAAAATTTTGCAACTCAACTTGCTGTGTGCGGGAGAAGTGGGCCGGTCCCCGGAAATATTTTAAAATCAGATCCCGCTTGTCATTCCAGAGCAACGAGCAGGCTAGCACAGACTCCCTAGATAGACAAGAGATTGCCTATGGCGTATGCAGATAGTGCATGCAGATATAGATACAATGTCGAGCATTCCGGCGCGGGCTGAGCAGATATGAACCGGGATAACACCAAAGTTGTAAACGATCCGTTGCAGGGTTTCTACAATTCCTCGGGCCTGGCACCCTCAGGTCTGGTGGCGAGATCGCAGGATCATCGGTACAGAATCGGGACCGGTCAAAAGGAAGCTTGTCAGGTATGAAGAAGGGGATTCCTCCGTACATGGTCACTCTGTTCACGGGGGGAATAGACAAGCACTATGCCTGTGGGCTCAGCAAATCGCTGGCAATGTCAGGGATCACCGTGGACGTGATCTGCAACACGGACATGGATACCCACGAAATGCGGAATACTCCCAACCTGAGGCTCGTTACTTTATACGACAAGCCGCCGCGGCATCAGAGTATCACTCGGAAGCTTCTGATGTATGCCCGAGTCTATCTCAGGCTCATCCGCTACGCAGCGACCTCATCTGCTCGCATTGTGCACATCCTCTGGCACTACAAATTAACCGCCTTCGATAGAACGCTCCTTCTTGTCTACTACAAGGCGCTCGGCAAACAAATTGTCTTCACCGCACATAACATAAACGCAGGCGAAAGGGATGGCTCCGACTCTCGCTTAAATCGACTATCTCTGCGCATTCAATATCGCCTTGTTGATCATATTTTCGTACACACCGACAAGATGAAGCATCAGCTCGTAGAAACCTTTGGCATCCGAGAAAAAAAGATCACTGTAATACCTTTCGGGATGTACGATATGGTTCCGCAATCAACGCTAACCTCAGCAGAGGCCAAGCAACGTTTGGGGCTCTGCAGCTCTGATCGAGCGATTCTTTTCTTCGGACGAATTGCTCCTTACAAAGGCATTGATCTGTTGGTGGACGCATTCGGGCGAATCGCGCTTCAGGATAAGAGCTACCGACTAATAATTGCCGGTGAGCCGATGAAAGAGTCGGAACAGGAATGGGCAAATCTACAGCAAGTCATTGAGCAAAGTCCGATGCGGCAGCAGGTTCTACAGCACACGCGATTCATAGGCGACAACGAGATTGAGCTATACTTCAAGGCCGCTGACGTACTCGTTCTGCCGTACACACAGATTTTCCAGAGCGGGGTCCTGTTCATGGCCTATAGCTTTGGCTTGCCTGTCATAGCTACCGATGTTGGATCATTCGGCGGCGACATTATCGCGGGTGTGACCGGATTTGTATGTAAACCGGGTGATCCTGTGGATCTCTCCAAGGTCATAGAAATGTACTTCTCGAGCGAGCTGTTCAGGATGCTTGATGAGCGGAGAGCCGGCATTCAGAGATTTGTCCACGAGAGCCATTCCTGGGGTGTTGCTGCAGGCAAGACAAGTGACGTATACGCTGAGCTTATGGGCCACAAGCAGCTACAGTACAGTACGTGATTGCCGCTGCTCGTGCGTCACCGTTCGAGGTGTGCAGGAATGTCGAGCGGGAAGGCGTTGCGACTTAGCCGCCAGCTATATTCACCAGGTTCGGCACCGGCAGGTAGAAAAGGATGCACATGAATCCTGGATTTGCGAAGTTCCGGTTTGCACTCGGTACTCGCTTGATGCTCAAAACATTTTGTGGAGCGATAGATGCCTGGAATAGTCGGGATTATTACCAAGCGGTCGAGAGCCTGGGCAGAAAATGAATTGTCCCAGATGCTCAAAACCATGCTACATGAATCATTCTATACTTCGGGCATTTGGAGCGATCCCTCTCTCGGAATCTATGTTGGCTGGGTGGCGCGGCGCGGCTCATTCGCCGCAGAGATGCCGGTGCAGAATGAGCGAAGCGATATAACTCTTATCTTTTCCGGGGAAGAGTTTCCCAAGCCTGGCACCGTTGAGGCACTGCGGAGCCGAGGGCATGTCTTTGCCGAAGAGGGTGCTTCTTATCTAATCCACCGTTACGAAGATGAGCCTGATTTTCCGAGGCAATTGAACGGCCGCTTCCACGGATTGGTGTCGAACAGATCCACTGGGACTAATGTCCTTTTCAATGACCGTTACGGTCTGCAACGTCTTTATTATCGTGAGGCAAATGACGCCTTCTACTTTGCGGCTGAGGCCAAGGCCATTCTCAAGGTATGTCCAGAGCTGCGCGCCATGGATCCACGCGGTCTCGGAGAGTTCATCGTATGCGGCTGCGTTCTGGAGAATCGGACTCTCTTTCCCGGGATCGGTGTTCTCCCGCCAGGTTCTTCTTGGTCCTTCCGAAACGGTTCTCTAGAAAAGAAGGGGCAGTATTTTCATCCCTCGGAATGGGAAAACCAGGAATCTCTTTCAGTTGAGGAATACTTCAACAGTCTGCGCGATGTCTTCTCTCACAACCTGCCGCGCTATTTCAAGGGACCGGAGCAGGTCGGGGTCTCGCTGACCGGCGGTTTGGACACTCGAATCATCATGGCATGGCACAAAGCCGAGCCGGGTTCGATGCCATGCTACACATTCGGTAGCATGTATCGGGATAATGAAGATGTAAAGCTAGCGCGGAAGGTGGCCAAGATATGCAACCAGTCGCATCAGGTGATAACAACCGGCGATGAGTTTCTGTCACGCTTCGCAGATTATGCCGAGCGAACGGTTTATCTTACCGATGTATGTGTTGACCTTGGCCGGTCTCCAGACCTGTATGTGAATGAGAAAGCCCGGGAAATAGCTCCGGTGCGCATGGTGGGAACGTACGGCAGCGAGATTCTTCTTCACGATGTAATGTTCAAGGCGGTTCGGCCGGCGATTGGCCTGTACCGGACGGATCTGTTGCCTTGGGTTGAGGAGGCTGAAACCACGTATCATGCCAGCCGCCAAGGGCATCAGGCGACATTCGTTGCTTTCCGCCAGTCACCTTGGCACCACTACGGCGTGCTTGAACTCGAGGAGACTCAGGTGGCAGTGCGCACGCCGTTTCTCGATAACGATTTGGTTCAGACTGTTTATAGGGCCCCGAATGTCGAGAACATAAACCAGGAAAGCAGGTTACGCCTTGTGGAATCCGGAAACCCGGCGCTTGCTGCATTGCGTACAGACCGCGGGACTCGCGGTCTCAATAGCTACATTATCCGGGCGGCCCTCCAGTTTTCATTCAAGGCTGAGTATGCGTACGACTATGGCATGCCCCAGTGGCTCGCATCGCTTGATCATATGTTTGCCTTCCTGCATTTCGAGCGGATGTGGATGGGGCGGCACAAGATTTTTCACTTTCGTCCATGGTATCGAGATCAGCTGGCCCAATATGTTCGCGATATGCTGCTGGACGGGCGTTCCCTCTCGCGTCCTTACCTCAACCGAGACGCAGTGACTGATATTGTCAAGGGGCACCTAAACGGTACGCGAAATTATACGGTTGAGATAAACCGGTTACTGACACTGGAACTAGCACACCGACTGTTCATCGATTGATCGCGGAACGCAGCCTGAGGTGACGAATGGAATCAACGACCTCCCATCTATCGTACGTCCTGATTACACCAGCCCGAAATGAGGGACAGTTTATCGAGAATACGATTCAATCGATGGTAGGACAGACCGTGTTGCCGTCTAGGTGGGTCATCGTAAACGACGGGTCAACGGATGAGACGGGCATTATCGTAGCTCGCTATGCCGCTACATACGATTGGATCAAGTTTGTGGATCTCGCGCCTCGCCAAGGTCGAGACTTCGCTGCAAAAGTGTATGCCTTCGAAGCCGGCCGAGAAATGCTATCGGAAGTAGAGTATGAGATTATCGGGAATCTTGATGCGGATGTGTCGCTCGATCAGGATCATTTCGAGTTCCTCATGGGGAAATTCCGAGAGGATCCTAATCTTGGGGTCGCGGGCACGGTATTTCGAGAGCCGGGCTATAACTCAGCGACGGATAGCTTTGAAGGACAGAACTACGTATCTGGCCAGTGTCAGATATTTCGCCGTCAATGCTTCGAGGCGATCGGTGGCTACGTTCCCAGTAAGGCCGGTGGAATTGACTGGATTGCGGTCAACACTGCTCGAATGATGGGCTGGCGGACCCAGTCGTTTCGAGAGAAGAGTTTTTATCATCATCGAATTTTAGGTACTGCGAACCACGGGGTCATTGGCAAATTTTATGCATACGGGAAGAAGGACTATCTTTTGGGAGGACATCCCCTGTGGGAGGTGTTCCGCTGTGGGTTCCGCATCCTGAAACAACCCTATCTGCTTGGGGCTATGGCTCTGCTCGCTGGTTATTTCGCTGCTTTTTTGAGAGGCGAAAAACGGGTAGTCTCCGAGGCACTTATGCGATTTCACCGTCGCGAGCAGTTGATGAAGCTGAAGGCAATTCTATTGTCTCTTGTAAGGCTCAAGAAGGTCGACAACTTTAGCTTGTTACCGGTGGCGAATTCAACTCGTTCTCGGGAAGGAGCCTAGGATTACACGAAAGGATGATGTCAGACAAAATATGCTATCGCCTGAACCGGAAGATCAAATGGGAGAAGTTATGAACACCGAAGGCGACATTGATCTGGCACTTCACAGCGGATCCGAAACGAACCCTCTGCCGCTAACGGAGACGTCGTCTGCCGTGTCCAAGTTTGTCCACTGGCTGGACAGATATGGTGAAGAGTCCTATGACTTCCAGACCTATTATTCAGGCAATCTGGGCAGGATGGCCAAGCGGCTGTACTACCGTCGTCCGGTTCTGGGGACACTAGCGGTTTTGCCTATGGTGTTTTCTGAAGCCTTCTTCCCATCTGGCAGACGGCTGTACTGGAAGCCGCAGCGAATTCCGATTGCGGATGCCCATTACGCAATGGGGTTTGCATTTCTCGCTGAAATCTCTCGCGACGATAGCTACTACAGGCGGGCGTTACACTTTCTCGACGTTCTCGAGCACACCCGTTGCCCAGGATACGATGAGTACTGTTGGGGGTACCCTTTCCACTGGGAAACGTTGCTCGGCACTATTCCGGCCGGAACTTCGCTAATCACTACGATTCCATATGCCTATGAGGCATTCCAGCAGGTTTATCGGATCGATGGCAACCCACAATGGCGCCGGGTTATGCACTCCATCGCTCAACATGCATTTCGCGATTACGAAGACGTTCCGACCTCTTCTACTGCCTCTTCCTGTCCCTACACTCCGACCCCCAACCATTCCCTAATGGTGGTAAACGCGAACGCGTATCGGGCGTATCTTCTAACAAATGCCGCAATAGAGTTTTCTGATACGAGATATCAGAGCTCTGCTGAACGCAATCTCAACTTTGTACTCGAGGCGCAAAATCCAGACGGTTCCTGGTTTTACGCACTCGATGGGAAGCGATCCTTCATCGATCATTTTCATACCTGCTTTGTACTTAAGGCTCTAGCAAAGATCGAAGCACTTACTGGTAACGCTTCCTGCACGGCCGCGATTCAGCGAGGAGTCGACTATTACACCCGATTTCTTTTTGATGAAGATGGTGTGCCGAAGCCGTTCTCCCGGGCCCCCCGTCTCACCGTATATCGTCGTGAACTCTATGATTACGCTGAATGCATCAATCTCGCGGTATTGCTACGAGGTCGCTTTCCCACATTGGATCGCTATCTAAGTATCACGCTTGACAAGATCCTTAACGTTTGGCAGACAAGCGAGGGATCTTTCCGAAGCCGGCAGCTCTACTTTGGCTGGGACAACACACCAATGCATCGTTGGGCATCATCCCAACTGTTTCGTAGCCTTTGTTTTCTGCTATGTACAAACAGCCAGGGCCGGACTTCACTTTCCTAGAAAAGGCAGCGGCCAAATGTGCGGAATCTGTGGGAAATACAACTTTCTTCATCGAGCGCCAGTTGAGCGTCAGGAACTCGAAGAGATGGCTGGGACCATCCAACACCGTGGTCCTGACGATAGCGGCTATTACCTGGACGGGCCAGTAGGCTTTGGATTTCGGCGCCTATCGATCATTGATCTTGAGGGTGGCCATCAACCGATGTCGGATCAGGAAAACACCACGTGGGTAGTTTTCAACGGCGAGATCTATAACTTCCAGGAATTGCGCAGAGAACTGGAAGGCTTCGGTCACGTCTTTCGGACACGGTGCGACACTGAGGTAATCGTCCACGGGTACAAGCAATGGGGCGATGAGATCCTAAACCGATTGAATGGCATGTTTGGGCTCGCAGTGTGGGATGTCCGCCAACGACGTCTGTTGCTGGCTCGAGATGCCTTCGGTATCAAGCTTGTCTATTACCGCATACACGAAGGATCGCTGTGCTTCGGATCGGAAATGCGGGCAGTGTGCGCGACCATGGGCGATGAAAAGCCTGAAGCAGATCCTGAGGCGGTGAGTCTTTTTTTGCGTTACCGCTATACGCCCTCGCCTTGTACGGCGGTGCGCGGAGTGAGTAAGCTCGCGCCAGGCACGAAGCTAGTGGTGCAGGACGGGCATTGTGAAACAAGCCGGTGGTACCGTTATTCCCCGGTGCCCTTTGCCCCTGCAAAGAGCGTGGCAGAGGCGGGTGAAGAACTGCTGACCTTATACCGTCAGGCGATCCGGCGTCAGTTAGTCAGCGATGTACCGCTGGGACTACTTCTCAGTGGTGGGATTGACTCCGCTCTCCTGCTCGCGCTGATGAACGAAAATGGAAGCGATTGGCCTACTTATTCTGTCGGTTATGGTGACAGTTACGTTCTCGACGAATTGGCCGATGCCGAAGAGACGGCCCGAATCCTGAAATCGCGCCACACTAGCGTCCGAATCACGCGTGCCGAATTTGAACGGGAATTAAGCAGTATCGTCTGCTCTCTGGAGGAACCCGTTACAACCTCTTCCATCGTCCCGATGTACTTTGTTTGTCGGAGGGCGCGAGAGGATGTGAAGGTCGGGCTGGTGGGCCAGGGACCCGACGAACTTTTCGGGGGCTACCCACGCCACCTGGGCGCGCGTTATGGAAGTGCATGGGCAGCGTTGCCCACGTGGGCTCGCGCGCCACTCGAGAGAGCTGTTACCGCGCTGCCGCGGAATGAGGCGCTAAAGCGTGGACTCTATGCCTTTGGAAGCGGCGGCGCCCTCCAACGCACCGAACGCATTCTCTCGCTTTTGCCAGGCGAGCGGATCGAGGGTCTGTTCTGGGATGGCTTGCTAAAGACCGATACTGGAGAAAAGCTGCTCCAGTGCTGGGCTGATTTGTCCGACCTTGTACCGCAAACAGACGAACTTGGACGCCTTCAGTTCATGGAAATTCGGTCTACGTTGCCGGATGAACTGTTGATGTACGCCGATAAGCTTTCGATGGCGCACAGCTTGGAGTTGCGTGTCCCTTACCTTGATAAGGATGTGGTCGAATATGCCGAGAGGCTAGGGTCCAATCTGAAGCTTCGAAACGGTGTCGGCAAATGGATTCATAGGCAAGTATGCCGTAAGTTTCTACCGGCCTCGATTGTGCGTCGGCCCAAACGTGGATTCGCCACAACAGTGGTAGACAGTTGGTTCCGCGATTCCCTCGGAGGCAACATGGCCAGCACGTTTGCTGACAAAGGCGCTGAGATATATAAGATGTTGAACCCGGTGGCAGTGAGTAAGCTCTACGAGGATCATTTGGCGGGGCGGCAGGACAATCACAAAATCTTGTTTAGCCTCATTGTTCTCGAGGAATGGCTCCGTGGCCTCCGAGTTGGTGCGGCCGTAACAGTGTAAGTGCAGGAGCAGTTGTCCGATTCTCTCGATAGTCCCGCGCCTAATATGTCTGTCAAAGTGTCTGACATGCACAGAACATCGCGTTGTTGAGGCAGGTTTGCCGGAATAAATCGCGGCATCGCGATCTCGAGCCCGAGAGCCTGAATCGCAGAGACAGCGCGGTCCTAGTTCGAAGGAAGCGCCCGCGGCAATACATCAGTAGCAAACGAGAACCTGGAAAATGGAGCGCACCTTGAAGATCAGCATCTTTGGTTTGGGTTATGTTGGAGCCGTCTCCGCAGGATGTCTTGCCGCCGAGGGGCATCAGGTACTTGGGGTTGATCCGATTGCGGAGAAAGTCGATCTGATCAACCGCGGGCATTCGCCAATCATAGAAGCCGAGATCAGCGAAATTATCGAAGCAACCGTCCGAGATGGCCGTTTGCATGCCACTCAGGACCCATGCGCAGCTGTCAACACGACGGATCTCTCGTTTGTTTGTGTTGGAACGCCAAGCCAGCCGAACGGGAATCTCGACGTCCGGTACATCCGCCGGATCTGCGAGCAGATTGGACAGGCTCTGCAAACTAAAAAAGATCGGCATACGGTGGTGATCCGCAGCACGGTTTTGCCTGGGACCATGAGGAAGATCGTGATTCCCACCTTGGAGGAGTTTTCCGGCAAGAAAGCTGGGAAGGATTTTGGGATATGCAGCAATCCGGAATTTCTGAGAGAAGGCTCGGCTGTCCGGGATTTCCGATCTCCCCCCAAGACAGTAATCGGCGAACTGGATGAGGCGAGCGGTGACATGCTCGCAACGCTGTATGAAGCGATTGAGGCTCCGCTCATCCGAACAGATCTAAATACTGCGGAGATGATCAAGTATGTAGACAACAGCTGGCACGCTCTCAAAATAGGATTTGCCAATGAGATCGGAAACCTGTGCGACTCGTTTTGTGTCGATGCCGACGCGGTTATGGATATCTTCTGTCAGGATAAGAAGTTGAACATCTCTTCAGCCTATTTGAAGCCTGGGTTTGCTTTTGGTGGTTCGTGCCTTCCTAAGGATTTGCGAGCGCTCTCTTATCAGGCAAAGATGCATGATTTACAGCTTCCGATTCTAAGCTCGATCTTGCCCAGCAACGAGATGCAAATTGCGCGCGGAATCCAATCTATATTGGAAAAGGGAAATAAACATGTCGGAGTCCTCGGGTTCAGCTTCAAGGCGGGTACGGATGATCTTCGCGAGAGTCCAATCATCGAAGTGATCGAACGGCTCATCGGGAAGGGTTACGACCTTCGCATTTACGACCGAAATGTGAACATTGCTGCATTGGTCGGTGCGAACCGGGATTTCATCCTCACCCGTATTCCGCACATCTCGCGGTTAATGGTGTCCAGTGCGGATGCAGTGCTTGCTCACGGGCAGACAATCGTCATCGGCAATCTCGACCCGGAATTCAGTCGAATTCATGCAAAGCTACGCGACGATCAGTTTTTGGTGGATTTTGTTCGGATGACGCGACAGGATGGCACGAATGTCCGGCGCGACCTTACCTATGCGCAAACAATTCCGGCGCTGTCTTCCACGGCTGCTGAGTCACAATAGGCCTATTGAGATGAGCTCTCCCTTGCACTGGGGAACAGGATTTGCTGCTGGTCGTGGCGGCTGGACTTACCAAGCTCTGTGGTGTGAGATTTGACATTGCTATGACGAAGAGAAAGATCCTGATTATTGTCGAGAATCTTCCTGTCCCTTTCGACGGGCGCGTTTGGAAAGAGGCGCACGCCCTCCATCAGCATGGATATGAAGTCAGCGTGCTGAGTCCACGCGGTAAGGGGTTCCGAAAGACTCACGAAATCCTCGAAGGCGTCCATATTTACCGGCATCCAATGCCGCCAGAGGGAAATACGCCGCTCGGTTACTTGGTGGAGTACACTGCTGCGCTTTTCTGGCAGATTCTCTTTACTTGGTGGATCTTTCTAGCTCGTGGATTCCACGTGATCCAGGGCTGCAATCCGCCAGACGATATTTTCTTCGTAGCTCTTCCTTTTCGCATCTTCGGGGTGAAGTATATTTTTGATCATCACGACGCTAATCCGGAGTTATATCTAGCGAAGTACGGGAGAAAGGATTTCTTCTATAATGCTCAGATGTGGCTCGAGAAGCTGACCTATATGTCAAGCGACGTTGTGATGGCAACCAACGAGAGTTACGGGAGGATTGCCGTCAATCGGGGCAAACTGGATCCTAATGATGTCTTCGTCGTCCGGAACGGGCCTGATCTCGAAAAGTTCCGGCTGGTTCCGGAACAACCGCGGCTCAAATACGGCCAGCGGTTTCTAGTCGGCTACGTGGGTACCATAAGCGTGCAGGAGGGGCTCGATATTCTCGTCGAGGTGGCAGCACATATTCGGGGACTGGGCCGTGCAGATGTGCATTTCACCTGCGTCGGAGGAGGTCCCGGCCTGCCGGTGTTACGGCAGATGGTGAAAGACAAGAAGCTGGAAGACATGTTCAACTTCACCGGCCGCATTCCAGATCAGGACCTGCTCGAGGTGCTGTCGACCGCGGACGTTTGCGTGAACCCAGACCGCCCCTGTGAGATGAATGACATCTCGACGATGATCAAAATTGCCGAATATATGGCACTTGGTAAGCCGATTGTTCAATTCAACCTGAAAGAGGGCCGTTTTACCGCTGGGGAAGCCTCCCTCTACTGCGACAACAACAACCAGGTAAACGATTTTGCGGAGAAGATTCTATGGTTGCTGGAGCACCCCGAGGAGCGGCAGAGAATGGGTGAGATCGGACGCGGGCGTGTCGAACAGCAGCTGGCCTGGAAATACTCGGTCGAAAACCTGCTCGCCGCTTACGAACGTGCATTCTCGAGTACTGGGACAGAGGCGGCAAAATCCGGCGTTTCCGGGGCAGCTTCTGCCGCGGACTAAACAGGACCCTACATCTATAGAGGGACTGGCCGCTTGGGATACAGGGTGCTAATCTACTAGCCGCTCCAATTGATACAACCGAGGTAATAAAACAACACGTTCGAACAACCGACCTGCCGAGTCGGCCGGTTCCTCGCACTTCGTGCATCGCAGCCTGATTCGGCACGCAACAGCTGTTGAATCCGTCTCATCGTCGAACTTACGCATACTGATCTGGACCGCTTGCTGCTATGAAGCCACTCGTTTCCATTCTGATTCCCGCTTATAACGCAGAACGGACTATTGGGTACACGATCCAGTCGGCACTCGCCCAGACCTGGCCGCACCGGGAGATCATTGTAATTAACGATGGCTCCACGGACCGGACGCTAGAGACCGTACAGCGATTTGCCTCGAAGGAAGTGCTGGTCATTTCGTCCGAAAATCGGGGGTGCTCGGCAGCCATTAACCTCGGCTATCGGCATGCTCAGGGAGACTTCATCCAGGAGCTAGATTCAGATGATCTGCTGGCGCCGGACAAGATCGAGCGGCAGCTTGCGGCTCTCGGTCCGGACGATAGCAAGCGCATTTTGCTGTCTTCACCGTGGGCGTCTTTTTATTATCGGACTCGGAATGTCAAATTCGTGCGCAATTCTCTCTGGGAGGACTTGTCGCCGACCGAGTGGCTGCTGCGAAAAATGGGACAGAACTTATATATGCAGAATGCCACTTGGCTGGTTAGCCGGGAATTGGCAGAGGCGGCAGGACCGTGGGATGAGCGGCTCTATTATGACAACGACGGCGAGTATTTTGCCCGCGTGCTGCTGAAATCGGAAGGTACTCGCTTTGTTCCGGACACCGGGATTTACTATCGCGCGACCACCGTGAACAGCGTGAGCTACATTGGCAACTCGGACCGAAAGAAGGACGCGCTGTTTCTTTCGATGAAGCTGCACATCCAGTACCTGCTTTCTCTGGAAGACAGCCCGCGCTCGCGAGAGGCTTGCTTGGCCTATTTGCGGAACTGGTATCTGAGTTTTTACCCAGAGCGCCAAGAGATCGTTGAGGAACTGCAGAAGATCGCGGGCGAGCTACAGGGCCATCTCGAGGAGCCCAGCCTGCGCTGGAAATTTGCATGGATCCGGCCCGTATTCGGATGGAAGCTGGCCAAACGGATGCAGATGGCTCTGCCTAACTTCAAATCCACACTCATGCGGCAGTGCGACAAAGCTTTGTTTCACTTCGAGTTTTCTAATGGAGGATCGATGGTTGCATCTCCGGCGAAGGTGGCAGGGCGCCAGTAGAAGTACGACACAAAGAGGCGCGGCTTTGCGGTCTGTGTGACCCACGGCTGGTTTGGCGGCGCAACCGACGGGATGACGGAAGAAAGCATCCTAGGCTTGAACTGTTGCATGTAGCACTTCTGAGGGCCTTCCGCCGCGCCGTGATCGCTTCGTCAGCGCAAGCTTCGGAAGGAGCGACTTTCACAAGCTCCTTGTTCAGCCTAGTACTGTTCAGGGAGTGGGCCAAATCCTATAACGCATTGGAACACGAAGGTGTGTCGTCCTGCTGAGCCCGGAATTCATAAAACTGCGCAACGCCGAATGCAGATAGATATTTCAGTCATTGTGTGTACTTTCAATCGAAGCGGTCTTCTGCGGACCGCGCTTGAGAGTATGGCTGCGTCGGAGATCCCTGCCGGCATTGCCTGGGAGGTCCTGGTCGCCGACAACAACTCCAGCGACGATACACGCGGGGTAGTTGAGGACTTGATTCGCCACTATCCCGGCCGCTTCCGCTATGTATTTGAGCCGCGGCAAGGGAAGTCGAATGCACTGAACAGCGCGATTGCTGCGGCGAACGGAGATGTGCTGGCGTTTGCCGATGACGATATAACAGTCCACCCGCAATGGCTCTACTCTCTCACAGCTCCTCTTGTGAATGGACCATGGATGGGATCCGGCGGTCGGGTACTTGCGCAATGGAAATTCGCGGCTCCGGCCTGGCTGGATACGGAGAGCTGGATTTTGGCTGGGCCTCTGGTTCATTTCGATCCCGGGTTAGAAGCCGGCCAACTCAACGAGACGCCGATAGGCACCAACATGGCATTTCGGAAATCTCTCTTCGAGCGCTACGGCGGGTTTCGAACCGACCTCGGCCCGCGTCCGGGCAACGAGATTAGAAATGAAGATAGCGAGTTTTCACGCCGCCTTTTGCAGGCCGGGGAGCCCTTGTATTTCGAGCCGTCGGCGATCGTCTATCACCCCATCCCCGAGAATCGCCTGACAAAGGATTATTTCCTCGCATGGTGGTTTAGCAAGGGACGTGCCGGGATCAGAGAAGCGGGTATTTCGTCCGAGGTTCGATGGAGGGTCTTCGGAATTCCTCTTGCTTATGTTCGGCGCCTCATTCGTTGGACTGTCCAGTGGATGTTCACCTTGAACAACAAAAGTCGGTTTGGTTGCAAGGTTTGCATGTGGAAGCTCTTCGGCGAGATCGCGGAATTTCGCAAAGCTTCCGCGGAACCTGCTTTACAGGGGCAGACATCCGCTGTGGTCATCCCCAAATGATTCTCCAAGGCCTTATCAATCCATTCACCTTCAATACAGGCCGCAGTTGAAGCAAAAAACGGAAACTCGAATGCGGCGCAGCGCGGGGCGGAAGAATCCGTCCGTAGTCGGAGCAAATGTGAAAACTGAACAGAGAAGCGGTCCATCCGATCAGACGATCGGTATCGCCATTGTGGGCGCTGGCCCCTATGGGCTCTCCATTGCTGCACATTTGAACTCGCGCGACATCCCTTTCCGCATCTTTGGCAGCCCGATGAGCGTGTGGGCGACCGGGATGCCGCGTGGCATGCGATTGAAGTCAGAGGGATTCGCTTCGTCGCTGTCGGATCCCGGATCGCAGTTCACGCTGCGGGATTATTGCCGCCAGGAGGGAGTTCCGTACACCGACGTGGGCGACCCGGTTCAACTCGAGACCTTTGTCGCGTATGGTCGGGCATTTCAAAAGCGGTTCGTGCCCAATCTCGAGGATCGGCTGGTGACATCGCTGCGTCGAGAGGGCGCCGGATTTGAACTGCTGCTTGAGGATGGCGAGAAGGTCTTTGCCCGGAGAGTCGTCGTCGCAGTGGGCATTACATATTTCGCCAATGTGCCTGCTGTTCTGGCCGGTTTGCGACCAGAACTGGTAAGTCACAGCTCGGCGCACGGTGATCTGGCTGGATTTAGGGGGCGCCGCGTCGCGATCGTCGGAGCCGGTGCTTCGGCAATCGATATTGCCGGGCTGCTGCATGCAGCCGGAGCATCCGTTGATCTGATTGCCCGAGCTCCGTCGATCCGCTTTCAGGACCCACCGCGGCCGCGGTCGTTGACAGAACGGCTCCGCTATCCGAGAACTGGGATTGGATCCGGGCCGGAAATGCTCTTTCATGCGCATCTACCGCACTGGTTCCGCCGCCTGCCTGAACGAATCCGACTCGACCGCGTACGAAAGATCCTGGGGCCAGCCCCGGGCTGGTTCTCGAAAAACGATGTTGTCGGCAAAGTTTCTTTTCATCTGGGGATGGAGATTGCAGGTGCGAGGAGTGAGGCAAGCCGCGTGGTCCTCGAATTGACCGATCGCGACGGTCAGCAGGAACGCGTTGAGGCCGACCATGTCATCGCTGCCGACCGGCTATCAGGTCGACCTGCATAAGATTACGTTCCTGGATTCGAAGCTTTGCACCCAGATTCGAAGGACCGGCGCAGCGCCGGCACTGTCGGCGAGTTTCCAGTCATCGGTTCCCGGCCTATATTTTGTCGGAGTCAGTGCAGCAAATTCGTTTGGACCACTGATGCGATTTGCCTTCGGATCTAAATTCACTGCGCGACGGTTGGCAAGGCATCTGGCTCGGGTAGCGAAGCAGCCCGCACGCTATGAATCGAACCAGGCCATTGCTGAGATCCGCCGTGTCAACCCGGAAACTAGAATCCAAACAGACGGTCCCGTCGGCTAGGCTACGACTCCGGGATCGATCCTTTCACCCCTCGCGAAATGGTGCCGTGAGTCCACGGCGCCGGCATAAGAAATTCTTCTCTGAACACATGCAAGACCGGAACAGATATTTCTCATGAATCTGATTGAAGCTCTGGAAATGGTGAAGAAGCCTGCGGGCGAAAACAGCCCTTCGCTACGCATTTTTTTGGCCTGCGGTTTCACTCCGCTCCATCTGCAAACGTTCCTGGCTGCTCATCTGCGCAATCTTCGCTCAACTCATCGTGCCGATGTGGCCACCGGCGTATTTGGTGATCTGGCGGGAAATCTGGAGCGGTTGGATGGCGAAAGATATGATGCCGTCGCTGTTGCGATCGAGTGGAGTGATCTGGACCCGCGGCTCGGCGTGCGTACCCTGGGCGGCTGGCAACTTGAGAAGTTGCCGGATATTCTCGAATGCTCGGCGCGCAGTTTTGAGCGTCTCGCGCACGCATTACGGCGCATTCCTTTGCCGGCGACCGTGTCTCTGCCCACCCTACCTCTGCCTCCGCTGTTTTATAGCGGTACGATACGCAGCAGTGCAGAGGAGCTGATCCTGAAGCGGCAGGTCGCCTCGTTTGCTGAGGGTATTTCCAGAGAGCGCCGCATTGCGGTGATTTGCCAGCAGGAGCTGGATGAGAGATCACCACTCGCGGGGAGATTCGATCTCAGGACGGAGATCATGCAGGGGTTTCCATACAAGACCGCTCATGCATCGGTCGTCGGAGAATTGATGGCAGAACTGCTTGTCCGCTCTCAGCCGAAGAAAGGTCTGATCACGGATCTGGACGACACACTGTGGGCAGGAATTCTGGGAGAGCAGGGCGTGGACGGCGTCCAGTGGCATCTGGAAGAACATGCTCAACTGCACGGACTCTATCAGCAGCTTCTCGCATCGCTGGCCAGTGCGGGAACTCTGATCGGGGTTGCCAGCAAGAATGATCCCGAATTGGCGGCGGCGGCCTTCGAGCGAAACGACCTGCTTCTCCCTAAAGGGAGTGTGTATCCCATTGAGGCGAACTGGAACCGGAAGTCTGAATCCGTTCAGCGGATACTGAAGAAATGGAACATTCTGCCGGACGCGGTGGTCTTTGTGGATGACAGCCCCATGGAACTTGCCGAGGTACAGAGTGCGTTTCCGGAAATAGAGTGCATGTTATTTCCAAAGGGCGATTACGGGGCATTTTGGGCGATGCTGAAACACTTGCGCGATCAGTTCGGCAAGCCGTTCGTCACCGAGGAAGATTCTCTTCGCCTAGAGAGTATCCGAAATTCGGCCGGCTTCGAGGGATCGCCCGAAACGGAGCAGGTGTCCATGAGCGACTTTCTTCGGGCGGCAGAGGGACAACTGACCTTCGTCCACGGCATTGCCGCCGAGGATACCCGGGCGTTCGAGCTGGTCAACAAGACCAATCAGTTCAACCTGAATGGCATTCGTTACGACGAAGCTGCCTGGTCGAAGCGCATCCGGGATCCTCGCACACGTGCCATCACCGTTTCCTACAAAGATAAGTTTGGTAAGTTGGGGCGGATCGCTGTAATGCTCGGCAGGCTAGAAGGGAAGACAATGATTCTGGAAAGCTGGGTCATGAGCTGCCGCGCGTTTTCGCGCAGGGTCGAGTTTCATTGCCTGGAGTACCTGTATGAGAGGCTTGGCGTAGAGGAAATCGTGTTCCAGGCTGTGAAGACCGATCGCAATCGTCCGCTGGTGGAGTTTCTGGAGGGGCTGACGGATGCTCCAGTGCAACCGTCGCTGCATATATCTCGGGCAGCGTTTGCCTCACGGGCTCCTGAGCGGCCCCACCATTGTACCGAGGAGAGCTATGCCATTGGATCATGAGCGCCTGAAGCGCTGCTTTACGTCGACGTTTCCAGCTGCAAGCGACAGCGAGATCGAGACGGCAAGGATCGACGACATGCCAGGATGGGATTCTCTCCGCGGCGTGACTCTTCTTGCGGTCCTCGACGAGGAGTTTGGCTTGCAGCTAGATCTTGAGGAATTGCTGGCCCTCGGAAGCTTTGACGCGATACGGGAATATCTGGAGCAACACAGTGTCAGCAAGTAATCTCGAGCAACTGACTCAACTCGAACAGGAGAGAGTGCGTGCTCAGGCGGACGCGCAGCGAGCGATGCACGAAAACCCGGTGCGGGGGTTGCTGAATCGGTTTCTGCAACTCCTTACGCTCTTGCTTCCTGGCGGCCAGAGCCTGCGCGTGTTCTTGCATCGCGCACGCGGTGTCCGTATCGGGCACAACGTATGGATCAGTTACAACGTTGTTCTGGAGACAGCTTATCCGGAACTCATCACCATCGATGACGATAGCTGTATCGGAATTGGTACCATCGTCATCGCACATTTTAAGGAAACGCGGCGCGGGGTACGAATCGGGAAGAAAGTGTTCGTCGGACCCGGCGTGATCATTCTTCCCGATGTGGAGATTGGGGACGGTGCAGTGGTAACTGCGGGCAGCGTGGTGACCAGTTCGGTAGCGCCGATGACTGTTGTGCAGGGCAATCCAGCCGTGCCCATTGCGAAATGCAGCGTGCCGCTTTGGCCGGATACTCCGCTCAAAGAGTTCTCCAGGCGACTGAAACCTATGCCGCGCGCGAGGCGATAGCGCAATGATCTTGCCCCACGAAAGGCTTGCAGAACATGGAGATGAGGACGTGATACCCGTACAGGGGGAGCCATACTTGTGCGCCTGATTGTCCCATACGTGGGCGACATGCAGTCGACAGTTTCGCGGATCGCGCAGCTAGCTGAGTTCCTTGGCATTCGCTGCGAAAGCCGCGCTCTGACTAGAGCTGTTGCAGCCGGAGGTACAGGCGCTATTCACGCGGGCGATTGTCTGTGTATCCATCCCGATGTTGTCCAGGCCTGGTGCGCCTACACTGGCCGCCCTGTCGCCGATGTGAGCACTCTTGTCGAAGGCTATTCGCAGTTGCTGGTCTATGGATTGCGCGCCGGTGCGTTTGATTGCGCGTTGGTGAAGGCCTTATCCGCCGGCCGTCTGCAATCCATTGAGCCGGTGAATGGCGGATCGCCCTACAGTTGTTCGAAGGATGCACGCGAGTTCTGCGGATCTTTTGCCGGACTCACCTTTGGACGTGCGGATTCGACTAACGATCATGTGTTTGCTTCCGCAGCCGCCGCCTGCCCAATCGAGCCGCAGATCCTGATTAACGATAGGCCGTTCGTCGTGCTCATAAGAGAAAGGGGAATGACTGCTGTATTCGTTGCGGGGGAGGAACTCGCGGACCTGGACATGGCGGCTGGTGACACTCCACTTACCGAGTACTTTTCTCGGTTTGTTCCCTACGCAATGGCTTTGCGGTATTTCGCCGGTGATGCATGCTGGCGGCCGATCCAGCCACTTGCTGCCGTGGTGATCGATGACCCGCTGCTCCGGACAGAGTACGGCTTTCTGAATTTCCGTTCTCTCCTGAGCATGACGGAGAAACACAACTTCCACGCGGCCATTGGTTTCATTCCGCATAACTTCAGGAGGAACTCACGGAGAGTTGTGCGCCTCTTTCTGGAGAACCCCGGGCGCCTCTCCATCTGCTTTCACGGGAATGACCATACCCAGGGAGAGTTTGCCTCCCCGGACAGCAGGCTTCTGAACCTCCTGCTGTGGGTCGCCACGAAACGGATGGCGCTCCATCAGAAGCGAACAGGGCTGGCATGTGATCCGGTCATGGTTTTCCCTCAGGGGAAGTTCTCCACAGAGGCCATGAGGGCCCTGCGGTCGCACAATTTCTATGCGGCAGTAAACACAGTTCCGCATCCTGCGCACGATCCTGCCTCTCTGACACTCCGTGAACTCGCGCAGCCCGCCGTCCTTAGGTATGGCGGTTTTCCGCTCTTTCTGCGCCGCCCCGTGGATAAGATCCGAACGGAAGATATCGCGTTTAACGTCTTCTTCGGTCGACCTGTTCTGATCGTCGAGCATCACCAGGATTTTGAACACGAGGAAAAACTCATTGCGCTTGTAGAGCAGATCAATAGCACCGTCCCCGAGATGCAATGGTCGAGTCTCGCCACCGTGACGCGCCAGTCCATGCTGCGCCGGAGAGCACCGGATGGGCGGCAGGAAATTCGCGCGTATGCCGGGACCGTCACGATCGCTGGCGACGCAGACACCGAGCGGAGTTGTTCCATCGAGTGGGGCGGCTCGTTCGATTCCGAGATGCTTACGGGAGTTGCTGCTGCAGGGCGTCCCTGCAAGTTTGAACGCACCGGGGATTCCATTCGGGTTCGGACGGAACTTCCCGCCGGCCAGTCGATGAAATTGTCCCTCGTTCATGCTGCCAGTCATCCCAGCAGCCAGACGCTGGACATGAGATGGAAGACGAAAGCGTTCGTGCGCAGAAGGCTTTCCGAGTTCCGCGACAACTACCTGTACAAACACCGCAAGATGCTGCAGGCGGCCCGGGCGGTTCAGCATCGCTTCTCCAGGGCGTGAAACCAGGAAGCACGCAATCAGCCCGTCAAGGCTTTTCCGCTAAAAAAATCACGCTTCAGGATTTCCCCTGTACTGAATAGAAGTGAAATGCTCTAACCTGCGAACCGCAGAAATGGACTTATCGAAATGGCTCAACTGGTAATCGAGGCGAATCGCGCGGAGCGGCAGTACTGGCGCGACCTCTGGCGCTATCGCGAGTTATTTTATTTCCTCTCATGGCGCGACTTGCTGGTGCGGTACAAGCAGACGGTTGTGGGCGTGAGCTGGTCGGTGATTCGTCCCTTTCTTACCATGCTGGTCCTGACGCTGGTCTTCGGGAAGCTGGGGAAAATGCCCTCTGGCGGCGTGCCGTACCCGCTACTGGTCTTTTGCGGAATGTTGCCCTGGCAGTTCTTCTCGACAGCGATGACGGAGAGCGGCGGAAGCCTCCTGATCAATTCAAACCTGATCTCGAAGGTATATTTTCCGCGGCTGGTCGTTGTGGTAAGCAGCGTGATCACAAGCTTTGTGGATTTTTTGATTTCCGCCATCTTCCTGGTCGCGTTGCTCGCCTGGTATCACCGGATGCCGCCAATCAATATATGCTTCCTGCCTATCCTAGTGGTGCTCGTATTCGGCGCCTCGCTGGGGATCGGCCTGTGGCTCGCCGCGCTCATGGTGGAGTACCGCGACTTCCGCTATATCGTGCCATTCATGGTTCAGCTCGGGCTGTATGTCTCTCCGGTAGGCTTTCAGAGCGGCGTCGTGCCGGCGCGCTTCCAGGCGCTGTATTCGCTGAATCCGATGGTCGGGATCATCGATGGGTTCCGATGGAGTGTGCTGGGAACCCACAGCAGCACGTTGTGGCCGGCGATGGCCATTGCTGTCATAGAGGTGGTTCTCCTCGTTGCCTCGGGTATCTGGTATTTCAGAAGGACCGAACGGACATTTGCCGATGTTATCTAAGCTGACCAACTCCTTATGACTCCTGCGATCGCAATTGAAAATCTAGGCAAGCGGTACACCATCGGCCACAAACGGCCGAACGGCGACGGCATGCGCCATGCCCTGGAGCGGGCAGTGCGGAATCCGCTGGCCTGGATGAAAACCGATATGCGCCGCAGGCGAAAGACTGAAGACTTCTGGGCGCTCCGGGGAGTTTCGCTGCAGATCGAACCGGGCGAAGTCGTCGGCATCATCGGCCGGAACGGCGCCGGTAAGAGCACCATGCTCAAGCTGCTGAGCCGCATTACGGTGCCGACCGAGGGCAGAATTTGCATCGACGGCCGAGTGGGCAGCCTGCTCGAGGTGGGCACCGGCTTTCATCAAGAGCTGACCGGGCGGGAGAATATCTTCCTGAACGGCGCCATTCTGGGGATGTCCCGAGCGGAGGTTCGCCGTAAGTTCGATGAGATCGTCGCCTTCGGTGAGGTGGAGGAGTTTCTGGACACGCCGGTGAAGCGGTATTCGTCCGGCATGTATGTTCGCCTGGCGTTTGCCGTTGCTGCGCATCTCGAGCCAGAGATACTGATTGTCGACGAGGTGCTCGCAGTCGGGGATGGAGCCTTCCAGAAAAAATGTCTCAACAAGATGGGCAGTTTCGCGAATAGCTGGGAGAACGGTCCTCTTTGTCAGCCACAGTATGGAGGCCGTTCGGGGCTTGTGCCAGCGGGGCATCTGGATGAAAGACGGCCAGGTGCATAAGGATGGCGCGGTGGAGGAGACGATTGCCGCTTATTTCGATGAGATGTCCGGCGAGCGTCCCTTCTTCTGCGAGAGCCGGGATTACGGTTTGACGATCCACGGCGTTGTTCTCAAAGACGCAGGAGGGGAGAAGTGCAACGAGTTTCATCCCGGGGACGATCTGATCGTCGAGATCGAGTACGAGGCGCAAGAGTGCCTGGAGCGACCCTATCTGATACTGAGCGTCCAGGGAAAGAACGGTACGTGCTTCACGGCCAACATGCTTTTAGACGGAAATCGTCCAAGCGAGCTGTTCGGAAGAGGAAAGGTCGCCTGCCGGTTTAAGGCTTTGCCGCTATTGCCGCAAAGCTTCTCGATTCGCATGTCGCTCAGAACAAGCAACGGCAATGACATGATCGTCAATCATCAGGACGTGGCATATTTTCATGTGGTCGGCGACCTGAAGCGCTACGGATATAAGGGTGAGTTTCTGTCGAGAGCGTCAGACTCCACGCCGGTGGTCATTCCTTACGAGTGGTATCTGCCCGATGGCACGATCGCTCCGGTGTCGCTGAATCACGGCCAGGACGAGAATAGCGGGGCATACAAAGACTCCCGGTACGTCGAGCTCATCTAGCCAGCAGAATTCGGAACTCAACGGCGCGCACAGCATCATCGAAAATGGCAAAGACAAAGATCGCAATCATCCCGGCGCGCGGCGGCTCGAAGCGGATTCCCGGTAAGAACATCCGGGATCTGGCCGGCAGGCCGATGATTGCTTACACCATTCAGGCGGCATGCGCTTCCGGCTTGTTTGAGCGCGTGGTGGTCAGCACCGATAGCCAGGAAATCGCGAAGATAGCCGAGCGCCTCGGAGCGGAAGCTCCCTTTCTACGCGACGCGGCGCTTGCGGATGATGTCACGCCGGTGTCCCTGGCTACGCTGGACGCTTTGCAGAGGCTCGATCCAGAGGGTGAGCGATACGATACGTTAGCCCAGCTGATGCCGAATTGCCCATTGCGATCCGCGGAGGATGTTCAACAGAGCCACGCGCAGTTTCTAGATAGCAACAGTCCATCTCAGATTTCGATTGTTCGTTATGGTTGGCAGAATCCGTGGTGGGCTATGCGTCGCAACGAGGAGTTTGAACTGGAGCCGCTCTTTCGCGATCAGATGAAACAGCGCAGCCAGGATTTGCCGGAGCTTTTCTGTCCCACAGGGGCCATCTGGTGGGCGAGTGCAGAAGCATTGCGGCGAGAGAAGACATTCCACCTGGAAGGCCGGACGGGGTGGGAGATGCCATGGCAGCGGGGGATCGATATCGATACACCAGAGGACTGGGCTATGGTGGAGGTCCTGTTAAACATGCGGATGTCCGATCCGAGTTGACGCGCTTCAATATTCAATAAGGTGACTCCCCTGTTGTCGCCGGATCGCAGCATCGATATGACCTTGGCCGTTTACACCACGATCTACCCCGGCGTCGAAGCGTATCTGAGCGATTGGTTCTGCTCGCTCCGCAAGCAGACCGACCGTGAGTTCGAGCTCTGGATTGGTCTCGACGGCCTGACTAGCGAATCCATTCAGCAGCTTTTGGGAACTGAGCTGGACGCAACGTGGGTGGTGGCTGCAGCAGGAGCGACTCCGGCAGAGATCAGAGATCAGGCTCTCACCCGGATCGCCGCGCAATGCTCAGGCGTGGTGCTGGTGGATAGCGACGATCGCATGCATCCGACCCGGGTCGAGGCCGCGAAAACGAGCCTCGAACGCAATGAACTTACCGGGTGCGCACTTCGGATAATCGATGAGCGGGGAGAGTCTCTGGGCCGCGACTTTTCTCTGCCGGCGCACGTTGCTCCGGATGAGGTGTTCCCGCGCCATAATGTTTTCGGGTTCTCCAATTCGGCGATTCGATCCGAGATACTGAGGCAGTGCTTGCCGCTACCGGGCGACGCTGTTCTGGTGGATTGGGTGCTTGCGACGAGGGCGTGGCTGCTCGGCGCCAGACTGAGCTTTGACCCTGTTCCACGAATGGACTATCGTCAGTACTCCGCCAACACCGCGCGGCTGCAATATCCCATCCATGTGAATCAGGTTGTTTCCGATACAGCGCTGGTGCAGCAACACTTCCGTGTGATGCTCAATACATTGCGGCCGGAGTATCTTCGAGAGCGGGTCGCAGAGCTCAGAAGCGCCGCGGCCGAGGTCGAGGTGTTTCACCAATGTATTGTTCTTGATCCCGTGCGACTGAAGAGCTATGTGGAGGCGCTCAATGTGCAGCCTCCTGCAACGGTTTGGTGGTTCACGGTTGCGTATCAGCCGCTGGAAGATATGTGGAAGTCGAGGAGCTAGCTAAGTATGAAGGTCATTCAATTGGGAGGCGTGGAAGTCGGGTCGAACCGGCCTCCGTATATCATCGCCGAAATCGGCTCGAACCATAACGGCGACATGGATCTCTGCCGCCGTCTAATAGATGCCGCTGCCGAGGCGGGAGCGCACGCGGTCAAGTTTCAGTCATGGACCGATAGTTCGCTCATTGCCGAGGAAGAATACACGCGGAATACGGAATATTCGGATAAGAAGAAGCATTTCGGCACGCTGCGCGAGATGGTAACTACCTATCAGTTGACGGCCGAGCAGCACCGAGAAGCCCATGCTTATTGCCACGCCCGGGGAATTGCTTTCTGCTCAACGCCGTTTTCGAATGCGGAAGTCGATCTGCTCGCCGATCTGGGAGTGCCTTTTTTCAAGATAGCTTCCATGGATCTCGTGAATCCATCTCTGCTGCGGTACGTGGCGCGCAAACAAAAGCCGATGATCATTTCCACCGGCATGGCGACCATGGCGGAGATAGAGCAAGCAGTGGACACGGTCCGCGCCGAGGGCAATGAGCAGTTGATGCTGCTGCACTGTATTGCCATCTACCCGCCGGAATACGAAACGATTCACCTGCGGAACATGGAGACTCTGCGAGAGGCATTCGATGTTCCGGTAGGGTTCAGTGACCACAGCCTGGGCACTTCCATTCCGCTGGCAGCGATTGCGCTGGGCGCCAGTGTCATCGAAAAGCACTTCACCCTCGACCAGAATATGGAAGGCTGGGACCACGCCATTTCCGCGAATCCTGAACAGCTGCGGACCATTGTCGAAGAGGGTCGCAACGTGTTCTCCGCACTCGGCAGCCGTCGTCGAGTTGTGATTCCAGCAGAGCTCGAGAAGCGCAAGAAGTTTCGTCGGAGCCTTGTTACCCGGCGCAAGCTGGACCGTGGCCACACCCTGAGTGAAGCAGACCTGGACGCAAAACGCCCGGGCACAGGCATTGCACCCCTGGAAATCTCCTACGTGGTTGGCCGGCAGCTGGCCTCTGACCTGAATGCCGATCAGGTAGTTCAATGGGAGCACCTGCAGTGAATGGCTGAGTCTCTGTGAATCTGCCGGTCATAGTGGTGGGTGGCTCGGGCCATGCGAAGGTGCTCGTGAGCACGCTTCTGCTCGAGCATCGCGAGGTGCTCGGCTTCGTTGATCCGGACCCGTCTCTTCCACCGATCCTGAGTGTTCGCCGGCTGGGAGATGACAACGAGGTATTTCGACATGCCCCGGATCGGATTCGACTGGTGAATGGTGTCGGGTCCGGCCGCTCCACTGAGCTTCGCAAGTCAGTGTATGCAAGGTTTCGCGAGAGGCAGTATGTCTTCGAAGCGGTCATTCATCCCTCCGCATCGATTGCGCCCGACGTGCACGCCGGAGAAGGCTTGCAGGTGATGGTGGGAGCGGTGGTGCAAACGGGAGTGCGATTGGGAGAGAACGTCATCCTCAATACCGGAACGATCATCGATCACGACTGTGTCATCGGCGATCACGTGCACGTCGCGCCGGGAGCTATATTGTCCGGTTGCGTTCACCTTGATCAGGGTGTTCATGTCGGCACCGGGGCGACAATTATTCAAGGGGTCCGTGTCGGCGCGGCAAGTACGGTGGGCGCCGGAGCGGTCGTTCTCCACGACGTAGCAGCAGGCATCACTGTAGTAGGCGTTCCGGCAAAAGAATTGGTAAAGAACATCAGGCGCGGGTAGATAACCACGTGACAGACAACGCGGTATACATTGTTCATTGCATTGATACGGAAGGGCCGCTCTACGAATCTGTGGACGCGACCTTCGAGAGGCTGCGGGACATCTTTCAGCTCGAGCTGGAGCCGAGCTCCCGCCTGCTGCGCCAGCTGCAAGCCGGGGAAGTGCCCCTAGGGGGGCTTGAAGCAGCAGTTCAGAAGGTTGTCGACCCAAGTCTGCTGGCATACAACGACACCTGGGACAAGGTCGACGCCATGCTGGCCGAGCTGATGCACGAATCCTTTCGCACCGAGGTGTGCGATTCCGCCGGCACGGGCTGGATTTACAACTGGTTTTGCGTGGACCATGTGGACTACGACGCGAACCCGAGGCGCCGGGACATCGGCTATCACAACATATTCGAACACTACAGCCGGATGATGCAGGAGACCGGATCGCTCGAGGACGGGCTGCATTTTCATTATCATCCCCACTCTTTCCGCAGAGAGGCGCATCGTTGCGCCACGCACTGGTGGGCGTCTTCCGATAGTCTGCATCAGGTACTGTCGCGCAGGGTCATCGATCATGGCTGGTTCCCAGCGGCGCACCGTCCCGGTTTTCACGTGATCCGGCCGGACAGTCATTGGTTTCTCGAGCAGCACATCCCGTTTGATTTTTCGAATCAGGCTGTCGCACAGACCACGGCGGATGCCGCGCAGTTTGGATTGTCGGACGGACGCTTCGGAGACTGGCGCCGGGCGCCGGCCACCTGGGCGCCGTATCATCCTTCGTCCGACGACTATCAGGTCCCCGGCAACTGCAGGCGATGGATTGCGCGTTGCCTGAACGTTGGAACGCGCTACCGACTGCTTCAGGAGTCGGATGTCCGGCAGGCTTTCGGGGAAGCTTCCACGGGGAAGCCGGTGGTTCTGGCGATCACAAACCATGACTTCCGGAATATGGCTGTCGACGTCACCGCAGCCCGGGAGCTGGTCTGCCGGGTTGCTAAGGATTTTCCGAACGTTCCGTTTCGCTTCTCGGAAGCGGTTGCTGCGATGCGCTCGGCCTTGAAGCTGCCGGATATTGCGCCTTGCGAACTCGACATGAGCATCCGCCGCATCGACGATTCGAGGCATGTTCTCGAAGTGCGCTCGAGCACACCGACCTTTGGGCCTCAACCCTGGCTGGCCCTGAAAACTGCCGCCGGAACTTATCACTTCGACAACTTCGATATCGACAGGCCCTTCTACCAGTGGCGGTATGTCTTCGATGAGGAGACATTTCCGCTCTCTGCGCTGAGCTCGATCGGGGTCGCCGCGAACAATGCCATCGGCATCACGACCGTCGCGGTGATAAACGCACTGACGGAAGAGATCTCAAGACGGCATTGGAATGTGCCCGAAGCCGTCGCGGCGGCACTACTGTAAACCGAAGCAGGGAAGCAAACGATAGCAGCCAAATTATCTGAACAGTATTCGCACACACCTCAATAACAGAAATCTCCATTGCCCATCATGAGTGAAAACACAGTTTCAGCACGGCTGGAAAGTGTCATCGTCGCTCCGACACTCTCGATCAACGACGCACTCGCGCGTCTGGATACGGCGGGGACCGGAGCTCTGGTCCTATGCACCGCAGACCGCAAGTTGGTTGGTCTGCTGAGCGACGGCGATATCCGGCGGGCCATCTTGCGGTCGCAGGCGCTGGAGGCCCCGTGCCTCTCGATTGCGACAGAGCGTCCCATTGTCTGCCAGCAGCCGATCACCCCGGCTGAGGCGCTGCGGCTGATGAATAAGCACGAAGTCAGCCAGCTTCCGGTGGTGGACGCAATCGGAGTGCTGGTCGATTTCATTCTTCTCCGGGACCTGAGCAGAACAGCAGACCCCGACGCCACGGCGGAGCTGCGCCTGCAAAGTGCCGCGATTTCTCCCACCGCTTCCATCGCAGAGGCCATGGCTCATCTCGACAAAGCGGGGACTGGCGCACTGGTGCTATGCACGCCGGATCGGATTCTTTGCGGGGTGTTGACGGATGGCGACATTCGAAGGGCCATTCTGCAGCGAAAATCGATGGACCTGCCCTGCGAGAAGATCGCGACGAAAATACCCACGGTTGCGCAGGTCTTCACTCCTGCAGCAGAAGCGCTCGAGCTGATGAACCGGCACGAGATCGATCATCTCCCCGTAGTGGATGCCGGGAATCGGGTCGTGCAGTTCCTACTGCGGAGGGACCTCTACTCCGGAGACACATCTCGAGCTCCCGGCTGTCATCATGGCCGGCGGTTACGGGAAGCGCTTATATCCGCTGACGGAAACGGTGCCGAAACCGATGTTGCCAGTGGGCGACCGGCCGCTTCTTGAGTTGATCATCCAGCGCCTGCGCAGCTCAGGCATTCAGGATGTCAGTCTAACGACGCACTATCTGCCGGAAGCCATCGTGGATCACTTCGGAGACGGCGAGGACTTTGGCGTCCATCTCAACTATCTCCGGGAAAACAATCCGATGGGGACGGCGGGCGGCCTGAAGCAGATGAAGAGACCACCGGGACCCTTTCTGGTCCTGAACGGAGACATTCTCACGGCGGTCCCTTATCGTGAAATGCTGGCCTTCCATCGCAAGCACTCAGCGATGATCACCGTCGGAGTCCGCAAGTACGATATGCAGGTTCCCTTTGGAGTCGTGGAATGCGACGACGTGCATATCACGAGCCTCCAGGAGAAACCGTGCCTCAGTTTCTTTATCAACGCAGGGACCTATCTGCTAGATCCTGCGGCCTGGGACTATATCCCGCAGGACCGGCGTTTTGACATGACCGACCTGATACGAGCGATGCTCGAGGCGGGAGAGCGAGTCACGAGTTTCCCCATCACGGAGTACTGGATTGATGTCGGCAGGCATGAGGATTATCAAAGGGCGCAAGAGGACGTGCTGAAAGGGACGATCGCAATATGAAGGTGATGATTACTGGCGGAGCGGGCTACCTGGGCTCTATTTTAACGGCGCTGCTGCTTGCCGAGGGCCATCAGGTGCGGGTACTGGACAGTCTGGCCCACGGTGGAGAATCGCTGCTCGGCGCATGGTGCCATCCGGGATT
This sequence comes from uncultured Acidobacteriaceae bacterium, assembly GCA_963815025.1. Taxonomy (GTDB): domain Bacteria; phylum Acidobacteriota; class Terriglobia; order Terriglobales; family Acidobacteriaceae; genus KBS-83. The sequence continues at coordinate 2,409,403 of CAWFFD010000004.1, read as the reverse complement.
TGAATTTGTTCGCGGAGACATTCGCGATCGCGCAATCGTTAAGGCAGCGGTATCGGGCCGGGACGCCGTTGTTCATCTGGCCGCGATCGTCGGGGATCCCGCTTGTGCCCGCAACCCCGATCTGGCGCGCGAGATAAATCTGGACGCCGCCCTTCAGCTGATCGAAGAGAGCAAGCAGGCCGGCGTTGCGCGCTTCGTCTTCGCTTCTACGTGCAGCAATTACGGCAGGATGAAGGATGCCGACCGGTATGTGGATGAAGAGTCGGAGTTGAGTCCGGTCTCCTTATACGCGGAGACGAAGGTTGCCGTGGAGCTGGCCTTGTTGAAGAGCCGTGACAACAACGGCTGGAGCCCGACGCCGCTGCGGTTTGCTACTATCTACGGCGTATCCCCGCGTATGCGGTTCGACTTGACGGTGAACGAGTTCACGCTGGAGATGCTGACGCGCAAACATCTCAAAGTCTTCGGAGAGCAGTTCTGGCGGCCTTACGTTCATGTGCGGGATGCCGCAAGGGGGATTGCGATGGTTCTGCAATCACCCACGGCAAAGGTCGCTGGCCGCGTATTCAATGTTGGAGCGACGGACCAGAACTTCCAGAAGCAGCAACTGGTGGAGCTGATCCAGCCTTACGCGCCAGATGCGGTGGTGGAGTTTGTACCGAAGGCAGAGGATCCGCGGGACTATCGCGTGTCGTTTTCGCGAATTGCTGGTGAACTTGGTTTTGAGACCAGCCGATCTGTCCCGCAAGGTATTGCAGAGATCGCCCGCCTCGTGAGCGAGCGCATCATCGGTGAATTCGACCATAGCCGGTATCGTAACTGAGCGTGTCTCTATGACTATGAATCAGAAAGAAATACTGGCTCCGGGAGCACTGCCCGGCGATGGCTTCGTGCCGCTTACGGTTCCCGAGATTCGCGGGAACGAATGGCGCTACGTGAAGGAATGTCTCGACACAGGGTGGGTCTCCTCGGCGGGATCGTATGTCGATCGATTCGAGCAGATGGCGGCTGAGCAAAGCGGTACCAGGTTCGCGGTAGCCACGGCGAGCGGTACCTCGGCGCTGCACATCGCCTTGCTGCTGGCAGGCGTCGAAGCCGGTGACGAGGTGCTCGTCTCTACACTGACATTCATTGCCCCGGTAAACGCCATTCGCTACGTGGGAGCCTGGCCGGTGTTCATCGATGCCGAGCCGGTTTACTGGCAGATGGATCCAGCCCGGGTTGTGCAGTTTCTCGAACGGGAATGTCGCTGGAAAGACGGAGAGTTGTACAACCGGCATACCGGACGCCGCGTCAAGGCAATAATTCCCGTTCACATACTCGGGCATCCCGTGGATGTAGATCCAATCGTCGAGGCGGCCAGGAAGTTTGACCTTCGTGTCATTGAGGACGCTACAGAGGGACTGGGCGCCAGTTACAAGGGGCGTCCTCTGGGAAGCTCCGGCGATATCGCCTGCTTCAGTTTCAATGGAAACAAGATCATCACCACGGGCGGCGGCGGCATGCTGGTGACAGACAACGAGGAATGGGCACAGAGAGCGCGCTACCTGACTACCCAGGCGAAGGACGACCCTGTCGAGTATGTCCACGGCGAGGTTGGCTATAACTATCGCCTCACCAATCTGCTGGCGGCAGTCGGGTGTGCACAAATGGAACAGCTTTCTTCCTACGTAGCCGCCAAGCAACGGATCGCAGCGCGCTACACAGAAGCGCTTGCCGAAATCCCGGGTCTCGTGCCGATGAAGAATGCTCCCTGGGCCGCGAGTACCTTCTGGATGTATACCGTCCTGGTCGAGGAAGAGGAGTTCGGGATCGGCTCGCGCCAGATGATGCGTTTGCTTGCTTCACAGCGCATTCAAAGCCGGCCACTCTGGCAGCCGATCCATCGATCGCCTGCACATCATTCGAAAGAACCGATAGCCATGCCGGTCGCTGACAGCTTGGCGCAGAAGGGATTGAGTCTGCCGTGCTCGGTTGGCCTTTCCGAGTCGGAGCAGGACAGGGTCATCGCGAGCAGTGCTGAAGGGGATCAGGATCATTGCCGCAGAGAAATTGCTTTCGCGTACCGACGATTTTGGGAACCGGGTTACCTTTGGACAATTCAAGACGCCGGGGTAAATTGCGAAATGTCCGATCAGTAACGAATTCGCCCCCCGGATTTCTTCAGCCGGCGCTTGCACCGATGTTCCGCTGGGGACGCTTCGCTTTCAGATCAAAAAAAGCCGCCCATTTTCTTCTTGTTGCGATAAAAGCTGTTGATAAAAAAAAAAAAAAAAAAAAAATAAAGACTTCGCCTCTATTGTCTCGGACCTCTCGCAGTCTGTGGTACAACGAAGCGGTCACGGCAAACGCGTCACGCGGCACCATGCTGCAGGCCCTCGATGAAACGCGAGGGCAATTCCAGCAGCAGCCTATGGCACATCCATTGATCATGCCTCTACCTTGTCGAAAAGGTGGATAGCAGTCCGATAGGCCGTACGCATGCCCTCCATTTCTGGCAAGTATACTTGCCGTTCTGCTGATGCTCGCGATGGTCCAGAGCCCAGGTGATCAGTCCAGAGCAGTCCATCTTCGCAGCGGCGATGGTTCGCTTGTTCTTTTCCTCCCAGATTCGATACGCGCAGGAGGTGCGTGAGTATGCTCTGGCGGTCCCTGGGCAGCGACACTTCCTCATCTACCTGGTTCCTGCGGTGGGAAACCCACACGGACCCTCGCAATCCGTCAGCCGTGGTTGCTGTATGGTAACTTTGTTTCTCGCGCCTCTCATTCAATATGGGTTGGTTCTGTTTTCAGAGCGCCATTCTCGCCAGCATAGACCATTCGGCTCCTTCGGGCGCACGAAACACGGGTTTCCGGGCAATCCCATTCTTGTTCTCTGGTGCCGCCTCGCATGGCCGCCCCAGGAATGCGTCACGTCGCTGCTGCTGACGCTTCGCTATCAGTTTCATGTTCCCCCAGGAAAGCGCCATCGGTATCTTGCGGCCGAACTACTTTGATTCCGAAGCGAGCGAACCTGCTACGCTTTCTCGGTCACGAATTCCTTAGGATTTGCTGCGGTTTTTTATTCCTGGGCGTCTGACTGTGATGTGTTGCGTTGCAGTTTCAGTAGTCGCAATCTTCTGCATGACAGAAGATACGCCGGCGCGCCATGCATCCGGCGCTGTTGCTGACATTCCTCAGTTCACTATTCATCACCATTACGGCGCCTCGATTGCGAAGGCCTATCCCTACGGCGGCCGTGCGGCAGTGCCTGTTTTTAGCGCCAGGTGTCGCGCTCGATTCGCCGGCCTACCTTCTTTTGCTGACCTGGTGCAACGGATCAAAGTGCCAAGGCAGCGTGCAGGCTGCGACGGCCGCAGATCCTGGGAATCATCGTGGTCTTGCTCCTGACATTGACTCTATCGAGGGAATCTGAATAAACCAGTGGCCGTACGGCGAATACGAAGATATCCAAGAGCGTTCTGAAAGTCCCATTGAGAACCGCGACCTGGCGCCCCCCAGGATCCAGGTGTGGGTCAATCGCAATACCGCCGTTCCCGCGGTGCAGTTCTATCGGCAGGACGAAGGGATGAGCCGACTCTGGCTATGGAAAATTTCACGAGGCAGACCCTCAGCAAGTACATACACCGGATCTGCATTGCGTTCGTTTGCTCCGCGGACCGCAAGCGCATCTGGCTGATCTTTTCCCACCTGCAGCAGCCCAGTGATCGCGCGGAAGAGCAGTTGATCGTCACTCTTTGCGCCCCGGCTGGGATGTGCACTGCGTAGCGGGGGCGCCCGAGAATGCGGAACTTTATATGGGAAATCGGAGAGGACAAAACAGAAAGACGTTCGATAAAGAGGTTCATTTACACGCATTATAAATCTGTGCCCGTTCTTGGAACACCAGATACGTCTTATGTCCTTAACCCAGAGCAGTTGTAGCAGCGCAGATATTGTCAACGGCTTGCAGAAGAGAGTGGTCTCCGCCGTGGCGATCTGGTCTATCTCCAGGTGGCAGATGCCGCTTTCCGAGCAATGGACAGCTCCCTCGCCGAGGTTGAACTCTGTGAGTTGCTGTTGAATGCGATCAGAGAGGTGATCGGGCAGGAAGGCACGCTGTTCGTACCAACATTTTCGCTATCGTTCGCACGTAGCGAGGTGTTCGATCCGGAGCACACGCCGGCCATCGCGGGAGAGTGGAATACCTCCGTGGGATTTTCGGAGTACATCCGCCGCCAGCCGCGCTGCGGTGCGTTCTGAGGATCCGAATTTCTCTGTCTGCGGGCTGGGACCGCATGCGAAAGAGATTCTTGGCGATCCTTCCGCCACGACTTACGGTCCGGACTGCTTTTATGAACGGCTCATGCGGGCAGCGGGAAAGATCTGCTGTATCGGCGGCGGCGTGCAGCATGCATCCTTTCTTCACTATGCCGAGGAGACGCTTGGCGTTCCGTACCGTTACAAGAAGCTGTTCACGGGATCCATCGGGCGTGAAGGTGAAACGCGCAAGCAGGGGTGGTTTGCGAGCGATCCCATTCAGGCAGAGAACGGAATCACAGATGGAACGCGAGTGGCCTCTATCGCCATGCAGGAGGGAAGGCTTCGTTTTGCAGCAGGCTGCGCCTGCGAGATCGCGACCATCGCCTGCGACAGCTTCTATGAACTGCTCCGCCGCGAGATAACGAAAGATCCGTGGATCACGGCACAGGGTCCCGCCTGCGATCCGGTTGCCCTGGAAGACCGACCAGCCAACGCTACGCAATCTCGGATGCGCCTGCCAGAAAATGCATCGATGACGGAATTGATATCCGCCTTGTGGAGGTTGCCGCGGGACATCGTTTCCGATGGCTACGATGTGGCTCTGCAGGCTTTGTCCACGCAGGCCCCGATGGTGATTCACGAATACCCCAGCGGTACCGAGTGCTGGACCTGGCTAGTGCCGGAAAAGTGGACTTGTCACGAGGCATTTCTTGAAACCATGGACGGTCGGCGCCTCTTCTCATATGAGGACAGCCCTCTGCATGTGGTCTCGTATTCGCTACCGGTGGATCGCGTCGTTCCCCGACAGGAGCTCTTCCGCCATCTCCACGTGCATCCGGAGCTTCCGGATGCCATTCCGTTTATCTTCAAGTACTACGAACGCGACTGGGGTCTTTGCTGCAGCCGAAGTTGAAAGCCTCGCTGACAGAGGACCACTATCACGTCGTTATTCGCTCGACCTCCAGCTCCGGAACCCTGAAGGTCGGAGAAATCGTTGCGCGCGGAAACAGCGCCGAGACATTTGTTCTGTGCGCGCATCTTTGCCATCCGGCCATGGTGAACGACGATCTCTCGGGTGTCGTCGTGGGCCTGAAGGCGATGCAAGAACTGCTGAAGCGATCCGATCTGCATTACACTTATCGATTTCTTATCCTGCCGGAGACGATCGGTTCCATTGCCTATCTCAGCCACAATCAGCAACTCATCCCTCAGATGATGGGCGGTCTCTTTCTTGAGATGTTGGGCTTGAATCAGCCTCATGCTCTTCAGCTATCCTTTGCCGGTGATACGGAAGTCGATCGCTGCTTGACTCGCGTGCTTCAAGACCATGATCCACGCGGATGGACCGGCGCATTCCGGACGGTCGTGGGAAATGACGCGAGCGGTTCAATGCCCCCGGCGTGCGAGTGCCGATGCTTTCCTTTCGCGGGTGCAGAAGAGCGAACCGGCGAAACATCAGTACTATCCCGAGTATCATTCCAGCCACGACACACCTGAGCTTGCTTCGCCGGACCGCCTTGCCGATTCCCGGGATCTGGTGCTGACGATGATCGACGCGGTCGAGGGGAATGCAATTCCGGTAAACCGATTCAAGGGAGAGATCTTCTGCTCCCGTTATGGGCTCAATGTCGACGCATACACCGACCGGGAAGGGAACAAGGCACTCTTCGACGTGCTCTTCCTGATCGATGGGACGCGCTCGGAGGCGGAAATTGCCCGTATCTGCAATCTGCCAGTGGATTCCGTTCGCCGGCTGCTTGAGGAGTTACGCCGGCTCGATCTGATCGAATTCCGCGGTGCGAGCAGAAGTTGACGGTGGGACTTTTCGCGATTTCAGTGAGGACACTCCTGCACTTGGTTTCGCCACGGAGCTACCAACTACTCCGGGAACGCTGTCTGGTCGAATTCCAGAGGCGAGGGGTAAGAATATCCGGGTAAAATCCCGATCGAAGCGTAGTGAAGCGAGCCGCGAGAGGCGCTCAACCTCCTCCGAAGCACAATTCTGAGCCTCGTTTGAACATGGCAATAAGCGGAAGGAGGAATATCGTGAAATGGGGAATCGAGCGCTCGGAGAGAGTGAGATGATCACACGGATATAGGAGGTGCCAGGATGCGGGTGACCTTGATACAGCGCGGCAATACGATCACTATCTATTAAAGCTAAAATTCGATGTTAACTGGCGATGGGGCAGGAATCCTGCCAGTACGCGCGTGCCTTTCGCAAGGCGCCCCCCAAAACTGAACGAGACACAGCAGCGAGTGGTTGATGAGCTTAATGCCTAGGGCGTGTCTATGTGTCATATAGACGAGCTGTTTGAGGATCGGGGTTTGTGGTAGGAGCTCTCCACCGAAGTATGCGCATTTAGCTCGAGCGATGAAGTCCAGTCAGTTGTCAGAAAGCGGCAGCAGGACTTTGCACAGACCCAAGATTTCGCGGCTGTGCAGCGTTACATCGTCACGAAATATTTCTCAGGATCGAAAACCCCTTACTATCACTTCCAGTGATACCCTGCTGCGTTTTGGTGTCAACTCGTGGAGTGTTCGATGTAGCAAATTCGTATCTAGGGCTATGGTCCAAGCTGATTTATTTCGACATGTGGTATACGCTTCCTCTGAAGACGCAGACGAGATTTCTCTCACAGCGCTGGCATCGCGATGCAGAAGGTCGCAGGAAGATGTCGCACTTTTCTGTACTTCAGTAGAGTTGATGTGGAGGCGGGCGCGATGGAGTATCTCCAAGGTAGCCACTGTGGGGGGGCTTACGAACATGTTTTCAGATGGGACGATCCACTCGGAATCCCCTACCCCACGGATGGAGAAGTGGAGCGGCAAATTCCGATGTCGCAGCGCAAGATCCTCGAAGGACCACCGGGCACCCTGGTCTTCTGCGATACTGCCGGATTCCATCGTGGGGGAGTTTCTAGAAACCATTCCTCGCATCCTGGCCACCTCGGCATATGTAACTCCCGCCCCTCGCTACATGGCAGACGCTATGAGACTGACGCCAGCGTGCAGAATGCGCGGTGGAGTGCGCCAGCAAAATTTGCCGTCGCGTGAGGAAAAACTCGCTCCCAGGTGAGCTTTGGCCAGCCTTCAGTGATTCATACCGAGGATCACCTTTTCGGTTGATTGGAAGAAGATAATTCGTGAGGAAAGGGAGTATTGCTGGCGTTTCTCGATTGCGGATCAGCGGCCTCGTGATCACAAACCAATTAGCAGGGTTTTGAGGACCGGAATTAGATACAAGATGCGGTGTCATTGTCGCTACCGGCCTGAACGATCGAGATGCCGAATACAAGAATATGGGCGACGTCGCCATGTTGCAGGTGGCAGTCGCTCGGCTGCTGAAGCTGTGGCCGGATGCCCGGATCGAGGTCTGACAGATTCCCCAGCCGGGCTCGCCCGGTATTGCCCCGGGGCAATACCGCTCTCGCGGATTGGTTGCAGGAGCTGGGTCGATGACCGAATCGTGCTGGGTCGGCTGCATGAATTTCTGCCGGCAGGTATCTCCAATGCGCTGACAGGCTAAAGCGGCGCTGCGGTTGTTGGCCAGCCCTCCAGGTTCGTGTTGGAGCGACGCCTGGTCTGCGGGATGGGGGTGGACGGCGCGGCAGCCTGCGGACCTTTCTAGAATCGCTACGCACTGCCGACGTCCTCGTCGTGTCCGGGTCCGGCGGCTTTGCAGACAGTTGCCGGGCATGGACTGTTCATCCTGAATTCGATGGAGACGGCGCTTTACCAGAACATTCCGGTTGTGATGTTTGGGCAGGGTATGGGACCGCTCAGTGACGCCGATGTTTTTGTGCGGGCACGAAAGGTCCTTCCACAGGTGACGCTGATTACGCTTCGAGGCAGCAGAGGCGGAGCGATGCTGCTCGAGACGCTGGGTGTCTTTCAGCGAAGGTGCTGACAACCGGCGATGAGGCCACCGAACTGGCTTATGCCGCGGCACGCGCGCCGGGCACGGAGATCGGCGTCAATCTGCGCGTCGCGGCCTATTCTCCGGTGAGCGGGGATACGGTGGCGATGGTGGGACGGATTCTCCGCGAATTCGCGCGGCAGCAGGGAGTGCGCTGCTGCCAGTTCCCATTGCATTTCACGATTGTGCCAACGACCGCGAAACAATTCAGCAGATGCTGCCAGAATCAGATCAAGCATCCGATGGGGCTGATTCCCTGGACAGTCCTGCCATGCTGATAGAGCAAGTGGCAGGCTGCAGAATCGTCGTTACTGGCGCTACCACGCTGCAGTCTTCGCCCTGGGTCGAGGCTTCCCGGTCGTGTGCTGCCGATTCCGAGTATTATGTCGCCAAGTTTCAGGGCCTTGCAGATCTGTATGAAACCGGGTGCACAACAATCAACTCGATCAGCCGGATGCAGGCGAAAGGCTCGCGCATGCTCTGGGGCGCACATGGAATGCGGCCGATACGCTTCGAGCGCCGTTACTCCTTTCGGCGGGCAGGCAGGTCAATCAGAGCCGCGAGGCTTATCAGAAAGTCCTCGAGTTGCTGGATGGTTCAGCTACGGCATACAGAGGAAGCGCACCTTGTGTATCGAACCGGATACTGAATTGGAAATGGAAGCGAGAGGCTTGCCCACGTGACCAGGATTCTCGTGTTTTCGCCCTACGCCTTGTGGACAAGCCACACGGTGTACGAAGAGATCATTGCAAAATTCTGTCAATCGCGCGGCGCTGCAGTCGACTATCTCCTCTGCGACGGGCTGTTACCGGAATGCGATCAACATTGGGACTCAAAAGTAAACGCCCCGCGACCCCTGGATCTATGTCAGCGTTGCCAGGCTGCCACAAAGGCGAACCTTGAAAATCTGGGCTTTCCCTACACTTGGCTCGTGGAGTTTGTAAGCCAGAGGAACGACAGGCCGCTTTCGCATGGGCCCACAGCGTTCCGCCCGCCGACTTGCGCGAGGCCCTCTTCGAGGGCGCGCCTCTCGGTAACTGGGTGCTCTCTTCGGTGATCTCCTATTTCCGCCAGTATCCGCCCGACATAAACAACTGGCGGGTCGTCACCGTGTACCGCGGGTTTTTAATGAGCGCTGCTATTGTGGCGACGGGTATCCGGAATTATCTGAAGGAACACACGGTGGATGCGGCGCTGCTTTTCAATGGCCGCCAGTCGATCACGCGGGTCGCCTTCGAGTTATTTCGCGAGCGCGGCATTCGTGTGCTGACTCACGAACGCGCGGAATACGTGCGCGGACATCTGAACGTCAAGCCGAATGCTCATTGCATGAGCATGCAGCCTTTCAAGGAGCTGTGGACAGAGTGGCGTGATGTGCCGCTCGACCGCAAGGCCCTGGAGTTCACACTGCGATGGCTGATCCAGAGACGCTATGGCGCCAACCTGGCCTGGATTCCATTCAACAAATCGTTTGGACGAGATGCCGCCTCGCGGATATCGCGCAATCCCGGCCGCAAGCATTTGTGGGCGCTGTTCACGTCGTCGACTGATGAGGTCGCTGGAGATCCGCAGTGGCAGGGCCCTTATCGTTCGCAGGCCGAATGGGTAAGCGACGTCGTCCGCTGGGTGGCTCAGCGCAATGACGTTGAGCTGGTGATCAAGGTCCATCCCAACCTTGGTGGTAACTACTACATCGGCAAGGCCACCGAGGAGCTCCGAACCTACGAGCAGATGCGGTCGTCCTTACCGCCGAATGCCCGCATAGTTCTCCCTGAAGATGCGGTAAATGTGTATGCGCTCACGGATGCCGCCGATGTGGGGTTGACCTTCGGATCCACCATCGGACTCGAGATGGCGATGCTGGGGAAGCCTGTCCTCCTAGCATCCAGGGCACTGTACGAATACGGCTCGCAGATCTGGACGCTGCGTTCCCAGGAGTCGCTGCCGGAGATGCTCGAAAGGTGCCTCCATGCGGTACCAGATAGAGAAACTCAGCGCGAGGCCTTTCGATTGGCCTACTACTATTTTCGTCCGAGCCGCCGTTTCCCGCCGTATCGATCGCCGATGTTTTTGACGTGACGGTCAACAAAGCCTACCGGGATCAGGGCATGTGGGAGCGGGATCCAGCGCTGGACCGCATTTGCGGGTTCCTGGTAAATGACGAACCGCTTCACCGGAGCCCGGGATCGGAGGAGCGGACGCGGACGACCGCAGAAGAGGACGCCTTCTTCGACGAGCTGGCGCAAAAGCCTGACTATCTCAGGAGTGCCCGATACGAGCGATGGTCCAGGGTCAAGCAAGTCGGACGGTCCGGGACTAGTCTGGCACGTCGTCTGCCGCTGGGGACGGGGGATGCGCTGCTCAATCTCGGCAGGCGCCGGTGGCACGCGTTGCTGAAATGGGTAGAAAGCAGCCAAAGCTGATCCCGCCGATCCACTCAGGCCAGAGAGTTTTTGGCGATATCCCTTTGCAAGGCGCACCAGACATCAAGGGCCGAGAATACGGCGGGCATTTCTTTGAGCACTAATAAGACGATCGCTGTCATCGGCGGCGGAATTGTTGGCTTGGCAACTGCGTATCGGCTTCTTCACCGATTCCCGTCTATCCACCTTCTTCTATTGGAGAAGGAAAGCGGCCCTGGTCGACACCAGACCGGGCACAACAGCGGCGTGCTGCACTGTGGGCTCTACTACAAGCCCGGTTCGGCGAAGGCGCGGCTGGCAGTCCAGGGAATTCGCCGAATGGTCGAGTTCTGCTCGGAGAAGAACATCCCATTCGATCTTTGCGGGAAGATTGTGGTCGCGACCGAGGACCATGAACTGCCTCGCCTCCAGGAGCTGTTACAACGTGGCCGTGCGAATGGGTTAGAGGGTCTCGAGTGGCTTGGCCCGGAGCAAATCAGCGAGGTAGAACCCCATGCTGCTGCTCTGGCGGCACTGCGCGTTCCGCAGGAGGGCATTGTCGATTACTCTGCTGTCGCCGAGGCGCTCGTCCAGGAAATACAGCAGCAGGGAGGTGAAATGCGCTTCTCTTCCGAGGTTACGAAGCTGCATCACGCAGGCGCATGGAGCATCCAGACCGCTAGCGGCGGCTGCGAAGCCGATTTCATCATCAACTGCGCCGGCCTGCATTCCGATCGCATAAGCCAAAAGTCGGGTGCGCGTGATCCGACAAAGATCGTGCCCTTTCGTGGCGAATACTACAAACTGAGGCCTGAACGTCAGCACCTGGTGCGTCACCTTATTTACCCGGTGCCGGACCCTAAATTTCCCTTCTTGGGCGTTCACTTCACCCGTTTGATTCGCGGCGGTGTGGAAGCAGGCCCGAATGCGGTGCTCGCATTTGCGCGCGAAGGATATCGCCACGGTGACGTTTCATTGCGCGACATGGTCGAAACTTTGACCTATCGCGGCTTCTGGCGGTTTCTGCTTCGCTATCCTGCCATGTGCTGGGAGGAATTTCGTCGCTCATTTAGCAAACAGCTCTTCTGCCACTCCCTGCAGCGGTTAGTGCCAGAGTTACGTGTGGAAGATCTGGTGACCGGTGGCGCAGGGGTCCGCGCGCAGGCCTTGTCGCCAGTGGGCGAACTGGTGCAGGACTTCTACTTCGTTCGGCAACCCGCTGCACTACATGTGCTCAATGCTCCAAGCCCCGCAGCGACCGCGAGCCTCGCCATTGCCGACGAGATTATCGATCTTGCACAAAACGCCATAGTTTCCTGATTTCCGGCGCGTTCACATGGGTGCGAGACTTCAGGTAGTGGTCTCTGACGTCTAACTAGAAACCTTAGCCTCACCTGCCGAAATGCGAATGAATCGATACTATGCCCGGCATCCGTAGTCTCTATATGTTTTAGCCATCTTGGCAAATCGTGCATCACAATAACTGGCTGGACGGGCATTGCGCCGTCCAGCCAGTTTCGCGTTAAGAGTCCCATTCAAATCGAAGCCCACAGACCGTGTTGCTCAGCGCGCGGCCTGCTTATATAGCTCCGGTGCATCTTCCTGATCACGTTCCAGTATGGCCAGAGCATGATCCACATCCGCCTGCTGCGCGATGCGATGGCGGTAGCGAAATAACGCGTGCTTCACGAGGTAAAGATCCAGTTCCATGCGCAGCACATACATGCTCGAGGCTTGCGCGTTCTCGTGATGCTGCGAAGCGTACACGGCTTGGTTGTGATCCACTTCTCGGATGATGGCACCCACTTCACGGATATAGGTGTGTCGCGGGACGGGGGCCGCGGTGGCCAGGGTAGGGATTGTCAGGCAGATAAATGCTGCAATGGATCGGTGCATCTGGTTGTCCTCCGTTTAGCGTCCCCACAAAGTACCTGGCGGGTGACGAGTATCTCGGGGGATAGGTTCATCTGGTGGTTCAGGGTCCAAAGCATCGAGGGAAATCTTTGCTGAATACGGCAAAAAGGGGAAGTTTATCGACTCAGGCTAGGGTCCCAGCTTTTCGAGGGAGGCTAAACAGTAGGGAAAGCATAATACCCGCGCGGCCTGTCAGCAAGTGAGATCTTCACTGCGCGATAAGCCTTGTCCATTGGTCACTCGATCGTCGCCACCGTATTAAGAGACAACTTATTGTGGTCGATGGATTGGCAAAAAAATCAACGGATAAGGAAACTTATTTCAGAACTGCACGTGACCTTGTTGCCTTCAGAGGACGGTCAGGCCCTACGAAAATCGCGTTAACGCCTCAATTGGTCCCGCCAACGAGATATTCTGAGAGCTCGTTCTGAATAGAACCGGCCGGCAATTGCTCGAGCGCGTGCTGCAATACCTCGCGCTCAACATCCTGGACCGGCATCGGCGGGATAATCGTCATTCCTCCCACCAACTCACTCAAGGTCATATACGAAGCACGAGAGAAATATAGAAATTCGAGAGGATATTCGGGCTTTCGCGCGCGAGCTTGAACGGGGTCCGCATCCAGCACGTAACTGACATGTGGCTTAGGAACGAAGGTCATAATCAGTCGCACATACGTTCGGGCGATCGGATTGCTCAGGTTCAAATTCGCGAGTTCATCGTAGGCATACCGGTCGAAGATGATGAAATCCGCGTCGGATTTGAGCGTTCTTTTTACTACCGACCGCAGAGAAAGGGCATCCACGAAATAAAGGAAGTATCTTACTGCAGTCATCGGCCATGATCTGACATTCTTGTCACGCCGGTTAATGGGCGCGGTTGGAGATCCTACCCCTTTATCACCCTTAAACAGTTTGTGCCCACTCACCTCGCGGATTTGCTTCAACCTCGCAACGTCATCCCAGAAGGTGATCAGTGATACTCGCAGACCGGCATCCGTCAGCCTGGTGCGAAGATTGTGGATTTGGGTGCTCTTTCCTGCCCCATCCATACCAGAGAAGCTTACGAACGTCCGCTGCCTGTTGTTAGAGTTTGTCTGCATCATTATGCTTCCACCAGTATTCTTGGCGTCTGTACTCACTTCTGTGGTTGGCTCGGGCTTCCATTGGAGAGTGCCACGACAGTTCCGACGGCAACGCACGCACCGATGAGTACGCTGAGCTTGATCACAAAGGAACGTGTTCTCCGCTGCTTTGCTGGCGCAATCACTGCCCCGGCCGGCCGGGAAGCGGCAATCCCTATGCCCTTTCCGTAAGGTGCCACCGCCGTACCTAGTGGTGCTGGAGGTCCGCTCTCCTGCGGTGCCTGGGGGGTCTTCGGAACACCCGATTCTGGCTCGCTGATTGGGGCCGGGCTGGTGCTGATCACCGGCTTTGGATTCCCGATATCAGAGCCTTGCGCAGGCTGCTGCTGCTGAGAAGAAGACGTTCCTTGCACCTGTTGGCTTGGAGCCGTTTGCTGCGCAAACACCGTAGCTGATCCGCCAAATGGGGCAGCTAGCAAGACTATGAGACTGATTGCGATCTCCCGCTGTAACAAATGAGCCGAGACCTTCACAGATCTTCTCCGAACCATCGATATCTAAGCATTCCCTTCCATCCCCAACCGATTACGCGGCACTCTCTGACTTGCCAGCTTCCGAAATATTGTCGAGCGCAAACTGGTGGAAGCTGTTGACGGCGTCTGCAGTGGTATCAAAAATCTCAAAGAGCCGATTCGTCCCAGTAGATCCAAGTATCGCGTCCGCCGTCAAAGGCAACCCTACAAGTTTGACGTCTCCATTGCGCTTCATGGCTTCTTCAAGGCAACCTAACAGCAGATGAACGACTGTTTTGTTCAGATGACGCACATTCGAACAGTCGAGCACAACGAAAGGGCGCGTCACGTCCATGCAGCGCTCAACTTCGCGAGCGAAATTTCGCACTTCTCTTTTTTTCGATAACTCTGGGAATTGCATGACTGCCACGGGACGCTTTCCAAATATCATATCTACCTTCCCTGAATAGTTGCTGACTCATCTACCACTCGCTCATCGATCCGGCGCCGCAAAGTTATCCAGCGCGTTGTAACAAACGCTCGAGTTCTGCTTCGTGATCACGTACCAAGTGCCGCAATACATTCTTTCCATATCGAAATAGAGTTGCTAGGTTCGTCTCATACCAGCAGCACTCCGTCATTCTTGGCGAGAATCCGCACAGGAAGCGTAGCTTCTCCGTCCTGCGCGGTGATGTCAGCATGGATGCAACGAGCCGATGATTTCCATCCAGGACCGTCAAGGGTTCGTTCTCGTTCACGCCGATGAGGAGAACCGTGCCCAGGTCATCGTCCGGTTGGAGGAGTCGAGTGCCGATCGTAGCAATCTTCGGATTGAAAAGCGCTGGTGTCGATTCCTTGTCGCTTGCGCATACGTTCGGCAACTTCGATGATGGAGAAAGTTCCGTGGCGCAAAATTACGCCATTGAGCGCGTGGAAACACTCTGATCTTCTCTAGGTCCGCATCCCCGACTTCAACCTCGTACCATTCCGTCCCCTGGGGAAGCTCTTTCCACAGGGCGAAATGGCGAATGAAAAATAAGGCGCGTCGTTTGGCGTTCTCCTCGGATCTTTGAGATTCGGGGTGCTCACGATGTCGTGAAGTTTGTCCTGATAGTCGCGGAACACTGGACGGTAGAATTCGCTTTTCAGAAACTCCGCGATAGCCTCGTCTTCTGTGACCCGCCGGATGAGCCGGATAGGCCGCCCGCTGCCGATGCGCGGCATGCGTTCCGAAACGACTACGGCGTTGAAGAGGAATGGCAGCGCCACCAGCACGAGAAGGCTGCCCATCAACACCAATTGCACCAGAATCACTTGCCGCAAAGAGGAATGAAATTCACAAATGCCCGCGACCAGAACTCCACTGAATGCCAACTGAATCCAACTGGTATTCGCGATCTTGTAGGACATTTCATAAGTGATGACGACAACGCTCAGACAATAGAGCGACGGTCGTGACGGCATACAGGGACAAGAGGTATGGCATGCCATACTTCCCGGCTACTGCAAATCCCGGTCCAAAGAAAGATGTCCAGATGCTGGCAGGGGCAACACGTAGAGCGAGGGCGACGCTGCAACCAATGCCCAACACAAGCAACAATGAAGTGGCAATGACCTTGAGATCCCGTCTCTCCTCATCGCCAGTACCCGCTACCAGCGGGAACATACTATTTACGACCGCCTGCGAAAAGGCAAAAATGACTCGACCCACCATCGCCACCGCGGCATACAGGCCCGCCATAGCCGGCGTGAAGAAATGCTTTACCAGGACGATGTCGCAGTTGTTGATAAGCACTTGGCCGGCAAAGAAAACGAGTGCCTGCACGGATTCGCGAAGTGCATAGGTCAAGCGCAACTGGCTTGGAACCGCCGGCGCCAGTTTCGGAGCAGCGGCGAAGATACGCCACCACCATAGCTGCAGCATTCGCTGCGACAACCCCCTTGACTCCACCTCCCAGCAAGATCAGGGCAAGCGATCCGCCAAGCCGGACCATCCCCTCCAGAACGAGGTTTGCCGCCAGAGAACGAAACCCGTATGCACCCTGGATGTAACCTCGCCGAGTCCCCAGCGGAACATAGAAAGCCGCTCCTATCGCAATCAGGTCGACGAGGATCGGACTTGGCAACCTGAGGAAGTTGGCAATTCCTGTCTGAAACAGCAACAGAAGGAGTGCAACTAAGAGACCGCACCCCCATGCGCTGCGATGGAAGTCCCGATAAACAGCGCTTTTGCCTTCCGGAGTACTCTGCTGAGCCACGACTTTGGCGGGGACGATCTGAAAGGAGAGCGTTACCGCGGACATCAGAGTGAGGAGGGTGTAAACGGCTGTAGCGTGCCCAAACGCCGTCGGCCCAAGGAAACGGGCAACGGCTACGTTATAGGCGAAATTGATCGCGGCCGTCAGCCCGGAGCCAAGGAGCAATACAAAGCTCCCCGACAGGATGCGGGCTTGCAGCGTCTTCGATTCCTGCATCTGGCCATTCACCAAGGGTGTAGTACTCCAATTTCCAAGGGGGGAGTTTTAAGGCAGCTGCGTCGCTCAGAGAATCTATATGGGGTCTGTTTGAGAGCGCGCTAGTAAAACGATACTACTCACACAACCGTTGTCCTAGGCCGGAAAGCGGTACCCGGCGGTTAGGCGAATCCATGGTCACCTGCGTTCGGCGCGGAAGTCATGATTATCTGAATACTTCCGGCTGCCTCCGGGATGCATCGCGATTGTGGCAACTCCCGGCGCTCCAGGGCTGCTCTAAGATGTAACTTGATGATGGTCTCTCGCGCAACCGCTACTTTGCTTTTTCTTCTCTCTCTGATCCATGGATGCTCCGGTTCCTCGTCTCGTCCGAGCGCCAGCAATCGCACCGGGCCTCCGCCGCAGATTCTCGCGGTGTACGAAGCATGGTTTGGACATCCCAAACATATCTCTGTCGGCTACTCCTCGCATGACCCCGATGTCCTGCGGAAGCAGATCCGCCAGGCCAAGGCGCTGGGGATTTCCGGGTTTCGTGGTGGATTGGTATGGATATCGACAGCCCTTTATCGACCGCAGCTATGCCTTGATGCAGACCATTGCCGCCGAGGAGAACTTCCACGTTGCCATGATGTACGACGAATCCGAGGACGAGGATGGGGCGACGGACGAGTCCATCGAGGACTTCAAGCTCTTCCAGAAAACCTATCTAGCGCCAAGCGCCCCGGGACGAGCGGCATATCTCATGTACAACGGCCGACCTGTCATTTTCATTTTTCCCAAAAGGCATACCGATTGGAGCCGGGTCAAGGCCGAAGTCAACAAATGGCAGCAGCCGCCCCTGCTCATCGATGAATTTCCCCCCGGAAAATTCGCGTCCTCCATCGACGGCTACTACGCATGGGTCAACCCAGTCATTGGGGGTAACGGCAGCAACTGGGGCGAACAGTATCTGACGGATTTCTACAACACTATGCAGTCGAAATACCCTGATGACATCGCTGTAGGCGGCGCCTGGTCGAGCTTTGATGACAGTAAAGCATCCTGGGGACTGAATCGGCACATCGATCCACACTGCGGCCAGACCTTAACCAACACTCTCAACTTGTGGCGGCAGCACTCCGCAGAACATTACATGCCCTATCTATTGATAGGGACCTGGAACGATTACGAGGAGGGGACAGCCATCGAGAAGGGAATCGATACGTGTGGCGCCGGGAAAGAGCCTCTTCCTCTGCATTAGATCCGAAGATCCAGAGGTTTTTAGGATCGCCCAGCACCGAGCTCTTGCCGGCGCTGGGCGAATTGCTATGCTACGTGGACGCCGAAGCCGCCCGCCGGCTTCATCTCTTCGAAAGCGTTGTCGGCCTGAACCGGCATCATTTCCGAGTTAGAGTAGACCTTGCTGATGATAGAGAGGGGTCTCCCGCGGACTTCGTCGTATACCCGTCCGAGATACTCGCCAAGAACACCCATGCAAAGAAGCAGCATACTCCCTACCAGGAACACTGCTGAGGCCACGCCGAATCCCGCAGAGTGGAATGGATTCTGCGAAAATATCGTGGATACTCCGAGCAAGGTTGCCAGGCAAACTGAGAAGCAGGCCAGCAGGAAACAGAGTCGCAGGGGCTTGTAGCTGAAGCTCGTGATCGCGTCCATCGCGTACTTGATCCGGCTTAGGAACGACAGCTTACCCTCGCCTCCGGCTCTGTCTTGCCGATCATAGAAAACCACAGCATTGCTGTAGCCGACCCAGGCCCGCAATCCCGGCAAGTAGCGATTGCGTTCGCGCATGGAATTGATCGAATCGACAGCCTGACGATTGAGAAGACCGAAAATACCAGCATCGAGCGGTATGGGGAAATCCGAAAGAGCGCCTAGAAGGCGGTAGAAGAGAGGGAAAAGCTTGGCCAGAAGCCTGCGCCGCTCTTGACGGCTCCTTCTTACCGCAACAACAACCTCCGCGCCTGACCGCCACGCTTCCACCAACTCAGGTACTACTTCAGGCGGATCCTGGAAGTCGCCATCCATAATGACCGTGGCGTCGCCACGAGCCGTCAGGAGGCCCGCCGAGATAGCTCCCATATGTCCCCAGTTACGCGAGAGTTCCACCACGACCACATGTGGATCAGAGGCCTGAAGGCCTCTCAAAATCTCTAAAGATGTATCTCTGGAGCCATCATTGACATACACCACTTCCCAATCTTCATTCGTTTCTTCCAAGGCATTGGCAATAGCTTCATGAAACTGCAAAATGAGTACTTCTTCGTTATAAATGGGCACGACTACTGAAATCATTCGGCACCCCCTGCGTCGTTTTCATCTCTTTCCGACATAGCCAAAAATATGCAATTCAGTCATCTCATCCGGGCCCTGTCGTAAATATCTTGTCCTACCCCACCTAAAAGCCAATAACAGTTATTCAGGCTCAGCCTGGAAAATGCGCACTCTCCATCGCACTTCGGCCGGAGTCATGACCACAACGTAACGCGCGTGCATTTTCTGTGTCGACTGCGCCTTGCCGTGATCGAGGATCTGCACTTCATATTCGACGTTGTCTACCAATTGAACGGATAAGCCCTCTGGTGAATAGAAGACTATTTGCAAGTCGTGCGACAGGTCCAGATAACGTGTGGAGATACCCATCGTAACTTGGTCATGAATCGTGTCCGACAGTCTGTCCTTTGCGGTGCCGATGAAATCCCGGCTGAGGAGGTCTGCGCGGTTCTGTTGAAGTGCTGCTCCTACACTCTGCCAGGCCTCGAGATAATCACGAACGACAGCCGCCTGGGTCTCCTCGTTCAGTTGCCGTGGGCCTTGTAAATTCGGCGGCACAACGCGCACGGAGGGCTGATCCGCTCTCAGGGAAAATGTCATTGCCAACATTGAGCACATCACAAGGACGAGCTTGGTCATTATTGGCTTCCCCAGCGGATCTCATTTCCCAGCACGACGCCGGTGGCGGCGGAGATCTTCGCGCCGTTGTAAGCGGGCAGCTCCGCCTGGGCGATTCCGCGTTTGAGCGGCACGTCCACCGTCGTCTGACTGCCCTTATAAGATTCAGTGAAGGTGACGATCGTTCCGTCCGGCACCGCATTGCCGGTGCAGTCGCGCAGCGGCTCCGTTGTCAGCTCAATCTTTTTTCCTGCTGGCCGAGCGCTCATCTTCAATCCGCATGGATCTCCAGGCACCTGCTGTATGATGCGCGTACTCGAAATATCGCCAGCATGAGCCGCAAATTGTGCAGCGCTTTCTTTCGCTGCGGAGTCCATCTGCGTCCACGCCCGTCCGTCGCTTGTGGTTGCGGTTCGCGTCTGGGTCACACCCGAATTACCTGATAATTGAAAAGACACGGGCATCGGCGTGGTGATCAGATTTTGATAGGCGTCGAAGACATACACGGCGCCGCTGATGCCGTTATGCAGGCCGACGGGAAGACGCGAAGGCTTCGCCAGAAAGCTCAGGTTCGCCACCTGGCTCGCCGGGATGACATCGAATGTGCCGTTGTCCGTTGAGGATTCTCCGGCTAAGACCACCAGATAATGGCCGGCATTGTGGAGAACTCCAGCGGCAAAGGAAGTTGTCTCTCCCAGTTGCACATCCCGCCGCAGAACCTGACCCAACCAACGATGTACAGAACAGCTTTGCCGCTTCCGGCTGTTTGAATGGAGAATGCACTGCCGGCTTCGACTTGCTTTGGCAAGCTCATGCTCGCGCTCTGCGCGTGAGCCAGCGGCATTGTGGCGAATGCCAGGCTGCCGACCAGAAACGAGAGCCGGAATCTCATTGAAACCGCCCGAACTGTAGGTCGCCATGACGGCGCGTCGCTGCTTACCTGGCCTGCGATGTCGGGGGGAATCGATATGGTAAACGGGACCGGGGTCTGTGGCAAGAGTGCACGATCGATATATTGATCCGCAACCCAGACCAGCTTGCCGTTCTTGTCGTAGAAGGTCCCCAGAACATGCGCGACATTCACCACCTGACCGCTTTGATCAATAAGCTTCCCGGTCAACGACGCGCCCGGTGCGGGATTCAACTTCTGATCCTCGATCTCGATCACAGGATCCGCCGAGGCTGCGATCAAGAGGATGACGGGATCCATGCGAATGCTCGCCGACTTGGGACAGCTCAACATTGGGAAACCATGATGAGAAACGGCGTGACTTGCTTGGGCAGCAGAAGGTGCGAGATTTTGTCAAAGCTGTCTTCGGTCGCGATTGGCGATCCGCTCTTTGATAGCAGCGTCGCCTTGACCGAGACGATATGCGGGCACGACATCTTCGTTTAGCAGCTCGCCCATGACGAGCACTGCCCTCCCCACGTTCCAACGGGTGCATGTCCACAATGCGCACGTGAGGCGATTCCACATCCTGAGCTCCCCAGTCATCTTCCGGCGCCGCGGTAGATCACATCCCACCGCAAATAATTGACGGGGATCACTTGCGGCGGCACTCGAGGCTCCTT
The DNA here is from genome assembly GCA_963815025.1 of uncultured Acidobacteriaceae bacterium. Taxonomy (GTDB): domain Bacteria; phylum Acidobacteriota; class Terriglobia; order Terriglobales; family Acidobacteriaceae; genus KBS-83. The sequence goes on along the minus strand of CAWFFD010000004.1, from coordinate 2,388,392 downwards.
GACCGATGGCCACTCCGGTTGCCAGTGATCTCCATTTTTCATGACGTGCAGGTCACGGTGTCCACGAAAGTGCCAACTACGGTAGACCAATGCATCTTCAGCTGGATCTCCGCGTCATCGGCGGACTCGTGAAGCGGCCGCACTTCGAAGTTCTCTACAGTCGCATAGGTGCGAAGGCTGAGATAATTTCCGGTCAGGTCGCGCACAAACTCCGGCTCGGTGAACTCGGCCTTGTTGGCCAGACTGGAATACGCCTTTCCCCACGCCTCTGACCGATTTCGTCGCGCGAGATTCTCGACGGCTGCCTGCCGGCGTCGATGACGGGCGCAGAAGGCCGGCGGTCCTGCATCGGCCAGTGCGGCGGCCGACATTGGTGAGAATGCTGATCACGATCAGAACGACCGTCGCAGCGACGATGAAGAGCGCAAGCATACTTCCGCTGCTCATAGGCCAACCTTTCTGGCCCAGACTCTCCCCGGCTGTCGGGCATTCTGGATTGCTTCACCTGCGTAAACCGCCGCTTCCGTCCGGAATAGCAGAACCAACAAGATCGCCAGGAGGCTGCTGCCGAAGGGAAGCGTGCCCCACATCAGGCCTTGCCAGCGCGGAGGCATGTAGCGAGGTGTTCATGGGCACAGCCGGCGGCACCCCCTCCTTGCTCCAGATGGTGATGGTCTTGTCTTCCAGAGTGTCCACACGGCGGACATCCGGCGAAGGTCAGGAGGGGGTCATAATAAGGATCCTTCACCAACACCCATTTCAGTCCGTAATGGTCCGCGTGGTAGAGCATCGCGCGCAGCGCGTCGAGGCCCGATTTCCCAAAATATTTCGAATTGGTAAGCGCCGCCCCGCCATGCTGCGTCAGCTCCGGCAATGTTCGACCGGAATTCCATTCGCCGTCGACGCTGCTGGCGTCTGTCAGCGTGGCCAAGCGCGAGACTCTGCTATTGCCGAATCCCAGAGTGACAGTAGCGGTACTTGTCGTGACCGTCGCGGTCGAGCCAACCGGCGACAGAATCCACCTTGAATTCTCGGCATCCGCCGGCCTGTAGATGATCCACGCCACCCCCAGCCCACAGGTCAAGGCTGCCGCCAGGGTCAAACCGACTACGGCCCGTATGCGGAAACGATCGACCAGTTCCGCTGCCAGAAGACCCACGAATGGCAGGGCAAGCAAAGTCGCCCAGTAGCTGAATCGCTCCATGGTCAGCACTTCATAGGCGCGCCCCAGGAGCAGATGGCCTACCGGGGTTGTTCCGCCGATTCCCACCAGGAATGCCAGCCAGAAGCCAAGCAGCAAGCGGACGGAGCCGCACCACCGTCGAACCTCGCAGCAAGATGAACGGCAGGGCCAGAATCAAGGCTCCGTAGGGAATCACGAAGTAATTGAGGCCCAGCCAGGGGCTCAGGATGTAATTCGCTCGGCTGGCATGAGGAATTGGAACCTGGGTGACCGGGATTATGAATCAGGGCGATCCAGAACGGAAGCAGAGCACGATTGCAATCGCAGCGCCGACCACCATGCACGATGATGACAGTTCGCGCCACAAAGGCCGGAGTCGAAATTCGCTCGCCGCCCTGCCGGTCCAGGATCACCAGTGCCAGTACAGGCACGTGCAAAGAAAAACGATCCGAAGAGCAGCGTGGCGTGGTGGGCCGCGGCAGCGGCCGTGAACAGCACGCTCGCCCTTCAGAAACGATCGCCACCTGCCATGACCGCACCCAATCGAAAAGATAGGGCAGGGCGTTCAGATAAATCGGCGCCGCAGACGTGGTGGACAGCTGCCCCGCGGCATAGACCAGGAAGCTTTCCGCGCCAAGAAAAACACTCGCCAGGGCCGCAAACGATGCAGCGCGCTCGCTCACCCAAAGCAAGGAAAACCGATAAACGCCCACCACCAGAAGCAATATGGCAGCAAACTGCACCGCCATGTATGCCATTTCCAGCCCGAAGATATGGGACAGGACAGCCACCCATTGCTGCGGCAACGGAGGATAGGTAGTCTGGGAAAAGCCTGCATACCATTTGACGTTCCACGGATCGAACCAATGATGGACGTAATGGGAGGCGAAGAAAATATGAAAGGTTGCGTCGTAGGATTGCAAAGGCAACTTCGCCAGGAGAAGTGGCACATGCACGACGACAGCCGTCAGCAGTATGAAGCTGATTGGGATGGGCCGCTTCCACGCAGCGACAGATTCAGTTCTCTCCAAGGTCCCCTCTTTATAAAGCTGTAAAGAAGTACTGAAGAGGCAACTATAATTCACCTTGAATCGGTTGGCAGGGGATCACTTCATTCAGCCGACCGAACGTACATTACCTGGGCATGCATATAAGTTACCTTTGCGCGCAACCAGGTTACCTTGAACTGGAACCCCTTATTCTGCATATACTTTGGGTTACTCTGTGTATATGCAAGTTACGGGTGCTTTTCCCGTTACTTTCGCGCGCACTTGCGTGATCCGTGACGAGCTCGAGCGCATCCGACATGAGTACCTGGGGCTTTATCATTAGGCCTTCAATCGTCTTCTAAATTCTGGATGAAATTTGTCGGTGACTTGTTGATTGCCAGACCTGCATACCTGAAGATCGGGTACTTATTTTTGCTCGGCTTCACGGTTTGCCTCCCTTTGCAAGCCCAGACGTACGAGATGACGCCTTCTGGCGCCCAGGCGCCCCCATCTGCCTCCAAAAACCAGCCGAAACCCGTCAGGCTGCGCCCTCCACTAGCGACTCGCTGGGCTGGGGATCCAATATCCAGGACGCCCGTATCGCGCGGGCCGCAGAGCTAGCCCTCAAACAGGGGAATCATCCGCTCGCGGTCAGCCTTGCTCAGCGCGCCGCCCAGGCGGCTCCGAACGACGCCCAGTTATGGATTCTTCTGGGATACGCCGCCCGGCTGAACCATCAGTATCCGCTCTCCGTAGAGGCCTACAGCCATGGTCTCCGCCTGAAACCATCGGCGCCGGACGGCATGTCGGGTCTGGCGCAGACGTACGCCGTCATGGGCCGAACGGACGAGGCGTTGCGCCTTCTGAAGGAGGTGGTCACAGCCGATTCCAGGCGCGTCGACGACACGCTCCTGCTGGGCGAACTGCTCATGCGCGGCGGCGACTATACCGGAGCACTCGATTACTTCCGCAGAGGGGAACGGCTTAGTCCCAGCACGCGTTCCGAGGTACTGCTCGCTTTGTGCTATCAGCATCTGAAGCAGCTTGATTTGGCAAACCGATATCTCGAAATGGCCAAGCGGCGTTCGCCGGACAATCCGGACGTGGAGCGTTCCCTGGCAGGCTACTTCCTGGAGACCGGCAGTTACGAGGAAGCCATAGCGGCGCTCAAAGCCATTCGCAACCCGCGTCCCGACGTCCTGGCTGAGCTCGCATACACCTACGAACTCAGCGGCAAGCCGGTGGAGTCTGCCCGGTTCTATACCCAGGCCGCCAATGCCCGGCCGAAGGATCTGGCTCTGCAGCTCTCGGCCGCCCAGGCACAGGTGGCGCTAGGCTCCATCGATAAGGCCGAGCTGTTTCTCGACCGCGCAGCCCATCTGGACCCCGATCACTACCGTTTGCACGCCATCCGTGGGGAGATCGCGCGGCTAAACGATCGCGACGAAGATGCGGTCAAGGAATATAACGCGGTGCTGGCCCATCTGCCCGCCAATCCGGCAGAGGGCCCGCTTTACGGCATTCAGGTCCACATGGACCTGATGGATCTCTATCAAAACCTGAAGCAGGACGATGCGGCCCATGAGCAACTGGAGATAGCGCAGAAGCAGATCAGCGCGCTCGATCAGAGCGGGTCCGCCAGATTGCCTTTTTTGCGTCTCCGGGCATCCATCAGAATGCACCTCAACGATCTGGATGGCGCTGGACAGGATCTCAAGGAAGCTCTTGCGATTAATCCGAAAGATCCCAATAGCCTGCAGCTCGATGGGGATCTGTTGATGAAGCTTGGCCGGACCGAGGAAGCCATCAATGTCTACAGCAAGATCCTGGCTGCGGATCCCAAAAACCGGTTCGCCCTCACCTCCCTGGGATACGCATCCCGCACCGCGGGTCGCGATCAGGATGCAGAGAAGTATTTCCGCCGCTTGGCCGAAGTCGCTCCGACGTTGTACATCCCGTATCAGGCACTGGGCGACATGTACACCGCTCGTCGCGCCTACGCCAAGGCAGAAACCAACTACCTCAAGGCGAACAAGCTTGCGCCGAAGAACGCTTTGATTGTGGCCGGGGGCATGAACGCCGCCGTCGAAGCCCATAAGCTGGACCTGGCGGGCGAGTGGATGAGCCGCGCCACACCAACATGCAGGACGAGCCCCGGCTGCTCCGCGAGGAGGAGCGATACCTGAGCTTCAAGGGTGACTATCGACAGTCGGCTGCCATCGGTGAGAAGGCAGTCAAAATGTTGCCGAAGGACCGGGATGTGATCATCTATCTCGGCTATGACCTGCTGAACCTGCAGCGCTACGACGAACTCCTGAAGCTGACCGCTCAATACAATGACGTCTTGTCGAAAGAGCCGGATATTCCGCTGCTTGCCGGCTATGTGCACAAGCACAATGGGAACCTCGATGAGGCGCGCGCTGACTTTACCGAAGCACTCGACCGGGATCCGGATGTAGTCACGGCCTATGTGAACCGCGGCTATGTGCTCCATGACTTGCGGGAGTCCAAGGCTGCCGCGTCCGATTTCGAAGCAGCTATCCAGCGAGACCCCAAGAACGGCGAGGCGCACCTTGGCCTTGCCTATGCCAACCTTGATCAGCGCAAGTCCCGGATCGCCATCAAGGAATCCGAAGTGGCGGAGACGCATCTTGGGGGATTCGGAAGCGATTCACCTGATTCGTGGGACAGCCTACGGACAGAGCGGGCAGCTAACCAAAGCCGCTAGCGAATATCAGCTGGCTTTGAAATTCAATCCGAATGATCCGTCACTTCACCTGGCGCTTGCGGGAGTTTTATTTTCCCAGCGCCGCTACCACGATTCCATTGGCGAATTGCAGATCGCGCAAGGCTTTCCCCCTCCGATGCCGCCATCTACGCGTTCCTGGCGCGCGCCTATGCTGAACTGGGTGACCGGCAACAGACCCTGAAGAATGTGCAGTTGGCGGAGCAGAATGCCCAACTCATGCCGACCAAGCACAACAAGCCCGGATCCGGACCCTCGGCGATTTATTTATCCACGGGTTCGGCTTTGAGTGTGCTTGGCGACCAGAAAGGCGCGATGGAACGCTTCACCAGGGCGTTGACAACGCCCGAGAGCGACCGTGTGGGTGTGCGTCTGGCGATCGCTCAGGTCATGGTGCATGAGGGACATGCCGACGATGCGAGAAGGCAGATTGCCTTAGGCCTGATGGAGGCCGAGGCAGGCGAGACAGAGCCAGCAACCGGGGAGCAACTGATTGAGGCGGCCGACGTCCTGCGGGGTGTTCACGACTTCGAGCTTTCCCAGACCTACCTGGAACGCGCCCGCGCCGTAGGTGCGTCCGATACCGCCGTGCGGATCGGCATGGCGAACAATTACATGGCGGTCGGCGATACCGTCCGCGCTCAAGGCGAACTCGCTGGAATCAGCCGCGATGCGGATTCGGATCCCACACTACCAGTACCTGGTGGCAGAGGCGAATGTCCTCCGGCAGGAGCACCACAATGCCGATGCGCTTACCGCTTTTGCACAGGCCTCCGATGCCGCGGGCGAAGACCAAACGACCCAGGAGGGTCTGCTCGAAGCCGGTGGAGACGAAGGTTTGAGGGTCAATCCGAGGCTGAGCCTTCTCGGCGACTTCGCAGTGAATCCGCTCTTCGAAGACTACAACCGTGTACGTCCTCGACTCGAAGCTCGACTGCAGTCAATCCGGTTCCCATTTCGGACACATCTCTGCTTCCGCCACCCCGGTCGTCCATCCAGACGCAGGGAACCGTTGCCTACCATCTGCATCTTAACTACCTGCCGACAGCTACCGGCTTCTTCCAGGTGAGGAATGCCCGTGGCACGATATCGGTGCCAAGTTTAAGCTCGGTCACCAATCGGAATACGACCGACTATTCGTTCAACATCGGGTTGAATCCTACGATTCGCTTGGGGACCAACGTGGTGACATTCAATGGTGGCATTCAGGAAACGATTCGCCGCGATTCCATCACGCCCGCGGCCCTGAATCAGAACCTATTTCGCGTATTTACCTACATGAGCACGAGCTCCTTTTTCAATGCGGTTTCGGTCAGCGGATTCTTCATACGGGAAACCGGTCCCTTTACCGAAAGCAGTCTGCATTCGCGGGCCTTGGTCGGAGGTCTGGATTTCCGCGTTGGGGAGCCGTGGGGCAAAACCGCACTGGTGACGGGATGGGCTGCAAACGATCAGCAGTTTCAGCCGGAAAATATCGTGAACTTCTATACCTCCTCGTACATCGGCTTAGATCACAGGTTTTCCGACCGGTGGGATGTGCGGGCTATTGCAGAAGATCTGCGCACCTGGCGAATTGTCGGGACGCGCTACGGAATCGCCCAAGCTCTCCGTCCCGCGGGTACAGTGGCATTCCGACCGACGCGCAACTGGAGCGTGCAGGCGTCGTCCTCGTACAACAACACCAGAGGCTTCCACGTCTACGACGCCGTGCAAAACGGCTTTGCTGTCTCCTACGCGATGCCCTTTCATCGGGGTTTCCAGACCGAAGGAGGAGAAGAAATTCCGCTGCAGTATCCCATTCGTTTTTCTGCCGGTATGCAACAAGAGTCTTTTTTCAATTTTCCGGGTGATCATAGTCAGCAGTTCAGGCCATATTTCAGCATCAGCCTATTTTGAAGCGAGATCCTATGAAGATCTGCCTAGTCGCGACCTTTCCTCCGAGCGGACGCCAGTTGAACGAATACGCGTTTCATATTGCGCGGGAACTGCAAAGCAATCCCGATGTGGAATTGACCATCCTTGCCGACGAGCTGGATGACTACGAGTTCGCCACAAACGCGGATGGTGAATCACTCAAAGCTGATCAACAGCCGGAGCTGCCGGGCTTCAATGTCATTCGCTGCTGGAAGTTCGGCAGCATGGGCACTCCGATGCGTCTCTTGAACGCGATCCGGAAAGTGAAGCCAGATGTGGTGTGGTTCAATCTCGTTTTCTCGAGCTTTGCTACGCCAGAAAATCCGATTGCGGCCTTCGCCGGCCTCTCCACGCCTGCCCTTAGCCGTGCCTTTGGCTTCTATACCCACATCACCCTGCATCACGTGATCGAAAATGTCGATTTTGCAGCCGCGGGTGTGCGCCAAGAGAGGCTATTCCGGTGGGGCACGCACGTCACCACCCGGACTCTGCTCAAAGCGAATTCGGTTTCTGTCCTTCTTCCCGGCTACCGCAAACTTCTTGTCACTAAGTATTCCGTCAAAAACGTGCTGCTAGGCAGACACGGAACCTTTGCTTCCGCTCCGGAGCCGCCGGATTTTACGAAACGCGGCAACCCTGATCTTCGCATTCTCGCGATCGGGCACTGGGGCACCTATAAGCGTCTTGAGACGCTCATGGAAGCGTTTCCGGCGGTCCTGAAGGAGATACCCAATGCCCGGCTGATCGTGGCTGGAGCCAACCACCATACCAAGGCCGGTTACTGGGAGTCGATCCGCGAGGCGCAACCCGCTCACTTGCCGATCGAGTTCCGGGGATACGTTGCAGAAGAAGATATTCCCGAACTTTTCCGGACAACGTCGGTTCTAGTCCTGCCCTACGATTCCGCAACCGGATCGAGCGGCCCTGCCCATCAGGCATGTGAGTACGGAGTGCCCATCGTCGGCGCGGACATCGAAGATTTCCGGGATATGGGCGCAGATGAAGATATGGCAATCCGTTTCTATAAAGTCGGCGACGCGAGCGATCTAGCCAGCCAGTTGATTACTGTTTTGCGATCTCCCGAGTTACAACGGAGTATGGGGCAGCAGAACTTTGCCGCTGGTCTTGAAATGACAATAGGTAGGGTAGTCCGCAACTACCTCCGTTGGTTCGAGTTGAATAAATACAAAAGGACTTTGGCGAAATCTCCTGAAAATAGAGGCATTTGGTCCCGTTCGTGGTCGGCGCGCAAGAATGCGGCGCCACATTCAAAACCTATCCAAGGGGAAGACAGCAGCGAAAATCACGGACGTGAATCCGCTGGAAACAACCCTCAGGCTATCGATTTTGTAGATCCCTTTGCGTGAGATGAAATTAAGTAACGAAAATTGGTTTTGCAAACCATAGAGATTCTGCTCAGATAAGCAATGGATATAGTAAATTGTGCTATCTAAGGGTGAATCGCGCCGTCTAAGAACCGGTTTCGAGCGCACATCTCCGGGGAAAAACGAAGTATAACGAGGCATAAGAAATTAAGCCGGCGCAGCAAGTCGCCTTCTACGAAGGAAAGAAAGATGGATGACTTCGATAGAGCGCGGCACCCCGTCGCGGTTCTCCCCGCTTTGCATCACGGGTTTTTTGGCAATTCGCATTTGAGCCGACTTGGCTCACCTGAACACAGAAGGAAGGACCAAACACCGTGATGAAGCTGCGCGTTTCCCGGCCACTCCGTACGATTCTTATGCCCCTTGCAATGACGTTGTCATTGCTTCTAGTAATAACCGGATGCGGCACGGTGGGTGCAGGAACCACGACGCCGACGTCTCCGACTGTGACGATTGCGGCAAGCCCAACTACCGTCGCCGCCGGCGCAGCGTCCACATTGACAGTCGCTGCCACCAATGCGACGGCCGTGACAATCACCGGCTCCGATAAGAGCAGCTACACGCTCGCCGGGACGGGCGGTACGCAGATAGTGAAACCCACTGCGACCACGACCTATACCGCCACCGCGACCGGCGCCAGTGGTACCACCCCGGCGACCGCGACCGCGACGGTGACGGTGTCTGCAACGACGTCCAATCCCACTGTCACGGTTTCCGCCAGTCCCACCACCGTCACGCAAGGAACGGCGTCAACTCTGACGATTGCTGCCACGAATGCTACGACCATCACGGTCGCCGGCAGCGACGGCTACAGTTCCACCCTGCCTTCCGCTACTGGGGGCAGCGTAAAAGTCACGCCGAACCCGGCAACTGTCCCCAGCACGGTGACTTACACCGTCACTGCCACCGGCGCGGCCGGCACGACACCTGCCACCGCCAGCGCTATGGTGACTGTCACGGCAGCAGGACCGCCACCGCCGGCTCCCACTGTCACCCTCACCGCGGCCCCATGACGATCACTGCCGGCGACACCAGCACGCTCACTGTTGTTGCTGCCAATGCCACGAGCCTGACGATCGCAGGTACCGACGGTACCGCTTTCACGCAGCCTGCGTTGCTGGTCACCGGCGGTACCGAGCCTGTGACCCCGAAACAAACGACGACATATACGGCAACGGCGAGCAATGCGACCGGCAGTGTTACCTCTACGGTAATTGTCACCGTAAACCAGCCTCCGTCGCCTACCGTTACGATTGCGGCCAATCCGTCTTCGATTGCGCAGGGCGGCTCATCCACGCTGGATGTCGTTGCTACGAATGCCACCAGCGTGACCGTGACAGGTACGGATAGCAGCAGCTATACACTGAAGGCTTCCGGCGGCACGCAAGTGGTCTCGCCGACGGCGACCACTACCTATACCGCGACAGCGGACGGCGCCGGCGGCACCACACCGGCCACTGGCACCGCTACGGTCACGATTGTTCCACCGGGCTCGGTGCAGTCCATCGATCACGTGATCTTCATGATGCAGGAAAATCACACGTTCGATGACTACTTCGGAATGCTGAATCCTTATCGCCAGACCCAGGGCTGGGATGTCGGCGACGACGGTGTCACTTACACAGTGGACGGTATCGACGACAAGACCAATGGAAAGAGCTACAAGGCTGTGAGAGGTTCGACGGTCCTCAGCAATAAAGATAAGCAGGGAACCGTCCACACGCTGTACCCATTGAAGAGCACATGTGTGGATGACATGTCCTCCGCGTGGGAGGAGAGCTTCGGCGATGTGAGCCTCGGAAACTACGTGACCGGTCGCGGAATCAGAATGAATGGCTATGTCTCCAACGGCGACGGCTTCGCGAACAGCAAGTGCGCGGGCGGTGTCGGTCCCTGCACCGGCTTTACCGATACAACCGGCGATCGCACCATGGGTTACTACGACCAGACATTCCTGAATTACTACTACTACATGGCGTCGCAGTTCGCCCTTTCGGACCGCTGGTTCTCGCCGCTCGAGAGCAAGACCATCCCCAACCGCATCGCCACGGACACCGGCGGTACCACGCAGGGCCTCGTAAACGACCCCAGCGGTGACGACCATCTGAGTCCGCTCACGATCAACAACATCTTCCAGGCACTAGACACCGCAAAGGTATCGTGGAAGGTCTATTACACGGTCAACAACGGCGCGTGCGATCCGGAAGATTGCAATAAGTCGGAGACAGGATCAGCCCTTCTTCCCGCCACGACGTTTTCCTACCTGACATATTCGTTTAGATATGTGGGCGGAGCGCCGCCTTGCACAGCGCCCAAGGTGCCCTCGAGCGTGGTCGGGGACACAACCAATTCTTTCTGCATAGACCCAACTCATATTGCGCCTTTGCGAGACACGACATACGGGTATTTTGCCGATTTGAAGAATGGCACGTTACCCAGTTTCGCTTTGATCGAATCCGGTTCCGGTCTCAATGACGAGCATCCTGGCTACCAGCAATCGGTTTTCGCGGGACAAAACCAGGTGTCGCAAATCATGAACGCGCTCATGAACAGCACTTCATGGAAGGACTCCGCTTTCTTCTTCGCCTATGACGAAGGTGGCGGCCCCTACGATCACGTCCCGCCGGTGCCGGGCCACACGAACGACTTCACGGACGCCTCCGCGGCCGCAAATTATCCGACGGACGTTACGGGTGTCTCGGTCCAGCCGGATAGTTTCTATCCGTGTGTTCCGGCCACACCTGGAACGCCGACTGTGCATTGTGATCTGACTGCGGGCGAGTCAGGATCGAATACGGGAGATGTCGCAGGGCCTCCGCCTGCTTCCGGCTTTGGTGCACAGGAAGGCTTCCGCGTCCCGAACATGGTGGTCTCGCCCTTCGCCAGGAGACACTATGTCTCGCACGTCCCGATGGATCACACGGCGATCATCAGGTTCGTGGAGGATCGCTTTATCGGCAACGGGCAATACCTCACGGCCAAGGATGCGGCGCAACCCAAGCTGCTGGATTTCTTCGACTTCACCGGCGTGCCCTGGGCTACGCCGCCCACGCAGACTGCAACGCCTCCGCCCGCTCCAAATCAAACCTCAGGGACCTGCCTGCCCGGGGCGTTTCATTGATGCAAAGGCTCGGGTCCGCGACAATCATCGCGGACCCGGGTGTTGGATTCTGAATCGTTGCAAATCTGAGCCCGCGAGAGCATACTGCTCGGCGGGCTCGATGTTTTTTGGCCGGTAATGCATCAGCCCCTCGAGGTTTCAGCCCTTAGACGCTTCCGCATCCATCGGAACCACCTCGTACGGCCGCATCATGTCGTTGTCTTCATGCTCCAGCATGTGGCAATGGAAGACATATCGACCGGTATAACCTTCAAATCGAACAAGGATGGTAAGGACGTCGCCCGGATTTACCACTGCTGTGTCCTTCCAACCCGCCTCGTTCTCGTGCGGGTGGCCGTATGAGTCCGACAAATTCAAGCTTGCCATTTGCAAGGGCTGGGATATTGAAGCCCTGCCGATGCAGGATCTGAAATTGCACGAGATGCAGATGCATCGGATGAGCATCGTCCGTCGTGTTGATGAAGCGCCATTTTTCAAGTGAGTTCAGTTTCACGATCTCCGAAACCGGGTCATCATATCCCTTCTCGTTGATGCGGACTCCAAGGGAACGTCCATGGTCATCCGTGCGCTCGGTGAGTATGAAGTCCCTGGTTATAACGGACTGCGATTCCACGAACCGGGTGAAAGGTATCGGCTGCGGCAGGCTGAAGGCCGCCCCGGCGTTTTTACGTGGAAGCACCACGCGGAACTGCATGAAGTCGTAAATCTCCGGGTGATTCATATCCATCGTCGTCCATCCCGGATAGGGCGACATAGCGTCGTTGTTCAACGTCACCGTCTTGCCTTCGAGTCCGGAGAAATCGACGATCAGATCAGCGCGTTCCGCCGGCCCCAACAGAAATTTGTTCAGCGGCGCTGGCTTTGGAAGAAATCCTCCATCGCTTCCGATCTGATGCACCGTAACCAGCGCCGGAACATCTGTTGCGCTTTTCGCAAGATTGAAGAATAGGTGCAGGAAGCGTGAGTTGGAGCCATTGAGCAGACGGAGGCGGTAAGGCCGGGGCTCGACATTCAGATACGGGTAGATCGCGCCATTAACAACCGGCAGTTCTCCGAAGAACATGACTCCCCATACACCTGGTGGAAGCTTCACACCGTCGTCCATTGTCGGAACATAGGCAAGCTGACCCTGATCGTCGAGCGTGCGATCTTGGAGCAGAAGCGGAATCTCGTAATCTCCCGAAGGCAAATGCATGCCCTGTTCCAGGGCATCGCGCAGGAGATACATCCCCGAAAGGCCGGCATACACATTCAGGCGTGTGATACCCACCGCGTGATCGTGATACCAGAGCGTTGCGGCCTGCTGGCTGTTCGGATAGTGGTAGAGCACGGACTGTCCCGGCGTGAACCACTTCTCCGGCAGGCCGTCGCTATAGGAGTCGGTGCGCGAACCGTGCAGATGGGTGACATTCCTCACCGCAGGCGCGGGAGGCATGGTGCCATGGATATGGGGATCGACTTGGAATATATGTTGTGTCGGCAGATGGTTCTCCCAACGGACTTCGATGGGCCTGCCCTGCTGCGCTTCGAAGATCGGACCGGGATACTGCCCTTCATAGCCCCATAACTTTGTGGGCGGAAGCTGCGAATGCATTTGTTGTTTGAACTCGAGCATGCGCACTCGATATTGTGGCGTGCCCTTGTGTGTCCCATGCGGCAGGAGCCTCTTTGGAATCGGCAATGGATCGATGTATCGCTCCAGCGAAGCCGGTGTCCGGTATGCGCGTTGAGCAGATCCATGCGTCGCCGCATCTTGAGCATCGATTCCGTTTGCGAATACAAGCCCCGGCAGAGATGCGGCGCATAATTTGAGAAAATCGCGTCTGTGTTTCAGATCCATGTCACCTCAACTACCGCAACCTGGCTTCAGGATAGACGAGGCGCTTTGATTGCATCGATATCGGATCAGGCTGAGGACTCAGACACGCAATCTGGACCAATCGGAGCATCTCCGGCCCCCCAATGCACGTTGAGATCTCAACGGATCTCAATGGCGCGGGCTATGTATTGGGAACCATCGAACTCCGCGGTCACCTGTACGTGTACGCCTTCATGGAGATTTCGGCTCGCTGGGAACGCCGCCGGATCGAAGGAAATCTTGTAACTCTTGCCATTACCGGCGTCGTCCACCGCGAATACGTTGGCGTGCAGGTCGAGAAAGCTGACGTTTCCGCTGAACGAAAGCTTGTCGCCGGGGCTGGCCAGGATCGCGATCCGGCTGGCAATCCCTTGGCCTTTATTGTCGGATTGAAAGTTGGCGGAGATCAAAGTGCCTTTCACCAGATCGGACAAACCCGCACTTCCGGGAGCGGACGCTGTCTGCCCCTGGCGAACGATAGTAGTACCGGACGGCACGCGAAGCTGGATGGAGTCGCGCGACAGCGAGTCGCTCACGGTTAACTCGCCGGTGCCCGCGTTGTAACTCAACACCTGGCCCTGGCACTCGCCTTCAGGCGACCGCGACAGCATATGAATGCTCCGGGCAAAGACGGACGTGCCATCCAACATGGTTTCGACCGAGGCGTGGTCGTTGTTGTGCAGATCGCGTAGAGACGTCTTTGTTCCATCGCGATAGACCTGGGTGCGCTCGTCGAAGAATATCTTCATCCTCCGGCCACCAAAGACCTTGAGCGTCAATTCGTCGGTAACTGGATCCACGCCAGAAATCGTGCCGCCGATGACCGTGCTTTTTCCTTGGGGCAATGCCAGCGGGTCCCCCGCCGGACCTTCCAGCGCTGCAGCAGAGTGCGGGGCCTGCTGCGGTCTTGTATCCACGGTCGACACTTGGGCTGATGCCATGGCACCGAGCATCAAAATGGCAAAAGGCACACCAGTTAAGCAAGTCCTTGTCATCTAAGTCGATTATGACGCATACCTGCCAGCGGCACCACGTACTAAGGGTTTAGTCGAAAGTCACGTGGGACCCAGCCGTCACCCGGCCCTCGGACCTATGGCCGTTATAAAATGGGTAATCCGGGCAGCCTTTTGGGGCTATTTTGTGGCATCTCAGTTTCGCGGATACGAGAGGGTCGGAAAGATTGGAAATGGTTCGTACACCTTCCAGGTTGCTCGTTTTGACAATGCTGATCTCCTTGGCGGGATTCCATCCGTCATGGGCGAAAGACCTGAAGATAACCATCCCGAAACGCAGCGAAATGACCCCCGTCCAGCGGCTCAACCGCGAAGGGGTGGAAGCCATTCGGAAACAGAATTACGAAAAGGCGGAAACGCTGTTCCTGAAGGCTTATCTTTATGACCCCGCTGATCCTTTCACTCTGAATAATCTGGGTTATGTCTCTGAGCTTCAGGGGCAGTTGGAGCGAGCCCTCAAGTTCTATCAGCTGGCCGCGGAACAGGGGAGCGAGGCGTCCATCGATCGCAGCAACGCAAAGCAGTTGGAAGGGAAGCCCATTCAGGATGCGTTCAATGGTCTGAGTGGTGGGACGATGCGAGTGAATCACATCAATGTCCAGGCGGTTTCGCTCCTGTCGGAGAATCGCAATTCCGAAGCCGACCAGCTGCTGCAGCGGGCCATTACGATGGACCCGCGGAATCCCTTTACGTTGAACAATCTGGGAGTGGCCAAGGAATCCATAGGAGACTATGACTCGGCTTTAAGGTACTTCGATGAAGCGGCCGAATTGCATTCTTCCGAACCGGTCGTGATCACGCTGGACCGATCGTGGAGAGGCAAATCCATCAGTGAGATGGCCGCCGAGAGTGCCAAAGAATTGCAGATGCGTCTGAAGAATACAGACAACCCTGAGGCGCAGGCGGCTCTGCTCACGGTGCGCGGCGTTTCCGCGACGAATCGGAACGACTGGCAGGCAGCAAGGGCGGATTTTCTCAAGGCATACTCGCTCGATCCAAACAGCGCATTCTCGCTCAATAATCTCGGTTATGTATCGGAGCGGGACGGCGATCTCGAGACAGCGCATTTCTTCTACACGAAAGCCCAAAACGCCGATGATGCCAACGCGCGTGTAGGACTGGCGACAGATAGTGCAGCCGAAGGGCAGAGACTGAACGTGGTTGTCGCCGACAGCAATCAGAAAACGGGCGTTGCCCTGGATCAATACAGACAGAGGCGCCACGCGGAGCCAGGAAACGTCGAACTGGAACGACGCGATGGAACTCCGGTTGACAATTCTGCGCCCGTACCGGCGCCGTCCTCGAACCCTCCATCGAGGACCCCACAGACATCAACACCGCAACCTCCTCCTCCTCACACCAATTAAGGGATATCAACCTTGTCCAACCAATCCACCAATCAACACCCTTCACTGAAATCCATGGTCCTTCTTTCCCGTCTGCTCTTTCCGAGCCAGGATGAGGCTCAATCTGCTGCTCTGAATGCGGATGTCACAGCCATCAGCCGGGAAGACTTCGACGACCTAGCGCGTCTGGCGGATTTGAATCACGTGGTTGTGCGTGGATTGGAAGTTTTTCTGAAGATCGTCCGCAATGCGAACGACGATGTTCGTGCCGGATGGGCGAGTTCTGCGATCGAGGCGGAGCGCGCACGTATCAAGCTCGCTGTCCCGATCCTCCACAGCATCTGCAAGGCGTTTGACGATGAAGGGTTCGGCGTCACGGTGATCAAGTCGCTGGATCACTGGCCAGACCTTGGGAGTGACCTCGATCTGTATTCCGACGCGAAGCCGGAACAAGTTCTCGGGCTCATGCAAAGGCGCTTCCAGGCGAAAGTATCGGCGCGAAGCTGGGGAGACCGCCTTGCGCGAAAGTGGAACTTTGAGATTCCGGGGCTGCCGGAGTCGGTCGAAATCCACGTCGGACGTCTGGGCCAAACGGGGGAACAGACGACGATTGCATCACACCTGCTCGGGCGCGCCCGGTCGGTCGAGATTGCCGGCCTGCCGTTTCGGCTCACATCGATATCGGATCGCCTGCTGATCTCCACCCTGCAGCGCATGTACCGTCATTTCTACTTCCGTCTCTGCGATATCGCTGATTCTGCAGAACTTGTAGAGTCTGGCGTCATTGACTATCAGGATCTCAGGTCCGCGGCCAGCGCTGCCGAGATATGGGAGGGAACGGCAACTTATCTCGTCATCGTGTCGGACTACGTCAAGCAATATCGCGGCATTGGCCTCAACCTGCCTGCGTTTGTGACCGAAACCGCCCGCTTTGGTGGTGATCAGGCCTACTACGCCCGCAGTTTCCTGCGTGTGCCGATCATGCCTCAATCCGCCGGTCTCTACGGGTCGCAGCTCAGCGGTCTCCTACGCCAAGGCGACCTGACTAACAGCGCCAGGCTGGGTCTGTTGCCATGGCTCGCCACAGCCGCCTTTGTCGGTCTAAAGATCACCGGGAGCGACAAGGGTATCTGGTAGGTCCGTCCATAGAATCCAGAGGCCAAAGCGAAGGGCCGGAAAGTGACAATTTTCCCGGCCCTCGTCTTTTGGCAAATGGAATATCAGCGGTGCTCGCGGGGCTACCTGTCGAGGGTCACTGCGCTTTCGCGGTCTGCGCCTGCCGTTGCTGCTGTTGTTGCGTAGGATAGTAGCCCTTTTTGGTTCTCACGGTCAGATTGCTGTTTTTCCGTCCCGTGGTCGCCTCGACGCGTACCGTTCGATAACCACCCAGTTCTGCCGACTTGGTCGAGTGATAGCCGACAGTGTATTGGTTGCGGATATCGCTGGCGACCTGTGCTGCGATCTCATTCACGTCGTTCAGCGAATGCGGAAAGTAAGCGACCCCACCCGTTTGCAGTGCCAGGGACTCCAGATCTTGCCTCGCCCGGGCAGCCTCTTCCTTGCTGAGGTCTTCGTAAAGCAGGCCGATGGAGTACACGACCGGCCCATCCAGGGCCTGGACGCGGCGGATTGCCTGATCCAGAGTCAGCCTCGAAGCATTGTCCCCGCCATCGGTAATGATGAGCAGCACCTGCTTCTGCTGTTTGGCGTGCCTGGACATTTCGTTTGCCGACGCAACGACGGCGTCGTACAGCGCCGTGCCGCCCCGGGAATCGATATGGGAAAGACCCTTTTCCAGTAAGGAGATGTCTGAGGTAAAGCCCTGGTCGAGAATGGCGTGGTCGGAAAAGTTCACAACGAATGCCGAATCCGCCGGATTAGAGACCTTCACCAGATGCAAAGCGGCATCATTGATCGCTGCGCGCTTGTCGCGCATGGAGCCTGAGTTATCAACAAGAATGCCCAGGGATACCGGAACGTCCTGGTGCTGAAACGAGGCGATTTTTTGCGGCACATTGTCTTCCCAGACTTGGAAGTTGCCGCGATCCAGATCGGTGACGAGTCGGCCCTTGTCATCGACAACCGTGCACGGCAGGAGGACCTCATTCACGTCCGCACGCAGGACGAAGCCATTGCCTTCCTTTGTCAAAGGCCTGTTGCCTGACTGCGTGCCGCCAGGTATCGGCGTTCCCAACGGAGCATTGGCCGCTGCTGGTGCCTTTTCGTCGCGATCGGGAGAAAGAATAGGGTCCCGGTCGATGGTCAGACTGGGCTGAGCCTGCGGCTGCGTGAGATCCCTGGAAAGCGCTCCGGTCGTATTGGCCTGTGCAGACAGTGCTTGGGCGAGTGCCGTTTGCCCAGCGCAGCAAAACACGAGGGCCGTTGGAAGAACCCACCGGGCTGTATGCGATCTCAAGGACACGGTTGCTGCCATAAGTAAATTTGCTGCGTGCAAGGAACGAACTGTCTCATTTTACGATGCTTCGGATGCCCAACTTTAGAACCAAATAGCAGACCGGCCTTACCGATGTGCGGGTTCAGGACTGGGCTGCGATCTGAGGCATCGATAACTCCAGGGAAAACGGCTGCTGGTTGGGTGCGTTGGCGAAGACCCACATTCCGTGGAAGGCTTCTTTCCACTCCGGATGAAGGGCCAGGAGCGCCTTCATCAGCGCAACGCTTTTGGCTCTGGCCGTCACCAGATTGCTCACGTCAGCAGTTTCGTAGCGAACAACGAGGTCAAATCCTCCGAACGTGTTGTCGGTATGCAGATTGGTGACCGCAACCGGTGCACCATCGACATTGACCGTCATCGGTTGCGCGCCCGGAAGTCCACCGGGAGTGGCCGTCCTGACTTCCTGGATCAGCTTGTCGAAATTATTGCTATCCACAAAATCTGCGGGAAGCAGCAGGTAAATCGCTGTCTGGTAGTAAAAATAAGCACTCCAGGGATGTCCGGCCTTGTTGTAGGCGCGCGCTTGCTCCCAGTACCAGATGCCATCGTGTCCGGCGCTGGTGAGCGGGCGCGGGAAAAACCCGGCCAGCTGCCAGGTCCCTGCGTCCTGGGGAGTGCTCTTCTCCAGCAGCATGGAGAGCCGCTGCGGATTCTTGACCCCTGTCGCCTCAACGATGGCAAAGGCGAAATGGCCCGCTGGCAAACCGGGAATGTTGAAGATCACATGTAGATCGTTGGCGGCGACACCGCAAAAGAATTGGACAGCGTCCTCGCCCGGAGCCGCATCTGTCGCATCCAGGTCATACAAGGATGTCACGCTGAAGGTTGCCCCGGCCAAGTCGGGGCTCAGTCGTTGGATGGCAGAAGCGATGCCGCCAAAATTGTTGGCGACACTGGGTATGGTTGCGGCCTTCACGCCATTGGGATCGTTCGCCTGGATCCTGCTCGCCAGGGCACGCACCGCAGTGACAAGCGCGGCACGTTCAGGCTCCTTCATCTCCGCCTGGGTTGTGCAGGTGACCGCGCGAGCGCTCGCCGCTGAAAGCAGACAGAGTGCTGCTGCTCCAGCGCATCGTTGGAAAGACCCGGAAAGTCCGAATAGGGCGGGGATAAACCGTAGAAACCTGCGTGCCATAGTCACCGTAACTCGCTCCAGTTCAACACGAAATGGTGCGGCTGTCCAAGTCAATTCGTTCCGTCAAAATGCCGCACGTCACCGCATTTATCGGATGGTTTGGGCGGGGTGATGGGCAGACTGCCATAAAGTTGTAGCCGGCGCTCTGAGCGCCTTCGAACAGCAGTGTGGACGCGCCCGTATTCCGCTGAGCGCAATAAGCTGTTCACTCAAAAAACGTATCAACTTCAGACTAAGACGGCAGCTGTGCAACAGCGGCCGCATGTCTTCCTTGCGTGCGCAAGAGAAATCCAGAGCGCGATTTCTGCAGCCACACAAAATGCGCTGATTCTTCAAAAAGAGCAGAGATCGCCTTGTAACCAAATTGGGTGATATGAGGCACGATTGCGTCCGGAAGCCTTTCCGGATAGGTGACAAATCAATAACCCGTCACGCTTTTATTGCTATTTACGGTGCTAATAACCGTATCTCAATGCCGCAGAAAAAGCGTTAACTGCAATTTCTTGTCAAGATGCCTTTTGTGGAAATGCATAGCTGCGGAAGTGGGATGCACATATGGAACTAGCGTCATTACAAAAGACATGACCCTTCCCGGAATGGGTGCGATAGACACCCGGCGGAAGGCGAGCCGATCTTTCATGTTGTAGCGCTCTTCCACTCTTCAGTCCCTGCCCAATCACTAGCCTGCGAAACGAGCCAGTCTCGCGTCGCATTTTTTGGCATTTCACAGTGGCCTGAGGACAGAGAGAATGCGCGCAACCCGGCGTCCCCTCACCTACGTAATTCTTAGCACATGCTTCGTGCTACTCCTGACAGCCTGCGGGATCAATAATCCCGCATTCCTCAGTGGCGGCGACGCAGCTGTGTCGATCACCTTGACCGGCGCCAGCACCGTGATGCTCGGTGGACAGTCGCAATATGCCGCAACCGTGACAGGAGGCACCAATAGTACGGTGACCTGGAGCGTGAATGGAGTGGCGGGCGGGAGTTCCGCTGCGGGCTCGATCTCTGCACAGGGACTTTATGTTGCCCCCGCAAGCGCGCCTCAGTCCCCGAATGTGACGATCACGGCGACGAGTGCGGCCACTCCCACTGTTTCGAAGAGCCTTCCCGTCGTACTCGCAACGCCGGCGAAGACGACATCCGAGGCGCCCGTGGCCGTGGCCCTGGATGGAGCTACGACAGTTACGTTGGGCACCTCATCGCAGTACGTCGCAGCCGTGGCGGGCAGCACGAATACCGCCGTGACCTGGAGCGTGAATGGAGTGGCGGGAGGAAACACCACGGTTGGCTCCATTTCCGCAACCGGACTCTATAGCGCTCCTTCAACCGAGCCGCAGACATCGAAAGTAACGATCACGGCAACGAGCGTGGCTGATTCCAGCGTTTCGCAGAGCCTTGCTGTTGCCCTTGCTGCACCTCCTGCGCCACCCACTGGAGGCAGTGGTGGCGGTGAGACTCCAGTGACCTTGGCGCTGAGTGGCGCCACGACGGTCACGCTGGGCACCTCGTCGCAGTACGTCGCAACGGTGACTGGTAACTCCGATACGAAGGTCATGTGGAGCGTAGATGGCATCGTAGGAGGGGATACTACGGTCGGTGCGATTTCGACCAAGGGGCGCTATACCGCCCCTAAAAGCAAGCCGCAGTCTGCCAAGATAACCATCACGGCGACGAGCATGGCCGACACCTCCGTTTCCCAGAGCCTTGCCGTTACGCTGGCCTCTCCGGTGACATCTCCGCAGGGTGGGACAACCGTGACCGTGACCCTGAGTGGGGCGACAAGTGTCACGCTGGGGACTTCGTCACAGTACACCGCGACAGTGACCGGCAGCACGAACACCGGTGTGACCTGGAGCGTGGATGGAGTGAACGGAGGGGACGCCTCAGTCGGCACCATTTCCGCGAAGGGAAGCTATAGCGCCCCCGCAAGCGAGCCGCCTTCGTCGAAAGTAACCATCACGGCGACCAGCCTGGCAGATTCCTCTGTATCGCAGAATCTTGTCGTAACGCTGGCCGCGCCACCGCCTCCTCCGACTCCGGGCCTGACCTTGAGTGGAGCGACGAGCGTTACGCTGGGAACTACATCGCAGTACACCGCCAAGATGACGGGTAGCACGAATACCGCCGTGAACTGGAGCGTGAATGGAGTGGCTGGAGGAAATGCCGCAGACGGCACCATCTCCACGAGTGGACTTTATAGTGCTCCGTCAACCGCTCCGCAGACCTCGACTGTGACCATCGCTGCAACGAGCGCAGCCGTTAGCACGGTTGCGAAGAGCATCGTGGTTACGCTGGTGGCTCCCAGCTCGAACAGCAGAATCCCGGCGAACGCTATCGTTTCTGGCGATTTGGATGCCTCCAACAACTGGGAGTGGAAGCACGATCCAGGCACTCCCGGCAGTTCGCAGGGCTCCACGGTCTATCCGGTGGCCGGTATGTCTGGTGACAACGTGGCCCGCGAGTTCTATATGACGTATTCGGCAGGCGGAGGAGAGATCTATCACGTCTCCTTCGCCACGGATAAGACCGCCACACACTTTGTCTACGATGCTCACGTGTATGTCGAGAATCCATCGCAGCTCGCAAACCTGGAGATGGATATGAACGACGTCATGGCAGACGGAAGGACCGTCATCTTAGCGACGCAATGCTCCAGCTACTCGGGTAGCTGGGAATACACTCTCTACTCGGGTGGATTCCACTGGCACCCATCCAATATCCCCTGCAACCCAAAGAATTGGTCTGCCAATACCTGGCATCATATCCAGATCGCCACGGAACGCGACGGCAATGGCAATGCGACCTATGACTGGGTCAGCGTAGATGGGCAGTACAGTGACTTTCAGAATGCCAGCGGTCCGGATGCCGAGAACCTGAGTTGGGCGATCGGAACTCTGCTGATCAACTTCCAGATAGACGGTCTCAGCAAGGGCTCCGGCTCAGACACGCTCTATACGGATCAGTTGAAGGTCTATCGCTGGTGAAATCGCAGCGGACGAATCCTGGAACGGCCCCTGCCAGTTATCCAGGTTCGTCCGGTCGCGCTTTGGCATAACCGAAGTCGATAAAAGCGCGTTGTGGATCAGTATGGAGAAGCGTCACCATCACGATGTCTCCGACATCCAGTCCGTGCTCGCCCTGAATCACCCTACCCTCGACCGGCGGGTTAAAGACCCGGACATAGACTCCCTTCTCGCTCGCACCCGTGACTACGCCACGAAAGACCTTGCCGATGTTGTTGGCCAGGGCCACTGCCGCGGCGCGCTTCTGCATTGCGCGTTCCACTTTGCGCCCAGCAGCTTCCTGCAGATTGCAGTGCGTCGCAATCGCGGAGAGTTCATCGTCCGTGTAGGGCGATGGCTCGCCATCCAACATCGCCTTCACTATCCTCTGGTTCACCAGATCTGGGAATCTTCGGTTCGGCGCTGTCGAGTGGGTATAGTCTCGCGCCGCGAGTGCGAAATGCCCCAACGGCTCATTATCGGTTCCTGACGCCACCACATATTCCCCTGCTCCTAGTAGCTTGATGATTGCGAGCGAGAGATCCGGATAGTGAATGGCGTCCGTCTCCCTTTCCTTGCGAAGAAAACCGTTCAGAGCCGCCGAATCGGGCTCACTCGGCAACTCGATACCATAGTGAGCCACCAGTTCCACAATGCGCGACCAACGTTCCGGCGAACGCACCACACGCCGGATACATGACCGCCCGGCACCATGTAGCAGTTCCGCCATGGTTTCGTTTGCCGCAATCATGAAATCTTCGATCAGGTCGGTTGCGCGATTATGCTGGGCGGCCTTGATCTCATGTACTGCGCCATCGATGACGACCGGATCTGCCTCGATGCGATTGAATTCGAGAGCACCTTGCTTCACCCTCTCGGCGCGCAACGCGTGCGCCGCCTCATCCTGCAGGCGTAATTGTGTCTGCAACTCGGGCAACGCCGCCACTTTTTGATCCGGATCCGCTTTGCCCTCGAGCCACGGTCCCACCTTGCTATAAGCCAGCTTTGCCCGGTTGTGGACGAGAGCACGGTAGACGGTTTGGTGCGTTACGCAGCCCTCAGTGTCCACGATAAATTCAAGGACCATTGCTGCGCGGTCTTGTCCTTCGTTGAGCGAAGTCAAGTCGGTGGAGAGCTCATTCGGCAGCATCGGGAAATTCCGTGTTGCGGTGTATATCGTCGTCGTCTGAGCTGCGGCGTGCTGATCCAATGGGCTGTTCTTCGCCACTGCGGCCGAAACATCCGCCACAGCCACGCGGACTTTGATGCCACCGTCGACTCGTTCTGCAAATTCGACCTGATCGAGATCACGGGAGGTATCGTTGTCAATCGATGACCACAGCAGATCGCGCAGGTCCCGTACATCGCCGCCGGGCGCAGGCGGCTTGGCGGCGCGAATCCGCGCGATTTGCTCGTCACTCCCTGGTGGATAATCCGGATGAAAGCCCTGACGCACCATCTCGGTGAACGCCGCCGCAGCTAGATCGAACGAATGAGAGGACACGCAGGGAGACTACCATGCACGTGCGATAGGGCTTGTCCGGCCGCATTGACTGCGCCGAAGCGGCGTGTTCGGATCAATGCAGTGACTCGAAAGTCAGCACTTCCGGTGGATGCGATCCTTCCGGAGATCCTTGCCTCTCTTTTGCGCACCCCCAACCTCGTCATCGAAGCTCCACCGGGAGCAGGGAAGACGACCCGTATTCCACCGGCCATTCTGGATCTCGTCCGCGGCGAGGTCATCGTGCTTGAACCTCGCAGGATTGCGGCGAGGCTGGCGGCACGACGAGTCGCGTGGGAAACAGGTGAAGATGTCGGAAGGAGTGTTGGCTATCAGGTCCGTTTCGAGGAGAAGATAGGGCCGCATACGCGGCTGCGTTTTGTCACCGAGGGCATCCTGACCCGCAGGCTGCTGACCGATCCGAGCCTGAAGGGCGTTGACGCGGTTGTCCTCGACGAATTTCACGAGCGTCATCTCGACGGCGATCTTGCTTTCGCATGCTTGAAGCGCCTGCAGCGCGCGCGACCAGAGATGAGGATCATCGTCATGTCGGCTACCCTCAATACGGCTCCCGTAGCCCGCTATCTCGGAGATTGCCCCGTCCTCCGTTCCGAGGGGAAGCTGTTCGGATTATCGATCCGGCATCTGCCTTACTCTGCCGATCCGCTGCCGATTCAGGTGAAACGTGCTGTGGAATGGCTGGATCGCGGGCAGAATACCGGCAATATTCTGGCATTTCTTCCCGGGATCGTAGAAATCCGGCGAACGATGCGTGAGTGCGCAAGCATGGCTGCACAAGCGAATCTACTTGTCCTGCCTCTGCATGGAGATCTCACGCCCGCGGAGCAGGATCGTGCCGTCTCGCCGACTGAGCAAAGGAAACTCATTCTCGCGACGAATGTTGCTGAAAGCTCTGTGACTGTCGAAGGCGTGACCGCGGTCATCGATAGCGGTCTGGCACGCACAGCGACGTACTCCCCGTGGACAGGACTACCCACCTTGCAGGTTGGCCGTATCAGCAAAGCATCGGCGATCCAAAGAGCAGGCAGAGCCGGCCGCACCGGTCCGGGGCAGGTGGTCCGCCTCTACTCGCCGGAAGACTATGCGCTACGGCCCGAGCAGGACACTCCCGAGATCGCGCGTGCCGATCTCTCCCAGCTTCTCCTCGGCCTACGCGCGATGGGAATCGCGCATCCCGACGATCTGGATTGGCTGGATGCACCGCCACCCAGGGCGGTCAAAAGCGCGGAGCTGCTTCTGGATCGGCTTGGAGCGAACGGCGACATGGCGCAACGTCTCGCACGCTTTCCTTTGCCTCCCCGCTTGTCCCGCATCCTGGTCGAAGCGTTGAACCGGGGTGTGGGAGAGGATGGCTGCCGCGCGGCGGCCATGCTTGGCCTGGGAATTCGCTCTGAGAAGAACGATCTGCTTGCAGCCATGGACCTGCCGCAGGATGATCGTACGCGACGGCATACGGAACAACTGCTTAGGATGGCTCGGCCACCGAAGCAGACTCGCCATGACGACGAAGCGCTGTTGCTTTCCGTGCTGGCCGGCTTTCCTGACCGTATCGCTCGACGGCGAGCCGGGAACCATCTGTTGCTTTCTACCGGCGTCTCTGCCGAGATGGCCGGAGAGCCGTCGTCATACGAATTCATGCTCGCGATCGATGCGGAAGACCGCAAGGAAAATCCATTGCCGCTCATCCGTATGACCGCGAGAGTCGAACCAGAATGGCTGCTCGATTTCTTCCCGCACCGCATCGAGGAGAGGTCAACAGTAATCTGGAATCGCATCGCGGAGCGCGTCGAGCAAATGAACGCGTTGCTATATGACGAACTTGTCATCGAGGAATCACGGGGCGCCGCATCCGGGACGGAAGTCGAAGATCTGCTTTGGCGCAAAGCACTTGAGACGGGCATCGAGCATTTTGTGGAGAAGCAGGCTCTGGAGCAGTTCCTGAATCGGCTGACCTTTGCAGGATTCGAACCACCGGATATGTCTCAGGTACTGCGCGAGTTATGCGTTGGACTGCAGAGTTTTCGCGAACTGCGTGTCGCTGCTGGTGCGAACCTCATGCCACTGCTGCAACAAGAGCTGAATGTCAGACTCCTGAACGAGATCGCTCCTCTCAACATCCGTCTCAGAAATGGACGTCAGACGAAGGTTCACTATGAGGAGGGAAGGCCGCCGTGGATATCATCCCGTCTACAGGATTTCTTCGGCATGCAGGATACGCCCCGCATCGGTCCGAACAAGACACCGCTTGTCATCCATCTTCTCGCTCCGAATCATCGTGCGTTGCAAACGACGACAGATCTGGCCGGATTCTGGGAGCGCCTCTATCCCCAAATGCGGCGAGAGATGATGCGCCGCTATCCGAAGCATGCGTGGCCGGACCGGCCGCAGATGGAGAAGGCGGCCGGGAAGAATTGAATGAAACGGCTGCACTCCTGACGCGCGGCCCGCGTTACTGCCCACTCGATTGTTCGAACCAGGCGTGCCTACAACACTATGTGCATAAGCGATACGCCTTGCCGTGCCGAATCTGGTTCGTGGTATAGAACTCTGAATAGCCCCGTGCGCAATTTCGAGAAAACCCGGACAGAATTCCAGGAGATACTCACCAAACCCATTCGCGAACTCGGGCTCAAACTCGAGGGGTCTTCGCTCGAACGATTCACGCAGCGGCTGTATCGCGAATTGGAAGCCAAAGGCCTCCACAAGTTCCGTCCGCTTTGTTATCTCACGGATGAATGGGGATGTCCCTCTGGCGAGCCCGTCATCGGCATTCCGTTCTATCTGGCCAACCCCGAGCTAGCGCAGCTCGAGCGCGAGATGAACGACCTGGAAGACGCTCGCGAGATCATGATGTACATGCGTCATGAGGCCGGACATGCGTTCAATTACGCGTACCAGTTGTACAAGTCGGCTGAGTGGCACGATCTCTTCGGTGCGTTTCGACGGGCATATCGCGATCACTATCGTCCCATACCGTTCTCGCAAAAATTTGTTCGCCACATGGCCGGATGGTACGCGCAGAAGCATCCCGATGAAGACTTTGCAGAAACGTTTGCGGTCTGGCTCACGCCTCGATCGCAATGGCGAAAGCGCTACAAGGGTTGGGGTGCGCTCGCCAAACTTCAATACGTCGATCGCATCGCGCGAAAGTTCGGCGATTTGGAGCCCATCCGGCGTCGCGGCCGCACCGACATCACTGTCGATGAGATGGAATCGACGGTCGGTGAGTTCTATCTTCTCGGCTCACCGGAAGACATTCCGCTGCAGGAACTCGCGCTCGACGCCGACCTGGCGGACATCTTCAATATCTCCCGGAAGCGACGTAAGGGCGTTCGCTCCGCCCAGGAGATGTTGCGTCAGCATCGCAAGCCCATTATTGACAAGGTCGCGTATTGGAGCGGCGTGCAACGTCCGATTGTCAAGCGGCTAGTGGAAGCCATCTGCAAGCGTGTCGAAGACCTCGGTCTGCTCGTGGACATTCGACGCGAGTCCGATTACCTCACAGAGTTCACGGTGTATACCACCGCACTCTCAATGAATTACCTGATGCGCGGAAAGTTCACTCATCCTTGAGGCGCCCGCAACCGCCGGCACGCCGATGGGGCCCCGCATGACTGGAGGGAAGTTGAAAGTCACCGTGTTATACGACTTGTGGGAAGAAGAACCTGCTGAGGTGCAGGAAGAAGTTCCTGCACCGCGCAAACGCAAGGGGCAAAAGAAACGCAAGAAAAAGCCGGTAAAGCACGACCGCGAAGAAATCTTCGAAGCCCTGGAGAAGCTCGGTCATGAGCCGTCGTATTACGTTCTTGATGGCCGCCCCCAATCGCTGGTAGGGCTCGCCAAATGTGGCGCCGATCTGATTTTCAACCTCACGGAATCCTATGCTGGCGATGACACCAAGGAGATGCACATCACTGCATTCCTGGATATCCTCGAAATTCCCTACACCGGCGCTGGACCGCACGCGAATATGCTTGCGCAGGACAAATCGATAGCCAAGAAGATGTTCGCTTTTCACGGGATTCAGTCGCCCTATTTCGCGACGGCCTATCGTGGCACCATCGACCACGCGCATGACATCGCCTTCCCACTCATAGTGAAACCCACCTCCGAAGATGGATCCATTGGCATCGATGCCGCTGCCGTTGTTACCAGCGTGAAAGAATTGATGGAGCGCGTCTCCTATATACAGAGGGAATTCGATTCTCCTGCGTTAATCGAGGAGTACATCGAAGGACGCGAGATCTACGCCGCCGTCCTCGGCAGCTACGAGAGCGCACATGCACTTCCGCTTGTGGAGCTCGACCTTTCGAAGCTTCCCAAGGGCATGCCCAGGATCGCCAGCCAGGACGTGAAATTCGACAAAGAAACGGAAGCCTATAAGCTGACGAAATCGGCGATCGCCGAAGACCTCGACGAAGAGACCGAAACCAAGCTCACCGAGACCGCGGTCAAGGCCTATCGCGCCGTGAAGCTTCGCGATTATGGCCGCATTGACATGCGCATATCGAGCAAGGGCGAGATTTATGTCATCGAAGCGAACCCGAACCCATGGCTCTCCAGCGGACAGGAGTTTGCCATGGCCGCGAAGAAATCCGGCCTCTCCTATACCCAGATGATCGGGGAGATCGTGGACCTTGCGATGGGTCGGCAGGTGTGAGGATGGCAAAACGTTCAAACGAGTACGGGAACTGAATCGGGCGGTTTGCTTCGGGTGTCGCTCCTGATCACGGGCCATTCGGAGGTTATCGGGTCAAGTGAAGAGTAGCCGAACGGGTTTTCATTTCACGAGATGGATGGTCAGTGAGTGCAATTGCGATTTGGCGCCAACTGAGGATGATCGGCCCGACATAACTTCCTGTTATCCGACTATCCGAAATCCGACGCCGAAATAGGTCAAGATAAAAGCGTCGTTTATGAAGACCACTTTCTACCTTCACTGCTTATCCCATACTTGCGTAAACACGGCAGACGAATTCGCGGACCTGCTGACAATTGTGAGTGTCTTGCCATCGTCCGATACTTTCAAGTCCTCGTTATACTCTGGCTTGCCATTGATTTGATCTTCAACTTCAAGAAGGTGGTCATTGACGCGCTTTCCCGATGACGAGTGTCCCTTGGCGTCACCCGCGCCGCTATCGGCATACACCTTCCCATCAAACTTCATCTCACTCAGATGCTTGTAGGTTGGTACGCTGAAGCTCAGTCCATCGGTTCCAAAAGACGTAACAATCAGTTTCAGTGCCTCGCCAGACTCTTTCTCTTCCAACGAGTCCGACTGCCATTCCCCGAAAATACTGTTGCCGGGACTGAGCCTTGCATATTTTGTGATCGTCTCGGAAGTGTTTCCTTCATCGCCCGTGAATACATCGTGGAGCGTCAGGGTCTTATCGTCCGTCGAAATATTGTAAGTACGCACCATCTTCTGTCCGTCGTCCCGGACCATTTCCCAGTCACGATCATCGAGCTTCTTGAAAGAAACGGTAGCGCCGGGCGCTTTGATTGAGACGCCATCAGCTTTGATCTCGACTGTTGTGCCAGTGCTTCCGGTGAGGGCGTAGCGATCGCCGCCGAGATCCTTGATTGCGTACCGGATGGTTGGTTTCGGGCTCTTCTGGACGTTGTATACCCACGTTCCGATGAATGGATCGGTCGCAGCGAACAAATGTGGGCATGTGAGAAGAGCGGTTAGCCATAGGACATAAAGTCTCAATGGAGTCCTCCCTGCAATTGTTGAGCGCTGCGGGATGCCCTGGCAGCATGCCTAATTCGGGCCGGCTGCCGGGCTATCGTTGCCGTAGGTTCAAACGGCAATCTTCGACGCGAGGGAAAGCGACGATACCAAACTATCCGTTCATCGATTACCTTATCGATCTTTCTCTATCGGTTCGACTGATGTGATCCGCACAACGCCATGAATGGCCTGTGATCCGAAGTGTGTCGTCGCAGGCCCTCCAAAGACCAGCGTAATGTTGGAATTCGGCATCGAGTACGGGATTACGTCCCCGCCGGTGACGCAGACCTGCAGCGTCGATGAAGGCGGATCCGTCTCGAACGGAGCGTTACTTCCATTCCCGGTCAACAGGCTAACCGTGTGGTCCAACTGAAAGCCGGTCGTTGGGACCGGGGTGAGGTAGGTAGGGCAGCCGGTCATGTTCCATTTGATCCTGACGTTGGTCAACCGGATGTGGTGCGTGTGAGGGTTCACAAGGGGCTGTGTCGGATCTACTGCATTCGCCGGCGCGGGGGTTCTCCCAAAACCGGACATCGTCATATCTGCTGCAAAGTCTGCTGTACCCCATTGGGGGTGGAGATCCATCGTCCATTGACCATGCATCTCCCATGGGCTGCCTTTAACGGTAGAACTCAAGGGTGAGTAGTCGTTGATCAGGCCGCTGAAATGCACTGTCCTGCGATCCTGGGCAAAAGCACAGGTGCCTGAAACCAACAAAAGTAGCGAGAATATGCGTACCGCTGACATCGGGGTTTTGCTTTTCATAAGGGACTTCCTGTTCTGAATTCACCTACTGCATGGACACATTGGGACAGACTGGCGGAGCCCTCAAGCGGTAAGGCACTGGATGGCAGCTGTTTCCCCGAGTTTGCCGCTGATTGCAGTCCTTTGCCGTGCCTTTGCAGGCCGGGGATACAATGGTTCCCCGGTTAGCCACGAGTGCGGACCGGCCAGGAGCGCGCGATGGGCGAACCGTCACTCCGTGCATCGCCACCGGACAGGCCGATTGAAGATCGGTTGGATTCCTGGAAGGAGATCGCAGCCTACCTCAAACGCGATGTGACGACCGTCCAGCGCTGGGAGAAGCGGGAGGGGATGCCGGTACACCGGCACGTGCATGATCGAATCGGATCGGTCTATGCGTCTCGGGCGGAACTGGATGCGTGGATGCGCAGCCGGAATCTTCGAGACGGCCAGGAAAATGGGAACGCCGCCTTGCCGGGGGAGGCTGCTGTAGAAGTCCCGCAGCCTGCGACATCGACCTCTCGCGCCGGATGGACTAATGTCCTGCTGCTGGCAGTGGTGGGGGCTGTGCTTGCGGTTGGCCTAGGCTTTTGGCTTCACACCGCGGAGTACTTCTGGCGCAATCCCATCGCAGACGCGCGATTTCAAACGGTTGCGGACTTCGAGGGATTGGAAGAGGCCGCGGCGGTCTCTCGAGACGGTCATTTGGTGGCCTTTCTGTCGGACCGTGACGGACCGATGGACGTCTGGGTGACACAGGTCGGTTCGGGCGAGTTCCATAACTTGACCCATGGAAGTGTTTCTGAGCTCGCAAATTCTTCGATCCGAACCCTGGGGTTCTCGCCCGATGGGTCCCTCGTCACATTTTGGGTCCGCAAGCCTGGCTCGGGTGCCGGTGAAATCAATATCTGGGCGGTGCCTGCGCTGGGCGGCGAACCGAGGCCATACCTTCAAGGCGTGGCCGAGTTCGACTGGTCGCACGACGGCTCCCGGCTCGCGTACCACACGCCCGGACCCGGGGACCCGCTGTTTGTGTCAGATGGCAGCGTACAGCCAGAGAAGCCGCCCATCTTTACTGCGCCTGCCGGGCTCCACAGTCACTTTCCTTTGTGGGCGCCCGACGCAGCATTCCTATACTTCATCCAAGGCGAGCTCCCGGACAAACTGGATATCTGGCGCATTCGTCCAGCAGGTGGAAAGCCTGAACGGATCACGTCACACGCTGGGCGCGTCAGTTATCCGGTCCTGTTGAATCGGCGCACCCTCATGTACCTAGCCAGTGATCCTGATGGTTCGGGGCCATGGCTCTATAGCATGGACGTCGAGCACCGCTACCCACACCGGTTGATCTCTGGACCTCAACCGATATACTTCGCTGGCGGCGAGCGCGGATGGCCACCGTCTGGTGGTTACGCGGGCAACTCCTAATAGAACGCTCTGGCGCTTGCGGATTGCTGATGCACCCGCTGTGGTATCGGACGCGAATCGGATCCCACTGACCACCGGCACCGGATTCTCACCACGAATGGGGCCGGATTACCTTCTGTATGTCTCTGCGACCGACACTGCCGAAAGCATTTGGAAACTTGCAGACGGAACCCGCGCAGAGTTGTGGCGCGGCGAGGGAGCGCGAGTCTTTGGCGGCCCGGCAATCTCTCCCGATGGACGGCATGTGGCATTCTCAGTCGGGCAGCGCGGGAAAACACTCCTCTACGTGATGCATTCGGACGGCACGAACGCGCGGGTCCTGGCCGATTCGCTCGACCTGCAGGGCGCTCCGGCATGGGCGCCGGACGGCCTATCGATCACTACGGCGGCCGATGATCACGGGGTCCCCCATCTCTTCCGCGTGCCGCTCGATGGCCGCCGTCCCCCTTCCTCTTTCGTCCGGGAGTACTCGGTCGATCCCGCATGGGCGCCGGACGGCCGCTTTGTTATCTACACGGGACCCGACATCGGTACCACATTTTCTGTGAAAGCCGTCACCGCCGTGGCGGCACCTCATCCCCTGCCCGCCATCAGGCTGACTCGGGGGGCGCGACACCTGGCCTTCCTGCCTGGAGGACGGGCGCTCGTGCTTTTGCGTGGCGAGGTTCAACACAAAGATCTTTGGCTCATCGACCTCGAGACGGGCGCCGAGCGGCAGTTGACGAACCTCGGTCCCGAATTTGATATTCAGGACTTCGATATATCGCCAGACGGTCGTGAACTTGTCATCGAACGCGTTCAAGAGCGCTCGAATGTCGTGTTGCTGGATCTCCCCTATGGATCATGATTGACGTCAAGAGCAGCCGTGCCAATATCCGCTTTGATCCCTCCCGTGCAAACAACCACTACTGTAGCCGTGGGGACAAAAAAGCAACCAACAGCCGGACCTAGAAGAAGCAAGCCACCTCGGAAGAAACAAGCAACCTCGAATTTTCAGGGAGTGAATCTGAGCCGCGCGGAATGATCTTCGCGTAACGTGCTTTCAACTAGGCCCTACGGCCTCAGTTCGGGATCGAGCCCAAGAGCTGCTTGGCTTCGACACTGGCCGTTGCTTCCGCCATGGAAGACGCAGTCGAGCGGTACCAGTCAACAGTCTTGCGCAATCCTTCCTCGAGGCCCACTGCGGGACGGAATCCCAGTGCGCTGCATGCCGCAGAGATGTCGGCAAGAGAATGCCGTATATCTGCCTGGCGGCCTTCTGCATACGCCGGAGGTTCCCTGTACCCCGTCACCCGCTGCAGAGTTGCATAGACCTCGTTCAGCGAGGCCTGCCTGCCGGTCGCCAGATTAAAAACACGTCCATTCACGTGGTCGGCCGGGGCATGAATGGCCAGCAGGTTCGCCTGGACGACATTTTCTATATAGGTAAAATCCCGCGTTTGCTGGCCGTCACCGAAGATCGTCGGGCGCTCCTGATGGAGCATTTGCTGAATAAAGCGCGCCAGCACGCCGGAGTACGGCGAACCTGGATCCTGATGAGGGCCGAACACATTGAAATAGCGGAAGCAAACCGTCTCTATTCCGAAAAACCGGCTGAATATCCGCATATACAACTCCCCAGCAAGTTTCGACGCAGCATAGGGCGAAAGGGGATCGAGGGTTAAATCTTCATGAATGGGTAACGTTGCCTGATCTCCATAGACTGAGGAAGATGACGCGAAAATCACTCGCCTGACGCCGGCATCCCGCGCGGCTAGCAACAGCTGTAGGGTTCCCGTGGCGTTCGATTCGTGGTTCTGCACGGGATCGTGCATAGACTGCGGAACCGATGCAATCGCGGCGTGGTGGAGCACGCAGTCGACGCCCTGGCAAGCGCGGCGGAGCGTCGCTATATCCGACAGATCCGAGCGGAAAAGTGTGATTCGTTTCCGGAATGGCGAGAGATTGGCTTCATTTCCGGAGCTGAAGTTATCCAGGCCATGCACTTCATAGCGGTGGTCCAGCGCTG
The DNA here is from genome assembly GCA_963815025.1 of uncultured Acidobacteriaceae bacterium. GTDB lineage: Bacteria > Acidobacteriota > Terriglobia > Terriglobales > Acidobacteriaceae > KBS-83. Next base: position 2,354,806 of record CAWFFD010000004.1, on the reverse strand, counting down.
ACATTGCCAGATTGGAGCCGATGAAGCCTGCGATTCCGGTGATGAAAAGCCGTGTCAACTTACGGGACCCGGACCTTGTTATACAGCAGGAATGCAAAAAATCAACAGACATTATGTACATAATCGGTGTTATCGTAACCGGCAACTACTACTGTGCTAGACTTTGCGTAATCTGCACACACACAGTTGCAATTTCCACAGCCGCCGCTAGGCGCGATTCTCTGCATTGGGAGACGCGAGTCATTCTCGCCCCCCCACAATGCGTGAGGAATATCGCAGAAGGTAAGCATCTTTGGGCCTAGAGACGGATCTGTGTCCAGGTTCAGATTCACGCGGCTGCAATGATGAAGAGACAGGCGTGCTGTGAGTTCTGCGTCCTGTCAAGCCGTAAAGGATAAGTTGCGCAGCACTTCTCGGAGCGTCGCGTGACTTCAAGAGATTTGTAGGTGTTGCACGTTTTATGGCCAAAGGGCTCCTATTACTGCTTTTACCCTGCACGCTTTGCGCTGCTCAGTCGGTTCTCACGCTGCCTGATCAGGCGCCTCCCGCTGCTTCGGCCCTCCCTTCCGCGTCAAGCCCCCAGGTGCCGGCGCAGTCGAAGAGCGTTGCACCTCCTGAGCTCTCAAATACCTCTGAATCCGAATCCGGCGCGCCTGCGGCCGCAACCATGCAGGTCCGCCCTATCCGTGCGCGGGTTGTGCCATCGGATTTTGAACGATTTGTCCGGGATGCTGTGGGGCATGCGCTACCGGTATACGGTAGATCCTTGTTCGAGCACGTCCCCTCTACGTTCGCGCCCGTGGATCATGTGCCTGTGCCTGCCGGGTATGTGATCGGACCTGGAGATGAGTTACTGATCCGGGTGTGGGGCAAAATCGAGCTCGATTCGCGGGTCACAGTGGATCGGAATGGTCAGATCTTCCTGCCGAAAATCGGCACCCTGAATCTGGCAGGCCTGCGTTACGACCAGTTGGATGGATTCCTACGCTCCAGTGTTGGTGCCCTGTACAAGGATTTCGAACTCAACGTCACATTGGGCCAGCTTCGGTCCATCCAGATCTTTGTTCTCGGGCGTGCTCGTCAGCCGGGTGCGTACACAGTGAGTGCTCTGAGCACACTCGTCGATGCCCTTTTCGCATCCGGGGGGCCTTCCTCCACCGGAACAATGCGGCGCATTGAGCTGCGCCGTTCTGGCAACGTGCTCGCTGAGTTCGATATCTACGATCTTCTGCAGAATGGGGACAAGTCACATGATCTCCGGCTGCTACCCGGCGATGTGATCTACTTTCCTTCCGCAGGTCCGCAGGTTGCCGTGGCAGGCAGCGTGAACGAGCCCGGAATCTATGAGTTGAAGGGACAGATCAACATCGGGTCGATTCTGCAGGTCGCTGGAGGTCTCACCTCTCTGGCCGGCACAAAGCGCGCGCTTCTGGAGCGGATCGATGATCATGACAGCCGTAGCGTCGAAGAGTTCGAGCTGAATGCGTTGGGATTGCAGCGCACAATCGACGATGGGGATTTGCTGCGGGTCTATCCTGTGTCACCGGAGTTCAAGAACGCGGTCACACTTCGCGGAAATGTCGCGCAACCCGGCCGCTACGCGTGGCACGAGGGCATGCGGGTTTCCGATCTGATTCCATCTCGCAGTTTCTTGTTAACCAGGGATTACTGGAACCAACAGAACCACCTGGTTTCAGACAATCTCGACCCTCGGTTCGGCGATCGCCGCTCCAGGTTGAGAACCGATCAGCCTGAGAAGAGCTCGGAAAGTGCTTTTCGTTCGCATCCGGAAGAGGAGCGAACCCGCCTCCCGATACCTCCGGATGATCAGCGAGTGAGTAGAAGGGATCGCCAGCAAGTAGATAGCACGGAACGGGAACAACGGAGTCGGGAGCCAGGCAGGATTCTCGGCAGGATCGTCCGGTTTCCGACGAGTCCAGCTATCCACCGGATATGTCGCACACCGATTTAATGGCTGACATAGGCCGGACTAATGCGGAGATCGACTGGGACTACGCTGTGGTGGAACGGCTGGACGATCATGACCTGAGTACCCGTCTGATCACATTCAATTTGGGCAACGCCATCGATGATCCCGCATCCGAGGACAATCGGACTCTGCGGCCCGGTGATGTGCTTACTATCTTTGGGCGGCGGGACCTTCCCTTGCCGGTAGAGAAGCACGCGACATTCGTCCGCATCAGCGGAGAAGTCAACGCACCAGGAGTCTACCGCGTAAACGCAGGCGAGACGCTGCGAAATCTGGTGGAGCGTGCCGGCGGTCTTACCTCGCATGCTTACCTCTATTCGTCGCAACTGACCCGGGTTTCGACTCGCGAATCTCAGGAGAGACAACTAAAGCAGTCAACAGAGCGGATGCAGCAGGAACTGCTTGCCCGCTTTACCTCCGCTCCTCCGTCTACGCCGGAACGAGCCGCTGATCAGCAGGCGCAACTTGGCTTGCAGCAGGCTCTCATCACGCGGCTTTCCGCCGTACAGCCAACGGGCCGAGTCGTTCTGGAAATAAAGCCCGATGCGAAGTCTCTCGGAGATGTTCCGAATTTTTCGCTGGAAGATGGGGATAGCTACTATATTCCGCCGAGACGCGGCACAGTTCAGGTTGCGGGCGCAGTCTATAACCAGAATGCGTTTCAGTTCGCATCGGGCAAGCCGCTCTCTGCCTATCTGAATGATGCTGGCGGAGTTACGCGCGAGGCCGATGCGAAACGAACCTATCTTATTCGCGCGGACGGGACGGTCGTCAGCCGGCAGTCCCGCGATAAGTTCTGGCGCGGCGACTTCGCAAGTATGCGTTTGATGCCCGGAGACGCCATTGTGGTTCCGGAGAAGATCAAAACCGGGGCGGGCTGGAGAAACTTCCAGGACATGACGCAGATCGTTTCGCAAACGGCTCTAACCGCGGCAGCGCTCAGCGTCATCCAGCAGTGAGGAAGGTAACGATGAGCGTAGCGAATCTGACCCCCGATCAGACTGAACCCGCAATTGATCCGGCATTCGGCGAAAGAGCAGGCACGGCTGTCTTTCACGTCAGCTTGATTGATGTCGCTACCCAGCTTGCCTGGCGGAAATGGTTGATTGTGAAGGCGACGATTGCGTCGGTCATTGCCGGAGGTTTGCTTTGCCTCGTGCTGCCTGTCCGGTATACGGCGACGACAAAGATTCTGACTCCGCAGCAGACTGCATCCGCGGCATCGCTGCTAATGAATCAGTTTGCCGGCGCTGGAAGCAGCTCTCTGGCCGCAATGGCCGGGCAGGGGTTGGGCCTGGGCCTGAAGAATCCCAACGATATGTACGTCGGGATGCTCAAATCTCGGCCAGTGGCGGATGCGCTCATCCAAGAATTCTCGCTTGCGACGCTCTATCGTGCCAAAGATATGACGGCGGCGCGGAAGAAGCTTGCAAGCCGAACCGAGGTCGTATCGGAGAAGGACGGGTTCATCGTCATTTCTGTTACGGACGGGGACAAGAAACGTGCTGCCGAACTCGCGAACGGCTACACGCGGGAACTACATACCCTCACAAGAAACCTGGCAGTTACGGAAGCTTCGCAGCGCAGGCTGTTTTATGAGGACCAGTTGAATGATGCCAAAGCAGCTCTGGTGAGAGCGGAAGCCGCATTCCAACAGGTTCAGCAGAAGAAGGGTCTGGTGCAGCCGGATGCGCAAGCGAAGGCCGTGGTTGAAGGACTTGCGGCACTTCGTGCACAGGTAGCCGCGAAGCAAGTGGAACTTGAGGCCCTCAAGTCGTTTTCGACGGAGCGCAATCCAGCGGTGCAGATTGCAGAACGAGAGATGACTTCTCTCGAAGGCGAGGCTGCGCGCATGGAGGAGAGAAGTCGCGCTTCAGGCTTTGGAGATCTGACCCTGCAAGATGTTCCTGGTGCGGGGATGGAGTATCTCCGCGCTGCCCATGAAGTGCAGTACCGACAGGCGATCTTTGATCTGCTGATGAAGCAGTACGATGCCGCCAGGCTGGATGAGGCAAAAGAAGCAGCCGTCATTCAGGTGATGGAACCGGCAATAGAACCGGACCGGAAATCGTCACCTCGATACACCCTCACATTGCTGCTTTTTGCTGCGGCGGGAGTCTTCATTGGATGTTTGCTGGCGCTCTGTTCGTGCTGGAAGGAGCTCTTTAATTCGGACCCCTATCTGGCGCAACAAATGGAAGAGCTGAAGTGTGCAGTGCGAGGACGCAGGATCAGCAAATCGTGAACGCGACGGATGTGCAGGCCCTTAGTTTTAACGAGCTGTATTGCTGTAGTACACGGGACAGAAGATAGTGACTGAACATAGACACTCGCTGTTGAACTACACGCCTCTTGTTGCTGCAATTGATCTACTGACGCTGCTTGGTTGTTCCTGGATCATTCTTGTGGTTGCCGGAACTTCCGGAACAGCAAGCCTGGCGGCATGGTGGCACCTGCTTCCCGTGGATGCGACAAGCGCGGCCCTGGTACTTTGGGCTCTTGGCCTGTATCGAGGTTGGAATCGCCGTCCGCTGGCCGATCTGGAGATTTCCATCGCAGCCTCCGTCGTCGCGAGGGCCACTATCTGGATGCTCCTGTGCCGTTGGGAGCCGCATTGTGCGATTCCGGGAAGCCAGATTGTTGGCATGACATTGCTGCAGGGTATCGCGCTTACATCCGAGCGCGTGTTGATTCGCGCAATCATTCATCGGAGCGAAATAATGCGGCGGGCCGTCGTGATTGCGGCAGACAAGAAAGACGCCGATCAGGTTTTACAAACGCTCTTGGCCTCCATTCCCCCCTGGCTCTCCATTGATGCGTGTCTCGCAACGGAAGAATTCAACCGGCTGTCGGACAGCGAGATTGTCTGGGATACCATCCTCTTGACGAGGGAGGTCGAAGACCACAGCGCCATCGTTCGCAGAGCCTCGGCCTTGGAAAAGCGCATCTTCTTTGTCCCAGGCATATTTGAACTCTTGATCAATGGGGCACCTCTGCTGAACGTAGATGACCTGCTGATGGTCAGTCTCACGCCGCCACGGTTGAATCACGGGCAAAGATGTCTGAAGCGCGCCATGGATATCGTGGGCTCAGTGGGTCTGCTTACTCTCGCTGCTCCGATAATGGTTGCGACAGCAATTCTAGTCCGGCTCACGTCGCCGGGAAGAGCTCTGTTTACGCAAAGGCGAGTGGGACGCGATGGATGCGAGTTTAGCGTTCATAAGTTCCGCACTATGGTTGCCGATGCCGAACGGCAGACCGGTCCCGTATTGGCCACGGCAAACGATCCGCGCATCACCAAAATCGGCGCTTTCCTTCGCGCAACACGACTCGATGAGTTTCCGCAACTCTTCAATGTGCTTCGCGGTGAGATGAGTCTCGTAGGACCGCGGCCGGAACGCCCGCACTTCGTCCAGCAGTTCCGGGAGCAGATCCCGGGATACGAGTTCCGGCTGGCAGTCAAACCTGGCGTCACCGGTCTGGCGCAAGTCTATGGCCGCTATTCAACGACCGCCGAGCGGAAGCTGCGTTTCGACCTGACATACGTCACCAAATATTCCCTGTTGATGGATATTCGCCTCCTGCTCAGCACAATCGCCGTACTGCTTCGGCGCGAACAGGCAGAGGGTATCGCGGTGAGCGCCGGTTCTACTGCAGCGGAGGCGGCGGAGTGATCGACCTCAACAAGCAATGCGCAGCATTGGCGTACCGAACATGATAGAAACGGTCATAGATACAGATATCGAGAAGCGCGATGCCACAGGTGGCCGCTGGTTGGCTGGCCTGCGGCGGCGTACCGGCCTGGACCGTGCCATCGCCTACACCGTGATGGCCCGCGTCTTCCAGATCGTCGGGAGCACTGGCACTGTTCTGCTGATCGTCCGTTTCCTTACTCCAGTCGAACAGGGCTACTACTACACGTTGCTGAGCCTCGTGGCCCTGCAGATGGTCTTCGAACTGGGATTTTCCTTCGTGATCCTGCAACTCGCCGCGCATGAAACCGTGCATCTCACCCTTCACCCGGACGGCCGCATCGAGGGAGATCGCGTCGCTCATCTGCGCCTCGCGTCGGTGCTGCAAAAGACCGTGCGCTGGTATCTCGTGGCCGGCGCCATCATGCTGGCCACGCTGGCACCCGCCGGCTCTGCCTTCTTCGCCGCACATGCCGCAGGCGCGACGGTGCACTGGCATGGTCCGTGGATCTTCGCCGTCATCGCTACTGTGGCGCTCTTCATGCTGAACCCGGTGATCTCTTTCGTGGAAGGCTGCGGCCAGGTGCGGCAGGTGGCCGGCATGCGCTTCACTCAGGGAGTCGCCGCTATCTTGATTCCGTGGAGCGTCCTCGTCTCGCGTCATGGGCTGTGGTCACCCGGCGCGGTGAATGCCGGCTTCTTCCTGGTCGCGCTCGCATTCCTATGGTCGCGCCGTAAGCTTCTCCTGCCCCTGCTGCGGTGTTCAGGCACTGCGAAGGTCATCGTCTGGCGTAGCGAAATCTGGCCGTTCCAGTGGCGGCTGGGAGTCAGCTTTCTCTGCTCCTGGTTCACCGCGCAGATCTTTACTCCAGTTCTCTTTGCATATCGGGGACCAGTAGAAGCGGGGCGCATGGGCATGTCGATGAGCATCGCCGGTTATCTCTGGGCTATGGTTCTGCCCTGGATGTCGACCAAAGCCACGCCGTTCGGCAATCTCATCGCCCGCGGCGAATTCCAGGCGCTCGACGTGCTCTTCTTCCGTACGCTCAAGCAATCGCTGGCCGTTGTCGCCGCAAGTGCGGGGCTCTGCATGGCGGGCATCGAGGTGTTGCAGCATGCAGCGCCCGGACTCGCAACGCGCATGCTGCCGCCGCACCTCTTCGCTCTGCTGCTCCTCGCCGCGGTGAGTGTCTTCGTCGTCCAAAGCCTGGCCGTCTATCTCCGCGCGCACAAGCGAGAGCCATTCCTTTGGCAATCGCTACTGGTTGCCGGGTTGACTTCGGGCGGAGCCCTTCTGCTCGTCCCGCGCTGGGGCCTCGCCGGAGGGGCTGTGATTTATTTCGTCTGTGCCGGCGCGATCGGACTGCTTTTCGCTCTGGCAATCTTCCACGCAAGACGGAAGGTGCGATACGGCGCTGCCGCGCCCGATACGCCCCAAAGACAGGGAATCCGCGTGCTGCTGCTGTGACGGGTGACCCAGAGTGAGCGATCAATCTTCCATCACGATCCTAAAGCCGCCCTTAAAACACGAAGTTGCCGGCGCAGGCACCGCTCGAAGCGATTGGCTAACTACTGTAATACTGATTGCCGTTATTTTCACACCGACTTTCCGGATCCTCGGAGAAATCCCGGTGCGTGTCGATGACTTCATCATATTTGGCATCGGCATTGTCGTGGCAATGAAGCATCTTTATCAGCTCTCTCTGCCACTGCCAGACCGGATTGAAGTGTACCTTATAGGCCTTTTGGGATCGATCCTTCTATCTACTGTCGTCTCCCCGATACGGCACGATTTCATCGTGACCGCGAAGGAGTATCTCGACATAATGCGCCCGCTTAAGTTCCTCATTGTCTATCATCTCGTGCGACAACGGAACCGCCATCAGACCCTCTGCGCACTCGTAAAGACGATGGCAGCCGCCATGCCCATCTTGCTAGCCCTGGCTTTCCTGCAGCTGCTTAGCTCTAGGACTCTGGGCGATAGCCTGTTGGTCAAAGGCCTCGCGCTGTTTGCTGATCAATCGCCCTTTGATGACGCAGTCGCAATGATGATCCAGCGCCCATTCGCAACCTTCAACACGCCCACCCACCTTGGATATCTGGCCACGTTGGTCTTGTTCCTCGCTCCGATGATTCGGAGTCGCGGAATTCGGCGCATGACGATTGTTCTGAGCTTTCTTACATTGCTTATCTCCGTTACCCGCACCCTGCTATTCGGCCTGCCGGTTCTCCTGGCGATTTGGTCCATGACGAACGGGGATCACTCGATAAGAGAGCGGCTAAAAAATACAGGAAAAAGCTTCGCGCTTACAGCTCTGGCCTTGATCGCGAGTCTTGCCTTTCTGCCGCTGGTCAGCCCCGTTGCCGCAGACTACACGCGTTCCATGATTGAGGACCTTGCGACTGCCCAGACCCAGGATCAATACAGCATTACCACACGGCTCGACAATCTCGCGCTTGTCGCCGTCACTTGGGAAACAGCGCCACTATTGGGGGTAGCAACTCGTGCCTTGCTTCCCCCATATGTTGATAGCGAACTAATCATTACTTTTCACCGATATGGAATGCTCGGTTTGGCCATGCTACTGGCGGTATATCCGCTCGGCTATAACGTTGCGCTCCGGGCTGCACGTCAGAACAGATTGCTCTCTCGATTCGTCGTCATGTGCTTATTAATAACTTTTCTTTATGGAATCACTCAAGGTGCGCTGATTAATAGCAGGATGGGAGTGATCCCGTTTCTTGTACTCGGAATCACTGCACCGTGGTCTGGAGAAATGCGACGTGCCACGTTTCTTTCTCGGTTAGCTCAGCATTTCGGAGCGAAATAGAAATGCGAAGAACGGTCTTATATCTAGTATCTAGCCTAGCGCGGTGTGGTCCGATTAATGTACTCAAGGAGATCGTTCGCAACCTTGATCCGGAACGTTATCGTCCAGTAGTTGCCACGTTATCGCCTGAAAAGAAAGATTCATGCATTGGCGAGATTCAAGGGGCTGGCGTTCTGCTGCGACAACTTCACGTTCCCTCATATGGAGTCGTTGTTGGGAAGCCAAAATACATGGGACAGCTTGTTCACGAAGTGGATGCCTCGCTCATTCACTCACATGGGATCCGTGCAGATATCTTGCTGGCACGATCTAATCCGCAGTGTGCCACAGTATCGACATTACATTGTGATCTCGTCCGTGACTACCAATTGGCGTATGGCGTCGTCATGGGTCGATTGATGGCCGCAACAGAGTATGCGGCGTTGAGAGGCTTTGATAGCGTAGCTGCTGTCTCGGAAAACGTAGCCAGCGCAGCGCTTCGAGCGAGTGTCGTTGCGGATGTTATTCCCAATGGTATCGATGTGAACACTTACCAACCAGCCAGCATTCGCGAGAAAGAAGAAATGCGACAAAGATATGCTTGGCCTGAATCTGCGACAGTGATTCTGCATACCGGGGCATTGATCGAGCGAAAGAACCCTATCGATGTCATTCGAGCGTTCCGGAATTCCAGATTGTCTGAATATGCGCTGTTGGTGTTTGCAGGGGATGGGCCATTACGGTCAAAGTGCGAGCAGGCAGCAGAAGGATCGCCTAACGTCGTTTTCATGGGACCTCGAGGCGATATTCCAGAACTCCTCATGGCGGCCGATGTCCTTGTGTCAAATTCTCTTGCCGAAGGCCTCCCAATGGCATTGCTAGAAGGATGCGCGGTGGGAATTACGATTCTCGCGACTGATATTCCGCCACATCAAAATATTCAGCGATTGTTTCCAGCGCAGGTGACCTTGCTTCCAAGAAATGACACCCGGTCCTTTGCCAACGCCTTAGACGACTTGGCCGTGTCAAGAGAAAAACGCTGCTTTACGCCCGGGCCCGCAGCGCTTGACAGTATCTCTAGCCGCACGATGTCGACAAGCTACCAGCGGCTTTACGATCGCCTGTTATCCGCACATCCGCCAGATAGGTCTTGCCAACGTAAACGGCGCAGCCGTACGACTTCACAATCAAATGAAAGAGTGGCATTTCCCGGGGCATGATGCCGAAAGATGCTGCGGTGCAGAGAAGGGATCAAAAAAAATATGCATGGACTTAACCAGGACGTCGGCAGTACCTCTAAATCGTTGCGCATGTCAGGGCGAACGGTTCACGCCTCAACAGGCGGACTCGACATAGACGTTCGACAGGCACTATCCGTGAAATTCTCGGTTCTTATGTCGGTTTATCACCGCGAATCGCCGAAGTATTTGGCTCAGAGCCTGGATAGTCTTGTGGCGCAAACCCGGCTGGCGGATGAAGTTGTGATTGTCAAGGACGGCGTACTGGGTTCTGAACTCGACCAGGTAATCTCTCGTTACAGTGAAAAATTACCGATGGTTACTCTGGATCTGCGAGTCAATCGTGGCCTTGGCCGGGCGCTCCGTGCCGGAGTTGAGCATTGCCGATTCGAATGGATTGCCCGCATGGACTCCGATGACATTTGCCTTCCGGGCCGATTTAAACAACAGTTAGAGTTTTGTGAAATCCATCCCGAGATCGATGTCCTCGGTTCTAGTATTTCCGAGTTTGATTGTGACCCTAGTTCCCGGGCATCCCTGCGCTGCCTTCCGGAGGAAGATAGCGCGATTCGTTCTTTTTCAAAGTTTCGCAATCCGGTCAATCACATGACGGTGATGTTTCGTAAGCAGGCTGTTCTGGAAGCGGGGAATTACGAGGAGATAATCGGCTTTGAGGATTACGATTTGTGGGTAAGAATGCTGATGCTGGGCGTCAGGTTCCACAACCTGCAGGAGCCCCTGGTCTTTGTCCGTTGCGGGAACGGCATGCAACGGAGACGAGGCGGCCTGGGATATTTACGACGCGAGTTGAGGCTTCTCAGGTCTTTCCACGCAAGTGGATTTATTAGCACTTTTGAGCTAGTCCAGAATGTGCTTTTGCGCGCGCCGGCGAGGATGGTGCCTGCATCAATCCGCGCAGAAATATACCGTCGCTTTTTGAGAAACGAAGTAGAACAGCCCGCATAATCGCGATGAGATGAACCGATTCCGCACGAACTGCGCGGGGAAAAGACAGGCCACCCGGACGTTCCGAGTCGCGGGGCAAAGATAGATGGCGGACGACCGCCATCTATTTTGGAATGGGCCAAACTTAACGAATTGTTAGAACGATATGCGTCCGTAGAGTTGTATTTGTCTGCCTCCGACCGTGGTGCTGGTGATGATGGCAGTCTGGCCAGGTCCGATAGCATTGTTTCCAGGCTGGCCGAAGCTGGGATGGTTCAGCACGTTCCCGGCATCCGCACGAATCTGCATCTTCACGCCGCGCTCCGGCCAGATATCGAACGTCTTGCCGAGTGAAGCAGCCACATTGACAATTCCTGGGCCGTACACGGTGTTCCTGCGGAAAGTGCCGTAGGTGTTGGGATCCGGAACGGTCAGAGCGTTCGAGGTTATACCACTCCCTCAGGCGTTGCTTCGTTCCTCCCGGCAAACTGAGACTTGTGCCAGGCACCCGATTTGCCTCTTGCGTGAAGCTCCCTGACCGATTATTGGAGTTGTTATTGCCGCCGGTGGTGATGCCCATGGGGTTGCCGCCTTCGATCACATAAACACTGGACACCTGCCATCCTCCCAGCGACTTCGTCTAGCAGCAGGTTATTGTTCAGGAACTGATGTCCCCTGCCGAAGGGGAGCTCGTAAATTACCTGTCCTTTGAACATGTTCCGGATGTCAAAGTTGCCGTTGCTGTAATTGTCATTGGGATCGAAGGCGTTCTGATAGTTCTGGAAGCCCTCGCGAGCCCCGAAACCCGAAGAATCCAGATCGTCCAGGAAGTGCGACCAGGTGTAGTTGATGCTGAATTGCAAGCCGTAGCTCATGCGCTTGCTAAGCACAGCCTCAAGTGCGTTGTAGTTCGAGATGGCGTTGTTGGTGGCTTCCGTTGATGCTTTGGAAGAGGGGAATGGCCTGATCGACCTGGTCATTTGGGCTGAGCATGCTTTCGGGAACCTGGTTGATGTCAATATTATTGAAGGTTCAGATCGTATCCGTGATTGCCCACGTAGGTGAGAGTGGCGACATAGTTCTGGCCGAACTGCCGTTCCAGGCTCATATTCCACTGAAAGTTCTTCGGCAATGGCGTGTGGAACTGGGTGTAGGTTGCGCCCTGACCGTTGCGGGCATCGGGGGTGGTCGGCGCGGCTAGATAAGACGCATTAGGGGTTAAGGCATTGAAGTTGGTGCCGTTGGTGACGACGCCGCAACCGGGATCAGTCATATCCGGCGTGCTGCCGTCGCTGTCGATCTGCGCTACCGGGCAGATGCCATTGGTCAGGTCGCTGACGCCGCCGCTGCTTCCGAATGCACCTCCCATACCGCCGCCATAGGTATCGATGCTCAGGGTTGAGGCATAGATGCCGAAGCCGCCACGAATCACCGTATTGTTCATGGGTTGGTAACTGAAGCCGGCGCGCGGTAGCCAGACATTCCAGTTTGGAGCAATCAATTGGCCGCGTCCGTTCGCCTTGGTCATGCCATACCATATGGCCCCGAGGCTGTTGTTGGCGGGGTTGATCACCGTGGGATCGAAGACGGTCTCGTTTCCCTTAACCTCGCTCCAACCGGTATGTCCCTGCCAGCGCACGCCCAGATTGATCGGTCAGGTTGGGACGGACTTTCCAATCATCCTGGACGAACAACTGCGGACTTTTAGTCCGGGCGCCGAATTCCGGCTGATTCGCTGGCGTTCCAGCTACTCAACTGTCCCAGCAGGAAGTCCGCATACTGTATACCGTCGTCCATTACCGTCAGCCGATCTCGTGATCTGGCCGCCTGCGGAGGTGTACAGGCCACCGAAGCCGGGGGTGCCCGGATTTATGAAGTTGTACTGGGTCGAATCGTCGAGGCTGATCAGGAACTCGCCGCCGAAATGCAAAACGTGGCGCCCGCGAATCAACGTGACCACGTCGGATGGATCGTAGACGAACTCCTTGTAGATGAAGGGGAGGGTGCCATCGGTGTCCGTACCCGCAATACTGTTGCCGGGCGAGAGCCCGGGAGAAAATCCGACTTGGCGAGCTTATACCCGAGCATGGCTGGATAACCCAGGCCAGTGGTTTGCGGCAGGAAGAAATTCATTTGGTCGGTAAAGCCCAGTCGCGCTTCGTTGACGAGGGTCGAGCTGTAGTTCCATACATCGGAGACCTGTGCATTGTGGCGGCTAACGTCCTGGTTCTGGCAGTTAACGGGGCAAAATTGCGCTCCGTAGCCGAAAAAGAATCCTGGGTTATCGCTCTCCGTCACCGAAGCGGTAAACCGGTTATTCCCGGTGATGTCATAGTCCAGACGGCCGAAGAACTTGGTGAACGGATTAATGCCGGGTGTGGTGTAGGCGTAGTTGTTGGTGACGACGCCCTGGATGACCTGCGACTTGCCAACGTTAGTGGGTTGCTGGACCGCGCCCTTGCTCAGCGAGATCAAAAGGTTCTGGAAATTCTTGGCTACCGGATTTATCAAGCTGGCGGGAATGCGGTTGCCATTGCCGTATTCCGAGGCAAAGGATTGGCGGATCACGCAGGGGCATGCCTGTGTCAGAGTTCCGCCAGGGTTCTGCGCGGTGACGTAGTCCGGGCTTTGGTATGTGTGGCTGCCGGTGTATTGGACCGTCTGGGTTGTCGGGTCATAGATGGTCCGCATACCCGGGGCAGTGAAATCACCGAGTGCCATCGCTGCGTTCTGCCCGGTCGGCAGCGTTTCCGATTCAGGCTCACTGTGTTGTTGATCGTCTTATCAAATTGAAGTAAAAGAACATCTTGTTCCGGAGGACTGGACCGCCGACGGAAAAGCCGAAGTTGTTGAAGCGTAGCTCAGGCTGTTGTGCGCCAACCGCGCCGAATTGATAGGCAAAGGCGTTCAGTGCATCGTTGGAAAAATACTCGTATCCCACGCCATGGAACTGGTTGCTGCCGCCCTTCGTGATCTGGTTGTAAATGATGCCGCCCTGGCCATATTGCGCCGAGAAGCCGTTGGTGCTGATCTTGACCTCGGAAGTGGTCTCGAAGACGGTGACGTCTGAGTTCTGGCTCTGTGGCAGCGTCGTAGTCGCGCCATCGGCCAGCACGCTGTCGAAGGGCAGATTGCCGTTGATGGCTGCCGCCGAGCCCGGGTTGGAGGCGCTGCTGGCGCTCTCGGGAGCGCCGGCGGCGCCCGGCAACAGGACTGTGAAGTTTTCCCAGTCGGCTCCTAGATTAGTTTGCGGCAATTGCGCCATGACATCCGAGGTCAGCGTCGCCTCCTGCGCACCTGTCTCAGTAGTAAGCAGGGGCACATCAGTATTCACGACGACGCTTTGCGTCGTCGAGCCAACATTCAGTTGTCCATTGATTGTCTGAGTGGAAACGTCGAGCGTGATGGGACCACGTTCAAACGGGGTGAAACCATCTTTAGTGAAGGTGATGAGATAGTGATCCGGAACGATGGAACCCGTGTCATACAAGCCGCCGCCATCGGTGGTGAACGTCTTGACGACGCCCTTATCGACGTCCTTTACCGTGACTGTCACACCCGGAATAACAGCCCCCGCCGAATCGGTGGCAGTACCGCGAATATCACCGGAGTTCGTGTTCTGCGCAAATACGTTAGAACTTAAAGAACACATCACAATCAAAAAAGCTGATACGCAGTGCTTTGCCACTCTCATGACCCGTCTCCCAGAAAATTCGTCTCGTGCTCAGTAGCCTTGCTAATGCTTTACAGCCGACAAGGATCAGCAACGGACGCATCTCCGAGGGCCCTCAGCTCTCGCGCAGTGTTATTCCACATTCACCTGCGAAAGCGTATAGGAAGCACACAGCCGTCAAGACAAACGGTTGTTTATGTGCGACTGCCGATTACACCCCGTGCCCATAATCACTGTCAATAAATTAATTGTCTTTCGATTGTCATTCAATTGTCAGCAACACTTGCGGTGTAGAGTGATGTCGTAACTATTACTGGTTTTATTAGCGACGCGATCAAAAAACGGACAGTAGAGCACGCTCAGGATCGGTCGACGTTCGGAGTGATTAGGATGCACAAGTCGAGACTGGCGTGGTTCCGCTTTCCAGTGATAGTCGCCGGTGAGGTTGATGTGCTCCCACCCGAGGGTGGGAAAGATGCGTGAGCAAACTCGAATCGATGCCGAGCCCGTTTCGAACTGAAGCCTCAACGGCCTTATCCATAAAGACCGTGTTCCAGAGTGTAATGGCGGCAGTAACGAGGGTGAGCTCGGTTGCCAGATACCCGATTTGTTCCCGCGAGATCCTTACGAAAAGAAATCAGCGTGAAGCCGTATTTGGTTGGGGTCTGGGAGCCCCTCATTCCGGCGCGACGCTCGATTCGAAAATCGGGCATCTTCTTTGAGGAAGCGATGTTCCATCACGGCTTAAACAGAAAAGCGCTTCTGGGACACGTAAAGATCTTCTTGAGCGGCGGAGATTCGGGTTCCGGGCCAGGGCTCGATCAAGTCTTCAGTCGCGCATGCAGTATAGAAAAGTTTTGACGAGAGTGAGGAAATCGTATGACAACAGCGGAGATATTGAGTATCCACACGGACACTTTTACTCGTGCACTGAAGGAGCGGACACATCGTTCTTTGAAAGGCTGCCCAGAATTAGACTCCGCAGAATGCAGCTCCCAGGCTAAAACCGAGATCGGTAAGTTTGTATTTCACCCTGACAGCGCGGAAGCTACTCGACCGCTACATCCAGTATCCCAATCCCGTCCTCAGTGCGCCTCACGCGCATAGGAAGCTGTAGTGAGGACAACAGGGATTCAGCTGAGGTTCGGATTTTCATTTCATACTTCCGTCCACGGCCCACACCTGAAAATGGAAACTTGGGCAGGGAGCCGTCGCTTTTAAAGAACATGCAGTGAAGACTTTTGCCATAGCGAGGACTTGATGAACCAAGTCCACTGCGCATTCCGTAATCTGGCGTAAATACGGATAATCAGCAGAAATAAATTCTGCCGCAAGGGGGCCAACATATTGAAATGACAGCGGATGCGCGCTGTACCTGAACTCGTACCTTAGCGCAGAATCGACCGGAAAACATCCAAGACACAGAGGCGTAACGAGCGCGGCAAGCCTGTGACTCCACACAGGATATTGGTATCTAAGATGGTGCCGGGAGGGGGGGTCGAACCCCCACGACCTTGCGATCGGCGGATTTTGAGTCCGCTGCGTCTGCCAGTTCCGCCATCCCGGCTCGTGTATCGGCACTAGCCATTGGAGCCGTATCCATCGCCGCACTTTGCGGACGACATCTCAACAAGGCCATCGTCAGTCTCGCACGGCGGCGTGCAGGTCGCAAGGATCAGGTGTTGGCTTTCCCGCGAACAATATCGAGCCTCCGCCTCGCTAATTCGCCGCCGCCGGCAGCACCAGATACTGCTCCAGCTTCCCATCGGGTTCCTCGTAGGTTGTCACCGTGAGTCGCCGATTGGGATATTGCACGCGGAAGGCGCGGAAGACCATGCCGCCACGTAGTTCCTCGGCCACCTGCGTGAAGCTTTGCGGTGTTCCCAGCGGCTTCATGCTGGTAGCGAAGTCCTGAATCGCCTCGCCAGTGAAATAGTTGTTGCATAGCGCCGTCAATTGCGATCGATCGAGCTGTCCGTTCTGCAAATCGGTGAAGATATGCAGCGCGCGCGCTTCTGCTGCCTGCACTCCTTTGGTTCCAGTCCCTGCGGAAAGTACAATCGGCTCGAGCGCGTGAGCGATTGTTCCTGCCGCGCGCGATGCATCGATATTCGTCAGCACCGTCACAGCCGCTTTGCTGTCCGGGTAGATCACATTCTGCGATACAAATCCGGAGACCTCGCCACTGTGCGAGATGACGCGTTGACCATCGCGCTCCGTCACCTGTACGCCCAGTCCATACCCGGTCGGCTTACCATTCTTCAACTTTACGTCGGTGAACATTGCATCGTACGAAGCTGGCTTCATCAGAGATCGGTTCATCATGCTGATATTCCAGAGCGCCAGATCGTCCGGCGACATCGCCAGCTCGCCCGCGGCAAACATCCATCCTGTTCCCTCCAGCGGAGCCGGCCGCAGCGGTCCCAGTGCGTGCTCGTAGTAGCCGGTGGGATCGCTCGGCGGCAGACGACTCGCATCCTGATCCCGCACACCGGTCATATGCAGCGGGTCGAAGATGCGCTCGCGCAACTGCTCCACCAGCGGCTTTCCGCCGACGATCTCCGCAATCCGTCCTGCGATCACATAATTCGTATTCGAATACTGCCACTGCGTCCCCGGCTCGAAGTCTAAGGGCTTGTTCCCCCATACATCGAGGATGTGCTGCGCCGTCGTCGGCCCCATCATCGACGTCATGACGTAGTCTTCCGGCCAGTAGTCCTGGTAGCCCGATGTCATGGAGAGAATCTGTCGTATCGTCACTGCATTCGCATGCGTCAGGTGCGGCAGATACTTTCCAATCGGATCGTCGAGCGTCATTTTGCCGTCTTCCACCAGCATCAGGGTCAACGCGGCCGTGAACTGCTTGCTCACCGATCCGATCGAGTACTGCATCTCCGTCGTCGCTGCCATCGGCGGTTCCAGCCGTGCGTTGCCATATGCATTCAGGTAAACGATCTGCCCATGCTCCACCAAAGCGATCGAAGCGCTGGGAATGCCGGTGTCGGCAATCACCTGTTGGACCGCATGATCGACCTGGGCCGCTGTCGCGGGGGCAAGAGCGTTCGGCGCTTGTGCCAGGAGGGTCGCCGGGACTGCACCGGAGAGAAGGGAACTTGCCAGAAGAAGAAGTGTTGCAACGCGCATGATTGGGAGGGTATCAAGAACCGGACGCAACCGGAGCGCCATCCTGTGGTGGACCTTAGCTGGATTTCGCGCCCTGCCAGCGCCATACTGAGTGTGATCAAGAATTGACCACGCACTGATGGGGGAGAGTATGTCACAGCAGGACGGCATCACCAAAGTGATCGCGGGCTACCGGCATTTCACCGAAGAGATTTATCCGGAACATCGCGAACTCTTCGACGAACTGAAGGACAGGCAAAACCCTCAAGTGCTCTTCATTACCTGCGCCGACAGTCGCATCGATCCATCTCTGATCACGCATACCACTCCGGGTGAACTCTTCATCTGCCGCAACATCGGCAACATTGTTCCCGCGTACGGCGAGATGCTGGGCGGTGTCTCCGCCGTCGTGGAATACGCAGTGGTCGGGCTCAAAGTCTCGGAGATTATTGTGTGTGGCCACTCGGACTGCGGGGCCATGAAGGCGCTCAAGAATGTGGATGCACCCTCGTTGGCGGCAATGCCGACCGTCAAGGCGTGGCTGCGGAACGCCGAGGCGGCGCTGGGAGTTGTGCGCGCCACCGATCCCGAGGCGACGGGTGATTCATTGCTCCGCGCCTTGACCGAGGAGAACGTTCTTCTCCAACTCCAGCATCTGCGAACCCATCCCGGCGTGGCGGCGGGCATCGCGACTGGGAAAGTACGGCTGCATGGCTGGATTTACAACATCGGCGATGGCCGGGTGGATGCTTTTGACGAAACAGCGCGTCGGTTTGCACCGATAGAACACGCGGTTGGCGCTTCCAGCAAGTCTCCGGAGAGGGCGGCTCAGTCCTCATAAAGGTCGATGACCCCCCCCCAGCAATACAAATAGAATCAATGGTTTACGTCAGGACTTAAATCTCCCGCAAAACCGCGAATCGTAACCTGTTATTTCTGCATCAGATAGATTGACAATAAGTCACTCAAGTGCGACAGTGGGAAAACGCGCACGAGCGATGAGGTCAGGAGAGCTATGGCAAAGATTATCGGCATCGATCTGGGCACCACCAATTCCGTGGTCGCCGTTATGGAAGGCGGCGAGCCCAAGGTCATCCCCAACAGCGAGGGTGATCGCACTACTCCTTCTATTGTGGCCTTTACCAAGACCGGCGAGCGGCTGGTCGGCCAGACGGCAAAGCGCCAGGCGGTGACCAATCCGCA
This sequence comes from uncultured Acidobacteriaceae bacterium, assembly GCA_963815025.1. Taxonomy (GTDB): domain Bacteria; phylum Acidobacteriota; class Terriglobia; order Terriglobales; family Acidobacteriaceae; genus KBS-83. Next base: position 2,336,132 of record CAWFFD010000004.1, on the reverse strand, counting down.
GAACACTATCTACTCGATCAAGCGCTTCATGGGCCGCCGTGCCAACGAAGTCACCGACGAGATGAAGATGGTGCCTTACACCGTCAAAGCGCAGGGCGACCACGTCGTCATTGTGGCGCAGGGCAAGGATTACACCCCGCCTGAGATCTCGGCGATGATCCTGCAGAAATTGAAGCAGGCCGCGGAGAACTACCTGGGCACGACGGTGACCGAGGCGGTCATCACCGTACCCGCGTACTTCAATGACGCGCAGCGCCAGGCCACCAAAGACGCCGGCCGCATCGCCGGTCTGGACGTCAAGCGCATCGTCAATGAGCCTACGGCGGCAGCGCTCGCCTACGGCCTCGACAAGAAGAAGGACGAGACCATTGCCGTCTACGACTTCGGCGGCGGCACCTTCGATATCTCGATCCTCGAAGTCGGTGAGGGCGTCATCGAGGTGAAGTCCACCAACGGCGACACGCACCTGGGCGGCGACAACATCGATCAGCGCATCGTCGATTGGCTGATCGATGAGTTCAAGAAGGAAGAGGGTTTGGATCTGCGGGCGAAGGGCAATGAGATGGCCCTGCAGCGTCTGAAGCAGGCCGCTGAGGCAGCCAAGATCGAGCTCTCCACTGCAATGGAGACGGAGATCAACCTGCCCTTCATTACCGCGGACGCGAACGGACCGAAGCACCTCGTGCGCAAGCTGACCCGCGCCAAGTTGGAGCAGTTAGTCGATGATCTGTTGCAGCGCTCGCTGGAACCATGCCGCAAGGCCATGACCGATGCCGGCGTGAAGGCGGATCAGATCCAGGAGGTCGTGCTCGTCGGTGGCCAGACCCGCATGCCGAAGATCCAGGAACTGGTGAAAGAGCTCTTCGGCAAAGAGCCGCATCGCGGCGTGAACCCGGACGAGGTGGTCGCGATCGGTGCGGCGGTGCAGGCAGGCGTGCTGGCGGGCGAGGTCAAGGACCTGCTCCTGCTCGATGTGACGCCGCTGACGCTCTCGATTGAGACGGCGGGTGGCATTGCGACGCCGATGATCGCGCGCAACACCACCATTCCGACTAAGAAGACCGAGACCTTCTCGACCTTCGCGGACAATCAGAGTGAGGTTGAAGTCCACGTTCTGCAGGGTGAGCGTTCGATGGCTCAGGACAACCGCACCTTGGGCAAGTTCAAGCTGGGTGGCATCGTGCCTGCTCAGCGCGGCGTGCCGCAGATCGAGGTCACCTTCGATATCGATGCCAACGGCATCCTGAATGTGCTGGCAAAAGATCGCGGCACCGGCAAGGACCAGAAGATCACCATCACTTCGTCTTCGGGCCTGAGCAAGGAAGAGGTCGAGCGCATGGCGCGCGACGCCGAATCTCACGCCTCCGAAGATAAGGAGAAGCGAGATCAGATCGAGGCCCGCAACGGTCTGGACAGCATGGTCTACAACATCGAAAAGATGTTGAAGGAGAGCGGCGACAAGGTCTCCGGCTCGGAGAAGAGCGACGTCGAGACGTCTCTGGCCGATGCTAAGAAGACCCTCGAAGGCACGCCGAGCGCAAGCGAGCTGAACGCGGCACGGGAGAAACTGACCGCTGCCTCGCACAAGCTGGCTGAGGCCATGTACAAGGCCACCGCGAATGCCGCCCCAACCGATGGCGCCGAGGCTGCTGCCGGAACCACGGCAGAAGAGCCGAAGAAAGACGAAGGCGTCATCGACGCGGAGTACGTGGACGTCGAAGACAAGAAGTAAAGAAGGAAACGTCGGACGCTGGTAACGCAACGGCAGATGACTGCTATGGCGTCAGCCGGTGCGAAAGTAAGGGGCGCTCGCAGCGATTGTGAGCGCCCCTTGCGATATCCGGTCGATAAAGGAAGTAGCCCGTTTCACAAAGGGGTAGGCAAATGAGAGCTACCGACGCAGCTTTTCCGTTAAGAAAAGCTGCTCCGCGCAGATCTAATTGAGAACACCATTTTTGTGAAAGCGGAATAGCAGGGAAGTAGAGGAAGTAGGGAGAGATGCAACAGAAGAATGGGCACACGAACAATGGCGCGCCAGGACAGGGGAGGGCAGCCGCGGAGGATCAGCAGATGACGAACACCATGTGGCGCTGCGTGCAGTGGCGCGCCGGACAAATCCTGAACAAGGTGCTCTTCAATACAAAATCAGAGGCGGAGACTTTCTGCGCCCAGATGCACCGCACCGAGCCGGATATCTTCTGGCGCATGGAGCCGGTCGAAGCCAGACTGGTCTGGAACTAGAGCATTTTCGGTATAGGTGTAGACCGTCCAACGATCGCTAATCCGTAACAAGTAAGGCGACGAAAACGAATGCCCGAGGGAAATGAGGTCCATCGCTTTCGCGATCGGCAGGCCGCGACCTTTGCCGGTCGCACCGTGCATGCGGACTCACCCTCGGGACAATTCCCGGACGCAGCTCTTCTTGACGGACGAAAGCTTCGCGGCATCATCGCCCACGGCAAGCATCTCGGCTACGACTTTGGCCGCGACCTGATCCTCCATGTGCATCTCGGCCGCTTCGGCGATTTCACCGAGGGCACAGGCCCGCTGGCCGAGCCGAAAGGGGCGCTCCGGCTGCGTATCTGGACCCGGAATCGGAAACAGCTCGACTGGCTCGAATTGCGTGGTCCATCCGACTGTTCGATCTACGACCAGAAAAAGTGGGATCGGCTGCTGGCGCGGCTCGGTCCGGATCCGCTGGAAAAGGGAGCCGATCCAAAACCGGCATTTGCCACCATCGCTGAGCGGAAGACGGCGATCGGCATGCTGCTGATGGACCAATCGGTTTTCTCCGGCATCGGCAACATCTATCGCGCCGAGCTCCTGTACCGAGCCCGGCTCAGCCCCTTCCGGCCAGGAATGGATGTCGAGCCCAAGAAGGTCCGCGCGATCTGGAAGGATGCGGTTACCCTGATGCCGGACGGCATGGTCGACCGTCGCATCGTCACCACGCGTCCAAAGGACCGGCCGCATCCGCGTGGGCCAGCCGAACGCGGTGAAGTGCACTATGTTTATAGGCGCAAGGGAAAGCCGTGCCTGGTCTGCGGCACAGCGATCCGAAGCCAGGATATGGCGGGCCGCACACTGTACTGGTGCCCGGTCTGCCAGAAGGATTAGATAGGCAGCTAGAAGCTCAGAAGCGAAAACAAAACGATGCCATCGACACAGAACAAGGATTATTACGGCCTGCTCGGAATCAAAAAGACGGCCACGGCGGACGAGATCCGCAAGGCCTTCCGCAAGCTCGCGCGCAAATATCACCCCGACGTGAACCCCGGGGACAAGAGGGCGGAAGAGAAGTTCAAGGAAATCTCCGAAGCCAACGACGTCCTGAGCGACGACAAAAAGCGCAAAGTCTACGACCAGTTCGGCTTTTACTCCGACCAGATCGATCCCGCGCAGGCCGAGGCGGCCGCACGTGGCGGCTATGGCCGCACCCGCGCCAGTGCCGAGCCGCAGCAGGAAGTTCCCTTTGACTTCCAGGGCTTCGACTTCTCCAACTTCGAGGGCGGCCCCGGAGCGCAACAGCAGACCGGACCGAGCGGCCCCGGCGGCGGCTGGGGCGGTTTTCGCGACATCTTCTCCGGGATGTTCAATCAAGCGGGAGGCAAGCAGCCGCAGCGCGGCCCGCAGCCCGGCACGGACCTCGAATACACCGTCAATGTCGATTTCTGGACTGCGGTTCGGGGCGGCACCGCACGCCTGCAGATCCTGCGTCAGGAAGTGTGTCCCACCTGTCATGGCAAGGCTTCGTCCGGCGCGCCAATGCAGTGTCCGGAGTGCCACGGTACCGGCCACGTCACCCAGATGGGCGGCCGCATGAAGTTCAATATTCAATGTCCGCGCTGCGGCGGCTCCGGACGCGTGCAGGAGAGCTGCCCTACCTGCCATGGTGACGGCACGGTGCAGCGCCCGGAGACCGTAGAATTCCGTATCAAGGCAGGAACCCGCGATGGTCAGCGCATCCGGCTGGCGGGCAAAGGCAATGCGGGCGTCAATAACGGGGCCGCAGGGGACCTGTATCTCATCATTCGCTCCGGGCCCCACCCGGTCTTCCACCGGGTAGCCGACAACATCGAGATTAGTGTGCCCGTGCGGGTCGACGAGGCAGCGCTGGGAGCCAAGATCGAAGTACCTACCATCGATGGACGGGCCCAACTGCGGATACCGCCCGGTACCCAGACCGGGCAAAAGCTGCGCATGCGGGAAAAAGGCGTGGTTTCAGCCTCGAATGAGGATCATCGGGGAGATCAGATCGTTACCGTGGAGATTGCTGTTCCGCAGCTACGGGACGAGCGCTCGAAGGAGATCCTGCGAGAGTTCGCTCACCTCAACCCGGAAGACCCGCGGGCTCTGCTCTGGAGCAAGGTCTAAAGTGGTCGTCGGTTGCACTGAAAAGGCCAGGGAGCGCACTCCCTGGCCTTGTATCCCATGATGGAAATCCCTTGAAGCACTCTTTCCTGTGCTGCGAGGTAGCGGCGATCGTCTCGGCGTGACCTTTCCTCGCGAAAGGCCACATAAATCCACTGTTGGCTGATCTATAACTCAGGAAAATGCTTTATTGCATGCCGCCAACTGCCGCGATGGTAGTAGTCAGGGGCTCGCGATCCAGTGTTTCCAACTTCGATCCGGTCCAGAGCATGTAGTACTTACCGCAGCTACCGGCAGAGTTGCCATGGCAGCCGTCCATGACCAGCAGGCGGCTGTCGGGGCGATAGTGGAAGCCGACTGTCTCGTCAGCACCGCTCTTTGGAGCGGTCAAATTGTAGCCGGGCTCATAGACGCGGCCGGTCAATTCGTCCACGATAAAGAAGGTGGTGCAGCCGTCGCCGCATCCCCATTGCAGCAGCGCATAGTGGCCGCCGAAGTTGGTTCCCTGATTCGATCCCTCGCGCAGACGCGTGCGGAAATAGGCCTTGGCGGGGCTATTGATGATGGGTTCGGACTTCAGTCCCACTGGCACCTGGACGGCCGGATAGTCGGCCGCCGCCGGGGTCCAGCTTTGCTGGGCCTGAACCGGCTGGGCAAGCACGGATGCGATTGCGAAAGCGGAGGCGGTTAGGGCGAACCGAAGGTTCTTCATGACCGAAGTGTGCTCCGTCCTATGGCGGATCGCCAGAAAGTAATCGGAAATTTTGATTACCAAAGGGTGGAAATGCGGCAGAAATTACCTAAACAGGCCGAAGTACAACTTTTAGTGAACGCCGTTATGCCCTGGGCTGAGGCAGAACTCCAAAAAAAGGGTCGATTCGTCCCGGCTGCCGCCTGGCTTTTGCCGGGCGCCTCTGAACCAGAGTTCCACCCCGTGGAAACCTCGGACGCCCCGCCTGCGCTTTCTATGGAGCAGCAGGAAGCGACATTGACGGCAGATATTCGTCGCCGCTGGCAGATTGGGGAAGTTGCCGCGGCCGTCGTGGTGGCGCCGGTTCTTTACGGCCGGAGCGGTTCCGGGGAGCGCTCCCAGGCGGTTCGGCTGCATGTGGAGGCCCGCGACGGCTACTGCGCCGACATACTCATGCCATACCGGATACGCACCCGCCGAGGATGGCGCGGCGGCCCTCCGAACCGCGTACACTTCAGCCATCCGGTGGCGCAGGAGAGCGATTCGCGCTTCAGCGGCTCGCCCGCGCAGGCCTAAAGAGACAATGCCGACCAAACGCAGATCCAAAGGCGCTTATATGATCTCCGCGGTAGCGGAGATGTACGAGATTCACCCGCAAACCCTCCGGCTTTATGAGCGGGAGGGGCTGCTGAAGCCTTCGCGCACCGAGGGCAACACCCGCCTCTACACCGATGATGACCTGGAGCGGTTGGAGTTCATCCTGAACCTGGCCCGCGAGCTGGGGGTCAATATCTCCGGCATTGCCATCATCCTGCAGATGCGCGAGCGCATGGAGGAGATGAACCGGCAGATGCAGAGTTTTGTCGATTATGTGCGAACGGAGATGCTCCAGCACATTCAGCAAAACGCTCCCATGGCGAACGAGGCAGCGATGGTGCCGCTGCGCAAGCCGGTGGTCATCGATCCACCCGCCGCTCGCGAGCGCAAACGGTAGTGACACAAAGGTTTACCGGTGTCACTGGATGGTCTTCGGCGAAAAGCTGGCATAGGCAGACGCGCAGCCGGCAGAGTAGTCTAATTAATAGCTAAATCTCGCTTAATCCTCATTTATCCAGGTGAACTGTATCGCGACAATGCTTCATCTCCTGCTCGCTTTGGGCGTCTTTGGCCTTGTTACCTCCACCGTCTACAGCATTATGGTGGTTGCGGGAGTCCTTCACTTTCGGCGGCAACGGATCGGCGTCGATCCTTCGTTCTGCCCTCCCGTCAGCCTGCTGAAACCGCTGCATGGAGCAGAACCCAACCTCGCCGAACACCTGGCAGGCTTCTTCGAGCAGGATTATCCGCAGTACGAAATCCTCTTCTGCGCACGCACTTTGAACGACGCGGGGCTCAAGATAGCCCGTGACGTCGCCGCGCGGTATCCATCGATCCGTGCGCGTTTTCTCACCAGCGGAGAACCACCGTTTGCGAATGCCAAGATCGCCTCGCTGGATGCGATGGCGGCAGCGGCGCAGCACTCCATTCTTGTGGTCAGCGATAGCGATGTGCGTGTGACACCGCAATATCTCCGAGCAGTGATAGCGCCTTTTGCAGAGAAGGAAGTGGGTCTGGTCACCTGCCCGTACCGCGGCGTGCCGAGTCCCGCGCTACCCGCTGACAAGCCCCGCTCGGCCGCACTCTGGGCGCAGCTGGAAGGCGCCGGCATGTCGATCGAGATGACGTCAGGCGTGATGGTCGCCAACATGCTCGAGGGGATGAAGTTCGCGCTCGGCCCCACCATGGCGGTGCGCAGCGCCTGTGTGCAGGAGATGGGCGGCTTCCGGGTGCTGGGACAGTACTGTGCCGATGACTTCCTGCTGGGCAATCTGGTTGCGGCAAAGGGACATCGCGTCGTCTTCTCGCATCACGCGATCGACCACATCGTGCTCAACACCGGCTTTATCGACTCCATGCGTCATCAGGTTCGCTGGAGCAAGAGCACGCGCTTCTCGCGTCCGAAAGGTCACTTCGGTACGTCGCTGACATTCAGCATGCCGTTTGCGCTGCTTGCATTTGTCACAGCGCTCTGCCTGCACTGGCCGTGGATCGCGATCGCCTCGCTGGCCTGGGGCATCATCACGCGCATACTGCTGGCCGCGGTTGTCGGAGCAGCCGTGGTGCAGGAGCGCTCGCTCGCGCGCACCATGCTGCTCTTTCCATTGCGTGATCTGATGGGCTTCGGCTTCTGGCTGGCCAGCTATGGCAGCCACAAAATCCTGTGGCGCGGCGAGCAGTACCTGCTTGAAAAAGGCGGCTATATGCGTAGTCTGCATGCAGCACCGGCGACAGCCGTCACTAAGCCTGCAGAACACGAGTCGGCGCTTACCATTTAATTGCGGGCTTGAACCATGTCTGGCCAGCGTAAGCTCGTCATCGCAACACAATTTCGCGGATTTAACTTATCTGCTCGTTTCATAGCAACTGAGCCATTCCTTTAGAGCGGGCGATCCGTATACAGCGTCTTGTCCGCCAGCTCCTGGATCGGGATCAGTCGTTTGCCCAACACCGCTTCCACCTGATCGCGCCGTTCGGCCTGAGCGAAGAGGAATTTGCGATTGCCCGTGCCCCAGATGGATGCGAGCTCCTTGTCGTCGATAAAAACGTGCGGCGCATCCGGCCACATGGAGCCCCACAGCATGGTGGACGAGCGTCCGTGCACCAGCAGCGCCTGGCGGCGCGTGTAGAAGAGCACCGACGCACCATCGGACTGGTCGCCGTAGACGATCAGCGTCGCACGCAGAGCCGCCGGGTCGGTGGGGCTTTCGCTGGCCGGGTAACCGGCGATCCGGTTGATGGTCGCGGCCATCGGCTCGGAGGAGAGCATCGGTGCGAAGCGCACAAAGGCAATGTGAGCGGCGATGAGGAAAATCGCAATCGTGAAGGCCACCGAGAGCGTCGCCTCGAAGTGCCGGTGCCTCCTGCGCAACAGCAGCGCCAGCGCCGGACCGATCAGCAGAACCACGGCTGCGATGATAGCGGGCAACCGCAATGCCGCAAACGATGGTCCCGTCAGATCGAAGAGGTGCGACATCGAGAGCGAGTAGTTGCCTACGCCGCGATGCGCCAGCAGCGTGCCAATGTCCGGCACGAATGGCAGATGCCGCGAGGTCCACAGGCCGTAACTCAACGCGGCCGCGGAGAGCACTCCCACCACAGCAAAAAGCAAGTGCGCGCCGATCAGCCATCCATCCGTGCCTTCACGTGCTGCTTCGTCGATACGTTCTGCGCGCAGTTCGAAGGATGCGAGCACCCCTGCTGTCAGCATCAGCAACGGCAGATACGCCGGAAAGGTGTAGTACTCCTGGTTGGTGGAGATGGAGAAGAAGACCAGCATGAAGCCGGCATACAGCGACAGCAGCCATATGCTGCGGCTGCGAAACCGCTCGGCATCATCCTCCAACCGCAGATCGCTTATCCACCGGGTGCGGGTGCGCCACGCCCGCCGCACCACCAGCGGTAGATACAAGCTCCACGGCAGCAGCCATGCAATTTGTCCGATCCAGTACACCCATCCCGGCTGCTTGTTGTAGTCCACCGGGTAGCGCTTGCCCAGGAAGCGCAGCACATGCTCGTTGATGAAGTAGAAGTAGAAGAAGCCATGCACATGGCCGAACGTGGGATGGTTCCCGACCGGATTGCCCTGATCCGGATTGCGCAGGCCGGCGAGGATGTGCCACGGTGCCGCAATGGCCAGGAACAGCAGCAGGCCGGTCACGATGCGCATCTCGCGCCAGCGCCGCCATTCCCCGGTGATCACGAGCCACGGCAGTGCCGCCGCGAAGAAGAAGACCGGAGCGATGAGCCCTTTGGCCAGTGTGGCGATGGCGAGCGAGGCCCAGCTCACATAGAAGAGTGCGGGCCGTCGGTCGTCCAGCCCAAGCAGAAAACAGTAGAGGGCGAGTCCAATGAAGAACGTCAGCAGCGCTTCCGGAATATCGATCCGGGTAAAGAGAAAGACGCCGATACCGGTCAGCAGGGCAAGCGCTGCGTAGAATGCCGCCCGTTCATTGAATGCGCGCCGCGTCCAGTGCCATGCAAGCATGGCCGTCGCCAGCACCCCGAGAGCCATGGGAAGATGGGCGGAGAACACGTTATAGCCGAAGGTATGATCGTCGATGGCGGTGAGCCAGTAGGGAAGAGGCGCCTTTTCCAGGTAACGGATGCCGTTGATCTTCAACGTCACCCAATCGCCGGAGAGCGCCATGTGCTGCGCGGCATTGGCGTGCGCAGCGTCGGCATCGTCGAGCAGCGGCGGCGAGAAAAGCGCCGCAAAATAGACCGCGAACCAGATCAGAAGCAGGATGGTCCAGGCGCGCCGGGTGGAAAGAAAGCGCGCGGGCGCAGTATCTGTCTGCACCGGAAGTACGATGGGATGAGACATGATCGAACCAGCAGAATATCAGCCGGGTGCGGCCGCCCACACCGGCGATGCTTCGCCGATGCTGCAGCACCTGCGCGAGGTTGCCGAGGCTATGCGCTCCACGCTCGATGCCTGCCGCAAACATGGTGAAGCGCCCAAGGTGGAAGCCGTCCACCATCTGCGCACCGGCACTCGGCGTGTCGAGGCGACGCTTGAGACCCTCGCGAGGGAAGCTGGCGCACGCGGCCTGGGCAAGGCAGCGGAAGAGGCACGCCAGCGGTGGCTAAGGCAGTTGAAGAAGGTTCGCCGCGCCTCGGGCACGGTGCGAGACCTCGATGTCCACCGCGAGCTGCTGGCAGACAACTTTCTACCGGCGGAAGAAGAAGCGAAACCGAACGAGAAGGCTGCGGATGAGGCGCCCGACAGTCCGGCCGTTGCGAGTTCGGGAGAGGTAACACCGCTTGTTACCCAGGCCCGTTCCCTCGATGCGTGGCTGAAGAGCCAGCGCTCCGTTGCCGCGCAGGCGCTCTGCAAGACGCTTGATGATCACGCGGACCGGTTATTCGACGTCGAACAGCAGTTCATGGCTGCCATCGCGAAAAACCGTTCCATCCAGCATCGTGCTCATCGGCCTGCATCGCGTCTCGCGCTGGAAGACTATCTGCGGCTGGTGGATGCGATGCCTCACCTCGATCAGGAAAACCTGCATGACTTCCGCAAGGGGGCAAAGAAAGCGCGCTATGTTGCGGAGTCGGACGACAAGGATCCAGAAGCCGAAGCCATGGCCAAGGCGATCAAGCGGGTGCAGGATGCCATCGGCGACTGGCACGACTGGGATGTGGTAGCCGGCGAAGCGCGTGAAGCACTGCATGGTGACCGGGCAGCGCTCGAGGCACAGCTTGAGCTGCGCACGCAGCGCGCCTACGAACGCGCTCTCCGGATCACCTCAACCATGAGCCGCCGCTTCGTCGGGGAATGGCAGGCGTTGCGGCCGCGCCGCTCGCGTGCCACGCCGCGGAAAGCAAGTTAGTCTTAGCTTCCATGCAAAGAATGCAGACCCTCGCCGCGATCGACATCGGATCGAATTCCTGCCGGCTCAAGATCGCCCGCATCGAACAGCATCGCCTGAAAGTTCTGCACGAAGATCGCGAGGTGACGCGTCTGGGCGCCAGCGTCTTCGACAGCGGCACGATCTCACCCGATGCGATGGCCGGCACCCTGCGTGCTCTCAAGCGCTTCCACAAGGCGGTGCAGGAGGCTGCCGCGGACCGTGTACGCGCGGTGGCTACCGCTGCGCTGCGCGATGCGCGGAACGCCCAGGCATTTATCGCCTGGGTGAAAGCTGAGACCGGTTGGGACGTGGAGGTCATCTCCGGACTAGAGGAGGCCCGGCTGATTCATCGCGGCGTGATGCGCGAACCGCGCACTCAGGGGCGCTGCCTGCTGGTCGACCTTGGCGGCGGCTCGTGCGAGATCACACTTTCGGATCGCAAGCGCATTGTCGAGACGATGAGTCTCCCGCTTGGCGCCGTGCGCCTGACCGAAGAGTTCCTGCACGAAGCAGATCGGCCGGCGCCGGAAGATATCGCGCGCATGAAGCGATACATTCGCCGCGAGCTGGGAAGAGCGGGCAGGCGCTTCGGGAGTCTCTCGAGGGTGCAGGTCATTGCCACATCGGGCACGGCCGCGGCTCTGGTGCAAGCCAGCGTCGTGACGAAGCTGGGAGGCCGGCCGGCCAAGAGCCCGAAGCGCGAGAGCCGGACGGCGGAAGCGCGCGCGGTGCGCCGCCTGGCCACAAAACTTCCGAAGTTGACCAATCAGGAGCGCGGCCGGGTTCCTGGAGTGGGGCCGCGGCGCGCCGAGATCATCGTGGCCGGCGCCGAGGTCTATGCCGAGTTATTGGATCACTTTGGACTGCGTGGCTTCCGCTACTCCGAGCTCGGACTGCGTGACGGGATTCTCGCCCAGATGCTGGCAGAGCAGGATGCGCGCACCAGTGCGCACCAGCAGTTCGAGCGCGATCGATGGGAGAGTGTGCTGGCCATCTGCAAGCGGTATGGTGTGGACACGCGGCTTGCAGAGCCGGTGCGTGCGCATGCGGCGCAGCTCTTCCGCGATCTGCAGTCGATGCACGGACTCCCGGCGGACTACCGGCAGTGGATCGAAGCCGCCGCGATGATGCGCGATGTGGGCAAGTACATCAACTATCAGGGACACCATCGGCACACGCAGTACGTGATCGCCGGCTCCGAGCTCTATGGCTTCACCCCGCAGCAGCGCTCCATCGTCTCGGGCATTGCGCGCTATCTGGGAAAGTCCCGGCCGGCTCTGCAGGATCGCGCCTTCCGCTACATTGCCCCCGCCGATCACGACAACGTGAAGCGCGCGATCGTGCTCTTGCGTCTGGCCGTCGCACTGAATCAGGATCGCGCCAGCGACGTCCTGCGCGTCACCGTCCGGGCTTATCCCAAGCGTGTCGCATTGAAGATCCAGCCCGGACGCACTGGCGCGGAGCTGGAACTGTGGTCGCTGCGCAAAGAAGCGGACTACTTCCGCGAGGTCTTCCGCCGCGAGCTCTTCGCAACGCTTGCCTGAAACTGGCGCAGCATCCGCGTATCCACGAGTCCCAGCAACTGAGCGGGACGGCGGCTCACGTCGATCCGTGCCATTGCGCCTTTGCGAAGACGCAGGTTGGCTCGGCTGGCCCGTTGCCCTGAGATCAACGCGCCGGCAAACTGCGCGAGATTCGGATTGTGGCCGACCACCAGAACGATCTCCTGGCCCGCGTGCTTCGCCAGCATCGCTTCGAAGTCGGCGAACTTTCCGATCGGCTCCAGGCTCGGGTCCGCCGCAATCTTCTGCTCAAAACCGATCTCCGTCGCTACCAGGGACGCCGTCTGGAGAGATCGCTTCAGGGGGCTGGAGATAATCGCATCGAAACTGACACCCATTGCGTTCAGATAGGCGCCAATCAACAGGCATTGCTGCTTGCCTTCCTTGTCCAGGCCGCGCTTGCGGTCGAGCAAAGGATTCCGCCGTCGAGATCCGGCGCTGGCATGTCGGAGAATGTAGAGGGTCATAAAGAAATCAGGTCAGGGCCCTTGGAATGCTGCGGGCTGTAACCTCATTGTAACAATCTCATCCAGCCACTTCGGTCTCGCGCTCATCACACAGCTGGTAACGCGGGCTCTCTTCTAGGACAACAATCTGATCCCGATAGGATGAGGCAAGTGAAACTGGCACGTCTCTTTTCAGGAATCGCAGCCGTAATCGTTGCCCTTCTTCTGGGCTGGTTCCTGGGAAGATTTGCCATGCGACGATCGTCTTCCTCTGCGGCTGCCGGTTCACCATCCAGTGCTACGTCATTGCCGCCTGCAGCGCAGACTCCTTCTGCCAGTGACCTCGCGCCAACCCTCGTCTACGCCCACAACATCCAGCTCCGCAAGGGATCCGACTTTCGCGTTTACATCGTCTGGATCTCTGGCCAGATGCTGCGGACAAAAGCGAATGGGAATCCCTCCCTCGACGATCCGGAATCCTTCATTCTGCAGATTCAAAAGGGAGTGATTCGCGCCAATATCGGGGACATCTGCAGATACCTTAATGCCACCAGCGCGAAGGATGCCCCGCTCAAGAACATCAACATTCAGCCGGATGGCCAACTCATCAAGATTCACGGCACCGTGAAAAAGGTGGTGTCGCTGCCCATCGAAATTGTTGGTTCGCTCGCGGCAACACCCGACGGTCTGGTGCGCCTGCATGTGCAGCACATTTCCGTTCTGAAGGTTCCGGTGAAAGGGCTGCTCGGCACCTTGGACGTCAAACTCTCCGACCTGGTGCACTCCACCAACGTTCCTGGTGTGACGGTCTCCGGCAACGACTTCCTCTTCGACACGGAAAAGCTGCTGCCACCGCCGCACATTCGCGGCGAGCTGACGACAGTACGGGTGAGAGTTCCGGACATTGAAGTCATCTACGGCAATGCGCCGAATGATTCGACGCAACTGGCGCAGTGGCATAACTTCATCCGCTTCCGCAACGGTGCCGTCGACTTCGGCAAGCTGACGATGCATAACGCCGACATGACCATGATCGATGCGGCGAACGAGCCTTGGTTCGACCTGGACCTGGTGAACTATCAGAACCAGTTAGTGAACGGCGACACACGTATGACGGCACAAGCGGGCCTCGAGATTTACATGCCAAGCCTCAAGGCACAGGCTCCCAGGCAGGCCGGTCAGAGCGTGACGCTGCAGTGGCTGAAGAATCGAAATACCTCGCTTCCGCCGGATGTGGCGAAGAAGGCGAAAGCTCACTGATCGAAGCGGATCAGGTGTAGTTCACCGGAACAGGTTTCGGTTCCGGATCGAGCGGCGCAGGATCGGGATCAGGTTCAGGAAAGCCCGGCCCATCCGGCTCTGGATTGGGTGGCGGGTATGGGTCGGGCACGACATCGGGCGGTGCACCCGGAAATCCCCCCAAACGAAAGCTATCCAGGTTCATCATTGAAGGTGCGGCGGTGAGATAACGATCGGCCATATCTTCTGGGATGGCGCCGGACGCCCCTCAGCGTTGCTTCTCTCCAATTCGCTGTCAAAGATCCGCCTTTACGGAGCGACATCTCGACGCCAGCACTCGCTCATCAGCAATCCCCCCAGCAACTCGCGCCGGTCTTCCAGCATCCACCCGGATTCGCGCATCACGCGCACGTGGTCCGGCAGGCGGCGAGTCTTTAACCCCGTCAGCAGGCCAAAGGCTATGTAGAGTCCGCGCACGATCAGCGCTCCCACCAGCCGAGCCGGCTGTCGCCGTGGAATGGCAAAGTCCGACACTACCCAGTGCGCGGTCTTTGCTGCCGCAGCATTCACGCGGGCTACGAGTGAGGCTATCTCTGCCTCGTTGAAGCAATCGAGAAAGAAATGGCTGACGATGAGATCGAACGGTCCATCTGGAAATTCTGCAGGCGCACACGCGAGCGCATCGCCGTGTACCAGCCGGACCTGTGCCTTCGATGGCAGCCGTTGGGCTAGCCGGAGCAGCATCTTGCTGCTCGCATCCAACGCTGTGGCTCGGATCTCCGGCACGCGTCGCACCATTTCTGCGAGGAAGCGGCCATCGCCGTCGCCATACACGAGTGCGCATTGACAGGAAGCCATTTCTGCCAGGCGCAAGCACCTGCATTGTTGCAGATACGGTCCAAAGTTAAAGTATTCCATCCACCGATAAGCGCGTGCCAGGCGGTCGAAGTTGGCCGGCGAACTCATCGCGCGAATGGTCCGGCCACCAGTAAGAGCAGTGGAGTCAGCAGGGCAAGATCTGCTGCGATGCGCCGGCCCCGAGCCCTCAATGGAGAACGGTCGAGCACAAGAAAGAGTGCGCTACTCAGAATGATGGCAATGGCCAGCCATCGTGCCAGCGGATTGGGAAGGCCGAGTAGGCTGACGCAACTGGCCGCAATCGCGAGTCCTGCGAGCCACCTTACGCGGTTCTCGCGCCGATGCTGCTCCCAATCCTCGATGGCGACACAGTTCAGCCAGCACAGCAGGGCAAAAAGCGGGCACAGCAGCAGCAGAGGATGGTGCCGTGGCATGCCCGCAGCGCGGCGGCGCGCCTCGTCCCACGCAGGGAGCGCGGATGCCGCGGCAAAGAGCAACGCCGTAGCGAACTCCTTGGGAAAATAGTGAAGTGATGTGCCGCGTGCCCGCGCCGGTAGGTGCACCAACCCCAGGTAAAGCAGGGAAAGCGCGCCGAGAACACAGTAGGCGGCGAGCAAGGAGCGCGGCATGCGTGCGACAAGGACAGCCAGAGCCAACGCGACAGGAGCCGCCACGGAAAGAAACCATCGTCGGTAGCGCTCATGGAAGCGATGCCGCTCCCTGAGCGTAGCTTCGGGCGAGAGCTGCGCGTCCAGCAGACGGTCGGCCACATAAAAGAGCCATGTTCCCATGGCCAGTGCGGCAGGAAGCCATGGCGCAAGCCGCAGGCGCGACCGCGCGCCCAAAGGCCCAGCACCACAGTGCGGCCACCGTGGGTGCATCCAGGCTCAGGAGGTGCCAGTACCGCAGAAGTGTGTGAGGAAGGCGCAGCAAATTTCAGTGTAGCGGCAGCAGCGCGGTGCGCGAACTGGTCTGAACTGGTCTGAACTGGTCTATGGGTCTATCACTCTGCGGCGATCAGTATCTTTTGCAGGGTGAACGAGCCGTCTGGTTGGACGTCAAAGAACGAGCGCACCTCATCCGGCGCCGCGTTCCACAACGCATGAATGGCCGCAACTCGCTCCGGCGCTGTCCGCTGCCGTTCTGTCCAACTGGAGAATTCAAGCGCCACCGGCCATTGCTGGCGAACGCTCGCCGTGAAGCCTGCCTCGCGGAACAGCGCCAGCCACTCCCGCGTGCTGTAGTCGCGGATGTGCGAGGGATCGCGGAGAATCTCGACTGTCTGCAGATGCGTGTCGAGCAACGGTGTCTCGCCTCCGGCGGTATCGATCATCAGCGCGTGGCCACCGGACTTCAGGACGCGTCGCACCTCCCTGAGTGCCGCGGGGACATTGTGCCAGTGATGCGCGCTGTAGCGGCTGATCACAAAATCGAAATGCGCGTCCGGGAAGGGAAGTACCTCCGCCATGCCTTGAACCGTAGAAATGTTCTTGATCCCGCGCGCAGAGGCTTCCCGCCGTACCACCGCGAGCATCTGGGCCGTCAGGTCATAGGCCGTTACCGAAGCGGCATGAGGCGCCACGGCAAAGCTCGCATGGCCGGCGCCGCATCCCAGGTCCAGTACGACAGCACGCGATGTCGCCGCAACCTCCCGCCCCAGCATCTCCAGGTCTTCGCCGGTAGCATGCGTCACACTCTCCAGATAAGCCCGGGCCGTTGCACCGAACTGCTGCGCTACAAGAACGTCGTGATCCATGCTGCGGTTCTCCTCGCCCCGTCGCTTTTCTAATGCGATCTATGCTTTCATCCCTTCTACTTCAAGTAGAACTTGCAGATTTCATGATTACATTATCAAGTAAGCGATTCGGGGCCGCACGCGTGGATGCAACAAATTCGGCCGGACCGGATCAGGAAAGGATCGGATCAGGAAACCGGTACGGTGGCCGCGTCGTCCTGATTCGAGCGGGCCGCGGGGCGGTTGGCTTTTTTGCGGGGCGGGGCCTTCTGCTCTACCGCCGGCTTCGTCACTGGACCGGCCTGGCCCATCGCCACTGGGCCGGCCTGGCCCATCTCCACTGCGGACGGGATCTGGTCCGTAGTCACGCGTCCTTCGGCGAGTTGCATGAAGAAGTCCTGAGCGGAGAAAGCGCTCTTGCCGGGTGCCGGCCGTGCGCGACGGTAATCACCGCTGGGTTCGAGGATGCGGGTTTTCGCCGTATCGGCCAGGTAGGCAGCCAGGATCTCATCCTTGAGCCGCGCACGGAGCTGCGCGTCGTTCACCGGAAAGAGCACCTCGCAACGCTCGAAGAGGTTGCGCGGCATCCAGTCTGCACTGCCGCAGTAGATGGCCTCCTCGCCGCCGTTGGCGAAGTAGAAAATACGGCTGTGCTCCAGAAAACGCCCGACGATCGAGCGCACGCGGATGCGCTCGCTGAGGCCCTTCACTCCCGGACGGAGTGAGCATATGCCGCGCACGATCAGATCGATCTCCACGCCCGCCTGCGATGCTTCGTAGAGCGCCTCGACGATGCTCTTCTCCAGCAGCGAATTCATCTTTGCGATAATGCGCGCTGGCCGCCCTTTGCGCGCATGCTCGGCCTCGCGCTTGATCATCTGGATGGACTGTTCGGCCAGGGTGAGCGGCGCCACCAGAAGAGGCGAATAGTCGTCCGACTCCGAGTGCGCAGTCAGGTAGTTGAAGACCGCTTGCATGCTCGCCGTGATTGCCGGGTCGCAGGTCAACAAGCTGAGGTCGGTGTAGAAGCGCGCCGTGTTCGGGTTGTAATTGCCGGTGCCCAGGTGAGCATAGCGCCGGGTCACGCCGTCTTCGTCGTGCCGCACCATCAGAGCCAGCTTGCAATGCGTCTTCAGACCAACGATGCCATGAAAGACCTGCACGCCGGCATCTTCCAGGTTGCGCGCCCAGCGAATGTTCGAGGCCTCATCAAAACGCGCCATCAACTCGACGACGACGGTCACTTCCTTGGTTTGCGCGGCTTCGATCAGCGCCGTGAACATGGGCGAGTCCGCCGAGGTGCGATAGAGCGTCTGCTTCATCGAAAGCACGGCAGGGTCTTCCGCAGCGGCTTCGATGAAGCTCACTACGCCGTCATAGGAGTCGTAGGGATGGTGCAACAGGATGTCCCGGCGCCGGATCTCCTCAAAAATATTCGCCGAATGCCGATTCATCCGCAGCTCGCGCGGGGCAAACGGGGGGTATTTCAAATCGGGCCGCGGAGTATCTGTGTACAGTGTCATGACCCGCGATAGGTTCACCTGGCCGTCGGTACGCACTACCTGCGATTCGTCTACCTCGAAGTTCACGCGCAGCCGGTCGATGATGTCGGGGTCGGCGCCGTGTTCGATCTCCAGCCGCACCGCGTCCCCCTTGCGCCGGTTGTGCAGCTCCGTGCGGACGCTTTCCAGCAGCGAGCGTGTCTCCTCTTCCTGCAGGTACAGGTTGCTGTTGCGCGTCACCCGGAAGGCCGCGGTCGAGAGGACTTCGTATCCCCGGTACATCCGCGCAGCATTGGCCTCGATCAACTCGTGGAGAAAGATGTAATCGCTGGTTCCCCCGGATGGATGGTACGGGCACCAGACGGGGCAGAGCCCGCGGTACCGTGACCACGCCCAGAACCGCGCCGGCGGCGCTCTTGCGTTTGCTGCGCAGCAGCAGGGCAAGGCACAGTGCCTTGTTCAGTACCCTGGGAAAGGGATGCGCCGGGTCGATGGTGATGGGGGTCAACAGCGGATCGACTTCGCGCTGATAGTACTGCGAGGCGTGCTCCAATTGCGCCTCGGTCATGTCCTTGTAATCCAGCACGCGGATGCCGGCCGCATGCAGAGCGGGTCGCAGTGACTTGTTCCAGCAGCGGTACTGGCTCTCGACGAAGGTGCGCAGCTCGGAGGTGTCGCGGTCGAAGGTCTGCTCCGGCGTCATGCCATCCGGGCCGACTTCGTTGTAGCCGTCTTCGATGCGCTGCATCACGCCCGCCACGCGAATCTCGACAAATTCGTCGAGATTGGAGGCCGTAATAGCCAGGAACTTGACCCGTTCGAGCAGCGGATTGCTGGGATCCTCTGCTTCCTGCAAAACGCGGCCATTGAAGCGCAACCAGGATTCGTCGCGGCTGAAAAAGAGTTGTTCTCGCTTTGGCTGGCGTGTGGTCATGCTGGACTGAGGAGACGTTCCTTTCATACAGGATACGCGTCCAGTCCGGTGTGAAAGCCGGACGAAAATCCGCTTTCGACGACTCGGTTGACGGACGGGCCCGCGTGGCTGAGGATGAAGGATAACCAAACTAAAGCCACAACCAGCGAGTGGAGGCACCGTGATCGAGACCCAGACAGCCATTCCTGAATCCGCGCAAGACTGTGCGGACTGTACCGACAGCACCTCATTCGAGTCTGTAGCGCGCGAGCTCTACCAGACTGCGGCACTCTTCGTGGGAGACGAAGGCGAGGCCATGCAACTCGTGGAACAGACCGTGGCCAACATCGAAATGGATCCCTGCGCCGATGGCGATGCCGCCCGCAGCGCGGCGAGTCGTGAGCTCATCCAGCGCGCCCTGGGCCGGGTGGCGACGCTGCGGCCCGCCCAGATGCATCCCTCGGCGGCCGCCGACCTGGGGGGATGCGTAGAGACCGACGACCTGAGCGCCGCCGGTATCACGCGGGAACAACTCGAAGGTCTGCTTGCCGGCAGTGACCGCACCCGTATGCGGCAGTGGCTGGAGAGCCTGGGTCCGGTGGAGCGCAGTGTATTTGTGCTGCGGGCGGTGCTGGGCCGCAACGGATCCGAATCCGCGCAGTTGCTGCGCCAGACGACAGGCGATTCGTGGACCGAGACCCACGTGGGCGGAGCGTATCGCACCGCGCTATGCTCCCTGACAAGCTCCTTGGTTCACTCCGCTGCCCATTAAACTGCTTCGGTCGTACTGTGATTTGCGGGGCAGTCGCTAGATCTAGATGTCGTATCCCATACCGGGAATGTTTTAACCGTGAGGGCTGCCATCGTGCTCGTGCCTTCAGTAGCCCTTCGGTTCGGGCTTTCTTTCACAAAGAGGCGGTGGAAGGGTACCGCTGACCGGACCGATCCGGATATCCTGCTGACTGGTTCGTTATGTCCGGGCGAATGGGAAGTGCTGATTTTTTAAGTCTTTGCCAGTGTTCTGGCATCAAAATTGGCGACTATACATGTGGGGATTTTTACTAAGACAGTTTAGGCCGGAAGTGTGCGCCAGACCCGTGCTACCGGTTGGCCGGCTATTGCTGGTTCTTCTGGCCGGCGTCAGCCCGGCGCTGGGACAGCTTGGCGGCGGCTCGTCCTCGAGCGCCGCGCCGTCATCGCAGCCGCCTGTCATTCCGCAGGCCCCTCCCCAGAGCGCCTATCAGGGCAGCGTCGCAACTCAGCCCGTGACGCCTGAGGTGTTGCAACTCACCATCAAGGATGCGGTGTTGACCGGGCTTAAGAACAACCTGGGCATCATTCTCTCCGGGCAGAACGTGAACCAGGCGGGCGGCCAGCGCTTGCAGCAGTTGCAAGGGCTATTGCCGACGTTGAACGGCTCCCTCAAGGAATCGGTCCAGCAGACGAACCTGAAGGCAGAAGGGTTGAATATTCCCGGTTTTCCAAGCATCATCGGCCCCTATGGCTACACCGATGTGCGCGCCAAGCTGGATTGGACTCTGCTCAGCGTGCCGTCTCTCAACAACTATCTCGCGTCGCGCCACGATTTCGAGGCGACCAAACTATCGCTGGACGATGCGCGCAACCTGGTAGCGCTCAGTATTGGCTATGCCTATCTGGCCTGCATCTCGGATGAGGCCAACATTGCCAATGACCAGGCGCAGGTAGCTTCCACCAAAGTTTCGCTCGACCAGGCGAATTCGAATCACGAGGCGGGAACCGCGCCGGAACTGGATGTGTTGCGCGCCCGCGTCGACTACCAGACGCAGCAGCAGGCGCTGATTCGTGACCAGAATGCGCATGAGAAGGACAAGATCGCGCTGGCGCGGGCCGTCGGTCTGCCGCTGGAGCAGAAGTTCGAGCTGGCGGACCGGCTGCCGTTTGCGCCCCTGGAAGGCATCCAGCCGGAGGAAGCGCTGAAGGTCGCTTACGCGACGCGCAAAGACCTGCAGGCGCTGCAACAGCAGGTGAAGGCAGCGGAGCTAAGCCGCAAAGCAGCCACAGCGGAGCGGTATCCCAGTGCCACCTTCAGCGGCGACTACGGCGATATCGGTCCTACCCTGGGGCACTCGCACGGCACGTTCGACGTGGTGGGGTCGGCCAGCGTGCCGCTTTTTGAAGAAGCCAAGTTGCGCGGCGACGCCAAGCAGGCGCAATCGCAATTGGATAGCCAGAAGGCGCAGTTGAGCGACCTGCGCGGCCAGATCGATGCCGATATCCGCGATGCATTTCTCGACCTCGAGTCGGCGGCGAAGCAGGTTGAGGTGGCGCGTAGCAACGTGGAACTGGCCAACCAGACGCTGAGCGATGCGCAGCAACGCTATGCGGCCGGGGTCAGCGACAATCTCGCCGTCGTGCAGGCGCAGGCCAGCGTCGCGCAGGCGGATGGCCAATACGTGGCGAGTCTTTATCAGCACAATGTCGCCAAGCTGTCCCTGGCGCGGGCGATGGGCGTGGTGGATACCCGATATCAGGAATTTCTCGGAGGAAAGTGACCGTGGCGGAACAGGATCCGGAGTCCGGCAGGGCCGGCAATCAGAACCAGCAGCAAGGGAATGACCAGGAGCAGCGCGAAAATCCAGAGAAGAAGCGGCGACGCAGCTTCATCCTTTTCTTTATCGTGGCTGTACTGGTGGTGGGAGCGCTGCTCTACTACTGGCATTCCACGTTCTATGAAGACACGGATGACGCGCAGGTCAATGGCCACATCATCCAGATCAGCGCGCGCGTCCAGGGTCACGTCATCAACGTTCCCATTAAAGAGAACCAGGAAGTCGCCGCCGGTACGTTGATCGCGGAGATCGATCCGCACGACTATGAAGTGTCGGTGGCGCAGGACGAGGCGAATCTGGAGGCGGCTGAGGCCAACTACGAGTCGGCCAGGGTGAACGTCCCCGTTACCGACATCCAGTCCTTCAGCGCATTGTCGGGGGCAAATTCGAACGTACTGGGTTCCAGCGCGCAGGTGAAGCGCGCCAACGGCCTGCTGGAGCAGGCGCAGGCGCAGGTGGCGCAGGCGGAAGCCAACAACACCAAGTCGCAGCTTGACCTGAAGCGCTTTACGCCTCTGGTCGAGAAGGATGTGATCTCCAAGCAGCAATATGACCAGGCTGTGGCCGCGGCTGCGGCAGATCAGGCGGCGGTCGTCTCTGCCAAGGCCAATGCGGCGGCGGCGGCGGATCAGATTGCTGTGGCGAAAAATGATCTCGCGGCGTCACAGGCTGCTGCGCGCAACGCCGGCAACGCTCCCCGTCTGCTGCAGGTGCAAAAAGCCAAGGCCGATCAGGCAGCGGCGCAGGTGGAACAGGCACGCGCCGAGCTGAATCAGGCAAAGCTAAACCTGAGCTATACCAAGATCGTCGCGCCGGTGGATGGGATCATCACCACGAAGAATGTTGAGGTAGGCCAGAACGTCAGCGTGGGGCAGAATCTGGTCACGCTGGTCTCTCTGCAGGATCTGTGGGTGACCGCGAACTTCAAGGAAACACAGCTTCACCTGATGCGGCCAAATCAAAGGGTGAAGATTCACGTAGATATGAACGGCCGCGAGTA
This sequence comes from uncultured Acidobacteriaceae bacterium, assembly GCA_963815025.1. Taxonomy (GTDB): domain Bacteria; phylum Acidobacteriota; class Terriglobia; order Terriglobales; family Acidobacteriaceae; genus KBS-83. The sequence goes on along the minus strand of CAWFFD010000004.1, from coordinate 2,313,771 downwards.
CGATGGCACCGTGACGCAGATCGGTGGCGCGACGGGATCGATGCTGAGCCTATTTCCGCCGGAGAATGCCACCGGGAACTACGTCAAGGTGGTGCAGCGCGTGCCTGTGCGCATCGACTTCACCAAGCCGGAGGAGGATAAGGACCATATCCTGCGGCCGGGGCTCTCCGTGGAACCGACGGTGCGGGTAAAGGGGAGTTAACCTCTCCGGGTGCACCGGAGAGTCTCACGCTTGAGCTCGCACCAGACCCTATCTGTATTAACGACGAACGGGGCAACAGCAGCATCTAATCGTCTGTAAGGGAGGTTTTGAGATGAGTAGCAATGCCCTCAAAGACGCGCCGAAAACCAGTGCCAAGGTGGCGGACCTGATCACACCGAACTGGCGGCAGCATGCAAAATCCATCCAGAAGTACGGCACCGTGGTGAAGGATCTGCCCATCGGTCTGGAAGCCGCCGCACGTCAGGAGATCGTGGGCCGGCTGAATGTGTTGCTTGCAGATACGATTACGCTGCGCGATCTATACAAGAAGTCGCACTGGCAGGTCGGCGGCCCGACTTTTTACCAGCTTCACCTGCTCTTCGATAAGCATGCGGGGGAGCAGTCCGAGCTGATCGATGAGATTGCCGAACGCGTCCAGATACTGGGCGGCGTCAGCATCGCGATGGCGCATGACGTCGCGGCGACCACCCGCATCGAACGCGTACCGATTGACCGGGAAGAGGTCCCGGTGCAGATCTCGCGTCTGCTCGAAGCACATCACGTGATCCTGAAGGACGCCCGCGACTTGGCCGAGAAGGCCAACGATCTGGGCGATGTCGGCACGAATGATCTGCTGGCCAGTTCGGTGGTCCGCACCAACGAGATGCAGGTATGGTTCGTGGGCGAGCACCTTGTCGAAATGCCGTTGGTTGTGGCCAGGTAACCGCTCAACCAGCTAACTGATCCAATGAGGCCGGATTCTTCGCGATCCGGCCTCATTTTTGTGCGCAGACATCCATAGCGATGCTGCACCGGGCGAGCCGCGCCCCGTGGCCCGTCCTCGATCGGAAACCGCATAGATCCTTGCCGTACCTGCACATAATTCGATAGGGAACCGCCCAACGGCCTGAAAGATTTGCCGCCCCGATCGCCTCTCGAACATCTATCCTTTGAGTTACCTAAAAGGGCTGCAAGCTATGCCGGTCGCGCTCGACTTTTTCATCCATCACGCCTATCTCATCCTCTTCGGCTGGATTGCCGCGGAGCAGATCGGCTTGCCGATTCCGAGCGTGCCTGTTCTTCTGACCGCGGGTACGCTGACCGCGACCCACCAGCTGAGCCTGCCCCTGGTCGTGCTCTCCGCAATTCTGGCGTGCCTCCTCAGCGACTCCATCTGGTATTTCATGGGAGCGCGTTACGGCGGCACCATCGTCCGCACGGTATGCAAGCTCTCCTTCGAGTCCGCGGTCTGCGTGCGGCGCACTGGCGACTTCTTCCAGCGCTACGGCGAGCGCACGCTGCTGCTGGCTAAGTTCATTCCCGGGCTCGGCGCTGTCGCGGCGCCGATCGCCGGCCAAAGCAAGATGCCCTACGCGACGTTCGTCACCTTCGACGCAGCCGGAGCTCTGATCTGGAGTCTCAGCGCGGTCCTTGGCGGCCGCTTTTTCGGTGATTTTCTGAAACGGCATCCCGGCGCGCTGGGAGAAGTGGGACATTCGGCGGGCCTGCTATTCGTTCTGCTGCTGCTCGGCTTCTTCGGTTACAGGGTGTACCGGCAGCGCGCCTTCCTGCGGCAGATTCGCGGCGCCAAGATTGAGCCCGAGGAGCTGAAGACCCTGCTCGATGCCGGCGAGCACGTCTACATTATCGACCTCCGCCATCCCTTGGATTACCTGCCCGACCCGCGCCGGCTGCCCGGAGCTGTGCTTTTCAAACCGGACACACTGGTTGCCGAAGGTGCCAGCATTCCACGAGACCGCGACATCGTGCTCTACTGCACCTGCCCCAGCGACGCCACCAGCGCACGCACCGCGCTGCGGCTGCGCAATCTGGGCATCTATCGCGTGCGTCCGCTGCACGGCGGCTACGAGGGTTGGAAGAAGCTTGGCTATCCGCTGGAGCCGATGGAACAGCGCACCGTCGCGTAAGACTGCCCCTGGGCATCGGCGATGCTGTTCGTAAGGTGCGGCAGCCTTTGCGCTTGTGCTAAGTTGCCTCTTGCGGTGGTCTTTCAGATGCCGCTGTGATTTCTGAGGGGTAGTCGCCATGGCATGGACAGAGACCTATCACTGTGACGTTTGCAACAGTCCGCGTGGAGACGCCGAGGACTGGTGGCTGGCGTGGACGGACCGCACCACGCCACCCGATGGCGCGGAACAGGAGGCGCTGCGCATCACGCGCTGGAGCCATGCGCTTTCGCATAGCGCGGACGTGAAGCACCTGTGCGGTGCACGCTGTGCCCAGACCTTCATGGATCGCTGGATGCAAACGGAAGACGCCCGGCGCTAAAGCAAAGGCCGTTCGATCAAGCAACGGCTCTCAGCACCGACTCTTTCCACGCTAAATTATCTGTGCTTTGAAGAGTACAGGTCCCGCACATAGGCATAACTCTCGAGGTGCGGATTTTCAGCCGGTGCATGGCAACTGGAAATCCGCTCTACTATGAGGGTCAGGAGACGAACTTGGCCTATCACGACCTGCGCGACTGGATCGCGCGACTGGACCGCGCCGGTGAGCTCAAGCGCATCCGCGAAGAAGTAGACCCCATCCTCGAAATCGCGGAGATTACCGACCGGGCCTCGAAAGCAGGCCGCCAAGGCGGCGTGCCGGGCCGCGCACCCGGTGGTCCGGCGCTGCTCTTTGAGCGGGTGAAGGGCTATCCCGGCGCCAGCGTGTTGATGAACCAGTTCGGCAGCCGGCGCCGCATGGAGATGGCTCTTGAAGCAGCCAGTCTGGACGAGATCGCCGGCCGCATCCAGGCGCTCATGGAGATGAAGTCGCCCGAAGGCATGCTGGGAAAGCTGAAGATGCTTCCTATGTTGGCCGAGGTCGGGAAGTACTTCCCTAAAGTCGTGCCCGCGCGCCAGGCGGAATGCAAGCAGGTAGTTTTGCGGGAGAACTTCAGCGTGCTCGACTTTCCCGTGCTGCAATGCTGGCCCATGGATGGCGGCCGCTTCATCACACTGCCGCTGGTGGTCACGCGCGATCCTCGAGCGGAAAAGGGCCACGGCAAACGAAATATGGGCATGTATCGCATGCAGGTCTATGACGGACAGACCACCGGCATGCATTGGCAGCGCCAAAAGGTGGCAGCGGAGCACTTCCGCGAGCGCCTGCGCATGGCAGCGGAATCGAGTGCTACCAGCAGTGGGGCCGCCGCCCGTGTCGACATGATGGCGCAAACCGCCGGAGGGTCAGTCAAGTTCGCCGGAGGCTCGGTCCAGTTCGCCGGCGGAAGCGCCGCGGGAAGCTTTGCAGGTATGCCCGCTGTGACCACGACAGACTTGCGCGGCGAGCGCATGGAGGTGGCCGTCGCCATCGGCACGGATCCGGCGACGACCTTTTCCGCCATCGTGCCCGCCCCGCCAGAGGTCGAGGAATACATCATCGCTGGCTTTCTCCGACAGGCGCCGGTCGAGCTCGTGCAGTGCGAGACGGTCGATCTACAGGTGCCCGCACACGCGGAGATTGTGCTCGAAGGTTATGTCGAGCTGGGCGAGCTGCGCTCCGAAGGTCCATTCGGCGACCATACTGGCTTTTACACGTTGCCGGAGGACTACCCCGTCTTTCACATCACCTGCATCACGCATCGCAAGGATCCGGTCTATGCGGCTACCATCGTGGGCAAGCCGCCGATGGAGGACGCGTGGATGGGGCTTGCGGTGGAGCGCATCTTTCTGCCGCTGATTCGGCTCTCGGCGCCGGAAATTGTCGACATTCACCTGCCGCCAGAGGCCGTCTTCCATAATCTGATGATCGTGTCCATTCGCAAGAGCTACGCCGGCCAGGCGCGCAAGGTGATGAGCGCCATCTGGTCGCTGGGACAGGCCATGTTCACCAAATGCATCATCGTGGTGGATGAGGATTGCGATGTGCACGACGTTGCCGAGGTCACTCTGCGGGTGGCCAACAATATCGATCCGGAGCGCGACATCCAATTCACCATGGGGCCTATCGATTCACTCGACCATGCCTCCCGGCTTCCCAACTACGGCAGCAAGATGGGCATTGACGCGACGCGCAAATGGGCCGCGGAAGGATTCAGCCGCCCGTGGCCGCCGATGATCGAGATGGATGCGGCCACCAAAAGCCGCGTCGATGCAATCTGGAAAAGGCTGGGACTCGACGCATGAGGAAACGGCAACTCCCCTTTGCTGTCTGGATTTTGGTTCTCGCGTCTCTCTCCTCGCCGGCGCTGCGCGCGCAATCGATTGAGAACTTCCGCTGGCTCGATCTGCGACAACCGAGCGATGTGCAGACCATCGTCGCGCGCGCGCTGATGAATGAGCCCTATACCGCACTGCGCGAGATCGGCTACATCGGTTTGCCACCGAAGGAAACAACGCCGCCGCCCTCCAGGGGCGCCACCGCAGGGGCATCGAACGCGGGCAACATGGCCGCTAATACTCCCAAGCTGGCGGTCCCGCGCGATGCGCACCTGCTGGTCATCACCGCGCAACGAACGAATCCTTCGGCGCTTCCGGATGAGGACATCTTCAGCGTCTACGACGTGAACCAGCGGCAGATCACGGCAACGTTGCTGCTGCGTGGTCCCGGGGTGCGCCTGCTGGGTTGGCTGCGCTTGTGGCGCGAGGGCAGTCCCGAACTGGTGGCGACCTACGACGACTGCGTTGAATGTCAGCGGACCACCTTCTTCACCACCTTCCACGTCGACCTGAAGACGCACCAGTGGCAGGTGCGCTGGCCGCGTTCCACAGCCGGGGCGCCGATCTTCTCCGAAGGGCAGGAGGCCAACGGCGGCCAGCAGGTCTACGCGTTGCTGGATGATGAAGCGGGCCGCGTCGTGCTGGGCACCTGGGCGCACTTCAGCGCGCCGGGACGTCCCATCACTGACGTTGTCTACGCTTACCGCGTCGAATACTACGGCTCACACGAGGCCACAGAGCCGGTGTTCGGTCCGCAGGCGCACGCGTTTGAGCAACGGCTTTGCGGTGGGCAGGGTGTGCTCTTCGGCGTGGCCGATGGCCAGGATAGCGCGCTGTGTCACTCGCTCGGCGTCTCCAACTCGCCTCAATCGCTGGCCACACGCAGACGGCATCGGGCACACTAGGGTTTGCTGTCTCGCATGCGAGTCCGTGGTCTGGTGGTGTGCGCCGCTCTTCTCTTCTCTGCGTTGTCGCACGGGCAGACGCAGAGCGGCAAAGAACAGCGCTACTACGCGCCGCTCAACAGCGTAGCCGCGTTCGTCGAATACTCGAACGCATCGAGCCACATTGTCCTTGGCGACGATCGCCAGAGAAAATTCGCGGGGCTGACGCTTTCCTACCAGCGCGAAATCTCTGCCACACACTGGATGGCGTGGGACTATAGCGCGGAGATCCGGCCGCTTCTGGTAGAGAGCGATCCCACGCTCAAGGGACAGAAGATTACTGTGACCATCGATGGGGCGGCCAAAGTGTATGAGGTCCGCGCTTTCCAGCAGATACCTATCGAGAATGTGAAGCAGTATCGGGATCAAAGCTTCACGGGCACCACGCTGAAAGGCGAACCTTTCACCGAGCTCCTCCAAAACGAACTGGGGCGGCGCTGGACCTACTCGCCGGGCATTACGCCGGTCGGTTTCTCCGTGCATCTGCTGCCGGAACGCCGCCTGCAGCCATTCCTGGCCAGCACCGCCGGTTTCATCGTGAGCACCCGCGATATTCCCGAGTTCGAGACCTCCGCCTTCAACTTCACCTTCAGCTTTGGTGGCGGAGTGGAGTGGTTCCGTGATCACGAGCGTTCCTGGACGGTGGAGTATCGCGTCCAGCACATGTCGAACGCCGACGTCGGCACTTTCAACCCGGGCGTCGACTCGCAGTTTGTGCGCGTCGGCTACCGCTTCGGATTCCGCTCGCTATCCCAGGTTCTCGATAAGCTGCATTAGAACCGACTCCAGTTGTTTTATTTCGGCTGCGGTGAGCGTGCGCAGCATCTGGCCCTGAAGCTTGAGGGCAATCGTATAACCCCTGCTGAATACACGCTGACCCTCCGGCGTCAAGGTTGCCAGTAGCGTGTGCAGGTTCTCCGGATGGGGCGATCGCCGGATCCAGCCACGATCTTCTGCTACCGCCAGCAACGCGTGCGTGGTCTGCGGCGTGACCTCGCAGGCGCGGGAGATGTGTGCGCCGCTGGTGCCAGGTTCCTTGGTCAGGACAGCCAATACCTTCAGTTGTGCAAAGGTAATGCCCAGCGGACCCAACTTCTCGTCCAGCCGCTCGCGAAAGAGCGTGGTCATGCGGCGCGTCAGCTTCAGAACCTCCGGCGGGGTCTTCCCCGTTCGTCCGCTTTTTTGTGACGCTCGCACCATATCAGCCTCCTGATACTCTATCAGTACCCTGATACTCCCTGCCGAGGCCGGATGACGGACGAGTGGAAGCCAAGCCATAACCCATGGTTAGTCGCGCTTACGGTCACGATGGCCACCTTCATGGAGGTGCTGGATACCTCGATCGCCAATGTCGCGCTGCCGCACATTGCCGGATCGCTGGGCGGCAGCCAGGAAGAGGCCACATGGGTGCTTACCAGCTATCTGGTCGCTAGCGCTATTGTGCTCCCCATCTCCGGATGGCTGGCAAACCGTTTCGGCCGTAAGCGCTTTTACATGACCTGCGTGGCCATGTTCACGGTCTGCTCTTTCCTGTGCGGGCTGGCGCACACCCTCCCCCTGCTTATCTTCGCGCGCGTGCTGCAGGGCTTGGGCGGCGGCGGACTGGCCACCAGTGAGCAGGCCATCCTGGCCGATACCTTCCCGGTGGAAAAGCGCGGTCAGGCCTTCGCGCTGTATGGCATGGCGGTGGTTGTCGCGCCCGCCATCGGACCCACGCTCGGCGGCTACATTACGGACAACCTCGACTGGCACTGGATCTTCTTCATCAATATTCCCGTCGGGATCATCTCGCTGTTTCTCTCCAACCGCATGGTCGAAGACCCGCCGTATCTCAAAGAACGGAGTCTTAGATCCGGTCCCATCGATGCCATGGGATTGGGTTTGGTCGCGGTCGGCGTGGGCTGTCTGGAGTACGTCTTCGACCGCGGGCAGGAGAAAGACTGGTTTGGTGATCCGTCGATCCGTTTTTTTGCCATTGTGTCAGTCGTGCTCCTCATCATCTTCGTTTTCTGGGAGTGGAACCATGAAGACCCGGTGGTGGATCTGAAGCTGCTGCGCAACCGGAACTTCGGCACCGCGATCTTCCTGCAGTTCATTCTTGGCATGGTGCTGTTCGGCTCTACCGTCCTGATTCCGCAATTCCTGCAGGTGCTGTTGGGCTATACCGCGGAGCGCTCGGGCATGGTGCTGTCTCCCGCGGGATTCTGCATGATGGTGACGATGTTCATTGCCGGACGGGTCGTCGGCAAGATGGACCCGCGTCTGCTGGTAACGATGGGCTACATCGTCACGGCGATTGGCCTTTACAATCTCACCCATCTCGATCTCGATGTGAGCTTTGCCCAGGTCACGCTGTGGCGCGTCTACCAGGTGCTGGGTCTCGCCTTCATTTTCATTCCGATCAGCACGCTGAACTACGTCGGGGTACCGCGCGAGAAGAACAACCAGATCTCATCCTTCTCCAACTTCGCGCGCAACCTGGGCGGGAGTCTCGGCACGGCGCTGCTCACTACCTTTCTGGCACGCAGCAGCCAGGTTTACCAACTGGAACTCTCCAGCCATGTCAGACCGGGTAGCCGGGTCTACAGCGACTATCTAGCCCAGACTCAGGCGGCCCTCATGCGCCTCGGCCAGGGCTCCGCGACGGCAGCGCAACTCGCATACGCGCGCGCCTACCAGCAGATGCTGCGCCAGGCCTCGATGCTCAGCTACAAGAATGCGTTCCTGATCCTTAGCGTGACCATCCTCTGTCTCTCGCCGTTGCCCTTCATCATGCGCCTGCCACCCAAGGCCATGAAGCCGGCTCCCGACGCCGGGCACTAAGATCGAAACACTACATAAGATCGAACACTACAGATCGAAGAACGGCAGAACGATCGGCTGCTATCCTCTGCTCTCGTCTTTCTCCTGTTACACTCATGAGTTTTCTAAAACCTTGATTTTAGGAAGTGCAGACGATGGCCGAGGTCAGACGCGTGGGGGTGGTGGGTGCAGGCACCATGGGCAATGGGATCGCCCATATCTTTGCCCGCAGCGGCTTCCCCGTCGTGCTGGCGGAGGTGGATCAGCCGGCACTGGATCGCGGCCTCAGCACGATTGATAAAAATCTGGCCCGAGAAGTGGCCAAAGGAAAGCTGGCGCAGGCGGAAGCCGATGCCGCTCGGGCGCGCATTTCCGGCACGCTCGACCGCGGGATGCTTGCCGGATGCGATCTGGTGGTCGAGGCCGCGACGGAGCGTTTCGCGGTCAAGCAGTCGCTCTTCCAGGAACTTGATGGCCTGCTCGCCACGGACGCCATCCTTGCATCGAATACTTCCTCGATCTCCATCACCAAGCTGGCGGCGTCGACACGCCGCCCGGACCGCGTTATCGGCATGCACTTCTTCAACCCCGTTCCGGTCATGCAACTGATCGAGGTCATTCGCGGCCTGCAGACCTCGCAGGCGACCTTTGATACGGTGAAGGCACTCTCCGAGCGGCTGGGCAAGACGCCTGTGGAGGTGAACGATGCAGCGGGCTTCGTCTCCAATCGTGTGCTGATGCCGCTTTTGAACGAGGCGATGTTCGCCGTTATGGAAGGAGTCGCCACCCCGGAAGCGGTCGACAAGGTCTTCCAACTCGGAATGGCGCATCCAATGGGTCCATTGACGCTGGCGGACTTCATCGGGCTCGATGTCTGCCTGGACATCATGCGCGTGCTGGAGGATGGCCTGGGTGATCCGAAGTACCGTCCGTGCCCGTTGCTCATCCGCATGGTGGACGCGGGCTGGCGCGGGCGGAAGTCCGGCAAGGGTTTTTTTGAGTATCCGCAGAAGTAGGGAACTGGCCGGTTCGCAAACTCCGCGCGGCTAGGCAAGATGGCAAACTGGTGAATGGGGAGAGGAGTTTATGGACGCACTCAGCATAGGCGCGGTGCGCGCTGCCGAGCAGGTGGCGCAGGCGCATGGCATCACTGTCAGCAACGCCGAAGTGGTTGCCGATGGCTCGAATCTGCTGGTCCATCTCAAACCTGCGCCTCTGCTGGCGCGTGTTGCCACCACGAGCGCGCTGTTGCGCCGTCCGGTCAGTGCGTGGCTGGGGCGCGATGTCTCCGTGGCCGCGTTTCTCCATCAGCAGGGCATGCCGGTGGTGCCGCCCAGCGATCTGCTGCCGCCTGGACCACATCAGTACGACGGCTACACCATGAGTTTCTGGCAGTGGGTGGAGCACGACCGGGACGCCACCATCCCCACCGCCGAGGCGGGAGCCATGCTGCGCGATCTGCACGAAACTCTACGCGGATATCGCTCCTCAGAAGCCGGTGCTGAGCTGCCGCTGCTCGAAATCTTCAACGAGATCACGCGCTGGCTGAAGTTTCTTGAGGGACGGCGCGCGCTATCCGGCGGCGAGCTGATCCAGTTGCGCGAAACTCATTGGCGTCTGGCCGAGACCCTGCGTTATGGCGGCCGTGCGATTCAGCCGATCCATGGCGACGCTCACCGCAAGAACCTGCTGAAAACCGCCAAGGGCTGGCTTTGGACCGACTTCGAGGATGCCTGCGGTGGCCCAACCGCGTGGGACGTGGCCTGCCTGGTGCGGACTGCACCCGAGGGCATCGAGGCGGCCCTGGCTTCCTACCCTGGCGCGCCGACCTGGGATGAGCTTCTGCCATACCTGCGCGCCCGCGAGCTTGAGGCCGTGGTCTATTGGCAGCTCCAGGCCGAGCGCTTCCCGGAACAGCGCACGGAAGCCCACGCCAAACTTCGTGACTGGCAGCGCCGCCAGCCGCACTCCGGAGCCTTCGGGCAATAGGCACTGAAGCGAGTCGGCTTGCTACCGGCTTTTGTGCGGTTTTCCTCCGGTTTTCTCCTGGGTTCGGCGTATGCTTTTTGCATGATGCGCATGACGGTGCTGGCGAGCGGGTCAAAGGGCAACAGCACCCTCATCGCCACCCGCCGCACCCGCATCCTGGTGGACGCAGGACTCTCCTGCCGCGAGATTCTGAGGCGCATGCATACTGCGGGCGAGGATCCGCGCACGCTCGACGCCATCCTCATCACGCATGAGCACCAGGACCACGTGCAAGGCGTCGCCGTGCTTGCGCGGAAGCTGGGAATCCCGGTTTATTTCACCGAGATGACGCACCGCGCCTGGGTACACTGGGTGCGTCCGGCTAAGCGCACAACCTATGCCGAGTGGCTGCGCCAGCGCCAGCAGGGCGCTGCTGCTACGAACGGGGAGAGTTCGCGCACAAGTATCGCTGTTGACGCCGCCGAGGAGACCGAACCAAGGGAAACCGAACCAAGGGAAACCGAACTCTGTGAAGCGCCTTCCGTGGAACGCGACCCCGCGGCTATCCCTTCTGTGGCGTATTTCGAGGCAGGAAGGCGCTTCGTTGTCGGCGATATTGACGTCCAACCTTTTACCATCCCGCACGATGCCGCAGATCCGGTCGGCTTTGTCTTCGAGGGAGAGGGTGTACGCATCGGTTTTGCCACGGACCTAGGGTACATGCCCGCCAATGCGCGGCAGGCCCTGCGCCGCTGCGATCTCCTGATGCTCGAATCGAACCACGACACCGAGATGCTGCGCGACGGGCCCTATCCGTGGAGCGTCAAACAACGTGTCATGTCTCGGGTGGGACATCTCTCCAATGAGGCCGCCGCCGACTTTCTGGAGCGGAACTACGACGGGCAGGCTGCGTATGTCATTCTGGCGCACCTCTCGGAGAGCAATAACTTGCCAGCCCTGGCGCGTGTGAGCGCCGAACGGGCCCTCCGCGACCGGATGAGCCTGCTGGCGAATAAGCTACTGCTGGCCGAACAGGACCGGCCATTGGCCCCAATCTCGTTTTAAGGTGCTATCCTGTTCCTGCTGCTGGAGTTATGCAGCGTATGACAGGAAATTGAGTACCGCTGAGGTTACCAAATAGGGAATCCACTGGTTTTGGACTGCATCGAATCATTATCATAGGGTTAACGAAAATGACTTCAGGAAATCAGGGACGCGTGAAAGTGGTTGACAGCGGCGCTCTCGCATCACCACGCTATACGCGCCAGGATGGCTGTGTCGATCCAGTGGTTGGCGACATCCTGTCCAGTTGGCGCTACGACATCTCCGGTATCACCGCGGCCATGCGTGGCGACTACGAAGAGCATTTCAAGGAGTGCGCCTACTGCCACAGCCGTCAACACCTGCATCGGACCATTGACGTTGTCCTGATCGGCATGACGACTGTCTCCACCGCCGCTTTTGTGCTCGCGCTCGCGATCATTCATCACATCCAACCGCTGCAGCATTGGGCTCTCGTCAGCCTGCATCTGTGGGAGATACCCATTGTGCTCAGCTTGCAGGCGGCTGCGGTCGTCGGCTTACTGCTCTCGTTCCTATGCTGGGTGCTGGTGGCCATCGCCACCCCCGCTCCGGTGTTTCTTACCGGCGTGGCCTTGAATCAGGCGCGCTCCCTGCATGGACGCTCGCTGGACGACAGCGACTCGCGCGTCGCCTGATCTCGCGTCGCCATTCTCAATCGCTAAGATGAAAAAACAGGCCAGCCTTCAGGTTGGCCTGTTTCTATTTTCCCCAGGCAGAAATTATTTCGGCGGATCCAGCCGCAGCCCGCCTGTCAGTTCGCTGACCCGCTGCACATGGTTTCCGTTGCACCAGGCCTCGAGTCCCTTGGCCAACCGTTCTACCGCGCGCGGGTCGGCGTAGGAGGCAGTGCCGACCTCAACGGCCGTGGCTCCCGCCAGCAGAAACTCGACCGCATCCTCAGGAACCGAGATTCCGCCCATCCCGATGATCGGGATCTTGACTGCCTTGGCCGCCTCCCACACCATGCGCACCGCAATTGGCTTGATCGCCGGTCCGGAGAGCCCTCCGGTCACATTCGCGATGCGGGGCCGTCGTGTCTTCACGTCGATGGCGAGAGAGACGAAGGTGTTCACCAGCGAAATCGCATCCGCACCTGCTGCTTCGGCGACGCGCGCCATCTGTCCGATGGAGGTGACGTTCGGGGATAGCTTTACGATCACCGGGCGCGTGGCCAGCCGCTTGGTACGCACCACCAGCTCCGCCAGTTGCGGCGGATCCGCTCCGAAGGTGAGCCCGCCATGCTGAGTGTTCGGACACGAAGCATTCAGTTCATAAGCCGCGACACCTTCGGCGGCGTTGAGCTGCTCGACCACCGCGAGATAGTCATCCACGGTGTAGCCGAAAACGTTCGCAAAGCAGGCCGTGTCCTTGTAGCGGCGCAGCGCCGGCAGCTTCTCGGCAATAAAGGCCGTGACGCCCATGTTCTGCAACCCGATGGCGTTGATCATGCCGGATGCGGTTTCAATAATGCGCGGCGCGTCATTGCCGGACATCGGCTCGCGCGACAGTCCTTTGGTGACGAAGCCGCCGATCTTGTCCAGGGACAGGATCTCTTCAAACTCGATGCCGTAACCGAAGGTGCCGGAGGCGGCGATGATCGGGTTTCGCAATTCAATGCCGCAGAGCTGCACTCGCATGTCGGGCTTCACTCGGGGGTGACGCCTCCCTGCGCGTCTGGCCCTGCGGCGCTCTTGGCACTATGCCGAGCGCGGTGGGTGGTCTTCGGGGTCAGCGCGGTGTCCGGGCTGGCGGGAACCGGCTTCAGCGCCTCCGTCAGCACATGTCCGATGGCGGCGGAGGGTTGGTTCAGGCCCAGCAGCGCGGCGAAGGTTACCGCGAAATCGACTGGGGCCACGCGCTCGTAGTAGATGCCTGGCTGAAAGGGCGCGCCGTAGAAGCCAAGCGGCACGTGGCGGTCGTAGGACCAGGCGCTGAAGTGGGTTGCGCCCGTACCTGCGGCATTGCCTTTCATCTGGTACGCCGGGGGAATCAGCATGACGTACCAGCCGCCATTGGGGCTGTAGCTATGCGCAATGAGCTCGCCAAACTCATCCGGTGGCAACGAGCCGGCGGCGAGCTGCACACGGGTGTAGACCTCTACCAGCGCGGGATGCGGCGCAACCTTGCTCGACGGCGGCTGCAGCGGCTGCGGCGTGGCTGGGGGGGGCGGCGGTTCCTCAGCTTCCTCTTGCTTCTGGTGTTCCGCCTGGTGTTCTGCCTTACGCTCCGCCGCTGTGCGCGCCTGGCGCGTGTGCGCAACAGGTTTGGTTGGCGCGGCCTCGACGATCGGTGGCGGCGTCCCCATCGGCGCATGGATGGGCGGCTGAGCCGGCAGAGTGGCTACCACCGCGGGGAGCGCCGCGACGATCGCATCCTCCGCCTCTTGCTCGTTGATGCCGGCGCGCTCAAAGGCTGGCTGGTTGAGCTGAATGTAGGGCAGCTCCTGCTTCGTTAGCAGGTAATCGATCTTTTCGCCTGGGGAGAACTTGCCGTTCATTGCGTCGTTGAGACCGGCGAGAAGCTTCGGAATATCCCACGTCGCCGAGTCCATGCCGAGCGACGCCGCCTGCTCCGGCGTGGAGGCAACGCCGTGATCGGCGGAGAGCGCGATCCACACGTTAGCCAGTCCGCCGTCCACGTTCTGGTCAAGCCAGGTGAAGAAGCCGTCGAGTTCCTGATCGAGCTGCTCCGTCATGGTGCGCATCTCCGGCGCATCGGGACCGACGCGATGGCCGAGGCCGTCGTTTGCGGACAACGAGATGGTCAGCATGTCCGTTGTCGGATGGTGCCCGAGTTGTTCGCCCGTAATGAGAGCGCGAGCAAAGTCGAGCTCGTAATCATTCCCGGCAGGCGAGACATCCACCTGGTCGAAGAAACTCTTTTGCGGATCGCCATGGGCTTCGTCCAACGCCTGCTGTGCCCGCGGACTGGCGTTGAAAGTGGTAGCCCAGTCGGGCAGGGCGTTCTGATAGTAGCTCGAGGTAACGAAGGCGCCGCTCTTCGGATCGACCCAGTAGGCGGCATTGGCCGAGTGCCCAACGGGCATGATCGCTGCACGGTCCTTGAGCGAGATGCCGAAGACCTTGGACTGGCCGACCGTCGCCAGCCGCAACTCGTCGCCCAGTGTCGAGCCGCGCTCATTGCGCGGCGAAGCCCCCTCAGCGCCTTCGCGCGCATTCAGCAGACCCACCACCTTGTACCGGTCGTCCTCAACGGCGGTCACGGGGCGCTTGGTATTGCGGCTCAGGTCCCACCACTCGTTCGAGTTGATGCCGTGCCCATCTGTATAGGCGCCGGTGCCGAGCGTTGCGTGTCCGGGCGCCGTCTTGGTATTTGCGTAGTCGTAGTAGCAGTCGGGAAAGTACGCGCCGTGATCCAGGAAGAGCCGGAAGCCATGAGGCGCCTTCAAATCAGCTCGATATCGCTCCAGATAGTCCTCGCGGAACTGGTCGATCACCACCAGCACCACCAGCTTCGGTTTGCCGTCGTACGCGGAGGCTCTGGCGGGAATGGCGGGAAGGGCAACGAGCAGAGAGGCGAGGGTGAGCGAACAAAGGCGCCGGCGCATTTCCATAGGCGTCTTCCAGTATCGCAAAAAGCCAGCTTGTATGAGGATTTGGGGCGACGGGTGGTGCTCTGGGAATGCTGCCGCCCCATTTTCAGCGGCCCAGGCTAGTGTTTCTGGGGCAAAGTGCTTGCGTATGCGGCGACAAATGCGTCCAGCGCCGAGCTCTGGCTGCCTGCATTCTCCGCGTCGAACGGCCCGGACCACACCTGGCCAAAGGCATTGCTGGCATCGCGCGAATGGTTCCAGATGCTTTCAGCATTTGTCACTGCAAAGGTGCCATATTGTGGGCTCGGCACGGCAAAGCTCAGCGCCATCAGATTGCGCAGGAAGATGCCCTTGAACTGCACGCCATCGGCGCCGCAGTTCGGCTCGCAGGTGTCGTGCAGCACTCCGTTGGCGTCGCTCAGATGGGTGATGGCCGCGTTCGCGATGGTCTGCGCCGTCGCGAGGAGTTGCGGTGACCTTTGCGCCTGGTTCAGTTCTACCAGTCCACCCAGAATCACACCCTGGTTGTAGGTCCAGGTGTTCTGCCCGTTGTTCTTGCAGGTAGAGAGATCGAGTCCGTCATTGATCAGATTCTTGCTGTTGATCATGCCGGATTGCTGAAACCACGCCCACTCCTTGTTGGCCCAGGCGAGATAGCTCGAGCGCGCGCTGGGCGCAACCCGGTTGGCCAGGTGCGCCGCGACGGAGAGGAAGAGCTCGTTCGCAATCGCGTTCTTGTAGGTCTTGTCCTTGCTCCACCAGATGCCGCCGCCGCAGGTCGTATCCCAGCCACCGCTCATGTCGGTGAAGATCGACGATGCCATATCGAGATACTGCTGCGTGTGGGTCAGGTCGTAGGCGGCGATCCAGGCCAGCGCCCACCAGCCCTCGTCGTCATAATAGTTGTTCAGGAATCCGCTGGACGTCTTCTGCGCTTGCTGAAAGCTGTTGGAGAAGACCGTGTTGTAACTGATGCTGTGGGCCACGAGCGAATAGTCGGCCAGCATGGTCAGCGCATTCGCGGAGTTCCACCAGCCGGTGGTCTGGTAAAGACCAGTCGACTGCGTATACCAGCTCTGCAGCTTGTCGATGCCGGCCGGGGTTTGTTTCTGGATCTGCGCGGGCGGCGGTGTGTTTGCGGAGGCCGGTACCTGCGCGCTTGCACCAGCAACGGTGGCCACGGTGATGGCGATACACAGGCAATATCTACGAAGTATCAAGGGAAGTGTCAGGGGAAGTGTCAGGGGAAGCATCGGGGGAGGCTCCTGTCTGTTGAAGATTGGGTCAGGTCTTGCCGAGCCCCTCGGTGCAAGTGAGCGCAGCAAAACGCTGATGCCCGCCACCCTAGTTGCACGATTTGCCGATGTCAACGCGCGAGAGTCAAAAACCAGTGAAACGTCACGTGTCGAGGTGCGCATCCCGTTTTTTCGGGTCCTATGAACCATAGGAGGCGCTTTGAAGGGCGCCAAGCGCTATCAGCCGATGAATTCAGCCACTTCCGGTAGCATGGGAAGGTATGCACGATCTGCAATTCGTCAGGACCAACCTCGCGCTGGTCGAAGAGAAGTTGCGCGCCCGCGGGCAGGATCCCGCGGCTCTGCTGAGCAATTTTGCCGCGCTCGATGCCGAGCGGCGCGAGCGCATCACGGAAGCCGAGACCCTGAAGGCACGACGCAACGCGCTCAGCGAAGAGGTGGGCCGCAAAAAGCGCGCGAAGGAAGATGCGACGGCATTGATGGAAGAGACGCGCCAGCTCAAGGAAAAGCTGGAAGGGCTGGATGCGTCTGCGTCTGCCACGGACGAGCAACTGCGCGGCATCCTCGCCAGCATCCCCAACCTGCCGCATGCTTCCGTGCCTGCGGGCACCTCAGAGCACGACAACGCGGAGCAGAAGCAGTGGGGGACGAAGCCGCACTTCGACTTCCAACCGCGCCCGCACTGGGAGCTGGGAGAGGCGCTCGGCATCCTCGATTTCGAACGCGCTGCGAAACTCTCCGGCGCGCGCTTTGCCGTCTACTGGGACCAGGGAGCACGCTTGGAACGCGCGCTCGCCAATTTCATGCTCGACATCCACACCCGCGAGCACGGTTACCGCGAGGTGCTGCCGCCGGTGATGGTGAATAGCCGCTCGCTGTTCGGCACCGGGCAGTTGCCCAAGTTTGCGGACGATCTATTTTGTGCCAGCGGCGACCAGGCCGTAGCGGCAGCCAAAAAAGGCGAGTACCGGGAGAACGACCACTGGCTCATTCCTACGGCCGAAGTGCCCGTGACGAACCTCTATCGAGACGAAATCCTTGACGACGCGGTGCTGAGCGTGTCGCTGACCGCGTACACGCCATGCTTTCGCTCCGAAGCAGGCTCTTACGGCAAAGACGTACGCGGCATTATCCGCCAGCATCAGTTCCAGAAGGTGGAACTCGTGAAGTTCACGCGTCCGGAAGACTCCGATGCGGAGCACGAGAGGCTCACACGCGATGCGGAGTCGATTCTGGAACGGCTGAAGCTGCCCTATCGCCGCGTGCTGCTTTGCGCTGGAGACATGGGCTTTTCAGCATCCAAGACCTATGACCTGGAGGTCTGGCTGCCGGGCCAGGGGCTCTATCGCGAGATATCTTCCTGCTCGAACTTCGAGAGCTTTCAGGCGCGGCGCGCGAATATTCGCTTCCGCCCGCAGGGAAAGAACAAGACCGAGTTCGTCCATACGCTGAATGGCAGCGGCCTCGCCATTGGACGTACGTGGCTGGCGATTCTGGAAAACTATCAGCAGTCCAATGGGTCGATACGGGTGCCGGAGGCGCTGGTGCCATACATGGGCGGAGACACCGTCATTGAGAAACGGGGTTAGCTAACGCAAGATGAAGACACTGAAGAGCTATCTATTCTGGACCTATCAACGCGGCAGCTTCCACTATGACGTCATGGTGACCCTGATCCTGTTGTTCCTCTTCGTCTCGCCGCGGTTCATCAACTTCCACGACCGCCCGGAGGAGCCAAGCTCCCGCGGCCACGGCGTGCTGGTGCACGCAGGCCAGAATGGCAGGTTCACCTTCGAAGTGGGCGCCGACCAGGTGCCCGAGACCGCAGACACAGACAAACTGCGCGCGGAACTCCAATCCAGCATCGCACCTGTAGCCGGCGCGGTTTCGATTGACCGCTGGCAGGCGCAGAAGGACTCCAGCGGCAGGGTGGAGAGCTATAAGGTCTGGGCGCGCCGGTAAAACAGCGACGAGAGGGACGAGATGAAGCGAATCGTATGGATATGCGCTACGGCGATGCTATGTGCTCTGCCCATGGCTCAGGCACAGAATTGCGATGCCGCCAAGGTGCTGGCGCAGATGGATGCGGCATCCGCGAAGTTCCAGAGCACGCAGGCAGATTTCAAGTGGGACTCGCTGACGGCAGTCGTCGACGATCACAGTATCCAGAGCGGCACCATCTACTTTGAGCGGCGCGGTGCTGCCACTGCTATGGCCGCATATATCAACCAACCTGCAGAAAAGACTGTGTTCTATACCGACGGCACACTCACGCTGTTGCAGCCGGATCTCAAGCAGGAAACACTTTTCAGCGCAGGTTCCAACCGCGGTCAGTATGAAAGCTTCCTCACGCTCGGTTTCGGCGGCAGTGGCAAGGACCTCGAGAGCAACTGGACCGTAAGCTGCCAGGGTATGGAGTCGATCGATGGCACCCAGACTGCCAAACTGGATCTGAAACCAAAGCAGCCGAGCGTCGCTAACATGTTCTCGCATGTCACGGTGTGGATCGACCCGACACGATCGCTCAGCTTGAAGCAGATCTTTTATCAGCCGTCGGGTGACAACCGCACCGCAACCTACACCGGCATCAAATACAACACGAAAATCTCGGCGGATATGTTCAAGCCGAAGGACAAGGGCTACAACGTCGTCAGGAAGTAGGCGCGACCCTGTTCGCCGGTGTTCGAGAGGCGCAGGATGCACCCGCCAGGATACAGAGCATCGGGAAGACCTCGATGGTGTATCTGGCCTCCGGAGCCTCGATGGTCGCCAGCAGCAGGCTGCGCAACACGCAGTAAGTGACGATCGCAAGCACCAGCATCGCCTGTCTGCGCCGCAGGCGCCACGCTCCAATTACCGCCAGGACGATGTAGGCAAGGTTCAGCACCGCGTAACCGGTTGCGAACTCCGTCTCCGCGTTGTGCCGATCGTACTGCCACCAGCGCAACTCGATATTCAGCATCTCGGTGCGTGGTCGCAGCCACATATCCAGCACGCGTAACAGCGGAAGTTCCAGATAGCTGCGCAGTGGATGCGTATGTTCCCGCTCCGCTGCTAGCGCGTTGAAGCGCGCGTCGATGGCCGGAGTGATCGTGGTCTTCTCGTTATAGGCAGCAAAGATGTCTGCCGTCTCTTCCTGCTGCGCCGGCGAATCGAAGGCGCGGGCGGGAAGCAGATTCGCCTCCATGGGGTCCGATTCCGCATTCCAGTAGATGTCAGACGTCGAGGCGAAGTCGACGATCCAGGTCTTCATCCAGCGCTGGAATCCCGGCACCGTGGACTCTCCGGGATCAGTGGCGTAACGCGGAGCTAACGGTTCAAAGATGTGGAAGGTGCGGAAGTTGCGCACCGTCCAGAATGCAAAGGGGAGTACCGACAACAGACAAGCGCCCAGCGCCAGCCGCCAGGCACGCGCCCGGCCCAGCGGTGGAAGCCCGGCGAAACTCCGATTCGCAAACACCACGATGGCCAAAAAGCTCGCAATCGCCAGCAGCGCGCCATCCGGCCGCAACAGGGTTGCGTAACTCCAGTCCACAGCCAGCAGCAGACATGGGGCCCATCCGGGACGCATCTGCAGCCACACCAGAGCGGCGCAGGCCACCGCGATGCAGAAGATCGAGAGTGTCTCGCTCAAGGGTGCGGCCACATAGTTAGCGGTGAAAGGACATAATGCGGCCAGAGACAACGCCCACATGCCAGCACGGCCTCCCGCGATGGCTCGTGTCGTCCATGCGACGATCAGCGCCGAAACCAGATCGATGACGACCTGCAGATACAGCACTGCGCCGTAATGATCCACACCGAAGACACGAAAACAGGCCGCCAGAAACAGCGGATATCCGGGCAGACGGATCAGCGTCGGGTGTATCGTTGCGGCCGCCGCCGCATAAACCGTGCGTCCATAGATGCCGTGGAGCAGCCAATTCTTGGCGATATCCCCATAGATAAGGCCGTCGCCATTCACCTGCGGGAAATGCCATAGAAACCACAGACGCAGCCAGGCACCCAATGCCAGGGTAAGGAGCACGATCGCGAGGGTGACGTAAGAACGTCGCATTGGTTGGCATCATACAGAGAGAGCCTGCCCGAAGAGAGAGCAAGCCGGTTGGCCGCGTGCACCTGGCACTGTAGTCTTGTTTTCGACCGCTGAATCGACTTATGACCCGCCAGATCTTCTACGATCCCGAACGAAAGCGTTGGAAACGGCTGCGCCGAGTCCTGGATCTGACAGCGGTCGCATCGACGATTCTGCTGGTGGCCTTCTTTCTAGGTGTCATTCACCGTGAACAGTTACCCGATCTTCTGCTTCCACAACAAAAGCGAAACTATAAGACGGTGAAGGATCGCCAGAGCGCGGAGTCGCGCCGCGCCGCGTTGCGTGCCGCCCGCCGCAGGACAAACCGCAGGGCCTCCGAGGTTCCCCTGAATGCCGGCGAGGGTCTGCGGGCGACCTTTTATACGGATGACAACCCCGCCAGTTACTCTTCGTTGAAGCAGCACATTCACCAGATCGATATGCTCTTCCCCGTCTGGCTGAACATCAACGATGCCAGCGGCAACCTGCTGGGAGCCGTTTCGCTAGCGCCTGCGCACACCTATCGCGTTGTCGACGACAAGGGCGTAGTGCATGGCGTCGATCCAGACAACAAAGTCCAGCAGACGATCACAAACGCGCATGAAGACACAGAAATATTTCCGCTGATTCGCAATTACAACATCCTCACCGGCATCTGGGATCCGGTGATCGGGACCGTGCTGAACGATCCCAATGCGCGAGCAAACATGCGCCGGCAATTGGATAAGTTCTTGGCGGCCAATCCGAATTATCACGGTATCTCGCTTGACTTCGAAGATATTCCGGATAACGCGCAGGCCGGGTTTCAGGCGCTGATGGCGGAACTGTACGCAGATCTCTCGAAGAAGAACCTGCGCCTCTACGTCAACACGCCCACCAGTGCGGACAACAAGATGCTGGCCTTCGAGGCGGCGCACACCGACGGCATCGTGCTGATGAATTACGACCTGCACGAGAATACTTCTGGCCCCGGACCTATCGCGCCCGAGGACTGGTTTGAGAACAACCTGCAGCGTGTGCTCAAGATCGTACCGAAGCAGCGGCTCATCTGCGCCATTGGCAACTATTCCTATGACTGGACTGTCCCGCTGCCCGATACCAGGGGCCACACCCCGGACAAGGTCATCGACTTCGCAGATGGAAGTGTGCAGAAGGCATGGCAGGATGCGAGCGACTCCGAATCTGACCTGTCATTTGCCGGCGATGAATTGAATCCGCACTTCGCCTACGATGATGAGGACGAGCATGTGCGCCACCAGGTGTGGCTGCTCGATGCTGTCACCGCCATGAACGAGATGCGCGCCGCGCGTCAGATGGGCATACAGACCTTTGCGCTGTGGGCACTCGGCGTGGAGGATCCATCGATCTGGAATATATGGGACAAGCCAAGCACACCCAATATTCAGACCACGCTCGAAAAGATACCGCCCGGCAACGATCTGAACGAGAACGGCGAGGGCGACATTCTGCGCATCACCGGTGTGCCGCATCCTGGATCGCGCACCGTTGACATGGATGCGGAGAATCAGACCGCGACTGACGAGCATATGCGGATCTACCCGCAGCCGTACACCATTGAGTACTACGGCTACCACCCGGATAAGGTCGCGCTGACCTTCGATGACGGGCCCGACCCAACGTGGACGCCGAAGATCCTCAGCATCCTGAAGGCGAAACAGGTTAAGGCAGCGTTCATGGTGATCGGAGAAGAGGCACAGGACAACGTCGGTTTGCTGCGCCGCTACATACGCGAGGGGCACGAGATCGGCAACCATACCTATACCCATCCGGATATCAGCGAGATTCCGGCACGGCAGGTGCAACTCGAGCTCAACCTGACCGAGCGTCTCTTCGCCAGCAAGCTCGGTATCAAGCCGTTGTACTTCCGTCCGCCGTACTCCATTGACCAGGAACCCGATACCAACGACCAGGCCGCGCCCGCCTATCGCATTCAGCAGATGGGCTACACCATCATCGGCGACAAGATCGATACCGACGATTGGAACGAACACCCGCGCAAGAGCCCCCAGGAAATCACCTGGACCGTGATGGAACAGTTGCGCATCATGAAGACGAAGCCGCAGTTCCGCGGCTCGATCATTCTGTTGCACGATGGCGGCGGCGACCGTTCGGCAACCGTCGCTGCGCTGCCATTGCTCATCGACACGCTGCGCGCGCGCGGCTACCAGATCGTACCGGTGTCCGAATTGATGGGTAAGACCACGGCCGAGGTCATGCCGCCGCTCTCGCCCAATCAGCGATGGCAGGCGCGCGTCGATTCAGTCGCATTCACCCTCTTCGCTGTCGTCGGACGTACCATCGTGATGCTTTTCTTCATCGGCGATGTGCTCATGAGCGCCCGGCTCGTGCTCATCGGTCTGTTTGCCATCCTCGATCGTCTGCGCCATCGCAGGGTGCCGGAGGTAGAAGGCGGCTTTGCCCCCTCTGTCGCCATCCTCATTCCTGCATACAACGAGGAGAAGGTCATCGTGCGGACGATCCGCTCGGTGCTCAACTCGGATTACGAAAACCTGCGCGCGATTGTCATCGACGACGGTTCGGGCGACCGCACCTACGATGTTGCCTGCGAGGCATATCGCGACGAAATCGCGAGCGGGCGCCTGCAGGTGCTGCGCAAATCCAATGCGGGCAAGGCGGAAGCTCTCAACTACGCCGTGGGGCGCCTCACCGAGGACTACTACGTCGGCATCGACGCCGACACGGTCATCGCGCGCGATGCCGTTTCAAAGCTCATATGCCACTTTGCGGATCCGAAGGTGGGAGCAGTGGCTGGCAACGCCAAAGTGGGCAATCGAGTGAACCTGTGGACGCGCTGGCAGGCGCTCGAGTACATCACCAGCCAGAACTTTGAGCGTCGTGCACTGGATCTCTTCAATATCGTCACCGTCGTGCCCGGCGCCATTGGCGGGTGGCGCACGGATGCGGTGCGCCATGGCGGCTGTTATCCCATCAACACCGTTGCCGAAGATGCCGACCTCACCATGAACCTGCTCGAACAGGGTTATAAGGTGATTTACGAAGATCAGGCGCTGGCCTTTACCGAAGCGCCTGTCGATGCCAAGGGCCTCATGCGCCAGCGATTCCGCTGGTCTTTCGGCACCTTGCAGGCGGTCTTCAAACACAAGCGGGCATTCACCAAAAACCGCGCGATGGGATTTTTCGCGCTCCCCAACATACTGATCTTCCAGATATTGCTGCCGCTGGTCTCGCCCCTCATCGACCTGATGTTTGTCTACGGGACCATCGAGTATCTGCTCGATCGGCATTTCCACCCGGACACCGCCAACGCCGCTGGCTTTGAGAAACTGCTGGCTTACTTCCTCACCTTCCTCATCATCGACTTTGTCACTTCGGCGCTCGCCTTTTCGCTCGAACGCAGTCACCCGGCGAACCGTGGCGACGGCTGGCTGCTCTTCCACATCTGGCTGCAGCGCTTCGCGTATCGCCAGGTCTTTTCCATCGTGCTCTTCAAGACCATCAAGCGCGCTATCGACGGCCGCCCCTTCAATTGGGACAAGATCGAGCGGACAGCGAAGATGTCGAAGCAGGCGGAAAAGATCGCCGCGGGCACCTAAGCCTGATATCCGAATATTTCTATTGCAAAGAAGCGGAGCTGGCTATTGCTGCGGCCTGGTTCGTGAAGGCGGCGAGTATTCCTTCAACAGATTCTGGAACTCGGGCATCAGCGTGAGCATTCTTTGCTGAGCAATAGCGGTGGACTCCTTCATCAGCATCGGTGTCTTTTCCACCATGACCTGCCCGGTCGGGGATTTGTAGAACGCAATCAGGTCGTCTAGTTGTTGTTCGGTGTAGGCATCCGCATAGAGCTTCGCATACTCGGGTTCGAGCGCCTGCCAGCCCATGGTGCGATTCACCAGTTGCCTGACCTTGCCGGAGAACTCATCGAGTCGCTTCTGGTCGTCTTCCGTGAGCTTGCTACCGGCTATCTGTTGCATCGCGCCGGAATTCATCTGCGTCATCACCTGATCCATGGCGTGCGCGCTCAGTTGATTGAGCTTTGCCAGGCGGAAGAACTCATGCACCTTGGCCATCTTGGAGGCGTCGTCGCCACGCGCAGTGGTAAGTGCCAAAACCAGCGTGCCTGCAAGCAGAGCGGAACGAAATCGCATGAAGTCCCTCGGGGCTGAAGTAGCCCGGCCAAGAGCCCGGGCTTACCGATTGTGGCCGGTGCAGATCAAGGCAGCATCAGCAGTCTGGGGCTGCGCTGAGGTATGCGCTCAGAAAAAGTGCACGCCACAACGCTGTTGCAACTAGACCCACTCACCCTTGCGCATCAAAGGCTCCGTCGCGCCCGCAGCCGTGATGCCATCCAGGTCAATCTCGCCCGAGCCAATCATCCAGTCGACATGAATCAGGCTGTCATTCGCGCCTTTTTCCGCCAGCGCCGCTGCGTCCATCGTGTCTCCGCCGCGGATACATGTGCTGTAGGCCTGGCCCAGCGCGATATGGCTTGCGGCGTTCTCATCGAACAGGGTGTTTGAGAAGAGCAGCCCGCTCTTGGCAATCGGCGATGAGTGCGGCACCAGCGCCACCTCGCCCAATTGGCTCGCGCCTTCGTCGGTTTCGAGCATCTTGCGCAGCACCGCCTCACCCTCGGTCGCATGCGACTCCACCACGCGCCCGCCCTCGAAGCGAACCTGGATGCCCGCAATCAGCGTGCCCTGATAGGAGAGCGGCTTTGTGCTCGTCACCCGGCCTTCCGCGCGCTTGCAGTGCGGCGTGGTGAAGACCTCTTCCGTGGGAATGTTCGGAATGCACTTCAGTCCGTTGCCCGCCGTCGTGCCGCCACCCATCCACACGTGGTCATCGGCCAGCCCTACGCGCAGATCGGTCCCCGGCCCGCGGAAGTGTAGCGTGCTGTAGCGCCGATCGTTCAACAAGCCAGCGCGCTTCCGCAGTCCCTCGTCATGCGCCCGCCAGGCCGCCACTGGATCCGGCGCATCTACGCGTGACGCTGCAAAGATCGCGTCCCACAACTTCGCGATCGCTACATCTTGAGGCTCACCGGGAAAGACGGACGCAGCCCACGCCGGTGTGGCTGCCGCCACGATAGTCCAGTTGATCGCGTGGCGCGTGATCAGCTCCATCGCCGGCCGGCTCGCCTTGGAGAAGGCGCGATTCGCCCGGCCCACCTTCTCCGGGTCTTCCTTCGCCAGCAGGGCAGGATTGGCGCCGGCAATCGCCATGCGGGCCGCGTTGTTGCGGAAGGCCTGGGCGACGCCATCCTGCAGCCAGGTGGCTACCGTGTCGAAGCTCTCATCAGGCGCATATCGAAACCGCGCCAGCGTCGCCTCGTCGTCGCTGTAAAACGTAGTCACCAGCGAGGCGCCAGCGCGGTAGGCGTGCTCGGTAATGCGCCTCACCAACGGCAGAGCATCCAGAGACGCCGTGATCAGCAGCTCCTGCCCACGCGCCAACCCCAGGCCTACTTCGATCGCGACCGCAGCCAGGCGGTCCAGACGTGCGGTGTGTGTTGCGTTGGACTCTGCGACCGGGGCTGTTGCTGCGCTCATGCTGTGTCTCCTGAAGCCGGATATTTTCGCGGCCTCCGTCGGCATTCGCGTACGGCTCCGGCCACTGCCTGTAGCATACGTCCATGTGGAACCGACGCGCATTTCTGGGTGCCTCCACGGCCGCGCTGCCCTTCATCGCTGGCTTCGCCTCTGCGCAGCAGGCTCATCTGCAGAGTCTTGTCATCGACCCCGCCACTGCAAAGCTGACGCACGAAAGCTACGGCGACCAGCGTATCTACTTCGACGGCTCTACCGAACAGCTGCGTGCATTGACTGTGGGCTGTCTTGCCCTGAAGGCTGGGATGGTGCCACACCCTCCGCATCAGCATCCTGAAGAGGAGATCATGCTGGTCACGGAGGGCTCGGGCGTGATCACTGTGGAGACGAAAAGCTATGAGGTCGGCGCTGGATCGATGATGTACTGCGGCGCACAGCGGATGCACGGCATCACTGCGGGCCCCCACGGCCTGACCTTCTACTTTTACAAATGGAGAGCCTGAGGCGCCTCACGAAGCCACCCCTGCGCTTGCTACAATCCGCTTACTAGCCGCTGAACCAAACAGGAGCTGCCATGTCTGACTTTTTCGCCGCACTGGATGCCCGCATCGCCCGCTACGACCTGCTGCAGCATCCCTTCTACCAGGCCTGGTCCCGGGGCGAACTCACCCGTGACGAGCTGCGCGAGTATGCCTCCGAGTACTGGCACCATGTCTCCGCGTTTCCGACCTACCTGAGCGCGCTGCACGCCCGTCTGGAAGACGCGCCGCTGCGCCGCACCGTGCTTGAGAACCTTGCCGACGAGGAAGGCCTGCCCGCGGGCCGCGCCCACAGCGATCTGTGGATGGATTTCGCCACCGGCATGGGTGCGGATTCCGCCGCCGTGCGGGATCGCGCGCTCCAGCCGGAGACCGCCGGGCTCATCGCCCACTTCCGCAGTGCCATGCAGGATGCCCCAGCATCGGCTCTTGCCTCGCTCTACACTTACGAGTCGCGCGTGCCCGCCATCGCCCGCACCAAGGCCGAGGGACTGAAGCAGCACTACGGAGCCGATATGGCCACCTCCCGCTACTTCGCGCTGCATCAGGTCGCCGATGTGTACCACGCAAAGGTCTGGCGTGATGCGATCGCAACCGAACTGGCCGCCCATCCGGAACACGCAGATGCGGCCCTTGACGCGGCAGAGGCCACAGCAGCGTCGCTCTGGAATGCGCTGAGCGGCATCGAGCGCGAGCGCCGGCAGGCCAGCGGTGTAGCCGCCTGATTTCTTTCTTGCGGGCGGCACGCCCTTGATACGCGTTCCCGATGCCCGCCGCCTGCAGGCACTCCGCTACGATTCCGGCACATCCGCCTCGTTCTTGATGTAGACTGCGGCCACCTCTCGTGCGCACTGTGGCGCCCACGTCTGCTGCTGCGCCCATCACTATGTCTACAGACGATTCTCAGCCGCGCCTGCTGCTTACCGATGCCGACGGTACGCGCACCCACCCGTTGCTGCACTTTCCCTTCAGCATAGGGCGCAGCGGTGAGAGCGATCTCTGCATGACCCATGCCCAGGTCTCGCGTCACCACGCCTCCATCGAATCGGAGCCGGACGGTCTCTACTTACGCGACCTGGGCAGCCGTCATGGCACGCTGCGCAACGGCGATCGCCTCGAGCGGGCGCGACTCCGCTCCGGCGACCGCATCACCCTGGGGCAATCCGGCATTACGCTCCTTTTTTTCGATGGTCCGGCAATGGAAGACATCACTGCTCATCGTCCCGAAACGGTGACCGGTGCACGCGATCTGCTGGAGCGCGCCTCCAGTCAGGTCAGCGGATCCGATCTGGAAAAGCTTTCGCTCTTTCTGGAAGCGGCCCAGCGCTTCAACGGCACTCAGGTGCTGGACGATGTGCTCAGCACCATGATCGAGTACGCGCTGCGCCTCACCTGCGCAGAACGGGGCTTCGTCTTCCTGGGCGACGATGCCGCATCTCTGCGCCTTCGCATCGGCCGCGCCAGCAACGGCTCCGCGCTGCTCGATGATTCGAAGATCTCCCGCTCCATCGTGCGCGACGCGGCGCACTCCGGACTTGACTACATCCTCGGCGACGCGACCGGCGAGGGCGCCGCCATCGGCCGCGAGAGCATCATCGCCCACGACCTGCGCAGCGTCATCGCCATCCCGCTGCGCCGCCGCAGCAACGGCACCCTGCTTGGCCTGCTATATCTGGACAGCCGCCTGCAATCTTGCAATCTCAGCTCGGTCAGCCGGGAGATCCTGCGTGCAATAGCGACCGAGGCTGCGACGCTGGTGGAAAATGCGCGAATGCTCGAAGCCGAGCAGGCTGCGGCCCTGATGCGCAAGGAGATGGAGATCGCGGCTGCCATCCAGCACCGCATTATCTCCGGCGCCCTGCCTGCCGTGCCCGGCTTCGCGGTGAGCGGCCGCACGCTCCCTTGCGCCGATGTCGGCGGCGACTTCTACGACGTCATCTGCACCCACAATAACGGCATCGTTGACGGCTGCGTCGCCATCGTCGCCGATGTCTCCGGCAAGGGAATGTCGGCGGCACTCCTCGCCTCCATCGTCCACGGCATGATGTACGCCCAGATCAACAGCGGTTCCTCACTGGTGGATGCTGTCAGTGCTGTGCATGCATTCCTCTGTGCTCGCGTCTCCGGCACCAAGTACGTCACCATGGTCGCGCTCCGCTGCCGGCGAGACGGTTCAGCCGAGCTGGTCAACGGCGGCCATGTTCCTCCGCTTCTGATCGACGCCGACGGCCGGGTGAGTGAGATCGAAGACGGCGACATGCCGGTCGGCATGCTGCCCGAGGCACGCTTCCATGCCATCCCGGTCACGCTCCCGCCCGGCGGGCGCATAGTGCTGCTGAGCGATGGATTGAGCGAATCGGAAGATCCATCAGGTGAGCAGTTTACAGTCGAGCACTTCGAGCAATACCTGATTGGGGAAAATCCGATCGGCGCCATCTTTGCAGCAGTAGATCGCTTCAGCGACGGCGTCCCCCAGGCCGACGACCGCACCATGCTCACCATCGACCGCCTGGTCTGAACGCGAAGCCATCCATGAAACTACTGTTCAAATTCGACCTCATCCTCGTGACGCTGGCGGCGCTGGGTCTCCTGGTGGTGGCCTTTGTCGCCCACAACTTCCTTCAGCAGAACGCCCGCGCCCAGGTCTTGCAGCAGGCCGAACTCATGATGGAGAGCGCCAGTTCGGTCCGCCGTTATACCTCGGACGAGCTGAAGCCGCTCCTGATGGGCAATCCAAAGTATGAGCAGGAGTTTCTCCCGCAGATCGTCCCGGCCTACGGCGCCACCACAATCTTCGCCAAATTGCGCGCTCGATTTCCCGAATACACCTATCGCGAACCCGCTCTGAACCCCACCAATCCGCAGGACCAGGCGGTGGACTGGGAATCGGACGTCATCCAGCACTTCCGAAACAATCCCAGTGACTCTGAACTGATAGCGGAGCGCGCAACACCGACGGGTACAGCGCTCTATCTGGCGCATCCCATCTTCGCGCGGCCCACCTGTTTGCAGTGCCACAGCGATCCTTCAGCCGCCCCCGCGTCGATGATCCGCAAGTACGGTTCGGATCACGGCTTCGGCTGGAAACCCAACGAGATCATCGGCGCGCAGATCGTCTCCGTGCCCACCGCGGTGCCGGTCAACATCGCAGACAAGGCCTTTCACTCGCTCATGTTCTCGCTCACGCTTGTCTTCGCGGCTTTGATCGTCGCCACCAACGTGATCCTCGTGTTGCTCATCATCCGCCCCGTGCGCCGTCTCGCCCTCGTCGCGAATCAAGTCAGCACCGGGCAACTCGAAGGCGCAGAGCTACCCGTGCATGGCAAGGATGAGATCGCAGAGCTCACCGCATCCTTCAACCGGCTCTTCACAAGTCTGGCCAAAGCGATGCGTCTGTTGGGCTAAGTCTGGCCGGGTTAAGACAAGCAGGCGATCAGTACTGGCCGCTGATCCGCAGATGGCTGTGCACCGCGCTCAGGAACTTCTGCCGCGCCGCCGGCGATGCGATCTCCTGCGCCAGGGCATCGCACATCTCCCGCAGATTCGTCGAACTGCTGGAGGCGCGACGCACCAGCACCCCGGCGATCGGGCCTACGTGTTCCGCCAGTTGCCGCGTGATCTCGCTCAGCGATTCCGGCCGGTGCGTGCCAGTAGATCGCACTGCAGTCGGCTGCGGAGAACCCGAGCGTGGCTGTCCTGAAGCGGGCGCCTGTGCAACCTTCACCTGGGAAACATCGCCCGCAGGCGTGCTCCGCAGCCCGTCTTCATCCAGAGCCGCCAGGAAGGACTCCGCCGTCTGCCAGCGCTCGCGTGGATCTTTCGCCAGCGCGCGCATCACTGTTGCCGAAAGTGCTGCCGGGATCTTCGGATGGATCTGATCCGGCGGCACCGGTGCATGCTGCAGGTGGGCCGCGATCACCTGGATATGGGTTGTGCCCTCGATCGGCAGCCGGCCGGTGATCATCTCGTAGAGCGTGACCCCGACCGCGTAGATATCCGATCGGGCATCGTGCGGCTCCCCGGAGATGTGTTCGGGCGCGATGTAGTGCATGGAGCCCACCAGCGCACCTGTCGTCGTGAGCCGCTGCTCGGGTGCACCCAGCGCCAGACCTCCCAAAGCGAGTCCGAAGTCCAGCAGCTTCACCTCGCCTTGCGGCGTGATCATGATGTTCGAAGGCTTGATATCGCGGTGGACGATCCCGCGGCCATGCGCGTAGCGCAAAGCCTCCAGCACCTGCCGCGTGTAGCGCAGCGACTCTTCAAGCGTCAGCCCGGCTGGAAGCCGCCGCCCCAGGTCTTCGCCCTCCACGCATTCCATCACCATCACCAGCTCCTGCTCATGGCGGAACGCGGTGTGCAGCGTGGCGATGTTCGGATGATGCAGCGTGGCCAGCAGACGGATCTCGCGCACGAAACGATCCATCATCTCCTGCGCCTGTAGCCCCGAGCCCGGAGCGGCGCGCAGCAGCTTCATCGCTTCGATGCGGTCCGAGATCGCGTGCCGGACGCGATACACCTCGCCCATGCCGCCATAGCCGAGCGTGCCTACAATTTCGTAGTCGCCCACACGGGTTCCCGGTGTCCATGCCATCGCAGCAGTTATACAGCCTCGACGCCAGGGAAATCTGGTGATTTGCTGGTGTCTTCATTCGATCCGCAGGGCTTCCATCGGTTCCACGGAGGCGGCACGGCGCGCCGGAAGAAATCCCGCTACCAGCGCGCAAAGACTCAGAACCAGAACAGCTCCGCCAAGGACAAGCGGGTCGAAGCTGCTGACCCCATAAAGTTGATGCGCCAGTGCGCGCCCGCAGAGCAGCGCGAGTGGAATGCCGATGCCCAGGCCGATCCCAATCTGCGAGAGCGCTCCCCTCAGCACCATGCTGACGACATTGCCTCGATTGGCGCCGAGAGCCATGCGGATGCCAATCTCGCCGGTGCGGCGGGTGACGTTGTACGCAGTCACGCCGTATAGCCCAACGGATGCCAGCACCAGCGCAAGCAGGCTGAAGAAGCCGGTAAGCCGCGCGATGAGCCTTTGCTGATTGAACTGAACCGCGACCTGCTCGCTGTAGCTCTTCACGCTATCCAGAGACAGATCGGGATTGATCCCGGCGAGAACCTGGCGGAGCGATTTCTCGTAGCTCTCCGGAGCGCCGGCTACGCGAAGCTGAATGGACTGCGCGTACAACGTTCCCGTTTCCAGTCGTTGATAACCCGAGGGCCCGAACTGGGTGACTTGCGAGAAAGGCACAAAGAACATGGGCCGCGACGGAGCCGCAGGACTGCGGTATCTCGTGTTCTTCACCACCCCGACAATTTCGTAGTCGTATCCATGTCCCGGAAGGGAAAGCCCGAAGTGCTCTCCGATCGCGTCCTTGCCAGGAAAGAATCTGCGGGCAAAGTCTTCATCCACGACGGCAACATGCTGCGACGCCTGTGTGTCCTGCCGTGTGAATGGGCGTCCACGCAGCACGGGCGTACCGATGGTCTCAAAGTAGTGCGGGCTGACTCGGGAAAAGTTGACGTCGACATTGCCAATCCAGCTCTCGGAACGTCCCCCTATCGAAATATCAAGGCTGATGCAGCAGAGGTTCTGCGGACTGTTCTCGGAAAGACTCGCGCTGCGCACGCCTGGAATGTTCTCCAGTCGATCCTGCAACTGGTCGTAGAGCGCCGCAAGCTGCTCGGGTTTATATCCCGCAGCCTTGAAATTTAGATTTGCGACGAGCCTGCCCTGTGTCTGGAAGCCCAGGTCCGCCTTCTCCAAATTGCTCAGGCTCTGCGTCACCAATCCCGCAACGGCCAGAAGCACGATGGAGAGCGCGGCCTGCACAATCACCAGCACCTTTTGCGGCCGCGACCCACGAGCCGTGCTGCTCCGGCTGCTCCCGCGCAGACCCTTCGATGGGTCAGCATGTGTCCCGATCCATGCTGGAGCCACACCGAACATCACACCCGTGACGATGGAAAGCAGGAGTGCGAAGCCAAGAATCGGCAGAGACGGCGTGGCGTCGACAGGAATGTATGTTGCGCCGCGAAAGGCGATCAGAACGATAGCCCGCGTTCCCGCATAGGCGAGCAGCAGTCCGGCTGCGCCGCCGATCAGTGAAAGCAGCACGCTTTCCGTCAGCACAGCGCGTATCAAACGCCAGCGGGTCGCACCGAGCGACAAGCGAAGCGCCGTCTGGTGCTCTCGCGCCGCGCTGCGCGCCAGCAGCAGGTTCGCCAGGTTCGCGCACGCGATGAGCAACACCAGGAACGACGCGGCCGACAGAAGATACAGTCCGTCCTTCGAGTTGCTGCGGAACGGAGAGATACCCGTGCCGCCGGCCGTCAACTGAATATGTTGGTTCGCGATCTTCTGATCGCCGTCATCCGTGCGGCCCTGTGCGCGCAGCCAATGCTGCAGGTCGATCGAGAGCTGTGATTGCACCTGCGCCGCGCTTGCGCCCGGTTTAAGCCTGCCGATGACATAAAGCCACGCGTCACCCGAGGAATTCAGCAGAGACTTCCGCCCCAACCCCTCAAAAGTAGGCTGTTGGCTCAGCGGAATCCACAAGGCGGGCGGGTACGTCGTGAACCGATCGCCGTAGAAGCCCTGAGGCGCGATGCCCACCACCGTCACCGGCAGCCCATTGACCAGCATCGTAGAGCCGACGATGGAGGGGTCGGCCCCGTAGTTTTGCTTCCACGCGTGGTATCCCAGGACAGCCGAGGCTGGCGCTCCTGCGGTGTCATCGGAAGGAGTGAGCAGGCGGCCCAGGGCAGGCTGGAGGCCCAGCGTAGCGAAGTAGTTGCCGGAAATGTATTCGCCGTTTGTTGCCTGCGCGCCCTGCGGAGAGTTCGCGCGACGAACGTTGAACGTAGGTGTGTTGCCGGAGAAAGCGGCGATCTGTTCGAAAAACGGATTGGTATCGCTCAGGTGTTTGTAGAACGGGTAGTCGAAGGTGCCCCAGGAGCCTTCCAGACCTCCCCATGAGCAGCAGTAGTATTCCCCTTCGCCAACGCGATAGAGCGTCTGCGGATGTGCAATCGGCAACTGCTTCAGCATCACCGCATGCACCAGCGTGAAGATTGCGGTATTGGCGCCGATGCCCAGCGCCAGCGTGAGCAGCGCAACGGCGGAGAATCCAGGATTGCGGATCAACTGGCGCATACCGTAGCGAACGTCCTGCCACAGGAACTCTGCCGCCGACTCCCATCCCGTCGCGCGCACCTTCTGCTTTACCGACTCCGTGCTGCCCATCTCTGCACGCACGGCGCGCATGGCTTCGGCATGGTTCATGCCGCGGCGGATTCGCTCCTGGGCAGCCGCTTCCATATAGCCGTTTAGCTCTTCGTCCATCTCGGCGTTTCGTTGATCTCTGCCGAAGAGCGCCCTCAGTCCGCCGAGAAATCGTCGCAGCATCATCGGCATCCTCCCTCAGGCTTCCAGAATTCTGGCGATTGCCGCGATCTGGCGGCCCCATTCGCGCGTCTCGTCCTTGAGCGCTTTCCGTCCGCTGTCCGTCAGCAGGTAGTACTTGGCGCGGCGGTTATTCTCCGTCGCACGCCACTCCGCCTTGATGCGCCCCGCGCGCTCCAGACGGTTGAGAGCAGGGAAGAGCGATCCCGGATTCACGCGGAAGACGCCGCTGCTGATCTGCTCGATGCGGATGGCGATGCCGTAACCATGCATCGCATCGAGCGCAAGAGTCTTCAGGATGAGCATCTCGAGTGTGCCCTGAACCAGGTCGCTCGATTTATTGGCCATGTGCGTTCGGCTCCTCTAGCTAATCAAGAGGAATGATCAAGCGTCGTCCTCTAGATTGTCAAGAGGAGAACCGAAAAGAATGGGACGCTTTTACCCTGCCTTTTGTCTGTCTTGCCAGCAGATGGCGAACTGCCTTAAACCGTTTTCACAAAAGATGTGGGGCTTGTAATTTCTGCTGACGCAGCTTTTCCGTTAAGAAAAGCTGCTCGGCATGAGTGCGGATGACCGCACAGTATTTGTGAAAGCGGTAAACTAGAGAGTTATGGCTACCACCGAGATCTCTACCGTCATCCTTCCGCTTGCTCCCAGCGGCGACTTTCGCAATGAGCCCTTCGTCGACTTCAAGGCCAGCGCCAGCGAGCACGCCATGAAGGCCGCGCTCGAACGCGTCGGCGCCATGCTGGGCCACGAGTACGAGCTCGTGATCGGCGGCGAGCGGTTGCGAACCAAAGAGAAGATCCGCTCGGTCAATCCCGCAAGACCGGCGCAGGTGGTGGGCATCCATCAGCAGGCGAGTGCCGAGCACGCCGAACAGGCCATCGCCGCGGCGCTCAAGGCCTTTGAGAGCTGGCAGTTCGTCTCGCCGGAGCAGCGCACTTCATTGCTGTTGCGTGCCGCCTCCATCATTCGCGATCGCAAATTCGAATTCTGCGCCTGGCTCACCTACGAGGTCGGCAAGAACTGGGCTGAAGCTGACGCCGACGTGGCGGAGACCATCGACTTCCTGGAGTTCTACGCTCGCGAAGCGCTGCGCCTCTCGAACGCTGCGCCGCCCATCCAGTATCCCGGCGAGCGCAACCAGCTCCTCTACGTGCCGCTTGGCGTTGGCGCGGTCATTCCGCCGTGGAACTTTCCCTTCGCCATCATGGCAGGCATGACCGCTGCGGCCATCGTCTGCGGCAACACCGTCGTTCTCAAGCCATCGACCGATGCGCCCACCATCGCTGCGCGCTTCCTGGATGTACTCGAAGAGGCCGGCATGCCGCCGGGCGTCGTGAACCTCTGTCAGGGCGGTCCCGCCGTCGGCCGCGCACTCGTCGACCATCCGAAGACGCGCTTCATCGCTTTCACTGGCTCCAAAGCCGTCGGCCTCGAAATTCACGAGCGCGCCGCGAAAACGCAGAAAGGTCAGATCTGGATCAAGCGCACCGTTCTCGAGTTGGGCGGCAAGGACTCGATCATCGTCAGCGCCGACGCCGATATCGATGCCGCCGTCGAAGGCGTCGTCGCATCCGCTTTCGGATTCAACGGGCAGAAATGCTCCGCCTGTTCACGTGCCATCGTCGAAGATCCCGTCTACGACGCCTTCCTTGAGCGCATCGAAGCGCGCGTGGCGCAGATCAAGATCGGCGACCCGGTCGAAAACGTCTACATGGGCCCGGTCGTGAACGAGACCGCAGTGAAGCGCATCCTCAACTACATCGAGATCGGCAAGGGCGAAGGCCGCGTCGTCTCCGGCGGGAAGCGCATCGACAACGATGGCGGCTATTACATCCAGCCCACCGTGATTGCGGATGTCGCGCCCACCGCGCGCATCGCGCAGGAAGAGATCTTCGGTCCGGTGCTCGCCGTCATTCGCGTGAAGGACTACGAAGAAGCGCTCGATGTTGCCAACAACACCGAGTACGGCCTCACCGGCTCGGTCTACACCGCAGACCGCCGCAAGCTCGACCACGCCAGCCGCGCCTTCCAGGTCGGCAATCTCTATTTCAACCGCAAGAGCACCGGTGCCATGGTCGGCGCGCACCCCTTCGGCGGCTTCAATATGTCCGGCACCGATTCAAAGGCTGGCGGGGCGGATTATCTATTGCTCTTCACCCAGGCAAAATCGGTGGCAGAAAAACTCCGCTAGAGCAGTAGAGTGTGCTCAAAGAAAGGCCCTCCACTCGGAGGGCCTTCGCACAATGGACGAATCTCAGGCCGATACTTTTTCCGGCTTTTCCATCTTCGGCATCGCGACGTTCAGAAATTCGTCGACCATTGGCGCCAGCCACGTGGTGCGCCTCATCAACGCCATATGGTCAGTGCCCGGAAGCACCGCGAGCCGCGCATTTGGAAGCAGCCGGAACAACTCAACCCCGTGTTCGGGCCGCATCACATCCGCGTCGCCCACGATGACCAGCGCCGCAGCGGTGATGCCGCGTATTGTCTCGGCGGCGATGTCCGGAAAATGCCGCATGCGTTCGACGCACTTGTCAAAAAAACTCTGCAGGTTCTCCGGATGCGGTGCGACTCCGAGATATGCCTCCCGCAGCTCCGTCGGCATCTGCTCCAGCTTCGCGCCAGCAAATCCCTCCCAGAACCACGGATAGCTGCTGCCCTCCTGCTGGAAGAATCCCGACGCCATCACCAGCTTGCGCACAACCTGCGGATGCCGGATCGCCGCATGCAGCGCAATCGTGGCGCCATTGCTGAAGCCGAAGATATCGGCCTGCTCGATGTGCAGATACTTGAGCAGTGCCGCGGTGTCATCCGCCGACTGCTCGAAGCGGAACGGACGATCCGCGATGTCCGCCGTATGCCCGAAACCCTGTTGTTCGAAGGCGACCACCTGCCGGTCGCGTGCCAGCACCGGCAGTATGTGACCAAAGGAAGTCTGGATGGTGTCGCCGCCGCCGTGCAGCAGCACCAGCGGCGGCTGCGCGGAGTTTGCAACGCCATGAATCTCGTAGTACATCTGCAGGCCGTGAATCGGCGCGTAGCCGCTTTGCTTTTCCATAATCCTCTCCTCTCTAAAACTCGCACTTACGGCTCGCTGTTACGCTGGTTTGTCTGGTTGGCCCGCGTTCTTCAAATCCCGCAGGTACTCGTTCAGCCGATCGGTCGTATCGTTCAATCCCTGGACTGCCCCGTACACATTCACCACGTGATCGCGCTCTGCCGCGGAGGGGAAGATCATCCGCATCGAGATTTCCGTCCCGGTGCCTTTGTCGCGAAACTCCACGATCACCCGATGGGTGTGCGTATCGTCGTCCTCCTGGCCACCAGCGGTCGAATAGATGATCCGCTCCGGTATCTCGACCTCCTCATACCGGACCTCGTTCGGATAGTTCGTGCCATCGGGACCGTGCATGGTGTACTTCCACACTCCCCCTGCCTGCACCTCCATCGAGTGTGTGGTCGTGGTGAAACCGCGAGGCCCCCACCACTGGCCGATTGCCTTCGGATCGATCCACGCTCCAAAGACCAGGTCGCGAGACGCATCAAAAATGCGCGTGATTGCAATCTCCCGATCGCCTACCAGTCTCGAACGCCCAATCTCCATCGCCGCTGCTGCCATCGTTCCTCCTTTTCCGTTGCGAACGCTGTCTGCGTCAGACATGCGGCTGATTGATGCCTCTGGTATTTTTTCGATCACGGTTGCTCCTTCGGCTTCAGCGTCTTCAGGTATTCGTCCAGGCGATCGAAGCTCTCCGTCCAGAAGTGCTCGTAGTGCGCTATCCAGTCAGCGACGGTCTTCAGCGGCTCCGGCTGCAACCGGCAGGGGCGCCGCTGTGCATCACGTCCGCGTGCGATCAGCCCGGCACGCTCCAGCACCTTCAGGTGTTTTGAAACTGCAGGCTGCGACATCGCAAAGGGTTCAGCTAGCTCGTTGACCGTCACCTCACCCGACGCCAACCGGGCCAGAATCGCGCGCCGGGTGGGATCCGCCAGAGCCCCAAAGACAGCATTCAGGTCCGCATTTGTCATGTATTAAACCAAAAGGTTATATAACCTGTAAGTTTGATATCAGTCTGGACGCTGTCGTGTCAAGCGGGCGAGGAGAAACATTGAGTGCCGCGGATTTGGAAAGTTTGCGGCCAACTGCTTCCGGGGCACGTCCGCGGAGGGAAGGACGTCATCTCGGCCTCAAACATTGACGAGGCCAAAAAATAGAAGCCCTCCTTGCGGAGGGCTGTTTGAATGGCCGAAGTGGTGCTTTGTGCGCTTTTGATCTATGCGCTGCGCATCTGTAATGTGCTGGTGGCCGTCTGGACGCCGTTGGCAGGCGTCGTCGCCGGCGGCTGCAATCCATTTACCGCTTCGGCCGCCGCGGCGGCAAGGATGCGGTGATGAATGGTGAAGAGGGCCAGTTCCAGTCGGTCGGAAACCCCGGTCTTGTCGTAGACCGATCGCAGGTAGTTCTTGATCACCTGCTCAGTGGTGCCGAGCCGCTGCGCGATCTCCTTGTTCTTGCAGCCCTGCACGATCAGGGCAACGATCTTCATCTCTTTCGGCGTCAGACGGTCACGAACCCGCGCGCCTACCGAGTCCTCGTCTTCCGCGTGTGCGGCATCCGCGGGACGCTGCACGCAGGTCAGTCCATGGATCACTTTATGGACGCAATCCACCAGCGCTGCGCCCGTCGTGTTGCGGTATACCACGCCGCGCACGCCCTGGCCGGTGTAGGAGGTCGCCGACTCGCCGTTTTCCGCGATGACCACCGCGCGGCTGCCGGCCGTCTTGACCCGGTTCATGAAGTCAACCATGTCCGGACGAAGGGCGGATGCGAAGACCACAATCGAAGAACGATAGGTGTCCACGGCCAGCACCATGCGCGCCATGTCGCTACACTGTGCGGCTACGCGGAAGTCCTCTTCGCTCGCCAGCACCTTCGCGATGCCCGCGCGGAAGATCGCCTGATTGTCACCGAGAATGATCTTGTTCATTGCGCCTCGTTTTACTGGAGCCCGTTTGCCGACACACCGGAGTGCGCAACTCCCGTATCCACTCCGCGGAGACAGTAGCCTCCCCACAAGAGTTTCGTCTCTTAACTTCCCACAACGAATGCGCTGTCACCAAGACTTATCGGCAGATTTCGGTAAATCTTCTCTATACTGCTCGTGCACTGCTCTTTGGACGCTCGCCTTTTTGCCTGCTTCAGCGGGTCATCCGGTCGTCCTTTTGCTGCAATGTTGCCCCCTAAAGATCAGCGATATACCCAGGAGCGACAACCCCACGATAGTGTTACGGGAGTGTGATCCAGGACCAAAACACCTTTGACATTGGCTGCATCCCGCGTGTTTTCAACGCCGCTCTTATACTCATCCGGGTCCTGTCTCGTCTTCTACAACGGGCATCGCACACCGTGCTGCAACTCCACCATCGAGGCACTACACTAAAGAGGCAGCCTGGTTTCGCCTCCTCGAAGGGAGGGGAATACCGATTTCACACGATGAGCGCCGCCGAGACAAACCAGACACAGCTTTTCCGTTAACAAAAGCTGCTCTTCTCCGCTGCCGGCGGGGACAGCATCTGTGAAAGCGGTATAGAACGTTTGAGGAGTCGATGAGCAAGCCAGTCATTCTCGCAATCGATGATGATGTCAGTGTGTTAGAAGCGGTTGTTCAGGATCTGCGTCGCCGCTACGCTGCCAGTTATCGCATCCTGCGCGCCAGTTCGGGACAGGCCGCGCTGGACCTGGCCAGGCAATTGAAGCAGCGCTCGGAAAGCGTAGCCCTCTTTCTCTCGGATCAGCGCATGCCCGGGATGAACGGCACCGAACTGCTGGAACGCTCCATCGAGATCTTTCCCGATGCGAAGCGCGCTCTGCTCACCGCCTACTCGGACACCGAGGCGGCCATCCGCGCCATCAACGCGGCCCGCATCCACTACTACCTCACGAAGCCCTGGGATCCGCCGGAAGAGAAGCTGTATCCGGTTATCGATGACCTGATCGAAACCTGGTGCCAGACCCACAAGGCCCCCTTTGAAGGCCTCCGGGTCGTGGGCGCCCGCTACGCGCTGCGCGATCACAATGTGCGCCAGTTCCTCACCAGGAATTACGTTCCATACGTCTGGCTGGATGTAGAGAGCTCGCCGGAGGCCCAGCAACTGCTCGACCAGAACAGCCTCAAGAATGCCAAACTGCCCGTGCTCTTCTTTCGGGACGGCACCTTCCTCGAGCAGCCTGAGCAGATGCAGATCGCCGAACGGATTGGCCTCCGCACCCAGCCTTCCCAGGATGTCTACGACCTGGTGGTGATGGGTGCCGGCCTCGCCGGCCTGGCTGCCGGTGTCTATGGCGCGAGCGAAGGGCTGAAAACGCTGGTCATCGAGCAGGAAGCGCCCGGCGGGCAGGCGGGTACCAGTTCCCGAATTGAAAACTATCTCGGCTTTCCCACCGGTCTCAGCGGCGCGGAACTGGCGCAGCGCGCCTACCAGCAGGCGATCCGCTTCAATGTCGAGTTCCTTTCCGGGCGGGCCGCTTCACTCCGCTCCGACCAGGGCTACCACTTCGTCTGTCTGGGCGATGGCCGCGAGGTCTCGGCCCAGACCTGTCTGATTGCCACAGGCGTCGATTGGCGGCGGCTGGATGTCCCTGGTGTGGAACAGTTTACGGGCGCCGGTGTCTACTACGGGGCCGCCCTCGCCGAGGCACGTTCCTGTAAGGATGAGGAGATTTTCGTGGTCGGCGGCGCCAACTCCGCTGGACAGGCAGCCATGGCCTTCAGCCAATATGCGCGGCGCGTTGTCATCCTAGTGCGCGCCGCATCCCTCGAAAGCAGCATGTCGAAATACTTGATCGATGAGATCGCTCGTGAATCCAATATTGAGGTTTGGACCGGTTCGAAGGTTGTCGAAGCGTTGGGCGATGGCCACCTTCAACAATTGCGGATCGCCCGGCCCGATGGGGAGCAGACCGTGAATGCCATGGGGCTCTTCATCTTCATCGGTGCGGCGCCGAAGACCGACTGGCTCCCCCCGAGCGTGCTGAAGGATGAGCGAGGATTTGTCTTGAGCGGCAATGACCTGAAGCGGTGCCAGCAGTTCACGCGTCAGTGGCAGTTACAGCGTGACCCATATCTGTTGGAATCGAGCGTGCCGGGGATCTTCGTTGCCGGCGATGTTCGCCACGGTTCCATCAAGCGCTGTGCCTCGGCCGTTGGCGAAGGGTCCATTGCCGTACAGTTCATCCATCAATACATGGCAGCCCGTTAAGTATTGCAAGGAAAGGAAATAGTCGCACCTCCTACCAGCATGAGCAGTGACCAAGCCAGCCTTCGCATCCACCGCGTTCCCTCGGAGACACTCTTCCCCGAGTTGTCCAAGGTTCCAATTTTTGCCGAACTGAAGCAGGAGAACCTGGCATGTCTGGGCACTGTTGAGCTGATCGAAGCAGAGCCTGGCGCGGAAGTCGTCCCCCCCGGTTCCCCTTGCGATGGCTTTTACGTGGTGCTCCTTGGCGATCTGGAGATTCACAAGGAAGGGAAGGCGGGCGAGCCTCCCCAGGTTTTTGCGTATGCCGCTGGCGACTCCTTCGGGGAAATGCCTCTGCTCAAGGGAGTGCAGTCAACCTACGCTCTTGTCGCCCTATCCGCATCGCGTCTGGTCCGCTTCGACGAGGAATCCTTCTGGCAGTTGATGTTCTCCTGCCCGCGTGTGCGCGCCGCCATCCTCGGCAATATGGCGCGGCGGCTGGAGTCGTATCAGGTCAATGCGGTCCATCGCGAAAAGCTGGCCTCCCTCGGCACCCTCGCCGCTGGCCTGATGCACGAGCTGAACAATCCTGGCGCCGCCGCACTGCGGGCGGCTTCGCAGCTTCGGGAAAACCTTGCCCGGATGCAGGAGATCGGTCTCCGCTTTACCAATAAACCCAAGAGTCAGGAACAGTTGGACTGCATGCGATGGCTACAGACGCAGGCGATGCGACCTGACTGCTGCGTCCTGATGGGCTCACTCGAACAGTCCGACCGCGAAGAGGCTCTGGCAGATTGGCTGGAGCAGGCAGGTGTCGAAAACGCATGGCGCATCGCTCCAGGACTCGCCGATATGGGTATGGACCCTGAACGGCTCGCATGTACGCGCAAGGTCTTCGAGGGACAGGATCTTTCCGACACGCTCAACTGGCTCGAATCCGTCATCTCGAACATCCAGCTGGTCTCCACCATTGAATCCAGCATCGCCCGCGTCACCGATCTCGTCGTCGCCGTCAAAAAATACGCCTACGAGGGGAAAGGTGTGGGCACCTCTCTCAACGTGCATGAGAGCCTGCACAGCACCCTGATCATCCTCGGCCACAAGCTGCGTCACAAAGGCATCGTGCTGCGCAAGCACTTCGCCTCCGAACTGCCTCCGCTCGAGAATGCCGCCGCCGGACTGAATCAGGTGTGGACCAACCTGCTCGACAATGCCATCGACGCCTCGCCGCAGGGCGGAGAGATCGCCATCACCACGCTGCGCGACGGAGACCGCATTGCCGTCAGTTTCGCCGATCACGGATCGGGCATTACCGAAGAGGATCAGAAGCATATCTTTGAGCCCTTCTTCACCACCAAGCCCGTCGGCAGCGGCACCGGCCTTGGCCTGGACATCGCGCGCCGCATCGTCGAATCCAAGCACGGCGGCGAGATCGCACTCCAGTCCAGCCCCCAGGGCACGGAGTTCACCGTCTA
This sequence comes from uncultured Acidobacteriaceae bacterium, assembly GCA_963815025.1. GTDB lineage: Bacteria > Acidobacteriota > Terriglobia > Terriglobales > Acidobacteriaceae > KBS-83. The sequence continues at coordinate 2,271,503 of CAWFFD010000004.1, read as the reverse complement.
TCTCCCCATCAACGGCGGTGGCGAGGTCGTGTCAGATCAGAATCAGGCAGCCGGGGTCTCGGCCGCCGCCAGCGTGGCGTCCTCCGCGAAGTAGCGCAATTCCGGTCGACCACCGCTGCGGGCAGTTCTCCGCCTAAGGCCGCTTTCCCGACCGAACTTCGCGGCCTTATAGCGATTTCCGCACACCTCCCGCTGCACCCGCGTCGTCCTGCCCATATTCACCAGACCGCTTTCATGATCGTGTTCAACATCCGGATCGAAGGGCGCGCGCAGAGCGGCGGCCGGCCCGGTCAAATGGAACCTCCAGAGACGCCGCCGAAGTTTTCCGCAGAAATTCTCTTTCTTTTAGGAATCTCTGGCAGGCAGTCTTCCATCTCAAGTATGTAACCGGTATAAACTATAAATACAGGTTACGCAGGCATTACGATGAACCCGTTCGATCCGTGGTTCGTCCTCCAACCACCGAGCAGTCCAAAAAGGAGTCCTCCATGCCAACATCCACCGCTGCGAATCCCACCGCAAACTTTGCCACCATCCACTCCGTAGACGTCGATGGCGTGAAGCTCTTCTACCGTGAAGCCGGTCCCGCCGATGCCCCGGTGTTGCTGCTTCTGCACGGCTTTCCCACCTCTTCGCTCATGTTCCGCGAGCTCATGCCCCGCCTTGCATCGCGCTATCGCGTGATCGCGCCCGACCTTCCAGGTTTCGGCTTCACCGAAGTGCCGGCGGAGCGGAAGTACCGCTACACCTTCGACTCGCTGGCCACGACCATCAACGCCTTCGTCGAAAAGCTCGCCCTCACGCGCTACGCCATCTATGTCTTCGATTACGGTGCGCCCACCGGCCTCCGCCTTGCCCTTGCGCATCCGGAGCGCATCACCGCCATCGTCTCGCAGAACGGCAACGCCTATGAAGAAGGCCTGGGCGAGGAGGCGTGGAACCCGGTGCAAAAATACTGGCGTCAGCCCACGCAGGAGAATCGCGACGCGCTGCGCGCCTTCCTAACATTGGAAGCGATTCGCTGGCAGTACACCCAAGGCGTCCCCGATCCCGCTCGCGTTGCGCCGGAGACCTACACCCTTGACGCGGCGCTGGTCGCGCGGCCCGGCAATGCCGAGATTCAGCTCGATCTCTTCGGCAACTACGCCACCAACGTCGCGCTCTATCCCGAGTTCCAGCGCTACTTCCGCGAGCGCAAGCCGCCCACGCTCGCCATCTGGGGCAAGCACGATCCATTCTTCACACCGCCCGGTGCCGAGGCCTTCCGTCGTGACAATCCCAACGCCACCGTGACTCTGCTCGACACCGGCCACTTCGCTCTGGAAACACATGTCGATGAGATTGCCGCGGCGATCGACCGATTCCTCGGTCGAGTTGTCGCTTAACCCTCATCCTGAATTGCGGGCGCGCGCGCGCGCATTCTTCTCCCCTGGAATGCGCCGCGCCTGTACGAAAATAGAGCGATGGCCGATCTGCGCACTGGCATCCGTGTCGACAAATGGCTTTGGGCGGCGCGCTTCTTCAAGACGCGCGCCCTCGCCGCCCGCGCCTGTGAACTGGGCCGCATCGTGGCCAACGGACACGAGGCGAAGCCATCCCGCGAGCTCCACGTTGGCGACCGCCTCCACATCCGCACCGAAGCAGGCGACTTTCACATCGAGGTGCGAGCGCTCAGCGAAATCCGCGGCCCCGCAGCCGTGGCGCAGACGCTCTATCACGAGACGGACGAGAGCCGCGAGCTGCGCCAGAAGCTCGCCGAGGAGCGGCGTGCCGCGATGCAGCAGGGTCTCCTGCGCGAGGGCAAGCCGTCGCGTCGCGATCGGGAGCAACTGAATCGCATGCGCGGCAGGTTCTGATTTACCCTCTGCGATATGCTGCCGGGATGAGCATCCGCGCAGCGTTGCCCGAGGACGTTCCCCACATCGTCGCCATCGAGCAGATACCCGAGTACCGCAACTACATAGGAGCCTGGCCCGCGGAGGAGCATCTTCGCGCAATGGCCGATACGGACAACGAGTACTTCGTCGTTCGCGGAGAAGTGCGCGGCGACGAGGCTACTGGCGACGAGGCTACTATCGAGGGCTTCGCCATCCTGCAGGGAATCCACTCCGAACATCATTCCATGCACCTCAAACGCATCGCAGTCCGCACACCGCACCAAGGATTCGGCAGGGCGCTGCTTGAATACGCAATGTCGCGCGCGTTTCAGCAGCATCACGCGCATCGCTTCTGGCTGGACGTCTTCGAAACCAACATCCGCGCCCGCCGTGTCTATGAGAGTTACGGCTTTCGCTACGACGGCGTGATGCGCGAGGCCATCCTGCGCGATGGCGAATATCACACCCTCGCGCTCATGTCGCTACTCGACCGTGAGTACACATCCAGGCAACACCCGGGCGTCCAAACGGTTACCTCCCCATCCCGCACCTGACGCCTCATACTTCCGGCACTCCTGCCGATAAACATCTTGGCGGCGCTGTCCCCGCGCCTGCCCATCCCTTCCAACGGAGTGTCTCTCGCGTGTTCGCCATCCTCGGAATCCTTGTCGTCTTCGGCGCGGTGCTGGGTGGCTACCTCATGGAAAAGGGCAACCTGCTGGTGCTGGTGCAGCCGCCGGAGTTGCTCATCATCGGCGGCGCCGCTCTCGGCACGCTGCTCATTGCCAATCCCATCCACATCCTCAAGGGCATAGCCTCCGGCATCGCCAGCGTCTTCGGCGCTTCGCGCTACGGCAAGGAGCGCTACCTCGAATCGCTGCGCATGATGTTCGGCGTGCTCACCAAAGCGCGCCGCGAAGGCAATCTCGCTATCGAGCAGGACATCGAGACCCCGCAGGAGTCGAAGCTCTTTGCCGAATTTCCCGCCTTCCTCAAAGACCACCACACCCGCGACTTCGTCTGCGACACCCTGCGCATGATGATCACCGGCGGCGTCGAAGCCTTCGACATCGACCAGATGATGGAGCTGGACATGGAGGTGCAGCACCACGACGTCAGCCAGCCCATCTCCGCGCTGAACACGGTTGCGGACGCGCTGCCCGGCCTCGGCATCGTCGCCGCGGTGCTCGGCGTCGTCATCACCATGGGCGCGCTCGGCGGCCCGCCCGCGGAGATCGGCCATAAGGTCGCCGCGGCGCTCGTCGGCACCTTCCTCGGCATCCTGCTCTGCTATGGCCTCATCGGTCCGATCGGCGCGAAGATGTCGAAGGCGGCGGACGAGGAGCGCTGCTTCACCCACATGCTGCGCGTCCTCATGCTCGCCGCCATCAAAGGCAGCGCGCCGCAGATCGCCATTGAGATCGGCCGCCGCGCCATCCCGATGCACGTGCGTCCCAGCTTTGCCGAAGTGGATCAGGTCTGCCGCGGTGGCGGAGCGCCCGCCGCGCCGGCAGACGGTGGGGAAGGGAAGGCTGCATGACGCCGCAGCCGCTCTCTCCGCCGCGCCCCATCATCGTTGTGCGCAAGCGCGCCGCCCACGTCGCGCATCATGGCGGCGCATGGAAGGTCGCCTACGCCGATTTTGTCACCGCCATGATGGCACTCTTCATCGTGCTCTGGCTCATGAACTCGAGCGATCACATGCGCAAGGCTATCGCCGGCTACTTTAACGACCCGCGCGGCAGCACGACCACCATCGGCACCGATCGTGCCGGCGCGGGCGACGCCCTGGCCTTGTCCCGTAACGATCTGCGCGACCTGAAAGCGCGCCTGGAGCAGCAGGTCACCAGCAATCCCGCTCTGGTCAAGCTCAAGCAGCAGATCGAGATCACCATCACGCCCGAAGGGCTGCGCATCGAGCTCATCGAATCGCGTGACGGCACCTTCTTTGAAACCGGCAGCGCCACGCTGAATGAAAACGGCCGCACCACGCTCGCGTTGTTGGCGAATCAGCTCGGCAAGGTTCCCAATTTCATCTCGGTCGAAGGCCACACCGATGCGCGTGCCTACGCCGACATCAACGGATACGGCAACTGGGAGCTCTCAGCAGATCGCGCGAACGCAGCGCGCCGCCTCATGGAACACGCCGGCCTGCGCAGCGGTCAGATCTCGCAGGTGCGCGGCTTCGCCGACCGCCAGCTCCGCGTGCCCAGTGACCCGCTCGATCCATCGAACCGCCGCATCTCCGTCATCGTGCACTACCTCACCCAAACCACCACCCAGACCTCGCCGTCCGACGATGAAGACTCCAGCAGGACAGCGCCGGAAGGCGCAGATGATTCCCGGCGCACCTCATCTGGCCACGTCCCGTCCGGCTCCGCATAACAGCTAGCGTCTCTATCCAAACAGTAAAGAGTTCCGTCTATTTGCGATCGAGCCGGATATTTGCCAGGATCGCCGGCCGATCGCTCGAATTCTCAACCGTCAGCTCGGCCAGGTTATGGGCGCCGGCCTGCACACAGGTAGCGCATGTTGCATCGGCCGGTGAGCTGTGCACGGTCAACTGCGCCGCTCCCGCGCCATCCAGTGTGCTCCTCCAGCTCCCACTCTCCAGAGGAATGGCCGAAAATTGCGCAGAACCATGCGGCGCAATCACCAGTTGCGCCTGTCCATCGATCAGCCGCACCGAGTTCGCATTTTCGATCGTTGCCAGATACGCCGGCACCGTTTCCTGGTCCCCCGAACTCTGAATGCCCAGCCTGCCGTTGATGCGCCGTATGTAAATGCCCGCGCGAATCGGATTCGGTGGTCCTGCGTCGATGTGGATGAGTTGGTAGTACGTGGCGAAGCGCGGATCGGCCAGCAACTGCTTATCCGCATTGAAGAGCGCGTCACTCTGGAAGTTTGCCAGCAGCAGCAGGTCCGGCTTGTGATCCAGCACATACTTCCCGTCACCCAGTTCGTGTCCCACCCAACCTCGTCCACGATCCGCCACCGGATGGCGCGCAATGTGGTAATCGTTCAGGCCCAGCGGGTCGAGGACCGCCATGTCCGCAAAATACGGCACGACTCCCGCCGCATCCGAGACGAGCAATGGCTGCTTTGCGCGAAAGGCCGTGTGCAGGAAAATTCCAACTTCCTTGCCCTCGCGCTCCCATGTCTCCATCGGGGAAAAGAGATCGGAGGTCAACACCAGCAGCGTCAGCAGCAGAAAGAGCGCCACCCGCACTCGCGAGAATCGGAACGGCGCGCCCAGCGTCAGCAATCCGCAGCCAGCGATCAGGAAGGCCATCAGCGCCATCGCCGGAACGAAGTGCCGGTACGAAGGGAAGATGTCGCCACCGATAATCAGGATATAGAGTAGCCAGCCAACGGAAACCGTCCCGAGAAAGATCACCTGCTTCCGCTTGCCGGCAATCCACAATGCAACACAACCGATAAGCGCCAGCACCAGGAACACAAACTCCGAGCGCACTCCATACACTTCATACCGAAGCCCCGTGTACAGCCGGTGCAGCGTGAAGGCCACCTTCACGTACGCCGTGTTCGGCACCCACGCGCCGTAGTACGCATGCCGGAAAACTTCCTGCCCCACGAAAAAAAGGATCGGGATCGGCAGCAGACGCGCCCGTGCAACCAACGCTCGCGGACGCACGCCGTCTGCCAGTACGGCGCCTGCATAGAACAGCGCTGTGAACAGCGCCGCGTCTGCGCGCGACAACACGGCCAGACCCAGCAGCAGGCCCATCACGTCGGCGTCGCGTGGGTTCGCCTTGGCCGTCGAGACCCAGCGAATGCCGAAATACGCGGCCCATGCCAGCAGCGCCGCCAACAGCGGCTGCTCCAGTCCGCCCAGCGACCACACCGCAACCGGCGCGCTCAGCGATAGAGCGAGGCACGCGATCAGCGCCGACAGAAACCGCAGCTTTGCCGGATAGTCGCGGTACACCTGTGCTGCCACCGCCACAATGCCAGCCACCGTCGTCACAATCCCCAGCAGATGCGCCGCCGTCTCCAGGTCCATACCCAGCGCGCCAAGTCCAGCGCAGATCAGCACCCACAGCAGGTTGGTGTAGCCCTCCACCGCGGGCGGCAGATCGTTCCAGGTCAGCCCGTGCCCCTCGATCAATCGCTGGCTGTAGCGCAGAGAGATGTACGCGTCGTCCGTCATGAACGGCCAGAAGTGGTAAATCTGCAACGCCAGAGCAATGGCGCAGATCGCCGCCAGCGCCAGCAACGACAGCGCTGTCAGGTTGCGTCCGCGCGGCGGAGGTGCGGGACTGAAAAGAGGAGGAGCCTGCCTCGGAGTTGTGGACATGCGTTGCCTTAGATGGTCTATCGAAAGTCTACCAAGCGTAAATAGGCCGAGCGTAGACGGGCTCAAGCGCAGATGGACCCAAGCGGGCGAGCCAGCCAGTCTCCAGCTCGTGTGTCGCCCTGAGCGAAGCGAAGCACCCGCAGTTTGCCCTCAGCCTGTCGAAGGGGAGATGCTCTCGCGTCGCAGCAACGGATGCTATCCAACGCAAGGTGTAGTGTGAGCGAGGTCATAAAGCCAACGGCAAGCGACCAGCGGAAGCGGCCCTCATAAAATGCGCCGCCGGCGCCATTGCCAGGACGGCGAGTCCCTCAGGCACAATAGAGGCCAGGAGAACTCAGTGGAAGCCTTTCGCCGCCTTGCCTCGTTGCCGCCGTACGTCTTCAACACCACTGGCGAGATGAAGGCCGAGGCGCGACGCCGCGGCGAAGACATCATCGACTTCGGCATGGGCAATCCCGACGGCGCCACCCCGCCGCACATCGTCGCCAAACTCATCGAGGCCGCCGCGCGCGACTCCACCCATCGCTATTCACTCTCCAAGGGGATTCCGCGCCTGCGCAAGGCCATCTGCGACTGGTATCAGCGCCGCTACGGCGTCGAACTCGATCCCAACTCCGAGGCCATCGTCACCATCGGCTCCAAGGAAGGCATCGCGCATCTCTGCCTCGCCACGCTCGACGACCAGGACGCCATCCTCGTCCCCAACCCCAGCTATCCCATCCATATCTACGGCCCCACCATCGCCGGCGCGCAGGTCATCTCGGTCGAGATGAACGATCCCGCCACTTTTCTCGACCGGCTGCAGCACGAACTGCCCAGCATGCATCCGCGGCCGAAGATGCTATTGCTCAACTTCCCCGCAAACCCCACCGCGCAGACCGTCGATCGCGCCTTCTTCGAGCGCGTCGTCGCCTTCTGCCGCGCGGAGCAGATCTATCTCCTCCACGACTTCGCCTACGCCGATCTCGTCTTCGACGGCTACCGTGCGCCCTCGGTCATGGAGATTCCCGGCGCCAAAGACATCGCCGTAGAGTTCTTCACCCTCTCGAAGAGCTACAACATGCCCGGCTGGCGCGTCGGCTTCATGGTCGGCAACCGCGATCTCGTCGGCGCGCTCACCCGCATCAAGAGCTACTTCGACTACGGCACCTTCACCCCCATCCAGGTTGCCTCCATCCAGGCGCTCGAAGGCCCGCAGGAGTGTGTCGCCCAGATCTGCGACACCTATCGCAAGCGCCGCGATGCGCTCGTCCGCGGCCTCAATCACATCGGCTGGCCGGTCGAAAGCCCTAAAGCCACGATGTTCGTATGGGCGCAGATACCGGAGCGCTACCGCGCACTCGGCTCACTCGAGTTCGCAAAGAAGCTGCTGCGCGATGCCAAGACCGCCGTCAGCCCCGGCATCGGCTTCGGCCAGTACGGCGACGGCCACGTCCGCTTCTCTCTCATCGAAAATGAGGAGCGCACCCGCCAGGCCATCCGCGGCATCCGCCGCATGTTCGAACAAGGCTGAGCGCTGGCCATCAGACCGCCCGCATCAGCACGCACGTCACGTCGTCATGCTGCGGCGCATTTCCTGCGAAGCGGTCCAGGTCGGCCATAATGTTGCTCAGCAGTATGGCGGGCGTCGTCATCGCACCGGAGTGCAGCATCGCGATCAGCCGCATCTCTCCGTACTCCTGCTGCTGCGTGTTCTCCGCCTCGACGACGCCGTCGGTAAAGATCGCCAGCCAGTCACCTGGCTCCAGCGCGCATCCCCCTGACTCGTACGCTGCGTCTTCCATCACGCCCAGCGGTATGCCTCCTGCTTCGAGCCGTTCGATCGCGCCCGACCGGCGGCGCACGATCGGGTTGTTGTGTCCTGCATTGACGTAGGTCAGACGACGCGATGACGGCTCGTACTCCGCGATGAATGCAGTCGTGAACCGCCGTCCTTGCTGACTGTTGCTGCATGCGTACCGGTTCATTCTCGCCACCAGCTCCGTCAACGGGCCGTGCGTGCTGCTCAGCGTCTTCAGGCTGGCCTGGAAGGTCGCCATCAGCATGGCCGCGGGGATGCTCTTGCCGGCCACATCCGCAATCGCGATCAGGAATGTCGGCGGCGTCGCCGGGTCAACAGAAGAGCTCGCAAAGACATCGTAGTAGTCGCCGGCCACCGTGTTTGCCGGGCGCGTGGCAAATGCAATCTCGAGGCCAGGCACATCCGGTGGCTGCGCCGGCAGAAGCCACGCCTGGATCTCTTTGGCGATCTGCAGATCCCGCTTCATCACCACGCGGTCGGCGACCTCTAATATCAGCAGAACGAACATCAGCAGTCCGCCATAGAAGTGAAAATCCAAAGCAAAGATCTTCACTTCGTGGGTCCTGGTGGTCCACGTCCATTCACCGCCAGGCACGAGGATCAAGCACCAACGCAATCAGCAGCAGGACACGCCGTGCCGGCGTCAGCTTTTCGACGATCGCCCAGAAGAACTGCTTCGCCATCCCCCAAAAATGGTGGCTGCGCGACGCGCCTTCGATCCGCGTGGGATCGACCTCCTGCGAATACAGCCGATAGCTGGAATGCGCATCCTTTCGGAACTGCGACCAGAGCTGGTTCAGCTCCATGCCCTCGGTAACACGCTGCCAGAATTGTCTGGCTCGGCCTTGCGATGGCCTTTGGCGCGGTATCTTTTCCCACGGATGCAGAGGCGGCGTTGCCATGCAAATCAGTCTATTGGATTCGCGTGACGCGCAACCCAGGCGTCGCTCCGAACGGCGCTCCACGCAGATACTCGCCAGACAGCCATTGCTTCCGCGTGGGCGTCGCCGGATAATCCTGATCCATGCACCACATCGCCGGATCGTGGATTTTGTTGATCTTCGCTCTACTCATCGCAGCCGTCCTGCTGCTGCTGCTCCACCTCACTGAACTCGGCCACTTCATCCATCAGCAGATACCGGATCGCCCGCATCGCCGGCTGTTCCTGGCATCCGTCAGCTTCTTCCTCACCTTTCTCATGGTGCGCCTGCTGGTTGCCTCCATCACGCACCACATTGGCCCCTTCGGCTACGTCGAGATGGGCGGCCGCCACATCCATCATCTGGTCTGGGGCATCCTGCTGCTGCTCATCACCGGACACGCCACCCTCGCCGAAGTCGGCACCAAAGCCACGCCCGGCTCGATCTTCCTCAGCCGGCTTCTCTCCATCGGCTACGGCGTCGGCGCAGCACTCACGCTCGATGAGTTCGCGCTCTGGCTCAATCTCGACGCCATGGCCTACTGGTCGAAACAAGGCCGCGAGAGCATCGACGTAGTCATCCTCTTCGGAACGCTCCTCGCCATCACCACGTGGGGTGCGCCGCTGTGGCAGCGGATGTTCACAAAGAATCGAACGTCTTAGAACGAAGACGGAGTCGTTGTAGGAGCGAGATAATCCTGTCGATCTCGGACGCGTCGAGCACAATGAACGGCCGGTGACCAACGGAAGCCGCCCGCTCAAACCGCGCCGCAGGCGCCTTCGGCCTGGACGGCCAGTCCTACTGATTCACACCCGAAGCCAGAAATCCGCCATCCACCGGCAAGACCACTCCGGTGACATACGAAGCAGCCTCCGAAGCCAGAAACACCGCCGCACCCACCACCTCTTCGACCTTGCCAAACCGCCCCTGCGGCGTGCGCATCAGCAGCTCCTGCCCGCGCGGTGTTGAGTCCAGCAATTCTTGGTTTAGCGCGGTCCGAAAGACTCCCGGAGCAATCGCATTCACCAGCACCCCGCGCCGCGACCACTCCACGGCCAGCGAGCGCGTCAGCGCCGCGACCCCCGCCTTGCTCGCCGCATACGACGCCACCTCGTGAAACGACACGAAGCTGTTCAGCGAAGCGATGTTGATGATCCGTCCCGCGCCGCGCTCCAGCATCTGCGGCGCAAAGACCTGGCAGCCGCGCAGCGTGCCCGTCAGATTCGTATCGACGATCGAGTTCCACTCGCTCTCTTCAATCTCCAGCGTCGGCACGCGCCGGATACGCCCCGCACAATTCACCAGCAATTCACCGGTCCCAGTTCTCGCAGCACACGCTCCCGCAGTGCGATCAGGCTCGCGCGATCGCCCACATCCGCCGCCTGCCGCACAGTCCGCCGCCCCAGCGTCTCGATTGCCGTCGCCGTCTCCTCCAGCGGCTCCATGCGCCGTCCCGTGGCGACAACATCCGCGCCCGCTGCCGCCAGTCCCAGGCTCAGCGCGCGTCCGATCCCCGTCGTGCCGCCCAGCACCACGGCAAGCTTGCCGCTCAAATCAAAAAGTGCGGAACCCTTGGTATCGCTTTTCACATCACTCACGACGCACTCCTACAGTTCTCTTGAAGATTCACTTCTGCGCAAGTTCTACGCGTTTGAGTCCCGGCGCCAGCCGCGTCATAATCAGTAATCCCAACAGATACGCACTCGCCGCAATCGCGAACAACACCGCATAGCTGCCTGTCACCTGCAAGATCCGTCCGATCATCGCCGCGAACAGCACCCCGCCCGCAGAGCCCGCCGAACTGCCCAGCCCCACCACCGCGCCAACTGCGCGCTTGGGAAACATATCCGACACAGTGGTGAACAAGTTTGCCGACCAACCCTGGTGCGCGGCCGTCGCAATGCCCAGCAGGATCACTGCTACCCACGAATGCAGTGTCTGCCCTGCATAGAAAACCGGCACCACCAGTACAGCGCACAACAGCATCGCGCGCAGCCGCGCCGTCTGGATCTTCACGCCCTCATTCGAAAGCAGCGTCGGCAGATAGCCTCCACCCACGCTGCCCACCGCCGACATGTTATAGACCACGATCAGCGGCAACCCCAGGTGCGCCAGCCCGATGTGAAAGCGATGGTCCAGAAACTTCGGCATCCAGAACAGATAGAAGTACCAGATAGGATCGGTGAGGAACTTCGCCACCGCAAACGCCCACGTCTGCCGATAGCGCAAGAGCGACGCCCAGGGCACCTTCGCCGCGTCCACACCAGCAGGCTGACTCGCCTGCTTGCTGTCGCCATCTTCAATCCACTGCAACTCCGCAGCCGATATCTTCGGCGACTCCTGCGGCCGGCGATACTTCCACGCCCACCAGACAATCCATAGCGAGCTGAATGTTCCCGTCGCCAGAAACGCCGGCCGCCATCCGTAGTGCAGCGTGATCCACGGAATCGTCGCCGGCGCCAGAATCGCGCCCAGATTCGCGCCGGAGTTGAAGATCCCCGTCGCCAGCGAACGTTCTTTTTGCGGAAACCACTCCGCAGTCGTCTTCACCGCCGCGGGAAAATTTCCGCTCTCGCCGAGTCCAAGGAAGAATCGCGCCACGCCGAAGCCAAACGCCGAGCGCACCAACGAGTGCGCCATCGCCGCCGCGCTCCACAGCCCCATCACGATCGAGTAGCCGACGCGCGTCCCCAGCTTGTCCACCATGCGGCCCGCGGCAATCAGGCCCAGCGCATACGCAAGCTGAAACGCGCCCACGATGTAGCCGTACTGCTGCTCCGTCCATCCGATAGAGTGCTGCAGGGTCGGCGCCAGGATCGACAGCACCTGCCGGTCCATGTAGTTGATCGAGGTGGCGGCAAACAGCATCGCGCACACCGTCCAGCGGATGCGTGAATGCTCCGGCCGCAACTCGGCCGCTCTCGTCACTCCTTCGGAGTCCACCATCGGATTCAAGAGCTTCGATCTCCAGGCGCTCAAATATGGCACGCGTCAATCATCCGCACGCTTGCCCTGCCATCTTAATTCCCAGGACGGCTTCTCACGCCGAGGCTGCGCGAGAGGGAAGAGAAGCTCCGCTCTCACATCAAGATGCGGGAGGGAGCTCGATACGTTGGATGATGGCGCGGTAGCGCTCATCGGAGTGGAAGAAGTCGAATGCCGGATCTCACTGGATACAGAGCAGATTCGGATTGCGCTCATGCAATCCCGCTTCCAGCAGGGCAACGGTTTTTTCCCGCTCGGACCGGAAAGCGGTGCCGAATGCCTTGGGGGAGGCGAGAAAGGACTGATCAGACGAAACGGAGTAGGACTTTCCACACGGTCTGTGTGCTTCTTATCGTTTGTTCTCAGCAAGAATAGCTTTTTTGCCGAAATAGCTGATCAGGTAAAAAGATACCCCGAGCGATATGACATCTTTGAAAAGGAACAGGCCAGTAAAACTCATGTACCTCATGTATCTAACCCCGTGAACAGCAATAATCGAGCCTGGGGTAGTTATGATCATGGTGCTGGTTGTAAAGAACATGAGTGTAGTGATGCACCCGCCGATGATACCGGCCTTGGGCCTTACATAGCCGGCGAGAATCAATATCGCGGCAGTGATCTCGGTGAGCCCGATCATATCGGAGCCTCTATAGGGGCCGAACAATCTAAACTGCCACGAGGTCAGCGGGCTATTAGAGACCAGTGGAATGATGCCTTCGGCTCCGGGAGCGGTCATCTTATAAGACCCAGCCCAAAGGAGCATAACAACCATACCGATACTGGTGACCAGAAAAGGGATATTGCGATCACTTATCCAAGCCGCCAATTTGGTTAAAGTGCTTTTGGCATTGCTAGAGAGATCGGTAGAGGAAACCAGGTCTTGCTTCGCTGCATTGATTCCGTGTCCTGACACCGGACTCATAATCCATTCTCCTTCGAGTGGTTGACGCGATTGTGATTGGGCAATCTGCCGATCCACGCCCGTTTAGCACATAGTGGTTGGATTTGCATGCGGCAGAATGGATGTTGCTCGTCCTGCGATAGTTGCGGTGCTGACTGCCCGATGCCGGCATAACGTCACCACGCGCTGACATCTGCACTTAGAGAATAGCTGCCTGCGTCCGGTCATCACCGGCCGAGTGCCACACACTGTTACCCCGGACGTGCTTAAACGAAGTGCAAAGACCGCCGATTGTCCTTCGGCACAACAATCCGAGCTTATCCTACCTGAAGCGGAACGTCATGCCACACAACCGTGGTTTGGGCCGTCTCATCGCCTGCGGCCTCATCGGCATGGGAATCTCCGACAGGCTGCCAGATTCCGGATCCGAGACTCTTGGCGATAATGCGATCACCGACAAGCGCGATCACCGACAAGCGCAATCACGGACGAGCGCAAATTGGATCACCACCGCCAGCATTGCATGGAACTACGGCCGTCCTCCGCGCTCGGCTATCAGGCGTATTGCCGCGATGTTGACGAGCTTTCTGAAGTGGAACTGCTCACCCCAGCGGATCGGGGTTACATTGCGATATACGTGCATCCCATCGATTCCGTATCCGGGATGGAGTTGTTTGCGCAGTGAAGCGCGCGCATTTGGATTTGCTCCGTGGTCGAGCAACACGCGCGTGAACGCGGCGTCTGGATCCTGCCCACGATGGTTCATCCAGATATTTGGCTGTGACACTACGGTCGCGAAGAGGGGTGTGTGACCTCCAAACCCGTCGGAGTCGATTGTCGCCTGCTCATCGACGTTCATGCCGCGGCCAAGCAGCCACCGTGCGATCTCGATCTCGTCATAGTCCGCGCACATGTGCAGCGAAGTCCCGCCGAAAGCGGTGTTCCATGTGTCGCCAGCACTTCATCGTGACACCCAAGTTCTGGCAGATAGATCTATTCGTATGTGAAGGTTCGTTGAAGCAGGTTGGATTACAGCGCAGATGCTCTTCAAGCAGATCGATGCGGCCGCGATGAAGAGCCATCGTCGGCGTGTTGGGCAGCTTGAACCCATGCTCGGCATACAACTCCAGAATGCGATGCTTGGCCGGTGGGTTGCGGCTATCGGTTTCGAGCACCGTATCTACGGGAGCAAGCTGCTTTCCGTCGCTCGCCATACACCTCGTGCGCCGAGTTCGAGCAGAACTGCAGTGCCCGCAACGTTGAGCGTGTAAGCAGGGCCGCTCAATGCATCGTCTGGCGGTCGCGGACCGCCCATCATGGCATGCACGTCCGTGCGGTTTCGATCTGGCCCTGCAAACAGACGCGCCCGAAAGCGTACTGCATGTTGGATGCGCCAAAGCACGAAAATTGATTGCCTCAATTGACGCCGGCACGGTCGAATCACTCATGGAAGCGTGGCATCAATTCCAACTGGCGAGCTCCGAGTGGATCGTTGGCAAACCGGAAGTAGCCTTCGGGATAAGAAAAGGCCTCGGCTTCGAAAAATTTCGCGATCAACCAGAGCTTCGTTTGCGCCCTGAACTATGCATCTTCTTATTTATTCCTCGCTGCCCGCCTGGAAGGTCTCTTTGCAGCCTCGTCCTTCAACTGAATGGCATGCGCATTGACAATTGCCAGAATCAGCCCGGGAAAACGTTGCTCAATCTCCGCGCACCGCGAAGTGTTATGCACTTCAACGCCCCGCCGTTCCCCACGGACCAGCCCGGCCTCTCTCAGCGCTCTGAAGTGTTGAGAGAGCGTGGACTTAGGAATCGTCTTGTCGCTGACAGTCAAGAATGTCGAACAGTTCTGCGAGCACTCCTGCGACACGATGTCTGCGTAGATGGCCACCCGTGTTGGGTCTGCTAAGGCGTGAAGAATCCCCTCAACCGTAACGTCTTCGATCGAAGGATGGAAGAGGGGCCGCATAAACATAAGAGTAACCACAGAAAGAAAGTAGTTCAATAGTTTATATTTCCAGAACTAATGAATCATTCCCTAAGCGACATCATCTACTTCTCAGGGCCAGGCGAGCGGACGCCCAGTGTGGCGCCACCGTTCATCCCTTGACGCACAGCCTGCCGCTAGGAGCGATACGGCAGCGGGCGCTCGCATAAATCACACCCGAAGGAGATGGCAATCATGGGAAAGCTTGAAGGAAAAGTAGCCGTTATCACCGCGGCAACTTCTGGCATGGCGCTCGCAACAGCGAAGCTCTTTGTTGAAGAGGGCGCGTATGTGTTTATCACAGGCCGTCGCAAGGATAAGCTCGATGAGGCCGTAAAACTCATCGGCAAGAACGTAACCGGCGTGCAGGGCGACGCGTCCAATCTAGCGGATCTCGACCGTCTCTATGAGACAGTCAAACGCGAGAAAGGTAAGATCGACATCCTCTTCGCGAGTGCAGGTCAGGGCGAGCTCGTTAAGCTTGAAGAGGTCACGGAGGAGCACTTCGACAAGACCTTCGATTTGAATGTGCGCGGCACTCTTTTCACCGTTCAGAAGGCACTCCCGCTCTTCAACGACAACGGCTCGATTTTCCTGAACGGATCGATCGCCAGTATCAAAGGAATTCCGGCCTTCGGCGTCTACAGCGCCAGCAAGGCGGCCGTGCGCTCCTTCGCTCGTACCTGGCTGTTGGAACTCAAAGAACGCAGAATCCGGGTGAACATTCTTAGCCCCGGCACAATAGACACACCGATCCTCGATCCTCTTGGCCCCGACGCCATAGAGTTCTTTAAATCCCAGATACCACGCGGCGAGATGGGACGACCGGATGAAATAGCAACCGTTGCCCTCTTCCTTGCCTCCAGCGACTCCAGCTTCGTCAACGGCGTCGAGCTTTTCGTTGACGGTGGGACCGCTCAAGTCTAATCACGAAACTCCGTACTCGCGGAACGAATCGAAGGGACACGTTCACCGCAGCCCCAGAGGCTCTCGGGAACGAGCCCCTTCAGTTTTACGCTCGCTTTTTTCACTCCTCAGAACGAGCGTAGTGGTCAATTCGGAAGCGATCCGAAGATAAGTAATGACGAACGGAAATGTTCATCAAGGATGGATTCTTGATTGGCGCGTAATCGCCGATGCACTTATCGAAGTAGGCTGAATTGTTTGTCGCGAATCTCTGTCGCAATACACAATTGTTTCTGCCAGCGCGAATTACCCCAGCTTGTAAGCCCGCCGCACCAGCAGCCCGGTCAGATCCCGTGCTACCTCGATGGCCTCATCTTCCTCCAGCCGATGATCCGCCACCAGCGTCGCAAGATAGCTCGCATCCATGCGCCGCGCTACATCGTGTCTTCCTGGTATGGAAAGAAACGCGCGCGTGTCGTCATTGAACCCAGCGGTGTTGTAGAAACCCGCTGTCTCAGTTACGTGTTGCCGGAAGCGCACCATCCCCTCCGGGCTGTCGAGAAACCACCACGGTGGTCCTAGAATCACCGATGGGTAATGCCCTGCCAGCGGCGCCAGCTCACGGCTGAAAGTCGATTCGTCCAGTGTGAACAGGATCAGTTGAAAACCAGGTTCATTGCCGTACCGCGCCAGCAGAGGGTGTAGTGCGGTCACGTAGTTCGTTGGCATCGGAATATCCGCGCCCTGGTCCCGCCCCCACTTCGTGAACAGTACCGGGTTGTAGTTGCGGAAGCTGCCGACGTGCAGTTGCATCACTAGCCCGTCCTCTACGCTCATGCGCGCCATTTCGCTCAACATCTGCGCACGGAACAGTTCGGCGTCTGCCGGACTCGGCTCATCGAGCAGCGTCACGCGCCGGAAAAGCGCCTCGGCCTCCGCTCTGGAAAGATTGGTCGTGGTTGCGCAGGGGTGTCCGTGATCCGTAGCCGTCGCGCCATGCTGCTTGAAAAACTGCCGGCGCTCCACCAGCGCGGAAAGATAACCGCTCCAGCGTGACGTATCCTTCCCGGTAAGCTCGCCAAGCTTCGCAATGTTGCTGCGGAACCCTCCAAACTCCGGATCGACCACCGCATCCGGACGGAAGGTCGGAATCACGCGCCCCTTCCACCCGGAGTTACAGATCGCAGTGTGTGCCTCGAGACCATCGAGCGCATTATCCGTCGTCGCAAGCACCTCGATGTGGAAGCGGTCGTATAGCGCGCGGGGCCGAAACTCTTCTGCGGCGAGTTTCTTCGAAATCGTCTCCCAGTACAGATCGGCATTTTCCTTGTTGAGCCGGACTTCCAGCCCGAATAGTTCCTGAAAGGCATAGTCGAGCCACAGCCGCGTCGGTGTGCCGCGGAAGAGATGATAGTGTGCCGCGAACAGCCGCCAGACCTCCTGCGCCTTTTTCGGATCGGCGCCCTCGCGCAGTGTCTCCATCGCGATCCCCTGGCTGTAAAGCATCCGCAGTATGTAGTGGTCGGGCAGAAGGAACAGCGCGGTCGGATCGGGAAAAGGCGTGTCCTCGGCAAACCAGCGCGGATCGGTGTGCCCGTGCGGGCTCAGGATGGGCAATCCGCCAATCTCAGAGAAAATCCGTCGCGCAATCCGGCGAACCTCCGGATCGGCAGGGAAGAGTCGGTCTTCGTGCAGTAAGGGCATCGTTCGGTTCACCGGTTCCTATGGATTGGGGCCCTACGGAATGGGATGTCAGGTTGCATCGGGTGTCGTGGATCGCAGTGCAGCCAGTATCGCCTCTTTACCATTATCTGCCTGACAACCTGACACAATTCCTAGGCACACTCATCGCGTTCTGCACGCATAACAGGCAAACGGGCTGCACGGGATATCGTTAACTTTGTACCCGGATCGCACTCCAAACGTGCTCCGGAGGTCCCGTTTTCGCGACCCGAATTCGGCGGCGCCTTTTGCTCCCGCGTCGCTCAGTCTTTGGAGAGCTCGGCATCGGCCAGCACTGCCTGCACCTGCATCAGGTGGTGGCGCATGGCGGTGCGTGCGCCGATCGCATCGTGCGTGCGCAGCGCGGCGTAGATGGCGCGATGCTCGCTGAGCGCGGCGTCCTGGCGGCGCACCAGGCGCGTGCGCTCGCTGAACTGATGGAAGAGCGGCGAAAACATGCCGGCCCACAGTTCGCCGACGATCGAAGCCAGCACATCGTTGCCGGAGGCGCGCGCGATGCTCACGTGAAAGCTCTGATCCGCGTTGCGGCTGTGCTCGCCGCGCGCGATGATCGACTCCATCTCCTGCAAGGTGCCGGCGATCTCGACCAGATCCTCCGCAGTGGCGCGCTGCGCGGCTTCCGCGGCGATCTCGCCTTCGATGAGGATGCGCGCATTCAGCAGCTCGATGGGGCCGGGACCGGTGTCGACCGAGGGCACCGCGATGGCGTCGCGGTGGCGCACGTAGGAGCCGGATCCGGTGCGGATCTCCACCAGCCCGGCGATCTCGAGCGCGATCATCGCTTCGCGCACCGTAGGGCGGCTGACTCCCAGTTGCTGCGCCAATAGCTTCTCTGACGGAAGACGCGAACCGGGCGGCATGAAGCCGCTCTGAATCTGTCTGCGAATGCTGTCTGCGACCTGCTGATAGAGCCGCTGGTTGACGATGGGTTCAAGCGCCACGCTCCCTATGCTGCCACACTCGCGCCCAGCGCAAGCCGCCGAGGCGGCGCAATTCCGGTCGTGAAAAGGCGTTTGGGAGACGCTTTGGGGGACGTTTTGAAGCGCGATTTGGTACCGCAAAAGCGGGCTACGGAGACGTTCCGGGGTGCGATTTGGGTACAAAGTTAACGATATTCCGTGCAGGCCGTTTGCCCTGCCGCCGGTGCA
The DNA here is from genome assembly GCA_963815025.1 of uncultured Acidobacteriaceae bacterium. Lineage (GTDB taxonomy): Bacteria > Acidobacteriota > Terriglobia > Terriglobales > Acidobacteriaceae > KBS-83. The sequence goes on along the minus strand of CAWFFD010000004.1, from coordinate 2,252,918 downwards.
AAAAGGACGAGCCGTTCTGAGACCCTTTGGGGGCGCGATTTGATCACTCTCACAATGTTTTTCGTCGCAGTCCCAAACAGGCCGCCACGGATGGAGCAGGACACACAGATGGCCTGGCAGCAGTATTCCGCGATCTGCCTGGCTACTTGACAATATTTTTTCAGGAGGCGTAGAGTGCGATCCGGCAATTGTTTGCTCTCTTCACGAGATGCGCCACAGGCGTGCCGAGGACAGATGAGAGGGCAGATTTTCTTTTCCAGGGAGGGCTCAGAGATGTTGGAAATCCGGAGTGCGTGGAGATCCATGGGGTGGCTGGCAGCACCGGCAGTCGCCGCACTGCTGCTAATGGCAGGGCCGGGTGCGCTCGGCCAGGCGACAACCGCGACGCTGGTGGGAACCGTGACCGATACCTCCGGTGCCGCGATGAATCACGCCACAGTCGCCATTACAAATCAGAATACGGGGCAGAGCTATACCCACCAGACGAACGAGAGCGGCAACTACGAGTTCACGCTGCTGCCGCCCGGCGTGTATTCGGTGGAGGTGACGGACCGGGGCTTTGCCAATTCCGTGACCAGGGGTGTGCAGGCGACGGTGAATACGACCAACCGCACCGATGTGCGGCTGAATCCGGGCAGCGCGTCGCAGACCGTGACGGTGACCGACCAGGCGCCTGCGCTGCAGACGGACCGCGCGGATGTGAGCGCGCAGATCGAGACCAAGCAGGTGAGCGATCTGCCGGTGGGCAGCAGCCGCAACTTCCAAGCGCTGGAGTCGCTGGTGCCGGGGGTGAGCGCGCCGATCTATGACCACTCGTCATTTTTCGATGCGCAGAACTCGCAGTCCTTTCAGGTGAACGGCCAGGCGGAGCTGGCGAACAATCTGCAACTGGAAGGCATCGACGACAACCAGCGTACCGGATTGCTGCAGGTGTACATTCCGCCAGCGGCGGCGATCCAGACGGTCGACGTGGAGACGAGCAACTATGCGCCCGAGTTCGGTCGCGCGGCCGGCGCGGTGACGAATGTGGTGCTGAAGTCCGGCAGCAACCAATTCCACGGCTCTGCCTACGAGTACAACGAGGTGAGCACGACAGGCGCGCGCAACTACTTCAACAACACCGGCAAGTTTCCACGTTTCACGAACAACTACTACGGGGCGACGGTCGGCGGCCCGATCGTCAGGGACCGGACGTTTTTCTTCGGGGACTTTCTTCGCTACAACAATCATTCCAGCGCCTACAACCTGTTCTCCGTGCCTACGGCCGCTTTCCGCAGTGGCGATTTGAGCACAAGTCCAAGTGCCATCTACGATCCGGCGACGGGCAACTCTGACGGAACGGGACGGCAGCAGTTTGCCGGCAACCGGATCCCGACGACGCGATTCAGCCAGGTGGCGCAGAACATCCTGGCCAAGTTGCCGCTGCCAAACATTCCCAACACGGGCTCGGTAAACAACTACCAGGAGAATCTGGGCTTCGATCAGGACTCGTCGCAGTTCGACGTGAAGTTTGACCAGCGCATCCGCGCCGAGGACCACCTGACCTACCGTTACAGCTGGCAGCGAGTGACCACCTTCCAGGCGCCGGCCTTCGGTTCCGCGGGCGGTCCGGCGAATGGCGGCTTCCAGGGGACGGGCACGAACACGACGTACAACACAGCGGGCGAGTATACGCATATCTTCTCGCCGCGGCTGCTGACCGGCGTGCGCGTGGGCGTGAACCACTATCGCAACATTGCACAGCAGAGCGACTACGGCAGCGACGATTCGACGGCGATTGGGGTGCCGGGCGTGAATGTGAGCCCCTTCACCAGCGGACTGGTAGGCGTCACGATCAACGGCTTCTCGTCACCACTGGTGGGCTACAGTGCGAGCATTCCGTGGGACCGCGGCGAGAGCAACATCGACGCAGCGAACTTTTGGAACTACATCCTGGGCAACCACTCGCTGAAGTTTGGCGTGGAGGTGCGGCGCGTGCGCGACAACCTGACGCAGGGGCAGACCTATTCACCGCGCGGCATCTTCACTACAGCGATGGGCAGACGGCGCTGAAGGGCGAGACGACGAGCTTCGGCAACGACTTTGCGAGCTTCCTGCTGGATCTGCCGAGCCAGGTAGGCCGCGATGTGAACGTGGGGTCGGCTTCGTGGCGACAGACCTTTGATCTTTGCGTACGCGCAGGACACGTGGCAGCTGACGCACAAGCTGACACTGACCTATGGACTGCGGTGGGAGTTCTATCCGCCGGCGAATCCAGACCGCAAGGGCGGCTTTTCACAATACGACCCTGCGGACAACACGCTGCATGTCTCCGGATATGGCTCCGTGCCCAACGATCTGGGTCTGCCGGTGAATGCGACCAACTTTGAGCCGCGGGTGGGCGCTGGCCTATCGCGCTACCGCGCGGACAGTAGTGCGCGCGGGCTTTGGCATCAGCCATACGCCATTCCAGGACAACAACTACGCCTATAACTATCCGGTGCGGCAGAATGTGTCGTTCAACGCGACGAATAGTTACACGCCTGCGGTGGGCGCGAGTGGTCGCGGCAACGCTGACCGCCGGATTTCCGCCGGCGCCGTCCGGTGGCTTGCCGGCCAACGGCATCATCGAGAATGCGCCGAAGGCCTCCGCGTGGAACATCGTGAATCCGGATTACAAAGATCCCGTACGTGATGAGCTACAACCTGGCGCTGCAACAGGATTTCGGCCGCGGGTGGGTGATGGACCTGTCGTATGTGGGCAACATGGGCCGGCACATTCCCGGCGTACTACAACATCAACGCGGGCGTGGTGGCAGGTGCGGGCTCGGCCGGACAGCCGGAGTTTGCGACGTTCGGCCGGACGGCGACGACCAACATCATGGCGTACGGGAGCAACAGCGATTACAACGGACTGCAGTTGAAGGTGGTGCACCGCTTCCAGAACGGGGTGGAATGGACGAGCGGTCTGGCCTTCCAAAAGTCGATGGGATTCGTCTCGTCGACGACCGGACTTGCGACCTTCAACTTTTATCTCGATCCACGGCGTGACTACGCGCCGACGAACTGGGACCGCCGAGTGACGTACAGCCAGAGCATCATTTATGAGCTGCCTTTCGGCAAGGACAAGCCGTGGCTACAGCAGGGCATCGGAGCAGCGGCGCTGGGCGGATGGCAGGCCAGCTCCGTGTGGAGCACCGACACCGGACAGCCGCTATTCCTGACAGCAAGCGGCAACAGTTTGAACGCACCCGGCAATACGCAGGTGCCGGACCAGGTAGAGCCCTTCCATGCGTTGAAGCACATTGGTGCGAACAGGGAGTGGTTTGACACCAGTTCGTTTGTGCAGCCACAGACGGCGGCTTATGGCAACACTCCGAAGAACGGCTACTACGGACCGGGGCTGTCGACCTTCGACGCGTCGCTGTTCCGCAGCATTCCGTTGCACGAGGCGTGGACGGTGCAGCTGCGCGCGGATGCTTTCAACGCGCTGAACCACCCGACGTTTGCGAATCCGGGCGTGAGCCAGACGAGTTCGACGTTTGGACAGGTGACGTCGACGGCGGGTTCGAATGCGCGCGTGCTGCAGTTTGCGGCGACTTTGAAGTTCTAGGTGCTGGCCGCACGGGCGGAAGCGCCAGCGGCGCGCGGACTGGCCGTCCGAGGCAATTGCGCCTGTGGCGCGTGTGTTGGGGTTCGCTCTCTTCGGTCGCTCACGTTCAGTTTCGCGGGCGACTTGGATTTATGCCGTGTTGCAACATTTGGGCATGAGGCGACGTGAATGGATGGTCGCGGCGGGTGTAGGATGGGCGCGTCAGTTAATCGTTTACTTATGGTGAATTGAGATGCATTGGGGCTGGAGGACGGAATGGATGTAACGCGAAGACGCCTGCTGGCGGGACTGGCGACGGCGGGTGCGGCGAGTGTGTGCTCGCCACTATTGCAGAAGGCTGCGGGCGAGCTGAGTGGCCCGGCGCGGCTGTATCCGCCAATGGACCTGTCGCTGTTCGATACTCCGGTCGACCGCGGCGCGTGGCAACTGCGGGTCGGTTATGCGGCGATCACGTGGGGCACCAATATCGGCCAGGCTATCGAGCAGATCTCTGCGGTGGGCTATCCGGGGATTCAGTTGCTCGCGAATGTATTGAAGGAGCATCCCGATCCCAAGACGCTGGAGGCCGCGCTGGCCGAGCACAAGCTGATCTTCGTGGCGCTGTCGAGCGGAGGGACGCAGCTGGATCCGGCGAAGGAAAAAGAGATGCTGACGGAGCATGCCGAGCATGCGAAGTATCTGCAGGCGGCGGGCGGGAAGTATCTGCAGGTGATTGGTGCGGGGAATCCCAAGGGCGCCGCGCCGAACTGGACCACGGCGGATTACAAGCGGCAGGGATATCTGCTGACCGAGATTGGGAAGCGCGCGGCGGAGTACGGCATACAGACGGGCTTTCACAACCACATGAACACGATCGGGCAAGAGCCGGAGGCGACCGACGCGATCCTGGATGCAGCAGATCCGAAGTACGTGAAGCTGGAACTGGATGTGGCGCACTACCTGCAAGGCGGCGGTGATCCGGCAGCGGCTGTGCGCAAATACAAGCGGCGCCTGCTGTACATGCACCTGAAAGACACCAAGCCATCGAAGTGCGCATGGCGGTTACGAATTTGCGGAGCTGGGGCAGGGACGTGTGGACTTCAAGGCGCTGCTGGCGGCGCTTGAGGAGACGCACTTCCGCGGCTGGGGCGTGGTGGAGCTGGATGGCGAGCGGCCGGGATCGACGCGGACACCGGAGGAGAGCGCACGGATGAGCAAGCAGTATCTGGAGTCACTGGGGGTGCGGGTATGAGCAACTGCCCGTTCCGGCTGGCGGTGATCAACGACGAGATCACGCAGGACTTTGAGAAGGCGTGCTCGATTGCGGCAAAGGATTTTGGACTGAGCTGGATCGAGCTGCGCGGGATGTGGAACAAGAACATCACCGAGCTGAATGCGAAGGAAGTGGATGAGGCGCGGAAGATTCTGGAGGCGCATCGGCTGCGCGTGACGGACATCGCGAGTCCGCTGTTCAAGGTGGACTGGCCGGGTGCGCCGGTGTCGAAGCAGAGCGAGAAGCGCGATCAGTTTCATGCGGACTTTGATATGAGCGCGCAGGACAAGCTGCTGGAGCGCTGCATTCAGCTGGCGAAGGCGTTCCAGACGGATCGCATCCGGTGCTTCGACTTCTGGCGGCTGGAGGACCAGAAGCCGTATCGCGCGGCGATGGATCAAAAGCTGCGCGAGGCGGCGGTGCGATGCGAGAAGGATGGACTGATCCTGCTGCTGGAAAACGAGATGAGCTGCAACACCGCGACGGGCGCGGAGTCAAAGCGCACGCTGGCAGCGGTGACGAATAAGAACTTTATGCTGAACTGGGATCCGGGGAATGCGGCGGCGTTCGGGGAGTATCCGTACAGCAAGGGATTCGACTTGCTGCCGAAGGCGCGCATCGGGCATTGCCATGCCAAAGATGTGGCGGTGGGCGGCGAGGGCAAGCACGACTGGGCGCCGGTGGGCGATGGCGTGGTGGGATGGCCCGGGCAGATTCGGGATTTCCTGAAGATGCATTATCACTACGCGATCAGTCTGGAGACACATTGGCGTGGCGCGGGGACGCCCGAGGCTTCGACGCGCATCAGTATGGCGGGATTGAAGAAGGTGCTGGCGGGTGCCGGCGCCCATTGTTAGAGGGAGTGAGATGACGACACGGCGGGAGTTTCTGGGACAGGCAGGCATGGGATTGGCGGCAGCAACGTTGCTGCCGACGGCGCGCGCACTGGGCGCGAATGACCGCATTCGCGTTGCGTTGATTGGTGCGGGCGATCGCGGCATGGAGGATCTGAAGACGGCGCTGAAGCAGCCGAACATTGAATGCGTGGCGGTGGCGGATATCTATAGCCGGCGGCGCGACATGGCGAAGCAGGTGGTGCCGAACGCGACAATGTATGACGATCCGATGAAGCTGCTCGACAGCAAAGATGTGGACGCGGTGATCAACGCGACGCCGCTGCATCTGCATAAAAAGTATTTCGTGGCGACGCTTGCGGCCGGAAAGGATCTCTATTCCGAGAAGACGATGACGTGGGACATTCCCGAGGCGGTGGCGTGCAGGAAGGCAGCGGCGTCGTCGAAGCAGGTGGTGCAGATCGGGCTGCAGCATGAGAGCTCGGGCGAACTGAAGGATGCGCTGCGGTGGATCAAGGCCGGCAGAGTAGGCAAGGTATGCAGCGTCGATGCGTGGATGAGCCGCAACACACCGGTCGGCAAGGGGCAATGGGTGCGGCCGGTGCCATCGGATTGCGACCCCGATCATGTGAACTGGAAGCTGTTTCTGGATGGACGAAAGGAGCCGAAGTTCGACGGCTTCAAGTACATCAACTGGCGGCTCTTCTGGGAGTTCTCCGGCGGGAACGTGACGGAGAACATGGTGCACCAGATTGCGTGGATCATCACGGCGCTCGATCTCGACCTTCCCGTAGCCGCGTCGATGATGGGCGGCGTCTTTTCGGAGAAGGACAAGCGGCAGGTGCCGGACACGATCATGGCGTCGCTCGAGTATCCGGACATGCTGGTCAACTGGCAGTCGACTTTCAGCAACAGCCGCTATGGGCTGGGCGAGCACATTCTGGGCGATAAGGGAACGATCCAGCACGTATCGGGATCGAACGACATGGTGTCGGGCAGGTCGCAATCGTCGATCACCTATATGCCGGAGAAGATCAACAACCCGGACGGCTCGGCCGAAAAGGGCGAGTCGACGGATACCGATCACATGGCGAACTGGTTTGCATGCATCCGCGACCGGAAACAGCCGAATGCGTCGGTGGAGATCGGATACAAATCCGCGATCGCTGCGCACATGTCCAACCTTGCATATCGTGAGAAGCGGCGCATCACACTGGCCGAGGCGATGGCGACGAAGATGGATGCTTACTTGTAGCCGGCGATGGCTGGTGGCGCTCGGCCTGATCCTTCTGGCCGCGCGCCTGCCTGCTGAAGAACTTTTCACGCGGGTGCATCCCGCGATGGGTACGGATTTCACTCTCTATATCTATGCGGGAGATGCTGCCGCGGCTGATCGTGAGGCGGATAGTACCTTTTCCATTGTCGATCAGATCGAATCCCTGCTGAGCAACTACCAGCCGCAGAGCGAGCTGTCGCGGATCAACAGCGAAGCCGGCAGCCATGCGGTGACTACCGACCCGGAGACATTTCGCTTTCTGCAGGAATCGCTTACGTGGAGCGCGCGCTCCGACGGCGCATTCGATATTACGGTTGGAAAATTGATGAAGGTGTGGGGATTCTTCCGCAGTACAGGACATGTGCCGAGCGATGCAGAGCTGGCGCGAGTCCACGCTGAAACCGGCTGGCGACGTGTCGTGCTGAACGCGGGCGCGCGCACGGTGCGCTTCACCGCGCCCGGCGTGGAGCTGGATCCGGGCGGCATTGGCAAGGGATTCGCGGTGGATGCGGCCATCGAGGCTTTGCGCGCGGATGGCGTGCAGGCGGCACTGCTCTCCGCGGGCTCCAGCACGATCTATGGCCTGGGTGCGCCACCCAATTCTCAGGGGTGGAAGGTGCACGTGCCCGATCCGCGGCATCGGAAGGATGCCATCTCCACGGTCGTGCTGCACAATACTTCGCTTTCAACGGCGAACTGTTCGGAGAAGCACTTTATTGTGGGTAGCCATCTCTACTGCCACATCATGGATCCGCGAACGCTGCGGCCGGTGGAGGGAAGATTGCAGGCGACGGTGATTGCGCCTTCGGCGACGGACAGCGATGCGCTTTCGAATGCGATGTTCGTGCTCGATGTTGCAGGGCGAAGGCGATTGATGCAGGAGTTGCCCGCGGCGGATGCGGCGCTGGTGGTGCTGACGGGTGGTTCCTTCGAGAAGTATCGGTGGGGACCTGCCGTCCAGGCAGACGCGCCAGCGGCGCGCTGAGTGAAAGCAGCTTCCGATGGTCGCTTGCCGCGTAGCATCCGCGCACGCCTTCGCATGGAACGAACGGGCATCCGTTTTCATCGCGCTGTCGAGAGAATGCAGGGTCTCTGCTTCGCTCACGATGACAAGCACGTGATCAGGTGCACATTGATCGGGCACACATTGATCAGGCGCATCGGGCTTATCGTAAGAATATTGAGATGAAGGAGCGGGTCTAAGTGAATCGAAGAGAGATGCTGGGTGGTGCGTCGGCGGCTGTGGCTGGCGATGGGTATGGAGGGTGTGCGCGGGCTGGCGGAGCCGGCGAAAACGGACGAGCTGCGCGTGGGAATGATCGGACCCGGCAGCCGCGGGCAGGAATTACTGCGGCAACTGTTACATGTTCCCGGAGTGCGAATTGCGGCGGTGTGCGACATCTATGAACCGCGCTATGCGCAGGTGAACCGGCTGGTGGGCGCGGAGGTTCCACACACGAAGGACTATGGCGAGCTGCTGGAACGCAAAGACCTGGACGTCATCTATGTTTCCACGCCGGTGTCATGGCATGCGGAGCATGTGCTGGCCGCATTGAAGACGGGACGGCCGGTGTACGGCGAGAAGGCGATGGGCTTTACGCCGGACGAGTGCCGGGAGATTTACGCGGCGGCGAGCAAGCCGGGAGCGCTCTTCCAGGTTGGCCATCAATATCGCTACGCGCCGTGGGTGCGGGCGGCGATCGATGCGGTGAAGAAGGGAAAGATTGGCGAGCCGACGCATGTGTACGCGTACTGGCACCGCAATAATGACTGGCGGCGGCCGGTGCCGAGTCCTGATCCGGGCGGCAAACTGGAGCACCTGATCAACTGGCGGCTCTACCGCGAAACTTCCGGCGGACTGGTGACGGAGTTGGGCTCGCACCACATCGACATTGCGAACTGGGTCTTCGATGCGATTCCCGAGCGCGCCACCGGCATGACGAGCATCGTGCGCTATCACGATGGACGCACGGTGGGAGACAACGTGCAGGCGGTCTTCAGTTATCCGGGCGGCCGGCGCTTGATGTTCAGCTCGCTGACGGACAACGCGAAGATGGGCAACGAGCTATGGATCTATGGGACGGAGGGCAGCGTTGCCATCACGATTGAAGATGCGACCTTCTATTACGAGCCGAAGAAGCATCCCAAGGCCGCCGTAACCGGTGCGGAGGTGGTGACGCACGGCATTACGACCGGCGCCTCGTACAGTACGAAGGGAGAGATGCCGTATCGCGGACCGGGCGAGAAGCTGGCGGTGACGGCGACGGAGGATCCAACGCTGACGGCATGCCGCGCGTTCATCGAATGCGTGCGCGCGAAGCGGCAGCCGCTGGCGAATGCGCGGGTGGGTTATGGGTCTGCGATTGCCGCGACGATTGCCAATCGCGCGGTGTATGAAGAGCAGGGGATTGCAATTCCGGCTTTGCCGGCGTGAAAGCGTGAGAGATGACAGAACGAGGCAGGTTCCTAAAGAAGCATCGCGCATGCGGCATGGCGGCCTTGATTCTCGGCGCCATGATGCTGGGCGCGATGACGCTGGGTGCGCAGAGTGAGAGCCCGCAAGTGCGAGTGGACTGGAAGACGGTCGACGCGATCTCGCGCACGACGCCGACGCTGCAGGTGGTGGTGAATCCGCAACTGCGGCGTGGCGCGAAGCTGCACGATGGCGCGTTCGATGCGCTGCGCGCGCTGGGCGCGGACGATGTTCGCTACGTACCGTGGCTGCCGTATCCGCGGCTTGCCGTCGCGGAACTTGCGCCGCCTGCCGATGGAAAGACATCGTGGGATTTTTCATTGATCGATCCCATGATGGAGGACTTCATGCAGGCTACCGCGGGCCATCCCGTGGTGGTGAACTTCAGCACTATGCCGGCGTGGCTGTGGAAGACCGACAAGCCGGTCGAGTATCCCGCCGATCCGTGGCAGGTGGACTGGAACTACACGCAGGGGAGCGAACTGCGCGATCCCTCGATGCAGGAGGCGGCGCAGTACTATGCGCGGCTGCTGGCGTGGTATACGCGCGGTGGCTTTACGGATGAAGCCGGGAAGCGGCACGAGTCCGGACATCATTACAAGATCGCGGCGTGGGAGGTGCTGAACGAGGTCGACTCGGAGCATAGCTGGACGCCGGAGAAGTACACGCGCTTCTACGATGCGGTGGTGAGCGCGATGCGCGAGGTAGATCCGAAGCTGCAGTTCATGGGGCTGGCGCTGGCGAGCGAAGATGATCCGAAGTGGTTTGAATACTTCCTCGATCCAGCGCACCACAAGGCCGGCACACCGCTGGACTACATCAGCTATCACTTCTATGCGACGCCGCGCGAGGGCGAAGACTTGAGCACGTGGCAGTACACCTTCTGGGATCAGGCTGACACATTTCTGCGCACGGTGCGCTATGCGGAGGCGATACGGAAGCGGTTGTCGCCGGCGACGAAGGTGGATCTGGATGAGCTGGGCGCGATCTTGCCGGAGGATGGCAAGGACAATAGCACGCCGGGTTACACAGCGCCCGCGCCACCCGCGAAGTACTGGAACCTGGCGGGTGCGCTGTACGCCTATCTATATATAGAGACGGCGAAGCTGGGGATCGATATTGCCGGCGAGTCGCAACTGGTGGGATATCACACGCAGTATCCCAGCGTGACGATGATCGATAACGCGAACGTGCAGCCGAATGCGCGCTTTCGGGTACTGGAACTTTTGAAAGAGAACTACGGGCCGGGAGATCAGTTGGTGCCCACGGAGACGGGTACCGACGACGTGGCGGTGCAGGCGTTTGCGACCACGCACGGCAAGCGGCTCCTGCTCATCAACAGGCGCGATCGTATGCAGCAAGTGACGCTGCCTGCGGATGCACAACCCGGACGTGTGACGATGGTGGCGCCGTCGACGGGCGATGATCCGCCGAAGCAGACAGGTGCGGCGGGCACGACGCTCACGCTCGAGCCGTTCGAGGTTGCGGTGATCGCGTACTAGCTATGAACTGCCACGCATTGTTAGTGGGATCGATCGCGGACAAAGACGATTGCTGTGTCGTCCGAGTAAGCAGTCTTCCAGCCGGGTAGCAGCGGAAGAACATGACTCATCGGCGATCCGCGGGCAAGCAGGCAGAAATCGATCGGATACTTATCCAGCAGCACGTGAGGATCGCTTTCGAGCTTTGCCCACGCGGCGAAGTCCTTGAGAACGCCCGTTTCCTCGAAGATGTCGCCACGCCCATCAATGAATGTAGGGTGATTCGGTGCTGCCCAGATAAGGTAGCCGCCATAGGTCCACTCATTCAGCATGTGTCCTGAGAACCGGTGTGTGTTGATGAATTCGACGGCCTTTGCCGGATTTTGTTTGTCGACTTGCTTCACGAGCGCAATAGAGCTTGGAAAGGCGACAATTGCCAGCAACAGCGATGCAGCGATGAGGATCCCATTTGCAATGGGGTGGTCTCTTTCTGCGTCGTATTCGTCCCAAGCTTGAGCGCAGAGCCGTGATAACGGGGGTGCAGCGAGGATGCCAAGGACAAAAACCATGCGTTGATGGGAAAGCGCCAGCCAAGTACCCAGCGCGAGCAAGAGGACTTCGTGCGGGAACAGCTCTGCGCGGCGACAGATGACGAGAAGAGCGATGCAAACCAGGATCAGAAACAAACCTGCGCCTCGAGGGCTGGTGAAGACAAGCGGCTGCCACTCTTGTACATTGCCGACGTTGATTGGCTGTTCGAACATCATGTCAAGCGGATACAGGATCAGCTTCAGGCCTGTTGGATTGAGAAACATCGCTGCCGCTGAAAATACCAATGCAAACCCGCAGTTACGGCGTGCCCGCGCTGTCCAGAGAAAGGGCCTTAAGCCGGTTATCTCGAAGCGGACGTAGGAGCAAGCGAACAACAAGAAGGCGATCAGGAAGCCCAGAAAAAATGAGCCGTGGCTATTCACCCAGACCGCGAATAGGGGCGGCAGCCAGAAGAACCATCGTGGACTGCGTGTGCTGCCTAATTGAAAGATGAGCAGTTCGAGAATGAGGAGAAGATAGCCGATCAACTGTGGCCGGATCGACAGGCCGCTGGTGGCAAAGAACCAAATGATGAGCGCGCCGAGTAGCGCGATCTTTGCATTGCCGGAATAGAGAGTGCAGAGAATGTATCCGGCGATGAGCAGGGCAGCGGTGCAGACGCAGAGGAACAGCATCAGTCCCGAATAGCCGCCGAAACTGTAGGCGCCATAGATGATGACCTGGGAGAGCCATTCGTGCGGCACCCACGCATGGTGGTTCGTGGTCCAGGAGAAGAGATCGGTGGTGGGGATGGTGTGGGTGTTCCAGATGATCTGCCCGGTGCGGAGATGCCACCACATGTCCGGATCGCTGAAGCGGTCGCGGACGGTCAGTACGGCAAGTACCGCCAAAAGTGAAGCAAGCATGACCGGGAAGGAAAAGATGGTGCGCAGGAAGGAAGAGCGTACGGCGGTGACCGTACGCTCGCTTGCAATACGCTCGCCTGCAGTGCGTTCGTTTGTAGTGCACTCTTCGAGGCCCGAGACGGAACTCACGCGGTTCCCATCTGGTGGGCCTGCTCGGCCAGGCGAATCAGGCGATGCAGATAGGCGCGGGAGATATTCAGGCTGCGCGCGGCCAGGGTCTTGTTGCCGTTGTTCTCCCGCACCGCATTTTCCGCGAGCTTCACCTTGTAATCGCGGAGCTGGCGCTCAAAGGATCCGGCCGGCTGATACTCATCGATGATTACGACATTGGTGTCCTGAATATCGCCCGGCAGATCGCCGGGACAGATGTTTTCGCCCTTCGCGACGATGATGGCGCGCTGGATCACGTTCTCCAGCTCGCGAACGTTGCCGGGCCAGGAGTAAGAGCGCAGTAGCTTCAGCGCGTCGGGATGAATGGATTCGACGGCGGCGTTATACATCTCCGAATATTGGTGGAGGAAGTGCGTTGCCAGCACATCGATGTCGTCCGAGCGCTCCTGCAGCGTGGGCGCCTCGATGCGCACAACATTGATGCGGTAGAAGAGATCCTGCCGGAACTGACCCTGGGCCACCATCTCGCCGAGATCGCGGTGGGTGGCGAAGACAACGCGGGCGCGCAGCGGCACGATGCGCGTGCTGCCGAGCCGGCTGAATTCGCGCTGCTGCAGCACGCGCAGAAGTTTCACCTGCGTGCTCAAGCTGAGTTCGCCAATCTCGTCCAGAAAGAGAGTGCCATCGCCGGCGCGCTCCAGATATCCTTCGCGGGCGGCGGTCGATCCGGTGTACGCGCCCTTTTCGTGGCCGAAGAGCTCGGCTTCGATCAATGTTTCGGGAATGGCGCCGCAACTTACGGCGACATAGGGCCTGCCCGAACGGCTGCCAAGATTATGAATGGCGCTGGCAATCAGCTCTTTGCCGGTGCCGCTTTCGCCGGTCACCAGCACGGGTGCGCTCAGATCGGCGACGCGGCGCACCAGATCATAGACCTGCCGCATCTGCGGGCTGGACCCGATCATGCGGTCGCAGCGGGTGACAGCCTCGAGCTGCTCCTGCACCGTCTGCAGCTTGCGCTTGAGCGCGGAGTTCTCATAGGCGCGGCGCAGCATCGCCTTCAGGTCGCGAATGGACGGAGGCTTGCGGCAATAGCCGTATGCGCCCAGACGCACCAGTTCGACCGCTGCCGGACGGAGACCGTCGTCCGCCATGACCAAAGACGGAACCTGCGCGGCGACAAGCTGCCGCGACGATGCAATCCGCTCGTCGAGCGCAGTGTCGTTCGAGTCGAGATCGAGAATCACCACATCGCAGCTTCCGGAAGAGTAGGAGCGGTTGATTCCGTTCTCGGTCGAGTGAATGGCTACCTCGTACCCGTCTCCCAGGGCGGAGGAGAGTAGCAGCTGGAGTTTGGCATCGCCGGAGTATAAGCCGATTCGAATCATAGAAAGAGCCCTTGAGTTAGGCAGTAAGCGCAGTTACAGCACTTCATCATGAGACATCTCTCTCCAGAGCGTTTTCACCGGTACTGGTGTACAGGCCAGGTTCCGCGAAGTGTAACTACTCGACGAAAAATCCGGGCGGGAGTGGCACTCCTGTATGCACCTACAGTGAAAGCTCTAACGCAACGAACGGATATTTAGGGAAACCTAGGGGCCGAGGGGGAACCAAGGGGGAACCAAGGGGGGCAAAAAGGGCCGAGAGGAACCGGCGGGCCGGGGAGACCAGCGGGCACTTACTTACTTATCTGTAATAGTGAAGGTATTGATACTCGACATGGTTACTCTTCGTCGACAAAACTGTAGTAATGCGCATAACTGCCCGGGATATGTACCACCGTACCGTGTAGCTACCATATTTTTGCGAGATATTCTGAGGCATTTCTCGTGGAAATGGCTTCAGGGTTGGAAATGGCCTCTGGGTTGCTCAAAAAGCGGCAGGCTGACCCGGTCACGGCGGGAGCTCCTGCTGCTGGTGTGCGCTACGGCGCTCACGCGCTTCGCCTTCCGGAACCATTTTCTCTACGATCTGGATTCACTCGGCTTTGCCCTGGGGGTGGAGCATTTTGACCCTCGTGTCTACCAGCCTCATCCACCTGGCTATTTCTTGTATATCTCCCTGGGTAAGTTGTTTCACACACTTATCCCGGATGTGAACTTCGCGCTTGTCCTGCTCAGCATTGCTGCTAGTTGCGGGGCCGCTGCGCTGATTTACCAGGTAGCCATGAGTGGTTTGGCATCGAGGCGGCGCGCTTTGCCGGGCTGATATTTCTGTTCTCTCCGCTGGCATGGTTTCACGGCACTGTGGCGCTTACCTATATCGTCGAGGCCTTCTTCTCGGCGCTGGTGGGTTTCTTATGCTGGCGGATAGAGAGCGGAAACCGACGCATGAGCCTGCCTGCCAGCCTCATTTTGGGAATTTCTGCCGGCATCCGGCCGGAAGGTGCTGGCGCTGCTTCCAGCCCGGGATCTGCGCACTCTCTCCATGGGAGGGGCATGAGTTCATCACCGGTCCCATAACCGACCTGCCTCTGCTCTTCCCGGGCGTAGCCAGCGAGGGTGCCGAGGGTGTATCTACTCTGCGTCAGTCTCCCGAGCCGCCTGTAAACAGCCGTGTACACCAGCCTTCAGGACAAGCTGCAAGACGCTGAATTCAAGGGCTTCCCGGGTCTCTGCAACTTGGGCAGCGAATTGCTCTTTGAAGCATCGTCCGCCCGGAAGGTGGGGTGGGGAAACCTACGCATGCATTCCATCGCCTGGTGGCCGACCCTGGTTGTTCTCATCATCGTCACGTTCACGGATCTGCGCAGCCGCAGGATCCCGAACTGGGTGGTGCTCCCGTTTCTTCTGGCGGGCCTCGTGGTCTCGGGCTGGATGCACGGCTGGAGCGGGATCGGCCATAGCGTGGCCGGGCTGGCGCTGGGCGGGTTGTTATTTGGAGTTCTTTGCTGGATGGGTGGCATGGGGATGGGTGACGTGAAGCTGGTGGCCGCGATCGGGGCGTGGATCGGACCTTCGCAACTGCTGACGGCGCTGGTGTTGACCGGGATTGCCGGCGGTGTCATGGCGTTGTGCTGGGCGGCGTGGTCGGGCTTTCTGGGAGAGCTCTTCCAGGGCGCGGGCGATCTGATGTCTGGAGTCAAGAAACGCGGGCTACGGCCACATCCGGAGCTGATTTTGAATAATCCGCTGACGCGCAAGATGCCGTACGCGCCAGCCATTGCAATTGGGACACTCGCCTCATTTTTCTCTCGTTAAGGATCGGGAATGGCGATCGTAGACAAGTTATGGACACTATGGCGACGACTCTCGATACACCGGGCGGAACACGACCAGAGAAGGGCCGGGAATCGGTGATGTCTACCGTTACGCAGAATCCGGATGCGCTGGGCGCGAATGTTCTGTCGGTGGCTCTGATCGGACCGAATGAGTCCGGCCGGAAAGCGATGGCGCACGCGCTAAACACCCCGCAGGCCAGCGTGACCCGGGAGTTCGGCTCCTATCCGGATCTGGACGATATGCCGCGGCTGCTGGAAGCAGGCCACGACATTATTGTGGTGGAGCTGGACAGCAATCCGGAACATGCGCTGGATCTGGTCGAGTGCATCTGCGGCAATGCAACGGCAACCGTCATGGTGTACTCGACGCACTCGGATTCCGAGATGCTGGTGCGCTGCATGCGGGCCGGCGCGCGCGAATACCTGACGCAGCCGGTATCGCCGAGCGCGATGGCTGAAGCTCTGGTGCGGGCATCGGTGCGCCGTCCCGCCGTCCGCCCGGCAAAGAAGCTGGGTGGGAAAGTGCTGGTCTTTGCCGGCGCCAAGGGCGGCTCCGGAACCACCACGATCGCTGCGAATTTTGCAGCCGCGCTCGCCGGCGAATCGGAGCGCAACACCGCATTGATCGATCTGGGCTTTCCGCTGGGCAATGCGGCGCTGGACCTGGGCATCAACGCGCAGCACTCGACCGCAAATGCGCTGCAGGATATCCATCGGCTGGATTCCACCTTTCTCTCCCAGCTGCTGAGCAAACACAGCTCCGGCCTCTCCGTTCTTGCGGCTCCGGATAAGTACTCTCCGAACCAGATCTCCGAAGAGTCGATCAGCAAGCTGATCACGGTGACGCGGCAGGACTTCGATTACGTCGTGGTGGATGCCGGCGCGGCGACCGCGACGAACTACAAGGCGCTGTTCGATATGGCGACCACCGTATATCTGGTGACGCAGGTCAGCATTCCGGAGCTGCGCAACGCGAATCGGCTGGTCAGCGAGTTCTTCGCCAGGGACAGCGGCCGTCTGGAGATCGTGCTCAACCGCTATATGCCACGGATGGCCGGCATCGACGATGACAGCATCACCAAGGCGCTCACGCTGCCGGCGAAGTGGAAGATCCCCAGCGACTATCCGGCAGTGAAACGTGCGCAGAACACGGCTACCGCGCTTTCGCAGACAGATTCTCCAATTTCCCGGGTGATCAGACAGATGGCGAGAGTCGCCTGCGGTCTGCCGCCTACAACGAAAAAGAAGGGCTTCCTGTTTTAAGGAGCCGAAGGCACACAGCACGATTGACTGCAGGGATGGGATAGCGTGGAACAACTCGATATCGAGACACTCAAATCGGACGTTCATCGGACCCTCATCTCCAAGCTGGATCTGGAGAAGCTCTCGCGGGTCAACTCCACGCAGGCGCGGGATGCGGTGGCGCGGATGGTCAACGAGATCATCACCAGCCAGAAAGTGCCGCTGAACTTCAGCGAGCAGGAGCGCGTGCGCGCCGATCTGCTGGACGAGGTCTTCGGTCTGGGACCGCTCGAGCCGCTGCTCCGCGATGGGAAGATCTCGGACATTCTGGTGAACGGCAAGGACCACGTCTTCATCGAGCGCGGCGGCCTGCTCTCCAGAGTGGATACAAAGTTTCGCGACGACCGCCACCTGCTGCAGATCATCGACCGCATCGTGTCGCGGATCGGACGCCGGGTGGATGAGTCGTCCCCGATGGTCGATGCGCGCCTTCCCGACGGCTCGCGCGTGAACGCCATCATTCCGCCGCTGGCGCTGGATGGCCCGGCGTTGTCGATCCGGCGCTTCGGCACCGGCCCGCTGGCCGCCAACCAGTTGGTGCAGCTGAAGAGCATTTCGGCCGAGATGATGGAGATGCTTGCGGCCGCGGTGCGCGCCAGGATCAGCATCCTGATCTCCGGCGGGACCGGCGCCGGCAAGACGACCTTCCTGAACGTGCTCTCGCAGAATATTCCGCAGAGCGAACGCATCGTGACCATCGAGGACGCGGCCGAGTTGCAGCTCGCCCAGCAGAACATTGTCCGGCTGGAGACGCGTCCGCCCAACGTGGAAGGACAGGGCGCGGTGCGCCAGCGGCAACTGCTGATCAACAGCCTGCGCATGCGCCCCGACCGCATCATCATCGGCGAGGTGCGCGGCGAAGAGGCATTCGACATGCTGCAGGCGATGAACACCGGTCACGAAGGTTCGATGACCACGGTTCACGCCAACACACCGCGCGACGCTCTGTCCCGGCTGGAGTCGATGGTGGCCATGGGCAATCTGAACCTGCCGGAACGGACGGTGCGGCAGCAGATTTCCTCCGCCATCACCATCGTGGTGCAGGTCACGCGCCTGAGCGATGGCACGCGCAAGGTGACCAGCATCTCCGAGATCACGGGCATGGAAGAGAACGTGATCAGCATGCAGGAGATCTTCAGTTTCAA
Organism: uncultured Acidobacteriaceae bacterium; assembly: GCA_963815025.1. Lineage (GTDB taxonomy): Bacteria > Acidobacteriota > Terriglobia > Terriglobales > Acidobacteriaceae > KBS-83. The sequence continues at coordinate 2,234,755 of CAWFFD010000004.1, read as the reverse complement.
GAGGAGAGGTATTGGTCCGGACGGCCGTGTCGTCGGCGTCTTTCAACCGACGCACATTCGTCCGAAGTTCCTGGAGGGGCTCCGTATCGCGGGCATCTTCCTGCCGGCTGGGTTGTTCGAGCAGACGCTGGAAGTGAACTGAGAAAGCAGAGTGGGTGATGCTTTTACTGATGGTGGTGGTGTTCCTGATTGTTTTTGCAGTGTTCGCGTTGATCCTGCTGGGAGGCGGGTCCGGCGCGCCGCAGCACGCCAAGCAGACGCTCGCCTTTCTCGAGTCCGCGCTGGCTACCGACTCGCGCAGTTCCCGCGATCAGATGGTCGACATTCGAAAGCAGGATCTGCTGAGCGCCGTTCCCTGGATCAATCGCTGGCTGGCGAAGATAGAACTGGCGCCGCGTCTGCGTTCGCTGCTCTACCAGGCGAACCTGAAATGGACCGCCGGCGGCTTGTTGTTGATGTCCGCCGCCTGCTTCGCCTTTCCCGCGTACCTGATCTATCTGCGAACTGGCACCTTTCTGCTCGCGCTGTTGCTGGGGATTGTATTGGGAGGCATACCCCTGGCCTATGTCATGCACAAGCGGAGCCAGCGCTTCAACAAGTTCGAACAGGGGCTGCCGGAGGCGCTCGACCTGATGGTGAGCGCGCTGCGCGCCGGGCACAGCCTGGCCTCTTCGCTGGGTCTGGTCGCTCGTGAGTCTCCCGACCCGATTGGCACCGAGTTCAAGATCTGCCATGAGGAACAGAATTACGGACTGGAGATGAGAACCGCGATGGAGAACATGATCGCCCGGGTGCCCCTGCAAGACATGCGGATCGTGGCGACGGCCATCCTGATTCAGAAAGAGAGTGGAGGCAATCTGGCGGAAGTGCTGGAGAAGGCAGCGCACGTTATCCGGGAGCGGTTCACGCTGAAGCGGCAGATCCGTGTTCACACCGCCCAGGGAAGGCTGACGGGCTGGATTCTCTCCTTTCTGCCGGTGGTGTTGGGTATCGGGCTCTACCTGGTCAATCCCGACACCATGAGCATTCTCTGGAAGCGGCCCATTGGCATCAAGATGCTCTATACCGCAGCCGTCATGACTATCGCCGGCTCTCTCATCATCCGCAAGATCGTGCGGATGGAAGTGTGAAGGTGGACGAATGATCGCGACGATTACATTTATCGTTATCTTCCTTCTGCTGGCGAGCGGCGGACTGTTGCTGTTCTACCGCGACGCGACGCTGCAGAGAATTGCCGCAGTAATTACGCCGGAATCGAAGCGGAGAAACCTGCGCGACGCGATCCGGCGGACGGGCACATCGCTCGGCGGCATGGTGGAGCACATCGAGCGCGTGCTGCCCAAGAGCCAGGCCGAGGTCTCGGTTACGCAACAGCGGTTGATACGAGCCGGCTTTCGCAAGGATGCCGCGGTTAATTATTTTTATGCCGCCAAGGTGCTGGTCCCGCTGCTCTTTCTTCTGCTGGCTCTGGTGTCGGGCTTCGGCAGTTTCGTCATCGACGTAGTGGCTCTGGGACTCGGCTTTCTGGCGCCTGACTTCTGGCTGGGACGGCGCATCTCCAAGCGTCAGGCAAGTATCCGGCGCGGCCTGCCGGATGTGCTGGACCTGCTGGTCATCTGCATCGAGGCCGGGCTGAGCCTGGATCAGGCCACCGCGCGCACCGCCGAGGAACTGCAGAAGGCGCATCCGGCCATCAGCGATGAGCTCAATATCGTCGTGCTGGAACAGCGGGCCGGGCGGCCGCGCGCCGACGCGTGGAAGCATTTTGCAGAACGCACGGATGTCGATAGCGTGCGCAACCTGGTTTCGGTGCTGGCGCAGTCTGAGCAGTTTGGCACCAGCATCGCAAAGACGCTGCGTGTGCATTCCGACACGCTGCGAACGCAACGGCGTCAGAGGGTAGAGGAGCAGGCGGCCAAGACAACCGTGAAGCTCGTCTTCCCGCTGGTCCTGTTTATCTTTCCGTCGCTTTTCCTGGTGGCTCTGGGACCGGCCGCCATCATCGTGCTGGAAGGTTTGAAGAAGCTCGCTCAATAAAAAAAGGAGGTAGTGCGTGGATAACGTAATGATCATCCGGACAGTAGCTGCAGTTCTCGCCGTCGTTTTGCTGGTGATCCTGATTCAGCGTCGCAGAACGCGGGTTCGCTAGAGCATATTTCCCACTTGCGCTCCGAAACAACCGAGGCGAATGCGGCTTTTCCGTCATGAAGAGCCGCTCAGCGCGGAACCGACGGAGCGTAGACGATAGGAGATCTGCGTCAGAGCATCAGAGCATCTGTCCCGCGGTATCGGGGAGGCGGATTCGAGTGGCACGCGCGTGTGTAGCGTGCTGAGCAGTAGAACATCTTTGCTTGTACCAGGCGGGTCGGGGCCACAGCGGAACGGAACATAGATACGAGAAGGGTGCCGCAGGGCCGGTGGAGAGATGAAACGACGAACATATTGCGTATACAACAAGACCCGCGAATGCTTTATCAGCCTCGGCGTGACGCCGGCCGACACCACGCTCGCTCGTCTCAAGGGTCTGATCGGACGCACGCGGCTGAAGTTCGACGATGGTGTGTGGGTGGTGCCATCCCAGGGGATCCATACTCTGGGCGTGCTGTTCCCGCTGGACCTGATGTATCTGGACTCGAATAATCGGGTGCTTCACCTGATCGAACACTTTCCTCCGTTTCGTGTGGCGCCGTTGCGCGCACATGCCGCAAGCGTGCTGGAGCTGCCGACGCACACCATCTATTCGTCGCAGACGCAGGCGGGAGATCAATTGGTGATCTGCGCCGCCGAAGAGATGGAGCGGCACCTGATCCAGAGTCCGGTGATCCAGGACCCGGTCCACGAACTCGACGCGCAGACGAAGTGAGCGCCTCGGGAGTGATGATGACATGGCGCTGCTGAAGCGATGGTTCAAGAGCCGTTCGCAGGAGCGGCGCAAGGCCGAACGGCAGGACGGCCCCGAAGTGGTTGCCCATTATTGGGACGGCGCCGCTCCGGCCGCACACAGCATCCGGAATATCAGCGCAAGCGGTCTGTACATCCTGACCGAGCAGCGATGGTATCCGGGCACGCTTGTGATGCTGACGCTGCAGAGGAAGGACAGGGTGGCCGAGGAAGCGGACCGGTCGATCACGGTGCAGTCGAAGGTAGTTCGCTCCGGGCCGGACGGGGTGGGACTGGCGTTCGTCCCAGCGGAACACGAAGAGAAGCGCGCGGCCAGTGGCTCATCGGGCGATCCGGGTCATTTCCTGACGGCCGGACGGAAGGCGATTGCCAGATTCCTGCAGTCGATCGCGAGATAGCCGTGACTTTTCCTGCTGAAGTTGGAATCCGTTTGCCGGCTTCGTTTCGTTCCTCTCGAAAGGGCGGCCAATCATGAGCGAGCCCATTACCAAGGAAGAATGGCGGCAGTATTTCCTCGACAAACTGGAGACCGCCCAGCGGCGCGCCGAAGCAGCGCCCAGCGACAAGGAACGGGCAGAGCTAAGGGCTCGAGTGGAAGAGATTCGCGCGAAGCTCCGGCTGCTCGACTTCGATGCGACCGCCTGGTGGCCGCCCGACGCCGCTCAGCATGATCGATAGGCGCGAGCCCGCGCTTCATTTTGCCCAGTGCTACTATGGCGCGTGCTCAACCTCAGCAAACCAAAGACTCCGGCGCAGTGGATGGTCCACATCGTGGCAGCGCTGATCGCATTGTTTCTCATCGCGTGGCTGCTACGGCTCTACATAGTGTGACGCTTCATTCCGTATCGGTCGGGATGATCAGCAGGATCTCGACGGCTGCTGCCTGGCCGCTTTGCATTGCGGGACGGAACTGCCACTGGCGCATGGAGTCGAGGATGAACTTTGCGTCGGCGAACTCGGCAGGGAAGACAAGCGCCAGCTTTTCGAGTTTGCCCGCGGTATTCAGCAGGCCGTGAATCATCACGCCATCGGTATTGGGCGTGACGAGGTTGGGCCGCAGGATGACATAAGGCCACGGAGCGCTGAGCCGTGGCGCTTCGCCGGCGACAGAGGCTTCCTCCGAGCGCGGCAGCGAGTATTGCAGGATCCAGTTCTTCGAGACGCCTACGTGAAGGTAGACGGTATAGGCCATTCTGCCGCTCCACACCTTGGCCGCCTCCGGGTATTCGTCCGCGACCGAGGTGCCGACGACGACAACTTCAAAGCGGCCATTCTTCGGTTGCGTGATTGTCGTTGTAGTCGGAGTCGATGGGACGCCGCTGCCGTCGCCCGAACTCACATCGGCGCCCGCTGGAGCGCCATTGTCTGTGCCGTTGTGATTGCCGGCGCCGCCTGCGTCTGCTACCTGATCGCCGGCATCGCCCTGGCCGCTCTTCGCGCTGCCGCCTTCCTTATCGGTAACAGCTTTTCCATTGCCGGCCGGCGCGGTGCCCAACGGTATGCCATGCAGCAGGATGCCGGGAGTCGTGCCGCCGGCGGCTTCGTTCGCGAACGGTATGACGACGGTTCCCTCGGGCATCTGCAGATCGGAGAGCGAGAGAACGCGAGCTCCCGACGGTGCGCCGGAGGCTCGCGCGGTAGTCTGCGGAAGCTGACCTGCCGGGACCTGTCCGTGCAGGGCCAGCGGTGAAATGGTGCTGGGCAGCGGCATGGGAGCCGCGGTCTGGAAGGGCGTTGCCGAGATGTTCAGGTCGGAAACCGCCTGCTCGGTATTGGGCAGCTCGATCGATGGATGCACCAGCGGCACCGGCGTCGGCGGCAACGGTGGCGGGTTGATGTTCTTCTGCACGCCGGGGGTCCAGATCACAACGGTGGGCAGCGGGATCTCCTGGGCAAGCTGGACCTTGGGCGCATCGGGCTGGATCAGGGTGGTCCGGCTCGGCGGCTGGTCCCGCAGAATGGAGGGCGGCTGTGGAATGCCGCCTTGGGCGCCGAGATGACGGGTGGCGTGTTCGGCCGGACGCGGCGTGTTGTCCTTGACCGAGCGCCGCGGCGGCTGGATAGTGTGCAGGTTCAGTAGCCGCACGATGTAGGTGGGGCTGAGAGCGAGCTGATTCCGCGGCTGAGCCTCTTTGATACTGATGATGAGGATGAGTATGAAAGCGATCAGGTGCAGCAGTGGCGAGACGATGAACGCCGAGATGCGCACGCGCGCGGGAGCCGGCGCCGGGGCGAAAAGGGTGATGATCGAGCTGCCTGGCATACCGTTGCTGCGCGTCATTCCTGAACTGGAACATGCAGCCGGATGCTGCGGCAGTCCCGGGCAAGACGCGGCAAGACACTCCTGAAGAAGGCGATCGTGGCTCTTCAGAAAGCAATTGGGTGGCCAACGCGGCGGCGGTAACTGACTGAAAACTCAACCCCGCTGCCGGAGGCGTGTCTACCCAGCTACACAAGCGGAGCTGCTGGTATACACGTGTTCACACCTGCGGGAGCAGAACCGCCTAAATACATGATTTGACGTTACAAATGGCCGCGCGCCTTTGGCATTGCAATTGCCAGTTGGGGGACGGGAATCAGTGCGCGCTGGAAAGCGCCCAGGTGTCGTCCATGAATCGAAGGCTCTTCACCGTACTTGCGACCGCGTTCGTTGTGGCCGCCTTGTGCAGCTATCTGGTCTACCGCGTGGTTGGCGGCCGGCTGATGGCGGCGGCGCAGCATCGGACCACCCCCGTGGTGGTGGCGCGAACCAACATCCAGCTAGGCAGCGTGCTGAAGGAGACCGATCTGACGACAACTCCGTGGGTGGGAGTGCCGCCGGCCGGCGCCATCCTGAGAGTGCAGGATGCGGTGGGCCGGGGCGTCGTCTCCGATCTCTACCAGGGAGAGACGGTGATGGATAACCGTCTGGCTGCGCCGGGTTCCGGTGGCGGGCTTGCCGCGACGATTCGTCCCGGCATGCGCGCCTGCGCGGTGAAGGTGAATGACGTGGTGGGCGTTGCCGGATTTGTGACGCCTGGCATGCACGTGGATGTGCTGGTCTCGGGCAATCCGCCAGGCAGCAACGCGAATTCGGTGCCGCGCGTCCGCACCATTCTGCAGAACATTGAAGTGCTGTCGGCGGGTACGGACATCTCCAAGGACGCCGAAGGCAAGCCGCAGCAGGTGCAGGTGGTGAATCTGCTGGTGACACCGGAAGAGGCGGAGTTGCTGAGTCTAGCGGGCAGTGAATCGCATATCCAGCTGGTTCTGCGCAACCCGCTCGACCGGCAGTTCACCAAACCGCCGGGAACCACCATGGCCAGTCTCTTCGGGGACGCGCCCGCGAAGGTACAGCCGGCCACGGCGCCGCGTAAGAGCACGGCAAAAGCCCCGCGGGTCTACCTGGTGGAAGTGATCAACGGCTCCAAGCGCAGCGAAGAAAAATTCGTGGCAAACGAGGACAAACAGTGAGAGCGCAGGCCTGTGTCACGATCGCTTGTATCTGTACATCGTCTCTCTTCACCCTGGCGGGGCCCGCTCTCTTGGCCCAGAGCGTGAGCCAGGCCGCAAACCAGAACGCGAACCCGGCGACGCCGCGCGTCCAGGTTGCCGGTCAGGACTCGACGAACGATCTGGTTGTGTCGGCCGGCAAGTCCGTCGTCATCGACTGCGCAGATCAGATCGTGCGCGTGACTACCGGGCTCGGAGATATTGCCGAGGCCACGGCGGTGAGCCCCACAGAAGTACTGGTGAACGGGCGTACTCCCGGCGATACCAGCCTGATCGTTTGGGAACAGGGCGGCGGGCGGCAGTTTTTCAATGTCAACGTGCGGCCCAGCCACTCTGTGGTGAACGACCGCCTGGAAGGGCTGCGGCGCCAGCTGCGGACAGAACTGCCCGATCAGCGCATCGCGGTGAGCGCAGAAGGCGATCAGGTCTTTCTGCGAGGCACGGTGAGGGATCTGGCAGCTTCCGACCGTGCGGTGCAGATTGGATCGACGGTGGGCAAGGTGGTGAACCTGCTGTATGTCGATGTTCCAGCCGCGGAGCCGCAGATCCTGCTGAAGACGAAGTTTGCCAGCATCGACCGCACGGCGGAGAAGCAGCTTGGGATGAATATCTTCAGCCTCGGTGCTGCAAACACCATCGGAGGGGTGACGACAGGGCAGTTCTCACCGCCGTCGATCACGCTGCCGACAGCCGCCAGTGGTGGCACACCCGCGAGCGCGGCAACGGCAACTCTTTCCAGCCTGCTGAACCTCTTCATCTTCCGGCCGGACCTGAATCTGGGCGCGACGATCCAGGCGCTGGAGCAGACGGGGATGCTGGAGGTGCTGGCTGAACCGAACCTGCTGACCGAGAACAATAAACAGGCGAGCTTCCTGGCGGGTGGCGAGTTTCCTGTCCCCATCGTGCAGGGCGCCGGCGTCGGCGGCGTCGGCGCCGTCACCATTCAATTCAAACAGTACGGCGTATTCCTCACCTTCATCCCGACCATCACGCCGCGGAATACCATCCACCTGCAGATCATCGCTTCGGTCAGTTCACTGGACTACACCAATGGCGTCACCATCTCCGGCTTTGTGGTGCCGGGTATTTCGGACCGGTCGGTGAAATCCGAAGTTGAACTTGCCCAGGGACAGAGTTTTGCCATCGGCGGGCTGCTGGACAACCGGGAGACGGAGACGCTGCAAAAGGTTCCGTTTATCGGCGATGTGCCGATTCTGGGGAAGTTGTTTCAATCGATGCAGCGGACCAGAAGCAATACGGAGTTGATGGTGATCGTGACTCCGCAACTGGCGGCGCCGATGCCGGCGGGCCAGCCGACGCCGGATCTGAAGTTCCCGCACAAGTTCCTGCCACCGAACTCGAAGATACCGATGTCCAATCCGGTGCTGGAGCCGGCTGCAACGGCGCAGCAAACGCCGGCGACGATGCCCGTGGAACGGCTGCAGGATAGCTTGAAACCGGAGCAGCCGCTGACCTCGGACATGGCGCCTGGCGGTGGCCAGGGCAGCTCGTCGGGCTCGCAGATGGGCGCGCACTAGTCGAGAATGTGGGGCCATGAGCGTGCTGCAAATGCCGGCCAACGCATCGAGAAAGAAAAATCGCGCTCCGGCGCGGCGGATAGCTGTCTACAACCTGACGCGAGCCACCGTGCTGGCCAGCGCGGCCGAGGTTGCGGACCGCGGAGCCACGCGGCGCAAAGGGCTGCTGGGCCGAAGTGGGCTGCGCGAGGGCGAGGGACTCTGGATCGTGCCCTGCGAGTCGGTCCACACCATCGGCATGCAGTTCGCCATCGATCTTGTCTACCTCGATCGGAAGCATCGTGTGAGGAAGGTGCGGAGCAGCGTGCCCGCATGGCGCATGTCGGCATGCCTGCTGGCTCATTCCGTGCTCGAGCTACCCGCAGGCACGATTGAGCGGACCGAGACTATGGCCGGAGATCAGATCCTGCTATCGCTGCCGGACGCCTAACTGGCTGCTGCGAATCAAGGGTTCCGTGCAAGTTTCCCGAATTGGAATGAGTCCGCAGCAGCACGTGTATACGTCCTGTCCCGCTCGTTTCTGCGATGTATACCGGCGTTCACACCGATTCTGCGCATTCTCGGCATAACTCATTGATTTCGTTAGATATCGAAATTCCCCAGGAATGGTTATCCGGTTGCCTAACAGGAGATAGGCCCCACAACCAACTCATTTCAAACTGCGAGGATCAAGAGACATGAAAGAGAAACTGATGTTGCGGTATCTACAGCTTCGGAACCTGATTTCTGACGAACAGGGCCAGGATCTGATCGAGTACGCGTTGGTGGTTGCACTGATCGCGCTGGCCGCCACTGCCGGCATGAGCACTGTCGCTAACGACATCAACAACGCGTTCATCAACATCGGCACCAAGCTGACGACAGCTACCGGCTGACGTGCGCTACCGGCACGACCTGCTGTTTTCGGCAGACGGTGCCGTCGTTCACTAGCGTTGCTGTATCGCTACGAGGTAGATGAGCAGGCCGGGTAACCGCCAGGCCTGCTCCGCGTGGCTGTTCAACTTCACGGAGATGTCCAGACAATGCGGACGAGGTTCATGGCACTTTATCTAAGGTTTCGGGATTGCATCGCGCAGGAGCAGGGACAGGACCTCCTCGAGTATTGCTTTGTCGTGGCCATCATCGCGCTGGCAGTGGCTGCCGGTATGCAGAGCGTGGCAACCGACGTGAACCAGATCTTTACGAATATTGGATCGCTGATATCGACCCACACGCAATAAGGCTTGCATCTTTGTACCGGACCAAATCGCGTGAGCTCACTGCGATTCCCTGGATATTCAGTTCACAAATTCCTTCCTTGAGTCAGGCAACTACTTCCCAAGCTGCGTGCGGATCTTGGCCGCGACCTGGTCGCCCATCAAATTCGATCCCGCCGTGTTGAAGTGCACCGTGTCCTGGTGCAGGTTCTGGTGCTGCAACATGAGTGTGTTCTGATCGTCGATGGGAATGTGCGCGGCGTCGATAAAGCTGCGCGCAATCGCGTTGCGCGCGTCGATGCGGCTGTTGCTGGCTCCGTTGAAGGCGTTCGGCTCAACCGGAGTGATGTTGGCCCAGATCAACGCGCTGGTCTTGCCTGCGTTCTTGCCCACGAGGGAGCGAACGGTGCGCAGGAACTCCGGAAAAGCGGCCTTGTACTGCGCCTCCGTATAACCCCAGCCGTGCATTCCGTTGTTGAAGTGCACGATGCGGAAGGGCACATTCTCCATCGCGGCGAACTCGCGGATCTGGTGCGGCAGCCGCGGATCGCCGACCGAGGTTGACGACGCCATCAGGTAGACATTGGCCATGCCGGCCAAGTCCCGCGTGACCTGGGGAAAGTAGTTGCGCGAGAGGGAATCGCCCAGCAGCAGCACGTTGGACAGCTTTGGGTCGGGATGCGGTGGGCGCACCTCCCAGGTCCACTCGATCTCCTCCGGAATGGAAACACGAATGGAGACAGGAGTGGAGACGGGTTTCTGCGCCGCAAAGGCTGCAGAGGCAAAGAGGAGAAACAGGACAGCCATGCCGAGGCCGCCACGCCGGGTGAGACGTCGATAGATCTTCATGCTTCGCTTTCGTGGTTGTCCACCGCCGGCTGACGGAAGCTGTCCGGCCGGAGGCGCAGGTTTTCTCCTGCGCCGAGGCGGAGGGTGGTGATGTGGCCGGCATAGCGTACCGGCGTGCTGCCGCCATGCCTGCTGTGAATGGTGGCGAAGGTCAGCTTTCCATCGCGCCAGTAGATGTCGACGACAAAACCCCCGCGAGCACACAAGCCGCGCACCGAGCCATTCGGCCATGCCGCCGGCAGCGCAGGCAGCACTTCGATGTAGCCGGCCTGCGACTGCAACAGCATCTCGGCAATGCCCGCGGTGCCGGCGGTGTTGCCATCCACGGCAAAGATATTCTGATTGGCGCCCGCGATGCCGGCGCTCGAAAAGGTGAGCAGGCTTGCATCGGCTGCCTTCGCGACCAGGCCGACGAGGTACTTGTGTGCATCGTCACCCTTCAAGAATCGCGCATAGTAGACGACCAGATTGGCGCGGCCCCACTCGCTCTGCTCCCAGTGCGGCGCATCCATGCGGCGCTGAATCAGAACCTCTGCCGCGTGCGAGAGAGCCGGCGTGGTGCGCGGCGAGATCTGATGCTCGGGATAGACGGAGACCAGCGGGGAAGTGTGCCGATGATTGGGCTCGGCGTCCCCGAAGTCCTCGAGCCACTCCTGCAGCTGGCCATGACGGCCGATCTGGAATGGCGGCAAGTTGGCGCGGGCGCTCTCGAGACGCTGGCGCAGAGTGTCGTCGATGGAGAGCGTCGTCGATCCCTCGATGCACATGGTGTAGAGCGCGTGCACGAAGACGCGGTCGATGGTGTTGCCCATGGACTCGGCCGCATGGCCACCGGAAGGCGTCTTGTACCAGTTTTCCGGCGAATCGGAGGGGCCGGTGACCAGCCAGCCATGCTTCGGCTCCGCGATCATGTAGTCGAGGAAGAAGAGCGCAGCTTCGCGCAGCACCGGGTAGCAGCGCGTGCGCAGGAACTCGACATCGCCGGTGAAGGTGTAGTGGTCCCACATCTGCAGCGCGATCCAGATGCCGGCGGTGACGAATATGCCCCAGCCGACGCCACTGCCGGGCGCGGTGTAGCCCCACGGGTTGGTGACGGTATGCACGACCCATCCGGTCGCGCCGTACATCTCGCGCGCCGTGGTGCGGCCGGCGATGCGCATCCCGTCGATCAGCGTGAAGAGCGGCATCTGGCACTCGGAGAGATTCGCGACCTCGGCTGGCCAGTAGTTCTGCTGTGTGTTGATGTCGAGGTGAAAATCGTCCGTCCAGCCCATGCTGCTGGCCAGTCCGTCGTTCCAAATGCCCTGCAGCGCCAGCGGCAACTGCGAGTCGGCGCGCGAGCCGGCAATGGTGAGATAGCGGCCGTATTGAAAGAAGAGAGCGAGCAGTTCCGGATCGTCAGCGCCTTGCTCCAGCGCTTTGCGTCGCGCGTCCGTGGGCAGTTGGCGGGCAGACGAAGAGCTCTGCCCCAGATCGCGCGAGCCCAGATTGAGGGAGACGCGGCGATAGAGCGACTGGTGATCGGCAATGTGCGCGCGGCGGAGCTGCAGGAAGGAGCTGCCCTGGGCCTGATCGAGTCGTTGCCGGCAGATGGATTCGGGATCGCCACCACGAAAACTAGTAGCAATGGAAACCAGAACTGTCACAGAAGTAGCGCCGCGCACCTCGATCGCGTCGGCTGCCGGCGTCACGGTGCCTCCATCGGCAATCAGCCGCGCGTGGATCTGGAGAGCGACGCCATCATGGCCGCTGCTGTGCATGCGCTCGTAGGCATGTCCCCGGAAGACGAGCGTGTCGTCGGCAGCCGTAGTGGAACCGGGCAGGATGCTCTTGCCAAAGCCAAGACGAAAGCGGATGCGGCCCGGCCTGTTGCAGGTGAGACGAATTGCGAGCAGCTTGTGCGGGTGCGAGGCCAGAACTTCCCGGGTGAAGAACGCGTCCCCGCTGCGGAAGCGAACGCTGGCGATGGCGGTGTCGAGATTGAGCGAGCGGCGATACTCGGATACGGCACCCGAGTCGTCGAAGGCAAAGTGCAACTCCGGAAGTGGCAGATTGGTGCCGAAGTTCTTCATGTGCCCGGGCAGGTACCGGCTGCAAAGCTGCTGGAACTCGTCATACTTGCCGTCGAAGAAGAGCTGGCGCATCTGATGCAGGTGCCCCAGCGCGCCGGGATTCACCTCGTTGGTTCCCGGTGCGCCGGACCAGGCGGTGGCTTCGGAGAGCGCGATGCGCTCCATCTGCGTACCGCCATAGACCATCCCGCCGAGAAAGCCGTTGCCGACGGGGAGTGCTTCCAGCCATCGTGTGGCCGGCTGCTGGTACCAGAGCTCGTCGCGTGCGTCCGGAGTTTGCGCCAGCAGAGCCGGCGTAAGAGAGGGAAGCGTCGCAAGCGCGATGCCGCCCGCAATGCCATCTTGGAGAAATACGCGTCTGCTGGTTTTGCGGGTCATAATTCTCTGTCGCTGTTCTCTCTGTCGCTCCATGTCAGCAAGCCTTTCGGTCAGTGGGCCTTTCGCGGGATGAAGCGGATAGCGCAGCCTCCTCCAGGTGCCAGGTGCAAGGTGAGCGACTGCGTGCGCTTCACCTCCTGACGGCGGATTTCGACGTGCTTCGGCTGGGTCGACGCATCGCTGCCATCGGCGTAGATCTCGGCGGTATATGTTCCCGGACCAAGGAAGCTGAGCGGCACATCCAGCGTGCGCGGCGTCCAGTTGGTCATGCTGCCCAGATACCATTCGTCACCATGACTGCGCGCTATGGTGACAAACTCCCCGGGGCTGCCATTCAGCACATGTGTGGCGTCCCAGGAGACAGGCACATCTTTAATGAATTGAAAGGCGGGCTGCCCCGCATAGGACTGCGGGCTGTCGGAGACCATCTGGAGTGGCGTTTGAAAGATGACGTAGAGCGCAAGCTGCTGCGCGCGCGTGCCCATCACCATGGGATTCGTGTTTTGCGGGACGAAGCCGTCTTCGGTCGCGTTGTTGAAGCCGCCGGGCGTGTAATCCATAGGCCCAGCCAGCAGGCGCGTGAAGGGGAAGACGCTGCGATCGGTCGGGCTGTCGCGGCGGCCCACCTTGTTGTTCTCCATGCCAAGCACGCCTTCGTAGCTGAGGACATTTGGATACGTGCGCTCGAGCCCCCAGGGTGTGCGCGTGCCGTGGAAGTCGACCATGAGGTGGTGCTCCGCAGCCAGCTTCGCAACATCGTAGTACCACTGGATGCCCTGCTGATCGTCGCGATTGATGAAGTCGATCTTCACTCCGGCGACGCCCCACTTCTGGAAGAGTGGGAAGGCCTGCTGCATCTGATCGGCGACAGACTCGGAGTAGCACCAAATCCAGACCTTCACGTTTTTCGTGGCGCCATAGCGAACCAGCTCGGGCACGTCGACCTTGCCATTCATGTGCGTGATGTCGCGGCCGGCGGACCAGCCCGCGTCCAGCATCATGTAGGGAAAGCCGGATTGCGCAGCGAAGTCGACGTAGTACTTCATGTTCTCGGTGGTGAAAGTGGGCGTGCCGTTCTTGTCGACATCGTTGACCCACCAGTTCCATGACGCCTTGCCGGGATGGATCCAACTGGTGTCTGCAACACGGCTGGGCGGGCTGAGATCGTACTGCAGTGTCGACTCGACGAGGCGGCCAGGCTCATCGGCGACTTCCAGCACCCGCCATGCGGAGTGCCACGGCAGCGCGCCTTCGACTGCGATATCAGGATGATCGTGGCGTGGCGACAACAGCGCGGAGAACCAGTGGCCCGCCCAGTTACCGGAAGGATTGGTGACATACAGGGTGGTGCTGCCTTCAAGATCCGCTTCCACAATATCCATCCACGCCACGCCGGGCTCATGGATCAGCAGCGGCAACCCGATGAGGAAATGACTGGAGACGCCGCCCTGGTTGCTGAGCGCGGAGGTGGGCAACTGGACGTATTCGCTTTCATAACTGCTGCGATAGTTCGGCAGCGCGAGCAGCCAGTCCGTCGCGTCGGTGCTCAGGCGAAACTCCGTGTCCTCCTTCTTCAACTGAAGTTGCTGGATGGCATCCTGCTGCGGCACCAGATAGCGGAAGGCGAATCCACCGTCGTAGGCACGCGCTTCGACGGACATGGTGCGATGGCTGCCGCCATTCTCTTCGACGTGAAGCACCAGGCTGTTGTAGGGATCGTGCACCTTGCTGACCTTCTCGTTGCTCAGCGTGTAGTCATCGACGCCGCTGCCGGGCTTGCTGTCGACGATCCGAACATCGGAGCCAAGTGCCGGTCCATCGCCAATTTCGAGGCCGAGCGCAGAGTCATCGAGGATTGGTTTGCCGTGAAAGCTGGCCGAATAATAGAGTCCGTCCCCCGGGCTCTTTGCAGAGGACTTGGTGCCGAAACGAACAACGAGCTGGTGATTCGGCGAGGTCAGCTCAAGCGGCGCCGGCTGTGCAAATGTAACGGGGCCCAGTTCGAAGGCAAAGAGCCCGGCGATCAGGGCAGAGAAAAACAAGTGGTGCTTCATCGTGGTATCTCCAGGGATGATTCGCTCCGGGACGGAGGCTCGATAGAGCCTGGAATCGTGTTTTGCGACGCAAACAATGTCTAAAGCGTCCTGAGGGCGATGACACTCACGCTCGCATCGGGCGCCTGCGGTGGAAGTGTGATGGAAAGATCGTTCGGCGTTTGCTGAAACTCGAGCGGCTGGTTGTTGGCGAGAAGACGCGCGGAAAGAACCTTCGCAGGCAAGCCGGTGACGGTGAGCGAATGTGAGGGCCAGTCGAAGAGGTGAATATAAAGATCGCTGCCCTTCGCCGTCATGCGGTAGGCTGCCTGCCCCTGGATGGGTCCGTAGGTGGTCTCGTAGATGGAATCGCCGTTGACCGCGATCCAATCCCCGATGGCGCGCAGGCGCTCCTGAAATTCGGGTTGGATCATGCCATCCGGCTGCGGCCCCACGTTGAGCAGGAAGTTGCCGCCGCGGCTCGCGACTTCCACCAGACCACGAATCAGGTCTGTAGAAGATTTGAAGTGACGGTCGTGCGCGTTGTAGGCCCAGGTATCGTTGATCGTCATGCAGGTTTCCCAAAGCTGGAACTCTGCCGGCGACGGGCACGCCCGCGTGGAATTCCTTCTGCACGCTCTCATCGGCGCCGCGCACCTGCACATTTTTTGTCGGGATGGCGCGCGGGATGAACTGCTCCGGGGTGACGTAATCGCCGGGAACGCCGATGCGGTCGTTGACGAGTGTGGCAGGTTGCAGGCGATGAATCAGATCGAGAAAGCGGCGGCCGTCATACTTCTCCTGGTGGCCGAGGCCATCGAACCAGACGTCCCGGACGTCGCCGTAGCGGGTCAGCAGTTCGCTCAACTGTAACTGCATATATTGCAAATACGAGGACCACTCCGGCCGCTCCGGCTGGCCCTGCCAGTTCTCGCTCGCCGGGCGGCTGATGTCGCGAAAGCCGGGGTGGTGCATATCTGGTGGCGAGTAGTAAAAGCCGAGCGGCATGGAGCGGCGCGCACATGCATCGGCCAGTTGCTTGACGATGTCTTTGCCGTACGGCGTGTTGGTGATCTTGTAGCCGGTGTAATCCGAATCGAACATGCAGAAGCCGTCGTGATGCTTCGTCGTGAAGACCATGTACTTCTGTCCCGCAGTACGGGCCAGGTCGATGAAGTGATCCGGATCGTAGTGGACCGGGTTGAAGCGCGCCGGTAGCGCGCGATATTCAGCCTCCGTGATGCCCCAGTGACCGGGTTGCATGATGGGCCAGGAAGCCTCCACGCTGGCCACCGAATAAGGCCCCCAATGGATGAACATGCCGAACTTCGCGGCGCGAAACCATGCCGTCCGCTGCTCCTCATCCGCACACGCGAGGCCGCTTTGACCGGGCGATGCGAGGGCGAAGCGTCCCAGCAGAGGCAGGGAGGCCGCGGCGAGCGTGGAGCGCAGAAACGAACGGCGGTTCACTTGAGCGCTCATATCGAGAGAACGATAGGAGCCAAATGTAAGCGCTGTCAAGTAGACAGCGTTAAAGTAGCCGGGTCCTCGTGTAAATTCCGGTGCGAAGCAAGCCAGCGATGCTCGTTTGAGCGCCCAGGAAATGCAGGCTGGGCAGGCTCGATTTAATCGTGATGGAAGACCTCTTCCAAAGGCGCCCACCATTCGCCGTCAGCCCGATCCGGAAACGGTTCCTGCATCGGCTCCATGATGGACCACCACTGCTGCGTGGCTGGGTCCGCGGCCATCTTGCGCATATCTGCCGCGTAGTCCGTGCCGATGTATTCGAAATAGCCGAAGAGGCCACCGTCGCGGAGAAAGATGGTGTAGTTGCGGATGTTGCACGCCGTGATTGTCTGGAGCACCGCGGGCCATACCGCCTGGTGATGCTGCCGGTAGGCGGCCTCCGCCTCCGGCCGCAAACGAATGATCATCCCATAGCGTTGCATGATAGGAATGATGGCACAGAAGTCGCTTCGGGTGATTTGAGCGCTCATTGTGCGTTGACCGAACGCGGCGGATGACGATAGTCTCACGCAGACAGCGATATAAGCACCCATGGCGAAGAAGAAAAAGCTTCACCCGGCATCCGGCTCGCTGGTGAAATCGACCCTCGCAAGCCGCCTGCGCGACGAGATCAGCAGTGGCGCGCTGCCGCCGGGAGTGCGCATCATCGAGGGCACATGGGGCAGAAAGCTTGGCGTGGCGCAGGGATCGATTCGCGAGGCGATCAACCTGCTGGCGCAGGAGGGTTTCGTTACCAAGATATCCGGGCGAAGCGCGCGCGTGGTGAGCCTGAACGAGCAGGATGTTTTGCATCTGTATGAGCTGCGCGGCGCTATGGAAGGTCTGGCGGCGCGACTCGCGGCGTTGCGGCGTGCTGACATCGCAAAGCTGCAGGATGTGGTGGATGCGATGCGCCACGCATCGAAGAAGAACCGCACCGCCGATCTGGTGGATGCAGACCGGGAGTTTCATCTGGAGTTGTGCCGGATTTCGGGAAATCCTCATCTAGTCGAACATGCCAACCGCGTTCTGCTGCCGTTTTTTGCATTCGCCCGGATTCGCATCATCGCGAGCAAGCAGGACACCTCGGCCTGGGATCGCGATCTGGAGGCGCACCAGCGCATCGCGGATTTGATTCGCGAGGGCGAAGGTGAGGTTGCCGAGCAGTACATCCGGCGTGCGATGGCCCGCTTCTCGGAGACGGCTTACAGCAACTGGGAGAAGACGCCGCAGCATGCCAGACGCAAAGGCAAACGCGCGCCGGAATGAGTCAGACGGCGGCTCCTTCAAGGAGGAATGCCGTCAAGTAGCAATGATAGAGACGATTCAACACGGAGATCCATGGCGCTCTTATTGCATCGAGCGGATAACGGTTTCTGATGTGCGATATTCTCTGCCTCCCGGCGCGGGCAGCGACGCCGTGCACACCGATCCGGAATACTGCCTGGCGGTGACGCAGCTTGTATCGGCGGGCGGAAGTGTCTGCGGAACCGGATTTGCGCTCACGCTCGGCGAAGGGAACCGGCTGGTTTGCGAAGCCATCGAAATGCTGGCGCGTCCGCTCGAAGGCAAGCCCATCGAGGAACTGATGGCGGAGTTCGGACGCACCGCGCGCAACCTGGCCAACGACCCGATGCTCCGCTGGCTGGGTCCGCACAAGGGCGTTGTGCATCTGGCGCTTGCCTCGATTACCAATGCGTGCTTCGATCTTTGGGCAAAGAGCCGGGGCGTGCCGCTGTGGCGATTGCTCTTGGATCTGGAGCCGGAGCAACTGATCGCGTTGCTGGATCTGAGCTATCTCGATGAGCTGCTGGATGCGAGCGCGGCGATGGCATTGCTGCGGCGCGAAGCGCCGGCGCGGACGGAGCGCTCCGCCATCCTGCGGGCGGGTTATCCCGGTTACGATACCTCGGTTGGCTGGATGGCCTACGACGACAGCAAGGTTCGCGAGCTCACCCGGCAGGCGATCGGCAAGGGATTCAGCGCATTCAAGCTGAAGGTAGGTTCCACGGATCGCAGCCATGACCTGCGCCGCGCGGCCATGCTGCGCGAGTGTGCCGGCGAGCAGGGCACAATCATGTTCGATGCAAACCAGCAGTGGACATTGCCGGCGGCACGCGAGATGTGCGCCGAGCTGTCGAAGCTGAAGCCGCTGTGGATCGAGGAGCCGACCCATCCCGATGACATGCTGGCGCACGCAGCCCTGGCCCGCGAGATTGCACCGGTCAAGATTGCGTGCGGCGAACATATTCCGAACCGCGTTGTCTTCAAGAACTTCTTCGAATCGCACGCGGTGCACTATGTGCAGGCAGACTGCACGCGGCTGGGTGGCGTCAGTGAATTTCTAACAGTGAGCCTGCTGGCGAAGAAATTCGGTTTGCCCATCGTTCCGCACGTGGGCGATATGGGTCAGCTTCATCAGCACCTGGTCTTGTTCCTGCACATCGCGTTGGGGAATGAGCTGCTTTTCCTGGAGCACATTCCGCACCTCCGATCGCACTTTGTCTTTCCCGCGGTGTTGGAGGGCGGACGCTACCGTACGCCGCAGGAGCCGGGCGCGTCTGCCGACCTGAAGCAACTGGAATGCGGCCGCACATAACGGCGCTCACAGCCGCAGGCGGCGGCGACCATACTCTACGGTGTCACGCACATAAGTTTTGACAGGGCCGACAGAGAAAAACACTGTCTCTCCCGGGTGTGCATCTAAGTGCTCAATTGCGAAGACGCCATTTTGGCGCCGGAAGCGATACGCGGGCCGCCAGCGAGCCCAGTGCGGGGCCCCTCGAACCACTGATACCAGGCGCAGAAAGGCGCTCGGTTCACTGGCTGCTCCGGTAAGGAACACGGTTGTCTAAAAACCCAATTGACAACGCTTACATTCTGAGCGTAGCCTTTGCTTCGTTTGGCATATGAAAGTCTTTATTCATAAGTAAAGAAATATATGTATAAGCCTGAAGCTGCCGTGGGCCCAGTGATCCGGCGACTCCGGCTCGTATGAGCACTTAAATACGATTTATTCGAAGCAGACAACTGCGAGGGAAAGCAGTGTCTGCTGCGCAAATCAACAATTGATGGAAGGCCAAGAGATGCGAATCATTCTTCAAAAAGCGCAACGAACTATGTGGTGTCTGGTGTGCCTCTGCTTCCTGTTCATTGCGGGCATAGCGTCCGCGCAGGTAGATCAGGGCGCGATTACAGGAACCGTGACCGACAACACGGGCGCGGTTGTGCCGGGTGCGCAGGTGACGCTGACGGCTACCGACACCGGGCTGACACTGCAGCAAAAGTCCAACGGCAGCGGCAACTACACCTTCTCACCGATCAAGATCGGCAACTACTCGGTGACCGCATCCGCGCCGGGCTTCCAGACCACCAGCCGCTCGAGTGTGCACGTGGATGTGCAACAGCGTCTGGACGTGAATCTTGCCCTCACCCCGGGTCAGATATCGCAGACGGTGACGGTGACCGGTGCTGTCGCGCTGCTGCAGACGCAGTCCAGCGCCGTGGGCCAGGTGATCGACACCAGGACCATCAATGACACTCCGCTGAACGGAAGAAACTGGGTCTACATCGCGCAACTGACAGCGGGCGTCGCCCCGCCTTTCGGCAACACGCGTGGCAGCGGCACGGGAGACTTCGTAGCCAACGGCCAGCGCGCGGAGCAGAACAACTTCATCCTGGACGGCGTCGACAACAACACCAACCTGGTCGACTTTCTGAATGGCTCGAGCTTCGTCATGCGTCCTCCCCCGGATGCGCTGGCCGAGTTCAATCTGCAGACCAGCAACTTCAGCGCGGAGTTTGGACACTCCGCCGGCGCGGTGTTGAATGCCAGCATCAAGTCCGGCACGAATCAGATTCACGGCGATCTGTGGGAATACTTCCGCAACACCAATCTGGATGCCACCAACTGGAATGCGCTCGTCAACCCGCCCTATCACCAGAATCAGTTCGGTGCCACGCTCGGTTTCCCCATCTGGAAGAACAAGCTCTTCTACTTCGGCGATATTGAAGCGAATCGCATCTCCATCGGCCAGACCAATGTGCTGAGTACGCCAACGCCATTGATGCGGCAGGGTAACTTCTCCGAGCTGCTCAACGGCAATCTCACCGGCCAGAGCCCGGTCACGCTCTACCAGCCCAACTCGGCGAATGTCGCGCGGCCGCTTACCTGCAACGGGCAACCCAACACCTTCTGTGCGAGCCAGATCAATCCGGTCGCGCTGAAGATCCTGAACATGTATCCGGCGCCGAACGCCAACGGCGGCAAAACCTACAGCAACCTGGTGGAGAACGTCTCCAAGGCCGACGACACCATTCAGTGGGACCAGCGCGTGGACTGGAACATCAGCCCCAAGGACCAGACCTATGCGCGCTACAGCTACCTGCACGACATCATTCTGAACGCTCTTCCGCTTGGTCCGATCCTGGATGGCAGTGGCTACGGCGGCGAGCGCGACTTCATCTTCTCGCAGAACTTCATGCTCAGCGAGACTCACATCTTCACCCCTACGCTGACCAATGAGTTCCGCTTCGGTTACAACTGGAACCACTCCGCGTACAAGCAGGCCAACGCCGATAACCCGACGATTGCTGCCTCGCTGGGACTGGGTGGAGTGCCGGATCTCGGGGCCGGACAGTATGGCCTGCCGCTCGGCTACTTCCCTCAGGGTGGCGTCCAGCAATGGGGCTCGGTCGGCACCAACAACGAAACCCAGAACGTCTTTCAGATACTGGACAACGTCACCAAGATCCTCGGCAACCACTCGCTCAAGTTCGGCGCGTCCTTCCAGGCCGTCCGCTTCTCTTATCTTTATGCACCGGCATCGCTGGGTCAGTACTACTTTGGCGGCGGCTCCAATCATGGACAGGGCGTGTACACCGGCATCCCGGGAGACAGCAATACGGGATACGATGTCGCCGATTTTCTCGCCGGCCAGGCAAACTACGCCGACATCGCGAACGCGCCGAACATCATCGATGCCCAGTGGTATGACTCGGGCTACGCGCAGGACGACTGGAAGGTCAGTCCGAAGCTGACGTTGAATCTGGGTGTTCGCTACGACTACTACCAGCCATACAAGGAAGTCGGCGGGCTGCAAGCCAACTTCATCGTGACCGGACCGCTCGGCATCGGCACCGGGTCGGGCATCTACCAGCTTCCCACCCAGGCGCGCAATGTCAACCTTGGCGCGTCGTTCCTCAGCACCCTCGCCAAGGACAATGTCAGCGTGCAGTACACGGACAACGAGAGACTGGCCAGTGCGCAGAATACGAACTTCGCACCGCGCGTCGGCTTCGCATATCAAACCCGGCCGAACACCGTAGTGCGTGGCGGCTTCGGCATCTTCTACGGCGGTCTGATGGCCCAAGGCAACACCAACATCGGGGCCAACTTTCCCTTCTCGAACTCAGCAAACTTCTACGCTCCCACCTGCGCTATTGGCAGCTGCCCCTCACTGGACAGCAGCAAGGGCATCACCCTCGAAACCGGCCTGAGTCCGCAGATCAGCGGCGGCTTCCAGAACTTCGTCTCCTTCCCAGGATTCCACGCAACCGATACGCAGATCAAGACGCCGTACACCATGAACTACAGCATGTCGCTGCAGCAGGCGCTGTCGCCCAACCTGGCGGCCACGCTCAGCTATGTCGGCAACGTTTCGCGCCATCTCACCCTCTACGGCGCGCCCAACACGCCCCCGGGACTCTTCGCTCCGGGCACCAGCACGCAGCAGTTTCAGCCATTCCCGGATCTCGGCGGCATCGGCCAGATACACTATGCCGGCGTCAGCACCTATAACTCGCTGCAGGCGAAGCTCGAGAAGCGCTACGCTCGCGGCCTCTCTTTCCTGACAACCTATACCTGGGCGCACGCTCTGGATGACGCCAGCGATGCGGCCGGAAACTTCACCGCAATCAGCGATCGTAACCTGGCGCTTATCCCGTTCATCGATGAGTTCACCAACTCGGTCTTCGATGTCCGCAACCGTTTCACCTTCAACGGCAACTATGAGCTGCCCTTCGGTAAAGGCAAGGCGTTCCTGAATAACTCACGCCTGGTGGATGAAACCGTTGGCGGCTGGTCGTCGAGTCTCACCTTTGCCGCGCAGAGCGGCACGCCGTTTACAGTTTCGCCCAACAACAGCACGGCATCCAATGGCAGCGCGCGCGCTACCCCAACGCGCGATCCATTCGGCAGCGGCGGCACGCCCGATCCTTCCAATCCGGATGTGAGCTGTGCGGTCCAGACCAGAACCAAGGCCAACTGGTATAACCCGTGCGCCTTCCGCAACCCGCTGGACGGCAACCTCATTGGAACCGCCGGATATCCTTCGACCATCACCGACTCGCAAACGGCGATCGCATTCCTGGGTGGCCGCTCAAACAACGTCTACGGACCGGGCTACTACCAGGTGAATATGTCGGTCTTCAAGAGCTTCGCCATCTGGCGTGAGCAGAATCTGCAGTTCCGTGCGGACGGCTTCAACGTGCTGAATCACCCAACGCTCGGGAATCCCTCCACGACCAACGACAACGACAATGGCGGCAACATCACTGGGCCAAAGACTTTCCAGAACAACACGCCGGATGCGCGTTTCTTCCAGCTGTCCCTGAAGTACGCATTCTAGAAGTACGCCTTCTCATGAGCTCCCGCCGCGGGAGGAGCGAAGTTACTCGCTCTCCCCGCGGTTTTTTTCGCGCGAGAGTTGATCAATTCGCAGGATGTGCGTGCGCCTGCCGTTTGGGAATTCTTCCCCCGATGGCCGCCGTAATCTCTCTGGCCGCCTTCTTCAACTGCGCGCTGACTTGAGACGTATTCGCGATCACCACCATATGCTGAATGTATGGCACCGTCAGCGCTCCGATGGCCGAGCCTCTTTCGTCGAAGATCGGATAGCTGATGTTGATGATGCCGCGCACCTTGTAACTGGGGCGTGATTCAAATCCCTGCCGCTTGATCCGGGCGAGGTGTGCGGAGAGATCCGCCGGCACATCCTCACCCGTCAGCCGCTTCCACTCGGTCACGGTTCGCGCGCGATGCTCATCGTCCTGGTGGGCAAGGATCACGTAGCCCGTGGACGCCTCCATCAATTCCACCGACGAGCCCAGCTTCACGTAAAAGCCAATAGCGGTAGGAGGATTCACCTGCGCCAGAATTGTCACCTGCGCGCCTTCGATGATGCCCATATGGCACGATTGCTGCGTCTCCTGCGCGAGCCGATGCATGACGGGAAGCGCTTCGGCGGTGAGCCGCTCCGTTGGCGGATGCTCCTGCACCAGCTGAAAGAGCTTGAGCGTCAGCGCATAGCGCTCATTGTCCACCTGGGCGATGTAGCCGCGGCGTTCCAGGCACAGCAGCATGCGAAATATCTCGGAGACGGTGCGCTTCAGCTCGCGCGAGATCTCGCTCTTGGTCAGCCCGCCCGGCTGATGGGCAAGCAGCTCGATGACATCGAGCCCCTTTTCCAGAGCAGGGGTTGCATAGGAGGTTTTTTCCTCCGGAAGCTCGGGGAGCACCTTCAAATCTCTCTTGGCTGGCATAGCAAGGCTGTGAAATCGACACCAGACTAGCAGCTAAAGTGGAAAACGCAGAGAGTGAAAGGCCGAACAGATTCGACACTGTTGCATGCCGAAAATACTTTAGTGCGGGGTCCAGTGTGGATGGCTGGCGAAGAGGCCGTCCGTGATGGCGATCTGCAGAGTGATAAAGAGGCCGAAGCCCAGGCTGAGCAGGCCGGACGCCACGCCGAGGCCGCGGTTGAACGGGGCAAAGCGCTTGCGCGTGTAGGCGAACGGCGCGCCGATCATCATGGTGATCAGCATCATGCCGGCAATCGTGCCAACGCCGAAGATCAGCAGATACGCGATCGCCCAGCGCGGGTCGCGAATCTCTGCAAGGACCAGCAGAGCCACCGCGGCCGAGCCGGCGAGTCCATGCACCAGACCGACTGCCAGCGGCCGAAGAAATTGATAGAGCCCAAGTCTCCGCAACAGGCTCTGGAAGAACCCCTGCGGCTTTCCACCTGCTTCGAGATCGGGGTCAAGATGTAAGTGCGTTTCCGGGCTATGACCATGAATATGTTCGTGGGCGACGCCCTCGTGCTGGTGAAGATGCGAGTGGACGACTCCGTCATGACCGGATTGTGCGGGATCTGGCTGCGCATGGCTGTGCTCCGGCGTATAGCGGTGCGTGACGCGCTGCATTACCCCCGTCAGGTTCAGGATGCCGAGCAGGATGAGCATCAGTCCCACCGCCAGCTCCATGGTGAGGCCGATGCGCGGCGGGATGACTACGTTGAACAGAATAATGGCGGCGCCGACGCAGAAGATGGTGATGGTGTGGCCCACGCCCCACAGAACGCCAATCACTCCCGCCTGCCGGATGCTGCGCTGGCGGCTGACGATCGTGGACACGGCAATGACGTGGTCGGGATCCGTGGCATGACGCATGCCGAGGACAAATCCCAGACCGACGGCTGCCAGCAGATTCACCATGCCGCTCTACCTTGCTTCATAGGTTGGCCGGCATGGCCGGCATTGGTTTAATAACGCCAAACAATCATCATACCCATCAACCGGTAAGATTGACGCACGCAGGGAAGGCGAAGATTTCCAATCAGGAGTGAGCGGCGCGATGTACGGAACGATGCAGGATCATCTTCAGCAGAAGCTGGCCGAGATCGAAAAGGCCGGCCTCTATAAGCGCGAGCGCATCATTGCCGGCCCGCAGCAGCCCGCGGTCGCCGTTGCCGGTGGCGTGGTCCTCAATCTCTGCGCGAACAACTACCTCGGCCTGGCGAATCATCCCGCCGTCGTCGCCGCCGCGCAGCAGGCGCTGCAGGATTGGGGATACGGCCTGGCCAGCGTGCGCTTTATCTGCGGCACGCAGTCCATCCATAAGCAGCTGGAGGACCGGCTCGAGCAGCTTCCTCGGCATGGAGGACACCATCCTGTATGGCTCCTGCTTCGATGCCAACGGCGGACTCTTCGAGACGCTGATGGAGGCAGACGACGCCATCATCTCCGATGAGTTGAATCACGCCTCGCATTATTGATGGAGTCCGTCTGTCCAAGGCCGCGCGTCTCCGCTATCGCAACGGCGACATGCAGGACCTGGAAGCGAAGCTGAAGGAGGCTGCCGGCGCAAGGCACCGGCTGATCGCGACCGACGGCATCTTTTCCATGGATGGCTATCTCGCGCGGCTCGACAAGATCTGCGATCTCGCGGAGAAGCACGATGCGCTGGTCATGGTCGACGACTCGCATGCCGTCGGCTTCATCGGCGAGCACGGCCGGGGAACGCCGGAGGCCTGCGGTGTCGAAGGCCGCATCGACATTCTGACTGGAACGCTCGGCAAGGCTCTCGGCGGCGCCAGCGGCGGCTATACCAGCGGACGCAGAGAGATCATCGACCTGCTGCGTCAGCGCTCACGGCCCTATCTCTTCTCGAACTCCGTGGCGCCGCCCATTGTGGCTGCGTCGCTCAAAGTACTGGATCTCGTCGCGCAGTCCTCCGAGCTTCGGGAACAGTTGCGCGAGAATACCCGCTACTTCCGCGCGCAGATGACCAGCGCCGGATTCAACGTTCTGCCCGGCGAACACCCCATCGTGCCGGTCATGTTCGGCGATGCGGTCGTGGCCTCCCGCATGGCGGAGCTTCTGCTCGGCAAGGGCGTCTACGTAGTAGCGTTTTCGTATCCGGTCGTACCCCAGGGCAAAGCGCGCATCCGCACCCAGATATCGGCCGCCCACACCCGCAAAGAGATCGAATTTGCCATCGAGAAATTTGCCGAGGCGAAGCGGGAATTGAATCTGTGAGGCGGGAGTTGAAACCGTGATGAGCTCCCCGCGATAGCTCGAAATCCTGGGCCCGTGTCGCCTCGTAAAACCTTTAAAATACAGGCCTTTTCGGCGTTGCGCTGCGCGATATAACCAGACCGAAACTGCCGCAGCGCCAGCTTCTCCCCAGCGGATCGGCTGCTCCCAAAACACCGCCGGCACTTTCGACTCTATCCCGCTTTTCCCCATAGCCGGCGCGTCAAGCGCTGCCCAGGCATGCCACAGTGACGATGTGAGAACGCCGATAACGAAAGTGTATTCGTGCCATACAACTGTCTTGAAAAGGCATTGACAGCGTTTATCCCGCCATGTTCAACTCAACGCCGTTCAGAGTTAAAGGTTTAAATAAAGACCGCCAAATGAAAAGTCTTATGGGAGCGCCGACGATGAGATGGATGAAGTGCCTGCTGGGTGTGCTCTTCGCAACCGTGATAACCACAATGCTTTCGCCGACCAGCCTCTATGCTCAAGTGGATCGCGGCGGCATCAAGGGACAAGCCGAGGACACCAGGAACGCCAGTGTTCCCGGCGCGAAGATCACGCTGAAGAACGAAGCAACCGGCGTATCTGCCAACGCCCAATCTGACTCGTCGGGTCAGTTCAGCTTCCTGAATCTCGCAGCCGGCAACTACTCTGTCACCACGGAGGCAACCGGCTTCGACACCTCCGTGCAGCAGCACATCGTGGTCGGAGTCGGCAGCACCGTCGCCATCACCGTGACCCTCCAGCCCGGCCAGGTGCAGCAGACGGTCACGGTTTCCGCGGCGTCCGCAAGTGTTGACACGCAGACTTCGGACATCGGCACCACCATCACGCCTGAAGAGATCAAGAACCTGCCGCTCTCCCTCAGCGGCGACATGCGCAATCCGCTGAACTTCGTCCTGCTCACGCCGGGCGTTTCCGGCTCCCAGCCCGGCGCCACTCCGGACTATCGCCTGCACATCAGCGGCTCGGTCAGCTACTCGGATGAAGTCTTCATCGACGGCATCCCCATCGTGAACACCGAGCTCTCCGGCGATATCAGCCAGAACCATCCTCCGGTCGACGCTATCGGTCAGTTCAAGCTCATCAACAACAATCAGAGCGCGCAATACGGCTTCTCCAGCGGCGTTGTCGCCTTCGCCTTCAACTCCGGAACCAATGCCTTCCACGGCAGCCTCTTTGAGAACCTGCAAAACGATGCTCTGGATGCCAACGGTTATGACAACAACAAGCTCGGTCAGCCCAAGTCGCCGCTGAAGCAGAACGAGTACGGCGGAGCCGTCGGTGGTCCGGTCTGGATTCCAAAGCTCTATAACGGCCGCGACAAGACCTTCTTCTTCGTGGATTACACCGGCTTCAGCTTCCGGCCCAGCTCGCTCAATGCCGCGCTCACGACCTTCCCCAATCCCTTCCGCAGCGGCAACTTCGCCCCGGTGTTGGGTGGGCCGCTCACCGACGACAACGGCCAGCCCATCAACGATCCGGCAGGGCGTCCCATCCTGAATGGGCAGGTCTACAATCCGTTTTCAGTCCACACCGTTACCGGCCCGGATGGCCAGCCCTATCAGATACGCGATCCCTTCCCAGGCAACGTTGTTCCCGCAAACTTTGCCGGTCTCAGCACGGTCTCCAAGACCATTCTGCAGAGCTTTCCGGTGGCCAACAACAACGCCATCAATGACAACTTCGTCCGTCTGAACACCAACAAGATCGATGAACATCGCGTCGTCGTGAAGATCGACGAGCACATCAACGACAAGCACTCTCTCTCCGGCAGCGTCTTCCAGGGCGCCTACAGCAACGATAACAACGGCGGTCTGAATCTTCTCGACGCCATCGCAAACACCGCGCCCACCCTGCAGATTCGCCTCAGCTACAACTACACCCACTCGCCCACGCTGCTGAATAACCTCAACATCGGCTTCCTGCGCGACACCGGCTTCAACGGACCGCTGCAACCCGGCCCCGGCCTCGCCGCTCTCGGTATCAACGGCTTGCCGCCGCTCGATCCCAATAGTCCGTATCCAAACATCGGCATTGGCACCGCGCAGAACAGCATCGGTACCACGACCGCTTCTTCAGATGCGGAGAATCGCTACATCCTCAACGACAACGTGACCATGGTCCGCGGCCGCCACACGCTCACCGTCGGCGGTGAGGGCCGCTGGCTGCAGCGCAACGAGGAGGGCATTCCCACCGGTGCCTTCACCTTTGAGCCTTCTGAAACCGCGCTCAACGGAACCGGCTTTGTCGGCAACAATGCTGTGCCCATTCCGGTCGGCACCGGCAACGCCGCTGCCAGCTTCCTCTTCGGCGGCATGGACTTCACGCGCTTCGACTATCCCGTGACGCAGGACTACCGCTGGTGGCAGATCGGCGGCTTCGCGCAGGATGACTGGCGCGCCACCCCGAATCTCACCTTGAACCTCGGACTCCGTTACGACGTCCAGGTGCCGCGCACCGAGACGCACGGCAACGTCTCCACCATGGTTCCCACGCTGCCTAACCCTGCCGCTGGCGGGCTTCCCGGCGCCTTCACCTTCTATGGCAAGGGAGCTGGCCGCAACGGGCAGACACGCATCGGCAACATCGATTGGAAGGGCATTCAGCCGCGCATCGGCTTTGCATTCTCTCCCGGTGCAGATAAGCGCACCTCCTTCCGCGGCGGCTTTGCCATCACCCGGCCGGTCGGCAACGACAACCTGGAAAATGACATCGGCAGCGGGGAATACGCGCTCGGCTTCGCCGGTCTCGCCACTGCCAATCGCGCATCGGACTATGTTGGCTCGCCTGCCTACTACTGGGACAACAGGTTCCCGCAAGCCTCCATCAGCGGCGCTACGATTGATCCGGGCCTCCTCGTCGGCAACGACAATCCTCCGCTGATCTATCCCAAATCCGGCGAGCCGCCGTCGCAGCTCTACTGGAGCTTCCAGATGCAGCATCAGTATTCCTCGAGCATCGTTGGCAGCATCGGCTACGTCGGCATGCACACCTATCACCTCGGCGTCTGGTCCAAGCCAAATCAGATCACGCCCGCAACCATTGCCAAATACACGCCGGCCGCCGCGGCAGCCGGGTTGCCGATCAGCGCCTTCTTCGCGCTGCCTATCGACGATCCGCGCGTACAGGCGGCAGGGATCAAGGATCCCTGGTCCGGCTTCGTTGACGCTTTTGGCTCCGGTGCCACTGCCGGTCAATCGCTGCGCCCCTATCCGCAATATGGGGACGTCGACAATCCGCTGAACCCCATCGGCAGCGTCTCCTATAACAGCCTGCAGAGCAGCTTGCAAAAGCGGTTCACCGACGGTCTGACCTTCCTGCTCTCCTACACCTTCTCGAAAACCATCGGAAGTGTGGATTCCAACGACGGTCCCACCGCCGGCGCCGAAAATGCCATCTATGCTGGCTCCTTTGCGCAGGATTACTACAATCCAAAAGGGGAGCGCTCTGTGACCAGTTCGGACATCCCGCACGTTGTCTCGCTCAGCTACACCTATGAGCTGCCCTTCGGCCATAACAAGCGCTTCCTGAATCATGGCGGCGTGGTGGATAAGGTAGCGGGTGGCTGGTCCGTCTCGGGTCTGCATCAGTACCAGAGCGGCCGTCCCATCCACATCGAATACGATGCCACCGGCGGCTCCAATCCGTTCTTCGCCGCTGGCGACGGATTCAGCTTCCGTCCCAACATCGTGCCCAACCAACCGCTCAAGAATCCTTCGTACAATCGCAGCTGCTCCGGCCCCATCCTGCCGTCGCAGGTCGGCCGCAGTGCCTGCCAGTTCTACATCAACCCCGCCGCCTTCTCGCTTCCGCCGGTCGGCGCCTTCGGCAACGCGCCAAACCTGATCTCGGCCCTGCGCATGCCGGCCTACGCCAATGAAGATCTGTCGGTATTGAAGCGCACCACCATTCACGACAATCTAAACCTGCAGTTCCAGGCCAACTTCTTTAACGCATTCAACCGCACCATCTTTTCCTCGGGCGGCAATGCGCAAACCTTCATCGCCAACGCCGCGCCACCGAATCTCAGTCAGGCGGCGCTGGCAAACTCACAGACCGTCTTTGGCATCATGGCCGCTCAGCAGAATGGCGCCAGAAGTATTCAGTTCGGTCTGCGATTGGAGTTCTAGCCCTCTATGCCCATGCTCGCTGCCACCTGGATCCGTGCTGCCACTTGGATCCTTGCAGCGAGCATGGCTTCGCCTTTCACCGCGCAGACAGTATCCGAACGACATGGCGTCTCATGCACAGGCTGCGCATGAGGCGGAACAGCGAGGCGACTTCTCCACCGCCGCGCATGAATACGAATACCTGACACATCAGCTTCCGCGCAGTGCGGAGATGGAAAGCAATCTGGGTGTCGCCTTGTACTTCAACCATCAATGGGAGCCAGCTATCGCCGCCTTCCGCAAGGCCATCGCGCTCAATCCGAATCTGCTCGCGCCGCACCTCTTCAGCGGACTGGCGTGGTACCAGCTCTCGAAGCCGGATGCCGCCGTGCCCGCGCTCGAAACCGCAGTCCGCCTGCGTGCATCGGACGTGATCGCGCACACCTGGCTGGGTTACGCCTACGTGGCGCAATCCAGATACGACGCCGCGGCAAAACAATTTGAAGCAGCGTGCCGGCTTGACCCGAAGAACATCGATGCCTGGTACGCACTCGGCGAGGCGTACCTGCAGATCGGCCGGCAAAGCACGCTCGCACTCTTAAGCTCCGCGCCGGATGGCGGAAGAGCATGGCAACTCGCCGGCGAACAGTTCCAGTTGCAGGGAAATCGCAGCAAGGCGCTCGAGGACTTCGAGCAGGCGAATGCGCGCCGTCCGGATATCGCGGAACTCCGCACAATGGTGGCGGAGTTAGGCGGAGAGCCGAAGCCCGCTTCTGCACAAAGCGCTGCAACCGCGAAAGAAGACGCGCTCTACGCGCAGGCGCACGATGCCGAACAGAAATCGCGCTCTGCATTCGAGCATGTGCTCTCCCTCGCTCCCGACTCGTATCGCGCCCACCAGATCATGGCCGACGCCTTCGTCCTCCAGCAGCAGGACGAAAAGGCGATCGAGCAATATCGAATCGTCCTGCAATTGAAGCCGGATCTGCCCGGCATCCACGAGGCGATCGGAAGCAGTCTGCTGCGCAGTGGCAAATCGGCCGAAGCGCTCGCGGAGTTCCAGGCAGAGCTCGAACTCCAGCCGCGCTCCGCCAGCGTGAACACGCTCCTCGGCCAGACGCTGCTCCTGCTGGGAAAGAATGAGGAAGCAGAAAAAGCACTCCGCAGTGCTCTCCTCATGGATCGCCCGCCGCCGGACGCCTACCGCCTGCTCGGCAAGCTGGACCTGCATCGCAACGACTATCAGGCCGCCGTCGACGATCTGACGCACTATCTCTCGGTGCAGAATCCGTGCAGAAAGACGATGCGACGGCCTGCGTATCTGCTCTCGCGCGCCTATCGCGGGCTCGGCAGGACGCAGCAGATGAATCAGGCATTGAGACAATTTGAAAAAGTATCGCAGGATGTCAAGGCGCGCAGCCAGGCGCAGGGCGAGCTGGAGCGCCTCGATAATCAGAATCATGTCGACGAGGAGATGGTGAAGAACGCTTCCGGGATCAGACCGAATCCGTGACATTCGACAATCTGCATATCCAAACGGTACGCGGTAGACTTTGTAGCCAATCGATGAAACGTATAACGGGAAGAGGGTCTTATTCATGTCACCTTCGCACGCAGCCTCACCTTTAAAGAAGGTTATTCTCATCACCAGCGGCGACCTGCGGCCGTCCGCAAATCAGGTCTGCTGGCCGGCACAGGAGGATCTGGAACGCCGGCTCACAGAATCGTTCCGTGCGGAAGGCGTCTCCGTCGAGCGCGCCTTTCCCGTGGACGCCGCGAAAGGCCATGGCTTCATCTCCAGCCAGCGCATGGGCATGGACATCTTCGCAGGCATCGACCCGGATGCCAGCCTCGTCTTCGCCACCGCCGCATGGCAGTACACGCACCACGTGTTGCCGGGCATGCGCAGCCATCGCGGACCCATCCTGACCGTCGCCAACTGGTCCGGCCAGTGGCCCGGCCTCGTCGGCCTGCTCAATCTGAATGGCTCGCTGGTCAAGGCAGGCGTTCCTTTCAACACGCTGTGGAGCGAGCACTTCACCGACGAATACTTCCGCACTCGCCTGCAGGAATGGATCCGGGAGGGAAGCGTGACGCACGATCTCTCCCACGTGCGCGACCTGAACGTCCGTGCGCTTCCCGCATCGGCGAAGAGCACCGGCGAAGAGCTTGCCGCGAAGCTGCTCAAGCACAAAGCGATACTCGGCGTCTTCGATGAAGGCTGCATGGGCATGTACAACGCCATCATCGACGATGAGCTTCTCAATCCGCTCGGCGTCTTCAAGGAGCGGCTCAGCCAGTCCGCGCTGGTCGCCAGGATGCGGCTGGTGGGCGACGACGAAGCCAACGCTGTGCGGCAGTGGCTCGATGCGAAAGGCATGCGCTTCAACACCGGCAAGGACGACAAGACGGAGCTCACCGACAAGCAGATTCATGAGCAGTGCAAGATGTACATCGCCGCTCTTGAGATCGCGGACGAATTCGGCTGCGACGCGATCGGCATTCAATACCAGCAGGGCCTGAAGGACATGGTGCCCGCGTCGGATCTGGTGGAAGGCCTGCTCAACAACGCGATCGTCCCCCGGTGCGCGATCGTTCCGGGAGGGAGTTATACGCTGGCGCTCCGCTCCCACATTTCAACGAAGTAGACGAGTGCGCCGGTGTGGACACACTCGTTACGAACCGCTGCTGGACCGCGCTCAAGCTCGATCCCGCTGCCACGCTGCACGACGTGCGCTGGGGCGAGCACTACAGCGGAAACGGTCTCGACGAATTTGTCTGGGTGCTGCAGATCTCCGGCGCCGCTCCGGCCAGCCACTTTGTCGATGGCTATCGCGGCGCC
This sequence comes from uncultured Acidobacteriaceae bacterium, assembly GCA_963815025.1. Lineage (GTDB taxonomy): Bacteria > Acidobacteriota > Terriglobia > Terriglobales > Acidobacteriaceae > KBS-83. The sequence continues at coordinate 2,202,014 of CAWFFD010000004.1, read as the reverse complement.
TCCAGCGACCGACAGCCACCGATGTACTTCCCGCTCGGCGGAGGAACGCTGAAAGGCGTCGGCCGTCCCGGAAAAATCGTCTGGAGCCGCGTCTTCGTCGAAGGCGGCAGCCTGCACGTGGATATGGGGCTCGGCTCCGTCGTCGCTCTTCCCGCGGAAGAAACCGAACGCCGCTGGAAGCAGACCACCACGCAGTGGCCGATGGTCAGCGCCACCTTCGACGGCGTCTCGCGCAACGCATTCATGGCGCGGCATCGCGCCAACCACGTCAACATCGCCTACGCTCCCGGACGAGCAGCGGGCCGCCCAGGCGCTCGCCGTCAAAGCTGCCATGTTCCACGCACTCGGCGTGCACGTGCATCTCTGCGGCACAGTGAAGCTCGATTGATCTGTCATATGGTAGCCACTCCCGATATTGATGTGTCACAAGTTAGCGGGCACGCCCGCAGCTCCATACATGAGCGACCAACGGAAGCGAACCAACGGCCCGCGCCGCAGGCGCAATCGCCCGTGCGGCAAGCACCGCCGCAGGCGCACTTGCCTCGGACGGCAAGTCCGGTGAGCATCGTTGCGGGCGTCGATTTCGGCACATTGAGCGTGCGCGTCTCTCTCTTCAGCAAGAGCGAAGGCAGACTCGGCTCCGGTGTGGCGGAGTATCCGCTGCGCCGCTCGCCGCAGGATCCCAATCTCGCAACCCAGAGTCATCATGCACAGATGGAGGCTCTCGAGCGCGCCATGCGCAGCGCGCTCCGCGACAGTCACGTGAACGGCGATCAGGTCCGCGCCCTTGCACTCGACGCCACCGGTTCCAGCGTCATCCCGGTCGGCCAGGGTGCCGATGGAAATTTAGAGCCGCTCGACGACTACTATCTCTGGTGCGATCACCGCGCCTGGCGCGAAGCCGAGGAGATCACCGCCGCCGCGCATCGGCAGGGAATCGAAGCCATTGCGTGGTGCGGCGGCGTCTACTCGTCTGAGTGGGGCTTCTCGAAGCTCCTGCACTGGCTGCGGCACAATCCGGACAAGCGCACGCGCTTCGTCACCGCCCTTGAAAACTGCGACATGGCCGTCGCCACCCTCTGCGGCATCACCTCACTCGCCGATCTGCCGCGCTCCATCTGCGCCATGGGCCACAAGTGGATGTGGAATGCGAAGTGGGGCGGGCTGCCGTCGCAGGAGTTCCTCACCTCCGTCGATCCGCTCTTTGCGCGGCATCCGTCAAAAGCTCGCCGGCCGCTATGAAACCTCCAACCACATCGCGGGCACGCTCTCTGCGGAGTGGGCCGAGCGCCTTGGCCTCCGCGCCGGCATTCCCATCCCCGTCGGTGCGCTGGACGCGCACTGGGATGCGGTCGCGGCCAACATCCGCCTCGGCGATGTCGTCAACGTCATCGGCACCTCCACCTGCATCATCGGCGTGAGCGATCAGCAGGCGCTCGTTCCCGGAGTCTGCGGCGTCGTCCCCGGCTCGGTTCTGCCCGGCTTCACCGGCATCGAAGCCGGTCTCTCCGCGGTCGGCGATGTCTTTGACGGCATCGCGCGCCGCGCCGCAACCACCGTCGCCGATCTTACCCGCGGTCTCGAACACTATCGCGCCGGGCAAACCGGACTCCTGCGCACCGTCTGGGACAACGGCGACCGGACCATCCTGGTCAATCCCAATCTCGGCGGCGTCACGCTCGGCTGGAATCTCGTGCACACCGCGCAGGACGAGCTCTTCGCAGCCATCGAAGGCACGGCGCTGCACACCCGCATCATCCTCGAGCAGATGCAGCAGCACGGCTCGCCGGTCAAGCGCATCATCAATGGTGGCGGCATCCCGCAAAAGAACCGCGTTCTCAATCAGGTCTATGCGAATGCGCTGAATAAGCCGGTGCTGGTGCCCTCGGGCGATGTCACCAGCCTGGGCTCGGCAATCTTTGCTTTCCTCGCCAGCGGCGACTATCGATCTGTGGAGGAAGCGCAGACAGCCCTCTGTCCTCCCTGCGAAACATTTCTCCCCAACGAGCGCGCGGCGGCCGCGTACGGTAAGTTATACCCACTGTACCGCGAGATCTATTTCTCGCTCGGAAACCCCGCCTCGCCGGCTGCGCAGCTCGGGCACATCCTGCCCCGTCTGCGCGAAATTGCAGCCGATGCGCGCGCTTTGGAGAGTGAATGAGCATCAACTCGCACGTTGTCAAAAGCACCATCGTGGGCGCGCTCGGCGGCCTGCTCTTCGGCTTCGATACCGCCGTCATCTCCGGCACCACCTCTGCCTTGACCCACGTCTATCACCTGACGCCCGCCCTGCTCGGCATCACTGTCTCCAGCGCGCTGGCGGGCACCGTCATCGGCGCCATGGGCGCAGGCATCCCCGGACAAAAATATGGCCGTCGCGACAGTCTCCGCGTCATGGCCATCTTCTATGTGCTCTCCGCAATCGGCTGCGCCTTTGCCTGGAGCTGGCCCGCGCTCATCTTCTTTCGCTTCATCGGCGGCCTCGGCATCGGGGGATCGTCCGTGCTCGGGCCCATGTACATCGCCGAGATTGCGCCGCCCAACTGGCGCGGCCGTCTGGTCGGATTCTTTCAGGTCAATATCGTCGTCGGCATCCTGCTCGCCTATGTATCGAACGCCATCATCGGCAGCCGCCATCTCGGCTCGCTGGAGTGGCGCTGGATGTTCGGCGTCTCCGCCATCCCGGCGCTGCTTTTTTTGGTCACCCTCTTCGTCATCCCGCGCAGCCCGCGCTGGCTGGTCACGCAATCCAGCCTGCACGAAGCGCTGGACGTGCTTCGCCTCACCGGCGTGCCGCAAGCCAAGGAAGAGCTGGATGAAATCGTCGCCTCCGTGCATCTAGAACGCGCCGGAACCCCGGATCCATTGTTCTCCCGCCAATACTTCAAGCCCATCGTCATCGCCTTCACCGTCGGCATGTTCAGCCAGCTCTCCGGCATCAACGCCGTCCTCTATTACCTGAACGACATCTTCGCTCTCGCCGGCGCGACCAAAGTCTCCGGAAACCTGCAGGCCATCGCCGTCGGAGCCACCAATCTGGTCTTCACCCTGCTGGCCATGTCGGTCATCGACAAGTTCGGACGCAAGAAGCTGCTGCTAATCGGAACCGTCGGCCTCGGCATCTGCCTCAGCCTCATCTCGTACGTCTTCTACACCCACACCCATCTGGACTGGCTCGTCTGGCTCCTGATGGCGTTCATCGCCTCCTTCGCCATGTCGCAGGGCGCGGTGCTCTGGGTCTACATCAGCGAAGTCTTTCCCAATCGCGTTCGCTCCAAGGGCCAGTCCCTCGGCAGTTCCTCGCACTGGATCTGGAACGTCCTTATCTCGCTCCTGTTTCCCATCATGGCAAAGTCCTCCGGCGCCTACCCGTTCATGTTCTTTGCCGCCATGATGGCCGTCGACTTCGTCCTCGTCCTCTTCTACTACCCGGAAACCACCGGTATCTCACTCGAAAAAATGCAGCACAAGTTCGGCATTGATTGATTTGAACTTCCAAGGTGATCTTTCATGAAACGATACGCAGCTTTATTTTCTCTCGGTGCCTTCGCCCTTCTGGCCCACGCGCAGACCCCCGGCTGGCAGCCGGACCTGACGGTGCAGCAGACCTACGTGCTGCATCGCGCTTCGAGCGCGGATCCCACCGGCGCCAATGCCGACTACCGCCACGTCGCGCCCGGCGCCACCGAGACCGTGCTCGATGCCGCCGGCCCCGGCGAAGTCTCGCACATCTGGTTCACCATCGCCGACAACGAGCCCTATAACCTGAAGCGCATCGTGCTCCGCATCTATTGGGACGACGAGAAGAACCCCAGCGTCGAGGCCCCCATCGGCGACTTCTTCGGACTCGGCCTCGGCGAATATCACAGTTGGCAGTCGGAGATGCTCTCGGTCGGCAGCGTCAAGAGCCTCAACAGCTTCTTCCCCATGCCCTTCGCGCATCACGCCCGCATCACCGTCACCAATGAAGGCCAGGAGCCCATCAACTCGCTCTACTACAACATCGACTACCGCACCTACGATCATCCGCTGCCGCCGAACACCCTCTACTTCCACGCGGAATACCACCAGTCGCAGCCCAATCACGGCTGGACCACCGACTGGCAGTCCAACGGAGATTCGCAGGTCAATGACAAGACCAACCTCGATGGCAAGGACAACTACGTCTGGTTCGAGGCCAAAGGCCACGGACAATATGTAGGCGTCACCATGTCCGTGCTGCAAAACCAGGACATGTGGTGGGGCGAGGGCGACGACATGTTCTTCATCGACGGCGCCAAGCTGCCATCCATCACCGGCACCGGCACGGAAGACTACTTCCTCGGCGCATGGGACTTCGGCGGCGAGCCCTTTTCGTATGCGTTATATGGTGCGCCCGTCGTCGGCACGGAGTTAGCCGGCGGCCGCTCCAGCGTCTATCGCTTCCATCTCGACTCGCCCATCCCCTTCACCAAATCCTTCAAGGCAACCATCGAGCATGGCCACGCCAACGCCCGCTCGGACAATTACTACTCCGTCGCCTACTGGTACCAGGCCGAACCGCACGAACCATTCCCGCCGCTGCCGCCGGTCGAGCAGAGACTGCCTGCCCTGCAGCACACCGGAGGACCCGGCAACGCAACCGCCGCCCACTAAATCCTTCCGCTCCACCCATCAAGGAGGGCTCATCACCGAGCCCTCGCCTGCGCATAGTGAAGGATCAGGCGGACGTCCCACCTCTCGAAGAAATGTGAGATAAAGCCGGGTGCCCCATCCTAACGAAGTTAGGGTGGGAAGTTCCCAACCATCCAGTCGACCCGAAGGGTCCACCGTCTCACTCCACCGGCGTAACACCCTTCTTCAAAATCAGATTCCCGTAAGCCCGCAACTCACCCGTCATCACCACGCAATAGGCATTCTTCGCACGCCCATAAAAAGCCTCTCGTGCGATACGCGCCGGCGGCGCCGGGCGCACCGCATGTCTGCGGACCGCGCTTAGGAAATCAGCCTCCACATCGGCGTTCATCGCATCGCCGCCATCCGGCTGCATCATCGCAACCGCGTCTTCCGCCGTCTCCAGTGCAAACAGCGGCAGAATGGCATCCAGCAACTGCGTGATATGCAAACCATCGGCACGCACCACCCGCCGCCCCAACGTGTGCCCGGGAAAATGCGCATCGGCCAGCAAAATCTCGTCGCCATGCCCCATCTCGTACAGCGTCTTCAGCAGCTCCGGACTCAGAACCGGAGAAATTCCCTTCAGCATTCTTTTACCTTTCGTGAATCGTTGTCAGCTACGCGCTGTTTTTAATCCCGTCATTCTGAGCGAAGCGAAGAACCTGCATTTCGCGAATGCGCCCACAAAAGCAAATGTGAGCGACAACGGAGCGAACCCGGCAACACGCGCCACCGGCGCAATTGCCCGGACGGCCAGTCCCGGCAAGTCCGGGGAATCGGCAACGCGCTTCTTCCGCGACAAGCTCTCCATGCCGTTTGTAGGCGGATCGAATCCACGATACAGTCTTGTCATAACGTATGGCTCCTGTGGAAACGAACGGGCTTGGCCCAGATCGTATGGCGACGATTGTGGAGGTAGCCAAGCGGGCGGACGTTTCCATCGCCACCGTCTCGAACGTCATCCGTGGCACGCGCCGCGTCAGCCCAAAACTCACCGAGCGTGTGCAGGCGGCCATCAGCGAGCTGAACTACTCTCCCAACGAGATTGCCCGCAGCCTCAAAGTCCGCCAGACGCGCATGCTGGCCATGGTCCTTCCCGACATCACCAATCCCTTCTTTCCCGAGATCATCCGCGGCGCGGAAGACACCGCCTTCGAGCGCGGCTACTTCCTGATGACCGCGAACACCGATGAGCAGATCGGCCGCGAGCGCCGCATCGTTGCCGCTCTGCGTTCCTATCGCGTCGACGGCGTGCTGCTGGCCTCCGCTAGCGGTACAGACACGAGTCACCTCAAGAGCACCATCGCTGCCGGGGTCGCGCTGGTGTGCCTCGACCGCACCGTTCCCGGCGTCAAGACCGATGCTGTCCTGCTCGACAATGTGCGCGGAGCGCGCGAGTGTGTGCGCCACATGATCCAGAAGGGTCATCGCCGCATCGCCATCATCACCGGCTCGCTCGATCTGCAGACCGGCCGCGAACGTCTCCGCGGCTATGAAGAGGCGCTGCGCGAAGCGGACATCCCCGCAGACAAGGGCAGAATTCTGGAAGGCGATTTTCGCCACGACTCGGGCTACCGGCTGGGAAAGCAGATTGCCACAGAGAAGAAGGCAGACAAGAAGACAGACAAGAAGAAGGATCGCGCCCTCGGCCCCACGGCAATCTTCGTCTGCAACGGCGTCATGACCCTCGGTGTCCTCAAGGCCTTTGAGGAATTGAACATTCGCTGTCCCCAGGACATCGCCCTCGCCACCTTCGACGATCTCGCGGTCGACAGCCCCTTTCATCCCCACCTCACCACCGTGGTGCAGCCCAGCTACGAGATGGGCGCCAGGGCGGCAGGCATCCTCATCGACCGCATCGAAGGCCGCATCAGCAAGGAGCCCACCACCGTGCGCGTCGCCCCCACCCTGATCATCCGCGAATCCACCGACGCCCCACACAAAGCGCCGGCAAAGGCCCCCTCGCGCCGCGCAAGCAGTAGAACCTAGTCGAATTGGTTTGGAAGACTCTCGGAACCGTTAGACCGGCTTCTCCGTAAACAGCGGCATGAAACCAAACCCGGTACGCGGATCCCTCTGGACACGCGTGGCGATTCCTATCGCAGTGTGCCTCTTCCTTCTGGCCCTCGCCGTGTCGGCCGTCGTGATCCCGCAACTCCGCCCTCTACACCTCTTTCAGGCGCTGATCTATGTGGCAGTCCTCGTACTCACTCGACGAAATAGTCCATGGGGGTTTGGCGCCGGGATAACCATCGCAACCGCGTGGAACTCTCTTAATTTGTTCGTGACCCATCTCTTCCAGGCCGGTGCAGGACAGTTTTGGTTGCTTCTGCACGCAGGCCATGTAACCCGGCCGGATACGTTGATGGTGATGGTTGGCGGTGTGGGCCATTTCCTGCTCATCGTTGCGTGCATGGCCGCCTTCCTTCAGCTGCGGCCCGGAATCAAGCAGTGGGGGCAGTTCTTTGCGGGAGGCTTGCTGACGCTCGCCTACTTCGGCTTGATTATCGTCACCCTCGCTCCACACTAGCCGGCAGTCGTGCAGCAGCGTTTCAGCACAGCGCTCCTAATGTTGCCTGGCAAGAAAGGCACGCATCTCCCGCAGCACGTCCGCCTCGTTTGACAGAAATACATAATGATTCGCACCGGGCAGCGTAATCACCTGCGCGCCGGGCGCGCCACTCTCAACTGACTTTTCCTGCCGCTTTGTTAAAGCGGATAGCGCAGTAGAGTAAGCCCGGGCTGCGGTCTGCACCGCAGGATCGCGGTTGGCATCCACCCACGTCCCCTGACTATGCGGGTTCGCAAAAATCACAAGCGCAGGTACAGGAATCTTGCTGTACTTCTTCGTGCCCATCATCAGTGGCATAAACAAGGCGCCACCGGGAAGATCACGTTGCTTTCCAACCCTGCCGTCGGGGGTCGATTCCCGTTGCTGGCGGAGCTCCGCCTCAGGGAATCGGAATCCGTTCACACGCTCATAATATTTCTGGAGTGCCGCGAAGCTGGCCAAATCCGCTGCATCCGGTGGAGGCGGTTGAGGCCCCTGGAGCTTCTGGATTTCCATAATGCTTGCGCCCTCACCATTGTCGAAAGCGTAAGAATAGGCGGCGTCGAGGTAGACCAGGGCCGCGACTCGGTCGGGATGGCTATTGGCAACAGAATTCAATTCCACTCCACCTATCGAGTGCCCCACCAGGATCGGTCGCTTCAGCTTGAGCGCGTCGATCACAGCTACTACGTCATCTGCCAGGCGGTCAGCCGGGTCATCCGTGGCTGAATAACCAGACGCGCCGAATCCGCGCCTTGTAATCCCGTAAACATGGAATTGGGATGTGAGCTTCGGAGCGAAATCATCGAATACGTGGGCCGTATTGCCGCCTCCGGCCAGAAGGACGATTGGCCTGCCAGAACCACCCCAATCAAGTACTTCCAACCGAACATCCTTATCAACGCTCACGAATCGCGTGCTGTGGGGCGACAGCTCCTTCCAGGCCTCGCTTTGCGAATAAAGAGGAATTGCCAGAAAAGTGAGCAACATCCAACCAACGACCCGGCTGCATCGGAGCATGCGGATGCCCCCTTCATCGGGTACCTACGCTTTTATGATTTCCAATGTTCCCGTCTTGATTTGTTCAAGGACATCCGGTTAACGGTACCGGTCGGCTCTCTCTGGAAAGCCGCGCTTTCGTAATTTTCAACGGACTGTTCCCGGCAAAAAACGAAACCACTCGAAAGCCGCCAAATGGACACAGTTCCTGGTGCAATAAGCTCGAAAAATCCGCGTCTAGTCAACGTTTACTTTTGATACCAAATCGCGCACCAAAACGCTCCCAACGCGTCCCCAAACACCCTTTTTCGACACCCAATTTGCGCACCGCCGGGCCTGATTTCGCCGCGCGCTACTCCGGCGTAGCCTCCAAAGTCAGCACCTGAAACGGCGCCAGATGGAAGGTATGCGGCACCCCAGCCTGGAGCTTCACCTCCGGCATCCCGGCCTCATCCTTCCACGGACTGTGCGCGCGGAAGCGCCGCTCCGCGGTCGGCGGCAGCTCAAATGCCTGCCCCGCATCCAGTTGAAAATCCTGGGGCTTGTCACTCGGATTGCGCAAGGTCAGGATCGCCTTATCCGGAGTCCACGACGCCCATCCGTACACCTCAAGCCAGCGCGGATCGCCGCCCACCCAGTGCGTGTCCTTCAAAACGCCGGCGTTCGCGCGTGACCACTTCGCCGCCTCCGCAAGCACATCCCAGTCCGCGGGTTTCAGCAGCGAAGGCGTGATGTACATCTCCTGTAGATCGGTACCCGTCCCAAAGTAGTCGCGCACCTCGTTCTTGAAGTCGCCGTTGGGATCCGTGTTCAGATGGTACGCATACTGCCCGTAGATCAACCCGTGCAGCATCAGCGAGTTGAGCGGGAACAGCGAGCCGCCCTTCACGATCTCGTCGTACACATCCATATCGCGATAGGTGATCCAGCGCTCGCGCTCCGGGCCCACGCCGGCAAAGCTGTGATCCTCGCCCCCACGCCAGATCGAGTCCGCATACATCAGCCAAAACGGTGAAGGATACGTGCCCGTCGTCAGGTTGATATACAGGTCCGGCTTCACCTGCCGCAGATCGCCGATCAGATGAATCGCGGCGTCGAAGTCGCTGTCGAAGACACTGCCTTTCACCACCGTGTCTACGTTCCCCGTGCCGTCGAACTTGAACTGGTTCACGCCGTACTTCTTCACCATCTCCATGCAGACTTCGTGGAAGCGCGCATAGTACTTCGGCCCGGAGAGCGCGAAGCCGCCATTCTCGATCTCATAGCCTTCCTTGCGTCCCTCGGCAATGCGCTCCTGCTTCTGTTGCGCATAGCCTCCCCACGGAGAGAGCCACACGCCTGGCGCCGTGCCATACTGCGCTGCCGCCTCTTTCAGCGGAAGAAAGCCATTCTTGAAGTCTTTGCGGAACGCCCACATCCCCGACGTGTCATCCCATCCGTCGTCGAACATGAAGGAGTCCAGCGTCACCCCGCGCTTGTCGTGCAGCTCGCGGCCAAAGGTGTGGATGCGCTCCACCGCCTCGGCCTGCGTGTAGCGATTCTCGTATCCAATGTCGTACCAGCTGTTGTAGTGCAGGAAGGTGCGGTACGGGTGCGACCGTTCGCGCTCGATATACGCCAGGAAGTCGCGTCGCATCTGGCCCGGCGCGGCCACGCCCACCACCGAGGAATAGGTCACCGTCTGTCCGGCGCGCAGCGGCAGCACGCGCTCCATCTCGGCCACGCCACGCTCATGCACCACGCTGCTGGTGGAGAGCGGATGCTCAAAACCAAGGAAGAAGTTTCCCGCCGTCAGCGGCGTGCCCTTCACCGTGCCTGTTAAATGCATTCCCGGAGCTGTCGCATCGATCAGCGAAATCTGTGTGATGGCCAAATCTTCCTGGCCTGCGGTGATGGTCAGAATCTGCCGGATGTAGTGCGCATCCTGTCGCATCACCACGGCCCAATCCACCTGGAACTGCCCCCCGGTCTTTCCGGTTCCGTTTTCGCCGAGCAGGTAATGCACCGCGGTGCCGGGCAGCTTCTCCGCCGCCACCGTCGCATCCGGATTGGGGGCCAGCTTCTCCACCCGCCCCGGCTGCAACAGCTTCATCGTTGCGGGACTGAAGACCTTTCCATCCGCGAGCACCAGCTTGAAAGGGCCATCCAGCCGCAGGACGTGTCCGTCACGGACGTCGCGTACTTCGAGGCCGCCGGGCCTGCCGTCATGCAGCAGCCACCTCGCATCAATGACGCCATCGCCGATGCGTCCCTCCGCCGAGTTCGCAGAAGTGCTCCCAAGGAAGGCCAGCACGTCTCCGGCGCTCGCCGGATGTTTTTGATGCTGATCGCTCTGAGCATTCGCGGCCACGCCGAAGGCAGCCATGAAGCAGGAAAGTGAGAGGGCAACGACAGGGCCCAGAGAGCAAGGACCCAGACAGCGGTACTTCGAGAGAGTCACTTGTGCTCCAGAACAGGCTGTGCAGCAGCGGGATGGATCTTCACGTGTGAGACCACACGCGAGATGGCGCCGGTGGGACTCGGTGTATCCGGCTTCAGCCCGGCTTCGAGCGAAAAGAACAGCCCCAGCAGTTGGCCGAAGATCACGTCGAGCGGCGGACGCAGAGCATCCGGCGGAGTATGCGCCCCGCTCCGATTCTCCGGGCCCAGCTCAAGCGCCACCTGCGCCATCTCGCGAATCTCCGGGGTCAAGGCGAATCCCGTCGCCGCAATCGTCACCCCCAGTTGCTTCTCCCGTAGCTCACGGAGCAGATCGCATTCATACGAACGTGTCCCTGCATCCGAGGCGAGGTAGGCGACCACCAGCGTCTGCTTGTCGAGAAACGAGAGCGGCCCGTGCCGCAGGCCGAGGAAAGACTGCGACATGGTGAAGATCCGTCCCGCCGTCAGCTCCTGCACCTTCAAAGCAGACTCCGCCGCCGTGGGTTTTAGCGCGCCAGACCCGAGGAAGCACACGCGGGTGAAGCCGCTCTTCGCCAGCTTTGCGGCAGCATCCGCCGCCCGCGGCAGCAGCGATTCCGCGCTCTGCACAAGCTGCTTAAGCATCGTGCCGTATCCGTCCAGGTCGTCGAGATACGCAAGCGCCTGTCCCGCTGCCACCATGTTTGAAAACGAGCTGGTCATCGCCAGACCGCGATCGTTCGTCGCCGGGTCGAGCACCAGCGCGTAGGATTGCGGATGACTCTGCGCCAGCTTCGCCATCGCGCCCTGGGCGTTGCAGGTAATCAACAGGTGCGCAACGCGGGGAAAGCGGCGCCGCATCTCCTCAATGACCGCCACGCCCTCCGAACTGTCGCCCGACCGCGAGAACGAGATGCAAAGTGCACCACTGTCTGTGCGAAGCCAGTCGTCCATGCCGGTCAGCAACTCGGTGCTTGCCACCGCGCGCACCGGCACATGCCGGCGCTGCTCCAGCAGCCGCTCTACCGACCTGCCGACGAAGTCTGAGCTCCCGGCCCCGGCCAACAGCACCGGGAGCCCTGCCTGCCCGGCCAGGAATGTGCGAAGCTCCGCGTGCCGTTCCCGGCAAAGTGCCAGCGTGCCCGGCCAGCTCTTCGGCTGCTGCGCTATCTCAGCGGCAGTATGCTCCACCCCCAGTTCGCGCTTCCGCTCCTCAGGCATTCCCAGCAAAGCACTCAACCTATCCACAATCTCTCCTCACCACGAAACCTGCTACAACAATCGGAAATTGTATTACACTCGAAACAATAAATCGAAACAAAATGAAAGCAAACGACGATAATCCTATCGGAAATCAAAGCCCGGCACACAACCGATTGGAAGGGATTTGAACCCGTGCTGCCGCCTGTGCTGGTAATAGGGGAACTAAACGTCGATATTGTGCTCTCCGGACTGGCTTCGCCGCCTGTACTCGGCGGCGAGGTTCTGGCCCAGGAGATGCGGATGGTGCTTGGCAGCGCTTCCGCGATCTTTGCGAGCGGTGTCGCACGGCTGGGTCACCCTGTCGGCTTCGTCGGCAAGACGGGCGATGACGATTTTGGCCGCTTTTGCTGCGATGCGCTGCTGAAAGCCGGCATCTCGACTGACGGCCTCCTGCTTTCATCGCGGCCGACGGGCGCCACGATCGTGTTGAGCACGCAGGACGATCGGGCGCTGGTTACCCATCTTGGCGCCATTGCCGACCTGGGATACGACGACCTGCCGCCGGATCTATTCCGGGGCTTCCGGCACCTGCACCTCACGTCGTACTTTCTGCAGGAACGTCTGCGCCCAGAGTTTCCGAGGCTGATCTGCGAGGCAAAGGCCGCGGGCCTTACGGTCTCTTTCGATCCCAACTCAGATCCCACGCAGACGTGGTTGCCGGAGATATGGGATGTCTTGAGCGCTGCTGATGTTGTGTTCGTGAACGAATCTGAGGCGCGCGCACTCACCGGTATGGCGACCACAGCCGACGCCCTCTCCATGCTCGCAGAGCGCACAGCGTGTGCAGTGGTGAAACAGGGCAGCGGAGGAGCGACTGCTGTGTGCGGCACGGAAAGAATCCACGTTGACACATTTCGAGTGAATGTCGTGGATACAACCGGTGCCGGCGACTCCTTTGCAGCGGGTTTCATGCATGGCCTGCTGTCGAAGCGGGCTTTGCGCGAGTGTCTGCTGCTGGCAAATGCGACCGGTGCGTTGTCCGCGACTGGCGTCGGCGGGACCGCCGCGCAGCCGGATGCTCAGACGCTTTCAGCATTCCTCATCTCACACGGTGCAGAACTATCTGCCGTGGAGCACACAGCGTGAGCGGGATCGCACTCGATTCACCCATGACACGCAAAGATTGGAGCCAATATGCCAGGCGATGAGCGCGATCCGTTTGTCTCCATGATGACGGCTGCGAGCAAGGTGACCCTCAGCTTAGGGGATTTTGCACCGCAATCGATGCTCCGCGTGCCAGAACATTTGATCCAGAGGCCGAAATTTCCCGCGATCGACTTTCACAACCACATCGATGGGATGGAGCCCGCCGAGGTCCTGCGCATTATGGATGCCTGCGGGATCGAGCATCTGGTGAACATCACCATGAAGCCGGGCACGGACGGCATTGAGAGTATGGCGCGTCTCTCCGCGGCATCGCCGAACCGCTTCTCCACTATCGCGTGGATGGATTGGCGCGACCTCCATGAGGATGGGTTCTTTGACCGCTGTGTTCAGCGGCTGGAGCAATGCGTATCCGCGGGCGCCATTGGCATGAAGATCTGGAAAGACCTGGGACTGCGTCTTCAGGATCGCGATGGCTCGCTGTTGCGTATCGATGATACGCGGCTGGACCCGCTCTTCGCACGAGCCGTGGAGCTAGGTGTCTTCATCATGTTCCACACCGCCGATCCCGCTGCGTTTTTCCTGCCAACGGATGCGCACAACGAGCGCTTTGAGGAACTCTCCGCACACCCGGACTGGAGCTTCCATGGGTCGGCATTCAGCAGGGAAGAGCTTCTTGCGCAGCGGAATCGAGTCTTTGCGCGCCATCCCAAGACGCGTTTTGTCGCAGCTCATATGGGTGAACAACCGGAGGATCTGGCGTCGCTGACTGCGATGCTAGATATGCATCCGAACGTTCATCTCGATATGTCTGCGCGCGTAGCCGAACTGGGCCGGCAGCCGTTCACTGCCCGGCGTTTTTTTCTGCGCTTCGCAGAGCGCATTCTCTTTGGCGCGGACCTGTTGCCCGAGGAATCGATGTATCGAGGCCATTATCGGTTCTTCGAAACTGATGACGAATATTTCGATTATCCGTCTCACGCCTCCCGTCAGGGCCGATGGCAGATTTACGGCCTCGCCTTACCAGATACGGTTCTGGAACGCGTATATCGCCGGAATGCAATGGACCTTCTGGATTTGTCGCAATGAATGCCGCTGAAGCAGCTCACGCCGATCTGCAACGGGCTAGACCGGTGCCTTCCGCGGGGCGTTTTTTTTAACGCATCCAGAAGAGGCGCGCTGGATGAATTCCGGCTCGATCATGATCTCCGGTTTGTACTGGGCGGTCTTTTCGATTTGTTCGATGATTGTCTTGGCAGCAATCTGACCCATACGCAGCAATGGCTGAGAGATTGTAGTCAGCTCAGGCTTGACGATGATGGCCAACGGTATGTTGTCAAATCCAACCACGGAAACGTCTTCCGGCACGCGTAAGCCGGCTTCATGGAATGCCTGGATGGCTCCGATCGCAGAGATGTCGTTGTAGGCAAAAAGCGCGGTGAAGGGTTTCTTCCGTGCAAGCAATACTTTCGCGGCCGGGTATCCGAGCTCCGGGGTTGCGAGATCCGTTTCGATCTGCACGGTCAGTGCCGGCTGCAGACGCACCCCCAATTCTTTCGCAGCGTCGCAGATAGCGGCCCACCGCGTCCTCGAGTCCGAGCTGTCCTTCTGCCCCTTCAGAAATGCGATGTCTCGATGTCCATGCTCCAGCAGGTGAGAGAGAGCCAGGCGCGCAGCTACCTTATGATCAATGGTGATGTTCGTCACGCCCGGCACATGCCTGTGGCCGGCAACAGCAACGGTCGGAAGAGCGGGCTTCTCTTTGATCGACGTATCGACGGTGATGAAACCCTCGACACCGCGTGCCAGCAGCATTTGCGAGTACGTCTGTAGAACTCGTTGATCGTGACGATGGATCACCGTAAGGAAGAAGTACTCTGTGTCGCGCAGATACTCTTCGATTCCGCTGATGATGGCGGCGCCGTAAGGGTCTCCGATCTGTTGGGCTATCACGCCGATGGTATACGTGCGCTGCAGCCGCAGCGAGCGAGCGAAATAATTCGGCTTGTAGTTGAGTTCGCGCGCCGCTTCCAGAATGCGGCGCTTCGTGTGCTCTGGAATCGCACGGGCCGCCGCCGAATCGTTCAAAGCTGCTGAAATGGTGCCTGCGGTCAGGTGCAGATGCTCGGCAAGCGTCTTCAGCGTGACTCGATGCTCTGTAGTGTCCAGCGTTCGTTTTGGCATCAGGTTTGATGGCTCTTGCAGATCATCCGCGCGAGTCCGCTCCTTGTTTACGATGACAGTGTTTGCTCTCCGGGAAACGACTCCTAAGGCTTTACCAATAATCTGGACTTATACTTGCCAGGAACGCGCAGTCTGCAGGTCGAGTTCTCAGGGGGCTGTCAAGACTCTACCCGACCCCATGCGTTATCGATACCATCTGTTCCTTTTTGTTCTTCCGCTCGACTCATAATCTAGAAAACCCTGGGGCCAATTTTCAAGACTTATCCTATTTCCCCAAAGAAAAACATTATTGTTTGGATTTGGTACTGCCTTCTCCCCATTGCTCCCGACGCCATTGAACCACCAATCGAAAGTAAGGCTCTGGCTCCAGCCTGGGGCACCGATTGCTTGGGTCGGATAACGATACCAGGCAAGAAATTTTACAATTACGCAAGCGGTGGGGGCTGATACCCAAATTCACGCTCGATGGCGGCTGCCACAGCCAGCACGCTTTCATCTTCGAAGGGCCGCCCTGCCACCTGCACGCCGATGGGCAGCCCCTCCGCGGAGTTGCCGACCGGGACGACAGCGGCGGGCGATGCAAGGACGTTGAACCATTGCGCATAACGCATTGCATCCAGGTAGCGAACACTTTCGCCATCGATGGTCCACTCGCGCTCGCTGTGCCGGAAGGCGGGGACCGCGCAAGCAGGTGTCAGCAGAATCGGGGCCTCATGCATCTCGGCCAGCAGCTTAGACCGAATTAAGTCGCAATCCGCCCATGCCTGCAGAAGGGATTCTGCTGTCAGTGGGGGCTTGGAGTGCGCGGTCTCCAGGAAGTCTCGAAAGATCGGACTCAATTCCTGTTCGCGGCCGCGAATCATCGGAGCATAGAACATTGCACCGCACTGGACGAAGAACTTCCACCATACTTCGCGCGCGGCTTCCAGCCATGCGGGACGAAATGGTCGGACCTTGAAGCCCTGACTCTCCAGTGCCCGAGCGGCATCGCGTACCGCCTGCCGTGTCTCTGCCGTTACTGGAATCAGTCCGTCGTCCTCGAACCATCCGATGGAGATCGCCTTGGCGTCCTCCACCGCGATGGGGCGCAAGTCGATCGGAGGGCTCACCGGATCCAGCGGATCCTGCGGTGCAAGTAAGCGGAACAGCAGATTTACATCGGCGACGGTGCGGCCCATCGGCCCGATTGCGCCAAGCGTTGAAAATGGCCCGATGCAGGGAGGGTGATGTCCGCGTCCGGGCACGCGTCCGGGTGTAGGTTTCAAGGAGCAGATGCCGCAGAAGTGTGCCGGCACGCGCACTGATCCGCCGCTGTCGCTGCCCAGTCCGCCGGCGGACAGACCCGCGGCAATCGCCGCCGCTTCGCCGCCGCTCGATCCACCGGCCGAGCGTTCCAGATCCCACGGATTGTTTGTTCTTCCATACAGCAGGTTGTCCGTTTCGTACGCCATCAGGAACTCGGGGCAGTTTGTAGTGCCCAGAAACACGGCGCCGTTGCCGCGTAGCCGGGCAACCGCCTCGGCATCGCGATCGGAGATTTTGCCGCGATTTAGAACGCTGCCTATCTCGCATCGGTGCCCCTGAACGGCGATCGACGATTTGATGGTGAGCGGAAGGCCGGCAAGAGTACCGGATCGAATTTGGCGAGCTTGTGTGCGCACGCGCTCTGCATCGAAATCGATGATGACATTCAGGAGCGGGTTAAGACGCTCGATCTGAGCTATATATTCGTCCGCGAGCTCTAGCGGCGAGATCTTGCGTTGTTCAAGCAGCGCAAGCTGAGCGACCGCCGGCAGAAGCGTCACGCTCATCTAAGAATTGCCGACGGGTTGCTGCGGCCCCTCGAAGTAACGTTCTATTTCCTCCAGCGTCTTACCTTTCGTCTCGGGAAGGAAGAATGTGACGGTTGTCAGATAGATCACGGTAAATCCGGCAAAGAGAAAGAACATCGCCGAGTATCCATATTTGCTGACGACCGGCAGAAAGATGACAGCCAGTGTGGTAGACACCAACTGATTGAGGACCAGCGCAACACTCATGCCATTCGATCGGATGCGCGTCGGCATGAGCTCGGAAAGAGCAAGCCACACCGCTACACCTGGGCCAGTGGCATAGAATGCCACAAATAGATAGAGGCCGATGGCTACCAGCCAGCCATGTCCCGCATCCGGGACCCGGCCAATCGATGCTCGTTCGATTTTCAAGGGAGCGGTGCGTGCGGAGTCGAGATTGCCGAACGGATTCTTGAAGAATGCTTCCACCTTGTTGTTTGGCACACAGTTGTCGCGTGTGATCTGAATCGGTGCGGCACCCTGGTCGTCAGATCGGACGAAGCTGGTTGAGGCGGTGAAATCGCCATAGGAGTAAATGACGGCCAGCGACGCGCGATTGCTATTGATCTCGCTGCCACTGTAGCCCTCGGCGGCAAGCAGCTTTTTTGCCTCCGTCGCATTGAACGGCAAGGTCAGCGTCTGATCGGTTGCAACCATCGACTGCACAATCCTTTTACAGTCCAGGTTCGTCCGTTCCGTTGTCACAAAGAGCAGCCCTACCAAGATCAGCGAACAGGTAACACCTGCCGTCCCGAGAATGAAAAGAAATTTGCGGCCCTTGCGATCTATCAACATCATGCCGACGATCGTCATCAGAAAATTGACGAAGGTGAACAGGACATAGCCCCAATGGGCATGCAAGTCAGTCAAACCGCTTTGCAGCAGGATGTTGGTGTTATAAGCGACGATCGAGTTGATGCCCGTCGCCGTGTTACAGGCGAGAATGACGCAGGCCAGCAGGAAAGGAATGACGTACTTTCGCCGGAGCAGCGAGTCCTTGATCTGTTCTCCTGGCGAGGAAGATGACGTCCTGACCAGCGCCGTCTCCTCCATCTCCTTCAACTCGAACGCTGCCTGTTCTGGGGCACGCGAGCGGAGCAACGCCGCATAGGCCTGTTCCTTCTTACCGCGCACAAAAAGCCAGCGTGGAGACTCCGCCACGAACAGGCTGCCCAGAACAAACAGAACCCCTGGAGGAAGCGAAACCCAAAAGATGCGCCGCCATGCTTGGTCTTTGAACGTGAAGATTGCGGCGGCACTCGCAATGCGGGTGACGGCCTCAACCCGATAGCTGTAATAGATTCCGATCAACGCGGCCACAACGATGCCCAGTGTTAGCAGCCACTGAAAAACTGCCGTGCCCTTACCACGATGCGCAGCCGCGAGGCATTCCGCCAGATAAAGCGGCACGACCACCCCAATCAAGCCGCCGCTGACGCCCTGCAATAAGCGCCCAAAGAAAAGTGGTTCATAACCGTGCGAGAGCGCAATGATCGGGATGCTGGCAACGAACGCCAACCCGCTGAGCGTCATCAAAGCCCTGCGGCCCATCCAGTCGGCCAGCAGTCCGGCAAATAGGGTCGATATTACGCTGCCAAGCAGAACCGCGGCCACAATGATGGAAAGCTGTCCCGCAGTCAGCTGCGAGGTAGCTTCCAGGTACGGCAGGGCCCCGCCGATGATGCCAACGTCCACTCCGTAGAGCAGGCCGCCCAGGCCCGCTACCAGCAGAAGAAACCGGTTATAGCTGCGCTTCGCATCCGGAGCAGAAAAATCTGACATGGAACCTTTCCACGATCTTGATCTTGGGCATTCAAGTCACGCCGCAGCACACCTTCGCATTGGACGCGCGGAAGAATCTGCGCGAACGTCGCGCGCCCATCATAATAGCCAGCGGGGATGGAGCGGCGGATTTTGCAACGTACCGGCCAAAAGGGCCGATCCATGCTCAGGCGTCGCGGTCGTCAATGGCTTTTGGGGGTGGGATCTGAAGAACTCTGGTAGAGTGATTGGCCGGCCCTGGGACGAGCATCGTCAAAGTCGCGGAAGCTTTGTCGTATCCCATCCACCGCCCAGCGCTTTTACCAGCAGCACACTGGCGTCCAGGCGCCGCTCAAAGATATACAGGTCGTTGCGTTGATTGTTCAGCGCCGCGGTCTGCCAGGTCACTACCTGCAGATATGTATCGACACCGCCCTCATAGCGAGTCTGGAACAGGTCCAGTGACTGCTCGGCGGACGCGGTCGCCTCATGCTGTTGCCGGGCTTCGTTTGACAGCACGCGGAGCGCGGCCAGGTTGTCCTCCACCTGCTGAAAGGCGGTAAGCACCGTTTGGCGGTAGTTCGCAACATTCGCGTCGTATTGCGCGACTGTAATGTTTTTACTGGCGCGACGGCGTCCGGCATCGAAGAGAGTCTGCGACAGTGAGGGACCTACGGCCCAGAAACGGCTAGGCCAGGTGAACCAGTTCAGCGCGGACGTTCCCTGCAAACCAACGATGCCGCTGAGCGAGAGCGTTGGGTAATACGCCGCCTGCGCGATACCGATCTGTTCGTTGGCGGAGGCCATGCGGCGCTCGTCGGCTGCAATATCCGGTCGACGCTCGAGCAGGGTTGCGGGCATTGTTCCTGGAATCTGCGGGATCGCCGGAGCCTGCAGGTTGAGAGGCAGTGGAGGCAGTGTAAACTCCGCCGGCGGCTTGCCAATCAGTACCGCGATCGCGTGTTCATACTGGGCGCGCTGTACCTCAAGGTCTGTGCGCTGTACCCGCGCTTGATCAAGCTGCGTCTGCGCCTGGCTTACGTCGGACTGAGGCGCCGCGCCCCCCTCGAAGCGGTCCTTTGTGAGTTGTAATGCGCTCTCGTATGCCGTCACCGTGTCGTCTAGAAGCTTTTCCTGCGCATCGGCCGAGCGCACTCCGAAGTAATCCATGGCGAGCTCGGCATGCAGGCTGAGACGCGCGTTTTCGAGATCGGCGTCGCTGGCCTGTGCCGTCTCCCGCGCTGCCGTTACACTGCGCCGAATGCGCCCCCACAGATCGATCTCATAATTGAGGTCGACGGGCAGAACGAAGTTGCCCGAGCCATTGTTCGCAAGGCTGCTAGGGAAATAAGGCTGATTCGCTGAGTCGCGGACTGCGCCAAGGCTCGGCCCCACGCCAATGGTAGGCGCCTCGTTTGCGCGCTCATAGCCAATCTGGGTACGCGCCGCGCGAAAGTTCGCCGCCGCAGCCTTCAGCGATTGATTCGCGCCATCGATCTGCGCTTCCAGTCCATTCAATTGCGGATCGTCAAAGGTTGTCCACCAGTCACCCTTCAGTCTGGTGTCGCTTGGCTGACCCGGCTTCCACCCATCCCGCTCTGCGAAGGAAGCGGGCGGCGCTTCTTTGAAAGAGGGCGCAACAATTGCGGCAGGTGTTTTGTATTTCGGTCCCACCATGCAGCCGGACAGTGGAACCAGAGCCAGCGCAATAGCCGCACTCCAGACCCATCTCATTCCCCGCCACCTTTTTCGACCTCGACCCTCTCCCCCTGCGAGAGCGAGTCGGAGGGGTTAAGGATCACCTGGTCCTGAACTGCGAGTCCTGCGATGATCTCGACCTTCGCGCCATAATCGTGGCCGATCTCTACCGGAGTCAGAGCCACGTGTCCGTTGCGCACGACACCGACCCGCAGCCCCTCCGCGCGGAAGAGCAGCGCGTTAGAGGGCAAGGTCATCGAGGATGACGACGGGGGAATTGGCAAGTGAACGAAGGCATATTGACCCGGCAGCAGCTTGTGATCGGCGTTGGGTACATCCACCTCCATGTTCAAGGTCCGGTTCGAGATATCGATGGAGTCGGAGTTGCGTACGATGGTGCCCATAAACTTCTGGTTTGGAGCAGCGTCCGAAGTCACCACGATGCGTCCTCCGTTGCGCACCGCGCTGGCATAGACCTCGGGGACAGGAACGAAGAGACGCAGCCTATCCGTGGATGCCATATGAAACAGCTCTGACCGCGGCGAATTGCTGCTATCCGCTTGAATGAGCGCTCCAATGTCCACATTGCGCGCCGTGATGACACCGTCAAATGGCGCGTAGATCTTTTCAAAGCCCTGCAGTTGCTCCAGCCGTTGCAGGTTGGCTCGGGCGGAGGAAAGCGCAGACTGGCGTGCACTGAAGTCGCTGGTCGCCTGATCCGCCTCCTGCCGCGAAACCGCGTTCTTCGCCAACAGCTTTTTCCAGCGTTCTGCAGTGATCTGCGCAATCTGCTGATTCGCCTCTGCAGTTGCCAGGTCCGATCGTGCTTGCTGGACCTGCTGATCAAGCTCCGGCGTCTCGATCTCGGCCAGGATCTGTCCGCGATGCACATGTGTGCCGATATCCGCATACCATTTACGCAGGTAGCCGTTTGTACGCGCATAAATCGGTGTGTCGATGTATGCCTGCGTATTCGCGGGTAGCGTCAGCTCCATAGGTCCTGCTCCCTGGGTGGGCGTCGTCACCGTCACGGAGAGGATCGAATTGCGCAAGGAATCCTTCGAAAGGGTCTCTTCGGCATGAACACGGGAACGAATGCCTACCGCGATGAATACGCCGAGTACGAGTGCCGCTACAATCACACCGATCATCGGTGCGCGACTCAGCTTGCGATCAGTGTCGAGCGCGACGGCAGGCTCCGGCTGGGCTGCATCTGCGGCCTCGATGCCTTCAGTGGCAACGACGCTTTCCCGCGTGTCGTTCATCCCGGCGTCTTTCATTTCAGTCTCGGTGTGCATCGTTCCTCATATCTGCTCTGGCATCGCCTACTTGTTGATAACCACCGCTCAGCCGCGTGTCGGCATTACGCATGCAGCAGTTGCTCACTGCGCTTCCGTGCTTCTTCTGCGGGGGTACCTTTCTTCATTCCGTGCAGCAATCCAAAAACAGCTGGCACAAAGACTAGCGTCGCCACGGTTGCGCAAAGGAGACCACCGATCACAGCGCGGCCCAGCGGTGCATTTTGCTCGCCGCCGTCTCCCAGTCCCAGAGCCATCGGAACCATGCCAATGATCATCGCCAGCGCGGTCATGCAGACGGGACGGAAGCGCGTCGCGCCCGCTTCGATGGCCGCAAGAATCGCATCGTCATGTTCGGCGAGGCGGAGTTTCGCGAATGAGACCACAAGGATGCTGTTCGCGGTGGCCACTCCCATGCACATGATGGCGCCCATCAATGCTGGTACGCTCAGCGTCGTGTGTGTCAGGAAGAGGAAGATCACTATGCCCGCCAGAGCAGCCGGCAGCGCGGTGATGATGATGAAGGGGTCCAGCCAGGACTGGAAGTTCACCACGATCAGCATATAAACCAACAGGATGGCAAACACGAGGCCGCCGAGCAGTGAAACATAAGAGCTGCGCATCGTCTGCACCTGGCCACGCATGGAGATGAACATGCCACGCGGCAAGGAATGTTCATGCCGGCGGACGATGGCCTCCACATCTTTCGCGGTCGCACCCAGGTCGCGGTCCTGCACCGCGCCGTAAATGTCGACGACGCGCCGAATGTTGTAGTGGGAAACTACTGCCAATTCATGGTTGCGATGGATGGATGACAGATCGCCGAGCACTTCTGGCGTCGCACGCGACGCGGCTCCCGAAATGGATGAATCGACGGGAATGTTCTGGATATCCTGCAGCGTATCCATGCGATATTGGGGAGTCTGCGCCACCAGGTTGTAGTTCACGCCGTTCTTGTAATTCAGGTAGAACATGGGTGTGATCTGAAAGCTGCCGCTCAGAGTGTTCAGCATGCTTTCCGCGACATCGCGCGTGGTGTAACCGCCCTGTTCCGCCTTCGTGCGATCCAGGTCTACCTCGAGCGTCGGGTAGTCCGTCGGCTGCTGGATGCGCAGATCAACGAGACCCGGAACCTTGCGCAGATCCTGCAGCAACGATGTAGCCTGTTGCGTGCTCGCTTCAACATCATTGCTCTGCAGCTGTATATCGATGGGCGCCGGCAGACCGAAGTTGAGAATTTGCGTGGTGATGTCGGCGGGTAAGAAGTAGAACAATGTTCCCGGAAACTCGCGCGGCAGCCTTTCACGCAGTTCGCGCACATACTCTGCGGTGGGGCGGTGGTGCTCATTCAACGTCACCATCACGTCGCCATCTGCAGCGCCCACAATGCCGGATGTGCTATGCATCGTATTCATCGGGCTATAAGGGAGACCAATATTATCGAGTATGTTGTTGAGATCTTTGCCCGGAATCTTCTGGCGGATCGATGCCTCGATCAGGTCAGTCAGGCGAGCCGTTTCCTCAATGCGCATCCCCGTTCTGCCACGGACATGAAGGATGAACTCTCCTGCGTCCGTATTGGGAAAGAAATCCTGGCCAAGGAATGGCAGCAACAGAAAGGCGCAAAGGCAAACCAGCAGAAATGCCGGGACAAAGACCCTGCGTGAGGAGACCAGCCGGGTTAGCAGAACCTGATAGGAGGCGCGCACGGACTCAAATCCGCGCTCAAATCCGCGTTGAAAACGCCCGAATGCATTGCGCGCAGCTCCATGTTCCTTTGCCCGCAGCATATACATTGCGAGCGTCGGAACCAATGTGCGCGACAGAATGTAAGAGGCCAGCATCGCGAACATTACCGCCTCTGCCAGTGGCACAAAGAGATAACGCGAGACGCCGTTGAGAAAGAACATGGGCAAAAAGACGATGCAGATGCACAGCGTCGATACGAGCGCCGGAACGGCGATCTGTGCTGCACCGTCCAGAATCGCCTCCCGTAGCTCGTAGCCATTTTCGAGGAAGCGCTCGATGTTCTCGATTGTCACCGTGGCATCGTCCACCAGAATGCCAACAGCCAGTGCGAGACCGCCCAGCGTCATCGTATTGATAGTTTGGCCGATCAGGCTGAGGACGATGACGGACGAGAGAATAGAGAGCGGGATTGAAATCGCAATGATGAGCGTGGATCGCCAACTGCCGAGGAAAAGCAGAATCATCAAGCCGGTCAGCGCTGCCGCTATGATGGCCTCGCGAATCACACCCGAAACAGCGGCGCGCACAAACACACTCTGATCGCTCAACGGCGTTATCTTCAGATTGGGTGGCACCGTCTGGGCGACGCGTGGCAACATGGCGCGGATGCCGGAGACAACGCTAAGCGTCGACGCATTTCCCGCCTTCAGAATGCTGATCAGGACGCCTCGTCTGCCGTCCTGCCGCACGATATTCGTTTGGAATGCGGCACCGTTGCTCACCGTGGCGACATCGCGGAGATAGATCATCGCACCGTTGACCTGTTTGATTGGAATCATGCTCAGGTCATCCAGCGTCGCTGGCGCCGCGTTCGTGCGGATGTCGTATTCTGCTGCTCCGATCTTTGCCGTCCCCGAAGGCATCACCACATTCTGCGCATTCAGCGCGGCTAGGATGTCGCCTGGAGAAACGCCCTTCGACTGCATCTCCGCTTGGTCCATGTTCACGGTGATCTGAGGTTGCTTTCCGCCGTAAGGAAGCGGCAGTACAGCCCCAGGCACCGTCACTAGTGGAGGCCGGACGAAATTCTGGCTCAGGTCGGCGAGTTCCTGCTCATTCAGGCCCTTGCCCGAGATGCCTAGCTGCAGAATTGGCACGCTTGATGCGCTGAAGTTGATGATCTCTGGCGGAAGCGTGCCTGGCGGAAGCTGGCGCAGCATGAATTGCGATGCTGCCGTAATCTGCGCGTTTGCCGTGTCCAGACTGGCGCCTGGTTGCAGGAAGACTTTGACGACCGCCACCCCGTTATACGAGGTGGACTCCGTGTGTTCAATGTTGTCGACGAGTGTCGTCAGCGCTTTTTCGTACGGTGTGGTGAGCCGGCCCTCCATCTCTTCCGGATCCAGCCCTGTGTACTGCCAAGCGACGGCCACGACCGGGATATTGATATTTGGAAAGATGTCGGTGGGCGTCCGCAGGATCACCACCGGGCTCATGATCAGGATTAGCAGGGCCAGGATGATGAAGGTATACGGACGATTGAGCGCTAGCTTAACAATCCACACTTTGAGAAGGCCCCCTGGCGATCCCCCGAACGGCCAGTCGGAAAGCCGCTGATCTCCAGTAGATTCTGGTTCTCGACAGAAGATGACGCTTTGTTCCGATGGACATCATCGGAAATACCGATGACCTGGGACTAAAATCACTCTGTGGAGCTAAGGCATCTACGTTACTTCACCGCGGTTGCAGAGAGCGGCGGCATCGGTCGCGCTTCGCGTATCCTTCACGTGGCTCAATCGGCCATCAGCGAGCAGATCCACGATCTCGAAGTGGAATTGGGGGTTTCACTCTTCGATCGTCACGATCGACGGATCCGCCTCACCTATCACGGCGAGCAGTTCCTAACGGATGCACGAGCCGTGCTTGCGGCTGCGGATCAGGCCGTCGCAAATGTGCAGAAGTCGCTCCACGGAGAGATTGGCACGCTCACGATAGGGTTTTTCGTCGGTGGAACTGGCACATTCTTCTCCGCAATCATCCGGGAGTTTCGCCATCGTTTTCCCAATGTGCACGTATCTCTTGTAGAGATGGCGCCCGGCATGCAGCACCGGGCACTCGAATCCGGTTCCATCGATGTCGCGTTCACGCGGCCGGTGCAGCCGGCTTCCGCTACGCTTCTCCGTTCGGAGCACTTTAGGAGGGAGCCGTTCTATGCGGTTTTGCCGCGGAACCATGCGCTGGCTTCCAAACGGCACATCCACCTGCTCGAACTGGCCAATGAGCTCTTCATCTTGAATGATCGGAGCCATTCTCCAGCAACCTTCGACAAGATCATTTCGCTCTGTTCGGAATCTCGATTTTCGCCAAGGATTGGTTCCACGGCCACGGTATCCTCCGGCGTCATCGCGCTCGTCGAAGCGGGCGAGGGCGTAGCCATTCTGCCGGAGGGTTCCAGAAAGCTGCGTAGCGATGAGGTCGTATTCGTACCGCTTGCCGATCGTTCTGCATTCATCGACCTGGTAATTGCCTGGTCTTCGCAATACGAGAGTCCGGTCCTTGGCTCGTTTCTCGAACTCGTGCGAATACGCCGTCGTAAGTAAAGACTCGTCGGAGTCTGCTAAGAACGATCATCCGCGTATATAAGCCGGATTCTGCACCATTGTGGGGAGAGTCAAATGTGCGCTCCGATGGCATACTTCCAGAAGCGTTTAAGGCCAAAATCGTTCGAAGTCGCGTTGCCACATCGCATAAGGCGCGTCCACATGAGATGAGTCCGAGTGAAGAAGCTACTCACACTGCTCCTTTTGACCGCCTTTCCCGCCATCGGGCAGGTGAACTACGGTGAGCTGCGTCTGAAGCTAACGGACCCATCCGGCACCGGGGTTCAGGCTTCCGTCGAGCTGACCTGCGCGGGCAATGGCTATGGCAAGACCTTCACCAGCGACGCGGCCGGGAATCTTGCAGTCCAAAGCATGCCTTATGGCATATATCAGATTCAGGTGACCAAGTCAGGCTTTGCGACTCTCTCAACATCGGTTGACGTCCGCTCTGCGCTGCCTGTCTCTGAAAGCATTTATCTCCACGTTGCTTCGGTCGTCACGAAAGTAAACGTAGCCGCAGCGAGCACACTGATAGATCCCGATAGTCCATCGTCAGTCATGCGGATCGGCGCAAAGCAGATCGAAGAGCGGCTATCGTCGCTGCCCGGGCGATCGGTGCAGGACCTCGTCAATTCCCAGCCGGGATGGCTCTATGAAGGAAATGCCGTTCTTCATCCGCGCGGCTCCGAATATCAGACTCAATTCGTGATCGACGGCATTCCGCTTACAGACAACCGCTCTCCAAGCTTCGGGCCGGAGATTGAAGCGGACGATCTGGACGGGTTAAGTATTTACACGGCAGGGTATCCGGCAGAGTATGGCAGAAAAATGGGCGGCGTCGTCGAGCTCGACACGCGCCGGCAAACCGATGCCGGTGTCCACGGCCAACTTGCTCTTTCCGGCGGCAGTTATGACAGTGCTTCGTCGTACGGTCAACTACAGGATGTGTGGGGCAGAAACACCGTCAGCGTATCAGCGTCTGGCAGTACGACGGATCACTATCTCAATCCAGTGGTGCCGGACAACTTTACCAACACCGGGACTATCGCCGATTTCTCCACGAGATATGAGCGCGATCTTACTGTCCGGGATCGCATAAGCTTCGATGTACGTCACGAGCTTTCGCGCTTCCTGATTCCCAATGAACTCCTGCAGCAGCAGGCCGGGCAGATTCAGAATGGAGACAATTTCGAAACTCTCGGTACGGCGCATTACCAGCACATCGTCTCGCCGGATACTCTCATTGCCTTTGCTGGCATGGTACGTGACAACTCGAACGATCTCTATTCCAACCCCAAGTCGACGCCGGTCATTGCGTTTCAGCACAACGATTTTCGTGAAGGCTACTTCAAAGGAACGCTTTCACTGCATCACGGCAGCCACGAGTTCAAGGTCGGTATCGAATCCGACTCAATCTTTCTGCACGAACACTTCAATTACAAAATCACCGACCCGAGCTATTTCGATCCTGATACGCCACTGCGTTTAAGCTTCGCTGATCAGCGTCCGGATCTGGAACAGTCGGCTTTCGTGGAAGACCTGTTTCGGCTTGGGAACTGGACGATCAGCGCCGGGCTGCGCTGGGATCACTATCAACTCCTTCTCAACCAGAATGCCTTCAGCCCGCGTGTCTCGATCGGCCGTTATCTGCCTTCGCTCAAACTGGTGCTGCACGGTTCTTTCGACCGGGTATTTCAGACGCCGTCTTTCGAAAACATCCTGATCTCCAGCTCTCCACGCATCGACGCTCTCAGCGATCAATTCCTCCGGCTGCCAGTCCAGCCGTCGAGTGGTAATTATTACGAAGGCGGACTGACTCAAGCGCTATTCAGCCGAATGCGGCTTGACATGAACGTGTATCGACGCGATGTCAGAAACTACGCCGACGACGATCAACTTCTGAATACCGGGGTAAGCTACCCCATCGCTTTCGATAAGTCAGTGATCTACGGGGCGGAGGCCAAGTTGGCTGTCGTGCAGCTTGGCAAGGTAAACGGCTATCTCAGCTACTCATACATGGTTGGCAACGTATGGTTTCCGGTCACCGGAGGGCTCTTCCTCGGCGATGACGCAAGCGACGCAATCACTCAGCTAAATGGGCACTTCCCGGACTCGCAGGACCAACGCAACACGCTGCGAACTCGTTTTCAGTATCAGGTTCTTCGGCGCATCTGGTTTGCCGCGGGTGCTGAGTATGGTTCCGGACTGCCCTTTGAGTACGAAGGAACGGAAGCGGATGCGTTAGCTCGATATGGCCCTCAGGTTGTTAGCCGGATCAACTTCACGCGCGGACGCATACGGCCTTTGCTCGCCGTGAACTCATCACTAGGCGTGGATATCTATAGAGGCGAAAAGATGATCACACGCTTTCAGGTGGACGGGGGCAATTTGAATAACCGCCTCAACGTTATCGACTTCGGTGGGCTGTTTTCCGGCAACGCAATTGCGCCGGCGCGCAGCGTTACCATGCGGCTCAATACAAGTTTCTGACGGGCAGGGCATCCACCATAACCATCCATGGCAGGTGTAGCCTAATGGCGTGCAAACACGAAGAAGCCAGCGAAGTGCTCGCGATCCACGGACGCGAAGTCCGCGTCACTCATCCGGAAAAGCTCTACTTCTCAAAGCAGATCCAGCTCTCGAAGCTCGACGTCGTGCGGTATTACTTATCCGTCGCCGATGGCGCCCTCGCCGGCATTCGAGATCGTCCTATCGTTCTCAAGCGCTTTGTGAATGGCGCGGAGGGTGAGGCGTTCTATCAAAAGAGGGCGCCTTCGGAGCGTCCCTCATGGTTGCGAACCGTTACATTGTCCTTTCCATCCGGCAGGACCGCGGAAGAACTCGTGGTCGACGATGCGGCGGGTCTTGCCTGGATCGTCAATCTGGGATGCATCGAGCTGCATCCGCATCCGGTACGATCCGGCGACCTGGAGCATCCCGACGAATTAAGAATCGATCTGGATCCGGGACCAGGCGTTTCTTGGGCAGATGTCAGGCAGGTCTCGCTCGAAGTAAAGTCAGTGCTGGAGGAATGCCGCCTTCGTGGCTGGCCAAAGACCAGTGGCTCACGAGGCATGCACGTCATTGTACGAATCGAACCGCGTTGGGGGTTTGGCGAAGTGCGTCGCGCTGCACTGGCGCTTTCACGCGAAGTGGAGCGGCGTCTGCCGAGCCTGGCCAGTTCAAAATGGTGGAAGGAGGAGCGACACGGCGTCTTTCTGGACTACAACCAGAATGCGAAGGATCGCACGACCGCCTCCGCCTATTCTGTGCGTCCGCTTCCCGACGCCCGCGTCTCTGCGCCGCTACAGTGGCATGAGGTTTCTGATTGCGAACCGGCGGATTTTACAGTCCTCACCATGCCGAAGCGCTTTGCCGAGATCGGCGACCCGCACGCAACCATCGACGCAGCGCCCGGTTCGCTTGAGCGGTTGCTCGACCTCGCGGCGCAGGACGAAGCTGCTGGTCTTGGCGATGCACCCTGGCCGCCGCATTTCCGCAAGGCAGAGGGTGAGGCGCCGCGCGTATCTCCCTCACGTGCCAAGGCTGCTGCTTCAAAGACCGCTCCTGAGAAACGGGCAAGGAGTCAGCCGCGGACCAGAATGCCGCTCCTCGTGATCGCAAATTCACCCAGCGAAGAAGACGCTGTTGCGGGTCTCGAAAGATGGAAGAAGAAGTACGCAGAAGCGGCAGTGCATCTGGCAGTGGACGATGTGCTCGTAGACAGAATGCGCGGGAGGTCATCCACATGGACCCGCATTCGCGTAAACCTGCGGCACGTTCCGGAAGAGCTGCGGCCGCCGCAGGAAACACCCGATCCGGATCATGATCCAACACGTGAGTGGCGCGAAACGCGAACTAAGAAGAAGACGAGTCCCGAATAAGTCTCAGTTTAGCGACCGTTCGAGAAAATCTCTTCTAACTCATGTGGCGGCACAACTTCCAGTTGTGCATAAGTGCAGTCAGGCGGCTTCTTATCCGTGCGCCACCGGCGAAAGTGGGCCATGTGGCGGAACCGTCTTCCCTGCATGTGCTCGTAGGCCACCTCGATCACGAGTTCGGGGCGCAATGGCTCCCACGACAGATCCTTCCCTTGACTCCAGCGGCTCTGGCCACCCGGCATGCGATTTCCCGTCGCGGCTCCCTCGTTCGCCCAGGATGCCCAGGGGTGATCCACGAGTGCATTTGTCCGGTAAGGCGTCAAGAAATCCAAGAGCTCTCGCCGTTTGTCCTTCGTAAAACTCGCGCACACACCCACATGCTGCAGCGATCCTGCTTGATCAAAGAGTCCAAGCAGAAGGGAACCGATGGCTTCGCCTTCCGCATCCTTGTACCAGCGAAAGCCGGCGACGACGCAATCGCAATCGCGCTCGTGCTTGACCTTGAGCATGACACGCTTGTTTGGTTCATACGTCCCCTCCACCGGCTTGACCATCACTCCGTCGAGTCCGGCGCCTTCAAATCGGCGAAACCAGTCGCCGGCGACTATTCGGTCGGAGGTCGCAGGCGTCAGATGCAGTGGCGGCGAGACGGTTGAGAACATCTTCTCCAGCCGTCCCCGGCGATGATGAAATGCTTCGCCACACAGATCCTCGCTTCCCTCGCAAAGCAGGTCAAAGCATACGAAGGACGCCGGCGTCTGCTTCGACAATAGTTTTACCCGGGACGCTGCGGGATGAATGCGAAGTTGCAGGGTATCGAAATCAAGCGCGCCGCGAATAGCGATCACGATCTCGCCATCCAGTACATATCGGTCGGGTAGTTGCTGAAGCAGTGGATCGATGAGCTCGGGAAAGTAGCGATTGAGCGACTTCTCATCGCGGCTCTGGATCAGGATCTCGTCTCCGTCGCGAAAAATCAGCGCACGAAATCCATCCCATTTCGGCTCAAAGCTCCATGTATGTTCCTGGGGTAGCTCGTCTACCCGCTTGGCAAGCATGGGCAATATGGGAGGATTTACGGGTAGCCGCACGCCTCATCGTACCTCTCAGCCAAGTCGCCGAAACTCCCATCTCGTCTTCGCCTTTTGTTTGCCTAGAGCGGATACTTCGCCTAAGCTGCATATGTGCTCAACGCACCGAGATTCTGTCCTCCTAAGCGCTCGAAAATGACAATCAGTTATGCCGCGCGCCTCCGTGAAGAGCTCAGCTACCGCGCCCTGGCATGGGCCAGGGGCAACAATCTCGCGCACGAATCGACGATCGGAAACGTCCCCGCTGTTCTATTCCGCGACACAGAAGAGGGGACTCATGGAAACTTTCACCCGGCATCGTACAAATGCATTTGCAGAAAGCCCGAGTGGAGCCGTCGGCTTCAGAAGTCTCACACCTCTGCGCGGCGCAACCTCGTGAGTCATGATTCTGAGCGAAGAGAACTGGACACGGCCGCAAGCTCCGATGCGCTTCTCATGAATATCTTCTGCCACCCGCAGGCTTTTGCGACCGGTAGTTCGCTCCGCATTCTGATTGGCACCGAAGCGCCGGAGCGTCTCCAGTTCGGCCACAAACCCCGCATTCCGCTCATCGCAAATCACGTCGAGCGTACCGAAGCAGATCTGCGCATCGGTGATCTTCTCATCGAAGCCAAGTTGACCGAAGGCGACTTTCAGCGTGCCCCGCGCAAGCGCGTCGAGCGGTATCGTGACTTCGAGTCTGTCTTTGACGTTCATCTGTTGCCGCAAATCGCCGAATCCTACCTTCATTACCAGTTGATCCGTGGCGTTCTATCTGCGTGGGCAGAGCAGGGAATTCGATACTGTGTCATCTGCGACGCCCGACGTCCCGATCTGATCGATGCTTGGTTCACCGTTGCCAGGGCAGTCAAGCTCGCATCGCTTCGCTCTCGACTGCAACTGGTCACCTGGCAGGAGATCGCCGCCACGCTTCCAAAAACGATGAAAGCGTGGTTGGCGGAGAAGTATGGCATCGCAGCGCTGGAGCGCTCTGCTTCGGTGGATATTCTGTGGTGTCCGATAAGGTGTCCTGTAACTGACGAATGAGGTCACTTCACATCAGTTTTCAGCACGCCAGACGCGTAAAAGCAGCCGGAAACACGTTCCGTCACCTCGAATCAGCCAAGTGCTCGCACCGGGGATGGTCTCCCACAAGCCTCCCTCTATCCTTAAGCCTCTCCGACTGAAGGGCCTGCATCAAGGCGGGAAGCCTTTAGATCGTCGGGCAGAGGAAGTTCGTCATCGTCGCCTTCACGCGCCTCGAGGAAGGCATCGAAGAGGATCGCATAGAGGCCTTCCGTGCTCGCTAATCTCTCGCGCCGTGCTCGCAGGAATGCAAAGCGAAACGGAGAATAGCGTTCCGCTTCGTTCAGAAACCCTGGGGTGAAGAATGTGTGTGATTCTGCCACAGCGCCGATAATGAGCGATCGCCAGCTCATTCTCAACAGTTCCTTGAACATCGGAGTACCGTTGGGCAGGTCATCCATTCGGGTTCCCACTCGCTCGCTGAAGTTGAGGAGTTGAATCACGAGATTGTCCAGCGGCCGACCCAGTGCAGCGGCCCGAGAGAACAGCGTGGCCGAACCACGCTGCACGTCCTCGCGCACATCCTGCAAGTCGTCGCCCAATTGAAGCAGCGTGCCCCACTCGAACGAGAATCGGCTTTCTTCCGCATCGAGCCAGCCACGAGCCAGGCACGCGTCCGCTACTACAGAACTGCCACCCTTCGCGCAGGTCATCTGCAACACCTCCACGTCACCGCAAGGGTCACTGCTCCCGATTTGCGCGATACTTTGCTCCTGCGCTCGATGGATCGCCAGCAAACAGTCAAAGACCTGGGGATAGAGCACGCGAGGATATTGTTCTTCGATCAACGCAACCAGAGTCCAAAGCGCAGCCTCCCGATCATCTCGCGCGGAAACCGTCTCACCGCGCAACCGGTTCCGGAAACGCTCACTGAAACGGAGCTTCGCCTCATGGGATATATCCGCACGATCCAGATAGTTGTCGCTGTAGGGATAGAGGAGGCTGTATCCCAGGATCGAGGGTGTGACGTCTATGCGCTCACCGAGCAGAGGCTGCAGTCCGCACGCGGTCCAGGCATTCCGGCACGCCTGAACAATGTCGTCCATGCTCAAGCTGGCGTCGAACCGTCTCGCCCATCGTGCAAGCCTGGTACCCGCCGGCAAGAAATCGTTAGTGAGAAGCTGAACTGCTTCATCCTCCAGGTCCAATGCAGTAGCTGAAAACCGAGCGAATGACGCTACGATTCGTTCCTGTGCTGCAGTGCGCTCTGCCCTCGTCCGAGGAACTCTCTTCGCCTCTCGCTCAACAGCTCGCAGCCCCTTGTCGTACGCCTTCTCCCGCTTCTTCTGCTCGTTTAGGCTGTACTGCGGGCCGTGCAGCGCCGACGGTAAGGCACTGCCGTTCCAAACTTCGATGGCCTGAGCGACCTGCGCCCCCACCCATGACCAACCATAGCGTTGTCGCATCCTCCTAGGTTACGAAAAGGCGAGTGATACGGTTCCACCACAAGTTCTGTCAATCGGTTCAAGAGCTGGCGCAGAGACGCGTCGGTGGGAAGCAAGTCGCCCCAGCAAAGTAGTTTCTTCCTTCGGGGCCTCTCTAGAGGGGTTTGATCGGTTCTCAGGAATGCCCCGCAATCGCTCAGATTCGCCCCGTGCGCGGTTAGCAGTGCTGCGGGTAGCCACCACCGGGGGCCCTCGGAAGAGGTCTGATGCTTTGGATGCCACTTCGTAGGAAATCACTTTTCGGGAGCGTATGACATGATAAAAGCCCTCAAGCTTTAGACAGGTTCACCGCTGAATACCCTCACTCGCGTCATCCCTGGTTGTTTGATGAAAGATCGTTCACACGCATCGATCAATTCCGATAGGGGGACGTTCGCATTTCGAAGGCAGAGGACGAATAGAGAGCTGTTGGTTTCTCGAACTCGTTCGATGAACGACTGTTGCTCATTTACGCCGAAGGTGAAGCAGAGGAGGGCAATTTCAGGCCGCTCCGCTCCCACCAGCAGGACAGCACCAGTGACACTGTCTACGCAGAAGGCTTGATAGCCAGCATTCTGGAAGATAGCGGACCGGGCAATTTGAAGGTTGTCATCGCGCGAAACGAGAAGTATGGAGCGCCGCATACGGAAGATATTATCTCGACGCCCTACTATTTCGGTACATCCTCATCATTCTCGGCGAACCACGGTGATTGTTTTCCCCGGGCTGGCGCGCCAATCGAGCAATCAGAGTGCGCTTATCTCGCCTGGTGAGTTGCTGTCTTGCGCGAGAGGAAATCATGCAGGACTCGAAAACGATTATCGGCGCCAGGGGGATGGTGGACACTGGGAAGAGTCCACCTTACATAACTGTGATGGCGGCGACTTCGTAGTCGTCGAGGGCGGGAACGGTGAACTGCAACAACTGCTCGTGCACGGTGAAGGACGGGCGTTGCTTTGCCTTGAGCAGCTCGACGGACCTGATCGCAACTCCTGATGGAACGCGCATGGTTATCGTCTGCGGCCCGAGCGGATCCACCTCTCGCAGCCAGCCATGCTGAGCGGCGGGGTTGGTGTAGTTGAGCAGGTGAACGGCATAGCCGGGGCCCGTCTCCCAACAAAACATCTCCAGGAAGCCTGGACCCTCGACGTGAACGATCCGTTCATCGTGACTGACCCAACGAATGGCGTTGTGAAGCAGCCGCAGGAGGTCTCCGTGGCCGGAGAGCCAGTAGGTGCGCTCGATGTCTCCCGGGAACCACACTGTTCGGCTTGATCCGGATTCGCGGAGAACGACAGCGGGCTCGGTGGTATGCGGCTGGGTAGGGTAGGCGAGTTCCGGAGGGTAGTGTACGAAGCCGGGAATGACGGTGAGCAGCGGTTTGTCGACGGGCTTGAGCGGAATGCGATTCTGCGCGCCGGCGAGCCATGCGGTGTTGTTGAAGCCATCCAGCAGCGCGTGCGGCTGGGACGTGCCTGCAGATTCAATGCGTACTGAATAGGCATTGCCATTGGTGCCGACAACATCGCCCGCCTTGCTTGCGCCCATCAACTTGGCGAGACCGAAATTCGCGCGTGGCTTCAAGTTCTCGTCATAGAGGCTGGTTTCGAAGCTCGCCATCAAAGATCCGCCCGAGCCTACATAGTCGTGGAGCTGTTGGCATTGGGGATCGCTGAGCATAGCGACATTGGGCAGAAGCAACGCGCGATAGCGAGAGATGTGCTCCGGATCCAGCCGATCTTCATGGACGAAGTCGAAGGCGAAGCGTCCCTGGAGGAGAGCGTGATAGATGCCCTGGGTTGTTTCGTGCATGTAAGCGCGTGAACGGCTGGATGCTGGTCCGGGATAGAGAAGCTGCGTGCTTTGACCGATTACGACTCCAATGTTGGCGATGGAGCGCCGTGTTGTGAGGTGGGCATCGTGCTGCGCAGTCCACTGAAAATAATCTGCGCCGACCTGCTGCCAACGTCGGTCTTCGGTGAAACCATTTTCCGCGCCGACGAAATGAAGATACGGAACCATGCCGCCAGCGAGCGTCTCGTTGAGCCACATCCGGATCTCTGCGGGGTTCTTGGAGACATTGCGCCATACGGGATTGCCAGTGGAGTATGCGGCGGTGACGTTGGCGGCAAATTTGCCATCGAGCACTGCGTTGCAGACGCGGCCCTGCAGACTGCATCCCCAGATCGCTGGATCGCCGTAACTGCGGCCCTGATTGTCCGCCTGAAACCATACTGAGACTTTGCCGAGGTCATTCAGATTCGGGCCGCCGCGTACATTTCCGCCCGAGTTGGCGAAGAAGAAGCAATCGGGCTTTTTCTCTTTGGCGATGGCATCGTATTTTCGCCATAGCTCGAGGACGCGGTTGGTGAAGACGCGCCAGTAGGCCGGAGTGTCCGATGGGGGAAGCTTGCTGCAGATGGTGCAGTGGCAGTCAGGCAGAGTGCCCAGCGGAGGCCAGCCGTTCGTATAGAAGCAGTCGACGTCGTAGAGTGAGCTCACCTCGCGCATGATGGCGGGAACGTAATCGTCCATGTAGCTGGAAAACATGCAGGTCTGAAAGAGGCGAGGATCCTCGTTGTTGTGCTGCACCGATCCATCCCGGTGCCGCATTGCCCACTCAGGATGTGCTGCGAGAGCATCTGGCCAGTTGAGATCGGGGCTCATGCGAGCTACTACACGCATGCCGCGCTTCTTTGCCGCGGACACACATTCGCCGAAGAGGTCACGTCCATTCAGGAATTTGCCGTGACGGTGGAATTTCACCTTGGAGGGATAGAAAGCGAGAATTCCGGTAACGCTGACGAAGACGATATCGGCATTTGCGGCATGCCAATAGTCCGCCCATTGCTCTACGTTCATGGCCGCGCCGTCATACTCGGTCATGTTTGTCTGACCGACGCGGCGAATCCTCTGTTGCCATGGTAGCGTCGCCGGATCGAGAGAAGCCAGGCGCTGGGGGAGCGTGATGATTTCTACGGCTGATCCATGTGCGTCGACGGGAACTGAGTGTTCCGGATGCGAAGCATTGAGATCATGCAGTACGGAGCCCGAAGGAAGGATGGCAGCTCCGGCTGTGAGGCTGGTCTTAAGAAAACTGCGCCGGTTCAACATGATGGTTCCCAATGTAGCGTAGTCAGCACACAAATCTGCTTTTGGGGAGTCCTGTTCAGGGCGGAGCTGCTGAGAAGGTTCGCCAGGCAATGTCAATGACCTTCGCTGTTTGAGCTTTCGCCTGAATTCCACTTGACAAACAAGTGAACTGGAGTCAGTCTCTCTTTTTAGGGAGACCACTTGGATGTCTAGTAAAGAAGCGGAATCCATTCAGCTGCTGCAGGGGACGCTCGATCTTATTGTCCTGCGCACGCTTGCGACGATGGGGCCGCAACACGCTTACCAGATTGCCACGCGCCTGCAGCAGATATCCGATCGGCTGCTCAATCTCAACCAGGGCACTCTCTATCCAGCATTGGTACGGCTGGAGCAGTACGGGTGGATCAAGGGAACCTGGGGAAGGACCGAGAGCAACCGTGAAGCCAGGTACTACGAGATCACCAAGGCAGGACAGAAGGCTTTGGGCGAAGAGACGCAGAGGTGGAGAAGAATGTCGGCCCTGGTGGAGCGACTTCTGCTTGAGGAATCTCAGCCATGAATCGCCTGAGACGCATCTTTCTGAGGCTCTATTTTCTTTTCGCCAACTCTAAAGCGGAAGCTGAGCTGGAAAGGGAAATTGCTGCGCATCTGGCGCTGCTGGAAGACGAATATCTACGCCAGGGTATGAATTCTATGGACGCACGGCTCGCCGCGAGACGCGCTTATGGAGGGGTGGAGCAGGCCAAGCAACTGCATCGCAACGAGCGAGCGTTTCAAGGGTTGGCCCAGACCGTGCAAGACGTCCGATATACCTTGCGCCAACTGCGTAAGTCTCCCGGATTTGCAGCCACCGCCATCCTGATGCTTGCATTGGGAATCGGCGCGACGACCGCAATTTTTTCCATCGTCGAGGGAGTACTGCTGCGCCCGCTGCCGTTTCCCGACCCTGGCCGCCTCGTGATTCTCGGAGATGTTCTCGAGGGCTCCAATTGCGCGTCCTGCAGTCACGCTACCGTGACTGCTCCGGACATCCGCAACTATATGCGGGACACGCAAAGCTTTAGCCATCTCGGCGGCTATCAGGGAACAGGCCTTGAACTATCCGGTACAGGCACTCCGGCGGCGGTGCATGCGACACGGATGAGCGGCGATGTCTTCGCCGCGCTGGGAGTGGCGCCGCTGCTGGGGCGGGCCTTCACGCAGCAGGAGGACGAACAAAACCAACAGGTGACGGTGCTCAGTTACGGCATGTGGCGGAGCCGCTTCCACGGCGATGCAGCGATTCTGGGAAGCAAGATTCTTCTCGACCGCAAGCCCTACACGGTGATCGGCGTGATGCCGCGGAATTTTGAGTTTCCGCTGAATCCGGGGCATGTGAACCAGAGCGAGCTTTGGGTTCCGCTGAGCCTGCAGCCGGAGGAGTTCACGGCGGGGCAGGCGGCATCGTGGACTTC
Source organism: uncultured Acidobacteriaceae bacterium (assembly GCA_963815025.1). Taxonomy (GTDB): domain Bacteria; phylum Acidobacteriota; class Terriglobia; order Terriglobales; family Acidobacteriaceae; genus KBS-83. The sequence continues at coordinate 2,163,971 of CAWFFD010000004.1, read as the reverse complement.
TCGCATGGTGGGGCGTTTGAAGCCTGCTGTGACTGCCGCACAGGCGCAGAGCGATGCGGAGCGTGTGGCCCGAGAGACGATGCGCAGCTTTCCGGCGTATATGCACAGCCTTCGCATTCACGCCGTGGTAATGCCGTTGCGCGAGGACACGGTAGACCAGGCGCGTCCGCTGGTGCGCACGCTGCTTCTGGCGGTGATCGTCGTCCTGCTGATCGCCGGCGCGAACCTGGCCGGCCTGCTGCTAGTGCGGTCCATCCGCAGGCGAAGAGAAATCGCGGTCAGGCTCGCCCTGGGCGCGCGAACGGCAACGTTGCTGCGACAGGCGATTGTGGAAAGTATGGTGCTGAGTCTTGCCGGGGGCGGGATAGGGCTCGCGCTGGCGGCGATCGCACTGCGGGTGGGGGTGAGCCTGCTGCCGGAGACACTGCCGCGCGTACGCGAGATCGGCCTGGACTGGCCGGTGATGCTGTTTGCGCTGGGGCTGGCAGTGTTGACTGGATTTCTCTGCGGACTGGCTCCGGCATTCGCGGCAATCAGAACCAGCGTGAATGCGACATTGAAGGAAGGTGGACGTACGGGCACACCGGGCAGCGGTCATGCAAGACTGCGTTCGACGCTGGTCGTCGCGGAAATTGCTGTGGCACTGATCCTGCTTACCGCTTCCGGATTGTTGCTGCGCAGCTTTGAAAAGATGCGCGCTGTGAATTTAGGTTTCAATCCCGACCACACGCTGACTGCGCTGTACGATTTGCCGCAGAAGCAGTATGCAACGCAATCGTCTATTGACACATTTTGTGAAGAGCTGCTGCGAAACCTGCGAGAACTCCCGGGCGTCGAGGCTGTGGGCACCAGTTCGGTGCTGCCCGCTGGCGGCAATTACCTCGGCATCGCTTTTACGATCGACGGCTATGTTCCCTCAAAGGGCACGGGGTTGAACATGGCTGCGATGTCGCCGGTGCGGGGTGGTCTGTTTGAGGCGCTGGGCATTCGATTGCTTCGCGGCCGCGCGTTCACCGAGTCCGATAAGGCAGGCTCACAGCTAGTGGCCATCGTGAACCGCAAGATGGCCGAACGCTATTGGCCGGGTGAAGACCCGATCGGCAAACGGTTGCGCCGGGGCATGCCGGAAACCGCCACGCCATGGATGACGGTGGTGGGTGAAGTAGACGACGTGAAGCTGGGATCGCCAGACGAGGAAACGATGGCGCAGGTACACCAACCGGTGACACAGGCGGTTGTCTCGGAAGGAGTTTTTGCCACCGCCGGAGAATTGAGCGCCACCGATGGCTGGATCGTCCTGCGGAGCCGCGTGGCTCCCGAGCAGATGGAGAATACGCTGCGCGCCGTGGTACAGAGGATTGACCCGCAGTTGCCGCTCTACCAGATGCAGACGATGGAGCACGCAATCACGGACAGCGAAGCGCCGCGGCGGTTCAACACCGTGTTGATTTCATCTTTTGCCATTGCTGCCGTACTGCTGAGTGTTCTCGGAATCTATGCCGTCATTGCATTCTCCGTAGCATTGCGTGAACAGGAAATAGCCGTTCGGATGGCGCTTGGCTGTCAGCGCTCGGGAGTGCTCATGCTCATCCTCAGTTCCGGCGTCAAGCTGGCTGCGGTCGGCTGTGCCCTAGGCTTGCTTGGAGCTCTGGCCGCTTCTAGTTTGCTGCGTTCCTTTTTGTTTGACGTGAGCCCATTTGATCCGGGCGTGCTTGCACTTTCCGCGGTCGCCATGCTGCTGTTGGCGCTCGCAGCATCCGCGCTGCCGGCAAGACGCGCATCGAGCACTGATCCGATGATGGCGCTGCGCGGCGAATAGGAAGATGTCGCAGTGATGAGAAGGAATGGAACGCGGGGACTTGGTGAGGGGATGGCGGCACCTGCAAAACTGAGAGCACTGCTCGAGAGACCGGACAGGCGACGCTTTCTATGGTCCGCAGCCGCTCTTGGCCTAAGCGTAAAGACAGGGCTATCCGAAAAACAGTCTGAGCCGGTTTATCGGTTTTTGACACCGGTATGCGAAGTGCAGATGAGTGTTGAACATTTCGCGAGCTCGTCGATCCAGAGTTTTCGGTTCCGGGATGATCTGACGAATCATGCTTTTTGCCTCTCCGCCAGCGGAGAGAAAGACCGAAGTTGCCTGGATCGATTCGTGGGCTCGATGGCGATTGCCCACTATCATTTTCGCTCGCGGCGCCACTCCGGGACTCCGATCCATCTGCGCGAACGCGTGCTGACCATCGATCATGACAGTCGAATCAGCCCTCGCGCCTCATTTGAAAGGGCGCTGGCCGTGGAACGAGCAGTTGTCAGCGACATTCAGGCATTTGGCTACAACGCAGACGACGCGGAGCAGACAGCATCTGATGCAAATCCCCTCCCCGTGTGGTATCTGGTGCGCCAGGATCTGTACCTGAACGAGCAGACAGCAGCCTTTCTGGTAGTTCACTGGAAGCACACCCTCAACCTAATAAGTCTGCTGGACGTAATCCCGGGCGACGGAACTGAATTGATCGGTGAGTAGTGGTGGCCGGGCAAAGGCTCTCTACTAATCAAACATGGGCTTGCGAGTGCGAGCTAGGCTGTCGATGAGTGCCTTGGCGATTTAGCACTGGCTGAGAACCACCTGCCCGGAACTACTTTCTCTCGCTGCCATTCGCTCGCTCGGCGATCGCCAGAAAAAACTCGCGACGACGGTGCCACTGGATAGAGCAGACTACTCCGGGTTTGTTAACGTACGGTCGGAGGTGACGAATTGAAGAATATCGATGCAACAGTTGTTACAAAACTCCAACCGTGCTATTCTCGTCTGCGTTTCGATAAGAAAAAAAAGTTCCGCGTGTAGACCTTCCTTTCCCAGTCCAGCGTTGAGTCGTGCTCTTCCACGACACCGCATCGCGCGATGCCGACAATTCAATGCGAAGTGTTACCTAAGGAGATGTACCTATGTGCACGGATTTTCTGCTGCGGGCAGCGGATTGGGATAACAGCGTCGTAGTTGGTCGCAGCATGGAGTTTGGTGAGGATCTCGGTTCGCAGATCCTGGTTGGCGGACGCGGCACAAAGAAGCAGAGCGGCGCTCCCGACTCGCCCATGGGCGGACTGAGCTGGACAGCGAAATACGGCTATGTTGGACTGAACGTCGCCGGGCTAGGTTTGAAGCACCTGATTTGCGACGGCATGAACGAAAAGGGGCTATCCATCGGCGCCCTGTGGCTGCCGGGCTTCACCGAATACAGCCCGGCCGTGACCGACAAGGCACAGGCGCTCGATGTGAAACACTTCACCAATTGGGTGCTCGGCAATTTCGCAACCGTTGCCGAGGTCGAGGCCGGTCTGACAGGCGTGCAGATCTGGGGTAACGCCTCGCTCAGCACCCAGGTTCCCATGCACTTCTCGATTCACGATGCAAGCGGCACGAGCATGGTCATCGAGTTCCTGGCGGAGAACCCACAGGGGAAGGTGCAACCCAATACCGTCGGCGTGCTCACGAACGCTCCTCCCTTCGCATGGCAACTGACCAACATCGGCAACTATGTCGGCCTCTCGCCGGTCGATGCCGCGCCAATGACGATCGGCGGTATCCCCTACCCCCCTCCTGGCCATGGCAGCGGCATGCGTGGGGTGCCTGGTGATTCGACGCCGCCCTCACGGTTCCTGCGCATTCTGTTCCAGAAACAATTCGCGACGCAGCCGGCGGACAACACGGACGCCATCAGTCAAGCACTGCATTTGCTCAACACGGTCGACATTCCCCTCGGCACTAGCGCGGCCCAGCAGGAGCAGAAGCCCTCGAAGGGCAACGATGACTACACGCAATGGGTGGTCGTCAAAGCGCTGACCGCAAGAACCTTCAGCTACAGGACTGCCGCCAACCCGACGCTCATGCAAATCAACTTCGCCGAACTCGACCTCGACGACGCTCGCGAAGTGGCTCATCCGATGCCACCGGAGGTGACCTACATAGACATCACTGAGAAGCTATCGCATGTTAAGGCGGGTTCACGATAGGTGTACCCGAAGCAAGTACACACCAGGCGGCGGCTTTTCCATCCAGAAAGCCGCGCTTCTCCAGCCAGAGTGGGGCATGGCAATCGCTTCTTGCACTCAGAAGCTCTTATTGCTTTGAGGCACTGGATCGGCCGGATCGCTTAGTGATTGCGCTCTTCGGCAATCGCGGAACTACCTGGACGCCCGCCCAAAGCGTGGCGATCGTTTGCTCGACCACGAGAGTCTGGTCAGGCAAGTCAGGCACAACTCCTTGGATGACCATGAGCGTGGCGAGGCCGAAGATCGCGTACCACCAGGTGTGGGCTACCACTGCGTCATCCCTACTTGGCAATCCTTCATCCTTGGCAACATCGAAAAAGAGCTGTACGAAACGTTGGAACAAAGGCCTGCCAATGTCGTCGATATATTGTCCAGCGCGGATGCCGTTGCGGTTCTCCGGCCCGAAGAAGACGTTGCGGAACTGCTGTGGATGGGCGATGCAGAACTGAATCAAGCCGCGTGAAGTCGCGAAAAGACGCTCTTTCGGTGAAAGATATTTAGCAGCAATCGCGTCGAAGTTCTGAACCATCAGGCCGATCGTCTCGCTGCCCAACTCAACAAGAATGTGCCACTTGTCGGGGAAATGCTGATAGATCACGGCGTGTGTATAGCCGATCTCTTTAGCGATCTCGCGAAGCGTCACGGCTTCGTAACCGCGATCGGCAAACATTTTGCTGGCAGCCGCAAGGATTTCGCCCCGCAACCTCTCCTTGCGCTCTATCCGGCGACTTGGTGATGTGGTTGTCACCTCAATAGCCTAGTCCCTTTTGACAACTCTTACGACCGTTTGTTGATTTATAACCATCGGTAATAAAACCGCTGATTAAATTGCAACCAATGGTTAGGGAAGGCCTCTAATCGTCAGGTCGCATATTTGGATGCGCGGCCATATACGAGGCAAAAGGAGGATGCGATGAAAGTTCTAGTGATTGGAGCAGCGGGCAAGAGCGGAGAAGCACTGGTAAATGAGGCGCTGGCGGCCGGACATACGGTGACGGCTTTCGTGCGCGGTACCGCGCAGTACAAGAAAGCGAACGTCAGAGTTGTTGCGGGCGACGTGCTGGATGCGGCCGCGGTCGACGCCGCGGTCGCCGGACAGGATGCTGTGATCGACGCGCTGGGCGGCAAGACGCCGTGGAAAGTGACGACGATGGAAACGAGCGCGGCACACAATATCGTGAACGCGATGCGGCGCCATGGCGTGCGGCGCTTGCTGAAGATTTCGGTGGTGGGTGCGGGCGAGAGCGTCAAGAACGCCGGCTTTTTCAACGAGCACCTGCTCATGAGGACGTTTCTGCGGGGACTTCTGGTAGACAAGGCGGCCATGGAGGCAGAGATCGAAGGCAGCAACTTGGACTGGACGCTCGTGCGGCCGCCGATGTTGACCGACGGCGAGAAGACCGGCGTTGCCAGGGTACTGAGCACGGAGGGCGGTGAGAAGGCGCACAAGATTGCGCGCGTCGATCTTGCGGCCTTCATGGTGAAGGAACTGGAAAGCACCCGTTATGTGCGTCAGGCAGTGACCGTGACCACCACATAGCAAGGCCTCCGCGAGGAATGCCAGTAACGAATCATGCGACAGATAACTGTGGAAACTCAACGGAACTAGCGAAGTGCTAGCTGCGCAAGTCACAAGCTCGGGCGTTCAGACCAGAGCACAACTTCGTTCACGAAAGGATACTTATATGTCAAACTTCCCCACGCCGCTTCAAGAAGTCATGCATCACAACGTTATTAAGAACAACAAAACAGGCGGCCCGGCGCTTGATGTCGGGCAAATGAAATTGCTCTGGAGGGCCTTGGGAGAACACACAGGCTACACGTTCTCTATCTTCGAGAGCACGTTCGCGCCGGGCATGGGTATTCCACTTCATAAACACCCCTTTCCAGAGTTTTTCTATGTGTTGGAAGGCAATCTGTCGATCGGGTATTGGAACAACCAGGGTGTCACTGAGTGGGAAGCGTGTGAAGCCGGGGAGAGTCTGATGGTGCAGCCCAATGCGCCTCATACATTCTTCAATGAGAGTGAACATCCGTGCCGCATGCTGAGTGTGTCGACGTATCACCACGAGCGGATGATGAAGGATGCTGTGCATCCGGAGGGCAGGACGGATTTTCTGCCCGCTCAACTCACTCAGGCTGATTTTCAGAAATTGACGAAGTCTATGGAGAAAAACCAGACATTCCTTGTCGCAGACCATGCTTAGTATCGGGCATCTCTTGAGTTCAACCTCTTGACTCAAGAGATGCACTGCGCACTGTGAGAGGCGACATCAACCACGCCGCCTCAAATCAGGTCGCCTGTGTTAGGAGATCGAATGGATCGGGACAGCAACAGCCAAATTCGGCTTTAACGACGTCATCAGCGAGACTCGGATCGACCTTCGAAGAGTGCGAAAGTGAGTCTCTCAGTTCCGGACGCTTGGACTGGAAATTCGGATGTTTAGTGTAGTTCCGCTCCCTTCCTCAAGCATCTCCTGTTCAGGAACGCCGACCACTGGCCCTGGCAAAGGACGGAAGCAGCGCCGCGCCCTCGGACAAGACGCTTCCCAGATACAACGTCAACACCTTTTTAAACTCAACCACAACCAGGACTTTCCCTTTGGAATCTGCTTCGCCGTAGAGCGTCATCATGCCCCGGACTATCTGGAGAGAGACGTTTGCAGCAAGTAGAGACTGATTCCTCGAAAGCGAAGGATTCTTGGCCTGAAAGGCATTTGCGATTGCGATTCGTGAAGCCTTTCGGTCGGCAGGGTCGCGGCGAAAACGGATTGGCGCGGCCAGCAGGCTCAGATAAGCGGGACGCTCCCGGACGAATTGGGTGATGCGCTCGATGAACCGATCGGCGAACTCCGCATGAGTCAGTATCTCCGCCTGCTCCATCAAAGGCTTCCAATGCGCCTCCACCTCCTGGGAATACCGATTCACCAGCGTGAACGCGATGGACTGTTTATCCGGAAAGTAGTTGTATAGCGCGCCGATAGAAGACCCGCTTCGCTCCGCGATCGCCGTCATAGTCGCTGCTTCGTAGCCGACGTCGACAAAAAGTTCCGCGGCCGCGTCCAGAAAACCCGCCAACCGGCGCGTCGAGCGTTCCTGCTGCGGAGCGACGCGAACGGGGTTTGACGAAATCGAGGGCATCCTCGTATTCTAAATCCAGAGAAATCGAGGCTAACCTCGATTTTCTAATATTTCCGACAAAAGAGGAACCGTGGCAGACCTCCACCTCGACCCCAAAAAGACCGCACTCATCCTCATCGACCTGCAGAATGCCATCGTCGACATGAACCCCGTGCCGCATGCCGCCGCACAGGTCGTCGAAAACTCCAAAAAACTTGCCGACGCCTTCCGCGTTCACGGCGCTCCCGTCGTCTATGTGCGCGTCGATCTCAACGACTTCATGAAGCTTCCCGTTGACCAGCCGCACAACCTGGGCGATAAGCCGCTGCCTGCCGCAGCGTCGGAGATTGCTCCTTCCGCCGGTTTCCAGCCGGGCGACATCCTCATCACCAAGCGGCACTGGGGCGCCTTCGCCGGCACCGATCTGGAGCAGCAACTCAAGTCCCGCGGCATCGACACCGTCGTCCTTACTGGCATTTCCACCAACGCCGGCGTTGAGTCCACAGCCCGCCAGGGCACCGGCCTCGGCTTTGCCTTTGCGCTCGTCGAGGATGCCTGCTCCAGCCAGAACGCTGAGCATCACCGCTTCGCCTTTGAAAATATCTTCCCGCGCCTCGCCCGCGTCCGCACCACCGATGAGGTTCTGGCCGCCCTTGCCTAGAGGCCGCAGGCGAATCCGACGGGCTCGACCCATTGGTCTGGAAGATCACGGCCGTCGCGGTGCTCGGCTCATTTCTTTCACAGCTCGATGCGACCGTCGTCAACGTGTCGCTCTCCAGTCTCGCCGTGGATCTGCACAGCAGCCTCACGGCGATTCAATGGGTCACCAGCGGCTATCTTCTCGCGCTCGCTCTCATGCTCCCGCTCAACGGCTGGCTGGTGGATCTCATTGGAGCCAAATCTCTCTACCTCTGGTGCTTCTCCGCCTTCACGCTCTCCTCTGCCTTATGCGGGCTGGCCTGGTCGGCGAACTCCCTGATCGCATTTCGCATCCTCCAGGGCATGAGCGGCGGCCTGATGGCTCCGATGGCGCAGATGATGATGGCGCGTGCTGCCGGCAAGCATATGGCGCGCATCATCGGCTATGCCGCAGTGCCCGTCATGCTGGGACCGATCCTTGGCCCCGTCATCGCCGGTGCCATTCTGCAACACGCCTCCTGGCGTTGGCTCTTCCTGGTCAATCTGCCGGTCGGTGTATTGGCAGTCGTCCTGGCGGTTTTCTTTCTTCCAAATGATCGCGAAGAGACCAGGTCAAGAGAACTCGATCTTGCTGGCTTCACCCTGCTCTCTCCCGGACTTGTGCTCTTCCTGTACGGATCGGATCATCTGGGCGGGCACATCGGTCTTACGGCTCTCCTGCTTTCCATCGTTCTGCTTGCGGCCTTCTTCAGAATGGCAATTCGTAAAGGAGATCGAGCACTCATTGACCTGCGGCTATTCAAGAGCAGAACCTTCTCCGCGTCCGCCACCACGCAGTTCATGTCGAACGGAATCTCGTTCGCGGGCCAGATGTTGATTCCGATCTATCTCATCCGCGCCTGTGGCCAATCGCCGAGCGCGACCGGTTGGTTGCTGGCTCCGCTTGGAGTGGGGATGATCTGTTCCTATCCATGGATGGGAGCCCTGACCGAGCGGTTCGGGATACGAAAGGTATCTGCAGGAGGCGCATTTCTGGCCTTCGCAGCCACGCTGCCATTTATCTAACTGGCCAGTCACGGACTTGTACTCGCCGTGCTCGCATGTGCTCTCTTTGTGCGGGGGATAGGCCTCAGCGCGGTCGGCATTCCCTCCATCTCGGCTGCATACGCTTCTGTGAGGAGACAAGACCTGCCGATGGCGACAACATCGCTCAACATTGTGCAACGTCTCGGCGGACCGACTTTGACTACGTTCTGCGCGACCTTCCTGGGATGGAGGTTGGGGATCGCACAGTCCAGCGCGAGCCTCTCCAGCGCATTTACTGCTGCCTTTCTTCTACTCTGCGGATTACACGCTTTCCTGTTTGCTGCCGCACTCAGATTACCTCTTTCCCTGGACAAGGCGAGAGAACCACCTCTTGCAGAAGAATCGCCTGTCCTATTGGAGATGATGTCCGAGTAGTTGAACTTGTGGAACCGTACATGCCGTTTTACGCAGAAGTCGCTTGAGGATTTCCCGTGTTCATCTGTTGCGACGCCACACGGTCGAAGCCAATTGCCAGCGCCGTCGTCATCCGACGCTCACGGACCGAGCTAGTTCAGGTAACAATCCGATGACAGCATTGAGACAATAGCCTGACACGCGTGGACGCTCAAGGGAACACATTGGTAAAGAGAGCGACCGATGTCGAAATCTACTTTCTCTATCGATCGATTCGCCCTGTCACGACCATGTTGCGTGCTGCCTCCGGGACGCCTGAACGCTGAGGACTCCTGCACGCAAGATCAGGGACCGTGGGCATGACGTGTTGTTTAGTTTCCAGATAGCAACCTTGCCCACTATGCGTTAAAGACGCTCGCCTACACGATGATCAATCTGCTGCAGTACGGCTTGCACTGCCCGCGCCCGACACCTGTACTTGTACTCTCCGGCGCATCGCACCGACATTGCGCTCGTTCGCGCGCCATGCAGAGGCCTTCGTGCAACGACACGGTTGCCGGCACTCATCCGGTCTCATGAGCTCTATCAACCCTGCCGCGGTCAAGCATGATCGAAACCGCAACCAGTTGGACATGTTGTCAAAGAAAGGAAGCGCGAATGCGCCGCCCCGGCCCGAATTACCGATTTGAAGACTTCCATGCAATCCAAAGCATCGACGACAAGCGCTTTTTGTTCAATTGGTCGAAGACCAATCCCTTGGCTCCACTAAACGAAGTTTTACAACCCACCAACGAGCAGGAGCTTCGCTCGATCCTGCTTGGAGGCTACGAAACGGTGCGCGTCGTGGGCTCGACATTGTCGTTCGAGCCCGTGCACTCGGTGCATGGCGAAGCGGGACCCGCAGCCTTGATCGATTTGCGATCTTGGACGGGCCAGGTCGCCGTGGGTGAAGACTTCGTGACCTACAAGGCGGCCACGACGGTGGGGCAGCTCTACGCGGATTTGCTCGAAATGGATCGCATGCTGCCGGCTTGCCCAGGTGTCATCAGCATTCAAACTCTCGCCGGGGCCTTGGGGACGGGCACGCACGGTCAGGGGCTGCGCCAATCGAGTCTGGGGGATGCGGCGCTTTCAATGAAAGTGATGCTCGCGGACGGCCAAATCCAACTCATCGAGCGGGACGATGCGCGCTTTGGAGCATTCATGCTCTCGATGGGATGCCTGGGGATCGTGTTGGAGGTGAGCTTCCGAACCGTGCCGAATCTCGTCATGAAGTGCCTTAAGCTCACCGTCGATCAAGAATGGTTAATTGCTAACCACGAGCGGCTGAACCAGCAGCATCTGTTTGTGAAAACATGGTGGTTCGCTTGGACTGGAGAGGCCCATATCTGGTTGGTGGATCCCGCCTCGGAGTCCGAGGCCCAGGCTTATCGGGCCGCGGGATGCCAGCCCTTGAATTTGAATTTCGGCGCCGGAGACGCTGCGCTCCTGGACCCCACTATCGACGCGACGATGTTAAAAATGGGCGCCGACACGAAAAACGAAGCCTTGGACGGACGGCACATCGAAACGATCCGCCGCTTCAAGAACGGCAAAGATCTGATCGGCAACATCTACCAGCTGTTGTGCAAGGGGATTCCCGCTCCCCAAATCAATTGCGAGGTGTCCGTTCCTTTCGACAAATCGATCGAAGCCTTCGGCATTCTCAGACAATGGCAAGAGGAGCATGCTGGCGTCTTGCACTATCCTTTTATTTTGCGGTGCTGCGGAGCCTCCGAGGCTTGGCTGTCGCCGGCTTATGGCCAACCCGTGTGCTGGATCGGCTTTTTGGTGTATTTGGCGGCAGACGGCCAATTTGTTCGCGGTTCCCTGGATTGGATGGATGAGGTGCAAGCGCGCCTGGCTCGCCTCGGCGGAGCTCCGCACATGGGCAAGCATTTTTCTCCCGAAATCTACAAGCTTTCGCTGCGCCCCGCGTGGCGTAGTTTCGACCGACTGCGCAAGGATCTCGATCCCAACGGGTTATTCGAAAACCAATTCGTCAAGCAATTGTTCGCTGACTCCGCGCAGAAAGCCGCCTAATGACACAGGGCTTCTTTTTGATCGAGATGGCACGCTGATTGATTCGTCCAAAGATCTCACACGCTCGCCGAACGCTTCTTTCGTCATGGCCTACAACTTCAAACGTCCTAGGCGGACTGAGTAACACCTACAAACTCAATCCGCCTAAGTCCGATAACTCCGCAAAAACAAAGAACGCTCCCAAAGGAGCGTTCTCCATCTTCTCAGCGCCCTGGTTTCGTAACAGGCTCGATCTCCGGCTTTCTTGTTTCTGCAGAACGCCTGACTAGAAAGTAATCTTAGCGGCGAACTGCAGCTGGCGCATCACCGGCTGGCCGCTGTTAAGAATGGCGTTGTCGACATTGGTGATCACGCCTCCGTCGCTACAGTCGATGCATCGTGCGTCCGACGCATTCGGCACGCCAAGCGGCACGTGATTGAGGACATTGAAGGCTTGGAACTGGAATTGGCCCTTCACCCGCTCCGTGATATCAAAGTTCTTGAACAGCGAAGCATCCGCAAAGTAGTCCGAGGGGCCGCGGTAGCTGTTGCGGCCGACATTGCCAAAGGTGCCGAACGCCGGCCGCGCGAAGGGTCCGGAGACTGAGCCGTTGCCGCCGAACGCTGCTACCGGAGTGAAGTAGCGGCGCGACGGGGCGCCTTCCGCAGTGTTCAGCGAGCCGACGCTGAGGGGAAGACTGCCGACGCCTTTGTCGGGACGGCAGTCGCTGCTGGTGCCGGGGCTGCTGGAGTTGGTATCGATGTCCTGGTCGTTGCCGCATTCTGCATATGTAGGCGTAAAGGGCAGGCCGCTCTCCCAGGTCGTCGTCCCCGCCAACTGCCAGCCACCGACGACATAGTTCATGGCGCGGTTGACATTGCCCAGCAGCATCTTGTTTCGACCGAACGGCAACTCGTACATACCGCTCAGTACGAACAGTTGGTTACGATTCGTGTCGTTGGGACCGTACTCGACTCGCGGATCATTCGCGAAGTAGGTCGAACCGTAGTTCATGGCCTTCGACCATGTGTAGTTACCCAGCAACTGGACGCCATGGCTGAAGCGTTTCTCGACTGTCGTCTGGAGCGCGTTGTAGTTGGCGCGTGCCGCGGGAGCCAAGGAGTTGATGTCCTGCGAACAGCAGGTGCCGCCGGCTAGCTTCTCATAGTACGGGCGGCGAAGATCGCGATTTGCCAGTTGTGCCGGGCTGGTTGGCAATACAGGCTGGTTGACGTTGAAGCCTTCGGTTTCGCCCGGATAGATGCGTTCGGCGACATTGCCCACATAAGCGATGGTCACCGTCGTATCCGAAGATAGAGCTTGCTGCAGGCTGATGTTGTACTGATCAACTTTTGGCAGCGGCAGACGGTTGGGCCGGACGTTGTAGCCAATGTTGTTCAGGATCGGCAAAATGCCGTTCGCGGGAATCGCAATCTGCGGCACCTGCGCAGGCAGAGTGTTGTAAGTGAATGGCAGTGGCGAAGTGGCGCTGCTGCTGCCCTGGTTTTCTGCATTCACCACGGGTACGTTGTGCGTGAGCGCGCTGCCGAAGATCGTGCCGAAGAAGCCGACATCGTCGTAGACCTGGCCAACGGCACCGCGAATGACGGTGTTGGGACGAATCTGGTAAGCGAATCCGAAGCGACCGCCGAGATTCATCAGGTCAACCGAAGCGCCGCCGTTGCTGGCAACGCCGCCAATGCCTGCAACTCGAATGACGCCGGCCTGCAGGTCGGTGAACCCGCCGGCGCCCGCACTGTTGACCGTCTCGGGAAAGATGATGTCCCAACGCACGCCATAGTCGAGGGTCAGCTTCGGCGTAACGCGCCAAGTGTCCTGGGCATAGAAGCCGCCGCGCTTCTGGCGATTGGCTGCATTGTTGTTATAGACATCGAACCGCTGGAACTGCGCGATCTGCCCGGTGAGTACCGCGCCGATTCCGGAGCCGGCGCCAGTCGTGTTGTTGAAGAAGAACTGACCGGTCCGGTTGTAGTCGCTCGCATTCCGCAGATTCAATGCGTAGCGGACGTCCCCGCCGAACTTGATCGTGTGATTGCCGACAAGCTTGGTCCAGTTGTTCACCAGTTGGAAGACCTGCTCGCTCTCCAGCAGCGGGCAGTTGCAACCCTGGGTGCCGAAGCTGGCGATGCTGTTGTCGACAACGTTGAAGGTCGGTGAACCGGAAGTATCGGGCGTGCCAGTGTTGAGGTTAGGCAGTCCATCCGCGGCAGCCGGCGTCGTTCCGGCGTCGAACTTATTCTCCGCTACGTGGTAGTCGAGCAGGCCGAAACGGAAGTCCGTAAGCAGGTCGGAGTGGACGGCCCAGTCGAAGCCCACCGATACGCTCTGGTTCTGCACTTGGTCGGTACCAGTGGTCTCTCCAATGCCAAAGCCTTCGCCGCCGGCAGCACCGAGCGCCGGTGCACCGAGGAGACGGAAGTTCGCGTAGTCGTAGCGTCCGAAGGCATGGACAGTAGACGTCACCTGGTAGTCAAGGCGCGTATCGGCGAGATCGCCATCATTATTCCCTGAGCCGGATGCGATGTAATTGTTGCTGGTCGCTCCGGGAGCACCCGCATTTGGTTGGGGGAAGGCGCTCAGCAGAGCGCGGCCTTGCGGCGTGACCAGTGCGTTCGAGATGACTCGGCCGCCGTATTGTGAAAGATCGCAGGTAGGACTCGCCGCATTGAGACAGGTGTTGCGGACGGTTGCGGTAGGCACGTTCTGCTGCAGGCTGCTGCCTACCTTCTGACGTGTCCCTTGATAGTCCAGAAAGAAGAACGCCTTGTCCTTCTTAATAGGGCCCCCCACCGAGCCACCGAATTGGCTGTAGAGAGCCGAAGGAATGAGTCGGCCGGTGACCGGATCGGGTTGAAACTGCGTAAACGGATTGCGCGCAGCCAGCGCATCGCTGCGGCGATAGAAGAACGCATCGCCATGGACTGCGTTGCCACCGGACCGCGTCTGCGCTGTAACCACGCCACCCACTGAACCACCGAATTCAGCCGGGAAGTTCTGCGTATCCACCTTCATTTCGCTGATGGAGTCGAGCGTAGGATTGATGACGATGATGCCGTCGATGGGCTCACGATTGTCCGTACCGTCGAGCACATATCCCAGCGATCCGTAGTTCGAACCGTTGGCGTTCAGAGCTGTGGTACCTTGCGGGTTCTCCGTCGGGGCGGTGCTGAAGCTCGACCTTTGCACTCCCGGAGTGAGCAGGGCGAAGGATGTGAAATTGCGGTCGAGGTTCGGCAGATTCTGAATCTGTCGCTCATTCAGCTCCTGACCAACATCGGCGCGGTCGGTCTTGAGCGCTGGGGTTTCCGTCGTCACCGTCACCGTCTGGCTCGCCCCTCCGACGGTGACCTGCAGGTTGACGGTCTGCGTGGTGTCCGCGGCGACGGTGACACCATTGTTCTCCGCCGGTGTGAAGTTGGCAGCGGTGGCCTTTACGCTGTAGCTGTCCGGGATGAGTTGGTTGACGGTATAGAAGCCGCCACTGTTGGACTGGACGGTTTTGGTGGTTCCTTTTGCGATATCGGCCACGGTCACCATCGCATTGGGAACTGCGGCGCCGGTCGTGTCTGTGACTGTGCCGGAAATGGTGCCGTAGATGGCTTGCGCCAACGCCAACGGGGCGCCGGAGCATAAAAGAAGCGTGATGACGACGAGTGCTAGAGCCCTGGAGCCCGTGTTCCCGATGGGCTGGGCTGGATAGGCTGCCCGAGCGGGGACGAATGACTGATGCATGCAACTGCCTCCAAAAGAGTCCTCAAACAATGGAGTGATGTTGCTGGGCAGTAAAAGGATTTATCAATTAGATATTAACTTAAGTATAATATAAAATAGGGCAAGCGACCTGTCCGGACTCGAGTTAGTTCACCAGCAGGAAGCCAATTCACGAGGTGATGATTCCAGAGCTGAAGCGGGGCGAGAGGACGCATGGAGAACCGCAGCCGCCATTTACCGTTGGCAAAGATGAAGCTGACGCGGATGGGAAAGCGGTCCGCGTCATATGATGTAAATTATTGGTAATAAAAGGCTTGGTGGAGGCGGCGGGAGTCGAACCCGCGTCCGAAATCGCTGTCAGCCGAGAGACTCCATGCGTAGTCGCGTTCCAAAGACTTCGCAACGTGCGCTTAGAACGGACAAGATGCGCACGCCACTAGCCCGAAAATCTCATCTCCGCGGCCCGGACATAGCCTTGGAAACCAGCCTGCTGTGTGACGTCCTGACCATGGCCCGCAGACAAAGCCTTGGAGGACGGCTACTTATTTAATTAAGCAGCAAGTGCAAGATTGTTATTGGCAATCATTGTTTTTGCAAGCGATTACGGGTGCTCACACCCCGGCATGCCTCTCGAACCGCAATCGATCCCGTCGAAACCGTGACGCCCCCAACTTGGGTCCAGCACGCCATCGTGGCGATCGTGACTGTCTATGAGTATACCGTGCTGGCATTCGGTCGATTCGCCGGTCTTTGCTCCTGTCGGCATTCGCCAATTTAGCGGCCCGTCGGCCTTCCGAGCGACGTCCCTATCCAAAAATCTCAAGGAACGGCCCACATACCTTTTTAAGCAACAGTCATTCCGGGCACCCCTGAGCATTCAACCGATGAACAGGGCATCATGGACAACATGCCTGTGAGCACGCAAGATCTCAAGTGGTTTCCCGGGATGCGGACCTTCATCTTCACCGTTCTTTCGCTGTGGGCCATCGTCGGCATTGTGGCATTTGTCGAAGGGCACCTCCGGCATCGGCCGGAATTCTTCTGGTTCCCCCTCTTCTCGCGCACCGCCGTCTTCAACGACTTCGATATCTTTCGCGATCAGTTTCGCTCCTTCGGAATGCCGCAGTTCTGGGCGCCTCGCGCTTTTCCCTATGCCTATCCCCCGGCCGATTCGCTGGTCATCAAAGCGTTCTTGAGTCTTCCGTTCAACCAGCTCCTGTGCCTCCGCCTCTTTACCGTTTTGGCCGTCGTTGTCAGCGCCATCTGGAGCGCCCGCTCCCTGGTCCGACGTGGGCTCGCACTCTGGTCTGCTGTTCTGTTTATGGCCGTCGCTGCGATCAGTTCTTATCCATTCATGTTTATGATTGAGCGCGCCAACATCGAAGTCGTGAACTGGATTTTGGCCACGCTAGCCATCGCTGCACTCTGGCGCGAGCGATGGAAGCTGGCAGGCGTGCTATTGGGGATGGCGGTCTCCCTCAAGCTGTTTCCGTTTGTCTTGCTGGCGTTGTTCGTGGCGCGAAAAAAATTCGTCGCCTTGCTCATCGCCATTGCCACGGCGGTTGGAATCGACCTCACGTCGCTTGCCATCCTGGGCCCTACCATCCAGATCGCCAATCGGAACATCAGCGATACACTCGAGAAATTCCGCAACGCCTATATATTTGCCATCAAACCCTTCGAAATCCCGTTCGATCACTCGCTTTTTGCGGTAGTCAAACATATCGCTGAACACACCCATACTTCCGATCCGACGCACCTCGCCCGCTTTGCCCATTGGTATATGGTGATAGCCGCCGTCGGTGGTCTGCTGCTCTATTTCACGCGCATCATCCGCCTGCCGCGCATCAACCAGATCGTCATCCTGCTCGCCTTGTCCGTGCTGCTGCCACCCCTCTCGGGGGACTACAACTTGGTGCATCTCTACGCAGGATGGCTGGTCCTCGCCCTTTTTGCCATCGAAGTCGAGCCGGGCGTCCTCCGTTCGCGCGTGCTGCCGGCCTGCTTTCTGTTGCTGGCGATCGCGTTTTGTCCCGAGACGTATATGTTCATCGGCCAGGCCCACATTGCCGGCTCGTTCAAAGCCTTCGCGCTCACGCTGCTGGTCGTACTGCTCCTGATCTATCGCCTCGAAGAGAAACATCCGCAACCGGCTGAAGTGAATGCTCGCGGCTGAGCCAGGCGGCTGCCACCGGACTATCTGCCTCCTCCAGTAGACATTGGCTCCGCCAGGTCGCAGGAATTCGTTGCTTATCCTCAAGGGGCCGGCGTACAGTGCTGGCCCATGCCGGCAACCATCGGTCAGATCAAGCTCGCCATGCAGACGACGAATGACCTCTTCAACGTGGAGGTCTTCGGCAAGCGGAACTTCGCCGCGCTCGATGACATTTACACCGCGGACGCCCGCATTCTTCCTCCGGGCGCGCCGATGATCACGGGACGGGAAGCAATCAGAAAGTTCTGGACTGACCTTGTCCAGCTAGCGAACGCCACATCTGCCATTCTCGCCTCCGTCGACGTGATGCCGGCAGGCGATGGCGCAATCGAAATCGGCAAGGCCACACTCACGGTCCAGCCTCCCGACCAGCCCGCCACGCAGATGGAGGTCAAATACGTCGTCTATTGGCAGCAGGAAGGAAACCGCTGGAAGTGGCACGTGGACATCTGGAATCAAAACTCCTGATTCCAATCGAGACGCGGCTCGGTCCTAGCTTGCACTGTTCATGGAGGCCAGATTGATGTTTTGGTATTCATGTGCCGCAATACCCGCACGGATCTGCGCCGGCGTCTTGCCGAGCTTGGTCATGCGGTAGGCATACACACCCTCCTGCGCGCAGGTGCTGCACTCCATGCCATGCGTGCTCGCGAAGCAGCTCTGCAGGCTGGAGTGGCCAAGGGCGCGGTCGCAGCGGCAGTTGCAGGGTAACTGGTACAGCACTGCTGGCACTCGCGCGGCCAGCGCATACACGCGGAACTGCCACGGCAGCGTAGCCCCCGCATCGCGTAACTGCGCCTCGGTCAGAATCGGCGCAAGCTTGGTTTCCGGCGTTGGCGGCGCGGTGTGGTACGCCGGCACATCGTCCGTCGGCATGGCCCATTGAGCGGAGGCGCCGAGCGTGAGCAGCGCGATAGGGAGAGCAAGCAGCACAGTGCGCATGATCTTCAGTGTAAGGGAAGTGGTTTGCCAGCAAAAAAAAGACGGCACGACCATCTTGGGGATGTTCGTGCCGGGAGGCCAGTGACGCAACTTGTACTAAAACTCTCCGGGAGGCTTTTCACCTCAACCGTTCCTACAAGGATAGACGCAACTGCAGCCGAGATGTTGCTCAAAGTGGCAACTTTCTTTGAAATTGCCCGCAAACATCTCCTGTCACCCGCAACGCGGCAGGTGCATTCTGGCCGTCTAACCTTTAGCAACCAGTCATTTAGCGCCTGCAGTACATAACCTGTCAAGCAATTTATCTCAAGAGAAAATAAATTTCTGGCTCGGCTATTTGCCGTTCAGGGGCGTGGCCAGACCGTCTGCAGTCTGCGCTAACGCGACGTCCTTGGCCGTAATGCCGCCGGCATCGTGCGTTACCAGTGACACCTTCACCTTGCTATAGCGGATGTCCAGGTCGGGGTGGTGCTGCTCCTGTTCTGCCTCCACACCCAGTGACTGCACAAACGCCAGCGCTTCTACGAAGTTCGGGAAGCTGAAGGTGCGTGTCAACATGCCTTGCTCCACGTGCCAGCCAGGCAGTTTTGCAACCGACGCCTTCAACGCGTCGGCGTCCAGAGCGCCAGATTTCTTAGTCTCAGGCATAGTCGTTGGGATGCCATTCGTTGCCGGGCGGGCATCCTTGCGCGGCAAGAGATGTTTCACCGCACCCAGCGAAAATGGGTTGAACTTCTGCGCTTCGCCCTGAATCTCCGCGCGCAGATCCTCCCATACGCGGTCCGGCATCTGCAGAAACACGTCCACTACCTGCGGGTCGAACTGGGTTCCCGTGTTTTTGCTGATCTCCTTCCGCGCCGTCGCAAAGCTGGTGGCGCTCCGATACGGCCGGTCCGAGGTGATGGCGTCCAGCGCGTCCGCCACGGCGAAGATGCGTGCCCCCAGCGGAATCTCGTTGCCGCGCAGCCCGCGCGGATAACCGGAGCCGTTGAAGTGTTCCTGATGGCTGTAGACAATCTCAGCCGCCTCCCGCAGATACGGGATCTTCCGCAGCATCTGGTAGCCCCGCTCACAGTGCTCGCGCATGGTGTCCTGCTCGTCCTTGGTCAGCCGTCCCGGCTTGAGCAGGATCGCATCGGGAATCGCCATCTTGCCCACGTCGTGCAGAAAGGCGCCGCGCGCCATGGTGCGTATCTCCTGCGGCGGCAACTGCATCGCCCGCGCCAGGGCAATGGTGTAGGCGGTCACCCGGCGCGAGTGTCCCTCGGTCTCGGTATCTTTCAAGTCCAGCGCGTCGCCCAACGCCTCCAGCGTGATGTCGTAAGACCGTTCCAGGTCACCGATCGCGCTGTTCAACATTTCGGTGCGGGCCGCCACCAACTCTTCCAGGTGCGTTCGATACACGTTGTTCTGCTCCACCAGCGCGCGGTATTCGAGAGCCCGCAGTACTGTCCCAAGCAGCTGATCGCGCTCAAACGGCTTCAGCAGGTAATCGTACGCTCCATTGCGCAGCGTTCCGATCGCCACCCCAACGTCGCTTACCCCGCTCACCATCACGATCGGGATCTCTGCATGTCGCTCGCGCACATGATCCAGCAGCGCCAGCCCGGTCATTCCCGTCATCACAATATCGGAAAGAATCAGTCGCGGCTTTAGTCCGTCATCGAGTTGCGCAATCGCCTCTTCCGCTGAACTTGCCAGCACCGGCTCATAGCCAGCCGGTTCCAGCATGGCGCAGACGATGGTCCGGATAGAGACATCATCATCGACAACAAGGATGGTCGGGGGGGCCATACACGGACATGCGTCCAATACCTTTCTGGTCGGTCACTTAGGGAATCCGGATTGATCATAACGGAAACCCGCCTGTACCTCCGTAATGTTCGAAATGGGAAACGGTTACCCTCGGTCGCACGGATGTGGTACGGCATGACGCCCCGATCCCACTGATTTCACATGCACCCCTTGACGGAAGTTGTATGGACAGCCATCCTAGCTTGAGTATTCGTTTCACCGCCGAACAAGAGAGAGCCCGAATGGGCTCCCGTGGTTCCACAATCGAGGGCATGCCTGTTTTGAATTTTGAACAAGACTTTTCGCCCCAGGGATCATGCCGGATCGTGCAATGCCAGATGTCCGAGCGATCGCTCGAACACCGGCAGCGGGACGTCTACGAGACCCATAAGCACCGGGCCTATGCCGTTGCTTATTACATGGTGGGAAACGAGATCGAGGCGGAAGAGGTGACGCAGGACACCTTCGTCCGCGCTTTCCGTCAGGCGGAAGAGCCCGATGGCCGCTGCGTAGACTGCGCCCTGGTGAACGAACTGCGTGAGCGTCTGCCCCTCGACGAACAGGCCGCACCGGCGGAATCCATTCCTGGCCAGACCCTCAGTGGCCGCAACGTCAAGCGCACCGAGATGGAAGAGGCGCTCAGGGAACTGCCGCCTAACGAGCGCATGATTTTCCTACTCCGCGACGTCGAAGGCTACGATGCCGACCGCGTCGCCACCCTGCTTGAAATCCCGCGCCAGCAAGTGGAACGTACCTTACTTTCCGCCCGCATTCGCATGCGCACCACCCTCGCCAGAATGCAGCGCCCCGCAGCCGCCGCGTAACTTTACACAAGCGCGAACCGGATAGGGCAACATGGAAGCCCCATGTCTCGCCGCCGGATGAGAATGCGCCCGTGCCGCACACACAACGGCTCACAAACACAACAATTTCGCATCCCGGCTTCTTCGATGAACATCGAACTGAGGGATTGGTGTAACAACTGGAGGCCGGATCGAAGATGACAACCGAAGAACAGCTAGCAAGCGCCGCGCTCAACTCATGGAAACTCGTCGTCGGCCGTCTGGACAAAGCCATCGCCCCGCTCACTGACGAGCAGCTCCAGAAGCAGGTCGCTCCCGGCAAGAACCGTCTCTTGTACCTTGTCGGCCATCTCACCGCGGTCCACGACCGGCTCTTTGCGTTGCTCGGCCTCGGCGAGCGCCTGCACCCCGAACTGGACGAGGTCTACATCACCAATCCCGATCGTGCGCTCCCGGATCCTGTCTCCGCGGTCGATCTGAAGCGCGCATGGAGCGAGGTCAACAGCAGACTCACCGCTGCCTTCGAAAAGCTCACGCCCCAGCAGTGGCTGGAAAAGCACACGGCCGTCTCCGCAGAGGATTTCGCCAAGGACCCCACGCGCAACCGGCTCGCGGTACTCATGAGCCGCACCAATCACGCCTCCTTCCATACCGGCCAGGCCGTCCTCATCAAATCATCCTAAGATTCCTGAATAATGTAGACAATAAGGACATGGCGGACACTCAGCTCTCCCCGGATAGACTTAGCTCGGTTAGAACTGGTCTCCTCGACCACATCCGTGATCTGGCTGCTGCGTCGCCCTCGCTCGAATCTCTGCAGACCGGAATCGCTGCAGCGATGGCGCAGCGTCTTCCTCACTTCAGTTGGACCGGCTTCTATATGCTCGATCCGGCGGATGCCCAAATGCTGGTTCTCGGCCCGTTCGTCGGCGCGCCCACACCGCACGTGCGCATACCTGTGACGCAGGGCATCTGTGGCGCTGCAGTAGCCTCCGGCGAGACGGTCATTGTGGACGATGTGGCGGCGGATCCGCGTTATCTCTCCTGCTCCATCGATACCCGGTCGGAGATTGTTGTCCCCATCTATGCCCGCGGCAGCGTCGTCGGAGAGATCGATATCGACAGCCACGATCCCGCAGCCTTCACTGATGCGGATCGCACCTTTCTTGAAGAAGCCGCGCGCATGGTGGGCCAGTATATCGAGCAGCATCCGTAGTGGGCTGCGGCCACGCTCATTCAGCCTTCGCTGTGGGAAGACTCTCATCCGTTGCGAAATAGAAGTGGTAATGATGGCGGCAGCCGGGATTGAACCGTGCCTTGCATGCGGGGCACTCATTCGTGCAATCCAGATACTGTCGGATACTCAACTCCTCCCTGCAATTGCCGCACATCACTGCCAGTTGATCCCATTCGTTGCGCGGCCAGACTTCGATCTCGTGGCCGGCCAATGAGTCGTGGCAATCCTTGCACGCGTAGTAGAGGCCGCAGCACTTCATCTTGATAGCCACGATGTCCAATACCTTGTGGTAATGAACGCAGCGAGTCTGGGCATCCAGGTCAATGCCGTGCACGAGGGGATGGGGTTTGGCCATATATATAAAGTAGATGAGACAAGGCCGAAACAGTCGCGTGATTGGCGATCTCAATTCCGGAGGATCGAATGACGGAGTGGGAAGAGGAACGGGGAAAAGAGCTTCGCGAAGCGCAGAGCAAGGCGGAAGGGCTGTTTCACGAAATCGAAGCGCAGGGCCTGATTCGCGCCGGCATCAACGAGAGCCGCTTGAATGCCGATATCTATGCCCTTGCCGAGAAGATGTACGGAATCTCCACCTACTGGCACAAGCGGATTGTGCGTGCAGGCAAAAATACACTGCTTCCTTATGCTGAGAATCCGCCCGACCTCACCATCGGCGAAGACGACATCCTCTTTCTCGATCTCGGCCCCGTATTCGAAAAGTGGGAAGCGGATTTCGGCCGCACCTTCGTTTTAGGGTCCGATCCTGTAAAGCACAAACTGTCCCGCGATGTGGGTCAGGCCTTTGCGGAAGGCAAGCAGTATTTCAACGACACGCCCGAGATTACCAGCGATGCGCTCTTCCATCACGCCTGCTCTCTAGCCGCCAAATTCGGCTGGGAGTTCGGTGGACCGATCGCAGGGCACCTCATCGGACAGTTTCCCCACGAAAGAATCCCCGACGACAAGGTGACCTTGTACGTTCACCCGAAGAGCCATTTGCCAATGCGCTCGCTCGACGAGAAGGGCCAGCACCGTCACTGGATTCTGGAAATTCACTTCGTGGACAAGGCACGCGAGATTGGTGGTTTCTATGAGGAACTCCTCACGCTGTAACGCTGCCGCCGATCGGATTAAAACGGCAGCTGTTCGGGAACCGCCTCGCCATCTGCGCGAGGATCGGTGGCGCCGTAGTTCACTCCGGTAGTCTCGTTGTGCTGCACCGCATTGCCACGTCCCATGACCTGTGAGTAGCGCAATTCCACCGTGACCTCGTGCCCCTGCTTGCGCAGCCCGTCGATCACCTCCGGTGCGACGCCGTTTTCAATCGCCACCTTGCAGCCGGAAAAGCCGTTCTTCCGGAAACGCGCGCCCTCGAGCGCCGCCTGGATGTTCATGTGAAAGTCCGCGATATTCGAGACGAACTGCGCGTGGGCCTGCGCCTGGTTGAAGCCGCCCATGATGCCAAACGCGATCCGTTGATCCCCGCGTTGCATGAAGCCTGGAATGATGGTGTGCAGCGGCCGCGTGCGTGGCCGCAGCGTGTTTGGCTGCCCCGGCTTTAGCGTGAAGCCGCCAGCGCGATTCTGCAGCACGAAGCCTGTTCCCTCCGCCACCAGTCCACTGCCGAAGGCTCCTGCGTTGCTCTGGATCAGCGAGACTTCATTGCCCTCGTGATCCACCACCGCCAGGTATGTCGTGTCGCTCGACAACCGCGCTAATTGTTGTGTCAAGTCGGAGGGCAATACATGGCATTGTGCACGATCTGAGATTTGCGCAGCCCGCTTTGCCGCCAGCTCCTTCGAAATCAGCTCTGCTACCGGAATGTGCGAAGCATGCGGGTCGCCAATGTAATGCTGCAAATCCGCATAGGCCAGCTTCTGCGCCTCAATCTCCACGTGCAGCGCTTTCTGGCTATCATGTCCCCACTCGGCGATAGGGAATCGCTCCATGATGTTCAGCATGGAGAGCGCGGCAATGCCCTGGCCGTTCGGCGGCATCTCCCACACCGTCCAGCCGTGGTACGTCGTGCTCACCGGTTCCACCCACTCCGGTTGAAAGTCGGCGAGATCGTCCGCTTCGAGAAAGCCATGCTGATCGCGCGAAAGTTTCAGGATCGCGTCCGCCGTCGGACCTTTGTAGAATCCATCGCGTCCGTGCTCGCCAATGCGCCGCAGTGTCGCCGCCAGATCCGGATTGCGAAAGAGCTGTCCCACCGTAGGCGCTTTCCCATCCGGCAGAAATACCCGAGCAAATCCCGGACTCTTCGCGAAGGGAACTCCGTACGATTGCCAGTTCTCAGCATCCGTCTCCGGCACCGCGATGCCTTTGTCCGCCAGCGCCGCCGCTGGCGCAACGTCCTCCGCCATCGAGAGTTTGCCGAAACGCCGCCGCAGCGCATCCCATCCCGCCACCGCTCCCGGCACAGTCACGGAATCAATGCCTGCCTCGGGAATCTCATCCACCACTCCCTTCGCTTTCAGGCTCTCGATGCTCATGCCTTGCGCCGCCCAGCCGCTGGCGTTCAGGCCGTAAAGTTTCTTCGTCTTCGCGTCATAGACGATCGCGAACAGATCGCCGCCCACGCCATTCATCATCGGTTCGATCACGCCCAGCGCCGCGTTGGCCGCAATCGCTGCATCTACCGCGCTGCCACCGCGCGCCAGAACCGCTGCGCCCGCCTGCGATGCCACTGCCTGGCTCGTCGCCACAATGCCATACTGCGTCATCACCATGGAGCGCGCCTGTTCGCGGGCAGGATCGCCCTGCGCTGAACTTAGATAACTGACATTGGTGACGACCATGATTCCGCAGAGCAGCCTTTTCAATCGCAACATAGGAGTGGGCCTAAGTATGGATAGGAAATTCGATGAAAGCAACAATTCCGTCATTGCCCATCAACTGCCGTCGGGATATCCGCCGCGATGCAGCACCATGGGAAAATGTGGCAGCGTCTCCGGTTTTCGCACCGCCGCCCGCCACCCATCTGCGTAGGGCTCTAATCCTTCAAACAATCGGGACGTCTTTCCGGGCGCGCCCGCACCCAATTCCTCCAGTGCGTCACGCAGTGTGCGGATGGCATTCTCTCCAAACCGGATCCGCCAGCGCTCCTCGATCGCCGGCATCAACTCGCGATACAGCGTCCGCAATATCTGGCCCTTGGGAGTCAGCACCAGTACTCTCACTTTGCTGCCTAAGGATTCCGGCTTCACCGCCGCATGAGCCCTCTTCTGCAGAAAGCTCAGCGCCATCGCAATCGCTTCCTTCGACACACCACTCAGCCGGGCCAGATCGCGCACCCGCACGCCCTCGTCTCCTGTGACTCGTAGCACATTCGCGCAGATCGCCAGCGATACCTCCGATGCGTGCTCGAACTCCAGCGCGAACGCAACCAGAGTCTTCGCCAGCAGTGCCGCCACCGGCATATTTCGGTCAATCCTGCGACCCTTCCCAACAGCGCCGCGCGCTTTCTCATCGGATATCTTCGTCATCAGCCCATAGCCTAAGATCGGCATGCAATCCGGCAAATCAGTATCGACTTGGCTCACTATTGCCTGCAGCGCATCGCGAAGCCGGTTCACAGCGTCCTTGCCGAATCGCTCGTCCCATCGCTGCTCGATCACGCCGCACAGTGGCCGCCATACCTCCTGCGCCATCCGTCCCGCCGCGGTAGGTCGAAGCACGGCATCCCATCGCGGCTTCTTCGATCGCGCCCCCGCCGCATCCGGTTCAATCCGGATGTATCCCCATCGCCGCATGCCGTCCAGGTTTGTTTTTGTGCGCGCCAGCCGTTCCAGCTCGCGCACCGTCACCCCGTCGTCGCTCACGAAGCGCATGCAGTTCCACCACATCGCCATCGACACCAGCCACGGCGCGTATCGAGCACCGGGCACCGATCCAGCTGTTGCCCCCTGATCGGTGGTCGAGTGGGGCATTCGATGCTCCGCCTCATTGTCGAATTCGATCGTGAATGCAACCAGCGTCTGTGATAGCAGTGCCGAAAGCGGAAGCCGCTCATCCATGGCTGCAATCCTCCCGCAGGGCGGTTACACGCGCAACAGGCGCATCATCACTTGGCATTTTCTTTACCGAGCTTTCACGGTAATGTTCCCGCGGTCATGGTTAGATGTGCAGATTCTCTCGACTCCCGATGGCACGCGACCTATACTGCGATCCTTATGCCGGCAATAACTACAGACCAAAAGCCAAGCATTCCGCGGCGAGTGAAGCGGCGGCTGAAGCGCGCCGTCAAGAGCACGCTGGACGTAAACCGTTGGTACTATCGCGATGCTGGCGGCGAAGACCGACCGGCCTTCTACGATATCGACAAGACCTATCCCAGCCTGCGCGAGCTGGATCGGAACTACGCGGTAATTCGTGAGGAAATAGACTCCGTGCTACTGCAAAGAGACAAGCTTCCCCGTTACCACGACCTGACCAAGCGCGAGCAATACATCTCCGGCACCATCGATGCGGATAAAGACTGGAAGGTCTTTATGCTGGACTGTCTGGTCGGCACGCCCACGGCGAATCAGAAGAAGTGCCCGCGTACCACTGCTCTTCTCGCAAAGATCCCCAACCTCTACCAGGCATTCTTCTCGATCCTCGATCCGGGTAAGTCGATCCCCGCGCATTGCGGCCCATATCTCGGCTATCTTCGCTATCACCTCGGTCTGATCGTACCGAAGAACAACCCGCCCTCTATGCGTGTCAAAGACCAGATTCACACCTGGGAAGAGGGTCGCAGCATCGTCTTCGACGACAGCTGGGAGCACGAGGTCTACAACAAGAGTGACGGTCTACGGGTCGTGCTCATCGTCGATTTTCTCCGTCCTATGTCAGCTCCTTTGCACGCGACGAACTGGCTACTGACGCATCTGATTGGACGTGGCAGCGAAGAAGCCAAACAAATCATGGCGAACATCGAGAAATATTCCCTGAAATCCTGAGTCGCAAAATCACGGCGCCTTCACCGTGTTATTCGCGCGGTCGTCATCCGGCAGCACATGATCCGGATCGACCACCACCGACGCAATCGTCTTTTTGCTGTCCGGCGTCCACGCATATGTGCTCTTTGACATCCACGTCTCCACCGGCAGCGTCACCCGCGCCTTTGTGCCGTCTGTGAACGTCGCCTCTACCGTCGTCGGCAGCACCAGCTGTCCGCGATTGCTCAGCGTCACCGTCGCGCCGTCAATCTTGTCCGCCGCCACGTCGTACTTCCAGTTGTTCAGGTACCAGCCGCGCCAGAACCAGCCCAGGTCCTCGCCGCCCTCGCTCTGCATCTCGCGGAAGAAATCCGATGGCGACGGATGCTTGTACGCCCAGTCGCGGATGTACTTGCGAAACGCCCAGTCGAAGCGCTCCGGCCCCAGAATCTGCTCCCGCAGCAGCACCATGCCATAGGCGCCCTTGAAATAGCTCACCGGATGCCCCAGCGCCCATCCATACGAATCCGCCGGCGCCATCAACGTCGGCGCGTCGGGATTGTCCAGCACCTTCAGGATCGTGTCCGGCGGCTCGCCGCCTGCCGAATATCTCCGAGTCGCGCTTCGGCCCGTACTTGCCGCCCGCATACGTCGCCGACTCGTCGATGTCGATAAACGTGTTGAAGCCCTCGTCCATGAACGCGTGCCGCCGCTCATTCGATCCCACAATCATCGGGAACCAGCTATGCCCGATCTCGTGCGCCGTCACCCAGAACAGAAACGCGCCCTTGTCCGTGATGCCGTCGAACACCATGCCCGGATACTCCATCCCCGTCGAAAATCCCGCAACGCTGATCGCCACTGGCCACGGATACGGGAACCACTGCTTCGAAAAATGCTCCACCGTGTCCTTCACATACTCGGTCGACTTGTCCCACGCATCCGGCCCAACGCTCTCCGGCGGATACACGCTCATCGCCAGCGCCTTCTTTCCATCCGGCAGATTGATCCGCGCCGCGTCCCACACAAACACCGGCGATGCGCTCCACACCACGTCGCGCGTATGGTCCATGTGGAAGTGCCACGTCAGCGTGCCATCCTGCTTCGGCCGGCTCGCCGGATCGGTCACCTCCGCCGGCTTGCGGATGTACACCGTCTTATCGCTGTTCCGCGCCTGCGGCAAGCCGCTCCATCTCCGTCTTCGTCAGCACATCCTTCGGATTCACCAGCTCGCCCGAGCCCGCAACGATCATCTTCGACGGCACCGTCACGTAGTAGTCGAAATTCCCGTACTCCAGGTAGAACTCGCTTCCCAGATACGGCAGCGTGTCCCATCCGCGCAGATCGTCATACACGCCATCCGCGGATACCATTGCGCCATGTCGTAAATCTCGCCCTGCTTCGACATGCCCCACGACGTCCGTCCGCCCCACTCGCCCGGAATCTCGTAGTGATACTGGATGTGGATCTTCAATTGCCCGCCATGCGCCTTCAGCGGCTCCGGCAGCCGGATCTGCATCCGCGTATCGCTGACCAGGTAGTCCGCCTTCGCCGTCTGCTTGCCTTGTCTCAATCTCCACCGAGTCGAACACGAACCCATCCGGACGTCGTCTTCTGCGGCGTGGCACTCGCATCAGCTGCGGCTGCATTTCTGCGCCGTCGCGGCCGCGCCGATCCGGCATCGATGACGTGCGCGCGCGAATCCTTGCGGTAGATGTTCTGCTCCAGGTGTATCCACAAGCTCGGCAGCACATCGGGACTGTTGTTGGTATAGGTGATCGTCTCCGTGGCGCGAAGCTGCTTGTGCCGCCGTATCCAGCGTCGCGTGCAGCTCATAGTCCGCCTCGTTCTGCCAGTACTGCGGCCCTGGCGCGCCATTGCTCGAACGGTATGTATTCACCGGATCGGGCAGGCTCAACGGTGCAAATGTAAGCCGCGGGTCGTAAGTTGACACACTGCCCGGCGGGTTCTGCGCCAGAGCGGATGCGGCAGGGAAGCAGCACATCATTAGTACCGTCAATGCAGGGGACAAAAAACTGCGGTGGCACAAGCAGGCACGCACAGATGGCACAGGACCCTCTTTCCGTTCACAAATTGCTGCGGCTTCTCTCTGATTCATCACTATACAAATCAGCGCCGCCCAATCCCAATTCGTCCGCCGCCGGCACGATGCTTTACTGTAGGACGGTGCAACCGTCGGCCATCGATCGAAGGAGATTCTGTACATCGCTTGGTGTCGCGGCCCTCTCTGCAAGCCTGCTCCACCTGGGCTCATTCTGCTTCAGAGCGAAAAAATGCCGCCTATCAACTCGTAGCTCACACAGATCGCAAGCGCATCCTGAAAGCTGCCGGTGACTACGTGACGTTGCCGATCCGGACCATCACGGCGTATCCATCCGAGCGCACTCCCGGCGGACCGCACGATTATTTCTCGCAGGCCGACTACTTCTGGCCCGATCCCAAAAATCCTGACGGGCCTTACATCAACCGCGACGGCCAGAGCAATCCCGCCAACTTCAACGGCCATCGCAAGGCGATGATCGCGCTCTCCGTCCAAATGCCCGCGTTAACAGCCGCATGGCTGCTCACCGGCGACCGTCGCTATGGCCAGCACGCCTGCGAACATCTGCGCGCATGGTTCATCGCGCCGGCCACGCGCATGAATCCAAATCTGGAGTTCTCGCAGGGAGTCCACGGCGTCTCTACCGGCCGCTCCTGGGGCCTCATCGATACGCTGCACCTTGTCGAAGTCGCGCGCGCCGCCAGCATCGTGGCTCCCGCCATGCTCTCCGCGGAAGACAACGCCGCGTTGAAGCAGTGGTTTCGCAGCTACCTCGAATGGATGAAGACCAGCGACAAAGGCGTGAAGGAGCGTGACTCGCTCAACAACCACGCTACCTGTTGGGCCCTCCAGGCGTCGGAGTTTGCACGTCTCATCGGCGATAGCGAGACGCGCGATCAGGTCTACCGCCAATACACCAGCGTGCTTCTGCCAAAGCAGTTAGGACCGGATGGTTCGTTCCCAATGGAGTTAGCCAGAACCAAACCCTACAGTTATTCCATCTTCAACTTCGACGCCATGGCCACCCTCTGCCAGTCGTTGAAAGGCGTCGGAGCCGATGCTCTTACCTTCCAGCTAGCGGATGGCCGCGGCATCTGCATAGCAGCCGCGTTCCTCTATCCATATCTGAAAGACAAGAGTGCATGGCCCTATCGCAAGGACGTCGAACACTTCGACGCGCTCCCAGTCCGCTCGCCGGGCCTGCTATTCACCGGCCTCGCCAGCCATCGCCAGCCTTACATCGCCTTATGGAAGACCATGAATCCCGATCCCACCGACCCGGAAATCATTCGCAACTACCCGGTTCGCCAGCCGCTGCTGTGGGTGAGTTAGCCGGCATTTCCTATATCGACCTGGTCATCAATAAATATCTGCCGTAAATCATCGTGTCGCCAGGCAGCCGCCGGTGGTACCCTCCCGAACATGCGTAAGTTGGGCATGTTCTTTTTGTTCGCCTTTCTGTCCTTTTCTTCGCTTTTGCAGGCAGCGCCTGCCTCTTCTGCCGCGCCCGCAGAAACCATAACTCTCGGCAACTCGGCCGCCACGCTGCCCGGCCCATGGAAATTCTCCCCTGGCGACTCGCCCTGGCAGAACGGCGCGCCGGTCTGGGCCCAACCAGGCTTCGACGATGCAGCCTGGGCGAACGTCGATCTCGCGCCCAAAGCCGGCTCCGTCGATCCCGCATACGGCACGCCCGGCTTCGTGTCTGGCTGGACGGCACGCGGCTATCCCAACCTTGTTCATTACGCCTGGTACCGTCTGCGCATTCGCGTTCCCGATGCCGGCAAGCCTCTATGGCTCAAGATGCCCAACGATTTCGATGACGCGTATCAGGTGTATGCGGATGGCCGCTTTGTCGGGCAATTCGGCCGCTTTGCTCCAGATCATGTCACGCTCTACAGCGCGCGGTCGTTCTCTTTCCCGCTGCCGGCACCGGGGCCGGGAGGCGAAATTCAACTCGCTATCCGCTTTTACATGAGCAGTGGAACGCCTTATCAGTCTACGGATGCCGGGGGCATGCATCAGCCGCCCGTCATCGGACTTGCGTCCGCAGTGCGCCTCTTGCAACAGTCCGATGACGACGCAAATGAGCATTACTACGTCGGTACCGTTCTCGACGCTCTTCTGTTTTTGCTTGTCATGCCTTTGCCGCTGTGGGCTTGGTTCAAGGACCGGAAGGAACGGACCTATCTCTGGCTCTTTCTCGTCTTTGCCTTCCCCTGTCTCAGAGTCGTTTTGCTTTTGATCGGGAACCTGGCCTCGGTACTGTCGCTGGGACCCAACACAATCCTGCTGGATGTCCTCCTTGGTCCCTTGATCTTGCCCTTGTGGGCCATGTTCTGGTGGGACTGGTTTGGGTTGCGTGCAAAGCCTTGGATTCCTCGCGCCGCATGGCTGATCACCGCAGTGGAGATGCTGGCGCTGCTCTGCCTCCGACTGCCCACTTCAGAAATCAATATCGTTCCGCGTTCCTGGTTGCCCGCGATCAATAACCTATCCGGCGTGTGCCTCTTCGCCTTGGGAGTCTTGCTGCTCGTCATTCTTATCGAAGGCTTCCGTCGCGACCGCACCGAAGCCCTGATGGCCGCCCTCCCCATGGTGCTCATCGAATTTGGCAGCTTCAATCCCTATCTCCTGCACACCTTCGGCATTGCGCCCACATTTTTCATCTTTGGTCTCGGCTTCGGCGTCGGTCAAGTCGCGAACATCCTCATGGTTCTGGTCATAGGTGCGCTGGTCATGCGTCGCTTCCTGCGCGTCCAGGCCAGCGAAGCTCGATCCCGTCAGCTCGTCGCACTGGACCTGGAACAGGCCCAGCAGTTGCAACAGCGCGTACTCGTGCCCGAAGTACTTCACTCGCCGTCTTTCTCCGTCCAGACCGAGTACCGTCCCGCGCAAACCGTCGGTGGCGACTTCTTCCAGACCCTCTCGAAACCCGACGGCAGTCTGCTGGTCGTTGTCGGCGATGTCTCCGGCAAGGGCATGAGCGCAGCCATGCTCGTCGCCGTGCTGGTCGGCGCTATTCGCACCCGCGCCGACGAAAGCTTCGACCCCACCTCCATGCTCACCATGCTCAACCAGCGCCTCATCGGCCGCTCCGGCGGCCACCTCGCCACCTGCCTCGTTGCCGAACTGCGCCCCGACGGCACCATGCACGTAGCCAACGCCGGCCATCTCCCGCCCTATCTCAATGGCGAGGAATTGGATCTCGAAGGCTCCCTGCCGCTGGGTGCAGCCAACCTCATTGAATTCTCATCGTGCATCATCCGCATTGAACCCGGCGACCGTCTCACCTTCCTCACCGACGGCGTCGTCGAAGCCATGAGCTCCACCAACGAGCTCTTCGGCTTCGATCGCGCACGCACCATCAGCAACCAGTCCGCCGCGGCCATCGCGCGTCAGGCCCAGGCCTTCGGCCAGCACGACGACATCACCGTGCTCTCGATCGAGTTCACCGGCGCACCCAGCGAAGCGCCCGAGGAAGCACTCGTGACTGCCTGACCCAACGCGCGAGTCAAATATCTGCACGCCTCCGCTCTCTTCGCGGAGTTACCATTTCCCATCCATCGTCATGTCGTGCGGCGTATCGGCGGTGGTACTCTCCCGAGCATGCGCAAGATCGGCACGATCGTTTTGTTTGCTTTCCTGACTCTTTCCTCGTCATTGCTGGGGCAGCGCCAGTCCGCGACCGCATCTTTCGTGCCTGCTGTGCAAACTGTCACCCTCGGCAACTCGGCAGCCACCTTGCCCGGTCCGTGGAAATTCGCTCCCGGCGATTCGCCATGGCAGAACGGCTCGCCGGTTTGGGCCCAACCAGGCTTCAACGACGCAAGCTGGGCAGCTATGGATCTCGCGCCCAAGTCCGGCTCCGTCGATCTGGCATATGGCACGTCGGGCTTCGTGCCCGGTTGGACCGCGCGGGGCTATCCCAACCTTGATGGCTATGCCTGGTATCGCCTGCGCATCCACGTGACCGACCCCGGCCAGCCGCTCTGGCTCAAGATGCCCATCGATCTCGATGATGCCTATGAGATTTATGCCAATGGCCGCTATGTGGGCCAGTTCGGCCGCTTTTTCGCGAACCACGTGGACCTCTACTTCACGCAGCCACTCTCTTTTCCGCTCCCACCCGTCGGCCCGGACGGAAACCTCGATCTGGCCGTGCGCTTCTATATGTCCCCCGGCACGCGATTTGGCACTACTCCTGATGTCGGCGGAATGCACCAGCCGCCGGTCCTCGGGATGGCCTCTACCGTGCACCTGCTCCAGGCCACGGATGACGACGCCAACCTGCACTCCGTTCTCGGCGCGATAGCACGGGCGCTTCTGTTCCTTCTCCTGGCGCCCCTGGCGCTATGGATCTGGCTGCAGAACCGGCAGGAACGCGCCTACCTGTGGCTCTTTGTCGTGCTGTTCTGCTATGTCGTTAGTGGCGCTGTAACGATGCTTTCTGCTTTTTCTTTGCTGTTGACCGCGGCGGCCTTAAGTTTCTGGCAAAGCCTCTTTAACGCCCTCACCGTGCCCTTGTGCATCATGTTCTGGTGGAACTGGTTCGGGCTGCGCCGCCAGCGCTGGATTCCACTTGCTGGCTGGCTGTTTGCGGCAGCGGGAATGCTGACCGGCCTTGGCGCAAATTTGCCTCTCTTTGGCCTGGGCAATCCATCCCTGTCCTGGCTTCATGCCTCCTATATCGCCTCCCTCTGGTGCCAGGGCGCACTAGGCTTGCTGCTCATCATCATCCTCATCGACGGCTTTCGTCGCGATCGTACCGAGGCGCTGCTGGCCGCATTGCCCATCCTGCTGATCGAGTTCACGAGCTTTTCGCTCCTATCTGACAAACGTCTTTGCTATTCCCAGCACGTTCTTTCCCTTTGGCATTGGCATCAGCGTTGGTGTCATTGCTTCAACCCTTATGGTCACGGTGATCGTCGCTCTGGTGTTGCGCCGCTTCCTGCACACTCAGGTTCGCCAGGAACTCTCCCGCCAGGCCGTTGCGCTCGACATGGAACAGGCGAAGGTGCTGCAGCAGCGCGTGCTCGTGCCCGAGGTCCTGCACTCGCCGGTCTTCTCCGTCGAATCCGAATACCATCCCGCGCAAACCGTCGGCGGCGACTTCTTCCAGACCCTCTCGAAACCCGACGGCAGCCTGCTGGTGGTTGTCGGCGATGTCTCCGGCAAAGGCATGAGCGCAGCCATGCTCGTCGCCGTGCTGGTCGGCGCCATCCGCACCCGCGCCGACGAAAGCTTCGACCCCACCTCCATGCTCACCATGCTCAACCAGCGCCTCATCGGCCGCTCTGGCGGCCACCTCGCCACCTGCCTCGTTGCCGAACTGCGCCCCGACGGCACCATGCACGTCGCCAACGCCGGCCATCTTCCGCCCTATCTCAATGGCGAGGAATTGGATCTCGAAGGCTCGCTGCCGCTCGGCGCAGCAAACGCCATCGAATTCTCCTCGCGCATCGTCACGCCTGCAACCTGGCGACCGTCTCACCTTCCTCACCGACGGCGTCGTCGAAGCCATGAGTTCCACCGAACGAGCTCTTCGGCTTCGATCGCGCACGCACCATCAGCAACCAGCCCGCTGCGGCCATCGCGCGTCAGGCCCAGGCCTTCGGCCAGCACGACGACATCACCGTGCTCTCGATCGAGTTCACCGGCGCACCCAGCGAAGCGCCCGAGGAAGCGCTCGTGACAGCGTGATCACGCACGCGCAAGCCCACCGTCTCCCGAGCATGGGCAACATGGCCACTGCCTTCTTGCTCGTTCTTCTATCTATTCCCTCTTTTTCACACGCCCAGCCGCACACCGCCCCGGTCTCTCCCGCAGCCCCCCCGCAAGTCGTCACGCTCGGCAACTCGGCGGTTGCGCTGACCGGGCCGTGGAAGTTCACTCCCGGCGACTCGCCCTGGGTGAATGGCTCGCCGGTGTGGGCACAGCCGGGCTTCGACGATGCCCGCTGGGCGACGATGGACCTGATGCCCAAGTCCGGCTCGGTCGATCTTGTGAATGGCACAGAGGGCTTCGTGCCGGGCTGGACGGCGCGCGGCTATCCCAACCTGAGCGGGTACGCCTGGTACCGGCTCCGCCTGCGTGTGACCGGTCAGGACCAGCAGCGTGCTGGCCAGCCGCTGTCGCTCAAGATGCCGCTCAATGTGGACGATGGCTATCAGGTCTACGCCAACGGGCATTATGTCGGGCAGTTGGGCGGCTTCTCCGACCACCATGTCCGCCTTTACTACACGCGTCCGCTCTCCTTCGTGCTGCCCGCGCCGGGGCCGGAAGGAGAGATGGATCTGGCGGTGCGCTTCTACATGTCCGCCGCCACGCCACTCTCGAATCCTGATGTTGGCGGCATGCACGCGCCGCCGGCGCTGGGACTGGCTTCCACCGTGCATCTGCTGCAAGCCGCGGACGGCGATACTCTTCTGCATGAATTGTTTGGCAGTCTCCTGCGGACATTCCTCTTCCTGCTGGTGGCGCCGCTTGCGCTGTGGGCATGGCTGCGCAACCGGCAGGAGCGCATGTATCTCTGGCTCTTCCTGGCGCTGGCCTGCACCATTCTGCATACCCTCGAGAGCGTGCTCGCGTCTCTCTTCTTTGCGGTGACCATTGCGATCGATTACTTTTTCACGATACGTCCTGGTTAACCCGCTCGTCCTGCCTCTGTGGATCATGTTCTGGTGGCATTGGTTCGGACTGCGGGAGAAGCGCTGGATTCCCCGGGCCGCATGGCTGCTGGCGGCAGCAGAGATGCTGACCGTCTTCTGTGCACAACTCGCCGAACTCTTCGGTCTCAGCCTTGTGCCGCGAGCCGCGCTGCACGGGTGCAACGCGGCATCGCTGTGGTGCGTGGCCGCGCTGGGCGTGCTGCTGGCTACTCATTCTTATCGAAGGTTTTCGCCGCGACCGCGCCGCGGCGCTGCTGGCGGTGCTTCCCATCCTGCTGCTCGAGTTTGCCAGCTTTGGCCCCTATCTTCTGACCACCTTCCATATCCCCACTACGTTCTTCCCCTTTGGCCTGGGCATCAATACCGGCAATATCGCGTCCATGCTGATGCTGCTGGTGATTGGTGCGCTGGCACTCCGCCGCTTTGTGCGCACCCAGGTGGGGCAGGAGGTGACCGCGGAAGGCCGTCGCATTGGATATGGAACAGGCGCAGCAGTTGCAGCAGCGGGTGCTGGTACCGGAGGCGATCGCCTCTACCTTCTTTCACCGTCGAAGCCGAGTACCGTCCCGCGCAGACCGTCGGCGGCGATTTCTTCCAGACCCTCACCAGGCCGGACGGCAGCCTGCTGGTGGTGATCGGCGACGTCTCCGGCAAGGGCATGAGCGCGGCCATGCTGGTGGCGGTGCTGGTGGGCGCGATCCGTAACCAGGCCGAGTACAGCTTCGATCCCGCCGCCATGCTGACCATGCTGAACCGGCGCCTGATTGGGCGCTCCGGTGGCCACTTCGCGACCTGCCTTGCGGCGGAGATTCTCCCCGACGGCACAATGAAGATTGCGAATGCCGGGCATCTTCCGCCTTATCGCAACGGCAGGGAGATGGAGCTCGAAGGCTCGCTGCCGCTGGGACTGAGCAGTGAAGTCGTCTCACAAGCGCAGACCTTCACGCTGGAGCCGGGAGACCACATCACCTTCCTGACCGACGGCGTGGTTGAGGCGATGAATCCCGCCAGCGAGCTGTTCGGCTTCGCGCGGGCGCAGGCGATCAGCGGTCAGCCGGCGGCGGAGATTGCGCAGCAGGCGCAGAGCTTCGGGCAGAACGACGACATCACCGTGCTCGGGATCGAGTTCACGGGCGCACCCCGTGAAGAGACCGACAAGGCGCTCGCAGCCGTCTGATCGCGCCGTTTTCAGCACTGCATGTCATGCGTTTCTCTGCGTGGAGTTACCATCTCCTGTGCAGGTCCACAATGACAGACAACAATCAACGCCCCTTCGAACCCACCATCGTCAACGACTTCTCCGGAAAGCTCAGCTACTCCAGCTATCTTTCGCTCGACGGCCTTCTCGCGCAGCAGCGTCCGCTGTCCGCAGCCCCAGCACCATGACGAAATGCTCTTCATCCTCCAGCATCAGGTCGCCGAGCTCTGGATGAAGCTGATCATCCATGAGCTCTCGGCCGCCATCGAACACCTCCGTCACGATCGCATCCCGCCCACGCTCAAAGTCCTCTCCCGCGTCAAGCTCATCCAGATGCAGCTCTTCGATCAGTGGGCAGTCCTCGAAACCCTCACCCCGTCCGAGTACATGGAGTTCCGCGGCGTCCTCGGCAATGCCTCCGGATTCCAGTCCTTCCAATACCGCAAACTCGAATTTCTCCTCGGCAACAAGAATCCCGACACCATCAAAGTCTTCGCGCACGACGCACCCGTCTACGACGATCTCCTTCGCACCCTCCAGTCGCCCAGCCTCTACGACGAGTTCCTCCGCTATCTCGCGCATCGCGGCTATAACATTCCCGCCGCATGCCTCGATCGCGACTGGTCCGCTCCCCACGTCCGCAACGAAGCCCTCGTCGACATCTTCCGCGAGATCTATCGCAACTCAAAGCAGCATTGGGAGGCCTACGAGATGTGCGAGAAGCTGGTAGATGTCGAGGAGTACTTCCAGCTCTGGCGATTCCGTCATCTCAAAACCGTCGAGCGCATCATCGGCTTCCGCCGCGGCACCGGCGGCTCTTCCGGCGTCGGCTTTCTCCGTCAGGCGCTCGAGCTCACCTTCTTCCCCGAGTTGCTGGCTTCCCGCACCGAGGCTCCCGAGAAGATGACTCGCGGACCGAGGCCCCCAGAGAATGACAGTCGCTGAATCCGTCGCAGCCCTCGGCCCCGGCCCGCTCACGGAAGATGCGCTGCGTCGCCACATCTTCCCGCTCTTCTCGCGCTCGCTCGCCGCGCCAGGCATCTATCTCGCGAACCACTCCCTCGGCCGTCCCGCTCGATCAGACCGAAGACGATCTCCGCGAAGGCTTCGCGCAATGGCAGACGAAACTCGGCGACGCCTGGGACCCGTGGCAGGAAGAAGAGCAGGCGCACCGCGCGCGTCTCGCGCAACTCATCGGCGCGCCACGTCCCGACTGCATCGTCCCCAAGACCTCCGCGGGCCAGGGCCTGCGTACCGTGCTCAACGCTCTTCCAGGCACGCCTCGCGTCCTCTCCACTGCATCCGAGTTCGACTCGGTCGACATCATCCTCAAGCAGTACGCTGCCGTCGGCCGCATTCACCTGCAACTCGTCAACTGCCACACACCCGACGGAAGCATGGACCTCTCACCACTCCTCGCGTCGATCCATGACACAAGCGCCGGCGGCGGTGTGAGCAATATAGACCTGGTCATCGTCTCGCAGGTCCTCTTCACCACCGGTCAGGTCATCCCTCATCTCGATCGTCTCGCTGCCGCATGTCATCGCTCCGGCGCGCGCCTCCTCGTCGATGCCTATCACGCCATCGGCGTCTTTCCCGTGAACGTCGCCGCGATGCAAGCGGACTTCGTGATCGGCGGTAGTTACAAATATCTCCGTGGCGGGCCCGGAGCAGCGTTCCTCTATATCTCGCCCGAAGCACTCATCAGCGGCCTTCAGCCCATCGACATCGGCTGGTTTGCGAAAGAGAAGCCGTTTTTCTATGAGCGCCCCAACCCGCCGCGCTTCGCCCCCGGCGGCGACGCATTTCTCGAATCCACTCCGCCCGTCCTGACGTACTATCAGGCGCGCGCGGGCCAGCAGCTCACGCTCGCCCTCGGCGTTGACCGCATCCGCGTTTACTCCCTCGATCGTCTCGGCCGTCTCAAGCGCTATCTCGCCGCAGCTGGCATCGCCGCCGCAGGTGCAGATGATGAGCATGGCGGCTTTCTGACGGTCGAAGATGCCGATGCCGCATCGCTCGCCAAATCGCTCGAGCAACGCGGCGTCATTGCCGACGCGCGCGGCCGCTGGCTTCGCCTTTCGCCCGATTACCTCACCAGCGACACCCAAATGCGCGAAACGGCGGCCATCCTCGCCGATCTCTTGGCAACACATGAGCAGGTGCACGGAATATCTCGACACTAAATGCTCTGGTCATGCGGAGCAGAAACGTCGGATAGCCAGTCGGAGAACCCATGCGCATGTTCATCGGAATCCCGCTTAGCGGCTGCGACAACACGCGACCTCGGGGCGATCGCCGATCACCTTCGCTCTAGGACTGCATCCGAAAGCCTCCTGCGCTGGTCGGCCGCAGAATCCTGGCACATCACGCTGCAATTTCTGGGCAGCACCACGCCGCAGCAATACGAATGCGTCACTGCACGCCTTCGCGAACTGCATCAACCGCCGTTCGTCGTCGAGCTTGGCGCAGTCGACACCTTCGATCGCGCCGGAGTCCTCTTCGTCGATGTTCGCGTTACGCCCCAATTGGTCGCGCTTCAGCAAGCCGTCATCGCCGCGACCATTCCCTGTGGCTTCATGCCGGAGAGTCGTCCCTACCATCCCCACATCACGCTCGCGCGCAGCAGAGGAAAGAGTGGTGGAAGGGAACTCCGCTCCCTCAAGCTGCAAATCGGCCAGCAATCCAACATTCCCAGCTTCACCGCGGAGTTCCTTTCTTCTCTACGAAAGCACATCAACCCCGGAAGGCTCGCGCTACGAACTCCGGGAATGCTTTCCTCTCGATGGCCGTCTGCCGGATAACCTATCCCCGCTAGTGCAGCGGCAGGAGAACGTAGAAGGTGTTGGTGAATCGATCGCACGCCGCGGCGAACCGCGAAAAACCCCGGCGGGAGCAAACCGGTCGTGACCATCAGACGGCAATTTTCACATCCCACTTGTCTTCTCGTACCGGGTAAGCAGACGATAGTAGGAGAGTGAACCTCTGTAAGCCGAGCCTGTGTCACCGGAGCGCACCATGCTGGCGGACCCCAACAGCAGACCACCACGGCTGAAGCTGCAAGGCCCCGTTCTCTCTGTGGCCGTCCATGCCGCCCTCTTTCTGGCATTCGCCCTATGGGCGTATCGCACGCCGCGCATCGCACCCTTCCGCCTGCCCGGCACGGCAAAAGGGCTCACCCTTCTCACCTACTACAGTCCGGGAAGCAGCAAACCATCCGCGACAGACGCCACGGTTCACAGCAAGCGGACGAAAAGCGCCAGGACCGAAAGTCGCAAAGATGTCGATACGCCCACTCCGCCCGCGCCGCCAAGGGCCGACGCAGGCACGGGCAACACTACGGAAAGTGGTCTCGGCGAAGGGGACATTCGCATCGCCATGCTGCAGCACTTCCCC
Source organism: uncultured Acidobacteriaceae bacterium (assembly GCA_963815025.1). Classification (GTDB taxonomy): domain Bacteria; phylum Acidobacteriota; class Terriglobia; order Terriglobales; family Acidobacteriaceae; genus KBS-83. The sequence goes on along the minus strand of CAWFFD010000004.1, from coordinate 2,123,685 downwards.
TACCCGCATCCCGATCTCTCCGCCCTGGCTCACGGAACCAGGGGAGACGTCATTCTCGATGCCGTCATCGACGAACACGGCAAAATCACCGGGCTGACCCTGCTCAAAGGTCTGGATCCCTCGGTTGATCAGGCAGTGATCGCCACAGTGCGGCAATGGCTCTTCACTCCAGCCACCAAAGACGGCGTGCCCGTTGTCAGCGAGCAGGAGTTTCACTTCCACTACGAGCGCGGCTGACAGCCGATCCACGCGGCCCGCAACTCTCCTGCTGCAACTCAACGTTCAGCAATATCTTGTCTGCTGCATTCAGCTTTCCGCGTAACTACTGGTCGAAGTACCGATATTCGGTACGGTCGAACTGTCCGGAACCAGAGATTCGTGGACTGCCTTCATCCTTTTGGGATACCTGTAATGAGACGCACCTGGCGCCCCCCTGCCAGAAGCGCATCTCGCCGGGACACGATGAGAGTTCCGGCGCGGTAAGGCAGGCACGTGTGTGCCAACCGCTCCAATAGAGAGCGGAGCCTTCCGAACTGACTTTTTCTGCTTTGGGCCCTGCTGATTTCAATCAAATCTCGAGTGAGCAAAGACACCGCAATGAAGATGCGTTCGCACCGGTTTCTCTACAGGATGTTCTCGCCTTTGGCGGCGTTATTGCTGCTGTCGCTCCTATTGGCATTCACCGGATGCGGCGGAGCCAAGAGCGGCACGCTTCTCTACGGATCCGTCGGCCACGCCCACAGTCAGCATCGCCGCGACTCCCGCTTCTATCGCCGCGGGAGCTTCCTCCATGTTGACCGTGTCCGCAACGAACGCGACCACCGTAACCGTAAGCGGATCGGATGGCAGCAGCTACACGATGACCGCGACCGGCGGCACGCAAGCCGTCACGCCCGCAGCGACCGCAACCTATACCGCGACCGCCACCGGCGCCGGTGGCAATGCATCCGGGAAGGCGACCGTGACCGTAGGAGGAGCGGCAACCACCGTGACCATTGCGGCCACTCCCGCCTCCATCGCAGCGGGAGCATCCTCCACCCTGACTGTGACCGCGGCGAATGCAACCGCCGTGAAGGTCTTCGGTTCCGATGGCACCAGCTATACCCTTGCTGCAAGCGGCGGCACGCAGGTCGTTACCCCCGCCGCGACCGTGACCTACACCGCGACCGCCACCGGCGCCAGCGGGAACACCATCTGCAACCGCCACCGTGACGGTGACAGGCATCGCGCCCGCGCCCACAGTCAGCATCGCGGCCAACCCCACCTCGATCAGTTCCGGAAGTGCGTCCGCTCTCACCGTGACTGCGGCCAATGCAACCGGCGTGACCGTGACCGGTTCCGACGGCAGCAGCTACAAGCTCTCTGCAAGCGGCGGCACGCAATCCGTCAGCCCCAAGGCGACCACGACCTACACCGCGAAAGCAACCGGAGTGGGAGGCAGCAAGACCGCCACCGCCACCGTCACCGTCACCAAGGCGTCTGCTGCCACCGTGAACATCGTAGCCAGCCCGACCTCGATTACGGCAGGGGCTGATTCAACCTTGACCGTCACCGCCACCCACGCCACCGCCGTGACAGTAAGCGGATCGGACGGCAGCAGCTACAATCTCGCATCCAGTGGCGGAACGCAAAAGGTCACCCCAGCCACGACCACGACGTACACCGCAGAGGCCATGGCTACCGCAGGCAACGCTTCGGCCACCGCGACCGTCACCGTGGTGCCGCCAGGCAGCACGCAGGCGATCAATCACGTCATCTTCATGATGCAGGAGAACCACACCTTCGATAACTACTTCGGGATGCTGAACAACTACCGCCGTGCCAACAGCATGAACGTCGGCGACGACGGGAATGTCTATAACGTGGATGGCATCGACGATAAGCTGAATATCGCCAACACGAACGACGAAGGCGTATCCATCCCGCTCTACAAATTCAAATCATCCTGCATCGACGATGCATCCTCGGCGTGGCTCGAAAGCTACGGCGACGTAAACCGCTATAACTTCCTCACCTCGCGCCCCCTCAACAACGACGGTTTCGTTCACACTGCAGAGGGTTATGCGAAGAGTTGTGCGCTCTCCCTGGTGTGCTCCGGCGACTACACAGACACCGCAGGTCAGCGCGCCATGGGCTACTACGATCAGGATTTTCTGAACTACTACTACTACATGGCCACGCAGTTTGCGGTCTCCGATCGCTGGTTCTCGCCTATCGCGGCAAAGAGCAATCCCAACCGCGTCGCAACCTTTAGCGGAGGCACCACGCAGGGCCTCGCCTTTGATCAGGGCTACGACGACCACCTGGGCTCGCTCAGCTTTCCGAACATCTTCCACGCACTCGACAATGCGCATGTCTCGTGGAAGGTCTACTACTCCGATACGTCGGGCGAGTGCGGCGTAGGCGACGATGATTGCGGCGGGGGCAATGCAAACTATCCCGCCACCGCGATGGGTTACATCACCTACACCAAGAACTATCTCTATCCCAACCCGACCCATGCTGCTTGCACCGGAACGACCCAGCCCTCCAGCGTCGTCGGGGATTCATCCAACTACTTCTGCATCGACCCCAACCACGTCGCGCCGCTGTCTACCTATTTCTCTGATCTCACCAATGGCACGCTTCCCAGCTTCGCTTTCATCGAGCCCGGCTACGGCATCAACGACGAGCATCCTGGTTCCTTCCAGCCCATCCTGCTCGGTCAGCAGCAGATGGCCAAGATCATCAACGCCTTCATGGTCAGTCCGGAATGGAAAGATGGCGTCTTCTTCTTCAGTTACGACGAAGGCGGCGGCCCCTACGATCACGTCTCACCCGTGCCGCATCACACCAATGACAAGACGGACGCTGCGGACAAGCCGAATTATCCGGTCGATATCGCCAGCATCTCTGTCAATCCGGATAGCTACTTTCCATGCGTGCCCGCCACGCCTCCGGCAACCGCGCACTGCGATCTGCGGACCGACAGTCCAGGTGCGCATTCCGGCGATGCTGCGGCAGTCAACGGCTTCGGCGCGCAGATCGGCTTCCGCGTTCCCAACATCGTCATCTCGCCCTTCACCCGGCGCCACTATGTCTCGCACGTTCCCATGGATCACACCGCAATCATGAGGTTCGTGGAGGATCGCTTCATCGGGAACAGTACTTATCTGACCTCGCGTGACGCCGCGCAGCCCAACCTGCTCGACTTCTTCGACTTCACCAACACGCCTTGGGCAACGCCGCCCACTCCACCGGTGCCGGCGTCCAACTCTTCGCTCGGCCGCAACACCTGCACGCCCTCCAGCATGTAAACCAACATTGGCGGGCGCTTTTCCGGGCGGAGTCATCCGCCCGGATTTTCATGTGTGCCGCTATATGCCCGGTGCCTCACATCTCGCGTTGGAGGTGTGGGATCTTTACACTCCCCTCACCGGCCGGCGACGATCGCTCGTCCGTCCTCGTTCCAATGGTCAGCGAAGATTTTGGCGATTGTGTAAATGCTTTGCATGGGATTTGCGCCGACAGAGGTAGGAAAGATGCTGCCATCTACAACATATAAGTCCCGTGTACCCCAGACGTGAAAGTCCTCGGCAACAACGCTGTCCTGTGGTGTCGAGCCCATTTTATTTGTTGCCTGCATGTGGGCTGAGGTAATTAAAGTTCGGTTTGGGATGAACTGCAGATTCCTCTCAACAAGGGCTGCCTGGTCGGGCGAACTGAGGGTTTGTGGACGGAGTTCAGTGCCTATTCCCTCGTTGCCGAGTACGGCCTCTGTCGTCGGAAGGTAAACCTCTTTCGCGCCGGCTCGGAACATGACGCGGATAGCCTCGGCGATACCTTCGGCGAAACGATGCTTGTCTGCGTCGGAAAGCGCGTAGTCAATCGCGGGTGCGCCGTCTTCATCGAGCAAGACACGATTGGTGGATTGCGGCGTGTCGATGAGCATCACGCCGAAACCGGCGAGATCCCGGAAACTCTTGATCATTTCGTAGCTGTGGAGTGCCGAGCCGGGACTCATAATGGCGGCGTAGAGAGGCTGATCGGCCATGGATTCAAAGGCGTAGCCGCGATCGGCCAGGTGATCATCGACATAGACGGAGGCCTCGGTGCCGGTGAGCACATCAATATGGTGATCGAACCGGCCCATGATGGGCATCGACGGATGTAGGATGACGCCACGGCCGACCTGATCATTCTTCAGACCACTTCGTAACAGGATGGTGGGTGAGCCAAGCGCGCCCGCACAAAGGATGACGGTCTTGGCGTGGACGGTGAAGGTTTCGCCTGCAGCCAGCATGAGGTTATTAGGATCAGCGATTACGCCAGTCTCAGAAATCGGCGATCGCATCCGCACCTCGACACCGACAGCGCGACGGTTGTCATCGTCGCCTTCAAAGAGAACGCGGCGCACGTCGGCATCCGGAACCATACCAAGAGGGTTGTCGCGATCTTCTAGAGCTGCGATGAGAAGCTGCCTCTCAGCAGAGCGCTTGTCTGTGACCGGAGATGGAGACTCACCCGGGGCATAAGTATTCAGGCTGTACAGTTTGGGATGCAGCCCGGAAAGTCTCGCTCCATCCCACAGTGCATGGTTGTTGAGATTGATCTCCTTTTCTGAAAGAGTGCGAGTGCCGATCATGCGCTTGACCCACTCGTACTCACGAGCAAGTTCCGTCTGAGTGAACTCATCGGGTGCGATCTCGCCAGCTTTGCGCCAACCTTCAATCTTGAGACGAACGGCCTCGGAAGTGGGTGCAAAACAGAGATCGACGTTTACCTCCGAGCCTCCGCCAACAGCCATGCCGTTGCGAACTCGGATGCCGCCATCCGTAGTAGTGCGCGTGTCGATAAGGTCGTCAATGAGCCGTGTCTCCATGGAACCGGGAATGACGAAGGAGCCACGCTCCAACAGCAGAACACGCTTGCCGCGACGGCGGAGCTCATGAGCAAGTACCGAGCCTGCGGGACCGCTGCCGACGATGAGTACATCAATGGGGTGGCCGTCCTTCTCTATCAGTTCTTTCTTCGCCCTGTCGTACGCTAACCGTGTGTGTGGGAGCTGCGGCACGTGTGCCTTAAGGTAGGCAGGGGGTGCAAAGAGGTTTAACTTCATTCCAGTAAGCTCGCCCTGTACGGCGCCATAGCCTTTGACGATGTAGAAGTTTCGTACAGTAGTCGCCAGTCGGCGCGGCGCGTGTTCTGGGCAATCCTGCAGCAGCACCAGCACCTGCTGGCGCTTACTTGCAGAAAGTGAAGCGAATGAGGTCGTGCCTGTGCCTTCGAGCGCTTGCGCGACGCCGCAAACGCTCCCGAAGCTGCGCAGATCGACGAAGGGTGCGAGCAACTGGTGTACGGCCGGAGCCCCGCCGGCCTGCTGCCAGATGCCATCCCGAGCCGCTATCAGAAGCGCGGTGGTCTTGGGATCGTTCGGCAACTCATCGATTGGAAGAAAGGAAGCAAATAGGGCGTTGTGTACGGCGTGTAGAGAGTTCTCCGGGAGCGCGGCGGTTGCTCGTGGTTGGACCTGAGCTCCTCCATAGAGACAACCAAGAAAGAGACAACCAAGAAATGCAACAACTGCATATGCACAGCTCTTGAGAATTCTCATGTTCCTGGCAGTCTACCGTGCGCCAGCCCTGTGCTGGCCAGGCGCGTACCGAATGGGACTGACGTCTGTTGGTGTCCGAAAACCTGCCAAAAACACCCACTCGAATCGTTAACTGGGCAGCTACTTGCGTGAGCGCATCTTCTTCGCCCACTCCGGCTTGATGGTCTGTCGCGCGCGTCCCAGGGCCAGCGCATCCGCCGGCACGTCCTCGGTAATCGTCGAGCCCGCCGCGATATAGCTCCCATCGGCAATCGTAAGCGGCGCCACCAGCGTCGAGTCGCTGCCAACAAAGACGTTCGCGCCGATCGTTGTCCGGTTCTTGTTCTTGCCGTCGTAGTTGCAGGTGATCGTGCCCGCGCCGACGTTCGTGCCTGGCCCGATGTCTGCATCGCCGAGATAGCTCAGGTGGTTCGCCTTCGCCTTCGCGCCGATCCGCGACTTCTTGATCTCGACGAAATTCCCGACATGCGCGCCCTCGCCGATCTCCGACTCCGGACGCAGCCGCGCATAGGGCCCGATGACCGCGCTCTTCGCCACCTGCGCGGAAGACACAAGCGATCCGTTCAGCACCGCGACATCATCGCCAATCGTCGAGTCTTCGATCACGGAATAGGAGCGAATCCGGCATCCGCTTCCAATCACGGTCCGCCCCAGCAACTGCACGAACGGCTCCACAATCGTGTCCGCACCCACCGTTACCGTGCTGTCGATCACCGACGTCTCCGGCCGGAAGATGGTCACGCCGTCATCCATCAGCGCGCGCGCCTTGCGCATCCGCATCTCCGCATCCAGCTCCATCATCTCCGCAATTGTGTTTGCGCCCAGCACCTCGTGCACATCGTCGGTATCGAGCGCCACCACGCGCTCCTTGGCCTTCACCAGCAGCGCCGCCATATCCGTCAGGTAGTACTCGCCATGCGCGTTATTGGTCGAGAGCTGCCCAATATGCTTGAATAGCGGCTCCGAGCGGAACGCATAGATCCCCGCATTGATCTCCGGCGCCGAGAGCTGCTCCGGTTTCAGCGCCTTCTGCTCGACGATCGCGACAACCTCCGGTTTGTCCGCGTGCTTGCGGATCACGCGTCCATATCCCGTCGGATCCGCCGGCCGCGTTGTCAGCACGGTCATCGCCGCTTGTTGCTCCAGGTGGAAATCCCGCAGCTTCAGGATCGTCTCCGTCGTGATCATCGGCGCATCCCCCGACAGCACGATCAGGCTCTCGTACGCCTCCACCTCCGGCTTCGCTGTCTGGATCGCGTGTCCCGTCCCGCGCTGCTCCGCCTGCACCACAAACCGCACGCCGGTGTGCTGCAATGCGGCGCGCACCGCCTCCGCCTCGTGCCCGATGATGACGAAGATATCCTTCGGTTCCACCACCCGCGCCGCTGCGGCAACCACGTGCTCCACCAGTGCGCGTCCGCCAATCTGGTGCAGCACCTTCGGCCTGCGCGATTTCAGCCGGGTGCCTTTGCCCGCGGCCATGATAACGATAGCGAGTTGCATGCGTGTCCTTTACTGCTGGTTGCTTCCCGGTCCACCCTGCATGCCGGGTGGCATCGGGATCGTGATGTCGACTGGATGCACCGTCCCCAGGTTGGAGAGTGGCTTGCTCGGCTGCCCCGGCGTGCCGGTATCGATTTGCGAGACGTTCCCCACCACCAGCACCGCCAGCTTGGAGCGGTCTACGTATTTCTTGGCAACCCGTTCCAGATCAGTGGTTGTTACCTTTTCAATGGCAGCGCGGTATTTTTCAAGGAAGTCAGCCGGATACCCGTAGAACTCAAGCGTCGCGCGTTCACTCAGCACCTTATCCGGTGTGTCGTAGCGAAAGATGAAGGAGTTCAGCAATTCATCCTTGGCGCGCTTCAATTCTTCCTCGGTGAAAGGCTCGGTCTTCAGATCGTCGATCTGGTCCAGCATCGCCTTGGTTGTATCCACCGTGCTCGCGCTCTTGGTTGCCGCCACGGTGTAGAAAAGACCGGGATGATCGTAAGACGCGCCATAAGCTCCGCTCACGGAATATGCCAGCCCCATTCGCGTGCGCACGTTCTGGAAGAGCCGCGAATCGAAACCGCCGGAGAATATCTGGTTCATCACGCTGAGCGCGTAGTAGTCCGGGTTCGAACGCTCCGTGCCTAGCCCAACGATCCAGATGTTGCTCTGGTCCACGTCGTTCTTGTCCACCGAGTAGAAGCCCGGCGTCGGCCCGTTGAAGCTGTCCTTCGCCGGCGGCAAGGGTGTGCCCTTCTTCAATCCGCCGAAGGCAGCGCGCAGCTTCTGCTCCATCGCCGCGCTGTCAAAATCACCGGAGACACCGATGATCATCCCATTCGGTATGACGGTCTTTTCGTGAAACTCCTGCAGGTCTGCGATGGTGATCGACATCACCTGTGCGAGCTCGGGCGTGCGCCCATACGGATTGGTTGGCCCATAGACCAGCTTCGCAGCCTCGCGGCTTGCAATCTCTCCTACTTCATCGTTGCGGCGCACGATGCCGGCCGCCATCTGTTGCTTGGCCAGATCCAGCTTGCCGGAATCGAACTTCGGATGCAGCAACAGATCTGTGGCCAGTCCGAAGACGGTGTTGAAATCAGTCTTGAGGCACGACCAGCTCACGCTTGTCGAGTCCACATCGCCGTCGGTCTCCACCTTCGCCGCCTTGGCTTCGAGCAGATCGTCCATGGCATCGCCGGAGATCGTCGCTGTCCCGCTGGTGCGCCACGTCTCCCCGTACAGGCTCACCATTCCGGTCTTCGATGCCGGCAGATCGCGCCCGCCGCCGCGCATCTCGATGAAGCCGTTGATGAATGGCAGTTCATGGTCTTCCTGCAGAAGAAGGATGACGCCATTGTCGAGCACGACGCGGCGCGGCTGTTGCGGATGGAACGCGGGCAGCGTCGGAATCGGAATCTTCGTCCACGGCTGCGCCTGTTGCGGCGATTGAGCCTGCTGAGCCGGAGCCAATGCGGGCCTGGCGACAAGCAGCACCAGCAGCAGGGAAGCAGGGAACAGGAAATCGAGACATTTCTTCATTCTGCGCGCGCTCCGCCTTCTATGGCTGCTTTCATCGCATGCAACATTGCCTGGGTATCTCGGGCTATCTTTCGCTTTGCGATCAGGTTGAGCAGCCGGGCTTTCAGAGTCTTCGTGGAGTAGTAGTGGCTGATTTCAACCTTGGTCGCAATGCCTTCCAGGCTTTGCAACTTCGTTTCTACCAGGTAGTCACTCAGTATCTTGCTTATGCCGAAACTGTCTTCAGGAAGTATGGTGACGACTCGTTCCATCGGGATGACTTCAATGTCCTTTTCAACACAGGTGTGCTTTCCGCCCTTGATGTGGCATTGATACGCTACCCCGGCATCGCGAGAGGCCTTTCCTGATAGCAAGTCCACTTGATCTACGCGAGGATGGAACTTCGGGATATTCGTTAGGTCCATGTTGAATGCCCAAACTGCCTCTACCGGCGAGTTGATAATGACTTCCTGCTTCGAGCGAAACGGCGGCCTCATCCAAGCCTCCATTTCATTGAGAAATATTCATCACTGGCCACCCGCTTTCGGCGCATCTGCACTCGCGGTCTTCTGCTGCGGCACCGTCTCGATGATGGCGTAGGTGCGGTTGTTCTCGGTGAAGACCTTGTTTGCTACGCGGCGGATGTCTGCCTTGGAGACCTTGTCGATCTTGTCGAGCTGCAGAAAGAGCTCGCGCCAGTCGCCGTAACGAAGCTGGTAGGTAGCCAGGCTCTCCGCCAGGCCTTCGTTGTCGCCGAGCGAGCGCAGCAACTCGACCCGCGACCGCGTCTTGAACATGGCCAGCTCTTCGTCGGTCACGTCCTCGGTCTTCAACTTGTCGATCTCTTTATGGATCGCAGTGCGCATCTCCTGCGGCGTGTGACCGGGCAACGGCACGGCATAGAACGCGAAGAGCCCGGGATACTTCGTGTCGGGAAAGCCGCTGAAGCCTTCGGCCTCGGCGGCAATACGCTGATCGCGCACCAGCGACCGATAAAGGCGGGAGACGCGGCCGTTCGAGAGGATGTCGGTGATGGCGTCGTAGACCTGATCGTCGGGGTCCAGATAATCACTGCGGTGGTAACCCTCGAGGTAGAAGGGCTGCGTCGCTTCACGGATGATGACCGACTTCTCGGCGTTCTGCGGCGGCTCAACCGTGGTCATCGGCTCGGGCTTTGGACCAGCCGGAATGGCGCCGAAATACTTCTCCATGATCGGCATCGCGGTCGATGCATTCAGGTCGCCGGCTACCGCGATCACAATGTTGGAAGGCGTGTAGTACTTCTTGTGGAAGGCCGCCGCTTCCGTGGCGTTGATCTGCGAGAGCTCTGACTCCCAACCGACTCCGGGCCGTCCATAGGGATGCGCGACGTAAGCCGTCGCCAGGAACTGCTCCACCATGCGGCCGATCGGATTGGAGTCGGTGCGCATCCGCCGCTCTTCCATCACCACGTCGCGTTCTTTGTAGAACTCGCGCGGCACGGGATGCCCGATGCGGCCGCTCTCCATATAAGCCCAGAGCTCTAGCCGGTTCGCGGGCATGCTCCAGAAGTATTGCGTATCATCCAGGCCGGTCGAGGCGTTGATGCCCGTCGCGCCGTTCTCCTCGGCAATCTGGGTGAACTGGTTGGGGACGACGTACTGTTGCGCATCTTTCTTCGCCGCTTCGAATGCCTCGCGCAACTGCGTCAGCTTCGCTGGATCCTGTCCCACCCGCTTGCGAAATTCGGCGTCGTAAGCAGCGTAGGCGTCTTCGACCTTCTGGAGCGCGACCTTCTCGGCAGGCCAGTTCGTAGTGCCGATCTCTTCCGTGCCCTTGAAGGCCAGGTGCTCGAACATATGGGCAAGGCCGGAGTCGCCGGTCGGATCGTTCGCATCCCCGGCGTCCACCAGCGTGTAGTAGGAGAAGACCGGTGCCTCCGGCCGCTCAATCAGCAGCACCGTCAACCCGTTGGGAAGCACCTTTACCGTGACGCGCTTCTCAAAACGAGCGAGCTCCTGCTGCGCCAGGTCCGTCGTTGCCGGAGTCTCCACCGGCTTGGTTTGAGCGATGGCGGGCGCTAGGGAAGCACAGGTGATCAAGAAAAGTGCAGGCCAGGAAAGTACAGGGCAGACTCGCATCCGCGGCGGCCGGGCAGCAAAACACTGGGTCAACAGGACCTCCGCACCCGCTGGGAATAGGGGTGGCGACTCATCTATGAAGCTGTCATCGAAGCTATCCGCGCCCGCAGGTGAAGTCAAACAAGCGACCCCCATGAAGCCTTTTGGAAGCCTGTGTGAAGCCCGAGCCCCATCAATCGCACAACTTTCATCCCCCAACCGTGTTCACGCTTGGCACGGAGCAGATTTCCCGCAGATTCCCCACAGATTTCCCAAGGACATACGCAGAGCCGTAGGTGCGGATGTGGCTTTTCCGTTAGGAAAGGCATTCCCCCTGCAAACTGAGTGGGACATAGCAATGGGAGATTTGCTCTAATAAGCCGCGCGCAGGACTCCGGATTTCGCCGCAATGTGTTGACGAAATCCGAAATGGCGCGTCAGAAAGCCGACATGTGGCTGGGTGGCGTTCATTACCACGATAACTACTTGTACACCCATGCACAGCGGCGAGAGGGACTTTCAGGAATGGCCATCATGGAGATGTTGAAGCGCACCGCCCGCCCCGTCGTCTGTCTCGCTCTGCTCAGTGCGTCCACCTGGTGTTTCGGCGCTGTCGCTCCGGTCCAGGCTGCGGTGCCACAGATTACCCAGGCCGTGAACAACCAGCAACGGGTCACCCTCCATGGCAATGTGCGGCCGATGCCCAGGCGCGCCCGCGACCTCGGCGCCGTGGCTCTCAGCGCGCCGGCCAGCCGTGTGCTTCTGCTGCTCAAGCGTCCTGCCGAGCAGGAGGCAGCCCTCCAACAGTTCATCGCCGAAGCGCACGCCCCAGGAACAGCGAGCTATCACCACTGGCTCACTCCCGCTCAGCTTGGCAGCCAGTTCGGACCGGCGGACTCTGACGTCCAGGCCGTCGTCGCGTGGCTGCAATCGCAGGGTTTCGCCGTCGCCAAAGTCTCCGACGCTAAGACCACGATTGAGTTTTCCGGTACCGCGGGCCAGATCGAGAGTGCCTTCGCGACCAAAATCCACTCTTTCGACCTCGACGGCGTGACGCACATCGCAAACATCGTCGATCCACAGATCCCGGCAGCGCTCGCGCCGGTCGTCGCCGGCATCTCGCCGCTCAACGATTTCCGTCCCAAGCCGCAGCACACAACTCCGCTGAGCCGCTCCGCCACACCCGCTCCCACCAGCGCCAATCCCAAAGCGATGACGATCACGCCAGGCGGAAGCCGGCCGGATCTCACCGTCCCGAATGGTGGCGGAGGGAACGACTACTTCCTGACCCCGGCCGACGCCGCCACCATCTACGACACGCCGAATTCCACTTTGAACAAGAACCACACCGGAAGCCTGAATCTCACCGGCACGGGCGTCACCATCGGCATCGCCGGCGATTCCAACGTCGCTCTCAGCAACGTCGCGAATTACCGCAGTCTCTTTGGATTGCCTGCCCTTACCCCCACGGTCGTCATCGATGGTAACGATCCGGGCACCGGGAGTGGTGATGAAGTGGAGGCGCTCCTGGACCTGGAAGTTTCCAGCGCCATCGCGCCCAACGCGAACCTGACGCTCTATACAGCGCAGGACACCTCCTTCCAGGCGGGACTGGATCTCGCCATCCAGCGCGCGCTCGACGACAACAAGGTCAACATCCTCAACGTGAGCTTCGGGCTTTGCGAGGCATATCAGGGACAGGGCGGGAACCAGGAGAACTTCAACTTCTGGGAACAGGCTGCAGCCCAGGGAATCTCGGTGACCGTCTCCACCGGCGACAGCGGCTCAGCCGGCTGCGATAACTCGAACACCGAATCGAGCGCGGTTTTTGGCCTGCAGGTCAACGGTCTCGCTTCCACCCCCTACAACATTGCGGTCGGTGGCACCGACTTCAACCAGACTGCCGCGAACGAATCCACCTACTGGAGCACGACGAACTCAAGCATCGGCGGGTCTGCCCTCAGCTATATCCCGGAGATCCCCTGGAACGACTCGACCAGCACCGTCGGCGCACTCACCGCCAATGTTCCGACCACCAGTCAGGGCCAGACGAATATCGCAGGAGCAGGCGGAGGGTTCAGCAATTGCCTCAATGCGAGCCTGGACTCCAGCGGGGATATTCTTGCGTGTCCCAACACAGCCCAGGCCCCAGGCTTTTACCCCAAGCCGAGCTTTCAGTCTTCCTTCGGCACTCAGACCGCCCGCGAGCTTCCGGATGTCTCGCTCTTCGCCGCCGACGGCCTCCACAGCTCAGCTTGGGTGCTCTGCGCCTCCGGTCTGGGTGCGGACTCCGCATCCGACGTCGACTGCACCCCGGATTCGTCGGGCAACTTCAACTTTCAGGTAGTCGGCGGCACCTCTGCGGCGGCTCCCGCAATGGCCGGCATGCTTTCGCTGGTGACGCAGCAGCTCGACCAGGCGCAGAGCAGCACTACCGTCCGTCTCGGCCAGGCCGATTACACCCTCTACCCGTTATCCGTACAGTTTCCCGCCTCTTTCCACGACGTGACCACCGGCAACAACTCCATGTTCTGCCTGTCCGGCGCGCAAAACTGCGGAGCCAATGGCTTCCTCACCGGCTATAACGCCGCCGCCGGCTACGACCTGGCGAGTGGCCTGGGCAGCATCGATGCAACCCAGTTGGTGCAGAACTGGTCCAAAGTCACCTTCAAAGCGAGCGCAACCTCGCTGACCGTGAATGGCTCAACCGCGCCGGTCAGTATCCAACATGGCACTGCGGTCAGTGTCGGCGTCACCGTGACCGGTACCGGTGGCACTCCGACAGGGAATGTCGCGCTGGTAGCCAGTGGCAGCCCCGCCACTCAACCCGTCGAGGGATCGGTCGCGTCGCCTTCGGTCTTGACGCTGACCAATGGCACTGCGACGAACAGCTCCTACACCGACCTTCCCGGCGGAAGCTATAACCTGAGTGCAAATTATGCAGGCGACGGCTCCTTCGGACCGAGCGTCTCCAATCCTCCGATCGCTGTAACCGTCAGTCCCGAGCCCAGTACTCTCGTGCTCTTCATTCAGGATTTCTCTGCAAGCACTAGCGGGGCTGGAACCCCAACCAGCGTTCCCTACGGCACCTATGTTTCCGTCGCCGCGCAACCCTCCTCCACGGCGCAGTTGAACCAGAACCCGACGTACTTCACGCAGGCTACCGGAACGATAACCTTCAAGAGCACACCGGCCCTCGCCGCGCTCGACCAGACGACAAACCTGAACAGCAATGGCTTTGCCGAGATTCCAGGGCAGCTAACGCTTGCGTATCCTCCCGGAACCTACAGCGTCTCCGCCAGCTACTCGGGTGACGCCAGCCTTTCTGCCAGTTCGGCCGCGGCCCAGACCTTTACTATCATCAAGAACAGTGTCTCCATCGCTTCGGCGAGTGGCGCGACCGGCGGCACAGTTCTCGTGGAAGTTGACCCTGTTGCCGGTGACCTCCAACTCAACAGTGGCCTCACCTTGCCCACCGGCGTCGTCACCCTGACCAACAGCAGCGGCGCCGCGGTGGGTACCGGAACCCTGGCCGTCGTGACCAACCCAACGACTGGAACCACGGCCGCGCAGGCGACCGTCACGGTGACCGGCACCGCGACGACCATCAGCTACCCGGGAGACACCAACTACAACCCCGGCACCGCCCCCGTTTCCGGTGGTGGCGGATCCGGTTCCTTCACACTCAGTGCATCACCGGCTGCAGTCACCGTCCCGAGCGGCGGATCGACGACGACGCAGATCACCATCACGCCGTCCGGCTTCACCGGCACGGTCACACTCACCTGCAGCGTCACCGGTGGCCCCACCTGCTCGCTTGCGAAGCCCAGCGTCCCGGTCAGCGGTACCGCAGCGGTAGCGGATACGCTGACAGTGGCGGCCGGGTCCGCCAGTGGAGCTCTCCACATCCCCGCCAATCCATCCCGCGGCACCTGGTACGCGGCGGGCGGTGCTGCCTTCGCAGGCATCCTGCTGATCGGCCTGCCGGGACGGCGGCGTGCCTGGCAGCGCATGCTCAGCCTGATGCTGCTGGTGATCGCCGTGGGCGTAGTGGGCTGCGGTGGAACGAGTAGCAGCGGCGGCGGCGGCAGCAGCACGTTCACCGTCACCGTGACGGCAACTAGCGGATCCATCACCCAGACCACAAGCGTCACCGCGACTGTCCAATAGCGCAGCAGCTCTGATCTACCCAGGCCGCCGCTTCCGGCGGCCTGTTCTCTCTCGGGACAACCCCCCGGACGCTTCTCACCGCTTCTCGCAGCAAGATCGAACCGGCCCTCCTCCATTCGTGAGACGATGAGTCGTCCGGTTGGCAGCGATTGCTGGCCGCTCGGCATCTAGTGTGTTAAGACACAGTGAAGACCGCGAGAAGCCTGAGTCCTCGCGCACATTCAAACGCTGCCTGCGATTGCAAGGCGGGCAGTCCAAGGGAGAGACGTACATGTCAGCTGACAGAGGTGGTGGGTTTGGTTGGTTTCTCGTCGGCCTGGGAATCGGAGCTGCAGTCGGTGTCTTGTATGCACCGAAAGCAGGCCAGGAGACGCGTGAGGATCTGGCGTCTTCGGCGCGGGAGGGTTCGGAGTTCATGCGCGAGCGGTCACGCAAAGCTGCCGAGAAGGTCAGCGACTTTGCCGATCGCGGTCGCGACCACTTGAACGAGTATGTCGATCGCAGCAAGGACGTTGTGGACCGCGGCCGCGCGCAATGGAATCAGTATGTCGACCGCGGACGTCAGGCGGTCGGCGATCAGGTCGACAAAGTGAACACCGCCGTCGACGAAGGGACGCGCGCCTATCGCAGCACTGCTTCGGGCGACGACGCCGACCGAATCTCGAACGCGGTCGAAGCCGGCCAGGAAGCTTACCGGACGACGTAAGCCGGGCTCAAACCTTTTCGGGTTAGCCCGGGATGCGGGTCGCGACGGCGATACACTGTTCGCGGCCCTTCCCCGGTCACTCTTTTCTCCCCCCAAATTCCCCCAAAGGAAGCGGCACACATGCACGACCCACTCAGTGGCGTATTGCTGGCACTCACCATCGTCCTTGGTGTGGGTGTTTTGATCTTCATCATCGTTTTGCTGGTGCTCGCCAAGACTCTCCTGCATACCCGCAAACGCCTCCACGAGATGCTGGATCACTATCAGACCGAGATCGCACCGCACATCGGTCCCATGGTGAAATCCACGCACGCGCTCGTCGACGACCTCTCGCCCAAGCTCAAGCACATCGCCTCAAACATGGTGGAAGTGAGCGACATCATGCGCAGTCAGACACAGCACATCACTGTGTCCCTCAGCGATATGGTGGAGCGCACGCACCAGCAGGCAGCGCGTGTCGACCACATCGTCTCGAGCACGCTGAACGGTATCGGCAACGCAACCGCGGCCGTGCAGGAAGGCATTGCGGCTCCCATCCGTCACCTCAGCGGCGTGCTGGACGGCATCCGCGCCAGCTTCGGCTCCTTTCGCCGCAAGCGCTCGCACTCGAACGGAGCCCGTCCCACCGTAGTCGTGCGCAAAGTGGAGCAGGATCCGTACTAAGGCTCCCGGTTTCAGAGTTTGGTCAACACTGGCCGTGTATGTTCTGAACCTGCAGCAGTCGCTCGTCTGCTGTCGCCATCGGGATTCGTCCATGCTGGGACTCAGCCACCACGATCGGAATGGCTGCGCTTTCTAGAAATAGCTATTTACGAGTCAATACTGACGACGTTCGATCACTCCGACCGAGGCGATGATGAGCGCTGTGGCGAGTAGAAGGTAGGCGGCAATGTGCAGCCACGGGACGGGGCCGCGCAGCAGCCAGGTGTGCTTGTCCAAATATTCGAAGCCGGTGATGAATGCCAGTGGACTGTAGACCCTGAGTGTCTGGCCGGCGAGCAATGTCGTCATCGCAATTACGATACCGAAGCTCACTAGCGGAGCCGTGTACTCGCCCTCAATCAGCGAGGAGATGAGCAGCGCGAGAGCGAGAAACAACAGGCCTCCTCCCAACAACAACGCAAGGCAGAACGCCGCCTGAGAGATGGAACGAGTCTTGCCGAAAATGCTTCCGATGAGAAACATGGCGCTCGAGGGAACGATCGCCAATGTGAATGCCTGAAGCAGACCCATGCCAATCCGCACCGCCATCAGCCGTCTTCTGCTGACAGGTAATGCGAGCGTAAAGGAAGATGCTCCTATCGCCTTCTCGCGCACCAGACCGCCCATCATCAACAGGGTGACCGCCAGTACCCAGGTTTCGCACAGCATCGCATGGCCACTGAGAAGGACATAGCGATAGTAGTCCGGTCCGGTAAACCATAACGCCTGGCGGTCGCCGTGATACACGGACAGCGAGCAGAGCGCCGTAATGCCGATCAGGCAGATCAGGAAGCGGGAGCGAGTTTCCAACCAGGCCTTGTACCAAAGCATCGTTAGCTCTCTTTGATGGTCTGCAGAAAAATCTCGCGCAAGTCAACCGGCGAGGCCTCAATGGACGTGGGATAGAAACTTCGCGCGCGCTCCATCACCATCTCCGTGTTCCGGCTGGCGAAGACGCGCATCTGGTGACCTTTCGTGTGAATGCTCTCCACTCCCGCAATGCGAAACTCTCGCTCATCCGGCAAGGAGGGAAAGACGAGATCAATCTTTCGATAGGATCGGCGCAGATCATCCATAGAGGCGTCGATGACGAGGCGGCCCTTATCGAGCATGCAGACATGATCTGCAATACGCTCCACCTCGGATATCTGGTGCGACGAGAAGAAGATCGACGCCCCCTCAGCACATCGAGCGACCAAACTCTCCAAGAGTTGCTCGATGCCGATCGGGTCGAGGCCGTCGCTCGGGCTCGTCCAGGATCAAAAGTTCCGGCTGCCGGGCAAACGCGAGCAACAGTGCCAGCTTCGTGTGCATACCTTTGGAAAGCTTCTTGATCTTGCGATCGAGCGGCAACCCATAAAGATGCAGAAGGTCCCGTTCGACATCAGCCCGCCAGTCCGGATAGAACGACCGGGTAAAGCGGATGATTTGCTCTACGGTCATGTAGTCGTAGAGCCGCTTGCTTTCGCCGATATACGCGACCCGCTGGCGCATCGCCACACTCTCAGCCGGGTCACTAATCCGGCCGCCCAGCACGCGGCCTTCTCCCTCGGTGGGTTCAATCATGCCCAGCAGCATCCTGACCGTCGTACTCTTTCCTGCTCCATTCAGGCCCAGGAACGCCGTAATGCAGTTCGATGGAACGGAGAGATTCAATTCGCGGACAGCCTGCACACTGCCGTAGGACTTGCTCAGATTGCTGGTTTCAATAACCGCTGGCTCCATCATCGCTGGCCCACTGTCTCGTATGAGTGAAGCAACTCGGCTTCGAAAACTCGTCGAATCTCGTCGTCTCGCAGCCCTTCTTCACGAAGCTTGCGGATCAGTTCGCCCGTTCGCCGGCGGGCGCTATAGATGTTTTCCTGGCGGGAACGCGCGCGACGCCGCACGCAAACGAACGCCCCGGCGCCCTGACGCAGGTCCAACAATCCTTCGTGTTCCAGCTCAGAGTAGGCCTTCGCGACTGTGTTCGGACTGACGACCAGTTCCTCGGCCAAGGTGCGGATGCCTGGCAGTTGATCGCCATCTTCCAGCGCGCCCGTCTCCGTGGCATGACGAATCTGCTGCATCAGCTGCACGTAGAGCGGCTGGCCGGTTGTGGGTGTCAATTTGAAAAGCATCTGAATCTCACTGTATTGGTGATAAGGTACAGTAAGACTGATTACAGGGGAAGGGAAAAGCGTGCAATAGCCGTCTCTCGATCGCCCGTCACTAGGTCCTTTGTTTGCAGGAATTAAGCGATAAAAATTTTGGAATGAATACTTTGCCCCTTCATCTCATCTACGCCGAGATGCATCATCGTCCGAATGCCCACGCCACCATCAGAGGGAATTCTTCTCGCCAGAATGCGCCACCGTGCGATCCGGCTCGCTCATTCATGACGACATCCCCACCTGCATCGCGCAGCGCGTCCGCCCACCTCCTTGCGTTTCCAAGAAAGAACGGCTCCTGGGTGCCAGCGACAAGGTATGTGCGCGGAAGCGGACTCGGCATAACGCCCGGCGGCTTGTAACCGCCGCCAGGCGAGGCGCAGAAGACGGCGCCGTAGACATGTGGATGCCGAAGCCCAAGAGCGAGGGCCAGTTCACCACCCGCCGAGACGCCGAACACGGCGGTACGTTCAGCGGGGAGCGCCGCGCCAAACCGTGACTCCGTCCATCGGCGAACTTCCTCGACGAAGAACTTCTCGTGCGCCGCGAACCGCTCCGGCTCAAAGCCCGGTGAGTACTCATGGAGCCGCAGCGTCTCATCGGCCAGCCGATGTACACCGACGATCATTGTGGACGGAACGTCGGCATTCTCAAGCAACTGACCCCACTTCGAGATTCCCTGACCGTCGCCGGCGAAGACGATTGCTTTGGGCGGATCCGGTGGAACGTATACCGTGACCTGCCGTCCACCGTCGTACTCGAAGGTCTCAGTGACAAACTCTCCCGAGACTGCGCCAGTGGTCTTGGTGGGCGCTTTGTCGGACTCACTTGTCTTGCCGTCGACGTGATTGCGTCCTTGATTCTTCATAGCGTTGCCTTCATATGTAGAACTATGGTCGCCGTTCCGCCGCTTCGTCTGTAAGGACTCTTCGTCTGGTAAGGACTCTTCGTCTGTGAGGACTTAGATGAGATGAGCGGGACGCCAGATAAATGACTCCGTTGACGGCGGCCCGCACTAAGACTTATCTCGCGCCCATTTTGGAAACGACCCGCAGAAACCTGCCACTTTACCCCGCGCAGATTGCTACACTGGAAATAGAGTGACAAAGAGACCCGCGGACCAACTCCGCGGGTCTTCGCTTTTTCGCTGTCGCGGCTCCCTAAGTCCTTTGTTTGGACGAATTAAGCGATAAGCCTTTTGGAATGACGATTTTGGCCCCCGGGAGAGACTCTAAGTCGATGTAGGGAAAAGGGTTATAAGCCAGCCTCCCGGGACGGGAGGGGGGAGGGGGTGGGGTGACCGTGGCGCTTATCAGTCGCTAGCCATCACTTGCCACTTACGATCCACCCGCCGCCCACCACGACATCGTCCTGATAGAAGACGGCAGCCTGCCCCGGCGTCACCGCGCGTACCGGCGCATCGAACGTAGCCGTAACCTCGTCGTCCCCGGTCTTCCGGATCGTCGCGGGCGCCGGCTCGTGACGATGGCGGACCTTCACGCTGACCCGCATCGGTTCGGTAAGGTCCGCAACGGAGATCCAGTTGAGCTGCCGCGCGACGAGCGTGGAGCTGAGCAGTTCATTCTCGCTGCCAATCGTGACCTGGCGGCTCTCCGGATCGATCGACAGCACGTAGAGCGGCGAAGGCGATGCGACGCCGAGCCCCTTGCGCTGCCCGACGGTGAACTGGTGAATGCCCTCGTGGTGTCCGGCCACTGTGCCTGCCGTGGTGACGAGATCGCCGCTGGAGTCCGGCATCGCCTCACCTTGCTCGTCGAGGTAGGCGTCGATGAACCGCTTGTAGTCGCCGCCGGGGATGAAGCAGATCTCCTGCGAATCGGGCTTGGTCGCAATGCCCAGGTCATAGGCGCGCGCCTGCTCCCGCACCTCCGGCTTGGTGTATCCGCCAAGCGGGAAGAGCGTGTGCGCAAGCTGCTCCTGCGTCAGGCCGAAGAGGAAGTAAGTCTGGTCCTTGCTCGCGTCCGCAGGCCGCTTCAGCAGCCAGCGTCCGCTGCCCTCGTCGTACTCGTTGCGGGCGTAGTGTCCGGTTGCGATGCACTCCGCGCCGATCTGCCGCGCGGTCAGCAGGAATTGATCGAACTTGAGATGGTTGTTGCACAGGCTGCAGGGAATCGGCGTTCGTCCGGCGAGGTACTCGGCCACAAACGGCTTCACCACCTCGCGCTCGAAGCGCTCCTGGTGGTTGACGAGGTAGTAAGGAATACCCAGCCGCTCGGCCACGCGCCGGGCGTCATACACATCGTCTACCGAGCAGCAGCGTCCCTGCACCTCTTCCGGCATGCCCTCGCGCCCGGCAAGACGGCGCTGGTTCCAGAGCTGCATGGTGAGCCCGATGAGCGTGTGCCCCTCGGCCTGCAGCATGGCGGCTACGGTCGATGAGTCGACACCGCCGGACATAGCGACCGCAATAGTTCGCGGGGCGACCCTGTTGCGGAGATCAGTCCGTATCGTCGAATTGGTCACTGTATCGGTCACAAGATCCATCACTGAGTCACAGCCGCGGCCGGGCTGCGATACACCGGCGAGAGTTCGCGCAGACGCGCAATTGCGTCGGGCACCAACTGCACAGCAAAGTCGACATCCGCCTCGGTGGCATTCGTGTCCAGGCTGAAGCGCAGACTGGCACGCGCCCGCTCCGGGCAGCACGCCCATCGCCGTCAGTACGTGCGACGGCTCTGTGGCTCCGGACATGCAGGCCGAGCCGCCGGAGACCGCGAGCCCCTTCAAGTCGAGGGCAATCACCAGCGCCTCTCCCTCCAGATGGTCGAACCACAGGTTCGTCGTGTTCGGAACTCTTGGCGCGCCGCCGCCGTACACGCCGGCCTCGTCCACGCGTGCAAGAATCCCCTGCTCCAACCGGTCACGCAGCGCGCCAAGCCGCACGCCGCCGTCGCCAGCGACAAAGGCCTGCGCGCGCTCCGCCGCATCGCCCAGCCCGACGATGCCGGGCAGATTCTCCGTCCCGGCGCGGCGCTGGCGCTCCTGTGGGCCACCGAAGAGCAGAGGCTCCGGATGAGTGCCCCGCCGGACATAGAGCGCGCCGGTGCCCTGCGGCCCATGAAACTTGTGCCCGGAGATGCTCAGCAGATCGCAGCCGATGGCCTTCACGTCGATCGGCACCTTGCCCACCGCCTGGACGGCATCGGTGTGGAAGTAGACGTCGGCCTCCTGCGCGATGGCACCGATTTCTGCCACCGGCTGCAGCGTTCCGATCTCATTGTTGGCCATCATGATGCTGATCAGCCGGGTATTTGGCCTCACCGCGCGCCGGACATCCTCCGGCTCGACCACGCCCGAGCCATTTACAGGCAGAAAGGTGACCTCGATACCGCGGTCGCGCATGCGTTCGGCCGTATGAAGCACGGCGTGGTGCTCGATGGAGCTGGTGATCAGGTGATCTCCCGGCTTCAGCACGCCGGTGAGCGCCAGATTGTCGCCCTCCGTGCCGCCGCTGGTGAACACAACCTCCGCCGGCCGGCAGCCCAGCAGGGCCGCCACCTGTTCGCGGGCGCGCTCGACCGCACCCCGGGCGCGCTGGCCGTAGAAGTGAATCGAGGAGGCATTCCCAAACTGCTCCGTGAACCACGGACGCATGGCCGCGAACACCTCGGGAGCGAGAGGTGTGGTGGCATTGGCATCCATGTAGACGCGGTGCATGGCTAACTTACAGTTTACGCTGCAGGCGGCCCGCGACCGTCGCCGGTCAGGCCGCATCAGCGTTCCGTGGCTCCAAACCATTCCTGTCGCAGGCGCTGCTGTTGTTCTGCTAGGCTTCAGGCGGTGCCAAGAGCACGGGAGGCTTTTTGAATGAGATGTAAAACGATCCGAGGGTTTGGAATGGCGGCGGCGATGCTGGCTGGCGGTTTGATGGCGCAGACGATAGGACACGCTCAGATGGCCGCAAAAGCGAAAGCGGCCGTATCGACTGACGCGAAGGCGCCGTCGGCCACCTACAGCCAGTTGTTGAAGATGATGTCCGCGGAGGTCATCGGCGCCGCTGAAGCGATGCCGGCGGACAAATACGACTTCGCTCCGACGGCCGGGAATTTCACCGGCGTGCGCACCTTCGGCTCCGAGGTGCAGCACGTTGCGGAAGCGAATTACTTTTTCTTCTCCGGCTTCGGTCTGAGCGGTGCACCTTCGGACGATCATCTGAAGAGCCTCAAGAGCAAAGACGAGCTGGTGCAGGCGCTGAAGGATTCCTTCGCCTTCGCGCAGAAGGGCATCGACACCATCACGCCGCAAAATGCCTTCGTGGAAGTTGGCTCAGGACAGATGAAGATGACCCGTGCCGGATGGGCGACGATATGCCTGGCGCACTCCATGGATCATTACGGCCAGATGGTGGAATATCTGCGTATGAACGGCATCGTGCCGCCGGCCAGCCAACCCAAGAAATAAAGCGGAAGTCATACATGAATGAAAGGCGCAGCTTCCGCTGCGCCTTTGTCATTACACCTGCGATTATCCGGTTATCGCTTTTCGATCGGTGTGTATTCGGCCGGGTACTCTGGCCCGATGTAGTCGGCGCGGGGGCGGATGAGCCGGTTGTCGTCGTGCTGTTCGATCACATGCGCGGCCCAGCCGGCGATGCGGCTGACGGCGAAGATGGGCGTGAACAGATCGATGTCGATGCCGAGCGTGGTGTAAGTCGAAGCGGAGTAGAAATCGACATTCGCGTTCAGCTTCTTTTCCGAGTTGATGTAGGTCTCGATGGCGCGAGACATGTCGAACCATTTGGTATTTTTCGCCGATCTGCCCAGCGCTTCGCTCATCTTCCGCAGATGCGTCGCGCGTGGGTCTTCCGTGTGATACACGCGATGGCCGAAACCGGAGACCTTCTTCTTCTCCGCCAGCATGGCTTTCACGTGCTCGACCGGATCTTCGTCGGCCTTGTCGATCTCGAAGAGCATGTGCATCACCGCCTCATTCGCGCCACCGTGCAGCGGGCCCTTCAGCGCGCCGATGGCGCCGGTGATGGCGGAATGAATGTCGGAGAGCGTGGCGGCGATGACGCGCGCGGCAAAGGTGGACGCGTTCAACTCATGGTCCGCATGCAGGATGAGTGCGATGTCCATGGTACGGGTCGCGGTCTCGGAGGGCTTTTCGCCGTTGAGCATCCAGAGGAAGTTGCCGGCGTGGGAGAGCGACGGATCGGCCTCGACCAGCGGCTTGCCCTTGCGAATGCGGTCATACAAGGCAACCAGCATGGCGATTTGGGAGGTCAGGCGGAAGCTCTTACGAACATTCGCACCGTGCGAGTTGTCGCGTTCGTCCGGGTCGTAGCAACTGAGCGCGGAGACGGCGGTGCGCAGGACCTCCATCGGCGTTACGTCTTTGGGAAAGGAGCGCAGCAGCTCGACGATCTTAGGGTCGAGCACCCGCGCCTTTGCCAGATCCCTGCGAAAGGTTTCCAGTTCAGCGGCTTTGGGCAGGCGGCCGTTCCACAGCAGGTAGGTGGTCTCTTCGAAATTGGACTGCTCGGCCAGGGTGTGGATGTCGATGCCACGGTAGGCGAGGACTCCGGCATCGCCATCAATCCAGCAGATGCTGGAGGTGGTGGCTACAATGCCCTCCAGGCCTTTCGAAGCAACAGCAGTCGCCATCCGTCTGTCTCCTTCGCCTTCAACCGGCGTTTCGTGCGTGTGAGATGCTCAGCGCCGGTCGTGATGAGGATTGCGGCCCGAGTGCGGAACTATCCGTTATAGCGCAGCGGCAAAGTGCTTGTCACATGATGCAGTAAGAGACGCGCGAAGTGGCGCAAATGGCGCAAGGTCGACTGCAGGCGCGACGCCCGAGACGAGGTCAGCGATCGCGTGGGCGGTACCGGGAGCGAGCAGGATGCCGTTCCGGTAATGGCCTGCGGCTATAAATTGTGCCTCGCCACCCGGGTTTTCGGTGCGCTCACATCTGCCGATACTAGGCAGGCCATCGGCGGAGGCCGGACGCAAACCAGCCCAGCTTTCCAACTCCGGCGCCTCTGCGGCCGGCGGCCACAGGGCGGCGGCGCGCTGGCGCAGCAGCGACAGGGCAGTGGGGTCTACCTGCCGGGAATAGCCGGCCTGCTCAATGGTTGCCCCAATCACAATCCGGCCGTCGCCGCGCGGAATCAGATATACATCCGGGGAACGCAAGACGCGCGTGAGTCGCGGCCCCTCAGGCTGCGCGACGACCAGCATCTGTCCCTTGCACGGAGTGATTTCAGCCGATGCGTTTAGCGAAGCGGCCCAAGAGCCGCAGCAGTTCACGAAAGCGTTGGCGCCCATCGCGCGACGAGCGGTGCTCAGCAGGACGTCTTTGCCCTCGCTGTCGACTGAAAGAACGCGTTCCTGCTCGTGGAGTGCGACGCCAGCGGCGACCACGGCGGAGCGCAGGGCCGTGCACAGTTCGCGAGGGTCGAGACTGGCCTCCTCCAGCAGCAGGTAGTTGTGATGTGTTACCTGAAGACCGGGGACCAGACTGCGTGCTTCGTCCGGCGACAGCCGTACGCCTGCGGAAGAAGCGTGCACCGCATCGACAACCTGCACGGTCTGCTGCGTACGGAGCAAGACGTGCTGCCCAGAAAGTTCCTCTACTACTTGCAGAAACTGACTGTAAAGAACTCGACTGAAGCGAGAAAATGGCAATAGCGACAGGGGGTTTTCGGGGTCTTCGACAGCTAACATGCCGCCCGCAGCCCAGGAGGCTTCCTTGACTGCCTCTCCGGCTTCCAGCACTGTGACCTGCATGCCCCGTCCCCGCAGAGCAAGGGCACAAGCCAAGCCAATCACGCCCCCGCCGGCAATCGCGACATGTCTGGCCCGGTGCATGGGTTCGATTGTAGCCGGATAGAAGTGAGTTAATCTTTCAGTAATCAAATCTGGAAACGCGGCAAGATTGAGGAGTTCGGGGCCGGTATTTGCACCTTGCCGCCGGACATCCTGGTCGGAACCGTGTCCTTCCAACTGGGTAACTCAGCCAGTTCATCCAAGCTACAAGGGGGCATGTACGCATGCGACAACTAGGTGCTCGTCCACCGGCGCCGCCGCCGGTCGAGAGGGCTGGGGAGACACCTTCGGAGATACTTGGAGACGAGCAGCACTCGGTGGAGGCTGAAGAGCCATTTCGAGTCGAGGTATATCGGCTCGAACGGAAGCCGATCGCCTCGAAGCCGGTCGACCGCCTGCCGGAAGCAGAAGCGCCGCAAACGCATTCGCCTGCCGAGCCTCAAGTACCAGAACCTGCGACGCCAAAGGAAAAAGAGGAAGCAAAGGAAGGAAAGGAAGAGACCACTGATGCGGTCGCTCCGGTGGGTGGTGTACCGGAATTACGCCCGCACGAGCAGTATCCGGTGGAGGCGCGCGCGCCCGTAGAGGTGCATCGGATCGAGCTCAATCCGGTTGAGGCAGAGCCCGCCGCGCGAGCGCAGCAGGCGACGGAAGTGCCCGACAAATATCTCGGAGCAACTTCGCCGGCCGCTGCCATGCCAAAGGCGCCAAAGGAAGAAGAGGAAGTACGGGAAGGACCAAAGGAAGCGGTTGCTCCGTTAGGACGATGGGAGGAATTTCGCGAGCCGGGCCGATTGAAGTCGGGACGCGGCGACCGGATCCATCTGGAACGGGTGCCCCAGCAGCAAGGCTTCTCGTCGAGGCTGCTGACTGCGGACCTGGAACGCGAACCCCGCTCTCCGTTCCTGACTCTTGGGGTGCTGGCCTTCGGTGTTGCGCTGGTTGTGGGAGCGCTCTGGTGGAGGGGCTGGATACCAACGCGCGCGAAGCAGCCGGATGCAGCGATGATCGCGCTTCAGGAGCAGAACCGGAAGTTGGCGGATGCGCTGGCCGAGAGGAATGTGAAGCCGCCTGCGGATGCAACCAGCGCGCCGCAGAATGGCGCCTTCTTGCCGCAGCCGAAGACTGCGCAGGAAGAACACCCAGCCCAGTCCGGACAGGCGGGATCACCGGCCCACAGGCCCAACCGGTCAGAGAGGCTGCAAGGCGTCTCTGTTCCGCCGCCCATGCAGTCTCCGATGCATGGACAGCGGCGATCTTCCACGCCGCAAAAGGGTTTTTACGATCGCCCACCCGAGATCGTTCCGCCATATCCGACGCTCGCTCAATCGCAGAACACGGGCGCCAATGCGGCCGGCAGCCGGCCGGCTCCGAATGCCAGTGCTTACCACCCACCGTTTACCCCCGGGGCATACCAGCAGCCCGTCCCGGCTACGGGAGCGGCGCATCCAGGAATGAGTTCGGGTACGACTTCGCGCACGGCTGTGCAGCCGCCGGCGCCTTCCACCGCGAACAACAACAGCAGCAGCCCCGCTCTGACCGTGTCCAACGGGACGCAATATGACGCGGGAATCGGTTCCTACGCCAACTTGCTCGCCCAGAACATTGAAACCGTTGAAGGTTTGCAGCGGCATAGCGCAGTGCAGCTCAGAGAATTCCATGCGCGCGCGGGTGTGCCGACACAGGCAACGCGCGCTGTGAGGCTTTCTGTGCAGCATCCGGATCAGAGCAGCGGGAGCTACGCCCTGGTGGTCGCTGAGGGAGGGTCCAGTTATCAGCTGCGCGGAGAAGTGAATGTTCCTCTTGCCTTCGCCGACACTGCAACCCACCGCCGGTACGGATTGGTGATCCTGAGCATTGCCGGTCAACAGGTATACGGCTACGTGCGCGCCATGCAGTAGCTACGACATCTCAGCCCAAAGGTGCGAACAGAGTGACATCCTTTGCCCCGTTGAAGGTGATGGTGACCTGCATCGATTTTCGCTTTTCC
The DNA here is from genome assembly GCA_963815025.1 of uncultured Acidobacteriaceae bacterium. Taxonomy (GTDB): domain Bacteria; phylum Acidobacteriota; class Terriglobia; order Terriglobales; family Acidobacteriaceae; genus KBS-83. Next base: position 2,096,475 of record CAWFFD010000004.1, on the reverse strand, counting down.
CACTGCTCTTTTGAGAGCTGGTAGCTGAAGACAACCAGCCCATCCACCGACTGGCCGGGCTGAATCTGGGCATCGCGGCGAAGCGGATCCATGCGGAGCGGGGCGAGCTGCGGATAGGCTTGAAAGACCTTATCGAAGGACACCTGGCTGGCTCCCAGACTGCGTTCGGTATTGCCATCCGGCATAGTGATGACGGCCCAGTCGTCGACAACGGTGATGGGTGCCTTATTCGGATTGTTTAGCCGCACGTGCGCGAAAACTAGCAACTGATTGATGATCTCGTCCTGGCCTTGCTCGCCGGCGTTGCCGGCGGCGCCTCCCGTGATCTTTGCCTGTACGGGATAGATGGCGACACGCGCAATCTCGCCTGTCGCCACGGGCGTTTTACGTCCAAAGCGCACCCAAGCAAGAACGACGAGCGACGAGATGACAACGGCGACCAAGACCCGCAGGGCCACGTGCCCGTAATTGGTGGGCTCCTCGATCTGCGCGAGGTGCTCCAAGCCGTCGGGAGGGGTGTCAATCGAGTCAGTCACGGTTTGCCTGCATTCTATAGTGAAACTTGTTGCCTAGCCTAAGCCGAGACTCCACGTGCCCTTGTCACCATACGATGAAACCACACTCCTGGCGCGGCTGTAACACAAACTATGTACGAAAGAGGGATGCAGATCGAATGGTAGGATCGGTTCTGCCGGACGGTTCGATATCCGTAACTCTCAGGTTCCGCAGGGCTGCTGGCGTTTCGTAGTCTGATACTTGGCAGAAAGATACACATGTTCACACGGGGAAGACCACTGCGCCTGGCCTACTTCGTCAGCCATCCCATTCAATACCAGGCGCCGCTCCTGCGGCGGATCGCCAGGGAACCGGATATCGATCTTGAGGTCTTCTTTTCGAGCGACCACACGGTTCGCGGCTATGTAGACGAAGGCTTCGGCGTCAATGTGGAATGGGACGTCCCGCTGCTGGAGGGCTACCGCTCGTCGTTTTTGCCGCGCTGGCGGGATGCGGGCAAGGAGCCCGGCTTTTGGCGGCCCCTGAATCACGGAATCTTCGAACGGCTCGAGCGAGGTCAGTTCGACGCCGTATGGAGTCATGGCTACAGTACCGTGAACAGCCTGCGCGTCATCGCAAGTGCCGCGATGCTCCACATTCCAGTGCTGTTGCGCGCTGAGTCGACGCTCCACGACCGGGCCCGCAGCCGGGCGAAGCTGCTGGCCAAGGAAGGCTTTTTCCGCATCCTGAAATCGCAGGTGAGCGCCGTGCTGGCTATCGGGGAGGCAAACGCGCGCTACTGGCGACATTATTTCGGTGACGCGACGCCGATCTTTCGCATGCCTTACGCGGTGGACAACGACTTCTTTCAGCAGCGAGCAGCCGAGGCAGCCCCCAGCCGCGACGTGTTTCGGGCGGAACTGGGGCTCGACCCGGGCCGGCCTATCATCTTGTTCGCCTCCAAGCTGCAGGACCGGAAACGCTGTACGGACCTGGTGGCTGCGCATAGCTTGCTGCGGCAGCCACGGCCCTATCTGCTAATTGTGGGCGACGGCGAGGAGCGGCAGCGCCTGGAGCAGCAGGCGGCGGGCGATGCCGATATACGCTTTCTGGGCTTCCGCAACCAGACGCAATTACCGCGATTCTTCGATCTGTGCCACGTATTTGTCCTGCCTTCGCAGCACGAGCCCTGGGGCCTCGTGGTGAACGAGGTGATGAACTCCGGCCGGCCCACCGTCGTCTCGGACGACGTCGGTTGCCAGCAGGATCTGGTGCGCGAGGGAGAGACCGGCGCCGTTTTTCCGGTGGGTGACGTGGCAGCGCTGACAGCGGCGATCCAGCGTGTGCTGGATTCTCCTGAGAGGGCGGCAAGAATGGGCGCTGCGGCGAGGACACATATCGGCCGGTTCAGTTTTGAGCAGGACATTGCCGGTCTGCGGCAGGCGCTTGCCTGTTGCGTACCGGGATTCGACGCTCGCAATAGCGGAGAAACCTCTGCACAGGCGCCGCTATGATGAGGCTCGATGGCGCGTAAGGCACAATACAACGCTGCGGAAACGATCACCACGGGCAATGCGGATGCCTATTTGCGGCCGGCATTCCCGCTGCGTCTTCGCATGAAGCGGTTGGTGTGGAGTGTCGTCTGGACACTGCTGTACAGACCATCGCCACGGCCGCTTCACGGCTGGCGCGCAATCCTGCTGCGCACCTTTGGCGCGAGGGTGGGGGCGAACTGCCACTTCTATCCGAAATCGAAGATATGGGCACCGTGGAATCTGATTTGCGACGACCAGGTGACGGCCGCCGACGGCGCGGAGATCTACAATCCCGCCCCGATGACATTCGGCTCGCACGCGATTCTCTCGCAGGACAGCTATCTGTGCGGCGCGACGCATGACTACGACGATCCGGATTTTCCATTGATCGCCTTCGCGATGCAGGTGGGAGCCTACAGCTGGATCTGCGCGCGTGCTTCCCTTGCTCCAGGCGCGAATGTGGGCGAAGGGGCAGTCCTTGGGCTGGGATCCGTGGCCACGCACGATCTGGACCCGTGGACTGTGTATGCAGGCGTGCCGGCGGTAAAGGTCAAGGAGCGTGTGCGACACGAAGTGGCGGGCGCGTGATCTCCGTTCTAGTTCTGACGAAGAACGAGGAACAGGACCTGCCGGGATGCCTGGCCTCCGTCTCATGGTCGGACGATGTGCAGGTGCTCGATTCGATGAGTACGGATCGTACGGTTGAAATTGCCCGGGAGCATGGCGCAGAGGTGACACAACGCGTCTTCGACAACTGGGCCGCGCACCAGAATTGGGCGCTCGCAAACCTGCGGTTCCGGAATCCGTGGATCTTCTACATCGATGCCGACGAGCGCGTAACGCCGGCGCTGCGCGAGTCGATGCTTGCGGCAGTGCAGAGGCCAGGCGAGTTGGTCGCTTTTCGGGTCGAGCGGCGGGATTTTCTGATGGGCACATGGCTCCGGCATGTGCAGGTATCCGCGTTCTACATGCGCCTGTTTCGTCCGGAAAAGATGCGTTACGAGCGGCTGGTGAATCCGGTATCCCTCCCGGACGGACCTGTGGGCAACGTCAGCGGCTACCTCGATCACTTTCCCTTTTCAAAAGGCATCTCGCAGTGGATCACGCGACATAACTCTTACAGCACATTGGAGGCGCAGCAGATCCTAGCGAATCGCAGGGGCGCGCCCAAGGCTTCCGTGACGGCGGCATTGTTCGAGAAGGACTTTCACCGGCGTCGGTATCACCAGAAGGAGATCTTTTACCGGCTCCCGGGAAGACCCTTTGCGAAGTTCCTGCTGCTTTATTTTGTGAAGCTCGGCTTTCTGGATGGGCATGCGGGTCTGACGTACTCCGTGTTGCAGTCGATCTACGAGTATTTCATCGTGTTGAAGACGCGGGAACAGGCCCGCGGACTGCTTGGCGATGCCGGGGACAATTCCCTCAAACGGTCCTAAAAGCCATGCGCTGTCTCTGCCCCTTTTGTGGTGCATAAAGTCTCTTGGGGTGGCTATGGTCGCTGAGGTAGTATCGGAGGCACTGGCAAGCATCTTTCCTGTGTACGTCGAGGTAAGGGGATGGTTCTGGTGGTCTTTTTAAGTGAGTAAGGCCATGCCGCGTTGAGTTAGAGCTCCTGCATCGGGCCACTGCTCTAAGCCTGCAACGACTCGCTGACCTCGAGTTCCACGACTTTACCTAGCATGCGGGAGCGAAGCAGGCCGAAGTGAAACCCGGGCGCGCCCGGCGAAGAGTTGAAGGGACGCCGGAGAGACGCCGCAGATGGTGGATGCACCGCATCAAGTAGCGCCGATCACAGTAGAGACAGATGGTCCCCTTGGCCCGAGTTCGGCCAAGGACGGACTATCGCTATCTGATATCGGCCGCATCCTGCTCAAGTGGAAATGGCTGATCCTGGCCAGTCTGCTGGTCTGCGTTTTGCTGGGATACATGTATTCGAAGACCCGTGTTCCGTTGTTTGAAGGCACGGCGACTATCGACTTGAATCCGTCACAGACCAACATGGGTCTCAGCGACCTGATCCAGGAGAGCCTCTCCTCCGAGGATGTCCGCATACCGACGGAAGTTGCGCGCATGCAGAGCAATCTGGTGGTGTTCTACACCATTAAGGAGCTTGCCCTGCAGCACCGCGGTCCCTTTCCAACCGCCTTTGACCATATGCCGCCCGATGCGGGCGTCGAGGCCTTTCCGCCGGCGCAACTGCAGATGATGATCGGCTCCGTGCGTGGTTCGCTCCGCGTCACAGCGGTTACCGGGACCGACATCATCGCGATTGACTATCGCGATCCTCGTCCTCAGGTGGCGAAGGATGTGCCCAACACCATCGTTGAGGTCTACCTAAAGCGGAACCTTGACGATCACATGGAAGGTACGGGTCGTGTGACGCGATGGCTGGCGACCGAGATGGAAGGGCTGAAACAACAGGCGAACGATGCGCAGGCGCGCCTGGGGCAATATCAGAGAGAGCACAATCTGATTGAGATAGGACCTGCCTCTGGCCCCAACGGAGGGCAGACGGACAGCCTGGAACTCGATCGGCTGCGCATCAATAACGAGCAGGTGGCGAGTGCACAGGCGGACCGCATCGTGCGCGAGGCCAAGCTGCGGCTTGCCGAATCGAACGATCCGGATCTGGTTGCGAGCGTTGCGCCCAGTTCTACGCTCATGACACTGCGCGCGGAACTACTGAGCCTGACGGCACAATATAGCCAGCTGACGACGCGATATGGGTCGAATTTTCCGCGGGTTCGCGAACTGCACAACCAGATTGCCAAGGTGCAGAATCAGATCGATATCGAGATGCGCAACGTGCAGCAGCGCATTCGCGAGGAGTACAACAACTCCACCCATACGCTGAACCTGATGCAAACGCAGCTCGATAAGCAGAGCAGGATGCGGCTTATAAGCTGAATGAGAGCGCGGCGCAGTATGCGCGGCTGCGCCAGGACGCGGAGTCCAGCCGTGAGCTCTACGATCAACTGCAATTGAAGCTGAAGGAATCTAATCTCGCCGCAGGATTGAATACGGCATCTGTAACAGTGATTGACGAGGCGCTGCTTCCGTTGGGCCCGGTATCCCCCGATGTGCGTACCAATGTCATGATTGCCGGGGCGTTGGGACTTCTGCTGGGTGTTTTGGGAGCCTTCATTCTCGACTCGCTCGACGACACGCTGCGCACAACCGACGATGTAGAGTTGTTCTCCGGTTTGCTTTCGATCGGAGCTATTCCTCACTTTCAGAGTTCCGGGAAAGGGAGCAGGCCTGAGGATGTGGGCGAAGAGCCGGGTGAGCGCCGTCGGCTCATCTCCATCACTGCTCCTGCTTCACCCACCGCTGAGGCCTACCGCGCGCTGCGCTCCTCGATCCTGTTGAGCGCCATCGACAACCCGCTGCGAACGCTGGTGATTACGAGCGCCTTCATGTCGGAAGGCAAGTCGACGCTCTCGGCAAACATTGCGGTGATGCTGGCGCAGCGGGGCGAGCGAGTGCTGATTGTGGATGCGGATCTGAGGCGTAGCACACTGCATTTGCTTTTCGGGCTCCGCCGTCCGGCGCAAGGCCTCACCAATCTCCTGAGCCGGCAAACCGATGAGTCGGTAATCCTGCATCCGGTAACCCAAGTGCCCAGCCTTGCGTATCTGCCAGCGGGGGCGGTGCCGCCGAATCCCGCGGAACTGCTAGCGTCGCACCGCATGGCGGAGATGATGCGGCAGTGGTCCGAGCAATACGATCGCGTCATTATCGACACGGCGCCAATCCTGGCTGTTTCCGATTCATTGGCGCCGGCGGCACGAGCGGACTCCGTACTGTTGGTGGTTCGTGCCGGAGTGACCCGCAAGAAAGCGCTGATGCGGACACGTGAGATGCTACGGCGCGTGAATGCTCATCTGCTGGGCGCGGTGGTGAACGATATCGATATGCGCAAAGACAGCTACTACGACTACTCCGGACCGTATACCTACGGCTATGGGTACACGAGCGAAACGGTGCATGAAGAAGAGGTTAAGTAAATTGCTGCGTCAACTCTTCCGGCATGCCGCTGTGGTGTTTGGACTGGCATGCCTGAGCGCTCCCTTGCTCCAAGGGCAGACTATGGGCCAGCAGGTCTCGCCAGAGCCAATGGGAAGCTATGGCAGCACGCAGTCGAATGGAACGAACGGCCCTGGCGGCCAATCCACTGGCTACGGCCAATCGAATGGCCAGTCCAACGGTAATGGCAATGGCGGACAGTCCTCCAGTATGCCGATGAACGTGCCCGGCACTGCGCCAATGAACAGTGGGGGCGTGGGGCTGATGGGGACGGGAGTCGATATTCCGCAGAGCAGCCCAACAACCCAGGTTTCCGACGGAGATCTGCTGGACATCGTGATCTTCGATACTCCAGAGCTTTCCGGGCGATTTCGGGTGAATCTGAAGGGCGACATACTGCTGCCTCTCGCAGGCGTGCTGCACGTTGCGGGTCTCACGATCAGCGAAATTACAGACGCGGTCAGTCAACGCTACAAGGATGCAAAGCTCCTGGTCGACCCTGAGGTGACGGTTTTCGTTGCGGAGTTCAACCGGCGCACCATCACCATCACCGGCGAGGTTCGCGCACCCGGGGTGTATTCGATTGCGGCTCCGCGTACGCTGACCGATACGCTGGCGATGGCCGGCGGGCTCAGCGATAGCGCTTCCCGCACGGTGAGCATTGTTCACTCTGCGACTCCCAAGGAAATCATCCACGTCACACTCAATGTCGGCGCGCAGACACCGGAATCGATCGAAGAAGGGCGCATGGAAATTCTGCCCGGGGACAGCATATTCGTTGCTCGCTCGGGCGTGATTTATGTGGTGGGAGAGCTGACGCGTCCAGGAGGATACCAGGTGGAGCATAACAACCGGCTTACGCTTCTGGAGGCGGTCGCCCTTGCGGGCGGCCTGACGCGAACCGCGAAAGCGAGCCAGTCGCGCTTGATTCGCCGCTCTGCAACGGGCAGAGAAGAGCTGACAGTAAATCTGCAAAAGGTTTTGTACGGCGGAGGTCCGGACATGCTGCTCACTGACGGCGACATTTTATTTGTGCCAACGAGCGTTATCAAGGAGTACAGCCAGCAAGTGATCAGTGGAGCAATCGGCTCAGCGACAACATACGGTATCTATCGGCTTGCCACACCCACGGCAAATTAAGGGGTTGGTGAGAGATACGATCCGAGTCTGCTTTCTCCATCGACACATTTCGGGACAACATGCATGTACTTCTCTTTGGCGGTAATGGGCAGGTGGGTCACGCGCTGCAGGCCTGCGTGCCATTTGCCGGCCGACTTCACGTGGTGACGCGGCGAGACTGCGATCTTACGGATGCGAATAGCGTGCGCATGCTGGTGAGACGCGTTCGGCCCAACGTCATCGTGAATGCTGCCGCGTATACCGCCGTGGACAAGGCGGAGAGCGATCGCGAGACTTGTTTCAGCGTGAATGCAACCGCGCCGGCGGTGATGGCGGCCGAAGCTGCGGCGCTCGGCGCAAGACTGGTGCACTACTCGACCGATTATGTTTTCGATGGAAGCAAGACAATGCCTTACGTAGAAGAGGACCCGACAGGTCCTCTGAATATCTACGGCGCATCCAAGCTGGCGGGAGAACAGATTATCGCCGAAACAGGGTGCGAATTTCTCATTCTCCGTACGAGTTGGGTATACAGCAATTACGGAGCGAATTTCCTGAAGACGATGCTTCGTTTGCGCACAGAGCGGCCCGAACTTCGCATCGTTGTCGACCAGCATGGAGCGCCGACATCGGCGAACGCGATCGCGGAGGCCACCGTCCGGATTCTGAACTATGCCGACACCGGGCGCTGGGTGAACGGCGTGTGCCATATGACGGCGGCCGGTGCGACGACCTGGTACAGGTTTGCTGAGGCAATCTTTGCGAGGGCGGCCGGACCTGTGCCCTCGCTCATACCCGTGGGTACAGCCGACTATCCGACACCGGCAGTCCGGCCGGCGAACTCCATACTTTCAAATGACAAGTTTGCCGGGAATTTCGGCTTTCGCCTGCCCGGCTGGGAGCAACAACTAGATGCTGTGATGGCCGCAAGAGCGATTGCAAGCTGACCGGAGATCGATGCAGATACATACGACAAATCTGGCTGAAGTGAAGCTCTTGGAGCCGCGGGTTTTTGCAGACGGCCGGGGGTTTTTTCTGGAGAGCTACAACCAGCGGACGTTCGCAGAACTGGGAATTCAAGACGCTTTTGTACAGGACAACCACTCGCGGTCCGAGCGAGGCGTTCTGCGCGGAGTCCACTACCAGCTCATCCAGCCGCAGGGCAAGCTGGTGCGGGCGGTGCGAGGAGAGATTTTCGATGTGGCCGTCGATCTGCGACGCAACTCTTCTACCTTCGGTCAATGGACGGGGCATCTGCTGAGCGAAGAGAATAAGCAGATGCTCTGGATACCTGCGGGGTTTGGCCACGGGTTCCTGGTGCTTTCGCCGGTTGCCGAGGTGCTGTACAAGGCGACTGACTTTTATGCACCGCAAGGGGAGCGCAGCATTTTGTGGAACGATCCAGCGATTGGGATTCAATGGCCGGACGCAGGAACGCCGATTTTGTCGGCGAAGGACTCGGCGGGCAAGCCGCTGGCTCAAGCAGAAGTTTATGTGTAGCGAGATGAAAGGTTGCCGTGAATGGGTGTAAGCCATTGTCGTAACGCAGATTGGATTTCGGCATGAGCAGCCGCCTTCTGGTGACGGGCGGGGCGGGATTCATCGGCGCCAATTTTGTTATGGCGCGCATTGCCGCCGGGGACCAGGTGCTGGTACTGGACAAATTGACATATGCCGGCAATCTGCAGAGCCTGGCGCCGGTGGAAACGGCTTCGGGCTATACCTTCGTGCGCGGAGATATTGAAGATCGCGAACTGACTGGCCGGCTGATGGCTGAATTTCAGCCGGATGCTATCGTGCATTTCGCGGCGGAGAGTCACGTGGATCGGTCGATTCTCGGGCCGGAGGCATTCGTGATGACGAATGTCGTCGGCACCTTCCGCTTGCTGGATGCGGCGCTGGAACATTGGCGCTCGCTGCCTGAGACTGCGCGAGATGGATTTCGCTTCCTTCACGTCTCGACCGATGAGGTCTATGGGTCCCTGGCCCCTGCGGACCCGGCATTTCATGAAAACACCCCGTATAGCCCGAACAGTCCGTATTCGGCATCGAAGGCCGGCAGCGATCACCTGGTACGTGCCTACCATCACACCTACGGTCTGCCCACGCTGACCACGAATTGTTCCAACAACTACGGACCGCTGCAGTTCCCTGAGAAGCTGATACCGCTGATGGTACTGAACGCAATAAACGGAAAGCCGCTGCCGGTATATGGCGACGGGTTGAACGTGCGGGACTGGCTGTACGTGGGCGACCACTGTTCTGCCATCGCGACGGTGCTGGCGAAGGGCAGGCCGGGCGAGACATATAACGTTGGCGGGCTGAACGAGATGTCGAATATCGCTGTGGTAGAGACGATCTGCGACATCCTGGACGAATTACATCCAGACGAACTGCATCCTGGCGCAGTTCCCCGGCGTCAATTGGTCACTTACGTTAAGGACCGTCCAGGCCACGACCGGCGTTACGCCATCGACTGCGGCAAACTCACTGCGGAGCTGGGATGGAAGCCACAGGAGAGCTTTCCAAGCGGCATTCGCAAGACGGTTGCTTGGTATCTGGAAAATATGCCGTGGGTCGAGGCCATCACCAGCGGCGCGTATCGAGAGTGGATCGACCGGAACTACGCCGGCCGGGAGACGCAGACGGCGGCGACGGGAAGCGCACAGTGAAGGGCATCGTTCTCGCCGGCGGGTCCGGCACGCGCCTCTACCCGGTGACGCTTGCGGTTTCGAAGCAGCTTGTTCCGATCTACGACAAGCCGATGATCTATTTTCCCTTGAGCACGCTGATGCTTGCCGGCATCCGCGAGATACTGTTGATCTCAACCCCGCACGATCTGCCTCGCTTCCGCGATCTGTTGGGCGATGGTCATCAATGGGGATTGTCGATCTCCTATGCGGAGCAGGCGAGGCCAGAGGGGCTGGCGCAGGCGTTTCTGATTGGCGAGGCTTTTGCCGCTGGTGAACCATGTGCGCTGATACTGGGCGATAACATTTTTCACGGCAACGACCTGGCAACCCTGGTGCAGGATGCTGCAAAGACGACAGACGGCGCGGTGGTGTTCGCTTATCCGGTGCAGAACCCGGAGGCATACGGGGTGGTCGAATTCGACGCACAGGGAACCGCGATGAGCCTGGAAGAGAAGCCGGAGAAGCCACGCTCCCGCTACGCGGTTACGGGATTGTACTTTTATGACGGCAAGGTTGTTGAGCATGCGAAGACGCTGAAGCCATCGGGGCGGGGTGAGCTCGAGATCACGGACCTGAACCGTCTCTACCTGGAGAAGGGCAAGCTCAGGGTGCGGTGTTTTGGCCGCGGCATGGCGTGGCTGGACACGGGTACGCATGATTCGATGCTGGACGCATCGATGTTCATCGCGACACTCGAGAAGCGGCAGGGCCTCAAGATTGCGTGTCCTGAGGAGGTCGCCTACCGCATGGGATACATCTCTGCGGCACAACTTACTGATCTGGCGGTCCCGCTGATGAAAAGCGGTTACGGAACCTATTTATTACAGATTCTCAAAGAGGCAGCATCCTCGCCGGCAGCGATCATTTAAGTAAGTCTGTGGGACGTACAGGATACCGTGAAGCATGAACACCGGAACTCCACGCGAAAGTCATCAAAGCGTCGAGTCCGCTGCGGTGGTGACTTTGTCTGACTGCAATTCGATCTGCCTGGTGACCGAGCGATGAAGGTATTGCTGGTGGGCAACTATCTGCCGGATCGCCAGGACAGTATGCAGTTTTACGCTTCCATGCTGGAAGCGGGGCATGCGTGCCCGCGGGCATGAAGTCCGCCTTTTGCAACCGCCGGCGGTGCTGGGGCAGCGGGTAGCTGAGAGTTCGCCACTCTCTAAGTGGTTAGGCTATGCAGACAAGTTTGTCCTTTTCCGGAGTGAACTGCGGCGCGCCGCCGCTAGCGCAGAGATTGTTCATCTGTGCGATCACTCGAATGCGATGTATGTGCCCGCACTCGCGCACTCGGCCCATGTCATCACCTGCCATGACATCCTTGCCATCCGCAGTGGGATGGGACATTATCCGGAGAACCCAGTCAGCGTCACCGGACGCATGTTCCAACGGCTCATCGCACGGGGTTTGCGCAGGGCAAAGGCCATCGTGTGTGTCTCCGGTAAGACGCGCGACGACCTGAGACAGTATCTCGGAGTACCCGCGGATCGATTGTATGTCATTCCGAACGCATTGCACTGGCCGTACAAGCCGGTGAGCGCTGAAACTTGTCTGCCGTGGTTGACTTCCGTTGGCCTGCGGCCGGGTGAACCATACTTTTTTCATATCGGGGGCAATCACTGGTACAAGAACCGCGGTGCGGCGATCGAGATCTTCGCTGAGCTGCGCAAGCTGCCGCAGTATGCAGGGGCAAGGCTGGTGATGGCCGGCGGCCCGATGAACTCAGCGCTGCAGACGATCGCGCAGAGGCACCGGCTGGGTGATGCGCTTCTGGAAGCCGTGGGGCTGAGCAACGAGCAATTGGAAGCACTGTACAGTTGCGCGCTCGCGCTGCTTTTTCCGTCGCTGGAGGAGGGCTTCGGCTGGCCGATTCTGGAAGCGCAGGCGTGCGGATGTCCGGCTGTGACGACGGACCGGGCGCCGATGAATGATGTAGCCGGAGGCGCCGCGATCCTGATCGATCCGTCTCAGCCGGAAACGGCGGCACGAATGATCGCGGAGGGGTTACGGGACACGACGCGGCTGCGTACCGATGGCTTGCGGAATGCGGCGTCCTACACGGCGGAGCGAATGTTCGAGCAATGCGAGGTGTTGTATCGCGAAACAGCTACCGCGGCACGAATGCAACGGCGATGAGGCGCCCTTCTCATTCGGCGGACGAGCGAAATCACCACGGTATACTTTGAGCCAGCAACGAAATGAGGGCACAGAAAGTGGACGTTACGTTGAAGCCAGTGTCTATAGCTGTGGTCGGATCGGGCTATGTTGGTCTGGTGGCTGCTGTGTGTTTTGCAGAGATCGGCCATTCGGTTGTCTGCGTGGACAACGACGAGCAGAAAGTTGCCATGCTGCGCGAAGGGGATGTCCCGATCCACGAAGACTTCCTGCCCGAGCTTCTGGCGCGCCACCGGAATAAGCGCCTGGAGTTCACCACGGATCTGGCCTCGGCGGCGCAGCATGCGCAGGCCATTTTCATCGCCGTGGGTACGCCGCAGTCCGACTCGGGGGATGCAGACCTCTCCTACGTGGATGCGGTGGCGACGCAAATCGCACGTTCCATTGGCAGTTACAAGGTGATTGTCGAGAAGAGCACGGTCCCGGTCTATACGAACGAATGGATCCGGCGCGTCGTGGAGCGCAACGGGACTTCGAGCACAAACTTCGATGTGGCCTCCAATCCGGAATTTCTGCGCGAAGGCACCGCGGTATCGGATTTCCTTCATCCAGACCGGATCGTCGTCGGCGCCGACAGCGAACCAGCCGCCGATGTTCTGAAAGCCATTTATGCGCCACTGACGTCGGGGGAGTACTACCGCAGCAAGGACGCGGTCCAAGGACATTGCACCATTTCCGATCCCCCTCCGCTGCTGCTGACCTCGACCAAGGCGGCAGAGTTGATCAAGCATGCGTCGAACGCCTTCCTTGCGATGAAGATTTCGTTCATCAACGCCGTGGCGAATGTGTGCGAGGCGGTGGACGCAAATGTGGAAGAGGTGTCCCGCGGCATGGGACTGGATAAGCGTATTGGCAGCCGGTTCCTGAAGGCAGGTATCGGCTATGGCGGCTCCTGTTTTCCCAAGGACGTGGCCGCCTTCCGCTATGTGGCGGAACAGTTGAGCGTCGATTTCGGCATCCTGGCCGAAGTAGAAAAGATCAACGAGCAACAGAAGCGGAGATTCTTCAACAAAGTACGGTCGGCGCTATGGACCTTCCGTGGAAAACGGCTCGCAGTGTTTGGGCTGGCCTTCAAGGGCGGTACGGACGATGTGCGCGAATCGCCAGCATTCGACATCATCCGCATGCTGCTGTCAGAAGGCTGCACCATCGTGGCATTTGACCCCGCCGCGACAGAGCGGGCCAAGCTCGAGCTGCCCTCCGGTCCCTCGATGCAGTATGCCGATGACCCTTATGCCGCGGCGGCTGGGGCCGATGCTCTGCTCATCCTCAGCGATTGGCCGCAGTTCGGCGAACTGGATCTGGAAAAGCTCCAGAGCTGCCCTGCGCTACCCGATCGTTATCGACGGAAGGAACCTGTACGATCCGAAGGAGATGCTCGAGCATGGCTTTACGTATCTGAGCGTTGGCAGACCGGCAATGCATCCGGCGCGAGAAGCGGCGGGAGCGCGGCGCGTTCAGTGACGGAAGAGGAAATCTGCAGCGACTCTCGTTCGAGGAGCGACGCCCTTTGAAGAAGAATGCGAATCCTGGTTACCGGTGCGGCAGGTTTTCTTGGTTCGCATTTGACCGACGTGCTGCTGGCCGACGGGCACACCGTCATTGGCGTCGACAATTTATCGACAGGACGGCTGGAGAATCTGGAGCATCTGCAGGGCGAGCCTCGCTTTTCGTTACTGGAACGCGATATCTGCCAGCCGTTTGAACCGGGCCAGGTGGATGCGATTTACAACATGGCATCACCCGCGAGCCCGACCGACTACATGAGGCTCGGTCCGGAGACGCTGCGCGTGGGCGCTTATGGCGTCTTCAACACGCTCGATATTGCGCGCCGCTATCACGCCCGCTATCTGCACGCATCCACCTCCGAGTGCTATGGCGATCCGGAGGTGCATCCGCAAGGCGGAAAGCTACTGGGGCCATGTAAATCCGATCGGACCGCGCTCCGTATACGACGAGGCGAAGCGCTTTGCCGAAGCGACCGTGATGGCCTACCAGCGCTATCGCGGCGTAGATACCCGCGCTCGTGCGCATCTTCAACACCTATGGGCCGCGGCTGCAACCGAACGATGGCCGGGTGATCTCGAACTTTCTGATGCAGGCTTTGCGCGGCGAGGACCTGACCATTTATGGCGACGGATCGCAGACCCGCTCCTTCTGCTACGTGACAGATCTGATCGACGGAATCGTGCGGCTGGCAAGCAGCGATGAGCAGGGGCCGGTCAACATCGGCAATCCGGTGGAATGGACGATTGCCGAATGCGCACGCGAGGTGCTCGCTGTGACTGGTTCTCAAAGCAAGCTGCGGTCGCTGCCATTGCCGGTTGACGATCCAGCCCGGCGACGGCCGGACATCACCCTCGCCCGTACAGTGCTAGGCTGGGAGCCCAAAGTGCATTTGCGGGAGGGGTTGAACCTTTGCATTCCATACTTCACACGTGCGGTGCAGGAAAGCGTCAATGCGGAGTCATCGGCTGGGTAAGGCTGCGCCGGCGGCTCGGAGCAGCGTGCAAGGTTAACGCTGTTCGACGGTTTGCCTATGTGCTTTGCCTCCTGACTCCTTTGGCTGCTCCGCTCACGCGCGCGCAGCAGGCCAGTGGGGCGGTACCTTTGCTGCGGTTGCATGAGGGATGGGCGCTCGCCTCCGGATGTCATCTCTCCGCGACCGGCGCACAATTGTCGGCCGCTTCCTACCACGCTGACGCCAGCTCTTGGACCGCGGCTTCTGTGCCTTCGACCGTGCTTGCAGCACAGGTGAGTGGAGGACAGTTCAAGGATCCTTATTTCGATCGTAATCTTCGCGCGATTCCGGGGACGGACTATCCCATCGGCAAAGTCTTCTCGAGGATGCCGATGTCGCCGAACAGTCCCTACGCGTGCCCCTGGTGGTATCGCACACGCTTTGCGGTGCCTGTGACGGCGCGGGGAAGAACACTCTGGCTGCGTTTCGGCGGCATCAACTATCGAGCGAATATCTGGATAAATGGTCAGCAACTGGCCGCATCGACCGAGGTCGCTGGCGCGTATCGTACGTATGAGTTTGACGTGACGCGGCTGCTGAAACCGGGCCAGGAGAATGCGATCGCCGTTGAGACCTTCGCGCCGACGGAACACGACTTGGCCATCAACTGGGTGGATTGGAACCCATGCCCGCCGGACAAGGACATGGGCCTGACCGGCGATGTCGCGCTGTACACAAGCGGACCAGTGAGCGTGCGATCGCCGATGGTGGATACACATTTATCGAGTTCTTCTGACATTGCAGAGCTGACGGTGTATGGGGAAATCCATAATGCGAGTGCGCAAAAGGTAGATGGCACAGCGGCAATCACACTGCTTGGCGTCAAAGTCGAACAACCAGTAACGCTCGACGCCGGCGAGACGCGCACGGTGGTCTTTGCGCCGGAGCAATTTCCAAAACTACGGGTGGAGCATCCGCCACTGTGGTGGCCGTACCAGATGGGCGAGCCGCATCTGGAAGCACTTCGGATGAGTTTCCGGACGGGTGGCAAGGTCTCCGACGAGAGAGTCGCGCAGGTGGGTATTCGCGAGGTCACTTCCGAGCTGACGGATAAAGGTGCGCGCCTCTTTCACGTGAATGGGAAGCCTATCCTGGTGCGCGGCGGAGGGTGGTCCGGCGACATGTTGCTGCGAGAGCAGCCGCAGCGGTTGGAACAGGAGTTTGAGATGGTGCGCGATCTGCACCTGAACGCAATTCGACTGGAAGGCAAGCTGGAGACGGATGAATTTTATCGGCTGGCCGATGAGCAGGGCGTCCTCGTGATCGCGGGCTGGTGCTGCTGCGACATATGGGAACAGTGGGCGAAGTGGACGCCAGAGAACTACGATGTTGCGGCAGCCTCACTGCGCGCGCAGATGCTGCGCATCCGCAATCACCCCAGCCTGCTGGTGTGGCTGAACGGGAGTGACAACCCCCCGCCGCCGAAGGTGGAGCAGATATATCTCGATATCGAACGAGACATGCACTGGCCGAATCCCACACTTTCCTCAGCCTCCGCCCGCGAGACCACGGTGAGCGGGAAGAGCGGCGTAAAGATGACCGGTCCTTACGACTATGTTGCGCCTTCCTATTGGCTCACGGATCCGGGGAAGGTGGGCGGCGCCTGGGGATTTAATACAGAGACCAGCCCGGGACCCGCCATTCCAACGGAATCCAGTCTGCGGCGATTTCTTCCCGCGGCGAGTCTTTGGCCAACCAGCGATGACTGGCATTACCACAGTGGCAGTGGTGGATTTGGCAATACCTCGATCTTCGATACCGCCATGGAGCAGAGCTACGGCAAGCCGCAGTCTCTGGGGGAATACGAGCGCAGCGCGCAGGCGATGGCGTATGACGGGGAACGCGCGATGTTCGAGGCGTATGGGCGCAACAAGTACACCTCCACGGGAGTTGTGCAATGGATGTTGAACAACGCGTGGCCGTCCATGATCTGGCACCTCTACGATTACTATCTGGACGCGGGAGGAGGCTACTACGGTGCGCGAAAGGCCTGTGAGCCGCTGCATGTGCAATATTCTTATGACGACCACAGTGTTGTGGTGGTGAACAGCACCTATCAAGCTGTACCGGGACTTCATGTCAAGGCTGCGGTGTACGATCTGCAACTCCATCCCGTCTACGAACACGACATCGCGATCGATGCAAATGCTGACAGCTCAGATCGTGCTTTCAGCATTCCCGCAGAGTTGCTGACGAACGATGGCAACCTTCATTTTGTACGGCTGGCACTGACTGACGGAACCGGGCGAGAGGTCAGCGAGAATTTTTACTGGGTTCCCGCGAAGCTGGCGGAGTTTGACTGGAATCACGACGATTACCGCTATACGCCGGCATTGCAGGAGCCGGATCTCAGGGCGTTGGGAGCACTCGCCGCAGGCACACGTAGCAGTTGAGACAGTGAAGACGGATGCCGATGGGCGCACAACCGTTCGTCTGCGTAACGACTCGCAGACGCTGGCGTTTCAAATCGCGCTGCGTGCTCTCGATGAACATGCGGCGCCGGTAGAGCCGGCATTCTGGTCGGATAACTATGTATCTCTCCTGCCTGGCGAGACCAAAACGCTGACGGTTCACCCCTCGTCGCACGGTGGCACCCGAATCTCGGCGATAGAGGTGAGGGGTTGGAATCTCAACAATCAAAAAGTCCCGGTGAGACACGGCGTTGAAAGCCGCCGCGCTCAGGAGACGGCGGCGTCCATTCGCGCGCGCCTCAGCTTCCGCAAGCCAGCCGCGCCGAAGCGATGCTTCCGGGACGCTTGAGAGATAGGGCTTGATATCGAGGATCGGGGTGCCGTCCAGCATGTCGACGCCACGCACGCGCAGCTCCGCACCATCGCGACGCAGCAATTCGACGACGGTAAGGCCAATGGGATTGGGGCGTAGGGGCGATCGCGTGGCGAAGACTCCATGAGGGCGGTTGTCCGCGGGTGGCATGCCGAGCAGTTCGAAATGCTGCGACCGGTCGAACTCCCACAGAACGATCAGGTGCGAGAAGCCGTCGATGTCCGCGAGACCTAGCTCAAAGTCCGGTAGAACCGTGATGACACCTTCTGTATCGTTCCTGTCACCAAGTCCGTTTGATTTATCGCTGCCTTCTTTATATGGACTGCTTACAAATCCGATGGGCCAAGGCGTAAACATATGAGGATCAGCCTCCGTTCTGAGTGCTCTTTGTGCGCAAACCGGCTAGTCCGCGCGTCTATTTATTTGACGTAACAGGCCAACAGCGTTAGCCTAAAAGTAGTGTCACTCGTCCACATCCTCGCTGCCTGTTGCTGCAACTGTTGTTGCGCACGTGGCTGCGTGGGTGCCTGTCGATGAGCTAGTGATCTAACCACATCACTCCAAGCGACTCCGAAGCCCCAACCGCAGCGACTCTGCAGTTGGGGGTTTTCTTTTGTACCCCAGACATAAGAGAAGGGAAGTGACATGACGCAGGCCAGTCATCCTGAAGGAATCACGGTGAAGGAGACCAAGGCGCAGAAGGCCGAACGCCTGAAGCGCGAAAAAAATCCCTGGGCCGCCTTCGACGAGATCCGCCGCTTTGCGGCAGAGGGCCGCGGGAGTGTGCTGCCGGAGTGGGCAGGTCTTTACTTCAAGTGGTGGGGCATCTACACGCAGGGCGATGGCGTTGGGGCGCTGGGTGGGGCAGGTGGCGAGGGCAAGGCCACCGAGTACTTCATGCTCCGGATTCCCGTCTCCAATGGGATACTCACTGCTGCGCAAGCCGGTACGATCGCGGACATAGCGCGTCGTCACGGGCGCAATCTTGCCGACATCACGGTCCGGCAGGCGATACAGCTTCACTGGCTACCGATCGAAAGCATACCCGAGATCATCGAGCGGCTGGATGCTGTGGGGCTTTCGCCGCGTGGGGCCTGCGGCGATGTCGTTCGCAATGTCACAGGCTGTCCGCTGGCAGGCCTGGCTGCAGATGAGGTCTTCGACGCGTCGCCGATTGCGCGTTCGGTTGCGCGAGCGCTGGCCGGCAATGCTGAGTTCTACAATCTCCCACGCAAGTTCAAGATTTCAGTGACTGGTTGCAGTTCGTGGTGTTCGCACCCTGAGATCAATGACGTTGGTCTGACTCCTGTCCGCCGTGGCACGGAGGTCGGCTTCTCCGTGCGAGTAGGTGGCGGCCTTTCCAAAGAACCGCACCTGGCTGTGCGGCTGGATACTTTCGTGCCTCCTGAGCAAACGGTGGAGGTGGTAACGGCGATCGCGACGATCTTCCGTGAGCAGCAGGGATTGCGTGAAAGCCGCGACCGGGCGCGCCTGAAACATCTGTTTCTCAAGGAAGGATGGACGGCGGAGACGTTTCTTAACGAGCTGCAATCGCGTCTGCCGTTCCGGCTCGAACCTGCTGCGAAGGAAGATGTTCCGGCCGACGTCGTGCGCGACCACGTGGGCATTCATCGCCAACGGCAGGCAGATCTCTACTACGTCGGTGCGTCCGTATTACGCGGGCGGCTGACCGGCGACCAGCTTGCCGTGGCCGCGGAATTGGCGCAGCGATTCGGCTCAGGTGAGCTGCGGACAACCGTGGCGCAAAATCTGCTGTTCGTGAATGTGCCGAGACGCAATGTAGACGCGCTGGTCGCGGAGCTTGCCGCTATCGACTTGAGAGTCGACGGATCCAACTTCTGGCGTGGCGCCATTGCTTGCACCGGGACCGAGTTCTGCAAGCTGGCCATTACCGAGACGAAAGGATTTACGCGGTGGCTGGTGGAGGAGATGGAGGTTCGGCTGCCGGAGTTCGACCAGCAACTGAGGCTCCACGTAACCGGGTGCCCCAATAGCTGCGGGCAACATTGGATTGCCGACGTGGGCATCGAAGGCAAGAAGATCAAGCATAACGGCGCCATGGTGGACGCCTATTATTTCTGTGTCGGCGGCAGCGTGGGCAGCCATTCGGCGATTGCGCGCCCCGTCGGCTATCGTTGCGCGGCAACCCTTGTGCCTGAGTCGCTGGAACGCCTGTTGCGCGGATATCTCGAGGCTCGCCTGGTGAGTGAAAGTCTGCGGTCATTTCTCAGCCGGCAGAGCAATGACCATCTGCGTGCGTTGCTGGCAGGTGAGATAGCAGGTGCCGTGGAAAGAGATCAGCCGGCGGGCCGAGTGCCGGTGGGGGTGGGAGAATGAACGCGCCATTGCTGCCTGTCTTCGTGAAACTTGAAGGACGTCCTTGCCTGGTGGTCGGCGGAGGCGTGATTGGACTCCAGAAGGTGCGAAGTTTGCTGGAGTGCGGGTCGAATGTAACCGTGGTGGCTCCAGATGCACGGGACGAGATTCGCGACCTCGACCGTCGGGGAAAGATCGCCTGGCGCCGCCGATGCTACGTCACCGAAGATGTTCTGGGGCAGCAACTGGTGATCGCTGCGACGAATGATCCGAAGGTGAATCACACCATCCATGGTGATGGCGTAGCCGCAGGAGTGCTGGTCAACGCGGTGGACGATCCACCGTTCTGCGATTTCTATTTTGGATCTGTGGTCCGCCGGGGGCCGCTGCAGATTGGTATTTCGACTGCGGGCGAGAGCCCGGCACTGGCACAACGTTTGCGGCACCAGTTAGAGGCGTTGCTGGATAAAGGAACAGGCTCATGGCTGGAGCGTCTGGGCGCGCTGCGCCGTGAAGTGCTGACCGTGCATCCGGCAGGGGAAAAGCGCAACAGCTTGCTGCGTGCCTTGACCACGCGTGACGTATGCGATTCGCCCGCGTGCCCGTCACGCGCGATGGCGCTGGAAGCCTCCCATAAGGAGCAGGGACCCGATCGGGGATCATGGTGGCTGACATGAGTGCCGCGGCGAAAGGGACTGTCTATCTGGTGGGTGCGGGACCCGGCGATCCCGAGTTGCTGACGCTGAAAGCTGCTTCGCTGCTGCGCTCGGCAGATCTGGTACTGCATGACGATCTGGTGCCTGAAGCAGTGCTCGCCATAGCGGGCAAGCAGGCGTTGGTGCTTAGCGTGGGCAAACGTTGCGGGGTGAAGCGTGTGCATCAGTCCGAAATTCACTCTCTGATGATTGAAGCGGCACATCAGCAGCTAAGCGTCGTGCGGTTGAAGAGTGGTGATCCCCTGGTGTTTGGGCGTGCCGCGGAAGAGATGGATGCGCTCCGCGCTGCCGATGTTCCCTTTCAGGTGATTCCCGGTATTACAGCTGCATTTGCGGCGGCAGCGCAGATCGGCTTTTCGCTTACAGATCGACGCACCGCGTCCAGTGTTGAGCTGCACACGGGACATAAGGCCGCCGATACAAGCCAGGACGTGCCCAGCGAGTCGGTAACACGCGTTGTCTATATGCCCGGCCGCAATTTCCGTGCCTTTGCAGAGGAGCGGCTGCGGGCTGGCGATGCACCTGCTCTGCCTTGTTGTGTGATCAGCCGCGCGGCGCAACCTGACCAAGGGGTGCAGTGGAGTACGTTGGGCGAACTGAGCGATTTGGTGCCTGGGCTGGCGCCTGTGCTTCTGCTCACAGGATGGGTGTTGACAGATGCGGCCTCGCGGAGCCCAGGCGACGAATTGCAAAAGACTGCACCACACCGTGCCGATGATTCGCCCCAGCTTGCGCCCGCGGTATAGATCACAGCTCTTTGTGCTTTTGCTTTAGAGTAGGGGGCATCCCGGAGGATGTCCTTGAGAACGATCGCAGTCGTCGCCAGCCTGTGTGCCATTGCTCTGATTGCCGCTACACCCACTTTCGCGCAACGGGATGCTTCCTTTCCTTTTCAAAATCCTTCACTTCCCGTAGCGCAGCGTGTGGATGACCTGGTCGGCCGCATGACGCTGGAGGAAAAGGCCTCGCAGATGCGACACCAGGCACCGGCGATTCCGCGCCTGGATATTCCCGCGTATGACTGGTGGAGCGAGGGGCTACACGGCATTGCGCGCTCGGGCTACGCCACGGTCTTCCCGCAGGCCATCGGTCTGGCGGCGACGTGGGATCCGGCTCTGATGCATCGAGTCTCCTCCGTGATCGGCGAGGAGGCGCGCGCAAAGAACACCGAGGCGCTGCGGAACAACATCCATTCGATCTACTTCGGCCTCACCATCTGGTCGCCAAATATCAATATCTTCCGCGATCCGCGCTGGGGCAGGGGGCAGGAGACGTATGGTGAAGATCCGTACCTTACCTCAAGGCTTGGCGTGGCGTTTGTGAAAGGCCTGCAGGGCAACGATCCGAAATATTTCGAGACCATCGCGACGCCGAAGCACTTTGCCGTGCACAGCGGCCCGGAGTCGGAACGGCACCGGTTCAACGTCACTCCGTCAGCCTTCGACCTCGAGGACACGTATCTGCCGGCCTTCCGCGCAACCATTACGGAGGGCAAGGCCGATTCCATCATGTGTGCCTACAATGCCATCGATGGATTCCCGGCGTGCGCAAGCCCGCTGCTGCTGGAGCAGAAACTGCGCGGCGCATGGAAGTTCCAGGGTTTTGTGACATCGGATTGCGGAGCCGTATCCGATTTTTACAGCGAGAGTGGTCATCACTTCAGCCCGGACGCCGCGCACGCGAGTGCGAAGGCTGTGCTGGCGGGCACGGATACGAGTTGCGGCGATGAGTACGATGCTCTGCCGCAGGCTGTGAAGGAGGGGCTACTTCCTGAGAGTGCCCTGGACACCGCACTGAAGCGGCTATTCACGGCGCGGATGCGGTTGGGACTCTTCGACCCTCCATCATCCGTCGCATATGCGCGCATTCCCTTCGATCAAGTGGATTCGGCGGCGCATCGCGCACTTGCACTGGAGGTCGCAGACAAGTCGATGGTGCTGCTCAAGAACGACCATGCAGCATTGCCGTTACATGGTGTAAAGACGCTCGCGGTGGTTGGACCGAATGCCGCTTCGCTCATCGCGCTGGAAGGAAACTATAACGGGACTCCATCCCATCCTGTGTTGCCGTTGGATGGGATCATGCACGAGTTCCCCAACGCGAAGGTGGTGTATGCGCAGGGGTCGCCGTACGTAGAGGGTCTATCGCTGCCGGTGCCCCGAACTGCGTTGCAGGTGAAGGGCGAGTACTTCGCCAATACAACATTTGCTGGTCCGCCAGTGGTAACTCGCGAAGAACGCGGCATCGACTTCGACTGGAATGCCGCGGCACCGGTTCTGGGAGTTCCGGCGAACGCTTTCAGCGTGCGCTGGAAGGGTACGCTGGCGGTACCCGCTCCTGGCGACTACAGCTTCAACGTGGACATTGCCGATTGCTACCCATGCCAGGATCGCGAGACCTACGCGGCGACTTTCGACGGCAAAGTGGTTTCCGAGCAGGACTCGGGCGAGCCAAAGGAATATCGTGGTCACACCAGCCCGGACTTCACGCTGCACTTCGCCGATACGCAGCCGCACACCTTTCAGCTCGAGTACACACATCAATCGCCGATCTTTGGTGCGGGCATTTCGCTTGAATGGAAGCCCCCGGTTAGGCCGCTGCGCGCAGAGGCTGTGGCTGCCGCGAAGCAGGCCGATGCCGTGATCGCTTTCGTGGGCCTTACCTCACACCTTGAGGGTGAAGAGATGCCCATCCATGTGCCGGGCTTTGCCGGCGGCGATCGCACCGAGATCGAGCTGCCCGCGGCCCAGAAAGAACTGCTTGACGCAATGGGCGCCGCCGGGAAGCCGCTCATTGTGGTGTTGTTGAATGGCAGTGCGCTGGCGGTGAACTGGGCGCAGCAGCATGCGGCAGCAGTTCTTGAGGCGTGGTATCCAGGTGAGGAGGGTGGCACCGCGATTGCAGACACGCTATCGGGGAAGAACAATCCAGCAGGCCGTCTGCCGGTGACCTTTTACGCTTCAACGGATCAGTTGCCGCCATTTGAAGACTATTCGATGCAGAACCGGACCTATCGCTATTTCAAGGGCAAACCGCTTTACGGCTTCGGATTTGGACTGAGTTACACGCACTTTTCCTACTCGGACCTGAAGCTGGCGCGGAGCCAGATGAAAGCGGGCGAGTCGCTCGAAGCGCAGGTGACAGTGCGAAACGATGGCAAGCTTGCCGGCGATGAGGTGACGGAGCTGTATCTCGTGCGGCCCGGGGCTCAAGGAAATCCCGTGCTGAGAGGGATGACGCGTGTTCATCTGGCTCCAGGTGCAAGCCAGACAGTGCCCTTTACGTTGACGCCGCGCGATCTCAGCGCCGTGGATCAGCAGGGCCGGCGTGCGGTTCAGCCGGGCAAGTATTCAGTGATGATAGGCGGCGCACAACCATCCGCCGCAGAACACACAACGGGGACGTTCGCAGTGACTGGCTCGGAGGCGATGCCAGAGTAGCCAAAGAGCGTCCGTTCAACGGATCAGGACGCCAGCGGAATTCACGATGAGATCACCGGCCTTGGTCGAGACAACGGGGAGATCGGGTGTGCCGGTGAGCAGTTCGATTGCGCCATCGCGCAGCAGGACCGTGTCCTCGACCTTGCCTCCGTTGACGGAGGGATTCCACGCGAAGGCCTGCCCGTTTACGACCTGCTCCCTGCCGGCAGGTGTGGCGAGCCACTCCCGCTCGCCATACCCCGTCGCACCGCCCTGATGATGGCGTAGCTCTTCGCCGGGGTAGCCGCGCGATGCATAGGTATCTTTCGCGGTGGCAAATAGCGTCGCTGCAGTGGCGCCTGTCTTTGTGGCGGCGAGCAGGCGGGCGTTTACCTCGGCGGCAGCTGCGAACGCGTCCCGAAGGTGCTGCGGCATTGGGCCGAAGTGAACAAACCGGGTGATAGAGATGCAGAGTCCCCAGCGGCGCGAGCAGAGATTCAACATGCCGAAGCGTTCGAGTGTCGCGTTCTGCGTCACAGCGTGCTTGTAGCGGAGGATGCGATCGTCGACGGCCATCAGAAGGACGGAGGGCTCGATGCCCCGTTCGAAAAGTCCGGAGGCGATGCGCGCGGCCATGGCGCGCTCGGTGATGCCAGGTTTGAGCGCACGAAGCACGCTGGTAGTGACTTGTGCCGTGTTGCAGCCGAGCCAGCGATACCGTTCCACTTCGGTATCTGTGAGTGAGGCGCGTTGATCGAAAAGGAGCGAAGCGCCCTCCGGTGTAGTGTCGGCGACGACGGATCCATCGCCGACCAGCCAACGAATCCTTTCTGCAAAATCGGTTGCATGCCACGGGGCAGTAATTGCAGTGAAGGGCAGTCCCACGAAATCTTCCTCCGCCAAGCGGCGGCCTTCGTTGTCGGGCGCCAGATAGAACGCTTCACCGTTCTGCAGCAGCAGAATGGTCGCTATACCGGTTGCGGACGGAATGAGAACCCGGCGATCGACGCGCCCCGCAGTGAGCCAGGCCAGGTTCTCCGTCAGTTGCAACTGCACCGCTGCCAGCCCTGAGGAGGCCATGCGTTCGGAGAGCCTCTGACGCTTAGATTCAAACTCTGCGAGAAGCGCTTCCGGTGACTGGTGAAGATCCTGGATTGTTTCAGTCATTCGTTTTCACCTCGGTACTTGCCGCGTGCAATCCGTGGAAGATCGGCTGAAGTGATGGGTAGAGCCTGCGGTAGAGCGCGTAAAGCTCCTGCAGTTTGGCGCTATCGGAGGGCTGGGGCGCGATTCGGTGAGCGACCCGGATGACAGCATCGCATGCTGCGTCTGCTGACGGCCATACTCCCGCTCCGATACCCGCGAGCAATGCCGCGCCGTATGCTGCGCCTTCTTCCGCGGCGACAATTTCGACTGCCTGTCCGTACACATCGGCTTGAATCTGCCGCCAGATGGGCGAGCGTGCGCCTCCGCCGCCCAGTCGTACGGCACGCGCAGGAACGCCGATCTCGGCAAAGATGCTCAGGGTGTCTTTGAGGCTGAATGCGACGCCTTCCATGATGGCGCGGACGATATGTGGCTGGCGATGGGAGGCGGTGAGCCCGACCAGGGCGCCACGCGCTCCAGGGTCGAGATGCGGTGTGCGTTCTCCCATCAGATAGGGTGCCCAAAGCAGGCCATCCGCGCCTGCGGATACGGTAGAGGCGGCTTCTCCCAGGCGAGCATACCCTTCAGGTTCATCCGTACTCGCAAAGGTGTCGCGGAACCAGCGCAGGGAGAGCCCCGCTGCCTGCGTCACTCCCATGACGTGCCAGCGGCCAGGCACGGCGTGACAAAAGGTATGCAAGCGCCCATGCGGGTCGAGAAAAGGCTGATCGGTTGCCGCAAAGACGACACCGGAGGTGCCGATGGTAGCGCTAACGTCGCCAGGCCGCACGATGCCCATGCCGAGCGCTCCCGCGGCCTGATCGCCGGCGCCTGCGACTACCGGTGTTCCAGTGCGCAATCCAGTGAGCGAGGCTGCTTCTGCCGTTACCGTGCCAGCGATTTCGTGGCATTCGCACAACGCGGGCAAAATGCTCTCGGGCATATCTACCGCTTCAAGCATTTCGGCGGACCAGCGGCGCTGCGCGACATTCAACAGAAGCGTGCCGGATGCGTCTGCAACGTCCATCGCTTTCTCGCCGGTCAACCGGAAACGCACGTAGTCCTTAGGCAGTAGGAAGGAGCGAAATTGCCGCCATATTGCCGGTTCATGCCTGCGCACCCAGAGCAGCTTGGTCAGACGTGAAATTGGTCAGTGCTGGGTTGGAGGTGAGCTGGATCAGACGCTTCGCACCAAGCTGCATAGTCAACCATGCGGCTTCGGCTTCGGTTCTCTGATCGCACCAGATGAGCGCAGGACGGAGGACGTCGGTCCGTTGCGTCCAGCAGCACCGCGCCATGCATCTGGCCGCTCAAACCAACCGCCGCGATCTCTTCCGGAGCAGTCTTGGTCGCCTTCAGCAGGGCAGGGATCGCGTGAACAGCCGCCTGCCACCAGTCTTCGGGATCCTGCTCCGCCCAGCCCGGTTGCGGCGAACGGAAGGGGGCGTGCTCTCGTACCGTGGAACCGACCACCTTGCCCGCCGTGTCAACCAACAGGACGCGTGTACCGCCGGTGCCGACGTCTATTCCAATCAGTTTCATCGTTCTCACATGCGCTGGGCTTTGAGATGCTGCAGATGGTCCAAGGCGCGCTGCATCAACTGCTGTGATTGTTGCAGCCACAGGATGCGCGCAGTATCAATTCAGTCGGGAGCACAATCCGCCGCTCCAGCTTGGTGTCCGTTCCAACGTCGCGGGCATGGTGGATCATCTCAAAGAGCATGCGGGCAGCGCTGCGTCCCAGCTCCATTGCTGGTTGACGCACTGCTGTGAGTGGCGTGTCCAGCAGAGGAGCCAGCTCCAGGTCATCGAAGCCGATCATTGCCAGATCCGCGGGCAAACGCAATTGCATGGAGCGGACCGCCTGGAGCGCATGGATGGTCGTCACATTGTTCAGCGAAAACAAAGCGGTTGGCCGATCGGCTTCGCTCAGAAGGCGTCGCAACAAGGTCTCTACGGCAGGCGCGGTTGTCAAGTTGGTCCACATCTCGGGCTTCAGGCCGGCCTCTTTCATAGCCCGGCGGTAGCCAAGGATGCGTTGGTGAATGGTGTAAACCTTGGCGTCATAGCCGATGCAAACGACGCGCCGGTGCCCATGGGCAATCAGGTGCCTGACCGCTTCTTCCGCCCCTCCTGCATTCTCGACAATGACCTGGCCGGCATCGACTCCATCGAGAGTGCGGTCCAGTGCGACCAGGGGGATTTCAGCCTGCTGTAGCTCACGCAACCGCTTGTCTGCATCCACGCGCGTCGGCACGATGAGCAGCCCTGCGATGCGCCGAGCGGCCATCATCGCGATTTCGTTCGACTCGGTCTCAAGGCTGCGTTCCGAAGTGACGATCAGCGTCATGTATCCATGAGTCCCGGCCACTTGCTGCACGGCATTGGCGCAGGTTGCGAAGAAGGAGTCCGCGAGGTCCGGAACGACGAGCCCGATCATACGTGCGCGCTGGCCTTTCAGCATGCGCGCTGCTTCATTCGGCGTGTAGCCGAGCCTTCGAATGGCTGCCCGCACGCGCTTCTCTGTTGCTGGGCTGACATAGCTGCCGCCATTGACGACACGGGAGACAGTCATGATGGCGACGCCAGCGTCGCGTGCTACGTCGGTGATGGTAGGACCAGAGTTGCGGCGCCTGGCGGCCTTCCGTTGAGGTGGCAAGAACATTCCTTCCTATGCCATGCCCATGGTCCGCTGGGCAGTCGGCGCTATCAGAACAAGAGCGTATCACCGGGCTGCAAGGATTGAACAACCCGGTTACGAGGTTTGACGTTGACGCGCCCACTCCAGACGCAAGAAAAAGTCTAATCGCCGTGCTCGAAAGAATAGGGCAATTGGAGTTAACGTTATCAAGTATGTAAACCGCGACTTCGATAGCCCTCATTTTGGCCGCCGCTAGCGGGACCTCAAAGGTCATGGAGAAAGAGAAAGCACGAGGAAAGAATGCATAGCCGCCGCCATATCCGATTGCTACGCTTGGCGATGGTAAGTATCTGCGCCGTGACAGCCTCGCAGGGCAAAACGCCTCTTCATCGCCCTTCCGCGAGCCCTCCAATCCTGGCGGCAACGCCGCCGATGGGATGGAATAGCTGGGATGCGTATGGGGCGACCGTTGACGAGACGCAGGTGAAGGCGAATGCGGACTGGATGGCCGCTGACCTGAAGCAGCATGGCTGGCAATTCATTGTTGTGGACATGGAATGGTTTGTCACCAATCCGATTGCAGAAGGCAATGCGGCGAACTTTCAGTACTCGCTCGATGGGCATGGCCGCTACACACCCGCACCCAACCGGTTCCCATCCGCGGCGCATGGCGACGGTTTCGCCTCACTTGCCGCATACGTTCACGCAAAAGGCCTCAAGTTTGGCATCCACATCCTGCAGGGCATTCCGCGCGAAGCTGTGGCGAAGAACCTGCCGATCGGAGGCTCCTCCTACCATGCCCGGGATGCGGCGAATACCTCCGGCACCTGCAACTGGAACCATGACAACTACGATTTGAAGGACACGCCGGCAGGCCAGGCGTACTACGACTCGATTGCCAGACTGTATGCACGCTGGGGCGTCGATCTGATCAAGGTGGACTGCATCGCCTCCCGCCCCTACAAAGGCGCGGAAATTCGCATGTTGAGCCAAGCGCTGCGCAAGACAGGCCGTCCGATTCTGCTGAGCCTTTCGCCGGGGGCTGCTCCGTTCGACAAAGTGGATGAGATGAGGAAGTACGCGCAGATGTGGCGCATATCGGATGACATCTGGGACGAATGGCACAGTGAGGTCGAGTATCCGAAGGGGCTGGGCGATCAGTTTGCTCGCGTAGCCGAGTGGGCGCCCCTGAGCGAGCCCGGCCACTGGCCAGACGCAGACATGCTACCGCTGGGCTACCTGGGCCCATCTCCCGGCTGGGGCAACGCCCGCTGGACACGGCTCTCGCCTGCGGAGCAGCGCGCTTTGATTACACTTTGGTCGATCTTCCGCTCGCCTCTGATGATGGGTGGCGACCTGCCGCACAATGATGCGGCGACAACGGCTCTTCTGACGAATGATGAGGTTCTGGCGGTGGATCAGCACTCGACGGATAACCGCGCCGTCATCCACTCGGCGAACGCCAGCGTCTGGACGGCGAAGGCGGCGAATGGGAAGGGCATGTATATGGCGATATTCAATACCTCGGATCATGCGCTCGACCTGAGCTATACGTGGAAGCAGCTCAAGTGGCCTTCCGGAAAATATGTCTTGCGCGATCTGTGGGAGCACACGGAGAGCGATCCCATCGACAGAGTCGCTGTGCATCTGGCGTCTCACGCCTGCGTTCTGTACCGCGCCAACGTCGGAGACCATGCGTACACAGGCCCATGAGTGGCTAGCCCATGTGACCGATTGCTGCTTTAGGCTGGGACCGTTTTGTATTTCAGCAGCGCTCCAGCAATGGAGCCTCAACCCGCACACCCTGGAGACCATGCCCTTTGGATCGTCGAGATTTTCTAAAGCTCCTATCCGCAGCCGGGGCAGCCAGTACCCTCGGTCCGGCTGAGGACGTATTTGCGGTGTCTCGGCTGTCCGGCGATTACCGGCCCGGCAGGATCGTGAATGAATACAGCGCCTTCCTTCCAGGAGAGCGCGCGGCCTTGGCCGAGCCGCCAGGAGTGAGCGCGATCGATGAGAAGGGCGTGGTGACAAGTCAAGGCGGTAGCGGCCGCCCTATTGCGCACGGTGAGAATATCGATGGCTGGGTGTTGCTCACAACGGTTGAGATCAACGGGGTGATGACCGCTGTCTTTGAGAAGCATGCAACGCACCGGGGAGCCATCGCTTATGCAACAGTGCTCGGCGGCACGATTGCGCTGATCCCCAAGCAGGTGGGGGATCTGAGCAATGTGCGCCCGCGGCCAACTGATACTCCTCATGGCGTTAAGCTGGAGCGCCCGCTACACATGTCTCCCGGTCCGGATGTGACCGGCGAATACATTCTGAAGTCGAGTGAAGATCCCTGTTACGAGAACGTCGCCGCATTGGGGGCGGAGTACATTGGCTGGTCACTGGTAGCGAACGAGGAAGCGGGTCCGCCAGGTTCGATCTATCTGGAGGCAGATGGCACCAGCCGCCAGCCTAGGAAGAATCCTCAAGCAGAGTGGGCGCCCGATCTCGAGGGGCGCTTGTTCGATCCGTCGACCTATTTCCCGTTCGCGGCGCCGGAGCGTTACGCCTACAACCGTGGCCATAGCAAACGCACACTGCTCGGTGGCTACCTTCCAGTAGCCGACACAGCAGTGTGGAATGAGGAGTACAGCTCCGGATATGAACTGATGATGCTCCTGCCGCCGGGGGTGGATGCGCAGCCGATTGCGCGGATGCGGATCACGATTCCGGCGGAAGATGCCGCCAGCTACGCAGGGCCAGCGATGGTGGTGCATGCGCCGGATGGAAAGGCCTATGCCGAGCATTATTGGAATGCATCGCCGCAAAGCTTCTTCAGTGCCTTAGTTGGCATCTGGAATCGCTGGCACAGCTTCTATGAGGATTCGATGCCGGTGGAGATCCCGGACTCGTGGCTGCTGGACTCTGCGCGAGCCGGCATCACGCTCTGTCGATGCAGTTATCGCGGGCTGGAGCCGTCTTATCAGATCGGGGAGGGTGGTTATACCAAGATCCCGGAGCGCAGTCATGCGCTGTTTCCCGTTGCGCATTACGAATTCGTCTGGGCGCAGCAATTGTGGGGCCTGACGAATGCCAGCCGGCCTTACATCCAGCACTATCTAGAGCACTACATCCTTCCCGATGGCAATTTCCTGTACAACACCCAGGATCAGGTGGAAGCGCCGTTGAATGTTGGCATCTTCCTGATGAATGCAGCGCGCGATTACCGGTACACGCGCGATGCGAGCGGTCTGAAAGGGCAGCAGCCCACTCTGGAGCGCATGCTCGGCTACGTGCTGGCGCGGTATGAATATGGCAAGCAGCGATTCGCGAAAAGCGATCGCCGGTACGGACTTATCTGGGGTTCGCCAGAGGCGGACTTGGGCAATCCGGCCAATGATTATCCGGATTCGCATCCGTACTACTACCAGAACGCCGCGTGTGTGTGGCGTGGCATTGCAGAATATGCGAAAGCACTTCGCTCGATTGGGGCAGCAGAAAATGATCGCAGCATGACCGCCCTGGGTGAGCATTATGCTGCCGTGGCCGCAGAGATGCGGCAGAACATCCAGGCCTCGATCGAAGCTACGATCGCAGCTTCGACCGCCGAGATGCGCGCGGCGGGAATTACTCCTTTCGAACCAAACGACATCCTGCGCAAGCCGACCGAGCTGTCGAGTTATGAAAATCACCGCTTCATGATGGATTGGTTCCTGGCGGACTGGGGCGTGCCGGCTCTGGACCTTGGCCATTTGAAACATCGCGAACTCGCCGGGGCACAAATATGTGGACTGAGTACTGATGGAAACGTGCCTCGCAACTCAAATTTCATGGAGCATGGCAGTCTAGCTGTGAAGATCCGTCAGGAGGACTACCGGCCGTTCCTGCTGACGCTCTATGCGCTGGTCTGCTATTCCGCAGATTCTGGAAACCGCTACTCGCCCGAGGACGCATACATTCCAGGAAGTTATCCGGGCGACGGAGCGCCGTGGGGATGGTCGGCGGTCATCAATAGCACGTTGCAACCCGCGTTGGGTTTGCGTTGGCTACTCTGTTATGAGGAAAACGACCGCGATGTCTGCCACCTGCAAAAGGCAGCGCCAAAACACTGGTTCGGGAAAGCGGAGCGGATCGCGGTGCGGAGGTGTCCGACGCGCTTCGGAACGGTTGGCTGGACGACTGAGGCCACCAGCGACAGCAGTTGGCATATAAGCATCGAAGCCCCTGCTGCATTCGGCGGAGAAGTCCACCTGCACATTCATCCTCTGGCGGGAGGGCCGTTGCGTTCAGCGTCGATCGGCACCATAGACGGTTCGGCGGTAGTTCTGCCGGCAGCCATTTTCGCGAATGGAGGCCGCGTGGAGCTTGAGGTTCGCGCGTAGAGTGGGATGCTGCGACTCCGCACGGTGGAAAATGACCTTCCCCGCGCTATACCGTAGGCAAGGCCGATAGATGAAGGCCTCGCGGGTGACTGTTGGGCGCTTGGGCTCATCTCTAGTATGGAGAACCGTGCAGAGTGGCGAGCCTCTTGACAGTGCCCGGATGGCGGTGCCAGCCGGGCCTGCGCAGAATGGGTACACAGAAAGCGATGGTCCTGATGGAATTTCATATTTCGCGCGCTGCACGTGATCGGTATCACACTGAGCAGGCGCTGTTCTCGTTCACCGGCAATGTAATATTCGCCGACCTGAAGGCCAGCCGCGAGTTGGCACACAGCATGAACGTGGGGCGCGGCACGGAACAGGATCCGGAGCGAGTGATCAACCCGGGAGCGCTGTTTGCCATGGGCCTGATTGATGAGGCGAGTCACCTGCTCATCCACCATTACCGCCAGTCCGTCGCGCCCCGCGCCATCTCAGAGGCGCTCCAGTGGTTCTCGTCTCGGCTCGGAAAAGAACGCTTTGATCAACTATTGCTGCGTTTTGTGCAGGAGTTTCCTGGTTCCACAGTGTATCGAGGCGAAGAGACGGCGCAGGCGTGGCTAAAAGGCTCAACGGACGGCGTATCGCATCGCGAAGCGGCGTTCGAAGAACTCATGATGCTGTGGTTGGCAAATGCGAACCCGGCTTTTCGCCCATTTCTTGAACTTTTCGACGACGAGCCGCTGGAGCAGCAGACACCCTACCCAAATGTAACCAGCGGATTGCGGGATTTCTTCGCTACCAAGCCCCCCATTGGTGATGAGGCAACGAACCTCATCGACATGCTGCGCGCGCCGGCGTTGGCGTCGCCCAATTCGCTGAGTGGCCAGCTCTCCTTTATCCGGAACAAATGGAGCCGTATCGTAGGCGACGCTGCACTGCGCCGGCTATTGCTCGCCATCGACGTGCTCCAGGAGGAGGATGTCGCGATCTGGATGCGCTTCCATCCTGCCGACGAGATGGCGGAGCGCCGTCGTCGCGGGAAGCATGGGCACGCCGGTGACTTCGGTGGAAGGGTCGATCTGCCCGATTTTGCCGTATTGCAACACGAATATGAGCGTTTCAGCCCCGATCAGGACTGGATGCCGAGCACGGTCCTGATCGCGAAAAGCACCTACGTGTGGCTTGCACAATTGAGCAAGCGTTACGGACGCTCCATAACCAGGCTCGATCAGATACCCAACGAGGAGTTGGCCACGTTGGCCAATCGCGGCATGAATTCCCTGTGGCTCATCGGGCTATGGGAGCGGAGCCGCGCGTCGCGCACCATCAAGCACCTTTGCGGGAAAGAGGATGCTGTTGCGTCAGCCTATTCTCTGTATGACTACCGCATCGCCGACGATCTGGGCGGCTACGACGCGTACAACCGGCTCCGCGACCAGGCCGGGAGATTTGGCATTCGGCTTGCCAGCGACATGGTGCCGAACCATATGGGCATCGACTCACCGTGGGTGATCGACCATCCGGAATGGTTCCTCTCGCGCTACGACTCGCCCTATCCGGCTTATAGCTTCAATGGTCCGGATCTATCAAGCGATGGCCGGGTCGAAATTAAGATCGAAGACCACTACTACGAGCAGTCGGACGCTGCGGTGGTCTTTCAGCGCCGCGACAAGTGGACAGGTGACACGCGCTACGTCTATCACGGCAACGACGGCACCAGCTTTCCCTGGAACGACACAGCACAGCTTGACTATCTGAATCCCATGGTGCGCGAACAGGTGATCCAGACCATTCTGCACGTGGCGCGACTGTTTCCCATCATCCGCTTCGACGCCGCGATGACGCTGGCGAAGCGGCACATCCAGCGGCTGTGGTATCCGGCGCCTGGCGCAGGCGGTGCGATTCCATCGCGCGCAGAGTACAGCATGCCAACGCCGGAATTTGACGCGCGTATCCCGGTCGAGTTCTGGCGCGAGGTGGTGGATCGTGTGGCGGCCGAGGTGCCGGGGACGCTTCTGCTGGCAGAGGCCTTCTGGATGATGGAAGGCTACTTCGTTCGCACCCTTGGCATGCATCGCGTGTACAACAGCGCGTTCATGAACCTGTTGCGCGACGAAGACAACCAGCACTACCGCGGATTGCTGAAACAGACGATGGAGTTCGACCCCGGCATTATGAAGCGGTACGTCAACTTCATGAGCAATCCGGATGAGCGCACGGCGATCGATCAGTTTGGTACCGGCGACAAATGTTTCGGTATAGCGACATTGATGGCGACACTGCCTGGGCTACCGATGTTTGGCCACGGACAGGTGGAAGGCTTTACCGAGAAATACGGGATGGAGTACCAGCGGCCGCGCTACGACGAGACGCCGAATCAAGGGCTCGTTGACCGGCACAATCGGGAGATCGCGCCGTTGCTGCACAGCCGCTGGCTCTTTGCGGAGAGTGACAACTTCCTGCTCTACGACTTCTGGAAGGAAGACGGGACTGTCGACGAGAACGTGTATGCGTATTCCAATGCCCGCAGCGGCCAACGGGCTCTGGTGATCTATCACAATCGCTATGGCGAGACCCGGGGCACCGTTCATCACTCCACGGGGTTCATTGACAAGGCGAACGGCGGGTTGCGGCAGCGAACCTTGCAGGACGGGCTGAATCTGCCAACGGATCACGACGTGATTTTCGCTTTCCGCGATGTCAGCAATGGCCTCGAATATCTGCGACGCGCTTCCGATCTGCACCAGAAGGGGTTTTCCATCCATCTGAACGCCTACAAGTACCACGTTTTTCTGCATTGGCGGGAGCTGCGCGCAAGCCGCGAATACCCCTGGGACCAGCTGCACGATTCACTGCATGGTGGGGGTGTTCCGAATCTGGATGAAGCGCTCGATCAACTCCGCTTGCAGCCGCTGCATGATGCGCTGCATGCCGCGCTCGAACCGGCAATCCTCGCCAAAATCATCGATGCGGCGGAGATGGAGGCGACAGGTGCCATCGCTGTACGGGAACGTGAGAAGCACATCCTCGAAGCTGTGAAGCCGTTCATCGAGCGCGGAAACCGATTCCAGAAGGCCGCAAAGCAATTGGAGATCGAGCGCAATGGAGAGCAGATCATCGCGAAGAGTGAGGGGCATGCCGACCACAGCACACTTCTGGTGTCGACGCTGGCGCTGCCTCGGTATGAGGCGCTCTTTCCCAAGCCTTGGCCGGAGACCGCGCGCAAGATGCTGCCGAGCGATTCGCCTGGCACAAGTGGTACGGCGGTGTGGGCGCCAGTACTGGCCTGGTCGCTGTTGCGGGCACTCCCAGTCGACGGATTGTCCATGTTCGACCGGCTGCGTTTGCGGCACGCATTGGCGAATATCTTCCATACGCTGGGGTTGAGTGGAGAAGACGGGTGGAGAGCGGCGGCGCGCGTGCGCTTCCTGCTCCATCGCGCCGGGCCGCTCTCGCTTCATCTGTCACCCCGGGAATGGCAGGACAGCGATGTGCTATGGCTCACTGGAACGCATGACTCCGACGGCGTGCGTTATTTCAACCAGGAGAGCTATGAAGAGATGATGTGGTGGATTCAGGTGCCTGCACTCGTTGCGGCGACACCCTCAGAACAGCGAGCCGCTGCGCAGCAGAGCTCTGCGGCAGTGAATCGCGCCAAAGGGGCGGCAAAGGATGCAGGATATCGCCTGGATGTCCTGCTGGCAGCAGAATCGCGATCGGGTCGAGCCAGCGCGCGGCCAGATGCGACAACGTCATCACGGAAGGTTTCGAAGACAGCGGTAGCCAAGGCATCAAGCAAAGCCAAGGCGAAGTCCACTGCTCTGCGGGATGGAGCCGGTGAAGCCACACTCCAGAAGAAAAACCCGGCAACAAAGACGAAAAAAACCACGAAGACATCCAATCCAAGCAAACCTAAGTCATGAGGACCTGTTTCTGTGAAACTCTATTTCGTCCGCGCCGCCGATCGCTAATTGCTCTGATCTGCGTTACCGCTGCGCTGGCGCCTGTGGCGCGGGCGCAGTCGGCATACTACGACCGCGTTCTGTTCGATAACAGCCTGACCCCCGACCGCTACTTCTACACGGAGACGGAGGCGCAGGCACCAAGTACGGTGGAGACGATGGGGGATAGGCTCCCCGTCGATGACCAGCACTTCCACACGCCGCCGAACGCGCTTCGTCTTCACTGGACATCGAAGGACGGCGGAGGGTGGCAGGCGCACATCCGCCTCAACGAGTGGCGCAACCGCGTCCTCCATTTCACCGGCGATACATTGACGTTTTGGTGTTACGCGCCTGAACCACTCTCCGCGCCGACTCTTCCAAAAGTCGTGTTGCGGGACGAAGGCCGAACTCCGAGAGATCCCGTCGCCCTCGCGCCCGACCTCACGTTGAACGACGAAGATCGCAACTTCACCGAACCGCTCAGCCTTGCGCCGTATTTCTCGAACCTGCAGCCGGGGAAGTGGACGAGGATTTCGATTCCCATTCGCGCGTTTCACTCCTCCACCGTTCGCGTGCTCGATCCGCAGAAGATTGCTGCAGTGGTCTTTTCGCAGGGGAAAGCGGATGGCCTGGAGCACACCCTGCTTATCGACGACATCTCGATTGAGGACAGCCGCCAGCTCAGCACTCACGCCGCGTTGCCGGCGGTCCAGGACGTCACCGCGACCGGCTACGAGCGTCACATCGATGTTGCCTGGCAGCCGTTGACAAGCTCCGGGCTCCGTCACTATGTGATTTATCGCTCGCTCGATGGTGGTCCGTTCGAGCCGGTCGGTATTCAGGTGCCGGGTATTCGGCGCTTCGAAGATTTCCTGGGTGCCACCGGGAAGCATGCGACTTACAAGGTCGCTGCGGTGGATCGCGGCTTTCGCCAGGGTCCATTCTCGACGCCTGCCTCGGCCGCCACCCATCCGATGACCGATGACGAACTGCTCACCATGGTGCAGCAGGCGTCGTTCCGCTACTACTGGGAGGGCGCGAGCCCGGTGTCGGGCATGGCACGGGAGAATATTCCGGGGAACGACAGCATCGTGGCCACCGGCGCAAGCGGCTTCGGTGTGATGGCGCTGGTGGTTGGGGTTGATCGCGGCTTCATCACCCGCGAGCAGGGCGTGGAGCGCATGTTGCGGATCACTGGCTTCCTGGAGCACGCCGACCGGTTCCACGGGGCGTGGGCGCATTTCATGGATGGGTCTGGAGACGCAACTTCCGGCAAGGCGCTGCCGCTCTTTGGCGCGTATGACGATGGCGCCGATCTGGTGGAGACCTCCTTCATGATGGAGGGCCTGTTGACGGCGCGCCAGTACTTCGACCACGACACGCCGCAGGAGCGAGAGCTGCGCGCCCGTATCACGCGGCTGTGGCAAGGCGTGGACTGGGTCTGGTTCCGGCGCGACCCTCAGAACGATGCCATCTTCTGGCATTGGTCGCCGGATTATGCGTGGTACATCCACAACCGGCTTACGGGCTGGAACGAGGTGATGATCACCTACCTGCTGGCGATCGCTTCGCCAACGCATGGTGCGCCTGCGAGCTTCTACTACACGGGCTGGGCGGGAAGAGACTACTCGCAGCCACACACGGTGGAAGGCGTCGAGTTGAAGGTGGGCGACGGCGTTGGCGGACCGCTGTTCTTTACGCATTACTCCTTCATGGGCTTCGATCCGCGCGGCATTCACGACAAGTACACGGACTACTTCGATCAAAATCGCAATATGGCGAAGATCAATCTTGCGTACTGCGAGCGGAACCCGGGGCACCACGCCGGGTATGGCAAGGATGACTGGGGGATCAGTGCGGTGGATGGGCCGGGAGGTTACGTGCCCTACGAGCCGAATCCCGCGAACAACTTCGAGCTGGACGATGGAACGATTGCGCCGACGGGCGCGGTCAGTTCCATGCCGTATCTGCCCGAGGCGTCCATGCGCGCTCTCAAGCACTTCTACCGCGACGAGGGCGCCGAGTTGTGGGGGCCGTTCGGTTTTCGCGATGCGTTCAACCAGCAGCAGGATTGGGTGGCGAACATCAACATGGGACTGAACCAGGCGCCCATGGTGGTGATGATCGAGAACTACCGGACCGGGTTGATCTGGAAGACGTTCATGAAGAATCCGGAGATACGGCCGGCGCTGGAGCGGATCGGCTTCCAGGCTGACGCGAAGTAGCGAGCCCCCCTCCCCCTCCCCCCGTTCTGCCTTTCCATACTGGCAAGTGGCTGAAGCCACAGATACTTAGCCGCGCTCCCGTGCCTTAAGTTGTTGCAAGAACCGAAGTTGCCGCTAAAATCCTCCAAACAAAAGGCTTAGCTCGGCGGTGTCCGGCTAAGTTGTTGCAGGAACCGGATTTACGGGCAAATTCGTCCAGGCAAAGGACTTACTGCTAAAAACCTCCAAATAAAGGGGTTACGTGTAACTATGTCGATCCAAGCGACTTGCAGGGCATGGTGGCCTTGGTCTCCGGCATTCCAGAGAGACTGCAGGTCCTTCGCTTCGCTCAGGATGACGAGAGAACGACGAGGGATATCCGTGGCGCAGTGTCTTTTATGCCCCTATTTCAAGAGTAGCAATTCGCGCGCATTGATTTGGCAGGTTATTTCGCGAGCAGATTACCGAACGTGATGGGCGATGCGGCCGTCTTCATCGGCGGGGACGATCCGGACCGTGATCGGACCTGGGATCGGGCTTTGGAGGGGGCTGATTTGCTGCGAGATGACTGGTGGCGTGGCGCTGATTTGCTTCGGTGTCGAGCGTGATGCCGAGGAAGGCGAGCTGGCGGCAGACCTTCTCGCGCACCGGGATGGAGTGTTCGCCGATGCCTCCGGTGAAGACGAGCGCGTCGAGGCCGTTGAGGACGGCGGCGTAGCCGGCGACGGTCTTGGCGATGGCCCGGCAGAAGATGGCGATGGCCTGGGCAGCGAGGGCCTGATCTGGCTGTGGCGGAGCCCTGATTTGCTGTGGCGGAGCCCTGATCTGCACTTCGATTTGCCGCAGCGCTTCGATTTGCCGCGGCGGTGAGCTCGCGCATGTCGGAAATGCCGTTGGATAGTCCGGCCAATCCGGATTCGTGATTGAGCAGAGACTCCAAGGCATCTATATCTACCCCAGCCGCTGGCGCTGCTGAGATTGCTGCTGCGGGCGAGGAAGAGGACGACGCCGGGATCGAGGTCGCCGCTGCGAGTGCCCATGGGGATGCCGCCGGTGGGCGTGAGGCCCATGGAGGTGTCGACGGAGCGGCCGTTGGCGATGGCGCACAGGCTGGCGCCGTTGCCGAGATGGGCGACCACGAGACGTGCAGGGAAGGGGCGCGCGGGAACGTCGGCCGCAAGAGCCGCGACGATCGATTCATAGGAGAGGCCATGGAAGCCGTAACGCTGGACGCCCTGCTCGCGGAAGCGTGCGGGGATGGCGTAGGTGAAGGCCTCGGGCGGCATGGTGGTGTGGAATGCGGTGTCGAAGCAGGCGAAGGCGGGGGCTTGCGGGTAGAGCTTCGATGCGGTGTCGATGAGCGCGAGGGCGGGCGGGATGTGAAGCGGCGCGATAGTGGACGGCGGCTGCGCAGCGTGTCGAGCACCTGCGGAGTGATGCGGCAGTGCTCGCGCAGATGCGGGCCGCCATGGACGATGCGGTGGCCGATGGCCTCCGGCTGTCCGCTGCTGAGCTGCTGAAGTTTTTGCGCGGCGTGGGTGAAGGCGCTCGATTGCGACTCGTGCGAGGCGTCTTCGTGGTGGATGGTCTTGCCGTTGGCGTCGGTGATGGTGAGCGAGCCGCCGGATTTGCCGATGGCGTCGGCGGCACCGCGATAGAGGAGTTGCGGTTCGGAATTGCCGGCGCCGGCGCGGTAGAGGCCGAGCTTGAGGGAAGAGGAGCCGCTGTTGATGGTGAGAATGGTTGCGGGCATGGTGATTAGAAGCGTACGAGCGCGTCTGCGTTCCGTTGATTGATTGTTAAGTAGTTCTTACTTGAAGAATGACGCTCTTAATCATGAATTTTGCGAGTTAGAACTGCGCGCCTATTCTAAGGATCGAAGCGCACCCTGTAATCGGAGAGGTTTAGTGCTTTATCCGATTTCCGAGCCGATCCCCGGATCCCTTAAAGGTCTCTCGGGTTATATCAACGTCGAGGGCAACGTTGTCATCCGCCCATCGTATTCGGCGTGCGCCCATTTTTTTGAGGGGATAGCGGCCGTGATCGATGAGAGCGGAAAGAGCGGCTTCATCGATCATCGAGGCCAACTGGCAATCCCGTTTCACTTCGATGGCCTAGGTGTTTTTCGCTCGGGCCTGTGCGCAATGAATGGTGGGTATATCGACCATTCTGGAAAATGGCAGATAGACCCTAGATTCATCGTCCAGAGTGCGTTTTCGGAGGGAAGAGCGTTCGTCTCGATGGACGGTGAGGCGTTCGGGTTCATCGATTTCACCGGTAATTTCGTGATCCCGCCCATCTTTCGTCCGTGTCGCCACTTCAGCGAGGGACTAGCTGCAGTCCGGATCGACGAACGCTGGGGATACATCGACCGCGATGGCGGCATGGCCATTCCGGCTTGTTTCGATGGTCCCCGAGCTACCGGATTTCATGATGGTCTTGCTGGTGTTCGGATCGACGAACGCTGGGGATTTGTCGATCGCCATGGCGACTTTGCCATAGGACCAGAATACGAAGAATTAAGGCCCTACTCTGAGGGTCATGCTTGTGTGCAAAAGAATGGCAAATGGGGTCTCATCGATGGCGATGGCAGGTACGCCGTTGAGTGTCGTTTCGATGAACTCGGACGACTCGATGGCGGCATGGCCGCCGCGAAACTCAATGGTAGCGCAGGCTTCATCTCGCGCGATGGCTCTTGGGCTATTGGGCCGACGTTTGACAAGTGCTACCGGTTTTTCCATGAGCTAGCCATAGT
Organism: uncultured Acidobacteriaceae bacterium; assembly: GCA_963815025.1. Classification (GTDB taxonomy): domain Bacteria; phylum Acidobacteriota; class Terriglobia; order Terriglobales; family Acidobacteriaceae; genus KBS-83. The sequence continues at coordinate 2,055,607 of CAWFFD010000004.1, read as the reverse complement.
GAGGCGGGGGGACACCTACAGCTACATTCGCAGGGTATGGAAAGATTGTGTGGACTTCCCGTCAGAATGCACAGGCTCAATTTCCTCCTGCGCCTTTTTTTGTGTAGACGGCATCGAGTTCTCAAGCAGAGCTAACAACACTGCGGCACGGATCAGGGCACGCGGGTACTCTGGAAGAAACGGATGCGCCAGGCGCCTGCCTGCTTTTCGAGGACTGCCGATTCGAGCCAGGTGAGGTCGTGCTTGCCTGACTTGTCCTCCAACGAGCCGCGGTTGATGTAGGTGATCCAGGCGAGATGGCAATCGGATTCGACGTGGGGCTGGGTGACGCTCCACACATAGACTTTACCGCTCGCGTGGAGTGCCTTCAGAGTGTTCATGAGGGCGTCGCCGTCGTAGCGCGTGCCGCCGTCGAAGGCGTAGAAGTCCGGCGAGGCGACGGTGTGGAACTTGGCGAGATCGTCGACCGCGGCCGCGGCATACATGGTGCGCATGGTTTCGACGACCTGAGTTGATCTGCGGGCTTGCCGGTGCAGGCAGGCGTCCGGCCGCAGACTGCGCGGAGGCTGAGAGGCAGGTGGCGAGGAACGCGGAGAAGAGGACTGCCAGGACGGACTTTCGCACATGGAACAACACATGGAACACTGGAAGCACTTGGAACACGGGATATCTCCTGAGCGGACTGCCGCCGATTGTCGCATGAAGGGGTAGATTGGTTGTGATTGCGCAACTGCGAGTAAGGAGATTTTCTTGAAGAGAGAGCTGCTGCGGTCTGGTGTGTGGCTGGGATGCTTGAGTGTTGTGGCTGCGGCGACGGCATTTGCCGGCTCGGCGAGTGATCTGCATGGCTACAAGGGGACGCCGTACCAGGACAGCAAGTATGCGGGTGGAGCGCAGAAGATTCCGGGGCTTGTGATGTGCGCGTACTACGACAGTGGCGGTGAGGGTGTGGCGTATCACGATTCGGATGCGAAGAACAGCGGAAGCGGCGGACTGAATCCGGCGGATGGAACGTATCTGAATCGAGTTCCGCATACATGAGGCCGTGGATACGTCGTATACGAAGTATCACGACCAGATCGATGACAATCCTTTCGAGAAGGTGCATCCCCCGGAGGGGCTGCTGTATGTGGGGTGGACCGAGCCGGGCGAGTGGTTCAACATCACGGTCGATGCGGCCCATGCCGGGGTGTATCACGGCGACCTGCTCTATACATCGAATCGCGGCGGAACGATCTCGATCGATGTGAACGGGAAGGATGTCACCGGGCCGGTGACGATTGCATCGACCTTCAACAAGGCGGACCCGATTGCATGGCGGCAGTGGCACCACTGGGATCTCGCGAAGGGGCTGGTGACCTTGAAGCTGCCGAAGGGGAAGAGCGTGCTGACGGTACACATCCTGACCGAAGGGAATATGAATCTCGCGTACTTCGACTTTGGGACTGGCCGTCCCGGGCAATAGCGCCTGCGGCGGTGCTGGCCGCACGGGCGGCTACGCCTGCGGCACGGGATGTGGGGTTTACTTCCTTTGGTCGCTCACTTCGAGGATGGTCGGCGACCGTACTGATTTCATACTCGAAACAGCGACGGTGGGCCCGGCGGCGCTGAAGGCTCTTCGCCCAGGATGACGTTCGGGCTCTGAAACCCGTCCCTGAAGCATCTCGACAATCAAATGACAATCGAATGACAGCTCGGGTGATGCGTTTCATGGCGGCGTTGATTAGGCTTTGAAGTTCGAGGAAGGGCACGAACTCTGACTTCTCCCCAGCCGTTATCCCCGTGCAACGTATGCAAGGAATGCTTTGCCGGGCAGCGGTGGATGACCACACGGCAACTCTTCCGCGCTGGAGCGTCACCAGGGAAGAGCAGGCTTGGGGGGACGATGGAGGGATGGGCGAAAGCGGCCGCAGACCGATGAGCGCATCCCTCCGGGAACTAGCCGTCCCGGCAACGCCCCTTTGGGGCACCCATTTGTTGACGACGGCGCATGCGCACTATGCTTTCTGGCATGGGCGATGTGGCGGATGGAGAGGCGATGTGGACGGCGGTGGATGCCTACCTGGCAGACCACCTGATTGCAAAAGATGAAGTGCTGGATGCGGCGCTGCGCGACAGCGAGGCGGCGGAGTTGCCGCCGATCCAGGTGACGGCGCTGCAGGGCAAGATGTTGCAGATGTTTGCGCGCATGGCGGGCGCGCGGCGGATCCTGGAAGTGGGCACGCTTGGCGGCTACAGCACGATCTGGCTGGCGCGCGCGCTGCCGGAGGGTGGACGGCTGGTGACGCTGGAGGCCGCGGCCAAGCATGCGGCGGTGGCGCGCAGGAATCTGGAGCGTGCAGGGCTGCTCGGCAAAAAAGTGGAGCTGCGCGAAGGGCCGGCGCTCGAGACGATGCCGAAGCTGGTGGCGGAGGGTGTGGGGCCGTTCGACTTCATTTTCCTGGACGCGGACAAGGAGAACAACGCGGAATATCTGCAGTGGGCGCTGCGGCTGGCGCGTGTGGGCACGGTGATCGTGACAGACAATGTGGTGCGCGAGGGCTCGGTGCTCGACGCATCGAGCGGGGACAAGGCGGTGCAGGGGACGCGGCGATTCTTTGAAGCCGTGGCTGCGGAGCCGCACGTGACCGCGACCGCGATCCAGACGGTGAGCGGGAAGAAATATGACGGGTTTGCGCTGCTGATGGTGGGCTGACCGGGACTGGCCGTCCAGGCGGATGCGCGGCGCGCTTTGCGCGGTTCGCTTCCTTTGGTCGCTCACGCTAACGATGGTGGGATCCGCGGATAGACCCCAGACTCCACCACTTCTCGAGTGTGCAACCTCGGTCTGATCGACTCTCGGGCTGGCTGTGGCAATTCCACCCTACGTTTTGTCTTATTCAGCCCACTGCGGCGACTATTCCAGATATTCACGGAACCTGTGCGGGGTGGGCGGCATCTAGCCAAGGGTGGGCTGGGTGATCTGGTCCCGAGGAGTGATTGCATGAGTGCAACAGCAACAGCAACGAGCGTGCAGGAGCTGGATAAGCAGTTGAATGACGACATTCTGTCCGGCAAGATCATGGACGCATTCGAGAAGTTCTACGCGGACGACGTGGTGATGCAGGAGAACTCGGAAGAGCCGCGCAAGGGCAAGGCGGACAATCGCAAGGCCGAGGAGCAGTTTATGGCGTCGGTCGAGGCGTTCCATGGCGCATCGGTGAAGGCGAGCGCGGTGAATGGGGATGTGAGCTTTTCCGAGTGGGAGATGGATATCTCGTTCAAGGGCGGGAATCGCACAAAGTTCAATCAGGTTGCGGTGCGGCAGTGGAAGAATGGCAAGATCGCGCACGAGCGGTTCTTCTACAACAAGGGCTGAAGGCTCCTAATAACAAAGGCTGAGGACGCGCACAGCGCGTGAAGGACGACGGGACAGGCCGATGCGGCTTGTCCCGTTTTGCTTTATTGCGCTGCCTGCTGCTTTGTCTGCTCCGGGACGGCGAGGACTAGGTTGGGGATGTCGCCGTCTACTTTGATGGGCTGTTCGAGGTCGCCGTAGTTGTGGACGGTGATCTCGCTGGAGTAAGTGGCGTTGCCGGGCGCGGTGAGCACTTCCGTCTTTGTGTCGCGTGCGTTGTTGACGCGGAGAAGGTAGGCGCCTTCAGGAACGCCCTCCAGATGGAATGCGCCATCCTTGCCAATCTGGGCGACCACCATGGGGTCGCTATCTCCGGAGACGAGGATTTCGAGATTGCCGCTATTGATGGAGTGGCCGTCGCGAGCGGCGGTGACAACGCCGCTGATGGCGTGGAGCTTGCTGAGGGGGATGGTGATGTCCTCGCCGGTGCGCTCTTCGCCGCCGCCTAACTTGAAGGGGACGGCATCGCTTTTTCGCGTCGCATCGCCGGAGTAGATGATCAGGACGGAGCGCATCACGCCGGAGAGTCCAAGGGCGTTCGTCGCACCGGGAACCAAATCCAGGTGAGCGAGCATTGTCTCGACAATATATTCGCCATCGCGCAAGCCGCTGATGCGGTAGTGGCCGAGGTCATCGGTGGATTCGTTGCCTGGTATGCCGATGTCTGTGGAGTTCGATGAGCCCGACTTGTCCTTTGTCTTACGCACAGCAGCGACGTGCATACCGGAAGCCGGACTGCCATCGTCGAAACGGATTGTGCCGCTGACGGCGGCGCCACGTTCGAGACGGACGTCGATGGCTGCGGCCTGGTCTGCCTGCACATCGACGCGGGGGATGACGAGGGGTGGCTGCCCGGCAGGCGGAGGCGGTTCGGCATCGTCGATGTCCTTCGCGCCGGCACGGGGCGAGAGATACCCGGCGGCCTTGGCGACAACGTAGTAGGAGCCGGGCGGGACATTGGGAATGACGAAGCCGCCATCGAGCGCCGTCTGCACGATGCCTCCGAAAGGCATATCGGAAGTGGCCTGTCCATGTCCGGCGAGCCGGTGCTCCGCGCCCTTGACCGATTCCAACTGGACCTGGGCGCCGCGGGCGGGGGCGTTGGTGTCTGCACAGTAGACGTGGCCGGTGACGGTGCCGGTTCCTGGCTTGGCGGAGTTGTTCTGCGCCGTGGCGGCGAGCGCGAGGAACGCGAGGAACAGCAGAGGCCAGGGGCGCATGGCGGTTGGAATTGCAGAGATAAGTGTAGCGCCGTGACTCACTGTGAGGCGGCGGCTTGTTTCGGGGTGGTTGCGGCGCCTTTTTCCGGCACGGAGACGACGACGGTGGGGGCGTCGTCGTGGATGTTGATGGGCTGATCGGCGTCGCCATAGGTGTGGATGGCGTGTGTGACTTCGTGGGTGGCCGGCATGGTGCCGGGTGGATAGGGGACGTCTTCATAGGTGACGTCGGCGGCAGTATCGACGCGGAGGATGTAGTTGCCCTCGGGAACGAAGAGGAGATGGAACTTGCCGTCGGCGCGTTCGAGTTTGCCGGTCTCCACTTCGCTCTTGTCGCCGGCGTCTAGCAAGCTTGACGTTGCCCTGGTTCAGCACATGTCCGTCGTGCGCGGCGACGATCTCTCCGGTGATGGTGTGCAGCTTGGCGAGTGGGATGGTGATATCTTCGCCGCTGTTTTCTTCGTTCGCGCTGAGCTTGAATGGTTTTGCATCGGCTTTACGCGTGGCGCTGCCGGAGTAGAAGGAGAGGCTGGCCACATTGTTGATGCTGCTGGAGCCGCCACTTTCGCCTGGCGCGGAGGCGAAATTCATTTGCTGCAATTGAAGGACGACCTCCACCATGTACTCACGTGACTGCAGCCCGGTGAGGCGATAGCGGCCGAGATCGTCGGTGTAGACATCCGCCATCAATGCGAACGGCATGGGGCGCAGCGGAGACCAGGTTTCCTTTTGCCCGTCCTTGCGGCGGACGAGCGCATGAACGGGGAGACCGCTTGCGGGGCTGCCGTCGTCGAAGAGCACGGTGCCGGAGATGGCAGAGCCGCGTTCGAGACGAACTTCGACGGAGGCGGGGAGCCCAGCCTCCACAACGATGCGGGGAAGGATGCCGGCGATGCGCTTGTGATCTTCCTGGCGTCGGGTGCTTGAGCGCATCTTCCGAGAAGAGTGGAAAGCGGCGAGAGATACCCGCTCTTGTAAGCAACGACGTAATAGCGCGCCGGGCGCGACTTTGGGAATGGTGAAGCTGCCATCGAGCAGGGTCTGTACGGCGGATGTATAGACCATGGCAGCGCTGCGGTCTTTCGGCGGATGAGGATCGGGATCGTTGTCGAGGACCCGTGCCGGTTCGAGCATGACGGTGGCGAGGCGGGCGGGTGTGTTGGTGTCGGCAAGGTAGACGTGGCCGGTGACCGTGGTGGTGGGCTGTTTTTTGGGGGCTTGCTGGGCGGCGGCGGCGAGCGAGATCGCGGCGAGGATAGGCAAGGGCCGAATACGCATGCGAATGAGCGCTCCGCTGGGCGGAGACAGTGTACGCCGTTATGGCTGTGGCGGGTGGCCGGGGAGCCAGTAGGGCTCGCCGGAGGGGATGTAGTGGATTGGGAGGCCGGGGAAGAGCTTGCCGAGCCAGGTGGCGGCGGTCTGCATGCCGTCAGTTTCCGAGGTGCTGTGGCCGACGAGGATGAGCGCCTTGGGGCGGTGCTGTTGCTGGGCGTCCTGCGTGTACATGACGGCTTCCCACTCGGAGGATTCGCCGGCGACGAGTACCTGCACGTCATCGCGCTCAAGGGCCTCGATCTGCGCTGCTTCGCCCGATGCTCCGGGGCGATAGGCGACGCCGGTGACGCGCAGATTGGGATCGCCGATGACGCGCACGATGCGCGCGTGGAGCTTCTGCTGGAGATCCTGCGCGAGCTGGTCGACCGTGGTGGTCGGAATGGTGAAGGCGAATGGATCGTTCGGGCGCTGATACTTTTGCCAGCCGATCCGTTCCGTGAAGGCCGCGGTCATAGGCTCGGGTACAAGGCGGTGCCACTGATCGTGGAAGCGCCAGACGACCAGGTGATGGTCGCGCATGTAGGCGAGCTTTTCCTTGTAGACGGGATCGTTGGTGAAGAGCGTGGCCTCGTCACGATGGTTGTAGAAGGTGGGCTCGTGGCTGACGATCAGGTTGGCGTGGAGGGCGACGGCCTGGCGGAGCACGTCCATGCTGTCAGTGAAGCATGTCACAATGCCGGTGACGATTGTGGATGGGTCGCCGGCCTTGATGGTGTCGACGGTGTCGGCCGGGGGCTTTTGCGGGATGGCGGCCTGGATGCGCGCGATGGCCTCGCCGGCAGTGATGCTGCGCGCGGAAGGTTGGGTTTGTGCGGTGAGGACGGCGGGTAGCAGGGCGGCGGCGAGGGCGAGTCGAATCACCATGGCCTGAAGGGTATCAGGTGCTGGCCGCACGGCGGATGCGCCTGCGGCGCGTGCGGTTAGGTTCGCTTCCTTTGGTCGCTCACTTTCAGAATGGCGGGTGACTCGGCCTCAAGCCTGAGCGCCGAGGCACATGGCTTTGCGGTGAAGAATATTTTTCCGCGGATGGGACAGGTGCGGTCGACGGAGCAGGTGCTGGCGGCGCTGGGCCGCAGCACCCGGAGTCACAGCGTGATGACTATCTTACCGATTTGCTCGTTGGATTCAAGGTACTGGTAGGCCTTGACGGTGTCGGCGAAGGGGAAGGTCTTGTCGATCTTGATTTGGAAGCGGCCGTCGGCGACGCGGTCGAAGACGTACTCGCGCGCGGTGTGGGAGAGATCGTGGTCTGCATTGACCTCGCGCAATGTGTAACCGCGCATGGTGAGTTGTTTGTGCATTGCGGGAGCGAGCGGGAAGGGTGTGGGCTGGAGCGAGAGCGCGCCGTACTCGATGAGAATGCCGCGGTAGGACGCCGCTCCGACGAGCTGCTCGACGAAAGGGCCGGCGACAGCATCGAAGAGGACGCGGGCGCCTTTACCAGCGGTGATTTCCTGGACGCGGGCGATGAGGTCTTCCTCCGCAGTGGCGATGACGTGATCGGCGCCTGCTTCATGGAGTTCTTCGCGCTTTTTTGAGGTGCGGGTGGTGGCGATGGTATTGGCGCCCTCTTCTTTTGCGATTTGAAGGGCGGCGATGCCGACGGAGCTGGAAGCTGCGGAGATGAGAACGAAGTCGCCTTTGCCGATTTTGCCGATATTGACGAGTCCGCCCCAGGCCGTGAGGTACTGCATCCACATGGCGGCGGCTTCCGTGGAGGTGAGCTTCTCCGGATACGCCGCGATGTTGGCGACGGGCACGATTGCCTCTTCGCCCAGTACTGCATAGTTGTTGATGGAGAAACCGGGAACGGTGGCGACGTGGCGGCCGATCAGACTGGGCTCGACGCCGGGACCGACGGCTTCGACGACGCCAGCGGCTTCATAACCCAGGCCGGAGGGGAGACGCGGCTGTTCGAGGTATTGGCCGCGGGTGTAGAGGACTTCGGCCCGGTTGAGGCCGACGGCCTGGACACGGATGCGGAGTTCGCCGGTTTTGGGCTCGCGAGACGGCTGGTCTTCAAATTTGAGAGCCGTGGGACCGGTGAGCTCATGGAAGCGTACAACCTTGGGCATGGAGTTCTCCTCTCCCATTGGATGGGCGCGTAAGCCCCGAGGGTGCAGGGGAGTACGACGCAGATACGCTGGGCGCAATTTGGCGAAAAGCCGGAGAAGAGGACGGCTACACTTAAAGTAGGAGCGAATTTTTGTTGCTGCCGACATAGAATTCGCTCGAGCCCAGGGGAGGGCTGCACGGCAGGTTGATGAGCCATCGCGGTTGGAAGTGGATGTGGATTGCGAGTGCGGCCGCGCTGCTGATGGTGGGTGGCTGCCGCAACAAGGGGACGCAGCCGGCGCGCCCAAAGCCGCTATCGCCTGAAAGCCTGGCGCTGCATGCGATGGCCGACCAGGCGCGGCTGGATACGATGCGCTGGCCCAATTTTGCCGATCTCAAACAGCCTGTCGAGGACTTCTATGGGGCGCATGGCTTTGAGCCCGTCTGGCTGAAGGGCAACCAACCGACGCCACAGGCGCGGCAGATGATGGCGGCATTCGCTGCGTGCGGGACGGATGCGCTGGACCCCGAAGACTATGACAGCGCCCCGTCTGACGCGGCGCGGGACAGCTCTCGCTGGACAGCGCGCTCGGCGGCGATACATACGGCGCAGGACCGCGCGGCGTTCGACATGGCGATGACGGTTGCTGCGATGCGGTATCTGAACGATGAGCACAATGGGCGGGTGAATCCGAAGCGCTTCAACTTCGGCATCGATATCAACCAGAAGCGCTATGACCTGGCACTCTTCCTGACGGAGAAGATCATCGCGTCCGACAACGTGGGCGCGGTGCTAATGACGGTGCCACCGCAGAGCAACGAATACAAGCGGACGCTGACGGCTTACCGGCACTGGGTGGAGCTGGCGAAGCAGGATCCGGGCGGCGGCCTGCCGGCGGTGGGGCGGCAGTTGAAGCCGGGAGATGCGTATGCCGGCGCGGAGCGGATGCGGGCGCTGCTGGTGCTGGACGGAGATTTGAAGGGCGGGGACTTGAAGGGCGGGGATTTGAAGGATGACGCGCCGGCAACGGACGCACCGGCGTCGGAGACACCACAGAAAACTGTGGCGAAGCGCTATGAGCCGACCTGGGCGTCGGCTGTGCGGCACTTCCAGTTCCACCATGGATTGCAGGCGGATGGGAAGATCGGTCCTCCGACGATTGCGGCAATGAATGTGCCGACGGCGGATCGCGTACACCAGTTGGCGATTGCGCTGGAACGCTGGCGCTGGCTGCCGGACCTGTACCAGAACGCGCCCGTCTTCGTGAATCTGCCGGAGTTCAGGCTGCGGGTGTATTCGAGCGAGCCGCCACCTTCGCTGGATCTGAAGCCAGAGAGCACCGAAGATGTGGCTGTGGTGCATGCGAGCGAGCGGCCGGCTCCCGCGGACATGACCAGCGATCACACGACGATTGCGCTGGAGATGAATGTCATCACCGGCAAGTCGGGCATCAAGGCGCCGGAGAAGAAAGGGGAGCAGCCGGAAGACCACCAGACCCCGATGCTGGTGAACATGATGCGCTACCTGATCTTCCGTCCGTACTGGTCGGTGCCCATCGACATCACGCAGCGGGAGGTTTTGCCGGGGATTGCGAAGGATCCGAATTACCTGACGGAGCATAACTTCGAGATCGTGGACCATCGCAGGAAGACGGTGGACTACTCGCCGAAGCTGGATTCGCTGCTACTGCACGGCAAGCTGATGGTGCGGCAGGATGCGGGGGACGACAACTCACTCGGCCTGGTGAAGTTCATGTTCCCCAACCAGTACTCGATCTACCTGCACTCGACGCCGACGCAATGGCTATTTCAAAAGACGCGCCGCGATTTCAGCCACGGGTGCGTGCGGGTGGAGAAGCCGCTGGCGCTGGCGGCGTGGGTGCTGCGCGATCGTGCCGAATGGACGCCGGACAAGATCGACGAAGCGATGAACACCGGCGACGACAACAAGACGGTGGGGCTGAAGCAGGCGATCCCGGTGACGATTTTCTACGACACGGCGTACGTGGAGCCGGATGGGACGGTCGACTTTACGCGTGACATCTACGAATACGACAAGCTGCTGGACGAGACGCTGGCGCTGGGACGGCCGTATCCCATCAAGCCGATTGCGCCGGTGGTGGATGTGCACGACGAGCGGTAGAACGCGCGATCACGGCCGAGAATCATGACAACTGAGGACAAGCGGTTGCTACTGCGTGGCGCGGTCGTCTCCGGCATGGGGAATTTCTCGTACTGGATTGAGAAGCTGCAGGAGCACTACCTGCGCAAGACGGGGATGCGCTTCTATCCGGGGACGCTGAACGTGCGGCTGGATGCGCCTTACTCGCTGCCGAAGCAGGTGATCCGGCTGGAGGCGAGCGAGTATGGCGGGACGGTTTCGGTGAACATGGTGCCGTGCTTCATCCGGATTCCCGGTCACAGCGAGGGAAAGGCCGCCTTTCTTCTGCGAACGGATGCGAACGAAGAGGAACGAGGTCATCATCCGAAGACGATTGTGGAGATCGCGACGGATGTGCGGCTGCGTGACGCGTTCGAGCTGAAGGACGGGGATGGAGTGGAGATCGAGGTTGTGCCGTGAGTCTCCGACTCCACCCTAATGTTCAAGCGGCCTTCAGGACGATCTTTCCGTTGGGGTGATTTTCCGCTTCGCGATGCGCTTCCTGTATCTGGTCGAGCGGAAGCGTATTGGCAATCGGTATGGTGAACTCGCCCCGCGCGACGTCGTCGGCGAGCTCGTAGAGGCGTGAGGCATCCGGAACCGCCATCATGGCGGCAACCCTTATTTTGTGTTGCGCAGCATCGGCAGGCGGGGCGAGGACAGTGCCGAAGACGCCGCCTTCCTTCAATGCCTTGAGCGCCCGTGCCGCGGTGGGTCCGCCTATGGTGTCGGCGACGGCATCGAGGTCGTGAAGCTTCTCGAGTTGCTTCTGGTCGTCGGTCGCGACTACCTCGACGGCACCGAGCGATTTTGCCTCATCGATCTGCGAGGCACGAACGCCGGCTATGACCTTTGCTCCATGTTGCAGGGCCACATGCACGGCACTTCTGCCGACGTTGCCGAGTGCTCCGAGGATGAGGACGGTCCAACCAGGCTCGACTTTGATGGCGCGCTCGATGAGCTGCGCACCAGTGAGCAGGACGAGCGGAAGCGCGGCGGCCTGCTCAAAACTGAGCTTGTCCGGGATGGGAGCGAGGACGTCGGCCTTTGCGGTGGTGAGTTCAGCATAGGTGCCGTTGGCGAGCGCCATGACGCGCATGCCCTTGGGGAATCCGACGACGCCTTCTCCTGCGCGGACGACCTCACCGGCGAGGTCGCGGCCGAGGATCGCAGGCAGCTCGACGCCCATGCGTTTTGCGGTAGCGCCACTTCGGATCTTCAGATCGACCGGGTTCACGCTGGTGGCACGGACGCGAACCAGTACTTCTCCTGCGCCGACTTGCGGATCGTCCACATTCTGTATGTGGAGCTGGTCCACGCCGCCGAAGCCATCGATGACGACTGCTTTCATGATTGTGTCTCCCTGGTTAGGGAGATGAGCGGGAGGGCGCAGCGTTTGCCCGGGCCAGCGGTGTTTGCAGCAAATGATTCACTTGCTACCGCAAGGCTACATGCCAGTGGCGCGTGTGGTGCGGTGGCGGTGCTGCGCGATCTGCCGGTGGTGACTGCTGACTCGGCGGAGGTGGCCGCGGCGGCGATGACTGCGGCGGGGTGAGTAGGTCCAGGTGCGGATAGCGCCTACGTCTACGTGCACGAAGTGTGTGGTGGGGTAGTAGCCGACGCCGCCCTCGTTGAGCGAGAGCGCGGCGTTCCGGATCTGCACGGTGGAGGAGCCGGGGATGCGGAGGTCGACCGCGTGGCCGAGTATGTGCTGCGAATGTTCGGCGACGCCGCCGTGGCTGGAGGCGCGGAGGATCTCGTTGGTTTCCTGGGTGCGGTAGCCGCAGACGACATCGATGAGCGCGTCCGGGCGTCGCAGGTGAAGCAGGATGTCGTGCAGCAGATCGAACTCGCGCGGGTCGTAGGCCTTCACCTCGTTGGTGTTGTGATCGCGCAGGAAGTAGTTGAGTAGCGCAATGGCTTCGGGCTGGTAGTTATCGCCGGTGCGGTAGACGATGTCGATGTCTTCGAGCGTGTGCAGATTGTGCAGGCGCAGGCGATAGGGCTGGGTCGCATAGGCGGCGGGCACAAGCGGTATGGCTGCGGCGATAGCGGCGCGGAAGTCAGGATCATTGGCTTCTGCGGAGGGTCCCTGCATGGAGGCGTCATCATCGGGGGCCTGCGCGTCGGGTTTCTGGGATTCGGCCGCTGGTGCCGGCGGTTCCTGCATGCTCGGTTTCTGGACAGCCGGTGCTGGAACGGATGCTGGAGCAGCAGCCGAGTTGGTCAGAATAGCGGGCTGCGCGGTGGCATCGGGCTCCTGCGCGCTGGCGGCGGGAGTGAACGCGAGAGTGGGGACGAGGGTAAGGGCTGCGATCGCGAGTAGGGTACGGTTCCGCAAAAGGCAGACCTCCGGGAAATGAGGAATTATGAATGAGCGGGGCGAAATGGGGATCGCCTCATGGCATTCCTGTCTTTTCATTGTAGGGGAGAACGGCGCGGATTCCAGTACCCCTTTATGGGCAGCGGACTGGCCGTCCGAGGCGGATGCGCCTTTGGCGCATATTGTGTGGTTCGCTTCCTTTGGTCGCTCACTTTGATGATGGTGGGCGACCTGACTGCTTCGCTTTCCACTCGGGGTCGTTGGCCGCCCTATATGCTCAGTGGGGATATGCAGCCTCAGGGTTCGCCGCCAAGCAGTTTCCGATCATCACTGACGCATCATTTTTTCCTGCTGGCGATCAGCGCTCTCACATTTTTGATGCATGGATACCATCCGTTTGCGGATGATGCCGGGCTCTATGTTGCCGGGGTGAAAAAGCTTCTCGATCCGACGCTGTTTCCTGTCGGCATGCGATTCATTCTCTCCGAGACGCGCATCGAGTCGTTCTATCCGCTGGTAATCGGCGTGACCAAGATGCTTGGTGGCTCGCTGGAGGGTGCACTCCTGCTCGTCTATCTGCTGACACTCATCGCATTCATCAACGGCGCATGGTATGTGAGCGGGCTGATGACGGATTGCCGGCTCTCCCGGTGGATCGCGGTGTGCTTGGCTGGTTGCTTTTTTACCTTGCCGGTGGCGGGAACCTCGATCCATATCATGGAGCCCTATGCCGGCCCACGCTCTATCGTGGCGGCGATGAGTCTTTTCGCGGTAGGGCTGACTCTCGAGCGGCGATGGTTCTGGCTGGGACTGACGCTGCTGGCAAGCGCGACGATGCATCCGGAGCTGACCATCTTTACCGGAAGCTTCGTTCTGGTGCTGGCGTTGCTGCAAGATGGCAGGACGCGACTCGCACTTTCGGCCTGCGCGCTTGCATTGGTGATTGCCGCGGCGCTGTATGTCTTCACTGCGCGTGCTGCCGCTTCTGTGGCGTATCCGTCTGTGGCGTATCTGTCTGGGGCGTATCGGGCGGCGCAGCAGTCGCGCACCTATATCTTCCTTTCGGATTGGCACTGGTACGAGCTGCTCGGCGTGCTGGTGCCGTTGTGCCTGCTGGCGGTCGCTGCCTTCCGGTTGCGCCTCTCAAATGTCGCAGGCAGGCTCTGCGTCGCGTGTGTCTTTGCCGGTACGACGAGTCTGGTGTGCTCCGCGCTGTTTGTGCATCCGTCGGGATCGGGTTTGCTGGCGCGACTGCAGATGCTGCGGATGTTTCAACTGATCTATATCGTTGGCGTGTTGTTGTTGGGCTGCGGCATTGGCACGTTCCTCGTGAAGAAAGGAACGGGCTGGCGTTCCATCGGAATCGGCGCTCTGGCGACGCTTGCGACCGCGATGTTTTTCATCCAGACAGCGGCCTTTGGGCACTCCAATCATCTAGAGTTGCCCGGCCTAAAGCCGCGCAATGCATATGAGCAGGCGTTCCTGTGGATACGAGACAACACGCCGCGCACAGCGGTCTTCGCCGCCGATCCGATGCTGGTCTTCGCGCCGGGCGAGGACGAACAGAACCTTCGCGCGATGGCGGAACGCAGCATTCTTGCCGACTATAAGGACGAGGGGCTCGCGCTGGTGTTTCCGAAGGATGCTGGAGATTGGTACGCGCAGTTCGATGCGCAAACTGGCATTGCGAGTATGAGTGACGCCGAACGCGTCACGCGGTTGGTGCCGCTGGGTGGTTCGTGGATGCTGTTGCCGGCGAGTGCCAAGACTGCCATGCCGTGCCCTTACCGGAATGATGTTGTGTCGGTTTGCAGGCTTGGAACTCAGATTGCTTCGCAGTGATTTGAATCACACACGTTGGTCGCGGTCATGGGGGCCTAAAATTCGACGACAACCTTACCGAGAGCGCCGGATTCGACCAGCGCGTGGGCATCCGCGATGTCAGCGGGGGAGAAGTGCCGGTCGTTGAGCAGAGGTCGTAGCTTGCCGGCGTCCGCCAGTGCTGCTGCTTCGCGGAGGATCTGTCCGTGACGCGCGTGGCCGATGCCGGTGAGGAGGGGGAAGAGAGTGAAGACGCCGGAATAGGTTGCGCTGCGAAACGAGAGTGGCGCGAGTGAGTGAGTGCTCCAACCGAGACAACTGACTACATGCCCGGTGTAACGCTTGACCGCGACGAAGGATGCATCGATGGTGGCACCTCCGACGGTATCGAAGATGACGTCGAAACCTTCGCCCGCGGTGTGCAGCGCGACGTATTGTTCCGGCGAGAGCGCGCGATAGTCGATCGCAGTTGCGCCAAAATCTTCTGCGATTTTTACTTTGTCCGGCGAGACGGTGGCGAAGACCTCAGCGCCTCGAGCTTTTGCGAGCTGAACCGCGATGTGCCCCACGCCGCCCGCCCCGGCATGAATCAGCACCGTTTGGCCGCTGTGAACCTTTGCCTGATCGACGATGCCTTCCCATGCGGTGATGGTGATGAGGGGGAGCGCGGCGGCTTCCCGCATGGAAAGCGTCTTTGGCTTGAGAGCGAGTAAGTCGGCATCCGCTGCGACGTATTCGGCGAGCGTTCCCTGCAGGCCACCGACGCCGCCGACCATGCCGTAGACCTCATCTCCCAGGCGAAAGGCTGTAACGTCGGGACCGACTTCTTCGACCGTGCCCGCCATATCCAACCCCAGCACTGTGGGCAGCGGCTGTTTGGCGTGCTCTGCTTTGCCGGCACGGATCTTGGTGTCGAGGGGATTGACGCCGCTCGCAAAAACCCGCACGAGCACCTGACCTGGCCCCGGCAGAGGGCGGGGAAGCTCGGTCTCGGTGAATGGTCCGCCGGGATGTGCGACGACGTAGGCTTTCAAATGGCTATCCCCTGCTTCAATTGCTCTGGCTATTTGCCTGGTGACCATTTCCAGTCGCGGACTTCGGGCATGTCTTCGCCGTGCTCGGAGACATAGAGTTTGTGTTTCTGCATCATCTCGGAGTGGCGCTGTTCGAATTCGGGCAAACGGTCATGGAGGCGCGGGACGTACTTTACGGCGTCGAGAGCGAGGGTGTAGCGGTCGAGTCCGTTGAGCACGGTCATGTCGAAGGGGGTGGTGGTGGTGCCCTCCTCCTTGTAGCCGTGGATGTGGAAGCCATCGTGGTTGTGCCGCTTGTAGATGAGTTTGTGGACGACGTTGGGGTAGCCGTGGAAGGCGAAGATGACGGGCTTGTCGATGGTGAAGAGGCGGTCGAAGGCCTCGTCTTCGATGCCGTGGGGATGCTGGTCGAAGGTTTCGAGGGTGAAGAGATCGACGACGTTGACGACGCGCACGCGCAGGTCTGGCGCCCAGTCGCGGAGCACGGTGACGGCGGCCAGGGTTTCGAGCGTGGGTATGTCTCCGGCGCAGGCCATGACGACTTCGGGGTCGTCGACGCTATTCGAAGCCCAGGTCCAGGTGCCGAGGCCGGCGATGCAGTGCTGCGAGGCGTCGTCGATGTTGAGCCACTGCTGCTGCGGCTGCTTGCCGGCGATGATGAGGTTGACGTAGTTGCGTGAGCGGAGGCAGTGATCGGCGATGGAGAGCAGCGTGTTCGCGTCCGGAGGCAGGTAGATGCGGACGGTCGCGGCCTTCTTGTTGGCGACGTGGTCGATGAAGCCGGGATCCTGGTGAGAGAAGCCGTTGTGGTCCTGGCGCCAGACGTGGGAGGTGAGCAGGTAGTTGAGCGAGGCGATCGGCTTGCGCCATGGCAGGTGCTGGCAAGCTTTGAGCCACTTGGCGTGCTGATTGAACATCGAGTCGATGATGTGGATGAAGGCCTCATAGCAGGAGAAGAAGCCGTGGCGCCCGGTGAGCAGGTAGCCTTCGAGCCAGCCTTCACAGAGATTCTCCGAGAGCACTTCCATGACGCGGCCATCGACGGAGAGGTTCTCGTCAACCGGCAGGTACTGCGCGTCCCAGCGTTTGCCGCTGGCTTTGTAGACGGCCTGCAGGCGGTTGGAGGCGTTCTCGTCGGGCGCAAACATGCGGAAGTTGCGCGTGGGGAGGTTGCGCTTCATCACATCTTCGAGCATGTTGCCGAGGATGGAGGTCGCGGAGTCCTCCTTGGCGCCGGGCTTGTCGACCTTGACGGCAAAGTTGCGGAAGTTGGGCATATCGAGAGGCTGCAGAAGCTGACCGCCGTTGGTGTGCGGATTGACGCTCATGCGCTCGAGACCGCGAGGCGCGACGGCGCCGATGGCCTCGTGCAGGCAGCCGTTCTTGTCGAATAGTTCCTCCGGCTTGTAGGAGCGGAGCCATTTCTCAAGCAGCTTGAGATGCTCGGGGTTGGTGCGCACTTCTTCAAGTGGCACTTGATGGGCACGCCAGGTGCCTTCGACCTGGACGCCATCGACTTTTTTCGGGCCGGTCCACCCCTTGGGAGTGCGCAGGATGAGCATGGGCCAGCGGGGTCGGGTCGCATCTTTCTTTTCACGGGCGTGTTGCTGGATGCGGCGGATCTCGGCGTAGATGGTGTCGAGGGTCTCGGCCATGCGGCGGTGCATAACGGCGGGATCGTCGCCTTCGAGGAAGTGCGGCGCGTAGCCGTAGCCCTCAAAGAGGGATTTGAGCTCGTCCGGCTCGATACGGGCGAGAACAGTGGGGTTCGCGATCTTGTAGCCGTTGAGGTGGAGGATGGGGAGAACTGCGCCGTCGGTGATGGGGTTGAGGAATTTGTTCGAGTGCCAGGAGGCGGCGGCGGAGCCGGTTTCGGCCTCGCCATCACCGACGATGCAGGTGACGAGCAGATCGGGATTGTCGAAGGCCGCACCGTAGGCGTGAAGCAGCGAGTAGCCAAGCTCGCCGCCTTCATGGATGGAGCCCGGAACGTTTGCGGCGTCGTGCGAGGGGATGCCGTAGGGCCAGGAGAATTGGCGGAAGAGGCGCTTGAGGCCGTCGAAGTTGCGCTCGATGTCGGGATAGACCTCGGTATAGGTGCCTTCGAGGTAGGTATTGGCGACGATGCCGGGCGCGCCGTGTCCGGGACCGACCACGAGCATGGCGTTGGCGTGCTGGTGGCGGATGATGCGATTGAGGTGGAGATAGATGAAGTTGAGGCCGGGGGTGGTGCCGAAGTGGCCGAGCAGGCGCGGCTTGATGTCGTCGCGGGTGAGTGGGCGGCGCAGCAGGGGATTGTCGCGCAGGTAGATCTGGCCAACGGAGAGATAGTTGGCGGCGCGCCAGTAGGCGTCCATGAGATCGAGCTCCTGCTGGTCTAAATGACTGCCACTCTGACGGCTTGCAGGCTTGGCCGCGGATTTCTTACTAGCAGGGGACTTGGGCTTGGCTTTGGCGGCGGTCGGCATGACGATCTCCTTTGACAATAAGACCCGGATTCTCTCGACTTGGATGCAACTCTCAAGGCTGCTTCTATTACGGGCTCGTTCTATTACGCCATTATGAAGCGCGCGAAGCGAGGGATGATATACAGGCGAGGGAGTGGCGGAGCCGAAGGATGCGCGCAGGGCTGCTGGCAGCGACGTTAGGATGCGCGGGATCCTTGCTTATGGCGATGGCGGGGCCGGCGGCTTTCAACCCGGTGCGCGCGGCTGCTGTCCCACAGGCAAAACAGCAGGTTGCCGCGACGTCACCCGACGCTGCGTGCGCGGCATGCCACCGCACGATCTACGAACACTATGAGGCGACGCCGATGGCGCGCGCCAGCGGCCCGGCGATGGCTGGCCTGATGGAGGGAAGCTTTCTGCATGCAGCTTCCGGTGTGCAATATCGCATCTTCAAACGCGATGGCGCGGGCTGGCTGAGTTATGCCCGTCCGGCGGCGGCTGCGGGTGGCTATTTGAGTGGCGAGGTAGAGCTGAAGTATTTTGTGGGCTCGAATACGCGAGGGCGGACGTACCTGTTTGAGCGTGAGGGCTACTGGTTCGAGACCCCGGTGAACTGGTATGCAAAGAAACGCGTATGGGATATGGCGCCGAATTATCTGAACGCGCACGAGATGCCATTGACCCTGCCGGTGGATGCGAACTGCCTGCACTGCCACGTGAGCGGCGTGGCGACTGCGCTGCCGGGCGCGCGGAATCACTTTGCGGCGGCGCCGTTTGCGCATGGCGGAATCGGATGCGGGTCGTGCCATGGCGATGCGACGGAGCATCTGCGGACGAAGGGGAAGGCGCCGGTGCTGAATCCGGCGAAGCTGGACCCGGCGCGGCGTGACTCGGTGTGCTTGCAGTGTCATCTGGAGGGCGAGACGGCCGTGTACCGGCTGGGACACTCGCTGGCGACGTACCGGCCGGGCGATGCGCTGTTCGACGATGTCGCTTATTTCGTGCACCAAGGCGAAGTGGGACCGCAAGGCCGCGCGACCTCGCAGTATGAGGCGCTGTTGCAGAGTGCGTGCAAGCGCGCGAGCGGCGACCGGATGACCTGCACAACGTGCCACGATCCGCATGCGAGCCAGACGACGGCAACACCGGCGGAGCGCGTGGCGTTCTATCGCGCGAAGTGTTTGAGCTGCCACACCGGCGCGAAGTATGCGACCGCGCATCATCCAGAGCAGCGGGACTGCGCGACCTGCCACATGCCGCGTTCGGCGAGCGAGGATATTGCGCACGAGCAGGTGACGGATCATCGCATACAGATTCTGAACACCGCTTCGCAGGAGTCCGCGGACGGCATCACGGAATCAGCACGGGGGCGCTGCGCTGGTGCCGATCGGCGAGGAGAAGGCGAGCGACCGTGAGATGGGGCTGGCGTATGCGCAGATGGCGCAGCGCGGAGACCAGCAGAGCGGAGAAACGGCACGGACTCTGTTACGAAAAGCCGAGGTGATGGAGGCGGCGACGGCGAAGGACGGCGAACTGCATACGGAGCTGGGCTTTCTGGAGCAGGAGTCGGGCGATATCCACGCGGCGGACCGTGAATATCGCGCTGCGCTGGCCGCGGATCCCGATAACGGCACGGCGCGCGGCGATATGGCGGTGCTGTTTGCCGGGACCGGCGACTATGCCGACAGCGGTGCGGCTGTGGCAGCGCGTCTTCGACGCGGATCCGGCGCAGGCAGCTGCCGGCTACAACCTGGCACTCGGGCAATGCCGACTGGGGCACAAGTCCGACGCGGAGGCGACGCTGAAGCGGCTGCTGAGCTTTGCTCCGGACGACCAGCGGGCGAGGTCTTTGGCGGTTGCGCTCGCGGGGGGCGCGCAGGTCTGTTCCGATAGCGGAAAGTAATTTTCAGAACCGCTTGCTTTTCTTGTTGACAGACCTGGCGTTCCGTATCACTGTATTAGTACAGTGATCTTCCGTATACATTCCGGCTCAGGCGTTCCCATTTACCTGCAGATTGAGGCGCAGGTGAAGCAGGCGGTGGCGGCAGGCGCGCTCGGGCGCGATGAGGCGATGCCGTCGATTCGGCAGCTTGCGGCGCAACTGCGCGTGAACCCGAACACAGTGGCGCGTGCCTATAGCAATCTGGAGCGTGAGGGAACTATCCGTACCGTGCCTGGCGGCGGCACGTTTGTAGCGGGGCGCACCAGCGGACTGGTGAAGGCGGAGAAGCTGCGCCGCGTGCGTCCGATTGCGACGCAGCTTGTTGTGGAAGCGAAGCAGGTGGATCTGACGCAGGCGGATGCGGTGCGGCTGGTGGAAGATGCATGGCAGACGCTGGAGACGCGAAACGGGGTAAAGCATGACTGACCGGATGCCGGAGCTGGCGATTGCCACGCGCGGGTTGGTGAAGCGTTATCGCAGCATTGACGCTGTGAATGGGCTGAGTCTTTCGGTGCCGAAGGGCGCCATCTACACGCTGGTAGGGCGCAACGGATCGGGGAAGACGACAACGATCCGGATGCTGCTGGACCTGGCACGGCCAGACAGCGGCACTGTGCATGTGCTGGGAATGGATAGCCATGCCGAGCGGACCAAGGTGCTGGAACGCGTGGGCTACGTAAGCGATCGTCCGCTGCTCGGTGGCTGGACCGGTGAGCAACTGGTGCGTTTCAACCGCGGATTCTATCCGCGCTGGTCCGATGAATTGGCCGCGCGCTATGTGCGCGTCTTCGACATTCCGATGAAGCAGAAGTTTCGCAATCTGTCGCGCGGCAACCAGACGAAGATGTGGCTGCTGCTGGCGCTGGCGCAACAGCCGGATGTGCTGATTCTGGATGAGCCGACAGCGGGGCTGGATCCGGTGGTGACGGATCAGTTGTTGCGCGTGCTGGTGGATGATGTGGCGTCAGACGGACGCACTGTCTTCATGTCGTCGCATCACCTGTCGGAGGTGGAGCGGATTGCGGACTGGGTGGGCATGATCGACAAGGGCAAGCTGCTGCTGGAGGCGCCGATGGAGGAGCTGCGCGCGAAGTTCCGGCGCATCCAGGTTGCGGGCGTGGCAGAGACGACGCCCGCGGCAGCGATGCGCGTGCGGCGGTCCGGCGGGAGCACTGAGTATGTAGTGCGCGATGGCGCGGAGGAGTTTGTGGACGCGCTGGAGCGCGAAGGCGCGACGGTGCTGCAGTCGTCACCGATGAACCTGTCGGAGATCTTTCTGGAATGCCTGGATGCAGAATCCAAGGACCTCGAAGGCAAGAAGGAGTAGCCATGTATATCTTGAAATCCTGGCGCGATGCGCGGCTGAGTGTTGCGATTTTTTTCGTGCCGATTGTGTTCATGCTGTACGGCGTGCTGCGGCACGGGGATGTGAACTTTGTTACCAGTTCGCATGCGAGCATGGAGTGGATGGCGACCCGCGGGATGAGTATTGCCGGCATCCTGCTGCTCTTCGTGGCGTGGTCGCTGGGCGGAGATGGAATTGGCCATGACATCGCTGAGGACAGGGGCGCCTTCCTGTTGACGCGGCCTCGCCTGCGGCGATTCTTTGTCTGGGCCGACAGTGGCTTCAGCTTTGTCCTGATGGCTGCGCTGGCATGGGGATTGGCGCTGCTGTTCGAGCTGTTGACGCTGGCGCACGTGATTGGGGTGCCGCCGGGCGTGTCACTCCGGGCGCTGGCCTTCCTGCTGATTCCGCTCAGTGGGGTGGTCTTTGCCGGATTGATCTATGCGGTGACCTATCTGTGCACGATGCTGATCCCGCGGGACAAGACGGCGCGTGTCATCTCGGTCGCGGTGCTGATCGCGTATGCGTATCTGCACGTCAAGGCAAACCGCACCTGGGGCGGTGTCACGCAATATCTGTTCCCTACGTGGTGGGTGGATCCGTTTCCTTATCAATACGGTTCTGCCGTGGCGCCGCATGTGTGGCTCGAGCTCGGAGCGCGCGTGATTGCGATTGTGGTGCTGCTGCTGATTGCGCAGGCTGTGCTGGAGCGGCGGGAGATTCGCGCTTAGGACTGCGTGTCACGTGACCGAACCCCCTCCCCCCTCCCGTCACCGGAGAGCGCCTGGTAAGTTCTTTGGTCTCTATGGGTTGAAGGGCCTCCCGATAGCTAAATTCGTCTTTCCAAATGACTTATCGCTAAATTCGTCCAGCCATTCAAGTTAGGCATGAGAAAAGCCACCGTCGCGGTGGCTTTTCTAGTCCTTAACTGTGACTGAGTTGGTATCTATTTCCAGTGTAGCGAAGTCGTGGGTAGGAAATGGCAGAAATTTTAAGTGATTCCTGAGATGGGAATTACTTTCTCTGCGCACTTTGGTGAATCCCACCCTACGCTTTGCGTAGGATGGGGCACCCGTTTTGTGGTGATGTGGACTGCCTCTTCACCCGATCTCAGCCGCGAGAGGTGAGGCACGCGCATCTGTTTGGAGGTAGCGCATGAGAACTGCTGGTTCTTTGCTTTGCTCAGGATGACGGCCATGAAAACGTCACTGCTTTGATGAGTCGCCGTTGAGGCGTTGCAGGTTGGCTCTTGCCTGCGCGTGCTGCGGATCGATCGCGAGGGCGCGTTCGAAGTCGCTGCGTGCGGCGGTGCTTTGACCGGATTGCGCGTGAAGGACGCCGAGGTTGCTCCAGCCGTCGGCGTCTTTTGCGTTGATGCGGAGGGCGGCCTGTTGCTCGGTGATCGCGCCGGCGAGATCGCCTCGTGCGGCGAGCATTTGTGCGAGCAGGGAATGGCTGGTGGGATCGGACGGATCGTCGGCGATGGCAGAGTGGAGCGCGGCTTCGGCTTCGGCGGGGTGGCGGGTCTGCTGATCGGCGAAGGCTAGCTGTTGCCAGGTCGCGGCATCACGCGCGCCGGCGGCGATGGCCCGGGTGAGCAGCTCCTGCGCATGTTGCGGATTGCTGTCGGTCAATTCGAGAGATGCGTAGTTTTGTAGCGTCGCCGCTTGCGATGGATCGAGGGCGAGGGCGCGATCGAACTCTGCGCGTGCGGCGTCCGGCTGCTGCAATTGCGCGAGTGCTGCGCCGAGGCCTCCGTGTGCGGCGGCATCGTCCGGATGCTGCTGAAGCAGAGTGCGATAGTCGGCGGCGGCGGCATCGTTCTGATCGTGCTGCAATTCGAGGGTGGCGAGGTCATAGCGCGCGTCGGAGTAGGTGGGATCGAGGGTGAGCGCGTGCTTGTAGCTTGCGAGCGCGGCCTGCCACCCGCCGCTCTGGGCTGGATTCCGGCCTGCGGCCTGGGCTGGATCCTGGCTTGCGGCGGCCTCTTCGGCTACGCCGAGCGATGTGGCCACGCGGGCGTCTTTGGGTTCAGCAGCGGCGAGTTTGCGGTAGATGGCGATCGCGCCGGCGGGATTGCCATTCATACTATCGAGCGACGCGAGGTTGTAGGCGGCGAGCGTATCGCCGGGATCGCGAGTGAGGCGATGCTCCATCCAGGCGCGTTCGAGCAGCATGCGCGCGTCGATTTCCGGCACCGGAACTGTTGTGCTCCATCGCGATGCACCGGCAGGACCTGCAGCCAGAGGTGACCCATCTCGTCGGTGGAGCGGTTGCCGTTGCGCACGCGGATGGGTGGCTTCGCCGGATTGCGCGGATTGGCGGAGGAATTGTCGTAGACATAGCGCATGTGCAGCACGGAGCCCGCGGGCAGCAGTAGCGGCTTGCGATAGCTGTAGACCGACTGGCGGTCGATGTCCCAGTCCTTGATGAGGATGAGTGGCGTGCGCTTGCCGTCCGGCGCGACGGACCATGCTTCAAGTTGCTTGCCGAGATAGTGCGCGTGGGGGTAGATGCCGAGCGCGTAGACGGCGATGGGGAGGCGCAACTCGTCTTCCACGACGAAGTGGCTGTCGCCCGCGGGAATGTTGAGTGCGGCATCGTGCTCAAGCTGGAGAAGCATGGGCTGGCGGGTGGGCGGCGTGTCTGTGAAGTACAGGCCGATGCGCGGCTGCACCGTTTCGATGCGGCCGGTGGGCTTGAGGTGGGTGTTGAGGATGAGGTCGTTGCCGGGATCGATGCGCCAGGGCATGCCGGGCGGCTCGATGACTGCGGGGGTGTCGGGCTTCCAGAAGAGGAAGTGGCTGTCGGGATCGAAGCGATCGCCGGAGCCGACTTCAAGCTCCATGCCGGGGATGCCGGCCTTCCAGTCGTTGGGGTGCTGGCGGCGAAGTTCCGCAGTGCGATCGATGAGGATGTTGGCGTGGTGGACGACCCGCGCGTTGCCGGGAAGGATTTCGACGGCGCGCACATAGCGGGTGCGCGTGACCGGAACGGGATAGATGAAGTTGCGAAAGAGGTCCTGGCCGTCGGCAGGAACCTGGAAGGATTCAGGCGCGGTGAGGATGAGATCAGGAGGGCCGAGCTGCCACTCCGATGTGTATTCCGGCGGGGCAGGCGCTTCGGCAGCGTTGCCTTCCGGCATGTTGGCAATCACCCAGCGCTTGATGTTGGCGAGGTCTTCGGCGGAGAGGCGGCGATTGTCGGCGAAGTCGCCATAGCCAGGCTCCGGAAGCCACGGCGGCATGAAGCGCGATTGGGTGACGGTAAGGATCTGCGCGGACCAGCGGCGTGCGTCGTCATAGGTGAGCAGGCTGAAGGGACCGGCGCCGCCGGGGTGATGGCACGTGGTGCAGTTGTTGTAGAGGATCGGCGCAATCTGATGCGACCAGGTGGGCAAGTTTTTCGCGGCGTTGGGCGGCTTCGCCGGGGACTGTGCACGAGTCTGGACAGGAGTCTGGGCAGGAGTCTTGGCAAATGTGACTGTTGCTGATACGAGAGCGATCAGGAACGGGAACGACCGTATGAGGACATCGCGTCGCATTACGTATGGAAGCTCCGCGGGATGATGGCGCAGCCGACGGGTGGCGCAGCGGGTGGCGCGGGCTGGCGGCCGGCGAGCGCCGCATTGAGTGCATCGGCGAGGTCGTGGCGCGTGGCCGCGGGCCGTTGGGTGCCAAAGGTGAGATAGCGGTCGTCGATGCGGCCGTGCCAGAGGACGGCCTCGGTCATGACCGCGTCGCTGTGAAAGACAGCGGCCTCCGGGGTGACGTGGACGTGCGCGTGGGCGAGAAAGCGTGGATCGGGAGCGATGAGTTGGGGCAGCGTTGCGGCGTCAGGATATTGCGATTGATGTGCGCGCACGGCTGCAAGAGCGTGTCGCCGGGATTGGGATAGACGAGCCAGAGCCGGACACCGTGCGGCGCGAATTGATGGGAGAGGCGCGAAAGCAGCGGCAGGTATCGGTTGGAGATGGGGCAATCCGTGGCGACGAAGATGGCAGCGACACATCTCGTGCCGGGGGCCGCGAGCGATGTCACCGCGCGGCCGTCGATCTCCGTTCCGAAGACGAATGGCTCTTCCGCGAGCATGCGCGGTGCGGCGAGGAGCGCGCCTAGCCCGGAGACGAAAAGGGCCATCGCCTGACGGCGGTTGATGTGCGACGAGGGCAGAGTGGGGGCCAGCATGAATGGGTCGCTGCACCAATGTAGCGTCTCGGCACGCGGATTGTCGCGGAGTTCTCCGCCAGCGGTCGTGAGTGTTCTTCAAAAGCCGTGCGCGTGGAGGGAATAGACGACGGCAGACGCGAGCAGACAGTAGATGCCGAAGAGATACCAGCGGCCCGTCTCCAGCCAGCGGCTCAGCCACTGGAGCGCAAGCAGGCCGGCGAGGAACGAGAAGACCATGCCGAGCAGACTGGAGAGAAGCGCCGCCTGGAAGTCGATGGGTGCGCCTGCGGCCGCCGGCAGATGTGCGTCCTTCCAGAGACGGATCGCCTCCAGGCCGACCACAGCAGGCGTGAGCACGACGGCCAGAGCGAAGCTGAGCCGTTCTGCGTCCTGCTTTGCCGCGCCGGCGAGCATGCCAACGGAGATGGTGGAGCCGGAGCGGGAAAATCCTCGAAAGGGCAGCGCGAGGCCCTGCACCACGCCCATCCATCCGGCCTGACCCATGGTTACGTTGCTCTCAACATGCGCTGAGGGATCCCCATCGGAGGACAGCGAACGTTTGCGATTTTCCATGAGGCCAGCGATCAGGATGAGGACGCCGACTGCCGCGAGCGCAGGCGCAATCAATTCCAGGTGGCTGAAGAGCTGCTCGATCTCAGCCTTCGGCGCACCGTGGAGCAGCGTCTTCTCAAGGATTTTCTTCATGCCCTCGCCGACGATGCCGGTGAGGACGGTGGCCCAGACCAGGCGCACGACGAAGCGGCGAAATGCATCCCTGCTGGTGAAGTAAGCCTGCTTCCAGGTCTTCCAGAAATATGCGATGACGGCGAACATGGTGCCGGTATGCAGCATGACGAGAAGCAGAGTCATCTGCGGAGAGGATGGATCGAGGCCCATGAGCTTTTCGGCGACAATAACGTGCGCGGAGCTGGAGACCGGCAGCAGCTCGGCGAGGCCCTGCACGATGGCGAGGACGATGACTTTGAGAAGAGACATGATTAGAAGTTTAGCGGCGGCACATGAAGAATCTGTTGACGGGCCTTTACTTCGCGGCCTTTGCGGTCAGCGGCTTGCCGTCGCCTTCGGTCAGAGTGGTGATGCGGTCGATGGGCGGCGCGGGGAAGAGTTCCGTGAGGCCGGAGGGCCAGCTTACCTCGACTTCCTTCAGCACTGGCGAAGGGCCGAGACCGAAGTGGAGACGCATGTCGCTCGAGGAGTTGTAGGAGGAGCCGCTGCGGACTTCGTTCACCCACACGCGCTCCTTCGCTGCCGCCGTGCCGCCGGCTGTCGTGCCGCGAAGAGTGACGCGCGCGCCGATAGCGCTGCGATTGGATTTGGTGCCGGTAAGCGCGAGACCGATCCAGTGATTGCTGTTGGGAGCGAAGTTGACCAGCAGCATGGGTAGCGAGCTGACGTCGTTGATGACGACCTCCTGGCGGCCGTCGTTCCAGAGATCGGCCACGGCGAGGCCGCGCGCGGAGGCGGGGGTGGTGATGCCAGGGCCTGAATTCTTCGTGATGTCGGCGAACTTGCCGTTGCCGAGGTTGTGATAGAGGAGGCGGGGCTCGCGGTAGTCGGAACCGAGGTGGCTGGAGTCGACTTCGGGATAGACGTGGCCGTTGGCGGAGAGGATGTCGGGCCAGCCATCGTTATCGATGTCGATGAACATGGTGCCCCAGCCGAGCTTGTCGGTGTTGATACCGAGTCCGGAGGGATAGGTCACGTCGTCGTAGGTGCCATCGCCGTGCGCGTGGTAGAGAGTTGCCGTGTCGTCGGAGAAATTTGTCTTGAAGATGTCGAGGTGACCGTCGCCATCGTAGTCGCCGATGGTGGATCCCATCCCGGCCTGCTCGCGGCCGTCCTCGTTGAAGGCGACCCCGGCATCGGCGGCACGATCGGTAAAGGTTCCGTCGTGGTTGTTGTGATAGAGGATTGCGGGCGTCGAGTCGCAGGCCATATAGATGTCGGGCCAGCCATCTTCATCTGTGTCGATGGTGGAGACGGAAAAGCAGTAGTGGCCGGTGGTTTTGGTGAAACCGCTTTTGACGGAGACGTCTTCGAATTTGCCGTTGCCAAGGTTGTGGTAGAGAGTGTTTGGCGCATACTCCAGTCCGCGCGGTCCGCACATGACCGGCACACCCTTCCACATGCAACCGGGAGCCTTGCCAGGCTCAGGCACGTCCTTGATGTCGAAGTGGACGTAGTTCGCGATGGCGATATCGAGCTTGCCGTCGCGATCGTAATCGACGAAGGCGCAACCGGTGCCCCACTCCTTGCCGGTGCCGGCGACGCCGGCCTGTTCGGCGACCTCGCGGAAGTGGCCGTGGCCCTCGTTGTGGTAGAGGCGATTCTTTCCATAGCCGGTTACGTATAGGTCGGGCAGGCCGTCGTTGTCGTAGTCGCCGACGCAGGCGCCCTGGCCCCAGGCGGTGTCGGTGAGCCCGGACTTCGCCGTCACGTCGGTAAAGGTGCCGTCGTGGTTGTTGTGGAAGAGATGGCTGGTGGGCTCGGTCTTGCCGGCTTCCGTGGGCAGGTAGGCGCCATTGACCAGGAAGATATCCGGATAGCCGTCGCCATCGTAGTCGAGGATGGCGACGCCGGAACCCGTGGCTTCCAGGATGTAACGCTTGGAGGTTACCCCTCCGTTAACGTTCAGGACCGTGATTCCGGCCTGGGAGCGATGTCTTCGAACCACGCAGGAGGGGGATGCACAGTGCTCGCCGGGTACGGTTCAGATACCTTTTGCGGGAAAGCGGCGGGATGAGCGGCAAGGGCGAGGAAAGCCGCGTAAACGCTAACTATGAGCGTTTTCCGGCACAAATTCGGATCAAGGGGCATTGACCTCCAATTGTAGTGAACGTGATGGGTCGAGCGTCGTGTCCGGGATCGGACGATTTTTTCTTTGACACATGAGTTGGCCGCTCCTTATAGTTCGACGCGGGCAGTAATCATCCATTCGATTTAGATGGAAGCAGTACCGCCAAAGTACAGCAACGGTAGCAAACGCGTAACTGCTGATGCAGATTTCAGAGGGCACGGCAGGGCGCCATAGCAGCATTTTTGGGGAGACCATCATGACTAGACGCATGCAGGCGGTGCTAACCGCGTGCCTTGGTATTGGCATAGCTATCCTTCCGCAAGCGGCGAACGCACAATCGATTTACGGATCAGTATTCGGAACAGTGACAGATGCGTCCGGTGCGGCCATCCCCGGTGCCACCGTGACGGTCACCGATGAGGCGAAAGGCACCTCGGTAACTGCCAAGAGCAACGAGTCCGGCGCACTACACGGTTGAACATTTGATTCCTGACCTCTACACCGTGAAGGTGGAGATGACGGGCTTCAAAGGCTTCGAGACCAACCATCTTCAGGTACTGGCTGATACGTCCCCGAAGGTCGATGCGACGATGCAGACCGGCGGCGCGAGCGAGACGGTCAACGTCAATGCCGATGCCATTCCGCAACTGAAGACAGATCGCGCGGATGTAGCTGCGAATTTCGATGAGAAAACAGTTTCTGATCTGCCGATCTCCGGACGCAACTTCACCAGCCTTGAGCTTTTGCTGCCCGGTGCACAGCAACTTGGCTGGTCGCACGCGGCCGATGAAAATCCGCAGGCGAGCCAGCAGATCCAGATCGACGGGCAGGCCTTTGGCGGCGTCGCGTATGAATTGGACGGCACGGACAATCAGGATCCGATCCTGGGCATCATCGTGGTGAATCCGGCGTTGGATGCGATCACCGAATCGAAGATCGCAACGCAGAACTTCGACGCCGAGTTCGGCAAAGCTGTTTCGGCCATCGTAACGGTGCAGACGAAGTCAGGCACGAACAACTTCCATGGCAGCGCCTACGATTACCGCCGCAGCAACGCAGAACCTGGCGCGCAACCCATTCACACAGTCGCCGAATCCTGCCACGCCGACTTCTACGGGGGATCTGATCCCGGGTGGACTGTACAGTGAGTTCGGCGGATCGGTTGGCGGTCCGATCAAGAAGGATCGAGCTTTCTTCTTCGGCGACTATCAGGGACAGCGGCAGCGCGCCGGAACATCGGGCACGCAGACCGTCCCGACTACCTCTACTGATCAATACATGCCTAGGCTCACAGATAGGTCCCAGCGGTATCCCGGGTTGCGATTTCAGCCAGTATGCGACCGCAGACTGTCTGGCGGTGCCAATAATCCCCTCATCTACGATCCGCAGACCGGCGTCGCGTTTCCCAACAATGTGATTCCGACGAGGCAGGATCTTCGGCGCAGGCACTCGCACTGGTCAAATTGCTTCAGCCCTACACGCCGACAACCGCGCCGAACGGCGGCCGCTGGCAATACGGGTATTGCGGGCAACTATTCTGCCAGCGGCCAGGGCATCTTCAACGCCGACCAGTGGGATGCACGCGTCGATTTGCAGGCGACGCAAAGATTCATGCCTTCGGGCGCTTCAGCCGCTTTCACCGACACGTTGACTGGCTCAACGATCTTCGGGGCTGCCGGCGGTACGGGCTTCGGCCTGGCGAATTACGGCGGCACTTCCGTCGGTGCCAACGACAGTGTGGCTGCGGGCGCGGATATGGCAGTCAATGCTACCTTGCTGACCGACTTTCGTCGTGGCTATTACCGCTATAACGCGGTGACGAGCAAGTACGATCAAGGAAGCCGTTGCACGCTCAATCTCGGTATCCCGGATTCGAATCTCGGACGCCGGCTTTACCAGCGGCGCTGCGGCGTTCAATATTGAGGATCCAGGCCGCACCGGAGATCGGCAACTCCACCCAAGGCTCCGGCGTCGGTCCGCAGTATGGAAGCGGTTAAATGTGAATCGCTGCAACTGCCCGCTGACGGAGAGGGAAGATCAGTACCAGATCGTGAATAACTGGACCAAGATCATCGGCAACCATTCCATCACATTTGGCGCCGACCTTCGCTATGCGCGCAATCTGCGTGTCCCGAGCGACATCAACCGCGCGGGTCATATTCAATTTGGCATTGGACCGACATCCAGCCCGTCGATCGTGGGTGGTCTGGGATTTGCCACTTTCCTGCTCGGCGATGTCACGCAATACCAGGCGCTATGCCAGCACTTCAACGAACGCGAAAGAGTTTCAGAAGAGAGTCTTCTTCTACGCACAAGACACCTGGCGCGTTACGCCGAACCTGACACTGAATCTTGGCGTCGCTATGAGCTGTACTTCCCGGAGACGGTAAATGGCAAGGGCAATGGCGCTTTCTGAACCTGCAGACCGGCTATCTGCAAGTCGCAGGGTACGGAAATTTCGGCTCGAACATGGGTTGGGATCCGACTTATAAGGCCATTTCGCCCGCGCATCGGCGTCGCCTATCAATTGAATCCCAAGACAGTCATCCGCGCGGGTTACGGACGGAGCTTCGACCTGGGCGTCTTCGGTTCGGTCTTCGGCCATACGGCGACCCAGAACCTGCCGATCCTGACCAACCAATCTATTGTTCAGCCAAGCGGTAAAACTCTTACGCATTCACTCTCACTACGGGCCCGGTCTGCCCCCTGTCACCCCGGTTCCGACAAGCGGATTGCTGCCGAACCCTGGCGATTCAATGTGACTCAGCAAGGCTCGGCCAAACCCGCTTCGGCTGCCAACGATCGATGCCTGGAACCTAAGCATCCAGCGGTCGATCACCCCGACGCTATCCGTGACGTTGGCCTACGTGGGAAACAAGGGCACGCATACTCTGAGTTCGGGTGACGGCAACAGCACCAACCCGAACGAGGCTGGGCATCTTCCTGCCAGCGAGCCTACAGCATTGACGGGCACACGCTCCACTACACGCCTGCACGGCCGAAGAGGCGCTACCCCCGGCTCGAACGGCATCTACCCTGACGGCGGCATCGAACAACGCCTCGCTGCTGCAGCGGTACTATGGCGGAATCTTCCAGCCTGCAGGACCCGAATTACGCGCAGCCGGTGGATTTCCGGGTTGTTCTTGCGCCCCGGGTGCCTGCGGCTGGAATTCGAGCATTCAATACAACGGCGACGACCAGGACACCCACTTCAATGCACTTCAGCTCAGTGTGGCAAAGCAATTGACCAGGGGACTTACGTTCAATGCGAACTACGCCTGGCAGCGCTCGATCAACTTCACGCGGGCTATGCCACATGGAACAAACGGCGGCAAGGGCCGTGACGACTTCCAGCGCGAGAAGCAGATTGTGGCCTACGGGAGCTATGAGTTGCCCTTCGGGCGGAATCACCTGGTCGGAGGCAACCTGCCCGGCGTCGTCAACGAGATCATCGGCGGATGGCAGATCAGTCCCATCGTGACCTACGCGAGCGGCCTGCCGATCACCCTCAGCTATCAGGAATGCAGCCAGCTTCATCCCAGGCAGCGCACCTTG
Source organism: uncultured Acidobacteriaceae bacterium (assembly GCA_963815025.1). Classification (GTDB taxonomy): domain Bacteria; phylum Acidobacteriota; class Terriglobia; order Terriglobales; family Acidobacteriaceae; genus KBS-83. The sequence goes on along the minus strand of CAWFFD010000004.1, from coordinate 2,023,985 downwards.
CTACCCAAATGGCAATTCGCGAAACCTGCAATTGCACATTCAGAAACTCAATACGACGAATCACAACCGGTTGGCGTTCACCGGTCGACCCACGGCGGTCCGAACTGACCAACAGCCCTTCCTGAACTTCACAGCGCCGGGCCTGGATCAGATCGGCACGGCAGGTAGGAACGGCGATTGGGGTCCGAACTTCTTCAACACCGACCTGGCACTGCAGAAGAACTTCCCGATCCATGAGTCACTCTTCGCGCAGTTCCGCGTCGATGCGTATGACGCTTCAACCATATGAGCCTTAGCAACCCGGGAGGTTCGATCGACAACGGGCAACAGACAATTGGTGGCCTGTTCGGGAGCCAGTTCCCAACCCGGCAACTGCAATTCTCGCTTCGCCTGCAGTTCTAAAGTTGAAGCGAAGTCTTTACCACGAGGAGAGCGTCATGCTCTCCTCGTTTCTTTTTGTGGTGGGGATGCAAAATTTCGCAGGGCGTCGAGGTGAAGCATCACCCGGACGCGGCATCGGACAACGCAAGCGAGAGGAATACGAGGATTGTGTCTGCGGCTTGCCAATTGGAGTGAATCCGATGGCGGCTTCACTCACGTCGGATTGTGCCTCTCAATGCTTCTTAAAGTACTGCACGTCTCGCTCATGCTGCTTCGCTTTGTCGAGCGTCGAAAAGGTGCCGAGGTTACGTCGCTTGCCGGTTGACGGATTCTTCTTACGGGAATAGAGGCGATACTCTCCGGATTTGAGCTTACGGATCATATTGAAAGTGGATGCGGCGGAAGGAACAGCCCGTTGCCATCAACCGCATCCACTTACACCGAGTTACCGCGAAGCAGGCGCCGGTGAACTTGTGTTCGGATAAGCGTGGAGCTGCGGCCCGATCAGGTTGGAGTATTTGTAGTTGTCGCGGCGGTCGTCGTCGATGGTCCAGAACATGGCGCCGATCATGGTTGGATAGCCGGAGGGCTTGCGCAGTTTGTAGGTCGCTTCAGCTGGAACTTTGCCGGTAACGATGTAGTCCATGGCCTGGCTTACGGTGTCGGGCGCGTTGTAATGGACAAGGAAGCCGACAGCGACCTTGCTGGGCGGCATGGGCGGGAAGAAGTGCGCGGGGTCCCCGCCAACATCGAAGCCGTGCAGGAGCAGTTCGGTCATGGCGGCGTGGTAGTCGACCGAGCTGGACTGATAGATCTCACCATCGAGACCCTGGAGCGGGGGCGTGTTGTAGTCCTGCACATCCATGAAGGAGAGGATGTCGCGCAGGCCATATGCCAGCGGAAGGTAAGAGCCGAACTGGCCTCCATAGGCTGGATAGCCACCCGGAATCTGTGAACCTTCGGGGACAAGGCTGATCATGAAGCCGGCGCCGAAGTGCTCGCGTAACTGGCGGAGGCCGGTGATGAGATTCACGATCGATGGTGTGGTGGGGTGTTGGAAGTCGGTGTCGCCCGGCGCGAGGACGAGGGAAGGGGTTTCGAAATCGATATCGACACCTTCGAAGCCGTATTCGGAGAGGATGGAGGTGACCGACGAGACGAAGTTGGGAATATCCGCCGCATCGTCGAGCTTGAAATATTCACCGCCTCCTCCGAGGGAGATCATGACCTTCTTGCCCTGGCTCTTGAGCGCAGTGATGTCAGCCTTCAACTGATCGGGCTCGATGCCGTTGGGGGGGCGAAACTGCAGGGTTCCTTCGGGAGCGCCTTTTTCGGGCGAAGCAAAGGCGGCGAGGATGACATCCCATTGCGGCGCGACATCATGGAGCGGAAAGGGTGTGTTGCCGCCGCTGAACCGGGAGCCGGTCCAGTAGCCGATGAGCTGATGGCCGTTGGGGGATGCGCTGGATGGAGCGGGCGCGGCGGTGGGCTCTGCGCTACTGGCCATGCGCATGTGGCGATCCGGGCAGGGCTGGGCAGGCGTCGGAAGCGCGTGAGGATCGGGGAAGCTGTAGGCACGGGCGGCAGGTCGCGGATGTTCCCGTCGCTTCAGCGGCACCCAGATACCAAGGCAGGAGGGCGACGTTCTGCAGGTGGTAGGTGAATGCGCCGCTGCTCGCGGGGAAAGACGCCGATGTCGGGAAGCTATTTTTGGGATTGGTGTTGGTGGGTTCGAGCAGGAAATAATTGGTGCCGATGCCGGAGCCGCCGCACCGCCCCTCATCGGAGGAAGGCGCTAGTGGCTGCAGCCAGGCCGGGAAGTAATTTCCGGGAGCGGCGTCGGTGCGGAAGTAGATTTGGGGATCGTGCAGCGGATCGTTGAAGAATTCTGCGAGTTGCTGGGTGAGGGGTTGGATGTCGCGGTCGGCGACGATGGCGGGTGCGGCACGGAGATACGATCCGAGCACGAAAGAGTTGCCGGTGGCGGCATCGACGCCATGCGTTCCCCAGGAACAGCAGACCGTCGCGTCGGCAGCCGCATAGTAGGTCGTGTTATGGGTGAGGGCGATGACGAGTTTGCCGTCCTGCCGGGGAATTTGTTTGAAGATTTCCTTCTGGAGAAATTCGGAGTCAACGACGGCGAACCAAGTGCCGCTCTTCTTCGATGAGAGCAAATAGCCGTAGCCGGGAGGGACGGCGACGGTTACTGGCTTAACTTCCGGCTTGCCGAGCAGAGTGTGCCCTTGCTTCGTTGTGTCTGAGGGAAAGGTGGCGCGGAGCAGAGCGTCGGCATACTGGGTTTTATCGCCGGAGAAGGCGAATCTGGAGAAGATGGGCGATTTCAGAATCTGCGGGACGTCCGTGGATGCGTCCATGTGGGTGGCCTTGCCGGGGAAAGTGAGCGTCACAGGAACCAGCACGGTGGGGATGACGGTGGTGCCGCTTTGCGCGGGATCGCGGCCGGCGAGGGTATACGTGCCGCCGCCGATGGCTCGCTTGAATGTCGGTACGGTTCCTTGCGCACGGGCTGTTTGTAATGCAAACGCGAGAGGCAAGAGCAGGCAGGTGGTCCTGATTCGCATGTCGGACATCCCTTGATCTTGCCATGTGAACAGAGAGAGCGGTAGCGAAGAGTGATGGCAATCCCGGCATATTCCTGCTGAGCAGAAGCTTGCTGTGGATGGGCTCGGGTTCCGATCGCGACCGAACTATTGCCGCACAAGGGTCAAGAAAAGCGGCGGAAAGAACGGCGTGCTTTCCGCCCTTCTTTTTAGATAGAGTCGAACCCATGGTTTTTGGTATCGATTTTCTGCGCCGAAGGGGCGTCCCGCTACTGACGATAACGCTGGGCGCAGTGGCTGCTTTCGCGCAGGTCCCTCCGACTACAACACCGGCACCGACGGCGCCGAATGTGGCGTCTTCCCAGGCAGACATTGCTGCGGCACAGAAGCTGGTGCAGGAAGGCCGGCTGGCAGAAGCGCTGAAGGCTCTCGATACGCTGGCAGCGCAGACCCCGGAACCGGCCGGCGTTGAGAAACTGCGCGGCATGGCGCTGTACCAACAGAGCAAGCTGGAAGACGCGGCAGCCGCGTTCGGACGTGCCGCGGCGCAGGATCCAAATGACATTGAAGCAGCGCAGATGCAGGGCGTGACTTTGTTCCGGCTGGGGCGGCCGGCAGATGCGATCCCGCTGCTGGAGCGCTCGCGCGAGCAGAAGGTGGTCACCGCGAACGTCGACGGCAACTATGTCCTGGGACTTTGCTATATGGATACGCGCCGCTACGACGATGCGCGGCGGGCGTTCGCGGCACAATATGGTTTCCCGCCCGATGGCGCAGAAGCCTATCTGTTATCGGCGCGGCTGCTCTTCCGGCGGGAATACATGCCGGCTGCAATTGCCGCGGCGCAAAAAGCGCAGGAACTTGCGCCGAAGATGCCACTGGTTCACGAGCTGCTGGGCGAGATCGCGCTGGCGCAGTCGCGGGGAACGGATGCGATCGCAGAGTTCGAGCAGGAGCGGGCGATCAACCCGCTGTATGGAGGCCTCTATGACCGGCTGGGCGATGCTTACCTGCGAGCGGGCGAGTACGACAAGGCGCAGCAGGCGCTCAACCGCGCCGTGTTGCTGGAGCCGGCCTCGACCGGTCCGTACATCCTGCTGGGGAAGGTACTGCTGAAGCAGCGGAATGCCGCCATGGCCACAATGTATCTGGAGCGCGCGCGAAACATGGATCCCAATAACTTCATGACGCGCAATCTGCTGGGGCAGGCGTACCGCGCGGCCGGCCGAACGGAAGATGCCGAGCGTGAGACAGCGAAGTCCATCGAGCTGCAGGCGGCCACCGCTCCGAAGCTCTCCAAACCATGAAGGGCGGTATGCCAAGACGTCCGGCGCTTGCTGCGGCCCTGGCGGGCAGCCTTTGCGCGCTGCTGGGTGTGCCGGTTTCGGCGCAGACTTCGGCACCGGCTTCGGGCAATACGGGCACGACGGCGGCGGCGAAAGAGGCGAATGCCGCCTTCCATGCCGGCTATGCGGCGGCGAATGCCGGAGATCTGGAAAAGGCACGGCGCTCGTTTGCGGTGGTAGTGCGGCTGGAACCGAAGATCCCAGAAGGGCACGCAGCGCTGGGGTCGGTACTGCTGAACCTGGGACGGCCCTCGGAAGCGGCGGCGGAGCTGAAACGCGGACTTGCACTGCGGCCCACCGACGCGAATATGCAGATGAACCTGGCTCTTGCCGAGGTGCGCGCAGGCCAATCGAGCGAGGCTCTGCCTTTGTTCAAGGAACTGTCGGCGCGGAATACCGCGCTTTCACCGGAGGTTGAGATTGCCTATGCGCAGGCGTTGACCGAGACGGGGCAGCGTCCGGCGGCGCTGGACCGTTTGCGTGCCGCGGTGGCGGCGGCTCCAGACAATGCGGTCCTGCATGATGCACTGGGCTCGCTGCTGGCACAGGAGCAGCAATGGGCGGTAGCGCAGCCGGAGTTTGCGCGGGCGGTGGAACTCGATCCGAAGCTGATTGCGGCCCGGCTGCACCTGGCCTCGGTACTGATGCAGCTCAACCAGCCGGCGGACGCAGCTGCGACGCTCGAAACGGCGCGCGCGGAGCAGCCGCAGGATGTGGCGGTGCTGAACGAGCTTGCGCTCTCCTACACCGCGCAAGGAAGCTACGACAAGGCGCTTCCGCTGGCACAGGAAGCGATGCGGCTGGCGCCGGATAGCACTGCTGCTGCCTACCAGGCGGCGATTGCGCTGCAAGGCCTGGGACGCGAACGGGAGGCTACTCCGTTGTTTCAACGCGTGGTGAAGGCCGATCCGGAAAATGCGGGTGCGCTCACTAACTATGCGTTGGCGCTGGTGCAACAGGGACGCGCCAAGGAGGCGGTCCCGCTGTACATGCGCGCGGTTACGCTGACGCCGAACGATCCGGTGGTGCATGAGGATTTCGGCGTGGCGTATCTGCAGCAGAGCGACATCGACGATGCGATCCGCGAGTTCGAAGCCGGCCTGAAGCTGGATAGCGATGGCCAGCAGCTGCATTACAACCTGGGACTTGCTTACAAGTTGAAGGACGACACGGCGCACGCGATACCGGAACTGGAGCTGGCGGCGCGGCTGGATCCGAACTCACCCGATCCTGCGTACACGCTGGGCATCCTTTACATGCAGGCAGGGCGCTTCGGTGACGCGGAGGCGCAATTGCGTCACACGCTGGAGCTGCGTCCGGAGAACGGCGATGCGTGGGCGGTGTTGGGCAGCGTGTACAGGCAAGACAGCAAGCTGCCGGAGGCGGCGGATGCGCTGCGACGCGCGATTGCCCTGCTGCCGAATCAGCCAGGACCGCATATCACTCTGGCGAGCGTGCTGGCGGAGCAGGGGCAGAGAACAGAGGCAGCGGCAGAGCGCAAGCAGGCTGCGGAGTTGACGCGTGTAGCGGTAAACCGGCAGCGCGCCACTTTTGCCACGAACACGGGAAACATGCTGCTGGCGAAGGGGCAGGTGGCCGATGCGCTTTCGCAGTTCCAGGACGCGGTGGACAGCGATCCGAACTATGCGGACGCACACAGCGGGCTGGCGACGGCGCTGGCACGCCAGGGGAGAACGGCGGAAGCTGCGACGGAACGCGAGAAGGCCGCCGCGCTTGAGAAACCAGCACAGTGACGCGGCTAGGCTGGCTATGAAGGCGGCCAGGTGAGAGCGATCTTTATACTGGCTGCGCTCTTGCTTCCAGAAAGATTCAGGGGGTTTCCGATTTGAGCTGGACCCGCCGACATGTGTTGGGCTCATTGAGCCGCACAGCACTGGTGCTTCCATTTGCCGATGTTTTGGCCATGGCGATACCGCCCTGGACCCGTGCGGAAGGGCAACAGGCAGCCGCCGCGCAGCATGACTACGAAGCAAAGCCAGTAGCGCCGCCGCCCGGCCCGGTCTCGCCGATCGCCGGCACGCCGCTGGGTGTGAGCTTTGTGGACGTGGCGCAGCAGAGCGGATTGAATGCGAAGACAATCTATGGCGGGACGGCAAAGAACAAATATCTACTGGAGACGACGGGCTGCGGTGTGGCGTTTTACGACTACGACGCGGACGGATGGATCGATATCTTTCTGGTGAACGGCTGGCGGCTGGAGGGATTTCCCAAGGGCGAGGAACCGACCTGCCACCTGTTCAAGAACAATCGCGACGGCACCTTCACCGATGTGACGGCGAAGTCCGGGCTGGCGCGCAGCGGCTGGGGACAAGGATGCTGCGTGGGTGACTACGACAACGACGGCCACGATGACCTGTTCGTCAGCTACTACGGACAGTGCTCACTCTTTCACAACAACGGCGACGGCACCTTTACCGATGCGACGGCGAAGGCGGGACTGACGCAGACGAAGACACGGTGGAACTCCGGTTGCGCGTTTCTCGACTACGACCGGGATGGACATCTTGATCTTTTCGTGGCGAATTACATCGATCTCGATCTGAAGACGGCGCCCGTACCGGAGTCGGGGCCGTGCACGTATAAGGGCATCATGGTTGCGTGCGGGCCGCCGGGACTGCAGGCGGGAAAAAATATTCTGTACCACAACAACGGCGATGGGACGTTTACGGATGTGTCGCAGAAAGCCGGCATGTGGAACACCATCGGCAACTACGCGCTGAGCGTGGCCGTGGCCGACCTGGACAACGATGGCTGGCCGGACATTTATGTTGCGAACGATTCGATGGCGGCAACGCTTTATCAAAACCAGAAAAATGGCACCTTCAAGGATGTAGCGATAGAGTCCGGCGCGGCGCTGTCTCCGGATGGCAAGCCCCAGGCGGGCATGGGCGTGTCGGTAGGCGACTACAACCGCGACGGCACGCTGGATATAGCGAAGACGAACTTTGCCGGCGACACGGATTCGCTCTACAGCAACCTGGGAGATGGCAGCTTTGAAGACCGCACGTACGAAGCGGGGCTTGGCGTAAATACACGCTATCTGGGATGGGGCGTGGGCTTCTTCGATATGGATAACGACGGCTGGCTGGACCTGCTGGTGTCCAACGGGCACGTCTATCCGGAGGTGAGCAGCTCGAAGACAGAAGCGCCTTACGCGGAACACAAGTATCTCTACCGCAATCTGCGCAACGGACGATTTCAAGATGTCAGCGACAAAGGCGGCCCGGGGATCATGGCGGCAGTTCCGGCGCGGGGCTGCGCCTTCGGCGACTACGACAACGACGGCGATGTGGACGTCGTAGTGAACTGTGTGAACACGTATCCACAACTGTTGCGTTGCGATGCAACGATAAAGCGCAACTGGATCAAGATCAAGGCAGTTGGTGTGAAATCCAACCGCACGGGCATTGGCGCGCGGGTGATAGTGACCGCGAAGAACGATCCAGCCGCCGTGAAGCCACTGGTGCAGGTGGATGAGGTGCGGAGCGGCGGCAGCTACTATTCGCAGAACGACCTGCGGATGCATTTTGGTCTGGATAAGGCGGAGACGGTGGATTCGATCGAGATTCGATGGCCCTCAGGCCAGGTGGATACGTGGAAGAGTCTGGCGGCAAATAAGCTCTATGTGCTGGCCGAGGGCGGTAAGCTGGTGAAGACAGAGACACTAGCCAACTGGAAGAAGTAGCTTGTGTCGATCGCCTGAGTCCGTCTCAGTCTGTGTCCGGTGTATCGCCGCTCGGGTTGGGCCAGAAGATTGAGAACACCGTGCCGCTCTGCTCGCAGTGAGACCGGCTGCGTACCTTAATTCTGGCGTGATGCTTTTGCAGGATGTTTCGTACCAGCCACAGACCCAGTCCGGTGCCGATATCTTTCTTGGTGGAATAGAAGGCGTTAAAGATGTTGGCAAAGTGCGCCGGAGCGATCCCGCAGCCATTGTCTGCAACACTGATGCGCACGCCGCTACGGCTGGGCGCAGTCCAATCATGGGTGGTGCGCACACGCACGTGAATTTTGCCGGTCCCTGCGGCGGTTGCGTCCGCGGCGTTGACCAGCAAGTTCGACATCACCTGACGAAACTCTCCACTCACGGCAGAGACCAGTGCTGGGTTTACGGGATCGGTCTGCAGCGCAAAATCGCGCTCGCGCAAGCGGTGTGAGTACAGCGCAGCCAGCTCCCGGATCGTCTGGGACGCATCCAGCCAGCCGGGAGCCGAAGTATCGCGGTAGAACCCGAGCGTCTGCCTGGCCACTTGAGCAGCACGGTCCAGTTCTTTGCTGGCCATTGCCAGATACTTGGCCGTCCCTTCGCTGAGGCCGGTATCGGACCGCGCGAGATAGAGAAGATTCGTGACGGACTCCAAAGGATTATTGATCTCATGCGCGACTGTGGCAGCAAGACGGCCAGCCGTTGTCAGTTTTTCTGTCTGCAGCAGAGCTCTCTCTGCGTTGATTCTCGCTGAGATATCGCGGAAGTAGCACACCAGACCATTTCCACCCTGGGCATTGGGGACGCGGGCGACGCGCCATTCGTAGTATTCCGTGACTCCCCGGTCTGCCCGGAGACGGATGTATTCATTCACCTCATAAGGCTCGCCGGTCTCCAGAACACGGCGATAAATATTGACGAGCTCATCAGCGAACTCCTCGCCGAATATGATGCGAAGGACTTCTCCGACGTCCCGACCAATCAGGTCGGGGATCTCTCCGAATGCCGGCAAGGCGATAGGGTTCACCTGCTGGATACGGAAATCGCCGTCGATCAGATAGACGCCGAGCGGAGCTTCGTCGACGAGGATTCGCTGCTGGGTGAATCTCCCGCGCAGAATGTGTTCAGCTTCTTTTATCTCTGTGATATCTCGCGTTGTACCGCCAACGGCTTCGACTTCGCCGGTGCTGCCGAAGACAGGGAAGAATATATAGTCGTAGACGCGGCGGCCGTTGGTGCCGTTGAACGGAACCTCGCCGCGGATCGCCTTTTTGGTGGCGATGACCTGCTCAATCTCGCGGTCATGCATCGCCGCATGCCAGGGTTCGTAGCCAAGTTCCAGACAATTCTTCCCAATAGCTTCATCCGATGTCTTGCCCCACATGGCGAGCAACGCGTCGTTGGCATAGGTGAAACGGTGATGAAGATCGAAGAGGTAGCCGAGATCCGGGGTGTTGGCGAGGACTGCTTCATACAGCCGCTTCCACCTGTCGGACTCCGCGGAGGCATGCGCAAGCAGTCGTTCCGTTTCCGCGACTGCAACGCTCTTCAGAAGCACTCCGCCATCGGACTTTACACTTTCCAGGTGGTCACGTGGAAGGATGGTTGCCGCTTGCTCGTCGGGCACTCTGCTTTTTCCATCCACGGTTTTCCCAGAGCCCTTGCGCAGGCATCCCTCGAAGAAAGTCGGTTCGAATCAGATGAACCAGACGGAAGGAGGGTAGCTTGCCAGCGATTATTTCGCAAGTGAATAGGGGAAGGAGAAGCGGCCAATCTGGATGACGGAGCGGGGCTCGCTTCCTGTGCCGTGGGGCGGCCAGATACGAAAGCTTTCCACGCGCGTGATGGCGGGATTGCGCTCGGCATCGACCTGGCCGACCTCTTTGCCGGTGGCAGCCTGATAGAAGCTGACCTTGAGCGCATCCTGGGAGCGCGTCCAGCCGAAGACGTAGTCGCCGGATGGGAGATCGATGGTGCCCACCCGCATGGGAGCCTGCACCAGGAAGTAATGCGAGTACTTGCCTTCGGCGGAGTAGCCGGCGGTGATCATGACCACGCCTGCGATGAAGTGGCCGCTGCCGTCGGTGATGCCGGAGGCGGTGCGGAACTCGGTTTCGATGCGCTCGGAGATGACGGGCGCCCGCGCGGGGATGATGGATTTGAGCTCATCCGGCGTGGCAGCGCGCCAGTTTTCAGCCGGCTGTGCAAAGAGCGACGCGGGTGCGACAGATAGGGCAAAGGCCGAGCCGACGACAAGCTTCAGCAAACAGCGGCGGGTCCAGTTAGTCAAAATGAACGATGCCTCGCTGCAATGCAGTAGTGGCCGCCTGGGTGCGATCGCTGACGCCGAGCTTGCTGAGCAGGCTGTTGATGTGCGTCTTCACCGTGGCCTCCGAGATGAAGAGCGCGGCGGCGATCTCCTTGTTGCTGTTGCCGCCGACGATGAGGCCCAGCACCTCGGTCTCCCGATCGGTGAGCGTGGGTGCATTCATGCGCTCGGCGAGCCGCTCGGCTACCGGCGCGGGGATGCGGGATTTGCCACTGTGAACGGTACGAATTGCGGAGAGCAGCTCCTCGGTGTCCATCCCTTTCAACAAATAACCGCGAGCGCCGGCCTGCAGGGCACGATAGATGTCCTCATCGCCGTCGAAGGTGGTGAGCACAATGATGCGCGCATTCGGGAACTCGGCGCGGATGGCGCGAGTCGTCTCGACGCCATTCATGGCGTTCATGCGCAGGTCCATCAGGGTGACGTCCGGCTGATGCTGACGATAGAGCACGAGTGCCTGGTTGCCATCGGAGGCTTCGGCCACTACCTGCATCTCGGGAACAGTACCGAGCAAGGCGACGAGGCCCTGGCGGACGATGTGATGGTCATCGACAATGAGCAGTCGCACGGGTTTGGTGGAGATATTCGCGGCAGGGGTCACAGTTAACATCTCAAGCGTCCTCATGGTATATCGACGCGCAGAGAAATGCGCGTACCTTTCGCGGGCTGCGAGTCGATGCGAAGGATGCCGCCAATTTCCGCGGCGCGTTCCTGCATCCCCTTCAATCCAAAGTGGCCACCCTGCACGAACGTCACTTCATCATGGAGGAAGCCGGCCCCGTCGTCATCAACCGAAAGTTGGACAGCGCGCGCGTCGTAACCGAGGGTGACATCGATAGTGGAAGCATTGGCGTGATGCACGGCATTGTTCACGGCCTCCTGGGAGACGCGCAAAAGCTGATCTTCGATGGCTGGGGGGGCAGCGCGATACGTGCCGCGAACCTGGAAGCGCACCTTCGTGGTGCTTTGGGCGGCGGCTTGCGTGACCGCACGACTCATGCGCGCAGGTAGATCGTCCGCGCCGCCGGCGGCGGAGCGGAGGTTCCAGATGGAGCTGCGGGCTTCCGTCAGGCTGCTCTTTACAAGGCCGCGAGCGGCATCGAGCTGTGTGCGAGCCGCGTCGACGGAGGAGCCAAGCAGGCGCGAGACCAGCTCAAGCTGCACGCTGATGCCGACGATGTCCTGCGCGAGCGTGTCGTGGATCTCGCGTGCGATGCGGGTGCGCTCTGCCAGGACAGCGTTGAAGCGGAGTTCCACGTTTCGTACACGCATGCGGTAGATCTGATAGCCGAGCAGCAGGATAGCGAGGCCGAGCAGGGTGCGGAACCACCAGGTCTGCCAGAGGTGCGGCAGCACGCGGATCTCGACCGAGGCGCCGGTATCGTTCCACACACCGTCGTTGTTGGCGGCGAGGACGCGGAAGGTATAGCGGCCGGGCGGGATGTTGGTGTAGTAGGCGACGCGGCGCGCACCGGCATCGATCCATTTGGGATCGAATCCCTCCAGCCGGTAGCGATAGCGTACGCGCCCGGGAGCGACAAAGCTGAGGCCGGCATAGTGAAGGGCGAGGCGGGCTTGTCCCGGCTGCACTCTCACGACGCCGGCGACTGCGGGTGGCGTGGCCGCCGCACTCGTGTCGATTTTCGACGGGGAGAGGATTGCGGCAGGCTGATCATCCACGGTTACGTTTTCAATGACAACGGGAGGCGGCAGGAGATTTTCCTGCTGGTGCTCCGGGTTGGTAATGCTGATGCCGCGCAGGGTGGCGAACCAGAGTGTCCCATCCGCAGTGCGCACCGCGGCGGGATGGCCGGAGGAGCACTCGTTGATGCGCATGCCGTCCGCGACTCCGTATGCGGAGACGTTGAGGTGAGTCACGGAGTGGCTGGCGTAGCTCTCGAGCTGCGCGCGCGGGACGCGATAGATGCCGGTTGCGGCGCCGAGCCAGAGGTTGCCGCGGCCATCTTCGACGATGTCATGAATCACTTCCGGCAAGCCGGTGGACGCGGAGGGAAAGGCGGTGACGTGACCGTTGCTGAGCAGGTTCAGGCCTCCGCCATTGGTGCCGATCCATAATGCCCCGGTCTGGATCCTGGTAGAGCGCGGTGATGACGTCGGAGGAGAGACCGTCGCGCGTGGTGAGGGTGGTGAAGTGGCCGTCTTCCAGGTGGCTGAGGCCGCCGCGTGTGCCGATCCATAATGCGCCGGGACTGGGGAATGCGCCGGGCCGGGTGCGGTCGAGTGCGAGAGCGCCGACGAGGTCGCTGCCGAGGCCATTGCTGTGGTTCCAGAGCGTTAGGCCGTTCGCGGTCTGGCGGGCCAGTCCGCGGCGGGTGCCGATCCAGAGTGCGTTGTTCGCCGGATCGTAGAGCAGAGAGCGGACGAAGTCGTCGGGCAACGCGTCGCTGTGGGGTGCGGGTGAGGCATGGTCATTCGCAAGCATGTCGAGCCCGTCCGGCGTGCCGACGGCAAGTGAGCCATCCCCCCCGGCGGCGAGCGCGAGGATGGTATTGCTGGCGAGGCCTTGCTGCGTGGTCAGCGTCTGCCACGTGGAGCTACGGAGTTTTGCGAGTCCATTTCCGTCCGTGCCGGCCCATATGCCGTCTTTGCCGGCAAGGATGGTGCGGATCGCATCGCCGGGCAGCCCGTCGGCGGTAGTGAGAGTAGTGAAGCGCTGCTCGCGCAGTTCCAGCAGCCCCGCCGCCTCCGTGCCGAGCCAGAGATTGCCTTCGCGGTCCTCATAGAAGGTTTCCACGGCGGCGGCGCCGCTGCGGGCATGCAAGGTTTCGAAGCGGCCCTGCGCGTAGCGGACGACGGCATCCTCGGTGCTCATCCAGAGTGCGCCCTGCCGGTCTTCAAAGAGATGAAGGATGCGGCTGGGAGGCAGGCCATCGGCGGCCGTCTTCCAGGTAAATGTGCCGGCGGGCGAGAGGATACCGAGCGCGCGCGACGTGGCTACATAAAGAGCGCCGCTTCTTCCGGGACAGAGAGCGCGGATGGAGTGGTCGGTATTGCTGGAGAAACCGCCGCGGGCGCTACTGCCGAAAAAACCGCCGCGGGCGCTGCTCCCGGCAACTCCGCCGCTTTGGTGGTTCGCCGATCCTGCCATTTCGAGAGGGATGGAGGTGAGGGCGCCGTTCTTGTAGTGGAAAAGGGCACCCTCCCGGGTGAGCCAGAGCGAGCCATCCCGCGCGACGGCGAGCAGATCGGCGGAGGCAGGCAGCGTGGTAGTGAGGTGGCCATCGCGCAATTGAACGACGTTGCGCGCAGTGGCGACCCAGAGCGAGCCATCTGGCGCGCCTGCGGCGATCGGTGTGAGATCGCGGCCGGTGAGCGGGGCGTCGAGGCCACGCACGGGGGCGAAATGGTTTCCAGAGCCGAAAGCGACGCCCTCCGGCGTGAGCACCCAAAGGCTGGCCGGACCAGCCGGAATCACACCTGTGACCGGTCCCGGGGGAAGCCCGTTGGCGACGCCGAGCACCTCCAGCCTGCCGGGGCTGCGGCGAACGTCGCGGCGAACCAGGCCGTCGGCGGTGGCGGCCCAGAGCGTGCCATCCGCCGTTTCGGTGAGCGCTCCCATCAGGTTGCTGCGTAACTCGGGCGTCGAGCGCTTGTCGAAGAGGGTGAAGTCGATGCCGTCGAAGCGAACCAGGCCGCCATCGGTAGAGAGCCAGAGGTAGCCATCCTGGGTCTGCCGGATGGCGTGGACCGTGTTTTGGGGTAAGCCGCTGTCAGTCTGCCAGAGCTGCTGACCGTACTGGCGGAGGGTCTGCGCCGGATCGAGCGCGTGAAGCGGCGGTGCGTCTGAGATCAGCAATACGGTCACGAGCACGGCCAGTACGCGCAGACGAGCGACGCTGAGGCGTGGACGCATCATTGGGCTGACGGAATTGGGCTGACGGACGGGGCTGACGAACGCATGGGCTGTGGGACAGGATACAGCGCGAGTGGCGCGATTTACGGCCGAGCCGGGGCGGCAATGGGCTCGATGCGGCCGAGCAGGAAGACATAACCAGCGATGCCGGCGATGAGATAGAGGACTGGGACGCTGAAGGCGATGGCGAAGGAATGCGTGTGGCCGTAGAGATAGCCGGTGATGACCGGAGCCGCGATAGCCGAGATCTGGCTGGCAAGGTTCATCATGCCGGCGACGCGGCCGACCGCGCCGGGTGGGGCGATCAGCGCCGGGAGCGACCAACTGACCGGCGCGGATGCCGCCAGCCCGCCAATCGATACGCTGATCCAGAAGAGCGCCATGCCGGGTGTGGCGGAGTGCACGGCCCCCAGGAGTCCCATGCCGAGGATCATGCCGGCGATGAGCAAGGCCTGGCGGACGATGGTCGACGAGAAGCCTCGGCGCATGAGCGCGTCCACCAGCCAGCCACCGGCAATGAGGTCGGTTGCGGTGGCGATGAGCCAGGGCACGCCGGTGTAGAGGAAAGAGTGCAGCAGGTTGATGTGCAGAGTGACGGCGAGATAGGTCGGGAGCCAGGTGAGGAGGAGATAGAAGACGTAGTTGTATGCGCCGTAGCCGATGAAGAGGCCGTAGACCTTGCGTTGCCGCAGCAGATAGGTGAAGGGTACGGTCGGGTGGCCGGACTCGGCCGTGTCGCCGTGCCGCTGCTCTGGTGGCGGGTCGCGATAGACGAAGTAGAAGATTCCGAAATAGAGCAGACTGGCCAACGCAGTGGCCGCAAAGGCAAGCCGCCAGCCGACGTGCAGCAGCAGAATGCCGATGATGGGCACACCGATGGCGGTGGAGAATTTTGCCGCAGCGTCGAAGATGGCAGTCGGCAGGCCACGCTCCTGGGGTGGAAACCACAGGCCGATAGCCTTGGCGTTCGCGGGGAAGATCGGCGACTCGCCGATGCCGAGCAGCATGCGGGAGGCGAAGAGGGTGCCGAAGGTGGGGGACACGGCCGCGGCGAAGGTGGCCAAGCTCCAAACCAGGGAGCCGATGCGGCCCACGATGGCGACGCCGACCGCGTCCAGCAGCGCGCCGACGGGCAACTGGCAGACGGCATAGGTCCAGTTGTATGCGCCGGCAAGATAACCGAAGGCGACCTCGTCGATGTGAAACGTAGAACGCATCGCGTCGTGTGCAACTGACAAATTCACACGATCGAAAAAATTGATGAGTACACCCAGACCGAGCAGGAAGGCTATACTCCATCGCGCGCGGTTGTGCGAGGTGACTGCAGCGGAATGCGAACCTATACCAGAAATATGGGGCTTAGCCATCAGAAGAGATTGCGCTATGCTGAAGGTATGGCTCGACCCGGCGCATGCGCAAGGCAATCCGTTACGATTTGCCGTCGCCGCATGCTGCAGGTAGCCCTGATGCTGGCTGCTGGCGGCGCTCGATACGCCTTCGCGCTCGACAGCAATACGAGCATCTTCTCGCCGGCCGCGACACCAGCGAAGGTGAGTTACGATCTCTCGCTGTTTGTTCTGACGCTCACCGGCGGCATCTTCGTAGTGGTTGCTTCACTCATCTTTTATGCAGCTGTGCGCTTCCGGCGGCGACCGGATGACGATGGCAGCGAGCCGGCGCAGATATTCGGAAGCAACCAGATCGAGCTTTCCTGGACCATCATTCCGGTACTCATCGTGGTGGTGATGTTCCTGGCGACGGCGCGGATGATTTTCGCGATCCAGGATGCGCCGGAGCCTCCGTCGGCACTGGATGTAACGGTGATCGGACACCAATTCTGGTGGGAGTTTCGCTATCCGGCACAACACATCACGACGGCGAATGAGCTGCACATCCCGGTCAGCGATACAAGCACCTCGCGGCCGACATTTATGAAGCTCACGTCTGCGGATGTGATCCATTCTTTCTGGGTTCCGCGGCTTTCCGGCAAGATCGACCTGTTGCCGAACCGCATCAACGAAATGTGGATCGATCCGCATACACCAGGTCTTTATGTAGGACAGTGCGCGCAGTTCTGCGGCGTGCAGCACGCGAAGATGCTGTTGCGTGTCTACGTCGATACGCCGGAGCAATTTGCTGCATGGGTGAAGCAGGAGCAGCAGCCAGGCGTGCAGGATCCCGCGGTTGCGGCTGGACGGCACGAGTTTGAATCGCAAGCATGCATGAATTGCCATGCCATTGCGGGTACACCCGCACACGGGCAGTTCGGGCCAGACCTGACTCATCTGGCGAGCCGGAAGACAATTGCCTCCGGAGCCGCAGACAATACAACAGAGAACCTGGAACGTTGGATTGCGGACCCGGACCAGATCAAAGAGGGATCGTTGATGCCGTCCATGCACCTCACAGCAGACCAGGTGCATGAGATCACAGCCTACTTGAATACCTTGCAGTAATAGCTTTTTTCACGGGAGAGCGGGGCGGGAGATGGCAGGATCGAGCATACCGGTACCTGGAGGCTTGGGCGCAACCGAGGTGGCAGCCGCCGAAGCTGAAGGAACCTGGCTGGAAGTACTGCATAGCTGGGTGGTCACCGTTGATCACAAGAAGCTAGGCGTCATGTACGTGTTGTACGCCTTGCTCTTCCTTGTGATCGGTGGCATCGAGGCGATCATCATTCGCATCCAGCTCTTCTTTCCGGACAATCACTTCGTCAGCGCGGAAACCTTTAATCGCATCTTCACGATGCACGGCACCACGATGATTTTTTTCGTGGCCATGCCGATCACCTTCGGTTTCGGCAACTACCTTATGCCATTGATGCTGGGCGCGCGCGATATGGCCTTTCCACGCCTGAACGCTTTCGCCTTCTGGATGTCAGCCTTCGGCGGCCTGTTGCTCTACTACAGCTTTATTGGCGGCGTGGGATTGCAGGGAGCGGGCAGCGCGCCGGATGTGGGATGGTGGGCTTACTCTCCATTAACTGCGCGCGCCTTCTCGCGCGGCCACTCTACCGATTATTGGGCGATCTCGCTGATCGTATCGGGCTTCGGATCGATCGGAGTGGGCATCAATTTCATCGCCACAGCCTTTTGCATGCGTTGCAAGGGGATGACGCTGTTTCGTATGCCGCTGTTGCCCTGGCTCTACGTGGTGCAGTCGTTTCTCATTCTCCTTGCGGTAAGTCCCCTCACCGCAGCCCAGGTGATGCTGATGGTTGACCGCTACCTGGGGGGTCATTTCTTCGACACGCAGGCAGGCGGTTCGGCGCTGATATGGGCGCACTTCTTCTGGATCTTCGGTCATCCGGAGGTTTACGTCCTGATCATGCCTGCCTTCGCCGTTCTGAACGAAGTCGTCCCGGTCTTTTCACGGAAGGCCATCTTCGGTTATCCGGCCATGGTCGCGGCATCGGTATCGATTGGCTTCGTGAGCCTCGGCGTGTGGGCGCACCACATGTTCACCATTGGCATGACGTCGATTGGAAACGCCTTCTTCGTTCTTTCGACCATGCTGGTAGGAATTCCGACTGGCATCAAAATATTCAACTGGATTGCGACGATGTGGGGCGGCAAGATCCGGTATACGACAGCAATGCTGTTCTGCGTCGGATTCCTGCTGCAATTCCTGATCGCAGGCCTGACGGGAATCATACTTTCAATTGCCCCGTTCAACTGGCAGCTGCACAACTCGTACTTTGTGATTGCGCATTTCCACTACGTGATCGTGGGCGGCATTCTATTCGCGATCTTTGGCGGGATCTATTACTGGTTCCCCAAGGTTACGGGCCGGATGCTGGACGAGCGGCTCGGCAAGTGGCATTTCTGGTTGTTTGTTCTGGGCTTCCACGTCTGCTTCGACGTCATGCACGTTCCCGGCATGCTGGGCATGCCCCGGTCGATCTACACCTACGAGGCGGATCGTGGATGGACTACTTTGAATCAGATCGTGAGCGTTGGTGCGGCAATACAGGGGATCGCCATCGCGATTCTTGTGTACAACCTCATCCGTTCGTGTCTGAAGGGTGCTGTCGCGGGACCCGACCCGTGGGATGCCTGGACGCTGGAGTGGACCACGTCGTCTCCGCCGCCTCCGTATAACTTTGCCATTGAGCCGGTGGTGCACAGCCGGCGGCCGCTCTGGGACCTGAAGCATCCGAACGATCCGGACGAGCCAGTGGAAGAAGGAATGATGCGCAGCAGGGGAATGTCACCATCATGAGCACAATTCCCATGACACAGACTGCGCACGGCCACGTCAGCGATCCGGAGTGGCAGTTGCCGTCGCGCGGCCGCGTCGGCATGTTCTCGCTCATCGTGGCCGAGTCGGCGATCTTCGTGATCTTCGTGGTGGCCTACGTCTACAACATTGGCCGGAGCACCTATGGCCCCCAGCCACGGCAGGTGTTGGAACTGCCGATCCTGAACACCATTTTCCTGCTTTCGAGCAGCTTCACGATCTTGCTGGCGGAGCGTGCGCTGGTAAAACGCGCCATGGCGACATTCAAGGCATGGTGGGCGCTGACCATCGTGCTCGGCGCAATCTTCCTGCTAGGTACGGCGCGGGAGTGGAGCAAGTTGATCAATGTAGACCACCTGACGGTAAGCACCAACCTGTTCGGCACGACGTTCTATTCGCTGGTAGGTCTGCATGCCTCGCACGTGATTGTCGGACTCATCATGCTGACGACGGTCATGATTTTTGCTCTGACCGGGCACTTGAAGCCCGAGCATACCGAGAAGGTTGAGGTGCTCGCAATTTACTGGCATTTTGTGGACTGGGTCTGGGTGGTGGTCTTCACCGTTGTGTATGTGATTGGACGCTGATCATGAGCACTGGCGCACAGCATGAGCATTCCGCCGGGGAGAGTCACGGCGGGCAGGACCTGGTTCATTTGCCGGCTCCCACGCAGTGGCCGTTGGTCATGGCTGTCGGGCTGACACTGATGTTCGCCGGGCTTGTGACCAACATGATGATCTCAGCGCTCGGAGTCGTGATGACTGTTGCGGGCGCGGTGGGTTGGTTCCGGCAGGTGCTGCCTCACGAGGTGATCGAGTTGCTTCCAGTGAGCGCGGAAGAGATAGCAATCGAGCGCGAGGGTCGGCGGGTGACGCGCGTAAAGCACGTACTCGTTGCGCGAAGCGTCCTGCCGACGGCGACCTATCCGGTCATTTCCGGCATCAAGGGGGGCTTTGCCGGCGGCACGGTGATGATTGTGTTGGCGGAGATCTACGGACTGGTCCGTTTTCACAGCATCTGGTACGTGGTGAACCTGCTGGGTGGTGCAGGCGTCGCGGGCTGGAATAATCCATCGGAACATGATCTGGCTACATTTCATTTGGCGGCCTTTTTGATTGCCATCGTGATCCACACGGCGTCGTCATTCCTGGTGGGACTGCTCTATGGCGCATTGCTGCCGATCATGCCGCGACATCCGATCGTGTTAGGCGGGCTGATCGCGCCGGCGCTGTGGACTGGTCTCCTGCATTCCACGCTTGGACTGCTCAATCCATATTTTGACGACCACATCAACTGGTACTGGTTCGCACTGAGCCAGGTGGGATTCGGCATCGTCGCGGGCTGGGTAGTCGCCAGGCAGGGACATCTTAAGAGCCTTGCGGGTGCGCCACTCGGTGTGCGTTTAGGTGTGGAAGTTGCGCAGCCGCAGGATGACGAGGACCGGCGATGAGAGCAGGCGTGTGTGCGCTCGCACTTTCGTGCGCCCTGCTGGCAAGCGGATGCAACAGCCTGCCGGGGAAACCAGCTCCTGGGCCGGAGGTGCCGCGTCCGGAGAGCGTTTTGTCGCCCCAGGTGCTCTTTGCGCAAAACTGCGCGGGATGCCATGGCGCGGAAGGACAAAACGGGCCGGCGACACCGCTGGCATCGCCCGTGTATCAGGCGCTGGTGGATGATGCAACGCTGCATCGGGTGATTTCGAACGGGCTGCCCGGCTCGATGATGCCGGCGTTCGCACAGAGTGCGGGTGGCGAGTTGACGGATGCGCAGGTGGACTCCATCGTGCGAGGGATTCGCGCGAAATGGAAAAAAGGAGATGCATTGAAGGTCACGGATCTGCCTCCGTATGCCGATGACGGAAAAGGAGATGCAAAAGCGGGCGAGCAGGTGTACGCAAACAACTGCGCGAATTGCCACGGGCCGGCCGGAGGCAAGATCGGGGTGGCAGGCTCGGTGCTGAATCCGGAGTTCCTGACATTGATGGCACCGCAGACTTTCCGCACCACTGTGATCGTCGGGAGGCCGGACCTTGGGATGCCCGATTGGCGCGACCAGATGGATGATCCGATGACTGCACAACAGGTAAGCGATGTGGTGGCGTTTTTGATGGTGCAGAAGCCGAACGCGCCTCGGGGAAGCACGCAGGGACCGCAAGCAGCCCAGGGAGCTGCACACCCGCCGGCACATCAGCCAAAGATGAGTGGAGGAACGCGATGAATCCGGAGCCGGGTCTGCCAGTGGCCAAGCAGGAATCCGTGGTCGAGCATGCCAAAAAGGTGGCAACGGACGGCGAGGCAGGGGTTTCGCGGCGCAAGTTTCTGTTTAAAGTGAGCATCGCGATAAACGCGCTGGTGGCGGCGGCGATTGCGACACCGGTGATCGGCTATCTGTTGGGACCGATACGCAAGAAAGGCGCTTACAACTCGTGGATTGAGCTGGGGCAGGTCAGCGATTATCACGAGGGCGAAACCGTGCTGGCGACATATCGCAACCCCAATACAGACAAATGGGACGGCGATACCGGCAAGGTGGCCTGCTATGTGCGGCGCGATGCGGGCGACAAGTTCACTGTATTCGCGGTGAACTGTGCGCACCTGGGTTGTCCGGTGCGCTGGTTTCCACAGTCGGAGCTTTTCATGTGCCCCTGCCACGGTGGCGTGTACTACTCGAACGGCGACCGCGCTGCAGGACCGCCGGAGCGCGGCCTGTTTACCTACAACCATAACGTAATCGGCGGCAAGCTGATGATCGACGCCGGGCAAATGCCAACGCTCGCGAACGAAGCCAAACTGGTGAAAGGAATTCTGCCGTGCCCTGGTACAAGCAAGCCTACGATTGGGTAGAGCGCCGTGTGCAGCTCGAGGGCTTCGTCAAGGAGTCCGTCGAGCACCCGGTCCCGAGCAAAACGGCGAGCTGGTGGTACGTCTTCGGCAGCGCGAGTTTTGTGCTGTTGCTGCTGCAGATCGTCACCGGCATTCTACTGGCGCTGGTGTATGTGCCGTCTGCCGGTTCCGCATGGTCGAGTCTGCAGGTATTGAATCATCAGCTGCCATTGGGTTGGTTTCTGCGCGGCATGCATGGTTGGGGATCGAACTTCATGGTCGCCATCGTGCTCATCCACATGACCCAGGTATTTCTCTTCGGCGCATACAAATTTCCTCGCGAGTTGACGTGGATCCTGGGTGTGTGTCTGCTCCTGATGACGCTGGGGATGGCCTTCACCGGTCAGGTGCTGCGCTTCGATCAGGACTCCTACTGGGGGCTGGGGATTGGCGCTTCGATCATGAGCCGAGTGCCCTTTATCGGGCGGGAGCTGGTCGAGTTCATGCTGGGCGGCCCCATTATCGCCGGCGCTACGCTTACACGGTTCTTCGCGCTGCATGTTTTCGTCATTCCAGCAACCATGCTGGCGTTCGCATCGCTGCACACATGGCTGGTGCTGAAGCTTGGGATCAACGAGTGGCCGACACCCGGACGGCTGGTGAAACGCGACACCTACATTCAGGAATACCACGAGCTGTCCCACAAGGATGGCATACCGTTCGTGCCCGGTGCGGTTTGGAAAGACGCGATGTTCGCCGCGGGCATTGTGCTGGCGGTTGCCATCTGCGCGCTGCTCTTTGGTCCGATCGGGCCGACAGGCGTGCCCGATCCCACCATTGTGCAGACGGTGCCCAAGCCCGACTACTTCTTCCTGTGGATCTATACGGCACTTGCGTTTCTGCCGCCCTCGATCGAAACGCCGGTCATGCTCATCGCGCCGGTGATCGGCATCGGAATCATGCTGGCCCTGCCATTCTTCGCCGGCGTTGGCGAGAAGAGCTGGCATCGCCGCCCCGTGGCTGTGATGCTGGTGCTGGTGCTGGCCGTTGGCTTTGCCACCCTCACACATCTGGGTACCTACGTTCCGTGGAGCCCGCAGATGAATGGCTGGAGTGCCGATCCGGTTCCGGTGCACTTCGTGCAGGGAACAACCCCGCTGGAGCGGCAGGGCGCAATCGTTTTTCAGGAAAAGCAGTGCCGCAACTGCCATCAGATCGGCGGACTTGGCGGACGTCGCGGCCCGTCGCTGGATGAGGTGGCGGTGCGCCTTACCGAGGACCAGTTGGTGCGTCAGGTGATACAGGGGGGTGGTAACATGCCCGCCTACGGCAAGACTCTGTCACCGTCACAGGTAACCGCGTTGGTTGCGTTTCTCGAGACGCTGCATCCGGTCAATCAGCGGATCGCGATCGATGCATCCCGGCACGTGGCGGAGACGAACAACCCCGCGCCGAAGGAGCCGGTGGAGGCGATCCGTCCGTAGAGGCTTTCTCGCCGTTGCGATGGTTCGCGGAGTACGTCTCGGCGTCACCTTGCTTGGGCGTCCGTATCGCCGGTTGGAGTCGCATTGAATCCAGAGCTGTCAGACGCGATTGCGGCTTCGTGGAGCGTTCCGCTGTGGGCCACGCTTTCGCTGCTGCTGACGGCAATCGTCTACTGGCGGGGTTGGCGCGTGGCAACGCTGACGCGACCTGCAGAACTACCCTCATGGCGTGCAGGGTGCTTCTTTGCCGGCCTCGCCACGATCTGGCTGGCGATTGCATCGCCCCTGGACGTGCTGGGCAACTGGTTGCTGCTCGCCCACATGGTGCAGCATCTGGTGCTGATGTCTGTAGCGCCCCCGCTGCTGCTGCTGGGCGCGCCGGTTGTGCCACTGCTGCGCGGGCTGCCGCGCAGCTGGATGCGCGATGGGCTGGGCCCGCTTTTCACCTCGCGCGCGCTTCACGCCGTAGAGCGCTTTCTTATGCATCCGGCCACGGGCTGGATCGCGATGAACGTTGCGTATCTTGGCTGGCATGTTCCTGCGGCTTACGAGCTGGCGTTGCGGTCGCCCGCGTGGCATGAGGTGGAGCACGCATGCTTCCTCTTCACGTCGTTGCTCTTCTGGTGGACGGTGTTGCAGCCCTGGCCGAGTCGAGCGCGATGGTCGCGCTGGGCGGTCATACCGTATCTCGTTACTGCGGACCTTGCGAACACGGTACTGTCCGCATTTCTCGCATTCTCGGGCCGTGTGCTGTATCCCACCTACGCGACGGCGCCGCGCATCTTCGGGCTTTCCGCGATGCAGGATCAGGCGGGGGCAGGCGCGTTCATGTGGGTGGTGGGTTCGGCCATCTACCTGGTGCCGGTGATTGGCATCACGCTGTCGCTGCTTTCCAGAAGCACACCGCGGCATGCGCTGGTTACGATTGGCGGCGCGCCGGCTCCGGGAAAGATTCACGTGGCCACACAGCCGTTCGATCTACTGCGCGTGCCGATGATTGGCACATTGCTGCGGGGGCGCTACGGAAGGCAATTGCTGCAGGGAATCAGCCTTGCTGCGATCGTTGTCGTGATTGCGCACGGCTTTGCCGGCCATTCGATGGCCGCCATGAACCTGGCCGGGGTGCTGCCGTGGAATATTCTGCGGGCGCTGGGCGTGCTGGCGCTCCTGTTTGTCGGCAATCTCTTCTGCATGGCGTGCCCGTTTACACTGCCGCGAGAGCTGGGGCGGCGCCTCGGCTGGGCACGTCTTCGCTGGCCGCAATGGTTGCGGGTGAAGTGGATCGGCGTGGGGCTGATGCTGGCATTCTTCTTCGGATATGAGCGGTTCGCGCTGTGGAACAGTCCAGCGCGCACAGCGTGGCTGCTGATTGCGTACGTCGGCACGGCGTTCCTGGTGGACACATTCTTTCGCGGCGCCAGTTTCTGCAAATACGTCTGCCCTATCGGCCAGTTCAACTTCGTTGGATCGTTGATCTCTCCGACGACGGTGAAGATTCACAGCGAATCGACCTGCAACGCATGCGAGACCCGCGACTGCATCCGTGGGAACACACAGCAGCGCGGCTGCGAACTGGAGCTCTATCTCCCGGAGAAGCGCAGCAATGCAGACTGCACCTTGTGTATGGATTGCGTGAAGGCGTGCCCGCACGACAACATCGGCATCCTTGCGCGGAGTCTGACACAGGATGTACTCGTGCGCGAACCTACGTCGTCGTTGGGACGATTGAGCCGCAGAACCGATGTCGCTGCAGTGGCACTCGTGCTGGTGTTTGCGGGATTTGCGAATGCGGCCGCGATGGTGGGGCCGGGGGTTGACTTCCTCTCGGCGGCCGGACGGCGCATGCCATGGCTCACTACCATTGCGGGCAGCTTTGCCGGTGTGGTGGCCGGGATGCTGCTGGGCGCCGGTGTGGTGTGGGTGGTCTCACAAACCGCTCGCAGCGATGGTTTGCGGCGCGAGGCTTTCTGCCGCGGCGCACTCACGCTGGTGCCGTTGGGCATGGGGATGTGGGCGGCGCATCTGCTGTTTCACCTCCTGATGGGCCTGCCGGGGCTGCTGCCGCTGTTCCAGCAGGCCGGACACGACTTTGGGCTGCATTGGCTAGGCACGCCGCATTGGAGTGCCAGCGGAGGTGTATTGCAGGGGAACGGCCTGCTGCAGTTGCAGCTCCTCTTCCTCGATGGCGGCCTGTTGCTCTCGCTGTATCTGGTTTGGCGGACGGTCGCGGCCACAGGTGTTGCGCGGCGGCTGGTGTCTGCCGCTCCGCTGGCGCTGCTCACGGTTGCACTCTATGGATTCGGCTTCTGGCTGCTGCTCGAGCCGATGCAGATGCGCGGCGTGATGATGGGTGGCATGTGAGGCGCCTCATCGTTGCTCTGCTGCTGGCGTGCGCTGCTGCCGCGGCGTATGCCGATGGCGGACGGCTGCAGATGCGCCAGGCTGCTGGGCCGTTTGTCGTGTCGCTGTTCACCACGCCGGAGTCGCTGGCTGTGGGACCGGCGGACCTGAGCGTGATGGTGGAAGGGCAGGGAGACGGCACAGTTCTGTTGGATGCGGATATCGTCATCACGCTGACATCGGACGATGCGAGAAGTACACCTGTGGTCGCGCATCTGTCGCATGCGCATGCGACGAACCGGCTTTTGGAGGATGCAATCGTCCAGCTGCCAAGTGCTGGACCCTGGCACGCCGTGATTCACGTCAGCGAGGCAGGACGAGAGGCCAGCGTCACCACCGTTCTGACGGTTGCCAACTACTCAGCGCGCCGGGGCACGGTGTGGCTCTTTACCGTACTGCCGGTTTGCGTGATCGCGCTGTTCGCGTGGGTGGAGGTCGCAAAGCGACGGGCGCGTCGCCGCAGGGCGTTAACCCCAGCGTGACCCACCACCGCCGCGACCGTTATAGTGAAGAGTTTGCCCGACCTTTCCTATGACGAACCTTTCCGCTTTGCTCCTGCTCAACGGCGATCCTCTGACATTGGCGCAACTCGATGCGGCCGCATCTGCGCGTCTTGACATTGCGCTCGCTCCTGCTTCGCAAGAACGCATGATCGCTTCGCGCGCTGTCGTGGATCGCGCTGCCGCCGGTAATGCGGCGGCGTATGGCATCAACACTGGGTTTGGCAAGCTGGCCGATGTGCGGGTGCCACCGGATCAGGTCGCCACGCTGCAGCAGAATCTGGTGCGGAGCCACTGCTGCGGTGTGGGCGAGCCGCTGAGCGAGGCCGAGGTGCGGGGCATGCTGCTGCTGCGGGCGAATGTGCTGGCCAAGGGCTGCAGCGGCGTGCGTACCGCGGTGGCGGAGTTGCTGGTGGCGATGCTGAACCAGCGAATTCATCCTGTGGTGCCTTCGCGTGGCTCGGTCGGCGCCAGCGGCGATCTCGCTCCGCTTGCGCACCTTGCGCTCGCGCTGATCGGTGAGGGCGAGGTATTTGTGGAAGGCAAGCGCATGCCATCGTCCGCGGCGCTGGCGGCTGCGGGGCTTGCGCCACTCCAGTTGCAGGCGAAGGAAGGGCTGGCGCTGCTGAACGGAACGCAGGCCATGGCTTCTGTTGGCGGCCTGAGTCTTTTTCGCGCGCAGCGCGTGGTGCGGCTCTTCGATCTGGCGGGGGCTATGTCGCTGGAGGGATTGATGGGCACCCCGGCGGCGTTCGACGCGCGCATCCATGAGGCGCGGCCGCATGCCGGGCAGATTGCGGCGGCGGCGCATCTGCGCGCCTTGATGGAGCAGAGCGAGATTCGCGAGTCGCACCGGCTGAACGATCCGCGGGTGCAGGATGCGTACTGCCTGCGCTGCATGCCGCAGGTGCATGGCGCGGTGCGCGGCGTGCTGGATCACGCGACGGCGGTGATCGAGACGGAGACGGGCTCGGCGACCGACAACCCACTGATATTTCCCAACACCGCTGGAGAGAGCGCTTCCAATACCGGCGATGCGCCGCCTTCGACTGGAGACATTCTCTCCGGCGGCAACTTCCATGGCGCGCCGCTGGCGTTCGCGCTGGACTACGCGGCGATCGGGCTGGCCGATTTGCTGAGCATCAGCGAGCGGCGCATCGACCGGCTGATCAATCCGGATATCAACGAGGGGCTGCCGCCGTTTCTCTCCGACAATCCGGGGATTTCGTCGGGCTTCATGATTGCGCACGTCACATCCGCCGCGCTGCTGAATGAGGCGAAGGTGCTGGCGCATCCGGCGAGTGTGGATTCGGTGCCGACGTCGGGCGGCAAGGAGGACCACGTCTCGATGGGCATGACGGCCGCGCTGAAGCTGCGGCAGGTGGTGGAGAACGCCGAGATGGTGCTGGCGATCGAGTTGATGACGGCGGCACAGGCGTTGGAATTTCGTCTGCCGCTGAAGGCTGCGGTGCACGTGGAGGCAGCGCGGGCCCGGGTGCGCGAGTTTGTTGCTCCGCTGCGTGAGGATCGCGTGCTGGCGGGCGACATCACGACGCTGGCCGCGGCGATCCGTGCCGGTGCGTTCGATGACTGGCTGGGGTGACCCCCTCCCCCTCCCGCTGCGGGAGACTGGCTTGTAAGCTGCCTGCTTTCATCGATTTGCGAGCTCTTCCGCAGGCCAAATTCGTCTTTTCAAAAGGCTTATCGCTAAATTCGTCCTGCACAAGGACTTACACATGACAAAAGCCACGGAATGTTGCTCCGTGGCTTTTGTCTTCTCGTTAGCTCTATTTCAAGGTTAGCAAATTGGGCGGGATGATTTGGCAGATTTGTATGTGGGCCAGGTGACTTTCAGTTCGGTTTTTGAGATGGACGATGGCGTTCTCACTTTGCCCTGCCGGGGAGTGCGGTTTACGCAACCGGGCGGAGAATCGATTCATATTCAAGACACGCGGCCAGCGCGCCGACATGAAAACGCGTTTGCGCTGGCCGCTGAGCTTTACAGCGCAGCTATGCCGTTGAAGCCGACCGTTTTGGGCAATCCATCGATGTCGCCCAGATTGTTAAGGGTGCCATCGGAACGGATGCTATAGACACTGACAGAGCCTATACCGGAGTTGAGAGTAAAAAGGTACTTGCCATCTCCGCTTACGGACATGTCCAGGTTGGTTGTACCGTCGGGGTCAGAGCTGAGGATGGTTCCCGCAATAGGTGCAAGCGTTCCTCCGGACCCGACAGTGAAGCCAGCGACAGTAGAGGTAGCGGAGTTGTCTACGTAGACGTATTTCCCGTTTGGCGTTACAGCGTTCCAGCAGTTTCCATCACCAAAAGTATGAATGCTTTGACTGATCGCCGTGATGGTGCCATTGGCATTGATCGTATAGGAAGAGATACTCGAGATATCGGTACCGCCGGGCTGGTCTTCCGAGACAATGAGCTTTCCGTCCGAAGTGAAATTCGTAGCGAAAACGCCAGGTGTGACACTGTGATTCACGACCACCGGTCCGAGGGTTCCATCGGGGCGGATGGAAAAGGTGTCAATATTGTTGGGAACTTTTTCGATGGCGACAAGCCTGGTGCCATCCGGGCTGATGGAGATGGAGGAACCGCCTGAGTTTGTGGCGGTGAGAGTGACGGTGGAATTCGCAATCTGATTCAGGTGCCCGAAACCGTCTGTGCGGAAAGCGACGATCGCTCCGTTACCGCCAGCATCGAGAACATAGACTATGCGGTTGTGTTCAGCCACGGCGACCGGGAATGCACCGCCGGTGGGCTTCTGGTCCACAAGGACTGGCATCCCGTTCAAAAGACGGAAGCTGGAAACGGTGCCGCTGCCGGCGTTGATTGCGAACAGCAGGCTATGGTTGCCGCTGAGAGTCAGTGAGCCTTGAGACTGCAACGGATCCGTCGTCCCGCCGCTTCCCCGGCCACCCGTGACGATGCGTCGTTTCAGAGCGAAACTTCCATCGTAGTTGCGTTGATAGGCGAGCACCTCGTTCTGAACAGCGTCGTTCGTCATGACAAAGACGGCAGGTGCTGAACCATTCTGGATGTTGGCAGCGTACATAGTTGAGGTACATGCTCCGACACCAACCGCGATGGTCAGCAAGCCACGAATTGCTTTCAACATTGCGACAACTCCCTGGAACCCATGAATTTGCGTGCAAAGGATCAGACACGATCTTGGAAAATCGCGTTCGAAGATCCGCTCTGGCCCGTACATTGGAGAGTTGGAAAAGGAAAAGGTTACAGACGAAGCTTGGAGTGCGCGGAGCTGATAGACGTCTTCAGAGGGAGATAGCGAAATACAGAAGCATGGTGGCGGAAGTGCTTAGGAGCTTTGAGAGAGAGCATGGCGCCCATTCATGCCGTCCAGTCTGATGCTGACGTGAAGCGCGTTTCTCAGGACAAATCCACGCCGTCTTTACTCTCAATGGGAGTTTCCGAAAACGCCCACCTATCGCCCAATCAATTTTGACCATGGGTCAGTACTGGGAGGCCGGCTTCTCAGGTGTCACAGCGAAGAACCCGCAGGTCATACCGCGGAGGAATAGGTTCGGAATCGACAAACGACAAGAAAAGCAACTGATCCCTGCGATCGTTGAGCTAAATTAGCAGCGTGATGACTCAACCTTCTTCCGGCGCATCGGCCAGCACAGCTGACAACAACACCGCGCACCAAGGCTCTTCAAGAAATCTTGGACTTGACCTTCTAAGAGTCGTGGCGACGTACATGGTCGTGCAGATCCATACCGGTGAGTTCTATTACATCGGCCCCGGCGGTTCCGTACTCAACACGGCGGCCGCGCACTGGGTGGGCTGGCTCAACTCTCTATTTCGCTGCTGCGTCCCGCTGTTCGTGATGATTTCCGGAGTCTTTCTCTTTCCGGTGAAGAATGAAGGCGCCTTCTTCCGGAAGCGATTCAGTCGCGTGCTGATTCCTTTCGTCGTATGGTGCGTGATCTACGCCTTCTACCTTTATTGGCAGGGCGCGACGACCCTGCAGGGAGCGCTGTACGACATTCTCAAAATACCGGTGAACTTCGGCACGGATGTCGGGCACCTCTGGTTCGTCTACATGCTGCTCGGCATCTATCTAGTCGCGCCTGTTTTGTCGCCGTGGGTTGAATCCGCCAGCCGCCGCAGCATGGAACGCTTCCTCGCTCTGTGGGCGATCAGCCTTACCATTCCCTACATTCACCTTGTCTTCCCGCAGATCTGGGGTGAGGCCTTCTGGAACTCCACTCCCATGCTTTACTACTTCAGCGGCTACATCGGATACGCGGTTGCGGGCGCTTATATCAAGCGCTTCCGCATGCAGCCTTCCCGGTCGCTTTCTTTGGCTGCCGTCGTGTTGATCCTCGCCGGCTACGCGATCACCGCTTCCGGTTTTCTGCACAGGCTTTCGACAGAGCAGAGTCTTCCCAAACTCGAATTGACCTGGGGATTCGAGACCATCAATGTCGCCATGATCACTGTTGGATTTTTTCTGCTGTTCAGGAATATTCAGCCGGCGAGGCCCGACAGTGCGCCCTGGAAGCTAGTAAGAAACATTTCGCAGAGAAGCTATGGCATGTACCTTGCGCACATCATCGTGCTCAACGCGGTCTATGGTCTGTTGAACGGGCGCCTGGACAACCCGATTCTCAAAGTCTTCACGATCGCTATCGTGGCATTCCTGGGGACGTATGCATTGATCTCCCTCATTGCGCTGCTGCCGAAGAGCAAGTGGATCGTCGGCTGATCGGCAGTGAACGAGCCTTCACTGTCGTCAGTCGTGATGAAAATAGAAACGGTTTCCGTCGATGTCTTCGACGGTGAACTGCCTTAAGCCCCAGGGCTTCTTTTCCAAGGGCTCAACGATATTCGCGCCCGTAGATTTCAACTCGCTGTAGGTGGCATCGATATCTTCGGCGAAGACCCAGTGAATTGCAGCAGCAAATGGCGGAGTTGTTTTGCGAAAGAATATCGCCACGTGTCCGCGGGAGACGGCCCGAATCCCGTCGGGATGAAGCCAGCCAATCTCAAAGCCGAGTGCATCCCGGTAGTGCTGCTGCGCACGTTCCACGTCGATAACGGGCAGCTCCGGCACCAGCTGAGCCAATCGAGGTTAAGGACGGTTTTGTGGTCATGAGGCTCTCCTCTACATCTCTCTTCTGCGATCATCGCGTGCGGATGGGCGCGTCCATAGAGATGGTAGACCGACCAGCTGCCAGGAGAATGATTGCGGGTGGTGGGATTAGGAGAAAGTTGCGGAACTTTCCCGAGCGAGCATTCGTAGACTCCCCTTGACAGCTTAGGAGAGTGAGTCTAATCTCCTGAATCAACTTAGGAGTAGTCCGTGTCGGGCGACCAGGCTCAACTACTTCCAGGGACTCTGGATCTTCTGATCCTGAAGGCGGTTTCGCTGGGACCGCTGCATGGCTATGGCGTGCTGCTGCGTATCGGGCAGATCTCCGGCCAGGCGCTGCTGATTGAGCAGGGCGCGCTCTATCCGGCGCTGTTTCGCCTGGTGCGGCAGGGGCTGCTGAAGGCGAGCTGGGGGACATCGGAGAACAATCGCCGCGCCAAGTTCTACGAGCTCACCGCCGCGGGCCGCAAGCGGTTGCGCGAAGAGACCGACGGCTGGAATCGGCTGGCGACGGCCATCGCGTGCGGCACTGGCCGCGCAACCGGAGGAGATATGAGTTTCTCGATTCCCTGCGCTCGCTTCAGAGGAGAGTCTTTTTCATCGTTCGCGCGAGGAAGGCGGAGATGGAGGAAGAGCTTCGCTCGCACATTGCAGCATCGCGCCGATGACCTGGAGCGGTCGGGCTTGCTCGTGCCGAGGCCGAGCGGCGGGCGCGCGTCGAGTTTGGCGGCTATGAGCGCTACCGGCAGGAGTCGTATGAGGCGCGGGCGGGAATCATTTTTTCGAACGGCTGCTGCAGGATGTGCGGTTCGGACTTCGCGTGCTGGCGAAGTCGCCGGGCTTCACCGTAGTTGCGGTGCTGACGCTGGCATTGGCGATTGGGGCGAACGCGGTGGTGTTCAGCATGCTGAACGGGCTGGTGCTGCGTCCGCTGAATGTGCCGCACGCGAAGAGCATCGCCATGATTGAGCAGAGCAATGGCATTCCGATGCAGTCGTATCCCGACTATCTTGATCTGCGCGAGCACAACCGCAGCTTCGAGGATCTGATGGCCTACCAGATCACCCGGGCGGGATTGGATACGGGGGGCCACGCCCTTCCGGCGTGGCTTTACGAGACGAGCGGAAACTATTTCGATGTGCTGGGGATTCAGCCGTATCTCGGGCGCTTTTTTCATAGCTCCGACGAGCACGGCGACAACAGCAGCCCATACATCGTGCTGAATTACGCGTACTGGTCAAGCCGCTTTCACGGAGATCGGGGCGTAGTGGGGCGCACGGTGCAATTGAACAAGCATCCGTACATCATCGTGGGAGTGGCACCGCCAGCGTTTAACGGCACGGAATTGTTTTACGCGCCGGCTTTCTGGGTGCCGCTGGTGGATCAGGGGCAGGTGGATGGCTGGAATAACCTGAAGTCGCGCGGCGACCGCGGCATGGAGTTGGCGGGACATTTGAAAGCCGGCGTGACGCCAGCGCAGGCGGCCGCGGATTTGAATTCTGTTGCCGCGTATCTGAAGAAGGCTTATCCGAAAGAAGATGACGCGATCAGTTTCAAACTGGCGCGGCCGGGGCTGGTGGGAGACATGATCGGGGGGCCAGTGCGGGCGTTTCTGGCCGGGCTGACGGCACTGGCGGGATTGATCCTGCTGGCGGCGTGCGCCAACCTGGGCAGCCTGTTTGCCGCGCGTGCCGCGGATCGATCGAAAGAGATTGCGCTACGTCTGGCCCTGGGGTCGAGCCGCAAACGGATCCTGCGGCAACTGTTCACAGAAGCGTTGCTGGTGTCACTGATGGGAGGCGTTGCTGGACTCGCGGGCAGCGTGGTTCTGCTGCGCTGGCTGAGCGTTTGGCAACCGGTGTCGAATTTTCCAATCCACGTGCCGGTGAGTCCGGATGTGCACGTGTATGGAGTCGCATTGCTGCTGGCGCTGGCGAGTGGATTTCTTTTCGGCGTGGTGCCGGTGCGGCAGGTACTGCGCGCGAATCCCTATGAGGTCGTCAAAGGCGGCGTGGCCGGTGTGTCGAGGGCGGCGGATCACCCCGCGCGACCTGCTGCTGGTGGTGCAGATTGCGATTTGCGCGGTGCTGGTGACATCATCGCTGGTGGCGGTGCGGGGACTGGTGCGCTCGCTGCACAGCAACTTTGGATTTGTACCGCAGAACGCGATGCTGGTGGACACCGATCTGGATATGGCTGGATACAGCGGCGAACAGGTAGGGATCATGCAGCGGCGCGCAGTCGATGCGGTGAGTTCGATTCCAGGAGTGAGCGTCGCGGGCCTGGTGGATCGGCAACCCCTGAGCATGGGATGGGACAGCAACGCTGTGTTCAAGGACAACGTGACCGACATGAAGTTGTCGAATTCAGTGGCCGATGCAAACCAATACCGGATCTCACCCGACTACTTCCGTGCGGCCGCCACCCCACTGCTGATGGGAAGAACATTCACCTGGAGCGACGACAGCAAAGCGCCGCACGTCGCGGTGGTGAACGCGGAGTTTGCGCGCAAGGTCTTTGGTTCCCTGACCGGCGCCGTGGGCAGCTACTACAAGGTGCAGGATGGCACGCGTTTCCAGGTAGTAGGCATCGTGGAGGACGGGAAGTATAGAACGCTGACGGAAGATCCGCAGCCGGCGATGTTCTTTCCGATTCTGCAAATGTCGTCGAGTTCGACCACATTGGTGGTGCGATCGAACCGCGAGCCGCAGGAGCTGGCGACGGCTTTGGACCTTGCATTGCGGAAACTGGATCCGGGACTACCTTTCACGGTCAAGACGTGGACGAGCGATCTGGACAGCGCGTTGTTTGCGTCGCGAGTGGCTACGATTTCACTGGGCGTGCTGGGTGCGCTGGGAGCCATGCTAGCGATTACCGGCATCTTTGGGATGGCGGCCTACTCGGTGAGCCGGCGGCTGCGCGAACTCGGCATCCGGATCGCGCTGGGTGCGCGGCGCCGGGAAGTGCTGAGCGCGGCGCTGGGGCGTGCCTTCCGGCTGCTGACCTTCGGCTCCGTTGCGGGGCTGGTGCTGGGCCTGCTGGCGACGCGGCTGCTGTCGTCCATTGTGTACCAGGCGTCCCCGCGCGATCCGTTGGTGCTGACGGGCGTGGTGCTGATTATGCTGCTGCTGGGTTTGCTGGCGGCGTGGATTCCGGCGCAGCGCGCGCTCGCGGCCAGTCCGCTGATGCTGTTGCGCGAGGAATAGCCAACTCTTCGACCTATTCTTCCCTTGACAACTAGGGTAGCGACCGTCTACGGTCTCTACCATCGTTGTCTAGGGTAGCGATACATGGCGAAGAATGATCTGCAGGGCGCGCTCGATCTCCTGATTTTGAAGAGTCTGTCGCAGCTTGGCGCAATGCATGGCTATGGCATTGTCATGCATATCGAACGCGTCTCCGATGAGCTGCTCAACGTGGAAGAAGGTTCGTTGTATCCGGCGCTGCACCGCATGGAGCAGAGCGGATGGGTGCGCGCGGAATGGGCGGTGACGGAGGCGAGCCGCAAGGCGAAGTTCTATTCGCTGACGGCGGCGGGCAGGAAGCAACTGGCTGCGCGAGAAAAGAACTGGGAGCAGGTTGTGAAGGGTGTGCAGGCGATTCTGCGCTTCGCGTGAGGTGAGGTATGGGTGTCTTCCGTCGTATTTGGGCTTTGGGCAGGCGTTCGAAGCTGGATCGCGAGATCGAGGATGAGCTGCGCGAGCATATGCGGATGCACGTCGATGCCGATGTTGCGAAGGGGATGAGCCCGGATGAGGCGATACGCGAAGGCGCGGCTGCGCTTTGGGAATCCGACGGCGGTGAGGGAGCGTGTCGACGCGGAGGACGCGGCGCTGGGTTTTGAGAGCTTTCTGCGCGATGCGCGGTATGCAGTGCGCGGATTTGTGAAGAGTCCTGGCTTCACAATCGTGGCGGTGCTTACGCTGGCGCTGGGCATTGGCGCAAACACCGCCGTTTTTCAGTTGCTGGATGCGGTGCGGTTGCGGAGCTTGCCGGTCCAGAATCCGCAGGAGTTGGCGGAGTTGCGCATTGCGGGCGGCAACACGGGACTCGGCATCAACGACAGTCCTTTTGCGAACTTCACCATTCCCGATGTGGCAGGAGGTCCGGCGGCATCACGATCCATTTTCCGGCGTGATGGCGTGGCGGACGGCCGACATGCTGGTGGGCAAGCTGAGCGACGCGAAGCAGGTGCATGGTCTTGGAGGTGAGTGGGGAATTCTTCAATGTTCTGGGTATCGCGCCGTGGCAGGGACGGCTGATCGAGCCGCAGGATGAGGGGCTCCTGCGAGATGATCAAAGGTGGTGGCGAGCTATACCTACTGGAAGTCGCAGATGGGCGGCGAGCCGATCACGCCGAACACGACGTATCCCGGTCGAAGGTCGCTCGGTGCAGGTGCTGGGTGTCACGCCTCCCGGCTTCTTCGGGCTGGTGGTCGGAGACAGGTTCGACCTGGCCTATCCCACCTGCATGCCGCCCAATCCGCGACGTGAGATTTTCAGTTTTCAACGTGATGGGCCGGCTGAAGCCGGGATGGAGTATGGCGCGTGCCTCGGGATATTTCGGTGCGTTGAGCCCGGGGCTTTTTGAAGCCACGGCGCCTACCGGATACAACGCGGAAGCCGTGAAGATGTTCAAGTCGTTTCGGCTGGCGGCGTATCCGGCGGGCGGGGGCGTGAGCGATCTGCGCGAGACGTATGACTCATCGCTGCAATTGTTGCTGGCCATCACTGGGCTGGTGCTGCTGATCGCCTGCGCCAACCTGGCCAACCTGATGCTGGCGCGCGCGAGCGCGCGGCAGCGCGAGATGGCGATCCGCATGGCGCTGGGTGCATCACGGCGCCAGCTGCTGCGGCAACTGCTGATCGGAAGCAGCCTGCTCGCTGTGAGCGGAGCGGTGCTCGGCGTTTTGCTGGCGCAGCCGCTGAGCCGGCTGCTGGTGACATCGCTCAATACGAGCCAGAGCACGATTCATCTTTCGATTTCTACCGACTGGCGGGTGCTGCTGTTTGCCGCAGGCGTTGCCGTGCTTACGTGCATTGTCTTCGGAACGTTTCCGGCGATGCGCGGCACGAGAGTCGATCCGATTGCTTCGCTTAAATCCGGTGAGCGTGGTGTCGCCGGGAGCCGGGAGCGCTTTTCGATGCAGCGATTGCTGGTGGTGACGCAGATCGCGGTGTCGATGGTGCTGCTGGTGGGCGCGCTCTTGTTCGTGCGGAGTTATCGCAACCTGATGACGGTGGACCCGGGCTTTCGAGAGAGCGGCATCACCGTAGGCTACTTCGGTTATGAGACGGAGAAGATCAAGCCGGAGAACGAAGTGGCATTCAAGCGTCAGCTTGTGGAGGATGTGCGCAGCGTGCCCGGGGTGCAGAATGCGGCGGCAACGACGAACGTGCTTCTTATTGGAGGGACCTGGAGCCACGGAGTGCGCGTGGGCACGGTGGAAGGCGGCAGCAGGTTCACGTATGTGAGCCCGAGCTACTTTGCCACGATGGGTATTCCAGTCATGACGGGACGAAGCTTTACGGCGACGGATCGAGCGGATACGCCGTACGTGCTGATCGTGAATCAAGCTTTCGTGCGAAAGTATCTTGGCGACAAACAACCCCTGGGCCAACTGGTACAGGTGATGCCCGAGCCACAATACCCGGCGCGGACGTATGAGGTGGTGGGGACGATCGCAAATACCAAATACAACGATCTGCGGGGAACGGCTGAGCCGATGGCGTTTGTCCCGATCGCCCAGTTTCCGGAGACGGCGCAGGGACCGTGGACGGCAATCATGATTGCTTCCAACGACGGGCCAGCGGCGATCACAGCGATTCGACGCGCGATCGCGGCGAAGCATCCGGATATGATTCTGCAGTTCCGCGACTTTCAACAAGGCATTCGCGACAACCTGGTGGGCGACCGGATGATGGCGATGCTCTCCGGGTTCTTTGGCGTGCTTGCGGCTCTGCTGGTGGTGGTGGGCCTGTACGGCGTGCTGTCGTATTTCATCACGCAGCGCCGTAACGAGATCGGTATCCGCATCGCTCTGGGTGCGCAACGCTGGCAGGTGATCGGACTGGTGTTGCGCGATACCGCTTCGATGCTGGTGATTGGCGTGGTGCTGGGGACGGTGCTGGCGCTTATCGCGGGGCGAGCAGCTACCACGATGCTGTTCGGACTGAAGCCTTACGACACGGCGACGCTGATTTTTGCGATCGTGCTGCTGGCGGCGATTGCGGTGCTGGCCAGCTGGCTGCCGGCGATGAAGGCATCGAAGTTGAATCCGGTGGATGCCTTGCGCTGCGAGTATGGATTCTTCTACTTGGCTCCGAAGGATGGCGGCTGATCGTCTGTCTGCGTGCCCCAGGATTTGTTGGGTGTGCCGCTGAGATCGAACTCGAGCGTGCCGCCTTTGAGCGCGAAGCTTTCGGGAAGCCAGGTCTTCGAGCTGGGTTTGCCATTGACCTTGAGCGACTGGACGTAAGGAGCATTCGTGGCGGCTGCGGGCGCGATGACGTGCACGTCTCCGTTGCCGCGATGCACGGTGACGCTCGAGAAGAGCGGGCTGCCGAGGACGAGCTCCGCGCGGCCGGGGATCTCCGGATAGAAGCCGATCATGGCGAAGACGGCCCATGAAGACATCTCGCCGAGGTCATCGTTGCCGGGGATGCCGTCCGGCGCGTTCTTCCAGATCGTGTTGAGCACCTGGCGCACGAGCTGCTGTGTCTTCCAGGGCTGATTGGTGAAGTCGTAGAGCCACGGCGTCTCGATGGAGGGCTCGTTGTCGAGCTCGGCGTGCAGCGGGCCGGATTTTGTCACAGCGGGTGCGCCTTTGTCGTCGTAGAAGAAGTGATCGAGGCGCGCGACGGCCTTGTCACGGGCCGCCCATCTGGTCGAAGAGGCCGGCGACGTTGAAGGGAACCATCCATACATATTGTGCGGCGCTGCCTTCGACGAATCCGTCCTCAGTGGAGGGTGTGAAGTCGCGCGGGGCCTTGTCGTTGTCGTCCTGGACCTTGGGCCAGGTGCCGTCGGGGTTGCGATTCATGAAGTAGCCGCCATCGGGAGCGGCCTGCGGGTTCCAGATGTTCTTCCAATACTGCGCGCGTTCGGCGAAGCGGTGCTGCGACGGCGGTGTCGCCGAGATGGCCGGCGAGCGCGGAGATGGAGAACTCGGCGGCTGACGTCTTCCAGCGTGTCGGCGGCCGCGCCCCATGCCGGCGCACCGGCGGGGATGTAATGGAGCTTGAGCCACTGATCGAGTCCGGGGCGCTGGCCTACGCATTCCACGGGACAGCCATCGTGGCTGAGATCTTCTTTTGTGGGAACGTCGGCGGCGTGGACCAATGACTTGAGGGCGGCGTGAGCATCGAAAGCGCGGCCGCCGAAGGCCCAGATGTCGGCGATGGCGGCGGCGGCGGGATCGCCGTTCATGACGTGGGTGGCGCCGCTGAGGTGCGTCCAGCGGTCCCAGCGTCCGTTGTCCTGTTGCGACTGGTTGTAGAGGCTCTGCGCGATGTCGCTGCCGCGTTTGGGGTCGAGCCAGGTGAGCAATTGGAACTGTGACCGATACACATCCCAGCCGGAGAAGTTGGCGTACTGGACGCCTGACCGGCGGCAATGTGATGGACTTTGTGATCCATGCCGGTGTATTCGCCGTTGACGTCGCTGTAGGTGGTGGGCGTCATTGTGGCGTGATAGAGCGCGGTGGTGAAGACGCGGCGCTGCTCGTCGGAGCCGCCTTCGATTTCGATTTGCGAGAGCTGCTTGTTCCAGGCGGCGCGTGCGCGGGCGGCCACCTGCTGGTACGTGCTGGCTGCGGTGGATTCGGCTTCGAGATTGGCGCGAGCGTTGGCCTCGCTGACGTAAGAGATGCCAATGCGGAGCCGGACCGCGCCGCCATTGCCGAAGCCTGCCCAGACGCCGGAGCCGTGGCCGGTCTCGGGAAAGCCCTTGGGGCCGAAGCCGGTGCCGCCTTCCGAGGTGGCGGCACCTGGCATGACCATTTCGTCTTTCCATGCGCCCATCTCGGTGATGGGGCGGTCGAACTTCGCGACGAAGTAGAGAGTGTAGTAGGGGCGGCGATCCTCGGTGCCGATGTAGCCGCAGAAGTTGCCGCTTGTCACCGATCCGGTAACGGTTCCGGCGGCGCGATCGATCTGGGTGTGGGCGTCGGTGGATCCGACTTCGGAGTCGGAGGTGCGGACGAGAACGCGGGCGGCCTTGTCAGAAGGAAATGTGAAGGTGGCGGCGCCCATGCGAGTGGCGGCGGCGAGCGCGACCTGGACTCCATTGCCGAGCTTTACCTGATAGGAGCCGGGCTCGGCCTTCTCGTCTGCGTGGGTGAAGTCGGCCGCGTAGTTGTAGCGGAAGTCTTTGGACGGCGACTCGATGACCGGATCGGTGATGGGCATGAACGGGACATCGCCCGAGGCGCCGGCGCAACCCCAGCCTTCGACGTTGGTAAGGCTGAAGCCGCGGATCTGTTTGGCGCGGTATTCATAGCCGCCGGGCGCCGCGATCATGCGTTTGGTATTCACCGGCGTAGCTTCCGGGCTGAACTGCACCATTCCGAAGGGCATGGTGGCGCCGGGGAAGACGTTGCCGCCGTTGGTGGTGCCGACGAGCGGGTTGACCAGGGACGCGGGGTCCGGCTGGCCGGCAAGAGCGGTGGGTGCGACCAAGAGGGCGGCGAGGAGGGCAGTGATGAGAGTGCGGGCGACGACGGAGTTGCGGGCGACTTGCATGCACGTACGATACGGCAAGTCGAGCTGGCGGTGATGGCGGGGCGCGGGAGGGGTTTGTCGGCAGCGGCGGTTTTTAGATCAGGTAAAGCCGGCGGGCCTCACGGTACGGAAGTCATGTGAGCCGGATGGCGCGGCCCTTGAAATGCGTAGGCCCAGCGTTGGTGCAGCCATTTGTCCTGGGATGCGCTATGTGAGGGATGCACAAACAGATAGCGGAAATCGCCCGGAGACGCGAGGCCGGTGACTCGGATAGCACGATGGTGGTGTACGTCCCACACAAAGGCAGTAGAAAAATTACCGACGTAATTTGCCCAAAGTGGGAGGTGACGCCATTCTGGCACAGAGGTGGACGTATGAAGACTTTGACCGCTTTGGTAATGCTTGTCGGGCTCACGGCTTCCGCGCAGACTCCCGCCATGCAGGGCGCGAGCGTCGACTTCGAGACGCTGATGGGCATGCACTCCATGGGTGAGAAGACGGTGATGCAGGCATTCAACGGCGGCGCCTGCCAGGTGACACCGATCTCCGACCTGCCCGTAGCTGTGCGCAGCATCTTCGGCCAGCCGGTTTCTTCGATCTTCGTCGGCCAGTCAGAGTTGGCCGCCCACTTCATCGCCAGTGATATCGACAAGTCGTATTTTTCGAACGGGAAGGTGGTCGTTTCCGTGTGCTCGCACCTGAAGTCGGGTGCGGAACTGGACGCGATGCGCAAGACGGCCGAGAAGCATGGCGTGCCCAATGCGTCGCACCTGTCGTGGGTGTGGGAGACGCTCTCCTTCGACGCGAGCACGCACGAGGAGACGGTGCTATCGCGCTTCTACCTGGATGAGCACGGCCTGCTGCTGAAGGCGCTGGGCGAGCTCTTTCCCGGCCTGCCGGCGCTGATGACGATCCCGGCAAACAGTCCGAACTTCCAGCAGGACATTGCGAACTTTCTTGCAAGCCACCGCCCGCCAGTGCAGTCGGCGGAGGTGGAGCACCCCACAGTGATTGCGACACAGTAGGCTCACCCCACTGCGAGCCCCTGGGCCGCCGCCGGTAGAGCTCGCCAGATGGTCTCCGTCATCCCCCGGAGGCAGGATGGACGAGTTCCTGGCGGCAGGGGCTCGCTTTTTTCTTTGGCTAGGGTGAGGACGAGGCGATGCACGTGCCGCCCGGCATCTTGGTCCATCTCGATTTATGCGGCGACTGATTTGGGCCGGCAGCCCAGTCTGCCTTCATCTCTTTGCCACGATCAGAAGATGTGGCGTGGAACCGGTGCGGGCAGCAGACGCCGCTGTACGCGCCGAGTTCGACGGACAGGCCGCCTTTGCCGGCCGTCTCCACCTTCACAAGATCGCCATAGTGTTCCCATGAGTAGGGAGGTTTCACGGCTTGTGGCGGGAAGCTTGTCGATCCCCAGGCGAGAAGGGTATCTGCCCATGCGATGAACGTGTTGGACGACGATGGCGCGATATGAAGACAAGTGGTGCTGGGGCCGGACGAACCCTTCCAGGTCCCCACAAACCATGGCTCGTCGAACGACGGTTCGACAGAGCGGCCCTCGTTCGATGCCGATGGAAACCCCGGACGAGCAAAGGTGACGACTGCATCGAAGTCTTCGCGATGAAAGCGTCCCCACCATGTGTCGCCTGGGGTGCTGTGAAGATCGAGATCGTATCCCGGCGTGTGCAAGGTCAGATGTCCTTGTTCGTATCGAACACTGCCGCCGCGCGGAGAATCGCTGAAGAAGGTCTCATCGCTGGGTTGAAGCTCTGCTCCGGTTCGCCGATAAAGACCGACCTGCAGCCCGAGCCATGCCTGCGTAACGCCGACCAGGGTGGTGGCGTCGACGGGCGCGGTGGTGTCCAGGATGAGATGGATACCGACGGCGCCCCCATGGCCATCGGCAGCTTCCCATACTCCGGAGAGGTCTTCCGGATGCGTGACGGGCGTGCCGAGATAGAGGCTCTTATCCTGCTGCTGCGGAGGCGAGGCGGGGATGGATTGCGAACGAGCCTCGCCGGCCAGCAGCATGCCGGCGGAGACGGCGGCCGCAACTACTCGAGATATCGCCGCACGTTTCACGCGGAGTGAGACACTCCCTTATTGCTGGGCTTGAACCATACGGATCATACGATTTCTAAATCAAGCGTGCTTCCATTTTTGACGATGCCGGCATGGACGACCGCCTCAATCTAATATGCCTAGAATCGAAAGCTTAAGCGTTGTAAGGGCGGAGAGGGAGGGATTCTGCGAGCAATGTCGAAATCCACTGACGCACCCGCAATCCTTCACGCTATTCGTCGTCACCGAAGGAGTT
Organism: uncultured Acidobacteriaceae bacterium; assembly: GCA_963815025.1. GTDB lineage: Bacteria > Acidobacteriota > Terriglobia > Terriglobales > Acidobacteriaceae > KBS-83. The sequence continues at coordinate 1,982,150 of CAWFFD010000004.1, read as the reverse complement.
TGGAGCATCAACCCATGAGGTGTATGGCTCGACAGTAACCTTTGATATGCCGGTTCGTCGTTACCGGATCAGCATTGGTGGCCACCAGGGAGACACATCAAGGGGCGTTTTCTATTAAGCGGGTTGAGGAAGTTGCGCACGTCTGACTTCCTATAACCGGCTCACAATTCGCTCTGCCAGTTGCAGTGCCTGCTCGCGGATCTCAGGAACGGCGGTTGTCTCCCACAGTGTCGACTTTCTTAGCGGGCCCAGGGCGTACAAGTTCGCCGTAGCTTTACCAAACGTCCCGATCACACAGCCGTGGTTATCTGTACTGATGCCTATCCTCAAGGGATCGTAGCTGGCGAAACCCATCAGAAGAAGCTCTTGAATAAACGGATCCTGCCTTTGATCGCAGGTTCCGGAACTGGTGCAGTTGATGATTCTGTCAATCGAAATGGTCACTGCCTTATGGGTTCCTCGGAGAAGGACTGAGACATCGATATGCGTGTCGAGTTTGGCGGTTCCGGTGATCCTGCCCGCGAGCACCCGGAGCGCTCCGCAAGCGATCCATTCCTGGATGGATTGGTGGGTAGCCGGCGGCATGCGATGACGCGATGCCTCCCAGAGCGGCCGCAAATGACGCAGGAATCGCCGCTTCTCTTCGAGGGACCATCGATTCCAGATAACAGGTGTCCACGGGCGAAGGGAATCAATGACGGATCGCCAGCCCACGCCGCTCTGAGACGCGACATCAATTTGGTGTCGAACTTCACGAATCGCCGCCGAGGCGCTAGCCGGCAGTGACTCAGCCCATTTGGCATTCCAGTGGACGGATGAGCAATGAGCTGCAGGGAGCTTCCCACGTCTGGAAACCATGGTGACGGTTCCTTGAAACCCCTGCGCTTTCAATCCCAGTACCTGATCGATGGCCGTCAAACCACTCCCTATGAGCAGAACCGATCCGTCTGTCGGAATGTCTCGAAGGGCGCGGTCATCCCAGGCGTAGTCAGCATAGAAACGCTTCTCGATTCTCTTGCCACGCAGTGGATCGGAAGGGTGAGAATTTCCCATAGCCAGGACTACGACGGTCGATTGAATGTCCGATCCATCTTCAAGGCAGACCTCGAATCCCGCCTCGCTGCGTGTTAACGAGGTTGCGTTTCCGGTCAGATATGTCACGTGACAATCAGGATTGCTTTCTAACGTACTGCGGAGAGTCTGTTCGATGTACTCGCCGTAAAGGCTTCGGGGAGCGAATGCATCCGGCGTGATGTCGGTGCTTCCCGATTCTTTTATCCAGTTGACGAAATGATCGGGGCAGCCGGCCAATGCACTCATGTGTCTGGCGCGTACGTTTAATAGATGCTCACAACATCGCGTGCCGAACGCGACGCCTCTGCCCGGACGCGAGGAGCGATCGACGATAACAATCGACATCGCCCGATGGCAACACCGAAGCAGTTGGACTGCAAGGACAACGCCGGAATAGCCGCCCCCAATGATCGCAACATCGCAGCGCAACCGTCGCATCAAGCGGTCATTCATGGCCGTCGGGGACTCGGAAATCGCTCCTAAATCTTTAAAGCCGGAATATATCCCATCTTGATGGATAAGCCATGAATTGTGAGCACCTGGCTCATACGTTGCAGCAAGGTGGGGAACACCTGCCGTCTAACAAGCAAAATTCTTCAACCATTTATATTTCGTGGCAGAACTAGTAACGCAATAGAAATACAACTGATGAATCATGGGCTGTTTGTATCCCTGTAGCGCATGTACGTGCAAGTCTGACTCTATCCTGGAGGCACAGGGAGAATGAGTCGTACTCTATCTCACCTTGAGGCTCTGGAAGCGGAAAGCATCCACATTCTCCGCGAGGTCGCTGCCGAATTCTCAAACCCGGTCATGTTGTACTCGATCGGCAAGGACTCTTCGGTCATGTTGCGGCTGGCGCAGAAGGCTTTCTATCCGTCGAAGCCTCCCTTTCCGCTGCTGCACGTCGATACGTCCTTCAAGTTCCGGGAGATGATTACCTTTCGCGACAGCGTCGCCGCAAATCTCGGCCTTCGCCTCATCGTTCACTCCAGCATGGAGGACGCGACGGAAGAGACCAATCCTTTCCGTCTTGGTACGCAGCGATGTTGCGCGGTGCTGAAGACTGGCGCACTACTGAATGCTTTGCAGAAGGGTGGGTTCGACGCGGCCATCGGCGGAGCACGCCGCGACGAAGAGAAATCGCGTGCGAAGGAGCGTGTCTATTCGTTCCGGGACACGCTTGGTCAGTGGGATCCCAAAAATCAACGCCCGGAACTCTGGAATATTTACAACGGCCGCATCAACAAAGGCGAGACTATACGCGTTTTTCCGTTGTCGAACTGGACGGAGATCGATGTTTGGGAGTACATCCAAATCGAAAATATTCCAATCGTGCCGTTATATCTTGCGCGCGAAAGGGCAATGCTGGTACGCGGCGAATCGCTGATTCCGGCAGAACATTCCTTACCTATGATGCCCGGTGAGGAGCCAGTGATGGTGATGTGCCGTCTGCGGTCGCTTGGTTGTACCTACTGCACGGGCGCCGTGCGATCCACAGCGGGCACCGTGGAAGAGATTATTCAAGAGTTGCGGATGACGAAGAAGTCTGAACGTGAAAATAGAATTATCGATCATGACCAGGACAGTTCGATGGAACAGAAAAAGCGGGAGGGGTATTTCTAGGAATGTCCCAGCAACTCCTTCGCATCAGCACGGCGGGAAGCGTAGATGATGGAAAATCCACGCTGATCGGTCGCCTTTTGTACGAGAGCGGCGGCGTGTATGAGGATCAGCTTCAGGCGGTTCGCCGCGTATCGCGCAATGGCCTCGATCTCGCGCTGCTCACCGACGGCCTCCGTTCTGAGCGCGAGCAGGGAATTACCATCGACGTTGCGTATCGCTACTTCTCGACACCGCGGCGCAAATTCATCATTGCCGATACTCCGGGCCATGAGCAATATACGCGCAATATGGCAACGGGAGCATCGACGGCCAGTGTGGCGCTGATACTCATCGATGCTCGGAAAGGGGTACTGCCCCAGACTGTTCGTCACGCATCCATCGCATGGCTACTCGGGATCAAAGAAGTTGTCGTGGTCATAAACAAGATGGATCTGGTCGGTTACAGCGAGCAGGCTTTCTCCGCGATCAGAGAGAGATTTCAACGAGTGCAATCCATCCTGCCGAATGCTCAAGTGTATTTCGTTCCTGTTGTTGCGACCGAAGGCGATAACGTCACACAGCGAAGCGAACGCATGGGATGGTTCAAGGGGCCCAGCGTTCTCGAATACCTTGAGACCCTTCCATCCGAAGAGAATATCGAGACGCCATTTCGAATGGGCATCCAGTATGTGATTCGGGAGGACGGCCATCGTGGATATGCGGGCCAGATTGCATCGGGCGTGGTCACCGTTGGCGACACGCTGTTGGCGCTTCCCTCCAGAAGAAAAGTCAGGGTCGCCAGCATCCCCTATTTCAACAAAGAGCTGTCTGCAGCCTTTGCTCCTTCGTCGGTGTCTCTTTGTCTGACTGATCATGTAGATCTCGGACGAGGAGATATTCTGGCCGATTGTGATCATCCGCCTGAAGAGGCTCGCGCATTTCGTGCCCGCATCGTGTGGATGTCCGAGAAGGCGGTTGCTTTGAACCGCCCCTACCTCTTCAAACATTTGTCTCAAATCGTTTACGGAGAAATTGAGGAGGTGCACTCCAGACTGGATGTCATGACTCTGACTGAACTTCCTGCACATGCCCTGGAGCTCAATGACATTGCCATGGTCAAAGTCAGGACCTACCGGCCATTATTCTGTGACCGCTATGCGCAAAATCGGAAGACAGGAAGCTTCATCGTGATCGATCCGGCTACAAACCAGACCGTGGGAGCAGGGATGATTGACGCTATTCTGCATCAGCCAGCCACGCTGCATGGTGCAGCGGATGGAAATGGGTTGACAGTCTGGTTTACAGGCCTCAGTTCCGCGGGCAAGAGCACTTTGAGCCGCGAAGTTTATGAACAGCTTGTTTCGAAAGGCCATCGGGTCGAACTGTTAGATGGTGATGAGGTGCGCAAGCACCTTTCGCACGGTCTGGGCTTCAGCAAGGAAGATCGCACAGAAAACGTACGCCGCATCGGATTCGTTGCCGAGATGTTGACTCGCCATGGTGTCATCACACTTGTTTCGGCCATCTCACCGTATCGCGACGTCCGGGAGGAGATCCGAGAACGGATCGCGAACTTCCTGGAAGTGTATGTAAATGCTCCGCTCAGCGTGTGCGAAGGGCGCGATGTCAAAGGTCTTTACCGCAAGGCACGATCCGGCAGCTTGCCCCGGTTCACCGGTGTCGATGACCCTTATGAAGAGCCGTTATCACCGGAGGTAGAGTGCCGGACGGATCTTGAAACGGTTGTAGACAGCGCGTCCAAGATCGTCGGCGCGATTGAGTCGAAACTTGCATCCGGGAGAGTCGTGAACGGTAGTAGCGCTCAGACGGTCGGGCGCACCGTCGACGCGTCTTCATAGAGACCACACAGTTCGGGCAGCAAAGGAGAGCACCTGCCGCTGAAGGCGAACAGGGACTGCAACCTCGGCGTTTCCTGATTGAATCTGATGGGTGCGCCATCAGGTCCCACCGATCTTCCTCCTGCGGACATAAGAAGAGCGACGCCGCCAGCCACGTCCCATTCGTGACGCGTTTCAAATGTGCATGTAGCGTCTGCCAGACCGGCGGCGACACGAGCGAGTCGATATGCGATCGAGCCCAGAGGTACCACCGCTACATCTGGTCGATCAAACGCCTTCCATTTTCCTTGTTTATGCTCTCTCCGACTCACGAGCAATCGGGGCACTCTGGTCCTATCATCGCCGTCACCTCGCATGTTCACTGGCCCCGAGGTCCTAAGGCCTGTCTCTCTGGACCCCCAGAACATTTCGCCGGTACTGGGATTCAATACGCCGCCAGCGACAGCCTCGTTGTCCTTAACCAAACCAATCGATACACACCATTCCGGACAGCCTTCCACGAACTCCCGGGTTCCGTCGATCGGGTCGACCACCCACACGCGTGAAGCGCATAGCCTCTGAAGATCGTCTTCATCCTCCTCTGACAGCCAGCCTTCCCCCGTTCTCGGAAGTCTTTCAAATATGAAGCGATTGATGTTGCGGTCCAGCGAAGTTGTAGGGTCCTCACCGCGGGAAAAACTTACTGACAAGGCTCGCTGATCAGTTCTTTTAATGAAATTTGCGACACCTTGCATGCAACTTCTGATCCGCTGGAGATCGTCTGAATCTGTCGTAGAACTCATTGGTACATTGTCGCGCCTAAATAGAGCGTCCTGATAAAACTACGGTGAGAGTTGGCGAAACGCGATAAGTGGCGTCCTGGACGCTCCGGTTCAGAATGCCCGGTTTTAATCAAACTTTTGCATAATATTTATCCATCAACATTTTGTCGGGTGTAGTGTTTTCTGTACTCTGGGAGGACTCTTGGTGCTGGCACGCGAAAGATCAAAAGAAGATGTCTTCCGTGAATCAGAAACCGATTGCACCGTTCATTTCGGCCGAAAAGGAATTGCTCAGGTTCAGAAAATCCCATCTTTCTTTATCGTTGGTCCGCCCAGAACTGGCACCAGCTGGTTGCATGAGGTCTTGAGCGACCATGTCAATCTGCCTGCGCCCACCAAGGAGACGCGCTTCTTCGATCTCAATTTTCATCGTGGCTGGGAATGGTATTTCGATCACTTTGCAGGCTCAGGCAACGGACGCATGGTAGGAGAAGTGGCGCCTACTTACTTCGCATCTGGACCGGCCCGAAGCCTTATTGCTCGATGGGTGCCCGATGCAAAAATTGTCTTCATCTTCCGCAATCCTATAGAGCGGCTTGTGTCCTTATATCGCCTTAAGCTCGCCTATGGCACTCTTGCGTGCAGCTTTGATGTTGCCTTGGAGCGTGATCCTGAGCTGCTCGAGTCCAGCATGTATGCCAGCACTCTTCGGGAATGGAGGAGCATCTTTCCACAGCGACGACTCTCTATTAACCTCTATGACGATCTGAGTAGAAATCCGCGCGGCTTTGTCGAAGATCTAGGAAGTTTCCTGGATATTCCGCGGTTTGCTCTGCATGAATCGCGGCTGGCTCAGATTTATTCTACGAAGCAGATGACTGAGCCCAGAAGCTATCTCGCAACCAAAGCAGCAACTGCGATGGCTGACTGGTGCAAGGCTCGCAGATTGGATAACGTCGTCGCTGCTGTCAAAAACTCCGGTCTTATAAAGCTGTTCCTGGGTGGAGGAGCTCCATTCTCTGATATCCCTGCACGCTCTCTTCGAAAAGCATCGGCGCTGCTGCTTCGTGAGACAGAAGAGCTTGAGGCAATGATCGGCCGCGATTTGACCGCCTGGAAGCCACTCACCAATGATGGCGGCAGAAGCATCCGCTAACTTGCAGACCTTCACTCGCCTTAGAGGCTAGATCGTAATTGGCGACTAGAGCGATACAGGCGCACGATGTGCTTCTCTAAGAGTTAGCGATGATGCACAACGCTCATCCCACCGACCTAAGCAGCCTCTTCTCTTTTCGCGGGTACCGCTACGGTTCCGGTTCGGCTCGATAAAGCGTTCGTTATTGCAGCCGACCTCTGACCACGTGTCCGCTCACGCGGTTGCTTCGGCGGTAATCTGGTAACAACAACGCTTGTGTTCTTTACTGTGTTCTTCCCGGACTGTCTCGCTTCTTTCCTTGTTTCAACTCTCTTCGCAACCTTCTGCGCCGCCCACCTTTTACGCTGAGCCTCAGCGATCTTTTTTCTACCCGCTTCCGATATCCCTTTCCTCTTTAGTGTGGCCGCAGGTCTGCTCGCAGCCTGAGGTCGCCCGACTCCAGTTGAACTAGAGAGCGTGATGGCCGACCGTGCCTCTTGCAAGCGTCGAATCTCGGCATCGAGTGCGGCAATGATGTCGTAACGGTTCATATCCGCCTAGCATAAACCGATCGGCAATGGGTTACAAACGGCCCCACTGTTCTCCCCGCGCGACGCTGCGAAATGAACCTAGCCGGCAAGCGTCAACTTAGACCGTTATTGTGACGCAGCCGGTAACGCCTTCGCGGCGCTCATATACGCAAGCAGGCCCGGCAGAGCATCGCGTTCACTAAGAAGTGCGACCCATCGTATTTGCTGATTGCCTCTGCTCTGGATTAACCGGTCACTGGCTTGATGCTGGAACTCCGCTTGATGCCGTAACGACGGGTCAGCCAGGCGCGAACGGGCTCGTCGAAGTACTTCAGAGCAATCCAAGCCACAAAGATCACAAATGGAATAAGCAGGAAAATCCATATCAGCTTCATATCCATGCTCGGATGCCTCGTCCACGCGTAGCCTGCAAGGACATATACGAACGGAATGTGAGTGATATAGAGGGGATAAGAAAGTCGGCCGCTGAACTTGCAGAGCCTGATCATGCCTGTGCCTGCATTCGAGTGCGCCCCACAAAGGATGACGAGCGGGAACAAGAAGAGCACGCATGCCGCGTCATAAAGACCGTTTAACGAGAGAGCCACCCAATGCCGAGAACTGTGGCATCTGAAAGCACACCACAAGGACAATCGAGAGTAGGAGCAGTCCAACCCTGGGGAACCGAATGCGGTCATGAATTCGATACAGCCAGAGACCCATCACGAAGGAGACCGTGAGGCGTAAGCGGCGCCATCCATATCTCCGGATAACCCCAACCTCCGTCAAGCGATCCTTTCGTATTCGCGGTCCAAATGAGAAGCAGCCCGGACAATCCAAAGATGATCGCCAGAGTGATTGTGCGCAGCCTGCGAAGAATCAGAGCGTATGCGATGTTCCCGAGGTACTCCTGCATCAGTGACCAGGCAGGCCCATTGAGTGCCTGAGTCTCGTGCAATCTCCCCCCAACCGGAGGTGATGGCAGCAGGAGCAATGAGGTGATATATGCGAGCAGCAGCATCGGAGCGGCAGTATGATTCATCGCCTTGCTGAAGGGATCGAAGATGTAGCCCAGCAGGCCCAGAGTGGCTCCGATCAGAACCAGAGGGTGAAGCCGGATGAGACGGATGCGGAAGAATTGAAGCATCGTCATCCGTGTCCAGCGATCGTCGTATGCATACGCGACCACAAAGCCGGACAGCGCGAAGAAAAAGTCGACCGCCAAATAGGCGTGGTGCATTAGGTGAAGAGGGGGCTTAAAGCCAAATGGGTAGTTGAATATGTGAAAGACCACGATCAGAAAGGCCGCGGTTCCTCTCAAGCCATCCAGCACTTCAAAGTGTTCTTTTCCACCACTTGTACGGTCCACAGTAATGGCAACATTCATCGGACAGTTCTCCACGATTCAGGCTCCGCGCCTTTCTCTATGCGCGTTTGCAGCGACGGATGTTTCAGCGAACCACAAGACTTGCGGTCAGAGGCGTGTTGTCCGAAGAACTCCCGGCCAGCACTTGATATTCGCCCGGGGGCAGGGTCCAGGCGTTCTTCTCTTCGTCAAAGGTCTTCAACACCCGGTCATCGATCGCAACCGTAACCGTCTGAGATTCGCCAGGAGCAAGCGTGATTCGCTTCCACCCGACAAGCCGCTTGTAGGATTCGTCTGAACCTTTCGGAAGCCGCCCATAGACCTGAGCAATCTCGGTGCCGGTTCGCTTGCCGGTGTTCCTGACAGTGAAGCGCGCAGTCCTGGCGGTTGAATCGACAGACAGGCCGGAGTATGCGTAGGTGGTGTAAGACAAACCGAAGCCGAAGGGAAACAGCGGCTTCTTATTCTGTGCTTCATACCACTTGTAGCCAACCTCGGGCCCCTCATCGTAGTGGACAGCGTAACCAGCGTGAGCCGAAGCATTCGCTGTAGGCGCGCCGTTGTCGGCAACATCTCCAGCGCGTACCTGGCTCTCGGATGGAATCTTAGGCGCATCAGGATGCGGAAGATCCGCTTCGCTCTTCGGGAAAGACAGCGGGAGCTTACCCGCCGGATTGACGTCTCCAACGAGCACGTTTGCCAGCGCCTTGTGTCCTGAACTTCCGGCGTACCAAACCTCGACTACGCCCGCTACTTTGTCGATCCAGGGCATCGTGACGGCGGTGCCAGTTTCGAGCACGACGATGGTGTGAGGATTCGCTGCCGCCACCTGCTCGATCAATGCATCCTGGTTGTTCGGAAGCGAAAGGCTCGGCACGTCCATGTCTTCTGCCAGCCACTGATATGCAAAGACAATCGCAAGATCAGCAGACTTGGCGAGGTTCGCAGCCGACTTCGGATCTGTTCCCGGATCGAAGTCAATCTTTGCGTTCGGCAGCTTCGTCTGAAGCGCCTTTAAGGGAGAGGTTGGGAACCAAACGGGCTTCTGCCAGATCGTCGCGCCTTTGCCAGGGGGCATGATGGCATTGCCGCCGGGAGGATCGACTTGCGCCGATCCTCCGCCGGAGATCATCCCGACGTCGGCATGGCCGCCAATAATCGCAATGGTGTGGACCTTGGATGGATTGATCGGAAGCACTGTCGGGCTGTTCTTCAGCAGAACGATGCTCTTTTCCTCTACTCGCTGGGAGACTTCAAATCCTTTCTCGACATCCACCACGCCCATCTGCGGCGGATCGTCTACTATTCCCGATAGAAACTCGGCGTACAGAACTCGGCGTGCATGGTCGTCAATTTCCGACAGCGGAACTTTGCCGGCTTCCACTGCTTCTTTCAGCTTTGGACCAAAGAAGTCGGCCATAGGCTGTTCCTGATCGAGACCTGCTGCGGATGCCTTTTCCGTACTGTGTGTTCCACCCCAGTCGGATATGACAAATCCCTTGAAGCCCCATTCCTTCTCGAGCACATCGCGCAGCGTGTAGCGAGTTCTCACAACCGAAGTCGCCATTGATCCGGTTGTAGGAACACATCACTGCGCCGGGATTCGCGATGGAAATGGCGATATGAAATGCGAGCAAATCAGATTCCTGCATCGCCCGCTTCGAGATGACGGCGTTCACAAAGAAACGCCCCGTCTCCTGATCATTCATCACATAGTGCTTGATGTCGCCGACCACATGTTGCGCCTGTTCACACTTCATAAGGTTGCCGACGACGGTGCCCGCGAGGAGTGGATCTTCACCCGCATACTCGAAGCTGCGTCCATTCCGTGGCTCGCGGACTAAATCTACCCCGCCTCCCAACGTCATGTTGAATCCTTGCGCCCGGAGTTCCTGGCCAATCACAGTGCCGAAGTCGCAAGCCGAGTCTTGATCCCAACTTGCCGCAGCGCCTAAGCTCGAAGGCATAGCTGTCGAATACCTTCCGTTCGCCCCGCTGTCTCTCACTCCATAGCCCGCATCGGAAATTACCAGGGGAGGGATTCCCAAGCGCTTGACGCCCTCCACGTATCCCGCACCGCCGTTGGTCAGGTGTGACAGGGGCATCTGCCACTGGGGCGCGTGAGCCATCCCGTTCCCGTGCAATAAAGCCAGCTTCTCGTCGAGAGTGAGCTGCTTGAGAACCATATCGGCACGTTCTTCCGGGGAGAGTTTGGGATTCATCCACGGCCCGTCTGCGACCTGAGCGGCGGCTACGGAGGTTGCGATGATCGTTCCCAAAGCTGCGATGACGGTGCAAAGGAGGTAAAAACCAAACTTGCGATTCTGCATGTGTCTCCCGACGGGACTCATTTGGACCCTTCTATCCCGTTTTGAAATTATCGCGTCATAGGCATTATCCTGCCCGCTCGTTCAGTGAGAATTGTGCCGTCACATGTTTGCCGAAGATCGGCACGCACGCCAGAAGGGCTACCAGAAACCAGAACGCGTTGTGCAAGCCGATTTCCTTGGACAAGAAGCCAATGGCGGCTGGTCCCGTCAGCATGCCCGCGTAACCCGCTGTAGTGAGGGCGGCAACGGCCAGTCCCTTTGGCATTGTGTGCTGCGTACCCGCGAGTCTGAACAAGATAGGCACGATGTTTGCGGCTCCAAGGCCCACAAAGACAAAACTGGCAAGCGCGATCCATGCGACCGGTGCGAGAAGGAGGCCGCACAACCCCAGAAGCGCTATCGCCCCGCCAAGTGTCAGCACAAAGCGGTTCCCGAATCGCGCTACGATGCCATCGCCGACGAAACGGCTGAACGTCATCGCGATGGAGAAGAGCATGTATCCCAGCCCACCGTGCGCGGCAGAGACGAGGTGTTCGCCGACAAGCAAAAGCGCACTCCAGTCGAGCAGAGCCCCCTCAACCAGGAATGAGATTGCCGCGAAGATAGCGATGACGAGCACGACACCTCTCGGGATTGCAAAGAGAGGCTGCTTCGTTCTCTCTCGATTCGAGAGCATGCCCGGAAGAGCCGCAACAGTCAGTGAAACAAGAATAATGGAGCTGAGAATTGTGCTTGAACTGGGTGCGATGCCTCGAGAAAGAAGAGCTGTCACGAATCCCGACCCCAGAAATCCACCAACACTGAAGAGTGCGTGAAACCCGGACATCAACGGCTTCTCAGAGACACGCTCGACATCGACAGCATGCAGGTTCATTGCAACATCTAACGATCCCAGAGAAGCCCCGAAGGCGAACAGCGCGACTCCAAGGGCGATCGGCGACGAGACGATGCTCAAGAGCGGCAATGTGAGGGCCAGTCCTACTCCACCGGAGAGTACGACCGGCTTACTACTGAAGCGCGCACTCAGGTTCGCAGCAAGCGGCATCGCAACGATGGAACCGGCGCCCAAGAGCAGAAGAACCAACCCCATGGTGTCATCGCCGAGATGGCAGCGAGTCTTTGCGAAAGGCACTAAGGGAGCCCAGCAAGCTACGCCGAAACCTGCGGCAACGAACGCCAGCCTGGTGGATAGCTTCGCGCGCGATAGCTGCAAACCTTCTGTCATGAAAATTCCGCTCTCGGTTGTGTCGAACGAGACGCAACCTACGGTTGCCCAATGATGACTTTGGGGCCGGCATTGGAAAAGGTCGAGACAATCTCCTCCGATGTACCGGACTCAAGAACGACATGGTCAAGGGCTGCCAGTGCGGCGACCTGAAACGGCGCCCGAGTCTCAACTTTGTCCATAGTGACAAGCGTTGCGGTGCGATCACTTCTCGCAATGAGCGTGCGTTTGAATTCCGCATCCGCCATGTGGAACGCGCCAATTCCAAGAGATACGGAAACGGCGCAAACTCCGAGGAAACACAGATCAAAGCTCAAGCGTTCAGCTTCGCGGATCGCAGACAGCCCGATGGCCGCGCCGGTTTCACGATCGATCTCTCCTCCCAGAACAATGACTTTGAAATTCTTTCGCTCGAGGAGGGCGCTTGCGATTGAGATCGAATTTGTGGCGATGGTAAGAGAGCGATCGGGCGGCATCTCTCTGGCCAGGGCCAAGTTGGTACTGCCGCTGTCGAGGAATACCGTCGAAACTTCAGAGACTAAGGTCAGGGCGGCCAAGGCTAAAGCGCGCTTTTCTTTCGAGTCGCTCAAGAGTCTGTGTTCGAACGGGATTCCATCCGGCGATATAGGAAGCCCGCCACCGTAAACCCGTTTGCACTTGCCCTCGGCGGCCAACGCTCGCAGATCTCGACGGACGGCGTCCTCGGAGACCAGGAACTCCTTCGCGAGGGCAGTGGCATTGACGGGAAGGCCGCGCAGCAGTCGGCTCTCAATCTCGTTTTTTCTTATCGCCCCCGATGAACCATGCATGAACGAGAAATTACCATGCACGATCAAGAATCACAACAGATCAAGCCGAGATCACCAGGGCAGAGAGTTACGCGACGGCGAGTACGTCCCTAGCACTTCTCAGCTCCTCGCCTGTGACTGAATGCGGTTTGCCAGGATAGCGACGGATTGTGACGCGGCCACCCATCGCCTGTAGGAGGTCGGCGGACTGCTGGACACGCGCCCACGGCACGTGAGGGTCGGGGTCGCCCGAGCTAAGAAGAACTGGCGTGCCGGCCAGATTTCCCGTGAGTTTGATCGGTACTTCGGGCGGCCCCATTAGCCCTCCGGTGAGAGCAACCAGCGCGGCATATCTGCGAGGGTTTCGACCGACGAATTCGGTTGCAAGGCAGGCTCCTTGAGAGAAGCCCGCGATAGCGATTTTATCTGCTGCGATGCCCGCTGCTAGCGCCATGTCTACGGCAGCCTGGACTCTTCCCAATGCCGACGTGAGATAGGGTTCGTTCTGTTCTCGTGGTGCAAGGAACGAGAAGGGATACCAAGAGTTTCCAGAAGCTTGCGGGGCGAGCATCGCCCACTGCTCTGGAGCAATGGCTTCACCCAAGCCGAGGATGTCCTCAGCGGTTCCTCCGCGGCCATGAAGCAAGATGAGGACGCCTGCTGCATCCGCAAGGGGTGGGCCAATGGGCACAATGGCCTGTTTTCCGTGTGGGTCCGAAGTCATAGCACTACCTCGCTCTCCTTTGTTGCTTCGCTTTTGGCTTTGTGCAGCGTGATCGGCTTCACGCGTGCCTCAATCAACTTGCGTTGCGGCTCGAACCACTCTGGGATGCGCAATGCCTCTCCGAGCGATTCGGCGCTCTCGTCGATCAGGAAGCCGGGAGCATCCGTTGCGATCTCAAAGAGCACGCCGCCGGGCTCGCGAAAGTAGATGGAATGAAAGTAGGTTCTATCTTGTACCGGGGTCACGCTGACATGACGACGGAGCTCCTGCTGCCAGTCCACCTGGGCAGAATCGTCACTGGCACGAAAGGCGATGTGATGCACCGTGCCAGCGCCCATCCGCCCTGCCTGCGCGTTCTTATCGACGACAACGTCCACAAACCGGCCGCGAGTATCGCCTTCCGGTGCATAGCGGGTGCGGTCAGCTTCTTCACTGAGCTTGCGATAGCCCATCACGCCAAGCAGACCTTCCGTGCGCTGCAGGCTCACCTCCAGCAGCGTCGTTCCGAAGAAGCCCTGGATCGCATGTTTTGCCGGTACATTGGCGTAGCGAGGCGCTGAAACAGCGTGTGCTTCTGCGTGCTCCACCAGCTCGATCACCATGCCATCCGGATCGCTGAAGCTCAGGTGTATTCCGCCGAAGTAGACATTCTCCTCGGTGGGAACGCCCTTTTCGCTCAAACGCTCGCGCCAGTAAGAGATGGAGCCGACGGGGATCGAAAACGCCGTGGCGATGGTCTCACCCGCGCCTCGCCGACCCTTCGGAGTACCGGGCCAAGGGAAAAAGGTGAGGATAGTGCCAGGAGTGCCGATGTCGTCGCCAAAGTAAAAGTGATAGGTTTCCGGGTCGTCGAAGTTCACGGTCCGCTTGACGAAACGTAGACCCAGGACCTGTGTGTAGAAGTCGAGGTTGCGCTGCGGGTCGGAGGCGATCGCGGTGACGTGGTGGAGGCCTACGATGGGGGTTCTCATGACGAGTTCCTTTCGAAAGTTTTACGGTTAAATGTCGGTTGCTAGAACGAAAGGGGGCTGCGCTTGCCTCGAAGGCAAGCGTCTGCTGCGATGACGGCCGTTGTATCGGCTACAGCGGTGTGTCGATGGCGATGCCCTTGAGTTGTTTCTCGAGCTTCCGAAGATTGGTGAAGGTACTTGCACGCTCGTCCGCCGAAAGCACGCTCATCCAGCGCTTCAGGTCCCTGCTGTGCTCCTGGTAAGCGAGGGTTATCACGGCCTTGCCCTGGCCTGTTAGTTGCAGTACGCGAGCCCTACGGTCGCTCTTACTCAGCGTTCGAACGATCAGCCCTTTCAATTCCAATCGATCGACGACAGCCGTCATCGACCCGGTTGCAAGCAAGGCGCTGGCCTGGACGTCCGTAATCGTCATAGGACCTTTGTGCAACAACGCTTCTAAAAACATGAAATCGGTCAGGCTCAATCCCGCATTCAGGAAGCTCCGCTCGATGAGAGAGCTCATGGCTCGATAGCAGTGTGCGAGTGCGATCCATAGCTGTTCCGGACTGGTTTGTTTGCTGCCTTTCGAAACAGCTTCTGCGTTGTTCGCCTGCCTTGGCATCTCGTGCCTGCCTCCCGCTCTCAGCTTGGCTACACAACATAGATGAATATCCTTACAAAAGGATTCTTTTGCAAAGCATACATCGGGCTTATGTGGCTCAAAATGCTGTAAATAGACAGATTGCGGCTCAATAGCTAAGAGCGTGTCTGTTCCGTTTTAAGGGGAACAGCAAGAGCCAGCCCCATAACGGAGTCGGCTACCTTCTTCGCCCTGATGTATGCTAGCCGCACTCATTCTCAGCTTGGCCCTCATTCCACGCGGTGTGGAGACTATGCGATGCGGACTTATCGTGCGTCGACCGTGTTCTGCTTTTGCGCTCTGCTTTGCCACGCTCAAGCGACAAAGACAGACCAGGCACTCCTCAATCGAGCGCGCGAGAAATACGATGCTCCGTTCAATAGGAAATTGCAGTCCTTCGATTGCGCTGTCGATTTTAGTTGGAAGGAGCACTTCACTGAAACGACACGCGTAGGAGATGAAGGGACAGACGAAGAACTCGAAAAGATCTTTCAGCCGATTCGGAACCGCGTCACCGTGACGCGACAGAATGTTACCGTTTCCTCCGGACTGACCGACGACGCAATACGCAAGCTTCCCCATGGTGGTATGGCCGAGTTACTGCTGGAGCACGCGGTGCGAAAGAGCCTTGATAACTGGCTCCCCGCAAGCACGAATGTGCTCCTTCCTAATCCTGCTACGCCGGTCTCCTTCGAGCAATCCCCGTCCGGCTACAAACTCGCCTTCAAGTTTCAGGCCTCTGATGTCGAGATGGTTCTTGCCCCCGGCATGCGCCTCGAGACCGCAGCCTTGAAAGTGCCTCAATCCGAACATTTCGAGACAACGTTCGTGCCTGGGCAGCAGGGTTTCCTTTTGACCTCATGGACCATGGGTGAGGACGGGAACTCCGAGCCGGGCCACCGCCTGATCTTCGCCTATACCTACCAGACCGTAGATGGTGTGAAATTGCCCGAGCACGTTTCCATAATCAGAGAAAGTCATCATGAGGTGTGGCGATATAGATTGAGCGACTGCATTGTCAAGACCAGTAAATGAGTCAATGATTCCCAATCAACTCGGCCACGCAGGATGGTAAAAGCAAAGGAGGGCGAATTGTTCTCCTCCAGAATAGGCCGCGAATTGAAGTTCTCGCGAAGTCATCTTTTCGGCAACCTCGAGACTCGCCTTTACGACCTGCGGCGCGTCAATTACCTGGTGGAGCGCGCTGACCGGGATCGTTTGGCTTTGTTGTCCTTGAACGTGCGCGTAGACATCACCGTCTCGCGAACGGCCTGAAGCACTTCTTTCGAGAGTGAAGCGTCAACTTTGGCAACCGCACGGGCCACGGCCATTGCGCCGATTTGCGCGGCTAAGGCCGAAACGGCAAGGTGCCGTTTCTCAGAGGCCGGCATCTTTCCTTTGATTGAAGCTTCAAGACGGCTCACCTTCTCTTTGAACGCACGCGTGAAACTCGCAGCAATGGCCGGTCCTTGCCTTGCGATCTCACTCGCGGATGCCGTCATCGGGCATCCGTTTCCGAGATTGTTGCGGTGCTCTATGGAGAACATGGCATCGAGGTACTGCTCGAATGAAGTCTCTCGATCTTCGTCCGAAGCGTCCGTTTCGGCGTTCTTCGCGGCAACTGGATGATAGAAAGCTTCTGCCGCAAGCGCCTCCTTGGAAGGGAAATGCTTGTAGAGGGCACCGTGCGTCAGTCCGGCCTCCTTCGCAATTTCAGCAACACCGACACCGTCGATCCCTCTCTCGCGGAACAGATGGCTGGCGGCACGCAGTAGGGAGCCCCGGTTTCTTTCGGTCATTTCTTTAGAAACAAACACCTCAGCCCCCAGAAAATCTCTCTGCATCAGATTGATTGCAATCGCAATCAAAGTCAAGTAGATCGTGAATGGGATCAAGCTGGTCGGATCGCCTGCCCGCAAAGTATTCACCACAAGGCGTTCTCCACACGGGCCGCCTCTATCAACTAGCGGGAGGCTTATTTAGTCTCCCGCGCACATAAGGAGATATTCGATGAAAAGACTCGATGGAAAGATTGCCGTTGTTACCGGGGGCAGCAGCGGTATCGGCTTTGCAACCGCGAAGGCGTTCGTGAATGAAGGTGCAACGGTCTACATCACCGGCCGACGCAAGGAAGCGCTCGAAGCGGCTGCCGCCAAAATCGGCGAGGGATGCATTCCGGTTGCTGGAGATACTTCCAAACAAGCGGACATTCAGAAGCTCTACGAACAGATTCGCTCCGAGCGGGGTCGAGTGGACATCGTGTTCGCCAACGCCGGAATCGCGGAGTACGGTGTCTTCGGGCAGCTCGAAGAAGCGCAGTATGAGCGCATCTTCGGAACGAATGTGAAGGGGGTCATCTTCAGCGTGCAAGCGGCTCTGCCACTGATGCCGGATGGAGGCAGCATCATCCTGAATGGTTCGGTAGTGGGCAGCAAGGGTCTTCCGGCCGGCAGCATCTATGCGGCAACTAAGGCTGCGATACGCTCCTTTGCTCGCACCTGGACGACCGATTTGAAAGAACGAAAGATCCGCGTGAACGTGGTTAGCCCCGGCCCGATCCAAACAGAAGGCCTGGAAGGCCTGCTGGGAAGCAGCGAGACCGGAAAGGCACGCCGTGCACTCATCTCCTCCGGTGTCCCGCTTGGTCGTATGGGAAGGCCGGAAGAGATCGCTAATGCCGTGGTCTTCCTGGCAAGCGATGAAGCCAGCTTCGTCACAGCATCAGAGTTCTTCGTGGATGGCGGATTCGCTCAGGTCTAACGAAGGCGTCTCGCTGCACCAGCGCAATCGAACCCTTACGTCACTAACGTTACATCGGTGGTGTCCTGGTGAAGACGGCGTTGTGCTCAGTCGCGAGATTTTCGATCAGGACCTGATTCTTGTCCGGGGAAAACTTTGCGCCGCGGCGGCCGAGGCCGGTGCTTTCACTGGCGAAGTAATAGGTGAAGGTGTCGCCATCCCAGTGGGAGAGCTCGTAGTAGGCTCCGCGTGGCGGAAGGCGCAGGATCAGGCGATTGTTTTCGACAGAGACTTCAAGTGTGCCGAAGTATTCGTTTGAGTATTTGCCGACATAGGCGGTGAGCGGTTTGGCGGCTGTCGGGATTGGACGGAGCCGGAAGTGTGGCGTAGTTTGGCGCTGCATCCTGCGTCTCCGCGATCATCTGATCCATGACGTGCGCGATGAGCGGGAGATAGTCGCGCCGCTGTTTGCCGTAGTGCAGATAGTCGAGGAAGGTGAGGCAGATCGACTCCGGCAAGCCGACCGGCGTGCTGTTGGTGAGCGCGAGGACGCCGATGTGCTCCTCCGGAACGATGTAGACGGCGGTAGAGGTGCCGAGAAAGAAAGCGCCGCTGTGGCCGAACTGATCGTGGCCCAAAGCATCTTTTCCGACGTCCCAGCCCAAGCCGTAGTACTGATCGCCGGGGCACACATTGGGCTTTGCCGGATCCTCAGCAACGCGGCAGACCTGTGGCTTGTGGGTTTCCGCGAGCGCACTGGCATCGATGAGTTGTTTGCCGTTCCACTTACCTTCGTCGAGTTGCAGGCGAACCCACTGAGCGAGATCGCGGGCGCTGGAACTGACTCCGCCGGCGGGCGCTTCCGCGTCGGCCTCGCGCACGAACCGGTTGATGGGCTGGCCGTCGATCATGATGTGCAGCGCGGCCTTGTTCGCGCGGTCTTCATAGTCGGAGAAGCGTGAACTGGTGGAGGTCATGCCGAGAGGGGCATAGAGCTGCTCTTCCGCGATCGTCTCCCAGGGCTTGCCGATTTTGGTAGCGGCGGCGATGGCTCCGGTGGTGTAGCCGAAGTTGCTGTAGGCATATGTCTTGCGAAACACGCCCGGCAAAGGCAAATAACGCATTCGGTAGAGGATTGTCGGGCGCGAATAGCCGAGATCCTCGAGCAGGTCGCCGGATTCGGTGGCGAGACCACTGCGGTGCGAGAGGAAGTCGCGGATGGTGACCTCGCGGGTCGTCTCGGCGTTCGAAAGCTTGAAGTCGGGTTCGAGATCGGCGATGTTGATCATCCCAACTGATCTTTCCCTGGCCGACCAGCGAAGCGAGGATGGTGGAGGCGATGGGCTTGGAGACGGAGGCGATTTCGAAGACGGTATCCGGGTCGATCTTCTCTGGGCTCCCCAACCTTGCGGATGCCGTAGCCGCGGAGGAAGACGACCTTGTCGTTGTAGATGACGGCGACTGCCGCTCCGGGGACTTTGGTCTTTGCGAGGCTTGCCTGAATGTAAGGGTCGAGCTGTGCGAGCGCGGCGTTGACGCGGTCGGAAGTGATCTCGGTCTTCTGTTGAGCGGCGCAGAAGATGGGCAGGCAGCAGACAAGAAACGCGACAATGCGATAGCGCATAGACCCTCGGGCACTCTGTTTATTCGGGGAAGTGCAATTAGACCATGCGCTTGGCCATAGCGTCGACGATTTCCCACTGCGCAGGGACGTGGGCGCGGCTAAGGGTGGGACCTGTGAAGCTTCGAGATCTTTTAGGGCGGCAGCTATTTCCCGACTACCTCGCCACTTCCAGCAATTTGAGCGGCGAGGCGGCAGAACTGCTCACGTTCGTCTGAGCTCAGCTGTGCGAGCATGGCCCGGCAGTTTTCGATGTGGGCGTCGATCAGCCGGACGGCGAGCCGCTGGCCTCGCGCAGTGAGTGCGATGCGAACGACGCGGCGATCATCCACAATGCGGCTGCGCCGGATGAGCCTTTGACGCTCGAGGCGATCCAGTGCGGAGGAGATGGTGGAAATGGGGGCGGAGAGCGCCTGGGCCAGGCGCCGGACACTCCAGTCAACGGAACCGGCAAGGACTTCAAAGAGGCCAATGTCGTTAGCGTGTAGATCTGCGTAGACACTGCCGGCCAGCAGGCCGGGCTCAATGCGGAACTGGCGCATCAGCAGGGCGATGCTCTCGTGCAGAGAGATTGCCTGTTGATTGTCAATGGCGTTGCGGCGTGATGGAGCTTGTTTCTTCAAGGGCATTCCGTCAACAGGATACTTCCGCGGCCCGGAGACAGGTGAACCGTCCCCGAAATACAGCGGCATATCCCAATCGTTTTTGACTCGATCGTTCCGACAGACGTATATTCCGATAATCGTAATAAATGTGGAGACGGACATGCGCTATGCACGGATCTTTCGGGTGACAGGGATGGCGATTCTATGGACTGCGTTTGCCGCCCGGGCCGCAAATTTGCCTGGCTGCACCCCACCAGCAGGCTTTCAGGACAGTCCCCGTCCGGCGATCGCGCCGATGGATCAACTCGTCTCTCATACGGAAGAGATCGTGATCGGCCGGCCGCTGGCGGCCGTAGCCGAGGCGATGGACAAGCCGCTGAAGGAAACCATTCGCCAATCGAAGGCATTACCCGGGGTTGCAGGAGATTTCATGCTGACCAAGGGTGACTTTGGCCCCGCGGGCTCGCGTCATATCGTCTGCCTGACAGATGGCGGCAGCGTGGAGGAGGAGTCACTCGAGCGCGGACAGAGCGGCAACACAACGTGGTTTCGGTATATCGTGTGGAACTACCGGACACCGAAGGCCCGTCCGATTGCGTATGGGGTTGGAGAGTTCCGAACTGTGCAGATCGACAACGCGCACACACGCGTGACCTGGACGTACTCGTTCCGGTTGAAAGACGATGTGTTTCCCGGTGAGCTTGGCGCGCTGGGGCAGTGGCTCTTCCGGGTGGGCTTCCTCGACAGAGAGTATGCGGCGATGATGCGTGGCGTGCTGGAGGGATATAAGACTGCGGCCGAGGCGCCTTCCCGCCCCTAGTGGCGACAGTGCTCAAAACGGTTCGCGCTCCGAGTGGCTGATCGTTTGTCAGGCCGCGGGACGGGGGCGCAGGGCGGCGAGGAAGTCCTTTGCACTGCGGGTATTGAGCACGTCAGCCGGCGTCAGCCATGCACGACGCAACTGGCGGATGCCGTATTGCATTTTTTCAAGGCTGGAGACGTGGTGAGCGTCGGTGTTGACTACGATCCGGCAGCCGTTTTCTTTCGCCATGCGCAGGTCGCGGTCGCAAAGATCGAGGCGGTTGGGATCGGCATTGTGCTCGACGGCGACGCCGAGCTCACCGGCGCGTTTCAGGATGGCCGGAAGATCGAGCTCGTAGGCATCGCGACTCAGCAGCTTGCGGCCAGTCGGATGACCGAGGATACGCACGTACGGATTTTCGATAGCTCGTAAGATGCGCGCGGTCATTTCCTCGCGTGGTTGATTGAAGAGGGAATGGACGCTGGCGATGACGATGTCCATTTGTGCGAGAACTTCATCGGAGAGATCGAGTACGCCGTCGCCGAGGATATCGACTTCGATGCCCGCGAAGACGCGAATCTTGCCGGTCATGTCGGCATCCACCGCACGGATGTTGCGAACATGCTCGAGTGCACGTTCGTCATCGAGTCCGAAGGTCATGGCGAGATTCTTCGTGTGATCGGTGATAGCGATGTACTCGTAGCCGTGGGCGAGGCCGGCTTCGGCCATCTCGCGGATCGAATTTTTGCCGTCGGTGACGGTGGTGTGCATG
This sequence comes from uncultured Acidobacteriaceae bacterium, assembly GCA_963815025.1. Taxonomy (GTDB): domain Bacteria; phylum Acidobacteriota; class Terriglobia; order Terriglobales; family Acidobacteriaceae; genus KBS-83. The sequence goes on along the minus strand of CAWFFD010000004.1, from coordinate 1,960,624 downwards.
TGGACGTCGCCGTGGATGTCCTTCTGCTCGATGAGGCGCGGCAACGTGTGTTGGGCTGCGGCTTCGATTTCGCCGCTGTTCTCGCGCAGCTCGGGCGGGATCCAGTCGAGGTCGAGTGCGCGGTAGATGTCCTCTTCGGTTGCGGCGGCGACCTGGGTGCCGTCGTCAAGGCGGGCGAGCGCGTACTCACTGAGCGTGTAGCCGCGCTTGAGCGCGCGCTGGCGCACGGTGACGTTGTGCATCTTGGAGCCGGTGAAGTATTGGAGTGCGGCGCCGAACGATGCGCGGGGCAGGAGACGCACGTCGATCTGCAGGCCGTTGCTCAGGTTGAAGCTGACTTTGTTCTGGCCTTTCGCTATGAGCTGCGCGATGGGCGGATAGGCGGCGGTGTATTCGACGGCGGCGGAGACGACCTCCTCTTCGCAGGCGGGGCCGGTGACGAGCATGTCGAGGTCACCTACGGTGTCGCGGCCGCGGCGCAGCGAGCCGGCGGGTGTGACGCTTTCGATGCCGGGGAAGTCTTTGAGGTAAAGAGTGAGGCGCTCGGCGGCGATCTCTGCGTCGTCGAGATGGAAGCGGCCGCTGTTCTTGCGGTATTCGTCGATGCCTTTGCGCAGCTTCTGGATGAGTTTTTCGCCGACACGCGGCAGATTTTCGAGGCGGCCCTGGTCGATGGCAGTGGCGAGATCATCGACGGTGGCGACCCCGGTGGCCTCGAAGATGAGGGCGACTGTCTTTGGCCCCATGCCGGGAAGCTTGAGCAGCTCGAGCATGGTGGGCTTGTATTTTGTGAGCAGCTCGTCGCGCAGCGGCATAGAGCCGTGCTGCTCGATCGATTGAATGTTGGCGACCATGCCCTTGCCGATGCCCGGGATTTCGAGCAGGCGCTTGGGGTCGTTGGCGATGGTGGAGAGTGGAATGGTGCTCTGCTCGATGGCTTCGGCGGCGCGGCGATAGGAGCGGATGCGAAAAGGATCGCCCGCACCGATCTCAAGCAGATCGGCGGTTTCAGAGAGCATTTGTGCGATGGCGCGATTTTCCATTGCTGCGCGGCGGCGTGATCCTGGCTGCCTCACAGAACTTTAAAGCATTTTCCCTGATGCCGTGAGGCAGCGGGAATCCTCTCGGCGTGGCCCTCTTCTTACGAAAGGCCACATACGCATCGGTATAGGCATCTGCCGGCCGCTCCAAATGCGCAGAGAAATACTCTATCGCATGGTGGCGGTGAGTGCGCTCTCCAGAACGCAATGCGGAGCCAGCATTCGATACAACAGACGTCCAGAGCATTTTCCTGAGGGTGATGCCTTCAGGAAAATGCTCTCTCGGGCTATGCAATTCGATGGTCGTGGTCAGGCTGCAGCTTGCACGTTGCGTTGCACCTGGTCTGCCTGTGGGCCCTTCTGCCCCTGGATGATGTCGAACTCGACTTCGTCGCCCTCTTTGAGCGACTTGTAGCCATCGAGCTGAATGGAGCTGTAGTGCACGAAGACGTCGGGCCCATCATCCCTGCCGATGAAACCATAGCCCTTCGCATTGTTGAACCACTTCACCTTGCCTTTGTACTGGGACACGTGTCGGTTACCTCACTTCAGAGCAGATTAGGAGGGGTTCAAGACCCAGCCTGCCTTCCTGTAGTGACGTAGCGGGAGTGCGTTTGGTTTGCAAAAAAAATGAGCGAAGTGTCTAAGGAAACCGTGAAAAAAATGGGTCAGATTACCTCAGGCTCGCGCGTGCTGCGGCCCGTTCCGCGCGTTGCCGCTGCTTGCGCAGGCGGTCATAGAGCAGCGTCGCGGCGATGGTCTTGGCATCGAGGATGCGGCCGGCCTCGATCTCGCGCAGCAGTTCGCTCAGGGGGACGGCGAAGAGCTCGATCTGTTCGTCTTCTTCGGGCTGGGCATCGCCGGGCGTGAGACCCTCAGCGACGAATATCTGCATCCACTCACCGAGGAAGCCGGGGCTCGCGTAGTAGCGCACGAGCTTGGACCAATGCTTCGCCTTGTAGCCGGTCTCTTCCAGCAGCTCGCGCTTCGCGCCTGCGAGCGGGTCTTCGCCCGGCTCCAGGCTGCCCGCAGGGACCTCATACAGATACTGCGCGGCCGCGTGGCGATATTGACGCTCCAGGAGAATGAGGGGATCGCGCTTGCTCTTCGAATCGTCGATGGCAAAGATGACAACGGAGCCATGGTGGCGCACAACGTCGCGCCGGCGCGGCTGGCCGCCGGGCTCACGGACTTCATCGGTAACGACGCGGAAGACCGGGCCTTCGAAGCTGACTTTCGAGGAGAGGACTTCAATGCCTTTGGGGTAGACACGGTCCTGCGGTTGCTGCTTCTTTGCGGGGCTCTTCTTTTTCGTTGCCATCCTGCCTCTTTTCCCTTCTTACCGTACCATCCTGTGCTTTGGCGAGGGGTAGAGTCCGCGCCTGCAACCCGTTATTTTTAAGTATGTTGAAGGGATGTCTTAAAGAGAAAGACCAAATGTTCCGGCGCTGTTCATCTCTGCCGTTGCGACCCGCGCCGGCCAGAAGAGGGGATCGAGCATCAGCGCGCTACGGAAATATTGCTGCGCATGCTCTTTGTCGCCCTGGTACTGCGCGGCAAGCCCGGCGACGTAGAAATCGTTCGCGTCTGGACTCGGCTCGGGGCTCGTGTCTGGGTTCGCGTCTGGACTCGGCTGGCTGGCTCTTGCAATCACCTGCTGAAGTATCTGCTGCGCGCGATCGTTTTGCCCGAGCTTGCGGTAGGCCAGAGCGGAAAATACATCGGCCTTTCTGTTGCCTTGCGAGCCGTTGCCTTGCGCAGCGGTGTCCCATGTCTTTGCCGCTTCGGCGGATTTGTTCTGGGCAGTGAGCGCGACTCCCAGCCAGTAGTACTGCTCGGTGAGATTGGGCTGGGCGGGCCTTCCGGTACCCAGGTCTTCGGGATACTCCATCGCCGCTTTGAAATCCGCTGCTGCCTGTTCCGGCTGATGCGCTGCAAGTGCCATTTTGCCCTTCTGCATATTTGCGCGCACGAAGATGTTATGGATCACCACTCCACCTTCCCAGGGCTTGAAGCGGTGACCGGCGAGGAGCGCGAGCGCCGGATCGGGTTGCAACTGCTCGATAAAGAAAAGGGCATGACGAGCGCGCACCGTGTCTCGATCCAATACGCCGGCTGGCGCGTCGCGAAAGAGTTTCTCGCGGCGCAGCAGCGTCGCCGGCTTCTTCGTAGATTTCGTCGAGGTCCTCATAAAGCCTGTAGTCGCCGGGGCTGAGTGCGATGGCGCGTGTGTAATCAGTCGCGGCGTTCGCGAGATTGTGTTTTACATGCCACTCGTACACGCCAAGATTGCGCAGCAGCACGGGATTCTCGAAGTGTTGTGCAAGTGCGGCCGACCATAGCGCGGCGGCTTCGTCATAGCGTGCGTGCGCGAAGAGAAAGTTGCCGAGAGCGTATTGGGCATGGGCATCCTGCGGGCTTTGCTGGACGGCTTCCGTCAGAACGGCCGCGTCCGTGATGCTGTTGGGGAAGACTTCGGTGATTGGCAGCGAAGCGGCCTTAGCCGCGAACTCGGCCGCGTGTTGCTGATCACCCTGCTGCCTGCTGTTGGACGCGAGGTAGTAATAGATCATCGGCGAGAGAGACTGCGCGGGCATGTTGGCAATGGCGGCGTGCAGCACTGCGTCGGAGGAGTGCCAGGCGCCAAGGTCGTGGTACCAGGCTGCGACGGCGAGATAGTTTTGCGGATCGGAGCCGATGGTCTGCGCCCATGCGTGAGTGTCTGCGGGCTTTGGCCCTGCTGTGTCCAACCAGTTTTCCGCGAGCGCATAGGGCAGAAGAGGCATCTGCTGATTGGCCTTTGCGGAGGAGACTGCGGCGGCTTGCGCATTGCCATTCAGCCGCTGGGCCACGGCAAGATCCGTCAGCGCCAGCGCGTCCGCGGGGTTGCCATCGACCGCCTGTTGCAGAAGATCGACCGCTTTCGCGTAGTTGTCCCGGCGGATGGCGATCTCTCCGAGTTCGAGATATGCCGATGAAAGAGAGAGGCCCGGCACGGATGCAGGGCCGTAATGGATCGCACTCCAGAACGCATCGTTGGCGAGAGACAGCCGGCCCTGCGCGCGGTAGATGAGACCCGCGGTGTAGGCAACCATCGGGTTTTCGTTTTCGCGCTGGGACGCGAGGTCGATGAGATGTTCGGAGGTGGCGAAATCCGCTGCACGATAGGTGTAGAAGGCCTCCTGAAGTAAGGCTGGGACGTAGCCGGGATCGCGCTGCAGAACCTGCTTGTAGATCTTTCGAGCGCCTTCTGTGTCTCCGCGTCTTCTGGAGAAACACGCCCTGCAGGTAGAGCTGCTCCAGCGGCGTTTCAGAGGTGACGGAGATGGGCGTTTGCAATGGTTTTCCCACCGACGGAACGAGATCGGGATTTCCATCGACGGGCTCCGATGCCGACCAGTCGAGCAGTAGGTTGCCCTGTGCGGACTGAACTTTGACGCGCAGTTCTTTCCGGGCGCGATCCAGATCTGGCACCGGAATGGTGAATGCCGCAGCATGCATCGGCGCCAACTGGACATTGCGAATCGTGCGCAGCGGGTTAGATCCAAGGCTCACCGTCACGGTGGCGTTCGGAAGATTCGCGACGGGGCTGAGGAAGAGTTTTACCTCGCCCGATGGACCGGAGCCGGTGAAGTTGACATTGAGGGCCATCTGGCTTGTCGCTTCGACAAAGCCGCCGTCGAGACCGGAGACGGGATACCAATACTCCGTCCACTGCTCGACGCGATGCGGCTCCATGAATTCGCGATAGCCCTGCGTGGCGAAGCGTCCGCTCTGGATTTCGTTGTAGGGGCCGTCATCGTCGCTGAGGATGTTGTCCCAGATCCTGCCGCTGCGAGCCGTTCCCCAACTCCAAAGTTTTTTGCCGGGGTCCTGTCGGAAGTCGGATACATGGACGACGCCGTAGTTGGACTGGTGGTAGTAGACGCCGAAGAAATTGCGGTGGACATCGCGCGCAAAGATAGCGAGCGCGCTGGGATCGTTCTTGTACCAGCTTTGATCGACGCCTTCCCAGACCGGCCAGCTCTGCACGATGGCGAAGGGATCGTCGGAGATGGTCTCGCGCATGGGGTAGAGGTATTGGAGGTCGTCCGTGGCCGGGACTGCGGTGTTGGTCCAGAAGAGATAGAGGTGATTGAGCGGCGTGCGCGTTGAAGAGCGTGACGCCCTCTTCCAGTCTGGCGGTATCGGGACGGAGGGTGAGTGCGATCTGCCAATACATCTTCGAAACCCAGTCGATGGCGCCCACGATGGCGGTCGCGCTGCCATCGGCGTTCTGATGCAGCGCAGACTCGACGGTAGAGACAGTGTCGGTGGTGTGCGCGAAGGGAAAGCTGAACTCCATGCCGCCGGCGATCCATGCGCCGCGCGGGCCAACCAGGCCGTATTTGATGACGCGGTTGCGATAGAGCATCTCGCGATGATTGAGTTTGTCGTAGACCGAGTAGACGTGCCCGCCCAGCTCCGGCAGGATCGTGATCTTGAGGTACTGGTTTTCGAGATAGATCGCGCGGTAGGTCTGCGGGGCGCGCTGATCGCTCAGGTCATCGAGCATGGGGTAGGGGTAGACAGGATGCGGATTCACCAGGGCAAAGGGCGGATTCGGATCCGGCGGTCCGAGTTCGTAGGTGGGAATGGTGATGGTGCCTTGCCAGCCGCGCACCGACTGCGCATGCACCGGGAACGAAAGAAGCAGGAATGGGAGCAGGAGAGCCGCGAGGAAGATGCTGCGACGGGCGATGGCGCGGCAAGTTTCTGGCAAGCGGAATTTCATCGTGGGCAACGCGTGTGTTTGCAAACGTGGTCCTCTCCTGACGAAGCTACGACGGCATTATCGATTCGATAGCGGTTCCAGGGATAGCGAATCGTTACGGTACCATCCACTTCAAGGGTGCGTTGCTCGGGTTCGGACGATGAAGATACGGCGCAGCGTCGCGGTGATCGGGTTGGGAAACTGGGGATCGTCGCTTGCGGCGGCACTCGACGCGGCGGATCTGCTTGCGGCGAGAATGCATGCGCGGCGGCGCGGCGCGAGTGTTGGACTCGACGCAAAGATGCTCTGGCTGTGCGTTCCGGATGCTGCGATTGCGGACACGGCAGCGTGGCTGGTAGCGGAGCGTGGCAATCTGCATGGCCAGGTGGTCGTGCATTCGAGCGGCGCGCTGGATCGCAGCGTACTTGCAGTTGCCGAACGAGCGGGCGCGCGGACGGGTTCGGTGCATCCCATGATGAGCTTCCCGACGCGGCGTGTTGTGGCGCTCGAGGGAACGCGCTTTGGCGTGGAAGCGGGAGACGCTGCAACACAAAGAGAGTTATTCGCACTGGTGCGGCAGCTAGGCGGCAGGCCGTTCACTATCGAGGGCAAAGGGAAGGCGATGTACCACGCGGGAGCGATGTTCGGGTCGCCGATGCTGGTGGCGACCTTGGCGGCGGGCGTTCGCGCGATGCATGAGGCAGGCATTTCGGAAAAGGAGGCTCTCGCTCTGCTGGGACCGATGGCGGCTGCGACGGTGGCAAATGTCCAAAAACAGGGACTGGCGCGGAGCTTCAGCGGACCGCTGTCACGCGGGGACGCGGCGACCGTCAAACTGCATCGTGAGGCACTCGCCGGGCATCCGTTAGTGGCACACGTGTATGACGGCCTGGCGCGTCTGGCGGCGAAGGATCTGCCGTCCGCGGATCGGGCCGCAATCAAGACGGCGCTGGGTAAGGATTCCGGAGAGAATCGGAAGAGGCATTAGGAGACGCAGTGGAACCGGAGTGTTATCCCAGCTCGATCATGCCGGGCAGCAGCCGGCTCTTTCTGGACTACGCGGAGAGTGCTGAGCCGCTGGCTCCGTTCTATTCCACCGCAGCGGCGGGGAAGGGCTGGATCTCCGAGGGACGCAGGCTGAGCGCAGAGCATCGTGCACGGCTGGCGGATCTGCTGACGACGCAGAACGCGGCCTTTGGTGGCGGCGAGCTCACCGCGAGAAATATAAACCGGTTGCGCAATGGAGCATCGGCGGTTGTGACCGGGCAGCAGGTCGCGCTGTTTGGCGGCCCGCTCTACACGCTGCTGAAGGCGGCGACGGCGATTGCCCGGGCGCGCGAGGCGACGGAAGCAGGCTTCGACACGGTACCGATCTTCTGGCTGGCGAGCGAGGACCACGACTTCGCAGAGATCGCGCATGTGGATCTGCCGGCTCGCGATGGTCTCGAAGCGGTCGCGATAGGCCCTGCACCGGAGGTGGCCGTCCCGGTTGGCGGGATCGTGCTGGGAGGGGATATTGAGACTGCGCTGGCGGAGCTTGAGTCCATCCTCGAGCCCCTCGTGGGGCCGAGCGAGATCACGGCATCGTTGCGCGAGGTCTATCGGGCGGGCAACACCCTCTCCGAGGCCTTTGGCAGCTTCATTGCCCGGATTTTTGCGCCATGCGGACTGATCGTCATCGACCCGGCGGGAAGAGATTTCCACGGGCTGGGCGCTGAGGTGCTGGGCCATGCGATCCGCGAGGCGGACGCCCTCCATGCAGCGCTGGTCGAGCGCGACAACCTGCTGGCTGCTCGCGGCTATCACTCGCAGGTGAAGGTGACGGAGCAGTCGAGCCTGTTGTTTCTGATCGACGAGAAGACGGGAGCCCGGTTGCCTCTTAGGCGGGTACGCGCCGATGGAGGCCTGCAGTGGAAGGCTGGCGGACAACGCTACACAGAACAAGAGTTACTGCACATACTTGAAGTGACACCTGAACGATGTAGTCCGAATGCGCTGCTGCGCCCGGTATTCCAGGATGCTGTGCTGCCGACGTCGGCGTATATCGCGGGACCGGCGGAGATCGCCTACTTCGCCCAGTCCGAGGTTCTGTATCGAGCCATTCTGGGGCGGGCTACGGCCGTGCTGCTTCGGCTCTCCGCGACGCTGGTGGAACCAAAGATTGCCGCGGTGATGGAGCGGCATGGGGTGCAACTGCCGGACGCGCTGACTACCGCAGACGCCTTGGCGCAACGGCTGGGCGCGCGCGCCATGCCGGTGGAGGGCAAGCAGAAGCTGGCTGCGGCGGGTAATTCGCTGGATCGGGAGCTGAATGCCGTGACCGAGTGGATGGCGCAGATGGATGCCGGACTGGGACGCTCGGCCAACACTGCAGCGTCGAAGATGCGGTACCAGATGAACCGGCTGCGGCGGCTGGCGGCCCGGTATCAATTGGAGAAAGAGACGAGCCTGGCGCGGCATGCGCAGGCGGTAACGCAGGCGCTGTATCCGGGAGGGCACTTGCAGGAGCGCGTCGTGGCGGGTGTCTATTTCCTGGCCACGCAGGGCGAGGGGCTTCTGGAGATGCTGGTCGATGCGGCGAAAGATGGCCTGCCCCGGCCACAAACTGCTTCCGCTCTAGGGACTGGCCGTCCGGGCAACTGCGCCTGCGGCGCATAGTTGGTTTTGGTTACTTTGTGCCGTGGGACCGCAAATCCTTCACTTCCGGTGCGAAGACGAATCCGTTGTAGCCTCTGCGTTCTCCCTATCCCAGCGATGCAGGCTTGCCGCTACAATGGGGAGCCATGGCGAAACAAATGAGCGCATTCGAGGTAGTTTGCCCGGACTGCGGGGCGATCCTGACGGTGGATCCGGAGACGCGTTCGATCATCGGGCATAAGTCCGCACCGCGCAAACGCATGTTCGAGGACTTTGAGGGTGCGGCGCGTGCGATGCGGGATCAGGAAGAGCGCAAGGAGAGCATCTTCCGGCAGTCGATGGAGACTGAGCGCAACAAGAAGGACGTGATGGAGCGGCGTTTTGCCGAGGCGGTGAAGCGCGCGAAGGATGATCCAACGACAGGCAAGCCGCTGCGGGAATTCGATCTGGACTGATCGGAATTGGCACGGGTGGCTGCCGGCGGATAGCCTGCATCCCATCAGTGAGCCGGGCCTCAAATCAGAGTACGCATCTGACCCGAGCGAATCAGCCGCGAGACGAACGAGGAAGGACTGAATATCCATGGCATTCGAATTGACGGAGATGGCGGAACGAGTGAGAGATTCCCTGGATGACAACCTGCCTGGCGGCACGCGCGCATGGACACGCGGGCTTGCCGCAGGGTCGCTGCTGACGGGCGCTGTGCTGCTGGCGACGGGCCGCCGGCGCGCTGCACTGGCGGTGACGGCTGCCGGATCGCTGGTGGCGTTGCTGGAAGAGTCCGACAACGTGCGTGAACTGTGGGAGAGCCTACCCGACTACATCCACACGGCGCAGAAGGCGCTGGGCCGCTTCGAGGGATTCGTGCAGGATCTGGCGGAGCAGGGCGATCGGATCCGGCGCGTGATCCGCGATCAGGCCCACGTCTAAATTGGCCATCGGAGCGACGGCGCGGACTGGCCGTCCGGGGCAACGGCGCCTGTGGCGCATTTTGTGGAGTTCGCTTCCTTTGGTCGCTCACGTCTCGGGGAGTGGCGTGGACTAGCCTTCCGGGCAAAAGGCACCTGCGGCGCGTTCCGCTCGGTTCGCTTCCTTTGGTCGCTCACGTTCACAGTTGTGGTGGCCGGGCTGTTCCATCTCCCGACGGCGCGACACGGGAGCCGATATCGCTGCCAGTTTTGTTAAAGGAACGGATTAGTTGGTGCGTTCGACGAGATAGCGCGCTACGGCCTTGAGCGACTCGGCTCGCTCGCCAAAGATGGCTAGCTCCGCGAAGCCCTCCTCGATGAGTCTTCGTGCATCGGCGATCGAATCCGGGATGCCATGCACGGCTGGCCAGGTCGCTTTACTGCTGGCCGCATCCTTGCCTGCGGTTTTGCCGAGTGACGCGGCGTCCCCGGTCATGTCGAGTACATCGTCGATGATCTGAAAGGCGAGTCCGGCCTTGCTACCGAAGGCGGTGAGTGCGGCGACCTGCTGCTGGGTTGCGCCGGCGAAGACGCCGCCGCTCACGATGCTGACGCGGATGAGCGCGCCGGTCTTGGCGCGGTGGATGGCGAACACGGAATCCTTCGGTGGGCTGCGAGTGCTCGCCTTCGAGATCGAGCACCTGGCCGCCGATCATGCCCTCGACGGTGCCCGTAGCTTCCGCGACGAGCTGCACGATGCGGATTGCGGCGTCCGACGGACAACGAAGCGAACCCAGGACGGAGTAGGCGAGTGTCTGCAGGGCGTCGCCGGCGAGGATGGCGATGGCTTCTCCGTAAACTACGTGACAGGTGGGCTTGCCGCGGCGGAGATCGTCGTTGTCGAGCGCGGGCAGATCGTCGTGGATGAGTGAATAGGTGTGGATCATCTCGATCGCTGAGCCGAGCTCTTCCACTCCTGCGGGATACGCACCATCGTTCGCGACCATGCGCGCCGCCTCCATGCACAGGATGGGACGCAGGCGTTTGCCGCCGGCAAAGACACTGTGCCGCATCGCACGATGGATGGAGACAGGGACCTGGTCGGGCGAGGGAAGCAGGCGTTCAACGCCTGATCTGTGCGTGCGGCACCGCTCTCCAGCAGTGCATGAATATCGGTCTGCATTGGGCTCATCATACCTGAGCTTTCGCGGGTGTTTCGCATCGTGGCACTGCTTGCGTATATGCGGGAAGTTGCAGGGAACGATCCAGTATGCTTGCCTTTGCTCTACCCGTTTTCACAATACTGTGGCGCTGAATTGCGGTGACTCGATGCAGCCTTTCTTAACGGCTCATCGAGAGTACTTCCACCAGATGCACCTGTTGTGAAAACGGCCCGGGCCAAACGATCGTCTGGGCCAAACGATCCTGGGAAAGGACCATACTTCTTGCGCATCCTGCTGCATGGGATCAACTACTCACCAGAGCTCACGGGTATCGGCAAGTACTCGGGAGAGATGGCTGAGTGGCTGGCGGCCCGAGGGCATGGTGTGCGCGTGGTGACGGCGCCGCCGTACTATCCCGCGTGGCGGGTGCGCACGGATTACCGGGCGTGGAGCTATAAGACAGAGCCAGGCACAGGGCCGGACGGCGTGCGAGTCTACCGCTGCCCGATTTACGTGCCGCGTCACCCCTCGGGACGGACGCGCGTGCTGCATCTTGGCTCCTTCATGCTGAGCAGCCTTCCCATCATGCTGTCGCAGGCGCAATGGCGTCCGGATGTGGTGCTGACGGTTGAGCCAACGCTGATGTCGGCGGTGGCCGGACTGATGACAGCGCGCATGGCCGAGGCGGTGGCGTGGCTGCACGTTCAGGACTTTGAGGTGGATGCGGCCTTTGGGCTTGGGCTGCTCGAGAGCGAGGGACGCGCGCACCGGCTGGCCGAGGCGCTGGAGCGGCAGGTGATGCATCGCTTCGATCACATCTCCACCGTTTCGGAGAAGATGATGCAGCGTTTGCCGGAGAAGGGCATTCCGGTTGAGAAGACGATCATGTTTCCGAACTGGGTGGACACGGATGCCATTGCGCCGCTGCCGGGGCCGAGCCGCCTGCGCCAGCAGCTTGGCCTGGGACCGGAACGCGTCGTGCTGATGTACGCGGGCAACATGGGGATGAAACAGGGACTGGAATTGCTGCCATTGCTGGCGCGGAGTTTGCACCGGACCCGCGCATCCACTTCGTATTCTGTGGCGACGGCGCGTACCATGCGCAGCTTGCCGGCATGGTGCGCGGCGCCGCGAATGTGACCATGCTGCCGCCTGCAGCCGTTTGACCGGCTGAACGATCTGCTGAATGCGGCGGATATTCATCTGCTGCCACAGAGGCCGGATGCGGCGGACCTGGTGATGCCTTCGAAGCTGACCGGCATGCTGGCAAGCGGACGGCCCGTGATTGCCACGGCGGCGTCGGGAACACAGGTAGCGATTGGCTTTGGGTACCTGCGGCATCGCAGTGACGCCACTGGACAACACGGCGCTGTTCCACCGCCGTGCGCACACTCGCCGACAGGCCGGACAGATGCGCCACGCACTGGGTGTTGCCGCGCGCACACATGCGGTGGAATACCTGGGAAGAGAACGCGTGCTCGAGCGCTTCGAGGGCGAATTGCTGGCGGCTGTTGGCAAACGTCATTCCGCCGATTCGCGATAGAGCATTTTCCTGATGTCTGTGCGGTGCCCAGCTCCACTCCGATGCCTTTTCGTAGCGGAAGGCCACAGGAACGGTCGCCGCCCCCTGCACTCGACAGGAAAACCGCTCTAGAGAATACGGCCGTTCGCGCGTGGTACCGTATGGCCTAAGGCAACGAGATGTGTTGGTTTTGAGCCATTCTCGTGCCGCGAGCGACTGTCACTCAGGCGGTGGTTGAAGAAGGCACTCATCACTGGCATCACCGGGCAGGACGGCTCCTACCTGGCGGAACTCCTGCTGAACAAGGGCTACGAGGTCCACGGCATCAAGCGGCGGACGTCGTCTGTTCAACACGGCTCGCATCGATCATCTCTATCAGGATCCGCACGTGGAACATCAGAATCTGCGTCTGCACTATGGCGACCTGACCGATACATCAAGCCTGATCCGCGTGCTGCAGCAGGTGCAGCCGGACGAGATGTATAATCTGGCGGCGCAGAGCCATGTGAGGTGTCCTTCGAAGAGCCGGAGTACACGGCGAACAGCGATGCGATCGGCACGCTGCGGCTGCTGGAGGCGATCCGCATGCTGGGCCTGGAGGAGAAGACGCGGTTCTACCAGGCGTCGACATCGGAGATGTTCGGGCTGGTGCAGGAGACGCCGCAGCGGGAGACGACGCCGTTTTATCCGCGGTCGCCGTATGGCGTGGCGAAGCTGTACGCGTACTGGATTACGGTGAATTACCGCGAAGTCGTACGGGATGCACGCCTGCAACGGCATCCTGTTCAACCACGAGTCGCCGCGTGCGCGGCGAGACATTTGTGACGCGCAAGATCACGCGCGCGCTGGCGCGCATCCAGGTGGGGCTGCAGGACAAGCTCTACCTGGGCAACCTGGATGCGAAGCGCGACTGGGGCCACGCGCGCGACTATGTGGAGATGATGTGGCTGATGCTGCAGCAGGACCAGCCGCAGGATTTCGTGATTGCCACGGGCCAACAGTACAGCGTGCGCGAGTTCGTAGAGCGCGCCGCGGAGCCGCTGGGCATGCAGTCTGCACTGGAAAGGCGAGGGCGCCGACGAGCAGGGGATCGACGCGGAGGGCCGCGTGATCGTGAAGGTGGACCCGCGCTATTTTCGTCCCGCGGAGGTGGAGACGCTGCTGGGTGACGCATCGAAGGCCCACCGCGAACTGGGATGGCAAGCCGCGCATCAGTTTTGCGGAGCTCGTATCCGAGATGGTGACAGAAGATCTGAAGGAAGCGGAACGCGATGCCCTGGTGCACAAGCACGGGTTTAACGCCTTCCGCTACCACGAATAGACCGAGAGCCGATGAATCGCGACAGCCGGATCTTTGTAGCGGGGCACCGCGGGTTGGTGGGTTCCGCAATTACCGCCTACCTGAAGCAGCAGGGATTCGCACGGCTGCTGCTGCGCACGCACGCGGAGCTTGATCTGCTGGATGTGCGAGCGGTGGATGCTTTCTTCGCGAATGAACGGCCGGAATACGTGTTTCTGGCGGCGGCGAAGGTGGGCGGCATCCTGGCCAACGATACCTATCCTGCGGACTTCATTCGCGACAATCTGATCCTGCAGACGAACGTGATCGAAGCGAGCCGTCAGGCGGGTGTGCGGAGGCTGCTCTTCCTGGGGTCGAGCTGCATCTATCCGCGGCTGGCTCCGCAACCGATCCGCGAGGAGTATCTGCTGACCGGCCCGCTGGAGGCGACGAACCGGCCGTATGCGCTGGCGAAGATTGCCGGGATTGAGATGTGCTGGGCCTATAACCGCCAATACGGCGACGCAGTATCTGGCGGCGATGCCGACGAATCTCTACGGTCCGCATGACAACTTCGATCTCAAGACCTCGCATGTGCTGCCGGCATTGATGCGCAAGGTTGTGCACGCGAAGGCGGCGGGACACAAGTTCATCGAAGTATGGGGCACCGGCACGCCGCGGCGGGAGTTGCTCTACAGCGACGATCTGGCGGAGGCATGCATCGTCCTGATGCAGCTTTCGGATGGTGAGTTCCATAAGTTGATCGACAATGAACATGCGCCTCTGATCAACATCGGAACGGGAGAAGATGTGACCATCCGCGAGCTGGCAGAGCTGGTGGCCGCCGAGCTTGGGTTTGCCGGTGAGCTGAGATTCGACACGACCAAGCCGGATGGCACACCGCGCAAGCTGCTGGATGTGTCGCGCATCCATACGCTGGGCTGGCGTGCAAAGACCGGACTGGCGGAGGGAATCCGCAAGACCTACGCGGCAGCGGAAGCGCAGCTCAAAGCGTAGTTGTCTGGCGAGTGCGCTCTGGGTACCAGACGAAAACAAAAACACAGAAGCCCAGCAGAGAGAGGGCGCGGCCGATCCATATGTCTGGAGTCGTGTGCCAGCGGATGTCGATTTGCGAGCGGCCCGCTGGGACGGGGATGGTGAGCAGGCCGTCGTCGCGTCGCGGATGCCGGCGGACGATCGCTCCATCGTGGCGGATAGTCCAGGCGGGATAGTCCATGAGGCGGAAGACGGCATAACCTGCGGCTGGGGTATTCAGCACCACGGCGCGATGTTCCGGTGACCATTGTGTCACCGTGACGGTTGCGTTGCGTTCTGCGCCTGGGTCTGGCTGGTATTCGGGATTCTGCACCTTCCCGCTGTCCGGCTCCTCCGCCCCGGGGCTCACCAGCACACGCACTTCAGGCATGTCCTGATCGACTTCGGCGTTGTCGTCGTCATGCGGCGTGTATTCGTCGGTGCCTTCCTGTCCGTCGCCATCGTGCATGAGAGTGAGCTGGGCGGAGACATTGTCCTCGTCATCGCAGTATTGATGGAAGGGGCGCGTGCAGGTCACGATGGATGCAGCGCAGAGTATTGCTGCCGCAGTGATGAGCCACGGGGTCCGCGTGCGATGGGCGAGGCCGCCCGCGACAAAAAGCGCGGCCACCGGCGCAAGCACGAGCAGCCAGCGCCAGGGAAACTGCATGTACGCGAGCTGCGGTGTGTAGCGCCAGAGCGGGCTGCTGAGGGGCACCAGGAGCAGAAGGATCAGCGGAATGATGGACGCAATCCAGAGCAGCGGACGAGTTCGCAGAACACCACTTCGCAAAACACATTTGCAGAACCGGGCCAGAGCGGGATGGATGCAAACGCAGAGGCTAGCAGAACGCAGGCGATGATTGACGCGGTGTGGAGCACGGCGTCGTGAAAGGACTCGCCAGTGTGATGAAAAAGAAAGCTGTCCTGGAAGCGCATGTCCGGACCGATGGCGCGCGCGATTTCGACCCAGCGCTCCTGATAGGTGGCGGGGACAAGATAAAACGCGGCCAGGACGAGTCCAATTGCTGTCGATGCAGCTATGCGCAACGCCGCGCGCCAACTACGCTCCGATGCGAGACGCCACAGAGTCATCCACAGCAGCGTGTAGCAAACCATGACCCCGGAGGGCGCATTCATGAGCCAGATGCCGGCGATGGTGGCGCTGAGTGCGGCGATGGGAGGCAATCGCTGCACGGCGAAGCAGAGCAGCAGCGGGATGAGTGCTGCGGCCATCAGCTCGCCATAGGCGGTGCGCTCATACCCCACGAAGAGCATGTACGGATTCGCAATGTAAAGACAAGCCGCGGCGGTGGCCGCGACGGGCGAAAGCCAGTCTCGCGCGAAGCGGCGCATGCCAAGTCCCGCGCAGAAGAGGCAGACGGCAGTGAAGAGCCAGGGCGCGGCATGCCAGCCGGCGATGCTGCCGAGGGCGGCGCCGAGCATCCATGATGCGGGTGGATAAAAGATGAAGCGCGGTTCGCCGGCGCCGAAGTTTGCAGACGACACCCAGTGCGGATCGAGGAGGCCGCTGTGCCAACTGCGCGCTACTTCGAGCCACGAGACGAGGTGAAAGTCGAAGTCATGGCCGCAAGAGGGTCCGCGCGTGAGCAGAACACCGGTGGCGGCGAGTGTGGTGAGCAGGATTGCGGCGAGCGAGAGCAATCGCGCTTGCTTCGTGGTCACGGCGTGAGCCGCAGCGTGTGTTCTGTCGCTGCATTGACGGCTGCGGGCGTGAACGGCAGTGCGAAGGTGGTGCCGCCATACCAGGCGGGCCACTGGTCTCGATAGTAGGGGCTCACGGGATCGCCGGATTGGCCCATGACGATGTTTTCTGTGGAGGCGTCGATGTCACTCCAGTCCATGGTGAAGCGCTGCGAAGGACCGAAGTCGCGGCCGACCTGCTTGACGGTTGTGGTGCCGCCGGATTGCGGGTGGGCGGGATGCCGGTCCAGCCGAAGAAGGGAATCATGCCGTAGAGCGGATGCGCGAGCGCGATGGTATGGTCGTCGCCATAGCGCCAGTTCTTGAGCGACAGGGGGGCGTGGCGCAGTTCCAGCCCGCGGGTGACGGCGGCAGCGAGCAGATCGTCCCACGTTGCATATTTTTTCGGGTAGCCAGGCCGCGGGCGTGCTGGTGATGAGCTGCTCTTCGACATAGGCACTCTCCGGCCACTCGTAGAGCTTCCAGTCTGTGCCGAGTTTGGGTTCGAGCAGCAATGGCCAGAGCGCGTCGCGAGCGGCGGTGACAATGGCGGGCGCGGCCTCATCGGTGTGCATCACACCGTTCCAGGAACGGAGAATGTCGGCGGCAGCCCGCAGGCGCCCGGACGGACGCTTTGCATGGTCGATGGCATAGGCGAAGCGCTGCGCGAGTTCGTGATCCAGTTCGGAGTCGATATCCGTCTGCAATGTGAGCATGTTGGCGCGGGTCATCGTCTCGTGGCTGGCCAGCCACTTCCAGATGCGCTCATTGCGATAGGGCGAGGCCCACTCGAGCGAGAGCGGCGTGGAGTAGCCATCCGGGGTGATGCGCGAGTTGGCGGTGGCGAGGATGCCGCTGGGCGGATCGAGCGATGCGGGCAGTGATGCGAAGGGAAGCACTCCCTGCCATTCGTGCGCATCGTCAGTGATAGGAACACCCATCAGTCCGCCAGGGCGTTGCGGGATGTGGCCGATTGCCTGATAGCCGATGTGGCCCTGATCGTCGGCATAGACGACGTTCAGCGTCGGCGCCCACCACTGGCTCATGGCGGCCTCGAACTCCTGCCAGTTGCTCGCGGTGTTCAACGCATAGACAGGCATGCCGCTGGCGAACTGGGGGTCGTAGACGGTCCAGCGCAGCGCAATAGTGCGAGATTCGTGCGGGACCAGCGGTGAAATGACCGGGCCGTGATTGGTGCGCAGGACGTCGAACTCCTGATTCTTGCCGAACCGGACATGAATGGTTTCGTGATCACGCTCCATGGGGCGCCAGGCGCCGCCGTCCCAGTATTCGCCCTGGGCGTTGGTGCGCTCGACGTAGAGGTCCTGGGTGTCGCCGTACAGCGCGGTGTAGCCCCAGGCGATGTGCTCGTTGTGGCCGGCGACGATCAGGGGTACGCCGGGGAGGCTGACGCCGGCGGCATGGAAGTTGGGGCGCGCAGATCCATCTCGTACCAGATGCCGGGCACGGAGTGGTTGAGGTGCATGTCGTTCGAGAGCAGGGGGCGCCCGGAGGCGGTATGGGCGCCGCTGAGCACCCACTCGTTGGAGCCCGCGATGCAGTCTCGGCAGGGATTGGACAGGGTTTACCACCGCGCGCAGGCGCAGCAGGTCGTCCGCGATGCCGTTGAAGGACTCCTCTTCATCTGGGAGCGGAGGCGGTGGGTTCACAGGCGGCTGGGTGAGGTCGGGAGCCGCCTGCGTGGGCGGATGATCGCGCCACGATCCGGTGGGGTAGAGATCGGCGGCGAGGGTAGGGCCGATCTTCCTGGTGATAGCCTCGCGGCTGAGCTTGGTGGGCCACTGCTCATCGAGCGTCTGGACCATGCTGAGGACGATGAGCACGGAGTCGACGGGCTGCCAGCGGCGCGGCTGGTAGTTGAGCAGACGGAACTCGGCAGGCAAGCGCATCCGCTTCGCTGATGTAGGCGTTGACGCCGCGGGCATAGTCCTCGAAGAAGCGGCGATCCTGCGGCGAGAGGCTGGCGGTGAGGCGCTCTGCGGTCTGGCGGAATTCGAGCACGCGCTGGACGCGGTCATGCTCCACGAATTTGCTGCCGAGCACCTCGGCGACCTCGCCGGCGGCGACGCGACGCATCATGTCCATCTGCCAGAGACGGTCCTGCGCGGCGACGTAGCCCTGCGCGGCGATGAGGTCGTCGATGGTGGCGGCGTCGATATGGGGGACGCCCTGGTGGTCGCGCTGGACGGTGACCGGTTGCATAGACCGCGATGGTATGGCGGTCGCCATCGAGCTGCGGCAGCTGCGCCTGCATGGCGTGGCGGAGCCACAGCCCTGCCGCGCCTGCGGCCAGGGCCGCGAGAACGAGCAATATCGAGGCAGACGCGCAGCAACCGGAAGAGCCAGCCGGTCTTTCTTGTCACAGATGTTGCCTCAAGATCGTTCCTCAATCTGTTGCATAACACATGTGATCCGGGCATCCGCTGTTGCCGAACGGCTCCCGGCACACAGACACCATATCGTAACCGCGGTCCCGGAACACCGCGGTCCCGGACCACAATGGCCACGGAGCCGATGGCGCCGCCGCTTGACAGCGGGGGCAGCCCGGCAATCCTAATCATTCTCTCTACGTTGCCACCCCGCGTCTTGCCACCAAGGAGTTGCTGTTGAACGTTCGCGTCTTTTATCACGATAAGTGTTTCGATGGGGCGTGCTCGGCCTCGCTGTTTACCCGGTTTCACCGCGAATGCATCGAGCCGGCGGCGCAGCTACAGCTATCACGGACTGGTCCACCGGGCGGGCGCGCTCTTCAACGAAGCGGACTTTATCGGAGACGAGAACGCGATTGTCGACTTCAAGTATTCGGCGTCGCCGAAGATCACGTGGTGGTTCGACCACCATCTGAGCGCCTTTCTGACGCCGGCGGACCATGAAGACTACCGCCGGGGCATTCGGAGGGACGCTACGCGATGCGCCGTTTCTACGACCCGAGTTATACCTCCTGCGCCGGCTTTCTTGCGCATATCGCGCGACGAAGTTCGGCTTCAACGCGGCGCCGGTGGCCGAGCTGGTGAAGTGGGCGGACATCGTGGACGGCGCGCTGTATGAGAGCCCGGAATCGGCGGTGGAGATGGCCGAGCCGGCGATGAAGCTGACGCTGATCATCGAATCGACGGCCGACCCGGCACTGATCCCGCGGCTGATTCCGTTGCTGACGGAAGAGCCGCTGGCCGCCGTGCTGAAGGAGCCGTTTATTGCGCCGCTGCTGCCGCCGCTGCTCGAGCGGCATGAGGAAGGCGTGAACGCTGATCCGCGAGCGCGCCGAGTGCAAGGACGGCACGATCTACTTCGACATCACCGACCGGCAGCTCGAGGGCTACAACAAGTTCATTCCGTACTATCTGCACCCGGACGCGACGTACAACATCGGGCTGAGCAAGTCGAGCTTCCGGACGAAGGTTGCGGTGGGCTCGAATCCGTGGACCAAGCGGAAGCCCGAAGAGATGGTGAACCTGGCGACGATCTGCGAGCGCTACGGTGGCGGCGGGCATGCGCGGGTGGGTGCGATCTCGTTTCCGCCGGACCGCTCGGATGATGCGCGCGAGGCAGCGGCGACCATCGTTGCCGAACTGCGTGCCCACGAGCGGGAGTTAATCGGTCCGACGGGTTGGGGTCGCGCCGGCGCCGCGGGTTCTGTCTGGTTCGCTTCCTTTGGCCGCTCACGATTCGTGTGCGAGACTGCGTGGAGCGGCGCGAGTTTCCTTCGCAGCCGCGCTTGTTCGCGGTGGAGTTGGAGGGCAGCGGCGAAGTCCAGATCGTCGTGCGGTTTGGAGCAGGCCGGTTTGGAGGAGGAAGAGGGCGGCGATCAGATTTGGGTTGCGGCGGACGACGCGGAGCTGGCGGCGGAGCTCTTGTTTCCGGTCGGTCACGTTACCCCTACCCCCTCCCCCTCCCGGTGCGGGAGGCTGCGGTATAAACCGTGCCGAATCATGAGGATATGGGCTGTTCCGAGCATCAAATTCGTCTTTCTAAAGGACTTATCGCTAAATTCGTCCAGTCATTGGAGTTAGGATCTGCCATCCAGGCAGGCGCTCCTGCGGCGCGGGCTGCTGGGTTCGCTCCGTTGTCGCTTACGCCTGCATTTATGGGTGACCTGATACGCAATATAAAAAGCCACCGGTGCGGTGGCTTTTGTGTCTGCAATCTGTGACTGGAACTGTGTCTATTTTTAGAGTAGCAAATTGATGGATATGATTTGGCAGGTTTTTTCGCCGATTCCCGATGTGGGAGTTACCTTGGCGGAGTATGCGCAAGGGAGTCAGCGCGGCACGACATGTCACTGACGAGAATCCGACTTATCGGTAGCCATCCCGGTCCAGCGAAGGCGTTGGTGATCCTCTGTTCGGTCTTTCAGTCATTCTTAAGGGGCGACTACTCGGAACCAATCCCTCATGACTTGCTTTACGCGCTCATGCTCTTCATGCGTGACCGTACTCATGTGACAGATGGTGTTTCGAGTGTGGACAACGAGTCGCGTCTGCTGCAGTAACCCTTTATCGCCGACAAGTGCTTCGAAATGCTTTTTCCAATTGTTCGCGTCATCCATAATGCTGATTAGCTGGCCTAGAGTCGTCATGGCCAGCTTTCCTCTTGAGTCGAGGTTCATCCACTTCTTCTTGTCTTCAGTCTCTTCAAGCTTAGCAACATCCTCCCGAACGTTCTGAGGGACGGTATCCCACCAATTTTCCTTGTCAGCCTCGGAGAGAACCGTCAGGATGAAATCTCGCAAGTAACTCTCAAGAACGAAGAACAGTTTGAAGGTCTCCGCAGCGCTATCGGCTTCACGGCATTCGTCAGGTAACACTTCGGCCACGTTGAAGGCTTCCGAAATCATCAGGGCTGAGCCGGGAACCGTGCCCGGCAGGGTGCGTACCTGCCGTTGTGCTGAGCGACCAATCATTAGGAAATTTGCAAGGTCAGCGGAGTTCATCCCAGGGCCTTCCTCAGCGCGTTGAAGATAGCTAAATAGGTTTCCTCAGTGCCGTTCGACGGCAAGTGGATTTCAATATTGAATCGGAAGTCGGGATTGAAGCGCGCCTGCTTGACGTCGATTTTTCTCTCTTCCCTCGTCAGTTGTTCTTCTTTTCCGTTTGCGTCGTTTAGTGGATCTTCATCGCCCGATTCGTTAGGGGCCTTGATTTGTATGAAGTCTGCAGCCTTCACAAGCGCATTGAAGGTATAAGTGATCAGTTTTGTCATCGCCTCATCCGCGCCGCTAACTTGCGCGACAAGGCCCTTCAACTGGTCACTCGGCAATGAAAACGCTGCTTCGTTAGCTTCAAAAAGTGGAGCATAAGCTTTTCGAATGCCTTCTGCGATGGCCCCTTTGGCAGTTCCACTGTTCTTTAAGCGACTGTATTCCGGCGTGGGCTTTCCTGCATTATCTAGAAAGCCAAGCTTCTTAAGGAGGGAGATTAGCTGGCGGTCGTTTGTCCCCTTTAGGCCAATGGTTTCGGCCAAAAACTTCACCGTGAATGCATCTGGTATCTTGGCTTTTTCAATCCTCTCGAACAGCGTGCCAACATTCTTATTACTAACCAGGTACGGAAGATCTTTCGCCACCAGGATGCTCCTGTTCTTGTACCGAGTGTGCTCGGAAGTGCACCGATTCTAGCTCATTGACTCTAAGTACCGACAAACGCGCTTCTCGTCAGTGATTGCCGGTTGTCAATTCTGGAATATGGATCAGCCTGATCCACTGCCGAACTTCCGGCTTTCTTGACGCCACACCCGCATTCCCTCAGCTTCATCCGCTCCTGTTTTCTGAAGAGTTCCTGTCTCGGTTCCAAATTGAAAACATGAACTACTTGTAGTGGCTCGATCTAGTGGCTCG
The DNA here is from genome assembly GCA_963815025.1 of uncultured Acidobacteriaceae bacterium. Lineage (GTDB taxonomy): Bacteria > Acidobacteriota > Terriglobia > Terriglobales > Acidobacteriaceae > KBS-83. The sequence continues at coordinate 1,938,729 of CAWFFD010000004.1, read as the reverse complement.
CTCCGGTCGGGATGACAACTCTTAGGTGGCGCTTCGCTGCGACGTGACTCGCCCACCCTACGCTTCGCGTAGGATGGGGCACCCGGCACCCGGCATCCGGCTTATGGCTGAAGCTGGCCAGCATACTTTGCGGCCACGATGTTGCGCTGCACTTCCTTCATGGCCTTGGCGCTGGGCATGCCTGTGGTCATCACGCCCTCAAAGAAGTAGCCCTTGGCCCAATTGCTGTTATCGCCGCCGATGCCGAGGATGATGGCTCCTTCCTGCTTCATGGGCTGGTAGCCGTTGGGAAGAGGGATGATGCCGGTAGTGGTGAGGGCTCCGGAGCTGGGCGTTGCCCTGATAGATGGCATAGGTGTGCTGGCCGTCGCTTGAGCCCATGTCGGTGACGAAGCTGGTGCCGGCAGGCACCTTGAGGTGGCCGTAGATGCCATCCTCCATATCCAGTCCCGCATCGGGAGTGCACGGATCGCCGTGGCACATGATGTTGATCGCGTCCATGTGGCCGGCCTTGTTGTCGAGATTGTTGGTCTCGGCGTTGCCGAAGTCAAAACAGCATTTGCTGTTGAGGTTGAGCGCAGAGGTGACCATATAAACGCCTTCGGGCTGACCGTTGATCGCTGTGGCCTTGGGGCTGTCGTTGCGGTAGCCCATGCCAGGGGAAATAGCGATGCCGTAGACCTTGTGCCCACTCACGGTTGCCGGGAGAGCGTTGGCCACAGCGGGGACGTCGTAGCCGTTGGGGCCGGGGCCGCGCGATGCGCCACCGGGAGGGGCGGGCGTGAGGTCATTGTGGTTGGGCGACTGGTCGTAGAGTTTGGTGATGGTGCAGGATGTGTTGGCGCAGAAGGTGTCCTGCTTCGCGGCTTTGGCGTAGCCGCCGGGAAGAAGGCCGATGTCGGCGGAGGTCTGGTCTGATTGCCGCGTGACTTGGTAGAGCGGGCCAGTGTACGCCTTGTACAGGGCGCGGGTGGTGCTGAAAGCAGCTACGCAGGGAGTCGCGGATGCGTAGAGGTCACACGGACGAGGCTTGACCGTTTGCGCGGAAGCGGAGCCGACAGGGGTGATCGCGACGGCGAAAAGAATGACTATTGGCGAAAGGATATTTGCGAACAGTGACAGTAACTTGATTTGCATGGGATGTTCGGGAGCCCTCTTGCTTTATTTGGATGCGGCTCAGGCGGCGGAGTGCTCATACCAACTGAGGACACGGAGCGCCCGCAACGTGTTCCATCGGCTGGGCTGACCGTCGCCGTCTTCAAGCGCAAAGTGGATTTTGCCGGGATGCGTGTTCTCCAGCAACCAGGTGCCATCGGGCTGCTGTTTGGATCGGAGCACATCGATTGCTTCCCTGATTCGCGAGTCCGGCATATCCCCGACTGAGCGGAAGTATTCGAGAGCACGCAGGATGTCGTATTGCCAGCGGACCGGGAACGAGAGTTGCAGCCACGCCGGGTTGACGACTTCGCCGGTGCTCTTGCGCCGGAAGAGTTTTCGTTCGAGGAGGTACTGCTCACCCCGGCGGCGGGCTGCGATGGATTCCGCCGAGCCACCGGTTGCACGCTCGTACGCGAGCAGTCCTTCGAGGACGTTGATCGTGGTCGCGAATGAGGAGCGGACGGAACCGTTCTCGACCTCGCAGTTCCAACCGCCGTCCTCGAGCTGCTCACCGAGCAGGCGGGCGACTATGCCATCGACATCCAGACCAAAGTAGACGCCGAGTGTGACCGTCCTGCCATTGATGCATGGCTCGACCTCACCGCTAAAGAATGGCTGTCCGGCGTGCTCCCAGCGGCAGTGCTGTTTGACCAGCGCCACCGCGCGACGCATGCGGTCAGAGTCCGGATCGATGCCGAAATCATGGAGCAGCTGAAGTGTTGGCAGCGTGGAGGTCCAAGGCTGACTTTGGGGCTGGCCCTGATCGTCGGACCATTTGAAGTTGCCCGGGAAGCACGCGCCACCGGCCCACTGGCCATCTTCGCCCTGCAAGGCGAGGAGCCTGGCACCCCAGCCCTCGGAGGCCACACGTGCTCGCTCCGCCGCGACGACGTCGGCCGGCGCGTGGACGAGGTCGCGTAGGACCTGCCAGCGGATGGCGGGGTCCGAGTCGAGCAGCCAGTCAAGTACCGTGATGCGGGGTACGGTCATGCGGCTGAGTGTAATGGATGGCGCATGCATTCTTGGGAATGAGGATCCGGTGGACTTTCGGTTGACTGGACGGTTGGGAACGCCCAACTGCTCCACACATCAAAACTGAATGGGTTTATAGCGGACCGGGCATCATCCCGAAGGACGAGTAGGGCTGAGGAATTCCTAGGGGTAGAGCCCGAATTTGGAATGAAAACGCCCAGCTGAATCTATCCCTACGCATCAACCATGTACTTGGTTGACTTCGCTGTTCAGCGCTCCTATCGTGTGTGCGTTTCTCAAATCGTCGGGGGTGCAATATGAAAGTGCTTAAGTGCGGTGACCTGAATCCTGGGTGCAGTTTCGTGGCCAAGGGTAAGGACGAAAATGAAGTCTTACAGCAGGCGGCTCAACACGCGAAGGCTGACCACGGTATCGCAACAATTCCACCTGACATGCTGTCCGCAGTTCGAGGTGCGATTCACGAAGAGAAGTAGGCAAGTGTCGCCGGGAGGCACGCCCCCATCTCCCGGTCTTGCAAGTAGGAGACGCCTTCGGGGTGGCGCACAGCGGTGGATTGCAACCGCTTCCGTCGGAGTGTGTCCACGGCGCCACGGGATTCATCCGTTGTTCTTAATGGCCAGAGAAGATTTCAGGTGCGAGAGCAACGGGTCTTCGGCGGCGAGCATCGGTTATTCCCAGGACACTGCACGTACATCCCTCTGAGGCCCACTCTCATGAAACCTGCTGCGGTACGGCTCAGGCGGGGGCACCGCGGGCGACGCGACCGCTATAATGCTCGCCTCTCTCCCGGCGCGTATCAGATTCCAATTTGAAGAAGGGATATTGTGACGCTTCGTTCCTGGTTGCTGTTCTTCTGTTCCGGCGTCGTTCTTATCGGAAGTGCGATGGCGCAAACAGGTCCTCCGTCTATACCTCCCGGTCCGCTTGGCGATGTAGATACGGTGTTCCTGAACGAATATGTCGCGAGAATCAACGCGATCACCAAGGCTCACCCGCTGTACATCGAGGTTTCGGGCAATAACCTGATCCTGCACCGCAACGGTCAGGAGGAATCGAAGCCCGTTATACCGGATATTTACCACTCCCTCAAAGATGTCTCGCATGTGCCATTTCTGCTCTATCTGCGACTGAGCCCGCTTTCCTCGAACGCGCAGCTTTCCACAGACGAGATTGCAGGGCTGGAGACGCTCTCGACGCAGATTTCGGCGGCGCGGGATGCGCTTTCGACAGGCGGTTTCAATGCCGTCCAGATGAAGCGGCAGCAGCGGATCATGGAGAGATCTCTGGCACTATTGCATACGACGATTGAGGCGAAGCGCATTCCCCGCTCTACGGTCGTGGGCTTTACACATGCGACGGCGCCACTCCTGCTGGCGAATGTGGACGACGCGGCGTGCTATGCCATCCAGGGAATGCACGCTCAAATGATGCAGTGGAAGAGCAGCATGACCGCGGAAGAGTGGAAGCGGATTACGGTTATCAATCCCGGAATGTTCCAGCCGAGATACCGCAGCCTGGCCACGGAATATTTCGGATGGCTCTTCCCGGCGCCTGCGCCCGCATGGGCGTATCCCGGAGAGAATCAGCGAGTGATCTATTCCGAATTTCTTCATCCCCACCGGAACTCGTCAGAACTGATGGCCAGCATCCTCATCGATGCGGATACGGCGACCGCGTTTTTTGGAAACAGGTGGAAGCTGAGCGAGGATCTGCTGGGCGACAGCGCCGCACGATGCATTGCTCGACTCCCGAAGCGCGACCGGATCTGGCACCAATGAGGGCTTCAAATCAGGACGCTACCGGCGATTCAGGGTACTGGCGGCATGCCGGAGAGGATGCGGATGGAGGAGCCGAAGACGCGGTAGCCGGTGAAGGTGATGTCGTTGAGTGACCAGAGCGGGATGCTTTCCGAGATGGCGATGCCGTGGAGCGGGCAGATATAGGTGTGACCACCGATGTCGACGGGGCCATAGTCCACGAGGATGTCGGCAGCGAGAAGAGGATTGGCGGGCTCAAGGTCGGCGTGGAAGGCGACGCGCAGGATGGCGCCGGTAGCCGGGTCGATCATCACCTCTGCCACGTAGCCTGTGAGGCGCCCGTCCACTGCATACGTGGAGTGATGTGCGTCTACTGCATAGCGAAAGACTGCGGCGGGGCCTTCGGGACGCTGTTCCCAGCGGCTCCAGATGAGGCCGCGCTGATTGATCTGGAGTAGCACGGCATCCAGCACGGGACCGAACTCTCCGCGCGTCGTCAATCCGTGGTTGGCGTGGAAGGAATCGAAGTGCTGCTTTTCCTGCCCATCGCGATAGATCACCGTGGCCTTGAAATGAGCTGCCTGATGTAAAGAGGAGTTTGCAAGGATGTCCCGTTGAAATGCCGTGGTGGTGCGCAGTGCCATGAAATCCGGCAACTTGCGGATGGTGCGAAGCAAGTAGGCATTGGCCAGCGCGAGCATCTGTTTTTGGGCGGCCAGCGAGGGTTTCTCAAGCGCCGGAAGCGCAGAGGCGGAGGGCGGGAGAAAGAGCGAATGATCGGTAAGCTCGACGAGGGCCTGCCGAGACTTCGTTCCGGGAAGCATCGTCTCCCAGCGGGCTCGCGCGGCGGGGTCGAAGCGCTCGCTCAGCCTGAGGCGGTAGAGGGCGTCTGCGATTTTGCCGTCGGACTTGCTTTTGAGTGAGGCGACTGTGCTTTCCAGGCCCGCGCTGGTGAGGGGTTCGGCGCGGGCGACGTGATGCAGGGTGAGCGTGCGCGGAATCGCGCCATTCCGCGACCAAGAGATGTCGAGCGTTTTGCCGTCCGGGCTAAGCTGACCGGTCAAGGCGATGCGGTCCGCGTCGATGTTGATCCGCAGAGCATCTCCAAGAACATCCGCGGAACTGACGAGAGTGGGTGGCGCGGACCATGCCGATTGGTAAAAGACCGCATTCCATCCGGCGCCCGTGCTTACCAACCAGAGCCGGTCGCCGAGGGGGAAATCGGAATGGCGCTCAAATGTCCATTTGCCCGCGATGTCCGGCGACGGCGACTGCGCGAGTGCCGGCAGCGCGCGGGCGATGACCAGGAGCAGAAGAAACCATTTCATATGTGGCCCTGAGAAGTCATGTGATTCGGATCAGCAGCGCGAGGGCCAGACGGGTTTGCGCTTTTCGAGGAAGGCGGAGATGCCTTCGCGGAAGTCGTCGGTGTTGCGCAGTTCGGCGTTGATGTTGACGGCGGCGCGTATGTTGCGGCTGAGGCGCTCGATCTCCTGGCGGTGCAGGAGATGCTTGGTGGCGCGCATGGAGCTGGGACTGTTGGCCAGCAGCGTTGTGGATAGCTCGCTGACCGCGGCGTCGAGTTGTGCGGCGGGGACGACTCTGGTGAGCAGCCCGAGGTGGTGAGCTTCCGCGGCATCGAGGATGCGTCCGGTAAGGAGCAGATCGCGCGCCTGCTTCTCACCCAACTGCAGCAGCAGGAACGAGGAGACGATGGCGGGCACAAAGCCGATCTTCACCTCGGTGTAGCCGAAGCGTGCTTCCTCGCTGGCGATGGTGAAGTCGCAGAGCGTCGCCATGCCCATGCCGCCGGCGAGCGCGAAGCCGCGGACTTCGGCGATCGAGGGCAGCGAGAGGTTGTAGAGGGTGCGAAAGAGCTCGGCGATGTTCATGGAGTCGAGCTGGTGCTCTTCCAGGGAGCGGCCGACCATGGCGCGCAGCTCGGAGAGATCGAGGCCGGAACAGAAGTGCTCGCCCGCGCCGCGCAGGACGACGATGCCGCATTGGCTGTCCTCGGCGACACGCAGGGCAAGGGTCAACTCCTGAATCATGGCGGAGGTGAGCGCGTTGCGCCGCTGCGGGCGGTTGAGCGTGATGGTGAGGATGCGACCGGCTTCGGTCTGGTTCTCTTCCACCAGGATTGTCGTGTAGTTTGCCATGGCAGCCCATCCTCGGTTCGGTAGATGCTTCTCCGAAGAAACGCTTTACTGTTTCACGCCGGAGTATTTTTCTGCAATGGCGCGGTTGGCAGCTTATCACGGAAGCGAGATCGCCGAGGGGCGGGATTGCGGCTCCCTGCGCGGCGAGCGCCGCGATGAGAGTTTCGGTGGGCACGTTGCCGACCAGGACATCCTGCGCGAAGGGACAGCCGCCGAGGCCGCCGATGGCCGAGTCAAAGCGGCGGCAGCCGGCGCGCCAGGCGGCGGTGATTTTGGCGGCGGCCTGCGTCCGGACGCGCGTGGAGATGGACGCCGAGCTCGATGCCCCGGACGATCGGCGACGACGGCGGCGACGACCTCTTCGACGAGCTGCGGGTGTGGCGAGGCCAACGGTGTCGGCGAGCGAGATGGTCTCGATGCCGGAGTCGGCGAGCAGGTCGCAGGCGGCGACGACTTCATCGACGCTCCATGGGTCGCCATAGGGGTTGCCGAAGGCCATGGAGATGTAGGCGACGACGTCGAGGCCTGCTTTATACGCGAGCGAAGCGATGGTTTCGAGGGCGTCGACGGCTTCTTCCGGGGTCTGGTGCTGGTTGCGCTCGAGGAAGCCGGGCGAGATGGAGTAGGGGAAGCCGAGGGTGTTGACGCCGCCGCTGTTGATGGCGCGCTCCACGCCCTTGACGTTGACGACGATGCCGATGACTTCGAGTGCGTCCGTATCGGACGGCGAGGTGAGCGAGGGCAGGTCGGCGAGGGCGAGCGACCTGCTCGGAGTCGGCCATCTGCGGGACGGCCTTTTCAGAGACGAAGGAGACGGCGTCGATTTGGCGGAAGCCGGCGGTGACGAGGGCGCGGAGGTAGTCGGCCTTGACTTCGGCGGGGATGGGGAGGGGCAGGCCCTGCCAGGCGTCGCGGGGGCACTCGATGATTTTGACGGTGTTGGTCATAAAGGATGGACAGACGAGGGTATATCAAAACCGGCGAGTCAGCAAGTCCGGACTGGCCGTCCGAGGCACATGCGCCTTTGGCGCGTTCTGTTGGGTTCGCTCCCTTTGGTCGCTCACGTTTGGAGTTGCGGGTGAGCTGACCTGAACCCACATCTCTTCGAGATGTGGGGCACCCCGATTTCTGATTTCTCCCAGAGCGAATCCTGTGCGGCAGGTGCGTCATCTGACCTTTAAGACTAAAAAACAGGAGATGACATGATGGCTGCATTTTGTGCGTGCTGCGGAGCAGAGATCGGGCCGAAGGCCGAGGCGTGTCCCGCGTGCGGAACACCCCAGCACGGGATGATACCCGAGAGTTCAAGAGAGAAGAGCAGCGGCGCCAGCCCGAAGCGCGACGAGGAAATTCGAGCGGCTCGCTGCCGTTTGATTTGAAGGAACGAAGCCAGCGGCTGGCTAGAGCTGGGAGAGGAGCATGACGGCGGCGATGGCGAGCGCGTGGATGAGCACGACCGTGCTGGCGGCGCGCAGGAAGCCGATGGCGCGCCAGAGGATGCCGAGGAGCAAGCCGTAGAGCGGGAACTGCGCGTACATGAGGACCTGGGCGATGGTATCGGCGGCGGCGTCCGGCACGCCGAGCTGCGGCTGGTGCGCCAGCATGGCGAGCGGCGCGATGAGGCGCAGGCGGAAGAGGCCGCCGGGACCGAGCAGCGGGACGACTTCCGCGTAACGAACGGTGAAATAGGCGGCGACGATGCCGGCGAGGACGAGGGCCCAGACGAAGCCCCAGGCGAGGGGCGTCCTGCCGCGGCTTTTTTTGCGGGTGGCGGATTTTTGCCGCGGATATGCTTCTGCGCGTGACGCCATGTTTTGAGGATAGCGGGGTGCGCCGGTTTCATGCGGCTTGGATCGATGGCCGGCATCTTGATGGTCAACGAATTCTGAACCCAGGTACCAAAAAGGGATACTGTTGGCGAATTCCCAGCGAGCTCCGCAAGTTACCGCAAACCCCGTTTTGCGGGAAAAATGCCTTCGCAAGTCTGAATGAACGCATACTTGGTTGGTCAAAACCCTTTTCTGCAAGTCAAAGCAAATGCTGTATAAGCACGCTATGCCGATTCTCTCTCCGATTGATCGTTTGACTTTCAAGAGACAGCGGAACATGCGCATCGGACAATCAATTGCCGGGTTTGCTGTAGCGTATCCGTTTCTGGTCTACGCGATCGTGTGGAGCCACTTTGCGCTGGTGCGCAGTCAACTGAACAAACGAACCAATGCTTTCCTGCTTCTTCTTGCTTTCCCGATCTGTCTCGCTTGCGTTTTCTCACTGGTGATCTCTATTGCGGATGGACGCGGGAAGAAACGGGCGGCAGGAATAGTAGGGTCTCTTGTAGGCATCATTCTGAATGTTCTTTTTCTTCTGGCCAATGGCACCGTTTAGAACGGATAGATTTCCCCCATATCATCTGCACGTTCCTTGAAGGTCGGGTTTTCGGAAACTTCAGCGGCTCCGCTTGGATTAGCCAACAAGTATCCAAAAGGGACTTGTGAATGGGAACTGCAGGTCCTTCGCCTCGGTCAGGATGACAGGAGCGGGGGATCGAGGTGAGACCCGAGTGAAGTTGAAGTAATTCTTTAGGTTTGCAGGACGCCGGGGTGGAAGCGCTCGACCACTGGGTTGTGGGCGGCGGCTTCGAGCGCGAGCAGGATGGCTTCGCGGGTTTTTGCGGGATCGATGACGGCATCGACCCAGAGGCGCGCGGCGGCGTAGCGGATGTCGGTCTGGGCGTCGTAGGTGGCCTGGATGCTGGCGCGGATCTCCTGCTTCTCTTCGTCGCTGAGCTTGCGGCCACCGCGCTCGAGCGTACGGATGCGGATCTCGACCAGCGTGCCGGCGGCGGATGCGCCGGACATGACGGCGTAGCGGGCGGTGGGCCAGGCGAAGATGAAGCGCGGATCGTAGGCCTTGCCGCACATGGCGTAGTTGCCTGCGCCGAAGGAGCCGCCGACGATGACGGTGATCTTGGGCACGGTGGAGTTGGAGACGGCGGCGACCATCTTGGCGCCGGAGCGGATGATGCCGGTCCATTCGGCGTCGCGGCCGACCATGAAGCCGTTGACGTCGTGGATGAAGATCAGCGGGATGAGGTTCTGGTTGCAGTCGAGGATGAAGCGCGCGGCCTTGTCGGCGCTCTCGGCGTAGATGACGCCGCCGAACTCGATGCGCTTCTCGCCGGTGTGGCTGGTGTGCGGCTGATGCTGCTTCTGGTTGGCGACGATGCCGACGGCGAAGCCGCCGATGCGCGCGTAGCCGCAGAGGACGGTGCGGCCGTAGTCGGGCTTGTACTCGTCGAACTCGGAGCGATCGACCAGGCGCGCGATGAGCTCGTGCATGTCGTAGGTGTTGGTGGAGGCGCGTGCGGGGTCGGGATCGATGAGTGAGTAGAGGTCTTCGGCGGGATACTTCGGTGCGTCTTTTTCGGCGTCATAGGGAGCGCGGTCGAAGGGCGCGCGCGCGGGATGGCCGAGCTTCGCCGACGAGCGAGCGCAGACGCGCGAGGCAGAGGTGGTCGTTGGGCTCCTTGAAATCGACGGTGCCGGAGATTTCGGCGTGCATGGTGGCGCCGCCTAACTCTTCGGCGGAGTATTTCTGGCCGATGGCGGCTTCGACCAGCGCGGGGCCGGCGAGGAAGAGACCGCTGCCCTCGGTCATGAGGATGTGATCGGTCATGACGGGCAGATAGGCGCCGCCGGCGACACACATGCCCATGATCGCGGTGATCTGCGGGATGCCCATAGCGGACATGCGCGCGTTGTTGCGGAAGATGCGGCCGAAGTCGTCCTGATCGGGGAAGACGTCTTCCTGCAGCGGGAGGAAGATGCCGGAGGAGTCGACCAGATAGAGCGTGGGGAGATGGTTCTCCATCGCGATGTGCTGCGCACGGAGAACTTTTTTTGCCGTGATGGGGAAGAATGCGCCGGCCTTTACGGTGGCGTCATTGGCGACGATCATCGCGAGGCGTCCGGCGACGCGGCCGAGTCCGCAGATGACGCCGGCAGCGGGGGCGCCACCCCACTCGGAGTACATGTCAAACCCCGCGAACGCACCTAACTCGAAGAGCTCCGTACCTGGATCGAGAAGGAGTGCGATGCGCTCGCGCGCGGTGAGGCGCTGCTTGGCGTGCTGTGCGTCGATGGCTTTGGCGCCGCCGCCCTCGCGGATGGCGACCTCCTGCTGGCGGAGCGCGGCGAGCAGTGCGAGCATTCCCGCTGCATTGGCCTGCTGACGTTTGGCTTTGGGGTCGAGTTTCGTGGCGAGCGTGGTGTTGAGCGCGGTCGGCTGCTGCGGTGACGACGGTTTGTCAGGAGTGGACATAGATCAGAAGGACTTGTGGAAACTCGCCAGCATAACAGGGACTGGCCGTCCGGGCACAAGCGGGACTGGCCGTCCGGGCACAAGCGGGACTGGCCGTCCGGGCACAAGCGCCTTCGGCGCGGGCCGCTGGGTTCGCTTCCTTTGGTCGCTCACGCTTGGATTTGCGGCGTGAATGTTTTCTTACGGAGGTGTACCCCGCATTACGACAGCTGACCCACTGTTGAAGTGGAAGGCAGCGTCAGCGGCCAGAGGAGTGGGTGCTGGCGGTTTGCGGCGCCATCCCTGTTTTCACCATCCCGGTTTTGTAGAGGGAGATGTCGTCGCCGCTGAGGATGGCGAGGCGATCGCCAGCTTCGCATCATCTTTGTACGCATCCCTATGGTTGATCCCGGACGCGATACAGCGAGAGGGCATCCCCGCTCAGGATGGCGAGGCGGTCGCCGGTCACGTTGAGCGCAAAGCTGTGCCGGTTCACTGCGCCGTGCGAGGAGCGTGTGGCATAGACGCGCCGTCCGTCCTGGCTGCGGTAAACAGAGACAGTGACGTTCTGGAAGTCGGAGGTGATCATTCCCGTATCGAAATCGACGGGGCGAGAGGCCTCAGCGATGCCGATGGCAAAGACCTTGCCGCCCGGCGGCGCATCGGCAGCCTCTACCCAACTATCGGTGGGCATGGTGCCTGTCAGCAAGGTCTTACCGTCCGCGCGGACCACCTTGTACCAGTAAGAACTTCCGCCTGCCCCGCAGCCAGCCAGCAGGATGAGGTTGGTGGGTAGCGTGTCCACGCGGAGGGGGCAGGACGAATTGACGTGGACGATGGACTGCTTCCGGTGGGCCCAGGTGAGCTGCTGGATCATCCACTTCTCGCGAGCGCCGGCATCGCTGAGGAGGAGGCCGGAGTCGAGGATGGCGGGAAGCGCGGGATTGCCGTCGACAGGCTCAGTGCCCAGCACCTTGAGCGTTCCATCCAAGATGGTGAGGTCTTCGTCCTCTTCCACGGTCCGGTCGGGTCCGAGGAACTCGGCGAGGCGGCGGTGCTGCTCGGGTGTATGCCGTTCGCGCTCAACGGCTGCCACGACGAGCTCGCGAGAGGGCGAGATGCGCACCAGGCGGACGATACCGGGCGGTGTCCATTGGTGTTCCACGGCAAGATTGGGACCGTAGATGGTGAGCGTATCGCCGATGTGGGCGAGGACGTGGCCTTCGCCAAGCGGCCACAGGTAGGGACCACGCTGGGGTACGCGCCACTCCGACTCACGCAGCACCTTGCCCGTGGCAGCGGAGAGGAGGACCGCTCGGATGATGCGGGGTTCGGTGGAGCGATCGGCCTCGGACGGCGATCGCTTTACAAGCGGATGCGGATTGAAGGTGACGAGTACCTGGTTTTCGCCGAGGAAGGCGACGGCGGCGTCGTCGGCCAAAGAGCGAAGAACCTGATTGGCGCGGACCCGGTATCCCAGGGTGCGCAGCGAGACCGTCCGATCCAGTTTGGTATTGGTGACGGCTACGTTGCTGGCGACCGCGCAACCGGTTTCGACACAGACTTCGACATCGGGCGGGTCTATCTCGGTGTGCTCGACGGGGACAACCGGTTTACGGACGGGGGGTGTACTGACGGTTTTGGCGGAGGCGGATTGGGGAGCCGGCGGAGCGTCGGAAGGAGCGGCGGCAAGCTCCCGTCCGTTCTCAACCGCCATGGGACGCAGGATCAATGCAAAGCGGGTGTCCCGATCCATCAGCAGGTCATGCGGAGAGATGAGGATGGTGGGATCCGTGACCAGCATCGGCAGGGCTAGTTTGACCTTGGAAAAACCACGCGTCTCCGCTATGCGCAGCGGCTGATCGCCCGCGCCATCGTCGGTGATTGCGCCAGGATTGCTGGAGATTCCGCCATCCGGAATACCGGCAGGCTTGGCCGGGGCTGTGGCATGCATCGCAGTATGCGAAGCCACCATGTTGGCGAAGGTGTTGGCGAGAGTCGTGCTTGCCAGGGTGTCGTTCTCCTGATCGTTGTGGGACGCCGCATCCATGGCCACCAGCAGGGGCACAACCCGGTGCAACTCATCGCCGTTGCAATAGACCGGATGGAAGCGCAGATCCATCTCCGCGTGCTTCAGATTCTTATCGCGGCGCAGGACGCGGACGACCACACCCTCCAGGACGGTGCCTGCCTTCAGGGTGCAGGATCCTTCCTTCCAGTCCGCTGAAGTTTTTGCAAAGAAGAGGCTGCCATCGGACAGATGGTTCGCGTCCAGCCGTCCAAGAAGCTTTGCGTAAAGCGAACGAGATTCTGCGCCGCTTGAAAGAACGGCAAGGAAGAATGCGGCACAGAGCAGCAGCGCAGAGCATATCTGGCGGGGACCGCATGTACCGATAGAATGCCTCTGCATCAGGGGGCCAGATCCTAATTCATTTTGGGGCCAGACAATCCTAACGTGACTGCGTCCTTTTGCATCGCCGAAAGGCAAAAAGCGATGTGCAGGTCCAGATCGATTCCCAATTCGACCGCGCCGTTGAGGACATCGTCACGGTTGACGCCGCGGGCGAAGGCTTTGTCTTTGAGCTTTTTCCTGACGCCGGGGACTTCGACATCGTGGATCGACTTGCTGGGCTTGATGAGCGCGCAGGCGGTGAGGAAACCGGCGAGCTCGTCGCAGGCGAAGAGCACCTTGTCCAGATGCGAGAGGCGCGGTGTGCCGGTGTACTCGGCGTGGCCGAGGATGGCGTGACGGATCTCCTCAGGCCAGCCACGCTCTTCGAGGATGCGGACGCCGACGTAGGGGTGCTCCTCCGCGGAAGGGTGGCGCTCGTAGTCGAAGTCGTGCAGCAGACCGGTGGCAGCGTACAGCTCAACGCGCTGCGCAGCGTCATCACCGATGAGGCCCAGGCGCAGGACCTCCTGCTCACCGTAGGCGCGGACGCAGCTTTCGACGGCGAGGGCGTGCTTGAGCAGGCTGGGGCTTTGGGTGAACTCGTTGAGGATGGCCCACGCGGCATCGCGGGAGGGGACGGGATAGGGAACGGGAGAAGAGATTTGGGGAGGTATCTGGTTAGTCATTCCATTGCTTTCTCAGGTGTGAATTGGGAATTCGGCCGATCTCTTCGGGTTCTTTACCATCTTTTTAGAAGATCCATGGGCTTTCCACTGGATTTTCACTTGACATGAAATTCAACACTGCTGCACTGTAGCTATGCGTCGGCAGGGCTTGTCTCTGCGGCGTGGGAAGCCCGCTCTGGCCTCCGTACAACTTATGGCAACTACCTTAGCAAGCATTGAGGCGCGCGAGGTATTACGTTGTGGCCACTGCAGTCTCGTGCAATTTCGCACGATGAACGCATTATGCAGGCGGTGCCGCAAATCCCTGGAGATGGAAGAACCTGAACCGGTTATGCCGGCCGCGGCCTCCACTTCTCATGAACCGGAAGCGGAAGAAGGCGGTCTGCAGGTAGCGCGCGCGGTGCGCGATGCCCGCCGGGGCCGCAATCTTTCGCAGCGGCAGCTCGCCGGCCGGATGCAGGTGCCCCGCACCTACATCTCGAAGATCGAGAACGGCAAGGCGATGCCGACCCTGTCCTCACTGGAGCGGCTGGCGACGGCGCTCGAAGTGGACATGTGCAACCTGCTGCACGACGCGCGGAACCGCCAGCATGACGAGGCGTTTTCCGTGCTGACCGATCCATTCCTGTCGGAGATTGCACCGCTGATCTCCAAGCTGGATGCGCTGCAGCGCTCGATGTTCCTGAACCAGGTGCGCGATATGGCGATGGGCCGCCGGCGCACCGCCGTTGCGTAAAAGCTACGGTTCCTTCACCTTGCGTTAACGCTGCATTGCAGTGCGCACGGCCGTTTTCTCCAGACGGCTGCGCGCATTGCGACGCGCTCCGGCCATGTGCTACGGTCGAAGGCTGAGAGGGAAGGGCGTTCTCGAATGAAGTCAGCCAGCCGGGCCCATGAGCTCTCGCCGGAAGAGCAGGCTATCTACAGGTCGCTCGATGTTGAGCGAATGCCAGCACATATCGCGATCATCATGGACGGCAACGGCCGCTGGGCGGGTCGCCGCAGCCTGAAGCGCTTTCTGGGCCACCAGCAGGGCGCTGAATCGGTGCAATATGTTGTCGAGACGGCATCGCGGATCGACCTTCCATGGCTGACGCTGTATGCCTTCTCGCTTGAGAACAATCTGAAGCGGCCCAAGACGGAAGTGAACTTCCTGATGCGCCTCTTGCGCTCTTACCTGATCAACAATGTGCAGCGGATGAACGACAACAACGTCCGCATTGCCTACATTGGCCGCACGCATGAGCTGCCCACCGAGGTGCAGGAGCAGATGCAGGCAGCGGCCGAGGCGACGGCGCACAATACCGGCACGGTGCTGACGCTGGCGCTGAACTACGGGGCGCGGTCGGAGATCATCGACGCATTTGCAGCGCTGTCGCGGGAACGCGCGGCGCAGGGGCGCAATGCGGAGGGGATCACGGAAGAGGATCTGCACCGGCATCTCTACACGGCGCACATGCCGGATCCCGATCTGGTGATTCGCACTTCAGGCGAGATGCGGATCTCGAACTTCCTGCTGTGGCAGATTGCGTACTCGGAGATTTTTGTGACCGAGCGTTTCTGGCCGGACTTCCGGGGCATCCATCTGCTGGAAGCGATTGCGGAATATCAGCAGCGCGAGCGGCGATATGGCGGGTTGAAGGCGCACACGGATGAGGAGATTCCGGAGCATGCCGGGGTCTTGGTGCCGCGGTAGGTCCAGTAGGATAGAATCCTACTCATGAGATCTACCCAACAAATGAGCATCACGCTGCCGAACGAAATGGCGCAGCTGGTGCGCGAAAAGGTCGCATCCGGCGAATACGCGAGCGAAAGTGAAGTCGTTCGAGACGGCCTTCGAAGCCTGATGGCGCGGGAGCGCGCAATTGAAGAATGGCTTCGTACGGATGTTGTGCGTGCCTATGATGAATTGCGGGCAAATCCTAAGAGCGGAATACCGGTGCGCGAGATACAGGCGGCTCTTGCTGCACAGCATCAACGCGCTGTCAGAAAGAGAGAGGGCAAATCTCAGATTCGTTCGGCGAAATGAGTATTAGCCTTCATGATTTGTGTTTCTGAACCGATATCGGCATCAGCTCAAAATTTCGAAGTAATCTTCAGCTCGCGAGCCAGACGACAACTACTCGAGCTATACGACTACATTGAGACCCTGTCATACCCGACCCGCGCCAAGAAGTATGTAGATGGCCTGGTCGAGTCGTGTAATCGGCTGGGAATTCTTCCTCGCCGTGGAACGAGACGGAATGACATCCTCCCAGGTTTGCGGATCACACACTTTCGAAAGCGCACGGTGATTGCGTTTGTAGTGCTGGAGAATCGCGTGGAAATCCTCGGCATTTTTCATGGCGGTCGCAATTACGCGACGATCCTGCGCCAGCCGGACTGAGCTACCGACGGCTGCTGCCGCCCAAAAGTGAACCGAGTGCTCCGCGGATCAGTTGCCTTCCTACCTGGGAGCCGATGGCGCGGGCGGCGCTGTTGACCATTGCCTGGCCGGGGGACATACGGCGCGACGTACCGCTGCCGAAGAGTGCTCCCATGGCTTCGCCGAGCAGGCCGCCGGAGCCAGCGGTTGCCGTCTGTGCCTGTTGCTGCACCTGATCGCGCTGTTGTAGCTGTCCCTGCGTCGGGGTCTGCTCCGCTTTGTTGGTGAGGCGTTCGTAGGCGGACTCGCGATCGATGGCCTTTTCGTAGACTCCGGCGACGGGCGAGCCGGCGATGATCTGCTGACGCTGCTCGGGCGTGATGGGGCCGATCTGGCTGTGCAGGCGGGCAGACCATCGCGCGCTGGACGATGCCGGGGGTGCCGGTTTCGTCTAAGAAGGAGACCAGAGCCTCACCTACTGCGAGTTGCGTGATGACGGTGGCGGTGTCGAGCTTGGGATTGGTGCGGAAGGTGTCGGCGGCGGCCTTGACGGCCTTCTGGTCAATGGGAGTGAAGGCGCGGAGTGCGTGCTGCACGCGATTGCCGAGCTGGCTGAGGACGACCTGCGAGACATCATTCGGATTTTGCGTGACGAAGTAGACGCCGATTCCTTTGGAGCGGATGAGGCGGACGACCTGCTCGATGCGCGCGCCGAGGGCGGAGGGGAGATCGTTGAAGAGCAGGTGCGCTTCGTCGAAGAAGAAGACGAGCTTCGGCTTTTCGGGATCGCCGACCTCGGGCAGGCGCTCGAAGAGTTCTGAAAGAAGCCACAGCAGAAATGTCGCGTAGAGCTGCGGCGATTGCATCAGCTTGTCCGCGGCGAGGATGTTGACGACGCCGTGGCCGTTCTGGTCGGTCTGCAGAAGGTCGTCGATGTTGAGCGCGGGCTCGCCGAAGAACTTGTCGCCGCCCTGCTGCTCCAGCGCGACGAGGCCGCGCTGGATGGCGCCGATGCTGGCGGCGGAGATGTTGCCGTATTGCGTCCTGTACTGCGCGGCGTTATCGCCGGCGTGCTGCAGCATGGCGCGCAGATCTTTGAGATCGAGCAGCAGCAGGCCCTCGTCATCGGCGATCTTGAAGACGAGCGTGAGGACGCCGGCCTGGGTGTCATTGAGGTTGAGGATGCGGCCGAGGAGCAGCGGACCCATCTCGGAGATGGTGGCGCGGACGGGATGACCCTGCTCGCCGAAGACGTCCCAGAAGGTGACGGGACAGCCGGCGAAGGCAGGTGTGCTCATGGCGAGCGATTCGAGCCGCGCCGCGAACTTTGGGTTGTTTTGTCCAGGCTGGCTGATGCCGGAGAGGTCGCCCTTCACATCCGCAGCGAAGACGGGCACGCCGATGCGGCTGAGCGCTTCCGCGATGACCTGGAGGGTGACGGTCTTGCCGGTGCCGGTGGCGCCGGCCACCAGGCCGTGGCGGTTGGTGAGCGAGGGCAGCAGCACCAGCCCGGCTTTGGTGTCGGTCTGCTTTGCGATCAGCATCGGTTCGGCCATTCTGTCGATCTCTCCTCGTGGGTCTGGTTGAATCTGGTCCGATCTTGAAGTTACACCGGTGCCGCGCGGAGCGCACGCGCCACTACTTTCCTTATGGCCTTCCGTCTAAAGTGAACAGCATGCAGGTGCGGGTCCTCTATTTTGGCGTACTCAAGGATGTTCTATCGTCGAACGGCGAAGTTGTGGCGTTGCCGGAGGGAGCGACGGTGGCCGGGTTGATGGAACTGCTTCGCAACGGGAACGGTATCGACCACCGCGCTGAGAGCGTGGGGCATCCGGTGTGGTCTGCGCTGGCGGTGGCGGTAAATCGTGAGTATGCGACGGCATCGGCGGTGCTGCATGACGGAGATGAGGTTGCGCTGCTGCCGCCGGTCTCGGGTGGCGTCGATCCTGCGGGCGTGGCGCCGACAGTCGTGCTGACACGCGAGCCCATTGATCGCGATGCGCTGGTGGCTTCGTTGCAGCAGCCGGGCGATGGCGCGGTGGTCGTGTTTGACGGGATCGTGCGCGACAATACGCGGGGACGGAAGACGCTCTATCTCGATTACGAGGCATATGAAGAGATGGCGCTGCCCCAGATGCAGAAGCTGGGGCGCGAGGCGGCAGAGCGTTTCGCTATCGACCGCGTGGGCATTGTGCATCGGCTGGGGAGGCTGGAGATCGGCGAGAGCAGCATCGTGATCGTTGTGACTTCGGCGCATCGCGCAGCGGCATTCGATGCCTGCCGCTGGCTGATCGACACGCTCAAGCGCACGGTGCCGGTGTGGAAGAAGGAGCACTTCGCCGATGGCGCGGTGTGGACTGACGGCGAGCCGTTTCCGGCAGAGCTGCAGCCCGGTCCTACGGCATGACGTCCGGCAGAATGAGGCGCATCCGTGTTTCTCTGGCGGCTTCTCTGGCGTTCGCTTCGCTTCTGGCTTTGGTGGCCACCGCGGCCGTGGCCCAGCAGGAGCCTACCTTTCATGTCGATGTACCGCTGGTGAATGTCTTCGCCAGCGTGACGGATAAGGCAGGCGCGCCGATCGGCGGGTTGACGAAAGACGACTTTCAGCTCTTCGAAAACGGGAAGGCGCAGACGATCGCCGTCTTTGAGCGGAATACCTCGGCCCCGCTGGCGATTGTGCTCTCGGTCGATTTGAGCGGGAGTGTGTACAAGGATTTTGCGGCGGAGCAGTCGGCTGCCGTGCGCTTTGCAAAGGATGTCCTGCGCTCGCAGGACCGCGCGGATGTGGTCGCCTTCGCGGACGGCACGCGCGAGGTGACGGGCTTTACCGGGAACGCGAAGCAGATTGCGAACGGCCTGGGGGGATTGCATCCGGGCGTGGGCGGCACGGCGTTCTACAGCAGTATTTCGCTGTCCTCGCAGCTGCTGCGACCCGAGCATGGACGCCGGGTGCTGGTGGTGGTCTCGGACGGCGACAACACGGTGAATGGCGTGAGCTATCAGGATGCGCTGGATGAGGCGGTGCGCGACGAGGTGATGATCTACAGCATCATCGACGTGCCGGTGGCGGCGAGCGCGGGCCGCGATCTTGCCGGGGAGCACGCGATGATCACGCTGGCGGAAGAGACCGGCGGCCGCGCCTACTATGCCGACCAGTCGTCGCTGGATCAGATCTTTCATCGCATTGCGGACGACCTGCGCACGCAGTATCTGCTGGGCTACTATCCGCACAAACGCGGGCCGGAGGAGGAGCAGGGCGGCTTCCGATCGATTGCGGTGAAGATGAGCAGCGTGGCGGATAACGCGAAGTACAGCGTACGCAACCGGCCTGGGTATTACGCGAACGCGGCACGCTGAAGTTGTCTAAGGGCGGAAGCGAACTCGATAGACTACGAACGATGTCTGCGAAGACAGAAAAGGGAACAGAGAGGCTATTCAAGAATCTGCTCAAGGGCTTGAGGCCTCTTTTCAAGGAATACGGTTTCCGTTCTTCCGGCCAGAATTTCGTCCTCGAGTCACCTGAATGTTGGGTGATCATCAACTTTCAAAAGAGCCGCTGGTCAGCACCGGATGAAACGACCTTCTATGTGAATGTCGCTGCTAGTTCAAAGTGTTGGTTGGCATTTTGTGGCGAGCCAACGGGCAAGGTTCCGAGGTGCTATGCATGCGCCTGGCTGTGGCGTGCGGAGCACTTCGGACAAGACAAGAGCATTCAGAAATGGACGCTGCGGGATGAGAATGGCGCAGGTGACGTGCTTGCGTACCTGCAACGGCTGTTTCGACAGTTCGTCATTTCCATCAACCAAAACCATGATGACGGACATCGAGCTCCTGAATCACACAGGCGGCTTTGAGTACCTGCAGTTGAAGGCTCGCTCCGTGATCCTGGCTGCTACCAATCAGATCAGCCCTTTGCAGCAAGCCGTCTGCTGTGCTGATCGAGAAATTTGGCTCTGGAGCTGTGGCCGCGGCAACGAGTAACCCACCTGGAGTTGCTGCGCTCGAAGTACCCCAGTGCGATGCATAGCATCGAGATACAGAGGGAATGATCTTGTTTGATTCCAAGCTTTCGGCGGGTGAATTGGCATATTCGAGCCCCGGCGCGTTCCGATGGCCTCGGCTACAATCGCGGCATGGTGAGTGAAAACGCATCGCGCCGGAGCCGCAAGTCGCCTCCGCCCGGCGATACCGGACAAGAAGCTGCCTATCTGCGCTTTCTCTCGGAGAAGCAGGTGCCGGTGACGGTGAAGCTGCGCGACGGCGAGAGCGTCTCGGGGTGGATTGAATACTTCGACGACCGCATGATCCGGCTGACGCGCGAGGGCCGGCCGAACCTGTTTATTTACAAGCAGCAGATCCGCACCATTACGGAGCACGGACGGCGGACACCGAAGAGTGTCGCCGAAGAATCGAGGGACGCACGCCGTGATTAGCCAATTGCCTGACTCACTGAATCTGGGGCTGGCCGTACCGGCAGCGGCCATTGCGCTCGAGGCCGGCCTGCTGATCCATGACTTCTACGAGCGCGGCGTGCGCACCGAATACAAGGGCGATGTCGACCTGGTGACCGAGGCGGATCGCGCCAGCGAAAAACTGATCGTGGAGAAGCTGAACCAGACGTTTCCGAATCATGGAATCTTCGGTGAAGAGGGCACACGCGCGCGGCTCGATGCGGAGTATCGCTGGTATGTCGATCCGCTGGATGGCACGACGAATTTTGCGCATGGCTTTCCGTACTTCTGCGTATCGCTGGGGGTGGAGCGCAGGCCGGCGGGGCTGGCGCCGGACCAGGATGGCGAGATCATCGCGGGCGTGATCTATCAGCCGATGCACAACGAATTGTTTGTGGCGGAGAAGGGAAGCGGCGCGTACCTGAACGGGCGGCAAGCTGCATGTGTCGAAGACGGCGCAGTTGCAGGAGGCGCTGCTGGCGACCGGCTTTCCCAGCCACAAGCGGCACGAGAATCCGAACATCCACTTTTATCAGCAGCTCACGCTGCGTTCGCATGGGGTGCGGCGCGCGGGTGCTGCGGCGCTGGACCTGGCGTACACGGCGGCGGGACGCTTCGATGCGTACTGGGAGTTCAATCTGAATCCCTGGGACACGGCGGCGGGCGCGCTGATGGTGACCGAGGCGGGCGGAAAGATGACCAGTTTCGACGGGCAGCCCGTTCCGGCTGGAGAGCAAAGAGGTTCTGGCGACCAACGGACTGCTGCTGCCGGAGCTACAGCACATTTTCGAGGATATGTTTGCCGGGCGGGATATTGAACCTGTGCCTACGCCGGCCGAGTTTGCGCGGCGGCGCAAGGCGGTCTGAAGGCTGAGATTCGCTGCTGGCGGAAGGCCGCTGCGATGCCGCGCTTCCCCTGCTACAATCGAGATGACCCCACGCACTGGAGATCGGCTTCATGGCTTACATCATTGCAGAACCCTGCATCGGTACGAAGGACTCAGCTTGCGTCGATGCCTGCCCCGTCGACTGCATCCATCCCAAGAAGGATGAGGCAGACCATGCCGAGGCAGTACAGCTCTATATCGATCCGGTGGAGTGTATTGACTGCGGCGCCTGCGTGCCGGTCTGCCCGGTTTCCGCCATCTTCGCGGGCGATGATCTGCCGGAGAAGTGGGCTGAGTATACGGAAAAGAACGCCGCGCACTTTGGCCGCTAACGGCACAGAACTTGCTTGTCGCCAACGCGCAGCCTTCGGGTTGCGCGTTGCTGCGTTTGATACGCAGACAATGAATGCTGAAGCCATTGTGCTGCGAACCTGGCCGATCCGCGAGGCTGACCAGATTGTCGCGCTCTTCACGCGCGAATTCGGCAAGGTGAAGGGTGTCGCGAAATCGGCGGCGAAGAGCCGGCGGCGTTTTGGCGGCGCGCTGGAGCCGATGACGCATGTGCGGGCCAGCTTTGTCGAAAAGCCGCGGCAGGAGCTGGTGCGGCTGGACTACTTCGAGATTGTGCGGTCGCCGCTGTCGCTCGCCGTGGATTACACGCGGCTGTGCGCCCTGGCCTTCTTCTCCGAGGTGATCGAAGAGACCCAGCCGGATCAAGATCCGAATGACGCAGTCTTTCGCTTGCTGCTCTCGGTGCTGGACGCGGCGGAAGCGGGCAGCGTGTGGATGCCGGTGACCTATTTCGCCCTGTGGATCACGCGGCTGATGGGCTGGCTGCCGGAGCTGCGGCGGTGCATGCTGTGCGGCGAGGCGCTGGAGGGTGCGCCCGCTTATTTTCATGCGCTGTCGGATGGGCTGGTGTGCGTGCACCATAAGCGGCTGGCCTCCGGAACACTGAATGTGGAGTCGCAACGGCTGGCGGCGCAGATCTTTCACGCGCCCGCTGCGGCGCTCGTGAGCGAGCCGTGGCCGCGGGAGCGCGCGCGCGATCTGCGGCGCTTCTCCGTGCAGACGCTGGAGCGGCACCTGGAGCGCCGGCTGACCAGCGCGGCCGCGCTAGTCAAACTCGGTGGTTGAAGTACTGGCCGTACGGGCGGACGCGCCTTTGGCGCGCGGACTCGCCGTCCGAGGCGATTGCACCTGCGGCGCGGTTTGTGGGGTTCGCTCCGTTGTCGCTCACTTCTTGATTTTTGGGTGACCTGGCTTCGTCCCAATATCTCTTCGAGATCTGGAGGCCCGGCAATCGTGGCGATAGGTTCTTCTTAGCGTTCCGCGTGTTCGACCGGATGATCTTTCGGATCTTCGCGGGTCACGACCGGGTCGGGATGCTCTGGAGTTCGCGCAGTCATGAGGCGAAAGACGCGCTCGCGGTCTTCTTCGCGCTGGATGAAGCGGCGGCGGCCGATCAGCAGATCCTGCAGTGAGACATAACCGCGTGGCTGCATTGTGTCGCGATCGAGCACCGCGAGCCGTATGTGGCCGGTGGTGGCCATGCGCTCGGCCGCGCTGCGGCAGGTCTCATCCGTAAAGGTACAAACGGGGAAGGTGTCGACGGCCGTCAACTCGGTGAGGCCAGGGGCTTGCTCTTCCGCGATCTCGGTCATCGTTTCTCCCATGGCGTCTTCCACGCTGACCATCTCCAGGGGATCGACGCCGTACTCGCGTGTCAGATGATGCCCGCGGCGGCCCAGCTTTTCCGTGAGGATGGAGCGCGGCATGATGAGCGACGTGATGGTGTAGGCGGCGATGCAGGCGACGATCAGCGGCAGCAGTGCCGGCAATGCGTGGGTGAGTTCGATAGAGAAGACGATGGCGGTGAGCGGAGAGCCGAGCGCGCCGGCGAGCATGGCTCCCATGCCCAGCAGTGCGAGCGGACCTTCCGGCATGTGCAGCAGGTGTGCCGAGAGAGCGCCGAGCGACGCGCCGATCATGAGCAGCGGAGCCAGTACGCCGCCCGAGGTGCCGGAGCCGAGGGAGAAGGCCCACATCAGCGATTTGAAGACGATGATGCCGAAGACCAGGGCGAGCGTGGCGTGTCCTGCGAGCAGGACGGCGATGTTGTCATAGCCCACGCCGAGTCCGTGGGGGAAGAACAGGCCGCCGACGCCGACGCCGAGGCCGCCGATGGCCGGCCACCACATCCAGTGAACGGGGAGTTTGCCGAAGAGGTCTTCGAAGCCGTACATCATGCGGCTCAGTGCGGCAGCGGCGAGGCCGACGATCACGCCCAGTATCTGCGGCCAGAAGGGCGAATCGTACGCCGCCGGGGATGGCTGTTGTCGAGAGCGGGAAGAGCGGGCCAGCACCGAGCCAGATGACGCGCAACACCGCGGCGGTGACGCTGGCGAAGGCAACAGGAATGAGTGAGCGCGGCCGCCACTCGAAGAGCAGCAGCTCCACCGCGAGCAGGACCGCGGCAAATGGCGCAGCGAAGGTCGCGGACATGCCGGCCGCTGCTCCGGCGACGAGCAGGGTGGTGCGTTCCGCATCCGTGAGTTTGACCCATTGCGCCAGCAGCGAACCGAAGGCGCCGCCGGTCATGATGATCGGACCTTCCGCGCCGAAGGGGCCACCGGTACCGATGGCGATGGCGGCGGAGATGGGTTTGAGCACGGCAACGCGCGGCTCGACGCGCGCGCCGTTCAGCAGGATGGCTTCAATCGCTTCGGGAATGCCGTGGCCGCGAATCTTGTCTGAACCGTAGCGCGCCATGATGCCGACGATGATGCCGCCGACGATCGGTATGAGCACCATCCAGTATCCGAGCGGGCTGCCGGCAGGGCCGACCATCGCGAGACTCCAGCGGTGGTAGTAGAAGAGGTTGGTGACAAGCGCGATGGCCCGCAGAAGTATGACGGCCAGGGCGGCGCCGCCGATGCCCACGAGGATCGCGAGAGCGGAGATAAGCCAGACGCGCCGGGTTAAATTGAAGTCGCGCAGCGTGGGATTGAAGTCGCGCAACGGGGTGAAGTCGCGGAGCGTCGAGGCGTGGCTTTTCATCGTGCACCCCGCACGAGGTTGCGCGCTGCGACAGGAGTGCCTGAACCGTGGTCCTGCTCGAAGTGTTCGATGCGGGTGAGCGCCTCGATCAGCGCGGGGCCCATGACTTCCAGCTCGCTGCGATGGTGGGCTGCCAGCTTGTGGAGCAGCCGCGTGCCCCGGGACGTGACGCGCAGCAGAACGCGGCGGGCATCGGCCTCGTCGCTGGTGCGCTCGAGCAAGCCTTCTTCCACGGAACGGTTCGCAAGTTCAACCACGCTGTTGTGGCGCAGACCGAGGCGCTCGGCAGCGTAGGCGATGGTAGGAACCGCGCCAGCCGGCGCTCCGGCAATCTGCAGCAGCAACTGATGCTGCTGTGGCTGCAGGCCAGCGGCGTGCGCTGCCTGCTCGCTGAACTGTACGAACGTCCGAAGGCGGTAGCGAAATTCCGCCAGCCGCTCGATAAGGCCTGACGAGGGCAGGCCAGCCGCGGAGGAGTGCCCGTCTTTCATAGATATATCGTATCACGACATATCGTGCTGGCCGCATGGGCGGACGCGCCGGCGGCGCGCGCGGTGTTGGGTTTCGCTCCGTTGTCGCTCACGCTGGACGTTGTGGGGGACGTTACAAACTGCAGATCCTTACAAACTACAGATCCTTCGCCTTGCTCAGGATGACAGCTGCGCGGGCACCCGGTGGGGCGTCGTATACTAGGGGCATGTCTATCGTGCGCAACATTGCCGGCGTCGCCAAGGGAATGTCGATCACCTTCGGCGAAATGTTCAAGCCGACCGAGGTAGAGAACTATCCTGACGGGCCGGGACCGAATCGCGGCGCGCACTTTCAGGACCGTTTCCGCGGCGCGCATGTGCTGCAGCGCGATGAGAATGGCCTGGAGAAGTGCGTTGCCTGCTTCCTGTGTGCGGCGGCCTGCCCCGCGAACTGCATTTACATCGAGGCGGCGGACAACACCGAGGAGAAGCGCATCTCCAGCGCCGAGCGCTACGCGAAGGTCTACAACATCGACTACAACCGCTGCATCTTCTGCGGATATTGTGTTGAGGCCTGCCCTACGGATGCGATCACGCACGGACACGGCTTCGAGCTGGCGACCTTGAACGCGACCAACCTGATCTATCGCAAGGAAGACATGCTGGTGCCGCAGGTGGCGCTACCCGGCGCAACCCAGGCGCAGTCGGACTCGATCAAGTAGGACCGGCCGTCATCAATAGGACTGCCCGTCCGGGCATTGCGCGCCAGTGGCGCGAGTTGTCCGGGTTCGCTCCCGCTGGTCGTCTCACGCATGGTTGTGTGGGCGATCACACGAACGGCAGTTTCTCGCTTCATCTTCGACTACGTACAGGATGGGCTACGTTCAGGGATGAACGATTGGTGAAAGAATTATCGATTCACCAGCCTAGTATTCCTTCTGCTGTCCTTTGACCGGGATGGAAGTCGGCGTGCCTGGCGTGCCCGAGTAGGTGACGAGCAGCACGACCGGTTCATCCCCGGTTTCGCCGCGGTGGACGTCGTTCACGGTTTCGGCGAATGCCTCTCCCTGATGAAAGACCCGGGTTTTGCCGCTGACCTTGTCGTGCACCGTAAGCGTTCCTGAAAGCACATAGCCCGCGTTCGGGAATGGGTGGGTGTGCCACGGCAAGACAGAATGCGCGGGAATGGTCAGTTTGAGCATGGTGAGCTCAGGACGGCCCTTGGGGTAGTGCGTGTACGGGACGCCGTTCCAGGAGTGGTCAGCCTGCAAGAGAACCTCCCGCTGCGCAGAGGCAACTTTACCGGTTGCGCTTTGCGCAAAGGTGCTCGAAAGAGACGCCGCGGCGAGGATGACGGTGAGTGCTGCGATGCGATAGCGAATCATGTGTCTAGCTCCGGGAGTGGCTCGGTGGTGCGGTGGTCTAGCTTGTCAGGGCAATCGAGGCGGAAGGCTCTCCTACCCTACCAACATGGATGCCGCCAGCACTGAGAAGGACTCTAGGTGGGAGTCTTCAGCAACAGATAGCCGCCGGCGAGGCCGAAGAGCAGATCGGGCGACCAGGCTGCCAGAAACGCAGGCAGCATGTTCACGTTGCCCATGGCCTCGAATGTGCCGGCGATGACCCAGTACGCAACCGCGACGCCGATGGCGGCGGCAATGCTGGTGAGCGAGCCGCGCTTGCCCATCGAGAGTGCAAACGGCACCGCGAGCACGGCCATGATGAGCGTGATCAGCGGATAGGCGATCTTGTGATCGAGCTGCACGCGCAGCCGCATGGTATCGAAGCCGCTCTGCCGCAGATCGTGGATGTAGCGCGAGAGCTCGATGAAGCTCATCTCCGATGACTGCCGGTTCTCTTTCTTGAAATACGAAGGCTGTTCGGTCAGATTTGCGAATGTGCTGATCGAGAAGCGGTCGTAGCTGCTGATGGCTTCGCCCTGAAAGTGCCGGTCCCATCCGTCTTCAAAGATCCACTGATTCAGATGCGGGTCCCAATGTGCGGTGTCCGCAAAGATGCGCCGGGTCAGCGAGAAGGTGTCGGGATCGAACTCGAAGACGGAGAGATTGGCGAAGCGATCGTGGTCCGGATCGAAGAACTGGTAGTAGTAGATGCGCCCGGGTTTTCCGGGCTCCTGCTCGCCAAAGATCCATTGCTGGTCTGGGCGCAGGAAGGTCTGCGCGGGCTTGCCCTTGATGACGCTCAACAGGGCCTCCTGGCGGCGGTTCGCGCCAGGCAGATAGCTTTCGTCAAACAGGAACAGACTGACGGCAAGAATCCCCGCAATCACCAGCACCGGTACGATCACGCGGTAGATGCTGATTCCGGTCGCCTTCATGGCGGTGAGCTCGCTGGAGCGGTTCAGCACCCCAAATGTCACCAGGACGGCGACGAGTACGCCCAGCGGCATGAGTGTGTAGACCATGCTGGGGATGAGGTTGAAGAGATAGGCGCCCACCGTCACCAAGGGGGTGCGGTTGCGGATGATGTCGCCGAGCCGCTCGAAGAAGGTGAAGACCAGCATGAGCAGCACAAATGTGGCCAGCACCATGGCGAAGGTGGACACAAATTCGCGCAGCACGTAGTCGTCCAGGATGAGCGGAAAGCTGCGCCGGCCGGAGCGCTCGTGACGCCGTGCCGAATCCAGAATGGGCAGGCGGGGCAGGGGAACTTTGCCCGCACGGAGGCCGCTGAAGCTGAATGCAAACGTGGCGGTGCCGCCGCGGCCGAGCTGCCGCAGAAGGATCAGGCCAAAAGCAGCAAAGATGATATTGGCTGCCCAGACGCCCAGGAAAGGACTGATCTTGCCTTGCCGCGCCAGCGACACGCCGGTGAGCGAGAGAAAGTAATAGACGAAGACCAGCGCGATGGTGAGCACAAAGCCGGCGCTCTTGCCGCCGCGGCGAGAAGAGAGCCCGAGTGGCACGCCGACCAGCATCAGAACGAGGCAGGAAGTGGGAAAGGCGAAGCGCTTGTAGAACTCGATGCGATACCACTCTCCCCTGCGGTGCTGGGATTTTCGGTAAAGCTCCATCGTCGACATAGCCAGCACAGGCGCGTCCGCGTGGCTGATGTGCGTGTCTTCCTGATTGCCTACCTGCAGCGGAAGATCGGCTTCGGAGAAGGTGGAGACGGAGTATTGGTTCGGGTCGTCGCTCACGAACTCGTGGCGTGTGCCATTGCGAAGCCGCATGCGCAACTCGCCTTCGCCGCCATTCACCACAGTGGCCTGGGCGGCGGTGATGATGAGTGGCGAGGCGGGGTTGGTGAGGTCGACCAGAAAAACGTGCTGCCACTGGGACGCGCCTACCGAGCCACGCACGTTCTGCACGTACAGCACATAGTTCTTGAAGTCTTCGTAGAAGACGCGCGGCTGAATCTCAAAAGAGGCCTGGGATGTCTTCAGCGCGTTCTCGAGTTCGAGAAGGGATTCGGCTGCCTTGGGGGCGAGGT
The DNA here is from genome assembly GCA_963815025.1 of uncultured Acidobacteriaceae bacterium. Classification (GTDB taxonomy): domain Bacteria; phylum Acidobacteriota; class Terriglobia; order Terriglobales; family Acidobacteriaceae; genus KBS-83. Next base: position 1,910,599 of record CAWFFD010000004.1, on the reverse strand, counting down.
AGAGAGCATTGAGCAGCGACACGCCCCAGCCAAGAATGGCGACGAGGGAGACGATGCCGACGAACCGCCACACGCCGATGCCGGCGGCGCGCATCGCGGTGATTTCGCTATCCGCAGCCATCCGGCTGAGTCCCAGGAGCACGCCCACCAGGACCGCCATAGGGATGGTCATGGTGAAGGTGTTGGGCAAGGTGAAGAGAAAGATCTCGCCCATGCTGGCCAGCGATGCGCTCTCGCGCACGATCACGCCCAGGATGTCCGTGAGCGGGCGCATGAAGAGAATGAAGGTGAACAGCGCGCCACCGATGAGGGCGTGCGAGATCACTTCACTCAGGATGTAGCGTCTTAGAATGCGCACGTCAGCCGACCTGCCCCCAGTTTACAGGTGCTGGCCGGGACTGGCCGTCCGGGCGGATGCGCCTTTGGCGCGTATTGTCGAGTTCGCTCCGTTGTCGCTCACGCATGGATCCGAGGGTGACCGAACCAGCGCGCATGTCTCCGTGCGCCCTTAGCGCGCATGTCTATAGACCAGGTCGAGCAGCTCGTCATACATGGCGCTGGCCGTGTCGCCGCCATCGCGGATGGCCATGGTGGCGCAGTGTTCCAGGTGATTGCGCATCAGCAGGCGGCTGACGCCGCGCAATGCCTCTTGCACGGATGCGACCTGCACCAGGATGTCTGCGCAGTAGCGCTCCTGGTCGACCATGGCTTCCAGGCCGCGGACTTGTCCCGCGATGCGGTGCAGGCGGCGAACTGCCGCGGCTTTCAGATCGGGATCCACGGCGATGGCCAGCTTTTCGCTGGTTTCGCATGCGGGCGCCACATCACGTTTGGTTGATGACTTCTGTGCCGACTTTGTTTCGTTCCGGCTCATGACGGCCTCCAGCGCCGCAGGCGCAGACTGTTCAGCAACACACTCAGAGAGCTGAGCGCCATGGCAGCACTGGCCACCGCAGGCGACAGCAGGATGCCGAAGGCAGCCCAGAGCGCGCCCGCGGCAAGCGGTATGGCGAGCAGGTTGTAGCCCGCGGCCCAGCCCAGGTTCTGTTTCATCACGCGGCGGGTGGCGCGCGCCAGCTTCAGGGCCGCCACCATTGCCCCGAGATCGCTGTGAAGCAGGATGGCATCGCCTGCCTCGCGCGCAAGCTCGGTGCCTGTCCCCATACCGATCCCGGAGTCTGCCTGAGCGATAGCGGCCGCATCGTTGATGCCGTCGCCCACCATGAGTACCCGCGCTCCCTGTTGCTGCAGTTCGCGGATCCGTTCCAGCTTCTGCTCCGGCGAAAGGCCGGCGTAGACCGTGCGAATGCCAAGAGCGTCTGCCAGCGGTTGCGCGGCGGCGGCGGCGTCGCCGGTCAGCATGATCACGTGCAGACGCATCGCGTCGAGCGCGCGCAGAGCGCTGACCGCGTCTTCGCGGAGTGTGTCGCGGCAGATCAGCGTGCCCGCGTATGCGCCCGCTTGCGCGATGTGCAGCGCGGTTGCGCCAGGCTCTGTGGGAAGATCGGGTAGAGCGATGCCATGCTGCTCGAAGAGGCGCGCGTTGCCGGCTAGAACATCTGTGTTCTCGACGGTGGCCTCTAAACCCATGCCCGGTGCGGCCTGAAATGCCGCGATGGGCAGAAGCGTGAGTCCGCGCGCCGCAGCGGCGTGAAGCACGGCGCGGGCGAGCGGATGCTCGGAACGTTGTTCTGCGGACGCCGCCAGTTGTACCAGCCGGTCTTCCGTCCATCCATCCGCCGGCAGCACGGCGACCACGCTGGGCTTGCCCTCGGTGAGCGTGCCGGTCTTGTCGAGCAGCACCGTATCCACGTGGGCCAGCCGCTCCAGTGCTTCGCCACCCTTGAAGAGGACGCCGAGCTGCGCGCCGCGTCCAATGGCGACGGTCAATGCGGCGGGCACCGCCAGGCCCATCGCGCAGGGGCACGCCACTACCAGTACAGCGACGGCGATGGCAAAGGCGCGGCTGAGATCGAAGAACGACCAGGCGATGAACGTGGCGATGGCCAGAGCGATGATGGCTGGCACGAAGATGGCGCTGACGCGGTCTGCGAGCTGCTGCATGGGTGCGCGTGAGGACTGCGCCTGTTCGACGAGCCGCAGGATCTGGCCCAGGCGGCTCTCTGTGCCAACCGCGGTGGCGCCGTATTCGAGCGCGCCGTCGTAGTTCAGCGAACCGGCGATGAGGGTGTCTCCGGCGGATTTTGCAACCGGCTGCGATTCGCCGGTCAGCAGTGACTCGTCGACGCTGGTGGAGCCGCGCAGCACGATGCCATCGACCGGGACGCGCTCTCCAGGCCGCAGGACAACGACGTCATCCGGGAGAACGGTGGCCGTAGGCACGCTCAGTTCGCGGCCGTCTTTGAGGATGTGCGCCTGCGCCGGCTCGAGCTCCGCCAGGGTGCGGACTGCATTCAGTGCGCGCTTGCGTGCGCGCGTCTCCAGCCAGTTGCCGAGCAACAGAAATCCGAGGATGAAGAGCACCGAGTCGTAGTAGAGATCGGGCCGGATGTGATGGCGCGTGAGCAGTTCAGGCGAGAACGTAGCCACTGCCGAGTAGCCGAAGGCCGCGAGCGTGCCCAGGGCAACCAGCGTGTGCATGTTGGTGCTGCCGTGGCGTGCTGCGCGCCAGGCGCGCTGATAGACGGGTGCTCCGGCGGTGACCATGCCGAGCAGCGTGACGATACCTAGAGTGACTGGACCGAGCGCGATGGCAAGTCCGCTGCCATGCGCCATCGGATGCATGCTCAGCAGCATGACGGCAACGGCTGCTGCGATGGTTAGCAGTGCTGTCGCGAGGAGCCGGCGATCTTTGGCGGGCGCAATCTGGTCGTTGCTCTGCGATGCGCTGGCGCCAGCTTGCCGGGGCAGGTTTGCCTCATAACCCGATTCGCCGACGACGGCCACCAACTCCCGCGGCGAGGAGAGCATCGGCTCGTACATCACACGCGCGGAGTGCGCCAGCAGATTCACCGTTGCATCCAGCACGCCGGGGGCTGCGCGCAGCGAGCGTTCCACATGCGCCTGGCAGGCCGCGCAGGTCATGCCGTGGATGGGCAGGACGATCGTCTCCACAGCTGCGCCCGGGGTTGTCTCTGAGGCCGATTCGGCTGCTGCCGGATGCGGCGCTTCCGAAGTGAATGCACTATTCGACAAGATGCGCCTCAAAGCCGGCTTTACGGATGGCGGCGAGATATCCCTCCGGCGCCTGCGCATCCGTGTGGATTCGGGCAGCGCCGACCCGCACCTCGTCGACCTGCGTGCCCGGCACCTGGTTCAGCGCGCGCGTCACGCGCTGCACACATGCGCCGCAGTGCATGCCCTCAATCTGAAAAACGACTTCGGTCATATACCCCCACCCCCTATATGCGTAGGATGCGGGATTTGGGCTCCGGATGCAAATCCTCAGTCCGGGGCAGGCGAGGTTTTCTGGGGTTCGCTGCCCTGGGGCTCGAAGCGGTAGCCGATGCCGCGCACGGTCTTGAGAAAGACCGGATTCGCCGGATCATCCGCGATATGGCGGCGCAGGCGCACGATGAAATTGTCGATGGCGCGGGTGTCTGTGTCCTCGCGCATGCGCCACACCTGTTCCAGCAGCTCTTTGCGTGGAATGTTGCGCCCCTGGTGGCGTACCAGATAGCGCAGCAGCTCGGTTTCCATGACGGTGAGACGAATGCTGCGGCCGCCCTCTTTGTTGTTGGGGTCAGAGACGCGCAGCTCGAGCGCAGCGAAGTCGATGGTGCGTCCGGCAAAGGTGTAAGGCTCTTCGGTCTCCCCCGGCGCGGCCGCATCGGACTCGCGCCGCTGCCATGCCCATCGCCGCAACAGGCTGTGCAGACGTGCCAGCAGGATCGATAGGTCGAAGGGCTTGGGCAGGTAATCATCCGCGCCTGCGGCGAATCCGCGCAGCACATCTTCAGGCCGGCCGCGCGCCGTCAGCATGAGAACCGGGGTGCGGTCATCGCGCTCGCGCAACTGTTCCACCACGGAGAAGCCGTCGCAGCCGGGCAGCATCACGTCGAGCAGGATGACATCGATGTCGGCATCGGGTGCGCCCGCGATCTCGAGCGCCGTTTCTCCATCGCCCACGATGCTGGCCCGGTAGCCTTCGGCTTCCAGGTTGAACTTCAGGCCCTGGGCCAGGTGCTCCTCGTCTTCCACGATGAGGACATGCGCCGCGGTGCTCATACTGTGGCCCCGCCTTCCGCGGTGCGGCCGGGCGTGAGGATGCGGGGCAGTTGCAGATGGATGGTCGAGCCGTGTCCCTCACCGGCGCTCTCGGCAAAGGCATCGCCGCCATGCTGCCGCGCGATGGAGCGCACCAGGAAGAGGCCAAGTCCGGTGCCTTTGACGCGCAGAATGGTGCGGTTCGGCACGCGGTAAAAACGACGGAAGATGAGTTTGAGCTGCGGCTGCGGGATGCCGAGGCCCTGATCCGCAACGCTGACCATCACCCAGGCATCGCTCTCGACCGAAAGCACGACGGTGAGATGCGCGCCGTCGGGAGAGTATTTCACCGCGTTGTCGATGATGTTCAGCACCGCCGTGCGCAGGTCCTCGGGATTGCCGGCAACGGCGAAGCTGGAGCCTGGCTGCAGCTCTCTGCGGTCGACCTGAATCGCATCGGCGGGGAGGTGATAGCGCGTCATTGCCGTATTGACTGCTTCCTTGACCAGTTGATCCATGTCCACGCGTTCACGGACCTGGCTGCGCACGCGCTGGCCAAGCTCACCAGCTTTCAGCACCTGCTCCACGGTCGCCATCAGGCGATCAGTATCCTCGCTCATCACGGCGAAGAACTCCTGTTGCTGTTCGCGGGTGACATCGCGCCGGCGCATGGTGTCGAGATAGAGCCGGATCGAGGTGATGGGCGTTTTCAGCTCATGCGTCACGGCGTTCAGGAAGCTGTCCTGCTGCTCGTTGCGGCGGACTTCGCGCACCAGAAATATCGTATTGAGGATGAGTCCGGCAATCAGCAGGACGAAAAACGGAATGCCGATGATCACCCACTCAAACCGTCGCCAATTGAGGATGATCCAGCCGAGCTGGAGCGCGACGGCGACGCCGACAAGGCAGACACCAAGCGCGATGAAGAAGAACATCGCCCGACCGCGCCGCGTGATCCGCATAGAGATTGAGTGTGAGCCGGTGGCTTAAAAAAGTATAGAAGCGATTTCCCGCTAGATTGTGGCCATTTAATTTCTCTCAGTGCGGCTTTTCTTAACGGAAAAGCCGCGCACAAGTAAGTGTCGCTGGCAGGGATCGGGCGGGAAACCGCTCTAGCGGCGCCACTGGGACGCCGCTATGAGGTGCGGAGATGGTGTATCAGGCAACGCCGGCAGGGCGCGGATTTGCGGGATCGTACTGCGCGATCCTCACCTGCTTCGCCAGGCCAAGCTTCTTCAAGAGCCAGATGCCGTAGTAGTTGGGATCGAGTTCATACCAGGCCAGCCCATGACGAGCGGAGACCGGATGCGCGTGATGGTTGTTGTGCCATCCTTCGCCGCCGGTCAGCAGGGCGACCCACCACAGGTTGCGCGATTCGTCGCGCGTTTCAAAGCGGCGCGAGCCCCACATATGCGTGGCGGAGTTCACCAGCCAGGTGGAATGCAGGCCAATCGTCACGCGCAGGAAGATGCCCCACAGGACGCAGGGCCAGCCGCCGATGGCGAGCAGCGCCAAGCCGACGACAACCAGCGGAACCCAGTGGTAGCGGCTGAGCATGCGATGGACAGGGTCCTTAGCCAGATCCGGGGCGTAGCGGGAGAGCAGCGCCGTTTCGTGATGGAGCGCGTCACCCTTCAGGATCCAATCGACGTGCGCCCACCAGCCACCGTCGTGCGGTGTATGCGGGTCGCCTTCGTGATCGCTGAGCTGATGATGGACACGATGCGTGGCCACCCAGAAGATCGGTCCACCCTCCAGCGAGAGCGTGGCGCAGGCCGTCATGGCATATTCCAGCCACTTTGGAACTTTGTATCCGCGATGCGTCAGCAGGCGGTGATAGCACATGCCGATGCCCACGTTGATCGCAAGGACATAAAGAATGATCGCGGCGATGAGTCCCGTCCAGGTGAAGAAGAAGAGCGCAGCCACGGCTCCGATGTGGAAGGCCAGCATGAAGAGCGTCGTCACCCAGTTGCGGCCGAAGTTCTGGCCTGCCTTGCCCAGTACCGGCACGTCCTCTTTTTTGCTGCGCGTGCGGGCGGCAGCGGCCGGCGGCGACGCGGGGGTGATGGTGGCTACGGTTTCGTCCAGGGGGGTTTCTACCAGCATGTCGGGGAACCTTTGAAGAGCTGTGGGATGTTCTTTCTTGACGCTAACAGGCTCACCCGGCGGCCACCGTAACAGTTTTGTAATCGCGGTACGCTGGTAAGGGTACAGACAGCAGGGACAGGAGTTTACGGGATGAAGTACGGCATCTGTGCCGCTCTTTCATGTGGAGTGACGGCACTGGCAATGGCGGTTACCTGCGCTGGTGCACAGCAGACAGCCATCGATCTGCCGACGAGCAAGCAATTGATGCCGGTGCCGGGCACGCCGCAGCGCACGAACAGCCTGCCGATGGCGATTGCGGCTTCACCCGATGGCCGCTACCTGGCATTGCTGAACGCGGGCTATGGCACCTATGAGTCGAAGTATCAGCAGTCCATCGCAGTGCTGGATACAAGCTACAGGCAAAGTGACGGACTATCCGGAGGCGCGTACCGCTCCCGGCATGCCCCAAACGTTGTATCAGGGGCTCGCTTTCAGCGGCGATGGCACACACCTCTACGCATCGTTTGATTCGCTCTCCGCCCCGGTGCCAAGCAAGCCTCGTCAGACGGGAAACGCCATCGCGGTCTATCGCGTCGATGCCGGAGGCGTGGTTCCCGAGCGGCTGATCTCCATTCCGTTGCAGACGCTGGCCGAGGGCCGTATGCAGAACCATCTCGATGCGCCGGTACCGGCGGGCAAAGCAATTCCAGCCCCGGCGGGACTGGCGGTGGTGAAGGGAACGGGTGGCGCGGAGCAACTGCTGGTGGCCGATGTGCTTTCCGACGATGTTCTGCTGATCGACGCGGCCAGCGGCGCAGTGCGTCATCGCTTCGACCTGTCGACGGGTGCCGTGGTGCCGTCCGCCTATCCCATCGCGGTTGCCGCGACGCGCGACGGCAGGCGCGGTTTTGTGGCGTTGTGGAACGGGTCAGCTATCGCCGAGCTGGATCTGACTTCCGGCAAGATCCTCGGTACGCTGCCCCTGCTGCCGCCGCCGGACCCGACCTCGCCCAGTTCGCATCCCACCGCGCTGGCGCTGTCGTCGAATCAGAAGACGCTCTACGTTGCGCTCGCGAACCGCGATGCTGTGGCGGCCGTCGCGGTACACGGCAAACGGATTGAAGCTGGCTGGCATTTTGGATACGCGGCTGCCTGGTCAGACATATTTCGGCGGCGAGCCGAATGCGCTGGCGCTCACCCAGGATGGCCGGCATCTCTACGTCGCGAATGCGGGAACGGATTCCGTTGCAATCTTTCGCACGGACGGTCTGCACCCAGGCAAGCCAAAGCAGGCCGATGGATTCGTGCCCACCGAATGGCTGCCTACCGGACTTGCCATTGACTCAGGGCATCTCTACATTGCTACCGGCAAGGGCAAGGGAACTGGTCCGAACGGAATGCCGCAGCGGCGCGTTGTCAGTGCGCCTCACCTTCATGGGCAATCCACCTACATCGCCACACTGCTCTATGGCTCGGTAGCGGCGGTCGATCTGGCGCAGCTTGACGCGCATCTGGGTGAACTCACCCGCCAGACTGTCGCCAGCAACATGCAGAATGCAGCGGCGGTGCACATCCAGTTTCACGACGGCAACAATCCGATCCGCCACGTGATTTACATCATCAAGGAAAACCGCACCTACGATCAGATCTTCGGCGACCTGCCGGCCGGCAACAACGACCCCAGCCTGACCATGTATGGTCGCAGCATCACACCGAACCAGCACAAGCTGGCGGAGCAGTTCGGCATCCTCGACAATTTTTACGACTCGGGCGAGGTGTCGGGCGACGGTCACGTCTGGTCTACGGCTGCGATATCGAGCGACTACACGGAAAAGACCTGGCAGCAGTCATATCGCGGCAGGGAACGCGTCTACGATTACGAAGGCGTGGTGGAGAACGGTCTTCCGCTGACGGAGAAGATTCCTGACGTAAACGAGCCGGAGAGCAGCTACCTGTGGACCAATCTCGCGCGGCACCACAAAACGTATTTCCACTTTGCCGAGTACATCGCAACGCACTTCTGCGGCGGTGACGAAGCATTGCCCCGGCAGAGTCCAACCGAAGGCACGCCCGAACCGGAGCAAGAACAGTGCGCGACCCCGTCCATTCGGCCAGGAGCCGAGGTGCCCTCGAATTACGGCGGCGGCAGGAGCAAGTATCCGTGGGCGATTCCGCTGATCGCACAGAATGTGGCCACCAAGCCGGAGCTGGTGGGGCATTTCGATCTGCTCTATCCGGACTTTCAACTAGCGTTTCCGGATCAGATGCGCTTCGAGGAGTTCGATACCTTCTTCAAGAGATGGGTCGCTGAACGTAACAGTGGACGCGACGAAATGCCGAACTTCGTGATGCTGCGCCTCCCCAACGATCACACCGCAGGTACCCGGGTGGGCATGCCGACGCCAAGTGCGTCGGTGGCGGATAACGATCTTGCCGTTGGCCGCGCGGTGGAGGCGGTCTCGCACAGCCCTTACTGGAATGACACGGCGTTCTTCATTCTGGAAGACGATGCGCAGAACGGCGCGGACCATGTCGATGCGCATCGCAGCACGGCACTCATCATCAGCAAGTACGCGCCGCGGCAGGCGACGCCGCTGGTGGATGACCGCTTCTACACGACCGTCAGCATGGTGCGCACCATGGAAGATCTGCTGGACCTGCCGCCGATGAACAACAATGATGCGTTTGCGCCGCCCATTGCGACGGTCTTCGCAGGTATGGGCGATCAGCCGCCCTTCGATGCCGACTACTCGAATCGCGACAACGGCCTGATCTACACGGCAAACAAGCCATCGGCACCGGGCGCGAAGGAGTCGGGCAAGATGGATTTTCGCCATGAGGATCGCGCCGATCCGCAAAAGCTGAATGTGATTTTGTGGAAGGATGCGAAGGGCGATGCCCCGGTGCCGGCCGCTCTGCTGGTTCCGGTGAAGCATCACAAGGATGACGACGACTAGGGAATATGGGGCTGATACCCGTTGCCGGGTTGCTACACCGGAATCAATTGCCTTGCCCGACTCGCGCGACACCATCCGGTCTGTGTACGGGAGGGCCCAGCCCCTCGCGGCCCCGTAGAAGTGTAACAAGCAAAAGAGGCGGCCGAAATGGCCGCCTCTCGCATTGCGTTGGAAGTGCTCTCAGCCGACGAAGTCGACCTTTACTGGATGCGGGATGATGCCGCGCTCGTGGCCGAGCTCCAGCAGTTTGCGGATCGCTTCGCGGCCGTCTTCGCCGTAGTTGAGGGTGCGCTCGTTGACGTACATGCTCACAAAGCGGTTCGCGAGTTGCGCGTCGAGGTCGCGCGCAAACTGCATGGCGTAGGCCAGCGCCTCTTCGCGATGATCGAGCGCGTGCTGGATGCTCTCACGCAGCGCCTTCGTGATCACGCGCATGGTCTCGTCGCCCAGGCTGCGCCGGATCGCGTTGCCGCCCAAGGGCAGCGGCAGCCCGGTCTCCTCGCGCCACCACTGGCCCAGATCGAGCACCTTGAAGAGACCGCTCGCGGAATAGGTGAGCTGTCCTTCATGAATGATCAGGCCCGCTTCGTGCTTGCCCGCAAGGACCTGCGGGATGATCTGGTCGAAGGGAACGAGTGTTGTTTGAATATGGGGCGCGAAGAGCTTGAGCGAGAGCGCGGCTGTCGTGAGCTCGCCGGGAATCGCGATGCGCACGTTCTTGATTTCATCCAGCGAGAAGTGTTTGCTCGCGACGATCATCGGCCCATAGCCTTCGCCCACGCTGCCGCCGCACGCCATCAGGGTGTAGTTGTCCTGCAGGTAGGGATAGGCGTGGAAGGAGATCGCGGTGACGTCGTAGTAGGCCTCGTGGATCGCCTTCTGGTTCAGCGTCTCGATATCCGTGAGCGTGTGGGTGAACTTCAGTCCCGGCACCCGCACCTTGTTGGTGGCGAGGCCGTAGAACATGAATGCGTCATCGGAGTCCGGTGAGTGCGCGATTTTGATTTCGCGGACACCGCTCTGGGTGTGTTCCAACTGGGGGGTGCTGCTCACGCTGCGTGGTTCCTTTCGATGCGGGGCTGATCGTGCGGCCCGTGCTGCGTTATTTCTGATGCGTTTAGTTCTGCTGTGCCGGGGAAGAGGTGCGGGTAGTGAAGGAACGGAAGATCAAGGCGCACGCTGCGGCGGCGGCGACCTTGGCCGCGTCGCTGGCCAGGAAGGGGACAACCGATACGCTCAGCAGCGACGAAAGACTGGTGTGCGTCAGAGCTTCGAGCCAGAGTGCGCCGGTGGTGAGCAGAAGCAGATCGCCGATCGCAGCGCCGGCAAAAGCTGCCCATGCGCGCTGTTTCGCGGCGCGATAGAGCAGGCCGGCGATAGCCGCGGCGAACGGCGCGGCCAGCAGGTAGCCACCGGTAGGGCCGAAGAGTTGGGCGAGGCCACCCAGTCCATGCGGGCTGAAGACCGGCATTCCGGTTGCGCCCGCCATCAGATATACCGCCAGCGCCGAAAAGCTGTCCCGCGGCGTCATTAACAAGCCCAGAAGGAGCACGGCGAAGGGCTGCAGCGTGATGGGAACCGGAGTGAAGCCGAGGGGGATGGAGATATGCGCGCACAGAGCAACGAAGGCGGTGGCGCCGACCACGAGTGCAAACCGCCGTGAACTGCTGGCGAGTAGATTTCGATCCTGTGCCAGTGCTGTCTGCTGCATCATTGTTTCTTTCTCCTGATCTCCACTCCAGCCAGCTTCTGGCTCAGAGGCCGTCCCTCTTAATTTCCGTCTCGTCGGCAGCGGCAGTCTCCGCAGGCAGCTCTGCCCGATCGCGACGGATGTGCCGGGCCACGGAGACGGCTGCCCATAGCAACGCGCACAGACTCAGAACGAAGACAGCAAACAACCAGTACATGCGTAAGGAGCCGATTCCTGCCGGCGCGTTGTCAGAATAACAAAACCGTCAGGGACGCCGTTCCGCGACGGAGGACGCGATCCAGTCCAGGTATGCGCTGCTGCCGTCCGCAACATCCAGCACCAGGAACTCCGGCACCTCATAGCTGTGCAGCTCGTGAACCCGGGTGCGGACGGCCTCAACCATCTCCTGCTGCGTCTTGATCAGCAGCAGCACCTCGTCGGCGGTCTCTACCGCGTCCTTCCATCGATAGACGGAGTGCACTCCGCCGATCAGATTGACGCATGCGGCGAGCCGCTCCTCGACCAGCGCATGCGCAATGCGCTTGGCTTCGGCACGCGGCGAAGTGGTGACGAGAATCAGGCGGGTGTTGGTCATATCATGCCCCGGGCAGAGAGAGGTGTGCGAGAGATGCGCGCTCTGCCATACAATCCTCGGCGGGCCGCATCCCATGCGAGAGTACTAGTAGAGACGGAGCTACACGGCGCGAGTGTGTTGCCGCGGAGCGGAAAGACAGGAGAGATATGGCCACAGAGATCAAGTTCGGAACCTCGGGCTGGCGAGCCATCGTTGCGGAGGAGTTTACGCTGGCCAACATTCGCCGTGCCGTGACCGGCATCGCCAGCTACGTCGCCAGCCAGCCAGGCAGCCACCGCGTGCTGGTGGGACGCGATCCGCGCTTTCTCGGCGAGATGTTTGTGGATGAGGCGGCGCGCCTGCTGGCCCAGCACGGGGTGACGCCGGTCGTCATTCCGGAACCTGCTCCGACGCCGGCGATCGCCTATGCCATTCACCAGCAGAAGGCGAGCGGCGGCATCAACTTTACGGCGTCGCACAATCCGCCCGAATACAACGGCATCAAGTTCTCCACGCCCGACGGCGCACCGGCGCTTCCCGAGACAACCGGCCAGATCGAAGCCGCGATTCGCGCGTTAGGCGATGCACCGGTCGCGCAGGCAAAGCCGGTCGAGAAGGTGCAGCAGCTGGATGTGAAGCCGGAGTATCTGAAGCGTCTGGGCGAGCTGGTGGATTTCAAGGCGATCCAGGCAGCGAAGATCAAGATCGTCTTCGATCCCTTCTGGGGCGCGGCGCGAGGGTATACATCGCAGATCCTGCGCGATCACGGCATCGACGTGCATTGCGTGCACGACTACCGCGATGTGCTCTTCGGCGGTCATGCGCCGGAGCCGGACGATCACCTGTTGGGTGATGCGAAGAAAAAAATGAAGGAAGTTGGAGCTCATATCGGCGTCGCCACCGATGGCGATGCGGACCGCTTCGGCATCCTCGACGCCGACGGCACCTTCATCCAGCCGAACTATGTGATCGCGCTGCTCTTCGAATATCTGATCGAGACGCGCGGCTGGAAAAATGGCGTCGCAAAGTCCGTCGCCACCACCAATCTGATCAATGCGATCGCAGAGAAGCAAAAGGTTCAGCTCTATGAGACGCCGGTGGGATTCAAGTACATCGGCGAGCTGATCATCAAGGACGAGATCGCAATCGGCGGCGAGGAGAGCGCCGGGCTCACCATTCGCGGCCACGTGCCGGAGAAGGATGGCGTGATTGCCGGCCTGCTGATGGCGGAGATGGTGGCGCGCCGCGGCCGCAGCATCGGCGATCAGCTCAAGGAGCTGTTTGGCAAATATGGTTCCTTCTATCCCGTGCGCGAGAACTTCCGCTTGACCGACGAGGTGAAGCACAAGTTCACTGAGAAGGTGAGGAAAGATCCGACGGAGCTTGCGGGGCTGAAGGTGAAGCAGGTGGTGCGCACCGATGGCCTGAAGCTGATCTTCGAGGATGGCTCGTGGGTCTGCTATCGCCTCTCCGGCACGGAGCCTGTGGTGCGCGCTTATACCGAGGCGCGCGATGAGCGCGAAAGCGCAACGTTGACGCAGGCTGCAAAAGACTGGGTTCTTCAGTAGCAGGGAGATCCCGGAAGGAAGGATGCAACAGGCGTGGAACGAGCAGGGATGAACGCGGCACCTACGCGTCCACATACGCAGACGGGCAGGCTGGCGCGGCGCTTCATGGTCGCGACTGCGGCGTACGCGCAGCGCCGCCGCATTGCCACCGTATTTGCAGTCGTCGTTGCCGGTCTGCTCGGCTATCACGCTTTGTTTGGTGCGAACGGCGTCGTGGCGTATCGGGCCAAACGCAACGAAGACCGCGTCCTGGCGCAGCAGCTGGAAAAGATAAAGGTGGAGAACAGCCGCCTGAAGGCGCATGTCGAACACCTGAAGACCGATCCCGATGCGATCGAGTTCGAGGCGCACACGCGGCTGCGTTACACAAGGCCGGACCAGGTGATCGTGCTGAACAATACACCGAACACCGCTACGCCTCCCAACACCGCTACGCCTGCTCCGAACTCTGCGGCGCCTGGAGCAGGAGCCAAGCCCTCTCACTGATCGGTTGCGCAATCGCCTGAGGTTTATACTCGCTTTATGAGCACAGCCGAGCCCCGCGACCGCTACCTCTTTGGCTCACTCGAGAGCAGCGCCAAGAACCAGATGAAGGTGCAGGAGGCCAACTTCGGCGAAGAGTCGCCGGAGGGCATCATCCTTACCTCGCTGGACTTTGCGGTGAATTGGATTCGCAAGAGCTCGGTGTGGCCCATGACCTTCGGTCTCGCATGTTGCGCGATCGAGATGATGTCGATGGGGGCGTCGCGTTTCGACGTGGCGCGCTTTGGCGCGGAGGTATTTCGTCCCTCGCCGCGTCAGTCGGATCTCATGGTGATCGCGGGCCGCGTCTCACAAAAAATGGCGCCGGTTATCCGCCGGCTCTGGGAGCAGATGCCCGAACCCAAGTGGGTCATTTCGATGGGTGCCTGCGCGACGTCCGGCGGTGTTTTCAACAACTACGCGATACTGCAGGGGGTCAATCAGATCATTCCTGTCGACGTGTATGTTCCTGGATGTCCGCCACGGCCGGAGCAGCTCATTTATGCCATCACGCTTTTGCAGGAAAAGATCATGCGAGAGCGCGGCAGCCTGAAACGAACCCTCAATCTCAGCTAAATACCCTCAACTTCAGGCGAAATAGTACTTGAATTGGAGGAATCTGCCATTAGGATGGTGCAGTCCAGGATTTGTCCTGGACGGGTGCACCATTTTTGTAGCGATGAGTTGGCAGTCAGGCAATGGGTTACTCTAGTGATGCTCGGGATAAGCTATTGAAAATTCTAGGCAACTCACCTACTAAAATGTGCACTAATCTAGGCAACGTTATGGTAGCTTTCCTTGCGCTGCCTGCTCGTTGTCTTCCGGGTGGCGAGAGTGTTCTGGGGTATGATGGATCACTCAAGTGCCACTCGTAATTGATTTGTATGACTTTCAGTACGGTTGCGGAGGATAGACGCATGCATTTACGTCCGTTGCATTCTCTGAGCCGGATTCTGCTCGTAACCTGCGCGGTAGGCCTGGGAACCACGGCTCTCTATGCTCAGGATGCAACTCAGACTCCGCCTCAGCCCACTCAAGATCAGTCGTCAAGCAGCGCTCCGGCGGCTGCGCCTGCTGCCCCAGCCCCTGTAAGTAACGCTCCGACGGCTCCTTATGCCTCGCGGATCGATATCTTTGCAGGTTATTCGTACCTGGCGCCCCACGGTTCGGTCACCATTCCGGGTGGCGCCACGATCGGTGTCACCGGTCCGGTCAGCTACTCGGCTATCAACTACGGCGCGATTGGAAGCGGCACCTACTACTTCAATCGCTACGTCGGTGCTCAGGCCGAGGTGAGTGTCCATCCCGATGGCAATAACGATGGCGCGACGGTAGCTTCGGGCGGCATCGTGTTCCGTTATCCCACCGAAGACATCACGCCCTTTGTGCACTTCGAGGGTGGCGGTGTTCGGCTTGGCGGTCCCTACAAGCAGCCTTACACCTGGGGTCCGGCCCTCACTGCCGGCGGCGGTCTGGACTACGGGATCAGCAATTTCATGGGCAATCACCTGGCGATTCGCGTCTTCCAGGCGGATTATCAGTACTACCATGCCAACTTTGGTCCGCAGAACCCGTATCCAACCGGGGGCCGCGCCAATCTGGATGTGGTCCGCCTGAGCGCTGGCATCGTCTACCGCATGGGCAGCATCACGCCGCCTCCGCCGGTCACCTATCAGTGCGCTGCGAGCCCGGCTTCGGTATATCCGGGTGACCCGATCACCATTACCGGCACCGCGACCAACCTGAACCCTAAAAAGAACGCTACGTATGCCTGGACAGGCAACAACGGCGTCAAGGTAACCGGGGACAGTGCGACCGGCAATGTGGACACCAACGGTCTGAACCCGGGCAGCTATACCGTGACCGGTCACGTTTCACAGGGTCAAAAGGCCGGACAGTTCGCCGATTGCACCGCGAACTTCGAGGTCAAGCAGTTCGAGCCGCCGACAATCAGCTGCTCGGCGAATCCGACCACTCTGAAGCCGGGTGACAGCTCGACGATTACCGCACAAGGCGTAAGCCCGCAGAATCGTCCGCTGACCTACACCTACTCCACCTCTGCTGGCCAGATCAACGGCAGCAACACCACCGCAACCCTGAACACGTCTGGCGCGCCTGCCGGTCCGATTACCGTGACCTGCAACGTCTCCGACGACAAGGGTCAAACGGCCTCGACCACGACTTCGGTCAACATCGAGCAGCCGCCACCGCCGCCGCAGCCCAAGACGCAGACGCTCTGCTCGATCAACTTCGATCGTGACAAGCGCCGTCCGGCTCGCGTCGACAACGAAGCCAAGGCCTGCCTGGATGACGTAGCCCTCAACCTGCAGCGTCAGTCGGATGCGACTGCTGTTGTGGTTGGCGACTCGGCAACCAACGAGAAGATGGGTCCGAAGCTGGCAGCGCAACGCGCCGTCAACACCAAGGACTACCTGGTCAAGGAGAAGGGCATCGATGCCTCTCGTGTCCAGGTTCGGACTGGTACCGAAGCCGGTAAGCAGGTGCAGAACTACCTGGTTCCGTCCGGTGCTAGCTTCGACAACGACGTGCAGGGCACGACCCAGGTGAACGAGGACAGCGTGCGGCCACAAACCCGCGCTGCCCATGCCGCTCACCGTGCACGCCGCAAGGCCAAGAAGGCTGCTGCTGCCGCTGCTCAGCAGTAGTTGACTCTCCGCACCAAAAGGGCTGACCGGACAACCGGTCAGCCCTTTTTTCTTGCTGCAGACCATCGTCTCGAGCAGGGTCATCAGGCCGATGCTCAGATTGGTACGGGCCCCCTTCGGGTGATTGCCAGCCCTGCCTATGCCCGTTACTCTTGCACTAATAGAGCATTTTCACTTCTAGGTGGATACAGCAGAGAATCGCGAGGTGTGGTTTTTCTTAACGGAAAAGCCACAATGAGTCTCGTTGTTCTGCATGCACTGGAAGCGAAAATGCCCCGAGTTTTCCTCAAGAGGTAGTTCCGTCCGATGAATCGCTGTCTCGCATCTCTCCTCCTGCTCTCTGCCTCGTCTCTTCCGCTTTTTGGTCTGCCGCCGCAGGTGGCAACCAATGCGAATCCCGCGGCCACGGCGTGGGTTCCCGTGGGCCCGGACGGAGGAGATGCGCGCAGCTTCGCCGCGGATCCTACGGACAGCAGGCATTTGTATCTAGGCACCACCAATAGCTGGCTCTATGAGAGCCATGACGGCGGCACCTCCTGGAAGCGGCTCACCAAGCTTTCGTCTAAAGACGATCTGATCCTGGACAATACCGTCGTCGATGAAGCCGATCCAAAGACGATCTATGCCGCGGCCTGGGTCGTCGATCATCCCGATGGCGGTCTTTTCATCAGCCATAACGCAGGAAAGACCTGGATTAAAGTTCCGGCCATGGACGGACAGTCCATTCGAGCGCTCGCGCAGTCCGCTTCCAATCCAAAGATGCTCGTAGTCGGAACGCTCAAGGGCGTCTTCCGCAGCGAAGATGGCGGCATGCACTGGGACCAGATAAGCCCGACGAACAGCGCGGAACTCCATGAGGTCGAATCCATTGCCATCGACCCCAAGGATCCGAAGACGATCTATGCCGGCACCTGGCACCTTCCGTGGAAGACCACGGACGGCGGCGCCAATTGGCACAACATTAAAGAGGGGCTCATCGACGATTCGGATGTCTTCTCCATCATCATTGACCCCACAAGCCCACTGACCGTCTATACCAGCGCCTGCTCCGGCATCTACAAGAGCGAGAACGGCGGCGAACTCTACCACAAGATCCAGGGCATTCCCTCCACGGCACGCCGCACCCGCGTGCTGATGCAGGATCCGGTCGATCACTCCATGGTCTATGCCGGAACGACGGAAGGGCTGTATCGCACCTCCTCGGCGGGCACCAACTGGACGCGCCTGACAGGGCCGGACGTGATCATCAATGACGTTTACGTCGATCCGAAGGATCACAGGCATGTACTGCTGGCCACGGATCGCAGCGGCGTCCTCATGAGCAACGATGAGGCGGTCAGTTTCGCCGACTCCAACCGTGGTTTTTCGCAGCGTCAGGTCGTTGCCCTGGCGCAGGACGTCAAGGATCCGCACCGCCTATACGCCGGCGTGGTGAATGACAAGATGTATGGCGGTGTCTTCACTTCAGGAGATGACGGCAAGAGCTGGCAGCAGCAGAGCCAGGGTCTGGATGGGCGCGACGTCTTCAGTCTCGGGGAGAGTCCGGAGGGCACGTTGCTTGCCGGAACCAGCCACGGCATATTCGTGTGGCAGGATGGCCGCTGGCAGCCCGCAGGCCATGTGGTTCAGATGGAAGAGAAGACAACCTACGCGCGGCGCAAAGGCAAGCGCGTGAAGACGACCGAAACCGTGGCAAAGCCAGCCGGCGAGATCAACGGACGGGTCAACGAACTCGATCTGACTCGCAGCACCTGGTACGCGGCGACCTCGGCAGGCATATTCCAGAGCGCCGATCAGGGGAAGGTATGGACGGGCGGACCGGTACTGGGGCAGACCGATTATTCGAGCGTGCACTCGATGGGCCCGGTGGTGCTGGTGACCCGCCGCACCGGTATCGCCGTCTCACAGGACGGAGGCAAGAGCTGGCAGCCTGAGTCTCTGCCCGGCAAGCTCACCTCGATACGCACCAGCACTATCACGCCGGGTGGAAGCATGTGGCTCGGTGGCCGCGAGGGTGTGTATTACAGCACAGACAGTGGCGCGAACTGGACGTTCATGTCCACGCTGCCGATTTCAGACATCAACGGCATCGAATACGAGAGCGATCTGAAGCGGCTGGTCATTACCTCGTGGAGCTCCACCTGGGTCATGGCCGTGAATGAGACGGACAAGAGTTGGAAGTGGTGGGACGCAGGCTGGCACGTGCGCGGTGTCCGTTCCAACGATGGCCGTCTACTGGCAGCATCGCTGTACAACGGCGTTGTGGTGCAGCCGCAGGCCAGCCCGGCAAAGCAGGTTGCCGCTGCTGTTGCAAAGCAGGGCATTGGCGGGGCTCAATAACAAATTGCGCGCCACGGTGAGAGCGCGAATCCACCTGGCGTAGCTTCTTCGTTACGAATGACCGCAAAGCAGACAGCTTGTTTCCCGGCGCTGACAGAAACGACGTTGTAGACCTCTCGCAGGTCCAGCTGCGTCCGTTTGAAGCGAAGGACCTCCCTGAGCTTCTGCTGCTGGACGCGCGCTGCTTTCCGCCGCAAATTGCCTACACCCGCGCGGAGCTGCAATATTTTGTGCGCCATCCGCGCAGCACCACGACGGTCGCCGAAGCCGGAGGCAAGGTTGCGGGCTTCTGCGTGGTCGATTGGAAGCTCGAATCCGGCCGCAAAGTGGGTCACTTCATCACTATCGACGTGGCGCCGGAGCTGCGCCGCAATGGCCTCGGGCGCTTGCTGATGCAGACAGGCGAGGCGCAACTGGCCGGCATGGGGTGTATCGCGATCACGCTCGAAGTCGCGGTCAACAATGCGGGTGCGCAGGTCTTCTACGGGCATCTTGGATATCAGCAGACGGGGCGTATCCCCGGCTACTACGCGGATGGGACGAATGCGCTGGTGATGCGCAAAGCATGCGACGTCACCGATTGACGGTGATCAGGCGGCGTCAGCGCGGCAGTTCGGGGGGCGCCGGCGCAGAGGTAAGCGCTGGAGGCGAGCCGGCAGCCGTCAGCGCGGCCTTCATGGCATTGCGGCTGTTGTCCGTCGACGGTCCAATGACTCTGCTAAGAAGGCGCCCCTTGCGATCGGTGAGCAGGAGCACTACTTGTTTTTCCGACGGGATGCCGAGTTTGCGTTCAAAGGCATGCTTATCCACGTAAATGGGCAGCGTCGTTGGCCAGCGGTTGGCGTCCGGCGATGCGTTGCGCATGGACGCATTCTGCCACCAGCGGGAGAATATGTTCTTCTGCGAAGAGACCAGCAGGGTATACGAGGTGAGCGACGGATCGCTCGCACGCCAGCGGTCGATGACGTCATTCCAATCGTCAATCTCGCGCTGCTGCGTGAGGTCGAAGTAGAGCAGCAGGAGATTGCGGTCTCCGTGAAGGTCTGCCGGCAGCGTGACGCGGTCCTTGCTGAGGTTGTCGAAGCTGACCGTGGGAAAAACGACAGGGTCCGCCGCGTGCACGGCCACCACAACAGCGAGAGCGAACAGAACAATCCGGGCTATCAGGGAACGCATGTCTCGCCGAGGTCTCGCTGGATAAAGTATTCAGTACAACGGAGGAACGCTGCAACGCATGGTATCAGCAGGTTCGATTTTGACTGTTAGACGCCAATGTCATTCTTTGTGTCACTTGACGCAATGGCGCAACGGGGTTACAGAGGCCGCCGCGATCGCCACCATGCGCAAATTCCGCAGCGTATGATGGAGTCTGTGAGCGTGACTGATCTACAGGCAAAGTTGACCGGCGACTTCCGCACGCATGACGCGCGGCTTCGCCCTATCGCAGACAAGGTTTTTGCCCGGCAGCGCCTGGGCTTTGAGGATGGGCTGACGCTGTATGGCAGCGAGGACATCCTGGCGGTGGGTTGGCTGGCCAACTGGGTGCGCGAGTCGATGCACGGCGACATTACCTACTTCAATGTGAACCGGCACATCAATCCGACCAATGTGTGCGTGGCGGCGTGCCGGCTGTGTGCCTTTGGCCGCAAGAAGGATGATGCCGGCGCATACACGATGGCGCTGGAAGAGGCCTGGACCGCCGCGGGGAGTGGATATCATGAGGCGGTCACCGAGTTTCACATTGTCGGCGGCCTGCATCCCGATCTGCCGCTCGAATACTTTCTCGACCTGGTGCGCGGCCTCAAGGAGCGCTTCCCGAAGGTGCATGTGAAGGCCTTCACCATGGTGGAGGTGTCCTTCCTCGCGCGGCGCGCCAAGATCACCATTCCCGAAGTGCTGATGAAGCTCAAAGAGGCTGGAGTAGACTCCATGCCCGGCGGCGGCGCGGAGATCTTCTCCGACCGCGTGCGCCACATCATCTGCGACCACAAGATCGATGGCGGGGAATGGCTGGAGACGGCGCGTACCGCGCACAGGCTCGGGCTGCGCTCGAACGCTACCATGCTCTACGGCCATGTGGAGAACGACGAAGATCGCGTTGACCACATGCTGAAGCTGCGCGAGGTGCAGGACGACACGGGCGGCTTCCAGACCTTCATTCCGCTGGCTTTTCACCCGGACAACACACCGCTGCAACATCTGCCGCGCACGACTGGCCTCACCGACCTGCGGCAGATCGCGGTGGGCCGCCTGGTGCTGGATAACTTCGCGCATATCAAAGCGTACTGGCAGATGATGACCGCCGGCATCGCGCAGGTTGCGCTGCGCTTCGGCGCGGACGATATCGACGGCACGGTGATCGAAGAGAAGATTTATCACGATGCGGGTGCGAGCACGCCGCAGGGGATGCGCCGCAGCGATCTGATCCGGCTCATTCGCGAGGCCGGCCGTGAGCCATTTGAGCGGGACACGCTCTATCGTCCGGTGATCCGCACCGAAGAGAGCTTTACTGTCGCCGTCTAGCTAAAAAAAGGTCATGCAGCCGTATTGGCTATGGGCGCTGGAGCGCGAGCTGCGCGTGCTTTTTCTTCATGCTTCCGGCGCACCTGGCGTTGTGCCACATAGAGAAGGCCGATGAAGGTGGCGATCAGCAGCGACAGGGCGTAGACGCCATGGAGCTGGGGTACCTCGCCGTAGAGCAGTGCCAGACCCACAAAGACGAAGAGCAGATGCGCACAGAAGACCTCGATCGACGCGCGGCCGAGGGTGATGAATGGTTCACGTGAGACGAGCCAGCGCACCGCGCCCCGCAGGCTGTAGAGCACGCAGACGAAAGCGATGATGTTCAGCAGACGCAGCGGCCCGAGCTGCCATTTGTCCACCAGAATCGCCAGGTGTTCCTGGGTCAAATGCGCGCCCAGCCAGTCATGCCGTACGCCGACGAAGAAGATGCAGACTGCTGCGGCGACCCAGGTCGTCCATTTGGGCAGGCTATGGAGCGGCAATTCGCCCTCCACCGAGCGCGCGCCCATCCACATGCCCATGATCCAGACCCATTGCCACGCGAAGAGATTAAAGGCGCCCCATTGCTGCAGGGGAATGGGCAGATGCGTCACGCTGACGACAAAGTGCTGAACCACGGCACGCAAGCCGAACTGTGCCAGCAGCCAGATGATGGTGCTGCCGAGGATGACCGGCCGCCAACTGCGTTTCACCGCGATTGAGAACGCAAACGGCGACGCCAGCAGGAAGATGACGTAGATGGGAAGGATATCCAGCAGCGGCGGGCAGTAAATCAGCAAAAGCGAGCCGACGATGGCGACCGCCGGGTGCGCAATGTAGAAGTCCAGCAGATGCTCGAGCGCGGCATGGTGGCGGTACACCGCGAAGGCTGCAGCGAAGGTGAAAGCCAGCAGGAGCAGAATGACGTGGTAGGCATAGACGCGAAGGGCACGCTTCCATAGCTTGCTGCGCAACTGCCCGCTGTTTTCGGTCGCCTGCCGCATGTAGACGCGGCCGACCAGCAGCGCAGACAGGAAGACAAACCCCTCCGCTGAGGAGATAAAGCCAAAGGGCTGATTGACCAGATCGCTTACCCGTGTCGGCAGGTGGGTCAAGGTCATCCACACGAGAAAGAGGCCGCGCAGCGCATCGAACTCCGGCTTCCGCGGGAGTTGCATGCTCTTCACGACGGCGACGGATGTGGTCTTCAGCGTCAAAAAACACTACCCCTTACCCGGTTTAGACGGCATTTGGGGGTGCAAGTTGCTGCCTAATCCAGCACAGATTTCTGCACCGCCAGGGGGATAGACGCATCGCGGCGAGTTCAGTATGCCGCGATGCCCGTGATGGCCTGTCCGATGATCAGGGTGTGGATATCCTGGGTGCCCTCGTAAGTCTTTACAGATTCCAGGTTCATCATGTGGCGCATCACCGGATAGTCATCGCTGATGCCGTTTGCGCCCAGAACATCGCGCGCCATCCGCGCACATTCGAGCGCAATCGCCACGTTATTCCGTTTGGCCATGGAGATGTGTTCATGGCTGACCTTGCCGGCATCCTTCAGCCGGCCCACCTGTAGCGAGAGCAACTGTCCCTTGGTGATCTCCGTGATCATCCATGCCAGCTTCTCCTGCACCAGTTGATGGCTGGCGATCGGCTGATCGCGGAACTGTTTGCGCATCAGCGAGTATTGGAGTGCCGTGTCGTAACAGGACATGGCCGCGCCCAGCGCGCCCCAGCCGATGCCATAGCGCGCCTGGTTCAGACACATCAGCGGCGACTTCAATCCGCCCGAACCCGGCAGCACTGCCGAAGCGGGCAGCCGGACGTCCTGCAGCGAAAGACCCGAGGTGACGGAGGCGCGCAGCGACCACTTGCCATGCACGTCGAAGGCGCTAAAGCCCGGTGTCTTGGTGGGAACCAGGAAGCCGCGGACCTTGTCGTTCTCGTCCTCGACCTTGGCCCAGATGACGGCGACGTCGGCGATGGAGCCCGAGGTGATCCACATCTTTTCGCCATTCAGGATGTAGTCGCTGCCGTCGCGCTTTGCGCGTGTGCGCATGCCGCCGGGATTCGACCCGAAATCCGGTTCGGTCAACCCGAAGCAGCCCAGCTTTTCGCCCTTGGCCATGGCCGCCAGCCACTCGTTCTTTTGCTCGTCGGAGCCGAAAGTGTAGATGGGATACATGACGAGCGCGGACTGCACGCTGACGAAGGAGCGGATGCCGGAGTCGCCGCGCTCCATCTCCTGCGTGACCAGCCCATACTCGACGTTGGACATGCCGGCGCAGCCATAGCCATGCAGGTTCGCGCCGAAGAAGCCCATCTCGCCCATTGGCTTCACCAGCTCGCGGGGGAAGCGGCCCTCGCGATTGCACTCTTCGATGATGGGGATCAGGTTGTCATCGATGAAGCGACGAGCGGTTTCGCGGACCAACCGCTCATCCTCGGAAAGCAGGGCATCGAATCCGATGAAGTCGACGTTCTTGAACTTGAAAGCCATTGCGCGCTGTGTCCTTTACGGCAGATGTCCAAACCATAAAGGGTAGCAGAGAAGGTGCAGCCGGTTCTCTGGGGTGAAACAGCTCCCATTATTTCTTCGCGACTACACCGATCAAAGCCCATTGCGCAATCAGCACCCGCTCGTCCGCAGCGACAGTGCGCATCTCCTCTAACAGATCCAGCAGCTCGTCTTCGTGGCTGACACCGGTCCCGGCAATCACAGGGATGGCCTCGGCGTAGGTCTGTTCCCACATGCGCTTGCCAGGCCCGCGCAGGAATGCGGGAAGGTCGACTCGCACCTCCGGTGATTGAAAACCTTCGTGCATAACGGCCGCCGGCAACTCCACTCCGTAGTCGTAATTCACGCCCATGCGTCGGCCTGCATCGAGGCTAAACAAAACGGATTGCGTGTAGGCGGGAGAATCGGGGTAGCAAAATGTGTTGGAAAGCCGGAGTTCCTGCGACACGAGAATACCGCCAGGCTTCAAGACGCGGTGCATCTCCCGCAAAGCATCCTCCGGCCTGGTGAGGTGGCAGAGCAGGAGTCTGCAGTGCACGATATCGAAGCTCTCTGATGGCAGGCCGGTGTCATAAGCGCTGGCCTCGATAAACTCTATCGGCTGCAGATCCTTGCACTCGTTCCAATAGCCCTTTGCGACGACGAGCTGGTCTGGGTTCACGTCCGCTGCGACGACGGAGCCGGCGGAGCCCACCCTGCCTGCGAGCCAACAGGAGATGGTTCCCACTCCGCATGCCATGTCGAGCACGCGTTTTCCGGGTCCTACGCCAGCCTGGATCAGCAATTGCCGCGTGAAGGCGCCGTAGACATCATCCAAGAGGCGCAGCCGCTCCGCCGCATTGCCTCCCGTATCGAGCACGTACACATCGCCCGCAGTCCCTTTCGCTCCATCCGCCATGAGGTGTCCTTTCGAGTCTGAAAACAGGCCCAGGCCCGACGGAAGATGAGGGGGATGGAGGAGTTGTTCCGAAGAAGGCTTCCGAATTGTAGCGAAGCTTTGGGTGCTTGTCGCGCGCATTTGTCCTATTCGTAACGCAACGCCGTCTGCGGATCGATCCGCGATGCACGGCGCGCCGGGATCCAGCAAGCGAGGAGCGCAATGCCAAGCAGCAGGAGCGGCACAGTCAGAAAAGTCGCCAGATCGTGCGGGCGAACTCCGTAGAGGAAGCTGCTGGAGAACTTTGCCGCTACCAATGCCGCAGGCAGGCCGAGGCCGACGGCAATTGCCGTCAGCAGCATGCCCTGACGCACAATCAGGCGCTCGACAGCGCCGAGCTGCGCGCCCAGAGCGATGCGGATGCCGATCTCTCGCGTGCGGCGCGTCACGGAGTAGCTCATCACGCCGTAGAGGCCAATCGTGGCGAGCAGAAGTCCGATCATGCCGAAGGCACCGAAGAGCGTGCCCGCAAGCCGCGGCAGGAAGAGCGCGCTGCGCAGATGCTCCTCCATCGTCTCCACGTTGTAGACCGCCATCGCCGGGTCGAGGGTATGGATCTGGGTTCGCACCTCATTGGCCACCGCGGCGGAGTCGCCCTGGTAGCGGACGATCAGCGTATAGCCAAGAAATGAGGGGTCGCTGGCGGTGCTCTGCGCAAGCGACCGGAAGAGCACTGGCCGTGTCTCCTCTCCGATGGTGCGCGACTTGATGTTCCCCACCACGCCGACGATCTCGTAATCCATGCCCGCTCCATTCACATGGCGGCCGATGGGGTTCTCTCCATGGAATAGCTGCTTTACGAACGCCTCGTTCACGATGCCCACCTTCTGGCCGCTCGCGGCTTCATGAGCGAAGTCGCGGCCAAGGAGGCGCGGGATGCCGAGAGTCTCGAAGTAGCCGGGCGTAGCCATGAAGAGATCGACGATCGGCACATCCTGCTGGGGCTTTTGTCCGACCACGGAAAAGCCATCGCTGCGATTGCCCCCGTTCAGTGGGACGGAATCGGTGGCTGCGACAGATAGCACTCCCGGCAATGGCGACACTCGCTCTTGCAGTGCCGCTAAGAATTGCGTGGTGCGCTCCGGGCTGTATCCGTGCACACGCGGATCGACCGACATCATCAACACGCCGTGGGAGCGAAAGCCGACGTCAATGTTCGAGGCGTTTTGGAGGCTGCGCAGCAGCAGTCCCGTGCCGCACAGCAGGACGAGCGACATGGCAACCTGAACGACGACAAGGATGCTGCGCAGGTTGAAGCGGCGTCCGGGGCGCGCCAGAGCATCCTCGCCTTTGAGCGCGCTGGTAAGAACCGGGCGTGAGGCGATCCATGCCGGGACGATGCCGAGAAGCAGGCCGGTGGCGATGCTCAGTGCGAATGTGTAGAGCATGACGCGCCAGTCAACGGCAACGCTGGTGTCGAGCGGCACAGGTGCAGGTAAGTGGAATGCGGAGAGGCCGCCTGTGGCCCAGAGCGCGAGCAGGATGCCGACAACCCCGCCGCCCACGGCCATGAGAAGGCTTTCAAGAAGCATCTGACGCAGCAATTGCCGCCGTTTCGCACCCAGTGCAATGCGGATTGCCATCTCTCTCTGCCGTGCCATACCGCGGGCTCAGCAGCAGGTTCGCGACATTCGCGCAGGCGATGGCGAGCACGAGCAGGACGGCAATGGAGAGCATGGCAAGGAATGTGATCACCATCGAGAGGATTTTAGGGGGCAGGGCACCGGCTGGTGTCAGCAGGAAGCCGTTGCCCTTGTCGGTGGCGGGATAGGCCTTGGCGTAATGACCGGCAAGCGTCTGCAGTTCAGCGGTCGCCGCGGCTGGCGTGACGCCCGGCTTGAGACGGCCGATGATATCGAGCCAATGATTGCCTCGGTCCACGTTGCTGTCGATTTTCGGTGTATTGTCGCCCAGCGGGGCAAGCTGCGCGATGTTCCCCAGCGGCACCCAGAACTGGGGATCGAGGATGACATCGAGCCCATGGTATCCAGGCGGAGCGACACCGACGACGGTGTAGGGATGACCGGAAACCCTGACGGTTTTGCCGATGACCTTCGGATCGGATGCGAAAAGGCGCTTCCATAGCCGATCTCCAAGAACGATGACCTGGGCGATGTTCTTCATTCGCGGCAAAGCCGCGGCCGATTGCCAGGCCTGGAAGGGCGACATCGAAATAATTGGCGGTGGTCGCCTGTCCCCAGACGCGCACCGCCTCGCCCTTTCCCCCGATGGATGCAGGCAGGAGTTCGTCATAAGCGGCAATGCCGGAGAAGGACTTCGCCTGGTCGCGCACATCTATGTAGGTCGGCAGGGAGAAGTTGTTGCAGCATTGGTCGCCATCATGCGTCGAGTGCAACCGCTTCAGCGTGCCCGGATCGCTGACTGGCGCGGGGCTCAGCACGAAACGGCTGACGATGGAGAAGATGGTGGCGTTGGTGGCGATACCGATTCCGATGGAAAGTACCACCGCCAGCACAAACCCAGGCGTCTTGGAGAGCCGCCGAAGGGTATAGATGAAGTCCTGCCGCAGAGCTGCCATGCTGTCACCCGCCGCTGTCTGTCATTTACGGCTGGGCTGCGAAACAGTTCCCTGAATTCGCGGAAAAAGGATGTTGGCGTCTACTGCGCCTCGTCGGCGGATGGCCCATACAGGGCCGGTACCGCGGCATCATTCAGCCGCAGGTACACGGTCAACTGTCCGCGGTGGTGGGCCAGATGGCTAAATACGGCGTCGGAGATCATGGCATAGCGAGCACCCTCGGCCAGCACTCGATTGCCGGAAACCAGCCGCCAGCGATCGTGCAAGTGCTTCTCGTCCGTGCCTTCCAGCGCGCGCTTTGCCTTGGCGGCGCCATCGGCCAACGACTGCAGAAGCTCGGCACGCGTCTCCACCGGATGGGCGCGAAACTTCTCGCTGGCCGGATCCTCGAAGTTCAGCTCGTCGCCTTCGATCATGAAGGCAACCCATCCGGGCATGGAGGCCACCAGGGCCGCCAGATAGCCCAGCGCCATGGATTTGGGGTGCGGTTTCCAATCGTTATGCCCTTCGGGCACGCGCTCGACGACCTTGCGCGTCAGCGTAGTCTCCTGCTCCAGCTGCATCAGGAAAAAATCCTTGAGCTCCATGTGTCTCTCCTCAGAAGCGATTCTCTGTACAGAACAAGACTAAAAATCTATTTATGACATCCAGTGTCATAATTGAAAAAAGAAAATGAGAAGAGCGAGGTGACACGCTGAAATCGGATCGGCTTCTCTCCGCGCTTCTGCTGTTGCAGGCCCATGGCCGCATGACCGGCCGTGCGCTCGCAGAGCGCCTTGAGGTCTCACAGAGAACGATGCACCGCGACATGGAGGCGCTGAGCGCCGCAGGTGTGCCGGTCACTGCGCTGCGTGGTGCCCAGGGCGGCTGGCAACTGGAAAGAGGCTGGCGGACGCAGGTGCCCGGACTCGACGCTGCCGAATTGAGCGCACTGCTGATGGCGCAGCCCCGCGCATTGAAAGAGCCACGACTGGCGGCGGCGGCCGAGCGCGCCATGGGCAAGCTGATGGCATCGCTGCCGGGCAATATGCGCGAGCAGGCCGCGGCCATGCGGGAACGGCTGCACGTGGACGCCAACGATTGGAGGCCGGTGAGCGAAGACCTCTCCATGCTGCCGGCGGTGCAGGATGCCGTGGCGCGCGACTGCCGGCTCAGCTTCGATTACACGCGCGCCGATGGCGAAAGCGGCCCGCGCGTGGTCGATCCGCTGGGCCTGGTGGTGAAGGGAATGAGCTGGTACCTGGTGGCGCGAACGCCGCGCGGCATGCGCACCTATCGCGTCTCGCGTATGCGCGCCGTCACGCCGCTGGCGATGGCGTTTCAACGGCCGGCGAAGTTCGATCTGGCAAAGCACTGGCAGAGATCCGTCAGCGAACTTGAGGCGCTGCGGCGGCGCTACGAAGCCACACTGCTGCTGTCTCCACAGGCCGCGGAGTCCTTGATTCGCTGGTGTGTCGCGAGACCGGCGGATGTGCCTCTGCCGAAAGACGCTCCGGAAGGATGGACAGCGATGCGAGTCGATTTTGAGAGTGAGGAGCAGGCGCTTTTTGTAGCTCTTGGTTTAGGCGCGCGGGTCCGCGTGATGGAGCCGGTGGCATTGCGAGACCGGGTTGCCGCCGAAGTGGTGGCGATGTCGGATGGAACCCATCGTTTTACGCCGGCCACCCAGCGCGCGGGCGGATAAAGCAACCCGTGCCGTGACGTAATCAGTCTTTGGGGGATTTTGCTCCTGCCACGCGGAGTGCCTCGTCGACAGCCTTCTGCGCGCGCCGCTCACGCGCCTCCGGGCTCTGGTAGTAGAAGATGCCCAGCAGATGCCCGCGGCGTTGCACCGCCGTCATCCGCTCCCAGCCCGCTTTAGCCCGCGGTGCGCGACGAAAGGCCACCTGCAGGATCGGCGGCAGTATCTGCTCGCCCTCCATCGCCAGCATGATGCGCTCGACCATCTGCTCGGCCTGCCGCTGCCGTGCTGCCGGGCTCTTTGGCTTGCTTACGGAATCGCCAATGTACTTCCGAATGGAATAGCTCAGCGCCGCAAACCAGCGAGCGACGGCGCGGTCCTGCTTCAGCAGCTTTGCCAGCTCCGGCGGGACGGTCAGCTTCGCGCTCCTCAAGGTCGGGCTCGAGCGTGAACTCCGCCATCTCTCCGGCGTATGCCTGCGCGCCCTTCTGCATCGTCTTATTTACCAGCACGACGTAACCCTTTTCTGCCGAGCCGAAGAGCGAAGTACGAAAAGCGAAGCCGTTGATGGTGCCTTTGACGCGCATGCGATTGCGCGTCTTCCAGACTTTTGCAGGCGAGAAGGGAACAGGCGCAATGACCCACTTCAGATTCGTGCCATCCGGTTGCAGGAGGGAACGGAAGCGCTGCCGCGTGCTCATGCGCGCAAGCGTATCATCCCCACCTATTCCACGGCGGAGTGATGACCCCAGTCGAAGCGTCGTCCCAGGATGCCCTTGATGATCAGGTGGTCGGTTGCTGCCGTCGGACCGACGCCAACGCCGATATTGATCTCCCACTTGGGCGACACGTTGAGGTCGGTAACGGCGAAGATCTGCTGCTGCTGCTGGCGAAGTGTATAGAAACTGCCAAGCCTTCCGTAGTCTGCGTAGTACTCGAAGCCGCCGCTGACTACTTTGTTGAAGTCGTAGCTGATCTTCGCGCCTGGCGCGAAACCGACGCCTTGCGCAACATCCGGACCATGCCAGGTCCGCTCGAGCGCCGGATTCACCGCGAAGTACCAGCGTCCGATCGCCTTGTCGACGATGGGCCGAATCTCCCATGTCCACGTGTCCGGGGAATAGACTGCGCGCTGGTAGCCGACCTCCGTGGACAGGCTCACGCCGACAGGCCAGTGCCATGAGTCCGGCACGCGCACGCGCGGACGAATATGGTCGCCCACCCATTGCACTCCGTGTCCGTTCTGCTCGCTGGTAAAGATGTACCAGCCCACCTCGGCCCAGTTATTGATGCCGGTCGTGATCTCGATGGTCTCGTGTTGCTGATGATTGGTTGGATACACGCCGCTGATCTCATAACGCTGGCCTTGGGCGGTGAAATTGGAGTGCAGTTCCACCATGGTGCTGTGTGGCGGAACAGTGGCGGCGCCGTAGACCTGGATCTCGTAATTGCCCTGCGCGTGCGCGGACCGGGATGCTGAGCAGAGGAAGAGCAACAGCAGGCCGATCCAACCCGATAGACGCAGACAATCAGGCATAGCGGAAGAGCATCATGAAGCCCATGTCCATGTGGTCCTGCTGGTGACAATGGAAGAGCGTGGGGCCGGGATTGTCCGCCGTCAGCTCGACTTCTACATCTGTGCCTGCGGCAACGAGGATGCGTGTCCTTGATGAGTCCGCGAAGCCGCGGACCGCTCGCGATGCGCACCACTTCGAAGCTGTGCCGATGCAGATGGACAGGATGATCGTCCGTGCTGTGGTTGCGAAAGATGAGGCGATAACGGCGTCCCTCGATGAACGTGGGGCTATCGGTGTCGGGAAATGATTTGCCGTTGATGGCCCAGTGGTCCAGCGCTCCATGGCCGGCAAACTTCGGGGTGAAGACAAGCGGAATCTCCGTCGCTTCCGGCGCAGCTTGAGAAGAAGCAGTATCCGCGAATTGCTCGTAGTCCCAGATGAGCTGCTGTGGCTGCTGCCACTGCGGCTCTCCAGCACTACCGGCGTACTCGACAACCATCCCCATGCCCGCGGCCTGCACATGCTTGCGGACTTCGCCCAGAATCCACACACCGGGATGATCGAGCCTGATGATCACGCTCGCACGTTCGGCAGGTACTAGACGCAGCATGGTGACGACTTTCTGCTGCGGCAAAGGGTTGCCATCCAGTGAGATGACTTGCATGGAGTGGCCGGCAAGCGCGATCCAGTGCACCTCGGTGGGACTTGCGTTCAGGACGTGAAGGCGCAAGTGCTGCCCGGCACGCACACGCAGTGGCTCGCCATAGCCCATCGCGCGCCCATTGATGGTGGAGACCTCGTAGCTGGGATTCATGGAACCATCGTCGCTGGCCAGCAACTGGCCGCCCAGGTCGTGGAGCACCACGAACGCTTCCTGATCGTAGCGACCGGGATCGCTCTCGAGATCGATCATGAGGAATCCGTGAAGACCGCTGTACAGGCCGCGGCTGAGATCATCCCCGGCGCGCACATGCGTGTGGTACCAGCGCGCGCCGCCGGGCCGCGGTGTAAAGGTGTAGCGTGCGTTGCCGCCCGGCGGAATCATCGGCGTGCCTTCTTCCATCGCGCCATCGATCTGCGATGGCAAAAAGAGTCCGTGCCAGTGCACGACCTCCTCATGCGATGAGCGATTGTGCACATCGATGGTGACGGGATGTCCTTCTTTCAATCGGATCAGTGGACCCGGAACTTCGCCGTTGTAGGCGACTGTCCTGTAGCGATGCCGTGGTGAAGCTTCAATGGTGTAGGGCGCGATTTCAAGCGAGTAATCCGCTTGCTGCGCGGCGAGTGGGAACGCCGTGCCGAGGGCCGTCATGCCTGCGAGCTGTATCGCTTGTCTGCGAGTGACCCAAGTTGGAGTCATCAAACTTCAGGCTAGCAGCGAAGAAAGCGGACGAGAGTGGCCGGAATTCCGGATCTGGCTGGCGAGAGCTGCATCGCCGCGGCATCATGCGGCATCTTGTTGTCAGAGAGCATGCGATGAGCGAGGCTTCCCTGAAGATGACGCACGTCGGCGGTCCCACGGTGCTGATCGATGTTGCGGGAATGCGGCTGTTGACCGATCCTACCTTCGATAACGCGGGCGGCGTCTATGTACGAGGATCCACGCTGCACAAGCTCACCGGGCCGGCAGTGCCAGTCTCTGCGCTGGGACGCATCGACGCGGTGCTGTTGAGTCATCACCAGCATGCGGACAATCTGGACACGGCCGGCGAAGCCGTATTGAAGAAAGCCGCGAAAGTTGTGACAACCGTGGAGGGGGCGAGCGCGCTTGGCGGCAATGCATTCGGCCTCGCCCCATGGCAGAGCGCGGAGATTGAGGCCCCACACAACAGGACACTGCGCATCACGGCGACACCCGCGCGTCACGGTCCGCCTGAGCGTGCTTCGCTCGCCGTGACCGGATTCTTTCTAGATGCATCGGGCGGCATCTACATCTCGGGCGACACCGTGCTCTATGAAGGGGTGCAGGAGGTGATCGGGCAACTGCATCCGCGCACCGCCGTCTTGCACCTGGGTGCGGCGCGCGTCGAAGCCGCCGGACAACTCACTGCTCCGCTCACGATGACGGTAGAGGAGGCAGTTGCCTTCGCGCGTATGTCACCGGATACCCGCATCATCCCGATCCACTATGAAGGATGGGCACACTTCACCGAGGGCCGCGATGTGATTGAGCGGGCCTTCGCAGCAGCGGACATGAGCGATCGGCTGATCTGGCTCAAAGCAGGCGAGCCAGTCGTCATCGAGTGAAAGGTCAGCGGCTCACTGTCAACTTCACCGAAACAGTCACGGAGATATCCTGATCGCCTGCCTCGCCGGCCATCGGGATCTTTGTGTAGCGGCATCCCATGCTCATGCGCATCATTGGCATGGGCCGCATGATGCCGCTAGGTTCGACGTTCACCTCGCGCACGCCGATCACATGGGTTCCCGCAGCGTTTGCAACGGCTTCTCCCTGCGCCATGGCGGTGCGCGTCGCCTCCTGCGCCAGCTCTTTGCGGACCTTGTCCTGCTTCTTCTTCCTTCGGCGCATAGCTGGTCTGCTGGATGGTGTTCGCGCCATGATCCAACACGCCGGATAGAATTGCGCCGACCTTCTCCGGCGTGGTGCGGAAGCTGACGGTGGTGCTGCCGGTGTAGCCGACGATCTTCTGCTGGCCGTTCTTCTCTTCGTGCGTCTGGGGCTGGAAGGAGATCTGATCCGTCGCCAGGCGTTCGGCGCCCTGTCCGCGCAGCCAATCCAGCAAGGTCTGCGAGCGCTGCGCAAGGTCACGCGATACCGACGGCGCATCCGCGCCCTGCGTCTGGATGCCGACAGACACATCTGCCACGGTGTTGGGAATGCGGCGGTGCGCGGTGGCGCTGGTTGAAACCAGCCCGGCATTGACCGGCAATGTCAGCTCGTTGCCCTGCTGTGCGCGGGCGGCTGGCGCCGGCAACAACGCCAGCGAGAAGAAGAGCAGGGCAAAGAGCGCGGCAGAGCGTGAACAGTTCATGCTTGGCACTTTACCCCATTCCGACGCGTGCTGACTCAGGGCTTTGCACCCACGAACTCTTCGACGGCGGGAACAGCCTTGGGCCTGTAGGCCGACTCGGGAATGGTCGCCAACGTAGATTTCTGCAACCGCGGCGAGAGGCCGTAAAACTGTTGAAAGCTCATGATGAGCGGCCGCCACCTATCCGGGTCGATGCGATCCGGCTCACCTGGAACGAGCAGTGAACTATCCGCGTGCACGCGGACAATCTCAACCTCAAGCGGCGATCAGATTGCCGCGGATCGCACCGCTGTCTTCCGCAATACGGTGTGAGCCGGCGAGACGCGCCTCAAGCTGGATCGGGCATTCCAGACGCGCGGCGGTGCGACGATCTCGGATGGTGCCGGGGTAAGATCCTGCGCGCTCGAATTTATGCGCTTCGTGCCGGTATCCGCGCTGCTGTTTGGTCTCGGGTACGGGATCGCTCGCGGTGGTGAGTGCAAGCCGATCGACCAAGGGCGCCATCGCTGCCGACGGCAGGTTCAGCACGCACTCGCCGGTGCGGAGGATATTCTGCGGTGTTGCCGATCGAGCGCCGAAGCCAAGCATGCAGCGCCAGCCCAGCCACCACGCGGAGGACATCGGCGCCAGGTTCGCGCTGCCGTCCGCATTGAGGGAACTGACGAGCACGACCGGCGTGCCAAAGTAGAGAATTGCTGGGTTCGTTGTGGTCAACATGGCCATAGCCTATGGGCGCCGACGATGGCCGGCACTCCGAAGCTTGCCGTGGAAGTCGAGAACTCGCAGCGTGCGGTTCGTGAGTTAGGATGGGCGGCATGGCTCGCATCTCTCGTCGCGTATTCCTGGCTGCTGCCCCGCTGGTTCCACTGGCTCCTTACCTGACCCGGTCATCTTCGGTCAGCAACACAAAGGCCCAGCTCTATATCGGCACCTACACCCACGATATTGGCGAAGGGGGAAAGGGAGATGGTATCTACGTGGCGGATTGGGACGCCGTTGCCGGCGTGGCCAGCCCGCTGCAGCTTGCGGCGAATACGGACGATCCCTCGTTCCTGGCCGTGCCGCCCGCGCGGCGATGCTCTCTACGCCGTGAATGAAGTCGAGGACGATTTCCCGCAGAAGAATGGCGGCAAGGGCGGCTCCGTCACTGCGTTTCGGCGCGACCCGCCGAGCGGCAAGCTCACGCACAGAATGTCGTGCCTTCCGGCGGCAGCGGTCCGTGCTACATCACGGTTGATCGGGCGGGGCGGGCGGGCTTTGTCGCGAACTACAACAATGGCACGCTGAGCTCGTTTCGCATCACGCCGAAGGGAATCGAAGGTCCGGTTACGGTCTTCGCCCGCATGGCAGCGGCCCGGACAAAGAGCGGCAAAGGGCCCGCATATCCACTGCGCCGTGCTCTCGCCCGACGAGCGATTCCTGCTGGTAATCGATCTGGGCACAGATCACATCTGGATCTTCCACGTCGATTTGAAGACGGCGGAACTCAAGGAGACGGGAACGCCGTGGCAGGCGAAGCCTGGCTCGGGGCCGCGCCACACACATTTCCATCCGAATGGCAAGATGGGTTTACTCCATCAACGAGATGACCTCGACCGTAGACGCTCTGGGGTGGGATGCGAAGACCGGCACGTTGCACGTGGCATTTCGCGAGGTGCCGCTGCGCGATCCTGCCTATACCGGAGAGAGCACCGGCGCAGAGTTGGCGATTGATCGCGCGGGCCGGTTCCTCTATGCCTCCAACCGCGCGGAAGACATCATGGTGGTCTTCTCGATCGATGCTGCAAGCGGTGCTCTCACCTTCGTGCAGCGCATCGGATGCGGCGGCAAGAATCCGCGCGACTTTACGCTCGACCCTTCGGAGAAATGGCTCGTTGTCTCCAATCAGGACACGCAGAATGTCGCGGTCCTCGCGCGCGATCCGCACAACGGCAAGTTGGCCGCGACCGATCGAAGCTACCACGTGGGCGCGCCGGTTGCTGTGCTCTTTGCGTAGATGGTTCTACGAGAGATATTCCTTCAGGAACGGATCGTCCGAATGCACCAGGTCGTGTGTCGATCCGTCAAAGACCAGCTTGCCTTCGTGTAACAGCATGAAGCTGGTGTCGCGATCCGCTTCGCCGCTGGGCATCGTCACCATGGTGTTCTTGTCCCGGTCGAAGTAGTGCGTCGCCAGCATGAAGGCATCCTGCAGCCGGTGCGTGATCAGGATGGAACTGGTGTGATAGACGTCGCGCTGCTTCATGATCAGCGCGATGATGTTGGTTGAAGTAATGGGATCGAGACCGCCGGTGGGTGAGTCGTAGAGCAGCAGGCTGGGCTTTGCGATGATGGCGCGCGCGATGGCGACCCGGCGCCGCATGCCACCGGAGAGCTGCGAGGGAAACTTCTCCATCGTTTTATCCAGCTCCACAAACTTCAGCGCCTCTTCCACGCGCCGGTCGACCTCATCATCGGGCACATGATGCTCCATCAAGCTGGAAACCGACGTTGTCTCGGATGTTCATGGAGTCGAACAGCGCGCCCTCCTGGAAGACCATCCCCACGGCGGATCGCAGCTCGAATACTTCGTTCTCGCGCATTGTCGTGATGTCATGGCCGAAGATGAAGATGCGCCCGCTGTCCGGGCGGATCAGCCCGTTCGCCAGCTTCAGAAGCACGCTTTTGCCGCCACCTGCAGGTCCCAGCAGCATGCGGTCTTTCACCGGGCTTTACCTGAAACGAGATGTTCTTGAGGACCTGGTTGCGGTCGAAGGCGATGGAGACATCGTCAAAGACAACGGGCAGCTCGCCTTCCTTGGGCTGAAAGCGGCTGGGCGCGGTCTCCTCAAGCGGCGGAAGGCATCGTCAGCGTCCGAAGATACCGATCATGAATTGGCTGATGATGAAGTCGATGACGATGATGAGCACGGAGGCGACCACGACGGCCTGCGTGGTGGACCGGCCCACCCCCTGCGTGCCGCCGCGCGTGGACATGCCGAAGTAGCAGCCGACCGACGCGATGATGAAGCCGAAGAAGACCGGTTTGACAAGCCCCTGGACCACATCGGGATATTTCAGGGACTGGTACGCGGTATGGAAGTATTGCGAGCCGCTTTGGCCCAGCAGATAGACGGCGACGAAGGCGCCCCCCAATGTCCCGAGCGCGTCCGAAATGATGGTGAGGAAGAAGTTCATGACCACGGTGGCCACCATGCGCGGCACCACCAACTTCTTCATCGGATCCGTGCCCAGAGCGCGCATGGCATCGATCTGCTCGGTCACCACCATCGAGCCGAGCTCGGAGGCCATACCGGACGCGTTGCGGCCGGAGATCATCAGCGACGTCAGTACTGGCCCCAGCTCCTTGATCATCGAGAGGGACACCAGAGTGCCGGTCAGGGCGGTGGCGCCAAACGTTGCCAACGACGAGGAAGACTGCAACGCCAGCACCGCGCCAGTGAAGAAGCCGGTCAAGGATGACGATCGGGAGGGAGCCAACGCCGATGATGTCGGCCTGGGTAAAGATATCGTTGACGTAGCGTGGGTGCCGGAAGAGGTTCGAGATCGCGCGGCCGGAGAGGATTGCGTAGTCCTGTACGGATCGGACGCTTTTCCTGGCAAAGCTATCCAGCGTAGCGAAGGGCATGGGGGAATTGTAGAGTGTTTTCACTGTTACCGGGTCCAGCCAAGTTTCGCGCAAGGTGACTTTTCTTTACGGAAGGGTCACGTCGATGGTCGGGCTCGTGTATACGCCTGCATTGAAAACCCTCTAACGGCAGAGAGCCATGTCGCTTGGGAAGCGGTGCGGGATGAAACATTCGTTTGCAGGGCCGATGCGGCGGTGTACTATCGGGGCGTTATCGCGGGGTCCGACCGCAAGGAGCCGACTATGTCAGCGACATACGATTTGAAGCATGGGGCCAACGGCGAGAAGTACCGGTTCAATCTGAAGGCTGCCAACGGGGAAGTGATCCTGGTGAGCGAGACCTATGAGAGCAAGGAAGGGGCCCTGAACGGCATCGCGTCGGTGAAAGAGAATGCGCTACACGATGAACGCTTCGAACGGAAGAACTCCAAGCGGTCCGAGCCTTATTTCGTATTGAAGGCCGCGAACGGCCAGATTATCGGCCTCAGCGAGATGTATTCCTCGGAAGCGGCATGTGAAAACGGCATCGCTTCGGTGAGAAAGAACGGTCCGATCGCAGAACTTCGCGATCACACCACACACTGAGACCGCACCACGCATGTACCAACGGAGGCAGGGCGGCGCGTATAACGCCGCCTATTCTTTTTGCTTCTTGCGTATTTCGATATTCAGCCGCTTGATCTTCTGGTTCAACGTCGACAACGGGATATGGAACTGCTCGGCTGCCTCGGTCTGGTTCCAGTTGGAGCGCTCCAGCTTGTCGATGATGATGCGGCGTTCGATGTCCTCGAGGATGTCGAAGAGCGAGGCATTCGCATCGTGTTCCAGCAGGGAAGCGGAGTAGGACCGGCCCGTGAGTTCTCCGGGCAGCACTTCAAGTTGAATCGTTGCGGTTGGCGAGAGCGCCACACCGCGCGCGACGACGTGCTCCAGCTCGCGGACGTTGCCCGGCCAGTCATAGTCCATCATCGCCCGCATCACCTCCGGCGCCATGCGCCGCGTTTCGAGCTGGTTCTCTTCAGAGAAGTGCTGGAGGAAGTGCGTTGTCAGGAGCGGGATGTCCTCGCGGCGCGCCCGCAGCGGCGGCAGATCGATGGTGACCACGTTCAGCCGGTAGTAGAGATCCTCGCGGAAGCGTCCTTCGCGCACCGCCTGGCGCAGGTTGCTGTTGGTCGCCGCCAGAATGCGGACATCCACCTGCACCTCCTGTACGGAGCCCAGCGGACGGAAGCGACGATCCTGCAGGACGCGCAGGATCTTTGCCTGGGTCTCAATACTCATCGTGCCGATCTCATCCAGGAAGAGCGTGCCGCCGTTGGCGATCTCGAACAAGCCCTTCTGGGACGCGTGCGCGGAGGTGAAGGCGCCTTTCATATGGCCGAAGAGCTGCGATTCCAGAAGCTCCGTGGGCAACGCCCCGGTATTGATCGGCACAAAAGGCTTGTCGCGGCGCGGCGAGTTGGCGTGAATAGCCTTGGCGATGACGTCCTTGCCCGTGCCGGTTTCGCCCTGGATGAGCACGGTGAAACGCGACGGCGCTACCTGAGCCACCAGATCGAGAATGCGCAGCATCGGCTCGCTTTTGCCCACGATGTTTTCAAAGGTGTAGCGCTGCTTGAGCGCGCGCTTGAGCTGGACGTTCTCCTCTTCGACGCGGTGCTGCGCGATGGCGGCTCGGATGTCCGCAAGCAGCTTTTCGTTCTCCCACGGCTTCTGCACGAAGTTGCGTGCGCCCGCGCGGATGGCATCCACAACATTGGTCACGGTGCCGTAGGCGGTGATCATGATGACCGGGAGTTGCGGATGCCGGTCCAGGATGCGTGGCAGCAGATCGATGCCGTTTTCTCCCGGCAACGCGAGATCGAGCAGCACCAGGTCGTAGGGCTGGCGCTCCAGCTCGTCCAGGCCCTTGACGCCGTCCGGGGCCATGCCGACGGTATAGCCTTCCAGTACCAGCAAGGTTTCGAGCGATTCACGGATAGCCGCTTCGTCATCGATGATGAGGATGCGGGCGGTCTGGACATCGCCGGCCGCGGCTTGCGGGGCCAGCACCGTAGTGCTTTCAGACATGCAGTGCTTTCCTTGCTGCGGGGAATTCAAGGCGGAACGTGGTGCCGTGTCCAACCGCGCTATCTACATGGATGCGTCCCGCATGCTCCTGGATGATGCCGTAGGTCACGGCGAGGCCAAGTCCAGTGCCGCGGCGCTGTCCTTCCGATGCCGCATTCTTGGTGGTGAAGAACGGGTCGTAGATGCGCTGCATGTGTTCCGGCGCGATGCCCGAGCCGGTGTCTGCGATCAGCACGCCCACGCGGCCATTCACCTCGGTAGACACGCGCAGCGATCCACCGGCCTGCATGGCGTCCTTGGCATTGATGAACAGATTCAGGAAGACCTGCTGCAGCTTATTCGCATTGCCGACGATCCGGGGGATCTCCGGCTTCAGGTCGACTTCCAGGCGCACATCGGCAGTTTTGAACTGATGTTCCAGCAGCGTCAGGGTATCGCGGATCACATTGTTGAGATCGATCTCCGAGAACTCGGTGTTGCCAGTGCGGGAGAAATTCAGCAGGCTGTTGACGATCTCCGACGCCCGGAAGGTCTGGCTGGTGATGCGATCCAGCAGCGGGGCCAGGCGTTCATCGCCGCGCACCTGCTTGGCGAGCATCTGCGTATAGCTGGATATGACGGCCAGCGGCGTATTGACCTCGTGTGCGACGCCGGCGGCCAGCAACCCGATGGAGGAGAGCTTCTCCGCCTGAGCGAGCTGCGATTCCAACTGCAAGCGTCCCGTGATGTCATCCACCAGGATGATGCGGCCGACCACGGAGAAGCTGCGCGAGACCAGCGGCGCGATGGCGATGTTGGCGATCCGCGTTTCTCCGGTGCGCATGGGCAGTTGGAACTTGTACAGGTTGTGGACGCCGGGCTCGTCCTTGAGGCGCCGGAATTCGGCCATGAACTCCGCCGGGAAGACGGCATCGATGGGCTTGTTCAGAACGTCGACACGCGGCATGGCAAACATCACTTCCATCTGCGCATTCCAGCTCTCGACCGTTTCGTCGAGGCCAATGGCGAGGATGCCGACGTTGATCGACTCGACGATGTTTTCGTTGAATTCTTTGAGCCGCTCGTACTCGGAGACCTTTTGGGCGAGCGATGCGTAGAGGCGGGCGTTCTGGATGGCGATGCCGACGTAGGAGGCGAGGGATTCGAGCAGCTCGACGTCTTCGGAAGAGAGAAAGTCGCCCGAGGTGGTGCGGCCCAGGCCAACGATTGCGATGGTGCGCTGTTGCACGCGACATGGCAGGTAGTAATGCAGATCGAGCGCGGCAGCGGCAGCGCGCTGCGATTCGGTCAGGGAGAGTGCCTGGTGCGGATTCTCGAAGAAGAGATGCGTGTCTGGTTCGCCATGTTCCGCCGCCTGAGCCCGCCGCATGGACTCATGCGGTCCGGCGCCAAAGTTGAGGAAGCTCAGATCGAGTGCATTTGCCATCGGTCCGGTAACCGGCATCAGTCCGGCATCGAGCCCCCTGGCCGAAGCGAGCGTGTAGTGCCCGCGTGGACCGTCCACGAAGAGCGCGACGCGGGAGACGAGCAGCGCGCGCGTCAGGCGGTCAGTTACGGATGCCAGCACTGCGTCGAGGTCCGTCTCTGAGCTGAGATCGCGGCCGAATTCCGTCAGGGTCTGGCGGTAGTCATAGCGGCGACGGTCAAAGACGCGGTCCAGACGGGCCTGGATGGCGCGCTTCAGGGGATCGAAGAGCTGCGCCGTGATGATGATGGTTGCAATCAGTCCCCAGGCGCCGAAGCTCGGCAGGTTCTTGTGGATGAGTTCTGCCGCG
Organism: uncultured Acidobacteriaceae bacterium; assembly: GCA_963815025.1. Lineage (GTDB taxonomy): Bacteria > Acidobacteriota > Terriglobia > Terriglobales > Acidobacteriaceae > KBS-83. The sequence continues at coordinate 1,869,858 of CAWFFD010000004.1, read as the reverse complement.
ATCGCGACCGCGCCAAAGTAAAGCCCAATCAGCGAAGCGGTTGCCAGCGTGTACGCAACGCCGCGCTTGAAGATCAGGTCTACATCCATCAGCCGGTAACGCACGATGGCCCAGGAGAAGGTGAGCGGCACAAAGACCAGGCAGAGACCGGAAAGCTTGGTCAGCAAGGTCGGCATCGGCCAGTCGGCCAGGAACGGAATCACGTTCAGAAGGGTGAACGGGATCACCGCCAGCAGCGTGCCGCGGGTCAGCCACTTCAATTGCTGGCGGCGCAGCGGGTCGTGCGTGATCCTGTAATGCCCGAAAAATACCAGCGCGGCCAAAACATAGTAGGCGGCAAGATAGCCGACGGCGATCTGTTCCAGCCGGTGCAGCAGCAGCTCGGTGGCAGACCAGTAGAGGAAGGCGAAGGCTTGCACCGCGATGACCAGCACGGAAGGCAGGTAGACCAGCGCCATGAGCCAGCGGTGCCGCCGGAGACTGCGGCGGTCGTTGCGGCGATTCTCGGGAAACGCAATCGCGAAATGCAGGAACAGAGCGGGCTGCAGGGCGCCGGCGAGGATGTTGCCCCAGTAAATCACCCAGTCGAAGGCGTTCAGCTTGCCGGTGAAGTGAAAGGCATAGAGAACGAACGAGGTCAGGCAGAAGATGTAAAAGTGGGTCGCATGGGGCGCGGTCCAGCGCCGGAAGAGCACGTAGAGGCCGATCAGCAGGTACACCAGCGCCACCAGCCGCACGCCGTTGTACTTGGAATGGTCCTCCTGGTTCAGGATGACCGAGGCATCGATGTGGACTCCGGAGCGCAGCAGCGAGTAGTCCAGGCTCCGCCAGATGCCGGTGCGGAACCATTGACGGGCCAGGCTGGCCAGTCTTGGCGTTGGATGATCGCCGGCCGCCAGCAAAATATCGCCCGGCTTGATCCCGGCGCGTTCTCCCGGGCTGTCTGCGGGGACCCGCTGCGCCTCCAGGCCGCCGTGCGCCTCCATCCACCAGATCCCATCCGTCGGCTTTTGGAACTGGGCGTCTTTGACCAGGTTCAGGGAAGCGAAGATGACTGCCGCCAGCGTGAACAGGGCGAGAGAGACGACCGTGAGCCGGGTTGAGATCGACTTTTGCATGGTGCCCCGGAAACTGACAGTGCGGGAGTGGCCTTAGTGTATTGCGAAGCACGCAGCTTGCCAGCTTTCAGTGCGGATCGACGAGACGAAAATTCGTCCCTAAGCTATTCATAAAAATACACTTAAAGAATGTGAACGCGGTTTCATTTCCCATCTCGTCCCAGCATGTGGGTCTGCTGGTTCCGCGAAACGGTAGGCGGCTATGGCGAGGCATAGCCCCAATCTCATTTTCGTATCGACCGAAAGTTGGGCAAATTCGCTCAATTTGATGGCTGAGAACGTGACGAACGTTCACTCAGCGGCGTGACTTCGATACATCTTTTCCCCATAAATCGCTTTCTATGTTTCAAGAGTTTGAATATTGTGCAAGCACGGACGCTTTACGACGTTTCGGAGGTTCGGAGATGTCGCTTGCCACCTGGATGACTGCCTTAGGAGAACCGCAGGAGACGGAGGAGTTCGTCCGCGTGCACGGAGCACGCATGCGGTGTCTCATCACCGGCGAAGGGCCGGCCGTACTTCTTTTGCATGGTCTGCTCGGCACTGCGGATGCCTGGGGACCGGCCACGCAACGGCTGGCTGCGAGCTCCAAGGTGTTCGCACCGGATGCCCTCGGGATAGGGGGATCCGATCGTGTTCCAAAACTCGACGTCAGTTTGAGCGCAACCGTGGGACGTTTGATCGAGCTGATGGACGCACAAGGGATAGGGCAAGCGGATATCGTCGGCACATCCCATGGCGGATCTGTAGCGCTGATGCTGGCGGCGCTTCACCCGGAGCGGGTTCGCAGTCTGGTGCTTCACGCGCCCGCAAACCCCTTTTCCGACATCGCCGACCCACTCATTCGCTTCTATCGCACGGCCCTGGGACGCTGGTTTGCCGGCCGTTTGCCCGCTGTGCCTGCGGGCGTCCAGTCGCTGGCGCTGGGACGTATGTATGGCGACGCCACCCGTATCCGGAATGGCTCGTTGGAGCGCTATATTGCCTCACTGCGCGTTCCCGGCACCATCTCCTACGTGCTGAGCATCCTCGACCGCTGGGAGATGGATATGGCGGCACTGGAAGCCGCGCTGCCGAGCGTCCACAAGGTGCCTGCCTTGCTGCTTTGGGGAGACCGGGATCGGGCCGTGAGCCTCCGCAGTGGGGAACGGCTTGCCGAATACTTCGATCACGCGGCGCTGGTCGTGATCCCGGGAGCGGGCCATCTGCCCCACGAGGAAGTGCCGGTGGCATTCGCCGGCGCCATTAACAGTTTTCTAGGCGGTCTGCATCGCGGGGAATCTCATCCCATAGTGTGTGGGCCGCGCATCGTGACCCGAAACGACGCGGCCTGAAGGCGGCTTACGACCACTGCGATGCGGGATAATGATGGAGCTGTCTCAAACGAGGCAAGGGGAGGAATTCATGAAGCAGTTCAGAAATCGGATGGGGACGTTTGTCGTGACCGCGGCGCTGGTGATGGGTGGAGTGGCGCCGGTTGTGCTGGCACAGACCGCCGGTCAGGATGTGAAGGACGCGGGTCACGATACCAAGGACGCGGCCAAGGATACTGGCCACGGCATCGCGAAGGGCACCAAGGCGGTAGCCCACGGTACGAAGAAGGGCACCACCAAGGCTTACGACGGTACCAAGGACGCGGCCAAGGATACTGGCCATGACGTCGCAAAGGGCACCAAGAAAGTCGTTCACAAGTCGGCGAACGCGACATCGAAGACGGCTGACAAGGCTGCCGACAAGACGCAAACGCCCCAGTAGTCAGTCAATGGATCACGGGAATCAGCGGCGCGCGACCCTTCCGGTCGCGCGCTTTCTGCTGTTGGTCGATTCAATCCGCGAGATAGACGCCGCGGCGATGGAAGCGCGGGTCGGTCAACTGCTGCAGCATAAAGTCCGCGACGTCGGCGCGCGAGATGCGGCGGCTGCTGGAGGGCAGCGCGTCCGGCAACACGCGATAGGTCCCGGTTGCACGATCATCGGTGAGGCGCGGCGGCCGCACGATGGTGTAGTCGAGATCGCTTGCGGCGAGCAGGCGTTCCTGCGCGCGCTGATCTGCCATGGGATGACGCAGCAACGTCGCACGCGCAATCCCAAAGAGCACGGTTACGATAGGCGGCTGGTACTTGCCTGCGGGATAGAGCGCGCCCGCCGCTCCCACGGTGACGATTCTGTCCACCATATGAAAATGCATGCCGCTGATGATCAGAGGAACGGCGCGGCTGAGGACCGGATCTGCTTTGAGGGTGCGAGAGCCCAGCGCGGAGAAGACTGCGCGATGGCCGTCAATCGCGTCGCCGACCACTTGCGGATCGAAGAGATCTCCCTGAACGATGCGCAGTCCATCGCGCGGCTCAGGCGACTGTCCGTTGCGCACAAACGCCGTGACCGCATGGCCGCGTTCGAGTGCGCCGGCAACCAGCAACCGGCCAATACCTCCGGTAGCACCAAAAACAATGACCTTCATGAACGTCCCGAGGGAAGAGACCAGCAAGGGTCACTATACAGTGCCAGCATCGCTGGGGTGACGACAGCCGATGCAGCCGTGCGCGCCAGCTTTCTCGCCACGAGAGACAAACCAGCCGCTGGTCTGCATCTCATCTCACAGAAGAGGAGTGTGATCAAGCATGCCAGAACACATCGCGCTGGAAAAAGTGGAGTCGACACTGAAGGACCTGGTGGAAGTGCTACGGGATGGCCAGGAGGGATTCAAGGAACTGGGACATCGATTGCAAAATGACGATGTGAAGCGGTTCTTTCTCGAAGAGACGCAGCGTCGCGCGGAGTACGCCGCGGAATTGGAGAATGAGCTGCATCGTATGGGCGTGCACGATGTCAAGGTGAGCACATCCCACGCGGGTAAGGCGCGTCTTTTCTGGGGCGAGGTTCAGGCGAGCCTGGCTGGCGGCCAGAAGGCCCTGCTATCCACTGCAGAACGCGGTGACGAGGCGGCCATGAAGGCATACGCCAGCGCATTGAAGGAAGATCTGCCTCTGCCCGTGCGCGAGATGCTGGATCGGCAGCAGGCACACATCGAGAGAGCGCACGACCAAGTGAACGCTCTGCACAAGCTGGGGTAGTGCGGCTGGGGTAGCGCAGAGAGTCTGACGCGGTCGCGTTCTCGCGCTACACGCGAAGAGAATGCGGCCGTCCGGCAAATGCGAAGGCGATAAAGCCAAGAATCAAGATGAGACCTTCCACGTGGACGGATTGGCGGTGGAGTTGGTCGAACTGCGCGCGTGCCGGACTCGATTCCGGCAGAGAAGCAACGCTGCCGCCGGCTGAGGCCTGGGCCGTGTCCATGCGCGGAATAATCGAGAACTGCGAGTACGCCGTCAACACCACCATGACGAGCACCAGCACCGCCTGCGGCACCACCGAGTGCCAGCGCACGCGTGCTCGCAGCATGAAGCTGAATATCAGGAAGAGCACTCCGCAGATCAGCCCCATGTAGTGCAGGTGGACGAGGGTGCCGCCGACGACGAGTCCGGCGCCATGAATTCCATCCGCGGGATTGAGGAAGAGCGGCGGCAGTGCTCCGAAGGCAACTGCGGCGACCTGGACAAAGAGCAGCAGCGCACCCAGCCAGAGACCGAGCGCAAGAAGTGAGAGTGTGGTCAGAACGCTTCGCATAGCAGGTTAAGGATGCCGTATTCAAGCCACGAGGGGAAGCACTTAAAGCTGCTGATTCGCCATTCCCGGCCCGCGTGCAATTTCTTCGAGCGGCTTTCTTAACGGAAAGCCGCGCCACCTGTGACGGCTTCGCGTCATCCTTGGCGAATCCAGCTTTATTGCTGTGTCTGCGATGGCCGTCCGACCAGCCGTTCGATGCGCTTGGCGATCGGCGGATGCGTAGAGAACAGGTTCGCGAAGCTGGCCCCTGAGATGAGCGGGGCAACGATGAACAGGTGCGCGGTGGAAGGAGTCGCGCCCAGCGGCAGGCGTTTGGAGTAGGTGTCGAGCTTCTGCAGCGCGCTGGCCAGCGCATAGGGATTGCCCGTCATGTGGGCGCCGGTAGCGTCCGCCTCGTACTCCCGGGAGCGAGAGATGGCCATCTGGATGAGCATGGCCGCGATGGGCGCCAGGATCAGCATGAAGAGTGCGCCGATGCCACCGCCGCCTCGGTCCCGGTCGCGTCCACCGCCAAAGAACATGCCAAAGCGAGCCAGGATGGTGATGGCGCCGGCCAGCGTAGCGGCGATGGAACTGGTCAGGATGTCGCGATTGCGCACATGGCCCAGCTCGTGGGCCAGCACTCCGGCGAGTTCGTCGTCGTTCAGCAGGTTGAGGATGCCCTGCGTGACGGCTACGGACGCGTGCTTCGGGTTGCGGCCCGTGGCAAAAGCATTGGGCGAATCGCTGGGGATGACGTAGATCTTCGGCATGGGCAGCCCGATGCGCTGCGTCATCTGCTCCACCACGCTGTACACGCGCGGAAGCTGCTCGCGGGTAGCCGGCTGCGCCCGGTACATCGAGAGGGCAAGCTTGTCCGAATAGAAGTAGCTGAAGAAGTTCATCCCCACAGCGATGACAAGGGCAAGGAGCATCCCATTGCGCCCGCCATAGTGCTGGCCTACGAAGAGGAGGAAGAGGGTCAGCGAAGTGAGCAGAAGCGTGGTCTTGAGCGTGTTCATGTGCGTTCCGGTCCTGCAACTACGGTACTCCAGAGTCGCCAGAGCTACTGTTTAGACGCACACGGCAGGGAATGGTTCCGGCCGCGCGACCGCACTGAGACGGAGGCGGCAAAGCAAAGGCCCTGCCGAAGCAGGGCCTTTGGGCAATGATGCTGCGCTAAAACACGAGCTTCAGTTGGAATTCGGTCGAGCGTGCGTCACCCGCGTCAAAGGTGCCTGAGCCGCGTGTGACACGATTCTGGTCCTTGGTGCTGTAGTTGAACGGGCCGTTCGGGTAGTTGAAGTCCCCGGTGCCCGGACTATTCAACAGCTCAGGATCGTAGTTGGTAAGGGTGTAGTTGCCGAAGTTGGCGACGTTGTACATGGCCACTCCCGGGGTAAGAGTCGTCGCCTCACCCAGCCACTTGAGCTTGATCGGATAGCTGAAGTTGGCATCGAGGGTGCGGAATGGATAGTTGCGCAGCGTCGAACCAGGGGCGAGTCCGACGTGCTGCATCGCGCCGCCCAGCGCGACCAGCTGTGACGAAGTGATCAGGCCGCTACTCACTACGGTTTGCCCAGCCGGAGTCAAGTGACCTGCCTCTTGCGAGTTGTACTTGTTGATTAAAGAGCCAATGTTCTTGCGTGTGACGCTGCGCATCATGGCGCCGGGATTGGTGCCGGGGAAGATGTCTTCGATCGATCCGTCACCGGTGTAGTCGGTCTGGAAGATCTGACCGGCGACGCCGTTGGTCGTCACATCCCCCTGCAAGTTGCTGGCGGGCGAGCTGGAGATGTGACCTGTCAACCCGACACGTGGTCCATACTTCAGCAGCGCCGAACCGCCGAAGGAGAGGATGTGCGTCCGATCCAACTGGCCCGGTCCGATGAAGCGGGTCGGCTGATTGTAATCCCATGCATTTGGCGTGAAGAAGGAGTCGGAACCACCGGTCGTGGTGTTGACCTCACGCGAGAATGAATACGAGGCCTCGAAGTTCGAATCCTCGATTCCCGGTGCGGGATGACGCGCCTGCTGACGCAAGTTGAACTGCAGGGCATCGTATCCGGCGCGGCCGCTCGGGAACTGGAACCAGCCCTGACCGACCAGCGGATTGATACCGGGGAAGGCGAAAGTCCCGGGTGAGGGGTAACCGTCGTTTTCCTGAATGGACGAATCGAGTCCGTTGCCTGCGAAATCGGCAATGGTTGCGCCGCCCTGGATGGCTTGGTCAATGTTCGCCCAGCCGCCGGCTGAGAGCGTCGACTGGATGGCTGCCGCCGCCGCCGTCTTGTCGAAGTAGCGCGCGTCACCGATGTGATTGGTGTCGATCGCCTGTTGGATGTGATTCGTGACGGAGTGGAGGTAGTCCACGCTTAGCACCGAACCATGCCAGATCTCCTGCTGGATGCCAATGTTGATCTGGGTGGCATATGCCGTCTTGAAGTCCGGAGCATATCCTGCATAGCCGGCTGCAGTCGGGATTGCCAGGGTGTTGCCCACGTAGTCGCCGTTGGCCGAAGTGGGAGACTTCGAGGTGGCGTCCTTGTATTGCTGCTGCAGGGCCGCGAAGGCAGGACCGGATTGACCGATCGTCTCGTTGTTGCAGAGGTCCTGGATCGACACACCGTTGTAGCTGTCGACCACCGTCGTGGTGCCGGGCAACGTAAAGGAGTAGCTTCCACCGCCGACGCAGAGGTTCTTGGTGGCATAGAAGCGGCCCTGCGCCAGCTTGAAGGGACGGTCGAAGAGGACGTTGTTGAAGACAGAGTTTTCGAAGTAGACCCCGATACCACCGCGGATCACCGTCTTGCCGGTGCCACCAGGGCTATAGGCAAATCCGAGCTGCGGTCCAAAGTCGAAGTTTGGCTGCTTCACCCGTGCACCAAGTCCGGCGCCGAACTGGTCGAGCAGGCGATCAGATCCCGACGAGCAAGGGTTGTAGCCGGTGAGCGAAGTATTGACCGCCGAGCAGGGGATGGGCGCCAGATCGGAATCGGAACGCCCTGTGTCGCGCGACCAGCGGAGGCCGAAGTTGAGGGTGAAGTTCGATCGAACCTTCCAGGCATCCGCGACATAAGCGAAGGTACGCCAGTCGCTTTGGCCGCCGGCTGGTGCGCCGAAGCCCGGGTTTTCCGTGAAGTAGCCCTGTCCATTGCCCAAGATTACGGTGTGCGCGGCGTAATCCAGCGGGTTGCTCGCATCACCCCCGAGCAGCGAGGCGCTGGTGATGGAGACACGGGGCGCCAGGCTGAAGAAGCCTGCGAAGCCGCCGCCCAGGATGCGGTTGGCTCCCACACCGAACCGGATGTTGTGTGCTCCCTTGGTCCAGCTCCCGTCGTAGCGGAACTGCTTGTCAGACTGGTAGGTCTGCTGTGGGGCAAGATAGTTCGGACCGCTGAAGAGACCCTGCGCGGAGTAGTAAAACTCTATGCCCGGGACACCGTAGTAGGTATTCGACGAGGTCACCGCGTTATCGATGAGGTTGTGGAACTTCTCATAACTCACGCGAATGCTGTGCGTGGTGTGCGCTGTGGAGAAGTCCGCGCCGCCCGCGACACCAGGAGTGTTGTCGCGATTGGCGTAAATCGAATAACCGAGGCCGAATGCCGAGACAGCGGAATTGTCCTCATAGTTCGCACGGGCAAAGAAGTGAATACCGCGCCAGCCGTTGTAGTCGAGGCGTGCGGTGGAATAGGTATCCCGGAAAGGTGAGGGAACGAATGGGAACTGGGTTAGGAGTTGGGGGAAGAGTGAGCCGACAGTGGAGACGGTCCCCGTGTCCTGCTTGATGCGCTCAGAGTTGGCAAAGAAGAACAGCTTGTCCTTGATGATCGGGCCGCCAACCGCCCCCGCCGAATTGGTTGCGCTGGAACGGAGTGTCAACGCCGCGCTCCGTGCCGAAACCAACGCTGTGGTCCTGGAAATTATAAAAGGCATTGCCGTGAAAGGCATTGGTGCCGGAGCGGGTTGCAGCCTGAACCGAACCGGTGGACGTGATGTCGCCGGTGATGTCCTGGGTAGAGCGGGCAATCTGGACCTGATCGATAGCGCCCTGGGAGACGTTGAAGATCGTCGTGCCAACCGTCTCATCGGTGATGTCCTGACCGTCGAGCTGAATGCGGGTAGTACGGCCGGCCAGGCCGCTGAATGACAAAGCGGAATATCCTGCCTTGGTCGGATCAAAGGTTTCACCGCTCTGCAGCTGCACGCCCGGCTCAAGCTGAGCAAGATCCAGGAAGTTGCGGCCGTTTACCGGGAGAGTATCGATCTGCTGTGTCGTCAGCGTGTTCTGAACACTCGATTGCTCCGTATTGGTTTGGATGGTCCCAGCTTCGACGGTCACCGTTTCACTGCTCTGGCCGACACTGAGCTTGAAGTTACCGCCCGAAACCACGTTTATGTTGACGGTGACAGAGGACTGCAGCGACTGGAAACCGGGAGCCGTAATCTTGACTGCATACTGACCCGCGTTCAGCGAACCGGAGTTATAAAGACCGGCTGAATCGCTCGTAACCGTGCGTGTCGTGCCGGTTGCAGTGTTGGTGATTAGGATTTGCGCATGGGGAACCGCGGCGCCTGAGGGATCCGTAACAGAGCCCTGAATCGCACCGCTGGTAGGAGTGGCCTGGGCGAATGCGGCTGGGATGGGGAGCGTGACCGAGCCGATAATCAGTGTTGCCAGAGCAAGAATGCTGGTTGCGCTGGCCTTCCGAAAGCAACTTTTCTTAGCGAAAAACGAATCCAAGGAGAACTCCTCCTGCGTGAACGATGCAACTTACGGGGCACGTTGCATACCAGTCGGTGGTAGAGAAGGGTTCCTTTTGCAATCAGCGGCTTAGGGTCCAAATAACTGGAGATGTCTTTCAAATGTCTAAATTCCGGGAAGGCGGATACAGAAACTCATAATAAAGTTGCTTGAAGTCGCGATCAAATTTCAGACAAAATATTGCCCTCATGGGTGCAGCCAAACTGTCGTACTAAAGAGAAAGGCCCTGCCGAAGCAGGGCCTTTCTCTTTTAGAAGACGAACTTCAACTGGTACTCGATGCTGCGGGGAGTGCCCGAAGCAAAGGTACCGGAGCCCCGTGTAATGCGATCGAGGTTCTTGACCGAAAAATCGCTCGGACCGTTGACGAAATTGGATTCGCCCGCGGCAGTCAGAACGCCAAACGAGGGGGGTAGGGTGTAGTTGCCGAAGTTGCCGACATTGTAGACGGCGACCCCCGGTTGCAGGCTTCTGCCCTCACCGAGAAATGGAAGCTTGATGGGATAAAGGGCGCTGGCATCCACCTGGCGGAACATGGGGCTCGCGAGGGGCTGTGCCGGCGCCGCGGCGATCGGTTGCTGGACGCCACCGAGTGCCTGTAACTCGGCGGGCGTAAAGATACCGTTGTTGAGCAGTTGCTGACCCGCCGGTGTGACGGTGTTGGCATACCTGGCGTTGTAACCACTGATCAGCTTGTTGAGACCGCTCGGGCTGACGCCGCGCATGTAGGCGCCCGGATTGGTGCCTTGCACCAAGTCAGTATTCACCTTGCCATCGCCGGTCCAATTGGTGAGGAATATCTGGCCTGGTGTCAGCGTGTTGACATTATCGAGGGTCAGATTGACTGGCGCCGACGAAATGATGTGACCGATGATCGAGATTTGCGGACCGTGGAAGACGGTAGCGGCGCCGCCGAAGGAGAGGTTATGCCGGTGATCGAGGCCGCCGAAGCCGTTGAAGCGGCTCGGCTGGTCCTGGTCGTAGGATTGGCCGTTGAAGAAGACGTCGGAGTTGTTGTTGGTTGAGTTGGCAGCCAGGTCGCTTACGAACTTCGAGTAAGCGTAGGAGATCTCAAGGTTGGATTGAGAGAGGCCCCGCACCGGTGACGCGATCTGCTCCCGGAAGTTGAACTGCAATCCGTCGTAGCCAGAGCGGCCGCCTGGAAACTGGACGAGTCCCTCGCCGAGATTCGGGTTTTGTCCGGGAAAGGCGGCAGGATTGGCAGTACCTACACCTGCACCTTGCGGCGAATTGCCACCGAGGAAACTCACTCCAGAATCCAGACCATTGACGGCGAAGTCGGCGATGGTAGCTCCCACTCCTTGCGCTTGTGTCTGTGTCCCTGGGCAAGCGGCAATCGCCTGCTCGACCGTTGAGACGCCGCATTTCGCCAGCGTTGTTGCAACGGCAGCCTGCGCCGCAGCAGGGTTGAAGAAGCGGGCGGCACCGACGTGATTGGTGTCGATGACCTGGCCGATGTGGATCGTGGCGGAATGCACGTAGTCCACGTTCAACACGCCGCCCCGGAAGATCTCCCGCTGGACACCGATGTTGATCTGCGTGGACGAAGGTGTCTTGTAGTTGGGAGAGAAGACGGTCTGGCCCGCGGGGCCGATGGAAAGCGAATTGCCGATAAATGCAGGGTTGGAAATAGTCGCGCCTTGGAATGCCTGTGCATAATTCTTCTCGAGGGCGATCAGGTTGGCCGAGCTTTGGCTTAGTGGCTGAGAGCAGAGGGTGCCAAGGGAAACGCCGTTGACGCTGGTGATGTTTCCGTTGGGAATCGGGAGGGAAGTGTTGCCGCCGCAAACGGTCGCATCGCTGAACAGCGACCCAGTCGCCAGCTTGGCGGGACGGTCGAACAGGACGTTATTGAAGACGGAGTTCTCAAAGAACCGGCCCACGGAGGCGCGGATCACCGTCTTACCGGCGCTGCCGACACTATAGGCAAAGCCGATCTGGGGACCGAAGCTGAAGTTCGGCTGAGTCACGCGGTCACCCAGGCCGGCTCCGAACTGATCGAGCAGGGGGGTGCTGCCGCTGCATGGAGCCACGAAACTGGGGTTGACGGCGGAGCAGGGGGTGGGTGCGAGATCCGCATCCGAGCGACCGGTGTCTCGCTGGTAGCGGATGCCATAGTTGAGCACGAACTGGGGCGTCACCTTCCACGAATCGGTAAAGTACGCACCGACACGCCAATCGCCTTGACCGCCACCGGCTAATCCGAATGCAGGAATTTCTGTGGATGCACCCAGGCCGTTCCCCAGAACGACAACGTTAGGTAAGTAGTCGAGCGGATTGCCCGCATTTCCTCCGGACGACAGAGTTCCGGAGGAAATTACGGCCTGAGGACCGGCGCCGAAAAACGATGCGAAGCCGCCGCCGAGGATCCGGTTCAGTTCCGCTCCGTAACGAAGACTGTGCGATCCGTGGGTCCAGCTGCCGTCGTAACGCAACTGCTTGTCCGACTGGAAGGTCTGCTGGGGGGCGTTGTCATTGGGGCCCGATGAAAAATTGGCCGCGCTATAGACGATGTTGAGGCCGTTCGGTAGCGCGCTTCCGGTGGGACCGACTCCGCTGCTCGCATCCCCGATCAGGTTATGAAACTTCTCATAGCTTCCGCGGAAGCTGTGGGTGAAGTTCCCAGTCACGAAATCAGCGCCCCCTGCGATGCCCGGGGTATTGTCTCGGTTTACGTAGTTCGAATAGGCATTCCCGAGTCCGCCATTGGTGGTGGCCGCATTGGACTCATAGAAGACGCGGGCGAAGTAATGCACATTCCAGGGCCCGTTCCAATCCAGACGACCCGTGGAGTAGGTATCACGGAAGGGCGACGGCACAGCCGAGAATTGGTTTCCCAATGCGGTGAAGGGGACCCCGACGCCCGAGACGTCGGAGGCGTCCTGCTTGATCCGCTCGGAGTTCGCGAAGAAGAAGAGCTTGTCCTTGAGGATTGGTCCACCGATGGCGCCGCCAAACTGGTTGCGCTGGAAGGGCGATACGACACCCTGGTTGCTGGCGAAGCCGGAACGGGCATCCTGAAAATTGTAAAGAAGATTGCCATGAAAGCCGTTGGTGCCGGAATTGGTGGCCACGATGACCTGGCCGGTGCTTCCCAGATCGTTTCCTACGTCTGCGGTGGAGCGCACGATCTGAAACTGGCCGATGGCGCCTTCCGACACGTTCACGATGGTTGTGCCGACCGTTTCGTCGGTAATGTCCTGGCCATCCATCAGAATGCGGGTGGTACGACCAGAGGTGCCGCTGAAAGAGACTCCGGAATACCCTGCCTTGGTCGGATCGAAGTCGCTGCCGTCTTGTAATTGCACGCCCGGTTCAAGCTGCGCCAGATTGAGGAAGTTGCGGCCATTGATTGGCAGCGACTGGATTTGCTGCTGGGTAATGACGTCCTGGACGTTGGACTGCGACTGCTGGAGCTGCACCGCACCGGCATCCACCTGCACGGTCTCGGCACTGTTACCGATCTCCAGCTTGACATTCCCGTTCGTCGTTACATTGATCTGAACGATGGTCTTGACCTGAGTATCGCGAAAGCCGGCAGCCGACACGTTGATGGTGTAGTTGCCGGGAATCAGCGGGCCCGACCCATAAATGCCCGCACTGTTCGATTGGAAATCATGGGAGATCCCCGTATCTGTGCTCGTGATCGTGACCTTGGCGTTAGGAACGACGGCGCCAGAGGAGTCTGTCACCGTGCCCTGAATTGCGCCGTTGAGAGCCGTCGCCTGGGCGAACGCGGCGGGAGTGATGAATGTGACAGGGCCGAGAATCAAGGATGCGAGAGCGAGAATGCTGGCCGCGCCGGCTTGCCGAAGATTATCTTTCTTCGAAAAAGGCGAATACAAGGAGAACCCTCCAGATGACGATGCACTTACCGAGGCAAGTTGCATACCAGTGGAGAGAACTTAGAAAGACACCCAAAATCAGCTATTTAGGGATGAGTTACTGTTGACTGATCTAGTATTTACTAGATATTTAACAATAAACTTATACCGGAATACGTAGGGAAGAGATGAGCCTACAAAATAGCGGCTCATGTTCTTGAAAGGCTCATACTCGACGAGCATCCGCTTCAACGCGCATCCGCTCCGCGGGACCACTTCAGCGGTTGAGCGCTCGCCGAATGATGGCCTCCAGGGCCTGTTTGTGCGCGGCATACTCCACTTCACCCACATTGCCTCTGGCGCGGTCCGCCTCGAGCGCGAAAAGCTCCTCTTTGAGCGAGTTGAGTAGGCTGCGGGTATGGTCCTCAGGATCGGGTGCTGGAGGCAGGGGAGCGGGAGGCGGTATCGGAGCCACCGTTGCGGGCGGGGCAGCACCCTGGGTCCAGGTGAGCGGCGCCGCATATTGCTCGGAGGCAGGCTGGTCCAGCGCTGACCGGGGTGTCTTCTGCCTGCTGCGGCGGACGGCGCAAGAAGAATGCCGCCCCAATCACCAGCAGGAGACCAACCCCAGAGAGAATCCACCACTTGTACTTGTTGAGCGGGTCCGGGGTGTCGATGGGATTGCCGAGGCCGCCACCCGGCCGGTTGTCGCCCGTAGCTGGCGGAGCTCCCGGCTGGCCGCTGGCCGCCTGCGTGGTCTGTACATCGCGCGGCAGGGCCCCGGAGCCAGAGACGGAGAAGCCCAGCGCCTGGGTCGAGCTTACGTTTTTCGCAACGAAGGTCTGCGCGTTGATGTCGTCGTTGATGGGCTGATATGGCGTGGACGCGTCGGGGGTGAAGGTCATGCTCTTCGGCACCATCACGACTACGTTGTCTGCCGAACCGGCGAGCCTGGGGGCAAATTTCGCCGATCCGGAGTACGGCAGGCTGTAGGTGACCTGGAACTGGGTCTCGCCGGGACGCAGCGGGAAGAGATAGGTGTAATGACCCTTCTCGCCCATCGGCGCCGGCGAGGAAGCCACGGGCATGCCGCCGGGACCCATGGCCGCCGCGCCCTCGATCTTCGCGTCCGGCGGCAGGTAAATCTCGTAGGAATGGTTGGAGAACTGAGTCCGGGGCGGTGTGGAGTCGTTCTTGACGAAATAGCTTTGGGTGACGTGCAGCCCCTGCGGGTCAGTCTCGACCCGGATGACGTTCGCTTCCGTGGTAATGCCGGAAACTGTGGCGGCTACGTCGAAGACCTGCACATCTACCGTCGTGGTGCTGGGCGGCGCAGGCTGGAAGTAGGAAGCCTTCTCGTGATCGACGCGAATCAGGTGCATGCCCTGATCGGGGACGTCGATGGAATAGTGCCCATGTGCATCGGTCTTGGTGCGTGCCGTCTCCTGCATGCGCTGCTGCAGCGAGACGAGAATCACGTCGTCGCCGGCGGAGGGTTTGTTATTCGTGCCATTGGTGACCGTACCCGTGATGGTGGCGGCCAGAGCGGCAGGGGCCGCGAAAGGGGCAAGGAGAAGGGCAATCGAGAGCGAAATCTGCAGCAGGCGTTTCATGTCGGAGTCTGCGGATAAGAATACTGCGAAGTTACCGAATTGCGGATGATTTGCTCTGGGTTGATAACACTTCAGGCACGTTCAGTATGGAGCCGCGCGGCCTAATGGGGCCGGCCATATCAGGCCCGGCGCATTGCAGGCTGATGGAGCCGCTCGATCTCAGACAGCACCTGGGCAGCCTCGGCTTCGAGCGCTGGCGCGCTGCGCGGTGTAATCCTCTTCGGGATACTTGCCGGCGCGGTATTCGAAGTTCAGGTCGCGCAGGTTGTCGTAGAGGACGATCTTCTGTTCTTCGAGGAAGTCGAGGCGCGTTTTCACGCGCTGCGCGGCGACATTGCGATCCGGGTAGAAGACATAGACGAAGAGCGCGATGGTGAAGAGGGCGCAGACGGCAAGGATCATAGCGAATGGCCTCCGGTTTCGCGGCCAGGTTTCCTTCGGTTTCCATACGGATGCGCTGTTCGAGCACCAGCGTGTGGGGATCGTGAAGCGGGCGTGGGCATGGCGACGGTACGCGGCCGCCAGCGGCGGACCACGAAGAAGACGCCGCCGATGCCCAGCAGGAGCACGATGGGTGGCACCCACCAGGAGAACCGGTTGAAGCCGGGTGAACATCGGCGCGGCCAGCGCAGTAGGACCGTATTCATCCTGGAAGGCGTGGAAGATGGTGGTGTCGTCGTCGCCGTGCCGGATGGATGCGGCGAGTTTGGCGCTCATCTTTTCCAGATCGGGGCAGCCCATGTGGTTGCACTCGCCCAGAAGCTGGACACAGCCGCAGGCGCACATCAGCTTGTGGCTCAGCTTGTCAAAGCGCGCGCTATTGGCAGTCTCGGCTGCATGCGCGCCGAAAGCGACGACGGCCGCGACGACGATGAGGTGCAGCATAGAGCGGAGACGGTGCCGCAAAAGCTTCAATCGCCACCTCGCAGTGTTGCCGGCTCGCTGACGAGCGGTCTCGCTTGTGCCTTTGCCGGTTCGCGCGGACGCGCCAGAGAGAGCACGGTGGTGAGGTTAGGCACGAGGGCCACCAGCGTGCCCACGATCACGATAACGACGCCGATCCAGATCCATGCCACCAGGGGATTGAGGAAGACCTTGATGATGGGCCGGTTGGTATCCGGGATTCTGGCCGGCGTAGATCACGTACAGATCCCAGGCCAGGGTGGAATGATTCGCCACCATGGTTTGTACCTGTTGCGAGGCGACGTAGAAGCGTTTTTCCGGCGCAAGCTGCGTGATCTTCTTGCCGTTGCGATAGACATCGAGCAGCGCGTACTCGCTGTCGTAGTTCGGATTCGTGTCCTGCGTGTAGTCCTGGCAGACCAGCGTGTAGGGGCCGACCTTCATCGACTGGCGGAAGTCCAGCTCCTGCTCGGTGGAGCGGTTGAAGGCCGAACCGGCGAGGCCGATGAAGATGACAACGACGCCGAAGTGGACGATGTAGCCGCCGTAACGCCGGGTGTTGCGCTGGATCAGCAGAAGAATCGCGGCAGAAGAGATTCTTGCCGGTCTGCACTTTCAAGACATGTGCGCCGCGCAGGAATTCGGAGGAGATGGCGGTGATGACCCCGGCGGCGGCGGAGAAGGCGATGAAGGAGTAAAGCGGGCCCTGCTCATGCCATGGGCGCTCGCCGATGGCGAGCAGCGCAACCGCGGTGGCGATGGTTGCGATGGAAGGCAGCACGAAGTTGCGGCGAATGGAGCGCAGTGACGACGAGCGCCACGCCAGCAGCGGTCCTAGACCCATCAGCGCCAGGAGGCTAAGCCCGATCGGAATGGCGATGCGGTTGTACCAGGGCGCTCCGACGGTGACCCGGTTGCCTTGTACATACTCGCTGATGACAGGGAAGAGTGTGCCCCACAGGATGGTGAAGCAAGCGGCGAGGAAGATGATGTTGTTGAACAGGAAGCTCGATTCGCGCGAGACGAGCGATTCGATCTTGCGATCGGACTTGAGATGGTCGCGCTGCAGAATGAAGGTGAAGACGCAGACCACGAGCACGAGAAAGAGAAAGGCATAGAACCAACTACCGATGGACGACTGCGCGAAGGCGTGCACGGAGCTGACCAGGCCGGAGCGCGTGAGCAGGGTGCCGAGAATCGAGAGCATGAAGGTGGAGAAGATCAGCCACACATTCCAGTTCTTCATCATGCCGCGCTTCTCCTGCATCATCACCGAGTGCAGAAACGCGGTGCCGGTGAGCCAGGGCATGAGCGACGCATTCTCCACCGGATCCCATCCCCAGTACCCGCCCCAGCCGAGCACCGAGTAGGCCCAGTGCGCGCCGAGGAAGATGCCGCAGGTGAGAAAGAGCCAGGTCACCATGGTCCAGCGGCGGGTGATGTGGATCCATTTTTCGCCGGGATAGCGCATCATCAGCGCGCCGAGCGCGAAGGCGAAGGGGACGGTGAAGCCGACGTAGCCGAGATAGAGCATCGGAGGATGGATCACCATCTCCGGAAACTGCAGCAGCGGGTTCAGACCGAAGCCGTCGGCGGGCACAGCGCCCTGCACCAGCGCGAAGGGCGGCGCGGCGAAGTTGAGCAACAGCAGGAAGAAGACCTGCACGCCAGCGAGGATGGTCGACGCATACGCCGTGAGACGGACGTCCACTTTGTGCCGCGCGCGCAGCACGAAGCCGTAGCTGGCCAGCAGCCATGCCCACAGCAGCAGCGATCCTTCCTGGCCGGACCACAGCGCAGCGAACTTGTACGGTCCGGGCAGCGCGCGGTTCGAATGATGGAGGATGTAGGAGACCGAAAAATCATTTGTGAACGCGGCCCAGACCAGTGCGAACGCAGCGGCTGTGACAGCGAAGAAGCTGGCGATGCCGGCGCGGCGCGCGGTTTCGGCTAAGCGCTCGGGAGCGATGCGGGTACGGGCGTGAACCGCGAGCTGGCGCAGGGCGAAGGCGCCGGCGAGCAAAGTATAAGCACTGAGCGCGAGGGCAAGGAGAAGAGAGAAGCTACCAAAGACTGGCATAGGCCTTAGACCGTCTTCACGAATACGGTGAGATCATCTGCATGGGCGCGGAGCATCTTTTCTTAAATGGAAAAGCTGCGTCCATAGTTTGTGCGAACCTTATACCTTTTGTGAAAACGGTATAGGTCGATTGTCGCAAAGCTCGCGGAGATGCGCCAATCCGCAAAGCGGATGAGTGTCAGCGAGTCTTAGTGTGAAGAGGCCGGGGTGTGAAGAGGCCGGATCAGGCGGTCTGGAAATAAGGCGGGAAGAGCAGGGTGCGCGATGAGCTCGATAAGTTCCTGCGGCTGGATCGGCTTCAGCCGGAAGCAGACGTCCATGCCTTCGTACTGCGTCTCAGCCTCGGGAAGGCCACTGAGCACCACGATGGGAAGAGTAGCGGAGCGTTCCCGCAGCTTTGTCACCAGTTCGGGGCCGCTCATCTCGGGCATGCAGTGGTCGGTGATGACCATGCTGAACTGTTCGCCGGAATCGAATCTCGCCAGGGCAGAGAGGCCATCTTCGGCAATAACGACTGGAAAATGGGCTCTCTCAAGGATCAGGCGCCGCGTCACCGCCTGGATAGGGTTGTCATCCACAATCAGGATCGCTGGCATCGCTTGGTGTCAAAGCCCCTTAAGAATTCAAGTCAATGGAAGGATGAGGGTCTGAAGCAAACGGTTGCCCTCTATCGGTGCAAGAATAAAACGCTTTCTTCCAAGTGTGGGGTATACCTCATTTGGGGGAGTATCGTCAACGATACTCGTCCAGTACTGAAGTGTACCCTTTCCGCCCCCTCAGTCAGTCGAGGCGTGCCGGGGCTGCCCCATGCCGGGCAAGAGCCGCTTCGAGATGTTCGAGCGCGACGGGATCTTTGGTACGCCAGGTCTCCTCGGTGCTGATTTTGGGTTGGCCGGCGGAGGTTTGGAGTTCGCAGTGCTGGCAGCTCAGGAGCCGGTCGGCGGGTTCGTCCCGCCAGTCGTTGCCACGGCCTTCACGGCGGGTGGAACCCTGCTCCCAGCCGCGCGGCGTCAGATGCCACTCTGTCCATTCTTTGCGAATAGCCATGCCTCTATCGTAACGGAGGCTAGGGGCCGTTATGCGCTCAGCAAAATGCGAAGGTCGCGCAGATTGTTGCCGGTTGGCCCGGTGACGACGCTGTCACCGAGAGCTGTGAACAGCGGCCCAGCATCGAAGGCGGCGATTGCTGCCTGCGGATCAAGACCGAGGGCTTGCGACCGGCTGACAGTGGTTGCGATCGGCAAGTGCGCCAGCGGCCAGACTGTTGCCGTCCACGCCATCGCTGCCGCCGGAGAGGCAGACGACAGGCGCATTCGGCAGTTCCTGGTGCAGCAGCAGGCCGCAGGCGAGCGCGAACTGCTGATTCCGTCCGCCGGAGCCGGGTTTGCGGTCGATGCGAACGGTGACCTCGCCGCCGGAGAGCAGGCACAGTTTGCGGCCCGGATGCTGGCGGCGCAACGCGATCAAGCGATCGACCAGGTAAACGGCGGCCTTGTCGTAAGGCCAATCGTCGCAGCCGTTGTCCACAATGACCTCATAGCCGAGCGCGGCGGCCTTCTCACTCGCAGAGTGCACGAGGTCACGGCTGGAGAGAAGCGTGATGAGCGTGCCTGCGCCAGCCCGGCTGGCTGGCATTCGCTGGAGCTCTGCGAATCGAGAGCTGCCCGAGCGCCAGCATCGCGCTTCATCGCGGTCTTGATCCCTGCCGTCTCCGGCAGATCGGGCCGGCTGAAGAAGTGGCGGACCGAAGGCGGAAATTTCTCGAGCAATCCATACCGATCCAGCAATTCGCGGCATTCGTCCACAGTGGTGGAATCAGCGAGGGTTGGCCCAGAGGCGACGGCGTCCGCCTGATGCCACGGGACATCCACGACCTGCAGGGTGAGCTTGCGCGCTGGCGGCGAGGCCGTCGCCAGCCGGCCGCCCTTGACCGCGGAGAAATGTTTACGCAGCGTGTTGATCTCGGCGATGGTGGCGCCGGATGCGATGAGGGCTTCGTGAAAGGCGATGGTATCGGATAGAGAAATTTTCGGATCCAGCGGCAGATCGAAGAGGGTGCTGCCGCCTCCGCTGATGAGATAGATGACGCATGTTTTTTCTGACGCGCGCCGCAGCAGGCGCAACGCGCGTTGTGCGGCGCGAAAAGAATCCCGGTTGGGCAGGGGATGGCCGCCTGCGTAGTAGTGGATGCGCCAGTCGCGGCGCGTGGGTCTGGCTGGAGCGGTGCAGACGCCGCGGATATGCAGATTGCGGGGCAAGATGGCGAGCAGCGACTGGGTCATGGGGACGGCCGCCTTGCCTAGCGCGATGACGAGGATCTTGCGATAGCTGGCGAGATCGATGCGGCTGGCGGGAATGGGCGGGTGCAGGTCGGGAGAGTGTTCGATGACCAGCGTGGTTCCGTCGAAGCTAAGGCGCTCCTGAAAGATGCGTTCCAAACGGCATGCATCGAGCGCATGAGAAAAGATCGCGCGCGCGTCCTGGTGGAGCGAGTGCAGGGTAGAGAGGCTCTCGGCGTCGTCAGCCATGGTTTTTCATGGAGCGGGAGGGCCGCTCGAGTCTGCGTCAGTGAAAACGCCAGTGAAAAAGCGGGAGACGAACCAGTCACGCAGCGCGTGCTGCATCTGCTCGAGTTTGCCGGCGAAGAAGTGATCCGCCTCCGGCACGATGACGAGGGTTGCCGGTTGGGCCGCTGAGGCCACGATTCGCACCAGTGACGCCTGCGGACCATACTGATCGGCGCCGCCGCTGATGAAGATCTTCGGCATCGTGCAGCTTGCGAGAAAGTCATAGCTGTAACCGCGACCCTCTGCAGCTACCGGCAGCCCGAGCGCGGCGAAGCCGGGGATGTTGGCGTCTGAACCTGGAACGGTGGCGTCCCGGCAGCAGGCGCGCAGGCTTACATACGCACCGAAGGAGAAGCCGACGACGAGCACGGGCAGTCCGTACCGCGTATGCAGCCAGTCCAGGGCTGCGCGGACGTCATCCTGTTCGCCGCGGCCCTCGTCGTGTTCGCCTTCGCTGAGCCCGGTGCCGCGGAAGTTGAAGCGCAGGGTCGCGAGGCCCAAGAGCCTGCATCGTCTTGGCGGCGCGGTAGACCACCTTGTTGTGCATGGTGCCGCCGCCCTTGGGGTGCGGATGGCAGACGAGTGCGGCATAGCGCGCCTCTGCTTGTCCTTCGACGAGCAGCGCTTCAAGGCTGCCGGCAGGGCCAGGGATGGAGAGTGTTTGCAGACGATTGGAGATGCCTGTCATCGGAGTTGATTGTAGCGACGGCTGGCAGCACGGCGAAGGACAGCTGGGGCTCAGGTATGCTGACCTAACCATGACGCTCGATCCCGTGCAATTGACACGACAACTCATCGACATTGAATCGACGACCTATGGCGAGGGTGCGGTAGGCGCATTTCTGGCGGAATTTCTGGCTACGCGGGATTTTGCGGTGGAGAAGATGCACGTCGCGAACAAGGGCGAAGACGGGGCGACGACGGATCGCTTCAATGTGTATGCCACGGTTCCCGGCGAGCAGCCCGAGGTCATCTTTTCTACGCATATGGACACCGTGCCTCCGTACTTTGGCAGCAGCGAAGACGACGAGCAGATCTACGGGCGCGGGGCTTGCGATGCGAAGGGCATCATCGCCGCGCAGATTGCCGCGGTGGAGCGGCTTCGTACCGGTGGCGGCGTCAAGGCCGGAATGCTCTTCGTCGTCGGAGAGGAGCGGGATTCGGCGGGGGCAAGGGTCGCCAATGAACAACCGAGGGGCAACCGCTATCTGATCAATGGCGAGCCGACGGACAACCGAATCGGTCTGGCCAGCAAAGGGGCACTGCGGGGCGCGGTGCGCGCGACGGGCAAGATGGCGCATTCGGCATATCCGGAACTGGGCGAGAGCGCCATTCACAAATTGCTGCAGGCTCTGAACAATGTGATGCGGATCGAATTGCCCACTGAACCGGGCATCGGACCGAGCACGCTGAACATCGGTTTGATTGAGGGCGGCCGTGCGCCGAACGTAATCGCGGACAAGGCGCTGGCCCAGGTGATGGTGCGGCTGGTGGGTCCTTCCGCGAGCACACGTGTCGCGTTGAAAAAGGCGGTCGAGGGACTGGCCGAGATTGATTACACGCTCGAGATTCCGTTCATGCGGTTCAAAACGATCGAAGGGCTGGAGACGATGGTTGCCGCCTTCGCGACAGACATCCCCGCACTAACCAACTGGGGCGAGGCGGTGCTGCTGGGTCCGGGTTCGATCCACGTCGCGCACACCCCGGATGAGAAGCTGGCCAAGCGCGAGCTCTTTGCGGCGATCGATCTGTACACAGAAATCGCCAGCAAGCTCGTAGCATAAGCAGAATGGCGACAGACGCAACGATGTCACGATGGCGTCGAGCCGGGTATGCCGCGCTGAGCGGGCTGACCGGATGGCTGGTGGGCCAGGTTGCATGCCTGCCGGTGAATCTGATCATCGCAGTGCGGGATACCGAGGGGCAGGCAAAGCTGTTTGTCCAGACACTGCTTTACGGCATGTTGGCGTGGGGCGCGTGGACCCTGCTTCTGGCGACGGTGGCCTGGTTGCTGGTGGTATTGCCCCTGGTGATGGCCATCCGTCCCTGTCTGCTGGTGCGCCTGCGCTTTGTTATTTCGATTGGGGCGGCGGTGGCCGCGCTGTCACTCGCAGCTACGCGGCCGGCCATGTTCCGCGATACCTCGGCGATATCTCTCTTCCACAGATTTGCGTTGATCCTCCCCTATGGCGCATTCGCCATATCGTTCACGCTGGTAACGGCATGGATGTACATCCTGATGAGCAAGCGGCGGCTGGATCGTGCCGCAGCTTCGAGCTAGCGGCGAGGGGCATCTTCGGCATCATCATCCCCGGCATCTTAGACTGAAGTTATGCCTGATCTCGAAGCCCCCACGAAGCCCATGAATGCGCTGGCGATGGCGCGCTCCTCCTATCTGCGTTCTGCGATGCACCAGCCCATCCAGTGGCAGGAGTGGGGGCCGGAGGCGTTTGCCCAAGCGGCTCGCGAAGACAAGCCGGTCCTGCTCGACATTGGCGCGGTGTGGTGCCACTGGTGCCATGTGATGGATCGCGAGAGCTACGAAGATGAGACGCTGGCGCCGCTGATCAACGAGCGCTTTGTGGCGGTGAAGGTGGATCGCGATGAACGGCCGGATGTCGACAGCCGCTATCAGGCGGCAGTGCAGTCGATCAGCGGGCAGGGTGGGTGGCCGCTGACGGCGATTCTCACGCCGGATGGGCGTCCGTTTTTCGGTGGGACATATTTCCCGCGACATGACCGCTACGGACGTCCTGGCATCGAACGGCTACTGCTTACCATGTCGGACGCGTGGAAATCGAAGCGCGACGAGGTGCTGGAGTCTGCAACTTCGATTATTGCGGCCATCGAACATGGCGAGGCGTTTGCGGGACGGAACGGATCGCTGAGCGCGGCGATTACGGAGAAACTGATCCATTCGGCGATCGCACAGTTCGATGTGCACAACGGCGGGTTTGGGGCGACAGCCGAAGTTTCCACATCCGGCGGCGCTGGACCTGTTGCTGGACGCGGCGACCCGGAAAGGTGACGCGAAAGCGCGTGAGGTGGCGCTGGTGACCTTGACGAAGATGGCCGATGGCGGCATCTACGACCACGTAGGAGGAGGGTTTCATCGCTATTCCGTCGATGAGCAGTGGGTGGTGCCGCACTTCGAAAAGATGCTCTATGACAATGCCGGCCTGCTGGCTAACTATGTGCACGCATGGCAAAGCTTCCCGTACCCGGTCTTCAGCACGGTGGTGCGCGAGACCGTTGCGTGGATGGATGGCTGGCTGAGCGACCGGCAGAATGGCGGCTTCTACGGATCGCAGGATGCCGACATGACGCTCGATGATGACGGCGACTACTTTACGTGGACGCGCGCCGAGGCGGCTGAGGTATTGAGTCCGGATGAACTCGAAGTCGCCGGCGCGTATTACGACATTGGCGAACTGGGCGACATGCATCACAATCCGGCGAAGAATGTGCTACACGTGAAGCGGCCACTCGAGACGCTGGCGAAGGATTTGCATCGCGAGCCTGCCGAAGTGACGGGCCTGCTAGCCAGCGCACGCGCCAAGCTGGCAACAGCGCGCGCTGCACGGCTTACCCCGTATGTCGATCGCACGGTGTATACCGGCTGGAACGCGATGGCGATCTCCGCCTATGTGCAGGCTAGCTCGGTGTTGCAAGCCGCAGGCACACGCGACTTCGCCACCAAGACGCTGGACCGGATTCTGGCCGAGGCGTGGTCGGAGCAGGATGGTCTGGCGCACGTAGTGGCCTACACGGAGGGCGAGGGCGGCCCGCGCGGCCCACATGTCCGTATCCCGGGCGTGCTGGATGATTACGCGCTGATGGTTCACGCCTGCCTGGATGCGTGGGAGCGGACACTCGAGCTGCGCTATTACGACGCAGCCCAGATGCTGGCCACCCGGATGCAGCGCGACTTTTACGATGCCACCGGCGGTGGTTTTTTCGACACGCGAGTGGATCCGGATGCGATTGGCGCGCTTTCGGCGCGGCGCAAGCCATTGCAGGACACGCCGACGCCAGCAGGAAATCCAACGGCTGCTGCCGCGCTGCTGCGCCTGGAGGCGCTGAATGGGGACACGAAGCTGCGCGAGGTGGCCGAGGATACGCTGGAGGCATTCGCGGGTATTGTGGAGCAC
The DNA here is from genome assembly GCA_963815025.1 of uncultured Acidobacteriaceae bacterium. Lineage (GTDB taxonomy): Bacteria > Acidobacteriota > Terriglobia > Terriglobales > Acidobacteriaceae > KBS-83. Next base: position 1,845,208 of record CAWFFD010000004.1, on the reverse strand, counting down.
TTCGGGCTCTACGCGGGCTCGTATGGATTGGCGCTGGAACGACTGCTGACGTTGCCGCAACAGATTGTGATCGTAGGCCAAGACGATCTGGCAGATGCGATGGAGGCTGCCGCGCGCGAGGGGTATTCGGTGAACAAGACGGTGCTGCGCGCGCCCGTGACGTGCTGCGGGAAGGCACGTTGCCGCCCATACTGAAAGAAACGCTCACGCAACTGCCGCAGTTACAGGAAAAGGCAAGCTTCGCCGTGGTGTGCCAGGGAACGCACTGTCTGCCTCCGGTGCATTCGGTGGAGGAGTTGCAGTCGGCGATAACAAGGCAGGCCTGAGTGGCTGCTACTCGCCCGAGAACGGGTTGATTTCGTTCGGCTTGTTCGTGGTGGGATCCGGCGCCGGCTCAGACTTTCGCCTGCTCGCCCGGCGCAGCCATGCTCTTGCCGCCGGTAACGCGGAAAGGGCTGCCGGGCAGCATGTTGTTTTCCTCCAACGCGAGGCGGATGCGCTTCTGCAGCTCGCGCAATGCGTCAAACTGTTTTCTGGCCTGCGTCTTTACGCTGATGGGATAGATCACCTCCGAGCCCTTGATCTGGTCGACGCCGAGCACCTGTGGATCTTCCAGAAAGAGTGTCCTTGTAAGCAGGCTCCTTTCGCACCTCGGCAGGAGATTTTTTCAGCAGGGCGATCACCTTGTCGGGATCAGCGGAGAAGTCCACCGAGATGTTGAGCGTGGTGACGGAGAAATCGCGGCTCTGGTTGGCCACGGTGGTGACCTGGCTATTGGGGACGAGGTAGAGCGTGCCGTCGCCACCGCGCACGGTGGTCTTTCGCAGATGACATCGATTCGACCGTGCCGGTGACGCCGGCGATGGTGACCCAGTCGCCGACGTTGTACTGATCTTCGACCAGCACGAGCATGCCGTTGATCATGTCCTTCACGATGGTTTGCGCCGCGAGGCCGATGGCAACGCCGGCCACGCTGGCGGAAGCGAGCAGCGGCGCGAGGTTCAGATCGAAGACATCGCGCAGGATAGTGATCACGGTGAAGAAGCCGACGATGCCGATGCCGGTGGCACGCAGCACCGAGGCGAGGGTGCGGATTTGCGAGGTGCGCGCGAGGCCGACCGTTCGGGTGCCTTTCCGCAGCGCGCCGCATACGGTTGGTGATGACTTTCACCAGCCAGAGCGCAACCCAGGCGAAGATCAGGATGACGATCAGGTCCGTGATCAGGTGCCTCAGGTCGTTCACCAGAAAGTCCTGTGCGCTGTCTACCCAGTTTTGCCACATGGATTGCAAAGCCTCGCGCAGGGGCGGGCGATGGTTGGGGGGCGCGAGCAATAGGAGCATGCATGCCTTTCACATTCAGAGTTTGCAGCTGTTTCTATAATGAACGGATGCGAAGCTCATTTGCCAAGTTGCGCTGGGGAACCCTAGCCCTGGCTGGAATTATGCTGGCGGGCTTCCTGGGGAGCGGGTTCACGGTCAGGCGTGCACGCCGTCTCCGCGAGCACAGAGTCAGCAACCAGCCACGCCACCTCTACCATCCCCCCTTCGGTAAACCGCCACCGAGCCGAACGATCCTATGCAGCGCCAGCGACATGGCAAAGATGGAGAAGGCGCGGAATGCCGATCGTCAGAAGCAACTGGTGCAGGATACGGACAAGCTGCTGGCCCTGGCGAAAGAGCTGAAGGAAGAAGTCGGCAAATCCAATGCGGACACATTGTCGATAGACGTGGTGAAGAAGGCAAGCGAGATTGAAAAGCTGGCAAAAAACGTGAAGGATCGCATGCGCGGTTGAGTCAGGAGTTCGAGATGCAACGAACGATGAGCAGCGTCTGATCGTCCTGCTGTTTGCCCCACTTTGCCGCGGCCGCAAGGATGTTCGCCGCCAACTGAGGTAGAGGCGCGTGGCGGATTCGATTCCACGCAGCCGCGCAAACCTTCCGTGCCGAACTCCCGATCCTCCGGATTGCAGGTTTCGAGGATGCCATCAGTTGCGATCAGCAGCAGATCGCCGGGTTCGACATCGATCTCCATTGCCGCGAATTGCGCATTCGGCACCAGGCCAAGGGGAAACTGCTCCAGGCTGAGTTCGCAGAATGTGCCGTTCGCATGGCAATAGTGAAGGACGGGCGGGTGACCGGCGAGAGCGTGGCGAACTCTGCCGTGGGGACCAAGCTGCAACGCGGCAAAGGCTGCGTACATGTGGCTTTCTTTGACCGCAGGGCAGAACGTTGTCCAGCCGGTCCAGCAGCAGGGGCAGGCGCTCTGGGGCGTTCGATGGCTCAAGCAGGGCAGTGCGTGCGGCGGCTTTCAGCATGCCCATCAGGATGCCGGCTTGCAATCCATGTCCGGCCACGTCGGCCACGTAGGCGATGTCGCCATCGCGGGAGGGGATCAGATCGACGAGATCGCCGCCAACGCGCTCACTGGGGCGCGTGATGCCATAGACCTCATACAGTGGTCCGGTGCGGTGAATCAGTGGGACGAGTGTCTGCTGGATGCCGTGGGCCAGGTCGAGCTCGTTCTGTATGCGGATAGCTTCTGACGCCTGGTTGCGGATGAAACCGAGGAACAGGGAGTAAGACAGGATCACCGTTAACCACACCATATTTGCAGTCAGAGGCCGGCTGGTGGCGAAGCCAAGCGGCAGATGTGCAAACGTCGGGGCCAGCCGAAAGACGGCGTTTCCAAGCATGGCGCCCAGAAACGCATGGAAGATACCAACCGGGATGGTCAGGGACCAGGGTTTGCGGATGAGGAGCCAGGGATAGAGGACAGAGTAGAGGCCGTTCACGACGCCTGCCATGACGACAAGTGAAAAGGGCAGCGGGTTGGGGGCCTGGATGTTGAGATATGGACCGAAAATGGCGAAGACGGAAAAAACCGCCAAATAGAGAAGACGAAGCTTCCTGTCCGGAAGGCGACTCATCGCCACCCAGCGCCCTGCGCGACGGCGATACCAGGGCACGGAACCGGGAAGCGCGGAAGTGCTCATTCGCTTCACCATAGCAAAGTGGAGCTGCCGTGTGAGGCTGAGGAGCGGTGTTTCTCCGCTCCCCGTTGCGAGGAAGTTTCTACAGGAACAGCGGCGCCAGTACCAATGTAACGGTGGCGAGCAGCTTGATCAGAACGTGCAGCGAAGGACCGGCGGTGTCCTTGAAGGGATCGCCGACCGTGTCTCCCACCACGGCTGCCTTGTGTGCCTCCGAACGTTTGCCACCGTACTGCCCGGTTTCGATGTACTTCTTGGCGTTGTCCCATGCGCCGCCGCCGTTGTTCATCAGCATCGCGAGCAGGATGCCGGAGATGGTGCCGACCATCAGCAAGCCGGCGACGCTCTCGGCTCCCGTCAGGTTGACCGGATGGCCATGCAACAGCAGAGTATCGGCGTTGAGATCGCGAACGTTGAAGCTGTCGCTGAGATGGCGGAAGATCAGGCCGACGGCGAGCGGCATGGCCACGGCAAGCGCGCCGGGCAGGACCATCTCCTTCAGCGCCGCGCCGGTGACAATGCGGACGCAACGGCCATAGTCGGGCTTTGAGGTGCCCTCCATGATGCCGGGGTTCTCCTTGAACTGCGCGCGCACATCCTTGATGACGAACTGCGCCGTGCGGCCCACGGCCTTGATGGCCATGGAGGAGAAAAGATAGGTCAGCATGGCACCCAGCAGCGCGCCGACAAAGACCGGGACGCTGGCCAGATTCACGTGCGTGAACTGCCAGTTTGCCGGCAAGATCTCGCCCGCATCGGCAAAACGGTGCGCGACGATGTCGTGAACGCTTTCCAGATATGCGGAGAAGAGCAGGAAGGCAGCGAGCGCGGCAGAGCCGATGGCATAGCCCTTGGTGAGCGCCTTGGTGGTGTTGCCGGCGGCGTCCAGCTTGTCGGTCTTCTCGCGCACGGCATCGGGCTGATTGGACATCTCGATGATGCCGCCGGCGTTGTCCGTAATCGGGCCGAAGGTATCCATGGCCAGGATGTAGGCCGATGCGGAGAGCATGCCCATGGTGGCGATGGCGGTGCCGTAGATGCCTCGGGCGTAATTGGTGATTCCTGGATGGTCGGCCAGGCCGCGGACACCGAAGTAGTAGCTGAGCAGCAACGCGCAGACTGATGACGATGACCGGCATGGCCGGCGTCTCCATGCCCACGGCGAGGCCGCTGATGATGTTGGTAGCCGGGCCGGTAAGCGAGGCCTCGGCGATGGAGCGCACCGGGCGATAACGGGTCTCGGTGTAGTACTCGGTGATGCGCACGAACAGGAACGAAGTCAGGATGCCGACGACGCCGGAGCCGAGCAGCCACCAGCGGCCCTGCAGCATGACGTACACGGCTGCCGCGAAGCCCAGGAATGCCACGAATGAGGTCACGTAATAGCCGCGGTTGAGCGCGTGCATCGGATCCTCGTCTTCACGTGAATGCACGACGGAGACGCCGATGATGGAGGCGATGAGATTGATCGCCTGGATGATCAGGGGAAAGAGAATGCCCTTGATGCCGAAGACGGGAAAGAGCGCCGCGCCCAGGATCATGGCGCCGACGTTCTCAGCCGCGGTGGATTCGAAGATGTCCGCGCCACGGCCCGCGCAGTCGCCAACGTTGTCGCCAACGAGGTCGGCGATCACGGCAGGGTTGCGGGGATCGTCTTCGGGGATGCCAGCCTCAACCTTGCCGACGAGATCGGCGCCTACATCGGCCGCTTTGGTGTAAATGCCGCCGCCAAGCTGCGCGAAGAGGGCTACCAGGGATGCGCCAAAGCCAAAGCCGACCAGTTCATAGGGCGTGGCCTGAGGATGCTCGAGGCCGCCGAAGAGGAAGAAGAGGATGCCGATGCCGAGCAGCGAGAGAGCCACGACCACGAGTCCGGTGACCGCGCCACCACGCAGGGCGGTCTGGAGCGCCCGGCCGAGGCTGGTGCGGGCCGCGCTGGCCGCGCGGATATTGGTCCGGATGGAGACAAACATGCCGGTGAAGCCGGAGAGCCCCGAACAGATGGCGCCAATCAGAAAGCTGATGACGACCTTGTTGGCGAAGGGAGCGGTGAACGGCGAGAGCCGATATCCAATAAAGAGGAGCACGGCCAGCACCACGGCGATGATGGCGATGGTTCCATACTGCCGGGACATGAACGCCTCGGCCCCCTCGCGGATGGCGTTGGAGATGGCCTGCATCTCCAACGTCCCCGCATCACTGCTGAGGACGGATCTTGAGAAGAGAAATGCGACAACAAGCCCCAGGACGCCGACAGCCAAAGCGCCCCACAGGTAAATACTGCCGTTGTCTGGGGTGCTGGGGGTTCCTATCTGGAACCCCATGGCCCACAGGCCGACGTTCTGCATGCAAGTTCTCCGAAAGAATTGGGTTGGTGCGCCCCGCCGTTTACGCCGCAGCGCGCTGCCGGGAAAGCCGTTGGTTCAAGGAACGCTGATTAAAGCACGGGTGGAAAAAGTGAGTCAAACAAGAGGATTTGGCCGGGACCTGCTTTGCTGGCATTCCGCGACGAATGGGTGGGTATCTGCATCTTCTTTGCTAAGCACAAGGGCGCAATGACAGGATACAATCGCCAGTCGTTTTGAGTTAGGAAGGCAGTCAGGAGTGTGTATGGGCAGTGTGGCAACGGAGCGGCGCACAAAGAGCGCCAGCGGTGGTCTGAGCGCGCTGACAGGGGCGGAATGGGTGGATGTTTACCGCCTGATGTACATGTCGCGGCGCCTGGACGATCGCGAGATCCTGTTGAAAAATCAACAGAAGATATTCTTTCAGATCTCCGGCGCCGGCCATGAGGCGCTGATGGTGGCTGCCGGCAAGGCGCTGAAACCGGGCTACGACTGGTTCTACCCCTACTACCGCGACCGTGCTCTCTGCCTGACCCTGGGGGTGACGGCGGAAGAGATGCTGTTGCAGGCCGTAGGTGCTGCGGCAGATCCGGCCAGCGGCGGACGGCAGATGCCGTCCCATTGGGGCAACCAGCGGCTGAATATCGTGACCCAGAGCTCCTCTGTGGCGACCCAGATGCTGCAGGCGGTGGGCTGTGCCGAAGCCGGGCGATATCTTGCCGCACACCCGAACGCGGCGGAGCGGGGTTCCGGCAGCGGCGATGACTACCGCGCCTTCCGCAATGTGAGCTTCCATGGCGACGAGGTGGTGTACGCGTCGATCGGCGAGGGCTCCACGAGCCAGGGTGAGTTCTGGGAGTCGGTGAGCGCGGCGTCGCTGGAGAAGCTGCCCGTGCTCTTCGTGGTGGAGGACAATGGCTATGCCATCTCCACGCCAGTCGAGGCGAACACGCCGGGCGGCAACATCTCGAGACTGGTGGCGAACTTTCCCAACTTCTTTTTCGCAGAGGTAGATGGGACTGACCCGGTGGAAAGCTACTCCGCGATGACGAAGGCCGTGGCGCATTGCCGCGCGCGGAAGGGTCCAGCGTTTGTGCATGGGCATGTCACGCGGCCGTATTCGCATTCGTTGTCCGACAACGCAAAGCTCTACCGGTCCGCGGCGGAGCTCGAGGCGGAGAACCTGCGGGATCCGCTGCCCAAGCTGCAACTGCGGCTGCTGCGCGAAGGCGTGATCGATGCCGACGGCATCACACGGCTGGAGAAGGCGGTCGACGACGAGATCCAGGCGGCGACCGACCGTGTGCTGCGGGCACCGTTTCCGCCAACGGATTCGATCTACAACTACGTCTACTCGCCGGATATCGATCCGACGTCGGAGGCCTTCGCCTCGGAGACTGCTCCGGCTGCTGGGGGCGGCCCCGACAAGACAATGGCCGACCTGATCAATGCCTGCCTGAAGGACGAGATGAAGCGCGACCCGCGCATCATCGTCTTTGGCGAGGATGTGGCCGACTGCAGCCGCGAAGAGTACCTGAAGAGTGGCGCGGTAAAGGGCAAGGGCGGTGTTTTCAAGCTCACGGCTGGACTGCAATGCGAGTACGGCAGCGATCGGGTATTCAACTCGCCGCTGGCCGAGGCAAGCATCGTGGGCCGCGCGATAGGAGTGGGTACGCGGGGCATGAAGCCGGTAGCGGAGATTCAGTTCTTCGACTACATCTGGCCGGCAATGCACCAGTTGCGCAATGAGCTGGCGCCACTGCGCTGGCGGTCGAACAACACATTCTCTTCGCCGGCGGTCATCCGGGTTGCCGTCGGCGGCTATCTGACGGGCGGTGCGCTCTACCACTCGCAGAGCGGAGAGGTTCTTTTCACCCACACGCCGGGAATGCGCGTGGTCTTTCCGTCGAATGCGCTGGATGCCAACGGGCTGCTGCGGACCGCGATCCGCTGCGACGATCCGGTGATGTTTCTGGAGCACAAGCGCCTCTACCGCGAGACCTTCGGACGTGCTCCGTACCCAGGACCGGATTTCATGATTCCGTTTGGCAAGGCGAAGACCGTCCGGGAGGGCAAGGATCTAACGGTAGTGACCTATGGGGCGCTGGTTCCGCGGGCGCTCCAGGCGGCGCAGCGTGCCAGCCGCGAGTTAAACGTGGAGACGGAGGTCATCGATCTCCGGACGCTGAGCCCCTATGACTGGGAGGCGATCGCCGAGAGCGTGCGCCGGACCAGCCGGGTGATCGTGGCGCATGAGGACGTGCTGAGCTGGGGCTACGGAGCGGAGATCGCCGCGCGCATTGCTGACGAACTGTTTGAGGATTTGGACGCGCCGGTGAAGCGCGTTGCGGCGACGGATACTTTTGTGGCGTATCAGCCGCAATTGGAGAATGTCATCCTGCCGCAGCCGGAAGATATCTTCCGCGCGATCGAGGGGCTGGCGAAGTTCTAGCTAGTTGTCCTGTTCGGTGCTGGATTGTGCGACGAAGCTCTGCAACGCTGCGGCGGTCTCGGCATCCCCGAGCACGATGCCGTGCGCAATCGCAACAGGAGGGGCTGCCTTCTTCACGTAGCCCGGAGTTGCCGCGCTCGCAGGCAGAAGGAACAGCTTGTCCAGAGAACGGGAGCTTAGGGCGCGCTCCGGATTGAAGCGATCACGGGCGAGAAGGCGTACGGGCAGGATGTGGGTCCAGCGCGGCGTCTTCAGGAGCCCAAGCACCGGCGGTTGAGGGTCGATCATCACCAGGCTATGGATCTGCGGATGCTTCATCGCGAGATTCGCCGCTACTGTACCTCCAAGTCCGCGGCCGACAACGATCAAATGGCTCGGCCCGATGTGACGCACGCTGGCCAGGTAGTAGAGCGCAGCGTCGGCGTCCTGATCCCAATGTTGCTCGGAGGGTTTCGCCCACTCGCTCTTTCCGAAGCCGCGTGGGTCGAATGCGAAGACGTCCTTCCCAAGTGCATGCAGCGCGAGGATATCCGGCAGTGCATCGGCGAGGGACCCGCGCGCATCGTGCAAATATAGGATGGCCGCTTGCTTGCTGGAAAGGCTGGCATCTGCCGGAATCCACCAGCCATTGAGTCGCGTTTGTCCGGTCTCGGTGGCGTCGAAGTGAACGTCGTCAAATGGCAGGCCATGGTTCGCGGGAGTGCTGGCCACAGCATGCGAGGGGTGGAAGATGAGTTGCCACTGTCCCTGCCAGAAAAGCAAGGCGATGGCGAAGTAAAGCGCGATGAGCGACGCCACCACCATCAGGCCGATGCCGGCGAGGATCCAGTGATGCGATACGAGGGGATTGCGGGGACGCAGGGGATCGTCAAAGTGTGAAGGCGGCGTTGGATGGGTGGGTGCCGGCATGCGGATCAGCCGAATGCCAGTTCATCCGCCGATTCGAGCGGGGTGCCGCAGACGCGGCAGATGACAGCGGAGCAGTCGCCGCAGGTAAGAGGATCGTTCACCGGCCGCGCACAGGTGGGACACCACAGCGTTGCCGGCAAGGGGTCCTGCGCGTTTGGGGATTTCGTTTCAGGCATGTGGATCCAGCGTAGCAGCGCTGGCTACGCATCTTCCAGTGGTTCAGACCGTACACTGTGCTCTGAGAACTTGCGAAAGGAACCCTGAAGAATGGCGCAGTGGATACGGATCGGCGCAATGTCAGAGATGCCGATTGAAGGCAGGGCGAAGGCGTTTGAGGCGCAGGGCACGACCATCTGCTTAGCGCGGGTTCAGGGACAGCTTGCGGCGCTAGACGATGTATGCCCACATCAGGGCGCGCCGCTCTCCGACGGCTCGATTGAGGATGGCCGTATCGTCTGCTCGTGGCATGGGTGGAGCTTCGATCCAAGGACGGGCGCAGAGCTGTGCAATCCACTGGGTGGAGCGAAGGTGTATCCGCTGCGTTTCGATGGGGATGATGTGCTGTGTGAGGTGTAGCAGGCGATGCCAGAGAAGAAGAGTGATTCTGCAAAGAACCAGTTGGTCATTCCGCCCGGAGCCGCAAACGACCCGAAGGCGTTTGAGCTGGTACGTGCGTGGGTAGCGCAGGGCGACCTGCATGTGAGCCTGCAGATGGGTGGCTGGGACGATCCAACGGCATGGGGCGTGGTACTGGCCGATCTGGTGCGACACGTCGCTCGCTTCTACGAAGAGCAGAAGCATCTGCGGCCGGAGCAGACCATGGCGCGAGTGCGGGATGCGATGGATGCCGAACTGGACGGGGAAGAGGAGCCGCCGGAAGACGGGCGTGTGCAGTGAGATTGCGAGCTAGAAGCTCCACTCCTGCGTCATGGGAATGTTGAAATCTGAATAACGGATCCATCGTGGACGGACGACGAACCAGGTGATGTGCGGCCATTGCACTCTTTCAACGCCATCCGGCCATGTTGCGAAGTAGACGGGTCGAAGACGTTCCAGCGGCTCGCCCGCCAACTCCTCAGCGACTCCTTCGTACTGCACGGTTCGTTCGTCTCCGTAGCCCGCGGTATTGCCTACGGTGAACGAGACGAGCGGGGCGGTCATCATGTTTCGATATTTGCGAGTGGTTCGCAGGGTATCGAAGATGAGTTCGAAGTCGGGCCTGACGGCGTAGCCAACCAGAGCAGCCTGTGGCTCACCCGATGGAGAGAGTGTGCCGAGCACACCGAGCCGTTGCTCCGCAGGTAGGCGAGCAGTCGTTCTGTTCGATTGGCCCGCCATCCCTTCTGTTGCTGGATCCCGATAGTCAGTGGGCTGCGGCCACGATTTTGGCGAACGATGCTGGTTCGAGCGACGCACCGCCGACAAGTGCGCCATCGATGTCAGGCTGTGCGCAGAGTTGAACGGCATTGTCAGGCTTCACGGAGCCGCCGTAGAGGATGCGCATCGCCTCGGCTGCAGGTCTGCCGAGAAGCTGCGCGACTTCGCGCCGGATAACGGCATGCGCCTCTGCTGCGATCTCAGGCGTGGCCGTTTTGCCGGTGCCGATGGCCCACACGGGCTCATAAGCAATCACAATAGGCGCAGCTTGTGCAGCGTCGATATTCTCGAGGGCCCGGCTCGTCTGCCGGCGCAGGACTGCTTCTGTCTCGCCATTTTCCCGCTCCTCCAGGCGCTCGCCGATACAGACGATCGGAATCAGTTTGTGGCGCAGGGCGGTGAGGAGCTTCTTGTTCACTAGTTCGTCCGTTTCGCCGAAGTACTGGCGCCGTTCCGAGTGGCCGATCAGCACATGGGTGGCTCCTGCGGCGACCAGCATGGGGGCCGAAATCTCGCCGGTGAAGGCGCCTTCGTCGGCGAAATACATGTTTTGCGCGCCCACGTAAAGGGCGGAGCCGTGCGCAGCGTCCAGCACGGCCGGAAGATCAATCGCGGCAGGGAAGATAGCCACTTCGGCGTTGGCAGGAAGTGGGGTTTCGAGAAATTTCGTAACGAAGGAGCGAGCCTCGGCAGGGGTCTTGTACATCTTCCAGTTTGCGGCGAGCAGGGGAATGCGCATGGTTCCTTTCGTGCGATGCAGGGATGAAATCGGACAGCTCTAGTCGCGGTGGGAGATGGCTTTGATTTGCGGAACGACACCGGGTTGCCGGCCGCGCGAAATGGGGACCACCTTGGCCTTGCGCGGGCGTGACTTGGCTTCCTGCGTTCCCCAATAGTTCGCAATGGATAGCTCTGCATATCCGGGAAGGTACGGTCGAGACTGGTGCCCAACCCCAAACCGGCAAGCAAGCCGCAAAGACCAGCGACGACGAGAATGACACTCTTGGACGATGCCGGAAGCAGACGGAATGCTGGAGGTGACCGTGCTCGATCCAGCGCAGGAGGTGCTGTTCCGCAGAGATGCTGATGCCGCCGCAGACAACGAAGCCGAGCGGCGACAGCATAAGCCTGTAGCGCCACGGATGCAGGGAGCGGACGAAGGTCCCAGCAAAGCCTGCGATGATGAATGCCACAACGCCGCTGAATAGTATTACAGCGTTGAGCAAAAACACTGAAGGCACGGCAAATCCCTCACGCCCCCGGGGGAAAGGACAATTAGCAGCTTACGGCTTCTTTCGCAATGCTTCAACCCCGGGAAGCACTTTCCCTTCCAGGAACTCAAGCGAGGCCCCTCCGCCTGTGGATATATGGGTAATGCGGTCCGCGACGCCAGCCTGCTTGATGGCCGAGACCGAATCGCCCCCACCGACGATGGAAACCGCGTCACGATTGCCTGCCACGAGCTCTGCAATGGCGACGGTGCCATGCGCGAAGGCGGGCATTTCGAAGACGCCCATGGGCCCGTTCCAGACGATGGTGCCGGCGTCGGCAATTTCACGGGCGAAGAGATCCACGGTCTTTGGCCCAATGTCCAGAGCCATCCAATCCGCGGGAAAGCCTTCGTCACCTTCGACGACCCTGGTCTTTGCATCGGGGGCAAATCTATTTGCTAAAACATGATCCACCGGCAGATGGAAGCGCACGCCGCGGGCTTTGGCGGCGGCCATTGCCTGCCTGGCAACGTCGAGCTTGTCGGCTTCGACCAAAGACTTGCCCACCTCCAAACCCTGAGCTTTGAGGAAGGTGTACGCCATGCCGCCGCCGATGAGGATGGCATTGACCTTGGTCAGCAGATTGTCGATGACCTGAATCTTGTCGGAGACTTTCGCACCACCGAGAATCGCGATGAATGGCTTGGCCGGGTTGGTGAGGGCCTTGCCCATGTAGTTCAGCTCTTTTTCCAGCAGAAGGCCGGCTACGGCGGGCTGTACGAAGTGAGTAACGCCCTCAGTGGAAGCGTGTGCGCGATGCGCGGAGCCGAAGGCATCGTTCACGTAGATCTGGCACAGGCCGGCAAGCTTCTTTGCGAAGCCGGGATCATTGGCTTCCTCTTCGGCGTAGAAGCGGAGATTCTCAAGCAGGAGCACTTTGCCGTCTTCGAGCTTGTTGGCGAGCTCGCGCGCCAGTTCGCCAACACAATCCGGTGCGAAGGCGACATTGACCTGCTCACCGATCGAGTGGTCGAGCATCACGCGCAGCCGATCCACGATGGGCCGCAGGCTGTATTTCGGATTCGGCTTGCCCTTGGGCCGGCCGAGGTGCGAACAGAGAATCACCTTGCCGCGGTGGCGAAGCACGAATTCGATGGTGGGCAGCGTCTCGCGAATGCGGGTGTCGTCGAGGATCTCGGTGCCGTCTTCAGAGAGCGGAACATTGAAGTCAACGCGGATCAGCACATGCTGGTGCTGCAGTTGATTTGTGCCTTCGGTCAGGCTGCGAATGGATGGGATGTGCATGATTGCAGCTTAGCTTTCTGCGCGATCGAGAGTCGCGTCGGCTTCAATCTCGATGCGCCATGAAGGGTTGAGAAGTGCGGCGACGACAACCATGGTCGCGGCGGGGCGGATATCGCCAAAGAGTTCGCCGTGGACCTTGCCGACGGCTTCCCAGTCTTCCGCATGGGTCAGGTACATGCGGGTTCGTACGACGTCGCGCAGTGTGGCGCCGGCGTCGGTGAGTGCCTGTTCGATGATCTTGAAGACATGGCGCGTCTGATCTTCGACGGAGCCGTGGTCTGCACCCACGGGACCGGTGCCGGAGACATGCACGGCGTTTCCAATGCGAACGGCGCGCGAGAAGCCAATCCGCGGCTCGAAGGGGGAACCACCCGAAATGTTTTTTCGTTGCGGCATCTTGTGTGACGGAAAGGCTGAATCGATCGCTTGCGAAGGCCGTGGGATGTCGCCTGCGTTTGTCTTGAAAGATTCCAAGAGAAAGATTCCAGGAGCGGAGCGCCAGCTCGATTGTGCCACTGGCGCTCCGCTCTGGAGTTATCGCAGGGACACGCCGCTTAGAGCCCCTTGTTCTCCAGAAAGACGATCAGATCGCGGACCCGGTTCGAATAGCCCCACTCATTGTCGTACCAGGAGATGACCTTTACCATGTTGCCGATCACCTTGGTAAGCGGCGCGTCGATGATGGAAGAAAGCGGGTTGCCCTTGAAGTCGGCGGAGACGAGCTCGTGCTCTTCCACGCCGAGAATGCCCTTCAGCGGACCGGCAGCGTGCTTCTTCAGCACGTCATTGACGATCTGAACGCTCACCGGCTTTTCGACGGTGACGGTGAGATCGACAACCGAGACGACGGGCGTGGGTACGCGTAACGAGAAGCCGTCGAGCTTGCCCTTGAGCTGTGGCAGCACCAGGTGCAGGGCTTTGGCAGCGCCTGTGGATGTGGGGATGATGGAGAGCGCGGCAGCACGGCCGCGACGCAGGTCCTTGTGCGGGAAGTCGAGCGTGACCTGGTCGTTGGTGTAGCTATGGATGGTATTCATCAGGCCGTTGATGATGCCGAATTCTTCATCCAACACTTTTGCTAATGGCGCTAAGCAATTGGTGGTGCAGGACGCGTTTGAGATGACGTGGTGGGCCTTGGGGTCGTACTTGTTCTCGTTCACCCCGAGGACGACGGTGAGGTCGTCGTTGGTGGCGGGGGCCGAGATGATGACCTTTTTCACCGTGCCCTGCAGGTGGGCTTTGGCCTTGGTCGCGTCGGTGAAGTGGCCGGTGGATTCGACAACGACCTGGGCGCCCACGGACGACCAGTCGAGCTTGGCGGGATCGCGTTCCGCAAAGACCTTGATCTTTTTGCCGTCCACGGCGATGAAATCTTCGCCCGCGGTGATGTCGTGAGGCAGGTTGCCGAGAATGGAGTCGTACTTGAGCAGATGCGCGAGAGTTGCGGGCGAGGTGAGATCGTTGACAGCAACAAATTCGAGATCGGATTTACCAAGCGAAGCGCGGAAAACGTTGCGGCCAATGCGGCCGAAGCCGTTGATACCTACCTTCACAGCCATCTAAATATGGTCTCCTCAGAGGGGGTCATGGGAAGTGTCGCGAAGCCAGCGCTACAAAATGCCAGCAATACTGCATGATTTTCACGGTTTCCATCTCCGATGCTATACCGTTTCACAATACTGTGTTCGCTCCCACCTCTGAGAGGAGCAGCTTTTCATAACGGAAAAGCTGCGGTTCACAGCTTTTATGGGGTGAGGTTTTTGTAAAATCGGTATTCGCATCTCAGGCATTCAAGAGCCGCTGGTTTGCACAGTTATTGCGACAGAGGCGTGACCTGTGTACGATCCACCTAGGCGTGTGTGGATCCGCCGATAGACCGATGAGACGACGTTCCAAGCGCGCCCCGAACCTCTCCGAGCAAACTGGAAAAATTGGGCAGGAGCTGCCCGCGAACCAGCCCGCGCCGTTACAGCCCAATTATGCCAGCGCGGACTACACGCCTTCTTCAACCCAACCATCGCAAACGAAAGCCGCCACTGCGAAGGCGAGCGGAACGGCGAAGCAATCGCCTGTGGTGGGCCGCGATCTGGACGTTGTCGCCCACGAAAGCGCTGCTGCTGCCGACGGGCCCGCGGGATCCTCTGCGTCTGACCAGCCGACCACCGAAGGCACAGCGATTCCGGAAGGCAAACTGATCCTGGAGACGCAACCGGAATCGCCCTCCGCGGTGCCACCTGAGGCAAACGGCCTGACGCGGCCATCGCGCGGCTTCGTAGTGCTGACCATTGGACTGCCAGGCTCGGGCAAGACCACATGGTTCAAGCGCCGCGGGGTCACGCCGCTCTCCAGCGATCTGCTGCGTACGATTCTTTTTGACGACATCACCGAGCAGCGGTATCAGGGGCTGGTGTTTTCCACGCTGCGCTCCTTGCTGCGGGCGCGATTGATCGCCAAGATGCCATGGAACTATGTGGACGCGACGAATCTGTCGCCGCACGAACGCCGCCAGTGGATCAAGATGGCGAAGAGCTTTGGCTACGACGTGCAGGCCGTCTTCTTCGATGTGCCATTCGATGTCTGTATGGAACGGAATCAGCGGCGCGAGCGCACGGTGAGCGACGAGACGATGCACAAAATGGCCGAGCGCCTGCGTCCGCCCAGCTTCAAGGAAGGTTTCTCGAAGATCACCGTGGTCCGCGTGAAGGGGCAGCCGGCGCCAACGCCGGAGAGCGCGATGAGCGCTCCGGTCCCGCCTGACGCGCTGGGCGACGACACTGACGGAGACGATGAAGGCGAAGAGTAGCCCTTCGCCGACTATGGTGTAGGGATTGAGGCCGGGACGCGTCCCGGCCTTTCGCTTCTGGAGAGGCACGGCATGAGCGCGACGCCACCAGCCATCGAGTTCCGCAACGTGAGCTACCGCCTCCCGAATGGCCGTGCGCTGCTCAACGATGTGACGCTGGAGGTGGCAGCAGGCACCACCGTAGCGTTGCTGGGGAAGAGCGGATCCGGCAAGACGACACTGCTGCGGACGGTCAACCGCATGCACGGCGTAAGCAGCGGGGATGTCCTGGTACGCGGGCATTCTATCTTCCAGCAGGACGTCATCGCACTGCGCCGTTCGATCGGCTATGTGATCCAGGAGACGGGGCTTTTCCCTCACTTCACGGTGGAACGCAATATCGGGCTGGTTCTGGAAATTGAAGGCAAATCGACCTCGGCTATCTCTGAACGGGCCCATGTGTTGCTGGAGATGGTGGGGCTGGATCCGTCGGAGTTTGCGCGGCGCCTGCCGCATGAGTTGTCGGGCGGCCAGCGGCAGCGTGTGGGACTGGCGCGGGCGCTCGCGGCAGGCCAGGACATCCTGCTGATGGATGAGCCCTTCGGCGCACTCGATCCATTGACACGCGCAGAAATGCAGGATGTGTTGCGGCGGCTGACTCTGGAGGTGCACGGAAGCGGCGCACGAACTTCCGTTCTGCTGGTGACGCACGACCTGGATGAGGCGCTGTATCTGGCCGAACGCGTGGTGCTGATTGAGGATGGCTGCGTAGCAGCGAATCTGCCGGCAGAGCAGTTCCTCTCATCCCCGATTCCTGCGGTGCAGGCCTACGTGCGGGCGATACATCGTGGCGTGGAGACACATCAGTAATGGCAGGCTCCGGCTTCCTCCAACAGCACTGGGACGAGATTGTGTCGTTGACACTGGAGCATCTCTGGCTGACGGGTGCGGCGATGCTCTTCGCGACAGCCATTTCGATACCGTTGGGCATTCTGCTGGCGCGCAAGCGTGTGCTGGCGCGGCCCGTGCTCGGGGTGGTGAACACCCTGCAGACGATACCGAGCCTCGCGATGTTCGGCTTCCTGATGCCACTGCCATTCATCGGGGAGCGTGCAGCACGCATTGCGATTGTGGCCTTGGTGGCTTACGCACTGCTTCCGATCGTTCGCAATACGTATACGGGCATCACTGGAGTGGATGTGACAGTGATGGACGTGGCCGAGGCCGTCGGCATGACCAACTGGCAGCGGCTGCGCAAGGTGGAGCTGCCCCTGGCCATGCCCTTCATTCTGGCCGGGCTGCGCACGGCAACGGTCACGTGTGTGGGTATCGCCACCATTGCAGCGGCAGTCGGGGCGGGCGGATTGGGCGAGTTCATCTTTCGCGGTGTCGCGTCGGTGGACAACCGGCTGGTGCTGGCCGGAGCCGTGCCCGCCGCACTGCTTGCGTTAGGCGCCGACGGTTTGTTGGGGCTGCTGGAGTGGAAGCTGCGGGTGCCGGGGACGGGGCGGCCGTGAAGCGCGAAATTCTCTTTACTGCAATTTTGATTGCGGTTGTTCTGGGAGCAGTGGGATGTGCTCCACCGCGGCCCGACCGTCCGGTCATTGGGGCGAAGAACTTCACCGAGCAGGTAGTGCTGGGCGAACTGCTGGCGCAGCATATTGAGGCGCGGACTGGACTAAAGGTTGACCGGCGCTTTTATCTCGCCGGCAGCTATATCTGTCATCAGGCGCTAGTGGCTGGGCGCATCGATGGTTACGTAGAGTACACGGGCACGGCATTAACAGCGATCCTGAAGCAGCCGGTTGACAAAGACAGGGCGCGGGTTCTTGCAACGGTGCAGCGGCTTTATAAGCAGCGATATAACGTCGATGTGGGGGACTCTCTCGGATTCGAGAACACGTTCGCGATGATCGTACGGAGCGATGACGCAGAACGCCTGCACGTGGCCACCCTAAGCCAGGCTGCGGCAGTCGCACCTCAATGGAAGCTGGGCGTTGGATATGAATTTGAGGAGCGTCCGGATGGATTGCCCGGCCTGGAGGCAGCCTACGGATTGAAGTTCAATGGATCGCCGCGCAGTATGGATCTGGGGCTGCTCTATCGGGCGATTCAACAGCGGCAGGTCGACATCATCGCGGGAAATTCGACGGATGGACCGATCCAGCCACTGCATTTGACGGTGCTTGCAGATGACCGGCACTACTTTCCCCCGTACGACGCGGTACCGCTCTTTCGGGAGGAGGCTTACCAGCGCTGGCCGCAGATGCGGACGGCGGTTGCAGAGCTTGCGGGGAAGATCACCGCGCGGGAGATGCGGGCCATGAACGAAGCAGTGGATGGGCAACATCGGGACCCCGCAGAGGTGGTGCGGGAGTTCCGGGCGAAGAAGGGTTTGTGAGCGAGACGGTGACAAAAACGGAATCAAGACAACCGGAACCGTGGCTGCGGGGCACGCTCACGGATGTGCCGGCGGTGATTCGGGCTGTGCTGCATGCACTGGAACTCGCTCGGGAAGATGCGGAGCGCTGGTGCGGGAACTTGACCGGCGTTGAGGTGAATGCACGCCCGGCAGGTTTGCCATCGGTCGCGTTTCAGTTGCGTCACATCCGTGGAAGCGTGGATCGGCTGCTGACTTACGCTGAGGATCGCGAACTGAGCCAGGAGCAATTGGCGGAACTTGCACGCGAAGCAGAGGGTGCGATGCCGCATGTGCTGTTGCGCGAGTTTGGGAAGTCCATGGAACGGGCGGGTCAGCGCGTCCGCGACTTCGTAGGATCAGATATCGAGGTGGAGCGTTTCGTTGGCCGCAGACGGCTGCCCACCACACTTGGTGGATTGCTTGTGCACGTTGCCGACCATACGCAGCGGCACGTTGGGCAGATGGTGACGACCGTAAAGGTCGTCAAGGCTTCGCGCGCGCGGGCTACTTTGCCTGAGCCTCAGTGAACAGGTGTCCCATCCTTGCCTGCTTGGTCTCGAGATAGCGCTCCGCAAGTGGCGATGCCGGCGGAACTTCGGCGGAGATGCGCTCGACCACTCGAATACCTTGTTCTTCGAGCGCGGCAATCTTCTCGGGATTGTTGGTGATGAGGCGCACTGCGTGAATGCCCAAAAGCTTGAGAGCCTTTGCGGGAACCTCGAAGATGCGGCAATCCGCCTTGTATCCAAGTTCGAGATTGGCCTCGATGGTGTCAAGCCCCTTGTCCTGGAGCTCGTAGGCGCGCAGCTTGGCCATCAAGCCGATGCCGCGACCTTCCTGTTGCTCGTAGATCAGGACGCCGGCACCTTCGTCGACGATGCGCTGCATGGCGAGTTCGAACTGCTGGCGGCAGTCGCAGCGCAATGAGCCAAAGACGTCGCCGGTGAGGCACTGGGAATGAATGCGGACGACGGGAGGCGAGGCGTGGATGTCGCCGAGCACAAGTGCGACGCAGCCTTCTACGCGACGGGCGGACGGCGGATCACCGGGCCGACACGGCTCCGGCTCGGTGACGACACCTTCAAAACCATGGATGCGGAAATGTCCCCAGCGGGAGGGGAAGTCTGCCTCCGCTATCTTGCTGACCGTGATAGAGGACATACGTAGATTATAGTCGGGTAGCGATTGAGACCCGCACAGGCGCGCAATTATGTACGAACCACGGCTCGTTCTGATCTCGCTGTTGATCAAGCTGGGCATCGCAGCGGCGGTGTCGAGCGCGCTGGCGAGGTCGCGCGTTTTCAAGCGGCTCTTGTTCGCGCAAGATCGCACCGCTGGCGAGACGATCGGTCTGCTGGCCTGCATCTGCATTCCACTCACGCTGGGCGTCTGGGCGCGGGTGACGGTGCCGAACTTTCTGGCGGCGGATATTGCCTTTGAGGCAACGGTGATTCTGGGTGTGTTGCTTGGACCCTGGTGGGCCGCAGTGGGTGGCGCATTTCTCGCTATTCCTGCCATGCGGCATGGCGAATTTCTCACACTGCCGGCGAATATCTGCGTGGCCCTGATTGCGGGATTGTATGGACGGCTGGTGGATCCAGAAGATGTGTGGTCGTTTTCACCCTTCATTGACCTGAGCATCTATCGCTGGGTGCGCCGCAACCTGGCGCGGCCGCGGCTGGATCGCCAGATCCTGCTGCTCATGTTGATTGTGGTGATGCAAATCGCGCGGATGGAAGTCGCGAAGTTGTATCCGCATCGCCTCTGGGTGCTCGATACCCATAGCTGGGTGGTGCGGCTGGCGATCTATGCGTGCCCCGCCGTGGTGGTGGGCATTCCGCTGAAGATATGGAACGCGATCCAGATCGAGCAGAAGCTGGAGGAGCAGAAGCGCCTGCTGCTGGAGGCACGTCTGGATGCGCTTCGGCGTCAGATCAACCCGCACTTTTTATTCAACACGCTGAACTCAATCGGATCGCTGGTGCGATTCAATCCGGAGATGGCGCGGGAGATGATTGTGCGATTGGCAAACATTCTGCGGACGCTGCTGCGGGATCACGACAGCTTCGTCCCATTCCGCGATGAGCTTGCCTTTACGGATGACTATCTGGGTATCGAGGTGGTGCGGTTTGGTGCCGACAAATTACGGGTGGAGCGGGAGATTGAGCCGCAGACGCTGGAGGTGATGGTGCCCAGCATGGTACTGCAGCCGCTGATTGAGAACAGCATCAAGCATGGGCTGGAGCCGCGCCTGGAGGGCGGCACGGTGACGCTGCGCAGCCGGGTGCGTGAGGGCAGACTGGTCGTGGACGTGGAGGATGATGGCGTCGGAATTATGCCCGCCCGCGCCGCCGCCGTGGGCGCAGTAACGGCGCAGAGCCAATCCGGCAACGGCATCGGGATGAAGAATGTCCGCGAACGGCTGGAGGTGCTATACGGAGGCGAGGCGCGGTTCGAAGTGGAAAGCCGCCCTGGCCGCGGCACCCGTGTGACGCTTGAGGTGCCGATGGTGTACTACGCCGCCGATGAAGCGGGTCCATCGGTGGGGTAGTGAATCAAAGCAAAAGCACAGATGAGGTAATGTGGCGAGATCGGTTCTGAGCAGCCGTTCCTTGATAGAACGGCTGCGTCCGGAGCAATGTCCTACCTAACCCCGTCTGTGCTGCTGCTCTAGCGCGCGTCCTGAGCGAGTACCTGGTCGTAATAGCTTTCGTAGAGCGGAATGATGCGCGAAGCGCAGAAGTGGTCCTGCGCGGTCTGCCGCGCCGCGGCGCCCATTGCTTCCAGCCGCGATGGGTCCTTCAGCAGGCCAATCGCGCATTGCGACATGCCTTCGACATCACCGACGGGAAAAAGGCAGCCGTTGACGCCGTTCTCAATCAACTCGGGGACTCCACCTACGCTGGTCGCAATCGCGGGGACGCGGCAGGCCATTGCCTCCAGCGCAGCCAGGCCGAAGGATTCGAGTTCGCTGGGCATCAACATCAGGTCGGCGAGAGGAAGCAGTTCGGTGACGCTATCCTGCTTGCCGAGGAAGTGGACACGCTCGCGGATACCAAGGCTGAAGGCGAGCATCTCGGCCTGGGAGCGGTCCGGGCCGTCACCCACTAAAAGCAGATGCGCCGGGACCTCTTTCACGACGCGCGCGAAGATGTGAACGCAGTCGGTGACGCGCTTGACTGGACGAAAATTCGACAGATGGATCAGCAGCTTTTCGCCGGCCGGCGCCCACGCTTTGCGCGCTTCGGCCCGTTTGTCCGGTTCCATCGGCACGTAGACATCGCAGTTTACAAAATTCGGAATGGCTTCGATCGGCCGGGTGATCGAGAAGTCAGTGAGCGTTTTGTTTCTCAGATATTTCGAGATCGCCGTCACTCCATCGCTCTGCTCGATACCAAAGCGCGTGATGGGCAGATAGGAACGGTCCATGCCGACCAGGGTTACGTCGGTGCCGTGCAATGTGGTGATGAAGGGCAGACGTCGACCCTGGGTGGCACACATCTGACGAGCGAGCAATGCGCTGATGGCGTGCGGGATGGCGTAATGCACGTGCAGCAGATCGAGATCGTAGTAAGTTGCCACCTCCGCCATGCGGGTGGAAAGAGCGAGCGAGTAGGGAGCGAACTCGAAGAGTGGATAGTTCGAGACCGGGACCTCATGGTAGAGGATGTCGCGCTCGCGACCTCCCAGACGGAAGGGTTGCGAGTAGGTGATGAAATGCACCTGGTGGCCTCGCGCGGCCAACTCAATGCCGAGCTCCGTAGCGACGACACCGCTGCCGCCGTATGTGGGATAGCAGGTGATACCGATCTTCATGGGCGTTCCCTGTACCTAATTTTCTGAAGAGGTCGTTGATTGGACGCGTTGCAATGCGGTCACGATTCAGCCTGTGAACTCGCCATAGTGAATAAGGTCGATGCGGGGCAGGTCGTGGGGCGGGTCCTCCAGCGCGTGGAGCAGGGCGAGGCGTTCCGTCTCTCGCGTGGCTATCAGGCGAGTTCCGGCGCGGTGTAGCGCCTCATCGACGTATCCGGGATGGCAGACGATCTCCCAGGTGCCGGGGGGCATATTGTGCAGCAGACGTAACACATAGGCCGCGTCGAATGTCCCGGTGGCGAGGACGCCCAAGGCTCCATCCGTCGTGCGGAGCCCGGCAGCGTGCACCGCCCGCAGAAACTGCTCGCGGAAGAGGCGCAGTGTGCGGACCTGCAGGCGACGTGTCCGAGGAGCCTTCTCGGTGAGGCGAAGCGACCAGTCCGGTTCGAAAGGGTTGCGGATGGCAGGCACGTTGCAAGCGCTCGCGGCCCGGATGAGTGGGCCAAGCACGCGCGGGAACATGTGCGTGTGCTTGTGCGTGTCAACGTGGGTGACAGTGATGCCGGCGGACTGTACCTGGCGAATCTGCGCAATTGCTTCGCGCTCGATTTCTTGAGAGGCGATGCGGCCGCCGAAGAGATCAACGATGAAGGTGGTGAGACTGGAGCGCAATCGACCATCGGGGGCGAGCGTGGGAAGCTCCTCTGGACGCAATGCCGATTGGCCATCCACCAGGACAACGTGGCATCCAACGCCGAGGGATGTTTGCTGGAATGCGGCATGCACCGCATCGCGAAAAGCGTGCCCGGTGGCCATCAGCGTTGCGGAAGGCAACACATCGGCGTCATTCAACTCCAGAATGGCGTGGTTCACGCCTTCCGTCAGTCCGAAATCGTCGGCGTTGATGATGAGGCGGCGTTCTGCCGACTGGGGAGTATCCACGCCATGAGTCTAGCAAGTGGCGATGACCGGCGGATTCTTCGCGGTGAACGAGATTGACCCCATTGCAAGGCTTCCTTACACTCAGGAGAGCCTCTACGCAACAGCGTCGATGGGCGGATAGCTCAGTTGGTTAGAGCGCCTGCCTTACAAGCAGGATGTCGGGGGTTCGAGTCCCTCTCTGCCCACCAGAACTCGAAACCCTGAATTTTTGGATAGAGATTGGATCGCAGAGGACGATGACAACGCTTCGTCGCGTCGAATACGCCCATCAGCGCAAGATGCGCGAGCGCAACACCACGGCCTATCGGGCGGCGCATTGGCCTATCTGGATCTTCGTGTTCTTTCTTGCTCCAGGTCCGCTCACCTTTGATATCTTTGCAGGACGCGGCAATCGCTGGAACACCTTGTGGCTGGTGGTTGTTCTGATTGGAACCGGCATTGCCGCATTCCGTGGACGTCTTCCTGGCGCTGAACCCGGACCTTACATCCTTCGCTTTACCGAGGACCGGCCAAACCCGCTGTATCGCCGTGTCTGCTACACCTTCGGCTGGAATGCTGCGATCAACTTCGCGCTCATGAATCTGCTGGGTCTGCTGATCGCTGTAGGAACAGGGCATTGGTATATGCAGCAGATATATGCGCGTGTGTACCCTGCTGTGCTGCTGGTCATCGTGCTGCTCGGACTTGCGGGTGTGCTGCCACGGGTGCGCCGTTCCACCAAGGGCGAGGGCTGGGAGCGGCGGTATTTCTATGGCACGGTGTGGGCAGTGACGATTGCGCAAACGGTGCTCCTCATCCTTTGGAAGGTGTTGCCGCGCTCTCACATTGGAGATGTGATGAAGCTGACGGTGTATTGCACGGTGTTGCTGGCTGTGGGAGCGGCTGCGGCAACGGGCCTGTTGCCCCGCACGCGGCCGATTCTGCCGGGAGAACTCATCGTTGCGGATTAAACGAGCCGCGGCGGCGATGGCCTTTGCGCCCTTTGTGGCGGCAGGTCTTGGTTGGCTCTATCAGCGTGCGGGTCTCAAACGTGATGCTCGACGCTATCGGCCGCAAGGATTGTTGCTCTCGCGTCGTGGCCGCTATCTTCATGTCTTGCGGCAGGGAAGCGGGCAGCCCGCGGTGGTCTTCGAAGCGGGTCTGGCAGCGAGCTCGCTCAGTTGGGCGCGTGTGCAGCCGCTGGCGGCCGCGTTTAGCAGCACGGCCAGCTATGACCGTGCCGGCCTTGGGTGGAGTACGCCGCTCCGATCGCAGCTCTCGCTTGTGCAGATGCTCGATGATCTACACGCAGTGGTGGCTTGGGCCGGAAGCGGGAAACCCGTCGTGCTGGTGGGCCACTCGTTCGGCGCGCTGCTTCTGCTTGCGTATACGCAACGATTTCCCGAGCATGTCGCCGGATTAGTGTTGGTCGAGCCGGTTTCGCTTCGTGCCTGGTCGGAGTGCTCGGCTGCCGATCATCGGCGCTTGCAAATGGGTGCCATGCTCTCGCGTCGCGGAGCCTATCTAGCGGAATTCGGTATTGTCCGTGCGGCGCTCGCGCTGCTTTTGCATGGGGGCCAGCGGTGGTCACAGCAGATCGGCAGGCATGCCGCGGGACGCGGGGCCGCGATGCTCGAACGATTGACTGGCGAGGTGAGCAAGCTGCCCCAGGAATTATGGCCCGTGATGGCGGCGCAATGGAGCCGTTCGCAAAGCTTCCGCGCGATGGCTGACATCTTGGAAGCGTTGCCGGTGTGTGCTGCCGATGCCGGTCGTCCGTTGCTGCCTGCGGAGCTGCCAGTCGCTATTCTCTCCGCTGCCTCGGCGACGCAGGATGAATTGCGCGAACGCGATGGCTGGGTGACGGGAATGGTCGAGAAAGAGCATCTGGTGCTGGAAGAGACGGGTCACTGGCTGCACCTGGAGCAGCCTGAAAAAGTAGCAGAAGCTGTGTGGTGGTGCGTTGAGCGGGCGCGGCTACGCGCGTAGGCTGAAGCAAAATCACAGATAAGATGATGTGCAGAGATCGGTTCTGAGCAGCCGTTCCTTGATAGAACGGCTGCGTTTGGACTGGCGCCCTTCCTTACACCATCTGTGCTTTTGCTCTATGCGCCAAGCGCGCGGAGAATGAGTCCCCCCAGAGCCGCACCGATCATCGGACCAAGAATTGGAATCGGCGCGTAGCCCCAGTCCGATCCGCCTTTGCCTGCGATGGGAAGTACAGCATGGGCGATGCGCGGGCCAAGATCACGCGCGGGATTGATGGCATAGCCGGTCGTGGCACCGAGTGACAGGCCGATGCTCCAGACGAGACAACCCACAAGGTACGGACTGATGCCGGCTGCGGCTCCGGTGGTGAGCACGAGTTTGGATGTGATGCCGCCGGCAACGATGATCAGGACAAAGGTCCCGATGATCTCGCTGGCAAGATTCCATACCCAGTGGCGAATGGCGGGAGCCGTGCAGAAGACGGCTCGCTTGGCGTCTTTGTCCTCCGTGACCGCCCAATGGGGACCGTAGTGGATCCACACCAACGCTGCCCCGGCGAAGGCTCCCGCAAGCTGCGCCAGAGCAAACGGAAGCAGCTTCACGAAGCTACCTTCCTTGATGCCAAATGCAAGCGTGATGGCGGGATTCAGATGCGCATCTGAGCTGCCGAAGAGATTGGCGGTGAAGATGCCGCACATCACGGCAAAGCACCATCCTGTGGTGATGACGAGCCATCCGGAATTTTCCGCTTTGGTGCGCTTCAGCAAAACCGCCGCGACGACGCCGTCGCCAAGCAGGATCATCATGAGGGTGCCCATAAATTCGCCCAGCAGCGGGGTACGCAACATGCCCAGTGTTCTCCTTCGACCGTAGTTAGGATTTGCTATTTACTGGATACAACATACTTTGCAGCGAGTGCAGATGCCGCTTGCGATCTGACTCGCGCCTCCACGCTTCGTCGCGGCGTAGCTCCCTTGCGCAGCAAAGTGGCAACGGGCTCAATCATGCGCTGTGCTGCTCTGGCATTCAGGAAAAGCGCGCGCGTGCGGCGCGAGATGACATCGTCCACGGTCCGCGCCATCTCTTCGCGTGCCGCCCAAACAACTTCGGCGGCAATGTAGGGGAGCGATGGATCGAGTTGCGCTTGCCAGCGAAGGATCAGTCGCAGCGAGCGCTTGTATGGCGTGAGCGTCGCTGCCATATACGCCGAGAGCCCCCAGATCGTCGATCTCTTCGCGATATCCGTGGATATGCAGGTTGTGGGTCACGCAGGGTTTTTCATCGAGACGTCCGAGCGTGATGGCATGGTCAACGCAATCCTCCGCCATGTGGCGATAAGTGGTCCACTTGCCGCCAGCGATGGTGAGCAGGCCGGAATTATCGACGTGAATGGTGTGATCGCGAGACAGAGCAGATGTTTTGCCAGAGTCCGATCCGGCGGCTTTCACCAAAGGGCGAATGCCAACGTACACGCTGAGGATGTCCTCCCGCCGCGGTGGCCGGCTGAGATAGCGTTCGGCCGTCTCAAGGATGAAATCGATCTCCTGCTCCATGGGCAGCGGATCGTAGGAAGGCTTGTCGATGGGCGTATCGGTGGTGCCCACGACGGTGTGGCCATGCCAGGGGATGGCGAAGAGCACCCGGCCATCGCTGGTGTGCGGCACCATAATGGCCGCATCGGCCCGCAGAAATGAGCGTTCGAAGACCAGGTGAATGCCCTGGCTTGGTTCCACCATGGCGCTGGCCTGCGGATCGGAAAGCTGCCGCACCTCGTCCGTGAAGATGCCGGTGGCGTTGATGACGACCTTGGCTGTGGCAGTGAATTGCCGGCCGCTTTCGCTGTCCAGTGCGACGACTCCGTTTACGAAGCCGTCGGCATCCTTCGTGATTTCGACGACGCCGGCATAGTTGAGCAAGGTAGCGTGGTGATCGGCGGCGGTTTGCGCGAGATGGATGAGCAGGCGTGTGTCGTCGAACTGGCCGTCGTAGTAAACGACGCCGTGCTTCAGCCCATCGGTCTGAATATTGGGCAGCCGTTCGAGCGTCTCCTCGCGAGAGAGAACGCGCGACCGGCCGAACCCATACTTGCCGGCAAGCAGGTCATAAATCTTGAGGCCGATTCCGTAAAACGGCGTCTCCCACCATGAATAACTGGGCACGACGAAGGCGAGGTCGTGGACGAGATGCGGCGCATTCTGGCGCAGCAGACCACGCTCCTTCAAGGCTTCCATCACCAGCGTGACGTTGCCTTGTTCCAGATAGCGCACACCGCCGTGCACCAGTTTCGTGGAGCGGCTGGAGGTCGCCTTGCCGAAATCCTCGCGCTCCAGCAGCAGAACCTCATATCCGCGGGTGGCGGCGTCGACGGCGATGCCCATTCCGGTTGCGCCGCCACCGATGATGACGATGTCCCAGGGCGTGGTACGCGCCTCGACACGAGCCAGCATCTCTTCGCGCTTCATGCTGTTTCTCCCTTGGCAACAGCATTGTCCGGGCGGTTCCAGCCACGCGCGCGTGTCACGGCCTCACGCCAACGCTCACGCTGCTGCTGTGCTCTGCTGCGATCCGGATCGGGTTGGAAACGCTTGCTTTCGCCGCGCAACTTTCCGATCTGCTGGGGACTCTCCCAGAAACCGGTTGCCAGTCCAGAGAGATACGCCGCGCCAAGGGCAGTTGTTTCGACCTGTTGCGGCCGCAAAATGGGGATACCGCTGATATCAGCCTGGCATTGCATCAGCAGGTCATTTGCGGCCGCGCCGCCATCGACGCGTAGTTCGCGAAAGGGATTCTGCGTCTCCTTGTCCATGGCTTCGATCACGTCAGCTACCTGGAAGGCGATGCTTTCCAATGCTGCGCGTGCGATGTGGCCGGGCGTCGTGCCGCGTTCCAGGCCGATCAGCAGGCCGCGTGCGTACGGATCCCAATGTGGCGCGCCCAGACCGACAAAGGCCGGCACGAAAACTACGCCGCCATTGTCCGGAACCGTCGCCGCCAGTGCCTCCACATCCGCCGACTTACGAATGATGCCCAGGCTGTCCCGCAGCCATTGCACGACGGCTCCTCCGATGAATATCGAGCCCTCCAGCGCATATTCGAGCTTGCGGCCGAGGCTGCAGGCGAGCGTCGTGATGAGCCGGTTCTGCGAGAGCACG
This sequence comes from uncultured Acidobacteriaceae bacterium, assembly GCA_963815025.1. GTDB lineage: Bacteria > Acidobacteriota > Terriglobia > Terriglobales > Acidobacteriaceae > KBS-83. The sequence goes on along the minus strand of CAWFFD010000004.1, from coordinate 1,817,536 downwards.
AACTGCTCGCCGATGTGCTGTAGCAGGAAGCATCCGGTGCCGTATGTGTTCTTCGCGTCTCCCGGGGAAAGGCACAGCTGTCCAAAGAGGGCCGACTGCTGATCGCCCGCGACTCCCGCAATTGCAATGGATCCGAGTCCGAGAGTTGTCGTTACTTCGCCAATGCGATCGTTTGACCAGACCACCTCCGGCATCATGCTCTCGGGAATATTCAGCAGTCGCAGCAACTCCGCATCCCATTCGCCCTCGACGATGTTGTAGAGCAGTGTGCGCGAGGCGTTGGTCTGGTCGGTGGCGTGCCGTTTGCCGCTGGTCAGGTTCCAGATCAGCCAACTGTCGACGGTGCCGAAGGCGAGCTTGCCGGCTTCTGCCCGTTGTCGCGCGCCTTTCACATTGTCGAGAATCCAGGCGACCTTGGTGCCGGAGAAGTAGGAGTCCAGCAGAAGTCCCGTCTTCTCTCGAACCATATCTTCAGCGCCCTCATCCCGCAGGCGGCTGCAGAGCGGCGCGGTGCGGCGATCCTGCCACACGATGGCGTTGTAAACGGGCTTTCCGGTCTCCCGATCCCACACGATTGTTGTCTCGCGCTGATTTGTAATGCCGAGCGCGACGACGTCGCGTGGCCGGATACCCGCGCGTGTGAGCACCTCCACGGCTACCGAGAGCTGCGAGGTAAGAATGTCGTATGGATCATGCTCCACCCACCCCGCCTTGGGAAATCGCTGCTCGAATTCGTGCTGTGCCTGAGCTACGTTATTGCCCTGCTGATCGAACAGGATGGCGCGTGAGCTGGTGGTGCCCTGATCAAGAGAAAGGATGTACGGCATACGGCGGCAATTATATGCAAGGCTTTAGAGAGGCGCTCACGGCTTTGCGGCACGCAAGGCCAGCCCGCTTGCCACGGAGGTGAATTCATTCCCGGCGCGCACGCGGTCATGGCCAAAGCGGTGCTCGAAGATTCGACGGACCGCGGGTACGAGCGAGGAGCCGCCGGTGAGAAAGACGCGGTCGACTGCGCTATCGGGCAGGCCGGAGCCACTCATTACCTCTTGGATGGCCTGTTCAATCGCAACGAGATCCGGCGCGATCCAGGATTCAAACTGGCCACGGGTGACGGAAGCTTGCAGGTTGAATCCGTGATCCTGGAAGCGGAACTCAGCTTGCTCCTGTTGCGAGAGCGCGATCTTGGTGCTTTGGACCGCCTGATGCAATTGATAGCCAAGGTCAGCCTCGATCAACTCGGACAAGGCCGCGATTTTTTCCGGCTCGAAGGCTCGGGCGCGGGCTGCGCGAAGCATCTCGCTGACTGCGCGGGTGCGCAGAAAGGAGAGATGATGCCAATGCTCAAGTCGTACATAGACCCAGCTTGGAACGGCGAGGAGAGTTTTGCCGCCGGACTTTTCGAGCGTGCCCGCACCGAGGTGAGGCGACACAAGGTGACGAACGAGGCGCGCGTCAAAGGCGTCGCCGGCCAGGCCGACACCACTGGTAGCGAGCAACTCGGTCCGCTGCTCCGCCTCGCGAGCATGGGGGCGCAGTCTCAGAAGCGAGAAGTCGCTGGTGCCGCCTCCAAAGTCGCCAATGAGAACTAATTCATCTTGGGTCAGAGTTGAGGCATAGTGGTGGGCCGCGGCTACCGGCTCGAATTCGAATGCCACATGGGTGAAGCCTGCTCTTGAAAATGATTCGCGCAGACGGGCGAGCGCGAATGCATCGGCGTCGGCAGATTCAGCGCCCACAAAGTGGACCGGCCGGCCGACAGTGGCAGTAGTGACGGGGCAGCCGAAGTAGATTTCCGCATGCTTGCGTAGATCGCCAAGAATGCGTGCGACCAGGTCCTCCAACAGTTGCCGTCTGCCGAACACCTCCGTGCCCGTGAGCGTGCGGCTGGAGAGATACGATTTGAGGGACTGGATCAGTCGGCCCTTCGGTTCCGCAGCGAGGTAACGCTCGATTCCCTCCGGACCGCTCCATGAGTGAAGCTGCGATCGTGTTCTGGTCTTCGTCTGTTCGAGGTACAAAAGAGAGCGATATGTTGCAACGAGGCCGCCGGCGGCAGGGAACTGGACCAGTTCCACTCTCCCCTGCGCGTCCGCTCGTGCAACAGAGCTGTTGGTTGTTCCGAAGTCAATCCCAAACATGGCGTGGTGCATCTAGTTTTTCATGAGACACGCCACTGCGCTAACTACTCCATCGGTGCGGCAATGTAGGCTCCCCGCCGTGATTGAGCATCGACCGGAGTGGCATAGAAGGCTGGTCGGCCGGCGATTGAGAATATAGCCGGGGTATCCTCGAAGAGATCGAAGGTAAGAACCTCTCCCGCGCTTAAGCCGCGGACGATGCTCAGCGGGATGCGCACGGTTGGCAATTGCAGGGTTGCGAAATGCATGGTTCGCTGCAGACGCGTCAACAGCCCGTTTCGCATTTCCGGCGATGTCTGCCGCGCGGTCTTGGGAGGCCCGTCGAGCGAGCGGATCAAAACCTTTGCCGTTTCTGACGAAAGCGTGAATGCGATGCGCCCACGCTGTGTTCCGCAGATCAGATCAAAGGAAAGTGACAGTGTGCTATCGATCGTGGGCATGAGCCGATCAATCGAGCGAGCGGGGAGGGAGGGATCGTTGCGAATCTCCAATTCAGGGGAAGAGAGGGCAGTGCTGAGATCGCGGCAGATGAGATCGACAACGCTTCGGACGATCGAGCCTTCGATTTCTGTGGGCTCTCGCTCGAGTGCCGTACCGCCGGGTCCGCCGAGCAGGAGTTCGACGAACAGATATACCAGGGGAAGATCCATCTGCAACAGAGCTGGGTGGGACGCCGGCCCGACTGCCAGGGTTGTCACATAATGTGTTTCCGCCTCCGGCGAGTGGATGATTTCATAGAAAGGCGCTCGTTCGACTCCCGCAAGGCTGGCCGTAAAGGGTACGCCGAGCCAACGGGCCATGTTAGCGTTGACCGCGCGGGTGAAGAGCAGGCAGAGACTATGCAAAGTAAGTCGCTGCGCCTCGCTCAGCGCGGTCGGTGCAATGAGCCGTGCGCGCAGCGGGATCGGGGTATCGTCGGGAACTGCATTCACGGAATCGGCGTTAGTTTGCATGGAGGCCTGATGGAGCCCGAGATGTGCAAACCTCATGCCAGAATCGCCGAAATGCTCTTAGAGCATTCTAATCATCTTGCGGCCGTCCCATGAGCCCATCCGGTCAACGGGGTATGACGAGTCCACAATTGGCAGTTTCCAGTGTGCGGGTCCGACGCAGGCGCTATAGCGGCCTATATCGGAGTGAAAAGACACGGAAGGAGTCCACGGATTGGAGGCGCAGTGGCGGGCGTTCGAGTTCCGATCCGCTTGACGGAGTTGCTGATCCAACGGATGATCAACGGGCTGTCTCCCAATCGCAGAAGAGAGGAATGTAGCGTTTCCAGTGCCGACCCTCGAGGTGGCCGTAGCCGAACGAAACTGCGTTGTGAAACTGTCAATTGAAGCCATGGCTGTACAGTGAATGCAACCCAGTTATGCTACCTATGCGAAAGCATCGCCGGTTGTGTCGCGGTCGTCAGGCCTCTGCGCCACATCTGGCATTCGAAGAGTGCATGGCAGCGACCTGTAAAGCGGCGTTGATTCTCGCTCTGGCCATTTCTATCGGTGGCGCAAGTAGCCGTGCGCAGAGTGCGCCCGCATCTCCAGACAAGGTGTGGCATTCCAAGGCGGAACCGGGGCTGGATCGCGAGCTGGCACGCCGTCCCGAAGCGAAATACAACATCGATCCGGGCAAAAACTACTCGCTCGCGGAACTGATCGACCTGGCCGAACAGCACAACCCTGAGACACGGGTGGCCTGGGAAGAAGCGAAGGCCGAGAGCTGCGTCACTGGGGGTGGCGCGCAGCGCACTCTTCCCGACTATTGCCGCGATTGCTCTGGCTTCCACGATCCGTCAGGCAACACTGATCGGAGAATTCTTCCACCGGCAGACGCTTGGAGTCTTTGAACCCACGCTGCATGTCGAATATCTGGTCTTAGATTTCGGTGGACGAGGCGGTGCCATCGACTTGGCCAAAGCGAATTTGCTGGTGTCGGATCTTGCCTTTAACGACACGCACCGCAAAATCATCTTTCAAGTCGCATCGGGGTATTATCGCTTGCTGAATGCCGAAGGCCAGCGCGAGGCAGCCGAAGTCAGCCTGAAGAACGCACAAACGGTGGAGGAGGATGCGCAAAGCCGGCTGAACAATGGGCTGGCGACAAAGCCCGATGTGCTTGAAGCAAACGCCGCCCGAACCCAATCCGATTATGACCTGCAGGCGGCTGTCGGCGCCGTGGACATTGCTCGCGGTGACCTCGCGACGACCATGGGTTTGCCGCCGGAAACAACCTTCCAGGTGCAGGCCATCAGCGAACTTGCCACGCCGACGGCCATGGCCGATTCTGTCGACCAGGATATCGATCGTGCCTTTGCGCAGCGGCCAGAGCTATTAGCGCAGGTAGCCCGTGTGCGCGCAGCCAATGCATCCATCAAACAGGCACGGTCCACGTATTTTCCAACGCTGAGCTTCAGCGGTGATGGCGGTCTTGCCCGCGCCTATGGACAGCAGGATCTATTTCCGGGCCACTATGCTCAGGGAGAACTTTGGACCGTTGGCCTTCAACTGAAGTGGACGCTCTTCGACGGCATGCGCCGCGAACATGATGTAGCGCAGGCGGCGGCGGAAAAGAAGGCGGCGCAGGCCAATATTGATGCGCTTCGCGACCAGGTCGCGGACGAAGTATGGGCTGCGTACTCGAATATGAAGACAGCGCTCCGGCAGCAGGCGGCGGCTGCGGCGCTCCTCGCTGCCTCAGACCAGTCATACGAGGCGGCTCGCGAGTCATATGGTTATGGAGTGCGGAACCTGCTGGATGTAGTCTCAGCGCAGAAGACACTCGCGCAGGCTCGATCGGAAGATATCTTCGCCCGCACTCAGCTGTTGCTGCAGACGGCGAATCTCGCTTTTGAGACCGGCGACCTGATCGAAGTGCAGCCACCGAAGGTAGGACCGTAAAGCAGATGCAGAGAGCCGAAAGGACCAAAGACTCGTGAAGCTTCCGCGAAGAACGACGGCATCGGTTGGTGTATTGGGCAGCCTCAACGTTTTGGCGGGCTGTGCGCGAGCGCCGTCTTTCAATATTGTCGGGTCCTTTTTCCCGGCCTGGCTCATCTGCATCGTCGCGGGTATCGGTCTTGCCGCCATCGCGAACTGGGTGCTACGGCGTTACAAACTGGATCAGCAAATCGTCTGGACAATTGTTGTGTATCCGTGCCTTGCGGCATTCTTCGCTTTCACACTCTGGCTGGTCTTCTTTAGTTAGCGGGAGGAACAATGGCAGTCGATAGATCACCTGAGGACCAACGTCGTCTCGGCCGTGTGATCAGCATCGCAATCATTCTGAGCACCGCGATTGCCGGACTACTTGTCGTGCGCCAGGTCACAGCAAATCCACGCACCGATGACGCCGAGGTCTTTGCCAACTTCATTGGCATGGCGCCATTGGTGAACGGCCCAATCACTCATCTTTATGTCGCCGACAATGAGCTCGTCAAACAGGGTGATCCGCTCTTCGACATCGACGACCGCCCCTATGCCTATGCACTTGCTCATGCCAAGTCAGATCAACAGGCACTTAAGGGCGAGATCAGCGATCAGCGGCGCATCATTGCAGGGAAGGTAAGCGGCGTGGATGTGGCAAGGGCCGGCGCGCTGAGTTCTGAAGCCAGCCTGGAACGAGCTGCGGCATCCGTAAACCAGGCGAAGGCTGATGTCGCCAATGCCAAAGCAGCGGTGGAGCGCGCCGATGCCGAGCAGGCCTACGCGAGCAACAATCTTCACCGCATTGAACCGTTACTGGCCAAGCAGTTTGTCACGGTGGATCAGGTAGATCAGGCGCGCACGCTGGAAGTCTCACGTTCTCAGGCTTCGCACCAGGCCCGCTCCCAGCTTGCCCTGGCGGAGGCGGGACTGGCTGCGGCGGAAGCGCAATACAGAGAGGGGCAGGCTACTGTGATTGAGAGCCATCAGCAGGTGCAGCAGGCGACCCATAATGTCACCACGCTGGAACCGCTGTTAGGAGAACTGCCGGGGAAACAAGCAGCTATCGATACCGCGCAATACAACTTCGACAACTGCCGGATCACCGCCCCATTCAGTGCTCGCGTCACCAACCTCACCATTTCAAAAGGTGCCTATGCGACGGCTGGACAGCACATCTTTACTCTAATTGACACGCGTGTGTGGTGGGCCGTCGCAAATTTCCGTGAAACGCAGCTCAAACATATCCATCCCGGTACGGAGGCCGATGTCTACGTCCTCTCCAGGCCGAATATTCGCTTCAAGGGTGTAGTGGACAGCGTAGGCTTCGGCGTAACTCCCGACGCCGATCTCATTGGCACTCTCTCGCAGCCTGGCCTGCCCGACGTGCAGCGTACTCTTAACTGGGTACATCTCGCCTCGCGTTTCCCGGTGCGGGTACGCATCGAATCGCAACCGTCCGACGTCTTTCGCCTCGGCGAATCAGCAGTTGTAATCATCCGCGGAGATACTTCCCTCCTGCCTCGCAGATAGTTATGGCGACGACGTCGGTTCGGCTTCCGCATGTAACTGGTTTTAGCTGGTTTCCGGACTTCCTGCGCAAAGAGCTTGCTCCTTTTCCAGGGCGAGGCGTGATTGTCGCGCGGATGGTAATTGCTGCGAGCATCACCGCCATCCTGATCGAAACATTCCGCATTCCGGGCGGAGCCATTGGAGTGCTCAGTGCGTTTCTGCTGTCGCGTGAAAGCATCCAGTCCACGGCGCAATCGGCTCTTACCTTAGGGGGCGCCTTCCTCCTCGGCGGTCTCTTCGTTCCTATTGGGTCACGGTTCTTTGCTTCGGTTCCCATCACTCACTTTCTGTGGGAGGGAATTAGCCTGTTCATCATTTTCTTTTTGCTCAGAACTCTTACGAGCTATTTGGCTGCCATCAATCTCGGCGCAATAGCGACGGCTATGTTCGCTATCTGGTATCTTCCCGGTCCGGGGGAGCAAAATGTCGAGCTCTCATTGTGGCAGGTGTTGGCGGCATTGGTTGGCGCTTTGGTGACACTTGCAGTGGAGATAGTCTTCCATGCCATCCATCATGTCGATGAGATCGTGGATGGAATGGACGCCCGGCTTCAACATATCGAAGCTCTGATGGAAGACTATGCTGCCAATCGACCTTTGTCTCCTGAGACTGCTCGCACGCTCACCCGATATGCCGTGGTGGGCATGGGATCGTTGCGCCGTGAACTCGCGCGCAGGAATCAAGAGCCAATTCAACGTCTGCGCACGAGCGCGCTGGTGTCACTTACCGGTCGTGCCATCGATTTCGCAGCGGCACTATCCAGCACGCTTTTGGCCCCGACTCCTCAAGAGCAGCAACGAGCAGCACAACTCGCGCCGCGCATTGCTGAGATACGTCGCTGCCTCCGGACAAATGAAGCGCCGTCGCGCCCGGAGACCCCGGCCGGCACCGCAGGGACACCGCTGTTCACGGAGTTGGAAGCTATGGTCTCACTCATGCCGTCCGCGTTCGTCAGTGAAAGCTCGATCGATCCGCGACTGGAGATTATGGAGAGCCCGCCGTCCTCAAAAAGCGTCTTTGTTCCGGACGCGTTTTCCAATCCTGAGCATCTGCGGTTTGTTCTCGGCGGAACATTGGCCGCCATGATTTGCTATGTGCTCTATGTGTCGTTGGATTGGCCCGGGATTTCAACCTCGGTGACTACCTGCGTCTTTACGGCTCTCTCGAACGTTGGCACATCGCGTCAAAAACAGGTGCTGCGCATCGTGGGTGCCGTCCTGGGCGGCTTCGTCTTCGGTATGGGTGCGCAGGTGTTTATCTTGCCGTATATCGATTCCATCGCCGGCTTCATTGTGCTGTTCGCCGTTCTGACCGCGATCGCTGCCTGGGTCAGCACGTCGAGTTCGCGCCTTTCCTATGTCGGTCTGCAGATCGCCTTGGCTTTTTACCTGATCACCCTGAGCGACTTCCGCATTCAGACGTCACTTACTATTGCACGCGACCGCGCCATCGGTGTGCTTCTGGGCACTTTCATGATGTGGCTGGTATTCGAGCGGTTGTACTCTCGACCCGCGGGCGACGAGATGGTGCGCATTTTCACTAGCAATCTGCGTCTTATGGCAGAACTGATCAATGCCTCACCCGCGGACACCGATACCGCAGCGATCGTCAAGGTTCGCATGCAAAGGGATCAGGTCTACAGCTATTTCAACCAAGTAAACGCACAGGCCGATGCCGTGCCTTTCGAAACCGGACCCGCTCGCGCAGCGGACATGGCTGCGCGTGACCGGATCCGCCGCTGGCAGGCATCGTTGCGCACTTTCTATCTTTTGGAGGCACCCCTGATCCAGTTCCGTGTATTTGGCGATGTCAGCCTGAAGTCGAGATCCTTCACCGAGATGTATAACGTTTTCCGCGAGCAATGCTCACGATCCTTCGAACGCATGGCGGAAAGCCTTGAAAGCCAGCTCAACAAAAGACCGTATGACAGCGGCGTTAACAGCAGCCTCGCGGCACTGCTTGACTCGCAGGCTGGCGAGCATACAACCTTCTCAGAACGAGAGGAGGCGCTGCTGCGCATGCTGCACACGATCGCATCGCTAGTGGACCGAATGCAGAACGAAGTCGCCTCCGAAGAGCTTTATGGAACGGTCTGAACCAGACAACCGTGTGAGGCGGGATAGCGTGTTGAGCGCTAAGTGACGGAGGCCGCACGCCTGATCGGCAGTACGGCCTCTGTGCTTTTGACTGAAGTATTGCTTCATGCGTGGCAGGGTCAATTCCTGTCCATCTGCATCTGATTCACCTTGTACTCCTCCTCGACACGGAGGCGTCGTACGACCGTAAGCCCATCACTGCCAAGTAGAAACGTGGTGCCTGTTTCATCGTTCGTCACGCGATGTTTCACATCCTTGACGGTAGCGAGTTGAGTCGGAGCAGAAGTGGTGATATCGATTACCCGGTAGTCACGCGCAACTGCAGGGCTGTAGTGGTGGGATTGACTCGTGACGAGAAGGGCACTCTCACCCAAGGGCTCGGCCGACCCAAGATCCGCTACACCCGAGATCATCCGAAGCACAGGCTTCTTAGTCTTGCGTAGGTCAAGCACTGCTTCCTTCTGACTGTCCCGAAAGCGGACGAGTTCAGCATGGTCACCAAGCGGACGAACGAAATCGAAGGCGCACTTTGTTGCTAATGGCGCGCTCACTACCAGCTTGATACGAGCCGGATCCGTAACTTCAAAGACTGATAGACGAGCACCTTGCTGCTGCTCGATATAGAGATACGTGCTTCCTGCACTGTCGAAGTGAAGAAATAGGGAATTACCCGGTGTCTGCGCCTGTTCCGGAAGATCAGAAGCTTCCATGACTAGCAACTGTTTGGATCGCGAATGGATCTCCGCTTCTGCTGCTGGTGTGGTTAGAATCGATGCCGCGACGACTAGGCCAAGTGCGAGTGTGGATTTGCTGATAGTGTTCATGACTCTTCTCCTTTTCGATATTCAGTCTTGATCCACAGAGGCAGACGCGTCCAAGTAGTAAAAATGATGCCGTATAAGCCGGAGGGCATCGAATTCGATATCAGTGTTCTGCTTATAGGGCATAAGAATTTACGAATTCCGTTAGTGCAGGCTTCGTCCTAATGTCGAAGCATGACTATACGAAAAATACCCACCACAACAATCGCAATCATCGGTGGAGGGGTGAGTGGGGCCCTTACCGCGTTTCACCTGGTTCGGCAGGAAGCCCAGGCGCGTGTCATCCTCATCGACCAGCGACCCGATTTCGGGCTTGGCCTGGCGTATTCAACTCCGAGCCTTCGCCATCTGTTAAATGTTCCTGCAGGGAAGATCAGCGCGCTGCCCGATCAACCAGACCACTTCGTCAATTGGCTTCGCAAGAATCATGACCCGGCTGCGACGGAGAAGACATTTGCTCCACGAGCGATATTTGGGCGGTACATCCAATTTCTCCTGAGATCGACGAGCCCGCTTAAACAGGAGATCGCCACGGTCGTTGATGTCCGCCTACATGATTCTGGCGCTGTGCTCAGGTTGCATAACGGGTGCGAGTTACGGGCCGACCTTGTCGTTCTCGCAACCGGAAACTTCGATCCAGCTCCTCTTCCGGGAATAACGAAAGCCGCCACCGATTCTGGTCTGTATCGCCACAATGCATGGACGGCGGAGACCTATGAGGGATTGAATCCCGACGCGTCTGTTGCGCTCATCGGAACAGGTCTCACCGGCGTCGATGTCGTGCTGAGACTTCGCGAACTCGGACACCGTGGAAGGATCATTGCTGTGTCGCGCCACGGCCTCTTCCCGAATCGGCATGACGATTACGCACCACTGAGTTCAAGTGCAATCCCATTGGATACACCGGCTACCTGTGTTGCATATCTTCGCGCTCTTCGAGCCGTAATTCGCGCAGGTGCGGAGTGGAGAGCCGCCGTCGATAGCCTGCGTGAGAAGACGAACGAACTGTGGCTCCGTCTGCCGATCCAGGAAAAGAAGCGCTTTCGACGCCACCTGCAGCACAGATGGGACGTAGTACGCCATCGCATGGCGCCGCTAATCGCCGACGTGATCGAGGCTGAGCTTAGGAACGGTACTCTGGAGATCCGCAAAGGCCAGCTGCGGAGTGTCGAATCCTCTCCTGCAGGCGCACACATAAGTCTTTGTGACAGTGAGAGCTTCCGCGCGGATCGAGTCATCAACTGCACTGGACCGAGCATGAACTACCGCCGCGTCCCTTCAACGCTTCTCCAAAACTTGTTCAAGCGAGGACTCGTCACAACCGGTCCGCTAGGTGCCGGTTTTCATTGCTCGGCGGCTGGAGCGGTCATCGATGCACGTGGTCGCGCTTCAGAGATCATCTTCAATCTTGGTCCGGGCCGGCTCGGCGACCTTCTTGAGTCCATCGCGATTCCTGAAATCCGTCAGCAGGCCGTTGATCTTGCCTCAACACTCGCTGACCGCATGAGGCGGCGGTACGTATTCCCCGAATGGACGACAGGAATTGCACCACGGGAAGTAATCGAGGAGCAGGTGGCGGTATGACCACCGCAACGGTCACCAGCGTCAGAGGCACTGAACGGGTGGTGACATCGTGCCTGGCGTCCACAGGCTGGGCCGTTGTTCTCGGAGCAGCCAGCGGTTCGGCCTGTGTCGCAGTACGGCTCTTCTTTCGTCTTCTTCAGTGGGTCTTTGTTCAGCAGACGGGAATGTTGCCTCTTGCGGCGGCAACGTTGTCGCCTACGCGGAGCGTCCTGACCCCGATCATCGGAGCGGTCTTTGCAACCCTTGTGGTCTGGATCATGCGGAGGTCGGCACCGGAGCTGCACTTTGAAGAATATGTGGAAGCCGTTCGCCTTAGAAATGGCCGGATTCCTCTTCTTTCGACAGTCTGGAGGACTGCTTCCTCTGCCTTTTCTGTAGCCAGCGGCGCCGCGATTGGACGGGAAGGGTCGATGATCCAATTCGCGGCTGCAATCTCCTCATGGGTGGGAGAGCGATCTCCCCTACGGAATCTATCGCTATCGCGGCAGGTAGCCTATGGCGCTGCAGCCGCGGTCGCGGCAGCCTATCAGGCACCGATCGCCGGAGTGTTCTTCGCCATGGAGATTGTCCTGGGTGAGTGGGCCTGGAACGATGTCTCTCAGCTGCTCCTGGCCTCGACCGCTGGTTGGCTCGTTAGCCGCCTTTTGCTGGGCGCTGGCCCTCTCTTTCCGGTGAGGGGATCGTTGCCGATGACGCAGGATGTGCTTTGGGTTCTCCCTCCGGCTATTGTCCTGGGCGCAGGTGGTCTGGCCTATCAAAGACTTCTTCATTTCTCCCGAGTGGCGAAGCGTCTGCCTTACGGACTGCTGTCGAGTGGCTTGGCGGTGGGAGTTCTCGCTTTGATCGAGCCTGGGGTCTGGGGAAATGGCGACGCCGCGCTCACGGGAATTCTGCAGGATAAAACGATGCTCCTCGGTATTGTCAGTGTGCTTGCCTGTCGCCTGGCCGCTACAACCTTCTGCGTGGGAACCGGTACCGTCGGAGGAGTCTTCACTCCTACACTTTTCATAGGCGCTGCGCTCGGTCTCGCGGCGGGTCACTTACTGCACATTCCGGAGCCGACAATACTGGCCATCTGCGGCATGGGACTGCTGATGGCCGCTGTGACGCACGCTCCTTTGATGGCGGCTCTGATGGCGGTAGAACTTACCGGGCAATGGCATCTTCTGGCGATCATTCTGCCGTGCAGTCTGCTCGCCTCGTTTATTGCCCGTACAATCTCGCGTGAGTCCCTGTATGCCATTGCCAGTCCCGAACCAACACAATGAGAGACAGGCTTCGACATAGAACGCTGTAGCCATCCAGCTAATGCAGACATGGCTGGAATTTGAAGGGAAACAGGGGACGGATAGCGTCATGATAGAGAATTTCCGCATACGAGTATTCAGGGCGGTCGCACAGCATCTGAATTTCAGCCGGGCCGCAGAGGAACTGTTGCTCACGCAGCCCGCAATCACCCAGCAAATCAAGGCGCTTGAAGATGAGTTCGGCCTGCCTCTATTCGATCGCGGGGGTGGGCATATCGCACTGACAGCGGGCGGAAAGGCGCTGCTCCCCTTTGCAGAGAGAATGAAAGAACTCTCCGACGAAGCCTTTGCGGCGGTGGCGGAGGCATTTGGACAACATGCAGGCGAACTGGCCCTGGGAGCCTCTCAGACCATCGGCCAATACCTGCTGCCAACGTTCGTCGCTGGATTTCAGCGGACAAACCCAAAGGTCAAGGTCAGGGCTCGCAGCGGAAATACCGATGAGATGCTCGAGGCACTTCTCGCACGAGAGATTCAGCTGGCGCTCATTGAAGGCCCCGAAAAGCGGAAAGACCTCCATATAGAACCGTTCATGGAGGATCACATGGTACTTGTCGTCCCTGCAACCCATGGATGGGTCAATCAAGATATCAACGTAGAAGATCTGAAGAGCGAACCTCTGCTCATGCGCGAATTTGGCTCCGGCTCGAGAAGAGTGGTGGAGCGAGCGCTTTCGAAGGCTGGAGTGAAGACGAAGGATTTGAAGATCAGCATGGAACTTGACTCAACCGAAGGTCTGCTGAGTGCGGTGGAGGCCGGCCTGGGAATCACCTTCGTCTCGAGGTGGGCAGTCCGCAATCAGCTCTCTCTTGGAACGCTAAAGATCGCTAGAGTACAGGGGTTGAAGCTGTCGAGGCGATTCTCAATGGCATATCCCACGGGTCCAGAACCAGTAGGTCTGCTAGGTATCTTCCGGACATTCCTGCTGTCGAAGGCAATGGAAATGGCGCCGAAAAAGATAGGCAGGACGAACGCGTCCTAGGACCCGAGCCGTTCTCAATTGAGGATATTCGGCTGAATTCAACCGGTGACGTCTCGAGTTGAGAACATAGATGATCGCGACGAAAATGAGGCAGCACGAGGAGCGTTCATCAAGCACAAACCTGAGACGACCTTGGGAATGTTAAGGCGGATGTACTGGCGGACAAGGACCCAGGCTTTCGGTAGTCAGGTGAACTCGACTCGTTGCATCCCTTGCGCTACCGGAGCACCCCCGAAGTTGTGCGGACACACCTCCGGCCCCTTTGAGAGCAAAACGGACGTCAGCGCTTACCAGTAGCCTAACGGTCTTCGTTTTCTGTCTTGGTGCGAGTCTGTAACTCTTCGAGAAGATGTCTCGTGTAGATGCCGGTGGCAAGGCACCGCGCACCCTGACGAATCATGTGCCGCAGATTTCCTCACCGTTCCGGTCGATCGATGTGACCTCGCTCAGATCGACGATACGAAGCCGGTCCCTAGACCGGTCCAGTGATGACCGCCAGGTTGTGCTCAATTCGGAGGCGAACGCGAAGGAAAATGGCAGCAAAAATCTGACCAAGACCTGCCCCCGCCTTGGGAAGACGGTGGCCGATTTACTGAGAACACCGAACCATCGTAAGCACATGCCAGCCAAAGTGGCGCGGTTCATTGGACGGGATATACGTCTTCCGGTGTGCCAAAGCAAGAATCGCATCACCGGCCGCAATCAGGTCGTCCCGGGGCCGGTTTTGCCGAAAGCCCTCGAATCCGCGCGGGCTGAGCATTTTTTCGGTTGCAGTTCTTTGCTACAATTCGGCTACGGGACATGGACAGATGTTCCGGAAGGGAATTGCCCGCGGTCGCATCGGCGGCAGGATTTAATGCTGTTGATATGTGTCCATTCTTCACGGAATTCGGTTAGATTCCGAGGAATGGGTGGAAGCGGGACAAGAAGCAGACCGCACGGGAAAGCCAGCAGATTCTGAGACTTACGACAAGTCGAGGAAACAATTCGGGGACGTAGTTCAGTTGGTTAGAATGCTGCCCTGTCACGGCAGAGGTCGCGGGTTCGAGCCCCGTCGTCCCCGCCATAGATTCTAAATGACTTAGAAGCTATGGCAATCCACAGTGACAATCCACAATCCGATCCACAATTCGCTGCACTAGACGACTTCCAAGGCCTACTGCGCTTAGGAAAGCGCCTTTGCGCTGCCTGTATTTCGTCGCAGTCGGCTTGCGTGTAGAGGTTCATGGTCGTGCGGATGTCGCTATGCCGCAACATTCCCTGAACCGTCTTCGGATCGACCTTCCCTTTGTTCACGAGTCAGGCGCTTGAGCTGTGCCGCAGGTTGCGAAGACCGAAGCGCTATCCCTTCGCAAGTACGACGCCAGCGCTCACTGCCGCCGGTCGCAGATGATCCTGTACGAACGTCGACGCCCTGATGGGCACTTTGCCGTCCTTGAGCAGCGACGGAAAGACGAAATCATCGACTTTCGAATGTGGACTCTGCTCGCGCCATTCCTTCAAATATTGCGCCAGCGCCGGATGCATCGGCACATAGCCGTTCGAGGCAGCCGTCTTGGTTTCGCCGTCCGCGCCCTTTGCCCATCGCTTGCATATGCGGATTTGCTCGCCGCTCCACAGGAGGTCCGACCAGCCCAGCGAGACGATCCGGCTTCGATCCAGGCGCGGAGGCCGCCGTTGAGAATATAGACATCTTGGGCTCCGAAAGTGCGGAGCATCCACCATGCTCAAGGAGCGGAAAAGACGCCTTCCTGCTCGTAGACCACTATGGCCATGTGATCGTCGACAGTGGGCTGGAGCAGTCGGAGAGCTCGTCGATATCGAAGAAGACCGCGCCAGGAATGTGCTTCGCGACCTAGCGTGCACGCGTATCAACCGGCGGCGTGACACCGACCGGAGGGAGCTTGGCATCAAGGATTACAAACGCCTGGATCGCGCAGACGGTCGGCAAGCCAGGAGGTTGCGACTAGAGGGTTCATAGGGAGTAGATTACTTCTTCGCGACGCCCAGTTGGTCGGCGCTACGGAAGATGGCCTCCCCAATTGTGGCGGATACATTCCGGTTTGCCTGGAATCCGGCAACAATTGATAGCCGGAACTGCGGATCGCTTCCGCTATGCCGACACATGCACGGGGTTTGTTCGGGTTTCGAAAAAGCGCAATCGCAGTGAAACGACAATTTGGGATAGGAATGGCCGGCGAGGCGCAGGCAAGCTGGTTCGGACCGCATGCTACAAAATACAGATGTGCCGGAAAATAGTCAGCGAATAGGGGCCCGGATGCCAGGAGTTGTGACGTGGGGTGTGATCGGCGGAGGCGATTCCGCAAGGCGCTTTGCGGCCGGACTCAGGTATGTGACTGGAGCAAAACTCACTTCTGTTTGGACACGTAAGCGGGAGGTGGCCGAGGCTTTTGCGGCGCACTTCGGCGGAGCGGCCGCCTGCACACTCGAGCAGATGTTCAGCGGTCCTGTCGACGCCGTCTACATTTCCACTCACCCCGACAGTCATCATGCCTACGCCTTAGCGGCTCTCGCAGCCGAGAAGCATGTGCTCTGCGAGAAGCCGTCCATGTTGAATGGACAACAGTTGGAGGAGGTGTTAGTCGCCGCGAGCATACGGGGCCTGCTCTTCATGGAGGCAATGAAGCCTCCATTCTTTCCTCTTTACCGCAGGCTCCGGGAACATCTTGAACAGGATCCCATCGGACAAGTTGCCTTCGTCCGTGCAGGGTCCTTCATCGCCGATATCCCGCTGAACCATCCGATCTACAACTTGGATGTGGGTGGTGGCAGCCTCCTCGGCATTGGCCCCTATGAAGCCTTCCTCGCACTCGACTGGCTTGGCCCAGTAGAACGAGTCCAGACCTTCGGCCAAATAGGCCCAACGGGCATCGACACGTTTGCCACCCTGCAAACCAAGCACCTCAACGGGATGGCCCAGCTTTATTGCGGTGTTGGGCTCCACGGCGAGGGCGACGCTTTGCTCGTCGGGCCATTAGGAAATGTCGCCATCCCAAGCAAGTGGTGGAACCCTGTCCATGCCACCATCCGGTACGTCGATGGACGCACCGTGGAACTTGACGAGCCCTTTGAATCCACTGGGTTCAACTATGAAGTTGGTCACTTCTGCGATCTAGTACGCAGCAGCCGCACAGAGAGCCCAATCATCACGCACGACATGTCGCGCCAGATGATGAGCATCCTCGATCATGCCCGAGTCGCGATCGGCCTCGTGTACCCCCAAGAGCTCTAGGAGAGTCTCTTGCGTGTCTGCGCAGAGCGTATCTGGACGGAATTGGCACACGCGGCTCATTTTCGAGCGATCATCGCACAAAAGAAAACTCGGCCCGTGGTCCCAGAATATCTCTGACCTCCGTCAGGGCATTCAAAGACGCCCAACCCGATCCACCCACGACGACTGGCCGCCTTTGGCGGGCATTTCCATTTCCGACGAGGCAGTCTTCGGCCGCAAATCACCAGGAGCCATCACCGCGCCCGGTCCTGTTCGTTTGAAGGAGGCCTTATGTCTGCCGCGCTATGCAGCCGGCGCCAAGAGAGCCGAGACCAAGATCGCCCGCACCGAATCCATGGTCCTCTACTACCTGGAGATCTGGATGAGTGCATCGCCCTGTTATCACCATTCGAGGGTAACTCCGGTTAGAGCGTGATCAAGAGGAAACTGGTAGAAGCCGATTCGCAGATTGCTTCGTTATGATTTCTAAATAATCAGTCACAAGAAGGGATGAGGCCGGCATTGAATTTACCGCCCGCAGTCCTCAGTACATCTGATCCGACCTTAGACCGTGCGATCTCACGAGCTGTCAGACGGTTAACACCGTTCCTGATGCTCATCTACGTCGTTTCCTTTCTCGACCGCTCGAATATCGGTTTTGCAAAACAGGCGCTGGAGAGATCGGTAGGCATTTCCGAAAGTATCTACGCTTTGGGCGCGGGTCTGTTTTTCATCAGCTATTCGTTATGCGGTTTCCCCAGCAACCTGATCCTTCATAAGGTGGGCGCGAAAAAGTGGCTGGCTTTACTTATGGTGGGATGGGGAGTGGTGTCGATGGGCAACATGTTTGTGAGCGGCGCCACTTCGTTTTATCTGTTACGGCTGCTGCTCGGCGTGCTGGAAGCGGGTTTTTTCCCAGGTGCGATTCTCTACCTGACCTACTGGTTTCCCAACAGCATTCGCGGCCGGGTTCTTGGACTGTTCTACCTGGGTATCCCGCTTGCGCTCATCCTGGGCGGCCCGCTCTCGGGTCTGCTGCTTGAGATACGCCCGTTGTTCGGGCTTCAGAGTTGGCAGTGGATGTTTCTTGTGGAAGGCTTCATGGCAGTCGTTCTCGGGCTGTTCGCGTTTTGGTACCTGGATAATGGGCCGGCGAATGCTTCATGGCTGCTGGCCGAGGAGAAACAAGCTCTGGCGAATGCATTGGCGCTTGAGGAGGAGAAGCGGCGCTCCACCGGGCCCGCGAAGCTTCTCCCCATGTTCCGCAATCTTCGAGTGATGCACTTCCTGCTGATCTATGCCCTCATTCAGATCAGTACCTATGGAGCGGTTTTCTATCTCCCTGCCGAGATATCGGCCCTAATGCATAGGCCCGTTGGGATTGAAGTCGGCCTGGTGTCGGCCATTCCATGGATCTGCACGCTGATTGCTGTCTATTTCCTACCGCGCGTCGCCGATAAGTTGCATAAGCATCGTCAACTCGCATCGCTGACCCTAATGATTTCGGGCTGCGCGAGTTTGACATTTCCCACCGCCGGGCCGCGCATAGGACTTGCCATGCTTTCGCTGGCGGCAGCTGGTTTTATTGCCGTGCAACCGCTTTTCTGGATGTTTCCAACGAGATACCTGGCCGATCGCGCAGCGGCCGGCGGTATCGCCGTGATAGGAATGGGCAATCTGGGGGGATTTCTTGCACCCAATCTGAAGGTCTGGGCCGATGAGCATTTTGGCTCACAACACGCAGGCTTGTATCTTCTGGCTGGCCTTACAATTTTAAACGCGGGCTTGATCGCACTCGTGAAAGATCGCGGTGCGGCCAAACGCGCAACGTGAGACTCTCGCTCGAGGACAAGATACTTCCACCCAAATCCGCCTGTCGGACATCTCAACTGTTGCATATGATGCTGTGTTGCGCGAAGACAACTACATTTCGCCCGCACCGTTGCCACGTTTCAGGCGAGCCCACACCCGCCTTCACCAGAGCAGCGCCCAGTCGTCATTCAAGAATCGACCCACCCGTAGAGGTAAACGCAAACCGATTTATGGTGAGCGACCTCAGGCGAAGAGGAGCTTTCCGCCTTCTTGTATTTCATTGTGTTGCACCGTACCGAGCAAAGACTTGCCGTCAAGTGAGGTACGGACGACGCTGCTGCCTTTGTATGCATTTTCTACGATCAGCGTTTTGCCGTTCGGCAGATGAACGGTAGCTCGTGGAAACAGCGGCGCCCCAAGAACGTATTCCGGCATGCTGGGGCAAAGCGAGTAAAAACCGAGCGAACTCAGGATGTACCATGCGGCCATCGAGCCGGTGTCTTCATCGCCAGCGAACAGGTCTGGGGTGTAGAGTTCGTCCATCACACGCCTCGCCCAGAAAGCAGTGCGGTCCTGCCGCCCTGCCAAGGTGAAGACGTACAGGATGTGATGTGAGGGCTGGTTGCTGTGCGCATACTGGCCGAAGTTGACTGCAGCCATCTCCGACATCTCGTGAATCTCGCTGCCGTAGGCTCCGATTTCGAAGTCTGGGAACATCGTGAGCATCTTCTCCAACTCGGCGACGACCTTCTCCTGACCGCCCATCGCCTCGATCAGCGCAGGCATGGCGTGCGGCGCGTCGAAACGATGCTGATACGCTGCACCTTCTACATAAGGATCACCCCATCGGATAGGACTGAACGGCTCGAGGTAGCTGCCGTCCGACTTTTTGCCGCGGAAGAATCCCGCCTTCGGATCGAAGATGTTACGCCAGTTTTCAGAGCGCTTCATGAACATAGCGTAGTCGTCGGTCTTGCCCAGCGCCTTCGCAACCTGCGCGATGCAAAAGTCACCGTAAGCAGCGTCGACTGTCTCAGCGGCTGACTGCTCAACCTTGTCCGCGGGGTCATAGTTGAACTTCAGATACTCCTCGATGCCGCGGCGGCCGTACCCTGCGTCCGGATTGCCGGGCTGTGTCGCGTGTTTCTTCAACCCTTCGTAAGCCGCAGCCATGTCGAAACCCTTGATACCTTTTACGGCGGCTTCGCCGAACGGCGAATCGATCAGGCTTCCCGTCATGCATGCACGATAACCCGGGCATGGAAACTGGGGGAGCCAGCCCCCTTCACGGAAGACGTTCACCCATGCCTGCAGAATTTCTCCCAGGCGTTCCGGAAAGAGGATGGTCATCATCGGATACCAGGCACGATAAACGTCCCAGTAGCCGTGGTCCGCATACATTACCCCGGGCATGATTTTGCCGTTGTACGGGCTGCGATGTTGCAACGCGCCGTTGGCGTCCGGCTCATGCCATATGCGCGGGAACAGCAGCGTGCGATACAGGCAGGAATAGAAAGTACGTTGCTGGAGCTCGGTCGCGCCTTCGATCTCGATACGAGTCAGGTGCTCATTCCATATCTTTTCGCCCTCGGCGCGCACTACATCAAAAGGCTTCGCGCCGAGTTCGAGCTGCATGTTTCGCTCTGCTTGCTCGAAGGAAATAAACGAGGTTGCGATACGCACGTCCAAGACGCGAACACCATCGGCAAAGCTCAGGTGCGTAGTACGGTGCCTCTTCTGGTCTTTATGTTCGAGAGCTGTCCAGGGCTCCGAAAACTGCACAACGTAGTAGCAGGCAAAGTCGTTCGCAACACCGCCGTTGTTTGCCGTGGAGCGGAAGTGAATGGTCCGCCGCGCGGCGTCGGCCTCTGGCATCGGCGGCACGTCGCCCGGCACGTCGAAGACGAAGCCGGGCGTCTGCGTTTTGCTGTATTTCGTATGGATGAGCGCGCAGCGTTCGGTTGGTACCAACTCAGCGTCGATGCCGTAACGCAGCAGCTTCATCTGCATTGTGTGCGGCGAGAGGACCGAATCCTCCGGGCGATACGAAGCGGCACGTGCTCCGAAGTCGAGGTTTGGAGCGCCGCAGATGGGCATGAAGGTCGCATGGCCGTAGTCGCCGAGCCAGGGGCTCAACTGGTGCGTCGAGCGGAATCCCTGGATGCGCCGCTGACTTGGCTGAAACATCCATGGCGTGTTCGGCGTCGTTTGCAATGTCCAGTGCGCCATGCCAAATGGACGCGCTGCGATCGGCAGAGTGTTTCCGCGAGAGAAGGAAGGCGTCGAATCGGTTCCCTGAAGAATGCTGGCCAGCGTGACAGGGCTCGCGAGTCGCGCATCCTTTGTCGATGCGTGCTGCGTGGCGGTGGGCGCTTGGGCTTCCATGTTCGCAGGCGTGATCGTCGCCGCGGCGGCAAGTGCCGTGAACTTTAGAAAAGAACGACGGCTTTGATTAGGGTTGTTCTTTGGCTCACTCGTCAAATTGCTTCTCCAATCCCCGCGACAGGCCCTTGTCGGAAGCGGGCGGAGCGAATCCGATCATTTCCGAGAAGATGACTTATCGTTGCTTATTGTTCTTATAAGTACATTGGCGACTTGGCGCTCATCAGCTCACCGGTGTCTGGCGAATTGCCGAGGATAAGTAGATCAGGAAAGAGCCCAGCCTGAACGGTCTTGCCGCCGTATAAAGGACGCCGCCTGAGGACAATTTTTTGCAACCATCTTCGGTCCATCCCATTCGATCTTCTGGCCGGCACGCAATGACACGCAGCCCAGCAGGATGATTTCCGTGAGACGCGCGCCGACGTCAAAACGCGAGTAGCACATCTCCGGCTTGTTCGCCTTGATGGCATCGAGCCATTCCAGCGCATGCGCCTGACCGAGATTCCCGGCATGCTCGTTGCGAGCAATGCGTTCCGGATACTGCGCCATGGCCGGGTGCTTGAGGTAGTTGACGAATTCTTTCTCGCCTTTCAGCTTGATGAAGAAATCGGTCCCATAATCGTCCGGTGAAAAGACCGTGCCTCCGTCGCCAATCAGCAGACAACCGCTATCGGGCACCGTGCCCTGCAGTGTCACGATATCGGCGGTCAGTTCGATTGGCGGCTTGTTGCTCAGGTCATGGCCGCCACGGGCTGCTGGGTCAGGCTGGCCGCCGTCGTACCACCACAGTGTCGCTGCATCGTGCTCAATCTTTCTGTAATGGTGGAAAAGATGCGGATGCTCGAGGGGAATGTGGCCTTTGCGCTTGGGAAAGGCGAAGCGAATTCTGGAGCCGACGGGATACGATTCCTTGCCCATCTGGCCGAAAGGCATCGCTTCAATCTCCGTCGGGTAATCGAGATCTAAAGCACGAAACGGCATATTGACCGTGTGGCATGCCATGTCGCCCAACGCACCGGTACCGAAATCCTGCCAGCCCCGCCAGTTGAACGGCTCATAGATTCCATTGCGATCTTTTGGTTTGCGGCTGCCCTTATATGGCCGCATTGGAGCCGGCCCAATCCAGATATCCCAATCCAATGTCGCAGGGACCGGGTCTTCTCCGTCTGGACGCGCCATTGCCTGCGGCCAGATCGGGCGGTTCGTCCAGACGTGAACTTCATGCACTTGTCCGATGAGTCCGTCCTGAATTGTCTCCACTGCGCGGCGCAGACCGTCCGCTGCGCTGCCCTGATTGCCCATCTGCGTAACGAGCTTTCTCTCGTGGGCCGTTTTCCGCAAATAGCGCGCCTCATAGATCGTTTGCGTCAGCGGTTTCTGGCAAAATACCGCCTTGTTCCTCTTCATTACCGCCGACGACACAATCGCATGCATATGATCCGGTGTCGAAACCGTCACTGCATCGATCTGATTGCCCATTTGATCCAGCATCTGGCGGAAATCTTTGTAAAACTTTGCGCTCGGATATTGTCTGGTCTGAGTCTCATAGGCCTTGGAGCTTGTATCCACATCGCACAACGCGACGATGTTTTCACCGGCACAGGCATCCGTATCGCTTCGTCCCTTCCCGCCGATTCCGATGCAGGCAATGTTTAACTTACTGTTGAGATTCTGTCCGCGTAAAAGTGCTGGCATGCCAAACGCGAGCGCGCCAGCAGCCAGTGAGCTCGTTTTGATAAATTTACGGCGGTCGACACGCGATAGTACGGCGGTCTCAGGAGTTTTCGGAGAGAATGATTCTTTGGTTGGGTTCGACACGCGCACAGAATACACTGCCCACTGCTGACGCCAGTCTTTCAAGTGATTTTCATTGCAGCCAAGCCCAGCATCAGTCTCGGAAACTCGCTTGTCTGTAGTCACTGCTTCGTCAGGTCTCTTCCGATACGCCGACTAGCCATTGACCAGTCTGCCGAGGAGCTTTCTAGGCTCATCTTGCGAACCTGGGTGATGACGAGCCGCGACTTATAGCTCGCACACACATTGCAAGGTGAACATTACTTCTTCGGAACGGAGATCGTAATGTTGCGGTAAGCGATCACGCCGTGATGATCCCCCTGCAAATAGAACGGCCCCGGCTCGGCCTCATGACTGTCCAGAGCACCCCCGGTCGGTCCAGGAATCTCGACATTGTCGTGGTACATTTTGCCATCGCGCAAGACCGTCACATGTCTGCCGACCAGGGTAATGTCGAAAGCTGTCCATTTTCCCAGGCCATTCTCTGAGCCCGCCGGTGGAGGATAGTGGCTGTAGATCGCGCCCATCTCATGCGAAGGGAGCTTGCCACCTTCCGTGCCGATCTGCACTTCATAGCGGCCGCGCAGATAGATACCGCTGTTCCCACCTTCCGGGCAATTCACTTCAATATGCAGTTTGAAATCCTGGAACTTTTCTGAGGTCATGATGTTGGCAGCTCCGTGGCCTCTTTGACCAGCCACCTCAGGGTTGTCGTTCACCAGCTCGCCATCGCGCGCAATCCACTTGTTATTGTCGACGTTTCCAATCGGCAGCCAGCCGTTGAGATCCTTGCCATCGAAAAGAGGCCTTGGCTGCGTCCACTTCTTCGGCATCGGCCGGTCAAGGACAGGCGCCTTCACGCCCGCGATCATCGAACCGTCGGCGGCATCGCCGCGTTTTTCTATGCCCGCCAGCTTGTCTGCGGCAGGAGAGGTAAGCTCCCAGCTCATCGGCGGACCAGAGCTTGCTTCCTGCACCACCACCATCAGTTTGCCCGACTCCACCCTGGCGTCCGTAATCGTATGCCACGCGCCGCCCCTTGGCTGCACGCGGCCTTGGATCTTACCCCCTTCATCGGTGAGCTCCATCCATTGCGGATACGATTTGCCATCGGCCGGGGTGACGGTCACATCCCAACGGCCAAGAAACTCTCGAGTGCCTTGCGCAGAAACAGTCGGGGCGAGCGCAGTCGCCAAAACAGAGACAGACAGGACAGATACAAACAGGGCCTTATTCATCACACGTTTGAGTGTAACGTTCCCTGGCTTATGTGTGTCGAGAGTTCGCGGAAAGCTGCGTTTCGGAAGCTGCGAGTATCGATACACGCTCATCTGTTCCGGAACGATGCAAAGAGAGATAGGGGATTCGAAGCCTAGCTGTTCGCCGACTCCACGGCAGTTCGCGTCGCCGTTTCCACTTCATCTCAACCTCGCCTGACCAATCACTCCGAAAGGACAACCATGAAACCCTCAGCACTCTTTGAGGCGCTGCATGCGCTGATCGGCCAACGTGTGCCGCTGCACATCTTGGGCGCGTGCGGCGCTTCAGCTACATCGAACAATCCGAAGAGCCACTTCGAGACGGTCCAGGATCTCCCTTTACATAGAGCTTCAATCTCGGCCTTTGCACGGGGGGTAGCTGGCCGCCCCCGGTTCCACTCACGCTACCTTCCGGCGGCGGCCGCCTTCTTTTTCTATTCCTTCAGCGGCCAGGCCGTCTTGCCGCCGTGGTGAAAAGCATAATTGCCGATATGCCCTGCGCGTGCCGCAGCCACGCCGGCCTCAACAGGGGCGGTCGGGTCTTTGCGCCTCTTAATGCACTCGAAGAAGTTGCGCGTGTGGGCGATGGTGCCGTCCTCAAAGCTCTCTTCTTTCAGCACAGGGTTGCGGTCGCCCTTCACGCCTTCGCGCCAGATGGTCATGCCGCTGCGGTTGATCTTTAGTGTTGCCTCGGTACCGCGGAACTCGAGGCCGCCGTCATCGATGGACGACGCCATCATGCCTTCGTAGATGACATCGAAGTTCGGGTAGCGGAAGGCAGCTTGGATGGTATCGGGGCACTCCCACTCCTGGTAGATACGCTTGTCACCGAGCATGAAGGCGGTCGAAGGTTCGTCGGATTTCATTGCCCAGTGCACGACGTCAATCCAGTGGGTGAAGAGGTCGGTCATGGCACCGCCGCCGAAGCTCCAGAACCAGCGCCAGCGGGAGAACTTCTCAAGCGTAAAGGGCTGCTCGGGCGCGCCGCCTAGCCACCTCTTCCAGTCCAGCTGTGACTGATCGACCGGTTTCGGCACCCAACTGAAGCCATAGTTCTGCCACCAATAGGTGCGCACCTGCGGTACCGTACCCAGCGCTCCCCCTTGTATGAGGTCGACCGCGTTGCGGAAGTGCGACCAGCTGCGCTGCTGCATACCGCACTGCAGAATCTGGTTACCCGACCGTACCGCGCGGGTCAGTACGGCACCCTCTTCGAGGGTATGCGTGACGGGCTTTTCGAGATAGACATCTTTTCCCGCCGCCAGCGCTGCGGTGGCGATGCGGACATGCCAGTGATCGGGTGTAGCAATGAAAACTGCGTCGATGGTCTTGTCGTCGAGCACCTCGTGATAGTCAACGTGCTCGGTCGCAGTGGTAGCGTTGCCGCGCGCCTTGATCTCGGCACAGCGGGGAGCATACACATCGCAGACGGAGACGATCTCAAATGGCACACCGCTCTGGTCAGCGGAATCCAGCACGCTTTTCATGCGGCCGCCTGCCCCGATGACGCCCACACGTAGCCTCTCGTTGGCGCCAAAGGCTTTGGTCGAGGCCAAGGCCGTAAGGCTGCCTGCGATAAGAAAGCCCCGTCGGTTGAGAATTAGAGACATAAAGCCCCCGTGGCAATTTGAAGTTGCGTGGATAGTAACAGAGCTGAGTGGCGTGCCTGGGTCTCAAACTGGGATCAGAGAGGTTCCTGGCCGAAGGCCTACTTGAACCATCATTAGATTTTCCTCACGCCTGGACAGATCGCGGACACTAGCCGGCTTACCAATCTCAAATCGCCTCTGTTACTGGAAACGACCCTTGTCGATCGGCAGGCGTCATTGAATGGGAATCGTATGCCCTTCGTCGGTTGCTGCGATAGCTATGACATCTTCGACTCTGTTGTTGGTGTTGCTGGTGATATCGATGCTGTCTCCTGTGGACACCTGGAGGGAAACGCGTACGGCAATAGGAAGTGGAACCGCATCGCCGCGATGGTGGACTTCGTGCGCCGCGCCGGACATATTGATGACTACGAAATGGACAAGGTGACTCTCACCCTTTTGAGACTGCGGCGTGGGGTTTGCGACGCAGTAGAGACCATGCCGGCCCTGGCTTTCGTTGCTGACCCCAATGGCAATCGCACGTTCTTTAACATGGGATGGCTTGAGTACACGGGCTTGAGCTCGGAACTGGCCTCAAGTTCAGGATGGGAGAACGCGGTTCATCCGACGATCTCAAGCGAGTCACCGAACGATGGCGCGAGTCGCTGACGACCGGCCAACCGCTGGATTATGAAGCGCGGCTTCGGCGCGGATCGGACGGAGTCTATCGCTGGATCCAGACGCGCGCCCGGCCTCTGCGCGATCACCGAGGCAAGATCGTGAAGTGGTGTGCAGTGGCGACCGACATTGAGGATCGCAAGCGTGCAGAACAAGAGCGCGAGAAATTGCGACAACTCGAAGCCGATCTGGCACACATCAATCGGGTTAGCACGATGGGAGAACTGGTCGCCTCCATCTCGCACGAACTCGCACAGCCGATCACGGTGACCACCGCTCATGCCAAGGCATCTTTGCGATGGCTTCAAGCGATCCCGCCCGAACTGACGGAAGTTCGCAAAGGGACGGAAAGAATCGTCGAGGCGTACACCCTTGCCTCGGAAATCATCAACCGTCTGCGATCGTTGTACAAAAAGGCCCCCCCAAACGAGAGTTAGTCGCGATAAATGAGGTCATCAGCGAAATGGCCGGGATGCTGGGAGGTCAGGCAAGAGGACCTCGAGGATCGATCTGCACCGATCTGAAAGACGATCTTCCAATGACCGTCGCCGACCGGGTGCAACTGCAGCAGGTGCTTATGAACTGATGCTGAATGGCATCGAGGCGATTAAGGACACGGGCGGTGTGGTTACGGTGAAGTCGCAATTGGGCGAAGACGGCCAGATCGAGATCTCTGTAAATGACACAGGCGCCGGGCTACCCCAGGGTAACGCCGACCAGATATTTGATGCGTTCTTTACTACGAAACCACAAGGCAGCGGCATGGGCCTGGCAATCAGCAAGTCGATCGTCGAATCGCATGGCGGACGGATCTGGGCCAACGGGGACGGCGAGCGTGGCGCGACGTTCCACTTCACCTTGCCAGCGGCTCCCGCGGAAACAAACCCTCCGGTGGATGCCCTTGACTTCGACAACCTTTGAGCCAGCTCGCTTAGACATGAATCGCTGAGTTCCGGAGCTATCATGTGATCTTTGGTGGTCAAAAGATATCAGCTCGTCCTCGTCTTTCAGGCAGCCGCCATGACCCCCATTTGCGGCCGCAAGTACCCGCGGTACTTGGGATTGGCCATGAAATCTACAATCTCGGACTTCACGTCAGCGGCACAGGGCACTGCAACCTTCTAAACCTACCGCGAGCCCTCTTCCAATCACCTGTTTCAGTTATTCTTGGTCTCATCCAATGACAATTACACGGCTGTGGATCGGCTTGCTGTACAGAAAGGCTTCACCATGTCTGCAGTGACGCAGTATCGATGCGAGATGTGCGGTACGGAAACCTCAAACCCACTGCATTGGTTCATGATTCGATGCAATGCCAACGAACTCAAAGTGCTCAAGTGGAACTTCGAGGAGGCCTCACTTCCTGGCACTCGACATTATTGCGGAGAAGCTCATGCCGGGGTCTATATCAGCCGCTGGCTTGAGGATTCGTGCTCACCCTCGCGACCCGACTACAACCGTCCATCAGCGAGCTAAACGGATGGGTCGCGGGGTTTCAAAGATATCGAGAGTTACGCTTCTCCCCATCAACTAACTGAGGAGTATGCCGGATTCGTGAAAGGCTCGGTGAAGTTTCTTCCCGGGCATTGATGAAATGCCTGATCTCGACAGGCTGGATAGCGTAACCAAGCACCTGATTCTCGATTACACGGTCGGCTACTGTGAAGCGTCGTGTTGGCGCTCATGTTCGGCCCAGGAATCAACCTTGAAGCTCTCGAGGTAGGTATCGGGAGCTTTCGTATCGACGAAAACTCCCCAACTCGTCGCACCATCGCGGCGACGAACCCTCTGATATTTATAAATCTGATGGAGAAACTCCGAGGCTTTCGCCGGATCGATGACATATTGCACTGTCACGAGCACCGGCCCCTGTCCGAGATCCCAAAAAGAGCTGGTGAAGAAGATGAGGACAGCCGCCCGAAGCAGAAGTGAACGCTCTTTCGGGTGGGCCTCTTCCATTTCGCGATAACGGCAATCACGCCCCAGGATCGAGAAAGCGTTGAAGGCAAATGCAGCCCCCACGCCGACTGCGGCGACAATCAAACCGCCCAGCCCCGGACCTACGGCCCGAGCGAGATTGAACTCGATCCCATTCAGCGCCAGCGCGGCAGGGAGCTCCTTCTTATCTACCAACTCAGGGAAGATTGCCCGCCAGGAGGGAGATTCGATAGCGTCCCCTATCGACAAGCCAAGCGTAAGGAGTAGTAGGAGCCAGGGTGTCATCACTCCGAAGACTGTTACTACGGTCAGCACGACCGCGATCCCGAGCATCCAGATCTCCATACCGAGGATCAGCCTGCGGCGATCGAAGATGTCACCGAATGAGCTTGCACGCAGAGCCAATGAGCGACGTCATCAGCCAGGCTGCGCCGACACTCTGCATGAACGCGCCAATGTCCGAGACGAGATTGGACGCTAGCAAGTTTCGGAAGGTCGTGTTCCGGAGAGGCTGCCACGGACCCAGCGAAGCAGTTACATCCGGCTGAGAGACTTGAGTCATCGCTGAGCTATCTTAGATTGCCGAAGGCCATAGAAAAGATTCTCGAATCGCTTTAGGGGGAGTTTCTACGCTGCTTGCGATCGCTGTATTTTTTTTTTTGAGAAGGCCAGCGTGTATTGATCTCGCTCCACTTCAAGATCGAGAACCGGCCGTATCCGGCGTTCGTCATTGAAGCGACACATACCCGACATGAACATGTAATTGCGGTCGAGATAGTAGGTCGGTACTCTGGATCGAACGGAGCAGATCACCGTTGCGCCGCGCATCACTTCCCAAGTGTGGGTCGACGAAGACCGCTTAAGATCGGGAAGACCTCACGATTTGAACGATCGGTGCGCGAGCAAAGTTGGGCAAGGACAACTAGGTGACAAAAGCCGACTCAAATGTCCTGCGGGGTATGAAATTGAGGGGAGCCGACGCTCCTATGCGTGTTGTGACCACTTCTATGATCTGTTTGCTAACTCTGACGCCGGGTCGGGCGCAAGAGAAAGCTCCCCTGCCTCCATCTCCTGCATCCCAGGAAACGGTGGCAACCACCGGAATGCCGGACGCTCCCACGCCTTTCCCCGCGCCTGAAGGACAGCAAAGCCCTTCAGCCTCCGCGAGTTCGTCGGCCCAGACCAACCCGGCGGATCCAAGGGAGGGGCAGCAGACCAGCCGGATCCTATGGATCATGCCGAACTTTCGGGCCGTCAGCGCAGGATCAAAGCTTCCTCCGCAGTCGATAAAGGAGAAGTTCAAGACCAGCGCTCTGGATAGCTTCGACTATTCGTCGTTCATCTTCGTCGGCATCCAAGCGGGGATCAGTCAAGCTACCGATGCCTATCCGGCATTTCACCAAGGCGCCGCGGGATACGGCCGATACTATTGGCACACTTTCGCAGATCAGACGGATGAGAACCTCTGGGTAGAAGGTGTTCTCCCGAGTGTCCTGCATCAAGACAGCCGCTACTACACGCTGGGTCATGGCGGCTTTATCAAGCGGGGCATCTATGCAGCGTCTCGAGCGGTAATCACGCGCACAGATTCGGGAGGAGAAACCTTCAATGCGTCGGAGGTTGTGGGATCCGGCATAGCAGCCGGGATCTCATCGGCCTATTACCCAGGCCAGTATCGCACTTGGACGAAGACTGGACAGCGCTGGTTGACCAATGCCTTGCTGGATCTCGGCACGTTCGGAGCGAAAGAGTTCTGGCCAGATATCAACCACGCGATCTTCCATGAATCCAACTAACCCGTCGTGGGTCGTATATGAGGTGCAGCAGGAATAGTTCTGCGGACTACTTGAGCCGTTCACAGAAGCTCATCAAACTGTGCGGGTTCCTTCCTGGTAGTTCAGACGCTATAGCGGGAAGAGCGTTTCCGAAGCCGCGCGAAGCCAGATGGCCACAGCCTTGGCTCCTGGATCAGGGTGCCCGAGCACGCGGTCCCCCAGATAACTGGATCGCCCCAGCCGTGGTTTCATTTGGGCAGTCGCCTTAGCGCCCCGCTCTGCGGCTTCAACAGCAGTCAGGAGTGTCTCGCGCGAGAGTACACCGCGACTTTCTTTCAGAGACTTCAAGAATCGGGCGAGAGCATCCAGCATCGTCCGATCACCGAGCCTTGCGCCACCTAATTCACTGATGGCTTGACAGCCCTGATCCACTGCTTCAACCCATCGCGCTAGTCCGCTTGTTCCGGAGCTCTCCAGAACATTGCCGCAACGTAGAAAAAGCGCGCAATAAAGTGGTCCCGATGATCCGCCCATCTCACGCTGAAGATCATGGCCAAGCGCTTTCAACGTAGAGGAGACACTGGTCAGCGGGTAGGAATCCATTCTGCTCTGTACGGCCATAGTCGCACGTCTCATGCTGGCCCCCAGATCGCCGTCGCCGGTGGCGCGATCCAACTCCGTCAGTTCCTCTTCTGCCTCGACGAGTGCCTGGCATGCGGCTTGGATCGCTCGCTCTAGTCTTCTGCCCGCATCCGTCCGGACCCCTTCTCCGACCGAACGACTCACCTTCGCGCGTGTCTTCGCTGCAATCCGCGCTTCTGCCTTGCCTGGACCTCCCTTCGGCACGTTGGGCCATGCAGGAGCAGTGGTTGGTGCGTCGAGCCATCGCAGCGATTCATCATTCACGCCAAGCACGGAGATCGATATGCCCGCCATATCCAGTGACGAGAGAAAGGTTCCGGCGTAGATTCGCTCTACTATGTATCCCTTGCTTTTGAGAAAGGGAACCGCATGACGAGCAACGATGGCGAGTTCCATGTCAGTCGTGGCTCCGAGATTGTTCACCATCACTGCAACGCGCCTGTCCTCGCCGAAATTCCCGTACTTGAAAATTTTCCCTAACAGCGTCTCAGTCAGTTTGTCCGCACTCTGCAGTTGCGTCCGTGTCACGCCGGGTTCTCCGTGGATACCCAAGCCAAGCTCCATCTCATCTTCGCCAAGCTCGAAACTCGGCTTTCCGACCGCAGGTGAAGTTCCAGCAGAGAGCGAAATACCCATAGTCGCCAGCGACTGAATCGCTGCTCTACCTATTGCTGCGATATCGGCAAGGTTCTTGCCTTGAGCCGCAGCGGCGCCCACCAGCTTGTGAATGAGAACTGTCCCGGCAAGCCCACGCGCGCCCGTGGCTTGCTCCGTTCCTTTCAATGCGACGTCATCATTCACAATGACGGTCTCGACGGCGATCCCTTCGGCACGGGCCATCTCCGCAGCCACGCCAAAGTTCAATCGGTCGCCGGTGTAATTCTTCACCACCAGCAACGCGCCAAGTTTTCCGGTTACTGCCTTGATCGCTGCGTAGACAGAATCGCTGCTCGGCGACGTGAAGATCTCTCCGGCCACAGCCGCGCTCAGCATCCCGGCGCCGACATAACCTGCGTGCGCTGGTTCATGGCCGCTGCCTCCACCGGAAATGATAGCGACCTGCTGCTCGCGGACCTGTTCTGCATCGTTGCGGAGCATGACCTTATGTCCCGCCAGAAGGGCCGACCCAGGATGCAATACAGAGAACCCCTGCAGCATCTCCTCGACAATATCTTCGGGACGGTTGATGAGCTTCTTCATGGGGCTTGACGTGACAAGAATGAATCGCAACCTATTCTATTCACGCGAACCGGGCCGGACTTCCAAACTGGGATGACACCTTCCGGTATCAAGAACCGTGAGGGGTTATGGGAAGCCAGATGATGAATTTACATTTGTGGCTTGCGGACCGTCTCAGTCTATGGTCGAGATAAGTACTCGACTGACACAGAAATCGATGCGACTCCAAGACCAAATCCGCAATCAGCGACCCACTTCCGGTAAAGAGCCGGAAATGCTGCGGTCGTATTTCGTCGGACTGGACTGGGGTCCGCGCATGAGATAGCTCAGCTTCATCAGAGTTTCTCGAAAAGCCCCAGCTTCCAAAGCTGGGGCTTTTGATTTGCGTGAAAACTGCATTCGAGTGCAGTCAATTCTGTCGAAAGTCAACCTGAAGAAAGGAGAAAGGACCATGCTGCTCTATTCGTTCAACGCAGACTTCCGAGAGGTGCTGCGGAGACTTGCCACTGCTGCCCAGAATGACGACGGCCAGAATAGCGGCGTCGATGAGAAGGGAAGTGTGCACACGCTTGGCCGTCACGCAGCTATGGAGCCGCAACACAACGGCGGGCGTCGTGAACCGATCAACCATGAGTTGCGGATAAGACCAGAACGGATGTATGCGATTCCATCACTGAGAGGTAGAGAACAACATGAAAATCATGGAAAAGATCCCTGTATGGGGAGATCACGAAGAGAAGACGCTCGCACAGATTCGCACCTGCGTCGCGACTGCGGATCGCGCAGCGTTGATGGCGGACAGCCATCTCGGCTATGCGGTATCAATCGGCGCCCGGTTAGAGACTCAAGCATGCTGCTCCCGCTCGTTCTGCAATGCTAGCCCGCGATCCGGCTCGGGGAAGCTGCCGAGTATGTCGGCCAATTGGGTGCACAGCGAATAACGAGAGGGCGACCCTTCTTCATTCTGAACGAAAGCGCCCCTTGACACCTTAATGCCTTACGTTTACTATCGCTTGCCATCGATCCCTTTCGTATAATGCCGTGACCCAATCGCTCCACTAGCCTTCATTTGAAAGGTCGGACTGCCATGGCTCGCTTTATCAGGCTAGGTTTCCTCTTGGGCGTGCTTCTCGGCACAGCTACCACCTGGGCAGCCATCACCGGCTCGATTTCTGGGGTGGTCACTGATCCCAGCGGAGCCGTGATTCCGGGCTTGACCGTAGTGGCGACTAGTTTGTCCACGAACGTGAAGACGACCGCGGTCAGCGATTCGAAGGGTTTTTACAGCTTCCCGACTTTGAACGTTGACGTTTATAACGTGACGGTCAGCCAGCAGGGTTTCCGCGACTATGTTCAAACCGGAGTGAAGATCGATGCGAACTCCGCGCTCCGTATCGACATCACCATGCACCTCGGCACGGTCACCAATACGGTCAGCGTGAAAAGCAACAGTCTGCAAGTGGAGACGCAATCGACGCAGAATGGCGTAGTCATCGAAGGCGAAAAGATTACTTCTGTGCCGTTGAACGGACGTTCCTACATCGACCTGCTGAAGTTGCAACCTGGCGTGTCGCCCTATTCCCACAGCCAGGACAGCGAAACATCTGGAGTCGGAGCGACGCAGGTTTCGGGTGACCTCGACAACGGCCAGCAATCCGTCAACGGGGGGCGCACCGGGTCCAACGCGTTCATGGTGAATGGGGCAAATGCGGAAGAAGGCGTGCACAACGGCGCCGCGATGATTCCCAATCTCGACTCCATCGAGCAGTTCCGTATCATCACCAACAACTTCGATGCAGAGTATGGAAACTACAGCGGTGGCCAGGTCAATGTAGTCACCAAGTCGGGAACCAATCAGTATCACGGCACGGTCTTCGATTTCCTGCGCAACACTGATCTGGATGCCAGAAACTACTACGCTCCCACGCGCGGCGTTTTCATCCAGAATCAATTCGGCGGTTCGGCCGGGGGGCCAGTCCGCAAGAACAAGATTTTCTGGTTCGCCGACTACCAGGGAACACGTCAGATTTTGGGACAGACCCAAAGCTATCCAGTCCCTTCAAATGCTGACCGCACGGGCAACCTGACGGACCAGGCGGGCTCGCTCACTGGCTCAGTCGTCGGTACCGGCTGGGCTAACACTCTCTCCCAGAGATTGGGGTATCCCGTAGCGCAGGGGGAAGACTATTACACTCCGGGCTGCACAAATGCCACGTGCGTCTTTCCTAATGCTGTTATCCCGCAGAGTGCCTGGTCGCCAGTTGCGGTGAACTCGCTGAAGTTCCTCCCTACAGCCAATGGAGTTGTCAACAATACTCCTAATTTCTCCACCTCTGCCTTCAACGAGAACTTAACCGACAACAAGGGGAGTGGCCGGATAGACATTCCCACCCGGTTTGGCGCTGTGTTCGGTTATTACTTCTTTGACCGATTCAATACTGTTAATCCCTATAGTCAGGTAAGCGTCCCGGGCTTTGCCGCAACCAATCAAGGTCAAACCCAAATGATCAATTTGGGCTTGACCACCACGTTTAATTCGTCGACCGTCAACGACCTTCGTCTCGCCTATTTGCGCGATGTAAACCAGACAGGCCAACCCACAGCAGGCCAGGGTTTGGGTGTCACTCTGGCCTCGCAGGGTTTTGTTACTCCGTGGGGCCCCGCGGGCGGTATCTCGCCTACCAGCCCCGCGTTAGAGGGTGTTGCAAACTTAATGTTCAACAACTTCAGCCTTGGTGTCCCACCTGACGCATTGAGGCAATACAACAACACCTTTCAGATTATCGATAACGTCACCAAAGTCTTTGGAACACACACACTGCAGTTTGGCACCAACCTTCACTACAACCAGATCAACGAGCGTAACTACGACTGTTATGACGGGTGCTATGGCTTTGTTGGTTCAGAGACTGGGTTGGACTTCGCCGATTTCCTGATTGGGGCGCCAGACAGCTTTGTGCAGGCCAGCCAACAGCTTCTCGATTCGCGGAGCAAGTACTACGGATTTTATGGTCAGGATAGCTGGCGTGCGACCCGTAATCTCACTCTCAACTATGGCCTGCGCTGGGAAGCCTCTACTCCCTGGTACGACACCCAGAACAAGCTGGAAACGGTCGTTGCCGGTGAGCAGTCACTATCTTTTCCCGGTGCTCCCCTCGGCCTGGTGGTGCCCGGAGATCCAGGCATTCCTCGCACCCTCGGACCTACCAAGTACACTAACTTCGCTCCCAGGGTCGGTTTTGCTTATGCGCCAGATGTGAGTGACGGTTTTCTTGGCAAAATACTGGGCGGTGCCGGAAAAACCAGCATACGTGCCGGTTACGGCATCTTCTATAGCTCTATCGAGGACGCCACCGGGTTCGTTGAAGTAGGTGATGCTCCTTACGGTAATTACTATTCTGTTTCGTCGACTGAGTTGGCCACCCCGTTTGTCGATCGGCCATCCGGAAATCCGGCGGGACAAAAATTTCCCTTCGTCTTTCCTCCAACCAACGTGTCTCCTAAGAATCCCGATACAACCTTCAATTGGGCGGGAGCGACACCCATCGGCGGATCGGACTATTACTACTATAAGAACAAGATGCCCTATGTTCAGGAATGGGAACTCTCGCTCCAGCGGCAATTGGGGACTGCAACTGTGCTGAGCGTGAACTACGTGGGCACCGTTGGCCGGCAGTTGTTGACGTTTGAGGAATCCAATCCGGGGGACCAGAACCTCTGTCTGCAATTGAGTAATCCAGCCAATGTCGCGCCCGGTACGTCGACTTGCGGGCCGTTCGGGGAAGACTCGATCTACACCACGGCGAGCGGCGGGACAGTGAACGGAACAAGGCCGGCCTTCGGGATTAACTTCAACAGCAATCCGTACATGAAGACGGCGGTCGGCTCCAGCTTTAACTCGCTGCAGGTTACTCTGGAACACAATGAAAAATATCTCAATTTCCTGATTGGATACACCTTCGAAAAGTCGCTGGATAATGGTTCAGACTCCTTTGATGCGACCAATCCGTTGAATCCGGGCCAAACCTACGCACTATCGAGCTTTGACGTTCCGCATAACCTGGTCGCCAGTTATACCGTGCAGTTGCCCTTCGATCACTTTATCGGCGGAGGGGATATTGCGAAGCGGTTCACAGCGGGCTGGGAGCTTTCCGGCGTATCTACATTTGCCAAGGGAGAGCCGGTCACTCTCAATGAGAATGACGATAACTCACTTCTTGGTGCCTTTAATGCAAATGTAGATGTGCCAAACTACGCGAACAACGGCAGCCGCCTTTCTGGAAATCGGAATCCGCGAAAGGGGCTGCCATATTTCAACCCGAACTACTTTGCTCCGGAAACAATCGGGCAAGTAGGCAACGCAATGCGGCGATCCTTCTCCGGTCCTGGTATCGACAATTATGATATGGCTCTGCTAAAGAGTACTGCCATTACAGAGACCACTAAGCTGCAGTTTCGAGCAGAGGCATTTAATGTCTTTAACCATGCGCAGTTTACGAATCCGAATGGGCTCGTCAACAACACGGGCCAGGGTGGTTTCGGTTATGTGACTGGTGCCAACGATCCTCGGATCATGCAGATTGCCTTGAAGGTTCTGTTCTAAGAAAAAGTTGTGTCAGGTCTGCAATTGCTGCCGGCTTGTTCGTGGCACGGTGGGTGTGATCCGTGTCAAAGAGATTCTTTAGCGAATGCTGCATCGGCGGCAAGTGATCACCCCATTTTTCCGTCCTTGGCCTGGTATCGATCACGACTCTGCGTGCACAACAACCAGCGGGCCCCAGGGGCAGCCGCAGTAGGAAAGAAATATTATGCTGCCCGAGCGCGCACTCAAAAGTAGCCTGAATGATCGGCGATCTTTCCTTAAGTTGCTGGCCGCTGCTCCTCTCTTCGCCACCATTGCCTCGCGAAGTCTTGCGAGCACTGTGGCGGCTACTACAGGAAGACCTTCCCCCGCCGATGTGTATACCCGTCTTGGGGTTCGGCCATTGATCAATGCGCGGGGGACATGGACCTATCTGAGCGGGTCACTGGAACTGCCGGGGGTGCGACAAGCGGTCGAAGCGGCATCGCGACAATTTGTGGACTTGTTTGAGCTGCAGCGCGCAGCGGGTAAAAAACTTGCTGAGCTCTCCGGTGCCGAATCCGGAATGGTCACGTCTGGTTCGGCTGGCGCGATGGCTCTGGCAACTGCGGGCTGCATCGCCGGGACCGATCCAAAAAATGTGTGGCAACTGCCCGACACAACCGGTTTGAAACATGAAGTTGTGATGCTGGGAGGGCGAAGCGCATTTGACAGTGCAATACGCCTCGCCGGAGGCCAATTGGTGCTTGCTCATGGAGTAGACAATCTGCAGTCGGCCATTACTCCCCGAACCGCGATGGTCTATACAACCTGGCGTGACGACCGCTTACCGAATGCGCTGAAGATCACGCGCGCCACCGGCGTCCCCCTGTTGCTGGATGATGCGGCGGGCATTCCCCCGTTTGAGAATTTCAGACGTTACGCAAAGATCGGCGTTGATCTTTATTGCTTTAGCGGCGGAAAGGGTTTGGGCGGCCCGCAATGTTCTGGAGTACTGCTAGGCCGGAAGGACCTGATCGATGCGGCAATGGCAAATAACAATCCATGGGAGGGCGCCGTATGTCGGCCCATGAAGGTCGGCAAAGAAGAGATTATAGGGATTCTTGCAGCAATCGACTATTGGTCGCAGGCGGACCTCGCGGCCCTGAATAAAGAGTGGCAGAGCCGGGTTGAACGCATTCAGAAGTTGGTTCAAACCGTACCAGGAGTTACGACATCCATCACGATACCTCAGGAGGAGAACAGCTATCCAACCCTGACGGTAAAGTGGAACGTGCAACAGTTTGGTTTGACGGTGGACCAATGTGCTCAACAGCTACGGGAGGGCGAACCCCGTATTGAGGTGCTTACGAACAATAATCCAAGTGGAGTGCCCGCAGTCCGCGAAGGCGATGACCCCAAGGCAAAAGAAGAGGCGCCTCCGAATGAATTGCAAATTGTCTCCATGACCTTACAGCCAGGGGAAGATCTGACGGTTGGGAATCGACTACGTCAGATTCTTGACAAAGCCCGCAAGCAATCGGCGTAAGTGCCTCTTCAGCCTTATAAAACGTAATTGCAAAATGCGTGGATTTGCCGGATTCAGGTAGGCGAATGCAGTGAACAGATACCTCGACCCCGAGAGACTTTCTTTGATCGCAATATGCCATGGGGCTGACAGACGACGCCATGCCGTCACGCTTGTCGCTTTGCTCTTAGGAGTTTTCTGCACACCTTTGCTCCACGCGGGCGATCGCAAGATCGATCCAACCTTTCTTCATCGTGACACTTCTGCAGTCGGCGAGAAGAAGTCAGATATTACGACCAAGACCTGCCACTACCGGGCGTTGTTCGGCCAGGGCGACTCGGATACGTCTGTAGTCGTCGGAGTAGCACGTTATGGAGAAGCGGTGATTGATCCAAATGGCGTCTGCAATTCGGTTCAATATCCAGACGAAGACCAGGTGTACGTGGTGCTCGACGGCACGGGCACCCTGGAGTATGGAGATGCAATCGTCTCGCTCAAGAAAGAAGACTACTTATATATTCCATCAACGATTGCGCATGCTCTGAACAATAAGTCTGACATGCCGCTAACCGTGATCATTATGGGTTTTCGCACTCAAGACTTTGAGAAGACTCAGCGACCGCCGCAGCCTCTAAAGGCCAACATCGTGGATGTGCCGACAACTACGGTGAGCGGCCACCCTGATTCGACTCGTTACCGTCTACTGATGGGGGATGTCGACAGTAAGCGCGACCGCATTGCAGCCGGCCGCGTTTTGACCAGCCTCTTCCTGATGGAAATCGCACCAGGAGGAACCAACTTTCCTCATCACCACGAGCGCGAAGAGGAGATTTACCTGGTCTTGAGCGGCCACGGCGTGATGGTCGCAGGGAGCGGAATGGACGGAATCGCAGGGCGGCATCCCGTCAAAGCGGGGGATGCCTATTTCTTCCGGCTCAACTGCACTGTCGGCTATTACAGTGCCAACGTCAAGTCCCGTATTCTCGCCGTGCGCTCGTGGTATCCCGGCATGGTGCAACTAGGCGCAGAGCACTAAGGCCTTGCGTGCAAGCTCAGTGCAGGCACAGTGGGTATCGAACGCTGAAAGAGGTCTTTGGCGAATGATGAGTTGGTGGAACACGGTCTCCATCCAGTGTTTGCTGTTTGGATTGGTATCGATCACGAATCTGCGCGCACAACAACCGGCGAGAACTCCCACTGCGGCGGATGTTCAAGGGTCGATGCTCTTCAACTCCAACTGCGGGAGCTGTCACGGGTCCGATGCCCGCGGGGGCGAACACGGACCGGACATTGCAACTGATCCTGACGTGCAGCAACTCGCCGACTCAGACCTGATTGCGATCGCAAAAAACGGAGTCCCCGGGACTGGTATGCCTGCCTT
The DNA here is from genome assembly GCA_963815025.1 of uncultured Acidobacteriaceae bacterium. GTDB lineage: Bacteria > Acidobacteriota > Terriglobia > Terriglobales > Acidobacteriaceae > KBS-83. The sequence goes on along the minus strand of CAWFFD010000004.1, from coordinate 1,778,365 downwards.
TGGCTGGCTCGGCCAAGAGAAATTGACCACTATCGTTCAGTATTTGCGAACTCTACAGGGGCGGCAAATCGACATCAAGCTTCCCGGAAACCCGCAGGGCGGAGAAGCTCTTTTCTTTGGCAAAGCGCGATGCTCAGAATGCCATATGCTCAATGGGAAAGGCGGCTTTATTGGCAGCGATCTTTCGCTTTACGGAGCGGACGAAAGCGCCGGCCAGATCCGAAGCGTGATTTTGGATCCTGAAAGGAATTTGCCTCCCCAGAAGAAGGCTACAACCGTCGTGACGCGCGCAGGACGGAAATTCACTGGAATGCTTAAGGTGGACGATAATTTTTCCGTTTCGATCCAGACAATGGATGGAGACTATCATTTTTTTCAGAAGTCACAACTTACCCACATAGACCTTGGGTCTCACTCGCTGATGCCGGTCTACTACGGTTCGATGTTGAATGACGAACAGATAAATGACCTGGTCAGTTATCTCCTTCATGTGGGAAGTGAAAATTCCAAGCGCTCCGCAACACGATCTTCAAAATCTGACCGCGATGATGACGACTAATCACTTATCATTTCGCTCCAAAGACTCGCGGCTCAACATGGTCATCCTCAAGGGTGCGATAGCAGCTTTGACCTTGCTGCTGACTGCCGGATCGGCCCACCGCCTAGGTCATGGAGAAACGAAAAAGGCGGCGTTCGAACTTCAGGCTCTTACACCCTGGTTTTGGACTCTGATTGATCGAAAAGCGCAGCTGACCAAGTTAGCCTCGGGCTTTGGCTTTACCGAGGGGCCTGTTTGGGATGGCTCCGGTTTTCTCTGGGTGAGCGATGAAACTCTCAATAAAATTTTCAAAGTAAACACTTCCACTGGTCAAAAACAGGAAATCATCTCGGTGGGCGACCCCGATGGCAATACCTATGATCCACAACATCGTCTTTTAGACTGTGCCAGCGTTCTGCGAGCGATCATCCGTCTGTCGCCCAATGGCAAAAGCTACAAAATAGTTGCGGATCATTACCAAGGCAAGCGTTTGAACAGTCCCAACGACGTGGTGCTCGGTCCGGACGGCGCTATTTACTTTACTGATCCAACTTCTGACTTGCCTCACGGGCAAAAGCAGGAACTCTCCTTTAAAGGCGTTTATCGCATCGCTCTCGACGGTCAACTTCAACTGCTGACAAAAGACCTGGAAGACCCGAACGGGCTCGCGTTTTCTCCAGACGGCACCAAGTTGTACGTTGATGATTCGACCCGGCGAAATATCCACGTGTACGACTTTCACGCGGACGGTAGATTGAGCAGCGGACGGATTTTTGGTACAGAGCCAGGTGGTCCGAAGGACGGTGTACCAGACGGCATGAAGGTGGATCGCAATGGCAATCTCTATGTGGTAGGTCCAAGAGGTATATGGGTATGGTCCCCGCGCGGCCTTCATCTGGGGACCATCGTAGTTCCCGAGCAGCCGGCAAATCTCGCATGGGGAGACCCCGACTACTCAACCCTGTACATAACAGCGACGACATCCGTATACAGACTACGGACCCGAGTGCATGGATTCGTCCCCTACCTACAACCGCACTAATTTCACGGAGGAGAAATGGTTGATCGGTTCAAGCGCAGCCTTCCATCTTTTGTCTGCCTTTTCTTCTGTGTGTTTGGGCTCAACCTCATTGCCCAAGACTCCGGACACAAGGTCATTCAACCGCAGGGCTATCCAGCCGCCGATTCGTTCTATAGTCCTGGCATTCTGACCGGGGGTACGCTCTACATATCCGGTCAAGGAAGCCGTAGGCCCGACGGCACACGTCCACCGGGGTTCGCCGAACAAGTCGCACAAGCCCTAAGCAACGTCCAGGCGGTGTTAAAGGGTGCAAGGATGAATTTTGGGAATGTTGTTTGGATGAACATCTATCTCACGGATGAGCGGAACGTGGCAGGCATGAATGAGGTTTATTGGCAGACAATCGGCCAAAACCCTCCCGCGCGGGCTGTCCTCACGGTTGCCGCTCTTCCGGATGGGGAAAGGGTGGAAATCAACTGCATTGCCGTGGCAGACACGATTCACAGAGAAGAGATTTGGCCAGCAGGCTGGGCGCGAGGCCCGCACGAGGATCCGCCCGCAATCCGGGCAGGTGAAATCATTTACCTGTCGGCGCAGGGAGGTCGAGATCCGCTCACCGGGAGACAGGCGTCGGACTTTCCCGGAGAAGTCAGACAAGCTCTCAACAATGTAAGTACCCTGCTCCAGGCTGCCCGGCTAAGCATGAAGAATGTTCTATGGGTGAATCCCTACATGACCGTCGGTGGGCAATACGACGTTATGGGTGGGATATACGCGAGTTATTTTGAATTCGGCAATACACCGGGCCGCGGGACCATCCAAGTCGTCGGTCTCCCTGAAAGGGATCACGTCGTATTTAGTTGCATCGCCGGAGCAGACCTCAGCAAACGCAAAGCGATCCGGCCAAGAAATATGCCTCCCAGCCCGACTGCCAGCCCCGGCATTCTCTATGGCGACACTCTGTATCTCTCTGCTAAAGATGGCTTCATTCCGGATCAAGGAATAGTCACGCCCGACCTTGAGCTGCAGCTGCGGCAGTCCATGCGCAATCTATTGGATGGATTGCAAGAAGCTGACATGGATTTCTCCGATGTTGTTTTCAGTACTGTCTATGTGCGCCAGATACAGGACGCCGACCGAGTGAACACGATATACGGCAAGTTTTTTGAGAGCCATTATCCTGCCAGATCAGTACTACAGCAGAACGTCGAAGCGCACGATGAGGCTGCCGAGCAAATCTCCTTCATCGCCGTAAAACACTCATCCATGACCGAGGGCGCACGTAGATGAAATCAACTGCCATCAGGTGCTTCCTTGCCCTTGCTCTAGTGGTCTCTTCGGCGAATGCTCAGCAGTCCACACCCATTCCATCACCGTCATGTCAAATTCATGCAGTACTCTTCGACGGTTGGCAAGCCCAGGAGGTGGCGAACGAATGGGTGAAGTTGACCTTTGTTCCGCAGTTGGGCGGCAGGCTGATGCAAGTCAGTTTCAATGGACATCCCTATTTATTCGTCAACCAGATTTACAAAGGTAAGTACATTTCTCCGGCCGAGGCTGCGGGCCGTTGGATCAACTACGGTGGCGACAAGATTTGGCCGTTACCCGAAGGCAATGATGACGAGCAGCACTGGACAGGAGCTTCCACTCCGCTTGACGACGGCGCATATGCCTTCTCGATTCTGTCACAAAACAATCGCTGCACGGTGCGGTTGGAAGGCCCTCCGGACCCGCCTACGGGCCTTCAATACACACGCGAGATAAGTATCGGCAGCGACTCCCCTGAAATCTCCTTTCATGCGATTACCAGGAACATCACGGGCCACTCGATCGCTTGGTCCGTGCAGTCCGTCTCGCAGTATGACTTGTCCGACGTCGGCGATCCCAAGCAGTACAATCATGATTTTTGGGCCTTTGCGCCACTCAATCACCACTCCGCCTATTTGAACGGCTACCATGTCCGCGATGGGCTGGCTAATGATCCCTCTTTTAGCGTAGAGGACGGACTATTTCGGCTAAATTGGAGATACCTCGAAAACGAGGTGTGGCTCGACTCAACCGCCGGTTGGATTGCGTTAGTCGATGGCGCGACTCACTATGCGATGGTCGAAAAGACCAGGTACATCGAGGGTGCAGATTATCCCGGAAAAGCTTCGGTTATCTTCTACAAGAACGGACCGACTGTGCAACTCAATGCGCAGGGTATGCCCTACCTGACCTCAAAAGGTCTTAAAGACACTCCCTACTATATGGAGGCAGAACTGAACAACCCCATGGCGGTCTTGACACCCGGCGAAACATACGCAATGGATACCTATTGGTTTCCGTCACGTATGAGCCCCGACTTGAAAACCGTTACCGAAGCCGGCTTGGTGGGTCGACCTCTCGTCGCGAAGAATAGTGCCGGGAAGCTCGAGCTCTCGGGCAGCTTTGGCGTCTTCTTCCCCGGCGCGCTGAAGGCATATTTTTATGATGAAAGTGGCGCAGAAGCGGGGGAGGTTTCGCTCCAATCGGTTCAACCGCAAAACCCGGTTCAGCTCTCACAAACGATAACCACGACTAAGAACGTGGCGCGAGTCTCGGTTCACCTGATCGATAGCAGCGGGCTCGATCGTGGAGTTCTCGGAGAAGTATTTGTGACCGGAAGGGATGAAGGACGCTGACTGCATGAGGCTAAAGAGGAGATGGCTAATCGCCTTATGCGCGTATATGTTGTCTAATCCGTTGAGCGGGCAGGATAGAGATCCATCCCTCGCACGTGCTCCAGGCGTAAAAGTCTCACAGCTGCTCTCTCGAACGATTAAGGACGACTGGCCTTCTTACAACGGTGATTACACAGGAAGACGCTTTAGCAGCCTTACACAAATCACGCCGCAAAATGTCAGACATCTTCAGGCTCAATGGGTCTTCCACAGCAGAAATGCCGGCATTCTTGAAGTTACCCCTGTGGTTGTCAATGGGATCATGTATGTCACGGCTTCCAATGATGCATATGCCCTCAATGCCCAAACCGGACAGGTGCTGTGGCACTATTCTCGGCCGGTTTCTCAAGGCTTGATCGATGACGCCTCCGGGCATATCAGCCGTGGTGTTGCTCTCTTGGGCACGCGACTTTACATGGAAACCGACAATGCTCACCTCTTGTGCCTGGATGCACGATCGGGCAACCTGATCTGGGACGTCGCATACGCCGACTGGAACAAAAACTACGGAGCTACGAGTGCCCCACTGATCGTAAAGGACAAAATACTGGTGGGAACCTCAGGTGGCGACGACGGAGTTCGCGGCTTTGTCGCGGCCTTCGACTCTATATCCGGCAAGTTGGCATGGCGTCTGTGGACGATTCCCGGCCCGGGAGAATTCGGCTCTTCAAGCTGGTCCGGAGATAGTTATCTGCACGGTGGCGGGACAGCTTGGATGCCGGGAACATACGATCCTGAACTGAATACCCTATACTGGGGCACCAGCAATGCAGCGCCGGATTATGATGACAGCGTCCGGCCCGGCGATGACCTTTACACTGCGAGTCTATTGGCAATCGACCCGGATACCGGAAAATTGAAATGGTACTTCCAATTCACACCGCATGATCTATATGACTACGATGGTGTGGAGACACCCGTCTTGGTAGATATGCAATATCAGGGAAAACCGAGAAAGCTTCTGATCGAGGCAAACCGAAATGGGTTTATCTATCTCCTTGATCGAACCAATGGAAAATTCCTGTCGGCTACACCGTTTGCAAAGAAGATCAATTGGGCGACAGGAGTGGACGCCAATGGTCGGCCGATGGTTACGGGCTTAAAGCCGACCCCGGACGGAACGCTAATTTGTCCTGGCGTTGTAGGTGCTACTAACTGGTTCTCGTCTTCTTATAGTGAAGCGACACACTTGTTCTACTTTTTGGCTTTTGAGAGTTGCTCGGTGTACTTTGTAAAGCCAGCCGCATTTGAAGAAGGCCGAGAGTATTACTCGACAGGAACCAAGCACGATCCAAACGACAAAACGGAACGGATACTTTTGTCCTTCGATCCCCAGACGAAGGCTTTTGCATGGCGTTACCCACAAGCGGGAGATTCTCATTCTTGGGGTGGCGTCATGACAACCGCGACCGGCCTTGTCTTTTTTGCCGATGATGCAGATTTTTTTGAAGCAGCGGATGCCAAGACCGGCAAGTCGCTGTGGCACTTTAACACCGGGCAAACTCTTCACGCATCCCCGATGAGCTATGCGGTACGGGGCAAACAGTATGTCGCCATCGCATCAGGCTTCGACCTATTCAGTTTTGCGTTGCCGGAGTAAATCGGCCAGATATTTGGATAGTCAACGGAATGAGCGATGCTCGGACCTTTAGGATCTGCATGATAAATCCGTTAGGTCCTGACGCGAACATAGGCTTCTAGATATCGAACCGCGCTTGCATCATATTGCGAATCGCTTGAACGGCGATGGTCAATTCAGGAATTGAGATGCATTCGCGGTTACTGTGCGCAGATCGCATATCGCCAGGCCCGAATACGACCACCTCGTCCGCTATGGTCGACCAGGCGTTGGCCTCGGAACCGAATGCAATTGAAATGGCTGGTAGCCCGGTCACGCGCTCAACCTGTTTCACCAAAGGGCTGTCAGCAGCAGTTTCGAAGCCTGTCTGCTGCCTGAGCATGTACAGTGTTCCACGTAAGCCGGAATACTGTGTCGGCAGGCGCTCAAGTATCGTGAGTATTGCAGTGGGAATGCGCTCCGGCGACAATCCCGGGATGGGTCTCCACTCTACGAGGAGATCGACACGTCCGGGGATGATGTTCTTTGCGGAGCCTCCCTTGATCGTGCCCACATTCAGCGTAGTGAATGGAGGCTCGAAGAAGCTATGGGTTTCCGTCGAGAGCTGCTGACCCAGTTCTTCGAGTGCGGAAACTAGACGCGCCGCAGCATATATCGCCGACACACCTTGTGCGGGGAGGGCACTGTGCGCCTCTCGCCCATGGATTGCGATTCCGGCGAGGCAATAACCCTTACCTGCACGCGCAGTGCGCAGAGACGTCGGTTCACCGACAATCAGTCGACGCGGTCTCAGGTTGCTGTCCGCGATCAACTGCTTTGATCCAATGCATCCGACCTCTTCGTCTGCGGTCAAGAGGATTCGTAGACCGTCGATCCACCGCGCGTCCTTGGATTCAGCAACCGTCAGGAGACACGCGAGAAATCCTTTCACGTCGCAAGCGCCACAACCATGCAGCATTTCTCCTTGAAGAACCGGCTGGAGAGCGTGCGACCAATCTTTTGCGTAGGGAACTGTATCTGTATGGCAGAGGAAGGCCAGATCCACCGCACGGTTTGCAATGTCCTGTCCCGGTGGGGATGCTATCAAGTTGACCTTCTCTATTCCGGCCTCGTCGACATAGGAAACCTGACGCGTCGACCACCCTTGCGCCGACAAGACTGAGGTTGCGTAATCGGCTACAGGACGGTTGGACATCGCGGAAACGGATGGAATGCGAATCAAATTCGAGAGGTGATCGACGGCCGTCAACGTACGCTCCCGAGGGTTTCGTCTTTCCACACCCTGAGATAGAGCTGTTGATATTTGCCGACGATCTCCTCTTCGAGAGGATGACGTCCATCTCGAAGAATGATTTTTCCGTTTACCATAACGTCGCGGATGGCAGTGCGACTCGCTCCAAAGACGAGAAGCGGCAGAAGCGTTTCGACTGTATGCCCTGCGACCGAGAGGTCTTCGAGATCGATGGAAACCATGTCCCCATATTGGCCTGGGGCCAGGGAACCGGCCTCGATTCCCAGTGCCTGCGCACCATTGAGAGTCGCGCAGTCAAACAGGCGCGAAGCGATGGGAGTGCCGTCGATCTGGTCGAGCACCGCTCTTTGCTGCTGCGACAATCGCAGATGATAATCCAGTTCACGCGCGTCTTCCAGGGAATCGATCTGTGCCTGGCTGTCCGATCCAAGCGCGTGACGAAGGCCCAACCTCATCAGTGCATCGGCCGGAACGATACCATCGCCAAGATTCCGTTCTGTCGTGGGGCAGGAGCAAACGATGGCACGCGCGGCCGCAAGCGCGGATATCTCATGCGAACTGAGATGGATGGCATGCACCGCTACGAAATCCTTCCCGAGCAGGCCCTCTCGTGCGAGGAGTTCCACTGGCGTATGTCCATACTCCTGCTGGCATGCGCTGTTCTCAGCGATCTGTTCTGCGACATGCATGTGAATCGGCAGGGAATTGCTGCGTGCCCAGGAGACGATCTCGCGCAATTCTTCAAGTGGCACGGCACGAATGCTGTGCGGTGCGACACCGAAGCGCACCTCCGCGGAGTCCGCAGCATAGGCCGCCCGAAGGCTCGCGATGTTCGAGAGAAAAGCGTCGGCCTGCTCAAAAAAGCGGCGTTGGCCCGGATCGGACGGCAATTGATAGCCGGAGCGCAGATAGGCCGACCGGAGAAGGACAATGCGGAGTCCAACGGATTTCGCAGCCCCAATGACCTGATGCGCCAACAGGTTTGGATCATCGTAGGGTCTTCCGTTGGGCGCATTGTGAAGATAGTGAAACTCACCAACCGTAGTGATGCCGGCGCGCGCCATTTCAAGGAAACACATGCGCGCTACGTCATAGACATCCTCCGGTGAAAGCGTGGCAGCGGCCTGATACATCGTGTTGCGCCAGGACCAGAAATCCCTTCCACTTACGACTCGCGATTCTGCCCGGCCACGGATGAGTCGCTGAAAGGAGTGGGAATGTGTGTTGATGAAGCCGGGAAGGAGCGCCTTTCCCGCCAGATCGATCCGTTCCGCCGTCGCTGCGAGTTCCGCAATACGGCCCGCATCGTCAACGGACAAGCCTTTTCCAGATACGAAGGTATCGTTCTGGTACAGCAGTGACGGTTGAAACGACTTAGCCATCTGCGCGTTTCCTTTGAGCATTCGCGCCTGCATTCTCTTCTGACGAAGTGATGCGGGTGCCCCTGGACCAGACTTCGCGTATCGGGTTGATGCCCATCGTGTAAAGGAGATCGCGCCAGTCGGCCGACTCCAGCACAGCGAAATCTGCTTGTGGACCTGCTTCTATGCGGCCTACGTCGTCCACTCCAAGCGCATGAGCGGCGTTTATTGTTCCGGCGACGAGCGCCTCGCTGGCTGTCAGCCCATTCAATCGCACCGCCAGCCCAAGCGCCGCGTTGGTCGAAAACAACGGGCTCGATCCCGGATTGAGGTCGGTACCCACTGCGACGGCCGCACCCGCGTCAATCAACTGGCGCCCGGGCGCTTTCGCTATACCAAGGTGCAACGAGACACTTGGCAGAATGGTAGCGATGGTTGCGCCATTGCGAAACAGACCACACTGATGTGACGTGCAGGCCTCCAGATGATCGATGCTCAGCGCTTTGAGTCGCAGGGCCAGGTCGATGCCACCGACGGAATGAAACTGCTCCGCGTGGACCTTGATGCGGAGGCCGTGTTCAAGAGCGCAGATGAGCACGGACTCTGCCTCCTTGGCACTCCAAGCCTCTTTCTCGATGAAGATGTCTACTGCCTGCGCAAGTCCGCGGCGGGCCGTTTCCGAAATCAATTCGCCGCGAACTCTGTGGAGATAGGCGTCTCGCTCGCGCACATCATTGGGTGGTATGTGGATCAGCAACGTCGGGACAATTCGAATCGGTAAACGCAATCCGACTGCCTGGATCACCTCCAGCATGCGGAGTTCCTCTTGAACAGTGAAGCCGTAACCCGATTTCACTTCGACAACCGTTGCCCCTGAACGAATCAGGGCCCAGATCCGCTGCTCAGTCAAGGTAATGAGCTCGTCAGTAGACGCAGCCGTTGTTGCACGGACAGTGCTCCAAATCCCGCCGCCAGCAGAGAGTATCTGTTCATAAGTGACGCCAGAGGTTCGTGCATCGAAATCACGGAGGCGATCGCCTGCCCAGACCGCGTGAGTATGGGGATCCACCAGACCGGGAACAACTGCGCGGCCGCCGAGATCGATCGTGCGCGATGCTGCCCCAGACCAGTCTGCCGCAGGACCGACCCACGCAAAACGGTCTCCTGTGAAAGCCATTGCGGCGTTTTCGGTGACGCTCACTTCGCGCATTTGCGCGCCAAACTTGGGTCCCGCGCCAACCGGTGTGGCCAGCTGCGAGATACCGGTGATCAGCAGATCTGTGTTCATGCGAGGCTCGGCATATCGAGACCGCGGTCTCGTGCCACTCCCTGTGCCTTCGCATAGCCTGCATCGGCGTGCCGAATTACACCCATCGCCGGATCGTTAGTCAGGCAGAGACGCAACCGCTGCTCCGCTTCATCACTGCCATCGGCTACGGCAACAAGGCCTGCGTGCTGGCTATAGCCCATGCCAACACCGCCACCGTGGTGAAAGCTCATCCAAGCCGCCCCGCTAGCGACCCCAGTGGCAAAGTTCAGTAGCGCCCAATCGGAGACAGCATCCGATCCGTCCAGCATGGCTTCAGTTTCTCGATAGGGACTTGCCACAGATCCCGCATCCAGATGGTCTCTGCCAATGACGATCGGCGCGGAAAGATCCCCGTCGTGAACCATCCTGTTGAATAACAGGCCCGCCTTGTCGCGTTCGCGATAACCCAGCCAGCAGATGCGAGCGGGGAGTCCCTGGTAAGCAACTTCCTTCGACGCGAAGCGAAGCCACTCCTGCAATCGCTCGTCATCGGGAAAGAGTTTCAGCAGCGCAGCATCTGTCTTCGCGATGTCTGCAGCGTCTCCGGAGAGCGCAACCCATCGGAATGGCCCGCGTCCTTCGCAAAACGACTCTCGAATAAATGCGGGCACAAATCCGGGATAGTTGAAAGCATCGCCGACTCCGGCCTGCTTTGCCTGCGTCCGCAGGTTGTTGCCGTAATCAAAGGCGATGGCGCCCCGCTGTTGCATCTCGAGAATTGCCTGCACATGCCCGGCCATGGCATCGCGCACGCGGTCCATGTAACCCGCCGGGTTGTGAGTACGCAGAGCGTTCAGGTCTTCGTCTACCAGTGCAGGCGGAAGATAACCCCACATCGGATCATGCGCGCTCGTCTGATCGGTGACGAGTTCGGGTATAAAGCCAGAACGCACCATCGCCGACAGAACCTCCGAGGCATTGCCTTGCAGTCCGATGGAAAGAGCGGTCTTACTGCGTTTTGCCTGCTGTGCCATGCCGATCGCATCGTCCAGCGAGGCTGTCGCGCGATCCAGATATCTGGTCTTCAGCCGGCGCTCGATACGCGTGGGATCCACCTCAACGCAGATGCTGACACCGCCGGCCAACTTTACCGCTAGTGGCTGAGCTCCGCCCATGCCGCCGAGGCCCGCCGTAACGCTGATAGTGCCGGCCAGCGTACCGTTGAAATGCTGCTTCGCAGCGGCCTTGAATGTCTCATAGGTACCCTGCAGGATCCCCTGTGTTCCGATGTAGATCCAGGAGCCCGCTGTCATTTGCCCGTACATCATCAGTCCTGCCGCATCCAGCCGGTCAAACTCCTCCCAGTTAGCCCATCGTGGCACCAGGTTCGAGTTCGCGATAAGGACACGCGGCGCCAGCCGATGCGTCTGGACCACGCCAACGGGTTTTCCCGATTGCACCAGGAGCGTTTCATCGTTCTCCAGGCGATCCAACGTCTCGATGATCTTGTGGTAGCACTCCCAGTTGCGCGCCGCCTTTCCGCGGCCGCCGTAGACGATCAGTTCCTCAGGCTTTTCGGCAACCTCGGGGTCGAGGTTGTTCATCAGCATCCGCTTCGCTGCCTCCTGTATCCAGCCGCGGGCGGTCTTGGTATTTCCACGTGGTGCTCGAATCTGGGAGTGCTCAGCCATCTCTGTTTTCACCATGGTGCAGGACAGAGCAGTATCTCGCACTCGCGTCATTTCTGACAGGCCCGGACAATCGGGCGCCCTTTTTCAATTCCGGAGCATCGTGGGAACTGCGACGGTCGTTTCTACAGAGGAAAGCTACCGCCCTTTGCAATTCCGCCGCGCTTGGATGAGACTGGCGACGCCGCGTCAAGCGGACATCGTTCTCCCGGGACCTTCTGATGTCATCTCTCCGCACCACGCTGCTCAGCGTTTCCGTCTCGCTCATCGTGTGCTGCTGCCGTGCGCAGATCACTGTCGTCAAGCCAATACCTGCTCGAGTCACAATTGTCATAGATGCAGGCAAATCCGCAGGTGCACCCATTCCGCGGACGATCTTTGGCAGCTTCCTGGAGCCCATTGGCAACTCTACTTATAACGGTCTATGGGCGGAGCTTCTGGTGAATCCTTCGCTCGAGGAGAACCTTTGGAGTGCAAAAAATCTGGAGACGATGGTGCACGATCGCCCGGAGCTGATGCGTGCGTCGGCCCTCGGTCTGCCTTTGTCTTGGGAACCTCTCGATCCGAAACAGGGAAATCGCTACGAACCGAGATGGGGAAATGCTGCCAACTCCTGGAGATCGCTGGTTGTGATGGGAGTGCCAGGACAACCTACCGGCATCCGGCAGCAGGTCTATCTTCCGGTTCAGCGCGAACTCACCTACAAAGGGAGCTTTTTCGCGCGCCATCTCAGCGGGCCATTTACCTTGACCATCTCGCTTCGGATACGGGACAGCAACGAGGTGCTTGCTTCCGTGAAGATCGCGGCAACCTCTGAAGAGTGGAAGGAGTACGACTTTCAGCTACAGGTGCCGGCGGGCGAATTGCATCGACTGGAGCCGGCGGACTTCGTCGTGGAACTGAGCGGAGATGAGCGGGTTGACCTGGACCAGTTCTCACTCATGCCCGCGGACGCGATCGATGGACTCGATCCGGACGAGGTAGCGATGGCCAAGTCGATGCAGACATCCCTGGTGCGTTTTGGCGGCAATTTCACATCGGGCTATCACTGGCGGGACGGGATCGGTCCGCGCCAAAAGCGAGTCAGCATGTTGAATATTGCATGGGGTATTCCGGAGTACAACACATTTGGCACGAACGAATTCCTCCGCTTCTGCGATCTCATCGGCGCCGAGCCGCAGATCGCACTGAACCTGGGCAGCGGTACGCCACAGGAAGCAGCGGACTGGGTTCGCTACGTGGACGAGCACTGGCATCAGCACAGCGGTTTGCTGTGGGAGCTGGGCAATGAGCTGTGGGGCGATTGGAATGTTGGCTGGCCAACCGCGGACGAGATCGCTGGCCGGACGCTCGCTTTCAGCAGGGCTGTTCGTGCTGTCGATCCAACTGCACGATTGATTGCGACGGGGGGCGATCCGGAGTGGTTCAGCTCCTGGAATGCGCATCAACTGTCCAATCCTGTCGGCACCTTCGACTATCTCTCAACGCATTTCGTCGTCACCAATACACAGACCAAGCTTGCGCATCCATCAACCGACTTTATGACGCAGGCGGCATTTGCTTTACCAGTCGAATTGGGGCGAAAACTGCGAGCCGATCAGCAGCAAATCGATGAAAATCCTGCCTTCGCGAATCGCGCGCATGTAGCCTTCACCGAATGGCTTTTCGTAGGGAACCGCGACGGCGTTCCCAGCTTTCGCAACATGGGTGGAGCGATGGATACAGCCGGCCTATTCAATATGCTGATGCGCAACTCTGACGTCGTGCCTATCTCAGACATGACCGGCATCATGGAGTTTGCGGGAATCTGGAAGAACCACGGCCAGGTATATGGAGCGCCCGGTTATTACGCATTCCGCATGTATTCGACTGCCCACCCCGCGACGCCAGTGGAGGCGATCAGCGATGCCGGCAGCTACTCCGTCAAGAACGGCGTTGAACGTCTGCCAGAGATCGACAACGTTCCATATCTGGACGTGACCGCGGCGCTTGATGAGTCGAAAAAGGCACTCTCCATCTTCTGTGTCAACCGAAGCCTGGACATCGATATACCCGCAGATATCATCGTGCGGGACTTTGCCGGCAGTGCAAGCGCTGAGGTGCAAACCTTGCGAAGCGCGAGTATCAGCGACGAAAACGATGACGATGAGCCCGAGCGAGTTGTGCCGGTCATCAATGAGGAGAAGGTAGCGAACGGACACCTGCAGCATATATTTCCACACGAGAGCGTGACCGTCATCACACTGCGTACGCGTGCCGGGAAATAAGAGCCCCAACTAGTTGATTCCGATTCCTTAGTCCGGCATGCGGACCAGGCCCTGCTGGATGGCGGCAGTTGCCGCCTCCGTGCGGCCCGAGACGTCAAGTTTCCGGATAATACTGTTGATGTGGTTGCGTGCGGTGTTTTCGCTGATTCGCAGAGCGTGGCCGATCTGTTTGTTGGTGAGGCCGCGCACTACCATCTCCAGAATTTCCATCTCTCTTTGTGTTAGCGCTGAACGCACCATCCGCTCCGCCAGCCGCGCGGCGATACGCGGGGGAATGTGATGTCTACCGCTGTGCACCGCTTGAATGGCGGCAACGATCTCCGCCTGGGGCGTGCTCTTCAGCAGATAGCCCTGTGCACCCGCTTCGATAGCCCGATAGATCTCTTCGTCTGATTCGTAACTTGTCAAAACCAGGCTCTTCGGCGGGAATGGTGTCGAGCGGAGGGCTCTCAGAAGCTCGATACCGGTCATGCCTGGCATCCGCAGATCGAGCAGTAGAACATCCGGTTGCTCCAGATCGATGAATTGCAATGCCTCTTCGCCAGTGGAAGCCGCCCCGCAAACAGTGAGGCCTGGGATCGTCGAGAGCATGCTGGCGAGTCCCGCGCGCACGACGGGATGATCGTCGACAAGAAGGATCCGGATGTTGTCGGCTGTGTTTGCAGTGGCCACGGGCCGCTCCTTTGTCGGCGATCCAGCCCAACCCTTCCTTCCGGAGCTGTGCCCAACGACTCGTGACAGTGACACGGGTTGCCGTTTCGAAACCATGGTCCATATGTACTAGATGCGCCTAGTCAGGTGCACTCATGGCGCATCGTATCTGGTGGCACCTAGAATCCTGGCCGTTACGCTATGACTGCGTGATCGAGCGCTGAAACCGGTTTCATTCGGCCCTGAATAATGCGGAGAAACACGTATTTCTTCGTTTTTTGCGGTTGTGACCTTGAGGAGGCAACATGAGTCGTTCCAGGTTCTGCGCTGGCCTAGCGGTTCTGCTGGCATTGTTTGCGATGGTGGCAGGCAGCGCATGGGCACAGTCCGTGCGTGGCGATATCGCCGGCACCGTGACCGACCCGAGTGGTGCGGTTATCGTGGGAGCGAAGATTGTGGCAACGAACACTGGCACCGGGGCAACAAACACTGCGACATCCTCATCGGCCGGCACCTACCACTTTCCGTCAATTCCGCTTGGCACTTACACCTTGAGCGTCACCGCGCCAGGCTTTAGCCCGGCAACGGTGAGCAATGTGCTGGTGCAGATCCAAAGCGTCGCCGCTCAGGACATCAAGTTGCAACCGGGTACGGCGGCGCAGACCGTAACCGTAAACGGCGGAACTCAACAACTGCAGACCCAGTCGTCGGATCTGGGGGGCGTCATCTCTTCGAGGCAGATTGTGGAACTGCCTCTGGCGTTGGGTGGCGTCGGGGCGTTGCGGTCTCCGGAGGCTTTTGTGTTTCTGTTGCCGGGCAGCGTTGGACCCGGTTCCGCAAACTCCGGCAATGGCATCTTCCTCGCCAAGACGGCTGGCGGCCAGGAGTATGGGAACGAAGTCTTGTTGGATGGCGCGAGTCAGCAGCGCAGTGAAAATGGCTCTTCGTTCGACGAGGAAGGCCCTTCCGTCGAAGCACTTCAGGAGTTCAAGGTCACGACCGCCACTCCAACGGCTGAATACGGGCGTACCACTGGAGGAATCGAAAACTTCGTAACCAAGTCAGGCACAAATCACTTTAACGGCACCGTGTACAACATCTTCAAGAACGATGACCTGGATGCCAATACATGGTTCAACAACGGCAATAGCGCGACCCAGTGCGTCGGCACCGGCGATACTCCGGCATGCCGGGCGTCATTTGCGCGGCCTTCTGACAAAAAGAACGATTTCGGCGGAACACTGGGTGGCCCAGTCAGAATTCCGCACCTGTACAACGGAACGGACAAACTGTTCTTCTTTTTCTCGTGGGAGCAGATTCGCTTCCAAACCGGGGGAACCGTGGTCAGCACGGTACCGACGATCGCAGAGCGAAACGGTGACTTCTCCGCGTTGTTGATAACCGGAAATCCTCAAGGAACAAATCCTTGCGACGGCACGACCATGTATCAAGGCCAGATTTTCGATCCATCCACGCAAAGGACGGTTGGGGGTGTCCCATGCCGGACCGCGTTTGCGAATAATGCGATTCCTACAGGTAGTTTCAGCACTGTAGCTAAGAATTTGCTGCCGTACTATCCACTGCCAACAAATTCTGCGCAATTCAATAACTATTCGCTCGCCTCCGTGAGCCCGATCAACAATACAACGGAGACGATTCGCGTCGACTACAACGCCTCGGACAAAAACAAGTTCTACGCTTCCTATAGCTCGCGTGAGAACAATCTGGTGACAGGCGGTTTTGCCCAACTGCCGTATCCTGTTTCCCCAAACACCTGGAAACAGGACTTCCTCACGCACTTCGGCCGATTTGGTTGGGATTACATTGTTTCTCCAACCGTCCTGAACCACTTCAATTTTGGATATAACCGCAGCAACAGCATCAATTTCCAGCAGTCTATCTTTTCCGGCAACAACTGGAATGCTCTCGTAGGTATCGGGAATGCGCCACTATCGAAAAATTTTCCAGAAATCACTACCGGTAGTTCATTCCCCAATCTTGGTTACAGCCCCCAGAACGACGACAACATCGACAATGGATGGCGTTTCAACGAGGACGTTTCGTGGCAAAAGGGCCGCAACAACTTTAAGTTCGGCGTGGACTATCGGCTTCAGCAGTTTTCGCCGCTCAACTTTCCGACGGCGGTCGTCAACTTCGCGACCAACCAGACGGCTGGTACCAATCAGTCGGGCGTCGAAGCCAACACCGGGAACGGCTTTGCTAGCGAATTACTCGGCTTGGCGTCGGGCGGAAATTTTGGCGCCGGCCTGATCTCCAGACAACCGCGGTGGACGCAGTATTACCTCGCGCTGTTTGCCCAGGATGATGTGAAAGTATCCAATAACCTGACCCTGAATCTCGGTTTACGCTGGAGCATGGATACACCTCGTCACGAGGCCCACAACAATACATCGAACTTCAGTCCCACGGCGATGGACCCGGAGTACGGCGTTCCGGGGGCGCTTGTATTTGGTACCACTTGCAAATGCAACACCGCCTGGGCCGACACGTACTTCAAGGCCTTTGAACCCAGGCTCGGCTTCTCTTATGCTCTTCCGAATTCGGACGGCAAGACCGTTCTGCGCGGAGGCGCGGCGATCTTCTATGGACCGACGCAATACTCCGACTTCGGCGGCAGCCTGAATACTGGCTATAAAGTCGCGCCCGGATTTCCGAGCAAAGACGGGTTCTCTCCGGCATTTGATTTGGATGCCGGCTATCCCGCGTATTCACAGCCACCAGATCTGGACCCGGGATTCTTTAACGGTCAACCGGTTAGCGGGTCTTACGTACAGCCGCAAAATGGTAAACCGGCAGAAGTTTATGAGTGGGATCTGCAGATGCAGCAGCAGGTCGCAAACGACCTCGTGCTAACGATCGGCTATCTCGGCAACAAATCACAAAACCTGCGGTCGAATGTGCAGAACATCAACAACATTCCGCAATCCGACTTTGTGCTCGGAGATCAACTCTCACAGCCCCTTGTAGGCAATACTGCAGGAGTCAAGCCACCCTTTGCCGGGTATACCAATCTTTGGGGTTCAGGCGTTCAGGTGCAGCAGGCACTCCGTCCCTTCCCGCAATACGATTACGTTGACACGGGATGTTGTCTGCAGAATGTAGGCATGTCCAGCTATGAAGCTCTGCTTGCTTCGCTGGAGCGCCGCTTCCAGAACGGGCTGCAACTTCAGATCTCCTATACCTGGTCGAAAACTCTTACCGATTCCGACAGTCTGCTGCCTAACAATGGAAACGCGGTCATCCAGGTGCAGAATGTAAACAACCTGCATCAGGAGAAGGCGGTAAGTACGCAGGATCTTCCGCAAAACTTCGTAGCGAGCGAACTATACGAGCTTCCGTTTGGAAAAAATAAGGAATTCTTGAATCACGGGTCCATCGATTATGTGGTGGGGGGCTGGCAGATTGGCGGTGTCCAACGCTATCTTTCCGGACAGCCGGTCTCATTCGGGGCGTCGTCCGGAATTCCCGGCTTCCAGAATTCGATCCGCTTTAGCCGGAATGGGTCCACTTCCTATGAAAGCCCGGTTGCTCAACACGGCAAGATCAATCCGTTCAATATCCCGAGTTATGGGGCCGACCCTGAGATCAATACTCTTTTCAATTTACCTACAGATCGCGCTGCCGCTATCAACGAGCCAGCGAATGCCGCATTCATCGATCAAAACCTCGAACAATATCGAAAGGGAGGCACATTCTCATTCGGCAATGTTGCGCGGGTGGAAAATGAGTATCGCTTGAACAAGTATCTGCATGAGGATTTCAGCTTGATCAAGAACACTCCAATCAAAGGCAATGTTGTCTTCCAACTCGAAGTGGAGGCACTCAATGCCTTCAATCGACACGCATTCCAAATTCCGGACGACAATCCGAACGATCAGCTCTTCGGAGTGCCAACAGCGACTCTTGACAACCCTCGCCAATTGCAACTCACCGGGCGAATCAATTTCTAGAGCTTTGGAAGTAATGCGAGGCAATCGATCATCACCGGTGGGTGTCGATTCTTTTCATCTCGAGGACAGCTCCAGCTGTCCTCTATGCTTGTTATGAGCGTATGAGAAGAAGTCTGTATGGCATGGTGCAGGGGCGGTTGCTGATGCTTACCTGCGTGGCACCTCTTGCCGGCTTTGCCGTGATTCCTGCCGCAACCGCGCAGACTTCTGCCGCCGCCAATCCTGACGGTGGGCTGGAGCGCGCGATGCGGATGGGCGCGGAGGCAATGCACGAGAACAAGCCCGCCGATGCCGAAACTTATTTCCACCAGGCGACCGGATTGGCGCCGCGGTATCCCAGCGCTTTTCTTGATCTCGGTCTCGCGCAACTACGCGAAGGGAAGCTGGATGCAGCCGAAGAGTCCATTCGGACTGCTTGCCAACTCGATCCTAAGCTCGCTGGGGCGAATATGTTCCTGGGCATTGTGAACTATCAGATGCACCGTCTCGACAAGGCACGCGAAGCCCTCAAAGAAGCGATCGCCCTGAATGACAAAAATGCGGAGGCCGAGATGTGGCTGGGAGTGGTGGAATTGGCGGACGGCCATCCAGAAAGGGCTGTCCCTCCGCTGGATAAGGCGGCTGAACTCACGCCGAATGATCTCAACGTGCTGGACTACCGGGCTCGTGCGCATACCCTTGTCGCTCGTGACAGCTACGCCGCGATGTACAAGCTGGCGCCCGACTCATGGCAGGTGCATCGAGCGCTGGGGGAATCTTATGCCGAAGCCGGAAAGACGGCTGAGGCGATCTTCGAGTATCAAACAGCGCTCGCGATGCAGCCGCAAAACCCCGATTTGTACGAGGCGCTGGGCAATGCTTACCAGAAGATCAGTAAGTTTGTCGAAGCGGCGCAGGCTTACAAGCAGGAACTGCAGCTGAGCCCCAACAACATGGTCGCGCTCTACAATCTGGGCAAGATCGCCATTGAAAATCAGGAGAATCCCAAGGCTGGTGTCTCTCTTCTGGAGCAGGTTGTAAAAACCTATCAACACTCTGCGCCGGCGGACTTTTACCTGGGTCTCGGGCTGGTGAAGCTGGGTCGCGACCATGACGCGATTCCGTATCTTGAGAAGGTCGCGCAGGATGAGAGCACAGGCGAGATGCCCGAGCGCGCCGCCTATGAGCTTGCCCGGACATACCGTAGACTCGGCCGGGCAGAAGACTCCAGGCGCGCTCTCGCTCAGTTTCAGAAGTTCAAGAACGCTGATGAACAGCAGGAAGCACAGCAGAACCAAATTCGTTCCAAGCTGCAGGAGTTGGATAAGGGCAGGGCACTGCAGACTCCAGCCACTCCCAATGCGCCCTGACGGCTTCCACCCATCGAGAAAATCCGTCTCGCTTTCTCAGAAGGACAACCGATATGGCCGAAGGCGCGCAGTGTTAGCGATCTCGATACGAGTCTTCAATGCCTTCGTGATCTTCCTGATGGTGTCCACAATGGCTGTGCTGGCTCAGACGTCCGATACTCTTCAGCGAGCTCGCGGTCTTCTCGATCACGGACAGGCCGCGGAAGCAGCTCACACGCTGGAGACGTTTTTGCAACGGGATCCCGGCAGCGCGGACGCGTGGACGCTTCTTGGAGAGGTGCGAGTACAGCAGAATGAGCCCGCCAAAGCCGAAGAGTGCTTTCACAAAGCACTAGCGATCCAACCGAATCTCACTTTGGCACAGACCAACCTGGGCCATCTCTTGCTGGATGAGCATCGGCAATCCGAGGCGTTCCCATATCTCGCAGAAGCGCTCGGGAGCGACCGCGGCAACGTCCAGCTTCGTCAAATGCTGGTAAGTGCTGCAGAAGAAACCGCGCTCCAGCAGCGTGCCGGCGGCGACCAGAACGGCGCGCTTGCGACACTCCTCTCCGCAAAGGCCGAAGCTCCTCGGAGCTTTCCTCTTCTGCTGGACCTGAGCGTCCTTGAAGACGAGTTGCGTTTGTTTCGCGATGCGGACCGCGACGTCCACGAAGCCCGAACCATCCACCCCGAGGATCTGAAGGCGCTCTATGCGGAAGCGCATGTCAAGATGGATCTGCAGGACATGCCGTCGGCGGAGCAGGATATGCGTGCCTATCTCAAGGCTCGCCCGGGCGATGCAACTGCCCACTACGGGCTGGGTCGGATCCTGGAGATGACCCAGCATTCGGACGCTGCCAAGGCGGAGTTCGAACGTTCCATAGCTCTGGAGCCGAACCAGGCAGAGTCCTATTATCAGATTGGCCAGATGGCGCTCGACAATGGTGATTACACGGCGGCCCGGCAAGAGTGCCGGACGGCTCTCGAGCACGATCCGAAGCACGGCGGGGCTCTCACTGCATTGGGTATCACCGCTTTTCGACTGAAACAGTACAGCGAGGCCGTCCAATCGCTTCAAGCAGCAGTTGCCGCTGCGCCCGGATATCAGCCCGCGCATTACTACTATGGCCTGGCGCTGGCGAAAGCCGGACAGAAAGAAGCTTCCGAGCGGGAACTGAAGGTCGCCGCGCAGATGGCAGATGACCAGAACCGGCGAGAGGCGCAGCGGTTGCAGCTTGCGCCAGGTGCGTCGTCCGGGTCACCCCAGCATTGAGTCCGTTATGATCTCGGTGATTCTCCTTCACGTCGTGCGTGCTTGCTGCCGCGTCAGGCCGTAAGCTAAAGCGTTCGCGCAAATCCAGATCAGAACCGAGGAATCGCACGGATGGAGCCCACGTCACTCGCGCCTCAGGAAAACGAAACGGCACCACCCAAGGAATTTCATCGTGCATTGGGCCTCTTCGATTCGGTCATGGTGGTGGCCGGCATCATGGTGGGCTCCGGCATCTTCATCGTCAGCGCGGAGATCTCGCGGCAAGTGGGCAGCGCCGGCTGGCTGCTGGTGGCCTGGGTCATCACCGGCATACTTACCTTCGCAGGCGCGCTTGCGTATGGTGAACTTGCCGCCATGATGCCCGAAGCGGGCGGCATGTACGTCTATCTGCGGGAAGCCTTTTCGCCGCTGATGGGTTTTCTGTACGGATGGACGTTGCTGGCCGTCATCCAGACCGGAACCATTGCCGCAGTCGGGATCGCCTTCGCGCGCTTCAGCGGCATACTCTTTCCCGTCCATTCGCGAAGATAAATATCTGATTGCGCCGATCCACGTTTTGCCCGGATATGCGCTCTCGCTATCCACCGCGCAACTGCTGGCGATCGTCATCATCGTCCTCATCACCGTGTTCAACACCTACGGGGTGGAGTGGGGCAAGCTTATTCAGAATGTCTTCACGGTTGCCAAGCTGGGTGGCATGGCCGCGTTGCTCGTCTTGGGCGCACTGGTCGCGTTCCTGCATCCGGCCGTGCTCCGCGCAAACTTTGCGGCGCCTTGGCATCCCATGAATGTAACCGCGATCCACGGCGTGGAGGCGACCACTGCGTTCGGATTATTCATAGCGCTCTGCGTTTCGCAGACAGGGTCGCTTTTTTCCGCCGACTCCTGGCATGACATCACTTTCATTGCGGCAGAGGTCAAAAATCCAAAGCGCAATCTGCCGCTGGCGCTCGCGATCGGTACCTCCTCCGTGATCATCCTCTACCTGCTCTGCAACCTCTGCTATCTTGCAGCGCTGCCGCTTCATGCAATCCAGACCGCACCGCAGGATCGCGTCGCCACCCTGACCGTGGACGCGGCTTTGCCAGGCTTTGGCCGCGTGGCCATGGGCATTCTCATCATGGTGTCCACATTCGGTACGGTGAATGCACTGACGCTGGCAGGCGGCCGCGCCTGCTATGCGATGGCACAGGACGGTCTGTTTTTCCGTCGCGCCGGGGTGTTGAATCGCGCATGCGTCCCCGGATGGGCACTCGCGATGCAATGCTTCTGGTCAGCGTTTCTGGTATTGCCGCGCACCCATGATCGCGTGACCGGAGTCTACGGCAACCTTTACAGCAATCTGCTCGACTACGTCATTTCTGCCGCGCTGATCTTCTACATTCTTACGGTGGCGGGACTTTTTCGTTTGCGCCGCACGCGACCGGATGCGCATCGTCCATACCGCGCCTGGGGTTATCCCTGGCTCCCCGCACTGTACATCGCGGGCGCAGCCATCATTCTCGTGGTGCTCTTCCTCTATCGGCCAGCGACGACATGGCCTGGGTTGTTGATCATCGCCAGCGGTTTGCCTATCTATCTCGCTATACGGCGGCGAGCCGCCATAGCGGCCCCCCCCTCCCCCCCCTCCGGTACGGGAGGGCATGCTGTAAACCTCATCGAATGTGGCACTTAGATGCCTTCCCGAGGCCTAAAATCGTCATTTCAAATGGATTAGCGGTAAAGTCGTCTTGCTAAAACACTTACGAATCAAAAAGCAACCGCCGCGGATACCTATAAAGGTCACGCGGCGGAATGCTGAAATTCGGTCCTATTTCCAGTGTAGCGAATTGAGTGAATCGGTATGCCAGAATTCTGCAGCGTGGAACCACCGCTGGACCATTCTGGTACGACGAGCTATCGATTGATTTGCCAAGCGCCATTCCACAGACGCAGGATCTTCCGCGGGTTGTCGTCCCGCAACTCCGCCGGCAACGCGCTTTGAGGCAGATTTTGATAGCAGACGGGCCGCGCAAAACGATAGATGGCCTGGCTTCCGACTGAGGTGGAGCGGCCGTCGGAGGTTGCAGGATAGGGGCCGCCATGCACCATGGCGTGCGTCACTTCCACGCCGGTGGGGAAGCCGTTGAAGATCACGCGTCCCGCCTTCGTCTCAAGGATGGAGATCAATTCCGCGTATTCACGCAGGTCGTCTTCGGTTCCGAGAATCGATGCGGTGAGATGTCCGTCGAGAGCGCGCGCAGCGGCCAGCATCTGCTCGCGGCTCGTACTCGTGATCAGCAACGT
Source organism: uncultured Acidobacteriaceae bacterium (assembly GCA_963815025.1). GTDB lineage: Bacteria > Acidobacteriota > Terriglobia > Terriglobales > Acidobacteriaceae > KBS-83. The sequence continues at coordinate 1,755,196 of CAWFFD010000004.1, read as the reverse complement.
CGACGGTCCAAACAGCTCATGGTGCAGGCTCTGGTCATTGGCGAATGCGGTGTATTCAATCTCCAGCAACGCGGCGCGCGCAGCAAATCCTGCGCCGGTGGTCTGACCTTCCGCCGTGTGCAAGGCAGAGCGCTGGTGGAGACCGCTCTCGTACGCTTCGGCAATTCTCGAGGAGAGCAGAGCAAATCCCGGAGTTTCCGTTGTCAGCGTTCGGAGCTTTTCCAGAAATTGCGTCTCCGGTTTGTCGAGGAAAACCAGACCGGGCTTGGTACAGAACTGACCGGCTCCCGAGGGTGAATGAGGAATGAAGGCCAGCGGCCAGCGACTCGCCGCGTTCGCGGAGTGCGCGAGGCAGGATGAAGACCGGATTGGCACTGCCCATCTCGGCATAGACGGGTATCGGCTGCTCGCGCGAAGCCGCGAGGTCCATCAGCGCGCGTCCACCCTTGAACGAGCCAGTAAAACCAACCGCGCGAATCAGAGGATGACGCACGAGCTGCGATCCCACGCGTGTGCCGGCGTCGAAGAGCAGGGAAAATGTGCCGGCAGGGAATCCGCATGACTCGACTGCGGTGGCGAGCACGCGACCGGCAAGCTCGCTTGTTCCCGGGATGCGCAGGGTGCGCCTTGACGATGACGGGATTGCCCGCAGCCAGCGCCGATGCGGTGTCGCCTCCCGCCACGGAAAAGGCGAGGGGGAAGTTGCTGGCGCCGAAGACAGCCACGGGACCGAGCGGGCGAAGCATGGAGCGGATGTCCGGCTTGGGCGGTGTGCGCTCGGGCTCGGCGGTATCGATGCGCGCCATCACCCATGAGCCCTCCGCGGCGACACTTGCGAAGAGCCGGAGCTGGTTGCTGGTGCGCGCGACTTCGCCTTTGAGCCGCGCATGCGGAAGCGCCGTCTCCAAATGTGCGCGCTCGATCAGCGCATCAGCCGCGGCATCTATCCCGTCGGCCATGGCGTTGAGCAAGGTTCCGCGCTCGGCGCCTGAAGATGCCGCAACCATAGGCGCAGCGAGAGCGGCCAATTGCACTGCCTGGTCGAGTTCCGCGTCGCTGGCAGAGAAATAGGATGGCTCAAGTGCGCTGCCATCAGCGGGGTTATGGGCGCGAAATGGGTCATCGCGACGCGCGGCGGGGTGGCCGCCGATCTGTGATAGGCCACTGAGTGATACGCCAGTGAGCGATACGCTGGTGAGCGATGCGCCGGTGAGATTGAATTCGGCGCTCAAGCGTTGGCTCCAACCGAGCTGGCGAAGTTGCCGGCAGGGATGCGCGGGCGAGTGGCGAGCGCTCTCTGCAATGTTCGATGCGCATCCGCCAATTCGTCGCCCTCGAGTTCGAGTCTAGGCGGACGTACACGCGCCGCACCAACACCCACTTCCTGCTGGACCCATTTGATGAGCTGCACAAACTTCGGCACCGTATCCATCCGCAGCAGGGGCAGGAACCAGCGATAGAGTTCGAATGCCTCATCGTGTTTGCCGGTATGTGCCAGACGGAAGAGCGCGACCGATTCGGCGGGGAATGCGTTCACCAAGCCTGCGATCCAACCCACGGCGCCTGCGGCGATTCCTTCCACGATGGCGTCGTCCACGCCGACGAAAATACTGACACGGTCAGCAAGCAGGCTGCGAATCGCGGCGATACGGCGAATGTCAGCGCTTGATTCCTTTACCGCGTGCAGGTTCTCGTGCGATGCAGCAAGCTCGGTGAGCTGTTCCGGCAGGAAATCTGTCCGGTAGGCGATGGGGTTGTTGTAGAGCATGCAGGAAAGCGGCGTCGCTTGAAGTATCGCTGCAACATGTGCACGCATCTCGCGCCAATCGCTGGAGTAGACGTAAGGTGGCAACACCATCAGGCCATCGCAACCTGCCTGCTCCGCTTCCTTTGCCAACCGCACTGCGCCGGCAGTCGAAAGCGACGAGATAGCCGCAACGACAGGCGCGCGGCCATGCATGCTGCTGGCGATGTTGCTAAGGATCGCGATCTTCTCGGCGTCACTGAGAGTTGCGCCTTCGCCAAGCGAGCCCAGCATGACCAGTCCGCTGCATCCGTTGCGGAGCATCCAGTCAGCATGTTGCTTCATGAAGTCGTGGTCGATGGAGAGATCCGGATGAAAGGCCGTGGTCATTGCAGGCATTACGCCGGTCCATTGCATTGCAGCTCCTGTCTATTGTTCCGTGGATGGGCGTTCCGGAGATGGTTCATTCGGGGATGGGCGATTTGGGCCTGCTCCCATTGCCGACAGGGGAACAGGGAACAATGGCGGCCGCACGGACGAGGTGCGCCAGCCGAAGAGTGCCTCCGTTGCCGGACCGCACACGCGCCCCTGACACGCTCCCATGCCGCATCGTGTCTGCCGCTTCGCCTCGCTCCAGCTTTCGTATGCCTTCAGTGTCTCGAAGGTCACATCTTCACAACGGCACACGATGGTATCTGGCTGTGCGAGGCTCAGCAGCTCAGGACGGAGCGCGAAGGCTGACTTGAGCTGCGCTGGAATCGCTCCGCCTTCTGTCGCCGGGGCAGCAGCGCCTTCGCTTCTTCGATTTTTCCCGCGGCGGCGAGACCTGCGATGGTTCCAGTCAGGAGAGCGGATTCCAGTCCCGCAATGCCGGTGGGCTCACCAGCAGCAAAGACGTTGGCGACGGAGGTCTGTTGCACGTCGTCTACTTCGATGAATCCATCACGCAGCGCGCAGCCAAGCAGGGCAGCCAGCTCCGTATTGGGTACGAGATGGAAGCCGCAGGCCAGCAGGTCGCAGGGCTCCTCCCATATGCGTTGTCCATCCGTCAGGCGCACGCCTTCGACCTGTTCTGTTCCCAGCGCGGCAAGCGGCCAGCATCCGGGCCGATATGTGCTGCCTCCGGTTGCGGCGCGATATTGCAGGCCTTCGATCAATTTTCCCGGCTGACGCGAGAGAAAAGCGCTGAAGCGTGCGAGTTGTTTGCGGCTCGCCTGCTCAGCCACGGTTGTGACGCGCGCGCCCATCTGCCGCAAGTGCGCCGCCACAGGCAGAAGCAACGGACCGCTGCCGGCGACGACGATGCGCTTGCCGGTGACAGAGTATCCGCCGCGCGCCAGCGCCTGCAGACCGCCCGCGCCAAAGACGCCCGGCAGTGTCCAACCGGGAAAGGGCAGGAAGCGTTCGCGCGCGCCTGTGGCCACGATAAGGCGTTCGTACGAGATATCGGTAGTGTGCGTGCCGGAGCCATTGTCGCCGTTGTCATAGATGGCGCGCACGACGCCGGGACGCGGAGCATCAAAGACGCTCCAGCCGGAGAAGACACGGGCGCCGGAGACGCGCAGTGCCAGGAGCGTCTTCCGCTTCACGTTGTCCGGATTCTTCCTGCCGGGCGGTTGTCGCTTCGCGCCATATCTGTCCTCCGGGCGCAAAGTTGTCATCCAGCAGCAGGACCTGTCGTCCGTGGGTGGCCGCGGTTGCCGCCGCGCTGATGCCTGCGGGGCCGGAGCCGACGACGAGGACTTCCGTGTCCGTGTTCATTGCGTGTTGGCTCATTGAGTTTCCACCACCATGCCGGAGTGGCAAAGCAGTTGGCAGGTGCGGCGGTGCGCGCACCCATTCACGGTGGCGCGGCACTCAAAGCAGATGCCCATGCCACACAGCGCCGTGCGCAATTGCCCGGTGGCCGATCTGCGGCAGGGGATGCCCGCTGTCAGCAGCGCCGCGCTCACGACGGTACCGGCTTTCACCTGGAACTCGCGACCATTGATGGTGATGGTGATGAGGTCAGGCAAGGATCGCCTCCGTGCGCGCCATGCGTTGCGGCAGGTAGGGCGCCGGATCGATGGCGGTCTTGCGTGCCAGGAGTTGGTCGGCGAGAAGCCGCGCGGCTGCGGGCGCAACGGTGATGCCCAGTCCTTCAAAACCTGCCAGCAGGTAGAGCGTTGGATCGTGCGTTGGGCCGATCAGCGGCAGCTTGTCCGAAGTGGCGGCGCGGAAACCTGTCCAGACGCGCGTGGCCGAAAGCGCGGCGAGTTGCGGCATGTACTCGTAGGCGCGGCGGAGCATCGCTGCAACGACGGCTGCATCGACGGCTGCATCCTCCTGCCCGTACTGTCGCGAGGAGCCGATGAGCAACTGGCCGGTCATGCGCGGCTGGATATTGAATGCGACGGAGTCGGAGACGGTGGAATGTGCGCTCTTCAGATATCCAAGTTCGACGAGCTGATGCCGCACGAATCCGGGATACCGCTCGGTGATGACCAGGTGTCCTTTTCTCTTCTTCAGCCGCACCCAGGGGACGATGCTCATGTCGGCGCCGGTGGCGATCACGATGTGGTCGCTCGCCAGGGTAGAGCCATCGCTCAACGTGACCGCACCGGCGCTCGCGCTTGTCACCGTGCCATGAATCAAGCGGGCGCCGGCCCGTTGCGCTGCCTGCAGAAGATAGAGCGCCGCAGCGGGGGCGTAAAGGACCGCATCTTCGGGCACGCGCAGGGCGCCGGCGAGTCCCGGTCGAAGATGTGGTTCGGCGTCGGCCAATGCCGCTGCGTCCAATATCTCGGTGCGAATCTGGGCGCGTGCATACGCGGAACGCTTTGCGTATACCTGCGCCATCTCCTCTTCGTCCGCAGCAATCCAGAGTGTGCCGCGCTCTTCATATTCCGCTGCGGGCGGTAATTCAGAAGTCAGTTTCTGCCATAGGGATCGTGCGTAGTGCGTCAATGCGAGCTGTGCAGGCGAATCGTCCATAACGACGACATGGCCCATCCCTGCCGCGGTCGCTCCGCCTGCGGGTGCGTCGCGTTCAATGATGGCGACCTGCACCCCAGCTTCGGCAAACTCGCGCGCACAGGCGCATCCCGCGATGCCCGCGCCGACGATCACGACGTCAAACGCGCCGGTCAAAACTGAATTCCTTCTCGAAATGGATCACGGTCGTCGAAGAGCAAAGTGCTCTCTGCGGTGATGTAGGCCGAGCCCTTAATCGTCGGAGTGACGTTGGTCGGAGTGACGACGGCTGGAGTCACGACGGTTGAGGTCAATATATCGCCGGCGACTGTCACCGAGCCTTCGAAGACCGTGCCGAGGATGCCTTCCTGACGCCATGTCTCGCCCGCTTTGAGCTTGCCATCGGCATACAGGCAAGCCATCTTCGCGCTGGTTCCCGTGCCGCACGGAGAACGATCGAATGCCGCGCCGGGACAGAGGACAAAGTTGCGGCCTGAGTTTGCCGGGTCTTCGGCGGGGCCGGTGAACTCGATGTGATCGATGATCGCGCCGCCCTCACCCCGGATGCCGCCAACATCGAGCGCATGCCGCAGCGCAGTCGAAGCCGCCATCAGCGCGCTGCGATGATGAAGGTGCAAGTCGAGATGATGATCGGCAACCAGGAAGAACCAGTTTCCTCCCCAGGCAATGTCTCCATGCATCAGGCCCCATTCCGGGACATTGATTTCCACTCCGCTGCGATAGCGATAGCTGGGTACATTGGTGACGGAAACCGCGCCATCGGCATGGAGCGAAGCGGCTATCATGCCCACGGGTGTCTCCACGCGGTGTGTGCCGGCGGTAACGCGCCCAAGGTGCGCCAGCGTCGTGATCACTCCGATGGAGCCGTGGCCGCACATGCCTAGATAGCCCACGTCGTTGAAAAAGATAACACCGGTGGCTGCCTGAGGATCATGTGGCACACACAGTAAGGCACCGACGAGGACGTCTGAACCACGCGGCTCATTGAGCACAGCGGTGCGGAAGCTGTCGTGCTGTGAGCGGAATACTTCAAGCTGCGACTGTAGATTGCCGTTACCCAGTGAGGGGCCGCCCGCGATCACCACGCGGGTGGGCTCGCCCGCAGTGTGTGAGTCGATGATCTGGACTGGTCTGCGGGCAGAGGCGCCATCACCCATGCCAGGATTGTAGCCTTGGCCTTTGTGACTCTAACGGGCTTTTATGTCGAGCACCTGGATGCTATACGGCGGTAGGGTGTGCTCGAAGGTCGCGGCGGCGTTATGGATTGCGCTGCTGACCGGCATGATGCGGCGCGGGTCCGTGATGCTGTTTGTCTCCTCCGGCGTTTTGCCGCGAAGGGTCGTCAGCGATGCGTCCTTGTCGACTGACGTTACGCCGCTCAAGTGGATGCGCACAGCCTGCGGTATCGACGAGCCGTTGACCAGCTTTAGGTGGATCGTTCCCGTCGCCGAATCGCGGGTGGCGGATTCAAAGAAGCGCGGGCCGGCATTTGTTACCTGCGCGCCGAGCACCTCATTGCCCAGATGTCCGGCGAAGATTGCCTGTGCGTAGTAGCTGGGTGAGCCGTAGCTGTTGACTGCGTCGTAGCCGATAAGATCCGTATCCCATTGCAGGGCACCCGGGTTCACGTTCGTCAACATCGGCGCATAGGAGGCCATCACGATCAGATCGCTGTTGCGTTCCATGCCGGTCATCCATGCGGCATCGCCCAGCGCGGCTCCCATGTTGGGCGTTGGCGTTCCTTCGCGGGTCGCCCACTCGCCGACGAAGATCTTCGGACCGTTGCGGTCGGTCTTGTCGTAGTGGTGCGTGTCGTTGAAGAACTCCGTGGCGCTGCGATAGTAGTGGTCGTCGATGACGTCCGGCTTGACCGTCGTCACCGGCGTGGTCGCGATGAGCTGGAGCTGCGGGTAGCGGGCTTTGATGGTTTTATAGAACTGCGCATAGCGCCCGCCGTAGCTGTTGGAACGGTCGAACCAGTCTTCGTTCCCAATTTCTACATAAGTGAGCGCAAAGGGAGCCGGGTGACCATCCTTTGCGCGTTCGGCGCCCCATTTGGTGTTCGCGCCGCCGGTCACATATTCGATCTCGTCGAGCGCATCCTGAACATAAGGCTCCAGGTCGGGGCCAGGGTCCACATGCTCCTGCTTCATGGAGTAGCCGGCATAGACGGCGAGCACGGGCTGAATCTTCAGGTCCTCACACCACTCCAGGAATTCGAGCAGACCCATGCCATCGGAGGAGTGGTAGTTCCACGGGCTGATGTGGGTGGGTCGATCGATCCAGGGGCCGATGGTCTTTTTCCACTCAAAGCGTTCGGAGATGTGGTCGCCTTCGAGGTAATTGCCACCCGGCAGCCGCAGAAATTTGGGCTGCATGGCGGCCAGCTTTTCCATGAGGTCAGGACGCAGGCCGTATTCGCGATCATGGTATGTCGGCGGAAAGACGGAGACCATGCTGAGATAGAGATTTCCGGGATGGCTGGCGGCCAATTCGAAATGATTTTCTGCGTTGACGATAGGCACCGTGCCGGTCTTCAGCGCGAGTTTGTAATGCTGCCACTCACCGGTGACGGCGGGAACAGAAGCCTGAGCCAACACGGCGCCGGTGCGGTCGCTTACGAGGCGCGCGACGAGTGGTCCGGTCAGGCCGCCGTCGCTTCTGGCGTAGTAGGAACACTGATACGTCTCGTTGCTGCGCACCGCCATGCCCCAATAGCCGGTATTCGCGACGCCAGCCTGATTCTTGTCGTCGGCCGTCTGGATGCTGATCTTCAGGCTACGTGGAATCGCTGCGCTGGGGCCGGTGTCCTTTTCGAGTTCCATGGATGCCTGCGCGTCGCCTTGCTCGATAAGCACCCAACCGTGCGGGCCATAGGAGTTATCCATGAAGGCGCGGTTGCGGATCAGCTCGGGATAGAGGCCGCCATCGTAGGAGTGATTGATCTCTTCCGTCATCAGGCCGTAGAGAGTCGGGCTGACCTGGGCGATGGGCTTTTGCGCATCGATGTCGAGCGTAGCCGGCTGCTGCGCTTGCACGCCGGCAGCGATCAGCAACAACGCCGATAGCAGGGCGCCTTCACTTATGTTTTTCATCGCATGTCTCTCTACGCTCGGTTTTCGAAAATCAGGTAAGACAGCATTCCCAGAGAACGTTTGCCAAGAGCGCCATTAAACCCGATCCAGCGACCCGTCAGCAAGGACTGTTTGGACCACCTCGGCTCAGAAACTCTGGATCGCCCGTTCAAGCGATATAACGGGAGCGGCAGAGCAACCTCTCTAGACTGGCATACGCATGAACACGACGACCCATCGCATCGACGCGCATCATCACCTCTGGCGCTACGACCCGGCTGAATATGGCTGGATCAACGAGAAGATGAGCGTGCTACGCCGCAACTTCCTTCCTGCGGATCTGCAGCCGCTGCTTGACCGCGCCGGGGTTGCCGGCGCAATCGCGGTACAGGCGCGCCAGACGCTGGAGGAGACTCGGTGGCTCCTGCAACTGGCGGAAGAGGCATCGTGGATGAAGGGGGTTGTCGGCTGGGCGCCCATCGCCGCTCCTGAGTTTCACGAAGTACTGGCGGATGTGAAGCGGCACAAGAAGCTGAAAGGACTGCGTCACGTAATCCAGGACGAGCCGGATGATCAGTTCATCCTCAGTGCGGCATTCAACCGCGGTATCCGCGCGCTCCATGACACTGGACTCGTTTACGACATCCTGATCCACGCGCGTCATCTGCCGCAGGCGGCTCGCTTTGTGGATATGCATCCCGACCAGCGATTCGTTCTCGATCACTGCGCGAAGCCTCCGATTGCGAGCGGAGAAGTGGAGCCGTGGGCCACGGGCCTGCGTGAGCTGGCAAAGCGGCCGCATGTCTGCTGCAAACTCTCCGGCCTGGTGACCGAAGCTGACTGGCAGCAATGGACGCCAGCCAACCTTGAACCTTACTGGCGCGTGGTGCTTGAGGCCTTCGGCCCTGACCGGCTGCTCTTCGGCTCAGACTGGCCCGTCGCTATGCTTGCCACCGGCTATCAGCGATGGGTCGACGTCGTTACAGAATGGGTCGCGCCGCTTTCAGCAAGCGAGCAGGACGCGATCTGGAGCGCGAACGCCAGCCGCGTCTACTCGCTGTAGAAGCTCTATGTGCGCGCCTTGGCCGACTTTTTTATCTTTCCCGAAGGCATTGTCGCAGTGTCTTTTCCACCAGTCGTTGAAGCGCGAACCACCAGGGTAGGCTCGAGGATCACCTTCTCGGGCGCGGGCCACTCGCGGCCTTCGATCATGCCCAGCAGAATCTCGCCGGCGCGCTGGCCGATCAGGTGGCTTCGCTGGTCGATACTGGTCAAGGGGATGCGCAGCCAGTCGTTGTAGTTCAGGTTGCCGCAGCCCACGACCGCGATGTCCTCTGGGATGCGCAGACCCGCGTCGAGGATGACGTTCATGGCGCCAATGGCGATGGGATCGTTGTGGCAGAAGATGGCGTCCGGGCGCGGAGTTCTTTCGAGAAGCTGCCGCATGGCCTCCGATCCCTGGCGGAGGCTATCCGTATCAACGTAATCGCGGCTGAGAATGTAGTTTTCCCGAACCGGCAGCTTGTGCGCCCGCAGAGCTTCAAGGTAGCCCTCTCTACGGCGGATCCCGGTGCTGTTCTCGCGTCCGCCGATGTGCGCAATGTTCCGCCGGCCCATTTCAATCAAGTGCGTCGTGGCAATGCGCCCTGCGGCTTTGTCATCAATGCCGACAAAATCCGCTTCCAGATTGTCGAAGGCCCGGTCGATCAACACAAAGGGCTGCGACTGGCTGCGCATGCGGCGGAAAAGCTCGGTGTCTGTGCCCGAGGAGGCGATGACGAGCGCATCCAGCCGACGGGCCAGGAGATGGCGGATCTCACGCGCTTCGAGGGCCGGATCTTCTTCTGAGGAAGACACGATCAGTGAGTAGCCTTTATCCACGATCGCTTTCGAGAGGGCCTTTGCCACCTCCGCAAAGAAGGGATGGATGAGCCCTGGAACGATGAGGCCAATCAGATAGCTGCGGCCAGTGACCAGGCTGCGGGCCAGGATGTTGGGCTCGTAATCCAGCTCCTTGACACGCTGGAGCACCCGTTTGCGTGTTTCCTCGCCGATATCGGGATGATCGCGAAGGACCTTTGATACCGTGACAACCGAGAGACCGAGGTCTCGGGCGATGTCTTTCATGCGGACCGTCATACGCTGGACTATATCGCGTTGGCGCACGGCGGGTGCATCGCGGGCGCTCCGCGGGGCCGGCAGACGTGATCTTGTAAACGAAAACGGCTAAATCGTTTACTGTAACGAAAAGTAAGGCTAAGCTGGGAGATTGCGGAGTAGATTCGGTGCCGGATGTGAAGTCGCTGGGCAGATTTTCGATCGGGGTGGGAGACCGGTTTGTGCACCAGGCCGAGGCCCAGTTGCGTGCCTGTGTTCGGGCGGCCGAAGCGGGTGCGGTGGTGACGCCAGTATGGAACAAATCGAACCGCGAGCACACCATCATCGGCTCCGATCCCGCACAGACGCGGGCGGCAGCAGATGCCGCGGTACGCCAACTCAAATGGCAAGAACCGTATTTCTGCGACGCCGACCACATCAACCTGAGCACCGTCGATCGATTCCTTGAGCCCTGCGACTTCTTCACCATCGACGTCGCGGATCAGATCGGAGTGGATGCAGAACAGTCTGATCTGGATCGCTTCATCCGCCGCCATGCGTCGCTGATGGGCGAGGTCGATCTGCCGGGGCTGCCGGACCCGGTTCTGGTGACGCGGGTGGATCTGGAGCGTGTCGGACGGAAGTACCTGGCAGCCGTGCTTCGGGCAGCGGAGAACTACCGCTACATTGAGCGTGCGAAGGGAAAAGGCACCTTCCTTACCGAGGTCTCGATGGACGAGACGGATTCGCCACAACAACCGGTGGAGCTGCTTCTGATCCTCGCTGCTCTGGGTGATGCCGGCGTGCCGTTGGCGACCATCGCGCCAAAATTTACCGGCCGCTTCAACAAAGGCGTGGATTACGTGGGCGACCCGCGCATCTTTGCGCGGGAGCTGGAGCAGGACATGGCGGCGATTCGCTATGCCATCGACGCGTTCGGGCTGCCTGCGGAGCTGAAGCTGAGCCTGCACTCCGGCAGCGACAAATTTTCGATCTATGGCGCCGTGCATGACGCGATGATGAAGATGGATACGGGGCTCCATCTCAAGACTGCGGGAACCACCTGGCTGGAGGAGATGATTGGGCTGGCAGAGTCGGGCGGCGATGCTCTCGCGCTGGTAAAAGAGATTTACACCGAGGCCTATGCGCATCGCGATGAGCTGTGCGCGCCGTACGCGGCGGTGATTGATATTGATGAGGCGTCGCTTCCCACGCCTGTCGAGGCGCAGCGCTGGACGGCAGAGCAGTGGGTAGACGCGCTACGGCACAATCGCGAATCACCTCAATACAACAGAAGTCTGCGGCAGCTCATGCACGTTGCGTTCAAGATCGCGGCGAAGATGGGGCCGCGATACATTGCCATGCTGGAGCAGCACGAGGAGCGCGTGGCGGAGCATGTAACTGCGAACCTGTTTGACCGCCATATCCGTCCGGTCTTCCTCGGCTCCAACTTCGGATCCAGTCCGGCACAAACTAACGGGGTGCAAAACGATACGCAATCTGCGGGAATCGTGAGGCATTGAAGGTGCTTGCGTCGAACTTGACGATGGATACCGAAGGCAGCGGCGAGCCCCTGGTGGCGTCAGGACAACTCCTGCCGTTCAGCCTGGTCACGTCGCTGTTTTTCATGTGGGGCATACCCAACAACCTGAACGATGTTCTGATCCGCCAGTTCATGAAGAGCTTTGCGCTGAACCGCGTGGAGGCTGGGTTGGTGCAATCGGCTTTTTATCTGGGCTACTTTTTCCTGGCGATACCTGCCGCGCTCATTATGCGGCGCAAGGGATACAAGACAGGGCTCATTACCGGACTGCTTTTATTTGCCACAGGCGCCGGGCTCTTCTGGCCGGCCGCCGTTGTCGGCAGATACTGGTTCTTCCTGATGGCGCTCTTCGTAATCGCATCCGGACTCTCGTTTCTCGAAACAGCATCGAATCCTTTCATCACCCAGATGGGAGCGCCGGCAACCGCCGCCCGCAGGCTGAACTTTTCGCAAGCCTTCAACACTCTTGGTTCGATCACCGGCGTATTGGCCGGCACCGTCTTCATATTTTCCGGCGTGGAACTGAATGCGGGTCAGGTCGCGGCGCGCAAGTTAGCAGGGACTTATACCGCTTATCTGCGCCACGAGACGATGCGCGTCGTCGCTCCGTATCTCGTGCTGGGAGGCATTGCGCTCACGCTGGCCATTGTCTTCATGCGAACGAAGTTTCCGGAAGTTGTCGCTGATAGTGGCGCAGAGGCAGATGGTGGCCGGATCTCCGAACTATTCCGGCGCCCGCACTTCCTGTTCGCGGTGCTGGCGCAGTTTCTCTACATCGGCGCGCAGGTGGGCACCTGGAGCTATTTCATTCAGTATGTGCAGGACTACACCCACCAGACGGAGAAGCATGCGGGTCTATTGTTGACCGGCACGCTGGTCGCGTTTGCTCTTGGGCGCTTCTCGGCGCCGGTGCTGATGAAGCGCATTGCCGCGGCGCGTCTGATGATGCTCTATGCCATTGTGAATACGTTCCTGCTGCTTTTTGCGGTATCTCGGCCAGGATGGGCCGGCATGTGGGCTGTCTTCCTGACCAGCTTCTTCATGTCGATCATGTTCCCCACCATCTTTGCGCTGGGACTGGAGGGTCTGGGTCCGCTGGTGAAGCTGGGCGGCTCGCTGCTGGTGATGTCGATCGTTGGAGGAGCCGCGCTGACGCCTGTGATGGCGTGGATCTCACAACGCGCTGGAGGCATTGCATACGGCTACACAGTGCCGCTGACGGGTTACGTGGTGGTGGCTCTTTTCAGTTGGTATCACGCGCGGCGCGGTATGCCGCCAGGCGAAGCGCTCCGTCACTAGCGGTCGAATCGAAATAGAGAAAGTTTGTAAGGAGAGAAGAGATGAACGAGAGGCAGACGAGAGCGGGGCTGGGCCTGCTGGCGATTGTGGCACTGGGGATGATGGGAGCGGCAGCCCAGAATATGCATTACGATCCGACGCTCGAATCGCTCGACAAGCATCCTCTGCCACAGTGGTATGCGGACGCGAAGCTCGGCATCTTTATCCATTGGGGACTTTATTCGGTGCCGGGATGGGCTGCGGTCGACAGGCCCAAGGTGGTTCCGCACGAGGACGAGGCGAAATGGAACGCGTATGCCGAGTGGTACTACAACACGCATGCGCATTCCCGGCTCGCCGACACAGGCCTATCACCGCGAGCATTACGGAGCAGACTTCAACTATTACGACTTCGCTCCGATCTTCGATCGGGAGAGCAAGAAGTGGGATCCGGCGGTGATGGCCGCAGCGTTCAAGGATGCGGGCGCGCGCTATGTTGTGCTGACGAGCAAACATCACGAAGGCTTTACCTTGTGGCCGAGCAAGGTGGTGAACCCGAATCAGCAGCATCTGCAGGCGCAGCGCGACATCGTCGGCGAGCTGACGGAGGCGGTGCGGCAGGACGGCATGAAGATGGGGCTCTACTACTCCGGCGGCTACGATTGGACCTTCAACCGAGGTCCGATCATCGGTGGTAACGACTGGCAGGCGGTCAAACCCGAGACCATCGCCTACGGGAACTATGCGTTCGACCAGATCGAAGAGCTGATCGCGAAGTATCACCCGGCCGTGCTGTGGGATGACATCGACTGGCCGAAGACCGGCAAGCCTCTGCAGGTGATGGCGGACTACTACAACGCCGTTCCGGATGGCGTGATCGACGATCGCTTTGGGGTGAAGCACTCGGATTTTCAGTCGCCCGAGTACGAGAAGCGCAGCACGATCAGCAAAGTGAAGTGGGAGGAGTGCCGCGGTTTGGGCCGCTCCTTCGGTTATAACCGCGCCGAGGGCGAGAAAGAGACCATCGCGCCCGATGAGCTGATCTACCTGCTGGTCGATATCGTGAGCAAGAATGGCAACCTGCTGCTGGACGTGGGGCCGGAGGCCGATGGCACGATTCCGCCGATCCAGATGGACCGCCTGAAGTCTCTCGGTGCATGGCTGCGCCAGAACGGCGACGCGATCTATGGCACGGAGCCGTGGTCGCGTGCAGAGGGCGAGACGGATCAGAAGATTCCGGTGCGCTTCACGCAGAAGGGTGGACAGCTTTATGCAACGCTGATGGGCGAACCGAAGCCGGGCACGATTCTTCTGCGAGACGTACGAGCTGCCAGTGGCTCTCAGGTACAGCTCTTGGGCGATGCGAAGCCGCTCACATGGTCGCAAAAGGGCGCGGATCTGGAGGTGCAACTCCCGGCTACATTGCCAGGGAAGTACGCCTACGTCCTGCGGATGGAACCTGCATCGTGAACGGATTCGGCCCATCCAGCGCGTTGCGGGGAGTGCCACTACCGATTGTGATGATCGGTGCCGGCGGCATTGTGCGCAATGCGCACCTGCCCGCATACCGCAAGGGCGGTCTGCGGGTAGCTGCGATCGTTGACCGGCATTCGGAGCGGGCGCAGGTGTTGGCGGCAGAGTGGGGCATCGGCGTAAGCGGCGCGACGCTTGCCGCTGTGTTGCCGCAACTGGCAGATCCTCTCATCTTCGATATAGCCGTGCCTGCCGCGGCAGTTCTGGAGGTTCTGCCAGCCATTCCGCGCGGCAGCGCCGTCCTGATCCAGAAGCCGCTGGGCGGAACGCTGGCAGAGGCCGAGGCCATCGTCGCGCTCTGCCACGCGCGAGGACTACGGGCGGCGGTGAACTTTCAGTTGCGCTGGGCGCCGAATATGTTGGCGGCACGCGCGATTACCGACGCAGGCGCGCTGGGTACGTTGCACGACATCGAGGTTCAGGTAAGTACCCATACGCCCTGGGAGCTGTGGAGCTTTCTGAAGACCGCGCCTCGTTTGGAGATCGTTTATCACAGCATTCACTATGTCGATCTGGTGCGCTCCTGGCTGGGGAACCCGCAGCGCGTGTACGCGCGGACAGTGCGCAATCCGCGCACGCCGGAGCTGGCGGCTACCAAGAGCGTGATCGTGATGGACTATGACGATTGGACGCGGGTGTTCATTGCGACGAATCACGGGCTGGATGTGCCGTACCCTGAACTGCAGCACAGTTATGTGCAATGGGAGGGGACGGAAGGCGTCATGCGTGCGCAGATGGGCGTGAATCTTGATTATCCAAAGGGCCGCGGGGATACGCTGGAGTTTTATCCGCGCCAGCCGCATGCGGGCTTCGTAAGTGGTGCGCAGCCGGTGGCTGGCGAATGGTTTCCAGATGCTTTTCTCGGGTCGATGCTGTCGGTTCAGCGTTTCGCACTAGGAGAAAGCGAAACGATGCCGACACGGGTGGAAGACGCGCTGGATACGATGCGCGTGGTCGAAGCGGCGTATCTCTCCTCCGAGCGCGGTGGCGAGCCGCTGGCGCTGGCGTCTGTGGAGACAACGCAACAGGACGCGCAATAAGAAGAGGCGAAATAAGAACAGGAGACGCGGTGTTTGATCTGAAGGGCAAAGTAGCACTGATCACCGGAGGAGCCAGCGGCATCGGGGCCGCAACCGCGAGGCGTCTGACGGCAGCAGGTGCGAGCGTCATCGTCGCGGATCTCAACGAAGCCGCTGCGAAGGCGCTGGCGGAGGAGCTGCCGGGTGCGCGGGGCGTGGCGATGGATGTGACCAGCGGCGCTTCGATCGCAGCAGCGATGCAGGGGCTGCATCAACTCGACATACTGGTGAACAATGCCGGTATCGGGCTGGTGGGCGGCATCGCGCAGACGGAGGAGGCGGATTTTGATCGGCTCATGACGGTGAATGCTACGTCGATCTTCCTGGTGACCAAGGCCGCGCTGCCATTGCTGCTTGCCGTGCGAGGATCGATCGTGAATATCGGTTCGGTCGCGGGATTGATCGGCATTAAGCAACGCTTCGCCTACTGCGCCAGCAAGGGGGCGGTCATCGCGATGACGCGGCAGCTTGCGGTGGAGTATCCGAAGGAGCTCCGCGTGAACTGCATCGCGCCGGGGACCGTACAGTCACCGTTCGTCGAAGGCTATCTGCAGAAGTATCATGCGCACGAGATCGAGAAGATGCGCGTGGAGCTGGCCGCGCGGCAACCTATGGGACGCTTGGGAACACCGGAAGAGATCGCCGCCATGGTGCATTACATCTGCTCTCCCGAAGCAGACTTTATGACGGGCTCCGTTCTAACCATCGATGGCGGATGGACCGCCGCGTAGCGACAAAGAAAGAGAAGGAGCCAGATCGATTTTGATTGACCCTACTATTACGCACGTTGAGGTGCTGGATCTGCGTTTTCCCACCTCGCGAGACAGCATCGGCTCGGATGCCGTGAACAAAAATCCGGACTACTCCGCGGCATATTGCATTCTCCATACGGACAGCGAGCTGAAGGGTTACGGCCTGACGTTCACGCTGGGGCGCGGCAACGAGCTTTGCGTAAGTGCCGCCAGATATCTGGCAGGCTTTGTGGAGGGCCGCCGGCTCAGCGCGATCACCGACGACTTGCGGACATTTTCCCGTCAGCTTACCGATGACAGCCAGTTCCGTTGGCTGGGACCGGAAAAGGGTGTCACGCACATGGCGGCGGCAGCGCTGATCAACGCGGTCTGGGACCTATACGCCCGGCAGCAGAGCAAGCCGCTGTGGCGGCTACTTGCTGATATGAGTCCGGAAGAGATCGTACGGCTTGTCGACTTCCGCTACATTGACGACGCCATTACCGAAAAAGAAGCGCTGACCCTGCTGAAGTCGAAGCGTGCGGGCAGGGAAGCGCGGATCGCGGAACTGGAGAAAACCGGCTATCCCGCGTACACCACTTCCGTCGGCTGGTTTGGGTTTTCGGATGAGAAGGTTCGCTCGCTCTGCCATGAAGCCCTCGCCCAAGGCTGGCGTCACTTCAAATTGAAGGTTGGCGGCGAGCCGGTTGACGATCTTCGCCGTGCGGCGCTGGTCCGCGGCGAGATCGGCAATGACATGAAGCTGATGATGGACGCCAATCAGCGCTGGGGGGTTACGGAGGCGATTGCGCGCACGCGAGAACTTGCCGAATTTGATCCGTGGTGGATGGAAGAGCCGACGAGCCCCGATGACATACTGGGGCACGCCCGGATCCGTCGCGAGGCGGGGGTGAGGATTGCAACTGGCGAACACTGCCAGAACCGCGTCATGTTCAAACAACTGCTGCAGGCGGGAGCGATCGACGTATGCCAGATCGATAGTTGCCGGCTTGCGGGCGTGAACGAGAATCTCGCGGTGCTGCTGATGGCAGCGAAGTTCGGTGTGCCGGTGTGCCCGCATGCCGGAGGCGTGGGACTGTGTGAGTATGTGCAGCATCTCTCCGTGTTCGATTACATCGCTGTCTCCGCTTCGCTCGAAAACCGCGTGACCGAATACGTCGATCATCTGCATGAGCACTTCCTCGATCCGGTTCGCATCCGGAATGCGCACTATGTGCTGCCCGGCCAGCCGGGTTACAGTGCAGAGATGTATCCGCAGACGCTGATTGACTATCGCTTTCCGGATGGAAAGGTTTGGAGAGAACAGTGAAATTGATTACGTTTCGCCGCAAGACGGGCGCGGCCCCGGAGCCGGGCGTGCTGCAAAAGGACACGGTACATCCCCTGACGCCGCTCGGTTACCCGGATGCGGAGAGCTTCCTTGCGGCTGACGCTGCCGCGCTTGCATCGGCTCGAACCTTTATCAGTAGCGCAGGTACGGAGAGCACACTGCCCTTGTCCAGCGTTCAACTGCTGTCGCCGCTTCTCCATCCCCCGCGGATTTTCTGCGTTGGATTGAACTATCAGGACCATGCCAAGGAATCGAAGATGGCGGTGCAGGCGGTTCCGACGATTTTCATGAAGCTGGCCTCTTCCATCACCGGGCCGGATAGCAACATTCTGTTGCCCGCGAACAGCACCCAGCCGGATTATGAAGCAGAGCTCGCGGTGGTGATCGGCAGCAGCGCAAGCAATGTGACACGTGAAAACTGGCGCGAGTGCGTCTTTGGCTACACCATTCTGAACGACGTCAGCGCGCGCGACGTGCAACTGGCTACGTCGCAATGGACGCTGGGAAAGAGCTTTCCGACCTTTTGTCCTATCGGTCCGTGGGTGGTGACCGCGGATGAGTTGACCGATCCGCACAATCTGGATCTACGGCTGACGATTGACGGCGAGACGCTGCAGCAGGCGAACACGCGCGACCTGATCTTCGATATCCCGGCCGTGCTGGGGTATATCTCTGCCATCGTTGCGCTCGAACCCGGGGATATCGTCAGCACAGGCACGCCGCAGGGCGTCGGGCTGGGCCGCACACCGCAGCGATGGATGCGTCCCGGGGAAGAGGTCGCGATTGAGATCAGCGGCATCGGGCGCCTGGTGAACCGCACCGTGGCCGGAAAGTGATGCGCTCGCGCCAATGACTCTACTTCTGCGGAAAGGGCTCAGCTTTCATCGATCCATCGCGCTGTTTCAGCAAGATCTGAACCTTGCCTTCGGCAGCATCCAGCTCCTCTTTACACACCGAGGAAAGTTGAATGCCTTCTTCGAAGAGCTTGATGGAATCTTCCAGCGGCAGGTCGCCCTGCTCGAGCTGGTTCACGATGGTTTCGAGCTGCTTGAGTGAGTCTTCAAACTTGGGCATGAGTTCCTGTGCTCGCGAGTCCTTGCCGACGATGGGAGCCGCTTCTAGTGTAAGCCGTGGAGCGTTTCGCTTCTACCCGGTACGGCGGAGAATGGCGAAGTGTGGCTTTTCTTAACGGAAAAGCCACGATAAGTTTGACTGTTCTGTATACACCGGAAGCGAAAAGCGCTCTATGGCGGCGGCTGGGTGAAGAAGTGGTCGATGAGATAGTCGCGGAGTTCGATGTTGAAGCGCCGCGTGTTCTGGGTTGAATCCATTGCATCGGTGTTGTAGACGACCAGATAGCCGCGATGGGCAACCGGGTCGAAGTTTAACTGGCTCCGGAAACCGTTCTGCCATCCCGCATGACCAACCAGGCGCACCCCGCGGTCGGTATGAATGAAGAAGCTGGCGGCCACCTCGTCATGCGCTCCGGGCCGTGACGGAAAGTCGTCATCGGGCGTCACGCGCAGAATAGGGTGCCACATCTCTTCGAGCGAACTGCGCTTGAGAATGCGATCGTACTCAGCCGGATGCGCCGGGTCGCCGACCAGGAAGCGCAGGTAGCGCAGCATATCCGGCAAGGGAGCATTCAGGCCGCCGTTGGAGCGGGTGATGCCGGTGTCGAAATCGAACGGGTCTTCGGTGAGCTTGCCATCCTTGCGATCCCAGCTGTGCGAGCGGTAGGGAAGCAGCGTGGCCGGGCTGCGATCGTAGTAGCTGTGCGTCATGCCGAGAGGGCCAAAGACATTCTTCAGCATGTAGACCTCGAAGTTGTCGCCGGTGAGGCGTTCGATGATCTCGCCCAGGAACACGACCGCGAGATTGGAGTAGCGAAAGCGCGAGCCCGGCGGGAAATCCACGCTGGTGTAGGGAAGCATGGCGACGATCTGCGACCACTGGGTCGGCTCAAAGGGCTGCCAGTCTTCCGTGCGCCATGGCCAGGTTGCGTCGCGAAAGCCGTTGGTGTGGGACATTGCTTCGCGGATCGTGATTGCCGAGACGGGACCATACGGATCGTGCACCGCATTCAGCTCCGGGATGTACTTCACCAGCGGATCATCGAGCGACAGCAGCCCGCGGTCGCGCAACTGCATGATGGCGATGCCGGTAAATGTTTTGGTGACGGAGGCCCAGTGATAGGTGGTCTGTTCGTCCACAGCCTGCGGCGGATTGATGCTCTGCTGGCCGTAGGGCTCGTTCAGAACGACTTTGCCATTGTCGAAGAGCACCAGCGTACTGCCCACGATACCGTTGCGCTGGAGCCCGGCACGATAGAAGTCGCGTATCGCCGCCACATCGGGTGAGGAGGCGTTCGTGCCGGTTGCATGCGCCAGTTGCCCACGCGCCTGGTTGATATGCAATGCAGGAAGCAATACCAACGTGAACGTCATCAGCAATGGCGCAATGCGCATCGGCGAGCCTCGGTATGCAGAAGTAGCGGCATTCTATCCTGCTGTGCGGAGTACGATCATCGGCCGCGCCGCGGTTCTATGCTGCGGGCGACTCGTCTATCGGCGGCAGCACCTGCCGGACAACCTCGATGGCCAGAGCGTAACGCCCGAACGGCGCGCTGACTTGCACACCCTGCACCATGGGTTGCACTGCGGTCAGCATCTCCTGTGCAATGCGAATGCCTTCGGCTCGCGCCGCTTCCGGTGTCTCCGCCGCAGCCATGCGGGCCATGATCTCGTCCGGCATGGAAACGCGGAGGTCATTCTTCATGAACTCGGCATTGCGCAGACTGGTGAGCGGCCAGATCCCGGCGATGACAGGAATGCGGAACTCCTCGATGCGGCGCAGGAAGATTTCCAGCAGCCGCATATCGAAGACCGGCTGGGTGATCGCGTACTCTGCGCCGGCCTCCACCTTGTAGGCGAAGCGGCGGATTTCGTTGTCGATGTCCGGGACACCGGGATTGGCGGCGACACCAAGCGTGAACCCGGTCGAAGCGCCAATGGGATTGCCGCCGATATCGAGCCCGTGGTTCAGGCGATTGACGACGTTGACCAGTCCGATGGCATCGACGTCGAAGACCGCGGTTGCATCCGGATAGTTGCCAAGCTTTGGCGGATCGCCGGTCAGGCAGAGGATGTTGCGCAGGCCGAGCGACGAAGCGCCCAGCAGGTCGGACTGGATGGAGAGCAGGTTGCGGTCGCGGCAGGTGTAGTGCAGCACGGTCTCGATACCGGTCTGCTGCTGAATCTGCAGGCACAGGCTCTGCGCGCTCATGCGTGCGGAGGCACGTGGTGAGTCGGGGATATTGATGGCATGAATGCCGGTGCCAGCCAGCATACGTGCGCCTTCGATCTCTTTGCTGCAGTCGATGCCGCGCGGGGGCACGATCTCCACCAGCGTGATGAACTGGCCGGACGCGACCAGGCTACCGATTTTTGAGCGGTCGGCCAGCGCCGCGGGCGGCGTCTCCGTCACGATGGGCGTGCGTGCTTCCCGAGGCGCGGTGGTCTGTTGAGCGTCCATCGCGCGTATAGCGGATTTCATGGCGCGTATGTGGTTGGGAGTTGTACCGCAACAGCCGCCGATGAACTGCACACCGGCGCGCACGAACTTGCGTGCAAAGCTGGCCATGTACTCCGGCGAGCAGAGATAGATATTGCGGCCGTCCACGTTGCGCGGCATGCCGGCATTCGGCATTGCGACCAGGGGAAGGTCGGTAACGGCGCGCATGCGTTCAATCGCCGTGAGCACGGTAGCCGGACCGGTGGAGCAATTGACTCCAATTCCATCTGCGCCCGCGGCTGCGAGCCGTGAGGCGGCGACGTCCGCCGGTGTGCCGTCCAGGCAGTTTGCGTCTTCATCCACGGTCACCATGGCCAGCACCGGAACATCCGGAGCGACCTGCCTGGCTGCGGAGATGGCCTGTTCGGTTTCGTTGATGGCCATCATCGTCTCGATCGCGAGCAGGTCCACGCCCACACCAGGACCCCCTGCGGTCAGACCTTCGATCTGTTCCGCGAAGGCGGCGCGTGCCTCTTCCAGAGCGGTCTTGCCGAGGGGTTCGAGGTGAATGCCGAGCGGGCCAACGGAACCGGCCACGAACGCGCTTCCCGCCTGCTTGTCGGCGAGCTGTGCCACGGCCTCCCGGGCCAGCCGGGCGCCCGCCTGATTGATGGCGCGCGTTTGGTCCTGCAGCCCAAAGCGTTGCAAGCGAAAGCTGTTTGCCCCGAAGGTGTTGGTTTCGACGATTTCGGCGCCGGCCTGCAGGTACTCCTCATGGACGGAGCGCACCAGCTCCGGTTGGGTCAAGTTCAGCTCATCGAAGCACTTGTTGAGAAAGACGCCCCGGCCGTAGAGAGCCGTACCCATGGCGCCGTCACACAATACCGTTCGATGGGCGAAGAGTGACGACAGGCGTGACATCTTCTCATGCTAGCAAAGGCGCCGAAAATCCAGCCGTTCTCTCAGGGAATGGGTGTACTGAGCGGGATCTCCCCGCCACAATTTTGCTTTAGGCGGCGTCAGACAACATCACCAAACCCTTTGCTATACTTCAGCTTGCGAACGCAGACTGTTTGTTTGAAGGTTGAGGTCCGAAGCATTTTGAAGAAGAGAAGTCGCCTGTCCCTGGCCGTCACTGCGTTCGTCGCTGTCGCGGTTTCGTTCATCCTCCTAGGCTGCGGAAAGAACTTCTACTTCGCAGGCCGCACGCTGCCGCCCAGCGGCGTTACGCAGCGTGTGCTGGTAGCCGTGGACAATCCCGGCAGCAGCCTTCAGTTCATGGATGCGTTTTACGACATTCGCCATCCCTTCAACAATCCCAACGGACGGTTTTCCATCAGTGGCTTCAGCGGCTCCAATCCGGTGACCATCCAGAACATGCCTGAGGAGCAAATCGGCCTGGTGTATTCCTCGGGGGATGGCAGCCTGGCATCGATCAGCTATGCACAGGAGAAACTGGGCAGCAACCTGGTCTCCGGTGGCGCGATCGCCACCAGCATATTCGCTTCTCGGAATGAGGAATACGTCGTCGCGGCGGATCAAAACGCGCACGCCATGATGGTCTTCGATGCGGGACTCGGCAGCCAACTGCTGATGAATGTTCCCGGGATCTATCGCATCTCCATGAATCCGAATGCGAGTCTGGTCCTGGGTTTCGTGCAAAACAGCAATCTTGTCTACAGCCTGGTGAAGCTGACTCTCGCCCAGCAGACCCTGTACTCCACGCCAGCACAGTGGCAGGGAAAGTTCCAAGATTGCGAACCACAGACATTGCCTAAATACTGCGTCGCTCCGGTGGCTGACCCGAACAGTGCATTCGACCGGCCGACAAAGGCGATCTTCTCTTCCGATGGGCAAAGCATCTACGTGTTGAACTGCGGCCCCGAGTGCGGTGGCACCCAATCCGGCATCGTCACCATCCCGATCTCCAGTTCCGTGCTGAATGGAAATCAGTCAGGACCGTCGGGTTTGAGCCTGCAGGCTGGCCCGCTTCTCCCGGTCCCCGGCGGCGCAACGAATGCATTACAGAACGGTCCCACGCTCTATGTGGCGGGTCAGCAATTACAGCCGAGTGGTCTGCTGGCGGGTTATCTCAGCACGGTGAATCTTGGAAGCTATGCCGTGACCGGCCGGTATGCCATCAGCGACGGCACGCACAACAAGATGAGCTTTGCCGACGACGACACTTTGTGGATCGGATCCATCGGTTGTCAGACCGGGCAACGCTTTGCCCAGAACCAGGCTGGCCAGAATGTGCAGTTCGGTTGCCTGTCGATGTTCAACACCTCTACAAAGGCAGTGACGGTGGACCGCTACATCGGCGACCTGACCGGCATCGCGGATGTCGAGGGTCTGCACAAGGTCTACGTGGGCGAGGGTGGCCAGGTGCACATCTACAGCACCACGAACTTCGCCGAGTTGGACAACACGAACGTCACCGTTACGGGCACGGTTTCCGATGTCGCCTACATGGATGGCTCGACGGATGGCAACAACACCACATACTGAACGTGATCGGCCCGGGCAGGCACGTCGATGACTGTCGCGGCCGCCTCTCAGTCCAGCCTGGTCGATATCCTCGCCATTGCGGCGCATCGCGATGATGTCGAGCAGACCTGCGGCGGCACACTGCTGAAGATGCGCTCGCTCGGCCTGGAGACCGGAATCCTCGACCTGACGCAGGGCGAGGCGGGAACACGCGGTTCCGCAGCAGAGCGTGCCGCGGAGGCGGAAGCCGCGGGGCGCATCCTGGGCGTGCGCCGGCGCCAGGCGCTGGACCTGCCGGACGGCCGCGTGGAGAACACCTACGAGAATCGGCTGAAGATCGTTCGCGTGCTGCGTGAGCTCCGGCCGCGGGTGGTGATCCTGCCCTATTGGCAGGGCCGGCATCCGGATCACTACACCACGGCCATTCTTGGCTACGAGGCCTGCTTCCTGAGCGGCCTGGCGCGGCTCGAGACGGGCGCCGCGCCGCATCGCCCTTACAAGGTGCTCTACGCCAGCCTGTACGCGGATGTGCGCCCTACCTTTGTCGTGGATATCACGCCATTCGTCGAAGAGCGCTATCGGTCGCTTATGGCCTACCGCTCCCAGTACGCCAATGCCGAGCAGGGAAGCGCGCTCTTTGTGCCTGAGGAGGAGATTCGCGAGCGCACGCTCGCGGAGGCGAGACACTATGGCCAATTGGCTGGAGTGCGGTACGCAGAGCCATTCGTGCAAAAGGAGGTCGGTTTGGTGGACGACCTGATGACCTTGCCGGTGGCGTCGATCTAGACCATTTTCCGTGCCAGTGCGCTCTGCCGAGCGACCGTTGAGGGTCAGTACTTAAACTGAAAATGGTCGGACGGCCCATTCCTCGGCGCTCTCAAAGGGAGGAGCAATCAAGGGTGCATCGTGGTCTTCCTCGTTCGCTTTGGCCTGCGCCGACCGTTCCGGCAGATAGACCCTGACGACGGCGCCCCGCAGGTCTCCCTCGGTGCTGTTTGATATGCGTACCGTGCCGCCGTGCTTCTGTACGATGCCCAGGCTTACCCAGAGGCCAAGCCCGGTCCCGCGCTCACCCTTGGTGGTCATGAAGGGCTGAAACAGCTTCTTCTCCACGTGGGGCGCAATGCCGCGTCCGCTGTCCGCAATCTCCACCATGGTGCCGGCGCGGCCATCCAGCGGGCTCGCCGGCCGCACCAGAATGCGCACATGACCGTTCGGTCCAGCCGCTTCGCCGGCATTCGCAATCAGATTTGTGAACACCTGGCGAAGCTCTCCGGGAAAGCCGAATACATGCACCGGATGCGTGAAACTCTGCTCAACCTGGATGTTCTGGTCACGCATCTTGCGATCCAGCAACAGCAGGACACTGCCAATCAGCTCTTCGAGGTTCACCTGCACAGGCATGGGTGACTCGCGGTACAGACTCAGCATGGCGCGGCTGATCTGCAGGGTGCGGCCCAGCTCCTGTTGCGCCAGCTTCAGGTAGTCGCTGCGCCGTTGCGGGTCGGTCTCCTGCGAGATGAGGAAGTGCAGATTTGCTACCGAGTCCAGCGGGTTGTGGATCTCGTGCGCGATGCTCGCCGCGAGCCGCCCGGTCACTGCGAGCTTCTCATTTGCAATCAGCGTGACTTCAGCTTTGCGCAACTCGGTGACGTCGCGGAAGACCACGACTGACCCATCCGGACGCCCATCCGCATCCACCACGATCGAGGCCTTGGCATCCACCGCATACTCCGCCCCGTCCCCTGCGACCAGGGTGCCCTCCTGATGCAGGCCCATCGCCCCGGAGCGGTCCAGGTCTTCCAGCAGATCGCCCATCGGCTGGCGCGTTTGCGGATGCACCAGGCGGAGCACCTCACCGATCGGATGGTTCGTGGCAGCGTTCAGCTGCCATCCGGTCAGCTTCTGTGCGACGGCATTCATGAAGCGGACTTGCCCCTGCTTGCTCAGAGAGATGACCGCATCCCCGATGGATTCCAGGGTGGTCGCCAGCAGTTGCTGGCTGGCCGTTACCTTCGCATTTCGCTCTTGAAGCTCCTGTAAGGCGTGTTCATATGCGCTCGAGACTCGCTGCAGCCGGCTGCTGGCAAAAATGCCGATCGTGATCCCAGCAGCTAGCGCCAGAATCAGAACGAATTGCAAAAACCTGCTTACCCTTTGGTTGAGCTTTGTATCGTAGGTGCTCCGCTCATGAGAGGCCGTCGCAAGCAGATCCTGAAAGTCGTCGCGCACCGCGTCCATCACGCTCTTCCCCTGCTGCGTGAGCGTCGCGCTTATGGCTTCCGGAGCAGGCGCCGGCTGTTCCAGCACGCCGTTCGCCCAGATCTGCCAGGTATGCATGTCATGTTGCAATTTCTCAACCTGCGCGGTGGATACACCGCTAACGGGCGGCACGTGATTGAGTTCGGCAAGACTGGCGTCGATCTTCGGCACAGCGATGTTATAGGGGACGAGCACAGAGGGCAGCCCAGTCAACTGATAGGCGCGCAGTCCCGTCTCCTGATCAATTGCCTGCTGCTGCAGGATGAGCAACTGGTCCACGAGCTGCGCAGCGGCGATGGAATGTTGCCGCAATTCCAGGGCCTGCTCCACCTGCCATACCAGCAGACCCGCCAGCAGCGCCAGGACTGTGACCGGCACCAGCAGAGTGATGCGAACGACACGGTTGAATTCATGGAGTCCGACGGGGGAATCGGTCATGATGGGTCTCCGCTGCCCTCCAAAATCCTCTGCACGTTCCGTAGCAATGCCAGTGCGCCATCGCCCTTGTTCGCAACGAGCGTGACCAGGCTTTGCACTTCTTCCGGAAGGCTCAGATACGCCGAAAGCAGGAGGATCGGGACATTGGGGCGAATCTCCCGAAGAGCCATCGCCACCGCACCACCGTTCATTCCCGGCATCGCGAAATCCAGCACTACGGCGTCAATCGGCTGCTGCCGGAAGATGCGGATACCTGTGGGCCCATCCGTGGCGGTGTAAACGACATAACCTTCCCTCTCCAAAACCACCTTGCGGATCTCAAGGCCGAGTACTTCGTCGTCAATACACAGGATGTTCGGCACCCGCGACACATGGGACCTCGTCGGGGCTCATAACATACGAACCCGTCATCTAGTCAGCGGAGTATAGCATTCGCCATTTGTTCTTCATCTGACACTTACGTGCCACACTTGGTCCCTCCCCGGCTCGCGAGTGATTCATCGTTCTTTCTTCCGGGATTCATGGTCCTTTCTTATTGGAGCGCCGGTGACCCATGTACTCTGAGCGGGGAAGACACTCCGCCCGGCGGCATTTCAGCAAGCGCCCGGTATGTCATTGCAAGGAAGGTTCTTGAGCCAGACCATTTTCGTTCTCGAAGACGATCCAGATATCTCGCGGCTGGTCCAGCATCAGTTGGAAGGTGCGGGATTCTCGGTACGCACCTTCTCCACCCCCGTGAGTCTGATTCCAGACGCGGAACGTCAGGCCCCGGCGCTTTTTCTCCTGGACATCATGGTTCCGGGGGGCGATGGTCTGGAGGTCTGCCGGAAACTGAGAGCGCATCCCGGGCTGAGCAGCGTGCCGATCATCTTTGTGACGGCACGAGCGGGCGAAAATGATCGCGTCCTGGGCCTGGAACTGGGCGCGGACGATTACATCACCAAGCCGTTCGCCATGCGCGAGCTGGTCGCGCGCGTCAAGGCTGTACTACGACGCTTCGAACGTCCGTCTGCACCGTCCGTCATCAGCTTTGAAGAGGTCGTCATCGATGCCAGCGCCATGCAGCTCAAGGTGCGCGGCGAGCTGACCACCACCACTGCCACGGAGTTCCGTCTGCTCGACTACCTGGCGCGGCATCCCGGGCGCGTCTTCAGCCGCGACCATCTGCTGGATGCTGTTTGGGGCGATGCCCGCTTCGTGACGCCCCGCTCGGTCGATGTCTATGTGCGTCGTATCCGTGAGAAGATCGAAAGCGATCCGGAGAGCCCGCGTTACCTGAAGACAGTGCGTGGGGCGGGCTACCGCTTCGAGGTGCCTAAGGCTGGTTAGGAACAGAATGTACGACCGGCCACCGTTCTCCGCTGGAGCCTGACTGTGACCGGAAGGGTCTTCTCCAAGCTACTGCTCTCCTTCGTGCTGGTGCTCACCATTTGCACGGCAGTGCTGGACTTCTCCATTCGCAGGATCATGGACCGGACGCTGCATGAGCAGGTGGAGCAGTCGCTGGCAGGCGAGGCGCGCTTCCTGGCTGCAGAGCTGAACGCAAGCTCCCCTGAAGAGGCCCGGAAGTTTCTGGCGGCCGCTTCAGCCGCATTTTCGGCTCACATCGCCGTCTTCGGCACCGACGGCTCGTTCGTTGCCAGCTCCGATCCGGCGCAGGCGCACTATCCCTTCGATGCGCTCCCCGATGTGGCCGCTCTAAAGCGGCATGGAGACATAGCTCACGAGATCCGGAACGGCACGCTTTTCCTGGCCTGCCGGCAAGGCGATCGGATCGTCCGCCTTAGCTATCCTCTGGCGGAGATCGTGAGCAAACTCCATCTGCTGCGGCGAGACATCCTCCTGGCATCGCTGTTGTCGCTTCTGCTTGCCACCATGCTGGCCGCGATCATGGCGCACCGGGTGGCGCAGCGCATGGCACGCATCGTCGCTTTCGCGCAGCGCATCGCCGCCGGCGATCTCTCGGCGCGTATCGAAGAAGAGGACCTGGACGAGCTCTCTGCTGTCGCGCGGGCCCTGGACATGACGGCAAGCCGCCTGGAATCGACATTTCACTCTCTCGAAAGCAGCCGCCGCGAGCTGACGGCGCTGCTCGACAGCATGCAGGAGGGCGTCATCGCGGTGACTGCCACCGGCCTGGTGAGTTGGTCGAATGCATCGATTGCACGGCTGACCCAGCAACCCATTCGGGAGGGCCGCGCCCTGGTTCAGACGATTCGGGACCCGGACGTGCTGGTGTGTGTTGCCAATGCGTTGCGCGAGCAGACGGCTTCCCGGGCGCGCGCGACGGCCGTTTCGCCGGGGCGCGTCTTTGAGGTTCATGCCGCTGCCATGCCCGGCGGCGGAGCCGTGTGCGTGCTTTCCGACGTCACCGAGATTGAGCGCGCCGAAACCACGCGCCGCGACTTTGTGGCCAATGTTTCGCATGAGCTGCGAACCCCACTGACATCCATTTCGGGCTACGTAGAGGCCATGCTCGACATGCCCTCGATCGATCCCGTGGCCCGCGAGTTTCTTGGGATCATTCTCAAGAACGCCACGCGCATGACGAGATTGACGGAGGATCTGCTGGTCCTGGCACAGGTAGAGTCGGCGGACTTCAAGCTGGCGCTGCAACCGTTACGCGCCGACACGCTGGTGGAGGATGCTGCGAACTCTCTGATGCCGGTGGTTCAGGATGCGGGTATGTCCATGGAGATCGCGGAAACGGTAGCGGATACGATTCTGGGCGATCCCGATGCGCTGCAGCAGGTTTTCGGCAATCTGGTGGAGAACGCCTCCAAATACGGCCGCAGCGGTGGCAAACTCCGGCTGGGAGCACGGCGTCGTGCCGAGAAGGTCGAGTTCTACGTGCAGGACTTCGGCCCCGGTGTTCCGTTCGAGCATCGGCGCCGCATCTTCGAGCGCTTCTATCGTGTGGATAAGGCACGCTCGCGGGAGTCGGGTGGCACCGGCCTGGGGCTATCGATCGCACGGCATATTGTGAATGCCCACGGGGGCGATATTCGCGTGGAAAGCGAACTGGGCCGTGGGGCGACGTTCGTTTTCGCGCTTCCGGTGACGGCCTTACCTGACGAATCAGCAAGGCCAAAGGATCCGCAGCCGGACACGGTTGCTGGATAGCGCGTTTTGACCCCGATTTGGACTTTCTTGACGGAAAGACCGCAAGAACTGTCGTTGGCCCGGTCTAGGCGGGTAGCAATCCTGCGCTAACGCCTCATTCTCCGCCTTTTCACCGGCGCGTAAAGCAATATTCACAGAACCCCGAAAGAATCGCGACGGCGGTAATTTTCGAGGGGGAATCAGTGAAAAAAATCTTAGCGGCAGCAGCGGCGCTTGTTCTGTGTGCGTCGGCAAGCGTTGCCAGTGCACAGAAATTGAATGGTGCAGGCGCGACCTTCCCGTATCCGATCTACTCCAAGTGGTTCACCGAGTACAGCGCCAGCCATCCCGGCGTGGAGATCAATTATCAGGCGATCGGCTCCGGCGCCGGCATCCGCCAGGTGACATCGGGCACGGTGGACTTCGGCGCCAGCGATGGCCCCATGACGGATGCACAGTTGGCGGCCTCGAAGGTGAAGATTCAGCACATCCCAACAGTGCTGGGCGCCGTGGTGCCGATCTACAATCTGCAGGGCGTTGGCGGCGGCCTGAAGTTCTCCCCCGATGTGCTGGCTGACATCTATCTCGGCAAGATCACAAGCTGGAACGATGCCCGCATCGCCAAGGACAATCCGGGCGTGAAGCTGCCAAGTGCGGAGATCTTAGTGGTTCACCGGTCCGACGGCAGCGGGACCAGCTACATCTTCACGGATTATCTTTCCAAGGTGAGCGCTGACTGGAAGAATGGCCCGGGCACGGGTACATCGATAAGCTGGCCGCGCGGCCTTGGCGCCAAGAACAATCAAGGAGTGGCCGGCATGGTGCGGCAAACCCCCGGCGCGATCGGCTATGTGGAGCTTATCTATGCGTTGCAGAACAAGATCGAGACGGGCCTGGTCAGGAACCCCGCAGGCGTTTTTCAAAAGGCGACCATCGACTCCGTTACCGCGGCCGCGGCGAGCATGAAGCAGATGCCCGCCGACTACCGCGTCTCCATCACTAATGCGCCGGGCCGGGATGCTTACCCGATCTCCAGTTTCACCTGGCTGCTGATTTTGAGCCCGGCGCCGGATGCTACTAAAGGCAAGGTAATCAAAGACTTCCTGACCTGGATGCTGGATCACGAGTCGGAGGCGACGTCGCTGGACTACGCGCCGCTGCCGGCCTCAGTGGTGAGCAAGGTAAAGGCGACCATTGGTCAACTGAAGTAGCTGGCCGTGCAAAGGTTCTTAAGGCGCCGCCATCGGCGGCGTCTTTACCCTTTCAGGAGTCACTGTGCTACTCTCAGCCGCGAGCAACCCGTTCATCTTCTGTTCACTATGGGTGGATACTCTTTAATGGAGTGGCCGAGAAACTACAGGATCCTGCCTTGACGCAGCCTGCAAAGATATCCGTGTCCCAACCTTCTCCCCGGTCGTCTGACGTAGAGCTAGCTGGACGACCCTCCGTCGTGCGTACCTTCCTGCGCGGCCGAGGCAATTCGTCCTTCGCCGATGGCTCCTTCAAGGTGCTGGTCCTGCTGTGCGCGCTCAGCATCTTCGGCATCGTCTTTCTGATTGCCTACGAGCTGGTCTCGCGCTCGCACCTGACCCTGGCCAAGTTCGGGATTGGCTTCTTCTTCCGTTCCGCATGGGACCCGGTCCATAACAATTTCGGGGCGTGGCCGTTCATCTATGGCACCCTGATGTCCTCGTTTCTGGGACTGCTGATCTCGGTACCTTTCGCGCTGGGTGTCGCCATCTTCCTCACCGAGATGTGCCCCAAATGGCTGCGCGGGCCGTTGTCATTCCTTACCGAGCTGCTGGCTGCCATTCCCAGTGTTGTCTATGGTTTGTGGGGCATCTTCGTACTGATCCCACTGCTGCGCGAGGATGTGAGCCCAACATTGAAGTTGACGCTGGGTTGGACCGGATTCTTCTCGGGTCCAGACTTTGGCTACAACATGCTGGCTGCCGGCGTGATTCTGGCCATCATGATCCTGCCGATCATCTCGTCGCTCACGCGCGAGGTGATGACCTCGGTCCCGATGGTGCAGCGCGAAGCGGTGCTGGCGCTGGGGGCGACACGCTGGGAGATGATCCGCATCGGCGTGCTCCGCAACGCGCGTATTGGCATCGTGGGAGCTGTCATTCTGGGGCTGGGGCGTGCCCTGGGGGAGACGATGGCCGTCACCATGGTGATCGGCAATCGCCCGGAGATCGTGAAGTCGCTGCTGGCGCCGGGTTACAGCATGGCCAGCGTGCTGGCGAACGAATTCAGCGAGGCTACCGACGACATGTACCTGAGTGCGCTGATCGAAATCGGATTGGCGCTCTTCCTGGTTACGATCGTCGTGAATGCCTGCGCACGTCTGCTGGTATGGGCCGTGACGCGCGGCGCACCTGCGCGGGTGGCCTGAGATGGCATCCCAGTCGATTCGTCCGCCGCTACGTGCGTCCAATGTCAACGTCTTCAGCCGCCGGATGAAGAGCGGCATCGTAAGCGGACTGGCTGTGCTGGCAACGATCATCGTCATTGCGCCGCTGATCGCAATCCTCTTCGATTTGCTGAAGCAGGGTGTGACCTCACTCAACTGGGACTTCTTCACCAAGATCCCGGTGCCGGTGGGCGAAAAGGGCGGCGGCATGGAGAATGCCATCGTCGGCTCGGGCGTCGTTCTCGCTCTCGCGAGCCTGATTGGCATCCCGCTGGGCATCGGCGCCGGCATCTACCTGGCCGAGTACGCAAGCAATACCCGAATGGGGAATCTGGTGCGCTTTACCGCCGATGTACTCAACGGCGTGCCTTCGATCGTGATGGGCATCGCGATTTACGCGCTGATCGTGATGCCGCAAAAGCATTTTTCCGCGTTAGCCGGTGGCGTAGTGCTGGGCGTGATGATGGTGCCCACCGTGACGCGCACCACGGAAGAGATGCTGCGCATGGTGCCGCACGCCATTCGCGAGGCGGCATTGGGACTTGGCGTTCCGGCGTGGCGTTCGGTGCTGACGATCACGCTGCGCACGGCTTCCGCCGGCATCGTCACCGGATGCATGCTGGCCTTTGCGCGCGTGGCGGGCGAGACTGCGCCGCTGCTGTTTACCGCACTGGGCAATGATTTCCGCAGCACCAGCCTGAATGAGCCTATCGCGGCACTGCCGCTGCAGATCTATGTCTATGCCCTCTCCCCATACGACGAGTGGCACCGGCTGGCGTGGGCGGGATCGCTGGTATTGATCGCGCTCATCATCGTTTCGGTAGCATTGGTTCGCTACGTCGTCAGCCGTGGCACGTTGAAGGGGGCAAGTTAGCTTGGGCGTCGGTATCGAAGTCAGCGACCTGAATGCGTGGTACGGCAGCACTCACACGCTGCAGGACATTCAGCTCAACATTCCAGCCAATCACGCCACAGCGTTGATTGGGCCTTCCGGCTGCGGCAAATCCACTTTCGTGCGCTGCCTGAATCGCATGCACGAAACCAACCCGATCGCACGGGTCACCGGCAAAGTGCTGATCAACGACGTCGATATCTACGCGGAAGCGTCGCCGGTCGAGATCCGCCGCCGGGTGGGCATGGTCTTCCAGAGGCCGAACCCATTTCCGACCATGTCGATCTACGACAATGTCGCCTCCGGACTGAAGCTCAACGGCTTCCGCAGCCGCCGTGTGCTGGACGAGGTCGTGGAGCGCTCCCTGCGGCAGTCCGCCCTGTGGGAAGAGGTGAAGGACGACCTCAAGAAGAAATCCGGCGCGAGCCTGTCCGGCGGCCAGCAACAGCGGCTCTGCATCGCACGCGCGCTTGCCGTCGATCCTGAGGTGATGCTGATGGACGAGCCCGCCTCTGCGCTCGATCCCGTTTCGACGGCGAAGATCGAAGATCTGATCTTTGAGCTGAAATCGCAGTACACGATCGT
This sequence comes from uncultured Acidobacteriaceae bacterium, assembly GCA_963815025.1. Classification (GTDB taxonomy): domain Bacteria; phylum Acidobacteriota; class Terriglobia; order Terriglobales; family Acidobacteriaceae; genus KBS-83. The sequence continues at coordinate 1,722,098 of CAWFFD010000004.1, read as the reverse complement.
GATCGTGACCCATAATATGCAGCAGGCCGCACGCGTAGCCGAGAATACCGGCTTCTTCCTGATGGGCAAGCTGGTAGAGTTCGACTCAACTCATAAGATCTTCACCAATCCCCGTGACAAGCGCACGGAAGATTACATCACTGGACGGTTTGGCTGATGCGCATACGGTTTCATCAACGCCTGGACGATCTGAAAGAGAGGCTGCTCGTCATGGCCGGTATGGCCGAGCAGGCGATCCAGCGCGCGATCGAGGCCTATCGCACGCGTGACACCTCGATCTGCGATCTTGTCATGCACGGTGAGCTGGCGATCAACAAGCTGGAGCGAGAGATCGACCAGATGGCGCTGGACCTGCTTGCGATGGAACAGCCGATGGCCATCGATCTGCGTTTCATTCTGGCGGTGATCAAGATCAATGCCGATCTGGAGCGCGTGGGCGATCAGGCTGTGAACATCGCTGAACGCGTATGCGATCTCAATGCGTTTGCCGCGGCGGAGATGCCGGTCGATATCCCGCATATGGCGTCGCTCGCCTCGGGCATGGTGCGCAAGGCTCTTCAATCGTTTATCGAAGGCGATGCGGAGATGGCGCGGACGGTCCTCGCGATGGACGATCAGGTCGACAAGATGAACGAGACGGCATACTACTCACTTTCGATCCTCATCAAGGAGCAGCCTGCTCTTACCGCGCAGGCGTTGAATGCGCTGGTGATTGCGCGCAATCTGGAACGAGTGGCCGACCATGCGACGAACATCGCGGAGGACGTGATCTTCTGGGTGCGCGGCGCCGATGTCCGGCATCATCAGGGCGACACACAAACCGCCGCATCCTGAACGCGACAACTCCAACCCTAGGCGGGCCACCAGTCCAGCCACGGCAGCATGGGGTGGTAGATGGCGAGACGATGCTCGCGATCCGCTGCGGCTGCATCCAGCTCAGGAAGTCTCCTGAAGAGTTCGCTGTAGGCCTCCAATTGCCCGCGGTACTGCTCACGGCTGGTGGCGAGAAAACGGTCGCGATCGGTACCGTCCATGAGCGCCGCGGTCTTGTAGTCGACGATCCACAGATAATCAGTGCCGGGCGCGCCGGGCGACTCCCCACCGAAAAAGACCCGATCCGGACGCTGCCGCAGCATGCGTCCCTCCTTCGTACTGGACCACGATCTCTCATTCCACGATCTCTCATTCCGCGATCTCTCATTCCAGGACCGTTCACTCAACGTGAGCAGCCAGCGGCCCTCTTCATGTCCGACCGCGTTGTAGATACCCTCAAGGATGGCGGAACGGGCGATGGCAGCATCTGCAGGAGCGAACCCATGCTGCCGCAGAAGCGCATCGGTGAGGCGGCTCCAATCCGGGTGGTTGCCACTGGTGCCTGCGGCTGCCTGTTCCAGCAGAGCATGCAGCACGATGCCCTGGACGCGCGCACGCCGGCCGCCGGGGTCCTCGGCGCCATGGGCCGTACCCGTAGCTGTATCAGCCGCCTGTTTCCATTCCGACGAGGCATCTGCGAACCAGCCAGAAGGAAGCCGGCGGAGCACCTGTGCGGGCGTATGCGGTGGCTGCAAGTGTCTCCACGACGCCGTTGCTCGCCAGAGATGAAGCGGAAGAGCTGGGCATCATGAGCAGGTTGGACGCGGACCGCGTTGCTTCTGCAATGCGGCGCTCCAGCCCAGACCATCCTGCCGCAAGCAGAGTGCCTTGCTTGGGCTGTGTAAGATCGCCATCTAGCTTGCGCTCGACGGCCGCGAAGAGATGCAGTTCGCGGATAGCGCGCGAGCAGGCGACATACAGCAACCGCTTTTCTTCCTGCCGCAACTCGTCGCAACGACATCTTACCGCACCCAACTGTAGAGCCTGGGTTTGTCACCATGCTTGTAGCCAATGGGAGCGAGCAGAAGCTCATCCTCTGTCGCTCCGGGTTGCCTTCGCATCAGCCAATGAAACAGGGGTGAGTCGTCGATCTTGCCGGGTTTTTGGAGTTGCGGCACCAGGACCACCTCAAACTCCAGCCCCTTCGCAGCGTGGATGGTCATGAGCTGCACCCCGTAATTCTCGGAGGCGTTGGGGTCGGGTTGTGCATAGAGCTGTTCGAGCCGCTGGTTCAGGCTTTCGTCCAGGGTTCCGAAGCAGCTCGGCGGCAATTGCGCCAGCGTGGCAAAAAACGCCTCGCAGTTGGCGACTGATTCCGCATTCAGAAACTGCGGGGCGCCGAGTGCGTGCCATGTACGCTCGAGCCAAAGCGACAGCCCGGCGGGTGAACCTGCAAGAGACTCCAGCGGCGTAGGCAGCCTGCGCCGCTTCCAAAATGGACAGTACATGGAACGCGCGCCTGCGACTCTCCGGGTCGAGACGAACTTCATGCGAACGAATCAGAGCAGGGATGGTTCGATCGCGATCGAGATCTTCAGCATCGCCACAGATGGCGTGCAGTGCCGGCAGGGTCAATCCGCACCAGGGCGCGCGCAATACCGCGAGCCACGCAATCCGGTCTACCGGATGCAGAAGCGCGCGGAAGAGCGAAAGCAGATCGAGAATCTCCGGCCGATCGCGCAGCAGGTCGATCTTGACGCCGCGGAAAGGAATATCTTCCCGCCGCAGCCGCGCGAGGATCTCGACCAGGTGCGGGCGGGCGCGGGCCAGCACCGCAATCCGATACTTTTTGTCATCGCGCTGTGCCTGCTGGACGGCTGGCAGGTGAGTGCGAATGGTGTCCAGCATTGCGTCAGCCTCCGCGGCATCTAGCGCCTCCGTTGACTGGACGCCTTTTTCGAAGGTCTGCACATGCAGATGCATGGCATCGCTGCCGTGATCCGCATTGTCCGTATCTGTGCCGGCCTGACTCGATACGGAAGCGGCATACTGGACATCGTCCCCGGCATCCGCTCCGATCACACGGTCGAATACCTCGTTGAGCGGGTTCACAATGGCGGGGATAGAGCGGAAGTTTGTCGAGAGTTGCAGTGCCGTCATCGGGAGATGCGCTTCCCCTATCTCCATTCCGTCCTCGCGCACCTGATGAAACAATCGCGACTCCGCATCCCGGAAGAGATAGATGGATTGCATCGGATCGCCGACGAAGAAGCATGTGCGGCCGTCACCCGGCTGCCAGTCCGCGAGTATTGCGCGCAGTAGAGCGAAATGCGGGCGCGAGGTATCTTGAAACTCGTCAACCAGCAGATGCTGCACGCGCTCGTCCAGCCGCATGAGCACATTTGGGCTGTCCAGTGCGGCATGAGCCGCGATGCCAGCTTCGGCGAAGTCGATGACATCCTGTTCCGCGAAGACGACGCGCAGTTGCGCGATGGCGTGCCGCAGGATGATGAAAATGCTGCGTACTGTGCGCCACTCCTCTTCGCTGTAGGTGCTGGGCGGAAGTTTTCGCAATTTGCAAAGCGCGGCAAGCAACTCAACGTTCGGAGAAAGACTTTGGATGACCGCCTTGAGTTGTGACGCGGCTGCTCGATGGGTCTGAGCAGGGAAGCCCACCCTAGCGTTGATGCTCGAACGCCATTCGTCATCATTCGTGAGTAAAAGCGAGCAGAGGCATTGCCAATGGGTAGTGTGAGTGAGTTCTTCGGCGCTTTGAAAATCCCGTACGCCGGCGAGGTGTTCCTGGCCATTGTCCAGGGCGATCCTGGCAAAGTTAAGCAATTCTTCCGCGACACCAGGAAAGCGTGAAAACTCCTGCCGCAGGCTTTCAACGACCAACTCATGCTCTCGCTGAAACGGTTCTTCGAGTTTTGCCTTGAGCTCCTCCCACGGCCGATCCTTCAGGGCGATGCCCGGAAGCAGCAACAGCCATTGATCCCGCTTTGCCAGCATGCCCGCGATCAGCGATTCGCAATCTGGCAGGCTGGCATCGCGCAGCTTCAGGATCTCTGCCAGCGCATCGGCGAGCTCCGGATCGAGAGTGCTTCCAAGTTGCGCCAGCGTGCGTTCCGCTGCGAGCGCATACAGCGGCGTTGCTTCCTCGGTAGGCGTCAGTTGGCCGCCCAGCCGGGAGAGCAGCGGTGTCTGATACGCGATCGAGAGGGCGAGGGAATCGATCGTTTGAATATTCAGCCGCTGCGGCTGCTCTGTGAGTTGCCAGCCGCGGGTCTGGGCGTGCGCCAGCACTGCTTGTGCCAACCGCCGAACCTCTCGCTCGTGCGCATTGGCTGCCGGGTCTTCGCCGCAACTTGCTTTCTCGAGCGCATACAGAACACGGACGCGCATCTCTGCCGTGGCTTTGCGGGTGAAGGTGATCGCCAGCACGTGCTCCGGCTCCTCGACAGTTGGCAGCAGCGCAAGGTAGCGCAGGACGAGCAGCTCGGTTTTTCCGGAACCCGCGGGCGCCTGCACGAGAAATGACTCTTGCGCGTCGAGGGCTCGAGCACGTTCCTCCGCGTCGCTGACAAGAGGGGTTACGCGCGTCGGGCTCATTCCGCGCCCTCTTCGTCGCCAGAGTCGTCGATCGCGCTGGTTCCGCGGGACTCGGCCACACGGCAGACCCCACCGAGCGAACAGTACTGGCAGCTCTTGGGATAGATGCGCGGGTCAACCTGCGCTTCGCCGCGGACAAAGCTATCCGCCAGATGCAGCAGCGTGCCGCGCCATTCTTCGATGAGCTCGGCGGTGTAGGGCGACGTCACCAGTCGCCTGGCATCGAGGGTCTCCGACATGTTCGTACGCACATCCTCGACACGTCCTTTGAAGCCCATCTTCGACGGACGCACCTGCGCGAAGACTGCACCGATGAGATTCGTTGCGCCGCCAAAGGCGGCATACAGCGGCATCTGCGGTTGCTCTGGACGGGGGCCGTCCCAGCTGGCGGTGGAAACCTCACCGGTCTTGTAATCGATCAGCAGCATACCGCCCGCAACCTGATCGATGCGATCGGCGCGCACGCCCAGCAAGAGATCGCCAACCTGGATCGTGGCCTTTTGTTCCACCGAGGCGATTTGAAACGGCTGCCGCAAGTTTTCGATTTCAAGCCAATCCATCACCAGATCGATGGCCCGCTCTTCTTCCGCCTTCAGATAGGCGCGCTGCCATGGATCTCCGGATTCTGCGTTCAGCCACCGGATCGCTGCCGCCGCATGCCCTGCGACCAGAGGCCGAAGCGTACCCGCATGCGTTGCATGTAGCAAGTCCGCGTGGCTCGTCAGGTGAGCGTGGCCGTCTATGTCCTCGGACCAGACGGTCTGCATCACCCGGTGGATGAGCGTGCCGCGGTCGCCCGGCGAAAGGCCCCGGCCGGCAATGGAGAGTTCGCGGACTCCGAGTCGACGGAGGACGAACGCCTGGAATGGGCAGTTTGCCTGGTCCTTCAGCGCCGACTGGCCGCCGTCCGCGACACCAGTGTGCGTGAGCGGAACCCAGCTATCGTCCGAGACGGTCTCGAGGGCGACGGTCCCGAAGGCGACGGTCTCGAGCGAAATGGTGCGCGGCCTTTCGACGCTCGCTACGTTTGCGGGAGCGAAACTGCTCACCAGTGAAGAAGGACGCTGTACTGCTTCATCCGACATTTGTGCGTAGGAGTAGATGACCTCGCCGCTACTCTCGGCGATGCGCTCCATCGCACGATGGGCGAGCGCGGTATCGTCTGCTGCGGATGCGTGCGGCATGCCGAGCTCGCGTTGCAGTGCAACCGGCAATAGTGGATTGGGACGGCTGGAAGCGGGCCAGCCAGTGTCAGTCGCGCCAAGAAACCACACCGCGTCAAACGGCTGCCCTGCGGATGCGTAAACGCCCATCACCTGCACCGGCGCGTCCTCTGATTCCGGCGCAAAGATCATCTCCTGTGCGGTGCGCTCGAGCATGGCAAGGAAATCATCGAAGGGATAGGTTTTATTCGCGTAATCCAGCGAAGCCACGCTATCCAACATCCGGTCCCACGCTTCGCGCGCCTGAAACAGCAGGCTGGATGCACTGGAGTGTTCACCCCATCGTGCCAATCGCAGCAGATTCGCAATGCGGCGTATCCATTCCCCAGCACCAACACGCGAGGAAGGGCGATGCTGCCGCCGCATCGCCGTCAGGTCGTGGTAGAGCGACGCGGCAGGCGCACCGCTCTGCATTTGCCTGCGCAGGAACGAGTCCAAAGACATCTCTGGCGGCGCGCACTTCGCCTTGCGCAGCCTCCTATCCAGATGCGCCAGTGCGTCGCGCGCACCATCGCCCTGCGCCGCACCCAAGGTGCGCGAGAGTAGCAGCCATGAGATCTCCTGCTGCATCAGCGGCTGGCGCAGCCAGCGCAACAGGAGTAGAGCCGCATGCACCAGCGGTACCTGAGCAAGCGGCTGGCCCAGAGAAAACTCAAAGGGAAGCGCGGGCGCCGCACCCGCCGTGATGGGAAATTGCCGCGGGCTGAGCAGAGCATAGAGGCTGCGCTCCAGTTGCGATCGACGACTCGCCAGGTCAGGCATGAGGATGCCGATGCGCGCATTGGGATCCGCATCCAGCAGCATGCGCACCCACGCCGCGCATGCTGCTGTCTCGTCTTGCTCGCTGGGCGCGCCATATAGCGTAGGCGGGCGAATCTGTTCTATTTCCCACCTCAGCGTTTGCTGCTTGGCGCTACGCGCTTCGAGAGCCGCCTTCAATTCTTGCTCGGCTGGAGTCGCGCGATCGAATCCAAGCCACCCGATTTCCTTTGGAGGCGCCAGCACGCCGAAGCGCAACGCATGGGTCACAGCTTCTGTCAGTTCACACTGCGGCATCCAGCGGTGGCGCGCGCACTCCTGCTGAAAGCTTCGCGCCCACTGGCGAAACACTTCGGGTTCGGCAGACGGCTCCGCCATCCACGTTGCCTGGTTCAGCCGGCCAACGTTGCCGTAGATCGTCAGTAGGGAATAGGCATCCTGCGCGAGCGCTGCCAGGCGTGCCGGCTCGATGAGCGAGAGCTTCTCGATCTTCGGTGCGATGACGCGCTCCCATAACGCCCGTTCCTGAAGATCGCTCAGCAACAGGCGGTCTTCCGTCCCGGTCAGGAGCAGGGTTTGCCACTCTTCTGTCAGCCACGAATGAAGGTCGAGGATCTGCGGCGTCGGCCATGCGATCGCGTGCTCCGACTGCCTGTTCTCTGCATACCGCAGGTGCAGAGAGCGAGCGGCTCGCGCATTTGCGGTCAGGATCAGGCCACCCCGGTCCAGCAACTCGCGCATGGCGACCGGCAATCCCGTTCCGCGGAGTCCCATCACTGTTCCAGTGTAAGACCGTGGAATAGCGGCTGCCGCGGAATGTGGCCGGCGTGTAAACTGCAGAGGTGCAGCGGCTGATTGCCAACCTGTTGATGTGCTGGATGCTGCTGCTCGTCCCTGGCGCAACGGCGCTCCAGCTGGCTCGGCCGGAGATATTGCTCCCTGCCTGTTGCCGCACCCACGGCGCACATCATTGCAGCTTGGGATCCGCGCGGCAAGATAGCGCTCCTCGGTGGCGTGGAGCAGGCTGCCCATTCTCGAACCTGCAGCATGCCGCCATTTTGCTGGCGCCTTATCTGCCGGTCAGCCAGCCGGGTGTTGCCGCAACTCCGCAGACGGTTGCGACATCTTCCGCGGAACAATCCAAGTTGTCGTCGTTTCTCGCGGGTCTGCCCGGATCGCGCGCACCTCCTTTCCTCTCCTGAAATTCGTTTCTGCTGGTCGCATCCCGCCCGCTATGGAGCAGCGGCGCGCCAGCATGTGACTGAGTAACAGAGCGCATGAAGGAGAGATAGTGTGCGGCAAACAAAAGAGAGGCGAGTTGCGCTTATGTGGGCGCTGCTGTGCGGCTTGGTATGCATAGTCCAGAATGCCAGTGGCGCCGTACTGGCTACAGTGCGTGGGGTCGTCCATGATGCATCGCATCGTCCGATTGCCGGCGCTGACATCGAGATCGCCGCGGTTACGTCGCAATTTCGTACCAAGCGCCAGAGCGACGCGGCAGGCGTCTTCGAGATCAATGCACTGCCATTTGGCGAATATCGCATAACGGTAACGGCGCCCGGGTTCGGTACGCATCAGGAAGAACTGATGGTGCGCAGCGGGAGCGCGCCGGTGCTTCATTTTGAGATGCTTCCTGCGGGTCCGCACGAAACCGTGCAGGTCAACGATCAGGAAACTCCGCTGCAAACGGCAACACCTGCCACGGAGACGACGATCGCGCGGCAGCAGATCGAGAGCTACGCAGGTATGGATCAGAGCAACAGTCTGCGCGTCATCACTCAATTTGTCCCTGGCGCCTATATCGTGCACGATCAACTGCACGTGCGCGGCGGCCATCAGGTCACCTGGGCCATCGATGGCGTGCCATTGCCCAACACCAACATCGCCACCAATGTGGGACCGCAATTCGATCCGAAGGACATTGACTATGTGGAGGCAAGCACCAGCGGCTATAGCGCCGATTTCGGCGATCGCACCTACGGCGTCTTCAACGTGGCGACGCGCACGGGTTTCGAGCGCGATCGGCAGGGAGAGTTTGTCGCCAGCTACGGCACCTACAACACGACCAACGATCAGATAAGCCTGGGCGATCATTCAGAGCGCTTCGCATGGTATGTGAGCGGTAACGGCAATCGCTCCGACTATGCGCTTGCTCCGCCGACGCACGAAAATCTGCACAACATGGGTGACGGCGGTGGAGTCTTTACTTCGCTGATCTTCAACAAGACCGCCCAGGATCAGTTCCGCTTCGATGGCGGCTTTCGCGGTGACTTCTACCAGGTACCGAACGATCCTGATCAGCAGGCGATGGACATCCGTGACCGGGATCGCGAACAGGATGGTTTCGCCATCGGCTCGTGGACGCACTCTTTTGGCCCAGGCACGCTGCTGACCACATCGCCATTCTTCCATGTCAATCGTGCCGCGTACGTCGGCGGCCCCAATGATCCGCTGAGCACGACGGACGACCGCATCTCGTATTACGGAGGTGGTCAGGCCACGTTCTCGCAGGTGAAAGGACCGAGCAACTTTCGCGCTGGCATCTATGCCTTCGGCCAGCAGGATGACAGCACCTTCGCCGTCTCGTCGACCGATGGCAGCGTCACTCCATTTCGACAAAGCGTCACGCCGGGCGGACAGGTGGATGCGGCCTTCGTGGATGAGCAGTGGAAGGTGACGCCGTGGTGGACGATGAACGGCGGGTTGCGGTTCACGTATTTCAACGGGAGCTTCAGCGAGCACGCATGGGACCCGCGCGTGGGCACGGCCATCACGCTGCCTCGCCTGGGCTGGGTGCTGCGTGGATCCTACTCACGCTATTACCAGGCCCCACCGCTCGATACCGTGTCGGGGCAGGTCCTCGCATTCGCCCAGACGCAGGACCTCGGTTTCCTGCCGCTGCACGGCGAGCGCGACGAGCAGTATGACGTTGGCGTGGTGATTCCGTATCGCGGATGGAGCGCGTCGTTCGACAACTTCCGTACTGCCGCGCGCAACTTCTTCGATCACGACGCCATCGGCAACTCCAATTTGTTCTTCCCGTTGACGATCGACCGTGCGCGCATCCGTGGCTGGGAGGCGAACGTCCGCTCTCCGCAGCTTCTCTATCACTCCCATGCCCATCTCATCTATTCCAACCAGCAGGCGGCGGGCTTTGGCGCCGTGACCGGCGGTCTCACGGATTTCTCTCCGCCCGCGGGAGGCTTCTATCTGGACCACGATCAACGCAACTCGCTGACCACCGGCTTTGACGCAGCTTTGCCGTGGAAGACGACCGCCGCATTCGACTTTGTTTACGGCTCGGGCTTCCTGAACGGCGATGGCCCCGCTCATCTGCCGAGTTATCGCACCTTCGATCTTGCCCTGAACAAGGACATTGGCGAGAGCTGGACGATACGCGCGATTGGCACCAACATCACCAACAAGCGCTATCAGGTCGACCTCAGCAATACCTTCGGCGGCAGCCACGTGGGCGATCCCCGTATGCTCTCGCTGGAGGCTCGCTACCGGTTCCACTTTTGACGACGTGGCATCATCAGAAGAGGAGATGTGGAATGAGACAAGTAGTGCGGGGTCTGCTATACGGGCTGATATTCACATTGCCGGCGGTCGGCTGTCATAGTGGTGGGCGCGCTGCGCAGAGTGCCGAGAACAATGCGCAGTCCGGAGCGGTGAAGCAGTATGCGATGAAGGGAATTATCGTCGGGACAGATCCGGCACACGGCGAGGTCACCGTCGATACGGAGGCGATCCCCGGATTCATGGATGCCATGACCATGCCCTACAAGGTCAAGGACGTGAACGTGCTGCAGGACCTGCATCCGGGCGACCACATGAACGGGGTGCTGCTGGTGGGGGGTGAAAGTACATTCCTCGACCAGATCGTGATCACGGCCCAGGCCCAGCCGGACTACAAGCCACAGGTACAGTTCCATGTTCCCGCGCCCGGGGATACTGTGCCGGACTTTCGCCTGACCAACCAGAGTGGGCGGCAGATCAGCTTCCGGCAGTTCCGGGGCAAGGCGCTGCTGGTCACCTTCATCTACACGCGCTGCCCGCTCTCGGATTACTGCCCGCGCATGAGCCGTAACTTCGCCGCCATCGACAAGAGCCTGCAGTCCGATCCGGCGATCTACCGGAAGACGCACCTGCTGAGCATCAGCTTCGATCCGGCCTACGATTCACCCGCGGTGCTGCGCAGCTACGGCGAAGCGTACACGGGGAATTACACCAAGGAGAAGTTCGAGCATTGGGACTTTGCCGCGCCCTCCAAGACGGATCTGCCAAAGCTGCTGGAGTTTTTCGATGTGGGCGCGACTCCGGGTGAGAATCACACTTTCACGCATTCGCTCTCGACGGCGGTCATTGCGCCAGATGGGAAGGTCGCGCAGTGGTATCCGACAAACGACTGGAAGCCGGAGGATGTTTTGAATGCATTGAAGAGGGTGGCCGGGGGTGCGAAGGGATGATTGTGGTGCTGATGGGGGTGACGGCGAGCGGCAAGACGACCATCGGTACGAAGCTGGCTGCCCTGAAGCATTGGGTGTACGCCGAGGGGGACGACTATCACTCGGACGCAAACAAGGCCAAGATGCATGCCGGCATCCCGTTGACGGACGCTGACCGCGAACCGTGGCTGGCGAGCCTGCATGAGGTGTTGCTGGGCTGGCATCGCAGCGGTACGAGCGGTGTGCTGGCCTGTTCGGCGCTACGGCAGGCGTATCGCCACGAGCTGTCGGCGGGCATTCCCGGCACCGAGCTGCGCTTCGTGCTGCTGGAGGTGCCGAGGGAGGTGCTCGAGCAGCGGATGGTGGAGCGCAAAGGCCACTACATGAGCCCGGCGCTGCTGGAGAGCCAGATCGCGACGCTCGAGATGCCGCGGGATGCGATCCGGGTCGCAGGGGATCTTCCGCCTGACGCGGTGGTTCAGGAGATCATGGCTGGGTTACGCGGCGCGGAATCGCATCCATAGTTGATCCCGATTCATCTATCCTGAAGATCTACTATGGCGAAACTTACGATGGTCTTCGGCGTCCTGATTGCGCTGGTCGGTGTGGCTGGCTACATGGAGACGCATTTCTGGCACGCATTCATTCCGGTTGTCCTCGGCTTCCTGCTGGTCCTGCTCGGGTTGATCGCCAATACAGAGGACGTGAAGCGGCGCATGGTGGCGATGCACATCGCTGTCACGCTGGGGCTGCTGGGCTTTCTCGGCACCATTCCCGGGCTGATCGCCATGGTCGGTTTCCTGACTGGCACGCACCAACAGACGGTGAACGAGCAGATCCAGGTCGGGATGCTTTCGGTGCACAAGATGGCGGCCGAGGTGCAATCAGCCACCTGCGTCCTGTGCCTGGTCTTTGTACTGCTATGCGTCCGCTCGTTTATTGCGGCGCGGCGCTCGCGCGCCTGAAGGCCATCCATGCAAAGCATGCGCCCCAACAACTTCGCGACCAAAGCCGAGCGCACCACGTCGGTGCGCAATGCCAACCGCGCCGGAGAGAGCGCAGCGCCGGCCAAGCCGAAGCTCGCCGATGCATGGCCGCATGCGTGGCGGCTGATCCGCCCGCGTCGCAAGCTGCTGGCGGTGGGCTTCGTGCTGATGATCATCAACCGCTTCTGCGGTCTCGCGTTGCCGGCCGCGTCGAAGCCCTTTGTCGACGGCGTGCTCACCAACCACAAGAGCAACATGCTGCTGCCGATCATTGCGTTCGTGCTGGGCGCCACCCTGATCCAGGCGACGACTTCATTTGCGCTGACGCAGCTTCTCTCCAAGGCGGCGCAGCGCATGATCGCCGAGCTGCGCCAGCAGGTGCAGGCGCACATCGGACGCCTCGCGGTCAGTTTTTACGACGCCAATCGCACCGGCAACCTGGTGTCGCGGATCATGACCGATGTCGAGGGCGTGCGCAACCTGATCGGCACCGGCCTGGTGGACTTTGTCGGCGGCATCGTGACGGCGGTTATCGCTTTCGTGGTCCTGCTCCGCATTAGCTCGAAGGTCACTCTGATCATCTTCGGTCTCATTTTCGTCTTCGCCGCTGTGCTGCAAAAGGCATTGCGGGTGATGCGGCCGATCTTCCGCGAGCGCGGCAAGATCAACGCCGAAGTCAGCGGGCGCCTCACCGAATCGCTGGGCGGCGTTCGGGTGGTGAAGGGCTACCATGCCGAGGGCCGCGAGGCATCCGTCTTCGCCGGCGGTGTGCAGCGGCTGCTGGACAACGTGATGCGGTCGATGACCTTGACCTCGGTGTTGTCCATGGTCTCGACGGGTGTGGTGGGCGTCATGGGCTCGCTGGTGATGCTGTTGATGGGGGGGCAGGCGCTGTCCCACCACATCACGACGGGCGACTACGTGAAGTACACGATGTTTCTTACGTTCATGGTCGCTCCAATCTTTCAGGTAGTGAACGTCGGCACGCAGCTTACCGAGGCCATCGCCGGGCTGGACCGCACCGCCGAGATTTTGAGCGAGCGGCAGGAGTATGACGAGCCGGGACGCGTCATCGACCTGCCCCCGGTGGCAGGGGATCTCCGCTTCAACGAGGTCCGGTTCTCCTACGACCCGGAGAAGCCGGTGCTGCACGGCATCTCGTTCCATGCCGAACCGGGATCGGTGACGGCGCTGGTTGGATCTTCGGGATCAGGCAAATCCACGATCATCAGCCTGGTTTGCGCCTTCCACGAGCCAGACTCCGGCTCGATCCTGGTGGACGGCGTCGATCTGTCGACGGTGAACCTGGACAGCTACCGCAGCCAGCTTGGCGTGGTGCTGCAGGAGTCGTTCCTGTTCGATGGATCCATTCGGGATAACGTGATGTTCTCGCGTCCCGATGCCACGGAGAAGCAACTGCTGCATGCCTGCGCTGTCGCGCGCGTGGATGAGTTCGCCGAGCGCTTTCCCGAGGGCTACGACACCATTGTGGGCGAGCGCGGGGTGAAGCTCTCCGGCGGCCAGCGGCAGCGGCTCTCGATTGCGCGCGCAATCCTGGCCGAGCCGCGCATCCTGATTCTGGATGAGGCGACCTCGTCGCTCGATTCCGAGAGCGAGGCGATGATCCAGCACGGGCTCAGCTTCCTGATGCAGGGGCGCACCACCTTCGTGATTGCCCACCGGCTCTCGACCATCCGTCGCGCCGACCAGATCCTGGTGGTGGAAGCGGGGCGGATCGTGGAGCATGGCACCCATGAAACCCTGTTCGCACTGGGCGGCCGTTACTACGACCTCTACACGCGGCAGCATGGACTGGACGCGAACCGCTTCCTGGCCCCGGGCGAGGGCGACGCCGTCATGGAACCGGCTTAGGAACTGGCCGGGTACCCCTCCCCCCTCCCGCTGCGGGAGACGCTCTCGTAAGTCATTATCTTGCAGCGGTTTACGCGGTCTTCCGAGGGCTAAAATCGTCATTCCAAAAGATTTATCGCTAAATTCCTCCAAACAAATGGCTTACCGCACGGTGCGTGGAACTGGTATCGGGGCCAATCGCAGGCGCCGGGGCATTCACGCACAAAAGATGCAGGCACAAAAAAGCCACGACGCCGGTCGTGGCTCATTGCGAAGGGATTTCTTACTTCTGATTCCAGTGTAGCGCCACGGCATGGGAAAAATGGCAGATCTTTTCGCCGGTGAGGTTGCTGCGATTCCAATTCAGGAATGGGCGTCTTGCGGCGGAGATGCCGCACGCAATCGGTTGTCCAGAAAAGCCGTCGTCTTTCTGATGGCGAGCAGGGCAGGGCATCGACGGAACATTCATAAATCCCCTACAAAATCGTTCTTGTAAATCGTAACCGAATGAGGCATGATGCGGAAGATACGTCATGCAAGTGACGTCTCCTGGAAATGCATACGGCGCTCCTTGCAGGGAGCGCCATTTTTCTTACCGCGTGGCCGCTTCGGCGGATATCTGTAACGTCATCGAGGGGAAGCGGCTGAGTGTTCTACGTCCACCGCCGGGTGGAGAGCAAAACCCCTCCTGCGACCGAAGACACCGGGGCCGGTGGCTCGTAGTCTGGGTTGCGAAAGTCTCCTGGTGACCTCGGCGCTCCCATACTGCGGAGCGCCTTCCTTTTGCGGCCTGCATCCGGAGGACTCCCGTCCGGAAATCACGGCTTAACGGGACGCAGCGGTTTTGAGAGGCTATTCGCCGGAGAGGATGATCGGCGCCGTCGGGGTATTGGAGCCGCCGGCGTTTTCTATGGTGATGCCGAAGGCCTTCGCCGGGACGCCGCTAGGCAGTTTGGGTAGCACGACCGAGGCGTAGCCCTCCCCGTTGGGCGTGAAGGTGCCGGCGGGGACAGGCGCCGCGCCGCTGGCGGGGATCACCCATAGCTCATAGGTCTTGCCGGCGGGCACCGGTTTGAGATTGTTTGCTTCCATCACCAGGGCGCCGCGGTCCGCCAGATAGACGGTGTGGGCGGTGGGCGCGGGCGGAATCTTGGTCGCGGAGAGGGTGACACGCTGCGCTTCCGGCGAATTCAGGACTTCGAGCACCTGCTGGGCATGGGAGGCCTTGGCGGCGAGGTTCGAGACCAGGCCGGATTCGCCGTCGAGGGCGTCGTTGAGCGAGGCGACCCGGTAGCCCAGGATGCTGCAGGTGATGGCAAGGCAGGCGGCGATGGCCCAGGGGGTGATGGTGGCCCATTTGCTGCGGCGAGGGGAGGGGAGCGACGCGATCTCGCACTGCGGCGCCTCGGTTGCTTCAATCATCTCCATTGGACTCGAAGCGGCTGCCGAGGTTGCGAACTCTTTCGCTGCAGCTGGACCGTCTGCGCGCATCCGCGCTTGCAGGCGCTCGAAGGAGCCTGCCGGCACAGGTTGCTGGTCGGCAGAGAGGGCGAGCAGCGCAAGATCGCCCTGGATGCGGGCGAGCTCCTGCTGCGCCTGCGGGTTATCCCGCAGGGCGACGGCCACGGCGGCCATCTCTTCCGCCGGGAGGGCCTGCATCGCGTAGAGCGCGAGGTCCTCGGGCGAAACAGGAACCGGGTTGGAGCCGCTCTCGTTCATGCTTCGAATGCCTTTCGCAGTGCAATCAATGCCTGTCGAATCCTCGTTTTCACCGTACCCAGGGGATCGCCGGTGCGGAGGGCGATCTCGCTATGGCTCAATCCTTCAAAGTATGCGAGCTCGAGATTTTTCCTCTGCTCTGCCGGCAGGTCGGCGATGACCCGGCGCACCTTCTCCATCATGATGTTGCGCTCCGCCTCACTGGCTACATTGACGGGTGAGGCGAGGATTACGTCCTCGACGGAATCGGATGGCTTGCGCCTGCGTAACAGATCGATAGACCGGTTACGGGCGACGACGACCAGCCACGCACCCAGGGAACCGCGATTCTGAACGAAGGCATCCGGATTGCGCCAGAGCTGGAGGAAGACCTCCTGCAGCACATCCTCGGCCTGCCCGGTGTCATGCAGGACGCGAAGCGCTACCGAATAGACGGGTCCGCTATAGCGCCGAAAAATGTCTTCCATAGCCTTCTCATCGTGCTGCCCTAAGCGCGTCAACAGTGCCATATCGTCGACGGATCCGATTTCCGTTCTGCTGTTCCATGTACGGTTATCAGAGGGCTTCGGATTTGAAGGGGATTCAGACATTCGAGAGATGCTCGCTCATCATACGCACCGCAATTACGAGCTGTCACTTGATAGAAGGCGCTCCCCCTCCGGCTGGTTGGATGGGGATGGATGCAAATGAAAGCGCGGCTTGACAAGTTTTTAGTGGAGCACGGGCTGGTGCCGACGCGGGAGCGCGCGCAGGCGCTGATTCTGGCTGGGCGCGTACTGGTGAACGAGCAGAAGGTGGAGAAGCCGGGAGCGGGCGTAGGCCAGGATGCGACGGTGCGGCTGCTGGGCGACGATCTGCGCTATGTGAGCCGCGGCGGCCTGAAGCTGGAAGCGGCGCTGGCGCATTGGCAGATCGAGCTGACGGGGCGCACCTGCGCGGATGTGGGTGCGTCCACCGGCGGATTTACGGACTGTATGCTGCAGCACGGTGCGGCGGCGGTGGTGGCCATCGACACCGGCTATGGGCAGATTGCGCACAAGCTGCGCGTGGATCCGCGGGTGATGCTGCTGGAGCGGACGAATGCGCGGCATCTGAAGCCGGAACAGATCACCTTTCCGGTTACGTTTTCCGGAGCGCCGATTACGTTCCTGGCAATGGACGTGTCGTTCATCTCGGCAGCGCTGGTGCTGCCGGCGGTGGTGGGTGGGATGCGTCCGGCTCTGGCTGAGGCGGTGGTGCTGGTGAAGCCGCAGTTTGAGGCGGGACGCGAGCATGTGGGCAAAGGCGGGATTGTGCGCGATCCCGAGGGGCATCGGCTGGCGGTGGAACGGGTGCGCGCCGCGGTTGGGGAGCTGGGCGGCGCGGAGATCGAAGTGATCGATTCGCCAGTGCTGGGCGCGGAGGGCAACCGGGAGTTTCTGCTGCATGCGCGGTGGGCCAAAATAAGTCAGTAAATCGGCCGCAAGTCAGTGAATCAGCGGCTCGCTTCTCCATTGCACTGACTTGCTTCTTCGTTACACTGGGAGTCCGATGCGTACGATTGCCGTCATCTCGAAGCCGCAGAAGCCGGATCTGGCGCCGATTCTGAATGAATTGGTGCTGTGGATGGAGGCGCGGGGCATTCAACCGATGCTGGATCCGGTGAGCGGGAATTATGTGCAGAGCGCGCACACCGTGCCGCGGCACGAGATGGCGGAGCACAATCCGGAGCTGGCAATTGTGCTGGGCGGCGACGGCACGCTGCTGGCGGCGGCGCGCGTCTTCGCGAAGAACAAAGTGCCGATTCTGAGCGTGAACCTGGGATCGCTGGGCTTTCTGACCGAGGTGCGGCTCAGCGAGCTTTTCTCGAACCTGGATGGCTGGACCTGCGGGGCATGCCACATCGAGTCACGCGCCATGCTGCACGTGGATATCATCCGCGACGGCCAGTTGTTCCGGTCCTACGAGGCGCTGAACGACATTGTGGTGTCGAAGGGCGCGATCGCGCGCATGGGCGAGTTTCGCGTGCTGCTGGGCGAGCAACTGGCGATATCGTTTCGCGCGGATGGCGTGATCGTGGCGACGCCGACCGGATCGACAGCCTACAGCCTGGCGGCGAACGGACCGATCATGGCCCCGGATGTGGATGCGATGATCGTGACGCCGATCTGTCCCCACCTGCTGACCATCCGGCCCATGGTGGTGCGCGGCGATGCGGAGATCAACCTGAGCGTGACCGGAGTGCCGGACCAGACCTATTTGACGGTAGATGGGCAGGAGGCGATCGAGGTGCAGGTGGGAGATAACCTGCGCTGCATCCGGTCCGAGCACACGGTGCAACTGATGCGGCTGCGGACCGAGGGGTTCTTCGATGTGCTGCGGCAGAAGCTGAAGTGGGGAGAGCGGTAAGAACACGGCGGGCGATCAGGATTCATCCTGATCCCTGACTAGAGCATTTTCCCTGTAGGTCTAGAGCGGCCGGCAGAAGCTTATGTGGGCTTTCATTAAGGAAAGGCCACGCCGAGATGCTCTCCGCTACCGCACAGCATCAGGAAAAATGTTCTAGCTGGCGCCGGTGAGTTCGTCCAGCAGCGTCTTGGCTTTGGTGGCAAGGGTGTGAGCGCCATCGACATCGCCGTTGGTCAAGGCGCGCTCTGCCTGATCGAGGAAGCTGCGTATCTGGGCGACGGTTTTGTTCTGATCGCCGTTGAGATTGCGCAGGGAATTGACGCCGCGCTGCGTGGAATCAATGAGCGTGGCCGCCTGCTGGCGTGATCCGCTGGTGTCCTGTGTGGGGCCCGCGGTGAGCTGCCCGATGGGGGTCGATGTGGAGCTGTCACCGCTGGGTGTGGGCGCGGTCACCTTCACGTTCTGGCCCTCTGGCGGAACACTGACGTCCGTGATTTCGGCCGCCCTTTCCTTAGCTTCCCGTTCGCGAACCTCACGGTCGGCTGCCAGTTCTAATTCACCCTTGCGATCGCGGCGGCGGCGGGTCTTCTTTGTTGTATCCACAATGACCGACGCCGGCGGCGGAGTGGGCTGCGCACCCGGGACGGGAGGCTCAGGCAGAAATGGCAGTGCGGGATCGCTCTGACTCATCTCCGAGTACAGCGGGGCGATGGGTGGCGGCAACTGCGAAGCAGGAGCCTGGACGAGAATGGGGACGGGGGCGGGTGAACTCTTCTGAAGATACGCACAGCCGGCTAACGCTGGGAGTAACAGCGCAACGGCCACGGATGGCAATCTGAATCGATGCCAACTCATAGGCCGGACCCTTCGGAAGTGAAGGCCGGAGCCGAGTTTGTTGTATCCAACTGAGAACCGCGCAGTTTGCCCTCCGCTGAAGCCAGCAGAGGAAGTTTCAAAGTAAACGTACTACCTATATTTTGTTTTGATTGTACGTCAATGCTGCCGCTATGTAGCTGCATGATACGGTAAGTCATCGCCAGGCCAATACCACTTCCGTCTTTGCGGGTGGTGAAATACAGATCGAAGATCTTGGCGCGTATATCATCCGGAATGCCGCTGCCGCTGTCGGCAATTTCGATGGCCGCCATCCGGCCTTCCTCGCGCAGGGTGACGTGCAGCTCGCCGCCCTGGGACATAGCCTGAGCGCCATTCAGGACGACGTTCAGGATTGCCTGCTTGATAAGGTCCGCATCCACTTTGGTGATCAGGGGCCGATCCGGCATGTGGCTGGAAACGCGGACGTTGTGGGTTTCGAGCTCGGCAGAGGCCAGCATCAGGACGCCGGAGACGATGCGGCGGAGGTCCTGTTCCTTGAGCTGCAGCTCGACCGGCCGGGAGAAGTCGACCAGCGTCTGAACGACGCGGTCCAGACGCTGAATCTCACTTTCGATGATCTCGAGATGGCGCATGGCGCGCGAATCGGGACCGGAGAGCTTGTTTCGGAGCAGCTCCAGGTGGACGACGATGGCGTTGATGGGGTTCTTGACCTCATGGCCGACCCCGGCGGTAAGGCGGCCGATGGCGGCGAGGCGGCGGGAGAGTTCGAGCTCGCTCTCCAGCTCGCGGACGGATTCCAGATCGTGGAGAGTGAGCAGGGCACCGAGCGAGGCGCCCGGTGCGGAATCCTGGTCCACGACAAAATCGAGCGAGACCTGTACGCGGCGCCCGGTGTCGGTCTCGACCTCCTCCTGATCCAGGCTGTGACCATTTTCAAAGGCGTCGCGCACCAGGCGGCCGAGCTTGGTTTCCAGGGTGAAAATGCTGTTCACGCTGCCGCCAAAGAGCCGGGTGCGGGGAAGGCCAAGGAAGCGCTCAACCGAATCGGAGACCAGAGCGGCGCGGCCCTCCGCCGTGAACAGCAGGATGCCATCCTGCAGGTTCGCCATGATCGAGTCGAGGTTCTCCTTGAGGGCGGAGAAGACTTCCTCGACGTTGCGCATGCGGCGGCCGATGCGCTCAATCTTGTCGGAGACGCGGACCACCGTGTCTTCACTGGAAGGACGGATAAGCGTGGCGGGACGCATCCACGCGGGGCTCTCTTTAGACGGCGGCGGCAGCTCGGCGGGCACCGGCGGTCCATTGTCGAATGCATCCTGCTCGAATTCTGCCTGCTCCAGGGTATCGAGGCGCAGGCTGATCTGCTCGATGGGTTGGAGGGCCAGGTTTGCAAGCAGGGCGGAAACGAGCAAAGAGGAAAGGATGGCAAGGCCAGTGAAGGTGAGAGAAGCCCATATCCAGGGGGCAAAGACAGTGCGAAGGAAGGTGGTGCGGATGCCCACCTGCACGCTGAGAAAGGGTTGATTTGCCCGCTCCAGCAGAAGGACGATGTTATAGGTGCGGGGCGGACCGAAGAACGTGCGGACAGTCGTAATGACGCCGCCATGCAGCAGGCGGTCATAGTTTTCGCGCTGCGGGAGCTTGACGTTGTCCTGGGTGGGGTCAGTACTCAACAATGCGCGGTTGTCGCTGTCGGCGATGGAGACGTCGTAGACGGTGGGCGAGTAGCTGTTGACCGCGATGAGCTGCTCATTGAGGCCCTGGTCGTGCTGCAGGGCGTCCAGGACGGCAGCGCGCAAGGCTGCGGGATCATTGGGATCAAACTGCTTGCCTTGCAGTCCGTTGTTGACCGCGAGACGCGTGTAGTAAAGCACTTGGTGGGCCACCATGTCGTTGGCGGCGTAGGACTGGCTGATGCGCTGGGCGAGGAGTTGTTCCAGGAAGAGCCAGGACAAAACCGTCACGACCAGAAAGACAAGTCCGGTAATGGCGAGAACAAGTTTTGTCTTCAGACGCATGGGGGCTATACCGTCTTCACCAATAAGCATTCAGGCCGACGAATGATGACGGGCAGCGTTTCCTGACGGAAAGGCTGCGTCGAACTCCTCTCAACGGCTACACCCATTTTGAAAACGGGGTAGCCTATGGTATCCGTTGAGGCCGCGCCCACTGAAACAGGAAACTCAGCCTCGGGGGTTGGCGAGTTTGAGTAGTTTTTCCTGCGGGGCGCGTCTGAAACGGAGAACCGAAAGCGTTTTCTTAATGCTGTTGGGAAGCAGAGACCCGTCCGTCCGTGAACGAAAGGCCGCATACGCGTTTGTCCGCCGCTCCACATCAGCAACAGTAACCATGCTCTAAGCGGTTTGTAGTCCTGGAAATACCACAAAGGCAATACAACCGCCGTGCCAGAGCAAAGCGCAGAGAACGGAATGTGGAGAGATCGTCCTGGTGCCGCAGTGCCCTGAGAGAACGACGGCGTGGGGAAGCGTATCTCACGTTACAGTGTCTGTGCCTGCTCCAATCCCGCAGGAAAAATGCTCTAGACGCGCTCCTCAACACTTTCGGCGGAGGCGAAGGAGGCGCTGCCGTACTCCTTGAGCTTGTTGTGCAGTGTCTTGAGGCTGATGCCCAGGATCTCCGCCGCACGGGTCTTGTTGTTGCGCGTGGATTCGAGGGTCTTGAGGATAAGCAGCCGCTCGGCCTCGTCCACGGTGGCGCCGACCTCGACCTGGACGGAGTTGGCGTTGGCGCCATCGTCTGCGCCGGGGCGCATGACACGTTCGCCAAAGCCCGGGGGCAGATGGCGGGATTCAAGCTGGCCCTCCCCGCAGAGGATGACCGCGCGCTCGATAGTGTTGCGGAGCTCACGGACGTTGCCCGGCCAGTCGTGGCTCATGAGGCGGGCAAGCATCTCTTTATCGACACCGGTGACGGTGCGCTCGTGCTTCTCGTTCATGTCCGCGAGGATGGACTCGAGAATGGCAGGGATGTCTTCCTTATGCTCCCGCAACGGTGGCATATGGATGTTGAAGACATTGAGACGGTAGAAGAGATCGGCGCGCAGGTGGCCATCGTCGACGGCCTCATGGGGATTCTTGTTGGTTGCGGCAAGGACGCGGA
The DNA here is from genome assembly GCA_963815025.1 of uncultured Acidobacteriaceae bacterium. Classification (GTDB taxonomy): domain Bacteria; phylum Acidobacteriota; class Terriglobia; order Terriglobales; family Acidobacteriaceae; genus KBS-83. The sequence goes on along the minus strand of CAWFFD010000004.1, from coordinate 1,700,342 downwards.
CGTTGATGGGCTTCTCCATCTTCGAGCCCAGGCGGCGGAGGCGCTTTTCCTCGATCACGCGCAGCAGCTTGGCCTGGGTGCCGATGGGCATCTCGCCAATCTCGTCGAGCAGCAGGGTGCCTTCCTCTGCCAGCTCAAAGCAGCCCGGGCTGCGCTCGATAGCGCCGGTGAAGGCGCCTTTTTCGTAGCCGAAGATCTCGGCTTCGATCAGCGTCTCCGGGATGGCGGCGCAGTTGACGGGGACGAAGGGCTTTGGCTTGCGCGGGCTGAGCTCGTGGAGGGTGCGGGCGACGAGCTCTTTTCCGGTGCCGCTTTCGCCGGTGATGAGCACGGATACGTTGCTGGGGGCGACCCGCTCGATGAGCGCGAAGATATCCTGCATCTTCTTGGAAGCGCCGACCAGCGAACCGAGGACACCTTTTTCGCGCAGCTTGCGGCGGGTGAGGTCGAGTTCCTGCTCGGTATCGCGCTGCCGCGAAGCGTTGGCGAGGATCATCTTCAGGCGGGTGGGATCGACCGGCTTCTGGATGAAGTCATAGGCGCCGAGCTTCATGGCCTCGACGGCGCGATCGATGGAGCCCTGCGCGGTGAGCAGGATGACACACTGCTTGTCGGGAAGCTCGCCGAGGCGGTTCAGCAGCTCGATGCCGTCCATGCGGGGCATCTTCATGTCGGTGACAATGATGCCGGGCTGCCAGGCCATCACTTTGTCTAACGCTTCGGCGCCGTCGCGCGCGGTTTCCGTGCGATATCCCCACCCGGAAACAAGTTCCGCCAGCCCCATGAGTGCGTGGAGCTCGTCTTCGACGATCAGTACTTTTTCACCTGCCATTACTTACTGCTCTCTTCTCTATACTTCAAAATTTCTAAGGAACGTTATCTTGTTTGTACCATGCTGTCTGTCCGGTTAGTTACCCTTGGAATACCGTATTTGGCGCGGCATTCCCGAAAGTGTCAAACCCCTGGCGCGGCGAATACATCTTCTTATTTATCTATGTTAGACCTCGAAGTCGCTCCAGCGGAGCTGCAGACGATGTTAGCGGCCCAGGATCAGCCATTCCTGCTGGATGTACGCGAGCCGTGGGAGACAAGTGCGGCAGGCTTTCCCGGGGCGCACTCGATGCCCATGGGCGACGTGCCGTCGCGGGCGTTCCACGAACTGGACCCCGATGGACGGATCATCGTGATCTGCCACCACGGGATACGGTCGCTGAACGTGGCGAACTGGCTGCGCACCCAGGGATTTGAGCAGGCGCAGTCGCTGCGGGGCGGGATCGATGCCTGGTCGCGGGATGTGGATCCGGCGGTTACGCGGTATTAGCATCCGTCAGCGAGCCAGCCAAGTCTTCCCGATACGTCTTCCCGATACCCCAACGATTCCACTCCTGATACCAGACGCAGTCTCGGCTATCATCGCTCGGAAAGAAAACACCGAGCGATCCCTATCTTCAGTTCACGCCACGGGATCCCGACGGGTGGAGGAAGTGTGCCCCTAGGACGTTGGAAATGGGTGGTTTGCAGCGCGGTGTTGCTGATGGCTGCGCGGGCCGCTGTGGCCCAGAGTGCAAGCCATTGGACGGTCAAGCCGGAGTGGGTACAAGCGCATGAGGAGTTTCTGGCCAGCGACGCCATGCAGGGGCGGGGAAGCGCGACGCACGACGAGGAAGTGACGGCGACCTATGTGGCGAGCGAGTTTCTGGGCTATGGGCTGAAGACCGCGCCGGGGATGACGGGCTATATCCAGAGGGCGGCGGTGGTGCAGCCGGTTCTGGATGGGCATGCGACGATCACGGCGGGAGGCGGGACGCTGGCGGAGGGCAGCGACTTCCACCTGATGGTCGCGAGTGGGCAGTCAGCGAGCGGGCCGCTGCTTCATGTCGATGCGAAGGATGTGCAGCAGGCCAAGGTGGCGCGGGGGACAGTTGTGCTGCTGGAGCATGTGCCGGCGGACAAGCCTGCGATGCAGATGGTGAGGCCGCTATTCCGCGCAGGCGTGGCCGTGGTGCTGGTCCAGGAAGACGCGGCGACCCAGAAGTTCCTGACGATGCTGGGCGGGAAGGCGCGGATTTCCATGCGGTTGGAGGATGGGCCACCGGAGCATCACGCCGTGACGCTTGCGGCGCTGACACCGGCTGCGATGGCGAAGCTTGCCCCACTCAAGGATGCCGAGACGGTCTCGCTGACGGTCCATTCTGTGCCGCAGACTGCGCCGCGCTTTACCTATAACGCGATCGGCTACCTGCCGGGAAGCGACCCGAAGGCGGGGACGATTCTGCTGACGGCGCACCTGGATCACCTGGGGATGAGACCGCAGGTGAACGGCGACGGGATCTACAACGGTGCGAACGACGATGCAGCAGGCACAACCGCGGTGCTGGAGCTGGCGCATGCGCTGGCCAGCGGGCCACCGCTGCGGCGCAGCATTCTGTTCGTCTGTTACGGCAGCGAAGAGGCGGGCGAACTGGGATCGACCTATTTCGGCGAGCACCCTCCGGTGCCGCTGAAGGATCTGGTGGCGAATCTCGAGTTCGAGATGATCGGCAACCAGGATCCGAAGATGCCCAAGGGCGTGTTGTTGCTGACCGGCTGGGAGCGATCGAACCTGGGGCCGGCGCTGAAGGAGCACGGGGCGCTGCTGGGGCCGGACCCGTATCCCGAGCAGAAGTTTTTCGAGCGCTCGGACAATTACGCGCTGGCACTGAAGGGCGTGGTGGCGCATACGGCCGCGGGGTGGGGCACCGTTCCTACGTATCATCAGCCGGATGACGACCTCCAGCATCTGGATCTGCCGTTTATGACGGCGGCGATTCAGTCTCTGGTGACGCCGGTGCGCTGGCTGGCGGACAGCGACTTCGTGCCCAGGTGGAATGCGGGCGGGGAGCCGAAGGCAGGGCAATAGCGGCAACGAAACAAGAGTTCAACCAAACTTCGCAGGGGAGAGATGGCATGGCGGCGGTTGAGTATGCGCGGGCGAATCAGGCGCGATTTCTGGATGAACTGAAGAATCTGTTGCGGATTCCCAGCATTTCCACGCTGCCGGAACACAACGCCGATACGCGGCGTGCAGCGGAGACACTGGCCGCGGAGATGAAACGGATCGGGCTCCAGCATGTGCGGCTGATCGAAACCGCGCACGGTGGAGCGGCGGGGCATCCGCTGGTCTACGGAGATTGCCTGCATGCCTCCGGAAAGCCGACGGTGCTGTGCTATGGGCACTACGATGTGCAGCCGCCCGATCCGCTGGATGAGTGGCTGACGCCACCCTTTGAGCCGACGGAGCGTGACGGCAACCTGTATGCGCGCGGCGCGGTGGACGACAAAGGCCAGATGTATATGCATTTGAAGGCGCTGGAGTCGTTGTTTCAAAGCAGCAAGGAGGGGGCGGGCGGCGGCAAGCTGCCGGTGAATGTGCGGGTGATTCTAGAGGGCGAAGAGGAGGTTGGCGGCGAGGGGATTGCCAACTTTGTGCGCGAACATCCCGAGGAGTTGAAGGCCGACTTCGCGCTGGTGTCGGATACCGAGATGTTCGCACCGGAGCTGCCGACGTTGTGCGTGGGGCTGCGCGGCATGATCTACACCGAGATCGAGGTGCGTGGCGCGAAGGTGGATCTGCATTCGGGGATGTATGGGGGCGCCGCGCCGAATCCTTTCGTGGCGCTGGCGCAGATCATCGCGGAATTAAAAGACCGTGAAGGAAAGATTCTGATTCCGGGCTTCTATGACGATGTGGAAGCGCCGTCGGCGGAGGAGAAGGCGGCGTGGAAACGGCTGCCGTTCGACGAAGAACAATACCGCAAGACAGAGGTGGGCTCGCCGGTGCTGACGGGCGAAGCGGGTTACTCGGTTCTGGAGCGGACGTGGGCGCGGCCGACGCTGGATGTGCATGGGATGCCGGGCGGCTTTATAGGCGTGGGAGCGAAGACGGTGATTCCAGCGCGCGCGACGGCGAAGGTATCGATGCGGCTGGTGCCGGCGATGACGCCGAAGCGGGCTTTTGCGCAGTACAAGGCGTATGTGGAATCGCTGACGCCGAAAGGTGTGACGGTGGAAGTGCGGATGATCCACTCCGCCGATCCGCTGGTGGTGCGGACGGACAATCCTTATGTGAGCGCGGCCGAAGCAGCCATGCGGGAGGTCTTCGGCAAGGAGACGGTCTTCGTACGTGGCGGCGGGTCTATTCCGATTGTGGGCGACATCGAACGGCACCTGAAGATTCCCGCGGTAATGATGGGCTTCGGACTGCCGGACGATAATCTGCATGCGCCGAACGAGAAGTTTCACATTGCGAATTTTCATCGCGGCATCGAGTCGATCATTCGCATGCTGGAACTGCTGGGCGGTTGAGCGCGATGGATGCGGAAGGCTGGGTGCTGGCGGGTGGCCGGAGCGTGCGGATGGGATGCGAGAAGGCCGGTGTTGCGCTGGCCGGGCGACCGTTGCTCGAAATCATGCTGGACAAACTGCGGACGCTGGGCCTGCGGGCACGCGTAGCGGGGCTGCGTGCGCCTGTCGCAGATGCTGATGCCGAGGTTCTGCACGATGCGCATCCGGATTGCGGTCCACTGAGCGGGATGGAAACGGCACTGGCCAAGAGTGAGGCCGCGCTGGTGCTCATGCTGGGGGTCGATCTGCCGCTGCTGGAGACGGAGTTTTTGTTCTGGATGCTCGAGCGCGCCGCAACCACGGGAGCGATCGCGACGATTCCGCGGCTCGGGAGCGAGTTGCAACCGTTGTGCGCAGTCTACCGGCGCGAGTTGCTTACGGGAGTGACCGAGGCTCTGGAGTCAGGCGACTACAAGGTGAAGCGGGCCGTAGAGCGGGCGGCAAGCAGGATCGACTCTGGCGGGCTGGATTGTTTTGACGCAGAGAGAGTTGCCGCGACCGGCGCGTGGCGCTCGACGCGGCCCGTGCACTGGCAATTCATGAACTGCAACACGCCGGAGGATCTAGCGCTTGCCGCGGCACTGCTTGCAGGAAAGCAATTTTCCTGAAGGTGCACCGGCGAGCATTGATGAGCGATTATTTTGTGGCCTTTGTTTACGGAAAGGCCACGCGGGATGAATCTTTGTTTGTCGAGCCGGACAGGAAAAATGCTTCAGCCCCTATGCTATGAGCATGAGCGACGACCAGACCCGAGATAGCGCCGACCCGAAAGGGCGAGATGCGGACGGCGAGAGTGCGGTCGAGCGAACTCTGCTGCGCGATGCTGCGCCTGAGGACGGGGAAGCGGTTCCGTTGCCGCCGGTGGATGACACACCGCTGGAGATTCCGGTAGAGCTGATCCGCGACGAGGTGCGCGAGGCGCAGGAGAACGGCGCTGCGCCCGAGACGCCCGCGAAACCGGTTCCTTATATCGTCTTCGATCACGTCTCGAAGTCGTTCGGCGATCTGCATGTGCTGGACGATGTGAACTTCGAGGTGATGGCCGGGGAGACGCTCTGTATCCTGGGCCGTTCCGGAGTAGGGAAGTCTGTATCGCTGCAGCAGATCATGGGTTTTCTGAAGCCGGACAAGGGACGGATCCTGGTGGCGGGCGAGGACATCACCGGTTTCAACGATCAGCAGATGGAAGAGGTGCGCAAGAAGGTCACGATGGTGTTTCAGAGCGGAGCGCTCTTCGATTCACTGAGTGTCGGAGAGAACGTCGCCTTTCCACTGCGCGAGCGCAAAGAACTTGCGGAAGATCAGATTCAGAAGATCGTAAGCGGTCTGCTGGAGATGGTTGGAGTGACCGGCGAGTCGCACCTGCTGCCGTCGGACCTGTCGACGGGAATGAAGCGCTCGGTGGCGATTGCGCGCGCGATGGCGGCGCAGCCGCAGGCGATTCTGTACGACGAACCGACGACGATGGTGGATCCGCTGATCGGGCGTCTGCTGGGCGATCTGATTCAGAAGTTGAAGACGCAATTGCTGCTGACCAGCGTCGTGGTAACGCACGATATGCGTTTTGCCGAGCGGCTAGCCGACCATGTGGTGTTCCTGCATCAGGGAAAGGTTCTCTTCTTCGGAACGATGGAGGAGATGAAGCAGAGCAACGATGAGATTCTGCAGCAGTTTCTGGAGCTGGATTCGCTCGTTCTGCCTCGTGTGTAAACTTTCGATCGCCCGCAATGACTCAGAAGTGTCATGAGCAAGTGTGGAAATCCTCAAGGAACTAGTTGCACACTTCCCAAAGCGATGTGAAGGTTAGAGCAGGGTAATCGCAGAGCGTCAAAGTGAATCAATCTTGGCGATCTGGCGATTTTTCCCTGGTAATTTGTGAACAAATTGCGCGATTGAGGAATCACACAATTCGCGCGTTGTACAAACTCCTGGGCCATCACAATGCTAGACTCGGCTTGTTTAAAGCTGTGCGCTGGGCTCCCGGCACAGCTTCTCTACAGGCCACCACGCGCTGCAAGGGTTGATGAGGAGCGACGAAGAATGGAACCGGGCGTACTGAGCGCAGTATGGAGCGAAACTTTCGCCGGCGCCCGCTTTGTGTTCCGAATTGCACGACTCACATCTGGCGCAACGGGCAATCCCATCGAGGCAGAGCTGCATCGAATGGGTAAATCCCCACAATCCAGCTGCTTCACAGGAGTACCTAGGTTCCCCCGATGAGCACCCCTGATTTAGTCCCCCGCATTCGCATTCAAACTACGGAGCGAAGCCATTCCGGATCTCAGCCTGTTGGCTTCGGTTCGGCCGGCAGCAGCGGTGCAACAGCCAGCGTCCGGTCCGGAATATGGTCGCATTCCTTCCGGGTTTCGGTGCTCTGGGCGTTGTGCGACACGTTGTGCGTGCTGACGGCGGCGGCATTGGCAGTCCGCGTCTATGTCGGAAATTATATTGCGGACGACTCCGTCATTCAGAACCAGTCCATGTTGAGCAACAATCCATGGCTGTCGATTTTCTTTCTCTGCTGGTTCATCCTGGCGCTGATTCTGGTGAGCCGGCGACTGCGTCTTTACGCGCCCATTCAGTTGCGCAACACCCTGCACGATCAGCGATTGACCCTGCAAGCCTGCTTCACTGCGGGCCTGCTGCTGGCCGGCGCTTTGTACATTGCGCGCGGCGAGGCGGTGTCGCGCGGCGTTGTGGTGCTGACGGTTATTTTCACCGCGGTGCTGCTGAGTGCGCGGCGGCTGATCCTGCGCGCGGTGGTCTATCGCCGCTACGACCGCGGCATGGAGACGCGCAATATTCTTGTTGTGGGTACGGGACGCGTCGGTCAGGCGCTGCGCCATCACATCGAGAGCCTTCGTCATCTTGGCTACACCTTCAAGGGATTTGTCCATGTGCCGGGTAACGATGCCGAAACTGGGGGCGACTGCGCGGATGTGTTGGGAACAGTCGATGAGGCTCTCGAGCTGGCGCGCAAGCACTTTGTCGACGAGATCTTTCTTTCAGCTCCGTGCGAACGGGTGCTGGTGAAGCGCCTGGTGCATCAGGCGCGCGAAGCCGGCATCGATATCCGGGTGGTGCCAGACCTCTACGACGGCCTGGCCTGGAACAGTCCGATTGAATACATCGGGCAGTTTCCGACGATTCCGCTGCATCGCGGCGAGGTGCCGGTGCTGCGAATGGTGCTGAAACGCCTGCTCGACATTGCCGCCTCGAGCGTGGCGCTGGTGCTGTTGTCGCCGGTGCTTGCGGCGCTCGCCATTGCAGTGCGCTCGGACAGTCCGGGACCAATCTTTTATGCATCAGAGCGCATCGGGAAAAAGGGCCGCGTCTTCCCCTGCATCAAGTTCCGCACCATGGTGCGCGATGCGGAGAGACGCAGGACCGAGGTCCTGCATATGAATGAGCGCGACTCGGTGCTGTTCAAGATCACCAACGATCCGCGCATCACACGCATAGGCCGGATCCTGCGGAAGTATTCGCTGGATGAGCTGCCGCAGCTGGTGAATGTGCTGCGTGGCGATATGAGCCTGGTGGGACCGCGGCCGCCGATTGCCAGCGAGGTGAAGCGCTACGAGCTGAACCACCTGCGCCGGCTGGATGTGGTGCCCGGTATTACCGGTCTGTGGCAGGTGCAGGCGCGTCAGGATCCTTCCTTTGACAGCTACATTTCACTGGACACGGCTTACATCGAAAATTGGAGCCTGTGGCTGGATATCAAGATCCTGGTCCGCACAGTCGGAGTGGTTGTCACCGGCACGGGAACGTAGATAGTCATTTCAAGATGCAGATAAAGCCAGCCAAAGGGGCTGGCTTTTTTGCATTGCGTTCTCCGATACACTGAAACAGTGAAGATTGCGCTGGCGCAGATCGATCCGACGGTTGCGGATTTTCGAGGGAACACAGCACGAATTCTGCAGAACGTGCGCGATGCGGAGAGCCGTGGCGCAGATCTGGTGATCTTTCCCGAGTTGTGCGTCTGCGGTTACCCGACGGGCGACTTTGTGGAGAAGCCCTCATTCGTGAAACTGGCGGGTGAAGCTGCGGTGGAGATTGCGCGCGAGGCGACCACGGGCAGGTCGATTGCGGTGATCTGCGGCACGCTGGTGCCATCGCCGCCGGGATCGGGCAAGCGTGTGAGCAACGCCGCCGTGCTGATGCAGAACGGCGAGATCACGTTTACTCAACGCAAGATGCTGCTGCCGTTTTACGACGTCTTCGATGAACAGCGGTACTTCGCAGCCGCTGCTCAGCAGCAAGTGGTGAAGATCGGCAACGAAGTGGTGGCGCTCACCATCTGCGAGGACGCCTGGAACGACAAGGGCTACTGGAAACAGCGGCTGTACAAGGTCGATCCGGTGGAAGAGCAGGTGCGCCAAGGCGCTACGCTCATCCTGAACATCTCGTCCTCTCCCTTCTGGCAGGGCAAGCGGGAACAGCGCGCGGAGATGCTGGCGGCAGCGGCGCGGCATCACAAGCTGCCGATCCTGATGGTGAACCAGGCGGGCGGAAATGACAGCCTGGTCTTCGATGGCACGAGCCTGGCGCTGAACGCGCGCGGCGAGATCATCGCGCAGGGGCGCTCGTTTGCCGAAGACCTGGTGATGGTGGATACGGCCGCGGGTACGGGCGATCTCCATCGCACCGTCGAGGGCGATGAGGCAGCGACCTATGAGGCCCTGGTGCTGGGCACGCGCGATTACATCCGCAAATGCGGCTTCAGCCAGGCGCTGATCGGTCTAAGCGGCGGCATCGATTCGGCGCTGGTGGCGGCGATTGCCGTGGATGCGCTAGGGAAAGAGAACGTGATCGGAGTGGGGATGCCGAGTCCTTACTCGTCGCGGGGATCGATCGATGACAGCCGCGCGCTGGCCGGCAATCTTGGCATTGCGTACGAGACCATCCAGATCGACGGCATCTTCAGTCAATTCACGGAGGAGCTGGCGCCGCTGTTCAAGGGGCGCGCACCGGATTTGACCGAGGAGAACATCCAGTCACGCATTCGCGGAACGCTGCTGATGGCGCTGTCGAACAAGCTGGGCGCGCTGGTACTGACCACGGGCAACAAGTCGGAGATGGCGGTGGGCTACTGCACGCTCTACGGCGACATGGTGGGAGCGCTGGCGGTGATCGGAGACCTGGTGAAGACGCGGGTGTATGCGCTGTCGCGCTATGTGAACCGGGAGCGGGAGGTGATTCCGCACGCGATTCTCGAGAAGCCACCGTCTGCCGAACTGCGGCCGGGGCAGCTCGATACGGATTCGCTTCCACCGTATGACGTCCTCGATCCGCTGGTGGAGGCGTATGTGGAGCGGTACATGCCGATGCAGGCGATTGCCGATCAGCAAGGGCTGGATCTTCGGCTGGTGCAGAAGGTCGTGAAGCTGATTGAGCAGAGCGAGTACAAGAGGCAGCAGGCAGCGCCGGTGCTGAAGGTGACGGCGAAGTCGTTTGGGAACGGACGGCGGTTTCCGATTGCAGTTAAAGTACAGGTTTAAGTTTCGGACGGTTTGGAGAAGAAATTCAATGACTATGCGTTTGCGCAGCCACCTGATCGCAGGGCTGCTTTCTGTAACCTTTATAGTGGCGATTCCGGCTTTCTCGCAGGCTAATCCGCCCGACGCTCCGGCGCCGCAGAGTGGGGCCCCAGCTCAATCTCCAACACCGTCGGCTCCTCCTGCTCAACTACAGCCGATGCCGCCGCCTGATCCGGCGAACTTTACCGCGGCGTCGCCCGCCAAGGAGACAGTGGCAGCATTCCTGCGCGCAAGCTGGGGTTATGACGCGAGCCGCATCGCCCAGGTGCAGGCGATCCAGCCGACGCAGGTACAGGGAATCAGCCGGGTGACGGTGCTGGTGGAAGAGAAGGGATCGCAGCAGACGCAACCCTCCGTGCTGAGCTTCCTGACGCTTCCCGACGGGAAGCATCTGATCGCGAACGACGAGATTCTGCCCTTCGGAGCGCGTCCCTTCGACAATTACCGGGAGATTCTGGAGCGGGATGCAAAGGGACCGTCGCGCGGGCCGGCGAATGCGCCGCTGCAGCTAGTGGAGTTCTCCGACTTCCAATGCCCGCACTGCAAGGAAGCGCAGCCTACGGTGGACCAGCTGCTGAAGGACTACCCGCAGGCGCATTTCGTCTCGCAGGTCTTCCCGCTGCGCACTATTCACAGCGAGGCAGAGAAGGCGGCGGAGAACGGCGTGTGTGTGGCGAAGATCGGGGGGAACGATGCGTTCTTTAAGTACACCGATGCGGTATACGCAAACCAGGCGCAGCTAACGCCGGGAGCCTCGGCACAGGCGCTCGCCTCCGCGGTGAAGGCCGCCGGCGTGGACGAGGCGAAGGTGACGGCGTGCGTGGCGGATCCTTCGACGAAAGCGGCAGTGGACGCATCGCTCAAGGTTGGCGACGAGGTTGGAGTGAATCAGACGCCGACGTTGTTTGTGAACGGGCGCATGTTGCCACTGGGCGGATTTCCATACGACCAGTTGAAGAAGATTGTCGATTACGATCTGTCGCAGGGCGCAGCAAAGTAGGGCAGGACGCACGAGCACAGTTGGAAGATGTGCATGCACGCCTGCGGCGTGCGCCGTCGTCCAATCGGGCGATGGTCAGCCGGAGTTCATCTTCATTGGAGGGCGCGGCATGTTTCCGCTGCCTTAGCGATTCACTGATGCCTGGGAATCAGCATGACCTGGCTGGCGCCGCCGGGATGAGGCAGGCGGATCACGTGCGGGGTGATGAGGACGACTAACTCGTCGTAGCTCTTCTGCACGTTCTTGTTCGTAGTGGATTGCAGGCCGGGAATCTCGCTGAGGCCGGGCAGTCCGCTGACGGCATTCGCCTCCTGGGTAGTGAGGTTGCTGGTGACCAGCGCGCTTGCGCCGTCCTTCAGATCGAGATCGGCGGTGAACTGGCGGTTGGTCAGGACAGGAATGTCGTTGATGGAGGTGCCGCCGAGGGCCTGAAGTTTGACATCGAGTTTGAGGAAGACGGATTGATCGCGATGGATAGACGGCGTGGCCTTCAATTGCAGGCCCAGGTCTTCATATTGGACCTGCGGGATGGTCTGCTGGTTGAGGCTGGAGGTATTGAGGCCGAGGGCGGCGAGCTGGCTGGAGACGCCGGCGCTGTTCAATCCGGGGATATTGACGCCGCTGCCGGTGAGGTTGGAGTAGCTGGACTGAATGATGGGATAGTGCGTTCCGACCATGACGTCTCCCGTCTGCTGATCCTGGAGGTGTAGCTGGAGCTGATCGATGGCACGGCTGTCGCTGGAGTTGAGCGCGAGGTTCAGCGTCGGGGTGCCGAGCGTGACGCCGGTGGCGGTGAGGCCGCCGCCGAAGACGGCGAAGGGCTGGCTGAGGATCGAACTCGAGATCTGGCCGGAGGCGAGCAGGATGGCAGCGATGGCCTCCAGATCATTCGCGTTGGCGAGGCCGCTGGAGACGATCTGCTGGATCAGGCTCTGGTTGCCGTTGAGGACCTGCTGAATTTGCGAGTTCAGGTTGAAGGCATTGAACTGCTGGGGTAACTGCACGCCCACGTCGACGGTGCGCATGCGCGTAATTTCATAGATGCGAACCTCGAGCAGCACCTGGCTGCGCCCATCCATCAGGCCTCTGAGCGTCCGGTTGAGCATCGCGAGTTTTGCTTCCGGACCGCGCACGGTGAGCGTGTTCTGTCCCGGGTTCGGGGCGACCTGTGTGACCTCGAGCACATTGCGCGCGAGATTGCCGACGTCTGTGAGTTCCTGCGCGTTGAGCCCGGGGAGATAGAAGGTCTCCAGCAGGAGCCGCTCAAATTCCTGGCGATTCTGTTTCGTGTCCTTGGCGACAAGGACACGATGGGGATCGAGGGGGACGAAGAAGGTGTCGCTCTCGAGCTGCAGCAGTTGCTCCGCCTGCTGGAAATCCACGTTGTCGACGTCGAAGCGGACCGGCTTCGGAGTGACGCTGGAATCGAAGCTGGGCGTAATGCCGTAAGCGGTGAGCACCTGACGCAGCAGGGTCACGCCATCGGCACGCACATGGAAGCTGTGCTTGCCAGCGGTGGGCTCGAGGCGAATGGCATCCGCGATGGTGGAGGTGATGTCGTCCGTTTTGATCGGGGTGTCGCTGAGCTCTGCGATATCGCCCATGTGCTGCGTGACGATGGGATTGGTGGGATCGACCGCGAGGGCTTCGGCGAGGCGCGCGTGGACGACATCGTTGTTGCCGAGGATGCGAGCCTTTTCCGCCTGCTGGATGAGATCCGTGACGAAATGGGCCTTCGCAATCTTGACCGCGTTCTTATAGTCCTGGTTGGTAGGGTCAAGCGCGGCGGCTTTGCTGAAGGCGTCGAAGGCTGCATGCGTGTCGCGATCCTCGATGGCGCGCGCTCCGGCGAGATACGCCTTGGTGGCGTTTTGCCGGTCGTGCTGGGTGGGCATGGATGGTCCGGGGGGCTGGGCGTGTGTCTGGGCGTGCGTGGCCAGAGTGAGGACGAGCGCGCATGCAGCGATACGGAGCAGGCGGCTCATGCGAAATCGCCCTTCACAACACCATTCTTCGTGCCGGCTTCCGAGGCAAGCAGCATGGCGCTGAGGTTTTCCGCGCAGATTTCCGGCGTGTGCTCCATGAGGCGATCGAAGGACGAGTGGCCGGTGGCAACGGCGATGACCGGAAGGGCATTGGCGCGCGCGGCTGCGATATCCGAAGGCGTATCGCCGACGATGACGACCGAGGCGCCCTGGCCAGCGAGTTCGCGTGCTCGCGCGGCGGCTGCGGCGATCATTTCGGCGCGCCGCTCATGCGCATCGCTGAAACCTCCGAAGGTGAAATGCTCGCGCAGCCCAGTACGTTCCAGCTTGAGCCAACCGATGGATTCGAGGTTGCCGGTGGCGACACCGAGCCATTTGCCGGCTGCGGCGAGATGGCGGAGCGCGTCGACAACACCAGGCATGATGGCGAGCTGCATGCCGGCGGCGTCGCGCTCGACGGTGGCGCAGATGGCTTCGAGCAGGCGCGGCTGATGCGGGCGCCAAGTTGCGTCGGCGATGCCCGCGGCAGCGAAGGCGTCGCGCAGGATACGAGGATCTGTCGAGCCGGCGACGGTGACGGGTTCGAGCGAGAGCGGATGGCCAAGGACCTCGAGGCAGGCCTTGGAGAAGGCGTTGTAGTGGACCCGGCCGGGATCGCGCAGCAGGGTGCCGTCGATGTCGAAGAGGTAAGCGTCGTACTGATCCCAGCGCAGGCCGGGATGGCAGGCGACGCGGCCCTGAGCGGTGCGGTATTCGCGATAGCCCGCCGGGGCGGGCGACTCGATGGAAGAATTCGGCAAAGCGGCCGGCGGCTCCTGACGAAATAGGCGTATGCCGGGCGGGACTGACGCGATGTCAGCCCTGCTGGCGCATCACCTGGTTTGGCTGTTCAAGTAATGGACGCACGGGACGCGGCGGGCGCTTGAGGCCATTGCGGATCTGGGCGGGATCCATGTGAAGCTCGGCGATGGTGCGGCTCAGAGTGTTCCGGTGCATGCCAAGTTCCTTGGCGGCCTTGCACTGGTTGCCGCGGTGTGCGGCGAGCACTTCCAGAATGAACCGCTTCTTGAACTCGCGGATGGCTTCGTCGTAGGTAATACCACCGGCGTGCATATGGCTGACCAGGCTATCCAACTCGCGTTTCACAGAATCCTCTTTCTTCGCTAACGGACCGAATCTTGGAGCATTTTTCCTGTTGACCGCTCTACGCCTACAGGAAAATGCTCAACGCTGGTCTCTTTCGTTCAGTCATGCTGGTTCAGTCATGCTGGCCCAGACCCAATGCTTCGCGACGTGCAACGTCCTCAAGAGAGTGCAACCCGGACTGAATTCTAACGCCTAAGTCCCGCGGCAGCACAGTAGCACTTCCGTGGGCCCCGGGAAAGAAGTATGGCACGAGTTGCGACTGGTCGAACCACGGCTGGCGGGGAAAAAACGCAGCCATGGCAGCGACGCCCAATGCCACCACAATGTATCCCTTGACGAGACCGAAGGCTCCCCCGGCAATGCGGTCAGCCCAACCCAACCCCAGGCCGTGGAGTATCCAGCGTAGCACCCGGCCGAGGATTGCGGCGGCAAGCATAACGCCGAATGCGACGAAAAGAAAGGCGATAGCAGCGGCTGCGGCGTCTTCGTGCACAAAATGCTGCACCCAGGGGATGATCTGCTGGTAATAGTGGCCGGCCAGGAAGATGCCCGCGACCAGCCCGATCAGGGAGCAGATCTCCACCAGAAAGCCATGGAAGAACGCTGTCACCGTGGAGATGACCAGAACCGCCAGGATGGTCCAGTCCAGTGGGGTCAGCGTCTGCATGCGGGAATCGTATCCCAACTCAGCCAAGATCGAGCTCGTGGCCGGTGAGGAGGCGGTAAGCATCCAGGTACTTGCGTTGCGTTTTTGCCACGATGTCGTCGGGCAGGGCGGGCGCGGGGGCCTGCTTGTTCCACTGGATGCGCTCCAGGTAATCGCGCACAAACTGTTTGTCGAACGAGGGTTGCGGTCCGCCGGGAGCGTATTGGTCGGCGGGCCAGTAACGGGAGGAGTCTGGGGTAAGGACCTCATCGGCGAGCACGATGCCGTCTGGCGTGACGCCGAACTCGAACTTGGTATCGGCGAGGATGACGCCGCGCTGGGCGGCGTAGGTGGCGGCGCGGCTGTAGATGTCCAGGCTGAGGCCCTGCAGCTTGGTCGCGGCCGGCCTCGCCGATGCGCGTGGTCATTTCGGAGAAGGAGATGTTTTCGTCGTGCTCGCCGCCGAGGCTCTTCGATGCCGGCGTGAAGAGCGACTGGGGCAGCTTGTCGGACTCGCGCAGGCCCTTGGGCAGCGAGATGCCGCAGACAGCGCCGGTGGCCTTGTAATCCTTCCAACCGGAGCCGGAGAGATAGCCGCGCACGACGCATTCGACGGGAAACATCTGCGCGCGTTTGACCAGCATGGAGCGGCCCGTGAGCTGGTTGGCGTAGGGCCGCAGGGCGCTGGGGTATTGCGCCACGTCGGCGGTGATGAGGTGGTTGGGCACGACGTCGCGCAGCAACTGGAACCAGAAGAGCGAGAGCTGGGTGAGGATCTTGCCCTTGCCGGGGATGCCGGTGGCGAGCACGTGATCGAAGGCGGAGATGCGATCCGTGGCGATGAGCAGCAAGGATTCGCCGACAGCATAGAGGTCGCGTACTTTGCCGCGTGCGAGCAGAGGGAGGCCGGCGAGATCGGTTTGGGTAAGTGTCTGCAAAGGGATTTTTGCCTTAATGGCGGTATGGCCTGACTCTTTGATTTTCCGAGGGGGTCTGGGCTTTGTCAACGCGAGCTGGTCGAGTGGATGGCGTAGCTTGGCGCTTCCTCTTGACAATCAAGAGGAGCGTAGCGTACCTCTAGACGATCCAGAGGAAGCCGGAGAGTGGGATGTCCATATTGCGAAGTCTGGTGAGCGGAACGCGAGCGCTTTTCGGTAAAGAGCAGCGCAACCACGAGATCGATGAGGAACTGCAAGGGTATTTCCACGCTGCCGTGGAGGAGAAGATGCGCCGCGGGATGGACCGCAACGATGCGGAGCGTGCCGTGCGGGTGGAGATGGGAAGCGCGGGTGTGGTCAGGCATCGCATCTGGTCGGCTGGTTGGGAATCCACCGTGGAGTCGCTGGGGCAGGATGTGCGGTTTGGTGTACGGCAACTTTTGAAGTCGCCGGGATTTTCGCTGGTCGCGATCCTGTCGCTGGCGCTGGGGATCGGCGCGAATACCGCGATCTTTACGCTGATCAACGACCTGCTGCTGAAGTCGCTGCCGGTATCTGCACCACAACAACTGGTTTCGTTCGGCAAGGCGAGCGGCGGAGGCAGACTGGGCTCGTTGAATCCGGGCGCGGTCGACATGTTTACCTACGACTTCTACAAGCGGATCGAGCGGGAGCATCCGCCATTTGCAGGTGTGGCGGCATTCGGCAGCTTTCCCGTGCAGGTGAGCGTGCGGCGTGGAGGCGGCGAAAGCGGAGCGGCCACGCTGGCGGAGACCGGCCTGGTCTCCGGGACATTCTTCAACGTTCTGGGTGTGGAACCGATGCTCGGCAGGGCGATCCAACCGAACGATAGCGCGGCGCCGGGGCGCAATGCGGTGGCGGTGATCAGCCACCGGTACTGGCAGCAGTCGCTGTCTTCCGATCCCGCGATTCTGGGACGGACGCTGACCATCAACGGCACGCTGTTTACGGTGGTCGGCGTGATGCCGGCGAGTTTTTATGGCGTGGAGCTGAATGAAGAGATGCCGGACATGTGGCTTCCGCTGACGATGCAGCAGCCGGTGATGCAGCAGCAGGATGGATCGCTGCTGGGGCCGGGCGGCTTGTACTGGCTGCACATGATCGCACGCCGCAAGCCGGGTGCGAGCGTTGCGCAGGCGCAGGCGTGGATCACCGCGCAGGTTCAGCAGTTCTTTACCGACCGCGAGGGGACGCATGTTCCCGAGCTGCGGCGCAAAGAGATTGCGAGCAGTTATGTTTCGCTGACGCCGATCGGGGCAGGCATTTCGCATCTGCGCGATCAGTACGAGGCGCCTTTGGCAGTCCTGATGGGCGTGGTGGTGCTGGTGCTGCTGATCGCCTGCGCCAACCTGGCGAATTTTCTGCTGGCCAAGGCCGCTTCGCGCGAGCGCGAGTTCACGACGCGGCTGGCGCTGGGCTCCAGCCGGGCCCGCATCGTCCGGCAGATCCTGACCGAGACTCTGCTGCTGGCATGTACCGGCGGCGCGATCGGTCTGCTGCTTGCATTCGTGGGGACGCGTGCTCTGATCACTTTCGTTGTCGGCCAGGATGCGCACACGGCCCTGGGCGCGACTCCGGATCTACATGTACTGGCCTTCACCTCGACGATCTGTCTGGTGACGGGCGTGCTCTTCGGGATTGCTCCGGCATGGCGCGTTTCACGGATGAGTGCGTCGGGCGCGCTGAATGCGACCGCGCGCACTGTGGGCAGCGGCGGCGGCCGCTCCGGAAGACTGCTGCCGAAGACGCTGGTGGTGGGACAGGTGATGCTCTCGCTGGTGCTGCTGGCGGTGGCGGGTTTGTTTGTGCGAACGCTGCACAACCTGCGCAGCCGCGATCTGGGCTTTAACCGGACGAATCTGCTGCTGGTGTGCACAAATCCAAAGTTCGCGGGCTACAAGCCAGCGCAACTGAACGCGCTGTACGAGAGGATTCTGACGCGCGTGCAGGCGCTTCCCGGTGTACGTTCCGCTGCGCTTTCCGGCCAGTTGCCGATTGCGCGCGGCAACTGGGGCTCACCAATCACCATCATCGGGCGCCCCGTCACTCCCAATGAGGAGGTAGGTACGTATCTCCAGCGCGTGAGTGCCGGCTACTTTGAGACGCTGAGGATTCCGCTGCTGCGCGGACGCACGATCGATGCGGGGGATACGGCGACATCGCTGAAGGCAGTGGTGGTGAATCAGACGCTGGCCAATTTGTATTGGCCGCATGGCGATGCGATCGGCCACAGCTTTACTGTTGCGGATCCGTCCGTAAAGGGGGCATGGCAGATTGTCGGTATCGTGCGCGATGCGCAGTTCCAGGCTAGCGCTAAGGGACCGGAGCCGATGGCGTATCTGGCTGTGACGCAACTGACCGAGGACGATCAGTATGCGTACTGGCTGCAGGTGCAGAGCGCGGGAGATCCGGCCGTGCTGATCGGGGAAGTGCGGGCTGCGTTTGCAGAGATCGATAGGAACCTGCCGATCCTGAAGGTGCAAACGATTCGCGAGACGACTGAGCAACTGATCGATACGGAGAAGCTGGTCTCGCAGCTCTCGAGTTTCTTTTCTTTGCTGGCGCTGGCGCTCTCGTGTCTCGGGCTGTATGGCGTGATGACTTACACAGTAGTGCGGCGGACGAATGAGATCGGTGTGCGGATTGCGCTGGGCGCGCCCGCTCTGGATGTGCTGTGGATGGTGCTGCGGGAATCGCTGGTGCTGCTGGGCATCGGCATTGCGCTGGGCGTGCCCGCGATGCTGGCCGCATGCCAGGCAGTGCGGGCGGGACTCTTTGAACTTGGCCCGTGGGATCCGGTGACACTGATCGCGTCCGTGCTGATCATCGCGGCGGTCACGGTGGTGGCGGCGTACTTTCCGGCGCGGCGGGCGACAAAGGTCGATCCCATTGTCGCTCTCCGTTATGAATAGCCGGGCGCCGCGTTGCGAGTAGCGCGTTCCTAAGCGATGACTCGCTGCTCCACGCGGCCGTGCGCGTGATGATGGCCGCCCATGTGAACCGAGACGAGCTTCGAGACACCGGGCTCCTGCATGGTGACGCCGTAGATGAGATCCATGGCGGTCATCATGCGCTTGGAGTGGGTGACGAGTACGAACTGCGTCTCCTTCGCCATGCCTTTGAGCATGTCTGCCAGGCGGCCGACGTTGGTTTCGTCAAGCGGCGCATCGACCTCGTCCAGCACGCAGAAGGGACTGGGCTGGTAGAGGAAGATACCGACCAGCAGCGAGAGTGCGGTGAGCGCTTTTTCTCCGCCGGAAAGCAGAAGCACATTCTGCAGCTTCTTTCCCGGCGGCGACGCGACGATGTCGATGCCGCTCTCCGCGACGTTCTCTTCGTCGGTGAGGCGCATGAAGGCCTGGCCGCCGTTGAAGAGACGGGTGAAGGTGACGGAGAAGTTCTCGTTGATGCGCGCGAAGGCTTCATCAAACTTGGTGCGCGAGATGGTGTCGATCTCTTTGATGGTGGCCTGGGTGTTCTCGATGGAGTCGAGCAGATCCGTGCGCTGGGTTTCGAGGAAGTGGTGACGCTCGGCGGCTTCGGTGTACTCTTCGAGCGCCATCATGTTGACCGGGCCCATGGCTTCGAGGCGGCCCTTCAGACCGCGGCAGGCTTCGTCTTCCAACGCGAGCGCGTCCTCTTCGAGGCGCACGATGTCTTCTTGAGCGCGGAGCTCGCCGGCTTCGACGCCGAGGTCGCTGACGCAGGTGGCTTCGAGGTGTTCCAGGTCGGCGGTGAGCTTGGCGGCCTGCGCGGCATGACTGCTGCGGCTCTCGCGCAGGGCATCGGTTTCTGCGCGCAATGTCTTGAGCTGCTGTTCGCTCTCGAGCAGGGTGATGCGCAGCAGGCGCGCCTCTTCGGTCCAGCGAGCGGTTTCGGCGGTGGCCTGCGCGCGGAGTTCGGCAAGCTGCTGCTGCTGCAAGGCGAGTGATGCGTTTTCTTCGGTACGCTGCTGCTGTTCGGCGGCGGCGGCGGCGAGCTGCTGCTCGAGCTGGATGACGCGGCGGCCGAGATCGGCGTACATGCGGTCGATGCGTGCGAAGGAAGCCTCCGCACCGCGCTTGCGCTCTTCCAGACCGGCCAGCTCTGCGACGGCCTGCGAGGAAGCCTGCTGGGCGGTCTCGCGGGTCTCGCGATGACCGGCGAGGGCGGCTTCGAACTCGCGCTGCTGCGACTCGGCGGTAGTGTGCTCGGCTTCGAGGCGGGCGACATCTTCGCGCTTGCGCTCCATCAGCGCGGTGCGCTGGTTACGCTGATCGCGATTGCGCTCGCTGTCGAGCGACCAGTCCTGCAGGCGACGCTCGAGCCGCTTCGCTTCCGATTCCATCTGGCGCAGCGCCGCGCCCTGGTTGGCGCTGTCGCGCTCGGCGGTGCGGCGGTCTTCATTCTTCGCTTCGAGCAGGCGCGTCTTCTCCGCGAGGGTGCGACCGAGGGTCGCGGCCTGCGTCTCTGCCTGGCCGAGTTCGACTTCGAGCGCATCGAGTTTCTGCTGCGTATCGCGCAGCTCACGCTTGATGGCGAGCGGGCCTTCGGCGCGCGGCTTGCCTCCGGTGACGGTGACGTTGTGGAAGCATTCGCCGGAGGGCGCGAGGAAGAAGGCGCGTGGATTTTCGAGCGCGAGCGAGCGCGCGGTGCCAGCGTCCGGCGCGACGTAGCCTTCGCGCAATTTGGGCAGGATGGCTTCGAGCGAGGTGCCGAAGCCGTCGAGCACGCGGATGCAATCCTTCAATCGCACGATGCCTTCGCGGCTGGTCTGCGTGCCTGTCGGCTCGGTGGGATCGAAGGAGAACTTGGCCTGTGCGTCGTGCGGATGCACGAGGAAGGTCGCGCGGCCATCGACGTCGCTCTTCAGCAGGCGCATGCCTTCGTCGGCGGCGTCCCAGCTTTTGACGACGATGTAGTTCAGCTCGTCGCGCAGGTATTCGTCGACGACGCTCTCATACTGGCCTTCGACTTCAAGGAAATCGGCGAGCGTGCCGACGGCGGAAAGCCCCGCGCCACCCGTACTGGAAGGGTGGCCATTGGTGCGGAAGAGCTTGCGGACCGTGTCGGTGGAGTAGCTGTGCTCGCGGATGAGGCCTTCGAGGGAGTTGCGGCGGCCGGTGAGCGTGGCGTGCTCGGCGCGCAGGGCGTCACCGCGGCGGCGGGTTTCGGTTTCGTCATTGCGGGCCTGATCGATCTCGGCTCGGAGGGCGAGAATCTCCTGTTCCAGACGGGCGAGGGTTTCGGTGACGGATTCGAAGTGCAGCGACGCTTGCCCGCGCTCTGCGCCGAGCGCTTCAAGGTCGCGGCGGGCAGCATCCATTTCGCCTGCGAGCCGCTCGGCCTCGCGCTCCAGCGCGCCAAGTGCCTCTTCGGCCTGCGATGCCTGGTTGCGCGCGTTCGCGGCTTCGGAGAGCAGTTGCAGACCGCGGCGGCGCTCGGCTTCGAGACGCTGCTCGGCATGCGCGACGGTCTGAGCGGCCTCGCGCGCCTGTTGCTGCAGCGCTTCGGCCTGCTGACGGAAGCGTGCCGCTTCAGCCGCGGCGGTTTCAAGGAAGCTGCGGTGCTGCTCGCGCTCCGTGGTGAGGCCGTCCATCTGCTGGCGCGCCTGATCGAGTTCGGCGGTGCCGGCGGCAGAGCGGGAGACAAGGTCGGCGATGCGTTCTTCGTTCGCATGCTGGCGTGCACTAGCGCGCTCCAGATCGATGGCGGCCTGACTGGCGCGTGCACTGGCCTCCTTCGCGCTGGCGTCCAGCTCGTAGCCGCGTGCGACTGCGGCGGCGTGCTCGGCATCGAGCGACTCCACATGGGCGGCGGAGGCATCAATCTGCGTGGTGAGGGAGGCGATCTGGTCGTGGAGTGTGACACTGGTCGCGTCCATCTGATGGAGGCGGCTGGCAAGGACGACGCGCAAGCGCGTGCGCAACTCATCGCGGACGGCGGCGTAACGCTCGGCCTTGGCGGCCTGGCGTTTCAGGGAGTTCATCTGCCGCGTGACCTCTTCGAAGATGTCGTTCACGCGAGCGAGGTTCTGCTTGGCAGATTCGAGGCGCAGTTCGGCGAGGCGCTTCTTGGTTTTGAAGCGCGTGATGCCGGCGGCCTCTTCGATGATGGCGCGGCGATCGTGCGGCTTGGAGCTGAGGAGTTGGCCGATGCGCTCCTGCTCGATGATGGCGTAGCTCTCCGGCCCGAGGCCGGTGCCCATAAACATGTCCTGAATGTCGCGCAGCCGACATAGTTTGCCGTTGAGGAGATATTCGCTGTCGCCGGAGCGGAAGAGGCGGCGGGTGACGGTGATCTCGCCGGCGCGCGCCGGCGTGCGCTGGAACTTGCGGCGACGAATCTTCAAGACGACCGCATTGGACGCCGCGACGGCGACGGAACCATTCTCAGGGGCAACGTCCGGCGAAGCTGCTTCGGGAACAGCATCCTGCTCTTCGCCTTCAAGGACTGTGCCGGGCTGGGCTTCGGCGATGATCTCTTCGGTCTCGGCAGAGCGTGCCTGACGGTGGGCTTCTTCATCCCAGTCGCCGTTAGCGGCGACGATCCCAGCGCCGTTGGCGGCGACGGTCCCATTGCCGTTGTGATTGGCTCCGTCCATTCGTTCTTCGGTGTCGAGCGCGTCATCGGCGAGCGGGCCTTCGCCATAGGCATCGGGGTCGATGAGGGTGAGCGAGACCTCGGCCATGCCGAGCGCCTTGCGATCGCGCGTGCCGGCAAAGATCACGTCTTCCATCTTGGTGCCGCGCAGGGTGCGCGCGGACTGTTCGCCAAGCACCCAACTGACGGCGTCGAGGATGTTCGATTTGCCGCAGCCATTCGGGCCGACGACGGCGGCCATGCCCTGGCCGGGCAGGGTGAGCTCGGTGCGGTCACAGAAGGACTTAAAACCGAGAATCTGGATCTTCTTGAGCTTGAGCATCGGTACACCTTGGGAGCGGGGAGGAAGCCTTGGCAGGCGCCTCTTCCACTCGAACACAGTCTTCACCAGAATGGTAGCCGGGGTGGAAGGGCGATTCAACACAGATACCCCTACCTATTGTGGATAAGGGGGGCGCAATTGCGAGGTCTTGGGTCTGCCTCGCATTTGGGGTGCATTTGGGTGCAAAAAGGCACTTCGGGTGACCCGGAACCGGTGCAAGGCGAGGAGGGCTCCTAGGGTTTCTGGGTGGGACGCATCCGGACCTCGCTGATGAAGGATTGCGGGGGCTGGGTGACCAGCATGGCGACGACGCCCGCGACGTCTTCGGGCTGAAGCATCTTGCTGCGGTCTTTTGTTTTTCCTGCGGAGCCCTGACCGCCACGGCCGAAGCTGGTATTGACCGAGCCCGGCGCGACAACCGAAACGCGGATGTTGTGGGCGCGGAGCTCTTCCGCAGCCGAGTAGCTGAGACCGTTCAGAGCCCATTTGGATGCGGAGTAGGCCGCGCCATTGGCGAGCGGTCCCTGGCCGGCGAGGGAAGAGATGTTCACAATCTCGCCACCGCCTCGCGCGATCATGCCTGGGACAACGGCGCGCATGAGCAGAAAAGGTGCGCGCAGATTGGTGGCAAGCATCGCGTCGAAGTCCTCGATCGGCATCTGGTGCAGCGGTGCGCCGATTCTGCCGATGCCCGCGGCGTTGATGAGGATGTCGCAGCCGCCATCTGTTTCGATACGCGAGGCGAGGGCGGCGATCTCGGAAGTGGAGGAAAGATCGCAGGGCAGAGCATCCGCGACAGTAGCGAGATCGACAATCTCCTGTTTCACCTTGGCGAGCGCTGCGGGATCGCGCGCGACGAGCAGGAGGCGCGCTCCGAGTTGCGCCAGCCGCAAGGCGATGGCGCGGCCGATGCCGCGCGATGCGCCGGTGACGAGAGCGGTCTTGCCGGCGAGTGCTGGGGTGACGACATTCTCCTGTGAGGTATGGCTATTCTCTTGTGGGGTGTGGCTCGGTGGCATCGGCCCTCCGGGGGCTGGACGGTGATGTAAGGATCGTTACACAGGCGATGGTTCGCCTCGATCATTCGTCCCTAGGTTGTTTCTGGAGATGACATTCCGGTGACATTCTCTTGCCCCGACGAGTCAACGCGGCAGCGATCTTCCGCATCTTTACCGGTGGTTGTCGAGTTACCAGCCGGGACTGGAGTGTGTTCCGCTTGCATGGGGAACGGCTGGTTCTTATAATCCAGCCACATTGCCGCGCCGTTTCTTTTCCCCGACAAATCGATTGCCGCGCCCGTTTGGCGAGGTTTTGGGAGTGCCGTGGATGTGGAAGACTGCAGGTAGGGAATTATCAGGAAACAAATCGCTGCACTTCTCTTAGGAGCGTTGAATGAAGAAGGTCGCCTTAGCTTCTCTGCTGGCAATTGCTACCAGTATGCTGTGCGCTACGCCAATCGCCCTGGCTCAGGCCGCGGCCTCGGGTGGGCAATCATCGATCACCATCAAAGATCCCGCCGAGTATAACGACTACTCGAATGCGATCAGTCAGTCTTCGCCTGCGGCAAAGGCCTCTGCTATCGAAGCGTTCCTTACCAAGTATCCGAACTCTGTGGTGAAGGTACAGATGCTGGGTCTGTTGATGGCGGCCTACGAGGCGCAGAACAACACGGACAAGACGGTGGACGCAGCCGGTCGTCTGCTGCAGGTCGATCCGAACGACCTGCGGGCACTGGCCATTACGGTCTATCTCAAGAAAGCACAAGCGGCACAGAAGTCGACGCCAGCCGATCAGCAGCCATTGCTGGACGAGGCCGCCGCCGATGCGCAGAAGGGACTGGCCGCTCCCAAGCCGGCCGATACGCCTCAGGCCGACTTCGACAAGCTGAAAGCGGCCACGGCGCCGATCTTTTACGGCGCGATCGCGATGGATGACCAGTTGAAGAAGGATTATCCAGGAGCCGAAGACAATTTTAAGAAAGAACTGGGATCCGTGCCGGTCGCGTCAACACAGACTGGTCCGCAGCTGAACGATACCTACCTGCTGGGACAAGCTTACGCGCAACAGACCCCACCAGATCTGAAGAGTGCTGTGTGGTTTCTGACGCGCGCGGCCGCATATGCTCCACCAGCGGCCAAGGACCAGATCGAGAAGGCAGCCGAGTACTACTACAACAAGTACCACGGCGGCATGGACGGCTTCGACCAGGTGAAGACGCTGGTGACGCAGTCGGTGCTTCCGCCGGACAGCTACAACCCGACGGCTGCGCCGCCGCCGCCCTCGCCCGCCGACCAGGCAGCGAAGGTAGTGTCCACCACGCCGGATCTGAAGACGCTGAACCTGAACGATAAGGAGTTCATCCTCTTCAACGGCAAACCGGAAGATGCCGGGAAGATGTGGGACACGATGAAGGGGCAGACCTACGAAATTCCGGGCAAGGTGGTTTCGGCGACTGCGGACTCCGTGCAGCTTGCTGTGACGGACGACGCGAAGGCGTCCAACACGGCAGACTTCACGATCAACATGAAGAAGCCGCTGACGACGCCACCGGCAATCGGCACCATGGTGAACTACGATGCCACCTTCGATTCGTACACGCAGAATCCGAAGATGATCACGCTCATCGACGGCATGCCACCGGCGCCGGAAAAGCCGGCTCGGCGCACCACCACGCATCACCGCGCTACGCATTAGATCGAAGACGCAGTGCGTACCGGAGGGGCGGCCAATCGGCCGCCCTTCCTCTTTTGTGGGGGTAGATCGGCCCTGGACGCGTGGTAGATTGGCCTTGCTATGCACTCTCCCGGTACACGCCGCAGGCATGGGAACCAACCTGGACGCGGAATATCTGGACGCGAAATTTCCGGACGCGGAGTTCTCGCCCTGGCGTTCACGCTTGCGTGCGTCGTGCCGGGCGTAGCGCAGCTCCATCAGCACCGGAACGGGCCGCCACCGCCTGGCGAAGAAGAGAAGATTGCCGCGCTTGACGCGCGCACCTCAAAGCTGCCGGTCCTGGATGCGGGGCAGATGAGCGCAGCCGACCGTGCGCTGCTCGAACAGAGGGAAGTGGACGTGAGTAGCGCGGCGGCGTTTTACGGCTTCGACATCAGCGACAGCCACTGGACGTATCAGCAGATCGTTTGCCGCTCGCTGCCCGATCACATGATGTTGAACTTCGAAAATGACAGCGTGGAGCATGGTGCTTCGCACTTTGTCGCGGTGGTGCCGGCGAACGGCGACAAGGTGCAGGTAGTGACCGATTATGCGCATGGTCTGTTGCCGTTCCACGCAGCGTGGGAGAAAAGCGCGGCATATGAGGCTTTCAACCGGATGACGACGTCGGATCGTGGCGAGCGTGAACTGGGGCCGGAGTCTCACTGGCTCAATCTGGGCATGTGCTTTGTCGCGCTTACCGGCCATCTGCCGAGGGTGGCCGTGCCACAGCAGAACGTGGAGGCCTCCGAGGCGCTGACGAAGCGCAACGGCAGTACTCCGATCATCATGATCGATCCCGGCAAGGATGCCGAAGTCGACTTCAGCGACGTGTCCATGGCACGCACCGGTAACTGGCGGTTGCGCTTCGACAATCGCGGCCGGCTGACGAAGGCGGAGCTGGACACAGTCAATCCGCTGAAGACGCGAGTGGTGCCGATGTCGTCCGTTATTCCTTCCATACAGCCTGAATAGTCGGTCGCTGCCGACAGACGATTCAAATGCAGCCGGATGGCGGCGCGGCGTGGCCCCTCGAGCGGCCCGGCGCATGGCTTCGCCGGTATACTGAAGGGTTCCTTCCATTATGTCCTTGCTCTGGTTGCGAGTCGCGGCTGTTCTTTACGCTGTTGCCGGCGCCACGGCCTTCCCGGCTGTGTTGTACGGGCGACCGCGATGGCTGCGTGTCTCGCTGCCGGCGGCCGTCGCGGGGTTCTTCTTCCATCTCGTCGCTGTCGTGGAGCTGATGGTGGCGGCGCATCATCTGGTGCCGCTGGGATGGCTAGAGGTGCAGGCGACGCTGGCATTGCTGATCGTGGTGGCGTACCTGCTGGTCTACGCGGTGTATCGTACGGCGGCTTTCGGCATCATCGCTCTGCCGCTGGCGCTGGTGGTGATGCTGGCGCCGGCGATGGGCGCGAATAGCGCCGGGTTTGTGACGCCGGAGATGCGCTCCGGCTGGCTGGTGGTGCACATCAGCGCACTGCTGGCGGCGTACACGGCCCTGCTGTTCAGTTTGATCGCCAGCGTGCTCTACCTGGCGCAGGAGCGCCGGCTGAAGAGCAAGGAGGGCATCGGCTTTCTGGCGTGGCTGCCGCCGCTGGAGACGATGGATCGCATCGCTTATCTGAGCCTGCTGATCGGCTTCCCCTGCATGACGCTGGGGCTGCTGGCTGGGCTGCCTGATCGCGCAATTGAGTGTCGGGCCTGCCTACTTTCTCGATCCCAAGGTGCTGCTCTCGTTCGGAATGTGGGCTTTGTATGTGCTGATGCTTGTTGTCCGCCGCAGCGCGGGACTACGCGGCCGGCGGGCGATCTATCTGTCCAGCGTGGTCTTTCTCGTGGTGCTGAGCGTTTGGGCGGCAAACACTTTCAGCTCGGTGCACAGGTTTCCCGCGCCATGACCATCCGCCTGCTGGGAGTGAACCATCGCACCGCGCCCGATTGAGCTGCGGGAACGGCTGGCGATTGCGCCGGAGTCGCTGGGCGAGGCGACCCAGGCGCTGCTGGGCACGCCGGGCGTGAGCGAGGGCATGATCGTCTCGACCTGCAATCGCGTGGAGCTGGTGACCAGCTACGAGCAGACGGCACCGGATGTGATGGATTTTCTGCGGCGCTACTTTGCCGTGGATGCCGATGTGCTGCGACCGCATCTGTACGAATACGAGGGCACGGACGCGGTGCGGCATCTGTTCCGCGTGGCTTCGAGTCTGGATTCGATGGTGCTGGGTGAGCCGCAGATCCTGGGACAGGTGAAGGAGGCCTATACCGCGGCGCGTACGGTGGGCGCGGTGCAGAGTGCGCTGGAGCGGCTACTACAGACGACGTTTGCGGTGGCGAAGCGCGTGCGAACGGAGACGCAGATTGGCGCCGCGTCGGTGTCGATTGCTTCGGTGGCCGTGGATCTGGCGAAGAAGATCTTCGGCTCGCTCGATGGCAAGACGGTGCTGCTGGTGGGCGCTGGCAAGATGAGCGAGCTGGCGGCGCGGCACCTGATTCAGCAGGGCGCGCACTCGATCCTGATCGCCAACCGCACCTTCGACCGCGCTGTGCATCTCGCCCAGATATTCAGCGGGCGCGCGGTCCGTTTTGAGGATCTGCACGCCGTAGCCGACCAGGCAGACATTCTGATTACATCGACGGGAGCGGCACAGCCGATCTTCCGCCGCGAGCATGCGCAGCGGTTCCTGCACAGGCGGCGCAACCGGCCGATGTTCTACATCGATATTGCGGTGCCGCGCGACGTGGCGCCGGAAGTCAATCGGCTGGAAGGCGCGTTCGTGTACGACATCGACGATCTGCAGTCGGTGGCGGCATCGCATATGAGCGAACGCAGCAGCGAAGCGATGCAGGCTGAGGCGATTGTGCAGGCGGAGGTGGAGCGCTTCGCCAACGGGCAGCAGACGCTGAGCGCGGTGCCGGCGATCGTGTCGCTGCAGCAGTCGATGGAGGAGCTGCGGCAGGCTGAATTGCGGCGCATGCAGGGGAAGCTGCAGTCTCTTTCGCCAGAGCAGCGGAGTGCTGTCGAGGCGCTGACGCGCGGGCTCATCAACAAAGTTCTGCACCAGCCACTGCAAGCGATGAAGACGGCAGCGCGCAACGGCGACCTGACGGTGGCCGAGGCGGTGCGGCAAATCTTCGGGCTGACTTTGCAGAGCGGTGGGAGTGCTCCGCAGAGCGATACGCAGTCGGGGAAGGAAGCGGCGGGAGAGTCCGTTTCCGGAGAGCGCGTCTCGAGGCGGCGGAGCGTGACGCCGTCGAGGCCACCCGGCGTTGATCCGCATTGGCTCGCGCGGTTCGCAACTTGCGCAGTGGCAGGCAAATCATATTGCAGGTTTGCTGCGCGCGCAGGGGCATGAGGTTGAGATCGCGATCATCACGACGACGGGTGACCGGCTGCAGGGCGTGCCGTTTGCGCGGGTGGGCTCAAAAGGAATGTTTACCAAGGAGATCGAGGAGGCGCTGGCTGCCGGCTCTGTCGATCTCGCCGTCCATAGCCTGAAGGATTTGCCGACGGAGCTCGATCCTGCGTTTGTGATCGCCGCGGTGACAGAACGCGTCGATCCGCGCGATGTCTTCGTCTCGACCAGGTTCGCGAGTATGGATGCGCTGCCTTCGGGTGCACGTGTCGGGACGAGCAGTCTGCGGCGGCAGTCGCAGCTTCGCGCACGCTGGCCCGGGCTCCAGTATGTGGAGTTTCGCGGCAACGTGGACACGCGACTGCGCAAGTTGAGCGAGGGACAGGTGGAGGCGGCAGTGCTGGCGGCTGCAGGCCTCGATCGCCTGGGGCGTACCGAGTGGGTGCGAGAGCGATTCTCCGAAGACGTGCTGTGTCCGGCGCCTGGGCAGGGTGCGTTGGCGATCGAGTGCCGGGCCGCAGACGACCGTACACGCGCTGTCCTGGCGACTCTCGATCATGCCGAGTCGCGCTTTGCCGTGACGGCGGAGCGGATTGCGTTAGCGGCGTTGGGCGGTGGATGCCAGGTGCCGATCGGCGCTTACTGCCGGCGCGATGGCGAACAATATCGGATTAGTGGATGTGTCTCATCACCGGACGGGGCCGTGGTGCTGCGCGGCGAGATGCGTGGGACGGATGCCGAGGCGTTGGGCGCGGCGCTGGCCGACGCGCTGCTGCGGCAAGGTGCGCTGCAGTTGCTGGCGCAACAGGGGCCGGACGTGAGGTCGGCGAATGATACCTGCTCCGCTGTCGGGGCGGCGCATTGTGGTCACGCGAGCCGCACGGCAGAGTGGCGGATTGCGCGAGCGGCTGCAGCAGCAGGGCGCTGAAGTGCTGCTGCTACCGACGATTGAGATTGTCCCGCCCGAATCATACGAACCTCTGGATGATGCGCTTCGGGATGCGAAGCGGTTTGTGTGGCTTGTGTTTACGAGCGCGAATGCGGTGCGCGTCCTGGGCGAGCGGCTGACGGAGACTGGATTATCGTCTGAATCGCTTGCTCATCTGCATTGTGCAGCCGTGGGGCCTTCGACTGCGGAGGCGCTGCGGGCGTTGGGGCTCAAGGTTGATGTTGTGCCGGAGCAATATGTGGGCGAGGCGCTCGCGGACGCGCTGAAGGATCAGGTGGGTGGGCAGCGTGTGTTGCTGGTGCGCGCGGCGGTCGCGCGGGATGTGGTGCCGGACGCACTCACATCTGCTGGTGCGACGGTCAGGGTTGTCGATGCATATCGCACTGTTGTTCCTGCGGATGCTGTCGTGCGTGCGAAGGCAATCTTTGGTGCGGAGCTGTTGCCCGATGCTGTAGTGTTCACCAGCGGCTCTACGGTTACGCATCTGCTCGATGTGCTGCGTGATGCAGGGCTTGCGTTTCCCCGCGACGTTGCCTGCGTCTCGATCGGGCCGGTGACTTCGGCTGCGTTGCGCGATGCCGGACTGGTAGTTGCGGCGGAGGCGGAGACGGCTTCGCTGGATGCACTGGTTGAGGCTTGCGTGGGCTTGTTCTAAAGAATCAGTGACTCGAATTTCTCTGCTCGTCATTTTTTCGAAAACGAAATACATTCTTCAAGCCGAAGATAGCGATAGCAAGCATGGGTACGCCCATGCCAATGAAACCAGCTAGAGATGCACCGACGTTGCCTTTTGTCCGAATCGCATCTATCAAGCCATACAAAAGTGCCCCACTGATACTTAGTAAGACAAGGGACAACAACATGAACAGCGTTCTCTGAAACAGGGTCAGCCGTCCCCCGTTTTTGAACCATGCCTGATTGAACCTGAGCGTCTCTCCTTGAACACGAACTAAGGGGTCATGAGTCTTATTCTGTTCGAGGTGGTCATTGGCGGCGATTGTGATCCATGACTCTGCCCTAGTGACTCGACCAGGTTTTATCGCTGGAGTCGCATTCCTTCTCGATAGTGCAATCGATGCAGCGGGGTTTGCGTGCGATGCAGATGGCGCGGCCGTGCAGGATGAGCTCGTGGCTGAAGGCGATCCAATGATCTTTGGGAATGATTTTCATCAAGTCCTGTTCGACTTTTTTCGGTTCCGTGTTCAGCGTGAACTCGAGGCGGCGCGTGAGACGCAGCACGTGGGTGTCGACTACGACGCCGACCGCGATGCCGTAAGCCGTGCCCAGGACGACGTTGGCGGTCTTGCGTGCGGCGCCGGGGACGGTGAGCAACTCCTCCATGGTACGGGGCACTTCGCCTCCGAAGCGCTCGACCACGGCCTTCGCTGCACCGGAGATCGACTTGGCCTTGTTGTGGTAGAAGCCGGTGGTGCGGATGATCTCTTCGATCTCCGGCAGGGAAGCCTTGGCCATCGCCGCAGGAGTGGGGAAGCGGCGAAAGAGCGTGGGCGTCACCATGTTGACGCGCGCATCGGTGCACTGGGCGGAGAGGATGGTCGCGACCAGCAGCTCCCAGGGGCTGCGAGTGCGTGAGCGCGCAGGTTGCGTTGGGATACGCCTTCTGCCGAGGCCGGCGAGGATCTTTGCGATGCGCTCGGGCGAGGTCTTGAGCTGCGGCTTCGGCGCCTTCTTCGGCGTGGCGCTTTCGCCGACGCTCTCTGCCGGCCGCGCTTCGGCTGTGCGTCTTCTTGCGCTGTGGCCTTCTTCGTTGCGTGGCATGTTTGATCAGCCGAGGCGGTCGAGCATGGCTTCGGGCGTCATGCGGATGCAGGTGTAGATCGGCGTGTCCTTGAGGGTGTAGGCGCTGATCTCGGTCTCGCGGAGCTGCTGCACCAGGTCGAGGAAGTCTTCGGGGAAGTTGCTCTCGAAGGCGACGACGAACTCCTGGTCGTCGATGCCGAAGGAGTAGGTGGTGTTGAGCTTGACGCGCGGGTAGAGGTGGCCGATGCGGATGTGCTCGGTCATCAGGCGCTGGCGTTCCGTTGCAGGCAGCAGATACCAGGCGCGCGTCTTCCAGAAGGGATAGATGAAGATGTACTTCTGTCCGCCGGGACGGATGGAGCCGCGCGAGTCGTGCTGGCCTTCGTGCTCGTGGCCGATGAGGTAGGGCGAGCGCTTGGTCATGGATATGTAGTTGTTCGCGAGTTGCAGGTAGCCGCCGAGAGGGGTGGCCATGCAGCTCGGCCATCATCTCGCTGAGGTCGTCGACGGAGTAGCAGATGCGCCAGAGAGCCATGTCGCAGTCCGGGCGGAGGCCGACGGTGGAGTAGGTGAGTGAGAGCAGGCGGCCGGGCTGGTTCCAGCGGGCGAGCACTTCGGCGAAGAGGCGCTTGTGCTCGGCGCGCTCGGCGGCGGGCAGGCGGCGCCATTCCGGCATGACCTTGAAGAAGCTGAAGCCGATCATCTGGCGCTTGACGGGGGTTTCGGGTTTCTGGGCCGGCGCGTGGGAAGGCGCTTCGGCGGCTGCGGTGGGGGCGAGTGTCTCTGCCATATTTCTCCTGTCCTTTTGTTCCGATGGTAGCAGGATGGCGGCGTCACGTGACCACCCACCCCTCCCCCCTCCCGTCACGGGAGGCTGGCTGGGAACTCTTTTTCTTTGTTAGGTTTACGGCATCTCCCGAGGGCCAAAATCGTCTAAATAAAGGGCTTATCGCTAAATTCGTCCAGCGATTGGAGTTAGGGGCTTGCCGTCCCGGGCAAAAGTGCCTGCGGCGCCTCTTGCGGGGTTGGCTCCCTCCCGTCGCTCACACTGGTGGTGCGGGCGAGCTCGCCTGATCCAACCCGATGCAATGCCCTTATTTCAAGAGTAGCGAATTGGAGGGGTAGATTTGGCAGAAAAATGACGGACGGGTTTGACGCGATTCCATTGCGGGACTGGCTCTCCGGCGGGCCCTCACCTTCGGGTTACTCAGGACGGCCCTCCGAGGGCGGTGGCAATTCTGACGAAAGGATATGCGAGGGCGCTTCGCGCGACGCAATTCGCCCACCCTACGCGTTCGCGTAGGATGGGGCACCCGATACAGATCTTGCTGAGATTGACGCAGCATTTGGCTACACTCGTTCTGGATTTGACGGAGACGCAGCATGCCGACAGCGAAGGACGGGAAGATCTGTTACATCGAGATGCCGGCGACGGATGCGCAGGCTTCGGCGGATTTCTATCAGCGGGCCTTTGGCTGGACGATCCGAACACGCGGCGATGGCGCGGTCGCGTTCGATGACACGACCGGCGAGGTGAGCGGCGCGTTCGTACTGGGGCGGCCGCCGGCTGCGACGCCAGGGTTGATGGTGTACATCATGGTGGACAGCGTGACGGAGGCGATCGAAAAAGTGAAGGCCAGTGGCGGGGAGATTGTGCAGCCGATTGGCGGCGATCCGGGGGAGATGACGGCGCGGTTCCGTGATCCGGGTGGGAATGTGATTGGGCTTTATCAGGAGCCGGGGTAAAGGTTCGCGTTGTCGATCTTAGGTAAGGAAACAGGTCTCCATCAGTTGATTGAGCTTCGACTACTGAGGAATAACGTCGTCCTCTTCAGAAGAGACGAGTGTGCCTTGGTGGTAGAGAATGCGCCAGCCCTCGGAGCCGCTTTGCCAGACGGTCGCGCGGCGGCTAAGGCGGTCAGTCTGGCGCAATGTGTAAGTAAGAAAATATGTCTCAGGGCCGAGTCGGCGAAGGCCGAAATCGGAGCATTGCCAGCCGGCAGAGGCCGCGTCGATAGGCGGATTTTGTTCCAGATCGCGGAGGATGAAATCCCGACTGTAGCGACGGCCTGAGGCTCCAACCTCCCAGTATTCGGGTGCTGTGACGCGTTCAAAATCGGCGAGCGTCGTGCCAAATTCAGGGGTGTGGAAGATGGGCTCGCGGCGGCGGAGATCCTCGAATACCGCGAGCAGAGCGGTGTCGATGTCGGTGAAGACGGCGTTTGCCATGGAGCGATTGTAGGATCTGTCAAGACGACATTCGTATTCGCGAGGAAGCTATGAGTCAGAAGCAGCGCTGCAAATGGGCGGAGAGCGATCCGCTGCTGCGTGCGTATCACGACACGGAGTGGGGCCGGCCGGTGCGCGATGGGCGCGCGATGTGGGAGATGCTGATGCTGGAGGGCTTTCAGGCGGGGCTCTCGTGGCTGACGATCCTGCGCAAGCGCGAGGAGTTCCGCAAGGCCTTTCGTGATTTCGATCCGGTGAAGGTGGCGCGCTTCAAGGAAAAGGATATCGAGCGGCTGCTGGCGAATGAGGGCATCATCCGGTCGCGCGCGAAGATCGAGGCGACGATTGCGGGGGCGCGGATTTTTCTGGCAATGGAGAAGGATGGCGAGGGCTTTGCGAAGACGATGTGGGCGCACGTGGGCGGCAAGCCGGTGGTGAGCACGACAGGGCACGTGCTGGCGAAGACGCCGCTGTCGGAGACAATCTCGGCGGACCTGAAGAAGCGCGGCTTCAAATTTGTGGGGCCGGTGATTGTGTATGCCTGGATGCAGGCGGTGGGGATGGTGAATGACCATGCGCTGGATTGCTTCCGCCGTGGTGCAAGCAAACGCTAAGCTGCGCAGTTCTTGCACCATACATGTAACAGTTCAAAAGTGAAATGCGTGTGCCGCCCGCGTGTGCGCCAGCCAGGTAACCGTCGCGGTTGCGTTGCTAATATATAAGTTGCAGTCAGCGTTACATGTTCTGCATATTGCGAATCCCCTGAACCGGGTATTTGTATCAACGTAAGTCACATTGTGACCGAAAACGATTGCGGCGAAGATGTCTTCAGGCGCGCGATCGAGACTCTGCAACCAGCGACGACGTGCTTACCAGGCTCCGCACGATGTGAGCGTGAGTGAGATTGCGAAGGCCCTCCCTGTCGAGGCGCGTGCGCAATCCGAAAAATTCGTTTTGGACGCATAATCCACGGCTCTGCCGCTGGATTTCCCCATAGCAAAAAGAAGAAGTCCTAGTACAGGCGTGGCGTGTACACGATCGCCCGTACCTATGTCATTGCAGACATAGCAGTCACCCCTGCACTTCATTGACAGCCATATTTACCGTTCGAGGTTCAGGAGACTCATGTCTTTTCGGGGAACTTTCGCACCTGCATGGCGGCATGTAGCCCGCCATACTGCCTTCATCTTTCTCTCAGCCGCGGCTGGGCTCGCGGTATCGCAATCGGCCTTAGCAAGCAACATCACGGTTGCGAGTCCGATCAATGGAGCCGGGGCGTCCTCCACCATCTGGGTGAGGGCGCACAATGTCGGATGCAACGGACTCAGCCCGCAGGCCTTCGGCTATTCGATCGATAACAGCACGTCGATCGCCTGGGGCGTTACGGCATATGACATCGATGTCACGAAGGTGCCGGTGAAGCCGGGGGCGCACACGATTCACTTCAAGTCGTGGACGGCGCACGGACTGTGCACGGTTGTGAATTCCAACTTTACCGTCTCGGCCTCCTCGAGCGGCAGCAGCGGTTCCGCGACGAGCGGCAGCGGCTCAGTCCTTCAACGGGTAGCGGCGGTTCATCGACCGGGAGCAACACGAGCGGCCAGGGCACAGGATCGGGCAGCACGGGAACGAACCCGGCCTCTGGCCAGATACCCAGCAATGCTGTGACTTCCGAATATTTGGATGGCAAGCAATGGGCATTTGGAGCCGACCCGGCGATGGGTGGGGCGGCGCGTGGATCTTCCGTCTTTCCGGCGACGACGCCGTTATACGATGATGCGCGCGAATTCTACATGACCTATTCGCGGCTCGGCGGGGTGCGCTGGCACATCTCCTTCGCGAAGGATACGAATGCCACGCACTTCGTCTACGACACGTATGTCTATGTGGACGATCCGACGCAGCTTGCGAATATCGAAATGGATATGAACCAGGTGATGTCGGACGGGCGAACGGTTATCTTCGGGACGCAGTGCTCTGTCTATTCGAAGACGTGGGAGTACACGTTTATCTCGAACGGCACGCATTGGCATCCTTCGAATCTGCCGTGCAATCCGCAGAGCTGGGCGCCGAGGACGTGGCACCATGTGCAGATTGCTTCGCACCGCGACGGTGAGGGCAATGTGACCTATGACTGGGTGAATCTGGATGGGGCACATAGCGAATTCGCGAATGCTACGGTCAATTCTGCGGAGGCGCTAGGTTGGCAGAAAGGCACGCTGCTGATCAATTTCCAGCTCGATGGAGCCAGCAAGGAGAGCGGCACGGTTACGGCGTATGTCCATGATGTAACCGTTGTGCGGTGGTAACCGAGCGGCAGTGATGGAAAAGGCCGCCTGCGGGCGGCCTTCTCTGTTTGCGTTTGCCGACAAACGGATGGCGTACAGCGCTGAGTAAAGGGAAATTATTTCTTTCCGCCCATATCCAGGCCAAATTTCGGTGAGGTATTCGTGCCGCTGATCTTGACCGGAATTTCGGCGCCGGCGCCGTGTTTGTGGAAGAAGGGATCGACGGGCTTGAGCAGGAGCGACTTCCACCAGGTGGAGGTCATCTGCGAGAGCTTGGCGTCGGTGCGGACCTTTCCGGTGAAGTCAAATTTCTTGCCGTCGAGCGTGTATTCGCCGGCGAGTTGGACCGAGGCGCCGGGCAATGTGTAGTCCAGTTCGCTGATGTCCATGCGGCCGGAGTGGAGATCGAAGGCGCCGCGCATCTGGGAATGGACGTCGGGTGCGCCGGGGTGCGCTTCGCCCGGTTTGCCCTGGGCGCGCAGGCTGAGCATGTCCACCTTGTCCTCCACATCCGGATTGCTGAAATGGATGTTGGTGAGCAGGAAATGGCCACGCACACCGATCTTCTGCGTCACGCTTTCTTTGCCCGGCGGGATGTGGAGCTTCGCCTTCATGTTGAGCGCGCCGCTCATCACGGGCGGCTGCGTCTTCACCGCGAGGTTGAGGAAGTCCTGAATCTGGCCGGCAGGGATGTCGATGTCGAGATCGATGATGTGGCCTTTGCCTTTGACATTGACGACGGAGCCCGAGCAGGTGAATTTCGATTCGCCGAGCGTGGCCTGAACGGGCTCGAGAGAGGTATCGCCGCTGGTGCCGTCGACGATGGCGTGGAACTGGGTCTTGAGCGATACGGGATGGTTAGCGGTGTCGAGTGTGAAGGCGGGTACATCGGCTTGGCCGTTGACGTCGATGCGGTTGAGCTGACCGGTGAATTTTCCGGTGGACGAGAGGATGCCGCCGATGCCGTGGATGGTGCCGAGGTCGGCGTGATCGAAGGTGTAGTTGCCGGTGACGGGGGAGTCGCCGGGGCTTTCGAGGTTCCACGGGCCGAAGGTGCCGACGGCATGAATATTGCCGCGCGGGATGGCATTGGTGAGCGTGGCGTCATAGGGCCACGCCGCGTCGCCGCCGACATCGTGCATCACGATGTGCTTCAGTACGAAGTCCTTGGGATCCTTGCCCGGCTTGGCGGTGCCGATGATGAGCTGCGAATCGTCGCAGAGGATTTCGCCGACAATAATCTTGATCTTGCCGCCGTATTTCTTGGGCCGGCCGCTGGCTTGCTGGCGATACTCCTTGGGCGGAATGTGGATGTCGAGCCCGCTGACGTGCACGCTGCTGACGTGCATGGGCTTGATGAAAAGACCCATGACGCCGGCGCGAAAGTCGAAGTGCTGGACCGCGATGAGGGGCTGGGTGGCGCCCGCGGCGATGACGTCGTCCGGGGGATAGATGCGCAGGCCGCCGCCGGTGACCTGAAGGCCATGGAGAAGCGAGACGTCGAGCGTATCCAGCTCGACCTTGCTGTCAAAGCGGGTGCTGAGAGTTTCGATGACGCGGCCCTTGAGGATGGGGCCGGCATGGCGCAGAACGATTTCAGCGATGATGGCGAGCACCACCACGCTGAGCAGAAGCGAGATTCCCAGCCATTTCCATATTCTTCCAGTGTGGATCGCACGCTGGCCGTCGGCGTTTTGATGCAAGGTTGCTGCTTCTCCTGTTGCCGCTTTCGCAGTATCAAAGACTATCGGCGCTTTCTTAAAGACTATCGGCGCTTTCTTTCAGATGCGCAAACTCAGCCGGTGACGGGGAAGAGTCGGTTTCGCTGCCGATGGTGTATCCCGCGCGGTGTGCGGAGGCAGCGGACGGTATACTCACCCGAGCATGAGTGAGAACAGATGAGCGAGAAGATCCTTGCAGCCATAGCGCAGTTCATCATTGCGGTGATTTCCTCCTCCGGATACTGGGGCGTGGCTTTGCTGATGGGCATCGAGTCGATGTGCATTCCGCTGCCATCGGAGATCATCATGCCCTTCGCCGGCTACCTGGTGCACACGGGAAGGCTGAGCCTGATCGGCGTGGCGACGGCGGGGGCGCTGGGCTGCAACTTGGGCTCGCTGGTGGCGTACTGGATCGGCGCGTACGGCGGGCGGCCACTGGTGGAGCGCTTTGGCCGTTACGTGCTGCTGAGCAAGCATGATCTTGACCGCGTGACGAACTACTTCGAGCACTGGGGCGGCATTACGGTCTTCTTCGGGCGGCTGCTGCCGGTGGTGCGGACATTCATTGCGCTGCCCGCAGGCATTGCGAAGATGCCGCAGGGACGCTTCCATCTCTACACGTTTCTAGGCTCATGGCCGTGGTGCTACGCACTGGCGTTTGCGGGGATGCGGCTGGGCGATCACTGGGACAACGATCCGCGGTTCAAGGAGATATTCCATCGCTTCCACATGGTGGTGGTGCTGATGCTGCTGGCCGGCTTCGCGTGGTTTGTGTGGTCGCACTGGCGGGGAAGAGTGCGGGCACAGCAGGCGGCCTGAGCGGCGTGCGTGCTGGTTAGACAGGGACGGATGGCGATTGGACCGACTGCCGTGCTGGGGTCAGAGCGATCAGGATCACGCAGAGGACTGCAATCACACCGAGGGGCGGCAGTTCGGTGCGTTCGTTTCCGAGTTGGAGCGACTGCACCGCCATCACAGCAGCGTGAGCCAGACTCGACCAACCGGTGAAGGCGATCAGGCTGCGATTCGCCCCCGGGTTGCGGATGGCAAGAGCAGGAAAACTCCGAGCGTGACATAGATGGCCAGCATCATCTGATCCGGGTAATCGGACTGCTTGGGATGCATCATGGATGTGATCAGTGGATAGATACCAGCCACGAAGAACAACCCCACCAGTGCCAGCAGAATCTTCAATGCCGTTCTCGATTCATGGAAACACCCTCCGCATGTTTCTGTTTTCTTGCTTGAGCACAGAGCCTTATTGCACAGAACCGTAAAGCGCAAAACGATTAACAAACCGATCAGAGCGGGCCGCGTTGCCGGCGCAGCTGCACCGCTGCCGGCGAGGAAGATCGCGGTGAATGCCAGCCCGAGCCACAGACCGGGCGTGCTGAGGTACCGTCCCAGGGTGATGTGGATTCCGGGATCGATCGGCATTTGACCGGACATTGTCATGGCTTCGTTCGCACCTCCGCCCAAACGGTCCATCAGGAAGTTGCCGAAGTGCGAAGTATTGAAGGCGATCTTCTCGACGAAACCGATGGCGATGACCGGCAGCACAGCCCATAGAAATGCGGCGCGCGCGAGCCCACGCCGAGACCAGCAACAGCCAGCCATAGAACGGCGCGTGCCAGAGCACGTGGACGGTCAGCAGGTGGTAGAAGAGCATCAGCGACATCGGCAGGATTGCGACCTGTGTCCAGAGCGTGCCGACGCTCAGACCGTTCGCCAGCCAATATCGGCTGCTTACGAGCAGCATGATCCACTGCGCGGCAACGGTGACCACGAAGGTGATGAGCGGGAGAACCACGAGCGGGATGCTTGCCTTGGCCAGCACGGTGGTGGTGTCGGAGACGGGCAACGACTTCCAGAAGAGGATGCTGCGATCGCGGCGCTCGCCGTGCAGCGCGTCGAGGCAATAGAAGAAGCCGACGACCATCGCGGTGAGCATGAGCAGGCCCGCGACGAAGTCGTACGGCGTCCCAACGGTCATCGCCGCACCATCGTGCGATGTCATTTGCGTCAAATGTGCGGAGCCGAGCGCCGCCTGGGCGCGCATCTGTCGCGGCAGATGAACCGTGCCGATGACAAAGGCGATGAGAAATACGCCGGCGGCGGCGAGAGGAGCGATGTAGATCGAGCGGTTCTCCCACAACTCGCGCCGCACCGACCAGTAGAAGGGCCGGGTCGCCGAGAAGACGGCCGATGGAGGGGCTTGCGCTTCGAAAGACCCGGGCACGGTATTCGCTGGAGTATTCATTGGGCCGCTCCTTGTGTCTGGCCAACCTGAGGTATCTGGCCAACCTGGATACTGGCCGACCTGACCGCCCATCACGGCGACGAACAGGTCGGCAATGCTGGGCGTGCGCACGTCGCCCAGCGTGTCCAACTGGTGCCGATCGGCACGATCGAAGAGCAGGATGCCGCGGCCGAAGAGCTCGCGCTCGTGAATCGGGTGAAGCGCGCGCGCCGCGGCGACCTGTTCCGGGTGCACGATCACTTCCAGATAGCGGGATTCGTATTCTTCCATGCTGGAATTCAGCAGGATGCGGCCGCGGTGGATGAAGATCACGTCGGTAAGAAGGTTCTGGATCTCTTCCACCTGATGCGTCGTGATGACGATGGTGCGACTGCGATCGAAGTAGTCATTGAGCAGCGAATCGTAGAACTGCTTGCGATAGAGGCTGTCGAGGCCAAGGGTCGGCTCGTCCAGCACCAGCAATTTCGCGTCGATGGCCATGACCAGCGCGAGGTGAAGCTGGGTCACCATGCCCTTGGATAATTCTCTGACCTTGCTGGCGCGGCCGATGCTGGTCTTCGCAAGAAAGGCTTCTGCCTTTGCGCGATCGAAGCGCGGATGAATGCCGGCGACATAATCGAGCGCCTGCGATACGCGCATCCAGCGGGGCAGTACGGCGACGTCGGCAATGAAGGCGACATCGCGCATGAGCTGATCGCGCTGGGTCCAGGGGTCGCGTCCGAGCACTCGCAGCGCTCCCTGATATGGGGTGAGGCCGAGGATCGCGTTCAACGCGGTGGTCTTGCCTGCGCCGTTGGGACCGATGAGGCCGAGGATGCGGCCCTCCTCCACATGCAGGTCGATGCCATCGAGTGCAATGGTTGCGCCGAAAGCCTTGCGCAGGCCGTGTGCTTCTATGCAAGCCATGGATTCAGCGTCCCTCCTTGGCGAGTTTCGAGGACGAGCGGCCGTTTCGTGCGGCCTCCAGCAGTTCGTTCGATGACAGGCCGAGCCGCTCGATGGTGGCGGAGATCCTCGGCCATTCTTCGGTAAGAAACTTCTCGCGCTCGCCGTGCAGCACCAGTTTGCGCGAGTCGTTCTTCACAAACATTCCGAGACCTCGTCTCTTCTCGACAAGCTGCTCGTCGACCAGTTGCTGATAGGCCTTCAGCACGGTCAGTGGATTGACCCGAAATTCGGCGGCGACATTGCGCACGGAGGGCAACGGGATCGCCCTCCTTGAGCACGCCGTCGAGGATCATCGCGACCACGCGATCGCGAAGCTGGCGGTAAATCGGCAGATTGTCGTTCCACTCATGGTCCATTAGGCTTCCGGATAAGCTTACTGACCAGACTGACCGTTCCCAGCTTTTGTTCGCTGCAAATCCATGTGGGCATGCATCGGCTTGTCTCCGGGCATCATGTAGGTCCAATCCTCGGTGTGATGGTTGGCGTCAATCGATGGTGAAGACCGCGTGGTACATGTGTCCGTACTGATTGCCGCCCGAGAGATCAAGAAAATCGAATTCGACGCTCTTCCCGTCCGGGGAGCTTCTGGCAACCATGCGCGGCCGGTTACCGGCATCGCAATAGTGGGTGAGGAGCAGGCGATCGCCGTCCAGGTAGAGCATGGTCACCGGATGGTCATAACGCTTCGGGTCGTCCGGGGTCCCTGCTCCCTTCATCTCATGCACCAGCGCGTTTCCTCGCGATGTCACGCGCAACGAGACTTGCACATTCGCATCGTTCCCCATGCCGGCGATCCTTCGGGTTGGTGGTTACGGCGCCCTGCCAGGTGCCGGCTAACGATTTCAGTGAGGTCGAATGATTTTTGCGCGTTCGACTGGGCGAAAGCCGCGGTTGAGAACGAGATCAGAGCGATGGTGAGCATAGGACGAAGGAATTTCATGCTGCCTCCTTAACTTGCTTGCATCCGGGTGGCGGCGCTTCATCGCCTGCTCAGGTGCTTGGTGTTGTACTTGACTATAACACTATATGTGCTGTCAAGCTTTTTATTGTGCGATCACTTCTTTCTTGCGATCAGAGGAGGAGCGAATTGCGAGGTGCGCTCGACGCTTCGCTTGGCCGGTAACGAGCATGCGGCTGAATAGATTTACTAGGAATCCACGATAGGGTCTGCGTAGACCACGATTCCGCCCTCTTTGTTCATTGCGCCCTCATGGCAGGCGCGCATTATAGGATCATCGCTGTCAAACGGATGATCGAGCATCTTCAGGTTGCGGATTTCTGGTTTGCGCCAACCGTTTGATTGCAGCAAAGCGTAGATGGCGCTCTCCGCTTCGGGCTTAGGTGCACGCACCATAACCAGAATTGGGTGCTTGACGTCGAATAGATACTTCGGATTCGATCCATCCGCGCATCCCGTACACATCGCGGCCCAAACCGGGGTTCGCTCCGGGCGAATCCCGAGAATCTTCTTCCATTTCATGGTGGCTAATCGTAAATCGAACGGCGTTGCTCCCCCAGTGTCCTAACCCCGAACAAAAATTGTCCTCGTTGTCCAAATGGCGCATGCGCGGACGTCATGGGAGTAGAAGCGGACAGAACGTCCGCACAATCACGAGGAGGATTTCCATGCAATATCTATTGCTGCTTCATGCGGAAGAGAGTGGCTGGTCGAAGATGACCGAGGCCGAACAGAAGCAGGGCTACGCCGCTTACATGGCATATACCGAGGCGTTGAAGAAGGCCGGAGCGCTACGTGGGCTCGAACCGGCTGCAGCCTGTCTCCTCGGCGACCACGGTGAAGATCGCCAACGGCAAACAGCAGGTGCTGGATGGCCCGTATGCGGATGCGAAGGAACAACTGGGCGGCTATTACCTGATCGAAGCGCCGGATCTGGATGGCGCGATTGCGTGGGCGGCGCGCTGCCCTGGCGCGAGCCATGGAACGATCGAGGTGCGCCCGGTGTGGGCGATGTCGGCTTCGCAGGTGTATGCGACGTCAGCAGCGGCGCAGGCTGTAGCTGGAGACTGAGATGAGCACGCGAGAGGGCGACGAGCAAGCGCGCGACCGTCATGCGCAAAAGACCGCGGATGCGGTAGCGCGCCGCAGCTACGGCAAGCTGGTCGCCTTTCTTGCCGCGCGGACCCACGATGTGGCGGCGGCGGAAGATGCGCTCTCAGAGGCGTTTCTCTCCGCGCTGGCGGATTGGCCGCGGAATGGCTGCCCGGCGAATCCGGAGGGATGGCTGCTGACGGTGGCGCGGCGCAAGGTGATCGATGCGGCGCGGCGGCACTCGACCACCGAGGCGGCGGCGGGCGAGTTGCAGATCATCGCCGAGGGCCTGGAGGCGGCAGCGGCGGAGAGTGCGGAGATTCCCGACCGGCGGCTGGCGCTGTTGTTTGCGTGCGCGCATCCGTCGATCGAGGCGGGGGTGCGCGCGCCGCTGATGTTGCAGGTGGTGCTGGGGCTGGATGCGAAGACGATCGCGTCGGCGTTCCTGTCGTCGCCGGCGGCGATGGGCAAGCGGCTGGTGCGGGCGAAGGACAAGATCCGGCAGGCGGGCATTCCGTTTCGCGTTCCCGAGCGTGAGGAGCTTGGCCGGGCGGCTGGACACGGTGCTGGAGGCGATCTATGCCGCGTTTGCCGAGGGCTGGACCGGGCCTGGCGGCGGAACCGATGGCGGCATGGATGTGGTGCGGCGCGACCTGACGGCGGAGGCGATGTTTATGGCGAGGCTGGTGACGGAGTTGCTGCCGGAGGAACCCGAGGCGCTGGGTCTGCTGGCGCTGATGCTGCATGCGGAGGCGCGGAGGGCGGCGCGGCGCTCCGCGGAGGGCGAGTTCGTGCCGCTGGCAGAGCAGGATCCGGCGCTGTGGGATGCGGGGATGATCGACGAGGCCGAGGTGCTGCTGCGGCGCGCAGGGATGCGCGGGATGGTCGGCCGCTATCAACTGGAAGGCGCGCTGCAGTCGGCGCATGTGCATCGCTGCCAGACGGGCGTAGCCAACTGGGCGGAGGTGGTGGCGCTCTACGATGCGCTGTTTGCGCTCTCCGGATCGCCGGTGGTGGCGATCAATCGCGCGCTGGCGATCGCGGAGCTGCGAGGGCGCGCGCGCCGGGCTGGATGCGCTGCCGGAGTCTGTCGGCCGATGCGCGGCTGGCGGAGTATCAGCCGTACTGGGCGGCGCGGGCAGAGTTGCTGGCGCGGACGGAGCGCGCATGCGAGGCGTGGGACGCGTACGAGATGGCGATTGGCCTGGAGCGCGATGGCGCGGTACGGCGATTTCTGCAGGGGCGGCAGGCGGCGTTGACGGTTGAAGAAGCGAAGGCGATGGAGCAGTAGGCTTGCGTTCGCATCTTCAACGCGCTGCCGGAATCCAAACGGCATGGATACTGTCCCGTTCATTTTTGTGGATGTGTTTTCCGATCTACCGGCGTGAGCATCTCCGGACGAGGATG
The DNA here is from genome assembly GCA_963815025.1 of uncultured Acidobacteriaceae bacterium. GTDB lineage: Bacteria > Acidobacteriota > Terriglobia > Terriglobales > Acidobacteriaceae > KBS-83. Next base: position 1,656,098 of record CAWFFD010000004.1, on the reverse strand, counting down.
CGTGTCGATTGAGGGAAGGCTGCGGTTGGCCTGATGCGGGCGTAACGCATCGCCTGCCGGTCGAATTCGTTCAGGAGGATGCCAGCGCCGTTCACGGGCTGCGACCTGCCGCTTAACTTCTCCCATTTGCCAAAGCCGGGATGGACCGTCAGACTAGGACGTTGATCCACTGCAGGTTTATTGGAGAGAGGAATACCAACGAGATGACGAGCAAGAAGGACAGCGGCCACGCCGCCGCTGCGCAGACGATAGCGCCCGCGAAGGGCAAACTGGGAGTCATGGTGGTAGGGATGGGTGCGGTGGCCACTACGCTGATTGCTGGCGTGGAGGCAGTGCGCCGCGGGTTTGCGAAGCCGATCGGATCGGTGACGCAGATGGGCACCATCCGGCTGGGCAAGCGGACCGACAACACCACACCGCTGATCAAGGACTTTGTGCCGCTGGCGAAGCTGGACGACATCGTCTTTACCGGCTGGGATATCTATGACGAGAACATGTACCAGGCAGCGAAGACGGCGGCGGTGCTCGAGCGCGATCATCTGGAGCAGATCAAGCCGTATCTCGAGAGCATCCAGCCGATGCCGGCGGTCTTCAGCCAGCACTATGTGAAGCGCCTGAACGGCAACCATGTGAAGACGGGCCGCTCCAAGTGCGATCTGGCGCAGCAGGTGCGCAACGACATCCAGGCGTTCAAGAGCAAGACCGACCGGCAGGTGATGATCTGGTGCGGATCGACGGAGATCTTCCTCGAGCAGGCGCCATGCCACCAGTCGATCGAGGCCTTCGAGAAGGGACTGCTCGAGGACGATCCGGCGATCGCGCCTTCGCAGATCTACGCCTACGCCGCGCTGAACGAAGGCATTGCCGTTCGCGAACGGCGCGCCGAATCTGACGGTGGATATTCCGGCGTTGCAGGAGCTTTCGAAGAAGACCGGAGCGCCGATCTGCGGCAAGGACTTCAAGACCGGGCAGACGCTGATCAAGACGGTGCTTGCTCCGGCGTTCAAGGCGCGCATGCTGGGCGTCGCCGGTTGGTACTCGACGAACATCCTGGGCAACCGCGATGGCGAGGTGCTGGACGATCCGGAGTCGTTCAAGACCAAGGAAGAGTCGAAGCTGGGCGTGCTGGATTTCATCCTGCAGCCGGAGCTGTATCCGGAGCTATACGGCGATATTTACCACAAGGTCCGCATCAACTATTATCCGCCGCGTGGTGATAACAAAGAGGGTTGGGACAATATCGACATCTTCGGCTGGCTCGGGTATCCGATGCAGATCAAGGTCGATTTCCTGTGCCGCGATTCGATCCTGGCGGCGCCGCTGGCTCTGGACCTGGTGCTGTTCCTCGACCTGGCGTCACGCACGCCGGAGCTGAAGCATCGCGGCATCCAGGAGTGGCTGAGCTTCTTCTTCAAGTCACCGATGACAGCCGCGGGACTCTATCCGGAGCATGATCTGTTCATCCAGTCGATGAAGCTGAAGAACACGCTGCGGCACATCATGGGCGCGGACCTGATCACGCATCTGGGCCTCGAATACTACGACTAGATTTGCCATCGATTTGCCATCAGGCGGACGCGCCGGTGGCGCCAGTCGCGGGTTTGCTTCCTTTGGTCGCTCACGCTCGCAATCGTGGGCGACCTGACTGAGTCTTATGTCCCGACACGCCCTTGCATTTTCGAAAAGGATTGCAATAAGGCGCCTCTGAAAGCGAGGATATCCAGGCGAATTCGTGTCGCCGGGGCTCGCAACGAACGGAGGCTGTCGTGAAAAAGAGTCCTCGGTCCGCAACTACGGCTTCGCCCGCCAAACAGATCGCGGGCTTCATCGCAAAGTTCGATCCCAAGGTCGCACGAGTCATACGCTCGTCCCGTGCCGCGCTGCACAAGCGGTTCCCCACAGCTATCGAACAGGTCTACGACAACTACAATTTTCTCGCGATCGGCTTTTGCTCTACCGAGAGAACATCCGACTGCCTTGTTTCCTTGGCTGCGCAGGCAAAGGGCGTGTCTCTTTCGTTCTACTACGGAGCCTCGTTACCGGATCCCAATGGGATCTTGCAGGGCAGCGGCAACCAGAACCGTTTCATTCGACTGGAGAGTGCAGCGACCCTGTCAAACCCTGGCGTCCAGATGTTGCTCACAGCGGCAGCGGCGCAGGCGAAGTCACCTCTGCCGGCTTCGGGAGGTGGCTACACCCTGATCAAGTCCATTTCGGCCAAACAACGGCCACGCCGTCTTTCGCAGACGCAGAAATAGAACAGCTGGTTTTTGGGCGCGGCGGCGACAACGCAAAGGGCGGTTCAGCGGCCGCCCTTTCTTGCATTGAGAGCCAACGCAGGATTTCCAGGTCTTCAGGGGTTAGAAGGCTGCGACGATGGCGACCACAACACCGATGACCGTTCCGGCCACCTTGAGTGCGTTGACCACGTCATCGACCGCGGCCTGGACGTCCCAGTTCACATAAGCACTCCAGCGCCAGGTGTAACCGGCGCAGAGATCGGCCCAGGCTTCCTTGAGCTGATCGTTCTGGCCGTTCTGGGCGAAGTCATAATCACGGGAACCGCTGTCGACTGTGCCGTACATTGAGCCTTTGACCTCGAAGGTGAAGGCTTTGCCGCTGGAACTGACGATGACCCAGACAGCATCGGCGTCATAGCTGGGAAAGCCGGAGTCATGGAAATGGCCGGAAAAGCTGTAGGTGCCGTCCTCAAAGAGGGCGAGCGTCATCCAGCCGCCCACGGGGACGCCGTTGTCGAAGGTGATGGTGCCGCTGTTGAAAGGCCCTAATTGCGTGGGCAGCGTGGGCTGCGTGGGCTGAGGGGTCGGCGTTACCCCGACTTTGTATTTTGACGCCAGGTCGACGCCCTTCAGATACTTCGCGTACCTGCTGGGGCTGTACTTGAGCATGTGTTCGCCAGCCGCGCGTGCCTGGACTGCACTTTGCGCTGCGACGGTTTGATGAAGCTTGAGAACCGATTCTTCCTTCGGCTCGATTTTTGTGTCCACGACTGTCGGCATTTTGACACCTTCCATCAGATGAATTGACTTTCAGAAGCAGTGGCAAATGGTTGCCACTGAGGGATAGTGGGAGCGGCGGATAGGGCGTTACAGAGCAAATCGGTTGGCATCGCAGCTTTGGGATGGAGTTACGCCAATTGCGGGTATTGCTGCGGAATGCTCACCAACGGCGCGTATTATGGTCTAAAGCAGCGGCGCAGTCTGTGCTGCCCGCCCGTTGGGCTGCCCGGCTTGGCCTCTCTTCAAGAGGTGGTGTTATGCGGGTTTCCGGTTCGCAATCAACCAAGATCTTTCTGCCCGCCCTGCTCGCAATGGCGACGCTGACCCTTCAGGCGCAACAGACGACTCCGCAGGCGACGCCTTCGGGCGCGCCCACGAGCACAACCACGCCGGGTAGTTCGCCTACGACGCCGCCGACGATGCCGTCGGGCCAGACGCCGACGAATCCGCAATCGACGCCGTCGGCAACGCCGGCCAGCACGCCGACGAACACTGTGCCTTGCGATACCGGGAACGACAACGGGAAGAAGAAAGACAAGAAGGACAAGAAAAAGGACAAGGACAACCAGGACGCGGCCTGTCAGCCGACCGCGGCAGAGATGGCTGCGGCGCAGGACACGGCCATCCGCGCGCGCAAGAACACAGCTCCGGAGCCGGGCCCGAATGGCGTGATGCCGGGCGTGAAGCAGGGCAGCATTGACGACGTGAGCGCGGTGGGCACGCGCGATATCGGCGGACGCGGACTGGGCAACTGGTATTCCGTCGAGACGGAGATGAAAGAGGGCAAGGGCGTCTCCATGGAACTGGAGAAGAGCGCCAAGTTCATCAACGATCCGGTGGTGACGGAATATATCAACCGCATCGGCCAGAACATCGTGAAGAACTCCGATGCGAAGGTGCCGTTCACCATCAAGGTGATCGATTCGGACGAGATCAACGCGATGGCGCTACCCGGCGGGTTCTTCTATGTGAACAGCGGTCTGATCCTGGCGGCGGACGATGAGGCCGAGGTAGCGGGAGTGATGGCGCATGAGATTGCGCACGTGGCGGCGCACCATGCGATGCGCGAGCAGACGCGATTGAATTATGCGCAGTTTGGGACGATTCCGCTGATTTTCCTCGGCGGCGGGTTGGGATACGGGCTCTACGAAGCCTCGGGGCTGGCGGTGCCGATCACCTTCCTGCAGTTCTCGCGCGACTTCGAGCGGCAGGCCGATTTTCTGGGCATCCAGTATATGTACAAAGCCGGTTACGATCCGCAGGCGCTCCCGAGCATGTTCGAGAAGATCGAGCATCTGCAGAAGACCAAGCCGAACCTGATTTCGAAGGCGTTCTCGGACCATCCGCAGACGCCGGACCGCATCCTGGCGACGCAGGAAGAGATTTCGCACCTGCTGCCGCCGAAGGATGAGTACGTGATCACAACGTCGGAGTTTGACGACGTGAAGGCGCGGCTGGCGCGGATCGAAAACAAGCGCAAGTTGCGGGACGGGCAGAACGAGAAGAAGCCGTCTCTGCGCCGTGCGAGCACATCGCCCGATGCCAATGGGCAGAACGGGCAGAATGGACAGAACGGCTCGGATGACGACCGGCCGACGCTGCATCGCCGGGATAACTAGCCGGGCATTCTGTACCAGAGGTTGTGACAAAAGCTGAGCGCACCTTGCGCTGTCCATGAGGACAACCAGGGTGCGCTCAAGTTGTTTGCGCACGCGTTGTGCCTTACGGAATGGCGAGGGTGAGGGTGTTGGAAGGACCGCTCTGATTGCCCGATTCGTCGACCGAGCGGACTTCGTATTGATACGTCGTACCGGCCTTGACGGAGGTGTCGTCGAAGGTGGTGGATCCTGCGGTCGTGGTTCCCACCGTGGAGTACGCCGTGGAACCGGCGATCGCACGGTTCACCTGATAGGAATCGACGGGATCGCTGCTGCTGGCGGGCGCATTCCAGGCAAGGCTTGCCGAGTGTGCGGTGGGTTGTTGGGCGGTGGCGGTCTCGCTGAGCGCAACGGTGAAGGTGCCAACGTTGGAGACGATTGTCAATTTGCCTGTTTGGGCTGTGCTTTCAGGATGGGCACTAATCTGGCCAGTGATGCTCTGACCGCTGGGCAGCGTGACCGGCATATTGACGGGCGTGGAAAAGAAACTGCCGTTCGAGTAAGTGGTGCTTGTAATGGTGACTGGCTGTGAGCCGGTTACGGTGATGGTGAGCGGTTGAGAGGAGACGTTGCCACTGGAGCCATTGAAGCTGATTGCTGTTGTGGAGAGTTTGAGGCTGCTGCGGGCGGGCGGGCGTGCCCATGCGGGAACCGCGATCAGTATCGCGGCGAGGGGGAGAAGAATCTGTTTATTCACTACAACTGCTCCTGGGGATGGGGGATTGGGAACTGCGGGTTGTGAGTCTTGAAGCGGTATCGCGAGGGCGAACGTCCAAAGTGCGAACGTCCCGGACGACAGCCGTCGCTAATCTGAGCACGAAAACCAGGCAATATGTTGTCTAGGTCTCTGACAGAAAAATAGCAAGATCGGGCGGCTATCTCAAGCTGTGAGGGAGCTACGCAATAAGCGCGGATTCGCAGGCTTCGGAGTTACATGAATGCGAGAGAATTTACACGCCCAGCTATCTGCGGCGGATATCTCGCAGACGAAGCGACAGGGTCTGAAACGGACGGCCTGCGGACACGTTTCGCCGAAAGATCTGGCGGCCGAGCAGGGCGGCGGAACACGGATTTTTGTTCGGCGACCAGTGCTGAGAAGCTTCGGCAGGTCCCCGGAAATGCCCGCGGAAGCGCGGGGAATCAGCCGGAACACCCGCTGGCTACCACGGAAGTGGGAAGATTCTTGAAGAAGCCCGAGGAAACGGGTATATAACAAGACGCCGGGTCCCCTATTTGGATCAAAGGGTGCTGCCCGGGAGGAAGTTCCCCCTGGAAGGGATGGCACTCCGATGAAGGCACAGACGGCAGGATCAGAGCAGCGCGAGGTGCTGGACATTCGTCAGGCGGCGGACTACCTCGGCATCAGTCCCGACACTTTATACAAGTACGCGTCGGAGGGGTTTGTGCCGGCGTTCAAGCTGGGAAACCGGTGGCGCTTCAAGCGCTCGCGGCTGAACGACTGGATGGATCAGCAGAGCTCCGGCGGAAATATGCCTGTGGCGCGAGTGCCTGGAAAGCTCATAGACGAGAGGCCTTCGCGGGCGAAGGCGAAGCCGGTGCAGAGCGTGCGCCCGGCGCGGCGGAAAAGCGCGGCTCAGTAAACTAACAAAATGTACGTTGCTCTCCCAGTCTTCTCCGGACACGTGTGTGGTCCATCGTGACGCGTTCGTCTATGCCAGTACATTCGTCAGCAGTCTCGCGAGCACCCTACAAAGCTCGCATGCGCCAATTGCGCGGCACGATGGCGATGCAGAAAGTTGCCGCTCTGCTGGTGACGCATTTGCCGGATGTGCGGTATCTGTGCGGCTTCACGGGATCGAATGCTGCGCTGGCGATCACGGCGAAAGCGGCGTTGATGGTGACGGATGGCCGCTACACCGCGCAGGCGGCTGCGGAGGTGATGTCGGCCGAGGTGCGGATCGCGAAGGGTCCGGCGCTTGCGGAGGCCTGCCGCTGGCTTGCCGCTGCACGCGTGAAGCATGCGTACTACGATGGCGAGCAGACGACGGTTGCGGCGCTCGGCTCGATGCAGGAGGCGGTGAAGGGCGACGCGAAGAACGCGAAACAGTTTTTCCAACCATTGCCGTCGCCGCTGGTGGCTGCGCAGCGCATGGTGAAGGACGCGGGCGAGATCGAGCGCATGGCGGCGGCTGCGGCGTTGGGCGTGCGGCTGTTCGAGCACATCATTGGATTCAAGGGCGGATTCAAGGGGCACCAGGGCTTCATGCGGCCGGGCATCCCCGAAAATGCAGTTGCGGCGGAGCTCGAGTATCGCGCGCGGCTGTGGGGTGCGGAGGCGATGTCGTTTGCGACGATCGTGGCCAGCGGGCCGCGCTCGGCGATGCCACATGGCACGGCATCCGAGGCAAAGCTGCCGCGGCGCGGGTTCGTGACGCTGGATTTCGGTGTTATTCTCAACGGTTATTGCTCGGACATGACGCGCACCGTGCATCTGGGCCGCGCGACCGAACGCGAGCGGAATGCGTACGATGCGGTGCTGGCCGCGCAGGAGAACGCAGTTGCCGCAGTTGCGGCCGGCGTGAAGGCCGGAGACGTGGACGAGGCGGCGCGCAGTGTGTTGCGGGAGGCGAAGCTGGCCGAGTACTTCACGCATTCGACCGGACACGGAGTGGGGCTGGAGATTCATGAATCACCGCGCATCGCCATGGCACAACAGGCGTTGCTAACCAAGGGGATGGTCGTTACCATCGAGCCTGGCGTTTACATCCCCGGCGCGTTCGGGCTGCGCATTGAGGACACGGTGGTGGTGGAAAGGCGAGGATGCCGCGTGCTAACGCCGGCCACCAAGGCATGGATCGAGTTGTAGAGCTGTTTTCCTGATACGGAAAAGGGCTGAAGCAGCATAAGGTGGCAGCGTGACGGCAAAGAAGACGGACGCGGCACAGAACGCAGCACGACGGAATTCGGAACAGACGAAGAGATTGGGAAGCATGAATCCGGAAGAGATAGCCGAGCTGAAACAGCTCATCGAGTTCCTGAAGGAAAACAATATCGGCGAGTTCGACCTGGAACGGGGCGACCTGAAGGTGCGGCTGAAGTTTGCCGGGCCGGCCCAGGCGACGGACCTGTCGCAGATGGCACATCTGGCAGCCGCAGCGCAGGCGGCTCAATCGGCGTCGAGCTTTCAGCCGGCAGCGGTGGCACACGCGCATCCGGCGGCTGCAACGTCCGCGAGCTCGGCGCCAGCAGCCCCGATCGATGATGAGGCAGGACTGCACATCGTAAAGTCGCCGATCGTGGGCACCTTTTACGAATCGCCTTCGCCGGGTTCGACCGCCTTTGTAAAGCCGGGCGACACGGTCGAGGTCGGACAGGTGCTGTGCATCGTGGAAGCGATGAAGCTGATGAACGAGATCGAGTCCGACGCCGCGGGCGAGATTGTGAAGCGCTTTGTGACGACCGGCCAACCGGTGGAATACGGGCAGAAGCTCTTTGCCGTGCGGCCTCGCTAGGGATTTGCCATCCAGGCAGTCGCGCGGACTAGCCGTCCGAGGCAACGGCCGGACTAGCCGTCCGAGGCAACAGCGCCTGCGGCGCGATTTGTGGGGTTCGCTTCCTTTGGTCGCTCACGTTTCGATTCGCGGGCGAATTGGGAAACAGCAGATCCTTCACTTCGCCGATCGCTCTTGCAAGCGATGCCTACGGTTGGGATAACGATTTGTGTGACGAGAGATTGTGACAGCGCTCCGGTTTTGGTGAAGAGGGCGCGCGAAGGGAATGCATGTTTCGGAAAGTCCTGATCGCCAATCGCGGCGAGATTGCGCTGCGCGTGATCTGCGCGTGCAAAGAGCTTGGCGTACGCACGGTGGCCGTTTACAGCGAGGCCGACCGCAACTCACTCCATGTCCGCTTTGCCGATGAGGCGATCTGCATCGGGCCCCCGCGTTCGGCGGAGAGCTATCTAAATGTGCCGGCGGTGATCTCCGCTGCGGAGATCGCGGACGTGGATGCGATCCATCCCGGTTACGGATTGCTGAGCGAGAACGCGAACTTCGCCGAGGTGTGCCGCGCTTCGAATATCAAATTCATCGGGCCGCCGCCGGAGGTGACGCGGCTGATGGGCGAAAAGGAAAAGGCGCGCATGGCCATGAAGAAGGCCAAGGTGCCGATCCTGCCGGGCTCGGAGGGTGTGATCCAGAGCGAAGGCGAGGCGCTGGAGTGGGCGAAGTCCGTCGGATATCCAGTGATCCTGAAGGCCTCGGCCGGCGGGGGTGGGCGCGGCATGCGCGTCATCCGGTCGAAGGACGAGTTGCCGGCGTTGTATCAGGCCGCGCAGACCGAGGCGGCGAACGCCTTCGGCAACGGCGACCTGTACATGGAGAAGTTTATCGAGCAGCCGCGGCACATCGAGTTCCAGGTGCTGGCGGACCAGCACGGACACGTGATGTCGCTGGGCGAGCGCGAGTGTTCGATCCAGCGACGGCACCAGAAGCTGATCGAAGAGGCTCCGTCGCTGCAGGTGGATGCGAAGATGCGCGAGGAGATCGGCAAGACCATCCGCCGATGCCTGGAGCAGATCGGATATCAGAATGCAGGGACGATTGAGTTTTTGATGGACGAGGACGGCAAGATGTACTTCATCGAGATGAACACGCGCATCCAGGTGGAGCATCCGGTGACGGAGATGGTGACGGGCATCGACCTGGTGAAAGCGCAGTTGCGGATCGCGTCCGATGAGAAGCTCTCGGATATTGTGACTGAACCGGTGACGATTCGCGGGCATGCGATCGAGTGCCGCGTGAACGCGGAGCATCCGGAGAAGTTCACTCCATCGGCCGGAAAGATCACCGTGTTCAACGTACCGGGCGGCAATGGCGTACGGGTGGACACGGCGCAGTATGCGGAGGGCTTCGTACCGCCGTATTACGACTCGCTGATCGCGAAGCTGATCGTGCACGGCAAGGATCGCGCGGAGGCGATGGCGCGGATGCAGCGCTCGCTCGAGATGTTCGTGGTAGAGGGGATTCATACGACGATTCCGCTGCACCAGCGCATCTTTGCGGATGCGGAGTTCCGCGAGGGGCGCTTCGATACCAAGTTCATGGAGCGGTTCTTTGAGCGGGAGAAGGCTCGGCTGACGGGTTTGCCGGACTGACCGAAGCGAGTCTGCACTATGATGTGTCATCGCGACGGGAGAGCTAGATGGCATCTTCGTTATCAGGGTCAGGATCACCGTTGGACCTGAAAGGCCCCTCACTCCTTCCAATCAACTTGCCAGAAGTCGAGAGCCTCGATATGAAGGCCCGGTACCGCTCGCCCCGACGCGGTGGAGATTACTTCGATGGCGTGGCTCTGGATTCCAGAGTGGTATTCCTGTTGATGGATATTGCGGGCAAGCGACCCGAAACGCATGCAATCGCGGTTGAGGTACAAAATGTATTCCGAACCAGGGCAGAGGAGCTGTTCAAGCATTCCGACGCCAATGAGTCGGAGGGTATCGCCGTTTTGGCGCGCGATATCAATCACTCACTCATTGAGGCGGCTCATGGTGTTCGGCTTGCTCCGGCCTTTTTAGGTTGCTACAACCTGACTCTCAATATTCTTACGTATCACTATGCCGGCCACATGCTTGCCATGTTTCACGACACGGAAAAGACGAACGTTCTCGAGCCTAGCGGAATTCCGTTTGGACTCTTTACTCACAGCACCTACGAACCAGCGGTTCTGGGATTCGACCAGCATGCCAAGCTGCTTCTCGTGACCAAGGGATTTACTGAAACCGAGGGGGTCACCGAGAGCCAGCGAGAACCAACGATGTTTGATGCCGAGCACATCCGAGTTCTTCTCGAGAACTCCGCTCCAGATGCTGCATCTATCTGCGAAGCCGTCCTAGGGATAGCGGATGACTCCGGGGATCATCCGCGGTCGCGTGCTTACGATTTCTTTCATCGGAATCAGAAGAACAGTGACGACGTGACAGCGGTAGCGCTGGTGCGGCACGGCGATGCTGCTGGAAGCACACATCCCGCAGAACAATGAGTCCTGTCAACGGGGAGTCCTGCCAACGGGGACCCGCAATTCTGGCGCTCCGATCGGGATAATCATTTTGTGTTGCCCGTCTCGAAGAGATTGATGTGCTGTAATGCACTTGATCGCAGAGCAGCCGCTTATGCAACCCGCCACACCGCCGACGGACCCTGCCGCCAGACCAGCTTTTCCTCGCGAGGCACATCGTCTTCGCGCGCTCGTCAACGTTGGGCAGTGGCTTGATCGAGTTGATCCTGGGGTCCATCGCCGTATCAAAGGATTGCGTCTGGTCACCGCATACGCCATTGCGGCGATGCTGGGGACGATGCCCGAGATATCACGCGCGGTGCCGCATGCATCTTCGCTGAGCTCGATCGCTGCAGGCTTTGCATTATGGGCAAGCGTTTCAGAAGGCCAAGCAACCCGAATCAAATCCAGCCGTGATCTTCTGCTTTTGAACGGAGCGGCGGTAGTCGGTGCCGCCATCATGATTGGCCTCGCTCCCATCCTGACCGGAGGGGGCCGGCCAGGACCCGAACTAGCGCTGGTGGGCGGCGCTTTCCTTGTTGGCTATCTGAAGCGCTTTGGAATTCTGGGCGGCGGTATTGGATCGCAAATTTACATCGGCCAGCTTTTAGCCTACGGAGCGCGATTGACGTCCGCTGATTTGGGAATGGTTGTTGTGGCGGGCATGATTGGAGCGTTGGCATGCATTGTCCCTCGCGTGCTCAGCGGTCCAGCGGAGCTTCCGGCCCTCACGCCAGCCTTGGGCGTGCCCAACAGCGATCCGCGCGGCCTTTCGCCGGAGCTGCGAATGGGACTACAAGCTTCGCTGGCTGCCCTGGTCATTGTCGCCTTGAACCAAGCGATCCATTTGGTGGAGTCGGCATGGGCAATTACGGCAGCGACGTATGTTGTTGCGGGCTCAGCGAGCGGCACGATCGATCGCGTCCGGCGACGGATCATCGGAACCATGGTTGGCGTCCCGCTCGCTCTCGTCTGCTTGCCCCTGGTCGTCCATGCGCCTCTTGTCATTTGGACAATGGCTGCACTTGCCATGGTCGTTTATGCCATGGCGCTGCCCGATCGATACGACATTGCGTGCGGAGCCTATGCTTTCACGCTCCTGGTGACCCTGGCTCTTACAGGAGAACATTCGCTTCCGCTGCTTTTAGCCCGGGCCTGGGAAACAGTGATTGGAGGCGTATTAGGGCTACTTGCGGCGCTTTTCATTTTTCCCGCTGAAGCAAGCGCGGCGGTCAAACCGGGTCACCTAGCTACGAAGAGCTAGCGCGTGGAGAGATATTTTTTTTGAGCGCGAGAGGCCGGTTGACAGGGTTGCCGGAATAGCTACCAGCGGTTGCCGAGGCCGTGACCGGGGATCATGTGTAGCGTGAGAGCTAATGCGGCCATGACGGCGACGTAATAGAGCAGCGTGTCCCAACCTTCTTCGTCGGGCCGATCACCCATCGACGGGCGGGTAAGGGTGAAGAGCCGCCACAGCACGCCCGCGGCGACGAGCAGGAAGAGTCCTTCGCCGCCGAACCACCACAATCCGACCGATGCAGCAGAGCAATGCGAGCCGCGCGGTGCGTCCGAGTGCGTTCGCGGCCTGTGCGCCGTCGAGCACCCAGATGGGAATCAGGTTGAGGACGTTGAGGGCGGCGCCGGCGCGCGCGAGCGCAGCCCACAGCATGGAGTGCGTCTGCAGATAGAGTCCGGTGCAGACGGCGGCGGCAAGCCAGCCTGCGAGCGGACCGGCGAGCGCGATCTGCGCGCGCTGCGCCTGGGTGACGCCGAGCGCCTGCCACTTTACGTAGGCGCCGAGGCCGGGGAGGAAGACGGGCATCTCGGCGGGGAGGCCGCGGCGCTTGATGTCGATGTAGTGGCCCATCTCGTGGATGAGGATGGAGGCGGCGAAGCCGATGCCGAACTTCCATCCGTAGAGTGCCCAATAGACGCCGACGAAGGCGAAGAGGCTGAAGAGGAATTTCAGCTTGAAGAGGGCGAAGAAGAGTCCTTTGCCTTTGAAGATGACGAGCACGAATGGGGCCGAGCGGACCGAGGCGCTTGAGCCATGTCGGGCGTATGCGACGGCGCGGCCGGGAGCGCGGCGAGATGGCCTTTTATCCATTCTGCCTGCGCAGTGGTGGGCGGCAGGAGGGTAAGTGCTTCGCCCCAGAGCGCGCGGGCGCCGGCGATGTCGCCGGATGCTTCACGCTTTTTGGCTTCGGCGGAGAGCGCGTCCAGCCGCTGTGCGTGGACCAGGGCGTGGCAGCGCGGGCAGGCACGCGCACCGCGCGCGAGCGGCGCGCCGCAGGAGGCGCAGTTTGCGGGTCCTCGTTCGAGCGGTGCGGCGGAGGATAGATCGAACATGATAGATGGACGTATTGAAGCGGATTTCCTGTAGGTGAGGTTATCGGAATACGGCCAGGTGCGGTTTTTCTTAACGGAAAAACCGCGTGAACCATCGCGAGTCGCCCAATGTATAGGAAATCCGCTTTAGCCAGCCGCCGGTGTGAGGCGGAATGGGCCTTCGACGGCGAGAGTTGTCGCGGCTGTGCCGCGCCATGCGATCTGCAGACCGACGAAGAGAATGACGGCGTTGATGAGGCCATGGACGGGACTGCGCATTGCGAGGATGGGCGACTCGAGACCGACGGGCAGGAGGCGCATCGCGGCGGCGAGCATGTGTCCGGAAGGGATGCGCGCGCGCAGTTGCCAAAGGATGATGGGGATCTCCGCAAGCGCAATGGCGAGATAGGTAAGCACGACGGCGGTGATCTGATAGGGACGGCCGCCGAGTCCGCCGGAACCGAACTTCATCGCTTTCGCAACGATGTAGCCGACGCCGAGCGCCACGTAACCGACGTAGAGGCTGGTGGCGATGGTGAATGCGGAGTAGCCGGCGAGGCCGACGATGGCGGCGGCGATGCCGAAGGCGAGAGCGCGGGTGAAGGCGGCATTGTCGGATGGACTGGACTGCTGATTGCGCGCAGCATCGGCGCAGCTTGCGCATGCAGTCTGACCGCGGACGCGGTAGTACTCGGTGGTCAGTGGGGTACTGCAGAGACGGCAGCGCTGGAGGGTTGGCTGCGATGGATATTCAGCGGTGGAGAACTGCGGCGTGTCGGGCATGCGATGGCCCTTCTGAAGGAGCTTCGCTGGAGGGTAGCATAAGGCGTGCTCATCGTTAGGACCGTCATTCCCAGGGTCACGCGTTGACGACGCTGCCGCGGCTGTATCCGATCCTCGATGCCGATGCGCTGGCGCGGGCGGGCGTGCCGCTTGCGACGGCGGCGCGGACACTGTACGAGGCGGGTGTGCGCTGGGTGCAGTACCGCGACAAGCAGGCGAGCGACGCCGAGTTCGCGGCGGCGATGCGGGAGTTGCGCGAGGTCTTTCCTGCGGGCGAGGCCACGCTGCTGCTGAACGACCGGGTACACCTGTGCGCGCAAGTGGGAGCGGATGGCGTGCACATCGGGCAGGAGGACATGCTGCCGCGGCTGGCTCGCCAGATTCTGGGGCCACACTATTTGCTGGGAGTCTCCACGCACAACCCGAGCCAGTTGAACGCGGCGATTGCCACCGGGGCCGCCGACTATCTGGCCATCGGACCGGTCTTCGCGACGGGTTCGAAGGGGAATCCTGATCCGGTAGTGGGCCTGGAAGGCGTGAGGGCGGCGCGGGCGTCGACCCGGCTGCCGCTGGTGGCGATTGGCGGCATCACCGGTGACAATGGCCGTGCGGTTGTCGAGGCGGGGGCCGACTCTGTTGCGGTGATTTCGGCGCTGCTGCCGCACGATGGCCGGGAGATGGCGGAAAGGGTTCGGGACTTTCTCGCATTTTTACGGTAGAACTGACTGTCAACGCATGATCGGGGAAGGCTGGCCCGCCGCCGCATCTCCGAGCATGCATGACCCCCCGCAGAGGACGATCCAGGCGGGCGGCTCGATCGCGGCCATGTTGCCCGACCTTGCGTTTCATCGAATATCGGCGACACGCGCACGACGATCCACAGATTCCGGAGGCAGATTCTTTGGCTAGACTTTTTGCAACCAAGCCCCTCTCCATGCTGACCCAGGAGGCGCATGAGGAGGGCGAGCACACGCTGAAACGGTCGCTGGGGCCGATCAACCTGATCACCCTGGGGATCGGCGCTGTGATCGGCGCGGGCATCTTCGTGCTGACCGGGCAGGCCGCCGCCATCCACGCCGGCCCTGCCATCGCGCTCAGCTTTGTCCTAGCGGGCGTCACCTGCGCCTTTGCCGGCCTGTGCTACGCCGAGTTCGCTTCCATCATCCCCATTGCCGGCTCCGCGTATACCTACGGATACGCGACGCTGGGCGAGCTTGTGGCGTGGATTATCGGCTGGTGTCTGGTGCTGGAGTACGCCTTTGGCGCGGCGACCGTGGCGTCAGGCTGGTCAGGCTATTTCACCTCGCTGCTGGAACAGCTTCACATCTTTCTATCGCCAGGGATGGCGCGGTTTACCACCACGACCGGGACGGTGCTCTACAACCTGCATGGCCGATGGATGACGCTGGGCGCGCTGTCGATGGCGCTGCCCCCCGGCACCAATGTGTCGCAACTGCCGCATGTGACGGGCGTCTTCAACCTGGTGGCCTTCCTGGCGATCCTGGCGGTTACGGCCATTCTGGTGATCGGTATCCAGGAATCGGCGAACTTCAACACGCTGATCGTGATCGTGAAACTCACCTGCGTGTTCGTCTTCCTCGTGCTCGGAATCAATTTCCTCTTCCATCACCCGGATCTGGCGAAGATGAACTGGCATCCATTCATTCCACCCAAGGATGCGGCAGGGAACTTCGGCTTCAGCGGCATCGCGGCGGGTGCAGCGTCGGTGTTTTTCGCGTACATCGGGTTCGACGCAGTATCGACGGCGGCGCAGGAGGCGAAGAATCCGCAACGCGATATGCCGATCGGTATTCTGGGCTCGCTGGTGATCTGCACCATCCTGTACATCCTGGTCTCGCTGACACTGACCGGACTGGTGAGCTACAAAGCGCTGAACGTCGGCGACCCGGTGGCGGTGGGGATCGATGCGACCGGTGTGCCGTGGGGCAGCCTGCTGGTGAAGGTTGGCGCGGTCTTCGGGCTGGCGACGGTGATGCTGGTGATGCTGCTCGGTCAGTCGCGCGTCTTCTTTTCCATGTCACGCGATGGCCTGCTGCCCAAATGGGCGAGCGATATCCATCCCAAGTTCCGGACGCCGTGGATCTCGAACATCGTGGTGGGATCGATTGTGGCTTTCCTGCCGGCGGTGTTGCCCATCGACAAGCTCTCCGAGCTGGTGAACATGGGCACGCTGCTGGCCTTCAGCATTGTGAGTGCGGGGGTATGGATCCTGCGGCGGCGGCATCCGGACCTGGAGCGTCCATTCAAGACGCCGCTGGTGCCTCTGGTGCCAATCCTGGGCATCATCAGCGCCTTCTACCTGATGTGTTCGCTGCCGCTGCTTACCTGGATTGTGGTAATAGCGTGGCTGTTGGTTGGGCTGGTCATTTACTTCTCGTATTCCACAAAGCACAGCAAGGTGCAGGCGATGCCGGCGCGGGAGACGACGGGAAGATAGCGTTCGTGATCGATGCTGTGCAAGATGGCTCGCCGGCGACGGCGGGCCGTTTTGCTTGATGGCAACTGCATCTTCGTCGCTACGACAACGGCGGGATCCGGCGGTGCAACTGTTTACAGATGCTGTCTAGAGATTTACTGATGCTCTCCAGAGATGCGAACCGCGAACCGGCCTTGCGTCTGTTAATGCATAAGTACCGGGTAACACATCATGTTCCTAAGGTGAAAACAACAGCGCAACATTCATGGACGCCAGGCGACAGTGTCTTTTCGGTTCGGCTACACTTCGGCAGCATCGACTCGCTTCGAAGCGCAGACGCACCGATTCGAAAGCGGCCGGAGCCGTATTACAGCAATGCAGACTGGTGTTGCCGCGTTCGATTTCGAGAACGCGGAAGTCGGCAGTACTAACCGGTGACCCTTCGCGGTCTACATGAGAATCCGTCGAGCAGCACCCCCGGCTGCAACAGAGCGGAACCAACGGTTTCACGAACCAATTTTTCAGGATGGCTATGTCTTCGAATCGTCGCTTGTCACGGCTTTGTGTCTTCGCGTCTCTCCTGACGCTCGCTTTCATCCCCTCAGCTTCGTATGCACAGACGTCGGCGCTGGCCGCTCCGCGCGTGCAGGGTCCGGTGAACGAATCGCAGTTGGCCACGTTGCAGAAAAATGTTCTGCCGCTGGCGCAGCCGCGCTTCGATGAAGGTGCGGTGCCGGACAGCACGCCGACCGGTCACATGCTGATGATGCTGCGGCGCAGTGACGCGCAGCAGAAGGCTCTGGATGAGCTGGTAGCGGCACAGCAGGATCCGAAGAGTGCGAGCTATCACAAATGGCTGACGCCGGAGCAGTTTGGCGCGCAGTACGGCGTGGCCGACGCGGACGTGCAGGCGGTGACCTCGTACCTTGCGGCGCAAGGCTTTGTGGTCGGCCGGGTCTTCAAGAGCAAGATGGCGATCGAGTTTTCCGGCACGACGGGACAGGTGCGTTCCGCGTTTCGTACCGAGATTCACAGCTATGCGATCCAGGGGCGGAGCTTCCATGCCAACGCGAGCGCGCCGCAGATTCCGGCCGCGCTGGCTCCGGTGGTGAGGGGCATCACGTTGAACAATTACAAGCCGGCACAGCAGGCATCCCAGAGGATGTTGCTGGACCGGAAGAGCGGCGTTGCGCATCCGCTCTACACCGACGAGACCAACATGATCGAGGCGGTTTCGCCGGGGGATCTGGCGGTCATCTATGACATCCCGGCCGCAGCCACGGGCAGCGGCGTGACGGTGGGCGTCATCGGCGACTCGAATATTAACCTGGCCATCCCGGCCAACTACCGGACCCTGTTCGATTTGCCGGCCAGTGCGCCGACGGTGATCGTCGACGGCACCGATCCGGGCATCAACGGGGACGCAAACATCGCTTACGGCGAGATCGAGCTGCTGGCGGCAACGGCACCGCAGGCAAAGGTGAACTTTTATACCGCAGCTACCACCGACCTCGACACCGGTCTGGACTTTGCGGCGATTCGCGCGGTGCAGGACAACGAGGTACAGGTACTGGTCTTCGGTTTTGAGAGCTGCGAGGCCAATCTAGGCTCGTCGGTCAATTTCCTCTTCGAAAGCGTCTGGGAACAGGCCGCGGCAGAGGGCATATCGGTCATCGTGGGGGCAGGCAGTGGTGGCGCGGCGGAGTGTGACGCAGCCGTCGACGGAGCCGCGCCCGTGAGTGCTGCGACGCATGGGCTGGCGGTGAACGGCTATGCCTCGACGCCGTTTAACACTGCGGTCGGCGCGAGCGACTTTTTTTACGGACCGACCGGCACGGTGACACTGACCAATCCCGGAAACATTTTTAACTATTGGACTTTGGCGAACGGCGGGACTGCCGGCTTTACCTCGGCGAAGCAGTACATTCCCGAGCAGCCCCTGAATTCCAGTTATCAAGCAACGAACCAGTTTCCGGCCAACCCTAGCGTCGTCCAGGCAACCGGTGGGGGTGTCAGCACGCTCGGCCTGTCGAACGCCGACGGCACGCAGTCAGCGTATCCGCAGCCCTCCTATCAGGCGAGCGTGGCCAGTAGTATCTCGACGACGGCACGCGTCCTGCCGGATGTCTCCTTCTTCGGCGGCAACGACACCAATGTCAGCAGCTATATGCTGTGCATCGATCCCGCGGATTGCGTGGACGGATCGCCAGACTCGGTGCAGTACACGGAAGGCGGCAACTCTTCGCTCGCGGCTTCGGCCTTTGCGGGCGTCGCGGCGCTGGTGGTGCAGGCCCACGGTGTGCAGGGCAATCTGAACAATGGTCTGTATGCGACCGCCGCGCTTGCGCCGACCGCCTTCCATGACATCACGGCAGGCACCAATAAAGTGACCTGCGCCACCGGTAGTCCAAACTGCGACGGCGGTTATACGGCGACCGCTCTGCCAACCCCCGCCGGTCCGGCTTACAACGCGGCCCCCGGCTATGACGCCGCCTCCGGTCTGGGAAGCGTGGACGTCGCGCAACTCATAAACAACTGGCATAGCGGCAGCGCCGGGGGCGCGGCGAGCGTCACTTTGTCGCTGACCGAAGCAGGGCAGCCGATCAGCTCGTTCGCTCATAACGCTCCGGTGC
This sequence comes from uncultured Acidobacteriaceae bacterium, assembly GCA_963815025.1. Taxonomy (GTDB): domain Bacteria; phylum Acidobacteriota; class Terriglobia; order Terriglobales; family Acidobacteriaceae; genus KBS-83. Next base: position 1,637,224 of record CAWFFD010000004.1, on the reverse strand, counting down.
AGTTGAACCTGAGCGTGACCGGAAGCGCTGGAACCCCGACCGGAGACGTCGAGATCTCAGCGCCCTGGAACGGAAGGGCGAATGGCGGCATTGGCCCGCTGACGTTGAATAACGGAGTGGCAACCTTCCCCGGCTTTGGAGGATTCCTGCCGGGCGGGAGCTATTCGCTGGTCGCGCGCTACGCGGGCGATGCCAACTATGCGGCAGCCGTGACATCGATTCCCATCAAAGTGTCGCCGGTGGCCTCCAAACTGATCATCGAAGCCACGGATGCGGCCAACAACCCATTGCCGGTCTACAACGGCCAGTCGCTGCCTTACGGCACGAACGTGCACTTCACCTTCTTCGTTCTGGACGCTATAAGCAGTGACGATCCCTTCTCGGCAACCGGGTATGTGAGCCTTACCGATAACGGAAAGCAACTGGCGGTTCTGCCGTTGAGTGCGGAGGGCTACGCCAGCTTCAGCAGCACGCAGCTTGCAGCTGGGTTACACAGTTTCAACGCGAGCTACAGCGGCGATTCCACTTTCAACGCGGCAACTCTCACTCCTCCGGCGCCCTCGGTGATGATTGCAGGCGTCCCCACGACGACCACACTGATCTCCACGGATCCGAATCCATCGGCAGCGAATAACACGCTTGTGCTGGTGGCAACGGTGACTCCGAATCAGACCTGCAGCCCGCTAGCGCCCTGTACCGCGGGAGCAGCGCCGGGCGGCAAGGTTCGATTCAAGAACGGCAATAAGAATCTGGGAACGGTGGCGTTGGATCAGGGCGTCAACACAGGAATAAATCCATCGTCCTCCGCTACATTGACGCTCATTCGAGACACCCTCGCCGCGGGTTCGGCCAACTCGATTACCGCTACCTATATTCCGAACAGCACGGGAAACTATCTGGCATCCTCTTCCGCCGCAGTGGCCGTGCAGGTTGGCGCTGGAGCCGGCGCGGTGAATACCACCACGGGACTCTCGACAACCCCGGCGGGCGCGGTCAACTTTGTCAACACATCGAACCTGGTCTTTGTCGCAACGGTAAGCAATACGGTGGGCCGCCGCGCAACGCCAACCGGTAATGTGACCTTCTTCTCGAACGGCACTACGGGCCCGACCGTTGCGCTGGATGCAGCGGGAATCGCAGCAGTCTCATTGCCTCAAGACAGCAACGGCCTGCTGGAATTGCCTCTGGGACAGAGCAATGTCGAGGCCCAGTACAGCGGCGACGCTACGCACGCGCCATCAAGCGCGGTCTATGCCATCAATGTGTACGGCCAGGGATCGACGCCTGACTTCGCGATGCAGAGCAACGTGACCTCTCAGGTCATCACTGCAGCGAACAAGTCTGGCAAGTTTACGGTGCAGTTCACGTCGATGAACAACTTCGCCCCGCTGGGGATACCGATCGCGCTTTCGTATACAACGCCGACCGGCATCACCTGCACCAGCTCACCGAAGGCACCGAACTTCGGCAAGACCCTCTACGCCACGGTGACCACCACCTGCAAGGTCGCCGGCGGCGTCAAGGTGGGACAACTGGTGACACCTGCAACCGGCAACCCACGGAGATTGTGGATGGCGGAGGGTGGAGCGACACTGGCCTTCCTCTTCCTGTTCGGCATGCCGGGACGGCGGCGCAAGTGGCAGTCGGTAATCGGTTCGCTCGCACTCTTCGTTGTGGCCTTTGGCGTGACGGGTTGTGGCGCGTCGGTGGCCGGCGGTCCAAACCAGCAGTACTACGACAGTCTCAACAGCGACACGGCAACCCCGGATGCAAGCATTAATCTGGGTCCCGGTACCTATACGGTGATCGTGACCGGGACGGCGAGTGTCTTCGCCAACTCACAGGCGAGCACTACGGTGAACGTCGTGCATAACCTGCCGCTCAAGATCGTGGTGCAGTAGTCAGAACTCGAGCGAATCCCTCGAAAGGGGCAGGCTTCGGCTTGCCCTTTCCGTTTTTACGGATTTTTTACTGGGGGCTGCTCCAGCGGTAGCGAAGCACAGGGGCGACTCATTGCGGAACTGCGCATCCTAACGCGCAGAGGAAAGCGGCTCGATAGGATTTGTCCTCTGACAACTCCTCCACGTAGAGTGGGGACGAAGATTTGTTGACGGTGCAGTGAAAAGGGGGCCGAAACGATGGCGCTAAATCTTAAGCACATTACAGCGATCGTATTGATTGGCGACGGGTTGCTGGCCTTGGTGACTCCGGAGCGGGACGCCCTGGCCTGGCGCATGGGGCCGGAACCATTTCGCTCGCTGATGAGTTACATGGCCAAACGCCCGGCGCTGACCCGCTGGGTAGGCGCAACGCAGATTGCGGTGGGTATCTGGTGGGTGCTGCGTGACGAACCTGAGGCGTCCTCGCGCAGGGTTTAGCGCGCGTTCCGTACACATCTCTACAGGTGCAACCCGAGCGAACACACCGGGATGTTCTGCGACTGGCTCGCGGCAATCAAGTTTTTTTTCGCCGTCTTGCACCGATTCAAATCGAAATGTCTGTCCCACTCTGGTTAATAAGTAACTAGACGGCTCTGGAACGGGTAGAACTTCGCGGATTGTCCCGCTATCATGAGCGGAACATGTTGAACCGGCGAAAGTTCCTGGCTCTCTCAGCGGCGGCGTGGCCAGCGATGGCCCTCGGCGCGGGGAAGCATATTCCTCTCGGAGTGCAGCTCTACACGATCCGTAACCTGGTGAAGGATAACAACCTTCTGAGTCTGCTGAAGCAGATTCGCGCCATCGGCTACGAAGAGGTGGAGCTCTACTGGAATCTCTACAAACACACAGAGCGTGACCTTTCGGCCATCCTGCGGCGGTCCGGATTGACGGCATCGAGCGGACATTTCAACTACGAGGATTTCGTTTCGAAGATTCCGTACGCACGCCGGCTGGGCCTGAAGTGGATGGTATGCCCGATGCTGCCCAAGGCGCAGTGGGGATCGCCGGAAAGCTTTCGCCGTGCTGCCGCTACCTTCAACCAGTGGGGCAAGCAGTGCCAGCAGCATGGCATGCGCTTCGCCTTTCACAATCACAACTATGAGTTCCAGGACCTGAAGGGAACGACCGGATACGACATCCTGTTGAAGGAGACGGATCCGGAGCTGGTGTGGCTGGAGATGGACTGCTACTGGATCACACAGGCCGGCCGCGATCCGGTGCTGCTGCTGAATCAGCTGGGAAAGCGCGTGCGCCTGCTGCACCTGAAGGACCGCAAGGCGGATTCCCCAACGTCGCAGGTGCTGGACAGCTCGGCCGAGCACTTCACCGAGGTCGGCAATGGCACCATCGCGTGGCGGCCACTGCTTGCGCTCGCGCAGAAGCTCGGCATCGAGCACTACTACGTCGAGCAGGACGAGAGCGACAAATCGCCGATGGACAGCCTGAAGATCAGCTATGCCTTCCTGCACAAGATTCTGAACTAGCGGACTCGCCGTCCGAGGCGTAAGCGCCTGCGGCGCGTATTGTGGGGTTCACTCCCTTTGGTCGTTCATCGTAAGGGTTGTGAGCGAGCCGGGAACCGCAGGCCCTTAGCTGCGGAACCTTTGGGGTTTTAGAGAGGCAGCCGCCTTCCCACCGTTCCGTTCCGGTCGAGATGTTGACGTGAATCAGATTACTGGTGCGGTGCTCCAGTCGCAGGTGACTGCCGCTCGGCGTTCGCTGCTCTCTCGCGCCCATTCCAGCAGACGCAGCACGTGCCATGCGTCCTCCAGCGTGACGGCCTGCTCTGCTTTGCCCAGCAGGGTGTCGCGCACATTCGCGTAGAAGCCGCGGTAGTCCCCGGGCAGAGTGGGGACGGTCGTGTGCTGCGTCACGTTGTTTGGGCCGAGTGTGGTGATGGCGCCCCACGCGCTCTCGGGATCCATCCCCCAAGGTGCGGTCTTGAAGAGATCGCCGGCGCGCAGCGCGTCTTCCTGCGGGTCGAGATTGTCTTTGCGGTAGCTGCCTTGCGTGCCCTCGACCAGAAAGCGTACTGCGGGAAGCGGCGAGAGCGACGTGGAGCGCAGCCAGACCGTTATCTGGGAATCCGAGAGCTGGGGATAGTAGAGGCGCAGGTCGAAGGCGTCGTCGACATTGGAGCCGGCGCGTTCTGAGCGCACATCACCCCAGACAGCCGTGGGCAGGCCGAAGAGGACCAGCGCCTGATCGCCAAGGTGCGAGCCGAGGTCGAGGAGGATGCCGTTGCCGTGCCCGGCTTCTTCGCGCCAGGCGCCCGCTTTCGGGGTGGGACGGAAGCGGTCGAAGTGCGACTCGAAGGTGCGCACGGCGCCGAGCCGATCTCCTTTCACCAGTTGCTGCACGGTGAGGAAATCGCCGTCCCAGCGGCGATTGTGATAGACGAAGACGCGGCGGCCGGTCTCGCGGACCACGGGAAAGAGGGAAGCGGCTTCGCTGGAGGAGACGGCGGCCGGCTTATCGATGACCACATGCTTTCCGGTGCGCAGGCACTGTTCCGCCAGAGGGACGTGCGTGTCATTCGGGGTTGCAACCACGACAACGTCGAGCTTCGCCTGCCCGAGCATCGCGTCCAGCGACGCGTACACGGGCACGTGAGGATAGGCCTTCTGCGCGGCATCGCCGCTACGTTGGACAATTGCTGTCAGTTCGAGCCCCGGCGTCGCGTCGATGACGGCGGAGTGGAAGACGCGGCCAGCGAGGCCAAAGCCGATAACGCCACAGCGAATAGGTTCAGTCACGGTCAGTCGCGATCCTCCGGTCCTGCTTCATCAAGATTGGTTTCGGCTCCGCATTCGGTGAGCAGCATCATGGAGCGGCCGGCGACGATGACGGTCTCGTCCACCTTCCGGCGCTGGAACTCCTCATGCAGATCGTCTGTGTTCATCATGCACTCCCAGTATCCATTGCAGGGGCAGGGTGGAAGCTTGAACTCGACTCCCTCATGGTACGCGTTGATCAGGATGAGGAAAGAATCGTCCATCACCGGATTGCCGTGCTGGTCCTTGGTATTGAGGGTGCGGCCATTCAGCATGAAGCTGAGGCTGCGCCCCCAGGGCGCGTTCCATGCGCCTTCGTCCAGCTCCGCGCCGCTGGCTTCGTACCAGGCGATGTCGCTTACTGCCGAATTGTGAATGGCTGCGCCCTGGAAGAATTTTCTGCGCCGGAAATTGTTGTGCTTTCTGCGCAGATGGATGAGATGGCTGGTGAAGTCGACCAGCAGTTGCTTGCGCTCGCTCGGCCTCCAGTCATACCAACTGACCTCGTTGTCCTGGCAGAAGGCGTTGTTATTGCCGTATTGCGTGCGTCCGCGCTCGTCTCCGCCGCAGATCATGGGCACACCCTGCGACAGGATGAGTGTCGCCAGGAAGTTGCGGATCTGCCGTTCGCGCGCGTGGTTGATGGCCTCGTCGTCGGTGTCGCCTTCGACGCCCATGTTCCAGGACTGGTTGTCGTTGGTGCCGTCCTTGTTGTCTTCCTTGTTCGCTTCGTTGTGCTTGTCGTTGTAGCTGACCAGATCGCGCAGCGTGAAGCCATCGTGCGCAGTCACGAAGTTGATGCTTGCGTACGGACGGCGGCCGTCGTGCTGATAGAGGTCGCTCGAACCGGTCAGACGGTAGCCGAGATCGTTGAGCTGGCCCTCATCGCCTTTCCAGAATTTGCGCACAGTATCGCGGTACTTGCCGTTCCACTCTGCCCAGATGACGGGAAAGTTTCCGACCTGATAGCCGCCATCGCCCACGTCCCAAGGCTCGGCGATCAGCTTGACATCGGCCAGAGTAGGGTCCTGGTTGATGATGTCGAAGAAGCCGGAGAGCCGGTCGACGTCGTGCAGCTCGCGCGCGAGTGTGGCGGCGAGATCGAAGCGGAAGCCGTCGACGTGCATCTCGGTGACCCAGTACCGCAGGCTATCCATGATGAGCTTAAGCACCTGCGGATGGCGGACGTTGAGTGTGTTGCCGGTGCCGGTGTAATCCATGTAGAAGCGCGGATCTTCGGGCATGGTGCGGTAATAGACGGTGTTGTCGATGCCCTTGAAGCTGAGCATCGGGCCCATCTGGTTGCCTTCGCAGGTGTGGTTGTAAACCACGTCGAGGAAAACCTCAATTCCTGACTTGTGCAGCTCTTTCACCATCGCCTTGAACTCGCGCACGGAGCCGCCGGGCGTCTTGTCCGCGCTGTAGCGCTCGGCCGGCGCCAGGTAGGCGAGCGTGTTGTAACCCCAATAGTTGGTGAGCCCTTCCTCGACGAGACGGGCATCGTTGATGAAGTCGTGGACGGGCAGTAGCTCCACGGCAGTGATGCCGAGCTTTTTCAGGTACGCGATGTTGGTGGGATGAGCGAGACCGGCATAGGTGCCGCGCAGATCCTCGGGAATCTCAGGGTTGTTGATGGAGAAGCCGCGCACGTGGACTTCATAAATGATGGAGTCGGCGAGCGGGATGCGCAGCCGACGGTCGCCTGACCAGTCGAATGCCGGGTCGATGACGACCGACTTGGGCACGCCGGGGCCGCTGTCCTTCTCATTCTTCTTGAGGTCAGGATCTTTTTTGCCAAATGTGTAAGGAAAGATCGGCTGCCCCCACTTGACTTCGCCAACCATGGCCTGCGCGTAGGGATCGACCAGGAGCTTCTTCTCATTGAAGCGCTGACCCTTCGCCGGGTCCCATGGGCCATGGACGCGATACCCGTAATGTTGGCCGGGACGGATGCCGGGCAGGAAGCCATGCCACACGAAGGCCGTGCATTCTTCCAGCGGCAGCGACTCGATCTGATTGTTCTGGTCATCGTAGAGGCAGAGCTCGACGCCTGTCGCATTCTCCGAATAGATGGCAAAGTTTGTTCCCTTGCTGCTCCATTTTGCGCCGAGCGGGTAGGGCTTCCCCGGCAGTACTGTGCGTGCCATATGTGTGTTTTTCCTGACTGCTGAGAATCGTTTGCTGAGGGGTTCCTTCGACTCAGAAGCGTGAGAGGCCAACGACGTTGCTTGACCCGCTGGGGACGGCGGCGGAGCGGCTATGGATGGCCAGGGGCCATCGTGGTGGGCTGGAGCGGAAGGAAGATGCGGAAGACCGTTCCACCAGGCGCATGCGGGTGCTGCGGGACGCGACTGCGAATGGAGACGTGTCCTCCGTGCTTGTCGATGATGGTCTGGCTGACCCACAGGCCCAGACCTGTGCCCGTGATTCCCTTGGTGGAGAAGAAGGGTTCAAAGATGCGAGAGCGGGTGGCGGCATCCATGCCGCAACCTGTATCTGCCACGGTGACGTATACGCCGGCTGCTCCGGTGCGAGGATCGCGGCCGTTCGAGCTGCGGAGTATGAGGCGTCCGCCATCGCGCTGCATGGCGTCGATGGCATTGCCGACGAAGTTGGCCAGCACCTGACGGATCTCGCCTTCATAGGCGTGCACCGGCGGTACGTTCTTGTAGCGCCGTTTGAGGGCGATGGAATAGTCGCGCAGGCGCGGTTCGTAGAGCGCGATCACGCTGTTCAGCAGGTCGTTCACGTCGGAATCTACCGGCCGCGTGCTCTGGCGGTAGAAGCGCAGCGTCTGGGTGGTGATATGGGTGACGCGGTCGAGCTCCTGCTGTGCGATGCGCAGATATTCCTGCGATCGGGCATCGAGCTGCCCGGAGCCGATGAGGAAGAGGCAGTTGGTGACCGCTTCCAAAGGGTTGTTGATCTCATGCGCGATGGAGGCGGCGAGCCGTCCGGTGGCAGCCAGCTTTTCGGTGCGGCGCATGACCTCTTCGCTGCGCTTCTGTTCGGAGAGATCGACAAAGAAGATGGCAATCTCCTCCGGCGCGTCTGCCGAAGTGTTCTCTGCCGCGAGTCGAGCCAGGGCGATCAGCACCGGAATTTGATCGTTCGCGCGGGTGCGGCACAGTGCTTCAAAAGGGCGGGGCGGCTCGGCCGCGGTGGCGGCGGCCTGCAACCGGAGGAGCACCTTGGGACCATCGGCACCGAAGATGCTGCCGAAGGCAACCAGGCCGCTGCGCAGCTCCTGCTCGCTATAGCCAAGCAGACGCTCGACCGTCGTGTTCGCGTAGCGGACGGTGCCGCCGGGCTCGGCGATCATGAGGCCGACGGGCATGGCCTGGACCAGACCCAGGAACCGCTCCTGGCTGGTGCGCAGGGCCTGTTCGGCGTCGAGCCGCAGACGGCGGGCGCGTGCTTCGCGCATCTCGCGTTCGATGGCGGGGACCAGCCGCGCAAGATTCTGCTTGGAGACGTAGTCGTGCGCGCCGGCGCGCATGGCCTCAACCGCGGTCTCTTCGCTGACCGCGCCGGACATGATGATGAAAGGGACGTCGCGTCCCATGCGCTTCAGCAGTTGCAGAGCAGCGGGAGCGCTGAAGCTGGGAAGGTTGAAGTCGGCCAGCACTACGTCCCACTCGGCATCGGGCTCATTGAGTGCGCGGCGCATCTCATCCGCCGTCTCGACGCGGCGGACCGAAGAACGATATCCGGCACGTTCGAAGAAGCGGGCGAGGAGAGCGGCGTCGTCCTCATCATCTTCCACCAGCAGGACGCGTAACGGCGTTGCTGTTGCCGGCAGGGTATCGATCTGGTCCGTTTGATCTGGGGCGCGCATCGCGTGATGTTCTGGAAAGAGTGAGTCCTTTAGGGAAGCCGGCTAGCAGTCTTCTCCGGATCCGCAATTAGCGAAGAGGCATGGGGGGCGCCTCGTTCAACACCAGCCAATACATCCCAAGCTGCCGTGTCGCCTCCGCGAAATCGGTGAAGTTCACGGGCTTGCGGATGTAGCTGTTGACGCCGAGCTTGTAGCTGCGCATCAGATCGCTCTCCTCGTCGGAGGAGGTAAGAATTACAACGGGCAGCATGCGATGCTGCTCCGACTCGCGGATGCGGCGAAGCACCTCAAGTCCATCGATCTTCGGCAGCTTGAGATCCAGCAGGATTACCTGCGGCAGATAGGGCAGTGTGCTGTCCGGGCTGAAGAGCATGTTGATCGCCTCTTCGCCGTCGTGCGCCACGCGGATGTTGTTGGCGATATTGGCTTTTTTGAGGGCGCGAATCGTCAGCGCCTCGTGGTCGGGATCGTCTTCTACCAGTAGGATCATGCGTTCGTTGACCGTCATCACGACGTATAGTACTCCATTCATTCCCGTCGCCAGGTCGGCTACATGACGGTCGCTGAGAACTCGGGTTCCGCTGGCAAATTCCTGCTGCTCTAGCCTTCCAGGCGGTATTTTGTCTCTGCAAGATGGAAGAGCGGCCGCCAGACCAGGCGGTTGATGGTGACGACCATGAGGGCCATGATGATGGTCGCCATGAGCAGGACATCGAACTGGCCGTGGTCGGTAGCGCGGCTGATCTGTGCGCCCAGGCCGAGAGTCGACAGCGTCCGACCACGCAGGTGGAAATACTCGGCGATGATGCTGGCATTCCACGCGCCGCCCGAGGCAGTGACCAGCCCGGTGATGAGATAGGGGAAGATGCCGGGAAGGATCAGGGTGGTCCAGCGCTGCAGGCTGGAGAAGTGGAAGAGGCCGGAGACTTCTTTCAGATCCGAGGGGATGGCGATGGCTCCAGCGATGACATTGAAGAGGATGTACCACTGCGTGCCCAGCAACATCAGGGCGATGGATCCGATGCCGAGTCCGCCTCCGGCGCGCACCAGTGCAATGAGCAGAACGGGGAAGAGCGCCGTGGCCGGAACCGAGGCGGCGATCTGCGCCAGCGGCTGGGCGATCCGTGCGAGGCGGGGGTGAAAGCCGATGGCTACGCCGGCCGGGATAGTCCAGAGAGCCGCGATCACCAGCGAGGCATTCACGCGCAGGAAGGTGGCGCCTGCGCCCTTGAACAGCTCCAAAATCTCCGACCCATGCAAGTGGCGCAGCAGCAGCACGGCATGGAACGCGGCAAAGATGGCCGCGATCAGCAACGCAATAAAGATCGAGCTGTTGGCGATGAGTGACCGCTGACGCGATGCGGTGCTGCGCTCCGGCCGTGCCAGGGCGCGAAGACGGCGCACCGCGAGACCGTGATAGATGCGCTCACCCAGCGGCACAAATGTACGGTCATGCAGCCAGCCAATGGCGTTGGAATTGCGCAGCGCGTAGAGGATAGGTGAGCTGGCGCGCTTCGAGCTCTCCACCTGCTCGAACTTGAACTTGTCGGCCCAGGCGATGATCGGGCGCCAGATGAACTGATCGGTGGCGACGATGATAGCGATCATCACGGCGAGGCCCCAGATCATGGCGCGCGTGTTGCCATTGCTGGCGGCGGTCTGCAGGTAGGAGCCGAGGCCGGGCAGACGGAAGTCGCGATCGCCGAGCACGAACATCTCGCAGGCCATGAGGAAGAACCAGCCGCCAGCGACGGAGACCATGGAGTTCCATACCAGCCCGATGGCAGAGAATGGCAATTCCAGTTGCCAGAAGCGCTGCCACGCGCTGAAGCCGTAGATCTGCGAAGCCTCGCGCAGCTCGCGCGGAATGCTGCGGATGGAGGAGTAGAAGCTGAAGGCCATGTTCCAGACCTGGCCAGTGAAGATGAGCAGGATGGCGCCCATCTCCACGCCAAGCTGGCGCGTGGGCAAGAGCGAGACCATGACCAGCATGACTCCGGGCAGAAAGCTGAGCACCGGTATGGACTGCAGAATGTCGAGCACGGCGATCATGAAGGCTTCGACACGCGGGTGGTACGCGGCGTAGTAGCCGTAGCCGACGGCGAAGACGAGGCTGAGCAGATACGCGACGCCGATGCGGACAACCGAGTAGAAGGCGTAGAGCGGCAAGGCGCGTGCGGACTGGGATATCTGCGCCGAGGGCACGGGATGGCTGAACCAGTAGCGGCCCAGCAGCACGACGCAGTAGAACGCGGCGAGGCAGAAGGCGGCGACGGCCAAATCCAGCACGACAGGCCATGAACGCTCCAGCACCAGCGTTCGCGAGAGCGTCTGGACGCGCAACGACCTCACTCGGCGATCTCCTCGACAGGAGTTTCGGCGGTGTATTCGTGCTCGTGCTTGATGAAGCGGCGCCGTCCGGCGTCGAAGTCGAAGAGCTCCGCGTAACGGCCCCAGTTGATGGCCGTCTCCAGCTGGCGCAGCGTCTCTTCCTGCGAAAACTGCTCGTCGAGCATGTCGAGAAAGAAGTCCTCGGGAACGGTGTGGTCGCTCTTGGTGTCGAGCGCGCGGGTGATCTGGCGCAGCAGCAGAATGTGATCCAGAGCGGCGACGCGGAAGAGTTCCTTCTGCTTCAGAATCTCCGAGTCCGCGAAGAGGCGTCCACTCTCCGTGATGGCGACGTCGCCCTCCTCCAGTTTGAGGAAGCCGAGCAACTGTGCTCCTTCGACGATGGGAAAGAGGTCGTCGAGTTCGAAGCCAAGTTCGTCGGCGAGCTTGTACACGTCGTCCTTGCCGCCACGATCGATGAGGATTTCGAGCAGACCCGCGATGCCGCCGGGACGCGCGTGGGGCAGCATCTGATAGTGCATCTGGCGCTGGTCGCGGATGGCGACGCGCTCCGGAACGTTGCTGGGCTGCACATCGGGCCGCGTGAGCACGGTGTAGATGTAGTCGACGAGCTGGGTGAAGAGCGACGACTTGCGATCGCGCGGCTGCGAGAGAGTGACGCGGAAGTCCACGCGCACGTGACCGGGATTGCGCCCCAGCACGATGATGCGATCGGCCAGCAGGACGGCTTCTTCGATGTTGTGCGTCACCAGGAAGATGGCTTGGGTGGGGATGGTCTTCTTCTGCCACAACTCCAGCAGCTCGCTGCGCAGGTTTTCGGCGGTGAGCACGTCGAGCGCGGAGAATGGCTCGTCCATGAAGAGAACCTCCGGCTCGACGACGAGGGCGCGCGCAAAACCGACACGCTGCCGCATGCCGCCGGAGAGTTCCTTGGGGAAGGCAGCCTCGAAACCATCCAGACCGACGGTGTCGACGATACGCAGGCTCTGCTCACGCCGCGCCTCCGCAGCCACTCCGCGCGCCTTCAGCGGCGCTTCGACGTTTTCGAGCACGGTAAGCCAGGGAAAGAGCGCGAAACTCTGGAAGACGATCGAGACGTTGGGGTTCGCGCGGGAGATAGGTGTTCCGTGCCAGTAGACCTCGCCGGCCGATGGTTTCGTAAGGCCGGTGAGCATGCGTAACAGCGTCGACTTGCCGGAGCCCGACGGTCCGAGCAGCGCGACGATTTCGCCGGGAACAATGGACAGGTCCGTGGGCGCGATGACCTGGATGCGGTTCTCGCTGGGCTGCGCGTAGTATTTCTCGACCTTCTCGGCGCGAATGATCGTGTCGTTCGTATCGGTCATAAAAGCTTCCAAAGCGCGAAACGTTCAGTGCCCTGTTGGGCATGGGCGGTTCGACCCTGCTGGCGCTATTCCGGCTGCTGCACCACCCATCGGGCCAGCAATTTGCCTGAGCACAGGGCACCGTACGGTACCGGACAGTCCTGTCTAATGTATGCGTTGTCTGTTTGCGGGGAGATGAAGCATCTCCTCACCCGAAGCGTATCATCTAGGAGATAGAGCATTTTCCCAGCAGTTGTAGACCGGCCGATGGCCGCCGTGCGCCTCCCGTAAGGAAGGGTGATGGCGAGTTCGCTCCGCGCGGCTTCAAACAGGGGAATGTTCACGAACGGTTTCTTGCGTTGGGTGCCAACTTCCTGCGATAAAGCGGGTTGAGGCAGAAAGTGGCTGGGGATCCCAGCGCCGCAAGCAAAAAGGGAGCGAATGTCCGAATCACAAGCGAAGCCTAAAGTCCTGGTAGCCGATGACGAACGCGTGATCGCCGATACCCTGTCCATCATCCTGAACCAACAAGGCTTTGAGGCAACGGCAGTCTATAGCGGCGAAAAGGCGGTAGAAACGGCGAAGACGTTCAAGCCGGACATGCTGATCTCCGACGTCATCATGACGGATATGAACGGCATCGATGCGGCGATCAAGATTCGCGGGATGCTGCCGAGCTGCAAAATTCTGCTCTTTTCCGGCCAGGCCGCCACGGCCGACCTGCTGGACCGCGCCCGGACACAGGGGCACGAGTTTGAAATTCTGGCCAAGCCGGTACATCCGCAGGACCTGCTGGCGCGGCTGCGGAGTTAAAGTTTTACTGTTAATATTGTTATTGCAACCAAAGCGGCCGGCTAGCGCCGGGCGTTTGCTATTTGTGATCGTCAAAGTTCGCGCCGGCCTTCGAGCGCGCGCGTCATCGTGACCTCATCCGCATATTCGATGTCGCTGCCCGCGGGCACGCCGGTGGCGATGCGGGTGATGCGAACCGGAAAAGGCTTGAGCAGGTCGGCGAGCAGCGAGGCTGTTGCTTCGCCCTCGAGTGTGGGACTGGTGGCGAGGATGGCCTCGTCAATGTCACCGCGTTCGGCGCGCGTGGTGAGCGAGCCGGTGCGCAGATGCTCCGGTCCGACGCCGTGCAGCGGTGAGAGTGTGCCGTGCAGCACGTGATAGACGCCGTTGTAATGTGTGCGCTCGATCACGGTGATGCTGGTCGGCTCTTCGACCACGCAGACCTGGCGCTGGTTACGCGTGGGACTCGAACAGTAGACGCAGGGATCGACATCCGTGATGTTGTTGCAGATGGAGCAGAGGCGCAGCTTCGCTTTGAGCTCGCGCACGGCGTCGGAGAGCGCGTCGGCGTCGGCAGAGCTCGAACGTAGGATGTGGAAGGCGAGGCGCTGCGCGCTCTTGGCGCCGATGCCGGGAAGTTTGCGCAGCTCTTCGATGAGGCGCGCCATGGGCTCTGCAAAGCGGGACATGATGGTGAGCGCTAGAAGCCGGGCAGGTTAAGGCCGCCCAGCATGCCGGAGAGGCCGGACTGCAGGCTCTCGTCGGCGCGGCGGCCGGCTTCGTTGAGGGCGGCGACGATGAGGTCCTCGAGCATCTCGATATCTGCAGCGTTCGAGGTGTTCGAAATCAGGCCAGCGGCCGCGCTGGGATCGATCTTGAGCGAGAGCACCTGCTTCTTGCCGTTCATCTTCACGGTGACGGCGCCGCCGCCGGAGGTCGCTTCGACGACCGTGCTGGCGAGACGCTGCTCCATCTGCTGCTGCATCTCCTGCGCCTGGCCCAGCATTTTCTGAATGTCTTGCGGGTTCAATCGATGTCCTTTCCTATGGTTTGCCCCGGAGGTCAAGGATGCTGCGCACCTCGGCGCGGAAGATCTCCTGTGCCTGCTTCACCAGCGGATTGTCGAGCGCGTGCGACTGGATGCTGCCCTTGGCGGCGTGGGGCGCGGGCGGTGCGGGTGAAGCGGAGCCATCGCCCGGCAACACGACAAGTTTTGCGGTGCTGCCTGCCTGCTGCAGCGCTGTGCGCGCGATGCGCTCCGCCTCCGGATTCATGGTGAGCGAGAGCATGGTTTTCTTCACCGCTACCGAGACGGTGATGCTGTTGTCAGCAACGGTCCACTGGCCGCCGCGAAGCAAAGCACTTGCCGTCTCATGCCCCTTGTCGTGCAGCGCCTCCGTAACGGCATCGCGCAGTTTGTCGGTGATGCTCACAAATTCACCGGCAGCGGGCGGCTCGGGCTGATCGTCGGAGGCGATCTCTTCTTCGAGGTCCGCGGCGATGCGTTCGGCTTCGGGCGTGGCGTGGCCGTGAATCTGCCGATCGGGCGGCTCGTGCTGCTGCAGGTCCCGCGATGCTTCGGCGGTGTCGGATACCGGCGGCGCATTGTGAAGCCTTATGGCTGCATCCGCGATCGCCGTATCGACGGCAAGGGCACCGACCGTCAACGACGTTGCCGCGGATTCACTCGCGACGGCGAAGCCGGAGGGTCCGGACTTGCGGCGCGTGTCGGACTCGAAGGGCGAGAAGGTGGGCTGCGCGGGTTGTGTGGGCGCGGACGAGGCAACAGACCCGCCGCGCGTGGCTTCGCTGCTGACCACACTGCGCGGTGGAGCAGCCTGCGGAGCTGCGGGCCGCGGTGCAGGAGACGCCGACGCGGTTGCGCGTGGCGGCGGCGCAGAGGGGCGCGATGCATTGGCGCCACCGGAGATGCCGCCGGGAAGCTGGCTCATGAGCTGTTCGAGCGGAATGAGGCGCTGCGTGTGGACCAGCTTGAGCAGGCCCAGCTCCAGATGGAAGCGCGGCTCCTGCCGGTAGTTCAGCTCGTCGAAGCTGCGCAGCATGATCTGCAGGAAGCGCGCGAGGTCTTCCTCGCTGAAGAGCATGGCGGTGCGCGCGACGCGGGCGCGCTCGTCGCCGGAGATCTGCAGCAGCTCGGTCGATTCGCCGCCGAGCTTGGACATCAGCGTATTGCGGAGATAGCGAACCAACTGGCGCGCAAGCTGTGACGGACTATTCCCGGAGTTGAGCAGCGTGTCGATCCCGCTCATGACGGCCGCGCTGTCGTTCTCGCCGACGGACTCCAGCAGGCGCTCGAAGACTGTATTGGGAACGGTGCCCATGAGCTCGCGAATCTGTGCCGCTTCGAGATGCGGGCGGCCGTTCGCGTCTACCGGCGCGCTGGCGATGGCCTGGTCCATGATGGAGAGCGCGTCGCGCATGGAGCCATCGCCGGCTTCGGCCAGAAGAGCGAGCGCGGCATCGTCGGCATCGAGCTTTTCCTGCTCCGCAATCGAGTGCAGTTGCGTCACGATGTCGTCGAAGCGCACGGCGTGAAACGAGTAGTGCTGCGAGCGCGAACGGATGGTCTGCGGAATGTCCTCGGGCTGCGTGGTCGCCATCATGAAGATGACGTGATCCGGCGGCTCTTCGAGCGTCTTGAGCAGCGCATTGAAGGCGGCGTCGGTGATCTGGTGCGCCTCGTCGAGGATGTACACCTTGTAACGGTCGCGCGCGGGGCGGTAGCGAGCGGCGTCGCGCAGCTCGCGAATCTCGTCGATGCCGCGATTGGTCGCGGCATCGATCTCGATGACATCGACGGCGGAGCCGGAGCGAATCTCGGTGCAGGCGTCGCAGATGCCGCACGGCTCAGCAGTCGGGCGCTCGGGAGAGCCAATTTCGCGCTGGCAGTTCAGCGCCATGGCCAGGATGCGGGCAATGGTGGTCTTGCCGATGCCGCGGTGCCCGCTGAAGATGTAGCCATGGGCGATGCGGCCCTGTCCCAGCGCGTTCAAGAGCGTGCGGGTGACGTGCTCCTGCCCGATCACGTCGCGGAAGAATTGGGGGCGGTATTTGCGGGCGAGAACCTGATAGGCCATCTGTCGGATCGGTAGAGCAGGGACTACTGCGATTGTAGTCCCCGGCCGCATGTGGAATGTTCGTCGGCGTAGGCTCTCGCCGGATGGCTAATTTGGCTTCATTTTGACCGCCAGCTCGCGATCGACCGGGATGACCGTGACAGCAAAGGGCGTCCCCGCATCGTCGCCAACGGCAGGCAGCATGCTGCCAAAGGGGTTGTTGCCCATCAGCGCGTTGGTGTTATAGGGTGCGTAGACCATCATGTGCGGATGCCACGCGCCGGCTCCAGGCCCGAGATATTGATCTGCGGAAAACATGTAGGCAAAAGCCACCGCTTCCATCTTCGGCAGCTCACCCCTGGTATAGGCCGCTTGTACCGCTTCCGCGATCTGATCCGGATTCTTGCCCTCCATGGCAAGCCTGGCGCGCGTCTCCTCAAGCGGCAGCATAGTGCGACTCGCTACCGGGTTGAAGCAAATCGGCGCCCGAATCTTCGCGTCGTATACCATGGCGCGCAATTGTACAGGTGCAAAGAGGGGGCCGCCCCAACCTCTCATGACAATGCAGACGAATCCGTTGTCACCCTGCGACGCCACCCTATAGCCCGACTCCGTGAGCACCTTGACGGTGGCGTGGGACGAAACATTGTCTGGCGCAGCACTCCTGGCGAGCGCGACCTCGGCGTCCGAGGTCATCATGTATTCGCTGAGGGGAGGGTAGTGAGGGGCCTGTGCACGAACGATCGCACCGAGGCCCGCGAGTAGAGAGATAGAGGCAAGTACCAAGTACTTCATTGCAGGCTTTCTCCTTTGCAGGAATTGCGGTTCTATCTCCTATTACGGTTCCTAGGCGCGCAGGGATACGCGCGTTGTCAGTTAAGAAAGGCCCTCCCGACAACAACAGACGTGGCGGCCTCAAGCACCCACGGACAGTGCCCATAGTCAGCGATGCGAAGCACGCTTGGGCCATCCCACTCCAATCGGACGACACCGGCAGGTGCCCACTCACCGGCGCCCTTCTGCAACCGAATGACCACGGGTTGGCCGTCCACTTCGCCCACCGCCATGCGCCACGGCACGCTCCAGCGCTCGTAGTTCCCAAAGTAAGGTGAGTCAGCGACTGGGCCAGCAAAGCGATCCGCCACTCGCACACGAGCATCGGCGCTAATGAGCTCGCGAAGGCCATTCCAATCCCGACGATTGAATCGCTCGACGTAAAGGCGGAGCAGAGCAGAGAACTCGGGATTCGCTGAGCGCGTTGCGGTCGAGAGTGCTGGGCGCATCGTCAGCTTCGACCTGCCGCGATGAATTGCAGCCTTCACTCCACCCACCGACGAACCGACGATCTCCGCAATCTCTTCGAGTGAGTCGTCAAAGACATCTTTCAACAGGACGCAAGCACGTTCCATTGGAGGAAGCGTCACCACAAGATGTTCGACCGCGCGACCAAGGCCTAAGCCGGGTGGTTCTACAGGTGAGACTGAATCGGGACCGACCGCAGCTGCTTCGGCCTCTTCGCGGACCCCCCGGCGACGCAGAAGATCGATGCAGCGATTGTGCGCAATGCGAAAGAGCCACGGCGCCAGCGGACGACTTTCGTCGTATTTGTCTAGTTTGCGATAGGCCTCGAACAGCGCATCTTGCACGACATCCTCACCATCCAGCACCGAGCCGGTCATGCGGGCGCAATAGCGATGCAGACGTGGGCGGAGCTGCGTAATGGTTTCGAGGAATGCGAGATAGCGCGCATCGAAGTTTCCTCGTTCGTCGGTTTCTCTGGAATCGCTCATACCGATAGATACGCGGCTCGGCCGATTTGGGATACGCGCGTCTGTCATGTATCCCAGGCGGGATAAAACGCGACCTCGAGGTCTCACATCCGCGCGTATGGCTGTACGAGGGCGCGTAGAGCCGCCGGCTAGCTACTTTTTCTTCTTCCGCCTCTGCACCCGTTCCCGCCGCCCGACCTCAGCCGGCGAATACATGGTCTTCCGGCAGGATGTGGCGCCGCAGTTGCAGTCTGCCTCGTCCTCATCGCCATCGTAGAGGCAGTAATCGTAGGTGAGCTCCTCGCCGGGCGCGATATCGCGGATGGCCAGGATCCAGATACGGTTGTTGATCTCGTTGGTCTCGCAATTGGGGTCGCAGGAGTGATTGAGGAACATGGCCGCGCCGTGGCCATCGATGACAGTGGAACGGGAGCCTATCCCGAAGAGATAGGTAATGGGCGAGTTCTCGTAAATCCGGTCGGCCTCTGCCTTGGGCATCCGCGGACCTGTGTATTCCACCACGTGGGCGCCTTTACGGATGGGGGTGGTGGTGTAGCAGCCGGCGGCATGGATGGCGGAGGAGCGAATCATCAAGCCCATGGGTCCTCGGATCAGATGCGGGATGAGAAAGTTTCCCCGAGTATAGAGCCCTGTCCTCTGGGCTGCGCGTCCTATACCCTTTCCTATACCCTTAGAGATGATGAAACGGGTGGCGACCAAGCCGGCTGCAACACCACGTGCCTGCGTCCGCTGGCTGGCGCTCGGGTCCAGCATGTTGCTGCTGTCGGGTGGATGGTTGGCTATGCCTGCGCAAGCGCAGCAGGCGAACAGTTCGGACTCAGGCAGCGGGCAATCGTCCTCTTCTTCTACATCGTCCACGCAGGACAAACAGCAAAATCAGCAGACTCCTGCCGCGCACAAGAGTGCCGCGCAGAAGAATCCCTTTCCAGCCGATGTCTCCAAGCAGGCCGCGCAGCAGCAGAGCCAGCCAGCAGACGCGCCCGCTGCTCCGGACGCCGACCAGCAGGCGCCGCAGAAGCCGAACAATGCTGCGCAGGACAATCCCTTTCCTGAGGAGGTCTCGAAGAGCGCCGCGGACGCAGCAGCGAAGAGCAGCGATGCCAGCGGCGGCTCCAGCAGTTCGAGCAGCAGTTCCAGTTCGGGGGACGATACCGATCCGAATGCCGATCTGCCACGGGATACTGGCCGGCGCAGGCTGAGAAAGCCGAGCGGCAACGATATCCAGAGCGGTTCGCTTGCCGGCGAGGGCCGAGCGCAGGACGACATTAAGGTGGGGCGCTTCTACCTTGGCACCGGGGATTACAAAGGGGCTTATGCGCGATTCTCCGACGCCAGCCGGATGGATCCAGCGAGCGTGGATGCGATCTATGGATTGGCCGCCGCAGCGGCGGGTCTGCACCATACGGACGAGGCGCTGACCAATTACAAGCTCTATCTCGAGATCGCTCCCGACGGAAATGACGCGAAGTCGGCTCGCAAAGCTCTCCGGGCGCTGGCGAAATAACACAAACGGGTCATACCAAATAGCAACATCTCCCACCTTTTCGTGCTTGCCCCAATTTGGTTGCAAGGCTTACTGTGCGTGCAGTATTCCCATTTCAGGCAAATGCACCCAGTCTTCCAATCCGTCTTCCGCGAGCTTACCGAGGAACTCGGCCGGTTCGATGCGACGTCGGCGAGTGTGCATCCCTGCGGGAGACCGCATTGCTGGTCGGTGCAGCAGATCGTCGAGCACCTTGTGCTTTCCATGGATGGAACGCGCACCATGCTGCAGGAGCGGTTGACGAAAGGGCGGCCCGGGCAGCACGTGCATAGGTGCCGTACGGAATGGGCGCTGCAATTAATGGTGCTGAGCGCGGGACACATGCCGAGGGGCGTGGGAGCACCGCGAGAGACGACCCCTAAGGAAAATCTGCCACCCACCGCAGTGCGCGAGCTCGTCCAGCGGCTGGAGACAGCGATCGAATCGCTCGACGCCACCATGGATGAGTGCCGGCACCGTTTCGGCATGGAGCGCGTGGGCCGTCACTTTTTGCTGGGCCCGCTGCGTATCGATCAGTGGCGCCGCTATCACGTCCTGCACCTGCGGCACCATCGCACCCAGGTTTCTGAATTGCGGGAAATTTTGTCGGTCGAAGTGCTCCGCAAGCCGGAGATGGCACGGGTATAACGCGGGCAGAGATAAGCAGAAAAGTGCCGGTCTGAAGCGAGATGCTTCAGGCTTTTTTCATTTTAGGGAGAACTAGGTGTTCCGATGAACCGCGCGATTCCTCGGCATTCTGAGTTGTTTAGTGAAAAAAGTTAAGGTACCACTTCAAGGTGGCCTCGCCCCAGAAGGCGCAGTAGATTCCAGCTATGGCAAGGAAGGTTCCGAAGGGAACGGCCAGTGGTCCCGCAGATTTGTCTCTCTTGTGGCCACGCAGGGCGAGTAGGAGCAGTGCGGTGAGCGCGCCGGTGACCACGGCGAGGAAGAAGACGACACACATCTGACGCGCACCAAGCCATGCGGCGATGGCTGCCGCGAGCTTTACATCTCCCAGACCAAGCCCCTGCCGGCGGCGTATGAGCGAGTAGATCCAGCGCAACAGCAGCAGGGCCAATGCTGTCGCCGCGGCGGATATCGCGCCGCGTACTCCCAGCGCCAATGCCGAGTGCCAGGCATAGGCGGCCCCGCGATCCCACTCTCCAAAAAGGCCGTCACCCGCGCGATAGAGCACGCCCAGGGCAAGCAGCGGCAAGGTCAGTGCATCCGGCAGTTGCATGGTCTCGGCGTCACAGACCGCCAGCGCTAGAAGCAGCGCGCAAAAAACGGACGAGGCGATGCTCCAGAACTGAATGCCGTTAAAGAAAACGTTGACGGCGAGGAGCACGGCGATGGACGCCTCCACCAGCGGGTAACGCCAGCCGATACGCTGCTGGCAGTTGCGGCAACGGCCCCGAAGCAGAAGGAAACTGACCAGCGGGATATTGTCGTAGGCGGCGATGCGCGCCTTACATTGCGGACAGTGTGAGGGCGGCTGGACGACGGAATCGTGACGCGGCAGACGGCTGATGCAGACGTTGAGAAAACTGCCGAGGGCGAGCCCAAAGAGCAGCGCGAAGGCGATCTGCAGTATCAGCATCGGGGTCGGAATTGCTCCAGGGCGTTGAGAAAGATGACTCGCTGCGCAGTATAGCTGTCCGGATGGCTGCCGGGGCTCGCGGATGTAGGCGAGTGTTCGGTAACGATCATCGGAGAGCGAACCTCGGTTAAAGTGGAGGCATGAACCAGCAGAACGGCAGCCAGCCACCCGAGGCCGGCGCACTGTTTCAGGAGAGCGTCGCGATCATGGCGCGGCTCCGCGGACCCGGGGGCTGCCCATGGGACCGCGAGCAAAGCTTTGCTACGATCCGCAAATACACCCTGGAAGAGACCTACGAGGTGCTGGACGCCATCGAGCGGGAGCACTGGGCGGACCTGGCCGAAGAACTGGGGGATCTGCTGCTGCAGGTGCTGTTCTATGCGCAGATGGGCGATGAAGCCGGCTATTTTTCGATCGTCGATGTGCTGGGGCACCTGAATCGCAAGCTGGTTCGGCGGCATCCACATGTTTTCGGCGACGAGGCGAGTGTGGCCGCAGGCAATCGCGCCTCGGTGAACGCGGCATCCGCCACAGAATCAGCAGGAGTCCTGGCCAACTGGGAAGCGATCAAAAAGGCAGAAAAGTCGAAGGCGGACATGTCCGCGTCGCTGCTGGATGAGGTGCCGCGCAGTTTTCCGGCGTTGCTGGAAGCCGCGAAGCTGGGCGGCAAGGCGGCCAAGGTCGGCTTTGACTGGGCGGATCGCGCCGGGCTGCTGGAAAAAGTAGAAGAGGAATGCGCCGAGATCGAGGCTGAAGTTGTATCCGGAGCGGCAGCGGAGGCCGTCGAGGGTGAGGTTGGCGATTTGCTGTTCACGGTGGTCAATCTGGCGCGACATCTGAAGGTCGATCCGGAGCTCGCGCTGCGGCGCTCGAACGCCAAGTTTCGCGGGCGCTTTGCCGCAATGGAGCAGGCGAGTGACCGCGCGCTGAGCGAGCGCAGTGCGGTCGAGCTTGAGGCACTGTGGGCACAGGCGAAGCAGCAGGAGACAGTTGGGACCAGATGATTGCCCGAGCGATGAGTGAAGATGCGAAGCATTCGCCGGAAACACGACCGGAGACGCAGCTCGATGTGCGCTCCTGCCATGGATTTGATGAGATGGAGTTGTGCGTCGCGCTCCAGGTGGCGACCTGGGGTTACGACGAGTTGGATGTGATTCCGCGGCGGATGTTCACCGTGGCGCAGCGTGTCGGGGGACAGGTGATGGGTGCCTTCACCGTTGACGGGACGCTAGCCGGCTTCGCGATGTCGATCCCGGGGATCCGCGACGGCGCGCCCTATCTGCACTCGCACATGCTGGCCGTGGGCAAGGAGTTCCGCAACGCCGGGGTGGGGCGGCGGCTGAAGCTGGCGCAGCGCGAAGATGCCCTGAAACGGGGCATCCGGTTGATGGAATGGACCTTCGATCCGCTCGAGATCAAGAATGCCTTCTTCAATATCGAGAAGCTGGGGGCAATTACCCACAGCTATACCCCCAATTTTTATGGTGTATCCTCGGCTCGGATTCAGGGTGGCCGTCCCACGGACCGGCTGCACGCCGAATGGTGGCTGGACACGGAGCGGGTGGCCGAGGCGGTTGCAGGGCGGCGTGCGTCGCGCGGAGAAGTGGAGATGCGCATCGAACTGCCGCACCAGGTGATGCAGTGGAAGGAATCCGCGGAGGGCGCCGGGCAGGCGATGGCGCTGCAAAAGGCCAACCAGGCGCAGTTTGCCGAGGCGTTTGCGCGCGGCCTGGCAGTGACGGGTTTTTCTCGGGACAAAGAGGGCAACGGGTGGTTTGAGTTGAGCCGATGGTCTGGCCCGGCCGGCGACCGGGGAAGCGGACCGGCAGTATCCTAACGAGACACGCATACGAGACATACATGCAACGAATGAATGAAGCAGGAAAGAGTCTATGAGAATTGACGCGATCGTGCTGCGCGAAATCCGGATGCCACTGGTAGAGCCGTTTGTGACCAGCTTCGGCGAGACCACGGACCGTCGCGTGCTGCTGGCAGAGATCCATGCTGAGGGACTGGTGGGCTGGGGTGAGTGCGTGGCGGGGGAGCATCCCTACTTCTCGCCGGAGTCCATCGATACGGCGTGGGTGGTTTTGCTGCAGGAGCTGGCTCCGATGCTTGCGGCCGCCCCGGTGGAGCACGGCGGCGATTGCCCGAAGATCTTCAAGAAGGTTCGCGGCAATCCGATGGCGAAAGCGGCGCTGGAGAACGCCATCTGGGATCTGGAAGCGCAGATTGAGAAAGCGCCGCTTTACGAACTGCTGGGCGGCACCAGGAAGCGGATTGCGTGCGGCGTCTCGATCGGCATACAACCCACGATGGAGCAGCAACTGCGCAAGGTGGAGCGCGAGGTAAACGCGGGCTATCAGCGCATCAAGTTGAAGTGCCAGCCGGGCTGGGACATTGAGATGCTGGAGGCGGTGCGCAAGCGCTGGCCGAAGATCAGGCTGAGCGTGGACGCGAACTCTGCCTACCGCATGCGCGACTTTGATCATCTGGTGGATTTCGACCAATTCAAGCTGCTGATGATTGAGCAGCCGCTATGGGCGGATGACTTCTACTACCACTCCATGCTGCAGAAGCGGCTGGAGACGGCCATCTGCCTGGACGAGTCGATCCGCAACCGGCGCGATGCGCTGGCCGCGGTCGACATGGAGTCCTGCCGCATCATCAACATCAAGAACGGCCGCGTGGGCGGCTTCTCCGAGGCCATCGCTGTACACAATGCGGCGATGGAGCGCGGCGTGCCGGTGTGGTGCGGCGGCATGCTCGAGACGGGAATCGGACGCGCGCACAACATCGCGCTTTCCTCTCTTCCCGGCTTCACGCTGCCGGGAGATGTGTCGGCGTCGAAACGCTACTGGGCGGAAGACATCATCGAGCCCGAGGTGGAAGTTTCGAGCAAGGGCGAGATCACGGTGCCGACTTCGGCAGGCCGCGGCTTCGCAGTGAAGACCAGCCTGGTGGAGAAGCTGACGGTGCGCAAGGAAGAGGTACGCGCGCTGCAGCCCGTCTAAAGCGTTTTCGCTGTTAGTGTGCCCTGCCAAGGTCCACAAAGTGTGGCTTTTCTTGACGGAAAAGCCACGCTGACAGCGGCGCTCTTGTATACACCTTCAGTGAAAACGCTCCAGTCATCAAAATGCCGCTCCGACCGGAACTTCGCTTACCGCGAGTGCGTTCTCACATCTAAGAAGTAAAGCCGTGCGGTGGATTGCACGGCAGGAGATGGAGAGACGATGACCCCGCAGGAAGAGAAGATGCTGGACGACCTGATGGCGCGCGTGGACAGCACGCGTCTGGACGAGAAAGATCCGGAAGCGGCGCAACGGATCGAAGAGTGGTCGGAGCGCAACCCGAATGCAGCCTACATCCTGGCGCAGACGGTGCTGGTGCAGAACTATGCGCTGGAGCAGGCGAAGGCGCAGATTCAAAATCTGCAGCAGCAGATGGCGCAGCATCCCGCACTGCCGCAGCAGACGAAGCCCGCGACCAGTTTTCTGGGCGGCCTGTTCGGCCACAAGGATGAATCGCATTCCCCGCAGGCCGCATACGCGCAGCCGCAACCGCAGCAGGGCTATGCGCCGGTTCCGCAATATGCAGCGCCACAGCAGTATGGGCAGTCTGCGGTACCCACCCGGATACCCACCTCCAGGATATGGCGCGCCGCAGGGCTATGCGCCCGCGGGCGGCGGGTCGAGCTTTCTGCGTTCGGCGGCGACGACCGCGGCTGGAGTGGCAGCGGGCGCGCTGGCATTTCAGGGCGTCGAATCGCTGATGCATGGCTTTGGCCATGCGGCAGGCTTCGGCGGCTTCGACGGAGCAGGGTCGGGTTCAGGACTCGGTGGATTCGGCGGCAGACCGGAAGAGATCGTCAACAACTACTACGACTCGCCAGCTCCAGGGCAGGGTGACAAGAGCGCCGAAATCCAGCAGTTCGCGCATGAAGGCGACAGCAACCTGAACACGCAGCAGGACCTGGCCGGCAATGAGAACGTGGACGATAGCGGCGACACACAACTGCAGGCCGACACCGACCTGCCGAATGTCGACGACAGCGGCTCTTATGACGACGCGTCACTGGACGACAGTGGCTCACTCGATGACGGGTCGTTCGACGACAGCTCTGACAACTCCTGAAATCGCATGTGCAACTACGTCTGTATCGTAAAGGCGCTCCGCGTGGGCGCCTTCTTCGTTTTGACGTGATTTGACGGAGGCTTTGCTAGACTGGGACCCCGTCACCTAAAGGGTCCGATAGCGCATGCCGATAGTCGATCTCGATCGCATCTCGAAGTCTTACAGCAGCAAAGTAGCGGTGCGGGAGTTGAGCCTGCGCATCGAGCCCGGCACTATGTTCGGACTGCTGGGGCCGAACGGCGCGGGCAAGACTTCGACCATCCGCATGATGGTCGGGATGACGCTGCCGGATTCCGGAACGGTGCGGCTCTTCGATGAACCATTTCGCCGCGATCACCTGCGGCGCGTGGGCTATCTGCCGGAGGAGCGCGGCCTCTATAAGCGCATGAAGGTGATCGATCAGCTTATCTTCATGGGACAACTGCATGGCCTTGATGCGGCGACCGCCAGGACGCGCGCACACCAGTGGTGCGAGCGCATGGAGATTGCCGAGTCGATGGACAAGAAGACCCAGGAACTCTCCAAGGGCATGCAGCAGAAGATCCAGTTCATCGCCACGCTGCTGCACGATCCGGAGCTGATCATTATGGACGAGCCATCCTCGGGTCTTGACCCGGTGAATGTTTCGCTCCTGGAACAGACGCTGCGGGAGTTGAAGAGCAAGGGCCGGACCATCCTGTTCTCGACGCATCGCATGGATCAGGTAGAAAAACTATGCGATGCCATCTGCCTGGTAGATCAGGGCACAGCGGTGCTGGAAGGCACGATGCGCGCGGTGAAATCGCGCTATGCACGCAATCGCGTGGTGGTGGAGTATGCGGGCGACGCATCGTTCCTTACCGATCCATCGATCACCGAGCTGCGCGAGTCTGCCGGGCGCGCCGAGTTCAAACTGCGCGATGGCGCCGATGCGCAGTCGCTGCTGTACGCGGCCGCGCGCCATGCACAGATCTTCAAGTTCGAGCTGGTGGAACCGTCGCTGGAGGAGATCTTCATCCGTACGGTAGGAGGCAAGGTCGATGCATGAGGTCTGGCTGATCGCCCGGCGGGAGTACCTGGAGCGTGTGCGCAGCCGCGCGTTCCTGATGATGACCATCCTGTTTCCATTCATGATCAGCCTCCTGATCGGCGGCAGCGTCTTCGCGGGCAAGCTCGGCTCGGGCGTCAAGGAGATCGCGATTGCGTCGAACGATGCGGTGCTGGCGCGTGCGGTCGCGGCGGAGTTGGTGGACTTTGGAGGGAAACGGAATTCTCGTCCAGGGCAGAGGGGGCAGTCCGACTCCGCAGAGGCGAAGCCGCCGGAGGTGGTGTCGCCGGCCTCGGATGCGCAACGCGCGGAATTGAACCGGCGCGTCGAGGACAAGACGCTGGACGGCTATCTGTGGCTGGAACAGAAACCAGGTAGTGCGACGCCGGATGTGACTTTCATCTCTCGCTCTGCTGGGGATCTATTTTCGCTAGGCGGGATGGAGAGTGCCGTCGACCGCGGTCTGGAGCGCAAGCAGCTCCTGGAGCACGGAGAGACCGACGCCGAAGTTACGGCAATGGTGCGGAACACCGATATTCAGACGATGCAGATACGAGAAGGACGGTTGGTGCCGTCGAATTCGTTGAAGAGTTTCTTCGGCGCCTACGCGATGATGTTCCTCATCTACTTCACGGTCGTCTTCTATGGCATGAACGTGGCGCGCTCCGTGGTGGAGGAAAAGACTTCGCGCATCTTCGAGGTGCTGCTCTCAACCGTGAAGCCGCAGTCGCTGATGGCGGGCAAGCTGTTGGGCGTTGGCGCGGCGGGGCTGACCCAGATGGCGATCTGGTTCGTGCTGATATCGACGGTCGTGGCTGGCTCTGCGACCACCGCCGCCGGGCCGGAGGGGCTCGGCGCCTATGGAGTTCACACGCAGCAACTCTTTTTTCTGGCCGCCTACTTTCTGCTGGGATTTTTCTTCTACAGCGCGATTGCAGCCGCGGTGGGGGCGAGCGTCAGCAGCGAGCAGGAGATCCAGCAATTCAGCATGGTGATCGTGGCGCCGTTGACCGTGGGGATGATTCTCATCGGCTACATCACCAGCAACCCCACGGCGCTGCCGGTGGTGCTCTTGTCGCTATTTCCGCCCTGTGCGCCCATCGTGATGTTCCTGCGCATGTCGTCGCAGATGCCGCCGGCGTGGCAGATTGCGCTCTCCATGGTGCTGATGCTGTTGTCCATCTGGGGCGCGATCTGGGTGGCGTCACGCATCTATCGCGTCGGCATCCTGATGTACGGCAAACGCGCCACCCTGCCGGAGATGTTGCGCTGGATGCGTTACAGCTAGCGAGTCAGCCACGCGACTGACGTTCTTTCAAAGAGTATTTTCGCCTGCGTACCCACCGGGCTCGACGTGAGCGACCAAAGGGAGCGAATCCAGCAAGCGCGCCGCAGGCGCAATCGCCCGAACGGCCAGTTCCAGTACACTCGGCTGCATGAAACGCTTCTTCTCTCTGCTGATGGTGTGCGCCATTGCGACATGTACAGCCGTTGCACAGGCACCCGCAGGTCATCCGCTGCTGCTTGAACCGGCGCAGGTATGGACGGCGGGCGAGCCCCTGCATACCGGCTGGGTGGTTCTGATCGAAGGCGATCAGATTAAATCCGTCGGCCCGCAGGCCGGCGTCACCGTGCCGCCGGATGCAGAGCGCATCGCGCTGCCCGGTATGACGGTTCTCCCCGGATTGATGGATCTGCACTCGCATCTTTTCCTGCACCCCTACAACGAGAAGCTGTGGGATCTGCAGGTGCTGACCGAGCCGCCGCAATACAGGACGATTCTGGCGACGAAGCACGCCGAGGCCACGTTGATGGCTGGCTTTACCACGCTGCGCGATCTGGGAACGGAAGGCGCGGGCTTCGGCGATGTTGCGATGAAGCGCGCTATTCACGAGGGAATCGTTCCGGGGCCGCGGCTCTGGGTGGCGACGCGCGCCATTGTGGCGACGGGTGCGTATGGGCCGGCGGTGCGCGATTACCGGCCGGATATCTCGCTGCCGCAGGGTGCGCAGGAGTGCACCGGCGCGGCCGAATGCGTGGCCGCGGTGCGCGAGCAGGCAGCGCGGGGCGCGGACTGGATCAAGATTTACGGCGACTACCGCATCGGCCCTCACGGCGAGACGCGGCCCACCTTCTCTCAGGAAGAGATGAACGCAATGGTCGCCGCGGCGCATGACAGCGGGCGTCCGGTAGCGGTGCACACCATGACGGACGAAGGGATGACAGCGCGCGGCGCTGGCCGGCGCCAACACCATCGAGCATGGCTTTTATGGCACAGAGGCCACCTTTCGCCTGATGGCGGAGAAGCATGTCGCCTACATGCCGACCTTGACCGCAACCGAGGCATATGGGATCTACTTCGATCATTACGTGCCGGGGACGAGCGCGCCGACCGAGGAGATGCAGGATGCAGCGCACGCCTTTGCCCTGGCGCGGAAGGCTGGCGTGACGATCGGTTGCGGCAGTGACGTAGGCGTCTTCAAACATGGCGAAAACTGGCGCGAGGTGGCGTGGATGGTGCGCGACGGCATGACGCCGGTGGAGGCGCTGACAGCTGCGACGGCAACGGACGCCAGCGTGATCGGGATGAGCAAGGAGCTGGGCGGTCTGCATCCGGGCATGCTGGCCGATGTGATTGCCGTGGCGGGCGATCCGACGCAGAAGATCGAAGCGCTGAAGGATGTGCGGCTGGTGATCAAGAACGGCGTTGTGTACCGCCGTCCTTAAGAGCTATTTCAACGAGATTGTGAGCCCGGCCTGTTGTGCCGGCGCTGTGCACTTGCCGTCCCGCACGTTTGTAAGAAAGTCGAGCGCGGTTGAGGTCACCAGTGGTTCGACCTTTCCGCTGCCGAAGCCATTGCCGGCGAAGTTCATGTGTGTCGCGCCGTCGATCACGCCCATCCACTGACACTGACGTCTGCCGTCACCCGGAAGTTCGTGCCAGGGGATACGACGCGCTTCCGGACCGCCTTTGAGCGACTGATCGCGAGTGCCGGTCAGAATCAGGATGGGTTTGTGGATGCTGCTCCATGCGTGGTCGGAGAAGACGATGCCCGGCCCTTCGGGCGAGAGCGCGACGTAGGCATCGAAGCGATTCTGGCTTGCTGGTGGCGACGCAATGCCGATCATGTTGCGTGCGCCCGCTTCGAGCATCACCGTCTCGGAGCCCATGGAGTGGCCTAGCAGCACTTTGAAGGGCGCCTTGCATTGTGCGTTCGCCCATTGCAGCGCAGCGCTCACGTCGAGAAGACGATCGCTCTCCGCCTGCGGGTCTGCGACGAGCGCCTGCACGCCATCGTGGATGCCGTGCGACAGAATGTCGGAGCGCAGCGCCGCCATGCCGCTCTCCACATGACCCATCACGATGGTGGTGTAACCGCCAGTGGCCATCGCACGGGCGAGATAGCCATAGCCATTTTCCGAACCGCCCGCGCCGTGCGAGATGACGGCGAGCGGCGGGCATGGCGCGGTAGCGCCTTCGGCCGTATAGACGAGAAGCGGTGTGGAGTGGCCATCCGCGCGCGGCGCGCTGACCCGCTCCTGCGCGGGTAGTGATACGGCCAGACCGAGGAGGATCGGGAGCGTCAGCAACAACGTGCGTGCCTGCATGCCTGGGTCAGACCCGCGAACCAACCGGAGGTTTCGCGTAATTCACAGAGAGAATCATTCTTATACCCGAAAGGGAACTCATGGCTCGTCGTTGTAGATCGCGATGGTGGGCTGGCTGCCCTGGCTCATCCGCGCGCGGTACATGCCGGGCGTGTTGAAGCTCCACGCGGCTTCGCCGTCAGGCGCGATAGCGATGACGCCACCATCGCCGTGCAGTCCTTCGAGCTGCTTATGAATCACCTCATCGGCCGCGGCCTGCAACTTCATGTGCTTGTCTTCCACCAGCGCGCAGATCTCGCGCGCGACGGTGAGGCGGATGAAGTATTCGCCGGTGCCGGTGCCGGAGACGGCGCAGGAGTGGTTGGACGCGTAGGTGCCCGCGCCGATGATCGGCGAGTCGCCGATGCGTCCTGGCAGCTTCGCCTGCAGACCACCGGTCGAGGTGCCGGCTGCGATATTGCCGGCTTCATCGAGCGCGACCACGCCGACCGTGCCCCACTTGTGCGCGTCAGGGGCTTCCATCATTGCCAGCGGCTTTGCCGGCGCGGGCTGCGCGGCTGCGGGCCGCGGCGGAATCGGCTTACCCTCCTTCTTCAGTTCACGTATCAGGCCCTCCCAGCGCTGCTCGGTGAAAAAGTAGCTGTTGGGTACCTCCTCTAATCCTGTGCTCGCGGCAAATTTGTCTGCGTCCGGGCCCGCCAGAAAGACGGCGGGCGACTTCTCCATCACTGCGCGCGCTGCGGCGATGGGGTGACGTGTGGTCGTGATCTGTGCGACGGCTCCGGCCTTGAGCGTTGCGCCGTCCATGATGGCGGCATCCAGTTCGTTCCGGCCATCGGCGGTGAAGACCGCGCCTTTGCCCGCATTGAACAGCGGATTGTCTTCCAGATATTGAATGGTCGCCTGCACAGCATCGAGCGAGGTGCCGCCCTTCTCGAGTACCGCAGCGCCGGTCTCGATCGCGGTCTTCATCGCCGCACGATACGCGGCCTCGGTCGCGGGCGGCATGTCTTTGCGCACGATAACGCCAGCGCCACCGTGGACTACGATGGACCACTTGTGCAACGAAGTTTGAGAAGCGGTCTGGGCCATGGCGGGAAGGGTGACGGCAAGCAGCGCAGCGGGAAGAAATAGAGCGCGAAGCATCATGCGGGGAATACTAGAGCATTTTCCCTGCAGGTGCAGACTCAGTGCAGAGACGACAGACGTCCGCGCCGAAGCGTTCGAGCTTGGCCGCACCCACCCCGTGAACGGCGGCGAGCGCGGTTAGATTCCTCGGCCTCGCATGCGCGATGGAACGCAGAACGCTGTCGCCGAAGACGAAGAACGCCGGCTTGCCTTCCTTCTTTGCGATGGTGAGCCGCCACTCCTTCAGCCGCTCTTCGAGCGCAGCGCTCTCGGGTGTGAGGGCGGCGGGTGGCTTCTCGCGCACCTTTGCCGGCTTGCTGCGCTTTTGCGCGTCACGACTGGCACGCTCCCGGAGCGAGAGGTCCAGCGGCGAGCCTTCGATGAACTCGTCTCCCTCGCGGGTGAGCGCAGCCTTGCGGTAGTTCACCGGCTTGCCGTCCTTCTCGAAGCTGGCCTCTTCAATACGCACGAGGCCGGCAGCCGCGAGCGCGCCAAGCACGTCGTCGAAGGCGTTGCGGGTAAGCTCCTCGCGCGGATACAGCTCTTTGTATAGGCGCCCGGTCGATGGTGACGGGCCGCTGCGCAGCGACTTCAGGATGCCGCGCGCGGCCTGCTCTTCCTGCGCGGTGAGGCCGCGGAAGCTCTGCGCGATGGCGCGCTCCGGCGAGCAGAAGTCGCAATGGCCGCACAGGTGGCGGCTGTCCGCGGTGTCGCCGAAGTGCGCGACCAGGGAAGCCATGCGGCAGGCGTGGCCCTCCGCATAGCGGGCGACGAGGTCGAGCTGCTGGCGGCGATGATCCGCCTGCGATCGGTAGGTGCGGCGCCAGGCAGAGGCATCCGGACCCAGGCTGACCATGTCGTCATAGGTCACATTCACTGCGCCGTGAATGTAGAGTTTTTCCAGCGCCTTCTCGAAGATCTCGGCATCCATGCGGAGCGCCGATTGCAACTGCATGCGCGCGATGGGCTCGGAGCCGAGGCGGCGATGAATCCGCTCCAGCTCGTCGACAGCGGGATAGTCCCGTTCCATGAAGAACTCGTGGGTGCGGCGGTCGGCATAGGAGTGCATCAGGATGGTGCGGCTCGGATGGCCATCGCGGCCTGCGCGGCCGATCTCCTGGTAGTAGGCCTCGAGGCTGGCGGGAAGCGCGGTGTGGATGACGGTGCGGACGTCGGCCTTGTCGATGCCCATGCCGAAGGCAATGGTGGCGACGACGACCTCAAGCTGGCCTGCGAGGAACTGGCGTTGCGCGCGCTCGCGCTGCTCCGCGGTCGAGGCCGGCGTGATAGGCGGCGGCAGGGAAGTGCTTGCCGATGGTTGCGGCGGTCTCCTCGGCTTCCTTGCGGGTGGGCGCATAGACGATCGCCGGACGGCGTGTCGGGATCGCGGAGCAGATCGAGCGCCCGCTCCGTACGCATCGGCTTCGGCACTTCGACGACTTCGATAGCCAGGTTGTCGCGGCGGAAGCCGTGGATGAAGCGCGCGGCATCGTGCAGCGAGAGTTGCGCGAGGATGTCGTTCTGCACGACGGGCGTCGCGGTGGCGGTGAGCGCGAGGACGGGCGCGGGGCGCAGCAGGTGCAGATGCTGGCCGAGCATGCGGTAGTCGGGGCGGAAATCGTGGCCCCATTGCGAGATGCAGTGCGCCTCGTCGATGGCGATGAGCGAAGGCTTGCGCTTGCCCAGCATCTCGGCAAAGCCCGGGACGCGGAGCCGCTCCGGCGCGATGAAGAGAAACTGCAGGCTGCCGCTGAGGTAGTCGACGCAGGCCTGGCGCGAGATCTGGCGATCCAGCCCGGAGTGAATGCGCGCCACCTGCAGCCCGCGTGCCGCGAGCTTGGCTGCCTGGTCCTCCATGAGCGCGATGAGCGGGCTGATGACCAGCGCGGTGCCGCCGCGCGCGACGGCGGGCAACTGGTAGCAGAGCGATTTGCCCGCGCCGGTCGGCATGACCAGCAGGACATCGCGCCCGGCGATCGCCGCGCGGCAGACCTCCTCCTGATTGGCGCGAAAGGCAGAGAAGCCGAAGGTGCGGGAGAGCAAGGCGTTGAGGGGCAGATCGGCCGTTGCAAGATCCATGGCTGCGGTTAGCGAAGCCGGGTCAGGAACTGGAAAAGGCCGGGACGACTGGGGCATGGGATAACTCCATCGTCGCACACAGTGCGCGGTGGAGAAACGGGCCGATGCCTGCGGCGTCAGGACATGTGGATGGGTGTGGCGTCGCGTCGCGGCGGGGCGGACGAGGTGTGTTTCTCGTCGGCGTGGCCTGCGGCTGCCGCTGGTGCACGGCGCAAGCGAAGCCACGGACCGAGAAGCGCGTGCACCGCGAACAGACAAACGACCAATGTGAAGGCGAGCCCGAGTGCAGTTGCGAGGAAGTCGCTCATGCACGCGCCTCGCGGGACGCGAAAATACCCTCGTGGTCGACTGCTACCGAAAGAACGGTCAAAGTACACCAATCCCGGACCTCGAAAAGATGCGGGTCCATTGAGCCCTGATTGCAGCGAATTGAAGACAGTGCGTTGCCGGGCCCCGGGAGGAGTCAGACCGCCTGCTGTATTCGCTTGCTTGCTAAAAGCCTAAAGGCGGGTGAGAGGGAGTGCCATACACAGAAAAGGGTAGCGTTCCCACCAGACGAAACGTTACAGAAGTAAGGGGCGAGTGTCGGCTTCAGCGACCGAACAGGCGGCCGAAAAAGCTGGTTTTGGCGGCCGGCCGGCGGCGCGATTCCACCGTGTGCGGCCTGTGCCAGCTCGGGTTGCGCGGCCAGCGCTTCGCCGTAAAAGGCGGCCCGCGGATTCTCGATGCAGAGCCTCTCTGCCGTCGCCCGATCGTATTGCTCGGCAACCAGGTTAAAAGCAGGCCGCAGCAGCGGTGGCCGGGACTCGGTGTTGTGGGCGTCGGTGGCGAGGAAGTGCACCCAGCGATGGTCCAGCAGCCAGAATGCGGCCCGTTCTGCCGCCTGACCGAAGCGGCCGGTAAGCGAACTGGCCGTTACCTGGATAAGCGCTCCAGCCTTCAACCAGTCGGCCATGCGCTCCGGATGCCGCGCAAGGATGGGATTGCGCTCCGGATGCGTGATGATCGGCGTCATGCCGGAGAGCGAGAGCTGGTAGAAGGTCTGGGCGGTGTTGGGCGAAATGGCGGTGTCGGGAAACTCGACCAGCAGATAGTTGTGTCCGTTGATGGTATAGCGCGTGGGGTGGCGCTGCGCGGCCTCGACATTGTCGAACATCAGGTGGAAGTCGCAACCGAGTCCAAGCGTGATCTGGTCGCCGAAGCGCTGGTGCACGGCGTCCTGCAATTCCGCGAAGACGGTGGCATTGATTTCGGGATCGAAGTAGTAGTTATGACTTGAGTGCGGGGTGCACGCGATGTGGGTGATGCCGTCGGCGATGGCCATTTCCACCATGGCCAGCGAGATATCCATGGTGCGGGCGCCATCGTCCAGCGCGGGGAGCAGGTGATGGTGGATGTCAAACATGCTATTCGGCGATACCGGCGGTGATGCCGCTCAACATCGCAATGCCAGAAGGCGTGACTCCGCTCAGCGCCTGAATCATGGACTGGAAGACGGGAAAGCCATCGGCCGATCCCAGCAGCGCTTCGCTCGAGCGGTCCGGATGCGGCATCATGCCCAGCACATTGCGACCTTCGTTGAGCACCCCGGCAATGTTGTCCAGCGAGCCGTTGGGGTTGGCATCTGCCGTGATTTCGCCGGACGGGGATGCGTAGCGGAAGGCGATACGGTCGTCGCGCCGCAGCGCGGCCAGCGTCGATTCGTCACAGAAGTAGTTGCCTTCCATGTGGCCGATGGGGATCTGCAGCACCTGCCCCTTGTGGAGCGCATTGGTGAAGGGCGAATCGGTGGTTTCCGTGCGCAAGTGTACCTGCTTGCAGATGTACTTCAGGCCGGCATTGCGCATGAGTGCGCCGGGCAAGAGACCCGACTCGCAGAGGATCTGGAAGCCATTGCAGATGCCCAGCACAAGTCCGCCGGACGCGGCGAAACGCTTGACCGATTGCATCACCGGCGCAAAGTGGGCGATGGCCCCGGTGCGCAGGTAGTCGCCATAGGCGAAACCGCCGGGCACAAGGATAGCGTCGCATCCCTCCAGGTCTTCGCGATCTCATGCCAGAGCATGGTGACCGGCTGGTGTGCAATCTGCTCGATGACGTTATAGGTGTCGTGGTCGCAGTTGGAGCCGGGAAAGACGAGGACGCCGAATTTCATACTTTTAGGGTAGCAAAAATGGCCGCTCCTCCCAGTGCTCGATCAGGAGACCGCTGTTACCATCGCCACTTTGGAATCCGCCGCAAAGCGCCGCTGGGCAGCACGTGAGAGCGGGTAACCAAGACGGGCCAAGGGGTGCCTGGGGAGGGAAAAGGCCAGGAGGTCATACCAGACAGAGCCGTCTTCGCGGTGGTATTCCACGCTGAATCTCTCCTCGCCGCGTTCCACATGATGCCGTAAGGTCCCGTAGCTGAAACCACGGCGCCAGATTTGGCCGTCATCCTTGTCGATCATCGCAATAACCCGGCTTGCGCTGAGTGAGTAGAGGCCAAAGGTGTGCGCGAGCACGACAACCGTCTGGCCCGGAGCCACGGGCTCGGCGGGATGGATGAGTTCCACCCATCCAATGTCGAACATCTTCCAGGCTTCGAGCGCAGCGTAGGCACGATCAAAGAGAGGCAGACCCTCGCCCAGTCGAATTTGGTTCCGATCCACGCTGTAGCCCTTCGGCAGGTTGTAGCCGTTCGGCAGGGTGCTATCACCGATCGCTCCAACTTGCGGATAAGAAAAGGAATCCTGCTCCGCCTCACTGCGGAAGCGATTTATCCGTTGCGTGGTTGGACGTCTAAGAAAGAACATGGACGTTCTCCAGTTTCTCAGGGTCCCCCAGAAGCGTCCCCCAGAAGCATAGTCTTGGAGAAGTTTGGCCGAGCTCGCAGAGTGCATGAACGATCCTGAGCCACAAGACGCGCCGACATCACCCGTGCCTTACGAGCCGGCGCAGCCGCCGGTGATCGAGCAACCGGCGCAGCCGCCAGTGATCGAGCCTCCGGAGCATCCGGTCGGGTATGCAAGACCCCAGGCGTGGACCGTCGAAGGTCCTCCCCCAACCATCAGCGGAAAGCCATCGGCAACGCAGCACCTGCGCACAGCCGGTTCGGCGCTGGTGAACTGGTGGCGCGCAGTTTCCATAGAGGCATTGTGCGTGGCCGTGTTATGGCTGATCGGGCTGGAGATCCTTCGCGTGCCGCTCGCGCCGGCGTGGGCGCTGGTTGCGGGCCTGATGGCCTTCGTGCCCAACATTGGCGGCGTGATCGCGCTGATCGGCCCCGTCTTCTGCATTCTGGTGACGGGCAAAGACCTGGAGCGGCTCGCCTTCCTGCTCGGCATCTACGCCATCATCGTGGTGATCGATCAGCTCGTGCTACAGCCGTGGCTGATGAAGAAGACGACGCGTGTGCCCATCTGGGCGTCGATCTTTGTGCCGATCATCCTCGGCATCGTGATTCCGTTCTGGGGTGTGCTGCTGGCGCCGCCGCTGCTTGCGATCGTCTACGCATTCCGCAGGCCGAAGACGCCGAGACGGAACCCGGTTTAAAGCACTTTCGGTACACAGCGATCCGCGGTGATTCTTTCAGCGTGGCTTTTCCTTCAAGAAAAGCCACAAGAGCGGCCGTAGGACGTCTACACCAATACCGAAAGTGCTTTTAAGGCTGCTTTTTCAGGCTCAGATTGAAAGGCGCCTGGATGGGTTTGCCATCGCTCCCCAGCGGGACGAGCGAATCGCCCTGCAGCAGGTAACTCTCGAGACTGTCCGACGTATTGGACTGCAAGCTGAACACGGTCCAGTCCGGCTTATCCGGCGTGCCCTTTTGCAGCAGGTAGTGGCCGGCGTCGATTGAAACTACATTGCCCTTGGGCGCTCCGAGGTAGGTGCTGGTGCGCACGTAATATCCGGCAGGCGATTGCGCTGCATCCGCGGCATAGAAGGCGATGGAGGTAAGCAGGCCGCTGCAGTCTGCGCAGGGCAGCTTGCCGCTGTAGGTGCCCTGCAGGATGCCGCCGGCGATGAGGACGGGCGATGCGGCGCTGCGGTCAGCGTTCGAGACCGTCACCGCGATCGTGTATTGGCGTGCTGGCGGCTTGCCCTTCTCCCACGGCCGGCTGTAGTCCAGGATCAGGTCGTCCTGTCCGGGAGCCGCGGCGGTGAAGACCAGACTCTGTCTTCCGGCAGCGCCCACACTCTTCTGTGCCCCGGGTGTGTTGCTGGAGCCTGTCGCTTTGAGCATGGCGTTGCCGGCTGCGACATGCCAACTGTAGCCAGTCGATGGCGTCGAGGGAAGCACCACACGCAGCGTGTCGCCTACCTTGAGCGAGACACGCACCTGCTGGGTGAACTCGCCAATTTCGATGGTTCTGGGTGGCTGCTTCGTCTGGGCCGAAGCAGCAATGCCGGCCTGGAGACCGATGGCTGCCACCAGCGCAAGACACAGCTTTGGACGATCGATCACTTTGTTTCTCATGCGTGTCCGTTCCTTTCCTTCTGGGAACTTGCGGGAGGCCTGACACAGCATAGTCGGAGTTAGTTTACGGGTCATGCAATTTATGCGGTGAAGGCTCTGAGCCTCCCGCATTCCTTCACTCGTTCCGCAATGCTTCCAGCGGCTCGATGGAAGCGGCACGCCGCGCCGGTAGAGCGCTGGCGACCAGCGCGCAGAGCAGCAACACCCCGGTGGGCAGCAGCAGGGAGAGCGGATCGACGGCGTCCAGCTCATAGAGCCGGGAGCGCAGCAGGCGGCCCACCACCATCGCAATCGGAATGCCGAGCGCGAGACCAAGCAGAATCTGCGCAAAGGCGCTGCGCAGGATCAGTGTCGCGATGTGCATGCGATTGGCGCCGATCGCCATGCGGATGCCGATCTCATTCGTGCGCTGCGTCACGCTGTAAGCCATGACGCCATACAGCCCGATGGAGGCGAGCAGGAGAGCCAATACGCCAAACAGGCCGCTCAATCGAGCAAGCAGACGCTGCTGGTCGAAGTTCACATCCACCTGCTCCTGCATGGTCTGAATTCGGGTGATGGCAAAGTTCGGATCGACCTCGCGGAAGGCCTCCCGGATGCGCGGCTCGATGGCGCCTAGATCGCTCGCGGATGTCCATACCTGTGCGCTGGCGATGAAGTGGCTCCACTTCTCATCGTCCTGCTGGATCGGCTGTGTGTAGACGATGCTTTGCGCGAGCGGAGCGAAGACCATAGGCGTCGCGGGACGGTCGGGGTCGATGTACTTAGCATCCTGGACGACGCCGACAATCTGGAAGCTGGTGCTGTTCTCCGGCGCGGCAAAGCCGAAGAGCTTGCCCACCGGATCATCGCCGGGGAAAAAGCGGCGCACAAAGGCCTGATTCACGACTGCGACGCCACGCGTAGTCTGGTTATCGGCATCGGTGAAGTCGCGGCCCGCAACAAGATGTTGGCCCATGGTTGCAAAATAGCCTGGACTGATGCGGTCCCACATCGCGGACTGGGAGCCGTCCGTGCGCGGAATACCCTCACCCGGCTTCACGATGGTCTGATGAAATGAGCCGCCGAGGGGGCCATAGAGAGCGACGCTCGCGCCTTCGACGCCGGGCAGCGCGCGCAGTTTCTGCTCCAACTCCCGATAGAGCACATTCAGGTGGTCCGTCGTGTAGACGGCGAGCGGCGGCTCCATGATGATGCTGATGCGATTCTGCGTTTGGAATCCGAAGTCCTGATGCTCGATCTTCAGCAGACTGCGCGTCAGCAGGCTGGCGCCGGCAAGCAGCGCGATGGAGACTGCCGTCTGCAGCACCACCAGTCCCTGGCGCAGCCGCGCCGTGCCGTCGGTTGTGGTCCGCTGAAAGCCGCGCACCGCGTCGATCGGGTTGGTGCGCGAGAGCAGCCATGCGGGAATGGTGCCGAAGAGCACGCCGCTCAGCAGCGCGAGGGCGAAGCAGGCGCTCAGCATCGGCCACGACAACCCTACATGGATAGCGCCGGCCTGACGGAAGGTGAGCAGAACCAGAAGCCGCGCTGCAGCGAACGCGATCAGGATGCCGGCAACGCCTCCCATCGCTCCCAGCAGCAGACTTTCGGTGAGGGCCTGCCGCACCAGACGCCGCCGCGATGCGCCGAGCGCACTGCGAATGGCGGTTTGCGGGCGGCGTGAGAGTCCGCGCGCCAGCAGCAGATTGGCGACGTTGGCGCAGGCAATCAACAGAACCAGAGCGCAGGTGCCGAGCAGGATGCCGAGGCTGCTGCCATAGCCGTCGCGCATCATGCCGATGCCGGAGGCCGCCGATTCGATCGAGAGATTCTGCTGGGGCAGCTCGCGCAGCAGCTCGGCGCGGTTGTCCGGCATCATGGCCGCGTCCGTGACCAGCCAGTGGCGCAGCATCGCGGTAAGCCGGGCAGAGGCGACCGCCGGCGATGCGCCGGGATGAAGCCGGCCGATGATCCGCAGCCACGCGCTCGATGGGACGAGGTTGTAGGAGCCGTTGCCGTCGGTCAGATACTCCGCCCGCAGTGTGACCCAGAGCGAAGGAGGTGTGCTGGTGAGCGTCTCACCGTAGAAGCCCGGCGGTGTCACGCCGACGACAGTGAAGGGCATGTTCTCGACAGTGATGGTCGATCCGATGATGGAGGGGTTGCTGCCGAAATCCCGCTGCCAGCTGCTGTAGCTGAGCACGATGACCGGGGCTGCGTTGCGGGTATCGTCCGCAAAGCTGAACAGGCGTCCCACGAAGGGCCGAATGCCGAGCGTCTGGAAGTAATTGCCACTGACGTAGGAACAGATGAGCGCCTGGGCCTGCGCCTGATGGGAACCATGGCGGACGCTGACAACGTCTGGTTTCGCCTGAAAGGCAGCGACCTGATCGAACTCGGGCGCTGCAGCGCGCCGCAACCGCTGATAGAAGTCGTAGGAGAATATCCCCCACTCGCCCTCCGGATTGCCGGCGTAGCAGCAGATCTTGCCGGTGCCGATGCGATAGAGGGCGCCGGGATCTGCGACCGGCAGCGACTTGAGCATCACGGCATAGATGAGTGAAAAGACCGCGGTCGTGGCGCCGATGCCCAATCCGAGGGTGAGGATTGCCGTGATGGTGAGAATGGGCGTGCGGCGCATCTGGCGCAGCGCGTATCGAAGATCGCTCAGTATGGAAGGAATCACTCGCGCCTCTCGCGTGCTTAGGTCAAGCCAGTATAGGGACTGCAGGGCCGGCAGTGCCGAATTGGGAATTGGTGGATCTGCGGGTCACGGAAAGCATTCGTCTTTTTTTCACTTCCATCCTGCAAGAGCTCAGAGCTAGCCAGGAATCGAAGGCGAGTGCTTGTGCCGCGGCCTTTGGTGTGTTTCACAAATGCCGAAGAAAGTGTTAGCTCAGTCAGGCCGCGCAAATTGTTCTATCTACTGGAGGTAGAAATGGCGCACCGAGATAAGGCGCACTCTTGCGCTGGAGTTTTATTTCGAAAAATAATTTGCTTTAGTGCGTTGCAATTGCGGCGACGTATGTATTATTCGCAATAAGTAATCACACCATAATTCTCCAGTTTCAGAGGATGGTTTCCTGAAGAAACGGAGATACAAGAAATGGCCGCACCGCCATTGCGGGCGGAGCTGTGCTCATTTCGATTTGCGCTGCCCCTGATTTGCAGATTCGGTCAGCGTCTGTTCCTGCCTTCGATAAGTTCGAAAACTGACATTTTGCTTTGTCGCATGGATTTCTGTTCGCAGGATTGCGTCAGAAACCGCTGTTTGAACATGCGCCAATATTCGATGGCCTCCGCGCGGGGCCAGCAACGAAGGTTCGTTTGAAGGCCAGGAGAAATGGGTTGTTCATGCAAGGTTCCTTTTATTCACTTTTAGGCCAGGTGTCAGGTTCCCGTGCGGCGCTGCTATGCGTTACTGCGCTACTCGGGCTCGGGTCGGTTCCGTCAACCTTTGCAGCCGATATCACCGTGGCAAGCCCGGTGAATGGCACTACGGTTCCTTCCCCGGTGTGGGTGCGGGCACACAATGTAGGGTGCAACGGTCTCACGCCCACCTCTTTCGTCTATTCGATCGACAATAGCGCGACACTGGTGAAGGGCGTGACCCTCAACGACATTGACACCACTGCCGCGATGTCCGCAGGTGCGCACACGATCCACTACAAATCGTGGGTCAGCAGCGGCGAGTGCCCGACTGTCAGCACGACGTTTACTGTGTCTGGTGGAAGCAGCAGTGGATCTTCAGGTTCCACACCACCACCTCCTCCACCGAGTGGAGCGGGTATCACGGTCACGAGCCCGGCGAATGGAGCCAGCCTCTCCTCGCCTATCTTGGTTGAGGCGCATAACACCGGCTGCGATGGCAAGGCGTCGGTATCGTTCGACTATTCGATCGATAACAACCCCACTCTCTTCCCGGGATCTGTTTCCGAGATTGACGCTACCGGGGTTGCTATCGGCTCCGGAACTCATACGATTCATTTCAAGTCCTGGCTAGATGGTGGCGCAATCTGCCCCGTGGTGAGCACTACGTTCACGATAGGCGGCACTACATCCAGCGGCGGTGGGACAACCTCCACCGGATCCAGCTCAGGGTCAACGCTGCCCTCCAACGCTGTCGCTTCCGCGAACCTGGACGGCCTGGGTAGTTGGGCGACAGTGCACGACACGGGCACGCCAGGCTCATCGAGCGGCTCCATGGTCTATCCCGCCAAGACACCTTCCTATGACGATGCGAGGGAGTTTTACACGACCTATTCAAGTGGAGGAGGTCAGCGCTTTCATGTTTCCTTCGACAACAATCCCACGTCGATGAATTTCGCGCTCGATACCTACGTCTACGTAACCGATCCGACGAAACTGCAAAATCTGGAGTTGGATCTCAACCAGGTAACTTCGGACGGCAAAACGATCATGTTCAACACCCAGTGCTCCAGCGACTCGAAGACCTGGGAATACACAGTGATTACCAATGGCTCAGACCACTGGACGCCGTCGAATGTTCCCTGCAACACTTTGACCTGGGCGCCAAATACGTGGCATCACATCCAGATTGGCTATCATCGCGATAACAGCGGCAATGTGACGCACGACTGGGTCAATTTCGACGGCACGCACAGCGTCTTCAGCAATACCACCAAGCCCGCCAGCGAGAGCCTGGGCTGGGCAAAGGGAACGCTGCTCACCAATGTTCAGGTCGATGGCCTGAGCAAGGGCAGTGGATCGGTCACCGTCTATGTCCACAAGATGACCTTCTATCACTGGTAGTCGATACCTATAGATCGGGTTCTCTGTCCCACGAAGGCCATCACTCGAATCGAGTGGTGGCCTTCACTTTTATTCCATTCCGTCCGGACGATTCAGGCTTCGGCTTCGCGATATCGCCGCATCGATCGTTGGCTGTGGCAACCTCGCCGCGGAGCAAGTCTGACCGGTCATAGGCAACCCGTGGCGCGATGCTGCGTCCGCCGCCCGAGTGCTACAATCGGGTGTCCCGGCAAGGGTTATCTCTGTCTGCGCGAGCGCGGTGACAGGCCGGTCGACACACTTCCGAGAGCTGCAGAGGTCCTATGTCAGGCCACTCTAAATGGGCCACCATCAAGCACAAGAAGGGCGCGCTGGACGCCAAGCGCGGCAAAATCTTCACCCGTCTGATCAAGGAAATCTCCATGGCCGCGCGCGGCGGCGGCGACCCGGACGGCAATCCGCGGCTGCGTACGGCGATCCTGGCGGCCAAGGCCGAGAATATGCCGCAGGACAACATCAAGCGTGCCATCCAACGCGGCACCGGTGAATTGC
The DNA here is from genome assembly GCA_963815025.1 of uncultured Acidobacteriaceae bacterium. GTDB lineage: Bacteria > Acidobacteriota > Terriglobia > Terriglobales > Acidobacteriaceae > KBS-83. The sequence goes on along the minus strand of CAWFFD010000004.1, from coordinate 1,594,496 downwards.
CCGGCGCGCTGTACGAAGAGATCACCTTCGAAGGCTACGGTCCCGGCGGCGTCGCGCTCATCGTCGAAACATCGACCGATAACCGCAACCGCACTGTGAGCGAAGTCCGCCACGCCTTTGCGAAGCACGGGGGCAACCTCGGGACCGAGGGTTCGGTCCGCTTCATGTTCACCAAGAAGGGGCTGATCGCCATTCCCAAGGAAAACGCCGACGAAGAGAAGCTGATGAACATCGTTCTTGAAAACGGTGGCGACGACCTGAACGATGAAGGCGATACCTGGGAGATCCTGACCGATCCGGCCGCATACCACGCGGTACTCGAAGCGATCCACGCGGCGAAGATCGAGACCTCCCACTCCGAGATCACGATGATTGCTTCTACCTATACCAAGCTCGAAGGCGCGGCTGCCAACCAGATGATTCGCCTGATTGAAGCGCTGGAGGATCACGACGACGTGCAGAATGTCTACTCCAACTTCGACGTGGACGCGAAGCAACTGGAAGAAGTGGCCGGCTGACCATCACCCGAATCCAACTCAGGCCGCCGGCCCTGTCCCTGGCGGCCTTTCCTCTGTCACCGGGCTTACCGAACAACCGCGCTGTTTCGCGCATCCGATGAGACGCATGCCTTCTTCCTGCACCCGTATTTTGTCCGCCGCAGTTTTGATCGGCGCCGCTCTTCCACTTGCCGCACAGTCGAGCAGCAGCCAGACCGCTCCCTCGACGGGAACGGTGCTGGCGCTTTCACCCGTGCGCGAAACGATGTCCCGCCATCCTTGGAACTGGGGAGTCTTTTTCGATGGTGGTGCGAGCGCCCGCGTCACTCCGAGTGTCACTGTCCTGAGTGCGGGTGCACGTGCGGGAAAAGTGTTGAGTGATCCATCCGGCCCAGGGCTCTTGCGTGGGCAATTCGAACTCTCGGCTGAATTCATGCCGTGGTGGCAGGGACGGACGGCCACCTTCGAGCGCTACAATCTCACCGCGACTAACAATCCTGACATTGCGGCCGCGAAGGGTCCGTACCAGACCGGCGGAGCGTACAACGGAGTCAGCATGACGCCGATCGTGCTGCGCTGGGACCTGACCGGCACTCGGCGGATCATGCCATTTTTGCAGGGTGCCGGCGGCTTGATCTGGACCAATCACAAGTTTCCGCCCGTCGGACCGCTGCCGGAGCCGGGACATCAGGGCACGAGCGTGTGGAACTTTACGCCGCAGTTCGGCGTCGGGTTCCAGTACTTTCTCAAACCCCGTCGCTCGATTACCTTCAATGCGAACGCAGTGCACATCTCGAACGCGTCGCTGGGCGATGCCAATCCCGGCGTGAACGCCACGGTGCAGTTTCAGATCGGATACAGCTGGTGGAAATAGAGCGTTTTCACGAAAGGTATGAGGCTTGTAGGAGCTACAGACGCAGCGTTTCCGTTAAGAAAGGCTGCTTTTCTCAGATCTGGATGAAACACGGTATTTGTGAAAACGGTATAGAGCAGGCAGGGGATGAGTAAGGCCATTATCGAGTGCGTTCCGAACTTTTCCGAAGGCGTCGATACGGAACGCGTGCTGGCCATCCTCCGTGCGATGCAGGTGCCCGGCGTCTCGCTGCTGGACTGGTCGCAGGACGCCGATCATAACCGCTCGGTCGTGACCATCGCAGGTCCTCCGGCGGCGGTGGTGGAAGCCGCGGTGCTGGCCGCGGGCAAGGCGGCAGAGCTGATCGACCTGACCCGGCAGACTGGCGTGCACCCGCGCATCGGGGCCGCGGATGTGATCCCGTTCGTGCCGGTGAGCGATATCTCGCTCGAGCACTGCGCCTTGCTGGCGCGGCAGGCAGGCGAGGAGATCTGGCGGCGGTATGGCGTGCCGGTGTATTTCTACGAAGCCGCGGCCGCCCGCCCGGACCGGGCGCGGCTGGAGGATGTGCGGCAGGGTCAGTTCGAAGGCCTGCGCGATGCGGCGCGGCGCGACCCGGCACGTCGTCCGGATGTCGGTGGGCCGGATCTGCATCCCACCGCGGGTGCGAGCGCGGTGGGCGCGCGGCGCTTTCTGATCGCCTGGAATGTCTTCCTGGACAAGCCGGACGTGGCCCTGGCCCGGTCTCTGGCCCGCGAGGTGCGGGATTCCGGTGGCGGGCTCAAAGGAGTCAAGGCGTTGGGGGCCCTGGTGCGTGGCCGCGCCCAGATCTCTATGAATCTTACGGACTTCCGGATTACATCGCCGGCCGCGGTCTTCGCCGACCTGAAGCGACGGGTGGAGGGCCGGGGCGCGCGCATCGTCGAGGGTGAACTCATCGGCCTGATTCCTGAGGCAGCGGTTGAGCAAAACAGCGAGTGGGTGCGTCAGTTGGAAGACTTCTCTTCGGAAACCAAGGTCCTGGAGCGCCGGATGGAGCGGCCGCTCGAATGGCCATAAAGGCAGCCGGGAACCATTGATATTTACGAATTTGGTAACTATCGATGAGTTATTGGGTTGTCACCCAGAAGTGAAATAGAGCGCCCTCGAGGCGCAGTCTAAGATGGAAATCAGCGGGAATGTGCGGTTCTGCGTCTTACATATAAGAAGCAGGCGGCCGGCCCGGAAGGAAGTGAAGTAACGATGAAGAACTTTGCGAAGATTCTGAGCGGCGGTATCGCTGCTCTTTGCCTTGCGACGGCACTGCCGGCATCCGCGGCTCAGTTGAGCGGCGATGCGCAGGCGGCCATCCCCCACGACGTGCAGCAGCTGATTGTGATCGATTACCGGGCCATGCAAAACTCCCCGGCTGCCATGCAGCTGAAGAACAGGGTGATGCCTCCCGAGCTCAAGAGCCTGGAGAAGGCGCTGCAGGTCTCGGGCATGAACGACAACCACGACGTCGATGAGCTGGCATTCGCCTCTTTCCGGCCCAAGGGCGTTACTGGTGACTCGACGCGGATCATTGGTCTCGCGCAGGGACAGTTTCCGCTCGCCGACATCATGGCCAACTTCAAGAAGAAGAAGATCAAGCCAATTCTGGTGCGGGACAACAGGATCTATCCCATGGGCTCGTCCGGCATGCAGGTGGTCTTCCTGAATCCCACCACCATGGTCTTCGGCCAGACAGATTCGCTGAAGCAGGCGCTGGATTCGCGCGACGGTCTGCAGGCGAGTTTCCTCACCAACAACGATATGACCGGCATGATGGCGTCGGTGCAGGACCAGCCGCTGTGGAGCATCCTCGATCAGAAGGGTACGCAGACGATGATGCGCTCGCTGATGGGCGGGGCCTCGCAGATGGGCGGTGACGATGACACCATCAAGAAGCGGATCCTCACCTCCTGGTACAGCATGGACTTCCAGAATGGGGTGCAGTTCAACCTCGATGTGCTGACGCCGGACACCTTCACCGCTGCCAGCATGGCTTCGTTGCTGAATGCTGCCGCGCTCTACAAGAAGATGAGCGGCACCGACATTGAGAAGCAGGCGATCGACGGCACGAAGATCGATTCCAGTTCCGGCAGACTGATTGTCAGCTACTCCTCATCGGACAGCCAGTTCGCAACCCTGCTGCAGTCGAACCTCTTCCAAACGGTTGTGCACTAAACAGACGATCGTTCAGCATGCGAAGGCCGCTCCGGAAGCCACTTCCGGGAGCGGCCTTCATCGTTTAGCCAAAACTGCATCGGCCGCACCCGTCACCAGCGGTAGATTGCCAGGTTGTTCAGGTAGGAGTCCATGATTCCAGAGTTGTGGGCGCCGTCGATCTGGAAGTTCAGCAGCAGCTCACCCGGCCACCAGCCCAGCGACTGCGTCGAGAACACGGTTGCGTTCTGGAAGTCTGTGTAGACACCATCAAAGCCGATCCAGTCATAGGTCACATTGCCCTCGTCATCGCGATGCGAGGCGATCTGGATCTTGTGCCACTTCTTTGCGCCCCACGTCTCCGGATTGCATGGAATATTCGAGGCGCGCCAGTGCGTGCCGCTCTTGTCCACGTAGGTATATTCCCAGCTCTTCGAATGGGCTGAGCACTGCGTGCCAAAGATCACTGTGCGGCCATCTGCGAGGACCTGGTTCATGTCCATCTCGACATTCGCGATATCCGCGGGAGTGACCAGGTAGACATTCGCTTCGTAGACGAAGTGAGTGGCCGCGGCATCGTGGCCAAAAGTCAGGTGGTAGCGCTCGCCGCCCTTGTCACCGTAGGACGCGACGAACTGGCGTCCTGACAGGCCGTTGCGGCCATCGGGATAAATCGGATAGTTCGTGCTGCCGGTGGACCAGCCTCTGGTCTGATCGTCATGATCCGATTTCCACGCCATGCTGGTTTCGAGTCCCAAAGCGGGAATAGCTATGGCGGGAATTCGCGAGGAGATTTGTGGCTGCTGCGGGACTGCCGCGTCAGCGGTGGGCGTCTGGGGCCATCCTGCCGTCGCGGACAGGGTAAGAGCGGAGAGTGCAATGAATTGACGAAGACGCATCCGTGGTTCCACTTATCTCACAGACGCGCTCGCGGCGGAATCGTAGCATCAGCTTGGCTGATCGGGCAGCGCCTGAAAGACGATGCTCTCATCCTCGCCAATGGAGATCACGAGGTTTTTGCGCATTCCGTCCTGCACTACGGGACCGGTCGCGGTGTGGCTCTTGCCCAAGGAGTCGTTGAAGGTCACCTTCACCGGCCCGGAACCGATCAGTTTGGGCGGGTAGTTGAAGCTGGCGCCGCTGGGCACGGCATCACGCCCGAAGCTGGCGTTGGGATAGTCGACTTCGAGCTGGTGGATATCCGGGCCTTGATTCCGCACCGTGATGAGGAATGCAGCTTCCGGCCGCCCCAGGCTCGGTCTGCCGTGACAGCCCGCCAAGAGCGCAGGGAATCCCAGCACGGCAAGACAGCAAATCGTAACTCTCATAGTGTCGTTTCGATCCTTCATGAGGTTTTCTCATGGCGTTTTCTGCTGCGGCGCCCGTGGCAACTTCCGCTGAGCGCCGTTACAGCGTCGACTTGCGATCACAACGTCGACTTACGCTCTAAGATGCGGGCGGTCAGCACCACGCCAGTCTGGTTGTTGTGCAGGGTGAGAGGAAAGGCGAGCACGTTCCACACCCAGCCCTCGCCCTTGCGCGGCAGGTTGAGAAGACCGCGATAGGTCCTGTCGATGTAGGTTTCGCGCTGCACTGCAACCGTGCGCAGGATGTCGCGCCAGTCCGGGGCCAGTTCCGGCATCTCGACGAACATGTTCTTGCCGGGAAACCAATCGCGCGGCTGCTCCAGCAGGCGTGCGCAGGTGTCGTTCACATATTGCCAATTGCCGTTGGCGTCGAGGATCTCGAGCACCACGTCGTCTCCCATCGCCATGTTGATGCGGGAGTAGAAAAAATCGCGCGCGTCGACGACGACAGGCTTGCCTCTGCGCTTGGCTTCAAAGCCGCGCAGCGCGGTGACCAGGTCGTCGATGGAGCTGTAACCCTTCAGCAGGTGCATGTCCTCCACGCCGCCGAAGCGCCGCTCGAGCGTGGCGGAGAGGATGATGATTGGCACCTCGGGACGCCGTTCGCGCAGTTCCGCAGCCACATCCGTGCCGAAACGGCCAGCGCCGAGATGGTAGTCGAGGACGGCGATGTCGATGCGATCGAGCAGCTTCTCTGCCTCTTCGACCGAATCGGCGGTCTCCGTGATGTAGCCGTGCTTGCGCAGGATGGTCGAGCGCAGCAGCAGGTTCTCCGGATGATCGTCCAGCAACAGGACGCGAACCGGTTCTTCCTGCACGGCCTCTGCCACCGTGCCAGCGGGTTTGATTTCCTCAATGTCGGACATTTCACCGTTTCGATGCGCGGATGCGCGCTGGCGCTGCCGAGATTTCCATCTCAAACAACTTATTTATCAACAATCTGCCGAAGTTGCAGTCCTTCATTCGGATGGTTTGCGCGGCAGACGGCGCAAAAGCTCCGGTAACCGCTGGAAAACAGCCGACGCGCGCAGCCACTGCCGATTGTCGATGGCCGGATAGCCGCTGACGACCTTTCCCGAGGCCACGTCGTTGGGAATGCCCGATTGCGCCGTCGCGATCGCGCCGTCGCCGATGCGGCAATGTCCGGCAACTCCGACCTGTCCGGCGAGCACTACGTTGCGACCGACTTCGGTCGATCCCGCAAGACCGACCTGCGCGCACAGCAGCGTGTTCTCACCTACGCTCGAGCCGTGCCCCACCTGCACCAGGTTGTCGATCTTCGCGCCGTCCGCAATCACGGTAGCGCCCACACTGGCGCGATCGATGCAGGCATTGGCCTGAATCTCGACATCCGAGCCGATGCGCACCGGACCCGACTGCGGGATCTTCTGCCAGCTGCCGTCGTCACGCTTGGCGAAGCCGAAGCCATCGCCGCCAACCACGACCCCGTTCTGCAGGATGACGCGGTCGCCGAGGACGCAGTTTTCGCGGACCACAGCATGGGCATGGGCGAGGAAATCACGCCCGACGATGACACCCGGATAGAGCACGGCGTGCGGCAGCAGCACCGCGCCGTCGCCCAGCCGGACATGCTCGCCCACCACAGCATAAGCGCCGATATGGGCGCCCGCTCCGATGCTGGCTGAGGGATCGATGACGGCGGTAGGGTGGACGCCCGGCGGATATACCGGTGGCGGATGAAAGAGCCCAATTGCCTGCGCGAAGGCCAGGTAAGGATTCGCCAACCGGAGCGTGGCCGCAGCGATCTCGGGAAAGTCCGGCGCTACCAGCACTGCGCTCGCCCGGGTGGTCCTGGCGGCGGCGGCGTAGCGCGGATTCGAGACGAAGGTGAGCTGGCCGGTGGATGCCTCTTCAATGCCTGCCACGCCAGTGATCTCGGCTTCGCCATCGCCGTGGAGAGTGGCGCCGAGGTGCGCAGCAAGATCGCAGAGCTTCATATTCCGCATACTAGAGTATTTTCCCTGTAGATATAGAGCGGCCAACAGATGCTCACGTGGCCTTTCGTTAAGGAAAGGCCACCCCGAGATTCTCTCTGCTACCTCAGAGCGTCAGGGAAAATGCTCTAACGGACTCGCCGTCCGAGGCAACGGCGCCTGTGGCGCATGACGATGGGGCGCTCCCTTTGGTCGCTTGCGCCTGCCTTGGCTGTCAACCCGGTTGGTTATTGGCTGGCGGGTGATCCTTAAAGCACCTTGGGCGTCGCGGCCGGGAAGAGATCGGCCTGCCCGCGATCCGATGATGGTGGTTTGCGCTTTGCCGGGGATGCAGCGCTCGCGCCAATGACGGCGACAATGCTGAGCTCCTGAATGCTGGTGCGCGGCAGGAAGATGCGTTGCGTATTGGAACGGGTGTCCGGGGGCGTGATGGTCACCCCTGCCGGATCGAGCAGCGTGAGGTCGTTTGCGGCGAGACCCTCGAGGATGGTCTCGTCCTTGAGCGTCATGCGCAGCCACACGCCAGCCAGACGCGGGCGGCCCGCGAAGGTGGTGCGCAGCAGGCGCTCTGGGTTGGCGGGTTCGCCGGAGTTGAAGTCGCGGACAAAACAGACCCACTTGAGCGTCGCGAGCGGGACGGACTGGCAGCGGGCCGAGAGGTCGAGCAGTTCAAGCGCGTCCGGTGAGGCGCTGCGCCGGAGGAAGCCGGCGGCAGGCAGGTAGCCCGACAGGCAGCTTCCATCGTGCATGCGAAGGACGGCTTTTTTCTGTGTGCTGCCCATGGGGATGCCTAAGCCAAAAGCTCGCGGGATTGTCTCACATCCAGTAACCAGTTGCAGCGAGATGTGTGCAGAATGGTAGCCAAGTTAGTCACACTATGATAACGTTAGGCGTTGAGCAGTAGTTGGCAAAGACTATAAGTCTCCTAGAAAGAGCGACATAGGGCCGACCGGCCAGGTGGTGGCGGCGGCTCAAGGCACGAACATGCCCGACTACGTTTATTTGCTGGAGCGCCGCCTTTCTCCGGCGCAGCGCAGTGCCCTTACCCTGGTCCGCGATGCCGCTCGTACCGAGGGCATGACCAGCTTTCTCACCGGGGGGGCAGTTCGCGACCTCACCAGTGGCCATCCCGTCCGCGATTTTGATGTAACGGTTCAGGGAAATGCCCTTAACCTGCGGCAAAAACTGGAAGCTGCCGGTTTTATCCTATGGGGATCTCACGCCCCGTCCCAGACCCTCTTCCTGCGCTATCCCGGCGGAGTGCGGCTGGAGGTGTCGAGTGCGCGCAAAGAGATCTTCGCCAAGCCCGCGCACGCCACCTATGAGTGGACCAACATCCTGGAAGACCTGCGCCGCCGCGACTTTACCGTGAACGCGATGGCGATCTCGCTCAACGAGGGTTCCTTTGGCCTGCTGATGGATCCGACCAACGGCGTCGCGGATATCGAGATGCGCACGCTGCGGCTGGTGAGCAATTACGGCTTCCTCGAAGATCCCATCCGGCTGCTCCGGGCGGTTCGCTTGGGCACCCGGCTCGGCTGGCTGATGGATGAGCGCACCAAGCAGCGCTTCGACAACGCGATGGAGGAAGGCGTCTTCTCGGAGATCACCAACTACCAGCGCGGTTACGAGCTGGAGGAGATCGGCCACGAAGAGAATCCGCTGGAGATGCTGCGCATCTTCGAGCAGCAGGGCTGGATGAAGCATCTGTACCCGGCGTGGACCGTCAGCAAGGCCGACGCTCAGGGACTGTCGCAGCTCCACGAGCTGCAGACGCGGCTGCAGATCGAAGGAATCTATCCGGACATCTCTGCCGCAGCGATGGAGTTGCTGACAGCACGGATGCAGCCCAAGGACATCGCCGGGTTGAAGAAACTGTTTGTCCGTCCCGGGTTCGTCAAGGAATGGGAGAGGCTGGACAAGGACGCAGAGGCCTTTGCGGCCAAACTGACGGCCAAAGAATCGGCTGTGCCGTCGGTCTCCTGGAAGCTGCTGACGCGTTCCGTTGCGGAGCCGGTGCTGTGGCTGGGGCTGACCGGCAAGGGCGCGGCGATCCAGAACAAGTACAAGAATTTCTTCACCGTCTGGCCCGAGGCGCGGCAGAAGGTGCCGACGGCGCTCATGCTGGAGATGCGCATCACCCCCGAGCTGGAGCGCTATCCGGAGTTGTTGCAAGAGCTGTTCTTCCAGACCATGGATAACAAGCTGAACGACGAAGCAGCGCTGCGCGCGTTCCTGGAGCCGTACTCTCCGCCTGCACCGCCGCCGCCGGTCAATCTGCGCAAACCTCGCGCGGCGAAGAAGAAGCAGACCAAGAAGGAAGAGGCTGCGGAATCGGCGAAGAAGGCTCCGGAGACGGCAACAGCAGACGCTCCGGTGAAAGGGAAGCCGGCAGTGCCGGCGGTTGCGAAGACCGATGCGAAGGCAGCCCAGAAGCCGGCAGCAGCGAAAGCAGCGGCGCCCGCGAAGGGTGTTCCGGCAAAGGCTACTGTACCCGCAAAAGTTGCCGCACCGGTCAAGACTGATGCCAAGGTCACCAAGCCCGAGGTAAAGCCGAAGGCTGCGGTGCCCGCGAAGAAGGCGGCTCCAGCGAAAAAGGCAGCAGCGAAGCCGGTGGCAAAAAAGGCCGTCGCGAAGAAGCCTGCGCCGAAGGCAAAGCCGGCAAAGGCTCCGCAGAAAGCCGTGAAGAAGGCTGCGGCTCCTGCGAAGAAGTCTGCTGCAAAGAAGCCTGCGCCCAAGAAAGCTCCGGCGAAGAAGGCAACACCGAAGAAAAAGCGCTGACGCGATTGCAGATGCGGTTTGCAGAAGAGGCGAGCGCGATGCTCGCCTCTTCTGCATTTGTGACCTGATTTCCTCAGCGCATGCAGAGAACGCACAGCGGTCGCGGGGAATTGCAGCGCATGATGCGGAACTAGAATGAAGCAAGAGTATGGCTGAGTTTACCCACCTTCATCTGCATACGGACTACTCGCTGCTGGATGGCGCCTGCGACGTGGACAAGCTGGTTGCGCGCGTCGATTCGATTGGGCAGAAGGCCGTCGCCATCACCGATCACGGCAACATCTACGGCGCAGTTCATTTCTTCGAGGCAGCGAAGGCCAAGGGCATCAGGCCGATCCTGGGCTGCGAGCTGTATGTCTGCAAGAAGGAAGATCACCGCGCCGATCCGCAGGGCGACGACTACAACCACCTGCTGGTGCTGGCGGAGAATGAAGAAGGCTATCGCAACCTGGTCCGCATTACGTCGGAAGCATCCCTGCACGGCTTCTATCGCAAGCCAAGGATTTCGAAGCGATACCTTGCGGAACATTCGGCCGGACTGATCGGCTTCTCCGGATGCCTGGCGGGCGAGTTCTGCGAAAACCTGATGGCAGGCAAGTATGAGGCTGCGCGGGATGTGGCAGCGGGCTATCAGGACATCTTCGGCAAAGGGAATTTCTTCCTCGAAATTCAGGACCAGGGGCTGGAGCTCGAAAAGAAGATCCACGCGGATATGTTCCGCATGGAAAAGGAACTCGGCATCCCGCTGGTGGCGACCAACGACAGTCACTATCTGTGCGAGGACGATCATCACGCACACGAAGTGCTGCTGTGCGTGCAGACTGCGGGCTCGATCCATGACCCGAAACGCTTCAAGTTCGACTCCGATCAGTTTTATGTGAAGTCGGCAGAGGAGATGGAACGGCTCTTCTCGCACGCGCCGGAAGTGGTCAGCCGCACCATGCAGTTCGCCGAGCGCTGCCAGCTCAAGCTGAACAAGGTGGACAATCCCTTCCCCGAGTTCGCGGTGCCGGCAGGGCACTCGATCGACAGCTACTTCGAGGAGGTATGCCGCGCGGGCTTTGAGAAGCGGCTGCAGACGGCGATCCAGCACCTGAAGGATCGCGGCCTGCTGCGCAAGACCGAAGCGGACTATCGCGAGCGGCTGGAGCGGGAGATCGACTGCATCAAGCAGATGAAGTTTCCCGGCTACTTCCTCATCGTGTGGGACTTCATCCGCTATGCGAAGGAGCATGACATCCCGGTAGGCCCGGGTCGTGGCTCGGCGGCAGGATCGCTGGTCGCTTACGTGATGGAGATCACCGACATCGATCCGCTGCAGAATGAGCTGCTCTTCGAGCGCTTTTTGAATCCGGAACGCGTCTCGATGCCGGATATCGATATCGACTTCTGCATGAACCGGCGCGGCGAGGTCATCGATTACGTCACGCGCAAGTACGGCCGCGAGCAGGTGGCGCAGATCATCACCTTCAACACCATGGCGGCGAAGGCGGCAATCAAGGATGTTGGCCGCGCGCTCGATATGCCGTACGGCGACGTGGACCGCATCGCCAAGCTGATTCCGGCGACGATCGGCATCACCATCGAGCAGGCGCTGAAGGATTCGCATCAACTGCAGGCCGCGTACGAAGCAGACACAACGGTGCGTGAGCTGGTTGACACGGCGCGAAAGCTCGAAGGCCTGGTGCGCGGGGCGGGTGTGCATGCCGCCGGCGTGGTGATTGCGCCGCAGCCGCTTACCGAGCTGGTGCCCGTCAGCCGCTCGAAGAACGATGAAATCGTCACCGCCTATGACATGAAGGCGGTGGAGAAGATGGGTCTGCTCAAGATGGACTTCCTTGGGCTGACCACGCTGACCGTTATCGACGACTGTCTGAAGCTGATCCGGCGCAACCAGAATGCCGAAGTGAATATGGCGACGGTGCCGCTCGACGATCAGACGACCTACGAGCATGTTTTTCACAAGGCGCTGACATCGGGCGTCTTCCAGTTTGAGTCGGGCGGCATGCGCGATGTGCTGCGCCGTTATCGGCCGACGACGGTTGAAGACTTGACGGCATTGAATGCGCTCTATCGGCCCGGGCCGATCCAGGGCGGCATGATCGACGATTTCATCAATCGCAAGTGGGGCCGCGAGAAGGTGGAATACCCTCTGCCGGAGTTGGAGGCGCTGCTCAAGGAGACGCTGGGCGTGATCGTGTATCAGGAACAGGTGATGCAGATCGCGAACGTGCTCGCCGGTTACTCTCTCGGCGAAGCTGATCTTCTGCGGCGTGCGATGGGCAAGAAGGATGCCGAGGAGATGGCCAAGCAGCGCGAGCGCTTTGCCAGCGGCGCCGCCAAGAACAAGCATCCCAAGGACAAAGCGACATACATCTTCGGCCAGATGGAGAAGTTCGCCGGCTATGGCTTCAACAAGTCGCACTCGGCGGCGTATGCGCTGCTGGCGTATCACACGGCCTATCTCAAGACACACTATCCGGTGGAGTTCATGGCCGCGCTTTTGACCAGCGAAATCTCCAAGCCCGAGAACGTGGTGAAGTACATCAGCGAGTGCCGCGAGATGGAGATCGCGGTCGAGCCGCCGAATGTGCAGGTTTCCGATGCCGACTTCACGCCGGATGGCAAGGTCATCCGCTTTGGATTGACGGCCATCAAGAACGTCGGCCGCAACGCTATCGATTCGATCCTGGCGGCGCGCGCAAAGCTTGCGCAGGAAGAGAAGCGCGGCTTTCGGTCGCTGTGGGAGTTCTGCGAGCTGGTGGATCTGCGCCTGCTCAACAAGCGCGTGATCGAGTCGCTGATCAAGGCTGGAGCGCTGGACACCTTCGGGCAGCGTGCGCGGCTCATGGTGGCGGTCGATAAGGCGATGGAGCGCGCGCAGAAGTCGCAGCGCGACCTTGCGGCAGGGCAGAGCGGACTCTTCGGCGGCCTGGGGGCGATCTTCGACGACGCGCCGTGAATGCCGGCGCACCATGGGGAAGACCCGTTGCCCAATGTGCCCGACTGGGATGAAAATCTGCGCCTGCAATCGGAGAAGGAGGTGCTGGGCTTCTTCGTCTCCGGCCATCCGATGGACAAATACGCGGACAAGATCAAGAACCTGAAGGCGGTGACCACCGCCGATGCGCTGGAGATGAAGCCGGCGCCTCCACACGCGTCGCGGAGAGCAGCGGCCGGAGAATGAGATTGCCATTGCTGGAGTGATCGTTGGGCTGAAGGTGGCAAAGTCGAAGCGCTCCGGGGAGTTGTATGCACAGGCCGCGCTCGAAGACACCGTCGGCAAGATCGATCTGATCGCCTTCCCGAAGGACTATCCGCGGCTGGCGGAGTCGCTGAAGATCGATGTCCCGGTGCTGGTGCGTGGGCAGTTACGCGCGGAGGAGGACGCAGCGCCAAAGCTTGCCATCTCGTCGATCCAGGCGCTCGAGGACGTAAAGGTAAAGCTGCCGCAGAATGTGCGCATCCAGGTGACACTGGATCGCGCGACGGACCAGACACTGCTCTCGCTGCATGCCATGATCCAGGAGGCGCCGGGACCGGGCAAGCTGATGATCAACCTGGAACAGCGCGGGGAGTTCGTTGTGATGCTGGAACCGGAAGGCTTTACGGTAGGGGCCGATCGCATCTTCATCGAGCGCGCTGAGGAACTGCTGGGGCGCGGGGCCGTGAAGGCTATTGACTAAAGTTGCAGGAGAGCCGGGATGGAACGCAGTAGAATCCGGCTACAGCATGACGACCGCCCCCGTCAGAAAATTTTCCACCGCCACATCGGTCTTACTGGACGTGCTTCGTCTGGCGTCGGCGATCGTTATTGCGGGCGTGCATCTGACGCAGTCTTGTTTTTCCGTGGGCTGGCCTAACCTGACAGATGAAGGCAAGCCTGCGCTGGTGATGCTGTTTCTTCTCTCCGGCCTGGTGATTCGCTATGTCACCGTCATCCGTCGCGGCAGAATGACGGACTTCTGGGTGGACCGCATCTCGCGTGTCTACTCCGTGGTTGTCCCGGCGCTGGTGTTCACCATCGTCGCCTCCTATCTGGCGATGCGCATCAACCCGGCGTATTACATGCCGAACTGGGGAGAAGCAAGCAATAGACCCCTGCTGCGCATCGGGTTGAACCTGATCTTCATGGCGCAGTCCTGGAACCTGACCTTCGATCCATTTTCAAACACGCCCTTCTGGACGCTGTCCTACGAGGTCTTCTACTACGTCTTCTATGCCGTGGCTTTCTACCTGGTCGGGATACGCCGCGCCTTCTGGCTGGTCATTGCCGCTGTCCTCGCGGGGCAGCATATCCTGCTGCTGCTGCCGCTGTGGCTCATCGGGTGCCTGGCTCAGGACATCTACCAGCGTGCGCGTGATCCAAAGATTTCGCTCCGGAAGCTCAACCTGATCTTCCTCGCTGTCGGAGCCGGAGGCGTGGCGCTGTTTCCGGCTGCGGTCAAGCTGCTCATCTACCTCAAGGGTTTCCTGACGCGGTTCTTCTGGGCTCATCATCACGCGCCCATCAACCTGCACTGGGCCTATGCCTACTACGCAGAGGGGCTGCCCACTGTCTTTCTGCTGCTCTGGATGATGCTGCTCTTCGAGCGGTTGAAAGTGTCGGAGAAGGCGGCATGGGTGCAATGGGTCCGGCTGCTTTCTGAAGCGACCTTCCCACTCTATCTACTGCACTTTCCGCTCTATGTGCTGATCGTGGCCATCTTCCCCAATGAACGAGCCAACGCACCATTCAAGCTCGCCATGCTGGTTCTGTGCGTAGCGATATCCGCATTGCTTGCCAAGCCGACCGTGCACTTCAAAAACTATTTGCGCGACCTGCTTCGGCGGTATGTCTTTCACACCCCTTTGGTGCAGGCGGCTCCGCGCCTGGAAGTGGCGAAGTAACAAATGCGCTTGCATTTGTCTCCGCATCTCCGGTTCCATACAATCAATGCGTGGCCCAGGGAACCTTGATACCGTTGACGACACAGCCCAGTGATCAGCCGGAAGGAAAGGCGGAGCCGAAGCATACATCTGCCCAGGAGATTCAGTCCGATGCATGGCTGAAGACTGAACTGGCCCGAAATGCGCAGCGGCCATATCCTATGGACTTTATCCGGATGATCTTCGCCGATCTGAGTGAGATCCATGGCGACCGCAACTTCGCCGACGATCCGGCGATGCAATGCAGCATGGCACGCTTCCATGGCGAAGAGGTGCTGGTGCTCTCCAACGTAAAAGGCCGCACCACCAAAGACAATGTGAAGTTCAACTTCGGTCTGCCGAATCCCGAGGGCTACCGCAAGGCGCTGCGGGTGATGAAGATCGCGGAAAAGTTCGGACGGCCGATCTTTACTTTCATCGATCTGCTGGGCGCAAATCCCGGTCTGGGCGCCGAAGAGCGCGGGCAGGGCGAGGCGATTGCGCGCAATCTGCTGGAAATGTCTCGCCTTACGGTGCCGACCATCGCGACGGTCACCGGCGAGGGCGGCTCCGGCGGTGCGCTGGCGCTGGCCGTGGCGGACCGCGTCCTGATGCTGGAGAACGCGGTGTATTCGGTGATCTCGCCGGAGGGTTGCGCGTCGATCATGTGGCGCGATGCCTCGAAACGCGCAAAGGCGGCGGAAGCGCTGAAGACTACCTCTCAGGATGTGATGGCCATGGGCTGCGTGGATGACGTGGTGTCGGAGCCGCCGGGCGGCGCGCACCTGGATCCGGAATCGGCAGCGCGCATGCTCGATGAGAAGCTGAGTTGGCATCTCAACGAACTGAAGGCTATGTCCACGAAAGAGCGTCTGGCAATCCGGCGCGAAAAGTTCCGCAGCATCGCGCAGTTCTACACCGTTTAGCTGATCTCATTTAGCTGGTCTCATTGGTCACCACCCCGCCAACACTGCCGACGCCTCCTCAACGACCATCGCGTCTGCGCTCCTTCTGCGTCTTTGTGGTTGCGCTCATGTATGCCTTCTTCGCGGAGGTCATCGCGCATCGTGCCGCGAACGGCCTGAGTTCCGGCGACTGGGTGCCGCTGATCGACCGGCTAGTGTTGCTGTTCCTGTTGGTGGTGGGCTTCAGCGCGTTGGGCATGGGCTTCTCGCGCCAAAGACAACCGCGGCGCGCGATGGGGCTGGTATCGCGGCCCGGCATGTGGCACGAGTTCGGCACCGGCTCAGCCGTCGGTTGGGGATTGCTGCTGCTGACTATCGTGCCCTCCGTATTCATTGGCGGCCTGGGCGTCACGCTGTGGACGGGAGCGCATCAGTGGTTCCTGCTCCTCCTCGATCTGCTGGTGCTGGCGGTTGCCGCGCTGTGCGAGGAGATGATCTTCCGCGGATATCCCTTCCAGCGGCTGATGGATTCGATTGGAACATCGCTCGCTTCGGTGCTGATCTCCATCTGCTTTGTGGTGGTTCACTATCAGCCGGAGATGCCGCATGCCGCAGTCTTCGCGCTGTTCCTGCTCAGCCTGATCCTGTGTATCGCCTATCTGCGCACACGCGCCTTATGGCTTGCCTGGGGCCTGCACTTCGCCTGGAATGCGGCGATGGGCCCGCTATTCGGCTTGCCGCTCAGCGGCTATACCGGATTTGCGAACGGCTTTTCGCCCGTGGTGCAGAGCTTACCGCGGGGACCTGACGTCCTGACCGGCGCGGACTATGGGCCGGAGGGCAGCGTTGTGGCCGTCCTGGTACTGTGCTTCGGGTTATGGCTGATCCTGCGTGTAACCCGCGAGTATGCGTCGCGCTACGGATATCCAGAGATCATCCCGGGCGGCATTCCCGTGGACATCGACGCGGCGTCCCGGCGTCAGCATGAAGCAGCGATGGGGCCGGCCCAACCGGCCGCGCCCCGGCTAATCCAGATCGGCGACTTGCCGCCGGCCGCGGCTCCTCCAACACAGCCCAGGTCTGAGGCGCCTCCGGAAAGCGAGTGATTCCTCTTCCGGCCGTCGGTTTGGATCCATATCTGTCCGCTTCGACCCCATGTTTTCGATCTCATCCACAGAGACAGGGAGTTCATCACTCAGTCCTTGTCAGGGGTACCCGGGGAAGTGCATCATGCCCACATTGAGGCTTCGTCATGGGCACTCGGCACAGGTTGCGGATGGCTGGCCGGCCGATCGCGCTGGTGATATCGGCCATGGCGCTTGCGCTTGCTGGTCCATCGGCCTTTGCGCAAACCCAGGTCTTCATCGTGCAGACCGAGCATCAGCAGAGCCTACCTGCCTTTCAGGCGACGCATGTCAAGTTCGACCAGCGCAAGCTGACGCCGCGATCGCGCCGTGAGCTGATCATGGCCTTTCAGGCGGAGCAGGGATTTGCCCGCCGGCCGCTGCCCTTGGAGACGCATGGGCTGGTGCTGCACGCCAACGGCGATCTGAAGCCGAATGGTCTGGACTACGAGGAGATGTTGCAGCGGCACGGCATCAGTTCCAAGGCCGGTGACCGGCTGGTGATCTCCGATGTCAAGATTGGTTCGGACAAGATCGTGCTTGAGTTCAATGGCGGTCCGGATCACAAGCACAAATTCCTGCGCCACGTTCAAATTGGCGCCGGGATGGGGACTTCGCCCGTGGTGGCCGACGACGGCCAGGAGCCTGTGGGCTCGCGGCTCACCCTGGTGTTTGACAAATATGTGCCGGATATCACACCGGATCAGTTCCGGGCGCTGATCGAGCCGGTGATGGACTTCAACGTGAAGACGCCGCTCGAGGCGTACGTGGACACGTTGCCTCCCAAGCTGAAAGAGGCAATCCTGGCGCATCATGTGCTGGTGGGCATGGAGCGCAAGATGGTGATCTACGCACTCGGCCAGCCGCGCGACAAGGTGCGGGAACAGGACAACGGTGTTCCCTTTGAAGAATGGATCTTCGGCGAAGCGCCCCAGACGACGCAGTTTGTGCGCTTCATTGGAGATCGCGTCGTACGGGTAGAGGTCGCCAACGTGGGACAGGACCTGATAGTACGCAATCAGGACGAGACCGGTGGCTATCAGGCGAGCGGAGACGCGCACGAGGTGAAGATGGGCGATGCCACACCGTCCGCCACAGGCGAGAGCTCGTCGCACCACCAGGCGCCGACGCTCCGACTGCCGGGTGAGCAGCAGCTCCCAGGGGCGATGCAACCGGTTCAAATGCCTGGCAGTCAGCCGCAGACAAATCCGCAGCCGATCCCTGCGCCGCCTGGGTCCACGCCAGGGCAAGATGGTCATTTGTCCCCCGCTGGAAGCCTGATTGCCGTACTCGGCCCGCATAGCTAACCTGCAGCCAAGCTCGTGTACACTTAGCGAAGCGGTACGCCACTTTCTGCCTCATCCAACGCTCATGCATGAGAAGAGTTGCAGGATCAAAAGCCACGCCAGACCCATGGTGCGGCTCAAAGTTGCATGCCGTACCAGAATCAGGTTTAGAGGAGTGAGTCATGGCTAAGATTGCGAAGACCGCAGATCGCCAGAAGGTGATGGATACGGCCAAGAGCACGGACTGTCCGAAGTGCAATAAGCCCACACGCATCGTCAAACGGGTGAAAGATCGCGAGCGTGGCGTTCCCGGCGGAGTGTACATCTCCTGCTCGGGCTGCGATTTCTACGAGAA
Organism: uncultured Acidobacteriaceae bacterium; assembly: GCA_963815025.1. Classification (GTDB taxonomy): domain Bacteria; phylum Acidobacteriota; class Terriglobia; order Terriglobales; family Acidobacteriaceae; genus KBS-83. The sequence goes on along the minus strand of CAWFFD010000004.1, from coordinate 1,576,278 downwards.
GCTCTAGACGAAGTCTGGCGCAGAAGTTCGCGAAGCAGATTGTGAGCCTGGCCGAAGAGGCCGGGCTCTTTTCATCTGGTGGGATTGCTTTTCGCCATATCGCTGAGAATGGCCTGCGCCGCCGCCTTTGGATCTGCCGCAGCGGTGATGGGGCGGCCGATCACCAGCATATTCGCCCCCGCAGCGAGCGCAAATTGTGGCGTGGCGATGCGTTTCTGGTCGCCGGCATCGCTACCTGCCGGTCGGATGCCCGGCGTCACCAGCAAGGCTTTTGGCAGGGCACTATGCAGGGCCGCGGCCTCTGCCGGCGAACAGACCATGCCGTCGATCCCGCACTCCGCGGCAAGGCGCGCGAGCCGCAACACCTGCTCTACGGGTGCGGCAGGCACACCGGTCTCCGCAAGCGCGACCGCATCGACGCTGGTAAGCACAGTCACCGCGAGCAAACGCGGCGGATGGGGCAGAGAGCGTGCAGCCTCGGCTGCGGCGTTGAGCATCGCGCGGCCGCCGGCCGCATGGACCGTGAGCAGATCCGGCTCCAGCCGCGCCAGGGAGCGCACGGCGGCAGCAGCGGTATTCGGAATATCGTGCAGCTTGAGATCGAGGAAGACGGAATGCCCACGCCGTTTGAGCTCGCGGACGACACTCTCGCCACTCGCGAGATAGAGTTCAAGTCCGACTTTGAACCAGGAGATGGACCCCGCAAGCTGATCCACGCAAGCCAGGGCAGCGACCGCATCGGGAAAATCGAGAGCAACGATGAGCCGGTCTTTGGTTGGCAAGGCAGCGGCTTGCACGGCAGCCGTTGGCGCGGGAGAGGTCGGCGGCAGGCTAGTTACCATGCCGTTATCTTAACGGCGCGTGCGCTGTTCAAAAATGGGAATTGTCGGGATGCCTGGGTGGGGTGCCTGGGTGATGACGGGCAGGAAAGCGCCGTCCTCGGGCTTACATCCCAGGCTTGGTGAGCATGGCGACTTCGGTGCGGGTGGGCTTCACGTCGACCAGATCGAGCCGTACCCGGACTGTTCCGCGATGGCTGAAGCCAAGGCGCTTGGCTGCCGCGTAGGAGAGATCCACTACCCGTGTCTGTGTATCCACCATCGGACCGCGATCGTTCACGCGAACCACCAGCGAGCGATGGTTGTGCAGGTTGGTGACGCGCACCAGCGAGCCCAGGGGGAGCGTGCGGTGGGCGCAAGTCATCGCGTTCATGTCGTAGGCTTCGCCGTTTGCAGTGGGCAGACCCTGCAGCGCGTGTCCGTACCAGGACGCGCGCCCAAACTGGAACCAGTGCTGATGATGGACGGTCTTGGCTTTGACAGCATTGCTGACCGCCTGTTCCGCGTGGACCGAAGACTGCGTGCGAGCGCTCGTTAGAAAGAACGCCGTCGCCATAAGTGCCGCTGCAACGATAGGAAATCGTAGAGAGCGATTCGTATTGGTGATGGCTGTATTCATAATCGGCTCTTCGTATTTTACGAAGGCGCGCACCTCCAATGCAAACAAATTGGGCCATTTATTTGCCTAAAAACAGTTGCAACTCAAAGGGAATTATGTTACTTCGGTCATGCAATTCGTATAGATGAGGCAACCGTATAGACGATTCGTACTGGCGGATTTTGAGGGAAGCGCAGAGTAGCTCCTCCGGTTGCAACTCTGGCGACTCCGAGCATCGGAACGAGGGCGTACAAGGGCGCACAATAGGCCTATGAACAGGCCGGTAATCGCGGGGAGTGGTACGTCCGGGGCGATTCCACGGATACCTCCCGTATGTCTGACGATCGCGGGATTCGATCCCTCGTCCGGCGCAGGCATAACCGCCGATCTCAAGAGCTTTGCCGCGCACGGGATCTACGGCGTCGCCGCGATCACCGCCTTGACCGTCCAGTCCACTCAGGGCGTTCGGGGGATGGAGCCGGTGCGCCCTTCGATCTTCCGCGAAACCCTGGAGTGCCTGGCGGCGGACCTGCCCGCTGGCCGGGGTGAAGCTGGGTATGCTGGCCGGCGCAGGGCTGGTTTCGGAGGCGGAGCATTTCCTGCGAGTCCGGCCCGAGCTGCGGGACAGGGTGGTGCTCGACCCAGTACTGCAATCGAGCTCGGGCACAGCGTTGCTGGACGCCGAGGGCACCGCCCTGCTGCGCGAGCGTTTGCTCGGCGTGGTGGGCTGGGTCACGCCGAACCTGAATGAGCTGGCCCTGTTGACTGGCGTGGAGGTACGGACGCGAGAGCAAGTGCCCGCCGCCGCCGAGCGGCTGACCAGACAGGCAGCGAACGCCGGGAATCCTGGCATCGCGATTGTCGTGACGGGAGGCCATCTCGACCGGCCCGATGACTACCTGCTACTGGAGGGCAAGGGCGTCTGGCTGCAGGGCGAGCGTGTCGAGACGCGCTCCACGCACGGGACCGGATGTGCCTTCTCCAGCGCGCTGCTCGCCGGGCTGGTGCTGGGACGGACCGGCGTCCTAGCGGTAGAAGCCGCGAAGCGCTACGTAGCTGGAGCTTTGCGCGCCGCCTATCCCGTCGGACAGGGCCGGGGTCCGCTCCATCACCTCTTCGCCTTCGAACGGTTCATCACCGAATAACCTGCTTCGCCAAGCAACGGGGATCTGCTACGCGGAGATCTGCTTCAGTTGGGCCGTGGCGGCCCGGCCGCGAGTGCTTCGGCGTGGGCATTGGCAGCATGCGGGTCATTGCGGATCGGAGGGTCCAAAGCTGCATCGGGCCGGGGGCCCAGGACTGCATCGGGCCGCGGTTGCCGGGCGGCAAGGATGTCCTCTTGCAGCACCACGAAGCGGCGGATGTATTTGAGCGGATGAGGCGCCTCCACCATCTCACGCAAATGATAGAGCCATGAGTCGGCCTTGAGCGTACGCCGGGCGAAGGCGCGCCGGTGCACGGTCACGATCTGGCCATCCTTCCTGCGCTGCGGATAGCTGACTGCGGGCACCATGAAGCTCATCTGCAGGCCGGCCTTCCAGTAGGCCTGTGCGAACTCGTGCGAAAAGAGCAGCGCGTAGCAGTTGCGGCCCTGGCAAAGATGGTCAACTGCCTCATCGAAGCCGAGCCATTCGGGTGCAGCGTAGGCCCGATACCATGCGCGGAAGTCGAATCCGTTGGATCGTGCCTGCAAAACAATGTGACGAACAACCTCTTGCCTGGTCATTCCGTCCTCCTGGGGGTTGGAGTGCGGTGAAATTGGCTGCAAGCATAAATAAAATGTGCAGCGTCCGATAGCCGATATTTTTCGTCTGTGGATAGGAGAGTGCCTACTCCGCCATTCGCGTGGCCGCACCGGGACGCGTAGCGTTGGCGGAGGGAAGAAGCAGGGAGTTTTGACTACATCGAAGGCAACAGTGGTTCGAGACGGGCCCGACGAAAGCACACCGAGGGAGAGCACGCGAGGATGAGGAAGATTCCCCAGAGCCCGGCCGGCTTCGCTCGCATGCAGCGTGGACTCTGCCTGCTGAGCGTGGTCCTGGCAATGATCTGGCCCATGGCAATGCACGCCGAGGAACGGATCACCCACACCAACCCGCTGAACCTCCAGCCGGAGGTGCGCGCGGCCTACGAGCGCTTCTACACGCTGGACTATGACGGCGCATTGAGCCGTTTTCAGAAGGTGGAGCAGGCACACCCGGACGATCCGATGGCGGCCGATTACGTCCTGGAAACAGTGCTCTTCCACGAGCTCTACAACCGGGATCTGCTGGATACGACGCTCTATGCCCACGACGGCTTCCTGACCGGCAAACACCAGGTGGTGGAAGACAAGGCCTTCACCGCGCACATCGAGGAGCTCTCCGGCAACGCGATTCATCTCGCCGAGCAGCAGTTGCAAAAGAATCCGAAGGATGTGAATGCCCTGTACGCGCGCGGCTGGTCGAAGAGCCTGCATGCCACCTACATGGGCCTGGTGCAGAGGTCGTTCGTCTCCGCACTGCGGCTGGCCTTGCAGGCGCGCAGTGACAACGACCAGGCGCTCGATCTCGATCCGGATTATGTGGATGCCGAGCTGGTGGTGGGGGTGCACCAGTACGTGGTCGGCTCATTGCCCTTCGCGATCAAGATGCTCGCCGGCCTGGCAGGCATTCATGGCAACAAGCAGAAGGGTCTGGAGCTGTTGCGCGATGACGGCAAGTATGGTGTGACCACATCGGTCGAGGCGCGCACTGCACTGGCCCTTTTCCTGCGCCGGGAGGCGAAGTACGGCGAGGCCGCGGAGTGGAATGATTCCCTGAAGCGGGAGTACCCGCACAATTTTCTGTTCTGGCTTGAATCGGCCAATCTGCAGAAGGACGCAGGCCACGCGCAGCAGGCAATCGTGCTGTATCGCGCCCTGCTGGACCAGTCGCGGCATGCCGGCTACTTCACCAACGCGCACCTGGAGCAGGCCTGGTTCGGGCTGGCCGACACGCTCCGCGGGCAGCGAGAGGCAGCCGCCTCCGCGGAGGCCTTCGAGCATGTGCTGGCGCAGCCTACCGTAAGCCCCGACCTGAAGCGGCGCGCCCAGCTTGGCGCGGGCATGGAGTACGACTTAATGGGGAAGCGCGAACAGGCCGAAGCGGCGTATCGTGATGTGTTGGCATTGGGAGACAGCGATCAGGCTTCGGATGCGCGCCGCTATCTGAAAGCGCCATACAAGGGCTGAGCCGTCATATTCCCGGTTCGACATCCTGGAACTTCGAGCAAAGCAGTTGCGTCTTATCCAATAAGATACAGCTATTCGCACACATGCAGGAGAGGGCAATGACGTATTACTGCAGTAGTTGTGGCAAACCGATAGCGACGGACGCGCGGCACTGTCCGAACTGTGGACATTCCGTAGGCGGAGCCTTCGATGGTACGCAAGCCGTGCCTCCTTCCGGCTCGCAACGGCGGCTGGTACGTCCGCGTATGGGCCGCATGATTGCCGGCGTGTGCCAGGGGGTCGCGGTCACCTATGGATGGGACCCGACGCTGGTGCGCGTGGTCTTCGTCCTGCTGGCATGTTTCAGCGGCGTCGGCCTGATCCTCTACGTTGTCCTCTGGGTGTCCGCGCCAGAGGAGCCGTTGTTGTTGCCGACTGCCGTCACCTATCCTCCCCCGGCAAACCCGCAGGTCTAACGTGGATTCTTAGCAGATGGGTACAGCGGCAGAAGTGGTAGTTCTGTCTCGCTGGCACTTTTCGGCATGCAACATACCACGGGAACGGCGGCAAAGAGAGTCGAGCCTTCGGGGATGAGCGAGCTCCTGCATTACGAGGATCGCGGCAGCGGACCGTGCGTTGTCTTTCTTCATCCGACGCCGGTCGATCATAGCTTCTGGCTGCCTGCGGCGGCGCTGCTGGAAATGGATTATCGCGTGCTGCTGCCGGATCTTCCCGGGCATGGGCTGTCGCCGCTGGGTGACGAAATCACAAGCATGCAGACCATGGGCCGGGCTGTCCTTCGTCTGCTGGACGCCCTCTCTGTCCGGAGCGCCATCTTCTGTGGCTGCTCCATCGGAGGCTATCTGCTGTATGAACTGTGGCGGCAGGCGCCGGAACGGATGCAGGCGCTTGCGATCTGCAGCGCGAAGCCGCATGCCGACACGCCGGAGATGCGGCGCATTCGCGAGGCAACGATCGAGGGAATCGAGCGGCAAGGCACAGCGCCGTTCTTCAACGCCATGCTGGACACGCTGGTGGGCGCACCCGCGAAAGAGCGCGATCCCGACATCGTGCATCGGCTATGCGCGATGATGCAGCGCATGCCGGCGGCGTCGGCGATTGCGGTGCAGCGGGCGTCTGGCCGCGCGCCCGGACTCGATGGCTACGGCAGCGACGATTCGCTGTGCCGACAGCGGTGCTGGCAGCGTCGCTCGACCGCGGGTCCACCCCGGCGGAGATGCGGGAGCTGGCAAATGCTGTGCATGGCTCGGTCTTCTACTTACTGCAGGAGATGGGCCACTACGCACCCTATGAGCAGCCACGCCTGGTGGGTGCTTTGCTGCGCCGTTTTGCCGACGAGAACAGCACGCATTGAGTCACAGGCAGCGCGATGTGCGCCGATGCGTTTGTGTTCTACAGGCGCATGCGTATGGGAAGATAAAAGCGTCCTGTATCCCATACGAGGAATCTCCCCTTGCCCAGAAAGCCTGAGAAGGGTCGCAGCGCGGCCTTTCCGCTACAACGCCGACGGTCAACTGCTGTGCGATGCGGTGCCGCTGGAGACGCTGGCCGCGCGCTACGGCACGCCGCTCTATTGCTACAGCGCTTCGCAGGTGCGCGAGCGGCTGTTGCTCTTTCGCAAGCATTTCTCCCGCCAGGACCACCTGATCTGCTATGCGGTGAAAGCAAATTCAAATCTGTCGCTGCTGCGCATGATCGCGCGCGAGGGCGCGGGCTTTGACATCGTCTCCGGCGGGGAACTGGAACGGGTGCGGCGGGCGGACAAGCGTGCCGTGGCGCGGACCGTCTTCTCCGGCGTGGGAAAGACCGCGGAGGAGATGGATATGGCGCTGCGCGCCGGCATTCTGCTCTTCAATGTCGAGAGCGAGCAGGAACTGGAACTGCTGGCGGAGCGCGCGGCGAAGCTGCGCAAGAAGGCGCGTGTGGCGCTGCGCGTGAACCCGGATGTCTTCGCGGAGACGCACCCGTATATTTCGACCGGGCTGCGGGAGCACAAATTCGGCATCGATATCAGCCGTGCGCGCGAGGTTTACGCGCGCGCTGCGAAGAGCAAGTGGCTGTCGCCGGAAGGCGTGAGCGTGCATATCGGTTCGCAGATCCGCAGCGCCGCGCCCTTTGGCGCCGCGCTCGCTCGCGTTCGCGCGCTGGTAGAGGAGCTGGCTGCGGACGGTATCCGAATCCGTTCGGTCGATGCGGGCGGAGGTCTGGGCATCGATTATGCCGCACCGCTTGGCGCGGAGGACTTCGATGCAGCGAAGGAAGTCTCGGAATATGCGGCGGCGCTGAGCGATGGACTGCGCGGATTGCGGGTCCGGCTTTTGCTGGAGCCGGGGCGTTTCCTGGTGGCGCAGGCAGGTGCGCTGGTCGCGCGTGTGCTCTATCGCAAGCGCAATGGCGCGAAGGAATTTCTGATCACGGATGCGGGCATGAACGATCTCATCCGGCCCGCGCTCTATGGGGCGCACCACGAGATTGTCCCGGTCGAGCGGCCAGCCGAAAGCGAGCGCAGCACGCAAGAGGTGACCATGGATGTGGTGGGGCCGGTGTGCGAGACAGGTGATTTTTTTGCGCGGGACCGGGCAATGCCGGAGGTGCAGCCGGGCGCGTTGATCGCGCTGCTGGATGCCGGGGCTTACGCCATGGCGCTTGCGTCGAACTACAACTCACGCGGCCGCGCCGCCGAAGTGCTGGTGGAAGGCAAGAGGGCAAGGCTGGTGCGCAGGCGCGAGACGATCGAGGATCAGTTGCGCGGCGAGGATTGAGGCTGGGAGCGGTCTAAAGGTGAAGAGGCCCGCACAATGCGGGCCTCTTTCGCGTCTTGACTATCTTTACTGTGATTGTTCCTACTGCGAGATCGAATGCACTGAGGCGAGCGTGCCAGCTTCCGCTGGTTCAGCCGAAGGCCCGGTGTAGGTATTCGCGGGAAGCGTCTGCGGCCCGCTGGCAGTGCTGGGTCCGAGGCCGAGCGCGATCAGTGCACGCGAGTCGGGTGTGAGCTTGGTCTGCCAGCCGTGAGCGGCCTGGTACTTCTGCATGGCTGTTTCGGTCTGCGCATCCCACTGGCCGCTGGGGGAGCCGGTCAGATAATTTTGGCGGATGAGCGCGGTTTGAATCTGGGTTGCGCGTTCCGGGGCGATGGCGCGCTGACCCAGCGGATGCGCGATGCGGTGCCGGATGCGATGACCCACACGACGCACGGCGCCGCTCTTATGAGCGGTATGCGAGCTTGCGGCGAAGGCCGGAGCAACGATGAGAATCAGGCCCAAGGCCAAGGCACTGCTAACAGAAAAACGATACATGCGTGTTCCTCGTCCGGGGGTAGGAAGATCGCGTTCTGGTGAGACTAGCGGCATATTCATGAGATTGCAACCCAAAGGCAGAGGGCACCCACCAAAGTTGTGCGGTGCTTCCAATCTTGGGTAACACCAAGGAGTTACTTAGAGCGAAAAAACAGGGAAGATCGGGCACAGCCAAATTCCCAATGCAGGCCTTTCGTGAAAAAAGCCTGCATCGGAGGGGTGGTCTTCTTCTCTTACTCTAGGGCAGTGTTCCGCCGCGATAGAAATTGCCAGTGTTCGGGCTGCGCGGATCGATGATGCTGACGACCACGTCCTGTCCACTCTTCAACGCGGACACCGCAGCAGCATAATCGCTCTTGTTGTTGATGGGTGTTTTGTTGATCTCGTTGATGACAGCTCCCTGTGCGAGGCCGATCTCATCGGCGAACGAACCAGGCTTCACTGCCTGGATCAGCACGCCATGCACACCCTTGCTGGTCAGTTGCTGCGGCAGATTCACCGCAGTGACGCCGAGTTTGTCTGGTCCGGTTTCTTCTTCGCCCGGGCCGTTCGGATTCGGCGAACTATTCAAAGCGCTGAGCGAGCCGACGGTCTTGGTGCGGTCCTGGATGGTGACGGTAGCGCTCTGCTGCTGACCGTTGCGCAGGTAGCCGATCTTGGCCGTGGAGCCGGGATGACGCGCGGAGATGATGTCCACCAGATCATTGCCGTCCTTGATGGGAGCGCCATCGACGGAGACGATGATGTCGCCGACCTTGATGCCGGCCTGTTCAGACGGTCCACCCTTCGCGACGCTCGAGACCAGCACGCCGGATTTGAACCCGTAGACGCGGCCGACCGCCGCCGGCAAATCGGCCTGGAAGGAGATGCCGATGGAACCGCGGATCACCTTGTGCTCGGGACCGATGAGATCGTTGTAGACCGGAATGACGGTATTCGATGGCATGGCAAAGCCGATGCCCTGGTAGCCGGCGGACTGCGTGTAGATCGCAGTGTTGATGCCGATGACCTGGCCATCCATGTTGATCAGCGGACCGCCGGAGTTGCCGGGATTGATCGCCGCATCCGTTTGGATAAAGTGCTGGAACTGACCCTTCACGCCCTGGTCGACGGTGCGGTTCTTGGCAGAGATGATTCCGGCCGTGACCGTCTTTGCGAGTTCGAACGGCTCGCCGATAGCGACCACCCACTCACCTACCTGCGTGCTGTCGGAGTTGCCCATCTTTACCGTGGGCAGCGGCGCACTGGGCGCATCGATCTTGATGACCGCGACGTCGGTGTCAGGATCCACGCCGACGACCTTCGCCGGACGGCCGTGGTCGGTGGGATTATCAGGATCGGTAGCGAGCTTGACAAAGATTTTGTCGGCCTTGTCGACCACGTGGTTGTTGGTGAGGATATAGCCGCGCGAATCGACGATGAAGCCGGAGCCGAGCGATTCACGGACACCGCCGCCATCCATGCCGCCGCCGTCATCTCCGCCCTGCCCACCGGGGCCGCCGAAGAAGCGGTTGAAGAAGTCCTGGAAGTTATTATCCGGTCCCTGCTGCTGGTCATCATCGCCGCCGCCCTGCTGATCGTCGGGCGATTGCGGATTATTGGGCTGAATGGGCTGGCCGGGCAACCCGCGCCGGCTGCGGGCGTGACGCTCGTGGGGCAGGGTCTCGGTGTAGATATTCACCACCGCAGGGCCTACGTCCTTGGCGATTTTCGTAAACTGCGTGCCCAGTTGTACAGCATTCGGAATCTTCAGCGGCGTTGCGTCCGAACTGTTGACCTGGTTCTCGCTGCCCTTCACGCCGTGAACGGCTACGGAGCCGATGAGGATGCCAGCGGAGAGCGTTGACAGTACGACAAACGTTGGAGCCAGACGGTTGAGCTTGATCCGTCTAAGAAGAGAGTTCATATGCAGGTCTAACCTCGTGAATTTCGCGATAGCTGTCGCGTCGGTGTGGCGAGTACGCCGGGGATGTGTGGAATTGACTTGACAATTCAGTATAGATGCTTCGCAGGGGACGGCTCTACCCAGACATCGCTGCATTGTTAGACGTCCGGGAACGGCAAACAGTTTTGCCGGGGAATGCAACAGATTTCAGCTCTCAGGCAACCGGGGCCTCATGCGCCGTGGCATGTGCCCCCATCGGCAGCAATTCCGTGACCCCGATGCCGCACAGAATCAGCAAAGCGCCGAGAGACGCGCGGGTGGAGAGCCTCTCGCCATAAAAAAGATAGGAGGTCAGGAAGGCGAAGACCGGTTCCAGCGCGAGAATCAGCGCCGTTTGCGTGGCGGAGAGGCGTTGCTGGGCCCACGACTGCACGGTGAAGGCGACCGCGGTGGCCAGCACGCCGGTTATGAGCAGGGCTACAACCAGTCGCGGTGACAAATCGAGCCGCGGATGTTCGAAGGCCGGAAGCAGGGCCGCCATGATGAGCGTGCAGAAGGCCAGTTGCAGCACCGCCAGCGCGCCCAGCGGCAGGCGCGGCGAGATGTGCGCCAGCGCGACCACATGCAACGCGAAGCCAAGGGCGCAGAGCAGCGTGAGCAGGTCGCCGGTGTTGATGCTGACCAGCAGCGCCATCCATGGCGTGTGGGAAGGCGTGGTCAGCAGCAGGATGCCGGCGAAGGCCATCAGCGCTCCGCCATAGGCTGACGGGGAAGGTCTTCGCATGGTTGCGGGACGCAGCAAGGGAATGGCGCAGAGCAGCGGCACGATGACGACGATGAGGCCGGTAATAAATGCCGACTTCGCAGGCGTCGTGCGAGCGAGGCCCGCGGTCTGGAAGCTGTAGCCGGCTGCGAGACAGATGCCGACGATGGCGCCGCCGGCGAGATAGCTTCGCTTGAGCCGGCGCAGATCGCGGTGATAGATGACCGCCAACACCGCGGTGGCGATGATCATACGCAGCAAGTTGAAGAGCAGCGGCGAGACGTCTCGCAGCGCGTCCTTGACCACCACGAAGGTCGAGCCCCAGATGGCTGCGGTGACGATCAGCAGCAGGGACGCACTGCGGGTATGCTTCGCGATGGTCGTGCTCCTTCTTTTGTCTAGAGCATTTTCCCTGATGCTGTGTGGTAGCGGAGAGCATCTCGGCGTGGCCTTTGCTTAACGAAAGGCTACATAGCTTCTGCTGGCCGCTCTAAATCCACAGGGAAAATGCTCTATCGCGTGACTACATTCGAGAAGTACGTTGGATGTCCGGCGACGACGGTACGAAGCACTTTTGTGCCGAGAATGTCATGTGCAGGAATGCGGGTGAGGTCGCGGTCGAGCACGACAAAGTCGGCCACCATGCCGGGTGCGAGCATTCCTTTGTAAGACTCGCTGAACTCTGCGTAAGCTGAGCCCTGTGTATAGGCATAGAGCGCCTGTGCGATGGTCAGCTTCTCTTCCGGAAAGTAGCTCTGGGTACCGGCCTCGTTCTCGCGTGTCACGGCGGCGTAGATGCCGCGGAAGGGCGTGATGGGCTCGACCGGATAGTCGGTGCCGAAGGCGAGCGGCACGCCGTGATCGAGAAAGCTCTTCCAGGCGTAGGAGTAGCGGGCGCGATCGTGGCCGAGTCGCTGCTGGGCCCAGGCCATGTCGGTCAGCAGGTGACTCGGCTGCATGGAGGCGATGACGCCGAGAGCTTTGTAGCGGGCGAAGTCGGGGGCGTCGAGCACCTGCGAATGCTCGATGCGTGGACGCGGGATGCAGGAATTGCTGCTGACGGCCGTCGTCGGAGCCCCTGGCAGGGATGCTGCTCCGGTGATCGTTGTCGAAGCATTTACGATTCGGAACTGTGCTGAAGGCATCGAGCGCCATCTCCACGGCGCGGTCACCGATCGCGTGAAAGCCCATCTGGAACTGGGCTGCGGCACGCTCCTTCGTCATCGCATTCAGCTTTGCCTGGTCATAACGTGGAATGCCGCTGTTGCCGGGGTCGTCGCTGTAGGGCGCGTTGAGCGCGGCGGTGCGCGAGCCGAGCGAGCCGTCCATAAAGCCCTTCAGCATGCCGGTGTGCAGCATGCGATCGTTGGCGGGATGATGGGCGCGATGTTCTTTCAACGTCTCGACAGGATCGAGGAAGGCCAGCCACTCGGAGACACGGACCGGCAGGTGATCTTCGCGCTCAAGCTGCTCCATCGCCAGGAAGTCGTCCCACTCGGAGAAGTCCTGCACGCTGGTGACTCCGTGGATCGAGGCATCCGCCATCGCCAGTGAGAGGGCGCGTTTGCGCTCGGCGGGTGTGGGCGGCGGAATCTTCTGCAGTGATCATCTCCATCGCCGGATCTTCGCGCACGATGCCGGTGAGTTCACCGGCATCGTCGTGGTCGAATTTGCCGCCCTTGGGGTCAGGAGTGGTGCGAGTGATGCCTGCTGCTTCGAGGGCTGCGGTGTTCGCAATGGCGATGTGGCCGTCGACGCGTTCGAAGAATGCCGGATGCCCGTGCGTGATTCGATCGAGATCCTTGCGGGTCGGCAGCGTCTTTTCCGGCCAGAGGGTGTGGTCCCATCCGCCGCCCTGCAGCCATTTGCCGGCGGGCGCGGTCTTCGCGGCGCGTTCGATGCGGTCGAGCATATCCTGCAGAGATTTGCTGCCCGTCAGATCGACCGAGAGCTGGAGGCGGCCCGCATCGGCCATATGCGTGTGTGCATCGTTGATGCCGGGCATGGCGAAGGAGCCGCCGAGGTCGACAAGCTGAGTCTTCGGCCCTTTGATCTTGAGCAACGACGAGTCTGTGCCTGTCGCGGTGATGATTCCATCGCGCATCGCGATCGCGCTCACGAAGTCGAGCCTGCCCTGGTCGAGCCCCACACCGGTCAGGATGTGGCCGTGGTAGTAGATGGTATCCGGTGCGGCGGATTGCGCAGCCAGCGGCAGCGTAGCGGCAAGGACAGCAGCGACAGCGAGCAGGCGGGGCATGGGTGCGAGTTTAGACCGTTTTCACAAAGGTGCAGGGCTTGCAATCACTATCGACGCAGCTTTTTCGTTAAGAAAAGCTGTTCCGGGCAGATCCCGATGACACACAGTATTGTGAAAACGGTTTAGCAGCGGAATCATCGTAGTTTCATCGCGGCGCAACCAAGGCCGCCACCTCGAAGCGCATGATCGGGAGGCAGTACAAATCCCCCGGAGGACTCCCCCCATGAAGCGGCTTTCCTGGCTCTTCCTGCTCGTCGTTGCGTGTCTCTCAGCGCGCGCCCATGCCACCACCGTCAAGACCACACCCTGGCATCCTGTGTATGTCGGTATTGATCAGGCCAGCGGATCGATCGATGGCTCGGATGCGAGCGTAGCTTATGCGCTGCGCGTTGACCTGCGCGCACCCGGCATCCGGTTCTACACGGCACCCCATCAGGGCAGCCTGAACACAGTGGCGTCCACGACCAGCCAATTCCTGCTGAAGTATGGACTGCAGGCTGCGATCAACGCGAATTTCTTCTCTCCCTGCTGCAACGCTGCCGCAGAGCAGAAGACAGTGCTCGGGCTTGCCGTTTCGGACGGCAATACCGTCTCTGCGCCCGATGGTACGCCGGGGCAGAATGCATCTCTTCTCATCGACCAGAAGAACCATGCTTCGATTGCTGAGACGACCGACACGCAGGACCTGTCCAATGTCTTCAATGCAGTCACCGGGTCCGGGATCATCGTTCAGGATGGCCTGAATGTGGGTGGAGACACACCATACGGTGACGGTGCGGACCCGAACCCGCGTACGTCGGTCGGCCTCTCGCAGGATGGCCGCTATCTCTACGTCGTCGTCATCGATGGCCGGCAGCCTGGTTACAGCGTGGGCACGACATCGATGGAGACGGCGGATATCATGATCGGCTTCGGCGCGTACACCGCAATCAATCTGGACGGCGGTGGATCAACCGACCTGGTGGAAGACAACGGACGGGGCGGTGCAACGATCGTGAACAAGCCCAGCGGCGGAGCGGAGCGTTTTGACGCAAACCAGTTGGGGATTCGCGCCCTTCCCCTGCCACCCTTCAGTCACTAGCGCACTGCTCGCAGAGAAGAGGGCCGCTCGGCGGTCAACATCAGGAGCAGCAGGATGCGCTTCAGCGCCAGCTCGCGATGCGCGGCGTCGTACCACTCGTTGCGGGTGTGTATGCCGCCGCCGTCGCCGCCGGCGCCGATGCTGACCGCCGCCACGCCGAGCGAGAGCGGGATGTTTGCATCCGTGGAGGCGATGCGCGGCTCGGTGCGGATGCCGAGATGGCGGTCGACAGCGAGCAGGTCATCGTAGAGGGTGGGACCATTCGCCGCTGCGGCCAGCCGTCCTGCCGGGCGGTCGCCGATGCGCTCGATAGTGAACGCGGCCTCCGCGCTGAGCTTGCGTTTGCGCTGCTCCGCCGTGGCGGCATTCGCGGCCAGCACCGCATCCTCGATGGCGCGATGCAGTTCGACTTCCAGGCAGACCAGTTCATCGGCGGAGGTGGAGCGCAAATCGAAGCGCGCGCTGGCGCGCTCCGGAATTGCGTTGACCGAACTGCCGCCCTCGATGGTGCCGACGTTGAGCGTAGTGCGCGTCTCGCGCGGGGGCTCGGCTGCGGTAAGCGCGGCGATGGCGTGGCTGAGGATGGCGATGGGATTGGGCGCGCCGGCATCGGTCCAGGAGTGGCCGCCCGGGCCGGTCACAGTAGCGAGAAAGCGCCGGCTGCCAAGCGCCTCGGTCACCGCGACCTCGTGGCCTGCGCCGTCCAGCACGATGTGAGCCGCGATGCGGTCGCGCCAGGGTGAGCGCTGATAGAGATGGCGCATACCGCGCAGGTCGCCTTCGCCCTCTTCGCCTACGTTGCCGACGAAGAGCACCGGGCAGGGCAGCGTAATCGATGCATCCATCAGGGCTGCGGCGATGGCCAGCAGGCCGGTGACGCCGGCGGCATTGTCACAGGCGCCCGGTGCGATCAGCCGCGTTCCGCTGGTCTCGGGAGTTACATTTGTTCCTTCCGGGAAGACTGTGTCGATATGCGCGGAAAGCACGACCGCGCGTTGACCGTTTGTGAGATTCGGCGTGGTTGCGGTGGAAGCGGGAAGCAGTCCCAGGACATTCCCTTCTTCGTCGATGCCCGCTTCGCGGAGCCCGAGTGCACGGAACTGCTCCAGCAGCCATGCTGCACGCGAAGCTTCTCCGAAAGGCGGAGCAGGAATACCGACCAGCGTCCGCTGCCAGTCCATCAGCAATCCATCATGCAGGTGAAGCCAGCGAAAGGCCTGGTGGACTCGCCGTTGCGCGGCAAGCTGGGGCACCTGACCGAGAGGATTGAGGGAAAGAAACGACTGCATGGGAGTCTTTGGGAAAACAGCGCTAGCCAAGCGTAGCACCGCTCTCCGGGTAGCTGACCGAGTGGAGAAAGAGTCCGCGCGCCGGGGCAGTTGCTCCCGCAAGCATGCGATTACGGGAGGCAAGAAGCTGCGGCAGATCGGTAGAGCGCCGTTGTCCGCGGCCGATCTCGAGAAAGGTTCCTACCAGATTGCGCACCATGTGATGGAGGAATCCATCGCCGCGTACCGTGCAGACCAGCAGGTCGTTCTGATCGTGCCAGGCGGAATGTGTCACTGTGCGCACGTTGTCTATCTCTGCATTCACAGCCATGCGGGCGGTGCGATCGGGGTCGACCGCGGCGAAGGAGGAAAAGTCGTGCGTGCCCAGCACTAGCGATGCCGCCTGCCGCATCGCTGCGATATCCAGCGGCCACGCCAGGGCATAGACATACCGCGCCAGTTGCGGGGGACATATCTCGCCGCGAAAGATGCGGTACTCGTACTGTTTGCTGATGGCGGAGTGCCGGGCATGGAAGCCGGCCGGTGCATGCGTGGCTTCGATCACGCGGATCGCGGGCGGAAGCGTTCGGTTGAGAGAGTGCAGAAACCTTGGCGGCGGGATCGGCGACGAGAGCACGAGGGACGCGACCTGCGCCAGCGCATGCACCCCCGCGTCCGTGCGACCTGAGCCCTGGGGAAGGGTTCGCTCGCCGCACACACGCTCAATGGCCGCGGCCAGTTCACCCTGGATGGTCTGAAGGCCGGGTTGTACCTGCCAGCCGTGAAAGTCCGTGCCGTCGTATGCGAGCACGAGCTTCCACGTCTGCATATATGGCGAAGTTACGTTGGATGGAAGCAAGTCCATACACAGCCTGAGGATAGCGCAGTGCGTAAATGTTGCTGGGATATATACTTTTTTTGCCGCCCGCAGACGGGGCCGGCACGCGCGCAGACAAATTTTGTTGGAACGTGCTGCGGCGCTCGAACGTAAGAACTACCAGACGATACAGCCAATCCGCACGGTGAGAGCCTTGCCTGGAGCCATGGCGTTGTGGCGTCGCCGGCAGGGAATGATTCCGGCATAGCGCGGAGTCCAGAGGAGCGGTTCGTGCTGTTCCTTGTATAGATGGGGCATTTCGATGGGTGGGGGCGAATGGACTTTTTGAAGAAACGGGAAGTACGGCGACTGGGCAACGGCCAGGGATTCACGGCACAGCGGCTGGCAGGATGGGCAGCCATTGCCGCTACCATGCTCTCCACGCTTACGCCGCTTGCGGAAGCGCAGCAGCAAATTGAACCCGGCTCCGCCACGGCGGGTCTGCCTGCCGAGCCGGCGCCCAACGCGACGCTGCCTCTGTACATGAGGCCCGGGGTCCGTAATTTCCAGAATCCGCGGCCGCAGTTTCCGAATCCGATCGCTCCGTATCTCTCCACACATGTGGATCTGCCGCGCGTGACGAATTCGCCACGCTTGCAGGACCTGCTGAAGGACGGAAAGATCTATCTGAGCCTGAGCGACGCCATCATGCTGGCGCTGGAAAACAACTTCGATATCGCAATCGCGCGCTACAACCTGGATATTTCCGACACGGATATTCTGCGTTCGAAGGCCGGCGGTGCACTGCTTGGTTCGCCATCCGGACTGGTGACGGGAACCATCGGAACCTACAGCACCACACTTTCTTCGGGCGGTGGCCCGGGTGGTACTTCGGCTGGAGCCGCCGGCGCGGGTGCCGGCTCGAGTGGTCTGGTGCTCTCGACCAACGGCTCCGGGCCCGCGCCAACCATCTCCGATCCTACGCTGGGCAGCACGGTTTCTTTCGAGCGTGCTAGCAGCCCGCAGCCCACGACCTTCCTGACCGGCACCAACACGCTGACGCAAAATACCAATAGCTATAACTTCCAGTACAACCAGGGATTCAGTCCGGGCACGACTTTTCAGGTTTCATTTCAGAACTCACGTGCGACTTCTAACAACGAACGCTCCGAATACAGCCCTCAACTGCAAGGCCTCTTCCAGGCGAAGATTACCCAACACCTGCTGTATGGCTTCGGCACGGGGCTGAACAAGCGTTTCATTGCGCAGGCGATCAACAACCGCCGCATCACCGACTCGGCCTTTCGCCAGCAGCTCTTGTACACCATCAACCAGGTGGAGAATATTTACTGGGCGCTGGTGGGCGCATATGAGAATGTGCAGTCGGCGCAACGCGCACTTGACCAGTCGACGCAGGTAGCTTCGGACAATCGCAAGCAACTCCAGATCGGAACCCTGGCGCCGCTCGATGTTATGAACGCCGACAATCAGGTAGCGCAGGACAAGCAGACGCTCATTACCGCGCAAACCAGCCTGGAATACCAGCAGCTGATCATCAAGCAGGCGGTTGCCCGCAATCTGAATGATCCCGCGCTATCGCAGGCGCCAGTGATTCCGACCGACCGCGTGTCCCTGATCGAGATGCCGGAGGAGACGGCATCGGTGGAAGACCTGGTGCGCGAAGCCGACCAGAACCGGCCAGAGATCGAGCAGGCTGTCCTGAACTTGAAGAACGATCAGATCACGCTCAAAGGCGTGAAGAACGGCTTGCTGCCGACGGTAGATGTGTACGGGTTCTACGGATCCTCGGCTTTGGGTGGTGCGCAGAGCGCGTCGTTGAACTGCAGCAACGACGTCAGCGGTACTGTCTTTGTTCCGTGCCCTCCGGGAATCGTTCCAACGATTAACTACGGAAATACCTTCAAAGGACTATTCAACGGAGATAACCCGGACCGCGGCGTTGGCTTCAACGTACAGATCCCGCTGCGCAACCGCATCGCGCAGTCGGTGGAGGCGCGGTCGCTGATCGAATACCGTCAGGACCAGTTGAAGCTGCAGCAGCTCTATACGATCATCCGCATCGGCGTCATCAACGCACAGTATGCGTTGACGAACGACCGCGCCGCGGTGCAGGCAGCATCGGCAACGCGTGAATATAACCTGCAGGCATTGGACGCGGAGAAGAAAAAGTTCAAGTACGGTGCTTCGACGACGGCGCTGGTGCTGCAGCAGGAGCGCAGCCTGGCCGCCGCGGAAAATACCGTGACCTCCGCGATGGCCACCTATGCGAAGGACCGCGCATCGCTGGAGCAGATCCTCGCCAACACCCTTACTAAATACAACATCAGCATCGGCGATGCAGTCTCGGGCGCCATGACGCAGCAGGTTGCCATCCCGGGCCTGGAGCCGGCGCCCAAGAATCCCGATGCAAATCTGCCCTCGCACGAGGAGCAGTTGCAGACGCCGCCGGTCACACCGCCTTCGCCGATGCCGGCACAGCCGCAGACGACTCCGCAGCCCCAAGCCCCACCGCAATAGGCGCGAACAACCCGCAGGGAGGTTAACCACCTCCCTGTGGCTCTACCGCACTGCAACCTGATCGAGCAGGCTGAAGAACTCTGGGAACGATATATCTGCCGATTCCGCGCCGTGAATCATCGACTCTCCCTCGGCGCGCAGTGCGGCGACAGAGAAGGCCATGGCGATGCGATGATCGCCGCCGGAGTCGATCTCGGCGCCGTGCAGCGCCTGCCCTCCGGGCACATCCATTCCATCTTCCACCTCCGTACCTCGGCACCCATGCGCCGCAGGTTGTCTGCCACCAGCGCGATGCGGTCCGATTCCTTGACGCGCAGCTCCCGGGCATCCCGAATGCGAATGCCGTTCCGTGTATAGGGAGCGATGGCTGCCAGCACCGGCAACTCGTCGATAAGCTGCGCTGCCAGCGCGCCGGATATGGTGGCGCCACCCAGCCCGTCTTTCGGCGCGACCAATTGCACCGTGCCGGCCAGCTCGCCACTGCGCTGCTCCAGGTTCAGGACCGAGGTCTTGGCCCCGAGCGTGGCGAGCACATCGAGCAGCGTGGCGCGCGTCGGGTTCAGGCCAAGGTTGTCCAGCAGCAGGCCGGAGTCGGGGAAGAGCGCGGCAGCGCAGAGAAAGAATGCGGCCGAAGAAATGTCGCCGGGAATCACGGCATCCACGGCCTGGAGCAGCTGACCGCCGGTGATGCTGACCGTCGTGAGATCACGCTTGAGTTTGACTCCGAAGGCTTCGAGCGCAATTTCGCCGTGGTCGCGTGTGCGGATCGATTCGGTGACGGTGGTGGTTCCGTTTGCGTTCAGCCCGGCGAAGAGGACCGCCGTTTTCACCTGCGCGCTCGGCACCGGTGTTATGTAGTCAATGGCGTTGAGCGATGCGCCCTCGATGGTGAGCGGCGCGTGGCGGCCATCCGTGAGCGTGATGCGGGCCCCCATCGCTTCCAGGGGTTTGCGGATGCGCTCCATGGGGCGCCGGCTGAGCGAGGCGTCGCCGATGAGCGTGAAGCTGCCAGGTTGGGTGGCCAGCAGTCCGGCGAGCATACGCATGGTCGAGCCGGAGTTGCCGCAGTCCAGTGGTGCCCCGCTCGGCCGAAACCGATTGCCGCATCCGTGGATGGTTATGCTCGCGCCGTCGCGCTCCACTGTTGCGCCGAGCGCGGCGACGCAGCCCAGACTGCTTGCCGGATCCGCGCCGGTCGAAAAATTTTCAAGATGCGTGACGCCATGGGCGAGCCCGCCGAGCAGGGCATAGCGGTGGGAGATGCTCTTGTCGCCGGGCAGGCGCAAGCTGCCGAGCAGGTTGCGTGCCGGGACGATCACGCGGGTCGCTGTTGCTTGGGACAAGCGAAAGACTCCGATCAGAGTGAACTGATTCGAGGGTAAGCGCTGACTATGAAATCCGCAAAATGATGGAGAACCGGGCGAGAGTATTTTCTGTCAAAGAGCGAGGTCAATCCAAAGCGATTGCGGCGACTGAAATGTGGCGCCGCCTTCCCACTGCACGGGATGAACAAGCACCACCGAGCTGAAACGCCGCAGCAGCGGGGTGGTTATTGCGACCAGGGACATGCGGATCAAACTAGCCCCTACGCAGGAATGCGATCCCGCGCCCAGTGCCAGATGTCCTGCGGCGGCTCGTGTCACATCGACGACATCCGAGTCAGGAAACCGTTCAGGGTCGCGATTTCCCGCAATGATGCGGAGAATGATCCGCTGACCTTTCCCGATCCTGTATCCATTGATATCGAGATCTTCGGTTGCCTCACGTCCAATCAACCGCGTCAGGCCGGCATATCGCAACAATTCTTCCACGGCCTGTTCCGTCAGCTCCGGGCGTTCATGCACCAGCCGCCACTGTTCCGGATGCTGCAACAATGCATACCAGGCATTGCCCAGGATGCATGGTATGGTCTGCGAAATCGCAACAAACGTGGAGTCACGCAGGGCCTCGCACTCTGCCTGAAAGTGACCATCCTGCAACTTCGCGTGAGAAGCCTGCGATGACATGCGGAGGGAGTCATCATAAGGATCGGCGGCATGGGCGGAGACCCGGCGCGCATGCTCACAAAGCGCTTCGGCCGTGTGCTGTGCAATGCCTGTCACGATGGCAGAGAGGGCGAGGGATGCCGGCCGGGCATATGCTGCCAGCACATCCACCGGCTCGCCGACATGTAGATTGAGCAGCAAGCGATCCAGCTCCGGCTGAAGAGCCTGCCGCCATTGCCGCAACCGACCGGGAGTAAGCACGTTCAGCGTCTGAGCTCGCAGCCGGACGCGGAGCTCTTCATTCGCCGGTGCGGTGGTTTCGTCGCTTTTCACACTGGCAGGCATCGCGCGCACGTCCCGCAGCACGGCAAGGACATCGCGATGGCGGCTCAGCACCCAGGCCTGCAGCGTTTGATCAAAGTAAGGCGCTTCCATCTCAGGAGGCTCCGGCGAATCCTGCCTGTCTCGAAGCCAGTCCGGAATCGATGGGTTGTCCCGCCTTGCATGCATGTCTACGCTCCTGCGAGGCAAAGCATATCTCAGCAAAAAGAGAGGGATGTCATCGCAATGTCACGCGGAACGGTCCCACGTCGCCGATCAACCGGCCGGCGATTCAGCGGAAGCTTCGCGGACGCGCAATACGATCAGCGTCTCATCGTCAAAGTGTTCGGCGCCGTTCTGGAACTCGCTTATCGCGGCCATGATGAGGTCGGCCAGCTCGCCCGCGCTCAGTGAAGCGTGCTGCTGCACGAGCTCGGTCAACTGCTCGGTACCGAACATCTCGCCCGCTGGATTCTGCGCATCGGCCAGTCCATCGCTGAAAAAGATGACCGAGTCACCGGGCCGGGTCGAGAGGGTGAATTGCTCGTAAGACACATCGGGAAAGAGCCCAAGAGGGAAGCCCTCGGCGTGGATGGTCTCAACCTCGCCATTGCGGCAGATGAGCGGCTGCACCGCTCCCGCGTTTGAGATCTCTAGAGTCTGATCTTCGTCATTCCACACCGCGTACACCATGGTGACGTATTGTGCATCGACGCGCCGCTCCTGCAGCGAATCGTTCAGCAGGCGCAGCATCTCTTCCGGATGCAGCGCGCGCGGCGCGGCAGCCCGCATGATGCCGCTGACCAGCGCTGCGTAGAGCGCGGCAGGCGCGGCCTTGCCGCTGGCGTCGCCCAGTGCAATGCCGGTGCGGTGATTGTCGTAGTGCAGGAAGTCGTACATATCGCCGCCGATGGTGCGGGCCGCCATGAAGCGCGCCGCAAACTCCGCGTGGTGGTGCTGGGGCCGCGATTGCGGAAGCAGGCGGAGCTGCACCTCGCGAGCCATCTCCAGGTCGTGCTCCAGGCGCTGTTCCTGCTGCGCGACGCGCTGGTAGAGCCGGGCATTTTCGATCGCGATGGCGATCTGCGCTGCGAGCGTCACGATGGTGCGCTGGTGATCCTCGTTGAAGTAGTTGACCCGCGTGTGCTCCATGTCGAGAACACCGATCACCTTCTTCTTGTAGATGAGCGGAACAGCCAGCTCCGATCGTGTGAGCGGATTGACGACGTGGTACCGCGGATCGCGGCGCACATCCGGCGAGTAGACCGGCGCTTGCGTCTGCACGGCGACACCGACCAGGCCGCGGCCCAGCGGAACCCGCTCGATGGGAACATAGCGCTCGCCGAAGCGGACGGCGAATTGCGTCTCCAGCACCTGGTCGCGTTCATTGAGCAGCAGGATGGAGAACATCTGGTAATCGATCAGCCGCCGCAACAGGTGGCCGATGCGCTCCAGCAGCTCGTCCAGATCGAGGATCGAGCTCAGGTCGCGGGAGATTTCGGTGAGCACTGCGAGCGTTTGCGCCTGCCGCGAGACGCGCGTGTAGAGCCGCGCGTTTTCAATAGCTACGGCAACGCGCGATGCGGTCAGCTCCAGCAGGCGGAGTTGTTCTTCCTGGAAATACCCAACCTCTTCGCTCTCGATGTCGATGACGCCGATGATGCGGCCCTTGACGATGAGCGGTACGGCCAGCTCGGAGCGCACTGCATCGTTGGCGGAGACGTAGTTCTTCGCGCCCCGGACATCGTTGACGAGGACGGGTTCCTTGCGCGATGCCGCCTCACCGATAATGCCTTCGCCGATGCGGAAACGGCGACGCTCCGTCTCCGGAGTGTGGCCGATCTGATAGCGCATCCGCAGATCGTTGGTGCGGTCGTTCAGCAGGAGAATGGCGAAGATACGGAAGTCGATGACGGCGCGGACCAGCTCCGCCGTCTGGTGCATGATGGTCTGCAGGTCCAGGGTGGCGTTGAGCGCATTCGCCAGCCGCATGAGGAAGGCGAGCTGGATCGGCTCTGTGCGCACCTTCGCGCGCGCGGCCGCGCCTTCGCTGGCGGGTCGATAGTCGCCCTCGAAACTCTCCGGGGACCGGTCTTCGGGCCGATCCTGCTGACCATCATCCTTCACAGATTCTGCTCCACTGCCTGCGCCACGAAAGAGGGCGAGGCAATCGAGTCATCATAGCGCAGCGAAGGAGCGGCGATACGGCCCCGAAAGCCGGATAAATTGTTCAAATGGGTGCGGTTGCAGCCGTTGCCGCAAGTGCCGAGCTCAGCTCTTCCACAATGCGTACGCTGGCGCTGGCGCCAATACGGCTCGCGCCCGCTTCGAGCATGGTGCGGGCGTCGCTGAGCGTGCGGATGCCTCCGGATGCCTTGACACCACAACAGTCGCCGGCTATACCGCGGAGCAAAGCCACATCGGCAGCAGTCGCTCCCCCGGTGGAAAAGCCGGTACTTGTCTTCAGGTAGTCCGCGCCCGAGTTGATGACGATCTCGGCGGCGCGCAGCTTCTCCGGCATGGAGAGCAGGCAGGTTTCCAGGATCACCTTTACCACTGTGCCTGCCGCACGGCCCACTTCGGTGACCGAGCGGATGTCTGCCTCGACCTGATCGTACATTTCGCTCTTCAGCATGCCGACGTTGAGCACCATGTCGAGTTCGCGCGCTCCCAGCTTTACCATCTCGCGCGCCTCATCGCGCTTGGTGGTGGAAAAGTTAGCTCCCAGCGGAAACCCGATCACTACGCCCACCGGTATGCCGGTGCCGGCCAGCACCGAGGTCGCCAGCGGAACCCATGCGGGATTCACCATGGCGCAGGCAAAGCGATGCTCCGCCGCCTCGTGGCACAGGGCGAGTATCTGATCGCGGGTCGCCTCCGGTTTCAGAAGGGTGTGGTCGAGGACGGCGGCCAGCCTGGCCGGCGCGGCGAGTGTGTTGCTGGCAAAGGCAGCAGCATCGAAGGTGCCGCGGGTTACGGTGAGAATTTCGTCGGACGTGTTCGGCTCCATCACTCTCATTTTCGCACTCCACTCCTTTGGCGACATGGAAGAGGTTGCACAAACCAGTGTCCGCTAGTGAAGCTACGGATGAGACTTGCATCGAAGCGAGTCTCACGCTGCCGGATGAAGCCACTGAACCAGATGTGCAACCACTTCTGGGAATGCCACCATCATGATGGACGCAGAAGATGCCACAGGGTTGCCAGGCTGTGGATCAGTGCATTTTCCCTGTAGGTGTAGCGCGGACCAGCAGAGGCTTATGTGGCCTTTCGTTAAGGAAAGGTGACACCGAGATGCTCTCCGGCTTCCACACAGCATCGGGGAAAATGCTTCAGTCGGCGGCCTCTGGCGGAAAGATACAGATGTCGGGAAGGTTGCGGAAGCGCTCGGCGTAATCCATGCCGTAGCCGATGACGAAGTGGTTGGGAATGCTGAAGCCCACATATTCGGCCTGGATGGGTTCGATACGGCGCTCCGGCTTGTCGAGCAGCGTGGCGACGCGCAACGAGCGCGGCCGGTGTTGCATGAGCATGCGCTTGAGGAACGAGAGAGTCAGGCCGGTGTCGAGAATGTCCTCGACCAGGATGATGTGGCGCCCCTCAATGGGGTGGTCAAGGTCTTTGATGACCTTGACGGCCCCGCTGGACTGTTCGCCCTTGCCGTAGCTGGAGACGGCGACGAAGTCGAAAGTGCACTGGATGCTGATGGCGCGAGAGAGATCGGCGAGAAAAATAGCCGCGCCCTTGAGCACACCGACCAGCAATACGGATTCACCAGCGAGATCGCGATCGATTTGCGCACCGAGTTCCCGGACGCGATCCGCGATGGCATCGCGGCTGATCAGAACCGGTGGATAGACCGGCGAGGCGTAGTGTCGAATCGGCGTGGCCATACGGCTATCTTCTCCCAGACGCTGGTCTTCTTCCAAAGATAGTCGCGCTCGCTATACTCATAGTGAACTTGCGCGCATATGTATCCATATATTCATTTAGGCCCGGTAACCATCGGCACCTTCGGTCTCATGCTCTGGCTGGCTGCGGTCTGCGCCGGCTACGTGCTCCACCTGAACTTCAAACGCTTTCATGTCGAAGCGGACGCGATCAGCGTCGTGGCCTTCGTCACCGTCCTGGGTGTTGTCGGCGCCAAACTGTGGCACGTCTTTGAAGATCCGGTGACACTGTTTCACTACCCGGCCGCCACCCTCTTCGATCGCGCGGGCTTTGCCTGGTATGGCGGCCTGATCGCGGGCATTCTGACCCTGATGTGGCAGGGGCGCGCGGCGAAGGTCGGCGGCCTCGGCATGCTGGATCTGGCCGCTCCGGCCGCGGCGGTGGGGTACGGCGTAGGCCGCATCGGCTGCCTCACCTCGGGCGATGGCGACTATGGCATCCCGACGAAGTTGCCGTGGGGTATGAGCTTCCCGCATGGGCTGGTGCCGACGACGCAGCGTGTGCATCCGACGCCCGTCTATGAGCTGATCGCCGCGCTGATCATCGCGCTGATCCTGTGGAAGCGAGGCCGCCGCAATCCTGGCGAGATCACGGGCGAATACCTGGTGCTCTCCGGGCTGGCGCGTTTCCTGGTGGAGTTCATCCGCATCAATCCTCGCATTTATTTTGGAATGAGCAACGCGCAGGTGGCGAGCATCGGCTCGATGATTGTTGGCCTTGTGCTCATTGTGTGGGCGCGGCGTCACGCCGCAGCTCGAACGGCGCGAACCGCTGCGGCGACCTGAGAATTCTTCACAGCTCCTTCAGGTAGCGCCTCGCCTCGGCGAGTTCCGGAAAGAGCAGCTCGTCTGCCTGAAAGGCGCGAGAGTGGACGCAGCGCCGTCCCGAGCGGACGGTGACCGGATGCTTCAGGTGCAACATCTCGTGATAGACGAGATATTCCACCGCACACCGCGGCGTATTGCGGCGATCGAAGACGCGGCTGATCACGATGGTGTTGTGCGCGGCGTCGTAGTGGCCCAGGCTGCGACGGGCCATATGGCTGCTCCAGGTCAGCACCGGCCGTCCCAGCAGGCCGTAGAAAAAGCGCCGGTTGAGGCTCTCGAAGATCTCATCCAGATCGTAGTACCGGCCTTTCGCGCCGAGAATGGTCTTGCGGCCGCGCACCTGTCGGATGAGCTCCGTCTGCCGCATGACCGATTCGCTGGAAGAAAAATGTCTGTAGCGCCGGGTATGCCGCGCATCCAGCGGCTTGCGATAGAGCTTCGCGATCAGGATGTGGGCGATGGCCCGCAGCACCGGCTCGGGCGCACCTTCCAAGACGTCCGAGAGCGAGACGTGGAGGTTGCCCTCGCGCAGACGGATGGTGGTGTTGAGGGTGGTGAAGCGGCGGAAGCGCACCTGCAGCGGCGGCATGGGCGCGCGCGGACGGACCACGCGATATTCGTCCTGAAAAATCTGGTGCAGCTCGAGACTCACGGCAACGCTAGCCTAGCACTTCTGCAGGCTGCGCGGAGCGCACCGTCGGCACACTCCGCCTCACGTATCAGAAACTGCGCTCAATCCAGCGAGAACCAGTTGAAGTTGCTGACCGTGTTGTAATAGCCGCCTGTATCCATCACCATTTGGAGCGTATGGATGCCGCCCGGCAACGCGACGCCGGGAACATCCAGCGTCTGCCAGGTCTGCCAGCCTTCGGTTTCCGGAACGGAGATGGGCCCGCTGACATTCCGCCCATCGACCGCCAGATGGAAGACGCCGCCCGCTACCTGAGTCGCCACTCGCACGTGCAGCGTGTAGGTGCCTGCGCGGGCAATCTTCACGGTGTAGTTCAACCAGTCCCCGGGGTTGGTAGAGCCGACATCGTAGCCTCCGCCAGTGTCCGAACTGGCCTCGATGTAGACGGTTTCGCCGGGCCTGTAGTTGGCGCCGCCGCTGTTCTGCGCGTTGCCGTTCCAATACGCGACGCTCTTGCCACCTCCGTCGAAGTTCTCCATCTCGATCTGCCCTGGGATGGCGGCGGGGCTGCCGGTGAAGGGTGTCGATGCTGCGGTCGGCGCCAGTGCGAACCAGTTGAAGTTCCCCATGCCGGCTGTCGGGCCGTTGCCGTCGAAGGAGATGCGCATGACATGTGGACCTGCTGGCAGGAGGAATGCCGGCGAGATCATCGTGGTCCAGGTCTGCCAGCCATTGGTCGCGGGCGTGAACAGATTGCCGGTGACGTTCTGGCCGTCGAACTCGGCGTGCCAGTAGCCGCCCGCTCCCAATGACGCCACGCGCGCCTGCAGGTTGTAGAGCCCGCTCTGCGCTAGGTTGACGGTGTACTTCAACCACTGGCCCTCTTTGGTGTAGCCGACGTCGTAACCGCCGCCCACATCTGCAGTGCTCTCGATGCCAACCGTTTCGCCGGGCCGATAGCTGGCGCCGCCCTGGTTGGTGGAGTCGGTGTTGAAGTAGCCGACACCCTTGCCGCCGGTATCGAAGTTTTCTGCCTGCACGATGCCGGGAAGCGGCCACGCGCTTCCACTGAAGGGCGATTCATGTCCTCCCACCGTGAGCTGGACGGTTGAGGATCGTTCTGTGTTGCCGCGAATGCCGGAGATGGTGATGGGATAGGCGCCCTGCGTTGCGCTGTTCGTGCTCTCGAGAGTGAGCCAGGATTCGTTCGCGATGGTTGGCGAAGGAAGAAGCTGTCCCCATACGCCGGAGGGTAAACCGTTCAGGTCCAGATGGACCTGGCCATTATCGTGGCCGTACTTGTCGACATTCACGGCGAACGCCGTATCGGCGCCGGGAGCGATGATCTGCGAATCGGGCCCTGCGGTCACATCGAAGTTTGTGTTGCCGGGATAGCCCTGCCACGTGAAGGTGGCGACCGCACCTGCGGGCAGCGTGTAGGTGACGTTTTCGTCATGCCAGTTGATGGTGAAGGTGCTGGCGGATGACGCAGCATTCAGCACCAGTACGGCGATCGATCCATCCGGATTCTTGAAGGCTACGTCTTCCACATTGCCGGAGCCGAAGGTGTTCGAGGCGATGCGATACGCGCCGGTCTGCACGTACTTGGAGAGATGGCCGAGGACGTAGTATTCGACATTCTTTTCGACCGTCGCGGGTGTGGTGCTGGTGTCTATGGTGACGACACCTCGGCAGTCCGTGCATCCGTTCTGAACGGTCGGCCCACCGGTCTGATCCAGAGCCATGTTCCACAGCGTGACACTCTTCGCCCAGTTGCGGAGCACGTTGATGACATCGCCCTCCACCATGTTTGGCAGATTGGTCGCGAAGTCCGGAGCATAGTAGCCGCCAGTGCACTCAGTGAACCAGATCGGCATCTCCGGGTAGGCGTTGTGGATCGCATTCTGTGCGTCGGCGACACTGCCTGCGTAGCAGTGGAAGGAGACCGCAGTGAGATCCTGCCGGACTGCCGGGTCGCGCAGCAGCAGCTCGGGATAGAGCGGGTTGTCCCAGTTGTGCTCATAGCCGAAGATGCCGGGCGTCGCGTCGATAGGATCGGCGTTCTGGTAGTTGAAGTTCCACGGGCGGCCGTTCGAGCCCCGATTGCGGAAGTGCTGGGCTCGCAGTGCGGGCGCCAGATGTTGGCTGATGAAGCGGCCTTCGTCGAGCGGCGTCATGAACATCGTCGGGTATCCGCCGGTCTCATAGAGCGGCTCGTTCTGCACCGACAGATAGTTGATAGGGATGCCATTGGACTCGTAGGCCTGCACGAACTTCACGAAGTACTTCGCGAGCGCGTCGAAGTCGGCAGTGTTCAGCGAACCTCCGCCGGTCACGCCGCTGGTCTTCATCCATCCGGGCGGCGACCAGGGAAGCGCCTGCACTTTGATCTGTGGGTTTGCTGCCAGTGCCGCCTGCAGTACCGGGATGATGTAGGTCTTGTCGTGGTCGATGGAGAACTGCGTCATCTGCGGGTCGGTGTCGCCCGCAGGGAGATCGTCATAGGTGTAGTTGCTCAATGCAAGATCGGTGGCGCCCATGGGCTGGCGCAGAAAGCTCAGATGAATGCCGGTGGCGCTGAATAGCGTCTGCATCAGGTCGCTTCGTTGCGCTGGGGTCAGCTTGTTCCATACCAGGTATGCACCGGAGTCAGTGAACGAGGCGCCCACGCCTTCCAGCCGCTGATATCGGATGGTGTCGTCAACATTGATTGCAAGCTGGCTGCCGGTACCGGGGACGAAGCTCATCGAGGGCTGCGCGCTCAGCAGCGCGGACTGATCCGGATTGGTCTGGACCACGCTCACTGTCTGCCCGCGAAGCATCATCGCGGCGCAGGTGAGGCTTACAAGTGGCAAAAGGATGCGCAGGCACAGCCGGCGCAGGGAGTGGATAGCACGGGGAGGGACGCGCATGGGGGGCTTCCTGAGAGCGGGATTTCAACGCGCCATGAAGACCGGAGCGTTGGGCGGTAAGACACTTACCACCGGGCAATCAGGAGTGTCAAGGACAAGCGTTTGTCCTATGGACCATATGGAAATTGGCTGCGGCAGCATCCACTCAGCGGGTGCCAGCCAGCCGTGCCATGGTGAACAAACACACGGCTGCTACCACAATGAGACAAGCGCGGAATGTCCAGCCGGCAGCGGGACGCGCCAGCCAGCCGCTGTCTCCGATCTGAAAGCATTGGTAGAACGCGAAGATGGCGATGCCAAGCAACACCATTCGTTCAAGAAAGCTAAGCGCGGCTTCCATGGCATCTCCTCCGAATGGATAGATGCGCAAAGCCCGGGAAGGACGCAACGGCGGTCCTATTCGGCGGGGCTCTTCTTGGCGGCTTTTTCCGCTTTGTGCTTCGAGAAGTATTCTTCCTGCGACTTCAGCAGTTCGGTCGCCGCCTGGGTGATGCTGGCGACGTCGTCCAGAGCGCTCTTGCGAGCAAAATCGTACTCCGGAGAGCCGGGTGGCTGCTGCAGGATAGCCGGCCACTTTGCTGCGTGATCCAGCAGGTACTTGAGCGATTTCCGAATGTCGCTGTGCGACTCGTCGTAGGCATCCAGGTTGTCCTGCAGCTCATCGACCAGGCTGGTGAACGCAGAGAGCCCGTCGTGAATTTCAACGCCCGGGTGCTGGGTTTCCGGACGCACCACCGCCTGATGGACAGCGGCCGTCCGCTGCTCGATGAACGTGACGAAGAGCTTTACCCGGTCATTTGGCTGATCGGTGACATTGCGGACCTGCTCTTCCTGATCCGGAGTGAGCGGATCCTGGGAGCGTTGGGCGTGCGCTGTGAGCGCGGCTAGAACAAACGTCGCCGCGCATAGAAACACTGCTCGCATAGTTCTTGACGGGCGACGCATTGAGAGAGGGGCCGGCAAACGATTCAGTGGCGGAACACCTGCATCATAAGCTCGTTCTGTACCTGGTTCAGATTCTTCAACGTCGACTCGAGCACCGGACGATCGTCGAGTGCGGCCGAGTGCAGGTATTCATTCAGCCGGAAGGCGGTGTGCTCCATGAGGATCTGAGCATTCTTGAGCCGCTTGCTGTCTTTCGCTTGGTTCAGGTGGATTTTCTGCGTGTAGTCGCGCACCGCTCGCAAGGTCGCGGCCGGATCCTGACCGTCATTGAGCTGGCGACCGGCCAGCTCTGTCATCTGGTGCACCAGCTCCGCATAGAGGAAGCATTGATCCTTGGGAGAAGCGAGGCTTGCCTTTGCGGCGAGCGCAGAGAGAGCGACCGGATCGAGCGGCGGCTTATTGTCGGAAGAGGCGCGGCTGATGGGCGAGCAAAGAAGCGCGATAAACAGGAGCAGACCGATTGGACGCATAGCGCACCTCGGACTTTCCGTGCGCGGTTAGTGGCTGTGTCCTAGAGCCACCAGCCGATGTTTCGCCTGCCATTCCTCGTTAGGGTATTTACCATGGGCGTCCGCGAGGAATCGTTCGTAGTATTCGGCCGCCTGCTTCATCTGGTGCAAATTATCGTACGAAGTTGCCCATAAGAACAGTGTTTCCGGAGTATCCGGTGTGATTTTTTGACGCGCTGAAAGATCTTTCAGCACTTCGGCGTCCTGATGAAGCTGGGAATGCGCGAAAGCCAGGCCTCCCCAGGCCTCCTCATTGTGAGGATCGGCCGCAGCGGCTCGTTCCAAAATGGGAACAGCGGCCGCAAATTGCTTGGTATAGATCAGGCTTTGACCGTAACTGGTCAGCAAACCAGCATTGTTCGGCGCGTTTTGAACGGCTTCCGCCAGCAGCGGGGCAGCCTTGTCCGCGGCGCCGTTCCGGAGATAGATATCGGCGAGCATGCCGGTCACATCTGTGTTTGCCGGCTGGAGCTGGTGCAGCTTTTCGAGCGTTGTGGTGGCCTCGGCACCGTTGCCCTCGGCCGAGAGCGCGGTGGCGAGCTGGGCGGTCAGCCCGGCATCCTGCGGATGCTTCGCAAGTGCGGCGCGCAGCAGGGGTTCTGCCTCCTGCGGCTTCTTCTCCTGGAGCAGCAGATGTGCCAGCCCGGAGGTCGCGCCGGCAGAGGCTGGATCCTTGGCCAGGGCGCGTTTGTAGGCAGTGCTGGCGTCCTCCGGATCGTCGTTGGCTTCGGCGATCTGCCCGGTCAGCACCAGATCGGCCGCCGTGTCGCTGCCGGGAGTCAGTCTGCAACGCCTTGAGCAGGGACTGCTTTGCTGCCGCGGGATCGGTTGTCAATTGGAGCTGGGCCAGGCTGCGCCACACCTGCGCCTTGGCCGCTGGATCGTGGCTGGCAGGCTCGAGCTGGCTGGCGGTCTGGAGTTCCGGGAGAGCCCTATCCGAGCGGCCGGTTTGGGCGAACAGCAGACCGAGCGCGGCGTGGGATTCAAACTGCTTCGGATTGGCGGCGATCGCCTTCCCATAGTCGCGTTCCGCCGCATCCTGCTGGCCGGTGGAGTCTTCGACAAACCCGAGATCGAAAAAGAGCCCGAGCGTCTTCCGGGTGCTGCTGAAGATAGCCAAGCAGCGGGAGACGAGCCGCCTCGTAGTCATGGGATTCGATCCGGTCCTCGGCCGCAGCGAGTGCTGGCGCGATTCCCGCCGGTTTGGAGGGGGACAGGCTAGAAGACGGTGCGGATTCGGGCTGGTCGGGATCGTGAGCGCCGGGAGGCAACGGAGCCTGCTGAGCCGCAGCACTGACGCACGCAAATAAGCTACATAGATACAACCACTTCATCGCTATTCCTTAAACTGCTACCTGCACTTGCTTTGGCGCGGTCTTGAGCAAGCCGGCTGAGCCAGTACCCGGTATGCGAGCCTTCGCGGCCGCGATCTCCTCCGGCGTGCCAACGGCGACGATCTCGCCACCGCCGCTGCCACCCTCCGGACCCATGTCGATGATCCAGTCGGCGGACTTGATCACATCCAGATTGTGCTCGATGACCAGCAGCGAGCCGCCGCCATCGATGAGCTTGCGCAAGGCGTGGAGCAGCTTGCCGACATCGTCGAAGTGGAGACCGGTGGTGGGCTCGTCCAGGATGTAGAGGGTGCGCGAGCGCGCAACCTTGCCATTGGTGGTACGGACGTTGGCGAGGTGAGACGCCAGCTTGACCCGCTGGGCTTCGCCGCCGGAGAGCGTGGTGGCGGACTGGCCCAGCCGGACGTAGCCGAGGCCGACTTCGTCGAGAACGGCAAGCTTGTCGAGGATGCGCGGATGGCCGGCGAAGAAGCGCAGCGCTTCCTTCACGGAGAGCTGCAGCACCTCGGAGATGTTCTTGCCCTTGTAGCGAACTTCGAGCGTGGAGGATTTGTAACGGCTAGCCGTTGCATTCCTCGCAGGGAAGCTCGACGTCGGCGAGGAACTGCATCTCGACGGTGACCGTGCCATCGCCTTCGCAGACATCGCAGCGGCCGCCGGGAACATTGAAGGAGAAGTGGCCCGCCGCATAGCCGCGGCGCTCCGCCTCCGGCTGCGAGGCGAAGAGCTCGCGGATGGAGTCGAAGGCCTTGATATAGGTGACGGGATTGGAGCGCGGGGTGCGGCCGATGGGGTTCTGGTCGACGAGGACCACGCCGTTAAGCCGTTCGGTTCCGGTGAGCTCGCGATAGAGGCCGGTGGGATCGCCACCCTCCGTCTCGCCCAGAGCGTGCGCGATGGCGCGGTAGAGCACCTGATGCACCAGCGTGGATTTGCCGGAGCCGGAGACGCCGGTGACGCAGACCAGCAGGCCGAGCGGGATCTCGACATCGACGCCGCGCAGGTTGTGGACGCGCGCGCCACGCAGCGTGAGCTTTTCGCGGCCGGGCTCGCGGCGGCGCGTGGGCACGGGAATCGTGAGCGCGCCGGAGAGATAACGGCCGGTGAGCGAGTCGGGATTGCGCTCGACCTGCTCCACGGTGCCGGCGGCCAGCAGCTTGCCGCCGTACTCGCCCGCGCCAGGGCCAAGATCCATCAGGTAGTCGGCGGAGCGCAGGACGTCGGGATCATGCTCGACGACCAGGATGGTGTTGCCCAGGTCGCGCAGGTTCTCGAGGATGCGGATCAGCTTGGCCGTGTCCCGCGTATGCAGGCCGATCGAGGGCTCGTCGAGCACGTAGAGCGCACCGACGAGTTGCGAGCCGAGCGAGGTGGCGAGCTGGATGCGCTGCGCCTCGCCACCGGAGAGCGTCGAGGCGAGCCGGTCGAGCGTGAGGTAGTCGAGGCCGACGGAATCGAGAAAACGTAGCCGCTGCTGTACTTCATGCAGGATGGAGCCGGCTATCTCCTCCTGCTCCCGGGTAAGTTTCAGAGCGGAGAAGAACTGGTGCGCGGCAGCGATGTTAAGCGCAGCGGCCTGGCAGATATTGCGGCCGTCCAGCAGCACAGCGCGTGCTTCGGCACGGAGCCGTTCGCCTTTGCACTCCGGGCAACGCGCATAGCCGCGATATTTCGAGAGCATGACGCGCACGTGCAGCTTATATTTCTTGCGCTCCATCAACTGGAAGAAGCCGTTTACGCCGAGGAACGGTCCCTTGCCTTCAAGCACGAAGGCCTGCTGGCCTGCGGTGAGGTCAAACCACGGCACGTTCAGCGGAATGCCTTGTTCGCGCGCGGCGCGGCGCAGTTCCGTCTGATACGGGCGATACTTCGGCCGCGTCCACGGATCAATGGCGCCCTCGTCGAGCGTCTTGCCCTTGTCCGGAATGATGAGGTTGAGGTCGAAGTCGATGGTGTTGCCGAATCCCTGGCATCGCGGGCAGGCGCCATAAGGGTTGTTGAAGGAGAAGAGGCGCGGCTCCGGCTCGCGATAGATGCGGTGGCAATGCTTGCACTCGTACTCGCCGGAGAAGCGGAGACGCTGGCGCGGCTGGCCTTCATCTTCGCACGTGACCACTTCCTCGTGCGGAACGCGCGGAACGACTTCCCCCGCGCAGCTCGCGCGGGACCACTTCATAGACGATCTCACCGCTCTCGCGGTAGCCGATCTCCGCGGCATCGACGATGCGCGCGCGGCTCTCCGGCGAGACAGCGATGCGGTCGACGAGAACGAAGACGGGCTGCGCGAAGTCGATCTCCAACAACGATTCCGGCGACGAGAACTCGAAGATGCGGTTCTGCTGATAGAGGCGGTTGAAGCCGCGGGCACGCAGGTCGGCGAGGCGCTGGCGAAGGGCGTCGGAAATCGGGGTACGTGCTGATTCCGGCGCGGTCTTTGCCGTGGTTTTCGCTTTTTTCGCCCCGCGCTTCGGCTTCTCGGGCTCGTCTTTGGGATGGTCGCTGACGGCGAGATCTTCCGAGGCGGGAGGGCGGCGCTGCTCGACAGGGAAGAGCGCGTGCAGGCGCGTGCCTTCGCCGAGCGCAAGGATGGCGGCAGCGATCTCGTCCACCGAGTCGCGGCGGACCAGGTTGTTGCAGACGATGCAGTGCATCGTTCCGCAGCGCGCGTAGAGCAGCCGCATGTAGTCGTAAATTTCTGTGGCAGTCGCGACGGTGGAGCGTGGGTTGCGCGTGGAGTTCTTCTGCTTGATCGCAATCGCAGGGGCCAGGCCGTCGATCAGGTCGACATCCGGCTTCTCGATGCGCTCCAGGAACTGGCGGGCGTAGGCGGAGAGCGACTCCACGTAGCGGCGCTGCCCCTCGGCATAGATGGTGTCGAAGGCGAGCGACGACTTGCCCGACCCCGAGACCCCCGAGACGACGGTGAGCTTGCCGTGCGGGATCTCGCAGTCGATGCCCTTCAGGTTATGGGTCCGCGCGCCGCGGATCACGATGGCGTCATTCACTGGGGCCTTGTCTGTAATGGCCTGGGGAGGCTTAGGATGCACTCTTCAGTATATCGGGGACTTGGCCTCCGGGTGGAGGCGCCGGCGGCGCGAGTTGTGGAAGGCGCTCCCGTTGGTCGCTTCCGGTAAGCGTTTTAGCTTTACCGTCTGACGAAATCGGGCTACGTCGGTCAGTCACGTTCAAGTATGCGTTCGCTCTTCATTTCCTCGCCATGAAAAAAGGCTAACTTGCCGGGAACGCAGGACAGTATGGTCCCAATGAAAGAACCCCAAGTCTGCTGCATCGCCTCATCGAGCGGAAGCTCAGTTGCATCCATCTTTGGATCCTCTGAAATGATCCAAACAGTTGCGCCGGCACCTTTTTGGCGCAGCAACGAAACCATGCCAGGTGCGCTGTTAGCTATGCTTGAAGAAACGGGCTGGGAGTAGCGATCTTCCAGCAATTTGAAATGAGCAAGTTCTTTGGTGAAGTCACGACGACGCTTCGCATGCTCGAGAAGGAATAGGCAGCGGTCCTGTCTACTTCTTTGAATGAAGGCCCGAACGAATTTCTGTTCATGAACAATTCTGTCGGATGCGAGCATGAGCGCCATGATAGCCGGGTGCCCCATCCTAGCAAAGCTAGGGTGGGGTAGTTTCCATCGGCCAAGCGCTTAACCGCCAGCGACCACCCCGACACGCACGGGAGTGCGTCCGCCCGGACGGCCAGTCCCATCGTGGGAACGTATCCATGAAAGTAGCAAAATAGTTGGCAGATCAATTCGCGCAATTCGCTACTCTGGAAATAGGGGAGATATCTCGATCACGCACATGACCGGTACACGAAAATTTCGATCTGATAAGTGCAATAGAAAGACGAATTTAGCGCTAAGCCCTTTGGATGGACGAATTTAGCCCTCGGGAGCGCCCCTAAGTCCAACTATCCAAAAGCAGTTAGCGGGCGGCCTCCCGTACCGGAGGGGGAGGGGGGTGCGGGTCACGTTACCCCTCGTCGGAGCGCGCCGCCACCAGCGAGTGCAGCACCAGCAGGATGCCGCCGATCACAATGCAGGAATCTGCAACGTTGAAGTCCGGCCAGTGATAGTGGACGATGTGGACCTCGAAGAAGTCGATCACCGCGCCGGTGCGGATGCGGTCATACGCATTCCCAATAGCCCCGCCGAGGATGAGCGCCAGGCCAAGGGTGGTCATGGTGATGCGGCGGCCCATGCGAAGCAGCACGATGGCTACGATGATCGCGGCGATAACCGAAAAGCTCACCAGCATCCAGCGGACGCGCTCCGGCGAGGCCGAATCGCCGAAGAGCGAGAAGGCGGCGCCGATGTTGAGCACATGCGTGATGCGAAAGACATTGGGGATGACGACGTGCGCGCCGCCCAGCGGCAACGCGTGGGCAACCGCCATCTTGGTGACGCGGTCGAGGATCAGGACCAGCAGCGAGACGAGGAAGAGGATGCCGCGGCGATCTGAGCTTGCATTGCCCGGCTGACGCGACGTGACTGTGGTTGTTTCGGTCATCAGGCAGGGTCCTCGTCGTCCAGTGGCGGAAAGCCGATTTCGTCGAGCGCACTGGCGCAGCGGCCGCAAACCGTGGACCAGCGTGGATCGACGCCGATATCGGTGCGGTAGTTCCAGCAGCGTACGCACTTGCTGCCATCGGCGTCGGTGGTGGTGGCGCGGGCTTCTGTACCTGTCGCGGTAACGAGTTCTACCTGGGAGACGTTGAACAGCTCCTTCAGGCTGGGCTCGTAGCGCTGCGCGACCGTAAGTTGTTCCGCGGGGAGTTCCAGGGTGAGTTTCGCTTCCAGCGCTTTACCGATGCGCTTCTCCTTGCGTGCCTCTTCCAGACTCAAAAGCGCCACGTCGCGGATTGCGAGCAGTTGTGCCCAATCGTCCCGCAGCGCTTCCTGGCCGTCCGGCGCGAGTTCATCCGGAGCAGGGAAGAGCGCGGTGTGGATGCTCGCACTGCGGCTTGCATCTGCCGGGAGATACTGCCAGACCTCATCGGCGAGGAAGCTCAGAATCGGCGCAACCAGCCGCGCGAGTGCTTCTGTGATCTTCCACAGCACGGTCTGCGCCGCGCGGCGTTCGCGGCTGTTCGGCGCGAAGGTGTAGAGGCGATCCTTCAGCACGTCCGCATAGAGCGAACTGAGGTCTACGATCGCGAATTCATTCACCGCATGGTAGATACGGTGAAATTCGAACTCCTCATACCAGCCGAGCACTTTGGTCGTCAGCTCACGCGCGCGCAACAGCATGTACTGGTCGAGGGGCTCCAGCTTCTCCCAGGCGACGGCGTCCTTTTGAGGATCGAAGTCGTGCAGATTGCCGAGCAGGAAGCGGAAGGTGTTGCGCAGTTTTTTGTAGTTGTCGGCAACACGCTGCATCAGGTTTTCGCTGGCTGAGACATCCTCGCGGAAGTCCACCGAGGCAACCCACAACCGCACGATCTCGCCGCCGAGCCGCTTCGCGATGTCGACGGGATCGACGCCATTGCCGAGTGACTTCGAGAAGGCCCGGCCCTGCTCGTCGAGCGTCCAGCCGGATGTAGCGACGACGCGATAGGGCGCGATGTCGCGCAGGCCCACCGAGAACAGTAAGGACGAGTGGAACCATCCGCGATGCTGATCGCCGCCCTCGGTGTACAGGTCGCAGGGGAAGCGTAACTCGGGCTGGGTTTCGAGCACCGCAGCCCAACTGGTGCCCGAGTCGATCCAGACGTCGAGGATGTCGGTTTCGCGGCGGAACTCGATGCCGCCGCAGTTCGCTGTGGCGCACGTCGCGCCTGCGGGCAGCATCTTCTCGGCCGTCCCGTCGTACCAGGCATCGGCGCCGTGCTGCTGGAACAGCTCGACAACGCGCGCGTACGCTTCCGGCGCCTGAAGCGGCTGGTTGCACTTCTTGCACAGGAAGAGCGCGATGGGCACACCCCAGATGCGCTGGCGTGAGATGCACCAGTCGGGCCGGGTGGCGATCATGTTCGAGATGCGCTCCTCGCCCCACGCCGGATCCCACTTGACCTTTTTGATCTCATCAAGCGCGCGCTGGCGGAAGCTGACCGTGCTTCCGTCTGGCAGCTGGATCGGCGTCTCCATGGAGATGAACCACTGCTCGGTGGCGCGGTAGATGACCGGGTGGTGGCAGCGCCAGCAGTGCGGATAGGAGTGGTAGATGTCGTTGCGGCCGAGCAGCGCGCCTCGCGCCTCCAGCAGCTTGATGATCTCTGGATTGGCTTTGAAGATATTGAGGCCGTTGTACTCGGGAAGACCGTCCTGTATGCGGCCGGCGGCATCCACTTTGGTGGCCTGATCGAGACCGTAGCGCTCCCCGGTATAGAAGTCGTCCACGCCGTGCGCAGGTGCGGTGTGAACCGCGCCGGTACCCTGGTCCGCGGTGACGTAATTCGCCAGCACGCCAAGGATGGAGCGGTCGAGAAACGGATGCTGGAAGTGCGCGCACTCGAGTTCTTTGCCCTTAAGACGCGCAATCTCCTTGGCAGTTCCGAGATTGCAGTCTGCGTGACCTGCTCCGCCAATGCTGCCGCAACAAGGTATGACGTTGCCGTCGGTGTTTTCCGAGCGCGAAGTACTCAAAATCAGGCTGGAATGCGATTGCGAGCGAGGCCGGTAGCGTCCACGGCGTTGTTGTCCAGATGATGCGTAGACCTGCTTGTAACCCTCAGTTTTTAACTTGAGCGCCAGAGTCGTTTCTTCTAGCTGGCTCCCTCCGGCCTTGCTGGTGAGCGCGTAGCGCACGTAGATGCTGGGACTGGTATGCATCTCGTACTCGACTTCGGCCTCGGCCAGAGCGGTGCGGTCATGCCAGCACCAGTAGACGGGCTTGAGCCCGCGGTAGACGAAGCCGCGCTCGAAGAGCTCGTAAAAAGCCTTGAGCGTCGTCGCCTCGTACTGGTTGGACATGGTGACGTAAGGGTCCTGCCAGCGGCCAAGGACGCCGATGCGCTCAAACTGTGTCCGCTGCAGGTCGATGTACTTCTGTGCGTAGGCGCGGCAGGCCGCGCGGACCGCGATGGGGTCCATCTCCAGCTTTTTCCGGCCGAGCTGCTCGTCCACCTTGATCTCGATTGGCAGGCCGTGGCAATCCCATCCTGGGACATAAGGCGAGTCAAAACCCGCCATGGTCTTTGACTTGACGACGAAATCCTTCAAGCACTTGTTTAAGGCATGGCCAAGGTGAATAGGGCCGTTGGCGTACGGTGGTCCGTCGTGCAGGATGTACTTCGGAGCGCCCTTGCGCGCCTGGCGGATCTGCTCGTAGAGGCCGTTTTCCTGCCACACGGCGAGCCGCTTGGGCTCGTTTTCCGGCAGATTGGCCTTCATGGGGAAGTCGGTGCGGGGCAGCAGGAGGCTCGACTTCAGCTCCGGCCGATCTCCCTCGGAATGGGACGACGTAGGATGTGGCTTGGTGTCGCGTAAGGTCATGATCTGGAAGGTTCTATTGTAGAACGCCGATGGCGCTCATTTTGCCTGTGACCAATCCCATCGGCCACCCGTCTCATTCAATATTGATTAGTGTGGGAGCCGCACGTGACTCACGTTACCTGCTGATCTCCATTTTGGTGCAGGAAGATTCCGTTCAACCGAAGACATGGGGCTGCGCGTTCATAGATAATCAACACATTACAGGCGGTGCGCCGCAGGCTACCGTCCCGATAAAGGTCAAGAAGTGACTATGACAAACCAGGTCCTGCCCCCACCCGACGTCGAGTCAGAGATACGCCTAGCTCCGTACGAGCCCCGCCTATGGAATCCGGTGGTGGATGAGCCGGTGTGGCGGACATGGCTTACGGATCTGCGTGGCTTGTTTCAGCGGGAGACGCTTCCGCCTTTAGTTCTGACTTCGACGCCGGTAGCGGTGCCGGATCCGTTCCGGGTAAAGCGCAGTCCGCTGTCGTCGTCCCTGTCGGTGGGCGCGCACGTCGCGATCATCGCGCTGATCATTTTTCTGATCATCGAAGCGCGCAAGCATATCGTGCCCCCTCCGCCCAAGCCGCAGGTGGCGGCAGTCGATATCTCGCCCTTCCGTCCCATTGCGCCCAAGGGTCCGGCGATGGGTGGTGGCGGCGGTGGTGGTGCGCATGAGCTGGTGCAGGCGCCCAAAGGCAAGCTGCCCAAGTTCTCCGAGACGCCGATCACGCCGCCGATGCTGGCGGTGAATGAGCATCCCAAGCTGGCGGTGGAACCGACGATCAAGATGCCGCCGAACATCGCGCTGCCGAACAACAACCTGCCCAACCTGGGCGATCCGCGGACGAATATCACGGGGCCGTTGTCGAATGGGACAGGTTCGGGTGCGGGTCTGGGCTCGGGCGATGGCGGTGGTATCGGATCGGGTTCGGGCGCAGGCTATGGGCCGGGCGAGGGTGGCGGCTACGGCGGCGGACTCTATCACGTGGGTGGCGGCGTCTCGCCGCCGGTGCTGATCTACTCGGTGGACGCGGAGTTCTCCGACGAGGCGCGGCGCGCGAAGTACCAGGGTGTGTCGGTGGTGTCGCTGATCGTGGATGCGCACGGGTTGCCGCAGCGGATCCGGGTGATGCGCAAGCTGGGCATGGGGCTGGACGAGAAGGCAGTGGAAGCGGTGAAACAGTACAAGTTCAAACCATCCATGTACCAGGGCAAACCCGTCCCCGTCGAAATCACCATCGAAGTCAACTTCCATATCTATTGAGCATAGCCGGGCAGAAGTGCAAGCATCTCTGCCCGTTTGATTTCATCCCTACCCCTTGCTATCCTCAGTGAGTCCCACCCTGAAGTGCGCCCATAGCTCAGCTGGATAGAGCGACTGACTACGAATCAGTAGGCCGGGAGTTCGAATCTCTCTGGGCGCACCATTCATTTCAACAATTTACGGTTTGACCACGGCAGCGGAGCCCCACTATGACGTGGAATATGTCATAGACAGGCAGCGACCTCTGGCCGCCCCGTCATATTCCATTCATTGTTGAGTGTCGCCATGCCCCTCAGTGGAGGGTGCGCCCACCGAGCGGTGGTTACTAGTGAGACAGAGGATTGCTTCACAATTTTTGCTGCTAGCATGCCGTCGGTTTCGCGACAGTCGCGTCGAGATTGTTTATTTCCAATCCTGTATTTTCCCGGTCATAGGGCAGGGAAGACGCGACTCTCCGCTGTCGATCTGGCGGCAACCTGAAGACAGGCTCAAGCAAGTTTTGTGCGGCTTGCAATTCTTCGGGCAGAATCGTATGCGGCCGGTCGGGATATCTCTGGGTATGAACATTCGCACCCATCGAGGTAAGCTCCTTCTCGGTCTCCTGAACGCGTTTCCACGGAACGTATGGATCGGGATCGCCCGAGCTTAGCAGCACGGGTGTTCCCAAGAGCTTCCCGGCGTGATGGAGGTCGGTTCCGACCGGACCAAACAGACCGCCGGTGAACGCCACCAGTGCACCATAGCGTTGCGGGTAGCGGGCGATGAATTCACAGGCCAGGCAGGCCCCCTGGGAGAAGCCAACGATGGCGACATGTTTGGTATCGATGCCTGCCGCGGCGCAACGGCGCGCCAAAGCGTGAACGATTTCCAATGCCGAAGTGAGCCAGGGCTCGTTGCTCTCAATGGGTGCAAGAAAGGAATTTGGATACCACGTGTGCCCTACGACCTGGGGAGCGAGAAACCCGACTCCAGGCAGGCGTAGTTCGCCCTCTAGCGTGATGCTGTCTTTCGCGGATCCGCCCCGGCCGTGCAGCAGGATGACGGCGCCGATCGCCTCTTCCAGAGGGGATCCGCGTTGTAAGACGCTGGCGCCAGTGAACGGAGAAGCGGAGCGGGTACCCATTACGTTTGCCTCTGGTAGTGCAAGGTGATGGCTATTGGGGCCAGTCCCGACAGGGTTCTTCTGTGGGTCGCCTCTTCGGGCGAGCA
This sequence comes from uncultured Acidobacteriaceae bacterium, assembly GCA_963815025.1. Lineage (GTDB taxonomy): Bacteria > Acidobacteriota > Terriglobia > Terriglobales > Acidobacteriaceae > KBS-83. The sequence goes on along the minus strand of CAWFFD010000004.1, from coordinate 1,534,381 downwards.
CCGCTCGGTTTGCACTCCAGAAGGCAGATTTGCCGGTGGCTGAGCCGGGTGCGGAATAGCAGGCTCCATTGTTCTGACTGTTCTGACGGAGCGCCACCCTATCTGCGAGGTGAACCGCGATCTTCGGTCTGATCCTCCGACAGAGGCGTCGACCTGTGCAAGGCCGTTTACCGCAGACTGCGTGCGGTGGCCGATCTGCTCAACATCCACGTGCAGAAGCCACGCGCAAACCTCCCTCGATAGCCCGACGAGAATTCGTAATACGTAACAGTGACGCAGGCCGGGCGGCAGATGAAGAACACGTCCAAGCTCAAACGGCAGAACCCTGACGGAGGCCTCGTCAATGACACGGCGACTCCGTTGCTCCTGAGGATCTACGGCCCATTGAATGACCCTCCGGAACACTCGTTGTCCACAGACATATTCTGTTTCGCTACAGTGAATGCTGTCGACGATGGCGCGTTCCGCCTGCTCTATGCTGCCGGTGAGCAGTAGTCCAACGATGAATGCATTCTCAATGGTTTCTAGCTGGAGGATCGCTGACTGTGACATAAGAACTTCATCCTGCATCTCTTCGTTGTTCGTTGATGTTTTTCGCTGAGATCGAAGTATGGAGAGTCTCTACGATCATGGCATCCCTTGATTGCAGGCTTTTGAGGCAATCAGTTGGAGTATCGGCCGCACCCCTCTATTTAGGGGTTAGCTGCCGTGGGATCGGGGTGCCTCCGGGATAATAATTTCGCGAGGTCCAAAGAGGTAAGCATCCAGCGAGAACGCGCCCGGACCCAGAAATACGACAACGATGGACATAATGATCAGGTAGACGGTGATGACAACACTGCCGCGTACACCGGCACTGGATGGCAGAAGCCAGAAGACGCAATTGCAGAGATTGCAGAGTGCCGCCAGGGCACCCCCAACCGGAGTGAGTATCCCGAGTAGAAGTGCCGTGCCAACCGCAACGCCGAGCAGGCCCATGCTCCAGGAACCGATCGATTGCGTACCGGGTGCGGCAATCAGGCTCGCCATCTTGGCGAAACTGCTGAAGGCGACAGTCAGCCGCAGGAGAAGAAGGCCGACCCCGGGCCATCCGTCCGGGAAGCTGACAAAAAGCTTCAGCAGACACTACCTCCTCGCCCCAAAAACAAACATTTCAGTTAAAAGGGTAGCTACTACCGGAGGAGGGCCGCATCCCTAGATGGAGTGCTTTTCGCCCAACCTCCTGGGCCGCTTCCAATCGAATGCGCGCCGGAGCTAGAGGTGTATGATCCCGCGACGGACCCCAATGGCGACGGCCTCCGTGCGGTCGCTGGCTCTAAGTTTCTCCATGATGTGCTTCACGTGCCCTTTCACCGTCTCTTCGGAAATGAAGAGCTGTTCCGCGATATCGCGATTGCGGTTTCCGCCGGCCATCTTCTGTAGCACGTCTATTTCGCGTCGGGTCAGAAACTCGTCACCGAGATGTTCGGCCAAGTGAGCCGCAATCTCAAGCGGTATGGACTTCGCTCCCGCGTGTACCTTCCGGATCATCTCTACAAGTCTCTTCCGGGGCATGCTCTTCAGCATGTAGCCCTGTGCCCCGGCCTGAAGCGCGCGCTGGATCTCTGCATCACCTTCGAAGGTCGTCAACATGATCACTCGGGCGGCGGCATACTCTGAGCGAATTGCAATCAAGGCATCGATCCCACTCATATCCGGCAGGCGAAGATCCATAAGGGTGATGTCTGGGTGATGTTTTTGGAACTCCTGCAACGCCTCTTGACCGTTCGAAGCCTCGCCGACTACGAGCATGTCCGGCTCATTTTGGATGACGGCTGCGATGCCTTCCCTCATCAGTGGATGGTCGTCCACGCATAGGATCCGAATCGCTGGATCGCTCATTCGGAACCACGCTCGTTATCATCAGCAACAGATTTTTCGAGCCGTTCGCGGCTCAGCCAGCGACGCCAATGCGATGTCGTATCGTGCGACTTTCCTTCAAATGCGATCGCACTGGGAACAACCAGCTCAATCTCAGTACCTGCGCCGACGCGGCTCCGAAGTTTGAGCTTGCCGCCGATGCTGTCGGAGCGTTCCCGCATACCGACCAGCCCCCAGTGTCCCTCTCGCCCTGTTTGCAGCACGACAGGGTCGATCCCGCGACCATCGTCACGTACCATGACGCGAAGATAATTGCTGGCGTAGTCCACTTCCACCTCCACAGTGCTGGCGCTTGAATGGCGAAAGGCGTTCACCAGAGCCTCACGGCCGATGCGGTAGACCTCGTCGCGGATGAGGGGACGCAAAGGACGGGTAGCGCTTTGAGCAACGACCCGGTATCCGATTTTCTCACTGACGCCCAGCTCCTGCCGCATGCGTGAGAACGCCTTCTCGAGACTCAGATTGTCTGACTGTGTTGTGCGAAGACCGCGAAGAGCGGTCCTTCCTTCCTCCGTGACCTGCCCCATCAACTGCAATACACGCCTCAACAGCGGCTTGGCGGGGGAGTTGTCCGGTACCTGGTCCTCTGCGACATCGAGCTGCATCGACGCGCTCAGAACACCCTGCAGGAGGGTATCGTGCAGCTCCTGCGCAATCCGTGTGCGCTCCGCGAGACGCTCCTGGAATCGGACATTCAACTGGCGCGTCAGGAAGTAGATTCGCAGGCGATAGAGAACTATCATCCCCAGAACCACGACTGCGATACAAAGCCCCTGGAACCACCACGTCTGCCAATAGGCCCGGGCAATCGCAAAAGGGATGATTGTCTCCGGCCCATTCCAAAGCCCCTCGCCGCTCGATGCCATGATATGAAAGCGATAGGAGCCTGGATCAAGGTTCGTGTAGGTGACCTGGCGCGACGTCACGGCATCGCTCCAGTGGCGGTCCGAACCATCCAGCTTGTAGCGAAATCGGGTTTGTTCAGGATTCGAAAGGCTTGTGCTTGCAAAGTTGAAGGTGACAATCCTGTTGCCGGCCGCGAGCTGGGGCGCTGCCTGGAGATCGACTCGCCTACCTTCAGCGAGGGTCGATTCGAGCCTTACCGCAGCTGATGCAGGATCACCAGAAGGTCAGCTTCGCATCCGTCATGGCAATTCCGCGATTCAGGGAAATCCAAATCCGGCCAAAGTAATCATTGGTCATCGAGCGGTCACGGTTGACCCCCTGAGTCCCGAGAAGGCCGTCTTCCTTGCCATAGCTTTGCACGTCTATATCGGCGAGTGAATCGGACATGAGATGTTCCCGATTCACTCGCAATACGTGATCCGAGGTGCTGATCCAGAGCGATCCACTCGCGTCCTCGGAGATACCGTAGATAGGCTCACGCAGCGAATCGGGCAGCTGGCGAGGAATCTCCACGTGGCCGAAATAGCGGAAGGCCAGTCCGTCCGCGGTGGCGATCCACAACACGTGTTCCGCATCTTCAAAGATGGAGCGCACATTTGAGGGAGGTTTCGGACCCAGTGCAAAGTTTGTCCAATGACCGTTTCGAAATACATCGAGTCCAGCCGGCGTGGCGATCGAGATGCTTCCATCATTCTCCTTCGATGATGGAATGGATGGAATCGGAAGAGAGCCCTTGGGTTACCGAATACGTCGTAAATACACCGTCCTTCAAACTGCTGATGCCGCCGCTGATCGTCCCCGCCCAGACTGTTCCATCGCGCGTGCGCAGCACCGAATACACACTGTTCTGAGCCAGGCCATCCTTTTGCGTATAGGTGCGTGCAGTGAATCCGCCGGCTCTCTCGGTCAGAACTGTGAGGCCTCCGCGTTGCCGCCCAACGCATATCTCATTGCTGCCCCCACTGATGGAATAGACGACATCCTTGTCCAGTCCCGCCAACGTGATGCGCCGGACCTCTGCCCCTTTGAACCAGTAGACGCCTCCCGTTAAAGGGGCAAACCAGGTTCGGCCCTTGGTGTCGATATAGATGGGGCCATTGCTGTCCGAGGGTAGACCATCTGCGTGCGAGTATGTCGTGAACCTGCCGTCACGCAGTCGCTCGATGCCCCGTGATCCACCGAACCACAGTGCTCCGTCGCGATCCAGGTAGATTGTTGTCACATCTGCACCGGGGCCGGAACTCAATTGATCGAGGGAGACAGCTCCCGCAGCCGTGATTCGAATGAGTCCGCGGTTGGTACCAACCCAGATATTTCCCTCGGGGTCATTCGCGAGCGCCAGAATTTGCAACTGCGCCATCAGTGGCGGCAGATTCCTTTCCTGGAGTCGGGTGCCGTCCCAAAAGAGCAGCCCTTCGTCCGTTCCGATCCAAAGGCCTCCATTGTGTGCCGCGAGCAGGGTGTTGATCTTTTTGTCGGCCAGGGAAGGTATGACAGTGGACATCGCGCCGCCGTCTGCACCGAAAAAGGCCGCTGTCCGGTGTACCAATCCAGACCCTGTGATCTCGAGTCTCGGCCATCGAAATCACCGTGCCGCGTATGTCTGCCACTTTCACGAGCGTCTTGAATTTGCCACCTGTGTAACGCAGTACCGTTCGATCGCCCAGCCCCGACAGGAGCATACCGCCGCTGTCGTCGGGAGACATGGCGGTATAGGTGACGGCCTCCAGACCGAAACTCGGATACCGCGTCATCGAATCGCCCATCTCGATAACGAAGCACGCGTGGGCCGTTGAGTCGCACCCACATGTTTCCTTCGGCATCTGAGATAAGTCCACGCACGGGGCCGGTGGGAGGCAGAGTGGGGATCGGCCGCTGGATCAGCGTGTAGCGGGAGCCATCGAAGCGAACCAGGCCGCGCTCAGTGCCAACCCAAAGATAGCCGTCCGGGGATTGACTAATTGCATAGACCGCGCCTTGCAGGAATCCGCTGTCCTCTCCCCACCCGTCGTGCACGTACTGCGACATCGTCTTACTCGGGATCCAGCGCCGATGCTCCACGTAACAGGCAAAAGCCGGCCATCCATGCGAGTATCCAAAAGTGCAATCGCGGTCCCTGAAAGATCCGATCACGGCAGATATTCGAATTTCTCAATGACGACCTCAGCAGGCTGCTGCAGAGAACTCCCGGAGTAATGAAAATTGTATAGATCGATGTGAACTGTCTGACCCGTGGGCTGCGGGATGCCAGACGTGAAGATATGCTGGCTGATCGCGGGCGCGCCCGGCGCCGATCCGCGCGCCGCGCGGAATGCCGCGCTCTCCGGCTGCCAGCGAAAGGTATAGATCATCCGTCCCGCGGGCGCGTCGAAGCGGACCACATTCTCGGGGACATAGAACGGCTGAACTACGAACTGCGCGTTCTTGGTATCCGGATTGCCCCAGCGGCTTAACTCTATGTCCAGTTCGCGGCGGGTTTCCTCAACGCTCCTCTCGTCGTAGGTGAACATGCTCACGACCGCTGAGGGCCCTATATGAGCACTATTCTGTACGACGAAGCGATATGTTCCAAATCCGAGGCTGCGTGTGAGGTTTACCTCGGCACAGTACCAGCGGCCATCGCGCTGATCCATCCGCAGGTGAAGGTATCCCTTCTGGTCCGTCCACACATTCCGCAGGATCATAAGGGTTTGGAACACCTCCTCGATTGCTGCTGGAGGATCGTGCAACCCAATCGTAGCCACTGAAGTGAATGGTCTTTGGAGGTGGAATCGGCCTGCCAGGTTTGCCTTGGGCAATCGCTACGGCGACGACGCCGTCGCTCTCTCCAGGGAGTGCCTCGAGCTTCGATGCCGGATGATACCCCGGGTTCACCAGCAGCGCAGCGTACTCGGTTCCCAAATGGGTAGAGTTCTTCCATGTGGAATCCGGCTGAATTTTTGTGAAAGGTTGATCCGCGAAGGGCTGTATCCACCAAACACCACTGCGCGCGTACAGAACGATCTGTTGGCCTGGACCAGCATTCGAGCTGCGCCCCTGGATGTAGTCAAGTTGTTCGGGGCCCCCGGGATCGGCAATTGGCACCCGCATGATCTCAAGCGACGGTTTTTGCTGTAGCCTCTGTGAATTGCAGCCGGAGAGCAACGTACAAAGTACAGCTACCGTGAGGTGGCAGCACGGAGTGCGACTGACGCGACGGACTAAGACCTTTAGATGATGTCCGCACTGATCTCTTGAAGCGTGGTTCGTTTGTTCGCTCAACATCTTGTCCCCACAATCGCTAGAGACGAAAAAGTGGAGTCCCAGAGGCAACGAGTGTAGCACCTCGCAGTCGTGGCAAATCGTGATATCAAATCTCCATCGGGGGCTGGTTCGACGTCCCTTCATTGAATCGCGCGCCGGAGAAATATCCAGTCAAAACGCAATGCGCACAACTCCTGGTCTATCGAGGTAGCAAGTTGGAGTCTCGTCAATCGAGCTCGGAGGTTGGAAGCTCCTTACGCGCGACTCCAAGAACCCTTCCACTCACCACTTGCCGCGTTCGCCGAACCTTCGGATCAGATCCACCAGCCTGAAGCTGCTTGAGGCGCTGGCAATGTGGCAGACTCGAATTGCCTTCTCCGAGAAGGCTAATGCCCTCGTCGCACCATGGTCGCGAAGTCTGGGGTTCAGAGTGTGTTCCGAGCGAGTCATGGGCTATTGGGAAGGGGAAGCCTCTGAAGAATCGCTTCCGGTTAGCCGACCAACCGGCCAGAATCGATCGAATCGGCTTGCAACGTTGCTGCGCAGGGCTATAATTGCACGACTTTAACTGCACCCATACGCGAGGGACACCTGAACCGCGATGCGCGTCGTCACCGTTTTGAATAATGCGTCGCACTGGAACGGGCCGGCGGTTCAGGCCGATACTTTGCGACTTGATCCTCGGAGTCGAGGGATTGAGAGTTCTTCAAATCTGCGCGTGAGAGGGAGCGCGCGACCGGCTGGCCAAGGAATGAACGAATGATTGTTGGCGTTCCGCGCGAAAGTTATCCCGGCGAACGTCGCGTTGCGCTCGTACCGTCCGTCCTTGCGAACCTCAAGAAGGCCGGCATGGACGTGGTCGTGGAGCAGAATGCCGGGCTTGAGGCCGGCTATCCCGACGCCGAGTACACCGCAAAAGGCGCGAAAGTAGTCCCTGACCGAGCGGAGGTATTTCGCACCGCCGATATTATCGTGCAGGTGCTTTGCTACGGCTCGAACGACAAGACTGGCAAAGCCGACGTTCCACTGTATCGTCCCGATCAATTGCTGATCGGATTTCTGCGGCCGCTGGGTCGAACTCGACACTGTCCAGGATATTGCCCGCGCACGGGGTTGCTTCCTTTGCCGTGGAGCTGATGCCGCGCACCACCCGGGCGCAGAGCATGGACGCGCTTTCCTCGATGGCCACGGTCTGCGGCTACAAGGCCGTGTTGATCGCGGCCGACACGCTGCCACGCCTTTTCCCGATGATGACCACCGCCGCAGGAACGATTACGCCCGCGCGCGTGCTTGTCATTGGCGCGGGCGTCGCGGGCTTGCAGGCGATTGCGACGGCGCGGCGGCTGGGCGCGGTCGTTTCGGCTACGATTTACGGCCCGCGGTGAAGGAGCAGGTGCAGAGCCTCGGCGCGCGATTCGTCGAGCTGCCGATCGAAGCGAAAGATGCGCAGGACGCGGGCGGCTACGCGCAGGCGCAAGACGAATCGTTCTATACCGCCAGCGCGAATTGCTGAGCCGCGTCGTCGCCGAGAGCGACGTGGTGATCACGGCCGCGGTCATTCCCGGGAAGAAGTCGCCGGTGCCTGTGACGCGCGAGATGGTAGCGGGCATGGCACCGGGTTCGGTGATCGTGGACCTGGCGGCGGAGCGCGGCGGGAATTGCGAACTCACCCAGATCGGCGAAAAGTTCGTAACCGGTGGCGTCACGATCATCGGCTGGATCAATCTGGCGCAGCAGCGTGCCGCACGACGCCAGCCAGATGTATGCGCGGAACATGACGGCGTTTCTTACGCATGCTTGTCAAGGACGGGAAGCTCAAGTCTCGATCTCGGATGACGAAATCATCCGCGAGACGCTGCTCACGCGGGGCGGCGAAATTGTGAACGCGCGCGTGCGGGAATTTTTTCGCTTGCCGGCTCTGGCGGCTCACAAGCAAGCGCCCTAAGGAGGAAATGGGTGCCTGCGGATTTCATCTCGAATCTTTATCGTGTTCATTCTGGCGGGCTTCGTCGGGTTCGAGTTGATCAAGCGCGTTTCGCCGCTGCTGCACACGCCGCTGATGTCGCTGACGAACGCGCTCGACGCCATCGTCGTGGTCGCCGCCATCATTATCTGCCGGACGGCACGAAACGACGCTCTCCACGATCCTCGGAGCCATCGCCGTGGCCGCTTCGTTCAGCAACATGGTCGGCGGCTTCCTGATCACCGACCGCATGCTGCGCATGTTCAAGACCGGCAAGCCCAAAAAATCATGACCCAGTCGCGATCGCAGCAGCTGCATCGATTTCGCGTATATCGTCGCAGCCGTTCTCTTCATTCTGGCGCTGAAGTGGCTGAGCTCGCCGGCCACCGCTCGTGCGCGGCGTTTTTGCCGGCGAAATTGCCGCGGCGCTGGCCGTGGGCGCGACGCTCTTCAATCCCGCAGTTGTCCAATACAAATGGATCGTCATCGCGCTGATCATCGGCGCCGCCATCGGCATCCCGCTCGGCATGGTGCACATGACGGCTGTGCCGCAGCGGACGGCGCTGAGCCACGCGTTTGGCGCGCTTTCCGCGTCCATGATCGGCATCGCGGAATATTACGTGGGCGCGCCGCATGTTACGAAATTCGGCATGGCCGAAATCGGGCTGGAAGTGATCATCGGCTCGCTGACCTTTACCGGCAGCCTGATCGCCGCCGGAAAACTCCAGGAAATTCTGCCGCAGCGGCCGATTATCTATCAGGGGCAGAACATCGTCAGCCTCTCGGTGCTGGCTGCGGCGATCGTGATCGCGATCGCTCTCAGTCGATCCATCCGGAGTACATGCACCTCTTTCCGGCCATGGTGGGCGTCGCGCTTGTTGTTCGGAATTTTGCTGGTCACGCCTATCGGCGGCGCGGACATGCCGACGGTCATCTCACTCCTGAACTCCTACGCCGGATTTTCCGCTGCGCTGCTCGGATTCGTGCTGAACAGCAAAGTGCTCGTCGTCGCCGGCGCGCTCGACGGCTCCTCCGGCTTCATCCTTTCGGTGATCATGTGCAAGGCCATGAACCGCTCGTTCACCAACGTCATGTTCGGCGCGTTCGGGCAGGTGCAGACTTCAGCGCCAAAGCGGTCGCCGAGGAAGCGAACCGGTTCGCAGCGCCACGCCGAAGAAGCGGCCGCGATTCTCTCCGCCAGCAGCAAGGTCGCCATCGTTCCCGGCTACGGCATGGCCGTGGCGCAGGCGCAGCACAAAGTCCGCGAACTCTACGACGTTCTCACCAAGAAGGGCATCGACGTGAAATTCGGCATCCATCCCGTCGCGGGTCGCATGCCCGGCCACATGAACGTGCTGCTCGCCGAAGCCGACATTCCTTACGATCGCCTCTTCGATATGGACGACATGAACTCCGATCTCCCGCAAACGGACGTCGCCCTGATCATCGGCGCCAACGACGTTACGAATCCCGCCGCGCGCACCGACCGAGTCCAGCCCGATCTACGGCATGCCCATCATCGACGTGGACAAGGCTCGAACCGCGATGGTGATCAAGCGCAGCATGAGTCCGGGCTTCGCGGGAATCGATAATCCTCTCTACTACCCAGATAAGACGCTGATGCTATTTGGCGACGCGAAAGCCTTTGTGGGCGACATCGTTCGCGAGCTTGCGGGCAGTCACCGAGGTTGAGCTTCGCCCGGCCAATGTCGATATGCAGGGCGCATCGTCCTGTGGCCGCTTATTGGCCAGGGTCATTTTTGAGATTAATTCCGAGCCCTCATTGCTTGACCACGCTCAGCGTGATGCTGGACGGGTACGCGGGGGAATGGTGCACCTGGTTGTGCGCTACCACGCCCTGCTTTTCGTCGAAGTTGTTGGCGAGCGGTTCGGTGGTGTAGACGAGTATGTCGTCGCGCATCTCCAAGCCCCGTTGATCGAAGGCTCCAGCGCGATGATCCGCGCCCACGTTATAAGATGAACCGCCCGGGGTAGGGACGGGATTCATGGATCGTAGACGAATTGGTCTGCACTGTCTTTGCCGGGCGCGGCTGCGAGGAGCGTGCCATCGCCAACTAGCGATCGTCCGAGTCGGTGAGAGGCGTGCCGAGAATATCGTAGTCGCCCTCGGAGAAGTAGCGCCCACGCTCATTGATATCCACGTAGGCGTAGCCGTGCTTCACGGCTGCGAGTTCGGTGGACAGATCGCGAGGCGCGCCTAACTCGACGTCCCAGTAATTGAAGTTGTAGGGGGTACGGACGAAGATGATGGGATATTTCTTCGTCTCATCTTTTGGCCGGTAATATTCGCCTGCATGCGCTTACCGTCGCGCATAGCCACCATGACCTTGCGATCGATAATGGCGACCGATTCGAGCTCCTTCTCGGTCGCGTTTCGGTGAGCAACGAGGGCTTCGTCCTGGGGACGAGTCTGCGCGAGGGCGAAACGCGTTGGCAGAAATGCACTGACACAGCAAAAGGCAACTGTAATCAACTTTCCAGACTGGTTCATTTGCGCCTCGAAACGAACAATTGGGAGAGGGTCTCTAAGTATTAGCCAAAAATCGCAACAGGGGAAAATGCGCTTCGGTGTTTAGGCCGAATCGGCACGGAATCAACTTCAAATCAATCATCAGTCGGCCATCAACAGCCCGAAGTCCGCAAATATCGAAACCGGCTGTTTACTGAGGCTAGGTGTTTCCGCAGATTCGATCCGTGTGTAACCACACGGCATCCGTGTAGCGCCCTCTATTTCTATCTCCAAAGAGCTTGCGTACTCTTGCTTCATCGAAGACGGCCTTCAGTCTGGTTACAATCTTCGAAATCATTGCAAGGTTCAAAGTACGCCAGCCAACGTCTGCTTCCCAGGCGGTCGCTGTAGTACGGCCTAAATCAAACTTTCAATAATGCAGAGGACATGATGCAAATACTTGATTGGATCGCCAGCAAGCGGGTGGGGACGAAAAACTTCGTGTTCCTGTCCTGCCTTGTTCTGCTCTCCATACCTGCTTTCTCCGTTGCGCAAACTAGACAGCCACGCGCTCAGTCCACCGTAAGCTCGACGGAATTCAACACTCCCACTCACGACATCACCATGACCGGAACTGTTCAGCAGTTAATCACGGCTCATCCGGCCGGTCTTCGACTTGTAGTGGATGGTTCGCAAGGATCGTTTACCGCAAGCGTGGGGCCTAAGCTGAGCAGTGAGGTGCGGCAAAGCCTATCGCAAGGCGCTCCAGTTCAGGTTGTCGTCATTCAGCAAACGATCAACGGCAAACAGTGTCTGCTGGTTCGCAAGCTCACAGTGGCCGGCAAGGAGACCGTCGTCCGCAACGAGAACGGCTTTCTGGTTCACACCTCATCGCAGCGCTCACGCGCTTCCGTAAATCCTGCTGCTCTCTATAGGAGTGCGAAATGAAACTGCGCCCATCTTCGTATCTTATTGCTTTGGTCCTTCTCGTTATGCTGATCGCCGGTTGCGGCGGATCCGGCTCTGGCCCTAACCCACCGAATCCCCCAGTTATTTCGGTGGCATTCAGCCCTGCGGCGCCGACTTCGATCAACACCGGCGCGAAGGCCAGCCTTACCGCCGATGTCAGCAACGACACCGCCAACGGTGGAGTTTCATGGTCTGTCGCCTGCGGAAGCTCGGCATGCGGCAGCTTCTCGGCAACCTCAACTCCCAGCGGCACGGCAACCACCTATACCGCTCCCGCGGCTGCTCCATCGCCAGCCACGGTTACTGTCACGGCAACCTCGGTCACAGATGCCACCAAGTCTGCCTCTGCAAGCATCACGGTCGGTCCACCTCCCGTTGTGCTTATGGATGGCAACTATGTCTTCCATCTCGCCGGTCAAGATGGAGCTGGAAACTACTACGTAGCGGGCGCATTCACGGTCAAAAACCAGGTGATTGCAGGCGGCGAGCAGGACATGACTGACGATACCGATCCCGGGTATTACCACGATAGTCTGACCGCTTCGGGGTCTAACCTGAGCCTCGTCAATGGAAACATTCAGATTGTCCTCAACACCGGCGATCCGAATGTCGGCGTAAACGGCGTTGAGACGCTTCGCGGAGCGATAGTTTCCAATGCGCGTGCGCTGATCTCCGAATTCGATGCGTTTGCAACAGCAACCGGCTCGCTCGATCAGCAAACCAGTGTTGCTTCGCCGGCGGGTGGGTATGCCTTCAACCTTGGCGGGCTCGATACGAATGACAACACGTTCGTGGCTGGCGGCATTCTCAACATCAGCGGGGCGAATTTATCGGTGGGCAGCAGCGTCCTCGATTACAACGACGGGGGCAGTCCTGCACAAGCACAGACCTTCGATTCCGGCACCGTGGGTGCTCCGGATGCGTATGGTCGCGTCGCATTTGCTCTGATTCCGAGTGCAAGCTCCGGGCTTCCCGCCTTTAACTTTGCTGGATACACCGTGAGCCCGAGCCAACTGCAGCTGGTGGAAACGCAGGATGCTCTGAACGGGGTTACAGGTGGCACGGCTCTGGGACAAGGCTCCAACACTGGCAAGTTCAGCCAGGCTAGTGTCGCTGGGAGCTCCTATGCTTTCGAAGCAATCGGCCAGGACGTCTACAGCCAGAACAGCACGATCGCTCAGATGGCAGGCGGCTTTGGTCTCAACGCCGATAACACGGTGTCCGGTGCCATGGCCCTCAACGATCTGACTCTGCATCTTGGCGCTCAGATCACGAGTGGGACTTACACCATCGATCCCACAGGCCGTGTCACGCTCACGTGTGGTTGCAACGTCCGGTTCCTACCCGAATCCTCTTCCTTTCACCTTCCAGCTTTACCTGGATGGCAATGGGAATGCGCTGGAACTAGGCGTAGATCCTACTCAGGAAACGTCCGGTCTCGCTTATTTGCAAACGGCACCCTTGGCAGATTTCGAAGGTACCTATGCGCTCAATGTGTTCGGCATCGCTGCCATCGAGAATGGTCCGGCTTGGTCTGGTGTGGGTCCTGTAACTGTGGCCTCGGATTCCTTCACCGGATTTACGGATTACAGCGTACAGGATGCGAACAACGCAACGTCTGGCGTGACTTCAAATGCACCGCTCACGGGCTCGGAAGACAGCTCAACCGGCCTCCTCCAGTTGCAGGGGCTGATCGCCGTGGCCGGACAGAATGCACCGGATCCGCAAGCGAATGCAGGCTTCGGCTACTACCCCATCGACGGCACTCGAGTGATCGCGATTGAGGTGGATGCTCAGCAGATGGGCCTGATGATGCTGGAAGGAACACAACCTAACTAACCCTTTGGCTTACCTTCGTCCGGCGATCACTGCGGTGTATCGCCGGGCGGAGCAACTTTCATTCACAAGTTTCAAGAGCATAGAGCTTTCTATTTGGCGCATTCCGATGACTAAGAAAATCATGAAACCATTTCCTTCTATTGTGGCCTGCTTGATGCTGCTCGCTGTGGGAACTTCAACTAAAGCTGTGGGGCAGACGGAGCAGAGTTCGCCGACAACAGGGGCGGCTTCCGCTCCAGCGGTCGCGCCGCAGACCCCCGCCCAGCTGGATGCCCTGGTCGCCCCTATCGCCCTCTATCCCGACGCGCTCGTTGCGCAGGTGCTCGCGGCTTCAACTTACCCGGATCAGGTCGCCTTTGCCGATGACTGGCTTGCGCAGAACGGGAGCCTGCAGGGGAAGAATCTCGCAGATGCAGTCAGTCAGCAGGCCTGGGATCCCAGCGTGAAGGCTCTGACGCAATTTCCATCGGTGCTGCATGACCTGGCTCATAACCTGGCATGGACATCCAGCCTGGGAGAAGCATTCACCAATCAGCAAGCCGACGTGATGGCAGCGGTGCAGACGATGCGCAAACAAGCCATGGCTGCTGGAAATCTCAAGTCGTCGTCGCAGGTCACAGTCGTTCAGCAAACTCCCTCAACCATCGTCATTCAGCCGACGAATCCCGATGTGGTCTATGTCCCGGCATACAATCCGACCCTGATCTACGGCACACCTTACGTAATACCGATGTACACTCCGCCGGTTGCGATCGTCACTCCAGGAATTTTCTGGGGCACCGGTATTGGCATCGGCGGCGGCTGGGGTTGGGGCTGGGGTGGATTCGGTTGGGGCTGGAACTCGTGGCGCTGTTCCTGGGGCGGTGGTGGAAATATTATTTACAACAACAACTTTACATCAACAGGACTACGAACACTTTTAACAACTACCACCCGTGGGGACCAGGAACTCCAGGCCAAGGGCCCGCGGTTTCGGTCCGGGTGATGGTGGCTATCATCCCACCGGAGGAACCACACCTATCGGCCCGGCACGGCCAGGGGGCCTGAATCCACCGGGATCAGGCGGAGGCTACCATCCTACGGGCGGCGGTATGAACCCGATCAGCCCAGCCGATCCGGGCAGACCGTCGAGTCCGGGCAACTACCATCCCATGGGTGGCGGCGGAATGACGCCCGGCAATGTACCGTCGCGCCCTGGAAACTATCGTCCTTCCGGAGGCTTTAGCCCCAGCCGCAACTACAACCCGACATACGGAAGCCCGCAGCGTGGCGCGTACGGCAATGATTTTGGCCGCAACAATGCGATGGGAGCGTCCCGGCAGCGCTCCTATATGAGTGGAAATGGTTTTAACGATCGTGCGGCGTCTGCGCGCGGCTGGGGCAGCATGGGCGGTGGCAGTATGCCGCGTATGAACGCACCACGCATGAGCGCACCGCGTAGTTTCGGCGGCCGCCGGTAAGTGATTCACCTTTCCAAGATCGCCCCCGCAAAAAAAGGAAGAACAGAGATGAAGTATCACAGAAGGTTTCTTAGAGGTATAAACCTGTCCATCCTTGCTGGCTTGTGTTTGCTCGGAGTCACTTGCGTCACAGGATGCCACCGCACACCGGAAAACGCGGCTGCGGTTAAGCAAGATGGATCGCAGTTGACATTTGCAAACCCGGAGCAGGCTGCTAAGGCTCTCTATATTGCAGCCCGCGCACAAGATGACGGGGCCCTTGAGCGAATCCTTGGCCCGCATTCAGCAGCGCTTCTTAGCTCCGGGGATTCGCAGGAAGATAAAGCTGCGCTCGCGTCGTTCGTAACTAAATACGATCGGATGAACCGCTGGGCCACGTTGACCGATGGCCGCAGAATTCTCTACATCGGTGCCGACAACTATCCTTACCCGATTCCGCTCGCGCAGGGTGCTTCGTCGAGATGGTATTTCGATACTGTAGCCGGCAAAGACGAGATCCTGGCGAGGCGCATTGGTAAAAATGAGATCCTCGCGCTGGATGCTGTCTACGCGATGGGGAACGCGGAAGAGCTGTATTTTAGTAACAAGCAAGACGGTGAGAGTGCTCACAAATACACTCAGAAGATTCTCAGCAGTCCGGGAAAACGAGATGGGCTGTACTGGCAGGTTGCGAAAGATCAGCCCGCCAGCCCCCTAGGACGGCTGGACGATTTCGCTAAAGACGTAGTTACATCCACCCAGCCTGGAGCGCCTCCTATATTCGATGGATATTCCTTCCCCGTGCTCGCCGGCCAAGGCAATCACGCAAAAGGCAACGCTCGGAGCTACGTAGGGAGCGGAGAAATGAGAGGTTTTGCAATCCTGGCTACTCCGGTTACATATGGAGACTCAGGCACCATGACCTTCATGATGAACAGGGAAGGGGTTGTTTATCAAAAGGACCTTGGCTCCAAGACGACCGCGGCAGCAGCTGCCATCTACAGCTACGAACCGGGTGATGGTTGGACACCAGCCGAATAAAGATTATCGGTAAAGGCGGCGAGCGGTCTCTGCAATGGGGAGTTTGGAGCCGGCAAGTTGCGGCGATTTGTCAGTCGCCTCGTCGCCGAAATGACCAGCGTTGATTGCGCTCCTATTCCGCCAAAAACAGACTCTCTAGAGGCCCCCTTTACGATCAAATTCCGTGTGGAACCGCACGACAGCGGCGTGTGGTGCCCCATGGTTTTCTGTGTAGTAATCTCCATGGCTAACGAGTTGCCGGTCTTTTACTATGGCAATCATGGCCGGATGAATGGCATCCTTGTGGGCCGGTCAATTTCGCGAGGATCTCCAATGTCGCACTCTCTCATCGTCCTTCCAGAAGATTCCAGTGCCGAAATCCTCGGCGCGATCTCCCAGGCCAAAGGAACGCTCTCGATCAAGATGTTTATATTCAAAGACTTATCGCTTTTGGGAGAGGTAATCAAAGCTCACGCCCGAGGGGTCCGGGTTCGCGTCATGCTCAATCCCCAGCGCCGCGACGGAAAGAAAGAGAACGATGAGACTCGCGCTGCATTGACGGCCGCCGGTATCGAGGTCAAGGACAGCAATCCGGCCTTCGATCTGACCCATGAAAAGTCGATGGTCGTCGATGACCGTATCGCCTTTGTTCAATCTTTCAATTGGGAAAGCGAAGCATTTTTGGCCTCGCGCGATTACGCCATCATAACCTCTCGAGAGTCCGAGGTCGCCGATATCCTGGCCTGCTTCGATGCAGATTGGAATCGCACAACATTTGTCTCGCGAGAGCCGGCACTCATCTGGTGCGTTGGAAATGGGAGACAACGGCTTGGCGAGTTTATCGACCGCACAAAGCACTCTCTCTGGATCCAAAACGAGCGATTTCAAGACCCGGCTATTATTGAGCACCTCGTACGCGCATGTAGTCGCGGAGTTAGACTTCACGTCATTGCCAGATCATTGCACAAACTGAAGAAGGAAAAATTGGCGGAAGCGGCCAGCGGCCTTCGAATACTGCAAGACGTGGGTGCCAAAGTTCATACGCTAAAGCACGTGAAGGTTCACGGTAAGCTGCTCTTCGCAGATGAATGCCGGGCCATTGTCGGCTCCATCAATCTCGCGCCTGGCAGCTTCGACAGCCGCCGCGAGTTGGCTATCGAAACAACCAAAGGTCATCTCATGCAACAGATCCACGATATATTGCGCTCGGATTGGACGATGTCGAAGCCGATGGATCTATCAGACCAGGGTCTTCTGGAAGAGTTAAAAAAGTGCGATCCGGAAGTGCGAGAAGACCTCGGTTTGGCTCATCCATAATTGCATGCATTTTGCCTTCGATCGCGTCACCCAGATGGCTGGAAAGAAAGCAGGCAATTTGCCTAATGGCCGAAAAGACACATTCAGGATCATGGACGCTCATCCGTCAGTTGCTGTTGCCGTACCGGTTTCAGCTGCTAGTCATCCTGGCTGCCATGATCGTCGAAACTGTCGCGAATCTCGCTGCACCATGGCCGCTGAAGGTCATCATTGATGATGTCGCGGGACACGGACATTCTAGTCCGAGTGTTTCTGCACATTGAAGCGGCCTTCGCGGGCACGCAGAAGATGCGTCTGGCGGCCTTGATGGCTGTCTCTTTCCTGGTGATCGCCATCATTGGCGCAATCACGGGATATATCGACAACTACATCACGGAGAGCGTCGGTCAGCGTGTGGCCCACGACTTGCGCATGCGCACGTATCACCATCTCCAGCGTCTCTCTCTGAGTTATTACAATACGCATGCAACGGGGGGCCTTCTCAGTACGATCACGACGGATATCCAGACCGTTCAATCGTTTGCTTCTTCTTCCACGCTGGATATCGTTGTCGATCTTCTCACAATTGTCAGCATGCTCGGCCTCATGTTCTGGCTGAACTGGGACTTCACGCTCATCGCCCTCGGCGTTACTCCAATACTTCTGATTTTTGTTTTTCGATTTAAGAAAGCAGTCAAAAAGGCGACCCGCGAGGTACGAAAAGAACAAAGTGAGATCGTCTCGGTGGTGCAGCAGGATCTGGGCTCCATGCAGGTGATCCAGGCATTCGGGCTTCAGGATCACCAGGAAAAGGAACTTGGCGTCGTCAGCCAGGCAGTCATCGATGCAGCACTCAAAGCGCGACGGGTGAAGTCTCTCCTATCGCCCATCGTCTCGATTGTTGTTGCTGCATGTACGGCTGTCGTCCTGTGGCGTGGTGCATGGCTCACCGTTCAAAAGGTCATGACGGTTGGGGCGCTCACCGTCTTCCTCGCGTACCTCACGAAATTTTTTAAACCCGTAAAGGACCTGGCTACCTCAACGAATGCGATTGCACAGGTCGCTGTGGCCGTCGATCGAATCGAAGAAGTTCTCGAGGCCGACGCCGTGGTTCTCGAAAAGACTGACGCTATAGAGATAAGTAATGTCGACGGCACAATCGAATTTGCCAACGTGTCATTCGGATACAGCACAGAGACACCGGTGCTAAGCGGTGTCAACTTCACGATCCGTGCGGGTCAATTCATCGGCATCGTTGGACCCACCGGCGGCGGGAAGTCTACTGTTGTTAGTCTCATCCCTCGGTTCTACGATCCTCTTTCCGGCTCAATCAAAATCGATGGAATTGACGTACGCGATATGAAGCTGGGCCACCTAAGAGATCAGATCGGGTATGTGCTGCAAGATACAGTTCTCTTTCGCGGCACTATCGCTGAGAATATCGCGTTTGGAAAGCCGGGGGCTTCCGAAGACGAGATCATTGCGGCGGCCAAGCTCGCAAACGCGCACGAGTTCATCATGCAGATGCCGGGCGGCTATCGCGCGATCGTTGGTGAGCGCGGTGCCACGCTCTCCGGCGGACAGCGTCAGCGGATTGGCATTGCGCGCGTCATGATTCGAAACAGCCCCATCCTTCTTCTCGATGAACCTACCGCTGCTCTCGACACCGAATCGGAACGCCTTGTTATCGATGCTCTCGAACGTCTTATGAAGGGCAGGACAGTCATCGCGATCGCCCACAGACTGAGCACAATTCGCGACGCTGACCAGATCATGGTGATCAGCGGTGGAACCGTCGCTGAGATGGGCAGCCACGATGACCTTATGGCATCGCATGGCATTTATGCCACGTTACACGCTGCCCAGTTCACCACCAATGGTAAGAGGGAAGCGCCAAATGCCGTTCCCGCTACCCCCTGAACGACTTGTGATGCGTACACCTAAAGATTAAAAGTTCTTAAGAGGGCGCTCCTTTCAGGCCGGCGCCTCATCGCTCGAGTTGGCTCCTTATACAAGTTGTGAAGGGTCCGCAACTAGGGGTTCGAATGTTTAGGCAGTGATGCTCTGTGCCAGGTTCCAGATCATCTGGTAAAGAGCGGTGTCCATCTCCTGATGAGGCTCGGTACGCGTATTGCAGAGCGCTGCTGAGCATGAACCATCCGGGTTACGGACCATAAGCGAAGTTGAGCCAGGCAGACTTCCACTGTGCCACCAGCTTCCCGCACCGTTGTCACTCACCATCCAGCCCCGCGCGTATCTGGCATCGCCCTGGGGATAGGCTGGCACGGGGGTGGTCATGGCACGAATCGTGTCAGGCTTCAGAAGCGCAGGAATATTTGGCGCCCCAGCGATGTGGTTGAGAAACTGAACGAGTTGCGTGGAGGTTGCTATCCATCCATCACTTGAGTCCATGCGGTTGATATTTATCTTGTATGGGTCTTCAGAATACTGACCTATGTACACGACTTCGTTCGAAGCACGTTGCCGCTCACTATTATGAGCAATCTGCATATCGGTGATGCCGCACGGAGCAAGAATATTGGCCTGAACATAGCCCTCGTACGGCTGGCCCGTCACTTGTTCGATAACCCTACCCAGGATGCAATAGCCAAAGTTTGAGTACGCCCAATGAGTACCCGGTTCATTTGTAAGCGGCACGTTCTCGATGGTCGAGGTAATCAGCTTAGCCTGGCCCCAGCCATTGTTGTGCATCATTGGGTCATTATCGTCCGCAGGCCATCCGCCGGCTGTGTGAGCAAGAAGATGGTCTACGGTAATGTCTGCGACATATTGCCTATACGGGGGATTACCGTATTTTTCACCGAGTATCCCTGTTGGACCAAAGATCTTGTCAGTAAGGCGAAGTTTGCCAGCCTGGATCAAGAAAAAGATCGTAACCGCGGTTATTGGTTTGGAAAGATCTGCAATGCGAAAAAGGGTGCTTTGCTGGGCCTGAGCCATATGCTGACGATCTGCCATGCCACCGGCGTGATCATAGACAAAGCGCCCATTCCTAGAAATAGCGATCGACATGGCGGGCACGCGAAATTGCCGCTGAAATGCCCCCGTGTATTGACCCGGCCCAACATTTCGCTGGTTAGAGGCCTGAAATGCTGATTGCGCAAGTGCGCGAAATGCAGGTCCGCCGATGGTTGTGGCGGCAGCTGCCCTAAGAACGTTGCTAATAATGGCTCTGCGGGTGTGGATAGGAGTTGGCATAGGAGAATCGTTTCCCTTAGATCAATTCGTAATTGTCATTGAGTGCGTTGGCCTTGAAACGTTCCGGTACCCCCTCGATCATGGAAGGTTCCGTTGTACGTATTCCCCTGCACAACTCCGTTCATTCGCGGGCCGTCAATTCTTCCCCGAAAGACAAGTACTCCCCGCGTCTTAGTTTTGACCACAAGATGCTGCTGGTTGACGGTGCCCTCAACTCCTCCGGATTGATTTGGACCCTTAAAGTGCCCTTTAATGGTGGTGCCTTCCTGCTGAAGATCGAGGTACTTTGTCGATGTGGCGCCGTTCGGATCGTTGCAATATAGCGTCCACTTTCCATTAACGTTTGCAGGTGGCATCTCCGACGGGGCCTGCTGCGACCACGCGGCAGCCTGATAGAAAATAATTGCAAACAGCAACAACCAGGCAGAACCATAACTTCGCTTCTTCATATCGGCATCCTTTCATTTCTAACTAAACCACAGAGCGATGACGCTTATTAGACCCTCGCGGCGATGAAGTCGGTACCGTGGTCACGTTTGGAATCGCTAGCCGAGCTTGAGAATACCGGCATCGCCACTGCAGAACCATAGAGGACGCTACACTACAACCATGTGGTTCCACATGGTTGAGAGTTGCTGTGTTGACGCGCCGTCAAGCTCAGTAGCCATGCGTGCGCGACCAATAACAGATCAAGGAATTCTCGATCGTCGAGGCGTCGAAAGGAAGGATCACGCCACAGTACCGATGTCCGCCGCCCCCTGACCTCCCGGCTGCTACCGGAACACCGATTCGTCGTCAAGAACAGCCCATGGCAAAATAGCAAAATGCCGAGGATTTTTGTTTTAGGAAGCCGACTCCGGCGCAGCGCTGTCACACGACGTTCGTAACGCTTTAAGCCTGATGCACGACCCCGGCGTTTCGCCTCCTATCCCTGAAACACGTACAGGGTAAACTCTTCACGTTAGGACTATCCATTTAGCTACGCAAACGAGCACGATACCGTGATTTGGAGAGGGGTGAATCTTTATCAAGATTGACACGATGAGGACGGTCAAGCTGGATGCAATATGCGCAGTCTCGACAGGTCTCAGAGGGTGCCGTGCCCTTCTATGTATTTCACTTCTCCAAGCAGCCATACTACTGTCCGTGTTGCTTGCCTATCCGAACATCCTGCAGGCCCAGTATCGAGCGACGAACTGGACCGCCGACTCCGGGCTTCCGCAGAACATCATTCGGGGCATCGTTCAAACGCCGGATGGTTATTTATGGATTGCAACGTTGAATGGGATTGCGCGCTTTGATGGTGTCCGGTTCACGACCTTTGACAGGAGCAATTCCCCGGGCATAACCGCAAACAGATTCTCCGCCATGGTAGCAGGCAAAGATGGAGACCTGTGGCTCTACACCGAGGGCGGCACGATTGTTCGGTACCATCAGTCGCACTTTCGCACATTGGGGCTTGCGGAAGGAGTTCCTGAAAACTCCGCCCGTGCCATCACATCGGACGGAGACGGGCATATCTGGTCTCTGCTTGGCGCGGATATCTTCGAGTGGAATGAGAAGCCTGGTCAATTTCAACCACTGCCAAATCCGGATCACATACGCTACAAGCCCCTGAACTGGGATGGAACTGGATTCTGGGGAACGGAAGGGCAAAACCTCGCCTGTCTCAGCTATGGCAAATGGTCGAAGCATGTCGTGCCGCCGTCGATCCCTCTGCGAAGCGTTGACAAAGTTGCGGTAGGGGCAGACGGCGCAGTGTGGCTGCAGCTGCCGCAAGATCATTTCGCGCGCTTCTTTGACAATGCGTGGACCATCCATTCGAAGCCGCTTTTGACAGCCTTCCAGAACCCGGCGCGCCGATCTTGGCAAGCATCTATCGACGCACATCTGGATCGAAGGCTCTATCTGCCCACTGCCGGGCTGCAAGTCCCTATCCGCTACAACACGATCGTCGATGATGGCGAGCACAATGTCTGGGTCGGCTCGGAAGGAAAGGGCATCTTTCGGATTCAGAGGGAGACGATTCATGTGTACTCAGTGGCCCAGGGGCTGGCAGGAGCAGGTGTATATCCTGTTTTGCGTGATCTTCACGGAGACATCTGGGTCGGCACCTGGCCCGCAGGGTTGACTCAGTTTCATCACCGCGAAGTATTAAAAACATACAAACCTAGCGATGGATTGCCCGGGCTGGTGACCGCATTGGCCGACGATGGCGATGGCGATCTTTGGATAGGTACGCATGGAGGGCTCGCATTCTTATCGCAGGGCCGCATTCGGACGCAGCTAGGTCTTCCTCCCGATTTTCCCGTCATCCAGGCAATCCTTGTAATGGCAAACAAATCGCTTCTTCTCGGAACGCCTAACGGTTTGTATCAATTTACAGTCGCAAAAAACTCCGGGGAAGTGAAGCTGCTACCTCAAGGAAAGCTCATAGATGGCGACGTTCGCGTGCTGGTGCAATGCCGTCACGGCGACGTTTGGGTCGGCGGCTACAGTGGATTGACTCGCATCCGCAATGGCGCCTTGACGCATTGGTCTGAGCAGGATGGTCTGCCGAGCGAAAATGTTCGATCTATTTACGAGGATGCCGATGGTGTCCTGTGGGTTGGGACATACGACGGTGGACTCGGGCGGTACGCCGACAACCATTGGACTCGATTTACGAGAGACGATGGCCTTTTCGATAACGGGGTCTTTCAGATTCTCGAAGATGCTCACGCGAATCTATGGATGAGCTCCAATCGCGGCATTTACCGGGTAGACAAGAAGCTCTTGAATGACATCGCGAACGGCAAGGCGAGAAAGCTGATCCTTGCGTCCTCCTACGGTCGCAGCGACGGTCTGTTGAATGCAGAGTGTAACGGTGGACTGTGGCCCGCCGGCGCACAAGATGATGAGGGGAATCTCTGGTTCCCAACTCAGGAAGGCGTCGCGGTTGTCAACACGAACTTGATCAACCGGAACACGACTCCTCCACAGGTTGTCATCGAATCCGTGTTGCTGGACCATGTGCAGGCGAACGCCAACAGCCCTATCACCATCCGGCCCGGACAAGGCGGTCTGGAGATTCAGTACACGGCCCTGAGCTTTTCAAAGCCGGAGCAAGTCGTCTTTCGATACATGATGGATGGCCTGGATTCTACGTGGGAAGAGGTGGGGAGTCGTCGCACCGCATATTTTTCACATTTGCCTTCGGGAAGCTACACCTTCCGCGTAATGGCCGCGAATAGCGACGGGGTCTGGAGCGCCCCCCAGGAAAGTGTTCCGATAACGGTGTTGCCACCCTTCTATCTCACTGGCTGGTTCATTACTCTGATGTGCGCATTGCTTCTGCTCGTGACATACGTGCTTTGGATCCTCAGAGTAGCGGAATTCAAACGACGCGCGGCCGTGCAACAGGCATTTGCACAGGAACTCATCGCTTCACAGGAGAATGAGCGACGCCGCATCTCGGCGGAACTACACGACAGCCTCGGACAGCGGCTTATCGTGATCAAGAATCTGGCGTATTTTCTTCAACGGCCCAAAGCGGCTGGCGGCGACGAACGGCAGCAGACCCTTGAAGAAATGAGCAGTGAAGTCTCTCAGGCGATCGAGGAAACTCGAACCATTTCCTACAATCTGCGGCCCTTTCAATTGGATCGCCTCGGCCTGTCGAAGGCAATCGAAGCCCTGGTAAGGTCGATCGGAGCGGCATCCGAGATCCGATTCCAGACCAGTATCGATAACATTGATGACAGCTTTCCCGAAGCCCAACGCATCAATGTGTACAGGATCATCCAGGAAGCAACAAACAATATCCTGAAGCATGCTGGCGCAACCGAAGCTGAAATTCGTATTCAAAAGACAAGCCAGGGAATCACGTTGATGATCAGTGATAACGGCAAAGGATTTACCCAGGATACGAAGAACGTATCGACAGGGAAAAGCGGGTTTGGCTTGATTGGCATTCGCGAACGTACTTTGCTGATGGGGGGAACGGTGAAGATACAGAGCAATCCGGATTCCGGCACCGTACTACGATTCGAGTTTCCTTTACACAAGCAACGCTCGTGATTATCAAATCAAGGAGAGCACCCGACAGCCATGGGTGGTCGCCGAGTAAGGCAAGTCGTTTTTCCGGTCTGCTGCCTCAGTCAGGGTACCTATTTTGAGCCTCCGAAAGCCAAGTTGCCGACCATTGGGATCGGTATCGCAATGATTCGACGCGAGTCTGTCGGTAGTGGCCGAGGGCGGACGAAGCCTCAGCAGGCCGTGCGTTCAAACCAGATTGAACCAGGACGGCGCAGCGTTATTGAAACGCTGCCCTGTTCTGCAGTGCGAAGCGTAGCAACGCGTTTGCGCCTTCACCGTCCAGCGAGAATTTGCGCGAGATATTTGTGCGATGGTTCTCGACCGTTCTGTAGTGAATCGAGAGCTCAGCTCCAATTTCTTTGCTCGTCTTGCCAATGGCGATCAATTGCATGATTCGTCGTTCGGTGGGTGTGAGATTGCGTGTAAGCGAGTCATTTGTGTCTTGCTGCGGCTTTTCGCGCTGCTGCAATAGGCTCGCGGTAATGGCTGAACTTAAATAGGGACGTCCCTGGGATACAGCACGTATACCAGCCACCACCTCTTGCACCGCGCTATCTTTCAGAATGTACCCTGCAGTCCCGAGCGCCATCGCCGCTCGAAACAGATCCTCGTTGGTGTGAAAGGTGAGGAAGATGATCTTGGTTCCTAGCTTTCGTTGAACGACCTGGCGCGCCACTCCCAAACCGTCGAGCTTTGGCATTTCGATGTCCAACAACGCAATATCGGGCCGTAGTTTCTCTATCTGGTCGAGCGCGGATTGCCCGTCCTGAGCCTCTGCGATCACCTTCAGTCCGACCTCATCCTCAATGCTCATCCGCAGCCCTCGCCGCATGAGGGGGTGGTCGTCTGCAAGCAGAATGCGAATCTCGTTGTTCACAGTGCGCCTCGCGGACAAGGGCTCGCGGAATCGAATGGTTACATCCAGCATCCGAATTGATCCGACCTTGGCGGACACAGCATACACGCAATTCCTAGGCCAAACAACGCTCCTTGAAAAGTGCTGACACCGCCCCGTGTGGTACCACACAGGCCGTGTGTAGCGTCCCCTATATCGCAGGCCGTTTTTGATCGATAGCCTGAGAGTGCACTTTCTCGACAGTGGTGCGCTATGCGTCGAGGGAGAAAAAGTGGAAGTACGAGAGTCTAATGACAGTCCTGATCGTTGAAGATAATGCGAGTATTCGGCGTGTAATTCGAAGAAATTTGAGTCGCGCTGTCACCGCAGTGTGGGAGTGCAGCGACGGCCTCGGGGCCCTTGCTGCCTTCCAAGAGTACCGCCCCGATGTAGTGCTGATGGATATTCAGATGCCCGGCATGGATGGGCTGACCGCGACGAAACAGATACGCAGCCTGGAACCCTCCGCCTGCATTGTCATGGTGACCGATCACGACGATGACGATCTGCGCCAAGCCGCCGTGAAGGCCGGTGCCAGCGATTACCTGCTAAAGCAGGATCTGAAAGATTTACCCGATGTGCTTTCAAAATTATCCAAGCGAAAGTAGTTTGCAGATGACTACCAACGTTCTAAAAATGTTGCTGTTGCTGCCCTGTGTATTTGCTTTCACTTCTCCATGTCTCTATGCGTCGCGTTAGTGTCATTGATCGCATCGACCAAGGATTCTACGGGGCTGACACAGTGCAAAGCTTCGGTGTGGATATCGGACTCCGTAGCATCCCGTGCGTTCGGCGAACAAGATCGCGGTTATGGCAACCAGGGCTTCAAATCTGTCACTGAAAACCAGCCCGATTGTTACGGCGCTGCTAAGAAACAACGCAGCGCTCGGAGTACCGCCCGAATTGACTGACGCTATCGATCGCGGCACGACGCAAAGGAGCACACCGGCAAATGGACGAGCGCAGCAGATTGTTCACCGGATCTTCATCTTCCTCGGTGAAATAGATTGCCCTATACCAACCGTCGTATGTGACGACCACCGACTGCAGGGCCACGACCAGATCAGCGGCAGGCTTCCTTTCGGCTGAGTGCGAGACCGCGCAACGTCAGACATAGACCCGAGCACGATTCTCCGGGGAACGCGGTTTTTGTTGGGAGAAGCGGTGATCGTAGGCTTATGGGGAAGAGTGCGTCAACAAAGAAAACTGGATTCTGCGCTCTCTGCGAGAGGTAAACGCTGCTGATTGTCATCAGATCGTCACCAGACTAGAAAGCGCTTGACTGCGGCGAATGATGGTATATCTTTCGGACGTTGGAACTTTAGGGAGAATTGTGTCCGTGACCTAAAGCCAAAGTGAAAGGACCGACCTCTCCGAGGCTCGCCACCCCAGCCAACTCCGCAGGATCGGCAATCTTTGATTTTGGCGTAAGTCGCCGCAACTCCGAAGTTCCGAAGAGGCACTCGTGATGACCTCTCGTGTTCGCTCGCTCGCTCCTTTCCTGGGACTCTTCCTGTTTGTTTGCTCCGGTACTGCGACCTCTTTTGGGGGCGCGGTAGAAGCGGCTTCACCTGGTCCCGGCGCTGACGGGTCAATTGCAGCGGCGCAATCCATTGTTATTCCGGGCCCTTTGCGTTCTTTCGAGCGCATGGCGGCTATCAGCCAGAAGACTCCGCTGGAGAAGGTGCTGCCCCTGCTGACTCGCAACATCTTTGTGCAGGGTTATGACGTAGGCAAACCTACTGAGTTTCTGGTCCTGCTGGACCGATACATGCGGCAGGCAAGAGAACTTCGAGCTCTTGCCGGCGCCAGCGAATCCATTCAGGTTCCAGACTGCGACCACGCGGGACCTCTGTTGCAAATTCTTGGTTATCGCCTGAGATCAGGATGCGGTCAAAAAGAGGTCTTTTTGATGACATCAGATTCGGAAAGAGCTTTTCTCACGATTGACTCGGGATTTCCTCTCACCACGCTGGAACAGGACCTTCGCAAAAACCTTCGCTTTTCCTATCCATTCCCGGCCTCGAGGGTGCCTGTATTGCTCCATGAAGCCGACTGGTTCGCGATTGGAACCAAGGGGGGCAGTAATAGCCTGGTAGACCTGTTTGTGCGCGACCCGTCCGTTGCCCGCCTGTATTGGGCTTTCTCTAAGATCGATAGTGAAACCCAGACGGCACTGCAGCGCTCCCCGGGACTGAGCGGACTCCGCTCCTATGGCGAGGTTTTGGACTTTTATGGAAGCCAGATCTGCGTCCGATCCGGCCGTTTGCTGGTGCCTGGAGGGGCCACCGCCGAGCCCGCTTGGAAGAACTTAGTGGGAGCGAGTCCGGCGTCGTATGGCGATTTCGTCATTCGCCTTGTTTCAAAAGACAATGGCTGGCTGGCGGCTTATTATGACGCTCTCGCCCGTGTCAGTCCGGGGCAGCAGGCCCACCTTACAGAGGCTTCGCGCCTGGAACCGATGTACGTAGCATTTCGAGCACCCTACCCAGGCGACAATGCAGCGCGTGCCGCTTTCCGCAAGGCGCCATCGCTCCCGGTTCTGTTCACGAGAGTGCGCTGGGAGGCGAACGGAGATACCTACGTTCCCGGAAATCTCCAGGTCTGGAAGGACCTTCCCAAAGAGAAGATCGATTCACGTTTCATACAAGACTGGAACAAACATGCCCGCAAATGGACCCGGCCTGAACAGTTGCTTGACGCATTGGCTGCCTGTTCGCGGGTTCCTACAGATACGGGGCCCTTGCAAATTTATCTAACGCTCAGCGAGGTAGACGCTGTGCGGCCTCCGGGAAGACGGATGTCTCCACAGACAGCGCAGATGCTGGTCAACAAATACTCTGAGCTGGGCAATTGGTATTTGATTTTTTCCGAGTTTCCCGGGCTGAACGACGAGTCGATAACGCTCTTCATGGGAGTGGCGAACTCGATCAATGGAATTTCGCGGCTGTCGCTTCGCGGCAACACATTGGGCGCGCTTCAGGCGAATGTCGGGCTGTGGCAGATCCTGGCGCGCCAAGGAGAGATTCCCAAGGCGCAATTGAATGCGTCGTGGCAAAGGACGATCCAACCGTTTGCGAAAATTTCTTCATCGAACGAGCTACTGGATGCAGCGCATGTGTCGCTAGGGGCACTGTACTTCGCTGCGACCGGAAAGCAGAATTGGTCTCAGGACGACCTTATAAATCTGCTCGCAGGTCCTGTTCAGGAAACCCCGGATGGTCGCCGTGTTCACGTGGAAATGGCCGATCGCATCCGCGCTGTGCTGGATGACCAGCGACTGGTCTCGCTAGATACGTTGTACGGTCTTAGCACCGGCTTGCAGGAGATGCAGCACGGCGCCAACGTTGGAAGCAGTCTTGTACCGCTCGCCGAAGAGCTGCACGGCTTTGAGATGCCGCAGCAGATGTTCACCAAGAACGAAAAAATAGAGTGGGCGCCGACCATTTACAGCAGCCGCCACGCAGAACTTCAAATCCAGACGGACCTGACGAAGACGCTGAAGGCATCTGCCACTCATGCACAGCTTGAACAAGCTCGAGGACAGCTTGCTCCCTTCGTTAGGGACACGCTTGTCGGCCTGAATTACGCATACTACGAGCCGCCTGGGGCCCAGCTTCTGCATAACAATCCTTTGTTCGTGCGCTCGCACGATTTCTCCGGCTTTTCGATTGTGGGTGCCGAGCGCCCGTGGCAGACTCCGGAGCTTTTTGGAATCGGCGTGCCGGCAGGCGGGGGCGCCTACCTTATCGGCTCTCTGGCTGATCTGCCCTATGCCCTGGCGATGGCGGAGCAGGACTTCATAGCCCCAGAGAACGTTCAGGCTCTGATCTGGAAGGCTGTCGTGCCGGATCTTCTGGTGAGCGCAACCCTGCCGCGGTGGTGGAACATCAGTCCCAATGAGCTTCATGCTGTGACTCTTTATCAAAGATCCGGCGAAGAGCTGCTGGCTGCTTCGATAGAAGATAAGCAGTTGCGCACAAAGGTACTCGCGATTCTTTCAGAGCGCATGGCTCCTCAGCGCCTGGAGCAGACAGATCTTGCTTTTCACACAAGGGTGACTCCTGGTCTCTTGCCGGCGGACACCTTCTACCTGGCTTCCGAGTTTCGCAAGAATTTCCCGGATGAAGATTTCGCTTCACGAGGGCCGGCAAATCGTGAGTTGGATCGCTTGCGCCGTCAACATCCGACGCAGACGAGTACCGAGCAAATCTCGAGAGACTTCGGAACGCCACATCCGACTCTTGCCCAGACGGATTCACTGGAACTGTTGAATGTGAAACCGTTCCCGGCCTCCGGAGGGCAGGATAGCCGATTGTTTGGCGAGTCATGGGATTCGACGAATCTCTATTGGGCGCGGCTGGCGGACGAAATGGGCTATTCGCCGGTCTTGCTGAATCGTCTGGTTCCTCAACTGACTCGCCGCATGGTTTCGAAGATTTTTGCGACCGATCTTGAAGACTGGTCGGCCCTGCAACGCGCCATGCAGGAAACTGGCGAAGAATTTCGAGAAGGACAGGGAGCTTCACTGCAAGTAACGAACGACGCTCAGGGACATTGAGTGGCCTTCAAACGAGGGAAGCAACCGTCGAGAGAAGATATGCGAAAGAGATATTTACTGTTAGTCGTGATATCACTCGGATTGTGCTCCGATGCCGACGTGCGTGCGACAGCTCAGGACAGCGGCCGCATTCTCGTAAACGTGAACCTCGTGCAGCTAAATGTTGCTGTTACCGACCGCAAGGGAAATTATGTGAGTGGTCTGAGTCCACAGGACTTCGTCATAACGGAAGACCGTGTCCCCGAGAAGATCGCAACGTTTGAAGAAGGCAATGGTCCGACCCGCAGTCTGGCCGATGAGCCGGGGGCACCACTGTCGCAAGCAGACAATAGATCTGCGACGAATCCGGCTGATTCAAGCCAGGTACGCGGTTCGGGCACAGACGGATTATCCTCCTCTCCGCTGAACGGCGCGAACGTCTTCATCCTTTTCGATACCAGCAACTATATGTATCGTAGCTTTGCCTTCGCCCAGGACTCGATTGCAGATTTCATTCGTTCCCTGGAAGAGGCGAACAAGATTGCCTTCTATTCCTACAGTCGTGATCTTTCCCGCGCCGCTACGCTCACGCCAGACCGCGACGAGGTTTTGCGGGGCGTGCGCAGCACCGTGGCCGGCGATGAGGCCGCCCTCTATAACAGTCTCTTGCTCACCGTGAAGGATACCGCTCAGTACACCGGACGCAAAGTGATTGTGGTCTTTTCGAATGGGCCCGACGATGCAAGCCTCGTGCCGCCGGAGGATGTAGCCGAACTCGCACAGTCAGCGGGAACGATTATTTACATGATTAGCACACGCGCTGCGCAGGCGGATCCGGTCTCAACCGCAGTATTCGAGCGCATGAGCAAAGCGACGGGCGGCAAGGCGTATTTCTCTAAGAGTTGGAAAGATGAAGCTCGGGCGTACGCTTCGATCCGAGAGGACCTGGGGCATATCTATACGCTTACATACTATCCGGCGCCTAACGCGAATCGAGGCTGGCGAAGAATCACCGTGAAGCTTGCCGGCAAAGACCTGCAAAAGTACCACATCCGAAGCCGGGATGGATATCGCCTGCTGCAACAAGCACAGTTATCGTCCGGTACATCTTCGGTGCCGGTTGCGGAACCGAGTCCTAAAGACAAATGAAATAGCGGGCGGGCCATGGCCGTGAGTTGCTGCCAGGATATCGATGTCTCGGTTAATATGCCGTCCGAGCTGATCGGGGCTTGTCATCGAAGGCAGCTCGAAGCTCGGGTTCCACAGCTCGAAGTCAGGAGGGTTGTATGCGTCGCCTCCCCCTCAGCCTATTAGCAACAGCCGCACTGCCTTTTGTCTGGCCGCTAGCGGTTCATGCACAGGACTTCAAAAAGAGCGTCATCTACCAGATCGTCACCGACCGCTTCAATGACGGAAGCACGGCCAACGACAATCCTTCACAGAGTCCAGGGCTGTATGACTCCAATGGTTTCGCTGACGCCGGCAGTGGCGACACAAGCGCAGACTGGCAGGCTTATTGGGGCGGTGACCTGCTTGGCATTGAGAACCAACTGGCCTACATCAAGGGATTGCATGCAACTGCCATCTGGATCTCGCCTGCGAATGACAACGAAAACATGAACGCGAATTCAGGAACGCCCATATCCGCCCCGTATCATGGCTACTGGAACCGTGATTTCATGCGCGTAGAGGAGCACTTCGGAGATGTGGAGAATGGTTGGACGGCTTTCAGCAACCTGACCTCTGCAGCCCATAGTGACGGAATCCAAGTGATTGTTGATTGGGCGCAGAATCACTCCAATCCTAATAATGCCGGTGAAAATGGCGCGCTTTATAACAACGGAGCGCTGATGGCGACACCCGGCAACGATCCCAACGGGTATTTTCACCATAATGGAAATATCTCGAATTACGACGACCGCTATCAGGTCCAGTACGATAACCTCGACTCCCTGCAGGATCTGAATCAGGAAAACTCCACGATCGACAGTTACCTCAAAACCGCTGCCGAGCAGTTTCAAAATCATGGTGCCGACGCCTTTCGGCTGGACGCGATCAAGAGCGTGACATGGGGCTGGCAGTACTCCTTTGCAAACACCATTTTCAACAACAAAACTAGCTTTCTCTTCGGCGAATGGAATCCCAACAATTCGAGCGATTCACTGTATGCCGACGCCTACAAGTTCGCCAATCTTTCGGGAATCAGCGAATTAGACTTCGGACTCAATCAGGCCATACGTGATGTCTTCGGCAACAACAACAACATGTCCGAGATCGATTCGACGCTCTCAACCGAGGACGCGAACTTTACCTTTCCCAACAACCTGGTCACGTTCTTTGATTCGCAAGACGAAAATCGCTTGTACGGCAATATCACGACCGATAAGAACCGCCTCCATGAGGCGCTTGCCTTTCTGATTACCTGTCGCGGCATCCCCAACGTCTTCTATGGTGACGAGCAATACCTCTACAATTCGACGAACAGCGGCAATGACCCGTACAACCGGGTTGCCATGAGTTCGTTTTCGACCAGTACCATCGCCTATCAATTGATCAGTAAGTTGGCGGCATTGCGCGCCAGCAATGACGCTCTTGGTTACGGCACCACGCAGCAGCGATGGATCAACAACGACGTGTATATCTTTGAGCGGCAGTTCTACAACAACATCGTGCTGGTTGCCATCAACAAGAACGACACAAGCGGATACAGCATTACGGGTCTGAATACCGCTCTGCCTGCCGGCACCTATTCGGATTATCTTGCAGGTCTGCTTAGCGGTGGAGCGCTTACAGTCGCGAGTGGTTCGGGGGACAACAACCCGGCAAATGCGTTCACACTCGGGCCTTCCACGGTTGCGGTATGGCAAAAGCAGGTAAGCTCGACCACGCCTGAGGTCGGCAGTATTGGACCGTATGTCGGTCAACCTGGGATGACGATTACAATCGCGGGCGATGGTCTTGGAAGCGCTACCGGCAGTGTGCTCTTCGGCACCACGGCCGCGACAATCGAGAGCTGGTCTAACAGCGCTGTCACCTTTGCTGTACCCTCCGTAACGGCAGGCACCTATAGCGTTACAGTGAAGAACGCCGGCGGAATACAGTCCAACGGCATCAGCTTCAACGTACTTACCGGAAAGCTCATTCCTGTCACGTTTACTGTGAACAATGCACAGCCAACAAACACCGGCGATTACATCTTCATCAGTGGCAACGTTCCGGAACTCGGAAGCTGGGGCGCCACGTTTCAGGCGGCGGTCGGGCCCATGCTTGACCCGAACTATCCAAACTGGTTTCTTAACGTATCCCTGCCCGCGGGCGTGACCGTTCAGTATAAATACCTGGATATTCAGGCGAATGGGAATGCGATTTGGGAACCGGGCAGCAACCACTCTTATCTGGTTCCCGCCAGCGGTACCGCATACGTCAACGACAACTGGTGACGGATTAACTGGCCGGCCGCATGCTGCTCCGCGATAAATACCGCTAGCGTCTTCGATGATCCTCAGGAAGAACGTGAAGTCTCCCTCAGATCTGGCCTCGGCGCGAGCTGGGTGGCCGTGTCACGCACGGAATATTCCGACTGCGGCTCTTCACCGAGAAAGACGTGAGGTCGCCCGTCAGCGAGAAGTTGATCTGCGGTCTCTCATCCAATCAGCTTGATCCGTTTCAGCAGTTCCTGGAAGCGTGAGTCCGCTCGGCAGCCGTCGAAGAGCGGATCCGCCCCGAGCATGTTGATGCCTGTGTCATGGCGCTTATACGCGCGATCGAGCCACTTCATGGCCGTGTCAGTTTGTCCGAGCGCGCAATAAATCTGCGCAATGTGGACGCCAGAGATGTAGCGCTGTTCCGATGCGGCTTCGAGGTCCCGGGCAATCTTCCATGATTGTTCCCGCTCGCCGGCGAGCGCGAGAACGTGGCCGCGGACGGCGTCAAGACGGCTTCCCCCGCCGAAGAGGCGAGACGATTCAGCAAACTCATCTTCAGCCTCATGGTAGCGGTGCAATTCTTCCAGAATCTTCCCTTTCACCACATGGGCCTGCGCAAAATCGGGATTCAGCGCCAGGACCTCGTTGATCCGGGTCATCGCCTCGTCAGGCTTACGCAGTAAATAGTAGGTTTCGGCCACATCGGTAGCGATGATCAGAGAGAGGGGATCGAGAGAAAGCGCTCGCTCTAGCTCTGATAGTCCCTGCTGGCCCCTTCCTAAGCGGGCAAGATGGAGACCGTACCAGTGATGAGCAGTCGAGTCCGACGGGTTCAACGCAATGGCACGCCGATATTCCTCCTCTGCTCCTTTCCAATCCCAATCCCGCTCGGTTTTCACGCCGGCCAAGGCGGTATGTGCGGCACTCAGGTTAGTATCAAGTTCAAGCGCGCGCTCGGCGGCAAACTGCGCTTTCCAAAGCGCATCGGTGGGGTTTGGACCTCCATACGAGCCCAGGGTCACGTAGGATTCGGAGAGCGCTGCGTACGCTTCGGCATAATTGCGGTCAGCGCGGATTGCATCGGTGTAGTATGCGATGGATTTGGTAACGCCACTCAGGGTCCGCTCATTCCAGAGATATCGCCCGCGCAAGTAGGCATTCCTTGCCTGCTCGCTCACACTTCGCGGCTTCGATCCGACAAAGACACTGCCAACAGCTAGGGCAACTTCGCGGGCAATGTCGTTCGTCACCTCATCCTGCATGGCGAGCGGGCTCCTATCGCTCTCGCGGTAGGTCTGTGCCCACAAATGCTGGTCGTTTTGTGCATCCAGTAGCTGCGCCGTGATGCGAATCTCTTTCCCCTGGCGAAGGTAGGAGCCTTCCACGATTGCGTCCACGTTGAGCGCCTTTGCAATTTCCCGCAAAGGCAGTTCCACGCCCTTGTATTGCATCACCGACCGGTGAGAAATCACGTGCAACGGCGTGCTCATCGCCAGGTCGGAAATAAGCTGGTCGGTCATGCCATCGACCAGGTAGTCCTGGTCCGAGTTCTGCGCAAGGTTGCGGAAGGGCAGCACGGCAATCGAGTGGAATCCGAGTACTGGATCGGATGGCCGTGGCGAGGACTTAGGAGTGCGCAGAAGATGAACTGTGGTGGCAACTATCAGGATCGCGGCCAGGGATGCAAAAGATCCCGCGACGAACCACTTGCTGGCAACGGCACGGTTTCCTTTGGGTACGCGGCGGTTGGGGAGCAGGGGCCTGGATTGGAAGCGGATGCCTCTCTTGACACTGCTCCATTCGGCAAGCCAGCTGGTTGGCCATAGATCTCCACAGTATTTCTGTCGGTCGTGACATGGGCCGCACCCGGCAGCGGAAAGGAAAGAGGCTCCGGGGCAGGTGTCTCTTCGATCTGTTCCGCGGGCTTCACTTCGGCGATGAAGCGATAGCCATGCCCGACTACGGTCCGGATAAAGTGGGGGTCCCTTGAGTCGTCTCGAAGTGTCGCTCGGAGCTTGTTGACCGCTGTGTTAATGCTGTGCTCAGTTTCGAGGAAGCCGTTGCCGCCCCAGAGTTTTTGCTCAATGGTTTCTCTGCGGAGCAGCTTTCCTGGATTCTGGAGCAGCAGGACGAGCAGCTCCATTGGAATCCGTTCGAGCTTGATAGGCCGCCCGGACCGCCGCAGTTCGCAGCTCTCGGTATCCAGCTCGAATTCCTCAAATCGTATAGGTGGCACAGGCATCTCTGGCAATCTCGTGGGCCCAGTTGGACGCAAATCGGCAGAAGAAGCGGTACTGCCTCTGGTTGTGGCGTGGGGGGAACTAGGCGAGTATACCGCTGAGAAGTCCTACCGGCGGATGAGAAATCGCGTCCGGCGTTGATAACAAGACGTTTGTGTCTTTAGATCGAATTGACTTAGCCTCTAGATCGTCTGCATTGACTTCTCCTCTCGCCACAGACCAAACTCCGCCTCAACTTCAGATTGTTGTTTTTTAAATCGGAAATCGACGGGACAGTTTTCACGAATGTTGCTGGGAGTTGCTCTTTTCAGGAGCCGTCAGCGAGGAGCTTGTCTATGCGGAATGGATGGAATTCAGCCCGGAACAAAGAAAGACTGGCTGCCGGCGCAGCAGTGGCGCTCCTACTCCTCCTGGCGACGGATTCTCGCTGGATGGCGATGGCCCGAGCCGATGGCCCGTTGGCGGTCAAAGTGAAGGTGACAACGCTGCAGAGTTACAAAGGCAGCTCCTTGCCGAAGCCAGACAAGATACTTGTCTATGATCTTGTCCCTGATACCGACATACAGGTCGACAAATCGCAAAGGCTTCGTCCCCGGCATTTAATTGCGGGAGATGAGAATCCGGATGCGATCGCCAAAAAGTCCGAAGGCACCTTTTCTGAAGAGCTGGGGAAACAACTGGCGAAGACCGGAATTCCGGTTCAACGCGTCACCGCTGACACGGCTCCTTCAGACAACTCCCTTGTGGTTCAAGGAACATTTGTCTCTCTCCGGGAAGGAGACAAAACGCAGCGCGTGACTGTCGGCATGGGCCTCGGTTCGGCCCAGGTACAGACGAAGATTGATGTCCGCTTGAAAACTTCCGCTGAACCCGTGCTGGTGTCGCAGTTCCAAACCGAAACTACGACCGCCAAGAACGTTGGAGCCGCGGTTCCGGTTGCGGCCGGGATGAACCCGGCAGGTGTCGCTACGAAGTCGGTTGTGACCGACCGCAGGAAGACCCTCAGTCACGATGTATCCAAGACCGCCGACGCATCCGCGAAAGAAATCATGAAACTGATGGCCAATCAGGGCTGGATCAAGCTCAACGACAAGGGCGAAGTCGTTCCATAGCACCGCTGACATCCGCATCATCTCAGTGTCGACTATGAAGTCAACGTTCGTTCAAGAGGGGAGAGCAGAGTGAATCCGCGGCTTAAACATGCACTTGTACTGTTGCTGGTGGTTGTTGCGCCCTGCTTTTCCATTGCACAACAGAGTGGCGTTCGGTCCCCGGTAAAGGGTATGGCGAGCACCGTAGGGCTCTATGTCTACCCGCAGAAGAATCAGAGTGCGACGCAACAGCTCACTGATGAGCAACAGTGCTACAACAGCGCGAAAACCCAAACCGGCTATGACCCGAATGCGACTTCTTCAGCGCCGAAGGCAAAGAGCAAAAAGAATAATGACGATCACGACGTAGCAAAAGGCGCAGCACATGGCGCCATCATCTCCGGCGCAACCGGGGGCGATGCTGCGGCGGGAGCCAGACGCGGGGCCATCATCGGCGGCATCCGATCGAAACGCGAAAAGAAAAAGGACGACGAGGCGAAGCAGAAGACCGAAGCCAAGCAAACCGGACAGGACAAGCAGAAGGACGACTTTAAGCGAGCCACATCGGCCTGCCTGGACGCTCGAGGATATTCCGTCCGATAGAGGCGTACTGCGAAGACCCAGCCGCTCGCAAGAAGCGAGCAGAAGACCTACTGAGAAGGAAGGAACCATGAAGAACATTTTGCGAGCACTGTCGTTGTCGATCATTCTTCTTACGCTGTACCAAATGCCTTCGGCGATGGCTCAGGCTGCAGCCTCCAATCCAGCGATGGATAAGTTCAAAGAGGATATGAAGACTGCGGTGCTGAACGGCAGCATCACCGTCCCTCAACTCAAAGAATTGCAGGCAAATGCCGAAACCTTGAAGGCGGTGAAGGAAAATCAACGGCCGGGTGCCCCGGTTGATCTTCTGACGCCATACGGCGCCGTATCGCGCATGAAGGCGATCATGGCATCAGTCAAACCGCAGGATCGCGAAATTTTGCAGGAAGATGTACAAGCTATGCTGGCCAACCAGAAGCCGCAAGCCGTCTCAGCGGATCCTCCGACTGCCGGACAGAAACTGGGTAAGGATGTCTTCACTGCCGTCATGTTCGGAAAGCCTACGGAGAGCCAAGTCAAACAGCTTCAGGACAGTTTGAATGACCTGCAGCAAGTGAAGAACGATTCCGGGCGGCCCCTCCAGGCTTTGAGAGGACTCAACAAGGCAAAGGGCGAGATCGAGACTGTCATGAATGCCGGATCTTTTCGCGATCAGGATCGCCAGGCCGTGTTGGACGATTTGAATAACCTGGGCCCAAAAGGTGGCGGCATGCGTCGCCGCGGCTAGAACTGGCAGCTTTTAGCCGCTAGAAGGCAGCGCTCCCCCTGCGCGCGGCGATTGGCGTCAGGCAGGAACGGTCAAAAAAAACGATGAGGCTGATAAGACTCACATGGGCATGCAACTTCACCCTCCTGCTGCTCGCGCTCATGGCCGGAAGCAGTCTTGGGGCGCAGGAGGCGGATGATGATTTGCCCGAGCTCACTCTGTCGCATGCGATCCAGCTTGCGACCGATCGCAATCGGCCAGTGAAGATCGCCCAGCTCGACATCACGAAAGCGCATTGGCAGGTGCTGCAAGCCAAGGCGAAACGATTTCCGGAGTTCAGCACCTATTTCTTTGGATCAGGAAATCTCACATCGCCGTCTTTCACCTTCAAAAAGGGAGTCTTCGGGACCGTCGATAACGCTCCTTCGCCCTCGCGGGATACGCACATCAAGCTCTCCCAGGGATTCACCGGGTACGCGGCGATCCAGGTCGCGCAACCCCTCACGCAGCTATACAAGATTCATTTGGCGATTCGCGAACAGGAATTAAGCGCCGATCTGGCAGAACAAAAGTACCAGGCCAAGCGACAGTCTGTAGTAGCGGATGTGCGACAGGCCTATTACGCCCTACTTCAAACGGAGAGCGCCCTTCAAGTCGCCCGGGCGACGGTCAAGCAGTATCAGGAAACAGATAGGGTTGTCCTGGACTACGTAGCTCAGCGGTCGGTGCTCAAATCGAGCAGCCTTGAGGTGAAAGCGAAGCTGGCGCAGTCGCAATATCAGGTAATTCAGCTGCGCGACACGCTGACGACCCAAAAAGAATATCTGAACAACCTTCTTGGCCGCGATCTGGATACGCCATTTCAACCTCAACAAGTTCCGCCGATTTCTCCGGAAGAGACGGATCTGACGCTGGCGCGACAGACCTCACTAACGCAGCGGCCCGAGGTAAAGGAAGCACAAATCGATGTCCGCCGGGCGGACTACGATCGCAGGCTGGCCAAGTCGCAATACATTCCAGATATCGGCGCCGCCTTGCACTACTTAAGCCCCATAAACACGCAGGTCCTGCCGGAAAACATCGCCTCCGCCGGTGTCGAGATGAAATGGGATCCCTTCGACTGGGGAGGGCGCCACGATGACGTAAAGCAGAAAGAGGCGACCGTCGAGCAGAGTAAGTACCAGTTGCAGGAAACTCGCTCGCAGGTCTTGCTCGACGTCGACAACACGTTTCGGAAATTAAGCGAAAGCCGCTCGCTGGTGGTCGCGGCAGTCGCCGCGCGCGACGCTGCCGATGAAAAACTGCGCGAGGTGACCGATCAGTTCAGCAAGTCCGTCGTGCTATTGCGCGACGTATTAGAGCAGCAGACAGCCGCCATCAATGCCGATCATGAATACCAGCAGAGCCTGTTGGCCTTCTGGAGCGCGAAGGCGAACTTTGAGAAAGCTCTCGGGGAAGAGTGAACACATGAGACGCAAAGTCTTTCGCGAAACCGCCATTGCCGTTTCGACCGCTGCTCTGATGCTTGCCGCGTGCAAGGAGTCCGCAATTCCTGCAAAATCGCCGGTGCCTGTCCGCACGGTACTGGTGCAGAATATCGCCATTGGAAACAGCGTGCGGTACTCGGCCAGCATAGTCCCTTACTCGCAAGTCGACCTCGCTTTCCAATCCGGCGGTTATATAGATCATCTTCGCCAGGTGAAGAGCGCCAGCGGCGGAATGCGAAATATCGATCAGGGCGACTTCGTACAGAAGGGAACCGTTCTTGCCGTGGTACGCGAGCAGAGCTATCACGACAAGCTTCAGCAAGCGAACGCGCAGCTTTCCCGCGCTCAGGCCGAGTATGAAAAGGCGAAGCTTAGCTTCGACCGGGTCTCGGCGCTTTACGGGTCACAGAGCGCCACCAAGCCGGACTTTGATTCTGCACAAGCACAGCTTGAAAGCACTACGGCTGCCGTGTCCGGGGCAAAGGCAGATGTGAGTGAGGCCACGACGGCGCTTGCGTATTGCTCGCTGCGAGCGCCTTTCGAGGGGTGGATCATCAAGCGCAGCGTCGATACCGGTAGCTTTGTCGGGCCGGCGACCAACGGTTTTACCATTGCGAACACGCAGACCGTAAAGGCGGTCTTCGGACTTCCGGACACCGCAGTCGGCCGCGTGAAGTTAGGCCAGCGTCTGAACATCTCCACCGACGCGCTATCGCAGCAGTTTGCCGGGAGAATCACAGCGATCTCTCCCGCGGCGGATCCCAAGAGCCGGGTGTTCTCAGTAGAAGTTACGATTCCCAACTCCAGGAATCAGCTGAAGTCGGGCATGATTGCGTCCCTTGCGATCCAGGGCGAGCCGTTCGAGAAATCAGTGCTGACCGTCCCACTCTCCGCGGTGGTGCGCAATCCTCAAAGCTCGGATGGCTTTGCCGTCATGGTCGCTCAAGGTGATTCCGAGATTGAGTCTGTACGGCTGCGACCGGTGGCTCTGGGCGATGTCTACGGAAACATGATTGCCGCAAACAACGGCATTCACTCGGGAGAGCGAGTCGTAACGACTGGAGTTTCTTTGGTTAAGGATGGCGATTCCGTCCGCGTGATTCCGTAAAAGAAAACAGAATGACAGAGAACAGAGAATGACCCACCGGCCGGCGCACCTTTCACAACGCAACAGTAGGCACGAGTCAAGAGCATGAGTCACAAGTCCGACAACGAGTACATCGCTCAGACGCACAACACGGCGCGGTTCTTCACCGAACACCGCCAGGTTGCTTTTGTGCTGCTGATAGCTGTCGCGCTGTGGGGCTGGTACGGGTATCAGCACATGCCCAAGCGAAAGGATCCGCAAATTCCGATTCGCGTGGCGGTGGCCAGCACGCCATGGCCTGGGGCGACCGCCGAAGAAGTAGAGCAACTCGTAAGCCGACCGATAGAACAGACGGTCGCGCAGAACCCATTTATCAAAGCGCCTTCGCCCTCCGATTTCGGCATTCGCTCCATCAGCTTTCCTGGTTTATCGCTCGTCTATGTGCAGCTTGACGACAGCGTCACCGATACCAAGAAGCAATTTGCTGACATCAATCTCAAGCTCAACGTGCTCAACGACAAGTTGCCGCAGGGCGCAGGCCCCATCCAGTTCAACAGCGACTTCGGCGACACCGCGGCTCTGATGTTGACCGTGGCAAGTCCCCCTGCCGATCCAGTCGATATCGCCTTGCGCGCCAAGGCTGTCGAGCGCGCGATCCGGAAGACGCGTGACGCAGAACCGAAGCGTTCCCCTCAACCGCGCATTAGCGTCGTATATGCATTTCCAGTCTCGGCTTCTGGCGATCTTGTGCGCGACGCGTTGAAAACTGTGATCGATTCAGCCAAAGAGAGTGGCGCAGTTGCTGACCCGCACTTCTTTGAAGGCAGTGGATTCATTGGCGTAGACATAACGTCAAAGCTGAGCAACGAACAATTGCGTATTCTCGGAGACGAATGGGTCAAAGAGAACTTGCACCGTTCCGAAATTCATCCTGACGCATGGCCGGCCGTCTTCATCCGCGATCCGGAAGAAGCTGAGGCGCAACTTGCCTCAGTAGCTGGCGACAAGTACACCTATCGCCAGCTGGATGACTACACCGATCTGATCGCTCGAACCCTGCAGGGCGCCCCGGAAGTTGCCAAGGTCGATCGCAAGGGTGTGCTGTCGGAGCAAATTTACCTGGACTACTCGCAGGAACGCCTCGCAGCCTACGGCTTGCAACCCTCCAATCTGAAGGACATTCTCGCAGCGCGCAATATCACGCTGCCCGGAGGCCAGCTGGAGGTTGGGACGAAGACGATACAGATCGATCCCTCGGGAAAATTCACTAACGCTCGTGAAATCGGCGACGTGATTGTAAGCGCGTCTTCCTCCGCCGCGCAAAGCCCGGTCTATCTCAGGGATCTCGTCGATATCTCGCGCGGTTATCAGAGTCCAGCGCGCTATCTGAACTACCTTACCTGGGCAGACAAGAACGGCACGTGGCATCGCGGCCGCGCCGTCACGCTAGCCATGCCGATGAAAGACGCGGCACAGATCGGTGCCTTCGGAAAAAGTATAGATGCAAAGCTCGCAGCTGTGCGGCAGTATCTGCCCGAAGATCTTGTCATAGTCCGGACTTCGGATCAGCCCCTGCAGGTTAATGAGAACATCAGTCTCTTCATGGACGCACTGTATGAGGCCATCATCCTGGTGGTGCTGGTCTCATGGTTGGGATTCTGGGAGTGGCGTTCCGCCCTGCTGATGGCCATTTCAATGCCCGTCACTCTGGCCATGACATTTGGCGCCATGTACCTTCTCGGCATCGATATCCAACAGGTCTCCGTGGCTACTCTCATCATCGCCTTGGGGCTTCTGGTTGACGACCCCGTACTCGCCGGCGACTCCATCAAGCGCTCGCTTGCCGAGGGGCGCCCGAGTATCATAGCCGCCTGGCTGGGGCCTACAAAGCTGGCGACTGCAATCATGTATGCGACAGTTACTAATATCGTCGCGTATCTACCGTTTTTGTTAGTCACCGGAAGCACGGGCGAGTTCCTGCATAGCCTGCCCATCGTCATGACCTGTTCGCTGATTGCTTCGCGGCTGGTTTCCATGACCTTTCTGCCGTTTCTCGCCTACTATTTGCTACGCCCAGAGAAGAAGCCGGAGAAGTCGATCGAGCAAATGCGGAGCGCAGGCTTTTACGGTTGGTATGCGCGGGTCGCGCGGCACTCGATCCAGCACCGCTGGAAGTTTTTCATCGGTTCTCTGGTCTTTCTGACCTTCGGCGTCTTTGTTTTCTCCCGCTTGAACTCCGCCTTCTTTCCCGAAGACGTCCAGTACTGGTCGTACATCGATGTCTGGTTGCCCAATGACGCCAATCTGAGCGCAACTAACGATACGGCGCGCAAGGTCGAGGAGACAGTTAGGATGCAGGCCGAAAAGTTCGCACACGAGCACGCGAAGCACGACGGCCATTCCGCTCCTGCCCTCCGTTACATCACAACCTTCGTTGGTGGCGGAGGTCCGCGGTTCTGGTTTTCTGCGTCCCCGCAGCTCCAACAGTTGAACTACGCGCAGGTCTTGATCGAGGTCACAGACAAAGAGATGACCCCGGAGTTCATTCGCGAGTTGCAACCCGTCCTCTCCGCGTCCATTCCCGGAGCCCGACTGGATGCGCGGCAACTGCTGACCAATCCGCTCGATTACCCGATTGAGATTCGCGTCTCAAGTACCGCCGATCTCAACGCAGCGCTTGAGGGCAACGACATCCGGCAGCTACGTAAGATTGCTGGCCAGGTCGAAGATATTTTGCGCTCGTCGTCCATGGCCGAGCGCACCCGCAACGAATGGGGAGATGAGAATGCGCAAATCGCACTTACGGTGAATCCCGATCGCGCGAATCTGGCAGGCGTTACGAATATGGATGTCGCCAACTCTTCTGTTGCGGGAATCAGCGGAACCACCGTCGCCGCTCTTCAGGAAGGCCAGAAGCAAATTCCAATTGTTGCCCGAATGCGTATGGACGAGCGCGCCCGTCTCTCGGATATTCAAAATCTCTACGTCTATGCCTCCCAGGACAACTCCAAGATTCCGCTCACGCAAATCTCCCAGATTGAACACAATTTGGTGAACGGGCGCATCGTTCGCCTCGAACAGTTTCGAACGATGAACATTCGCAGCTTTCCTGTTGCTGGTCATCTGAGCTCAGAGGTGATCAACGGCGTGATGCCGCGCCTGCGCTCCCTGCAAGCGTCCTTGCCGCCGGGCTATCAAATGCAGATTGGCGGCGAATATTACAAGACCAAATCCGGATTCAAGAATCTGGCGATGGTGATGGCTATCTCCTCCTTCGCCGTATTTCTCGCACTGCTTTTTCAATTCAAAAACGCCATCAAACCTCTGCTCGTTCTCGCCGCGGCTCCTTACGGGATGATCGGCGCGTTCTGTGCCTTGTGGATCATGCATGAGCCCTTTGGCTTTATGGCCTTTCTCGGCGTTGCCAGTCTCGTCGGTGTCATCGTGAGCCATTCCATCGTGCTGTTCGACTTTATCGAGGAGCGCCACCTCGAAGGCGATGATTTCGAGAACGCTCTGATTGACGCCGGAATTCTCCGGCTCCGGCCGGTGTTGATCACCGTGTTTGCGACGGTGCTCGCTCTTTTTCCGCTCG
Source organism: uncultured Acidobacteriaceae bacterium (assembly GCA_963815025.1). GTDB lineage: Bacteria > Acidobacteriota > Terriglobia > Terriglobales > Acidobacteriaceae > KBS-83. Next base: position 1,490,351 of record CAWFFD010000004.1, on the reverse strand, counting down.
CGCTGCATGGCGGGCCGCTGTGGAAGCCTCTTTGCTATGCGCAAATTGGCGGCCTCCTGGTGGCGACTATCGTGACGAAGCTTCAGGTGCCGGTGATGTATGCAATCTTCGTACTGGACCTGAAGCTGCTGGAATGGAAGACAGTGGAGACGCAGACCGTAGTGGCTGCAGCTGTGACATCGGAGCGTTAAACATCTCTGTTTTGCGAGGGAAGTGAAAGATGAAAGATGGAATAAAGTGTGCATTCGTGATCCTCTGGGCCTCGCTTCCGCTCTCACTCTGCGGACAGAAGAAGACGGAGAGCCCGTCGCCGCCCGCAGCCGGACCATCCATTCTGCGGGAATACGATCAGTCGCTCGATGAGATTGCTGAGCGCGCGATGCGGTCCGTTGTTCAAATCGATGTCACCAGTTACAGCGTGCCGGAGCATACCGAGGGTGGTGAAGACTCGCAGAACCTTCAGCGCCAGCGCGCCCTGGGCTCCGGCGTGATTGTTGATCCGGATGGATACATCGTCACCAACAATCACGTCGTTTCCGGAGCCGTGCGCATCCGAGTCACTCTTTCGCCCGCGACAGTCGAGCTGGTCACGGGCCGGACCGTTCTTTCCCACAAGGAGCATGTCTATGACGCGACCCTCATCGGTACCAATCGCTACGCCGATCTCGCAGTCATCAAGATCGAGGAGAAAAACCTGCCCTTCATTCCGCTTCCGGCGAACTATGACGTGAGGTTGGGTCAGACTGTGATCGCGATCGGATCGCCGCAAGGGCTCGTTCACACTGTGACCAAGGGAATTATCAGCGCTCTCGGCCGGCAGCCCGACGCAGATCGTCCCATGGTCTACGTGCAAACCGACGCGCCGATCAATCCGGGCAACAGTGGCGGTCCTCTCGTGGATCGCAACGGCAGCCTGGTCGGAATCAATACCTTTATCTATACTTCGGGCGGCGGAAGTGAAGGCCTTGGCTTTGCCATTCCTGAGCCGATTGTCCGGTATGCATATATGCAACTCAGGGAATTCGGCACGATCCCAGCCTCTACCATCGGCGCTCATGCACAGACCATTACTCCTGCATTAGCTAGCGCGCTCAAGCTTCCTCAGGACTGGGGTGTGATGTTTTCCGATGTGGACGCAGAGGGACCGGCGGCAGCTGCGGGGCTTCGACCCAAGGATCTGGTGGTGTCTATCGATGGAGTGCCGATTGACTCTTTGCCCAAGTACACGGCGTTTCTCTACCTGCATCCGCGAGGGCGACCCATGGAGATGCAGGTGCTGCGCGATGGCAAAGAGGTTTCGGCGTCGCTCAAGCCAGTTCCGTCGCTTCAGACGATTGAAAACCTAACTGACCTGATCAACCCCAGGAAGGATCTCATTGTTCCGCTCGGCATCTTTGTGATCGATCTCAAGCGCTCCTTGGCGGAGGCCATGCAGACACGCGCTCAGTCCGGCGTTATCGTAGCCGGTCTGCTCAGCGGGGAACCGGCTACCCTCGCCGATCTTCAGGTTGGGGATGTGATCACCTCCGTCAACGGCCAGCCCTTAAGCGATACGGAGCACCTTCGGCAGTACATCGTGGACTTCAAACCCGGAGACGCAGTTGCACTTGAGGTCGAGCGGCGCGGTGTCCTGCAATATGTTGCATTTGAGATGGAATAGGGTAAAAAACAGATTTACAGTGGTTGGGAGAATTCTTTAAGGAGGAAGTATGCCGGGTGTTTCCTTCGCCGCTGATATCAAGCCGTTGTTTCGCGCCATGGATATTTCGCACATGAAGCCGTTCGGCGTGGAGCTGGACGATTACTCCTACATGGCGAATTCGGACAACGCGAATACTGTGCTCGAGACACTCTCGCCGCACAATGGTGAACCGCCTTCTATGCCGCCCGGCGGACCCTATTGGACGGCGGACCAGCTAGCGTTGTTCGTCCAGTGGCAGCAGGACGGATACCAGCCATAAGCCTTGGCCCCCTGCAGCACAATCTCATTCATTGAATGGAACGGCTAGCTATAGCTTTTGAAGCCTGCATTCGCCATTCCGAGCTGTGCTTCTGGGTTCTTCATGAAGGTCTCCCATACGAAGGCGGTACGCGCATTTTCCGCCATGAGCATGGTGATCCCGGCGTCGATGCCAATGATGTCGGTGTCATACCACTTTTTCAACGGATTAAAAGCATCAATGAAACCGTACTTGCTCCAGGTCTGCGGGTAACTATTCTTGATATTTTTCAGGACACGCATAGTTGCCTCAGGCAGAAAGGGCAACGAGCCTCCAGTCGCTGCCGGGACCACCGTCCCATCAATCGGGCCCATGGCCGGGGGGCCGCCCCAGATGACGTAGCCTTTGTCGGAGTCGGAGGCGGTGATGCCCCAGAGATCATCGCTGTAGTCGGGGAAGTTCTTGCCCAGCTCTACGCAGAAACGGCGGTGTACCTCGGTGGCGATGGCCGAGTTCTGAAAATAATCCGCGTATTTGTCGCGCTTGTGCCGGAAGTCGAACCAGGCCTGAGAGTACTGATGCACAAAGAGCGGAGCATATGAGCTGATGTAGCGCAGTCCGTCGTACTCGAACGTTGTTCGTTTCCATGCCAGCCACGCTTCGGGCCGCAGACGATAAGAAGAAGAACCCATTCCCAGCAGATAGATCATCATCAATTCGCTGTAGTACGCCCACTTGGAAGAAAGGAATCCGAACTCTGGCGTCCATCCCATAGGCAGCACCGTGATGTCTTCTGAGAGCCAGGTCCAGTCAACGCGGTCAAAAATTGCACGAGCAAGATGGATGATGTCGCGATCTCGAAAGTGCTGGCGGCACGTGAGAATGCCGCAGAGCAGGATTGCAGTATCGATGGAAGAGACCTCGGAATCCCATACTCTTTCGCCTGTATTGATATTGGCAAAGTGAAAGAAGAAGCCGCGATGCGTCGGCAGCTTCTTCCAAAGGAAGTCGAGTGTCGTAAGCACGCGCAGGCGTGCGTCCTGGTGGGAGATGAAACCGCGCTTTTCTGCAATGCAGATCGCAGTCAGCCCAAAACCGGTGGACGCAATGCTAGCCACGATACTGGTGTCCACTGCGCGCACGTTGCAACGATCTTTAATCAGTCCGGTCTGCGGATTGGCCTGCTCCCAGAAGAAGAGAAACGTCTTGTGTTCAAGATCGTCCAGAAATTGCTCATCCTCCTGCGAAAAGACAGCCTGCGCAGGAACGGGCGCTGGATCTCGACGTCTTGCGTCAGCCTGCCCTAGCGCGGCCGCCTGCGCCAATACAGGAAGGGCCCTCCATTGTGTGAGTGGCAAGCCGAGAGAGACGCCGGCCATCTGGCGCAGCAGTTGACGCCGGGAAGCGTGATTCTCGCTCTGAACGGTTACCTCGCGAATTTGTGCCCTCTTGCTTCCCTCGATTTCATCTGCCCGTTCGTCCATGCTCATTCAGGCCATCCGTATTTGCCCAGGCAACTGACTTCGGGCACACTTTGTATTGAATAATAGATGCACCGATGGATGTCCTGTTGAGAATAGTCACTGGGCGGCATGTACTCTAAGGTGCGCGTCCAATTGTTTGCCGGTGCTGCATGACACGAAAGAAAATTGTCTGGGCGATGATCGCGGCAGCGGCAGTGGTAGTCATTGCGCTGTTTCTGCGCGCGCACTGGTTAAAATCCATCCCCGTCCATCGATCGATCACGATTGAAGGCGCAGTGATGCAGCACGATGCCGACACGAAGAAGGAGCTCCCCATAGCAGGTGTTACGGTCACAGCATCCGATGGGGTGAAGAGTGCCACGACTCAGTCCGAAGCCTCGGGATATTTCAAGCTTGTCCTGCAAAAGGGAGTGCTGTCCGAAAAGCCTGTCACGGTCAGTTTCCGGCATCCCTCGTACGAACCGCTTGACTTGAATGTGCAGACTAGAAGATTGGAGACCCAGGACGAGTTATATATTGCGGCAATGGTCCCGGTCCCTGCCGCGAAGACCGCTGCCGGACCCAGACACCCGGGAAAAGTTGTTTCCAATATCCGGGTGAGATATACGACTAACTCCAGGACCGAGACGAATGTGGGTAGCGCCGTCAAGACCTTTCAGGTTGTCAATAAAGGAAATGTTCCCTGCAATCATCAGTCTCCTTGTTCCCCTGATGGGAAGTGGAAGGCTTCCGTTGAGTCTGCTTCGCTGGATGCTGGAGCTGACAACACGTTCGACAATGTCAGAGCCTCCTGCATTGCGGGGCCATGCCCGTTTACGCAGATCGACTCAAGTGGATTTATTCACGGCGGCCGCAACATCCGCGTTTCAGCTCTCAACTGGTCGGACACGGCTACCTTCCTGATGGAGGCTGAGGTCTACCACGCGGCAATCATTTCCAACGTCCGGGAATTGTACCCTGTCATTTTTGGCCGCACGCTCAACTTCACCCTGCCTCCGACTCAGGAAGGCGTGAGCCTTGAGGCCGAGATGGATGGTTCTCCCGTGGTATTTCCGCTAGGCCCGGACCTCAATTTAAGCTGGGCCACCTGCACTGTTCGCACTGGCACGGATATAGAGAAGACCACAGTCTATCGCTGCGAACTGAAGCCAGATTACCGGTTCTGATTTACCGAATGACATGGAACACACGGGGCCGCAGCCTCCAATTCTCGCCCGCCTTGTGCCTTGTCACGGAACGCGCGGCACAGCTCGATTCATGTTGCGATCAAGGTCTGTCCTGGAAAAGTGCAAAGCCTCAGCGGAATCTGTCGGAGTCAGCGTGATGCGAATACATTTGAAGACGGGCTGATTGCTCTTGGCAGCAACACTTCGGATGGGTACCAGAACATTCGTCTCAGGGTAGTACGCGGCGGCGCTCCTACGAGCGATCTCATACGGGACTATTGCAAAGCGCGGCGCCTTGCGGACTTCACCTTCAAAGTGACTATAGATGTCCACGATTTGACCGGCGCGCAGATTTCGTTCCTTCATATCAAGCGGGTTCAGAAAGAGGACGCGCCGGCCGTCAAATACCCCGCGGTATCGGTCATTCAACCCATAGATAGTGGAGTTGAATTGGTCGTGGCTGCGAATGGTCGTCAACAGAAATTCGCTGGGCTCAAGGTTATGCTTCGGGATTGGGCAAACGGTTAGCTTCGCTTTGCCTGAGCTCGTCTTGAAGATGCGCTGCCTTGCGGCATTTGGCAAATAGAAGAACCCCTCCTTAGCCAGCCGCGCGTTGAAGTTCTCGAATCCCGGAATCACCTTCGAAATTGCATCGCGAATCAGGTTGTAATCTGCCGCAAATCCGAGCCAATTGGTGGTTGTTCGAGGCCCTAAAGTGGCGTGCGCGAGGTTGGCCAGGATCGCCACGTCGCTCATCAGGTCAGGCGAAGCCGGCGGAAGGAATCCCCGAGAGGGATTAATAATCCCCATCGAGTCTTCAACCGTGAGGAACTGCTTGCCGGAGGCCTGCACATCTTCTTCCGTCCGGCCCAGGCAAGGCAGGATCAGGGCCCGCTCGCCTGTGATCAAGTGGGAACGATTCAGTTTCGTCGATACATGGACCGTGAGCTTGCAGCGCTGCATTGCGTGCGCGCTATACACCGTATCGGGCGTGTTCGAGATGAAATTGCCGCTGATCGCAAAGAATACCTTGACGTCTCCATCGAACATCGCGTGCATGGTCTCGACGGTGTCATATCCCCATTTCTGCGGTGGATCAAAGTTGAACTCCTTCTTAAGTGCATCCAGAAAAGGCTTTGGCGGACGTTCCCACACCCCCATCGTGCGGTCACCCTGCACATTCGAGTGCCCCCGGATACATACCGTCCCCGCCCCCGGGCGCCCCATGTGACCGCCGACGAGCAGCAGGTTCACGATCATCGAGACATTATCGACGCCGTTGCGCTGCTGCGTTACGCCTAAGCACCATGCGCATATCGTCTTTTTTGAATTTGCATACATCTCGGCGGCGGTATGGATCTGGTTTCGCTGTCAGCCCGCTTTCTTCTTCGATCTCTTCCCAGCTTGCCGCTTCCACATCCGCCAACAGTTCTTCAAAACCTTCGGTGAAGGATCGAATAAACTCACGGTCAATCGCCGAACGAAGTCCCGCCTTCTCTCGCTCGAAAAGCTCCTTCAGAATGCCCTTGATCGCCGCTACATCGCCGTTGACGCGCACAGGTAGATACAGATCGGCGAGCGCCTGCCCCTTACCCAGGAGCGCAATCGGCAGCTCCAGAGGATTCGGGTAATCCTGCGGGTTCGGATTCTTTACCCGCATCAGGCTTACTTCCGGCAGAGGGTTTACTGCGATGATTTTCGCGCCCTGGTCCTTGGCCTTCTGCAGCGAGGTCAGCATGCGCGGATGGTTTGTGCCGGGATTGTTCCCGAAAATAAAGATGAGCTCGGTACTCTCCATGTCCTCCAGCGTCGCCGCACCCTTGCCAACGCCGAGCGTCTCCACCATTGCCACTCCCGACGACTCGTGGCACATGTTCGAGCAATCCGGAAGATTATTCGTTCCAAACTGGCGCGCAAACAACTGCAGAAGAAAGGCCGGTTCATTGGTCGTCTTGCCCGAGGTATAAAAGCTGGCCTGGTCCGGTGAATCAAGACCGTTCAGCTCCTGCGCGATCATGGCAAAGGCTTCTGGCCACGTGACCGGTTGATAGTGAGTCGCCTTGGCATGCCGCACCATTGGAGAAGTCAGACGTCCCTGCTGGTTGAGCCAGTAATCAGACTGGGCCGCCAGCTCTTCGATGGAATGCTTGGCGAAGAACTCCGGAGTCACGCGCTTCTTCGTCGATTCGTCCGAGACTGCCTTGGCGCCGTTCTCGCAGAACTCGAAGATCTTCCGCTTCTTGTCAGGACTCGGCCACGCGCAGCTCTGGCAATCGAATCCAGTCACATGATTGATCTTCAGAAACGCTTCGGGAGCGCGAACCAGACCCATATCGCCAATCCCGTAAAGCATCGTGTTCCAGATTGCAGGAATACCCGCAGCCTCTTCTGAGGCTGGTCCTATCCTGAGTTCGCCGAAAGTCAATGGATTTTGCGCCTGTATGGAGATAGTGTCGTTTGGATCGAGCGCAGCAGGCAGGGCGGACTTGGTCTGTCCCCGCAAATCCTGCTTGGCGCGATAGTGCCCGTCTCTGCAGTGTTCGTCTCCCTGGATTACATCCGAGCCGACTGGTGCTTTCATTTCCTATCTCTCCTTCCAATCCGGCCTGCCGCGCAATGGTCGGACCTCGTCGAATCTTCGTCGATCCACGTGACTCACAGGTGCATCAACCTGATTGCGAGACTCGGGCTCGATGCCATGGCGGATCAATGCTGTTGCAAGTCTACGTCCGTCTGATCTGCTTTGAACGAAATGCCGCTCGTTCAAGTGTCCGCCCAGCACTCTGTCCAGCTGGACCGCCGCCTTCATCCATGCCGCCTTGGCCATTACCTCGGTGGTTTGCGCCTGTGACGAGATATTAGGGCAGAGCCTCATAGGTGACATACGCGAAACGCATCGAGTCGGGAGCCCAGGAGTTGACATTCATCGTTCCCTGGCCGCCGGTTGCCTCTATCAGGGTCTTCTCGTCGCCGCCAACTTTGTCATGGTCGATCGCGACCAGCTTGATCTTGATTGCGACATTGCGCGGATCGTGAGTAGGCGTGCCGGACGGGTAACCGATGTACACCATCTTCTTTCCATCCGGCGAAATGTGAGGAAACCAGTCTTCCAATTCATCGTTCACAACCCTCACTGCCTTCTGATCGTTGAGACCCGCGCCGTCCGCAGGAAATCGCCAGATGGCTTCCTTCCCAGATCGATCGGAGTTGATGTAAATCCACTTACCGTCTGGCGAGTAGTCAGGGCCGTCATCGTGGTGAATGTTGGAAGTGAGCTGCTGCTCAGTCCCGCCCGCGGCGGGCAGACGATAGATATCGAATTGCTTGCTTCCGTTCCGCTGTGCCACAAAGGCGAGCATCTTGTTGTCCGGCGACCAGCCATGGAAGTAGCTGGGCGTCTCAGACACCATGAGCTTGACATTGCCGCCATCCGCGTCTGCCAGAAAGACCTGCGACCCGTCGCTGCCGGTCGCCGTCGCGGAGAAGGCAAGCTTCTTCCCATCCGGAGAGATGGCCTTATCGTTATTGCAGTCAAACTTGGAGGGGATGGCCAGCTCTTTGGGCTCCGCAGTTCCGTCCTTTGCGAGCGTGAATCTATAGATATGTCCACCGGAGTTGGAGATCAGATACGTCCCGTCAGGCGACCAGTTGGGTGCCTCCCAGATCGAGTCTGCTGTGTACACCAGGTGCGAGGAGCCGTCGTGCAAATCGTAGATGAACAAATGGCTGCGCAGATGCTCGGCTTTCTCAGAAGGCGCGGCTGCCGCAGGCGCCGTGGCAGTCTGCGCATGCAGTGCGGACGCGAGAAGACAAAAGGCAACGCCAGCCAGCCCAAAGTATGGTCGATGTGTCGAGAGAGTTTTCATGGACGTTGTGCTCCTGTTTGCGGCGATCTCAAGGCTGACGCTTTACTTCCAAAGCGCTCTTCCACTACTGCACTTTTCCAGCCGAGTTCTCGAGGACAACGTTTGAGAACACAGCGGTATCCGGTTTGATAGGCAGGTGCGAGCAGAAACCCAGGCCGATATAGAAGGGACCGTCAAAGTGCAGGTGGATCGGCGGACCCAGCTGGCTCATGGGCTCTCCCTGCAGGCTGACGAAGATCGCGATGGAATCTCCGTGCTTCTCAATGCCGATCCGCTTGGCCAGCACTCCCTCTAGAGTCCCTCCGAATCGGTATTGCATGTCCGTCATCATTGCGCCCCTCTTCGGACGCTGTGCAAGGTGGATCATGCCGCTGCCGTGCTCGCCGATCATGGCCTCCTGGGAATCGTCATCCAGATTCTGGCGAATGATCAGGACCACCTTTCGGTCGTCATAGCCCTTCGGATCTGGAAACGTGGCATCGGCCGCGAGCGAGGCATCTCCGTTGTACTTCTTCCAGATGTAGCGGAACTCATCGCGGGAGTACCAGATGTTGTATCCGGCGGAGCGGATGGTATATCGCTTGGTGGTGGGGTCATACGTGCCGCTACCCGGCACCAAGGCCGCTCCAATATCCGATTGGCCATCGAATACGCCGATTGGGAGATCGAAGTTTTTGCTGGGGCGATGAAAGTCTGCCGGCGGCGGCACCTGCTCATGCGTTGAAGAACCTGGCTCCGCCCACGCGGGAACGGCCAGTTTTTGCTTTGTCGGGGTTTGCGTCGCCTGCGAATCCAAACGATGCGGCGCGACGCACAACAACAGAACGATCAGTGAAGGGAGCAACGCATGTTTTGCTGAGGAGGTACGGATGAAAAGTGCCATGGCGAAAAACTTTAACAGAGTATCGGGCGATGCGGCCGACCCTGATCGACGTGGACCGCGGAGGATCCAAACGAAGGAGCAATCAGCGGGCGCAGAACCGATTGAATCGCAGAACCGATTGAATCACCGACCGAATCGCTGATGCGGCAGTGGCGCACCACGGACTCGTAGCACCGAGTCGCTAGCTTGTTGACTCCACCTGGATTTCGAAAAAGAACTCCGCCGTACATCTCGGGGAAAACCGCTCCATTGCTCCCCTTCATGACCATGGTAACGAGTGAGCGGCAAAGCACCCTGTATTTCAGGCGCGCGATGGCATCTGATGATTAGAAGCAGTAGATCCAGGCAGTAAGAACGGATGCTTGCATGCAACAGACGGTGGACCCCTGTCCAACTTGCCATCGACCCATGACTCGTCTGGGGATTGAGGATCTTTTCGCGGATATGGAATGCACGACCTGGACGAAGCGGTTTGCGGACCCCTTCGGCGGTCTGTCGGCCGGCCGCTATCGCTGTGATGACTGTGTCAGCGAGTGGTGGCAGTTTCCGGCAAAAATCGCCAGCTGACGCAGTCGCGGTTGCCAGAGGCATGGTGAGAACGGCTCGTCCCATTCCGCATCTCTAAGAGATAAAAAGAAGAGACAAAAGCCCGGACACCGTTGTGGCGGCGCCCAGGCTTTGCTGCGAGGCAACTCTCTTTACCAGCGGTAGTAGGTCGTCTTGTGGAAGTAGGCTGTGACCGAGCCGCTCGATGCGTTGAAGCCGTCCAGCTGGATGTTCATGAGCAGCGTGCCCTTGGCCCATCCCAGGGACTGGGCTGTGGCAACGGTCGTACCGGAAAAGGTGCTTTGTTTCCCGTCGAACGTCACCCAGTCATGGGTCACGGTTCCGCCGCTATCGCGATGAAATCCCAACTGGATGTGGTGCCAGGTGTTGGCGGACCAGGTGCGCGGATTGCAGGCGACGTTGGAAGAGCGCCAGTGGAAGCCGCCGCCGGAATAGTAGGTGTACTCCCACGTACCGGAGTAGGTGGAGCACTGCGTGCCGAGGATCACGGTCTGGCCGTTGGAGATCACCTGATTCAGGTCAAGCTCCAGATTTGCGAGCTGCGTGGGATCGGTGACGTAGACGTAGGTATCCATGACAAAGTGAGTGGCCGACGCGTCGTTGGCGAAGGAAACATGCCAGCGCTCTCCACTGCGCCCCGAGTATGTCATGTAGAACTCGCGCGCATCGTCGTACAGCGGAGTCGTCGCGGGATACAGCGTCGATCCCTTGGAACTCCCAGGCGTGCCGCTATCGTGCTCACCCGACCAGCCGCCAGACGTATCCAGGTCCAGCGAAGCGACGGCGTTGGAAGGAATGCTTGGCGACACACCGCTTGAGCCGCTGGAACTGCCGCTGGAACTGCCGCCTGAGCTGCTGCCACCGGATGTGCTTCCCGTTGCCGTGCCGCCGGCAACTTTAATGGTGCTGCTCACGACGGGACAGATTCCGGCTGTGGTCCAGGCCTTGAAATGAATCGTGTGCGTACCGGAAGCGACGGATACCTTCGTGGCGTCGATATCGTATGCGGTGACGCCCATCGTTGTGGTGGCGCTGTTGTCGATCGAATACCCGAACGACTTCGGAGCAAGACCGTTGCAGCCGACGTTGTGGGCGCGTACCCAGAGCGGAGATGCGTCGGTTGATCCATTTACCGGGCTCGCCACGGTGATGTTGGCAGCAAGAGCCGCCTGCGTGCACACCAGACCGGAAAGAGCCGCGAGACCCGAAAGGATGAGACGCCGCTGGCCACGGCGTGAAGAGCAAAACTTCGTCAAAGGAAACAGCATGAACTACTCCTGCGAGGGGATTTTCACGTTGGGGTTCTGCGTTCGCTGCGATCGCATACGGAGGAAAATGCCTCCTGTGGACACACTTCGAGCAGGTCCCGGAAATGCCGGAACTGGTGTGGCCAAACAGATGTTTCAAAGAGAATCCGCATACCGGACGAAACAGGGATGCGGTTCACCTTTGCGAGTGCCCGGTAACGTGACGTCCGTGGCAGATCACGGGTGATTTGTTAACTGGATAATACAGATCTCACTACGCGCGGAAAGTCCCTAGTTTGTGTTATTTGCGGCAAGATTACTATGTAAATTCCATGTCGCACCCGCAATAACTCGACACCGATACAGCGCGTTCTTACGCGGGTTTTGAGAAGCCTTCGGGAGCAATAACACCGACGGGTTAGGTTCCTGCGCATGCACTGTTGAAATCTCTCCGACGAGGACCATGCTGATGTCCATCCGCTGCCACTCCGGCGGCGCACCGTTACTATCAAACGAATGCCACTTCGGCCACTTTCTCGTCCGCTCTTTCTGCTCCTGCTGATCACGGGTCTGTTCACCTTCCTGATCCAATCCGGGGAACTGGGTACCTCGGATACGACCCACCGGTTGCAGGTGGCGCATTCGCTCTGGACCGGCCAGCCCCAGGTCTTTCCCTATGAATACCCGGACTTCGGGCTCCATGGGCGCGGGGGAAGACTCTATGCCTGGTATGGAATCGGGCAGTCGCTGCTCATGCTGCCGGCCGACCTCGTCGGCTCGGCAGCAACGCATTTGCCGTTCTGGGCGGATTACGTCGATAGCCAGGCAGACCCGGCGATTCGCAGCATTCTGGTCAGCATCAGCACCAACGTTCTGGTCAATGTGCTGACCGCGCTTGCCGCATTCCGCCTGCTCGGCCTTTTCGGCTTCTCGGAGGCGGAGTCGGTCGCGGGCGTCCTGAGCCTGCTGTGTGCCACCACGCACCTGCACTACGCGCAGAACATGGCGGAGAACAACTACATCCTGCTGTTGACGATTACCGGCGTTGCCCTGCAATACAAATGGCTTACGACCGGCAATCGGCGCGCGCTGTTCTGGGGCTCGGCCGCACTGGGGCTCAATCTGCTCACCCGCGTCACCACCGCCATGGATCTCTTCGCTGCCGGCTGCTTCATACTGCTGGCCGCTCTCTTCTCCAGGGACGGCAAGGATGGGCGTGGGAACAATGAGCCAGGGTCTGGCATCGCCGCTAAACGGCCAGTTCCCGCTACAGTCCGCGAATATCTACGTGGCAGTCTGCCGATCTACGCGGTCTTTCTGGTAATCGACCGGATCTATCAATACATCCGCTTCGGCTCCTGGACCAACACCTATGTCGCCATCTTTGCCCGTGAGCAGCGGCAGATGGATCCGACGCTTCCCGCCAATTTCCCCTTCAACCGGGGCTGGTTTGAGGGCGGACTCCACTCCGGCGTTCTGGGTCCGTTCTTCATGCCGGAGAAGTCGATCTTCCTGTTTGACCCGATGTTTCTGCTGGCGCTGCTGCTGACGGTTCTTCTGTGGAAACGGCTTTCGCCAGCGATGCGCGCCTTTGCCGTGGCGAGCTGGGTCATGCTCGCCGTATACGTGCTTTTCTATGCACGTTACAACTGGTGGGCCGGCGACTTCGCCTGGGGCGACCGTTACATCTCCAGTGCAGTCGAGCTCACGACGCTGCTGGCAATCCCGCTACTGCTTCGATATCGACAGGCGCTGGGCCGCGGCGTGTGGTATTTCGGGGTGGCGATCACCGGCATCAGCGTAGCGATCCAATGCGCTTCGCTAGCCTTCTGGCTGCCCCTGGAGATTTACCAGATGGAGACCCTCGGTCATCCCACCTGGGTCGTCTTTCTGCGCTTCAAGAACATTGCGGCATTTGCGCTCCATAAGCGTGCGGCGTGGGGGCTGAACACGCCATCGATGTTCCAGGATCCCTGGGACGCGATGCACATTACCACGTGGAACTTTCTGCCCTCCCTGCTCCGGCATGTCGGTCAGGCGCCGCTATCGACCGTCTACATCCTGTATTGTGTGTGGGCTGCCGTGGCGTTGGCGCTGCTTTTTGCTTCGGCAAGGCTTGCCCATGTCTTGAAGCACCCGGTGTTGAGGTACCCGCATTGAGGCACCCGGTTTTGAGGCACCCAGCAACCGATATCGCTGCCGGCACGGAGTGATCGGACCCAGGCAAGGTATTGTGCGCAATGTGTCGAGACGACGATCGTCTGGTTTGAGCGCCGGGTATCCTCGCTGCTGCGGCAAGTTTTACTATGCAAATGCGTTGGCGGCGCTGTAACCTCCCCCCACCCGGCGGCTCTAATCAATTGCTGGGGGCTGTTGATCTCCCGAAGAGACAGCAGCACTGGCGGGTCGCTCCAACTCATTTGTGAAATGAGTTGCAATCCGCAAATGCGGTATACAACGTTATCCGGATGGAATCACCCTCGGGCCGCACAGCTTGAGGATCTCAACAAAAGGAAGGTTTTTCGCGATGAACAATAGCGTCAAGACTCTCATTCTGACTGCGGCTGTAACCGGTTTGTTCGGTGGCACCTCGGCCCGCCTCAACGCTCAGCCAGCCACCAATGGACAGCCCAGCGTGAGCACCAGCTCGCAGGTCGGCACCGCAGTGCACCTCAAGACCAACTATCAGGACACCGCCAAGCACGGCTGTAAAGGCAAGAACGACTGTAAAGGTCAGGGCGGATGCAAATCGAGCGACAACGGCTGCAAGGGCAAGAACAGCTGCAAGGGCAAGGGCGGCTGCGCAACCGACGGCTCCAAGACCCACATGTCGTAATGTAGTCCTCTCGCGAGGGCTGCAGGATGGAAAGCGGCCCTCGTGAGCTCCTCTTCGCATTCAATTGTGTTCACTCGTGCCTCATTCGGGGCCGATCGTTGCTGACTGCAATCGGCTGACTGGAATCAAGAGAGATGCCTGCCAATCGCTTCAATGGATTTACCGATTACGGTGTCGGAATCGGTCTGCGGATTCCGCACTATCAGCACATCTTCGAGAAGAAGCCGGTTGTCGACTGGTTCGAGATCATCTCGGAGAACTACATGGTGGACGGCGGCCGTCCCCTGCAGGTATTGGACCAGATTCTGGACCGGTATCGCGTGGTGCAGCACGGCGTTTCGATGTACTTCGGCTCCGCGCAGCCGTTGAGCCGTGAGCATCTAAAGAGGCTGAAGACATTGGTGCGTCGCACCAACACGCCGTGGCTCTCCGATCATCTTTGCTGGGGCAGCGTGGACGGACGTTATACCCATGATCTGTTGCCGATCCCATATACCTGGGAGGCGGTGAAGGTGACGGCGAAGCGCATCCGCCAGGTCCAGGATTTCCTCGAGATTCCTGTCGTCGTCGAGAACGTGAGCAGCTATGCCGAATACCACGAGAGCGAGATGACGGAGTGGGAGTTCCTCAACGAGGTCGTCGAGACGGCCGACTGCGGCATTCTGCTGGATGTGAACAACATCTATGTGTCCTCGCAGAACCACACCTTCGATCCCCTGACCTACGTCAACAGCGTGCCCAGTCACCGCGTGGCGCAGATTCACATCGCCGGGCATTCGAAGTACCGCAAATACATTCTGGATACGCACGATCATCCGGTGATCGATCCGGTGTGGTCGCTCTACGCGCGCGCCATCGAGCGCTGCGGTCCGACGGCGACCCTGCTGGAATGGGACGATAACATTCCATCGTTTGACGAGGTGCATGCCGAAGCGCTGAAGGCGAACCGCTACTTGAAGCGGGCAAAAGCGCCGGCCGCACCAGTTGCTGCGCTTCACAAGGATGCGCTCCATGAGAAGACGCGGCCATCGGAGTCGGTGCGATGACCTTGCTGGAGCTGCAGCGCCGGATGTCCGACGCGGTCATGACACCGCTGACCCGTACGGAGAACATGCAGCGGAAGACGCGCGATGGCCGGTCCATGAAGGCGGAGGCCGCGGCTTTCATCAAGCCGAACGACCGACTGACTTCGTTCGAGCGTCTCGAAATCTACAACCGCCAGTACTGGTTCCGGATTATCTCGGCGTTTGCAGAAGACTTTCCCGGACTCGCCGCAGTGGTCGGCGACGCGGCCTTTGAAAAGCTCACGCGCGCGTATCTTTTGGATCATCCATCGCAGTCGTTCACGCTGCGCAATCTTGGCTCGCAGCTCGAGAGCTGGCTTCGTGCGCATCCCGAACACGCTGGAAAGAGACTGGATCTGGCTCTCGATGTCGTGCGGCTGGAGTGGGCGTACATCGAGGCATTCGACAATGCCGAGGAGCGCGCGCTGACCCTGGCCGATCTGGGCCAGCTCGATGGCGAATCGCAGCTCTCTCTGCAGCCGCACTTGCGACTCCTGCGGCTTCTGCATCCGGTGGACGATTTCGTGATCGATGTGCATCGGCGCCAGGCCTCGCAGAGTGTGGCCAGCAATGCAGTCACCGAGGTAAAGCACGCACGCAGCCGCAGGGTGCCGGCGCTGAAACGCAAGGAGATCTATCTGAGCGTCCATCGCTTCAACAATTCCGTCTATTACAAGCAACTGGAACGCGAAGAGTACGAACTGCTGCGCGGACTGGACGAAGGCAAGACGCTTGGGGAGGCACTCGACCACGCCTTTGCATCCTCGGCGATTCCGGAACGAGAGCAACCCACACGCGTCCAAACATGGTTTGCCGCTTGGGCGGAACTGGGTTGGTTCTGCCGCCACAAATCAGCGGCAGCGCGGCGCGCTGCCAGAAGGCGGGTCAACTAGATGCCGGCTGGCACATTTTCGGATCGCTGTATCGGACTCTACGCATACTTTCGCCGCGCCGCGTCGTCGTTGCAGTCGCTACTGCTGCTGCTGGTGCGGCTCTATTGGGGCTGGCAGTTCGCGCAGTCAGGCTGGGGAAGGCTCCACCATATCCCGCAGGCGACGCAGTTTTTCGCCAGCCTCCACATCCCGTTTCCCGAAGCGAACGTGGTTTTTGTGTCGTCGCTGGAGTTCGTCGGCGGCATATTGCTCATCCTCGGCCTCGCCTCTCGCGTTATCGGCCTGCTGCTGTCGATCGACATGATGGTGGCGTATTTGAGCTCGGACATGGAAGCGCTGCACTCGATCTTTTCGGATCCAGGCAAGTTCTACAATGCCGATCCCTACACCTTCCTCTTTGCCTCGCTGCTGATTCTCATCTTCGGCCCGGGCCGCTTTGCGCTGGACTGGCTGCTGCGGCGAAGACAGGAAGAGCGCACGCCAGCACAGGCAGCCGTCTGAACCGGTCCGGCCAGATCAAGACGCGGCAAGATCAGGATCCTGCAAGATTAGGCTCAGTCCGGCAAGGACCGCCTTACGGACAAGCTCAGGCGGTGTGGGGAAGGAAGCGCAGCGACGCGGAGTTCATGCAGTAGCGCAGGCCGGTCGGCTCCGGCCCGTCGTTGAAGACATGTCCGAGATGCGCGTCGCAGAGCTTGCAGCTTACCGCCGTACGCACCATGCCCAGGCTGCTGTCCTGCGTCTCAACGATGTTTTCCTTGGCAATGGGCGCCCAGAAGCTGGGCCAGCCGGTCCCGGACTCGAACTTCGTATCGGAACTGAATGCCGCCGTGTCGCAGCAGATGCAGCGATAGAGACCACGTTGGTGCTGGTTCCACAGGGCGCCGGAGTAGGCCATCTCCGTGTCCGCAAGCCGCGTGATGTCATAGACATTGCGGGAGAGCTGCTTCTGCCAGTCGCCCGTGCTCTTGACTACCTTCGCAATGGTGGTCTTCTGCAGGCGCTTCCCATTGTCTGAAAAGAGGACGACGACAACTGGCCCGGAGGCGTGGGGTGGTACATCGGCTGCCAATGCCAGGTGCGGATGCCGGAGGGCAAGCAGTCCCACGCCGCCGGCCGCTGCGACCGCAGTGGCAAGAAAGACGCGCCGGGTCACTCGCTGTGAATCCTGATTGTTTGCTGGTTTGGAATCGAACATGATGGTCCTCCACTCAGATCGCACCTGTTAGGACGCAGAATTCCTATAAGGGTTACGCAGCAAAGTGCATAGTGGATGCCGAGGGAGGTGCCGGCTACTTGACGGCTGCCGGCGGCTGCGATGCATCTGGATGCTCTACCGGGTCTTGCGGGGGTATCAGCGAAACCTCTTCGAGGATGCTGACGCCGCCGCGGCGCAGCAGGTTGGCCACGACCGCGTGGGTCAGGCGGGTCGCGTCGTACTCCACCCGAATGGTCTTCGCCGGCTGGTCGATGTCAATGCGGCGGATGCCGTAGACCTCTTTGAGATTGCCCAGCGCAAACATCGCGGCCTCAGAAGGTTGCTGTTCATAGCGGAACGAGACATCGACATTTGTCATCGAGTATTCCCTCTATTGCCAGGTCAGTACGAGAGTGGGGTGAGGCGACGATTCGCAGGGAAATCTTGTAAGGACACCCGTCCCGCGACAGCTGCCGACCGATGCCTTAGCGGCATCATAGATCATTTTCGGATATTCGGGATGCGAAACAATCCAGGGCCCGATTACAGACGGCGGAGGTATTCCAGAATTTCCGGATTGCTCCAGTCCTGTGCACCGACGAACTTGCGCCGGATGATTCCGCGCCGGTCAATAACGTAGGTCTCCGGCGGGCGGGTAGTTCCGAAGGCGAGGTTGGACTTGTCGGCGAGATCGAGCACGACTGTCATATTGTGGAGCTGGTAGTCGCTGACATATTGGTGATAGTCGCCGGGATTGCTGTCGAAGGCAACGGCCAGCACAACCAAATTGGGGATCTTCTGCTGGAGTTGTTCCAGAGACGGCCATTCGGCGGCGCAATAGGTGCACCAGGAGGCCCAGAAGTTCAGCACGACGATTTTGCCCTGATAATCGGCCAGATGGATGCTGCGGTTCCCGTCAATGACGGTAAAGTCAGGAGCCACGCGGCCAGTCTGGCGGGGGTGGCTGCCACGGTCGCAGCCGGCTGTCAGGACCAGAAAAGCGGCCAGGATGAAACGGATATGCTTCACTGCACTCATCATAAACGGCGAATTTCAGGGTTCCGCCCCCCTCCGTTTGCCCGGCGGGAATCGCTTCCGCTGCAGCGTGTGAAGCCAATCTGCCGGACCGGACATCCATATACTCCAGATACGACGGAAATCCATGATTCTACTTACACGTAAGGCGGAGTTCTCCGCTGCCCACTACTACTGGAATGACGCCTGGAGCGAGGCGGAGAACCAGCGCGTCTTCGGCAAGTGCTCCAATCGCAATGGGCATGGCCACAACTACACCCTGGAGGTGACGGTGGCGGGCGAGGTGAATCCGCAGACCGGCTTTGTAGTGGACCTGAAGCAATTAAAGGACGTGATGCACAGCCAGGTGGTGGACGTGTACGACCACCGGCACCTGAATCTGGAGATTCCGGAGTTTCGCGATCGTGTGCCGACGGTCGAGAACATCGCCGTGAGTGCCTGGGAGCGGTTGCAGGGCAAGATTCCCGGCGCAAAACTCGAGCGGGTGCGCGTCTATGAGACGCCGGACCTTTATGCCGACTGTTTTGGACCGGAAGGCGCACGATGAACGTCACCTTTACCCGCCGCTATCACTTCAGCGCATCCCATCGGCTGGACTGCGAGGCTTTGAGCCCGCAGGAGAACCGTGATGTCTATGGCAAGTGCAACAATCCGCACGGACATGGGCATAACTATCGGCTCGAGGTTTCGGTGCGCGGCCCGGTGGATCGAGCGACCGGCATGGTGATGAACATGGCCGACCTGGATGCACTGGTGGGTGATTCTGTGGTCGGGAGATTTCATCTGATGAACCTGAATATGGATCCACTTTTTGAGCGGGCCGTACCGACAACCGAGAATCTCTGCCGGGCCATTCATCGTCTGCTGGCCGGTAAACTGCCGGCCGGCAAACTCGACCGGATACGGATCGAGGAGACGGAGAATAACTTTTTTGAATATGCGGGGGAGGCAGCGCGTGGCTAAAGAGAGACGTGCAGAAGCACACGCGGGAGCGACGATCCAGCCGATTCACAATGTCGCCGTCAACCGCGCGGAGCCCAATCATGATGGGGCCGCGAGCGGACTGGAGCATTACACAACGCAGCAGATCTATGGGGAGCTGCTGCAGCGCTTCGACGAAGATCCAACGCGCGATGGATTGCTGAAGACGCCGGAACGCGTCGAGAAGGCGATGACATTTCTGACCCAGGGTTATCACCAGGATCCGCAGGAGATTCTGCGGGCCGCGTTGTTCGACGTCGACTACGACGAGATGGTGATGGTGAAGGACATCGAAATGTACTCGCTGTGCGAGCATCACATGCTGCCGTTCTTCGGCAAGGTGCACATCGCCTACATCCCCAAGGGTAAGGTCGTGGGCCTAAGCAAACTGCCGCGCCTGGTGGATGTGTTCGCCCGCCGGTTGCAGGTGCAGGAGCGCATGACGCGCGAGATTGCAAGCGCCTTGCAGGAGGCAATTGCGCCGCAGGGCGTCGGCGTGGTCGTGGAGGCTCGCCATCTCTGCATGATGATGCGGGGGGTAGAGAAACAGAACTCCTCCACCGTGACCTCGTCGATGTCCGGCGTCTTTCTCGAAGACAAGACGAGAGCGGAGTTCCTGTCACTGGTGCGGGACCATGGACGCAACAGCTTCTAGTGCACTGCCCGTTATAGTGGGGAAGTGAACGGTCTGCTGATCCTCGACAAGCCGGCGGGCATGACCTCCCACGATGTGGTGGCGCGCACGCGGCGCATCGTGAATGAGCGTTCGATCGGGCATCTGGGTACGCTCGATCCCATGGCCACCGGCGTGCTGCCATTGCTGCTGGGCCGCTATACGCGGCTGGCGCAGTTCTTCGGTCGCATGGAAAAGGCCTACACCGGCACTATCCGGTTCGGTCAGGCGACAACCACCTACGACGCCGAAGGCGAGCCTGTCGGCCCTTCCACGCCGGTATCGCTCGATGCAGAAGTGCTCAAGGGGCACGCAAGTCACTTCAACGGTGAACTGCTGCAGACGCCGCCTGCATACAGCGCGAAGAAGGTTGGCGGCCGCGCGGCATATTCGCGTGCGCGAGCAGGAGAGGCGGTGGAGCTTGCGCCGGTGCGCATCGTTGTCCATGAATTTGCGATCACTTCGGTCGATGGAGATAGCGCAGCGTTCCGAGCGACTGTCTCCGCCGGCGGATACATCCGCTCGCTGGCGCACGATCTGGGCCAGCGGATGGGATGCGGCGCGCATCTGGCGTCGCTGCGGCGCGTTGCCGCCGGACCATTCTGCGCCGACGCCGCGCTCTCGCTGGAGGAACTGGCGACGCTGACAGAGGCAGGGGAGCTGGAGCGGCATCTGCCGCACCCGCGCACGCTGCTGCCGGAGTTTCCGGCAACCACAGCGGATGCCCACACGGCAGGCCGTATGCGAAATGGCGCGCTGTGCAACCTCGCAGACTTTTCCGCCGCCCCGCGCGTCAAGGTATTCGCGAGCCGGCACGAGCTCATCGGTATCGCGCAACGGGTCGCCGGCACGCTCTTTCAACCGCTCGTAGTGATTGGATGACAGTGATCGGGTGACGCTGCGCGTCTAATTCTTATGCAGCAGCGGTATGACCAGCGGCAGCAGATTACGCGCCACCTGTTGATTCCCCTGCGCTGTGGCATGGATGCCATCAGCCTGCATGCTGCCGGCGGTGCCGTACACATCCTGAAGCAGGAAGGAAAGCAGCGGCACATGATATTGCTTGGCCAGCAACGCGTAGGTCTGGTTGAACTGGTGGATGTAGTCCGCGCCATAGTTGGGTGGCAGCGTGATGCCGCCGAGCACAATTTTGATACCGGCGCGTTGCAGTGTGGAGACGATCTGGTCGAGATTTTTGCGCGTACTGTCGATGGGCAGACCACGGAGGCCATCATTGCCGCCGAAGGCAACGATGACCACAGCGGGCTTCAGGGAAACTACATCGTCCAGCCGGTCCAGACCATCTTTGGTGGTGTTGCCGCTGACGCCGGCATTGATCACGTGGTAGTGAAAGCCTTTGGCGTTGAGATCCTGTTCCAGAAAATCAGGATAACTATTTCCGGCGTCTGTGCCGTAGCCTGCAGTCAGGCTGTCGCCAAAGGCGACGATGACCGGGCGATCGTCTTTAGCCGGAGGTGCGGGGGCCGGCGCGCGGCTGCGGCGAGACAGCGGCAGACGGCGTCGCAGCGGGTTCCGGCGCCGGCTTGCCCTTACAGCCGGCGATGGCAACTGCAAGTGCAGCGGCGAGGGAAAGCCCAAGGGAAAGTCCAAAGCAAAATCTTGGCCGGGAACTGCGAGGGTGCATCACACGTTCAATTTAGCAGCAGATGGCAATTTAGCGCAGATGGCAATCCAGCAGCAGACGACCGGCAGTACGCAGGCACGAGACGCAAAGGGGCAGCATGATCGAAGTGCGGGGCTTGAAGAAGTCGATTCACAACGGCACCAACCTGGTGGAGATTCTGCGCGGCATCGACCTCACGATTCCCGGAGGGCAGTTTGCCGCGATCATGGGCGCTTCGGGCAGCGGCAAGAGCACGCTGTTGGGGCTGCTGGCGGGTCTGGACGCCCCCACCGAGGGCGAGGTCATCCTGGATGGAACGCCGATCTCGCATATGAACGAAGACGAGTTAGCCGAGATTCGCGGCAGGAAGCTTGGCTTTGTCTTCCAGTCCTACCAACTCATCCCCATGCTGACGGCACTTGAAAATGTGCTGCTGCCCTTTGAGCTCAACGGATCTTCCAATGGCTTGGGCAACGGACGCGCCCGCGCCACGGAGCTGCTGGACAGTGTGGGGCTGGCGGATCGCCGCCATCACTATCCTGTGCAACTCTCCGGCGGTGAGCAGCAGCGCGTCGCGCTGGCTCGCGCCTTCATGCTGGAGCCGCCGATCGTCCTGGCGGACGAGCCGACCGGCAATCTCGACTCGCAGAATGGCGAGCATGTGCTGAACTTGTTGCTCCAGCGTCATCGCGAGAGCCGCGCGACACTGGTGATGGTGACCCACGATCCGCAGGTCTCGGCGCGAGCGGAACGGCGCATCATCTTGCGTGACGGCCTGGTCATCGAAGACCGGCTTGCCACGGAGCCTTCAGCCGTAGCGGGGGCGCATCTGTGAATGGCGCCACAAGTAGGGCAACGGGACACGCCCTCAGCTGGGATGCTGCCTTGCGTATCGCATGGCGCGAGTTTGAGGCAGCACCGGCGAAGTTCTTATTCGTGATTGTGTCGGTGGCGATTGGCGTAGCCGCGCTGACCGGCGTGCGCGGCTTCACCGACTCCTTCCAGAAGACGCTGCTGGGACAGGCGCGCACCATCATGGCAGCGGACGTTTCCGCCCGCATGTTCCGCCAGCCTTCCGCGAAGGAAACTGCCGATCTAGACGCTCTGCACGGTGTGGAGCGCACCCAGGTGACCGAGATGGTGTCCATGGCGTCAACGCCGTCGGATCCAATCCCGCTGCTGGTTTCGCTGAAGGCGGTCGATCCATCGCAGTATCCCTTTTATGGCGCATACAAGCTTCGACCTGCGGGCACGCTGCGCCAGGACCTGACTCCGCAAACCGTTCTGGTGGGCGACGATCTGCTGATCCGTTTACGTGCGCGCATTGGCGACTCGCTGAAGGTAGGCAACAGCACATTTCGCATCGCTGGCGTTATCGAGCGCGAGCCGGACCGCATGAATTCCAGCATGGGCATCGGGCCGCGCGTATTGATCACGCGGCAGGGCCTGGCGGCGAGCGGGCTGCTGCAGCCGGGCAGCCGCGCCGGAGAGCGCTTCCTGATGCGGCTCGATCCAAAAACCACCGACGTCAAAGATCTGCATACGCAAGTGGAGAAGATTCTTCCTGAGGCGCAGGTGACGGATTTTCGCGAGGCGAATCCGGCGCTGACGCGGGGTCTGGATCGGGCGAGCAGCATGCTGAGCCTGATCTGTCTGGTGGCGATGGTGTTGGGTGCGATCGGCGTAGCGATGTCCATGCGCGCGCATCTGGAGCAGCGCATGGACATTCTGGCGACCATGAAGTCCATTGGCGCTCGCTCCTCTGACATTCTGCGTATCTATCTTTTGCAGACGTTGCTCCTTGGGCTGGCCGGTGGTCTCGTTGGGGTGGTAGCTGGCTTCGGCGTGGAGTGGACAATTCCATTGCTGGCCGCGAAGTTGCTGCCGATCGAGACGACGCTGCACCTGCCCATTCGCGCGGGGCTGGCCGGGCTAGGCACCGGCATGCTTACCACGCTGCTCTTCTGCCTGCCGCCACTGCTCGATATCCGTCACGTGAAGCCGAGCCTCGTGCTGCGCCGCCAGGTAGAAACGCAGCCCGAGACAACGCTCGCGGAGCGGTGGCAGCGGCGCCGCGTGCAATGGATCACGACTGCCGTCATCCTGCTAGCGCTGGCTGGCATTGCCGCGGGGCTCACCAGCTCGCTCACGGTGGCGACGTGGTTCACGGTTGCGCTGGTCACGCTCCTGCTCTTCATTACGCTCCTGGCGCGAACCCTGCTGCGCCTCTTGCGGAGTGGGCTTGCGCGCACGCGGCTCAGCTTGCCTTCTGCCGTGCGTCATGGACTGTCGAATCTTTACCGGCCGGGGAACCAGTCGATTGCGGTGCTTACCGCACTGGGCGCAGGCATCATGCTGATCCTCACCGTGTTTCTGATGCAGAACGCCGTATTACGTGATTTGCAGGAGACGCTCGGCAAAGGCCTGCCCAACATCTTCCTCATCGATATCGCGACGGACGAACTGGAGGGTGTGTCTTCGCTGATCGCGAAACAGCCGGGTGTGCATGGCGCCATGGAGCGGCTGCCCCTGGTCGCGGCGCGGCTGCTGGAAGTCAATGGAAAGACCGGCGATCCACTGAAGGACGAGAAGGTGCCGCGGCACCTGCTGCAATCGGTCAGCCTCACCTGGTCGGACACCGTGCCTGTAGGGATAAAGGTGCACGCGGGCGCGTGGTGGCTGCCGGGAGTGGAAGGAAAAGTCGCGGTCAGTGAAGGCCTCGCCAGAAGGATGCATGTGAGCGTGGGCTCGACCATGGTGTTCATCGCGCAGGAACGGCGCATTCCGGTCACCGTGGCTGCGCTCTATGCGAATGACGGTCAGCATGTCTTCGCCCGCAGCGAGTTCGTTCTTTCCCAGCACTCCCTGGCTCATCTGCCGGTGGTCTGGTATGGCGCCGTGCATGTGGATACTGCGCAGATCCCGCAGATGCAGCGCGCGCTCTTTGCTGCTTACCCCACCGTGACCGTCATCAACATTGCCGACCTGCTGGATACCGTGGCAGGCGTCGTCCACCAGGTGACGCTTATCGTGCGGTTCCTCGCAGCGTTTTCCATCCTCTCCGGGCTGGTGATTCTGGCCTCGAGCGTAGCCAGCACACGTTTCCGCCGCATTCGTGAGGTGGTGGTGTTGAAGACGCTGGGAGCGCGCCGCACGCGCATTGCTGCCGTCTTCGGCGTGGAGTTTACCGTGCTCGGCCTGCTTGCAGGAGTGGTGGGCGTGATCTTCGCCAACCTTCTCACTTTCATTCTGCTGCACCGGCTCGATGTGGCCTACCGCGTCCAGTGGAAGGCTGGCATCGCCTCTGCGGCCGGCACAGCCTTGTTAGCCGTCTTTACCGGGTGGCTCGTCAGTATCAGGATTCTCGGCCAGCGGCCGCTGGAAGTGCTGCGAGAGGAGTAGCTTTCCCAATTCGATGGGGCTGGGTGGTCCACCCTCCGGCGGAATGTCTCCACCATCCTCGTCGTCGGTGCCGCGGTCCGGATTGCGGTCCACCGGCGCCCACTTCCGCGCCATGAGCGGTACCAGAAAGAGGACGGCAAACACCGTCGTGACAGTACCGCCGACCACCACCCGCGCCAGCGGCTTTTGCGTCTGCGAACCGATGCCGGAGGCGATCGCCGCGGGCAACAATCCGAGACCGGCTGCCATGCAGGCCATGACGATGGGGCGCATCTCGTCGATCGCCCCGAGGAAGACGCCACGCTCGCGGCCGTGATCGTGTTGCTGATGGCGCAGCCCGGTCAGGAAGACCACCGTGCACAGCGTGTTCAGGCCGAGCAGCGAAGTGAAACCCACCGCCGCCGAAATGCTGAACGAGGTATGGGTGAGCACGAGAGTAAAGATGCCGCCGATGGCGCCAAACGGAAGCGTTGCCAGCACGATCAGTGCGTCCCGGAAAGATTGGAAGAGCAGGTAGAGCAGCAGCAGCACCATGAGCAGCGAGATGGGCACGATGAAAGCGAGGCGGTGCAGCTCCTTCTGCAGGCTGTCGTACTCGCCGGCCCAGGTGTACTCGTAGCCCGAGGGCAGCTTCACTTCGCGGGCAAGAACGCTCTTCAGTTCTTCAATGGTGCTCTGCAGATCGCGGCCACGCACACTGAACTTGATGGGAATGTAGCGCCGTCCGCCCTCGCGATAGATCATGAAAGCGCCGTTATGCAGCGCGACATTGGCCACGTTGCCGAGCGGAATCTGATTACCGTCCGGCGTAGGCAGCAGAATCTTACGGATGGCCTCCGGTGTGTCACGGAACTCCGGACTGAAGCGAACCGCGAAATCGAAGCGGCGCTCGCCTTCGATGATCTGCGTGACAGCGGCTCCGCCGACAGCCGCCTGCACGGCATTGTTGATATCCGCCGCGGCAATTCCGTAGCGCGCGGCCTCTGCGCGGTTGATGGAGATGAGCAGACTCGGCTGACCGCCAACGTCAAAGACTCCAACGTCCGTGACGCCCTTCACCTTGGTCATCAGCTGATAGATCTTGTTCGCTGTGGTGGTGAGCGTGTCGAAGTCATCGCCGAAGAGCTTCAGGGAGTTTTCACCCTTCACACCGGACATCGCCTCTTCCACGTTGTCCTGGATGTTTTGCGAGAAGTTGAAATCGATGCCGGGGTAATGCTGAAACTTCTTTTGAATTGCGGCGATGAGTTGTTCTTTTTTGCCGTGAAATTGAGGGCGCCATTCGTCGGCAGGCTTCAGCTCCGCGAGGAACTCGATGTTGTTGAAGGTGCTGACGTCGGTACCGTCGTCAGGGCGGCCCATCTGCGACAGGCACTGCGTCACCTCGGGAAAGCTGCGCAACACACTGCGAAGCTGGTCGGCAAGGTCCGCTGACTGCGGGAAGGCCATATCCTGCTGCGTCGTCGCACGAATCCACAGGTTGCCTTCTTCCAGCGCCGGCATGAACTCACCGCCGATCTGCGTGAAGGCGAAGGCCGCACCCGCCAGAAGAACCAGCGCGACGATCCAGACCAGAAGGGAGCTCTTCAACGTAAAGCGCAAGGCCTTTTCATAAAGGCGGCGTACGTTCGCGATCAGGTAAGTATCTTTACCCGAGACGTTCTTCGGCGAGGAGAGAAAACACAGGACTGGAGCGAAGAGAAATGCATAGAGCAGTGCGCCAATCAGTGCAAAGCCATATGCCTGCGACATGGGAGCAAAGATCTTCCCCGGCACTCCCTGCATGGTGAAGAGCGGAATGAACGAGACCAGAATGATGAGCGTGGCGAAGATGACGGGCCGCGAGCCCTCACCCACCCCGGCCACGATCACATCCGACAGCGTTTCACCCTGCCGGCGCCGGCTCAGCTTGCGGAAGACATTTTCGAGAATGATGATCGATGCGTCCACCAGAATGCCGAAGTCGATGGCGCCGATGGAGATGAGATTGGCTGAGCTGCCCTCCAGCACCATCAGGCTGAAGGCGAAAAGTAGGGCGAAGGGAATGGTAAGAGCAGCGATGGTGGTGATGCGCACGTCACCCAGCGTGACGAAGAGCACGATGGTGACCAGGACCATGCCCATCATCACGATGTGCAGCACCGTTTCCGTCGTGCGATTCACCAGTTTGCTGCGGTCGTAGATGGTCTTGATCTGCATTCCGGGCGGCAGCAGGTTGCCGGAATTGAGCTCGTCGATCTTTTTACGCAGCGCTTTCAGCGCAGGCAGGGATTGCTCGCCCTTCTGCAGCAGCACAATGCCTTCCACGATGTCCGGGTTTTCGTTGAAGCCGACCTTGCCCAGTCTCGGTTGGTGACCCTCTTTCACAGTGGCCACGTCGCGCAGCAGGATCGGCGTGCCGTTGTGCTCGGCTACGACAATATTGTTCATGTCGGCGAGTGATTTCAGCAGCCCGATACCGCGTACGTTCACGCTTTGGGTGCCCATGGTCAGGTAGTTGCCGCCGGCGTTGGCATTGCTGTTCTGGATGGCATTGACCACCTGGGTCATGGTGACGCCCATGGCCAGCAAATGGTTTGGGTCGATCTCGGCCCGGTATTGACGCGTGGTTCCGCCGAAGGTCGCGACGTCGATAACTCCCGGTACGGACTTGATTTGCCGAACGACGAACCAGTCCTGCTCCGCCTTCAGCTCGTTCAGGCTGTAGCTAGGGCCGATGAGTTGATAGCGATAGATCTCACCGACCGGCGATTCGGGTGAGAGCTGGGGCTGAAGATTGTTGGGCAGCGTGAGCGACTCTAGCCGATTGAGCGCCTCCTGGCGGTCGATGAAGTAGGAGGAGTTGAAATCAAAGTAGAGCTTGACATCGCTCAGCCCGAAGATGCTGATCGAACGGATCTCGGTCAGCTTCGGCGTGCCGTTCAGCACGGCTTCGACGGGGATGGTGACCTGCTGCTCCATCTCCTCCGCGGACCATGCCGGATTCTGCGTGATGAACTCGACCATCGGCGGGGAGGGGTCGGGATAGGCCTCGATGTCGAGCTGCGAAAACGCGAAGCTGCCCGCAGCCAGCGCCACGAGGAACAGGATCAGGACGATGGTGCGGTACTGCAGCAGTGCGCGTGTGAATCCCTGCATGGCTATTCCGACCCCGCGCCACGCAGCAGTTCTGCGCCGGTGCTGATCACGCGGTCGCCCTCGTTCAGGCCGCCAGTGATTTCCACGGTGGTGTCGCGAGCATCGCCTACCTGTACATCGCGGCGGACGTATTTGTTCTCGCCCGTCTGTACAAATACATAGGTGGTGACGCCATCCCGGATGACCGCGGTCGCGGGCACCACAATCGCGTTGCGGCTTCTATCTGTAACCGAAACGGTGGCGTACATCTGCGGTTTGAGCCGATGATGAGGATTGGGCAGCACCACCCGCACCTTGAGGGTGAGGCTCTGCGGATCCACCGCGTCGGAAATGTTGTCGACCACGCCGTGGAATACGCTATCGGGGTAGCCGTTGACCCGCACCTCGACCGTCTGACCGCGCCGGACCGACTGAACATCGCGCGGGTACAGGTCAGCGACCACCCAGACGTTGTTGATGTTCGCAATGGTTGCAATCGAGGTTGCGTTGTCGAGCGAGCGTTGCAACTCCCCGCTGGCGGTGTTCACGTCCAGCACAACTCCGTCGATGGGCGACCGGATGGCGACCAGATCGGACGTGTCCGATGCCTTATAGCCAAGGATCTTCAGCGTCTCCAGAGCACGGGAGAGTTCGGCGTGCGCTGCCTCATCCACGGCGTTGAGGTCGTCGTAATCCTTCTGCGCCATGACCTCGTGTTGCAGCAGGTCCTTCCCGCGATCCAATTGCAGGTCGGAGCGGGCCGCTTCGATCTTGGCCTTCTCATAATCCGACCGGGCCTGTTGCAGGTCGGTGCTCTGCAACATGCCGACGATCTGGCCCTTCGCAACCTCCTGCCCCGGGAGCACCTTGAGGGCGAGGACGCGTCCGCTGATCGGCGGATAGATATGCACCACCGTCGTCGGATTTTCCTGAATGCGCGCCGCCAGCGTCAGTTGATCGTGCACCGGCTGGATGTGCGCAGTCACCGTGTCAAGGACCCGGTACTGAGGAGCCGGCGTGTCGGACGCATCGGCCTGCTTGTGCCCTGCGCAGCCGGTGACCAAGCAGGAACGCGATGGCAGTGAAGAGAAGGGAACAGACGCGCAAAGCTCTCATGGGACGATCTCCGTAGCGGCGGCAAAGCTGACTTGATGCAGGCTGAGCCAAACCTGCATGTTCGCGTTCAAGGCGTCCAGGTTCACCTGCCGGAAGTCCTGCAAGGCACTCAGGTAATCGAGCAGCGTGGTGCCGCCATGCCGATAGCTGTATTCCAGGTTGTCGCGCACTTCATGTGCTTCCTGCAGGTAATGGCCGTTGTAGCGGCGGGCCAGCGAAAGAGCATCTTCATAACCCGCCCAGGCCTGGTCCACGTCGGAGACGACCTGGTTCCGCGCGGCGGTTTCCGCAAACCGGCTGGCCTGCGCTTCGTACTTGGTGCGGGCTTTCTCGCCTTGATTGCGATCGAAGATGCGGAGTGGAATCCCGATCTGGAAGCCGGCAGAGTTCGCCGTCCCGGCGCGATCGTACTCGCCTTCGAGGGTAGGATCGGTCGTGCCTTCGGCGGATGCGAGTTTCACATTTGCGTCTGCCAGATGCACCGACTGCTGCGCAGCGAGGTAATCCGGACGCGCCTGCAGCGCTTTCTGTTCGGTATCGGGGAGTGTCGCGGTGATAGCTGGAGGATCGAGCAAGCCGGTGATGTCGAAGCCCGGGCGAGGACGGTCGTAGCCAAGCAATGTCTGCAACTGCAGAGAGGCCTGAACGAGATTGGTGTGTGCGTTGTCGTAATCGGATTCGAACTGCGCCAGTTGCAGATCCAGACGCTTGAAGTCGGTGGCGCTGATGTCGCCGGCCCGCAGCCGCTCGCGGCTCAGATCGATCGTCTTGCGGTAGTCATCCAGGTTCTGCTGTGCCAGATTGAAGGCGCCTTTCGCGCCCAGCATTTGGGTAAACGCGGTTTTTACGGCCAGCTCAACCTGGCGCTGCTGGTCGACATACTGGCTCCGCGTCACGTCAGTGGTCGAATGGGCGACATCCAGCCGCCAGCGGCGCTTCTGCCCGCGCTCGAAGAGGCGCGAAACCTGCGCGGAGTAGAAGTAGGGATTGTTTGAATTGGCTGCGAGCGATACATCAGAGCCATTGAAGTTGAAGCTCGGATTGACGCGAAGCCCGGCTGTGATCTCCGACGCTTTGGTCGCCGTCACGTGAGCATCCGTCGCAAGCAGGGAAGGATTCTGCACGCGGGCGAGATCGACTGCCTGCTGCATGGTGAGCGGAGCGGGAGTTTGTGCGAGACATGCGCCACTGGTGAGCAGCAGAAGCGCCAGGCCCGATCGTCTTGCCAGGGAGAGGACGCTGCCCGCCCGCTGGCATGCGAGTGGGGAATTCGCTTGAGCTTCGAACAAATGTACCTCTAAAGGCGACCATTGCCGCGGCCGTGCCGCAGGTTAGAAATGTCGTGATAACGAAATCGTGGGTGGACGGCGCGTCGGAACATGGACCGCCGCTGCGCTCTCGCTTAGAGTGCAACCGGCGGTGGGCGCGAGTCGATCGGCAACCGCGTTACCGCCAGTTGCACCATCACATTGGCTTCTTCTTCGACTGGGCGGCTTGGCCCTTTGCGCAGGGGATCGGCGAAGACATCCATCCACGCCATAGTGGACGGCAGGAGGGCCTGTGCAGGCTGGGAGCCGTCAAAAGAATCGTGAAGGCGAAGGGCGCGCTCGGCGTCGCGCGGAGCCGTGCACATGGCGATGTCGTCGGTGACCGAGATCACCGGGAAGAGCAGGATGACCAGCAGCAGGAGCGCCGTGAACTGCAGCCGGCGCGATGGCAGAACTTCATCGGGTTCACAGGTGCGGGTGCGCCACGCGTGCGTCGACCAGGCTGAAATCAGCGACAGCCCCAGCACCAGCCACACGCAATTGAGAAGTATCTCCACGCCTGCTCGTGATTGTAATCGAAACAGATGCCCGCTTTTGTTTAGATCCCTTAAGAAGCTGCAACGAAAGGGTCAGAATTGACCGCCGGCGCCGCTGCACTTATGATCATGAAGGCGCGCTGACGAGCCCGCTCTAGCCTGTATTGCCCCCTCGTTCAATGGTAGGACAGCTGCCTCTGGAGCAGCCTATCGGGGTTCGAATCCCTGGGGGGCAACCAAACCCAACATTCGTTCGAATCACATCAAATTTGCGCTGTCGCAGAGCGGTCATCCGCTCGCGGCGGACCGCCGCGTTCTCTCTCTTCTGTGCGCGTGTGCACGGAGAAAACTCCCGCGATATCCATCCGACATCATTCGGATGGTCGTTTATGCCGCGCGGGAGCTGGACGTTCGCCCTGCGGGGCCGCGGTGCTCTGGCGAACGATCAGGCTGGTCTCTACAGGACGCGCGATATGCCGCGCGAAGCCGGGCTCAATGCGATGACGAAGCGTGGCGAAGGCGACCTGCGCTATATCGGCGCAGGACATTCGCACCGTGGTCAGCGGCGGCAGCATGAACTGGGCGATCTGCACATCGTCGAAGCCGATGACGGAAAGGTCGCCGGGCGCCTGTTTGCCTGCTTCGAAGAGGCAATGCAGCACACCGATTGCGGTGAGGTCGTTGGAACAGACGACCGCCGTCGGCGGATTGGCTCGCGCGAGGAGCTTCGTCATCGCGGCCATGCCGCCCTCCAGGGTGTGGTCTCCTTCGATCACCAGTTCGGAGCGCAGTTTCAACTGGCACGAGCGCATGGCTTTCTCAAAGGCATCGCGTCGGAACCGGGCTGACGCCTGCTCCAAAGGACCGCTGACAAAGGCGATCGCCTGATGCCCCAAATCCACAAGGTGCGCAACCGCCTGCCGTATCCCCTCGTCGTAATTCACGCGCACCGCGTCGATCTTGGGAAAGGCTGGAGCGCCATCCATCACCACGAGCGGCACAGCATGCGTGGCCAGCTCTTCCAGGATGGGTGCCTCGCGGCCGAACATCATCACTGCGACCCCATCGACCTTGCGTTGCAACATGCGCCGCACCGACATCGCGATGCTGGCCGCATCATTCGGCGTAGAAGCAAGCAGGACCTCATATCCGTTTTCGACGGCCAATTGCTCGAAGCACTGGATCAGCTCCGGGAAGAATGGATTGGTGATCTCCGTAACCATGAGACCGACAATGTGGCTGCGGCCGGAGACCAGGGCACGCGCCTGCGGATCTGGCAGGTAGTTGAGTTCCCGGACGGCCCGCCAGACTCGCTCTGCCATCTCACGGTTCACCGTGCCTTTGCTGTTCGTCACGCGAGAGACTGTTGAAATGGAGACGCCGGCCCGGCGCGCTACGTCGCGGATGTCCATCCGGGCGCGCGGCTTTTCCGTTTTTGCACGCTTCTGCATGGGGACGAGTATAGAGGCTGCACGGTTGCAACCTTGGCGGCGTCGTCGCAATTTACGCAGTCCCGCCTAGGGGAAAACGTTTCTTTCCGTATCTCCGCTGTGCGATACTGCTCCGCGCGGCTCGCTTGCATTCGACCGCGCCGCCAATCTCCCGCAAGGATTTCCTATGCGCCTGGAAGCCCTCCGCTCCGCTGTACTGGAGGCCAACCTCGAACTGGTTCGCCGAGGATTGATCCTTTACACCTTCGGCAACGCGAGCGGCATGGACCGGAAAAGCGGACTGGTGGCGATCAAGCCGAGCGGCGTGCCTTATGAAGAGCTGAAGCCTGCCGATCTGGTTTTGACCGATCTCGATGGAACGGTTGTCGAAGGCACATTGCGGCCCTCATCCGACTTGGCGACGCATCTGTTGCTCTATCGTGCCTTTCCTGCAATCGGCGGTGTCGTCCACACCCATTCCGAATTTGCCACCGCATGGGCGCAGGCGGGACGGGAGATTCCCGCATACGGCACCACCCATGCCGACTATTTTCACGGCCCGGTTCCCGTGACCGAAGAGCTGACCGCCGATGAGGTAGGCGGCGATTACGTGTCGAACACCGGCCACGCCATCGTGCGCCGCTTTACCCACGCCACAGATCCAATAGACCCGCTCGACATGCCGGCGGTGCTGGTCGCTGGCCACGCGCCGTTCTGCTGGGGAAGGACGCCGGCCGACGCCGCGCACCATGCAGTGATTCTCGAAGCCGTCGCGCGCATGGCCTACTACACAGCGACCCTCAATGCGTCCTGCCGCGGTGTGGCGCAACATCTGTTGGATCGCCACTACTTTCGCAAGCATGGCGCCGGCAAGACCTATGGACAGGAGAAGCATCTGATCGCACTCCGTCTCGCTATGCCCACTAGCATGCTGTCACAACTCGCTCTCGTCTTTGCGGCTGCGCAGGGTGCCGGCCAGTCGCTGGCGCGCCTCGACTCCGTTGACATCCTGGTCATCGCCATCTACTTCGGCATCGTTATCTTCATCGGCTTTTACCTGAAGGGCTCCTCGAACACCAGCGAAGAGTTCTTCATGGCCGGCCGGGAGATGACGGCCTGGATCGCCGGATTGAGCTTTGTTTCGGCCAATCTTGGCTCGCTCGAGCTCATGGGCTGGGCCGGAGCGGCCTATCAGTACGGCATTCTCGCAACGCACTGGTACTGGATCGGCGCCATCCCGGCGATGCTTTTCCTCGGCATCGTGATGATGCCCTTCTATTACATCTCGAAGACCCACTCTGTCCCCGGCTACCTGCACCTGCGCTATGGCGATGCCACGCGCGCCCTATCCGCGATCAGCTTTGCCTTCATGACCATGCTGATGAGCGGCATCAACATGTATTCGATGGCGCTGGTGATGAAGGTCGTTCTGGGCTGGAACCTGAACTTCTCCATCTGGGTCTCTTCGATCACCGTCGCTCTCTATGTAGCACTCGGCGGACTTCGCTCCGCCATCTTCAACGAGGTGCTTCAGTTCATTCTTATCTGGGTCGGAGCCGCAATTGTCCCCATCCTCGGTCTGGTCGAGGTGGGTGGCTGGACCAATCTGCGTCACCAGATTGCCACCAATCTGGGCCGCACCGACTATGTGCATCTATGGTCCACTCTCGGCCACTTCAATTCGAATCCCATGGGCGTGCACTGGACGGGCATCGTCTTTGGCCTCGGCTTCGTGATCAGCTTCGGCTATTGGACCACCGACTTCCTGGTTGTCCAGCGCGTCCTCTCCGCGGACAACATTCGCTCCGCTCGCATGGCGCCCATCATCGGCGCCGCCTTCAAGATGGCGGTGCCATTCATTGTGATCCTGCCCGGCTTGCTTGCGCTCTCCGTGCTGCCATTCCATCTGGTCGGCGAGTCGCAGGCGGTCGCGAGCCACATGCACAGCTACAACGAGGTGTTGCCGCTGATGCTGGTGCGCTACTGCGGGCCCGGATTGCTGGGCCTGGGCGTCACGGCGCTGATCGCCGGCTTCATGTCGGGCATGGCCGGCAACGTCAGCGCATTTTCGACAGTCTGGACCTATGACCTCTACGGCGCCTTCCTGAACAAGAAGGCAACCGACGCCACTACGTCGCGATGGGCCGATGGTCCACGCTTTGTCGGCGTGCTCGTGTCTGTCGGTACGGCGTATCTGGTGCAGCATGCCGCCAGCATCATGGACTACGTCCAGCAGCTCTTCAGCTTCTTCATAGCGCCGCTCTTCGGCACCGTGATCCTGGGCATGCTCTGGACGCGCGCTACGAAGCAGGGCGGTTTCTGGGGACTGCTGTCGGGTACCGTGACCTCCATCAGCCTGTGGGGTTGGGTTCGCGTGGACCCTGCGGCGCTCCGCTACGTGGCGCTCTCGCCCGATGCCAAGGACATGGCGGAAAATATCTACCGCGCGCTCTGGGCATGGATCGTATGCGTCGTTGTTACTATTGTGGTGAGTCTCGCTTACCCGGCCGCGGCCGGTCGCCGAACTCGCCGGCCTGGTCTATGGCGCCTCCCCCATTCCGAAGGAACACGACGACCTCTGGTATCAAAAACCCATCGTTTGGGCCTCGGTCGTCTTCGTCGTGTTTCTCGCGCTGAACATCATCTTCTGGTAAAGGATATGCAGCCACATGCGCGCAACAATGTCGATCTGGTTCTTCGCGGGCATCATGCTGCTCGCTTACGGAATCAATCATACTCGCGGCCGGGCTCTGGGAGCTGAGCCATCCGCTCGCGCATCCTCCAGTGCTGTCGCAACTGCACGCTCCCATATGGTGGGGGGCGCTGCTCGCCATATCCGGTGGCTTCTATACCATCAAGTTTTGGCCGCGACGTTAGCGTCCCGGCCACTCCTGACGGGTGCCACTCCATATATTGAGTCGTAGTAAGAAGAAAGATCTGGTTCGGAATATGCCAAAACTGATAACGCTCGCTTTGATTGTTGGAAATCGTGGTTTCTTCCCCGACCACCTCGCCAAGGAAGGCAGAGAGGCGATGATCGGCGTGCTTGAAAAGGCGGGCATCCGCGTCATCGCGCTGACGCCGGAGCAGTCAAAGTTCGGCGCGGTAGAGACTCCGGATGAAGCGCGCCGTTGCGCGGAGCTCTTCCGCAAGCATCGCGACGAGATCGACGGCATCCTCGTCACGCTCCCGAACTTCGGCGAGGAGCGCGGCATCGTCGATGCCATCCGCCACTCCACGCTGCAGGTGCCGGTGCTGGTGCAGGCGACGCCCGACCGCACCGACGACATGAAGATCTCCGATCGCCGCGATAGCTTCTGCGGCAAGATGTCGGCCTGCAACAACATGAAGCAGTACGGCATCCCGTACTCCATCACCTCGCTGCACACCTCGGCGCCCAACTCCGAGAGCTTCGCGAAGGACCTCGCCTGGTTCACAGCGGTCTGCCGCATCGTCCGCGGCTTCCGCAATCTGCGCATCGGCTCCATTGGCGCGCGTCCGGCCGCCTTCAATACCGTTCGCTATTCGGAGAAGCTGCTCGAACGCTCCGGCATCTCCGTAGAACCCCTCGATCTGTCCGAGGTCTTCGGCCGCATCGACCGGCTGAAGGACGCGGACGACGCCGTCCAGGCCAAGCTCACCGCCATCAAGAAGTACGTCTCCACCAACAACATCCCCGAGGCCGCGCTCTTGAAGATGTCCAAGCTCGGCGCGGTGATCGAAGGCTGGATGAAGGAGACCTACTGCACCATCTCCGCGATCCAGTGCTGGACGTCGATGGAGGAGTACTTCGGCGTGGTGCCCTGCACGGTGATGAGCATGATGAGCGAGAACCTCTTCGCCTCCGCGTGCGAAGTCGACGTCTGCGGCGTGATGGGCATGCACGCGCTCGCGCTGGCCAGCGAGACGCCCAGCGCGCTGCTCGACTGGAACAACAACTACGGCAGCGATCCGGACAAGTGCGTCTGCTTCCACTGCTCCAATCTGCCGAAGCACTTCTTTGAAGACGTCATCATGGACTTCCAGGCCATCATCGCCGGCACGGTGGGCAAGGAGAACACCTTCGGCACCTGCGTGGGCCGCGTGAAGGCTGGCGCGATGAGCTTCGCGCGCTTCTCCACCGATGACTTCCACTGGCCGCATCCGCGGTTATGTCGGCGAAGGCGAATTTACGAAGGATCCGCTGGAGACCTTCGGCGGCGCAGGCGTCGCCTATATTCCGAAGCTGCAGAAGCTGCTGCGCTACATCTGCGAGCAGGGCTTCGAGCATCACGTCGCGGCGAACTTCTCGCAGACGGCGAGCGCGGTCTACGAGGCCGCCGTCCGCTACCTCGGCTGGGAGATGTACTACCACAATCAGCCGGAGGCCTAGATCGACGTGCCCATCGTTGCAGGTGTAGACTTCGGCACTCTGAGCGTGCGCGTCACGCTGCTCGACAGCGATCGCGACACTCAGCGGCAAAATGCGCGGACGCCTCGGCACCGCGACGGCGGAATATCCGCTGCATCGCCGCCGCGACGACCCCGACTACGCCACGCAGTCGCACGACGACCAGATGGATGCGCTGGTCAAAGCCATGCGCGCAGCGCTCGAGCAAACCGCGGTCCGTGGCGGCGATGTCGTCGCGCTGGCGCTCGACACCACCGGATCGAGCGTCGTGCCGGTCGACGCCGGGATGCAGCCACTCTCCGAGTACTACCTGTGGTGCGATCATCGCGCGAAGAAAGAGGCGCAGCAGATCACCGCGCTGGCTCATGCCGAAAAGCTCGAGGCGATTGAGTGGTGCGGCGGCGTCTATTCGCACGAGTGGGGCTTCGCCAAGCTGCTGCACTTCCTGCGCCACAATCCGGACAAGCGCGCCGCCTTTGCCAGCGCCTTCGAACACTGCGACATGGTCGCCGCAACGCTCTGCGGCATCACCGATCCG
Source organism: uncultured Acidobacteriaceae bacterium (assembly GCA_963815025.1). Classification (GTDB taxonomy): domain Bacteria; phylum Acidobacteriota; class Terriglobia; order Terriglobales; family Acidobacteriaceae; genus KBS-83. The sequence continues at coordinate 1,453,097 of CAWFFD010000004.1, read as the reverse complement.
AAGCAGGTGAAGCGCAGCGCCTGCGCCATGGGCCACAAGTGGATGTGGAACCCGAAGTGGGATGGCCTGCCATCGCAGGCCTTCCTCTCCAAAGTCGATCCGCTCTTCGATGGAGTGCGCGAAAAGCTCGCAGGCGAGTACCTCACCTCCGATCACATCGCTGGCCATCTCTCGGCAGAGTGGGCCGACGCGCTCGGTCTGCGCGCGGGAATTCCGATTCCCGTGGGTGCCTTCGATGCGCACTGGGACGCCATCGGCGCCGGCTGCCGCGAAGGCGACGTGGTGAATGTGGTCGGCACGTCCACCTGCATCATCGCGATGGAGAAGCGCACGACGCTGGTTCCCGGCGTCTGTGGCGTCGTGCCGGGGAGCGTGCATCCTGCATACACCGGCGTCGAGGCGGGGCTCTCCGCAACCGGAGACATCTTTGAAGCCATCGCGCGGCGTGCCGGCACGAAGGTGCAGGAGCTTTCGCAAGGGCTGGAGCGCTATCGTGCCGGCCAAACCGGCCTGCTGCGCCTGAGCTGGGACAACGGCGACCGCACCGTGCTGGTGAATGCGGAGCTCGGCGGCGTCACGCTTGGGCTGGAATCTCGTCCATACCGCGCAGGACGAGTTATTCGCCGCCATCGAAGGCACCGCATTCCACACGCGCATCATTCTCGAACGCATGGCGGAAAATGGAGTGCCGGTGGAGCGGATCATCAATGGTGGCGGAATCCCGCAGCAGAATGCGGTGCTGAATCAGGTCTACGCGAACGTGCTGAACAAGCCCGTGCTGGTGCCGGATGGCACCCCGACCAGCCTCGGCTCCTGCATCTTCGCGCTGCTGGCGGCGGGTGCGGTCAGCTCCGTCGAGCAGGGGCAATCCATGCTGTGCCTGCCGCATCGCACCTTTTCTGCCGCAGCCACAGGCCGTCGCCATCTATGAGCGCCTCTTCACGCACTATCGCAACATCTATTTCGCCCTCGGCACTCCGGATGCGGCGCCCGCAGCGCTTGGCTCCGTTCTGCCGGAGCTGAAACGCATCGCTGCGCAGGCCATATCCTTTTCGTAACTTCCCGAATTGCAATTATGTGCGTCTTCTAATCCCGCTACGGGAAGAATGCCTCACCAAAGTATCTATTCGCCCTATATTCTCCATCGGCTCGCTGCCGATAACGCTCCTGTGCACAAGGGGCGTACATGAACTGGGGACGATGGACATTCGTGGCGATTGGCCTTCTCGCGGTGTGCTTTTTCTTGCTGGCCTGCGCATCCGCATCGGCAGAACCAGCCCCTGCGGCACCGGTGCCGACTTATTCCTCATCACTGCACCCCGTGATAGCGGCGGCGCAGAGGCGCATCTCGCTGCCGGAGCAGGGAAGGCCGCACCTGTTCGACGGCGCGCTCTACGCCTCCATCGCCGCCTATCGCACGCTGGACTACTTAAGTACCCGTCGTGCGCTCGCAGGTGGCGCGCGTGAGGTGGTGCTGCCGCAGTGGGTGGTGAACAATCGCGGCACATTCATTGCATTCGAAGGTCTGGCTACGGCGAGCGAAGTCGGTGGCTCGGTCTGGCTCATCCGGCACGGCCATCGCCGCATGGCGCGTGCTGTGAATGTCATGAGCATCGGCCTGGGCGTGCAGGCCGTCGTCAACAACTACACCGAGCCGCTTGTCTTTGCGCGCTAGTCGCTGAGGGCGGGTCTCCCAGATGGGAGTTCCACTAAGGGAAGCAGCAGAAAAAATCTGCCAAATATACCCACCCAATTCGCTACACTGGAAATAGAGACAAACATCCCAAACGAGAAACGCCACCATCGCGGTGGCGTTTTGACGTTCCAGACATATCAGGCTCGCCAAACATGAACGCTAAGCCCTTACGCTGGACGAATTTACCGATAACTCCAATGGATGGACGAATTTAGCCCTCGGAAGACCGCGTAACCTCATGATTCGGTTGTTGTTACACGACAGCCTCCCGCACCGGGAGGGGGGAGGGGTGGGTGGTCACGCTACCCGAGCCCGCTCCACCCTGGTCGCTGCATCACTTCTGGAAGAGCAGCGGCGTGAAGTGAATCAGGTTGTCGCGCCAGACCATCCACGTGTGGCGGCCCGGGGTGGAGATAACGGTGACGGGAATCTGTTGCTGCTGCAACCAGTCGGTGAAGGCGCGATTGGGAACACTGAGGTGATCGTCGCTGCCGCAGGCGACCCAGAGCAGCTTGAGCCGGTCCTTCTTCTTTGCCTCGGATGCGAGATTGGGGAAGACCTGCTCGTAATTAGAGTCGGGGACGGCTGAAGAGAAAGCGCCGACGTAGGCGAAGTCGTCGAGATGATTGAGACCGGTGCGCAGGCTCTCCCCGCCGCCCATAGAGAGTCCGGCGATGGCGTGGTCCTTGCGGTCCTTTGAGATCGAGTACAACTTTTCTGCCTGCGGCTTCACTTCGTTGAGCAGGATCTGAGTATAGAGGTTGAAGTTGCGATCGACCAGTTCCTGATGGCTCCATGCGTCCCAGGCGCGGGTGATCATCTCCATGGTCCCGTAGCCCAGCGGCATCACGACGATCATGGGCTTGATCTTGTTCTGCGCGATGAGGTTGTCGAGGATGACATTGGCGCGTCCGACGGCGGTCCATCCGCTGGCATCATCGCTGTAGCCGTGCAAAAGATACAGAACCGGATACTTTGTCTTAGGGTTGTAATCGGGCGGCGTGTAGACGAAGAAGTCGCTCTGCCGTGCGAGCGTCTGCGATGCATAGAAGTGATGATGTACCACGCCGTGCGGGACGTTCTGCATATCCCAATCCATCGGCTGCGGTCCCGGAACCTCGATCTCGTTCTGGATGTTGAGCAGGTTTGGCTTGACGAGCACGCTGCCGGGATCGAGATAAGCGATGCCATCAGCGGTGAAGCCGTATCCGTAGTACTCGGGCTGCAGCGGTGTGGTGGTCAGGGTCCAGACACCGTCCGCGCCCTGGGTCATGGGCTGCGGGTCCGCTCCTTCGAGATCGAGCAGCACATTCTTCGCGCCCGGCAGCGGGAAGTGGAAGGTGATGGAGCCGTCCGCATGGACGGTGGGTCCGGCGGGATGCTGCGGTGGCAGTTGCGCGGCCGCCCGCTGGGGCGGCGTGTGTTCGTTGCTGACGGTGGACTGAGCTTGAGTCATAGCCGGCAAAACCAATAGCGCGGCAGAGAGAAATGAGGCAGCGCGGGAAAGGGCATTCATGTCGCCCAACAGTCTAGTGCATTTTGTTACGCCGGGTCAGGGAGAGAAGCTGCAACGCGGAAACAGCACGGCGGCAGATGGTGTCTGCCGCCTTTGATAGAACGGGTTCGCCCTTACTTCTTCGTGGGTGCGGGCGCCTGCTGATGGACCGGAGCCGTCGGAGTACCTTCAAGCACCGAGCCGCCGCCGGCATGCTTGCCGATAAGGACAAAGAGGGCAATGGAAGTGACCATAAAGATGATCGCTCCCCAGGTGGTGAGACGGGTGAGCATGTTGGCTGCGCCGCGAGGTCCGAAGGCGGTCTGCGATCCTTGACCGCCGAAAGCGCCGGCGAGATCGGCGCTCTTACCCTGTTGCAGCAGGATAACCGCGATCAGAAACAGGGAGACGATGACGTGAATGATGGTCAGGAAGATGATCATGCGACTGCTTTCTAAAAAGGCTGCGCCCGAAGCGCATGGAGTCTAATTTTTGGTGATGCAATTTGAGAATTCTGGTGCGGAAGAGGGGACTTGAACCCCTATGCCTCTCGGCGCCACCCCCTCAAGATGGTGTGTCTGCCAATTTCACCACTTCCGCACGCGTGGGAATCCATGCTGAGTATAACAAATTCTCCTGCACGCTCCGAGGACGGCCAGGGCCTAAAAGTGTTCGGTGAGTGCGTCGAAACGGTCAAGTTGGAGCAGGCGCTGCGGCGGCACAGGTTGCGCGAGACTGTCGTGTTCCAGCACCCAGGTGTTGGGATGATGCATGTAGACGGCGTGGAGGCCGGCAGCGATCGCGGGATTGATATCGGAACGCGGGCTGTTGCCGATCATCCACGTGGCCTCCTGCACAAGCGAATACCGTGTGACGATCTCGCGATAGGCATCGGGGTGCTTCTCCGGTGGGATCTCGACAGCGGTGAAGTGCATGTGGATGCCGGAGCCGTCCAGCTTCTTCTGTTGTTCGCGCGCATTACCTTTCGTGACCAGGATGAGGCGATGGCGCGCCGCCAGCAGCGGAAGTGTTTCGGCAACGCCGGGAAGCAACTCGATGGCGTGATCCGCGATGGACTGAGCGAAGGCAGCGAGGCGTTGTAGTTGCTCGCAGGAGGGTGGAGTGTCTGAGAGCTCCGTAAAGCAGTCGACCAGAGAACGTTCGAAGCTGGCCATGCCGTACCCATGCGCATCGATGGTGGCATGTTCACAGCGGTTCAACACCTGCCGGACTTCAGCGGGTGCATGCTGATGATGATCAAGATAGGCGATGAAGCCCGCGATGGCGCGCTCGAAGTAGATGTTGTTCTCCCACAACGTATCGTCGGCATCGATGAGAAGAGTCTGGCGTGAAAGCAAAGAGGTCATACTTTGAGAATCATCGCATGAAGACGTTCGATCGAGACTGGCGCGGGCCATCTCCCGCGCTTTACAGCGCTAGAGCCAGCCGTTGTTTCGCTCGAGCCGCAAGATGAAACAGGGCGACCCAGTTCATGACTCCCAGAAGCGCGTCTGTTCCTAGAGAGGTCCAGGCGGCTCCGAGCCAGCCGAGCTTCGGAATGAGAATAATGTTCAGCCCGAGGTTGCCGAGTGCAGCGATCGACTGTGACAGGAGACGGTACTTCTGATACCCCGCCCCGGCGATTGCGTCCCCGGCGCTGAGATGGAAGCAGCGAAAGAAGGGAATGAGACATAGCCAGCGCAGGGCGCTCACGGACTCCAGATACGATTTGCCAACGAGGTGCGGAATGATCGGGGCCAACAGGAACATGCCGGCGGAGATCGCCAGTGCCAGGAAAACTGTCCGCTTCAGGAGCACTTTGGCCATGGGAACAGTGCCGATGATGCCCTTCGCTCCTTCGCGGAAGAATCGCGGAAAAGCCGCGGCCACGATCGACATGATGGGCATCGTTCCGATATTCACGACGCGATAGGCCATCGAATAAAGTCCGTTTGCGCGAATCATTCCGTCATGCGTCAGAACGACCTTGTCGACATCGTTGTAGACAGCCGTGGTGGAACCGGAGATGGCAAAGACGAACCCTTCGCCGGCGCGTTGGAAGAGCAGCGGAATAGAGAATGATGGCCGGCCAAAGTGCCGCGTCACGGTTACAAATGCGATGATAGCGCCAATGCCGGAGACGGACAGCGAGGCCAGAGCCCATTGCCAGGCCAACGCGTTTTTCAGGGTTACGAGGAAGATGGCGGCCATGATGAGCCTGAGGACGTTGCTCAGCAGGATCAGGGTGGCACTGATCTTCATCTTCTCGAAGGTCTGGAAGACCTGTCCTGTACAACTGTTGAATTGCTGGAACATGCAGTCGCTGATACCAATCGGCAATAAGACGAGGAGAGTGCCCGGACCTAGGAGCCGGTCCCCGAGAAGCCATAGACCCACGACAAGAAGCGTGCTCATCGAAGAGACGGAGAGGAGAATGTTGCCCCAGTACAAGGAGAAGTTCTTGCGATCCTGACTGACGTAGCGAAGGAACAATAGCCCGGAGCCGAGTGTACTGTACTGACTCACCGTGGCGACCAGGGCAACGGCGCCCGAGAGCAGACCGTATTGCGACGCGCCGAGCAGGCGCGCGAGCACAATGAAGTAGACAGTCTGAGTCACGACGGACAGGCCCTGGCCAGCAAAGAGCCATGCGGCATTCTTCGCCAGCACGCTATTCCGTATTCGCTCCCGCAGTCTTTGCAGCATGCAGCAACTTACCTCAGATCGATCCCGATTTTGATTGTGATGCAGCGGCGATCACATCCTGATAAATGGTTTCCAACTCTGCAGTCTGCTTTGCCAGGTCGAAGGAATGCTCGATATGCGCTCGCGCATTGTGCCGAAACTGTTCCCAAAGGGATGCATTACCCAACAGCGAAGCAATCGCGACAGCAAGCGCCGCATGATCCCTCTCGGGTACCAGCAACCCTGTCCTGGCATCGGAGACAACCTCGGGTATCCCTCCGTGAAGGCTGCTGACCACGGGAATCCCCATCGCTTGCGCCTCCGCGAAGACGATGCCAAGTCCTTCGCTGTCACCATTTTCTGCGGTTACGCTGGGCGCACAGAAGATGCGAGTGGCCCGCAGGTGCTCACGGACGATCGTGGCCGGCTGTGCTCCCAGGAAGCGGCATGACACGCCAAGCTCTCTCGCATGGCTCTCCAGGTAACTGCGCAGGGGACCGTCGCCGATGATGGTAAGCAGACAATCGGGGTAAGTCTTTTGCACCGACGCCATGGCGCGAAGCAGATATGCGCAGCCCTTCTTCTCCACCAACCTGCCGACGAAGAGGACGCCCGCGCCGGCCCCGTCGGCGGCCGGTGGCTGGAACTGCTGCAGATCGACCCCGATGTAATGAACGAGAAGCTTCTCCTCTGGAAGTCCTGCGGCGATGGCGCGGTCTCGAATGAAATGCGAGACGCATAGAAATAGAGTGGCCTCTTGCCCAAGGCGGAGCATGGACCCGGCGCTCGCCCACTTCACGGTTACATCCGACCCATGAAGGGTAACGATCAAGGGCACGCCTAACGATTTTGCGAGAGGGATTGCCGTGAGACCGCCACTTGCGAAGTGCGCGTGTAGTAACGCAGGCTGCTCCCGTCCGGCCTTTGCGTGAAAGAGTGGCGCAATGCCCGACTTGCGATAGATTTTCGCGCGGAGGGCGGCCGTGCCACCGCGGGCCCGGCAGAGGAGAAGTGGCTTGGATGGCAAAGGCAATCCTGAAGGCACTTCTTCAAGCCCGATCAGCCGCGCAGAGAACTTTCGCATGGCCTGCATCTGAGCCAGGATGAAAGTCTCCGACCGGGGGAGTACGGTCTCTTTGAAGATCAAAATCGCGGGCATGGATTAGAGCGGCGCCTCCTGCTGGAAGCCTCCGGGTCGAAAACCGGCGATGACCCTATCGTAGAGATCCTCAAGCCGTGCGGTTTGCCGCCGTACATCAAACGTCTCCCTCACCCAACGCATGCCTTGCTGTCGAGATGTGGTCCAGAACGCGTCGTCTTGCAGATAGCGAAGCAGATGTTCGGCCAGCAGCGGGACATCCCGTTCCGGAGCCAGTAGTCCGGTGATGCCGTCCTGCATCGTCTCCGGGATGCCGCCATGGTGAAAGCTCACGACGGGTACACCCATGGCCTGCGCCTCGGAAAAGACGTTGCCAAAGGCCTCACTCATCCCATCCTCCAGCGTAACGCTTGGTCCGCAGAAGACCCGCGCCCGTTCGTACCACGCTCGAATCTCCTTCTGCGGCTTCTCACCCACGAACTGACAACGCACGTTCAGTTCTCGGGCAAGGCGCTCCAACTCGGCGCGGAAGGTGCCGTCTCCGATGACAACCAGGTGAGCTTCAGGTCGACGCTGCTGCACCTGCTGCATGGCACGAAGCAGGTAGTCACATCCTTTATAGGGAACGAGGCGGCCGACGTAGAGAACCATGTTCGGGTCTTTATGGTCGAAGGTATCCATGGCTGTAAATCTTTCTAAATCCATGCCGGTGTACTGAACCCGAACTTTCTCGGCGGGGAATCCAGCCTTCAAGGCCTTCTCGCGAATGAAATTGGAGACACAGAGGAACAGGGAGGCGCGTTGCCAGAGCCGTTTGCGGTGGACAAGAAAGGGTAACTGGAAGACATGACGACGCAGCTCATGGTCAGGCAGCAGCTCTGCACCACCGCGAAGATGAAGGACAAGCGGCAGGCGAAGATACCGGCTCAGACTCAGCGCGGCGGGTCCGCCCTCGGCGAAGTGCGCGTGGATCAGATCTGCGTGCTTGTTTCGGAGGCGCGTATGGAACGATGGCGCTACGCCAGTCCACCGGTAGAGCTCGCGACGGACGCGGGAGATCTGTCCACGGTCGTGAGTCAACATGACTGGAGGATGCGGAAGATTCAAATTGCGATCGGCCGGAATCAGACCAACGTACTGCGGGCTGTATCGCTGCAACTCGTTGACCTGGAGCGGGATGAAGGTCTGTGTTGAGGGGAGCATCCGTTCCGCGAAGACCAGAACCTTCTTCATCGGGCACCATCCTGCTTTGCGAAGACCGCAAGATATGCGCCGCGAACCCTGTGATCTGTGTACCGAGAATCGATGATTCGCAACGCCTCCTGTGCAAGAGTCTGACGTGTTTTGGGCTCGGTCAGCAGTGTCGTCAGAGCACCATGCAGGCTCTCCACGTTGCCTGAGGTAAATAGCGAGGCGCCCTTGCCCCCGTTCGAGATCTCGCGGTGCACCGGCAGATCGCTGAAGATGCAGGGGATACCCCTCCCCATTGCCTCAAGGCTCGTCATCGGAAGGCCTTCCGGGCCGAGCGAGGGCATGACCACGATATCGGCACGCTCGTAGAGAGGAGTGACGTTGCGGAGGAAGCCGGCAAAGTGAACATTGGAGCGGCCGGCCGCCATCGCTTCAAGGTCTGTCCGGAAGCCGCCATCGCCGGCGATAGTGAGCCGAATGTCCGGGAGTGAGCGCGTGGCTTCCAGAAGCAGATGAATACCCTTGTAGTGCTCCAGGCGGCTGAGGCAGAGGATCTCCGCCGCCGGGGTGAGCTCGGTCCGGACTGACCGCGGAGTGCCTTGTTCTGGGATCCAATTTGGGATAACGGTGAAGCGGTCGGCGGACAGAATGGGTTTGACGCTCTCTGCCACAGCCTCGGAGACACACACAGTATGGCTTGCCAGCCTCAAGCTCAGCTGCGCGATCTTGCGCGGTAAAAACTTATGGGGGTGCCGGAGCAGCGAGTAGTATTCCAGTTCGAATGGACCGTGACGCGTGTAGACAGCGGCTCGGCCAAGCAGTCGCGTTGGCAAGATGAGGGCGCTTTCCAGCAGACCGTTGAGCTGGACTGAGTCTATGTGGTAGCGGAGCATCATCCAGATGAGGACGGCGCCAGCGAGCAGAAAGCGAAAAGGCTTCAGCGGGCCGGCGAAGAGGGGCAAGCGAACTACCGTCACGCCTTGTTCCTGAAGACGCGTCTGAAGCTCGGGGAGCACACAGAGCGCATAGAGATCCACGTTGCTTCTGACCAACACGGCGAGGTTGACAAGGTAATTCTCAACTCCGCCGTAATGGGCGCCCAAGTCAAGCAACAGCACTCTCGCTCGGGCCTTATTAGAGGTCATGTTGCTCCACTCAACGATGGCTGCTTCTTTTCTCCGGGTGTCTGATCCCAAGAGGTCCTGCTGCCAACCATTTCCACGAGGGAACAACAGACTCTGTGAGTCTGAGGTCAAAGAGGAAGCACGAGCTTCCACGTGGAAATGCACTGGGTTGTTTGGCGAGTCTTCATATTACCATGTTTGGGACTCTCCCTCAGCGCCTATGACAGGAACGCTTTCCCCTAATTTAGGGAGCATTTGTCCACCTTTGGACTGCCGCTCGCGAATTAGCATGAATGTGCCATTTTCGGCGAAGCATCGGCAATTTAGCCTTTGAGCAGCCTGATCGTACGCGGAGTTTTGACGCAGGTTGTTGGATCTAAACAGTGCAGCCAGGGGCCAAGGATGACTATAAAGATGCAAACAGTGGATATGAGTTGGTACCGTTTTTTTCGTGCTGCCACTTGGAGAGGGTACTTCTTTGAGGCCGCCGAAAGTGCAGCAAGGCGTGTTTCGGAATGTTTATGTAACCGGGGCGATTACGAAAACGGTGCACGCTGGAAGAGCCGCGAACTTTTCATCAGGGAATATGCGAAGCGCGCCCTCGCCAAGAACGACAAATAGATCTTTAGCGCAAACCAAGCGCATGCATGTAATTTATGGCGATAGGCTTTGCCGGTTACCTGAAAAAAATTCCCACGACGCTACATTTGTTCCTTCCCGTATTCCTTATCTCGTGAATAGCCTGTCAAATTGCGTTTGCGCCTTGACTGCGTAACGTGATCTCTGCCAGAATCTGATTACTGAAGTTCTTTGCTCTACATCAAGAGCAGAGGCATCACACTATGAGTGTGAGAGCTGCCGGAATAGCAGAGGGTACCTTCTCTTTTAATTGTTTCGGCGGTCGGGCACGGACTGAATACTGAATAAAGTGATCAGTTCTGGCAAATTCAGGAGTAGCGCCTTTCTAGCAACTTGGAAGTAGCGCCTTCTACTCGGTCCCACGTGGGCTGGGGCTAACTTACTTAAGGCCGAATCTAAAATTAAGCGCAAGCGACTCTTCCGGTCGTGGAAATGCATGACCGGTTCGCGTCTCCGCATATCTGAATGATGAATGATGAGGATTCGGAGCACGGGTGTTTTAGCTGACGGCGAGGGTTGGGGCTATGGGTCTACGTGCAAAGATTGTTACCGAAGTGGGGCCTGAGGTAGTTGACGCGGATTCACCGGCCAGCGGAATGGCATTGATAGAAGGCGCGCGTCCGGATTCGTTCGTTGGTGTGGTCCCAATTGGACCTATCAAAATCTCTCTGCTCTCCGCAGAGCAGTTGACGCAAAGGCTCATTGGCCATGCATTTGGAGATGTGACACAGCATGTGGTCACGGCGAACGCTCAGTTTTATGTGTTGGCTGAAGAACGGGAAGATTTTCGCGACTGCATTCGAGGCGCGGATTACGTCTGTGCGGATGGTGTTTCAATCGTGGTTGCCTGCAAGTGGCTCGGACGGGCCAAAGCCACACGGATTCCCGGCGTGGATCTGGTATCCGATCTGTGCAGGAGCGCGGCCGGACTAGCCCTGAAGGTGTTTTTCCTGGGAGGCAATCCGGGCGCGGCTGAGCGCTCTGCTGCAATTCTGACGGAACGGTTTCCCGGATTGCGAGTGGCTGGCGTTTGCTGCCCTCCAAAGGGATTTCAGTCGGATCCCGAAATTCTTGGCAACGTCCTCCGCGAAATAGAGGAGAGCCGAGCTGCCATTCTTTTCGTAGCGCTCGGCGCTCCCTTTCAGGAGTTTTTTATTCAGGACCATATTCGGCCAATGAATATACCTGTTGCCATCGGTATAGGTGGAAGCCTGGATATCATCGCCGGCGAGTTCAAGCGGGCGCCGCAATATATTCAGCGGCTTGGCCTGGAATGGGCTTTTCGCCTCGCGCAGGAGCCGCGCCGTCTCGCGCGCCGGTATATCGTCGGCAATACACTTTTCCTCTTTTACCTGGTGCGCTATCTCCTCGGATACGAGGCTCATACCGGGCGCGCAGACTAAGGTCTTTGGATCTCTATTTATGAAACAGCTAGAACACCGCAGCCGCAAGGCTTCCGATCTCGCCGTTATAGCCAACTTGCTCGAAGGTCAGCACGGGCCGCCTGTTCAGTCGACCTTTACGGTTAGCGACCTGCTGGATGTCTTTCGCCGCCGGCGACTACTGATGGGGGCGATCTTTCTAGGTACGTTCACGCTTGCCATGGTGGCCTTTTTCAGTGCGACTCGCCTCTACAAGGGGTCCGCAGAGGTCCAGGTGCAGAAAAGCTCTTCGGACGCTGTCGGTCTCGATGATGTGCGAGGGGGTGGCGACGCTGGCGAGGATGCCATGGAGGCAAACATCACCCTCCAGACGGAGGCGCAGATTCTTCAATCTGAATCTCTGGCGTTGAGTGTTATTCAAACATTGAACCTCGATAAGACGCCTGACTTCCATCCCAGGTCAATAAACCCGATCGGCTGGGTGCTGGGACTGTTCGCTCCTAAAGGAACGAAGGATCCCGCCAATGTTCCGCTCGCCGACGCGCCCGGACGCCGTTCCAGCGCCATCAGGATGTTTGAGTCGCGCCTGAAGGTGAAGCCGGTCTCCGGCACCAGACTGATCGACATCGAATACTACAGCTCCGATCCGCGCACCGCCGCCGCAGTCGCAAACCTTCTGGTCAAGGATCTGGTGAATTACAACTTTGAAACCCGGCAGGTCGCCACAGCATCTGCTGCAGGCTGGCTGGGGAATCAATTGGCGGACTTGAAAAAGCAGACCGAGACACTGCAGGCACACCTGGTCGACCTGGAGAAGGGCTCGGGCATCTTTACGCTTGGCCAGACAGACAGTCAGGGCCGAGATCAGACCTACACCCCTCTGCTCGACCAGTTGCAGCAGTCCACGGCGCAGCTCTCGCAGGCCGAATCGGCGCGTGTGCTGAAGGGAGCTCTCTATCAGGTTGTCAAAACAGGTGATCCGGAACTCATCTCCGGTCTGGCTGGAAACGCAACTATGAGCGGCGCATCGAGTGGGCTGAGCGATTCACTCACGCTGCTACAGGGTCTTCGCGCACAGGAGGCGCAAACGCAGGCCGATCTTGATGAGACCACAGAAAAGTTCGGCTCCGCCTACCCCAAGATTGGCGAGCTGAAGGCCAAGCTCGCAGGAATACGGCAGTCCATCCAGAGCGAAGTTCATCGTCTTGCGGGGCGTGTCAAGAACGATTACCTGGTCGCCCAGGATGTCGAAAATAAGGATAAAGCCACATACCAGCAGCAGAAAGCGCAGGCCTCCGTAGTCAATAGCAAGGCCATCGACTATGAGATCACCCGGCAGGAGGTGCAGCAGAGTCAGGAACTCTATGGCAGCCTGCTTCGCCGCCTGAAGGAAGCGGATCTGATTGCGGGGTTGCGCTCGAGCAACATCACGGTTGTGGATTCCGCGAGTACGCCGGCGCGGCCTAGCAAGCCAAACCCGATCCTATACATCGGCGGCGGAATCGCTGGCGGGATGTTCCTTGCATGCTGTGTCGGGCTCTATCGCGACGCGACTGACAATCGGATTCAAAGCGTGGGCGATATTCCGAGTCTGCCAATAGCGCCTCCCATCGCCTTTCTGCCATTTCATCGGCCCACTGGCTCGCGAGGTCTCTCTCTGGAACTTGGTGGGCGCTCGAGCCGAGCGTTTTCCACCATGTCCGCTGGCGGTCCGAACGGCCACGGTCCGACGCGTGCGCTGGTTGCCGCGGACGAGCCACGTGCAGCGTATACCGAGGCTCTTCGCGGATTAAGAACGGCACTCACCCACAGTGAGGATGGGCAGCCTGCTCCGCAAATTGTTTTGATCACAAGCTCGCTCCCGGGCGAGGGAAAGAGCATGCTGAGCCTGAATCTGGCTGCTGTATTTGCTCAAAGCGGCAGCAGGGTGCTGTTAGTCGACGGGGATCTCCGTACCCCCGTGCTACACCGCAGACTGGAATGTTCCGGAGCGGATGGGCTCAGTAACTTCCTGTTGAGCGACGATCCCGAACTCTTGGAACCGACGCTCTTTCGGGTCCGTCTGAATAAGCTGGCGGGCGTCGACTTTCTTCCCGCCGGCGAGCCACCTGACTTCCCGGCCGAATTGCTAGCCTCCGATGCCATGGAGACGCTCCTAAATCATTGGCGCAAGACCTACGACTTCATCTTCATCGACGGGGCGCCGTTGCTGCCTGTTACGGATTCCGCAATTCTCAGCCGGTACGCGGACTACACCATCGTCGTTGCGCGGCATAACCAGACGGACCGAAGCTCCCTTGAAAGGACATGCCAAATTCTTCACGCTTACGGCGGCAGCCCGCAGGGCGTTGTTCTGAACGGCGTGAAACAGAACACCGGTGCTCAGTACCCGTACTACGGATACAAGGTGGCTGCCGGTGAGAGTAGGTGGCTCTAATGCGTCGACCTGTCCTCGTCTTCGCGCTGATGGCCATGGTCGCCATGATCTTGACCGTGCAGCCGGCTACGGCCCAGAAGGAGAGCCTGCTGATTGGCCCTGGAGATTTGATCCAGGTGGACGTGCTGGACACGCCAGAGATGGAACAGCAGGTCCGTGTGACGGATGAGGGCAACGCTCCTCTGGCCTACGTCGGCAATGTGAAAGTGGGCGGAATGACGCCCGGGGCGGCAGCTGAAGCGATTCAGCTCCTGCTCGTCAGTAAGAATGTGATGAAACACCCTCAGGTTACCGTACGTGTTCAGGAGTATTCAACACAGGACGTTTCGGTCCTCGGTCAGGTCCATACGCCGGGAGCGTACCCGCTGACCACGCCGCAACCTGTCCTGCGGGTGCTCTCTCTCGCAGGCGGTGTTACAGACCTTGCCGATCGACAAGTAACTATCAAGCGGCATGGCTCACCGAAGCAGCTCACATATATGCTGTCGAACGATCCGCAGAAGATGTTGACCGATATGGTCATGGTGTACCCAGGCGACATCGTGATGGTTCCTAATGCACCCGTCATCTACATTATGGGTGATGTGGGCCGCCCGGGTGGATATGCAATGTCTTCCAACGCATCACATCTGACTTTGCTCCAGGCCATTGCACGTGCAGGCTCCGCGAATAAGACGTCCGTGCCGTCTAAGGTGCGGCTCATCAGGGAAACAGGCGATGGGACGAAAGAGACCCGGATTCACTTGGACGCGATGGAAAAAGGAAAAATCCCGGATATCAATTTGCAGGCAAACGATATCATCTTCGTCCCATTTAGCTGGATGAAGAATGTTGCGATGTCGGGGTCCACCATTGCAGCGTCGACGGCTGGCGCCGCGATCTACGCAATTCCGTGACCGGCGAAGGTCTGTTGTAGCTCGTAGTACCCGCAGTCAATTCTCGAAGGGAGCCTCTGATTGGAATTGCAACGTCGATCGTCAGCGAAACGCACCTCTAGACTCGTCTGGGTGAACGTGTTTGCGGCGACTCTGATGATCACGGTTCCCGCACTTTCCAATCCTGTTTTTCTGCAGGATGGGGCCGCCTCGGCGCCTGCCGGAAGGAGAGTCGTTCCCGCAGCAACCATGGCTTCGTCCTGCCTCACCATGGTGAGCCCACGCTTTCCGATTCAGGAGCAAGCCCGGGGAGCCCAGACCGTCGTACTTCAGGTAGTGGTGCGTCACACCGGTGCCGTCAATCCGATTCACATTGTCTCTGGCAATCCTGCTCTGGAGGCGGAGGCCATGAATGCGGTTCGGCTCTGGCGTTATAGGCCATATATGGTGGATGGTCAGCCTATTGATGTGATGACGAATGTCCGGGTGGATTTTATTCCGGGCAAGCTAAGCGGTTTGGTGTCCCATCCGGGCCATTAGATCGATCAGAGCAAATCTGATCTTAAGACTTGGCTACCTTTTTTTTTGGCGGAACCACGAGGAGAAACACACACATGATCCGATTCAGCCTGGTAGTTGCAACATGTGGACGGACGACAGAGGTTTCAACCCTCCTCGCCTCCGTCCTCTGCCAGCGCAGAGATGATGTCGAGATCATTCTGGTCGATCAGAATGCGGATTACCGCCTGACGCGTGTGATTGAAGAGTTCCAGGAACGCCTCATGGTGCGCCATCTTCGGACCGAAAATAGAAATGTTTCAGCTGCGCGCAATCTCGGCCTCGATGCTGCTCAAGGCGAGATTGTGGCTTTTCCCGACGACGACTGCTGGTATCCGGATAATTTACTAGATGGCGTGGATCATTGGTTCAAGACCTCTCCGCAGTACTCGGTTCTTGCTGTCGGAGCGGTCGACGATCAGGGAATTCCGAGCGGGAATCGGTGGATCCAGAATTCATGCGATATCACGCCGTGGAATTCGCTTCGGACGACCTTCTGTTCCAGCTTATTTGTCTCAGCGGTCGAAGAGAGTCGCCGAGTGCGCTTCGATCCCATGCTGGCCCGGGGAGAAGAGACGGATTTCATCTTGAGATTGCTCGGTACCGGAGTGCGTGGGCGATTTGATAGAAGACTGTGCATTCGTCATCCACGACGGGACATGATGAGCGGCACTGTCTCCAGGGAGCGTGCCGTCAGTTACGGAGCCGGGATGGGACGTCTGGTCCGGCGCCATTCTCTTACTGTCTTATGGACGGCTCTTGTGGCGTATGACCTTGTCCGGGCCGGCCTTGTCGTTCTACGGGGCAGACCCGGCGATGCCGCTTTCTGCTTTGCGCATGCTACGGGGCTCTTGAAAGGTTTTATGCTTCCGGGCGGCTCCTATGATTAACGTTGATCGGAACTATGGCGGCCACTGGATGAATCGAAGGGTTTTCCTGCAGTCCCTTTCGGCAACAGTCGCCGGCATAACTGCGACTGCTGCGGCGCAATCGACGCTGGTAAAGCCATCCGCAGTGGCGTCTCTGAAGCTTGCAGCGCAGCGGAGCGGCAAAATTCTCGGCATGTATACGGTGCAGTATCAGCTGCTCCACGATCCTCAGGCAGCGGCCATGATCGCTAAAGAGTTTTCGCTGATCGCGGATGGCAATGATCTGAAATTTTCGGACCGTCTGCGTCCATCCCCCGACACATTCGACTTCAGCTTCGGAGATACCTCCGTTAGCTGGGCGCAGCAACATCACAAGTTATTCCGCGGACACTGTCTCATTTGGTGGAACGGGCTTCCGAAGTGGTTTAACTCGTATGTGAACCAAAAAAACGCGGAGCAGGTTATGGTGAAGCACATCTCCACGGTGATGAAGCATTACGCTGGCCGTGTTTATTCATGGGATGTTGTGAATGAATCTATTCACAGCGATGGCCGACCGGATGGGCTGCGCCGCAAGCCGTGGGTGGACCTGCTGGGTCCGCAGTACATCGACATAGCGTTTCGCGCAGCCGCAGAGGCGGATCCAAAGGCGAAGCTCGTTCTAAACGAGTGTTACGTTGAGCACAATACTCCCAACGAAATCGGAAGACGCGAGACGCTGCTGGCGCTCGCGACTCGTTTGAAGAAAGCAAATGTACCGATCACCACGATCGGTCTGCAGAGCCACCTGCGTGGGGCAACACCGCTCGACGGGCCTGGCCTCACGAAATTTATGAAGCAGATTCAGGATCTCGGCCTCGACATCATGGTGACTGAGCTCGATGTAGATGACGTTGATGTACCCGAACCGAAAATCGCACAGGCCGTCGCTGACAAGTACAGCCAGTTTCTCGACATTGTCAATCCATATGTCCGAGTTATCACGTTCGAGGGTCTAGAGGATGATCCCGCAGCGCCGCATACGCACAATCTGTTTTTGCACGACAAGGACGCTTCCGGGTCGTCATATTTGAAAGCTCCCGCCTTTGGCGCTGCCGTAACCGCGCTTCAACGTCCGGGGGCCAGCGAGCGACGACCGTCGTCTACCTTTGCAGCCCATTGACGACGAAAGCAAACAACTGTGTCTGATGTATATGCGACGCAATGATCTGGTGGCCCGCATGGTGTCGCATAGCTGCTTGATCAGATCCAAGGGTTCCAAAGTTACCCACGAACGTTCTCGTTGTGTCGTCACCGAGGTCAGATCTGGAGTGAGAACATGAACGAACTCGCCGCATTCGCACCTGCCCGCGCCTTGTGGCTGCGCCCGTCGTCGTTGCGTCGTGTACGGCCTCGTTCGGCGCAACTCAGTCTGCCATTGCTCACTGCACTTCTTTTCTGGCCCCTGCTGACCTTGATAGCCCGGCAGACCGTGTATTTCTCGGGTCCTGCCCGCAGTTCATACGCTATTCTTTATGGCTCTGCTAGAGGGTCTCGGGTTTTTCTCTATCTCAATTTCGCGATCCTTGCCGCTTTTGTTGCCATGGGGTGGCCGGGAATCTGGATTCGGCTGAAGCAGAATTTGCTGTTAAGTGCAACGCTGTCGTTGGCTCTGACGTCGGTCCTGTGGACTTCGTCCCTAAAAATCACGGTCCAGATGTTTGTACAGATCTCGCTGTGCGCACTCTTTGCCTGCTACCTGAGCATTCGCGTGTCTACGCGGGAGCTTATGCAGATTGTCATGTTTATGGGTGTTGCAGCCTCTCTGCTGAGCATTTTCTTTGCCATCGCGTTGCCCAGCTACGGCATTTTCGCGGGCTATGGAACAAGTGCCTGGCAGGGAATCTGTAACCACAAAAATACTCTTGGCGTTAGTTCGGCATATCTGCTAT
Source organism: uncultured Acidobacteriaceae bacterium (assembly GCA_963815025.1). Classification (GTDB taxonomy): domain Bacteria; phylum Acidobacteriota; class Terriglobia; order Terriglobales; family Acidobacteriaceae; genus KBS-83. Next base: position 1,435,116 of record CAWFFD010000004.1, on the reverse strand, counting down.
TGCCGGCCTTCTTTGCCACCCACTATTCTCGATCGATTCGATGCGCCTATGGGGGGCTTATCACTCTCCTCATCTTTATGAGCCAATCCAGAGGCGCCTGGTTCTACACCTTGGGAGTGGTTGCCTTTGTTGCGTGGCTGCATGTTTATCGGCGCTTACGCCGTTCGGAATCGCTATTGCTGGTACTTGTTACTGGAGCAGTTTGTACGGCGTTGATAATTCTCGTTGCTGTGTATTTCTCCAATCTGGCGGCTATTGTCGGTAAAGACCCAACTATGAGTGGGCGGTTCAAAATTTATAAAGAGGTCTGGCTTGCCATCCTTAAACGACCGGTCCTGGGCTACGGGCTGGGAGGCTTTTGGTTCCCAGGAAGCCTCGAATCGCAGCGGCTCGGTCTATCTATTGGGTGGGCAAATATTGGTTATTCAGAGAACGGCATCCTAGAGCTTGCACTGCAGATCGGTTTCCTTGGTGTAGCGTTTGTATTGGGGATGATTGCTACCGCCGTGGTTCGCGCCGTGAAGCTGTTGAGGTCACCCTTTTACACGCCACGGGTGGGCTGGTTTTTAACCATCATCGTACTGGCAATGCTCACGAATATCGATGCGGGCTGGTTCTTGACGTCCGATACGCTCGATTGGGTCTTAATCGTCATCGCATGCATTGGGTTGAATGAGGAATGGGCGCGCGTTCGCACTTTTCTACCCGCGTCCCGACGAAATAGCATGCTGAGGCTTCGTTGGAAGGCTCCTCGACCGTTGGTTTACGCAGGAGATCCGCATGCCTAAATCGCCTGAGGTTGGGACGCGACCTTGGAGCTCTGTCCATCTGAATGCGATCCGAGGAGCGGCCGCACTCATTGTTCTGTTAGGGCATACAAGGAGCCTCTTCTTCTCATCGTTTACGGCAAATGGCCAGCCTACACAAGCTGCCAATTATGTTGCTCGAGGTAACCGGGCTACGGTGGGGGAAGAGGCCGTCATTATCTTCTTTGTCCTCAGTGGATATCTCGTCGGAGGGAGCGTTATCCGTTCCGTCAAGAATGGTACATGGTCCTGGAAGAGTTACTTGTTTAAGAGAATCACCCGGCTCTGGGTTGTGTTGCTTCCTGCACTCGTATTTGGCATTTCCCTGGATGTCTTGGGTATGCATCTGTTCGAGTCAGCAACATCGATCTATGCGGGGCCTTCGTTGACATTGGTGCCTCATGATTTGTCAACGCGTCTTGGTTGGAAGGTCATCGCAGCGAACGCACTGTTCTTGCAAGGCATTCTTGCGCCAACGGCCGGAACCAATAATTCGTTGTGGAGTCTCGCCTATGAGTGGTGGTACTACCTACAGTTCCCACTGCTGATATTGGCCTTTAGCAAAGCGACGAAGCCATCTATCCGCGTGCTTTACATTGCGCTGCTTCTCGGAAGTGCGGTTTTTGTGGGGAGAGAGATCCTGACTCTATTTCCCACCTGGCTGCTCGGTGCGGCAATCGCGGCCATTCCGATGACAAGGCTTTCTAAGATGATCGCCATACCCATATTGACCCTATCCATGTCATGTCTTCTTTTGGTCAAGAAGCTCGAAGTGTCGAAGGATGGCGCAGCATGGGGGGTTGCAATTGCGTTTTCATTAATCTTATTCTGCGCCGTTCGTCAGAGAGGGAGTTGCGGGAATGTCATATATCGCAGAGTGTCGGGATTTTTCTCCGATATCTCCTATACGCTTTACTTGATTCATCTCCCATTGGCTATATTCATCTGTGCGCTCGTCGACCGTCCCTGGCATTACTATCCGCTGTCGATCACGAATACCGGTATATTCCTGCTGATCAATGCGGCGATCGTTGCTGCGGCCTTTGTATTTCACGGACTCTTCGAAGGAAATACGGATAGGGTTCGACGAGCACTGGAACGCAGGACTGCAGATAACGGTGTTTTGCAGTTGTCTGTCGAAAAGTCAGAGGCCCGTGCGAGGTTCGGATGAGCATACTGCGGGTGCAGTTAGGTGACGAGAGCTGCGGACCAACAGTGGCGGAAAGAGGTCCCCGACTAGAGGGCGAGATCCGGCAGACGGAGGGTGGAATGAATCATCCCGTCTTAGCCAAACCGCAACACCGCATTCCCAGCCTGGATGGGCTTCGCGGCATTTCTATCTGGGCGGTGATCATCGCGCATTCCGCCGATCACTTCTTGTTCTCCAGTGTCCATAGCCATCACATCAGAACAGTTCTCTCCAACTGCGCGAATCTCGGAGTCACGATATTTTTCGTGATCTCCGGGTTTCTGATCACATCTATTCTCCTTGCGGAGCAGAAGCGTACATCACGAATAAATGTAAAAAGATTTTATAAGAAACGGGCCATCCGCATTATTCCGGCGTTTGCGCTATACACCGGAACCATCCTGCTTCTGTGCGACGTAAGCCCACGGCAAATTCTCTATGCTCTTACATTCACGACGTCCTTCTTTTTTTGGCAAGCGTACAAGCCTTTGCAGCACCTTTGGTCACTGTCCGTAGAAGAGCAATTCTATCTCGCGTGGCCTCTGATCTTTGCCAGAGGATTAGGGGACGCGAAGCGGTGGTGTTGGCTGGTGCTCATCGCCTGTCCAATCCTCCGTGCGATCTTCGCGTATCAGGGCCTTGTTTACCTGGACCATGCGGCAGTTCTGGATTCCATTGCCGCCGGATGCCTGCTCGCGTTCTATCGGGAGCAGATACAGCGAAAGATCGCAAAGGTTACGCGGTCGGGCGCCGTCTTTGCCACGTTCTGCCTGATGATGCCAGTCGTCTCTCTTGTAATTGATAAGATCGAGTCGTTTTCGTGGATACTTGTGCCGTTAACAACGTTAGTCCCGCTCTTTGTCGCGATTGTCATTGGTGCGGCCATTGAACGAAGGGACGCTTTCCTGAATAAGGGGCCATTGGTGTGGTCTGGTCTGCTGAGTTATTCCCTTTATCTTTGGCAACAACCGTTTATGGTGATGAACGGGTTCTTGAATTATTTCGTCGTGCGACTGGTGCTGACATTTGCAGCGGCGTACTGCTCTTATAAGTGGGTAGAACAACCGATTATTCATTGGTTTGCAGCAAGAGACAAGAGAGCGAAGACGATGCCGTTGCCGGTCGATGAGCAGAGAACAACGGCTGTATCTTAGGCCGACATGAGGCTTATCAAAGTGCAGGGAGGATCGCTGTGGGTAGGGTGGGTTATGACGGCCAGGCGTTTCTAACGCAGAATGGCGGTACTGGCAAAGGAGCTCAACTACGCACCCTTCTCGGACCCTTCATCCGTCGGTTTACCGGCTTCGCGTCAACGGATCCTAATTATGGGGATATACCTCTTATCCAGGAGGGAGTAGCTGGTTACAATCTTTGGCAGCAGATTTCACTGCCTGGTCTGCTGCGTCGCCACGAAATCGATGTATTCCTTGCCCCTTCGAATACTGCACCGTTGCGCCTGCCACGTAAGACGGAGCTCATCCTTGTTCTGCATGACATGATCATCATGAAGAACTACCAAAAGCAAGAGACGAGGGCGCGCCTTCTGGACGGATATCGGCGCCGACTCATACCGGCCTCGGTTGCTCGTGCAGACAGTCGTACTTACCGTGTCGGAGCATACACGACGGAAGATTCTAGAGGCCTTCCCTAAGGCGAACGTGCGTGTTATCTCCTGCACCGTGCAGCAACAGTGGTTCTCGCCGCGTGCGCTGACAGGGCGTCCGGGGCACGTATTGATGGTCACCTCGTCGGCACCGCATAAGAACGCCAAGGCTGCCATCGATGCCTATCTGCTCTACGCGCGGAGAGCGGGAAGCAACGCGCGTCCTCTTAAGATTGTCGGACTTGCGAATCACGCTGATCGCTACACGCCCGAGCTACAAGCGTCTGGCATGGAATCGCTGGTAGACTTTCTCCCCTTCATCGACGAAGAGCAGCTGCGAAACATGTATCAGCAAGCGGGTGCTCTCTTCTTTCCGTCGCTTGATGAAGGTTTTGGAATTCCGGTATTGGAGGCCATGGCTACGGGAACTCCGGTTCTCACATCAAGGGCTGCTTCCATGCCGGAAGTGGCAGGAGAGGCAGCCTGTTATTTTGACCCGTTGAGCGTTGAGGATATGGCGTCTTCATTGGAGCGGGTACTCTCGGATGTTGCGGTTTGTGAACAGATGGCACACCTGGGGCTCCGCCAGGCGCAGAGTTTTCATCCGGACTTAGTGCAACGAAAAGTGGCCGAATTCTGGAAGGAAATTGCCAATGTTACCTCTATGTAATCAGAGAGTTATCGTGGAAACGATTTGCTGACTTAGGTTTAACGGTATCTGGCGGACATAGACACTTCGCGGCGTCTATCCTAGAGGGGTAAACCGAAGGGCCACCCCGATGACGCGTCCGGATCTACGCACTCAAAACGAACTGCTCGCTGCATTGAAATGCGAGGTAAAGCTTCCGAAGGATCTGAGGAGCCTCCAGACTGAATATCAGAATGCCAAGCCGTATCCCCATCTCGTGCTCGACAATGTATTCTCGCCAGCGTCACTCGAGGGGATCCTGGCGGAGATGCCAGATTGGAACAGCGAGACCATGGTCCATCAGAGGGAAGACTATCTGACCAAGGCCAGCCTTCGTAGTGCGGTGGACTTGGGCGACCGGACCTTCGACTTCGTTTCAGCCATCCACTCAGCCCCATTCCTTTATCTCATTTCGCAGATCACAGGGGTCGACGCATTATTGCCGGATCCATACATGACCGGCGCTGGTTTGACGATCGTGCCAGAGGGTGGCAGGTTCGATATCCATGCCGATCGGAACACAGACCACTATTGTGGCCTGAAGCGCCGCTTAGTTATGTTGATCTACCTGAACAAGGATTGGAGTCCGGCTCTCGGCGGCCAACTTGAACTGTGGGATTCGGCAGCTACCGCGTGCCAGAAGACCGTTACGCCTGAATTCAATCGGGTGGTGCTCTTTCAGGTGGAAGACACCAACCTTCATGCGGTTAGACCTGTCACGAACGGTAGTGGCAGAGTCCGCCGCTCGCTGACGGTCTATTTTCATACGGTTGATTCGCAGGTCGTCCTTCATAACTCGATTTACGCTCCGCGATATCTGCAGAAGAAGGAGCCCTTCCTTAGAAGGGCTTCCAGAGAGGTGCTCCCACCATTTCTCCATCGTCTGGCGAGGCGCATGATTCGAGGATGAGGACAAGATATTCGGGCGCAGTAACCTGTGTTGGATAGAGCGTTACAGCGTTCCGCCCCATGAGCAGTATTTGTGGCCACGCAAATCGACCTGCCAATAGCCTCCTGCTGACGTGGGTGTCAGCACATCCCCGTTATCGCAGGTAAGGGAACCAGGCGCCGCGACCGAGCTTGCCTTGAATTGAATGACAACATCGCGTGAGCGGGGATAGCTGCTCAGTTGCAGCATATGGCTGCTTGTTATCTGCTGCAGCGTAACCATGCCGTCCGTGCGAACGTTGCCGAAGTCGACTACATTGCCAGCACTGTTCAACCGGGGGTCGGGGCTGCTTATCGTGATTGCAACGGGGGCAAAGCTGATGTTCGCTCCGTGGTTCGCGATCGTAATCCTTGCGACTGTATAACGCTGATTGCCGTCATTGTTCCCGTAAAGAAATGCGCGTTGCGAACCCTGGTAGAGGCCTACGCGTACGTCATATACGCCGTCGGCCATAGTTGATGGAAGCCAGTAGGTCAGAACCTTGTCGACCACCTTTTCACCTACGCTCCAACTGCTGGTTGGCGTCGAAAGGCCGCCGCTCAGCACACCTGAGAGAGCATCCGAGCCAGCGGGCGTATTGCTGCTCACGAAGTGAATGAAATCTTGATAGGATGACTCGGGCACAGCCGTGTTCACATTCCAAATCATTTGAATCTGGAAAGAGCGTGCGGCGGTTTGCTTGAAGGAGTAGACGGCAGGCGTGGCAACGGTATTTTCGGCAAGGATATCAGCCTGATTCCGTGCATTTGCGTAAATGCCTTGAGGCGTCTGGGAATAGTCCACTACTTTCCCACCCATCAGAGCAGTGTAGGCAAAGTACTTACTTCCAGTGGCGGCCCAACCGTATTGCGGTATCTGGACCGATCCCCAGGAGAACACCGCAGGCGTGCTGTTCGCGACGATACTGTCTCCATTTGGATAGTTGACCCGCACAATAGAAAAGCTCCCGGCTTTGGCCGCGGTGCTGGTGTCCACCCATGCTCCATTTACCCAATAGAAGATGCTGCTTGGTGTTTGCAGGGCATACCGTGCTGCGATGGGCGATACCAGGTTCTGCTCAAGCAACGCGCGCGGCACAGACTGCCATAAGCTGTCGGCTAAATAGGGAGCATGCCCATAAGCGACCTCCTGCATGCGATAGGCATCCAGCGTCAATGTTGTCATGGCGCCATTTGGCAGCCAGCGGTCGTAATACCCCATTCCGTAATTGACTTGCAGGGGATGAACCCTGGTCAGATCGAAGTCGACAAAGAGCGGTGCTTGCAGCCCATTCGTGATTGGCGTGCTTTCCGCGCCGAATTGGGCTTCGACACCATCCAGGAGACCGCTCCAGAACCAGTGGTACTTGCCCTCTCCAAAAACTGGACCGTTCTCGACGCTTCGCTCGTAAGCCCACAGGCCAGCGGATGCGCTGCGGTATGTCCCGAATTGGCCGTTTCCTTTTGCCTTCGGATCCTCATCGGCACGCCACCATGGCGTGGCTGAGGAATTGACATCAATGAATGAAGCATTCGTTCCGTAATTGTCGTGTATGGCTGGAGATTGCGTGCTGGCATTGGATATGAAGAGGCCGGGCTTGGTTGCAAAGGACTCAATATTTGTCGTGGGGTTGACCCAAGCCAGTATCTGCGCGCCATTTAGACTCTGCATCGTGGCTGCAGAGGTATAGCCCGGATAATCTGTGTAGTAGTCGGTGTAATTTTCATGGAGCGCGAAGAGGCAGGAAGCGGCCTTGGCCGCAGACGCAACGGTTTTCATCTCCGTACCGCCGCCCAGAGATGCGTTTGCAGGGTATTGGCTTGGCAACGCGTTATCGTAGCCGTATGCCTGCCACGTCCCGATAATGACCGAACAGTTGCGGATACCATTCTCGCTTAGGTTGGCCAACTGAGATGCTATGGTCGCGAACGGTGTTTCGGTTCGGACGTCCAGCATCATTCTGCCGGCAAGTGACGCCATGAATGGCGATGCAGGATGCTCCGGGTAAGGCAATACATTCACGATGTTCTTTGAGACTGCGAGTTTCCATACGTCATTGAGTATGTTGTGATCGCCGCTCAGATTCGGTCCATAAAATGTTTCCTGGCCATTCGTCGTCGATAGGGTAGTGGCATTGGACGCAAACGAATCGAAGTAGGAGTTTTCGAACAGATCTGCAGAGTCCAGATAATTCACGGCCTGTGAGTAGTACGGTACGGGAATAGGACGGTTTTGGAGGGGGGAGGGCAGTTGTCCGAGATATATATCCTGGATCGCTGCCTGATCTGCCGCGAAGTGCAGTCCTGCGAAGAGGCCATCCGCCAAAGGGGCAATGGAAAGGTGCATGACCCCCGAAGAGTTGGCGAAGGTGAGCGTTGCTTTGGCCGACCCAGGATTGATTGAGACGGACTGCAACTTCCTCGATGGGCCAATCCAGTCGATCTTCGATGGCAGTGTAATTTCCGCTTGCGGCGAGGCCCCATCAACGGAATCGGTTACCGTCACCGAGCCCACAGAGTAGAGAGAACCGAGCGCGGGAGCCTGCCATTGGTACTTAAGAACCTCAGAGCCGCTCTGTATCTGGATAGTGAAGCCATTGCTCGTCGGTGTAATCGTCGATGTCGACGTTCCAGCGTGAGCGCTGCCAACAACAGATGCGGTGAAGAAAAGTAGAGAGAGTAGCTTTTTCCAACTAAGGAAACGTCCGTGCATGATCATTTTCATAGGTATGGCCCCGTTGGATACGGCCTGCTGCAAATAGGTGGAGATGCCGCAGGTCTGTACCACAGCTTGTGAATCATGTATGGGTGGCAGGCGCAAGATGACGCCGTAGACGTCAAGACGCATTCATTAACGGCACAATGTTGACGATTACGATCTGTCTTTTGGCCGCGTACGGACTTCGTGAGGCCATCGCGGAATCTTGCACACTGCGAAACGCGCCGCAACAAGAGATCGGCCGGCTTGCAGTTTTACGCCAGAGGGGGAGGGAGGCTTCGTGCGCAGGAGACGAACGATCGATCTGCGAGCGAAAGAATTACACGGAGCATAGGGGGAGTTATGCATATGTAAACTCACTTGTGGGGTAGGTAGCTAAAGTAACACTCTTCCGAGGCAATCGATAATCACTCTAAAGTTGCAATTGCGCCTTGAACACGGATAGGAACCTCTCAGCGCACGACTGATGAATGGCGCGTGGCGTGCATCGGCAAACCTCTAAGGGATGCGGCCCTTTTTTTGCCGTCAGAATCGCAAGGCTGTTGGGAGCGTCGCAGTGACGCCGGGATGGGGTTGCCATGTGTATCCCGAATCGTGTCTAGTCATTGGCGCCCCTTAATGGGCAATCCTTGAATGAACGGAAGGAAAGAACGATGCGTGGACTATCTCTGGTTTTAGTGGCGGCAATGGTAGGGGGCGTGGCACCCGGAATGATGTTCGGACAGGCGGCAGCAACGGCGCCTGCGGCGAGCAATGCCATGAAGGCAAAAGCGCCGGTGACCATGCCGACCGATGCGGAAATCGCTGACGCGAAGGCGAAGGGGATGGTATGGGCCAACGAGAACACGAAGGTCTATCACAAGGATGACGCACAGTACGGCAAGACCAAGCACGGTAAGTTCATGACCGAAGCGGACGCGCAGGCCGCCGGCTACCACTTGGCGAAGGCGTCGGGCGGTAAGAAGAAGGCTGCGGCGGCTGCAGCACCGCAGCAGTAATCGCGGCAAAGACCGGGGGCGCTGGCTATCCCGCCTGCCTGCCCCGGTCTTTGCGGCTGAATCAAGACCCGGGAGTGGAAAGCTGACTAACGCTTCCGTGCGATGGGCTGAAATGCGCTACCTGCCTACACTTTGTGTATGGCTAACTATCGCTTGAAAGTTCTTGGCATCCCCACCGCGATCATCCTCGTATGCGCGGTATTTGTGGAGGCTGCCTTCCGTTTGGACCAGTCCGTACTGCTCGAGCTCACCGGGTTGATAGCGCGGCTGACTATCCTGATCGCATTTCTGTACTTTGTAAGAGCGTGGAAGAAGACGGTCCTGGCTTATTGGTAGAGGTGCGCCCAACCCCCGGGGGGTGCGTCGCGTCAGCCATACATTGAATTGGATGAGTTTCTCGACGAGGAACTGCAAGCATCACTCGAGGTTTTCCCCGTAAAGGATTCTTGGATAGGGCTAGTGAATGACGTTCCGCTCCGAACGGTGCCACGTCTGGCCGGCTGATTTCAAATCTCCACATCCAAAAAGAGAAAGACACCACACGAAGCTGTTGTGGGGTCGAATCGCGCCTGCGGCAGCCTAGTGTTTCGCTGGTGGTCGTTCCGGTGCTTTGTAGAAGGTGTAAACGGCATCGTACGGGACGCGCGCGATCGCGCCGAGATGCCGCGCGTCGCAGCCAGCCGGTGGCATGCCGCCGTGCGTATCCGAGCGGCGCACATAGGTGACGTGGGCCAGCGTGCCGGTCGGCGTGCTGGCGATCGCTGGGGACGCTGCGAGCAAAAGCCACGGGACCGAGACACCGTCTGGCGCATGCTGGTTTACCAGAACCCGGCCCGTGACAGCACTCCCATCTTTCCAACGCCAGGTCGGACCAGCGCTATGAGTGCCGACCGCCTGGTCGCCGGCGTAGAGGGTGGCCTCGGGTGCGACAAAAATCCATGCGATCGCGCCTTGCTGCTGCTGACAGTGATAGATTTGGACGCCTTTGCCAGCAACGGAAGGCAGCGGGACGACGGATGGGTCCGGAGGGATGGTGCGATCCTGCGCACGGATGCCTGTCGAGAATAAAAGCAAAACGGCGATGGCTACGGGAATGCGCATGGCGATTCAAGGCTAGCAGAACGAGCCGGAATCCAACAGGGTCAGAGCCGCCGGCGAGCAATTTCCAGTGTGTTCCCGAAATTCGTTTCAACAATTATTGATGTGTTTTCATGGGATCTGTCCTTACTACCCGGAAATTGAAAGCGTCAATATAGGAAGTGAATAAAGCCAAATACAAAAGAATTTCTGGGACTATTTCGAGAAAGATGGCTTACACTGCATGCCGTATTGTCATTGCCTTCTCCCAGCGCTGACCTTCCGCTTTTTACCTCCTCCTGTTGTTGCTGTCGCTATGCATTAGGGCTCGCATAAGCCGGGACAAAACCCGGGTGTTGTTCAGGCCAGATAGCAACGGGCTCCCGGACCGGGAGCCTGTATGGGCTCATCTGTATCCAAATCAATTGACTCAGGGCTTCCGGCGAAGCTGTGCCGGAGGAGGGTGCTGTCATGTGCAAGTCGGTCCGGTTGTGGACAGTAGCGGTTTTCGGTGGATTGTGCTTCGCCGCGAGTGTGGCGGCAGCGGCACCTTCCGACAACGGCGTGGTAGGGGTTCTGCAGAAGAAGTATCTGGTGACGCAGATGACGCCAGACCACGCGCAGATTACGAAAGACGGCACCACGATGGTGATGAAGACCGCTGGGATCTACAGCGTGCCAATAACAACCATGATCATGGTTCCGGATAACAAGGTGGTGGACGGCAAGGTGCAGGCGCCCAACATGTTCCTGCGGGTGACCCTGACCAAGGCCGGCGCGCACGTGCTGCAGACGGGCGACAAGGTGTACATCACCAAGCTGGACAACAAGGGTGATGTCCTGCAATTCACGGTCGTAACGGTGGACGAGTTGGACGTTCAGGGGCAGGACGCGAAGAAGAAATTCGATGCAAACGTCAGCTTCCACTTCAAGAAGGGATATCTGGACGAAGCGCCTCCGGAAGAGGTGGAGCAGACGATCGAGTCGGTGATGGCGCCGGATGAAGGTGGCGATCAAGGCGGCGGGGGCAATGACGTTGCCGGCGGTCAGCAACCACCGCAGCAACAACAGCCACCGCAACCGCCGCCTCCTGCGCCAGTACAACGGGTTGCTGCGCCTGCACCCGCCCCGGCGGGACCGGCGCCTACGATTTCAATCGGCGAGTCTTCGACCGAAGTGCTGCAGGCGATGGGGATGCCATTGCAGATGATCGATCTCGGCAAGAAAAAGACCTTTGTCTACAAGAACATGAAGATCATTTTCCTGAACGACAAGGTCAGCGATGTGCAGTAAGCGCGAAGGATTATTGGGCGGAGTTGTAGATGCAGCAAAGGAGAGCAAGATGCGGTGCTATAGAACGGGTAGAGTTCTGACTTTCATTGTAGAAACGGCGGCCACGGCGATGCTGGCCACGGCGGTTCTTGTTGTACCGGCCAGCGGCCAGGCAAAGCATTCGACGCCACATACCGCGACCCATACGGCGCCAGCCAAAGCAACGACGAAACCCGCAACAAGGTCGTCCACTCCAGGACATACAGCGGCAGGCGCCGGGCATGCCGGTGCGCCGAACGCGGCCGCTCGCGGCGGAGCAGGCAGCAGGAGTGTCACGACGACACGAAACCGTAACGGATCGGTGACAACACGCACGGCATCGGGTAGAGAAGTGACGCGAGGGCCGGCCGGGCACGTGACCAACGTGAAAATGGCGAACGGGCACGAGGCACGGTTCGGCTCCAACGGGCACGTTCGAGAGGTGCATGCGAATGGCATGGAGATCCGGCGTGGCCCGGGGGGGATGCGGAGAACGGTGGTAGACCGGCCGGACCATTCGCGGATGGTGGCATATGGTCATGGCCGCGGTTATATCCAGCGGCCGTATGCGTATCGCGGACATACGTACTACAGCCGTGCGTATTACTACCACGGAGGCTACCGGCGCGCGTACTACCATCCGTACTACTACCACGGCGTTTACCTGCACGGATACATGCCGTCGTACTACTACCCGGCGGCCTATTACGGGTGGGCCTATAATCCGTGGCCTGCGCCGGCGCCGTATGCGTGGGGATGGGGAGCGGCTCCCTGGTACGGATATTACGGAGCCTATTTCCGGCCATATCCCGTATATCCGAGCGCGGCGTACTGGCTGACGGACTATATGGTGTCAGCGAGTCTCCAGGAAGCCTATGCAGCCGGTGTGGCTGCCGGGCAGAATTCATCAGCGCTACGGGACACAAAGCCGCGGCTGATCTTCGCATCGTATGACCCGGAGAGCGACACGACATCTCCGGTAATGACCAAGGAGGTGAAGGACGCGGTTTCCGAGGAGATCAAGAGGGAACTGGCGGAGTCGCAGAAGGCCGGTGATCCATCCGATGGCACCACATCGAATCTGAGCACGCTGCTGGCGGATGGGCAGCCACACGTGTTCGTGGTGTCGACCGGGCTGACGGTGACCTCGAATGGTGCGGACTGCGGGATCACCGAAGGCGATGTTCTGGCGCTGAATGCTCCGCCTGCGGCGGATGCGACGGCGGCGGACCTGCGAGTGCTGGCAAGCAAGCAGGCGGATTGCGCGAAGGGTAACGTCGTCAGCGTGGAGCTGAACGATCTCCAGGAGATGCACAACAATCTGTTGTCGAATATCGACAAGGGCATGTCGGAGATGAAGGACCATCCGGGACAGGGCGGGATTCCCGCGCCGCCGGCTGCGGCGATCCAGGGAACAACGGCCGCGCCCTATGCTGCTGCGGCACCAGCGCCGGATCCGGATGGGGCGAGCCAACTGGACCAGCAGGCGCAGGCAGGGGCGCAGACGGAACAACAGGTGGAGACTGAGGCCAACGCGGCTGATGACAGTGGAGGTGCTGCCGCTTCACCGATCGGTGGTGTCGACCAAGGTGGCGCTGCTCCGGCCGCTCCGGCTGCGCCGGCGGCACTACGAGGGCCGGTGACCATCGCACTTGGGCAAACGACAGACCAGGTGGTTGCGATGAAGGGCCAGCCGTTGAACAAGGTGAATTTCCCAAACAAAATGGTCTATATCTACTCCGATATGAAGATCATCTTTGTCCGGGGAAAGGTAAGTGATGTCCAGTAAGTGAAGAGAGGTGCGCCGGAGTTGGGAAACTTGCTTTGCCGCGCGATATTTGAATCTGCTGTGAATGAATAAGCCCGCCTTCATGGCGGGCTTATTCTTGTCTGGGAGGACACGAGATGATCGCGACATTACGGCGGATGTATCGCTATCAGGACTGGGCGATGGAGCAGTTATGGCCGGTGCTGGACGGGCTGACGCCAGAGGAACTGGACACGCCCGGGTGCAGCGGCAATGGGACGATTCGCGGAACGCTTACGCATCTGATCCGCGCACAGAATGGATGGTTTAGCTGGTTCGACGGCACGATGTCCGCCGCGGATGCGCAGAGTATGCGGCGGAAGGATGCGGATTTTGCCACCACGGCCGAAGCGCGCGCGGCATGGCGTGAAGCGAGCGATCGTGCAGAGGCTTGCGTTGCGAAGTTGAGCGATGTGGATCTGGCAAAGGTATGGACGGCAGAGCGGCCGGGCGGGATGACCTTGTCGCAACCGCTGGGAGAAATGATGCTGCATGTGGCGAACCATGGTACCCATACACGCGCGCAAATTGCCGCTGCAGTCCGGAGGTTAGGAAAGGATCCGGGTGTGCTGGAGTATCTGAAGTTCGCGATCATGCATCCGGCGGCGGAGTAGTCTCTTGGGGAGATGAACAGGCGCGAATTTGTGCTGGCAAGTGCGGTTGCGGCGGGATCGCTTGCGGTTATGGATGCGGTGGCCGAAACGCGAAGTGTCACTTCATTGGACCTGCAGTGGCATCGTTTTGGCGTGAACTACACGCCGAGTCATAAGTGGTGGTTCTGCTGGAACGACTGGGACCCGGGGTCGATTGCGCGCGACCTGGATGCCATTGCGGCGCTGGGTGCGGATCATCTACGGATACTGCTGGTGTGGCCGTACTTCCAGCCAAACCCGACGTATGTGAGCGAGCTGCACCTGTCGCGGCTGGACCAGCTGCTGACCTTGATGGGCGAGCGGCGGCTGGACGCGGTGGTCACCGTCTTTACCGGCCAGTTGAGCGGGTGGTATTTTCTGCCGCCGTTCCAGAAGGAGCGGGATGCGCGGGCCGGCGAAGCGTTCTATAGCGACCCGGAGATTTTCCGGGCGCAAGAACTCTTCGTACGTGAGCTGAGCCGTGTGATGGAGCGGCACACCAACATCATCGGCTTCGACCTCGGCAATGAGGTGAACACCTGCTGGAGCGCGCCGACGCAGATGGGCGATGCATGGATGGGGCGGATGCTGGCGCTGATGCAGCAGGCGGTGCCGGGGGGTCTGCACGTGAACGGCGTCGACCACCATCCGTGGTTCGATGGGCAGACCTTCTCTCCGCATGCGCTGGCGGCGCAGCGCTTTCCGGTGATGCATTGTTATCCGTTATGGACGGGCGCGCTGGACTACGGCGGCCCTATGGATGCGCCGAGCGTGAAGCTGCTGGCGTCGATGGCGGCGCTGATCCGTTCTTACTCGGGCAAGCAGCAGACGCCGGTGTGGGCGGGCGAGTTCAACACCTGCATCGACTCGCTCGATGAGAGCGGGCAGGCGCAGTGGCTGGAGCGCGCGGTGGAAGCGGCGATCGGCGAGGGCGTGGCGTGGTTTACCTACTGGGACAGCCACGATGTGGATCGGAAGTTTTCGTTCAATCCAGTCGAGTACAGCCTGGGTCTTTTGACCAACGACGGCCGGGTGAAGGAGCAGGGAAGGATGTTCCAGCGGCTGGCCGCCCGGTATCGCGGCAAGGCGGTGGTGTATCCAACGGCGCCGCCGCTGCCGCCGCCGAAAGAGGCGACGGTGGGGACGACGTGGCGATGGATGCTGGACCGGCTGCACAGCCAGGGCTAGCTATTTCGCTCCACAGTCATTGCGGCTGGTGTCGGCGACGCTCGCGATGAGCCACTGACCGTCCTGGCGGACGAGGTTGAAGAGGTCGGTGCCGCAGTGCGAGACCTTGCCATCGACGTAGAAGTCGAAGGGCGCCCAGACGACGGCGAGGTCGTTGTCGATCTTGACCAGGGGATCGTGGATGCGCTCTTCAATTTTGGTGGTGCCGGGCTTGCCGACGCGGGTGGCGAAGTCCTCGAAGGTCATCTGCATGGGTTTGCCGTCGCGCATCAGCACCATGACGCCGCCGGGCATGGTCGGTTTCCGGATGGCGGCGGCGTCACGCGCGGACATGCCGGCGAACATGGCCTGGATGGGCGCGAGGACTGCGTCGTCAGGTGTATCGGCTGGCGTGGCGTGGAGGGCGAGAGGGCAGAGGGCGGCGAGGAGCGGAAGCGTAGCGAATAGTCGGCGCATAAGGATGCTGCCCAGTTTGCGGGAGCGAAGGCGCGATGTTCAAGGGCTTTGTCGAATCTCTCTCATCGTGCTTCGTTCGGCTGGGCCTC
This sequence comes from uncultured Acidobacteriaceae bacterium, assembly GCA_963815025.1. GTDB lineage: Bacteria > Acidobacteriota > Terriglobia > Terriglobales > Acidobacteriaceae > KBS-83. The sequence goes on along the minus strand of CAWFFD010000004.1, from coordinate 1,419,626 downwards.
GTTGTCCCGATTGTCTTCGCAGGTGGGCGGGAGTTTGAGCGGTGTGTTCTGGCCGGGGCTGACGGGATAGCCGCAGTCGATGGTCCCGATGCTGCTGGCTGAAGCAGGGAAGCGAAGGTCCGCGTGGCGGTGGGTTTGACGGGCGGCCTCGCGCCGGCTCTGGCGAGGATGCTGGCGGGTAGGGAAGCAGCGCCGCGAGCGGTTCGCGCGTGCACGCGAACGACGTGTGCGCAGAGATGCGCGAACATGTCCATGTTCCGGATACGTTTGAGCTCCTTTCGGAGCTGGGCGCGAACGGCTTCGCGGTCGTAGTCCGTTTTCACACATGTTGTGGGTTCATCTGCGTCCCGCGCGGAGCAACTTTTCTTAACGGAAAAGCTGCGTTGGCAGTCGTTGCGAGGTTGGCATGTTGTGTGAAAACGGTCGTGGCCGGTGACGATGTCTACATTTGTGCGGCCTGGAAGGCCGCGGGGTACCCCTCCCCCCTCCCGGTGCGGGAGGGCGCGGTATATATGGTGCCGAATCAATAGGTTATGGGCCTTCCCGAGCATCAAATTCGTCTTTCTAAAGGGGTTATCGCTTAATTCGTCCAACGAAAGGACTTAGCGACCCTTGGTGAAGGTCAGCCGCACCCGAAACGCACAAAAGCCACCGTTGCGGTGGCTTTTAGGAATCTCGTATGGTGTGGCTGTTTTGTTTCTCTATTTCAAGCGTAGCAAATTGTGTGGGTTGATTTGGCAGGTTTTTGAAGGTGGTTCCCAGAGTGGGATTGAGAATTGGAGCCGAATTAGCCCGTCCACACTCAGTGGGGCGCACCGCCGCATATGCGCGCATCGGAGTGTGAATGGCTCAGGCACGTTATTCCGCCGTCGTTCGATGAAAAGTCGGTTAGAGTGTGGCGAGGACAAGTATGAAGATCACGCCGGGACAAAAAGCCATCGACAAGATGTTCCGCAGACGAGACAGGTACGAGATTCCCGACTGGCAGAGAGACAAAGTCTGGGATAACGGCAAGAAGCAGAGATTGATCAACACAATCCTCAGGGGATGGCGCCTGCCAAAGTTCTACTTCGTAAAGGTTGACGACGACGAGTTTGAGGTCGTTGATGGCCAGCAGCGGCTAAATGCGATTTTTAGCTTCTACGATAATGAGCTTTCCCTTGATGCTGAAGTCGCAACCCTTTTCGGCGGACGATACTAGACGATTGGGATCTGCCTACTGCCACAGCAGATGCATTTGATGACTTCGAGATTGACTTCGATCTAATCGAGAGTGCGGCCGACAAGGATCTAAAAGAGTTTTTCCAGCGGCTGCAAGAGGGATTGCCACTGACGAGTAGCGAAAAACTCAATTCTGTTGAGAGCAAATTGCGAGATTTCTGTAAGAAGCTCGCAAAGCATGAGTTCTTCACAAATTCTAGTGGCATTGCCAATGTCCGACTGGCCCACTTCGACGTAGCGGCCAAAGTGATGGCCTTAGAAATTGAGGGTATTAATACTGGTCTTCGTTACGAAGATATAAAGACTGTCTTCGATAACAATAGTTCGTTCTCCCCTACGTCTGCGGCTGCCAAGCGCGTAACGAAGGCGCTCGATCTCCTGAAGCGAACCTTTCCATCCAAAAGCAACAAATTGAAGACACGGACAGTCGTGCAGTCGATCATCACGTTGACTTGCGCCCTAAATAGAGACCGGCGCGTCCCCTGGACAGATGGCCACTAAGCTTCACGGATTCGTTGAGTCTTTCATCAATGAGTGGGGAAGGCAGGTTCAACTGGGAATAGAAGTGACAGACAGCGACTTTCTAAGTTTTCAAAGGTCCATCAATGCCAATGTCAAGGGTGGGGCAAACCAAGGCACCAAATTATGATGCGAAAGCTTTTTCTCCTATCTCCTAATTTGGCGGCCAATTTCGAACCGAAGGCGCTTGCTGAAAGTGGTGTAGCGGCCAAGGTCACAGAATCTGCCGAAGCTATTCCATCTTTTGGTTGAAAAAATTAACGAGAGTTGGTCAGCTAAGCAAGGTAATGATCTGTTCAAAATGACGAACAAGACAGTTAGCGCTCTTTCCGCTATAAGCAAGCCCGTTCGGACGTACGAGGGTTACGGAACATTCATAGACCATTTGTACTTTCTTCTTAAAGAGGCATCTGCGGGCCGTCTTCCGGAGCCAGTTCCTGCTTCTTTTGGCGATGTTAACGTACTGAGGACTGACCTCCGGCATGATGTAGATCATGGAAGCCCGGACAAGGTTCGGTCGAAGAGAAAGAAAGCTGGCTCTGTCTTTCATAAGTTCGCCGGAACGGGTACCCCAAAGACGATTAACCCGCTTCTGTTTCCGCTCGTTCAGGCAAATTTATTGGGTTCGATCGAACGCGACCTCTCGAATGTTTTAACGAAGCTCTAAGCTTCGCGCGATGATCCACCGATTGGAGAGGATCGCCACGCATGAAAGCCCTCGCTTGTGCGAGGGCTTTTGCTGCCAATGAATTTAGTTTTTGACCGTCATGGCGTCGGAGTCGACGGCTTTTTTGCCGGTGAGACCTTCAAGGCCGGCAAGGACTCCGCGGTAGTCGTTCTTATCGCACTGCATGGCGAAGCCGCCTTTCTTGTCGCCGTCCTGCCAGGTGAGGCCGACGAAGTGCTTCTTCGACTTGGTAAGTGCCATGAGTGCGCCAACGCCGAAGCTGACGACGGCTAAGCCAATGGCGGCGCCGATGTGGCGATGGACATCCTGCCCGTAGCTGATTTCGGTGATTGCGGCAGCAGGAATGACCTTGATCTCCTGGTTGCCCTCGCTGAAGTGAATCAACGTCTTTTTCGCCGAGTGTCAGCTCGAAGCTCGGCGCCGGTTTTGATGTTGGGGGAGCGAGCCACCATCGTACAGGACTTTGTAACCATTACTGTTGCTGGCGAAGACGGCTGTGGGAACAAGCAGGCAGAGGAAGAGTGCAAGGGTGCGCTTCATGTGGCCCTTTCAAAAGGCTAAGTTGATGAGCGGCCTGAATGTAACTGTCAGATGTAACTATGCACAAGTATCAATTTGTGACTGTGCAATACATCTTTTGGGTGGGGAAGCGAAACTGGCCAGCGGCATGGTTGCGAATAGCTCTTCGTTTGTCGCGATTGTTACGGCGTTCCGACGGGCGGAGGTCTACTGGATTGCTGGGAACAGCCCCACCCTAGCTGCGCCAGGATGGGGCACCCGGCATGCGCTGCTCAGCAGGGCATCACCGGCCACTCCCGATTCCACGTTTAATGAGCACAACATCGAGCGGCTTCGTGCGGATGATGCGCCAGCCATCCCACGGCGAAGATGCCGCCCGATGACCAGCATGACGACAGAGAAGAGGAACCACAGGGTGGTCGCACTGCGGCACGGGATTGGACGGAAGGTCTGCAGCATGATCGGGGATATACGAAAATGCTAAGACGATGGATTCGCAACTTGCGGGCTTTTATTCATTCCTCCGTCGCGCCTGCCTAAAATGCCAGAACTCCAATGTGCAGCAACACTTGCGGCATCGATCCCATCAAAATAGGGTATCGATACCACTTGGAGGACTTTCAATGACTGATCGCAAAAATGCGAGTCAGCCCATCAGGATTCTAGACTGCGAAAATGTTGCAAAGGGTGTCCTCGTTCTCTTTGGCGACCGAAGAACCTTCGTGTTTCATCCCGATGTTTTGTTCGAACTGCGCGAAGACCATGCCGAAGAGATTGTTGATGATCTTGAGGAACTTTCGATTGTGTGAGCTTCACGTTGTGTAATGGCCGAGTGCATCATCGTCGCGTACTTCCATGGCGAGCCATAGGCAAATTGCTCATCTCACTTCAAGGAAGAGTCCAATGTCAAAGCTGTCTTCCCAACCGCCGGAAAACATGCCTGAAAAGCTGTCGCAATCCTCTCGCCCGGCAGGCAGCGCCTGGGCACGCGAAAAGCGTTTTGCCGACGTGCTCGGCCGCCGGATGGCCTATATCGAACGCGGCGCGGGACACCCTGTCGTGTTCCTTCACGGCAACCCGACCTCCTCGTTCCTGTGGCGACGTGTCCTGCCCCACGTCGAGGCGGCCGGCCGCCGGCTGATCGCGCCTGATCTCATCGGCATGGGCGACTCCGACAAAATCCCGGCCGGCGCCGAGCACGATCGTTACCGCTTCGCGAGCCACGCCCGCTACCTTGAGGCCTTTATAGACAAAGTCGCCGGGACGGAGCCGCTGACGCTCGTTCTGCACGACTGGGGGGGTGCATTGGGCTTCGACTGGGCGTACCGCCATCAACAACGCGTCCGCGCGATCGCCTATATGGAGACTTTTGTTGCGCCGCTCACCCTGGAGGATCTTCCAGAAAGCTTCCGTCCGACGCTGAATGCCGTGCGTTCGCCGGCGGGCGAAGCTCTGGTGCTCGATGAGAATCTGTTCATCGAGAAGATGCTGCCTGGGGTCACGCAACGAACGCTGTCCTCCGATGAGATGGCAGAGTACCGGCGACCATTCCTGGCGGCGGGCGACGATCGCTGGCCGACATTGCAGTGGGCGCGCGAGGTGCCGCTGTCGGGAGAGCCTGCCGATGTCCACGATCGGATTGCCGCATACTCCGCGTGGTTGAAAACAGCATCGCTGCCGAAGCTCTTTGTGGACGCGGAGCCCGGTGTATTTATCACAGGCCGAATCAGAACGCTTGCGAGCAGCTTTCCTCATCAGCGCCGCGTCGCCGTCGGAGGTCTCCACTTCGTACAAGAGGACAGTCCCAATGAGATCGGACAGGCGATCGCGAGCTGGCTTGAATGAGTTCGACGGAGACAGGTGGAATCAGCTCTTCTTCAGCTATCCGGTTGTCGGAAGCATCGCTACCCTAGCTGCGCTAGGATGGGGCTACCCGCCTAAACGGCCTGAACTTAGCGGACCGCTTTCAGGCTCTTCGACATACGAGCTTAGGTTGTCAGTCGGGAGCGTAGTCGCACATGCCTATGAAGTTCCGCGTGCTTGTTTTCCTCGCCTTTGAAGTTCTCTATGGCGCCTGTACGGGCGCTTGCACGCATGCACAGGATGTTTCCGATTCCACGCCCGTCCTGGGACGCGGCGCCAATCTGGTCTTTGTGCCGACCATGATAAAGACCAGCAGCGGCGAACCGGTTTTCGGGTTGACTGCGAATGATTTCGTCCTTACGGATGATGGCATCGAGCGGAAGATTTCGCTGGAAGAAAACACCGGGAGTCAGCCGCTGGCACTGGTGATCGTGGTGCAGATTGGCGGTGCGGGCGGCCGCCGCCTGGATAGCTATCGCAGGCTCGGTCCGCTTCTCGATTCCATGGTCGGTGGTGTTCCTCATCGTGTGGCCGTCGTCGGATTCGACAGCGAGCCACACATCGAGACAGAGTTCACTCCCGACCTGAACAAAGTTGCGGGAGTGATGGCAGACCTGGAGCCGGGCGATGGTGGAGCAGCGATCCTGGATAGCCTTGGCTTCGCCGTCGACCTGCTGCGCTCGCAGCCAACCAGCTATCGGCGAGCGATCCTCAGCATCAGCGAGACGCTCGATCACGGCAGCGAGAGCAAGGTCGAAGATGCGTTGCGCGCCATCGGCGATACCAATACGACGATCTACAGCCTCGGCTTCTCCACGACGAAGGCCGACATGAAGCACGACTCGGATGAGTTCAACTCCGACCTGACGCCCGCTCCAACGCACGGCTGTTTCGCTAAGGATCAAAGCAACGGGTCAGACACGCATCCTGTCCAGGTTCCGGATGGCAAGGGTAACAATCGTGCGATGCAGACCTTCGATTGTCTGAGCCTGCTGGCGCCACCTTTACTCGCTGCCAAGATGGCGACTATGGCTGCGTTGGATGGCATGCATCGCAATGTTCCGGAGAGCGTCGCCCGACTCACAGGCGGCGAATACTTCAAGTTTGAAAACACGCGCAGCCTGGAGCGTGGGCTGATCACGCTCTCGAATCAAATCCCGAATAGCTACGTTCTCAGCTTTTCGCCACGGGGGGACAGCCCAGGTCTGCACGCGATTGACGTTCGCCTGAAGGATCGTACAGGTTTGCATGTAGACGCGAGAAAGAGTTACTGGGCAGACAGCTCTAAAGCTCCGAACTAGTACGGTAACTGCTGGAAGGCCCGATCTTCGGCGAAGTGCTTCGAGGTCGCGAAGCTCATGCGGGCCGTATGTTCTGGTTGAGGGAAAAGAGGTTGTGGGGATCGTAGCGCGCTTTGAGGTGCTGGAGCCGCGCATAGTTGGCGCCATACGCTCGCCGGACGCTGCTCTCTCCCTCTCGTTCCATGACGTTCACGTAGTTGCCGTCTTGGTCCACAGGCAGTTTCGTTTTCAATGGCTCAATCCAGTCGCTCGCGGCTCGCTGCCCATTGGGCGGTTTCCAGTGGGCGGCAACGTCGAAGGTGATGCCAGGCCTGCGCAGAGGAAATGCTGTTGCCGCAACCGGCACTCGGGTGACTGCGCCGTGAAGATGAACGAAGAAGCATTCGACGGGAAACGGCGCGCTCGAAAATGCATGTGCGAAAATGCTCGATTCGCTGCTCATCGAGTTCTGCGAAAAAGCCGCTGCAATGTTCCTCATAACTCGGCGGAATGACGGCGGGTGTCATCTGCTCAAGCTTGAGATACGGCCTTACTTGAACCGTGTCATGCACGACGCCCGGATGATGACGAAGAGGCGCCAGCACTTTCTCGCCTGCGGCGGGATCACCGACGTAGCATGCCTCGATGTCCAATTGCGGCTTGTGGCCGGGCTCGGCGGACATCAAGGCGATGAGGGTCAGCTCGTCTGGAACCGTGGGAAGAAAGTCCCTGAAAGCTCGCAAGAAATGACGCGGATCCTCTGACTCAAGCGTGATGATCCCCGCAAGGACCTTCGATACAGGGTGCAGTGCAACCTCGAATGCGGTGACGACCCCGAAGTTGCCGCCGCCACCACGAATGGCCCAGTAGAGGTCCGGGTTCTCGTTGGCGCTGGCGCGTACCTGGCGTCCGTCGGCCAGAATCATTTCTGCGGCGAGGACGTTGTCGCAGCCGAGGCCGTACTTGCCCATGAGCGGACCGACGCCGCCGCCGAGAAGAAACCCTCCAACGCCCACGGAAGGACACTGCCCAAGCACCGTAGCGACTCCCACCTTTGCGGTCTCAATCTCCACTGCGCCAGACAACATTCCGCCGCCCAGACGGGCATGACTTTTGTCGGCAGCGATGGTCATAGTGCGGAAGCCGGACATGTCGAGCACAAGGCCTCCATCGCAGGTGGAGTATCCGGCATAGCTGTGGCCTCCGCAGCGTACGGCGAGAGGCAGATGGTGGGAGCTTGCGAAGCTGAGGGTGGCCTGGATGTCCTGCGGGTTGGCGGGATGTACGACGAGCGCGGGATGCGCGGCAAACTTGGCTGCATAGACTGTGCGAAGCTGCTCGTACTTCGGGTCGCCGGGGCGAAAGACTGTTCCCGTGAGTCCTCGCGCAAAGGCTGTGAGATCAGCATCGCTGGGTTTCGAGACGGGAAGTGCCGCGAGCTGCCGAGAAAAGCCGGCTCCCGCCAAGAGCGGAAGCGACGAACAAAGACCATTCCAGACGAAAGAGCGACGATTCATTGATGCCCCGGTGAAGGATGGATGCGCCAAGGGCCCGAGACGAGCGTTCGACAGAGCGGAAGGAGGACGAGGGTCGCCGCTCCTGCCAAGTGGAAGCTACGGTATCACCGCTGGGCGATCAAAACCAGCCCCCGGACGGCACGAGGCCATTGATGCGCTGATAGGTGACGAGATTGCCGTAGTGTAAGGCATCATGATTTCCGACTTGCGTAAGGATGAACATCTTGTTCGTCTTGAAGCCAAAGAAGTCCGCGGGGTCATTGAGGTGCGCGTCGGTGAATCCGGAAAAGGCGCCATCGCAGTAATCGAACGAACCTTTGAGGTAGGCGACGATCTCGGTCTTCGAAACTTTCATGGTTGGCGTGGCGGGGTTCGCTGCTCCTTTGGCGTTTGAGCACAATGTGTACGATATGTCCGCCAAATGAGTCACGATCTCGCCGAACGAGCGAACGTCCTTCGTGGGCCGATAGCTGTACTTGGACTCCGGCATCGCGACCGCCGCCTTCATGATCTTGTCCTGCATATTGCTGCGAAAGATGGATAACGTCTTCGTCAGCGGATTCGGCGCGCCGGTGGGATTGGGCAGGTCCGGCGAGATCTGGGCGTTGGCCACCGACGCCAGGACGAAAACAGATACCACGGCAACAGGAATCACCACGCGAGTTATGAATCGGAACATAAGGAATCCTCCTAGATCTCCGGGTGCGCCGGGAAGGGCTTTGAGATTCAGAGGTGTCCTTTGACCGTCTGTGCTGACCGGTCTGTGCACGAGGTGCGATCTGCCTGGGACGCTGCACGTAGCCAGCCGAAACGCTCTAACTTCAAGTTACTGATTCATAAGTCAGTTCAGTTTCAGGATGGCGATCGGCAATACGATCTTTGTCCGGGGATCGAAAGTGGCTGACCAAAAGCGAACAGTCGTATCACCGGCTATCCGGAAGGTGAAATCGAATCTACCGAAAAATCGCCTTCTAACTTAGTTCGCGTTCGAGGACAGTCCCCGCTTGCTGTCAGTGCGGAATCTGCTCGATCGATCGGATCAGAGCGGCTTGATAGTCAGGGTGAATCGTTCGCGCGAGGTGAAGTGCAGTGCCGAGTTCCTGCCGTCCCTCTACTGTCCGACCTGCCATCATCAGCATCCGGCCCAGTGTGGCGTGCATCTCGGCTGAGTCCGGCGCCTCTTTCACGGCAGCCTGTTCTTCGGTGATCGCCTCCGGCACTTTTCCTTGAAAGAGGTGGGCGACTGCGCCTGCCTCATGGCTGTGCGCCGCGAGGAGTGGTACGTCGAATGTTCCGCGATACACCAGGACGGTATTGCCGATCACTGCGTCTGGTCGGCGACTCTTGAATTGTTCGTAAGGGTTGAGCACATCCGGTCCCCACATGAGGCCTTCGAGTTCGGTCGCGCTAATAAGAATGGTGCCGCTAATGGATGGCGGAACCGGGGACGAACGCTTCATTTGAGTAAGCAAGGTAATTGGGATACGAGTGCAACGACGAAGCCGCTGCAAACACCAGAAGAGCAACGACGCCGAGTGCGGCCAGTCGCGACCGCGCGGCGAAACGCCAGCCTGCTGCCGCCGCCAACACGATCGAGAACGGGTATATCGGGAGGATGTGACGTACGCCGAGGTTCAGCCCGGAGAACATGGAAATTCCCAAGAAAAAAGCGGCAGGAATCGCTAAGAACAGCAGTTCACGACGGTGCTTCCAAAGGCGGGCGAATGGCGCCAGTGCGAGCAGGACGAGCAGCGTGAGCGTCGTCTTAATCAAAAATACCGCGGGGAAGAAAAACCACTGTCCCGATCCATAAATCCTGCCAAAGAGAAATGTTGGACGAGTGCCCGGAATCTGCAGAATGTCCACCCAGCCGTAGAGATACGCTTCTGGGAATAGGTGATGTCTGGCGAAGAAACCAATCAGCACTTTCTGCGTAGAGCTTTGCAAAGCTGCCGTGTAGTCACCCAGTCCAGGCGTCATCTGCAGGGCGCCGGGTCGCGCTGCATAGCGGAAACCATAAAAGGCCCACAGCAAGAAGTAGCTCACGGCGGCGATCACCAGGAGTGCTGCAGCGATATTTGCCCCCTTCCTTGTTACAGAATGGGCGAGTGAGGCGCCGTCTGAGGCGGGCTCAGCGCGGCTTTGGATGCCTTCCGTTAAGGCGAGCAGTGCGAGCGTGGGTAGTATGAGGGCACCAGAGTGCTTGGCCACTAAAGTGAGTCCTACAGCTATGGCGCACAAGGCCAGACGTGCAACCGACGGCCTCTTGATATAGCGATAGAAGGCGTACACCGAGGCGAAGAACAGGCAGGTGAGACCCAGGTCTGTCGTAACAAGTGCCCCATTCGCCAGCAACACGGGTTCGAACGTCAGGAGCGCGAGGGCGAGCAGGGCGGTTTGCGGATCAAACATCTCTCGCGCGGCGAACAGAACCAGAAGAGCGAGTGCAATGGTGAAGAGCGCAACCGCCATGCGAGCACGCATGAGGATCGAATCGGCATCGGCGCTGTAGAGGAACTGGGAACCGTTGATGAAATCCTGCCCCTTAAAGTACGGGAAAGGCAGGACTCCGGGCTCTTTGAGCTTGAGCGGCAATAACGGGGCCGCTGCAACCAGCTTCACAAGTGGAGGGTGCTCGGGATTTCTGCCGAAGTCGGCGTGTTTCCAGTACTCAAAGCCCGCGAACAGATGAGTGGACTCATCGAAGACCTGCGATTCCTGCCGGGTGGACATGAAGAGTTCCTGTGCAAGGATGGCCAGGAGGACAACGGCAATCACACGAAACGTAAGGCGCGAAGAGGCAGCGGGCCAGTTTTCGAGTAGGTTCGCAGATGGACGGCGCTCTGACATGTCAGGCATCTCCGGCGACCAAAGCTATCACATATCATGCGATTGGATAATCGCAACAGTTCCCTGTAAGTCCGCGGTGTTGAGCTGATGCCTTCTCCCTGTGCGGAATGTGGAGTCTTCCCAACTTCACCTGTGCCCGTAATCCGTGAATACGTAATCTTTTGTCTTCACTGCCGAGTGGCACGCGAACCCGCACTTTGCGTCGCTCCCCTGGGGTGGCTTGTCCGATAAGTTGCCTAGCCTGAACCTATCGGAGGCAGGGTCATACTCGAAGACGCCGTAACCCCATCCGCCGCTGTCCGCGAACCTTTTGCTGTCCTTCAGCATGAGATCGACGTCATGCTGAGGGCCTGGCACCGTCGGCCCACCGGGTTCACCGACATTCACTTTCGCGATCCAATGGACCTTCGCCATCCTGGCGCCATCGGGAAAGGGCTTGCCGTTACCGGGAATGCCCGCCTTAAAGGCGGCGATCATCACAGGATTCCCGAGGATCGCTGCGAGTGCTTTTCCGTTATGGCTGAGGGAGATCACCTGCCAGCTTTCGTATCCTCTGAACTCAGAGAACGCGAGGCCATTCGGTATTTTGAGGGCGTACTTATCCTGTGCGGAAACGGCGGATTGTGTTTGGGACGGGAGTGCTGTGGACGCGGAGGCGGCGCCGGTGCGGGGAAGGCTGTGGATGAAATGTGCAAGCTTCCAGGTGTCGTTATCGGAGATGCTCGACTTCCAGGAAGGCATGCCTGTGAGGTGAACGCCGTTCTGAATGATCCAAAACAGCTCGGCGTCGCTCCAGTGCTGCACGTGGGATGAGCTCAGGTCCATGGCGGGCGGGTACATGTTGCGGCCGATGTCCGTGTCTCCGCGCGCGTCCGCACCGTGGCATTGGGCGCAGGATCCAAGAAACACTTCCCGGCCCTGGCTGACGACCTCATCCGTCACAGGCAGCGGGTTCTTCATCTTGCCCGCCTCCAATGGAATGGTCACGTCTTTCGCCGCGTTGGCGACGCTGGTTTCCGCCTGGGAAGGCTGCTTGCCCGCTGTGCAACCTGGAAGCAAAGCGCCCAGCATGGCACCGATTATGCCAAGCATCAGCTTGTGCTTTAGCGCCGCGCCGCGATTATTTCCGCTCCATCCGCCAATCCACGGCAGACCCGCAGATTCCTTCATACGGTCGGGCATGGTGTGCTCTCCTGCGCAAAAGAAAGTTTCTAGGCCCGATCTGACGTGCGTCTCGAACGATTGTAATTATTAGAGCCAGAGAAGGCAGGAAAACAATTGGGCTATGGTATCGATCGATATTTTCGTATCCAGGGTGCGGGACCGCCGCGCGGGTCTTTTCCGAGGTCTGCCATCTCGGCGCTGTGTGTGTGTGTTCCCGGATGGGTGGAACAGACGCCGTTTTGCCGCAGTTATGATGGCGGGACAGACGGAGGCGTCGATGCCGACAACACACGATCAGAAGCTGCTGGAAGCGTTACTAGATTCATGGGACCGGAACAACACCATTCTGGTGAATCTGCTGCGCGCGGTCCCCGAGGGCGGGCTGGAGGCGCGGGCGGTCGAAGGCAGCAAGACGGTGGCGGAGATGTTTCTCCACATCCATGGGACGCGGCTGTTCGTGCTGAGCGAGGATGCGCCGGAGTTTGCCTTAGAGCCGCTGAAGCCGGGATGGCGCGAGACGCGCGATGTTGATCGTATTGCCGAGATGTTGAACGACAGCGCACATGCGGTGCGCGCCGCGCTGAAAAACCGGGTGGAGACCGGGACAGAGATGGTGGTCCGCTACGATCACCCGATCCTGCTTCTGCAACACATGGTGTGGCATGAGGGCTACCATCACGGCCAGATCAAGCTGGCGCTGAAGGCGATGGGGAAGCCGCTGGACGATGAGGAGATCGGGCGGGTGACGTGGCATCTTTGGTTTGATAAGACGGCAGTGGGGACGTAGGGGGTCATCTGGGGTCGGCGGTAGTGAGTTTGCATGGAAGATTCACACGACGCGGGCGACCAGGGGAATGCGCCGGATGGCGGCGGCGGTCCACCAACTGAGCAACGCAGCTGCGGCGAAGACGCCGATGAACTTGAGCCACGGCGTTAGAGAGATGGCCGTGGCAGCATATTGTAACCACGCTACGAACATATAGTGCAGCAGGTAGATGGCGTAGGAGTTCTGCGCGAGGCTGTCTGCCCAGGCGCGGCCGGTGTTTGCGAATCGCAGAAAAAGCGCGAGGAAGGCAAAGCTGGAGGCGGCGCAGGAGAGCGTCCAGGAGAGCATCCACGAGAAGCTGACGAGAAGCCCGGCTTGCAGCGAGGGATGTTGCAGTGGCGAAGCCGGAGAGGAAGTATTCGGCGACGAAGGCGACGGCAGCCGCGACAAGCCAGGCGGGCCACTGCGGTCCGAGTCTACCTTGCCTGGCGAGGAGGCCATTCTCGAGCCCGGCGGCACCGAGGCCGGCAGCGCAGAGGAAGTAAACAAAATAGTGGAAGATGCGGCTGGTTTGAAAGACGAAGGGCCCGAAGGCCGACCATGCCGTTGGCGTGAAGGCGATGGCCATGGGGATATAGACGAGGGCAGTGATGCCTAAGAGAACGGAGAAAAAAAGCTGCGGGCTGCGGGAGAGCCGCAGGGTGATGGCGGCGAGCGTGGGCATGGCGGCGGGTACGAGCGTGAAGAGAGTTGCGGCAACACAGTCGAAGACGAGCAGCACGGCGACGAACCACGCCGGGCCGGTGGGAGGGAAGCCGATGGCTGTCCATTGATGCCAGAGGCCGGTGTGCTCGGAGGTCTGCAGGTAGGACGGATAGTAGGCCGCGGCGGAGAGCAATGCGAGGGAGACGACCAGCGGAATGCCGAGACGGATGGCGCGATCGCGAAGGAAGCGGACAAGCCCTCTCCGCTCCAGCCCCTGCGAAAAGAAGAGACCAGAGAGAAAGAACATGAGCGACATGAAAAACACGTCGTTGAAGGCGACGAAGGGAAGAGTGGGGGCCCACCGCACGTGGTCGACAACAGGAATGGCTAGCCAGGGTCGGGGTGGGGCGAGCAGAGTGCTGGCCGGCGGCGGGGCGTAGGGTACCCAGGCGAGTGCTGTGTGATGCGCGACCACGAGCAGGACGATGAAGGCGCGGAGATAACCGATCGCGTGGTTGTAGCTTGCACGAGCCGGCGCTGCGGTCACGGAAGGATGCCCTTTCGTAATTTGCTTACGATTTGATGCGGTCTGAGATAGTTGCGAACGAATTCGCGCCGGCGGCGCATGTGCCTGGACGGCTAGGGCATTTTCGGTATACGTGTAGAGGGTGGCGAAAGTTCCTGTGGCTTTTCTTGAAGGAAAAGCCATGCCGAATGAATTCCCGCGTTCAACCCATTACCGAAAATGCTCTAGTCCTTGTGGCCGTAGTCGAGTTTGGGGTACCAGTCTGTGCCGCGGCCTTCCGGCGCCCAGTCCAGCATGGACCAGAGTGGATCGAGATCCGGTGCGCCGCGCGGGTCTTGTCCGGGGTCTGCCATCTGGCCGCTCATCTCGCTTGAGTAGAAGTGGCGGATGGTTCCATCGCGCCGGGTGAAGACGGCGAAGCCGGGGACGTCCGCGTCTTCGGCGTTGACATAGACGCGGGTGTAGTCGCCGGAGGCGTCGGAGAGAAACGGGAGGTTCGCCAAGCCACGTTGCTGCTTGTAGTCCTTGAGCCGCTCGATGGGCGAGCGGGCGGTGACGGCGATGGCGACGCGCTCACGCAGATTGATTGCGGTCCCGTTGAAGGATGTGTTGAAGGATGTACAAGAGGGACACGGTGCTTTGCGCTGCGGGCCGAACATCATGCTGTACATCATCAACGTGTCTTTATTGCCGAAGAGATTGGAGAGTCGGGTGGGACCGTTCTCGGAGGCAAACTCGAAGTCCTGGGGAATCTCGCCGCCGGGCGGCAGTGCGCGGCGGTGGGCGGCAACGTGCTCGAGCTGGCGGCGCAATTTGATTTCCTCGATGAGGAGGGCATTGCGAGCTGCGCGATATTCGGCGCTCTCGTTTGGAAAACGGGCCTTGTTGGTGTCGGCCAGTTCGCGGGCGGGAGTGAGGATGTCGGCCATAAAACCTCCAAGGGTCAATATTAGCTTCAGTGCATTTCTCTCATGAGATTCGTATGAAGCGGCTGATGCTTCGAAACGTGGCAAGCTTCCAGATTTTGGTGTTGAATTCGGCAATTCAATGGCTATCCAGGCGGCCGTTGACAATCGGGAGCTAGCGGAGGCAGTCTGTTGTTGCTGCGTAGGGCGCATCGGTCGAGATCGAAAGGGCAACGCCCACCTACGGCAACCGAATACTTGCGCCCATGCCGAATCTCGAAAACCTGAAGAAGCAGGCCAAACAATATTTGCGTTGGCATCGCGAGCGGTATTATCCGGTCGCAGCCGAGATCAGGGCAGGCTTGCCTCGATTTCGTCAGCTTAGCGACACGCAGATATTGGAGGCAAGCTTCAAGCTCGCCGACGCACAGGAGCTTGTCGCGCGGCAGATGGGGTTCGACGGATGGCAGGCGCTCAAATCAGGAGCAGACGCCATGACCGATGAACACAGACAGACGACGCCACGTCCTATTCTCAATTCCATTGAGGCGCAACTCTTTGTTGCGAACATCAAAGAATCCTGCGATTTCTATACCAACAAGCTCGGCTTCGCGGTGGAATTTGTCTATGGGGATCCGCCGTTTTACGGACAGGTCCGTCGCGACAATGCACGGCTCAACCTGAGGCTGATCTGCGAACCTGTGTTTGTGGAAGGTATCCGCGAGCGCGAGCATCTGCTTTCTGCTTCGATCACAGTTGCCAGCGCGAACGAGATCAAACAATTGTTTCTGAGTTACCAGGCTGCAGGAGTTTTGTTCTCTCAGACACTCAAGAAAGAGCCGTGGGGTGCGCGAACTTTCGTTGTGATGGATCCGGACGGAAATCTCGTCCTGTTTGCCGGTCCGGCGGAATGAAGTGTGGTGCTTGTCACTACGTCTGATCGGACAGAGGCAGACCCTTCGGGTCGACGGGACCGACCCACCCTAGCTGCGCTAGGATGGGGCACCCGGCCCTATGCCAAGTTGCTAATTTATTGACCTAGTCGGAAGCTCTATTTCGGCTGGAGCGCCACATCGATGGTTTTGTGCTCACCTGCCAACAGATTCAGGACATAGCCGGGCGAGCCGTCGTATGGCCATTCCCGGTAGCCAGGAGCGCTCACTTTTAGTAAGACGTTTTCGTTCGGGGGAAGCAGCAAGGCGTCCGTGACGCCCTGGCTGCCATACATGTAACGGCGTTGCGGATCGGTCTTGACGCGTAGCTTATAGAACAGCGCTGACTGCGGTTTGCCCGTGATTGCATCGATGAGATGAATGGTTAGAAAAGCTGCTCTATACGGAATGCGAAAGTCGATGGTTGCCTGGGGATGTTCGGCGCTCAGGTGAGCGACATTGATCGCTTCTTTCTTGGCTATTTCAGAAGCATAGAAACCATATTGTGGATTTGGATAGCCATGCTTGGGGTCATCGGCGGCAGGCGCGTTCTCGCCATAGGGAACATTGACGAGGCAATAGTGCCCTGAGTTGTCGCTCCGGGAAGCGGGATAAGGTCCTGAGTGTGCTCCCAGATAGACTGCCGTTATCAGGATGTCCTTTGCCGGCTGACCGTTTTCGTCGAGTACTGTGCCGCAGATCGAGCCGGTGTCAGGTATTTGAGCGACTGAAGAGAGAGCGAGACCGAATACGAGATATACCGCCGGCTTTTTCATGGTGCGTGAGTCCAGCATTTTCGCTAGGAGTTTAGACACCGAGGACAGCAAAAAAGCCCCCGCTTGCGCGAGGGTTTTTTTATTTATAACTGGTGCTCATTGGATAGCGACGCTGAGATCGCGTTTCGCCGTCCGCGCGGGGCCTAGCTATTGACGTGGAGCGTAGACGAAGCGGACGATCCGGTTTTTGCTCCAGCAATCGTCGTCGAGTTCGGCGCAGGTTGGATAGGTGTGCCCCCATCCGGCTGCCGACACGATCTGATTTTCCGGAACGCCCTTGCTGATCAGCGCTTGTTTGATCCAATCCGCCCGTTGCGCGGAGAGCCTGAGATTGTTGAAGACCGGCTCACCTTTTGAGGAGGCGTAGCCCTCGATGTAGAAGTGCTGGTTGGCATGATCCTTCAACCACTGCGCATTTTCATCCAGGACGTTCGGGTTCTCAGGAGCGTCATAGACATTGTTGGGGAAGAGGACCCCGTGCACGCTGCTGTTGAAGTCTGTTTCCGATGGACCAAAGAGAATCACTTCTGGTTTTGCCCAGTATGCAACCCAATAGGCGACAATCTGGGACGCATCTGGAGTGGAGGCTTCGGAAGCAGCTTGTTGTGCAGATAGCTTGAGACTGGGCAACTTGAGACCAGGCAAAAGGAGCATTGCGATCACGGCGAGAACAAGTCGGCGTTTCATAGGTTCCTCGCAACTTCCGCTTCAGTTATTGGATGCGCCCCGGTCGGGAGCCGGTCAGGACCACGGGGGCCCGGTACACGTGTGCGGTCCGACCGCTCCAGCGTACTACGGCTATCTTTCGCTTCTGTGAATGCACTTCTGTGAATGCACTTCTGTGAACGCGGGTTGCAAGTGCCGGGTTGCAAGTTCGGGTTGCAAAGTTTCTAGGGTAGCCCCGTCAGGTCGACAGGACGGACTCACCCTGGCTGCGCTAGGATGGGCCACTCGGCCAGAGTCAGAACCGTGATCTCGTTTCTGAACTTATGTTGGGAAAGTGATCTTCAATCGAGGATGGCTGGTCTATGACAGACTGGTTCGCGTGCCCCGTCCTACATGTCAAGGATGTCGAGGCTCAAGGATGTCGAAGGCTCGCTGCCCTTTTACTGGTGCGCCAACCATCAGGCGATGGTAATGCCGTGCTCCTCCGCCTGGGCGAAGACGGAAAGGAGGTTCGTCATCTTCAGCACATTGCGAACCTGCTTACCGAGGTGAAGCAACTTGAACGCGCATCCCTGGTGCCGGGCAGATACATACAGTCGCACCAGCGCGCCAAGCCCCATGCTATCCACGTAGGTAAGCTCTGCTAAGTCGACAACTACCAGTTTTGTCTCCGGGAGGAGCTGTTTTACCGCCTCGTAGAGCTCTTCGCTTGTGCCTGCGACTAACCGGCCGTGACACTTCACCACGGTGGCGTCCCCGTCGCGCGCGATTTCAAAGGTTAGAACTTTTTGGGATTCTTCAGGCATGTGGGTTGCTCCTGGGAAGATGGCGAACGTTGGGCCTTCCCGCTAACCGGAGGATTGTCGCATATGCGCTGGGGCAAGTCGTGTGGAATATTCCGCGGCGAGGGAGCAAGCGAAAGCCCTCGCTTTGCGCGAGGGCTTTTCTTTGTAGCTGTAACGAATACTGATCGGATAGGGTCGGCGACCGTGAGGTCGCGTTTCGCCGTCCGCGCAGGACTAGTACATGTCGCCCATGCCGCCGCCGTGACCGCCGGCGGGAGCTGCCTGCTTGGGCTCGGGGATCTCCGAGACCATGGCTTCGGTCGTCAGCATGAGGCCGGCGATGGAGGCTGCATTCAGTAGTGCAGTGCGGGTGACCTTGGTGGGGTCGATGACGCCGGCCTTGACCAGGTCCTCGTACTCGTTGGTGCTGGCGTTGTAGCCGAAGTTGGGATCCTTGTTTTCCAGGATCTTGCCTACGACCACGGCACCCTCTTCGCCGGCGTTGCCGACGATCTGGCGCAGCGGCTCCTCGATGGCGCGACGGACGATCTGTGCACCGATCTTCTCGTCACCCTGGAGGGTCTTCACGAGCTCGTCCACATCCTTTGCCGAGCGGATGAGGGCAACGCCGCCGCCGGCGACGATACCTTCCTCGACTGCAGCGCGGGTGGCGTGCATGGCATCCTCAACGCGAGCCTTCTTCTCCTTCATCTCGGTCTCGGTTGCCGCACCCACCTTGATGACAGCAACGCCGCCGACCAGCTTGGCGAGGCGCTCCTGGAGCTTCTCGCGGTCGTAGTCGGAGGTGGTCTTGTCGATCTGGTTGCGGATCTCCTTGACGCGGCCTTCGATGACCTTGGAGTCACCCTTGCCTTCGACGATGGTGGTGTTGTCCTTGTCGATGGTGATGCGCTTGGCGCGGCCGAGGTCCTCAAGCTTCACGTTCTCCAGCTTTAGGCCGAGGTCTTCGGTGATGGCGTTGCCGCCGGTGAGCTTTGCAATGTCCTCAAGCATAGCCTTGCGGCGATCGCCGAAGCCGGGGGCCTTGACGGCCGCGACCTTGAGCGAGCCACGCAGCTTGTTCACGACCAGGGTGGCGAGTGCGTCGCCATCGACATCTTCCGCGATGATGACGAGGGGCTTGCCGGTCTGCACGGTCTGCTCGAGCAGGGGCAGCAGGTCCTTCATGGTGGAGATCTTCTTCTCATGGATGAGGATGTATGCGTCCTCGAGGGTGGCTTCCATGCGATCGGGATCGGTGACGAAGTAAGGCGAGAGGTAGCCGCGATCGAACTGCATGCCTTCGACGACTTCGAGCTGGGTCTCGAGCGTCTTCGACTCTTCGACCGTGATCACGCCATCCTTACCAACCTTCTTCATGGCCTCGGCGATGATGGTGCCGATGGTGGAGTCGGAGTTGGCGGAGATGGTGCCGACCTGAGCGATCATGTCGCCGGAGACGGGCTTGGAGAACTTCGAGAGCGCGCCGCCCAGGACGTTGCCGTCCGCATCGCGCTTGCCGACGATGGCTTCCACAGCCTTATCGATGCCGCGCTTGAGGGCCATGGGGTTGGCACCGGCCGCGACGGTCTTGACGCCTTCGCGATAGATCGCCTGTGCCAGAACGGTTGCGGTGGTGGTGCCGTCACCGGCGACGTCGGAGGTCTTCGAAGCAACCTCGCGAACCATTTGTGCGCCCATGTTCTCGAGCGCGTTGGCGAGCTCGATCTCCTTGGCGACAGTGACGCCGTCCTTGGTGATGGTGGGTGAGCCGAATTTCTTCTCGATGACGACGTTGCGGCCCTTGGGGCCGAGGGTGACCTTTACTGCGTCGGCCAGTATGTTGACGCCGCGCAGGATGGCCTGACGCGAGTCTTCGCCGTGCAGAATTTGCTTTGCCATTGCTTTCTCCTTGATTGCTCTCCGCGAGTGAGGGCGGAGTGACTGCGGAATTCTTGAGTGTGAGAGCGAACTGCAGGTCCTTCGCTTCGCTCAGGATGACACTCGATGGGTTACTTGGACTTGAGGATGCCGAGAACTTCGTCTTCCTTCATGATGAGGAGGTCTTCGCCGTCGATCTTGATCTCGGTGCCGCCCCACTTGCCGAAGAGGATGCGGTCGCCGGCTTTGACGTCGAGGGGAAATACCTTGCCTTCGTCGTTGGACTTGCCCTTGCCGACGGAGATGACTTCGCCTTCCTGGTTCTTTTCCTTGGCGCTGTCGGGGATGATGATGCTGCCACGCATGGTCTCGTTATCTTCGATACGACGAACGAGGATGCGATCGTGCAGCGGGGTGAAGGTGGAGGTCGCTGCGGGTGCTGTTGCTGTTGGCATTGCTTCTCCTTATGGGTGCGCGGGCGTGACCCGCACTTGGGTGAAGTGTTCTAAGAGGATGAGGGGCGGATAACCAGCCAAGACGGCGTTAGCAGTGTCGCCCTTCAACTGCCAAGGTAGGCTCTGCGGGCTGTGGATGTCAAGGGTCAGGTGCAGAATATGAGTGTGTTGCGCTCATGTTAATCCAGGTCGAGCAGGTAGAAGAGAGTAAACGGTACCTGTTAGATTGTCAGGCAGGTTTAGGGGAGGATCGGGAGCAATGCCGTGGTTCCAGGTGGAGGGCGAGGCGCTGACCGAGGAGGATATCCGGGGAGCGGTGACGCGGTTGCTGGAAGAGGCCCGGAAGCGGATCAAGAGAGATCTGAGGCGGGTTTTGCTGCTGCCGCCGGACCTGACGCGAGCGCACAGCGGTGCCGGGAAGATCACCGAGATGCTGTATGAGGGACTGGCAGGTTGTGAAATTGCGGTGATCCCGACGCTGGGGCAGCACCGGCCGCATACGGAAGAGGAAAACCGCTGGATGTTCGGGGCGATTCCGCACGAAAAGATCTACGCGCACGACTGGCGCGAGGGTTGCACGCGGGTGGGAACGATTCCGCGGGCGATGGTGGCGGAGACGACGGGCGGCGTGGCGGACTGGGATATTCCCATCGATCTGAACACCAAACTGATGACGGAGCCGTGGGACCTGGTGATCAACGTGGGGCATGTGGTGCCGCACGAGGTGCTGGGCTTTGCCAACCACAACAAGAACTATTTCATTGGGCTGGGCGGCAAGGCGACGATCTGCGCGTCGCACATTGCGGCGGCGGTGTATGGGATCGAGAACAACCTGGGTTGCCTGATCACTCCGCTGCGCGCTTGTTATAACTGGGCGGAAAAGGAGTATCTCGGGCATCTGCCGGATGTGTATCTGCAGATTGTGATGAGACGCGATGCAGAGGAGAAGTTAGTCACGAGCGGTATCTATGTCGGCGACGACTTAGATACATACTTAGCCGCCGCACGCGCGAGCATGCGACAGAACATCACGACCTTCGACAAGCCGGTGCGGAAGATCGTGGCGGTGATGCAGGCGGATGAGTTTCGCAGCACGTGGGTGGCGAACAAGGCGGTGTATCGCACGCGCATGGCGCTGGCGGATGGCGGCGAGCTGCTGGTGATTGCTCCCGGCCTGGAACGCTTTGGCGAGCAGCCGGAGGTAGATGCGCTGATCCGCAAGTATGGCTACACGGGCACGGAGCGCATCCTGCGTCTCTATCGCACGGAGAATGACCTGCAGGAGATTGCGCACGGGACGGCGCACTTGATCCACGGGTCGAGCGAGGGACGCTTCACCATTCGCTATGCGCCGGGGCATTTGAGCAGGAAAGAGATTGAAGGCGTGGGATATGAGTATGCCGACTTGCGCGAGGCGCAGGAGCGGTATGCGCCGGAACACATGGCGGAGGGTTGGAACACGATGCCGGATGGCGAAGAGGTGTTTTACATCAGCACGCCTTCTGCTGGGTTGTGGGCTACAAAGGCGAAGCTGGAGAATCCGGCGCGTCGGGAGCTGGTGACGGCTTAGGAACTGGCTGTTCGGCGCATGCGCCTGCGGCGGGATCTGCCATCCAGGCGACTGCGCCTGTGGCGCTTGACGCCGGCTCGCTCCCTGTGGTCGCTCACTATGAATTTTGTAGCGGTCCTCGGCATCAGGATTTGTCTGCGGTGGATATCTCTTACTTCTGCGCCTTCATGAACACACGCCAGCGCCATCCATGCGCAGAGTGGCAGTGAGCACGACTACGAGAGGCACCAGGATGCGAAGGATTGATTTTGCTCTCTGCATACTTGCTCGATCTAGTCTGTCACTTCACTCTGCGACTTCGAAGGTGACCTCGAGCTCGACCGGCATGCCGAGGGGCAGGCTGGCAACGCCCATGACTGATCGAACCGCCATCCTGTCGGCGCCAAAGAGATCTCGAAAGAGATCCGAAACGGCATCCGCGACACGAACGTGATCAGAGAAGTCTCCGGAGGTTGCCATGAACACGCCTAGCCGGACGACGCGCGTGATTCTGTCGAGTGAGCCAAGGTGCGCTTTGGCTGCAGCGAGCGCGCTTAAGGCGGCAGTACGGACCGCGTCGCGTCCCGCCTCGGCGTCGAGCTCCTTTCCGAGGCGGCCGAGATATTTTGGCTTGTGATCCACGACTGGGAGCATTCCGCTGAGGAAGAGCAGATTGGCGGTCTGCAGCGCCTCAACGTATGTGCCGAAGGGTGTGGGCGCGGCGGGGAGCTGAATGCCCAGCTCCTGCAAGCGGCGCTCCGGGCTGACTGGCTGAGAAGTTTGCGTGCTCACCACTTGCCTCTGTGCGCTCCGCCGTCCACGTGCAGCACTTCGCCGGTGACGTTGCGAGCTTCCGTGAGATAGATGACAGCCTCGGCGATGTCCCTGGTTTCGGAGATTGTGCCCATGGGCGACAGTGTACGCAGGAGGTCTTTCGGATCGCTTGCGTGCATAGGCGTCTCGACCACGCCGGGCGCTACTGCGTTGAAGCGGATGTGGTGCTTCGCGTATTCGTTGGCGAGGCTGATGGTGATTGCGTTCAGTCCGCCCTTGGTGATCATGGGAATGGACGCTGGAGTGCCTGTGTTGGGATTGTCGGCCAGGGAGGCGGTGATGGTGGTGACGCTGCCGCCGGTGCCCTGCGAGAGCATCTGCTTCACGACGAGCTGGGTGATGAAGATGAAGCCGTCGAGGTTGGTGGAGACCAGACCGCGGAAGTCCTCGATGGTGTAGTCGGTGAAGGGCTTCGAAAAGAAGATGCCGGCGTTGTTGACGAGATGGTCGATCGTGCCGAAGTGACTGAGGGCGGTCTGGGTGACCTTTTCAGCAGTTGCGGCGAGGCCGATGTCGCCGTCTACGAGCGCGAGCTTCGGTGACGGAGCGTAGCCGGCCTTCGAGATGGTGCGCGAGGTGGCAACGACGTTGTAGCCGCGATCCAGAAAGGCCTGGGCGACGGCTGCTCCGATGCCCATCGAGGCACCGGTTACGATGACTGTTTTTTTGTCTGCCATGCTTCGCTCCTGTTGGGGGATCTGTGTGATCGAACGGATCACGCCGAAGGACAGGTGGGCCGGACGTTCATTGGAGTTCCATATCGAGAAGGTTCGGATGGCAAAAGCGACGAACAACAACGGGAGGTTTCGCAGTCCGAGCAGCTTGAAAAAGTCGAAACGCCAATATGCGGGCGGTTCCGCGGTGAGGGATAAGTTGGATTGATTTCGGGTGGCCGAAGAGCGAGACCAGTATAGGTGAAGGAGTGGCGGCCGTGACGCGTTCACCGAAGGTTCACACGCAACTCGTTCGGGACGCAGGTGCGGGTCTTTGCGGCTCGGCTTTTTTATTGTGAGATCGCGGTGGCGGAATTCGATCGCGCGTTTGACAACCGTTTCACCGCCACCTATCGTTTCGAGCAACCCCCCAAGATCAGTTTCAACGGTGACACTGAACGGATTGCCTGGAAGCTCTCCGGCCATGTCATTTCTGCCACAACAAGCGAAAAACGACGACGAGGCACGAGGCGAAGATGGCTCATCCGCTTAACGGGGCAGACGGCACAGAGATGCGATGCAACGATGGCGATTCCACGACCGTGCTTGTGGTGGGTGCTGGACCGACCGGATTGCTTCTTGCTGTGGAGCTTCAACGACGCGGTATTTCCTGTCATCTGATCGAGGCTCGTCCCGCGCCCATGCACTGGGATCGCGCGACGATCGTGCATCCCCGTTCGCTTCAGATATTCGAGGCGATGGGCCTTGCCGACAAGTTTCTGGAGGCTAGCTGCAGACAGCGAGTCATCAAGATTCATGCTGACGGCGAAGCTCTTGGCACGCTGGAACTCGCCGGCTGCGGCAGCATCTACGGGTTCAATCTTGGCATATCCGAGGAAGTCACCGAAGCTATCCTTACCGACTCCTTATACCAACACGGAGGCAAGGTGAACCGCTCGTCCCGGCTGGTTGGTCTTACCGTCGAGCGAGAAGAGGTCGTGGCGGAAATCGAGTGCCATGGTTCTCGCTACACAATGAGGGCGCAGTGGGTGGTGGGCTGTGATGGTGTGCACAGCACCACTCGGGCACAGTGCGGGATCGGCATGGAAGGCCACGATATCGTCGCATCATGGGCGGTCTTTGACGTTACGTTGAAGGGCTGGCGTGAGACCTACGAAGCCACGTTTGCTTATCTGGACACACCGGCGGTCATCCTGACGGCGCTTCCCAAACAACGCTGGAGAGTCTACTTACGACCAAGCTCGCAGGAATCCGACCTGCTGGCAGATGCGGGAGATACACTCCGCACCTACGCACCCTTCGCATCTTTCGTTGACGTGGAGAACCCGACACGATTCGGCTGTCACACCAAAGTGGCCACGCGGTTTCGCGCGGGGCGGGTGTTGCTGGCGGGGGATGCGGCCCACATCTGCTCACCCGCCGAAGGACACGGGATGAACTGCGGTCTGCAGGACGCGTTCAACCTTGGCTGGAAGCTTGCTCTCGTTTGCCGGGGCGCGGATCCAATCCTGCTCGATAGTTATGAGATGGAACGACGCCCCGCCGCTGAGTTGGTCGCTGCGTCTGGTGATCGCGCAGAAAACAATCTCACGATGACGGACCCGGCGGAGCGTTCCAGCCGCAATCGGGTCTTTCGGGAGATGTTCGCTGAAGATACGGCTCGACATCACGAGATCCTGGCCGAGACTGAACTCAACGTCGACTATTCCGGATCGCCGATCGTCTTTGAGGATGGCAATGAGGGTATCGCGGCGGGCTACACGATACCCGACACGATCCTGGTGCAAAGATCTGGCGAGCCACCGTGCCGGCTGGTGGAACTTACCCAACGGCTGGGTCATACCCTGTTGCTGATTACCGGTCCAGGCGCAAGCGGTTCCGACTTAGTGGAGGTCGAAGCGGCGTTACAGCGGTTCACTGCTGACTCGCGCCTGTTTGAAGCGACTGTCGCGCTCGCAACCGAGTCCGGCTTGCCGGCTCATGTCGGCCAGATCGGTCCTATCCAGATCGGTCATATGGAGGCCGGTCTTCTCGGCATCAGCGACATCACACTTCTCGCCGTTCGGCCTGACGGTTATATCGGGCTACGGTCCGACAGAGATCATCTCCAGGCACTGAAGCGCTACCAAAGTCTTATCCTGGAGGGCAGGGGTGAGACGGCAACTATCACCGAAGCTGTCACACTCCCTGGTGTCTCTGGATCGTATTCCTGATAGACGCACATCTCGCACGCTCTAGAGAAGTTCCAGATCGTCACCGGCTTGCGAGAGACAAGAGCGGGGAGCTGTGACCACGCATCCACACAACACGCTCCAACACAAGGCTCACACGAAACTCGGGCGGGAGGCAGTGCGGGTCTTTGCTGCCAATGAGCGCATGAACCAGATGCTGATTGAGCATCTGGATGCTGCTGCGTGGGACGCGAAGCCGCCCGGCAAGGTGCGCACGATTGGGGCGATCTTTACCCATGTGCACAACGTCCGCACGAAATGGATCCGGCTTTCGGCTCCGCACCTGAAGGTTCCGCGACAGCTGAACCGCGCGTCGTGCACACCCGAGCAGGCGCGTGCCGGACTGTCGGAGAGTGCTGTGCGCTGCGAGGAGATGCTGGCGGAGGCGCTCGACAATGTTGGGGGTGTTGGCGGCGGGCGTGTCCCGATGTTTCTCAGAGACGGTTGGGCGCGGCCGTGGCCGGCCGGTGTGGAGATGCTGTGTTACATGGTGTCTCACGAAGCGCATCATCGCGGACAGGTGTGCATGCTGGCGCATCAGCTGGGATTTCCATTGCCGCCGAAGGTGACGTCCGGGATGTGGGATTGGGAGAAGTTGTGGAAGGACGATGGAGCGCCGGGCGGACCGGCTGCGACGCTCAAGAGCAAGCGACGTTAGATGGTGCCTCGGCTTCAGTGCGCTCTGTTGCGCGAGCCGCCGCTTCACCGAATCCTCGCTTCACACGATTCCACCGCGAACGGCGGTATACTCGCTCACCGGAGCGCCAGCTCCTGATTCGGGGCTGAATTTCACATCCCGGGCCGCGCGCAGATAGAGGCCGGTGCCGGGTAAGACGCTCACCAGTCACTGACGGCAGCATTACCGCAAGCATCGGGTCGCCAGCGAGTGTTTTCCAACCGCATGATCGAGAACCCATAGGAGGCATTCATGGCAGCTACAGCAGTCGCAATCGCAACGATGAAGGTGGCGCAGGTCCCCGGTCCCGGCGGAGATTTTCAGGTGGTCGAGCGGGAGATTCCTACGCCGGGCGCAGGACACGTGCGGATCAAGGTGCAGGCCTGCGGCGTCTGCCACAGCGACGTGCTCACGAAGGAAGGCCTGTGGCCCGGGATTCAGTATCCGCGGATTCCCGGACACGAAGTCGCGGGTGTCATCGATGCAGTGGGTGACGGTGTTTCGGTTTGGAAGAAGGGGCAGCGCGTCGGCGTGGGCTGGCACGGCGGCCAGGACAACACATGTCCCTCGTGCCGGCGTGGAGATTTTCGCAACTGCCAGAACGGGAAGATTCCGGGCATCAGCTATGACGGGGGATATCAGCAATACATGCTGGCGCCGGTGGAGGCGCTGGTGTCGATCCCGGACAGTCTGAGCGACGTGGACGCAGCCCCGCTGCTTTGTGCCGGAATTACTACTTACAATGCGCTGCGGCACAGCGGCGCGATGCCCGGCGATCTGGTGGCGGTACAGGGTATCGGCGGGCTGGGGCATCTGGGCATTCAATTCGCGCAGAAGTTCGGCTATAAGGTCGCGGCAATTGGACGTGGGCCGGAAAACGCGACGTTGGCAAAAAAGCTGGGAGCGAACGTGTACATCGACAGCAAAGCGACGAATGCGGCAGAGGAGTTGCAGAAGCTGGGCGGAGCGCGGGTGATTCTGGCTACGGCGCCGAGCTCGAAAGCGATGTCCGAGTTGATCGACGGTCTGGGACCGAACGGCAAGCTTGTGGTGATCGGCGCAACCTTCGAGCCGATTGAGGTAAGCCCGGTGCAGCTCATCACTGGAAGCAAAACGATTCAAGGCTGGGCGGCGGGAACAGCGGCAGATTCCGAGGACACGTTGCGCTTCGCCGAACTGTCCGGTGTGCGGGCGATGATTGAAACGTATCCGCTGGAAAAGGCGGCCGAGGCCTACGCGCGAATGATGAGCGGCGACGCCCAGTTCCGCGTGGTTCTAACGATGTGATTGCTGTGCAAACTGAATCCGGGCGTCCAACCAGGTATGGATCGGGCGCCCTGGAGACGTGAACGTTTGCAGCCCGGGAGAGTCTATATGAAACGGGAAATCATTCGCGTCGAGCCGCTGGCGACCTACCTGGAAAAATACAAGGCCCCAGTTTCAACCGTGACGAAGCACGGCGACACCATCTACGTCTCAGGTTCTCCGCCGTTCGACCCCAAAACAGGAGAGATCTTCAAGGGGCCAATTGAGCGTCAGACGGAGATCGTATTGGATCAACTCAAGCTATGTGTCGAAACGGCAGGCTCTTCTCTGGAAAACATTCTGAAGCTGAATGTCTACGTCACCTCAGTAGACATGTTTCCTGCGGTGAATACCGTCTACAGGCGTTATTTCCCGGAAAATCCGCCCGCGCGCATCTTCATTAATGTTCCTGCCTGGAACGGCGGGTTTGATATTGAAGTGGATTGTATCGCCGCCGCTTTATAGGACTGTTTCTTTAGATCGGTATCTATCTCCGCTCGTTGACGAGCGCTCACGAAGGCGCCGCGTGGGAGCGGACGTTTGCGGCCGGGAAGAGTCTATATCGTATGAACCTCCCGGGATGGCTCAGGAATCCGGAGAAGCCTGGAACGCCGGTGCGTACCGCGGCAGGATGGGTGCTCGTCTGCCTTGGAGCACTGGGCATCGTTCTGCCCGTCATCCCGGGCATTCCTTTGCTGATTGCCGGGCTGGTGGTCCTCTCTGCACGCTATCGATGGGCTTCCGATTGTTTGCAATGGGTTAAGCAGCAGGCGAGAAGGGTTTCCGCTGCTTCCAGTGCAACAAAGTAGCCAACGTTGTGTAGTAGCCGGGGCAGTGTAATCGGGGCAGTCACGTGACGTCCGGGTCATCCGATTTTGATGGGCATGGCGGGAAGGCGCTCCGCTTTATTAGAATAGCGAGTATGCCGTTTCGCTCGTTCTCCCGGATTGCCACGCTCTTCCTGATTGTGACCACCACGCTGCTGCTGCCCGCGCAGCAGGACCGCCGCGGGCGCAAGTACAAGGCTCCGCCGCCGACGATGAAGATCGATATCAGCGTGGTCCGGGCGAGCAGCGGCAAGCCGATTCCGAATGCGGCGGTCGTCTTCCACCCCATCAACGAAAAGGGGCAGGACCAGGGCGCGATGGAGCTGAAGACGGATCTGGACGGCAAGACATCGCTGGATGTGATTCCGATCGGTTCGACGGTGCGGCTGCAGGTGATTGCGCCCGGCTTCCAGACCTTTGGCAACGACTACGTTGCGAATGTCGATGCGAAGGAGATCACCATCAAGATGTTGCGGCCCAAGTCGCAGTATTCCCTCTACAAGCACAATGCGACCGGCGACCAGAGCGGCCAGGCGGAAGAGACGACGGAGAAGCCGGCGTCCAAGCCGAACTAAGGACAGGCCGTCCGGACAACGGCGGCCGGTCAATCAGTGACTTCCTAATCATGCGCGGCGATCGAGCTGCAGCATCACGCCCGCCTTTGGGCGCAGGGTGATACGCGGCAGAACTTCGAGAGTTCCACTGCTGCCAGTGGGAAGTGAGACGCGCCATTCCCGCAGGATGGTGGCGAGCGCGAGCACTCCTTCCATCCAGGCGAAACCTTCTCCGATACATTGCCGCGAGCCGGCTCCGAAGGGAAACCAGGCGAAGCGCGGACGGCTGCCGTCATCGCGCTGGCTGCCTGGCTGCGCGCGTTGCGCGGGCGACTGCCCGGCAAAGCGCATGGGATCGTAGCGTTCGGGATCGGGCCACCAGCGCGGATCATGATGGAGGACGATCTGCGGCGCGATGAGCAGCGAGCCCTTCGGGATGGCGATGCCGCGGAAGGTGTAGCGCTCAGCCGCGGTGCGCGCCGTGACCCAGACGGGTGGATAGAGGCGCAGGGTTTCGGCGAAGTGCTGCCAGGTGAGCGGGAGACGGCTATAGTCCGCGGCTGTGGCGGCTTCGCCGGTGAGAACCTGACGGGCTTCCTCATGCAGACGCTGTTGCCATTCGGGATGGAGTGCGGCGAGCCACAGGGCGAAGCTGAGGCCGTTGGCGGTGGTCTCGTGGCCGGCGAGCAGGAGGGTGAGGCACTCATCGCGTACCTGGCGATCGGTCATGCTGCCGGTGCCGCCTTCGGTGTCGACGGTGGCGAGGAGCATGGAAAGCAGGTCGCCTTCGTCTATATTTTTTGCGCTATTTTGCGCATTGTATTTTGCGCCATTCTGCGCACTGTATTGCGCGTCACTCTGCGCACTGCTTTGCCCACGACGCTGCCGGATGATGCCGTAGATGAGCGCGTCGAGCTCGGCCTCTCCCTGATAGATGCGACGCATGATGGGCAGCGGCAGGCGCAGGATTTGCGCGGAGAAGGGAAGGAAGGCGAGCGGCAGAAAGCCCATGAAGGCATCGACGGCCTGGGAGATGTTGCGCGCCTCCGCTTCGACGTCGGCATTGAAGAGGCATTTGCTGACGATGCGCAGCGCGAGCAGAAGCATGTCGTGATGAAGATCGCGCGTTTCGCCGGAGTGCCAGGAACGCGTCATCTGGAGCGCGTAATCGCCGATGATGGAGCCATAGGCAGCGATGCGGTCGCGATGAAAGGCGGGCTGCGTCAGCCGGCGCTGGCGCAGGTGCAGCGGCTCTTCGCTGGTGAGCAGACCGTCGCCGAGCACAAAGCGGGCACGCTGCATCACAATGCCGCGATGATGATGCGGCTCGTCGCGAACGAGCATCTCCTGAATAAGCGCCGGATGGTTGAGCTGGAAGACGCGGCGGCCGGCGGCGCGGAAATGGACGAGATCGCCATAGAGGCGTGCGTTGGCGCGAAGGAATGCGATGGTGCTGGAGCGAAAGACCTGGCCGGTGAGGGCGCGCCGGACAAAGGATGGGCCGGGCGGCCAGGGCGAGCCGACGGCGATACGGGGTTCGGAGTTTGCGTTCATCGCTAGTTTGAAGCGTACGTGAATTGCAAGAGAGAGACGTTTGCGTGCATCTTAGCTTTAAAGGGAGTTTGAAACAGCATGGCGCATTTAGACGGAAGCACACTGACGTGGCTGGGCCACGCAACCATTCACATCCAGACGGCCAAAGGCACTTCAATTTTGATCGACCCATGGTTTGAAGGGAACCCATCGTCTCCAAAGGATTACCAGTTGCCAGCGAAGATCGACCTTCTGCTGTTGACGCACGGACACGACGATCATTTTCACGATGCGGTGAAGGTGGCGAAGCAATCGAAGGCGAAGGTAGTTGGAATTTACGAGTTGACGAGCTGGATGCAGGGGAAGGGCATCGACAATATCAGTCCGATGAACTACGGCGGGAACCAGCAGGCAGGGGATGTGCGCATATCGATGGTGGAGGCGCGGCATTCTTCGAGCATTGTGGATGGCGACAAGACCATCTATGCCGGCAATCCATGCGGATATGTGCTGGCGATCGAAGGCACGCCGACGATCTACCTGGCGGGCGATACGTCACTGTTTGGGGATATGCAGCTATTCAAGGAGTTATATGCCCCGAAAATAGCCGTACTGCCGATCGGGGATAACTTCACCATGGGTCCGAAGCACGCTGCGCTTGCGGCGAAATATCTGGGAGTCAAGACGGTAGTTCCGGTGCACTACGGAACGTTTCCGGCATTGACGGGGACACCCGCGGAACTGAAGGCGCAACTGGAAGGGACGGGCATCGAGGTAGTGGCGCCGAAGCCGGGTGAGAGCGTCCGGTAGCTGACTGTTCCTAGTTGAAAAAACGCGGGCGAAAAAGACGGGGGAAGACGGGGGGCGGAAACACGCTTCTCGCAGAACAGGGCAGCCGGTGGCTGCCCTGTCTTGATGGCCCTTGGCCGAATCTTTCGAGCGAATTCTTTATCGCTTCGTCAGGCTGGGGAGAGATGCGGCTTGCTACTTTCCTGCAGCGGCCTTCTTGCGCTCCGCCCAACGCTTCCGCATCGCGTCCGCAATGCGCTTGCGGCCTTCGGCAGACAACTTCCGCTTTTTGCGGCCCGACGGCTTTGCTACCTTTACGGCCTTTGCTGCTTTCTTGGATGTTGAACCGCGAGGCCTGCCGCGGCGAGGCTGGTCACCGGCAAGCAGGTTGCGCGCGTGCTGCAAGCGAGCTATCTCCTGATCGATGCCGGCCAATATTTCTTCTACTTTCACGTACCCTCCATGTGTCAACGCATAAAAATGCGCAGCCCATCCATTATGAAGGAATTTTCTAGATGACGCAAAAGTTGAAATGAAAATCAAGGGTGAATAGTTTTATTTATTTGGCTCGAAAGGGGAAATCAGAAAGAAATGTCAGTTTTATCGGCATTAGGTTTCGGCGCCAGCACGTTGTAGTCGTTTGCGCCTTCGCGGGCGGCGTGGGGCTTACCGAAGGCACGGGTAGGAATAGCATCTTTCGATGTGCTGCGTTTCAGACCTTTGAGCGTCTCCTGCTTATCCCGTGCGTACTCGGAGGCAAGACGCGTCAATGCATAGGTGACGATATCGCTGTGATGGAGTGAGGCTAGCTCAGGATCGCGGCGGAAGTTCAGCCACAAGCGATGCACTAACTGGACGTCATCGGGTTGCAGGTGCGGCGCGTGGGGGCCGATGTGGTAGGCCTGGGCGCTGCCATCATCCATGACGACATAGAAAGTGAACTGGCGCTTGGGTTCGGGAAGTGCTTCCCATGCCTGCCCGACATAGTAGGCCTGCTCCTGCGAGGTTAATTTAGACGAAATTCCCGAGACTACCGAAGTAGCTTCGAGCGAGTTCGCGGTTTGCACCAAGGCGGAGAAGACATCGCCGGCGGGGACGACCAACAGGTTGATGTGCTTGCCAAAGCTTTCCGCGACGGAGACGGCCTTGGTAAAGAGCATCTGCTCGTGTTCGGAGAAGGATTGCTCGGAAGCATCGAGTAGTTCGGGACCACCGGCTCCCACCATACGGGCGGTGAGAACGACCACATCCTGCTCATCGGTATCGGTGCGCGCGAGCGCCCATTTCAAGGCCAGGGGATTCGCCGCATCGCGCATGGTGACCATCAGGCAGCCAGGCTTGATCTGGAGCTGCTCGCGGCCGATGGTGTCCTCATGCTCGAGTTGGAAATGCTCGCGCATCTGCCGGTCGGTGAGTGCGTGGCGTTTCTGATTCTGGCGCTCGGAGATGCTGAAGATAACGAAGAAGGTGGCAGCGAAGGCGATGCCGCTGACGGTAGCGACCGATTTAGTGAAGAGGTTCACGATCGCCGTTGAGAGCAAGACCATGAAGACGGAGATGAGCCCGAGAGGTATCTCCGTCCGGCCGATGCGGAGATTCGGAGGCACCTTCCAGCCGCGCTCGCCTTTGTACTTCCAGCGCAGGACGAGCATGGCAAGCGCATTGAAGGTGAAGCTCCAAATGACGCCGAAGGCATAGGCCTCGCCCAGGGTGATGACGTTGCCGCGGCTGACCACGATGGTGAAGAGCTGCAGGATGGCAACGAGATTGATGATGCGATAACTGGTGCCGAAGCGGCGATTGGGTTTGCGGAACCAATCGGTCAGGACACCATCCTCGGCCACGCGCATGAGCACGCCGGTGGAACCGATGATGGAGGTGTTGACGGCGCCGGAGAGGATGAGGAAGCCGACGATCACCACGAAGACGCGGAAGATGATGCGCAGCACCTGCGGACCTGCCATGTACATGGCGAGGCCGGCGATCAGGTTGTCGCGATAGACGGGGACGCGCACGGCATCCGGAATGAGCATGCCGGCCAACAGGGTGGCAAGGCCGGTGAAGAGCAGGCTGTAGATAGCGATGACGATCGCGGCGCGCTTGAGGTTTTTGAGCTTGGGGTGCTCGATCTCGCGATTCACCTGGGCCAGCGTCTCTTCGCCGCTCATGGCGAGCACGGAGTGGCCGAAGGCCATGAGGATGCCGAAGAGGCCGAGCATCTCGGAGTAGCGCGTGTGCTTGAGGAAGCCGAGCGCATCCGGGCTGAAGGTGAGCGTGGAGGGCCGGGGAAGCGGCGGCAGATGCGCGCCGACATGGAAGACCGTGTACGCGCCCCAGAGGAGCAGGATGACCACCATGACAGTGGTGATCTTCATGACCTCCAGAGCTTTGTCGCTGGACTCGTGGATGCCCTTGGTGTTCTGCCACCAGTAATAGACGGTGACGAATACCGCAAAGGCGGCGGCCGTGAAGTCCATCGGGAACTGCAGCACCTGATGGTGCGGGCCGAAGAAGAGAGCGGGTAACCAGCCGTGGGCTGCGCCGACCTTCAACAGCTCGTCCATCAGTCCGGTGATGTATTGCCCGGCGGAGACGCCGGAGATCGGGCCGGTGAGGATGTAGTCGAACATCAGCGCGGAGACGCTGAGTTTGGCAAAGGTGCCGCCGAGCGCCTCCTTGACGACGCGATAGACGCCGCCGCGGGTGAACATGGAACAGCTCTCCACGTAGACGGCTCGCACCGCGAAGGAGAAGAGCATGACGCCGAGGATGAACCAGGGGGCGGATTTGCCGATCAACTGCTCCGCGATGCCACCGGCATAGAAGGCGGAAGAGCCGAGATCGTTGAGGACAATGGCAGCCGCGCGCCAGAAAGAGATGAACGACAGCATGACCGAGGAGGCAACGACGAGGCGTACGCGACCGGAGGGTGATGCGATTGTTTTCTCGAAGGCCATTCGATCCTGACGTCCGGCGGGGCACTCTGCCTGGAGTGCTAGTACCTGCCCGGCGTACTCGGCTGAGTGTAGAGCGGATGGGTAGGGGCGTCAACGCGCCCGGCAGCAGCGTCAGTCATGCAATCGTCCTGCAACATGTCTAAGGCTGAGACGTCTTCTCTCCAACGGGAACTTCCTCAGAGCTGCCTAATAGTTCATGCATATCTTCAAAGGAAGTAATAAGGACGACAACGGCGGAGCCCACAATGCCTATAAAGAAGATGACTTCGAGCAGCCGCATGCCGAAGAGAACGAGGAACATGCATGAAGTGTACCCCGGATGTTCCGGACGGAGAAATCCGTCATTTCACCCTGCACTTCACTCGGCGAAACCGGGTGGAAAGTCTGGATGGTAGACTCCGACTCTTATGACCAACGTATGCGGATAGTTACGACCCAAGCTCGACTGGGATTGGCAGTGCTCTCTGCCGTCCTGCTGAACCTATGCTTTCCCATAGCTGGTCCTTTGCCGGTGTGGCGCACGATCTTTGCATGGTTTGGCGCGGCGCCGCTGCTGCTGGCGCTGCTAGCGAGCGATGAGGGGAAACAGCCGCTGTGGCGAGGCTTCTTCACCGGATGGGTCTTCGGTGTGCCGTGGTACGCGATCAACTGCTACTGGATCTACCAGACGATGTTTCTTTATGGCGGATTGCCGGCGCCGGTGGCGGTGGGGATCCTGCTGCTGTTCAGTTTGATCATGGGTTTGTACTACGGACTCTTTGGGTGGTTGATCGCATTTTCACGTCACGCAACCGGCGATGTGCGCGCGCCGCTGTTTCTGGCTCCGTTTTTGTGGACGGCCATCGATCTGCTGGGCGCGCACTTGATCAAGGTGCCGTGGGATCAGCTTGGGTATTCACAGATCGACAATGCGGCGCTGACGACGATCGCGCCCTGGACGGGGACGTACGGCGTCACCTTTGTTCTGCTGGTGGTAAATACCTTGTTTGCAGCTGCCGTCGTATGGCGCAAGAGGTTCTGGTGGATTGGGGCGGTCACGGTTACGGTCTTGCTGGAAGCAGGCGTGTTTTGGCATCCAGCGCCATCACTTACCGCGGCGACGGCGGTCTTGTTGCAGGAAAACGCAAACGTGCAGCAGGACAACTCCTGGGTGGGCACGCTGTGGGACCCGAAGACGGAAAAGTACGTCGATATGTGGGATGTGACTACGGATCGCTTCGTGCAATGGAGTGAGCGCAACTGCACGCCGTACATCGCCGGGCTACCAGAGGCTAACGCGCCACTCGTAACGCCGTCCTGCGATGACGCGAAGGCGAGCGTGATCGTGTGGCCGGAGGCCCCGTCTGCACTGCAGGAGGGCGATCCGCGCTTCCGTGCACTGATGCAACGCATGACCACGACAACCGGCGCGGCGGCGATTGTGGGCAACGCGGCGGCGGATGTTCGCGCGACGCACGTGGATCTGTACAACGCGGCCAGCGTCTTTGCTCCGGATGGGGTGCTGCTGGGACGCTACGCGAAGATCCACCTGGTGCCGTGGGGCGAGTACATCCCGTTCAAAGAATTCTTCAGCTTCGCGCATGGACTGACGCGCAATGCGGGAAAGTTTACGCATGGTTGGAAGCGCACCGTCTTCCGGCTGAATGGTCGTCATTACGGCATCTTCATTTGTTACGAATCGATCTTCGCGGATGAGATACGGCAGTTTGTGGTGAACGGGGCGGAGGTGCTGGTGAATATCTCCGATGACGGATGGTATGGAGATACCAGCGCACCGTGGCAGCACCTGAACATGGCGCGGATGCGCGCAGTAGAGAACCGGCGCTGGCTGTTGCGCGATACCAACACCGGGGTGACGGCGGCGATCGATCCTTACGGGCGCGTTACCGAGAGCGCGCCACGGCATGAGTTCACGTCGCTGGCGGTGCGGTATGGGTTCAACGACGACCTGACCTTCTACACGCGCTTCGGCGATGTGTTTGCTCTGCTGTGTGGGATACTGTCGCTGGCGACACTGGCATATTCGGTGCGCGTACTGGCCGTACGGGCGGGCGCGCCGCCGGCGCGATAGGTGAGGTTCGCTTCCTTTGGTCGCTCACGTTTGGGTTCTGTGGGCGGGTCGGGATTTTCGGAAAATTAATTCTTAATTAAGTCAGGTCAGGTGCAAATCTTATGTTGAACGATCTGGAATTTGCCTACGCTCCCGTGCGCGATCGCGTGCGCGACCTGCGGGAGTATCTTTGACGCGGCACGGATGCGCGCGGAGCTGAAAACAGTAGAAGAGAAGCTGGGCGACCCCGCGGTGTGGGGAAAGGCTGCGGAGACGCAGGTGCTGATGCGCGAACGCAAGCGGCTGGAGCAGCAGCTTGCCTTCGATGTGGAGCTGGAGCGCCACACCGGCGATGTGGAAGCGTACTTCGAGCTGGCCCGCGAGGGCGAAGCGGTCGAGCCGGAGCTGGAACGCGAGATCACATCGCTCGGCAAGTACGCGGAGGAGCTGGAGACGCGGACCATGCTCTCCGGCGAGACGGATGCGCTGAATGCAATCGTGACTGTACATCCGGGCGCGGGCGGTACAGAGAGCCAGGACTGGGCCGAGATGCTGATGCGCATGTATCTGCGTTGGGCGGAGCGTGAAGGCTTCAAGACGGAGATGAACGACTACCAGGATGGGGAAGAGGCGGGCATCAAGTCGGCGACCTTCACCATTACGGGAGAGTCGGCGTATGGATTGCTGAGCGGCGAGACCGGCGTGCACCGCCTGGTGCGTATTTCGCCTTTTGACCAGGCGAAGCGGCGGCATACTTCGTTTGCCAGCGTGTATGTATCTCCGGAGATCGATGACTCGATCGAGATCGATATCAAGCCGGATGAGATCCGGACGGATACCTATCGCAGCGGCGGCAAGGGTGGTCAGCATGTGAACACGACGGACTCGGCGGTGCGCATCACGCATCTTCCAACGAACATCGTGGTGCAGTGCCAGAACGAGCGCTCACAGCACAAGAACCGCGAGAAGGCGATGAAGATGCTGCGCTCGCGGCTGTATGACTACGAGCTGGAAAAGAAGAAAGAAACGAGCCGGAAGATCGAAGACTCCAAGCTGGAGATCAACTTCGGGTCGCAGATCCGGAGTTATGTGTTGCAGCCGTACCGCATCGCGAAGGATCACCGGACAAAGGTCGAGGTGGGAGACGTGGACAGCGTGCTGGATGGGGCGCTGGCGCCGTTTATCCGGGGCTATCTGTTGATGCGGCGGCAGGGCGGCGTGCCTGCGGCGGCGGGGGGAGACGACCTGGATGTGTAACGATTGGCGATCCCATAGGGATACAGGTTGCGCTTCGCGCGTCGTTACTCACCCACCCTACGCCTTCGCGTAGGATGGGGCACCCGGCCCACTCTGGAAACTATCTGACATTTATGAGCGTGAGAGTAGATTACGGAATTGACGCACCCGGGGTGATCCGGAATCTGCTGGTGCTGGGGGTGATGATCCTGGCGGCGTCGCTGCTGGTGCCACCGTTCCATGTTGGCAGCGTACTTGTGGATCTTAGCGGCTTCTGGCTCACCGGAACCACATGCATGCTTTTCGGCGGCCTGATGCTGCTCTACAGTCTGCACGGCAAGTTTCGTCATCGGGATCGCATGCTGGCGCTGGCGCAGCTACGCGGCGATGAGGATGTATTGGATGTGGGCACCGGCAGAGGCTTGCTGCTGGTGGGTGCGGCGAAGAAGCTGGTTACCGGTCGCGCGGTGGGGCTGGATATCTGGAAGGCCAGCGACCTGAGCGCCAATGCGCGCGCGAAGACCGAAGCCGTGCTGGAGCAGGAGGGCGTGACCGACCGCTGCCGGTTGCTGGAGCGCCCGGCGCAGGATACCGGATTGCCGGATGCAAGCTTCGATGTGATCCTGTCCAACCTGTGCCTGCACAACATCTCAGCGCGAGCGGAACGGGATGCAGCCTGCGGTGAAATCGTGCGGCTATTGAAACCTGGCGGCGTGGCCGTCATCTCTGACTTCAGGCACACCGGGCAGTACGCGAAGGTATTTCGTGCGGCGGGACTGACGGTGCGGCGTTCGTATCATCCGTGGGATACGTTTCCACCGCTGACTATCTTAGAAGTGCGGAAACCTTAGGAAGCGCGCAAACCCGAAGCACGGAAACCCTGGTAGCACGCAAGCCAAAGCTGGGCTGAGGGGTTGCTTGAGAAACACGGGACTAGCATCCGGCGCGGGAGTATAAGTGGCGGCAGGCCCTTCTATGCAAGTTCAGGAGGTATTGCCGTGTCGCGTCGCTCCTTTCTCTCACAATTAGCTGCGTTTCCACTGGTAGCGTTGACCGGTTTTGATTCCGCGTCCGACGCGCAGGCGCCGGCATCGGCGGCCAATAAAAAGTCACTCAACATCATGATGAAGAGCGCCTGGGGATCGGACGATCCGACCAAGGCCGCATTTCCGTTCCTGCATGGACTAGCGCTGTCCGAGGCCGGCCACTCCGTCCAAATTTTCCTGCTCGGCGAGGCGGTCGGGTTGATGCGTAAGAGCGAGGCGGAGGCGGTGGTGCCGGTGGGTTGGGCACCTCTGGCGCAGACGCTCGAAAAGGTATCGGCAAGAAAGATCCAGATCTTTGCATGCGGGGCGTGCTCGCGCGCCCGAGGCGTCTCGGAAGCAGATCTTGCGAATTACGGCGCCAAATATGGCAGCCCGGCGATCTTTGTGGGACTGGTGGAGTGGGCGGACCGCGTCATCACAGAGTAGAGCTGCCCCGCTGGCGACTCTGGTCTGCGAAATGGAAGCGAATGTCCGCTGCCCCTGGAGCGTTTCGTTGCCGACTATCATCGAAGCAAAGAACGAGGAGATTGCTCGATGAATGAGCCGGAGACGATACAGACGATCCTGAAGACGGCGAAGACGATCGCCGTGGTGGGGCTGTCGGACAAGCCGGGGCGGCCGAGCCTGAACGTAGCACGCTACATGCAGCAGCACGGCTACCGCATCGTGCCGGTGAATCCACAGGCGAAGAGCAGGACGATTCTGGGCGAGCCGGTCTTCGACACACTGGACCACGCCTGCGCCGCAGTGGGACAGATCGACGTGGTGGATGTCTTCCGCGATCCGGTGTATGTGCCGGAGATTGTGAAGGATGTGATCCGGCTGAAGATTCCCTACCTTTGGCTGCAGGAGGGTGTGATTCACGACGAGGCGGGGGGCTGGGCGGAGGCCGACGGGATCGGGTTGGTGATGGATCGGTGCATGCTGAAGGAGCATGCGCGCTGGAACGTGGTCAGGGCCCAAGCGTAACCGAATATGGCATTTGGCGTCCTACAATAGAGCAACCTTATGAACGCACGTCCCAACGCCGTCCTGCGGTGCCGATTGCCCCTGTTTCTGAGCATCCTGCTAGTGATGGCGGCTGTGTTCTGCGCGCGCGGTCAGGCGCAGACGAGCGTGACGGCGCCGCACCTGAAGGTATCGCTGGTGGCGGATCAGGGGTCGGTGTCTTCGCAGGCGTCGCATACCGCTGTGCCGCCGCACGTTGGGCTGCTCTTTGACCTGGAGCCGGGCTGGCACGTGTACTGGACCAACGCCGGGGATTCGGGTGAGCCGCCCGAGGTGAAGTGGACGCTGCCTGCCGGGGTGAGCGTGGGGCCGTTGCAGTTTCCCGCGCCGAAGCGGCTGCCGCTGGGTCCGCTGATGGATTTCGGGTATGAGGGGCAGGTGCTGTTGCCTGCGGAACTTCATGTTGCCGGAAGCCCGGCGAGCCCACTGCCGATTACCGCAGATGTGCGCTGGCTGGTGTGCCGTCAGGCGTGCGTGCCGGGAAAGGCGCATCTGACGCTGGAGCTGCCGCTGGGCGCTGGCGATGCCAGTGCGGCCGCGCCACTGTTTACCAAGACCTTCGCGGCGATGCCGAAGGTGCTGCCCGCGCGATCGAAGGCGGTCTTCACGCGCGTGCCGGGTGGCTTCCAACTGGCGGTGCTGACCGGCAAGCAGGTGGAGGGTGCGCAGTTCTTTCCTGCGGACCAGAGTGTGATTGCGAATGCCGCGCCGCAACCGGTGACGCCGCGCAGGGATGGCGCGGTGATCGCGCTGAAGCAGGATGAGAATCTGGAGAAGCCGCCGCAGACGCTGAGCGGGATTGTGCTGTTGGCGGATGGGACGTCGTATCTGGTGCGCGCGGACGAAGGAATGATCCCGGCAGCGCCGATCTCTGCTTCCGGGAGCGTGAACCTGCTGCGCTACGTGGGCTTTGCGCTGGTGGGCGGCATCCTGCTGAACCTGATGCCCTGCGTCTTCCCGGTGCTGTTTATCAAGGCGCTGGCGCTGGTGCAGTCCTCCACCTCCGAGCGGCGCGCGATGCGGGTGCAGGGGATCGCCTACACGCTGGGCATCCTGGTGTCGTTCTGGATTGTGGTGGCGATCCTGCTGGTGCTGCGCGCTGGCGGACGCGGACTGGGGTGGGGCTTCCAGTTCCAGTCGCCTGTGTTTGTGGCGATGATCGCGTTGCTGCTCTTCTTCCTGGCGCTGTCGCTGGCAGGGATGTTCGAGATCGGGCTGAGCGTGACCAGCGCCGGGTCGTCGCTCGCGAACAAGCATGGGCTGGCAGGGAGCTTCTTTACCGGCGTGCTGGCGGTGGTGGTGGCGACGCCGTGCGCTGCGCCGTTCCTGGGAGCGGCGATCGGATTTGCGCTGGTGCAGCCGGCGGTGGTGGCGTTTGCGGTCTTTACCGCTCTCGCGATTGGGCTGGCGCTGCCGTATCTGCTGCTGGCGTTCCAGCCGGCGTGGACGAAGCTGCTGCCGAAGCCGGGCGCGTGGATGGAAGTGCTGAAACAGGCGACAGCGGTGCCGATCTTCGGGACGGTGATCTGGCTGGTGTGGGTCTTTACCCAGCTTGCCGGGGCTACTGCGCTGACTAGGATTGCTATCCGCATTCCTGCTGCTAGGGATTGCGGGCTGGGTGCTGGGACGCTGGCCCGCAAAGTTGCCTGCTACCGCGACGGCTGTGGCGATCCTGGTGCTGGCCGTGGGTTCGTGTGTCTATGCGGTGCGCACCTTCCCGGCGCCGGAGAGCGTGGCTGCGAGCGCGTCCGGAGCTCACACGGATCACACGCGCACGTGGCAGCCATTTACTCCGGACGTGGTGGCGCAATATCAGGCGCAGGGGCGGCCGGTCTTTGTGGACTTTACTGCGGACTGGTGCCTGAGCTGCCAAGTGAATGAGCGGGTGGTGCTGGAGCGGCCCGAGGTGCTGGGCAAGCTGCAGGATGGAAAGATCGCGCTGGTCCGCGCGGACTGGACGCGGCATGATGAGGGCATAGCGCGTGCGCTGGCGACGCTGGGACGCTCGAGCGTGCCGACCTATGCGCTGTATCCCGGGGCCCCGGGTGCGCCCGCGCGGGTGCTGCCCGAAGTATTGACGACCAATACGGTGCTGGACGCGTTGAAGGCTCTGCCCAACTCGGGTGCCGACGCGGGAAGTGCGAGAACGGCGTCGCTTGCACCGTCGCGATAACACGGATTCCGATAACGCTGGAGGAGCTATGGCGTGGGAACGTTATATTCGCAGGCTAGGCGCGTGGCGCGCGACGTTGTACGTTGCGATCGCGATTGTCGCGCTGGTGTGGGTGCTGGTGGCGCGGGCGGCCACGGTCGGGCAGACGGCGCCGACGTTTACGGGAAAAGATTCGCAGGGGAAGACCATCTCGCTCGATCAGTATCGCGGCAAGTATGTGGTGCTGGAGTGGACCAATCGTACCTGCCCGTTTACCAAAAGGCACTATGACAGTGGCAATATGCAGGCGTTGCAGCAGGAGTGGACCGCGAAGGGCGTGGTTTGGCTCACAGTGCTTTCGTCGTCGCCCGCGCATGCCAGTGATGGATATCTGACGGCGGCCGAGGAGAATGCGCAGATCGCGCGTGCGCACGCGCATCCGACGGCGGCGATTCTCGATCCGACGGGCGACATTGGGCGGCTCTATAGCGCGAAGACGACACCGCATATGTTTGTGATCGATCCGGCGGGCAAGCTGATCTATGCAGGGGCCATCGACAACGAGCCGACGACGGACACGGCAGATGTAAAGACCGCCAAGAATTACGTGTCTGCAGCGCTGACGGAGGCGATGGCGGGGCAGCCGGTCGAGGTCAGCTTCGACGCGACCCTATGGGTGTTCGGTCAAATATGGCAACTAGGTGCTTGCCGCACGGGCGTTTGCGCCGGTGGCGCGAGTGGTTTGGTTCGCTCCTTTGTCGCTCACTTCTGGAGTTATGGCGATATTGCGAGAAAATCGCAGGTCTCTTCGCTTCACGCAGGATGGCACGCTGCGGCGTGTTCGCTGTGCGCACGCTCTGCTGGTATGGCTCCTCTTGCCTGCTCTGGCCGCCAACGCGCAAGTGAGCAAGAAGCAGGAGAAGATCAACGCGCAGCATGCGGATGCGATTGCGGCGGCGCAGACGGCTGCCGCGGCGTGGCTGAAGATCGAGGACGCGGAGACTTACGACAAAAGCTGGGCTGCGGCGTCGAAGTACTTCCAGTCGCAGGTGCCGGAGCAGGGCTGG
Organism: uncultured Acidobacteriaceae bacterium; assembly: GCA_963815025.1. Taxonomy (GTDB): domain Bacteria; phylum Acidobacteriota; class Terriglobia; order Terriglobales; family Acidobacteriaceae; genus KBS-83. Next base: position 1,377,120 of record CAWFFD010000004.1, on the reverse strand, counting down.
GTCCGGCACGAGACCGATATGCGCAAGCCGCTCGACCCGCTGCTGGTGCGCGATCTGACGGCGAGCGAGTGGAAGACGGAAATTCCCAATCTGCCGAAGGGCGAGTATGTCGCGTTTGTGTACCAGACCACGTTTGCGAATGGGCATCCGCAGATTGAGTCGGTGGTGATGGTGCATGAGGGCGATGCTTGGAAGATGGTTGGGTACGCGGTGCAGTGAGGCAGCGATGCATTCCCTACGAGCGAGTGCCTGATCTCCGGTAACGAAAGATAGATCTATTACACTCGTTGCCAATGGAACGTACGAACATGTGGGCTGGCGTACGGTCCTGGTTTGTGTTCGTCATTCTTCTGTGGGTCGCGCACGCGGCTGGGTACCTGGTCCACGAGTACGCGCATTCATTCCTGGCGTGGGCGGTTGGGTACAAGGCAAATCCCGTAGCACTCAACTACGGGCATCTCAGCATCGAGAATCTGGTCTTTCTCAGCGACATTGATGAGAACGTCGATTACGGCCCCATCTTCGCCGCTGGCAAAGGCTATCTTGCATCCTCAATTGCCGTTGCAGGCGTGCTCTTCGGCAACGGACTCTGCTATCTCGCATTGCGCAAGCTCTACTCGGTTGCGAAGGGAAGCGAACGCCGCACTCTGGCTCTGTTTTGCTTTCTGTTGTGTCTCATGAATGTCGGAAATTTTCTTAGTTATGTTCCAGTTCGGACATTCACGACACATGCAGACATGTTTACCGCAGAGAAAGGGCTTTTGATCTCGCCCTGGTGGATTACCATTCTGCTTGGCGTGCCATTCGCTATTGCTATCTGGCATTTTTTCGCCAGACTGCTCCCGGATGCGCGCCGATACCTTCTTTCCGAATCAGTGGGTTTCCCAAATTGCGCTTACCGTGCTGAGTTGCTTTGCGATCTTCGATTTCTTCGGCGCGGCAGGATTGTACCGGTACGGCACGGCTTCACACTGGATATCGGCAGTGTCGGTGTGCGTGATGTTTCCCGCTGTGCTTCTACTTTGCTGGCCTCGTCGAAAACAGGGAAGATTTTCGACCTAGGCGGGCTGGCGAACGCGTTATTCGGGCTTCCTGTTTTCCTCACGGATACGCTCTATCTCTCCCATCCTTTGCTTCAGCAGCTTTTCGCGGCCTTCGCTGGTGGGTTGGTAGTAGCGGCGGTCGCGGAGGCCTTCGGGGAGGCAGTCCATGCCGGCTACTTTGCCTTCGATGTCGTGGGCGTATTGGTAGTCTTTGCCGTAGTTCAAGTCGCGCATGAGTTTTGTCGGCGCGTTGCGCAGGTGCAGTGGAACGGGTTCGGCGCGGGTGTTCTCGATGTCCTGGCTGACGGCGCCCCAGGCGGTGTAGACGGCATTCGATTTGGGCGCGAGCGCGAGATAGGCGGCGGCCTGGGCCAATGCGAGTTCGCCTTCGGGTGAGCCGAGAAAATCCATGGCATCGCGCGCGGAGAGTGTCAGATTTAGGGCCTCCGGCGCAGCCAGCCCGATGTCTTCCGACGCCATGCGGACGAGGCGGCGCGCGACGTACATCGGGTCTTCACCCGCGGCGAGCATGCGGCCGAGCCAGTAGAGCGATGCATCCACGTCACTGTTACGAATGGATTTGTGCAGGGCGGAGATGAGGTCGTAGTGCTGTTCGCCGCTCTTGTCGTAGAGCAGGACGCGCTTCTGCAGGGCCTCGCTGGCGATCTCGCGGGTGATGCGGCGATCGGGTTTGGTGGCGGCGAGCCGGCCGGCGATCTCGAGCGCGTTGTAGGCGCCGCGGCCGTCGCCGGAGGCGTAGGAGGCGATGAGCGCGAGCGCTTCATCATCGGCGGTGAGGTTGTCTTTCGCCAGGCCGCGCTCATCGGTGAGTGCGCGCTTCATCAAGCGTGACGAGATCTTCCTCGGTGAGCGGCTGCAGGGTGTAGACGCGGCAACGGGAGAGCAGCGCGGCGATGATCTCGAAGGAGGGATTTTCGGTGGTCGCGCCGATGAGCCGGATGGTGCCGCGCTCGACGTAGGGAAGGAAGGCGTCCTGCTGAGCCTTGTTGAAGCGATGGATCTCATCGACGAAGAGGATGGTGCGCGAGCCGTATTGCGAGGCCTTCTCGGCGTCGACCATCACCTGCTTGATCTCCTTGATGCCGGAGAGGACGGCGGAGAACTCGATGAAGGTGGCGTGGGTGGTTTCGGCGATGATCTTGGCGAGCGTGGTTTTGCCGACGCCGGGCGGGCCCCAGAAGATCATCGATGCGGGATCGTCGGTCTCGATCTGCATGCGCAGCGGCTTGCCCGGACCGATGAGATGCTTCTGGCCGAGATATTCGTCGAGCGTGCGGGGGCGCATGCGCTCGGCGAGCGGCGCGATGCGGCGTGCCGATGCTGCCGCGAGTTCAGGCGTGGCGCCGAAGAGGCTCATGCGGATATTGGACGCGGTTTCCCGCGCTGGCGCGACGCCTCGTACAACAAGAGGCTGCCGGCGATGGCGGCGTTGAGGCTTTCGACGTTGCCGGGCATGGGGATGGTGATGCGGTGTGCGGCAGCCGCAAGAAGGGAATCGCTGAGGCCTGCGCCTTCGTTGCCGATGAGCAGGGCACACGGACCGGCCAGCAGCGCGTCCTCTGCAGGGGTACCGGCGGCCATGCCATCGCGAGCGACGGCGGCGATGGCGGGGATGTTGTGTTGCGCGAGCAGTGCGAGGGCTTCGGTTTCGTTCGCGGCGATGGCGGGGACACGGAACGCGGAGCCGGCGGAGGCGCGGAGCGCTTTGGGGTTCCATGGGCTGGCGGTTCCGGGGAGCAGGAGAACGCCATTTGCGGCGAAGGCTTCCGCGGAGCGCAGGAGCGTGCCGACGTTGCCGGGGTCCTGGAGGCCGGCGAGGACGAGAATCAGGGCGGCTGAAATGAGCGGGGCCGGATCGCGGAAGAGCTCTTCGGAAGAAAAGTCTGGCGCGTGGATGAGCGCGGCGATGCCCTGGGGCTGCTCGGTGGCGACGGCGCTCGAGAAGACATCGGCGGGCAGGAGGAGATGTTCGGCGTCATCGGGCAATGCGAAGGAGGGATGGTAGCCATCCCGGAGAAATACGGTGGCGAAGCGGAGATGGCTGCGCATGGCTTCGGCGACCAGGTGCTCGCCTTCGATGGCGATGAGGCCAGCGGGCGTTCTGCCGGTGCGCGTGAGGGCGGCGCGCAGCTCCTTGACGCGAGAGTTCTGGCGGCTGGCGATGAGACGTGGTTGCGTGCGGAGGGCGCCGGCGGGCATCGCGGCGATTTTACGCTGCCGCGGTGGGCGATGTGCGTTCCACGGAAGCGGCACAGAGGCCGGCAAATGCTCTATGCTGACCCTCGAGGAGCATTTTCCCGGTGTTGCGTACCTGCGCCACCGTTGCCCGCTCGCTTCATGAAAGAAGTGGCGGCCTTTGCAGGGCTGGTATACAGCTATTGGAAGATGTTTCGTCACCATTCGATGCGAGTGGTTTTCGGGAGAGCCCTTGTCAGCAGAGATACTTCGCGTCCATCCGGATGAGCCGGAACCGGATCGGGTGAAATATATCGTCTCGTGTCTGCGCGCCGGCAGCGTCGTCGGCATGCCCACGGACACCTTTTACGGCTTGGCCGTGGATCCGGTGAACCTGCACGCGGTGGAGAGTATTTACGAGATCAAGAACCGGCTGAAGCACAAGCCGCTCTCGCTGCTGATCGCGGAGGTGGAGCAGGCCTATGACCTGGCGCGCGACCTGGGAGACAGCTTCGATGTGCTGGCGGAGCGCTTCTGGCCGGGACCGCTGACGCTGATTGTGCGCGCCGGGGCGAAGCTGCCGCTGCGCTCGACGGCCAACACCGGCAATGTGGCGCTGCGGGTGCCGGATGCCGCAATCCCGCGGGCGGTGGCGGCTGCCTTTGGGCTGCCGATTACCGCGACCAGCGCGAACCTGCACAATGCGCCGGAGTGTACGTATGCGGCATGTGTGCGGGACCAGATCGGCGAGCGAATTCCGCTCATCGTGGATGGCGGCCCGACGGCGCGGGGTGCGCACACGACGATCGTGGATCTGTCAGGGGGCGGCACTTCATGGCAGATCCTGAGAGAGGGCGCGATTCCGACGCACGAGATTGCGCTGGCACTGCAGAACTGATTGGCAGAAGTGATGGATTGAAAGACCGGTGAGTGATGGCGGCGGCGAGGGCAGACTCGATCGGAGAACGGCCGGGAGAACGGACCACGGGGCAGGCGAGCCGCCGCTGGCTGCGCCGCACTGTCGGCGGCCTGGTGCTGCTGGCGGCAGGGGGAGCCGCGTGCTGGGTGCTGTGGGTCTACGGCGAGATCGAACATTACGCCAACATGGATGAGGCGCGTCCGGCGGATGCGATTGCCGTCTTCGGGGCGGCGGAGTATGACGGCCGGCCATCGCCGGTACTGCGGGCACGCCTGGAGCAGGGGTTGCTGCTCTACCAGAAGGGTCTGGCGCCGCTGATCGTCACTTTGGGCGGGAGCGGCGACCCGCGGCACTCCGAGGGCGGGGTGGGGCATGATTTTCTGGTTGCGCAGGGTATACCGGAAAGTCGCATCATTGCAGAGACGCAAAGCCGGACGACGGACGAGTCGGTGCGGCGGCTGGCGGCGATTGCGGAAGCGAACCATATCCACAGCATCCTCGCGGTGTCGGACGGAACGCACCTGTTTCGCATCCATCAGCTGTGCGAGAGCTATGGGTTGACGGTATACACGTCGCCGCGAGCAGTGGGACGGCCGATCGGCCGCCGGGCCCGGGCAAAGCGGCTGGCGCACGAGATAGCCAGCTATACGGGCTGGAAGCTGGGGCTATAGCATTTTCCTGATGCTGTGGTCCGCGTAGTGAAACCAAGTGCCGGCCGGTTTCTACCGACAGGAAAACCGGTCTAAGAATGCTTTGCGGGTGAGGTGATGCATGACCGAGCTGCGTGTGTGGCGGGCGCATGAGAGGGATCGCGAAACCGCGTTTCAACTGGTGCAGGAGTACAACGACGCGGTGGACGTGGTGTTGCGCGATTCGCCGGAGAGTTTCGAGAAAGATTATTTTCGACCCGGCGCGGGCTTGTGGCTGGCACAAACGGGCAGGCAGGTGGTGGGCTGCATTGCGCTGCGGCCCCTACGCGCGGAGGAGCAGGCGGCTGAGATCAAGCGGCTGTATGTGCGGCCGGCGTTTCGCGGATCGGGCGCGGCGCTGGCCCTGCTGGTGGCGCTGGAGCAGTATGCCGAGGCCAGCAGCTACGAGTGGCTGTACCTGGACTCCAAGGACGACCTGAAGGCGGCCCTGCGCTTTTACGACCGCCACGGCTACGAGGCCTGCGAGCGCTACAACCACAACGAGCAGGCGACTGTGTTTCTGCGCAAAGCGCTTCATCCCCGGGCGGAACGAATGCACGGAGAATCGACCGTTGGGTTGTGAACCCAAAGAGCTATTCGTTGCCCCACCGTCTCCCTACGGCGCTTTTGGTCTGCCGAGTACCGGCTGATTTACAATCCCACAAGAAGAATCTCGAAGAAGACGAATCTGTTGTCATGAGGTAGAAGCGAGTGCTGAGTCGAGCAGGGGCTGCGGCCCCTTGGCTTGCCGCCGTGGGCCTGCTGGGTCTGCTGAGCGGTTGTGGTGCCCAATATCGTCCTGTCGTTACGCCGGTGAATCCGACCGGCCCCGCGTCACAAGACCCGAACGCCAACTTCGTCGTGCTTTCGACGAACAGCCCTTCCACGAACGGTCTGGCGACCCTGATCAATGGGCCGGGCGATACCATCATGGCCCAGGCCACGCTGGGCAACGGCGTCTTCTCGTTCGCCCTGGACAGCAGCGGAAGCACCGGCTACAGCCTGAACAGCAACGCCAACACGAATGTGACGCTGGATGCCTATCCCACATCCGCTCCGACCACGACGAGCACCAGCTTTGGCTTGCAGACGAGCCACGTTACCAACTCCACGCTGACGGCGGGAGCCAATCCGGTCGACATTTTTGTCGCCACCAACGACATTTATCTGCTGGAGCCATACAGCCCACTGTCTCCGACGACACCGGCGACAACCAGTGCAGCATTGGCGGTGCTGACGCTGCAGGTGCCTCCGGCAACGGCGGGCTCGGTTGCTACCGCGCCGGCGCTGCAACAGGAGATCTCGATTGCGCCCAACCCAGTGCAGTTTGCCGGAACGCCTGTCTCCAGCCGCATCTATGCCATCAGCCAGGGCCAATCCAGCGCGACCAGCGGCACAGGCGCGCCCGTGGCTCTGCCGATCAATGCCTGCAACACACCGAGCACGGTGACCACCCCCGGCGAGGTGGCGTCCGTGGAGACGAACGTGAACACGGTCGACACGCGGATTCCGGTGGGCATCTGTCCCGTCTTCGGCATTATGTCCGGGGATAATAACCGGGCCTTCATCCTGAACCGCGGCAGCAACGACGTGACGGTGATCAACGTTCCGCAGAATGCGATCGACCCCATACACCCGACGCTCACGCTGGGCACGGGCGCGGTACCGGGTTTGGGTCCGGTGCATGCAGCTATCTACCAGCCAGCCGGTTTGCTGGTGACCGCGAACTATGACTCCAACACGATCACGGTGATCAATGTAGGGCTCGATATCTACGGGAACGACGGCCCGAACTTTGGGCAGACGCACACCATTCCGGTCGGCAAAGGACCGATTGCGGTGACGATCCTGCAGGATGGATCGCGCGCGTATGTGGCAAACCAGTTAGACAGCACCGTCTCTGTGGTGAACCTGACGAACTTCGTCGTCACCTCGACAATCCCGGTGTATGGCGGGGCTCATCCGGATGCGATCGCATCGGTCTCGGGGATCGGGACCGGATCAGTCTTTGCCCTGGCGAAAGACAGCCAGTACATCACGGCAATCCGCACCGACACCGACCAGGTATCGGCGAATGTTTTCCTGCAGAGCTACGGCATGGCGCTGCGATCGACAACAGAGACTGCGGGCGGCCCCAGCAACTCGCCGCCGGGCGGCAAGAACAGCCAATACAACAGCATTACCGCCAGCCGCGCGGCAGGCCAGGGGATACCGTGCAACCCGGTGCGTGATCCCTCGCCGTACTGTCCTGTGGCGACGCAGTAGAACGGCCGATAACGACAGAAGACTTCGGACAATCGCAGACAACGGCAGCTCGAATCGGGCTGCCGTTGTTGTCTTTGATATTTACGTCACGGGTGTTACTTCACGCTCAGGGTGCGCAGGATGAAGGCGTAGTCGAAGGCGATCTCGCGCAGGTAGTCGTAGCGGCCAGAGGCTCCGCCGTGCCCGGCGGCCATGTTGGTGTAGAGCAGCAGGGGACTCTGATCCTGCTTGAGCGTGCGCAGCCTGGCGACATACTTTGCCGGCTCCCAGTACATGACCTGGCTGTCGTTGAGCGAGGTCCTGACCAGGATGGCGGGATACTTGCCGGGCTTCAGGTTGTCGTAGGGCGAATAGCTGAGCATGTAGGCGAAGGCTTCGGGCTCATTCGGATTGCCCCACTCCTCGTACTCGGGCACGGTGAGGGGAAGCGAGGCGTCGAGCATGGTGTTCATGACATCGACGAATGGCACGTGGGAGATGACGGCGCGAAAGAGGTCCGGGCGCAGATTGGTGACCGCGCCCATGAGCAGGCCGCCTGCGCTGCCACCTTCAATGGAGACGCGTGCCGGATCGCCGTAGCCGTTCGCGGTGAGGTGCTCGACGGCAGCGATGAAGTCGGTGAAGGTGTTGCGTTTCTGCATAAGGCGGCCGGCATCGTGCCAGGGCTTGCCCATATCGCCGCCGCCGCGGATATGCGCGTAGGCCATGACGACGCCGCGATCGAGCAGGCTGAGGCGATTGCCATTGAAGCCGACGGGCAACGAGTAGCCGTAGGAGCCGTAGGCATAGACGTGCAGGGGATTGGCGGCCGTCTTCGTATCGCGGCGGTAGACGATGGAGACAGGGACCTGAGTGCCGTCCTCTGCGGTGGCGAAAACCCGCTCGGAGGCATAGAGTGTGCGGTCGAAGCCGCCGGGCACCTCCTGCTGCTTGCGCAGGATGGATGCGTGGGTGGCGGTGTCGAGCTCGTAGACCGACGCCGGCGTGACCAGAGATTGGTAACCGTAGCGGTAGCTTGTGGTGGCGAAGTTGGGATTGGTGCCGCCGTGGACGGTGTAGACCGGCTCCGGCAGCGCGATCTCTCGCGAGGCGCCGAGAGCAGTGCCGTCAAAGGGCGCAATCCCGATGTGGGGCAGGCCATTCGAGCGCGTACCGATGGCAGCGAAGGTGGCGAAGAGATCCACGTCTTCCAGCATCACGTCGTCGCGATGGGCAATCAGCTCGCGCCAGTTCTTGCTGGAGGGCTGATCGACGGGCGTGGTGACGAGACGGAAGTTGCGGCCGGTGTCGTTGGCGCGGATATAGAAGAGGCCGTCGCGGTGGTCGGCGTAGTACTCGATGGTGTCGCGGCGGGGCTCGATGAGGGTCCAAGCGGCGGTGGGCGTGGACGCGGGCAGGAAGTGCGACTCGCTGGTGGTGTGGCTGCCGATTTCGAGCAGGATGAACTGTTTATCACGGGTTTTTCCGGCGCCGAGGTTAAAGCGCTCATCGGGCTCTTCGAAGACAAGCGTGTCTGAGGATTGCGCCTGGCCGAGGGTGTGGCGATAGAGCTGATGCTGGCGCTTGGTCTCTTCATCTTCGACGGAATAAAAGAGGGTCGTGTTGTCATTGGCCCAGACGATGGAGCCGACGCGCTCCGCTGTGTCTGTGAGCGTGTTGCCGGTGCGGAGATCCTTCATGTGCAGCGTGTACTGGCGGAAGCCGGTGTGGTCGACGGAGTAGGCGAGCAGGTTTTGATCTTCGGAGAGGGCAAAGGCGCCGAGCGCCATGAAGGGATGGTCTTTGGCGAGCTCGTTGCCGTCGAGGATGATCTGCTCGGGCGCGTCCATTGATCCCTGGCGGCGGCAGTAGATGGTGTACTGCGAGCCTTCGACGGTGCGCGAGTAGTAGTAGTAACCGGCGTAGTGGTAGGGGTAGGACTCGTCAGTCTCCTTGATGTGGCTCAGCATCTCGCGATAGAGCGTTTCCTGAAGGTCTTTCGTGTCCGCCATCCAGGCTTCGGCGTAGGCGTTCTCAGCTTCGAGGTAGCTGGTGACCTCCTCGGAGTCTTTGTTGCGCAGCCATGCATAGTCGTCGTGGAGGGTCTGGCCGTGGAGAGTTGTGGTGGTCGGCTCGCGGCGTGCGGCGGGGGGAAGCGGTATTTCTGAGATGACTTCTTCGGACATGACTTCAGGATATCTGTTGGCAATGCTCCGTTGGGTTGCCTCGCGGCAGGGATAAACCGGGGGAAAGCCCTTTGATGAAGCGTCAAAGCACTGGAGACGGGCAACGGTAACGCGGGCTGCGGCTACTTATTACTGAAGTAGCGCTATGCCGGATGCCGTGCTGGAGGCAATCCGATGCCGTTTCTCAGCGCTGGAATTTCGAAACGGAATTTCGAAACAAGGAATCGAACCAGGGATTTGAAAACAAGGAGATGAGCGATGCGCGGAATACGAATGTGGAATCTCGCGGTGGCTGCGGCATTGTGTTGCAGCCCGATGCTGGCGCAGGCGCCAGGCGGTGGCGGCGCGCCGAGCGGCGGCGGACAGATGCAACAGCCGGGTCAGACTGGCGGGGCTAACTCGCCATCGATGGAGCAGCAGCAGCAAATGGGCGCTCAGAACGGGATGAACAGCGGTCCGGCGATGGACAAGGCGTTCGTGAAGAAGGCGCTGGAAGGCAGTATGGCCGAGGTGCAGATGGGCCAGCTGGCACTCCAGAAGAGCAGCGACGACCAGGTGAAGCAGTTTGCGCAGCGCATGGTGGATGACCACGGCAAGATGGTGGACCAGCTGAAGCCGGTTGCGCAGCAGATGGGAGTGAAGGTGCCGGATGGTCCGTCCAAGGGCCAGATGAAGAACATGGACAAGATGAAGTCGCTCTCCGGAGATGCCTTCGACCACGCGTACATCAAGGACATGGTGAAGGATCACAAGGGTGACGACAACGACTTCAAGCTGGAAGCGCAGTCGACCCAGAATCCGCAACTGAAGCAGATGGTGATGCAGAATGATCAGATCATCGCGAGCCATCTGCAGCAGATCCAGGAGATTGCGAAGTCCAAGGGCACTACGGAGAAAGCGAAGATGTAAGGCGAGGAAACAGGTGGCAGACGAAGGGGCGCTCGATGCGCCCCTTTTCTGCGCCTATGTTTACGCGCCGGAGCTAGAAACTGCTCTGACCCATCTGTTGGCGCGGGGAGCGGCCCTGAAAGGAACGATATGTGATGAGCTCTTGCTATGTATAAAATGTCGGCGAGTTTAAGGAATGCCTGACCGTTCTGCCACGTGTTCTGGTTGAGCCATTGCGAGCTGTGCTCCGCACCGCCGTCATTGAATCGAAACCATTGGATGAAATGTGAATCGCTATACTGATGACATAACATGACTTATAAACAGCAGGATGCCGTCTTGCTGTCCAGGCACGATGAAAAGAAGGCAGCAAAGTGAGGGTGACAGGTATGAGGATGATGCGAACGATAGGTTTCGCCATGGGTGTGGCGTTCTGCGTGTGCGGCTTCGCGCTTGGCCAGATGCACGGTGCGGGCGCCGGGACGGGTGAGCAGGCGGCACAGGCACCGCAGCCCCCAGCGGCACAGGCCCCGCAGTCCCCAAACGAAACGGTGAAAGGGCCTGAGGCCGACAAGGTGTTTGTCAAAAAGGCAATGGAGGCGAACATCGCCGAAATGCAGATGGCTCAGCTTGCTCTGGAGAAGAGCAGCGACGGCCAGATCCGGCACTTTGCCCTGGAAATGCAGGACGACCACGGCAAGTTGCAGGATGAGCTGAAGCAGGTGGCAGAGCAGTTGAATGTGCCGGTACCGACCGAGCCCTCCAAGGGCGCTGCCAAGAGCATGGAGAAGATGAAGACGCTCTCCGGGGATGCGTTTGATCAGGCCTACATCAAGGAGATGATCAAAGCGCATAAGGAAGACAGCAAAGCCTTCAAAGACGAGGTACGCAACACCACGAGTCCGCAGCTCAAAGAAATGATGACGCGGGACGATCAGACGATTGAGAGCCATCTGCAGGAGATCCAGCAGATTTCGCAATCCAAGGGCAAGGGGAAAGGCTAGTCGCTGAAGAAACGAAGCGGAATGGCGCCGGACTGTAGAATGACGACGATGCTCGCTCGCCACTACCGCCTGCTGACGATGTTCGCTGTGCTGCTCGTCTGCTGTGGGTTGCGGGCGGAGCAGGTGGCGAAGCTGCCGGCGCCTTCCAACTACGTCAGCGACTTCGCGCACGTCCTTTCACCGCAGGTCACCGACCAGACCAATGCGCTGTGCCTGCAACTGCAGCAGCAGGCGCATGCGCAGCTTTTTGTGGTCACGATCAAGACACTCGAAGACCAGCCCATCGAGGAGTTCGCCAACGACCTCTTTCAGAAGTGGGGTATTGGCGCCAAGGCGACGAATCGCGGCATCCTGCTGCTGCTGGTGACCCAGGACCATCGCGGCAGGATCGAGGTGGGGCTGGGGCTCGAGGGGGTGGTCACGGACAGCATGTCGGGCCGCATCGGCCGCGGGCTGCGTCCGGCTATCCAGTCGAACAATTTCGATGCAGCGGTGACGAACGGCAGCCAGCAGCTTGCCGGGCTGATTGCGGCGGATGCGAAGGTGACGCTCGACCATACGCAAGCGCTGCCGCCGGAGCCGGTGCAGCAACAGCCCACGCCGGCGGGCCGGATCATCGGATGGCTGGTGGTGCTTGCCATCTTCCTGCTGATTTCGCGGGTCTTTGGTGGCCGTGGCGGCCGCGGCGGTGGATACTATGGCGGCTACTGGGGCGGCGGTGGGTATGGTGGCGGTGGCGGAGGTTGGGGCGGCGGTGGTGGCGGGTTCAGCGGTGGTGGTGGCGGGTCCTCCGGCGGTGGCGGAGCGTCGTTTTAGGAAGAGATCGAGTTTCGAACGAGCAAGGGAGCGAGAGCGATGAAGGCTTTATTGGTTGGGGGAGTTGTAGTTGTGGTGTTGCTGCTGCTGGTGGGCGGCAGCTATGTGAGCTCGAAGAACCAGATGGTGGCCAAGGACGCGGCAGTGAAGGCGTCGTGGTCGGACATCGATACCACGCTGCAGCGGCGTGCCGACTTGATCCCCAATCTGGTGGAGACGGTGAAGGGCTACGCGAAGCATGAGGAGACGGTGTTTGCGGATATCGCGAATGCACGCGCCGGCCTGTTGAACGCGAAGACGCCGCAGGACAAGATGCAGGCGAACGGACAACTGGATGGAGCGCTGGGCCGGCTGCTGGCGCTGTCTGAGGCCTATCCGGATCTGAAGGCGAACCAGAACTTCCTCTCGCTGCAGGATCAGCTTGAGGGGACGGAGAACCGCATCCAGGTCGCGCGGCGGCGTTACAACGAGACCCTGCGTGACTACAACACGTTCATCGGGCAGTTCCCGAACAGCATCTGGGCGAACTTTGCCGGATTCCACACCAACAATGCGTACTTCCAGGCGAGTGAGGCTTCGCGGACGGCGCCCGCAGTGAAATTTTAACGATTTGCCATCGAGGCAGTCGCGCCGGTGGCGCGGGTTGTGGGGTTCGCTTCCTTTGGTCGCTCACATTGAGGAATCTGGGCGACCGATCCTTCGCTTTGCTTAGGCGACACTGAGTCGATCCAAACGCAGAGAGGCTGCCCGGGCGGGCAGCCTCTGCTGTTGGGTGGGAGAAACGGTCTTACTTCTTGAAGGCGGCGATGGCACTGGCCTCGTCGTCCTTTACGTCGAAGACGGTGTAGAGCTTGGTGATCTGGAGCAAGTCGTGGACCTTGCGGGTAAGGTTCAACAGCTTGAGCTCACCGCCCTGGTTCTTGGCTGTGGTGAATGCGCTGACCAGCTCACCGATGCCGGAGCTATCGATGTAGGTGACATCGCCTAGGTTCAGCAGAATGTGTTTCTGTCCTTTGGACAGCAGGTCGCGCACGGCATCACGGAGTTGGACGCTGCCTTCGCCGAGGGTGATACGGCCGCTCATGTCCAGAACGGTGACGCCGTCGACCTGACGAGTCGAGATTTTAACGCTCACTGAGAGATCCTCCTGAGGATGGCTGTGCTGGGTTATGCACTTACGAGGTGCTTGATAAGGGTGAGCTCAGTACCGGGGTTGAGCTGACGAAACTCTACTTCATCCATGAACGAACGGATAAGAAAGATACCGCGGCCGGAGCCACGGAGCAGATTGTCCGGTGCGAGGGGATCGGGCAAGGTCGCCGGATCGAGCCCCGGACCCTGGTCGGCGATGCGGATGACCAGTGATTTGGGTGTCGTCTCAAAGGACGCGGTGATGCGCTTGTCCGGACTGTAAGCATTGCCATGAAGAACGGCGTTGACGGCTGCTTCGCGGGCCGCCATGGAGACACGGAAGACCTCATCGTCATCGAATCCGGCCTTCTGCGCCACCTGCTCGGCGGTCTGTTCCACGCGGTTCACGCTGTCGAGGGAGGAATCGAGCGTATAGGTAATTCGGCTTGCCTGGGATCCGGTCACTCTCACTCCTCTTCGGTCCTCTGATGCTGTGCAGAGCCCGACGGCGTGCAGCAGCGCGTGTTTCGGCAGTTTGCTTTGCAAGCTATCGCTATGTCAAGGACGGGTCGTCGTTGAAGGTGTCACGGGCCATGACGGGTGGACGGATTTCGGCGCATCTGAGTTACGACCGTCACATTGGCAAAAGGTTGCGCGAAACAATCGATTGGGATGGAGGGTTTCTTCCCGCAGAGCCCAGATAGAGCCGGGCCGGTAACTGAAAGATACCGAGGAGAGATCATCATGAATGTAAGACACGTCCTTGCCACCGCTACGCTTTGCACGTTGTTGACCGGCGCCGGCCTGGCCCAGGTGACCGGCCAGAGCATTCAGAATCGTAAGTACGACCAGCAGGGCCGTATTCTCCAGGGCGACCGTTCCGGCCAGCTTACCCGTGGCGAGACGCGGAACCTGGAGAGCCGTGAACGCAGCGTGAATCGCGAGGAGCGTGGGATGCGCCGTGCCGACGGCGGCCATCTGACCGCGGGCGACAAAGCCGCGCTGACGCGCCGGCAGAACAATATTTCGCGTTCGGTTTACAAAGACAAGCACAACGCCCGCGTCCGTTAAACAGGGAAGCGAACGCCACTTGAGAACGACGCAAGCCCGCCGGTTGACGGCGGGCCTGCTGTTTGGGGATGGAATCCATCCCGGCGCGATGGGGGCCAAGAACGATAGGATTGAGGGAGTGGAGAAACTTGTTTATGTGGACTGTGCTGTTGTCACTGATGCTTTTGTCCCCTCAACTGACCCCTGTCGCTCCGGTGAAAGAGGCGGTCTCGCCGGTGCGCATCGAAAGGCTGACGCCGGATGAGCAGAAGCAGTTGACCGACGCCAAGACCGAAGTCGCCGATGCACAGGCGAAGGCGGATGCCGCCAGCAAGGCGCAGGAAGCCGCCAGCAGCGATGCCACCACCAAGGCAGCCGGCGATGCGCAGATGAAGCTGGCGCAGGCCGAGCGCGATCTGAAGGGGACCGAAGACGGGATTAATCTGAACCACCACGCGAATACGGAGTGCGGCTGCTACGTGGCTTCCCAAGGCCGCGATTATGACCGGGTTGAGTACAAAGGCGACTCGATCGTGATTCGCCACATCCATGAGGGACCACCCTCGCTGGCCATCAATTCCAAAGATAGCCAACGCCAATGAAGGAAGGGCCGTACGGGGGCCTGCGCCTTCGGCGGGGCTTGCCAGCTTCGCTACTCTTGGTTGCTTAGGGCGGCTTTGGCCGGGTGCGCCGACAAAACTGCAGTCCGTCGCATCGCTCAAAAGGTCGCGTGATGTGCGACCGAACGACTCTGCATCTCACAGCAGCAGGTAAATGCACTAGACTCTCCCTCGGAGACCGCGCCGATGCACACGAACAACGGCCAGGAGAGCAGCCTGACGCTACTGGAAGGCACGCCGGTGGTGGATGCCGGCGGCCAGATGCGCGGGCGCGTCGCGGATGTGGCCGTGGGTACGGGGCAGGATGCGGGGCGCGTGCTGTCCCTGGTGGTGAAAAGCGCGCGCGGGCGAGAGCATTTCGACATACATGCACTGAGCCTGACCGAAGCGGGTGGCCTGGTGATGGCGCCGGGCGCCGAAGCGATGGCCGCGAACCAGAATGAGAATGTGCTGCTGCTGCGGCAGGATCTGCTGGACCGGCAGATCATCGACGTTTACGGGCGCAAGGTGGTTCGCGTGAACGACGTGGACCTGAAGTGGCAGGCAGTGGAGCGGGGCACGCCTCTGAAGGTGACGCAGGTAGAAGTGGGGCTGCGCGGGGCAACGCGGCGCATGCTGAAGGGCCTGCTGCCCGCGGCGCGCGTGGCTGCCATTGCAAGCCGCCTCCCGGCGAAGGTGATTCCCTGGGAGTTCGTGGATGTGATCGAAGTCGATCCCGCGCGCCGGGTGCGGCTGAAGATCGGGCACGAGCGCCTGGCGCAGATGCATCCGGCGGATATCGCAGACATCCTGGAAGAGCTGGCGCCTGCGGAACGCGAAGCGGTCTTCCAGACGCTCGATGAAGAGGTGGCGGCCGAGGCTTTGGAGGAGGTCGAGCCCAAGCTGCAGCGAGCGCTGCTGGCCTCGCTCGACTCCGAGGGCGCGGCGGACATTGTGGAAGAGATGGATCCGGATGCGGCAGCCGACCTGCTGGCCGATCTGCCGGAAGCGCACTCCGACGCCATCCTCGAGAGCATGGAGCCGGAGGAGCGGCACGAGGTCGAGGAACTGCTGGAGTTCCGTGAAGACTCCGCTGCTGGGTACATGACGACGGACTTCGTCGCGGTATCGCATGAGGGCTCGGTCTCCGAGGCGATAGAGGCGCTGCGGCAGTTCGAGGGCGATCCGGAGACGGTCAGCGAGATCTATCTGATCGATGAGCATCGGGGCTTCAAGGGCACGGTACCGCTGCTGCGCTTGATGCTGGCGCGACCGGAGAGCCGGCTGGCCGTGCTGACAGAGGGCCAGGTGATCAGTTGCCGTGTGGATACGGACGAGGACAAGGTGGCGGAGCTCTTCGATAAGTACAACCTGCGCACGCTGCCGGTGGTCAACAGCGGAGACAAGCTGGTCGGCATTGTCGAGGCTGACGATGTGATCTCGTTTTTGCGCGGGCGGACGTAGCTCGCGCCCGGTAAGAATGCGGAACAGCGATCCCTCAACTTCATCGGTGTTGCTTCGCGTCACGGCTCCGGTCGGGATGACGATCATAGGAAATTCGGCTCGGTCGGGACGGCCAGAATCATGGCTACTTCTGCGCGGGCGTTGGCAACTCTTTGAGATATGCGGCGGAGAGCGTCTGCTTACCCTTCGCGATGGGCAGCAGGGTTGGATAGAACTGAACGAACGTGGTGTCCACGGCTGCATGTTCTGCGTGGCAGCTGTAGCAGTCAGCTGTGGTGGGAATCATTTTGGCGGACTTGTCGTCGTCAAAACCGAAAAAGGCCCACTTGCCGGGGAAGCGCGCTTCGTCTTTGATGTGCACTTCGAGTCCCACGACGGTGCTCTGGTAGTTGCCCTTCTGGTTGATGGATCCTCTTCCTTCCGCGCCGCGCACCTCGAGGACGAGCATTGTTTTATCCGGCCATGTACCGGTTTTTTGAAATGCCTTGTAGGCGGCGGGGTTCACGAAGACGTTGTCGAACGTGTGATGGTCCATCCCTGTCATGGCGGCCTTGCTATAGCTCATGTCGAAGCCTGAGGTGAGATATATCCACTCCCGATAGTTCTCCGGCAATTTGAGGTGGGCGTCGCTGGTGTATTGGGGCGTCGAACTCGTAGCGTCGTCCTGGATGAAAGCAGTCAAGGGAAGCAACACGGCGGCGAGCAGAGCGGCCTTGGCAAGTATGAGCATGCAAGCAGTATGCGGCCGGGCGCGTTTACGCACCATGCGATCCGCTGCACGGTTCCGGCGATTCGCCGCATTTGCGCTCCGGCTGAGGATGCGTAACTACCGAAATCAGATTCAAGCTCGTCTTGGCGTTCGCATCTCAGACTAATTCCGGCTGACATACCTGACCGTACAAGCGATGCTTCATCAGGGTTGCCTGGTTCTGGTATGGTCGCCTGTGGAACGTGCGCACTGGCACTGGAGCGTTTTCACTGTTAGTGATGTACCGCCAACTTCTGCGAAGTGTGGCTTTTCTTGACGGAAAAGCCACGCGGACAGTGGCGCGATTGTACATATCTACAGTGAAAGCGCTTATGGCGCTCTCCTGCTGATTCTTACAACTCACCCTGGATGAGCGCATGTTGAAGCGATGGCAAAGCCGGATGGTGTTGTTCCTCGCGGTGCTGGGGCCGGGCTTCATCACGGCCAATATCGACAATGACGCGGGCGGCATCCTGACCTACTCGCAGGCCGGCGCGCAGTTCGGCTATTCGCTGCTGTGGACTATCCTGCCCATCACCCTGGCGCTGATTGTGGTGCAGGAGATGTGCGCGCGCATGGGCGTGGTGACGGGCAAAGGGCTGAGCGACCTGATCCGTGAGGAGTTCGGGCTGCGGGCCACGTTCATTACGATGGTGCTGCTGCTGATCGTGAACTTCGGCCTGGTGGTGACGGAGTTCATCGGCATCTCCGGCTCGCTGCAGCTGTTTCATATCAGCAAGTACGTTTCGGTGCCGGTGTGCGCCGTGCTGGTGTGGCTGCTGCTGGTACGCGGCGACTACAAGAGCGTGGAGAAGATCTTCCTCACGGCCAGCGTCTTCTACATCGCCTACATCATCACCGGCGTGCTCTCCGGCCCGAGCTGGCGGGTGGCGATGCTGGCCACGGTCAAGACGCCGCCGGCCAGCGTGTGGCATACGCCGGGATATCTTGCGATGACGATCGCGGTGATTGGCACCACCATCTCGCCCTGGATGCAGTTCTATCTGCAGTCATCGGTGGTGGAGAAGGGCGTCGCGACCAAGGACTATGCGGCCTCGCGCCTGGACGTGATTGTGGGCTCCATCTTCACGGACGTGGTGGCGTGGTTCATCGTGGTGGCTTGCGCGGCTACGTTGTATGCGCACGGCGTGGGGCCGATCACCGTGGCATCGGATGCCGCCGAGGCGATGAAGCCGCTGGCCAAGGAGTATGCGTATCTGCTTTTTGCCTTCGGGCTGTTCAACGCATCGTTCTTTGCGGCTTCCATCCTGCCGCTATCGACTGCGTATACGGTGTGCGAGGGGCTGGGATTCGAGTCCGGCGTGGACAAGAGCTTTCGCGAGGCGCCGGCGTTCTACTGGCTGTACACGCTGCTGATTGCAGGCGGCGCGGGGGTGGTGTTGCTGCCGCACATCCATCCGATGAAGGTGGTGGTCGAGACGCAGGTGCTGAGCGGCGTGCTGCTGCCGGTGATCCTGGTGATGATGCTGCTCTTGATCAACCGCAAAGACCTGATGGGCAGTTTTGTGAATCCGCGATGGATGAATGCGGTTGCGTGGACGACCGCGGCAGTTGTGGTAGCGCTGTCAATTGCCCTGATGTTTACGAGCTAGGGTACTGGCCGTACGGGCGATGCCTGGCCTCCAGATGCGCCTGCGGCACGTTTTGTGGGGTTCGCTTCCTTTGGTCGCTCACTTCTGCGATTGCGGGCGACCTGATTGAGTTCCATGTCCCGACACAGGGAGATGGGCACCCATCGTGATAGCACTACGCGCAAACTGCAGGTCCTTCGCTGCGGTCGGGATGGCGAGCGAGTTTGCGGGCTATAGGAGTTTGCCGGCGGCGAGGTCGCGGACGAGATTGCGGTCGGCGGTGACGAAGTCGTACTCCGGCAGGTTGCGCAGCGGGCACCAGCGCACATCCTGGAAGATGAGATTTTTGACCTCACCGGTGTACTCGCGGACCAGGAAGAACTGCAGATCGACGGCGCTGCCATTGCGGTAGTTATGGCGGACGTGGGCGACCAGCGTGCTGATGGTGGCGTCGATGCCGAGCTCTTCCTGGAGCTCACGGCGCAGAGCCTCTTCCGCGGTTTCGCCCGCCTCCATCTTGCCGCCGGGAAACTCCCACTTGGAACCGAGCGGCTGGTCGGGACGGCGCTGACAGATGAGCACCTCATCCCCACGCAGGATGAGGGCCGCAGCGACCGGACGTACCGTCCTGATATCGCTGCGCGTGCCGTTGTGCGGTTCGCCCGGCTTGTCGTCATTTGCCGGCGTTGCCGCAACTGTCTTGTCGGGGTCCTTGTCTGGGTCAGTCACCTGATTCACTAGATGGTAATTCCGGCGCTCGCGACTGTATCGAAACTGCGAGGTCTTTCTTTTGCGTCAAAACGGGAGGGATGGATCGCCGCGGCCAGGGCACGGAGACCGAGGAGGATGCTGGGGGCGGGGCTGTTGAGCCATTCGTCTGCAATGCAGAAGATCCGGCCTTGCCGCACGGCACTCAGGTGCTGCCAGCCGCGCCGCGCAATGACGCGCTCAAGCGGCACGCGATCGCCCGCGCCGCACCAGCAGAAGATCATCGCATCGGGATCGGCAGCAGCTACGGCTTCCGCGGTGGTCTGCTTCGCGGCGTCGCCAAGGAATCGACCGCCCGCGGCCTCGACCAGCTCGGCGACCCAGGGCTGCGAGTGGATGAGCGGCTTGCCCCATTCCTCGCAATAGACGATGGGCCGTGGTCCTTCGCCTGCGATCTTCGCGCTCGTTGCCGCGATCTCCTGCTGCATTTCGACGACGAGCGATTCTGCCATTTCAACGCGGTGCACGATGGAGCCGATGAGGCGGATGTCTCCATAGATGTCGGCGAGAGTGTGGGGAGCGAGCGAGACCACGGGGCAGCCGGACTTGAGCAGTGCCGCGAGCGACTCCATTCGATAGGGCACGCAGGCGAGGACGAGGTTCGGGTGTGCGGAGAGGATCTCGTCCGTCGTGCAGGACCACGAGTCTTTGACGATGGTGATCGACCGCGCCGCCAGCGCGGGTACAGCTTCCACGCAATAGCGGGTGCAGGCGACGAGCGTGTCGAGCGCACCGAGACGATCGAGGATGATGCTGATGCTGGGCTGCAGGGCCGCGATGCGCAAGCCGGGGCTCGATGCGGGCGAGGGCATGGGATGCCTTAGCGGGCGCCCTCGGCGATGGCGGCGGGAACGAAGACGGGCCAGTTGCGTTCGCCGGCGATTTCGAGCAAGCCGGGTGTGGGGTTGACGGCGAATGGCGCGCGGGCCAGTGCGAGCATGGCGGCGTCGTGGATGGAATTGCCGAAGACAACATCCGGTTGCGCGCGGTCCACCCGCTGAAGCGAGAGCGCCTTGCCCTCGCCGGTGGGAACGTCGATCAGGGTGCTGGTGATGAAGCCGTCTACCACGGCGACGCGAGCTGAGAGAATGCGCTGCGGCGGAATGCCGAAGCCGCGGACGCCCTCTTCGATGACCCAGCTGTTGGTGGAGCTGACGGCCCAGATTTCGCAGCCGGTCGACTGAAGATCGGCAACCAGACGCTGCATCTCCGGAAAGATGTGGGGATGGATGTGGGTGTGGAAGTAGGTGGCGGCGGCGCGCCGGAGTTCCGTCTCCTCGAGGCCGGTGTAGAGTTGCACCATCTCTCCGCAGATGGCCAGTTCGGAGATGTCGCCGGTGCGATAGAGGCGGTAGCGGGAATCGATCCAGTCGGCGGCATTGCGGGAGACGAGTCCGGTTTCGATGGACCAGAGCATGAAGCCGTAGCCGGCATCGCCGCCCCAGAGGGTGCCGTCGCAGTCGAAGACGGCGACGCGGGGTGACAGCGCGAGAACGGCGCGGTGAAATTCGGCGGCGGACAGGTGTGCAGGCAGAGTCGGGGTCAAGCGTGCTCCTGCTTCCATGATAATGGTTTACCCAGCAGTCACTGTTAAACAGCGGTAGAACCAGGAGGCTGAATGCGGGAGCTTTTCCCCTGTAAGTATGCTCGAGCCCGGATATGGCTGATGGCTGCAGTGTTGCTGGCGAGTCATGTTGCGGGGGCGCAGGCCTTCAACGGCATGGACCGCAACGACTATCCCGGCGACGCGCTGCTGGGCGCGATGCACAAATCCTTCAGTTACACGAGCTACTGGCTGAATGCGCCTCCGGGCGAAAAGGCGAGCACTTGGACGGGCAAGCGCGCGGTGGTGCGGGAGCGCGGCTTCGGCTTCCTGCTGCTATGGAATGGACGGCTGGATAAGGAACTGAAGGGGAAAGACGCGACGGCGATGGGACGCAGCGATGCGGCGGCGGCTGTGGCGGCAGCGGCGGGCGAGGGGTTCCCGAAGGGCGCACTGATCTTCCTCGACCAGGAAGAAGGCGGACGTCTGCTGCCGGAGCAGCTCTCCTATGTGCTGGCCTGGGTGGATGCGGTGCGGCGCGCGGGCGGCCACGGCGGGGTGTACTGCTCTGGACTGCCGGTGGATGACGGCAATGGCGGGACCATTACGACGGCGCAGGATATCGAGCGCCAGGCCGGTTCGTGGAAGATCCCGCTGTGGGTCGCGCGGGACGAGTGTCCGCCGTCGCCGGGCTGCACGATCGAGAGCAAGCCACCTGTGCCCGCGGCGGCGCTGGGCCTGCCGGATGCGGTGGCGTGGCAGTATGCGCAGTCGCCGCGGCGTCCGGAGTTCACCGGCGGCTGCCCCAAGAACTATGCGCCGGATGGCAACTGTTACGCGCCTGGTGTGTACCACGGGCCCTACGGATTTGTAGATCTGGATACGGCCTCGTCCGCCGATCCTTCGGGCGGACGTTAAATATTCTTTCTCCGGATGTAGACCGATCCGCAGGCGGACGTGTTGTCTGTCCTAAACAGAGTTCTAAAGTAGCGGGAGAGCGAGCACAATTTGCAACCGGAGACGGCACAAACAGAACTCGCGCAGCCCACGATGTGGCAAGCGATCCGGGAGGCGATGCGCGGGTCGCACCGCGACTTCACGACCGGCAGCCTGAACCGGGCCATCGTGCTGCTCGCGATTCCGATGGTGCTGGAGATGGTGCTGGAGTCGCTGTTTGCCGTAGTGGATATCTTCTGGGTGGGGCGGCTGGGGCCGAATGCGATCGCGACGGTGGGGCTGACCGAGTCCATGCTGACGCTTGATCATCGCCGTCGGGCTGGGCCTGGGGATGGCGACGACCGCGATGGTGGCGCGGCGCATCGGCGAAAAGGACCCGGAGGGCGCGGCGGTCGGGGCGATGCAGGCGATTCTGCTGTCGCTGGTGGTCTCGGTGCTGATTGCGATTCCATGCATCCACTTTGCGCCGCAACTGCTGCGGCTGGCCGGTGGCACGCCGGCCATCGTGGCTACCGGCTCCGGCTACACGCGCATTGCGCTGGGCGGCGGCGGCGTGCTGCTGCTGCTGTTCCTGAACAACGCCATCTTTCGCGGCGCGGGCGATGCC
This sequence comes from uncultured Acidobacteriaceae bacterium, assembly GCA_963815025.1. GTDB lineage: Bacteria > Acidobacteriota > Terriglobia > Terriglobales > Acidobacteriaceae > KBS-83. Next base: position 1,354,676 of record CAWFFD010000004.1, on the reverse strand, counting down.
GCGGTGGCGATGCGGCTGCTGTGGGTCTCGAACATCATCAACCTGGCGCTCGATCCCTGCCTGATCTTTGGTTGGGGGCCGTTTCCGCACATGGGCGTGACGGGAGCAGCGGCCGCGACCTTTACCGGACGCAGCATCGGCGTGCTCTACCAGTTTTACCGGCTGGCGCGCGGGACAGAACGGATGCGCATCGGCGTGCACCAGATGCGGCTCAACCTGGGCGTGATGTTCCGCCTGATCCGCGTGGCGTCGACGGGCATTCTGCAGTTCCTGATCGCGCAGGCAAGCTGGATTGGCCTGGTGCGCATTGTGAGCGTATTCGGCGCGTCGGCACTTGCGGGATACACGGTTGGCATCCGGATCATCATCTTCATCCTGCTGCCCTCGTGGGGGCTGAGCAATGCGGCGGCCACGCTGGTGGGACAGAACCTGGGCGCGGGCCAGCCGGAGCGCGCGGAGAGCTCGGTGTGGCGGACAGGAGTGTGGAACATGATCTTCCTGGGCTCGATGGGCGTGGTGTTCTTCCTCTTCGCGCCGCCGATCGTGAGTATCTTCACCAAAGACCCTGCGGTGATGCGCATTGCGGCCAATTCGCTGCGCATCTTCAGTTGCGGCAACGTCGCGTATGCCTTCGGCATGGTGATGATGCAGGCCTTCAACGGGGCGGGCGACACGATCACTCCGACGATCGTGAACCTGGTGGGCTTCTGGATTCTGGAGCTACCGCTGGCATGGTGGCTGGCGCATCGTACGCCGCTCAAGGAGAACGGCGTCTTCCTGTCGGTAGTCTTCGCGGAGCTGTTCATGGTGATCGCGATGGTGCTGCTCTTCCGCCAGGGGCGCTGGAAGCGGCAAAAGATCTAGGACTGGCCGTCCGGGCAGAAGCGCCGGTGGCGGTGCTTGCCGCACGGGCAACTGCGCCTACGGCGCGAATTGTTGGGTTCGCTCCGTTCTCGCTCACTTCTGGATTAATGGGCGACCTGATAAACAGCTGATCCCTCCAGTCCACTTCGGATGACAGAGCTATAGCTGGCTAAGTTGGTTCGCCACTCTCTGCGCCTGACCCATTCTCCGCACCCAGAACCGATAATGAAGCCGTGGCGGCTGCTTCCAACATGGCGCTCCGGCGCGAATATCTGCTCTACCTGCGGGTGGAGAAGGGGCTACGTCCGCTGAGCTGCGAGGCCTACGGGCATGACCTGGAGATGTTCGCGGAATATCTGGAGGGCACGCAGGCTGTGCTCGAGACCGCGCAGCAGCGCGAGGTCGCGGGATTTCTCGAACACCTGCATCGGCACCAGATCGAGTCGCGCTCGGTGGCACGGAAGCTTTCCTGCCTGCGCGGCTTCTACAAATGGCTGCTGCTGGACAAGCGTATCCGGCACAATCCAACGGTGAATATCGAATCGCCGAAGGCGTGGAAGGTGCTGCCCAAGGCGCTGGCGGAGAGCGAGACGGCCGAGATGCTGGATGCTGCGACGGTGGCCGCAACGGGTGCGGCCGGGGATGCGGTCGCGCTGCGCGATCGCGCGATCCTGGAGCTGCTGTACGCGGGCGGCGTGCGCGTCTCGGAGTTGACGGGATTGCGCGTGGAAGACCTGCAGCTTGACGCGGGACGGGTGATGGTGCGCGGCAAGGGCGACAAGGAGCGCGTGGTGCCGCTGGGACGCGCTGCCGTGGAATCGCTCATGGAGTATCTGGAACGGGGACGGCCGATGCTGCAGAAACGCAACCGTAGCGGTGGCCTGTTTCTCTCGCAGCAGGGAAAGACGCTCACGCGGGGCTGGATCTGGGAGCTGGTGAAGAGCAAATCCGGTGGCCGCGCCAGCCCGCACATGCTGCGGCATAGCTGCGCCACCCACATGGTGGGCCACGGCGCCGATCTGCGCACCGTGCAGACCTTGCTGGGGCACGCCGACATTGCGACGACGCAGGTGTACACGCACCTGGCCATCGACCGGTTGAAGGCAGTGCATCGCGCGCATCATCCACGGGCGAAGGGCGGGGCTCGAGCCAAGACCCGAGCGCAGGCGAAAGCCACGCAGGGTGCGGAATGAAGGACTCGCTGGGTGGCCTGCGCGAGGGCTTTCTGGCGATGCTGCGCAGCGAGCGCGGCTCGTCCACCCATACGCTGCGCGCGTACGAACGCGAGTTGGCGCAGTTCACGGACTATCTGAAGAAGCAGTTCGGCGATGGGTGCGATATCCGGCGGGTGGAGCATCTGCACATCCGGGCGTATCTGGCGGAGTTGTACGAGCGTGGGCTGTCGAAGGCCTCGGCTGCGCGGGCGCTGGCGGCGGTGCGCTCCTGGTTCAAGTGGCTGGCGCGGATGGGGCACGTGCCGCAGAATCCCGCAGCGCTGGTGGCGACGCCGAAGCTGCCCAAGCATCTGCCGCGCGTGCCGACGATTGAGCAGATGAATCGCGCGCTCGACAACAATGCCAGCGGGGAGGAAGATGCGTCGGGCTGGCCGGCGCGCGACGCGGCGATCTTTGAGCTGCTGTATGGCTGCGGTATCCGCAACGCGGAGCTGGTGGGGCTGGACCTGAAGCACATCCGGTGGGCGGCGGAGACGCTGCTGGTGCGCGGCAAGGGCGCGAAGGAGCGGCTGGTGCCGTTTGGCGATGCAGCGGCGGCCGCGATCCGCGCCTATCTGCCAGAACGAAGCGCGCGGCTGACGGCGGCGGGGAAGCAATCCGATGCGTTGCTGCTGAGCGCGCGGGTGAAGTCCGGTGGACGGTTGACGACGCGCTCCGTGGGCCGGATCGTGAAGCGGATCGCGCTGGCGCATGGCATGGCGCCGGAGACGCATCCGCACACGCTGCGGCACGCCTTTGGCACCCACATGCTGGAGGAGGGCGCCGACCTGCGCGCGATCCAGGAGCTGCTGGGGCATGAGCGCCTTTCGACAACGCAACGCTATACGCAACTGACGGTGCGACAAGTTGCGGAGGTGTACGACCGAACGCATCCTCGCGCGAAGTGAGCGTGCGAAATGAAGCGGAGCGATGCCGGCAGCGGCGCGAAAGTTGCCAGAACGATGTTGATTTAAACGTAAACCTTTTTGCCTGAGATGGCTTGACAGTACACAGGCGGGACACTTAAAAGGGAGAGCTGTGGTAGCGTTCCCAGATTTCACGATTTGAGGGGAGCGCGCCCGTAATTTACTCGCAGCACCGGAGGCTCCCCCATGTACCTTCTCCGATCTGCGAGCAGGGCTCTCCTGTTCGCAGCGGCACTTTCTCCCATACTCCCGCTGGTTCTGTCCGGCCCGCGCCTACTGGCGCAGTCGGACACCTCCTCGCTCTCCGGTACGGTGACCGATTCCAGCGGCGCCGTCCTGCCCAACGCCAAAGTGACAGTGACGAACGACGCCACCGGCCTGCGGCGCGACGTAACGACCAACAGCGTGGGCGCTTATACCATCACCAATCTTCCCAGCGGGAACTACACCGTAACCGTGGCGTCGCAGGGCTTTCAGACCGCGGTGCAGCAGGGAACGCATCTGGATCCGAGCATCGGCGCGCAGGTGAATGTGTCGCTGAAGTCGGGCAACACCAGCACCACCGTCACGGTGCAGGCGGATGCGAACCGGCTGCAGACCGAATCGGCCGCGGTCGGCCAACTGGTCACGGCGGAGCAGGTGAAGTCCATCCAGCTCAATGGCCGCAATCCGCTCTACCTGTCCCAGCTCGAGCCTGGTGTCACTCGCAACGCGCCGATGTCTTCGTTCAATTTTTCGCTGGATAACACACTGTATGTGAACGGCTCACGCTCGGAGGAGAACATCCTTGCCTTCGACGGCGCTCCCATGGTCCGCACGCGCTCCAACAACAACAGCGTGGGCGTGGCCGATGTGGATTCCACCTCGCAGGTACAAGTCCTGACTACCGGCTATCAGTCGGAGTATGGGCGTACCTCCGGAGGGCAGGTTCGCATCATTCCCAAGAGCGGCACCAGCAACTACCATGGCGGCGTCTACGAATACCTGCGCAACTCGTTCTTCAATGCCAACACCTGGATTCGTAAGAACGATGTCACCGATCCGGCAACAGCAGATCATCCGGCGCCCTTCCGCTACAACCAGTTTGGCTGGAACCTGAATGGGCCGGTGTACATTCCAGGGCGTTTCAATGTATCGAAAACCAAGCTGTTCTTCCTGGTCGGACAGGAGTACGTTCGTTACCGGAATTCGCCGACGTCCTCACAATTTGTGCCTACAGAGCTGATGCGTCAGGGCAATTTCAGCGAGCTGCTGGGACCGAATCCGTTCTACTCAAAACCGGTGCAGATCGTAAATCCGACGACGGGGCAGGCGTATCCAGGGAACGTCATTCCCAAGAATCAGCTCAGCCCGAACGGCCTGGCGCTTTTGAACGCCTATCCCGCTCCGAACGCAAACGCGCCTTCGTATAACTGGGAGGCGGCGCTGCCGAATCCTGCAGAATCAGCGAAAGGACACGCTGGTGGTGGATTATGTCCCGGCCGAGGCGCATCGCCTGCGCTTGTCAATCCTGAGCTACCACCTGGATTACGTCACGCCTTCCGGCAATTTCAATCGCACGCCAGAGGACTGGCACTGGCCCAACCAGACAGCGGCGTTGCACTATACGTGGGCCATCAGCCCGACGATGGTGAACGAGGCCAGCGTGACGGGAACGGCGGATCACATCACGATCAATTACGACAACTCCATGGGTGAACTCTACAACCGGAACCTTTACGGGATCAATTACCCGTACCTGTATCCGGTTTCGGAGAAGCTGATTCCGAACAAAATTCCCACCATCAACCTGGCGAACTTCGGAACCCTGGACGGCGGTCCGTATCCGTCGCACTCGGGTGGTCCGATCATCGATGTCGCCGACAATCTGACCAAGGTCTGGGGCAACCATACGTTCAAGTTTGGCGGGCTATGGGAGGTGTCGGGCGAGAACAACTTCGACCAGATCAGCGTGAGCAGCACGACGCCGGGCTCAACCAACAACCAGAACGGCCAGTTCCGCTTCACCGATACGCGTCTGGGCTATCCGAGCTCCGGCGCGGCGGTAGCCAATGCGGCGCTAGGCCTGTTCGATACCTACGGCGAGATCGGCACCAAGAGCTACACCCTCTTCCGTGGCCATATGTATGAGGGCTTCGCCCAGGATACGTGGCGGGTGAAGCCAAACATGGTGATCGAGTACGGAGCACGTTACAGCATCATGCGTCCGTACTATGCGCCATGGGGCAACCAATCCTTCTTCGATCCGGCGGCGTGGAATCCGGCAGATGCGCCGACGATCAATCCTGTGACCGGTGTAGCGACCGGCGGAAATCTATACAACGGCGTGGTGATTCCGGGCACGCATTTCCCGAGCGCTGCGCAGGGGCACGTGCCGGCCGACATTCTCGCAAATCCTCAGGCGTCCTTCACGGGTAAAAATACGGGCTACGCCAATACGATCTGGACCGATATTCAGCCCCGCGTCGGTATTACCTATCAGGTGCGCCCGAATACGGTGATCCGCGCCGGCGGCGGGCGGTACACGCAACGGCTCGGCATCAGCGACCAAGTGCAACTTGGCGGCAATGCACCCTTCCAACCAACGACCTTCGTGTCCGACGGCAGCGTCGACAATCCCGGCGGTTCGACCGGCGGAGTGCTGCCGCGGCTTCCGTTGTCGATGACCACGCAACCCCGGAACTTTCCCAACCCAAACGCGTGGTCATGGAATGCCGCGCTCGAGCAGGATATTCCCAACTTTGCCACCTTCACGCTTGCGTATGTAGGCCGTCGCGGCCTGCATCTGCAGCAGCTCGAACAGTTGAATCAATTGCAGCCCGGAACGGTGCAGGCGAATCCCGGCGTCACGACCGATGCGCTGCGTCCCTACCGCGGCTTTTCGAGCATTCTGCAGATCGACAACAGAGGCAGCTCGATCTACAACGCGATGCAACTCAACCTGAAGCGGCGGCTGAGCCATGGACTGCTGTTTGGTGTGGCGTACACCTGGTCGAAGAGTATGGACTTCGGCTCGGACCAGAGCTATCAGTTGCCGGACTACTACAACCCCCATATCGACTATGGCCCCAGCGACTTCGATATCCGGAACACGCTGGTGGTGAACTATGTGTGGAACATTCCTTATGGCGGCAACCTGGGCAATCGCTTCGCCCGCGGGACGCTGGGGAACTGGCAGCTTTCGGGAACCACGCAGGCGCAGACGGGCGAGCCGTTCAGCGTGACCAACGGCACCGATTATGCCGGAGTGGGCGCGGGTGCGGGCAACCAGCTCTGGGCCGCTATGAAGACGCCGCACGTGTCGAAGCAGTTTGGGACCCAGGGCCACTGGTTCGATCCCACGGCGTTTCCGGCGCCGCCCGATGCTGGAACGCTCGCGCCGCGGGGCAGCCGCAACCTGATCTACGCTCCCGGCTTCCAAAGCTGGAATGCGGCGCTCGAAAAGAACTTCCACGTGATCCCGGCACACGACAACCATGTGCTGACCTTCCGGGCGGAGGCATTCAACTTCACCAACCATCCCAACTGGGATAGTCCGAACAATGACGGAGCGATGGACAATCCGACCTCCGGTTCCTTCGGGCAGGTCACGAGCAAGGGACAGACCTATGGCTCGGACCGGCAACTGCAGTTCAGCCTGCGTTACGCCTTTTAGGGGAACACGTGGGTTCTCCCAGGCCGCCCGGCACCTCCTGAGCCGGGCGGCCTTTTTTACGCCTCCAGCCCGGAGATTCGAGGATGCGGTGATCGCGTAAAATGAAGGAGTCAGCCCAGATTGTCGAAGGGCCCAGAGGAATTCCTTGATCAGTAGTGCATTCACCAAGATATTCGGTACGAACAACGAGCGTGTCGTCAAGCGCATGATGCCCACGGTGGCGGCCATCAGCGAATGGGAGCCAAAGATCCAGGGCCTCACGGATGCCGAATTGCGCGAGAAGACCACCGAGTTCCGGGCGCGCTTTGCGGCGCGGCTGGAAGGCGTGCCGGACGATGCCGAGAACAAAGACGCCCGCAAGGCCGCCGAGAACGAGGCGCTGGACGAACTGCTGCCCGAGGCCTTTGCGGTGGTGCGCGAGGCCGGCAAGCGTTCCGTGGGCATGCGCCACTTCGACGTGCAGATGATCGGCGGCATGGTGCTGCACTCCGGCAAGATCGCCGAGATGAAGACCGGCGAGGGCAAAACGCTGGTCGCGACGTTACCGGTGTACCTGAACGCGCTTGCCGGCAAGGGCGTGCACGTGGTGACGGTGAACGACTACCTGGCCAAGCGCGACGCCGAATGGATGGGCAAGATTTATGAGTTCCTGGGGCTGAAGGTGGGCGTGATCGTGCATGACCTGGACGACGTCCAGCGGCGCGAGGCGTACGCGGCGGACATCACCTACGGAACCAACAACGAGTTCGGTTTCGACTATCTGCGCGACAACATGAAGTTCGAGCTTGCTGACTGCGTGCAGCGCGGCCACTACTTCGGCATCGTGGACGAGGTGGACTCGATCCTGATCGACGAGGCGCGGACGCCGCTGATCATCAGCGGGCCTACCGACCAGACGACGGATAAGTATGCGCGGGTGAACCGCATCATCCCGCAACTGGAGCAGGGCGAGGAGATCGAGCAGGGCGAAACGAAGATCCTGACCGGCGATTACACGGTGGATGAGAAGCACAAGACCATCAGCGTGACCGACGAGGGCTGGGAGAAGATCGAAGGCCTGCTGGGCATCGGCAATATCGCCGACCCGGAGAACTGGGACTTCAAACACCACGTCGAGACCGCCATCAAGGCGCACACGCTCTATCGCAACGATGTGGAGTACGTGGTGAAGGACGGCGAGGTGATCATCATCGACACCTTCACCGGCCGCCCAATGCCGGGGCGGCGCTGGTCCGATGGTCTGCACCAGGCAGTGGAAGCGAAGGAAGGCGTGAATATCCGGCGCGAGGATCAGACGCTGGCCACGATCACCTTCCAGAACTATTTCCGCTTGTACAAGAAGTTGGCCGGGATGACCGGTACGGCCGAGACCGAAGCGGCGGAGTTCGACTCGACGTACAAGCTGGACATCGTGGTGATTCCGACCAACCGGCCGATGCGGCGCAAAGAGTTTCAGGATGTCGTGTATCGCACCTCGAAAGAGAAATACTTCGCAGTTGCGGATGAGATTTTGAAGCTGAACGAAGAGAAGCAGCCGGTGCTGGTGGGCACGACGTCGATTGAAAAGAGCGAGCTGCTTTCCCAGATCCTGCAGCGCAAGGGCATCAAGCACGTGGTGCTGAATGCGAAGTACCACGAACGCGAAGCGGAGATCGTGGCGCAGGCCGGGCGGCTGGGCATGGTGACGATTGCGACCAACATGGCCGGCCGCGGCACGGATATTCTGCTGGGCGGCAACTCGGAGTTCGTGACCAAGCAGGATCTGGTGAAGCGCGGACAGGCGCGGTCAGTCAGTGCGGCGGAGGGAGCGATTTCGCCTACGGCCGGACCGGGCATGATGCGCTTCTATTACCAGGGGCAGGAGTTCGAGACCGCGCAGGAGAACTGGGATCGCGCGTTTCAGGTACACCAGGCCAACACCGAGAGCGAGCACGAATCGGTGCTGACGACGGGCGGCCTTTGCATTCTGGGAACGGAACGCCACGAGTCGCGCCGTATCGACAACCAGTTGCGCGGCCGTGCGGGACGCCAGGGCGATCCTGGAGCCTCCCGTTTTTATCTGTCGCTCGAAGACGACCTGATGCGCATATTTGCGAGGGAATGGGTTGGACCGCTACTGCAAAAGATGGGCATGGAAGAAGGCGTGCCGATCGAAAGCGGGATGATCACACGGCGCATCGAAGGCGCGCAGAAGGCTGTGGAGTCGCAGAACTTCGAGGCCCGCAAGCACCTGCTGGAATACGACGACGTGATGAACAAGCAGCGCGAGGCGGTTTACGGGACACGTAAACAACTGCTTGAAGGTGTTGAACAGAAAGAACTCATTCTAGAGGATTACGTTGCTGGCATTGTCAGCAATATTCTGGATGAATTTGCTCCCGAGTCCAAACATCCCGACCAATGGGATCTGACCGGTCTCAAGCAGAAATTAGCGGAGCACTTCGGCTTGAACGCGGAGACGGAGGGCATTGCCTTCGACACGTTGAACCGCCACGAACTGGGCGACACGCTGTTCGACAAGCTGAAGGAGAAGTATGAGCTGAAGGAGCAGATCATCGGCTCGCAGGGCATGCGCTATCACGAGCGCATGATCATGCTGAGCGTGCTGGACGGTCTGTGGAAGGACCACCTGCTGAACATGGACCACCTGAAGGAGGGCATCGGGCTGCGCGGCTACGGCCAGCAGGATCCGCTGGTGGCCTACAAGAAGGAATCCTTCGACATGTTCGAGGCGATGATGACGCGCTTCCAGGAAGATACGGTGCGTTACCTTTTCATGATGCAGATTGTCGGCCCGGATGGGCAGCCAATCACGCGTCCGATACAGCAGCAGCCGGTTCAGCAGACTCTGCCGGCGCAGCCATTGCCGCATCTGGCGGAGCAGCCGCTGCCGGAGCTGAACGGCCACGGCGCTCCGCCTGTGCCGCAGCCGCAGCATGTGCAGAGTCCCGCGCCCAAGCAGACGTGGCGGCCTATGCCGGTGGGCGAAACCCGCACCACGATCGACGAGATCGAGCGCGAGTTTGCACGCAAGAAGAAGAAGGAACTGGAGCAGGCGCGTGCTGCCAGCAGCAACGGAAATGGGGCGACGCATGTGGAGCAGCGCCGCACTGGAGAGAAGGTCGGCAGAAACGACCCCTGTCCCTGCGGATCCGGGCAGAAGTTCAAGAAGTGCCACGGTAAGGACTTCGCCGGCAACGACGGCGACTAGACGAAACGCTGCGAAGATGAGGGGGGCGAGCTTCGGCTCGTCCCTTTTTGTTTGGAGTCAGTGATTCGACAGGGAACTTTCGCCCCTCATGCTTGCGTATGGAATGCCTATGACCAAGCGGCGTAGAGTGCACCTGGTGTGGTGTGCGGCGTGGATGATTCTTCTTGCAGGAACGTGTTCCGTATCGGCGCAGAACAACAGCGAAAAGAAGGGCGAGACGGACTGGCCGGTCTATGGCAACGACCCTGGCGGTATGCGCTACTCGCCGCTGCGGCAGATGGATGCCGCGAATGTTGGGAAGCTGCGTGTGGCATGGACCTTCCATACAAAGGATGTCTCCGACGGCAGCAACGGTTTGAAGCGCAGCGGGTTCGAGACCACGCCGATTCTGGTCGACGGCACGCTCTACCTCACGACGCCATTCAATCGCGTCATTGCTCTCGATCCCGCCACGGGCAACCAGCGCTGGGCATTCGATCCGCACGTGGATCTGAGCCTGGATTACGGCGATGGCCTGATCAATCGCGGGGTTGCGACCTGGCTCGATCCGTCACAGCGGGATGCATCGCGAAGCACGCAGCCATGCCGGCGCCGCATCTACGAAGCGACGCTCGATGCGCGCCTGCTCGCGTTGGACGCGGCTACTGGCAAGCCCTGCGCCGATTTTGGCCATGACGGACAGATTCAGCTTCGCGACGTTCCTGGCTACGAAGATCACAACCGAGGAGAGCATCCGCAAGGCTGGTATCACATGACGTCGGCGCCCACGGTGATCGACGGCCTGGTGATCGTCGGCTCTTCGATTGATGACAACAACCGCGTGGACATGCCATCCGGCGTGGTGCGCGCGTACGATGCGCGCACAGGCGCGCTGCGCTGGAGCTGGGACCCAATTCCGCCGAATCCGCAGGCGTCTGCAGGTTCAGGCAAGACTGCGAAGTGGAATACCGGCGCGGCGAATGCGTGGTCGACCATGGTGGCAGACCCGAGCCGTGATCTTGTCTTCATCCCGACCGGAAGCGCGAGTCCCGATTTTTACGGCGGATTGCGGCCCGGCGATGACAAGTGGGCCAATTCGGTAGTCGCACTGCATGCGAAGACGGGCAAGCTGGCCTGGGGCTTTCAACTGGTCCATCACGATCTATGGGACTACGACAGCGCTGCGCCTCCGCTGCTGGCAACGATCCGGCGCGATGGCAAGGATATCCCGGTGGTGGTGCAGGGAAACAAGACGGGCTTGCTCTATGTGTTGAATCGCGATACCGGTGTGCCGGTTTTTCCTGTAGAAGAGCGGTCTGTACCCAAGAGCGATGTGCCAGGAGAAGTGACCTCTGCCACTCAGCCATTTCCAACCGCTCCGCCACCGCTTTCGGCGCAGCATCTCACGGCCGACGACGCCTGGGGACCGACCAAGGCGGACCGCGACTTCTGCCACGCAGAGCTGGCCAAACTTCGCAATCAGGGGATCTTTACGCCTCCGAGTATTCAGGGAATGCTGGAGATGCCGGGCTATCTGGGCGGGATGACCTGGAGCGGCTATGCCTTCGATCCTGCAAACAACCTGCTGGTCGTCAACGTGAACAATCTCGCCGCACGGGTGCGGCTGATTCCACAAGACAAGCTGAATTCCGACGACGACGATGGAGGCTATGCGCGGCAGGCGGGAACGCCGTACGCGATGGTGCGCCGCTTCCTGCAATCGCCATCCGATCTGCCGTGTAATCCGCCGCCGTGGGGCACGCTGGTGGCGGTCGATCTGGCAAAAGGCACCATTCGCTGGCAGGTGCCGCTGGGTTCTATGCAGAACTTCGGGGGGCAACACTCCGGCGGAGCGCATGATGTGATCCCGGACGGATCCATCAGCCTGGGCGGTCCGATCGTGACGGCTTCCGGCCTTGTGTTCATTGCGGGCACGACCGATCCGCACATCCGGGCCTTCGAGATCCAGACAGGCAAAGAGCTATGGAAGGCGGAACTTCCCGCGAGCGGCAATGCAATGCCGATGACCTACGAGATTCATGGAAAGCAGTATCTGGTCATTGCCGCGGGCGGAAGCAAAGCCATTCCGGAAGATGCGCAGGGCGATGCGATTGTGGCCTTCGCGCTCCCTTAAAGGCGGATCAGCGCGCGAGTGCCGGCTCGATCTCCGCGAATGCCATGTTCTGTGCGTGGCTGCCGGTCTCTTGCTGCCACAGTTCGAAGAGGCGTCCGTAGCTGAGCGTAGTCACTTCGGCGGGTGCGACGTGGAGGGCCGCGAGCATGCGATCGATCCACTCCGGCGGACCTTCCAGCTCGGCGTACTGGCCGATGGGCGTCTCGTCGATAACACAGTGGCCTTCCTTGTCCGCCCACTCGCTGCGCCATTTCTCATATACAAACGCGGAGGTATAGCCGAGCACTTTGAAGATGGCGGCGACTGCCTCACCGTCTTCGACCACTGTTTCGGTCTCGATGCGTTCCTTGTGGCGCGCGTCGGGTGAGTCATTCGGCGTGGTCTGCTTGTGGGTCAGCACCCAGCGGTCCCCGTATCGGCGCACGCGCAATATCTGAGTGGACGCGCGAAGCCGATGATCGGGCGTGTCAAAGAGGATGTTGCGCTCAAAGGTGCGCGGGGTTTTGCAGTGAAAGCCAAGCTGTGGGAGGGTTGCTTCCAGGGCCTTCGGGTCGCGGACGCGAAACTTGACCTCAATCTCAATCGACTGCATGGGAAGAGTTTATACCGTTTCTACGATCTGTCCGGCTCGGCCCAATTGCGTGGAGGGGCTTTTCTTGCGAGAGACGGCGCGCGGTTTCCATGCTCATCTTTCCAGGTTGGCGTTCCAATTCAGGATCACCATCATCGGTAACGCCGCTTCTTTCTCCATTTGTGTGTTGATGAGAAATCGCTGCCCATCTTTTGCCACGTCATAGGTCACCAGTTCCGATCCGGCAACCTGTTCGCGCGCACTCGCCTGGAACAACGGGAGTGGCGGCCCCACATCAACGTGCTCGCCGGCCGTGAGCTGTACGGCGGTCATTTTTCCGTCGGGAGCAACGTAGAACAGCTCCTCGCCATCCCCTCGCCAGCGCGGCTGGGTCCCGCCGGTATTGGACACTTGCCATTTCCCGCGCAGTTCGGGGAACGACGTTATGTAAATCTCCCATTTCCCGCTTTCGTTCGAGGTGTAAGCCAGCCATTTTCCGTCCGGCGAAAATTGGCCGCTCTTCGTCGTCCCGGGCCCCTGGAACAATCGGCTGGTTTTCAATCCCGGCATCTCAGCGGCCCACAGGGCAGTGGCCTGCGTTGTCCGTTCATAGAGGATGTACTTGCCGTCAGGCGACCAGGCGATAGGATACTTGTCGCCTTTGTCGGAGGCGTCCAGCGGCAAGAGCTTTTCATCCTCGCCTCCATCCGCACTCTTTGTGTAAAGCTGAAACAAACCACCCCGACTCGACGCGAACAATATCTTCCTTCCGTCGTGGCTCCAGACCGGGTCTGCGTCTATCGATGGATCAAATGTCAGCCGCGTTGCATTGTTGCGTTGCAAGTCGTACGTCCACACATCCGTGTTCTGGTTTTCTTCGTCCGTCTTGTCCAATGCCATCGATTTGCCGTCGGGAGCAAGTGCGACATTGGCATAAACACCCGGATCGCCAATCGTGCCGATCTGACTCCCTTTGCGATCACGCCACACCAGCTTTGAGAGAGAGACTTCGCTGCCCCGCAGGGCGACGAGCGCACCGGTATCCGACGCCGCGTACGCGTTATGCAAGATGCGCGGAAGGTACGACACGTCCGTGAGGAGCGGAACTGCTTCGCCTGACAGCTCCAGCTTGTCTGCGTCGAATCGTTGGCGGTACAGCGTCTTCTCCCGGCAAAAAAGCAGGTACCCGTGGGCGGCATACGCCGGATTGCCCGTCGCTTTTGCGACAAACTTCTTTTCATCCGAGTCCAGCTTTCCTACGAAGATAGCGTCGGGATTCGTTTGGCCCGACACATTGGCCGCAAGATAGAGAAAGTGCTTCCCGTCAGGCAAGAACATCGGCCAACGGTGGCTATTTTCTGCGCGGCTTGCATCCGGCACTGTAATGCGGTTGGCGGTCCCGCCGGCAACTGACACTCGGTACAGGCCGCCCCCAAGTTGCCCACTCGGCGCAAATACAATTACCCCCTCCTTATTCCAAGTTCCGCCTCGTCCGGCGGGCGCATCGCAGATGACCTGCACCGGGCCGCCGGCAATTTCTAACTTCTTGAGTTTTCCATCCGCAAAAAAACCCAATGCTTTGCCATCCGGAGACCAGAACGGAAAACTCGCTCCTTCCGTCTCCGCCAGCCTTCTCTCTTCCTTGCCGCCGACTTCATAGAGCCACAGCAGGTTCGTCCTCGCCGATTCGGAGAAACCCACCACGGCAACCGTGTGCCCGTTAGGAGCGAGCGCCATATCGTGCACGGTAAACGTCAGTGCGGCTAAGAAATAGCTCGTTTGGGGGGCACCACCCCGTCTGTGCCAAAGAAGTCCGCCAGCGAGCAAACCCGCGGCCATCAGACCACACAGCGCCCAGAGCAGCCATGTGCCTTTCCCGCCAGTTCGCAGATGCGCTGGGGAGGCGGGCGGGTCTCCGCTTTTGCGGAGCCATTCCAGTTCACTTGCAAGGTCTCGCGCCGTCTGCCATCTGTTATCAGGATCCTTGGCGAGACAGCGGCGTATCACGTGGTCGAGAGACGCAGGCGTCAGAGGCGCGAGAGCAAGGATTGACTCGGGTTCTTTCTCGAGGATCGAGGAGGCAGCAATCAACTGGCTCTTCCCGTCGAACGCTTTGCGCCCGGTGACCATTTCGTAGAGCACGGCGCCGAATGAGAATATGTCGCTTCGTGCATCCAGATCCTGTCCTTGGACTTGCTCCGGGGACATATATCGGAAGGTGCCGACGATGACTCCTTGATGAGTCAGTGATGATGCCGCTGTAGCAGCGGTGAGGTGTGCGGGCGTTGCCGTTAGAGAGGCGGCCTTGGCCAGACCGAAGTCCAGCAGCTTCGCTCCCGACCTGGTCAGCATGATATTTGCGGGTTTCAGATCGCGATGGATGATTCCGCTCCGGTGTGCCTTGTCCAAGCCGTGAGCGATCTGTGAGCCATAGTCGAGGACCTGCTCCAGGGAAAGCGGACCCTTACTGAGGCGAGTTTCGAGAGTCTCGCCTGTCAAATGCTCCATGACGATGAAATCCAAACCGTCTTGATACCCGACGTCATAGAGGGTGCAGATGTTCGGATGGTTCAGGCCAGAGATGGCCTTGGCTTCCGAAGCAAAGCGCCGCTTTGCTTCGGAGTTCGCGGAGAGATGCGCCGGTAGAATTTTGATTGCTACGTCTCGTGCAAGCCGCACATCCCTGGCTCGATACACCTCACCCATTCCACCCGCGCCCAGAGGTGACTGAATCTCGTAAGGACCAAGTCTTGTACCGGAGGCAAGCGCCATGAGTGCGTGCAATTATATTCCGCAGGTGTTGTACCTCCCGGAGAAGCGTACCGCGCGTCCTTCGAGGTGCTTCCTTCGCATTTTGGAACGCAAAATCGCCGATGCACTCATCGAGGGCGGGTTGGTACCTGCAGGCGGGCGATAGCGAAAAGTGATCCGCGGCTCCGCCTGGCGCTACCCGGAAACTGATCCACTACCGGCTGGTCGTGAATGGAGACTGCAGATGTGCGGCGACGCCGCATAATGGAGGGATGGCAGAGACCGAGCGCCTTCCCCTGAGCGAATCCGATCTACAAAACAAGACTGCTGCGGCCACCCTGGAACGCGTTGCCGCGATCTGGCGAGGCGGCGGTACGGTTGCGTTCCCAACCGAGACGGTCTATGGGCTGGGCGCGCATGCCTTCGATCCAAAGGCGGTGGAGCGCGTCTTCTCTGCCAAGCAGCGGCCGGCGTGGGACCCGGTGATTGTGCATGTGAGTCAGGGTGTGCCGCTGGGCCGGCTGGTGGCGGAGATCAGCGACACGGCACGCGCCCTGATGGAGGCCTTCTGGCCCGGGCCCTTGACCTTGCTGCTGCCGCGCGGCCCGGATGTGCCGGATATTGTGACGGCGGGGCGTCCGCTGGTGGGAGTGCGGGTTCCGGCGCACCCGGTAGCTCTCGCGCTGATTGCGGCGGCAGGCATGCCCATTGCTGCGCCCAGCGCCAACTCGTTTGGGCGGCCTAGCCCCACGACGGCTGCGCACGTACTGGACGATCTGGATGGGCGCATCGATGCCGTGGTGGATAGCGGGCCGGCGCGTCACGGTGTGGAGTCGACCGTGGTGGACGCCAGCCAGTCGCCGGTGATTGTCTACCGTCCGGGCGCGGTTACGCTGGAGGCGCTGCGCGGCGTGGCGGGCGAGGTAAGGCTCTATCCAGGAAATAACCTGGAAGGAAATGGCCCGGCGAGCAGCGTGGAGCCATCCGGGCTGCCCTCGCCCGGGGTAGGTATTCGTCACTACGCGCCTCGCGCGACGATGGTGCTGGTGGAGACACAGGCGGCAGAAGACGAGGAGGCGGTGGTTGGCTTTCGTCTCTTCCAGGCGGTCGCGCGGCTCAAGCGTGAGGGCAAGAACGTGCGCGTGGGGGTAATGGCGCCTGAGGAGTTCAAGAGCGATGTGCGGACCGCCGATTTCGCCTTTGATTGGGGGAGATGGAGCGATCTGGACTCGCTGGCGCAGCGGCTTTTTGCTGGGCTGCGCTGGCTGGATGCGCAGGAGGCGACGCACATCGTGTGCCCGCTGCCGGCGGAGCGGGGGATTGGGCGCGCACTGCGGGATCGTTTGGAAAAGGCTGCGTGGTTGCCCGTGGTTTGATCCAGCTTTTGCGGTTCTTACGCGAAAGCTCAGGGCTGCGGGTCGCCCGCCTTATAGAGATACTTGACGGCCGCTTTGTAGATGAGGGTGCGGATACTGCCGTGCCGCACTTTTATGGTGTCGACGTCGTACCACTCGATGACCCCCTCGACGTGGTCCCCATTCTCCAACATGAAGATCATAGGGGTCTGGGAGTGCATCTGCTTTTGCAGATAAAAGGCTTCGGCGTGGGAGCTTTCCGCGCGCCCATTTGCCGGCTGCGACTGCTGGTGGATCAACAGTGGGGTATCGCGCCGGGAATACGACCGGCGTTTTTTCACGCCCTCTGGAAGGCTTGGCCTAACAAGTTTACGGGGGCCTGAAGGGGGAAGCGAGGGTATGGTAGCGCCCTCAGGAAGTTCTTCGCCCTCATCGCGCGACGGGAGTGCTGATTGGTTCGCCATAAAGCGTGCCTGTTGGTGTTATCTCATGTAGATGCGCGATCTGCCCCGGAGGAAAGAGAAAGTTTTATTGATTGTGAAAGCTGATATTGGCGACGAATTTGGTGATCAAAACGCAGAGATGTACAGGCAACACCAGAGAAATCCACGCATCGTAACGTGACGTTCGTCTGAAGAGATCAGCGAACCGGAAGGCTGGCGGCGAAGGCGTCGAGCGAGAGGGAGCGCAAAAGATTGCGCCGCATGCCCGATTCTACCTGGTCAACGCCGCGTGAGGCCGCTTCGAGCCACGCTGGGGTGACATTCTGCGTCATGCGGGCCAGTTCGGCTGCCAGATCGGTGTTGCGGATCAGCGCAGGCACGCCGGAGTGGATCAATAACAGATCTTCGAGCAGAAGATTCAATGCATGCAGCATGCCTGAGGTCTTCTCGGCGCCCTCCGCGCCGGCGCGGTAGCTTTCCGTCATGCGGAAGAGCGCGCTGTAATCGGGTTCTGCCAGCGAGGTGTGCAGAATCGTGAGTGCATCCTGGCGCGAGGCGAGATACGCGGGCAGATCGAAGCCGAGCGCGCGGCCGACGGCGCCCTCCGCGAGGCGGCCGACGAGGGTACGCTGGGCAGGCTTCAGCTCCGGCCGCCGTGCGGCGAGGAGAGCATCGATCTCCGCCAGTGGCAATGCGCCGAGCCGCAGCACACCGGCGCGGGAGCGGATGGTAGGCAGCAGCTCGCTGGGATTCTCCGAGAGCAGGATGAGGGTCGCGTGCTCCGGCGGCTCTTCGAGGATTTTGAGGAGCGAGTTTGCCGCCTCCTTCATGAATGAGCTGGCGGTGAAGATGTAGAAGGCGCGCTGCGCCTGTGCGGGGCGGCGGTAGATGCGCGCGATGACGGTGCGCACCTGTCCCAGCTTGATGAGGAGCTGCGGCGGATCGGGTGGGATGATCAGCACATCCGGATGCGTCTGGATGAGGATGCGGGTGTCCTTCTTGTCCGCGTCGCGCATCTCTTCGCGTGCGGCGACCGCTTCCGCGAAGCGTTCATCGAGGGCGAAGGAGGCGGCGATGCGTTCGCAGTTGGCGCAGATGCCACAGGCGTCGGGCAGGCCGTCCGTCGTGATGGGCGTAAGGCAATTTGCTGCCTGGGCCAGCAGAACGGCGAGTGTGTACTTGCCCGCGCCCCGCGAGCCGCTCAGGATCATGGCGGAGGGCAGGCGGCCCGCGGCTAAAGTCTCTCGCAGGCGGCGCACCGTGGCCTGATTGCCCAGAAAGTCGGCGAAGTTCACTGAGTCAGTAAGCTGCTAAGCAGGGTAGTAAGGTCCACGAAACGAACGGATGACCTCCGATAACGGAGAGGTTTCCGCGGCATCTGCTCATGACGGACAATGGAGTTTGACGGTTTCTCGATCCCGGTACCCGTGACGACGCCGAAAGCACAGGATCGCATCTTCGGAGAATGTGGAGGCGCTCGTAGTGTTGCAGAACTAGTTCAGAATGGCGCAATTCTATGTCGTTGGCACAGTCTTAACGTCGACGACGCATCCTCGACCCTGCCCATGCTCGGCGAATGTTCGCGACCTCGCTCAGCTCACTGTGAAGCGTATTCTCCCAGAGCTTCTCTAGCATGAGCGTGCCGAAAGAGGATACTGGTAGTCGACCGCAGATACGCATGGATTGTGGTGGTCAAGCTTTCGAGATGCGTGCCAATCCATTTCCGGCGGATCGATTTGCAACTGCTATCGTTTCGAGGGGTCAGAGAAGACGTAAGATCTGGTGACTCGCATGTGAGCATGTTCCAGGGACCCCGCTGTGCCTCCAGCCCTCGAGGAGGATCTAGCGAAGTTATACTTCGCCGTGAAATGCACGATTACGTTCAACGCTCTTCCACCCGCATGTGAATCGGATACCTGGGCCGCAGCGTGATCTTTGGCTGCACATCGATCTGCTGATCCGGCAGCAGGGTGAGCCGCCACTTTTGCGCGATGGTGGCGAGGATGAGCACGCCCTCCATCCAGGCGAAGGACTCGCCGATGCACTGGCGGCCACCGCCGCCGAAGGGGAAGTAGGCGAAGCGCGGGCGGGCCGCTTTCGCCTCCGGCGTGAATCGCTCGGGATCAAAGCGCAGCGGATCGGGGAAGTACTCGGGGTCGCGCTGCATTACGTATTGACTGAAGAAGAAGTAGGTTTTGGCAGGGAAGCGGTAGGGACCGAGCGTGAGAGGCGCGGTGCTCTGACGGCCCATAGCCCACGCAGGCGGATAGATCCGCATCGACTCGGCGAAGACCATCTCGGTGTAGCGGAGTTGCGGCAGATTTTCGAGTGTGGGAGCGCGGCCGCCGAGCACCTGGTCTACTTCCTCGTAGAACCGCTGTGCGGCTTCCGGATTCTGCGCCAGCAGCAGCCAGGTCCAGGTGAGCGCGTTGGCAACCGTCTCGTAGCCGGCGAGGAAGATGGTGATGATTTCGTCGCGCAACTGAGCATCCGTCATGCCACTTCTTTCTGTCGTGCCGCCCTCCTCGTCGCGTGACGCCATCAGCATGGAGAGCAGGTCGCCGCTGTCTGAGGCGTCGCCCGCACGTTCACGGCTGCGATGGCTGGCAATGATGCGGTGCACTACGGCATCCAGCCGCGCGCGTGCACGGCGGAAGCGCGTGAGACCGGGCAATGGTGCGTAGAGATATGCCTCCGCCAGCGGCAGGGAGATGAGGTAGTTGTAGAGGTCCATGATGACGTTGACTTCGCGATTGATCTCGAGCACATCGCTGGTCACGTCGGTATTGAAGAGAGTGCGAGCGACGACTTCGAGCGCGAGCTGCATCATCTCCGCGCCGATATCGAGGGCTTGACCGGCATGCCAGCCCGCGCGGCGCAGCGTGGCGCGTTGCACCATGACATCGGCATAGGCCGCGATGCGCTGGCGATGGAATGCCGGCGCGGCGATGCGCCGCTGTCGCATGTGGAAGGCACCCTCGCTGGTGATAAGACCCTCGCCGAGCAGGATTTTCATCCGGCGCTGCGTGCGCTCCTTGATCATCTCCTGCTGGTGGTTGACGAGCACCTCGCGGATGAAATCCGGATGGTTGATGAAGACGATGTGCTGCCAGCCGAGTTTGTAATGCGCGATGCGGCCATAGGTGGCAGCGAGGTGTTCGAAGAGAAGGATGGGGTTGGATGGCTTGAAGAAGCGGCGGCGCAGATAGAAGATGAGATTCAGTGAGAGGCCGGGCGGATAGCGAAATCCGCCGCGCTCGATGACGGTCCACTGCTGGGGCTGCTGATCCTGCGTCGGGGGTGTGCTGGCTATTGCCATGTTTGGACTAGGATGCGCGGTGCTGCTCGAGACGCTCTTCCACTATGGATAGAATACGGCGGTGTACAGCCTCGACCCCGGCGTCGCCTTCGATGGCCACGACACGCGATGGCTCGCGCTCGGCAATGACGCGATATTGATCGTAGACGCGGCGGAAGAATGCTGTATCGAGTGATTCGAAGCGGTTTTCATCCTTGCCGGTGACAGCGGCCGCAGTTTCGTTGCGCTGGCGGGCCCGCGCAAGCGATGCATCGAAGTCCGGAAGCAGAAGCAATGTGAGGTCTGGATCGAGCCCGCAGAGTTCATGATGCAGCGCGAGCACACGCGCCGAACCAAGTTGGCGCCCGCCTCCCTGATAGGCCTCAGTAGAGTCGGTGTAACGGTCGCACAGGACGATGGCGCCACGGTCGAGCGCGGGCCGGATCACCTCCGCAATGGCCTGGGCGCGGTCGGAGAACATGAGGCCGAGCTCCGCACGCGGATCGAGTGAGGTGCGACGGGAATCCAGCAGCAGGCTGCGGATGCGATCGCCCAGCCGCGTGCCGCCGGGCTGGCGTGTCATGACGACGTCCTCACCACGCCGGACGAGCCATTCATGCAGCTTGCGCAACTGCGTGGACTTGCCCGAGCCATCGAGCCCTTCGAATGTGAGGAAGAAGCCTCGCGGCATGGCAGGAGTGTATAGCATCGCGCGCGTGGGGCGGGAGCCAGTACACTGACGAACAACGCCGCTCTGGAGACCTATGCCTCGCCGCTATCCTCGTTTTGTTCTTCCGGGATTCGTTCTTCCCAAATTTTTTCTTCCCGCCGGATTTCTGATTTGCCTCGCCGTTGTCCATGCACAATCTGCTTCGCAGCCCATTCAACTGAGCGTGGACGTGACGGACGCGCCACGCAAGATCATTCATGCCGTCGAGACCATACCGATCACGCCGGGCGAGCACACGCTGGTTTATCCGAAATGGATTCCCGGCGAGCATGGGCCGACGGGGCCGATCGATGACCTGACCGGGCTGGTGTTTACGGCGAATGGGCAGCAGATTCCGTGGCGGCGCGATGACGTGGATATGTTTGCCTTCCACATCGATGTGCCGGCCGGTGCGACCGAGCTGAAGATCAAGCTGGACTTCCTGGCGACGGCTTCGCCCACCGGATTTTCCTCCGGCGCCTCGACCAGCGCGAGCCTGGCGATGCTGAGCTGGAACACGGTGGTGTTGTATCCCGAGGGCGCGAAGGCGAGCGATGTGATGGTGACGCCGGAGGCGAAGATCCCGCAGGGCTGGCGGTATGGGACGGCACTGACAAAGACAAACAGCGACTCCTACGACCTGAAGTTCGATACGGTTTCGCTGGAGCAGCTCGTCGATTCGCCGCTGCTGACCGGGCGCTACTTCCGCGAGTGGCCGCTGGCGCCGGAGGTGACGCCGAAGCATTATCTGGATGTCGCGGCGGATGGACCGGAGGATCTGGAGATCAAGCCGGATCTGCTGGCCGGCTTCAACAACCTGGTGCGGGAGACCGGGGCGCTCTACAAGTCACGTCACTACAGCAGCTACCATTTTCTGATGACGTTGAGCGACCAGGTGGCGCACTTCGGCCTGGAGCACCATCAGTCGAGCGATGATCGCGTGCCAGAGAAGACCTTCCTCGATCCGAATCTGGAGTTGCTGACCGGCGGGTTGCTGCCGCATGAGTTTACACACTCCTGGAACGGCAAATATCGCCGCCCTGCCGGGCTGGCGACGCCGAATTATCAGGTGCCGATGAAGGGCGACCTGCTGTGGGTCTATGAAGGGTTGACGGAATATCTGGGCGATATGCTGGCGGCGCGCTCGGGCATCTGGACGCCGGAGCAGTATCGCGACGCGCTGGCGCTGAGCGCGGCGACACTGGATGCACGGCCCGGCCGCACCTGGCGCGATCTGTCGGACACGGCCGTGTCGGCGCAGATTCTGATCGATGCGAGCGATGGCTGGGACAACTGGCGCCGCAATGTGGACTACTACCCGGAGGGGGAGCTGATCTGGCTGGAAGTGGACACGATGATCCGCAAGCAGACCAATGGCAAGAAGAGCATCAATGACTTCTGCGCGCGTTTTCATGGATTAGGCGGCGATACACCACCGAAGGTGGTGCCGTACACCTTCGATGACGTCGTCGAAAATCTGAACGCCGTGGTGCCGTATGACTGGGCCAGCTTCCTGCATGAACGGCTGACGACGAAGGTGGATCATGCGCCACTGGGCGGGATCACGAATGGCGGCTGGCGGCTGGCATACAGCGACAAAGAGACACCCTACGTAACGGCAGACGAGCATGGTGGCGTGAACGCGTGGTGGTCGCTGGGGCTGAAGATCGGCGACGGGGGCAAGGTGAGCGATGTGCTGGTGGGCTCGCTGGCGGACAAGGCGGGGTTTGGGCCGGACATGCAGATTGTCGCGGTGAACGGCCGCGCCTACCAGGATGAGCTGTTGAAGAATGCGATCGACGATGCGAAGGAAGGCTCAACGCAGCAAAACAAGGGGCCGATCGAGTTCATCGTGTCGAATACGTCGTACTACAAGGTGCTGAAGATCGACTACCACGGCGGTCAGCGCTATCCGTATCTGGAGCGGGTGAAGGGTGAGAAGGATGTGCTGGAGGAGATATTGAAGCCTTTGGCGCCGGTGAAGAAGTAGAGAATCAGAACAATGCTTCGTGCCTATCTCTTGGCGATTTGTTCGTAGTCTTTCCACTTCCAGTTAGCCCACAGGTATCCGAAGAAGCCGCAGAGCAGCAGAACAGATAAAAGGAATGTCAGATTAAAGAATTTCGGTTGTGGTTCACCCCTATGCTGAAACTCGATCAGGATCGCCATCACTAAACCGAAACTGGCCCAAAACAGCACTCCACGAACCCAGACAAAGCGCCGTTTACTTTGCCGCAAGGCACTTTCGGCAAAAAGACGTTGCCTTTCCCTGTACCCTGCATAAATGGCTGAGAATTTTTTCATAGCGCTGCTTAGAATGCACTGAATTGAGGAAGAAAGCCAGAGTCACTTAACTTTTAGATCCACAATCTCCAACTCCAACCCACCAAAATCCGGGTGCTCGTTCATCCGCAGGCGGTAGGCGAGATCGATGCGGCTGCCGGCATCCAGCGCGAGCGCGCGCACACGCTCTGCCCAGCGCCAGCCGAGCGCTTTCATCACCGTCTCGCCATCGCGGACGCGCATGCGGATGTGCTCCTCCTTCATGACTTGCGGCGAGGTCGTCGAGCACGAGGTCGCGCGCGATGAAGACCGGCTCCTCGTTGCCCATCCCGTAGGGTTCGAGCAGGCGGAGTGACTGGTAGAACGCGAGATCAATCTGATGAAGCGGCAGCTCGGCGCTGCAGTCGAGTTTGCGCTCGAGGATCTGCGGCGTTAGCAAAAGAGCTGCGTGCTGTTGCAAACGATCGCGCAGTTCGGGGACACGCGCAGAGGTCAGCGAGAAGCCAACGGCGTGCGCGTGGCCGCCGAAGCGGACGAAGACGTCGTGGCAGCTTTCGAGCGCTTCGAGCAGATGGAAGCCGGGGATGGAGCGGCCGGAGCCATGGGCCTCGCCGTCTTCGTGGCTGAGCACGAGTGCGGGGCGTCCTGTGCGCTCGACCACACGCGAGGCAAGGATGCCGAGCACGCCGCGATGCCATCCTTCGCCGTCGATGACCAGACAGCCCTGCTTTGTCGATCGTGCCTCGCGAGCATAGCATCGAGCTGGATCTCGATTTGATCGAGCACGGCCTTTTCGGCGGCGCGGCGGTCGGTGTTGAGCTGATCGAGCTTGAGGGCGAGTTCGCGGGCGCGTGCAGGATCGCGTGTGGTGAAGAGCTCGACGACTTCCGACGCCACGTCCATGCGGCCGGCGGCGTTGATGCGCGGGCCGAGTCGGAAGCCTATGTCGCCAGCAGTGAGAGGACGGCGCGCGGGGTCGAGCTGCGCGATGTCGAAGAGTGCTCGCAGACCCGGGTTCACTGGATGGCGTAGACCGTCGATGCCGAGGCTTGCGATGACGCGATTTTCGCCGAGCAGCGGTACGGCGTCGGCGACGGTCGCGATCACCAGCATCTTCAGGAAGGATGGCAGCAGCTTCTCGCGGGCGCGCTGCGCGTCTACTGCTTCGAGCAGCGCCTGGGCCAGTTTGAAGGCGACACCAGCGCCGCAGAGGTGCTTGCAGGGATACGCGCAATCGGGCTGGTTGGGGTTGAGGATGGCGAGCGCCTTCGGCAGGCCCATCGCGGCCTCGGGCAGGTGATGGTCGGTGACGATGAGATCGAGATTGAGGCGCGCGGCTTCGTCCGCGGCGGCGAAAGCGCGGATGCCGGTGTCCACGCTGATGACGAGCCGGACGCCTTCCTCGGCGGCGCGGGTCAGCACTTCGGCCTGCATACCGTAGCCGTCGCGCAGACGATGCGGGATGTGAAAACGAACAGTGCCGCCCAGGATTTCGATGGCGGTCTTGAGCAGGACGATGGCGGTGGTGCCGTCGACGTCGTAGTCGCCGTAGATGAGGATCGGCTCGCGCGCCGTGATCGCCTGCTGGATGCGCGCAACTGCGGCGGTCATCCCGTGCAGAGCATAGGGGTCGAGCAGGTGATCGAGCGTGGGACGCAGAAAGCGCGCAGCGTCTACAGCATCGACGACGCCGCGCTGCAGCAGCAGGGAAGCGACAGGGCCAGGGACGCCCGCTGCCTTGGCAAGAGCGGCAATCGTAGCAACCGCGGCGGCATCGACTGACGGAAGCTGCCAGTGCGCGTAGACAGGAGAGTAGGCCGTCATGCTCGCGGTAGTGCTCACGCAGGCCACCTCACTCGTCGTCCGCGTCCTCGTTGATGACGATGTCGCCCACGCTCTCGAGCGACTCGAGCAGTTGCTGGTAGCGGTCGTACCACTCGGTCGAGCTCTCGTGGAGAAACATGATGCCCTGGTGAGCGAAGCCAAGCTGTACGAAGCCGGTTTTGCCGACGTAGTTCACCAGGTACTCGGCGTCTTCGGAGTCGGGCACGTCGTCGGGAAAGTTGAAATCGCGCAGGTCTTCGAGCAGAGATTTCAGATCTTCCTTCTCGAGTGTGATGTCGCTCATGGTGATGAAGGGGGCCTGGGCGGCCTTCGCCATCTCGACGAAGTCCTTCCAGCTGTCAGGGTTCTGTTCGTCTTCCCACAGGACGGAGGCGACGTCCTCCATGACGAAGCCGGGCAGTCGCCGCATGCCGTGGCCTTCGATGAACGCGATCATGTCGTCTTTGAGGGAGTGCAGGTTATCTGGTGGCATCATTTCGAGCCCCATTCTCGCAGATGGCGGCGGCTCCCTGCAGGCGTCGCCAGAGGAAAACCGGACCCGTGTTTTCCCGTAAGTCGGGTTCCCGTATTCTGGGGAGAGGAGTGCGACCTTGGCGAGCTTCGAGAGACATCTGTTCATCTGCACCAATCAGCGGGAGCCGGGCAGCGCCCGTGGCTGCTGCTCACCGGACGGCAAGGGCGAGCTGCACAAGCTGTTCAAAGAGGCGATCGGGGCCGCGGGCCTGAAGGGGACTGTACGGGCCAACAAGGCCGGCTGCCTGGACCAGTGCGAGCACGGGCCCACGGTGGTGGTCTATCCCGAGGCGGTCTGGTATGGGTTTGTGCAACCGGAGGATGTCGCCGAGATCGTCCATGAGCATGTGGCGAACGGGCGGCCGGTGGAGCGGCTGCGGCTGCCCGAGGCTTGCGTGAATACCCCGTCGTGCCCGCATAAACCACGTCCCCAGTAGCGTTTCCATGATCCGGCGTGCATCGCGGGTTATGCTATATTCCGAGTAACGATCGATGATTTTTTCTAACGAATATGTGGGCTACCTGGCTCGCAAAACGGTACGCGGACTGCTCGACGCGAAGGTGATCAAGACGGCAAAGCCCCAGCTCCTCTCGGAGCGGGTGGCGGCCGGCCTGCTGGACGAGCTGAAGCTGGAAGACCGCATCAATGAAGAGGTCCGGCTGATCCTGGAGACCTACCAGGAGGACATGCGGCGTACTGGTGCGAGCTATCCGGAGATGTTCAAGAAGGTCAAAAACGAACTCGCCCGCAAGTACAAGGCGGTGCTGTGAGGATCTCGCGCGACAAGTTGAACAAGCTGGCGCACGTGGTGGCAGACACGCTGGCGGAGATTGATGATTGTGAGTTCCAGGAGGACCGGAACACCGTCCGCCAGGAGGCGCGCAGGGTGCTCGAGACCCTGCTCCTCGAAGAGTCGAAGATCGATGAGGCCGCGCGGCTGAAGATTTCCTCGCAGCGCCGGATCATTCCGGAAGGCTCGATGGAGTGGGACATCCTCTACCGGAAGTACTACAACGAGGAAGTTAAGAAGCTCGGCATTTAGAGCTGCCATTGTTGTTGGCGGCGTCTCAGTGTGAATCGAGCCTTTGCACTTGGACTGAGTGCAAGGAGAGAGGTTGCAAATGCAGGTTTACGCATTTAGAGGTCGTGACAGAGTCTTCGGCTTCACTGGCGATGCAACCGGAGCCAATCTCCCTTCGCAGTACGGCCCCTGGAATCCGTTCAAGACCATCGAGATGCAGAGGGGAGAAGGGATTCCAGGCGTAAATACCAGCGAATGTCTGGATGACATCGAGAGGTTCGGGCATCACCTGACCGAGGCTCACGTCCGCATCACGGAGCGGGATATTGCTTAAGAGCGCCGTCAGGCGGCTTTGTCCCAACGATGAAGTTTGTTAAAGTAAACGAGGTGGATACCCCTGTCCACTGAGTGTGTGGCGCTATCGTTCAGGGGTTAGGACGCGGCCCTCTCAAGGCTGAGACACGGGTTCAATTCCCGTTAGCGCTACCAATTCAAAATCAACAACTTACGCCGCAACCGCTGTCGCAGCCTTGCGCCCCATTGGGTGTTATAAATGTGGCGTTGCAAACCTTTGCAAAATGCTGCCTGCGTGAAAGCAGCATAGCGTATCGGCAAAATCCTGGCCGCGGAAAGACCGTTCATTGTGAAGAGAAGACAGCTTCTTAAACATCTTGGATTCCTGACCGGAGGCATGCTCTCTTCCAAGGGAGCGTGGCCGCAAGCGTCATCCTCGGCAAGGTCCGAGCCCGTGGTGAACCTCGCCGTACCAATACGTGCGCTGGCGCGCCGGGATGGTAAGCTCCTGCAGCCGCTGCTGATTTCTCCCCGCCCCGGAACTCAAGGCGTCGTCGTCACCAAAATCGATGGCGTTGAAGTTGATCGCAGAAACGCCTCAGGTGTAGCCGGTCCTTTCGAGGTCTATTTCGAGCCGTCACCGCAGACGCGGTCTTTTCGCATCTCTGTCGAGGCAAACAACATCGCGCTGACCGAAACGGTCTCCGTAAAGCCGGCCCGGGAAGTGCTGGTTTACGTTCTGCCCCATTCGCATCATGACCTCGGCTACACCGACCTGCAGGCGGCGGTGGAAGAAAAGCAGATGCAGAACATCACGCTTGCCATGGAGCTTGCGAACAAGACAGCGAGCTATCCCGAAGGAGCGCGTTTCATTTGGAATCTCGAAGTCCTATGGGGCTGCGACTTCTTCATGCAGCGGCGGTCGGAGGCCGAAAGGGAAGCCCTGATCGAGGCCATTCGCAAGGGTCAGATCTCGCCGCAGGGATCTTATGCGAATGAACTCACCGGACTCTGCCGTCCAGAAGAATTGCTGCGACTCTTCAAGTACGGAACGCAGCTCGGCAAGAAGTGCGGCATCAAAGTCGATTCCGCCATGATGAGCGACGTACCCGGATATTCGTGGGGAACGGTAACCGCCATGTCTCAGGCAGGGATACGCTATTTTTCCGGCGCGCCCAACTTCTTCGATCGCATCGGCACATTTATGGAGGTCTGGCAGGATCGGCCTTTCTGGTGGGTTTCTCCCTCGGGCCGCGAAAAGATTCTGATGTGGGTTCCGTGGACTGGTTACGCGCTCTCGCACATCACGAAGAAGCTCGACGAAGATTGGGTGGGAAGATATCAGGACCGCCTCGACGAAGTCACCTACCCTTACGACATCTCGTACATTCGCTGGTCAGGCCATGGAGATAACGCCGCGCCTGATCCTGAGATCAGCGATTTTATTCGCGATTGGAATGGCAAGTACGAGTGGCCTCGTTTCTCAATCGCGTCTACCAGTACTGCGTTTTCTGCCTTTGAAAAGAGATGCGGTCATCAGCTGCCATCCTATCGCGGCGACCTGACCCCGTATTGGGAAGATGGCGCAGGCTCGTCAGCGCTCGAGACAGCCATGAGCAGAAACGCCGCTGACCGGCTCACGCAGGCTGCCACGCTGGCGTCCATGCTGGCGCCCGGCGGCTATGACGAATCAGCCTACGCGACAGCATGGCGGGACGTGCTCCTGTATTCCGAACACACATGGGGCGCGTGGTGCAGCGTGTCCGACTCGGAGAATCCATTCACAAAGAAACAGTGGGACTACAAGCGGGATTTTGCGATCAAAGCAGAGAGGCGTTCCGAAGCCCTGATCGCTGCATTGTTACCCGCTTCCGGCGCAACGGTGCAAGGTTCCATCGATGTGCACAATACGTCTTCATGGAGGCGAACCGGCGTCGTGTATCTCTCCCGCCAGCTGTCCTCTGCAGGCGATTCTGTGGCCACCGCAGATGGCAGACCCGTTCCGTCGCAAAGACTGAGCAGCGGTGAGCTCGCGATTCTTGCCAGCGATATGCCGGCGCTGGCAACAGTCAGCTTCAAGACCTCTTCCGGGCCGGCGCACCGTCCCGATCACGTGGTCACGATCAAAAACAACGTGCTGACAAACCGGTTCCTGAGCGTCCATGTCGACCCGGAAACAGGAGACATCGTCGAACTCTATCGCAAAGGCAGCCGCGAAAACCTGGTCAATCGGGAGCACGGAGCGGTGAACCAGTATCTGTTTCTCTCCGGCATAGATTTCGCGCATCTCGGCCGCAGCGGCAAGCCTACGATCACCGTGGAAGAAGATGGACCGCTGGTAGCTTCGCTCCGTATCGATTCGTCTGCGCCGGGCTGCAGGCAGCTTACCCGGCGCATCCGGCTTTGCGAAGAGGCGGACTTCGTCGAGATCAGCAACATCGTCGACAAAGAACGTGCGCCGCTTAATCCGCATCCCGGCCAGGGTGACCAGGGCTCCGACTTTGCACAGCACGGCTCGAAAGAGAGCGTGCAGTTCGCGTTTCCGCTCGCTGTCCCGAACGGAAGGATGCTAATGGATATTCCTCTCGGCTCCATGCAGCCAGAGATCGACCAACTCCCAGGCTCGTGCAAAAACTGGCTCCCCGTCGGCCGATGGATCGACGTCTCCAATGAGAGCTTCGGAGTAACGTGGGCCACGCTCGACGCACCGCTGGTGGAAATTGGCGGCATTACCGCCACCATGCTTGGTTCACAGAAGGTTCCCGCTCTGTGGCGTCAGCACATTGAACCCACTCAGACCTTCTACTCCTGGGTGATGAACAACCATTGGGGAACAAACTATCTCGCATATCAGTCCGGACCGGTGACTTTCCGCTATGCCTTGCGCCCTCACGAGCGCGAAGATATCGCCGCGGCGAGCCGCTTTGCGACTGGGCTCTCGCAGCCGCTTTTGGTAAGCCGTTCCGTCCATCACGAGTTGGTCTCCACATCGATGCTCAACATTGAGCCTGCGAGCGCTTTATTGACCGAGCTGAAGCCCAGCGATGACGGCAAGGCCTGGATCGTGCGCCTCTTTGCTGCTTCCGATGAAGATGTGAGCGCTCATCTCACCTGGTCTTCGAAAAATATCGGCCAAACGTTCCTGAGTAACCTGGCGGAAGAACCTTTGCGCCCCGTGAACGGTGATATCTCGATAGCTGGATGGGATCTTGTGACACTTCGTGTCGAACGGACCTAGTGTGCAAAATGGAAAAAACGTGGTGCCCACATCGTGTAATTCGTAACTGATATAAGCCCGGATTGACGAACACCCGAAAGCGTCTCGAGCATTTTTATCAGACGGAATATGCGATGCGGGCACAACCATTGGAGACGGGAGGATTTGAGGTCGCCATTCGACTTCCGTATGAGCGAAGCTGACGATGCAGCTCAAGGTCCTGATCGCTGACGACGAGCCCCTCGCTCGTGAGCGTCTTCGACTTCTCCTGGCAAGCGATGATGAGGTCGAAATTGCAGGAGAGTGCCGCAACGGAAGGGAAGTCGTTGCTGCGCTTCGGGAGATGCGGATCGACGTGCTGTTCCTGGATATTCAAATGCCGGGCAACAGCGGATTCGAAGTCTTCGATCAGATAGGGCCCGCCCACATGCCGGTCACCGTATTTGTCACCGCCCACAATCAATATGCAGTGCACGCGTTTGAGGTGTACGCACTCGACTACCCGACCAAGCCTATCGAGCCGGCACGGATGCGGGCCACGCTTCTCCGCGTTAAAGAACATATCGCCTCAAAGTCCGCACTGACGACGCATGAGGAGCTGAAGTCCGTTCTTGCCCGTCTCGAGGAAACACCGCCTTCGCGAAAGGAGTATCCGAGACGCGCGCTGGTGGGCAGTGGCGCAAAGGAGTCCATCGTCAATGTCGACGACATCGAGTGGATCGAGGCAGCGGATTACTATTCGTGTCTGCACATTGGAACAAAAGGCCTGATGCTGCGCAAAACGATCAAGCATCTTGCGGAAGCGTTGGATCCCGAGAATTTCGTTCGCATTCATCGCTCCATCATTGTCAATATCGATCAGGCGCGGGAGATCGTTCGGGAGGGGCAAAGCGAAGGTTCGGTGACCCTCATGAATGGGCAGAGACTCAAGATGAGCAAACTCGGCTGGCAAAACCTGCTTGCAGTAAGCCGCAAATAAGACCTTGCGAAGGCACTATCATTACGCATACAACGTCATGCAATTCCGTTGTCTGTGCTGGACTGGAGACGGCGTTGTCTGGTCGCGTTTAACTGCGGACTGTAAAAGTCGCCGCTCGTCGGCTGTCCCTACCATACCGATGCGGGATCCTGGACAGTGCGAGATGGATATCTATCAATGCGGGTGAAGCGTGCTGCAAAATTACAGAATCGCGATAACGGCGTTACTTGCAATATTTCTTGCTTATGCAGAGGCAACCCCGGCACTCGGGGCGAGTCATCCTCGAGTAGCGCTGCGGGACGGGCTACTTGAGGGAAATCAGTTCGGTCCGTCCGCGAAGTACGCAGCTTTTCTGGGAATTCCGTATGCGGCTCCGCCGGTAGGCAACTTACGCTGGCAGCCTCCGCAGTCGCCCGCGAGTTGGCAGGGTGTGCGCGAGGCTACCAGGTACGGACCTGCATGCCCGCAGCTCCCGAGCACATGGTTACCGGAGATGCTGAGCCGCAAGCAGATGGCTACGGACGAAGCCTGCCTGTATCTGAATGTCTGGACGCCGGATCTGGCCAGGCATGCCAAGCTGCCCGTGATGGTGTGGATTCACGGCGGCGGAAACATCGAGGGTTCCCAGGAGTGGCCTCCGCTCGGGCTGACGCTCGCCCCGCACGGGGTGGTTGTGGTGACCATCAACTACCGGCTGGGCGTACTAGGTTTTCTTTCGCATCCGGCACTTACCGAGGAGTCGTCACATCACGCCTCAGGAAATTACGGATTGCTCGATCAGACGGCAGCGCTCCGATGGGTGCAACAGAACATCGAGCGGTTCGGCGGCGATCCGCAACGAGTGACGGTCTTCGGTGCCTCATCGGGAGCGCTCGACATTTGCGATCTAATGGCGTCACCGCTCGCAGACGGTCTTTTTCAGGGCGCGATCATGCAGAGTGGAGTATGCGTCGATTCACTAGCGCCGTCGCTTGCCGAGGCAGAGGATAGTGGCGTGCGAATGGCCGCGGATCTAGGACTTAAGAATGGCCCAGACGCGCTCGCTAAACTCCGGACTGTACCCGCGGATGAGCTGGTGCGCAAAACAGCGGATGAAAAGGATGTCGACTTCAATCCGGTGGTGGACGGCTGGGTTCTCCACCAACAGCCTGCTCTCACCTTTTCGCAAGGAGCCCAGGCCCGGGTTCCAGTCATCGTCGGAAGCAATAGCGATGAGGTCTCGATCTTCGCCAGTCCGCTTGTGGGTGGAAGTTCTTATCGTCCTAAGTCGGTCGCCGAATACCGTCAATGGTTGTCGCGCGAGTTCCATTCGCTTGCTGATGCGGTATTCGCGGCATATCCGGCACAGACAGACGCGCAGGTTCCGATTGCATTCCGCGCGATGGATACGGATTATCAGTTCGGATTTGGAGCGAGCCTGCTTGCACAGGAAGTGGCCACTGCCGGAAAAGATGCGTACCTCTATGTGTTCACTCATGTAGGAGCGGGACAGTTCGCTGCACTTGGTGCATTTCATAGCGAGGAGAGCATGTTCCTCAGTAAGAAGTATTGGACAAGCTGGGTGCCGAGTCCTGGGGATGCTCAATTGTCGAACGCTATCGTCGACTACTGGGTTCAGTTCGCAAAGGTAGGGAAGCCGTTGGCTCCGGGACTTCCTTCGTGGCCTGCGTATCGCCCGGGCGAACCCATGGCGCAAGAGTTGGGATCACACATCGGACAGACCCCACTCCCACGTGGAGCGAAGCTGAGTGTATTTGATGAAATCCTGGAACCACAATTGAGACGAGTACAAAAGCAATGACGTGCAGGCGCTGACACGCATTTGGCGGCAGCAGGCGCCATCCGACGGCTTTCCCACAGACATAAAGCAGTTGCGAGGAATACAAAGCCGAGCTACTATCGGTGACTTAAGGATCCAGCTGGCCTACGCGCGAAATAAAGACATCGCGATGGTCCGGCGATAGCGTAAGCCAGATATTCCAATCTTTTCGGCGCACTTTTCCGTAGGATCACCACGCGCACGTCGCATGTCGAAATTTCAACAGCGGTAATACCGTTGAGGCCAGATATTGGGGAACGTAGATGAATAAAGTTAAACGTTATATTCGAAGCGTTGTGTTCGTCGCGATCTTTAGCTTCGCATCCGCCACACTTCCGGGCTTGATGGCTTCCGCGTCTGCGCAAACGGCTGTAACGGGAGGCCTGAGTGGCGTGGTCGCGGACTCCACCGGAGCGATAGTTCCTAACGCAACGGTCACGATAGTGAACACCACTACCGGGGACACTCGCGTGCTGACGACGAATGCAGCTGGACGTTATGTAGCTTCGTTTCTGAAGCCTGGGAATTTTTCCATCTCGGCTACTGCGCCCACCATGCAGTCGAGTACCACATCCGTCCAGATTCTGGTAGGTCAGCAATCGGTTGCCAACCTTATGGTCACGCCAGCCGGCAATAAACAGCTTGTCACGGTAAACGCGACTAACGCGCAGTTGATTGATACTGAGTCGGCGAACACGATCTCCACGTTTACAACGGAGCAATTCGAGAACCTGCCGAATCCCGGCGGCGATATTACGACGATTGCTTTCACAGTACCCGGCGTCGTGGTCAACATAGGTACTGGCGGCAATGGCAATTTCAGCTCCGATGGTTTGCCGGGCATTTCCAACCTTCTCATCTTGAACGGCGCCGACCAGACGGACTCATTCTTCAACGACGCCACTACCGGCGCATCGACGCTCAGCATTGGCTCGGACGAGATTGCGCAGGCTTCGGTTGTGCAGAACGGCTACAGCACGGAGTGGGGACGTCAGGCGGGTGCTGTCGAAACCTATGCTACGAAAAACGGCACCAATCGTGTTCACGGCCTTCTGCATTGGACCTATAACAGTGACGGCCTGAATGCGAATGACTTCTTCAACAACCTGAATGGCATACCACGCCAGAAGGCGGTTTCCAACCAGTACGGAGCCCAGATCGGAGGCCCCATCCTGCGCGATAAGTTGTTCTTCTTCGCTGATACGGAAGGTATCCGCTACGTCCAGCCCTCGACCAGCTATGTGAATTTTCCCACCCCCGCATTTCAGAACACGACCCTACACACGATTCCATCGTCCAGCGTCCCGCTGTATACGCAGATGTTCAAGCTGATGCAGGGCGCGCCGTCGTATAGCACCGCTGTTCCGGTGACGACGGGCAACGGTCCGCTGCAGGATTCCTTCGGAACTTTGGGGTGCGGCAGCTACGCCGGAACACCCGTTTATGGCGCTTCCGGCACCTACTTCGGCCAAGTACCAAAAAGTGTACAAGGGGGCACCGCCATCCCATGCATGACGGCGGCGGCGGGCGTGACGCATGCCGCTTTAACTGAATATATGATCGTTGGCCGCGTCGATTGGAACCTCAGCGACAAGCAAAAAGTCTTTGTACGCATCAACAGCGATCAGGGCTTCCAGCCGAATTTCATCAGTGTCGTCAATCCGCTGTTGAACGTGCAGAGCAAGCAGCCGATCTGGAACGGGCAAATCAATCACACCTACATTTTCAGTCCTAATCTAACGAATCAATTTATCGCATCGGCCTTCTACTATTCGTGGCCTTTCGGCCCAGCCAATCTGCAGCAGACACTGGCGGCTTCGCCGGCGCAGTTCAATAACGACTCCGATGGCGGCACCAACTTTTCCACTGGGCTGGGTCAAGGTGGCAGGGTTGGTTTCGATTGGGGCAGCAATCCTACAAGCACAAACTCCACCCAGTATCAGTTTGTCGACGACCTTTCCTGGCTGAAGGGTAACCACAATCTGAAATTCGGCTTCAACTTCAAGCGATATGACGTGACCGATGGCTACCCTACGGTGAACACC
Organism: uncultured Acidobacteriaceae bacterium; assembly: GCA_963815025.1. GTDB lineage: Bacteria > Acidobacteriota > Terriglobia > Terriglobales > Acidobacteriaceae > KBS-83. The sequence continues at coordinate 1,319,549 of CAWFFD010000004.1, read as the reverse complement.
TATGCCGGCTACTATTCTTTCAACTCGTTGGGAGATTTGGCGGGTGGCGAGTTGCCGGGATCGTCAAACTCCAACTTCAGCCAGACCTTCGACCAGGTCAAAGCCATCAGCCTGGCCGGGTATAACTACGGCATCTACGCACAGGATGAATGGAAGGCGACTCCACGGCTGGTGCTTGACTACGGTGTCCGCATTGACCGCAATGGAAATATCCTGTGCAACACGAACTGCTTTTCGCGTTATCTCGGCGGCTTTCCGCCGACCGGCGTCACTTTGGATACCCCCTATAGTCAGTCGGTCGCCACCGGATACGGCAACGTCTTTCCCTCATTGGAATTGGCGATCGTTCAGCCGCGCTTTGGAGCCAACTGGGACGCAAGAGGCAACGGGAAATCGGTTCTCCGCGGCGGTGTGGGCATCTTCGAGGACTCATTTCCCGGCGCACTGGTCGAGAACCAGTATTTAACTTTCCCCGATAACTACGGTGCATTTGTCGAGTCTGGGAGCGTTGGCCAGGGGGCGACGAGCGCGCCGGCCTTCGCGGCCGCTTCTTATAACGCTCTTACAACAGGCTTCTCCAAGGGGGAGAATGCCAACCAGCTGGCGGCATCGCTGCCCACGGGCGTGCCATTCATCGCACCGAACCATTATCTGTCCCCGCAACACATGGTAAGCCCGAAGTATCTGGAGTGGAGCCTGCAGATGCAGCAGCAGCTCACGCAGACCGACGCGGTCATCATTTCCTATGCGGGCAATCACGGATACGACCTGGTGAGCTATGACTACGGCATCAATCAGAGTCTGGCCGGCAGCGGTCCTCCAGCCAACCCCTATGTCCCCCCGACGTTGTATTCCAGCTTTGCCGATATTCCGGTGAACCCACCCGATCCGCGGTTTGGGCAGATGGGAATTATCAACGCCAACGCAGTCTCCTCGTACAACGGAGTCTCGATTGAGTACAAGCGCGTTGACAGTCGCGGCCTGACAGCGAATATCTCGTACACGTATTCGCATGCCCTCGACGATGTTTCGAATGGCGGTCAGGATGAGACCTTTAACGGCAACGGACTCCCTTACCAGATCGTGCCGAACAACACCGCAGAGTTGATGTATTCGAATTCCGATTACGACGTTCGCAACAATTTTCTTGTCGATCTCACCTATATCGTGCCCTACCATTTCCAGAATAAATTCACTGAGCTTGGGGCGGGAGGCTGGACCATCGCCGGCAAGGCCTACTGGCGCTCCGGCCTTCCCTTCAGCGTGTTCAATAACAATGCTGCGAACGACCTGAACAACGGCACGGGCAATGGCTTTGTCCTGGCAGACGTACTGGACAATCGCATCAGCCACTCCTGCAAATCATTCCAACATCCCTGCTTTCAAGGCCATTTCTTCAACGGCTCCGGCTCAGATCAGGACCCCGACTCTCAGGACCCCTACGGATCCGCGCCGCAGACGGATTTCGGCAACCGTCCGCGAAATTCGTTCTATGGGCCACACTATTCGGACGTGGACCTGAGCCTGTACAAGAACCTGTATAGGTCGGACAAGGCTCAGTTCAAAGTTGGTGCGCAGGCCTTCAATGTCCTAAACCACACGAATTTTGGGGCGCCGCAAAACGATGCGTCCTTGTCAAACCTGGGTCAGATCAACAGCGATGTAGTCGCGCCCACCAGCCCTTACGGATCATTCGGTTCGCCGGGTGCAGGCCGCATCATGGTTGTTACGGGCACGCTAACGTTCTAGAGAATTCCAGTGACGATTACGAAGGCGCGCAAGCGGATGATTTCACCGTATTACCAACAAACTTACAAACCAAGCCACTGGCGCGAAGACTCATAGTTCGACGTGATGGTGGTTATAGTGATAACGGGACATATGAATTTTTTTCGAAGCCGCTATTTTCTAGTCTGTAGTTTTCTTCTTGTTCTCCTGCAACTCAGTTCCGCGCAACAGGTCAGCTTCCGTATCACGCCTGTACGTCCCGTGGAGGAGTTACGCGCAGAGGCGATCCGGAAACAGCCGCCACAGGAGCAGGGAGCTTTCCTCAAGCCCGATCTGGTGGAATTGGTAAAGCTTGATCCCACGATCAAGCTCGAGATCCGCTACGCGACCACGAACAATTTTCTAGGCACTCCCGTGTACACCCAGGCGCGAGCATTCCTCCAGCGGCCAGCGGCGGAAGCATTGCTTCGCGCTCACCGTGAACTCAAGGCTCAGGGATACGGTTTGATTATTCATGATGGCTACCGCCCGTGGTACATCACGGAGATATTCTGGGACGCCGTGCCTGCGGACAAAAAGATTTTTGTTGCTGATCCGACGGAGGGCTCCAAGCATAACCGCGGCTGCGCTGTTGATCTGTCCCTATACGATTTGAAAACGGGTAGGGAAGTGACGATGCCCAGTGGCTACGACGAAATGACCCCTCGCGCCTATGCCGACTACCCTGGCGGCACTCCCGAGGAGAGCGAGCGCCGTGCCATCCTGCGCCAAGCCATGGAAAAGCAGGGTTTCAAGGTCATCCCGAAAGAATGGTGGCACTTTGACTATCAAGATTGGAAGAAGTATCCGATCATGAATGTGAAGTTCGAAGATCTCGGGCAGTAAAGATGTAGAACCTCGGCGCATCGACCAATATCTTCGAGATCAGAACGTCGAGGTCAGGCTCCAGTTGAGAATCCTGACCGGATCCGCGCTCGCTGTTCCAGTGCCCGAGGTGAAACCAACGTAGGCGCTGGCAGTCCGAACTGCGGCCGGAATATTAACTGGGAAGCTCTTGGTGAAGACAGCGTATTGCGTCAGATCCGTGATCACCTCGGTCAGGTTCGTACCGTCGTAGGTGAGACGGGCGTGGAAGGTATGACCGGAATGAAGGTTGATCCCGCTCGAGGTTAGATCGACCGCAGGCAGAGTAGGAGACGCTCCGTCAAGATAGACTCCAGTAGAGTTGTTGCCTTCGCCGTCGTTGTTCTGGAGATCGAACTTGACCCCGACGCTGTTGGCAATTCGCGGGGTGGAGGCACTTGGGAGAGCAGGGCCATAGCCGAGGCCGCCCCCTGACGAGCCGACCGCGTTCGAACCTTGGGACTGGATCACAAAGGTAAAACCTTGACCATTCCCGCTCCCGAGGTTGAAGTCGAAGTCGGTTGCGAATCGGTTGGTCGGCGCTTGCTGAACGAAGTACGCGCTGCTCGCTGTGGAAGGTGAGGGCGCCGAAATTAATAGAACACCTTGGGAGACGCTGCTGCCGCCGTTCAAGATGAGACTAGAGGCGTCATAAAAGGCGTCGTCGAGGTCGACAACCTGTCCCGGAATTGTGCTGTTGGCCGTGAAGGTCCAATTGAGTATGTCCTGCACCGCGGACTCCGCGCCCGTGGAGGCGGTAAAGCCCACATAGGCGGTCTCTCCGCCCAGAAGCTGGGTGAGGTTCACCGCCATCCCGTCGTCATACCAAGCTCCGGTCGTCGGATCGGTAACCTCATATTCAAGCGAAGAGTCGGCTTCGTCATAGGTCACAACTACGTGAAATACGTCTCCATTGTGCAGATCGATAAAGTCAGACAGAAGATTCCACGCGGGCAAGGTCGGGATGGCTCCGTTGAGATAGAAGCCGGTGGAACTGGTTCCCTCACCGGCGTTGTTATGCAAGTCGAACTTGATCGCTATGCTGCGACCGATCGCCGGCCCGGAAGAGGTCGAGAGCGCCGGTCCATAACCCAGCCCAGCGCCGGCCGAGCCCAGTGCATCGGGACCGTCTCCTTGAAGCACGAAGGTGAAGCCGTCGGCTTCCGGAGGCGCTCCACCCGTCCCGCTGAGATGAAAGTCGAACGAAGTATAGAAGTTGGAAATGCCGACACGTCTCGAGGAGAAGACGCCGCGTCGTTCGTTCAGTCCGCCGTCTGTCAGGCGCAGCGAAGATCCGCTCACCGCAGCTCCGCCGTTCAAGAAGAGGCCGGATGGCGCTGCAGAAAATCCGTTCGGAAATATGAAAGGGCTACCCTCGAAATAGGTTTGCGCAGAGCTGCTGAGATGGGTTGCATCACCGGGAAAGACGGCGGCCAGATAGGTGTCCAGGGGGACGGTCAGGCTTGGTACCGTCGCTGTGCTGTAGGGTAGATAACTTGCGACGGACGGCGCACCCGTGGGTGTGATGTACGCAACCTGCGATAGTCCGCGGTTGTCGAAGCTGGCCAATACCGCTGGCGGGGGTTGGGTGCCGAACGCGGGTCCAGGAACGGAAGTGAAGCTTCCTGTGCCGTCGTTAATGTACAGGTCGCTGGAATAGGTCTGGCCCGCGTCGCAGAACTGCTCCTCACTCGGAGTGGTTGACGGAGCCGAGCAATGGATGAGATAGATGTCCGCGACGCCGTCATTATTGAAATCTCCCGCGAACAACGCCACCGGGGGATAGGTCGAGATATTAGCTCCGCCGGCAAAGGTGCCATTCCCCAGACCTGTGACGGTGATCACCGACTGCTCGGTAAGAAATGCGATGTCCAGGATTCCGTCGCCATTGAAGTCCGCGACGGCGGGAGTGGCGATTGGAGGGGATTGCACGATGTCGTAGAGAAAAGTGTTCGTGAAGGTCCCGTCCCCTTTGCCCAGAAATGCCAGGGGGCTCACGCCACCAGAGGTCACCGCGTCGAGGATACCGTCGCCGTTGAGATCGGTGAGGACGATGTCATCGCCGCTGAAGTTCCCATCGATCGGAAGGGCCGTTCGAAAGGTGCCGTCTCCGTTGCCAGGGTAAATGGCGATTCCAAGCTCACCGCCGATCAGAAGATCTATATTTCCATCACTCGTGACATCGCCTACGGCGAGACCGCTGGCATACATCTGAGTCGGCACGCATGGCCCCGGATTGAAGGATCCATTGCCCTTTCCAAGCAAGATGCAGGTCAGGTTCTCGCCCGTAAGCACCGCAAGGTCCGGAATCCCATCATTGTTCAAGTCACCGGCAGCAATGAACGAATAGCCACCGTGTTGCACGACGGCAGATGAGGTGAAGCTGAGGGTTCCGTTGGGGCGGCCCGTGAGGATCGTGATGGTGTCATCACCGGTGGTGTTATCCGGTCCGACGAAGGCGATATCAGGGTAGCCGTCGTCGTTGAAGTCGGCCGTTGCGATCCCGGTGGGCGAGCAATTGCACAGTGAGCTGTACTGCTTCTGCACAAGAGTCAGATTGTATGGGCTGGAGAGCAGCGGAGGCGATGCGACCACTGCATTTCCATGCTGAGTATCGACGAAGGAAAGTTCTCCGCTTGGTGGGCTTGCGCCCCCCGCCACAGTCGCGGTGACAAAAGGTGTTTGATTGAGGTCGCCTGGCATGATTGAAATCGATGCAAACGTGGGAGATTGGACCGGGGAAACGTCCACGGCCTGGGGGGACGAGACGCTCATTGCAAAGGCGGCGGTCCCGGTGAAGAGCGCGGTCATCGAATGCACGCGCGCGGGGACCATTGCGCGGATCGTTGCTGTCCCGTTCGCGACGATTTGGGCATAACCGATCGCGGTGACCTGTGAGCAAGGCTTTACCTCCGCATTACAAAAAAGCACCTGTCCTGGCGAGACGGCTTTGCCTCCGGAGGTCACCGTCGCGCTGAGGGTGATTATCCCGCCTGATGAAACTGACGACGGCGAGACCACAAGGACCGTGGAGGTGCCGGCAGGAGGGGCTCCATACACAGGCTCGGTCAAGAAGGAAAGGGGAAGGATTGCGAATATCAAGAAGCGGAAGGGAAGGCGGAAAGCGCTCATGGGGGAGGCCACCTGTGCTTCGAATAACCGAGGGTCGGTCTGAGCGACAAATTGTAGCACTCGAAAATTGCAGCCGGTGATCGATGACTTCTACGCCGCTAGCGCTCGCAATTCTCCGCGGCAAAACGACACGTCAGTCGGGCAGTTTCAATCGCGGCAGCAGGTCGTGGTACACCGGATCGCGGCGAAGATCGTCCAGCGAATCTACCTTTTTGCCGATTGCCGTGTCGAACGATGCAACGGCGCGACCGCGCTCGCCCCGTCTCAGAAAGTCGACATCCGGGTCATAGGGAACGAGGCTGTACGGGGCATTACCAATGTCACGTCGCTTGCCCGATTCGGCAAAAACGCTGGTTCATCACGCGCCGATGACTGCTACTTGTGCCTTCAAATCTTATCTTTTCCAGCACTTGCCCAGATCCGTGACGGTATGTCGATGATAGCAAGGGGTTGAGGTACCCTGCCCGCTATGTCGTCTACGCGACAATTCGCTGGGAGTTGCGTTTGTACTGCTGTACAGTAAGGCAACTCAATACGGTACTACCCGAGAAAAGTCCCCCGAACGCGCCATGAAGCGGCTGCATTGGTGTGTTCTGGCGACCGCAGACTTCGGTAATTCCGCCTGAGTATCATTTTCTGCGATCTCTATTGATGGGTACTCTCAATGCGCCGATAGTGTAGGCGCCAACTTCCCCATGATTCGGATATCCAAATCGGCCGTCGTCGTGGCAATCGCCATGATGACTCTGCACGTGCTCGCGGCCTTGGCGGGTCCTTCCATATTCCTGACGAATGTGCTGATCACGGCGGCGCCGCTGCTGGCGGGGCTCGCGTGCCTGTGGCGCAGCCGGAAGCAATCTTCCGTGTTGGCCGACAAGTGGAGGCTGCTCGGCGTCGGGCTTGTGATCTGGGCGATCGGGCAGGGCTGCTTCACCTATGGGAGCCTGGTGTACCACAATGTCCAGACGGCGGCCCTGCCATCCGATTTCTGGTTCCTGGTCTATGGCATCTTTGTCTTGCTGGCGGTCTGCTCCGTAGGCGAGGACCAGGATTCGACCGCCATCCTCATCGCAGACGGTGCCCAGGCGACGCTCGCGATTGTCCTGATTTACGTCACGCTGTTCATGAACAACCACTTCAGCCACCGGACGCTGCCGGCGTCGCAGCTGACGTCCCTGTATCTGGGTGAGAATCTCGCGCTGGCCCTGGCGGCCACGGTGCGGCTGCTGGCAATGCCGGACGGGGAGGACCGCTACTTCCATAGGGCGGCGTGCACCTTTGCATGGCTCATGATCCTGGTGTCCACGCCACTGAATTATCTGGATGCGTATGTTGGACCGACAAACGGCAAGCCTGTCGAAGTCGGCTGGATGATCCCGTTCCTGGCCGTGCTCGTGATGGCGTTCTCCAGGGAAGAGCTGACCCGGCCCGAGCCGGAGGTAAAGCCTCGCACGTGGGGCGCGATGATGGTTTACAACGCGAGCCCGGTCTTCTTCACGATCTGTGTGCTGCTGCTGGGCGCGCATACCGCACAGCACCGGCCCGTGGTTGGATTTGCCGCAGTCGTCGGAGCGCTTTTGATTTACACCTTCCGCGCCACGATTCTGCAGACCCGCCTGCGCCAGGTGCAGGAGAGCCTGAACGATTCCGAGCGCAATCTGCGTATCCTGAACAGCAAGCTGCATGAGCAGAGCCTGATCGATCCCCTGACGCAGATCGCAAATCGCCGCCGCTTCGAACAGGTGCTCGAAGTGGAGTGGAACCGTGCCTTGCGTTCCGGCTGGCCGATCTCGATCGTCATGCTGGACATCGACCACTTCAAATCGCTCAACGATCGTTATGGCCATATGCGCGGCGACGAGTGCCTGACTGCCGTTGCCCAGATGCTGCGCCGTGACCTGCGCCGCGGCGGCGAGCTACTGGCCCGCTACGGCGGTGAAGAGTTCGTGGCCGTGCTGCCGAATGTGGATGCGGATGGCGCCATGCTGACTGCCGAAGCGATGCGCGCCCGCGTGCACCAGATCGGCATTGAGAATCATGGCTCGCCGCTGGGCCGGTTGACCATCAGCGTGGGTGTCTGCTCGGTGGTCCCCGTTGCCGGACTCACCCGCGAAGGGCTCGTGGATGCAGCCGACACAGCGCTGTACCGCGCCAAGGCGGTGGCCGCAATCGAGCAGAGCGTGCTGAACCCGCTGTGCCGGCGATGCCTGAAACGACCCGCTTGCATCTCCGGCCTGGGCGCTCACTTGGTCGAAGAATAAGTAGCGACTGGCTCGCTCTTGCGGGCCACATCCAGTGCCTGCGAGAGATCGGCGATGATGTCGCGGGGATCCTCGAGTCCAACCGACAAACGGACCAGGCCATCGGTGATGCCGATGCGTTCGCGCATCGCACGCGGCACGTCTCCATGCGTCATGCTCACCGGATGCGTGATCAGCGTCTCGGCTGCGCCCAGGTTCTCCGCCAGCACGCACAACCGCACGGCGTTCATCAAAGCGATGCCGGCCTCCGCGCCCTGCTTCAATTCGAAAGACAGCATGCCGCCGTGCAACCCATGCTGACGCTCCGCCAGCTCACGCTGGGGGAAGCTGGCGAGGCCCGGATAGTGGACCCGGGAGACATCGGGATGCCGTTCCAGCCATTCGGCCACTACCTGAGCGGCGCGTGAGTGTTGCTGCATCCGCAGGGGCAACGTCTTGATGCCCCGTGCCGTCAGCCATGCCTCATGCGGGGACTGGATGGAGCCAAGGGTCTTGCGTATGAGGCGAAGGCGATCGAGGATCGTCTGGTCGCGCGCTGCGATCGAGCCGCCGACGGTGGCGTTGTGGCCCTCGATGTACTTGGTGGTGGAGAGCAAAGTGATGTCGGCGCCAAGGTCGAGCGGGCGCAGCAACAGCGGCGTGAGAAAGGTGTTGTCCACTACCAGCAGCAGGCGCGAGGCGCGGGTGATGGTTGCGATGGCCGCCACGTCCGTGAGCTTGAGCGTGGGGTTCGCCGGCGTCTCAATAAAGACCATCTTGGTGGATGGCCGGATGGCTGCTTTCACGGCTGCGGGATCCGCTGTATCCACGAAGCTCGACTCAACTCCGAAGTGGCCCAGCACCTGATCGAAGAGGCGCACCGTGCCGCCATAGACGACGTCGGAGAGCACGACGTGATCGCCGGACCTGAGCAGTGCGAGAAAGATGGCCGATATGGCGGCCATGCCGGTAGCGAAACAGATCGCGGGCGGCGTGTCCTCGAGCGCCCCTAGCGCCTCTTCCAGCGCGGAAACCGTGGGATTCGAGGCGCGGGAATAGGTGTGGCCCTTATGGACACCCACAGCGTCCTGGCGATAGGTCGTGGACTGGTAGATGGGGGTAAGGAGCGCGCCGGTAGCGGGGTCGGCGTGCATTCCGCCGCGGACTGCGCTGGTCAGGTGCGAGTCGAGATCGAAGTGATTCGAAGCAACGGGGCCATTGGCCGAAGCGGGCTTGGCATCAAAATTCTGGGAGTTACGGGACATGGAATCCTCCTGGCACGGGAATGTCGAAACAGACAAACGGGTCACCGCGGCACCCTAGGCGGTGTGTGCACGAGAGGAGAGCGCTTTCAGGCTCCTGGCGTGGACAGCGGACCGCCTAGGGTTCGCATGGCCATATACATTCGCCGGGCTAGAGGAATGCGCTGCATGGATTGAATGATCGGAAATAGATGGGCGAAAGTCAAGCCTGGGCGGCTCTATGGTCGCACGAGGGCCGCACGAGCTTCAGAAGGTGAAGGACATCCCCATGGTGACCCTGTCCTGGCGTGAGGGTGCGTCAAATACGGGGCCAATGACGGTCAATGTGGTTCCGGGGTCATAGACGAGACCGCCGAGAATATCCTTCTGCGACTTGGTCCAGAAATCGGGCTGCGAGGTGAGGGTCTCGCGGTAGTCGGCTCGGATCATCCATCGGGGCGTTATGCGGTAGCGAACGCCGCCGCCATAGTTGAGACCGGCCTGAAAGATGCCGCCTCCCTCGAGGGGCGGATCGCTGCCGAAGTTGTAGGCAGCGCTGATCAGCCCGATATTGCTGAGGCCAAGCCGAAACCAGGACGGAGCCTTTTTTATGGGGGCGTCGGAAAGGTGCATCAGTTGAAGTGCCGGTCCAACGGCGATATAGGGACGTAGGCGCGAGGTCTTTGGCGTGGCATTGATCAGCAGGTTGTACGTGAACTGCGAGGTTCGCAGGCCGACCGTTTGGAATTCAATCTGGCTGATTTCGCTGCCACTGGTCTGGTCCGCGCCCACGACCGCCAGCTGGAGACTGAATTCGGTGAAACTGTGGTCATAAGCTGAACTCGTGAGAGAGATATTTCTGCGGGTTCAGGGTCACCGTTCCGCCGAGCTCCCATCCGTTGTGCAAGGTGTTTGCCATCACCAGGAGAAGAACGGAGTCGATAGGCTGACCCTCTGTAAAGAGATAGGCCACCGCTCCGCCGTTGCCGCCATAGTAGCCATGAAATCCGCCGCGGAGTCCAAGCTCCACCGAGGGGGGCGTCCATAAGCGCTTCTTGTCGTCCGCCGCAGCAGGCTCTGTCGAAGAGGATCTCGTGGAAAGGGTGGTATAGCCCTCTCGCTGGCGAAACGTCGAGTCGATGGTATAGCGCTCGCCGTCAATGTCCATCTTGCGGGTAGGCGCTGACTCCTTATGTTTTTTCGCGTCCACTGCATAGCGAATTCCCGAATAGGCCATGACGCCGACATTGTCGCGCAGGATATTGTTCTTGAGCGTGAGCACGCTTTGCCGCGTGGTGCGGTCGACGACATTGCCGTGAACCTTCAGGACAGTGTTGTCCTGACCGCTCGTTTCGTCGATGGGGTGCTCGCAGCCATTCAATTGCAGAACCGCGATTCTGCCGTCGGTAATGAGATCTTCACCCGTCCCGTTTTTGGGGTTCGCCGGCAGCCAGGGGCGGGTCACCAATTGCACGCCGGAGACGCATCCGGTGTAGATCAGATCATTTACGACTTTCGCGCGTTCGTTATCGATATGGCTATCGATCAGGTGGATGAAGGTCTTCTGGCTCTTGGAGAATCCGATTCCGATGTCGTGTGTGGCGGAGGACGTCCATACCGGCTGACCATTCCATGTCTGCGTTGTCGTCCAGATGCGCAAATGATGGCGTTTGGAAAATGTGTTGAGCGTCTTGGCGTATGCGTAATCCGGCGCGTTTCCATCGAGCAAGAGGATGGACATGGGGGCCTGACGATAGCCTTGATTCTCTGCGACAGACCGGATCGTACTGTAAGTCGTTTGGGCGGTCAGGCTGTCCACGATCACCCACCCACTTGCTGCGAAGGCGCGGGTCAGGGCAGTGGCGCTCCCGATGAAAGCCAGATTGGTCAGATCGGAAGGCTTCTCTTTGTCTCCCGCGGTGAAGGTGCGGAAATGTAGGTTGTGCACCATGACGCTGAGGTCTTCGCGTTCTTTAGGCGTGTCCACGATTGGTGGGACGGTTTTCGCCTCGGCGGTTGGCAACTCGAGCGGCGCGGCAAGCTGCGCCAGCATCTCGGTACCCGCAGGAAGGCTGATCTCCGGTTCTGAAAACCGCAAGACGCAGGCAGAGCCAGCGGTGGTGAAGATAGCAGCGATGGGATCTCCGAAGGCCAGGCTGCCGACGATACCCGAGGCTCGGTTACTGAGAGTCGAGGTGGAGCGGATACCTTGGATCTGGCCCTTCTTGTTGATGCTTTCCCGGGCGTTTTCGACTTCAGTGATGCGGACTTGGATGGGCACGGAAGTGCCATCGGATAGGACCAGATGGTCAAACTTCACTTCGACTGCTGCCGTCTCGTGGACCACCCCAAGGCCCACCTTTCGTACTTCGGTCACCGAACCCTGAATGGTCGTTCCCAACGGAACTAGGATCTGTCCTCCCTCACTGACGGGGGAGATCAGGATGCCGGTGATCTTGGTGCCTGTACGAGTCGTGTAGGAGGCGATCGGTTGCTGAATGCGGATTTCCAGCGGTGTTCCGGCCGGAATCGTCTCGGCGGGAAGCGGTGCGGCGGATACGAATAACGTCAGGCAGCAGGAGGCGATGAAACAACAGAGCCCGTTCGGCAATCGCGCCTCCTATAGGCAAATAAGTGCCATTCGGCCGCGGGGGCACGGCTTTCTTCGCTGACGCTATCACGAGTACGCAAGCGGCTGCGATGAGAAGTCGTCGAGATGGAAGCAGCGGTCCTAAAACAGCACGAGCAGGCTCGCGAGCAGGGCGATGGGCATCGCGACCATCCCTACCTTCAGAAACTCCGACGCAGTGATCTCGACGCCCTCGCGGCGCAGGGCGATAAGCCAGAGAATGGTGGCAAGCGAGCCGCTCACGGATAGATTGGGGCCGAGATCCACGCCGATCAGCACCGCGTGCTGGATGACGCCGCCAAGCTGCGCGTGGCGCAATGCGCTGCCGCCGGCGAGTCCCACCGGAAGATTGTTCATGCTGTTGGACAAGAGAGCAACGGCGAGCCCGGTGGCCAGTTTGCCGGTCAGCGAGGGCATTCCCGCAGCCCACCGCAGGCCACGCTCCGCCATTTCCAGCATGCCTCCGCGATTCAGCGCTTCCACGATCATGAACAGGCCGGCGACCAGCGGCACAATGGCCCAGGAGACGCCGCGAACCACGGTCAGTGCGGCCCGGCGATCACGCAGGGTGACCAGAAGCACAGCTAGCACCCCGACTGTGCAGGTGGGAGCCCCGAGTTGCCATCCCAGGGCAGAGGCAGCCAGCAGCACGGCGGCGGAGATGACAATGCCGGCAAGCGCCGCTTTGCCACCGTCGCTTAATGGATATGGCTCTGGCTTAACGTTAATTTTTTCAGATACTTCTGGACGTGACAAAAAGTACAAGATGAAGTATGTGGCCACGATTGCGGCGATAGAGGGCAGCAGTAAAATGCGCAGCCAGTGCGCAAGTGTCGGCATGTGCGCGTCGAAGATGACCAGATTGGCCGGGTTGGAGATGGGCAGGACGAAGCTGGCGGCATTGGCGATGAGAGCGCAGATCAGCAGGTACGGCCGCGGGCGCAGCTTGGCATGACGGACAGCGGCAAGGACGGCGGGCGTCAGGACGACGGCCGTCGCATCGTTCGACAGGAAGATGGTCACGACAGTGCCGGCGAGATAGATCAGCAGGAAGAGCCGTGCTGCGGAACCGCGCGCGTGGCCGACGGCTATGGCCGCCACCCAGTCGAAGACGCCCTCGTGGCGGGCGGTTTCAGCCAGCAGCATCATGCCGATGAGAAACAGGTACACATCGAGGCCCTCGCGGATCGCGTGCGCGGCGCCCGCCAGGGGCAACAGCCGGGTGAGAACGAGCAGCAGCGCACCTCCACCGACCCACCACGCCTCCGCGATACCGCGAGGACGAAAGAGCATGAGCAGGATGCTGCTGAGCGCGAGTATCCAGATGAAGGCGATGGCGAGGTGCGGCAAACGTGCTCCTGACTCACGGTACGGCCAAGTATGGATTGGATGCTCGTGCCCTATTCTTGCGCACGGCCGCTCCCGCTACACACAACGCTTTGCGCAGAAGGCGAAATGTGACACAGTATTGAACAACCCCACATTTTTGTTTGCACCGCGATCCCTGTCGCATCCGGTGAGCTGTTTCTGGGGTGTCTTCGTGTCGTGTTGTCCTGGTCGATGAGCATCATGCGCCGCACTCCCTGCGTAGTCGGCGACCCAGACTCAACCTCTGCTCGAAGGGAGCCGGATGCGTTCTTTGGTGAAGTGTTGCGGTGTAGCGATTGGACTGGCTTTGCTGCCATTGTGGGCCCATGCGCAGGCGGCGAGCGCGGCGGATATCGCTGCATTGAAGCAGGCCGTCGCGGATGCAAAAAACTCCGCGGATAACTCATGGATGCTGGTGAGCTCGGCGCTGGTCCTGATGATGACCGGGCCTGGTCTCGCGCTCTTCTACAGCGGCCTCGTACGCAAGAAGAACGTGCTGGGTACCATGATGCAGAGCTTCGCCATGATGGCGATCATTACGGTGACCTGGGCGCTGTTCAGCTACAGCCTGGCCTTCGATGCGGGCACGAGCTTTATCGGTGGCGTCCACCACTTCTTCCTGCACGGCGTGGGCACGGCGCCCGATCTCGCCTATGCCGCTTTCCCGGCGCAGACCTACATGATTTACCAGATGATGTTTGCCATCATCACGCCGGCGCTGATCACGGGTGCCTTTGCGGAACGCATGAAGTTCAGCGCGATGGTTGTCTTCACCGTGCTGTGGTCGTTCGTGGTGTATGACCCCATGGCCCACATGGTGTGGGGGCAGGGCGGCTTGCTGAATGCATCGGGCGGCAAGTTTCCATGCCTCGACTTTGCCGGCGGCACCGTGGTGCATGTAACCTCGGGCATCTCTGCGCTGGTGTGTGCGCTTTATCTGGGCAAGCGCGTGGGCTATCCCACGGTGAAGATGGCGCCCCATTCGGTGGTGCTGAGTTTTATCGGCGCATGCCTGCTGTGGGTGGGCTGGTTTGGATTCAATGCTGGTTCGGCGCTCTCCTCCGGTCCATTGGCTACCAGCGCTTTCGTGAATACGCATCTGGGCGCGGCATCTGCAGCCATCGGCTGGATGATCGCGGAATGGATCCGCCAGGGCAAGCCGAGCGCGCTGGGCGGCATCTCCGGTGCGGTTGCCGGGCTGGTTGCCATCACTCCTGCTGCCGGCTTTGTACAACCCATGTCTTCGCTCCTGATTGGCCTGCTTGCGGGGCTGGTCTGCTACACCATGGTCGCCGTAGTGAAGCAGCGCTTCGGCTATGACGACTCGCTGGATGCCTTCGGTGTACATGGCGTGGGTGGCACGCTCGGCGCGCTGCTGACCGGCGTCTTTGCTACAAGCGTGATCAACCCGGTCTTCAAGGACGCGGCGGGGAAGACGCTGCCCGTGGGCGTCATCGAAGGCCACTGGGGGCAATTGGGCAACCAGGCGGTAGGCATCCTGATCGCGATTGTGCTATCAGTGGTCGGCACGTTTGTATTGCTGAAGCTGGTCGATCTTGTGATTGGGCTGCGCATGTCGCCGGAGGATGAGATGGAAGGCATGGACGTGACCCAGCACGGCGAAGAAGGATACGACTGGGCCTAAGTGGGGCTATCGTCCGGTCCGAGGAGCAGGCATGCAGAAGATTGAAGCGATCATTCAGCCGTCCCGGCTGGACGCTGTGAAGGAAGCGCTGATCGAGATCGGCGTGGATGGTATGACGATTCTGGAGGCACGTGGGCATGGACGCCAGAAAGGTCACACGGAGTTCTACAGGGGCCGCGAGTACACGGTGGATCTACTGCCGAAAGTGAAGATCGAACTGGTGGTCCACGACGAAGCCGCAGAAAAAGTGATCCAGGCAATCGTCACCACGGCACGCACGGGGCACATCGGCGACGGCAAGATCTTTGTATCCCGCATCGATGAGGCGATTCGCATCCGCAACGACGAGCGCGGCGAGACTGCGCTGTAACCGGAAGTACACGCGCGATGGGAGGTCATGCGATGACGCAGCCACTGGCTTCAGTCAGCGCCGCGGCGGACTACTATCGCGCGGAGTTTGCCGCGCTGGACGCTTCCTTCCTACGCAACGGCGACGGCGCGGCGTGCCTGCGAAGGCGCAGCTCGCTGGTGGACACAGTGGTGACGGAGCTATGGTCGTTGCTGGGAGGCGCAGCCCATCCCATTGCGCTGGTGGCCACGGGTGGCTACGGACGCCGCGAACTCTTTCCCTATTCCGATATTGATCTGATGTTCCTTTGCCCGGACCCGCGGGTGGAATCGCTGGCACGCGACCTGATCCGGACCATGAGCCAGGCGCTGTGGGACACGGGCCTCCGAGCCAGCACCCTGACCCGCAGCGTGCGCGAATGCGATCGCTTCTCCGTAGAGAATTTTGAATTCACATTGTCGCTCTTGGATCGCCGCCTGGTCGGCGGCGACACCGCGCCATATGCGTTGCTGAAGGAGAAGGTGCTTCCCGCATTGATCGCGCGCGAGTCCGAAACGCTGCAGCGGCTGCTGCAGAAGTCACTCTATGACCGCTACGCGCGTTTCGGCGGCACGATATTTCACCTGGAGCCGAATGTGAAAGAAGCGCCAGGCGGATTGCGCGATCACCACACGGCACAGTGGTGCACCGCGTTGACAAAAATCCGCGAGACGAAAGCATGGCCGCGGAGCGGAGACATGACCCCGGATCCGGAGGTGCAGGCAGCGGTCGAATTCATGACAGCGACCCGTTGCTTTCTGCACCTGCGTTCCCACCGCGATGACAACATCCTGAGCTGGCATGCGCAGGACGAGGCCGGCGCAAAGAGCATTGGACTGGAGACAGGTGGCACGGCGGACCCGGCCTATTGGATGCGTACCTACTACCGGCATGCGCGGACCTTCTCCCGCAGCGTAGCCCCGCTGCTGGAGCAGCAGCCCGCGGCGCTGCCTTTTTTTGCGCGCCGGCGGCGCAAGCTGACCATCGAAGGGACCCCATTTGTGCTCGCCGACGGACGCATCGACCTGGCGGACGAGGAAACGAATATTGATCCGGAGTCCATGCTGCGCGTCTTTGCGGAGATCGCAGAGCGAGGGTCGCGGCCCACCGTCCGCGCCGAGTCCGCCATCAGCGATGCGTTGCCCATGCTGAACCTGCACCTGCCGGAAGGACCGTTTCTGCGCGTAGGGCTGCAGCGCATTCTCCTGGGACGCCACGCCGCACAGGCGCTGCGCACCATGCACATGCTGGGAGTCTTGGAGATGCTGGTGCCGGAGTTTCATGGCATCGATGCGTTGGTGATTCGCGATTCGTATCATCGCTACACGGTGGATGAGCACACCTTCTTGACCATCGAGAATGTGCATGCGCTGCGCGATACAGCGCAGGATTGGGAGCGACGCTTCGCCGGCCTGCTGGACGAGATCGACCGGCTGGATCTGCTGCTATTGGCGCTGCTGCTGCACGACACCGGCAAGGCCAGCCGCAGCGGCGATCACACGACGCAGAGCGTGGAGCTCGGCCAGGCGGTGCTCGACCGGCTGGAGCTCGAGGCCGAGGAACGCGAGATCGTGCTGGCTCTGGTGCGCGACCACCTCGCGATGTCCGCTGCTTTGCGCCGCGACATCTTCGACCCGGAAACGCTGCGCGCGCTGGCCGAGAAGGTAGCGACACCCACGCGGCTGCGCATGCTCTGCCTGATGACCTATGCCGACGTGCGCGCGGTAAATCCGGAGGCGTTGACCCCGTGGAAGGCGGAGAACCTGTGGCAGCTTTTCATCGCGACTTCAAACTGGATGGACCGCAACGTTGATGAGGAGCGTTACCACGCGTCGCTGGATCCGGCGCTTCTGCGACGCATCACCGCGCTGGTGCCGGACCGCAAGGAGCAGCTACAGCGGTTTCTGGAAGGGTTGCCGCAGCGTTACGTGCAGACGCGGTTGCCGGAGCAGATTCGCACTCATCTGGAGATGTCCAGCTATCTGGAACATCATCCGGCGCAGCTTTCCCTGCGCAAGACGCGACACCTATTCGAGCTGGTGCTGATTGCGAAGGATCGCCCCATGTTGTTCGCCGACATTGCGGGAACACTCTCAGCGCTGGGGATGAACATCGTGAAGGCAGAGGCCTTCGCCAACGACGCAGGCATCGTGGTGGATAGCTTCCTCTTTGCCGATTCCTTCGGCACGCTGGAGTTGAATCCATCAGAGTTTGGCCGCTTTACACAGAAGGTGATGGACGCGGTGACGAAACGAACCTCCGTGGACGGGCTGATGCGGGCGCGGCGGCACCTGCACACGGCGCCGGTGAAGATGCGGGTAGAGACGCGCATCTCCTTCGATGACACGGCTTCGAGCGCAAGCACGGTCATGCAAGTTGTGGCGCAGGATGGGCCGGGGTTGTTGCGCGCGATTGCGTCGGTGATCGCGACGCTGGGGTGCGATATCCGCGTCGCTCTCATCGACACCGAAGGCGAACTCGCGGTGGACGTCTTCTACCTCACAGAATCGAAGCGGCCGCTCGACGATGCGCTCAAGGCGCGGCTCTCCGAGGACCTGGCCGCGGCGATCCAGACGCTACGACCGGCTGCGGCGTTCGCCCATTGAACGATCCGTTCTACCGGTCAAGCTCACGTCTTGCAATCAGGCTTGCGGACGAGGCGACAACTTTACCAGCATGCGCTGCGTTGCCTCCCAGTCGACTAGCAGGACTTCGGCACGCTGGCTGTGCGCGCTGGCCGCGTGGAGGGTGAGCAACTCGTATACCTGTGCCGCTGACTCTGGATCATCGGCGAGGGAGGACGCGATGAGAAAGTCAGGGTGGTAGCGCTGCTCGCTGACAAAGCTGCCATCCTCATCAACCACCCACGCGATGCCGCCGGTCATGCCGGCACCGAAGTTCTGGCCGGCACGGCCCAGCACCAGCACGGCGCCGCCGGTCATGTACTCGCAGCCGTGGTCGCCCACACCTTCCACAACGGCGACAGCACCCGAGTTGCGCACGGCGAAGCGCTCTCCGGCACGTCCGGCAGCCAGCAGGCGGCCAGCAGTGGCTCCATAGAGCGCAACATTGCCCAGCAGAACGTGATGCGAGCTTTCACGCGCGGCGTCGCCTTCGGCGCGGAGGACAATTTCGCCCCCACTCAGGCCCTTGCCGACAAAGTCGTTCGCCAGTCCCTCGAAGACGATACGCATGCCCGGAATCGCGAAGGCGCCAAAGGACTGGCCAGCCACGCCCTCGAGTTCGATCTCGATAGCTGAAACTGGCTCGCTGTGGTGCAGACGCTGCAATGCCAACTCACCAGCTATGCGCGCGCCCACTGCGCGGTCACTGTTTGCGATCTTGCTGCTGATCGCGAAGGGCTTGCCTTCGCGCGCAGCGGCGAGCACCGGTTCTAGCCATTCATCGTCGACCGGCGTATCCGTCTGCGGACGCAGATTGCGCTGCCCGGCCCATGCACGCACACCGTCCACCGGAGCGGCCAGCATGCGGGTAAGGTCGAGCGCACCGATGCGGCGCGTCTGCTCCAGCAGATCCGTGCGGCCTACAGCGTCGCTCAGGCTCGCGAGACCGAGACCGGCGAGCATATGCCGCAGGTCGTTGGCCAACCCGTCGAAGAAGCGGATGATGTGCTCCGGCTTGCCGCGAAACTTTGCGCGCAGCTCCGGCTTTTGCGTAGCAATGCCGGTGGGACAGGTGTTGAGGTGACACTGCCGCGCCATGTCGCAGCCCAGAGCGACCAGCACCGCGGTACCGAAGGCGTATTCATCCGCGCCCAGCATCGCGGCAATCAGCACATCCCGCGCTGTCTGCAGGCCGCCATCACAGCGCAGACGCACGCGGCCGCGCAGGCCTTCGTCTAACAGCGACTGCTGTGCCTCCGCCAGACCCAGCTCCCAGGGATTGCCGGCATGCTTGATGCTCGAGAGCGGCGACGCGCCGGTGCCGCCGCTGTGGCCGGCGATGACGATGTAGTCGGCGAAGGCCTTCGCGACACCAGCAGCGATCGTGCCTACGCCGAAGGACGAAACCAGCTTGACGCCGATGGCGGCGCGGGGATTGACGCGCTTCAGGTCGTAGATGAGCTGTGCGAGATCTTCGATGGAGTAGATGTCGTGGTGCGGTGGCGGGCTGATGAGCATGACGCCGGGCTGCGCATGACGCAGACGTGCGATCAGCTCCGTGACCTTGTGGGCGGGGAGTTGGCCGCCTTCACCGGGTTTCGACCCTTGCGCGATCTTGATCTCGATCTCTTCCGCGTTGGCCAGATATTCCGCAGTGACACCGAAGCGTCCGGAGGCAAGCTGCTTGATCTTGTTGTTGCGCAGTCCGCGACCGCCAGTGAGCGGATCGGGCTGCCAGACGATTGGATCTTCGCCGCCTTCGCCAGTGTTCGAACGTGCACCGAGAATGTTCATGGCCTCGGTAATCGTTCCGTGGGCTTCGGGGCTCAGCGAGCCCAGAGACATCGCCGAGGCGATGAAGCGGCGTGTGATCTCAGGGTTCGGCTCGACGGCATCCTCGGCCAAGGACGGGCCGGCGGCACGGATATTCAGCATATCGCGCAACATCTGCGGCGCGGCTTCGGAAGCTGCCGTCAACACACTCAGAGTCTGCGGCGCGGCCACCGTGGCTACGCCACGCACCGAGCCAACGCTGCTCTGCACCACCTTGACGCGCTGCGGCTGCCAGGCATGCGGTTCAGCGGTGTCAGCCTTGCGGAAGCGCACCCAGCCGTAGTCCGGCAGATCTGTACCCGCGGGCGCGCCGGCGGCGGGCGGCTCGGGGTGAAAGGTATCCTGCCAGGCGCGTCGAACCTGTGCTCCGATCTCGGCGAAACCAATACCGCCGAGTGGCGCCGGCGTACCGCGCAGGCAGCGATGAATGACATCGTCGTTGAGTCCGATGGAGTCGAAGAGATGCGCGCCACGATAGCTGTCGACGACGGAGATGCCCATCTTGGACATGATCTTGGCAAGACCCTGGTCGAAGGTCTTGAGCATGTTCGCCTCGCCCTTCTCCGGCGCGGCAGCGGCAGCCGCCTGCAACGCGAGCCATGGACACACCGCGCCCGCGCCTACGCTGAGCAGGACAGCGGCGTGATGCAGATCGCGACAGTCTCCGGCTTCCACGGCCAGGCCGACGCGTGTGCGTATGCCCGCATCGACAAGCGAGTGATGCACCGCACCCGTGGCTAGCGCCATGGGCACCGGCAGCTTCTCGGGCCCAGCAGGCATATCGGTGAGCAGTAGCAACTGAGCCCCTCCGGTTACCAGGGCGGTTGCTTCTATGCAGAGACGATCGATCGCTGCCGACAGCGTTTCGGTCGGCGAGAAGACACACTCGAGCACCGCCGTCGGCAGATCGGCAGCCAATGGGTGGCTCCGCTCACGCAGCGCCTCTACCTGACCAAGAGAAAGAAACGGCGAAGACAGCGAGAGGCCCGGGATGCGGGCGTGGGGATCGAGCAGGTGCGGCCATGGCCCGAGGCGCGTGTGCAACTGAACGACGCAGGCCTCGCGCAGTGCATCGATGGGTGGATTGGTTACCTGAGCAAAGCGCTGGCGCAGATAGTTGTAAACGGGGCGCGGTGAGCGGGCGAGCGCGGCGATGGGCGTGTCGTCGCCCATGGACCAGACGGCATCCTTGCCCTCCACGGCCATCGGCTGCAGCACCATGCGCACATCCTCACGCGTGTAGCCGAAGAGACGCTGCAACTCCAGCAGACGCTCCGTCGGCAGACCACTCTTCCATCCCTCCGCGTCGGTGAGTGCGAGGTCGGAGACGAGTGTTTCGTATTCCACCTCAAGGTCGAAGCGGGCGAGGATCTCTCGCGTATTCAGCACTTCGTAGCTCTTCAGGTCGACCACCAGCATCTCGCCCGGACCGAGACGCCCGCTCTCAAGGACGGATTCCGGGTCGAGATCGACCAGACCCGCTTCGGAGCCGGCGACCACCAGGCCATCGCGAGTGATGAAGTAGCGGCAGGGCCGCAGGCCGTTGCGATCGAGCGCCGCGCCGACGAGATGGCCATCGGCAAAGGTAAGGGCAGCCGGGCCATCCCACGGTTCCACGCAGTCGGCGTGATAGTGCATGAACTCGGAGATCTTCTCGAGGCGCGCCGGAGGCACCAGCATGCGGACCGCCTGGCTTACGCTGCGGCCGTTGCGGGCGAGCAATTCGACTGCTTCGTCGAGGCTAGTGGAGTCCGAGCCATCCGGCGAGTAGAGCGGATGGTACTCGGCTGGAATGGTGGCGGCGCGTGCATCCATGCGCGCGCGGTTGCCCCACACGGTGTTGATCTCGCCGTTGTGGGCCAGCATGCGCAGCGGCTGCGCGCGGCTCCATGCGGGCTCGGAGTTGGTGGCATAGCGTTGATGGAAGATGGCAAAGGCGGTTGCATACTCCGGATCGGCGAGATCGGGGTAGTAGTCCGCGAGCAGACGGCCGGCACACAGCGCCTTGTAGACGATGGTCGAATCCGAGAGCGAGCAGATGTGCACGGCGGTCTTGCGCCGTTCAAACTGCTTGCGCGCGAGGAAGAGACGGTGATCCAGATCGGCCGGGTGTGCGGAGATGAGCGCCTGCAGGATGCGGGGCGCAGATGCCAGCGCCTGTTGTCCCAGATGCTCCGCGCGCGTGGGAACCTCACGCCAGGCCAGCAGCCGGCAGCGGTGCGTTTTTAACGCTTCCTCAAAACTCTTCTGCGCCGGAGCGGGATCGTGGTCAGCAGGGAAAAAGCAGACTCCTACCGCCAGAGCGCGATCTTGCTTGAGCGTGAGACCGGCAGCCCTCAGCAGAAAGTCGCGCGGTATCTGGGTCATGATGCCAACGCCATCGCTGCTCTTGCCATCGGCGGCCACGGCGCCACGATGCGCAAGACGTCCCAGCGCGGTCAGGGCGTGGGCCAGTACCTCGTGCGAGGGCTCATTCGAGACTCGTGCAACAAAGCCGACACCGCATGAATCATGGTGAAAACGCGGGTCAAGAAGGGATGCCGCTGGAAGAGATGGCCGTACCGGCGAGGGCTGTGGCAGGGAAGTGACTGGGCGCGCGTCGGCGCTTTCGGTCAACGCGTCGGTACACGAGGACGCAGGAGTGGCAGTCGCAGGGTGCCAGTGGTTCGCCATAGTTCACTATAAGCTGGATTGCTGTCATTAGCACCCCTGAGTCTTTGGGAAAATTTCAAAGCCGCGGAGGCCCAAACGGGGAATGCTGAGCGCATCGGAATGGCCACTCCGCCGATGCCGCATACTGGAAAGACGATGAGTCCCCTGCTATGGAAGCCAGAAAGCTGGCCGTCGCGCCTGGAGGAACTTGAAGCGCGTACCGGCGATCTGAAGGAAGCGCCGTTGCGCCGCGATGTGCGGTCCCTCGGTATGTTGCTGGGTGAGGTGCTGCGCGAACAGGCCGGCGAACGGCTGTTTCGCCTGGAAGAGGATCTGCGGCAGCTTTCCATTGAGCGCCGTGAAGCGGCGTCCCAGAGCGATGCGGGCCGTGCTGCACACCTCTTGAAGCAGCAGATGGTCCGTGTTGCGGAGCTCGATTTGCCGGACGCTTATCAACTCACCCGCGCCTTCGCCTATTACTTCGAGTTGATCAATTTGGCGGAGACAAACCATCGCAAGCGGCGCCGCACCTCCATGCAGATGAGCACAGAAGGTGGTGCGCAGGATAATGCCCGCGGCACGGGGGATGCGGTACAGCGCGGCTCCTTTCGCGGTACGCTGCGCGCCATGCGACAGGCCGGCATCGATGGGGACGCGGCGTTCGCACTCATGGAACGCGTACACATTACGCCCGTCTTTACCGCGCATCCGACGGAGGTGGCGCGGCGCTCCGTGCTCTACAAACGGCGGCGGCTGGGCGCCCTGCTGGAAAAACTGGACCGGATTCCGCTGCCGGATGGGGAGCTGGAACGGCTGCAGTCCGCGGTTACGGCCGAGATCACCGCGCTGTGGCAGACCGATGAAGTACGCGCGCGGCGGCCGCTGGTGAGCGATGAGGTGAAGATGGGGCTGGACTACTACCACGCCTCGATCTTCGCGACCGTGCCGGCGCTCTATGCAGAACTAGCTTCGGCGTTTGCCGCGGAGTATGGACGTCATCTCACTCCAGCGGAGATGCCGCTGATGCTCAGCTTTGGATCCTGGATCGGCGGCGATCGCGATGGCAACCCGTTCGTCACACAAGATGTGACAATAGCGGCGATTGCGGATGCGCGGGAGCACATCCTGGCGTTCTACCGGGCGCAGGTGCAATCGCTCTTCGACCTTCTCACGAGCTCGGTCCATCAGGTGGATACCAGCGCCGCTTTGCGGAAACGGCTTGAAGGCTATCTGGCGCAGACATTCCATGAACCGACCCTGACATCGGAGCGTTACGGAGTCGAACACTATCGCCGATTTCTGATGTGCATGCAGCAGCGTTTGGATGGAGACGCGGGAAGCCGCGGCACGCTGCAGCCTTACGCCGACGCGGCCGAGTTCCGCGACGATCTGCTGTTGCTGCGCGCGAGTCTGGCGGAGAATCGCGGCGAACGCATTGCAGCGGAGCTGGTTGATCCGCTTTTGCTGCAGTTGCGCACCTTCGGGCTGTATCTGCACACGTTGGATGTGCGCCAGCATGCGCGTCGTCATGAGCTGGCGGTGGGCGAGGTAGGCGCTGCTGCCGGCTGCGCGGCGGCAGGGAGCAAGCCTGCCGAAAAACTGCAGCCAGAGAGCGAAGATGTCCTGGATACGCTGCGGACCATCGCACGTTTGCAGCAGGGGCCGTATCGCGAGGCGATCCGCCAGTATGTCATCAGTGGAGCAGCTTCCGTCGAGGATGTGCTGCGCGTCGTGGGCCTGGCGCGCATTGCGGGCGTGCAGGTGGAGGGCGGCAACGGATTGCATGGGCTCATGCCGGTGCCGCTTTTCGAGTCGATCGAGGACCTGCAGCGCGCGCCGGAGATCTGCCGAGACCTGTGGAGTTCGCCGGAGTATCGCAAGCTTCTCGTGTCGTGGAACAACACGCAGGAGCTGATGCTCGGTTACTCCGACTCGAACAAAGATGGCGGCATGCTGACCAGCACATGGGAGATTTACCGTGCGCACCGGGCTCTGCATCAGATTGCCAAGGAGTGCAAGGTGCAGCTAAGGCTGTTTCATGGACGCGGCGGCACGGTCGGACGCGGCGGGGGCCCTACGCACCGCGCCATCTATGCGCAGCCCTTCGACAGCTTTGAGGGTCAGTTGCGCATCACCGAGCAGGGCGAGGTACTGAGCTTCAAGTACGGCGACGTGGTGCTGGCGGAACGCAACCTGGAGCTGATGCTTGCGGCATCTCTCGACGCACTGGCACGGCCAAACGACCGGCTGGGAGATGGGCGCCTCAGCGGACGCCTGGAGCCTGCGTGGGAAGCAGCCATGAACACTCTCTCGGAGGAGAGCTTCGCGTTCTATCGCGAGCACGTCGTCGACGATCCGGAGATACTCGAGTACTTTGAGCAGGCCACCCCGGTTGCGGAGCTCGAAAATGTGCGCATAGGCTCGCGCCCGTCGCGTCGCAGCGGTAAGCGTAATCTCGCAGATTTACGCGCCATCCCGTGGGTTTTCGGCTGGACGCAGAGCCGCCATCAACTGCCGGCATGGTTCGGCGTGGGCTATGCGCTCACGCGTTTCGCCGCGCGCGATCTGCCGTTGCTGCAGACGATGATGGCGCGCTTCCCGCTATTCATTGACCTGGTGCGCAATGTGGAGATGGCGCTGGCAAAATCCGACTTCGGCATCGCGAAGCTCTACAGCGAATTGGTGGAAGACAAGGCACTGCGAGAGCGCGTCTATCGCAAGCTGAGGGAAGAGTTCGAACGCACGGAACAGGCGGTGCTGTTGATCACCGGGCAGAAGGCGCTGCTGGAATCGAATCCCGTGCTGGCGCGCTCGATTCGCCTGCGCAATCCCTACGTCGACCCCATGAGTCTGATCCAGGTAGAGCTGCTGCGCCGCAAGCGCGGCGGCGACGACTCCGACGCGCTCAACCGCGCACTGGGCGCGACCATCAACGGCATCTCCGCGGGTCTTCGTAACACCGGTTGACGTGGCGCGTATTTAGCTGCGTGTGAGGACGAGTGCTGAGGGGATTGGTTTGGTGGCATTTTCCTGGCGTTCGCGCTTGGCTCGGACCAAGGAGCGATCTGCGGCCGCCACCAGCGTGTCTACCGTGTCGCCCTCCACAGGGAAACAACTGCTGCCGATGCATGCGGTCACCTGTGCGCTGCCCTCCGGCAGAGTAAGCAGACCCGCCTCTCGCACCGCAGCGCGCAGATCGCGCACCCGCGCCCCGGCGATCTCCGGCGGCAGGCCCGGGAAGAAGATTCCGAACTCATCGCCGCCCAAGCGGGAGAGCATGTCGCCCTCGCGCACCGTCAGCCGGAAGCAGTCCGCCACCTGCCGCAGCATGCGATTTGCGTCTACCAGCCCGACGGTCCGGTTGATCTCGCCAAATGCGTCGATATCGCACACGACGAGGATTGCTGTCTGGTTCGCGGCCTTGCAGCGGTTCAGCTCGCTGGTCAGCCGGGCAAAGAATGCCTCGGCACCGAGCAAGTCGGTCAGAAGATCCGTTTCGTGAGTTTCACCTGTGACCAGCGCGTCGGCTCGCGTGCCGACGCTTCCGGGCGTGGGCTCTTTCGGCTCTTCTGTAACGGCGGCGACTGCAGGGGCAACGTCTGGGGCGGTCACGGGCGGCACACTTTGCTCTCGACTCTCGCCGGATCTCCATTCGCTGATCGGTGCGGACCAATAGATAACCGCGCACGCCGATGCGATGACTGCCATCGCCAACAAGCTGAGAGGGAGTGGCCAGTCTTTCAGCGCAGCGAACACAGCCAGCAGGGCGCCAAGGATGGGTAACATGGCGAAAAAAGTGCGCGGCAATGGGGAACGAGGCATTAGATGGATGTCGTGGCCGGTTGAGGGATCAAGAGCCGGCTCAGGTTGAGCATAGCTCCGCTTCGCGCGCAGAGCTGCCTGCCTTCCGTACTACACGTTACAACTTTCGGGGGAAGAACCTCCCGAAACGAAAGCACGCTCGCAAAGATTTATCTCTCTCGCGCGCCGCTACATGGTTCAACCCAGCTTGGCTTCGAGCTCGGCCCACCGCGCATAGAGCGCATCGGTGGCTCCCTGTGCGTTAGCCAGTTCATGCAGTGCGGATTGCAGTTGCGCTGCGTCGCTGGCGATGGCCGGATCCTCCGCCGTCTCCCGTGCCCGCTGCAGGGCCGCCTCCGCTTCCGCGAGGCGGGCTTCCATGGCTTCGTACTCGCGGGCCTCCAGATACGAGAGCTTCTTGCGGGATGATTGCGCCGCACTGGAAGCCGGCGTGGTCGTTGCAGACCGCTCCGCAGCATCCCGCTCCTGCTGGCGCTCGTCTCGCCATGCCTCCCATTGCAGATAGTCGGCGAAGCGGCCGGTGTTGCCCAAACCATCCAGACCTAGCACCACGGTAGAGACGCGGTCCAGCAGATAGCGGTCATGCGTCACCAGCACCAGCGCGCCTTGAAATTCAAGCAGGCTCTCTTCGAGGATTTCGAGCGTCGCAATATCGAGGTCGTTGGTGGGCTCATCGAGCAACAGGAGATCAGCGGGCTCGAGCATCAATTTGGCGATAAGAACCCGTGCCCGCTCGCCGCCGGAGAGATTGGCGACAGGCTGGTTCAGTTGCTCACTGGTGAAAAGAAAGCGCGATGCCCAGGAGGCCACGTGGATCACGCGATCCTGGTAGACGACCGAATCGCTGTCCGGCGCAAGCGCGCGGCGCAAAGTCAGCGATGTATCGAGCTGACGATTCTGGTCGAAGTAGACGATGCGCAATGCGTTCGCGCGTTCCAAGGTTCCTGAAGTTGGTTCCAACTCGCCGCGCAGCAAGCGCAGAATAGTTGTCTTGCCGCTGCCGTTCGGTCCAACCAGGCCGACGCGCGTGCCCGCAATGAGGGGGAAGGTCAGATCTCGAAAGAGTGTGCGTCCAGTCACTTCATAACCAAGACGATCGAACGTGACCAGGCGCTTGCTCTGACGCCCACTGTCGCTGAACTCGATATCGGTAGTGGCGGTGCGATTTCGCGCTGTGACTTCGGCCAACTCACCGATGAGCGCATGCGCCTTGTCTATGCGTGCCTTGGCCTTGGTGGCGCGCGCCTTCGGTCCGCGGCGCAGCCATTCAATCTCGTTCTTAACACGGTTTTCCAGCGACTCCTGCCGGCGCTGTTGCGCTTCGAGGAAGGCTTCTTTGTCTTCAAGAAAGCGGCTGTAGTTGCCGCGCGTGCGCAGGATGCCATCGGGATAGGCGGGGTTGATCTCCGCGATCTCGAGCGCGACGGCCTCGAGGAAGTAGCGATCGTGACTAATGGTGACAGATGCGAACGGCGCACCGGTGAGTATGCCTTCGAGCCACTCGATGCCTTCGAGGTCAAGGTGGTTCGTTGGCTCGTCCAGCAGCAACACGTCGGGTGCGACGGCGAGTGCCCGCGCGATGGCCAGGCGCTTGCGCCAGCCGCCCGAGAGGGAAGCGGCTGCCAGGGTGAAATCCTTGTAGCCGGCGCGACCCAGGGTCTCGCGTATCTGGCGATCCCACTGCGCCGCCGGCACCTTTGCCTCACGGACGGCATCCTCCATCACCGACCAGATGGACTGCCCCACCGCGAACTCCGAACTTTGCTCTACGTAACTCGTGCGAGTACGTTTGCGCATCGAGAGCTCGCCCGTATCCGGCTCCACATCGCCCGCCAGTATTTTCAACAGCGTCGATTTGCCTGCACCATTTGGCCCGATCAGCCCAATGCGCGCGCCCTCATCGACAGTAAAGGACAGGTCACGAAAGAGCGGCCGCGGACCAAAGGCCTTGGTGATGCTTTGCGCATTGAGAAGGGGCGGCATAGTCAGGAAGAGACGACAGCAGGGAAGAAGAGAGAACTGGAGGGGTACTGAACAGAGGCAGATGTATCAGCCGTCGTGTTTCTGATTTTGTCTGCCTCTGTCTGACTTTGTCCGCTGTTGTTCGGCAATGCGCTAGCGCACGGCTGCCGTAGCGGCCAGGTATTCCTCGTAGGGTCCCTTGAAATCTTCGATCGCCGAGCCGTCGAAGTGCCAGATACGCGTCGCCACTTCGTCGATGAGATCGTAGTCATGGGTGACGATCAGAACCGTGCCTTCGTAGCGCTGCAGTGCGATGTTGAGCGCATTGATCGATTCCAGATCGAGGTGGTTGGTCGGTTCGTCGAGCGCCAGGATGTTCGGCTTCTGCATCATCAGTCGGCAGAAGATGAGCCGCGCCGCCTCGCCGCCGGAGAGTGCATCCGTGGGCTTCAGACCTTCCTCGCCGCGGAAGAGCATCTGGCCCAGGATGCCGCGGATGTCTTCATTGCTCGCCTGGGGGTCGAAGCCGTGCAGCCACTCCGCGACCGTCGTTCCCTTGTCGATCAGGCCGGAGACGTCCTGCGGGAAATATCCCACCTGCGCCTCGTGACCCCACTTCACCGTGCCGCCGTCGACCTGGAAATCCTTCTCGACCAGATCGGGCAGGCTCGAGAGCAGCGATTTCAGCAGCGTCGTCTTGCCCAGGCCGTTGCGGCCCATCAGGCAGACTTTTTCGCCGCGCATGAGCGAGCCGGTAAAGCCCTTCACCACCTCTTGCTCGCCGTAGCCCTTGGTCAATCCCTCAAATTCGAGGATGTGCTTGCCGGAGGGCCGCAGCATATCGAAGCGGATGAAGGGGCGAGCGATGTTCGACCGCGCCAGCTCCGTGGTCTGCAGCCGCTCCACTTCTTTCTTGCGCGAGGTCACCTGGCTGGACCGCGTACCGGCGGAGAAGCGCGCGATGAACTCATTCAACTGCGCAATTTTCTTCTCGCGCTGCTCGTTCTGCGACTCCAGACGGGAGCGGATCTGCGTCTTCGCCACCACCATATCGTCATAGCCGCCGGTGTAAGTGATGATTGTCTCGTAATCGATGTCCGCGATGTGGGTACACACACTGTTCAGAAAATGGCGGTCGTGCGAGATGGTGATGAGTGTGCCTTCGAAGTGCTCGAGGAAATCCTGCAGCCAGTGGATGGAGTCAAGATCCAGGTAGTTCGTCGGCTCGTCCAGCAGCAGAGCCTGTGGCCTGCCGAAGAGCGCCTGCGCCAGCAGCACACGCACCTTCTGGCCGCCCTGCAGCTCACTCATCTTGCGCTCATGGAACTCGTCCGGAATATCCAGGCCCTGGAGCAGAATCGCGGCGTCGCTTTCGGCGGTGTAGCCGTCTTCTTCGCCCACGATGCCTTCCAATTCGCCCAGCCGCATGCCGTCTGCATCGGACATGTCGTGCTTGGCATAGATGTGCTCGCGCTCTTCCAGCGCCGCCCACAGGCCTTTGTTGCCCATGATGACCGTGTCAATGGCGCGGAAGGCGTCGAAGGCGTACTGGTCCTGGCGTAGGACGGAAACTTTCTTCGGACGGACAACGTTGCCCTTCTGGGCATCCAGGTCGCCTGCCAGCACTTTCATGAAGGTGGATTTGCCCGAACCGTTAGGACCGGTGAGGCCATAGCGGCGTCCGGCGATAAAGGTGGTCGATACATCCTCAAAGAGGATCTTGGCGCCGTAGCGCATGCTTACATTGCTGACTGAAATCATTGCTTGGTCTCAGTCTTCATTGTCGCAGAAATGTGAGAATTCATCGCGCCCGGCAAGCCGTTTCGTGCGCGACAACCGATCTAGAGCGGAGCCGGCAATGCAGCACGTTTCCCAGCGAAAGCGTAGCTCAAACGCGTGATTCCACTGAATAAAATGCTGATACCGATCAGCGTGCCAACTGCCCAGACCGAGCTGGTCGGCCAGGACATGAAGATCATGATGCCAAGCACGATTGTGACAATTGCATCAAAGAGAAACCAGCCAGCCCCAGGCCGGCGGCGGAGCCGCGAGTAGATGACCGCTTCGAATATCCCCTCAAAAAAGAGGTAGAAGGCCAGCACCAGCGTCAGGGTAAGAAGACCGCGCCCCGGATGATCCAGTATGTAGAAGGCTGCGAAGAGATAAGCCAATCCGACCAGCACCTTCCAGATCATCGCTCCCGCAGAGCGGGTATGCCACCCGAAAAAGAGATGAACCACTCCGGCAAATATCAGCAGCCACGCGACGACGATGCTTATCGCAATGCCGGCAATGAAGGGCAGGGAAATAGCGGCGAGGCCGGCCAGTATGAGGAGAATCGCGATAACGATGGCCATGCCGCTCGATTTAGCGGCAGGCTGTGCAGGAACAGAGGTTGCCATGAGGCCTCCGAAAACGTCAGGGCGCCAGACTACGAGGAGGCCTGATGTGTTGCAAGCAATTTTCAGGTTGCGTTTGCGAGCACGGTCTCAAAGCAGATGAGACAGCACTTGATTCGTGATGAGTGCAGCCACATACGCAAGCCCGCTCATATAGCAGAATTGGATGATGGGCCAGCGCAGGCTGTTGGTCTCGCGGCGCACGACGGCCAAGCGTTGAGGTGCACTGCATCGCAAAGGCGAAGAAGACCACCAGCGCGACAGCGCCCCCGATGGTCATATCGTGCCGCAGCGCGGCCTGCAGGCTCAGCGCGTGGGTGGTGGGGTCGACACCGTAGAGCGTGCCCAGCGTGCCCACGATCACCTCGCGCGCAATGATCGAGCTCAGCAGGCCGATGCCGATCTTCCAGTTGAAGCCGAGCGGCTTGAGCACCGGCTCCACGAAGTGACCGATCTTGCCGATGACGCTACCCGCCAGGTCGGAGAAGTTTCCGTTGTGTACGGGCAGAATGCTCAGCACCCACAGCACAAAGCTGACGGCCAGGATGATGGTGCCGGCTTTCTTCAGGAAGAGAGCACTGCGGTCATAGAGCCGCAGGCTGAGCGAACGCACAGTGGGCCAGCGGTACTGCGGCAGCTCCAACACGAACGGCGCCGAGGACGCCTTCAGGACAGAAGACTTGAGCAGCTTTGCCGTCAGCAGTGCGGCGAGGAAGCCCAGCACATAGAGGCTGAGCATGACGCAGGCACGCATCCCGATAAGGCTGCCCAGCACCGGGCGATTGGGGATGAAGGCCGCAATGATCAGCGTGTAGATAGGCAGCCGCGCGGAGCAGGTCATGAAGGGTGCGACCAGAATGGTGGCAAGCCGGTCGCGCTTGTTCTCAATGGTGCGCGTCGCCATGATGGCCGGCACAGCACAGGCGTAGGCAGAGAGCAGCGGGATAAAGGCCTTACCGTTGAGCCCGATCGAACGCATCACGCGGTCGGCGATGAGCGCAGCGCGAGCCAGATAGCCCGAGTCTTCGAGTATCCCGATGAACAGAAACAGCAGCAGAATCTGCGGCAGGAAGACCAGCACCGCCTGCACGCCGTTCCACATGCCAGCGTGCACCAGCGCCTGCAACCACGGGATGGGGATGGTGTGCGCCACAGTATTGCCAAGGCGCGTCAGGCCCTCACCCATCCAGTCGCTGAGCGGCTGACCGATGGTAAAGACCACCTGAAAGACCGTGACCACGACGGCGAGAAAGATGAGCGGCCCCAACACACGATGGAGCAGTACGGAGTCCAGCCGGCGCGTCCACAGCGGGGATGCGGGCGCTTTGTACTTGGTGCGGCTGCTGACCTGGGAGGCCCAGCGGCGGCACTCGCCGGGATTCTGCAATACCGGAAGCTCGATGGGAAGGACGGGAAGCGTTCTCGCCGTCTCCGGGTGCGCGCTGCCGTACTGCTGCAGGAAGCGCTCGACGGCATCGATGCCAGTCCCTCGTGCGGCGCTTATGAGGGCGACGGGGCGTCCCAACTCCTGTGCCAGCGCAAGCGGGTCCACGACTCCGCCGCGCGACTCCATCAAATCCGCCATGTTCAGCAGGACCATGGTGGGCAGTCCCAAGGCGAGAATTGGCCCGGCGAGCATGAGCTGGCGGCTCAGGTTCAGCGCATCGAGCACGATGAGAACCGCATCCGGGCGCGGCGTGCCGGGCATCTCGCCCTTGAGCACGTCGATGGCAACGCGGGCGTCTTCGGAGTAACCGGTAAGGCTATAGATACCCGGCAGATCGATAAGCGTCAGATCGTTGCGGTGGATGCCGCTCATGCGGCCCGAGCGCTGCTCTACGGTGACGCCGGGGTAGTTGGCCACCTTTTGCCGTAGCCCTGTGAGCCGGTTGAAGAGGGTGGATTTGCCGCTGTTCGGCGGCCCGATCAGCGCGATGGTGCGGAAGCGGCTGCGTCGCTCGCCAGTTTTGAGTGGCGGCTCATCCAGAACCGCGGTCGGCGGACCAGGGGCGTGGCAGCTCATATGCGCTCTTGCCGGCGTACCTGAATGTACTGGGCAGTTTCGCGGCGCAATGCGATCTCAGCGCCCTCGACACGGTAGACCGTGGGGTCGCCGGCCGGGGCACGGCGCAGCACCTCGATGGTGGCCTCTGGCAGAAAACCAAGATGCATCAGGTGATCGCCGACATCGTGGGGAAGCTCCAGCGAGGCCACTACCGCCGACTCACCCACTGCGATCTCACTCAGCGCCATCACCTGCACCTCGATGCTCCAAAGGCGACCGATGCGGTCGCATATATCTGACTATAGCCGGATGCGGGGAAAACGCCAACTATCCTGGAAAAGATTTTGGCTAGGTCGCGATGCGAACCAACTGCTCCACCGGTGCGCGAGGACCAAGGATGGAGACATCCGGGAGGACTCCATGCGCCATCGCCACCTCGTCACAGTGGTGAAGGCGCGGGCACACCTGACAGTCCTTGTAGATCTTGTCGGGCAGGGCGGCGCGATCTTCCACGACAAAGAAGCCGGCGCTCTGAAAGAACTCAGGAATACGGGTGAAGAGGCACACGCAGCCCACGCCGTGCCGCTCCGCTTCTTCGAGTAGCGCCTGCAACAGATCCTGGCCCCGTCCGCAGCCCTTCCACTCCGGGCGCACAACGATAGAACGCACCTCGGCCAGATGCGGACCGTAGAGATGCAGCGCGCCGCAGCCCTGGAATTCACCGCTGCTCGACTCGGCGACGGTGAAGTCGCGGATGTTCTCACATATCTCCGCGAAGGGACGGCTCAGCAGCGTGCCATCGCCGGAGAGGCTGTTGACCAGCGCGTGGACCTTCTCCGCGTCCTGCAGACGAGCCTTACGAATGGGCACCGGCCGTCTCCAGTTCTGGTACGGGTTTAGCGGCCAGCCGCGCCTTTGCGCTCGCAACGGCCTCCCGCACCCGGGCACGCGCTGTGCCGCCAATCACGTCATGGCAATCCACTGTGGCATCCAGCGTGATGCTGTCGTAGAAGGTTTCGTCGAAGGCAGGCGAGAGTTTCTGGAGGTCGCGAA
The DNA here is from genome assembly GCA_963815025.1 of uncultured Acidobacteriaceae bacterium. Classification (GTDB taxonomy): domain Bacteria; phylum Acidobacteriota; class Terriglobia; order Terriglobales; family Acidobacteriaceae; genus KBS-83. The sequence continues at coordinate 1,285,925 of CAWFFD010000004.1, read as the reverse complement.
GCGCGAGTCCGTCGAGTTCGCAGCCCTTGTCGACCGCCATTCGCACGGCTTCGCCAATGATGTGGTGCGCGCGGCGGAAGGGTACGCCGCGATGCGAGAGATACGTCGCGGCGGCCATGGCATTCAGGAATCCAGATTGCGCTGCACTTTCCATGCGTTCCAGGCGAAACTTCAACCGCCGGGTGAAAGATGCAAGGAGCTCCAGCATCGGCAGCAGGCCGGCAACAGCGTCGAATAGAGCGGGCTGCATCTCCTGCAGATCCTTGTTGTAAGCGAGAGGCAAACCCTTCAGCTGGATGGTCACCGCTTGCGCAGCGCCGACGATGCGGCCGGTGCGGCCGCGCACCAACTCGGTCAGGTCGGGATTCATCTTCTGCGGCATCGCGCTTGAGCCGGTGGAGAAGCTTTCCGGCAGCGCGACGAAGCCGAACTCGGCAGTGGCGAAGAGCGTGATCTCTTCCGCAAAGCGGCTGCTGTGCAGCGCGATGGTGGAGAGCGCCTGCAGGAATTCGACAAGAAAATCGCGGTCGCTGGTCGCGTCCATGCTGTTCGCCGTAGGCGCGGTGAAACCGAGCTCACGCGCCGCGATGGTGCGATCGAGCGCAAGCGTAGCGCCGGCGATAGCACCGGAGCCAAGCGGGCAATAGTTGAGCCGCGCCGTGAGATCCGCGAGGCGGCTAATGTCGCGCTCGAGCATCGCAACGTATGCGAGCAGCCAGTGTGCCACCAGCACCGGCTCTGCGCGTTGTAGATGCGTGTAGGCAGGCATGATGGCGTCGCCCGCGGCTTCTGCCTCGCGCGATCAAAGCCAGCGCCCAGCCGCGCAGTAACCGTTGCGCAGTCGCGGCTTGCTCGCGCACGTAGAGCCGCAGGTCAGTGGCGATCTGCTCATTGCGGCTGCGGCCCGTATGGAGCTTCAGTGCAAGCTCGCCGATGCGCTCAGTGAGCTCCAGTTCGACAAAATGATGCACATCTTCCGCGCTCGATTCCGTTGCGAGGGTGCTAGCGCGCGGCCCCTCCCAGCAGTCTTTCAGGACTGCGTCGAGCCCGTCACGCACCTGGGTGCACTCCGCCGCGGTAAGGATTCCCGCGGCGGCAAGCACACTGGCGTGCGCCTTGCTGGCAGCAATCTCCTGGGGGAGAAGCTGCCAGTCAAAGCCGAACGACCGCTGCCATTCCTCGAAGCGCGCATCCAGCGGCTCGCGGAAACGGCCAGACCACATCTTCACTTCACAACCTCTTTCTGCTTCTGCAAGAGGCGCGCACGCGTGCGTGCCGGCAGGCCAAGGATCTGGATGAAGCCCTTGGCGTCCTTCTGATCGTAGCTCTCGCCCATGGTGAAGGACGAGAGGTCGGTCGAGTAAAGAGACAGAGCAGACTCGCGGCTGACAATGTTGAGGTTGCCCTTATAGAGCGAGAGCGTGACCGTTCCGGTGACATTCTCCTGCGTCTTCTGCACGAAGGCGTCGAAGGCCTCGCGCAATGGCGTGAACCACAGGCCGTTGTAGACCAGTTCGGCATAGCGCAGGGCGACGTGCTGCTTGTAGTGGGAGAGATCGCGGTCGAGCGTCAGCGCTTCGAGCTCGCGGTGCGCAGCGACGATCAGCGTGCCGCCCGGCGTCTCGTAACAGCCGCGGCTCTTGATGCCGACAAAGCGGTTTTCAACCAGGTCGATGCGGCCAATCGCATTGCGCGCGCCGATCTCATTCAGTAATTCGATCAGTTGCACGGGAGGCATCTTCATGCCGCCGACCGAGACGGGAATGCCATGCTCGAAGCCGATCGTCACCTGCTCTTCGCGGTCCGGCGCCTCCTGCGGTGAGCGCGTCATCGTCCAGGTGGTAGGGAAGGGCGCGTTGCCGGCGTCTTCGAGCTCGCCGCCCTCGTGGCTCACATGCCACAGATTGCGATCGCGCGAGTGAATCTTCTCGCGGCTCGCCGTCACAGAGATGCCGTGCGCTTCGGCGTAATCGAGGCATTCCTCGCGGCTGGTCAGCGTCCACTCACGCCAGGGCGCGATCACTTTCAATTCCGGGGCGAGCGCCTGATAGGCATGTTCGAAGCGCACCTGGTCGTTGCCCTTGCCGGTGCAGCCATGTGCCACCGCGGTAGCGCCTTCGGCCAGCGCGACCTCCACCTGATGCTTCGCGATCACCGGCCGCGCGATCGAGGTGCCGAGCAGGTACTTGTTCTCATACACGGCTCCGGCCTGCACGGTAGGGAAGACGTAGTCGCGCACGAACTCATCGCGCAGATCGCGCACGACGACCTTCTTCGCGCCGGTCTTCTTCGCCTTCTCGACCACGGCGTCGATATCCTCGCCCTGGCCCACATCGGCCACCATGGCGATCACATCCATGCCGTAGTTCTCGTTCAGCCACGGAATGATGATCGAGGTATCGAGCCCACCGGAATATGCCAGAACAACTTTGTCAGCCATTGAATCCAATCTCCTGTTCATGTGCGGCCCGCGTGCTCGCGAGCGTTCGTGTCGATGTCGTACTTGAGGGTGAGTGCGCGGCGGCGTGCCGCCTTGGGTGGCTTGCGCCGATCTGTCTTGCCGCTCTCTGGCGTGACGGGCGCACCGAGCAGCATCAGAAGAATTGCCTTCTGTGCGTGCATACGGTTCTCCGCCTGGTCGAAGACGATGGACTGCGGCCCGTCAAGCACCTGGTCCGTGACCTCGGCATTGCGATGCGCGGGCAGGCAATGCATGAAGACGGCATGTTGCGCGGCGCGAGCCATCAGCGCTTCATTCACCTGGTAGGGCTTGAAGAGAGGCGCGCGCTTGGTCGCTTCGTGCTCGAAGCCCATGCTGGTGCAGACGTCGGTATAGATCGCATCGGCGCCTGTGACGGCAGCCTGCGCATCCTGCATCAAGGTAAGCGAGCCGCCGATCTCGCCCAGGATGGCGTTCGCTTTAGCGACGATCTCTGCCTTGGGACCGTAATTCTTCGGTGTTGCCACGACGCAGTTCGCGCCCAGCAGCGCGGCGGTCAGCATCAGCGAGTGGCAGACGTTGTTGCCATCGCCCACGTAGACAAACTTGAGCCCACGCACCGTACCGAACTTTTCCTCCAGCGTCATGAAGTCGGCGATCGCCTGGCACGGATGCTCGAGGTCGCTGAGCGCGTTGATGACGGGAACCGCTGTGTATTGCGCCATCTCAGTGATGGTCTCGTGGGAATAGGTACGCAGTACGATGGCATCGGTCCAGCGCTCGACATTGCGGGAGATGTCACCCAGCGACTCGCGCTCGCCCAGCGGCGACTGCGTCTGGTCGACGAAGATTGCGTTGCCGCCCAGCGTGTTGATGCCTGCCTCAAAGCTGAGACGCGTGCGCAGCGAAGCCTTCTCGAAAAACATGACCAACTGCTTGGCGTCGAGAGCGCGGCGATAGTCGCGCGGGCGCGCCTTGACGGCGTGCGCCAGCTTGAGCAGGGCAGCGATCTCGCCAGCGGAGAGATCGGCAATGGAGCAAAGATCATTGCCTGCCAGCGACTTTGCGGCCAGGGCGAACGGGCCCGTCGCAGCGGGGCGGCGGGATGCTACAGCGTCCTTCAATAGATAAGCGTTAGCGGCCAATTTGGGTGCCTCCGTGGGCAACGGCAGCTTGCGCAGGCGCATGCTGGTGCAGTATCTCGTCAAGTGCGGCAACGGCAAGGTCAACGTGCGACTTGCCAAGGATGAAGGGCGGAAGAAAACGCAGCACGGTTTCGCTGGTGCGGTTGATAAGGATGCGGCGCTGCATCATGGCAGCCGCCACTGACTTGGCAGTCTCCGCCGACCGGAGTTCAAGCGCGAGCATCAGTCCCAGGCCACGCGCTCCCGTGATGATGGCAGAGTGCTGCGCGGCCAGACGGGCAAGTTGCCCGCGAAAATAGCCGCCCACGTCTTGAATATGCGCGAGCATGTTGTCGCGCTTTAACGTGTCGATCACAGCGATGGCCACCGCGCATGCCAGCGGACCGCCGCCGAAGGTGGTGCCGTGCAGGCCGGGTTGCATCGCGCTTGCGACCTCGTCTGTGCAGAGCATCGCGCCCAGCGGCAGACCGCCCGCCAGGGGCTTGGCTAGCGTCGTGATATCCGGCTGGATGCCATAGTGCTGATATGCGCACCACTTGCCGGTGCGGCCGAGGCCCGACTGGATCTCGTCGACGATCAGCAGTGCACCGGTCGATGCGCGTCAGCTCGCGTGCCGCATCGAAGAACTCCTGCGAGACAGGCCGTATGCCGCCCTCGCCCTGTACCGCTTCCAGACAGATGCGCGCAAAACTCGTCCGAGAAAGCCGCGCGCAAGCGCTGCAACGTCATTGAACGGGACGAACTCCACGCCCGGCATCACCGGCATAAACGGTTCGCGATATTTTTCCTTCTCCGTAGTTGCGATCGAGCCCATAGTGCGGCCGTGGAAGCTGTGATCGAACGCAAGGAACTTCGTCCCGATCTGTGCGCCTTCACTGCGCCGCGTTGCCTGCATACAGCCGCGCGAGCTTTAGCGCGGCCTCCCACGCCTCGGTGCCGCTGTTGGAAAAGAACGCGCGATCCAGGCCAGTCATCTCGGTGAGGCGCGCGGCAAGCTCAGCCTGGCCGGAGTGGTAGAAGAGGTTCGAGATGTGCACCAGCTTTCCTGCTCTGTTGCGCGATGGCCTCTTCAATCGCCGGATGTCCGTAGCCGAGTGCGTTGACGCCGATCCCACTCAGCAGGTCCAGGTAGCGGTTGCCCTGTTCATCGATGAGGTGCACACCCTCCCCACCGACGAAGAGGATGGGGTTGCGCTCGTAAGTCTGGAGCAACAGCTTTGCCTCGGCCGCCTGAAGGGCCGGAATGCATTTGCGATCAGCGCTTCGACTCCATGGGTTCGCTCATGCGACCAGCACCTCCGTTCCGTAAGCGATCTTTCGTCTGCAGCAGATCCGGCATGGAGGACGCCTCCTCCGCCGGCAGAATACGAACTCGCTTCACGCCGTGGAGCAGTGCTTCGCGACAAGCGCCAAGCTTCGGCAGCATGCCGCCGCTGATCACGGCATCGCGAGTCATGGGAGCGATCTGATCGACGGAAAGCCAGCGCATCACCTGGCCATCCGCACCGCGCACGCCCGGCACGTCCGTAAGGAAGACCAGCGCATCGGCGTGGGCGGCAACCGCACAGGCTGAAGCCATCTCGTCCGCATTGATGTTGTAGTACTCGCCGTCAAAGCCGAGCGCGAGACTCGAAAGCACCGGGACCGCGCCCATCTTCCAGATCGCCTCGAGCCACCGCGGATCGGAGCTGACGATCTCACCGACAAAGCCAAGGTCCGGTGCGGTGCGCTTCTTGCGCGCACGGAAGACGAGTCCATCGCCGCCCGAAAGTCCCGACCGCCGGTTGACCATGTGCGCCGAGCGAAGCGACGAGATCCTTGTTGACGCGGCCAGCCAGCACCATCAGCGCAGCGTCGCGGGTTTCCGCATCCGTGATGCGCAGTCCGGCAACGAAGACGCTCTGCTTGCCCAGTGCCTTCAGGGTGCGGGTCAGCGCAACCCCGCCGCCATGGACGACCGCGACCTGGTGGCCATCGCGCACCATCTCGACGATCGCCTGGGCGCAGCCGTGCAGCGTCTCGGCATTTTCGAGTGCCGTGCCTCCCAGCTTGACCACATATCTCATAGCAATCCTTCCGTCTCCTGCCATCCGCTCATAACGTTCAGATTCTGCACCGCCTGTCCGGCAGCGCCCTTCAACAGGTTGTCGAGACAACTGATGAGGATCGATCGTCGGCCATCCGGCGCGAGTTGAAAGCCGAGATCGCAGAAGTTCGTGCGCACCACGTGCTGGATCTGCGGCAACAGCCCGGCCGGGTGAACGCGCACCATCGGACTCTCTGCGTAGAAGCCGCGCAGGCAGGCTTCGACATCCTCGGCGGTGTGCTGCTCGCGAAAGGTGACGTATACTGGTTGCGAGGATGCCGCGGGGAATTGGCAGCAGATGCGGCGCGAAGGTGATCGCATCGGCGTCGACGCCCAGTTGCTCCAACAACTCGCCCGTGTGGCGATGTCCAAAGAGCCCGTAGGCCGAGAGATTGTCCGCCGCGTACATGAAATGCGTCTTCGCCGTGGGCTCCTTGCCCGCGCCGGAGACGCCGGACTTCGCGTCGCAGATAATGTCGCGTTGCACATCGACCCATCCGGCGGCAAGCAGCGGCTTCAGCGCCAGAATGATCGTTGTCGCGTAGCAACCGGGATTGGCCACCAGACGCGCCTTGGCGATCGCACTGCGATGCAGCTCCGGCATTCCATAAACGGCATCGGATTGCGTATTTGCAGCGACCGGGGAACCTTCATCGGTAAATTTGTAGACGGCGCGATGCGGCGAATGCTGCAGCCGCCACGCTCCGCTAAGATCAATGACGCGCAAACCGCGAGACAACGCCTCCGGAGCCCATTTGCGCGACTGCTCATGCGGCGTGGCCAGGAAGAGTAGCTTGACGCCACGCGCGGCGAGCAACTCCCAGGAGAACGGCTCGACGCAGAGCTGATCCTTCGAAAGGCCGGTAAGCTGCGGATGGATGGCAGTCAGCGATTCGCGTGCCGAGCCTTCGCGTCCCAGAAAGAGCGGGGGAGTGCCGGCGAGCCGGGGATGACCGAGCAGCAGCCGCGCCAGCTCCGCGCCAGCATAGCCGGTCACGCCCATCACCGCGATTTGTGTCTGCTGTTGCATTAGCCGATCAAACCTTCAAGGCGCGCTCGCAGCGCGGTCGCACTCTTAGCATCCGGGCAGATGATCAATACCGTGTTATCGCCGGCAATAGTGCCAACCACATCCGGCCATCCTTCGTCGTCGATCCCCGCCGCAACCGGCTGCGCACTACCCTGCGTCGTGATCAGGACCAGTTGGTTCATCGCCTGGCGTACACGCAGTCCAAAGTTGCGCAGAATATCCGCGATATCCGGCAGGTCATCGTCGTGATTTACGGCAGCAGCGCTCGGAATCTGGTAGCCGCCCGGCCCTTTGAAGAGCCGCAACGCATGCAGATCGCGCGACAGCGTCGCCTGCGTCACCTCGTGGCCACGTTTGACCAGCAGGCGGCGCAACTCGTCCTGGTTGCTCACGACGCGCGTGGTCACCAGTTGACGGATCGCATTGTGCCGTTCCACTTTCATCGTCCTTAAAGGCTCCAAAGCAAAAGGCCGCACCGGAAAGGGGGGCGCCGGGCGGCCACTGCATATTTATACATTTATATGTATAAATATGCAGGAGAGGTTTGTCAAGTGCTATTCGGATTCCCTCTGCGCTAGACGGCCTCGTTTGATCCACCGCTCCGCCGCACGTATCATTCGATTCGATTGATTGAGTCGGTTTGAGAGGAGCACTGGAAGCACATGCGAGTTGGAATGTTGACAGGCGGCGGTGATTGCCCCGGATTGAATGCGGTGATCCGCGCTGTGGTACGCAAAGGAATTTTTCACTATAAGGATGAATTCGTCGGCTTCCTCGAAGGCTGGCGCGGCGTGGTGGAGAACCAGACCCGGCCGCTGGACGCCAATGCGGTCTCGGGCATCCTGCACCTCGGCGGCACCATTCTGCGCACCTCGCGCACGAATCCGCGCAAGATGGAAGGCGGCATCGACAAGTGCCTCGCGACCATCAAGGCGAACAATCTCGACGCCCTGATTACTATTGGCGGCGATGATACCCAGGGCGTGGCCAATGCGCTGATCGAAAAGGGCGTTAAGATCGTCGGCGTCCCCAAGACCATCGACAACGATCTCAGCGGCACCGACGCCTGCTTCGGCTTCGACACCGCAGTCTCAATCGCCACGGAAGCCATCGACCGGCTGCACTCCACCGCCGAGGCACACAACCGCGTTATCGTCTGCGAGGTGATGGGGCGCGACGCGGGCTGGATCGCCATCACCAGCGGCATCGCGGGCGGAGCGGATGCCATCGGCGTGCCGGAGAAGCCGATGGATATCGACCACATGTGCAAGATCATCAAGTACCGTCACGACCACGGGAAGAAATTCTCTATCGTGGTGGTCGCCGAAGGCGCGAAATTGCCGAGCGGCGAAAAAGCTACCCAAGGGGCAAAACTGGACGCCTTCGGGCACGAGCGCCTCAGCGGCATCGGGCAGGCGGTTGCTGAGCTGATCGAACAGAAGACCGGTTACGAGACCCGTAGCGTGAACCTGGGCCACACCCAGCGCGGCGGCACACCCACAGCTTATGACCGCATGCTGGCGACACGGTACGGCTCGTCGGCGATCGATCTCGTGCATCAGGGCAACTTTGGCCGGCTGGTCGTGCTGCGCGGCACGGAGATCACCAGCATTCCGCTCAAGGATGCGATTGCGAAGACGCGCACCATCGGCGACGATCTGATCGCACTCGCGAATGGGCTGCAGCCCGAGGTCTAATAGTTAGTAGGGAAGTGAGAATGCCGGAGCCCCGGGCTCCGGCATTCCTCTTTGCGGTATCGAGCGAGCGGGGTTCAGCAGCCGTGTTTGCACTTCGCCAGAATGGCGGCCTGCAGCCGCTCCCGCAAGGCGGTGGGCAACTCGTAGAGCTCATGCTGGCGGTAGATCTCGATGGTCTTCCGGGTGGTGTTCAAGGTGATGACGCAGTGCTCGCACTCGCGCAGATGCAACTCGAGATCCGCGCGCAACGTGGGCGTCACGGAGTTATCGATCAAATCGTCGAGTTCGGCCAGAAATTCCGAGCAGGTCACTGAACACCATCCTCATTCTTCTTGCGGAAGTAGCGGCTCAGCCGTTCCCGCAACTGCAGCCGCGCCCGCAACAGCCGCGACTTGACCGCCGGCACACTCAGCCCCAGCGCAGTGGCCGTCTCTTCGGTGGAGAGACCTTCTACGTCCCGCAGCACGAACACCACGCGAAAGCCGGGCGGCAGACCGTTGATGGTCTTGCGCAAAATATCGGCCAGTTCCGCCTGGTTGTACTCCTGCTCCGGATTCGGCCGCCATTCGGCGAGATCGCGCGGCACCGAGCCTTCTTCGGTCTGCACGTCCTCATCAATGGAAACCATCTTGCCGGTGCGCCGCTTGCGCAGCCGCATCAGCGCTTCATTGACCGCAATCCGCACCAGCCACGTATAGAACTTGGAGTTGCCCTGAAACTGATCGAGCTTCTCGTACGCCTTCAAAAAGGCGTCCTGCACGACGTCCTGAGCATCCTCGCGGTTCTGCGTGATGTGCTGTGCGATACGAAAGACCTGCCGGTCGTACTGCTTCACCAGCGTCTCGAAGGCGAGTACATCTCCGCCCCGGGCCCGCTCGACGAGCGCTACGTCCGGATGCACCTCTTCGGGTGCGCCCACTGGTTCGATGGTCGGACTCTCGGAAGGTTTCAGAGGATTCGCGCCTTTCGGTGACGGATACCGCGGGAATGCAGCGGCTCCTGTCCAATTTTATCAAGGGAAACGGTCACCCAGACCCTGGCGAGACCATATCATCGTGTCCGGATAGACAGCCACGAACGAATATCGACTTCTTTTTGAGTACGAAACGTCGCCCGAATCGCTTAAGAACCGCCCGGCGGGCCCACCCCGGGCGCCCCATTCTCCTCCTTTCACCGTTTCTTGCGTTCGTACGGCACGTAGACCGGTTCCCAAATATTCGCCTCGAGTTCGCGCTCCAGCGCCTCTTCGTCGGCAACCTGTGCTTGCCTATCTAGCAGGGCCTGTCTGCCTACTGCTTGCCCGATCATGCGGCCGAGCTGACGGGCTCCCGCAAGGGGCGGAAGCAGGCCTGCCCGCTTGTCTTTTTGTGTGGGCAGATGACGAACCAGCTCCTCAGCGGCGGCCTTGACCATCGTGTCAGTGACGCGTTTGGCCTTGGAGGCGAGGATCCCAAGCGCAAGACCGGGAAATATGTACGAGTTATTCGTCTGAGTGACGGAGATCTTTTTCCCACCAACATTCACTGGCTCGAACGGACTGCCAGTGCCGATCAGCGCTCTGCCCTCTGTCCAATCCATCAAGTCTTGAGCCGTCGCTTCGCTGCGTGAGGTTGGATTGGAAAGTGGAAAGATGACGGGCCGCTGCGAATACTTTGCCATCTCCCGCACCGCGTCTTCAGTGAAGGCTCCCGGCTGGCCGGAGACTCCGATGAGGACTGAGGGTCTTGCATGACGGACCACGTCGAGCAGGTTGATCTCCCCGCTCGGCTGCTTCCACCCTTGTACTTCTTGTTCTTTGCGCGCGTAGGGTACCTGCTCGGGCCGTACATCTTTGCCATGCTCTGTGATCAGGCCGTAGCGGTCGATGGCATAAAAGCGATTGCGCGCTTCCGCTTCGGTGAGACCTTTGTCCTGCATAAACTGCGCAAGCAGACTGGTGATGCCAATACCTGCGCTTCCGAAGCCAACCATGGCGATCTTCTGCTGCTCCAACGGAACGCCCGTTACATTGATCGCAGAGATCAACGTCGCGGTAGCAACAGCTGCTGTCCCCTGAATGTCGTCATTGAACGTGCATAGATCGTCTCTATAACGTGCCAGGAATCGGGCGGCATTGGAGCCGGCAAAGTCCTCCCATTGCAGAAGGACGTGCGGCCAGCGTCTCTTTACGCTACTTACAAAAAGATCGACAAAAGCGTCATACTCTTTGCCGCGGACCCGGTGTTGCTTCCACCCGATGTAGAGAGGGCTCTTCAGCCTGTCTTCGTTGTCTGTCCCTACGTCGAGCAGAATAGGAAGACAATGCTCCGGATGAATTCCACCCAATGCGGTGTAAAGGGCCATCTTTCCGATCGGGATACCCATGCCTCCCGCGCCTTGATCACCGAGCCCAAGGATGCGTTCCCCGTCGCTGACCACGATGCATTTCACATCGTCATAACGAGGATGATTCAGGATCTGTTCGATGCGGTCTTTATTCGGATAGCTGAGAAACAAACCGCGCGGCTTTCTCCAGATTTCACTGAAACGTTGGCAGCCCTCACCCACAGTCGGCGTATACACCAACGGGAGCATCTCTTCGATATTGCGGACCAGCAGTGCATAAAGCAGCGTCTCATTCGTGTCTTGCAGATCGCGTAGAAAGCTGTACTTACTGAAGGCATTGGGCTGGGCCCGCAGGACCTCCATCCTGCGCTCGATTTGTTCATCGAGGCTTCCGACGTGCGGCGGCAATAGACCGTGCAGGTCAAAGACGTCCCGTTCGTGATCAGTGAAGGCTGTCCCCTTATTGAGGCGCGGAGAGTTGATCAGGTTAAATCCAGAGAGCGAAACCTGAAGAGGCTGTTGGCTGGCCATTGTCAATTGCTCATTCATTGCGTCCCTCCAAGGTCCGAATTTGGTGTGGTTAGCGCATGAGGTTGGTCCTGGCGAGGTCGATGACTTCGTCGCCGCGGCCGCTCAGCACGGCGCGGATCATGTAGAGGCTGAAGCCGAGAGCTTGTTCCAGGCTGATGGTGGGCGGCATTGACAGCTCTTGCCGATTCACCAGCACCTCCACTAAAGCCGGACCGTTGTGCGCCAGCGCTTTGGTCAGCGCCGGACGCAGCTCTTCGGGCTTTTCCACGCGAACGCCGAAGATATCCGCTGACTCAGCCAGCTTGGCAAAGTTTGGGTTGACCAGATCTGTGCCGTAGTCGACCAGTCCGGCCGCCTTCATCTCCAGCTCCACAAAGCCCAGAGAGCTGTTATTAAAGACCACCAGCTTCACCGGCAGCTTGAGCTGGCGGAGCGTCAGGAGGTCACCGAGCAGCATCGCCAACCCACCATCGCCGGAGAGGGTGATGACCTGCCGCCCGGGATAGCTGGCCTGCACGCCGATAGCTTGTGGCAGAGCATTCGCCATCGAACCATGGCTAAAGGAGCCCAGCAATCTGCGCTTTCCGTTCATGTGGAGATAGCGCGCGGCCCACACCGTCGGCGTACCTACGTCGCAGGTAAACACTGCATCGTCTGTCGCGAGTTCATCCAGCACCTTGGCTACATATTGGGGATGGATCGGGGTTCGGCCCGGCTCACCCACGGCAAGATCATCGAGGCTCTTGCGTGCATCCTTGTAATGGCCGAGGCATAGATCGAGGTACGAACGGTCAGTCTTGCTCTCGATCAGCGGAGTTAGCACCTCCAGCGTATCCTTCACATTGCCGATCAGACCCAGATCCACCGGAGTACGACGTCCAATCTGCTCGCCGAGCCGATCCACCTGAATGATCTTCGCGTTCTTCGGAAAAAACTGCTGATAGGGGAAATCCGTTCCCAGCATCAGCAACGCGTCGCAGTTCATCATGGCGTGATAGCCGGAAGAAAAACCGAGCAGTCCGGTCATTCCGACGTCATAAGGATTGTCGTATTCGATAAACTCCTTGCCGCGCAGCGCGTGAACGATCGGCGCCTTCAACCGCTCGGCCGCCGCAATCAGCTCCGCATGAGCGCCTTCACAACCGGCGCCACCGAGAATGGTGACCTTGCGCGCGCCGTTGAGAATTTCAGCGGCCGTGCGAAGTTCATCGTCCGATGGGAATAGCAAGGATGCTGAATCCTCGATGCCGAGCGAAAGTGCCCCTGCCAAACACTCGCGCAGTGCCACATCTCCGGGAATTACAACCACGGCCACGCCGCGCCTGAGCAGGGCAGTGCGCATGGCGATTCCCAGCACCCTCGGCATCTGTTCGGCTTGCGAAACCAGTTCGCAGTAATAGCTGCAATCCTTGAACAGGTGCTCAGGATGCGTCTCCTGAAAGTAGCTGCTTCCTATCTCATAACTCGGAATCTGCGCTGCAATCGCGAGCACCGGCACACGATTGCGATGACAATCGAACAGACCATTGATGAGGTGAAGATTGCCCGGCCCGCAACTGCCGGCGCACACAGCGATCTCTCCCGTGAGATGTGCCTCCGCTCCGGCGGCAAATGCGGCTACCTCTTCATGCCTCACGTGCAGCCATTCGATTTGCTTATTCTTCCGGATCACATCGGTCAATCCGTTCAGGGAATCACCGACCACGCCGTAAACACGCTTCACGCCGGCCTTCACCAGGGTTTCAATGAATACCTCAGCCACTTTCTTTGCCATGTCCTTTATCCCTTCGCAGAATATGGCCTCTTTGTTTCGCAGACATCATACTTGCGCGAAACGGCCAACTTAGCCTTCGTCAGATCATCAATCTTCTTTGCATGTGGCAGCAAGAACGGTAAACTCTCAGCCTGCAAGCGAACCTCATCGTTTAGGAATGCCTCCATCAGATCAGATGCTCTTAAAGGACGACCTGCCCCTTGGTGAACTTCTCCTCTCCCGCTGCGAAAGCCTCACAAGACACGATCCTGTTACCTGGGGATCTCTCCACATCTGCCGCTGAGCCTGCGGCTGATGGGGCTAGTCTTTGGGGGCCGATCTGGCAGGGATTCAGGCGGCGCGACGCCTGGACCCGCGCCAGCCTGCTCCGCCTCTCGTGGGTCTTCGCGCTCGCCACCCTTTGTTCCTGGCTGGGCATCGTGCTGTCTCGTCAGTCAGAAGGCGTCGCTACGATCTGGCTATCCAACGGCCTAATTTTCGGTCTGCTCATCACTCAACCGAGACGCCTATGGCTGGCCTACTTCCTAACTGGGCTTACCGCGGACACAGTAGCCGACCTTTTCTACGGCGATCCGTTCCGGGTCGCGATTGGCGTTTCGCTTGCGAACTCCATCGAGGTCGTCACCTCCGCCCTCCTACTCACCCTATGGTTCGACTCACCACTTGATCTTTCCAAGCGCAGGTCGCTCGTCGGCTTTCTACTCATCTCTGTTCTGGGGGCGACGGCCCTAAGCAGTGCGCTCGGAGCCTGGTGGACCTTGGTCATGTTTCCCGGGCCTCCGTGGTGGCAGATGTTTCGGACCTGGTATCTCGGAGACATGCTGGGCATGGCCGTCCTGGCGCCGCTGGTCATCATGGTGCAACGGCCGGCCTTCTTCTCAATGTTTGAGCGCAGACGACTGGGCAATACGCTGCTCGTTCTTTCCGTTCCAGTAGTTGTCACTGCGCTGGTTTTCACGCACAGCCAGGATCCCCTGATCTTCTGCATGTTTCCGACGTTGCTGCTAGTGGCGTTTCGCCTGGGTCTGCCCGGTACTGTAGTCGACATTCTCCTCGTCACCCTCATGGCCATTGCCTTCACCGTAAAAGGACAAGGGCCGCTGATGCTTATCTCCGGCGAGCATCAACTCTTGCATCGCATCGTTATTGCTCAACTTTTTGCGGCGGTCGCAATTTTCACAATGTTCCCCGTTGCGGCGCTACTCGAGGAGAAGGAGGAGCTCAAGAACTCCCTCAGCGCGAGCGAAGCTAGATACCGCAATCTGGCCCATGTGGACGAGTTGACCGGCCTGCCGAATCGGCGCGCCTTTAATCTTCGGCTCGAGAATGCGTGGACGGATGCTTCCTCCAGCGGCAAACGACTGGCACTTCTCATACTCGATGCCGATCTTTTCAAGCAATATAACGACGACGTCGGTCACCTCGGCGGAGATGCATGTCTGCGTTCGATTGCCCGAGTTGTCGCCGGAGTTGTGGACGGGACCAATGGGATCGCAGCGCGAATCGGCGGCGAAGAGTTCGCCGTGATCCTGCCCGACACCACGCAGCTCCATGCTGAAGAGGTCGCTGAGGAGATTAGGCTCTCCATCGAAGAACTCTCTCTGGCGCACTCGTCCAGTCCATACGGCGTACAGACAGTCAGCATCGGAGTTGCAGTCCGGGTGCCACTGGATGGCGAGGTTCCGATCGATCTGATGAGGTCGGCGGATCAGGCACTGTACTCGGCCAAGTTCTCCGGGCGGAATCAAGTGGCCTCCACCTAGACCGGCAGATGAATCAACCGCTCTTCGCGTTCGTGATGCGCAGAGGGGGGCTCGGGCTCCGCGCCGCTGTCGCTTCACCGGCGAGTCCAAAGAGCGGAAACCCAAAGAGTGCGAATCTTGATGCGCGATCCCGTACTTCGCTGATTGCTTGAGGTTGCTGAGTCCAGCGGCTTCGCCAATCTCAGTCGAGACGCCAAGTTCTCTTCCAGGGAAGGGAGTCGCTGGACGCGAGGGCAGGCCCTGGGTCGAGTACCAGTCCTGTTTGGGCTTTCTTTGACTTTTGGCTCTTTCGTCAAATCTGTAAGTTACTGACTCGGCTACTCCCACGAACGTTTGATAGCAAACCAATCAACACTCCGCTTAGTCTTTGAGGCAGAGTCGATTGCTCATTGAGGTTCCTGAATTGTCATTCCTGCGTTCGATTTTGAGTGACGGCTGCTGCATTGCCCTGGTAATGCTCTCTGTTGCCATCCCCGTACTGGGCCAAACTGCCCCGCCCAAGAAACACGCCCCGGCCCACCAAGCCGGTCCGAGTTCGGCGCATAGTGGCAAAACTGTTCATCACACCGGCCGCGCTCGCCGGGCTCCGGCGCACGTCCGCCACGCCCGTACCCGCCGCTCCCGCAGAACCGCGAAGAGTATCGCCCGCAGCCGCAGACTGCAACGCGCCTTTGTTGCCTCCTCGCAGCTACGGTCCATGGCCCAGCAACTGGCGCAGAATCGCACCCCGGCTGCCTACGAAGGGGTCACGCACTATGCGCAAACCCATACCGGCGATGCAGCCGCGGCCGCCTATGTGTCGCTTGGCCACGCCTATCTGCTGGATCGCCGCTTTCCCGAGGCCATCACCGCCCTCACCCATGCCGATACATCGGGTAGCGCTCTGGACGACTACGCCGCATATCTGACCGCGCAGGCGGAGATACAGTCGAATCAGCTTCCGCAGGCAGAGACGTTGTTGAACAGCTTTGCCACCAAGTATCCGGATAGTGTCTTCGTACCGCAGATGCCGGTGCTCATCGCCAACCTTTCTATCCAGCAGGGCGATCCGCAGACGGCTCTACATGAGCTCAGCGAGCATGCTTCCGAGCCCTATGCGGACAAGCCCGACTACCTGCTGGCAGTGGCGCGCGCGCAGCAGATTGCCGGCGATCCGACCGCCGCGGCTAGAACTTTTCGCCATGTCTATCTCGGTTTCCCGCTCAGCCCGGAGGCTGCGCAGGCGAAGACGCAACTGCAGAGCATGGGCTCCAATGCATCCCTGACCGTCGCCGAGCGGGAACATCATGCCAACGCGCTCTATGCTGCTTCCCGCTACAACGAGGCGTATGACGACTACCGCGCCCTCGCTGCGGACCCCGGCGTTCAGGATGCCGAGCAGCATGACCGTCTGTTGGTAGCCGCCGCAGCCTGCGATTACAAGCTGAAGCGCGCCTACCGGCAGCAGATCGCTGCGCTGCCCGACAGCAACAACGAGGCCGGCGCGCGCCGTCTCTATCTCCTGACCGAACTGGCGCGCGACCGCGGCGACGTGAACGAGCAGCAGGCCAACGTTACCCAGATGGAACAGCGCTTTCCGCAAAGCCCCTGGCTGGCCGAGGCCCTCTACACCTCCGGCAACATGTACCTTCTGCGCAAGGATTTCCCATCGGCCGCGGCCTATTACACCGAGCTGATACAGCGCTTCCCAACCGTATGCAAGGGTGCTACCGGTCCGTGCTCGGACTATGCGCCCAGCGCACATTGGCGCGCCGCGTGGCTCGATTACCGGCTGGAAAAGTACTCGGACGCCGCGGGTCTCTTTGACGAGCAGATCGCGCGCTATCCCGGCGGCAAGGAGATTCCCAGCGCCATCTACTGGCGGGCGCGGATCTACCAGGATCAGGAGCATGAGCCGGCCAAAGCCGCCGCATACTACCTGGTGGTGAAAGACACCTACCTGCACTACTACTACGCCCAACAGGCCACAGAGAGACTTCGTGAGCTGGGCGATGTGAAGCCTGCCGATGCACCCGAGCTCGACGGCATCCAGCCCCCCACCATACCGGCGCTCACCGATGCCGTGCCCGAAGACGATCCACATGTGGTGCGCGCGAAGCTGCTGGCCAACGCCGGCTTGAACGAATACATCGCGCCGGAGATCCAGGCCGCCGAGGGCAGCGACGAATGGGGCGCCTTCGCGGAAGCGGAGATCTACCACTCCTATGGCGAGGACGCGAAGGCCATGCGCGTGATGAAGCGCGCGCTGCCGTTCTACACCTCGGCGCCCATCGAATCAATTCCGCTCGCATACTGGCACATTCTCTTTCCCGAACCGTACTGGAGCACCATCGAAAGCGAGTCTGCGAAGAACAGTCTCGATCCCTTCATGGTGGCGTCGCTGATCCGCCAGGAGTCAGAGTTCAATCCGACTGTGGTCTCCTATGCCAATGCCTGGGGGCTGATGCAGTTGTTGCCCAGGGTCGGCGCGGAGATGGCGCACAAGGATGGCATTCGCCACTTTGACCACAATGAGCTTTTGGATCCGGTCGTCAACATCAAGCTGGGAACCAAATATCTGCGCCAGACACTCGACAAATTCGACGACAAGCCCGAGTACGCCTTCGCCGCCTACAACGCCGGTGACGACCGCGTAGTGGACTGGAGGTCCGGCGCACCGTTTCACGGCATGGACGAGTTCGTGGAGTCGATTCCGTTCACCGAGACGCGCGAATATGTACAGGGAATCGTACGCAACGAGATGATCTACCGCGATCTGGCGGCGCATCGTACGGCCACGAAAGCGCCCACCACGGCCACCAAGGCCTCGACCGCCGACGCAGCCAAAGGGATGGAATAGTCCCGGCTCCCGCGCAAATCCAGCGGCGTTGTACGCTGGGGTCACCGAATTCTGTGATCTCGGGAGAGCCAGATGAGCGATCGAGGGAGAACACACTCCCCTAAAGTGTGGCGCGGAATCCTAGGCATTGCGATGTGCTATTGCCTGCTCACCATTGCGGCGAACGCCGAGATCCATACGACGCAACTGCACCTACAGCCCACCGATGTGCTGCCCACGGGCAACGAATGGATCTCGTTGCCGGACATCCGCGCCTCCGATGGCGCGCTGGGCACCTTCAACGTGCTCTCTATGCAGCATCGCGGACTGCTGCAGGTCGCAGGCGCGGCTGGTTCGCCGGTCATCACGCCTTCGTTCACGGCCGATGGCAAATCCATATCGTTGCACAATCCCGACTGGAGCCTCGTCGAGTACTGGACGCCCGTTGCCCATCAGAGCGCCGACGGTCTCGACCTGACTCTTACATGGTGCGCTCCGCCTGATGCGCGCGCCGCCTTCCTGCGTCTCACCATGACCAATCGCCGGCAGCAGGCCGTGGACGCGAAGCTCGGCGTGCAGGCGTCCTGGGGCTCGCTCAGCCGTGTCACCTACACGCCGGTGCCGCTGAAGGGCAATCTCACCGCGGGCCTCGCGCCTTGGGTTGCAGATGGCGAGGTGTTCAGCTTCTCCACCATGGACACTGATTTCGCGTGGTCTCTGGTGCATCCCGGCTCGGAGGGCGTGATTACGTTGCCGCCGAATAACGTCCTCGCTCCAACCGTCGATGCGGAAAGAGCGCAGACCCTCCAGCCGGGCCAGCAGGTGGAGGCGCTCTACGTGATTGGCGCGGGGATCGAGGAGTTCAGCGCGCCGCACAACGCCAAGGCGCTGCGCGAGAAGCTGGACCGCGAAGGCGCCGACGCCCTGATCGCCGAGACGGCTGCGTGGTGCGCGAAACACACCCGCACCACTGGCGACGCCAAACTCGATCTCCTGATGAATCGCAACCTGCTCTTCACCACACTTTATGCATGGGGGCGCACCATCGACACGGAGCAGTTCGTCGGCATGACGTCGCGCAGTCCGCGCTACTACGTCTCCGCGGCCTACTGGGATCGCGACGCGATGTTGTGGAGTTTTCCCGGATTGCTGGACACAGATGCGACAATCGCACGCGAAGCCCTGGACTATGCGCTGACCATCCAGTTGCGCAACACAGGAACGCATAGCCGCTTCATCAACGGGACCGCTCTTGAAGATGGCTTCCAGCTTGATGAAGCCGATGCGCCCATCGTCGCCCTAGCGTCTTACATCGCGAAGACCAACGACACCGCGTTCCTCGAAACACATCGGGATGCGCTCAGTCTGCTCCGCGACCGACTCGCCTTACGGTATGACGCATCTATCGGCCTCTACACTTCGCTACAGGATTCGCAGGACGAGTATCAGAAGCGCCCGTATTTGACCTACGACAATGTGCTCACCTGGCGCGCACTGCTCGATATGGCTGCGCTCTTCGATCGGCTAAAGGAGCCCGACCAGGCGCGTGAACTGACGCAGCGCGCGGCTTCGCTGAAGGACGCCATCCTGAAACATTGCGTCGCGCCCGGGCCACCCGGTTCGACGGGCACGATCTTCGCCGCAGCCACCGACGGCACCTCGCCGCTCTTCGTCGAGATACCACCGGGTTCGCTGATGCGCCTGCCCGCGCTTGGGTTCGTGCCGGAGAACGATCCCGTCTTCGAGCGCACCTACGCCTGGTTGCATTCGGCGAATTACAAATATGCGTACGCCGATCAGCCCTACGGCCTGCCGGGCAGCTATCGCGTGCCCTCCACGACCTCCTGGGCAATTGCCGATCACCTATTGTTGAAACAGGGAAGAGAACGCGCCATGAAGGTGCTGCGCGATAGCCCGTGGGACGGCGGCATCGTTGCGGAAGGTCTAAACCCAACAACGGCAGATGTCGCAAGTGGAAGCGCCTTCGCAACCGCGGCGGGTTATGTAGCCCACGCTATTTGCGAGGCAGCCTGCACCGACAAGCGATGAAACTCAATACCTGCGGAAGCACGGCCGTCCTGGAAACGTCCGAGACATCATTTGGAACGCGTTATCTCAATAGCGATAGACGGTGAGCTTGTCGAAATAGCCCTTAATCGACCCGTTGCCCGAATTCTCGCCGTCGAGTTGAAAGTTCAGAATAAGATCACCTTCCGCCCAGTGCAAAGATAAGGCCGCAGGTGCGGTCGCGTCTTTAAACTCGTGGACGGCTCCATCAAAATTCACCCAGTCATGTGTCACAACACCAGTGCTGCCGCGATGCATGGCAATCTGGACGTGGTGCCACTTATTTGCCGCCCAGGTTCTGGGATTGCAGGGAATATTGCTCCCGTGCCAGTGAGGCTTATTGCTCGTCTCGTAGACGTAATCCCATGTCTTCGAGATACTGGAACACTGGGTGCCGAGGATGACCGTCTTACCGTCGGACATAACCTGGTTCACATCCATCTCCAGATTTTGTACCTGTGACGGATCGTCGAGATAGATATACGTATCGTAGATGAAATGCGTGGCATATCTATCGTTGCCGAAGGTGAGGTGATAAATCTCCCCGCCGTAGTGCCAGTACGATACGGCGAACTCCCTCGACCTTCCGTCCAAGGACGGATTACCCACCGGATAGGAGCTATATCCGACAGACGTGCCGGGGGTGCCTTTGTCGTGGTTCCACTCCCAGCGGCCTGAACCGTTCAGATCGCCCGACGACTTAGCGTTAGATGGAATGGTTGGACTCCCCGCGAAAACGGGCGCCGCAAAGATGAAGAGAGTCAAAACTGCTCGGATGAAAAATTTCACATCTGCCTTTTTGCTTCAAGAGATTGTCAATGAGGCCCGTACCCTTCGCCGTAATCGCGGGAGATCGCAGATTCATGCGGGCCAGTCTGAGCGGGAAGACACGATGCGTCTTTGGGGAAGGCTCGACAACCTCATTTACGTGCTTCTGAAACTGCGGGGAAGTACACCGGAACCAGAGTCAGAAGGTACTTTAGCCAAGGACGAGAAGGAGAAGGGATATCTTGCGGACGGGCCGAATCGATATCTCCGCTTATTTTCCGAGCCCCAGGCCTTACTTAGGCAGAAGTTAATTCAATGGAATTCAAAACGAATCTGAACATACTGTCTTTGGCGGAGACAAGGGTTTTTTCGCATCGATTAAGCTTTGTCGATGCAGGGCAAGATTTTCGTGAGCATGTCCAGTTCTTGTCTTCGCGTGACAAACTACTCCGAATCCTTGCGGGGAAACGCGCGAGACCAGGCAAAACCGCACGATTAATTAGGCGTACCGAGTAGTAGCCGAGTCAGCTTTGGCGCTCCAATTCTGCCCGCTGCAAAAGATCCAGGATATACACTCCCGCGCCGTACCCGACCATCGGCATGGCACCCGTGGGGTCGCCTATTTTGCCAGGGAATAGTTTGCAAGGAAGGGAAACATACATTTCGGGGATGACGTTGTGGTCGGCGGCAGATTTGTCGACGATGCGTTTCAGGATAGCAGCCGCCTCGGCGTTCCTTCCTAGCCGCCGATAGACTTCAGCAAGACTGAAGTCGACAAAGAGGAATTCCTGCCTCTCGTACCAGTACTCATAAATGGACGGATCCGTGTACGTGCTGCGGACGCGCCGGTAGCCGCCGGAACTCACCTTCAGGAGTTCCATTCTCTCGATTGTGTCGTGCACAATCGAGGGATCTGTCACGATTCCGAAATTGATAATCGGTAGCACGGCGCCGTCGATATCGTTCTTCACACCCGGTTCCAGCGTTCCGTGTAGTTTTCCATCCCGGACGAAGGCGGCATCGAGTCCTTTCTGCAATAGGACTACCTTCTTCAAGAGATCAGCTTGTGTAGATTTGTCGCCCTCACGTCCCGCTATTTCGGCGAAGTCTCGCAGTCCCACGATCGCCATAGCCGTGGAGAAGGCGAAATGCTTCTTGTCTTTCTGGTGCTCCTCCCAGATCGAAGTATCGGCATCGACAATCAAGCCCTGATCGTACTTTTCCGTGTTTGCCAGCAGCGGTTTCACGACATAGTCCCGGGCGCTCTCATATAAGCGGCCGCGATATGTGGATGCCCCCAGCAACGCATCATCGTTGTATCGCTGCATGTACTCACCCAGCACCCACAGCGCAAGCCCCCAATTGTCGAACTCAATATTGGTGTTGCCTTCATTTGTGAAGAAAGGCTCTTCTGCGCCATCCCCGAAATAGCGGACAACTGAGATCTGGTAGTTGGCGCCTCCCGTTTCCGGACGCATCTTTCCCGTGGGTCGCGCGTTGAAGTAAGCCAGCAGCGCGGCACGTGCCTCGTCTCTATGCCCCATGCGCGCGAGCGCAACTGCCGCGTAAGCCATGTCGCGCACCCACGGCATGAACCACGCACCATCAGGAAGACTGGCCACGATGAGCCCATTACCGTACCGCCCGGGATGGTCGGGCTCCCGGCATTGCGCCATGCGGAGAAGGACTTCGCTTTGACGCCACAGATGCCGCTCTTTGTCTCCAGTGAAAAGTACTGGCGGCTTGACCCGCCAGCGCTCAAACTCAGCAATCTCCCGCTGCGCCAATGCCTGTGGCGCGAGCCCCGCCCGCCAGTGATTGAATTCGCGAATCGTCGCATCCAGCTCACTATCGCTTTCGATGGAGATCAAAGCCCAAGCCTTGCTTGTTGCCAGGGGTTGTTGGTTTTGTGCTGTTCCAGGGCGTGCCGGTCCCAACGGTATGAGCAGCAAAGACTCCTCAATCCCATCGAACTTCAGCAGATGCATCTCGGTCCCGTACATCCGTACAAGTTTTTGAGAGGAGAGCGGCCGGTTCCATTCCACGTGCAAACCGTCGCGTGAGGCGCCCGCAGAACCGGGATTCCAACTCACAATGAGAGCCGTTCGCCGCAGACCGAAGGGCATGAAGAAAAGGCCCTCGCCTGCACTGCAGCGCACGTGGATGACGCTCGAATCATTCTCATACTCTGCCGATGCGCCGTGTGCGGTTCCGTCGCTCCAGCCGAGGCTCTTGATGAAATTGGCGGTCTCAATCCCTTCGCTCAGAGGATTTTGAGGGTCAGGCCGGGCAAAGCTATACGGATGCGCGTAGAACTTGGTCACCGTGGCGGTGCTCGGCGACACCACCGCGAATCCAAAGCCGTTGCCCGTAACCAAATTCGAAGCAGCCGCGGGCAAACATGCCAGGAAGCTGGCGCAGACGAGAACGACAACGCGGCGAACGAAGCACATAGCCGACTCAGTTTCGACGGCGAGCCCCGATTTTGCAACTTTACTTGGCGACTCGACCCAAAACTGCCTTGGTCGCGAGATGCCATGCAGTTTGGTGCCCGGAGGGGGACTTGAACCCCCACAGCCGTTTCCGGCCCGCGGATTTTAAGTCCGCTGCGTCTGCCGATTTCGCCATCCGGGCCTTGAGTTCATGGTATCCGAATCGATACTTCGTCTCGCAACTCGAGCGCCGCGTTGTAGTCTGTCGTCTGCGCCCGGCTGAGGAGCGCAGCCAGCGACATACCCGAAGATCGCAGTCTCCCGCCGAACAGCCTCGGGCAATTTCGTCGTTTGGCTAGGGCCGATTCTTCTTATACATCCCACAATCGCACCTTCGGACCGTTGCTCGGAGCGAGTGTCGAGATTCCAGCCGATCCCTTGAGATCCGTTTCGATCTGGTTTAGCTGCGCCGCTGTATATCCGGCTGACCCGCCCGGACTAGACGTGTAGGACGCGAGGCAGTCCTTGAGCGGGTTCCATTTCGCGTGCCCACGCTTACGATCGTTCAGAAGAACATCGACGACAAGAGGATTCGCCTGGACACGGTGATCACAATGTCGTTGGACTCATCGGGCATATCACCATCGTGAAGAGGGATTCCGAATGCTTGAGTATTGGACTCAGGGACTTCTATTTTCGAAATCACATAACTCCCCATTCGGGTTCATGTTGACGATTGCAGTCTGATCAGCGCCGAGACTCCGAGGCGGCCCAACTCGTTGGTCAGATCCTCGGTGTTGTCATATGCCATTCCCCCGACCGGTCCGACAAATAGTGTCTGGAACAAACTCAAAAAAAGGGTCGAGTCCTGTAGGCGATAGCAGAAGAGATTGCATTCTTGTTCTCCACCCACAGCGTTGCTCCATTTCCCGGGCGACAGCGGAACCCCGGATCGAAGAGGATTCTAATCTTCTCTCATCACGAACGGCACAATCCAATGCGCGAACTTCTTCAGCGGCTCGACATGCCATGCCGAGTGTGTCACGCTTGATCATGGTTCGATGACGCCGGTGGATGCCGGCGATGATGTGAGGGCGCATTTGGGAGCCATCTGTAACCTGTGGTATCGGGGATGGACGAGGGATTTGGGCCAGTGGACCCGGCCGGTGGGCCGCCTTCTCGTTCTGCTGACCACGCTGCTCGTCCTGGTCATGCCGGTGACCGAACACCTGTGCAACTGGGATCACTTTCTGCGCGGTGGTCAGGATGTGGAGTTCAATCTGCTGGCGGCTCTGCTATTCGCTGCCATGGTGGTGCTGTCGATGAGCGGCAGAATGATGCGACCGCTGATGATGCAACCAGTAGCCGCCGCTATGACCGGCTCATACGGAGACGCCACACGGCCTGCGCTCGCCCGGCGGAAGTCTTCGCCGCTGACAGGGACGAGCACAGCAGCGCGATCTCAAAGGTTGGATGATCCAGCCTCGACTTCCGGTTCCCGCATGCCAAGTCCGCTGCGGATCTGATTTTCCCTGTGCCACGAAGCGATCGCGTTGACGCAAGATCCATGCAACGCCGGTCACACAACTCCTGCTCGAGAACGCGAATTGGTTCGCCATCGGCTTTTAGATCTATCGATGCCGGCAAGAGGCAAGATGAAAACATCCGAAGTACTTCACGCATGGCGGGGCATTCTTTCCGGGCGCCGTCCCTCGCTGTCCATCGAAATCACCAAGGAATGCCCGCTGCGTTGCCCGGGATGCTATGCGTTCGACGAGGCGCACCTCGGGGGTACGCAGCAGCTTCGCCAGCTCTCTGACTTCCGCGGCGACGAGCTGGTGCGCCGCGTACTGGCACTGGCTGACGAGTATCAGCCGCTACATGTATCGCTGGTGGGCGGCGACCCGCTGGTGCGCTATCGGGAGCTGGAAGCGATCCTGCCCGGTATGGAGGCGCGCGGCATCCATACACAGGTGGTGACCAGTGCGTTCCGGCGGATTCCCCCGGAATGGTCGCGCTTCGAGCGCCTAAACGTTGTGGTTTCCATCGATGGCTTGCAGCCGGAGCACGACGAGCGGCGCAAGCCGGCTACGTATGAGCGCATCCTGAAGAGCATTGCCGGCAGCCGGGTGACGATTCACTGCACCATCACGGGAAACATTGCCTCGCGTCCGGGATATCTTGAGGCATTCCTGAAGTTCTGGACGCCACAGCCGGAGATCCGGAAGGTCTGGTTCAGCCTGTTTACGCCCCAGCGGGGAGCCACGGGACCGGAGATACTTACTCCGGTGCAGCGGCGTGAAGTAATGGATGAACTCTTGCGGCTCCGCGTGCTATATCCTTCGCTGGACATGCCGGAAGCCGTCATTCGCGAGATTGCTACACCGCCGAAGAGCCCGGCGGAGTGTGTCTTCGCCCGGACCACCCACACCGTCTCCGCCGATCTGAAGACCAAGGTGACACCGTGCCAGTTTGGCGGTGATCCGGATTGCTCGCAGTGCGGTTGTATCGCCACGCTTGGGCTGGCGGCGGTGGGACATTATCGCGTGGCGGGCGCGCTGACAGCGGGGCACCTCTTCAAGGCATCCGATAGTATTGGCCGGCGATGGCGTTCGCTGACGCAGCGCGTACCCGAGCCACAAACCGAACCGCAGCCGTTCACCATCCTATGAGGCCCAAGGCTACGATGACCGAGACGCCCATGACCCACATGCCGGAGACGCGCACCGAAACCCGCACGACGATCGTTTGCGAGACCGCGGCCAATATCCATGCGGCCCGCTGCGAGACAAAGCTACGCGAGGAACTTGCCGCCTGTAGCGGAGACCTGCACATGCTCGGCTTTGCGCCCGGCACATCGGGCAATGTCTCCGTGCGCCTGGATGGGGACCGCGTACTGGCGACGCCGACCGGCTGTTCCAAGCGCGTGGTGCGGCCGGAGGACCTGGTGGTGGTGGACATGGAAGGCCATCAACTGGCCGGGACGCGGCATGTGACCAGCGAGATCGACATGCACCTGGCGATCTACAAGGCGCGTCCCGACGTGGAGGCCGTGGTGCACGCGCACCCCGTCTTCGCGACTGGTTTCGCCTCCAGTGGTCTTGCGCTGGATCAGCCGCTCTGCTCCGAAGTGGTGATGACGCTGGGTACGATTCCGCTGGCCCCTTACGCGACCACGGGCACCTGCGAGGTGCGCCAGACGCTTGCGCCTTATCTGCAGCATCACGATGCGGTGCTGCTGGCGAACCATGGCGTCGTGACCTATGGCGACTCCGTAATGGATGCGCTCATGAAGATGGAGACGGTGGAGCATTTCGCGCAGATCTGCCTGGTGGTGCGGCAACTGGGCGGGGGCGCGACCCTCGAAGGGAAACATCTTGCCGATCTGTTGCAGGCGCGCGCTGCGTATCTGCAGAAGGCGGGGCGCCGGGTGCACTGGGGCAATGGCAATGGCGCGAACGCCGGAGCGCAACTGATGGCGGAGATGCGCTAAGTCAAACGCGCGAAATCCCGCCCTGCTGGTTGCCGCCTCAAATCTTGATGAAGATCTTCTTGCGGTAAAGCGGTAGCACGATCAGCCAGCACACCAGCACGTAGAGCAATGAATATGCCAGCGAACCGAGCGCCGGGAAAGATGGCATGAGCGCGGCGATGTGCACGGCAGTCCAATGCAGCACGCTACTGTGGTCTCCGACACGAACGTTCTCCAGGCAGTCCGCCATGACCTCCGAGAGGACATAGGCCGCAATCGCGTTGGTGCCGAAGACCAGCAGCACCCATGTGCCGCGCGTGTATTTGCGCACCTGCACGAGGAACCAGAAGGCGGCGAGGATGAGCAGCGACCAGCCGGCGGCGTAGAAGACATAGCTCGACGTCCACATTTTCTTGTTGATGGGGAACCAGGGGTTCCAGATGAGGCCGAGGACAACGCCGCTGACTCCCGCGAGCGCGAGGCCGAGAGCTTTGCGCGAATCCGAGAGCGTGGAAGAGCGCAGGAATAGACCGGCAAGCACCCCGATGAGTGTGGTGCCGAGTGCCGGGATGGTCGAGAGCAGGCCCTCCGGGTCGCGCGTGCCTTCGTAGAGGTGCTTTGCGGTGAAGATCTGGCGATCGAGCCAGGCGACGATGTTGCCGTCATGATCGAGGAGCGGGACGTCGCGGCCGGGCATGCCGAAGCCGGGTACAGGCACGAAGCGCATCAGTATCCAATAACCGACGAGACAGGCAACGAGCAGACCGACCTTGTCCCACACCATCGGCTGGCCCGCGGCAGAGCCTGCCGGCCGGCGAATCCAGATGTAGAGCGTGGCGATGACGAGATAGCACAGCGCGATGCGCGGCAGCACGCCGTAGTAGCGCATGGTGGAGAGGCGGAAGAACGGGGCGCTGTTCACCACCAGGCCGAGCAGGAAGATGATGACGGCGCGGCGCACGGTGTGGGCGAAGAGCGAGGCGCGGGTGACGCCGCGTGCCAAGCGCGACTCAGTGGAGAAGACGATGGATGCTCCGACAAGGAAAAGGAAGGTGGGAAAGACCAGGTCGGTGGGAGTGAAGCCATTCCATTCCGCGTGCTTCAAGGCCCAGAAGGCCCGATCGCTGCCGTTGTCGTTCACCAGGATCATGAAGGCGATGGTGAGGCCACGCAACAGGTCGACGGCGAGATAGCGTTTGGATGAAGAAACGGGAGAGACGAGCGGATCGGGCGCGGATACGGTGCGGGTCGCGGAGCTCATGGTGGAGTGAGAAGAAGCTTACGAGCTTTGCAGGTGGATGAAAAGGGGCAACCATGGAAAGAGTATTGCCCGAATGGCCAGAGAGGCCGAGCAGTGACGCTCCCTACCGGCGATGTCGAGACACCGTTCATCTGGTCGCTTGCCCACAGCTGGGCGGGTGACGAAAGAGTGCGGAGGAGAGTGACCCCGCTGCGGTATACACTCGGGAACAGCACTCACTCCTGCGAGCATATTTGTCTGCCCGCAACGACTTTTAAAAGACACCTGGGATGTACGGGAAGGCGGTGAAAAGCCGCCACTGCCCCGCAACTGTATGCGCGTTTGCTACTGCTCCGCCGTCAAGGAAGAGGTGGGAGCCGGTAGCGCCTGAATGCCATGAACCACCCACTGGATTTTCAAAATCCGGGAAGGGGACAGGCAGGCGGCGAAGAAGATATTCGCTGGCGCGCGAGTCAGGAGACCGGTCCCAGTGTGCGTTGTACGAACCGCGTTCCGAGGGGAACGAAGGAGAACCCTGATGTCTGTACGCATACGCCGCGGCTTGCGCCGATCTTGTTCTGCATTTCTTCTGATGGCTGCCGCCCTTTCGCCTGCCTTTGCCGCGGAGGTGCATGGCCGCGTCACCGATCCGCTGGGCGCGCCGGTCGCCGGGCGCGCAGCTTGCGCTGATAGCGGGCGGCAAAATTGTCGCCAGCGGACACAGCGCGAATGACGGCAGCTACTCGCTGCGTACCGGCCAGTCCGGCCATTTCTATGTCGTGATCGTCAGCAATACCTTCCGCCAGATGTCGACGCCAGACTTCTATGCCGGAGTCCTGAGTTCTCATCTGCAGAACGTGGTGATGGAGCCGGCACGCATCAACCAGCAGGTGGTGGTGACTGCTACCGGCACGCCGACGCCCCAGGCGCAGGTGAGCGGCGCTATCACGGCAGTGCCAGAGCCGGATTTTCGCAACCGCGCGATTCTGGTCGACGCGATGCGGCAATCGCCAGGAATATTCCTGGTGCAACAGGGGATGTACGGGGGCTTGACATCGCTCTTTGTGCGCGGTGGCAATTCGGCGGCGAACCGGGTGGTGTTGGATGGCGTGCCAATCGAAAATATCGGCGGCGTCTTCGATTACAGCACGCTCGCGACGACGGGCATCAAGAACTTCGAGATTTATCGTGGAGCGAACAGTACGCTATATGGCTCCGACGCAGCAGCCGGCGTGGTGAATCTGGAGACGCCGCGAGGTACCACTTCGTTTCCCTCGCTGCTGTATGAGGGTGATGCAGGGAACTTTCATACCTATCGCAATGCAGTGCAGGCTGGCGGCACATGGCGCAAGCTGGATTACTATGGCGGTTTCGATGCGCTGCGTTCCTCCAACGCGCTGCCGCAGGATGAATACCACCTGAATACGGAAGTGGTGAATCTGGGGTACGCCCTGAGCGGGACGACGTCGCTGCGCGTGACTGCGCGCAACACGAATGCGGCTGTGGGCCTTCCGGGCGCATATAACTTCAACGCGCTGACCAACGATGGCAAGCAGAGCGACCAGAACATCTATCTTTCCGGAACGATTGAAAACCAAACCACCGAGTCCTGGCACAACCTGGTGGAGTATGGGCTGACGCGCAAGCGGGAACAGACGGCGCAGTGGTATCCGGTGGGTACCCCTATTCCGGTTTTTGGCTTCATCGAATACTTCGGGCTTCCGGTGACGATCCGCGGAGCCAACGGTTATAACGCTACGGGCCGTGCAGCGATGAATTATGCAGATGACTATCCGCTTGCCAGCGATTCAGCGAACAATCGCGATCAACTGTACTTCCAAAGCGACTATCGTTTTACGCCCCACCTGACTGGCCTGCTCGGCTTCCGTTACACAAACGAGCGCGGCGCTTATCACGATTTCGACCCGCTGTTTCCAACCAACGACACGCTGCAGCGCGGCAATTACGATTACTTCGGGCAGTTCGCGGGGGACTTCAAGAACCGGTTGTTTTATGCGCTGAGTGGAAACATCGAGAAGAACGAGCTATTCGGCACTGTCGGGCAGCCGCGCGTCGGGCTGGCATATTTTCCGGTGAGGCCTGGCGCTGGAATTGCGCACGGCACGAAGTTGAAACTCAACTTTTCGAAAGGCGTTCAGGAGCCGGACCTCTTCTCGCAACTCGGTTCGCTGAGGGATACGCTCGAGACGAATGGGCTCGGCCCGATTGCGAACCAATATCATATCGCGCCAATAGGTGGAGAAAATTCGCGCAGTTATGACGGGGGCGTAGAACAGACGTTTTTCAATGAGCGGCTGCTGCTGAACGCGAACTATTTCCATAACTCATTCACGAACCAGATTGAATTTGTGAGCCCGAACGACCTGCTGGGGCTGGGGGTGCCACAGGCGGTGGTCAATGCGCTGAATCAGGCCTTTTCTTTCGGGACGGACGTGAACTCGCTGTCGTTTCATGCGCAGGGGGCTGAGGTGGAAATGCAGTCGCAGATCAGCTCGCATATTTTCGCGAGGGGCGGCTACACATACACCGACGGGGTGACCGACCGGTCATTTGCGTCGAGCGCGCTGCAGCCTACAGAAAATCCGCTGATCCGCGGTGTCCTGATCGGCTCATCTTCACCGTTGGTAGGTGCGCGGCCATTTCGACGGCCACCGCACGTAGGATTCGCCGGCGTGACATACACGACCCCGAAGTGGTTCCTGCAGGTGCAGGGAAGTTTCGCCAGCCGCAGCGACGATTCGACCTTCCTCGGCGGGGCGACTGTTTCCGGCGATAACTCGTTGCTGCTGCCTAATCGGAATCTCGACTCCGCTTACGCGAAGGTGGATCTCGGGGGCAGCTATCAGTTGAAGCAGTGGATTGGGGTATACGCGCAGCTCGACAACCTGGTGAGCGACCAGCACATCGGGCCGATCGGCTATCCGTCGCTGCCGCTCACCTTCAGGGCAGGGATGCGGTTCGCGATCGGCCACACCAAGAAATAGCGATCGCTACTCGTTGCGCAGCGCGACCGAAGGTTGCATTCGCGCGGCGCGGAGTGCGGGGAGCAGAGCCGCCACCATTGCCGCGAGCAGCAATATGACCGCTGCGCCGGCGATGGAGGAGACGCTGCCTCCGGACATCGCCGCGAAGAAATGCGTGAGCGTGCGCTGCGCGATGACGACCAACACCACACCCACTCCGAGCCCGGCGGCGAGCAGCGGAAGGATGCGCCGCGCGATGAGATAGGCGATGTCCACGCGGTTCGCGCCGAGGGCCATCCGGACGCCCACCTCGACCGTGCGCTGGGTTGCAAGGAAGCTGAGCAGGCCGTAGATACCGATGGCGGCGAGGAAGAGCGCGAGACCGCCGAAGAGGGAGAGCATCCAAACCAAGAGATGCCGCGGCGCGAGCGATGCGTCGACCAGCGCGCTGAGCGGCGTTACGTCGTAGAGTGCTTCAGCGCCATCGGCAGCTTGGACCGACTTGACCATCGGAATGCGCAGGTTTTCGGCGTCGGTAGCAGAACGCGCGACGAAGGTGACGCCGTTGACGGGTTCCTGTGCGAAGGCGGTGTAGACGACACCTTTGTTCTCATCCACCTCGAGCGAGTCGCGGCGGGTGTGAGCGACGATGCCGACGATCTCCGCCCATTGGTCGCGCCTGCCAAAACGAATGCGCTTGCCGATTGGGTTCGCTGTGCGGCCAGTATGCCTTCGCTAGAACATCGTCGATCACCGCGACGCGCTGCGTAGTGGCGGTATCGCTGCTGGTGAAGAAGCGGCCGCGCAACAGCGGTATTTGCATGGCAGCAAGGAAGCCGGAGGTAGCCCAGCGCTTGTCTGCATGCGGGCCGGGCTCGTTGGGGAGCGTTGGCAGATTTTCGATCTCGAAGCTGCCGGAAGGTTTGATAGAGGCGCCGAAGGGGAGCGGAAAGACGGCGGCTGCATCTTTCACTCCCGGCTCCTGACGAAGACGATTGAGCACATCGTCCACAAAGACGGCACGGCGCGCTTCGTTGTCGCGATATTGCGCGCTGGTGAGTGTGACCGAGCCAGTCATGACGCCGGCTGGGCGGAAGCCGGGATCGACCTGCTGCAGACGGAACGAGGCTGGAAAGGAACATGCCTGTGCCCGCGACCAGCAGGAAGGCGATGGCCATCTCGCTCGAGACCAGGATGGCGCGAAGGCGTTGTTTGCCGGAGCCGCCGGTGCTGGTGCGGAGTCCGTCCGTGAGCCGTAATGTCCGGCCTTGGCGCAGGACGCTCCACACCGGTGCCATGCCGGCGCAGAGCGCCGAGAGCAGACCGATGGCCGCCGCGGCGAGCACCAGGCGCAGGTCTGTGTGAACGGAGAAGCCGGCGGCGAGGTCGTGCGGGATGGCGCTGAGAATCAGGCGGCCGATCAAGGGACCGGCGAAGACTCCGAGGATGGTTGCAAAGCCGGCGAGCAGCAGCACCTCGCTGATAAACAACGACGCAATCTGCGAACGGGATGCACCGAGCGCGATGCGAAGCGCGAGTTCACGCGCGCGCGCGGAGGCGCGCGCAAGGAAGAGGCCGGCGACGTTGAGGCAGGCGATCAGCAGCACGCCGCCGACGACGGCGAAAAGGGCGATAAGGGGTTTGCGCAGGTCGCCGGCTGCATCGTTGGTCCAAGGTTCCGCGAACATGCTCCAGCCGGCGCTCTGACCGAAGCTGCCGGAGCCTTCGCGGCGAATCTGTTCGAGATGCTTCTGGTCGATGGCGGCATTGAACTGTGCGACGGAGACGCCGGGGCGCAGACGGACGACGCTCGAATAGAACTCGTTGTAGCGCTCCCCAGCGGCGTACGCATCCGGTGCAAGGCCGAGCGGCACCCACGCGTCGCGGCTGCGCGGCCAGTCGAAGTCGCTGCGCATGACGCCGATGACGCGGTAGGGCTGGCCGTCCATCACCAGGGATTTACCGATGGCGTCGTGCTGTCCACCAAAAAGGTGCTGCCAGGCGCCATAGCTGAGCACAACTGTGCGCGCTGCGCCCTTCTGGTCGTCCTCAGGCTGGAAGGTGCGGCCCAGGATAGGCTGCGCGCCGAAGCTGCGGAACCAGGGCCAGGTGACCTCGGCGGCGAGCAGATGCAGCGTATGGCCATCCTGCTGCGCATTGAAGCTTTGCGGGTCGTACATTGCGGAAGAGGAGACAATCGACGAGAGTGAGGCGGCGTCGGCCTGATCCGGCGCGGAGACGCCGATGCTGGGCAGATTGAGCTGCGTATAGCGCGCGTGAAACGAGACGAGGCTGCCAGGGTCTTCGACGCCGGCGGGATGTAACAGCACGCCCTGAACCACGCTGAAGATGGCAGTGTTCGCACCGATGCCCAGGGTCAGGGTCAGGATCGCGATGACGGTGAAGAGCGGGGCATGAAGAAGACGAAGCAGAGCCTGGCGGAGATTTCTCAGAAGCATGCGCACCTCAGCACTTACTCACCAGTGTTACGCGAAGGCGGGATGCGAGGTTCACCAAAAATTCGATTTTCCCCGCTATCCGTCACTCGCTTTCGAGGATATGAATCGCATCTTTGTACGTCATGGTGTTGCTGACCGGCTTGTAATCGGAGCTGTCCTCGGTGGACTGGAACTTAACGCTGTGGACCATCAGGATTTTGCCAGTCAGGTCGAGCTTGAGATGGATGGTCTCCCAGTGGTTTTCACCCACATCCTTCTGGAGTACCAGGATGGTGCCGCCTTTATAAAGCCGTCCGATGACACCCCAGCCGAAGTTCACATCGGAGATGAGGTGCGCGTCGAGCCGCGCCATGCGTTTTTGCGCGCAATCGATCCAGAGTTCACCCGCCATGCCGTGGTAGACCTGCGCTTCACGGTCCGGGGGGATGAAGTTGGCGTTCGGCACGAAGCTGAGGCGCCACGCGGGACCATTCGGGGTATCGACCACGCCGCGATAGGTATAGAGAAATGCGTCGGGCAGCAGCCGCACCATCTCGTTGGAGCGGCCGCTGTCCTCCTGCTCTCTCTTGTGACGGTGAGCCTGTAGTTCCGGATGGGCAAGCAGCGTGTCGAGGCGTTCGCGTTCGGCCGTGGCGCGCTCCGACGTCAGCGGTTTGTCATCAACGGCGACCAGACGCGCGACGTCACCATCCCTGGTTTCGATGATGTCCTTGGTCGTGCTGCCGTCTTCATCCTGCTTGCGCAGGCGAAAGCGGAAGGGATGTCCGGAGTTGGAAGAATGAAGCTCATTCCAGGATGCGGCGCGAACCAGGGCAACCGGATCTTGCGGCGGCGGCTCCTGCGCACACAGACGGGCCGAGAAGGCGGCGATAAGCATTGCAGGCAGAACAAGGGGAATCCAGCGAAGCGAAGGGGTTCCTGACAAGCATTTCCTCCTGGGAGTAGAGCCGCAACTGAACCCGAACAGCGCGTGGTGGCCCTCACCAGCGATTTGCGCCAAGACTAAAGCAAAAAGCACAGATCACGGAATGTGGCGGATCGATTCTGAGTAGCCGACCCTTGGCAGCCGAGTCCGGAGAACGGCTGCGCCTGGAGTTCAGCCCGCTTGGATGTCTGTGTCTTTGCTGTAGCAGCCCCGTTTTCTTTACTTAGAAGGCGGGAACACGCGGAGAGTTGTGGCACGGTTGGCGGGTTGCGCAGATGGCATTTTGGGTATATGCGTAAGTCCATCGATTTGCTCTATGGATTCGCGACTTTGTCCAGCAGCGTGAGACCCACTTCGATGGTGGGGTCTCATCCGTCGCCTCACCAAATACCTCTGGTTGATGCGACCATTTCTACCGAAAATGCTATAGTTCGCTCAAGAACTTGACGCCGCGCGATGCGGTGCGAACTCTTCAGGAGACGTGATATATGGCGGCAGGCGAGTCCGGCGCAGCGGTAATCGGCAAATCAGTCCAGATCCGCGGCGAAGTGAATGGCAGCGAAGATTTGATAGTGGATGGTGTGGTTGAGGGCACGATCACGCTCACCGACAGCCGGCTGACCATCGGGCAGACCGCCAAAGTGTCGGCGAATGTCTCCGCGCGGGACGTGGTGGTGGTGGGGACGCTGCAGGGAGACGTGCGCGCCTCGGGGAAAGTGGAGCTGCGGCAGGGTTCCACGCTGACCGGCGACCTCACGGCGGCGCGCCTTTCGATTGAGGAGAATGCAAACTTCAAGGGCAAGGTGGATCTGGTACAGAACGCACAAAAGGGCCAGCCAGCGCCGGAGAAGCGGTAGAAGCAGCCTGCATCGCAAATACCTGCAGCAAATGGCGCCGGGGGACGCCGATCTTACGTGTTCAAGAACCCGTTCCAGAGATCCAAGGACGACGCGCAATCCAACTCGCCGACGGTGCTGACCGGGCCGCGTACCTCACGGCACTCCAGCGGCTGGGCGAATCTCAGAAAGCAACTGCTGACCGAGAGCGGGCTGTACATCCTGGATATCGGACCCACCTCGCCAACCAACATCAATCTGCTGACGAATGCCGGCCACAGCGTGTACATGGCAGACCTGGTGCCGGAGGCGCAGAGTCCGGAATGGATGAAGAAGCCCGAGGGCGGCGGCGACCCGGTCTTCGATGTAGACGGGTTTCTGCAGCATAATCTGAACTTTACCGGGCGCGAATTCGATGCCGTGCTGCTGTGGACCACGCTGGACTTCCTTCCCGAGCCACTGGTGCAGCCGACCGTCGATCGCCTGCGATCCTGCATGCATCCCGGCGGCAAGGTGCTGGCGCTTTTCCACAACAAGCAGACCGGCGACAACACGGCATATTGCCGCTATCACATCAGCGAGACAGACGCCATCGACATGCAGGAGAGCACACCGATCCCGCTCCGCCGCTCGTTCACCAATCGCAGCATCGAGAAGACCTTCGAGCGCTTCAACGGCTGCAAGTTTTTCCTCGCCAAAGACAATCTCTACGAAGTCATCATCACCCGCTAAAGACTGACCGTCCGGGCGATTGCGCCTGCGGCGCGTTTCGCTTCCTTTGGTCGCTCACCTTCAATGTTCATCCGATTCGCACAGCTTGTGGTGGCTTCCGTGGCACGCCGGCGAGTGCTGAGATGGGAAAGAGCTGGCTCTCCTCTTCGCGCAGCGACGCCGGGATGCCGGCGTTGCGGGTGAGCAGGACGTCCTTCTCCCGCTGGGCGCTTCGCAGCCCGAGCCCATGCTTCTTGCAGGCGGCATGCAGGAGGTCGCGGCAGCGTTCGGCATAGGCCTTGGGGACGAAAGCGTCCCGCTCGTAGCGGGTGCGGTACATGGGCTCGAGCGCGGGGAAGTGCTCGCGGATGAAGGCCATGTACGTTTCCTTCGAACAGGGCTTTAAGAAGAGCGGGTTGGCGTAAAGGAAGCAGGCTCGGGCCTGGCGGGCCAGCTCGGCCATGCGGTTGAGCGCCGGGCCGCTGTCGGTGATGCCGGGCAACAGCGGCGAGTTGAGGATGCCGACCCGCAGACCGGCCTCGCGCAGGCGGCGAACGGTCGCAAAGCGGATGTCGGGCCGCGGAGCGCGCGGCTCGAGCAGCCGGGCAAGCGCGGCATCGGGCGTGGTGATGGTCATGCAGATCGTCAGCTCGTTGTTCCGTGCGATCTCGCACAGGAAGCGGAGGTCGCGCGCGATCAGTACCGACTTGGTAACAATCCCGATGTGCAGCCCGCGCTGTTCGGCAAAGACGGCCAGCAGGCTTTGGGTGATGCGCAGGCGCCGCTCGATGGGTTGGTAGGGATCGGTGGCGGTGCCGATGGCGATCTCCTCGCCGGGACGCACCTGGCGCAGCTCCTGGCGGAGCAGCCATGCGGCATTGTCCTTCACGAAGATCTTCCGCTCGAAGTCGGCCGGGTTGCGGAGCTCCATGAACTCGTGGGTGTAGCGGGCGTAGCAGTAGCGGCAGGCGAACTCGCAGCCTCGATAGGGGTTGATGCCCCAGGCGAAGCGCAGCCCGCGCCTGGAGACAACGCGATTGAGGATGGAGCGAACCGGAAGCGAGCGGAATTCGACCAGATGGCCCTGATCGACCTCACTAGCATCCGCAGCCATGCGGGCGATACCGGGTGGGGTGGGTGGCGGCAGCTCGGGAAAGAGGGGGAGCGCGGTGGCCTGTAGTTTCGCCATTTGTTCGCCTCTACGGTCAAGAGTAGTCCCGGGTCGCCAAGGCGTCAAGCAGATGAGGCCGGGAATGCTGCTGGTAGAGTGGCTGCGATGCGATGGTCTGCTCTCTCCGTAGTTTGGTTCCTGCTTTCGTCGCCCTTTGTGAACCACTCACAGTCGAACGAAGCGAATCAGGCGTGGATGCTGGGGCCGTTCACGCGTCCTGAGAATGCGCAGCCGGTGATCACGGCACGGCCGCAGTCGGTTTTTACCGATCCGATTCTCGGCAAGCCCGTGCACTGGGAGGCACTCCATACCTTCAATCCTGCTGCCGTAGTGCGCGATGGAAAGGTCTACGTCCTCTATCGCGCCGAGGACGACAGCGGGACGATGCAGATCGGCATGCACACCTCGCGGCTGGGCCTGGCGGTGAGCGAGGATGGTCTGCACTTCACCCGCGAGGCGTCGCCGGTCTTCTATCCCGCGAAGGACAGCCAACAGGCACGCGAGTGGCCCGGGGGCACGGAAGATCCGCGGATCGTCGAGTCGCCGGATGGCGGATATGTCATCACCTACACGCAGTGGAACCGGGAAACGTATCGCGTCGGCGTGGCAACTTCGCCGGACCTCCATACGTGGACCAAACGTGGGCCGGCCTTTGGCATGGGCAAGTATGCTGCGCTCAAATACAAGTCAGCGGGAATCGTCACCGAATGTGTGACAAAAGGCCGCTGCATCGCCGCAAAGTTCGATGGGAAGTACTGGATGTACTGGGGCGAGGGTGAGATTCACCTGGCGACGTCGGACGATCTGGTGCACTGGACGCCGGTGGAGGGCGTGGATGGCCAGCCGAAGGTGCTGATGCGGGCACGTCCGGGCCGGTTCGACAGTGGTTTGCCGGAGGTGGGACCCCCACCGGTGCTGACGAAGTACGGCATCGTTCTTGTCTATAACGGCAAAAATGCCGCAGGCGCTAACGGGAAAAATGCCGCGGGCGCGAACGGCAAAAACGCGGCAGGCGCGAACGGCAAGAATACCATAGGGGCTAACGGTAAGAACGCGGAGCTTCCTCGTGACCCAACGTTGGCAGCGGGCACCTATTCCGTGGGACAGGCGGTCTTTGAGCCAACCGATCCAGCGAAGCTCATGGCGCGGCCGGAGACGCCGTTTTTTCAACCAAAGCTACCGTGGGAGCAGAGCGGTCAGTATGCCGCGGGCACTACCTTTGCCGAAGGGCTGGTGTGGTTCCACGAGCGCTGGCTCCTCTATTACGGCTGCGCGGACTCGCGAGTCGGGGTTGCCGTCTCCGGGGCCGCGATGAGCAGCACTGCCAGTGCAGGCCGATAGAATCCCAAGTATGCAATCACTGAAGGGAAAGACCGCGCTGGTGACGGGCGCGGCGAAGCGGATAGGGCGCCAGCTGGCGTTGTCGCTGGCTGCGGAGGGTGCCGATGTAGCAATCACCTATCGCAGCTCCGAGCGGGATGCGCTGGCTACCGTGGATGCGATCCGCCGGCATCGCGTCCGGGCGGCCGCGATGTATTGCGATCTTGGCGATGCGGCCTGCGTGCGGGACGCCGTCGATGCGGCGATTCGCGAGCTGGGCAAGATCGATCTGCTGGTGAACAACGCGGGCGTGTTCGAGACGCAACCGCTGGAGTCCATCACGCTCGAGCAGTGGGACGCGATGCTGAACACCAACACGCGCGGCCCGTTCCTGATGGCGCAGGCCGCGCACGCGGAGCTGAAGCAGCGGCAGGGGCGCATCGTGAACATCGGCTCGCTGGGCGGCCTGCACCCGTGGGCGACGCACGGGCACTACTGTGTCTCCAAGGCTGCGCTGCACATGCTGACCAAGACGATGGCCAAGGCCTGGGCGCCGGAGATCAGCGTGAATTGCGTGGCGCCGGGAATGATCGTCAACGGCGAGGTCGATCCGGCATATGAGCACTTTGCGGAGAAGACACCGATGGGCCGCAATGGCACGCCGGAAGATGTGGCGGCAGCGGTGCTCTTCTTCGCCACCGGCCCGAAGTTCATCACCGGCCAGGTGCTGAGCGTGGACGGCGGACTGGGCCTCTAAGATTTTCGGGAGGACGGTGCGCGGCGCTCCGTCAGCGCAGAGACGTATGCAAGCGTCTGCTGACGTCAGACCGCGGTCGACAGAATCGTTGGAGATTGGAAGTGCTGCTGGAAGCTCACGATGGGCGTGTTAACACCGGCGGAGCTTCACAGCGGGAGAACCAGAGCAGAACTGCATTCAACAAAAATTCAACAAAAAATTGCAGATAGCAGGAGAGGGGAGGTTGGACTCTCGTGCTGCTTTCCCAGAGACCCAAACGACAGAACACCGCACAACAGGAGAACCAAGGTAGAGCAGGGTTTCCGGTACGTCAGAGTTAAGAAGCTGCGCGATCTTCACGGATGAACGCAGGGAAGCTCACAACCTTCTCCCGTTCGAAGAGCCAGTCAACTTCGGAGTGAAGTGCGGAGGCGATTGCCTGACGCAGTGCATCTCCTGGTTCCCGGCTTCCGTTTACGATCCTGCTGAGATATGCCTCGTGAATGCCCACCAACTTGGCAAGGCGGTTCTGGCGTATTCCAGTTTTATAAATTGTCAGCTTCAAATTCGGGTAAATAGATCTCTCGTCGAGTTTCACTTTTTACTCGCCTCTTTGGACTTCCCAGCAATTTAGCGTTGCTGTGATGCTCCCAAAAGTACAA
Organism: uncultured Acidobacteriaceae bacterium; assembly: GCA_963815025.1. Taxonomy (GTDB): domain Bacteria; phylum Acidobacteriota; class Terriglobia; order Terriglobales; family Acidobacteriaceae; genus KBS-83. Next base: position 1,246,533 of record CAWFFD010000004.1, on the reverse strand, counting down.
CCACTCAAAGAACTTGCCAAGCATGAATTGGTACCCATGTAGTCACCTCGACTTCGCAGAGGTAATCATCGATGTGGTCATTGCCCGATGAAAACACTCAGACCACGAGTGGGTACTGCGCGCGATTCTCATGCGAAATAGGTTGCCAATCCGGCTTTGAATCGTTGAATTTGGCGCCTTTGGGCTGAAAAAAATTCGCATGGCCCGGGCAACTCTTTCCAAGCCGCTGCGGTCCTGAAACAGGTAATTCCTTCCTGATGACTGCCTGCGAAACGGCTCCATTTCGGACCTGAGCCGGTGAAATGGAGACCTATGCCGTGCTCAGAAGGAAGGCGACGATGGTCGAACCTGGGGACGCGCCGGCAGCAACGGCGGCCTGATCGAGGCTGGCGGAAAGCTCTTCGGCTGGCGGGGTGATCGCTGCATGGGCAACTTCCTGCACTGTCGCGCCATGGAAGCAGAGTTCGCAGACGCCATATCCTTGCCCGCTCGCAATCGGTGGTCCGAAGACACGGCAGGTTTGCGGACGTGAGGCATAGAGATCGCAGGTGCCGTGCTCCGGATCCAGGACCGGACACGGTTCCTCGTTGGCGAACTCTTCGAAGCCGTCGGCGGGATTGCCGTCTGGGTCGGCATCCAGCAGGCCGGAGACAGAGTCGCCAGGGAATTGCGGGGCGAGGCGCTGCCAAGAGGCCGCCGCGCGCGCCCCGACGCGTCGAGCGCGCTCGGGATCCGCTTGCTCCAGGGCAGAGAGTCCCTGCTTGAGCCTGAGCGCGTCGGCAGGCCCGATGGCAAAGACTCCCACACAGCACTGCGCGCAGCCTGGACGGCACAGGAGATGGGGGCCGCTTCGGATGGCAGCATCGGCGAAGGCGCCATCGATCAGGGTGACAAAGCCCCGGTCCTGGTTTCGGAACTGCGCATCCAGCTTGTTCGTGTCTGGGTTCGTGCCTGGGAGATTGCCCATGGCTTCATGGTAGCCAGTTTCTGAACAACCGACTGGCAACTGGCTCTGTTGTGCCGGGAGTCCGGATGGCAGTGAGGCAGCCGCTGTGGAAGCGGCGCCCTGGTAGGCCGCGGACGGCCGGCTCAGAAGGAGTCGGCGACCTTGCTGGCGGTCTTCGAGACGCGGCGGGCGAAGGTATCCGCCTGCGAGGCCACATCGTCGGCCGCATCGCGCGCGCGCGAATAGACCTTCGTGGCGTGCTTGCTGAAATCGTCTGCGGTGTCCTTGAGGTAGTCGCTGGTGTCGTCAAACTTGCGCTTCCAGTGTTTGCGGGTCTTGTCTCCGGTGCGCGGCGCATAGGCCAGCGCTACGGCTGCTCCAGCAGCTACCCCTATCGAAAAAACTGTCCACGTCCTGAACATGCTCATGCTGTCGTCCTCCTTTTTCTTCCTGACTCTACGCGCTCTCAACGGCGCGCGCCTGAATGGCGGGTCGTTGCAGGGTAAGAAGAGGTGGAGAGTCTTTGGGTTGTGCCGCGCGGAGTATGAGGAGCGCTTTAGCGGACGCTGGGCGCAGCGGATGGCGATGCGATCGTCAGACCGAGGGCGGAAGACTCATTCTGACCATTTGCCGGTACAGGGCGCACCACAGCATGCTTCGCGCGGTGGAGGAATCCATGGTGCCCATGCAACTGATCCAGTAACCGGGGCGAGACCACAGGCGCAGCGGTAGAAAGAACTGCTGGATCCCAGGTGGGCTCCTGCGCCAGGGGAGCGAGAAATCCGGCATGCTGCGGGGCAGTCTGGAAGAGCAGGTGATTTTGCGAGGGAAGCGGTTCCGCGTACACGAAACAGAGGGACATGGCCAGCATGAATGCAGCGAGGTAAATCAGAAAACGATAGCGGTGAGTCGTGTCCATGCAATACTCCGTCGCGGCGGTGTTACCTTCCGTGGTTCCTGTTGTGGAACGAGATTCATCCACAAGTTGGGCATAGGTGAATCGCACGGACGTGGTAGGGAGGGCGTTTTCCGTTGTAGCCCAATTTGGGAAGCACTGATTTTGATGCAGAATCAGCGGACTGGCAGGATTGCCAAGCCCGCGGCAGAACCAGCAAAGGCGGATTTGTTGTCGAGAAAATAGGTGTTGGCGTTCGATGTATCGAAAGGGGTTACCTATCGTCGTTCATGACGTCTAAGTCGTTGGCTGACATTGATTTTTATGCAAAAGTCGGCTAAGATAGCTGAGGATCAAAGTGGTTGGCACAGCCCCTGAATGTGCCGAGGCCGGTGTATGGCCGAGTCCGATCCGAATCACTCCACGTCGAGGAAAAACAGCGCATGGCAAAGCGTCGCGGAAATCCGAATTGGGGTAAGCCGGAGCCCATAGGCCCGGTTGTCCCCACAGTGACATCGTTCGAGCAGGTGGTGAAGGAGTTCAAGTTGACCCCCGATCAGTACGTGCGATCGACTCGTCTTCGGGAGTGGGCGCGTCGTAACAAGAACTCCAAGTACATCCCTGAGGCACTACTTGAAGCCTGGGGTTTCGAGATCGAGTCCACACTGTAAGTCACGGTACGGTTACATGAAGACGCCACCCCTTCGGGTGGCGTTTTGCTTTGCTAGCGTACGCGCGGCGGAGCGCTGATCGGTGCTGCGTCGAGGATGGGTACCTGTTCGACAATCTCCAGGTCGAAGCCTTCAAGCGCGGGCACATGCGTCGGGGTGTTGGAGAGCAGGCGAATCTTGCGGATGTTGAGGTCTGCGAGGATTTGGCCGCCGATACCGACCTGACGCAGCACGCGCTGGTGGCGCTCTTCATGGGCAGGGTCCGGATGCATTTCGCGTGCGCGGGTTTCGCGGTGCAGCAGGATGCGCGCCGGTACTTCGCGCCGGTCCAGCTCAAAACCGGGGCTGTTGTTGTGCAGATAGATCAGTGCGCCACGCCCGGCCTGCGCAATGCGTTCGAGCGACCGCTCGAGCATCTCGCGGCAGTCGCAGGTGGTGGCGCCGAAGACGTCGCCTGACAGGCAGTGGGAGTGCACGCGGACCAGTGTCGGTGTGTCCCCGGTGTTTCCTGTATCCGGTTCCTGGCCGACGGGGCCGCGGACCAGCGCCAGATGGCTCTCGCCGCCGTTCACTTCGCTTTCGTAGGCGATCATGGTGAAGTCGCCATAGCGGGTGTGAACCGGCGATTCGGCGACGCGATGGATGTAGCGCTCGTGGCGCAGCCGGTAGCGGATCATCTCCGCAACGGTCAGCATCTTCAGGCCATGGGTAGCACAGAATCTCTCCAGATCCGGGACGCGCGCCATGGTGCCGTCATCGTTCATGATCTCGCAGATCACGCCGGCCGAGATGAGCCCCGCCATGCGTGACAGGTCGACCGCCGCCTCGGTCTGCCCGGCGCGCACCAGGACGCCGCCTTTGCGTGCGCGCAGCGGAAAGACGTGGCCGGGGCGGGCGAGATGGGAGGCGGTGCTGGCCGAATCGATGGCGACGCGGATGGTGTGCGCACGGTCGGCTGCCGAGATGCCGGTGGTAACGCCATCGCGGGCCTCGATGCTCTCCGTAAAGGCGGTGCCGAAGCGCGAGGTATTCTCATGCGACATGGGCGGGAGGCGGAGATAGTCGGCGCGCTCCTCGGTCAGGGCGAGGCAGATGAGTCCACGGCCGTAGCGGGCCATGAAATTGATCGCCTCGGGTGTGACAAATTCAGCAGCCAGGGTGAGGTCGCCTTCGTTTTCGCGATCTTCGTCATCGACCACAATAACCATGCGGCCGGCCTGAATCTCGGCGATGGCGCCGGGGACATCGGTGAATGGAGGATGGGGCATCGGGACCTTTTCTGTACTGGAACAAGGATGCCGCGCAGAGGGCTTCGGGTGCAAGGATTACGGCGCGGGATACCGGAGAGTCCCATCGAGGGAGTACGTATTTTCCTGACGGAAGGCGAGCAATGCGGCGTAGATGGCGGCATAGATGAGCTGCAGGCCGGCGCTCTGCCAGTCCTGGCGCAGTGTGGAGCCGAAGGTGAGCGCCAGGATAGTGAGTGAGGCGGCGATGAGGGCGAAGCGCGTCACGAGGCCAAGCAGGATCAGCAGGCCGAGAGCGGCCTCGATCCACGGCAGCACGAGTCCGAAGGCCAAGACCGACCACGCAGGCAAGGGCGTGGCATGGAACATCGTCGCCAGGGATGTGGCGAAGGCATGCGGGCCAGCGAGCAGCCTGCTGACCCCGTGAACGGCAAGGTTGACGCCGATGATGGCGCGCAGCATGGCATAGGCCAGCCGGCGATCCTGTTGTGCCTCGGTGATTTCATGGGGGGATGTCATTGCGTGCTCCTGGTTCGCACTTCTGGGTTGGTATTTCTGGGGATTCGCGCTCCGGTGTGGGCGCCAATCTCGACCGGCACTCCCCCCTGCATAAGAGATGCAAACAGAGTCCGAATTACAGCAAAACCGGTCTCAGGACAAAACGCAACGCGATGCCGGACTTCGCTGGTGCAGCGTCCATGGACAATTGCAACTTCACCCCCAGCACGACATGGTCGCACGGCGAAACGGGCCGGACCTTTCGCTATCTTCCGGATGCGGGCCGGGGATGCAGTACATCCACAATGCGACAGATCTCGCTTCTATCCCCGACGGCTCGTACGGGTTCCTGCTGGCGTCGCACATTCTGGAGCATGTCGCCAATCCGTTACGCGCCACTGAGGAGTTCCATCGAGTGTTGAAGCCGAAGGGCTTCATGCTCATCGCCGTGCCGGACCGGTTGCACACCTTCGATCATCGTCGAACAGTTGCGCCGCGACCTCGAAGCACGCGGACTGAATGGCAAGCTGCCGCTGGTGAACCGGATGCCGAGCGCGCGGCGACGCTTTGGAACTATGGCGGGATCGAACGGACTCTGCGAGGCAAACGCGGTCTCGGGATGATGGCGGCTGCGTGCACGGAGGAAGCTGACTGCTATGCGCCATGGGGCGCGAAATGTTACTTGCCAGGCTTGGGATAAGTGGTGCCGTTGACGACCTCGGCTAGATCGATATTTTTCCATTCAAACGAGGAGACCTCGCGGACTTTTCTGCCCAGATATTCGCTGTGACAGTACAGGCCGCGAACCGGACGGAACTTGAGATAGTCGTCGGCCAACACGGAGTAACGCCCGACGATGGGGTTGGACATGCAAGCCTCGATACATTCAAAGCCCAGAGCTTTGGAGAAGAGCACCCGCAGCCCCATGTCGCTGAACTGGAAGAAATTCCAAGGCCGCTCGTGCGCGGAAAAAGAGAAGTGTGTTTCCACGAAGAGGAGACCGCCGACTTTCAGCATGCGGGCAATCTCTTCGGCAACGACCCAGGGCATAGCGAAATGTTCGAAACAAGCGGCGCTGTAGATGAGATCGAACTGCGCTCCAGGGGGGAAATACGATGAGAGGCGATGGACATCTCCTACGACATCCACATTCGGACCCGGATAATAGTCAAAGCCGACATACTCCGCTCGCGCGAATTGTTTTCGCGCCTCCGATGGGCCGGTCACCTCACGACTGCCGATCTCTAGAATGCGCTGGCCATCTTTGTTACCCAGCTCATATATGTGCTTCTTCCAGTTTTGATGGGTAATGGAGCCGGACAGGGGGACCGCGCCAACGACAAACTTCCAGTCAAACGGGGATTGAAGACGAGCGATCGCTTTGAATCCAAACTCCGCCACCTTCTTAAGGGTCTCTCTCATTGTTGCAATTATCTAACGTTCAAGCTAGACAGGTTCAGGCAAAGGCAGCTTGCCGTCCAGTCCGCGGGCTTCGAGATCGTGGCGCAACTGCTCGACGCTGGTGAACTGGATGCCGTCGATGCCCAGCGCGCGTGCCGCTGCGATGTTGGCCGGAATGTCGTCGACAAAGATGGCCTCGTGCGCGGCGACGCCCAGCTTCTCCAGCGTGTGCTGGTAGATGGCCGGATCAGGCTTTGCGGTGAGCAATTCACAGGACCACGTGAGCCAGGTGAAGCCTGCGAGCCAGTCGAAGTGCTCGCGCATATAGGCCAGGTTCACGTCGCCCATGTTGGAAAGGATTGCGGTTTTGACCCCTGCCTTCTGCAGAGCGAAGGCCCACTCGAGCATCGGCGCGTTCAGATTGGCCCACATCAGCGAGTCGTGATGGTGGAAGGCGGCGAGCCGCTCCGGCGTGAGCGGGAAACCGGCTCCCTCGGAGACCTTCTGCCAGTACGTCTGGCCGTTCAACGCGCCCGCATCATAGGCATGGCGGTGCGCCCAATAGTGTTCTTCGAAGACCTCGTCCGGTACGCCGGCGGCGGCGACCAGCGCTGTGTGGGAGTCGGCATCCGGCGGCATGCTGAGGACGCGGCCGAAGTCGAAGATGACAGCGCGCGGCGCGGCTGCCGTGGTGGCAGGAGAGGCGGAATTCGTCACCTCTCTATTATGAATTGCGGGGGCGTCGAACGCACGTGCGGTTTGCAAAGAGAACGGAATGGACAGGTGAGGGAACGGCGTGGTCGCGCGCGCTGGAGGCGCGGCAGCGCAGCGGTCTACCCATTCTCGACCTGACAGCCTCAAACCCGACGCAGTGTGGCTTCTCGTACGAGGCGCATCTGCTCGCGGACTTATCGGCGGAGAGTGCCGCACTTTATGAGCCGGACCCCCGCGGCATGTTCCATGCGCGGAATGCGGTGTGCGGCTACTACGCGGACCATGGCGCCCGCATCGATGCGGGGCAGGTCGCGCTGACCACCAGCACCAGCGAAGGATACAGCTGGCTCTTTCGGCTGCTGTGCGATCCCGGCGACGAGGTACTGATCGCACAGCCCAGTTATCCGCTCTTCGACCTGCTGGCCACGATTGACGATGTAAAGCTCACGCCATACGGACTGCTGTACGATCCCGGCGGAAGCCACGGCTGGAGTCTGGACCTGCACACGCTGCGTGAGCGCATGACGCCGCGCACTCGCGCGATTGTGGTGGTTCACCCAAATAATCCAACAGGCCATTACACATCGGAAACAGAGCGCGAGGCGTTGTCGGAGTTCTGCCGGGAGCACGCATTGGCGCTGATCGTCGATGAGGTGTTTCTCGACTACCCGCTTGGCAACGATGCATCGGCGGAGTTGGCCTACAGCTTTGCGCGAGGCGAGCAGAAGGCGTTGACTTTTGTGCTAAGCGGCCTGAGCAAGGTTGCGGCGCTCCCGCAGATGAAGGCTTCGTGGATCGTGTGCCTGGGCCCGGAGGATGCGCGGAACGAGGCCATGCGGCGGCTGGAAATTATCGCAGACACATTTCTCTCGATGAATGCTCCGGTGCAGCATGCGTTACCGGGATGGCTCGCCGGACGACACTCGATCCAGCGGCAGATACGTGATCGGGTCCAAGGAAATTTGCAGGCGCTCGATCGCGCGCTTGCGTTGCAACACGAGATCGCGCGGCTGGCCTGCGATGGCGGCTGGTACGCGACATTGCGAACGCCGCCATTCGCAAGCGGCGAGGCGCTGGCGGTGCGCTTACTAGAGACGTGTGGGATTGCGGTGCATCCCGGCAGCTTCTTCGGCTTTGCCGAGCAGAACCGGCTGGTGGTGAGCCTGCTGCCTAGGCCGGAGGTCTTTGCGGAAGGCATTGCCGCGATGTTGAGTGAGTGTCGGCAAGGATGACTGTGGGCCGATCATGGGCCGCCACCCCCTACCCCCCTCCCGTCACCGGAGCGTGGCGCGTAAGTGCTTCGGAATGTTTGGCGTAGGTGGCCTCCCGCGAGCTAAATTCGTCTATTCATTGGGTTTATCGCTAAATTCGTCCAACAAAAGCAGTTATCCGGAGAAGAAGGCAATCGGCCACCCCCGAAATGCGAAACGCCACCGTTCTGGTGGCGTAATTGCTTTGCTGCTTGTGCTGGATCTTTCGTTCTATTTCCAGTGTATCGAATCCGGATGGGTGAAACGGCACATTTTTTTAGTCTGTTCCCAGAGTGGTAGTTACCCGCAACGGAGTTCGAGACAGACCTTCCTCGAATCTCGCGGCAGGTGCCTACATTGCTGCGGGTGAATCGGAGATTTATGACTATTATCGACAAGCGCGCAGAATACGCAGCGTCGTCGGTGAGGAGAGAGTTCGTTGAGATACATGGTGCTGGCCCAACTACTGCTTCTCTCATCTGCGGCATTCGGCAGCGACAAATCTGCTTCATGCGAGCTTGCAAGCAAGAGCATCGTAAGCCGCTCTTCCTCCGGGCTCGCTCAGGTCAGCAATTTGGGGGACATCCTAATTACATGCCGTGTCCCCGATCGGCCGTTTCCGAGCACGCCGGGTGAGGGCCGAAACGGCGTCAAGGCAGCAACTGTTACTTACAAAATCTCCCCGGGTGGCGGCAAGAAGCTTGTGCCCTCAGAGGTCCACTGGGTCGGTGGCGGCTTCGGGCGCCCGAATCCTGAACAGCAATGGGTCGAGTTCCTTGTTCATATTCCGCTCGAGCCGGCGGAATGCGATGCGGAGGCTCGCAGGTATCTGGCCAAGCTGGAGAAGGTGGCACCGATTCAAATCACAGAGGAGGAGCGCCAGCGGGCGCTGCCAGGGATTCGCGATTCTGTTTTCCAACATCGGGTGGGCCATTTCAAAGTGGAGTGCCACGTCCTGGATGGTGATCGCTCGATGGGCATCGGTGTCGTGGAACTTGAAGTGATATTCAAGGGTCGCTTTTCTGACGCCGGGCTTCATGGCGCACCTCCGGCTTAGCGGTTACCGAAACCGGAGGTTTTTGCAGAAGGCATTGCCGCGCCTGATTGCCGAAGCCGGCAGGGAACCAGAATAAGCAGCAGCAGGGTGGACGCGCACGCTGCCGTGGATGTGCTTGACTATGGGGCATGCGGCGCCTTCTCTCCAGTTGCCTGCTCGCGGTCTCTGCGGTGATGACGGTGGCGCACACAGCCGCACAGGATGGCGCCGTTTCGCTTCAACACAACTACCGGACATTGCTGGACAACGAGCAGATGCAGGTGGTGCATGTCCACTATGGGCCGCACGAAGCGCTGCCGGTGCACGATCACTCCCACTATCCGACGGTATATGTCTATCTGAGCAACTCAGGACCGGTGCGCTTCATTCACGAGGGCGAGTCGCCTTACACGCTGATGCGGCAACCGGTCAGAAAAGGCTGGTTCCGCGTGAGCCCGGGTCGCATCGAGCGGCACCAGGTGACCAATCTTGGTTCGGGCGCGAGCGATTTTCTGCGGGTGGAGTGTAAGCAGATTGCGCTGGGGACGATCGCGGATGAATTTCGCTACACCGGGAATCCGGACCTGACGAAGACCCGCGTCACGACGGATTATGCATCCCCGGAGATGGTGATCCGGCGCTACATCGTCGTACAGGGCGGTGTGGAGCGAATCGCTGCCCAGCCTCAAGGCGAATTGCTGATCGCATTCGCGCCGGCAATCGTGCGAGAGCATGGGAAGGCGGAGCAGAGGATGGCGGCCAGCTCGGTGTTGTGGATGAAGGCGAATGCGAACTTCGAGCTACATACCGCGAGCGCTACAGCGCACGTGCTGGCGATTCGGTTGCTGCAATAACCCTGCTGAGATAAATCGTTTGAGGCTAAGGCCACATATCCGGCTGCAGGAAGGGGTTTGTCTCACGCTCCTGGCCCAGTGTTGTTTCCTCGCCGTGACCCGGAACAACCAATGTGCGTTCCGGAAGCAGAAGTACGCGGGTGTGGATCGAGTGAAGCAGGGTGGAGGTGTCGCCGCCGGGAAGGTCGGTGCGGCCGACGCTCCCCGCAAAAAGCGTGTCCCCGGCCAGTAGCAATTCCTGCTTTGGGAAGAGAAGGCAGATGCTGCCGGGGGTGTGACCGGGGGTGTGGATGACCTCCGCCTCGAGGCCGGGAATGCCGGTGGCCAGGCCGTCGTTCGCGCTCTGGTCCAGCACGACCTTCTCCGGCGTGGGGATGCCGAGCCACCCCGCCTGCATCTCCAGCATGTCGAGGATCGGCAGATCCGCCTGGTGGAAAAGCACCGGCGCGCCAGTGACCCGTTTGAGCTGTGCAGCCCCGCCAATGTGGTCGATATGCGCATGGGTCACGATGATCTGCTTCAGGGTGAGGTGGTGGCGGGCAAGCCGGGCCAGGATATCGGCGATCTCGTCGCCGGGATCGACCACGATGGCCTCGAGCGAGTCCATATTCGCCAGCAATGTGCAGTTGCAGCGGAGTGGGCCGACGGGGAAGGTCTCGCGCAGCAGGCGTGGCTTCATAACCAGATAGTAGCGCCTTGCGTCCCCAAGGTGCGCCCGGGGTAACAGGACAGCATTACTGCGAGATTACTAATTGCAGGTCTGTCTGGGACGATGCGCCGCGTTATAAACAGCAAAACGCGCGGGCTCTTCCGAAGATAGCTAACCCCTGATCCATGTGCGGAGAAGCGTGCCCGATTCAGGCAGCCCGGCGATGCGGTCTTGCACTTTTTGCGCCAAGGTTCACGCCGTTCAGTAGTGAGAGGACCGCATCATGCTGCTGGGACAGCCCGGAACTCCAAGGTCCACGCGCCCGCCCGGCGCTGACCAGGCGGCTGATACCCCTGTTCGCACTACCATCGACGTGCTTTTTTTGGAAAGCACGGTTCTGTGGGCCAGCGCCACGGCACTGCTGGGCGAGGAGGGCCGCCTCTCCTACAGCGACCTCATGGTGCGCGCGCAGAATGTCGCGGCCGTTCTTCGCCGAAAAGGAATGCGCCACGGCGACCTGGTGGGTGTGGTCGGATTGCGCACCTTCAGCTCCATCAGCGGCATTCTCGGCATTCTCCTGGCGGGTGGCGTGTATGTGCCATTCGATGTGCACGGGCAATCGCCGGAGAGGCTGACGCGCCAACTGGATGAGAGCGCGATCCGGCTGCTGGTGACGGACCGTACCGACAGTGCGGGGGTTGCGCTGCCGTGGGCGCGCCGGGTCACCATCATCGACGCGTCGATCGTCGAGCGTGAGTTCATGCCATTGTTCCGCGAAGTGAAGCTACCTCACCGATTGCCGGAAGATCCGGCAGCGGTGATCTTCAACGCCGCGGGACACGGCGTCCTGGTGACGCATGCGGGTATTGTGCGGCTGGTGACGACCGGAACGTTGATGGAGTTTCGCTCGGCGGACACGGTGCTGCTGCACGCCGGCGCGCAGGAGCATACCTTCCAGATGGAGTTGTGGGGTGCGTTGCTGGCAGGCGGCACAGTCGCCCTGGCCCCGCAGGGCTGGCAGGGCTCTGCGATGCCGGCACATGAATATGCGCGCGTGATGCGACGCTTCCGCGTCTCCGCCATTTGCGCGCGGCCCCTGTTGCTGGAGGAATTGGCGAGGGAGCCCCTGGCGCCACTGGACCAGGTGCAGCAGGCGGTGGTGGATGCGGCCGATCCCGGCGCAGCCAACCTGAGCGGGGCGAAACTGGATCCGAGGCTGCTGAGCCGTCTGCGGAACGGCGAGCACCGGATGCGTCTGACGGGCGGACTTGGCGCGGCGGAGACGACAAGCTACGCGATGAGCGTGCCGGTGAATCCCGAACAGCCTGGCCATGTGGAACCGGTGCCGGGCAGTGACGCCATGGTGATTCTGCCGAACTGGCACGAGGCTTCACTGGGTACGCTGGGTGCACTTGCCGTCACCGGGGATGCGTTGGCCATCGGATACCTCGGCCAGCCGGAGGCGACACTGGCGGCATTTGCCGAGGTGCAGCGTGATAACAGTCAGCGCCTGCGCTGCTTCCAACTGCCGGTGCAGGCGACGCGGCTTGCGGACGGAAATCTGTTGACCGGGCCGGCCGCAGTGGCTGCAGTGGCTGCGGTGAAGGCAGCCGAGCCGCGCAAGGGAACGGCGGAAGAGGTTGAGGCGCTGCTGCTGAGTCATCCACTGGTGGGAGAGTGCGTGGCACTCTCGTCCGCGCCGGGGGAGCACGTCAGTTGTGTTTTTGCCACGTTGAAGCAGGGTGACGATCCGCGTGCCGAGCGCGCGCTGCGCGAACACCTGGAGAGCCATCTTCCGCGCGAATCGCAACCGGCGGCATTGGTACTGCTGCCTCGCATTCCCATGGATGCAGCGGGCAAGCCGGACCGCATCCGCCTGACGGAACAATGCGAGGCGGTGCTGCGGCGTTACACGGGAACTCCGGTGCCCGAGGTGCAGCCCGGCAAGCAGGCGGACGTGGTGCGCAGCATCTGGCAGCGGCTGCTGCATCGCATGCAGGTGGACCCGGACGAAGATTTTTACGCAAGCGGGGGCACCTCGGTGCAACGGATTCGCTTGTACGCAGAGCTGAACCAGCGCTTTCCCGGCGCATTCACCATGGCAGAACTGCGCTCGCTGAATACCATCCGCAAAGTGATCGAGCACCTGAACAGCGATGTCGCGCGCGAGCGCATGCTGCAGGTCGAACATCGCGGCGCCTGAATGGGCATCTGAATGAAGGTTCGATGAGAACCGCATAGTTCATTCGACCCATCGCGCTGCGCCCATTCCTCATGTAAAAACAGAGCGCAAGGAGCTGCACGTGCCGTAACGCGCAGATTTGTGAGCTGATTCGCGTGCCGCAGACACAACGTTGACGACGCTGCCGTCTGCGCACGAGCCTGGCTCGAAGGAAATTTGGAGGCCCGATGGGTTCAATGCGCGCAGCACACTGTGCTGTTCCTCTGCTGTTGTTCATGCTGGGTGGGACATTCGGCCGACTGCACGCCGCCACACCGGATGCCGCAACACCTGCGCGCTGGAGCGAGGCCAAAGCCCAGCAATGGTATGCCGCCCAGCCGTGGCTGGTGGGAGCAAACTTCATCCCCGCAGATGCGATCAACCAGCTTGAAATGTGGCAGCCGGATAGCTTCGACCCCGGCGAGATCGACAGGGAACTGGGGTGGGCCGAAGGGCTGGGCATGAATACGATGCGCGTCTTCCTGCATGACCAGCTCTGGCAGCAGGATGCTCCGGGCTTCCAGAAGCGCATCGATACGTTTCTCACCATCGCCGCGAAGCACCACATCAAGCCGATCTTTGTGCTATTCGATTCCTGCTGGGATCCCGACCCGAAGCTGGGGCCGCAGCGCCCGCCGATTCCTGGCGTGCACAACTCCGGATGGGTGCAGAGCCCGGGCGCGAAGGCGCTCGAAGATACTACGGAGTATCCGCGGTTGAAGGCGTTCGTGCAGGGCGTGGTGGGCGCATTCGCGAACGACGATCGCGTCCTGGCGTGGGACCTGTGGAATGAGCCGGACAACGAAGGCGGCGGCGACTACGCGAAGCATGAGCCGAAGAATAAGGAAGATCTGGTGGCGAAACTCCTACCGCAGGTCTTCGCGTGGGCGCGCGAGGAGAATCCGATACAGCCGCTGACCTCGCCGCTGTGGACCGGTGCGCGCTGGGACGAACCGGCGGGGTTGAATGCAGTCGCACGCGAGCAGATTGACGAATCTGATGTGATCAGCTTTCACAACTACGGATGGCCGGAGGAGTTTGCGCGGCGCGTGCACGAGCTGGAGCGCTATCATCGGCCACTGATTTGCACGGAGTACATGGCGCGGCCAATGGGTTCGACGTTCGACACCATCCTGCCGCTGGCCAAGCGACTACACGTCGCCGCAATCAACTGGGGATTCGTGCAGGGCAAGACGCAGACGTACATTCCGTGGGATAGCTGGAAGCGGCCTTATGTCGAGGAGCAGCCGCCGGTGTGGTTTCACGATGTTCTCTATCCGGATGGGCGGCCGTATCGCGAGCGGGAAGCGGAGATTCTGCGCGAGGAGACAGGGGTACTGGCCGTACGGACGCACGCGCCTTCGGCGCATTGAGCAGGAAGCTGGCAAACCGCTGTCGTATCTCTAATGCACGAGCGTAGCGGTCTTGAGGAAGTCGTAGCTGCCGGATGCATCGACCCGGATATTCTGCATGCGGCGTGTGTGCACCACCACGTTGTCCTGATACCAGAGCGGGATTGTGGGGACGTCTCGCGCCAGGATCTGCTGCACCTTCACGTAGTCGGCGCGAGCCTGCTCGCGATTGGTGGAAGCGGCCGCATCGGCCATGAGCCGATCGAGCTCCGGATTCAGATAGTGGCCGCGGTTCGCGCCATGCGGCGGCAGGCTGGCGGCGGCGTAGGCGAGACGGAAGATATCCGGGCTTTCGTTGCCGCCAATCCAACGCAGCGCGTACATGCCGAAGGCTCCCCGGGTCACATCCGCGAAGAAGGTTCCAAACTCGTAGAGCCGCACGTCCATCGCGATGCCGACGGCGCGCAACTCCTGCTGGACAACCAGCGCCATCAGCCGCGTGGGGTTATTGGCGTTTGAGATCTTCATCTCCAGATGGAAGCGGATGCCATCCGGACCGCGCCGGTAGCCGGCGGCGTCGAGCAGCGCGTTTGCCTTTGCAGGATCGTAAGGATAATGCGCGATCTCTTCGGTGCGTGCCCAGTGCCCAGGCGGCAGAAGATCGTCCGCCAGCCGCGCCTCTCCGCGCCATATAGTGTCGAGGATGAGCTGGCGGTTGATCGACATCGCCACGGCCTGGCGCACACGCATATCGCGGAGATACGGGTCGCGCAGGTTCAGGTTGATGTAGTTGACGATGGTGCCGGGTGAGCTTTGGATTTCGAGCTGCGGATTCGCACGAAGCGCGTGTACGGTGTCCGGCTCCAGCGCATTGATCTCCACATCGGCTGAGCCTTTTTGTAACTCGAGTGCGCGGGTGGTGTCGTCGGGAACGACGTTGAAGCGGACGCGCGGGATGGATGGTTCTGGTTGCCAGCTGGCTGCGTTGCGCTCGAGAATGACTTCCTTGTCCTGCTGCTGCGAGACGAACTTATAGGCTCCGGTGCCGATGGGATGGCGCCAGAAGTCCTTGCCACTGCCGGCAGGCACGATGCCGATCGCGCCGTCGGAGAGATTCCACAAGCAGGAAGGGGTCGGGCTTCTTCAAATGCACGATGCAGGTGAGCGGATCGGGTGCATCGATGTGATCGACCTGGAGGAAGGTGCCGGATTTCGCGGTGATGACGGTGCCGTTGTGCGCCGAGTCGATGGTCCACTTCACATCGGCGGAAGTAAGCGGTTGTCCATTGTGAAAGTGCACGCCAGAGCGCAGATGGAAGACATACGTGACAGGGTCGGGCTGATCCCAACTCTTTGCGAGCCACGGCTGCAGCTCGTAGCTCTCGTCCTTCTTCACCAGCGAGTCGAAGATGAGCATGTCGATGCGCTCCGATTGCGCGTCGACGCCGATGCGCGGATCGAGACTCGTCGGGCTGGACTCGATGAGCATGACGGCGGTATCGGGATCGGGCTTGCCGCCGCACCCGGCCAGAAGCATGAGAGCCATGGCCGCTGCGGCAACGATACTGCGGCAGATACGTTTAGACATACGTGACTTGGCCGAGGATTGCAGGATGCGCCGCGCCGGTGGCTGCAGGAACGTTTCCCGGCAAACGATGCCACGTCTGCCATGCGAGGAGTGCGAAGGCAACGGCCTCTTTAGCTTCGGATGGGATGCCGTGCTCGTCGGTGGTCTGGACCCGGCATCCGAAGGGCGCGAGATCGGCTTCGAGCATGCGCATAAGCGTCTGATTGCGCGCGCCGCCGCCGGCCACTATGTAGTCGACCGGCGCATTGCCGATGCGTGGCGCGACGAATTGCTTGTAAGCGAGCGCGATGCTGCGCGAGGTAAGCGCGGTGGCGGTGGCCAGGATGTCATGCGATGAGAGACGGTGGCGACGCGCGAGTGAGAGGACGCGTTCCACGAACGCCGTACCGAATTGCTCGCGTCCCGCGCTCTTGGGCGGCTGGCGGCGATAGTAGGGATCGCGCAGCAAGGCAGCCAGCATGGCTTCGTTCGGAGTGCCGGCGGCGGCAAGGCGGCCATCGCGGTCATAGGACTTGTTGAAGAGCTGTTGTGCCAGCGCGTCGATGACCATATTTGCGGGGCCGGTGTCGAACGCGAGCAGGTTGTCGAGCGCCCCACCCGAAGGAACAAGGGTAAGGTTGGCGATGCCGCCCAGGTTTTGCAGGACGCGTGCGCGACGCGGGTGGGCGAAGAGTGTCGCGTCCAGTAACGGGACCAGCGGCGCACCTTGTCCGCCGGCGACCATGTCGGCAGGACGGAAGTTCGACACGACCGACGCGTGGATGGCCGCCGCGATCAGCGCCGGCTCACCGAGCTGCCAGGTACAGGCGATGCTGCGGCCCGCGTACGGCCTGGCGATGCCCTGGTGATAGATGGTCTGGCCGTGGCATCCGACGAGGTCGAGCGCGTACCCCTGAGCGGCGGCCTGCGCGGCATCGCCATAGGCTTCGCCGAGACGCCAGTTGAGGCGCGCAAGCTCCGCGGCGGAAGTACTTTGCGCATCCATCGCAGCCAAGACCGCTTTGCGTAGCGGGGCCGGATAAGGGAATGCGCGATGGCGAATCAGCTCGATGTGCGGCCGCATGCGTGCGGGAGCGATGCGGCAGAGTGCGACATCGATGCCATCTGCGGATGTGCCGCTCATGATGCCGGCGACCAGCATTGACCGCTTCTGTGCGGGCGCCCGGCTCACGCGGTTGCCTGCGGGGTTTTGGGGGTGATCTCCGCCGTGAAGGCGAGGACAGCATCGCGCATGGCTGCGATGGTATTTGCATTCGGCACCGGCAGCAGCTCGGCGTGATGCAGCAGCTTCTGGCGGTGGGTGCGGACGGTTGCGGCGGATTGTTCGACGATGCTGCGGAAGCTGCGGGAGTGCTCGGCCTCACTCAGGATTGCTTCGTAGGCAGTGAGCACGAGCGCCGGGTCTTTACAGAGCTCGATGAGATGCGTGCCGGCAGCAATGGCGGCGACTGCGGCTTCTTCGATCGGAGCATGGTGCAGGATGCCGCCCATCTCCATGTCGTCGGAGACGACGAGACCGCGAAAGCCAATCTTGTGCCTGAGCGTGCGATCGATCCAGAAGGGCGAGATGGACGCTGGTACGGCTCTGGTGTCTGGCTTGCTGAATGCCTGCGGATACGTAGCGTGCGAAACCATGATGAAGGGCAGCGCGCGATGCAGCTTGCGAAAGGGAAGCATGTCCACTTCCCAGAGCTGCTTCCAGGTGCGGTCGATGGCTGGCGTGGCGTGATGCGAGTCGAGCGCGCCGCCGCCCAGGCCGGGAAAGTGTTTTCCGCAACCGAGCGCACCTGCTTTGCTGAGGCCGGTGAGGAAGGCTTCCGCGTAAGTGATGACACCTTTCGGATCGTCGGAGACGACGCGGGTGCGCATCACGTCGGCGGAAGCGGCTGTACGCAGATCGAGCACGGGAGCAAAGGCAACGTTGAAGCCGAGCAGGCGAAGCTCGGAGCCGATGAGGTAGCCATGCTCGCGGCAGAGCCGTCTGCTGCGGGTCGCGGCGACGACGGCAGGCGCGGGCATGGGCGCGATAAGGTCGCGGAGGCGATCGACGAGGCCCCCCTCGACATCGACGGCATGGAAGATGGGACCATCGCCGATGAGATTCGTAATGCTCTCAAGCAGCGCGTGGATCTGCGGCGCTTCTTCGATGTTGCGGCGGAAGAGCACGGTACCGGCAGGCTTGATCAGGCGCAGCCAGGCGCGCTCTGCCGCGTCGAGTTCTGTTCCGGCAAGTCCAACGAGGAATAGCTGACCAACGTCCTGGCGCAGGTTCATGGAGTTCTAAACATTTCTCCTATTGCAAGGTTCCATCTAGCTACCGCGCTGAGCAGCTTTTCTTAATGGAAAAGCTGCGTCAATATTCGTCTTTCGACCCAGAGCGATAGGAGACATGCTCTATGGTAGCGGCTTGATAGTGCGTGGAGCGTCCGTATTTCCCGGGACGGCATCCCGTATCTCACTCTTCAACTCCTCCAGCAGATTCAGGGCCTGCAGAGGGGTCAGGCGGTTGGTGTCCAGATCCGTGATGCGGTCGACAATGCGCTGCGAGAGCGGTGTGAAGATGGTCAGTTGCAGGGGAGCGGAGGCGTCTTCCGCTTCGAGCGCCACGTTGCGTTTTTCGGATTTCTCGTGCTGCGCGAGGACGCGGCGCGCCCGCTCGATGACCGAGGCGGGCAGGCCGGCGAGCCGCGCCACTTCGATGCCATAGCTTTTGCTGGCGGCGCCGGGCTCGATGGTGTGCAGGAATGCGATGCCGGCCGGCGATTCCTTGACGGCAACGCGGAGGTTGCTGAGGCGGGGAAGCTGTTCGGCAAGGAGGGTGAGCTCGTGGTAATGGGTGGCGAAGAGGGTACGCGCGCCGATGCGGCCGTGAATGTATTCGAGCGTGGCCCATGCGAGCGAGAGGCCGTCAAAGGTCGCCGTGCCACGCCCCATCTCGTCGAGCAGAATCAGCGATTGTTTGGTCGCCGTGTTGAGGATGGTGGCGGTTTCGGTCATTTCGACCATGAAGGTCGAGCGGCCGCGCGCAACATTGTCGCTGGCGCCGATGCGGGTATAGACGCGGTCCACCAAACCGAAGCGCATGCTGGCGGCAGGGACAAAGCAGCCCATCTGGGCCAGGATGACGAGCAGCGCGGCCTGACGAAGATAGGTGGATTTGCCGCCCATGTTCGGACCTGTGAGCAAGCAGCACGGCAGGACCATCCGTCGACAGATACAGATCGTTGGGAACGAAGCGGCCTTCGCCGTTCTCCTCCATGCGGCACTCGACGACCGGATGCCGCGCGGCAGCGGCTTCGAGGACGCACTCTTCGGTAAGGACGGGGCGCGCGTAGTTGCGCAGTGCCGCCACGTGGGCGAAATTTGCCAGCAGATCCAGTTCCGCGACCACGGCGGCGCTGCGGCGGATGCGCGGCGATGCTTCGAGAATGGTGGTACGCAGCTCGGCGAAGAGGCGCCGCTCGATCTCGATGGCGTGTTCGTGGGCGGTCAGGACGCGGGTTTCGTAATCTTTCAGTTCCGGTGTCGTAAACCGTTCGGCATTGACCAGCGTCTGCTTGCGCTCGTAGTCGGAGGGCACCGCTTTGAGGTTGGATTTGGTGATCTCGATGTAGTAGCCGAAGACGTTGTTAAAGCGAACCTTTAAGGATCCGATGCCGGTGCGCTGCCGCTCGCGCTCCTCGATGGCGGCGATGGACTGCCGGCCGCTCTGGCTGAGAGTCCGCAGCTCGTCGAGCTCGGCGTGAACACCGGACGCAATCACTCCGCCGTCGGCAAGCGTCAGGGGTGGTTCGCTGACGATCGATTTCGCGATTGCGCTGTGAAGATCCTGCAACGGGTCGAGCCGCTCGTGTGCCTGCTGCCAGCGCGATGACTGCAACCGTGCCACGGCGGTGGCAACCAGAGGCAGCCGAGCCAGCGATGCACCGAGCGCGAGCACATCGCGCGGACCAGCGGAGTCGAGCGAGACGCGGCCCAGCAGGCGCTCCATGTCGAGAACACCGCTGAGCGCCTGACGGAGCTCTTCGCGAGGCTGCAAAGCAGTATGAAGCTCCGCAACCGCGTCGAGGCGTGCTTCGATTTCCGCTGCGTCGAACAGTGGACGCAGGAGGTTCGCACGTAACAGGCGCTTGCCCATCGGCGTCTGGCAGCAGTCGAGGGTGTGGAAGAGGGTGGTGCGGGCGGAGACGTCGGCAAAGAGCGGCTCGACCAGCTCGAGGTTGCGCACGCTGACCGGATCGAGCTCCAGGTGCTCGGCGCGCTCGTAATAGCGCAGCCCGTCGATGTGCGATAGATCGCCTGCCTGAGTGGAGCGCACATAGTGCAGTGCGGCGCCGGCGGCGACGGCGGCTGCGGTGTGGCCGGCGAGGCCGAAGCCATCGAGTGAGCGTGCCTGCAATTGCCGCTCCAGCAGCGGGAGGGCGTAGTCGGCGCTGAAGGCCCAGGCGTCCAGGCGGGTTTTGGCGCGGATGGGATCGAGCGCTGCGCCGATTATTTCCACGGGCAGCGAAGGGAAGAGCGAGGTCTCTGCGGCAAGCAGCAATTCGGCCGGCTGCTGGCGCGCCAGTTCATCGAGGGCGAGCCAAGCAGCGGATTTTCCGGCAAATTCGGTGGCGCGGAACTCGCCAGTGGAGAGATCGAGCAGCGCGAGACCGACGCGGTCGTCCTCGGCACGCTGTGCAGGTGCGTTGTAGATCGCGGCAAGATAGTTATTTCGTTCCGAGCGCTGTGCCGGATCGAGCGCCGTCCCCGGGGAAAGGACTCGTGTGACTTCACGCCGCACGATCTTCTTGGTGAGCTTGGGATCCTCCATCTGCTCGCAGATGGCGATGCGGTAGCCCTTTTGCAGCAGCCGGCCAATGTAACCGTCGACCGCGTGATAGGGCACGCCGCACATGGGAACCTGGCGCTCGCGATCGCGCGCTGTGAGGGTGATCTCCAGCTCGCGGGCGGCGAGTTTGGCATCCTCGTAAAAAAGTTCGTAGAAGTCGCCCATGCGGAAGAAGAGCAGGGCGTCCGGGTGCTGCGATTTGGCAGCAAAGTACTGCCGCATGAGCGGCGTTTGTCCCGCATCGGCGGAGGGGGTTGGGGTGCTGGCAGACACAGAAACGCCAGCATAGAGCATTTTCGCGGCAGGTGCAGAGGCGATGCGATGGCGCGGGCCGGCCTTTCCTTCCGGAAAGGCCACGCCGACGCGTAGTTTCTGTCGTTTCTATCGAAAACCCGAGTTAGTCGTTGTCTGGATCGCTGTGAATCGCATCCGAGCCGTGCTGCTTCACCATCTTGTTATAGATACCTAGCAGCAGAAAGGGCGCGGCCCATTGGCCAAAGAAGAGCGCGGCGTGGTCCCGGCCCTGGAGTTTGGCAATCAGCGAGGCAACGATAGAAGCGCCCGCAGCCCCGAGGTAGAAGCTTGAGGGCAGTTGAGCCGAATAACTTTCGATCAACGAGGTGACCTGGTCTTCTTCGAGGTCGCCTGCGCGTACGCGATAATCCGTCATGCGAAAAGATCTCCTTGGAAACCGCGGTCTGGGGTATGAACTCCGCGGCACCTACAAGGAGATGCGAGCGCGAGCAACGAAGTCAACTGGCCGGCGGGATTCTTTCCCATGCCACGAAAGTGAGCCCAGGGTTCAGACATGCGCGGCTGCGTCGCCGTAATAGTTGCATGTCTCGCTATTCCCCCAGCATCAGGCGCTGCACTCCGGTCGCACGGCCGGTGGCGGCATCGCAGTCGATCAGCAGGGCGCACATCCGGGCATCGCCGCGTGCCGGCTCGAATTTTCCGGGCATGCCGCTGAGAAATCTCTGCAAAACAAGCTCTTTCTCCACACCGATCACGCTGTCATAGGGCCCACTCATCCCCACATCGGTCTGGTAGGCGGTGCCGTTTGGTAACACGCGTTCGTCCGCAGTGGGCACATGAGTATGCGTGCCGAGCACAGCAGTAACCCGGCCATCAAGATACCAACCGAGTGCCATTTTCTCCGAGGTGGCCTCGGCGTGGAAGTCCACCAGGATGACCTTGGCGTTGACGCCGGTCAGCAGCCGGTCCGCGGTGCGAAAGGGGTCGTCGTTGGACTGCATGAAGACCCGCCCCTGGAGGTTGAGGACCGCGTAGGAGACTCCCGAGGGCAGCTTGCCTTCGTACAAACCATGACCGGGCGTGCCGGCCGGATAGTTCCCCGGACGGACGATGCGACGGGGCCTTTCGTGGCTTTCCGCAGGGACAGAGCCCAGATAGTCGATGATCTCGCGCTTGTCCCACACGTGATTGCCGGTAGTCAGAACATGGGCGCCGAGGTCGAAGAGCTCCTCGGCGATGGGGGTGTCAGTCCGAAGCCGCCAGCGGCGTTCTCCGCATTCACGATCACGAGGTCGACCTGGCGTTCCTGGATCACATGCGGCAGGTGCTCCCGCACCACCCGTCTCCCAGGACTACCGAAAACGTCCCCGACAAAGAGCAATTTCACGACGATTCGTGCCTTTCTTGGTAACTATTTACAGTCCGCTTGCAGACAGTTCAGGGGCCCGCGACACATCTGGTGCGACGCTCCCGGTAGATGACTTCCGGGGTTAACTCGAAACCAACGTGACAGGGTCGTCACGAGTGACAGAAGTCTTTTTTATGGTAGCGTTTCGCTTATGGCAGCCAACACACGCTTCGTGACCGGTGTCCACATCCTGGTCATTCTTTCGCAGAATGACGCGCTGAAGACTTCCGCCGATCTCGCGGAGGTCCTTCACACCAACCCTGTCGTCATTCGCAGGATACTGTCATCCCTGCAGCAGGCCGATCTAATTGTGAGCCAGAAGGGACCGTCCGGTGGATCGAAGCTGATTCGTCCCGCCAAGTCGATCACTCTGGCCGACGTGCATCGAGCGCTCGAGTCCAGCAGCAAGCTGAATTTGCCAAAGAGCAGCGGCGCTGTGGCTTCGAAAATTCACGCTGCGATCTCCAAGGCATATCGCGATTGTCACCGCGCATTTGAGTCGGAACTCGACAAGGTGACGCTGGCGACGCTGGTGAAGCGAGCGCAAAAGTCGCGCTAGGACTGGCCTTTCGGGCAAAAGCGTCTTTGGCGCATCTGCTTCGGTTCGCTTCCTTTGGTCACTCACGCTGACAGGTGTGGCTGACCGAGCAGAACCGCAGATCTCTGCACGCGGGTGCGGCTTCAGCTCTCCTTGTCCTTCTGCGAGGCATCCTCCTTCGCGGGCCGCATCAGCGGGAACAAGATCACATCGCGAATCGACCGCGCTCCGGTCAGAATCATGGTGAGCCGGTCGATGCCGATGCCTTCACCGGCCGTGGGCGGCAGGCCGTAGGCGAGTGCACGCACGTAGTCTTCATCGGGCTGGTGCGCTTCCTCGTCGCCGCGCTGGCGCTCGGCAAGCTGCTGGGTAAAGCGCCGCTCCTGATCCACGGGATCGTTCAGCTCGCTGAAGGCATTTCCCAGCTCGAAGCCCCCGATGTAGAACTCGAAGCGTTCTACCCATTCCGGCTCATCGGGCTTGACCTTGGAGAGCGGTGAGACCGCGAGCGGGAAGTCGTAGATGATGGTGGGCTGGATGAGGTGCTCTTCGGCGACCGCTTCGAAGAGATTGCGCGATGGTCTTGCCCGAGCGATGCCTCGCCCGCGATCGGGCCTGATGTCGACTCCGGCAGCGCCGAGCGTTCGTTCCGCCGCTTGAGCGCGAATGGCTAGCTCGCGCGACATCGCTGGGAGACGCGAATGTATCGCGCCGTCGGAGCTGGCCCAGCATTCGGCCAGAAACTGGCGATGGCCTCGCGCATCGAATAGCGCTTCCACTGCGACAGATCGATGCTGACGCCGTTGAATTCCGTCATCAGAGAGCCGTTGACTTCCATCGCGACGAACTTCACCAGTTCTTCGGTCAGGTCCATCAGGTCGTGGTAGTTCGCGTAGGCCTGATAGAACTCGAGCATCGTGAACTCGGGGTTGTGCTGGGTCGAAACACCCTCGTTACGGAAGTTGCGATTGATCTCATACACGCGATCGAGTCCACCGACGACGAGGCGCTTGAGATAAAGCTCCGGCGCGATGCGCAGGAAGAGTGGGATGTCGAGCGCGTTGTGGTGGGTGGTAAAAGGCCGGGCCATGGCACCGCCGGCGATCGACTGCATCATCGGGGTTTCGACTTCCATGTAACTGCGATCGTCGAAGAAGCGCCGGATGGCGCGGAGCACCTGGGCGCGTTTTACGAATACGGCGCGCACATCGGCGTTCATGAACAAGTCGAGATAGCGCTGGCGGTACCGCAGCTCCACGTCGGCCAGGCCGTGATACTTCTCCGGCAGCGCAAGCATGGACTTGGTCAGAAAAGTAATGGTGTCGACGTGGACGGTCAGCTCGCCGGTACGGGTGCGGAAGAGGTAGCCAGTGACGCCGATGTGATCGCCCAGATCGAGCAGCTTGTAAAGCTGGAAGGCCTGCTCGCCCACGGCATCGAGCCGCACGTAGATCTGCAGCCGCTCTCCGCCCTGCTGCAATTGCGCAAAGCCGGCCTTGCCCTGCGCGCGGATGGCCATGATGCGGCCGGCGATGGAGACGTTGGTACGGTCAGCCTCAAACTGCTCCGCCGTCCAGCCGTCGAAGCGGGCACGCAACGCGGGGATCTCGTGGCTGGTGCGATAGTGG
Source organism: uncultured Acidobacteriaceae bacterium (assembly GCA_963815025.1). Taxonomy (GTDB): domain Bacteria; phylum Acidobacteriota; class Terriglobia; order Terriglobales; family Acidobacteriaceae; genus KBS-83. The sequence continues at coordinate 1,222,551 of CAWFFD010000004.1, read as the reverse complement.
TTGGGATAGGCGGCGTGGCCCAGCGCAGCGATCTGCTGCAGCTTCTCCTGCCGCAGCGCAAACAGGCTGCGCTCGAATTCCGATTCGAACACTCTGCTTCCTTCCGAACAATAGCGACTGGTGGTTGAAAAGCCAGTATACCGAGTGAGGAACGCCGTCCCTGCGATGATGTATAACAACGCAGGATCGGCAACCATGGCGAACGACGGCGAGAACAGAGGGGCCGCTGGCGGTTCGCGGCCGGACGAGCTTCGACCAGGCCAGAGCGGCGCCATGAAATCGCTGGTGAAGGTGGAGAGCCTGATCCAGCTCGCGCTCATGCTTCCGATTGCCACGGTGATCGGCTGGTTGATCGGCGCCGGGCTCGACAAGTGGCTGCACCAGCACTGGATCTACATTCCCGGCCTGCTCCTGGGCGCAGCGGCTGGCTTCGTGCAGATCTTCCGCGTCGTCCTGGCGCAGATGAACGACTGACGACGCGAATTGCTTTCATGAGCCAAATGACGGTATGCAAACGACCATGACTGAACCGGACGCCTCGACACTCAGCGACTTTACCGAGCAGGACCTGAAGGCTACCCTGACGCGTGCGCTGCGCTGGGTGGCCATCCTCGGCGTCGTGGGGATCGCCATGACGTGGCTGGCAGCGGGCTGGCGATCGGCGGTGCTGTTTCTGGTGGGGGCTGCGATTGCCGCGACCGGACTCTACGAGTCGCAAAGGCTGATGCTGGCCGTGCTGAGCCGCTTCAACGAAGGCCGCCAGAACAAGCCGGTTGCGGGCGTTTTGATCTGGTTTTTCCTGCGCCTCATCCTTGCGGGAGTCGTTCTATATGTTAGCCTTAGGAGTTTGGAGGGCTCGGTGTACGCGCTTTGCGCGGGCCTGGGGCTGGCCGTGGTGGCGCTGACAATCGAGTCCATTCGACTGCTGCGCGCCTGGACTGTCTGAGCATCTCGACCCATCCTCTAAGGACGTTTACAAACCAGAAACTGCTACGAGATCGCTATGCCAGTCCAGCTCCCATTCACAGCCTTCCTGAACCATTACTTTGCCGGCGTGGCCAATGCGGTGCTGGCGATGCTTCATGTGCATCCCACCTATCCGCAGCGGCCCATCGACAATATTTTTGCGATGGAGTTTCTCGTCTTCCTGATACTGCTGGCCTTCTTCGCCATCGTGCGGGCGACGCTCAGCGTCGACAAACCGGGGCCCGCGCAGCATATCGCTGAGATGCTGCATAACCTGGTGAGCGACCAGGCAGAGTCGATCGTCGGACACGGCTACGAGCAATTTGTACCCTACGTCACGGTAGTCTTCATCTTCATCCTGCTGTGCAATGTCATCGGGTTGGTTCCCGGCTTTGTCACGCCGACCGCCAAGCCATGGGTGCCGCTTGGGCTGGCTGCGATCACCTTCCTCTACTACCAGTACCAGGGCATCCGGGCGAACGGATTTGGCTACGTCAAACAGTTCCTGGGGCCGATCTGGTGGATCGCTCCGCTGATGCTGCCGATCGAGATCATCTCGCACCTGGCGCGCGTTCTTTCGCTCACCGTTCGTCTCTACGCAAACATGTTTGCCAGCGACATGGTGATCCTGGTCTTTTTCTCGTTGATTCCAATCGTGGGATCGGTGCCTTTTCTCGCCCTGCACCTCGGGGTTTCGATCATCCAGGCGGTGGTGTTCATGCTACTCACGCTGATCTACCTGTCGCAGGCGGTATCGCACGAGCACTAGAGTTTCCGGCCTTCGCGCTGAAGCGCGCGGCCGCATCGACATTTCAGGCAGGGAACCGCTTCCGCCCTGTCTGCATCGGCCGTGAGCGTGAGGGTGCCAGCACGGTGAGCATCAACCACCCACTGACGGTTCATTCCTGGAAGCTACGGAGAAACACAATGCGGAAACTGCAAATCCTCTTCACAACGCTGAGCGTGCTGTTCCTGGCCGCTCCGGCATTCGCACAGGACGCTGGCGGTGGCAACGGTCTCGCCATCGGCCTCACCTCGATCGCTGCCGGTATCGGCATGGGACTGGCGGCCGGACTTTGCGGCCTGGGCCAGGGCCGCGCCACCGCGTCGGCTACGGAGGCACTGGCACGCAATCCCGGCGCACGGCCGGGCATCCTGCTGCTGCTGACGCTGGGTCTGGCGTTCATCGAGTCCCTGTCGCTCTTCACGCTGGTCATCATCTTCGTGAAGGTGCAGTCGACGCTTCCCAAATAAATTCCCTTAGTTAAGAGCCCCTGGTCATTTGGCCGGGGGCTTTTTGCTTTTCTGCCGAACTCGGCGGGCGTCGAGTCTCACCGGAAAGCGGGATTGGGGCGCGGCTGGGGTCTGTCGGTACCATGCTGCATGTCCTCCCGCTTTGTCGTCCTGCTGGCCCTCTGCTGCCTCTCTGCCGGTGCCCAGGAAAGCGCGCCCCTTATCCTTGGATCAAGAAGCTATGTCGCGCCACACGACGGTCGCCACGATGGGCAGGACCACGGCCTGCAGGCGACCACCTATTGCGGCGCCAGTCCGGAGAGCTGGGTGCGCGGCTCCGCCGCGTTGCATCCCGAGGGATGGCTCAGCTTGACCTTGGAACTGGAGACAGATTCGCCGCACGCGGGCCCGAAAGGGCGGCTTTACATCACGCTCGGCAAGGGCTGCCTACATCCGGTACACGGCGGTTGCGATGCGGTGCATGATCCTCTGGTGAATCTCTACACCGTCGAAACAGACGAGGTCAGCATCGGCGGCAGGAGCGGCGGCGATACGGGCATCGTCCGCAGAAATGCAACTGTCGACATCCCCGATACTGTTGCTCGCCAGGTGACTCACGTCGCAGTGCGGGCTGATTGCACCGGCAGCGATACCCAATGGTCCGGCTGGACATCTCTCCAGGACGCGCAGAACGCGTTCGAGGCGTCTGGGCGGCCGGCAGGCGCCAGCCAACTGCAATAGCGGTCTTCTGCATTTTCTAAGCGATCGTTCATGGCCATGCTGCGCCGCACAGCGTCATTCCCATACACAGTCCCGGAGACACGCGATTCGATGGGACGTGTCCGCTGTGCTTGGAACGGAGTGTCCGTTAAGTCACTTGAAATGTGCCGTGTAAACCTTCGCGCCGGAAGGTGATGGAACGCAGTGGAATGAAGATTATTTAGGATGCTGAGATGCCGCCCGCGCTGGTTTTTGACCACATTTCGAAGCGCTTTGGATCTGCGGGAGCACTGGAGGACGTGAGCTTCCTGCTGGAGCCGGGCGAGATTCTTGGCCTTGTGGGTCCGAACGGCGCCGGCAAGACGACGGCGATGCAGATTGCAACCGGATTCCTGTTGCCGAGCTCGGGCCAGGGAACACTGATGGGGCAGAGCTTCGGCCATGCCGCAGCGCGACAACAATTGGGCTTTGTGCCGGATGCGCCGGTGTTCTTTGAAGGAGATGCTTTCGACGCACTGCGCTTTGCTGCGCAGTTGAGTGACGTCACCCCGACGCGTGACGCGATGGAACGCCTGCTGCACCGTGTGGGGTTAACGGAGTGGAAGCGCGATGTGCGGCGCTTCTCCCGCGGTATGCAACAGCGGCTGGCGCTGGCCCTGGCGCTGGTACATGGTCCGAAGGTGCTGATTCTGGATGAGCCGGCCTCCGCGCTTGATCCGCAGGGCGTGCTGGACGTGCGCAACCTGCTGAAGGAGCTGCGTGCAGAGGGCGCGGCCATTCTGCTGAGTTCGCATCAACTCGGCGAGGTGGCGCTGGTGAGCGATCGCATTGCCTTCCTGCATGAGTGCCGCCTGCTTCGCTATGGCCGATTGGATGAATTGCTGGGCGTCGCGAGCGAAGTGGAGATTGTCCTGCGCAACCTCGAAGCGGACCGAGAGTTTGCGGCTCAGTGGGGCAAGGAGGACGCGCCTGGCAGGTGGCGCATTCGAGCGAGCGAGGTGCAGCGCTTCCTTGAAGCTACCTGGGCGCGCGGAGGTGAGCTCGTCAGCGTCACACCGGTGCAGGGCGATTTGACTTCGTTGTTTCTGCAATGGACGCGCGATGAGGCGGGGCGGCGATGAAGAGCCTGCGGATTGCGCGGCAGCTTCTATGGGCAAATCGCTGGCTATGGCTGCTGCTGGTGTTATGGCCATGGGGGATGGCAGCGATTTTCCTTCTCGGAGGTCTTCATCCTGCGCCTGAAGATATCGCCGTAGTGTTCACGCAGCAAAGTATTTACGGACTTGCACTCGTAGCGTTTGCCGGCGGGGCGCTGCTGGGGAATGAGCAGCGCTCGCGACGCATTGTCCTGGTGCTATCGCGTGCGGTGAGCCGGCGGCAATATCTGGCGGCCCTGTGGCTGGCGGCATTTCTGCCGCTGCTGCTCTACGCATTCGATCTGGCGCTGACAGGACCGGTGCTAGGCGCGTCCGCGTCCGTACTGGCTCAGACGCTCGGCGCGCTGCTGCTGCTGAGTCTCACGATGGCATCGTTGGCAGTTCTCGCATCGCTGACCCTGCCGGGCGTAATCGCCGGGGCAGTGAGCCTGGGCATGCTCAGCCTGCCACTCCTGTTGCCGCCGGGCTGGCAGATCGCGCTGACCCGTTTGCTGCAGATCCTGCTGAGCGGACCGGTGAGAGAGCACGCGCGGCTGGTCTTTGCCGCGGGCTCGCTGGAGGCGCTGGCATTGAGCGCTGCAATTTTTGAGATGACGGTGCGGATCTTCGAGCAGCGCGATCTGCGTTTGAAGAGCGAATGAGCGAAGGCGTTCAGTTGCCCTATGGAGTTGGCGTAGCGGATGCCGGCGGCTCCAGCGATGTGGCTGCCGGGAAGAAGGTAGAGGCGCCACGCTGGGCCAGATCAAGCGAGCCGCGCGGCACCACGCCAAGCAGCAGCGTCGCCGATGCGGCGAGCAGAATCGCAAAGCCGAGGGTGAGCGACATGCGCGGCACAGCGAGGACCGGAGAACCTTCGGCCGGCTTGCTGTAGAGCGCGGTCAGCAGACGGAGGTAATAGAAGGCGGCGATCCCGCTGTTGACCAGGCCAATGATGGAAAGGCCGAACATCCCTTTCTGCAGCGCGACGGAGAAGACATAGAACTTAGCAAAAAAGCCGCCGGTGAAGGGAATGCCGATGAGCGAGAGCAGGAAGAAGGCCATAGCGCCGCACAGCACCGGTGAGCGATAGGCAAGGCCGCGGTAGTCGGCGATGGACCAGAGATGGTCATCGTAGCCGCCGACGTGGCTGATGACGGCGAAGATCCCGACGTTCATCGCGACGTAGCACAGCACATAGAAGCTGGCGGCAGCGACGGCCTGCGGCGAGAAGCTGGTGAAGGCGACCAGCAGGTAGCCGGCGTGCGCGATGGAGGAGTAGGCGAGCATGCGCTTCACGCTCTGCTGGCGCAATGCAGCCAGGTTGCCGAGTGTCATGGAAACGGCGGCGAGAATCCAGAACAGGCCCCACCAGTGCTGCTGGATGGAGGGATATGCGCCGTAGAAGATGCGCAGCAGGACCGCGAAGGCGGCTGCTTTGGGCGCCGTGGACATCAGGGCGACGGTTGGCGACGGCGCGCCTTCGTAAACATCCGGTGTCCACACGTGGAAGGGCGCCGCGGAAACCTTGAAGCCGAGCCCGACCAGGATGAGGCCAACGGCCGTCCAGGCAAGGATCGGGGTGGTGGTGTGCGGGAGCGCAGCGGCGATGTCGGCAATGCGCGTGGTGCCCGTGGCGCCGAAGGTGAGTGCGATGCCGTAGAGGAAGAATGCCGTGGCGAAAGAACCGAGCAGAAAGTATTTGAGCGCGGCTTCCGGACTCTTGCCACTGCGTCTGCGGAAGCCGGCAAGAATGTAGGTGGCGATAGATGATATTTCGAGACCGATAAAGACCAGGAGCAACTCGACTGCCGAGGTCATGAGCAGCATGCCAACGGTGCCGAAGAGGATGAGTGCGAAATACTCACCCGGGTCGTGTGTGTTGGGCGCTACGGAGTCGATCGCAGCCAGCAGGGCAACGAGCACCGTGCCGCAGATGAGCAGGTGGAAGAAGACGCTGAAGGCATCGGTCTGCACGACGCCGAAGTAGGCGGTGCCGGGTGTCAGGCCAAGCTGCCAGGCGCTGGCGGCGAAGGCAGCCAGCATCGCAATGACGCTAAACCAGCCGATCGATTTGCGGCTTGCCGTGCTCGGCAGCACCGGATCGATCAGCATGATGACGACGCCGGCTAGGGTGAGGATGACTTCAGGAAGGATGCGGTAGATGGCATAGACCTGCACGTTATTGGCCCTCCCCATCGTACGAATGACCCGGCAGGAGCGTGGCGGTTGGATGGGTTACCGCAGCCGCATTGCTCAATCCATGCACGCCGCCATCGATGGCGCGAATCCAATAGTGCGAGGCGACACCCATGACCACCATAAGAATCGCCATCGGCCATAAAGCGATGTGTTCTCGCGCAGCGAGATCGTGCGCGGGCGAGCGATGCACCAACGGCGATTCCGGTCCGTAGAAGACGCGCTGCACCATCCAGAGCATATAGGCCGCGCTGAGAATAACGCCGATGGTGCCGAGTGCGCCCCAGAGATGGCTGGTGGCAAAGCCGCTCGAAAGCGTGAGGAATTCGCCGACGAAGCCGTTGAGGAGCGGTAATCCAATGAGGGCAAACGTTGTGACGAGGAAGAGCGTGGCGAGCCGCGGTGTCTTTGCCGCGAGCCCGCCGTAACGCTCGATCTCATAGGTGCCATAACGCTCATACATCACTCCGAAGAGCACCAGCAGCGCACCGCCGGTGATCGATTCGCTGAGGATATGGAAGACCGCGCCGTCCAGGCCGTTGATGGCAAAGGTGTAGATGCCGAGGGTGCAGAAACTGAGACTGGACATGGTGCCGAAGGCGAGCAGGCGCTTGAGATCATTCTGCACCAGCGCGACCAGGGCGCCGTAGAGGATGCCGAGAACCGCCAGCATGATCATCCAGTGAGCGACGCGGCGGGACTCGAAGGGAAAGAGACCGAGGTGGAAGCGGATGAGCGAGTAGAGACCGAGCTTGCCGGCAACCACCATCGCCATAGCGGTAGGCGCCTCGCTGAAGACATCGCCGAGCCAGCCGTGCAGCGGGAAGACAGGAACCTTCACGGCGAAGGCGACAAGGAACGAGAGCGAGATGAGCCACAACGCGTTGGGCGAGAAGAGATGACTTTGGGCGAGCTGCGCTTTCAGCTCGAGGTAGTCGAAGGTACCGGTGCGCGAGTAAAGCACAAGGATGCCGACCAGGAAGAGCGCCGACGGGATAAAGGTGTAGAGGAAAAACTTGATAGCAGCGCGCGAGCTGTTGCGGCTACCCCGGTCGCGGCCGAACATGGCGATGAGGATAGCCATGGGCACCAGCGTGAGTTCCCAGAAGGCGTAGTAGACCATCATGTCCAGCGCGAGGAAGACGCCCAGCATGGCGGTCTGCTGCAACAGGAAGAGCGCGTAGAACTCATTCACCCGCGTATCGATGGCGCGCCATGAGGCGAGCACGCCGATGGGAGCAAGGAAGCCCGTAAGCACCACTAGCCACATGGAGAGGCCGTCGATGCCGAGGTGATAGTGGATGGGCGGCGCGACGATCCAGAGCCGGTTGATCTCGAACTGAAAGCCAGTGTGGCTGTAGTCGAAGCGGCTGGGCAAATGAAGCGTCAGGGCAAAGGTGGCTAGCGTGACTAGCAGTGCCCAGCTCTGCACCAGCTTGCCTCGCGCCGGCAGGAGCGCGGCGACGACAGCGCCAAAGGTCGGCAGCAGCAGGATCCAGGTCAGGATGGAGTGATCGATAGAGGTCATGTCAGCGGACCCCCATATGGAGATGCGCTCCAAAGCCGAAGAAAGAGAGCAACAGAATGGCCGCCGCGCCGAGGGCGAGCCAGCCGGCGTAGGAGCGGATATTGCCCGACTGGATGCGGCGCAGCACGGAGCCAGCACCCTGCGTTCCACCTGCGAGGACCCGGCCACCGCCCCCGATGATGCCACGGTCAAATCCGCCCCACAGGATGTAGCGGGAGACGATCAGCAGCGGCTTGACGATCAGAAAGCCGTAGATCTGGTCGACCCAGTACTTGTTGACCACCAGACCGTAGAGAGCCCGCGAACTCGCTGCCATTTTGGCGGGAAGCAGCGGCTTACGGCGATAGAGAGTGTCTGCAAGCAACCAGCCAAGCAGCACTGCCAGCACAGAGCAGCCCATCAGGACGCGCTCCGTCTGCGGATCTTCCGGCTTGGTTGGCGGCTCGGTGGTGGGTATGGGCGCGCCTGTGCGCATGGCAATCGAAACCTGTTCGAACGAAGCCGGTGCGCCGGTGCCGTGAGTGACCGGCTCCAGGAAGCGTGCGAAGCGATCGCCGCCGCCAAGTGAGTGGGGAATGCCGATCCAGCCTCCGGTGACGCACAGAATCGCGAGCAGCACGAGAGGGGTCAACATCGTCCACGGGCTCTCGTGAATTCCAGACGCATGCGGTTGCGCGGGCGCGTGCTGGCCGTTGGTGGAGTGCGCGGTGGCAAGCAGGGCATCGTCTAGCGCGACGGGCAAAGCCTCGTGGTGAGCGGCCTCCCGCTGCAAGCGAAGATGGCCAAAGAAAGTCATGTACCAGAGGCGGAACATGTAGAACGAGGTCATTGCGGCGGTGACCACGCCTACGGCCCACAGCAGCGGACCGCCGTTGGGTGAGCGGAAGACCTCGGCGAGGATCTCGTCCTTGGAAAAGAAGCCGGCGAAGGGTGGCAAGCCGGAGATGGCAAAGACGGCCATGGTCATGGTCCAGAAGGTGACCGGGATGTACCGGCGTAGGCCGCCCATGACACGCATGTCCTGTTCACCACCCACAGCATGGATGACGGAGCCGGCCGCCAGGAAGAGCAGCGCTTTGAAGAAGGCGTGAGTGAGCAGGTGGAAGATGGCGGCGGAATATGCCGCAGCGCCGCAGGCCAAAAACATATAGCCAAGCTGCGAGATGGTGGAATAAGCAAGCACGCGCTTGATATCCGTCTGCACGATGCCGACGGTAGCGGCGAAGAACGCCGTGGCCGCGCCGATGACAGCAACGACACTGAGCGCCAGCGGTGCGCGGTCAAAGAGCGCGTGGGTGCGCACAATCATGTAGACGCCGGCGGTGACCATGGTGGCGGCGTGGATGAGTGCCGAGACCGGTGTGGGGCCTTCCATGGCGTCGGGCAGCCAGATATAGAGCGGAATCTGCGCCGACTTGCCGGTGGCACCAAGCACCAGCAGCAGCGCGATCGCCGTCAGGACGCCGCCGTGCCAGTCAGGATGCTGAGCGATCTGGCTGGCGACTTCATTGAAGCTGAGCGTTCCGAAGTGGATGATCAGCAGGAACATGGCCAGCAGGAAGCCGAAGTCACCGATGCGGTTGACGACGAAGGCTTTGATCCCGGCTTTGACTGCGGAGTGCTTCTTGAAATAGAAACCGATCAACAGATACGAGGCAAGGCCAACGCCCTCCCAACCTACAAACATGAGCAGAAAATTCTCCGCCAACACGAGCGTCAGCATGAAGAACATGAAGAGATTGAGATAGGCAAAGAACCGCCAGTAGCCCTCTTCGTGCGCCATGTAACCGACAGAGTAGATGTGGATGAGGAAGCCGACGCCGGTGACGATCAGCAGCATGACCAGCGTGAGTTGATCGAGCGCGAAGGCAAAATCCGCGTGAAAGGCCGAGGTGGCGATCCACGCGGAGTGCCGCTCAATGTAGGGAAGGGAAAGCGCCGAGAAACTGGTGTAGACGCGCAGGACGAGCAAAAAGGGCGCTGCGGTGAAGAGCAGCGCAATCGTCGAGACCAGCGCCTTCGGCAGGCGATGGCCGAGCAGGCCATTCAGCAGAAAGCCGACGAGGGGCAGAACCGGGATAAGCCAGAGATGGAGGCCGTCGTTCATAGTTTCATCAAGTTCACCTGGTCCACGTTGAGCGTGTTCCGGGCACGGAAGATTGCGATGATGATGGCCAGCCCCACAGCAGCTTCGGCCGCCGCCACCACCATGACGAAGAAGACAAAGACCTGCCCGCTCACCTGATGCCATTGGTGCGCGAAGGCAACGAAGGTCAGGTTGACGGCGTTCAGCATCAGCTCAATCGACATGAAGACCGTGATGATGTTGCGCTTGATAAGAAAGGCAGCAACGCCGATCGAGAAAAGGATGGCGCTGAGCACGAGGTAGTACGCGATGGGAACAAACATGTCAGGACTCCTTTCGCGCCAGCGCGACAGCGCCGAGGATAGCGACCAGGATCAGGATCGAGGTGACCTCGAAGGGCAGCAGCAGATCGCGGAAGAGAACACGGCTGAGATCGGCGGTCGTGACCAGGGTGCCGCCGCCGAGTTGCGCATTGCCAAGCGGCGTGCGGATGGAAAGAAAGATAAAAGTGAGCAGGCCAAGCAGGGCGGCGACGCCGGGAAAGCCGACCAGATAAGCGGCGCGACTGCCGCGTGTGCGCTCTTCTTCACCCGCGTTGAGCAACATGATGACGAAAGTGAAGAGCACCATGATGGCACCGGAATAGACGATGACCTGCGCGGCGGCAAGGAACTCGGCTCCTAGTAAGAGGTAGAGCACCGCCAGGGATGTCATGACCACGATCAGCGACAGCGCACTGTTGATAGGGTGCCGCTGCAGCAGCAGGTTCAATGCGCCGCCGATGCACAGTGCTCCGAAGATGAAGAAGATGACTAGATACATGCCGAATGCCGTTCAGGTGCAGGAAGAACTACAGATAGCGGAAGTCTCATAGTAAATCACCGTGGCGCATAGATCAGGGCTGCGACAACGATGTTGGCGATGGCAAGCGGTACAAGAAACTTCCAGCCGAAGCCCATCAACTGGTCATAACGGAAGCGCGGCGTGGTGCCGCGAACCCAGATGTAGAGAAAGACGAAGAAGAAGACCTTCAGGACAAACCAGAAGACCGGCAGCAGCGCCAGCAGGACGATGTTGTGCGGCGTGGGCAGCAGGTTGCCGAAGGGACTGGACCACCCGCCGAAGAAGAGCAGCGTGGCGACGCAGCCTACCGTAATCATGTTTGCGTACTCGGCCATGAAGAACATCGCGAACTTCATCGAGCTGTACTCGGTGTGGTAGCCACCGGTGAGCTCGCTTTCCGCTTCGACCAGGTCGAAGGGAGCGCGATTGGTCTCGGCGTAAGCGGCAATGAGATAGATGAAGAAAGCGACGATCTGGAAGCCGCCGAAGACGTTCCAGGAGAGGATGCCGTGCGTCGATTGCACATCGACGATGTCGCGCAGGCGCAGCGAGCCGGAGCGAAGGACGACGCCGATCAGCGAGAGGCCGAGTGCGAGCTCGTAACTGACCATCTGGGCGCTGGAGCGCAAAGAGCCCAGCAGCGAGTACTTGTTGTTCGAAGCCCAGCCGGAGAGCGCGATGCCGTAGACACCAACCGAGGTGACGCCGAGAATGACCAGCAGTCCGATGTTTAGGTCGGAGATCTGAAACATATCGACGCCGCGGTACTGGATGTTCGCGCCGAAAGGCACGACTGCGATGGAGAGCAGCGCGCACGCGAGCGCAATGATTGGAGCAAGGATATAGAGCGGCCGGTAGACCGAGGTCGGCATGATGTCTTCTTTGAGGTAGAGCTTCAGCCCGTCGGCGAGCGGCTGAAGCAGGCCGAAGGGGCCGACGCGGCTTGGCCCGAAGCGGTTCTGAATGCGGCCGACGACCTTGCGTTCGAGCAGGACGGTGTAGGCAACGCAGGTGAGCAGGATCACCAGCACCACGATGATCTTGACAATGCTCAGCAGCACGTAAATCAGCAGCGGACTCACTCAGGCTCTCTTTCTAGACCGTTTTCACAATATGTATTCTCATCCGCGTCTGTGAGGAGCAGCTTTTCTTAACCGAAAAGCTGCGCCAACAACTATTACAAGCCCTATACCTTGTGAAAACAGTCCAACCATCTCAACTGCCAAATGCTGCAGCGGCTAGTCTGCCGCGGTCTCCGTAGGTGTCGTGCGGCGGTGCGATTCGTGAACTTCAGTCAGCTTGGCGCTGTAGCGGCCGAGCGTGCCGGAGGTGAACAGGGTGTCGTCTGCGGGCAGAACAAGATCACGGCGTGTTGCGGGCACGGCGGCCTCAATGGATACCAGCTTCGTCGGAACATCGTTGCCCGTCAGCAGATTCAGGCGCTCGACATCGTAGCCCGGGACGAGCCGTGCGATCTCGTCGAGCACGGCGTACGGGTCGAAGGGGCTAACCTTGGGCTCGATCTGCCGGGAAGAAAGCCAGATGGCATGGCGGTCGGCCTCTCCGGATTGCGCACCACGCGTCTGTCCGGTGTCGGCGCGCAGGCCGGGGCCAAAGGGGACAAGTTGCTGCGGCTTGGCTCCCATGCGGTCGGCGATGCGAACGATGAGTTCCAGATCGCTGCGCACGCCGGCGCGGTCGCCAGCCTTCTTCACCAGTTGCAGATCCCCATAGCTGTTAGTAACGGAGCCGCCCTTCTCATAAAGGTTGGCGGCGGGCAGGATGACGTTGGCAATTTGGGCCGTCTCGGTAAGGAACATCTCCTGCACGATCACGAAGGTGTTCTTCAGAGACGCGGGATCGACGTTGTAGCGCGCGACAGGATTCGCGCCGACGACGTACAGTGCGCTCAACTCACCGCGCTCGGCTGCATCGAACATCTCGATGAGGTCCTTGCCCGGTGTTTGCGGCAGGTTGGGGAACTCTTCGGCAAAGGGACCGGGCGCGGTGACTGGCCGATAGCCGGGCAGCATATCGGGCAGCAGGCCCATGTCGGCCGCACCGCGCGAGTTGGCGTAGTCGGCGAGGCAGGCGAAGCGGGCTTCGCGGCAACGACAGACCAAAAGATACGAGCGCGTCGATATCCTGCCCGCGAAACTCCGAACCGAAGACGATGAGCAGCTTCTGCTCGGCGCGCAGTGCATCGCGAAATGCCGCTGCGCCCTCGATGCCGTGGAAGCCGGCGTCATTCGAGCCGAGGAAGCGCACCGCATCCGCATAGCTGTTCTCGGGAATGTGCAGGAAGCCTTTGGCCTGGTGGCGCAGCTTGATGGCATTCGCATTCACGATAAAGATCTTGGCTGCATTCAGCCGGACGTTAGTGCGCAGCTCCCATGCTAGCGCGGGGTGCTGCTCGGTCGGATCGTTGCCGAGAAGAAGAATTGCTGGAGCGGTGCCTACGTCGCGCAGGGAAGCGGCACGGTCGCCTTTGCCGGCCAGCGCTCGGACGAAGCTGACGTAATCCGCGGTGCGGTGATGATCGATGTTGTTGGTACCCAGCACCGTGCGCGCGAACTTCTGAAGGAGGTAGTTCTCTTCGTTGGTGGTGCGATTGGACCCGATGACCCCGATCGCGTTGGGGCCTTTGGTGTCGCGAACCTCTTTCAGCTTCTTCGCGGCGTGGTCGAGTGCCTGCTCCCATGTCGCAGTGGCGAAGGTGCCATCGATCTGGCGGATGAGCGGTTTGGTCAGACGATCGGGATGATTTGCAAAGTCGAAGGCGTAGCGCCCCTTGATGCAGAGGAAGTCTCCGTTGATGCCGCTCTTGTCGCGGTTGTCTCCACGCACGATCTCCATGCCGTCATCGGCGCGACGCACGCCCAGCGTGGTCTTGCACCCGTCGCCGCAGTGGGTGCAGACGGTGGCGGTGTGGTTCATCTCCCATGGCCGGGTCTTGTAACGGTAGGTGCCGGAGGTGAGCGCGCCGACCGGGCAGATGTCGATGCACATGCCGCACTCTTCGCAATCCAGGTGATCCTGGTGGTTGGGGGCGATGACCGAGCCTGAGCCGCGGTTCTGGACGCCGAGCGCCCAGACGTCCATCCCTGGGCCGCATACCGTGACACAGCGGTAGCACAAAATGCAGCGCGGCCGGTCGTAGAAGACCACCGGCGACCACTGCTGCTCTTCGCGGTGCTGCTTGATCTCGACATACTGCGAGGTGGGCGCGCCGTACTTGAAGGTCATGTCCTGCAGTTCGCACTCGCCTCCTGCGTCGCATACCGGGCAGTCTAGCGGGTGGTTTCCCAGCAGCAGCTCGACCGTCGCCTTGCGGGCCTGCGCAATCTCCGGCGTCTCGGTCTGCACGACCATCCCTTCAGCAACCGGCGTGGTGCAGGCAGTCTGCAGCTTGGGCACTTTTTCCAGGCGCACCATGACACATGCGGCAGGCGGCCCGCATGGCGAGTTTTGGGTAGTAGCAGAATGCGGGCACTTCGATGCCGTGCGAGCGGCAAGCTTCAATCAGGAGGGTGCCCGCGGGCGCGGTCAGCTTTTTGCCGTCGACGGTGAAATTAACGTCTGCCATGAACTCTCTTTCGTGTGCCGCTAAACGCCCACCAACTCGACCAGCGCGTGCGACTCGCGCGCTGCCGGATTGGCCTGGATATACGCTTCAAACTCCGCGCGGAATTTCTTGTAGAACCCGATCATGGGCATCGCCGCCGCGTCGCCGAGCGGACAGAAGGTGCGACCTAGCATGTTCTCGGCGAGGTACTGCATGTTGTCGATGTCCTTCACGGTGCCGTAGCCCTCGTAGAACCGGGTCATGGTCTTCTTCAGCCAATCGGTGCCTTCGCGGCAGGGGATGCACCAGCCGCAGCTTTCGTGCTGGTAGAACTTGATGGTTCGCAGTGCAAATTCAACAATCGACACGGTTTCGTCGAGGACCACAACGCCGGCCGAGCCCAGCATGCTGCCGGCCTTGCCCAGTTGGTCGAAGTCCATCCCAATATCGATCTCATCCGCGCGCAGGATGGGGCAGGATGCGCCGCCGGGAACGACAGCCTTGAGCGCCTTTCCGTTCGGAATGCCGCCCGCTACCTCATAGATCATCTTCTTGAGGTTGTAGCCCATCGGCAGTTCATAGACGCCCGGACGATTCACATGACCGCTGATGCCGAACAGGCGCGTGCCGCCATTACGCTCGGTGCCGATCTTTGCGTATGCCGCGCCGCCCATCTCGAGGATGAAGGGGACGCTGGCGATGGTCTCGGCATTGTTGATGACGGTAGGGCCACCGTAGAGACCGACCACGGCCGGGAAGGGCGGCTTGATGCGCGGGCATGCCGCGCTTGCCTTCGAGCGACTCCATCAGCGCCGACTCTTCGCCGACCTCGTAAGCGCCGGCACCGGTGTGGGAGATGGCATCGAAGTCGAAGCCCTTGCCGAAGATGTTCTTACCCAAGATGCCGCGTTCGTAGGCCTGCGCGAGAGCGCGCTCCATGATCTGGATCAGGTAGCGGTACTCGCCACGCAGATAGATGAATCCCATCTTCGAGCCGATCGCGAGGCCGGCGATCATGGTGCCTTCGATGATGGAATGAGGGTCCTCCAGGAAGATCAGGTGATCTTTGCAAGTGCCGGGTTCGCTCTCGTCGCCATTGACCAGGACATACTTCGGCTTCTCACTCTGCTTGGGTACAAACGACCACTTCATCCCGGTAGGGAAGCCAGCGCCCCCGCGCCCACGCAGGCCGGAGGCCTTCATTTCATTGATGACCCACTCAGGGCCGTTTTCGACAGCCTTGCGTAGCGACGCGTACCCGCCCATCTCGATGTACTTGTCGATGTCGGCTGCACCTTTGCCCCAGCGGCGCGAGATGAGCTTGACTTCTTCCGGATGCGAAACGAGTTCAGGCATTTAGCGACCGTTCACTTTCTGCCGGTAGCTTTCCAGCACCGCGTCCATCTTCTCGTTGGTCAGGTTGTCGTGGAAGTCGTAATTCACCTGCACGGCCGGCGCCCAGCAGCAGGCACCGATGCACTCGACCTCTTCGAGCGAGAAGACGCCGTCTGGCGTGGTCTCTTTGTTGCCGATGCCGAGCCTGTCCTTGCAATGCGCGAGCATCTCATTGCCGCCGCGCAGCATGCAGGAGATGTTGGTGCAGACCTGCACATGGAATTTGCCATGAGGCTTGGTGTGCAGCAGGGAGTAGTAGCTGATGACGTTGCGTACATCGAGTTCCGTGATCTCGATGCGCCGCGCGATCTCGGCGATCACTGCGTCGGTAATTGCGCCGACCTCATCCTGCGCGTAAAGCAGCATAGGGACGAGCGCCGAGCGGCGCATCGGATAGACGGTCACGAGTTTGTCGAAGCGCGCCGACAGCTCCGGAGAAAAGATCGTGTTCGGTACTGGATTCATCTCTGGGCTCATCGCATGATCTCCCGTGCCAGCCGCTCCGCCACCATGTCCATCTCTTCCGCCTCGCCTATCGATGGACAGACGGCCGTGCTCGTCGAGCGTGAACTCCGTCGCCGGTCCAGCCTCACGCGTAAAGCTGCCGCGTTCGCCACTAAAGCGGATGGTCAAAAGTCGCTCGCCCGCTCGCACGAACAAGTGGTCTTCGCTGACTTCGAGCACCGCCTGCCGTGTCCCGTTCAGTCCGTGCGCTGCCGTGTAGCTGCGCAGGAGCGAAACAAAGGAACTCCACAGCTCCCGCGCTACTCGCGCATCCATCGGATTAGCCACGGCTGTGCTCACCGGTCAATCTCTCCCAGCACGATGTCGATCGAGCCGATCACGGCAACCACGTCGGCGAGCAGACGGCCGGCGCACATCTTGTCCACCGCCTGCAGAGTAGCGAATGATGGGTTGCGCATGTGCACGCGATAGGGCTTTGCCGTGCCATCGGAGACGACGTAGTAGCCCATCTCGCCGCGCGGCGACTCGATCGCCTGGTAGACCTCGCCTGCCGGAACCGCGAATCCCTCGGTGACGATCTTGAAGTGATAGATGAGCGCTTCCATCTGCGTCTTCATCACTTCACGGTCAGGCAGGACGACCTTGGGCGCATCGGCCTTGATCGGCCCTTCGGGCATGCCATCCAATGCCTGCTGGCAGATCTTCACCGACTCGCGCATCTCCTCCATCCGTACGATGTAGCGCGCCCAAACGTCGCAGCCGTTCGAGACCGGCACCTTGAACTGGAACTTCTCATAGCCGGAGTAGGGCATATCGCGGCGGAGATCCCAGTCGACACCCGAGGCGCGCAAGGGGGGCCCGGTCACGCCCAGTGCGATCGCGTCTTCGGCAGAGAGATGACCGACGCCCTGGGTGCGGCTGATCCAGATGGGATTGCCGGTGAGAAGGTTCTGATATTCATCGATCTTCGACGGCATGATGTTGAGCAGGTTCTGCACGCGCTCGTAGAAATCGACGGGTGGCTCCATCGAGACGCCGCCCACGCGGAAGTAGGAGCCCATCATGCGCTGGCCGGAGACGTGCTCGAAGATCTTGAGCAGCTCCTCGCGCTCGCGAAAACAGTAGAGGAAGACGGTGAGCGCGCCGATATCCATGGCGTGCGTGCCGAGCCAGACCAGATGGGACTGAAGGCGGGTCAGTTCGTTCAGCAGCACCCGCAGATACTGCGCGCGCGGCGGTAGCTCGAGCTGCAATAGTTTTTCGACTGCCAGAACGTAGCAGAGGTTGTTCGTCATCGGACAGAGGTAGTCGATGCGATCTGTCATCGGCACCACCTGCTGATAGAACTTCGCCTCGCAGGTCTTCTCAATACCGGTATGGAGAAAGCCGATGTCGGGCACGACGCGCAGCACGGTCTCGCCGTCGATTTCGAGCACCAGGCGCAGCACGCCATGGGTCGAGGGATGCTGCGGGCCCATGTTCAGGATCATGGTGCGGTCGCGCGCGCCCTCTTCCAGACGCGGTTCGAGCAATGGCGAGATGGCGAAGCTCGCCGCGTACGGCATCACCGGCGTGGGCTTGTCGGAGTAGGGAGCCTCGACGCCGCCTTCCGTGATGGTCGCGTCGGAGATCGGGGTCTCGGGTGTAGTTGGCATCAGCGGTAGCCCTCCACCGGATAATCCTTGCGCAGCGGGTGGCCTTCCCACTCATCCGGCATCATGATGCGGCGCAGGTTGGGATGCCCGCTGAACCTGATCCCGAAGAGGTCGAACACCTCGCGTTCGTAGAAATCCGCCGATGGCCAGACCGGCGTGATGCTGTCAATCTCCGGATCAATACTCTCAACCGGCACCGCCAGCCGCACGCGCGCCTTCAGACTGTACGAGACGATGTGGTAGATAACCTGAAAACGCGGCTCGATGGGATAGTAGTCCACGCAGGTTACGTCTTCGAGGAAGTTATAGCCCGACTTCTGTACCAGGGCTGGCGGCCGGCACGAATGTGTTCGCGGGCGATCTTGAGCGTCAGCTCGCCGCGATCGAATTTGGCGTCAAGCAAAGCATCTGGCTGTGCCGCCTGGATCGCCACGATCGCAGGATTCGTGCCATGCCCGGCAAGGACTGCGGCTTTGTCATAGGCGTCCTGCATATCCTAGAGGTCCCCCCGGTCCGCAGCCCAGTCGAGTATGCCCTTCTTGACGATGTAGAAGAATGCCGACCCCTACAAAGCCGAGATACACAACATCTCCCAGAATCCAAAGTAGCGCGAACCTGTGATTCGCTGGAGATGCGGTAGATCACCGCCCAGGGCAGCATGAAAACGGCTTCGACATCGAACAGTATGAAGAGCATCGCAACCATATAGAAGCGGACGGAAAACCGGCCGCGGCGCATTGCCTTCGGCAACGATGCCGCACTCATAGGTATCGAGTTTTGCGATGGTACGGCGATGTTTGCCGATGAAGGAAGAGCCGGTAACCATGACTGTTCCCATCCCCACAGCGACCAGAATCTGCAGCAGCAGGGGAAGGTAGTTCCAGAAGTAATGCGTTGTCTGCATGCGGTCCTTACTCAGGGGAGGCCGTATTCTGCATCGCGCGGCGTCTCCTTCGAGATTAGGGTGACGCTGCAACTCAGTCAAGCAAGCGCGGTTAAGTCGCCTGTTTCCAGCGAAAATCAGGTCTTCCGGCATGCCGAGTCACCAGTGAGTCGCCGGAGTTGCGGTCCATTCCCGTTTCGGCATGCCCTTCCCGGAATGGAATCGGCGAAGAAAAAAGGAAGTCAATTCCTGATCGGCGCCCGAGATGCGCCGATATGGTGCGAGACGCACAAACTTCGCGGAGGCTTCCCCAAAATGGCCGCATCTCCTGCCTTTCTTCCTAGATTCAGAGCCTTGCCCGAGGTGAGTCGTTCCTCAGCAGGCGCACAGCATCCCCATCAGCAACCGGTGGTGCGTACGGACGTCCACACGATGCCTACCGGCGTCGGATCGCGCTCCGTCCGGCGACGCACGACGCCGGAGGCGGGGTTTGCGCTCGAGATCCTCGGCCATGCCATCGAGTACCTGGCCGACGAGTATGTGCACGAGGCGGGTTTGCTGCCTTCCATCCACATCCACGCGGTGATCCGCGCGTGGAGGCCATCCAGTTGCTGATGGCGGCCAATCGTCAGGTCTACTATGCGTGCCCGGTGGTGCCTTCGCTCTACCAGCGCGTGATACAGCGGCTCTTCGGCCGGTGAACCCGCCGACGGCCTGGCAATGCAATACTGGCTGATACTCTCTGGGCATGGAGATCGTCCTTAACGGACAGCCGCGCACGGTTGACCTCGATCCGCAGACGGCCACGCTGGACGCGCTCATTGCGGCGCTGGAGATGAAGCAGGATCGCGTCGCGGTGGAGCGTAACGGAGAGATCGTGCGCCGGACCGAGTGGGCAGCGACGGCGATTCAGAGTGGAGACAGGTTCGAGATTGTCCACTTTGTGGGTGGCGGCCGGTGAGCGGAACGCTGGCGCGTTTGCGCTGGGCCGGAGTGGTGCTGGCATGGATCCTGCTGTTCACGGTTGCCCACGCGCAGAATACGCTGGAACATCCGGACCAGCCGACCTTCGTTGTGGCGGGGATCAGTCCACAGCAGGACCTGCGGATTCTCGTCTACGGCGACATGCGATTTACCGATCCGGTGAATACCAAGGATACGAATCCGCGGGCCCGCAAGTGGCTGGCGGAGAAGGTCGGCACCGAGCACGCCGACGCGATGGTGATCACGGGCGACATTCCGTTCCATGGGAGCGATCCGCGGGACTGGGCGGTTTTTGAACGGGAGGCGGGGTCGTGGGCCAGGGGGCCGCGCGTCTATCCGACGGTCGGAAACCATGAGTTGCGGATCGACCCGGAGCTGGGGCAGGTGAACTGGGCTGCCACATTCCCGCAGCTCAAAGGGAACAGCTTCTACTCGGTGCTGCTGGGGAATGTCTTCATCATCACGCTGAACTCGACCGAGCCGACTGTGGCCGACCGGGCGGACAGGCCGACTGGCTGCGAGAGCAGCTGGACCACATTCCGGTGCAGGCGGATTTCGTCATCTTCTCGATGCACGTTCCGCTGATCGCCGATACGCAGAGCGAGTTCATCGCCAACATTCCAGCGCCGGAGTCGGTGGAGCTGCGGCGGTATCTCGAGGCGCGTGCGGTTTCGGCGCGGCAGAAGTTCATCGCGGTCTACGGCCACATCCATAACTACGAGCGCTTCGAATTCAACGGGATCACGCACATCATCAGCGGGGGCGGGGGAGCGGAGCCGTACCCGATCTTCGTGCGCGGACCGCAGGACCAGTACCGCGACCCGGCCTTTCCGGTCTTCAACTACGTCATCCTGACGATCCACGGGAAGCAGGCCGAGGGAACGATGTACAAGATCGCCGACCCGGATGCGAAGCAGTACACCGTAGTCGCGAAGGATCACTTCGTGGAGAGCGCGAAGTAGGGCCGATTGCTCCGGCTAGAGCCTGGACCCAAATTTCAGGCCTAAGTCCTCAGAAGATAATCTCCATCCTCGTGCCGAGAAGAGTCGTCGTGTAGCGTTTCGTTGCATAGGATGGATGGATGGAGACTTCAAGATCCGGGCCGATGTTCATGCTTTGAGTCAAACGAAGGCGATAAAACGACTCGAACAAGCTTTCATGATGTTTACCCTGGCTGGCTACGCTGTAGTTAAACGCCGCTGCGAACATATCTCCTTGACGTGCAAATGGACGCACGTGAGCCAGACCGGCTCCTTCGACCTGTTTGATGGCGGTCCCAGTGCTGGTGCTTAAGGCAAACCTTGCGAACGGGGTCCAGCCACTGTGATATTCGTGGTCGAGTCCAAAGCCGCCTCCATATCCACTCCCGCTGCTCTTTGTGTCATCTCGCCACATGCCGATGCGGTAGTGTCGGTACGCTTCACCTAGCGATCCTGATCTCCACCCCAGTTCAACACCTTCCGCATATTTCCGGTCGACGAGCGTCTCGATGTTTCTTTGCTGCGCGCCCTCTGTGTCCACAGCAATAGCGTGAATGTAAATATGCCGGGTAGCCTGGTATTCCACCGCGCCGCCGCCGGCATATGTCCCATCGTAGGCGACCGCCAGATTACCGTCATTTGCTCCATTCAAGAACTGTGTTCGCTCATCGTTGTTGAACATGCTGAGAGTTACAAATTCATTGGGATGGATCTTGCCTACATAAAATGAAAGCCTCTTTGCGAGGAGATCCTGGCGCCAGTAGAGAACGTTTACCGTGATTAGTTCTTGCGGACCGCCCCCCTGCAGGCAGTTCAGGTAGAGGCCTGAGCCGATCCTATCGCTGAGATTGAATTGCTGACTGATGCCGATATTTGTGCCCGAACGGACGAGCAGGCTTATAGATCCGGCCGTGCTTCCATGATCGTAAGCTTTCCAGGCGCCAGTAAAATCGAGCCTTCCGCTGAACTGGTTGTGCCTTGTGGCATCCGGCGTAATCGTCGCGTACTGATTCAGAAACGTATACGTTGCACCGAACTTCAACCGCGCGAATTGAGGGAGACGATCGGTGAGCCTATCGACCGGCCGGAAGATTGGCGCAAGGGGATCAGGCTGGATAAGTGGATCGGCCGGAATCTTCGACAATGCGGCTGCGTCTATATCGAGTTGCTGCCGCAGCTCGTCAACCTCCGGCTTCGCGGTGGCGGGCTGGTTGACTTGAGATGACTGGCCTGATTGGGGTGTGGGGGCAGTGTTCACCCCACCGCTCTGGGCGGAGGCGGCCAGGCTCAATGCGAGCGAAAGCAGAAGCAGCAGCGATGTCAGTTGAACCATAGTCTGGCGAGTCGAAGCATACTCTGGCCCACTTGGAGGCCTTCGCTTTCAGCCTGAGTTAAGCCTGGGGCAGTTTGGCAAAGCACAATTACTCTATCGCAGGCCGCGGTCAACCTTTCCTACCGGTGCAGGCGGTGCCGCTTTAACGGCAGGTTGGGTCCTAGAGCGAGTGACCCACCCAGGCACTGCAACTCGTGATACAACCTCTGCAGCGCGAGGGGCGCATCCAGTCCGCGGAAAGGGCCGTGCCCACCCACTGATGTTGAGAACCAGATAGCGAATTTTCTTTCTGCCTGATGGGTGCGGACTCCGGGCATGCGTGAAAGGAGATTCGTATGTCGTACGCGATTCCGCTGCCGCCTCGTCCCCATCTCGACTACTACAAGAAACTTGCCAGGGACTTGCTGCGCGCGTCTTCGGACGTATCGCCTGGCGACGCTGTGCGCGCCTGGGCGGTGCGATGGCTGGAGGCTTCCGGCTGGTTGCGCGGAACGGCGGCGGCCCCTGCAACCGAGGCAGACAGCGAGCAGTTGGAGAGTCGCTGGCAGAAGCTACGGAAGAAGAATGGCGGAGTGCCGCCGTTGCTGGCTGATGCGCAGTTCTTTCTGGCGCGCGAGCATGGATTTCGAAGCTGGGCGAAGTTTGCCGAGCAGGTGCGGGCGCTCGAGAACGCGCAATCGACAGTTACGAACTTTGAGGCGGCAGTGGACGCGATTGTCGAAGGCGATCAGCAAGCGCTTGAGGCACTCCTGCGGAACGACCCTGAGTTGGCCACGGCGCGCTCGCTGCGCGACCATCATTCGACGCTGCTGCACTACTGCTCGGCGAATGGGGTAGAGGATTTTCGGCAGAAGACGCCGGAGAACATCGTCGCGATCGCGCGGATGCTGCTGGATGCGGGCGCTGCGGTAAATGCAGAGTCGAAGGCGTATGGCGGCGGATCGACGGCGCTGATGCTGACGGCGACGAGCGTGCATCCGGAGCGCATAGGAGTGCAGATTCCTTTGATGGAGTTGCTGCTGGAGCGCGGTGCCACGATTGACGGGCCGGAGAACACGGTCAACGTCTGCCTGCGCAACGGACGCGGGGCGGCGGCGGAGTTTCTAGCGGGGAGGGGTGGACGGCTGGATCTGGAAGGAGCGTGCGGAGTGGGTGAGTTGGATGCGGTGCAGGCGTTCTTTGCGGAGGATGGCGGCCGGAAGCCCTCAGTGACCGCGAAACAGCTTGCGGATGGGTTTGGTTGGGCGTGTGAGTTTGGGCGCCTCACTGTGGTGGAGTTTCTGCTGCAGCACGGCGTGAGCGCGGGTACGACGTTGCGTGCCGATGGTGTGACGCCGCTGCACTGGGCGGCGTTGGGCGGTCATGTCGAGATCGTGAAGCTGCTGCTGGCGCGGGGCGCGGATGTGAACGCCCGGGAAACGGGCTATGGTGGAACGCCGGTCGGGTGGGCGGTGTACGGGTGGGGTCATTGCGCGGACGAGACAGACGGGGAGCGCTACTACGCGGTGGTGGATGTGCTGGTTGCAGCAGGAGCGGAGATTGGTTCGCTCGTGCATGCCGATCGGCGCATGACGGCGGCGTTACTGGGAGAGTCATCGCGATGAGGACTGGCCTCTCGTGATGTACCTTCCACGTTGCAGTGTTGCGCTGAGTTTTTCGCGGAAGAGAAGCTGATTGCCTCGCGCGGGGTGATTGATCATCGACTGGTTCAGGATCTTCCAGCCATTGTGTCGAAGCGGGGCGGCACAGACTGCATAGGTGACTCCGCCAATCAGGATGATGGGGATCTCGGGTTGCGATAGCAGTCGCTCCAGCCTTTGCTGCAACGCGGGCAACGTGCTCTTCATTCGCTGCATTTTCGTGGGTGTGGTTGCGCGGTCGGGCATCGGCTGTTCGCAGGCATCCATCAGTAAGTATCCGTCGGCCTGGAAGCGGCGGAGTAGGTTCGCCTTGTTATGCCGCATCTGCTGTACGGAGAAGCGTGGCTGGAAGCGTTCTCCGGCGAAGCCGACCTCCGCGGGATAGAGGACTTTCATCATTTCGAGAAAGAGCGTGTCACCATTTGTCAGCCCGGTGAAATAGAAGAAGCGACGGACACGGAAGGCGGGAGGTGCCTCCGCGATGAAGAGAAGGTGAATGGGGTCCGGCAGGTAGCGGTTGCTGGCCTGGGCAAAGCGTTGGAGGGGATTCATTCGGCCAAGGTTTCCCAGCTGCGAGGAGTGTGCTCGCAAGCCTCCATGTCGACGCGCTTTCCACGGAACCGGACTCCTTCCATCGTAAGCCGCAATCGCTGCTCCGCGGCTGCCTCGCCGCGCAATTTGATTTCGCCACCCGCGCCGACGATCCGCTGCCAGGGCAGGTTGTTGAGGAACTCCTTTCGCAAGAGCTGTGCGACCGCTCGATGATAGAGCGGATATCCCGCGGCCGCCGCTACCTTACCGTAGGTCGACACCTTTCCTTTTGGCACGGAGCGGATGATGCGGCGAAAGGCGGCATCGCGCTGCTGATTTGAGCGCAGAGCATCCTTGACGATACGTCGCTTGAGATCCTGAGGCACGGGCGGGCGATGCATGCGTCTATGGGCAGCCTTTTCTAGCGGTCGTCGTCGTCGATGGTGTGCGGTTCTTCGCTGCGATGCCAAGTGTCAGTGCGGCGCGCGACGACGAAGAAACCCAGAAAGATCGCTATGGCGGGAATGGCGAGCACGGGGATGGCTCGGCGGAGCCCGGCGCGGATTTGCGGGGCGGAGCCGGCGGTGGTGTCTCGGCACATGCTGCAGCCTTGCGCGTGCGCGGCGAACGCGCTGCACAGCAACAATGTCGCGAGGCAAAGAGGAAGAGCGCACGCCCGCATGAGATGGATCGGCGAAGAGAAGATGCGGTGCATCTGCGCGCCCTACTGGAAGAAGACGAGCAGGCTGAAGAGGAAGACCCAGAAGATGCCCATGGAGTGCCAGTACCATGCGGTGCAGTCGACGAAAATCTGCCGCAGCTCCAGGCGGTGGAGCAGGAAGAGGGCGGCGAGCGCGCCGGCGAGCGCAAGGATGCCGAGAACGAGGTGGGCGCCGTGCGCTCCGGTGATGAGGTAGAAGAAGTGGCTGCTGGGGTTGGAGGCAAAGAAGAGGCCCTGGGAAGCGAGGTCGTCCCAGGCCATCCATTGCCCGGCGAGGAAGGCGATGCCGAGGGCGACGGTGGCGACCAGCCACGGTGCGGCGCGGCGGGCGGCGGGACGGCCCATGCCGAGCCACTCTTCCATCACATCGACTTCGTGGAAGAGCTGGCGGCGGGCCACTTCCATGGTGACGCTGGAGAGGATGAGGATGGCGGTGTTGAGGTAGAGGATGGGCGGGATCTGCAGCGGGTGCCAGTCCATGATGTAGGCGCCGTGGCCATCGAAATGGCCGGAGGACTGGCGGAAGAAGAAGGCAGTGATAAGCGCCATGAAGAACATGAGGTCGCCGGCCAGAGCGGAGAAGATGCCCATGCGGTAGCGGATGAGCAGGGCGCGCGGGCCGCGGCGGTTGCCATGGTCCCAGTTTTCGTCGCCGCCGCCACCGCCCGTGGGCCGACGGTCAACCGGGGGCCGGCCACCAAACCCCGGATCTTTTCTTTCACGATCGACATCGACAACCGACCGAGGGGTAAAGGTGGCGGGCATGGGAGACTCCGTTGGCATCAGCTTACTCCTGTTGGGATGCTGTCTCCCACTGTGGAGTGAAGTCGTTTCCGGATGGCCCGGAATGGTACTCGTAAGGGCCACGTTCGACGGTGACGGAGAGGGCGGCAGCCTGCCATTCGAGCGTGGTGGCGTGCCAGGGGTTATCGCCGGCGGGCGTGCCGCGGCGGGCGCTCCAGATGAGATTGACTAAAAAGATAAGCTGCGCTGCGCCAAGGACGAACGCGGCCCAGGTGACGCCGCGCTCCATGGGCAGAAGCGAGGCGAGCGACGAGGTGCTCCCGGTGACCTGCGCGTAGTGGCGCGGCCGGCCGGCGAGGCCCTCCAGATGCATGGGAAAGAAGGTGCCGTAGGCGGCGATGAGCGAGAGCCAGAAGTGCCAGCGGCCGAGGCGCTCGCTCATGAGGCGGTCGGTCATCAGCGGGAACCAGTAGTAAATGCCGGCGAAGATGGAGAAGGCGCCGGCCATGGCCATGATGAGGTGAAAGTGGGCGACGACGAAAAAGGTGTTGTGAAGGTACTGGTCGAGCGCAGGCAGGGCAAGGATAGGGCCGGTGACGCCGCCGGCGATGAAGAGTGAGAGGAAGCCGAGTGCAAAGAGCATGGGGGTGTTTGCGCTCGAGGCCGCCGCCCCAGAGCGTTCCGAGCCAACTAAAGACCTTCGCGGTGGAGGGAACGGCGATGGCCATGGTGGTGAGCGCGAAGGCGCTGCCGGCGTAAGGATTCATGCCACTGACGAACATGTGATGGCCCCAAACGACGAAGCCGAGCAGGCCGATGAGGACGGTAGTGGCGGCCATCATGCGATAGCCGACGATGGTGCGGCGGCTGAAATTGGCGACGAGGCTCGAGACGAGACCCATGCCGGGGAGGATGGCGATGTAGACCTCCGGGTGGCCGAAGAACCAGAAGAGATGCAGCCAGAGGAGCGGTGAGCCGTCGCCGTGGCCGACGACCTGGCCGCTGATCCAGTCTCCCTGTGGGATAAAGAATGCCGTGCCGAGATGGCGATCGCAGAAGAGAAGCACGAGCGCGGCGAAGAGCACGGTGAAGGCGAGCAAAATGAGGATGGAGCTAGACGAACCACGACCATACGGTGAGCGGCATACGGTCGAGCGTCATACCGCGGGCGCGCTCGGTGAGGATGGTGACGAGGACGTTTACCGCGCTGAACCAGGAGCCGATGCAGAAGAGGCCGATGCTGACGAGCCAGAAGTCCATGCCGCCGCCCTGGCCGGGACCGGCGGTGGCGATGGCGCTATAGGGTGGGTAGTTGGTCCAGCCGGAGATGGGGCCACCCGCCGGAAGGAGAAAGGCGGAGAGCAAAACGGCGAGGGCCAGCGCGACGATCCAGAAGCCGAGGGCGTTGAGCCATGGCAAGCGCCATGCGACGTGCGCCGATCTGTTGACGGAAGAACGAGATTGGCGAAGCCGCTTTGGGGCGCGGTGGTCAGGACGAAGAAGACCATCAGGGTGCCGTGCATGGTGACCAGCGAGAGATATTCCTCCGGAAGCATCGGGCCGTGGGAGTGGCCAATGGATGCCAGGCCATGCGAGCTGTGTGCGCATGGCAAGCGAGAGCAGCGTTCCAGCAGCCGACGGCGACGAGCGACAGCAGCAGGTAGTGGATGCCGATGGCGCGGTCGTCTGTGGTGAAGATGCGCCGCAGAAGCGATGGACGAGTGCGGCTGGCGGCGCTGGACCGGTCATTCACCCTCATCGCTCAACCCGCTTTGCACGCGAGGCGAGCCATGCGTCATATGCGGATTGCGAGACGACGCGCATGTGCGCCTGCATACGTGCGTGGCCCGATCCGCATACCTGCGAGCAGAGAATGGGATAGATGCCTTCGCGAATAGGGGTGAAGTGGACGTGCAGCGTGGAGCCGGGCACGGCATTCTGCTTCAGGCGCATTTCGGGAACGAAGAAGCCATGGATGACATCGAGCGAGCGCAACTGCAGATCGACCTCCCGATTGAGGGGCAGGAGTAGCTCGCTCGCGACGATGTCATCGCTGCCGTGCTGGTCGGCGGGATCGAGGCCGATGGGATTGCCGAGCGCGGCGTTCACGAGCTGGGTCTGGCTCTGTTCCGTAGGCGGCATCGGTGCCTGGATAGTGGAAGTACCACTGGAACTGCTGCGCAACCACTTCGACATGGAGAGCGGCGGGCGCGGCGCCTTCAAAGCGCTCGCGGGCCCACAGGTGCTCCGCGGTGACCGCCATCACGATGTAGAGGACGACGAGAAGACCGAGAGCGGACGAATTCGACGCGCCAGGTGGAGGGTACAGATGGCTCGCGGCGCGGACGCAGAAAGAGCCAGACGAGAAGAACGTTCGCCAGCAGGAAGCAGGTGCCATGACGCGACATCCCAGCGCATCAGTCGATCGATGGCAATACCGTGGGCGGCGGCGTTGGGAGGCATCCACCAGTCGCGCAGCCGGAATGCAAAGTCCACAGCGCCGTGCGGCATTGTGGTCAGCTCTCCCGTGCTCAGTGCTCGCACCCGCGCTCTATCGTTCGCTTCGCGCACCATGTCGACGAAATAGCGATGGACGCGGCGGTCGGTGGAAAGCTCGGGGTGGAAAGTGGCGGCGAGCAGATGGCCCTGACGCACGAGGACAGGGAAGCCATCGCGCTCGGCAAGAACGGAGACGTCCTTGCCGACGCTGCTGGATGCGCGGCGCGCGGATGTAGACGGTTTCGAGTGGGCCGACGTCAAATTTTGTGCCGAGCCTGGTGGCAGTCTCTTCGATGGAGCTGTCGATCTGGCGGCCGTAGGCGTTGCGCTCAACGGTCGCGTCGAGCACACCGAGGCTTTCCTGCGGCGGATGCAGGACCTTCTTGGCGAGCAAAATGCAACCGGCACAGGTACCGAAGGTAGGCGTAGCGGCGGCAAATGTGCGCAGCGATTCCAGAAAGCCGTCGCGCTCGAGAAACTTGAGGAAAGTGGTGGATTCGCCACCGGGGATGATCAAGCCGTTCAGCCCGGCAAGCTCTTCCGGCTTGCGGATGAGCACCGGTTCGGCGCCCGCCTCCTCAAGCGCAGCGGCGTGCGCCGCGTAATCGCCCTGAATGGCAAGCACGCCGATGCGTGGCTTTGCTGTGCGTCAGAGGTTTCTGTGTTCTGGCAATTTTCGCGGTCTTTCCCTGGACGTCTTCAACGCAAGGAACGCAGGAAGTTGTCTTCTACCAGCCTCGCGTCTGGAGGAGCTGGCTCTCCTCGAGACCAGCTACGGCAAGACCCTTCATCGTGCCGGTGACCTGCTCGCTGGCTTCGGCGAGCGTCTTCGGATCGTTGTAATGCGTGGTGGCGATGACGATCGCCTTGGCGCGGGACTCGGCTTCGGCGCGCTCTTCTGGGATTGTTCAGCTTGCCCTTTGCGTCCAACTCGACATCGAGCGGCGTTGCGCGCTCCTTCATGAAGATTCCCGAGCCGACGAAGACGGACTCTGCGCCAAGCTGCATCATGAGAGCCGCATCGGCAGGAGTCGCAATGCCGCCGGCGGAGAAATTGGGAACCGGCAGCTTGCCAGCTTTCGCCACCATGCGGACCAGCTCGTAGGGAGCACGATGCTCCTTGGCCGCGACATACAGCTCCTGATCGCTGAGCACGGTGAGCGCCTTCATCTCCAGCACGATCTGGCGCATGTGCTTCACCGCGTGGACTACATCGCCGGTGCCGGCTTCGCCCTTGGTGCGGATCATCGCGGCGCCTTCGGCGATGCGACGGAGAGCTTCGCCCAGATCGCGCGCGCCGCAGACAAATGGCGTCTTGAAGGCGTGCTTGTCGATGTGATGGGCTTCATCGGCAGGGGTGAGTACTTCGCTCTCGTCGATGAAATCGACGCCGAGTTCCTGCAGAATCTGCGCTTCGGCGAAGTGGCCGATGCGGGCCTTGGCCATGACGGGGATGGAGACTGCGGCGATGATTTCCTTGATGAGCTTGGGATTGGCCATGCGGGCCACGCCGCCTTCGGCGCGGATCATGGCGGGCACTCGCTCCAGGGCCATGACGGCGACAGCGCCAGCCTGCTCGGCGATCTTCGCCTGCTCCACGTTCATGACGTCCATGATGACGCCGCCCTTCAGCATCTCGGCGAGGCCGACCTTCAGGCGAAGGCCGTGTTCGCTGCTTTGTGGCTTGTGGCCGTTCTGCTCTTTCATGTCCGTAACCCCTTACTTGCAGCCATTCCTGACTGCTGCCAACACTTCAGTTTAGCAGTTTGAGCGGGCTTACTCGTCCGTTTTGGGAGGGCGTTGCGGGACGTCCGGCGCTTCGCGCCATTGTGCGCCGCATTCCTCGCAGATCCAGGCCCGTTTGGGGATAGGAATGGGCACAAACAGGATGATCGAAGCGAGGCCGGCGCGTTCGTGAATTGCCTGATAGTGGATGTCGAGTGATCCGCAGCGTGGACAACAGGGCTGATCGTACGGAATCTCGCCATCGACCTGGATTTGTTCCGGGATAGGCTGCGCAAGCAACCTCCTGGGCCGCCTCGCGATCCTGCTCGTTCACCTGCAGCCGTACACCTCCCAGCAGGTTCGACCAGACCCACTCCAGTGCGGACCGCGTTCTCGTCACGCAGGTAGCAAGGGATGCCGGCGGAATCGAGGACGCCTTTGGCGACCTGCGCCTCTGCCAGATCGCGATATTGCTGGACAGTGACGAGCCGTTGGCAACTCCGCTGTAGGCGGATCATCGGGAATTTCCGGTGGTTCAAGTCCGCGGCGTGCAAACTCGGCGCGCAACGCACACTGCGCGACCTCGGTGAGCGAGTCGTACGTCAAAGCAAGCTCGATCAGCTCTTTATCGCTGGCTGACCGATAGGTCTGGATCAGTTCGTCTTCCCGGGGCAGGTCCATCGCAGGCTTCTATGGTGTGCTCGTTGCTGGTCTTCTGTCGAGTCTTAGTCCTGCGCGCACGTGCCGCTTATTTCGTCTTGTAGCGGCGCAATGCTTCCGCTGTGACCTCAATGAAGATGCCAGTGGCTGCGGCAAGCACTGTGCCGTCCGGGCTGCGCAGTTCGGCGGAGCAGCGATGCTTGCGGCCGTTCTCGCTTTCTGTGTCCACTTTGGACCAGCCTTCGAGGATGAGTGGGGTCTCGAGTGGGACGGGCCTGAGATAGTCGATGGACATGTGACGGGTCATGGCGGTGATGTTGCGATGACGGTTGGCTTTGCTCATGGCTTCGTCGAGCAGCGTGGCGATAATGCCGCCGTGCGCGTGCCCCGGCGGCCCCTGGAATTGCCTGGCGAGATGCGCACGGCAAAGGACGCGCTGCTCGTCATCGACGAAGAATTGCAGGTGGAGGCCGGCGTGGTTGTCGTCGCCGCAACCGAAACAGCCGTTCAGTGTGCCGTGAGAGAGGGGAGTTTCCTTAGTCATGCTGCGCTATACTCGCATCCAGATATGGCGGTAGAAAAGACGTTCTTTCTTGAGACTTTCGGCTGCCAGATGAATGTCCATGACTCGGAGAAGGTCATCGGGACGTTGCAGCAGCAGGGCTACTCCCAGGTGGACACTGAAGAGGCCGCCGATCTCATCCTTTACAACACCTGTTCCATCCGCGACAAGGCGGAGCAGAAGGTCTTCAACCGGCTGAACGACACCAAGAAGCTGCTGAAGCAGGGCAAGCGCTTTGGTGTGCTGGGTTGCGTGGCGCAGCAGGAAGGCGAGGCGATCTTTGAGCGTGCGCCTTATGTCTCGCTGGTTTCGGGATCGGCGTCGTATCGCAAGCTGCCGGAGATGCTGGCGCGGCTGGAGGCAGGCGAACAGCGCATCGCCGGTTTGGATGATCGCCAGACCGATGAGACGTTCGAGACGGAGTTCACGGCGCGCTCGAACAAGTATCGCGGCTACATCACGATCATCGAGGGCTGCGACAAGTTCTGCGCCTATTGCGTGGTGCCGTACACGCGCGGCAAGGAGCGCAGCCGCACGTCGACGTCTGTGCTGGCCGAAGCGCGACGGATGGCGGAGAGCGGCTACACCGAGGTGCAACTGCTGGGGCAGAACGTAAACAGCTATCACGACCCGGAAGGGAAGCGGAGCTTTGCGGAGCTGCTGGCGGCAGTGGGCGAGATTCCGGGGATCCGGCGCGTCCGCTTCACCACCTCGCACCCGCGCGACTTCACCGAGGACATTGTGGAGGCGATCGAAGCGGTGCCGACCCTGTGCAATCACGTGCACCTGCCGGTGCAGAGCGGGTCGAGCACGACGCTGAAGCGGATGCAACGCGAGTACACGCGCGAACAGTACCTGGAACGCATTGGCTGGATCAAGAAATCGCGCAGGCCGTTGAGTGTGACCACCGATATCATCGTCGGCTTCCCGGGCGAGACGGTGGCGGAGTTTGAGGAGACGTTAAGCCTGCTGGAAACGGTGCAGTATGACGCCGTCTTCGCATTCAAGTATTCGCCGCGGCCGAACACGCCGGCGCTGGTGATGATCGACGCGATTCCAGACGAAGAAAAAGGGAAGCGGCTGCAGGTGCTGCTGGACCGGCAGAGGGAATGGCAGAGAGGTCAATTACACCAAGCATATCGGGCGGGTTATGGAAGTAGCGGTTGAAGGGCATAATCCGCAGCGCGGACAGGTGAATGGGCGCACTTCCGAGAACATCACGCTGAATTTTGTACCGAGCGGGCCGATTCTTCCCGCGCCCGGCAGCTACGCAATGGTGGAAGTGACGCAGAGCTTTCCCAACAGCCTGGTGGGACGCGCCGTCTGATTCGGGCGTCTAATATCAGAACAGGAGGGAGCGATGGACGTCGAAATGAAGATTCGCGGGCTGGTGATGGATCCAAGTACGCATGCGCCTATCGTCATCCTGAAAGACCTGGAAAGCGATACGGTGCTGCCCATCTGGGTGGGACCGTACGAAGCGAACGCCATCCTGTTCGAGATTGAAAAGGCCACGGCGCCGCGCCCGCAAACGCACGATCTGCTGCGCAACCTGGTGACCGGGCTGAACGCAACCGTCGAGCGCGTCGTTGTGACTGAACTGCGCAACGATACCTTCTACGCCGTGGTGTGGATGCGGCAGGATGGCGAAAGCGTGACGGTGGATGCGCGGCCGTCGGATGCGATTGCTCTCGCGCTACGCTGCGATTGCCCGATCTATGTGAGCGAAGAGGTTCTGCGCATTGCCAAACTTGCGCCGGGAGCGAGCGACACCTCGCCAGAGGAGCTTCGCCGCTGGCTGGAGGGTCTGAACGACGAGGACCTGGGACGTTACAAGATGTAGGCTGCGTCTCGCCGCGGGCGTCACCAGATAGACGCACGGTGATGAGAGCGCGGGTAGGTTAGGCTACAGGCACGCCATGAGCCTCGGCCGCATCTCCAAGCTGTTTGCTGCGCAGAATGCCTCGCAGGTCGTTTCGCTGCTGACGCAACTGCTGCTACCGCCAATTTTTCTTCACAGCTATGGAGTAGCGCTCTACGGCGAGTGGCTCGCGCTGAGCGCCGCGATCGGCTACTTGTCCACGGTCAATTACGGGATCCAGACCTACTCAAACATGCAGATGACCATCCACTACAACCGTGGCGAGGTGGAGAAGTGCCTGCAAGTGCAATCAGCGGGGCTGTTCGTCATGTTCTCAATCCTCGGCGCGCTGGCAGTGTTACTGTTCGGCGTATTCCTGCTTCCCCTAGACCGCTGGCTGCATTTGACGATGCCTCTGCGAGGTGCGCAGTGGCTCCTTTATCTATTGAGTCTTCAGCTCCTCGTCAACATGGTTTTTGGCTTCCTGAGCGGCAACTACATGGTGATTGGGCAAGCCCACCGCGGGACGAACTTCAATAACGCAAGCCAGTTTGTCGTTACGCTTGCAACTGCCGTAGTGGCGGTTCTACGTTGCCAGCTAGTCTGGATTGCCGCGGCGCAACTTGCCATTTCAGTCGCAATGGTTCTATATGTTTTCGGGGATTTTTCGCGACTGGCGCCCGACCTTCGTCCCACCTTGCGTCATTGGCGTGGGGTACCGTTGTTCAGCGTGCTCAAGCCGAGCGTCCATTATGCGTTTCTCTATTCCTCGAATATCCTCGGCTATCAGCTTCCTGTCATCGTCATTCAACGGATTCTGGGACCCGTCGCGGTGGTGACGTTTTCGGTCACGCGGACGATTTACTCGATGGCTCGGCGGATGCCTCCGCTGATCACAAACTCGATCGGCCCAGAGGTGACCATGACTTTTGGGCAGCAAAACTGGAAGCGACTCCATCAACTGTACGACGTCTCAGAGCGGCTGGTCTTTTCGCTGATCCCGCCAATCACCTTCGGAGCGATGCTTTTCACGCCGTTCCTGCTGGCCAGTTGGCTGCATAGGGAATCGCTTTATGATCCCCTGGTCTCCTTTCTCTTCGGCATCACGATCGCGATTCAAAGCGTGAAAGAACATAAGTATCAGTTCCAATTCTCCACGAATCAGGTGCGGGAGCTTTCGTACGCGACGCCGCTGGCCTATGGGGCGATGCTTCTGCTCTCAATTCCCGCGATGCATTGGGTGGGGCTGCCCGGCATGCTGATTGTCTGGGCTGTCGCTGAACTGGCCCAGCTGGTTTATCTCCTGAGTCTCAACCGCCGCCTGTTCAACGATGATCCATTGCTGAATTACAGGGCGATTGTCACGCTGCTGCTTTTCCTTCTGATAGGCAGCGCCGGTTGTCTTTGGCCAGTGTTCCATATCGCGAATATAAGTCTGCCGAAACAGGCACTTGTTGCCGGCATGGTCAGTCTGGTGACCCTCGGAATCTCTTACCGGGTATTTCGAGTGGATGAAGTACGAGCTTTTCTATGGCAGCGCATCCGGCCATCAGGCGCGGCATAAATAGATCATCCGATGTGACGAAATGCGTTCCCTGATAGGGAGATTGTTCTACAGACGAGAGAGGATGGACTGGGCATACCACGAGAGAAACGTATCGACAGACGGATCGTTGTTACCGTCTATTTCGCGCAGCCTCTGCATGGCTTCCCTTGGGTCGAACCGAATTGTCTTTCGCTGATGAAACAGAATATCTGCGGCTCGCGGGTAGACTTCTTCGTCGCCGTTAACCCCGCCAAAATCAAGGAACGTGTGCTTCCGGAACAGCATCCCCGCCTGATAGGCATTCACGTTCGGGTCGGGATAGATATTCAAGAAACTTTCCTGAGATCGCATTTCTGAGATCCGCTTTAGGGCAATCCATCGCAACAAAGAGCGAAGGACAATATCGTTCGTCCACCGATCGGGCTGTCGGCGAATCGCTGTCAGCCACTTTGAAAGAAACGGCCGTTCAGAAAATTCAGGCGCCATACCGGTTGGAAATGTGATTGAGCCGAGTTCGTAATCTGCCGCGTAACTCTTCAGTCTTTCCAAGCCAGACTGCCCGCAATAAACAAAGTGTGTGTGTTTGTATTGCTCCAGACGGCGACTTGTCATCAGTTGCGACAGCGCTTTCAGGCTCACTATCTTCGATCGGTACAGAAGAGCTACTCGCGAGTATGGTGCTTGAAAGGAAAATCTACGAAAACGTTCGGGAGAAAAGATGCTCTTGTTATAGATGCCGCCGGATTGCACAAATAGCGGTTTGCACGAAATCGAGTGGTTGGCTTCGATTTGGCTTGTGCTGCCCACGACATGCAATTCAACATGCTGACACAGGCGGCGCGCATGGTCGATGAGTTCTTGATGCTCAAGGTAACTCTGATAGCCATCCCAAAGCAGCACAGTAACCCGGCTTTTTTTCCTGAGAAGATCGTCGTCCTGAGGTAGCAAGCGGGAATCGATAATCGCAACATCGGAACGGACGCTTAGTTCAGGCACGAAATTCATGTGTGCAAAAGGGCTGAGCGGATCAGCAGCAAGAGCAAGAAACGTCCACCAGACAAACTCTTTTGGCACGAGAATATCGGCCGTCAGATCTCGCTCTTGCATCCTGGAATCATCATATCGATCGGGCTGAGTCATGCCTCGGCGGAACGCGCGGCAGCCGCGACGGATGGCGGAGCGGCGAGAGAATCGAGCAGGGCGCCAATGGAGGCATCGTAGAGTGGCGAGCTGTCGTTGCGGCCGAGTGAGGCAGCTCTTGCTCGAGCCGCGCCGGCAAGCGCGCGGCGCAACTCCTCCTGCTGATAGAGCGAGAGCAATGCTTCGGCAAGCAGGTCGGCGTTACGGGGAGGAATGACGATGCCATCGCGGCCGGGCGTGAGCAATTCGGAGGAGCCGCAGTGCGTGGTCGCGATGCAGGGAACTTCATTGGCCATCGCTTCGAAGAGCGCCATGCCGAAGCCATCGTCGACCGAGGGTAGAACAAAGACGTCGCAACGCTGGTAGAAGTCGTTGATGTCCGGAACGTAGCGGACAAATTCCACATTCGAGAGACGGGCGATGCGTTGTTGCAGCGCGGGGTAGCGCGTGAAGTCGGCGTCGCTGCGGATCAACAAGCGTGCATTGTTGAGAGCGAGGCGCTCCCACGCCTCCAGCAGATAGAGATAGCCCTTGCGCACCGGCTCGCCGCCGACCACGCCGACGGTGAACTCGCGGTGCCGCTCCGCGCGCGTTTTCGCAGGAAAGGAGCATCGGCCAAAGAGCGGCGCTTTGATGATCTTGCTGCGCATGGCTTCGGGAAAGGTGGCGCGCGTGTATTCGGATGGCGCGAGGATGCGCTCGGCCGCTTCATACTCGGCGAGTTGGCGATCGCGGAACCATGCCGGCTGCGGACGGTAGGGAATGCCGAGCTTCGCGGACTCCTCTTCGACGATCTGCTGTTGGAAGTCGACATGGGGGCAGGCGCGATCGAGGACAAAACGTGCGCCACGGCGTTTCGCTGCCCGCGCGGTCGCGATGGATGCGGTAGCCCACCCGATAAAGAGATCGCCAGGGCGAATGACTGCGGCCACGGAGTGATCGTAGAGCCACGATTCGGCGTCGAGCGCGGCCTGCGAGACGCCAATAGGCAGGAAGTGCATGGCAGTCTGCAGCAGCGAGGGAACCAGCGTCATCCGAACCGAAGCATCGAGACGACGAAAATAGCGGCGGGGTGCAGAGCTGTAGATGCGGACGCCCGCGCCATGCCTGACCAGCGCGTTCGCGAGCAGTGCGGAGTGAAACGGCCGCGTCGTCGAAACAGCCACCTGCATAGTGCGTTCTTCCTATTTACCGTAATGAATGACGCGTCTAGTTCACTCCCGCGAAACGGCGGCAGAAGCCATGCTATCGGCAGCGTAGCATGGCAGGAGCCATTCAATCTGTGCCACCAGAGTAGGATGGCAGCGAAATCCAAATTGCAACTGGCGAGGAGCGCACGAGTGAGGATAGCGAGCGGGGCTAAGTGGGTAAGCGGTTTCATCGGAGGCACAGGAAAAGCAGGGGTGGGATTCATTTCGTCGCTCGCGGCGTGCTTCTTCCTGCTGACTGCGCCGCGCGCGCTGGCACAGGAACGTCCGCCTGCCATTCCGCTGGTAACGCATGATCCTTATTTCAGCATCTGGTCGATGGACGACAAGCTCACCGACGGGCCGACACGACACTGGACCGGAGCACCGCAACCACTGACTGGGCTGGTCCGCGTGGACGGAAAGAGCTACCGCTACATGGGCGATTCTCCGGAAGAGACGCCCGCGCTGACGCAGACCAGGGTGGCCGTTGCTGCCACGCACACAATCTATCAATTCAATGGCGCAGGCATTGCGCTGACGGTGACATTTTTCACGCCGGCCTTTCCACAGGACATGGACTTGCTGTCGCGGCCCGTCACGTATCTGAGCTGGAAGGTGACGAGTGATGATGGAAAGCCGCACGATGTTTCGCTGCTGCTGGATGCGAGCCCGCTGCTGGCAGTCAATGAGGACAACGAGGTGGCGACGTGGGGGCGGCTGCGGACTGCGTCGCTCGACGAGCTGCACCTTGGCTCGCGCGATCAGCGGGTGCTGAACCGCTCCGGCGACGATCTGCGCATCGACTGGGGCTACTTCCGCCTGTGTGTGCCGCGCCAAGCCAGCACGGAGACGGTCCTGGCGCCCGATGCAGTCACGAGCTTCCTGGAGAAGGGAAGGCTGCCCGTAAACGATGACGCAGCGATGCCCGCAACACCACACGATCATGCTGCGCATGCAGCTGTGGCCTTTCCGCTGGGCAATGTAGGCGGCACGCCGGTAGAACGGCATGTGTTGCTGAGCTATACCGAGGGTTATGCGATCGAGCTGATGGAGCGTAAGCTGCGGCCTTATTGGGAACGCCACAATATGCCGGTGGCGGAGATGCTGGAGACGGCGGAGCACGAGTATATGGAGCTCGAGCGTCGCGGCACCGCATACGATGACGAGCTGCGCCGGGATCTGACGAGCGCCGGCGGTCGGGACTATGCCAACCTTGCAATTCTGGCGTACCGGCAGACTCTAGCGGCGCACAAGTTGGTGGCCGATTGGGATGGCACGCCATATTTGTTCGCGAAGGAGAATTTTTCGAACGGCGATATTTCCACCGTCGATGTGCTCTATCCGTCCTCACCGTTCTTCCTCTTCTTCAATCCGCGCCTGTTGGAAGCACAGATGACGCCGGTGATGAACTACGCTGCGTCGTCACGCTGGCATTTTCCCTTTGCGCCCCATGACCTCGGGCGCTATCCGCTGGCGGACGGACAAGAGTATGGCGGCGGCGAAGTGACCGAAGAAGACCAGATGCCGGTGGAGGAGAGCGGAAATCTGCTGATCCTGGCGGCGGCGCTGGACCGCGCCGAATCGGAAAATAGTCCGGATCATCACTATGCGGAGAAGTACTGGCCGCAACTGACGACGTGGGCGAAGTATGTTCGGGCGGAGGGCCTGGATCCGGCGAGCCAGTTGAGCACGGATGATTTTGCCGGGCACCTGGCGCACAACGCGAACCTGTCGATCAAGGCGATTGATGCGATGGGGGCGTATGCGAGCCTTGCCGATGCGCTGGGCAAGCACGACGTCGCGCGCGACTACCAGCAGGCGGCGAAGGAGATGGCCGCGAAGTGGCAGACGATGGCGAAGGATGGCGACCACTACAAGCTGGCGTTTGACGTACCGGGCTCCTGGAGCCAGAAATACAACCTGGTGTGGGACAAGCTGTTGAAGCTGGAACTGTTTCCGGCGAGCGTGCGCGAGACCGAGATTGCGTTCTATCTCAAACATCTGAACCGTTACGGACTGCCGCTGGATAGCCGCAAGGACTACACCAAGCTGGACTGGGAGCTGTGGACGGCGACCCTGGCCGACAATCCGGAGCAGTTCCAGCAGTTCATGAAACCGTTGGCGCTGTGGGTAAACGAGACGCCGAGCCGCGTTCCGCTGACGGACTGGTATGACACCAAGACAGGGAAGCAGGAAGGCTTCCAGGCGCGCTCGGTTGTCGGTGGACTGTATGTGAAGGCCTATGCAGACACGGTACTGACAAAGAAATGGCGCGCGATGGACGTACCTTCGAAGTAATCGCTACAAAATTTCTCACAATTATCGGAAACGTTCGTGCCGTCGTTTGCACTATGCCAGCAGAACAGATTGCTGAGTGCATACGGAGGAGTGGCCGGCGTGCACTCACGAGCCTGACGGTCTGCAAAGACCGGCAGAGCCGGGCGGACTTGGCTGCCAACCTATCCGCCCGGCTGATCCTTCGATGATTTGAACGGCGCGGCTTTGGGGGAGATCCCTGGGGCCGCGATTTTTTTTATACTCCCACGAGCAGGGCGCTGCTACTTCGCGCTACCACTGTCCTTTGGCAGATCGAGGTATACGAGACCGAAGCGGGTGGCTCCGGATGAAGACTTATCGATCCCTACGACGCGATACTGATGTGGCGTCCCAGCGCGCAGCTCGTGATCGCCAGAGAGATTGACGCTGGATTTTGTATCAGCATGCCGATCGTGCTCATCGGAGCAGGTGAGTCCACTGCGAGTGACAGCGAGAGCACCAACAGGCTTTCCGTGATCGCACTCAAGGACTTGGCCATACCGTGAGAGCGGCTTGCGATAGAACTTAAGGATTCGTTCCGGTGTATCGCTACTTGAGTAGTTGGCTGCCTTCATATCGAAGTGGAAGTCGCCGAGCGTGAGCCCCAGATCGACCGCGGCGTCATTGTCGGCGTCCTTATATAACGTAGCGCCGGGGTATGCGGGTAACCCGATGTCGGCTGCACTCGCATGCGAGTTGGCGTGAAGTTCCAGACCATCCGAATCCTGCGCATAGGATCTTGCGCCTCCCCAACACAAGAGGGCCGAGAACGTAGCAATCGACAGTAAAGCAAACGATCTTACAGGTCTGAACCTCACAGGTTTGAACATAGAGGTGCCACCTCTCCCAGGCTCTTTGCCATGCTTACTGATACGCCACCGCTCGTCTCGAAGTTCCGTACCGGTTTATGGAACCCGAGCGACCCTGCCGGACAAAAATTGCAGGCTATACCGGCAGAGAAATCGATACCTTGCTGGTTCGCGGTGCTCGCGCATAACATCCAACGATTACGTGTCCATCCTGAGAGCGGTACTTGTCTTCTTTATATGCGGCGTTTCGATGGCTGCCTTGTCGCAGCAGGCGAGACCTGGCGAGCTGGATAGCGATGCCGACGGCCTGAGCGACGCTTTCGAAGCCGCGCTGCTGCACAAGTTTCAGCCGCGGTTCGAGATCAGCAGGGATGATTGTGCCGGCGAGCCAGCACAGTTTGCGCCAGGAGTGGCCAAGCCGACTGCGTTGGCGGAGGACGGCACACTCTACGGGCAAGCATTTCCGCGCAAGGCGGCACCGGACGGTCAGCGCCAGATCGAGCTGCACTTCTACCATCTGTGGCGCGTCGACTGCGGACGCCTGGGTCATCTGCTGGATGCGGAGCATGTCTCCGTGCTGCTTCGTGGCGAGGGTGCGGATGTTTCGCAGTGGAGGGCGGTCTACTGGTACGCAGCGGCGCACGAGGACACCGTCTGCGATGCCAGCCAGATCACGCGGGCATCCACGCTGCAGGCAGAGACGCACGGAGCGACGGTCTGGATATCGGCTGGCAAGCACGGATCGTTCCTGGACGAGGAACTATGTCAGCGTGGATGCGGCGGTGACCGTTGCGCCAACACGAAGCCGCTGGTATCCGCCGGCCTGATCAATCTGGGCGAGTTCGCTACGGCAATGAACGGAGCGGTGTGGTCGCACTCCGCGGAGTGGCCGCTGGCGGCGAAGATGCGCCGCAGCGATTTTCCCGCGGAGCGCACATCGCTGCTGGAACACGAGCCGAAGACGAATATTGTGTGGGCGAATCCGGAGAAGCGTCCGGCACAGGCGGCGATCCTGGGCGGGAATGCAGCGATCGATGGAGCGGTGGTGGGTGGCAGCTCCACGGCAGATGCGCTTGAGGTGAGCGGGAGCGATACGAATACCGCTGTGGTGCAGGCAGGCGCACGAAGCGGTAGCGCTCTTGAAACCACGACGCAAACGACAGGGAACGCGCTGACCAAGAGCTATCGAGGTGTACGGCACGCTTTGGGAACAGCCGCGAAACGGACAAGCGGTGCGCTGGGGATGGACAATGCGGAAAAGGGGACGCAACCGCCGCACTGAGGAGACGGCCGGTACCTGCTGCGTCATTCACGGCGCGCTGCTGAACTGATATCAACGATCTTATGAATTTTCATTGCAAGATGCTGCGTTGTGTCGCGCTCGTGATGGTGCTGGCGTGTGGATTCTCGCTACGGGCGCAGATAGACCCAAGCTGGACTGCTCCGCAGAAGCCGTTCCGGATTGCCGGCAATCTGTATTACGTGGGCAGCCGGGACCTGGCCGCGTATTTAGTCACCACTTCCGCGGGAAACATCCTGATCAATGCCAACCTGGAGAGTTCGCCGCCGCAGATTCGCGCCAGCGTTGAGAAGCTCGGCTTCCGCTGGGCGGACACCCGCATTCTGCTGAATAGCCAGGCGCACTTCGACCATGCGGCGGGGAGCGCCGAGGTGCTTCGCGAGACGGGCGCGAAACTGATGGTGATGGATGGCGATGTACGGGCGATGGAGACTGGAGATGCCCATGACTTCGGGGGCAGCGATCTGCTGCGATATCCTCCGGCGCACGTCTCGCGTGTACTGCACGACGGCGACACGGTACGGCTGGGCGGGATGGGTTTGACGGCCCACAAGACTGCCGGACATACCCGCGGGTGCACGGCATGGACCATGCAGGTGGAAGACCATGGGCACGTGAGGAACGTGGTGATCGTGG
Organism: uncultured Acidobacteriaceae bacterium; assembly: GCA_963815025.1. Classification (GTDB taxonomy): domain Bacteria; phylum Acidobacteriota; class Terriglobia; order Terriglobales; family Acidobacteriaceae; genus KBS-83. The sequence continues at coordinate 1,180,703 of CAWFFD010000004.1, read as the reverse complement.
GAGGATTTGCGGCCCTGAACTCCTATCGGCTCATCGCGACACCGGGACGGCCCGCGTCGTATCCCGGCATCGCAGAGGATTTCCTGCATGGCTTTGCCGTGGAGCGAAAGTTGCCGTGCGACATCTTCCTGGGAGCGCATGGGCAGTACTTCGGAATGCAGGAAAAGCTGGCGCGGCTTCCCAAGGAGGGAAGTTCGGTATGGATTGATCCGCAAGGCTACCAGGAGACAATCGCGGATGCGCAGAGGACGATTGAAGAACGGATGGCGGCGGAGAGAAAACGGACGGCTGCCGAAGCGCAGGGCACTCAGCCACATTGATTTTGCGGTGACCTTTATACGTCCAGGCGATTGGCTGATGCCACTTTGCCGTACCAGAGACCCGAATCCTTGATCGTGCGCTTCTGGTTGCGAAAATCGGTATAAATCAAACCATAGCGCTCGGTATAGCCCTCTGCCCATTGGAAGTTGTCGAGAAGGGTCCAGGCATGAAAGGCACGAACCCGGGCTCCATCGGCGATGGCGCGAGCCAGTTCCGCGAGCACTTCGCGATACCACAAGATGCGACGGCCGTCGGGTATGCGGCCGTTTTGTTCTTCATCGGGTCCATCAAGATACCCGCAGCCGCTCTCGGTAATTTCGATGATCGGGTGGTTGTATTCACGAGAGATCTGCATTACGAGATCGTAGATACCGCGCGGCCATGCTTCTAGCCCGGCGTCGGTAAGCGGGCCCTCTGTGGGCATCGCGGCGCGGAAGCGTGTGTAAGGGTCGCGGCCGCCCGGTGAATTGTTCTCAATCTCAGTACCGCTAAACTTGCCGCCGCCGAGAAATTGTTCCTTGCTGGCATCCGAGACGATGCGGCGCGTGTAGTAATGAAATCCCACCCAGTCCAGCGGCGCATAGAGGAGTTTTTCATCGCCCGCCTTAAAGCCCATCAGCTCATAGGGTGGTTCTCCAACGAAAGCCTTCGGGTAGCGGCCGTGCATGGCGGCCTCAAGAAAGAAGACGTTATTCATGGCATGGTATCGAGCGGCGGCTGCACGATCATCGTCTGAGTCCGTCTTCGGGTATGCGGGGGCCATCTCATACGCGCTCCCCACGGTTGCCTTAGGAGACGCTGCTTTCACTGCGCGATGCGCCTCCGCCTGCGCAAGCGCCAGTGTGTGTGCTGCTTTCAGGAAATCGCTGAAGCTGGTCCGGCAAGGCGGAAAGGCACCCGCAGCATAGCCCATGAAGGCTATCGCCCACGGCATGTTAAAGGGTGCCCAGACGGTGATTCGATCACCGAGATGTTTGGCGAGAATTCCGGCATAGTCGGCAAAGTAGCCGGCTAGATCCCGGTTTGGCCAGCCGCCACGATCTTCGAGTGTCTGTGGCAGATCCCAGTGGTACATCGTGCACCAGGGCCGGATGCCGGCCCCCAGCAACGCATCGACGAAGCGGCTGTAGTGATCCAGCCCCTTCATGTTCGGTGTGCCTGTCCCGGCCGGTTGAATGCGTGGCCAGGAGATGGAAAAACGTTGGCTCTTCTGGTTAAGGCGCTTAGCCAATGCGATGTCCTGCGGATACCGGTGGTACTGATCGCAGGCAACATCTCCTGTCACGCCGCCCCTTACTTTCCCAGTTGCATGAGTGAATTTGTCCCATATGGATTCACCCTTGCCATCCTCGTTCCAAGCGCCCTCCACCTGGTAGGAGGCCGTGGCCGTACCCCAGAGAAAGCCATCGGGAAAGCGCGCCTGCTGGATGGCCGTGGAAGCGACAGAACCCGGGATTGGACTCTGCGCAGGCTGAACGGCAGCGATGGTCTCACTAGGAAGAAATGCAGCTCCGGCGGCGGAGGCTGAATTGATAACAAACTGACGGCGGTTCATGGTCGACCCTCGGACACGGCGCCAGCCTACTCTCGTATTAGCCCTTAAGCAAACGTGTGTCTTCGTAAGGAGGAGGGGATCAGGGAAGCTCGCCCGCTCAGCGCTGGTAGATCACCTTGCCGTCGAAGATGGTCATGTCGACCCTGGTCTTCTCGATCGCCTCTGGCGGGATTGTAAAGATGTCGTCGGAGAGCACTACCAGGTCTGCCAGCTTGCCCGGTTCGATGGATCCTTTGACCGTCTCCTGGTGTTCGGCAAATGCGGATCCCATTGTGTAGGCGTGCACTGCCTGCGCAACGGTGATGCGCTGCTCGGGAATCCAGCCGTTTGGGTTCTTGCCGTCGAGGGTGCGGCGAGTGGTGGCGGCATAGATGCCCATCACGGGATCCAATGGCGCGACGGGCCAGTCGGAACCGAAGGCGAGTGTTGCACCGGCATCCAGCAGGGATTTCCATGCATAGCTCGACTTGATACGCTGCGGGCCAAGGATGGTTTCAGCCCACCGTCCGTCGTCGATTGCGTGGTAGGGCTGCATGGAAACGATCACGCCAAGCTTTGCGAAGCGCGCACAGTCCTCCGGATGAAGGTGCTGCGCGTGCTCGATGCGGGGGCGGCGATCGGCAGAACCATTGTCTTTTTCCAGGCGGCCGTAGAGATCGAGTATGGTGCGGTTGGCGCGATCGCCGATGGCGTGGATCGTAAGCTGGAGTCCGGCCTTGTCGGCCTGGCGCATCGATTCGTAGAAATGCTCGACGTCGAGAAGATCGGGGCTGGCGAGGCCGCTCTTCGCCGGATTGTTCGTGAACGGCTCATCCATCCAGGCAGTTTCAGAACCAAGCGCGCCATCGGCGAAGGCTTTCAGGTTGCCAATGCGGAGATAAGGACTGCCAAAAGGCGCGACGATGCCGGCGTCGGCCAGAGTCTTCCAATCGCGGACGGGAAGAGCCTCGTAGATGCGGACAGTCAACTTGCCAGCGCGCTCGATCTTCTGGAACTCGCGCAAATTGTCCGGCTGGCCGCGGTCTTCAGAGCTGTCGGCCATGTTCTGCACGCTGGTTACGCCGTGAGCTGCTGCTTCGCGCATGGCTGCTTCCATGGCCTTGGCCTCCTCTTCGGGAGACAGCGGAGGCATGATGCGCTGGACGAGAGCGATGGCGGCGTCTTTGAGAATGCCGGTCGGGTTGCCGTCCTTGTCGCGCTCGATTTCTCCGCCCGGCACGTCCTTCGTGTTTCGGTCGATGCCGGCGAGCTTCATCGCCTGTGCATTCACGAGGGCCATGTGTCCGTCGAGCCGCCACAAGAATGCAGGATGATCGCCGGAGACATCGTCAATCAACTGGTGGTCGGGCAGAACGGGCGGATTCCAGCGTTGATGATCCCAAAGGCCATTGCGAAGCCACGCACCTTGGGGCAGGGTTCTGGCGAATTGAGCGATGCGCTCCTTCAACTCGGCCTGGCTGTTGGCTGCGCCAAGATGCACGGTGATCAGCGAACCGCCGCCGATAAGGAAATGTACGTGGGAGTCGTTGAAGCCGGGCAGGAGAAGGCGGCCGCCGAGATCGATGATGCGGGTGTCGGGGCCGGCGAGTTTTCTAATCGCTGCGTTATTGCCGACCGCGAGGATCCTGGAACCATCGAGCGCCACTGCCTGGGCGGTGGGCTGCGCCGGATTTTCGGTCCATAGCTTGGCGTTGACGAGGATCAGGCTCGCCTCCGTAGCCGACGCGCTGCAGCAGCAGGCGCCGAGCACAACAATGAGCGAGCATAGCCAGGAAAGCTTCATTGCAACTCCCTTCAACTGAGGCACGATTGTCCGCGATCAGGGGAGAATTGCGGGAAGACAGGGAACATTTCAGGTTTGTACAACTCTACCAGTGAGCGGGCGCTGCGACCGTCCGCCTACCTGCCAGACATCGGTCAACACTTCAATCCGTTGCAGATCGCGTTCGCTCATCGTCACCCAGCCCATTTCTAGAAACTGACATTTCTAATGGGCGGGGACCTGAAACTTCTAAAGAGCGCCTACAGATCTAGCGTACAGAATACCTGTTATCAGACATAACGAAATGGGAGCCGAAGACTGCCGCTGTGGCCTCCCGGCCTTTGAGAATCACCGATCCGCGACCGGAAATGTGACGCGAAACATGGTTTGGAACCCTGCGTGGAGATTGTCGTTGTGGACAGTGATAAGCCCACCGCTTTTCTCGATCATCTCCTTTGTGATCCACAGACCGATTCCGGTGCCGACGTCTTCTTTCGTAGTAAAGAACGGCTCGAAAATACGGCTGAGATGTTCCGTGGGAATTCCCATGCCGTTGTCAGAGATCGAGATGACGGCGGATTCTCCTTCTTTCGCGATGTCGATTTCGATGCATCCGTTCGGTACCGGGAGTGCGTCGCAGGCATTGGAAATGATGTTGATGAAGATCTGCCGGAGGTCGTCGACGGGCACCCGCACTCGGAGATCCAGCTTCTGGCCGAGGCGGATTTCGCCGCCACGCAGATTGCATCTGGCATGAAACATGGTGACGACGCTCTCGACGATCTCCACCAGGCTGGCGGGTCCATTTGCGGGTTTGGAACGGGCGAAGTTGAGGGTACGCTGCGCAATGTTACCCAATCGCACGAGCTCCTGATTGGCAACTTCCAGGTAGCTCCTGGTCTCCGGCTGGAGTTGCGGATCGCCGGAGGCCAGATAAAGCAGATTCGTGATTGCCTCCAGAGGATTGTTGATCTCGTGGGCAATGGTGGCGGAGAGACGCCCAATGGCCGCCAGCTTCTCAGAACGAACCAGGGCAAACTCTGCGTTCTTGCGATCGGTGATGTCGACCGTGACGCCGCGCCAGATATGCGGGTCCGATGCAGAGCGCGTTCCCCGGCTTTCCAGCCAGTGAACATCGCCGTTGGGCCAGCGCACGCGGAACTCGACTTGAAGAACCTCTCCACTTCGAATCGCCTGCTCGAAGACCTTCTCAACCCCGTCGCGATCTTCTTCCATGACCAGCAGAATGGGCGGCCCAGCGGTTGAAATCTCTACGAACGAAGATCCAAAGACTTCTGCCCCACCTTCTGCCCAGTGGATACGGGAATCTTGCGTGTTGAACATCCAGGCGACCGAGTTGCTGGCCTGCTGCGCTTTCATCAGAAAGTCTGTCCGCATCTGCAGCGATGAGAGCGTGACGCGAAGCTTTTTCCGAATGACTCGCTGCCGTTCACAGAGCCAGACAATCAGAAATCCGATACACAGGATGGCCGCGGTGCGAAGCAGGTTTTTGGGGCTGGTCGACCAGGCGCCGTTCGACATGACGTAGTAGTTGAAGATCAGCGCAGTGGAAACCAGCGCCACCAGTCCAGGCCCCAGACCGGTAAGGATGGTGATTCCCGCCATCGCGGCGAAGTTCAGCGCCACCGGGGTTGTCTGGAGAGCGTGACTTCGAATGCTGAGAGTTGCGCCAACCCAAGGGAGAATGATGGCGGCGGCATATCCGCAAATCTGGGTCAGGAGCCTGGTTCGCCGGTCGCTGCCATCGGATGGCGGTGGTCCCTGGACGGACGCATCATGCACAGAATTCCCCATAGAGCTTTCGGGCCTCGACAGCAAGTTCGCGATCCATCACGATACAACCGACATGATCAGGTCAGAACTCACATAGCATCCTGTGGCGGCTCCTTCCGGACCACTGTCTTATACCAGCTTCTTCAGCTCCGGGTAGCGGGCGTAGATGATGGCCTGATTCTCGGCGCTCAACTGGCCCAGTCGTATGGGCTTATCCTGCGGCCGAGTTCCCTTCTGATTGAGCACGTTCATCAGGCTCCACTCCCGTTGCAGCGTCTGCGGCTCGTGTGCGGGCAGATCGTAGCGTGTGAAGTCGATGACCATGTATGGGCTGCCGGTCTCCCAGTTTCGCAGGAGCGCGAGGCGAAACTCCTGATTCATGAACCATTCGATTTCGAGATCCTTCTCCGAGCCCGGTGCGCCGGAGCCTCGTTCGTCGAAACGATAGTTCAGGGATGCATTGTTCGGCGTGTGCTCGCGCCATTTCAGTCCGAATTCGCCCTCGGTCAGTACCTGCGTATCCGGCCATCTCGCCTTTATGGTTTGAAGCCAGTAGGTGAGGTCGGGATCGTGGCCGATCGATGTCTCCCAGATGGCGGTGACGAAACCAAAGCCATTCAGCGCGTGGCCGCGGTCGAAGTGGATTGCGGTGGTGTCCATCATCTCGCGGCGGCCTGCAACAATTCCCAGGTTCCCCACCGACTCGATGGGACCGACGCCGAGCCGGCTGTTGAACTTGCCTTCGAAGCCCTCGCGCCGCGCGGTGAGAAAGTCACAGGTCCAGCCGTCGAGGCAGACGCAGTCGATGAAGTCCGCCGCACCCTGGGCTGGCTTGAGATAGTGCTCGCGGCTGGGATAGTACGGATAGCAGATGCCGCCGTCGCCGTCGCCATGGTCGATGCCGTGCTGGCTCCAGATCTGGCCCTGGCAGACGTGAATTCCCTCCTCCGTGGCGAGGTAGCGCTGGCTGTCGGCATCGAGAAAGCCCGCGACCAGAGATTGTGGACGATATCCATTGCCAACCATGGCGGCGATCAGACGCAATGACTGGTGAATGGTCTGCTGGTTGTGCTGGCGCGTGTCGTACATCGGGGCGAAATAGCCGCCAGGGATGAAGGTGATCTCGTCACCGTAGCTGTCGTGATAGGAGGCCAGCAGCCGCCGCGCATCTTTGTACTGCGGGCGATTGTCGTTGAGCGCGAGCCAGCTGATGGCCCAGGTCATCCGACCGCCGGGACAACCTCGCTCGAAGGCTTCCCGCCTGGAGCGAATGTGGGCCGGAGTGTTGTCGGCTGCTTCGTCCTCGCCGATGGAGTGAGTGGGAGTGACCTCGATCTGATTCACGCGCACGACCGAAACGTGTGTGAGGAACCGGCCGCGGAGAGGAGAAATCGTGGCGGCGGCCAAGGCGCTCGATGCACCTCCCGCAACCGCGAGTGAGGCTGCGGCGCCCGTTGCGGTGCTGAGGAATTCTCGTCTTGTCCAGGGCGCGGGAGTCATGCCAGTGGTCTATATCCCTTCGCTTTTTAATGTAAAACTTTAACTATTGTCTACTGTGTAGTGATTTCTGTTTCGGCGAAGCGCAATGTCATGCGATGGCTCTTTCTGGCCCACTGCCAGAGTAAATAGAGCGCAATGACAATGAGCGAGATAGTGAGGCCTATCCATATCCCGCCGATGCCCTGCATGGTGTGGAAGCAGAGCAGGTAGCCGAGTGGTAGACCGAAGAACCAATAGCCGCCAAGATTGACGAACATCGGATGGCGCGTTTCTCCGATGCCACGCAGTGCGCCGGTGGCGACAGTCTGGATGCCATCGAAGATCTGAAAGGCGGCGGCGAGCATGAGCAGGCGGGTGCCCACCCTCACGACTGTTTCATCCTGTGTATAGATGTGCAGCAGGGGGTGCGGAAACAGTAGAAAGGCGCATGCCGCGAGAGCCATGAAGCTGGCGCCCGAGGCCAAGGCCAGCCATCCGGCGCGCCGTGCGCGCGGCAGATCGCCGGCTCCGACAGCGTGGCCGACGGCAACCGCTGCCGCCGCCGACATGCCGAGGGGCACCATGAAGGTGGTGCTGGCGCAGTTGAGCACGATTTGGTGCGCGGCGAGCGCGTCCGCTGTAAGACGGCCGGCCATCAACGTGGCCACACCGAAGGCTCCGACTTCAAGAACGATTTGTCCTGCGGCCGGTGCGCCGAGAGCTATAAGTGCGCGCAACTGTTCCCAATGCGGGCGGGGCCAATGGGCGAAGAGAGGATGACCGCGGCGGCGCTCATGCTGCCAGGCGAAGAACACCAGCACCGCCGCCATGTAGATGCGCGATAGGCAAGTGGAGACAGCCGATCCTTTGAGCCCCATGGCGGGGAGGCCGAGATGGCCGTAGATGAGCGCCCAGTTCCCTCCCCAGTTGATGAGGTTGGCCGAGATGAGCGTGAAGGTGACGGGACGCACCCGGCCCACGCCTTGCAGATAGCGGCGGAAGGCGGCGTAGATAAGCAGCGGCAGCGTGCCCAGATTGAGGATGCGCAGATACACGGCGGCCTCGCCGGAGACTGCGGGATTGATGCCGATGCGCGCGAAGAGCAGTGGCACCGCGGCAATGCCGAGCATGGCGAACGGCGCATAGGCGATGACGAGGTAGACGCCCTGCGCGAGCCACTGGTGACAGACCTGGAAATCGCGTCGTCCCCAGGCTTGGGAGACGACCGTGTCCAGCCCGAGCAGGATGCCGATGCCGAAAAGAGCCGGAGCATAGTACGAGGCGCTGGCGATTCCGACTGCACCGATGGCCGCCGGACCAAGGCGGCCGACCATGATGGTGTCGACGATGCCCATGGCGACCCAACCGATCTCCGACAGGATGACCGGGATGGCCAATGCAAGCAGCGCGCGCAACTCGCGCCGCAGCATCGAAAGCTTTGCCGACTCCCACATCATTTTAGGGTATCCCGACTGAACTCTTTCACGACTGTGAATACACAGACTCGGGTGCGAGACAAGTTGCGGGCAGGTAGATCCCGGCGGGACATCCACGAGCCGGCTATGCTTTGCACAAGATGGGCGATGCGCGAGTGCTAGGGCAGCGCCGCTAGAGAGGACTTGGACTGACCACGGACGTGATAGCCGAAGCTGCCTTGCGAGCGGATCTACTTCGGCGTTTCACCTTGGGGCACATCCTGCTCTCGAAGCATCAGTTCGTGTTTCTCAGCAGAGATGTCTTGGTCAACGTGGCTTTGTGCTGCTTGCCGCCGGAGTCGAGGATGTACATCTTGTCCCCTTTCACCGCGAATTGAACGGGTTGCCCCAGAGTGATGTCGGCTGATTTCGACCACGGGAAGAGCAGGTGCTCGCTGGCAATGTACACAATGTTGCCGCTCTCGATGGTGTAGACCTGATAGTTCTCATAGTTGTCCGACTTGGTCGTCGTTGAATTCGACGAATAGTCGCTTTTGTTTCCACTATCTTTTGCCGAGGCATCGGTATTGTGGGTGATGGTGCTTCCCTCTTTGATCTTCTGTCTTTCGGTAGCGGTCAGCGTGCCTTTTTGCCAATTAAAATTGTCCGCCGCTTGGACGGATACCGACCCCAGAAGGCAGACCGCGAGTGCCAGAAGTCTGAGCCTCATCATTTTCTTCCTCGTGCCCTAAGAATATGCGGGGGACTGTCAGCAAGGATCGACTCTTTGTGTCGAATTGGCAAGCGATAGTACGCGACGCCACAGTCAACGTGCGGGAATTAGAGGAAGGGATGTGGTTGGACCGCTTAATTTTGATAAGACGGTGGGGAGAAATTCCGCAATCGTCGGTGGATATGCATTGCGGGTTGTCCTACGCGCCTATCACTTTAGCGCGCAGCTACCTTTCGAGTGTCAGGGCCGCCGGAGCTTGCATTGGAACGAGGAAGTTGCTCGCGAGAATGTACTCGTAAAGATAACGAAGCGGCGGCGCAGGCTGAAGCTGGTTGGCAGACACCCACCCGTCCGTATCGGTCCACTGCCAGTCTATTGCTGAAAGGCTTTGGATTGCTTGCTCGAGGTCTGTTGTCCTCATCGGATAAGCATAGATGCGAACATTTTGCGCCAGAAGGCGAGACAAAGCTTCAAGGAAGCTGCCGGCGAGTTTAGCGTAACGATATTCCCAGACGCGAATCAGAAGCGACAGGCCCAGGACAAAGCGGATGGGTTCCTTTGTGTAGCGGTTCACGAGAGCGGTCATGCTGTAGAGTTCTCGATCGCGAAACAGCAAGACATCACCGCAATGTGTGTGAAGCGCATCAATCCGTTGCAGCAGGTCAGAGATTCCCGGAGGGGGATCTTCTTCCCTGAGTGGCATCGCAGAAAAGCAAAAGAAACCGGCTGGCGCGGAACCTTTTCCGGCGAGTTCTCCGCGGAGTTGTTGGATCCCGGAGGTCAGCAATTGATTATGGATTGCCGCGTGAGCGGCATCTACGTGTTCGAACGATCCTGGCGCGAGCACGGTAGCTTTCTTGTGGAGGACGTCGATAGGCGGCACGGGCGGCCCACTGTACGGAAAACAGACGGCCTCAGCAAGACCTGAAGTTACCAGATGGGCCAGAATTGTCCGCTGATCCCATCCTTCGAAGGCGGCGCCACGCACTTCCGCATAGTCAATTTCGATGCGTTTCTCGACGTCTTGAGCAATCTTCTCAAAGAAGGATTCCTTCGTCTCCAATTGAAAAAAAGCAGCATAGATAAGGTTCACGCCCAGGATGCCGATAGCCTCTTGCTCGATGAGGTTGGAAGGGTCCCGCAGGTTGACATGGAGAATTATGTCGTTCGGGGGGCCGCCGGGTTGCAGTTGAAACCGCAGCCCGACCCAACCGTGAGGGTCATTTGTTCCGGCGTAGTTGCGGGCGGAGATGGTATCAACAAAGGAAAAGAAGCGAGCGTTCGATCCACGACTTTTGCTCAATTGGTTCATGAGCTGGGTCCATTCGCTATCCAGCATGGCTTGGAGGCGTTCTCCGGAAACGTAGCGCGCACCAGAACCGTACAAATCATCGCTGACCTCCTTGTCATACGCAGAGATCGATTTCGCAACTGTCCCGGAGGCTCCTCCTACAACCAGGAACCATCGAACGACTTCCTGGCCAGCGCCAATTTCGGCAAAGGAGCCGTAGCTGGTCGGATCGAGATTGATGCGGAGCGCTTTCTGATGAGTGTTGAGCGTTTCCGTGGATGCCATAGAGCGTCTCCTTAGTGCTTGACGTACTGAAAACCTGATCCCACCAGAGCGAAGAGATTTCGCCATTCAAACCTTAAGGAGTCGATACGAAATCCCCTTGATGCGGTCCAGTGCCAATTCAGGGCGTCCCGTGCTTGCACTGCTTGCGTAGATGGCTCCAGTTTCCTTTGGCCGTCACGTTCACCTACCCTGTGCAATGAAACCCGGGATGCCGGTCTTCACTACTTCATTGAGCCTTTGTCTAGTCTGAATGCGATTGATTTCGCGAAACGCGTCTTCCGGAAGGGCGGAAATGTTGAAATTTTCCCGAGCGCGAGCCGCAGACTTAGGTGTCGTAAGCAAAGCCGTGCCGCGCTGCACCGCCCAAGCCAGCAGCACCTGTGCTGGCGTCTTTCCAACTCGTGCGGCTATTGCGGAAATGACTGGATCTTCAAGCACTCCCGGCCTCATTCCGTGGCCCAATGGCGCAAAAGCCAAAAAGACAATGCCCTTGTCCTTGCAGAATTCCAGAAGCTCGGTTTCCGGCAGATGCGGATGCGCCTCAACCTGGACCGCGGCTGGCTTGATTCTGGCGGATTCATAGATGGGCAACAGTTGAGTCAAACTGATGTCAGACAGTCCGATGGCCCGGCATCTGCCACGGTCCACGAGACTTTCCATCGCCCTCCAGGTGTCAAGCAAAGTCACGCCACGGTCGTAGATGACATTGCCGTTTTGATCCCGTGGATCCTGCTCGTCCCCCGATTGAAATGCAAATGGAGTGTGAATGAGGTAGAGATCCAGATAGTTGAGTCTGAGTCTGTCCAGACTGGCGTCGAAAGCCTGTTCGACGCGCTCGGGCCGATGATTGGAGTTCCACACCTTCGTGGTAACAAAGATCTCCTCGCGCGTGACTCCGCCAGCGGCTAGTCCTGCCTGCAACGCCTGGCCTACCTCGCGTTCATTCCGGTATCGCTCCGCACAATCGAAGTGTCGAAATCCCGCCTCCAAAGCCGCTCTGGTAGCAGTTATCGTCACTGCTGCGTCAGGAATGAGGGTGCCAAAGCCAAGCGCGGGCATCTGACCACTTCCGTTGTTGAGCGGCATTCTCTTGAGCCGAAGATCGGAAAATCCAATCATGGAAACGCCTCCGCTTTGGCCCTGCTTCACCACCGAATCGGAGAACTCGGGTGGACCGCCGCTGAGATAGGCAACAGCGAAACCATCAACGGCGTTCCGTCAGCAAGACGGACACGGATTTTGCGCGACCCCTGCAGGGTTAATACCGATCAGGGGGCCGCTCATTCGCATTATTCTGTAACAGACGGTGTTACAATGTCCGTAAACAGTTTAGAATCAATGTCTGGCGGAGAGACTGGGATTCGAACCCAGGTTACCCGTTAGAGTAAACACGCTTTCCAAGCGTGCGCCTTCAGCCACTCGGCCATCTCTCCGGCGCCTGATCAGGATAGCATCTGCGGGCTGTGCGAACGAGTGAGGCGCGTGGACTGCGCCGCCTCCCAAGGGACGATGGCCTCACAGACCGGTTTCGCGTAGTTTGTTTCTGGTTGGGTCAGATTGTCCAGGGAGGTTTCGTGCGTTTTTCCCGTTCTACTCTGCTGTGCTGTGGCGCGTTATTCATGAGTCTTACGGCGGTGGCTTCTCCTGTGCATTTGCAGACGGAACATCGGACAGACCCATTGGGCGTCGATGTCTCATTCGCCGCGCTTCGCGTGGCAGAGTGACGCGACATCGCCCAACTGGATGCAGCAGGCTTACGAGATCCACGTGGGGACCGATGAGCAGGCGGTCCGCAACGGCCACGGAGACGTGTGGAACTCGGGGCGGATTGCGGCTGGTGACTCCGTTGATATTGCCTACGGGGGTCCTGCGTTGCATGCGCGCATGCGCTATTACTGGGCGGTGCGGGTGTGGGATAACCAGGGCAAGGACGAGCAGTCTGCGCCAGCGTGGTTTGAGACGGGCCTCCTGTCGCCTTCCGATTGGTCTGCGAAGTGGATCCGCCGCGACGACCCCGCTGCGGCGCAGGAGTTGTCGATGGTCCGCTGGCTGTGGCTTCCCAACGCCGATGCGCAGCATGTAGCGGGCGGTACTGTAGCCGAGTTCCGCTACGTATTGCACCTGGACGCGCATCCGTTGCGTGCCAGCCTGCATGTTGTCTCGCGCGGAGCATTCGTGGCGTCCGTCAACGGAACGGAGACGGGCAAGCATACGGAGTGGAGCGCCTTCGACTGGGAGGAGATCACGCCGGAGTTGCGCTTCGGCGCTGGAGCGGCCGGCGATAACGAAATCATGGTGCGCGTTGTCTCGCCGCCGGGCCACGACGATGTGAAGACGGAGCCGGCAGCCTTTGCCGCGTCGATTCACGTCACCGAGCAGAACGGAACCGAACGGCGCATCGTAAGCGATCACGCATGGAACATGCGAGCGGGGGAGAGCGGCACATGGGCGCCTGCGCAGGAGGTCGGCCCGCTCGATGCACCATTCAGCGTGGGCGTGGATCGCGCAAAGGCAGTCTCAGGGCCGGACCGCGTGGTGACGGGCGCTTCCCTGCTGCGTAAGGATTTCTCCATCGGCGACGGTATCCATTCCGCGCGGCTCATGGTGACGGCGCTTGGCGCATACGAAGCATGGCTGAATGGAAAGCGTGTTGCTCCGCAAACGCTGCTGGCGCCCGGGTTTACGGACTTCCACAAACGCGTGCTATATCAGACCTACGATGTGACGTCGATGCTGTCCTCCGGCAAGAACGTGCTGGGGTTCATGCTCGGTGGCGGATGGCATGGCTCGCCATTGACCTGGAGCGGCGATCGCTTCTTCCCTGGACCAGATTTGTTGCGAGCACAACTCGAGATCACGTTTGCGGATGGCCATCACGAGACCATTGGTACAGACGATACGTGGCAGACGGCCGCCGCGCCGGTGTTGTCTTCGGAGATCTATGGTGGTGAGGCTTATGACGCCCGCGCCGAGATGCCGGGATGGAGCGAAGCGGGATTTGCAGCGGCTGGATGGTCGCCTGCCGTAACCGGCACCGCTCCCGATGGCATGGCGGTCACCGCCTCGCCCGATGCGCCGATCACCACGATCATCACACTGCATCCGGAGTCGCTGGATCCTGCAAACGGCACGCATCCGGCCGTTTTCGACATGGGTCAGAACATGGTGGGCAACGTCCGGCTGCATGTGCGCGGAGCGCGCGGCACGGTGGTGAGGCTGCGGTATGCGGAGCGCCTGAACCCCGATGGCAGCATCTACACCGAGAACCTGCGCAACGCGACAGCCACCGACTACTACACGCTTTCCGGCAACGGCGAGGAGAGCTACACGCCGAGCTTCACCTTCCATGGCTTTCGCTATGTCGAGATCTCCGGCTATCCGGGCACGCTGACGAAAGCGAGCATCGACGGCCTGGTCTACAACAGCCTTCCGGAGCACCCGTCGATCCGCTTTCACAGCTCGAGCGATCTGCTGAATCGCATGAGTGAGCTGGGCCTCTGGGGACAACGGGGAAACTTCTTTTCGATCCCGACCGATTGTCCACAGCGCGATGAGCGGCTGGGCTGGATGGGCGATGCAGGCGTCTTCTGGCGAACCGGTACGTACAACTTCGACACCGCGAGCTTTACGCAGAAATTCATGAACGACATCCTGGATGCGCAACGACCAAATGGATCGTTCACCGATATCTCGCCGGACCTGATGAAGCCGGACGCGGGTGCGCCGGGATGGGCAGACGCCGGCATTCTTATTCCGTACGCGGCGTGGCTGCAGTATGGCGACACGGCTCTGCTGGAGCGCTCGTGGCCGGAGATGGAGCGTTACATGGACTTCATCGAGCGTGGCAATCCGGATTATCTGCGCGGCAAACAGCTCGGCAATAACTACGGCGACTGGCTGGCGCCCGATCCCCGCACGCCGCGCGATCTGATTGCGACGGCGTACTGGGCCATCATCGCGCGCGACATGAAAGAGATGGCGACGGCGCTGCACAATACGGCGGATGCGGAGAAGTATGAAGCGCTTTACCAGAAGATTGCCGACGCCTATCGCAAGGCGTACATCCATCCGGATGGTTCCGTGTCAGGCGATACGCAGAGCGCTTACGTCATCACACTCTACAGCGGCATCGCACCGAAGGAGTTGCGCGCGGCCATGACGGGGCGGCTGGTGAAGGATATCGAGGCGCATGGGAATCACCTGACGACCGGGTTCCTGGGTACGCCCTTCCTGATGTTCGTGCTGGATGAGAATGGCCGCGCCGATGTTGCGTACAAGCTGCTGCTGCAGGATACCTATCCTTCGTGGGGATACATGGTGCGGAAGGGCGCAACGACATGGTGGGAGCGCTGGAATGGCGACACCGGCGATCCGGCGATGAACTCCTACAATCACTATGCCTTCGGATCGGTGATGGCGTGGGTCTTTCGCCGCGTCGCCGGCATCGATACAGACCTGTCCGGCGCGGGATTTCACCACCTGACGATCGCGCCGCACTTCGACCCGACTCTGCCGCAGGTGCATGCGGAGTACGACTCGGCCTACGGTACGGTGACGACTGACTGGAACGCCGCGACGCATACGTTCAACGTGATCACGCCGCCTAATACGACTGCCACGATTTCGCTGCCGGATGGAAAATCGGAGCAGGTGGGCAGCGGCAGTCACGTGTACCAGGTGCAATAAAGGTTGCGGGAAGGGCGGAGCTTCTGCTCTTCCCGCAACCAAGCTGCCTAGTCCGCGATTCCGGGTTTCGGAGGATCGATGCCCAGCGCGGTGGCGAGCGCGACCAGATGGTCCTGCTCATCGATCAGAATGGTGCGAATGGTCTCGCTCACGGCGTATTCATTCAGTTCCTCGGCCTGCTTCAGGCGGCGGCGGTACTGACGGATGGTCTCTCTTTCGTTGTCGAGATCAAAGCGGAGCATCTCCTCGGCCTTTTCCGAGGTCTTGACCGGCTTTGGCTGCACTGTCGGCATACCGCCGAGATAGTCGACCGCGTTGGCGATCTTGAGCGCGTGGGTGAGTTCTTCGGTGGCGTGGACGGCTAGCTCGTCCGCGATGTTCATGTAGGCCGCACCCTTCAGGACTTGGGAATAGTTCACATAAGCGATGATGGCCTGATACTCGCGGGCCAGATCTTCGTTGAGGTATTCAATCAACTGCTTATGGGTCAGCGGTTTTGCGTTCGGCATTGTTTCTCCTTGCAAGAATGAGAGCACACCCGGGCGTTTTCTGTCCCAGGCGGCTTGCGCTGAATGGGATGATACTGTGGCCATTGCAGTTGCAACGCCATCCAGGCAGGTTTTCGCTGTAGCCTTCTTCCACGCCGATGCGTCTATTCCTTCATATGGTGCGCGCTGTCCTGTTGTGTTGCCTGTTGCCGCTGCCGCTCTTTGCCCAGACCAAGCCGGATACGGCTGCTCCCGCGACGCCGCCACCTCCGAAGAGCAGCATGATGGTGACGACTCCTGTGTTGCTCCGGGATAAAAAAGGCGCGCCAGTGGCGAATCCCACCAAGGATGGACTCACTCTGAGCGAGGATGGCGCTGCCCAGAGCATCCTGACCCTGGCTCCGAGCGCGGGCCAGCCGCTGGTCTTCGGGATTCTGGTGGACACCAGCCGGGGCGAGCACGGGGCCACGGCCGAGGAGAAGGCTGCCAGCGTGGACTTTATCAACGCGATGATGAAGTCGGCGCAGGATCGCGGCTTCGTCGTGCACTTTGACCGCGAAGTGGAGCTGCTGCAGGACCTGACGGCAAACAAGGACAAGCTGCAGCAGGGCGCCAACCTGCTCGACTCGCCGGAGCCGAATACCGGCGACGCATCGGCCCCGGCCGCGCAATCGCTGCTCTACGACGCGATCTATCTGGCCACCAACGAGATCACGGGAAAGCAGACCGGGCGCAAGGTGCTGGTGCTGTTTTCGAATGGCATCGATCAGGGGAGTAAAGAGTCTTTGCGCAGCGCCATCGACACCGCGCAGAAGACCGGCACCATCATCTACACCGTCTATGTGAAGGGCGAGGTGGACAAAGAGCAGAAGAAACTTGACCAGCAGAACAATCCGAACCAGGGCAACCGACGCACGGGCTATCCCGGGGGTGGATATCCAGGCGGCGGATACCCAGGAGGCGGCTATCCGGGTGGCTATCCCGGTGGGTATCCTGGCGGCTACCCCGGGGGCGGCTATCCAGGCGGAGGGTATCCCAGCGGCGGTCAGCGCCGGCCGCAGCAGAGTGTGAAGGGCGATGGGAAACGCGTCCTGGGGGACATTGCCGTACCTACAGGTGGCCGAGTCTTCGAGCTGACGAAGAAGGACAACGCCGCCGCGATCTACGCCATGATCGAGGACGATCTGGCCCATCAGTCGCTGCTGACATTCAATCCGGATAAGACTGGAGCGCGCCCCGGATTCCACTCGCTCAAGGTGGAGAGCAAGGAAAAGAACACGGTGGTCGATACACCCGACGGTTTCTATGTGAAAGAACCGGACTAACTCCGCACAGTCGAAGGCCGAAACGAAGAAGAGACCTGCCCGAGGGCAGGTCTCTTCGTGTGCGATGGCCGGTTTCCGCTACTGCGCCGCCTCCTGCTGTGCCCGCAGGAAGAGATCGACGTTGTTCTTGTCCACCAGGGTCGTGCCGGTATCGACGAAGGATGGGACCGGAGAGAACGGGTCGGTATCGAAGTCCTTACCCAGGTTCTTCAACGGGTTCTCATGCAGTTCGACGACCTGCTTCAGACCGTAGTAGGCCATAGTGAATGGCTTCTGGCCAACGGTGGCGTCAATCACGCCCTCCTTCACCAGGTTCAGGGTGGCTTCGTCCACGTCCATGGCTACCAGTTCACGATCGGTGGCATGCGCGCGTTTCAACGCTTCTGCGACATCCTTGCCGGCCGAGGCTTCCAGGCAGACGAAGGCATCGATCTTATCCTTGCCTGTCTTGGCGAGCATCGACTGCGTGTTGTCGAAGGCATTGCCGGAGTCGCCCTTGATGTTGACGATATTCGCGACTGTGATTCCCGGGCTGCTGCTGAAGGCGTCTGTATATCCCTTGAGGCGCTCGTCGAGGTTGGGCTGGCCGGGCATGGTGAAGAAGACCACGTTGCCCTTGCCATGCAGCTTTTCCACCACGCGCTGGCCGCCAAGGCGGCCCGCCTGCAGGTTATTGGTGCCGATGAAGTAGAGGCGATGGCTGTTGGGGGAGTCAGAGTCGATAGTCAGCGTAGGGATACCGGCAGCGATAGCTTTGTCGATCTCGGGCTGCATGAGAGCCGGATCCGCGACAGAGACGAGTATGCCAGCGGGCTTGCGCGCAATCACAGTCTCAAACTCCTGTACTTCTGCCTGCGGGTCGAAGGTGTCGGGGCCGCGCATCTCCGCCTTGATCCCGTACTGGTTGGCCGCTTTCATCAGGCCATTGTTTGCGGTTTGCCAATAAGGCAGTTTGATGTTGGTGGCGACCAGGTAGTACTGGTCGGAATAGCTGTGTTTGGCGCAACTGCTGGTGGCCAGCAGGCACGCCGTTCCCAACGCTGCCAACGCTATTGTGCGTAGTCTCCTGTGCATCGCTTCCTCCCCAATGTGCTTCGCCGCACCCATCGCGGTGAACCTTTCAACCTCGAAAGGGCTGATTGTACGCCGCGTCTTCAGATGCGTGAAAGTCAGCCGGCAGCTACTGCTTGCCCTATTCAGGTATTGCATCTGATTCGGCCACCCGCCTGGCGGCTGGCTATATCGCGAACGCACCAGCGGGATGAAGTCGCGCTGCGGTCAGACGCGAACCGGCATCGCCTGAACGCTGGTGCCGGTGGCACGGAAGGCCGCGTTGGCAATGGCGGGAGCGATCGCGATGATGGGCGTTTCGCCGGCACCGGCGGAGGGCAGATCCGGACGGTTCACCAGATGAATCTCCAGTTCGGGCACATCATCGAGCCGCGGCACGCGATAGTCCCCGAAGGATGCGTTGAGGATTTTGCCGTTCTCAAACTGCATCTCTTCGCGCAGGGCCGCGCCTAATCCCATGACGATCGCGCCCTGGACCTGGGCAAGCAGATTGGCGGGATTGACGATCGCGCCACACTCGAAGGCCTCGCAGATGTGGAGTAGCTTGAGCCGGTGCTGTTCGCGATCGATCTCCACTTCCACGCATGCCGCAACGTATGAGCCTTTTTCCGTCCCACAAGCGACGCCGACGGAGGTGTTGGCGTCTTTTCGGCCAGCGCGCTCCTGCCAGCGAAATTGTTTGCTGGCCGTGTCCAGCACGGCCCTGAGTCGCGGGTTTTCCAGATGGGCTCGCCGGAATTCCAGCGGGTCGGCACCGGCCATTGCGGCGAGCTCGTCCATGAACACTTCCCGTGCGAAGTTGTTGGCGGTGGCAGCGAGCCCACGATAGGAGCCGTGACGTAACGGCGGTTTCGAAGGCACGAAACGGCAATCCGTTTTGCCGATGGCGTATGGCGTGT
Source organism: uncultured Acidobacteriaceae bacterium (assembly GCA_963815025.1). Lineage (GTDB taxonomy): Bacteria > Acidobacteriota > Terriglobia > Terriglobales > Acidobacteriaceae > KBS-83. The sequence continues at coordinate 1,161,599 of CAWFFD010000004.1, read as the reverse complement.
CGACTGCGTTAGGCCCGGAGTTGATGTTGATGAAATGCCAGGTCGCGATCCTGCCCTGCCCATCCAGGCTCGCCTCTGCCTCAATCACCGCGGCGGGACGAAAGTAGGCCCAGGTGAACTCTTCTTCGCGCGTCCAGCGCAAGGAGACGGGCTTGCCTGCAGCCCGGGCGAGGCGCGCCGCTTCTACTGCATATTCACCGGTATGTTTGCCGCCAAAAGCCGCGCCGAAATCAGGGATGATGACACGCACCCGATCTTCTGGCATATGGAAAGCGCGTGCCAGCTCGCTGCGCACTCCAAATGGATTTTGCGAGCCGGTCCAGACCGTCAGGCGGTCACCGCTCCACTCCGCGACCGCGGCCCGCGGCTCCAATGGAGCGTGCTGGATGTAGGGAACGTGGTAGCTCCGGCGTAGAGTTTTTGTTCCGGCGATCTGGTTTGCGAATGGGTTCTGCGGCACTCCTCCCTCCGCATTCTGTCGCAGGTAGTCGAACAGGTCCTTGCTGGATGGCTGGGGGCTGGATGGCTGCGGCCCCCATTTCGCACTGGGGGCGATCGCTGCGAGTGCCTGTCGCGCACGAGAGCTGTTCGGAGCAGCGACCCCCACGAACTGGTCATCATGTTCGTCGCGGACCGCGATCACATCCGCCATCGCTTTTGCCGGAGCGAGGTCGATCGAAACCAGCTTCGCATCGTAGGCGGGCGGCCGCAGGATCTTCCCATAGAGCATGCCGGGGCGGGCGATGTCTGACGGATACTGGTGCACGCCAGCGACGATCTCATGCGCGTTGGGTCGCGCCACTGGCGTACCCATGACCTCCCACTCCTTCACCGGGGTGAGTTCGACGTCCGGCGGAATAGCCTGCTCAAACAGCTTTGCGACTTCAGCGCTTTTGGCGAGATCGGCATAGCGAAACGAGCGCTGGCTTGCGGTATGGACGACTCTGCCGTCCCGCATTTCGACGGCGGCCGGTTCGACCTTCCATGCAGTACAGGCAAAGTTGATCAGCAGCTTTCGCGCGGTCGCGGCGCCTCGCCGCACTGCCGGAACCGTGCGCGGCGTGGAGCCACTGCCGGCCGTCATGCCGTCGTCCGGCACCACGCTGGTATCGGCCAGGATCATCTGCACGCCGCTGACGGGCACTCCGAGCTCTTCGGCCGCCGCTTGCGACAGCTCCGCTCGCGCGCCCTGGCCGCCTTCCACTTTGCCGGCCAGCACGGTGATGCTGCCATCGCTGCCGAGATGAATGCGCGCCGCAAGATTGCGTGCGCCGCTGCCGAGGAAGGTATTGCGACTGCGTTGCCCGCTTTCCTGAGCCATTGTGGGGAAAGCGACCGCTATGCACAGTCCGGCACCTAGGGACTTTACGAAGGCGCGGCGGCTCAGGCCGAAATCGTAGCCCACGCCGGTGACTGGTTCGCTTTCATCGGCGGCGTCGAACGGAGTCATCTCTTGCGGCGATGAGGTCCTCATACGAGCGCCTTTTCGGATCGCGGTGCACTCATCAACCGGCGAACAACACTGAGATATCTGGGATAACCGCCGCAGCGGCAGATGTGCTTCTGCAGTTCCTCGCGATACTCCGCTTCTCCGGCGGCTGAATTCTTCTTCATCACGCTGGCGACGCCAAGGATCATGCCCGAAGTGCAATAGCCGCACTGGAAAGCGCCCTCTGCGAGAAACGCCTCCTGCACCGGATGAAGCAAGTCACCGTCGGCCAGCCCTTCAATGGTCAAGACGGTCTGCTTATCGACGCTGCCAATGGAAGTGAGACAGGAGGGGGTGCTTTCGCCATTGACCAGCACCGTGCAGGCGCGGCATTCCCCTTCGCCACACCCGTACTTCGTCCCGGTCAGATGCAAATCCTCTCGAAGCACTTCGAGCAACGGGCGATCGGGATCGGCGGTGACGGTCCGCGATCTTCCATTCAGAGTGAAAGTGATTCTGGCGTCCATGGGCAGGCTCTCCCGAAGATCGATGCCAACCCTTAACCATGAACCTGCCGGGTAGAGACCGTCAAAGGGCGCTGCAAACGCAGAAAGGGTGGGAGCCTGGCGGCGCCCACCCTCTGCACAACGTCGTTCGATTTGTTATGCCTGTTCGGCCACTCCGTCACGGCCACCGAAGATACGGCCCAGGCCGAAGCCGACCTGCGCGTTGTTCTTCTTCGCCACCGCGGCATCCGGCAAGGGCGCGCCCTGTGCATCGGGGAGCATGTCCAGCCAGCGCGGCGCAGCGGGCATGGGCATCGATTCGCGCGGCGGCAGATCCGCCTTCACCTCAATCGGCTTCGCCTCTGCGCGCATGTGGGCGGCTTCCTTGCGCGAGGTAGGAACCGCCTGTTGCGGCGGCATCGGAACCTGGGCCTTTTCTACCCAGCTACCGATTGCACTGACCACACGGGCGGCGCGCAAACGGCGCGATCCACCGACGCCATTGTCGCCACCGCGGAAGAGGCCGAGGCTGCGCATTCCATGTTCGGGATCCATCACTTCGAGCGACCATTCACGGCCAGTCTTCGGCGTCAGCAGGAAGATTGCGCGAAGGCTTTTGGGCGCCAGTTCGATGGTCCAGTTGGCATATTCGTCAGAGGCGCGCGGCCCCAGCTCGTCGCGCTCTTCACGCGAGAATTCAAAAGCTTCGTTGAAGCGGTGCTCCAAGTCCTCAAGCTTGCGATCTGCTTCCTGGACAAGCTGCCGTGCCTGGTTGAAGATACTGGATCCGTTCTCCATCTCGCGCTCCTTATTAACTGACGTGAGTCCGAGTATCAATGGGAATACGTGCCTTTGGGCATACCACTAAAGCTGAAGTTTCCCGAAATAGAACGGGTAACATCACTGCTGATCTACGACTTCGGGAGCACGAAATGCGGAGACACAAATGAAGATCGCCAGCCTGGCTTTGCCTCTCTTTGCAATTTGCGCGGTTACCACCGCAGCACAGCAGACGACGCAGCATACGAAAACTACGGCCACCCATCGACGGGCGGCAGTTCCCTGCCCCGTGGCGAATCCCCTGCCGCCGTTGCCTCCCGGAATTCCCGCGGCAACCGGGAAGGTGGAATCCGCATTTGCTTTGCGCTATATCGATATCACGCCTGGCGATGGAGCAGAGGCCCAGCCGGGTCAGTTCTATACCGTGCACTACACCGGGTGGCTGGCCTCGGACGGGACCAAGTTCGATTCGTCAGTCGATCGTAATGAGCCGTTCACTTTCCAACAGGGAACGCATGGTGTCATCCCCGGCTGGGATGAGGGTTTTGCCGGAATGCACGTGGGCGGAAAACGCCGTCTCTTCATTCCCTACCAGCTTGCCTATGGAGAGCGCGGGCGTCCGCCGGTGATGCCGCCCAAGAGCGACCTGATCTTTGACATCCAACTGCTTGCGGCCGGTGATACGCCCCCAGCGCCGTCGCCAGAACCACCGCCGCCGCCACCTCCCACCGAGCCAGCAACTCCTCCATCTTCGAATCCGCCTGCGCAGTCTACTCCACCACCGCAGACTAACTAGCTGGCCGGCTCTTGCGGCGTTGGCGCAGCCAGCGCCACACTGCAACGGCCAGGAGCAACAGCAGAAGCAAAAGCAGCGCAACGGTAATCAGGAAGTCCAACAGCGGGTGCGTGCGCTGCGTCAATCCGAGGCGGCGTGCAACTTCGACACGATGCAGATCGCTGCCCAGACCGGGAATGACGATGTCGTCGTAGTGCAGGGTAGGCAAAGCCCCGAGGACACGATCGATGGGCGGCAAACCGGAGCCGCGGTCGGAGGGAATGGCGGCGAATGCGTTGAGAAACGCGCGGTCGCGTGGGTCGGCGGCCTGGCTTTGCGGGAAGTAGGCGGGATCGTGGGTGATGGGAAAGAGAACGGTCTTTCCCTCGAGCTCGGATTCCACCGCGGCACTGACATCCTGACAGACGCCAAGCCGGTAGTAGCCGCCGAAGGGAAGCTCCGGATGCGACATGCGCGCGTGGTAGTACACGCGCACGGCCGAGCTCAGGAGCTGCAGAACCCTGGCTTTGCCGGGCGCTATCCCGCGTACGAGAAGAGAACACGGTGCATCACCCAGCTCTGATTGAGCGAGTCCATGGTGCGGAACTCGGCCTTGCCGTCGATGCCAAAGTAGAAGCTGACATCGGCATTCCATTTGGGCCCACGTATGTGTAGCTCCTGTTCAGAGTGGCTGACCGGCAGCAGCAGCGATCGGCGGCTGGCCGGCACCGCGATCTGGGTGTCGATCCAGAACGGCATCATGACCTCGCGGCCTCTGTCGTGCAGGTGGCCGAAGTTCGCAAAGAAGGCGTCATCCGTGATCGATACCTGGTGACCACTCTCCGCCAACTCGTGAATGAGCGCGCTGCCATCCGTGAAGCGTTTTCCGTTCAGGGTGGCCGCGGCTTCCGGGTATCCCGAACTATTCATGGCGAGCCGGTTCAGCACCGCGGCCAGTTGCCGGCTTTCCGCATGCATGGGCGCTAAATCCGGGTCGGGACCATCGCCCATCGTGAGGTTGAAGCCGATCTCCCGCTGCGCTGTGGTTGGATCATCGGCGTAGGTGGGCGCGGTGGCGTGATGATCGAGGTCGATAGTTCCGGACTGCGCCAAGGGATACTCGGCGGTATCGAGAAGGTCGGCGGGCTGCAGCGGTGTCACCGACTTCCCTGCCACCCGCACGGCCACACCGACGCTTTTGTTCAAAGCAGCGACAGTCAGCGCCGGAAAATGATCGACGCGCTGCCACTCTTTCCCCAGGATGAGAACGCGCAGGCGACCGACGAGATCGGGAGAGAGAAACTCGCCCACCTTGGGAACGTCCTGAATGCCCTGCAGCACCCGCTCGCGAAACTCCGGCTGCGCCGAGACGCGCTGCATCACGCTCGAGAAGAGCTCCGGCGAGGTATCGGCCTTCTGCGCCGTTAGGACAACCGCTAGCAGCGACGAGAGAGCGAGAAAGCTGAAAGCAATGCGGGAACGAGAAACCCGCAGCCATGAACCTCTTATAAGCATTGAGCGGCCTCCGAGCCCTCCAGAATGGCTAATTTGCACTGGCGCTTCCCCGTGCGGCCATACAAACAACTGTTCTCGGGCCTCGATATCGACCACGCCTGCCGGGAATGCGAACCACCACCTTACGCCACCAGCCGAAATGGGCACAGTCTCTACGTCTTCACCGTCACGACGACCTCCGTCAATCAGGCCGCCGGATCGCCCTACAATATCCCGGAACGCTACAACCCATCGTGCAGCCTCATCTTGCAGCCCAGATAAGCAATCGCGGCTCCTAAGAGAGCGGGCTGCACGCACGCCGGTCGGCAAGAAGACTTGCGCCATCCAAAGTTCTCGAACTCCCACTATCTCCAGCCAGGGATGAAGCGATGTAGCAATCTGCGGGCGAAAGCCAGAACGCTCGCGTTTCTGCTAGCCCACTAAAAACATTACTTTTGCAGGGATCACGGGTGGGTAATTGTGCGTCTTAAACACCGGAGACGAAATTCCATGCGGGCTTTCTGCAGTTTTGCTTTGGCCGTTGCCATCATTCCCACCCTCGCCGGCGGACAGGCCAGCGTCCCGGCCCCCAAACCAGCAGCTCCGATGGAGGCCACCACCTCAACAACGGGTCCGCTTGATCTGGATGTCGTCGTCTCTGGGCGTGATGGAAAGCCCATCGCCGGCCTCCAGCAACAGAACTTCTCGGTTTACCTCGACAAAGAGCCTCAGCCCATTGCCGGCTTTCACGCCGTAGCGGCCGCCTCTTCTACCGAGCCCGTCCAGATCATTCTTCTCGTCGACACCGTCAACACCCGCTTTTCAAACGTCGCGTATGAGCGTCAGGAGATCGATCGCTTCCTGAAGCAGAACAATGGCAAGCTGAGCCAACCCATCACGCTCGTCATCCTCTCGGATACCAACACTCAAATCACGCAGCCTTCACAAGACGGCAATCATCTCGCCAGTGTTCTCGATAAAGCCGCCTTCGGGATCCGCGAAGTTCGCCGCGACACCGGCTTCTACGGCTGGACCGAGCAGTTCCAGATTTCCGCGTCCGCGCTGGAACGCCTCGCTGCTTTTGAGCAGGCTCGTCCCGGACGCAAACTCCTCATCTGGATCTCTCCTGGATGGCCGCTGCTGTCCGGTCCCGAGGTCGAACTCAGCAATAAAGACCAGCAGAACCTCTTCAACACTCTAGTCGCCCTGACAGCGACCCTGCGCAAGGCCCACATCACTCTCTCCAGCGTCGATCCTCTCGGCACTCAGGACGCGATCAGCTACCGAACCGACTTCTACCAGGAGTTCACCAAGGGTGTGCCTTCCGCCAGGAAGATGCAGATTGGCAACCTCGCTTTGCAAGTGCTCGCCCTGCAGTCGGGCGGGCGTGTCCTGAACGCCAGCAACGACGTTACAGCGCAGATTGCTCTCGCCGCCTCCGATGCGACTGCCTTCTACACCCTTACGGTCAAGTCGCCGCCCAGCGAACGCCCCAACGATTACCGCGCCATCTCTGTCCGCGTTGACAAACCCGGCCTCACCGCTCGCACGCGCACCGGCTACTACGCCCAACCGTAGGCGGGTGAGCCGAACGTTAGACTCATCCCGTGTGTGGCCGCTATGTTCGCCGATCGACGCCTTGAACAACTCGTGCCAGGCGTAAGAATGGAAGTGTTGGCGCGATACCACGAAGAAAGCTTGCAGCTGCGAAGATGGTGATGCAAAGCGTGAAGAAATTCTTGCGGCCGATGACACTCGGTGCCCAGACGCCGACCGGTGCAATCAAATCTTGAAGCAAAGGAGCCGAGCCGGCAGGTGCCGGCTCAGCTCAGTAAGACCTATCTAGTCGGCAGCCAAACCATTGGTTCCGGACATCGCCGGTATCCCAGAAATGCTGTCGATCTCCTTCAGCGTTCCATCCGAGTTGATGGACCAGACTCGAATGGTTCCTGTATTCGAGTTTTGGGTGTATACGAAATTACTATCTGCACTGACTGCGATATCTACATTGTGACTACCAGCGGGATTAGCAGCCACAATAGCGCCCCCGATCGGCGTCAAGGTGCCACTCTGGGCCACATTGAAACCGGAAACGTTATCAGAACCAGAATTCGACGTATATACAAACTTGCCATTTGGCGTGATGGCCAGCCAGCAGTTGGCCGCGCCTTCGGTCGGAACGGCAGAACCGATCGGACTGACGGTTGCGTTGCTGTTGACGGTGAACGATGAGATTGTGGAACCAGCTGCCACGCCGGACGGTCCTGTCTCCGACATGAGGAGCTCACCACCTTGCGAAAAAATCGCAGAGAACCCTCCGGGATTGGGATCGGCCGTTGAGGTAATCGCCGAAAGAGTGCCGTTAGGGAGGATATGGAATATGTCAATGGTCCCTGCAAGGCGCTCAACCACAGCCAGGAGCCGCCCGTCCGGGCTCACTGCGATCGACGCGCCTTCTAGGCCCGTGGCGGAAAGCAAGGTCGTAGAGTTCGCAACCTTCTTCAGATGACCGTTACCGCTGACGGAAAAGACTGCGACCCCGCCGAAGCCCCCTTGATTCAGGACATAGACGAATTGCCCGTGCTGCGCCACGGACACTGGCTCGGCACCATCAGTCGGTTGTTGATCTGCCCATGCCAAGCGGTCGCCTTCAATTCGGAAGCTGGAGACCGTTCCGCTACCGGCATTTACCGCAAAAAGAAGAGAGTGATCCTGACTAATAGTGAGCGATCCTTGAGACTCCAAAGGATCTGTGACGCCGCCGCTGCCTCGTCCGCCGGTCGCAAAGCTGCCGGCGGAATGAAAGGCTCCATCGTGGCCTAGAGCAAATGCGAAAATCTTCGTTCTTGGTTGCGTCGTTTGTCATTGCGTATACACGTTCTGTGGGTAGCGAGGCTGGCCGTTCGGAGGCGTACAGGGCCGGAATGACTATGCTCATTGCCAGCAAAAGGGACGTGTTACGAAGACCGCGTTTCATCAAATAGCTCCTTCTCAAATGTGCGTTCGCGCGACGGTTACAGAATGTCGATCTCTTGTTCGTTGAGCGCGTCAGTTTGAGTGCGAGCGGTCCCAAGATGTTACACAGCGTCCGTATTTTTTTTAAAAAAAGAGATCACCGAGGCTGTTCACTCAGTGATCGCCGTTACGCGCAGCTAATGCATCGCTTCTCCTGCAGGAGCTCCTTGTCCAGGCTTGTTCTTGCTCAGAATGAAGGCGCACGCCACCATGCCCATCGCCATCCAACTGAGCAGCCGGTAGATGTCCTGATAAGCCATCGCAGCCGCCTGCTGATTGAGCTGCTGGTAAATGGCGGCTTGTGCCATGTGGCCGGGACCTGGACCTCTGCCGCGTACCACCGAAGAAAGAGGTAAGCGCGTTGACACGGCTGACGAAGGCCGGATCGCCGGGCCGCATATGCTCCTGCAGGTGGGCCTGGTGGAAAAGAGAGCGGTTGGTGACAATTGCCCCGGTAACGGCAATGAAGATGCTGCCCCCTACGTTTCGTACAAAGTTGATAATCCCCGAGACCTGATTGCTCGCCTCTTTCGGAAGTCCGACATAGGCCGCGGTGGTAATGGCGATGAAGGCGAAAGGAATGGCGAACATCTGAAGAATTCGCAACCAGGAGGCAAAACCGAAGGTCATGGTGAGCGTGAAGTGCGTGGAGGTGTAATAGAACGCGCCGGCGAAGCAGGCAAAACCGAATGCAGCCATGTTCCTCGCCGGAAACCTGCCAGTAGCCATTCCTCCAAGGGGCATAACGACGAGCAGGGCAAGTCCTCCGCCCGCGAGCGCTTCTCCAGCGCGGGTTGCGGTGTAACCCATCAGTTGCTGCAGGAATTGCGGCTCAAGTACGGTTGCGGCATTCAGGACCCCGCCAACCAGGATCATGAGCAGACAGCACATGGCGAAGTTCTTGTACTTGAACAACCGCAAATTCATGATCGGATTCTTAGCCCGCCACTGCCACCAGATGAGGCCGGTCATGCCTGTGACGAACAGAAAGCAGCAGATGCGGATCAAAGTGGACGCAAACCAATCGTTCTCTTCCCCTTTATCGAGCATGATCTGCATGCCGCCCATCGCGACCGTCAGCAGCCCCAGCCCGATGTAGTCCAGTCTCTTTAGATTGGTGCGATCTGCCTTGATCCATGGTGGGTCCTGGACCAGGCGGTTGACCAGAAAAAAGGCGAGTATGCCAACTGGCAGATTGATGTAGAAGATCCATCGCCACGAGTAGTTATCGGTGATCCAACCACCGATCGTCGGTCCCAGGGACGGTGCAAGTACGGCGACGAGGCCGTAAAGCGCGAAGGCTTGGCCTCGTTTCCGCGGTTCGAAGGAATCCGCCATGATCGCCTGCGCCATCGGCTGGAGCCCGCCACCTCCGACGCCTTGAAGGACTCGTGCCAAGAGCAAAATCGGGAGTGTCGGCGCGATACCGCAAAGAAAGCTTGCGACGGTGAAGATGGTGATGCAGAGCGTGAAGAAATTCTTGCGGCCGATGACACTCGATGCCCAGGCGCCAACCGGCAGAATGATCGCGTTAGAGACCAGATAGCTGGTGAGGACCCAGGTTCCCTGACTGGTGCTGGCACCGAGATCGCCAGCAATGTGCGGGAGGGCCACATTTGCGATCGAGGTATCGAGAACCTCCATGAAGGCAGCCAGGGCAACCGTTGCCGCGATCAGCCAAGGGTTAGCCTTAGGCTTCCATTGCTCGCTACTACCGACATCTGCGGCCATTCACCTTCTTCACCTATCGAATGAGTCTGGGAGCCTCTCGTTAGTTGGCCGCAGTCGACTCAATCGACTCTCAGTCGTCCAGTCGATTGGCAATGGCGGCGTCCTTATAAATACATATCGTATTTGAAGTCGATTTGTATGTAAAGTTTGAGTGAAAGATGAAAAGATCGCGATGCCTGAGATAGCACGGAAGGACAACTCCCGTCCCCGCACGCAAATGGTCAAAGGAGGAACGCACGTGAGACGCGCTACTGAGAACCATCCAGTGTCATATCTGATGTTCGTACTCTGTGCGTTCGTGATAATTGTTCTTGCAGCTGTTTTCCTGCTCTAGCGTTCTTTGGCTCATTCGCTCGCGCGGGAAGTGGAGCGAAAGGGCTTACTGAGTTCGCTGACTGGTGGCGCTTGTGTCCTCAGGGCGCCGTTCGGGACGGCGTCGCCCTATCAGATAGCTCACTCTGAATGAGTGATTCAGCGGAATCAAACTCATCCTCCGCTATTCAACAGGAGGAAGCAGGCTGGCGATCCATGCGCCGCATTCGATGAGCTATCATCGTATCTGGATGCAGAGTGTTCATTGAATGTCGGATCGGGTTGACACGCCTTCAATCAACCTCCTCAGCGTTGTAAAACTGCCGCTCGGACGATCAATAAATCGCAACAGCGGGATCGAAGGGAGCTAGACACCAAATGCCTGTGACCACCACAAAGCCACGAAAGCGACTCACGCGCGAGGAGAGCAGAGCACGGACTCGTGCCACGCTCATCGCCGTGGGGCGCGCGCACTTTCTGCGTTATGGGCTTGGCGGTGCAGTGGCGGAGAAGATTGCAGAGGATGCCGGCTATTCTCGGGGCGCCCTCTATGCCAATTTCGACGGTAAGGAAGAGCTGTTCCTCGCTGTAATCCGAGAAGAGCAGGCGCGCCACCTGAATATCTTTCGATCTCTTCTCAATGAAGAACCCTCAAGCAAAAAGCGGTTGAAGAAGATGCGGGACACCATCGCCGACCTGCTTACGGATCATGATTGGATCGTGCTTCGTGCTGAATTTGAGGCGGGAGCGCTTCGCAACGAACGTATCCGGCAAAGCTTTGTTGAAGTACATCGGCAGCAGATTCGCGACGGAGGAGATCTTGTCAGGGACCTCCTGCGATCTCCTGAAGTCACTTCGAGATTGAAGCCGGATGATTTCATCACGGTTATCATTAATCTCGCTCATGGTCTGGCAGTCACCCAGAGAATCCTCGGCACAGAACTTTCTCAGAAGAGCACGCGCACCCTGATCCAATCACTATTTGATCATTTGATATCGTCCGCATAGATATCTGCGTGGGCCGCAAATTGAATTAATTCCAACGAATTGAATTTGGGAGCGCGCTGGACTAAGTGGCTTTATACGGCTACGCGGTACGGATCCATCCTTCGCATTTGCTGAGCTCCGCGCCCACCACCGGATGCCCGTCTGCGTCCTTCCGATCTCGAATACATCTTCCTGCAGGTTCAATCGATCTTCACAACGTACCGGCACGCCAGTGGAGGGACGCAGTCTCGTCTCTCATGCAGAGGCGTGCCCGAAGGTATCCTGTCTATACTGAAGTGCGAAAAGCGGAGCGCGCAATGCCTCCGGCGGAGATAGCGATCCAGATGAGTCGAACCAGCCGACGCGGTTTTCTTGCTGCTGCTGCGATGAGTGTTGCCGCCACGCGCCTTCGCGCGCAAGGCGCGGCGCAGGTGACCTTGACCATTCCGTCCGAGGCGAATGGGCCGCATATGCCAGACGATTACGTCGGGCTCTCGTACGAAGTCCAGCAGCTTGTGAATCCGGCATTCTTCTCGCCGAAGAACGCCGGCCTGATTCGCGAATTCAGGGCGCTGAGTGCGCACGGCGTGCTGCGGCTCGGCGGCAACACCAGCGAGTTTGAGTGGTGGAAGCCGACACCCGCCGCACAGGAGCCGGATCACCCGCAGACGCGCGAGGTGGAGGGCGAGCCCAAGGCGCAGTACTACCCCGTGACGGCCGAGGCGGTGCGCAATCTCGCAGGTTTCCTCCAGGCCACCGGATGGACGTGCCTGTATGGGATCGGTATGGGGACCAACACACCGGAGCGCGCGGCGGCCGAGACGGAGTTCGTGGCCAAAACGCTGGGGGACCGGCTGCAGTACTTCCAGATCGGTAACGAGGTAGACCTGTTCGACCGTCATCTGCGCGATCCGAGGACGTGGAACGCAAAAACCTACCTCGACGAGTGGCTGGCCATCGTGCGGGCGGTGATAAAGGCGGTGCCAGACGCAAAATTTGGTATGCCGGATGTAGCGGCAGACGTAGGCTGGCTGACACAGATCGCCGAGCTGTGGCCCTCCGTCCAGGACCCACCGCACATCACGACACTGACCCACCATTACTACTTCGGCGGCCCGGCCACGAATCCCGAGGTGAGCATCCCCAATCTGCTGAAGCCGGCGACGATGGCGCGCGTGCAGAAAAACGCCGACACAGCCACCGCTGCGGCGGACAAGATGGGCGTGCGCGTGCGCATGACCGAGGGCAACACGTGCTATAGGGGCGGCAAGCCGGGTGTATCGGATGTCTTTGCATCGGCGTTATGGTCGGCGAACTACTCGCTCCTGCTAGCGAGCAACAACTACTCCGGGGTGAACCTGCACGGAGGCACGGGAAAATCGGTGGCAAACTCGGTTGGCGGATCCCTGCCCGGAGACGTGATGCTGAAGGACGCGGGAGCGACGCCTGAGCAGATCGCCAGCCACCCGCACCCGTTCTACACGCCTATCGCTACGTTCGGGGACCAATACACTCTCGAGCCTGTGGCGTACGGGCTCATATTTGCGGGCGCACTCTGCGGTGCCACGCTGGTGAAGGCGGACCTGACCAGCCAGATCCAGGCCACAGGCCTAAACGCCACCGCCTATGCCGCGAAGCTGCAAGGCGGTGAGATTGCGGTGGTGATCCTGAACAAGGATGCTGAGCGCGACCTGGAACTAACGCTCGACTTTGGTTCAAACCGCAGCGGCACAGTGGAGACGGCGACGCTCCACGCGCCGGCGCTGGACTCACGGGAGGCCCACATCACGCACGAGTCGAAGCGCGCGTCCCTCAAACACGGCCACTACGCAGTCACGGTGCCGCGTGCCTCGGGGCTGCGGGTAACCGTAAGTTATGACGGGTGAGCCGAACGTTAGACTCATCCCATGTGTGGCCGCTATGTTCGCCGATCGGACAAACAAAAGATCGCAGAACTATTCGCGATCCACGGTCCTGTCATTCCTGACTTTGGGCCGAGCTGGAACGTTGCACCGCAGACCTTCCAGCCTATCGTGAGATTGAATCGCGAAAAAGGTGAGCGCGAGATCGTGCTGATGCGCTGGGGCATCATTCCTTATTGGGCAAAAGAGCCAAGCATCGGATTACGCACCATCAATGCAAAAGCCGAGACGATCACGACAGCGCCAGCATTCCGCGATGCGATCAAACACCGTCGCTGTCTCGTGCCTGCCGACGCCTTTTACGAGTGGCAAAAGCTGGACGCAAAGACGAAGCAGCCGTTCGCCATCGCACTGAAAAGCAAAGAGCCCTACGCATTCGCAGGGCTCTGGGAGAAATGGAAGGATCGAAAGGCGGACGCGGAGCTGCTTACGTTCACGGTGATCACGACGGATCCAAACGAAGTGGTCGAGCCGATGCACGACCGCATGCCGGTCATCATCCCCGCAAAAGATTACGATCGCTGGCTCCAGCCCGGCGATCCCGAGCGGCCGCCAATTGATCTGCTGCGGCCTTTTGACGCGAATCAGATGACAGCCTGGAGGGTGGACAAAGCAGTGGGCAATGTAAAGAACGATAGGGCAGACTTGATAGAGCGCGCCTCCGGCGGGCCGGAAGCGACTGAAGGTAGCTCCGCAGACTTTCCAAGATCGCTCTTTGATGCTTAGATCCTCAGTTGCAGGCGAGTTACAGGCGAGTGTGCCCGGTCGAAAGGACAGGCAAATCAATGTGACGATATGATCTTCAGAGACGAGAGGCGCTTCAACGACTCCCGCCAGAAGCGCACCTTGAGTGCGCCTCACGCCTGCATTTGTGGCTGCGGTCGCCGGGATTCTCGCTCGCGGCTCCAGCTCAACCGCGCCCGATTCCGACGCCGGTCCATTTTTGAATAAAGAAAGAGGAAAGTTCCAGTGCCCCTGAATTGCGGAATCGTCGGCTTGCCCAATGTCGGCAAGAGCACCATCTTCAACGCCCTTACCTCCGCCAAGGCCCAGGCTGCCAATTATCCCTTCTGCACCATCGAGCCCAACACCGGCATCGTCACGGTGCCCGATGAGAGACTCACGAAGATCGCCGATCTCATCCATCCTAAGAGCCTCGTGCCCACCACCATGGAGTTCATCGACATCGCCGGCCTGGTCGAGGGCGCATCGAAAGGCGAGGGCCTCGGCAATCAGTTTCTCGGCCATATCCGCGCCACTGACGCCATCGCGCACGTCGTCCGCTGCTTCGACGATCCTGAGGTCGTCCACGTCGCCGGCGCCGTCAATCCGCTGCACGACATCGACATCATCAACACCGAACTCCTCCTCGCCGATCTCGACACCGTCGAGAAGCGCCACGCGAAGGCCGAGAAAGCCGCGAAATCGAACGACCCCAAAGTGAAGGTGGAACTCGCGGTCCTGCAGAAGCTCCTCGCTGCCCTCAATGCAGGCAAACCCGCGCGTACCGTCGAGCTCGCACCCGACGAAAAACTCATCGCGCGCGACCTCTTTCTGATCACCTCAAAACCGCAGCTCTATGTTGCAAACATCGACGAGACCGGCCTCGCTATAGGCAATGCCTACACTGCCGCTGTTGAGCAGCGCGCTGCTGAAGAAGGCAGCCAGTCGGTGCGCATCTGCGGCGCACTCGAAGCCGAGATCGCGCAGCTCGAACCAACAGAGCGCGATGAATTCCTCTCCAGCATGGGACTCGCTGAGCCGGGCCTCAACCGCCTCATCCACGCGGCCTATCGCCTGCTCGACCTCATCACTTACTTCACTGCTGGCGTGCAGGAGGTCCGCGCCTGGACCATCCGCCGCGGCACCAAGGCTCCCGGCGCCGCCGGCGTCATCCACTCCGACTTCGAGAAGGGCTTCATCAAAGCCGACTGCTACGCGTCCGACGATCTCTTCTCCCTCGGCAGCGAGCAGGCTGTCAAAGAGAAAGGCCTGCTGCGCTCCGAAGGCAAAGAGTACGTGGTCAAAGACGGCGACATCCTCTTCTTCAAGTTCAATGTCTGACGGAACGGGTCATTAACGTTTACGCCAGCAGTCCCCTTCCGTATAGTTGCTGTGCCTTGCTGCGTACACCGTCCCCCGCAGTCAATACACTCAGCAACAATTGAAGGGACACATCCGCATGTATATTCCGGCCCGAGCTCGCGCCGCATCAAGCCTGCTCGCCATTCTCGCTGTCGCGCCCCTTTCTGCATGCGCGCAATCCGCCGTCGCGGAACAAATGACGCCGTTGCTGCTCGCGGTGCATGACGCGCCGGTGCCCTTCCACGGGTCGGACAACCGCACACACCTCGTCTACGAACTGGCCATGACCAATTTCTCGAGCGGCGATGTCTCCGTCCAAAAGGTTGAGGTCCTTGGCGATGGCGCTGTTCTCCAGACGCTCGATGCCGCCGCTCTCGCCGCGCGTCTGCAGCCTGCGGGCATGCGCGACTCCACATCCACGCTGCCAAAGAGCACCCACGCGCTGCTCTTTCTCAACGTCATCCTCGCCCCGGGCGCCGTTGTTCCTCGCGAGCTTTCGCATCGCGTCGCGATTCTGGCCAGCGCAGCCCCGCCGGATCGCCAGAATATGAGCGAAACCGGCGGAGCCACATCCGTGGACCGCCAACCCGTTGTGCAGGTCGGTCCACCGCTGCGCGGAGCAGGATATATCTCCGCCGACTCCTGCTGTGACGCAACCCGCCACACTCGCGCCGCGATGCCCATCGATGGACGCGTCTGGCTCGCCCAGCGCTTCGCCGTGGACTGGGAAAAGTTGAACGCCGGCGGCACCATCTACTCCGGTCCGCGCGAAAAGCTCGAGAGCTACGCCATCTTCGGTCAGCCCGCCATCGCAGTTGCGGACGCTGTCGTCGCATCCGTCGTCGATGGACAGCCCGAACAGACTCCCGGAAAATATCCCACGAGTATTCCTCTGGCCGATGCCGACGGAAACTGCGTGATCCTTGATCTTGGAGATGACGATCTTGGAGATCATCTCGGCGGCCACCACTATGCCCTCTATGCCCATCTGCAGCCCAGCAGCATCAAGGTGCATCGCGGTGACCATGTCGAACTCGGACAGGTGCTCGGACTGGTCGGCGACTCCGGTAACTCGGTGGTGCCGCATCTTCATTTCCAGGTCACCGCCGGACCGTCCTCGATGGCCTCGAACGGACTCCCTTACGAAATCCGTGACTTTCAAATCACCGGCAAAGTAGCCGGCGCGGCATCCTTAGACAAGACGGCGGCCTTCGACAAATCGGAAACCGATGGCAGCCAGCTCCCTGTCACTCCCATCACGCCGCCCGAAAATGTTAAAAGCGCATTGCCGCTGGACCAATACATCATCGCGTTTCCATCCCACTGACCAGCCGTTACACTAACCGAGTGGCCCTGTAGCTCAGATGGATAGAGCGACGGTTTCCTAAACCGCAGGTCGGAAGTTCGAATCTTCCCAGGGTCACCACTTTGCTCGCATCAATCTTTCGATATCAATCGAAAGCCGGCTGACCTATGTGTTGCGATTGCCTCGGGTCAGGTGGTAAACCGATCCGGGGAAATGGGCGACAATTGCCAGAAAGAGAGACTCACGATGTTCGTCATCTTGCCTGTCCACTTCATGCAGAGATCCTGCGGACTGCTGCCCGCGTAATAAAACCTCTTTGTGTACGCGACCTTATTGTTTACAAACAGTTCGATTACCGATCCGTCGATGTAGAGATGAAGTTCCACATTCTCGCGGTCATCGAGGCTGAGAGGAATTGGACGGGCGTCGATCGATATCTGCGCAGCGTGATGCGGGTCGTATTTCAGGGTAAGCCACGGGACTGAGTTCCCCGTGGCGGTGCTAAGTGCGAGTTCGAATGATTCTGCGGTTCTCTGCACCTTACAAAGTATTTCGCCGCAGCATCCTTCGATGCGCATTGCTTCCATCTGGCGCTGGCTCCTCTCTTCGTTGGTGGTAATCTTCAAGGTCTGTTCGCGGCCACGCAGTGTGTTTGCCTCCGCCACAACACTGCACTTGAGCTTGCCGTCGCTGCTCAACCTGAGCACGCGCGGTAAAGACATCAATCCCGCCCAGCCCGCAGCCTTGTATTGCTCCAGCGGTCGCGCCTCTTGGATCCAGCCCCAAAGGATGCGGTTTCCGGATCTATCCAACTGGGTCTTGGGAGCGTAGTAGGAGCCGTAATCCAGAATGCCGGCTTGTTCGGGATGAAACTGCAGCGTCTCCGGATCGAAAACTCCACTCTGCCAATACGCTTTTCCTCCTGTGGAACAAATCAGCACGTGTTTGCCGTCCAGGGGGAAGAATTCAGGGCACTCCCACACCTCCCAGGGGTTGTACGGATCGAACCGGTCTTCAGTCCTTTCATTCCGCCCAGCAAGCACATGCACATACTTCCAGCTGTGCAGATCTTTCGATTTGTAGAGAAGAACGACGCCGCCCCGATTTGCGATTCCTGCGCCCAGCACCATGTACCACGAATCTCCCTGGCGCCATGGAGAAGGATCACGAAAGCCATTCACCTGCATGCCCGTTGGCGGCTCCGCGATAACCGGCGCCGCCAGCTTTGTCCAGACCTTGAGTTCTGGGTCGGTCGATGTCATCAGACACTGGGCTTCACGATAGCTCTGCGGGCCGCCCTTGCTTGTGGCGTGGCCCGGCGGCACGACTACTACACCCGTATACAGAACGACTACCTTGCCATCCTGCACCACGGATGTCCCGGTGAAGCAACCATCTGCATCCGGCCCGCCGGGAGTTGGGACAAGTGCCAACGGCAGATGCTTCCAGTGGACCATGTCCGTGCTGACTGCATGTCCCCAGTGCATATCACCCCAATAGGCGCCGTTGGGGTTGTACTGGTAGAACATGTGGTAATTGTTCTTCCAATAGATCGGCGCATTCGGGTCGTTCATCCAGTTTGCCGCCGGCAGCAGATGGAATTGCGGGCGTAGTGGATCTCTGTCAAGTCCACTCTGCGGCATCACAGTGGATGCCCGTACCAGCGAACTCTGAAAAGTACAGCCGATAACTGCGGTCGACGTGGTACTGACCAGGAATTTCCTGCGGTTCATCTTCATGGGTTACCTCGAATGGCAGGGGTTGGGATTCGCGAGCAAGTTTGACGACGAATGGCGGAAGCAAACCGAGCGAAGCAGAACGTTCACCAGCGCAGCTTTTGTACTTCATCGAGGGATAGGTATGTTCTTGAAAGCATTCAAATTATGCCGAATCTTACATACACATACTTTCCCCTGTCAAAGACGTAATCTAGTTCTCTGCGCCATACCGAACAGAATTATCGGAAATGATTGTGGTCCTCTTGAACCGTCGACGGCTACAATGTCACGCCATGGGGATGGACCGGTACGAAGCACTATGTAGGTGGGCGCTTCTGTCGCTGGCGGCGTGGACGCTCATCTTTTCGGTAACTCGGGCGTTTGCCTGGCAGGCGAACGAGGAAGCTACACCTGAGGTGCAGCAATTGTACGCGCAGGCCGGGGCGGCCCAGCAGCAAGGCGATCGCACAACCGCCATCAAAAAGTACCGGGCCATGATTAAACTCGCACCCCATCTTGCCGCGGCCTACAACAACCTCGGACTGCTTTACTTCAAGGGTCGCGATTACACCCACGCGGCAGAGGTGCTTGAGAGCGGATTGAAGCTCAATCCAAATATGCAGAGCGCATCCGCCCTGTTAGGAATGAGTTATTTCCAACTGGGTGTTTATGACAAAGCGGAACCTCTTCTCCGCGCAGTCCTCAGCAACAATCCACACGACGACAACGTAGAAATGATGCTGGCGCTTATCTTGATCGACCGCAAACAATTTAGCGAGGCGGCGTCTCATCTCAATAATTTTCTGCACCGCAATCCCAAAAGCCAAGAGGTATGGTATCTGCTCCGTAAGACCTACCTTCAGATGTCGGATGATGCGTTGGCAAAGATCAGTGAAATTGACCCTGATTCATTTATTACGCATGATATCGCCGGTGAAATGGATGAAAGCGCGCATAACTACGCTGGCGCTTTGGTTGAATACAAGAAGGCGGTCGATATGGCTCCGCATCGGCCGGGAACCCACATGCACATGGCAGATGCTTATTGGCACACCGGCAGATGGGAGGCCGCAGAGATTGAATTCAAGGCGGAGCTGGCGAACGATTCCAACAATTGCATCGCATATTGGAAGTTGGGCGATGCCATGATCGAGGCGCATGGCTCCTATCAGGATGCAATCTCTGAGCTGAATCAGTCCATCGATCGCTGCCCGGCGCTAATGGAGGCACATATGGATCGCGCACGCACGCTCATCCGGCTAGGCAGGCAAAGCGATGCATTGCCCGATCTTCTCCTGGCCGAAAAGGATAAGCCGGCCGAGCCAACGATTCATTACCTCCTTGCGTCCGTTTACAGGGTGCAAGGGAGGACCGCCGAAGCGCAACAGGAAATGCATACCTTTGCGCATTTATTTGCGCATTCTAAAGAAAAAGGCCAATAAGACGGTGAGCGACTGATATACGCCGGGCGACTCAGTAGCTGCTTGGTGCCGTCCGGCGAATCGTTTTGACCCCTATTCCACCCGATAAAAGCGATAACCGTAAGCCTGCAGCTTCACTGAAAGCGGGTTTTGTCGACTCGAGTGCTCGCCGGTAGTTAGATCAACAAACGTTGTGCCAGCCACACCACTTAAATCCACATCAACGGTCTCCGGAGTTGACTGAAAGTTCATCACTGCGAGAATACGCTCCGAGTTATTCTTCGCAACGCGCAGGAAGGCGTAGTATTTCTCGTCTGCGTTGGTCGGAATGTGCCGCCGCGAACTGTTGTTATAGAGGGCAGGGTGCGCGGCCTTCATTTTAAGCAGGCGAATCCAGTCTTCATCCGGTGGGCCGGAGGGTGGGTTGGAAGCAAGCAGGTCGCCCACCGAGGCCAGCATGGCCTCGGCGAGCTTGGCCTTTGGAGGATCCGGCATGGGCGGAAAATAGAAGTAGAGCACGCCTCCCGCAGCTACGACGCGATCGTGATATTCACGCAATGACTGCTCAATAGGTCTTGGGTCGCCCGTATCCAGCGCAGTGCGAATTACGTTTCGCTTCTCCCACCAGATGAACAGATTGTAGTCCTGTACCGAATTCCACCCCCCGGCATCTATCCAAGCCACCGGGTCTTCGTAGAAGGCTCCGCCGCCCTCCGGTTGCATATACGTGTTTCCGTAGCTCCGGATGACATCCGTTATCCGCTGCCGGTCTTGTACCCAGGTGTGACCTACATACCAATTCACCGCATCGATGATCATGCCGTCCAGGCCGGTATCCATCCAGAAGCGAACTACGCGTTCTGCATACTGCTGAAACTCAACGCTGCGCCAGTTGTACTGCGGTAAGCGCACCTCTTTGCCGGAAAGATTCGGGCCGTGCCACTTCGTCCAAAAGTATTTTCCCGCACGTGGGCTGTACTCCCAGAACTCGGACTTCATAGGATCGTAATTATTTGGAAGGTGGCGCGGACGAACCATGAACAATTTATCGTTGCTCGGTTCGGGGGGCGGTGCGTCGGCTCTGTCCGCCCAGATGAATCGTCGGGCTTCTGCCGTATCTCTGCCGGCCCGCACATCATCGGCAGCTTTGAGAAAGTCTGCAGCCTCCGAGCTGCAATAGCCGAGGTTGTCAAAGCTGATCACGGCCATTCCCTTGCTGTGAATCAGCCTTACCAACGCCCGGAAATCGTTCATCGTTCCGACCTCCGGATTCAGACGAAATCGGTCAATTGCGTCCAAGCCTCCATAGCTCCGGCCGCCATAATAGGGTGCGAAGATCTCGATCGCCGAAATACCCTGCGCCTTATAACTATCCAAAATCGCGGCCGCCTTCGCCGGGTTGATCGGGAACTGTGGACGCTTGCCCTGCCTGCTTTCTGTCCCCGGGTTGATCGAAATGCGAACGATAGATGACGAAGATTCCCACCAGTTCCTCGCCACCATACGCCTACCCTGGCGATCGTTGCCCCCCGCTTGCATGGCGGAGCAACCTGCAAGAACCGCAGCCACCGCTACAATCAGAACCTTCGAACGAAACATTCTGCTCCTCCAACCGCCGAGCTACGTCCTACTCCTGGTGACAATTCTCTAACAAACTCACATCCCTAGATGCGGGCCCTTCTTTGCCCCTCGAAAAGGACACTTGACTCAAGCTTCTGAACAATTCGGGTATTTTGAAAGGATTTACCCGCTGATACACTTGCACGAGCACATTTTGATCTACCAATGAGCCGCGACCAGACGGGTTTTATTCTCCTATGTCGAACATGAAACAGGTTGCAAAGATGGCTGGCGTTTCGCTCGGCACGGTTTCGAACGTGCTCAACGGAACAGCACATGTGAAAGACCACCTCCGCAAGCGCGTTCTCGATGTAGTGAATTCGTTGGGCTACCAACCAAGCCAGTTGGCCAGAGGCCTCCGGCGTGATAAGACGAACATGATCGGCATGGTCATTCCCGATGTGACCAATCCCTTCTTTCCTGCCGTCGTTCGGGGTGCGGAAGACGTAGCCTTCTCCAACGGTTATCGACTCATTCTGTGTAATACGGACAATGATCATTCCAAAGAACTGGCTCACCTCAATGAACTTCGAACCTATTTGCCAGCCGGGCTTCTGGTCATCCCCTCCAACTTCAGCGATCTGACAGCCCAGGTTGAGTCCTATCGTAAGTCGGGCACAGCGGTGGTGTGCGTTGACCGCCTGCCCAAACGGTGGGATGGCGACAGCGCCACAGTAGCGAACAAAGAAGGCGCATTCCAGGCCAGCCGTTACCTTATCGAGCTTGGTCACCGACACCTCGCTACGATTACCGGCCCTCTCCATTTAACCAACGCTTTGCAGCGCGTTGACGGTTTCAAACGCGCCCTCGCCGAGGCGAATATTTCCCTTCCACCGACCTATTTTCATGAGACAAACTTCGATCGGATCGGCGGTTATTCCAAAGCATTGCTCTTGTTACGTATGCTCCCTCGACCGACCGCTATTTTTGCCGGCAATGACATGATTGCTCTGGGCGTGCTCCATGCCATCCGCGAGCTCGGTTTGCGTTGCCCTGAGGACGTCTCTGTGATGGGCTTCGATGACCTGGATTTCGATGAGTTCACTAGCCCGTCCCTCTCATCTGTCTTCCAACCCGGCTATCAGCTCGGGGCCACGGCGGCTCATATGCTTTTCGAACGCATGAAGGGCAGTCAGGGACCTCCGGTCCATAACGTGCTGCAGACTCAGTTGAAGGTCCGTGGATCAGTGGGGCCACCTCCCAAACAATCTGTAACGGCCTCCCGGCGATCTCCACGAAAAGCACCTGCTCGTCGCGGTTCTTAGGCATAGCTCGACTGAGGGAGGCGAAGTCCTGCTCTTTGCTAGCCCTGATTTGTCTGTCATTCTTGTTCCATCAAAATAACCTGCTGGTCAAATCATGCGTGCCTGTCGCTCTGAGCAATTAGTTATCACTGAATTTTGATGCGCCTCCAATATGAGTTGCCAGCATAGTGATCTGGCACCAAGACGAGATCATAGAGCCTGACTACAACGTGCTGTCTCTTGTACCCACTTAAATCAAGAGTGATATGTTCCCAACGACGTTCGGAGGGAATTCCCTGCTTGTCAATGGATCTCCCTCTATCAACCGGTCAAGCAGTTTATCGTTGTTTATAAACACCACTAAATGCCAGGTGCGGCCTGAGTCGGCGCCTACATCGAATGTGAGCGAAGGCTTGTCGCCAAGCTCGATGGAGCGACGCAGCAGGGCCCCACGAACCTCATCGCGCGGCCAAATCGCAAGAGTCTCACCATCGAGGTAAGTGTCGCCACGAATCCCTGGAAGCCCTCCGCCCGCACCTCCGAAGCCTGCACGCTCCAATATCCAGTCCGGGTTCCACCATTTCGTTAGATCTGAAAGCTTGAATAGTTCCGGCTCCTGAGTTTTGGGTTCTTGCCTGGGAATCATCAGAGTGCCACGGCTAAGTCGGGCACCGTTCTCGAGAAGTATTTTCTCCCCAATCATCGCCGTCCGCTGGGCCAGGGCCGTGATACTCTCATCTACGGGAGGCGTGAGGTTGCAAAGGTCCCATGGTGGCGCCATAAATCTGGTCGTGTAGGGCGGCTACTTGCTCTGCTGGCAACGCTGACATCCCGTGCATGGCGGCTACGACAGATCCCGCATTTGCAGCATTGCAATCTGTATCCGCAAAGTCTGCCGCACTGAACGCCAAGTTCTCTGTCGTCACAAAGTCACCCTTTCCGAACCAAACGCTTGTCGCCACAATTCCCCCATTCACCACCGCGTTGTTGGTTGCCGGATATTCCATTCCCCAACGCTCATTGATGGCTCCATTGATTTCATCCGGTGTCCTTCCCGCTTCAGCCATCGAGATGACCATGTCGAGGCATTGCCGATAAGGAGATAGCGGCGAGATCAGTTGCGCCGCTTTGCGGACGATTTCCTTTGTGTCTGTTTCGACAAAGCCAAGGCTAATCATTCCAGACACAAACACGGCGCCATCTGTGCCCTCAGCATAACCATTGATATGGGTCAATCGACGAGCCATTTCGGTTGCGACGTTGGGCATGCCCGGAGCGAGCGCACCATAGACGTCGCTGCTGAATTGCGGCCCGATCGTCCACCACAGCTTGTTGTAGCGCGGGCTGCCGGTATGCGGCGGTTTTATTCCCCGCTTAAGCAACAAGAGCGTTTGTTCGCTGGATCCCCAGGAACCAGCGTTGTTTTCGAGCCACTGCGCTCCCAATTGTTCAACCGTCAGATGGGTTCCGTACTTCTCAAAGGCCCGGATTGCCACCATCTCGTAATAGTAGTCATCGTCGACCATCGCATATCCCTTGGCGGCACGCAATGGTGTGTCCTTAAGAACCGACGCTTCCTTATGCTCGAACAGAAGCCCCGTCCATTGTCCGATCATTTGCGCCATCCATATCGCCTTGGCACGATCTAAGTATTCAGCGCGCGATATCACCAACTCGCCGTGACGCAGCTTTTGAGAATGAGATGCGGCTGTACCGATATGCGCGGATGAGCCGAGCATGACACCAAGCAAGATCATTGAGTATCCGGACCACAATTTCATACTCATGAGTATCTTCCTCGTGCGTCGGAAACACCGGCGGGGTCTAGCGACTGAGAACCCGGGGGCGAGCGATGTAGACCATCTCGTCCTTCAATCTCTTCCGTGAAGACCTGTGATCCTTCTTCGGCAACCAGGCGCCATACATTGAGCAGGGAGAAAGCGCACTTTGGCTCGAGCCGATAGCTTGCGTCTGGTCGGCTTCACATTCATAATCGCGAAGCCGAATTGATTACATGCTGTCATACCCCTAAGCTCGTCTTATCTACGGTCCTGATAATGCTGCCTAGAAGACAATCTTCGCGCCCACTTGGCCTATGCGAGCCTCTCTCGCCCCTGAAACGGATCCAAAGGGAAACTGCGGATTGCTGCTGGGATAAGTCGTATTCAAGCCGTTCCACTGGGTGTGGTTCAGGGCATTGAACGCATCTGCTCGGAACTCTACGTGAAGACTCTCATAGATCGGGAATGTCTTCGCGAGCGACAGATCCAAGTTGTTCTGCCCCGGACCTCTGATCGTTCCCAGACCTGAGTTTCCGCGAACGTTCTGTGCCGGGATTGTAAATTTCGAAGTATCGAATTGACGAGAAAAGGTCTTAGTCCCATGGCTTATGTTGGGATCACCGGAAACAAACAACTCGTCCATACCTGCTCCGTCGTTCGCGCTGGTCCCGCAGGTAACGCCATCAGGAAGGCAGTTACCGGAACCGCCATTAGACACGGTCAGTGCATCACCGGACTCCAGCGTAAATATTCCCGACACTCTCCAACCGGTCAGCGGAATCTTTGCGAACGCTGGCCAACTCCGCGCCATACAGTGGCCCCCAGATTCCTGTGAAGACGAACCGGTTGCGATGTGAGAACGTAGCTTCCCCCCGGCTGCGGATATTCGGATATTGGAATCCGTCAGCTCCACCATTGGTGTTCAGGTTCAGAATATTGGTGTAGGGATAGTCAGAGACCGTCTTGCCCCATGTGTAGTTGCTTGAGAATTGAAGCCCGTTGGTGAAATCGTGCCGGTAGAGCACGATCAGCGCGTTATAGAAGGAATTATCTTTGCCCCTCCAGACCTCGATGTCGCCAAACCTCGAAGAGCTATTGGGCCGCGCCGCGTTATACGCGTCGGCACCGGCGCCGTTGATCCATCCAGTCTGATACGGGGGCAGGTTGATATTCTCTGTGTCCAGTCCTTTACGGCCCTGGGCCCCGGCGTAAGACAAAGTAAAGACATCACGGGGTCCGATTTGACGCTGAATATCGAAAAGCATGCGCTGGTAGTAGGGCAGGCTGAATGATTTCTTGTCGAAGTACTGGACAAAATTCCATGCGTTGCCCGTGGAAAGGTCGCCAAGATATCCCTGGCCTGGACCCGTCGAAACCGGGTAGGTTCCCAGAGCGGTGCTCTTTGGAGCTGGGAATATGTCTCCCAGAGTCAGAAACGGCGTATCTTTCGGTTTGCCAAGGGAAACGTTGCTCACATCGTAGTTGACCGCGCCACTGACACCCTGACCCTGTTGCCCGGATAACTGGGTCGCGCCCGTGTCAAAGAAAATTCCGTATCCGCCGCGGATTGCCGTTCTGGGGTTAGGACTATAGGCAAAGCTGACGCGTGGAGCGAAGTTCAATTTGTGCGCCGTCAGGTAGCGCTGCGGTAATCCCGGAGCAAGACCCGGAATCTGCAGAATGCCGCCTTGCGGCGTGGAGGTATAGATCTGGCAACAGGGGCCGGTGTGCGGGTTTGGTGTATAGAGCGGAAGGCTCAGGTCGTAGCGCAGGCCTGCGGACACCGTCAACTTTGGACTGACTCGGAACTTGTCGTTTACATAAAAGCCCCAATAGGGGGAGATTCTCGGCGGGTCCGGCGCGGTGGCATCCCCACCCGTGATCGTATAGCGCGGTTGCATGTCCGATGGAGTCCCCATCTCTAGATCGGCAATACCGTCGCCACCGATGTAATTCTGAGCAAATCCGCCCGCGCTGAAGGCCTGGGTGTTGACTGCAAGGGGATAGTCCACCGCGTTTGTACCAAAACTCACATTTCGCGCGAAGTCCCAATCCTGCTCGATCTTCCTCAAATAGTTAAAACCGGCTGCCAGTGTGTGCCGGCCAAGTACCCAGTCCACGTTGTCGGAAAACTGCAGAGATTGATTCTCCGCGCGAAATGATTCGTTAGCGCCAATCGTGGCATAGTTGCCGCCCGTGTTCACCGCGAACGATCCCTTGGTAATACCCGTTCCGGTGTTCTGAAACAGATGGTTCAAAGGATTTGCGTCGCTGTTGAAGTAGTTCAGATTACCCGCGGCCAAGAGGAAGCTGTCGCCGAACCCGAAGATGAATTCGTTCGTCAAATGCGGAGTGAACACATGGACATAGTTCGCCGTGACTAAGAACCCATGATCTGTATTAGGGAAGTCATGAAGTTGCCCCGGAGGAATACCGCCCGAAATTTGTGACGATCCGATGGATTTCGACCAGGTTACAAAGGCAGAGTCTTTGGCGTGATTGTGGCGTCAAATCGCGTGTCGATGTGATACTTGGATAGGCCTGGAGCCGTAGTGGCAACATAGTTCACTTCGCTGCTCGGAACATTCGGGAGATTGGGCAACGGCCACAGGGCTAAATAAGCCGCGGATGCGGGATCAATCACCGGCGTCCCATCGGGCTTCTCGGGCCAGATCGAGCCGATTGCCGGGAATCGCCGGTCGCGAGCTATTTCCACTTGCATCGTAAGTGGTCAAGTAGGGGTTGTACAGTTGAGTCGGAGCACATTGGCTGTTGTTGAACTTTGGGTTGGTGCAAAGAAGCTCGCTGAAGTCTCCCGCGCGCTCAGCCGCGGAAGGTACCGAGGTCTGCACCGGCTGTGCACCGTCGTGCTCGAGAGATTTTCGTAATTTGCGAAAAAGAAGGCCCTGTTCCTGAGACTCGGCAGGAGCTTCGGGATGATAAACCGGCCCACCTAGATTCCCTCCGAATTGATTACGTTTTATGGTGGGCTTCGTGACAGGTTTGGCCGGTAATGATCTCCGAAGCTTTATCGTAAGGATTGAAGGCGTTCAGATCGTCGTTCTCGAGGAACTCAAAACCCTCGCCATGGAACTGGCGCGAACCGCCCTTGGTCTGCATCGTCAGTGTGGAAATGTCGCGGCCAGAGGCGGCGGAGAATTCCGATACGCTCACGGTTCCCGTCGACATCGCTTCGGTGGAGGGTGCAAAGCTGATGCTGCTTTCGTAGTTGTCGTTGACGTTGACCCCGTTGATGTAAAAGCCGTTATCACGGGAACCCTGAAACGAGCCGCCGGTCTGAAATTGCGTTCCACCGAAGGCAAACATCGCGCCCACCGAGTAGGTGCCGCCGGGGTTGATGTTCGGCTGCGGGATGGTGGCCACTCCGGGCACCAAGGCCGCGACCGCGGTGAAAGTTGCGCCCGTTCAAGGGCAGGTCTTCAAACTGCCTGGCAGTGATGTTGGTGCTTAAGGAGGTTTGGTCAGTTTCCAGACCGCCCGCCTCGGCGCTCACTGTGACCGTCTGCTGCTCGGAGCCCGGAGTCAACTTGAAGTCATAATGGGCGACCGCGCCGATGTTCACCGAGATCGATTGGGATTTCTGGGTTTCGAAGCCCTGAATCGACTGCCGTCACCTGATATTGCCCTGCGGCAAGATTATCGAACTCAAAATGCCCCGCAGAATCTGTTTTGATATTGCGGCTCTGGTTCTGCCCCAGATCGAGCAATGTGACTTGCGCCGCGGGAACAACCGCACCCGAAGAGTCGAAGACCGTGCCCGCGAGGGCGCCGCGTTGCGCAAACTGGGCCCACGAACTGGTTGCGACGAAGAGCAGGAATAGGGACACCAGCAAGGGCAAGGCACGCCGTTTCATGAAAGGCCTCCAAAAATGGAGAATCTAGTTTCTTAAAGTACTTGAAAGGTTTCAATTATCAGACCGCACCAGAAATTAGTCCCCCGGACTTAGCTCTGTCAAGACAATATTTTGGGCCTACAAACTCCGCGTCACGCTTGACTCGCCGGACACAACTCTTGCCACGTCCGCGATCATTTGTTTGCATGGAAGGTGCCGCGGAATGGCGACGGATATCTACCTCCACCAGCTGCTGACGAGAACACTTCCTGCTTCTCACGCTGCATGGTTGATGGATGACATGAGAAGCAAAAGATAAATGGCCTCCTCTGCGCATAAAGGCCATGGTCACGAGCCTCGATAGCCCTGTTGGAAGAGATCGGCACCGCGAACTGACGCCATTCTTTGGCTCCTCATTGAAATAACTGACGAGTCGAGCGCATCTCCCATGGCTTTATAGCCGGCATCATTTGGATGGAGATGATCGCCTGAGTCGTAGGCTGGCAGAAACTGCTTTGGGTGAGCAGGATCTTGTGTCGCTTTGTCGAAATCGATAACAGCGTCAAAGGATC
This sequence comes from uncultured Acidobacteriaceae bacterium, assembly GCA_963815025.1. Taxonomy (GTDB): domain Bacteria; phylum Acidobacteriota; class Terriglobia; order Terriglobales; family Acidobacteriaceae; genus KBS-83. The sequence continues at coordinate 1,133,047 of CAWFFD010000004.1, read as the reverse complement.
GCTCCTGCGGATTCACCGCTTCACGCTTCTCTTCTCTTTCAGGGGTGTAGTAATTGCCCTTCGTGCCGGCAAAGGGCGTCAGCGTCGCGCCATATACCTTGATCCCATTCTCGTGTGCACGCGCGATCATCTGTTGCAATCCCGCGATGATCTCTTGCGGACTCACAGTTGCTGCATTGGGCCGGCGGCGCCGGGCTGACCGATGTCGTTGATCCCTTCAAGAACGATGAGGTATGTCACGCCGAGCTGAGTCAAAACATCCCGGTCAAATCTCTCCAGCGAATTGGTCCGTCTGGCCCGGCTCCGTACAAAATGCGATTGGCGTAATCTCTGCGTTCAATATCGCGATCTGCCCCTTGCCGGAAGCTGCAATAAATCCGCATCCGCCGGAATACGGAGTTGTACCGGATCCGACAGTGCAAGTGCCGCCCGGTGGTATCGTGACTCGATTTGCTCCCGTCAAAGGTCGCAGTGCGATCGGATGCGGGTGAATGGAGGACCCGGCGGAACGCAATGCAAGGTGCGCAGCACCGACGACGAGCGGCTCAGTGCCGAATGCATTCGATATTTTGATCCTGGCGGCATCTCCACCGATGCTCGTGTGTACGATTTCTCGAAGCGTTTGATTCTCCAGCCTCTCCTTTCCTCCAGGGGCCGGACTGCCCTCCCAGGTTCCCACCCAGTGCTGGTCCTGACGGGGCGCCTTGCTTTCCTCCTGACGCCAGCGCCTGCCGTGTCCTACTGTGCATCTTCGACACAGCGGAAGCCGAGTGTTCCAGAGCGGTCGTAACTGGGAGCCATCATCAGCAGCTTGCCGTGTTCGTCGCTGCGATAGGCCTGCGGAAAATACCAGATCGACCCGACAGGCTGATAGTGACTGCCACCGCGCAGAATGCCTGCTCGCGTGTGCTCGTCGGTGTACTCATCGGTCCATTGCCACACATTGCCAACCATATCCATGACTCCGAACGGGCTTGCGCCGGAAGGATGCGCGTCCACATTATCCGGCTCGTTCAGAACGCGATCGTGACTAGGAGGCGGCACAGCATCGGCCCGCCAGGTATTACCCCATGGATAGGCGCGACCGTCGGTGCCTTGTGAAGCATATTGCCACTCCCATTCATGCGGAAGGCGTTTCCCGGCCCACTTTGCATAAGCGCGAGCATCCTCGAGAGAGATCCAGGTCACAGGCTTGTTCGCCCATCCGTCGGGATACGTGCCGCTTTTCCAGTCGCGCAGGAAGTTCAGATCGTTTTGCGGATGGTAGTGCGATGCATCCAGAAACTTTTTGAACTCAGCATTCGTAACCGGATACTTATCCATATAGAAGGGATGTATCTGCATCTTGTGTTCGTGAAAGCGTCGGGGCGTATCCTCCCACGGATACTGCACATCGACTTCAACGTCATTCGAGCCTTCAATCTCGATGCCGCGAACCTTGAAGACGAAGGAGGCTCCGGGGATTTTGACCATGCCGTCGGGCACGCTCGATGCCGCCTTGGTTGGAGGTATTTCGACGAGTTGCTGCGGAATTGGCTTCCATACACCGTCGAAGCTGGAGAGCGGCTTCGCCGTCATCGTCTTCATCCGCTTCATCAGGTCTTGCATGTGAGCATCGGGCTCGTCGCTGGTTGCGAGCACGGCGCCGAAGCCATGCGCCTCGATGGAGAAGGACAAAACATCCCTGCCGTTTTCATGATCCGGCTGGAGTTCGACGCCGTGGTAGAGATCGAAGTATCGGATATTGGCTTTCGATGGAACGGACATTTGCCGTTCCATTCACGTCGTATTCGTTGCGGTTCACGATAGTCCAGACCGTCTGATTTGCGAGCGGCCAGCGGCTGGAGAAGATGCCGTAGACATTCATCGGGTACAGAGGTTCCCACTCCGGGCTCGCAAGGAATGGGGCGACGCCGCGTTCGATCGTGGCCATGCGTCGAGTCGCTTCTCCGTCGCGCGGAGTGATGCCATTCCATATGCCCCAGACGTTCTCCCAACTCTCCCAGCCAACTCCGTTGAAAAAGGCGAACTGCAGATCATCGGTCTTATTGCGGTTCCAGCGGTCTGAAATGTTGACCATGTGGCGACTCTCGAGCCACTTAAACCGATCGACCTCCGGCGCAAACGGAAATTTGTATTGCCCCCAGGTCATCACATCCCATGCCACTGCCTCGTCAGCCGGAGAGCCTTCCGGTTCGAAAGCCAGCGGATGTCCAATTTTCTCGGCGGCCAGGGAGAACGCCTGCGGTACACCATCTTGGGTGTCCCCATTGATGCCATCGGCGTTCAGCTCTTTCATGAATGCAGCAATCGCGTCCGGCCAGGAGCTGCCCGGATCGCGCGTTCCCTGATCCCACATCATCATGGGGAACAGTACCCGCACGCCGCGCCGATGAAAATCCGCGACCATCTGCTGCACGCCGGCAACTCCGCCCGGCATCGAGCGCACCATGTCGTGCTGATTGCGGTCATCCATCCCCATGTTGGGATAGGTCGACCAGACCAGCACCGCATCGATGCCGCCGTAACGTTTCTCGAGATCGTCGAGATAGCGATCCACCGTATACTTCCCTGTGACCGGGTCGTATAAGTATCTGTCCTGCACCATCATCTGCGGCTGAATGAAACTGGATTGCGTCCACTGCAGCGCGGGAAGACTGTAGCGCGAGCCATCGTAGCCGATGCGGATTCTTCGCTCAATCCGCCAATGCTCAAGATCCTGCAGCCAGCCTTCGTGCGTTTCCGCAGAGCAGGATTTGTACCCGCCGGCCAACGCTGCCAAATACGCATTGCTCTCCGTAAGGCATTCGGGCGAAGGAAATTGCTGATTCACCGGACGGTAGTGCGAGTCCTGGGCAATCGCCGGCGCGACGAGCATGGTTGCAGTGAGCAAGGCGACGGCCGCCGGAAGCATGGAATTGGGAATGGTCTTCATGGATTCTCCACTCTGCGAAAATGAATCGGTGAACTTTGCGCTACGAGTGCATGTCGAGCATCTGTTCTACTTCCCGAAGGAGCGGCATCGATGGTTGCGCGCCGGCGCGGGTCACAGACAATGCGGCGGCTGCGGCGGCGAAACGTGCGCTCTCCTTCGGATTTCTGCCCAGCAACAATCCAACAGCGAATGCTCCGTTGAAAGCATCTCCAGCGGCAGTCGTGTCGACCGCCTTCACTGGAATCGCGTCGAGCTGCTCATCTAAAGCGTCTGTCGCAAGGTATGCGCCGCGCGCACCCATCTTCAGCAGGATGCCTTGGGGCCCCTGCGTCAGCAACCGACGCGCACGCGCACGCGAAGCGGCCTCATCATTGATTGCCAGGCCGTTCGGTGCATAAAAGGCTGCTTCCGTCTCGTTGGGGGTAAACCAGCGAACACGTTTCAATAAGCTTGGAGGGAGCGCCTGTGCCGGAGCCGGATCGAGTATCAATGGAACCTGATATTGAAAGCAGAGAGCGGAGACACGTTCGACTGTATCGAGCGGGATCTCCAGTTGCGTCAATACAAGGCCGGCGTTTCGGATCAGATCGCGATGCGAGTCCACGTACTCGGGCGTCACCTCCGCATTCGCGCCTGGAGTGACCACGATGCAGTTTTCTCCTTCAGCGGACACGACGATCATCGCTACTCCGGAAGCACCCTCAGAGCGCTCGACACCTTCGAGACCGACCCCCGCTTTTTGCAAGTGGCCCCACAAGGGATCTCCCAGAGCATCGGACCCAATCTTTCCAATCATCTGCACCGGATAGTCCAACCGCGCGACAGCAACCGCCTGGTTTGCCCCTTTTCCTCCCGGATGCATCCGGAATTCACTGCCGAGCACCGTCTCTCCCGCGGCTGGAATTCGTGCTGTAATCGCTACGAGGTCCAGATTGATGCTCCCCACCACGACAATTGGCTTTTGGCTCGCCCGCATGGAGTCCCTCTGTTGTTCAAAACTCATTGGCCATGGCTGCAGGTTAAAGAATCGGAGCTAGGGCGACAGCAACCAACCCGAGCAGGAACAGGGCAAACATCCAGATCAAAAAAGTACGCGCGCGCCGCGGTGCGGCGGAAAACTCGTGCCACACAAACACTCCCCAGGCAGCAGAGATCATCGTGGCTCCCTGTCCGATGGAATAAGACACAGCTGGCCCGACGAGGTGCGCTCGCGATGCAACAAAATTCAATACCGCGCCCGTGCACCAGATCACACCGCCGGCTATGCCCCATGCATGCCAGCGCCAAGGCGCCTCTATATAGCCCCGCATCGCGACCGCTGCGTTACTATCCAGCGGCCGCCGCATCAATATGTAATTCACTGGCAACGAACAAGCCGCTACGCCTAACACGAAAAAGGCCGCGACAGCATAGGGCCCTGGCGCATCGCTGCCTGCCATAGCCTTCGCGACGAAGGGATAGAAGCTTCCCATAAGGATGCCCGAGATCACGCTGATCACCATACCGCGCCGGCTCATCGCCGGCTTCTCACGCTCCCGTTCGCGATACGCAATGGCGTCGCAGACAATTGCGGCCAGCACCAGCGCAATGCCCCCGAACAGTAGAAGCGCATTGCCTTTGGGAGAAATCAGATAACTGCTGACCGCGCCGACCACCAGCGCAATGCCGATGCCGACCGGGAACGCTACGGCCAACCCGGCGATCTCAATCGCAGCCACCAACAAAAGGTTGGCGATGTTAAAGATGACCCCGCCGATGATCGCCAAGCCGATGTGGCTCGCATCCGCATGGAGGAAATCCGCCAAAAAATGACGTCCGGTTGCACCAAGGCTGCCAAGCGAGATCCCCCAGGCAAGCACACCCATGACGAGTCCGATCACATAATCCCAATAAAACAATTGAAAGCGGTACCCGGGCGCGAATTTGACCGAATTCGCCCATGATCCCCAGCACAACATGCTGGCGAGCATGAACGACAGCGTGATGAGATAGGTCTCGGGCTGGTACAAGATTTCTCCTGACAATCCAACGTCAACTACGAGTATTCCGTTGCCGCCACGCAGACCGAACGGCGTTCATGGCTAGCTTACATATCTCACGTTTTGAATGCTTTCAATAGCGCTGCAAAGGATAGTCAGGCGAATTTGCTCTTGTCAACCGCTTTGTGCGCCGTGTGCCTAACCCCGTGAAAGAGCGGCATCTTCGGCCGTCGAAGGTGCATGCGCCCCGTTGCCATCCGGTCGACACTCTTATGCACCGCCGGCGCCGCCATCTTCCCGCAGACTCGCAGCAAGCTGGAGAATCTCCTCCGAACGCCGGATCATCGGCATATCGATCATGTGCCCATCCAGGGCGAATACCCCGCGCCCTTGCGCGGCTGCTGCATGCGCCGCATCCACCACACGACGTGCCGTGGCAACCTCTTCTGCGGTTGGCGAGAAAATTCGGTTGGCAGTTGCTATCTGGCTGGGATGAATGCAGCTCTTACCGGAAAAACCCAGACCCCGCGCAGTCGCAGCGTCCTCGGCAAAGCCGTCGCTATCCGCAAAGTCGGGGAACGCGGAATCGAAGCACGGAAGGCCTGCTTCGCCCGCGGCCAGGCGCAGTTCGAGCCGGACGTGATGTGTCGCTGCACTATCCTGCGCCGAGATGCCCAGGGAAGAGAACAGGTCGACCAGTCCAAGCTGAAGCCCGGCCACTCGCGGGTCAGCCTGTGCAATCTCATACGCAAACCTGAGACCGCGCGCAGATTCAATCGTCGGAAGAATCGCGATGGGCCGATCGATGCCTCGCTCCCGCTCAAGCTTTGATAACGCCGCGGCCAGTTCCTTCACTTCGTCCGGATGCTCGGTCTTGGGCACGGCCACAACCGCGGTACCGGGCCAGACGACCGCAGACAGATCCTCGTCAAAGCAGGCAGAACGGAGATCGTTCACACGCACGCTAATGGTCCGCGCCATCTCCATCTTCGCTTGCAGGATTGCCTTCACATGCGCGCGCGCTACCGCTTTCTCTTCGGCTGGAACTGCGTCTTCCAAGTCGAAACACACGGCGTCGGAGAGCGAAGAGAGTGCTTTCGCAAAAAGTACGGGGCGATTGCCGGGAACAAACAGTTTGCTTCGCATCCGCAACCGGCCGGCTTCGCTACGCTCCCGGCTCATCGGGTGTTTCCCATTCTCACTGCGCCGCTTGCCGCGAGCGTTGCAATCGCGGCATCGTCATAACCCAGGTCGCGCAGGGCTTCGGCGGTGTGCTCGCCCAACTCGGGGGCTGCGCGATAGAAGCCGCCAGGTGTCTCCGAAAAGTGTGGCGAGATGTTGTGAACGGGGATCGTGCCCATCTCCTTGTCCGGCAATTCGACAACAATGTCACGATCCCGGAAATGCTCGTCTTCGCAAATGTCAGCGATGTCGTAGATCGGCCCCACCGTCACCGAAGCGCGAGAGAAAAAGTCGACGCATTCCTCTTGCGTCATGGTCGCGATGAAATCCCCGACGATGGAGTCGAGCGCCTCCACGTGTTGCAGCCGAGCGGCGTTCGTAACAAAACGGGGATCTTCCAGCAGATCCGCATGGCCAATGACGCGGAGAAGACGCTCCGCCATCCCCTGTGTCGACGCGGAAAGACACACCCACTTGCCGTCGCTTGTATGGTAGACGTTGCGCGGGGCGCTGTTCGTTGACCGGCTTCCCGTCCGTTGTTTTACCTTGCCGGTGAGCCGGTGGTTTGAAGCTTGCGGACCAAGGATGGAAAACAGAGGATCCAGCAGCGGCACATCGATGACCTGCCCCCTGCCGCCGTTTGTTTCCACCTGGCGAAGTGCCGTCAGCGCTCCTATCGCGCCGTAGAGTCCTGCTGTCATGTCGCCGAGATAGATCGGCGGCAACACGGGCTCGCGATCGGCAAAGCCATTCATCGATGCGAAACCGGAGATGCCCTCGATAAGTGTGCCAAAGCCCGGGCGATCGCGATAGGGACCCTGTTGGCCCCAGCCGGAGATTCTGACAATCACCAGCGACGGATTGCGCGCGAGCAGTTTCTCCGGCGCAAGGTTCATCTTCTCCAACGTCCCTGGTCGAAAGCTCTCCACAAATATGTGTGCACGCGCGGCCAGATCCATCAGAATCTGCACCGCTGCTTCGCTGCGGAAGTCGAGGCACAAGCTTCTTTTATTGCGGCAATAGGACTTCCAGGCGGTTGCGATGCCCTCGACCTTCCAGTCGCGCAAAGTATCGCCGGATGGCGGCTCGATTTTGAGAACATCCGCACCCAGATCGGCCAGCACCATCGTCAGCGTATTTCCTGCAACCAGACGCGACAGGTCCACTACTCTCACATTTGTCAGTGGACCAACACTGCTGAGCTGCAAGTCGATTTGCTTAAACATCACGGATACCCATCATGGATGACCTGATCCGGAAGATACGTTTCGTGATCGCTACCATCCTTGACAAGAGCTTTTCGCTCTCATTAGGATCACGCTCCAGGCCGCCTGAATGGTTTCAAAGTATCACGTATCCTTGGGCAGGGTGATCCGCGCCCCAGCCAGCCGGCGGCATCCGGCGCTTCTGCTCGCCCTGCTCATCCTGCTCTCAGTGCAGGCGCGGGCACAACTCGAAAATCGTCCGCTGGTCCACAACGGCTACGCCCGCCCCTATCTCGTCTTCCATCCCACCCATGTCCCTGCTCATCCCGCGGTGGTTGTCATGCTTGGGGGCATCCGTAGCACAGCCAAATATGAGGCAGAGAATTTCGGCTGGACGGAAGAGGCCGAACGCAACGGGTTTCTTGCCGTATTTCCGGAGCCTGTTGCGACACGCACTGCCGAACCGGCAGACAGAAAAGAGAATGTCACCTTCTGGGAGATGAATGGCTCGCGCATCCACGTGCTCGCGCCCGGCACCCTGCCTGTGGACGATGACGGATACCTACTGGCCGTGCTTCGCGATGTCGAGCGCCACGATCATCCGGACCGCAAACGAATGTTTCTTGTCGGCTTTTCCAGCGGCTCGGGAATGGTTCAGCTCTTTGCGGCGCGGCATCCCCGTGAGGTCAGCGGCATCGTCGCCGTGGCCACTCCCTTGATGGACCCGCCGGCGAAGCTGGCGCGCCCCGTGCCCGTCCTCTACATTCACGGAGACGACGATGAGCAGTTCTCGGGATTTGAAGTGAACAGTCCAAACTTTGCCACGACACCCCACGGCAACTGGATAACGTGGGGTTATCTGGACGGCTGCCGGAAACAAACAGCAGAAAAAACCGTGTGGGGCGTCCAGTTTGCGTGGCGCGATTGCAAAGATCGAGTGGCGGTCCTCGCCGTCTTCATCCATCACTTCGGCCACGAATGGGCAGGAAGCGTGGATGCCCATTGGAACAAGAGCTACTGGCCGAAGGGTCCACCCAGCTTCACCAACATGGCCTGGCAATTCTTTGCGGGGATTCACTCCAGATAAAGCCGCAGCGTTCGAAAGATCATGGACCTATCTCTCTCCGATGACCGGGCGGTCGAGCAAGCATCGCCGGGCTGGCCATTCGCCGTGGCCTCCGCGATTCTTGGCTGGGTTCTGGATGCGTTCGACTTTTTTGTCATCATCTTTCTTTTCGACACTCTCGCAACGCACTTCCATGTCGGCAAAGCAGCCATCGTCTATTCGCTCGCGCTGACACTTGCGATGCGCCCCGCTGGCGCTCTCATCTTCGGCTCGCTCGCCGACCGGTTTGGCCGAAAACTCCCATTGATCGGCTGCGTCCTCTTTTTCTCCACCATTACGATCCTCAGCGGTTTCTCGCCCAGCTACAAATTTTTCCTGATCATGCGCGGATTCTACGGCATCGGCATGGGCGGCTACTGGGGCGTCGGTGCGTCCTATGCCATGGAGAGCACGCCTCCCCGATGGCGCGGGATCCTCTCCGGCCTCATGCAGAGTGGGTATCCCTTCGGCTATCTGCTCGCTGCGGTTGCCATGCAGTTGCTCGCGCCCGTCTTTGGCTGGCGGTCTATGTTTATCGTCGGATCAGCCGTTGCCGTCCTCATCGTTGTCCTCACGTTGATGGCTCCGGAATCCGACGCCTGGAAGCGCCATCATCCGCCGTCGTTGCGCCATGTCTTCCGCACTCTTTTCGGGCATCTCGGCATCTTCGCCTACCTGCTCTTTGTCATGGCGGTGATGACATGCCTCTCACATGGCACGCAGGATCTCTATCCGGATTTTCTGAAGTCCGTTCCAGGCTTCGCGACTCGCACCGTGCTCGGGATGAAGGCGCTATTTGCCCTGCCCGTGCTCTACAACATCGGTGCCATTCTGGGTGCGCTAGTCTTTGGCCATCTTTCAGAAAAGATCGGACGCAGACGAGCCATCATGATGGCACTGTTGATCTCGCTCGTATCCATTCCTGCGTGGGCCTTCGGCACTTCCCTGCTGGTGCTGGCGTTAGGATCCTACGGTATGCAAACGGGCGTTCAGGGCGCCTTTGGAGTGATTCCCGCTCACCTCAATGAGCTCTCGCCCGATGCGATTCGCAGTCTTTTCCCCGGCTTTGTCTATCAGCTGGGCGTGCTGATCTCGTCTCCGGCAGTTTCGGTGGAGTACCTGCTCCGCGATCATCTTGGCTATCCGCTGTCCCTGACCCTTTTTGAGACAACCGTGATCGTGGTGCTCCTGCTCGCCTTCGCATTCGGTCCGGAACGCCTTGGTCGCGATTTTCGTTCGGCCCGTGTCAGCGGAAATCACTGACGCTGATTGCGGCGTCTGCCGCTCAAAAATGACGACCTCCTATCGACCGAGGTCGCTCTATCCCTTATGGTCAGGACGCCGTCCGTGCGGTCGGAGAAATAACCGATCCATTTCCTTAATGGGCAGATCGTTGATCGACGCGTACCGATGATGCATGATCCCACCGCCCCGCGGTTACTCGGCGGCCTGGTAGTTGGTAAACAAATCAACCACGCTCTGAGGCGAGTTCTCGTCGAAGAACAGCTTGAGGTTCCGGTCAGCTTCCGCGGCGGCGGACGCGCTGCGAGGAAAGAGGTCCTGCTCATACGCCACGAGCGCGGCTTCAATGTCACCGGGGTGGGCGGCTATGGCCTTCCCAAGTTCCGCTCCGTCGTACATGGCGAGATTTGCTCCTTCGCCCGCGAACGGCGACATCAGGTGCGCTGCATCGCCGATCAGTGTCGCGCCGGGCACGCGATCCCAGCTGTGCTCGATCGGGAGCGCGTGGATAGGGCGAAGCACGGGGTCGGTCTCCGTGCTGGTGAGGAGCGCTGTCAGTGCCGGGGCCCATCCGTCGAATTCCGCAGCGACACGTACCAACGTAGATGCCGGGTCGGAGTAGTCGATGCTGGCGATCCAGTCCTCCGGCTTGTTGAGTGCCACGTAGGCGTGCAGCGTGGCATCGCCTTCGCGGTGTGCCATGATGCCTTTGCCGGGCGCAAGCGCCATCATCGTGCCACTGCCAACCGCTTCTGCGCTTGCCTTGTGGCGGGTTTCGCTGTCGAAAAGGAAGGTCTCGATGAAAGAGGTGCCGACATACTCCGGCTTCGCGTCGGAGAGGTGCGGACGAACTCTGGACCTGGCTCCGTCCGCGCCCACGAGAAGGTCGGCCGTCACAGTCGAGCCATTCGCGAAGGTCACCACGTGCCTCCCATCGCCGAGGGCAGATACTGCTGTGGTCTTGTGTCCCCAACGGATGGTGCCGGCAGGAAGGGAGTCCAGCAGAATGCGACGAAGGTCTCCGCGGGATACTTCAGGTCGACCGCCGTTGCCTTTGTCGGCCTGATACAGCAGAACATTGGCATCCTTGTCGAGAACGCACTGCGCCTCAGCCTCAGCCTGGATGAGCTCTAGAAATTCCTCAAAGAGTCCGGCTGCCTTGAGTGCGAGCTGCCCGTTGTACTCATGTATATCGAGCAAGCCTCCCTGTGCTCGTGCGCTCGCCGAAGCTTCCGCTTCGTAAACCGTTGCTGCAATTCCGTGAACGTGGAGGACACGCGCAAGTGTCAACCCGCCAAGCCCTGCACCGATGATGGTGATTGGAGTATTCATAATGATTCCTTCGTGATTCGCGGCCGTCGCCGCACTTCACACTCGACGATGGAACGTCATTCCATAATTATGGAATGACGTTCCATTTGTGTCAAGATTAGGCATGGTTCAAAAGTCACGCAGCAAAAAGACGAGCGGCAGCCTGCGACGAGAAGAATCGCTCTCACGGGAACAAATCATTGAAGCGTCGATCGAGCTTTTGGACGGCAGCGGCGAAGGCGGTCTCACGTTCCGCACTCTGTCCGAACGGCTGTCTACCGGCCCTGGCGCTATTTACTGGCACATCGCCAACAAGAGCGATCTGCTGACCGCCGCATGCGACGCCATCATCGCTCGCACCATGAACGCGCCCTTGGCTTCGGTCACGCCCGGCGCGACGCCGCAAGCAAATATTCGCCTCCTCGCGTTGGCCATGTTCGACGCCATCGACGCGCATCCGTGGGTTGGCTCGGCGCTCACACGTGCCCCGGGGCAGTCGCCCATGGTGCGCATTGTCGAGCGCATAGGCCAGCAGATTCGAGCTCTTGGCGTGCCGAGAAAAGCACACTGGATAACCGTGTCCGCGCTGCTGAACTATATCCTCGGAGTCGGTGGGCGGAATGCCGCCAACGGGCAGTTCGCTCGGACGCACGGTCTCGACAGATCGGACTTCCTGGACGCGGTATCGACTGCGTGGTCGCAACTCGATCCGGAGGCGTACCCGTTCGCGCGCAGCCTGGCCGGACAGTTGCGCTCTCACGACGACCGAAAAGATTTTCTAGCCGGCATCGACCTCATCCTCAGAGGTATCGGCACACCACGCAGAACATAGATTTTAAGCCGCATGCTGGGTTGGTTTGTCACCGGCGCACGCTCCACTCGCCCGGGCATGGCTGATCACGGCCGAGTGATGCGCTGCATCAGCAAGATGCGCAACTGGACAAACTTGGAAATGCCGGGCCGTAGCGTGCGTTTACCCGCCCTTGGGTTGCGGCGTGATCCGCACGGATCTGTGAAGCAGATACACCACGTAGAATTGGAGGACGGCGATCAAAAGCGGCCCGGCGCATTTCCCAAGATCATGCTCAAACAGACCGATTCCCGCGTCCAGCAATTGCATGGTGCCGGCGAGCGCACCCAGGATTAGCAACGCAGACGTCGCCTGCTTGTAGATCGCCCCCAATGCGAACAAAGCCAGAGGAATTGTGCGCGCCGCCGCGTACATCGCCAATAGCAACGACGCCTGCGTTCGAACCGATTCGGCAGGGACCAGGTATTGCGGACGGATGATTGCCGCGATGGAAAAGCCGCTCGCGACCAGGACATTGATTGCCGTGACCAGCGAAGCCAGCCGAATCGCCTTTATCGTTGTCATAGTACAAACCCTCCTCTAATTGCCGCGGGATACCTGTTATGTTTCTCCCCATCCATTGTCGTCAGACTGTAAGAACTACCCTCCCGAAGGGGCGGCCTTCAACGAGGTAACGCAGAGCCTCAGCTGCTTCGACCAAAGGGAACGTCCTAGCGACGATCGGTTTGATCGCACTGGATTGAAGTAGTGGGACAATGGCCTTCCAAGCGTCAGCAACGATCGCCTGCGGCTGAGAGAACATGTTGAAGCCCCGGATGCTGGTCTGCGACACGATGAGACTGGTCACATCAATAGTTGTCTTACGGCTTGCGGAATACCCCAGTGTTATGAGGCTTCCTCCTGGCGCGAGCGCTTTGAGCGCCTCGCTCAAGACGTCACCACCGATCCCATCGACGACAATGTCTGCACCGTAGCCGTCCGTGACACGACGTACGCCGTCAGTTAACTTTTCCGCGGAAGTATCGATGACCTCGTTGAATCCGAGCGCCTTCGCCTGCTCAGCTTTCGCATGGTTGGTCGTGCTCGATATGGCGTGCTTTGCTCCCAGAGCGCGCGCCAGTTGTGTCACCGCGTTACCCACCGATCCTCCGATCGCCGGCGCCAGAACGGTTTTGCCGGGACGAAATCCAGCCAGGTTAAGAGCCACCTGCGCTGTGAGATATGCAACCGGAATGCCTGCTGCGCTTACGTCGTCGACATTGTCAGGGATGAGGCACAGATCTTCTTTCCGTACGGCAATCCACTCACGGTAGGTCCCGTCCTCAAAAGCGCCATAGGCACCCCAGAACATCACGCGTGAGCCGGCGGGAAAGTCCGCTCCGCCTCCCTCCTCCACAACGCCCGCTCCTTCGTTGCCCAGGACTAGCGGCACCTCCGGGATGTGAAAATCGCCAATGAGAATCGTATGGTCGAGCGGCGTGACGCCTGCTGCAGTGATTCGCACCAGTACTTTCCCGTCTGCGGCCGCCGGTTTGGGAAGCTCGACGAGCTTCAACGCTTCATAACCGCTAAATTGCTCTGCTCTCATCGCACGCATATTGGTTCTCCTTTTCCACGCCATTCCTGACTCGCCGCTACGGCGTAGCCCGGAAATTGTTAAGGTCGATCGAAACCGCCAGCAGGTCGCGAATTGGTTGGTGTTGGCCGTTTCCAAGCAACGCATGTGGCTTATTGATATAATCCTCACACTGGATTAGATTCGTAATCCTGATTCGGTCGCAGATTATTTTCGAAGAGGTTCGGATGGGTTATTCCCAGGCACAAAAGGAGAAAACTCATAAACGCATCGTTGCCATTGCCTCAAAGAGATTCCGCGAAAAGGGCCTCTCCGGATTTGGAATTGCGGAGTTGATGAAGGAAGCCGGCCTGACGGTGGGCGGCTTCTACAAGCACTTCGACTCGCGTGACGAACTAGTGGCAGAGGCACTCGGCGATGCATTCGGCACCTGGCAGCGTCAAAAGGAAGCTGCTGAATCCAGCGGGCAGCCATTCTCCTTCGAGAAGCTAATTGACGATTATGTGAGCGATGTACACCGCAAGAATCCAGGTGCGGGCTGCGCCTTCAGCGCATTGGCGCCGGAAATCGCTCGCAGCGATAAGCGGACTCGTACGCTTACTTCTGATCAAGTCAAAGCGGATCTTGAGTTGATTGTCGGGTTGCTGCCAGGCACGGATAAGCGTGCCGTGAGATCGAGAGCGATCCTGACTTTCAGCGCTCTCGTCGGAGCGATGTCGCTGGCCCGGGCCGTATCGGATGAGGCGCTTTCGCGGGAAATCCTGAAGACGGTGGCAGCCGTTCTGAAGCATCCCGCCTGAAAGCGACAAGGCAGGGTCTACGGTGTCTCTCGATCAAACTTCCCCTCTGCCGCCATCAACGAAGAGTTCAATACCTGTAATCCCTTATGAAGGGAATGTGTCGCCAAACATGGGAAGGCCGCTGACGGATTCTTTCCGTGTGGCTTCGTCCTGCAATACATCCCAGTGCTCAGCCAGAAGACCGTCTTCGAATCGGACAACGTCGGCAGCAATCCAGGCCGCGGGCTTTCCCATTCCGCTGAAACGGCCGTGCGCAATGACATAGTCTCCTTCCGCGACGATGAGTTGGTTCTCATAGCGCAGGGTATCTGGCGTCGCTCGGACAAGGGTGAACAAACCTTCGCGTCCCGGAGCGATGTGCGCGCTGTGCTGAATGTACTTTGGGGACCAGAATCGTTCTGCGGCTGCGTAGTCGCGTTTGTTGAAGAGAGTATCGAAGGCTTCGAGAACGATCGCCTTGTTCTGCTCGGGTGTGGTCTTTGGCATATTCAGCTCCTGGAATTCTGTTCGGATGATTGGTATGTAGGGTAGTCAGAATAACCGTGCGGACCTGAGGCATACACGGTTTCCCAGTCAACCTCGGCAAGAGGAGCTTGCTCGGCGAATCTCTGGACCAGGTCAGGATTTGCGATATAAGGGCGGCCAAATGCCACCAGATCTGCAAGATCTTCCGCGATAAGGCGATTGCCGCGCTCACGATCCATCTTCACATTCGCGATGAGTGTGCCTTTGTAGAGAGGACGGAAATGCCTGAACATGCCGTCGTCCGCCAATTTCTCGAGTGGCGTGCCGAAGAAGTCGGTGGTATTCCCCATAAGCAACAAGTGCGAAAGATTGTAGGCACTCAACTTTCGGATCGCATATTCGGTTACCGGCAGAGTTTCGTCGTTGGCTTGAAATGCGGCGCCTTCATGCATTGGGCTGATCTTGACTCCGACCCGTTGTGCATCGACCTCGCTCAGGACCGACTCGACTATCTCAAAGAGGAAACGCGAGCGATTTTCGAGGCTTCCACCATATTCGTCTTTACGCAGGTTGGTGGCTGCGTTCAGGAATTGAGAGATCAGGTAGAGATAGTTGGCGAGGATCTGGACACCATCGAAGCCGGCTTCCATCGCGTTCCGCGCAGCTCGCGCAAAGTCCGCAACCGTCACTCGAATTTCCTGCTTCGTTAGTGGCCGCGGTATTACCGTGGGCCTCCTACCTGTTGGTGTGACCGAAATCTGGCCTGGATCGACGTTCGATGCGGAGACGGGCTGCGCGCCGTCCAGTAGCTCAGGGTGCGAGATTGCGCCGGTGTGCCAGAGCTGGGCAATGATCCGGCCGCCGGCAGCATGAATGGCATCCGTGACGCGTCGCCATCCGCGGACCTGTTGCTGCGTCCACAAGCCCGGCGTATCGGCCCAGCCGAATCCTTCCGGACTAACTGCGGTGGCCTCTGTGATGATCAATCCAGCCGACGCTCGCTGCGCGTAATACTCCGCTTGCAAGGCCGTAGGCACATGATCATGCGGACGCGCACGCATCCGAGTGAGCGGCGCCATGACGATGCGGTTAGGAAGATCGAGGTCTCCCATTCGGTATGGTGTGAAAAGCGGCTGATTCGACATCACATGGACTCCCGTACGCCGGTTACAAGTGCGACTCTGTTTGTCAGCCTCGACGTAGATCTCCTTTGGGTTTCCTGAAACAGTTCACCCGAGATCGGTTGGCCTCGACCCTCTCTGCGACGTGAGAGCGTTTTGAACCGTTCAGTTCTATACGATGACGGGAGCGCAGGGAGGATGCAGCCATATTGAACTATTTAGTTCTTTATTGGACAATCAATGCATGGGGCGCCGGAAGAACTTTAGCCGAGAAGAAGTGCTGGAGAAGGCGATGCCTGTCTTCTGGAAGCACGGGTTTGCGGACACGAGCCTGCAAGACCTGGAACAGGCCACGGGCGTGAACAAATCGGGTCTTTATTCCGAGTTCCGAGACAAGGAAGATCTCTTTTTGGCGTGCCTTCGACACTATCTTGAGCGCCAGGGGAAAAGAGGGCTCCTGACGAAGGAACCTCTTGGCTGGAAAAACATCGAAACGTTTCTCAAGAGTGGCCCCCTCAACAAGGGCGAAAAGCAAGGATGCTTTGCCATCAACTCAATGCGGGAGTTCGCCATCCTTCCCGATGAGGCTTACGGCGCCATCACCGAGAATCGAGCGCTGGTGCAGCACCTTCTCGCCATGAATATCGAGGCCGAAAAGCCCAAGATGGCTCCTTCCGCAATTGCGGAGATGGTGCTGTCTTTCTTCTCGGGACTGTGCATTGAGCGCAACTTGAAATCTGGCAACGCGTTGTCCACCCGCAAGATCGAAAACTTCATGACAGCCCTCCGCAGTCTCTGATCGAACGATCGGTCCCAATAAAGCCGACTTCTCGTCACCAGCATTCTGATGAAAACTCACCTCGTCGGACGCGAGCCCGCGATGAGTATGTTGACGAGACGGCGGGCGCTTTGTTCCCAGCCGGGTAGAGCCGTGGTGTGGAAGACGCCGACCAGCGCACGGACGAAGTCGTTAGGATCGGTGTCGGCGCGCAGTTCGCCGCTTGCGACAGCGCGTTTGACCGAAGTGCTGAAGGCGGTATGGATGAGATTGCGCGAGCCTTCGATCAGACGCATCGAGCCGCCCACAACGGTGTCCATAACAGGGATGATGAGCGTTTTGGCGGCCACATGGTCGATGAAGAGAAGCATCCAGGCGCGGAGTGCTTCAAGCGGCGGCATGGTGGTGGCGAAGCGCTGTTCGGCTGCTGCAAGCTTTTCGACTTCGCTGCGGTAGACGGCTTCGATGAGGTCGTCGCGAGTTGGGAAGTGGCGATAGAGGGTGGCGTTGCCGACACCGGATCGGCGTGCGATATCGTCGAGGCTCGCAGCAGCGCCGTCGCGCGTGAAGGCATCCTTGGCTATCTCAAGGATGCGCTCGCGGTTGCGCTTCGCATCGGCGCGGAGTTGACGGGCAGGCGGCGGTGGCGTGAGCTTCTTTTTCGGCATACCAGCGGTGGCGAAATCTTCTGCAACCGGGGAGTGTCCCCGGTTATCTGTTAAAGTGGGGACTGTCTCCGTTTTATTCGCCGGAGACGCCGATGTCAATTTGCGCGATCTTCCGGGATCGCATCACCACAACAGGAGGATGGCAATGCGTGTATTTGTGACGGGAGCAACGGGTTTTATTGGAACGGAACTGGTAAAGGAGCTGATCGCGGTAGGGCATCATGTGCGTGGGCTTACCCGCAGCGACGCTGGCGTCGAGCAGCTGAAGGCGGCGGGCGCCGAGGTGCATCGCGGCGACCTTCAGGATCTCGATAGCCTGCGCAGCGGAGCGGCTGGAATGGATGCGGTGGTGAACCTGGCGTTCAGTCATGACTGGTCGAAGTTCGCGCAGAGCGCGGAGGACGAGGTAAAGGCGATTGAGGCGCTGGGGTCGGTGATGGCGCCGGGGACGCTGTTGGTGGTGACGTCGGGGACGGGCATGGCGAGCGGCGGGCCGGGCCATCTGCGCCTGGAAAGCGATCCGCCGGCGCTGAATCCGGCAATCCCACGGAGGCCGGAGCAAACGGCACAGGCCGTGTCGGAAAAGGGTGTACGTGTAGCGATTGTGCGGCTGCCGCAGGTGCATGACACGCGCAAGCAGGGTCTGGTGCCTCTGCTGACGCAGATGGCCCGCGAGAAGGGTGTATCGGCGTATGTCGGAGACGGCGCGAACCGCTGGGCTGCTGCTCCGCTGAAGGATGTGGCGCACCTGTACCGGCTGGCGGTGGAGAAGACGGGCCCGGGCGTGACGACCTATCACGCGGTACAGGAAGAAGGCGTGTCGATGCGGGAGGTTGCGGAGACGATTGCGAAAGGGCTGAAGGTGCCGGCAGTTTCGATAGCGCCGGAAAAAGCGGCCGAGCACTTTGGGTGGTTCGCACATTTCGCAGGAGTGGATATGCCGGCTTCGAGCGGTTGGACCCGCAAGACCCTGGGGTGGGAGCCCACCGGACCGGGGCTGATTCAGGATTTAACGAATATGAAGTATTTCTGAGAGAGCTGCCAAGAAGAGCTGCCGAGAGCAACTTTGACAACGACCTTGATTCAAATGGCAGGCCCACGGGATTCTCCGGGGCCTTACTTTTCCGTCATAGCCGTATGGACCGCATAACGTCGGAGAAAGCGAGAACCAACCCTAACCGCCGATTGAAAAAGACCGTCTATATCCTCAATGAGTCTCCACAAGTCAGCCAGTGTCACGGTCCTCTGTGTTCTGTTTTTTTCCACCTGCATGCGGGCCGAGACCCAGCAGCCGGAGGGAGCGCCGCAACCGTCAGCGCCGGCTACACAGTCGATCGCAACCATCACGGTCAACGCCAAACTCGTCAATCTGCCAGTGATCGTGCGTGACAAGAAAGGCGCCCTCGTCCAGAACCTTACGAGGTCGGAGTTCGCGCTGAGCGTGGATGGCCATCCGGAGACTATCCGGTATTTCGACAAGGACAACGATCTGCCGCTGACGCTGGGGCTTCTCGTCGATACCAGCGGGTCAGTGCGGAGTGCGCTCGACGACGAACGGACCGCCAGCGAAGCGTTTCTGAATCAGATGATGACGGCGCCGGCGGATCGTACGCCCGATCAGGCTTTCCTGATCCAGTTCGCCCATGAGACGGAGTTGCTGCAGGATCTCACCAGTTCCCGTCCCCGGCTGCACGAAGCGCTCGACCAGGTAGGAACAACTTCCCCGGATGAATCCCGGAACGATCAGAACACCAATGGCGGCAATTCCGGATATGGGCGGAGCGGCCGCCATGGAGGGCATCACTCCGGCGGAACAACGTTGTACGACGCGATCTTTTTGGCCTCCGACTCGCTGATGCAGAAACAGCACGGGCGCAAAGCCCTGGTCGTTTTGACGGACGGCGAGGATCGCGGCAGCATGGAGACGCTTGCCCGTGCCATCGCGGCGGCGCAGCGGGCCGAAACTGTGGTCTACGCTATTTACTTCAGAGGCGAGCAACACGGATACGGTGGCCATCATGGCGGCGGCTTTGGCGGTCGCGGCGGGGGCTTCCCCGGCGGAGGCCAACGGGGCGGCGAGAATCGTCCCGACGGCAAAAAGGTCCTGGAACAAATCACCGGCGAAACCGGCGGGCGCATGTTCGAGGTCTCGGGCAAGCAGACCTTTACCACGATCTATACCCAGATCGCAGAAGAGCTTCGCTCGCAGTACCGCCTCGGTTACACGCCCGACGCGGCCACGGCAGCCGTAGGGTTTCACCGCGTCGCGCTTGCTGTGCCGAAAGACAAAAAGCTGATTGTGCAGACACGAGACGGCTACTACACCGGGAATTGAATCTGGTCACCCTTGTCTGCGTGTTGCATGGGGAAACGTGGAATGGTCTTAACTTGTCAGCCGGAATCTGTTCTTTTGACTTTCGTTTCGTAGCCTCTGTATTAGCCCTGTGTTGCAGCTTTTTCCAGCACAAAGTGCGTCGCGTATTCCGAAGCCTTGCGATCGGTTACGCAAAATCCGAGCGCATGCAGGTCCAGACCGTGCAACAGCGGCTCGCCCTGACCGAGGAGAACCGGCACTAGCGCGAGTTGCACGGAATCAATCAGTCCGGCTTGCAGATACTGCCGCACCGTTGATACGCCGCCTCCGATCTTGACGTCTTTGCTGCCTGCGGCCTTTTTGGCGAGCCTCAATGCCTCTTCGATTCCGCCTGTGACAAAGTAGAAGGTGGTTCCACCCTCCATGACTAGAGGCTCACGTTCATAGTGCGTCAAAACAAAGGTTGGCGCATGGTACGGAGGATTGTTGCCCCACCAGCCCCTCCATGAGCCGTCTGGCCACGGGCCGCGCACCGGCCCGAACATGTTGCGTCCCAGGATGAAAGCACCGAAGTTGTCCATCGCCCGGTGGGCAAATTCATCGTCCACATCACCCGTGGTTCCCCCTTCTTGCCCGTGCATGGAGCAGAAGGTCTTCGTGTGAAAGAACCACTGAAAGATCTCGGTTCCGCGCTTGCCCAGTGGATTACTGAGGCTCTGCTCGATCCCGGCGCTGAAACCGTCCAGCGAAAGGCCAAATCCCGCGACACGAACTTTTGACATCTTGTTCTCTCGACTCCTAGTGCCTATTTATTCACGCTTCGGCCTAAACCGACGCGGTCGGCGAACCCCGCCTGGCTGACATGAATGATTGCCGCCAGCTAGCGAGGTCACGAAACCGATCCTCTTCTGTCAGTCCGTCTTCAGCGTGAAGTGGTCTGTCTCCGTCGCTGCTCGCTTGCCTCCATGATTTCATTCATGTCCCCCGCTGGCCGAATCTCCCAAATGTTGCCATATGTCAGCGACGGATGCTGGCCGATGAGCTGTACAGCATGATTCATGTCCCTCGCCTCAAGGACGAGAATGCCGCCGAGTTGTTCTTTGGTTTCGGCATAGGGGCCGTCGGTCGTTACCACTTTACCGTTCTTCCAATACAGGCTCAGGGCGGTCTCCACAGGCTGAAGCGCTTCTCCACCAACCCAGTGGCCGCCGGCGCGAAGATGGTCGTCATATTCAAAGCATCTATCGAACATGGCGTTTCGCTCGCTCTCGGCCATGCCATCGAATTTGTCCTTGTCGTAGTAGCCAAAACAGATGTATTTCATTGTTCTTCTCCTCCTGGTAGGAAACCAGCCGCACAGTCTTGCGCGCTGGTTCGTTCACCCTATAGTCGTCGCGCACAGAAAAAATCGACAGCAGGGGCGATTTTTTTTATTTCAATTCCATTTATTTCAATTCCCTTTATTTCAATTCCTGTAGCCGCCTCGCGAGAAAACGGCGCTCCGCTTCCTGCCGCGCCAGTGCAAGCGCCTTCTCATAGGAAGCACGGGCCTCCGGAAGCCGCCCTAATCTGCGACACAGATCCGCGCGGGCAGAATGTGCGAGGTGATAGTCGGCGAGCTGTTCGCGTGCCAACAGGTCATCGATGAGGCGAAGACCCTGCTCCGGCCCCTCGCACATGGCAATGGCCACTGCGCGGTTCAGTTCGACAACCGGGGATCGCTGAATCCGAAGCAACCGGTCGTAGAGCAGAGCAATCTGGCGCCAGTCCGTGGATGCCGCGGAGGAACTCTCGGCGTGAACGGCCGCAATGGCCGCCTGCAGCGTGTAGGCACCGAAGCGACGTGATCGAAGAGCGCTCTCGGTGAGGGCGATGCCTTCGGCGATCTGCTCCCTGTTCCACAACGACCGATCCTGCTGCTCCATCAGGATCAAGTCTCCGTCGCGAGAGCTTCTGGCGGCGCGGCGGGACTCCTGCAACAGCATAAGCCCCAACAGACCCATCACCTCGGGTTCCTGGTCGGGCTCGATCAGTTCGAGCAGGAGCCTGCCCAGACGGATCGACTCGCGGCTGAGTTCGGCACCTGTCGTTTCGGATGAGTACCCCTCGTTGAAGATCAGATACACGACCTGAAGTACGGCTCCCAACCTTGCCGGCAATTCTTGCGATCCGGGCACCTGGTAAGGAATTGCCTTATCCCGGATGAGAGCCTTGGCGCGCACGATGCGTTGAGCGAGCGTTGCCGGCGTAACCAGAAATGCCCGTGCAATCTCCTCGGTCGTCAAACCGCAGATTTCGCGCAGGGTGAGCGCAACCTGACCTTCCGGAGGAAGAGTCGGATGGCAGCAGGTAAAGATCAGGCGGAGCCGATCATCTTCAATCTCCTCCTCATCGGTCGGCGCTTCGTGGATGCGCGCCTCGATGTAGGCCGCAAGATCGCCCTGTGTTCCATCGAAGCGCGCCCGCCGGCGTATAGCGTCGATGGCCTTGAAGCGTGCCGTTGAAATCAGCCAGGGGCGCGGGTTGTCCGGAATACCGGTCTGAGGCCAGGATTCCAGAGCGACGGCGAATGCCTCATGCATCGCCTCTTCGGCAAGGTCCAGATCTCCGAGGAGGCGCACGAGCGTCGCCAGAACCCGCCCCGATTCCGATCGGTAAAGACTCTCAATGGTCCTGCTGACTTGTTCGGGGACAGGCGGCGGCATCTACGCCAATCTAGCAAATGGAGCGGCTCGACATAACCGCGCTCCGGCTTCCCTGCCCACAATTCGGTGGCCGCAAAAAAAAGCGTGATACTTCTCATTTTTCCGCACTCCTAGCAGACGCAGAGAATCACCCCTGCGCGGAGGACGGCTGTGAGAAATTCCCTGGAACTTGCCAGCGTGCGACTCGGCGGAAGCCGACTGTTCTCCGTAGTGCTCTTGATCTCAGCATTGGCTTCACCAGCGGCATGGAGTCAGACCGCCGCTTCGAAACCCATCGGGAACGGCGCACCGCCACTGTCCACATTGCGCACGCGACCGATGTTCGGTGCCCAGCCAATCCACAAGGTTCCACAAAATAAGGACGGGAGTCGCGCTGTTCCCGACGATCCGCTAGCCGCCTTCCAGGCAGATACTACCCTTCCCCCCTACGTGCAAAATGTTGCGCCATTCGTTGGCAATTTCACGATTGTTACTGCCACACCTGGAAATGGAATGGTCATGGCCCGAGAGCTTGACTGTTCCCTGACGGCATTCAATGTCCCGTACAGCACTGATCCTTCCGGCCCTTATAACAAGGCCGATTCGAAGACAATCGACTACAACCAGGTATTGCACAATCAGTCAGGCGTGGGGACAACTGGCGGGAACTTCGGCGGCCACTGCCCGGATCCGTCGATTGGCATCAACTCCAGTGCACTGATCTACGCCGGCCAGACAACTGGCGGCATGCGCGTAGGGGCGCTGGCCGCCTATTACTCGAGCGTCGGCCATAACGTGCTGATCACCGTCGTCACCAAAACCGATGGCACCTTCGTGAGCACCACGCAACAGCCGCTGCCCGCAAACGACCCGTTTGCTGTTGTGGCCGCCGATCTGAATGGAGACGGAAATCCGGATCTGGTCGCAGTGGGCTATGTACTCAACCCTGCCGGCACCTCGGCCACACCAGCGATGACGGTGCTGCTGGGGAAGCCAGACGGCTCCTTCATGGTCGGACAGACTTATCCGCTTCCCGACGCCATTGCCGATAGCGTTGTCATCGATGACTTCAACGGAGACGGCAAGTTGGACGTGGTTGTTCCAACCAGGACCTTTACAGGCCAAATCGCTTCGGGTGGCACGCTGCTCTTCTTCCCCGGAAATGGGAACGGCACGTTTGGCACGGCCAAAACACAGAGTCTGACGACGGCGGCCGAAAACCTCATCTCCGGCGACTTCAACGGAGATGGCAAGAAAGACCTGGTCAGTGGCACAGGAGTGATCTTCCTTGGCCATGGTGACGGCACCTTCGCGCTGCAAAGCACGCCTGTATTCTCCGCTATCCCCACGAACTCAGTCGCGTTTGTGCAGTTGGCTGCAGGTGACTTCAACAAGGATGGCAAGCTCGATCTGGCCGGCGGTTCAGGCAATTCCATCTATATCTTTCTCGGAAATGGCGATGGCACCTTCAAGACCGGACCGGTCTATACGGGTATCAATAACCAGGGCTATGTGGCGGTCACCGATCTTGACGGAGACGGCAATCTGGATCTCTTTTCCGGCGACGCAGAGAACGGCATCTTTGGCGGTGACGAATTTACGCCGAACGAAGGCTACGCGATGATGGGTCGCGGTGACGGAACCTTTACTGGAGCCCCCGAGGTGACGACACAGGTCTTCAACTCACTCGAAGATCTGAATGGTGACGGGAAGCTCGACTTCATCGGGGAGGCCACCGGCGACATAGCAGACAGCACGAAACCACTCTTATCCTCATTCTATGGGCGCGGCGATGGCACATTTCAGCAAGCCGGAGCGTCACTCAATGTCACAAATTACACCTATCAAGGGACACAATTTACTATCGTTGGAGTTGATTCTTTTGCTACAGCTGACCTGAATGGCGACAAGCACTACGACCTGATCTATATCCCGGGCGCCTATTACGTGACCAGTCCCAAGCGGATTGGATTCCTTACCGCGCTGGGCAATCCTGATGGCAGCTTTCAGTCCCCTGTTTTCACTCCTGCACCAAGCCTGGCAGCCGGAATAACTGGCGACTATCCCTCCGCTATCGGCGACGCTCACACAATCACCAATGCGGCAGGCAAGACAGAAATCCTCTACAGCTATTCCACGGGATATGTCACCGGATCCACTGGGACCTACAACCTGGGATATGCAACACAGTTGAGCAATGGCGACGGTACCTTCGCAACGCCGGCATTGACTATCTATTCCACGAGTTCCACGCCGCCGTCTGTCTCGTTACCCCCGGCTCTTGTCGCCATCGCTGACCTGAACCACGACAAGACCCCTGACCTGATCCTCTATGTGCCCGCAGCCTTCGGCAACGGCGGCACTGTGGTGACCCCTCCAGCCCTGCAGGTCATGTTAGGCAATGCCGACGGCACCTTTGGCAAGCCCATCAATGTTTCCGCGCTCGTCAATCCCACCATGACAGCAATAGCCGTAGGCGATGTGAACGGGGACGGCATTCCGGATCTCGTTGCCGAAAGGGGAAAAGGCAGTCAACGGCACAAACGATTTCAACGTCACGGTAGCAATTGGCAAAGGCGACGGCACATTCCACGGTCTGACGCCAATGCAGCTGGCTAACGGAGAGGGCTTTGAATCATTTGCGATCGGCGACTTCACCGGAGACGGCAAAGCAGATATCGCAATGCTGGGCTACCAGCCAGGACTGGACAGCGGCCTCTTCCCTGGCAATGGTGACGGTACCTTCCAGAGTATCCCCGGCGACCAAAGTGGCGACGGCACAGTTATTCCGGCGCTGCCAATTCTACTGAGCACAGGAACCGGCCTATCCGGCGTTTATGACATTAACGGCGACGGCAAGATCGATCTGCTGGGCTCGGGCACTTTCCTGCTGCAGTCCTCCTCGGGCGGCGGCACTTCTCCTGGTTCAACCGAAACGACGTTAGCGGCGTCCGCAACCACAGTAGCGGCCGGCCAGAACGTGACGCTCACTGCGACCGTGACAGCCTCTTCTGGTAGCGGCACGCCTACTGGAACCGTGACCTTCCTGGATGGAATGACGAGCCGGGGCACCGGCACTCTGAATCCCTCCGGAGTGGCGACTTTCTCCACGACGTCGCTTGCCGTAGGCACGCATTCGTTAACGGCGAGCTACGGCGGAGCTACGAACTTCAGCGCATCGACATCGTCCGCTGTAACTCTCACCGTAACTTCCGGTGCGACGGGAGATTTTACGGTAGGCGTCTCGCCGTCAACAGCAAGCGTAACCGCTGGAGCATCGGCGGCAATTAAAGTGTCCGTTACGCCCAGCGGAGGCTTCAATCAGGCAGTCAGCTTCGCCTGCAGCGGGCTGCCGGCAAACTCTACGTGCAGCTTCTCTCCTGCCACCGTGACCCCGAGTGGTACAGCCGCAGCAGTGACAACGCTGACAATCGCAACCGATTCAATGACCTCGTCGTCACAACATCCCGGATCGTGGGAGCCTGTCTCGCCAGGAATCGTCTGGTCAGTAGCACTGTTCGGACTAGGCGGGCTACTCAGCGGTCGCAGGAGATGGCGGCATTCCATGCGAGGCCTGCAAATTCTCTGCGTCATGGCGATGCTTTTTCATCTGCTCGGTTGCGGCGGTTCCAGCTCTGACAACAAGACACCCGGGGGAACCAGCACCGTGACCGTCACCGCTTCTGCCGGCTCGACCAGCCACACGGCAGCGGTCACCCTGAAGGTCCAGTAGGCGATGTGCAATGGGGCAACGCACTCATGAAGGAGCAGACAGGCAATGAATTGACTTGGAGCTGTCGCGAATTCACCGCAATTTGAGTAGAGGATTCAGTTACAAACAACGAGGTGGGGTAAAGGCCGGACAGATAAGTAACATCACGGAAGATTTGCACCGAATGAGGCGGACTCTGGGTATTCTGTATCCGCTCTTCTCGGCGGTGCATGAGTGCGGAACGAGTCTCACGTCAAACGTCCGTACCTTGGACTCAGCGTACCGTTCTTGCTGGCTGCACTGACTGCCGCACCGGCCAATGCACAACAGTTATTAATTGCCGGAAAGACGCTGCCGCTTTCGCTTGAGGCGAAACAGAGCATTACCCTCACCCTGCAAGGCCAGCCGGATGCGTTTGCGGTCCTTGAACTGTCCCTGTCCGGCGGTTTGGTTTTGGTCGCATCTCCAGGACTGCCTGCGTGGCCTCTCGAGCTGGGAAGAGGCGGACGGACACAATATGTCGTTCAGTTACCTCACGACGGTTCGACTCACGTCGAAATCCGCTCGCGCGAAGAGTCCAGAGCCGCCGCCCTCCAGATAACGCTGGTGGAAATACGGAATACGCCGGACCTTGCACGGCTCTACCAGAGTGAAGGGTTTTTTCTAGGGGGCGAAAGCGCTCGCCGGCACCTGCCCGGAGCTCCGGACGCGAAAACAGCGATAGCGGACTTCGACCAGGCCATCGCATTGAATCGCCAGACCGGAGACATCCCGCTGCTGCGGCTGGTGATGACGGAGAAGGCCCGATATCTGCTTTTCAACCGAAGCGATTTGGCTGGCTCCCGTTCCCTTCTGCGTGAGGCGTCTGCGCTTCCAGCGGCGGAGGATCTGCCACAGCAGGCGTTGACCGCCAAGACCGCGAGTTCGGCGGAGATGTTTCTTGGGAATTACGACGCAGCCATTGCGGAGGGAGAACGCGCCCTCGCGCTATATCGGCAGACCGGGGATCAGTACTGGCAAGGAATTGTGCTGGAAAACCTGATCTCTGACTACGATGTGGTCGGGGAACCTGGGAAAGCCTCTGAAGCAGCTCGTGAGGCGCTGGATGACGCAAAGGCTGTGCACGACTTCGCGGGAATTGCATTCACTCTCAGTCAATTGGCGGCCGTTGATCGCGAGCGAGGCGACCTGCAAGGCGCCTTCCGGTCATTCCGTGATGCCATGGTCTGGGGTGAACAAATTCATTACGCCCCTCTTGTGCAGGCGGACCTCGAAAAGGAATTGGGCGCCTTCGACGCTGATCTAGGCATGTGGGACGAGGCAGAAGAACAGCTCCGTAGCTGCCTTGCGCATATTGGCGAGCCCGAGACCCCAACCTCTCTCGAGGCACGCGGCCTGCTGGCGCGTATTCTCTGGCAACGCGGTCAACTCGACAAATCAATCCGGGAATATGATCTCGCCATTCCTTTAGCTGCAAAGCTGCAGGCGCCGCGCGAAGAGGTGCTGCTTTTGCTCGGGCGATCGGCAGCAAGAGCTGCGGCGGGCGACAAATCGGCTGCAGCCAAGGATGTCGAGCAAGCGGGAGTGTTGGCCAACGATCTTCAAGCTCCGGAGCTGCTGGTAAAAGTAGCGTTGGCGCGCGGGGCAGTAGCGGAAACGCCGTCCGATGCACTGAGCGCATATCGATCCGCACTCGCGTCGGCAGAAAAGACTGGTCAGCAGGAAGAACAGTCTGCGGCATTGGTTGGATGCGCCCGGGCACAGTTGCAGCTGCACGACCTCGCCGGAGGACTCGCTTCAATTGACCGGGCTTTACAGCTTGTGGAGCACTCATACTCCACGTTGGAAAGCCGGAACATTGCCGGCAGTTACATCGCGGAACATCATGCCGGGTATGAATTGGCGATCTTTGCAGCTATGCAGCAGGCTGCCATTGAACCAGGCAAAGGTTATGAAGAAGCTGCCTTCGCCTGGGCGGAACGTGCCCGAGCCCGCTCCTTGCTCGACTCGCTCGGGCAACGTGCATGGGGACCAAACGTCGATCTGCCGGCAGCAATGCGCCGGCAGGCGGCGCTGAATCGTTATGCGATTGAAGAGCAGCAGGCAATGCTTGAAAAGCCTCACGCCGATACGCCTGCAATTGCGGCAAAACTGCGCAACCTGTATCACGAACAGGATGCGCTGGAAGCTGACCAACGCGCGTATATCCAGCAACAAGGCTCCGCAGCCGGTCGAGCTGTGGAATTGACAACCGGTAAGGTGGTCGGCATCCGTGAGGTGCAAGACAAACTGCTGGACCCTCAGACGGCTCTGGTGGAGTTTTCTGTCGGCCAGCAGCGCAGTTATCGCTGGCTTCTTACCCAGCGCGCCATTGTGACGACTAGTTTGCCCGGCCGTGCTCAGCTTCAGCAAAACCTGGCACCGCTTCTGGCTGCGCTGGCTGCCCGCCGTCCCGCAATCGAGCCAGGAGAAGATGCAAATCACTATGCGGAACGGCAGCATTCCTTCCAGGAGACGCGCGACAGGCAGTTGCAGCGGGCCGGATCGTTACTTCTCCGGGATCTGCCGGCGAAGACCCGCCGGTTGTATGTCGTGGCGGATGGTCCGCTATTGTCGCTGCCGTGGAGCGCACTTCGAGTGACTTGCGGTCACCGGACCTGCTACGCAACGGAACGCTACACCCTCGAGAATGAGCCGTCGGCATCTGTGGCGTTCTCACTGGCAAGCCAGGTGTCCGCTAATTCTGAGCAACGCATTGCTGTAGTTGCGAGTGTCCGGGCTACAAAGAACAATGCGCTTCTGAAATCGGACGAGCCACCTCTCGCGGGATCTCAACAGGAAGCACATCTGATCGCAACGCTGGCAAGCGCAAATGCAGTGCACATGGTGATGCAAAATAATGCTTCGCCGGCCATGGTCCGTAGGATGAGCAGCAATGATTTCGACATCCTGCATATAGCGGCTCACACGGTTCTCATCATGAATCATCCGGAGCTCTCCGGGATTGCACTTGCTTCGGGTCCCGGTGACGCGGACGGCGTGTTGTGGTTGAGGGAGATCTCATCGATGCATGCGCCGCCCCTGGTTGTCCTCAGTGGTTGTAAAACTCAGGGAGGTGCCTACTTTGCCGGCGAGAGCATGCAGAGCCTGGCTCAGGCCTTCTTTTTTTCAGGCGCCCATCAGGTAGTGGGAAGCTTGTGGAGCGTCGATGATGACGCAACATCAAAGCTGATGCGGGATTTCTATTCCGGCTTGCTGAAGCGGCATTTGACTGCAGCCGAGGCGCTGGGTGCGGCGCAGGTCTCTGCATTGAATGCCGGTGTTGACCTCTCGACGTGGAGCGCGTTTCTTGTGAATGGCGTCGAAGCGCCGCGATCAGCCGATGTCGTGATGCAAAGAACAACGCAATGAGCACAAACTCTCTTGAGGCGCTGCTCATGGGATTGGCCGCAGAGCCGGACGACGCGGCCAAAGCCTACCGTATTGTGCATGCGCGATTGACGCGTTTCTTCGACCTGAAGAACATGGCTGATCCGGCAACAATGGCTGATGAGGTGATGGACCGGCTTGGCGCAAGCCTGGCGACGCGCGGCGACGCTCAGATCGAGTCTCCGGCAGCTTTCGCTTTGGGTATTGCGCGTCATCTGCTGCAGGAGGAATGGCGGCGTCTCGCGCGAGAGCAGGAGGTAAATCGCGAATGGGCGGGCATTGTCCGGGCAGAACAAGATGACGAAAAAGAGCTGGCAATGGCCTCCCTGGACCATTGCCTTAGCCGGATGCCCGCGGCAAAGCGTGAACTGCTGCAGTCTTACTACGGCTGGACGGGAGCCGAAAAGATCGCGCACCATCGCCAGATGGCCGACAAACTCGGCTTAACGGTAAATGCCCTTCGCAACCGCCTGCTCCGGGCCCGGACCGACCTTTTGGCTTGCCTGCGTCAACGGCAGCGTGATGTTTTGATCGAAAACGACAACATACATAGAGTGCGGAAGTTCTCAAAGGAGCGTCGTGAGCGAGTTATCCCCTGAGCGGCCAGTTCCCGGTACGTCTGTCTCTTCGCGGCGGAACTTTATCGCCTACGTGAGCGGTACGCTGGCGGCAGATGAACGCGACGATTTCGAAGAGCGATTGCTCAAAGATGAGGAATTCTCGCAGCTGACGGCGGTATTAGAGGAAGACGTCCTTGACGACTACGCGGCTGGCTCGCTTACGTCCGCCGAGCAAAAGAGTCTACGGCCATGGATCATGGCATCTGCACGGCGTCGAGAACACGTGCAGGTCACTCGCCTTTTGCTCCAGAACTCGAGACCCAGGCTTCAAACACGTAAACCGGTATGGCTATGGCTGACTGCCGCCGCCTGCGTAATTTCAGCCGCTCTGCTCTTTGTCCGCCATCGCGTACCGTCGGCCATGACGACCGCTTCCAGCAAGCCTGTCCAGGTTTCGTCGCCGGCGATATCGCCAAAGGCCAACGTCATATTGCTGGTTGCAGAGCGCCTGCGCGGATCGGCCACGCAGAAGGAATCAGCGTATGTGGTTCGCCCCGAAGCGGCCACTCACATCCAGGTATTATTGCCGGGCGCCGAAAATGGAATGCGCTATACGCTGCTGCTGCGCCCGACAGACGCTGATCGCAGCCAACCGGACCTTGTGCGTGTGGACGGACTCGCAGCTCAAAACGCCTCGGGCGAGCGATACATCGAAACAACTCTTCCACCGGGTCACCTGTCCCCGGGTATATATCTCGCCGAAGTGAGGTCGAGAGATGGCAGCTTCGCCGTGCGCTTTCGCGTGAGTGCACCGAGCGCCAGTGCGCCCGGTAAGGCGCGTTGATTGTCCCAGGCGCAGCCGTATGCAACTACCGGTGTCAGCCGAAAGAATCAAGAACCGATCGCCTGGATTATCCTCTCACCATCCGCCGTAGGCGTCTCTGATGAGGCATGCGCAAACGCGTATTTGAATTACCATCTCACCATCTCACTATGAGCCTGAATGTGAAGAGCATATTCGCGTGGTATCTGTTGGCGGCATCCCTGCCGTGCGTGACCCTTGCTGAGAAGCCCGAGGTTCTGCCCTCACCGCTTCAATCCTCGTCACAACTCATTGTGGTGACGACGCCAGATTGGAATGCCGTGGACGGGCAATTGCAGATGTATCAGCGAACATCGTCCAGTGGTCCCTGGCAGACACTCGGTGCTCCCATTCACATCGTCGTCGGAAAGGGAGGCATGGCATGGGGCATCGGTGTGATGCCGATGCATCGTTCTGGCGACCCGACCAAGCAGGAAGGCGACCTTAAGTCGCCTGCTGGAATCTTTCGTCTTGGCAGCGCCTTCGGCTATGCGCCGCAGGAGCCCGATGGATGGAAGATGCGCTACATACCCCTGACGCCATCGACGGATTGTGTGGATGACTCGCAATCACAGTTCTACAACCAGATTCTCGACAGCTCCACTGTAGCCGCCGATTGGAAGAGTGCAGAACACATGCGCGATGCCGGCGACGCCTATCGCTGGGGTCTGGTGATCGATCACAACGCCATTTCGCCCAAACCGCGCGGCGGCTCGTGCGTCTTCATGCACATTTGGAGCGGCGCTGGCCACGGCACCGTCGGCTGCACCGCCATGCCGGAGCCGCAGGTCAAATCCATACTGGCCTGGCTCGATCCGCAAGCCCACCCACTCCTGGTGCAGATGCCCCTGCGCCAGTATCGGCAGGCAGAGAAATCTCTACACCTGCCAACACTGCCGCCCGCCATGGCTCAACCTTAGCAACAGCTTCGTGCTTAGAACTCGATTCTTCCAGCGAACTGCGCCAGACGATAGTTCGTCAGAAGCGCCGTTGCCTGCCCGAAGGCCTGCGGGTTATCCAACGTTGAACTGATCGATTGCGGGTCGAAGCGCACGCTGTTCGTCACGTTGAACATATCCCACCGCACGATGAACTTGATGCGTTCGGTGATGCCGAAGGTCTTGTTGACCCCCTCGTCCCAGTCGAAAAATCCATCGCCGCGCAGCGGGTTCCGGCTCCCCGATTCGCCAGGAAGCGCATGATCGAAGCTGGCGAAGACGGCCTTTGGATCCGCAAACCTCTGTGTCAAGGTTCCGCGCGCGGCCGCTCGCGATGGAATCTTCGAAACCTGTTCGCCATATCCTTGAATATCCCAGTTGGTCGGATAATAAGCGCCGTTGTTCATCGCGAAAGGAAAAGCGCTTGTCCAGCGAACGATGCCGCTCGTCTGCCATCCGCCAATCAATTCATTCATCACACGGCCCGCGCCGGAGAAGAATTGCTTTCCGGTACCGATCGGCAGATCCCAAACGAAGTTGGCGTTGATCTGGTGCCGTACGTCATAGTCCGACGGGCCATAGAGCTGGTTCGGCTGCCAGGTGTTCATGATCTGCGAGTAGTTGATGCCGCCCGAGGCTCCGAGCCGCTCCGCCTGCGACGTGATGTCCAGCGACTTCCCATAGGTGTAGTTGAAATCCGCCTGCAGGCCCGCGCCGAAGCGCTGCCGATAGACCACCTCCAGCGCATTGAAGTTGGAAAAGCCAACGGATCGCCACGAATACAAGGCCGAGTACTGATCGTGGTAGAAGCGAAACGCCGGATAGCTCACGCCCGCGCCGATATTCGTATTCGGCAAGGAACCCGGCGTGTCCAGTTGATACAACGCATAGGTTTCGTTATAGAGATTGCTGAGAAACAGCGCGTACACATTCTGCGTTGCGGACAATGGGCCATAACCAAGCCCCACATCCTGGCCATCCAGTCCGCCAAAGACCTGCTCCCAGTAAGGATCGCGCTGCACAGACCCTACCGGCACATTCGCTCTTGCCATCCTGGAGAGTTGCGCCGCGGGCTGAAAATAGGAAGTTCCTCCCGCCTGCAGATTGATGGGCATTGCCACATCTTCCTGCGCCAGCTGTCGATGGGCGAGGCGGCCCACATACGATATCTCCAATGACGATCCATTGCGCAGTTCGCGTGCGATCGAAAAATCAATCAGGTGCGAGTAGGGTGTCTTGATTGCAGAGTCCAGCCCCCAGCTGATGGCGAAGCTGCCGTTTCCACTCGCCGCTGGTACCGCGGGAAATCCGCCCGGAGGAGCCGATGGCAACAACGACTGCGGCACACCGCTGATGGTGGTGAATCGTGGTGCATCCTCGATCGGCACCGATCCCGGCGCATTCGACAGATGCGACGACAATCCATAGGAGCCGGTGGTGTCGAAGGTGTTCACCGTGGCTGAGCCGAAGTGGTCGAATACCAGCGAATAGCCCGCGCGAATGCTGCTCTTCTGGTCTCCGAAAAGCATCTTCCAGAATCCATCGGAGGGCGCAGGAGCGAAAGCGATGGCCAGCCGTGGTCCGAAATCCTTCTTCTCCGGCTTCCAGAAATCAGGCGCGTGGTTATAGCGGCCATTCAGGTTAAAGGCCACTTCACCTACGTTGTTTGCCGCGCCACCCGCCGCCGCCTGCGCCGCGCTGCCATTGACGTAGTTGGTCAACGCGTAAGGTTGACAGACGCTTCCGGAAAACTGGCACGTGCCTACCTGCGTGCCGCTCGTCTCCGCCGGAACCTGCAGGTAGGAATACCGCAACCCGTAGGTCAGTGTCAGATTATTCATAATCTTCCACGTATCCTGCGCGTAGATCTCATATTCGTTCCAGCGATAGTCACGTTTCAGCGGAGCCCCTATCGCAAGCGTGCTCCCGGACTTGGTGTAATTGTAGACAGCATCCCCTTCCGTGATCGCACCGACCGCGTTCAGCAAGGCATCGTTATACTCATTGCCATAATTCGCAAAATCGACGGCGGGGTATCCATATACTTGCGGATCGAATGGGCCATTGCTGTTGGCGATCGTCGAACTCCGTGTCAACCAGCCCTGATTCATCTGCCCATCCGGATACGACTGCGCATTCCCTGTTCTCTGGTCGTCGATGAAGCGAACATTGCCGCCGAAGGCAAAGTTGTGGTCATGCTTCGTCCATGACAGGTTGTCAGTCAGGTTCTGTACCGGAATAATGAAGGCCGTCGAGCGCGATGTCGAAACTGGCTGGGCAACCTCGGAGAAGTAGATGATTGGCGCGCTGGAGGCGCCGGCCGTGTCCGCACCCTGGCGCGTCAGTCCGTACCGGACATCATTCACCAGATTGCTCGTAATCAGGAACGTATATCCCACGGCGAATCCCTTGCTATTGGTCAGGGCGACCGTCTGCGGCGGCTGACCTGGAAATGCAGGTGCGGTCGGCTCGCGATCGTTCTGCAGATTGCCGCGCCAGAACAGCGTGTGCTTGCCATTCGATGTCACGTTCCAGTCCAGGCGCGCGATGTATGTGTCGTACTTGCGGGCAATCGTGTATGGAAAGCGGTAGCCGATGTTATTGAGTCCATCGCCTTGCGTGGAGTCGTTGCCCACCGGATATGCGTTGAGCACCTGGAGCAGTGCCGCGCTGTTTCCGATCCCGTGCGGATCCATGTGCTGTATGTTTGCCGGACTCAGCGTGAATATGCTGTCGCCGCCGCCGTTCACATACTGATACTTCAGATTTCCCGCCCGGTAGTTAGCCGTGGGTACGGTGCCGGCGTTCACGCTGGTGCCCTGCGAGTCTCGCCGTCCTTCGTAGTTCAGGAAATAAAACAGCCGGTCTTTCAGGATCGGGCCACCCACGGCACCGCCATAGATATTTCTCACCAGGCTGGTCGGCCTGTTCGGCAAACCGGCCGCGATCTGCTGCTGCTTGTTGAAGAAGTCATTCGCTTCCAGCAGATTCGACCGGTTGTACTCATAGACCGCACCGCGCAGGCCGTTCGACCCGCTTCGCGTCACCAGGGCTACTTGTGCACCGGACGACCGTCCCTCCTCAGCATTCGGATTACTCGTCGTTACTCGAAATTCGGCGATGGAATCCTGTGTGGTCCGTAGCACGCTGGTGAAAGCATAGCCATTGTTGATGTCGTTCACATCCACGCCATCCAGCGTGATGTTCGCCTGGTCGCTGCGGCCGCCATTTACCGAGCCCGCGCGCGAATCCGTCGAGGTATTTCCCACGCCTTGCGTGCCGGAAACATCGTCAGCTCGGCCGAGGAAAGTCACTCCCGGCTGCAGACTCAGGAGATCGGGGACGTTTCGAGCATCAAGCGGCAGCGTTTCTATCTGCTTGCCGTCGAAGGCGTTTCCCAGTGTCGCGTCTGTTGTATTCAATACCGGCTGAACGTTGGAGGTGACAGTGACCTCCTGATTGACGGAGGCCGCGGTCAAAACCACATTGACTGTCGCGGGCTGGCTCACCAGCAGATCCATGTTGGTCTTTTCCACGGAACCAAATCCCTGCGCCGTCACATCCAGGGTGTAGCGTCCCGGGGCAAGCTGGGAAAATTGATACTCCCCATTGCCGCTTGTCGTGTTTAAACGCGACGCCCCCGTCGTCACCAAAGTCAGCTTCACGCTGGCGCCGGGAATAATCGCGCCGCTGCTGTCTGTCACGCGGCCGCCCACCGACGTGGTCGCCTGCGCCAGCAGAAGGCCGGGCACGGCCATGCAAAACAACCCGCAAAGAAAGAAATGTAGAACCACCCTGAAACGCATCACGACCTGCCTCCAAAAAAACAGCAAAATCCAGTACGCTGGCGAGCCGTCAGAACTGTTCGTTTCCCGGCTCGTTCCATGAGTTGTAACTACCAGCAGTCCCCCATTGGAGATCCGCGGATCAGCCCACAAGTGGTAGGCGCGGATTCTACCACGCCATTCCAGGCAACCCACGGTGCCCGGGAATCCCTAAAAAGACTGATGACTTGAGACCTGATTCGCTATCCGTGACGCTGACTCGACAAAGCGAGGAGAGCAACGGAGACCCGGCACGACGACTGTGTCGCATGACTTCCGCGTCTTGGGGAAATCCATCCTGCAAACGCGTTACTTGGTCACTTCGGGTCCAGCAGCGTCGGCGGCGTGGCCGATCTGGAATGGGAACAGAATACGCGAATGGCGAAGATTGCTCTATTGCAAATCACCATTCGCCATCCGAAATTTTCCGATGAAGCTCTCGCCAGCCGTCAGGCTACGGGACTCTGCAGTATCTGCGACAACGCATGCAGCCGCTTCGCATCCGCCGGATTCTTGGCGGCTGATGCATCCGTCTCCAGAGAAGCCGCCATTCCCTGCAGCTTTGCCAGGTCTTTCTTCCCCAGATGCGATCTCTGCGCGCGCCCGATGGCCTTATGGAAAGCGGCGATGCGCTTGGCCGGAAGCGCCTGCGACCGGGACAGTTGATCCACATATGCCTGCGCAACCGTCAGTTGCGATGGCCATGTAATCTTCGACTGGTCTTGCACATTGAGTTCGTCGAATCGCACCAGGTTGGCTGCGTCGATCTCATTCTGCGTCAGAAATTTGCTCGGCACCAGCTTGAACACATCCAGTCCGCGCGCAATCTCCGAACCATAGATGTAGCCGTTGTACCAATATGCGGACCATTCTCCACCCAGCACCACCGTCTTGGCATCAATCGGTCCGCGATCGAAATAGGCAATCTCGTACGGATGCGCGGCGTCGGTGAAATCCATCACCGAAATGCCGCCTTGATACCATGCCTGGACTTCGATATCCCGTCCGGGAACGGGTACCAGCGAACCGTTGTGCGCCACGCAGTTTTCTGTCGCCGATTGCGCGGCTGGCATCTTGTAATAGCTTGCGAGCGAAAGCTTGTCGCCGCTCAGGTTAAAGATCGCGTCCGCTCCCCACTTGTTGGGATCCGTCGCACGGCAGCGCGGCAGCAGGCCCCCGCCCCATTCGTCGGTGAACACCACCTTCGTTCCGTCGTTCGAGAACGACGCGGAATGCCAATACGAGTAGTTCGGATCGTTCACCGCATCGACACGTCGCGGATGCACCGGGTCCTTGATGTCGAGCAGAATGCCGTTGCCCGAGCATGCGCCGGCCGCCAGCCCAATGGCCGAATACACCGTGATGTCATGGCATTGGTTGGTGTCCGCCGGCTTTTCCTCTCCCTTGTCATGACTTCCACCGTTGTTGAGACCATTCAGCGCGCCGGTGCGGGCATCGACGAATACCCGCGGGCTGGATACCACTTTGGCCTCTGCTGGGTTAGCGAGCGGCACCTTGATCACGTCGATGCGAAAAAGAGAAGTATTCGGATCCTTATCCGGCTTCTCGCCCGAGCAGCCCGCGAGTTCCTCTGGCTGGCGTACAAAGGACGTTCCCGAGACATAGATATAGACATTGTCTTTATCGTTCGGGTCCACCACCAGCGTATGCGTATGGGACCCGCGGCAGGTCTGCACAGCCCCTACCTGCTTCGGGTTCCGGATATCCGAGATATCGAAGATCCTGACTCCGCGAAAACGCTCCGGGCTTGCGGCCGGCAGCCGGCGTTCCTTCTCGTGCCCCTTCTCCGGCGGAGGCAGCGGCGGAAACCCCTGCGTTCCGCAGTCCAGACGTCCGTTCGGCATCTCCACCGACATGAAGAGCAGCTTTCCGTACACCGAGACATCGCCCTGTCCGCCCGGACACACCAGCGAGGTAATCAGCGACACCTTCGCTGGATTCGAGATGTCATAGAAGCTCACGCCATAGAAGTTGCCTTGGAACAAGTGGGTTCCCTGGAACGCAAAGTCCGAGTTCGCGAAGGCGAGTTGCGCGATCACAAGCTGCAGCGGTTTCGGCATCTTGCTGATGTTGCTGATCCCAAGCATGCCCAGCGTTTTCTGCACGACCGGATCATCGGCTTGCGTGGAGGACGGCAACTGAAACGCAGTGGGCTTTTTCAAAAATGCGATGTGCTCCATCCCCATCGCCGCTTCACCCGCGTCGTAAAGCCCCGGCTTCAATCCCACGCGCGGGTCGTTGGTCGTCGATCCGGTCATCCCCGGCGGCAGCGGAGTCGCCGGCTGCGGTGCAAATGGATTCTCTTCTTCCCCGGAAGGCGGCTTGTCAGCTGGAGTAGGTTTCGCCGTTGGAGCAGCTTGCGGCGACGGAGCAGCAGGAGTCTGCGCTTGCAAAGCACCGTAGCAGCACATCCCGGCGACAGCACATGCCGTACCCAGCCTACGTAGTGCGCGAACACGCGTCCGGTTCATCGTTTCTCCTTCAATATGTTTTCCATGATTCTGATCTCGGCCCGCTGCGTGTTATCTACGTCGGTAGCAAAATCGAAAAGCTCGGCATCCTGACCGGCGCCGGGTGTATCGAACAGCTGCTTCGTCATCACCAGCGCCCCGCCGTGGTGTTGAATCATTCCCGTCAGAAAGAGATGGTCGAACTCCGCTCCACTGGCCTGCCGCAGCGCGTCCATCTGCGCCGCCGTCAGCATTCCCGGCATAAGCTGCATCGAGTTCCCGCTCCTGTCCATTCCGGCCATCCCCGGCATCGCCATCGACACCGGCTCCCCACGCGCAGTCAGCCATCGCTTCATGAACTTCATCTCATCGGACTGCGACAGGCTGATGCGCGCACCCAGCAGGCGAACCTCTTTGTTCTCGGTATGCGACGGAATGAGCGCCGTCATCTCGACCGCCTGCGAGTGATGCATGATCATTCCCTGCATAAACTCGACATCCGCCTGCGACCGCTGCGGTATCTGGCCAGTCGTCGACGCCGGGAGTCTCCTGCTGGGGGTCCCCGGCGCACCGGGCTGCACCACCGTCACCGGCTCCGGTTGTGTCTGTTGGGCATGTCCCGTGGCAGCCGCGACGCAAAGCAATACAGCCGGAAGCCAGAGTGACGAGACGCGCGGTCTGGGGCTTCGAGCCGTGTGACCGAACCTCAGACTTTCGTTGCGAGTGGGCATGTTTGGGTGCCCACAACCCTATCACGGCATCGAGAGTCACTGGCCACCCGCGTCCCGGTGACCCCTCGCATCGATGCGCTATGCTTGGGCGGTGCGCCGCCTGCTCTTGTTCCTCCTGTTTTACGCCTCCTTCGCTCCCGCTCAGCAGGTACAGCCGGACCGGCTCCTCGGCGATGCGATTGAGGCTCAGCAGCGTGGCGACCTCCCCGCCGCAATCCGCGACTATGAAGAGCTGCTGAAGCTGAAGCCCGACATGGTAGAGGTCCGGGTGAACCTGGGTGCGGCCCTGGCTGACAGTGGCCGCTTCGACGACGCCATCGCACAGTATCGTCTCGCGCTACCCCAGGTCCCGGACAAGAACCCGATTCGATTGAACCTCGGCCTCGCGTATTACAAAAAAGGCGATCTGGCATCGGCGGCCAACGAGTTCGAAGAGCTGCACACGGTGCAGCCGGACGATGCAAAGGTCGCCATTCTGCTCGGCGATTGCGAGGTTCGTTCGGGACGTGGCGCCGATGCTGCCGCCATGCTCACTTCCATGGAAGCCGCAAACGCGGCAAATCCCGACTTCGAATATGTCCTGGGAACGGCGCTGCTGCAGTCGGGCAAGCGCCGTGAAGGCGCGCAGAAGCTCAGCACATTGGCAGAGCAGACGCACAATGCCGACGCATACCTGCTGGCGGGTTCCACCTTTCTGGACCTGAATGATTTCGAGCACGCGCGCACCGATCTCGAAGCCGCGCTGCGGCTGAAGCCGGATCTTCCCCACATCTACACCCTGACCGGAATGGCCAGAGATCAGACGGGCGACCAGACCGCGGCTGAGCCCGCCTTTCGCGAGGCCTTGCGGCAGGATCCCAACGACTTCAACGCCAACCTCTATCTCGGTTCCATCCTCTACAAACGCAGATCGATGGATGCGGCCAAACAGTATCTCGACCGCGCCCTGCAACTGAATCCAACCTCATCCATGGCGCGCTACGAAGACGCGATGTGGAACAGCACCTCCGGTCACTATGAGGACGCGGCAAAGGGTCTGGAGGATGTCACGCGAACGGACCCGAACTGGCTGGAGCCTCACATTGAGCTGGCCAATGTCTACTACCGTCTCCACCGTCCGCAGGATGGCGCCAGGGAGCGGC
Organism: uncultured Acidobacteriaceae bacterium; assembly: GCA_963815025.1. Lineage (GTDB taxonomy): Bacteria > Acidobacteriota > Terriglobia > Terriglobales > Acidobacteriaceae > KBS-83. The sequence continues at coordinate 1,093,202 of CAWFFD010000004.1, read as the reverse complement.
AGACCGTCGCGCGGCTCACCGCGCAGCAGCAGAGCAAGGGTCCGGCCGCGCCATAAAACTCCTCAGTTGGGATAAGGCTCACCGGCCTTCACCACGCGAATCTGGTGATCGGTAAATCGCAGCAGCCCATTCGGTAAAGACTCCTGTGGCATGTGGCAGGTCACGCATCGCGACTTGGCAACCGGACAGGCCTTGGGATGAGCCGAAGTAGCGTCAACAGCTGCGGATGCCTGTCCGTGACACGCCAGGCACTTCGCATCGTAATAAGAAATATCCCGCACCACCGGTTGGTGCGGATCGTGGCAGGCGACGCAACTGATGCGCGGGTCGGCTCCATTGAAGCATCGGCTGTTCGCCAGCCGGTAAGGCTGGAAGCGCACATCCGCCTGTCCTCGCCAATGGCTGCGCACCACGGTCTCCCAGCTGCGATGGCACTGCCCGCAGAAATTCGACAGATCCTCCGACGTGAGCTTACCCAGAGATTGCGGTATCGGTGCCGAAGCACTGCCCGCCAGCATACCGGCGGCGTGAGCGTGTGCCCCGGCGTGACAACGTTCGCAGCTAAGCCCGGCGATGAAGCGCCTTCAGGTTCAGCTGGTGGTCGATGACCGCGCCCGTCGCGTGGCAGTTGAAACATGCCTTCGCCTCCTCCATCCCGATCGGACGGCCCACCGCCTCGTCGATCGTCTTCGGCATCAACCGCTCATCGCCCGTCGTGATCGCAAGACCCTTGATCGACGGATAGTAGCTGACACGGCTCTCATACAGATTGCCATCCCGTTCCAGAACCCAGGTCTGGGCCTGCGCTCCCATGGCCCAGACGATCGGAATGGAAACGGTCTTCGTTCCGTCACTCACGTCATAGACACTGTGACCTTTATTTGTCACCACGGAATAGGAATATCCCCCGTCGTGAAAGGTGAGCCGTGGATTCCCCGAAAGCACATCATTGTGCTCTGCCAGTTCCATGGCATGCGCCATCTGCGTGGCCGGCTGCGGAATCGCCTGTTCCTCATGGCAGGTGGCGCAGGTCGCGCCATGCTCTTTTTTGGAGAGTTGCGCCCGCACTGACACGGAAGTTAGCAGCAGGAGGAAGATCGTGAGCTTACGGGACCGCAACGGCAGGCGCTCCTTGTTGTGAAATCGAGAGACATAGCAGCCGTTCCCGCCGCGCCTCGTCGCTCCGTCCCAGCTTCGAGTAAGCCTTGGCCAGTGTCAGATGCGCCTCCAGGTTTCCCGGCTCCGTCCGCAGCACACTTTCCAGATGCGGCAATCCCCCGTTGCTGTCTCCGGTCTCCACCAGCGCTCTGCCATAGACGAGCTGGCCCATGGCAAGCGACGGGTCTTCCGTGGATGCCTTCGCCGCTTCCACCAGAGCCGCCGCGTAGTCACCCTGGAACTCGAGCGCCCAGGCGCACATCGCATGAGCATTGGCACTCTGCGGCGAGATCTCGAGCTCCTTCCGGAACTGCTCCACAGCTTCCTCCGGCTTCGTGGCGAAGATGAGATACCCGTACAGATAATGAATGCCCGGCGAGTGCGGGTACTGAATAAAGAGAGCCTCGAATGCCGCTCGGCCGCCATCGTAGTTCTCGTTCATCAACAGCAGGGCTGCCTGCCCAATCGACGAAAGCATCTGCGCCTGTGCTGCCGGCGCCTCCGCGGGCAGCACATTCATACGCAGTCCGGCCAGAGCTATCCCCATCGTCAGATCCCGATTGTCCGTGCCGTTGTCAGTGCCCTGCTTGGCAAGCAATGTGAATTTGCCCAGAGATTCCTCGAACCTTCCCAGGCGGAGCAATGCGAGCGCCTCATGATAAAAGATGATGCGCGCGTTCTTCGGTTGATTGGCCGCGCCGTGGGAGACGCCCAGTTCAAGGTCTTCGAGCGATTGCTGATATTCTCCGGTGTTGAATTCGCAAAGTCCTCGCAGAGCGAGCGCGGGTGCAGCGTCGGGAGTGAGTTGCAAATACCGGTTCAATGCATCGCGCGCAGGAACATATTGGTTCGCGTCGTACTGCAGGATTCCAAGGAACCACCAGCCGTCCGGCCAATTCGGGTTCTGCTCGACAGCTTTTCTATAAAGCGCAATCGCCGTGGGAATGTCGCCCTGCTGGCGCGCAGCATCGGCACTGGATACCAGGGAAGCAAAGGTATCGGCAGTTTGCGATCGCGCCGGCAGTGACAAGCCGCCACCACCAATAAGGATGAGAAGACACACAGTGCAAACCAAATGAACGGCTTTGGACGGACCCATCGAGGGCCGGATGCCTTCCGAATTGGCCAACCTCACCCTATCCCCGCACACGCTGTAACCCGCTCAAGAAAGTACCCTTAACCATCTCGACGTTCTGGAAATTCAGACCCTTGTCAGGCAGCTTGATCCTGCCGCGAGGCTGACGTGCGCGCTGCCAGCGTACACGATTCCGTGCTGGCTTGTATGCCGGACAGGTTTGCGGCATTCCGGCCCGGCCATTCCCCGGCAGCACGGTCGACGCGGACTTCCACAAGCTGAAAGTTACTTCTACTTTTCCCGTTGACAGCCGTGATTTTCCGGTAGTAAAAAGCTTATTCCAGAGCGTGTTAACGATAACACGCAGTACGTCAGACAGATCACAAGAGGCGACTTTGAGTCGCTCGGTTAGACGGAACGAACTGGAAATGCAACAAGAGATGTGACTTAACCTCGATCGTCCTTTCGCTTCCTTTTTGGAGAAACTCCAGGGAGGCGCGCCAGGTCGACGCATGGTTAAGCAAATATGGAAAACGTTATTTGGGAGGCTTTATGAGGTATTCAGGAGAACTCCAGCGATACTCGCGCTGGACGATAACATTCGTCGCCGTAACGGTGCTCTTCTTCTCTGCGGCGGCAACCGCTCAACAGCTCACCGGTACCCTCAGCGGCACCGCGTTTGACACCATGGGAGCCGTCGTTCCCAATGCCAGCGTAACCCTCAGGAACCAGGCCAGCGGCGATCTCCGCACCGCCACCACCGACGCGCGTGGCCACTTCGTGATCACCGCCGTTCAGCCGGCGACTTACTCCGTCAACATCTCTGCGTCCGGTTTCACCACCTGGCAGGAAAACGACATCGTCATGAACCAGGGCGATGCCCGCGACATCCCGGCCATCAGGCTGAAGATCGGCAGTAGCTCCACCAACATTGAGGTAATCGGCGGGGGCGGCGCGGTTGTGCCCACCGACACGCCGGAGATCAGCACCTCTATCAGCGAGAAGATGATCAACGACTTCCCGCTGCAAGGCCGCGATGCCGGCGAGCTGCTGAAGATCATGCCCGGCATGGCCCTGAACAACCCTGGCGGCACCGGATCGAGCTTCAATGACAAGATCGTCGGCTCCAACAACGGTCCGGTCGGCGCTTACTCCTCGAACGGCACCCAACCCAATGGCACCATGGCCTACATGCTGGACGGCGCCAACCTGGTCGATCCCGGAAACTTCGGCACGCAGATCGCGAATATCAATCAAGACATGGTCGGCCAGATCAAGATGCTGACGTCGAATTACAGCGCGGAGTACGCCAAAGGCCCCTCCATCTTCCAGGCCTTCAGCAAGAGCGGCGGCCGCGACTTCCACGGCGAAACCTATTTGTATACGCACAACTCGGTGCTGGATTCCGTTGACGCCTTTACCAAAAGCCAGGGCGGCACCAACGCGGCGGAGAGTTATTACTACATAGGCGGCAACGTGGGCGGTCCCGTGCTGCTCCCGTGGACGAAGTTCAATCGCGACCGGAACAAACTCTTCTTCTGGGGCGGCTACGAGTACATGAAGCAGCAGCCCGCGGGCTCGATCATCAACTACAATGTCCCCAACGCGGCGCAGCTCAGCGGCGACTTCAGCAACGCCGGGATCCCTGCCGAGGCCATCAGTACCTGGCCGCGGTTCTACGGGCAACTGAGCCAGAACGTACCCGCCGGCGGTTCCGCCACCGGATTTCCCACCTCTGCGATCGACCCGAGCATCAAGGGCATCCTCGCGCTCTATCCCAAGACCAACGAGACCCCCTCCTCGGGGAACGGTTACAGCAATTATCAGTACGTGAATACCTCTCCCCAGAACCGCTGGGAGGCTACCGGCAAGCTCGATTATTCGCTCAGCGACAACACCAAGCTGACCGGTTCGTATACCTATCAGAAGGAATCGGATCTGGCGCCGATCTCCATCTGGTGGGCGACACCGAATACTCTTCCCTACCCCAGCCCGGGCGCTTCAAACACCGTCACCTACGTCATCCTGACCAACCTCACTCACGTCTTCAACCCGACAACTACCAACGAAACCGTCTTCACCTGGTCTCACTTCGTCAACCCCTACTCGCTCTCCAACCCTTCGGCAGTTTCGCGGAAGGCCAACAACTTCAACGTTCCCGGGCTCTTCGGCACCACCACGGATCAGATCCCGAATATCGATCCCGATGGCTGCTGCAGCGAGCAGATGGCCAGCTTCAACTACTACCCCTTGTCGACCGGCAGCTTCGGTGGCGTCAAGCAGGTGCCCGCCGTCTACGACAACTTCACCAAGGTCCTCGGAGCCCACACCGTCAAGGTCGGCTTCTACTGGGACGACAGCCGCAACAGCCAGAACAGCAACGCTCCCAACAACGGAAACTTCAACTTCCAGACCTACGGTCAGAACTCGACGGCGAACCTGGTCGCGGATGTGATGCTGGGCCGCATCAACCAATATCAGCAGCAGAACACGCTAGTGCCGACGGACACGCACTTCCATCAGGTGTCGTTCTACGCGCAGGACTCCTGGCGCGGCAGTCCCCGCCTGACCATGAACTATGGCGTGCGCTTTGATCACATCGGCCAGTGGTACGGCATCAACTCGGGTCCCGGCTTCCAGGTATTCAGTCAGGCCGCGTACGACAAGAACCCGGCTGCACCAAATCCCGGACTACTCTGGCATGCCATCGACTCCAGCATTCCCATCTCGGGCTTCAAGTCGCCGCTGTTCTACTGGGCGCCGCGTTTGGGCTTTGCCTGGGATGTCTTTGGCACCGGCAAGACCGTCTTCCGTGGAGGCTTCGCCGTCTATCGCTATCAGGCAACCAGCGAAACGGCAAGCGCCTTCGCCGGCCCGTTCGGTTCCTTCGAATACTCCAGTACCACTCCATTTAACGGATATGGGACTGTCGCCACCCTTAAGCCGCCCTCTTCGGTCTCGCAAAATGGATCGAGCGTGGATGCAATGCAACCGGGCGACGACCGGGCACCCTTCACCAACGACTGGAATGCCACCATCTCCCAGGCGCTGCCCCATCGTTCGTTGATGGAAATCTCGTATGTCGGCAATCGCAGCGCGAACGAGTACATGGACGGCACCAACAGCAACCTGTTTAACCTCAACAACAACATCCGGGGCCGTTTCTTCGGAACCGACCCGAAACTTGGCAGAACCGTGTCACCCGCCCCCCCATCGTGTCCCGGAAACGGCGCCACCGATTGGTCGCTCTATTGCCAGAACGATCCCGCCGCCTACACACCCACTTTCAATTCGCAGGATTACAGGCCTCTGCAGAGCTATCAGAACATCTATCTGCTGACCCACGCCCCCTACTCCAACTACAACTCACTGCAGGTCTCGTTCACCAAACAGAGCGGCCCCATTACATTCCTGGCCAACTACACCTTCTCCAAGGTGCTCGGCATCCGTGACGGCGGATCGAACAATGGACCCGGCAATGGCACCGCCAACGATCCGTTCGTCCTGCGCAACAATTACGGACCGCTCGACTACGACCACACCCACATCCTGAACATGACCTACAACTGGAACTTGCCCAGCCCCATTCACAGCAGCGGCTTTGGCATGCACCTGGTGGGCGGTGTCGTGAACGGCTGGCAGCTCTCGGGTTATACCGCCTTCCAGAGCGGCGGACCTATCCAGGGAAAACTGGGCACCGCATTGAATGCACAGTATCCGAGCGGCCTGACGGTCCCCACTGTCATGCATCCCAACCTGCCCGACAACAGTTACCAGTTGCCGAGTGGCCTGCACGCTACCTCCATCAACCCGTCGGTATGGTTTGGCACCGACGCCATCAAGGCAATCATTCCTGCCATTACATGCAATCCCACCGCGCACCTGCACCAGGGTCAGCGATTCAATCCCAACTGCTTTACCACGCCGGCCTACGGGCAGCAGGGTGCGAACGTCCTGCCCTACATCCACAACACGAATTACTGGGATAGCGATCTCGGTATCTACAAGAACTTCCACATCACCGAGAGCCGTTACGTGCAGATCCGCGCTTCGGCGACCAACTGGCTCAATCACCCACTGCGCCAGTTCAACCTGGCGAATACCAGCGACGGCCAGCTCAGCTTCGTTCAAACGGCGACCGGCGCTGACGGGCAGCAGATCACATCTCTATCACCCACCAACACCAATCAGCTCACGACCGGAACGCCAGCCTTCAAGACCGGCTCGCGCTTCGTCACCCTGGCGGCAAAGTTCTACTTCTAAGCAGTGTTCCAATACAATCCCCTCGGGGCGGTTCACTCCGCCCCGCTTTCTTTCCCGCTTTCTTTTAAGACATGATGCATCTCCCTGGCTCACTTCGCGTTGCCGTCCCGCTCGCCCTTCTGCTTCTCCTCTTCGCCGCTCCCAGCGATGCCCAGCCAACGAGCACCCCAATCCACTTCGATCTGCAGAAGATTCCCTTCCATCTCGAAAACGACGAAACCCCCGGAAGAAACGCTCCGGAAGCGATGGCCGGAGGCGTCGCTGTCTTCGACTACAACGGAGACGGCCGTCCCGACATCTTCTTCACCAACGGCGCAAACATCGCCACGCTGAAAAAAGACTCGCCAAAATATAGGAACCGGCTCTTCCGCAACGATGGGAACGGCGTCTTCACGGACGTAACCGATAAGGCGGGACTCGCAGGCACTGGCTACGACATCGGCGTGGCAGTAGGTGACTACGACAACGATGGACATCCGGACATCTTCGTCGCCGGCCTCTACAAGAACACGCTCTATCACAACAATGGCGATGGCACCTTCACCGATGTCACAGCGAAGGCCGGTCTCGATCGTTCCAACGATCCGCAGTACGGCCCGCTGTGGGGCATCACCGCAGCCTGGGTAGACGTCAACGGAGACGGCCTGCTCGACCTCTTCGTCGTCAATTACATGCAGTGGAAGTACAGCGATCAGCCTCTCTGTTCCTATCGTGGCGTCGCCGACTACTGCCATCCGCGCTTCTATAAACCTCAGCCGGATCAGTTATTTCTGAATAAAGGAAATGGCGTCTTTGAAGATGTTTCCGCTGCCTGGGGCATCCGGGATCATCCGGGAAAAGGCATGGGCGTGGGCATAGCCGACTATGACCTGGACGGTCGCCCCGACCTGTTCGTGACCAACGACGCGTCCTATAACTTCCTGTTTCACAATCTGGGGAACAAGTTCGAAGAAGTCGCCTTCAATGCCGGCGTGGCGCTGACAGAGGACGGTAGCTTCATCTCCGGAATGGGTCTGGATTTTCGCGACTACAACAACGACGGCTATCCCGATATCGCCTACGTCGCGCTCAACAACCAGACCTTCCCGCTGCTCGAAAACACCGGCAAGGGCGACTTCCAGGAAGTGACAACACCGAGCGGCATGCGCGAGGCCAGCATCAAAATGGCAGGCTATGGCGCCGGCTTCTACGACCTCGATAACGACGGATGGAAAGACCTTTTCGTCACCCGCGGCCATGTTGAATCGATGCCCGTTCCTGGCGCGGAAATCGATGAGTTCAACACCGTCTTCCGCAACCCAGGCAAGACCGGGAAATGGACTGCCCTGACTGCCGAAGCTGGCCTGGCGGCAGCGCCCGGTGCGCGGCATCGCGGTCTCGCCTTCGGCGATCTGGATGGTGACGGACGCATCGACGTCGTCGCTACCGCGCTCGGCGCGGACGCAGAGATATGGATGAACCGGAGCAAGGGATCAGGCCACTGGCTGGATATCGCGCTGCGCGGAACCAAGAGTAATCGTGACGGCATCGGTGCCCGGGTGAAGGTGGTCTCCGACAGCCTCACGCAATACAACCACATGACCACCAGCGTTGGGTATGCATCGTCAAGTGACGGCCCGGTACACTTCGGCCTGGGTCCGGATACGCTCGCGAAGACGGTCGAAATCCAATGGCCTTCCGGCATTGTGCAGCTCTTGAAAAATGTGAATGCCGACCAGGTCATCCATGTCACCGAGCCCTCCCGCTGAACGGAGCGCTTGTTAGTCTGCGCTTGTTAATCCGCACTTGTTAATCTAAGAACTGCGGGGTCAAAGATATGTCAGCTATTTCACGCAGACGCTTCCTTCAATCCAGTTCGCTCGCATCCGCGGCGGTTGCCACCGGCGGCCTGTGGAGCCGTGCCGCCTCGGCTGCGGAGACGCCGCAGCCCGGTCTTCTGTCCGAGTTCAGTTACGGTGACGTATTGATGGCCAGCGACCTGCACGAAACCCAGCTCATGACCACGCATTCCGTGCTGATGGCGCTGAGTGAAGATAGCCTGCTGAAGCCGCTGCGCCAGATGTCCGGAATGCCCGCGCCCGGCGAAGATCTGGGTGGCTGGTACCACTACAATCCCGACTACGACACCAGCAACAACTTCGATTACGGCTTCGCACCCGCATGCACCTTCGGCCAATGGGTGTCCGCGCTCGCTCGCGCCTACGCCATCAACGGAGATGAGGAGACACGCCAGAAGGTGCTGCGCCTCAACCGTCTCTACGCGGAAACCATCTCAGCCGACTTCTACATCAAGAACCGCTTCCCTGCGTACTGCTACGACAAGCTGCTGCTCGGTCTGCTCGATTCCCATACCTACGTCAAGGATCCGCAGGCCCTCGCGATCCTCGAGCACACCACCAACACCGCGCTCCCGCACCTGCCCGGCCGTGCCATCGAACATGGCGTCCCCTGGCGGACAGATCATCCTCACCAGGATTTCTGGACTTGGGACGAGTCCTACACCATCTCGGAAAACCTGCTCCTCGCCTCCCAGCGCGGCGCCGGCCGCCGCTACTACGATCTCGGGCTGCAGTATCTCGACGACAAAACCTGGTTCGATCCCCTCTCGCGCAACGAGAACGTCCTCGCCGGCCGCCACGCCTACAGCTATGTCAACTCACTCTGCTCCGCGATGATGGCCTACATGGTCGCCGGCAGCGAAAAGCATCTGCTGGCCGCCCGCAACGCCTTCGCCATGCTGCACGCGCAGAGCTATGCCACCGGCGGCTGGGGTCCGGACGAGACGCTCCGCGCCCCCGGCAGCAACGATCTCTACGCCAGCCTCACCAACACCCATCACACCTTTGAAACTCCGTGCGGCTCGTATGCGCACTTCAAGCTGACCCGCTATCTGCTTCGCGTCACCCGCGATGCCCGCTATGGCGACAGCATGGAGCGCGTCATGTACAACACCATCCTCGGCGCGAAGCCGCTGCAGGAAAATGGCGAGACCTTCTACTACGCCGACTACAACTTCAACGCGCAGCGCGTGTACAAGCAGTTCCGCTGGCCCTGCTGCTCTGGCACCCTCCCCCAGGTGGCCGCCGACTATCGCATCAACATGTACTTCCGCGCGCCGCAGGCCGTCTACGTCAACCTCTATGTCCCGTCGACCCTGCGCTGGACCGAGAACGGAGCCGCGCTCTCGCTGACCCAGGAGGGCCTGTATCCCTATGAGGATCACGTCGCTTTCACGGTGACAACCTCTCAACCCACCGAGCTGACGCTCAACTTCCGCATTCCGGCCTGGGCGGAGGGTGGATCGATCTACGTCAACGGCGCGCGCCAGAAGGGCCTCGCCATCCCCGGGCACTTCGCCGCGATACACCGCGAATGGAAGACCGGCGACCGCGTGGAGCTGGAGCTTCCCCTGCAAATGCGGCTGGAAGCCATCGATGCGCAGCACACCGACACAGTCGCGCTGGTGCGGGGGCCGCTGGTATTGATGGCGGTGAAGCAGCAGCAGGAGGCTCCGGTGCCGAACGGTGCCGCGGGAGCAATTGCTGGCGGCAAAGCGCATCGGCGAACGGCAATGGCAAGTGGATGCAGCCGGCGGACCCGTCACCCTGATGCCATTCACCTCTCTCGGCAGCCTGCCCTACACGACTTACGTAAAGCTGGTCTGATTGCATCCGGAGGTTGCACAGGAATGGCCACCTTCGTTCTGGTGCACGGCGCTTGGCAAACAGCTTCCACCTGGGATCTTGTAACTCCGATCCTGGAGGCCGCAGGTCATGCGGTCACCATTCCGCGTCTGAGCGGATTGGAAGATGACCCCCACGCTCTGTCGCCCGCCATTGGCTTGCAGACCCACATTGCGGACGTCGTCGATCATCTAAACCGGAAGAATCTCCAGCATGTGACTCTCGTTGGTCATAGTTATGCGGGCATGATCATTACAGGTGTGGCGGAACATGCGCTGTCTCGCCTGAGCCATCTGGTGTATGTGGATGCCTTCATTCCGCGGGATGGACAGTCCGCCTTGGACCTATTGCCCGAAACGGTCGCACAGACGTTTCGCCAGCAGGCCGCCGGCACCGGAGAGGGATGGCGGCTGCGCGGGGGCGATGGGCAACTTGATTTGTGGGGCCTCAAGCCCGGGCCCGGCAGGGACTTTGTTCGGGCGCGACTCTCTGACTTTAGTCTTCGGTGCTTCGAGGAAAAGGTGTCACTGCCTGCCAACGCGGCGGCCCTACTTCCCAGGACCTACATTGCCTGCGTAGCCGACACGTATCCAGCGCGACCCATATTTCAGCAGTTCGGGGACCGTGCCAGGACGGAGCACTGGAAATACCACGAACTGCTCACCGGCCACGATTGTCACGTGGAAATGCCAGACGCTTTCGCATCAAAGCTACTTACATAGAACATTGCAATTCTGATGCGCGGCCGAACGCACATTTTCCCCATAGGAGGGGAGCAGCCAATGACTTTGCGCTACAGCGATGCCTTGGCGGCGCTCTCATCCGGAAACAGGGATGCGTATTTCGTAATCCCCACCATCGTGAAGACCTTCTGGAAATGCGGCGTCAGGCCGAATGCCGCGATCTTCTGGCCGCTCTTGTTGGCTTCCATCAGCATCTGGATCACCAGCGCGATGCCGCTCGAATTGATGTAGTCCACTTTGGAGAAATCGAGCAGCACAGGGTCGGACTTCGTGACCGTTTCGTATGTGCCCAGCAGTGCATCGTGCGAGCTGGAAGAGATGTCGCCGCTGAAGCGGAGCACGCTCACCCGGCCACCCTTGTTATCCGAAATCTGATCGACGTTGGCTTTGGTTTCCGTCTGCACTTTATTCGCTCTCCTTATCCAGCCGGATCACCAGCCGCACGTAGCTGCCTGCTGCGCTGTCTTTCACCCACTCGGCCTCGTCCACCAGCGCCTGAATCAGGAACATGCCCATGCCCCGGGCATCTTCCTCGCCATGCACCTTGCGGTCGATGTCCGGTTTGGGTGGCACCTTCGAAATACCGCCGCCATTGTCGAGGACTTTGACTTCGAGGCTGTCGTCATGCGACGAGAGGGTCACGCCGACAGAGAGATTCTCGTTCAGCTGGTTTCCATGTTCGATGGCATTGATGCAGGCCTCCGCAATGGCGGTCTTCAGGTCTTCAATGCGATCGTCCGGAAACCCCATCAGCTTCGCGACGCTGGCAGCCGTGCCCATGGCGACTTTCTCATACCCCATGCGGGAGGGTACGCGAAGTTCAACCGGCTTGCCCTTCAAGTTGACCATGTGTCCTCGCTAGAGCGTATGTCCTTCAATCACCACACCTGCAGGGTATCCGCCTCACGTCTGCTCTCTCAAAAGCGCAAGTGCAGTCATATCATCTTCCTGGTGTGCACCGCCGCAAAAATCGTGCAACTCCTGCCACAACGAGTCCAGTAAGGCGGCACTTTCGCTCAGATTGGACCCGCTGAAGGCGCTCAAAAGCCGCTCCGTCCCGAATTCGTCGTCACCCTTGAAGACCTCGGTCAGCCCGTCGGTATAGAAGAGCAGTTTCGACCCGCTGGGGAACGCAAACGTCTCCGAAGTATATTGCATGCCCGGCACCAGCCCGATCGGCGTCCCGCTGGCGACTATCTGCTGTGCCGGGCGTCCGCTCCCGCCCGTCACCAGGAATCCGGGGTTGTGGCCCGCGTTCACCACCTCCAGCGTATGCGTAGCCGGCTCCAGGCGAAGAAAGATCGCAGTCACATAGCGCCGGCGCGCCTCCACGCCCTCGGAATAGTGCTGGTCGTTCAGGCGCCCGGCCAGTTCCGCCAGTGGTACCCCGGCGGTAGCGATAGCGCGAAAGGCCGATCGGAAAGATGTGCCGACAATCGCCGATGCCAGGCCCTTCCCCGCAACGTCAGCCACCGTCATGATCTGTGCCCCGTCGGGCAACTCGATGATGTCAACGTAGTCGCCCCCCACCTCGTAACAGGCGGTAGAACGGAAGGCAATCGAGTAGCCGGGGATCTCGGGCAACTGCTGCGGCAGCAGGCTGCGCTGGATCAGCCGCGCCGCCTCCAGGTCCCGCTGCACCCGCGTCCACTCCAGGTTGCGCTCGTGATAGCGCGCATTTTCCAGCGCGACCCCGGCCTGCAGGGACAGACCTTCCAGAAAATCCTCTTCATAGAGAGAAAGCGCGCGGCCAATCGCAGGCGCCACCACCAGTTCCGCCAGCAGATAACCATCCTTGGTCTGCAGCGGATAGCGCGGGCAGCCCTCCCAGGGCTCTGGCGGCATCGCGCCATAGACCATGCGCGGCTCTGTGATCAGCGCCCCCGGCAGCTCCAGTTCGCGCACCACGATGCGCAGGACCGTGTTGAGCAGCTCCTCCAGTTGCACCGTCGAATGCACCTGGCGCGAGGTCTCCAGCAGCGCCTGCAGCCGCGCCACCTGCTGCTGCAGATCGACGATATCGACCTGGTTCGTTGCGTTATCGGCAGGCAAATTCGTGGATGAGGCGCTGGGCATTCTGGTCACTCCTTCAGGCCGTGGCAATCTGCGCGGTCAGGCTCACCGTCGCGGCCTTCGGTGCGCTGGCCGAATGCCGCGTGATGGACAGGACCGTGATGTCGTCTTCCTGCCCAAATCCCTCCGCCGCATCGACGATCGTTCCCAGCTCGGGTCGCGTGGACATCATCGCGGAGAGTCGGTCGAAGCCGAAGAGTTCTCCCCTGCTGTTGCGCGCCTCCACGATCCCGTCCGTATACAGCGTCAGTGTCTCATCCTCCTGCAGCCGGAAGGTCAGCTCGTCGTAAACGACCTGCGTGGAAATGCCCAGCGGCAATGAGCCGTGGACCGGCAACTCCTTGCCCTCCCGAAACGGCGCCAGATGCCCGGCGTTCGCCACCGTCGTCTCGCCGTTCGCGGCGATATGCAGCACCACGCAAGTCACGAAGCCGCCATCGATCCGCCCGATCAGCCGCCGGTTCAGTCCGCGCAGCATCTCCGCCGGCTGCTGCGTGTAATCGGCCAGCGTGCGCAGCGTTCCGACAATCAACGAAACCGTCATCGCCGCCTTCAGCCCCTTGCCGCTCACATCGCCCACGATGATCAGCGCCCCGCCACTCGCCTGTGGCATCACCTGGAAGAAGTCGCCGCCCACTTCGGCCGCGGGTCTGTAGATGCTGGCAATCGAGTAGCCCGGAATCGCCGGCGTCTCCTCCGGGATCAGCACGTGCTGCACCTCCCGTGCCGACTTGATCTCCATCTCGATCTCCGCCTGGCGGCGGCGCTCCATGAACTGATGCCGCGCCACGGTAAACAGCAGCACGATGAACAGCAGCAGGTCCAGCAGGAATGGCGCGCTGAACGAGTACGCTCCAACGTGGATGCCCCAGGGCGCCATGCGGTCTGCAAGTGTCCAGTGCGTGAATCGCCGCCCCTGTGCGGAGAGTTGATAGGTGATGTTGTAGGCGCCATAGAGAAACGCGGCGATCGCTATGGGCCACAGCGTCATCTGTCTCCGGCGCGCCAACCCGAAGCCGACGATGAAAAAGATGTACAGCGGAGCCAGCGTGTAGATTCCGGTCGTGATCGCATCGGTCCACTGAATTCCCGGACCGGCGAACTGCCATGGCAAAAACGTCGCTATATCGACCGCCTGCGAGGCCAGATAGATCGTCGCCAGAATCTTGGTCCAGCGTCGCCACCGCGCTTCACGGCTCAGCCCGAAAAGCGTGAGCAGCAGCAGCCACAGGGAAATGTCTTGAATGGCCCCAACGAACTGGAGATATAGCTGGACCCATAAGAAATGCAGCCCATACTGGAACGCGTCGAGACGCCGGAAACCATACAGCCCGTTCGCCAGCAGATAGATCGCCAGCCATAGATACAACCATTGCGTCCGCTCGCGCAGGTACAGCAGCAGTGCAATCAACCCCGCGACAAAGATCGCCGCCGCCATCAGAAAACCCGGCAGTTGGCGCCGTTCCTGCGCATAACGCGGCTCCATCGCCTGCGTCGCTAGGACGGACGTGTTGCCAATGACCGGCGCGGCATTCAGGCCGCCGGATGTCGATTGATCGGTCGACGACAGTGGGGCCTTCCACACCCGGATTGCCAGCACGCCGTCCCCCGATGCGTTCTGCGGCAGCGAATACACGGCGCTGTGACCGGCCCCCCACCACTTCGCATGCGGCGGCAGTTCGCCATACCTGCCGATCTTCTGCCCATTCCAGTAAAGCTCATACGCATCGTCCACCGGCGGGATCAGGATCGCCAGCGACTTGTCCGCCCCCGTGATATCGATCCGCTTCCGATACCAGGCAAACCCCGTATGCCCGGGATGCGTCTGCGCGCCCCACGTATCGTCGCCCTTGATTTGCTCCCAGTGGCTATCGTCCAGGGTGGGATTCGCCCACGCCATGTCATCGCTGGTATGGAACTGCCACGGACCGGTGATCGTGACCGAGCCTATCCCCGGATCAGGCGCTTTGAAGGTATCAGGCGCTTTGAAGGTGTCGGCGTGAGCCCGGACAGCCAGCAGCGGCCCAAAGAGCAGCAGGATGAGCAACGCTCGGATCAGGACCTGGCCACCACTGCGAAAGCTCCCGCGCTGCATAGCACCCCAGTCTCCCTACGGGCGGCGAATGGCCTGAAAATCATCGTGCTGCACAGAACTCAGGGGAGGAGCGGGACAGGACAATCGCGCGTTGCCGTGAGAATACGTGCTCCAGCCGTTCGCAGCAAGGTTTTTGCGCACGGCACTGCCTCTGCCGCGCCCGTGGCTGAGCAAGCGGCGGCTCTTCATCTCAAATCGGGAATCGTTGCCGCCAATTCCTGCTAACGGTGGTTTCGCGAATCGCCGCGATCACGAGGACCGGCGCGACCTCGGTTTCTCTTTGGCCTTGTCAACGCGCTCATGCAGAAGCTCCTTCGCGCGCTCCAGCACGCGCAGCCGGCTCTGGCTCAGATTTTTCCCCGCGCGATTCACATAGAACGTCAACATCCGCATGCCCGACGCCGGCCCCTTCGGCGACACCTTCTTCGAAGCCAGGCTCCGTGCAATCGTCGCTGCATCCTTCTTGAACAGCCCTTCCTGCGGATAGGTCGATTCGGTATCCACCCCCGCGGACCACTTCCGCCTCCCATGCGAGCTGCGATGAGCGCCGCCCCGGGCCGCCGTCTTCGTGCTTCGCGTCTTCGTCCTTATTGTTTTCGTCTTTGACGTCTTCGTCGCCGCTCTCTTCGCTCCTGTGCTCTTCGTGCTCTTCTTGTTCTTCTCTGTAGTGCTCTTCGCTCTCTTACTCCTCTCAGTAGCTCGCGTCGGCATCGTATCCCTCCTCTCTCTTTCAGATGCGCATAAAGCGTTCATCTCCCGCATCATCTCTTCACTTCATATTCATGTTGGCGCTACTTCATCGGCCATCGCCTCGCGCGGGCAACGTCCGGCAATTTGCAACCGTCTTAGAGAATATTGCTTGCTTCGCTGCGGTCTGCGCCCTTCTTTCCTCGCGCAACATCCCGCGGTTAAAACTTTCGCACGACCATAGCCCATAACCCTGAATTGGAGATTCCCCTATGAAGCTCACATCCGAACATCTCAAAAGCCTGCACGCTCTCTACCTCGTCCACCTCAAGAAAGCACTCGACATGGAACGCCACATCACCAAGGCGCTTCCCACCATGATTGAGAAATCCAGCACTCCGGCACTGACCACCGCCTTCCGCAACCACCTCCAGGAAACCGAGCAGCACGTCACCCGCCTGGAGCAGATTCTTGAAAGGCACACCGGCTCCGCGAAGACGGAGACCTGCAAAACCATCGGCTCACTCATCACCGAAGCAGAAGACGGCATCAAGGACGCGAAGGACGACGCCATGGTTCTCGACGTCACCCTGATCGCTGCCGGCCAGGAGGTCGAGCATCACGAGATCGCCGTCTATGGCACGCTGCGCAGTTGGGCTCAGCTCATGGGCCACACGGAAGACGTATCGCTGCTCGAATCCACTCTCAAGGAAGAGAAAGCCGCAGACGAGAAGCTCACCCGCATCTCGGTCGAAGCAAACGCCAGGGCCGCCGCCTGACGCTATCCTGACACTATCTGGGGCGTCCTCAGAAACACGGGACGCCCCGCAACTCCTCTGCTAACCTTCTCGCCGGCTCGGCATTTCTGCCTTATCCCGGAATCGCATCCCGCAACTACATCCGAAGGCCCGCAATCCGAATACGCCGCATCCGAATCGCCACAGCCAGAATCCAAACCAATCGTGAACCTCAACAACCTCGATAATTTGGATAATTTGGATGCGATCGTCATCGGCGCAGGAATCGCTGGCCTTGCCGCCGCCGATACCCTTGCGTCGTCCGGGCTGCGGGTAGCCGTATTGGAAGCCCGCGACCGCATCGGCGGCCGTATCTTCACCCTGCACCCGGAGGACGCCGCAGCACCGGTCGAGCTCGGCGCCGAGTTTGTGCACGGCCGCCCGCCGGAGCTTCTCAACCTTCTCCGCGACGCCGGCGCGCATCTGCGGCAGGTCGGCGGCATCGACGCATGCTTTCAGGACGGCACGCTCTCCGCATGTCCTGACGATGACGCTTTCGGATTTCTCGACGAACTCGCCGGCTTCGTCGAACGCGAAGGCGACATGAGCTTCGACAGCTTCCTCGAACGCCGCCAGCCCGGCCCGGAAATTGCGGAGCGCGCTCGCTCCTTCGTCGAAGGCTTCAACGCCGCCGACGCCCGCCGCATCGGCATCGCCGCGCTCGCCCGCCAGCAGCACGCGGAAGAAGAGATCGGCGGCTTCGAGTCGTCACGCTCCATCGCCGGATACGACCAGCTTCCCCTCTACCTAGCGCAGCGTGCGGAACAGGCAGGAGCCCGCATCCTCTTGAACTCGCCTGTCGCCTCCCTGCATTGGAACTCCGGCGCAGTCACAGCCGCAGTGACAGTGAAGACTCTCTCCGGCCATTCTTTCTCCGCAAACAAAGCCATCGTCACCCTGCCCCTCGGCGTTTTGAAAGCGCGCAGCGTCGCCATCGATCCCGAGCCATCCCGCATCCTCGCAGCAGCCGATCGCATGGAAGCCGGCTCCGCACGGCGTCTCGTGCTCGTCTTTCGCTCGCCATTCTGGAAAGAAAAGATGCCGGACATGCGCTTCCTCTTCGCTCCCGCCATGACGCCCCCTACGTGGTGGACCCAGCATCCACTCGATATCCCCATGCTCGTCGCCTGGATAGGCGGCCCCAAAGCGGACGTACTTCCCCGCCCCGACCGAGCTTTCTTTCCGCAGGCTCTGCGCTCGCTCGAACGCATCTTCTCCCTCGCGCCGCAATCCCTCGACGCCGCATTACGTAACTCGTATCAGCACGATTGGCAAAGCGACCTGTACACCCGCGGCGCCTACAGCTACGCCCCCGCCGGCGCACTCGACTGCTCAGCCACCATGTCCGAGCCAGTCGACAACACGCTCTTCTTCGCCGGCGAACACACCGACATCACCGGCCACTGGGGCACCGTTCACGGAGCCCTGCGCTCCGGTCTGCGCGCCGCCCGGCAGTTGCTCGAAAGCCACAAGCGCGCCGATCTGTAAGCCTTGCCAAGCCTTGCCGCGTTGCCCTCGGCCGATGTTGACCGCCCGGCCCCCCAGCCAGATTCTCGCGAGACCTACGGAGTCTCTTGCTCCATCGTCAGGATGAATTCACTGCCCAGGCCTATGTGCACGCTTGACTCAGCGCTGCTCAGCAGCGCACTGCACTGCGGGCCGGCCTCGGGAGTCAGTTTTATCCCTTTGGCTCCCACAACGATTCCAGGATGGACGGTGTTGGGCGCCCCACCGGGATTCAGGTTTTCGTCGAGTTGCAATCCCATCGCGGCGGCCGTGTCGGAGATCTGTCGACCCCCACCTCTCATTTCCGTTGGCATTGCATCGTGCAGTGCCTTGCGCTCGTCCGGCGGCCCCGCCAGGCCGATCGTCCGCAGCGCCAGTTGCTTTTTTCTCTGTTCTGCGCAGTCTCCCTCATCAAACTTGAGCGCCAGTTCGCTGTTGCCTTTTCCTCCGGAAGCTTGCACCACTTTCCCGTAGAGCATGGCGCCTGCGGGCAATTTGCAACCCGGTCCGGTCCATTCCTGCACCACCTTCAGAGTTATCGGTTGCCCCGGCTTCGTACGCTTGGAATCAAGCGACCCGACAAGTTGCGCTTCGATGGTTACGTTTGTCGGCAGGTCGCCCGACTGACCTACATATCGGTCGCATGAAGCCTGTTGCATCGCTTGACTTTGGGCAACGGCGATGGGAGCTCCCGGCCTTGCGGGCCCATGCGAGGGCGCCACGTCGAACCGGATCAGGCCATCGCGATAGTCCATGTGCGTCGTAAGCCCTTGAAGCATATCGAATCCGATAAGTCCGGCTATTTCGAGTCCCGCATTTTCGTCGATCGCCGAGGGATCGAATTCCAGGACCTGCGCCTGGTTGTCGAACGAAACATTCGCAAACTGAAAATCGAAGTGGTCGCGGTAGATTTGAAGTGTCCCCCCTCCGACCGTCTGCACAGAATTCGTAAAATTCATCCTGGTTGACGAGATCAGATGAGCCGCCTCCGAGGTCATCGTGCTCATCCGCATGCCTGAATCCAACGCAAACAAACGCCGCTGCCGGTTATTCAACACGACGGGAACCAGCAGAAATTGGTGCCGATGGTAGATCGGCGTGTAGTTCGACATCTCTGGAGCGATATAGCGATCGAGCGGCAATACGCTCTCTTGCTGAGACGGCAGCGCGGGGAGTGGAGCAAGTGTCAGCTTCCCCGCGGGATAATCCAGCGAGATGAGATAGGGCGCAAAGACATCGGTACCGATAAAGCCATCTCTTTTGTCGGGAAAAGGCGTATCGCTCACGCCTACCAGACAATCGTGAAATTCCAGTGGACCGATATGCAGGGTGTCGATTCGTACCATATTCTGCGGCTCGTTCGGCACAGGTTGAAAGCCGTTCTCATCCGCCAGTGCACGGCTGATGTACAACCCGGAGGCCGCCGTATCGACGATCAGCTTCGCGTTTTTCCGCGGTAGTTGAACGTCGAGCTGGTATCCGCCAACATGCTTCGCGTCCTCATACATGGCGCTCAGCGGCAATGTAACCGTCGTGGTAATCGGGCTGCTTTTGCACGTTTGCGAGCGTTCCGAGAACCGCTCCATCAGGTTGTCTACCGTCGCCACGGCCTGCGCTTTCTGATCTGCGGGCAGGTTCATCGTGGAGATCGCCTTCTCTATGCCTTCAGCATCGTGTGCCGCAGAAACGACGTGCAGCCACGCTCGCTTGATGTCCGGGTCTGCCGGATCGATGTCGTAAGCCGTCTGCAGCTCCTTACGCTCCGATCCATACATCGAATCAATGTGCAGGATCCTGCTGCGAAGCAAATGTGCCAGCGCGTAACAACTGTCAGTTCTTTCGACTGTATGCAGCGTTTCGAGCGCCAGCCAGGGTTGCCCCTTGCGGTATTCGACCTCAGCCATCGCGGTCAGCGCAGCCGCTGCCGCCGGGTTATCGGCGATACCTCTATTCGCCTGCGCCGCGGCGTCGCCCACCCTGCCCTCATGTAACAGCGTGCGCACCATGGCAGCCGACAGGGCTGCGTCATGTGGATTGTCCGAGAGAGCCTTCACATAGAGCGCTTCGGCGGCTTCGTATCGCCCGTGGGCATACGCCTCGTCTGCCGTAGACGTCTGTTGGTGGGTAACTGCAGTGCACCCGGAGCTCTGCCCTCGCGCGGAAATGACAAGGACGGACAGCAAAGCCCCGGCACTGAATCCCGAACGCAAAAGCGTCCTAACCCGCATAACAGCGCTCCTATGGAACGGCAACATCGAGAGAAGTGCATATTGACTCTACTGCAAAGCAACCTGCTCGATAACCACTTTGGGCCTTTGCGGCATCCCGGTACGCTGGACCGGCCAAAACGCCCCATGGCCCGATGGAACTCGGTAATGCCCATTCCGGGAAGCAGGGCAAAATCCTGCCATATTGCGCCACCCAATTCGCTACACTGGAAATAGAGGCAAACAATCGAAACGCCACCGTTGCGGTGGCGTTTTGTATTTGCGAGCAAAAATCCGGCGCTCGCGTCGGATGCGAATACAAGGTTGCTGCTAAGTCCAATAGAAAGACGAATTAAGCGATAAGCCCTTTGTTTAGATGAATTTAGACTACGGGAAACACCGTAAACGACTGAAAGCACAGCCATTTACAAACCAGTCTCCCGCGCCGGGAGGGGGGAGGGGGGTGCCGGTAGTGCGACTGCCCGGTCCACAGTGCAGCCACGGTAAACTGGAAGAGACTCTTATGCCGGATATCCAGCGCAGAAAATCTGTCACCGTCCCCGTCGGCGAGGTGCGTGTCGGCTCCTCCGCTCCCATCGTCGTCCAGTCGATGACCAACACCGACACCGCAGACATTGAAGGCACCGTACAGCAGATCGCGTCGCTCGCCCGCGCCGGCTCGGAGCTGGTCCGCATCACCGTCAACAACGATGAAGCAGCGAAGGCCGTTCCCTACATCGTCGACGGCATCCGAGAAAAGGGCTGGACCACGCCCATCATCGGCGACTTCCACTACAACGGCCACCTGCTGCTGACCAAGTACCCTGCCTGCGCCCAGGCGCTCTCCAAGTACCGCATCAACCCCGGCAACGTCTCTATCGGCCGCAAGGACGACGACAACTTCCGCACCATGGTCGAAGTCGCGGTCAAGCACCAGAAGCCGGTGCGCATCGGCGTCAACTGGGGCTCGCTCGACCAGGCGCTGCTCACCCGCATGATGGATGAGAACTCCAAACTCGCCGAGCCGCTCGACGCTCGCGACGTGATGATGGAGGCGATGGTCCGCTCCGCTCTCGACAACGCCGAGGCCGCCGAGCGCTACGGTCTGCGCCGCGACCAGATCATCCTCTCCGCCAAGGTCTCCGGAGTCCGCGATCTGATCGATGTCTACACCGCGCTCGCCGCGCGCACCGACCACGCCCTGCACCTCGGCCTCACCGAAGCAGGCATGGGCATGAAGGGCACCGTCGCCTCCGCCGCCGGCCTCGCGCCGCTGCTCCTCGCCGGCATCGGCGACACCATCCGCGTCTCGCTCACCCCCACCCCGGGCGGCGATCGCAGTGAGGAGGTCCGCTGCGCCCAGCAGATCCTGCAGGCGCTCTCCATCCGCTCCTTCGCGCCGCAGGTCACTGCATGCCCCGGCTGCGGCCGCACCACCAGCACCTACTTCCAGGAGCTCGCCCAGCAGGTGCAAAACTACCTCACCGAGTCCATGCCGGAGTGGAAGAAGCAGTACCCCGGGGTGGAGGAGATGAAGCTGGCCGTCATGGGCTGCATCGTCAACGGTCCCGGCGAAAGCAAACACGCCAACATCGGCATCTCGCTGCCCGGAACATTCGAAGAACCGAAAGCCCCCGTCTACATCGACGGCAAACTCTCCGTCACGCTCAAGGGCGACACCATCATCGCCGACTTCAAACGCATCCTCGATGACTACGTCGCCAGCCACTACGGAAGCAACAAGCAGGAACCAGCGCTCACTACCCACTAACGTTGTGCGTCACAAACGAATGTGGGATCGCCTGTTTATCACGGCCAGCATAGCCTCGCAGCGTGCGTACGATCGCCGGACTGCTTCCACTCTCGGTTCTTTCTTTGGGGCTTCACGCCGCAAGCTGCCATCCTGCGTCGGAAGCTGCTCGGTACGCGGGCAAGAACGTTTGCATATCGGCTCACGTCTACGACATCGCACAGCTTCGTGACGGTACCCGATTCCTGGATACCTGCACTCCGGCGACCAGCGATAGCGATTGCCGCTTCGCTATCGCCAGCCTGCCCGAAGACACCCGCGACGTCGGCGACCTGAAGCCACTTGTTGGTAAGGACATCGAGTTACGCGGCACAGTGCACAGCATCAACGATCGCAGCCTGATGTATCTGAGCATGGCAAGACAGTTGCACGGCGGTGGCGAGAAGTTCCATCCCAATCCCGCCCTGCTCGCCGGATTCTCAGCCGGACAGTCCAAAGCCCCGATCCATGACCCAGCGTTGAGCGGCAACCACCACTTCAGCGTCTTCCGCGCCACTCGCTAACCAGCTATCGCAACGGACCCGCATGTTCGCGTAGTTCCTTCAGCGGATAGAACGTTCCGCGCCACACCACACCGCGGCGCACCAGCGTCAGCACCGTTGACCGCACCATCGCGTAGACGAAGATCACCGCCGCCAGCGGAAACGCCAGCAGCCACAGCACCGTCGCTGCGCCATTCGGATCGGCAAAGCGCCGATAACGCCAGTAGAGCGCGGCCAGCGACCCGATCGACAGCAGACTCGGCCACAGCCACGCGCGATCCCACGTGCGATCCCAGGTGCGATTCCCGACCAGCCCGAACGCCAATCCTGCGAACGGCAGCAGGCATAGAACCGCGATTGCCACCGTTCCCGCCACCATCAAGCCCAGCCGGAAACGGAAGGCGGCGAAGACGTTCTTGGTGAGGTTGGTGACGACGCCCCATGCGCCGTGCGCCCAGCGGATGCGCACCAGGTTGCGTCCCGTCGCTACGCGCATGGCAAAGCCCGCCTGCTTGATGAGGTAGCCCATACGCACATCCTCGAGCACCTCCATACGCAGCCGCTCCCATCCGCCTACCTTTTCGTATGTAGCCCGGCGCATCAGTTGGAAGGCGCCCACACCCACTCCGTCACGCGACCGCGGATCCGACATCCGCCACAGCCGCGGCCCCCAGATCGACAACACATACAGGAACGGCAGCATCATCGCCTCACCCGCACTGCGACTCACCGCCGTCGGCACCACCAGCAGATGGTCTGCATGCTCACTCTCGATGTAGCTCAATGCGCGTGCCAGCGTATCCTCGGCGAACACCACGTCGCCGTCCGTGAACAGCAGCCACTCCCCTGTCGCGAGTCCCGCTCCACGCGCCATCGCATGCGGCTTGCCCAGCCATCCGGCAGGCAACTCTCGTACATGCTCCACCACGTATGTGACACCCGTCGCGCTCGGCGCCCGCACAAGCGCATCCGTCTGTATCGAATCCATGACCGCGCCCGTCTCATCCGTCGACCGGTCATCGACCGCGATCACTTCCAGATCCACGCCCTTCGAAGCCAGCAGAGAACGCAGCCCCGCGGCAACTGCCTCCCCCTCATTGCGAGCCGGAACAATGACACTCAATCTCCCATGCGTCGCAACCGGAGCCTGTTGCAGCAGATCCGGCAGCCGTGACATGCCGCGCAGCCACCCCACCGTCCGAGCGGCCCAGATCAACCCCACGCCCCACCCCACCGCAATCCCGGCCGCCCGCAGTACAGTCACGTGCCAGGCTCTTCATCCGCCGGCAGCGGCGGAGCAAATCGCGCGCCAAAGAACAGAATTGCGGCAGACAGTATGAGCGTGACCAGCGTCAGCCCCAGGCCCAGACGCAACCCATGCCGATCCGAGATCGCGCCAATCAACCTTGGCGAAGGAGCATCGCCCAGTGCATGGATGAGGAAGAGATTGAAAGCGATGGCGGAGGAGCGTACCGCCGCGGAGACGGAGTTGACGATGGCAGCATTCAGCGGACCGGTGTTGAGGAAGAGGAAGAACTCCGCCAGCAGGATCGAAGGCACAAGCAATGAGCGCGGTCCGAAGAAAACCATCACGGCCGCAGGAAGAGTCAGCACGGCGCTCCAGGCAGAGACTAGATACAGCGCCCGATGATTCGTCCTCAGCCAGCGCTGCGCGATCCATCCGCCCACGATCGTTCCCAGAATGCCATCGATCACTGTGACCCCACCCAGAACCTGATTCGCGCCGGACAAGGAGTACCCGGCGATGCGCGAGAGGAAGGTCGGCAGCCAGACCGAGATGCCGCCCATGGTGAACACCATCATGGCCATGCCCAGCGTTGCTGTCCAATATGCGGGGTTGGTGAGCATGCCTGTGATCGTCGCGCGCATCGGCGTGGCTTGCAGACGATCCGCGGAGCCGCGCTGCGGCTCGCGAACGAAGAACAAGATCAATACCGCGATCACAACGCCAGGACCAGCGCTTACCAGAAATGGCATGCGCCATCCGTACGCCGAGCCAAGCTGCCCGGCAATCAAGTATCCCAGTGCCGCGCCAACAGGAATGCTGAGGTAGAAGACACTGAGCACCTTGTTCCGTATCCGTTCCGGATACATATCGGCGATCATCGCGGGCGCGAATACGCTGAAGGTCGCCTCGCCAATGCCGACTATGGCGTGCCGGAAGTAGAGCTGCCCATAGCTGTGCACTGTGGCCGTCAGCAGCGTCGCCACGCTCCACAACACCGCTCCCGCCACGACGAGTGGCTTGCGAGGCACCCGGTCCCCGAGCCAGCCGGTAAGCGGTGCAGCAAGCATATAGGTGATGAAGAATGCGTAGGTAAGCGCGCCCATCCGTTCGTCGGTGGCGTGAAACTCGTGCTGCACGAGCGGCTGCACACCGGGCAGCACATAGCGGTCAATGAAGTTAAATAGGTTCAGCGCAGTCAGCAGACCGAGCGCCCATGCCGCATGGCTGTACCGTGGGTGCTCGTCGTGCGGCATCAATCGACCTGAAGAGGCAAACCGTTCAGCGCATACTCGCCGGACGAGGCCAGCGCGCTGTCACAACTGTGGAAAGGCCGCCGCGAGGACGAAAGTCGCCCTTGACCTCAGCCCATTCGGGATCGCAGGCCTTCACCACGTCATCAAGCACCTGGTTCACGACATTCTCCTGAAAAATACCCAGGTTTCGATAACAGAACAGGTACTCCTTGAAAGACTTGAGCTCCAGACACCGCTCTCGTGGCATGTAGCGCAGGGTCAGGACACCGGCATCCGGCAGGCCGGTCTTGGGACAGACGGAGGTGAACTCGGGGTTGTCGATGACGATCTCGTAGCCTTGAAACTGGTTCTCCCAGGTCTCAATCTCAGGAAAATGCGTGGCAAGCCCCGCGCGTGCGTGCTCATCGGTATATCGCGCCGTGGTCGTCATGTCCATATTGTACGCATTGACCTTTCCACGTATTGCCTCTTGGGCTAGTGTTCTTTCGCCCTCATTGATTCGCGCGCCTACATCACAGAGATTGAGGTTCCATTCCTTTGGACCGGCATAAGCTCTTGATCCGCGAGGTCAAACTTCACCAGCCCATCGCGGTAATCCAGATGGACAACCATCGGATGCAGGATATCGAGCCCCAACACTCCCGCAATCTGGAATCCGGCACTCTGGTCTATCGTGGAAAGATCCAATTCTAAGATACGACGATGCTGGATCAACGGCAGGTTAGCCAATTGCAAATCGAAGTTGTCGCGATAGAACTCCTCTTTAGCCCCAGACGCAGTTAGCGCCGAGTTGGTGAAATTCATCTTGAGATTGGAGACGGAATGCGCCGTCTCGGAGGTCATGGCAGTGTTGGGCATGCCGGTGCCGAGAACAAATAATGTACGAGACTTGTTGTTGAGCGTGACAGGAAGAAGCAGATATTGCCGTCGATGATAGACCGGAACAAAATTTTTAAGCTCAGGCGGCACGGAACGGTCTCCCGGTAGTAGATCGGGCTCCGGGGGCAGTGGCGCCAGCGTGAGTTTCTTCGATCGGAAATCGAGCGTAATCAGATACGACGCGAAGATATCCGTGCCGATGATGCCACCCGACTTGTCCGGGAACGGTGTATCGCTCACCCCTACCGTACAATCGCGAAACTCCAGCGGGCCAATATGTACGTCATCGACCTGCACTGTGCCTTCCGGAGCACCGGCGCCTTGATGCAAATTATTCTGCTCGGCCAACGCTCTGCTTATGTAGAGGCCGGAAGCCGCAGTATCCACCAGCAATTTGGCATTGCTTTGCGGTAACTGCACCTCGAGCTGATAGCGGTGCCGCAACTTGTCTTCTGTGGAAGCCATAAGCGGCAGTTTGGCAGAGGCGACGGTCGGTAAAGCCTGACAGGTCTGTGAGTTTTCTGACAGTCGTGACATCAGCGAGTGAAGTGACGCCTCCGCCGTCTGCCGAGCCTTCGCATCGAGATCATTCATGGTAGCGAGCGACCGGTCAATGCTCTTTATTTCATTCGCCGGCGAAACGATATCCCGCCACGCGCCTTGGATATCAGGATCTGTCGGATCGATTTCATAAGCGCGCTGAATCTCCGCACGCTCGGTGGCGTACATGGAATCGATACGCAATACGCGACTTCGAACCAGATGGCTGCGCGCATAGCACGGGTTAGCGGCCTCGGCTGCATCCAGGGACTTCATCGCGAGCCACGGCAGGCCTTGTCGCAACTGAACCTCGCCCAGGGCGGTGAGCGCGATCGCCGAACGCGCATTCTCTGGGGAGATACCGTCTATCTGAGCGGAAGCCTGTGAGATCTTTCCTTCCTGTAGCAAAGTGCGCACCAGGCCGGCGGTGAGTTCAATGTCCTTCGGCTGTTGTGCCAATGCCTTCACATAAAGATTTTCCGCATCGCCGTGGCGCTTTTGGCTGTACGCCTTGTTTGCCTCGGTGGCTGCGGGAACGGAAGTGGAGGGGCACGCTGCAGGTTGACCGAATACCGGGAAAGTTGAGCAAATGAGGCCAACAATGATCCAACCAATCCGTTCATATCGGCGGACAGAGGAACGATAGAAGAGACCAAAAGATGAACGCATAGGGTTCGTTCCTTCCGGCTGGCTCCCGGAGACTCTCAGACCCGCTCGAACTATACATCGAGTGGTGCGCACTGCTCTCGGGTTTGCGGTGGTGGTGCAGTTTGCATCTTTCTGACTCCAAAAGCATCCGAGGCGCGTCCTATATACTTACCAACGGTTTAGAACGAATGGCCGAAACTTCAAACGGCAAAGCAAAACCCATTGTTTTATGGACGCTTGCCGCAATCCTGCTGATCATCGTTTTCTTCGCGGTCCGGAGGCTCACCCGCGAGCAGCTGCCCCTGCGCGTGGCGCAGGCGACGATGCAGGACCTCGCGACAAAGGACAGCACCAACGGCAAGATTGAGCCACAGCCTCCCAACTTTGAGGCGCATGCCCCGGCGCCGGGCATTGTAAAGCGCCTTTATATAAAGACTGGTGAGGTGGTGCCCCGGGGAAAGCTTCTGCTGTCGCTCGACGACGCGGACGCGATCGCCCATAGCGATGGCGCCCTCGCCACGCTGCGCGGCGCCCAGGCAAGCTATCAGGCCACAGAGCAGGGTGGCACCCAGGAAGAGCGCAACTCGCTCGCAGGCGAGCTCACCAAGGCCCAGATGGATCGTGACCAGGCGCAGAGTAACCTCGACACCTTAAAGAAGCTGGTGGCCCAAGGCGCGGCGGCTCCTGGCGAGGTGGTTTCCGCGCAGCAACGGCTGGACGCCGCGAACACCTCCCTGTCGACTCTCGAAAAAAAGCAGACAGCACGCTATTCTCCGGCAGATATTGCCCATTCCAGGGCGGATCTGGCGCAGGCACAGGCCGCCTACCAGGCCGCCAACATCGTAGTGACAGATTCCAACGTGCGAGCCCCCTTTGCCGGCACGGTCTATTCCCTGCCTGTGTCGCAATCGGAATACGTCCAGCAAGGCTCGTTGCTGCTGCAGATGGCCGATCTTACAAAGATCCAGGTCCGCGCTTATTTCGACGAACCGGAGTTGGGGGCGCTGCATGTGGGCCAGCCGGCAACTATTGCCTGGGATGCGCTCCCCGATCGTGAGTGGCATGGGCGAATCCTTAGTATGCCGTCGACCATCATTAACTACCAGAACACCCGGAATGTTGGTGAGGTGCTTCTGAGCGTGGATGACGCCGATGGCAAGCTTTTGCCGAGTACGAACGTGAAAGTGACTGTCACCGAACAGAAACTGGACCACGTGCTCACCATTCCGCGCGAAGCGCTCCATAGTGAGAACGGCAAGAGTTATGTCTACCTGCTGCACGGTAAGGTACTCAGACGGCAACGAGTGACCGTCGGCGCGCGGAATCTTACCCAGGTGCAGGTGATCAGCGGGCTTGCCGAAAATGCCACCGTCGCGCTAAGCACAACCAACGGCGAGCCACTGGCCGAAGGCGTGCCGGTGCAGATCGATCACTAAGCCACCAACCGCCGCTAGGTAATCGGACGGATAAGATTTCATGCGCATTTCCCCCTTATTGCTCATCGTTTTGTGGATACCGCTCCGCCTGCCGGCGCTTACGCCGGCGAGCCGTACGGATGTGATGAACGATCTGCAGCAGGGCCGTGCCGACCACGCGCTTGAGCTTCTGCGGCCGGTCACAACGGCGGGCAGCACCGATGCGGAGGCACAACAATTGCTGTGCCGGCTTGCTCTGCAACTGGAGCGATGGAACGATGCCGTCGATGCCTGCCGGAAGGCGGTCGATCTCGACCCGAACAGCAGCAACAATCATCTCTGGTATGGGCGCGCACTCGGGGAAAAAGCGAACCGGGTCTCATTCCTGAAGGCCTACGGCCTCGCCAAAAAGGTGAAAGCGGAATTTGAATCAGCAGTGACGCTGGATCCCCGCAACGCCGAGGCGCTCTCCGATCTGGGTGAGTACTACACCGAGGCCCCGTCCATTGTCGGCGGAGGCAAGGACAAAGCTGCCGCGACCGCAAGCAAGCTGGATGATGTCGATCGTGCCCGCGCCGATGAGTTGCGTGGCCGCATCGCGGCGAGTAACAAGGACACAGCCGGAGCGGAGCAGTATTATCGCCAGGCGATCGCTACCACACCACCCCGCGCAGCAAGCTACTGGATGGTCCTCGCTTCCTTCTATCAGAAGCAGAATGACCTCCTCCACATGCAGGAAGCGATCCGCTCCGGCCTGGACGCGAATGGCGGACGTGGGGAACCGCTGGTGGACGCGGCCCGGCTGCTGACTCGCGCAGGTCAGGATCCAGAGACCGCGATCCGGCTGCTGCGCGAGTACCTTGGATCTCCGGACAAATCAGAGGATGAGCCGGCCTTCCGCGTGCATCTGCTTCTCGCCAGCCTGCTCGACAAACAAGGTGACGCGGTGGGTGCAGCCCGGGAGATTCAGGCAGCAACCGCCATCGCCAGCGTCTATCATCCAACCAAGCAAGTTGCTACCAACACTGGACGCTGACTAGGACGCCTTTGCCACTGCCGCCTCTTCGCTCGCGAGTCGTCGTGCCCGCCTTCCTCGCCTTCATCACACTGGCGATGACCGCGGCTCCCCTGGCGAAGGCGCAGATATCCTTTTACACTGCGGTGGACCTGGCGCTGCGCAACTCTCATGAAGTCAAGATGGCCGCCGCAGATGTGGATCGCGCAGGAGCGGGTCTCCGTCAAACCAAAGATGCCTATGTTCCCACGATGGCGATTGAATCGACGCCGGGATATTCATACGGCTTTCCGGTCGGCCAGCCGTCCCTCGCCACCGCAACCGCCAACTCCCTGCTGTTCTCCTATTCCCAGCCGGCGATGATCCGCGCCGCGCGCACCGCATTGCTATCCGCACAGGCTACGCTGCGCGATACACGCGACAAAGTGGTGGCAAACACCGCCATGAGCTATATCGAACTGGATACAGACCGGCGCGAACTGGAAGCTCTGGACCAGCAGCACAGTGATGGCGAGCGGCTGGTGGAAATCGAACGCGAACGCAACACTGCGGGACTCTCCAGTGCTATGGACGTGACCCAGGCCGAGCTGATGAATGCGCAGCTGGAACTGCGGCGCCTGCATATCCAGGATCACATGAGCCTGCTGCGCCTGCGCCTGGCAAACCTTACCGGCCTTACTGAGGACGCGATCAACCCGGAGCCTGCCTCGATTCCTGGACCGCCCGCTCTGCCGGCGGTTACGGATATGAGCGCGATACTGAATGCGCACAACAGTGCGCTGGCCGCTTCCGAGGCGGACGTCCAGTCCAAGCAGAACCTTGCCGTCGGAGACAGCCGGAAAGAATGGTGGCCGCAAATCGGTTTTGGCGTTCAGTACAGCCGCTACGCGAAGTTCAACAACTACGCCCAGTACTATCTGCGATTCCAGCACAACAACTTCGACGTCGGTGTCGACGTGAAACTCCCAATCTTTGACGCAGAGGCGACCGACCGGGCGCATGCTTCCGCTGCAGACGCCGTCCACGCTCGTGAACAAGCCAGCCTCTTTCGCCTGCAGCTTGGCGAGCAGACTCGAGAGCTCTCCGGCAGTCTCGCAGAATTGCGCGTGCAACAGAAAATTGCCGGTCTGCAGAGCGATTACGCACAGGAAAATCTGGACGCCGTGATGACTCAGATCCAGAGTGGCCCAGGTAACCCGAATGCTAACCCCCTGACGCCTCGCGACGAGCAAAGGGCACGGATCGAAGAACGCCGCCGCTACGTTGACAAGCTCGATGCCGATTTTCAACTGATGCAGGCAGAGATACAGTTGCAGCGATCGCTCGGGACCGTTGAAGATTGGGCCATGCAGGCCTCTCATCCATAACCGTTTACCGGCACTTGAATACGCGATTATTGCACTGTTTTCGAGGCAATTTTCTGCCCATTCGCCAGTGTCCGGCTGGTACACTAGGGGTTAGACAATATGCCACTGAAGACGCTCTTCCTGAACCCTCCTTCGTTTGAAAACTTTGACGGCGGCGCCAGCAGCCGCTGGCCCGCAACCCGCGAGATCGAGTCCTACTGGTACCCTGTCTGGCTCGCCTATCCCGCCGGGTTGCTGGAGGGGTCGCGCCTTCTGGACGCCCCGCCGCATCACGTCTCTGCGGAAGAGACGATCGAGATCGCGAAGGGCTACGAATTCCTGGTGCTCTTCACCAGCACAGTCGGCTGGGCCGGTGACCATGCGCTGGCCCAAACGATCAAGCGAGCAAACCCGTCGATCAAGATCGCCTTCGTCGGACCACCGGTCACCACCTCGCCCGACCGCGCGCTGAACGAATGTCCGGTCATCGATTTCATCTGCCGGCGCGAGTTCGACATGTCGGTGGTGGAGTTTGCCAACGGCAAGCCCCTCTCCGAGATTCTCGGCATCAGCTACCGCAATGCGGATGGCGCCATCGCGCATAATCCGGATCGTCCGCAGCTCGAAGACCTGGATGCCATGCCATGGGCCACCAAGATCTACAAGCGCGACATGGACGTGACCCGCTACAACGTCCCGTTCCTGCTGCACCCCTACATCGCGCTCTACTCCACGCGCGGCTGCCCCGCGCAGTGCACCTTCTGTCTGTGGCCGCAGACGCTCAGCGGACATGCCTGGCGCAAGCGCTCCACCGACGACGTGGCTGCCGAGATGAAGTGGGCAAAGGAAAACTTCCCGCATGTGAAGGAGTTCTTCTTCGATGACGACACCTTCAACATCCAGAAGGCGCGCACCGTCGAGCTTTGCGAAAAGCTGAAGCCGATCGGCATCACCTGGTCCTGCACCTCACGCGTCACCACGGACCGCGAGACGCTGAAAGCGATGAAAGATGCTGGATGCCGCCTCCTGATCGTCGGCTATGAATCGGGCGATCCGCAGATCCTGAAAAACATCAAGAAGGGCGCCACCGTCGAGCGCGCGCGCGCCTTTACCAAGGACTGCCACGACCTCGGTCTCACCATCCATGCCGACTTCATCCTCGGCCTGCCGGGGGAGACGCGGGAGTCGATTCGCAACACCATTAACTTCGCCAAGTCTCTGGATTGCGAAACCATCCAGGTCTCCATCGCGCACGCATATCCAGGCACCGAGTTCTACGACTTCGCGGAGAAGAACGGCTTCATCACCAACCACAACATGTCGGACGCCGGCGGCCACCAGATGGCCCACATCGAGTATCCCGGCTTGCCGGCTGAGTACGTGCTCGAGATGGTCCACCGCTTCTACGACGAGTATTACTTCCGCCCCAAGGCGGCCGCTCGCGTCGTTTGGAAGGCCATTGTGAACCGCGATGTGCCACGTCTCTATCAGGAAGCGAAAAGCTTCATGAAGCTGCGTGCGCAACGCAACAAGATCGTGAGGGACACCAAGCAGCAGCAGGCCACGAAGCCCACACCGGTCGTGAACGCCGGGGCCTGATCGGCGTCCTTCATCTCACCGCGAGGCGGCCTACGGGCCGCCTCTACCTATCCCGGAACAACGATGACCCCACGCCGATATCTCATCCTCGCCATCGTCACGCTCACTTCGGCGCTGGGTGACACCTTCCTTGCTATCGGCATGAAGCAGCTCGGACCGGTTTCCTTGCACCATCTCAGCACGCTGCTTGTCGCGCTGAAACTGCCGTGGGTTCTCGCCGGCATCGTCCTCCTCATCGGATTCTTCGCCTCGTACCTGACGGCGCTCTCCTGGGCTGATGTCACCTTCGTGCTTCCCGCGACCTCGTTTGCCTATGTCGTCGTCGCGCTTGTCTCTCGATTCTGGCTGCATGAACAGATCACGCCCGCGCGCTGGCTTGGCATCTTCTGCATCGTAGCCGGAGTCGGCTTCGTCACCCGTGGACCCGCTTACACTGAGCATCCGTCGGCGGTCAGCGCCGCCACCGGTCAGGAATCCACGGTTCTCCGTCCCCTTCTGTCACTGAACCTCTGTCGCGCAACATGGAGCCAAACAATGATCGCGGGCGTATCCGGTCTCGCGCTCACCGCCATGTTGACGGTGAATGTCGCGACTGCCACGGCCGGTGACATCCTCATCGCGTCCGCATTCCGGCAGATCGGGGACTTCGACGCGATTATGGCGCGCGGTGGAATCTTCTCCGCGATCTTCACCGTGCTCCGCAACCTTCGCTTTCTCGGCGGTTTTACCGCTATGGGCATCAGCTTCTTCTCGCTGCTCTTCACCCTGAGTCACGCGGATGTAAGCCTGGTCGCGCCCGCGGCCGGATCGCTCACCTTCGTCACCAACGCCATTGCTGCCCGCATCTTCCTCAAGGAACGTGTCGACCGCCGCCGCTGGGTGGCGGCCATCTTCGTCTGCTGCGGAGTGGCACTCCTCAAGCACTAGGTCGTCTCTTACCGTCATCCCGACCTGGCCTAAGGCACAGCCTCCCGCACCGGGGGAGGGGTAGGAACCGTTACCTCACCTCGATCATGTTCAGCGCACAAACGGGTTCTGCTATCTCCACGGCGGCAGGTCGCCGGACAGTGCACGATCCAAATAGGTCGCGGCACTGATAAGTGCCAGGTGCGTCAGTGCCTGGGGGTAGTTCCCCAGGTGCTGGCCGCTACGGCCCAACTCCTCGGAATACAGCCCGACGTGGTTCGCATAGCCCAGCATCTTCTCAAAGAGGAGCCGAGCCTTATCCAGTTGTCCGGAGCGCGCGACGCACTCGATGAACCAGAAGGAACAGGCGGTGAAAGCGCCTTCGGTTCCGGCCAGACCATCCAGGCCGCTCTCTGTCTTGTAGCGATAGACAAGTGTGTCGACAGTCAATTCTTCTTCGATCGCTTTGAGCGTGGCGAGCCAGCGTGGATCGGTAGGACTGATGAAGCGCATCAACGGCATCAGCAATACGGCAGCATCCAGGTCCGTGGAGCCCTGGCGCTGCACGTAGGACTTGCGCTCTTCGCTCCAGAAATTGTCATAGATGTCTTCGGCGATGGCATCGCGGGCCGCGTACATCCAATCCAGGGGGCCACGAAGGGAGCGCTTTTCTGCGAGGCGGACCCCGCGATCGAAAGCCACCCAGCACATGAGCCGTGAGTGCAGAAAGTTATGCCGGCCGCCGCGCACCTCCCAGATACCGTCGTCGGGCCGTCGCCAGTTCTTCGACAGCCATTCGAGCACGCGCTTCATGGTAAGCCAGCCATCTTGGCTGATCGCTTCGCCATACTTGTTCGAAAGATAAGCGGCGTCCATCATTTCGCCGTAGATGTCCAGTTGCAGTTGGCTGAAAGCAGCGTTGCCGATACGGACCGGCCGCGAGTCCATGTAGCCGCGCAGATGATCGAGCGTCTCCTCCGGAATCTCGTGGCGTCCATCGATGCCGTACAGAACCTGCAGCGGGCCCTGCTCGGAGTCATAGTCCATCAGGGATGCCAGCCATTCCTGGAACTGCTGCGCCTCTTCCACGTATCCCAGCCGCATCATGGCGTATAGACCAAAAGAGGAGTCGCGCAGCCACGTGTATCGATAGTCCCAATTGCGCTCACCGCCAGGGTGCTCGGGAAGGCCGAAGGTCGGGGCGGCTACGAAGGAGCCGTACTGATGATCCTGCATAAGCTTGAGCGTCAACGCGGATCGATTGACCGTCTCGCGCCAGCGGCCACTGTAGCGCGACTTCCCTGACCACTTGTGCCAAAAATCCACCGTCTCATCGAGTCGTTGCTTTATCAACTGCTCATCGAGAGCCGTTTGCGTCTCAGGGCAGTCCTCGCTGAAGAGGAAGTACAGTTGATCTCCTGCCTTCATCGTGAAGGTCGTCTCCACACCGTCGCCCTTCACCTCGAGCGGGATGGATGCCTGCAGCACCATCGGAAGGATGCCCTCGCCTTCGGGCTGAAACACCACGGCGTTGTCGCGCCGTGTTACTGAATGCTTGCGGCGGGCATAGTCGAAGCCCGGACGGCACTCGAGCTTAAACCTGATCTCGCCCTGCACAACGGAGACGATCCGAATCAACTGGTTCGGTACATCGTCCTTGAGAATCGGCATGAAATCGGTGATCTCGGCGATGCCGGTTTCGGAAAGAAAGCGCGTCACCAGAACGTTAGTCTCGGGTAAGTACAACTGCTTGCTGTTTTCCCCGTCCAACTCCGGCTGAATGCAGAAGAAGCCGCCCTTTTCCGGGTCAAGTAGCGCGGCAAATACCGTAGGGGAATCGAAGCGCGGGAAGCAGAAGAAGTCGATGGATCCGTGCGTTCCCACCAAAGCAATCGATCGCATGTTACCAATCACGCCGTAATCTTCTATCGGCTGAAATTCCATGAAGACTCCTCCGCTTCAATTAAGGGACCGTAGCTTGGACAAGGCATGGCCAATCCGTGTAACAACTTACGTTACGGTAGCAAACGCATCAGTCCGCGCCTAGGAAGATCCGGCACAAGGTACTGCTTGGGATTGCCCGATGCACGGCTCACAGCCTCCGCCGCCAAATACCCACTGCGCGCCGCGCCTTCCATGGTGGAGGGCCATCCTGTGGCTGTCCAGTCGCCCGCCAGCATCAGCCCGGCCCATCCGCTCTCCGCCGTCGGTCGTAGGTCATCCAGCCCCGGTATGATCGAGTAGGTCGCCCGAACTTCCTTGACCACGGCGGCCTTGAATAGAATCGCCCCCTGCATTGCAGGAAAGAACAACGCAAGCTCCCGCAGCGCCAGATCGATGATCGCCTGCCGTTCCATCGGAACCAACGACTTCGACGCGCTGACGACCAGCTCAATCAGATGGCCATCTCGCATGGACTGGCGTTCGGGCTGTATGCGCGAGGTGTTGTAAAGCCACTGTACCGTCGTATCGAGCAACACTGCATGGTTTAGCGGTGTAATTTCGCGATCAAACCATAGGTGAATTCCAGTGAGCGGCGAATGGCTGAAGCCTGCCAGCAGCTTCTGCAGCCGATCGCGCGGCGCGCCCTCAGGCAATGCCGGCAGCAGCTTTTCCATCCCGTCAAAGGACAACGCCAGCACGACAGCGTCGAAGTCTTCCACCTGTTTGCCAACCCGAAGTCGCCATCGTCCCGATGCTTCATCGTGGCACAGCATATCGACCGTGCTGCGAAGGTGAACCTTGCCGCCCGCGCGTTCGATGGCTATCGCAACCTGGCCATACATTTCGCTCAGCGGCACACGCGGGACTCCCATGCGTCCCGCCTCCGCCGAGAACAAAAACGCCTCGCGAAACACCTTCGCTGCATACCGTACGGAGATGCGGTCGGGATCTTCGTTCAGAGCACTGAATAACACCGGCTTCCAGAAATGCTCCACTGCACGCTGCGTCTGTCCTGTGCTCTTTAACCATTCCGCGAAATTCTGCCGGTCGTCCTCCGGCTTGCTCCTTTTCAGGAAAACGCCGATGGCACGTGCGATCGCCACCTTGTCCCGCAGACGCAGGGCCTTCGCCGCCAGAAACGATGGCGTGCTATGGAGCGGCGCGGGCAGGAACGCCGGCGTCAGCTTCGTTTGCCTGCCACCACGCTCCAGAAATGTGATGCCATCCGACCACAAAACCGCGTCTTCCGCTTTCGCGCGCCGCAGCAGATCCAGGACATTGGTGCAACACCCCAGGACGATGTGCTGGCAATTGTCGATCACCTCGCCCACGCCAGGATGCAGGTAGGATGACGCGCGTCCACCAACATAGGGTCGTCGTTCGAACAGCTCTACGGCGTAACCTTCCTGAGCCAGTGCGCATGCCGCCGCAAGTCCCGCAACTCCACCGCCAACTATCGCAACGCGGTACGGACTTCGTGGAACGCTCATCGCGTTCCACCTCGCAGGCGCAATGCCATCATCTGGATCATGCCACGGAAAAAAAACAGAAGTTTCTGCCAGGTTGGGACCTGCACTCGCGACGTGAAGACGTCAAAGCGTCGTGCTTCGATCTTGGTCAACAATCGCGAGTAGATTTTGACCAGGACTCGCAACGCGGGGCGGCTGTCTGCGCTGATCAGGGGCAGCAAACGCTCTGCTGATTTGTAGTAGGCACGTGCCCGCCTCGCGACGCCAGCCAGTGCCAACCGTTGCGGCTCGGTGAGCTCCTGGCCTGTCTTCACCCGGGCCAACTCGACGGAACTGGCGCCTGAGCCTTTGAGATCGTCGGAAGGAATGTACACGCGCCCACGCTCAGCATCTTCGCGCACATCGCGCAGGATATTGGTCAACTGAAACGCAACGCCCGTCTCTTCAGCAAGCCTCTCCGCGGCAGGATTGCTGTAACCAAAAATCCGGATACACACTAGGCCGACGATGGACGCCACGTAGTAGCAGTAGCGGTAAAGGTCGACGAATGTGGCAAAAGTATCCAGTCCGTCAGCTCCACGCCGATTCGCAGCCTCTGGCTCAAGATCCATTGCGGTTCCTTGAATCAATTGCTCCAGCAACTCGTCTGGAATATCGAAACGCTGCTGCGTGTCGCGGACGGCGACGAAAACGGGATCGTTCGTATCCGCTCCGTTTCGCCACGCCTCTGTCCACTGTGCCAGCTCTATGCGTCTGGTTGCGTGGTCCTTCGACTCGTCATCCGAGATGTCGTCGGCATGCCGCATGAACGCATAGATGGCGCACATGGCATCGCGTTTATGCGCAGGCAGTGCGACGAAGGCATAGTAGAAATTCTTGGCCTCTCGCTTGGCGATGGCCCGGCAGGCTGCATAGGCCGCCTCTATCGGTCGCGATTGCGTCAAGCCATCGTTCCTGCTGGCCGCATTCCCGGCGCAAACCGGCCTGCCAACGCATGCAGCAGCAGCATCGCCTTGCGCGGCTTGGATATCGTGGGCCTCGCCGAAAGGACGTCATAGTTGCGCGCCTCGATGGCCTTCAGAATTTCGAGCCCACCGCGCGTGAACAGGTCCAGATCCACCGCGAGTTCCCGATCCACCATGCCGATCAGCCTCGCGCCCCGCGCAAACATGGCTCGCGTGCTGGTGATCTGTTCCCGCATCAGGGCGCGAAATTCCCGCGTTGCCTGCCCCTTCGAGAGCGTGCTCTCGTCCACGTCTGCAGCAACCATCGCGTCCTGCGGAATGTAAATCCGGCCGCGCGCGAAGTCCTCACGGATGTCCTGCCAGAAGTTTGCAAGCTGCAACGCGCTGCAGGTCTCATCGGACAAGGCAAACCGCTCTTCGTCGCGGTAGCCGCACGCATACAACACCAACCGTCCTACGGGGTTGGCGGAGTTCGCGCAGTAGCCCAGAACATCGCCCATCGACGCATAGCGGGTGACCGTCTGATCCTGCCGAAACGCGGTCAACAGGTCTGCGAATGGCTTTTTCGGAATATCGCGGGCGCGAATCGTCTCTCGCAACGCGACAAATACTGGATGCTTCGCATCGCCTCGATAGCAGGCATCCAGCTGGTCCTGCCAGACGTCGAGCAGCGCCAGCGCCTGTGCCTGGCTTCCTACCTCGTCTCCCAGGTCATCCGAGATACGGCAGTAAGCATAAATACTGTGAAAGTGGGGGCGCAGACGCTTCGGCAGCAGCCACGAAGCAACATGAAAGTTCTCATAGTGTGACTCCGCCAGTTGACGACAGTACAGTTGCGCTTGCTCCAGCGTCGGAGAGTGATCCGGCATTCGATACGAGGCCGGAAGAGATGCCCACCCTTGCTCCGCCAGCGTTTTCGCATCCACGACCGTAGTGTGGGTTGCCATCATGGCAGGATCACCGTCTTGATCTCGTTAGTGCGCCGCATCATCCCTTGAAACACGGATACAAGATCACGCAAAGGAGCATGCCCGGTGATAAACGCATCCGCATCGAAGGAAGGATTGGCAATCAAGGTAAGCGCTCGGCGGCAAACCGCCGGAGTGTGGTGAAAGCTGGCTTTGAGCTCGATATCGTTGTAGTGCAGGTGGTTGGTGTCCAGGTCGACACGCGTACCCTTGGCGGGACCGCCGAAGAAGTTCACGAGACCGCCCCGGCGGACCATATCCACTGCCCACTGCCAGGTCAGCGGCAGCGCCACCGCCTCAATCGCGATATCGACTCCACGACGGCCGGGCGTCAACGCACGTACTGCGGCAATGGAGTCCTTGACCTTGGTCGTCTGTACAACATGTTGTGCGCCCAGCCGCCGTGCTGCCGTTACCTGCTGATCATGTTTCACCACGGCGATCACGTGGACACCAGCCAGAGCTGCGGCATGGATCATCATCAGACCAATGGGACCCGCGCCAATCACCGCCATCGTGTCGCCGCGCTGCGCACGGCTCTCCTCGAACCCACGCAGGACGCACGCCAATGGCTCCGTCAGCGCCGCATGTTCGTCGGTCACATGCGCTGGAATTTCCAGCGTATTCTTTTCGACGATGCGGGCCGGCACACGGATCCACTCCGCGTAGGCGCCGTTATTGAACAGCAGGTCTTCACAGAGATTCTGCTGGCCGTGCTGGCACCAGTAACAGCGGTCGCAGGGCGCGGAATTGAGCGCCACCACTCGCATCCCGGGACGAACGTCGGAAACTCCCTCACCCACGGCAGCCACCACGCCCGCCAACTCATGTCCAAAAAGAGCGGGCATGTTCAGCATCTTGGCGTGATAGCCCCGGCGATAGGTCTTCAGGTCCGTTCCGCAGGTCAGAGCGGCGTTGACGCGTACGACGATTTCGCCCACTGCGGGCAAAGGCCGTTCCACATCCTCGATCCGGACATCTTCCTTGCCGTACAGTACGGCTGCCTGCATGCCTGTCGCCATCACTCTATTTTCTCAGATTGCGCCTGGTGTTAGCTTCCCGGCTCAATCATGACCTTCATGGAGTCGGGACGCGGCTCGGAGGCAAACGCGATTGCCTCTCCTGCCCGAGACAAAGGAAACCGATGTGAAATGAGCCGTGTCAGGTCGTAGCCCTGCGTGTATCCCTCTACTACCATCCGTACCCCGTCGTCCTGAATCGCGGCCGAAGAGCTGTAAGATCCCATCAACGTCTTCTCATCCATGCACACGACAGCCGGATCGAAGGTGGCCTCTCCGTGCTGTGTCTGCGCAAACAACATGATGCGCCCTCCCGGTCGGGCGGCGTCGATTGCCGTGCGAATCAGTGCGTTACCGCCCACAGCCAGCAGAACTGCATCCGCCCCACGGCCTTCGCTCTCCTCCCGAATGCGCGCCACAACATTCTCGCTGCTCGCGTCGATTGGATGCTCCAATCCATAGGTGCGCGCGACAGAATGACGCTGGGGGTAGAGATCCGAAGTCACAACTTTGGCACCCGTACGCTTGGCAAGCGAAGCCAGAAGAATGCCTATCGGGCCTTGCCCTATGACCAGCACCGTCTCGTCCGGTTGCAGATGAAGAGACCCTACACCCTTATATGTGGTGTTCAGCGGCTCAATGAAGGCTACCTGTTCAAATGGGACATCGGACGGCACCTTGATCAGGCCGCGGCGCACAATCCAGTCCATGACCCGCACATACTCAGCGAAGCCACCGCCCGAGGGTTCAAAACCTGCCGTACATCCGACATTTTTGTAGGAGGGGCACTGCGCAAAAGTCTTCTTGCGGCAGTAATAACAATCGCCACAGGGCACGTGGTGAAAGACCGAGGCATGATCTCCTACCGCAAAGCCGTGCACACCCTCACCGACGGCGGCGACGACACCCGCAGTTTCATGGCCGAAGATGCGGGGCGCCGAGTGCGAGCCCGTGCGAATCTTCTTGAGATCCGTACCGCAAACCCCGCACGTGGCTACACGCAGAAGCACTTCGCCAGGACCAATGCGCGGCACTGGCACCGTTTCCACCCGTACGTCGTTCACGCCGCGGTAAACCGCCGCCTGCATTGTCTCCGGAATACGGTGGGACGGGTCTAGTTCTTTTTCAACTGTTGCTGTCTGCATACCTTCCTTCGTCGATCCATCGGCGGAGTGTCTGGCCCAGCGCGTCTGCGCCGCTCCTGCTGTTTTTCCCCATCCGCAGGAGCGGGGCCACATAGCGCGGACGAGTCAAAGCGTATGCGGCCACCTGCCTGGTGCGCAATTGCTTCTCCTGGTCCAGAAAGTAATTAAAGTCCGGCAAGTCCTCGGTCGCAATATCGGTAACAGCCTTCCAGCAATAGAAAGGAATACCCCTGGCCCGTGCCAGATGAGCGACGGCCGCTGCCTCCATATCGACCAGCGACGCACCATAGGTCTCTGCCACGCGGCGCTTCTCCTCTCGTCCGGCAACGTGATCCAGAGTCACCAGTTTGATAGGACTTGCTGCTTTCGACCCGGAATATCGTTCGCCACTCGCTGCATCGATCGTCTCACCTACCTCGTAAGCTGTCCCCGGCTGTATCCCGCAGGAAGCGCCACCCGCCCATCCTATAGACACCATGGCATCCAGACGGCCATACGTCTCTGCGATCGCAACTGCCTGTGTTGCGCGCGCGGCTCCTATGCCTTTCGCGATCGCTACGGCTGCCAGATCCCCACGCTGCGTGAGAAATGCGCCATCCGCCTGTCGCGACCAACCTCGCACCAGGGGCTTCAACTCCCCGGCGAGCGCCGCGATGATACCGATCCGGTAGGTCATGATGCTGGCGCGTATCCGTGCGCGCGAAACCAGTCGATAGCCGATCGGAGAGCCGCATACACCGGCAGAATGCGGAATCCCAAATCGCGCTCGGCCTTCGCCGACGATGCAAACATCTTTTTCTTTCCCATCCGCACCGCCTCCACCGTGGCGCGCGGCTCCTTGCCGCGCAGTCTGCCCGTGACCGTCTCGTCCAGGAACGCAAACGCCATCGCCACCGCATGCGGCACCTTCATAGTGGGAGACGGTATGCCAGTAATCGCAGACATCTTGTCCAGTATCTGCTTGAGCGAGAGATTCTCGCCACCCAGGATGTATCGTTCGCCGGGCCGCCCACGCTCCAGAGCCGCAACATGCATGCGCGCTACCTCTGCCACATCCACCAGGTTCAGCCCGGTGTCTACATACGCCGGGAATTTGCGGTTGAGAAAATCGACGACGATCTGCCCCGTCGGCGTGGGCTTGATGTCATTTGCGCCAATCGGCGTCGTCGGGTTCAGCACGATCACCTGCTGTCCATCATGGGCAGCGGTGATGGCTTCCTTCTCGGCAAGGTACTTGGAGCGCTTGTAGTGCCCGATCATATCGTCCAGGGATACCGGCGTATTTTCGTCTACGATGGTGCCATCTTCGCGAAAGCCCATGGTCGCCACGCTCGACGTGTAAACGACCCGCGCCACCCCTACTTCCCGTGCCAATGCCAGCAGGTTGCGCGTGCCGTCGACGTTCGCCGCATACATGACCTGTGGGTCGCGCACCCAAAGACGATAGTCCGCCGCCA
Organism: uncultured Acidobacteriaceae bacterium; assembly: GCA_963815025.1. Classification (GTDB taxonomy): domain Bacteria; phylum Acidobacteriota; class Terriglobia; order Terriglobales; family Acidobacteriaceae; genus KBS-83. Next base: position 1,050,806 of record CAWFFD010000004.1, on the reverse strand, counting down.
CGTGGACGAGCACTTCGCAATCGGCAAGCGCGGAGCGAAAGCTGTCCGGATTACGAAGATCGCCGGTTACCGTTTCGGCGGTAAGGCCTTCCAGGTTGTCGAGGCGGCTGCTGGAACGGATGAGAAGGCGCAGCCTTGCGCCCTGCGCGGCAAAAGCGCGCGCCACATGGCTGCCCACAAAACCGGTTGCCCCTGTCAGGAAGACGTTCATGGTGGCGCTGCGCTGATGCGTCTGCTGTCTGCGAGCGAGATCATCCTACTCTCACCTGCGTGCATCGCTAAGGCTCAGTCCAGCGGCTCCGGCTCGATTCCGATGCCCTTTTCACCTGCTGCTTTCTTTTCGTTGTACTTGCGCATCCATGCTTCAAAACTCTTCCCGGCTGCCGTATCGCGCCCCGTAAACGCCAGTGCGGCGATATCGGCGTAGGAGATCGAAAGTTTCGTGCGCTCCTTCGCGGGAATCACGCGGACGGCCGAGTCGGTCAGCGTGGCAGCAGAACGGCGATCGAAGACATAGCCCTCAACAACACGACCATCTTTCAATGTCAGTTTGATGTCACCCCGGTAGTCAAAAGCCTTTTCGAGAGCGATGCGCAGTTCTTCCTCTGTAGCTAGTTCCGGAATCCAGCCTTCGAGCTGTTCATGCTCAAATCCGGCTGCAACTTCCTGAGCATCGGGCTCTAAGGCAGACGCCGTTTGTATCGCCTGCTCACTCATACGCGCGATCCTTCCAATTCCTTGCTCTGCGGTGAAGCGATCTGCACCAGCGGTATACGGCCATGATCGATCGGCTGATTCAGCAGGTCGAGCGCGCCGCGATCCTGGTAGCTCGAGGAAAGCGTCGCCTTCACCATACCCCAGAAACCGGACAGCGAGGTGAAGCCGTGGTGTACCGTGGACGGCTCGTAGCCGCAGCTCACCATGCAGTTCGCGCACTTGGGGTTGCCGCTCTCGGTGCCGTAATGGCTCCAGTCCGTCGTTTCGATCAGCTCCTTATAGGTATCTGCATAACCGTCTTGCAGCAGATAGCAGGGTTTCTGCCAGCCGAAGATATTAAATGCGGGCGATCCCCAGGGTGTGCACTGATAGTCACGCTTGCCCATCAGAAATTCGAGGAACAGCGGCGACATGTTGAACTTCCACTCCTTCCTGCGGTTCGACAGGATTGCGCGGAACAGCCTGCGCGAACGTGCACGTCCAAGGAAGTGCTTCTGGTCGGGAGCCTTGTCGTAGGTATAACCGGGGCTCAGCACCATTCCTTCGACACCAAAGGACATGACCTCATCGAAGAAAGCGCGCACACTGTTCGCGTCCGCACCATCAAACAGCGTCGTGTTCGTGGTCACGCGGAAACCCGCGCGCGACTGCCTCGCGGATGCCCGCAACCGCCTGGTCGTAACCTCCCTCGCGACAGACCGAGAGGTCATGGTGCTCTCTTTGACCATCCAGATGGACAGAAAAGGTAAGGTACTTGCTGGGTTTGAAGAGTCCGATCTTTTCTTTCAGTAGCAGCGCATTCGTGCACAGATAGATATATTTTTTGCGCGCGATCAGTCCCTCGACAATCTCGACGATCTGCGGATGCATCAGGGGCTCGCCGCCAGGAATGGAAACCATGGGCGCCCCACATTCCTCTACGGCACGGAAACACTCGTCCGGCGTCAACTCCTGTTTGAGGATGTGGGCAGGATATTGGATCTTGCCGCAGCCGGCGCACGCCAGATTGCAGCGGAATAGCGGCTCCAGCATCAACACTAGCGGATAGCGCTCGCGACCGATCATGCGCTGCTTCAGCACGTAGGTGGCTACTGTCCACATCTGTGAAATCGGTACTGCCATAGTTACGTCTCTCCCTCGTCGTCTGTGGCTTCAGGCTTTCCCCTGAGGTGCTCTTTGGTCCTGCGTGCTATTCTGCCGGCGCGCTCACGGCCCGGCGGTAATTCGTCAGCGCCAGCAATGGAAAGACATCGCGATAGGTGTGGTAGGCGAGGTAGAAGACGCGCGGGAAGCCTGTTCCCGTGATAATCGCCTCGCGTGTCTTGCCTTCGCCCATGCTCTCGTCCCAGGATCCATCCGCGCGTTGCCGTTCCAGCAGCCAGCGCACGCCCTTCGCAACAGAGTCGCTACGCGTATCGCCCGCCGATAGCAGTCCAAGGATCGCCCACGCTGTCTGCGACGGCGTGCTTACGCCCACTCCGCGGGTGATTGGATCGTCGTAGCTGTGGCAGCTCTCACCCCAGCCGCCGTCTGCATTCTGCACCGAGCGAATCCACTCCGCCGCCTGCTGAATCTCCGGCTCATGGTTCCACATCCCGATCGCTTCCAGGCCGCGCAGCACCAGGAAGGTGCCATAGAGGTAGTTCACCCCCCAGCGCCCAAACCAGCTTCCGTCGGGCTCCTGCTCCTTCAGCACGAACTGGATCGCGCGCTCGATGCGCTTGTCGCGGCGCGTATAGCCATAGGTCGCCAGCATCTCCAGGATGCGCCCCGTAATGTCCACCGTCGGCGGATCCAGCATTGCGTTGTGATCGGCAAATGGAATGTGCTGGAAGATCATCTTGGTGTTGTTCTTGTCGAAGCTCGCCCAGCCACCGTTCTTGCACTGCATGGCGAAGATCCACTCGATCGCGCGGCGGGACACGTCATACTGATAGCGCTCGCGCGGGTTATCTACCTTGTTCAGAGCCAGCAGCACCTGCGCGGAATCGTCTGTGTCCGGATAGAACTCGTTGTTGTACTCGAAGTACCAGCCACCGGGCTGCGCATTACGCACCTTCACGGCCCAGTCACCCTTGTGACGGACCTCCTTGGCGAGCATCCAGTCCGCAGCCTTCAATAACCGCGGATCGGTACGCGAGACCCCGGCCTCACCCAATGCGTAAACCATCTGCGCCGTATCCCAGACCGGCGAAACGCAAGGCTGCATACGGAAGGTCGGCTCCGGGTAATCCGGCGTACCCGCCGGCTCGTCGATGCCCAGCTTCTCGAACTCATCCATGGCACGGATGAAGTGCGGGTCATCCTCCGAATAGCCGAGTACGCGCAGCGCGATGATCGCATTCATCATCGCGGGATAAATCGCACCCAGGCCATCGGACATCTCGAAGCGTTCGAGCATCCACCTCTCTGCTTTGCGCAATGCTATGGCGCGCAGCGGACGGATGTGTACCCGCTCCGCCCAGTGCACCAGGCGATCCAGCAGAAGAAAGAAGTTGCGCCAACTGACGATCTTGTCGCGGTTCCAGCGCAGCTTCAGACTGGCTTTATCACGTCCGCCCACGAAGAGTTCATCGATACCCCGCTCCACCGCAATCTTCTTGAAGGGCTTCTTGGCGTAAGCAATGGACAGCGGCACCAGGATCGCGCGCGACCACGAGGATATCTCGTAGATGTTGAAGTAGAACCACTTTGGCGCAAGCACAATCTCCGGCGGAATGGCGGGGACGGCATCGTAGTCGTACTGTCCCAGTGCGCAGAGATAGATCTTGGTGAATGTGTTGCACTTCACGACGCCGCCGCGCGCCCGGATCCAGGTACGCGCCTTCACCATCAAGGGCTCTTCAGCGGACATGCCCATCAACTTGCAGGCGAAGTAGCACTTCACCGCCAAGCTGATATTGCCCGGGCCACCGGGATAGATGCTCCAGCTGCCGTCTTCGTTCTGATAACGCAACATCTCGGTGAGCGCGCGCTGCATGCGCCCCCGAACCTTGGCATCAGTGGTCTCCAAAAGAACATGGAGGAAGATATAGTCGGCTTCCAGCATGCCGTCGGCTTCCAACTCGCCGACCCAGTGGCCATCCTCTTGCTGCATCTGGAAGATGTGCTGCTTCGCGGCCTCGACGGCTTCGTCAACCTGATCCAGGCCGGCATCGATGCGCCCGAACTTTGGCTGCGTGGCGGGCGGCTGCATCTGCTGCACAGGAGCCCCTAGCGGGTTCTCATCCACAGATCGATTCATGCCATCTCTTTCGCAACGAAACCGTTTTTCCTGTCCGCTACCACCACTAGGACAGGAAAAGTGCCCTTAGCGGGCGGCAACTGCGGCCGGTCCTATCGCCTGCACAATCTCTGCCGGAAGTCCGAAGCGTACATTCTCCGGCATCACTTCCACTTCATCGACTGTCCCAAAGCCTTTAGCCGCAAGATACGCAACCACCTCTGAGACCAGAATCTCCGGCGCCGACGCACCGGCTGTGACTGCAACCGTCGAAACCCCCTCCAGCCACGCGGGCTGAATGGCGTTCGAGTTGTCTATCAGATGCGCGACCGTGTCCAAATTGCGCGAAACTTCTACCAGCCGGTTCGAGTTCGAACTATTCGTGGATCCCACCACCAGCACCAGATCTGCTGTATGGGCTACGTTCTTCACCGCTACCTGCCGGTTTTCCGTCGCATAGCAGATATCTTGCGAGTGCGGTCCCACGATGTTGGGAAACTTCTCCCTGAGTGCTTGGATGATATCCCGCGCCTCATCGAGGCTCAGGGTCGTTTGCGTCAGATACGCCACTCGATTGGGATCAGGCACCTGAAGCGACACTACCTCCGCCGCCGAGGAAACCACCTGGGTCACGTTCGGAGCCTCACCCAGGGTCCCCTCGATCTCGTCGTGGTCGCGATGCCCGATCAGCACCAACGAATAACCCTGCTTGGCAAACTTTACTGCTTCGACATGTACCTTTGTGACCAGCGGGCATGTCGCATCGATCACCTTGAGACCGCGTTCTTTCGAGCGTTGCCGTACGGCCGGCGAGACTCCGTGCGCGGAGTAGATAACGCGCATGCCTTCCGGCACATCGTCGATATCTTCGACAAAGATCGCGCCCTTTTCAGCTAACTCATTCACGACAAAACTGTTGTGGACAATCTCCTTGCGCACGTAGATGGGGGCGCCGAAGGTTTCCAGGGCGATCCTGACAATGTCCACCGCCCGCACCACTCCCGCGCAGAAACCGCGTGGTTTCAGTAGCAGGACGCGCTTTGTGGCATTTGGTTCAGTGACCGCGGGCTCAGTTGCAAGGGGATCGATAGTGTAAGGAATCACATCCCCTAGTATACCGGCGCGGCGGCTCCTTGTCAGGCAAAGACTGCACCATATTAGGTGCGGATTCCCTCTAGATACCGGACGCTTCCGCCAGCATCTGTTCTGCGTGCCGAAGCGAAGTCTCCGACCTCTTTGCCCCGCTCAGCATGCGCGCCACCTCCTCGACACGTTCAGCCTGGTCCAGGCTGCGCACAGTGGTTCGTGTCCGGCCCTTCTCTTCCCTCTTCTCGACCACGAAGTGCTGGGTGGCGAAGGCGGCAATCTGCGGCAGGTGAGTCACGCATAGCACTTGCTGCGAGCGGCTCAGCACCTTGAGCTTTTTACCTACGGCTTCTGCTGCCCGGCCGCCGATACCAATGTCTATCTCATCAAAAACCAGCGTACGCGGCAGCAATGTCCTGCGCTTCCCCTTGCCTGCGCGCGCCGCACCTTCTTCCACGCTGACCTTCAGTGCCAGCAGCACGCGGCTCATCTCACCCCCGGAGGCAATCTGATCGAGCGGCTTGAGCGGCTCGCCCGGGTTGGTGGCGATCTGGCATGAGATTGTGTTCCATCCATGGGCCGTCCAGTGGGCCTCTTCTTCGTGTGTATCGACTTCCACGGCAAAACGCGCCGTCATGGCCAGATCGTTGATCTGGCGCTCGGCCATGCCCGCCAACTTCTTCGCGGCGGCCGCACGTGCCATCGTCAACGCTCCGGCTTCTCGGCGATAGTCGAGTGCCGCCCCGGCAAGCTGCTGGCGCAAATCGGCCAGCACGGTGTCACGGTTCTCCAGTTCATTCAGCTTGGCAGCAACATCCTTCCCATACGCAATCACCTCGCCGACGCTGGCCCCGTACTTGCGCTTCAACCGGTCGAGGAACGCCAGCCGGTCTTCGATCTCGGCGAGCCGCTCCGGCGAAGCCTGAATCCCCTGACCAAAATCACGCACAGTCTCGGCGACATCTTCCACTGTGGCGCGCGCTGAAGCGAGTTGATGCGCGGCGTCGGCAAAGCGCGGCTCATAGCGCGCCAGTTCCTCCAGATGGCGCTCCGCGGCACGCAGGGATGCCTCGGCAGCATTGCTTCCCTCATAGAGCTGCTCATAGGCTCCCATGGCGGCCGCGTATAGCTTCTCCGCATTGTTCAGCACGCGTTTCTCGGTTTCGAGCTGACCATCTTCCCCGTCGCGCAGCGCGGCTGACTCGATCTCGCGCGACTGGAAACGCCACAGGTCCGCCATGCGCAGCCGTTCCTGTTCATCGCTCTCCAGCGATTGCAACTTGTCCGCACACTCGCGCCATGCCGCATGCGCGGTAGCGACCGCTTCCGTCGAGGTGCCCGCGAAGCGGTCCAGCAGCAGGCGTTGCTGGGTTCCGTCGAAGCCGGCCAGCGTCTCGGATTGGGCGTGGATCAGGGCCAGCTCCGGTGCCAGCAACTTCAATACCGCTGCGGTGGCAGGCTGGCTGTTCACAAAGACACGGCCCTTGCCGGAAACGGTGATCTCACGGCGCAAGAGGATCTCGCCGTCGCCGGGGTCGACGCCATGCGCTTTCAGGATGCGCTCCGCCTCTTCTGAAGTCTCAAAGACACAGGAGACGACCGCCTTTTCCGATCCGTGACGCACCATGTCGCTCGATGCTTTGCCACCCAGCAGCAGCGCCAGTGCATCCACCAGAATCGATTTGCCCGCGCCCGTCTCACCGGTAAGCAGATTCAGCCCCGGACCCGGCACAGCGGTGGCGTGGTCGATTACCGCATAATTCTCCGCGCGCAACTCCAGCAACATAGGCTCTTCCGAGGGCGAGCATAGCAGAGGCTGGGACGCCAATACGCTTCCTGTTACCCCTCTCCATAACCGCATGGAGTAGCCCTTTCGTCACTTGGCAATCCCTATCCGCTACGGTTTCTTCCTGCTACCCTCTCTAGGAGCCGCAGATGACAGCCCAACCGATCTTTTTCGCGATTCTTTTGCTCTTTCAGGGCAATGACCAGAGCGCCCCGGTGCCCCCTCCGCACTCCAGCAGCAATGCCATTCTGGAGATGCTGCAACAGAGCGGCCCGGTCGCACTCACGGTTCTTGGCCTGTTGGCGATTGCCAGCCTCTTCTCGTGGGCCATCATTCTGGGCAAGTGGATCGGATTTCGCCGCGCGAAAGCCCAAAGCCGCGCCTTCCTTCGCGCCTTCCGCAAGGCAGCGCGCCTGCAGGAGATCGGCGCGATCTCGGAGCAGTACAAACCGAGCCCTCTGGTCAATGTCTTTGACGAGGTCTACGAGACCTATCGCCGCCAGACCGGAGGCTACGGCCCGCCTCGCAACATCACGGCGCTCGAACGCACCGCGCAGTCGGCATCGAGCGAAGCGCTCACCTTCATGGAACAGCGCCTGACCTGGCTGGCCACAATCGGGTCCATTTCGCCATTCATTGGCCTCTTCGGAACGGTCATGGGGATTGTGACCGCCTTCCACGGCTTAGGCACTGCCGGTGCCGCGACGCTGCGCGCGGTCGCGCCCGGCGTTTCGGAAGCCCTGATCACCACAGCCGCGGGACTGGTCGTGGCCGTCCCCGCGGTCGTCGCCTACAACCAGTTCTCCGCGCGCATCCGCGAGTTCGGTTCGCGCATGGACGACTTCGCCCGCGAATTGCTGAACAGCATGGAAGAGATCACGCTGCGGCCTCAGCAGGATCCATTAGAGCGAGAGCGTGCGGGTCAGCGCGAGGCAATGCAGGAGCCCGGCCGTGGCGTTTACTAGCGCAGACGGGCGCACTAAGTCGGCGCTCGCGGACATCAACATCACGCCGCTGGTGGACGTTGTGCTGGTGCTGCTGGTGATCTTTATGCTCACGGCGCCCGTGCTGCAGTCCGGCATCGATGTGGCCGTGCCAAAGACGCGCACCGTGCGCGAGGCCACCGAGCAGCATGAGGTCATCACCATCGATCGCGATCAGCGCGTATTTCTGGGCGATCATCCCATCAATGTCAACGAGATCCCCGAGCGGCTGCATAATCCAAACGTCGATCCATCGAAGCAGATCATCTACCTACGCGCCGATGAGCGCGTGCCCTTCGGCGCCTTCGCGTCCGTCATGGACGCTGTGAAACAGGCCGGCATTACCAATGTGTCGATCGTGACCCAACCGCTCACCAATCCACCCGGTCAGAAGTAGGAGCAGCGATGTCACTGGATGCTGAGGAGCGATACGAAAGGCGAGCACCGTTCGGAGTGCCCTTCGCGGAGTCCTTTGGCCTGCACTTGCTCATCATCGGCGCGCTTGCGTCCTCTGTATGGCTGCACAGCCGGATTCGCGGGAACGAGTGGGGACAGAATCTCGATGGCGCTATCCAGGCAAACCTGGTGTCGAATGCGCCCTCCATTCCTCTGCCCCAGTTACAGAAGCCCACGGACAACGTGCTGGCTACCGAGAATCCCAGTCCAGCTCCCGCGATTGAGAAAGAACAGACGGTGCCGGCACCGGATCTTAAGGCAATCCCCATTCCCGTAAAGCAGACCGCGAAGAAAGAACCGCCGAAGAAGGATGTGACGCCAAAGGAGGAGCAGAAGCATCCGCAGCCTCAGAAACAGCCCCAGGATCGTGCGCACTTTGGCGAACAACAACAATCCAGCCTGCCGCAATCGATGGCGCAACAGCAGGCGCAGGCACCCGCGGCGCCGGTCTCAGTCACCGGAGGCGGCGGTTTCCGCTTTCCTTACTACGTAGCGATCATTCAACGCAAAACTCAGGAAAACTGGCTGAAACAGGAGGTAGATCCCTCCACCCCCGGCGGTGCGAAAGCATACATTTACTTCACTCTGTCTCGCGACGGCGCACCCTCCGACGTCAAGGTTGGGGAATCCAGCGGGTCTGCATCGCTCGATCAATCCTGCTTGCGGGCGGTACAGCGTGTTGACAGTTACGGTCCACTACCATCTGGTTACAACGGTTCTACGCTGCAGGTGTCTTATTATTGTGAATTCACAGGTCGCTGATGGAGATAACCCCCAAGTGAAAACATCCAGGACGTTGCAACGACTACGGTCCTCCCTGTATCTCGCTGTCTCCGCTTTCCTGCTTCTGCCATTCGCTTCACCCGCCCACGCCCAGGATTGGGTAAGAACCGGCTCCAATCTCGGCGTCGAGAAGATTCGTATGGCCTCCGCAGATTTCAAGCCCAATTCTTCCGATCCGCAGACACCCGTCCTTAAAGCTACCTTCGATAACACTCTTTACAACGACCTGGCGAACGCCGGTTTCTTCGACATGGTTCCGAAGAGCATGGCGCCCCCGGCGACCCCCGCAACACCGGCGGAGGTGAATCTCGCGCAATGGTCGGCTGCGCCCGCGAACGCTGCCATGCTCGCGCTTGGCTCGCTCGCCGTGCAGGGTGGCCAGTTGAACGTCAACGGCTATCTGGTGGACGTCAAGGAGGCCGGTGCGCCCGCCATCGTCGGCAAGCAGTATGGCGAAGTGGCAACCCAGGACAACGCGCGCTTGATCGCACACAAGTTTGCGGACGAGATCATTCTTCGCCTCGGCGGCGGAGTGAACGGAATCGCCGAAACCAAGATCTACTTCGTCTCCTCGCGCTCCGGCGTGAAAGAGATATGGGCCATGGACTACGACGGCCAGGGCGAGCATCCGGTCACACACCTGGGTGAAGTCTCACTCTCACCGCATGTCTCGCCGGACAACAGCCGCGTCGCATTCTCCTCGCTTGGCAGGTCCGGCTGGACCATCCGCATGTACTCGCTGGTGCTGGGCCGCATGGTCGGCTTTCCCTCGCCGGGCGGCACGACGATATCGCCCGCGTGGTCAGCGGATGGTGCCCATATCGCCTTTTCTTCGGATAGGTCGGGGGACCCGGAGATATGGGTCTCCGATGCGAATGGCGGCGGAGCCCACCGCGTCACCACCTTCCGCGGACCGGACGTCTCGCCCTGCTGGAACCCCAAGACCAACAACCAGATCGCCTGGGTGAGCGGTCGCACTGGCCTGCCGCAGATCTACACCATGGAGTCGGATGGCGCGAATGTGCAACGGCTTACCGATGGTGGCTACGCCAGTTCGCCCTCATGGTCACCCAGCGGCCAATTTCTCGTCTTCGCATGGGATCGTAAATACGGCCCGGGAGCCCCCGGCAATCAGGACATCTACGTGATGGATATCGCCAGCAAACGCTGGGTTCAACTCACGCACGATGCCGGTCGCAATGACTTTCCCTCATGGGCGCCGGATGGGCGGCATATCGTCTTTCAGCGAGAAAATGGAAGAAATTCCGAGATATGGTCGATGCTGGCCGACGGAACGCAACAGCACGCACTGACCCATGACGGCAACAATACCGAGCCGGACTGGAGCTGGAAATAGACGCGTGGGACAATGTGTGCACCCCGGTTACCTGAATAAACTGATTGCCTGCAACTGCTTGCACCGCTACTAAGTGTGTACTTATCCGAATTTCCGCGGCCATTTTGACTCGACCGCGCTACAGTTTCTGATTGAGGAGAAGAGACCGTGAATCCGCTTCCTATTCGTACCTGGAGTATCCGCCGACGTTCGGCTTCCTGCCTGGCTGTCCTTATGATTGCTGCATTTGCCGGGTGCGGTAAGAAGCATGCTCCGCCGCCACCCCCTCCGCCGCCAGCCGCTGAAACCGGCGCCGCACCGACGGCCACCATTACCGCGACGCCGGACAACATCAGTCCCGGCGACAAGGTCATCCTCTCCTGGAAGACCACCGATGCGACCGACGTCTCGATCGATGGCATCGGTGCCGTGCCTTCCGCGGGCACCCAGACTGTCTCGCCGACGGCAACGACCGACTATCACCTTGTCGCGCGCGGCCTTGGTGGTTCCACGGATGCGACGGCCCACGTCACCGTAGGCGGCGCATCGTCGACCGGCGACCTCAACGGCGAAACCGTCGATGACGCGACCTTCCACACGAACGTGACCGATATCTTCTTCGATTACGACAGCTACGATATCAACCCGCAATCGCAGACTGTGGTTTCGAAGGATGCCGGGTTTCTGGCATCTCATCCGAAGCTGAAGATTGTGATTGGCGGCTATTGCGACGCTCGCGGATCGACGGAATACAACCTGGCTTTGGGCGAGAATCGTGCGAATGCGGCGAAGCAGGCGCTGGTATCCGCCGGAGTTAACCCGGATCGCATCCGCACCGTCTCATACGGAAAAGAAAAGCAGTTCTGCACCGAGGCGAACGAACAGTGCTACCAGCAAAACCGGCGTGCGGGATTCTCTGTCGACCGGTAATGTCGCTAGTACCAAAACAGTCCTCGTGCCAAAGTAATAAAGGGGCAGCGTGACCAACCCGGTCGCGCTGCCCCTTTCTCTGCCGTAAAGCGACTAAAATGAACGAGAGTTTAAGGCTCTTTCGAGGCTTCACATGCGTAAATCTCTTCTTCCCGCCGCCGCTATCCTTCTGCTTTCCATCACTGCCCTTCCGCCGCGCGCGCATGCGGTGGCCAAGGAAATCATTGAGTTGCAGACCCAGGTTTCCCAGCTCCAGGACATGATCTCGCAGATGAAGCAGTCCAACGATGAGCGCATGGGCGTTCTGCTCCACCTGGTGCAGCAAAACGCCGACAGCCTCACTCGCATGACGACCCAGGTGGGCGCAATGCAGCAGGCTATGTCCTCGCAGAACGAGAATCAGCAGCTGTCCGGGCAGATGCAGGCGCTCAACGACTCCGTGGATGAGCTGAAGACGCGGATCGGCAAGCTGGATGCGACCCTGCAGTCCATGCAGGCACAGTTACAGAATGTGCAGAATCCGTCCACGACCGGCCCCATGCAGCCAGCCGGTCCGGCACCCACAGGTCCCGGCATGGCCGGCAACTCCCCCGAGCCTTGCCCCGTCGCAGGCACCCGCAACCGATGCTGGGGGCAACCCTGCGCCTCCTTTACAGCAGACCTACCAGGCCGCGCTCCGCGATTACAACTCCGCCAAATATGAGCTCTCGAACTCTGAGTTCAGCGACGTGGTCAAGTATTACCCACAGGACGATCTGGCCGGCAATGCGCACTTTTATATGGGCGAAATCGCCTACCGTCAGGGCCAGTACCCTCAGGCCGTGAAGCAATACGACGTGGTGCTGGAACAGTTCGCCGGCAACCCGAAGGCGCCGGCCGCACAACTGCGCAAGGGCGAGTCTCTCCTGCAGTCGCAACAGCGGGAAGCGGGCGCACAGGAGCTGCGTTCGCTCATCCAGCGCTACCCGCAGACGCCCGAAGCTGCCGAAGCACGCAGCAAGCTGAACGGCATGGGTATCCGCATCAGCCCCAAGCCAACCGCCTACCGGTGACAGCAACCTCCCACGAATACAACGGCAACGCCGCGACGCTATCATCCCATCCGATCAATGACCAAACATCGCGATAGCGACGAACACAAGGGTGTCGTCGAAGAAGAGTCTCCCCGGGCTACAACGAGCCGGCCATCCATCACCGGCCAGCTTGGCCACCGTACCTCAAATTCGGATGTAAAAGACAACGACTCCGATTTCCCGGAACCAGGCGCAAGAGAGGAACATTCCGGCGAAGCTGGCAGTTGATCCGGGCGTGGCCAGCACCACGCTGCTCGGCTGCATTAGGAAGGGGAGAGGCTTCCTTGCGGAAGCCGGCGTGCTTTTCTGTCTTCCAGAAATGCCGGATTCGCGAGCTTCCATCTCTTCAAGCGAAGCTGCAGCGCCGTTTTCAATACGCCAAATCCATACACGATGCTGCGTTTGAAGTTGATGGAAGATGCGTCTTCAAAATACTTGGTGGGGCAGGAGATTTCGCCGATGCGGAATCCGAAAAAAACCGCCTGCACGATGATCTGATTGTCGAAGACAAAGTCGTCAGAACAACTCAATAGCGGCAGCCTCTCGATCACTGCGCGGCTCCAGGCGCGATAGCCGGTATGGTATTCGGATAACTTCTGCCCGATCAGCAGATTTTGTACCAGGGTCAGGAACCGGTTGGATATGTACTTGTAAAGCGGCATACCCCCCTTCAGGGCGCCATTTCCCAGGATCCGCGAGGCCAGCACGCAATCGTACTGGTCGTAGGCAATCATCGAAGCCATTGCCGTGACCAGCAGAGGCGTGTACTGATAATCAGGATGGAGCATGACGACGATGTCCGCGCCCCGGGCAAGTGCTGCCTCATAGCAGGTCTTTTGATTCGCGCCGTAGCCCCGGTTCTCGTCGTGCCGGATGACGTGAAGGCCCAATTTGCGTGCGAGTTCTGATGTGTTATCCGAACTCGCATCGTCGGTCAGGATGATGTCGTCAACGATCTCCAGCGGAATCTCATCCACGGTTCGTTGAATGGTCTTCGCGGCGTTGTAGGCCGGAAGCACGACGGCAATCCTGCGGTGATTGAGCATGTGTCTCGATGAAGTGTTCCGAACCCCTTGAGAATACAAGGATTCCCGGCGCGTGGGCAGGCCAGGCATCCGACGCGAAGCTTGCGCCGGTACGCTCCGGGCCCGAGAGCGATATCGGATGCTTTAGCGCAGCCGCTGCATCACATCGTCCAGAACTGACTTCGGAGGCCGTACACGGGACTCCGGCAGCGTGCCTAGCGGCTCATCGACCAGATTGAGCAAGTCGGTAAAGCTGGGCTTTTGCGTGTCGACATAAAAGATACCCGTGAGCACCTCACCCTTGCGCTGGGCTTCCATCAGCGCCTGTACCGCGTGAATGCGATCCGTCGGGTTGTAGTCCTCGTGCAGCTTGCGCAGCCGCAGGTGCGAACCGTCGTGCATCTCGACGTCATAGGTCGATCCTGCGTCGTAATCTACGGTGATGTCTTCGAAATGCGGCACGAAGCCAACCTCAGTGATCGCCTCTTCATGCTCCTGCATGTACTTGTAACTCTTGGTCGAACCCTCATGGTCGTTGAAGGTGACGCAGGGCGAAATCACGTCCAGCAGCACCGCTCCCTTGTGGGAGATCGCGGCTTTTATCATGGCCAGCAATTGCTTCTTGTCACCGGAAAAGGAACGTCCGACAAAGGTTGCGCCCAGTTCGATGGCAAGTGTGCAGGTATCAATAGGCGGGAGGTCGTTGATCACACCAGTCTTCAATTTAGACCCGATATCCGCGGTGGCGGAGAACTGGCCCTTGGTCAATCCATACACGCCATTGTTCTCGATGATGTAGATCATCGGCAGGTTGCGCCGCAGCAGGTGGACAAACTGCCCCATGCCGATCGAGACGGTGTCGCCATCGCCAGAGACACCAATGGCCTTCATCGTGTGGTTGCCCAGCAGCGCGCCCGTGGCGACGGCGGGCATGCGTCCGTGCACGCTGTTGAAGCCAAACGAGCGGCTCATGAAGAAGGCCGGGCTCTTCGACGAGCAGCCGATGCCGGAGAGCTTCATCACGCGCTCGGGCTGCAGGCCCATCTCGTAGAAGGCGTCGATGATGCGCTCGGAGATGGCATTGTGCCCGCAACCGGCGCACAGATTCGTCTTGCCGCCACGGTATTCAATGATGGGCAGGCCGAGACGGTTCACCTTCGGAGCGGGCTTCGGTGCTGGTGTAGCAGGAGTGGTTGCCATGGTTAGATTCCTTCCTGCATGACCAGTTCGTCGGTCACGCTGCGCGCATCGATCGGCAGGCCGTTGTAATGCCGCACACTGCGCAGTTTGGTTGCGTCTTCCGGCGGCAGATCGAGTTTTAGCAGGCTCAGCATCTGCGCATCGCGGTTCTGCTCGATCACATAAATGCGGTCATGCGCGGCGACGAAGTCGTGGATCTCGCGGGTGAACGGATACGCGCGAATGCGCAGGTAGTCTGTTTCGACCTTGTACTCGGCTTTGAGTTGCTCCCGGCTCTCGGTAACGGCGAAATCTGTGGTGCCGTAGGCGATGAGCCCGATCTTCGAAGTGCCGTTCGCCACGATGACAGGCGTCGGAACCATCTGGCGGGCAGTGTCGAACTTGCGGGCAAGCCGCTCCATCACCTGCTGATATTCGTCCGGCCGCTCGGTATAGAGCGCGCGCTCGTTGTGGCCGCTTCCGCGGGTAAAGAACGCAGCCTGCGGATGGTCCGTACCGGGCAGCGTGCGGTAGCCAACACCATCGCCATCGACGTCCTTGTAGCGTGCGAAGCCGCCCAGACGCGTCAGGTCTTCAGCACTTAGCACTTTGCCACGCTGCATTGGCTTCTCGGGATAAGTGAAGGGCTCAGTCATCCAGTTGTTCATACCGAGATCAAGATCGGAGAGTACGAAAACCGGGGTCTGCAATTGCTCCGACAGATCGAAGGCCGCCACGCTCATGTCGAAGCACTCCGTCACTGACCCCGGCAACAGCATGACGTGCCGCGTATCGCCGTGCGAGAGATACGCCACGGAGAGAATGTCGCCCTGTGCCGTGCGTGTGGGCATACCGGTCGAGGGGCCCACACGCTGGATGTCGAAGATGACCGCGGGAATCTCCGCGAAATAGCCCAGACCGGTGAACTCCGCCATGAGCGATATGCCAGGGCCGGAGGTGGCCGTCATCGAACGTGCGCCTGTCCACGCCGCGCCGAACACCATACCTACGGCGGCCAGCTCATCTTCCGCCTGGACTACAGCGAAGGTCGCCTTGCCGTTGGGCTCAATACGATACTTCTTCAGCAGATCGATCAGGTTTTCCACCACCGAGGACGACGGCGTGATTGGATACCACGTCACCACGGTGACGCCGGCGAACATGCAGCCCAATGCCGTCGCGGCATTGCCCTCGATGACGATCTTGCCTTCGTTCGCGTGCATCCGCTCCACGCGGAATGGATCTTGTTTGACCAGTGACGTCTTCGCGTAGTCGTAACCTGCCTGTACCGCGGACCAGTTGAGATCGGCGGCCTTCTGCTTCTTCGCGAACTGGCGTCGCACCGCGGCTTCCACCGTGGCCAGATCCATATCCAGAAGCTGCGCGACAACGCCGACATACACCATGTTCTTGACCAGTTTGCGCAGCTTGGCCTCGGGACAGACCGCGGCGGTGATCTTGTCGAATGGCACCGGATAGCAGGTCACGTCGTCGCGATACTGCTTGAGATTTGCCGCTTCTTCGTAAATGGCGACACCACCCGCGGCCAGCGAGAGAATGTCATCCTTCGCGGTCTCAACGTTCATCGCAACCACAATGTCGATCTCTTTTTTGCGCGCAATATAACCCTGCTTGCTGGCACGAATGGTGAACCAGGTTGGCAGGCCGGCGATATTCGATGGGAAGAGGTTCTTGCCACTGATCGGAACGCCCATCGCAAAGATGCTCTTCAGCAGGACGTTGTTCGCGGATTGGGACCCGGAGCCGTTGACCGTGGCTACCTGGATGCTGAAGTCGTTGACCACTTCGCCGGATCGTCCGGCCGCAGCCCGCGGCTGCTCTGTTTTCAGGGTCACATCACTTGTTGCCATCGGCGAATTCCTTCCCCAGACACGAGATTCCTGCCGGTCTGAAGCGCGCATCACACGCCAGCCGCGCCATCTTTTTAGTATAGGACAGTGCTGTCCAGCCCGCTTACGCAGCAGGGGTTAACTGCGCAGGGTCACAGCTGAGTGGGCGCTGAGCGGCGCTGAGTTGTTGGCGAGCCGTTCGTCGTCACTGCCGGATGCTGTGGAGCGAATGCTCGACCTCGACCCGCTCAGCTGCATTCAGGGGCAGCAGAGGCAGACGTGGCGAGCCGCCATAGTAGCCGTTCAGATCGCAGGCGTATTTCACACCCGGAATACCCATACGCCCACAGATAATATCCGCTGCGCTCAGAATGCGCTGCTGCTTCTCTTCTGCCAGATTTGCATCGCGATCCTTCCATGCCATGTAGATCTCGGCACAGGCCTGCGGTGCGAAAGAGGCCATGGCCAGGACGCCGCCGGTTCCACCCACAGTCAGCGACGGCAACAGCGTCTGGGCCGAACCGCCGAGTACCTGAAAGCCAACCTCACGCATGCGTGTCTTGAAGGCTGGCGGCGGAGGCGCGGCGTAACCGACACCGCCCATCAAGGCGTCCGCAGGCATAAGGGACGCGGCCAGCCCGGCGGCTTCCGCTTGTGTGTTCAACATGCGGCCGGTGACAGCAGTGAAGGTTGCCGTAACAGCGACGTTGCGGCGCGGCGCGGAAGCCGTCGCGGCAACGATGGCAGCGATCCGCTCCGGCTTGCCGCCCGAGTCCTTGATGCCGCAAATGTTTGCGTGGCCGGAAAGCTCACCGATCACGTCGACAGGCAGTTCATAGGCGGTGTAGGCGGGGATGCTGTAGAGGAGCACGGGGAGCGCCGATGCATCGGCCACCATGCGGTAGTAGTTCAGCAGCTCCGCCGGACGCATCT
This sequence comes from uncultured Acidobacteriaceae bacterium, assembly GCA_963815025.1. GTDB lineage: Bacteria > Acidobacteriota > Terriglobia > Terriglobales > Acidobacteriaceae > KBS-83. The sequence continues at coordinate 1,033,446 of CAWFFD010000004.1, read as the reverse complement.
GCGGTCTATAAAAATGTGGGGTGCGGACTAGAGCCAGATCGTAGTCCAGCGACGCGGCATGGTCGATGCGTTTCAGGGTTTCGCCCAGGCTTTCGTGACCGACCCCGGCGATGAGTATGCGATCGTCCGCAGCAGCACCGCGGGCGGCCCGCAGAGCTTCGTGCGTCTCTTCATCGTTCAGCATCACTGCTTCGCCGGTTGAGCCCAAAACGACCAGCCCGGCGAGCGGCGCCCGGCAATAGCGCTCCACGCTGCGTTCCAGGTGGTGCCAGTGCGGCCGGCCATCCGGCTGGAACGGCGTAGGAATCGCTGCGAAGACCCCTTCAAGTAGCATCTCTGCCTCTTTACCGCGCTGCCAGTGCACGTGCTGCATGCAGTTGCTGCAACGCCTCTACGTGAATCGTCTCGCGCTGCAAGGCGGCAATACCTTCCGCGGCGGCGCGCGCCGCGGCCATCGTCGTGATTGTCGGGATACGCTGTTGCACCGCGGCACGGCGAATCGCTTTCTCGTCAAAGAAAGGGTCCTGCCCGTGCGGTGTGTTGATGATGAGGTGAATGCCATCACCCTTGATCAGATCGACGATGTTGGGCCGTCCCTCCTTGACCTTGTAGACACGCTCCACGGTCAGCCCCGCGCGCTCCAGCACATCGGCGGTGCCGTGGGTCGCCACCAGACGAAAACCGAGATGAACATACTCGCGCGCCAGGGCGACAAGACCATCCTTGTCGCGATCGTTCACGCTGAAGAAGGCCGTGCCCCGTAAGGGCAGCCGCTGACCGGCAGAGAGCTGCGCCTTCGCAAAGGCTTCACCAAAGTTGTCGGCCACGCCCATGACTTCGCCGGTCGAACGCATCTCCGGACCCAGGACCGTGTCCACCCCGGGAAATTTGTTCCACGGAAAGACCGGTGACTTCACATAGAAATGCGATCCGGTATCCAGATCGCATCCCTCACGAACCTGTTCCGGCAGCAGTTCCGCAAGAGGTTTACCGGTCATGATGAGCGATGCAATCTTGGCAAGCGGCACACCCGTTGCCTTTGAAACGTAGGGCACGGTGCGTGAAGCTCGCGGGTTGACCTCGATGACAAAGACGCGATCGCGCTCACCTTTTTGCCGGCTGCGCTGGATGGCGAACTGCAGGTTCGCGAGGCCACGCACGTTGAGCGCGAGCACGAGTTGCCGCGTGTAATCGCGGAGTGTAGCCAGCGTCTCCTGCGGCAGATCGACCGCCGGCAGGACGCAGGATGAGTCGCCGGAGTGGATGCCGGCCTCCTCAATGTGCTGCATGATGCCGGCGATCACCACATCCTTGCCGTCACAGAGTGCGTCTACATCGACTTCGACCGCCGCCTCGAGGAAATGGTCGATCAGTACCGGGCGGGCCTGCGAGTACTCGACTGCCTCCGCCATGTAACGGCGGACAGCAACATCATCGTAAGCAATCACCATGGCGCGGCCGCCGAGCACATAGCTCGGCCGCACCAGAACGGGGTATCCAACGCGCTCCGCACCAGCGAGCGCCTCATCGACGCTGGTGGCCATCGCCCCTGGAGGCTGTGGAATGTTCAGCCGCTCGAGCAGCGCGCCAAACTGCTTGCGGTCTTCCGCCAAATCAATGGATTCCGGCGACGTACCCAGGATCTTGACTCCGGCTTTCTTGAGCGGCAATGCCAGGTTGAGCGGCGTCTGCCCACCGAATTGCACGATCATGCCAACGTCTGCTCCGCCGGCGCTCTCACGCTCGTAGATCGCGAGCACGTCTTCGAGCGTGAGGGGCTCGAAGTAGAGGCGATCGCTTGTATCGTAGTCTGTCGAGACCGTCTCCGGATTACAGTTCACCATGATCGTTTCGTAATCGGCCTCTTTCAGAGCGAACGCCGCATGGCAGCAGCAATAATCGAACTCGATTCCCTGCCCGATGCGATTCGGTCCCGAGCCAAGGATGATCACCTTGCGCCTCGATGTCGGGGGCTGCTCGTCTTCTTCGTCATAGGTGGAGTAAAGGTACGGGGTCTCGCTGTCGAACTCTGCTGCGCAGGTATCCACCAGCTTGAAGACCGGTTTCAGTCCAAGCTTGTGCCGCAGCTCTCGGACATCATCGGCGCCGGTGGCGGAATCGAGATGCCACACCTCCGCGATCCGCGCATCGGAGATACCCATGCGCTTGGCCTTGCGCAGCACTTTGGCGTCAACCTTCTCAAGACTGTGGGCGCCAAGCAATTCGATGGTGTCGGTGATCTCCTTCAGTTGATACAGGAACCAGGGATCCATCGCGGTGATGCGCGCGACCTCGCGCACTGTCATGCCAGTGCGGAAGGCATAACGGATATAGTCCAGGCGCTGTGGCTGTGGCGTTACCAGACGCTGCATCAGGCGGCGTGGCTCGATCGTTTCCGAGCCTACGCGTCTGCCCGTTTCAAGCGAGCGCAGCGCCTTCATCATCGCTTCCTTGAAGGTGCGGCCGATCGCCATCACCTCACCCACCGATTTCATCTGCGGGCTCAGTGTCTCGTCGGCTCCTGGGAATTTTTCAAACTGCCACTTCGGCACTTTGACCACGACATAGTCGATAGTCGGCTCGAAGCATGCGGGTGTCTTGCGCGTGATGTCGTTGGGAATCTCGTCCAGGGTATAGCCGACGGCAAGCCGCGCGGCAATCTTGGCAATCGGAAAGCCGGTCGCCTTGGAAGCGAGCGCCGAGGAGCGCGAGACGCGCGGGTTCATCTCGATCACGGTCATGCGGCCGGTCTGCGGATGCACGGCGAACTGGACATTGGAGCCACCCGTCTCCACACCAATCTCGCGAATCACTCGAATGGCCGCATCGCGCATCATCTGGTACTCACGATCGGTCAATGTCTGCGCGGGCGCCACCGTGATGGAGTCGCCCGTATGGACGCCCATCGGGTCCATGTTCTCGATCGAGCAGATGATGATCACGTTGTCCGCGAGGTCGCGCATCACCTCCAGCTCAAATTCCTTCCAGCCGAGAACTGATTCTTCGATAAGACACTCGTGGACTGGGGAAAGATCGAGTCCGCGCGAGAGGATTTCCATCAGCTCTTCGCGGTTGTAGGCAATGCCTCCGCCCGATCCGCCGAGCGTGAACGATGGCCGGATCACGACCGGGAATCCGATCTTCGATGCGAAGTCCATGCCGTCGCGGATGTTGTTCACCAGCGAGGAGCGCGGCATGTCGAGCCCGATCTTCTGCATTGCATCTTTGAAGAGGAGCCGGTCTTCCGCCTTCTTGATCGCGTCGAGCTTTGCGCCGATCAGTTCCACGTCATACTTCTCAAGAATGCCCGCATCGGCCAGATCGACGGCGAGATTCAGGGCGGTCTGCCCGCCAACGGTTGGCAGCAATGCGAACTTGCCTTTGCGCTTGCCATCGATGCCGGTCATCATCGCCGCTTCCAGGCGAATGATCTCTTCCACGTACTCGCGGGTCAGCGGCTCGATGTACGTGCGGTCCGCAAGCTCGGGATCGGTCATGATGGTGGCCGGGTTCGAATTCACCAGCACCACTTCGTAACCGTCCGCACGCAGTGCCTTCACCGCCTGGGTGCCGGAATAGTCAAACTCCGCCGACTGGCCAATCACAATGGGGCCGGAGCCGATCACGAGGATTTTCTGAATGTCGTTTCTGCGTGGCATGTCTCTCTCTTAGCGTTCCTGCGTGCCGACCAGGCCGGCGAAATCGAAATCGGTCCATTTGTGATACACCCGCTCGCCCGCGATAAAATCCTGATCCTCGGGCGTAAGGTGTGGCTTTCCTCGAGGATGTCCCTGACGGTCCGTGAAGCGCCCGGAGCCTATAAGGTTGCCGTGGTGCGCGTTGGTGGTAAGCGTGTGAATGTAGACCCAGCGCTGGTCAGGCTCAGAGTCGCCGGGCGTGTACTGGCTCTCTGAGCGCGTGACTTTGCCGCTGGCATCGAGGCAGGCGACCACATCGCGATTGAACTCGCCGTCATGATTCCACTGGTAGACGGCACGCGGTAGATCTTTGAGCTTCCACACCATGGCGATGCCTTCGATGTTGCCCCCACGCTCGCGAAGCTGCTCGCGCAGGTCCTCCGTGATGTACCAGCCGCCGCGGGCATACAGCTCGATTGGGCGCGGTGGTGCTACGCCAAGGCAGCGAGAGATGTAGGACATAGTTCCTTTGTCCGGCGGACCGTAATGCAGACCGGTACCAGATCCCGATAGTTGCGCCACCGCCGGGGTAAAGCCACCTGTTGCCAGCGAAACGATCGCCGCACCTGCCAGCAGGCAATGCGATCGCAGGGTCACCGCTTCGACTCCTCCATCATCCTGCGGAAGTCGTGGAAGAGATAGTGTGAGTCATGCGGGCCGGGGCTGGCCTCCGGATGGTATTGCACGCTGAAAAGCGGCAGCGAGCGATGGCGCAACCCCTCGAGCGTGTTGTCGTTGAGGTCGATGTGGGTCAGATCCACCTCGCTCTGCTTGAGCGAGTCGGGATCGATGGCAAAGTTGTGGTTGTGCGCAGTGATTTCGATCTTGCCGGTACCGGTCTGCTGCACAGGATGATTGCCGCCGTGGTGGCCGAACTTCAGCTTGTAACTCTTACCGCCCAGCGCCAGGCCGATGAGCTGATGGCCGAGACAGATGCCGAAGATCGGCTTCTTCCCTGCGAGCCTGCGAATGTTCTCTTGCGCATAGTGCAGCGGCTCCGGGTCGCCCGGACCATTGGAAAGGAAGATGCCGTCCGGGTTGAGCGCCAGCACATCTTCTGCCGAGGTCTGCGCGGGAACGACGGTGACGCGCATTCCTTCCCGTGTAAGCATCCGCAAAATGTTGTGCTTAATGCCATAGTCATAAGCCACTACATGAAGATTGTCCGCAGGCGGTTCCGGCATAAGTCCGGGAACCGCATTCCCGGCATGCTCGCGCGTCCACTCGTAGCTCTCTTTGGTTGACACTAGGCTCGCAAGGTCGCATCCATCCATCTTTGGCTGGGCTTTGGCCTTGGCTACGAGCGCCTCGGAGCTTGAGTCATTCGTGGAAATCACACCGCGCATCGCGCCATAGATGCGCAGATGCCGCACCAGCGCCCGGGTATCGATCTCCGAGATAACAGGCACGCCATGGCGCTCCAGGTATTCGTCGGCAACCTGCTCGGAGCGCCAGTTGGAGCTGACGGGAGAGAACTCCCGCGTTACCAGGCCTTCAATGTATGGTTTTTGCGCCTCGGCATCGGCGGCATTGGTCCCGTAGTTGCCGATCTGGGGGTTCGTCAGAACGACAATCTGGCCCGCATAGGAAGGATCCGTGAAGATCTCCTGGTAGCCGGTCAATGATGTGTTGAAAACAACTTCGCCTGTACGCTCACCGCCCGCGCCGTGGCTCTCACCGCGGAAGATGCGCCCGTCTTCGAGCGCAAGGATAGCCTGCATCGCTGCTCCATAGGGTGGATTCAATCGATGTTAGCAGGTTTAACGAGCAGAATCGATGACAGCGCGGCGATGAATCGGCTCTGACGCCTCGCGAGCGGTGCGCTATTCGACGACGTGCATTTTTTCTGTAGGCCAATAGACGAATGCGGCCTTGCCGTAAATGAAGCTGCGGTCTACGGGCCCAAAGTCGCGGCTGTCACTCGAGATCGAGCGATGATCGCCCATCACGTAATAGCAGTGCGGCGGCAGCACGATCGCCGACACTGACCGCACGTCGCGGAAACGCTGCGGGACATACGGCTCCAGTATGCGGGCGCCGTTGACGTAGACCCGTCCATCATCCACCTCAAGGCGGTCACCGGGCAGCGCGATCACCCGCTTGATGTAGCTCTTTGAGGGATCGCGGGGATAGTAGAAGACAACGACATCGCCGCGGCCGATGTCTTCAAAGTGGTAGGCAAACTTGTTGATGAAGATGCGGTCCTGATCGTGCAAGCGTGGCAGCATGCTGGTGCCTTCGACGCGCACCGGCTGGTAGAGGAATGTGATGACGAAAAAAGCCACCGCGAGTGAAACGAGAATGTCGCGCGCCCAGACCGCGACCGCGCGGCGGCGGGTCCGCCGGGCATGTACATCGAGCGGATGTGGATCTTGTAACCGGGCTTCCTGATCTTCCATCAATTGCAACCAAGACTACCTGGCGGGCAAACAACATGCACAGGCTTTGAAAGTGGCTGCGCCTGCCCTCCAGTAGGAATGTACTGCGGATTTCTGCGCACGTCACCCACTCCGTCGAGCTGCGAAGCCTGAAGTTCAAGCGGGCGTTGCATCACCATCTCCAGGCTGGTGCCTTCCGGAATGACAACCTCGTCCCCACGGGTGAGGAGGGTGTAGATCACCCCACCGGCCACACCGGCCAGACCGCCGATGGCTGCTCCCGCGAGGGGTCTCCCGGCGGCCGCTCCCCCAATAACCCCACCTGAGGCGCCAATGGCGCCACCCTTGGCGATATTGCCCACGTCCTTGCCCTTGTTGCTGGCTTGCTCGATGGTGCCCTCCTCGCCCTTGACTGTGGGGCCACCGGAGCCGGGCAGATTGTCTACCGTTCCGGGGATTCCGACGACCTGCCCGTTGGGGAAGATCATGGTGGTGAAGTGCATCAGCAGCTTGGCGCGCCCTTTTACGCGGCCGGGGCGCTCCACCTTGTCCACCACACCCTGTACGTAGACGCCGGATGGGATAAGGACGTGAGATCCGACGATGACGGGAAAGGTCGAAACCAGATAGACACCATCGCCGGGACGAGCCGTCTTGGTGTTAACGCCGCTCTTCAACGACAAAAGAACTTTGGTGCCGGCGGGCACGGTGTAGGACGTGTCGGAAGACGTTGGTGCATCCGAGTGCGGCGGCACGGGCGGCGCCGGAGGAAGTGCCTGCTGCGCAACTAATGGGCAGGGCGCGACAAGGAGGAGGGCGCTGCACATCCACCAGACGGCGGCATTGCTCGATTTCATCAATCTGGCCCCCACCCCCTGTTTATAGACGCAGCGGGAAGATCATGGATAGCGTTTTCACTCCCGCGGTAACCCGCCCGGCATGGCAACATCGTTACGAAAGAGAATTGTAACCATCCGCCAATGAGGGGTCGCATTTGACTCAACCCGTAAGATGCCGATTTCCCCGTGCGACAGCGCTGCTCGAGCAGGCCGTTCGCGATCGCGTTTTCCCGGGATGCGCCTTCGCTGTATTTGACGCGAGCGACGCACAACCCTCAGAAAAAGACGCGCAGGCAGTCGGACACTTCACCTACGAACCGGGGTCGGCGCGCGTTCAGCCGGACACACTTTTCGATCTCGCCAGTTTGACCAAGGTGCTGGCAACAACCGCAGCCGTTATGTTGCTGTACGATCGCCGGCAGCTTGCACTCGACACGCCCTTGGCAGACTGGCTGCCAGAGTTTGCGTCCACCCATGCATCGGACGAACGGCGGGCACGCGTAACCCTGCGCATGCTGCTGGATCATTCTTCCGGCCTTCCCGGCTACGTGCGTCTCTTCGAATCGACAAACGATCGCCTTGCGATGATCGACGCATGTCTTCGCCAACCGCTGACTGCTGATCCAGGAATGCGCGCCGAGTATTCGGATATCGGTTTCATGATCCTCGGATATCTCGTCGAGACAATCACAGGCGAACGACTGGATGCCTACTGCCAACGCGAGATCTTTGCGCCGCTGGGTATGAGCGCCACTCGCTTTTGTCCGGAACCAGCGCTTCGCGCCTCGATCCCGCCCACGGAGGACGATCGAAGCTTCCGGCATCGCATCGTCCAGGGTGAAGTGCACGATGAAAATGCTTCCGTGATGGGCGGCGTCGCTGGTCACGCCGGTCTCTTCTCCAACGCTCTTGATCCACTGCGCATCGCGGCATGCATCCTGGCACGCGGCATCACGCCCTCCGGATCGAAGCTGTTCTCAACCCAAGCGGTCGAGCTGTTTGTCCAGCCCGCACAGCAGCCACCCGGCACGTCGCGAGCTCTCGGGTGGGATACGCCGACCCCATCGTCCTCTTCTGGGAAGCTCTTTTCGCCGCGGTCGATCGGTCATCTAGGATTCACCGGAACGTCCCTCTGGGTCGATCTGGACGCTGGCATCGCTGTCAGCCTGCTGACAAATCGTACCTGGCCAGATCGCTCCAATCAGGCCATTCGCGAGCTGCGCCCGCGCTTTCACGACACCCTCCGGAGTGAGCTTGCGGGCGATCACAAAAACTGATCGGGCAGTACGGAGCGGACCTGAAGGTCACAATTCCGGTAACCCCGATTCGCATTTTCTTCGATAGGCGTTTTGACGTGCGCGGTAAGATACCCATAAGGGATATTTCCGACGAACATGGCTACTTTGACCCCGGCAACCCGCATGTCCAACATTGAAGACGACGAGGCAATTCGTACCCCAACCGATAGTGAAATGCATGAACTCATGACGGAGAGTGTCAACTCTGCGTCGCATGGGTTTGACACCAAATCTGCGCTCGAGATTGCACGCATCATCAATCACGAGGACACCAAGGTCGCTACCGCCGTCAAAAAAGCTCTGCCGGAGATCGCCCTGGTGATCGATGCCGTGGCGCGCGCTCTGCGCGACGGTGGGCGGTTGATCTATGTCGCCGCCGGATCGAGCGGCCGCATTGCCGCGCTCGATGCCTCGGAGTGCCCACCCGCGTACTCCACTTCGCCGCAGTCAGTGCAGTACATCGTTGCCGGCGGTCCAAAGGCTGTGGCCTCGGCGGTGGAGGTGAATGAAGACTCTCCAGAGCTTGGGCAGCGCGATATTGCGCGCCGCCGCCCCACGCGCAAGGATGTCGTCATTGGCCTTTCGGCCTCCGGCCGCACGCCCTACGTGGTCGGTGCGGTCGACTACGCACGCAGTCGCGGCGCCCACACCGCTGCCATCACCTGCAACCAGAACACCGCTCTTGCCTCTGCTGCGGAAATCGCGATCGTCGCCGAGGTCGGGCCTGAAGTGATCTCCGGCTCAACACGAATGAAGGCGGCCACGGCGCAGAAGATGATCACCAACATGATCACTACCGGCGCCATGACGCGGCTCGGTTATGTGTACGAGAACATGATGGTGAATGTGCATATGCACAACGCCAAGCTGGTGGAGCGCGGCATTGGCGTGCTGATGCGCGCCTGCAATATAGATCGTGAAACCGCTGTCCAAACCATCAAGTCTGCGGGGAAAAGCGTTCCCATTGCCCTGGTGATGCTGAAGGCCGGCGTCGACAAGCCAGAGGCCGTGCGCCGCTTGGCCAAATCCGACGGCAACGTGCGTCTGGCGATTGAGGACACCGTTCTGGAACTGTAAGGGTGATCGTCGAAATCTCTCCTGCCGGCGCTGGTGAGAGGCCGATACTACTCCGATACGTCTTCTACAACTTCCGTCCAATCCGGGCTTGACGCTGTTTGACGCCAGCGTTGCCATCCGTACACTGAGGGGATATAGACCTTTTTCATTGTTGCTGTGTCGTTGCCCAATTTTTGCGAAGTGTGGCTTTTTCTTGACGGAAAGTCACGCGTACAGTGGCGCACAGGGAGTGAAAATGGTTTAGCAGGAGTCCCCACATTCATGGAAAAGTTCGTCATTCGCGGCGGTAACCCGCTGCTCGGTTCCATCCGCGTCTCAGGTGCGAAAAACTCCGCCCTTCCCTGTATGGCCGCTGCCATCCTTACGGAGGACGAGGTCGTCCTCGAAAACATCCCTCAGGTTCGCGATATCGAGACCGAACGGAAGTTACTCGTCTCCATGGGCGCTGAGGTAGAGCTTGGATACGGGCGCGCACAGCACCGCACTTCCATCTCTTGCCGTGTGCTCTCGGACCCGGTCGCGAAATACGAGATCGTTAAGACGATGCGAGCCTCCTCGCTCGTCCTGGGACCGCTCATCGCCCGCACCGGGCTCGCGCGCGTTGCCATGCCCGGCGGCTGTGCCATCGGTGGGCGTCCGATCGATCTGCATATCAAAGGGCTCGAAGCGATGGGCGCCACCATCACCCAGGAGCACGGCTATCTGGAGGCACGCACCGAACGGCTGAAGGGCGCACACATTCAGTTCGACAAGATCACGGTGACCGGCACGGAGGATCTGCTGATGGCGGCCGTTCTCGCCGACGGCGAAACAGTTATGGAAAACTGCGCGCGCGAGCCGGAAGTCACCGATCTAGCGGCGATGCTGGTTTCTATGGGGGCGAAGATCGAAGGTGCCGGATCGAGCGAGATTCGCGTGCAGGGCGTTGACAAGCTGCATGGCACGCGTCACCGCATCAATCCCGACCGCATCGAGGCGGGTACCTTCCTGCTGGCAGGTGCAATCACTGGGGGCGACCTCCGCGTCACGCAGTGCAATCCGGCGCACCTGAGCTCCGTCATTGCCAAACTGCAGGAATGCGGTGTGCGCCTGGACATCGAGGGCGACACCATCCGGGTTCGCAGCGAAGGCAATTTGCGCAGCGCGGATATTTCTACCGAAGAATACCCCGGCTTCCCGACTGACATGCAGGCGCAATACATGGCTCTGGCTACGCAAGCGGATGGAAGCTCCGTCGTGGTAGAGAACATATTCGAAAACCGCTTCATGCACGTGCAGGAGTTGGCGCGCATGGGGGCGAACATCAAGGTGGACGGACGTACCGCCACGGTGCGCGGTAAGACCCCGCTCTCGTCCGCCGCGGTGATGTGTTCCGATCTGCGCGCTTCCGCCTCACTTGTTCTCGCAGCCATGGTTGCTGAGGGTGAGACGATCCTCGACCGCGTCTACCACATCGACCGCGGTTACGAGCGCATCGAGGAGAAACTGCGTGGGGTGGGTGCGGAGATCCGCAGATTAGGGAATATCTTCGCGAACAAGTCGTCCGCATAGTCGATTCGCGGCGGGCGGCGCAGTTCCTTATGTGACGATAGAATCGTCTTAGCTCCGGATGTCTCAGCTGCCGCCCATCGCGCCCCCCAGTCTCTTCACACCCCGGCCCGTCCGGGTGTGGCTGGTCATCGGCCTCTTCGTTGTGTACCTGATCGTCTCCTATTGCATCTTCTTCGAGGCTGTCGCACCGGTGGCGAATTTCTACCTCAGGCCTACCCTCGCCGCCGATTCCACTGCATATTGGGACGCGAGTGGTGTGCGCACAACAAACTTCGCCGATCAGGAGCAAGCCGGGGCCAGCGCTTCCTCGAATCTATTCGGCCCGGTCCTGGAGGCAGAAGTCCTCCGCACAGACCTCAACGTTGCCCTCTTCAATAGCTTTCTGTTTATCGTTTGCCTCAGCATTCTCCGCAGCATGCCGCAGTTCGACCGGGCAACTTTTCTGCTTCTGATGATGGCCAACCCTTTTCTGCTCACATCGCTGATCACCTTGAACAAGGAGATATTCGCGTTGGCTGGCATCGTTGTTTTCGTTCGCTACACGGACGCAAAACGTTTCCGCTTTTGGTGGTTGACCCTGGCGCTCGTGCTTTCGCTCTTTGCACGATGGCAGCAGGTATTGGTAATGGTCCTATACGTGGCCTATGAGGCGAAAATCTCGCCCTTGCGAGGCCGACGGCGGTGGGGCGTGGCGGTGACGGTTTTGGGCTTTACCATCGCCTACGGACTTGTCTATCGCATTGCACCGTTTTTCTTCGCGGCATTGCTGGCACAGGCCGAAGCCGGGCACACGATCCTCCTCCTGGACAACATTCAGGCATACTTTGGTTTTCCACTCGTGGCCATTCCAAAGATTTTGATGAACGTCACGGGGCGTTTCGCCACACCCGGATACTTCCTCAATGGCTACGTGTCTGAGGACTTCACCAACTGGCGCGACCAGATTTTCATGCAGATGCATACTCTGTTTCTGACCGCATTGATGCTGGGAATGTTCTTCGGCCGCAAGCTTCGGCTGCGGCACGCGCCAGTGTACCTTCTGTTTCTCTATCTGCTGATGACTGCGATAAACCCCATGGTGCAGCCGCGCTACGAGTATGCCGCCTATGTGCTGCTCTGCCTGGAGGCCTCGCGCTATTTTCGCCTCGGCTTGGATAGCGAAGCAGCGGCCCCGATCTACCCCTCGGGTAATACCCTGTTTTCCTCGCCTGGCTAACTTCGTTTTGCTTCTTCCTCGAGTCGACATGCATCGTATCTGCTAGAAAATCTCTGGCGCGGCAGCGGCTCGAGATGAGGGCAGATATGACAAAGACAGAAGATGCAGCCTTGAGAGATCAGCTGGTCGCTCTGCTGAAAGGTGGCCAGGCGCATGCGACATTGTCTGACGCAGTGGCGCACTTTCCCGCGAATCGCATCGGTGAGCGGCCGGCGGGCACGCCGTATTCCGCGTGGCAACTGATGGAGCATATACGGATCACGCTTCACGATATCCTCGAGTTCGCCACCAACTCGGAATATGTCGAGTTGGAGTGGCCCAGCGGGTACTGGCCAAAGAATGCCGGGCCGGGAAATGACGAATCCTGGGACGCGACGGTGAAGGCCATTCACGCGGATATGAAGAGCTTTGAAGCGCTCGTCCACTCTCCAGACAGCAATCTGTATGCGACGATTCCCTGGGGCAAAAACGGAGAGACATTGCTGCGCGAAGTGTTGCTGGCGGCAGACCATACCAGCTATCACTTGGGCGAGCTGGTTCTGTTAAGACGGGTGCTTGGAATCTGGAAGGGCTGAATCAAGAGCCCAGGGAGTGTGCTGTCGCCAGGTTGCCTGTGCTTAACGCCAACTCACAGCCAGCTGCCAGCGAAGGTGATGCTGCGCAGTCTTGCGCAGTACCCGCTCAAACTCCTCAGTCTCTTTCAACACTTCCTGTGTTTCACTGCCCAGTGCAAGCGGGTGGTCACGGAGGAAATCTATCAGGGTGCAGACGGTGATGAGGCCATCCTCAGCGGCAAACCATTGCGGTGGCGGCAAAGTCTTCGCCCACTCGGGGTCGCCCGCTCCTTCTTCAAGGAGAAGCGCCATCGAGTTTTCATCCGCGGAGAAGAAGTCGAGGATTGGCCGCACACCCAGGCGATGCGCCAGCTTCTCCAGCGCATCTTCGTTTCTGGCCAGTGCGCGACCATTCACAAAGATGTCGTATCCGGGATCCTCACCTTCCACGACGATGTACATGGACGCAGCCACGCGAGCAGTTTACTCCAGAGATTATGAGATGCGGACGACCGATTGAGGGTCTCTAACTTTGAGTAATCTCAAAGAATACTCCCCCTCGTCGTCCCGATTCGAGAATGCCCACAGGATCGCGATCACAATCAAGATTGCTCCGACAATGACCGTCCAGTCCGGCTTGATATGCATCAGCACGACGGATTCCGCCGTTGCGACCAATGGTTGCATCCATTGCAACATGCTCACGCGCCCGGCGCCAAATTTACTCAACAACCAGTAAAAGAGCAGATACCCGCAAATTGTCATCAGAGCGGCACTGACGACGAAGCCCGTTGCAGCCGTTGCCGACCAAGTTAACGCCTCGTGCTCTAACAGTTGAGAAGCAACCCACAGCAGCGGCGCCGCAACCACACACTGCAAAAACAGAGCCTCGACAAGCGATATTTCTTGCATATGTACCGCTGCGCCGGCAAGTGCCCACGCCAGCAGGCAGGCGGCTGTGAGCGGAAGCAGCAGCCACAGCCACTGACGCATTGCGATATAGAGACCCTGGTCACACAGAAAGAGAACGCCGGCGAGACCGCAGACGGCGGGACTGATGGTGAGCCGGCCAGCGATGGCAAGCAGCACAGGAACGGTTGCCAAAGCAACCAGAGGGAGCACCGGCGAGAGCTTCCCATTGCTGGCAAAGATCAGTATTTGTGGCAGGCACAAAATACCTGTCCCGATAATGACCACATGAGCAATGCAACGCAGCGACCTACGCCATAGACGACGGCGAATGACCCAGGGCAACAGAAGCGCGGCGCTGATTCCGTATTGGAGCGCGAGAGCGCGAAGCCGCGGCTGCGCAGGCAGGGATGATGTCAGCATCCACTCTGAGCCCCACAGCAGGGACAACCCGAGAAACGCGGCCATGGGCATAGAGCGCATAGATAAGAAGGGCTACGCACTCGGCGTAGCCCTAGTTTCACGACTGCTAACGGCGGCCGCCCGGGCCCCCGCCACTGCCGGGTCCACGTCCACCGCGGCCACGACGGCGGCGGCGGCGATTCGCATCTCCGGCTGCGCCTCCGTTTTGTGCAGTGCCAGCAGGTACCGGCGCGTCATCGGCGCGATTGAAGTTGGGCTCGTTCTCCTCGTCGATGGGTTCATCGGACTCCTCGAAATCCTCGCCGCCCTCGATCATGATGGTGCTGGCGTTCGAGGAAGGCTGACGGTCTGAAGGCTGGCCGATCGGCCCGCTCCTGGCGAGGCGGCCGCGATGCTGCGGGTTCGCTTCCAGCCTTCGCCGCCTGGTCTCAGGCAGCCCAAGCTTCTGCCGCTGCTCCTTCAGGAGCGCCTTACGGGAGAGCTTGATGCGGTTGCCCTCGATGCCGAGGACCTTCACCATCACCTGATCGCCCTCACGCAGTTCGTCCTTCACGTCCTTGACGCGATGCTCAGCAATCTCGCTGATGTGCAGCAGACCATCGGTGCCCGGGAAGATCTCGATGAAGGCGCCGAACTCCGCCAGCCGAACGACCTTGCCCAGGTAGGTCTTCCCTACCTCAGGCACCGCCGTCAGGTCGTTGATCATGGCCAGTGCCTTGGACAAACCGACCTCGTCGCTGGAAGCAACGTTGACGCGGCCGGTGTCGTCGACGTCGATCTTCACGCCGGTCGCATCGATGATGCCGCGGATGACCTTGCCGCCCGGCCCGATCAGATCGCGGATCTTGTCGGTAGGAATCTGCAGCGTGTGAATGCGCGGTGCAAACTTGGATCGTGTCTCGCGCGCGCCCTGCAGCTCGGCATCCATCTTGTCCAGCAGGAAGAGCCGGCCATGCCGCGCCTGCTCCATCGCTTCGCGCATGATCTGCCCGGTGATTCCGCGGGATCTTGATGTCCATCTGCATCGCGGTGATGCCCTTGCGCGTACCGGCAACCTTAAAGTCCATATCGCCGTAGTGATCTTCGGCGCCAGCGATGTCAGTCAGGATGGCATACTTCTCATCCTCCTTCACCAGGCCCATCGCAATGCCAGCCACCGCGCCCTTGAGCGCGACGCCAGCGTCCATCAGCGCAAGACTCGCACCACACACGCTCGCCATCGAAGAGGAGCCATTCGATTCCAGAATGTCGGAGACGATGCGGAAGGTATACGGCGACTCGTCCGGCGCTGGCAGCACTCCTGAGATCGCACGCTCAGCCAGCGCGCCATGTCCAATTTCGCGGCGGCCGACGCCGGTCATGCGGCCGGTCTCGCCGACGGAGAACGGCGGGAAATTGTAGTGCAGCATCAGCCGCTTCTTCTGCTCGCCCTCGTAGGTCTCCAGGCGCTGCTGGTCATCGGTGGTGCCGAGCGTCACCGTAACCAGAGCCTGCGTCTCACCGCGGGTGAAGAGCGCCGAACCGTGCGTACGTGGCAGCACACTGGTCTCAATCGTGATCTGTCGGATTTCATCAAACGCGCGGCGATCCGGACGCACCCGCTCCTGCAATACCTGTTCGCGGAAGATGCGCTCGCGCAGCGCCTCGTAGTACTTGCCCAGCTTCTTCTTTGCGTCCGGTTGATCGGCCGGCAACTCCTTCGCCAGTTCATCCTTGATGGCCTTCACCATCGCGTAGCTCTCGGTCTTGGCGTGCGTCTTGGTGTCCAGCGCATCCTTCAGCCGCGCGCCCACTTTGCCGTCCAGGTCGGATGCGTAGGCATGGTCGACTTCGACTTCAGCCACGGCCCGCTTGGTCTTGCCAGACTTCGCCACCAGCTCTTCGATTGCCGCGATGATCTTCTTCACCTCACCGTGGCCGAATTCGATGGCATCGACAACGATCTCTTCGCTTACCTCTTTCGCCCCGCTCTCCACCATCACGATGCCATCCTTCGTGCCGACAACCATGATGTTCAGCGTGCTCTCATGCCGCTCCGCGTAAGTGGGATTGATGACGAACTGATCATTCACACGGCCCACGCGCACCGCGCCGATCGGTCCATTGAACGGGATATCCGAGAGCGCGAGTGCCGCGCCCGCGCCATTGATGCCGATGACGTCCGGATCGTTCTCTTTATCCGCGGACAAGACAAATGCGATGACCTGCGTCTCGTTGCGGAAGTTCTCCGGAAAGAGCGGCCGGATGGGGCGGTCGATCTGCCGCGAAGTCAATATCTCTTTTTCGCTGGGACGCCCTTCGCGCTTGATGAAGCCGCCGGGAATGCGGCCACCCGCATAGGTGTATTCGCGGTAGTCGACGGTGAGGGGAAAGAAGTCGATGCCTTCGCGCGGTTCCTGCGATGCAACCGCGGTGACCAGCACCACGCTGTCACCCTGGGACACCAAAGCGGCGCCCGAGGCTTGCTTGGCCATACGGCCGGTTTCAAAGGTCAGTCGCTTGCCACCGGCAAGCTCAACGGAAACTTGTTGCTTCATGAAATCCTCGTTTTCTGTGCAGCGCAGGAGATGATGTTGCTCCAGGCAGGAAGGCACGCAGCACCCATGGGAAACTTGCGGTGCAGGTTATTTAATCGCACGCGACCTCCTCTCAGCCATGGCGGCGAGTGGAAGGGTGCGGAAGCGACGTGCGGCATTGGACCGGAAAAGGAATAGCCGGAATTCCACGTCGCTCTCACTGGAAGCGTGCGGTAAAAGGGGCAAGGTCTGTACAGGCTTACTTACGAATGCCGAGCTTGCCGATAACGTCGCGGTAGCGGGCGGAGTCATTGGTCTTCAAATAGTTCAGAAGACGACGACGCTTGCTTACCAGCATCAACAGACCACGGCGCGATGCATGGTCTTTCTTGTGGGCCTTGAAATGCTCCGTCAGCTCGCCGATCCGCTCGCTGAGAATCGCGATCTGTACCTCGGGACTTCCAGTATCCGAATCGTGTGTCCGGAAGCGGGAGATCACCTCTGTCTTTTTCTCTGTTGCCAGCACGCTTACCTCTCTATGCTCTCTATCGATTCCACTCTCTAAGTGTCTGCCCCAAGAGTAACATAGAGAGCTTTCAGGAGGACAGCCGATCGACGGCGTCCGGCTTGCCGGAGCTAGAGCATTTTCTCTGATGCCGTGTGGTGGCGAAAGCATCTCGGCGTGGCCTTTCCTTAACGAAAGGCCACATGAGCCTCCGTTGGCCGCTTTACACCTACAGGGAAAATGCTCTAATGGACCGCGATCTCGCTCTTGCCGCCCTCTCGGGGGTTATTTTTGTCGAGCAGGAAGCTCAACAGCACCATAATCGCGGAGGCCGCGGCCAAGGCAAAGTACACATCCACATATCCCTGCGCGGCGGTCTGGGCCTGCAGAAGGCTGTAGATGCGCGCAGCCGCTCCGCCTTGCGCATTGGATGGCCCAAGATGGCCGGTGAGAGCACCGGTCAGCACCTGCAGCCGCTGCTGGTACGCAGCATTGCCAGGGTTCACCAAGTGGAGCAAATTCGCCTGATGAAAGGCCGTACTCTCCACGACGAATGCATTGGTAAGCGATATGAGGATGGAGCCGCCGATATTGCGTGCGAAATTGATCAAGCCCGGCAACCTGATTGTTCAGTTCACGGGGGATGCCGAAGTAGGCCGCCGTTGTGACCGCAATGAAGACAAATGGTATGGCTCCAACCTGGACAATGCGCAGCCATGACGCAAAGCCGAAACTCATGCCAAGATTCACGCGCAACGCAGAATATCCGTATCCAAGGACGAACAGAATGAACCCGAAGATGATGATGTTGCGCGCGGGAAAACGCGATAGGGCGATTCCAGCCATTGGCATCACCACGATCAGCACCAGGCCGCCCCATGAAAGGGCAAGACCTGCAATCGTCGCGGTGTAACCCAGCAATTGCTGCGTGAACTGTGGCTGCAGTACAGTGCCGCGTTCAAAATGCCACCGGTCATCAGCATCAGGAAGGAGCAGACGGCGAAATTCTTATACTTGTAGAGCCGCATCTCCATGATCGGCTTCTTCGTGCCCCAGACCTCCCACCAGATCAGTATGAGGAAAGAGACAGCAAAGGTGATGGCGTAGAACTTGATCCAGGGGGAACCGAACCAATCCCACTCCTCGCCTTTGTCCATGAAGATCTCGAGAGAACCCATCGAGATCACCAGCAGAATGACGCCGATATAGTCGATCTTCCAGAAATTCTTCCGGTCGGGCTTCAGATAGGGAGGGTCCTCCACCACCATCTGCACCAGGAATAGGGTGGCAATCCCGATTGGGATATTGATGTAAAAGATCCAGTGCCAGCTGTAGTTGTCCGTCAGCCAACCGCCGATCGTGGGTCCTATCGATGGCGCGAGCACGGCCACCAGTCCATAGAGAGAGAACGCCAGGCCGCGCTTGCTGGGTTCGAAGGAGTCGGCCATGATGGCCTGCGCCATCGGCTGGAGACCCCCACCACCCGCTCCCTGGAGCACGCGGAAGAACAGCAAAAGCCCTAGCGAGGGAGCCAGACCGCACAGAAATGACGCGGCCGTGAAAATGACCAGGCACATCATGAAAAATCTCTTGCGGCCAATCACACTGGATGCCCAGCCACCCATGGGCAACACGACTGCGTTCGCCACCAGATAAGTCGTCAGCACCCACGTGCTTTCGTCGCGGCTTGCTCCCAAACCACCGGCAATGTACGGCAAGGCTACGTTGGCGATGGAAGTGTCCAGCACCTCCATGAACGCAGCCATCGCAACAGTCGCGGCAATGACCCACGGATTCGTCTTCGGCTTCCACGCCGTCATGGGAACCGCTGCTGCCGCTGCCGCCATGTCTTCGCTTTGCTCCCGCTGGATGGGGTTTCTCTGGCGCAAGGATACGGCAGATGAGCGCGGCAGAGTCTAGATGGTATCGCTAGGTAGATGCAAAAGCGCCATGCCCCGACTCGGAAATCGGGCACTCGCAGGCTCCGTTCAGCCTCTTGCCGAAGCGTCGGCGGTCACAAACGGATCAGGCGGTCGCAAACTCTTATTTCCCTTCATCGAGTTTGCCGGTCCAGTCCAGGAAACGGACTAGATTTCCCTTTTCCCGCCATACAAACCGAAAAAACTCTCTGGCATCGATAGTGTGGGCCTCACGCCCCGAATAGGTCTCAATGCGCCAACGCAGGTAGTCACTGCGCCATGGCCGCAGGCGGTGTCCACGCGTGGCATTCCAAAGGAACCGCATCGCACTTCGCATTGCCAGACTCCGGCATCAGTATAGAGGGCTGGCACCCGTGCGGCTGTCTCATGTCTTCGCGCTGATAAAGAATACGTCTGCTACATATGATCGAAGAGAGTTCCCTGCTGCTCCAACGCTACGATCACAGACTCCAGGGCGGACTGCTGCGTTTCACTGGACGAGAGGTTCGTCGCCACGGTTGGCAAGTCGGCCTGTAACAGATTGGTCTGGTTCGCCACCAGTTGTGTCTGTTCCTGCGATGCATAGGAAGAGGCAGACTGCAAGCGATTGATCGAACCATCCAGCGATGCACGCTGGGTGCTGACCTGCGAAAGTGCCGTGCTCAATTGTGAGGTTAAAGCGCTGGTTGTTGCCGTGTCGCCGGTCGAGAAACCTTGAATAAGCGCATTCAGCGTGCCGAGAAGGTCGCCGCCGGCGGCAGTGAATACCTGTTGACCGGGCAGGTTTGTCGCAATCGATTGGCCACCGGGTGTGCTCACGTAATTCACAACGCTGTCACCGGAATAGGCCACGCTGGCAGGGCTGGTGGAGTTGTCCAGTTGGAATGGCGGGCTACCGTTCTGACTTCCGGAGAAGAGATACTTCCCGCTGTAACTCGTGTTAGCCAAACCCAGGATTTCATCGCGGATACTGGTGAGTTCCGCGGCAACGCTGGACTGGTCACCGGCATTATTCGTGCCGTTGTTCCCGGCAGTGGCAACTGAAATAGCCTGATTGATTTGATCGACCACCGATCCGAGTGTCGAATCGACGACCTGCATCTGGGCCGTAGTCGTCGCTGCCGTCTGCGTGAACACACTGTCTGCGGAGATCTGCGCTGAGAACTGAACATTCTGCGCCGCTGCGATTGGGTCGTCGCCCAGCCCGGTGAGCCGCACGCCACTGGATATCTGGCTGGACAGGGTCTGTTGTTGCGCTGTGGTGCGGGAGAGCGCAGCGGCGAGTTGCTGGAGATAGTTTGGATCGACATTCATGATGTCTGCTCTCCGGATGGCCTATTCAGATACGGCGGTCTCGGTGCCTAGATTGATGGCACTCGACATCACCGAATTCAGAATGGTAAATACCTTGCTGGCTGCCTGGTAGGACTGCTCATACGTCTGTAAGAGCGTTGCCTGGTCATTCATGTCGACCGAAGACAATGCGCTTTGCTGTGCCTGAAGCTGCGTGAGGGAGGCGCTCTGGGACGCCTGAGTCGTAGTCGCGTCACTCACTTTCGCACCGATGCTGCCCACCAATGCGGCGTAGGATGCAGTCGGCGTTTGGCCGCCAACAATAGCTGCCGAAGCGAGCGCAGCCAACGCGGTGGCGTTCGATCCGTCCTGGGCTCCGCCGCCAGAGGAGGACGCCGCCACGCCGTCAGGATCCGTCAAAGCGACAGAGATAGCGTCCGCGGCTCCTGTGGCACTGCTGCCTAAGGCAAATATGGCTGCGCCGCTGTTTTCATTGGCGTCGGTTCCGCTCCCCTGCTGCGTATTGACTGCCGTCCCTACACTCCACGCTAACTGATCGACTGATGTCATGGCGTTCGGAATATCGACGTCCCGCGCCTCGAGCGCGCCCCCGATCTGGCCGCCGCCGTTGGTGAGAGCGGAGGTCTGATCCACGCCGCCGAGCAGCAAGTGGGTTACCCCACCCGAGCTCTGTGTCTCGAGATCCACGCTCTGACCGCCCGCCACCAGTACCGCGCCCGAGACCGTCGTGATCGTGAGGCTGTTGTTGTCATTCGTAATTTGGTGAATGCCGACAAGCTGAGATAACTGTTGCAAATCGTATTGCCGCTGATCTTCGAGTGTTCCCGCATCTCCAGTGGGACTGCTTGCGCTGATCTTTGCATTCAAGCTGGCGATGTCGCTGGTCAGCGAATTCACCTGGTCCGCAGCGGAAGCAATCGTCGCATCCACCCCCGAGCGCTGCTGTTCCAGGCTCGCAGAAACCTGGTTAAATGTCGCAGCCAGGCTCTGCGCCGCGGAGAGTACACCTGTTCGCAGACTCGCGTTCGATGGATCAGCAGCCAGCGATGACAAGCTCTGAAAAAATGCCGTCATCTGCTGGCCAATGTCGGCAACGCCACTACTCGTATCGCTTCCCGTCGCTGAGATCGCCCCGGAAAAGATCGACTGTAGATCATTCAGCGCGGCAAGCTGTGCCGATGCGGCAGATTCGTCCTGCGTCTGCTGGTCAATACGCTGATTCAAGACACGATCGCGCTGCGACGCGATCCCCTGCAGTGTGACCCCACCGGCAGCGGATTGCCCCCCCACCGTTACGGTATCCGCGGATCCCCAATTCACTATCTCGGTGGTATACCCGGGCGTATTCGCATTGGCGATATTGCTCGCTACGACCGAGATCGCTGCCTGATCCGCTGCCAGAGCCCCCGTTGCGATGTTCCATGCTTGATTGAGAGAGGCCATATGTTCAGCGTCTGGCAGGACTCAGATAGCCGTTCGCAGGTGAATATTGCCGCGGCTCAAGCCCAAGCACATTCAGATTGATACGTGTCTGCCGAAGCAGACGATCCAGCAGCAGCAACTTCCAGGAGAGGCGCGCGTGCGTCGCATTCGAGATGTAGAGATGACGGCCCTTGGTCTCCCAATCGCGGCAGAGGCCCGCAAGCTGCATGAGTATCTCCGCGTCCATATTGGCAAGTCCATCGATCACGCGATCAAGCGTTCGCTCAATCTCAGTCGCTGGCAACCACAAGCCTTCCCTGTCGTCTCGCATCATCCAGAATCCTTTAGCCGGCCAGATTGCGCAGCATAGCGTCTGCGACTTCCTGCGGAGCCACTTGATAGCCGCCGCCGGCAATCTGCTGTTGCAGGCTAGCGATGCGATCCTGGCGGACGTCCGGCATCTGCATAGCTTGTGCCACAACCTGAGCTGCCGGACTGAGCTCGCTCGAGTCTTGCGCGCTCGCCGTGCCGCTCCCGGGAGTGCTGGACGGACCGTCCGGCCGCGGCCGTGATGGCGCTTCAATGCCGAGGCTCTCCAAGCTTGATGTGTAGGTAGAACGATCGCGTACGTCCATGGATGGACCTCCCTCGCAAGCTATATCGGCCGGGATCCGGAAAGCTTGAGGCCTTGCTGGAGGGGACCGCCCTTCGATTTCTTTTGTGCACCATTGCTGGTGGACTCGAATTGATGGAGAATCCGGTCGGCGATGCCGAATCCGCCTCGCTCGGAGATCGCCCGCGCCAGCGATTCCGAGGCGAAGCCAGACAGAGCGCCTTCGCTCCCGACGCCACTCTCGCTGTCTTCGCCAGTGAGGCCATCGCTCTCCTGCAGTGGCTTCAATAGTTCCGCCATCAGGCTTGCTTCAAACTCATGCGCGGAGCGCTCAAGTTTGGGATTCTTCGTCTGGGCCGCAGCCCCGGGCGTGCTCTGCAGCGTCAGGCCCTGTGATTCCACCTTCGCAAGATGCATCTAGAGAACCTCCAACTCGGCTTCGAGAGCCCCAGCCTCTTTCATCGCCTGCAATATCGAGATCACATCGCGTGCAGTCGCGCCAATGCCCTGCAGTTCCTGGACCAGGTCGTCGACGGTCGCGCCTCGCTTCAGCACGATCTGGTTCACCGGCTTATCCTGCGCGTCGACGCGAGTCTCCTGTACGGTCTGCGTCGTTCCGTTGCTGAGCGGTCCAGGCTGAGAGACAGCAAAATCGCTGACCACATTCACGACCAGTCCGCCATGCAGAATCGATACTGGCTGCAGCCGGACATCACCACCAATCACCACCGTTCCGGTGCGCTCATTCACCACCACCTTGGCACGCGGAAAGGTCTCGATCTCGACCGCTTCCACGCGAGCCAGCAACGCGGGCAGGTCCTCCCCGGGCTGGGGATGCAAATCAACGCGACGGCTATCTGCGGCATGCGCCAGAGGACGCTTCAATTCGACGTTGATCGCGTCGGCCATGCGTTCCGCCGTCCGAAAATCTGCGTCGTTGAGCAATATGGACAATGAAGGAAGCCGGGACAAGTCGAGCGGTACGCCGCGCTCCACCATCGCTCCTCCTGGAATACGGCCTGTGGTCGGGTGATTGACGATCTTTGCATTTCCGTTCGCTGCCGCAGCGTAGCCTCCCAGCACCAGTGGGCCTTGAGCCTGCGCATAGATCCGACCGTCCGGTCCGTAGAGTGCAGTCATCAGCAGCAGGCCACCGTTGAGACTGCGAGCATCGCCGGCTGAAGAGACGGTGACATCCAGCTTGGTTCCTGGCTCTGCAAAGGGGGGCAACGTCGCCGCTATGAAAACCGCCGCCATGTTCTGCACCCGAAGCGTATTCGCGCTACCCGTCGTGGGTACGTTCACTCCCATGCGCTGCAGGGTCGAGATGAGTGTCTGGACAGGAAAGACGGTTTGCTGGCTGTCTCCGGTGCCGTTCAGACCGACCACGATGCCATAACCAATCAGCTGATTGTCGCGGACCCCCTCGATCGACGCAACATCCTTGATGCGGACATGGCGGCCTGCGGGGCCACCCGCCATCTGTGCACATGCGGAGAATGACACGCTGACGAACATCAGCAAGAGCATTCCCAGAAGCGCTCGCTTCGGTCGATCTGCTGAGGGCCGGCTAGAAAACGACCAAGCGTTCCAGGAAGCGGACAAGAGGGT
Organism: uncultured Acidobacteriaceae bacterium; assembly: GCA_963815025.1. Classification (GTDB taxonomy): domain Bacteria; phylum Acidobacteriota; class Terriglobia; order Terriglobales; family Acidobacteriaceae; genus KBS-83. The sequence goes on along the minus strand of CAWFFD010000004.1, from coordinate 1,009,603 downwards.
TCTGGCGGTACGTGTAGTCATTGATAATTCCCTTTCCAACTACTTCCAGTTCAAGGTCGGTGACCGCGGTCGACAGCACTTGATTGCTGGCATTCACGTCGCTAGGCCGCACTAGCCCGCGAAGGCGAATCATCTGCGTTTGCTGATTGAACGCCACTTGTCTCTCCGCTTCGATCACGAGAATGCCGTTCGGAAGCACGCTCACCACTTGTCCTCCAACAGTTGTGTTCAAGGTGGAGTTGGTGACACTTTGCCCCTGAGCAGTGAGCGCGCTGGCGGAGTTTTGTGACAGAAGATTCTGCATGCTATTGCTCGGGGAAAGCTTGGCGAAGAGCGCGGCGATCTGCGAGCTGGCGCTGGAACTCCTGGAGTTTTTGACCGAGCCATCCGTTGAGGCGGACAGCGCCTCCACCACCACAATGGAGATCAGGTCATGGGCGTGCATCGCGCGAACATCGGACGTGAGGCGGGTAAAGGCGCCATCTTCGCTCCAGATCGAACCCATCGCATGCGGCTCGATTTCGCTTTGTTGGCGCACGTGGGCAATGTAGTCGGCAAGCGCACGGTCCGCTGCGCCCTGAATCGGGTTGCTCTTCTTCGACGAGGGGACGAACGCGTTCCCGGTAGAGCAGGCAAAGATCAACAGAAAGCCCACGAAGAAGACTCCTCGCGAAATCGATCGCCCCGCAACATTCACTGCCATGCGGAGGCCTTTCCGCTGAGGACACCCGCTCCTGAGTCAAGGACAGTCATCTCCACCATTGCACCCGTCACTGCGACACGCGCGCGCACACGAGCGCCGCACGCGCCATTCTGGAGCGCCGTCGCTTCGAGCGAAAACATCGAAAATCCGGCGTTTGTACTGTGAAGCGATACATGGTCGCCCGCACGAACGCAAATCGTGGGCCGCCGCAGTTCTCGATGCTCTCTCAACGCTGTGCTGGAACCGCGCGTGAGCATCAGCCGCGGCGGGGCTGATGGGTGCGTAGGATCCGTCACCCGTTGCCAGTTGAGGCCCGAGATCGGGTCTGCCTGCTCAACCTCAAGCGGAGAGTGCATCGCCGATGCCCCAGCCAGACTCACGCAAGCAAGCGTACCGATACAGACGGCGATGTTTCGTAATACAGTCACAATTCACTCCTGAAGCGATCTAGCGGGACATATTGTTTACTTGCGAATACATGTCGTCGGCCGCCTTAATGACCTTGGAATTGCTCTCATAGGCACGCTGCGCAAGCACCATCTCGACGAATTCGCTGACGACATCCACGTTCGAACCCTCCAGATACCCTTGCTGCACCTGGCCCAATCCCTGCGTTCCCCCGGGGTTGTCCGTGATCGGATCTCCGGAGGAGAGAGTGGCCTGGAGCAGATTGCCTCCCATGGATTCGAGTCCGCCCGGATTGGCGAAGGTCGCTAGTTGGAGCTGCCCAAGCTGCTGCGGGTTTTGCTGTCCCGGCAGAGTCGCATTCACCTGTCCATACTGTGTGATGGTCACGGCGGTTGCGTTCGGGGGAATCGTAATCGAGGGTTGCAGCAGATCGCCTGCCGCGGTCACGATGGTTCCCTGATTATTGAGGTGGAAGTTGCCCGCACGCGTGTATGCGGTGGTCCCATCGGGACGCTGTACCTGAAAGAAACCCGACCCTTCGATCGCGATGTCGAGCGGATTGTTGGTCTGATTCAGGTCGCCCTGGGTCATGATCACCTCAGTGGCTGCGGATTTGGTGCCCAGGCCAATCTGCAACCCTGCCGAAACGGTCTGCGCACTCTGCGCCGCTCCCGGCGTCACCATGTTCTGGTACAGCATGTCCTGAAATTGCAGACGCGTCTGGCGAAAACCCGCGGTCGACGAGTTGGCCAGGTTATTTGCGATCGTGTCCAGATTGAGCTGCTGGGCGCTCATCCCGCTCGCTGCCGTATAGAGTGCTCGTATCATTTCGTTTCTATCCCCCGTTGGTTCTGCGAATATCTCTGGGATTCTTCTTAGACCTTGGGCAAGTCTTCGCTTGCGGCACGGTCAAAGTCGTTATGGAAGACGGAGAGGGCCTTCTGCATCATCTCGGCCTGACGCTGGATCAGCATCAGTTGGAGGCTGCCATTCACAATGTCCTGATTCGATCCCTCGAGTTCCCCTTGCGCCACCGAATAGCCTTGGCTTGCCTTCAGAGTTTTCGCATCATTCACGCGATACTCAGTTGGCGCCTTCCGGGATCAGTTGCGTTGCCGGAGCAACAAACACACCGAGCTGGCCAACTACGCCGCCATCCACCGAAACAGCTCCATCGGCGCCTACCGCAACTGTCCCATTGGGCATGGTGATCGGCTTGTGCGCTGTGTCGAGAACCGGATCGCCCGCACTATCCACCAACGTCCCATCTTTCGTGCGCTGAAACGACCCGTCCCGTGTATATCGCTCGCCATGGGCCGTCTTGACGGCAAAAAAGCCCTGACCCTGGATGGCCACATCCGTCGCATTCCCTGTCTTCACCAGCGCGCCCTGGCCAAGATCGACCTGGTCGCCGCCCAGGACGCCGTAGCGATTGATTGCGCCATTCAACTGCGAGTCTGCTGCTCCTTCGCCGGCGACCGCGTCGCGAAAATATTCGCGCTGCGCGCGGTATCCATTTGTAGTGGCATTTGCCAGATTGCTCGACGCGGCATCCATCGCCTCGGTGCGCGCCAGCAATGCGGAATAGGCTGCGTAGTAACCGCTATCCATCACCAGCTCTCCTGCTGCCTATTCCTTGCATCGGTAGGGCCATTTCAGACCCATCGGGAGTGCCTATTCTTAGCAGGATCTAATCAAGTCAGCCCCGGGGTCTTGAGTGTCCGGACTACGCAAGGGAAGTACGATGTCGCGTGTCCGCATAGGATGGCGCGCACCGCCCCGAAGCCAAATCCGAAGCCATAGATGGTCGTGGACGCGCACCAAGCGCCCATGGGTCGGCCGCGATCGCTCCATCCATTCGGCGATGCATGCAGCCACGCCATCGCGGCCCGGGAGATGCACCTCCGTGGTATCGGCCGCGTCCGCGTTCGCAGAGTTCCACACACTATCTTCGAGAAATGCCGCATGCACGGGCTCGCGAAGCATATGCTCCATCGCGCGGGCTGCAGCATGCTCGGCACGGTGCTTCCCTGCCAGATATAGAGTCCGATCCGAACCTTGACGGAGAAGCGCAAGGCCATAGCGCTTCCGCAAAAAGGCGGGGATGAGCGGCCGAGTCAATTCGAGACCCTGCATTCCCGAGGGCAGTACGGCGCAGTTCCACTGGATCCCGAGCGCCTTTGTGATGGTCTCCTCCGAAACGCCATGCAAGCGGCGAAGCCATTCGCCAATCCGGCCATTCTGAGCGCGGCGCTGTGCGGCCAGCGCTTCCTGCAACTCCCGATGACTGAATCCATCCGCGGCTGAGCAGGATCAGGCCCAATGGCATACGCAATGCGCGTTCCGCCGGAAGAGGCTCCCAGCTTTCTATCTGGCTGCGCACTGCGCCAGCGATGATTCGTTCCATGCAGACGGCGCTACACGCCCACTTCTCTTCAAAGCGAGGAACCGCGCGGCTCCTGAAAAGCTGCAGCCAGCCGGACTTGCACTCCCGATTTCCGCAAACGTCGGTCCAACGAGTGGCGCGACTTCGGCGGATGGCTCTTCGGGTCCAGTGCGACGAATGTCTGCGTCACCCGGAGACGACCTCTGTGACACGCAGGCCAAACTTGCCCTGAACCAGCACAACCTCTCCTCGGGCGACCACCTTATCACCGATAATCAGGTCCACGGGATCGGTGATCTGCCGATCCAGCGGGATCACGGCGCCGGGACCGATCTCCAATAGCTCTGCCAGAGACATCTCCCGCGCGCCAAATCGTATGTTGGCTTCGAGCTCGATATCGAGCAGCTTGCCCAAACCGTTTCCTTCCACCGTCTCTCTCCTTCAATCAGTTCAGCTCAGTCCGGTATTTGGCCCGAAGCGTCATGCACGAGCTGCACGCTTCAAGGCTGGCGCGCCCAGGGCTACGCGAAGCCTGGCCATGGCTGCCGAGTGAAGTTGCGAGACGCGCGATTCCACCACCCCCATCGTCGCTCCCACCTCACGCATCGTCAGCTCCTCGTAGTAGTAAAGCGTCAGAACCATACGCTCCCGTTCAGGAAGTTCCGCAATCGCATCAGCAAGCAGACGCCGCATCTCGCTTCCCTGGCATTGCAGGAACGGATCGTCCTCCGGGCCTGCCGGAATGAGCGCCAGCGCCTCCACCCCTGCATCGTCAGCCGGCATCACGTTGAGGCTGCCTAGGTCGAGACCCGATAGCTCGCCGAGAAGCTGCTGGTATGCATTCAGGTCCAGCCCCATCTCTTTGGCGACTTCATGCTCGGTCGGAGCCTTTCCGAGCCTCGTGCTCAGGGAGCGAATCGCCTCTTCCACGGCGCGCCCTTTGCGGCGCAGATCACGCGGTCCCCAGTCCAGGGAACGCAAACTGTCCAGCATGGCGCCACGCACCCGAAACTGTGCATAGGTGCGGAACTGAACCTTCTTCGTGGAATCGAACTTTTGCAGCGCGTCCATCAGGCCCACAATGCCGGCGCTGATCAAGTCTTCCATTTCTACCTGCTGCGGCAGCCGTTCGTGAATGCGCAGGGCCAGAAAGCGCACCATTGGGAGATGTTCGCGAAGCGTCTCTTCCGAGACGATTGACTGTGCGCCCTTTATCGAAAGCGCCGCTTCTTCGTACCCGCCCGCGGGTCGGGCCGGAGCCTGTCCCTGCGGCAGCGAATATAGGCTCGCCGGCAGTTGGCTACGCTTGTGGCTTGTGGAGGTTCTCTGTTCCATACCTGCTCCTGTGCATTCGCTCTTGCCGTTTCAGAGCGCCGGTTTAGCGCACGGTTCCGAGCGATCGGACTCGTACATCAGCCGGAACTTCACCTGGCGCCAGAACCGTCACCCGAGGTACCGCCGGTTCCAGCCAGCGCCGGATGTGATATCGTGCCGGACTCTGACACAGAAGCACGGGCCATGCCGTTGCGCTTGCCCCCCCACTTAGCCTTTTCAAAGAATCGGCCATGCGCCGGATCACCGGAGCCGACAGCGCGCTTCGATCGTTGATATTTCGGCCTGCGTCGCCAAAACAGGACTGGAGTTCCTCTTCGATCGCCGGATCGAGTAGCAGAACCGGAAGCGCTCCATCCGCATCCAGATGCGGCTGAACAAGACGCCGGCCCATCGCCTGGCGGCACAGCTCCACCAGGTGCGGCAGCGCCTTGTTGGCGGGCGCGGCCTCCACCAGCACCTCGAGGATGGTCCCCAGGTCGCGGATCGATACCTGTTCGCGCAATAACTGCTGCAGAACGCGCTGCACCTCGCCCAGCGTCATCACCTTGGGAATCAGCTCCTCAATCAGCTTGGGATGAGAGTCGTTCAGGGTGTCGATCAGGCGTTTTGTCTCCGCGCGGCTAAGCAGCTCATGGCCATGCCGCCGCACCAGCTCGGACAAATGCATCGTGATGACGGTCGTCGGGTCGACAACGGAGTATCCGGCCGCCAGCGCCTGCTCTTCGAGTGCAGGCACGATCCAGCGTGCACTCACGCCGAAGGCCGGTTCGCGCGTTTCTTTGCCGGGAAGAGCGCGCGCCTGCGGGTCTGCGGAGACCGCCAGAAGCTGATTGCTCTCAGTCTGCCAACGGCCGATCTCCACCCCGCGCAGCGAGATGACATACTCACGCGGCTTAAGGCGCAGATTGTCTGCGATGTGCACCGGCGGCACCACAAAACCAAGTTCAGTCGCCAGGTGCCGCCGCAACGTCCGGATACGCGACAACATCTGGCCGCCTTGCTTTTCGTCGACGAGAGGGATGAGTTGAAAGCCGATTTCGAGCGACAGTTCATCCATGCGCAGCAGCCCGGCCAGGTTTTCGGCCTGAGTCTTCGCGTCTTCCTTTTTCGCAGCGTCTGTGGGAGCACCCGTCGCGGCGATCAATGGACGACGGGCAATCTGTCGTCCTACAAACAGCAACGCTGCCGCGATCAATAGAAATGGCAGCTTGGGCAGGCCCGGTACCAGAGCCATCACGCCCAGTACCCCGCCGGACATGTACAGCGTCGCCGGGCGCCCCAAGAGCTGCGAGCTGATCTCCGCACCCAGCGCCCCTGCCGAAGATGCGCGTGTGAGCACCATGCCGCCCGCAACCGAGACCAGTAGCGAAGGGATCATCGTGACCAGACCGTCGCCAACCGTCAGAGTGGTGTACGTCTTCAGCGCATCGCCCAGAGCCACGCCCTGCTGGAGGGTGCCAATCAGCAGGCCGGCAATGATATTGATCGCGGTGATCAGAATGGTCGCCATGGCGTCGCGCTGATTGAAGCGCGCCGCACCATCCATAGCACCGTAAAACTCGGCCTCACGCGCCACGGCCTCGCGTCTCTTGCGCGCGGACGCCTCGTCAATCATGCCGGCGTTCAGATCCGCGTCGATGGCCATCTGTTTGCCCGGAAGGGCATCCAGCGTAAATCGTGCGGTCACTTCGGCGGTACGCACCGCGCCGTGGCTCACGACCAGAAACTGTATTGCGATCAGTGCGAGGAAAAGCACGAAGCCAACCACGTAGTTGCCGCCCACGACAAATTGCCCAAAAGCCTCGATCACGCTTCCGGCTGCGGCTGTGCCCTCACTGCCATGCAATAGAATGCGACGGCTGGAGGCTATATTCAGCGAGAGACGAAACAGTGTCAGCAACAGCAGAAGCGTTGGAAAGACCGAGAAGTCGACCGCCTTGCGCACCTGCACGGCCGACAAAAACACCAGCACAGCCGCGGCGATCGATAGACCGAGTAGCAGATCCAGAACCAGCGACGGTAACGGGATCAGCATGACAAAAACGATGCTGATGGCTCCCCCGGGCAGTGCGAACTCACGCATGCTGCTGAGCCATCGCGCCCACATCGGAGAAGTTGATCCGTTTTTTGTGGCACCGCTCGCCGGGTTTGCAGTGGGCGCGGTCATTACGGCAGAGGAACTCATCGTGTCTCCTGATTAGTTGCGAGGCCTAAGGCATTTCCAGACGAAGTTCTTTGCGGAACGGCACCGGCAGCATGCGCGGCCTGATTGCGCCGCTGCTCGTGCATGCGGCGCATCCGTTCTTCCGCTTCCTGACGGAAGATGTAGGCAAGAATTGCGGCGACGGCTGCGTACAGCTCGGCCGGAATGCTTTGCCCGGGCTCAACGGCGCGATAGAGCGAGCGCGCAAGCGGCGGATTCTCCACCAGTGGCACTCCTGCCCACCGTGCCTCTTCTCGGATCTGCGCAGCGAGCAGATCGCGACCCTTCGCCAGCACCTTCGGCGCCTCCATCGTGCTCATGTCGAAGGAAAGCGCTACAGCATAGTGCGTCGGATTTGTGATCACCACGCTTGCCTTCTTCACATCGGCCTGCAGGATGCGCCGGCGCATCTGCCGCTGCAGTGAGCGGATGCGGCCCTTCATCTGCGGATTGCCTTCTGTCTCCTTGAACTCCTCGCGCATCTCCTGCTTGCTCATCTTCAGGCGGCTCTCCCACTGCCGCCACTCGACGACATAATCCACCAGGGACCACGCCAGCATGATCCACGCCGTATTCACGAGCAGCTCATAGGCATCGCTGAACACCTGTGGCAGACGCGTAAGGCTGAACACAGGCATCGCAGTGAGCGCCGCTATGAAGTGAACCAGCTGAACCGATAACAGAGCCACTGGGATCAGGGATTTCCCGAGACGCGCCAGCGCACGTGTCGTGAAGAGATGTTTTACATTTTCGACCGGATTCAGCCGCGACCACTTCGGCGCAATCGCTGCCGGCTGAAAACGCATGCCGCGGTTCTGCATCATCGCAACCGCCAGACTTGCTCCGGCAGCGGACAGCATGACAAGCAGACACGGAGTAGCGCCCACAACAATCATGTTTCTCATCGTTAGGCTCAGCGCCTCTCCGCTCATATTCGGCGCGCGCATGAGTGCAATAGCATCCTGATACGTACCGCTCCAGAGCGGCAGCCAGCTCCGCGCCGCCCAGCCCAACGCAACACTTCCGGCGAGCAGCGCCGCCGCAGAAAGAAGTTCCCTGCTGCGCGGACGATCGCCTTCCTGCTCCGCTTTTTGCCGGCGCCTTGGGCTTGCTTTTTCAGTGCGTTCGCTACTCATCCCGAATCCTCTTCTGGCGTTGGACTACGACGCATGGATCGTAAGTACTTGCAGCATGTGCTGCGCGTTGTTCAACAAACCATCGAAGCGGGCCTCAAAGAATGCCGGCCACAATGCCAGGGAACCCACTAACACGACATACCCTAGAACCGTCTTCGCGGGGATGGTCAGCGCAAGCACCGGAAGCTGCGGCGAAACACGGGACATGAGGGCAATCCCGACTTCGGCGAGCAGGGTTGCGGACATCACCGGCGCGGCAAGTTGAAGAGCGGCGAGAAAGACACCGCTCATCATGCCAACCAGCGGGAGGCCGATGTCGCGGGGCGCCAGGCCAGAGCCCAGCGGCACCACCAGGAAGGTGTGAAGCAGCGCAGCAAGAATGGTCCGATGCAATCCGGTAGCCAGCAACACCGTGATCTCGAGCAGTCCGAGCATCTGCGACAGTAGAGGTGTCTGAACCTCGCTGTTGGGGTCGAGGAGATTGACCAGCGAAAAACTGAACTGCATGCCTAACAGTTGTCCGGAAAGCGATGCCAATTCGTTGAGCATGGCCAGCGACAATCCCAGCAGCGCGGCCACTCCCAGCTCGCCCAGGATGCTTTCGAGTCCCACCTCAACATGGGAGCCCGGAAGTGCTGCAGCCACCGGAGACAATACAGCGGTCAAGACGACCAGGAAAACGCTCTTCACCTTGGCTGGCAGCGCCTGCGACGAGAAGATCGGGGCAAAAACGAACAGGCCACTGACACGGATGCAGACGAGCAGGGCTGCCTTGAGCAGGTGAACCCAGCCGGCATTTGCAGTTGGAGGAGTCAACATCGAGATCAGCTCGCAAACCGATGGAGATCGCTCAGAATCGAAACGGTGAACCAGACCAATCGGTGAAGGAACCACGGCATTCCGGCCAGCAAGACAGCAGAGACAATCAGCAGACGCGGCACGGTGGATAGCGTCTGGTCTTGTATGGAGGTCAGCGTCTGTACCAAGCTGATCAACAGACTCGAGATGGCAGCTACAACCAGGATCGGCGCGCTCAGGATCAGCGCCTCGCGCAACGTCATCCGCATCAGTTCCGCAACTTGGTCGGCGGTCATGCTGGGTTCTCCTTGCCTGTTTATGAAAAGCTCTTGAGCAGCGAATCAGCCAGAAGATTCCAACCGTCGACCATGACGAAAAGCAGGATCTTCAACGGAGTGGAGATGGTCACGGGCGGCAGCTGCAGCATGCCGATGGACGTCGTGATCGATGCGACGACCAGATCGACTAGCAGAAACGGCAGGAAGAGGATGGCGCCGATCTGAAAACCAGCCTTCAGCTCAGAGAGCATGTACGCCGGAACGACGACACGCATCGGCAGATCCATCGGTGTCTTCGGCCGTGGTACCGAGCCAGCATTGACGAACAGCGCCAGGTCTTTCTCTCGCGCGTAGCGCAGCATGAATCGCTTGGGCGGCTGGACGCCTCTCTCCACAGCTTGCCATCCGGATATCTGCCCTTGCTGGAACGGCTGGATGGCCTGTTGATTCACCGCCATCAGGACGGGCTGCATCAGAAACCATGTCATCATGAGCCCAAGCCCCATCAGAGTCTGGTTGCTCGGCGCCGTCTGTGTCCCGAGTGCCTGACGAAGGAAGTGAAATACCACTAGCAAACGCACCATCGGCGTGATGGAAAGAAAGATGGCAGGAAGCAACGTCAGCAAGGTGAGAATTCCGACGATCGTCCAGGGCACGGAATTGTTGTCTTTGATACCGGTCAACGCATGCAGAGACGGTAACGAAGACGGCTCCATAAGGAGCATTGCGAGATGCGGGGACATTAACCCACCGCCCTTCCGCCCCGCGACATCTGCGGAGTGCGAGTGCGGAGACGCGAGGAGGAGAAGCGGCGAACCTCATTGAGCGTGGAGATCGAGGGTGCGGCATTCTCGCCAACTCCCACCAGCAAACGGCGGCCATCAATTGCGATCAGCATGAGTGACCTCTTGCCGCCGAGCGACAAGCGATCGAGGACCTCAATACGCGGGCGCGCATCGGCATGTCTGCCGCTGAAAGGACGCCGCAGGACTCTCATCCAGGCAGTCCAGGGGACGGCACGGTCTACACGGACGGTAGCGCGCGGTTTGCTTAGCCACGCTTGAAGGGATGTCATGCCTTCCTCCGCCACTTGTGCCGCCACGCCAGCCGTTTGACGCGTGCCGCTATCTGCTGCTCGACCGCCTCAAGCTCTACCAGCAGCAACCGCTCGCCGGCCGCGGTAAGAACAAGGTCGCGCACCGACAGATGCTCCGTCGCCAGCAAGGCACCCGGTTCGAGCTGCTGCAGGTCACGAAGCGTGAAGTGCGAAAGAGGTACGCGAAGTTCAAGTCGAAATGGGATCTGCCGGAGATGCTCGGGAAGGACAAGAGTTCCTTCTTCCGTAACGCTTTCCTCGCAGGAGATCTGGGTCGGAAATGAAGGCACAATCTCCGTGCGCTCAGAATCGGTGGGGTTCACATCGCCTTCATCCTGCGGTGATGGCAGAAGAGGCGGATGCGCAAGAACTGAGATGCCGGCTTCGACGGTATTCTGCAGGAGCGCCTTCAACAGGATGGACTGTATTCTCCATGCCGATGAAGACTGGCAAGCGGAGTGCCATCGGACTGCCGGATGATCTTAGAGATCTGTCAGAAACGGCGAAACACGACACTGGAGAAAACGCATCGAATGCGCCCATCCGGAAGCAGGAATGCGGAGCGTGGATGATCTCGACGCCCCGCACATGCAAAGCGGCTTAGTGGATCATGTTGATGGCTTCCTGCGTGGTCTGATCGAAGGTGGTTACTGACTTCGAGTTTGCCTCGAAGGCGCGCTGAGCGACGATCAGCGCCGAAAACTCGGTCGACACGTCCACATTGGAAGACTCTAATGCAGCCCCTTCGATCGTCCCCCGTCCTGCATTCCCTGCCGTACCAATGACCGCTGATCCGGAGGCCAGAGTCGCGACGTATGCAGTGTTATTCGTTGCCTGCAAGCCCTGTTGGTTTGCCACGGATGCCACCGCCACCTGTCCTACAACCTCTGGTTGACCGTTACTGAAGCTCGCATTCACGATGCCGTTTCCATCCACACTGAAGCCCTGATAGCTACCGCTGGTATATCCATCCTGCGTCGCGCTGGCCACGTTGGATGCGGAGGCAGTCTGGGTAACCGCGCTTCCCGTGCCGGTGCCGCCCAGGTTCCAGGAAAAGTTCATGTCCGAGGCTCCATCGCTCAGCCCGGTAAACGAGATGCCGCCGACCGTGCCGGTTGGACTTGTCAGGTTGCCATTGCCATCGAAGGTCAGCGTGCCGGTCGTGCCCGCGCTGCTCGTGGCATCACCGGCGGGCAACGCAATGTTGTAACTCCAGGTATTCGTGTTCGTTTTTGTAAATGTCACAGTGGCCTGATGCGCATCGCCGAGCGAATCGTAGAGCGTGACCGGTGCAGGTACGCTCGTGCCGACCGCCGCAGAGGCATCCAGGTTTGCCTGGATGTTCATAGAGCCGGTCTGCTTCGCGGCCATCGTCTGGCCCAGGGGCAACACGATAGGCTGCACGCCGCTTCCCAGAGTTATCTTGCCGTTCGAAGCCGGATATCCCATCACAGAGGCGCCGTCGGTCGTCTGCAGCGCACCACTTTGACTCAGCACAAAGTCTCCTGCGCGCGTCAGCTCCTGCTGGCCACCGTCGTCCACCACAAAGAAGCCATTGCCCTGGAGTGCCAGGTCGGTCGATTGGCCAGTGCTTGTAGGGGCGCCATCAGAAAAGTCCGTTTCCGTGGTCGCAACCTGCGTGCCCACTCCAACCTGCACGCCTCCGTTCACTCCACCGTTGAGCTGTTGATAAAACAATGTACTGAACTGGTCAGTCTGGTCTTTGTAACCGATGGTGTTCATATTCGCCAGGTTGTTGGCGATCGTGTTCAGCGCGGTATTGTTCGACTCCAACCCCGAAAGGGCTGTTGCAAAAGATGGCATGACTTCCTCCTGGCCGCAGTGCGGCAGCTTTCTGGTCAATCGATCGATTCGTTCGGCCGCCAGCCAGCTATGAGCCGGAGTTGGTCGCCGTGGTGGGATCCGTAGTTCCTGTCGTGTTCTGGTTGATCTGGATCAACTGCTGCAGGCTGTTTACCTGGACCAGCTGATCGACGTAAGCATTTGGATCGGTGTTCGCAGTGGGGTCCTGATTCTTCAGCTCGGTCACCAGCAGGGTGAGAAAGTCGTTCGCGGTGATCATGGAGCTGTCCTGGTTATTGCTGCTGTCCGTGCCGTCGGTCGAATTGCTGCTCGTCGTCGCGGCCATAGGAATGCTTCCCGGAATTTGCATTTCATCTCCTTCCAAGCCTGTATCAGCAGGCTCCGTTTAAGCTCGTACGCTGATCAAAGACACTGCTTCCCCGGCATAATGCGTCTGCTCTGCATCCGCCAAAGGTCGCTCCGACCTTCTGACTCGAGTCCCGTTTCCATCGGGCGTATTTGTGGAACGTGACTGCGACTGTGCGTTGTCTCCGGTTCCCACCCCAACGGAAACCTCGCCTAACTGGACAGAATGTTCACGCGCATATTCAGAAATCTCCCTCGACTGGTTGGAGAGCACCTGGGCCGAGGCGTCATTTTGTACATGCACCGTCGCGTCAACCCGGCCGGATGCCCCGGTTGTTGCCCGCACCTCGACCCACCCCAAAGCGCCCGATGACACGCCGACGTCCAGGCGGCGCGCATCCATGCGCAACTGGACGGGCCCGGAAGGGCCGGCGAAATCCATCTTCTGCAGTACCTGTGTCGCGCTCGTCTCCGGGCGATGCATTGCCATCGACTTCTCCGCCGTATGAATTACCGTTGGTGCGACATTCGGCAATGTGGGATGTTGCACCAACGGTGGCATCGGAGCCGGATACCCTGCGCCGCCAGTCTTGACATCGGACTTCACTTCGGCGGTTTCTATCTTTTTCTCGGTATTCAATGCTCGTGCATCAGTCTGCTGTGCATTGGCGTCGTCACTGACCGCCACATGCGCAGCTTGCGGACGGAAGGCCTGATTTGGCGCCACGACGCCATCCGTATGCGCCCTTCCGATCGACGGCGAGGAAGCGTGCGGCTTCGTGAGACTCACCGGGTTGGTATCCGCAGGGACCGGTTCAGAAATCTTGCCTCCCGGGCCAGCCGCCGTCTTTGGAAGCTGCGCGGCCGTTAGCTGCGCCGGCGCTGCAAGTGAAGTGCCGCGGAGGTCACCATGGCTCAAAGCCATGGCTCTCTGGCCGCGAACCTGGCCGCCCAGGGCCGTGGAACTGGATTGCAAAGGCTGTGATCCGTCTGATTGCGACCCGGGTCCAGCCGGCTGCAACCTGGGCATGGCCATGACTCCCATGACTCCATCGATCGGTTGCGAAACTACCGGCGGGACGCCAGCTGCTTGACCGTCGACAGGATGCGTGGGTGCATTCCCCATCGTCTCTGCTTTATGGATTGCGCGCGACGATGAACCTTTCATCAACGCAATGTCATGTGACTTCGCATGCAGTTCCTGAACCACCGGGCTTTGCCTATGCGACGCCTGATTAATAGGATCTTCTCTCATGCGTTCAGGTGGTCGCTGCTCCAAAAGTGGGGACACTTTGACTGAATAAGCTTTTGAGTCAGGATTCTGACTACCTTGGGTGCTGGTCAGCTCGCTCTGTTCCGCCGGGTGGGCGAACTTGCCCCCGGCTTGAATCTTCGGAGCCAGAACCTCCTGAGGCACATGAGTGTCTTCGGACAAATCGTCGATTGCCTCCTCAGACTCAGCCGTCCCCGGGTACGACCCGATCTGCGCCTGCTTACGAAGCAATGCGTTGGGTGTCTCGGCACGCAACGGCAGGCCTGAGGCAGACGCCGCCATCACCTCTTCCATCGCTGTGCCAAATGCCCCTTTGCCATGGAAGTCTTCGAGACCCGGCTTGGTCGATGCTGGCAACATGTCCGCGCATTGGAGACGCAGCTTCATTCGAGAACGCTATCTGCACGCGCTGTGCCATTTCGTTCTGCTGAGTGCGGCGCTTCTCTTTGAAAATTCTCATCTCGCTCTGCTGCCCATCGTCGCGGTCGAGACGAGAGAAACCACCCATCGAGTCCTTTTTGCTCGCGCGTCTGTGTTTCTCTGCGGAGGTGGCTCTCCGCTTTCTGAACAAGCGTTTCCATTTGTAAACGCCGCACTCGCGAACTCTGCCATGCGGCGGTGGCCGCTTCCACCATTGCATCCAGTTGTGTGAGACGGCGCTGCAAGATGTGGCGTTCCATCGGACCACAGGCGAGTGCCATCTCTGCGGAAATGGCCGCCGCGCGATCGCCCGAATCAAGCGCCATATGCAGGGCCTGCAATGCGAGAGACTTCCTGGCTTCGGATGCCTTGAGCGCGTCAAGGCATCCCTGCCTGGTCTGGCGTTGCTTGCGCAGCTCCGTTTCTTCGCGTTCCTCCTCCAGAGCACGCAACGCAAGCAATCTCTTCATCGGTTGTCGAACGTTCACGCGGAGGGCACCTGAAGCAACGTCTCCACTGTTTCCTCGAGAGACGTCCTCTGCTCAGCGTTCTGTGTCAGCAATTCCCGGATCATGGGCTGCAGGGCAATGGCGCGATCCAGGTCTGCATCTGTGCCGGCCTTGTACGCGCCGATACGAATCAAATCGGACGCGCGGTCATACAATGCCATGGATCGGCGAAGCGCCCTTGCCGCCTGCAGGTGTTCGACCGAAGCGATCGCAGGCATCAAGCGGCTGATCGAATCCAGCACGTGAATCGGCGGATACCAGCCCTCCGATGCCAGCGACCTCGAGAGCATCACGTGGCCGTCCACGAAAGAGCGGACAGCATCCACCACAGGATCCTGCTGGTCGTCTCCCTCCATTAACACTGTGTAGAACGCGGTGATGCTGCCGCGCCGGAAGCGGCCGGCACGCTCCACCAGCTTCGCGACGCGATTGAAGACCGATGGTGTGTATCCCTTCGCGGTGGGTGGCTCACCCGCCGCCAGTCCCACATCGCGCGCCGCCATTGCAAAGCGCGTCAAGGAATCCAGAACCAGCAGGACATCCTTGCCCGCGGCGGCAAAGTTCTCCGCAACGCTGGTTGCCGCCAACGCCGCGCGCATCCGTAACAGCGGCGATTGGTCCGACGTCGACACAATCACCACCGCGCGCCGCCGGCCTTCTTCGCCTAATGCATCCGTAAGAAACTCGCCAACCTCTCGCCCACGCTCTCCTACCAGACCCACGACCACCACATCCGCTGACGTATTGCGTGTCATCATGCCGATGAGCGTGCTCTTTCCGACTCCAGAGCCGCCAAAGATGCCGATGCGCTGACCGAGACCCACAGTCAGCATCGCGTCAAGGGCGCGCACGCCGGTCGAAAGTGGTTGGCGAATGGGAATGCGATCCATCGCGGCAGGTGGCGCGCGATGGACTGGCTCTCGCCCGATCACGTGAAGTGGTCCGCCATCATCTAAGGGATTGCCGACAGCATCCAGCACCCTGCCGATCAGTCCCTCGCCGGCTGGGAAATCCGGTGCCTGGCCCAGGCCGATCACCGCATCGCCATGGCGTATGCCTTCGATTCCGTCGAGCGGCATCGCCAGCACACGCTGCCCACGAAAGCCGATAACCTCACCCGCATAGCGTCTCCCGGCGGCGTCTACGATCTCGCAGCAGTCACCGATGCGGCACAGCGGGCCGGCACACTCCATGCTCTGCCCAGTCGCATCGAGCACATTCCCGCCCCATCGCCATGCGTGTCGCCGGCGCAGATAGCTGTCCAGAGCATCGACAAGCGCGGGTGTCATCCCTTCTTCGCCTCGCCATCGTCTGCCGTTGGACGGCTCTGCAGGAGATCGAAGAAGCCACGCTCGATTTCAGCCAGTTGCACAGCGACGCTCAGATCGGCAGTGCTGGCACCGATCTCCAGCAGGCAATGGCCCGGTGCAGCATCCTCCTTGGTACGAACCTGCACCCGTGCGAGCATCCCGGCACCGGCGAGCCATCCGCCCCAGGCCTCCGCCTTTTCTGGAGCCACTTCCAACACGCAGGTTGTGCTTTGCTGCATATCTTCGAGTGCCACCCGTACCGCTCCTCGCAGCAGCAACGGATCCATCTGTGCCTCGCGGTGTAACACTCGGCCGGCAATGCCGAGTGCGAGCCGCACCACCGCGGCCTCGGCGTCGACGAAATACCTGCGCTGCGACTCTTGAAATGCGCTCACTGCGGAATGAACTTCGTTCGCATGTTCCTGCTCCATCTTTTCCTTTTGCTCGTTCAGCGCGATGGCCAGTTCTTCTGCGGCCTTCTGATGTGCGGCGGCCAGTGCCTCACGATGATGGCGCTCGCTCTCCGTCCGCTCGCGTTCAAGCTCGATCAGACGAGCCTCCAGCAGCACATCGGTAATTTTTGCGTGCTGTTTCGTGAGTTCATCGTTGCGTAACAATGATGGCAACTGGCCAATGAATGGCCCCGCGGGCATTGTTCCGCTTCCGGATTTCGATCCGGCAAATCGCGGCACGTATGTCAGCCTTCGAATCTCTGCGTCCATCTTCATCCTTGTGTATGCGACGGTGATCAGGAGCTCACCTAGACCATCAGACTGTCGCCCTGCTCCAATTTGAGAATGATCTGGCCAGCGGCTTCCATGCGCCGCGCGATCGCTAGAATGCTTTGCTGCGCCTGCATCACCTCGCGCGACCGAACAGGACCCATCACTTCAATCTCTTCCTGCAGCATCTCTGCCGCGCGCGTCGACATAGCCTTGTAGATATGAGCGCGCAGCTCGTCCTTAGTTCCCTTCATCGCCAGCGCAAGCTGCCGCCGGTCGACCCCGGCTACCAGATCGCGCACGCTTGCTCCCGGTACATTCAGCAGATCGTCGAAGGTGAACATCAGATTGCGCACGTGGATCGCCGTCTCTGGCGATTCGGTTTCGACTCGGTCGAGAATTTTCTTCGAAGCCTCCGCCTCCAGCCCATTCAGAAGATCCGCAACCGCCTTATAGCCTGAGTAGGAGCGCTTCTGCGTGTCCCCGATCGTCTGTAGCTGTTGATTGAGGATGCGCGCCACCTTCTGCGCCACCTCCGGCGAGAAATGCCGCATCTCCGCCAGACGCTGCACCGCGGCTACGCGCTGCTCCTCGCCAAGTCCGGCCAACACCTGCGAACCGCGCTGCAGATCCAGATGTGCCAGCACCAGAGCCACGGTCTGCGGGTGCTCACTCTCCAGCGACTTGCTCAGTTGCGTGGGATCGACCCGTTGCAACATCGCAAGATTGCTGTCGTTCGCCTCCTTGGTCCGTTGCAACTGGAGCATCACCGCATCGGCGCGTGAGCGGCCCAATGCGCCAGTGAGCAGTCGGCTGGCGGAGGCGAGACCGCCCCGCATGGTCTGCTGCTGCGTCGTCAGCATCGCTTCAAAATCCTCAAGTACGCTGATCGTCAGCTCCGGATCGACATGATCGAGGGCCGCAATCTCTGCCGCAATGGACTCGATCATCGGATCGGGAAGATCCTGCAACAGCTGCCGTGCCATATCGTCGCCCAGCGCCATCAGCAGGATGGCCGCGCGCCGCCGGCCGCTGAGCGTTGCTTGCCCGTTCGCTCCCGCCTGGATGACGGGACGGCCCGATGCGGCATTCGTTGTGTTGGCGATGGCTTCCGTCATACGTGTCCCTTAATCCTTGCCTGACCTCAGATCGTTGCCAGACTCAGTCGCTCTCCAGCCACATGTGCAGCAGCCGGGCAGACTGAGCGGTATCTGCGGCCACGCTGGCAGAGACCCTCTGGAAGACCGCCTCGCGTGAATGTTTTCCCGGGACCGGCAGAGCCTGCGTGATCTCCTCCGGCAGCGCGTCGGTGACCGAGAGCAACCCTCCAGGCAAGGGCAACGCGGCAGATCGCAGGCTGCGTGTCACCGGCCGGATCACCAGCAGGATCAGCGCAAGCAGCCCTATCAGTGCCGCGCCATACCGTGGCAGATCCAGAGTCTGCGCGGTGTCGAAGGCACGATCGGCCATCGACTCTCCGGTCTCCGGAGCGCTATCGAACGAGAGGTTCTCCACCGAGATCACATCGCCGCGTGATGCGTCGTAGCCCACTGCGGCCTGCGCCAGTTGCGTAATGCGCTTCATCTGGTCCGGAGTCCAGGGAACCTGTGCCCCCGCGGCACCATGGCCAGTCCCTTGAGGGCGGTCCCCCTGCGGACGATCATTGATCAGCACTGCGATGGTCGCGCGCTTCAGTCTTCCTGGTCCGTCGACAATATGCCGCGTCTTCTTCGACACGCCGTAGGTACCGCTCTCTTCCTTCATGCTGGCAGCGCCGGCGGTGTGAGGCGGCGGCAGCAGGGGCGGCTGCGTGTTCGGTGCGTTGCTGGCCGTTCCCGGCACGCCGCCCGTCGTCGGGCGATCGCCCGTCTGCTGCTCCGACCGCTGCATGGAGAGGGTGACGGTCCCATTCGGGTCGTAAGTCTCGTCCGTTTCATCGGCTGCCGTCGTGTCGTAATCCAGGTGGACGGAGGCGCGCACGTTGCCCTCGCCGGTGACCGGCTCCAGCGTCGCCACCAGGCGGTCGGCAAGCCGCTGCTCTTCCTCGCTCGCAGCGGCATCGGGATTCCTGACTCCAAGCTGCGCGCGCCCATCGGCATCTACGAGCGTGACATTGCCAGGGCTCAAATGATCGACGCCACTGGCGACAAGGTTGCGGATTGCATCCACTTCCTGCGGGCTCAGGTCTCGCTGTCTCAGCTTCAGCAGCACGGAAGCCTTCGCCTCTTCCTGGCGCTCCGTGAAGAGCGACTCGTGCGGCAACACCAGATGCACATGCGCCGACTTCACCGAACCCATGCTTTCAATCGTGTGCTCCAGCTCGCCCTCGAGCGCCCGCTGATAGTTCACGCGCTCGTCGAACTCCGACCCCACCCAGTTCGGCTTGTCGAAGAGTTCGAAACCCAGCCGGCCGCTCTTCGGACCTCCCTTGGCTGCCGTCTCTAGCCGTGCCTTGTCCAATTGGTCTGCGGGAACTTTGAGTGTGGTGCCATCCGGTGTGACATCGAAGGGAATCTTGGCCGCGGTCAACTCGTCGCCCAGCTCGCGTGCATCCGACGGGTCCAGATGCGCGTAGAGCACGCGCCAGTTCGGCTGCATCACCAGCGACGCAAAGATGCCGGCAGAAAAAATGACCGCGGCTCCCACTGCGAACAACGCCGTTCGCGTGCGCTTGGGGAGTGCCATTACCCGCTGCCACGAGCGCGCTACCGGCGCCAGAAGCGCGAGCGATTGTGACGAGTTGGTTTGCGTGTCCATGCTGTGATCAGGCGAACAATCAGAATTGTGTGCTCATGAGCTGCTGATAAGCGCCCACGGCCTTGTTGCGGAAGGCAAGTGCCATCTCAAAGGCCAGGTCTGCCTTCTGGGTCGCGATCATCGCCGTGTGTATGTCGGTCCCATTGCCGGCCATCAATCCATCCACGGTCTGTGTAGCGTTCGACTCAAGTGCCTGCATCTGCTGCATCGCGTTCCGCATCAGGGCCGCGAATGGCGCGCCCGGTTGTGCCGTCGGAGCGGTGCCACTTATTTGCGAAAGCTGTACCGGAGGCAATCCGGAGACGGGTGGAATGGGCATAGATGTCCTCGAATATCTCCTCGTTCTACGGTGCTTCAGCAGCGAATCATGACTTCAAGATGTCCAGCGAGGCGCCGATCATCGATTTGGTGGCCTGCACTGCGGAGACATTCAGCCCGTAGGCGCGCGTCGCACCCATCAGATCGACCATCTCAGTCAACGGGTCTATGTCGGGATAGGTCACGTAACCGTCCTTGTCCGCATCCGGGTGTCCCGGATCGTAACGGCGAAGTCCCTGACCCTGGTCCGTTACAAAACCAGCGACCTCGACGCCGCCCTCGTCCGGACTTCCGCTCGCCAGCGCGTTATTGATCGCCGGGAAGGCGCCATTCATCTGCGGGCCGTTCAGTTGACTGGCAAAGCTGCTGGCGAAGCTGCCGCCGAGCGTTCCAATCGTCGAGTCGTCGCTACTAGAGGGTCCGATGGATTGAAAGACCACGTGCTGGCGCTGAAACAGCTTCCCATCCGGAGTGCGGGTCGTCTCCGCATTCGCCATATTCGAGGCAGTCACCTCCGCGCGCACGCGCTCCGCAGTCAATGCCGATCCGCTGACTCCAAGCACTCCAAAGAGATTCATCTCGGCCCCCCTCTGTCCTCACCGTCACTTTTCTCACCGTCACTTGCTGTCGGCATGGATCGCATCCAGCACACGCGCGTATTCGCGTTTCGCCAGCTCCTCACCGGTACGGAACTTCAGCTGCGCCTCCGCCATCGCCAAGCCTTCGCGGTCCATCGACACGTTGTTTCCATCAGGCCTTGCCAGCAAACCGTCAACTTCCTCCAGCTGGGGAGCAGCAGTTTCTCCAGGCGCGCCTTCCCCGCTCAGCGCACGCCGCATCTGGCCCTCGAAATCGAACCCGACCGTATGAAAGCCCGGGGTATCGATATTCGCCATGTTGGTCGCCGTCGCCTTCAACTGCGCGGCCGCGAGGTCCATGTAGCTTGTCAGCTGATTGGATAGCGGCGTTGTGATATCCATAACCGGGCATCCTGCACTGCGAGATCCGCGCACGTGCGATCGGCTGCAATCTGCGCTTGCCCTCTTCAGTGCAATCGCCGTACCAGAGCGACGCCGCTGGCCCTTAGCGTTTTCTAAGGCAGATCGAGCTCGATCTCAGCCGCGGTGATGACCGGGCGGTCTTCGGCCAGGATGCTGGCCCGCTCCAGAACATGCTGCAGCTCGCGCACGTTACCGGGCCAGGGGTGCGCCGCCAGTAGCGCGACGGCCTCCTGGTCGAGCTGTTTTGGCCCCTCTTCGCCCGCGGATGCCTTGAGAAAGTGCTCCACCAGTGCGGTCATATCCTGCCGGTGCTCCGCCAGCGACGGAGTCTGGATGCAAAACACCGCCAGGCGATAGTAGAGATCCGCTCGAAAGCTGCCCTCCTGCGCACGACGGGCAAGCGATTGATGTGTCGCCGCCACGATCCGGACATCCACGCGAACCGGCTCGTTCTCGCCCACACGCTGCAGTTCTCCACTCTCCAGAAAACGCAGCAGCTTGGACTGAAGGGCCAGCGGCATCTCGCCGATCTCGTCTAGGAACAGTGTGCCGCCGTGTGCCGCCTCAATCCGTCCCGTCCGGCGCTGCACCGCGCCTGTGAAGGCGCCCCGGGCATGGCCAAAAAGCTCAGCCTCTAGCAGCGCCTCCGGGATGGCCGCGCAGTTCAGCGCAATGAAGGGGCGATCGGTACGCGGGCCCAGGCGATGGACAGCGCGTGCCACGAGTTCTTTTCCCGTCCCGGTCGGTCCCTGGATCAGAACCGTGGTCGTGCGCTTCGCAACCAGACGGATGCGGCGGCTCACCTCCAACATTCGGTCCGACTCCCCAATCAGCTCGGGCAGCCGCAGCGCCGCGCCCAGATCGACGACTGCCGGGGCACTCCCGGACGATCGCAAAGAGGAAGCGCGCGCGGAATGCGGCCGGATCGCCGCCGCCACCGGAGCGGTTGCGATATTCGTATCTATCGTGGTGGCTGGCGTGGTGGCCGGCATCGCCACCGAAGACGCGTGCTCGCACACGGAGCGCAGTACCTGGAGCAGTTCCCCGCGACGCGGACTCCGCACCGGTCCCATCAGGCCGGCGAGCGTTCCATCGAGAGCAATCAGGTCCATCGATGGATGGCTGGAGCGCGCTTCCTCTGCAAAATCCTGCAGATGCAGGTCCGGCAACGCTCCATCCAATAAGGTGGCGTGGGGCTGGGTCCGCTCCATCAGCAGGAGGGCAGCAGCGCCGCCGTCCGCTTCGTGAACCTCCCACCGTTGCGCGGTGAGCGCGTTGCGCAATCCCGCGCGGATCGCTGCGTCCGCGCTCACTACCAGCACGGAAGCCGCATTCTTCGTCAAGACGGAAGCTGTTGCCATTAGGCCCTCTCTTTTGACTGTGGTTTGGAAATGCGGCAACTACTGCAGTGCTGCCTGCTGAAACATCGGAATCGGGAGCGGCAGCGGAACAAACTGCGCCGGCTTACTCGTTTCGGGACTGGCGATGCGATATCCCTGGCCACGCACCGTTTCGATCAACGAGGCGCTGGGACCAAGCTTTCGGCGCAGATAGTTGATGTACACATCGACGACATTGGTATTCGCCGACTCGCTCGAGCTCCAGACACGCTCCAGCAGCATCGCGCGGGAGATACAGCGGCCGCGATTGAGCATGAGGAATTCCAGCAGACCAAACTCGCGGCGGCTGAGCGCGATCGACTCCTGGCCGCATTCGAGCGATTGCTGCAGGCGGTTCAGCTCCAGGCGGCCGCAGCGCAGCACCGCCTCGCCGTCCTGACGCCGCACCAGCGCCCGGCAACGCGCTTTCAGTTCGCGCATGGCGAAAGGCTTCATCAGGCAGTCGTCCGCCCCGCCCTCCAGGCACGCAATCCGGGTCTCCAGATCATCGGCTTTCGCTGAGAGGACCAGGACGCGCATGCCATTGCCCAACTGGCGCGCGACCTCCAGAACGCGCATGCCGATATCTCCCGGAACGTCCATATCCAGCAGAAAGAGGTCATAGTCCGCGCTCGCGATCGCCGAAGCGGCAGCGCCGGCTTCGCTTACGAGCGTCACGGTGTGGTTTTCCTTTTCGAGCGACCGCGCGATAAACATTCCAAGGGCAGTTTCATGTTCAGCAATCAGGATTCTCAAGATCATCCCCTCGTCTCAGCGCCGGGTTCATTCCGGCTTGCAGAGACACCATCTCGTCAAACAGGGCATCTTGGCAATATATTGCTTTGATTTTTCTTCGCCTATATTTCGCTTTTGGTACGCCTGAGGAACTCAGTTTCAAATCGGGAACCCAAATGAGCTTGGCGAAGATTTCTTCGCCACATTTCGCTCTTTCTTCGCTAGAATGGCAGGCATGTCCGTTACACGCCGGCAAAAAGAGGTGGTCGACTTCATCAGCGGTTTCGTGGAAGAAAATGGCTATTCCCCATCCTTCGACGAGATCGCCCGGGGACTCAATCTCAAGTCCCTGGCCACAGTGCACAAGCACATCACGAACCTGCAGAAGAAGGGACTGCTGGAGCGAGCCCACAATCGCAGCCGTTCCATCGATATTCTGCCGCCCAAAAGCAAGTCCCGTCAGCCGGATCGACTGCCCCTGATGGGCCGCATCGCAGCCGGGCTGCCGGTGGACGCCGCGGAGGCCTCAGAGTCCATTTCGCTCGGCGATATTATTGGAAACAAAGACGTTTTCGCCCTCGAAGTGCGCGGCGACTCGATGCGCGACGAACACATCGTTCATGGCGACTATGTGCTGGTAGAGCGCGTGAAGACGGCGCGGCCGGGCGAGATCATCGTCGCGCTGGTGCGCGGGAGCGAGACCACCCTGAAGCGCTATTACATTGAGGGCGACCAGGTACGGCTCCAGCCGTCGAATGTGGAGATGGCCCCCATTTACGTGCCGGCAGAGCAGCTTGCGATCCAGGGCCGGGTGCTGGGGATCCTGCGCAAGTACGCCTGATTCCTGACAGCAATCCGCATTGCTAACTGCAAAGCGAAAGAGCGGCCCGGCAAACCTGCCGGGCCGCTCTCGTCTATCCTATTCTAATCAGTAGCCTTACGCGACGGTCGTCGCCGCCAGGACCTTGGCGACGCTCTTGTCGATCGTTTCCTTGGGGACATAGCCCACAATCTGCTCCGCTACCTTGCCACCCTTGAAGAGCAAGAGCGCCGGAATACCGCGGATGCCGTAGCGAGCGGGCGTGGATGCATTGCGGTCCACATCCATCTTCATGACTTTCAGCTTGCCCTGATAGGCCGCGGCCACTTCATCGACAATCGGGGCCAGTGCGCGACACGGGCCGCACCAGGCTGCCCAGAAGTCCACCAAAACGGGCTCGTTAGACTTCAGAACTTCCTGTTCGAAGGTCGCGTCGTCGACCTCAGTGATCCCATGACCTGCCATTCTTCCTCCATTTGGGCACCGAAACGGACACCAATTTGTGTCCGAAAGTGCCCTTCACACGCGCATCCAAGCGCGATTTATGCGTTCTGATGTGCCCTTAGACAGATGCAGCAGGACGCCAAAAGTCGCAACGGCCGGAACCGTCTGGTTCCTATGATAGATGGGAATCGGGGTGTGGAAAGTTAAAGCGCCCGTGGCCCACACAGGAGCCACAGGCGCTAGAGCAGCCCTCCCCCAGAACTGCCCACGGGTGAGAAGGTAGGCGGTGCAGAGCGGGAAAGTAAACAAAACTTAAGTACTTTTGTAGTCATCGCTCTGCATATTACTCATCTCACATGCTTTTCAGGTGACCTCATCCAGGCTTCGTCATGGCTGGAAAACTGGAAAAAATCGTATACTTTTGACAAATGGCCGACCTACTTTCTCCGCGCGAGGCGGCACTGCGCCTCGGTATCTCCTATCCCACCATGAAGCAGTGGCTCTATCGGGGGAAACTGAAGGCTATCAAGACGCCAGGCGGGCATTATCGGATCCCGGAGGCGGAGCTCGACAGCCTGCTGCACAAGGCGCGGCGGCCGGATACTCCAAAGCGGCAGATGCTGCGGACGGTGAGTGGCCGGAATCAACTCGTCGGCCGCATTGTCGAAATCAAAATCGAAGGGCTGCTGGCACAAATCAAGCTTTCGATCGGCGGCCAGATCATCACGTCGCTCATCACATCGGATGCGGCACGTGAACTACAGCTTGAAGTGGGCGAGACCGCCGCTGCCCTCATCAAATCGACCGAGGTGATGCTGCTCCGTGTTTAACCTAATTCGGTTTAGCCCAATTCGTAACCCCGCGCAATTCCTAAGACGCTCCTTCGCTCTGGCGGTCGTGCTGGTTGCCACGATGCTGGCTTTGAGCGCAATGACGCTGCACGCGCAGACCGGTGCGACGGTGCGGGTTGCGGCGGCGGCCGATCTGGAACCATTGCTCCCTGCCCTGCTGGCAAGCTACGAGCACCAGACGGGGCAGCACGTGGAGGCGTCCTTCGCCTCATCGGCAACACTCGCGACGCAGATCGAGAACGGCGCGCCGTTCGATGTCTTCCTGGCTGCAAATATGGCCTTTCCGCAAAAGGTTGCTCAGGATGGCTTTGCCGCTGCGGGCAGTTCGGTTGCACCCTACGCGCGTGGCACGCTGGTCTTGTGGACGCGCAATCAGAGCGGCGTGTCTCAACTCAGCATGCCGTCGCTCGCCTCGGCCGCGATACACACGATCGCCATCGCAAATCCGCAGCATGCACCTTATGGCCACGCGGCTATGGAGGCGCTCACCAGCCTGGCGCTTCTGCCGGCGGTCCAACCCAAGCTGCGCACCGCGGAGAACATCGCGCAGGCGGCGCAATTCGCCAGTACGGGCAATGCCGATGTCGGCCTGATCTCGCTCACCTCGGCCCTGACGCTCACCGCGCAGGGGCACTACATTACGGTGCCGCAGAACGCATATTCGCCGATTCTGCAGGGTGCGGTTGCGCTGAAGGGTGGCGCGAACACCAAAGGTGCGGCGGCCTTCCTGCGCTATCTGCACTCCCCTGCTGTAACGCAGCAGCTCCAACAGGGCGGCCTGGCTCCGGTGCAGTGAATTGCGTTCCTGAGAATCAACTATGGGGCTACGCACTCCTTGATCCCAGGTAAGGATCCCAAGGTAGGAAGCTTTCGCGCATCGAGAGGAACCGGCCGTGCGCCGCGATGCCTTGCGTCGAAGGGTATCTTGCAGCGTATGAGCCCGTAATCCGCGATCCAGCGCGGGAGAAAGACGCCTGAAAGACCACCTCACCATTGCAGCGACTTGCTATACAGGCTTGCTATACACAATGCGCGCGTTGGGCATCTCACTATGCGCACGCCGATTTTTGTTTTAGAGGAGAAAAATCAGATGAAACGCATTCTTTCTGCCGTTTGCTGCCTCGCTATTTGCTCCATGCCTGCACTGGCCAAAGAGAAGGCCGCGGCCGGAGCAGCGATGACCGACCAGCAGTTTGTCGATTTTGCCGCACAGACTGACATGGTGGAAGCCAACCTTGGACAGATGGCGGGAACCGTGGCCGATGCGCAGCCGGTCAAAGACTACGCCCAGATGCTGGTCGCCGATCACACCAGCGACTACCACCAGCTCTTCGATATTGCCCATCAGGCCAATCTGAATATGCCGGATGCGATCGGCGCCGCACAAAACAAGGCGATGATCGATCCCTTCCAAAAATTAAAGGGCGCCGCTTTTGATCGCCATTATGTTCAGGAGATGGTCGCGGGACATACGAAAGCCATCGCCGTCTACAAGAAGGAAGCGGCAGACGCGCAGAATCCGGCCCTGAAATCTTATGCGGAACAGACGTTGCCTACCTTGCAGAAGCATCTGGATGGCGCCAAGGCTCTGGAGAAGGCCAAGTAGAGCCACTAACCGGCAGCGATGCGTGCTGATAGCCCGGATAGCGCATACAGCCAGATCACGAGCGAGATGATGGAAGCCAGAGTCGTCATCGAGACGGTCGACGCTACCATCGTTTCCTCGCATCGATACTCTCCCGCAAGGATGTAGGCTGTCTTGGCCGTGGGCACCGCGGCGCAGATGACGGCGGCAATGGTGTAGAGGGGATCGAGCCCCAACCACACGCTCAATCCGTACACGATTAGAGGCATGATGATGAGCTTGACGGCCGAGAGCACGGAAGCCGGCCCAATATTGGCTCGAAATGCATCCATCGACAGCCCGAGCCCGATCGCAAACAGAGCACAAGGCGTGAGCGCATCTGCCATGATGCCCAAATAAGCAGTGACCGGCCCGGGCATGCGGAGACCGAGTACCGACAAAAGCATGCCGATCAGTGTTGACAGGACCATCGGGTTCAGCACGACGTGTTTCAGTGTGACCATCGCGGGCGTGCGTGAGCCATGCGCATCCCGCTGACCAAGTTCGAGCAGGATCACGGCTATTGGAAACATCACAACGGCCACGAATACTGTGGCGATCGCCGCCGGCAACACGGCGCGCGGACCATAGATCGCCTGCAAGACGGGTAAGGCGACAAAGCCGGTATTGGTCATCGATGCCGTCATGCCATACATCGTTCGGCTTGCGATACTCCGGGACGCACGCATGCTCATGACGCCGAACACAAGGATGAAGCAGAGGAGGGAGCCGCCACCAAAGGCAAGAAGGAAGCGCCAACGGATCAGCGAATGACTTGGCTCTTGTGCAATGGTGACGATCAGCAATGCGGGCATTGCGATGTTATAGGAGAAGCGAATCAGAGCCTCAGACAATGCCCGCGGGAGATAGCCCGTATAGCCGACGATCCCGCCGGTCAGGATCACTGCAAATACAGGAAGGATGAGGTCAGCGATCCGCACGATGTCTCAAGATTGATCCGCTAACCATTGCATGGAGAGCACCGTGCAGTCAACGCAATAGGGTTAAGCTCTGTTCGGTTGACTTTGTACCGGGACATCGGGCAATAGTCAGCGGCCTTCCGCAGGTCTGAACCGCCGCCAACAGGCAAAAGCGCTCATCCAGTTACGGCTGGGCGCTCGATGCGCTCGACCGTGTATACCGGTAAGACCTCCTCATGCCGATGCAGTTCGAGACCGAGCTTGCCCAGAACCGTGAAGATGGAGGGAAGCCGGGAGAAGTCCACGCGCCTATTACCGTTTGGAGGCGGTGGAGGCAGTCGCATAGGAAGCCAACCCTCCGTGCGCGTCATAAACAGGCCGCTGAGATTTGTGCGGTTCACAGGTGGAAGATCGGTCCAGTTCTCGATGTAGCGGGCGAGGTCGTTCATACTTATGGCGTTTGCATTCAGAGGATGACCGAATCCGATGACAAAAGTATGGCAGCCGTCTGGCGCAGTATCGAAGATGCAGTCTTTCGCGGCGATGGCTGCATGCTGAAGCCGTGCGCCGCTGCTCGAAACTGCCATCGCATAGGCTGACATACGTTGGCGGTGAACTTTCATCACGAGTCCGAAGCGGTCGGCGAGCAATCGGCGGATCATCTGCTTCACACGGAGCTGGGTCTCTGCGTCCTGAGCAGTCGTCGTGATGGCATTGGGGGACGCTTTGGCTTCGATGTCATACCTGTCGTCGTAAATCCAAGCGGGAAGAGAGTTGAGGCGAGGCGAAGGATTGGAAGGCACATCGTATGCGTAACTGATAAGGTCGATCACAAGGACAGCACGCGCGACGAGTTCTCCGTCAGGTAGAACCTGCATGCGCATACTGCGCGGGTCGGCTGAGCGAGCAGCTTTTATTGTGACCTTCTCAAATGCTTGCGCATGAGCTAGTGCGGGTCCAGCGACAAAGAAGCATAGAAGCGCCCTGCTGAACAGAGACATAGCCCAATACCCGCCGCCGGACTTCCTGTTTTCACTTCGCATGAATCATATGTCAAGTACTGGTAAATGCGTCCGTCATCAGTGACTACTACTGACGAGAAGACGACTTGTCAGTAGCCGATCTGGCAATTGAGATATTGACGCCCACGAGTCGCAGGTAGGACCGTAAGCGAGACGCTCCACAGGCCCACTGGCAGTCACGCAGTGGAGATTCGTGAGTACTTAAATCCGCATCCTACGCGGGCCGCGCGTTAACCGTATTTGAGATCTGTGCTCTGTCCGACCTCGATAAGATATCCGTCAGGATCGCGGATGTAGCAGCGCGTCTCGCCGTACTTCGGGATCGGCTCCGTGATGAACTCCGCTCCTCGACTTTTCCATAGTTCATAGCAAGCCTGAATATCCGCAACGCGGAAATTCATAAAGCTGTTGATGTGATTCGGATCGGGGACGCTGAGCGTTACCGTCGGCTTATCCGGAGTCGGGCCGCCCCCAACGTTCAGAATCATCCAGATATTCGCAAGCTGAAGGTACGCAGGCGCATTGCCATCACCCAGGGTCAGAATGCGAGCGCCGAAGACCTTTTCGTAGTAGCGAGCCGATCGCTCGATGTCGGCGACGGTGAGAAATTGCGCGATGCTGATCCCCTCCTGCGGGGGCATCTCATAGATCTTCTGCTCGATCTGTACGTTGCTCATTGACGACTCCCTTTCCGATACAGAGCCCAATCGGTATTAAACATCCTGAATGCGTCACGATGACACCCCAATGCAGCTCTCGCGACAACGTGAACCCGCGAGCCTCGGCTAAGCCGATTTTGATTGTCCGCTCTTGTTGTTACCAGAGCGAGACAATGACAGGCTAGTGAAGCATTTCAGGGGGCGACAGCGGAATCGGACCCGTCAGCCGATGCGCTCTGCCAGCTCGACGATGATCCCCTCGGGGCCGCGCACGTAGCAGAGCGGGTAGCTCTACTCGGCGCGCAGAGCCTCCACCGGGTCAGTGGAGGCGGCGCGATGCGCGGGAAGATAACTGGCCAGAAGCGCTGCCCCTGCAAGCACACATGCTACGGAGACGAGCGTTGCAGTATCCCACGGGCTCACACCAAAGAGCATGCTGCGCAAGAAGCCCGTTGTCGCTACAGAGCAGAGAATCCCGCCACCTATCCCGAGGATCACCAACCATCCTGCCTCCAGCAAAATAAGCCGGTAGACAGCTCCGCGTTGCGCACCGAGAGCCATGCGCACCCCAATCTCCCGCGTGCGCTGGCCCACGGAGTAGGAGATGACACCGTACAGTCCGATGGTCCCGAGCAGGAGCGCCATGATTGCAAAGCCGCCAACAATCCAAGCAGCGGAGCGATGAAGGTACGCGGCTTGAGAGTTGGTGATCCGGTCCGTCATGCTGTCCTGTCCATCGGCAATCAAGCCAGGATCCATCCGATGGACCATACCGACCATGGAATGAAATACGGTTTGGTCGAATCGGGAGGTACGAACGGTCACGTAAAAATCGCCTGTGGGATTTTGATTGAAGGGCTCGTAGACGGCCGCCGTTGGCTTCATGTCGAGCGGGCCGTCTTTGATATCGTCGATCACTCCGATGATTTCGAGAGGATGATCTTTGTCGTATTCGTCGACGAGACGCTTCCCCAGCGGATTTTCTCCGGGAAAACTTTGCTGGGCCAGAGTCCGATTGATGATGGCCACACGACGGTGAGAGGCATCGTCCGCTTCGGTGAAGTATCGCCCGTGAACCAGCCGTGCCCGCAGCGTTTCGAAGTACCCGACACTGACGATTTGAGTACTCGCTTCGTCTCCCTCGCCCGGATAGGACCTGCCAAAGACCCGAAAGTGCCTGAATAAAAGCACGAAGTTTTCTCCGCTGGAGACGGCGATGTCCTTGGAGATGCCTACGGAAATCACGCCGGGCAGCGCCGACATTTGCGACCTGATTTGCCGCTGCAATGCAAGGTTGGCTGCTTCCGTGGCCGTGCCCGTCTTCGCAACATGAAGCAATGCCAGATGATCGGCAGCCATGCCGAAGTCTTCATGCAACAGGCGATAGAAGCTCTTGGTCAGGAGCCCGGCACCGACCAGCAATACCACCGTAATCGCCAGCTCGAGGACGACCAGCCCTGAGCCCGTCTTCCGCCAGCTTCTGCCTGCAACGGAGCGGCCGCCTTCCACCAGGGCTTCCCGCATATTCGACAGCAAGAGCTGCAAAGCCGGGCCAGCCGTGAACAGCGTGCCACCGAGCAGCGAAAGGGCGATGGCAAAGAGCAGAAGATGCGCATTGAAATGGACGCCCTGCAGATAGGGCATGTTCTCCAGCACGTCGCGGGGTATCTGGTGTGGGAAGAAACCGCAGGAGGCCGCCGGCAAGCAAGAGTCCGATGCCGCATCCCAATCCAGCGAGTGAGAAGCCCTCCACGGCGAACTGGAAGACGAGCCGGGCACGGGAAGCCCCCAGTGTGGAGCGAAGCGCCATCTCGCGTCTCCGGCCTTCGGACCGAACCAGCAGCAGACTGGAGATATTGACCAGACCGATCAGCGAAAGAAGTCCAGCGCAGCTCAGGAGTGCAATAAGAGTCGGGCGGATTCCTCCGAGAATGGCATCCGTCAACGGCATGACCGTGGCGCTTCGATCCCGGTTGGTTTGCGGATAGGCTGCGGCGATGCGTTGCGCGATGGAGGAAAGATCGGCACGGGCCGCGGCGACGGAGGCTCCCGGTTTGAGCCGGCCTACACCGTAATACGGGTGGCACGGGCGGGAGTCCGCGCAGAACCCGTCAAGCGTTATCCAGAACTCTGCAGAGGCTAGCGGCGCAAAGTGAAATCGGGAGGGCAGCACGCCCACAACCGTGTAAGGAACATCGCCGAAGGTAACGGATTTGCCCAGGACATCTCTGTCCGCCGCAAAACGCTTTTGCCACGACCCATAACTCAAAATCACGGTCTGCTGGGCGCCCGGTTGATCTTCTCCAGGCCGAAAATCCCGTCCGAGGAACGGATCGACGCCCAGCGTACGAAAGAAACCGTCGCTTACCCGGGCGCCGGGCACTTCTACCCCACCTGCCGCCGTATGAAGCGTCAGCAGCTCTGGCCTGTACACGTCGAGCGAGCTCAGCACCCGATTGAGCCGTTTCCAATCGAGATAGTCGGGGTAGGACAGGTGGTATCTCTCCCCGACCGGGATACGTTCAAAAAGCGCCACCAGCCGCGATGGATCGCGATATGGCAGTGGCTTCACCATGGCCGCATCGACAAAGGCGAAGATCGCGGCACTTGCACCGATACTTAGCGCGAATATTGCAACGGCAGTCAACGCGAAGCCGAGCTTTTTGCGAAGCAGGCGGATGGCGAAACGAAAATCCCGCAGAACTACTTCGAGCAAAGGGATAGCGGCCACGCGGTTTTCTCCTATCGTGTTTTGGCACAGAACCCATGGCTTGGCAATGCGCATTTAAGGGGATCGAGCCCCCCGAGTCAACAGTAGGGTGGGGTTGTCACCGGCGCAGCAGGGTGCATGAAGGGTCGAGTCTGTGTATCGGTGGTGGGTCAGTTTCAGATTGATCCACGACCTGTCTATCAGATCGCTTGCCTAGTATCCGGGATATTGCATGGGATATCGCGGTTGGGCGGAGGCGTCCAAGCGAAAGCAGTGGTGGCCGGCGGGATGAATCCATGGGTCTGTAGTGATCTCCCGGTGCTCGCTGCTTCGCGCGAAGACGGCACAGAGGTCGTACTCGCTTCCCTGCCTCGGATGATACTCATACGGCGCGCGGGTGATGGGATCCGCGAACCCACTGCCGGGAAGCTGGTCGATGCCCGGTGGGAGTTGTGAGGTGTGCGCACTCCAATAGTTCCTGACTTCTGTGCTGAGTTGGTAGAGCTGTTGGACGCGCTGGGTGTCCGCGCGAAACTGTCGCTGCGTGCCGGGCGATCCCAATTGCCAGAAACCGAGAACGATCATGAGCGCGACAATAGCCGCGCTTATACCGGCCATCACCCTGTCGCGGCCGAGCGTGGTGGGAGTGGCATCGGTCCTCCGCACGCCGCCGAAGTAATAGAAAAAGACACCACCGGAGAGCATCAGCACGACAAACGCCTTGGCGACGAAGCGCGAAGTCAGCTCGCCGCGCAGCAGGTAGGCTAGAGCCGCAATCAGGTCGCCCATGAAGACGCTGGCGGCAATGACCAGCGCCATGTAGGTAAGCCATTTCCGGATCGAGGATTCCAGCTTCTCGGGATGCGTCACCGTCTCTGTGAGCACGGACCGCGAGATCAACAAATAGATAGGAAATGCGACGATCAGCGCGGCCAGAGACGACGTGATGGTGAAGGTATCGAAGGCCTGCTGGTAGCCGGAGAAGAGCGGGTCGGCGAACCAGCGATCGATCAGGGCGAAGGCAAGGCATCCAAGACCGATCGTCCAGGTAGCCAGGGTGGAGAAGATGAGCAGATAGAAAAAAGCTTCTTTCGCCGAGGCTCCAGCGCCGGCCCTCTGTGGCACATCGACTCCGGTCAGGGTGCGATAGTGGTCAGCGAGGGCGTCGTAGACTTCCCTTAGCGGCCACCCGCGAGCGGTGAGAAGTCCTACCAGCGATTCGTGAGGAATGCCGGCAGCCAATGCTTTTTCGATAAACTCGCCGATCCTGGGGTCTGCGGGCACAGAGAGGTATTACACCATTTGCAGAGAAGCTGTACGACAGTTTCGCGCAGCCTTCGGAGGCAAAGGCAAGATATCTCAACGATGCCGCGCGTCCTAAAGATTTACGGTATTGCCTTTGCGTAATCCCGAGACGGCGCACGAATACGCGAGTTAAGACTTCGGTCCGGG
This sequence comes from uncultured Acidobacteriaceae bacterium, assembly GCA_963815025.1. GTDB lineage: Bacteria > Acidobacteriota > Terriglobia > Terriglobales > Acidobacteriaceae > KBS-83. The sequence goes on along the minus strand of CAWFFD010000004.1, from coordinate 976,165 downwards.
TGCGCTAGTCTTTGAAGACATGGACCAGCAAGCGTTGCTCCTGACCCTGCAACTGGCTGCCGTGACCACGGCGATTCTGCTGCCGCTGGCGCTGGTGCTCTCGGCGTGGCTTGCGCGGTCGCGGAGCTGGGCGGCGCGCGTGCTGGAGGCTGGCGTGGGGTTGCCGTTGGTACTGCCGCCGACGGTGCTTGGCTTCTATCTGCTGGTGGTGCTGGGGCCTGCGACGGCGCCGGGGCGCCTGCTGGTGCGCATCGTCGGACATCCGCTGGCGTTCACCTTCTGGGGGCTGGTGATCGGCTCCATTCTGTACAGCCTGCCTTTCGCGGTGCAGCCGGTGCTGGCTGGCTTCCGCTCCGTAGACACGGCACAGCTCGAAAGCGCGGATCTGCTGGGGGCTTCCCGCTGGCGCGTGCTGATGCGGGTGCTGCTGCCGGGCGCGCGCGCGTCTGTGCTGGCGGCGGCGGTACTGTGCTTCGCGCACACGGTGGGCGAGTTCGGCGTGGTGCTGATGCTGGGCGGATCGATTCCCGGCGTGACGCGCACGCTTTCCATTGCCCTGTACGACCAGGTGATGGACGGCAACTATGCAGCGGCCAATCATATGGCGCTGGCGCTGGTGGCGATCTCGCTGGCGGCGTTGCTGGTGGTGTATAGCGTGGCGCGACCCGGCGCACGAGGAGAGACTGGTGGTGCGTGATATGGAAGCGTCGCGGCCGACCGCTCCGGAGATGGGTCTGCGCTCGTCGGCCGACCCGCGGCTTAAAGATCCAGGCCATACCGACCCGTGGCTTGCCTTCGCTGTCCACCACGGCATTCGAGCGCATCGCGCAGGCGAACGTGAGAAGAGCGGACAGGCCGGACTGGTACTGGATGCGGGGGCGTCGCTGCGCGGATCACTTGCAGTGCTCGTCGGACCATCGGGCGCAGGCAAGACGTCGCTGCTGCGCAGTATTGCCGGACTAATGCGGCCGGACCGCGGATATGTCAGCGTAGCGGGCAGGATGGCGTGGGAGAGCGATCGCGCACTGTGGCTGCGCCCTGCCGAACGGGGCTGCGGGTTGGTGACGCAGCGGCCGGCGCTCTTTCCGGCCATGACGGCTCGGGACAATATCGCGTTCGGGCTGCATGCGCTGCCGCGCCAGGAACGCGAGCGGCGCGTCGAGGAGATGGCGACGCTCTTCCGGATACAACCATTGTTGTCTCGCCGACCAGCGCAGCTTTCCGGCGGCGAACAGCAGCGCGTGGCCCTGGCACGGACGCTGGCTCCGCATCCGCGTGTGCTGCTGCTGGACGAGCCCTTCGCCGGGCTCAACCTGGATTTGAAAAACGCGATCCTGACCGATCTGGAAAGCTGGCTGGCCAGTATACAAACGCCCGTCCTATACGTAACTCATGATGTGGCAGAAGCGTGGCGGCTGGGTTCGCGGCCGGGCGCGGAGGTGCTCCGCATCGAAGACGGGCGCATTGTCAGGCAAGGTTCGGCAGCCGAGGTGCTGGCGTTAGAGCGAGCGCAACTGCTTGATTCCCTGGAGTAATGCTTCCCTGTTTCGCTCAAAAAGCTAATAACTATTTCCCTATCCCCACTTTTTATCCAGGTTCAAAGACATGCAGAGTGCACACCACCGTAATGCAACCGCGATCGCTCTATTACGCATCTTTGTTGGCATCTTCTTTCTGGCCTTTGGACAGTACAAGGTCTTCGGGACAGCGTTTACGCTCCATGGCGGATTTGAAGAGTCGATTCGCAGTTTCCTGGCCCAGGGCACCTATCCGTGGATGGCACCGATCCTGCAGTATGTAGTGCTGCCCCATGCACGGCTGTGCGCTTTCCTGACGGCGTACGGTGAACTGCTGATCGGATTGGGGCTCATCTTTGGCGTGCTGACACGGGTTGCCAGCATTTTCGGAATTCTGCTGATGCTTTTGCTTTGGTTCTCCGCAGGGTATCCCGGCCCGCACGTCGCTCTGTGGCAGTACTTCGGTACATCGCTGGAGTGGTCCGTCTTCGCTGGATGTTTCGCGGCATTTATCGTCGGCGAGCCGGAGGCACGCTGGTCTTTGACGCCTCGGCTGAAGGCACGGATACGCCGTACTGCCGGTTGAAGCGGCACCTAGGCGAGCCATAGCTTTATTTGGAGCGTCTAAATGACTGCAATGGCGGTGGGAGAGATGCAGCAAAACACCTGCGAAGCGTGTATGACGCGGGCGCTCGAGTCGCTGGAGGGGCTCTCCTGCGGCGACGCTTTCGGAGAGTGCTTCTTCGACGCGAAGAATCGCACGCCAGAGGCTCGTGCGTCGCGCATCCTGCCTCCTGCGCCGTGGCGCTTTACCGATGACACAGCGATGACTATCTCCGTCTGCGCCTGTCTGGGACGATTCGGCGGCATGGAGCCGGAGTGGCTGGCGGAGAGCTTCGCGCGCCACTACGACCCGGAGCGCGGCTATGGGCACGCGATGAACGCACTGCTGACGCGCCTCGATACGATCGGTGCGGCAAACTGGTTTGAAGAGGCGCAGGAGCTGTTCAACGGCGAGGGATCGTTTGGCAATGGAGCGGCCATGCGTGCGGCGCCGGTGGGCGCCTATTTCGCTCATGACCTGAACCTGGTTGTCGAGCACGCGACGCTCTCGGCAATTGCGACGCACTGCCACCCCGAAGGCATCGCCGGCGCAGTCGCGGTCGCCGTGGCGGCAGCCGTTGCATGGCGCGACCGTGAAGCAACGAAGCGGATGAACGCGACTGCATTCCTCGAAGCGGTGCGGGCCAACACTCCAGAAAGCGCGGTGCGCGATGGCATCGATCGCGCGATGGCTCTTCCCGCTTCGACCACGCCGCTCGATGCCGCACTGACTATCGGCAACGGCACGCGAGGCTCCGCGCAGGACACGGTGCCCTTTGCCCTGTGGAGCGCGGCGCGTTTGTTGGACAGCTATGAAGATGCGCTGTGGGAGACGGTCAACGGCGGTGGGGATCTCGATACCAACTGCGCGATCGTGGGGGGGATTGTGGCGATGCGCGCCGGCGCGGCGCCATCCCCGCAGGAGTGGCTGGCGCGACGCGAGCCGTTGTCAGCGCTGCTCGATGCTGCGATGAAGCAGGACTAAGCTGCACAGCACACTAGGCTACCGGATTAGGCTACCCAGACGGGCTCGGGCTCGAGCGATACGCCGAAGAGTTCGCGCACGCGCGATTGAATGGCATCGCGCAGCGCGGTGATATCCGCAGCCGTGGCGCTTCCGTGATTGGTAAGAGCGAGCGTGTGGCGGGCGGAGACCGCAGCCGCGCCCAGGCGATAGCCCTTGACGAATCCGGCGCGCTCCAGCAGCCAGGCCGCGGGGAGCTTCACCTCTTCCGTGCCAGCGGGATAGCGCGGCACATCGCCTTCCGAAACGTTCACAGCAGCGGCGATGCGGGACAGGTGCGACGCGGGCACGACTGGATTCTTGAAGAAGCTTCCGGCGCTGCGACGCTCCGGATTGTCGGGCGTCACCACCATGCCTTTGCCCAACCGGATGCTGAGCACAGCCGCGCGCACCTGCTGCAGGCCTGGATCGGACATATTTTGATTCTTAAAGTAGTGCTTTAAGTCGGCATAGGTCACAGCCGCCGGCACGTTCTGCCGAAGCTGATAGTCGACGCGGCTGACGATGAAGCGGTCGCGGTCCGGACCTTGATTGAAGCGGCTGCGGCGATACGAAAACTTACAGTCGGCGTTGCTGAGATCGACCCAGGTGTGCGTGTCGCGGTCGAAGGCGCGCACGCTGCGGATGGTACGCGAGACCTCCTGCCCATAGGCGCCGACGTTCTGCACCGGCGTGCCGCCGACGGTGCCGGGAATGCCGCTAAGACATTCGATCCCGGCGAGCCCGGCATCGACGCTGCGGGCAACCAGCGCGTCCCAGCTTTCGCCTGCAGCGGCAGAGAGTGCGGCTCCGTTGCGATCGACCCCAAGCAGCGCAATGTGGAGCACCAGGCCGTCGAAGCCGGCGTCGGAGACGAGCAGATTGCTGCCGCCCCCGAGGACGAAGAGGCGCAGCTTGCGGTCCTTTGCGAAGTCGACCGCCGCCTCTATATCGGCTTCGGTGGCTGCTTCGGCGAACCACCTGGCCGGGCCGCCGATCTCGAAGGTGGTGAAGGGCGCCAGGGAGACGTGCTGCTGGAACTCCATAGGGGCGAGGGTACACCACGGCACAAAATCGCCATTCAACACTTTTGTGGAATGCGCCGCAGCCGACTATTCGGTACGCAGCGCGTGCATCGGATCGAGGCGCGATGCGGTCCACGCTGGAATGAGACATGCGAGTGCCGCGACTGCCAGCAGCACCACACACACCATCACATACACCAGCGGATCGAGCGGGTGCGTATTCACCAGAAGCGATTTCATGAGTTGCGTAACGACTGCGGCTCCGGCGATGCCGAGCACTAGTCCGGCAACGGCCGGGCGCAGGCCGTCGAACAGCATCAGGCGCAACACTTGACTTCGCCGCGCGCCGAGCGCGATGCGCACGCCGATCTCGGTCGTGCGCTGGGTGACCAGGAACGACAGCACTCCGAAGAGACCCACGGCAGCCAGCACAAGCGACAAGATAGCGAAAGACGCAAGCAGCGTGGCCTCGAAACTGGTCTCTACCGCGGCCTGGCCGATGACTTCGTCCATGGTCATCACGTCGGCCACGGGCAGGTTGCTGTCGATGGATGCAATCACGCGCTTTACCGGCTCCGCCATGGCGGCGGGATTGCCCGCGGTGCGCACGGTGAGCGTGATGGAGCCCTGGGAGCCCGCGAGCAGAGGGAAGTAGAAGGCTGGACGGGGATCAGCTGCGGGAAGCTCGCGCGTGTCTGCGACGACGCCGATGATCTCGAGGGTAGCAGGCTCAGGACTGAAGATGGATGCGACGATGTGCTTGCCAAGCGGGTCTTCACCTTTGAAGTATTCGCGCGCAAGCTCCTGGCTGATGATGACTTTGTCCGCGCGCTTCAACCGATCGTTGCTGTTCAATGTGCGACCGGCAACGAGGGGTATCTGCATGGCTTGAAAATAACCCGGGTCGACAAAGATTGTCGCCGCATCGAGCACCTGCCCTTTGGGCAGAGGCGGATGCTCCCGAATCGTGAATGTATCGTCCTCGTTGCGTCCCTGTCCCGGCAGCAATGTTGTGCCTGCCGCAGCCCTTACGCCAGGAATCTGGCGGATACGCTGGAACAGATCATCGTAGAATGCCACAAGCTGTTCAGGCGTCTTCATCCCTCTCGGCTGGCTGAGACCCATCGTAAGGACGCCGTGTGTGGCGCAGCCCAGGTTTGACGCACGCATCGCACTGTAGCTCTTGAGCAGCAGACCAGCCGCGACGAGCAGCACCACAGTAAGGCCAACTTCAACGGTAAGCAGCAGGCGACGCATGCGTGCGCGGCTACGGCCTGCACCGGCAGAGCGGGATGATTCCTGAAGCGCACGCACGAGCTCACGATCATTCGACGCCAATGCCGGCAACACGCCTGCCAGGAGACCACATAGAGCGACACAGCCTGCGGTGAAGAGCGCAACCGTGCCATCGATGTGGATGGTATCCACGCGCGGCAGGTCGGCACGTACATGCACCAGCCATTGCACCGCCCCATAGGCCAGCGCCATACCCAGCGCACCGCCAGTGGCGGAGAGTATCAGGCTCTCGATGATCTGCGCGCGGATGAGCTGCACGCGACTGCCCCCGAGAGCGGCACGGATGGCCGTCTCACGGCCGCGCGAGGCGGCACGCGCTACCAGAAGGTTCGCAATGTTGAGACACGCGATCAGCAGCAGGCAGCCGGTAGCAGCAAACAATGCATAGAGGCCTGCCTTCACGTCGCGCACCTGGCCATCGAGGATCGGGCGCAGGTTGACGGCATCATTCACTGGTCCGTCCGGATTCTGCAAGCGAATCTGCCGCTGGATGGTGCTGAGGTCTGCGGTCGCCTGCGCGATGGAGACGCCGGGCTTCAACTCGCCTACCACGTCGAAGTTGTGCGAGGCGTAGACCTGCATGATCTGGTGTGACTTCTCGTGATAGAGCGGCGTCCACAGCTGCATGCGGGCATCCGGATAATGGAACCATGCCGGGAGCACGCCCACCACCGTATAGGGCTTTGCGTCCACCAGGATGGAACGGCCCAGAAGTGAAGGGTCACCTCCATAGCGGCGCTTCCAAAGTCCCCAGCTCAGAATGACCGTGGCGTTGGCCTCCGGACGGTCGTCATCGGCTGTGAAAAGACGGCCGATCGCGGAATGGATGCCGAGCATGGGCAGCGTGTTCCAGGAGGCCGCTTCTGCGTGAACGACCTCCGGCATCTGCGCGGCAGTGCTCGCCAGGTTGTAAGCGGTCTCCTCCATGATGCCCATCTGGACAAAGCTGCGCGCCTCAGCTTTCCAGCGCGCGAAGCATCCGCCGGCGACGACGTTGTCTTGAAATTCGTTGCTCCTTGCCTCATAGACACGAACCAGGCGATCGGGATGAGCGACGGGCAGCGGTTTGAGCAGCACAGCGTTGACGACAGTAAACAGCGCGATGTTTGCGCCGATACCGAGCGCGAGAACAGCGATGGCAGTCAGCGCGAAGGATGGGGCCCGCATCAGGCGGCGTGCACCCTGGCGCGTATCGCGTGCGAGTGATTCCAGCCACTGCCAGCTCCATGTTTCGCGCGCCTGGTCGTGCACGACGCCCGGATTGCCGAAGAGGCGCAGCGCCGCCTGGCGCGCCTCCCTTTCGTTCATGCCTGCTGCGCGATTTTCCGCGATCTGCTCTTCGAGATGGAAGCGCAGCTCTGCATCCAGTTCGGCGTCCGCCGATTTACGGCCGAAGAGGGTGTGGAGCAGCATTCGCAACTTGTTGGTCCAGCGCATTCGCGGAAACTCCTCTAGCTTTCCTGCACCACTAGGTTGATGGCGCCGGAAAGGCGGCTCCAGTTCTCTTGCTCCGTGGCAAGCTGGGTGCGGCCTGCGGCGGTAAGAGAGTAGAACTTGGCATTGCGGCCGGTGTCTGTCTCCGCCCACTTCGCGCGGATCCACCCCTGCTGCTCCAAGCGATGGAGCGCCGGATAGAGCGAGCCCTGCTGCACCTGCAAGACCTCACCGGAGATCTGCTGGATGCGCTTGGCGATGGCCCAGCCGTGCTTCGGCTCGAGCGAGATGGTCTTCAGGATGAGCAGGTCGAGAGTGCCCTGCACGAGATCACTTGGTTTTCCCATACTATGACTATCTACAGCTTGTAGTGTAGATAGTCAAGGGGTAGACGACGTTCTCCCTCAATCAGTGACCCGAAGGCTGGTGGATGAGCCGCTCCATCAGGATGGCGTCCCGCTTTGCCTGCCGGGGCAGCGAGTCAAGATACGCGGTCTCCCCCTCGGCGTGGTATCCCTCGCCGAGCGCGCCGACGCCGGCCAGGCCCGGGACGTACGGCGCGGCAAAGGCGATGTCGCCCGCGCCGCGGGTCATGGGGCTACCCAGCGTGACGGGGCCGAGCCCGAGCGCCTCGCTGACTTCATTCCATTGGCTGAATAGTTCCTGACCTGCAGGGGTGGCGGCCATCGCCGGATACCTCTCGCCGAAGGTGATCTTCGCATCGGTTCTGGGAAGGTGCTGCGCGACGATCGCGCGCATCTTCTCCTCTGCGTGCGCCGTCTGCTCATTGTTCAGTGTGCGCAGGTCGCCCACCGCGATGGCGCCGGGGGGAACGACATTGGCTTTGCCTGTCGCGTCGCCGTCGGTCTCTTCCGCATTCATCTTTGCGGTAGCCCCGCCAAGAACGATGCCGACGTTGTAGGTAAGGCCATCCTCGGGCAGTTGCGTGCGAAACGCATCCAGGATGCGGGCAAGCTCATAGATAGCGCCGTAACCGAGACGGTCGCCGAATATCTGCGAGGAGTGCCCGCTGATGCCGGTGGTTTCAAGGTGCCAGGTGGTAGAACTTCGGCGCGCAATGCTGATGGTGTCCTGTCCGTTCAGCTGCACGCTTGGCTCAAATTCGAGCGCAACGTCGCTCCGCTTTGCGGCCTCGACGAGATCGTGGCGCGCCTTGTCGAAGGGCGCTCCAACGCGCTCCTCATCTCCACTCAGCACGATCCGTATCTCCGCATTTTGGAGCGCACCCGCCTCCTGCATCGCGTGCAATGCGGCGAGCATGACGACGAGGCCGCCCTTCATATCCGCAACGCCCGGTCCGGTCGCGACTTTTGCGGAGGTGTTCGGCACCACTGCATAACGCTGGAAGGTGCTCGACGGCTCAAAGACCGTATCCATGTGGCCGATCAGCAGAAGCCGTTTGCCGCAGCGCCCTGTCCCCGCCGGGCATGGATGTTCGGCTACCAGATCGCCGGCGCGCCCGGTCACTTTCTCCATGGGAACCCAGCGCACATGAAAGCCCAATGCCTCGAAGCGCGGCACAAGCACATCTTTCACCGCGACCACACCGGCGAGGTGCATGGTGCCGCTGTTGATGTTGACGAGTTGTTCGAGCAGCGCCTGATCGGCGGTTGCGTTGGCGTCGATGGTGGCCGCCATGCGTTTTTCGAGCGGCGTCGCCGACGTGGGATTCGTGGTCTGGGCAAAGGACGCGGAGGTGAAAACAATAGCCGCCAGAGCCGCAGCTTTCATGGGTGCGATTCGCGAGAGCATTTGGAGAGCAGCATACCCGATCGGGCGCCGCAGGCCGGTAATTGCTTGCGCGAGCATCCCGCTGGCAATTGGCTTCCTTGCTCCATACAATAGGAAGAGACGCCAAGCGGCGGTCGAAAGAACAAGAAGGAGCAGGCATGTACCCAGAGATTATGGTGATCCCGATGCGCGAGGAGTTGACGCGCGCAGGCATTCAGGAGACACGCACGGCGGCCGAAGTGGACGCGGCCCTCGCCAGGCCGGGCACGACAATGGTGGTGGTGAATTCCATCTGCGGATGCGCTGCCGGCAAGATGCGGCCGGGCGTCCGTCTGGCGATGGAGAATGCCACGAAGCCGGACCAGAGCATCACCGTCTTCGCCGGCCAAGATCGCGAAGCCACGGAACGGGCGCGCGGCTACTTCGAAGGACAGCCGCCGACCTCGCCCGCAATTGCGATCATGCGCGATGGCAAGCTGGTGTACCTGATGCAGCGCTTCGTGATCGAGGGTGCGACAGCGCAGTTGATCGGGCAGGAACTGGCGCGCGCCTTCAACGAGTATTGCGCAACCACTACGGCGTAAACCGCTTCGCAGAGCAAGTTCAGGAGCCCGGCATCGCGCCGGGCTTTTCTGTTGCCGCTGCGGCGTCTTCGTCATGCGGCATATCGGGGTCGGGCATATCTGGATCATGCGCGGCGAGGAAGCTGCCTGCGGCAATGCCGCGCGTGAGCGCCAGATGCCAGGCATCGCTGACCTCAGCGGTGTGATACCCGGAGGCGGGAAATGTATCGAGCAGCGTGCGCAAACGAGGCGTGTCTATGATGCGGCGGGCGAGCGGCGAGCGTTCAATGCGCGTCAGTTCGGCGAGGAGTCGCGGGCGCGCGGCGTTTACGGTCATATACCAGTCCGCGGCTTGCAAGCCGCGCGTGGTGCGCCGCAGGGTGGATGCGGGAAGACGGCCCTCCATCGCGCGGCGAATGATGGAGCGGGCCTGGCCGCCCACCAGAAATTGTTCGATCGGAATGCCGAAGCAGAATTCGAAGATGCGCTTGTCCAGCGTGGGGTCGCGTGGCTCCAATCTGCCAGCCAGCGGCGGTGACCGCGTTATATATACCGGGGTCGTCGTGCTCGTAAAGGTTGCGGCGCATGGCAGTGGTGCTGCTCTCGATCCCGAAGAACTCCGCCCGGACCTGTTCTTTGAGCGCGTACTCCGCCGCAATCTGCGGATGCACGGCGGTGTAGGACAGGGAGAAGTTCCGCATATCCTGATGGTAGAGACGGCGCAACCACTCCGGAACGATCCATCCGGTAGCCCACGATGCGGCTCCGCGCCACGATGTGTGGCCGCCGGCACGCAGCTCGCGTGTCAGGCGAAGGAGTCTGAACCAATGTCCGCTGCGAAAGAGCTCCGACAAGCCGATCAGGCCGCCGAAGCTGATGGTGGCATTCCCGCCTGTTCCCTGCAGCAGCACACTGAGCCCGCGGCTTCGCGCGCCATCGAAGATAGCGTCGATCCATAGCTGGTTGGTGGGGTTAAACGTTGGCTGCCCGCCGAGCCGTGCGACACGACGCGACGAGGTCAGCAGATCACGGCCTTCCGTACGTACCAGCGCGTGGTCGATATTGGGATAAAGGGCGGCGATTTCGCGCGGCCATTGGGCCTTCATCGCCGAAGCGGCCATGCAACGCCGAGCCGTCGTAACCGGGCATCGGCACGGCGGTGAACGCGGTAAGCCGCCGGCCCTGCTTCGCCAGCAGACGTGCAGCGGTGACAGAGACCGATGAGCTGTCCAGGCCGCCACTCAACATCGAGGCAACGCCGTCGGCACCAGAGAGCCGGGCCGAAACCGCGCGATCGAAGCGTTCGCGAAGATCGTCGATATAGTCCGCGTCCCGCGCATAGCGGATAGGGCGGGTATCGAGTGGATGCCAGTAGCGGCGCATCTCGATGCCGGCGGCCGACACTTTCATCCAGTGTCCGGGAAGGAGCCGTTCGACGTCTTCAAAGAATGTTTCCGTGCCCTGCAGGGGACACAGCGGCGAGAAAACGCGCCATTCCGGCCACGTTGATGCGCACATTCAGCGCGGGCAACGCGCACAGCCCCGGAGGCGTGGAGGCGAAGGCGAAGCCACCCTCCGGACCGAGCGAACGGGTAAAGTGCAGGGGCCGCTCGCCGGCGTGATCGCGGGCAAGGAAGAGTATCTGACGCGCCGGATCCCAGCAGGCGAAGGCGAAGCCTCCGATGAGATGATCGACGACGCTGAAGTCCCATCGCCTCCAGGCATGGGCAAGAACCTCGTCATCCGTTGCCGTTTGAGGAAGCCCGAGTTCGCGCACCAGCTCGTCGTGGTTGTCGATCCGCAGATCGGCGACAAAACTGGGACGAGGGGCGTCCGCCGGTGGCGAATCCGAACGCAAATCCAGACCCAAATCGGGACGATAGGCGCTTGATCCGAGGATCACACCTCGGGCCAGGTGGGAGACCGCGGCAGGCGAAGCCGACATCGCCGCCAGCATGGAAACGCAATTTTCGGGGGCGGCCGGCCGGCCAGGAGACCAAAGACCCGCTATCGCCCGCATCCGGCTTCGTGGCTGCTTTGCCATCAGGCTAGAGAGCACCTTCACTTCACCGGGAATCGCCCGGTGCCGCGCAGTATGGGCTTCTCCGGACGGAAAAAGCCACACAGACAGGAGGCTCTTGCATACACCTTACAGTGAAAATGCTATCGGCGGGAGTTAAGCGGAACGTGGCTTTTAGTATCGGGTTTGAACAGCGAATACGGAGAAAGCGGCAGAATCAGTGGGATTTGTGCCTGCCGTTAAAGTCGAAGTTCCTTCCGACGCCGCTCTTGGCGTCTTCCAGAGAGAGAATGTCAACCACGGGCTTCGCCCACTCCCGTTTCTGAGGGACGCTGGCCGATGCCGGGTGTTGGCCATTCACATTGAGGGTGCTCGTCATCCATCCTCCGAAGGAAACAAAAACCGCTAGTCGAGTGGATACTCGCAGCGGCGTGGCCCGATTGCTGCTGGAACTTACGATGCCGGGTCTTCTCTGCATCCGTTGCTTCAAAAGCGCTTCGGTCCTCTTTACCATTCGAACAAGGTGGAACCGCTACGCAACGCCTGAAATCAAGTTGCGCTTACACCATTGTCGGAGCAATAGGAGTAACCGTCAATTCCATATTGTGTGAAACTCCGAGCCTAGTAACATCAATCGACACCGCATCTTTCGAGCTGCTTGCAGGTACTTGAAAGGAAGACAGATGCTCTCGCCCTCCGGATCTGCTCCGATTACCTTGACAAGTATGCTCACAGCACGCCATCGCGGGGAATGCACCTTACGGGGGATGGAGGAAGCCGCCGCTGCATAACTACCGGATCGGTCCATTCCTCTACGTTACTGATCTGCTACTTCCTGAGCTGCCGCTGGCAGCGCCAGAGGAGGGCGACCGGACGGTCCAGATCCGGTTGGGCACGACACCCGCGGCCCTTTCTGCTCCGCTGGCCTCAGACGAGAGCTATGAGGCAAACGACACGGAATTTTTGCTCCGCCTGCCGGGCGTTGCGACCTATTACGTCCACGACGGGACGGAAATTATCGTCAATCGAGACGCGAACGCACCGGAGCTCGACGTCCGTTCCTATCTGATGGGAAATCTCTTCGCGGTGATCTGCCACCAGCGGGGTCTGCTTCCCCTGCATGCCAGCGCGATAGCGACATCGCGAGGCGCGGTGGCATTTCTCGGGGCCTCGGGGGCCGGAAAGTCGTCGATCGCCGCGTTTCTGGCGCGGCGCGGCCACCGCTTTCTGGCCGACGACATCTGCCTGATCGACCCGGCCGCCCCTCGGGATCGGCGCGTGCTGCCAACAGCTCCGTGGCTGAAGCTGTGGGACGGCACGCTGGATGCGATGGGTGAATCGAAGAGTGGACTCTCGCGGATCTTTTCCGACGATGAGAAGTACCGCTATGTGCTCCAGCAGCACGATGCACCCAGCCCACTTACAGAGCTGATTGTGCTCGAACGCGCGGAGGAGCATGCAGAGGCCAGCTTCGAGCAACTGGCACCGGTTCACGCACTCCATGCGGTGCTGGATAACACCTACCAGTCCTGGCTGGTGCGCGCCACGGGCCGAACCGACCGCTACTTTCTGCGGTGCGGAGAGGCTCTGGACGGAGTCCGCGTGATACGCATGCGCCGCCCGTGGGGGTTCGATGCGATGGCAGCAACTTTGGAGGCGCTCGAAGGACGCCTGGGCCTGAAGGCCGGTGAAATGGCCTGATTACTGGACTGCTTGCTATGACCGCTCGCGGCTGGTGCCGGCAGAGTGAATCGGCGCGAAAAGCACCGCACTCTCCCCACCGAGCAGCATACGTTGATCGACCTCCAGCCAGGTATGCGCGCGCATCTGGCGATCAGCGGAGCGGCGCACACCGTAATGCATGATGCTGCCGATCCGGCGGCGGCGCAGCATGGCATGGGCGGCCAATGCCTGCGGGAAGCACACGAATGACAATGGCCCGTAGCGGGCTATGGTGAGCACCGCCCAACGGATGCGCTCCACAATATCCGAGCCGCCATCCGGGCCGCCGGCAGGTACAGCAGGCTGGCGCAGCGGCCGCTCCAGCCAGCGGAAGATCCACCTTACCGGCAGCAGAACCAGCGCACAACGGGCAGCCAGCAGGGCCGCGAAGGCCTCCACCAGCAGCCATCGTCTGGAGGCGGAAAGAGCGCGCCAGTGCTTCCATGAATTGGGCTGCACGTGCGCCCCGCCTGGTGAGGGGATCCAGCGATGGAACAATAGCCACTCTACGGGGCTGAGCAAGGCGTAGAGCGGGAAGAGAAAGTCCGGCAGATTGAAACGCGCCCAGACACGCGGCCGCAGCAGAATGCGCCGCACGATCTCGATGCGATAGCCAAGTCCTCGCCGCAGACCCAGCTCATAGCGCTTCAGCGGCCAGCTTCCGGCCCCGTCCTGCGTTGGCTGAAAGTGCTGCAACCGGTGCTGCGTGCGCGCATAGTCGAGGATCCATCGCGCCTCGCGGCTGGCGGCCTGCAGCTCCATCGCGGGAGTAAGCGCATCCGGTCCCAGCAACTCGAGCTCTTGTGCAAGCTGGAGCGCAGCGGCCAGCTCGGGCAGAATGCCATAGGCATGCGCCTGGTCGGCGAGGGCGGATCTCTGGTCGTCCGGGAAGCTGCGCCACAATGCAGATATATCGACCAGCGATTTGAAGCGAAACCAGCCGTCGAGAGCGCCGTGCACGCAGAGATAGAGGAAGCTGCGATCGAGCGGCAGGATAGCCAGTGCAGTCTCCCCAAGATGAATCGGCTCACCCGCCGCGCCGTTCAAATCGGCCAGCGCATTGCCCGGCATATGCGGATTGCGAAAGAGCCGCCAATGGAGATCGATTTCAAAATCATTGCGCTCCGCGCGGTAGGTGTAGTCCTTGCCGTGCCTGCGCCAGGATTGCCGCCGGCGGGGTGTCAGGGGTGCTTCCGGATCGTTACGGTAAAAGCCATCTGCCAGCAGGATGCGATCCGCGGTCTCCTCCATGCCTGGAGGAATCAGCAGGTCGATATCGCCCACATCGCGCACGCTGGGGTCGGCATAGACGCGCTGCGACAACGGAACGCCCTTGAGCACCCGGACGGGCACCCCCGCCTGCTCCAGCAGATCGCAGAGCCGCCGCGTCTCCGTGAGGTAACGGAAGACACTCAGCGCGTTTTCGGTGGCGGAGGCCTTCAATGTGGCCATGGCGGATACCGGCACAGCCGCGTCAGCCGCGGAGAGCGCGCGGTAGACGAGCGATGTGACGCCATGATGGCCGCACAGCAGCAGGAAGAATGTCCAATCGAGGTCGTCTGCCGCAGCCAGCACGCGAATCGCTGCAACATCCTTCTCCAGCAATGGCCAGCGCGCGCACCGGAGCAGCAGGCGCATCTCTGACGGCAAAGGGAGCGGGGATCGATCTGTCTCGGCCATACGTGACGAAGTGTCAGTATCATATGCGAGGCTGCAGGCGGAGGAACGAGCCGGGCCGGAGGCGAGCATTCAGCGATGTCGCGCGAGAGTCCCATCACGGCAGAGAGCGTCGTCTCCTGGAGCGAGACACCCGTCGCCACGGAGGTGGACCGCGAGGTCGTTTTAATGAACGTGGGGCGAGGGCGTTGTTATGGACTTGGCGAGACAGGCAGCTCTGTCTGGCGTCGCCTGGGCTCGCCGATCCGCGTCGAGGATCTTTGCCGCGAGCTGATGCTGGAGTATCGCGCCGATCCGGAGGTGCTGGTGATCGACGTCCTCACTCTGCTGGAGCATCTGCAGGAAGAGGGACTGGTCAGGGTGGTCGCGGTCTAGAAAGAGGCGACGCACTAGCCTTTCAGAAGGGGACTTTTTCCGGGCGCGCGCGCAGTTGAGTTGCGTACGATGAAATCCGGTTTCACGGTGAGAGTTGCCGGCATTTCCTTGCGTGTCTGAGGCTCCTTCTGGGAGCCTGTCGGCGGCTCAATATAACTCAGGAGTGCATTGGCGGCCATCTCGCCCATCGAGCGCAAGGGCTGGCGCACCGTCGTCAGACTGGGGTTGTTGGTCCGCGCACTGGGAATGTCGTCAAAGCCGACGACGGAGACGTCCCGAGGGATTTCGAGGCCGTGCTCTTTCAACCGCGCGACAGCGCCAATGGCCGAGTGGTCGTTGAAGGCAAAGATGGCCGTGAAGGGCAACCGCCGCTCCAGCAGCCGCACCGTCGCCTGATAGCCCGGGTCGCTGCCTGCTTCCGTACCCTCCAGTTGCACGCACAGGCGCGGATCGATCACCAGGCCCAGTTCCTGGCTGATCTGTTCGATCGCCGACCAGCGCAGATGGGTGTCGGAGCTGAACTCCTGTCCCTTTATGAAGGCGATCTTCCGATGCCCCAACTGGTTCAGGTGGGTAAGCGCCAAGCGAACCGCCGTGGTGTGATCCAGCTCGAGATTCGTGACGTTCTCCATCCGCTGATGGCCGGAAACAGCAACGATGGGGATGGGCAGACGCCGTTCGAGCGGCGTATCGATCGCAATCAATCCTTCAATGGCTCGCGAGAGCAGCAGCCTGGGATACTCGCGCAGCAGGTCGGCGCGATGGTGATGGCTCACGACAAAATAGAAGTAGCCGGATTGCAACAGAGCCGCTTCGATGCCGCTCAACACCGATGCGGAATACCCTTCGCTGATCTCCGGAACCATAACCCCCATGGTGTAAGTCTTTTTGCGGCGCAGCGCGCGGGCCAGATGATTCGGCTCATAGTGCATGGCTTCGGCCGCTGCCCACACCAGGTCCTGTGTCCGCGTCGAGATGCGATGGGCAGCCGCAGAGCGGTTCAGGACACGGGAAACAGTGGCGATGGAGATCCCGAGATGCTCGGCCAGGTCCTTCAATCCAACCGGGCCGGCTGGCAGATCTAAACTCTTCACCCGATTCCGCCGCTCAGCCAAATCCGCCTCCGCTCCCAGCGGGATCATCATATCGCCCGGATGAACAACAGCTTGACTGCGCTGAGCGCGAAGTGATATTTCTTCAGCGCTCGCGCAACCGTTTGCGCACTGTCAGACGGGAGGCGCGAAGCGCCGGGAAGCACAACGGAATAGACGTTCATAGATAGCAGTCAGCGTTTCTCTTTGGGAGGCATATGAAGCAGCACTCGAGCCGGGCCAGCAGGCTGGGACGGCAGATTACGCTTGTAGTTGCCGGTGCGACTCGCACTGGCGTCATGCTGGCAGGCATCGGCATGGTTGCCATCGCAGCCCACGCGCAGTACCGGGCGTCACTCCGCGGAACAGTCACCGATCCCTCCGGTGCGGTTGTCTCGGGCGCCACGGTCACACTCACGAATACGGGCACAAGCCAGACGATGACAGCCGTCTCCGACGGCAGCGGTATCTATACATTCAATGGCCTGCCTCCCGATCGCTTCAGCGTGAAGGCCGTAGCGCAGGGCTTTCAAACGACCAGCATCGCTGAAGTCGTCCTCATTCCGGAGCAGGCCAACGCGCTGAACATCAAGATGCAGATCGGAGGCGCAACACAGCAGGTCGTGGTTTCCGGATCCGCCGCACCCTTGCTCGATACGGATACAGCAACGGTGAGTGCTACCATCAGCAGCAATCAAATCCAGCATCTTCCCTCGTATGATCGCGACGTCTTCAAACTGGCGCAGCTTGCACCGGGTGTCTTCGGCGATGCCTCGCAAGCCAGCGGCGGCGGTTCGAATGACAATCCGGGCAACCAGGGACCAGGCGGAACGGGCAGCGGAGAAGCAGGCATCTTTCAGACCGAGAACGGGCCGCAGATCCAGGCGCGCGGCGGTCAATATGAAACCAACGGTGTCAGCGTGGACGGCATCAGCACCGTGAGCGCAGTCTGGGGCGGAACTTCCATCATCACGCCGAGCGAAGACTCCGTGGCCGATGTCAAGGTCGTTTCCAATAGCTACGACGCAGAGGTGGGCCGCTTCAGCGGCGGCCAGATTCAGGTGACTTCCAAAAGCGGCACCAATGAGGTGCACGGCAGTCTTTTCTTCAAAGCATCTCGCCCAGGGTTGAATGCCTACCAGCGTTGGAACGGTGTGGGCTCGAACGAAGCCGGATCTCCATCGGACCGGGGCGTAAACAGAGATGAAGACCGCACCAATAACTACGGCGGCAGCGTCGGTGGACCGATCTGGAAGAATAAGATTTTTGCCTTCTTCAACTACGAAACCAGCCCCCTCTCATCCGCTGCCACCGCACAAGGTTGGTACGAAACCCCGCAATTCCTCGCATCGGCGGCGTCAGCGAACAGCATTGCGTCCAAGTTCACGACCTATAAGGGAGAGGCACCAGTCACCAACGGTCTGATTGCACGCAACTGCGCAAGCATCGGGCTCACCGAGGGTGTGCAGTGCGTGACCACTTCCGGCGGACTGGATGTGGGCTCACCCTTGAAGGTCGGCCTCGGCCTACCCGATCCCAGCTACGGCGGCTCCAATACCGAGCCCGGTATCGGCAGCGGCCTGGATGGTATCCCCGACCTGGGCTTTTACAACACGGTCAACCCCACAAATACCACTCAGACACAATGGAATGGACGTCTGGATTCCGACGTGACCTCAAAGGATCACCTGAGCTTTGCCATTTATTGGGTCCCGGTCAGCACCACGAACTACAGCGGCCCGGTGCGCTCGGCTAACTTCTGGCATCACTCCCAGGTCAACGATGCTTTCTCGGTGATCTGGAACCACACCTTCTCTCCCACGCTGCTGAACCAGGCCCGGGCCAATGCCGCGGGATGGCGGTGGAATGAAGTCGCCACGAACCCGCAGGCGCCCTTCGGCCTGCCGACGGACAACATTGATGACATCGGCACCATCGGCAATCAAGCCGGATTTCAATACTTTGGCGCTCCTGGGCCGAGCAATCTGAACCAGTGGACCTATGACTACAACGATGTCCTCACCAAGATTCTTGGCCGCCACAGCATCAAGGCCGGCGGCGATCTCACGCGGCTCTACTACTTGAATAATCCCGTCTACGCTGCGCGTCCGAGCTTTAACTTCCGCAATGAGTGGGATTTCGCAAATGACGCTCCCTATAACGAGAACGGCCAGTTTGACGCCGCGACCGGTATTCCTTTCGCCAATCGACAGGACGACCGCGTCAACGTCTGGGGCTTTTTTGTCCAGGACGATTACAAGATTCGCCCGAACCTGACCATCAACGCCGGAATCCGCTGGTCCTATTTTGGCGTGTTCTACTCCAAGCAGAACAACCTGGACGTGCTGCGAAGTCTCAACAACCTGGCGAACCTAAATATTCGCGTGGGTGGAAGCCTCTACTCACCCCAGAAAACGAACTTCGGTCCACAACTCGGCTTCGCCTGGCAGCCTCTTGAGTCCAATGGCAAGCTAGTAGTCCGTGGTGGCTTCGGTATCAATTACAACCAGAACGAGATCGCTATCACTGCCAACGGCAACGGCAATCCGCCCAATGCGGTACAGGCGGCCTTTACCTGCCCAGGCCCCACATGCAACAGCATTCTCTACGAGACAGCATCGAGCATCAACTCCATCTTTGGATATGCTCCGAACAAGGCAACGATCACACACTTTGGCGCGAACAATCTGCCGACGAATGGCAACGCTATTTCCGTTACCGGCTTCGAGTCGAATCCGAAATCAATCTCCAACTACCACTACTCATTAGACGCACAATATCAATTGCCCTACGACCTGGTTGCTACGTTGGGCTACCAAGGCAGCCAGTCGCGGCACCTGTACGTGCAGTCGAACTACAACCTGATCGCGGCGTATCACGGTCAGACTCTCAGTCCGCTTGCTAATTTCATCGACTACTATGCCAACACCGGCAGCGGCAACTACAACGGGTTGAATGCGACCTTGAGCCACAACTTTGCGCACCACTTCCAGGTGGAAGGTCAGTACTCCTGGACAAAGGCAATGGATGAGAACTCCGGGCCGTATTCGGAGGATTTCTATCCTTACAATCCGCAGGCCGCGTACGCACGCTCGGACTACAACGTAGCCAACGGGTTCAAGGTCTTCGGCCTCTGGCAGCCCGTCATCTTCAGCGGTTCCCACAGTTGGCTGGAGAAAGTGGCCGGCGGCTGGGCGATCAGCGGCATCTACAACCTTCACAGCGGCTTCCCATTCAATCCCATCTACAACACCAATACCACCGCTGGGAATCTGTTCTACGGCGGCAGCGGATATACTCAGCTTCGTCCAGCAGGTATTGTGCCGGGGTTTGGCAGGAAGACCGGCAATAAAAACTTTCAGCAATCGATCAATCCCAACTTCGGTGGCGATGCAACGAGATATTTCGTCGCGCCCCACTTCTCCGATAATGCGGACTTTCCGGCCGTATCGCCGCTACCGCAAGCCGGTATTCAGCGCAACAGCCTGACCAGTCCGGGCTATAACGACCTGGACGGCACATTGACCAAGGCATTCGGACTGCCGAAGATGCCTGTACTGGGCGAAGATGCACATGTGGAGTTCCGCGTGGACGCCTTCAATCTATTCAACAAGACGAATATCAGCGCCACATCCATCGACACAACTGTGGGATCGGTGAATCCCGATGGGACCAGTTCCCCTAACTCCGACTTCGGCGTAGCCGGAGCTGGGCTGGGCAGCAGAACAGTGCAACTGCAAGCAAGGTTCAGTTTCTGATTCGGGAGGGTTTGGGCTCGGGTTTTCGATAGCCGACCCATTCATGCTTCACAAGATTGCCCCCTTGTATCAATCCAATGTGGCCCGTCGTTCGCGACGGGCCATATTTTTGGGAGCGAATGGCATGCGGCGCAACCGTTTGCGCACAGTCCGCCGAAGGGATACCTGCGGAATCAAGCATAGCGGAGGCACCCCGTACGACACGGCTGGAATCCAAGGGGATACGCAGTTCACATAAAAGGCAGAAACCGTTTCTTTTTGGGAGGCATATGAAGCAGCATTTCCCCCGGGCCCAGAGGCTGGGCCGGAAAATCGCGCTCGTATTTGCCAGTGCCACGCGCACTGGCCTCGTGCTGGCAGGCATCGCCATGCTAGCCACTGCAGTTCAAGCCCAGTTTCGCGCGTCGATCACTGGCACTGTCACGGATGATACAGGCGCGGTTATTCCGGGCGCGACTTTGACTCTCACCGACAACGGAACCAACGCAAAGCAAGTCCGCACCAGCGACAACAGCGGCTTCTACAGTTTCAACGCTTTGCCCCCGGACCACTTCACGCTGGACGTTACAAAAGATGGATTCCAGGACAGACAGCTTGTGGATCTGCAACTGAATGCGGAGCAGGCAAACTCGATTAACGTGCAGCTTACGGTTGGGACCAAGGCACAAACAGTAACGGTGAATGCCTCCACAGAGGCGGCGCTCGATACGGATACGCCGAATCTTGGACAGAACATTTCGGAGCGTGAGATCCAGCACATGCCGGTCTATCAGCGCGACGTGACCAGCCTCATCCAGTTGGCGCCCGGTGTTCTATCCGATGGCTCAAAAGCGGGCGGCGGCGGCGGATTCCAGTCACCCGGCACGCAGACCGGAGCATCATCGGGCGGCGGCGGCAACCTGGGACATTCGAGCAGTATCTTTGCCACGGAAAATGGCGCTTCGGCGAATGCGAATGGCGGACAATTTGAAACCAATGGTTACAGCGTAGACGGTATCAGCACCGTCAGCGCAGTCTGGGGTGGCTCAACTGTCGTTACTCCCAGTCAGGATTCGGTGGGCAACGTCAAGATCGTTACGAACGCCTACGATGCAGAGAATGGCCGCTTTTCCGGTGCGCTCACGGAAATCACATCCAAGACCGGAACCAATGATCTGCACGGCAGCTTTTTCATCCAGCTCATGCGTCCGGGACTGAATGCGTATCAACGTTGGAACGGCCCATCTTCCGTCCAGGCCTTCGACCCCACAACAGGAGCAAAACTGACACCAGCACAGCGTGGCCTGCTTCGCGATGAGGACCGCTACAACCAACTTGGCGGCAGCATTGGCGGCCCCATCTGGAAGAACAAGATCTTCGCATTTTTCGCTTATGAAGGACAGAGCGAGACAGTTCCGGCCACCGGCACTGGGTGGTACATGACAACGGCCCTGGCGGCGGTGGCTCCGTCAACCAGCATCTCCTCGAAATATCTCAAGTTCCCGGGAGCAGCGGTTCTCGGCACACTGATTGGTTCCGCAACCTGCGGTGACGCCGGACTCACAGAAGGGGTCAACTGCAGGACGATTCCCGGGCAGGGTCTGAATATTGGTTCGCCTCTGACAAGCGGTCTCGGCAAGCAAGACCTGGGTTATGTAAGCGCCAGCACTCCTGGTGTTGGAAACGGCCTCTCAAACACTCCTGATATTGCCAATTACACAACACAAAATCCGACGAGCAACGATTTCAAACAGTACAACGGGCGGCTTGACGCAGATGTAACCAGCAAAGATCATGCTGCCTTCGCTATCTATTGGGTACCGACGAACACAACCACACACAACGGCGGCTTAGGCTATCAGCTTTTCAATCACTCCCAGGTCAACGATGCCTTCTCGGTGATCTGGAACCACATCTTCTCGCCGACCTTCCTGAACGAAGCTCGTGCCAATGCAGCGGGCTGGCGTTACAACGAACTCGACACCAACCCTCAAGCCCCATTCGGTCTGCCGCAGGACCAGTTGTTCGCCTCCAGCGGCACGGACCAGATTGGAACGATCTCCATAGGATCGGTTGGCGTGCCGGTGCCTGCGCATCTGAATCAATGGACCTACGGCTACAAGGACGTAGCCACTAAGGTGCTCAATACACAAACGCTGAAATTCGGCTTTGATTTCACCCGGCTTTACTATCTCAACGACCCGATAGGAGCACCTAACTTCACCTTCTACAATATCTGGGACTTCATCAATGACGCCCCGGAGGCAGAAGGCGGACCCTTTCAATCGACGACCGGCGTTCCTGGCGGATTTCGCAACGACAATCGTCAGAACATGTTCGGTGTCTTCTTCCAGGATGACTGGAAACTTCGCCCGAACCTTACTGTGAGCGCCGGGCTCCGCTACTCATACTTCGGACCGCTCAGCGACAAAAATAACAACATGAGCGTGCTCTCCTTTGGCAGCGGTACAAGCCTTTTGACCGGAATTACTCTACGCACCGGCATTGGCGGCTGGAATGCGCAGAAGTTGAACTTTGGACCGCAGATCGGCTTCAACTGGAGCCCTCTCTCGTCAAAAGGCAACATCGTCGTCCGCGGCGGCTATGGGCTGAATTACAACCAGATACAGATTGCAAACTCGAACGCGAATGATTTCAACCCGCCAGGAACGAGCTCCGTTCCCGGAAGCAGCAAGAGTCCGACGGAGATCAACCCGAATATCCTCTACGCCACCTCCAGCAGCCCAACCAATATCTTCGGATTTCCCCCCAACCCAACGGTGATCACGCGGTTTAATTCGGCAGGCCTACCAGTGGTAGGCGGGGCGAACCTGAATGCCCTGCCGGGTAATCTGCCGACCGAATACACACAACATTATTCGCTCGACACACAATGGAACATTGGCCACGCATGGGTTGCGACCTTGGGTTATGTGGGCAGTTCCACCCATCACACGCAATACAACTACGATGGGAATGCTTTCGGGCAGATCATGGGAGCGCCGCTGAATCCTCTGGTCAACAGCATCAACACCGCAGGCAGCCAGGGCAAGGCGAATAACAATATGATGCTGGCCGGGCTCAAGCACCAGTTCTCACATACCTTCTCGTTGGAAGCACAGTACAGCTGGGCCCATAGTATGGACACCAACTCAGGCCCATATTTCAGGGACCCATATTTGTTTAACACCAGGTATTCCTATGGGCGCTCCGACTTCGACATCAACCAGGGCTTCAAGGTCTTCGGCGTCTGGCAACCGGTGATCTTTAGGGGAAGCCACAGCTGGGCAGAAAAGGTCGCCGGAGGATGGACTGTTGCCGGAATTGCGACCTTCCACTCCGGCTATGGGTGGACTCCGATCTATACGGCGCCGCACCAGATCTATTGCAACAGCTGCAATTACGGGTTTCAAAACCTTCGCCCGACCTATCGCGGCGGTGGAGGCCGTAGCACCAGCAACGATGCCTTCAAGACCGGAAGCAATTTCCCAAATCCAGGAACTGCCGACACAGGCGCAAACCAGGATCAATTCACCAATAACTACTTTACAGTTCCTAACTACGCGAATGCGATTGCGGACAGTGCGGGCCAGACGGCAGCCAGTTTCATCCCCGCGCCTGGACTTGACCGTAACTCATTTCTTGGCCCGAAATATCGTGACGTCGATCTTAACCTCGCCAAGGCATTCGGCTTACCCAACATGCGAGTTATAGGAGAAAACGCCAGAATCGAAATCAAGGCTAACGTTCTCAATCTCTTCAACCTCTTGAATATCAACCCCACAACCGTCTCGAACAACGTTGGAAACGCTAACCTCGGGCAGGCTACAGGTGCGTTGGGAGCTAGAATTATTGACTTCCAGGCTCGCTTTAGCTTTTAACTGTCGAACAGCAGGCCGTGTTCCACTTTTAACTTCATGAGGGATACTTCTTCTGGATGAAGCGTCCCGCCTCACAAGGTTGCCTTGGATAGTTTAAAAATGGCTTGTCGCCTGCGACAGGCCATTTTCTTGGAGTGAATGGAGATTGTGCATCCTAGCTCATGAAAGGATACTTTTTCTCCAATGAAGCTATCTACCGTACTTGGTTCCTCCATGCTGGGCGCTTCCCTGTTGCTCGCCGGTGGCTGCAATAAAAAAGCAGATAACACCATGAACTACAAAGCCGCCATTAACGACTACTACCAGGCGCATCCGGCCTGTCTCTGGTCGCAAACGAAGAAGTTCCCCGTACAGGCCGCAACCTCCGACGATGCGAAGACGCAGGGCTACGACGCACTCACCGATGCCGGTCTATTGACGCGCACGACGGGGGAAAAGAAGGTACTGATCATCGCTTCCAAGCAGGTGAATAACTATGACGTCTCCGACAAGGGACGCAGCACATGGACGGCCGACGCGACGCAGCCGGGCTATGGAAACTTCTGCTACGGGCATCGTGATGTAACTTCGATCGATAATGTGACGAACGGCGCAGATAGCTCCGGTAACAAGACAGCGCAGGTGAGTTATCACTACAAGATCGGCGATGCCGCAGCGTGGGCCAACACACCAGAAATGAAGACGGCGTTTCCCGACCTTGCAACCATGCTCTCCGGCCCGCAGGCCGACAATGCATCGCTGACGATGACCGGCGATCACTGGCAGCTCGTGAAGCAATAACACTGGGCACACCAGACAAGCACGCATCCGTATCGACGCTTCTTCTGGGTCGTACGGATGCGTCGCGCTGCAGCCGCGTCAGCTTTGCGAAACCGCGAGACGGCCCGGAGACCGGCGATCCGGATGCAGGCGATCCTGAATGAGGGCGATCACCGCGTCGCTCATGTATTCCGGCGGGGCGATGGGAAAGCGCGGAATGCCCTGGGTGAGTCGAGGCGAAACACCGCGCCAATGCGGCATCAGATCTTCCGTGCCCGCATGCACCAGCAGCGCATCGGCGCGGTCCAGGAATAAGCGGGCGGAATCTTTGAAGTCGGCAGTCGCGTGGTCGAGCACGCTGAGGTAAAGGTCGGGCCGCAGGAAGCCCATGATGCTGTTCGATTCGATGATGGCGTTTTCGGCTGCGGCAAGCTCTTTGCGCAATCGCGGCATGGCAGCGGCCAGATTGCCGATACGCGAGCGCACCCAGAAGGACCGCACAGCGCCCGCCGCAAGATAGCGCGCGGAGTCGGTGCCGCTCCCGTCATGGCCGCTCTGGGGCCGGCGCTCTTCGCTTACCGCGACCGTGTGCTCATCGGTCTGGCAGTCGCAGGGCTCGCCATTTGCCGTGCAGAAGCCATGGCCGAACTGCGTGACCTTGAAGGCGGTCCAGCGCATCTCCGGCAGACGCGCGATGATGGCAGCGGCTACCGATGTCTTCCCAACGCTTCGCGAGTGTCCACCCACCACAATGATCGCCATACATACCTAGAGACGCGACGAAGGCTACTTTGGACGCCGCGTGAGCCGTGCCAGCGTTGCCAATTCCTTGAGATAGTCCTTGATGGGCCGTGCCGGCGTGCCCCAGAAGACGATGCCCGGCCCATGGATGCGCTTGCCGGAGGGGATGCCGGCCTGCGCACCGAGGATTGCGCCGGGACCGATCTCGACGTGGTCCGCGATGCCCACCTGGCCGCCGACGATGGCGCCGTCTCCGATGGTGCTGCTGCCGGAGACACCGGTCTGCGCAGCGATGACGACATTGCGGCCGATAGAGACGTTATGCCCGACGTGGACAAGGTTGTCGAGCTTCGTGCCCCGGCCGATGCGCGTCTCTTCGAGCGCGCCACGGTCGATGGTGGTGTTCGCGCCAATTTCGACATCGTCTTCGATGATGAGCCGGCCCTGCTGCGGAAACTTCATGTACTCACCGGTCGCGTTGTCGCGCACGTAGCCGAATCCGTCCGAGCCCAGCACCGCGCCGGCATGCACGATGACTCCATTGCCCAGATGCGTGCCCGGGTAGAGCACGACGCGCGGATAGAGGCGGCAATCACTGCCGATGCGGACTCCCGCGCCGACGACAACGCCGGCATCGATGAGGGAGCGTTCGCCAATGAATGCTCCTCTGTGGATCACGGCATTTGGCACCTACGGAGACACCGCCGTCCAAGGACGCGCTGGGATCGACGTGTGCCGAAGCATGGATGCCGTGCTGCAGACGGACCGGACTCAGCAATACAGCTGCGCGCGCGAAGTCGAGCTTCGGGTGACTCACCAGCAGAAGCGGTTTGCTCGCGATATTGCCTGCCAGCTCACGGGTAGTAACGATCGCGCCGGCGCGGCTCGCACAGGCGGCCGCATGCGCGGCCTCGCTCCCGGCGAAGACAAGCTCCCGTTCACCTGCATAGGAAGGCGCACCGACAGCGCCGATCTCGATTGCGGATCCATCCCCGGATCCCGCAGGGAGTATGAGCGCTGCGCCAAGCTTGGCTGCGAGTTCATTCAATCGCATGTCGTCAACTATAGAGCGACGGCTCACCGGGCGGGCGCGTCTTCCAGCGGCGATGCACCCACAGCCATTGCTCCGGGAAGCGCCGCACCCACGCCTCGATGGCGGTGGTGCAGATTTGTGTGTTGGTGACAATGTCCTGCTCGTCGTTGCCGGTGCGGACAAGCTCCAGGCGTTCCCCGAACTCGAGCACGTACTTCTTCTCTTCTTCACGCCAGGTGAGGAAACCGGGGAGCATGGCGGCTTCCGTCCGCATGGCCACGCGGGCCAGACCGGACGCAGTGCAGGCGGGCGTCCCGAAGAAATCGACGAAAACTCCCTGGGGCGGCGTCATGTTGGTGTCCATCAGGATGCCGACGGTCTCGCCGCGGCGCATCGCGCCCAGCAGCCCACGCGCGAAGTCATCTTTGTGCAGCACCGTGTTGCCATGCAGGCAGCGGATGCCGTTCACCAGGCGATCGACCAACGGATTGTCCAGGCGGCGGATCACCATGCTCATGGGATAGCCCATGAGCGAGTGATAGAAGCTCGAAAGCTCCCACAGGCCCAGATGTCCGGTGATAACCAGCACACCACGCCCTTTTTCGCGCGCCGCCAGATAGTGCTCCAGGCCCGCGTAACGCACCAGGCTGCGCGTGCTCTCCGGCGTGTAGCGGGACATCACGCAGAACTCGGCCAGTTGCACTCCCAGGTTGCGATAGAGATGCCGCAGAATGCGTTTGCGCCAAGCGTCGTCGCTCGCCGGATATGCGAGCTGCAGGTTGCGCTGCCCGGTCCGCCGCAACCTGCCGGTGAGAACGAAGGCGAGCGCGCCAAGGCCTGCCCCGGCGGCGCGTGCCCACCGTCGCGGGAGGGCGCCCAGACCGCGGACCAGCACAAAGACGAGAATGAACTCGAGCCTCTGACGCATCCTTCGACCGGACTTATCCTTCTCTGCCTATTTGCTTGCCCTCAAAGCGATTGTCATGCGGAAGATCACGGTGCGGTTTGCGACTCTGCAACGCGCAGATACGAAACCTGCGCTGTCGAGACTATATCCGGATTCTGCGCCTGGCATGAGTTCCGGGAAAAGGTTAGGCCCGCCGGGGGGCGGGCCTAAGTGGAGGAGGGCTCGAGTGTTGCCGGCAACGAATGCCGGTTAGTCCTGGGAGGAGTGGAAGTACTTGGCCACGGTGCGCACAAACGGCTTTGCCGAAGGCGGTACGACAACGTTGCCCTTCAGAATCGATTCGAAGGAGTTGTTGGCGCCGTCGTAGAAGGTGGTCGTGTCGTCGACGTTCTGCGAGACGTCATCGCCGGTGAGGTCGATACCGGCAAACAGTCCCTTGGAACGCGAATAGGTCAGCAGTTCAGCATTCAACTTCCAGTCGGTGCCCGCCTGCGCATTGCGGCCCACAGGACCAGCGGAAGCAGCCGCATCACCACCCAGCTTGACCTTGTTCTTCAACAGATCCTGGAAGCCTTTATTGTTCACGGCTACCAGTATCAGATCCGTCGCCTGACCGCCGATCTGGAAGCCGAAGCTTCCACCCGCAATCCGGAAAAATACCGGAGCGCTCCAGCCGTGGGGAGTGCGGCACGTCGCAACGCCCTGGCCATACTGGCCGCCGATCACGAATGCGCCCTTCTTCATGCTGGGCACGACGGCGATGCAGGTCGCCTGCTTGGTGATCACATCGGGGATCGACTTGTCGGGGGTGGCCATCACTTCGTTGATCACGCGGGTCGCCGCATCCAGTCGCGCATCCAGGTCGGTTTTGCTCGAAGCCGCAGCAGCGGTGAAGGTTGAACCGGCAAAGCCAAGGCCCACAACGACAAGACCAGCAAGGAACTTTTTCATATTCAGATATTCTCCAGAAGGTTTCGCGGAGCATTGTCCGCATTGACAGAGTTGAGATGTACGCCGCCCGCAATGACTCCAAAGGGTAGCAGCACTGGAACTTCGCTCACTTACGATGTGGTGAGATGCAAAGCATAGCCCGTAGATGAAGGATCGTAAGGAAAAATTCGCGGCATGGAACCGCGCAGGCAAAAAAATTAGGGTGCGACGTAGCGGCTTGCGCCGTCCTTCGCACCCCGTTCCCCAGATCTGCGTTGTTCTGGTAACCATCAGAAGCTATCCATAGTCACCTTGTCAAACTTTGGGACCAGCACAATTGGTTACCTTAGTTGTATTCAGAGCTTGGGGAGGACGATGCCCTGCTGTTTCTGATATTTGCCGCGGCGATCCGCATAGCTGATCTCGCAGACCTGGTCGGACTGGAAGAACAGGATCTGGCACAGCCCTTCATTGGCATAGATCTTGGCCGGCAGCGGGGTGGTATTCGAGATCTCCAGCGTGACAAATCCTTCCCATTCCGGCTCAAACGGGGTGACGTTCACGATGATCCCGCAGCGGGCGTAAGTGGATTTCCCCACGCAGATGGTGAGGACATCGCGCGGAATCTTGAAGTACTCTACCGATCGCGCAAGCGCGAAGGAGTTGGGCGGAACGATGACCGAGTCCGCCTGGACGGTGACAAAGGAGCGCTCGTCGAATTTTTTGGGGTCGATGATTGCGCTGTTCACGTTGGTGAAAATCTTGAATTCGTCGGAGACCCGCAGGTCGTATCCATAGGAGGAAAGTCCGTAGGAGATAACCCCCTCCCGAACCTGTTTTTCGCTGAAAGGGGCGATCATGCCCTTCTGCAGCGCCTGCTCCCTGATCCATGTATCGCTCTTGATAGCCATCCTGCTCCTTGCCCAATCGGGTGCCGAGGTCCGGTACCGTTTCCACAACCGCTGTAAGTATGCAACGAAACTTCGCGCAGCTTTTCCGTTAAGAAAAGCTGTTCTCCTGCCGCTCCCGGCAGAGCCACGCTATGGTGGAAACGGTATAAATAACAGAGGAATCTAGGTTTCGCGGCACTTTATTCTTCGAATCTGCATCTTAATAGGGCACTATCGAAGATGACAATGCTGGGACCGGACCAGCCGCATCCAGTCCGGGACAGCGCAGACGTCGAACCAATTCCCTGGAGAATGCCTTGATCAAGCAGGACATCGTGCACCGGGTCATCGAGCGGACCGGCCTTCCCCGCAACAAGGCCGAGGCCGCAGTCGACACCATCTTTGAGAGCCTGAAAAAGGCGCTGGCGGCTGGGGAACGCATTGAACTGCGCGGCTTTGGCGTGTTCAATGTGCGGCCGCGCAAAACCGGAATTGGACGCAACCCTCGCACCGGAGCCGAAGTCACCATCACGCCGGGCAAGGCCGTGCGCTTCAAGCCGGGAAAAGAGCTCCACCTGATCGACTGAGGGACTCGCCGGGACTGGCCGTCCGGGCAATTGCGCCGGCGGCGCGAGTTGCGGGGTTCGCTCCCTTTGGTCGTTCACGTTTGAGGGATGGCCGGGCGAACTGCAGGTCCTTCGCTTTGCTCAGGATGACGATCTCGTTTTAGAGACCACATCAAACTGATCGCGCCCGACGTCGATCACATCAAGCTGATTGCGTCCATGTCAAAGACCAGGCCACTGCGCGGAATGCCCGCCTGGTCCGCGTAGTCACTTGCAGCACGCAAGGCACGCGAGAGCGTTTCGCGTCGTTCCGCCTTGAGCAGCAGGTGGAAGCGGTAGGTGCGCTTGATCTTCGCGATAGGAGCGGACGCTGGTCCGAGCACGCGAATGCCAGGCAGCTCCGCGGATTGAAACCACTTGCCCAGCGCGGCGGCCCAACCGGCTGCCTCTTCCATGCGGTTGCTGCGCACCAGGATGTTCGCAATCACGCCATACGGCGGATAGTGCATCCATTTGCGATACTTCATCTCCTTCACCGTAAATCCACGATAGTCGTGTGTCTGCGCGCACTGGATGGAATAGTGATCCGGATGGTAGCTCTGCACTACGACTCGTCCGGGCGACTCGCCACGGCCTGCGCGACCCGAAACCTGGGTCAGCAGTTGAAAGACGCGCTCCGCTGCGCGAAAGTCCGGCAGGTTGAGAGCGTAGTCCGCGCCAACCACGCCGACCAGCGTCACCCCGTGGATGTCGTGGCCCTTCGCAATCATCTGGGTGCCGACCAGCAGGTTGATCTCGCCCGAATGCAGACGTATGAGCAGGCGTTCCATATCGTGGCGGCTGCGCACCGTGTCGCGGTCCATGCGTCCGATGCGCGCATGGGGAAAGATCTCCTGCAGTCGCTGCTCGCCTTGCTGCGAGCCGGCGCCGAGGAAATAGAGGTGCTCGCTCTCGCACTTGGGGCAAAGCTTCGGGACGGTGCGGCGAAAGCCGCAGTAGTGGCACTCCAGCCGCTGACCGGCGCGTGCCTGGGCATCTGCCGGGGAGAGCGCGCGTTCGCGCGTGATGGCGTTGGCACAGTCTCCGCAATAGAGCTCGCTGTCTGGAGGCGGAGCTATCTCCTGGAACGCGACCGGGCGGTGATGGGTTAAAGCAACGGCGCAGTTTTCGCATTCCAGCCGTTCGCCGCAGGCACGGCACATCACGACAAACGAGTAGCCGCGGCGATTGAGCAGAATGATGGCCTGCTCTCCGCGCGCGAGCGTAGCCTCGGTCTCCGCGATCAGCCGGCGCGAGAAGAGTTGTTCCTGCCCGGTCTCCTGAAACTCCTGCCGCATGTCAATGAGCTCGACTTCAGGCAAGGGACGCTGGTTCACGCGCTCCGGCATCTCGATCAGCGAGTAGCGGCCACGCTCGGCGTTGTGCCAGCTCTCGAGCGAGGGCGTCGCCGAGCCTAACACCACAGGAGCTTCGGCGAGCTTGGCCCGCATCACGGCGACATCGCGGGCGTGATAGCGCGGATTCTCCTCCTGCTTGTAGGA
The DNA here is from genome assembly GCA_963815025.1 of uncultured Acidobacteriaceae bacterium. Classification (GTDB taxonomy): domain Bacteria; phylum Acidobacteriota; class Terriglobia; order Terriglobales; family Acidobacteriaceae; genus KBS-83. The sequence goes on along the minus strand of CAWFFD010000004.1, from coordinate 945,102 downwards.
AGAATCATGCTCCTCATCGACGATGATGAGACCGAGCCGTACCGCGGGCGCGAAGATCGCCGAACGCGTACCGACCACGATGCGCGCCTCACCCCGCCGGATACGATGCCACTGCTCCGCGCGCTCCTCCGGGGTAAGCGCGGAGTGGAGCATCGCGACTTCATCTCCGAATGCGTGGTGAAGCTGTGCGGCGGTCGCAGGCGTCAGGCCGATCTCCGGTACCAACAGGATGGCCGAACGATCCAGATCGAGCGCCCGCTGCATCGCCGCCATGTACACCGCTGTCTTGCCTGATCCGGTGATGCCATAGAGGAGATTGGCGCGAAAGCCTCCGGCGGCCAGTTGCTGCGTGATGGAGTCAAGTGCCTGCTGCTGTTGCGCATTGAGCGCGAAGGTCTGCGCGCGCAGCCCGCTCAGATGGAAGGCCAACGGCCGCTCTTCGATGCGGATGAGTTCGCGGCGCACCAGTGTGTTCAGTGTGGACGCCGGTCCGGGCAATGCGCGCAGCACGGCGACCGGCAGCGTGCCGCCTGCTCCGGCCAGCGTCGCGAGAATCGTCTGCTGGTTGTCGTTCAGTTTAGGCAGGCGCGCAACGTCCACCAGCACAGCGTAGCGTTCTAGCCGGCGCGCGTCTCGAGGGGATACGACGGTCTCGCGCACGATCCACTTCTTGCGCGCCATGCCTTCGATGAGCTCGCGGCTCGCGCCCGTAGCGCGCATCACGGTGGACCGCTTCGCAGAATCGCCGCCGAGAAGATAGTTGAGCACGGCGTATTCTGCCGACTGCTCTTCGGGAGAACGCCGGGTACGGCGGCTGCTTCCCTGCTCGGCGCCGGCCTGCAGAGCGCGCTCCCCTGCCTCGGCGATGCGGTAGACGACATGCTTCCGCACCTCGGCCACCAGCGGCAGCATGGTTCGCATCACCTCGCCCAGCGGCGCCAGATAGTACTGGCTGATCCAGCGCGCAAGCTCGAGCAGTTGCGGTGAGACGATCGCCTCGTCATCGAGAATGCGCTCGATGGTCTTGGCTTCGACCGGCGGCGGTTCGTCGTGCAGGCGGGTTACGACGCCGATCAATTTCTCATTGCGAAACGGAACGATGACGCGGCCGCCCAGCGGCGGCGGATGGGAGGCGTCAATGCGATACGTGAAGTGCGCATCCAGCGGCACCGGCACAACGACATCGCAGAAGGCGGGCATCTGAGGGGAGGTTATCAGGCCTGATGGTGGAGATTCGGGACCGCCGATCGCCGCTGGCAACTCCTGCATCCGATTCTCCATAACAGCATCAGACACTGCATTGGAGATTCAACCAGATGGCTACAGAAAAGAAAATTGCGTTCATCACCGGCGGAAATCGCGGGATCGGGCTTGAGACCGCACGACAGCTTGGAAAGCAAGGCGTGAAGGTCGTGATCGGATCGCGCGATCTGGAGAAAGGGAAAGCTGCCGCCGAAAAGCTGCGCGCGGAAGGCGCAGACGTCGAAGCAATCCGCTTCGACATCACCAAACCTGCGGACTACCGGGAAGCCTACAACTACTTGGACAAGAATTTTGGCAGGCTCGATATTCTCATCAACAATGCCGGCGTATCCAAAGAAGCGTTTGGCTCGCCAAACAACGCAAGTTCGGTGAGCAAGGCAATTCTGCGTGAGACATTCGACACCAACTTCTTTGGAACCATCGAGCTGACGCAGGCGCTGCTGCCACTTGTCAAGAAGGCTCCCGAGGGCCGCATCGTGAACCTGTCCAGCATCCTCGGTTCCCTTACACTCCATGCCGACCCGAAATCGCCGATCTATGGTTTCAAAGCCCTCGCGTATGACGCATCGAAGGCCGCTCTGAACGCCTTCACTGTGCACCTTGCGGCGGAGTTGAAGGATACGAAGATCAAGGTCAATTCCGCGCACCCTGGCTGGGTGAAGACGGAGATGGGCACCGACGCGGCGCCGATGGAGATCCCTGACGGAGCAAAGACGAGCGTGCAGCTTGCCCTGTTGCCAGCCAACGGCCCAACGGGAGGGTACTTCCACATGGGCGATGCTCTGCCCTGGTAACAGCAGCCGCGCGACGATGATGCTCAGGCCTGCGGAGCGCGCGATGGCGCCTTGATACCAAGCGCTGCCATGGCCATCTGCAGGTCCTTCCACGTCTCCTTCTTCTGCGTCGGATCGCGCAGAAGATATGCGGGATGATACGTAACTACGGTCTGGATGCCGCGATAGTCATGGATGCGGCCGCGCATGCCGCCGATGGATCCGCGCATGCCCAGCAGATAGGTGGCCGCCGTCGCGCCGAGCGCGACCAGCACCCGCGGCCGCACCACGTCGATCTGGCGCTCGAGAAACGGCGTGCAGGTGTGCGCTTCATCCGGTTCCGGCTTGCGGTTCTGCGGCGGACGGCACTTGACGATATTGGCGATGTACACCTGCTCGCGCTTCAGCCCCATGGCACCGATCATGTTGTTCAGCAACTGGCCGGCGCGGCCCACAAAGGGCAGTCCCTGCGCGTCCTCATCGGCGCCCGGCCCTTCCCCCACAAACATCAACTGCGCGTCCGCGTCGCCATCGGCGAAGACGATCTTGTTACGGCCCTTGGCAAGCTGGCAGCGCTGGCAGTCGCCGATCAGATCACGAATCGCAGCGAGCGCGTCCGAGCGCTGCTCTGGAGGCAAAATCGGGCCGAAGGAGACGAGCGGTGGTACGGGCTGGTTGCTGACGAGGGTGCGGCGTGGAATGGTGCTCTCCTCTAGTACAGGCAGTGCGGGAATGGGTAGCGTCACCGGAACAGTGGCCGGAGAAGCTGGAGTCAGGCGCGAGGCTTCTGCGGGAGGCGGCGAGGCGGCCTTCTGCGCTTCGACCTCCAGATCCGCCGCTAGATCAGCCGCGGCTGTGGCCGTCATCGTGGAATCCGAGACGGAGTTCGAGGCGGAATCCGGGGCACCTCGCCGGTAAAAGTCGTAGATGCCAAGTTCCCGGTAGAACTCGAGACGAGCTGCGAGTTCCTGAGCCGCGGACTTCTGGAGTGCGTCTGTCATCTCTTCTGCCGCGATGACGCGATGCTCACGGCTGCGGTCTCATCCAGAATCGACGCCGGGCGGCGCAGCGCACGGACCTCGTCGAGAATGCGATCCGCGAGATCCCGCTTGGACATCTCCGGAAGCTCAATCGCAGTGTCCCGGGTCAGGAAGGTTGCTGCGTTGCGATCGGAGTCGAAGCCAATACCGGGCCGGGCCACATCGTTCAGCACCAGCGCGTCGGCACCCTTGCGCAGCAGCTTGTCGCGGCCATGCTGCATGTGATCCTCGGTTTCGGCTGCAAAGCCCACGACGAGCGTTCCCGGTGCGCGGGTGGCGGCAACCTCCGCCAGGATGTCGGCTGTAGGCTCCAGTTCGAGCTGGATGGCCTCGCGCCGCTTGATCTTCTGCGGAGCAGGCGTTTTGGGACGGTAGTCGGAGACGGCAGCCGCCTTGAGCACAATGGTCGCCTCAGAGAGCCGGCCCAGAACCGCGCCGCGCATCTCCTCCGAACTGGTGACCTGGACAAACTCGACACCGGGGGGCGGAGCAAGCTGCGTGATGCCGGAGACGAGGATGACGCGAGCGCCACGGGCCACGGCGGCTTCGGCCAGCGCGTAACCCATCTTGCCGCTGGAGCGATTGCCGAGATAGCGCACCGGGTCGATCGCCTCCCGTGTGCCGCCTGCCGTCGCCAGGATGATCTCGCCGGCAAGATCGCGGCGCGGCGGGGCAACCCGGCGGTCCAATTGCTCAAGTACTGCTTGAACAATTGTCTCTATCTCGGCGAGGCGACCGGGGCCTACCATTCCGCAGGCGAGATCGCCGACGCCCGGTGGGACGATGCGCACGTGACGGTCCATCAGGACGCGCAGATTCGCCTGCGTCGCGGGATGCGCCCACATCTCGCTGTTCATTGCTGGCGCGACGACCACGGGTGCGCGGCGTGGCCAGGTAGAGCGTGGTCAGGAAGTCGTTGGCAAGGCCGTGGGCGAAGCGGGCCATAAGATCGGCTGTAGCCGGCGCGACGACCAGGATGTCGGTGGATTGCGCTTCGGCGATGTGTTCAATGGCGGAGTCGAGATTGGGTTCGGCATGCTCCGTACCCCAGAGGCCGGTGATGACCTTGTGCCCGGTGAGGGCGGCGAAGGTGAGCGGCTGCACAAAGCGCGTGGCCGACTCCGTCATCACTACGTGAATGTCCAGCGCCTTTGCCTGCAGCGCACGTACCAGTTCCGCAGCCTTGTAGGCGGCAACCCCGCCGGAGACTCCGACCGTGACCTTCATATGGGTCGATTCTACCCCCGAGCACGGAGTGGCTCTTGTGATCAGGAGCGCCTAGCGCGCGAAGGTGTTCGGCAGATCGTCGACGCGCGGCTTGGGCTTGTCCTGATAGCTGACCAGACCTGCGTCCACCTCGTCCTGCGCCACGCGGCAAGCCTTGGCCGAATGGGTGTTGACCAGCGGTTGTGAGCCGCCCTGCAACTGGCGAGCACGGCGAGCGGCCACCAGAACATAACGGTAGTTGCTGTCGAATCCCTGTTTGATGTCCATCGTTACCTCCTGAAGCGCTTCTACGTTTAATGAGTGCGTGCCGGTTCCGTGACACCGAACGCCGTCAACACCGGGATGACTCGCTGCATCGCATGACTGCGGCGACAACGTTCCGCGATCGCCAGAAGACGATCTCTATCCACTGCGTCGCGTGCCGCCTGCCCCCGATGAAACCGCTCACTTGCCACGATGGCCTCCAGCTCTTCCACGGCATGGTCAAGCACATCGTTGACGAGAATATAGCCATATTCGTCGTAGTTCTCAATCTCTATGCGAGCCTTCTTCAGGCGGCGCTGGATGGTCTCTTCCGAGATGCTGCCCTCGGCCCGGCTGCGGTTGCGCAGCCGCGTCGCCAGCACCTCCGGCGTGGGCGGCATGACGAAGATGTTGACCGAGTCCGGCATCTGGCGCCGCACCTGGGCTGCGCCCTGCACATCGATATCGAGCAGCAGATCGTTGCCGTGTTCCTCCGCGTCGGTCAGCGCATGACGCGCCGTGCCGTAGAGGTTGCCGTAGACATCCGCCGATTCAAGAAACTCGTCGGCCTGCTGCATACGTTCAAAGGTCGCGCGATCGATGTAGTGATATTCGCGGCCCTCCTGTTCGGAACCCCGCGGCTCACGCGTGGTGTAGCTGATGGAGAAATCGAGACCGCTTACGTCGGACCGCACCTGATTGACCAGGGTGGATTTTCCTGAACCCGAAGGGGCGGAAATGATGAAGAGAATACCTGCCAAGCGCGCTCCGGTTACCTCGCCCCACGGTACGGAGATTGCGGGGGAAAGATGGATACGGCGGAGTTCGCAACCGCCGGATGATGAGGTGGGACGATGACCGTGGGATACACCGGTGCATAGAACACTGGCGGAGCCGGCCGCGTACACGCCCAGACAAGGGAAACCACCCATCCGATAAAAGTCCAGCCCAGGAAAAGGTTGACCAGGAAGATTGGCAGTGTGTTCGGATGATTGCGGGACTTCGCGACAAGCGTTGGCAGGAAGAGCAGAGCGAGCGAAAACGCCAAACCCACCAGCGTCCCGAGAGCGACAAATGCGCTCAGCATCTCTGGCTCCTCTCCATGTTCATGTCCAGCGAAGGTTGCTTCGATTCTCGCATGAGAGCAGCCGAAGACCAATGGCGATCCGGAGTCGAACTACAGCTTTCGTGGGAGGTACCGATCTCGATCATTCGAGGTTCTGCACCTGCTCACGCGCCTTTTCAATCTCCGATTTCAGACCCAGACCGATCTCCGTCACCTGCGTGCCAGCCCCGGCGATGCCTGCGGTCTTCGAGAGCATGGTATTGGCCTCCCGGTTCATCTCCTGCAGCAGAAAGTCGAGCTTCTTGCCCAGTTCCCCGCCTCCGGCGAGCATCTGGCGGAAGTGCTCGACATGCGCCCGCAGCCGCGCCAGCTCTTCGCTTACATCGCTCCGGTCGGCAAGCACAGCGGCCTCCTGCAGCAGCCGTTCGCGATCCGCCGCGCCGCCCAGCAGGGCGGCAATGCGTGCGCTGGTGCGCTCAAAGTGCGCCGTCTGCATGGGTCCGTGCAGTTCGGTGACGCGATCCACGGCGGCGAGGACACGATCCGCAATCGCCCCAAGATCTGCCGCCATCGCGGCGCCCTCCTGTGCACGCATCGTCTGCAAGGCAGCAACGGCCTCCGGCAACGCAGCCACCACCGAGGCTTCTATCTGCTCCATCTCCGCGGTACGCACTTCGGCGCTGCCATTGCCGTTTCCACCCTGAGCGTTAGTGCGAAAGACGCCCGGCAACTGCAGGATGGTCTGCAGGCTGGGGGTTTCGCGCAGGTGATGCTCTGTGGCCGCAGCGCGGAAGGCCGCAATGTAGCCGGCAACCAGGCCGTGGTCCATCTCCACCTGGTGCTGCAATGCCCGCTCGATGGTCAGAGTCACTTCCAGGTGGCCGCGCAGGATTGCGGACTTCAGCTGACGGCGCAACTGCATCTCCAGCGCCTCGGAACCGGCCGGCATGCGCATGTGCAGATCGAGGAAGCGATGATTGACAGCCTTCAGCACCAGCGTCCAGCCAATCGACTCGTTGACGCGCTCGCGGTGCCGCGCGAAACCGGTCATAGAGTAGATCGGCGGGGACGGCGCGGTCTTCGGGTTCGTCTGCTTGCTCAAACTTTGACTCCTGAGGCGATCGCGGGCTCGGGCGTTCCATCCGCGTCGTCGGCAAACTGTAATTGATACAGCCGTTGGTACATCGGCGAGGTGTGCAGCAGCTCGTCATGCGAGGCTACTGCGGTGATCTGCCCGGCTTCGACCACCGCAATGCGGGTAGCCCGGCGCACGGTAGAGAGCCGGTGGGCGATGACAAAGACCGTGCGGCCCAGCATCAGGTTGGAAAGCGCCGCTTGCACCAGGGACTCACTCTCCGTATCGAGCGACGAGGTCGCCTCGTCGAGGATCAGGATGGGTGCGTTCTTGAAGAGGGCGCGGGCGATGGCGAGGCGCTGGCGCTCGCCTCCGGAGAGACGAAAGCCCTTTTCTCCGATCACCGTGTCGTATCCCTCCGGCATGGCGGAGATGAAGTCATGCGCCAGCGCCACGCGGGCTGCTTCCTGCACCTTTTCCATCGGCACATCCGGTTGACCGTACGCGATGTTGTTGCGCACCGTGTCGTTGAACAGAATGGTCTCCTGCGTGACGTTGCCGATCAGCCGGCGCAGCGAATCGGTCTTGAGATCACGCACGTCCTGGCCATCCACCAGCAAACGGCCGCCGGTGACGTCGAAGAAGCGTGGTATCAGGTTGACCAGCGTGGTCTTGCCAGCGCCGCTGGGACCCACGAAGGCGACCACTTCGCCGCGCGGCACAGTGAGATTGATGCCGGAGAGAACTTCCTTCTCTCCCTCGTCCGAGGTATAGGAAAAGCGCACATTTTCGAAGCGGATTTCGCTGCGGAATGCCCTCACCGACTTCGCGTGTGGCCTGTCTCTCACCGAGTCCTGCTCGTCCATGAACTCGAAGATGTTGCCGGAGGCGCCCAGGGCCTGCTGAAAGCTGTTGTAGAAGAGCGCGAACTTGCGCACCGGATCGTAGAGCTTGAAGACCGCGACGATGAAGACGAAAAAAGCGGGCTCGGATAATGCTCCATCACGAATCTCGGTACGGCCCACCAGCAACAGCAGCGCGATAGCGACGGAGCCGATGATATCCATGAGCGGCGAGCTGATGGCCTGCGCACGCACCGAGCGCAGGTTGGCGTGAAAGAGCCGGCGCGCCGCCGCCTTGAAACGTGTGAGCTCCCAGAATTCCATCGTGAACGCCTTCACGATGCGATTGCCGGTGATGGTCTCGTGCAGGATGTTCTGGATATCGGCGAGCTTGTCCTGCCCGTGCCGCGTGGTGTGCCGGACGCTTCTTCCCACACGACGCGCAGAGCTGATCACCACCGGGATGAAGAGGACCAGCACCCATGCCAGCTTGCCGCCTACGACGACAACGACGCCTGCAGTGAAGAGGAGGGTAAAGAACTGCTGGAGAAAATCCGAGAGCACGGAAGACATCGCGAACTGCACCCGCTCGATGTCGTTGATGAGCGTGGAAAGGATCGTCCCCGTGGCATGGGTCTGGAAAAATTGCACGGAGCGGCGCAGGATGGCCTGATAGAGGTCGTCCCGCATATCCATGATCATGCCGAAGCCGGCATAGTTGATCAGATAGGTGCCGGCATAGTCGCAGACTCCCTTGAGCACCGTCGAGACGATGAGGGCAAAGGCGACGATATTCCAGGGGTTGTGCAGATGCGAAGGCACAAGCTGCTGCAGATTGATGGAATAGCGGCCGCTGAAGAGGCTGAGATCGCGCTCCGGCGATTGGGGATTGAGGACCGTCTTGAGGATGGGTCCGACGAGCAGGACGCGGAAGGCATCCAGCAGACCAACCGCCGCCAGCAGCACAACCGCCGCAATGGACTGCACCGCATAACGGCGCACATAAAACAGCATCCGCCCGATTCGTCGAGTCTGGCTCACTGACGCATCTCCGAGCGGTGGATCTCCTGGATATCAGGCAGGTCACACCGCGTCAGTCGTGGCGGTTGCATGGGGATATTGTAGCGACATGGGCACGACTGTCGCTCATCTCAGCGCGGCAGGTCCCGGTGTGTGTTCTTGACCCGGTAGCCGGCCCTGGCCAGCCGCTTGCGGATCTCCTCCGCGATCATGACGGAGCGATGCTGTCCACCGGTGCAGCCGAAGGCGACGGTGAGATAGCTCTTCCCTTCCTGAATGTAGTGCGGCAGCAGGAAGAGAAGCAGATCGGTGGTCTTGTCGAGGAACTCTTCGGTCTGCGGAAACTGCCGGATGTATCGCGCGACCTTGGGGTGCTTTCCGGTGAGCGGACGGAACTCTGGAACGAAGTGCGGGTTGGGCAGAAAGCGCACATCGAAGACCAGGTCTGCCTCCAGCGGCACACCGTTCTTATAACCGAAGCTGACGAACGAGACCATCAGGTTTTTGGCCGAGGTCTCGCTGCTGCCGCGCTCGAACTTGCTCAGGATGAACGCGCGCAGCTCGTGCACATTGTGTTGCGAGGTGTCCACTGTCTCGTCCGCCACGTTGCGAATCGGATCCAGCAGGCGGCGCTCGGAATCGATCGCCTTCACCACGGATTCCGATCGCCCGAGCGGGTGTGGCCGGCGGGTCTCGGAGAATCGCCGCAGCAGCACGGCGTCGGATGCCTCGAGGAAAAAGACCTGCGTCGGCAGCACCTTGCGAAGCTTTTTCAGCAACACGGGAAACTGATCGAGCCGTTGCCCTTCGCGCACATCGACAACGAGCGCGGCGCGCACGATCTCCGTGGACTGACGCACGAGGTCGGCAAATGCCGGCAGCAGGTCCAGAGGCAGGTTGTCGACGGAGTAGTAGCCGAGATCCTCAAAGGTCTTGAGCGCAGATGCCTTTCCGGAGCCGGAGAGCCCGGTGATGATGACAAGCTCGCGGGGCAAGCCGTCGTGCGGCGCGTGAGTGCTGTCGTGCTTCGGTTTACGAGCCGGTCGCGGGCTCGCTGGGGGTGCGGGTTTGCGCGGCATGGCCACATGCTAAAGCATTTCCGGCAAAACAAAGTCCCGCATTGCAACACTTTCAGAGAATTGAATTGGAGAAATCGCTCGCGCGTCGCGCCAAAATGCGGCACGGGCGCCCCTTTGAGAGACGCCCGCAGCCGGTTCCCAGGGTTGTTCCGCTCAGTAGGGCAGCGCGATCAGCTCCATGACACCGTCGCGACGCCGGTGCAGCACCTGCAGATCCCCCACTTGGTCGCGAAAGACGAAGACGTCCTTATCGCGCAGTTCGGACTCCTTGACCGCCTCGTCCAGCGTCATGGGATCTTCCGAAAGGCAATCGTCGCAGTGCACCACATGCGGCTCGGCGATCGCCTTCCCGTGCGACGGGCTATGCACGTGCACAGGCGCGGGTTTGCGACCGTTTCCATTGCCATTCGTGGCCTTGGCCGGCGGCATCTTCGATGCCGAAAGGATGGGTTCGTCGACCTCCGGCAGAGCGGCAACCGACATCGGGTTGTTGCGCGGCCGAGAGAGCTCGGGTTCGTGCGCGGTCTTCCCATCCTTGGGCTCGCGCGTACGGGTTCGGAACTTGTCCTTGTGTTTGATGGCCTGGAACTCGGCCTTAGCCAGCGCATCGCGAAGCGCTGTTTCCATAACCGGCGATTCACACAGGCCCACGATGGTCTGGAATTTGGTTTGTACGGTCACTTCTGCGGTATGACGATATTTCTCTTCTGTGAGAATCACGTGAGCGCTGCAACCTCTACCCACCACTTTGCCGACCCGATCCAGGCCCTCCTCAGCCAGTCGACGGAGTGAAGGTGTAATCGCGATCTGGCGTCCGGTGTACTCCACCTGCATAAGCGAACCTCCTAGGTGTAAAGATGCAAATCCCGTGAAGGGAGATGATCCTACACCAGGAGACGCAGTGTATTTCTCAAATGCGCACGCGCCGTTGGTGGGTGCTGGGTATCCTCATGTCTTCGCGGTACTTAGCCACCGTCCTGCGGGTCACCTGGATGCCCTGAGATTGCAGCACGCTGGCAATAAAGTCATCAGTCAGCGGTTTCTTGGGGTCTTCGTCGTCGATCAGTTTCTTCACCTTGCGTCTCAACAACATAAGCGGCGTGGCAGCGCCTTCCGGACCGCCCGCGGCCTCGGAGAAGAAGTAGCGCAGCTCAAAAACCCCCTGCGGCGTGTGCACGTACTTGTTGGAGACTGCCCGGCTGACGGTGGAGGGATGGACGCCGATCTCTTCGGCAACGTCCTTGATCATCATGGGCCGCAACGCATCCACGCCACGCTCCAGGAACTCCGGCTGCCGGCGGACGATCGCCTCGCAGGTGCGCAGGATGGTGCTCTTGCGCTGTTCGATATTTCGAATCAGTTGCAGTGCGGAGCGGTAACGCTCCTTCACGTACTCCTTCACCTCTCGCTCCGTATCTGTCCGTACCAGCAGCTTGCGGTAACCCTGGTTGAGGCGGAGCGTCGGCAGATCCTCTTCGTTCATCACCACCACGAACTCATCGCCGCGCTTGACGAAGACGACATCCGGCTCGATGAGACGCGCCTCGCTGCGGTTGTAGCGCTGGCCCGGGCGCGGGTCGAGCGCCCGGATCAGTTCGACCGCCTGCTGGACATGCTCCTGCGGCTTCGAGACGGCGCGCCCCAGTGCCGTAAGATCGCGCTTCTGCAGCAGCGGCAGGCACTGGTCGATGATGTGCATGGCGGTGCGGAAGAGCGTGCGGCGCGCGACGACTTCCGCCTCGTCTTCGATCGACGCATCGGCCTCGCCGAAGATGAGATCGTACTCGTGCTCCTGCTGGCGGACCTGCAACAGAAGGCACTCGCGCAGGTCGCGGGTCGCGATGCCGCTGGGGTCGAGAGAGCGCACCACCTCCAACGCTTCAGCCAGCAGCGTGCGTGCCGCCTCGTGGCTCTCAACACCATCGATCGCCTGAACGAAACCGGCCAGCAGCTCTTCCTCGGTCGACAGCAGGTAGCCGTCTTCGTTCAAATTGCCGACGATGTACTCCGCGGCCTCGCGCAGAGCGGGCGCAATGCTGAGCGAACCGAGCTGCCAGGTGAGGTGGTCGGTAAGGGTATCCGGCTGCGAAAGAAAGTTTTCAAACGAGGGTTTCTCACTCAGTTCGAAGCTGTTCGGTGTCCGGAAGCCGGGGTCGAGGTAGTCCTGGAAGTACGACCCGAAGTCGATCTCCGCGAAGGGGTCCTTCTCTTCTTTCGGGGTTTCGACGGCGGCAGCCACTTCCTCCACCGGCCGATCCCGTTCCGCCTGGCGTCCTTCCACGTCGTCGAGAAGGGGGACGCTCTCCTCGATCTCATCGAGGACCGGGTTTTCCGCCATCTCGGACTGGATCATCTCTTTCAACTCAAGCTTATTCAGCGCCAGCACGCTGACCATCTGCATGAGGCCCGGGGTCAGGATCTGGCGTTGAGCCACCTTGAGGCTCAGCTTGGGTTGAAGAAGTGCCATTGCCACCTTTGCATGTATAGCGTTAGAGCGCCTTCATTGTCACCGGGTCGCAGCCAGGTTTCGCCAAGTCTGGCTTTCTTGACGGAAAAGCCACGCGGACCGTGGCGCTCCGCAAACACCCACTGTGAAAACGCGTTATTTGCCCATAGCTTACAGGGCGGGAGGAGCCGGATGCATCAATTCCTTTTGCGCCTGGCATCGCCAGTAATGACCCGATGGCGGCAGGGATGGATCCCAGGCTAGTTCAGCGAGAATCCTTCGCCCAGATAGACCCGTCGCACTTCTGGATCCCGTCCCAGGGCATCCGGCGTGCCGTCCCGAAAGATCTTACCGTCGTTGATGATGTACGCCCGATCGGTCACCGAAAGCGTCTCGCGGACGTTGTGGTCGGTGATCAGGACGCCGATCCCGCTCGCCTTGAGGTCGAAGATGATCTCCTGCAGGTCGAGCACCGCGATGGGGTCAATCCCGGAAAAGGGCTCGTCCAAAAGAATGAAGGAGGGCTGGATACAGAGGCAGCGGGCAATCTCCACGCGCCGCCGTTCCCCTCCTGAGAGGGCGTAGCCGCGCGTCTTGCGGATATGGCCCAGATTGAGCTGGTCGATCAGTTTTTCGGCCCGTGCGCGGCGCATCTCCCAGGAGATGGCCTGCGCCTCCAGCACCGCCAGGATGTTCTCCTCGACGGTGAGCTTGCGAAAGACCGAAGGCTCCTGCGGGAGGTAGCTGATGCCGAAGCGGCGCGCGCGCAGGTACATGGGCACCCGTGAAATGTCTTCGCCATCGACCAGAACGCGTCCTGCATCCGGGGCGATGAGTCCAACGATGATGTAGAAGCTGGTGGTCTTGCCGGCGCCGTTGGGACCAAGCAGCCCGACCACCTCACCCTGGGTGATCTCAAGGTTGACGCCGCGAACTACCTGGCGGCCCTTGTAGGATTTGGCGATCTCGTCGGTATGGAGTTTCTGCAACGTTCCTCGTGAGCCGGCGAACCTCGTACCGCTACTTGGGAACCTGGGTATCCGTAACGGCGCGGGCATTCCCGCCATCCACTTCGACGCTATCACCGCGATTGGTGAAAATCAAAGCTGCACCTGATACCGTTCCATGTACCGGGTCAGCCATATGGGCCGGCTGGTCGGTGCGGCCATACAGAATAAACTTGCCGTCCGAGGCGGTATAGACCAGCCGTTGTCCATCGCCTTTGCGCGTCGCCTCGTCCACCTGGATCCGGCCTTCGGCAATCATGTGATCCAGCGAACCGCGTGGATTCGGCACGCGACTCGCCGCATCGCTTGTCGACCCATTCTTTGTCAGGTATAGATCGGCCTTGTCGGCACGCACCCGGCCGCTGGCTTGCTGCGCGATCACATTGCCCTGGAAATTCGCCAGGCGCTGGCTGCCGGAGTACTGGAGCGAGTTTGCATCCACCCGGATCACGGCTTCGCTGCCCGTTGCCTTCGAGCCGGGATCGGCAAAGACGCAGTGCACGCGGCCTTCTCCATCTTTTTCCGGAGCAATCAGCATCTGCTCCTGCCGGTCCAGCACGATGGTGGACGCCGCCACCGAGTTGGCGGCCTGCCACAGTCGCGCATCCTGATCGCCGCCGTAGAGTATGGCTTCATCGCGATCGTGGTCGAAAAAGATCTTCTCCGCCACGGCGTGTACCGGCGCCTGCGCGCTCGATCCCTGGCGCATCGTCACCTTCACGTCACGATCCGCGGTGACGGCGCCGCTCAGACGATAGAAATCGACAGTTTGCGCCGTCAACTCGGCATCATCGTCGGTCAGGCGCGGCGAACCGTCCAGATGAATGATCTGTCGCGGCCCGTCGAGAGTGGCAACCTCCGCCGTTGCCTCGCTGCGCCAGGCTTTCTTCTGGCCGTTGGCTGCGGGCTTGATCTGCACAATCGTCACATGGCCGCGTTGCACAGCCTTTTCGACCAGGCTGGGCGGAACCTCATCCGGTTTGCGCTTCGGCTGTTTGTCCGGCTCCTGCGCGAACGCGATGTCCAGCGTGTCGCCGGTGCTGGTCTGGCTCACGCCGCTGGGATTGGTATTGGTCAGATAGGTATCTCCCTGTGCCTGCAGGGTGTCCAGCGCGCGCCCCTCACGCAGAGTCGCCTGGATAATATCTCCCTTCATTACCGTGTTCTGCGGCGGCGAATCGGAGTAGATGGTGTGTTCCGTCAGCACAGCATTGCCGGAGGCCATCAATTTCTGCGCCTCGGCGTGTCCTTGCGCCGAAGGCACAAAATCGATGATGACCGTCGAACCCTTGACCTCGCGCGTGATGGAACCATGGGGGTCATTCGGCGGCCCGATCTCCTGATCCACCACCGTGACCGCGTTATGCATCTCCACCCGCTTGAGCTCTCCATCCGGACCGAGCTGCAGAATGCCCGAATTCGCATCGCCGTGAATGGAATGCGGCCCCTCGTCGGCGGAGAAGAGCAGTCCGCCATCCAGGGTTGCCTGCTGCGTATTGCCGCGTGCATCCATCAGCACTTCCACCGCCGAGGCATGCAGCTGACGCCCTTCGTCATCCTGCATATTCACATGGCCGTTGGCATCCACCTTTTGCGCGGTGCCGTCCTTGCGGAAGTAGATCAGCGCCTCCTCAGAGGTGGTGTGCTCACCGGCATACCGCACATCGTCCTTCAGCAAGGCAAGCTGGAGCGTGGTTTGATTGAACTCGGCATGGTCGGCGGCCAGCATCAGCGGACCCTTCATCAACTGGGCGGTGAAGTGGACATCCTTTTGCAGAATCAGCACTCCTTCATTCGCGTCGTAGGAGGCTCCGATCGCCGTGCCCTTCGCATCGGCTACGGCGAATGCTACCGGCGCATCGGTATTCGCCTCCCCGGTCTTCTGATTGAAGACCACCCCACTTGTCTCGGCGTGCACGGTACGGTTCTGTGGGACGGTGCCCCGCGTGCCCGCAGGAGCCTCTATATCCATATGAACCGGGCCCAGAGCGCGTGCGATGCCCGCAACCGAGTCGTATTCAAAGTCATTGCCGTAGACGTGGTCGTTGCGCGTGCCGTCCTTGCCGTAGAGGGTGATGCTGACGTTGTGCAGCGTAGCGCGGCCATTGCCCTTGTACTGGATCAGCTTGGAAGCATGCAGGGTGAACAGCGTATGGCCGCCCTGCGACTTGGAAAAGGTGAAGCCGTTGGCATCCTGCTGGATATTCACCCCGAGTTTTCCCGGGAGATCGCGGCCGAAGTGGCTCAGCTTGTACCGCGTGAGGGCGAAGAAACCGAGGATGACGGCAATCAGCACTCCAGCCAGCAGCAGGATCCAGGTGCGCAGCTTCTCAATGGTGATCCGCATGTCCCTGCATCTCTCCTGTTGCACTTGCCCGTACATTGACTGTGAGAAGCGGCTTTTCTTAACGGAAAAGCCGCGTCAGCATCCCGGCTTCGGTACATACCGACAGGAGAGATGCTTTCGCTGTGGCCCCTCTCGGCCGCTCGCTTCACCAGACTACAATCTTTAAGTGGCAGATCAACTCTACCTAAGTCTCTGGTTTCCCAACTTCCGGCTTGTCGCCCTCGCGCCCGCCATCGTAGGCGTGCTGCACCAGATGGCGAGTGCCGGAAGCGCCTCCACGGTCACGGCGGCCGCCGTCTATCCCATCTCCTGGAATGAAGCGCCGGTCTACCAGCGCATCTATGACGCCGCAGACGGTGAGGCGGCGAAGCCCGAAGCGGCCGTTGCCGAGGCCATGGAGCTCCTGCACGAGGACTATGCCTACGAATTCGAGGTGAAGTGGGATCTGTGGTCGCCGGAAACCGTGGGCGGCCTGGACACCGTCTGGCGACAGGAGCCGAGCCCGCTGCGCGTTACCGGCTTCGGACCGGAGTTCGACGAGGGCACCTACGAACAAAATGGTCAGATCCGTATCGACTTCGGCACAGACGCGTCTTTTCTGCAGGAGGATGTCACCTTGGAGCCGGAGGCCGCTGCCCATGTTCAGCAAAATGTGCAAAAACTGATCGACCTTACCCAGGCGATCCAGAACAACCTGCCCGTTGCCAGCCGCCTGCTGTGGTCCGAGAGCGGCGAGAGCCTGGCAGAGAAGCTGATTGCGCGCCTGCAGCGGTTGAACTGAACTCTAAGGAAAGGCCTGCTCTACACTATCCCCATGCTTGATGAAGTCTCCTTCCGCAACTATGCCGACGCCGCGCTTGAAGCGCTGAAGCGCAGTCTTATCCAGGCCGAGGAAGAGGGCGACTTCGAAGCCGAAGAGCAGAATGGCGTCCTGAACGTCGTCTTCGAGGAGCCGCCGGACAAGTTCGTCATTACACCGAACACGCCAGTGCGGCAGATCTGGATCTCCGCGCTTTCCACTTCGTTCAAGCTGGAGTGGTCCGCCGATGCCGGCGCCTTCGTGCTGCCCAAGACCGGCGAAACGCTAAAAGAAGTCATCGAACGCGCCATCAACCAGCAGCTGGGTGTGGACGCGGGGGACGGCGGCGCCGTCTCCCTGCACTAAAAGCAAAAGCACAGATAGGCGAATGTGGCGAGATGAGTTCTGAGCCGCCGTTCCTTGATAGAACGGCAGCGTTCGAAGCTCTGCACTGCCTTACACTGTCCGTGCTTCTGCTATAAAGCCACACGCACATGGAAACACGCCGTGCCACCCTCTCCGTAGCCATCGTCACCCTGAATGAAGAGGCGAACCTTCCGCGCACACTCGCCAGCGTCGCCTGGGCGGATGATATCGTCGTCGTGGACTCCGGATCGACCGACGCGACGCGCGCCATTGCCCAGTCCCACGGAGCACGCTTCGTCATCGAGCCCTGGCGCGGATTCGCGGCGCAGAAAAATTTCGCTCTCTCGCTGTGCACCTCAGAATGGGTGCTTTCGCTTGATGCGGATGAGACTGTCTCACCAGAACTGGCTGCGTCCATCCAGAAGGCGATTGCGGCGCTCCTGTCCGACACGGCCTACATGCTGCCGCGGCGCAACTTCTTCCTCGGCCGCTGGATGCGCCACGGGGGCTACTACCCGGATGCCAAGTTGCGCCTCTTCCCGCGCGGCCAGGGGATGTTTCAGGAGACGCCCGTGCATGAGACGGCGGCCTTTGCCGGAAAGGTGGAGACGCTCGGCGGTGACCTGCTGCACAATGCGTACCCGACGCTCGCGAGCTATCTCGATCACATGCAGCGCTACAGCACCTTAGGCGCGAGGATCGCAATCGCCCGCGGCCGCACCGGCCAGAACCTGCTCAGTTTTCTCGACGGCGTGCTGCTGAATCCGCTCGCGACCTTCGTCTACAACTACATTTTGCGCGCCGGGTTTCTGGACGGCCGCGAGGGTTTGCTGCTGCACCTGTATCACTCCGCGTACGTGAGCTGGAAGTACGCAAAGGCCTGGGAGGACGCGCGCCGGAAAGAATAGTGGGTCCAGTATCAGGCACTGCACCCCTCCCTCTTGCGCAATGTGTTCGCCGCGATACTTGCGACAGCATCTGCGCTCCTGCACTCTGGTTCATCGGAAGCCGACAATGACCGTCTCCACGAATCCATCTCCGAACCCCGAAGCCCGCTGGCCGGCGATTCTCACACTGTTTGCGATCGTTGGTCTGCGGCTGGCGCTTCCGCGCTCGCTTTCCGCGACCCCGGCGTGGGTTCCGCTGGTCCTGGTCACACTGCTGGTCATTCCCACAGTGCTCGCGCGCCGCTTGGAGCGACTCCAACTCAATCGATGGCTGAGCTTTGTCGTCACCGGCATCGTTACCATCGATTTGATCTGGTCGCTTTGGCTTCTGGTGGCGGCGATCATTGCCCACAAACTCCAGCCCGCGCAACTGCTCCTCTGCGCGGTCATCCTTTGGCTCAGCAACATCCTGGTTTTCGCGTCCTGGTATTGGAGATTGGACGCCGGGGGACCAAATGCGCGCGACCGGCGCGCTGTTCACCGCGAAGGTGCATTCCTGTTTCCGCAGATGACGCTCGATGCAGCCGACCCCGATTCGCCGGCCAATGGATGGTCGCCCGGCTTTGTCGACTATCTTTTCCTCGCCTTCAACACCAGCACCGCGTTTTCACCTACCGACGTGCCGGTGCTCTCACGCTGGGCCAAGCTTCTGATGATGGTGCAATCCATCATCTCGCTGGCAACCATTGCGCTGCTGGCCGGGCGCGCCGTGAATATTCTCTGAGAGTGCGGAGCATGACCACGAAACGGAAGTTTCCTGGTCCGTAAGCTGAGTGATGAGCTTAGCGCTTGCCCTCGGCGCCTGCGATCTTCTAGGCTTGTGAGTTTCGTCCGTACCTGCGTCTCAAGGAGAATCGATGTCCGATCATGCCACCGCCGCACCACCCTCCGGGCGCGAGCCCTCAGCCGCGGAGCGCGACTGGACCCACGGTGTGCTGGAGCCCGCGCTCGCCAAGGCTCCGGAGCGTCCCATCGGCGCACGCAGCGGCATCAACGTTGATGGCGAAGGCAATGCGCGCTTCACCACAATTTCCGGAATGCCGATCGAACGGCTCTACACCGAGGCCGACCTGCCGCGGGATTTCGTACTTCCTCTACCGGGTCAGCCGCCGTATACGCGCGGCATTCATCCCACCGGCTATCGCGGCAAACTGTGGACGATGCGCCAGTTCTCCGGCTTCGCGACGCCGGAAGAGACCAATCTCCGTTACAAATACCTTCTGGCGCAGGGCGGCGATGGCCTCTCCGTCGCCTTCGACCTGCCGACGCTGATGGGCTACGACTCCGATGATGCGGAAAGCGAGGGAGAAGTCGGCAAGTGCGGCGTCGCCATCGACTCGCTGGAGGACATGGAGATCCTTTTCTCCGGCATCGATCTGGAAAAGGTCACCGTCTCGATGACCATCAATTCGCCCGCTTCTGTGTTGTGGGCCATGTACCTTGTCGTCGCAGAGAAGACCGGCGCGGACTGGAAGAAGATCTCCGGTACACTGCAGAACGACATCCTGAAGGAGTACATCGCACAGAAGGAGTACATCTATCCTCCGGCTCCGTCGATGCGGCTGGTCATAGACACCTTCGAGTTCGGTTCGCTCCACACGCCGCGCTTCAATCCCATCTCCATCTCCGGCTACCACATCCGCGAAGCAGGATCGACCGCGCTGCAGGAGCTGGCCTTTACTCTTTACGACGGCGTCGAATATGTGGAGTGGGCATTGCGACGTGGGCTCGCCATCGATGATTTCGCGCCGCGCCTCTCCTTCTTCTTTAATGCGCACAACGACTTCTTCGAAGAGATCGCGAAGTATCGTGCAGCACGCAGCATCTGGTATCGCACCATGACCGAGCGCTTCGGCGCGCGGAACGCTCGCTCTACATGGATGCGGTTCCATACCCAGACCGCCGGAGTTTCTCTCACCGCGCAGCAGCCGAAGAACAATATCGCGCGCGTGGCCATCCAGGCGCTTGCAGCGGTTCTCGGGGGAACGCAGTCTCTGCACACCGATGGCTTCGACGAAGCACTGGCTCTGCCCACAGAGGATGCGGCGCGGATCGCCTTGCGCACCCAACAGATCCTCGCCTATGAATCGGGCGTGGCCAATACTGCGGACCCGTTGGGAGGATCCTATTTCGTCGAGCGGCTGACCAAGGACATGGAAGAGGGTGCCTTCGAATACTTCCGCAAACTGGACGCGATGGGCGGCATGGTCAAGGCGATCGAGCATGGCTTTCCGCAGAAGGAGATTGCCGAAGCCAGCTATGTATACCAGCGCGCTGTCGAGAAAAAAGAGAAGATCATCGTCGGCGTCAACGATTACGTCGTCGACGAGACGCCGCAGGAGATCTTGTATATCGGCGAGGAGGCGCGAGAGCAGCAGACCGCCAAGCTGAAGCACCTGCGAGCGCGACGATCGCAGGAAGCGGTGGACCGCACGTTGAAGGCGCTGCGCGCGGCGGCCACCGAAGATCCGGTGACGAAGCCCGGACAGCTTTCTTCCGCAAACACGATGCCGTGCATCCTGGACTGCGTGCGCGCCTACGCGACGGTGGGCGAGATATGCGCAGCCCTCCGCGACGTGATGGGCACCTATACCGAAGTCAGCATCGCCTGACGCCGGCTACTTCTTCTGTGGACGCACAGCCGCGCCCAGCGCTGCCAACAGGCCCAACGCCACCTCGATGCCGCGTCGCGCCTCCGGAGTGTTCATGCGGCTAGCCAGCGTGAAGAGCGACGGCGGAGCGTGCCTTCTCTTCACCTTGTCATCGCCGTCGATTGCAGTCTCAATCGTTTGATTATTGACGTTGCCTAGCACTTTGCCGAGAACAATCAGGTTGCGCAGCCCATTCATCATCTCCGGCTCGCTCACCAGCCCCACCACGTGGTTGATGATCGAATCCTGTGCTGCCAGCGCGCCGCGCAGCAGCTCCAGCGTCCCACTCTCATGCGCCTGCTCCAGCAACCGATAGCCGCTCAATATGGCATCGGCGTGTTCCGCAGGCGCTTCATCGATCTTTCGCTTCAGCTCCTCGCGAGCATCGGGCGGGGTGAAGACTCGATATGCGACCGGCTTGGCCATTCATCTCTCCTATCGTGTGTGACCGCTGTTGCCGTTGCTGATCTGAACCAGAACCTGGCTTTCGCCCGGCATCCGATAATCCGCTCGGTTCCACTTGCGCTCCACCTCGACGCCACTCTGCGGCGTGGGCTTGCCTGAGTAGCGGAAGTTCAGTGGGCGGAGAGGATTTTCTCCGGGCGTAATATCCAGCACTTTCAGCCTCACAGCGGTTTCCTTATAGGCGGGCGTATGTACATCCTTATCCACCATGCTGCCTGTCAGCACGTTGACTGGCCCTTCCGAGGAGGTGAGCGGCAGATAGACCTGCTTGCCACGCACCCGATCCGTCACCAGGGCCTTCACGCGAATGGTGCCCGTGCGTGAGGTGACGTCAATCCAGCTTCCGCTTTGTATGCCGCGTTCCTTCGCCAACTCAGGCGACACTTCAAGAAATCGCTCCGGAGTTTCTTCCTTGATGCCCTTCACGCGATACGTCATGTTGCCTTCATGAAAGTGCTCCATAAGGCGTCCGTTGTTCAGATGAATGTCGTAGTCCTCATCCTGCTTTTCGCAGGGCTCATTCCATTCCAGCGGATACAAGCGCGCCTTTCCGTCTGGAAAATGAAAACTTTTGGTGTAGAGCAGCGGTTGATCCGTTCCATCGGCCGCCACCGGCCATTGCAGCGACTGGAAGCCGGCGAGCCGGTCATAGGTGACACCGGCAAACATCTCTGAGAGCGACGCCACCTCCGCCATGATGTCCGCCGGGTGCGTGTACGTCCAGCGAGCGCCCATGCGGTTCGCCAGCTCCATGGTGATCTGCCAATCTGCCTTGCTCTCTCCCAACGGCTCGAAGACTCTGTAGAGCCTTTGCACGCGCCGCTCGGTGCTGTTGAAGGTGCCGTCCTTTTCGAGCGAGGGCGCCGCGGGAAAAACCACATCGGCGTAGCGGCAGGTTTCGGAAAAGAAGATGTCCTGCACGACGAAGAATTCCAGCCGCTCGAATGCGCCGGCGACGCGGTTTGCATCGGCATCCGCGCTCACCATGTCCTCGCCCGCCAGATACATCGCCTTCAGCTTGCCGTCGTAGACCGCATCCACCATCTCGTGATTGTCGAGGCCTTTCGACGTGGATAACTTGACGCCCCAAGCCTTCTCGTACCGCTCGCGCGTCGAGTCATCGTTCACCTTGTCGTACCCTGCGAGATAGGGCGGCATCGCGCCCATATCACTAGTTCCCTGCACGTTGTTATGGCCGCGCAACGGATATGCGCCCGTTCCCGGCCGCATGTAGTTCCCGCTCACCAGCAGCAGATTTGAGATGGCCGTCGAGTTATCCGAGCCTGCGCAGTGCTGCGTGATGCCCATCGCCCACAGGATGCATGTCGCCTTCGACTTCGCGATCTCGTGCGCAATGGATTTCAGCGTCTCGATCGGAACACCAGTGCGCTCAGCGGCAAACTCCATTGTGAATGGTTCGAGGCTCGCCCGATACTTGTCGAGATCATTCACCCAGGTGTTCAAAAACTCCGTCTGCGCGAGCCCGTTGTCGAGAAGATACCGGCTGACCGCGGAGAGCCAGATGAGATCGGTAGACGGCGTGGGATGAATGTAGATATCCGCACGGCGCGCCATCTCATGTTCGCGCAGGTCGCTGACAATCAACCGCTGGCCACGCAGCTTGTGTGCGCGCTTCACACGCGTAGCCAGCACCGGATGCGCTTCCGACGTGTTGCTGCCGATGATGATGACCAGCTCAGCCTTCTCGATGTCGGCGATCGATCCAGAGTCGCCGCCGTAGCCGACCGTGCGCCACAGTCCCATCGTCGCTGGCGACTGGCAGTAGCGCGAGCAGTTATCCGTATTGTTAGTGCCAATCACTGCGCGGGCGAGCTTCTGCATCAGGAAGCTGTCTTCGTTCGTACACTTTGACGACGCAATCACGCCAATCGAATCCGGCCCATTCGCGGCCTTGATCTCGCCCAGCCGGCGCGCCACCAAGCTGAGCGCCTCATCCCAGCTCGCCTCGCGGAAATCCTCGCCTTCGCGAATCAGCGGCTTCTTGAGCCGGTCAGGATGGTTGACATAGTCCCAGCCGAACTTTCCCTTCACGCAGGTGGAGATGCCATTCGCCGGCCCGTGGGTCGGTTCCACCTTCAGGATGTGACGATCCTTCGTCCACAGCTCGAAGGTGCAGCCGACACCGCAGTAGGTGCAGACGGTCTTCGTCTTCTTGATGCGGTCGGCGAGACGCATCGCGGACTCCATCTCCGAGACGCTGAGTATCGGGCCGTAACCGATCTCCGGCTCTACGTCCTTCACCATGTCGATCATCTTTTCCAGCGCCTGCTTCGGCCATTTGGTCATGTAGCCGGCTTCGCCAAGCATGGAGCGCTCCATCAAGGCATTGCATGGGCACACGGTGATGCAATGGCCGCAGCTCACGCAGCTCGATCCACCAATTTGGTGCCCGCCATCCCAAAGCACGCGTGGATGCGCAGCCTCCCAGTCGATCGACAGCGTCTCGTTCACCTGCACCGTCTGGCACGCCTCCACGCAGCGGCCGCACAAAATGCACTGGTCCGGGTCATAACGGTAAAAAGGGTTCGTAAAATCGCAGGGGTAGGGTTTCGGTTTGTACGGATGGGTCTGGTGCTCGATATCGAGCAATGCAGTGGTGTTGTGCACCTCGCAGTTGCCGTTGTTGTTATCGCAGACCGTGCAATAGAGCAGGTGATTGCCCAGCAACCGGTCGAAGCCCTCTTTTTGCGCCGCCTGCGCTCGTGCGCTCCGGGTCACCACAGTTTGTCCCGCGGCGGCCTTCATGCCGCACGCGCGCACCAGTTCACCGTCGACCTCCACCATGCAGGTATCGCAGCTCTGAATCGGCCCCATCTGCGGGTGATAGCAGACGTGCGCCAGTTCCTGGACACGGAGGATCGAGTCGATCAACCATTCGCCGGCCTCGGCCGGCACCGCCGCCCCGTTCACCGTGATCTCTACCGGATGCACGCCAAGCGGCCGCGGGGCCGAGACGAATTGATAATCGCCTCGATTGCCGGTCTGGTCATCACTCCAGACCAGGCGCTCCAGTTGATTCGGATTCTGCATTTGTCACCTTTCACCTGCGAATCATTATTCACTAGGATGCGCTGCTGGTGCTCGCTGTGACTGTCGCCAATCTGACATCGAAGCGAATCGCATGACCGGTTTTAGCAATCCAAAGCACCAGGAGCGTGTATGGACTACGTGAATCTCGGTTCCACTGGAGTGAAGGTCTCCCGGATCTGCCTGGGGGCGATGACCTACGGTTCGAAGCAGTGGCGGCAATGGGTGCTGGAAGAGCAGGAGTCGCTTCCCTTCTTCCGACACGCGCTCGAGGCCGGCATCAACTTCTTTGACACCGCCGACATGTACTCGGTGGGGCGCAGCGAAGAGATTACCGGGAAGGCCTTGAAGGAATTCGGGCCCGGGCGGGACAAACTGGTGATCGCCACCAAGGTCTTCAACAAGATGAGCGACGACCCGAACGACCGTGGCCTCTCGCGCAAGCACATCATGCATTCTATCGACGCCAGCCTGCGCCGGCTGGGAACCGACTACGTGGACCTCTACCAGATCCACCGCTTCGACCCCGAGACGCCGATCGAAGAGACGCTGGAGGCGCTGGATGCCGTGGTGCGCGCCGGCAAGGCGCTCTACATCGGCGCCTCGTCCATGTACGCCTGGCAGTTTCTCAAGATGCTCGAGTTTTCACGCCAGAACGGCCTTGCCCGCTTCGTCACCATGCAGAACCACTACAACCTGGTGTATCGCGAGGAAGAGCGCGAGATGATCCCGCTGTGCCGCGCGGAGAAGGTGGGGCTGATTCCGTGGAGCCCGCTTGCCCGCGGCTTCCTGACCGGCAGCCGCAAGCGGGGCGAGGGCGCCGGAGATACTTTGCGCGCGAAGACCGACGAGTACGCTCAGGGCCTCTATTACAAAAATTCAGACTACGACGTCGTCGATCGCGTGACGGAGATCGCAAGAGAGCGCGGCGTGAATAATGCGCAGGTCGCTCTTGCCTGGGTGTTGGCTCAGCCGGGAGTGACCGCACCGATCGTCGGCGCCAGCAAGATCCAGCATCTTGATGATGCGCTGCATGCATTGGCAGTGAAACTCACCCCGGATGAGATCCGCTCACTCGAAGAGCCATACGAGCCTCACCCGGTTCTTGGCCATGGTTGAGCATGCCGGTTGCGGCGCTTCGCTCAGAAGTGCCGCAACTGCTCTTCCTCCTGCGCTGAAGAAGCGGACGCGCGCGAGGTTTCGCGCTCAATGGAGCGGCTGACCAGCTCGCGCGATCCCAGACCGACGGAGAGCGCCAGCGATAGCACGATGCCGCCAAACAGAATGCCGAACGCAATATCGACAATCTTCTGGCCAACCTGTAGATGATCGAGCGTCATGGCAGCCGTCATCACCAGCACCAGCCACTTCACTCCGAGGCTCAGCAGCCGCGCATACTGCAGATTCATGTTCACTGCACCGATCAACACGCTGCGCGACAGAAATCGAGCCACGATGTTGCCCACCAGCAGGATGATGGCAGCGCCAATCAGCTTGGGTATATACGCGAGCAGCCCGGCCGCGATGGCGGACTGCGAAGAGGCATTGAAGGCATCCGCGCCAACGGCGATGCCAATGGCCACGAAGGCCCAGAAGACCAGCCGCGCGGCAAGGCTGGACGGTGTCTGGCGCGGCGACCATTCCGTGACCGCCTCTGTGCCGCGACCCATCTTCTCATCGAAATGCAGCGAAATCAGAATGCGGCGCACGATCCAGGCCAGCAGCCATCCAATCAGCGAGAACAACACCACCGCCAGTAAGAAGGCAAGTATGCCTGGCAGCAGTGAGGCGAAGCGCCCCATTGCCTGCGCCATCGAGTTGCTCAGCGTGTGGCCTACTTGGTTCCACATTCGATCATTCCTCCAACTTCTCAGCGCTGTTCTTTTTCAGACCGCTAGCTAGGGATTGAAACGGTCCGGCCAGCGCCAGCGCTGTAGCAGATATGGTTTGTTCTGTTCAAAGGCACGCTCCAACTGCTCCTGGCGCGCAACGCTGGACATGACACTCTCCACTTCCAGCACACGCGAGCCCACCCACCCGAGATAGAGCGGTGCCATGGCGCCCAGCAAGTGTCCGCGGCTCAATGTGCGCAGCCGATAGGCCAGCGCAAAATCGTAGACCACGCGCGCCCACAATGCGTCTTCCATGCGGAAGCTCTCCAGCGGCTGGCGGCTCAGCTTCTTCAAATCCAACAGCGTTACGGGAGGCAATATGAGGGACCAGACCTCCTGCAGGTTGCGCTGGCCGAGTTGAAACGCCTCTACCATGGGCCGCGGGTCGGGCGACGTCTCGGTGCTGGTCTCGCCCAGCATGGGTTCTGTGCCGCTTTCCATGGTGGAATGCGAACCACGGACGCGCTGCCACAGGCTCGCATTGCGATCCATATCGGCAAACAGTGGCGCTACGATCTGCTGCAGCAGCGTGGGCAGGTCCATGCCGGTTGCCGGGTACTTGTGATGCACCGGCAGATATACCTGGCAGACCCGCTTATCGCGCAACACGGCTTCGGTTGCCGGCCACAGGAGTCCCTGTCCGGCCGCCGGCGTACTGACAGCCTGTCGCAGCCCCGGCAGAAACCCCGCTGACACCGCAAAGTCCTGCGCCAGCGGATAGCGCACACGCTTGCCGTACAGCGCGCGCGTCACCGGCGCGAGGATCGCCTGATTCAGGAGCCCGTCAAAACGTCCCGCGCGATACAGCGGCATGGCAAGGTCGCACTCGTTCGCGAGAATCGGCCGCACTAGCGCATCCATGGCTGCCGGCGTGAAAGCCGCCAGATCCGGGTTCAGAATCACGCACGCACTTGCGCCCAACGATTCGGCTTCTGCCAGCAACGCAGCATAGACGGCGGGTTGCCCCAACCAAGGCGCTGTTGCGCCGGCGATTGCTGTAATCTCCCGCGCCACCAGCCGTACATCGCCGGATGTTCCCAGCGTCTCCAGCGCCCCACTCATGCCCGGAGCACATGGGTGCACCACGGCGATTGGGTGCCCCCCTCCGCTCCACTGTGCGGCGACAGCCCGCACCTGTTCCGCATCTACCAGGCCGGGCAGTCCCACGACAAGTTCCGTTCGCGGAGTGCTCTGGCTTTGCCCTCCCGCCTCCGGTTCAACTTCTACCTTGGCCATAGGTTTTCTTCCGTCGCCTTACCCTTCCTCAAATTACCCCACACCAGCTTGCGCGTAACCTGGCATGGATTGCAGCACCGAGGGGCGGTTTTTTTGGCGAATAGACGCGCAGGACCCAACCTATACAACACGCTTGCAGGAAACCCGCTCTACCGCAACGGCAACGCGAGAATGCCCGCCAGGGGAATCCGCACCCATGCCGGCCGATTGTTCAGCTCATACATGAGTTCGTAAAGCGCCTTGTCGAGCACGTAAATCTCCAGCAGTTGTTCAAAGGCCTCCGTCTCCGCAGGGACCACCCCTCTGTCCGTCGTCTTCATGGTGAGCCGGTAAGCACGCAGAAACGCGCCGCAGACGGATTGCTCCCACAATCGCGCCCACGGCTCCAGCCGGTCCGCATCGCCAGGCCTGCGTGTCAGCACGCGCATCAACCCGGAGTACGCCGCGTAGCTGAACGAGCGCAGCATCCCGGCCACATCCTTCATGGGCGACTGCTTGGCGCGCCGCTCTGCCAACGCTCGTGCGGGCTCGCCCTCAAAATCCAGAATGACAAAGTCGCCTCGCGTGCGTAGTACCTGCCCTAGATGGTAATCCCCATGCACGCGCGTACGCAGCCATGACGGAGAGAGATACCCTACCTGGCCAAGCCGCTCCGCGACCCGGCGACGCCGGCTCAGCACCAGCCCGCTCATCTCCTCCACCTCCGCAGGTAGGCGCGAAAGATTCTGGCGTAGCGCATCGAAGGCTGCATTGGCGTGGGCGGAGAGATCGGTGCGCAATACCTCCAGGTCGGCGTCGGTCATCGGTTCCGGCGAAAATGCGGCATCCTCGGTGGGCTGGGCAAGCGCTAAATGCATCTCCGCCGTGCGCCGGCCCAGCAGAGCTGCCGCATCCAGATACGTCCCGACATGCTCGCGCGTCCAATCGCTCTCGGGATGGTCGCTGAGTTCCGTGAACGATACATGCGTACGCGGGTACCGTTCTTCGGGCATAGTGTTGACTGCCGCCAGTTCGAAGTAGCGCTGCAACTCTTCGAGCGTCCACTCCCAGCCGTCGCCTTCGTTCGGCACGAGGCCCTGAAGCATGGCAAGGGTTGAGCTCATGCTCTCTTCCCCCGCAGGGGCTGCCGGTTGATATTCCACCGCGCCGCCGAAGGGGGGGATGGCACGGAATCCGCTGTGCTCCGTCAGGTAGCGCCCAATCTCCGTGTCTGGATTCGGCCCTGCCTGCTGACGGCGGAATATTTTCAGGATCAGCCGGTTGCCAAACAGGATGGACGTATTGCTTTGTTCCGCTGATCCGAGACGCGGTTCGAGCGCTTCCTCGCCGCGCAGCTCGGCGAAATTTGCACTTGGCAATCCCGAGACTTTCCCGCGCTGCATTGTGAGTTCACCCGCATCGCCGATCAGGGTCAGAAAATCACGACCCGCCTCATCGTCGAGCATGCCGTCGTGCAGATAGCCGCTGCCTTCAGGTGTCATCACCGTGGCCAGAATGGCCGAGCTCTGGTTCCTGAATACGGCGTCCCCCGCGGCGCCGATGCTGATGGCCAGTGGAACGAAATACGAATCGCGATCCCCTCCGGCATAGGTAACTTCAACCAGCGCCAGCGCCAGGTCACCCATGTGGCCCCAGTCGCTGACGGCGGTGGCAGCGATCTGCCGGGACTTGGCGCCGAACCAACGCTGTTTGGGCAGATATGCCGGCAGCCACTCCTTCTCCATCCGCTCTCGCGGTGTGCCTGCCAGGACGGCCCTCCAGTCCGCGGTATGCAGCAAGCGGAGCCCCGCATCCGCGGGCGGCTCGGGCTCTTCCGGTTCCAGCGCGCCCTGCAGCTCCAGCCACAGAAATCCGTACTGATTCAGCGTGATTGAATACGGCGTCTTCTCGATCTTCGGAAACTCGACGTAGCCCAGCATCTCGACTGGAATCAATCCCGCGTATTCGGAGAGGTCGAGCTGGGCGGGCTGCGGAAACCGCGAGAGATTCGCCACACACAGCACGCGCTCGTCGCCATCCTCGCGCACATACGCGAGCACCTTGCGGTTGGTCGGATGCAGGAATTTGAGCGAGCCACGACCGAAGACCCGGAACAGCTTGCGCAGCGCGATCATGTTGCGCATCCAGCTCAGCAGGCTGGAAGGATCGCTCTGCTGCGCCTCCACATTGATGGCCTCGTAGCCCCACACGGGATCCATGACCGGAGGTGAAAAAAGCTTCGCCGGCACCGCGCGGCTGAAGCCGGCATTGCGATCGCCCGTCCACTGCATCGGCGTGCGCACGCCGTTGCGGTCGCCGAGATAGATGTTGTCCCCCATGCCGATCTCATCGCCGTAGTAAAGAATCGGCGTGCCGGGGAAAGAAAACAGCAGGCTGTTCAACAACTCAATACGCCGGCGATTGTTATCCACCAGCGGCGCCAGCCGCCGCCGGATGCCGATGTTGATGCGCATGCGCGGGTCGGCGCTGTAGGCGAAGTACATGTAGTCGCGCTCTTCGTCGCTCACCATCTCGAGCGTCAGCTCATCGTGGTTGCGCAGAAAGATGCCCCACTGGCAGTTGTCGGGAATGTCCGGTGTCTGCGCCATGATTTCGGTGATGGGCAGCGCGTCTTCCTGTCGGAGCGCCATGTACATGCGGGGCATTAGCGGAAAATGGAAGGCCATGTGGCACTCATCGCCATCGCCAAAATACGGGCGCACATCGACCGGCCACTGATTCGCCTCGGCCAAGATGATGCGGCCCTCGTAATCCTTATCGATCGCGGCGCGAATCTTCTTCATCACCGCATGCGTCTCCGGCAGGTTCTCGCAGTTGGTACCGTCGCGCTCCACCAGATACGGAATTGCATCGATACGCAGGCCGTCCACGCCCATGTCCAGCCAGTAGCGCATGATGTTCAGAACCTCTTCCATCACCTGCGGACTGTCGTAGTTCAGGTCCGGCTGGTGAGAGAAGAAGCGATGCCAGTAATATTGTTCGGCGACGGGATCCCAGGTCCAGTTGGACTTTTCGGTGTCGGTGAAGATGATGCGGGCGTCCTTATAGAGCTGGTCGGTGTCGCTCCAGACATAGAACTCCCGCTCCGGCGAGCCCTTCGGAGCTTCGCGGGCCCGCTTAAACCAGGGGTGCTGGTCCGAGGTGTGGTTCACTACCAGCTCCACCATCACTTGGATATTGCGTTCATGCGCAGCCGCAAGGAACGCCTTGAAATCGTCCAGCGTCCCATAGGTGGGGTTCACATTCAGGTAGTCGGCGATGTCGTAGCCGTCATCCCGCAGAGGCGAAGGGAAAAATGGCAGCAGCCAAAGGCAGGTAACGCCAAGGTCCTGGATGTAGTCCAGCTTTTGCATCAGGCCGGCAAAATCGCCGATGCCATCGTTATTGCTGTCCATGAAGGCACGGACGTGCAGTTCATAAATAACTGCGTCTTTGAACCACAATGGATCCGCCATGCTGCCCGCTTGCTTCAATCGTTCTTCTCCTCGTGCACATCCAATTGTTACCTGCGAACAGCAGTGCGGCTACCGGCGCGCCACACGGAAGACATGTGCGGGTACATCATACGGACGCAACTCGACATAGTTTCGTGATCCCTGCCAGCGATATCCGCGGTTTGCCAGAAGATCGAAGACGTCGAAGGCCGCCCCGTCGTTTAATCCTAGTGCAGCCAGGTTGAGTGTCACGAATCCCGCCTGGGTATTCACGGGATCCAGGTTCACGATCGTGAGCACGACGTCCGCTCCATCCGCGGTCGCCTTGCTATACGCCATGATCTGCGCATTGTCCGTGGGATGAAATACCAGATTCTCATTACGCTGCAAGGCTCGATTGGCGCGGCGTGCCTCATTGAGCAGCGTGATCAGCGGACGCAGCGAGGTCGGCGCGTCGCGATTCCAGCGTTTGATCTCATACTTCTCGCTGTTCAGATACTCCTCGCTGCCCTCTTTGAAGCGGATATTCTCGCCCAGCTCAAACGCGGGACCGTACATTCCGTAGTTCGACGAAAGCGTCGCCGCCAGCACCAGCCGGCTCCTGAAAGCATTCGGTCCACCTGTCTGCAACCCAAACGGCAGAATGTCAGGCGTGTTCGGCCAGAAATTCGGCCGAAGGTATTCGGCTACATCCGTCTTCGTCAGCTCCGTCATGTACTCCGTCAACTCGGCTTTGGTATTGCGCCAGGTGAAGTAGGTATAGCTCTGCGTGTAGCCCAGCTTGGCCAGGCGTTCCATCACGCGTGGCCGCGTAAATGCCTCCGCCAGGAAGATCGCATCGGGATACACCGTCTGCACCTCGGCAATCACCCACTCCCAGAAAGGAAAGGCCTTGGTATGCGGATTGTCCACGCGGAAGATGCGCACGCCCTTCTCCGCCCAGAAGGTGAAGACCTCTTTCAGCGCATCCCACAGCCCCTGCCAATCGCTCGACTCGAAGTCCAGCGGATAGATGTCCTGATATTTCTTCGGCGGATTCTCCGCGTACTGGATCGATCCATCCGCGCGCTTCTTGAACCACTCCGGATGCTCTGTCACCCAGGGGTGATCCGGCGCGCACTGGAACGCGATGTCGAGCGCCAGTTCCATCTTGCGTTCATGGAGCTGCTGGATGAGATAGTTCAGATCGTCGAACGTCCCGAGTTCACGCAGGATCGCGAGATGACCGCCCTCTTTCGCGCCAATCGCCCACGGGCTCCCCACTTCGCCTTCTTTGGCCTCGGTGGTGTTGTTCTTGCCCTTGCGAAAGCTGCGGCCGATGGGATGAATCGGCGGCAGGTAAAGTACGTCGAATCCCATCTCCTCTACGTAGTCGAGTTGCGCGGCCACATCGCGCAGCGTGCCATGCTGCCCCGGCTTGCCCCAGGAGCGCGGAAACAACTCGTACCAACTGGAGAAGCGCGCCCGCTCGCGATCTACCCACACGCGCAGCGTGCGCTCGTAGCGCGTCTGTAGCTCCGTCTCCGGGAGCCGGTTCATGGCCGTGAGAAGGGCGTTATCAAATGCCGTATCCGTGGATCCTGCCTGCACCTTCGCGGCGAATGCTCGCAACTGTGCAGCCGCATCTTTGGTGGCCCGTTTTGCCTTCGCCTCAATCAACAGCGCGCCGGTCTTCATCGGGAGATCGAGGTCTTGCCCCGCATCCTGCCGCTTCTTCAACTCCGACCGCCAGGTCAGGAAATGATCGACCTCGCCCCCCACCGTGTACTCGTAAAAACCAAGCCGGTCGACAGGGAAGCTCGCCGCCCAGCGGTCGTTGCCCAGCTCCGTCATCTCTTTCGAGTGCCAGTCCGCCTCACTGGCGTGGCGATAGAGCACCCGCGCGCGCACCAGGTCGTGACCATCGCCGAAGACGTCCGCCTCCACCCGCACCTGGTCACCCACCACGCGCTTCACGGCAAAGCGGCCACCATCGATCTGCGGGGTCACCCCTTCCACTACCACGCGACTGCGGCCACTCGCGGGCTTCGTCGATGTTGCCACAGGCAGCTTTGACCCAGCCGTCTTCGTCCCCTTCGCTGCAGTTGTTGTCTTTTTCCCAGAGCTCTTCTTCGGTGCGGTCATCTCACTCGGCGTGTCGTTCGTCATGGTCTCCATCTTGTTAAGGATGCATGTTGGTGCCGGAGTGTTCGCTTACCGCGTTCCCGCGAGCTTACTCCTTGAAGTATCCCCACAGCGTATTCAGCGATTCCGCATAGGCCGGGTGAGCAAAAACTGCATTCTCAAGCGTGCTGTAACGCAGTTTTCCCATGATCGCGAGTTGGAGCATGCTCATCAATTCGCCGCCCTCCGGCGCCAGAATCGCGGCGCCCAGAATCTGCTCCGTCTCCGCATCGACCACTGCCTTCAACAGGCCGCGGGAGTCGCCCGTCTCGGTCGCGCGCGCGATCGACGTCACCGGCATGCACGCTACTTTGATTTTTCGTCCCGTCCTGCGTGCCTCTGCCTCCGTCATCCCGACGCGGCCAAGCTGCGGATCCATGTACACCACATAGACCGTCATTCGATCGGTCGTCTTCCGGCCGCCTTTGCCCCCCAGGCGGGTATTGAGGATCAGGTTGTCGCGCAGGATGCGGTAGTCGTCATACGAAACATGAGTGAAGGCCGGGCCGCCCTTCACATCGCCGACGGCATAGATCCCAGCCACATTGGTGCGCAGCTCTTCGTCCACCTCCACGTAACCGTGTTTGTCTGTCTTCACGCCTGCGGCATCCAGATGCAGCTCTTTCGTATTTGGCGAGCGGCCCACGGCGACAAAAAGATGAGAGCCCGAGAGACTTTTTCCGCCTTCAAGATGGACGGTTACCGCGCCTGCTTTGCCCTCAATGCGTACTACCTTCGCCTCGGTCTCGATCGTCAGTCCGTCCTCGCGCAGAATCGCTTCCACTGCGGCGGAGATATCCGTATCTTCACGGTCAAGCAGGTGCTTCCCGTGTTGGATCAGCGTGACGGCGCTGCCAAAGCGGCGGAACATCTGGCCAAACTCGACCGCCTCGTAGCCGCCACCCAGGATCAGCAGATGCTCCGGGACCGCATCCAGCTCCATCAGGCTCACGTTGTCCAGATGCGAAACCTTGTCGAGCCCCGTGATCTCGGGCACCGTCGGGCTATCGCCGGTGTTGATCACAATCGTCTCCGCGGCCAGCCGGCGCTCGCCGCCAGCCTTCAGCGCAACCGTAATCTCCTTTGGCGCGACGAACCGCGCTTCGCCTCGCACCAACTCCGGCTGCCCGCTGGCAAAGCGCTTCTCATTCGAACTACGAAACTGCTCGACGATCTTCCGCTTGCGCGCCCGTATTTGTTCCAGATTGACGCGCACCGAACCCACTTCAATGCCAAGCTCCGCCGCATGACCCGCCTGCCATGCACGTTGCGCACTGGCCACCATGGTTTTTGTCGGCGTGCAACCGTAATTGATGCAGGTGCCGGCCACCTCCGCACGCTCGATCAACGCAACCCGCTTCCCGGCCTTCACGAAATCGGACGACAGCGGATTCCCCGCCTGCCCCGACCCCAGAATCAACACGTCATACTGCTCTGCCATAGCGCCTTCCATTCCTGAATGCGGTCTCTTCCACGCCGCGGTCTTTCCATCCTTTAGAAGCGCGATACGGCGAACAGGGCCAACAGAATGGTCGTAGCATCTTCCAGCAACGCAACCGGCAGATCCTTCACCCCTCGGCTGGTGATACCGCGCCGCAGCCAGTAACCGGCATACGCTCCCACCACCGCGGCCACACCCCCCACCGCGGCCGGGAAGATCCATGGCAGCCCGGCAGCCAGGGCCAGCGCACTGGCGCAAAGGCCTCCCAGCACGAATCGCACCACAAGCGGTCCTGCCTGGATACGCGAAGGAATAAACGCCAGCTTGTCCGCGATGAGTTCGCCGACGGCAAGCGCCACGAACATGTACATCGTGACCGGGCCTCCAAGGAAGCTCAGCCCCGTCCCGCCAAGGTGAAGCCATCCCAGATGCGGCCAACTCCGCTGCGCCACAATCGTGACGACCGCGATTCCGGTCAGTGAGCGCAACCCGCTCGCTCCGCCAATCACAACACAAAGCAGATACAAGATCGTCGAGGTCATCGTGCTGCGTCCTCATTTACAGAGCTGAAATGTGCATCGGCTGAGTGCAAGAGAATAGACAGTGTACGGCTGCACCGAACGGATCTCTCGCCAACACACTCTCTATGGCTTTCGCTTTAGGATGCGCCAGTTTCGGCCTCTCCGGCCACCGTCCTTCATCAAAAAACCGAAAAAGGACGCCACATGGGCGTCCTTTCTATTACAAGGCCTCGGGTCGCGATGGCCTCAGCCCTCGCGCAGCATGCTCGGTTCTTCTGGCGAACGCAGCCGGACCAGCCGGTCGATCGTATAAGGGGAACGCTGCTGCGCGGTGTAATAGTGCCTTACCTGCAGCTCGCCCAGCAGACCGATCGCGAGCATCTGGATGCCTGCCAGGATCAGCACGCCTGCCACTACGAACAGCGGCCCATGCTGGTCCATCACATGCTGGTGCGTGAACACCTTCAATGCGCCCAGGAACACAGAGATGGCGCCGCCGAGCAAAATGCTCAGCGAGCCCAGACTTCCAAAGAAGTGCAGCGGCCGCGACATGTACCGCAACAGGAAGCGAATAGTCAGCAGGTCGAAGAACACCCGGAAGGTGCGGGAGATGCCGTAGTGGCTCTTTCCCCGCTCACGGTTCACGTTCTTGATCGGAATCTCGCAGATGCTCGCGCCATACCACGAGGCCAGCGCCGGAATGAAGCGGTGCATCTCGCCGTAGAGCGGAATATTGTGGATCACCTCACGCCGGTAGGCCTTGAAAGTGGTACCGAAGTCGTGGATATCGACGCCGCTCAACTTGGCCATCAGCCAGTTCGCGCAGCGGGAGGGAAAACGCCGCATCACGAAGTTGTCGATGCGCTCTTTGCGCCAGCCGCTTACCACGTCGTAGCCCTCTTCGAGCTTCGCCAGAAAATTCGGGATCTCTTCCGGATCGTGCTGCAGATCGCCATCCATGGCCAGGATGAAGTCGCCCTGCGCGTGGTCGAAGCCTGCTGCCAGGGCGGAGGTCTGCCCGAAGTTGCGGCGCAGCTTCACCACCAGCACGCGGCTGTCTACCGCGGCAATCTCTTCCAGCAGCTTGTAGCTGCGGTCACTCGATCCGTCGTCGACCAGCACCAGCTCAAAGCTGTCGCCGACCGTCTCCATCACCGCCTTCAGACGGTCATAGAGAGCTGTAACATTCTCTTCCTCATTGTGGAATGGGACGACGATCGAGTACTTCGGCATAGTGTGTTTATTATATCGGACCCAACTGCCTTGCGGTATCGAGCCCGAGGACGCGTATCTGCTTGAAAAACATGGAAGCCGGCCGCAATTCAAGCCGGCTGCAGAACCGCCTGAAGCGCCTCGATAGCCTGCTCGCACGCCGCGCGATCCACATCGCGATGGGTCACGAAACGCACCTCTTCCGCACTCGCAGTGCCGCACAGCACGCCCTGCGCTTTCAACGCGGAGACCACCTCTGCCGCCGTGCTGCCCTTCGGCCGGAAGATCACAATGTTTGTTTGCACCGTCTCCAGGTCAATCTGGCAGCCGTCGATTCCTGCGATCTGCTCCGCCATCCAGCGCGCGTTCGCATGATCTTCGCTGAGCCGCGCCGGCATCTCTTCCAGAGCAATCATGCCTGCCGCGGCCAATACGCCCGCCTGCCGCATACCCCCGCCCAGCATCTTGCGAATCGACCGGCCACGCTCCATCAACAGACGAGAACCTACCAGCATCGAGCCCACCGGAGCGCATAGACCCTTGCTCAGGCAGAACATCACTGTCGCAAAGCCGCGCGTCAATGCCGCCACGGACGCCCCAAGCGCCGCTGCCGCATTGAAGACCCGGGCTCCATCCAGGTGTACGGGCAGCCCGCGCTCTTTCGCGCCCGCCCAAACTTCCTCCAGCGCTGCGACCGGCGTGACCGTGCCCCCGGCCATGTTGTGCGTGTTTTCAAGCATGATCAGCCCGGTCGGCGCGCGGTAGTAGATGGGCGACGCGATCGCCGATGCGATCCGCTCCCAGCGCAGCACACCTCGCTCGCCCTCCACCTGGCGCAGCTGGCAGCCGCTGAAGGCGGAAACCATGGCCATCTCCCAGTCCACCACGTGCGCGCGCCGCTCGCAGATCACCTCCTGCCCATGCTGCGTGTGCAGTCGCACCGCAATCTGGTTCCCCATGGTGCCGGTCGGCACGAATAGCGCCGCTTCCTTCCC
Source organism: uncultured Acidobacteriaceae bacterium (assembly GCA_963815025.1). Taxonomy (GTDB): domain Bacteria; phylum Acidobacteriota; class Terriglobia; order Terriglobales; family Acidobacteriaceae; genus KBS-83. The sequence continues at coordinate 908,504 of CAWFFD010000004.1, read as the reverse complement.
GAATATCTCCGCCGCCCGCTTCTCCAGCCGGTTTACCGTAGGGTCCTCGCCATAGACGTCGTCTCCCACTTCGGCCTCGGCCATCGCGCGGCGCATCGCCGCGGTGGGCTTCGTCACGGTGTCGCTGCGCAGATCAATCGGGTTACTCGGATTACTCGTATCCATCTCTGTTGCCTTTCAAGTCGAATAGAAGGGGCGGCGGCCCGGTCACGGCCGGGGGCGATTTCACTGCGTCAATTCTCCGCTGGCCCCATACCCGGTCTCTCGACAATACTTGTCATGTGGACGCGAGCGCGAATTCCGAGCCGTTGCCGGCGCAGAACCCATTCTCTCCGGAAGCATCCGATCCCCTTCCCTGCTTTCACGCGTGGTTCGCAGAAGCGCAGGCGCTCGAGCCCAATGACCCCAATGCCGCGGCGATCGCGACCGCAACACCCGCCGGGCTGCCCTCCGTGCGCATGGTTCTCGTCAAAGAGATCACCGGCGACGGCTGCTTCGTCTTCTATACCAACGCTGAGAGCCGCAAGGGCCTGGAGATACGCGCGAACCCGCACGCCGCGCTCTGCTTTCACTGGAAATCGCTACGCCGCCAGATCCGCATCGAAGGGCCGCTCTCCGAGGTCTCGTCCCAGCAGGCGGATGCCTATTTTCACAGCCGGGTCCGTGGCAGCCAGCTTGGCGCGCTTGGCTCCGACCAGTCGCGTCCACTCAGCAGCCGCAAAGTGCTGGAGGCACACGTAGCCGAGTTAGCCCGGCTCTACCCGGACGAGATACCCCGGCCGCCGCATTGGACGGGCTTTGCCGTCCGCGCCCAGAGCATCGAGTTCTGGCTCAGCCAGGTCGACCGCCTGCACGATCGCATGCTCTACACCCGCATCCCGGATGGCTGGGAGCGCACTCTGCTGTATCCGTAAGAAAAAGCTCTCCTAACTCCAGACAGCCGCTGCCATTCCGTTGTTTTGCACCGGATTTCTCCCTTTCCATCCCATCCCCTTGCTCTGGCCGGGACGGTGCGCAATAATCAAGCCTCTTCTGCACGTGTTTCCAAGTCGAAATCGTGTTTGCTTAACCGAGCTGTGTAGCGTCTGTACCCGGCAGGTTCCGTAGCAAGGCACAACGGACCACCGGCCGCTTTGGATGTTGTCCTTCTTGGAGGCAGTTTCGATGCGATCCATCAGACTCGCGCTATTCGTGTTTCTTGTTGTTTCTGTCGTGCCGCTGCTGGCGCAAACCAGCTTCACCTCCGTACGCGGAACAATTACGGACACATCCGGCGCGCTGATCCCCAACGCGCAAGTCAAGCTCGTGAATGGCGCGACCAACGCCGCGATCAGCGGCACTAGCGACAGCAGCGGCCTTTACCAGTTCCCGCAATTGGCGCCCGGCACCTATACCCTCACCGTGACCGCATCGGGTTTCGGCGCTTCCATCAAACAGGCGCAACTGCTGGTCAACCTGCCGGCTACTATCAACTTTCAGTTGGGCGTCCAGGCAACGCAGACGGTCAACGTAAGCGCCGAAGCCCAGACCTTGAATCGCATCGACGCCACCATCGGCAATGCCTTCAACAGTCAGGCCATTCAGGCGCTTCCCTCGGAAGGCCGCAACGTTCCCGACCTGCTCAGCCTGCAGCCGGGCGTCCTTTATCTGGGCCGGAATATCGATCAACAGAGCGACAGCCGCTCTGGCTCGGTGAACGGCGCTCGATCCGACCAGACGAACGTTACCCTCGACGGCCTGGACGATAACAATCAGGAGCAGGGACTCGCGTTCACCGGCGTCCTGCGCCCCACCCTTGACTCCACTGAGGAATATCGCGTGGCGACCACGAATGCCAACGCCGATTCGGGATACTCTTCCGGTGCTCAGGTTTCCATCATCACCCGCTCCGGCACCAATGCCTTCCACGGCAGCGCCTACGAATACAACCGCAGCTTCGGGACGGCCAATGACTGGTTCAACAAGGCATCGCAGATTTCCCAAGACGAGCCCAACCGCCCCGGCAAATTGATCCGAAATACCTTCGGCGCATGGGTGGGCGGCCCTATCAAGAAGGACAAACTCTTCTTCTTCGGCAACTATGAAGGACAGCGCACCGCTGAGAACACCCAGATCACCCGCACTGTGCCGACTGCTTCCTTCAAGACCGGGGAGATCAAGTACACCAGCAACAATGCTCTGGTCACACTGAACCCATCACAGATCAAGACCATGGATCCAAATTGCACCGCCAACGGCACATGCCCGTGGGGTCCTGGCGTCGATCCCAATGTGCTCACCTATTTCGGCGGGTACCCCACCGCCAACGGTCTTGCCCAGGGCGACGGTCTCAACCTGGGGTCGTATACCTTTTCCTCGCCGTCTCCGGCGACCCTGAACACCTCGATCGCAAAGCTCGATTATCAGTTGAACGACAATAACCACCTGTTTATCCGCGGCAACCTGCAGAAGGACACCACGGCGGGCGTCCTGCAATATCCTGGCCAGCCGCCCTCCAGCTTCACCACCGACAACACCAAAGGCCTTGCAGCCGGATGGGACTGGAGCCTGAATTCGCACATGGTCAATGACCTGCGCTATGGCTACGTGCGCCAGGGCAATGCCGATCGCGGCATCGGCGTCGGCGATTACGTCACCTTCCGCTTCATGGATCAGGCCACCGCGCAGAGCCGTTCCACCGTCGTCAATGTTCCAGTCCACAACGTCGTCGACACCTTCACATGGACCAAGGGGCAGCACAGCCTCAGCTTTGGCGTGAACTACCGGCTCGTCTTCAACAATCGCAGCTCCGATGCTTCCAGCTACAACAGCGCGAGTACAAATGAGTATTGGATCGCGGGTGGCGGCAACATCGCGAATTCAAGCCAGCCGGGTATGCCCAGTAGTTTCGATCCCGCAGGTTTTGGGTATCCGGCGGTCGATTCGGGATTCAGTAACTCTTACAACATCGCCATCGCCGCTCTCAGTGGCATCGTCCCGTCTGTATCGGGTCAATTCAACTACGCGGTATCCAGCGATGGAGCATCTGGAAGCCTGCAGGGCGACGGCGCCTTCGTCGATCGCCACTACAAGACAAACGAATTCGAATACTTTCTCCAGGACTCGTGGCGGCTGCAACCCAATTTCACTCTCACCTTCGGCATCCGCCAGTCCATGCTGCAAACGCCGTATGAGACAAACGGCCAGCAGGTAGCTCCTACCATCGACATTCACCAGTGGCTGATAAACCGTGCCGCCGGCGCGACTCAGGGAGAGAGCGACCAGCCTGACATTCAGTTCGCCCCCAACGGTCAGGCACGCGGACGATCGCCATACTGGCCGTCGCAGCTCGGCAATGTGGCCCCCCGCCTCGCATTTGCATACTCTCCGGACAACAAGACTTCCATCCGTGGCGGCTTCGGCCTCTATTACGACCACTTCGGCCAGGGCATCGTCAACTCCTTCGACCAGCTCGGCTCCTTCGGCACCACCACCAGCCTGACCAATGCGGCTGGGTCCTTCTCGCCCGATGATTCACCTCGGTTCACCGGTGTGCACAATCTGCCGCCTCTCGGAGCCACCCAGCCCAGCGTCGTGAAATACCCATTCACGCCACCCACCGACGTGGATACCACTGGCTTCGAAATTACCTGGGGCATCGACGATCGTCTGAAGACGCCTTATTCCGAGGCAGCCGACTTCTCCGTGCAGCGTGAGCTGCCTGGCGGTTTCACGCTGGAGGCAGCGTATCTTGGCCGCTTCGGGCGCCGCCTGCTGCAGCAGCTCGATCTGGCCGAACCGCTCGATCTGGTCGATCCCAAGTCTGGGATGGACTACTTCCGGGCCGGCACCATGCTGTCGCAGGACGTGGATCGTAACAACGGTTACGCGGATTCCGGTGCGGCATCGCTGGCTTCCGTTGCGGCGATTCCCTACTTCGAGGATATGTTCCCGTACCTCGCCACCGGCGGCATGAGCGCCACCCAGAATATTTACTCGAATGAGTGGGCCTATCAGCGCGGCAACGAAACCACGGCCCTTGCAGACATCGACGTCTATTGCACCCTCGGCTGCGGGCCTTACAACAAGCCCCGCTACTACCAGCGCCAATTCTCCTCGCTCTATGCCTGGTCGAACGTTGGCAGCTCCAGCTACAACGCCGGGCAGCTCATCCTGCGCCACGCCATGAGCCACGGCGTGCAATTCGACTTCACCTATACGCTCTCCAACTCCATCGATCTCGGCTCGGATACGGAGCGCACCGGCGAGCTGAACGGTTCCAGCACCTACAACAGCGGCGGCTCTTTTTCCGAGATCATCAACACCTTCCATCCCGAGTACAACCGCGGAGTATCGGACTTCGATACCCGTCACCTCCTCAACGGCGACTGGGTCATTCAGTTGCCCTTCGGCGCCAATCAGCGCTTCCTCAGCTCCGGCGGCAGGTTGGTTGACGGTTTCGTTGCCGGCTGGCAACTCTCCGGTCTCGCCCGCTGGTCCAGCGGCCTGCCGTTCTCCGTTACGGGAACCGGCTGGGCTACTAACTGGCAGGAGGAAAGCAACACGGTCGTCACCGGCGCAGTCAAATTTCACAAGCACATCGTGAACGGCTCTCCCGAGGTCTTCGCCGATCCGGACGCTATCAATACCGGCGTGGCATCTGGCTCGCCCATTCGACTGCCGTATCCGGGTGAGGCCGGCCAGCGCAACAATTTCCGCGGCGATGGCTACTTCGACATGGACACCGGCCTTACCAAGTCGTGGAAGATCCGGGAAGACATGGCGCTGAAGTTTGCTTGGGAGGTCTTCAACGCCACCAATTCTGTACGCTTTGACACCAGCCCGGTCAGCTCCTTTGGCGGCCTCAACTCCCAAATCACCAGCGGCACGCTGGGCCAGTACAGTTCCACACTCAGCAGGCCGCGCGTGCAACAGTTCTCGCTGCGCTACAGCTTCTAACATCGGTTCACTTCGCAACCTTGGCGGCTTCGGCGTATCGTCGAAGCCGTCGCTTTTCCAGACCACATCTCTTCTTTCGAGCGTCCATGACCTTCCGCGTTCTGCCATCCTTTGCCATTCTGCTGACTCTTTCGCTTTCCGCCCAGACTCCCGCTCCAACCGCGCAGCCCAAACCACCAATCACCCTTGACGCCTTCATGGCGGAGGCAGAGTACACCTCAGCCCGGCTCTCACCCGATGGGAGCGCGGCCGTCATCGCCATCCGCGAGCCGGACTGGATGGCCAACCGCTTCCGCGAGGATCTGTGGATCTGGCGCGCAACTACTGGCAAGACAGAGCCTCTGACCAACTCCGGACACGACAGCGGCCCTGACTGGTCGCCCGATGGCCGCATGATCGCCTTCACCTCCGACCGGCTTCTGCCGGACGAAAAACCCTCCGACAACAAAGGCAGCAAGGACGACACGCCAGGACGTATCTGGATCGTCTCCGCCGATGGCGGCGAAGCGCGCCCGCTCTTCCGTAGCTAAAGATGATGTCCACTGCTTTCGCCTGGTCGCCCGATGGTGCAGCCATCTATCTCGCCATCCAGGAACCCCTCATCAAAAGACGAAACCGATGCCAAGGAGCGCGATTGGAAGGACGCCACGCGCTACCGGACCAACGATCGCGGAGACGTGCTTCTCCGCATACCTATGCCTCCGCCCGCCACTTCAGCTCCCCAACCCAAGCGGCACAGCCATCGCCCGCGCCGAACCAGCAGCCACTGCCGGAGGGCGCCACGGTCATCGCCCGCAGCCCGGTTGCTATCGACCTCATCAAAGTCGATCGCCGCAGCGGCACCATCGCCTTCGTCACCGGCTCCATCTCGCATCGACTCGGAGCATCCTGAAGACACGGAGATCTTCTCCGTCGCCGCCGCCGGCGGAGCAGTGACGCAGTTGACTCACAATCAGGGGCTGGAAAACAATCTGCGCTGGTCGCCTGATGGCCAACGCCTTTATTTCACGGTGCAGGCGGAGGCTGGTTCCGTTGAAGGGCCCTTATCGCGATGTGCAGGGCCGACTCTATTCGATCTCCACACAGGGCGGCGCGCCGCAGCGGCTCGGCGGCGACTTCGACGGCAACTGGCAGGACTACACCATTCTCTCCGACGGCACGCTTCTCGCCACCGGCGCCAAGGGCACCAGCACGCAGGTCTATCGGGTAAGAGGCGCAGCACGCAGAAAAGCTCGCCGGTATCGCCGGCACCTACGGCGGCCTGGACGCAGCCGCGCAGGGCGATGCTCTGCTGCTGACGCACTCCGCGATCCGCGAGCCGCAGGAGGTGTACGTCGCATCCTCTCCATCACATCTCGATCAGGCGAAGCACTCACGCACTTCAACGCGCACTATCTGGACTACGCGCAGTCCGAGTGGCGCCCCTACACCTGGAAGTCAGCATGACGGCGTCGAGCGTCGAAGGCGTATTGATCTATCCTCCGGGCAAGCGCGACGCCAAAGCATCTGCCCATGCTTACCCTCATTCATGGGGGTCCGGCAGATGCCGATGGGGACCGCTTCGGCGCCGACTGGTACGACTGGGCCACCATGGCCGCGGCGCAGGGCTGGCTGGTCTTCCGCCCGAACTATCGCGGCTCCGTCGGCTACGGCGACACATTCATGCAACAGATCCCGCCGCACATCGTCTCCGTTCCCGGCAAAGACATCCTCACCGGCGTCGATGCTCTCGTCGCCGACGGTACTGCCGATGCCTCTCATCTCGTCATCGGCGGCTATAGTTATGGCGGCTACATGACCAACTGGCTCATTACGCAGACCACGCGCTTTCGCGCCGCTGTCACCGGCGCCGGCGCCGTAGAGCATGCCGCCAACTGGGGCAACGACGACCTCACCTATGACGATGCCTCGTACCTCGGGGGTCGTCCGTGGGAGAAGCCTCAGATATCTATCGAAAGCGAAGCAGCGCTCTTTCAGATGAACAAGGTCACCACTCCGACGCACATGATCGCAGGCGATGCTGACATTCGCGTTGCGTTTCTTGAGGACATCCTGCTCGAGCACGCGCTCGAATCGCTCAACATCCCCCACGCGCTCGTCACCTTTCCCGGTGAAGGTCATTCGCTCTCGAAAAATCCATGGCATGGCTACATTGCGCTACGCGAGCAGTTGAAGTGGATCAACAAGTATGGCGACCACTCGCCGCCCGAGCCAGTGACGCTCCGCCTGGAAATCAAACAACACTAGTTATCCTTTTCAGTCCTTGCCCCCTTTTGGAGTTAGCCCTCATGTCCCGTTCTCTTCCGTCTTCCCTGCTCTCGCTCTCTCGGCTCCGCTCTTCACTCTGTTCCGCCGCTCTCGCCCAGGGCCCGGACTACGCACGCGATCCGCATCAGGCCATTGATGAGTCCTACACCGCGGCGATCCGCAAATACACCACGGCGCCCGAGTTCAATTCACCGCTCACCGACTACCTGCCAGCTTCGAAGAGCAGTGCCCACGCCCGGCAAAAGTTCTCGGCGACGTCTCCGGCGCGCCGAACATCCTGCCCTATGCGGAAGATGTCTACAAATACTTTCGCGAGCTCGCGGCTGCCTCGCCACGTGTACGCGTCGTCACTATCGGCCATACGGAAGAAGGCCGCGAGATGATCGCGGTCGCTATTGCGGATGAATCGCTGCTCGCCCATCAGAAGGAAAACGACGAGCACCTTGCGAAGCTCGCCGATCCCCGCACCCTCGACATGGATGACGCCAAGGCGGCGCCGCTCATCGCTGCATCGACGCCTGTCTACTACATCACCGGCACCATCCACTCGCCGGAGACTGGCGCGCCCACCGCGCTCATGGAACTTGCCTATCGTCTTGCCGTCGATGACTCGCCCTACATCCAGTACATCCGCTCGCACGTCATCACGCTCATCACGCCTGTCGTCGAAGTCGATGGCCGCGACCGCATGGTCGATGTCTACCGCTGGCACCGCGCGCATCCCGACGAGACCTATCCGCACCTTCTCTATTGGGGTCACTACGTCGCGCACGACAACAACCGCGACGCCATGACCATGAACCTCGACCTGACGCGCAACGTGCTGAACACCTACCTCGCATGGCACGCGCAGGTGTTGCACGATCTGCACGAATCTGTCCCCTTTCTCTACGACAACACCGTCGGTGACGAGCCCTACAACAGTTGGATCGATCCCATCCTCACCAACGAGTGGCAGATGCTCGGCTGGTCCAACGTGCAGGCGATGGCCAAGCTCAACATGCCCGGCGTCTTCACTCATGGTGATTTCGATACATGGAGTCCCGGCTATCTCATGTTCCTCGCCGCCATGCACAACGGCATCAGCCGCCTCTACGAAACCTTCGGCAATGGGGGCGCCGACACGGTTGAGCGCATCCTCACGCCGGACGAGTATGCGCGCACCTGGTACAGACCAAATCCGCCGCTGCCCAAAGTCCTCTGGTCGCAGCGCGACAACAACAACTACGAAGAGACCGCGCTGCTCACCACGCTGAGTTACTTCGCGCAGAACTCCAAGCTCTTCCTCAACAACTACTACCTCAAGAGCAAGCGCTCCATCCTCAAGCCCGCGCAGAACGGCCCCGCCGCCTACGTGCTCTCCGCGGACGATCCATCGCCCAGCCGCCAGGCGATGCTGCTCCGCGTGCTGCACGACCAGCACGTCGAAGTCCAGCAGACCACCGCTGCCGTCACTGTCGAACTGCCGGAGGTGAACAAAGCCCGCAGACAAGATGCCGACAAGGATGACGATGACGCGAAGACCAGCAAGCCCAAGCCTCTCCCGCGAAACGCACCTTTCCCTGCGGGCAGCTATGTCATCCGCATGGATCAGCCCTACTCCCGCATCGCCGATGCGCTGCTCGATCGCCAATTCTGGTCCCCGGAAGACCCACAGAAGACGCCCTATGACGACACCGGTTGGTCGCTCGGGCCCCTCTTCGGCGTGGATTCGGCCCGCATCCTCGATGCCGCCGTGCTGAAAGCACCCATGCACCTCGTGGCCGACCCAACCTCGCCCTCCGACTACAGTTTCCCTCTCCGGCGACACCTTCCTGATCGAAAACCACGCCGACCCATCGCTCATCACTCTGCGCTATCAGCTCGATCACGGCACCATCACTGCGACGGATGCCGCGATGACTGCCGGCGGTCATAGCTACCCCGTGCCGGCACCTGGATCGTGCGCGGCGTCTCCGGCTCCGATCTTGAAAATTCGCACCGCCACTGCACTTGCACGTCGTCGCCGCCTCGGACGTGCCCAGCGTCGCCGCCGCATCCCGTCCCGGCGCCGCGTATCGCGCTGATGCACACGTGGCTGGACACACAGCCCGAAGGCTGGTGGCGTCTGGCGCTCGACAACCTGCACGTTCCCTACACGTACATCAGCACGCAGACGGTCGCTGCCGAATCCGACCTGCGCTCCAAATACGACATCATCCTCTTTGCGCCCGTCGGCCGTAGCTCGCAGCTCATCCTCAACGGCATCCCGATGTGGGGCAATGCCATGCCATGGCAGAAGTCGGAGCTGACCCCGAATCTTGGCCGCATCGACTCCACGCCGGACATCCGCCCCGGCCTTGGTGAAGCAGGCCTCACCCATCTGCGCGAGTTCATTCAACAGGGAGGCCTCTTCATCGCATCGCAGGATGCCGCCGAGTTCGCCATCGACACCGGTCTCGCTCCTGGCGTCTCCGTCGCGCCGCGTGGCGACGTCAAAGTCGTCGGAACCATCCTGCATACCGCGCTCGTGACCAAGAAAAATACCGCGCCCAACCCCGTGCTCGCCGGATATACCACCGCGCCGGCCGTTTACAGCGAAGATGGCATGTCCTTCAACGTCAGCGATCTGCTCACTGGCGACGGCCGTCTCCGCGCGGAAGCAAAAACGCCGCGCCCCACCGGCCGCGGCGGTCCCGACGATCCCGATGTGCCGCAGGACCGCAGCTTCGCCGAGCCGCCGCCGCTACCCAAGGCCAAGCCCTGGGAGCCCATGCCACTCACCGTCGAGCAGACACGCAACAATCCCTTCGTGATCCCGGAACAGGATCGTCCGCAGGTGCTGCTCCGCTATGCGGATTCCAAAGACCTGCTCGTCGCTGGACTGCTCGACCATGGCGATGCGCTCGCCGAACACGCGACGGTTGTCGCCGCGCACCTTGGCAGCGGCACCACGCTGCTCTTCGCCAACAACCCGCTCTACCGCGGCGAGACCATCGGCAGCTATGCGCTGGTCACGAACGCAATCCTGAGCTATCAGCCACCGAAGTAAATCAGTCCTTTATCGAGTATTCGAGAAACGGCTTGGAGATGGACTGGATGGTGTCGCCAGCCCACTCCTCGTCCGGCGCGGTACCCCAGTTGTCATCCGCGTCATCGGGTCGCCGAAAATTCACAATGACCTTGATATCCGGGCAACGCCGATAGACAAATTGCTGCGTGTCCCGCGTGGAAAGGCCGCCCTCTGCCGTAAAGACGCGCAGCAGTTCCGCTCGAGTCATGCCCGACTGGATACTCGAGACATCCTTCAGGACCTCGTCCATCGACCGTGTCAACGCCGGATCGACGACGAGAGGCTTCGCCGGATTCTGACCGGCGGCCACGCCAACCCAGGCAACAGCGGCAAGCAACAAGCTCACAATGCGATAGCGCATGACCGCACCTCCCTGCTTTCCCATCACGGACGCGCCTGCCAGTCTTGCACTTCGCCTTCGAATCACGCAACAGGTATAAAGTAAGGGCGACCGCAAGCCTGAAAGGACATCCAGATGGCCGCTCTCGGCACACTCATGGCGTTCATCCCAACGCGCGACGGCGATGCTGCACGCGTCTTCTACGAAAAGAAAGTTGGGCTCCGCTTCATCTCCGAGGATCAGTTTGCAGTCATCTTCCAATCCGGGGAAAACACGATCCGCATCACCCGCACCGGCTCTTTTACACCGGCTCCCTTCACGATCCTGGGCTGGGAGTCTTCAGACATCGAACAGGATGTCCGCGACATGTCCGCGCGTGGAGTCACATTTGAGCGATACGACTACATGGGGCCGCAGGACGAACTCGGCATCTGGACCTCGCCCAGCGGTGCGAAGATCGCCTGGTTCAAAGATCCCGACGGCAATACGCTCTCCATCGGGCAGCTCCTCTAGTGAGAGCTAGTGAGAGCCGCGGGGGGTGCAGCCCTGATCTTTGCTGAGAGACTGGAGGAGCACAATCATGGTGAATCTGCTCTGATGTCTCGCCGCCTCCTCGTCCTCGCTGTCGTCTTCGCCTGCTTCGCGCTCATCGTGTGGTCGGGATATCAGCGCCGCTATGTGCGGCCTGCACCCGCGCCGCAAGCGGCTGCGGAGCCCTACGCCGCGCAGGACACGGACGCTGTCACCTCGCCGCTTCTCGGAAAGCGTGCACCGGACTTCGCGCTTCGCGATCTCGCAGGCCATCCGGTCTCGCTCGCCGACTACCGCGGCAAAGCGGTGCTCATCAACTTCTGGGCCACATGGTGCGCGCCCTGCCAGGTGGAGATGCCGTGGTTCATCGCGCTCCAGCAGAAATATGCGTCACAGGGATTCACCGTGCTCGGTGTCGACAAGGACTATCCCGAAGACCTGCCCAAAGTCCCTGGCTTCGCCCGGAAGATGAACCTGAACTATCCCGTGCTCTACGGCAACGAGAAGACATATGTCGAGTACGGCTGCTGCGACTACCTGCCCATGTCCTACTACGTCGATCGCGCGGGCATCGTCCGCATCGCCACCATTGGCCTCGGCGAGCGCGACACGGTAGAGATCTACATCCGGCGTCTGCTGCACAGCTCTCCGCCGCAACCGGACCCGCATCTTACCGCGTCGGCAGCGACAACTCCCCCTGCTCAGTCGAAATAATCCGGGCAGCGACCCCGAGAAACCGGCCAAAGGCATCGTTCGAGAGCATGCGTCCTCGCATCGTCAGGGCGACACGTTCGCTCTCACGCACCAGCAAGCCGTCTTCAATGAGATCGCGGATCACACCATCGAACGCTGCGATAGCATGGTCCCCAAACTCACGCCGCAATGCCGCGAGCGATACACCTTCTACCAGCCGCAGTCCCAGAAACCAGGATTCCTCCAGCTCCGCCGCGCGATCCACATGCTCGATGGCACCTTCCGCGCCGCCCGCAAGATAGGCGGCAAGATCGTCCGTATTGCCGAAGCGCACCGCGCCGCCATCCCGCGCGCGCAACATAGAGTGCGCATCCAGCCCAACGCCAAGGTATGGCTCACGCTGCCAGTAGCGCAGATTGTGCCGCGATTCCGCACCCCGGAGCGCGAAATTTGAAATCTCGTACTGCCGTAACCCTGCCCGCTCCAGCCGCTCGCATCCCGCCTCATACATCGCAGCTATCGCGTCATCTGTCGGCACCAGCCCCGCTCCATACCGCGCGCCGCCGCCGATCAGCTCCCGGCCCAGCCGCGAATCTTCATCCACCTCGAGCATGTAGAGGCTGGCATGCTCTAAGCCCAGCCCGCACATTGCCTCCAGCGATTCCGTCCAGCTCGCCATCGTCTGCCCAGGCAGCCCGGCGATCAGATCGACGTTCACCGCCAGGCCCGCATCGTGCAGCCGTCGAACGTCTTCCTCTACGATCGCCCGCGTGTGCATCCGCCCGGTCGCCGCGGCTTCGGCGTCCACCATCGATTGCACACCCAGGCTCACTCGCGTCGCTGAAACTTCAACCATTGCTTTAAGAAACTCTGGAGCGATCTGGCCCGGCGCACACTCAATGGTGATCTCCGCTTCCTGCTCCACCACAAAATTCTCGCGAATCGCCGCAAAGATCTCGCGCAGCCGCTCTGGTTCCAGCGTGCTCGGCGTCCCGCCGCCCAGGTAGACGCTCCCCACGCGTTCCGGCAGCACGCCCGTCGCGCTCCGCCCGGTCGTGGGCGCCGCGAATCTCCGCGCAGACCCGCTCTACGTAAGGCCCATGCTCGCTCGCCGGAAAAACCCCGGAGGCGAAGTTGCAGTAGGTGCACTTCGCCCGGCAGAAAGGCACCGAGATATAGAGGCCAAGCGTCGCGCTCATTCATCTATTGTCCCATCTACGTAAAATAGGGAAGGCATGTCCGAAGTCAGGTCCCGCAGCGCGAAGCAGCCCCATCCGGAAAAGAAACCGGACCATAAACCGGCCGCTCACGAAGACGACGTCGTCGGCAAGGCATACGACAGCCGGCTCATGGGCCGCCTGCTCAAATACCTGCGTCCCTACAAGTGGCAGGCCGGCATCTCGCTCGCTGCCATCATGTTGAAGGCGCTGGCGGACATCCTCGGCCCCTACCTCACCAAGGTCGCCGTCGATCGCTACATGACGCACGGCACTACCGGACAGCCCAACTGGCTCGGCCGCCATCTCAGCGCGTCGCCCATGGCCGGCATCACCCAGATTGCCCTCATCTACGTCGGCGCGCTCTGCTTCTCCTACGTACTCGAGTTCGCCCAGACCTACCTCATGCAGTGGACCGGCCAGAAGATCATGTACGACATGCGCTCCGAGATCTTCCGCCACCTGCAGCGCATGCACGTCGCCTTCTTCGACCGCAACCCGGTCGGCCGCCTCGTCACCCGCCTCACCTCCGACGTCGACGCGCTGAATGAAATGTTCACCTCCGGCGTCTTCGCCATCTTTGAAGACGTATTTGTCCTCGTCGGCATCGTGATCGTCATGCTGACCATGAGCTGGCGGCTCGCGCTCGTTGCCTTCGCCGTGCTGCCGGTCATTGTGTTGATCACACGCTTCTTCCGCATCAGCGTGCGCGGCTCCTACCGCCGCATCCGCACCGCCATCGCGCGCATCAACGCCTTCACCCAGGAACACGTCACCGGCATGAGCGTGGTGCAGCTCTTCGGCCGCGAGCAGCGCGCCTATACCGACTTCGCAGCGGTCAATCGCACCCACCTGGTCGCCTTCAAGGACGCGATCCTCGCCTACGCGCTCTACTATCCTGCGGTCGAGCTGCTCTCCTCCATCGCCATCGCGCTCGTCATCTGGATCGGAGGCCGCGGCGTGCTGCGCGGCACCGTCACCATCGGCATACTCGTCGCGTTCATCCAGTACTCGCAGCGTTTCTGGCGCCCCATCCAGGACCTCTCGGACAAATACAACATCCTGCAAGCGGCCATGGCGGCCAGCGAGCGCATCTTCAAACTCCTGGACACACCGGCCGAAGTCACCGCACCCCCCGATCCGGTGCCCAGTCCGCGCGCCGGCCGCATCGAGTTCCGCAACGTCTGGTTCACCTACGAGCGCCTCACGCCCGAACAGCTCTCGACCATCGCGGTAGCATCGCCGGAAGACCTCGAAGCGATCGGTGTCGAATGGATCCTCCGCGGGGTCTCCTTCACCATCGAGCCCAACGAGACCGCCGCCATCGTCGGCCACACCGGCGCCGGCAAGACCACCATCATCTCGCTCATGATGCGCTTCTACGATGTGCAGCGCGGTCAGGTGCTCATCGATGGCATCGACGTGCGAATGCATGACCTCACCACGCTGCGCCAGCACTTCGGTGTCGTCCTGCAGGATCCATTCCTCTTCACCGGCACTATCGCCGAAAACATCCGCCTCGGGACGAAATCCATCTCGGATGCCGACATGGAACGCGCCGCTGACGAAGTCAACGTCCTCGACTTCATCCACACCCTGCCGCATGGCTTCAATGAGCCGCTGCGCGAGCGCGGCGCCGGCCTCTCGACCGGCCAGAAGCAGCTCATCAACTTCGCCCGTGCCCTCGCGCATCGCCCACGCATCCTCATCCTTGACGAAGCCACCTCCTCCGTCGATACCGAGACCGAGATCCGCGTCCGCACCGCGCTCGACCGCATGATCACCGGTCGCACCTCGGTCGTCATCGCGCACCGGCTCTCCACCGTGCAGCGCGCTGATACCATCCTCGTCATGCACAAAGGCCAGCTCCGCGAGCACGGCCCGCACCAGCAGCTTCTCGCGCAGCATGGCATCTACTGGAAGCTCTACCGCCTGCAGTACAAGGATCAGGAGTTGGAAGCCGCGGATCAGATCGCCGGCGCGCCCCTGGTCCTCGGCACCGACTGAGCTCCGGCTATTTTTTTTGCAAAACGATCAGGCTGGAACCAGTGCTGCAGTCCGTGTCACGGCAATCACGCTGATGTCGTCCTGCTGGCCAAAGCTTTGCGCAGCCGTCGCCACTTCGGACGCGGTCATCCGCGCTTCCAACAGTTCCTGCACCCGCGCAAAGCCGAAGAGATGGCCGTGTTCGTCCATCGCTTCCGCGATACCGTCGGACGCGAGCACCAGCCGGTCGTTATCCCTAAGTCGGAATTGGGTGACAGAGAACTCCGCCTCTGCAATCACGCCCAGCGGCAGCGAGCCTTCTATCTCCACCGGACGCCCGTTGACGTATGGCGGCAGATGGCCCGCGTTCGCCAGGATCACCGCGCCATCGCGGGCGATCCGCATGGCCATACATGTGGCATTCGCTTCGCGTCGTCCGACCAGCCTGCGATTCAGCGCCTGGAGGAGGAACAGCGGGTCCGCGTTGAGTTCGGAGGTGCTGCGGATGGCGCCAACCAGCAGCGCAACCAGCATGCCCGCCTGCAGCCCCTTGCCCGTCACGTCGCCGGCCACGATCAGCAGGCTGCCGTCCGCCGGATGCGGGATGATCTGGTAAAAATCGCCGCCAACCTCTCGTGCAGGACGGTATTCGTGTTCAATCGTCAGGCCCGGAAGGGTGGTCATCGACTCCGGCAGGATCACGCGTTGGACTTCCTGCGCCTGCTTTACATCCAGGGCCATCAGCCGCTGCTCGCGCACCGAGAGCAGCAGCCGGCGAAACAGCAGCACGAACAGCACGGCCGTCAGTAGCAGGTTGGAGAACGCCGCCAGGCCGAATCGTATGCCGAAGGGAAACCAGTTAATCCGGATATGCAGGAGCGCGAGTTCAATGTTAAATTGCCACGCAATCATGAGCACCACAGCGGGCAGCACCAGCCAACCCTCCACACCACCCTGGCGGCGAATGCCCCACGCCACAACCAGAATGAGCAGGACCAGCAGCGCCAGCCGCACCGCCAGCGAAACGGTGTGGAAAATGTCAGCCACCGGCATGGAAATGAAGGGATAGAACGTGTCTTCGCCGATGGCGATCGAGATCATGGAGCAAATGGTCAGTACTCCAACTGCCTTGGGCACCCAGGCAGCTCGCTGCAAACCGAACCAGATCCACCAGACCATGACCCAGCCGCCAAAGATCAGCGGCGTAAGGATGCCATCTGTCAGCCCGTTTGAGGCGAGCGCGCCAATTTGTTGTGTCCAGGCTGCAACGACGCTCGTCGCTTCCGAAGCGGCGATTAGAAGAAAAATTGCTCCCATCCAGACAAACACGGGATCGGAACGA
Organism: uncultured Acidobacteriaceae bacterium; assembly: GCA_963815025.1. GTDB lineage: Bacteria > Acidobacteriota > Terriglobia > Terriglobales > Acidobacteriaceae > KBS-83. The sequence goes on along the minus strand of CAWFFD010000004.1, from coordinate 892,137 downwards.
TCGAAACGGGTAAGACTGAAGGCGACACCGGCCAGCAGCAGAAAGAGCAACCCTTCGACAGCGCCAATGACCTGCGTGCGAATGAGCTCCAGCCAGCGAAGCTGGTATCCGGCCGAAACTGCACTCGCATTGCCCAGCGTCGGCGCAGTGTGGAATCCGCCGGAATCGGCCTGGGTGACCAGGGTGCTCGGTTCCATCCAGACACGAAAGGCCAACACCAAAGTTTTTGGGGCGGATCGGAGGTCGGTCACAGGCGCCTGCGGCAGCGGAAACATCATGGGCTGCGTGTAATAGATCGTCGGGCTGTTTCCGGAAAACTTGCCGAAGCTGCCGATCAAGCCTCCATCTAGAAAGAATTGATAGGCGTCATCGACATATGCGGGACCGGCCAGAGCCAGCTTCTCTCCCGGCTGCGCCGCCACCTGCACCCGGATGCGGTACCACCCGTAGCCCCAGTGATTGGCGTGCCCGTGCGCTGTCCAGCCCTTCACATATCCGGAAAAGCCGCCAAGCGGATCAAAGACCCCGGCCTTCGGTGTAAGGTCAACGGTCTCCCACTTCGAGTCGTCGAAGCCCGACTGCGCCCAAAGCGGCGCGCCCGTCGCCGGATCGAGCGGCGAGTCGCCCACGCTGAACTTCCATGGCCCATAGAGCGGAACGACCGACTGCCCGAGTGTGATGTGGATTGGCTCTTGCGAAGATGTGTTTTGGGCGGACGCAAAGACAGCACAGACAAGGCACGCCAACAGGGCGAGCAGGCAGCGACGTTTCATCGAGACCGGACCTTTCCGGGGGAAACATCCGATCCAAGCACTATATCTGTTGCATCGTTCGGGCGCATCAGCAAGTGGCCTACGTAGCCGATTCCGCAAATTTGTCGACAGCCCCGTTGCCGAGTTACGGTTGACTCATCACTGCACGGAAGGACTCCGCTATGCCCATCGTCCGCAGCTGCCCTTCCTGCGGGAAGCCCAATCGAATCCCAGGCAAACACCTTGCGCGACACCGGACGGTGTGGCGCCTGCAAAGCGCCGCTATCTCGCGGTGGCAACGCCCGTAGAGGTCAGCCTTGCGGAGTTCGATGAGATTGTCCGCGACAGCAAAGTACCGGTCCTCGTCGATTTCTGGGCGGAATGGTGTGGCCCGTGCCATATGGCTGCGCCGCATGTTGCGCAAGTGGCGCACGACCTTGCCGGCCGCGCTGTCGTGCTGAAGGTCGACACCGAGAAATTCCCCGAACTTGCCTCGCGGTACGACGTCCGCGGCATCCCGAACTTCGCCGTGTTCGCCGGCGGCAAGCTTCACTTCCAGCAAGCAGGTGTGGTGGACGCAGACACTATGAAGACCTGGCTCACACGCGCCGCATAACTCCCCACAGGAAGTATCCGCCGCGCGTCCGATCGGTTAGGCTGTTGCCATGTTTTTCTCTCGCCGGTGCATGCTTTCTGCCTTCCTTGCATTGTTCTTCGCTTCGCTCGCTTCTCCAGCACAGAATTCCGCAAGCCAGACCGTTACGGCTACAAAAGCTGCGAGCCCACCCTCTGAAGTCGGCTCGCAGTACACCCCGCACCCGCTGCCGGCAATTCTCCCCAACACCCGTGCTGCCATCCTGCGCGGCGCCTACGGCCCGTATCGCGCGAATAACGACCTGCTCTCCTACCATCTCGATATCCGCGTCGATCCGGATCAGCAGTTCATCAGCGGCAAGAACACCATCCGCTTCCGCATGCTGCATGACGACAACCGCATCCAGCTTGATCTGAACGATGCGTTGAAGATCGACAAAATCCTGCTTGGCACCACACCGTTGAAATACCAGCGCGATTCCGGCGCGGTCTTCATCGACTTCCCCGAGACGCTCAAGAACGGGCAGGAATACTCCATCGACTTCTACTACTCCGGACGTCCGCTCACCACTGGCAGGTTCGGCGGCTTCACCTTCGACAAAGATCCCGACGGGCACCCCTGGATCTATACCGCCTGCGAGGACGACGGCGCGAGCATCTGGTGGCCCAATAAAGATCAGTGGCGCGACGAAGTCGAAGAGATGGAGATCAGCGTCGCCGTGCCCAACAATCTCGTCGATGTCTCGAACGGCCAATTCATGGGCAAGACCGATCTTGGCGATGGCTACACGCGCTGGGACTGGCATGGTCCACTACCCGATTAACAACTACGATGTCGCGCTCAACATCGGCAACTATGAGCACTTCAGCGACAAGCTCGGCGACTTGCCGCTCGACTACTATGCGCTCCCCGAGCGATCTCGACAAAGCCAAGCAGCAGTTCTCGCAGGTGAAGGAGATGCTGGAGGCCTACCAGCACTACTTCGGCCCCTATCCATTCCCCAAAGACGGCTACAAATTGATCGAAGCACCTTACGCAGGCATGGAGCATCAGAGCGCCGTCGCCTATGGCAACCAGTTTCGGAACGGCTACCTGGGGCGCGACTGGACTGGCGTCGGCATCAGCACGCGCTTCGACTTCATCATCATTCACGAGAGCGGCCACGAGTGGTTCGGCAACAGCATCACCGCGGCCGACCGCTCCGACATGTGGATCCATGAAGGCTGGACGACCTATCTCGAAGGCCTGTACGTGGAATACCGCTGGGGCAATGACGACGCGATCAAGTACCTGAACGGCCTCAAGCCGAAGATCAAGAATCAGCGGCCGATCGTCACCGAACGCGGCATCAATGGCGATCCGCCCGAGGACCAGTACTTCAAAGGCGCGCTCATGCTCAACACACTGCGCACCGTCATCGACGACGACAACCGCTGGTTGGCCGCTCATCCACGACTTCTATCAGCAGTTCAAGTACCGCAACATCATGACCGAAGATGTGGTGACGTACTTCAACCGCGAGACGGGCCATGACCTGACCCCCATCTTCAACCAGTACCTTCGCCACGCGGATATTCCCACGCTCGAGCTGCTCTTCGATCCAACGCAGGGAACGGTATCGTACAAATGGCGTGCCGACGAGGCCGGATTCTCGATGCCGGTGCTGGTCGGAGAAAAAGACCATTGGCAACGCATCGAGCCCACGCTCAACTGGCAGACCATGAAAACGCCGCTGACACAAGATCAGTTCCAGGTCGCGACGGATCTCTTCTACGTCGACGTGCAAAAGTATTAACCTTGCGCAGAGCCTGAGAGATTGATGCTCCTCGCTCTGACTGATCTCCGAGGAGCAAACTTGCCTCTCTTCAAAACGCCGCTCGCCGCCGTCCTTCTCCTGGCCACACCGCTCTGTGCGCAACCATCCGCCACAACAGCCTGGCGTGACGGCGCCTTTCATCTCAACACCGCACGCGTCGTCAGCGAATCGGACATCATCCTCGGCCAACCCAATTTGAAGGCCGTGGAAGCGCTGCCTCTCGGCAATGGTCGCCTTGGCGCCGCGGTCTGGTCTGCGGACGGCATGACCATCCAACTCAATCGCGCCGACACCCTCCCGCATCGCCTCTCGCCCGGCCAGATCACGATCCCCGGTCTCGCGAAGCTGACGCACGCCGCCGACTATGCCGGCCGTCTCGATCTCTACAACGGTGCCTTCGTCGAACGCGGCGGCGGTATGTCGGCAACCGTATACGTGCAGCCACAATCCGACACGCTCATCGTCGACGTCACCGGCGCCGACCCATCCCAGCTGCAAACGGCAACTCTCCAGCTATGGGAACCGCGTGCTCCCAAGGCCAGCGCCCACAGTGCTGTCGGCGTTCTGGCGGAAACCTGGCTTGATAACGTAGACCCCGGCGCCTCCGGCCAACGCTTTGGCTCACTCGCCGCCATCACGGCAGAAGGCCGCAATGTAACCGCATCTGTCACCGATTCCAGAGTCGTGACTCTCACCGTCACGCCGGACGCAAACGGTAGCTTCCGCATCCTGATCGCCGCGCCCCATTACAACGGAACCGGCTCCGCGACCGCCGCACCGGCTCTCGCAGACCGCGACCCATCCGCACATATCGCGTGGTGGCATGCCTACTGGCAGCGCGCCGGCATCATGAAGGTCTCCTCACCGGACGGCGAAGGCCAGTACATGGAGAACCTGCGCAACATTTATCTCTTCAGCGCCGCCGCCGAGAATGGGGATCGCTTCCCCGGTTCGCAGGCCGGTGTCGCCGATCTCTTTTCCTCCGCGCGCGACGACCATCGCTGGGACCCCGCAGCCTACTGGCACTGGAACCTGCGCATGCAGGTTGCCGCGAATCTCTCCGCTGGCCTGCCCGAACTGAACCTTCCCTACTTCCGCCTCTATCGCGAAAATCTTCCTGCCATCCTTAAATGGACGCACGAGCGCATGGCCGGCCGTCCCGGCGTCTGCGTGCCGGAGACGATGCGCTTCGACGGCAAAGGCATCGAGTACGAAACCTGGACGAACCCCACCGGCAAGCCCAGCGGCCTCGATTGCGACGCCAACTCCACCCCCTACTACAACGCGCGCACACTCTCCACCGGCGCAGAGGTCTCGCTCTGGATCTGGGAGCAATACCTCGTCACCCATGACCGCGCGTTTCTCGCACAAAACTTTCCCGTAATGGCCGCTTCCGCGCGATTCCTTCTCGCCTACGAAAAGCCCGGCCCCGATGGCCTGAACCACACATCGCCATCGAACGCCCACGAAACACAATGGGACGTCACCGATCCCACTACCGACATCTCCGCTCGCGAGGCGCTGTACAACGCAACCTTTGAGGCGGCACAAAGACTGGGCATCGAGTCCGCGCTGCAACAGCAGCTCAAGGCCGCACTCAAGAAGATCCCGGAGTTGCCACGCACCCGGCAGAGCGGCACGCTCTCTCTGCTACCGGCCAGCGCGGATGCCGATGGCAACGATGTCATCGCCAACTCCTATCGTCCTGAAGCAGAGATCCATAACTCCGAGAACGTCGGCCTTGAGCCCGTGTGGCCTTACTCGATCATCGGCGACAACTCGCCGCTCTTCACCCTCGCAAAGCGCACGTACGAATTCCGCCCTAACAAGGAAATCGCCGACTGGAGCTTCGATCCCATCCAGGCCTCGCGACTCCATCTCGGCGGCGAGGTCGCCGTGTCGCTCCGCAAGATCACCGAAACCAGCCAGCACTTCATCAACGGCTTCGCCCGTCTTTTCGCAACCGATCAGGACGGCGAGTTCTACGTCGAACAAACCGGCGTCGTCGCCGCCGCGCTCCCCGAGTCACTCGTGCAGGACTACGACGGCACCGTCCGTATTGCGCCCGCCATTCCACCCGGGTGGAGTTTCGATGGCAGCGTCTTCGTCAGGGGTGGAACGAAAGTGGACGTGCAGGTCCGCAACGGTACGGTCGACCACCGTCGGCCTGGAAGTTCGCCGCACACAGAACATCACCGTTCGCAGACCGTGGCCTCGGAGCTAATTTTCAAGCAGTCGAGGCAAAGTCGCACCACGCGGTAGCCACTCTTGAAGATGGAGGGCCCGAGTCCGCACTCATTTTCCACGCACTTGCAGGCCACAGCTATCTGATTGAACGCGTGGACCAGTCCACACTTCCCTACGCCGCCATTGATGGCCAGCCCGCAACAAGCTACCGAATACTTGGCAGCGTACAGATCGGTCTTCCATCCCGCTGACGCCGCAGCCGGGCGTAGCATTTCTCCTATGGACATCACACGCCGCACGCTCTGCCTGTCGCTCCCTGCTCTCGCCGTCACCGCCACGTTCGCGCGAAATGCCTCCGCCGCAGATCAGCCACTCGCCCCCATCCCATCCTTCGCCAAACCCTTCGATACCCTCCCCGTTCATCAGAACGGCGCCAATGCCTCGCGCGCCATCCTCGACGGCATGACCCACTCCAACGACCACCTCGAAGTCCACGAGACCACGCTCGCCCCTGGCAGTTCGCCGCACCCGCCCCATCAACACGCGCATGAAGAGCTCTTCCTCATGATGCAAGGTCAACTCGCCGTTACCATCTCCGGAAAAACCACCGTCATCGATCCCGGCGGAGCCGCCTTCGTCCACTCCGGCGAGCTTCACGGAGTACGCAACCCGGGCACCACGCCCGCGCAGTACTTTGTCGTCGCTGTCGGCAGCTAGTTATGTCAGCATTCGCGAAACCGTATGTCGCGCGTAAGCTCAGCTGCTATCGTATGTCGGATTACCGGGGGAACGATGCGTCGCCGAATTCTGCAACTGATGTGCGTCTTAGCTCTTACCGCTGCCGTCCATGCCCAGCAAAGCCATTGGGCCACACCGGACGACAAAACCGCGAAGTCCATGATCGATATGGAGCGCAGGTGGGCCGAAGGCGCGTGTACGAACAACGGAGTTGTCTCTGAGTTATTGGCCGACGATTTCCAGGGCGTGAGCACTCGCGGCGAGCGCTACAGCAAGGCCGATGAGCTACGCGATGAAAAAGGCCCACACTCGGCGCACGACTGCGCACTCGACGATGCTAAGGTGCGCTTTTTCGGAGAAAACGTTGCAATCATTTACGGCAGCGAGCATGCCATCGGCAAAGATAAAACGCATCCAGACGCGAAGCAGTGCCAGGTCTGGATTGATACCTGGTTAAAGCGCAATGGCACATGGCGGATCGTTGCCGCGCAGGACAACAAGGTCGATTGCAAGTAGCAAGAGCGTGGTACTTTTGTCGGCTTCTATCCAGCGGTCGTACGCTGTCCTCTTGAGTGAAGCGAAGGAGCCGCGTCAAATGCGGGTGCTCACAGCTCGCTTTTTATGACTTGGAATCGGCCGAGTCGCCCATAAGTCCAGACGTGAGCGGCTAAAGAGAAGCACACCCCACTCCCTGCGCCTGTGTTAACTTCCTGTCACATATACTTTCGCGCTCTGGCGCCTTTTCCGAGGGACATCCATGCACGCTTCGCCTCGCAGCCTCGCTCTGGCTGCCGCTCTGCTCGTCATTGCACCGGCCGCCATCGCACAGAACACCGCCGCCTATCCCAGCGAGACCCCGGTAAACTTCCAGCCCACCAACTACAACTTCGATTACCAGCGCCGCGATGTCATGATCCCCATGCGCGACGGCATCAAACTCCATACCGTCATTCTTGTTCCCAATGGGGCGAAGAACGCACCCATCCTGTTTACCCGCACGCCGTACAGCGCTACCGAACTCACCTCACACGAGCAGAGCTCACACCTCGGTCCCATTCTTCAGGGCTATGACAATGCCACCGATGTCATCGTCGACGGCGGCTACATCCGTGTCATCCAGGACATCCGCGGCAAGTACGGCTCCGAGGGCGACTACATCATGAATCGCCCCATCCACGGTCCGCAGAATCCCACCGCGATCGACGAATCCACCGACACCTACGACACCATCGACTGGCTGGTCAAAAATATCCCCGAGTCCAACGGCAAAGTCGGCATCCTCGGCATCTCCTACGATGGCTTTCTGCCCCTCATGGCACTCATCCATCCGCACCCCGCGCTCAAGGTCGCTGTTCCCATGAATCCGATGGTCGACGGCTGGATGGGGGACGACTGGTTCCACAACGGCGCCTTCCGCCAGCAGAACCTCAGCTACATCTACGAGCAGAGCGCCACCCGCGCCAATACAGCTATGTGGTGGACAAGCAACTACGATGATTACGATATGTTCATGCGCGCAGGCTCGGCCGGTGAGCTCGCCAAGGAGCGCGGCATGGACCAGCTCGGCTTCTGGAACAAAGTAGCCGCGCATCCCGCATACGATGCGTTCTGGAGCGACCAGGCCCTCGACAAGGTACTCGCGAAAGAGCCGCTCATCGTTCCCACCCTGCTCGTGCACTCGCTCTGGGACCAGGAGGACATCTACGGCGCCATCGCCGTCTGGAAGGCTGTCAAGCCCAAGGACACCGCCAACGACAAGCTCTTCCTCGTGATGGGTCCATGGCATCACGGCCAGGAGATCGAAGATGCCAGCACCCTCGGCGAGCTGCACTTCGGGCAGGACACCGGCCTCTACTTCCGCCAGCACGTCCTCGCTCCGTTCCTCGCCCACTACCTCAAGGACGACGCGCCGCAGATTCCGACCGTCACCGCATTCGAGACCGGCGTCAACAAGTGGGAGCAGCTTCCGTCCTGGCCTGCCGGCTGCGCAAAAGACTGCACCATCCATCCCACGCCGCTCTATCTGGAGCCCAACCTTGGCCTCTCTTTCGACAAACCTTCGGCCGGCGGCAGTTTCGACAGCTACATCTCCGATCCCGCGCATCCCGTGCCCTTTCGCAAGCGGCCCATCCAGCCCGTTGGCTACACCGGCGAGCTCACTTGGTCCGAATGGCTCGTCGACGACCAGCGCGAAGCCTCCGGCCGCCCCGACGTTCTCTCTTTCGTAACCGATACGCTTACTCATCCGGTCAAGATCAGCGGCCAGCCGGTCGTGCATCTTGTCGCCTCCACCTCCGGCACCGATTCCGACTGGGTGGTCAAACTCATTGATGTCTATCCTGACGAAGTTGCTGAATATCCGCACCTCGGCGGCTATCAGCTCATGATCTCGGCTGACATTTTGCGCGGCCGTTACCGCGAGGGCTTCACCGTCGCCAAGCCCATCCAGCCCAACACGCCTCTGCCCTATCAGTTCGATCTGCCCACCGCGAACCACGTCTTCCTGCCTGGCCATCGCATCATGGTGCAGGTGCAGTCCGCCTGGTTCCCGCTCTACGACCGCAATCCGCAGACCTTCGTTCCCAACATCATGTTCGCGAAGCCGGGCGACTACCAGAAGGCCGAGCAGCGCATCTATCACGCAGCGGACAACGCCAGCTATATCGATCTGCCTCTGGTGAAGGAAAAATAAGCGCGCGGGCGCAGCAGGATTTTGAGCAACGTTATCACAGACCCCACAGCGTTTTGTGATAACGTTGCCATCTAATTTCACCGGATCAATTCATCGCTTCTTTATTCATTTCGTAAATGACGCGCCTGTAAAATCGCCTCGCGACATCTTGATACGAGGCCACTCCCCCTTGCGCGAAAATATCGATCCCCTTGTACGTCCCGCCATCCGTCTCATCGCCAGAACACACCGTTGGACAGCCACCTTTCTTCTCTTCTTTCTCGGGTTTGCAGTTTCCTCCCTTCATGCGCAGTTTGAAACCGCCTCCGTCCTGGGATATGTGCACGACACAACCGGCGCGGCTGTCCCTAAAGGCAAGGTGCAGCTCATCAACACCGCCACCGGTGTAGCCGTCACCGCCACCACGGACGGTCAAGGACAATATCAGTTCAGCGATATACACATCGGCCAATACAAGATCTCCGCAACGGCCAATGGTTTCAGCTCGACAGTGACAGAGCCTTTTTCGGTGGCCGTGAACGCACGGCAAAGAGTCGATGTGAGCCTGAAGCCGGGCAGCGTAGGCGAAACCGTGACGGTTTCCGGCGTCGCGGCCCAGTTGGAGAGCGAGACCAGCGATACCGGCACCGTGATCTCGCAAAGGGAGGTGTTGAATCTCCCTCTCAACGGACGCGCCTACGGCGATCTGGCAACGCTGGTGCCCGGAGTCCGCAGAAATACTCTCGAAAACCAGACCGTCACCAGTCGCGACGCCTCGTTCAACGTCAACGGACAGAGGTCCGAGTTCAACAATTTCCTTCTGGATGGCGTCGACAACAACGCCTATGGCACCTCGAACCAGGGCTTCTCCAATCAAGCCATCCCGCCTTCGCCCGATGCCATCAATGAATTCCGCGTCGAGACCAACAACTACAGCGCCGAATATGGACGGGCTTCCGGCGCCGTCATCAACGTCTCCATCAACAGCGGCACAAATCAGTTCCACGGCCGCGTCTGGGAATTCAACCGGAATACGGATTTGAACGCCGAAGGCCCGTTTCTTCCGCCTCTCAATGTGCTCACCGGTCAACGGCAGATCCCAGTGCTGATTCGCAATCAGTTTGGCGGCGCCGTCGGCGGTCCCATCAAGAAGGACAAGCTCTTCTTCTTTGTCGACTTTGAGGGCAATCGCCAGGTGCAGGGCCAATACACCACGGCCACCATTCCCAATGCGCAACAACGAGCAGGCATATTTGTCGACACCACCGGCGCGCCCGTGCCGCTCGTCAATCCAGTTACCGGCAAGGTGTATCCCAATGGCGTCGTTCCCCAATCCGACTGGACCCCATTGGCGAAGTTGGTGATTGCGGCTCTGCCAGCGCCGAATGTCCCCAACAGCTTTTCCAACAATTACGCCTCGCTTCCCAAGGCCAGCCTGACGGACAACAAAGGCGACGGCCGCATCGATTACTATCTCAGCCCAAAAACGACGATCTTCGGCCGCTTCAGCAATCATCACGGAGATATCGTCGATGCCTCGTCCATCCCGGGTCTGGCTGGTGGAGGAGGCAACGGCACAATCCATGCCTACAATAAGCAGGTCGTGGGCGGAGCCACCCACACCTTCAACCAAAGCTCCATCCTCGACGCACGTATCGGCTTCACCTGGACGCAGGGCGGCAAGACGCCGTATCTCGCCGGCGTCACCAGCTTGAATACACAGGCAGGCATTCCCGGCCTGCCCACGGATCCCACCGTGATCCGTGCTCTCAGTTCAGAAAACGTGACAGGATTTACTTCCTGGGGCGCGCAAAATTCGAACCCGCAATTCCAGAATCCCTTCGTCATCGATCCCAAGGTCAACTACTCCATCCTGAAGGGGCGTGACAGCATCAAGGTCGGCTGGGAGTTCCTCGCCATCAACACACAGATTGATGACTTCAATCCGGTCTATGGCTCGGAGAACTTCAATGGTGCCTTCAGTCAGAATGGAGCCGGCACCAAGGACACGGGAGCGCGCGAAGCTGCGTACCTCACAGACTTTCTGACCGGCGCACGATCCACCTATCAGCTCAACAACTTCAGGATCGTCAACTATCACCAGTACATGAACTTCTTTTATGTGCAGAACGACATTAAGGTGAGCCCCAAGTTCACCATCAATGCCGGCCTGCGCTACGAGCTGGTGACACCGCAATTTGTCACCGGAAACCATCTGGCAAATTTTGACCCCTCCACCAGCTCGCTCATTCAGGCCAGCAGCGGCAGCATCTACAATCGCGCGCTGGTCAACACGCCAAAGCTGGACTTCGCCCCGCGCCTCGGCTTCGCCTACCAGTTGACTCCGAAGACCGTCGTCCGATCTGCGTACGGCATCAGCTTCGATCAATTCAATCGTGAAGGCGGAGAAAACCTGCTGGCCTACAACGGCCCCTATATCGTGAACTCGTCGATCACGCAGGTCGCTCCCTTCGCCGCTGCCAGTTCGGGAACACCACAACCTCTATGCACCGGGGACAATTACCTGAACTGCTTTCGCACCGTCCAACAAGGCTATCCGGAGAATTATGCGAGTCCGGAACACTTCAGCACGCTGCTGGCGCAGACCCGCTACATACCGAAGGACATTCCAACCGGCTACGTGCAAACCTGGCATCTCGACCTACAGCGAGAGATCATGAAGAACACCGTGCTCACCACCTCCTATATCGGCGAGCACGGTGTCCACCTATGGGTATTGGCTGATCTCAATCAGGCGGCGCCAAACGCTACGGGGGGAACGCTCAGTCTCCAGGCGCGGCGTCCTGTCACCGCCTTCACCGGTATCGAAGAATCGATTCCCGCAGGTTTCCTGAGTTACAACGCGCTGCAGGCAAAACTGGAGCGCCGCTTTTCCAACGGGCTGTATCTCCTCAACTCCTTCACCTACTCCCGCGCCATCGATAATGCCTCGGGCCATCTGGATACGCCGAATGGCGATAACTCGCGCGTCAACCTGGCGAACCTGAAAGGCGAGACCGGAGAATCCGCATACGACCAGCCACTGAACGATACCTTGACGGTGGTGTGGGACCTGCCCTATGGCCGCGGTCGTCATTTCGGCGCCAGCGCGCCACGCGCATTGCAGATGGCGCTCGGCGACTGGCAGATATCGGCCACCAACACTGCGACCAGCGGACAGCCGGTAAACCTTGTCTATTCGGAATCGGCGGCCTTCGACGTCAGCGATCTACTTGGCCTATCGCCCCAATGTATCGGGAAATCCCGTTACACCCTCATCGCAACGTCTCAGGACCACGACCGCGATCTCAAACTTCCTGAATTCGGACACAGTCAGCATTCCGACAGACGCGAGCCATCCCTATGGAAACGCCGGGCGCAACTCGCTCCGTGATTACTCCTTCAATGAGTTGGATCTGGGCATACACAAGGGCTTTCGTCTCTGGAGTGATGCGTCGCTTCTCGATATCCGCGGCGAGGCCTTCAACCTGCTCAACCACGTCAACTACACCGCGCCCGATTCCAACCGCAGCGATGGCAGCTTTGGCAGCATCACCGGTTTCTTCCCACCCCGTCAGTTGCAGGTGGCCGCCAAGCTGATCTTCTAACGAGCTGACGAAAGGCCCGCAGTAAGCGGGCCCTTCGTATCACATCCTCGCCGATCTTTGCAGCAGCGAGCGAGGTTGGATGCTATTCCCCCCGCAACGCTTGCATCGGATCGATCGACGAAGCGCGATGGGCTGGTAGCAGCGATGCGAACAGTGTCAACAGAAGCACAAACACGGAAGCCACAACCAGCACGACCGGATCGAGGGCGCTCACTTGAAAGAGAAATGTGCCCAGCAGGTGGGATGCGATCACCGCTCCGACAAGTCCCAGCGCGCAGCCAATCACAGCCAGCTTCGCCCCGGAATAGAGGACCAGCCGGATGATTCCAGAGCGCTGCGAGCCCAGCGCCATCCGAATGGCCATCTCCTGCGTCCGCAGCGCCACGGAAAATGCAATCACGCTGTAGATTCCCAGAACGGCCAATAACAAGGCTGCTGCAGCGAAGGATGAGATCAGCGCAGTGTTGAATTTTCGCGGGGCCTCCGACTGGAGATGGCATGCTCCATCGTCTGTACCTGCGTCAGTGGCAATTGCGGATCGATGGAACGCACCGTGGCGCGAAGCAGATTTTCCATCTGCTGGGGATCGCTTGCCGTGCGCAACGCGATATAGCCGCCGTTGCCGTTCAAATCCGTCGGCGACGCCAACGATCCAGCCATCGCCTCGACCTGATCGATGGCCATGTAGTATTGCTGCTTTGTTGGAGCGTCCGGCGAGCTCTCCTTCACGTCCGCCACTTCGCCCACCACAGTCGCCCATGGTGTCGTCATCGACGGCGTTCCTAGCCGCAGCCGTTTGCCAATGGGATTCTGGCCATGCCAGGACTTCTCAGCGAGGGCATGGTTCACCACCACCACGAGCTGCACGCCGGCCTTGTCGTCCGGAGTCAGCAGGCGCCCTTGAAGCAACGGGATCCCCATCGCCTGGAAGTAATCGCCCTCCACCTGCATGGTCGTGGCCAGGTCAATACTTTCCGCCTTGGGTGCAACATACCCTTCAGCAGCGAAAGCACTGTTGTTGTTGTTACCCGGAGTCAGGAAGGAACGATGTGACTCCCGCGCTCTTCACACCCGGCAGACCCTGCAACTTCCTTAGCAGTTCATGGTTGAACTGGTCGACCTGAGGCCTGCGTCGTGTACTGCTTCAGGGGTAGCCCATAGGCGGCCACAAGCGTATGGTCAGGTCGGAAGCCCAGGTCCACCTCGCGCATCTTCTCAAAGCTGCGCAGCAGCAGGCCAGATGCGGCGAGCAGCGCCAGCGCAACCGCGATCTCCGCGATCACCAGTGCCGAGCGCAGCCGCGCATGGCCGCCGGCGGTGCCTGTGCGTCCTCCCTCTTTCAGCGTGTCGTTGACGTTGGTCCGGATTGCTGCAAATGCCGGGGCCAGTCCACAGATGACGCCGGTTGCGATAGCCAGCAGCAGCGCAAAGCCGACCACTGGCCAATCCAGCCCAATCTCGCTGAGGCGTGGCAGGGTCTCTGGCAGAAGCTGCACTCCGACACGCAACGCTGCAGCGGCCAGCGCAAGGCCGACCGCACCGCCGGCCACGCTGAGCACCAGGCTTTCCAGAATCGCCTGCCGCAGCAGCACTGCGCCGCGCGCTCCCAGCGCAAGACGAACCGCCACCTCTCTGCGCCGCCGAATCGCTCTCACCAGCAGCAGCCCGGCAAGGTTCGCGCATGCAATGAGCATGACAACAGCGACGGCAAGAAACAGCGTCCGCAGCAGGGGCCGGGCCCCTTCCACCGTCTCCTCATGCAGCGGCCGTACCACCGGATGCATGCTGAACCCCGCCATAAACGGGGGATAGTTACGTATGGTCTGCTGTGCCACCAGCCCGGCGTCAGCCACCGCCTGCGATGCCGTTACACCCGGCTTCAGACGCCCCACCATCTGGTAACTCCAGTTGGCCGAGGCCGCCGGTGAAAGCTCCTGCGGCGTGAAGCTCATAGGCACCCAGAGCTCGCTGCGATTGAGATGCCCGGGCGCAAGCGGAAACTCGAAGCCCCGCGGCATCACACCGATGACCACATACGGCTTGCGGTCCAGAATGATCTTGCTGCCTAGAATTGCCGCGTCACCATGGAACCGGCTCTGCCACGTCGCGTAGCTGATCACCACCACCTGCTGGTGCTGATCATCTTCCTGCTGCGTGAACACCCGTCCCATGAGCGGCGAAATGCCCAGCGCGGGAAACACGCCTCCCGTCATCCGCGAGGCATTTACCATGGCCGGCTCGCCCACGCCGGATAGCTCATATCCAGCCCCCTGGTAGCCTCCCAGGCTGGTAAAGCTGTGCGTGTCGCGTGTGTAGTTCTTGATATCGGGAGTCGTAACGCCGGCCTCGTTGTTTCCGGCGATCTTCGCACCTTGAATGATGTCTGCCAGGACCATGAGTTGGTCGGAACGAGGGAACGGCAGCGGCCGCAGCAGGACACCTTCGACAATCGAGAAAATCGCGGTAGTCGCGCCTATTCCCAGCGCCAGCATCAGCACTGCGGTCATCGCAAAACCGGGGGCCTTCAATAACTGGCGAATTGCAACCTTCAAATCACGAGAAAGGGATGTCATAAGTCCTTGTCGACAATCGGCTAGTGAACTATAAGCACTTCCCAGTCCAAACGAAGACTCCGTACAAGTACCATGAGAAACCGCTTTCCGTTATGAAATCTGCCATCGGGGAGAAGCTCCGTCCCGGGTGAGCGTCCATCGCCGGACAAACCGTCCGATTGTGGACAACCGTCCGCGGCTCTGATGCGCCCATGCCTCCCCTATAACCCTGCTGCTTGCTTCGCCTTCTTCTTCCTCCAATCGCGAAAGAGATCTATCCTCTAGTCGCTTTTCCAAGTGCCAGACTCATATCTCCGACCGGATGGGATCGCTCTGGCTTATCGAACTCCTGACGGAAACAATGCGACTTCTGGCTGAAAAATGCTGGATACTCGTACCACTCAGTTGGTCGCTCCCCCTGCATTTCACGTCTCCCGGTGCAACCGCGATAGAGTCCCCCGGCGCTGAAGACCTGGTTTGGACAAAGGTGAGGTAAGCATGATGGGCGCATCGACCAATACCTGCGTTGCCGTCTTCATCCTGGTGTTATCGTCCCTCGCGGCGAAGGCCCAGCAGCCGGCCCCTGACTTGGTGCTGCTCAACGGAAAGATCTTTACCAGCGACGCTGCACATCCTTATGTGCAAGCGATCGCGGTCCGTGGGGAGCGAATCGCGGCGACCGGAGACTCGGCAAAAATCAAGGCCCTCGCCGGTCCACATACGAAACTGATCGACCTTGGCGGCCGCACCGTAATTCCGGGAATCAACGACGCACACAACCACCTCGGAATCGTTCCTCCCAATCACGTTGACCTGGAACTTGCGAGCCCCGATCCTGCGTGGCCCGAAATGAAGGCTGCGATTGCCGCCACCGTGCTCAAGGCACCCAAGGGAACGTTCATCAACGGCACAATCGCTTGGAAGATCTTCCGTGATCTCGCGGTCGATCGAAACGCCCTCGACCAGGTAGCTCCCAACAACCCGGTAGTTCTGCAAACCTTCACGAATCACGCCTGGATCATGAATAGTGCAGCTCTGGCACAGGCTGGGATCCGAGAGGGCCAGCCGGATCCGATGGGTGGGCGATTCGAAAGGTCGCCCGACGGAAAGCTCACCGGCGTCATCCGCGAATATGCTGCCTTCGATGTGGAGCGCACATTTGCAGACCAGACCAGCGAAGCGGACGCTCTTTCGGAGTTGCGCAAGACCTTTTCCGAAGCCGTCAAGTGGGGCATCACGACGATTCAGGACATGTCGAATGACATGCCGCCCGATCGGTGTGTCGCGCTCCTTGAGAAAATGCCTACTCCCATTCGGGTTCGTGTAATGAGGATGCCCGGAACGACTCCTGCAGGCCGCGATACGAAAGAGGGTAGGCCGGCGCCACACAGCTCGAATCCTCTCATCACAGTGAGTGGTACCAAGTGGATGCTCGATGGAACTCCGGTTGAAGGAACTTTCGCATCGCGCAACGATCCTGCAACCGTGGGCTACTTCGTTCTGCACGAGCAATTGACGTTTCCAAAAGATCAGATCGTCAGCATGCTGCGTGAGACGCTGCATGACCATGATCAATTGCTGGTTCATGTGTCCGCATATCCGCCTGCGGCGGCGATGGTGGATGCGATGCAGTCCGCGGGCGGAGCGCAAGTATGGGCCAAGCAGCGAGTCCGGTTCGAGCATGGCGACGGACTGACACCGGATTTGATTCCGCGAGTGAAGGAACTGGGGATCGTGGTGGTTCAAAATCCATCGCATCTGACCGTCGCGAATCTGAATCCCGGTCTGCGCAGCATGTTTGAAGACTTAAAACTCCAGCCGATGCGTTCCTTGCTGGTCGCAGGCGTTCCCGTCGCATTGGGTTCTGACGGACCGACGAATCCGTATCTGAATATCATGTTCGCCAGTCTCGATCCGAACCGGCCATCCGAAGCCATCACGCGGGAACAAGCGATAATCGCCTACACGCTGACGTCGGCATACGCCGAGTTCGCAGAAAAAGACAAAGGCACTCTGGAACCAGGCAAGCTTGCTGACCTGGCTGTTCTTTCGCAGGACATTTTCAAGGTCGACGCTACGGACCTGCCAAAAACAGAGTCGGTACTGACGCTGGTAGGCGGAAAGATTGTGTATGACGGAAAAGTAATCCCGCACGAATAGTCGACGGTAGCGTACTGCGCTCCCGTCCCGGCTAAAGCAGAGCCGGTTCGCCGCGTCGATTCAACGGATTTCGCTGATGGCTTCTCTTCAGTTCGGTCTCTCGCATCACCGATTGGCAGGAATTCCATTGCCATCCATCCGTGATAACCGTACCTCTTCAGTCCACCGTATATGGATAAGTAGTTTATGTTGCCGTTGTTCGGAGCATGTCTTCCGGGAACATTAGCGACGTGCACAAGCCCAAGAAGGTCGACGTTTCCCTTTATCGGCGCGAGTAGAGAGTGAACGTCGCCAGTATCGTTCAATCCTCTGGCCTGATGATAGAAATCGTAGAGAACTCGCACACTCGGCAGCTTCACCGCCCGCACAATCGCGAAAGCCTCCTCCACGCGCGTTAAATAGATCGGCGGGTTCTCCAGCGCATCGATCGGCTCCAGCAACAGTGTGCATCCGCGCTTCGCCGCCACCTCGCCCGCGCGCTGCAGGTTCTCCACGCACACCGCATGTTGCTTCTCGCGCGAGATTGAAGCATCGCGCTTGCCCGACAGCAGGATGATCCGCCGGCAGCCCATCTGTTCCGCTTGCGTCATGCGCGCAGTCAACTCATCCGCAAGCTTCTCTGCCGCGCCCGGTTCGGCAAAGCCCGTGTCGATGCCGGACATCGCATCGCAGACAATTCCCAACTGGCGCATCCGCGTGCGAATGCGCTTCACATCCTCCGCCGACCACTTCTTGTCCTCGTCCACCAGTTCGAAGCCGTCGTAGCCCGCGCCGGCCACCAGATCGATCGCCTGCTCCGCCGTGTACTTCGGCCGCAGCGTCCACAGCATCACCGAAAGCTTGAATGGCCGCGCCGCTTTCTCCGCGGCAAGCCCACGCCGCGAACCGGCAGCGAGCGCCAGCCCGGCCAATCCGCCAGCCAGTCGCCCGCCAAACTGCCGCCGATTCATCATGACGCGATCTTACGCGGTAATCACTCAGCGACTACCGGCACCGACACATCTGTCGTATCCCACCGCACATGCAGCGAGCTCGTCTTTCCCTGGAATGGCTCCAGCGTGATCGACATCACCTCTTGCGGCGACGACAGTGTCTCCGTCTTCATATCCACGCGCGCCAAGTCCTGGCTCTGGTCGTACTTGGTGCCCCACTGCCCTGTCTGCTTGTTGATGATCAGCTTCCAGGTTCCCGTCGAAGGCAGCGTGTACAACGTGTAGCTTCCCGCCGGCACGGTCGCAGTCCCGATCGTCAGATTTACCTCAGTCTTTAACGAGGTCGCCGGATTCGCACCCGTCCGCCATACCTTGTCATACGGCACCAGCCCGCCAAAGATCTTGCGTCCGCGCATGGAAGGCGTGTTGTAGTGGATCGAAACCGTCTTCCCATCCACCGTCTGCGAAGTATCCGCCGGGGGGCTGGGCATTGGCTTCTTCGTTTGAGCTTGACAGCCGATCAAAGCCGTCAAGCCGATACAGGCCGCACAACTAATTCTCAACAATGCTGTCTTCATCGATGCATTCTCCATGTCAATCAATCGCGGGATGATGTTACCGCACTTGCTTGAACTTGAACTTGGACCGGATTCGGGCGTTGAAATATCTCCCGATGGATTCGGCTTCCAATAGCTCCAGCGCCGTCTCCGCCGGCACATCAAAATATTGGTAGACCTCGCCGCTATGAAACTCCGCCTCTAGAAGCGCAGCGGATATCTCATAGCCGACCGATCGCAGTTCGGATGAATTGACCTCGTGCCGCAACATGGCATTCTCCGCAGGTAACCTCAGCGAATGAGATGCGGAGCCCGGTCATGCGGAATTCACTTCACTGGTCTTCGGGATGCACATACGGCTTCATCAAATATTGCCGGGCCGTATTCACCGCGCCCTGCGTGTTGTCGTTCGTCTGAACCGCTTGCCGGTACTCGTTCACTGCGCGATCGCGCTGGCCGGTTACGTCAAAGATCTTTCCCAGCTGGATATGACTCCACACCTCGGTCCATCGGGGATCGTCGTCCCCGCGGAGCGCATCGCGATACGCATTTGCCGACGCCTGATAATTCCGCTGCGTAAACAGCACATCGCCGATGCGATAGTTCGCCAGCGAACTGTTCGGGTTCGCCTTCAACGCTTCCTGGAACTGCTCAATCGCCCCCGTCGTGTCGCCCTGCCCCAGCAGTTGCTGCCCGCGCAGGATCGCGACCCGCACCTGCAGGTCCGGCGTGTTCTTCAACACTTCGTTGTTCGGATCGATCGTGATCTTTCGCGGTAGCCCGAAGGTGTCGATCACGTACTGCGAATCGCTCCCGGAAACCTCCACCTGCTTTGTCTCCGTCTTGCCCTCGGTCTGCACCTGCAGCGTCACCGGCATGCGGAACAGGTCCAGGTCCTGATCGATCTCGCCAATGGTGCGGAAGCCGGTGCCATTCCCCAGCCGGAACACCGTGTATTTATTTGAGAACTGCGGCGCGCCCGTTCCGTCCAGCCACTGCGCGAAAAACGGCACCAGATTCTGCTGGCTCGCGCCTTCGGCAATCTTCTCGAACTCGCGTGTCGAAATCGACCCATCCTTGTGCGTGCTCAGCACGGTCTGCAGCGTCTTCTTGAAGGCGTCATCGCCGATCTCGTAACGCAGCATGTGAAAAACGACGCCGCCCTTGTCCAGTGTCATCGACTGGAACTGCGGTGAGAAGGCATCCAGCCGCCCTGCTGAAGTCAGCGGAATCGTGTCATATGCCAGCGCACTTGCCGATACGTCCGTGATCGCCTGTTCCAGGCTCTGCTTCCCGGCTACATCTTCCAGGTACATCAGATCGCCGTAGCGCGACATCCCGTTCGTGATCCAGGCATCGTTCAGCGTCGTGGGCGATACCATCGAGCTCCACCACTGCCGCACAATCGCGTTCGCAAGATCGCGGTAGCTGTTGCGCTCTGCGATGCGTGAGCCCGCAACCAGCGCCATCTCGGGCGCCCAATACACCGGTACCGTATCGTCCGGCAACTCGATCACGTTCAGCCGCGCCGACTCCGCCGGACCAAATGTCCCGCTGAAGAAGTCGTACTCACGATTCGCCGTCTGCGCATATTGCTGCGCCACGCTCTCATGTGCCGGCATCGTGTACACCTTGATATTCGCCGCGCCCATCACCGCCGTCGGCGCTTTGTACTTGGCCGCGACGATCGTCCCCGGAAATCCTGACCGGTCCCAGTTGAACTGCCACGTCTCGCCGCCCTTTTCCGCTCGCGGTGCTCCGGTGAACCCCGAACCCAGCACTGTGTACCCGGTCGGCGCGTGCACCGTGATGTCCGCGGTAAACCGATCCGTCAGGTAGCCCGTCATCGGGAACCAGCGCGCCGCGTACAGCAAATAGCTGATCGGGTCGCTGATCGAAGCCAGTTTCAGCCCCTCTACCGGCGAACCGTCGCCATTCTCGAGCGTGCCGTCGTACTCGAAGGTCCACACCGCCGTAGTACCCTTCGTCAGCGGATCCGCCGGCGTCACGCGCAGCGTGGAAGACTGTCCGCGCTCGGCATTCAACGCATGGCCCTTCGCATCGGTCACCTTCGCCACCTTCAGCGCGGAGTGCAGCTCGAAGGTCGCCTCCGGCAGCGCATCGAGCGCTGTAAAGCTCACCTGGGCGGTCGCGTGAAGCTGATGGGTCGCCGGGATCACCGTTACGTCAATCACGTAGCCGGTGATGTTGATCAACGGTTTTGTCGAAAGCTGTTGCGCGACGGCGGCCGTAGCGGCCACGCCGAAGGTCAGCACAACGGAAAAGAGTGCAGCGCGAAAAAGAAAACGAGTCATGGTGTGCGTGCGTAGGTTCATGCCTGGTACGTACTTGCCGGCTCTCTGGATCGTTCCGGCTCCCCTCTCGCGTTCAAAAATCCCGATGCATTGGATGATAAAGTGGGGGCGCATCCCGTCAACAATTCAACGCAGATCTGCGCCACGCGCTCCACCGCACCTTCCTGCGCGACCTCACCGTTTCTGTGCAGCCGCTCGCGTACCTCGCGCAATCCCGCCATCACCCCGGCGCGCGGCGGCCCATCGGTCAGCAGCGGCGCGAGCGCCGCCACCACGTTCGCTGCGGTGAATTCATTCTGGATCAGCTCCGGCACCACGCGCCGTCCGGCAATCAGGTTGGCCATCGCCACATGCGGCACGGTCACGAATCGCCGCGCAATCGCGTAGCTCGCCCTTGACAGCCGGTATACCACGACGAATGGATTCCCCAGCAGCGCCGCTTCCACGGTCGCCGTGCCGCTCGCCACCACGGACCCGCGCGCATGAAAAAGAGCAGCCCGCGCATCGTCGACCAGCACCGGCTTCACCCGAGCGCCCTGCGCAGCCACCATCGCAGCAACCGTCTCGGGCGCCAGCGTCGGCGCCACCGGCAGCAGGTATTGATACGTGTCGCCTGACGTTGTGCTATCCAGCATCGTTGCGGCCTGTAGCATGGTGGGCAGGTTCAGGTGGACCTCGCGTTGCCGGCTGCCCGGCAGCAAAGCCACCCACGCTTTGGACGTATCCAGCCCATGTTGGCGAGCGAACTCCTCCCGCGTCACCTCCGGCATTGCCAGATCGGCCAGCGGATGCCCCACAAACTCCGCTGCCACCCCGCGCTCCCGGTAAAACGGCTCCTCAAAGGGAAAAATCACCAGCATGCGGTCCACAAACCGCTGCACCCGCCGGATGCGCCGCTTCTTCCACGCCCACAGTTGTGGTGAAACGAAATACACCACCGGTATCCGATGGCGATGCAGGTGCTCGGCAAGCCGCAGGTTCACATCCGGGAAATCGATCAGCACCGCCAGCGCCGGCCGTTCGGCAACAATGGCCCGCTTCAGCCGCTGGAACTGTCCATAGATATAAGGAGCGTGCCGCACCACCTCGGTGATGCCCATGTGCGCCACATCCTCCGCGCGCACCACCGGCCGAAAGCCCAGCTCTGCCATGCGCGCGCCGCCCAATCCAAAGAAACGGCACCCCGGCAGCCGCCGCCCCATCGCTTCCATCAGCGCCGCGCCATAGCGCTCGCCCGAAGCCTCTCCGGCAGAAAGGAAGATCAGCGGCTTGCTCAGTTCATGGTCCGGATTAGCGGCGGCAGCCATCGTTACCGATAAGGTTAGCAGCGCCATGACCCACAGGCCCATGTCCGCGCCTTCGACATGTCAATCCGCTGAAATTCCGGAAACCGGTCAGAAATCGGGAAACAACGCGAAACGATCGCTCATCCTGCATCCCTATCCCTCAGGCTGGCGGATCCGCGCATCGTCAATCGTGGCGATCGTGGATCCGTCCGGCTCCCGGATTGGCTTCCATACCAGCATGTCATCCTGAGCGTCGCGGCCAGGTCAGCACGAATCCCTGCGTGAGCGACCAAAGGAAGCGAACCCAGCCATCCGCGCCACAGGCGCAGTTGCCCGGACGGCCAGTCCCGCCGCAGGCGCATTTGCCCGTGTGGGCCTGCACTCACTCCGCGCGCAGCGCCTCCACTGGATTCACCGACGCCGCCCGATGCGCCGGCAGATAACTCGCCAGCATCGCGGCAGCGCCCAGCAACGCAGCCACGCCCGCCAGCGTCGCTCCGTCCCAAGGCCTCACGCCGAACAATAGCGGCCGCAGCAACGACGTGGTCGCCAGCGAGCCCACCACACCCGCGCCAATCCCGACTACCGTCAAACGCAAAGCTTCGCGCAACACCATCCCATAGACCGCGCTGCGCTGCGCGCCCAGCGCCATCCGCACCCCAATCTCCCGCGTCCGCTGGCTCACCGAATACGCAATCACCCCATACAAGCCAATGACGCCCAGCAGCAATGCCATCGCGGCGAAGCCGCCCGCCAGCCACGCTGCGGAGCGGTGCAGGTAGGCCGTCTGCGATTCGCGAATGTTCGTCTCCATCGTGCTTTGGCCGAAAGCGGCAATGCTGGGATCGAAATCGTGCATCGTGCGCACCATCGTCGGCAGCAGCGACGCTTCGTCTTGCGAGCTGCGCACAACGACGGCGAAAAATGACCCGGGATCCTGCGCAAACGGTATATAAAACGCCGGCCGCGTCAGGTCGTCGAGCGGTCCCTCCTTGATATCCCGCACGATGCCGACAACCTCCAGCGTTGGCCCTATTCCGCCCGTGTACTGGATGCGCTTGCCGATCGGGTCCTCACCCGCGAAAAACTTCCGCGCCATCGCCTGGTTGACGATCGCCACGTGCATCTTCAAACCGTCATCTTCGGTGAAGGTGCGTCCGCGAATCATCTGCGCTCCAATGGCCGCAAAGTACGTCGGCGTGATCTCGCGCCGCGTCGCCTCGTCATGATCGCCCGGTCGTATCGGCTGCCCATCGATAATGAAGTCGCTGAACGGTCCATTGCCACTCAGCGGAAGATAGGTGGTCACCGCAGCGGAGCGCACTCCCGGCAAGCGCTCCATCCGGCGCAGCACCTCCTTCTCCAGCGCGATCGCCTTCTCATCCGTCCCATACGTCGAACGCGGCCCGGCAATCTGGACGGATGCCAGGTGATCCGTCCGCACTCCAATCTCCACGTGCAGAAGTTGATACAGACTCCGCGTCAGCAGTCCGGCGCCTCCCAGCAATAGCATCGCCGTCGCCAGTTCCACCACCACCAGGCTCGAGCCAAGACGCCGCCAGCCCACGCCGGCCACCGTGCGCCCGCCGTCCGCTAATCCGCTGCGCACCTCGCGCAGAGGCAGGCGCAGCAGCGGCACGACTGCGAACAGGATCCACGCCACCAGCGCGATCGCCAGCGCATACACCGCAACGCGAGCACTCATGCCCGCTCCCGATAGAAACGGCATGCCCGCCAGCATGTCCGCCGGCATCAGCCGCGGCAGAGTGCGCACAGCCACAAATGCGATCGCAACCGCGAGAATGCTGCCCGCCCCCACCAGCACCGCGCCCTCGGTCACAAACTGGCGGACAATCCGCACTGCGGACGCACCC
This sequence comes from uncultured Acidobacteriaceae bacterium, assembly GCA_963815025.1. Taxonomy (GTDB): domain Bacteria; phylum Acidobacteriota; class Terriglobia; order Terriglobales; family Acidobacteriaceae; genus KBS-83. The sequence continues at coordinate 868,094 of CAWFFD010000004.1, read as the reverse complement.
AGCGCACCGCGCAGTGCAATCTCCCGCCTGCGGCCCTCCGACCGCACCAGCAGCAGGTTCGCCACGTTCACCCCGGCAATCAGCAGCAGCAATGCCGTGCCCACCAGCAACGTTTGCAGAATGGGCTGCACGTCGCCAACGATCACCTCCGTTAGCGGAAAGACCGCCGCCCCTTGACCCTGATTCGAATCCGGATACTGCTTTTCCAACTGCCGCGCCAGCCTGGTTACATCGTCAAGCGCAGCCGCCACCGTGACACCGTTCTTCAGCCGGGCCACGCCAAAGAGGTTGTGACAGATGCGACGCTTCGAGCAGGACTCCGCAGGATCGATCGTGTCCCAGAACTCCGCTGGTTCGACCGGCGCGAAATTGAAATCGCGCGGCATCACGCCGACGATCGTCTTCGTCGCGCCGTCCAGCGTCACCGTCTTGCCCAGGATGTCCTTCCTGCCGCCGAAGCGCTTCTGCCACGACGCATAGCTCAGAATGACGGTGCGCGAAGCATCGCGACCATCTTCTTCCGGGCGAAAGTCGCGTCCCAGCATCGGCGCCACGCCCAGCGTGCGAAAGAAGCCCGAGCTCACATGCGCGCCCTGCGCCAACTCCGTTCCCTGTGGCGAACGCAGCATGAAGTTCCATCCGGTGTACGCATCCATCGCCGCAAAGCTCTTATTCAGTCGCTTCCAGTCCAGATAGTCCAGATACGAGATGCAGTACTTCGGCCCCGCTGCGATGCTCTCGAACAACCCCACGAGCCGGCTCGGGTTGAGATACGGCAACGGCTTGATCAGCGCGGCATCCACAAACGCAAAGATCGCCAGATTCGCGCCCATGCCCAGCGCCAGCACCAGGATCGCTGTCAGCGTAAAGCCCGGACTCCGTCGCAGTTGCCGCAGCGCAAATCGCAGATCCTGCATCACCGTCTCTAACCCGAAGCCAACCATCTCGTGACTCTGTTCATTCAACCGCGTCGCATTGCCGAACTGCCGCCGCGCAGCATACTTCGCCGCCTCCGGCGTCATGCCTTCTTCGGCAAACGCCTTCTCCGCCGCAGCGCGATGAAACTCCATCTCCTCGTTGAGTTCGTCACGAAACCTCGCGCGGCCGATGAGAAGCCGCAGCTTGCGCAGAAAGCGAAATATCGATGCCATCACCGAAACTCCAAAACGCAAATCGCTCTTCTGCCTCTAAAAAACCCGACGTGAGCGACCAAAGGAAGCGAACCCCACAGAACGCGCCGCAGGCGCAGTTGCCCGGACGGCCAGTCCCGCCACCGGCGCAACCGCCCGCGCAGCCAGCCCTACTCCGCGCGCAGCGCCTCGACCGGATTTACCGACGCCGCCCGATGCGCCGGCAGATAACTCGCCACCATCGCCGCAACCGCAAGCACAACCGCGACTGCGACAAATGTCGAAACATCCCACGCGCCCACCCCGAATAGCAACGTGCGTGTCAGAGTCACGGCCGCAATCGAGCAAAGCAGTCCCGCGCCAACTCCGAGAGCCGTCAACCATGCTGCCTCTTTCAGAATGAGCTGGTAGACGGAGCCCCGCTGCGCGCCCAGTGCCATCCGTACTCCGATCTCCCGCGTCCTCTGGCTCACCGAGTAGGCAATCACGCCGTAGAGCCCGACCACGCCGAGCAGCAGTGCCAGCGCCGCAAAGCCTCCAACGACATATGCCGAGGAGCGATGCAGATACGCGCTCGGCGAATCGTGGATCCTCTCGCTCATCGTCACTGCGCCATACGTCGCGATCGCCGGATCGATCTCATGAATCGCCGTCACAAGTCCAGGAAAGAGCGACGCCTCCGCCTGCATGGTCCGGACAACCAGGTAGAAGGAATCATCCGTCGCCTGATTGAAGGGTTGATAGTAGGCAGGACGCGCCGTCATATCCAGCGGACCTTCCTTGATATCGTCCACTACCCCAACAATCTCCTTCAGCGAACCCGCGCTCAACGTGTCGTCGCCAATCCGTTGGCCAATGGGATCCTGGCCTGGGAAATACTTCCTGGCCATTGCTTCATTGATGATCGCAACGTGCGGCTTGGACGCGTCTTCGGTCTCTGCAAAATAGCGGCCGCGCAAAAGTCTGGCCTGCAATGTCGTGAAGTAGCCGGCGCTCACCTGCCGGTCGTTCACCTCATTCGATTGTCCCGTTGTAGGGACGGCCGGCAATCCGGAGTGTCGTGGTGCCGTCGCCGTCGCCCACCGGCAGATCACTTGCGATTCCCGCCGAAGTCACTCCCGGCAGACTCCTCACCCGTCCCAGAACCTGCCGCTCCAGCGCAATGCGCGGTGCATCCTTGGCATACGCAGTTGCGGGAGTGACAACCGCGATCGCTGCCAGATGATCGGGCTCCATCCCGGTATCCACGTGAAGCAGCCTGTAGAAGCTCTTGCCCAGCAGTCCGGCGCCCACCAGCAGCACCATGGCAGCCGCCAGTTCCACCACCACAAGATTCGATCCGAACCGCCGCCACGTCGTTCCTGCCGCGCCGCGGCCGCCATCGGCCAATCCCTCGCGTATTGCGCCCATCGGCAAACGCAACATCGGCGTCAGCGAGAACAGCCCGGCTGACGTCAGCAAAATCACCGACGCGAAGAGCATGACATGAAGGTTCAGGCCAAGACCGCGCAGATACGGCATACTCGCCATCATGTCCGTAGGGATGAACTTCGCAAGCAATCGCATGGCCCCATACGCACCCGTCAGGCCCAGCACGCTGCCCGCCGCGGCCAGCACCACTCCCTCCGTCACAAACTGACGAAGCAGCCGCAATCGCGATGCGCCCAGTGCGCCGCGTACGGCTATCTCCCGCCTGCGGCTCTCTGCACGCACCAGCAGCAGGCTCGCCACATTCATGCTCGCGATCAGCAGCAGAAGAGCCGCGCCACCCCACAACACCAGCAGGATCGGCCGGACCTCCCCTACAATCACATCCGCCAGAGGTAACAAATACCCATGGCGATCGGTATTGGAATCCGGATACTGCTTCTCCAATTGCAGCGCAATCGTCGTCACGTCGGCCAGAGCCGATGCAGTGGAGACGCCGTCCTTGAGGCGCGCAACCCCCAGATAGTTGTGGCAGCCTCGCTGCTTCGCACAGTTATTGTCCGTAGAAATCGTCGTCCAGAACTCGGCCGGCTCCACCGGAGCGAAGTGAAAATCCTGCGGCAGCACGCCGATGATCGTGCGCGACACACCATTCAGCGTCACCGCCTCGCCCAGCACATTCGCGCGTCCGCCAAAGCGCTTCTGCCACGCCGCGTAACTCAGCAACACACTCCGCGGCGCCGACGGCAGATCCTCCCCTGCATGAAAATCACGCCCCAGCGCGGGAACAACGCCCAGCGTGCGGAAGAATCCATCACTCACATCCGCCGCCCTCACCCATTGCGCGCCCGCCGGAGTCGCGAGGATGTAGCCATAGTCCTCATAAACATCCATCGACGTGAAAACCCTATTGAGCCTTTTCCAGTCGAGATAGTCGAGATACGAAAGATGAAATCGCGGACCGAGCGTATTTCTCTCAAAGAGATTGACCAGCCGACCCGGCTCCCGATACGGCAGCGGCCGCAGCAAAGCCGCATCCACAAAGGCGAAGATAGCCACGCTCGCCGCAATCCCCAGCGCAAGAATCAGAATCGCCGTCAAGCGAAACCCGGATTCTTCCGCAGCTGCCGCAAAGCAAAGCGCAGATCCTGCATCACCGTCTCGAACCGGAAGCCAACCACCTCGTGACTCTGTTCCTGCAATCAGCGTCGCATTCCCAAACTGCCGCTTCGCCGCATAGCTTCGCCGCCTCCGGATCCATACCTTCTTCGACAAAGGCCTTCTCCGCCGCGGCGCGATGAAACGCCATCTCCTCGGTGAGCTCATCGCGAAACCTCTCGCGCCGGAGCAGCAGCTGGAGCTTGCGAAGAAAACGACCCATAGACATCATCACCCTCCCCCGTGGCCTTATTCGGCTCGCAACGCCTCAACCGGATTTACCGACGCCGCCCGATGCGCAGGAATATAACTGGCCAGAAAGGTTGAAACAGTCAGCACCGCGGCTACTCCTGCAAGAGTCGGCAGGTCCCACGACTCGACGCCGAACAATAGAGACCGCATCAGCATCGCCGCAGCTATGGAACAGACCAGACCTGCAAGAATCCCCGCAGCCGTCAACCATCCCGCTTCCTTCAAAACGAGCTGATAAATCGAGCTCCGCTGCGCACCAAGCGCCATGCGCACTCCGATTTCACGTGTCCGCTGGCTTACCGAATAGGCCAGGACGCCGTAGAGCCCCACCGAGCCGAGGATCAGCGCCAATGCAGCAAAACCTCCCACCAGCCATGCGGAAGACCGGTGCAGATACGCAGCCGGTGACTCACTCACCCGTTCAGTCATTGATTGCTGTTCCGAGATCGCAATCCCAGGATCGATTTTGTGAATCAAGGCAGACATCGACGCAATGACAGACTGTTCCGCCTGGGAGCTGCGGATCAGGAAAAAGAAGGAGTCATCCGGGCCCTGACTAAAAGGCGTATACATGGCCGGATGCATCGCCTGGTCCAGCGGGCCCTCCTTGATGTCGTCCACGATCCCCACAATTTCGATGGGTGGTTCCGAAGCGCCGTACGCGATGCGCTTGCCAATCGGATCTTCGCCAGGAAAGTACTGCGACGCCATCGCCTTGTTGATGATCGTCACAAGGGGTTTCGAGGAATCCTCCGTTGCGCGGAAGAAGCGGCCGCGTAGAAGACGCGCCTGGAGCGTGGTGAAGTAGCCCGTGGTCACCTGCCGCTGATTCACCTCTTTAAGTGCGCCGCCTGTGGGCCGGCCCACTATCTCAAAGGTTGTGTTACCGCCGCTGGCGCCAATAGGAAGGCTGTGGCCGACGCCGATAGCCGTGATTCCCGGCAAGGCGGCCCCTTCTTCCAGCACCTGATTCGCCGTCGCGATGATCTGCTCGTTCTTTGGATAGCTCGAATGCGGCAGGACGACACGCATTGTGGCCACTCGCTCCGGCTGGATTCCAATATCAGCGTGCAGTAGACGGTAAAAGCTCTTTGCCAACAGCCCCGCGCCAACCAGCAGCACCATGGCTGTCGCTAGTTCGATGACAACCAGATTGCCTCCCAGCCTTCGCCACAGAGTTCCCGCGGCGTTGCGGCTCCCCTCAGAGAGATCGTCCTGCGGGTTTCGCGCCGACAGCCGCACCATCGGAACGGCTGAGAAAAGCACGCCCGCAGCAAGCGAGACGACCGAGACGAATATCAGTTGATGCAGGTTCCATCCCAGTCCCTTCAGATAGGGCATCGCCTCCATCATGCGAGGCGGAATGAGTTGGGTAAGGAATCGCATCGCCATCCACGCGCTTCCGAATCCAAGGCCGCTCCCCAGCGCCACCAGCATGAACGCCTCCGTGACGAACTGACGGACAAGGCGAAATCGAGAAGCTCCAAGCGCGCCCCGCAACGCAAGTTCACGCTTGCGAACCTCGGCCCGCACCAGCAACAGGCTCGCGACGTTGACCCAGGCAATCAGAAGCAGCAGGGCTGTTCCACTCATAAGAACAAGCATGATGGGACGAACGTTGCCTACAATGAAGTCAGATAGCGAGATGACAGTCGCGCCCCGTCCCTCATCGGCGTCGGGATATTGCTTCGCAATTCGGCCCGCAATCAGCTGCAACTCCGCCGTCGCTGCCTGAAGGGTGGTTCCATCCTTGAGCCGCGCGAGTGCGGAGAGGCCGTGTTCGCCTCGGTCCTCGCCTTTGGACATATGTAAAGGCGTCCAGAACTCGGCAGGACCGATCGGCGCAAAGTGAAAATTGGCTGGCAGCACACCAACGATCGTATTGGGCGCGTTCTGAAGCGTGACCGTCTGTCCAACGACATCTCGCCGCCCGCCGAAGCGTTTCTGCCATGAGTCGTAGCTGAGCAGGACAGTACGTGCAGCCCCCGATTCGTCCTCGCCAGCACGAAAGTCCCGCCCAAGGATAGGAGCAACGCCCAGCGTGCGGAAGAATCCCGCACCCACCACTGCGCCTTCCGCAACCTGAACACCTGTCGGAGTATTCAACAGGAATCGGTTGCCATCGTATGCTTCCAACTCGCTAAAAGCGGTGTTGAGCCGCTTCCAGTCGAGGTAGTCGAGATACGACAAATGAAAACGCGGACCGCTGGGCGTGCTTTCAAACAACGCGACCAACCGTGACGGATTTTGATACGGCAACGGCTGAACGAGGGCAGCATCCACAAAAGCAAAAATAGATACACTCGCGCAGATGCCGAGCGCAAGAACGAGGATCGCGGTACAGGCAAAGCCCGGATTTCTGCTCAGTTGCCGCAAAGCAAAGCGCAGATCCTGCATCACCGTCTCGAACCGGAAGCTAACCGCCTCGTGGCTCTGTTCCTGCAGCCGTGTCACATTCCCAAACTGCCGCTTCGCGGCAATCCGCGCCGCCTCCGGATCCATGCCTTCGGCTGCAAGTGTCTTTTCCGCCGCAGCGCGGTGAAACGCCATCTCCTCGGTCAGCTCATCGCGAAACCGGTCTCGACCGAAGAGGCGTTGCAGCTTGCGAAAAAATCGAAGTAACGATGTCATTGGCCGCCTCACGCATCCTGCAGTACGCGGCCAATCGCCGCGACCATCTGCTGGAACTCCGAAAGCTCGACCCCAACCTGCTTCCGGCCCGCCGCCGTCAGCGTGTAGAAGCGCGCGCGCCGGTTGGTCTCCGTCATCTTCCACTCCGCCTTCACCCAACCCTGCAGCAGCAGCCGTTGCAGCGCCGGATACAGCGATCCCTCTTCCACCGTCAGCGCGTCCTCGGACAATCGCTTGATCGCCAGCGCAATCCCATAGCCATGCATCGGCGCGCGCTTCAGCGTGGTCAGGATCAGCAGGTCCAGCGTTCCCGGCAGCAGGTCATTCTTCTTCGGCATGTCCTATCCATAGATTATCTATGGATAGAAAGTCAATGGCTATTTTCTTCAACTTCGCACCTCGAATAGGCATCGCCATCTCGCTCCCGGCCTTCCGCATCACTGGAAAGCCCGCGCATTCATCGCGCGCGTACAATTGCGCGCACCCCGGGTACCGTCACTCCACTCCCGGCGAAAGAAGAGGTGCATGCATGATCGGAGACAAGATCGGCGAAACGAAAGGCAAAAGACTCGTAAGACGGGTGCTTTCCGTCGACCCGCCCACGGCAGAAGTATCGTTTGAAGATACCGGGACCATGTTCGGCGTTGCTACTTCCGGTATGGGGACCTATACCTCCATCATCCGTCCCGACGGTTCCATTCATGGCGAGGGACAGGGACTCATCATGACGCCCGACGGCGAGGTTGTTACCTGGAAGGGATCGGGCCTGGGCAAATTTGGAACAGCCGGCGCCGTCAGTTATCGCGGCATGCTCTTCTTCCACACTGCATCGGAAAACCTCGCACGCCTCAACAACACCTGCGGCGCCTTCGAATACGAAGTGGATGCATCCGGCAGCACCGTCTCCAAAGTATGGGAATGGAAGTAGCGCCAGCGCCATCGCTGGGCGGCCCGAACCCGGATTGAAACGCAGCACAGGCCCCGGCATCACCGGACATCATCGGAGGTTCCAGGCTTCACACAGGAAGCCCGGAGTTCCGCACCTCCCCCCAAAATGCGGACGTCCCAAATTCCCTGAGCGTATAGTTCGTGGCCAGAAGCTGAAAGCGCTTCGGTTAGAACGCTACTTCAACCCCGCCAGGTGAACTCCATGCTAAGAACACAAAATCTCTTTGCGTTGACCGGCATTGTGCTGTTGGCTCTTGGACTGGTTATTTCGCAATTTGCGTTTGCGAGCAGATTCACCTTCCAGGCTGGCGCGCAAAACCGCGGATATGCCTTCAGCCTGGAGATGCCTCTCTATTGCCTCGCGGCGCTCTTCGCCGCCTTCGCCTTCCTCTACTCCATCGGCTACATACCGCTTTCTTCGGCAATGCCGAGATGGCATTTCTGGCTAAGCCTCGTCAGCGTCGTCGTGTGTATAGCAGGCGCAGCGATCTTCTCCTGGCAGGTATCCAGGAACACCACGGATACAACGCTGGGGCTGGGTGGCACGCTGCTGGCAATTTCCTTTGCCGCCGGCCTTCTAACATTTGTGTCTATGCAATTGTGGTTCACCGTCGATCTCGCTCGCGCACTTTGGAAAATGCACGCAACCTAGTCACCGCCGCTCAGGATTCAAATCCCATTCCGGAACGCGAACTCATCCTCGCGACGAAAGTTGGCATGTTATCTCTCACGATTTGCCATACTTGAATTAAGGGGAGATAGAGGCCGCAAGCAGAAATCGCAAGGTGGCTGCTAAATCCTTTGGCTGGACGAATTTAGCGGTAAGTGATTTCGGCAGAATAATTTAACCATCGGGATGGCACTTTGCACCGGAAATAAGGCGAGAATCGGCCTATAAGCCCTTTGTTTCGACGACTTTGCTGATAAGTCTTTTATTTGGACGATTTTGAGCCTCGGGAGGCCGCTTAAGCCGAACGAACAAAAAGACTTACACCGCGGCCCCCGGCGACGGGAGGGGGGGTCACTCGTAGCGCAGCGCTTCGATCGGGTCCAGGTTGGCGGCACGCAGCGCCGGCACCATCCCGCTCACCAGCCCGACCACAATCAGGATTCCCGTCGAGACACCGACGATCAACGGAGAGATCAGCAGACGGATGTCGGCATCGGTCGCGTCCTTGGCGATGGCGCTGTAGAAGGTGATGCGCCCCACCGCCGTCGACACCCCATACGCCAGCAGCATGCCCAGCACCCCGCCGGTGGCCGAGATCACCAGCGCCTCCGCGAGAAATTGAATCAGGATGTGCCCCTTGCGTGCGCCCAGCGCCTTTTCCACGCCGATCTCGCGCGTGCGCTGCTGCACGCTCACCAGCATGATGTTCATCAACCCGATGCCTGCGATTCCCAGGGTCAGCGAGCCGATGAATGCCATCAATACCTCGAGCGCCGCCGTGATGATGCGGAACTGCTCGAGCTGCTCCATCAGGTTCGCGACATAGATCGCGTTGCGATCCGTCGGCCGGAAGCCGTGCGCCGCGCCTAGCGTCTGGCGCACCGCCCGCTCCACCGCCGCATTGTCGCCGTGATAGGTCATCCAGATGCCGTCGAGATACTTGGTGTCCTTCAGGTCGCCCATGGTCTTGAACGGAATGTGGACTTCGCGGTTGACGTTGTTCTCGTCCTCGGTCATCTTCGGCTTCAGCACACCGATGACCGTGAAGCTGATGCCGCCCACGCGGATGTGCTGCCCGATCGGGTAAATCCCCGAGAACAGCTTGGTGGCCGCCTCGGCGCCGAGCACGGCGACGTGGTTGCGCTCTTCGTTATCCTGCTCGGTGTAGAAGCGGCCCTTGACGACGTCGTAGTTCAGGATGTCGGCGATCGCTGCATGGCTGCCTTCGACGTGCCAGGTATAGCTGTGCAGGTCGTTCTGGATAGGAACGCTGTCCTTCTCCAGGTTGCCCACAATCTGTTCCAGGTCGGGAACGCTGGAAGAGAGCCGTTCGATGTCGTCCTGCGTAAAGCGAACCACCACGCCGGCCTTCTTGCCGCCGGCCTGCTCGCTCGTCGTGCCGGGAAAGACGCCGATGGAGTTGATGCCCCACTGCGAGAAGATCGCCATGATCGCGCGGCTGAACCCCGCCCCGTAAGCCAGCAGCAACACCACGGTCGCAATACCCCATGCCATCCCCGCCACGGTGATGAGAGTGCGCCGCCGGTTATACTGCATGGCTTCGTAAGCCTGTTTCAATAGATCGATCAACATCGCGCTTCTACTCTCTCCTCAGCGCTTCGACCGGCTCCAGCCGGGCTGCCTTGCTCGCCGGCACCAGACCTGCAATCACGCCGCTGGCCGTGAGCGCGCCAATGGCCAGCGCCGCCGACCACGGCACCAGCCTCGGTGGATCGAAGCCCTGCATGTTATGCCCGATCGCCGACTGCAGCAGATACATCAGCAACGAGGCTCCGGCAATGCCGATCAACCCGCTGATGCCGGTGAGAAAGAGCCCTTCCAGCAGGAACTGCAGCTCAACGCTCCGGTTGGTAGCACCCAAGGCCTTGCGAAGCCCGATCTCGCGCGTGCGCTCCGAGACCGCGACCAGCATGATGTTCACGATGCCGACTGCGCCCAGCCCCAGCGTGACCACGCCCACGCTGCCGAGGAAGATGTCCATAGCGTCGAATATCTTGTCCACCATCTGCTGGCTCTTGATCGAGTCCCACTCGTCGAAGGCATCCTTGTTGTGCCAGTCGAAGCCGTGGCGCTGGGCGATCAGACGATGGACATCCGCCACCGCTATCTCGTTGTCGCCATGCACGCGCGGCTGATACTGGATGCCGCCCAACGCGTCCTGGGGCAGGTTCTCGCCCTTGATGGGAAACATCTCCATCATCACGGAGAGAGGAATGTAGGCGGCCTGGTTTACGCCGTTGTTGTTGCCGCGTCCCGTCTTCTCCGCTACGCCCACCACCTGAAAGCGCGAGCCGTTCAGCAGTATCCACTCCCCCACCGCGGGCCGCCCGGAGAAGAGCAGTTGTGCCGTCTTCGATCCCAGCACCACCACGTGCCGCCGGTCATGCAGGTCCTGGCTGTCGATCAACCGGCCTTCTGCCATCGGCAAAGCGCGAATGCCGGCATAGTACGTATCGATACCCTTCACCGTACCGCCGGTGGTTGCATACTGACTCACTTGCTGGATCGTCTCATCCTGGACGACCGCGGTTACGGCTCGCACCGATGGCAGCTGGCGCATAGCCTCGGCATCGGAGAGCGTGACATGGTAGGGCCGCATGCCGGTGTGCTGGCTGGGGACGGCAGGAATATTGCCGCCAGAGAGGAAGATCACATCGTTCCCCAGGGTGGCCATCTGGCGCCGCTGCCCAGACCGAAAGCCCTCGCCCAGGCCGATCAGCAGCAGCAGCGACCCCACCCCCCAGGCAATCCCGAACATGGTAAGAAAGGAGCGCAGCTTGTGCGCCCAGATCGCGTCCAGAACCTGCCCGATGATGTCCCTGAGAGCGCGCATGCTTATCTCATGGACGAATACGCTGGCCGTTCGACAGCAGTTCCATGTCCGAGCCCGCTTTGACCAATGTTCCTATTTCTTATCCAGCGCAGCCAGCACTTCTCCGGCGTTGGGCGAACTGACCCGCAGGTACTCGCTGACGCGCTTCCGCTCCTCGTTGGTCAACGCAGGGGCTACGGCAAGCAGGCGTCGCATGGTGGTGGCAACATCGTCAACGTAGTTCATCATGCGAATGGCTTCGCCGGATAAGGGCATCTTTCGTTTCTCCACTTCTTCTTTCAATCGCTCCACACATTCTCCCGTGTCGGGGTGGGGTTCGTAAAGTCGCCCGAACGGTATCCTGGGAAGCAACCGTTCGACGCAATGAAACCTCACAGCCGTTACATCCTTCAGGTAAGTACCGCTACGGACCCGTTTGCGTCTCGCCGAGCGTAGCCTCAATAGGCTGGTCGACGAGGGACGCCACTTCCTTACTCAGATTGCTCCATTCTGTAACAGGATTGCCGAAAACTATGGACAAAGACTGCATCCATTCTCTACTCCAGACCGATGTTCGCGTTCCCGTTGCCACATATCGTGCCCAAATGCACCGAGGATTCACCTTCGACGGGGCCGCGGCGATCGTACCCTACCTGCAGCGATTGGGTCTGGGCGACTTTTACGCATCCCCCATCTTCGAGGCCCGGCCGGGCAGTATGCACGGGTATGACGTCACCCGGCATGACCGGCTGAACCCCGAACTGGGTGGGGCGGAGCATTTCGTCCCGTTCGCTGAGGGACTGCGCGGCCACGACATGGGGCTGCTGCTGGATATTGTTCCCAACCACATGGGAATCGGCCAGGACGCCGTGTGGTGGCAGGATGTGCTCGAGAACGGCCATGCCTCCCGGTACGCCAACTACTTCGACATTGACTGGAGTCCACTGAAGGAGGAGATGCGCGACAAACTGCTGCTGCCGATTTTGGGCAACCAGTACGGAGAGGAACTCGAGGCCAAACGTATCCAGGTCGCGTTTGAAGACGGCAGGTTCTACGTGAAGTATTTCAACGACCACCGCTTTCCGGCGTCGCCCCGTTCCATCCCACTCCTCTTCTTCCGCAGGCCCATTGGCACGCTTCCCAGCGAACAGGAGACGGCAAGCATGCCGCACGAGTTGGCCGAAATTTTGCGCGAATTGACGCAACTGCCGCCGCACGAGTCGACCGATCCGCAACTGCAGGCTGACAGGCAGCAGCGGCTGGGAACTCTCCTTCCCCGGTTGCGTGCCGTTTTGACCAGCGAAGCGGCGCAGCCCGTGATCGCCCGCGCCCTAGAAACGATCAACGGTGTGGAAGGCGATCCGCGCAGCTTCGACTCCCTGCATGCGTTCCTGAACGTGCAGCCATACCGGCTGGCCTACTGGCGCACTTCGGCGGAGGAGATCAACTATCGCCGCTTCTTCGACGTGAACGACTTGGTCGGCCTGCGCATGGAGACGCCGGAGGTCTTTGCGGATACGCACTGCCTGATCCGCGAGTTGCTGGCGAAGAAGCAGGTGACTGGGCTGCGCATCGACCACTGCGACGGCATGTTCAATCCGCGCCAGTACCTGATCCGGCTGCAACTGCTCTATCTGGCGAGCCAGTGCGCGGGGCCGAAGCCGGTGAGCGAGACTGCCGCGAACGGAATCGAGCGATCAGGACTCGACCAGGTACGCGGATACGATTGGAGCGCCTCGCACGGACCACTCTACGTAGTGGTGGAGAAGATCCTGGAACCGCGCGAGCACATGCCGCAGGAGTGGCCGGTACATGGAACCTCCGGCTACGATTTCGTCTACTTCGCCAACAACATCTTCATCCAGCGCGACAATGTGAAGGCCTTCAACACGCTGTACGACCGGGTGCTGGGGCACTCCACCAATCCCGACCTCATCATCTATCGGGCGAAGCTGCAGGTGATGCAGAACTCGCTCGCCAGCGAGGTACATGTGCTGACCAACATGCTCAGCAATATCGCCGCGGCCGACCGGCATGCGCGCGACTTCACCGACAATGTGCTCGAATCGGTCATACGCGAGACCATCGCATGCTTTCCTGTCTACCGCACCTATACCGACGAGCGCGGCATGTATCCCGACCGGGATATCGCCTTCATCCAGAACGCAATCCGGCAGGCCAAGCGACGCAATCCGGATATCGACGCCTCGGCCTTCGACTTCCTCTGCGACATGCTGCTTTTGCGGCGTCGGCAGAAGACGGAGAGCCGTGACATCGATCCGCAACAGTTACGCTTCGCGCTCAAGTTCCAGCAGCTCACCGGGCCGGTGATGGCGAAGGGTGTCGAGGACACGACCTTCTACGTGTACAACCGGTTCGTGTCGTCGAACGAGGTGGGCGGAGACACGAGGTCGTTCGGCATCACGCCGGAGCAGTGGCACGCGAGCAACGAGGAACGTCTCGCCATGTCACCGGATTCGATGCTGACCACGTCAACGCATGACACCAAGCGCAGCGAGGATGTGCGTAACCGGCTGAACGTACTCTCGGAGATACCGAATGCGTGGGCCGGAGCGGTGAGACGCTGGCAGCGTGCCAATGCCAAGGTGAAGCGCACGCTTGGCGATGGGCGCGTCGCGCCGGATGCGAACGAGGAATACTTGCTGTACCAGACGATCGCGGGTGTGTGGCCATGGCGAACAGACGAGCCGGGCTGCCGCGAGTCGGTGGTGAAGCGGCTGCAGGAGTATGCGGCGAAGGCGTTGAGCGAGGCCAAGGTCAACCTGAGCTGGATCAATCCTGATCCTGAGTATGTCGCCGCGGTGCAGGGTTTCATCGCCGATATCGTCATGCCCGACAAGCGCGGGCGCGAGACGCCATTCATGCAGACACTGCAAAAGCTGCTGCCGCAGATCAAGATTTTTGGCGGTGTGAATTCGCTGGCTCAGTTGGTTTTGAAAGCGACCAGCCCGGGGGTGCCGGACTTCTACCAGGGCACAGAGCTGTGGGACCTGAGCCTGGTCGATCCGGACAACCGGCGGCCGGTGGACTACCGCTTGCGTGAGCGTATGCTGACGCGTCTAGACTTCCTGGCTGACGAGCATGGCATGGCGGCCGTTGCAGCCGAGGTTACGCACGACATCGCCGATGGTGCGATCAAGCTGTGGACCACCGCGCAGGTGCTGCGGCTGCGACGAGCGGAGCATGCGCTCTTCCGGCACGGGAGCTATCTTCCCTTGTATGCGGCAGGCGCCGGCGAGCAACACGTGATCGCGCATGCGCGGCAATATGAGGACAAGACGATCCTTGTAGCCGTGCCGCGCTTCGCCTGCACGCTGATGCACGGCGAGGTTGCTCTGCCTCTGGGGAACGCATGGAAGGACTGGTCTCTCTCACTTCCCTCCGAACTCCACGGGAGTTACCGCAACATCTTCACTGACGCAGTGCTCAGCGCGGATGCCGCGATGCCGCTGGCGCAGGTATTCGCCAACTTTCCCGTCGCGGTACTCGTTACCGCCTCGTAAGGCAATCGACCCTGCGCTCCAGCAATTCGTCACATCCGGTGTGCCTGAGGGACTGCCATTCGCTACTCTTGCGCAGAGCCACTCGTCGATTTGTGCATACCTGTTGCACCAAGGAGCCGCATGCGTCTTTCCCAGTTCTGCGTCTTGTCCGCCGCCGGCATTCTGTGCCTGCCCGCTTCCGTTCTTGCCGCTCCCGTGACGCCGCAGCCGAAGACCGCGGCGGCGGTAATTGCCGCAGATAGCGGCTGGTTGAAGGCCGAGGAGAGCGGCGATACGGCGTATATAGACAACCTGCTGCTGCCGGAGTATCGATCCGTGAATGCGGACGGCAGCGTCCACGATAAAGCGGCGATTCTAACGAGCGCCCGCAAGAATGTTGGCTCGACTGCGCGACGTGTCGCGGACGAGAAGTGGATGGCGGCGCATCCGATGGGGACCGCCGCCCTCATCCAAGGGGACACTGCGATTGTGACCTTCTATCTCAAGCCACTCGGGCCGGAGAAAGGGATCATGTCGAGTGATATCTTCGTCTACCGTGCCGGGCAGTGGCACGCGATCTACTCGCAGCACACGGATGCGGGCAAGTAACGGTACCACCCACCCCTCCCCCCTCCCGCCGCGGGAGGCTGGCTTGTAAGTCTTTTCTTTGCTTGAGCCTAGCCCGCCTTCCGAGGGCCAAATTCCTCCAAACAAAAGGCTTATCGCTAAAATCCTCCTAGCAAACGACTTAGTGGCAGCAAAAAGGCCATCCGGCGACGGGATGGCCTTGCTCCAGCGAAGTGAAATTCACTCCTATTTCCAGCGTAGCAAATTGCGCGATCCATCATGCCAGAATTCTGCTACCGCGATGGATACAGTTCCCTTTTTGAACCGGAGCTTCAAGGCGCCAGGTTATAGATGACGTGGATGGTGGTCTCGACCGCGATCGGATCCCCGTTGAGGAGGTAGGGCCGATAGCGCCAGGTTCGAACACCTTCGAGTGCGCTCTCGCTGAGCCGCTTGTCCGGACTCTTCACGATGTGAAGAGCCTCCACCGCTCCGTCCTTGCCGATGGTGGCATCCAGCACGACCGTGCCCTGTATCTTTTTCGCGCGTGCCTCCTTCGGATAGGCAGGGGGGTCTCCCGAGATCTTCTGGCCCACCATGATGCTGGACTTGACGTGAAGCTTGGTGGGGGTTGCGGGGGCGGATGCCTGATTCTCCGCATTCTCCGCACTGAGCGTCAGTGCGGATACGTCGGTATGCAGTGCGAGTGCTGAGGTGCAGGTGGCGAGGGCGACGACGCAACATGCGGCGGCGCCGAGGAAGCGGCGGGTAGCGCTCATCGGGACGCGTTTGTGGGTGAGGGTCATGATTCTCCTTTCGAATATGCGGGCATCGGTGTTGAGGCTGAGGATGCCGAGGGCGTGAAGGGGAGCGACTCGCGGGCCGGCGGAGAGCATGGAGGCGAGACGCAGCAGCGACTGTGCGTATTGCCTGCGTCCGGCGACGGCTTGGGCGGCTATAGCGTCCGCGGCCATGGCATCGCAGACGAGCTCGCGGCTTTCCGCGACGCGTGCACGCGTACGCCAGACGAGCGGATGCCAGGCGATGGGGAGCGAGACCAGGCCGTAGAGCAGGTTCTTCGCGAAGTCGTGCCGCTGAATGTGGGCGAGTTCGTGCGCGAGGACAGCATCGAGATCGCTCGGGGCGATGCTTTCAAGAAATGCGGGAGGCAGGAGCACGAGGCCGCGGCGCAGCCCGATGGTGACCGGTCCAATTCCCTGTGGCGAAGCCGCAATCTCCGGTGGCGGCGCGGCAATTCCCATCCGATGGCAGTGCCCGATCCAGCGCGATGCGGATTCGCCGGTGAGCATAAGGCGGATGGCGGTGCGGGCGAGGGTGCGGGTCTGGAAGAGGCCCCAGGTGAGGCGGGCGGCAAAGTAAAGCGAGCAGCATGCCCAGGCCAGGACGAGGCCGGCCTCCAGTACGAGCGGGAGGTGCAACCTGCTGGCGCCGGCGGTTGTAGCCGAGCCCAGGAGGATGTGAACACCGCCGTTGCCGACGGTGCCGGCCGATGGCAGGAGATTCAGGAGGGTGTGCCAGAGGCTTGCGACCTGGAGATTGCAGGCGGGCAGAATGAGTTGAAGCCATAGCGCACTGACCCAGACGCGATGCTCCACGCCCGGATCGGCACCCGTGTCGGCGTGGCGGAGCATGCGGGTGGCGATCCAGGCAGCGGCGAAGATCAGCGGAATCTGCCACAGCGCGTTGAACAGATAGGAGAACAACCACGGGAACACGAGGGCGTTCATGCGTCACCGCCTTCCTCTTCAACGCGGCGGCTCAGTTCGGCGATGCGCTTGGGATCGATCTGACGATTCTTGATGAGGCTCATCACCAGTTCGTCCGCGGAGCCGCCGAACATGCGATCGACGAGATCGCGCACGGCGTGACGCGAGGCTTTGGCCTCCGTGACGGTCGCGCTATAGACGTAGGCGCGGCCTCGCAGCTTGCGCTTGAGCTTGCCCTTGCGCTCGAGGATGTTGAGCATCGTCTGCACCGTGGTGTAGGCGAGAGGCTGCGGCAGGCCCTCCTGCACCTCTTTCACGCTGCAGGCGCCTTTTACGCTGCATGCATTCTTTGCGCCGGCCGCGCCGATGACATCGCGGGGGCTGCCCGCGCCGAGCTTCCAGATGACCTGCATGATCTGAAGTTCGAGTTTGGTGAGGGCGGTTTCGCGGTCTCCCATGGGGCTTCTCCTAAGCAGTTAGGAGATTAGGCTGGAGACGCAGGAGTTGTCAACTAAGAACTTAGGAGATACTGGCCGTATAGGCGGACGCGCCGGTGGCGCGAATTGCGGGGTTCGCTTCCTTTGGTCGCTCACGTTCAAAGATGTGGACTATCGTGTTCGCTACGGCATCCTGGAGATTTGTAACGCCGCACCGCAGCGCAGTCCCATCGCGACGGTCGAATGGAGGTAGCTATGCTTCATCGTCGTGCCGCACGCGATGGCGAAGAGTTCGTGATTCCGTCGGATGCCGGCGATTGGATGATCAGCTGGCATTCTCCGCCCACGCCTCCTGTGGGTAAGGCCCATGGAGCAAATGGTTTGTGTGTGACAGCGGACCGTGGAGTCGTGCTGATCAGCAGGGATGGTGAGCGATGGGGGTGGCCGGGTGGCCGTCCCGAGGGCGATGAGAACTGGGAGCAGACTCTTCGCCGCGAGATATGGGAAGAGACGTGTGCCATCGTGGGCGACGCGCGACTTCTTGGCTTCAGCCGTGGCGAGTGTCTTTCGGGCCCGGAGAAGGGTCTGATCCTGGTCCGTTCTATCTGGCGAGCAGAAGTTGAGTTGCGGCCATGGGAACCCCGATTCGAGATTCCACATCGCCGGGTCTTCCCGGCGACTGAGTTGCTGTCCCACCTGTGGATGGGAGAGGGATTCGAGGCTATCTACTATCGCGCGCTCACTGAGGCGGGGTTGATGTAGAGATACCGCGGCAATGAGGGCGTGGCCGTTTGCGGTGACAATTGTTTGCATGCCGGCTTTACCGGCTCGTAACCAGAATTTAATGCGGTCTCCTATTGACGAGGCGCTAGGATGGTTCGCCAATTTGAGGGCATGGAGATTGCATGACTACAACACCGGAAACGTCCTTCCACTATGAAGTCGAAAGTTCAGAAGACGAAGATAAGTGGAGGCTCACGACGATCACATGCCATGGCAGGCTGGTAAGCGATACCGCAGACAAGCTCAAAGAAGTGGTCAAGCCTGTGATCGCTGAAGGCGGCCACATCGTGATCGACTTCGCCGATTTGAACTATCTGGACAGCCTCGGCCTGGGATCGTTGGTCGGGCTGAAGGTGTCAGCGATCAACAAAGGCTTCTGCAAGCTGGAATTCGTCAACTTGTCGCCCCGTGTGCGTGAGCTATTGCGCATCACGAACCTGACGGAACTGTTCTCCCGGTAAGGGCGACATTTCATCGACCGAACTCAACTCATCAGACGCGGGCGGCTAGTTTCAGTGCGGCAGCGACGTTGGGACTGACTCCTGAGTTCGGGTGCTTCTTCTCGAAGGAGATGCACTCCTGCTCGAGGTCCTGGGCGACTTCGCGCGAGTAGAGGAGGAAGTGGTGGGCCGACAGCAGGACCGTGAAGCCGAGCCAGAGCTTCGCCGGGTGACGCCCGAACCTGCGTACGAGCTGGTAGAGGAACTTCCAGTACTCCTGTTTGTAAGGCGATTGAATGCCCTGATGCCACATGGACACGGCCAGCACGCGCAGGTTGTAGGACAGGGGCAGACGGGGCGGAACCTGGGTTTCGCGCGGCTGCCAGACTTCAAGCGAACGCAGCGCACGCTCGAAGAACGGCTTCGCCTCGTAGAGTCCTGAGAGCAGCGTGCTGAGGCCGCGCAGCAAAATCGGTACCGGCAATACGGGGTCGAAGTTGGGTGGCGAGAAGTTGGTGAGGGCCTCGCTGTCTTCGTGGAGGCGACCTTCGCGCTTCATACGGTCGTAGAGAGCTGTCGTGGGCGGAGCCTGCAGGACACCGGCCATGGCCCAGGTGATGTTGGTGAGCTCGATGAACTGACGCTGACGCTCGAAGATGGTTTCATCGTCGGAGTCGAAGCCGACGATGAAGCCGGCGAGCACCCAGATGCCCGCCTCCTGAATGATGCGGACCTGCTCGACGTTGTCGCAGCGCAGGTTCTGGAACTTGCGCGTTTCCTTGAGCGCTTCTGACGAGGGCGTCTCGATGCCGATGAAGACGTACATGAAATTGGCCTCGACCATGGCGTGAAGCAGATCCGTCTTCGCGGCAAGGTCGATGGAGGCCTGGGTCTGGAGCGGGAACGGATGATCGTACTTCTTCTGCCATGCGGCCAGTTCGCGCGTAAGAGACAGCGCCTTGTGATGGTTGCCGATGAAGTTGTCATCGACGAGGAAGACCTCGTTGCGCCATCCCAGGTCGCGCAGCCTATCAAGCTCCGCGATGAGCTGCTCATTCGTCTTGGCGCGGGGCTTGCGGCCGTAGATGGTGATGATGTCGCAGAACTCGCACTGGAATGGGCAGCCACGCGCAAACTGCACCGGCATGGTGGTGTATTTGTCGAAGCGCAGCAGGTCGAAGCGCGGCATAGGGCTGGAGGTCATGTCCGGCTTGTCGACGATGTTGTAGAGCGCTTGCGCGGTTCCCTCTTCAAGGGCTTTGGCGATCCCGGGAAAGGCTTCTTCGGCCTCGCCGACCATGACATGATCGGCAAACTCGAGCACAACTTCCGGACCGGAGCTGGCCCAGGGGCCGCCGACGAAGGTACGGCGCCCAAGGTTGCGGGCGCGAAGGAGGATCTCGCGGGCGAAGAATCGCTGCGCATGCATCGCGCTCACCATGACCAGGTCGGCCCACAGCAGATCCTCGTCGCGAATTTCCTGGAAGCACTGATCCATCAGGCGGATCTTCCATGAGGGAGGACAAAGCGCGGCCACGGTGATGAGTCCGAGCGGCGGCGTCATGGCGGCTTCGGGAAGCATGTTGAGGACGCCTTCAAACCCCCAGAAAGACGAGGGGAAGCGCGGCCAGACCATGAGCACGTTCAGGTTGCTTCCGAGCGGCGGAAAGACCGTCTGGTGACTCGGCAGCGGGTGACTCGGGAGGATATCGGCTGAGGAAAGGCTTGCGGGTGAGCTATCGAGCATAGGTGGTCTTCCGAACGAGCGGACTGGAGCGGCAAATGCCGTGAAAACCCGAGCCGACGTCAGATGCCACTATAGTCGCTACTGTCAAGCCTCGGAATGACAGTGCGAAGAAAGAACCTTTGATGGGCTAAACCTGTTCGCCTTCGGGGCTTACCAGGTCGCGGTCGGTGAGCTCGGTAAGGGCGGCGAGCTGCTCGGCGTGTTCCTTGCGGATGGCGCCGCGGGTGAAGCGCCAGCTCCAGTTGTCGCCAATGGCGGCGGGGGTGTTCATCCGGGCTTCGGAGCCGAGCGAGAGTATGTCCGGCAAGGGGAAGATGCAGGTATCCGCAACGGATGCGGCAGCGGCGCGGATGAGCGGCCAGACGATGGGCTGGTCGCCGCCGGTGCCGGTGTAGATGCGGACAGCACCGCGCTCGCGGTCGTTGGCGCCGGTGGCCCACCAGCCGGCCGTGGTGTCGTTGTCATGGGTACCGGTGTAGACGACGGTGTTGGGCTCGTAGCGATGCGGCAGGTAGTTGTGAGCGCCGCGGTCGCCGAAGCCGAACTGCAGGATGCGCATACCGGGCATGTCGAACTGGTAGCGAAGCTGATCGACTTCCGGTGTGATGAGGCCGAGGTCTTCCGCGATGAAAGGGATGGGGCCGAGGGCTTCCCGGAGGCGAGCGAAGAGCTGTGCGCCCGGGCACTTGACCCACTCGCCGTGGATGGCGGTCTCTTCTTCGGCGGGAATGGCCCAGTAGGCCTCGAAGCCGCGGAAGTGATCGAGACGAATGATGTCATACATGGCGTGGGCGCGGCGGATGCGATCGACCCACCAGTCGCAGTTGCGCTTGAGCAGGACATCCCAGCGATAGAGCGGATTGCCCCAGCGCTGGCCGGTCTGGCTGAAGTAGTCGGGCGGGACGCCGGAGACGCGGATGGGCGAGAGATCCGGGTTGAGCTCGAAGAGTTCGGGGTGGGTCCAGACATCGGCGCTATCGAAGGAGACGAAGATGGCGACGTCGCCGATGAAGCGGATGCCGCGCTTGCAGCAGTAATCGCGGAGGGCTTGCCATTGCCGCTCGAAGGCGAACTGGATGACGCGGTCGATCTGCAGCTTGTCGGCGAGCTCGGAGCGCAGCTTGGCGAGCGTTTCGGGGCGGCGATGCGCGATCTCCTGCGGCCAGGTGCTCCAGGCGGCTGAGGCGTACTGACGGCGCAGAACATTGAAGAGGACGAAGTCATCGAGCCAGACGCTGTTTTCCGAGCAGAACGCCTCAAAGGCCTGCCACTGCTCGGGTGTGTGCTGCGCTAGAAAACGTGTGGCCGCCTGCTCCAGCAGCGGCATCTTGGCGGCGCGGACTTCTTCGAAGTCGACGCGGCTGGGATGTGTGCCCGTTGCGGTGACATATTGGGCGAGTTCGGAGGCGGTGAGCCAGCCCCACTCGACCAGCACTTCGAACGAGATGAGCAGCGGGTTGCCGGCGAAGGCGGAGATGGAGGAGTAGGGCGAGGATCCGTAGCCGACGGGGTTGAGCGGGAGCACCTGCCAGAGGCGCTGCTTCGCGGCAGCGAGAAAGTCGGCAAAGGCGAAGGCAGCGGGGCCGAGGTCGCCGATGCCTCCCGCGGAGTCGAGCGAGGAGATGTGGAGTAAAAGGCCGGAGGAGCGATCGAGAGGCATTCGGGGACTTGCCGTCCAGGCAATCGCGCCTGCGGCGCGTTCTGTTGGGGCGGCTCCCTTTGGTCGCCGCCGCTGGCTTTTGTTTTCTAACCGAGAAAGTAGCTACGTGATTCTATGATGCATTCCCGGCGGCACAGCAAAAATGCCCCCTTCGCTTTGGTAACGAAGAGGGCACCCATGTTTGTCCGTTAGGGGACGGCAGACTCTTATCCAGGAATAAGCGGCTGCTGCTGGTTCTTCTTGTTCATGAGGACACGGCCGGATTTTTCGTACTGTTGGGTGACGGTAGTGACGTAGACCGCGAAGAGTTCCTCGCGGCGCTGGTCGGCCATCTGCTCACGCGCCTGGGGAAGGTTCTTGGCGATGGCGGCGGCGTCGGGCTCCTGCTTACCGGTGATCTTGATCACGATGCCGTTGCGGCCGGTATTGATGGCGTTGGAGACCTGGCCGTCGCTGAGATTGAAGACCTGCGGAGCCATCTGGCCGATCTGACCGAGGTCAGGAACCTGGCCATCGCGACCGATGAAGTCGCTGGTCTTGACCGTGGCGCCGACGGCCTTGGCGGCAGCGGCGAGGTTACCGGTCTGCTTGACCTGGGCCACAAGGGCGTTGGTCTTCGACGCGAGCAATTGGGGAAGCTGCTGCTCGCGGAAGTCTTCGACGAGATGCGACTTGTATTGGTCGAAGGTGGGGGCGTGCGCGGCCTGGATGTCGGCGACCTGGAAGACGGCAAAGCCTTCGCCGGTGGAGGCGACGGCGGGCGGCCCATCCTTCTTTGCGGTGAAGGCTTCGCTCATGAGCTTGGAGCTGTCGGCCAGGCCGGGCGCGATGGCGCCTTGCGCGAGATAGTCGGTGGTGACCACCTGCAGGTGATGCGCGGCGGCGGTCTTTGCGAGGCCGCTCTTCTGCGCTTCACTGACGAGCGAAGTGGCAAAGGCCTGGGCGGCCTGCGCTTCCTTGTCGCGCACCATGGTGGCGAGGATGGTGCCGCGCACCTCATCGAACGGCTTGGTGTGCGCGGTCTGCTTCTCTTCGGTCTGAATAATGTGATAACCGAACTGGGTCTTGACCAGGCCGGAGATCTGGCCGGGGCTCAGTGAAAACGCGGCCTTGTCGAATTCGGGAACAGTGACGCCGTGCTGCAGAAACCCTAGCTCGCCGCCGGTGTCCTTCGAGCCGGGATCATCGGAATATTTCTTCGCCAGCTCAGCCCAGTTACCGCCCGCGCGAAGCTGCTTGAGAACGTCTTCGGCCTTGGCCTTGGCGGCTGCGTCGGTCGCAGCATCCGCGCCTTTGGGCACGGAGATGAGGATGTGGCGGACCTTCACCTGATCCTGGACCTGATAGTCCTTGAGGTGGGCCTGATAGTACTGCTGCGCCTGCTGATCGGTGATCTGCGGCGTGCCGCCGGGCACCTGGTCCGGGGTGAAGGCGATGTAGCTGATCTTGCGCGCTTCTGGAATGGCGTCCTTGTAGCGGGCGGCGTTCTGCTTGAAAAACTTCTGCAGATCGGCGTCGGAGGGATCGATCTGCTTGCGCAGGTCCTCGCCATTCAACACGGCGTAGTCGAACTTGATCTTGGTATTGTCGCGGCGGTAGCTGTCGGTTGCGTCCTTGTCGGAGACAAAGACACCGCCGGTGATGAGGGCTTCGAGCCGGTTGATCTCCAGCTCGGTGCCGACCTGTTTTTCAAAGGCAGCGGTGGACATGTGGAGCTGCTGATCGACAAAATCGGCGTAGCGCTCCTGCCCGATGAACTGGCCCTTGGGGAAGAAGTAGATCGCCCATGGACCTTCGCGCAGCTCGTGGCGAATATCATGCGTCGGTGACGTTCAGGCCCAGCTTGTCGGCCTGCTGCAGGAGAATCTCGCGCTGGATGAGCGCCTGCCCGGCCTGCGGCATGAGGAAGGGGATGGCCTGCTGGGGATAATGGCGCTGTTCCGCAATACGGCCGGCAACCTGCGTGACCTCCTGATTGGTGATGTCGCGCGAGCTGCCGAAGGCGAAGTATCGGCCGAGAAGACCGGCGGGCCGGATGGAGGCGTAGGTGCCGGTGCCGGTGGAGCTCTGATCGGAGTTCAGGAGACCGGGGACCAGGAAGACGACCATGGTGATGCAGGTGGCACCGATGATGAGCCAGAAGACGACCTTGATGGCTTTGGAGTCTTTTTGCAGGAAACGAATCATGAAGCGATGACGACCTTTGCGGGAGACGCGGCCGGAGAGATCACGTGTCGAATGATGCTACGTGAGCCGAAGGCGGCGCGCCTTGACAGGATTTGCTTCGATTATAGGGGAGTTGGATGCCGCGAAGAAAGACACGGGCCGCGCAGGGAATCCTGGCAGAACGATAGCCGTCGCTCCTTTCCCTGCTCTGCTTCCCTGCTCAGCGGGATTCGCGGCTTGGCCGAATCGCCTCTCATAAATGGCAGATGCGCCGTCTTGTCCGCGTGGCTTGCTGCGATCTACGCTGCATTGCAATCGAAAAGCAGTTCCTTCCAAGAGGCTCGATAGAAGAGGCCTCATCCTTCCGGCTCCGTTCAGGTAGCTCGACAGTTATCTATTCCGTTCTCGCAATTTGAGTGAGACGCGATTGAGCGTTCACGCGCGCGCGCCTGCCTGCCAGCCCGATGAAACGGGCAGGCTGACCTATTAACCGAAACGAGTTTTGCGAAAGGAAGCACAATCATGTCCGCATTCCAAATTTTCTCCGGAAGCATCCGCAGCACGATCCGCCGGTCTCCCCTGACTTTCCTGCGTGTCGCCGTACTGAGCAGTCTGACTGCAGTCTCGCCGCTCTTTGCCCAGAGCCATACGATGAGCAACGATTCCGCGAGTGTCCCAGCGAGGCTGACTGCAGATCGTGCAGCAGTCGACCAAGAAATACCTCAATGTCAATAACGCCCGGTCTGCCGGATACGCCCCGTTCTTAGGGTGCGTCACCGGCCCGGATCAAGGGGCGATGGGCATCCACTACGTGAATGGCGCATTGCTGAACGGCGAGCTGAATGCCGATCAGCCGCAGGCCCTCATCTACGAGCCCGAGGGGAATCTCTTAAAGCTGGTGGGCGTCGAATTCATCGTGGACGCCACAACGTGGCTGAAGAATCACAACGGGACACCGCCGGTGCTGGAGGGTCAGGTCTTGCAGTTGGTGCCCGCCCCGAACCGGTTTAACCTGCCCACATTCTTTGAAATCCACGTCTGGGCGTGGCGTAACAATCCGAATGGCGCGTTCGTGGACTGGAACACGCGCGTGACCTGTGAGCACGAGGGCCAGTAAGGGAAAGCGAAAAGAGGACCGTCTACGTTGACGGTCCTCTTTTTTGCTCTGCGCTAGTAGACGGTAGGGGTAGTAGTAGCCCGGGGGCGGCGGTGGCGGCGGATAGCCGTAGGGATATGGCGGACGCGGCGGGACGGCGCGGCGTGACCGATGCCTGGAGCTGCTGCACCTCGGAGAGGCTGATGGGACTGACGGTGAGCGGCGCCTTCAGGTGAAAGGTGAGCAGCGTCTCCGGCGGCATGATGGAGCGGGGGCCGGCCGTAGCTGCGGACGCACCCAACCCTGCACCGCCGCCGATCAAGGCGCCGATGCCCGCACCGGCTCCGCCACCTGCGACCCCACCGATGAGTGCACCGATGGCAGCGCCGCCTACGGTATTCGCGGCGGTGTAGCCACCCTTGCCCCGGGTATCCGTGGCAAAGGTATCGGTCGCAACGGGATAGTTCTGGCCACCGATGGTGAGCGAGGTGACCTGGAGAGCGAAACCGGCATCGCCACGGAGGGCACCGGGCTTCTTGACGCCGATGACGGTTCCCTGCAGGATCGCGCCGCGCGGGACCACCAGATACTGTCCCTGATAGATGTCCTGCGCCAGGATCATTTGGAAGTTCTCGCCACCTTTCAGACGGCGGCTATCGAGCGGCTCCGAGGTGCGGACGCTAAACAGGGTGCCGGGCGGGATGGTGAGCGGCGTGGAAGCGAGGTGCGGTGCGGCATAGGCACGACCCTGTCCGCCATAAGGCTGCTGGTTATAGCCTTGCTGCTGTCCATAACCCTGCTGCGGCGGGGGCGGATAGCTCTGCTGCTGTGGCGGATATTGGCCGTTGGGATTGCCGTAGGCAGGTTGCTGCGGAGGTGCCGGTTCCTGCCCGGGATTTTGATCAGCTGGCTGGCTGGCCTGCTGATTTTCCTGTGGCTGTGACGGAATCTGGCCGTTCTGCACGTCGGGAGGCGGACCTGCCTGACCCCACTGGCCGGAGGCGCCGGGTTTGGGCTGCTGCTGCGGCGTGTAGGGGGCCTGCTGCTGATTGGGATCGGTGGACTGTGCCTGCTGCACGTCCTGATCCCCGGGATCACCGGGGTCGGCCTGAGCATTATTCTGGGCGCCGCCGGTGACGGTAACGTTGTTCACGACGGACTGGACACCATCCACCGTGGCAGCAACCACTTGAGCCTGACTCTTTGCAGTGCTGGATGAAGCTGTGCCGGCCAGAGTCACGACGCCGTTCTTGGCGGTGGCGGTGATGTGCTCGCCGCTAAGGTCGGGATAGCTGGAGATCGCCTTGACGACATCGGTCTGAATGGCGAGATCGCTGCGGGCGGCATCCTGCTGTGCGTAGAGGGCTGGCGCTGCGGCCAGCGTCGCAGCACCAGTGAGACCAAGGCTCAATACGAAGGACAGACGGGCTGCAGCAGCGGGGGTCAGCCGGAAAGATCCGGACCGGCGAGCTCGTGTGGAGGAATTCATAGGGTTGTACTCCCCTTTTCACTACTTATTTAGATGTTTCGATGTCCCTATTGGACGAGGGAAACATCCGTTCGATTGCACAAACCCCAAGGCGGCCGGATAGTTGCGCCGCCCCGGTGCTGCACCAGACAACTCTGCCCGGAATTAAAGCTCCGGGCAGGTGAGGTTCGCAATAGCGCCTTTCTACTAGTTACCTGTTCTCTTTGAGCCGAGAACCCTATTTCCCGCTCCGAAATTTCCGGATCAGGTTGGTGGTCGAGCTGTCGTGGGCGAGTTTCGGTTCGGTCGGACTGGCCAGCTCGCCGATGATCTTCTGCGCCAGAACCTTACCGAGCTCCACACCCCACTGATCGAAGGAGTCGATGTTCCAGATG
Source organism: uncultured Acidobacteriaceae bacterium (assembly GCA_963815025.1). Taxonomy (GTDB): domain Bacteria; phylum Acidobacteriota; class Terriglobia; order Terriglobales; family Acidobacteriaceae; genus KBS-83. The sequence goes on along the minus strand of CAWFFD010000004.1, from coordinate 841,055 downwards.
GTGCCCTGGGTGAAGACCGAGTGCTCGTAGAGCGCGACCAGCTTTCCGAGCATCTCCGGCGTGAGGTGGTCGGCGAGGATGACGTTGGAGGGGCGATTGCCCTCAAAGACACGGTGCGGGACGAGCCAGTCCGCGGTGCCCTCGGCCTTCACCTGTTCGGCGGTCTTTCCGAAGGCCAAGGCTTCGGCCTGCGCGAAGACGTTGGCGAGGAGCATGGCGTGCTGATCGCCGAGCGGGTTGAGGGTTTTGAGAAAGCCGATGAAGTCGCAGGGGATGAGGCGCGTGCCCTGATGGATGAGCTGATAGAAGGAGTGCTGGCCGTTGGTGCCGGGCTCGCCCCAGTAGACGGGGCCGGTCTCGGTTTCGACACGCTTGCCGTCGAGCGTGACGTGCTTGCCGTTGCTCTCCATGGTGAGTTGTTGCAGGTAGGCGGGAAAGCGCTTGAGGTACTGCTCGTAGGGCAGAACCGCCTGGGTCTGAGCGTCGAAGAAGTCCGTGTACCAGACGGTGAGCAGGCCCATGAGGACGGGAAGATTTTCTTCAAAGGGCGCGGTGCGGAAGTGCTCGTCCATCTGATGGAAGCCGCTGAGCATGGCACGGAAGTTCTCCGGACCGATGGCCAGCATGGTGGAGAGGCCGATGGCGGAATCCATGGAGTAGCGGCCGCCGACCCAATCCCAGAAGCCGAACATGTTTGCTGTGTCGATGCCGAACTTCTTCACCTCTTTTTCGTTGGTGGAGATGGCGACGAAGTGCTTCGCGATGGCGGACTCGTCTCCACCTAACCCTTTGAGGGCCCATGCACGCGCTGCGTGGGCGTTGGTCATCGTCTCAAGCGTGGTGAAGGTCTTTGAGGCGACCAGGAAGAGCGTTTCGTCGGCATTGAAGTCGCGCACGGCCTCGACGAAATCGGTGCCGTCGACATTGGAGACGAAGTGGAAGGTGAGATCGCGCTGGCTGTAGTACTTCAGCGCTTCGTAGGCCATGACCGGGACCGAGGTCGGAGCCGCCGATGCCGATGTTGACGATGTTGCGAATGCGCTTGCCGGTGTGCCCCTTCCATGCGCCGCTGCGGACTTTGTCGGAGAAGGCGGACATCTTGTCCAGCACGGCGTGGACGCCGGGAACGACATCTTCGCCGTCGACCTTGATCGATTCACCCTTGGGTGCGCGGAGTGCAACGTGGAGCACAGCACGGTTTTCCGTGATGTTGATCTTGTCGCCGCGGAACATCGCGGCGATGCGTTCCTTCAAGCCGCGTTCATTGGCGAGTTGCACCAACAGCTTCAGTGTCTCTTCGGTGATGCGGTTCTTTGAATAGTCGAGAAAGATGCCGACGGCGTCTGCGGTGTAGCGCGTGCCGCGCTCGGGATCTTTGTCGAAGAGCTGACGGAGATTGGTCTTCGCGATTTCCTGGGAGTGCTGCTTAAGCGATTTCCACGCTGGTTGTTCTACAAGGGAGAGATTGGGAAGAGTGGCGGACGCGGTCATGATCTCGAGGCTCCTTGCGTTAGTAAAGCGGGGTAGACAAATGAGAAGTGCGGTTGACGCTGACCCTTGCATCATATTGCAGTTTGCGGTGAGTTGGCTTTCGCGCGGACGAGCTGCCGCTTAGTGCAGCGCACTGAGAACGAGGAGCGCGAAGGCGACGATGAGGCCGGCGGTGCGGAACCAGTGGTAGAGATCCCAGCGATGCTCCTGCGCCTTCCAGTCAGCGGGGAGTTGGGTGGGCGTCCAGAGCTTGATGCGATTGTTGATGGGGACAGGACCGACGAGCGAGAAAAGTGACGGCGAAGACCTGGATGGCGAAGGCCGCTTGCGCGAGGTGTCCGGCGAGGACCCCCAGGTGCTCGAAGGGCAGCAGCAGAAGCAGGTTCAGGAGGGTGGAGGTGGCCATCCAGAACGGCATAACGCGGCCGAAGAGGGTGGCAAATGAGGCCCGGACGGGGATATGGACTTCAAGCGGCTGCCGGTTGAGCGTGGGATGACCGAAGGCGGCGACGTTCAGTTCACTGCCACACATCAGGCCTAAGACCACGATTGCCAACACATACAGGGTCATGAACCTTCGATGTATGTTGCGGGCGGCAGTCGCACAAGTTCATAGTGCATTCACACTGGCCAAAGGTGCACCAAAAGTGGCACCTGCTTCACGGAAAAATCATCCCGTGTTTGCACCATTTTCGATGAAACCAGCCAGCATGACCCTGTGAACCCTGCACACGTACACGATTCGCGTTCAGGTTTGTCGCAACATGCTGTAGCCGGCGCGATCCTTCATTCGAGCATTGCCCACACGCGTGTTCAGCCGGATTGGATTGGCTGCGATCTGCGCAGCTATCGTCTGCGGCTGGCCGAGACAGCGGCGGAGCGCGGGGCGGCATGCCGATTGCGCTTTCGCGTCTTCAACCTGGAGCTGGGTGAGGGGCTGGCCGAGTCCTATGCCAACGGCATGGATCAGGACACATACGACGCCGTTTGCGAGCACCTGCTGGTCGAAGAAAAGGCGACCGGACGCATCGTCGGTACCTATCGGATGCAGAGCGGGACGACGGCGTGGCGGCATCGGGGCTACTACAGCGCGCAGGAGTTTGATTTTGGACCCTACGAGGGTTTGCGGCCGCATCTGCTGGAGCTGGGGCGAGCGTGCATCGATCGCGAGCACCGTTCCGCCGAGGTGCTGACGCTGCTATGGCGCGGCATCGCGCAGTATGCCGAGCACCACGGGTTGCGCTATCTCATCGGGTGCTCGTCCGTGCCTTCGCAGGATGCGGCGACCGGATGGGCGATGTACCATCGGCTGGCTCCGTTCCTGGTTGCGCCGCATCTGCGAACGCAGCCGGCTGAGGGCTATCGGCTGCCTGCACCGCCGAGCGATACCGCTGTGCCGGAGACGCATGTGCCGAAATTGTTGAAGACGTATCTGGCGGTGGGGGCGCGCATCTGCAGTGAGCCTGCCTGGGATCGTGCGTTTGGGACCATCGATTTTCTGACCCTGCAGGACATGCACGAGCTAACCCCGGCGGCGCGCAGCCGGTTCCTGTGCAGGCCATGAGGTAACTTCAGACGATGAGTCCACTTCCGCATCGCCATCCATTTCGCTCGGCCATGAGATCGGCGATGCTGGGCGCGGCACTGATGGAGGTCGCGGCGCTTTGCGTTCGGCATGCGGCGGAGTGGTGCGAAGGCGCTGAGATCTCACGAGCGCGCAGACTGGCTGCAGGATGCGGCAGCGAGGGTGCTGAAGCGCATCGGCATGGAGGTGATGGCCGAGGGCCATCCACCGCGGCACGGGCTGATGGTGTCGAATCACCTGAGCTACCTGGATGTGCTGGCGTACGCATCCACGATGCCTTGCGTGTTCGTGGCCAAGCGGGAGGTGCGCGAGTGGCCGGTCTTCGGAGCCTTTGCCACCATGGCAGGCACGATCTATGTGGACCGCGAGCGGCGTTCCGCGAATGACGGCGCGGCCCGGTTGATAGAGGAGGCGCTGGCAGCGGGCGTGCCGGTAGTCCTCTTCCCGGAGGGAACGTCGAGCGATGGCAGCGGGGTGCTTCCCTTCCACTCCAGCTTCTTCGAGCCGGCGATACGCGCCGGTGTATCGGTGTCGGCGGCGGCGATCGGCTATGCGAGCAGCACGGCGGAGGAAGCGGCGCTGGCGTATCACGGCGATGATGTATTTGGGACGCACCTGGTGCGAACGCTGGGGCTGCGCGGCCTGAAGGCGCGGGTGGCCTTTGCGACGACGGGAACGCGCTTACGGGGATCGCAAGACGGCGGCGCGTGCGACGCAAGCCGAGGTGGAGTTGCTGCGCGGCAGGGTTGCCGGGCGGCCTGCGATCCAGCCGACAGCAGAGCTTCTGCACCTGACGCACGCGGGATAACGCAAAGATTCTCTCCGGCTGAATGGCGGACGGAGGAAGCACTCCGTTTATGCTGAGTGCCGAGATGGCTGAGCCTGAGGGAATGACGCGTCGCGACTTTTTGAACGGAACCCTGCTGGCTTCCGGAGCTGCCCTGGTTTCCGCCGCATGCCCTTTTCAGCTTATGGCTGCCGAGGACTGGAACGGCGACTCCGGGTATCGGCGACTATGCCGGTGCGAACGGCAATACGCACCAGGTGATGGCCGATGGTCATGTGATTCGCGATCATGCCTTCGATCGAGCGAAGCCAACAACCGTCGAAGACACGGGCGAGATCTTCGACTGCGTAGTGGTGGGTGGAGGCATCAGCGGTCTTGCGGCGGCGCTCTTTCTACCAGCGGGCAACGACGTGCGAAGAAATCCTGCCTGGTGCTCGAAAACCATCCCATCTTTGGCGGGGAGGCGAAGCGCAACGAATTCAGCGTGGATGGCCAGCACGCTGATCGCAAGCCAGGGATCGGCGATGTGGTTTCAGCCGATGCCGGGAAGCTTTCTCGAGCATTTTTATGATTCGGTAGGGATCGATCCGCGGCAGTTTCAATATCAGCAGAACGTGAGCCGCATCGCGACGGGCGTGACTCCGTATGCCGGAGACGGGAGCAATTTCGGCTTCTTCTTCGGCGCGGATGCTGCGCACCCAAACGGCACATGGCTGATCGATCCGTGGACGAAGAAGCTGGAAGGCGCGCCGATTGCGGCGGAGGCGAAGCGCGAACTGCTCGCGATGCAGGACACGCCTGACCATCGGCCGAAGCCGCGCCGCCATGGCGATGCCGTCGCGCGCCAGCTTGACTCCATCACGCTGGAAGAAGATCTGATGATGCGGCATGGCCTGAGCCGCGAGACCATCCGGCGCTATCTCTCGCCGGTGAGCGGAGGCGGCTCCGGCATTGGCGCGGACGTGCTTTCGGCCTACACCGATTACGCTCCCGATCTGCTGTTTCCGTGGCAACAGCAGCATGGTCCGCAGATGTTTCCTGGCGGCAACACGGGCGTGGCGCGGCATATGGTGAAGGCGCTCGAACCGGCGGCGATTCCTGGTCCGGCAACCATGGCAGGCATCTGCCAGGCGCGCGTGAACTTCGCGGCGCTCGACCAGCAGCATCAGTCGACGCGGATCCGTTTGCGTTCCACGGTGATTTCGATCGAGCACGAAGGCGATGCGGCACGACGCGCCGCACGTGAATATCGTCTATCTCCGCGAAGGCCGCTACTATCGTGTGCGCGCGCGAGCCGTGGTTCTCGCGAACGGCAACTGGACGATCAACTCCATCGTTCGCGATCTGCCTTCCGAGTATCGACACGCGTATGCGCAGTTCTTTCGGGCTCCGTGCATCATGGCGAATGTCGCCGTGCGCAACTGGCGTTTTCTCGCGCGGATGGGGATCAGCCAATGCCAGTGGTTCGACGGCATCGGCAACTACATGGCGGTGCGCCGCGTGGCGACTTTTGGCGGAGGCGCGCCGACGCTTTCGCCCGACAGCCCCACCGTGTTGACGCTGAAGATTCTGTTCGCGAACCCTGGCACGCTCGCTACCGGAGCAGATAAACACGGGCCGCTACCAGATGATGACGACGCCGTTCAGCGTGTATGAGAAGCAGTTGCGCGAGCAGTTCGCAAGCATGTTCGGCAAGCAGGGATTCGATGGACGGCGCGACATTGCGGGAATCATCCTGAATCGCTGGGGACATGCGTATCTTGCGCCGCAGCCCGGCTTTTTCTTTGGCAAGGATGGCAAGCCCGCGCCCGCGGAGCTGATGCGCCACCGCCCTTTTGGACGCATCGCCTTCGCCAACTCCGATCTTTCAGGGATTATGGATCACCGCGCTTCGATCACCGAGGCGCATCGCGCGGTGGAGCAGACACTCTCGTTCGATTGAAGGCTCCCCTTCGAAGGAAAGGGATGACACGGCGCTGCGGAAAAGTCTCTAATGGTGTCATGCCTCAAGCTGCCGCAAGCCGACTGCACCTGAGCGAGATCGCTCCGCACCTTGTTCAATCCGAGATCCGCTCGATGACGGTGGAGTGCGACCGCGTGGGCGGCGTGAACCTGGCGCAAGGCGTGTGCGACACGGAGCTGCCGGCGCCGGTGCGCGAAGCGGCGATCGCGGCGATTCATCACGGCCACAACATCTACACGCGGCTGGATGGGATTGCGCCGCTGCGCGCTGCGGTCAGCAGGAAGATGGCCGAATACAATCACGTGCACGCGAATCCCGACACGCAGGTGCTGGTGACCTCCGGCGCGACGGGCGCGATGTATGCGGCGTGCCTGGCGCTGTTCAATCCGGGCGACGAGATCATTCTGTTTGAGCCGTTCTATGGCTACCACCTGAACACGATGCTGACGCTTCGCATCAAGCCGGTGCCCCAGCCGCTGGCGACGGGCACGTGGGAGCTGGATGTCGACGCGCTGCGCGCTGCGATTACGCCGAAGACGCGCGCAATCCTGATCAACACGCCGTCGAATCCGTGCGGGAAGGTGTTCACGCGCGCGGAGATCGAGGCGATCGGCGAGATTGCGCTGGAGCACGATCTGTTTCTGCTGACGGACGAGATTTACGAGTACTTCCTGTTTGGCGGCGCGAAGCATGTGAGTGCGGCTTCCCTGCCTGGGCTCGCGGAACGAACGATCACCATCTCCGGCTTCTCGAAGACGTTCGCCATCACCGGCTGGCGCATTGGCTATCTGGCAGCGGATGCACGATGGATTCCGTCGATCGGCTATTTTCACGATCTGACGTATGTGTGTGCGCCATCGCCGGCGCAGTATGGTGCGGCGGCGGGGCTGGCGCAGCTTGGTGCGGATTTCTACCGGCATCTGTCGAGCGACTATCAGCACAAGCGTGACCTGCTGTGCTCGGCGCTGAATGAGGCAGGGCTGACGCCTTCTGTTCCGGATGGAGCGTATTACGTGCTGGCGGATGCGACGATTCTGCCGGGCGCGACGGCGCGGGAGAAGGCGCGGGCGCTGCTGGCGAAGACCGGCGTGGCGGCGGTGGCGGGGTCGGCGTTCTACTCGAAGGGGCGTGGGGAGAATCTGCTGCGCTTCTGCTTTGCCAAGCAGGATGAGGCTTTGCAGGATGCGTGCGCGCGGCTGACTTCGTTCTAAACACAACACAAGAGGTTGCGCTTCGCGCGTCAGAACTCGCCCACCCTACGCTTCGCGTAGGATGGGGCACCCGTTCGACGTTGCCAGGATGACTAGCTTGTGGCGGCGCGATCAGCCGCCGATGGCTTCTTCGGCGAGTTTTATGTCTACTTCATCGTGGCAGAGCTCTTCTCTATTCCGATTGCGCCATGATCCGTAGGCATGGCGGGCTGCGGCGAGCGTGAGCAGCAGCAATGCGAGGCTGCAGACGCCGTTCCATTGCCAGTGCTCCCATGCATGGGCGGAGAGATATGAACCGAGCGCGCCGAAGATGAAATAGGTGGTCATGTAGACGGTGTTGATGCGGCTGCGCGCACCGTAGGCGGTGCCCGGGCAGTGGGCGAGCGAAAAGATGCGGGTCTGGTTGCCGACCTGGCTGGTCTGCGCGCCCGCATCCATCAGCAGCACGCCGACGATGAGGCCGGCGATGCGGTAGCCGAAGATCCAGGTGACGCCCCAGGACAGGATGAGCAGGCCGAGTCCGACCGAGATGACCCAGCGAGAGCCATGGCGGTCTGCGAGGCGGCCGGCGATGGGTGCGACCGACGCGCCGATGGCCCCGAGCACGCCGAAGCTGCCGGCGACGCCTGCGCCGAGGCGGTAGTGCGGCGAGCCAAGCAGGAAGACGAGCGTTGTCCAGAAGGCGCTGAAGGCGGCGAAGACCAAGCCGCCAACGGTGGCGGATTCGACCAGCAACGGCTGGGTGCGGATGAGGGTCCACAGGGAGATGAGCGCGTGGCGATAGGGCATGGGCGCGCGCGGCGGCAACAGCGGCAGGGCGCGGCGGAGAAAGAACGCCAGTGCAACGCAAAGAACTGAGGCGATGAGGAAGACCGAGCGCCAGTTGAGCCATTCGGCGATCCAGCCGGAGAAGGTACGGCTGAGCAGGATGCCGAGCAGCAGGCCGGTCATGACGGAGCCGACGGCGCGGCCGGCATTGGCGGGGGTAGCGATCTCCGGCGCGATGGGCAGGATGACGTGGGTGACCGCTGCCATGATGCCGGTGACGAGGGTGATGAGCACCATGAGGCTGAGCGAGGGCACGACGGCGGTGACGAGCATGGCCAGGACCAGGCCCGCGATCATTTTGAGGATGAGGCTGCGGCGCTCCAACACGTCGCCGAGAGGCACGAAGAAGAGCAGGCCGATGGCGTAACCGGCCTGGGCAGCGACGGCGACGTGGCTCATTTGCGCCTCGGTGACGTGCAGGCTACGAGCCATCTCGATGAGCAGGGGCTGGTTGAAGTAGAGCGCGGAGACGGTGATGCCGCAGGCAAGACCGAGCAGGGGGATGAGGCGCTGGCTGGGAGAGCTGACAGGCGGCCCCGGTTGCTGGCTTGCCGGTGAGCCGGAGAGGGTACCTTCCATATGGCTTCGATGCTATCCGGAAGCGTGTCGTTTCATGCGCATCCGGTTCGCAGCCAACGTGCTAACTATATGATGCATCACAGGCTAAAGCACTTACAGACCATGCAGTAGCAAGTTATTGCTTCATCTGCCTCTATGACGGACGGCCAGCACTCCACCTCGAGCGCGTGGCGCGAGCGGCTTTCCGCTTTGCGCAATGTACCGCCCGTGCTTGGGATTCTGTGGCAGTCGGGGCGCGCGGTAGTCACGTGGGGCCTCATTCTCCGCATTGTGGTCGCTGCTCTGCCCGCCGGCATTGGCGTGGTTGCGGCCTGGATCCTGAACGGCGTCGAAAACGCGATCCTGCACAAAGGGCTGCCGCAATACTTCTGGTGGGCGGTTGGTGCCGAGGTCGTGCTGAACGTGATCGTCGGCCTGTTGAGCCGCGGCATCGACTACTCCGACAGCCTGCTGGCAGACCGTTACACGCACTTCGTCAGCGTGCAGGTGATGCAGCAGGCGGCGCAGCTTGACCTGACGACTTACGAAGATCCCGTCTTCTATGACCGGCTGGAAAGGGCGCGCGTCCAGGCCACCGACCGGCTGGCGATGATCCAGCAGATGGGCCGGCTGCTGCAGCAGGCCCTGACCACCGTGATCTGGGCCAGCATTCTCTTTTATTACTCGCCCTGGCTGCTGTTACTGCTGGCCCTCGGCGTGTTGCCGACTTTCCTGGGTGAGACGCACTTCGCTTTCCTGCGCTACGCCTTGAACTTCCGCCAAACCCCGGCGAAGCGGCAGATGGACTACCTGCGGCAGACAGCGGGCAGCCGCGAGGGCGCGAAGGAGCTGAAGCTCTTCAACCTGGCCGAGTTCTTCACCGGCCGCTTCAACGTGCTCTCCCAACATATCTACGAAGAGAATGTCGCGCTCTCGCGCAAGAAGCTGATTGCCGGCGGCCTGCTGGGCATCATTGCCACGCTGGGCTACTACGGCGCGTATGTGTTCGTGATCTGGCGCGCCATCTCCGGGCAGTACCAGGGGATCGGCGTGTACGCCCTGTTGACCAACGCCATCATTCAGTCCAGCTCCAATCTGCAGCAGGTCTTTTCGCTGGCCTCAGGCGTCGCGGACCAGGCGCTGTTCCTCACCGACCTGCTGGCCTTCTTCGAGATGAAGCCGACAGTGGAGTCGAAGAAGGATGGCCTGAAGGTGCCGCGGCCGATCATGCAGGGCTTCGAGTTCCGCAACGTGTCCTTCGCGTATCCCGGAACGGAACGGCGGGTGCTGCGGAATTTCAATTTCCATCTGAGCCCTGGCCAGCGGATCGCGCTGATCGGTGAGAATGGCCAGGGCAAGACAACGGTAGTAAAGCTGATCACGCGCCTCTACGATCCGACCGAAGGGCAGATTCTGCTGGATGGAGTGGACCTGCGCGAATACGACCTGGACGATCTGCATCACGAGATGGGTGTGATCTTCCAGGACTTCATGCGCTATGAGATGACGGCGCGGGACAATATCGGGGTGGGACGCGTGGAGCGCGAGCACTCGGAGAACGAGATCGAGCTGGCAGCCGAGCAGAGCCTGGCAGCGAGCGTGATCGCGAAGCTGCCCGGGCACTACGACCAGATGCTGGGCCGCCGCTTCGAGGGCGGCGTCGAGCTTTCGGGCGGTGAGTGGCAACGTGTCGCGCTGGCGCGCGCCTATCTGCGGGATGCACAACTGCTGATCCTGGACGAGCCGACGGCGGCGCTCGATGCACGAAGCGAGCTGGAGGTCTTTGAGCGCTTTGCCGAGCTGACCGAGGGAAAGATGGCACTGCTGATCTCGCACCGTTTCTCTACGGTACGCATGGCGGACCGCATCGTAGTTCTAGAGGGCGGCAGATTAGTGGAAGAGGGCACGCATTCGGCGCTGATGGCGCTGGGCGGGCGGTATGCAGGGATGTTCGAGATGCAGGCAGCGAGTTATCGATGACAGAGAAGGTGACGAATATCAAGGACGGAAGAGAGCCGACGCTGCCGGCGGCGGAGGATGCTGCTGCGGTTCCTCCCGAGAAGGTCGCGCAGACAGCGCCTGCGGCGCCGGAAGCGCAGGGCGAAGACACGTCGATGATGGAGGCGGAGCTGGCGGTCGTGGCCAAGGTGCCGGCGCCGAAGATCGAGCGAACAGAAGAGCAGATGCGCCATGCAGCACTGGCGGCCTCGCAGGAATGGCAGGTGGCGCGTGCGCCGCAAGGGGATATCTTCAGCCGTCGCATCGCTGCTGCTCAGTCGACCTACCGGCAGGTTTTCAACGAGCTCGATCGGCGTCCCATGCCGACCTACAAGCCGGGCGAACCGCTGGATCCGCTGCTGGAGCTGCGCGAGAACCCGCGACTGCTGCAGTCCGCGCTCGACGAGATGCATTCGATCCGTCGCCGGCTCACCAAGCTGCCGGTGGTGGTGCGCCCGCGCGAGGGCGACGAGCCGCGTATTGTCACCGTTGCCGATACCTATCTGAAGGCGGCCGACTCGCGCTGGGATGGCGATTGGGTGGTGTGGTTCCTGGAAGAGGTGCAGAAGGCCGATCCGCTTACCTTGCGCGAGCTTTGGGCCTTCCCTACCGCGGTGAAGTTTTTGCTGGTGGAAGAGGTGCTGACGCAGGCGAGGTCGGAGATCGAGGATCCGGCATCCTTCGACCGCGACGCGCAAGGACTGCTGGCCGCGCGCTTCGATGGCATACGCAACGCGATCTATGCGAACTGGGCGCAGATGATCGAGGGTCTGGTGGTCTTCAACGCTGTGCTGCGGCAGGACCCGGTGGGTGCGTATCCGCAGATGGACTTTGACAGCCGCGAACGCTATCGCGAGCGGGTATCGGAGATTGCGCGGCACTCCGACCAATCCGAGCTGGAGGTGGCGCAGACATCGCTGCGGCTGGCCGAGCGGCCATCGCCTGCCAACACGGTGCAGCGCATGGCGCAACGACGCGCGCACGTGGGCTACTACCTGATCGACAAAGGCTTTCCGCTGCTGGCCGCCGAGATCGCCTACCGGCCGCGATGGATCGACCGAGTTCGCATCTTTGCGAAACGCAATGCGGACGACATTTACATCCTCGGAATTCTGCTGCTAACGGTGCTGTTGATCGGCGCGATCATGGTGCCGCTGGTTCCGAATTACTCGATCCTGGGAGGCCTGTCGGCCGCGTTCCTCTTCCTGTTGATCCCGACGGCGCAGGGTGCGGTGGACCTGGTGAATAACACCGTGGCCGCGCTACTGAAGGCGACGGGACTCGCGAAGCTCGACTTCCCGAAGGGTTTGCCGCGTGAGTTCGCAACACTGGTGGCGATTCCCACGCTGCTGCTGAACGAGAAGCAGGTACGTGAGCTGATTGAAGACTTGGAGGTGCGCTACCTCGCGAACCAGGATCCGAATATTCACTTCGCGCTGCTAAGCGATCTGCCGGACTCCGTGTCCCGACCGCGGCCGAACGATACCGACCCGCTGGTCGAACTGGCGGTGGGGCTGATCAACAATCTCAACACTCGCTACGGGAAGCAGAACGGCAAGGGCAAGAACGGCGGCGGCTTCTATCTGCTGCACCGGCACCGCATCTTCAATGCGCGGCAGGGCGTGTGGATGGGGTGGGAGCGCAAACGCGGCAAGCTGCTGGATCTGAACAAATTCATCCTTGGCGAGTTCGACAGCTTTCCGGTGAAGATCGGCAACCTGGATGTGCTGCGCACGGTGCGCTACGTGATCACGCTGGACTCCGACACGCAACTACCGCGGGGTACGGCGCATGCGATGGTGGGCGCAATGACGCATCCGTTGAATCGCGCGGTGATCGATCCGCATTCCGCGGATTGTGACCGAGGGCTACGGCATCCTGCAGCCGCGCGTGGGCGTCAGCGTGCATTCGGCATCGCGCTCGCGCCTGGCAGCGATCTACTCCGGGCAGACGGGCTTCGATATCTACACGCGCGCAGTCTCCGACGCCTATCAGGATCTGTACGGCGAGGGCATCTTTACCGGCAAGGGCATCTACGAGGTCGCAGACGCTGCATGCGGTGCTGGACCGCCGCTTCCCGCGCAATTCCCTGCTGAGCCATGACCTGATCGAGGGCGCGTACGCGCGCGCCGGACTGGCCACCGACATCGAGGTGATCGACGACTATCCGTCCCACTACAGCGCCTACCGGCGGCGGCAAGCACCGCTGGGTGCGCGGCGACTGGCAGATTGCGCAGTGGCTCTTCGGCAAGGTGCCGGACGAGAGCGGCCGCATGGTGAAGAACCCGATCTCGAACATCTCGCGCTGGAAGATCTTCGACAACCTGCGCCGCTCGCTGGTGGAGCCGCTGACGCTGATCCTGCTGGTGGCGGGATGGCTGGGCCTGCCGGGCGGACCGCTCTACTGGACGCTGGTGACGCTGTTCCTGCTGTTTTTCGCCGAGCCTGGTCTCGCTGGTGTTCAGCGTGGGCCGCGCGTGGGCCAGCGCGCAGAAGGGCGAGGTGCAGGAGGCCTTTGTCGGCTTCGGCAGAACCCGCCATCACGCTGATCAATCTGGCGTTCCTGCCGCATCAAACTGCTGCTGGCGCTGGATGCGATCATCCGCTCGCTGGTGCGCCGCTTCATCACCGGGCAGCGGCTGCTGGAATGGGAGACCGCGGCGCAGGCCGAATCGAAACCGGCGGCAAGCACGACGCCGGTCGATCGCTACCTGCACTCACGCCGCTCGTCGACCATAGGTATCGGCGTCCTGGTTGGTTCGTCGATCCGTGCATCGACGCAATCTCTCTGGTCGCGGCGCCGCTGCTGGTGCTGTGGGTGTTCGAGAGCGCCATCACCGCGTGGCTGAATCGCGCCGCCGCGCGAAGAGCGTCAGCCGCCTGACGGCGAAGCATGAAAGATTCCTGCGCGATCATGCGCTGCGCATCTGGCGCTTCTTCAACCAATTTGGCGTCGAGCGGCACAACTACCTGGTCCCGGACAACGTGGAGGAAGACGGGCTGTCCGAGGCCGCGCGGGTCTCGCCCACCAACCTCGGCCTGCTGCTGAACGCGCGGCAGGCAGCGCATACGAGCTTGGCTTTCTGACGCTGACGGAGTTCGTCGACGCTGAGCCACCGCAGCCTGGACACCATCGACCGCATGGAGAAATGTCAACGGCCACATCTATAACTGGTACGACACGCACACGCTGAGACCGCTTGGAACGCGCATGGTGTCTTCGGTCGACAGCGGCAACTTGGTCGGCCTCGCTCTACACGCTGCATGCCGGGGCCGAGGCGATCTGCCGGAGCCGCTGCTGGATGCGCGGCTGTGGCCGGGCATGCGCGATCAGCTTGCGTTGCTGGCTACGCTCGATGCGCTGCCCGCGGCGCTGGCGCCGATTCCGAAGACGATGGGCTGCGGCCGTGGCTGGACTGGTGCTGCGCGGCGCAGTTGTCTCCGGCGTTCGACGCCGTACGCGGCCCGGATGGACAGCCCTTGACCTGACGGACAAGACGCACACCGAGGGCGAATGGTGGCTGGCCGAGTTGCTGCGCCGCGTGAACGCGGTGTGTTCGCGTGATGCACGACTATCTGCCGTGGCTGGACCGCGAGTTCGCTGCCGCTGGAGGCGCGTTGAAAGAAGCTGGGCTGGTCCCGATTGCGCGCGGCGTTGCCACATCGACGAAGCTGGATGCGCGGCTGCAGCGCGCCTGGAGCGGCAAGGCGACGCATTTCCGGCGGAGTCTTCGCTGATCGACGAAGCTGCGCGCGTTGCTCGGCGACTGCCGCGGGAGCCGCGTCGCGCTGGTGGACAGGCTGAACGCTCCGTCGAACGCATGCGAGAGCGCGTTGCGGCGAAGAGACGGAGTTTCGCTTTCTTGATCGAGCCGTCCGGAGGCATCTCTCTCGATCGGATACGATGGTGGACGCAGGAAGAGCTGCACGAGGCCTGCTACGACATGCTGCGCTCGGAGGCGCGCATCGCGCACCTTCGTCGCCGTTGCGCGCGGCGAGCTGCCGCAGCAGAGCTGGTTCAAGCTGGCCCGCGACATACGTATCGCGTACGGCCATCTGCGCTGCTCTCCTGGACCGGGCACGATGTTCGAATACCTGATGCCGGCGCTGTGGATGCGCAGCTATCCGCACACGCTGATTGCGCAAACATTGCAGGCTTGCGTGGCGGTGCAGCGCGCGTTTGCGCAGCTCACGGGAACATTCCGTGGGGCATCTCGGAGTCCGGATACGCGGGCAGGAACGATCAGGGCCATTATCACTATCGAGGCGTTTGGCATGCCGGCGATCGCGCTGAATTGGGACGCGACGGCGGGCCCCGTGGTTTCGCCGTACTCCACTTTCCTGGCGCTGGTGTGGATCCGATCGCGGCGATGAAGAACCTGCGCGCGGATGGCCAGCATGGACTGGTGGGCGCCTTGGCTTCTACGAAGCGGGCGATTACTCAGAAGTCGCTGCAAAGCCGGTGCTGGTGAGGGAGTGGATGGCGCACCACCAGGGCATGTCGCTGCTGGCGATGCTGAATCTGCTGCACAACAACATCGTGCAGCAGTGGTTCCACGCGAACGCGCTGCTGCAGGCGACCGAGTTGCTGCTGCACGAGAAGCCGATCCGCGAGTCGCTGCTGCTGGCCGAATACAAGGAGTCGGGCAAGAAGCGGTCGGCGGCCTGACGTGCAGCGTGCGACGCTACCACCACCCCCTCCCCCCTCCGGTGCGGGAGCGTCGTTTGTAACTTCCGTTGTTTCATTTGTTTAGACACGCTCCCGTGAGCTAAATTCGTCCATTCAAAACACTTATCGCTAAATTCGTCCAGCCATTGGAGTTAGGTGCGAGGCTGCGGGGCGGAATGCGTTGGCCGCGACCATCGCCGGCGCGAGCGGCAGGAAGCTTGAGCAGTGCTGGCGATGGATGGCGAGCACCTTCTGCGCGCGTTGTGGGTCGGTCGACCATGTACGCGACACCTCCTCGATGAACACTTCGCCGCTGCTAGCGGCCAAGGCGCGAGCGTAAGCGGGATAGCTGCCTTCCAGGCGGCGCAGCAACGCCATGCGGGCACGGAAGCAGGCTGCCTGATCGGCGAAGCGGACCCATTGCGCGATGACGGTGACCCAGTGGCCGTGGAGGAACTCCTGGGTGGGGAGTGCGAGGGTACCGCTTGCCTCCATGCCCGATTGGGTCTGACTTTGTTTCTGGCCGAAGAGGTTGTTGGCCTCGCGCGCGAGGCGCGACTGACCCCAGGTGGATTCGAGTGCGGCCTCGCAGGCGGCGTATTCCGGGAAGATGTGGCCGGCGGCGCGCGCGGCGGCGCTGGCCTGGCGGAGGAAGTTGTCCTGGGGGGTGGCGATCGGGTTCGTGACCATGGGGGCTCCTGTGCGGGAAATGAAAAGGGCGAAGCCTGATGGCTCCGCCCTTTGTGTGCGTTTTGATTCGCTATTTTTATTGTTTCAAGTTGCGTGGGGTAAAACGGCAGGTTTCTGCGCGGTGATTGCACGAAGGTACTGTGTATGCGACCGGTGATAAGCAGATACCTCCATTCCGTTTCGCTCCAGTCGGGATGACACTTCGATGAGGGAGGGATATCCAACTTCGCTTGACGACGCCAGGTGATGAAGACATGGGCCCCTTCTTCTACGAAGTGCGTGGCGGTAACCAGACCGATCCCGCTATTGCCGCCGGTAATTCCTGCTACCTGCCCTCAAGTGCACCCATCGATTTCTTCTATGACGGGCTACCGTTTCGTGGTATTACATAACACTCACTACAGATGTAGGCCTGAGAGCATCTGATTCGCGATATTGCGCGCTTAACGCGCCGCAACAGCAGTCGTGTTCCACGTATGCGTCAAGCCATCGATTGAAGGTGTGGGTCAGCGGATATTCGCGCCGCGCCTCGTCAAGGTTGAAGTGAAAACCTTTTTCTTCAAACCAGTGGTACATCACCGTCAGTTCCCGTCCCATGTTCTTCTCGAACTGATCCCAGGAAACCTGAACGTACTTCACATCTCGCGCAGTCACGCGGCTGAATGCGTCAGCAATCTGCTGCATTGATAATTCGTCGCCCGCCAGCGAAAATGTCCTGTTCTTCCATTGGCCGGGATGCTCAAACGCTAACGCTGCGAACGCGCCGATGTCATCTACGGCTATCATCTGCAACTTTGCCGTCGAGCTTAACGGCTGCTGGAGTTGCCCGTCCCGAATCGACTCGCCGAACCCTCTGTGCCAGTTCTCCATGAAGAAGACGGGCCGCACAATCGTGTATTGCAAGCCGCTCGATCGCAGATGCTCTTCCACTTTGACTTTGCTTTCGAAGTGAGGAAGGCCTGTCTCTTCGTCTGCCGAAGCTACTGAGCTGTAAACGAAATGGCTGACGCCCCGCCTTTTCGCCGCCTCGATGACCGCTACTCCGTCCTGGATCTCATTGACCGTGTAGGGCTGAACGGAGAATACGCCGTGCACACCATCCATCGCGCGCAGCAAGCTGTCGGGATCATCGAAGCCTCCCTGGAATACTTCCTTCCCATGCCCCATCAGCTGACGTGCTTTGTTGCTATCGGGGTCCCGCACCAGCGTGCGCAACTTGAATCCCTTCTTTTGCAGGTGCTTGTACACGGCGCCTCCCTGCCGACCGGTAGCACCTGTCACCAAAATGATTCGTTCGCTTTTCTTAGACACGAGCATTTCGTCTCCTTTGACCCTGTAATGTGCGCATATGCGTAACATTCACTACAGATGTGGCGAAGGCGCATCGGATTCACGATTCTGAGCTCTAATACCAAGAGTGGCGAGCAAACGAATGAAAACCGGGAACGGAAAGACGGGACGACCGATCAGCTTCGACAAGGACGCGGCACTTGAGGCAGCGATGCTGCTTTTTTGGGAGCGGGGCTTTGAGGGCACTTCGCATGACCAATCTTACCCAGGCGATGGGCCTCAACCCTTCAAGCATCTATGCGGCCTTCGGTGACAAGCATGCCTTGTTTTCGACTCGCGGTGAAGCGCTATCTGGAGACCCGGGCGCAATACGCAACGAGGGCGCTGGAGGAACCGACTCTCGAAAAGGTGATTCGTGCGCTCTTTGACAATACAGTTGCGTTTCTCACCGCTCCCGGGCCATCCGCCGACTTGTATGACGCTGGCGGGCGCGATGGGCTGCAGCGTAGACGCTGCCCCGGCGAGAGATCTCATGACGGAGATACGGAGACAGAATGAAGTTGCCATGAAGGATCGCTTTCTAAAGGCGCGAAAGAGCGGAGAGTTGTCCAAGGACGTCAACGTGGACGACTATACCCGGTATCTCTCCTCGATCCTCGCCGGTCTATCCATCCAGGCAGCAAATGGTTCGACAAAGGCGGAACTCAAACGGACCGCCCAGATGGCCCTTCGGCACTGGGTTACTGAGGCTTGCGGTCTGCTGGTTTGAGCAAATCGATCGGCAACCGGAATTCAGGACAGCGACTTCTGCCTCGTCTCCTATTTTTTTAGTTGACAATGATCGCTGAGCTGTTTTAATTTCCTATTTTATTAGGAGATTGTATGGCGGGACGCAGGGGTGGGTCCGGGGGCGGTTCGGCGGGGATGACACCGCTGGAGCTGAAGATCATGCAGGTGTTGTGGCGGCTGGGGCCGAGCCCGGTGCAGGCGGTGCAGCAGGAGCTGGACGGCGAGCTGGCGTACACGACGGTGCAGACGATGCTGAACGTGCTGGAACGCAAAGGCCGGGTGACGCGGCGGCTGCGCGGACGCGCGTTTGAGTATCGCGCCGCTGTTACCGAAGAGAAGACGCTGGGCACCGCGGTGGCGGATCTGGTGGACCGGATGTTCGGCGGGTCGCCGGAAGAGCTGGTGATGAGCCTGGTGAAGTCGCGGCAACTGGACGCGGGGCGGCTGGCGAAGCTGGCCGAGCGCGTGGATGCGGCGAAGGCTGCGAAGAAGAACCCGCGTGGGAGGGACCGCAATGCATGAGACCGGGATGCATGAACTTTTGACCAGGTGAGTGGATGGCTGGTGAGCTATCTCGTGCACTCCGCGGTGTCGCTGGCGGTTCTTGGCGCGATCGCGTGGCTGGGCGACCGGCTGCTGCGCAGGGTTGGACCGCTGGCGCAGCACCGGATGTGGGTGGGGGCGCTGCTGGCGGGAGCGGCGCTGCCATTGCTGCCGGTTGAGACGCTGATCCGCTGGTTCAGCCATGCGGATGCGCATGCGGCTGGTGGAACGGCGACGGTTACGTATTCGATGATTGCCGCCAGGGTCGAGCACTGGAGCGGTTTCGCCATTGCTGTTGGAGATGCTGGCCGGGGTGTATCTGCTGGCGGTGCTGTTCTGTGTGTCGCGGCTGCTATGGCGGTGGCGGCGCACCCGCGCGATGGCGCAGCGGGCTGCGGCGCTGACGCTCGACCCTGCAGCGGCATGCGCTGGTGGAAGGCGCGGCGCTCCGGTTCGGTGTAACGGCGCCGGAGATTCACTGCTCTGCCGAGACGCGCGGACCGGTGGTGCTGGGCTTGCGGCGGGCACTGCTGCTGGTGCCGGAAGGATTCTTTGCGCCGGATGGCTCCGAAGATGCCCGCGCGGCGCTGGCGCATGAGTGCGCGCACATCGCGCGGCGAGACTACGCGAAGAATCTTTTCTACGAATATGCCGCTGCGGTGGTTTCGTATCACCCGGCATGCTGGCTAATGCGGCGGCGGATCGCGGAGACGCGCGAGCTGGTGTGCGACGAGATGGCGGCTGGCGCCGTGGGCGGCCGGCCGGAGTATGCGGCTTCCCTGCTGCGGCTGGCTACGGCGATGGCCCGGGCCGCAGCGCGACCTGTCTATGCGAACCGCAACGCCAGGCCATCGGAGTCTTCGATGCCGACATATTGGAGGAACGGATTATGCGATTGACGATGGATTTACCGGCGGTGAGCAGAACGCGAAAGATTGCGATGGCGACGGTGGCGGCCTGCGCGCTGATGGTTGGCGCAGGGACGGCGATGGCGCTGTCGTTCGATGTGACGCCGCAGGATGGCGCGGCGGCAGGGACGACACCGGAGAAGGTCTACAAGGTTGGCGGCGATGTGAGCGCGCCCGTGTTGACTTATTCGGTGGATGCCGAATTTCCGAAGAATGCAGGAAAGGAGACACGCAAGGCCGGCTGGCGTGGCATCTCTGTGTCAGTCTGATCGTAAACAGCAAGGGCATGCCCGAGAGTCTCAATGTGGCGCGGTCTCTGTCGGCGGATTTCGATGAGCAGGCGATGGACGCAGTTCGCCAGTATCGCTTCAAGCCTGCGATGAAAGAGGGCGAGCCTGTCGCGGTGTCCGATCAACATCGAGGTGAACTTTTCCCGCTACTAGCGATGCAACGGTCTTTCATCGTCAGGAAATGCCCCGTGCGCCTTTGCCATGTAGGCTTTCCTTGGGGGAGATGTTCGTCCGATGGGTGATGGAACGAACGCTCCCGGCGAGGGATGGCGATGAACGCTGTGATTGTGGAGTCGTTTGCAAAGGCGCCGCGCTATGGATCGTTTGCCGATCCGGTGGCGGAGACGAGTGAGGTGCTGATCCAGGTGGAAGCGGCCGGGCTGCACCAGATTGTGAAATCGCTGGCCAACGGATCGCACTATGGGAGCACGGGCGTGCTGCCGTTCATTCCCGGAGTAGATGGCGTGGGCCGGCTGGAGGATGGGACGCGGGTGTACTTCGGCGTCTCGCGGCCGCCCTTTGGCACGTTTGCAGAGCGCGCGGTGACGAAAGCCGCATTGTCGATGCGGCTTCCGGACGGACTGGACGCGGTGACGGCGGCGGGGCTTGCGAATCCGGGGATGTCGTCGTGGGTGGCGCTGCAGTTTCGCGCCAAGTTTGTGGCTGGCGAGAGTGTGCTGATCCTGGGCGCGACGGGATCGGCGGGACTGCTTGCGGTGCAGATTGCGAAGCGGCTGGGTGCGCGGCGCGTGATTGCGGCGGGAAGAAATGCGCAGGCGCTGGCATCGGCGCTGGAACTGGGAGCGGACGCGGTGATCCCGCTCGAACAGTCGCACGATGCGCTGGTGGCGGCGTTTCGCAACGAGATTGTGGAGCATGGGGTGGATGTGGTGCTCGACTACCTGTGGGGCGAGCCGGCGGAGTGCGTGCTCGCAGCGATTGCGCAGAAGGGTTTGAGTCATGCCGCGCCGCGGATCCGCTATATAGAGATCGGACAGATGGCGGGCGCCACGATCACGCTGGGAGGCGCGACGCTGCGCAGCTCCGGTGTGGAGCTGCTGGGGAGCGGATTCGGCAGCGCGTCGATGCAGGAGATATTTGCGGCGCTTGGCGAAGTTCTTTGAGCAGGCGGCGAAGACACCGTTTGTCGCGAAGATAAAGGCGGTGGCAATGCGCGATGTCGAGAGGTTGTGGAACGCTCCGGAGCGCGAGGGACGGCTGGTCTTTCAGCCGTAAGTACTGGCCGTACGGGCGTATGCGCGGATGGCCGGGTTGGCTCCCTTTCGTCGCTCACTTGAGCAATGTGGACACGCGTAGAATCACGGACCCTTCGTTTCGCTCGGGACGGCTCGTTCTGCCGGCGCGCCGAATTTTCTTCGCCGAATTTTCTTCATTGATCTGCGAAGGCCAATTGCGGCTGACTCGATTTTGAGTCTGACTGCGGTGTGTGGGCGCGCTCGTGCGCGAGCAGCCACTCTTTGCGATGGAGGCCGCCGCCGTAGCCGGTGAGTGAACCGTTGGCGCCGATGACTCTGTGGCAGGGCACGACGATGCCGACGGGGTTGGAACCGTTTGCGAGACCAACCGCACGGACGGCACGGGGACGGCCGATGCGCCGGGCGAGCTCGCCGTAGCTGATGGTCTCGGCCGCGGGGATTTCGCGAAGGGCGCGCCAGACTTCGCGCTGGAAGACGGTGCCCGCGGTGGCGGTGGGGATGCCGTCGATGGCGTGGATCTCTCCGTTGAAGTAGCTGGCCAGACGCATGGTCAGGTCAAAAGGATTGTGACGTTTGGTAAGCATGTAGCCGCCCTTGCCGTAATGGATGTCGAGCAAACGGGCCGCGCGCGCTTCATGGTCGGACCAGTCGATCATGCGAAGCGCGCCTTGCGCATCGCAGACATAGTTGAGCTGGCCGATGGGGGTGTCGAGCGAGTCGGTGAGGAATTCGGTTCTGACGGTCATAGTGTCCCTCCTGTTGCGAGGCCTGCGGACGAAGCGAGGCGGGATGGGGTGGGCATTGTCTGCCCGGCGTTGGGCATGCGCGATGCTGTGGCGCGGGATGGCTTCCTGCGTGGCTTGATGCCGGCGTGGCTTGCGGACCAGAGATGCTGCGCTGCGTAGCCGCGCCAGGGACGCCACCGCTCGCTGCGCGCGAGCAACGACGCGGGGGTGAGCGGCGTGCCGAATATCTGCTCGGCGTTGCGCAGGATGCCGATGTCGGAGGCGGGAAAGGCGTCGGGATGATGCAGGCCGCGGAGTGCGATGTACTGCGCGGTCCACTCGCCGATGCCGGGAACGGCGCGCAGACGCGCGATGGTCTCCTCCAGGGTGTTGGCAGTCTCAAAGAGATTGGGCTGGACGATCGCGGCACGCGCAAGCGACTGGAGCGCGGTGCGGCGTGCGGCAGGCATGCCGAGCGCGCTGAGATCAGCCGCAGCGAGTTGTTGCGCGGTGGGAAACGCGTGGGTAAGGGTGGCGTCCGTAATGGTGGGGTTGGTGAGTGCGATCGGCTTGGTCGCGAGCTGGACCAGCTTCGCAGCGAGACCGCGCGCTGCGGCGACGCTGATCTGCTGGCCGAGGATGGCGCGGACGGCGATTTCGAAAGCCTCCCATCCGCCGGGTGCGCGGAGACCGGGCTGACGCCGCACTGTCGGGGCAAGTGCACGATCGCGCGAGAGGTGGCGCGCGATGGTCTCGGTGTCGGCATCGAGGTCGAAGACACGGCGGAGACGCGATGCGATGACGGGCAACGCCTGGACGTAGTCGCACGTGATCTCTGCCTGGAGCGCGTTGCGCGCGGGGAGGTGACTGACGGCGACGATCGCTATGTGATCGCCTGTAGGGCTGCCAACCCGGACGACACGGCGATAGGTGCCGTCGCGGACCTCTTCCACACCGGGGATGGCGCGCGGCGTGAAGAAGGCGAGCAGCGCGTTCCAGTCGAACGGCGGGCGATAGGAGAGACGCAGGACCAAGGGAGCGGCGGAGGACGCCGTGATAGAGCGACGGCGAAGCTGGCTGGGCGGCCGTTTGTAGAGGGTGAGGAAGGTGTCATTGAAGCGGCGAATGCTGCCGAAGCCCGCGGCCATGGCGACCGAGGCCATGGGCAGGCGCGTGTCATGCAGGAGCTGCTTGGCAAAGAGCACGCGGCGGGTTTGCGCAACTGCCAGGGGCGATGCGCCGATGTGCTGGTCGAAGAGGCGGCGGAGCTGACGCTCGCCCACGCCGAGAGTTTCGGCGAGACGCTCGACAGAGGCTCGGGGACCGTCGAGCGCGCCCTCCGCGATGCGCGCCATGGCGCGGCTGACGGTGCTTGCAGTGCCGCGCCATGCGGGCGACTGCGGGGCAATCTCGGGACGGCAGCGGAGGCAGGCGCGAAATCCACCCTGCTCGGCGGCGGCGGCGGTCGAGAAGAAGCGGCAGTGCTTGCGCATCGGGGTGCGGGCGGGGCAGATGGGACGGCAATAGATGCCGGTGCTGGTGACGGCGGTGAAGAAGCGTCCATCAAAGCGCGCATCGCGCGTCTCGAGGGCGCGATAGCAGACGTCTTGATCAAGCAGAACAGGATCGAGCTTTGTGGCGTCAGAAGGGGCGAAATGGTCGAGTACGGAGTGCATCACTTGTTCAGTGTGCACCCGTGTGATCCGCCGTGTCTGGCCATTTTCGGACGCGGACTCACCGTCCGGTACTGGCCGTACGGGCGGGAGACGCCTGCGGCGCGCTTACCGGGTTCGCTTCCTTTGGTCGCTCACGCCGGGTTGCGTGGGTGGCCTTGCTAACTGCAGGTCCTTCGCTGCGCTCAGGCTGACAGACTGGCCGTTGCGCTCCTGTTACTGTAGCGGGCGACCAGATCGCGAGCCGCTGCCGGCCAGTCGGGACACTGGAAGTGAAAACCGGCATGGAGCAGGCGGCCGGGCACGACGCGCCGGCTCTTCAACACCAATTCCGATTCCGTGCGGAGGAGCAGGCCTGCCGCACCAATCATCCAGCTCGCCGCGGGCAGCCCGACAGGAACGGCCCAGGCCTTGCGCAGTGCTTGCATGAAGTCACGATTGGGCAGCGGATGCGGCGCAGCAAGATTGACGACCCCGGTCCAAGAATCCCCGGTGGTCGAATCCCCGATGATCGAGGAGTCGCCGGTGAGCAGCAGATCGACAGCGCGCACGAAGTCCGCGTCATGAATCCACGAGACGAACTGATGCCCTGATCCGTTGGCGCCGCCCAGACCGAGACGCACGAGGCGCGAGAGCAGCGCGAATGGACCTCCGCGATCGGGACTGAAGATGATGGCGCTGCGCAGCGCGACTTTGCGCGTGGCGGGTGTGGGCGTGGCAAAGAATGCTTCTTCCCAGTCTTTTGCGATGCGGATGGAGAAGTCCCATCGGCGCGGTGCATCTGCCTCGCCGCCTCCGAGTTCGCCTGTTGTCTCGTCCATCGGACGGTCGAGCGCGTGACGATAGATGGTAGCGGTGCTGGCATTGAGCCAGACGCGCGGCGGCCCATGGAGGGTGGAGATGACCTGATTCAACAGACGCGTGGAGAGAATGCGCGAGTCATACATCGCGCGGCGGTTGGCAGCGGTGTAGCGGCAGTTCACGCTGCGGCCCGCGAGATTGATGCAGGCGTCCGCGCCTTCGAGCGCATCGACCCAAGCCCCTGGGGTAAGGCCATCCCACGGCAACACCGACCACGGAGCAGGCATCACACGACGTGAGAGCACCGTGACTATGTGGCCCTGCGCATGAAAGTGGCGCGCGAGAAGATGACCTACCTGTCCGCTGCCGCCGGGAATGACGATACGCATGAGATGAGCCTGGTTCGTCACGCAGGGTAACAGGTTTCCGTGCTAGGCAATCCCGAAGGTATGCACTAAAATCGGACACCACACATGGACAATCCCGCGGTCTCCGTCAGCGAAACACCGGCCAAATCGTTTTCCTCCTCATCGGGCGCGATGTTCGATCAGTACTTTGCCCAAGGGACGAAGTGCGGTTTCAAGAAAAATGACCTGCTGGACCCGCGGGCGCGCCGGCTGTTTGAAAGTACGGCGCTGGCCTGCTCCGTGGACGCGTATCCCTTCCAGATTCCGCTGGAGGGCCGACCTGGGCCGATGGTGACGGCGGACGGCCATCAGATGCTGATGCTGTCGTCCTATGACTACCTGGGGCTGATCGGGCATCCGCGGGTGCAACGCGCTGCAATGGACGCTCTGGAACAGTACGGCACGGGGACAGGCGGTGTGCGCCTGCTGACGGGCACGCTGGACCTGCATGCGGAGATGGAACGCGCCGTCGCCGAGTACAAGGGGACGGAAGCAGCGATTACCTATAGCTCGGGCTACCTGGCGAATGTGGCGGTGATCGCATCGCTGTTTGGACCGGCGGATCGCGTGATCATGGATACGCTGTCGCATCGCAGCCTGCTGGACGCGTGCAAGATGGCCGGAGTGCAGATTCAGCGCTTCAAGCACAACGATCCGGAGAGCCTGCGGCACGAGATCCAGAACGGACCCACGGCGAACCGCACCCTGATCATCAGCGACGGCGTGTTTTCGATGGACGGCGACATCTGCATTCTGCCGGAGCTGATTGCGATCAAGAAGGAGTTCGGCTGTTTCCTGCTGGTGGATGAGTCGCATGCCTCGGGCACGCTGGGCAGATTCGGGCGCGGGACGGACGAGCACTTCGGGGTGGATACGAACGACGTGGATATCTGGACCGGATCGCTGGCGAAGGCGATTCCGTCGAATGGCGGCTTCGTTGCCGGGTCGCTGCAGCTTTGCATCTTCCTGCAGCATGCCTCGGCGCCGTTTATCTTTTCCGGCGCCATGGCTGCGCCGGCGATTGCAGCAGTGAAAGAAGCACTGGCCGTGCTGAAGGATGAGCCGGAGCGCGTAGCGTGCGTGCAGCGGAATGCGCAGTTCCTGCGCGGGGGGCTGCAGAAGCTGGGTTACGACACTGGTCTGTCCGAAACTGCGGTGATCCCGGTGATTTACAAGGATGAGCCTTCCGCGGCGCTGACGGCGCGGCGGCTGCGCGACTTCGGCATCCTGGCGACGCCGGTGCTCTTCCCGGCGGTGGCGCAGGGCGCGCCACGGCTGCGGTTGTGCGTGACGGCGGGACATACACGCGAGCAGCTGGAGTTTGCCCTGGACGTCTTCGGCAAGCTGGCGAGCTGAGGACTGGCCGTCCAGGGGACCTGCCGTCCAAGCAGATGCGCCTTCGGCGCGTTCTGTCGGGTTCGCTTCCTTTGGTCGCCCACGCCTGCTTGTGTGGGTGACCATACGAATCACAGGTTCTTCGCTCCGCTCAGAATGACAACCTTTTGTTTTGCGAGGACTCGTGCCTGGTGATCCCGTAACAGTGCTGGTTACGGGAGCGAGCGGCTTCCTGGGAGGGCGGCTGGCGGAGATGCTGGTGGAGCGCGGCGAGCAGGTGCGCGTGCTGGCGCGTGCGTCGTCCGACCTACGGCATCTGTCGCATTTGCACATACAGATTGTGCGCGGCGGCCTGGACGATGCCGCTGCGCTTGCGGAAGCGGTGCGGGGGGTGCGCGTGATCTATCATTGCGCCGCCTGCTCGACGGATTGGGCGCCGATTCAAACCTATATCGCCGCGAACGTGATGGGGACGCAGAGCCTGCTGGATGCGGCGGTGCGCGCGGACTCGGTGGAGCGGTTCGTGCATGTAAGCACGACGGATGTGTACGGGTATCCGCGGGTGCCTTGCGACGAA
Organism: uncultured Acidobacteriaceae bacterium; assembly: GCA_963815025.1. GTDB lineage: Bacteria > Acidobacteriota > Terriglobia > Terriglobales > Acidobacteriaceae > KBS-83. The sequence goes on along the minus strand of CAWFFD010000004.1, from coordinate 814,720 downwards.
AGCGCGCTGCGGCAAGATGTGGGACTGCCGTACAACCGGACGAAGATCCAGGGCGAAGAAGCGGTGTGGCGCGCGCATCGCGAGCATGGGTTGCCGGTGACGGTGGTGCGGCCGGCGACGATCTATGGGCCGCGCGGCAAGGACTTTGTGGTGGAGATTGCCGCGATGCTGCGCCAGAGAATGATGCTGCTGATCGATGGCGGCCGCGCGCGTGGTGGCTTCACGTATGTGGACAATGTGGCGACGGCGATGATGGATGCTGCCGCCAGCCCGGCTGCGCTTGGGCGCGTCTACAACATCACCGATGGCACAGGCGCAACCTGGCGCGCATACACGAATGCGTTAGCGGATGCCCTGGGCTACAGCCATCCATGGCTGACGCTTCCCTTCCCGGTGGCGAAAGCGCTGGGACGAACCATGGAGGTGCCGCACCGGATGCTGAAGCTCTCCGGTCGTCCGCTGCTGACACGGCATGCGGTGTATCTGCTGGGGCGGGACCAGGAGTTTCCGGCGCTGCGGGCGCGCGAGGATTTCGGGTTTGCCCCGCGCGTGTCGCTGGCCGAGGGGATCGAACGATCGGCGGCGTGGTTGCGATCGCAGAACCCGCTTTAGCCGGAAGAATGCGGACAACTTGAAGACTCTATTCAGGAACGGGCCTGATCTGGACAGCCTGATCTGGGCAACCTGATCTGGACAGCGTGATCTGGCACAAAAGTCCGGAAAATGAGCGCTCCCGCGCAACTTTCACGCTTGCAAGCTGGTCTGGACACTTAGCCTCTCTTCATCCTGTGGCGGCAATGCGCATGAATGTCCTTCGATCGACCGCTAAGACGGCTGGCCTGCTGGCGGTGAGCCTGGTGTGCCTGGCGATTCCCGGCGAGGCAGGCGCGAAGACCCACGCCGTAACCAAGACCATCCCGCTGACGAAGCGCGAGCGCGCAGAACATGCGCTGGACAGACTGACCTTTGGGCCGCGGCCGGGCGATGTGGAGCGCGTGGAGAAGATCGGGGTGGAGCGCTGGATCGACCAGCAGCTTCATCCGGAGCGGATCGACGATGCGGCGCTGGAGGTAAAGCTCAATGCCCTGCCGGCCATGCGGCTGAGTACAGATGAACTGATCCGGCGATATCCGCCGCCTGCGTTGATCCGGCAGGTGGACGCGGGACGGATTGGCATTCCGGCCGATCCGGTGGAGCGGGCGATTTATGCGAACGAACTGGCCAACTTCCGCCAGCGAAAAGAGAACAAGCAGCAGACTCCGGTTGCGGGCCAGACAAGCGAAGGTAGCACTACGCAAATGGCTTCTGGAATGGCTGCTACGCGATCGAACTTCAACCAAGTCATGAACATTGCGAGCCTGCTGCAAATGCCTGTCGCGCAACGCTGGAGTGCGGTGCTGGCCATGCAGCCGGGCATGGTACGGCCGATGATCCAGGGGATGACTGGTCCGCCAGCGGCAGCAACTCGTCGCGGGCATGACGCCGGAGGAGAAAGAGATGCTGCTGGCGCTGGTGGCGCCGAATCGCCTGGTGACCGAGGAGTTGCAGGAAGAGAAGCTGATGCGCGCCGTCTATAGCGAGCGGCAGCTTGAGGAGGTGATGACCGATTTCTGGTCGAACCACTTCAACGTCTATCTGCGCAAGAACGGCGAGATGCCGTGGTACCTCGCCAACTATGAGCGGGACGTGATTCGTCCGCACGCGATGGGCAAGTTCGAAGACCTGCTGGTGGCGGTGGCGCACTCGCCGGCGATGCTGGTGTATCTGGACAACCAGCAGAGCATCGGGCCGCATTCGATTGCCGCGATGCGGGCGGGCGCGAATGCCCGGCAGAAGAAATCGGCGCCGGGACTGAATGAGAACTACGCGCGCGAGTTGATGGAGCTGCACACGCTGGGCGTGAACGGCGGCTATACGCAGCAGGACGTGACGGAAGTGGCGAAGGTGCTGACGGGTTGGGGCACGGAGAGCAAGCAGCAGGGCTACGGCTTCGAGTTCGGCTTCGAATTCAATGGGCGTCGGCATGAGCCGGGCGACAAGGTTGTGCTGGGGCACACGATTCATGAAGACGGAACTGGAGAGCATGGAGAGGCGAAGGCATGGAGGTGCTGCATATGCTGGCGACGAGTCCGGCGACCGCGCGCTTTCTCTCGACCAAGCTGGCGATGGAGTTTGTGAGCGATACGCCGCCGAAGTCGCTGGTCGATCGCATGACGAAGACGTATCTGAAGACGCATGGCGACATCCGGCAGGTGCTGAGCACCATGTTTCACTCGCCGGAGTTCTGGTCGCGCAATGCGTATCGCGCCAAGCTGAAGACGCCGCTGGAGTTTGTCGTGTCGTCGCTGCGCGCGACCGACGCGAATGTGGAGAACGCGACGGCGCTGGCGGCGGCGCTGGACCGGCTGGGCATGCCGCTGTATGGAGTGCAGCAGCCGAATGGATATTCGCTGAAGGCCGATCCGTGGCTGGGAGCGGAGGCGCTGCTGGCGCGGATGAACTTTGCGCTGGCGCTGACGGCGAATCGCTTTCCGGGGGTCAGCGTGACGATTCCTGAGGAGGAACCGCGCAGGCCGCGGAACACGACGAGTTGACGCTGGAAGAGACGTTGCTGGATGGGCGGGTTGCGCCGCATACGCACGACGTGGTGCTGAGGAGATGGAGTCGACGCAGACGACGCCGATCACGGTTGCCGCGTTCAGCAAAGGACGAGCGGGCAAAGGCGGGCACGATCCCTTTGCGCCGACGCTGCGGCGGCAACGCTGCCGGTGAAGCGAGTCGACGTTGGCCGCGGCGCTGCTGCTGGGATCGCCGGATTTTCAGCGGCGGTAGTCATGGGTCGAGAGGTGAGGGTATGGGTCTGAAGATTCAGCGGCGAGCCTTTCTTGAAGAACGGAGCCCTGGCGCTGGTGGGCACGGCGGCGATTCCGAGCTTCCTGACGCGCGCAGTGATGGCGCAGGCGACGGCGGCGAGCGCGAGTCGCAAGAAGCTGGTGGTGATCTTTCAGCGCGGCGCGGCGGATGGGCTGAATATTGTCGTCCCGCACGCCGAACCTTCCTATTTCCAGATGCGGCCGACGATCGCCATTCCGCAGCAACAGATTCTCGATCTGGATGGATTTTTCGGACTGCATCCGGCGATGGCGAGTCTGAAGCCGCTGTGGGAGCAGAAGCACCTGGCGATTGTGCATGCGGCGGGCTCGCCGGACATGACGCGCTCGCACTTCGATGCGCAGGACTATATGGAGTCCGGCACGCCGGGCGTGAAGGCGACGGAAGACGGATGGCTGAATCGCGCGCTGCAGGCAGAAGATGAGCGGCGGCGCGCGGCGGAGACTCCGTTTCGCGCGGTTGCGCTGACGGCGCAGATGCCGCGCACGCTGGAGGGCAGAGTTCCGGCGCTCGCGCTGAATAACCTACGCGATTTTCGCATTGGCGGGCGCGGTCCGCGGCGACGACGGCGAATGCGAGCTTTGAAGGTCATCTATGACGACAGTCGGCCGATGCGGCGTTGCGCGGCGCGGGACAGGAGATGTTTGAAGCGACGAAGATGCTCGCAGGCAGCGGACCCCGCGCGATATACACCCGCGCCGGGTGCGCGAGTATCCGAAGGGCGGGTTTGGCGACAGCATGAAGCAGATTGCGCAATTGCTGAAGGCGAATCTGGGTGTGGAGGCGGCGTTTGCCGATGTCGGCGGCTGGGATCATCACCAGAACGAAGGCAGCGTGAATGGGCAGCTTGCAGAGCGGCTGAGAGAGTTTTCGCAATCGCTCGCCGCGTTCTGGACGGACATGGGAACGCAGGCAGAGGACGTGGTGGTGGTGACGATGTCGGAGTTTGGCCGCACCGCGCGGGAGAACGGCACGCGCGGCACGGACCACGGCCATGCCAACGTGATGTTCGTGATGGGTGGACCGGTGAAGGGTGGACGCGTCTACGGACGCTGGCCGGGACTGGCGCCGGAGCAGTTGAATGAAGGGCGCGATCTGGCGGTGACGACGGACTTCCGGCAGGTGCTGGCGGAGGCGGCGTTCAAACAGATCGGCGCGCGCGACCTGAATCTCACCTTCCCGGGAGCGGAGATCGATCCGCGCAGATTTTTGAATATCATCGCGTGACGCCAGGCCGACTCAGTGCGGCCAGTGAAGCGCGTACATCTGCGCGACGCCGGTGTGGCTCATGATTGCGGGCCTGCCGTCGGCCGTCAGGCTGACGAAGGAATCGCGATCGCGCAGGTCGAGGCGCTCCATGCCCCCCATTTTCTCCCATTTCCCATCCGGCACGGAGAGCCGGTACATGCCCTTCTGATAGTCGACCAGCGCCGTGTAAAGAGATTTGCTATCGCGCGACCAAGCCCAATAACCCCACGGGACATCGAAGCTCTTCAGCTCGCGCCATGTCTTCGTCTCGGCGGTGTAGAGCATCATGCGCGAGGGATGCACCGCGATGGCCACCATGTACTTGCCGTCGGGCGACCATGAAGGCAGATAGTAGCCCTCGGTGCCGGGCATGGCGGAGACCTTATGGGTGGCCAGATCCACGATCTGAATGGAGGTTGGAGCATGATCGGGAAATGGGTAGTAGTTGAAGGCGATCGATCCACCTCCCGGCAGCCATGTGGGAGTTATCTGATTGCTACCAGTCTCCGTCACTCTTTCAGGTACGCCACCATCAGCCGAGATTCTGTAGATTTTCTGCCAGTCCGAGTAAACGATCCACTTCCCATCCGGCGACCACTGTTCCATGGCTGCGTAGGTGTTGGTCAACTGCCAGGCCCCAGTGCCGTCGAGCTTGCTCTTCCATAGGTGGCCGCTTGGGTACTCGGCATAGACCATCCACTGGCGGTCGGGAGAGACAATGAAATCCCGCGCCGCGATGCCATCGAGAAACGGTACGAATTTGTGAGTGTTCGGATCGAAGACCTGCATCAGCCCCTGATCCATCCCGCCCAGCGCAAAGAGCGTTTGGCTGTCGCGCGACGGCACAAATGCCCGAATGTCGATCTGATTTCCTGTCAAACGAACCGGCATCGGTTTTCTCCAGAACTCAAACCAGCGCGGCTTGACGAGCTCATAGAGGTTGACGAGCCCCTGGCGGTCGGACATGAAGACAAAGTGCCTGCCATCGGGCGTCCACTGCCCGGCGAATTCCTTTCTCCTCTGCGGGCCGCCGAGCATCACTGGCTGCAGATTGGTCCCGTCCGCATTTACCTTCCATAGCCTGGGTGGCTGTTGCTCATCGGCGGAGATCGAGAGCGTCATCTCCTTCGCGTCCGGCGAGATGTTCATATCCTGGATGAACTGGGTCGTGCTCAAGAGCTTTTTGACATTCGACCCATCAGCATCACAGGTATACAGAGTTCCCATGTAGGCGAATGCGATGGATTGCCCATTGGGAAACCAGCGCGCCACCTGCGCCAGATGATCGTTGAGGCGGCGCGGGCGCTCGCCAAGGATCGAAGAGACAAAGAGCGAACCGAGTCCAACGTTGTCATTCGGATCGGACCTCCAGGTCAGGGCATTGCCTCCGTCCCGGGTGATGTCCATGAAGGACAGGTCTTGCAGAGACGGTATCGGGGCAATCATTCCTCCGGCTACGGCCATCTCCGACGGCTGACCGTGGCCCTCCAAGTAGAGCCGCGCGCCATCCGTGAAGATGGGGCCGTCCTTGGGTACAGCGGAAAAGGTGATTTGTTTCGAGTCAAGCGAGCCGGAGACGGGCGACGGAGTCAGCCAAATGGCAATGCCAAGCACGATGGCAGCCAGGAGCGCCGAGGCTCCGCACCAGAAGAGTCCCGAGTGTCGACGAGAGATGGACGTGGAGGATCTCGTGAATTTTTCTGTCTCATGAGGTGCGTCGAGATCCCTCTGGGCGCGACGGAGGTCGATCATCACCTCCTTCGCAGACTGGTAGCGGTCGGCCGGATCTTTCTCGAGTGCCTTGCGGATGATGCGCTGCAGTTCTCCGGGGATTTCGGGGTTCAGGGACTCTTACCGAGCGCGGTTCGCCGCGAAGAATTTCGGCGACGATGGTCGCTACGGAATCTCCGCGATAGGCCTGAAGGCCGGTCGCCATCTCATAGAAGACCGCTCCCAGGGAAAAGAGGTCGCTGCGGGCATCCACCGGTTTGCCCTGTAACTGTTCCGGTGACATGTAGGGCGCCGTGCCGAGCAGCTGGCCCTTCATCGTCAGCGAGGTGGGCAGGGTGGCATCGGTCGCTCCGAGACTCGGTTGCAGACGTTTCGCCACGCCGAAATCCAGCAGCTTGGCGTCTCCGCGCTCGGTGACGAATATGTTGGAGGGCTTGATGTCGCGGTGCACGATGCCCTTCTCATGAGCGCTCTCGAGCGCATCGCAGACCTGGATGCCGAGCCGCAGGATCGTTTCCGTGGGCATGGCATGGGAGGCGATCATCTGGCCCAAGGTCTGGCCTTCGAGCAGTTCCATCGCCAGGAACGGCACGCCGTTGTCGTCTCCGGCGTCGTAGACGGTGCAGATGTTGGGGTGATTGAGGCTGGAGGCAGCGCGCGCCTCGTGGCGGAACCTGTCGATGGAGTCTTTCTCGAAGAGCGAGGCATCCGGCAGCAGCTTCAGGGCAACCTGACGATCGAGGCGTGTGTCCTGGGCGCGATAGACGGTGCCCATGCCGCCGCTGCCCAACTCCGCCAGAACGCGGTAGTTGCCGATCACCTCGCCAACAAATTGCCGCGTGGTTTCCATTGTTTGGGTGGTGGCCAAATGGTAGGTTGGCTCGCTCGCAGGGTCAAGCGCGTTCGCCGAGAGCGGCAGGCGTAGGCGGCGAGATGAGGCGACGTTGTCCGGATTCGAACGCGAGAGTTTCGAATCTGGACAGGCGCGGCAGCTCCGGTTTGGCCTAGGCATCGATTCATCAACTACTTAGAGAGCGGACTGAGGCCGCGTCATTGGCCATGAGCTTGCTCCGATGAGGTTAGTTCGATCTTTGTCGAGCTTCAGGAGACAAGGGATGCCTGCACTCTTCAATGACCTGCGCTATGCGATTCGCCAACTGAGAAAGAAACCGGGATTCACGCTGGTGTGCGTGCTGACCCTGGCGCTCGGCATTGGCGCCAACACGGCGGTCTTCAGCGTGATGAATGCCGTGCTGCTGCGGTCGCTGCCGGTGCCCGATCCGGCGCGCGTGATGTACCTGAGAACATCCAATCCGCCGATGAAAACGGGGACCATCGATACGACTCAGACGTTCTCTTACCCGGTCTACGATGCGCTCCGCCGGCAGACGGGAGCGATGCAGGTGATGGCGTATGTGCCGCTCTCCTCGCAGAAGGTTGCGGTGCGCTATGGAACGCAACCCGGAGTGGCGTTTGGCGAGATGGTGAGTGGGAGCTTCTTTTCCGGACTGGGAGTGAAGCTGGCGCGGGGGCGCGGATTTACAGAGCAGGATGAGGCAAGCCATGCTCCCGTCGGCGTGATCAGCGACAGCTATTGGACCGCGCGGTTCGCGCGCAATCCGGAGATTCTGGGACAGACGTTACATGTGAACGGCGTGCCAATCACGATTGTGGGCATTGCTCCTGCGGGGTTTGAAGGCACCGAGGGCGGCGTGTCGACCGACTTCTGGATTCCGATGCAGAGCAGGTCGGAACTAAATGCATGGGGCAATCCCCTGGAGGATGGGAAGACATATATCAACAATCCGACCTGGTGGTGTCTGCACCTGATTGGACGCCTGGCTCCGGGGGTGACCAAGGCGCAGGCAATTGCGCAGTTGCAGCCGGTGTTTCAGACGGCGGCGTATGTGGGACTGGGCAATCCGATGGCTGGAGAGAAGCGGCCCACACTGAGCGGGGAGGCAGCAAAGAGCTTCCCCGGCTCTGACGCGCAGGTCGGCCGGCCCTTGCGCATGTTGATGACGATGGTGGGGCTGGTGCTGCTGATTGCGCTGAGCAATGTGGGGATGCTGCTGATGGCGCGCAATGCGACGCGGCAGCGCGAGTTCTCGGTGCGTATGGCGCTGGGGGCGGGGCGGAAGGAGCTGTTCCGCCAACTGCTGATGGAGAGCCTGCTGCTGGTGGCGATCGGCGGCGAACTGGCGTGGTTGTTTGCTGCGGCAGCAACCAAGGCCCTGGGGGCATGGGCGCACATTGAGTCGAGCCTCGCGCCAGATACTACTGTTCTCCTCTTTACACTGAGCATTCTGGCGTTAGCGGCGCTGCTGTTCGGTCTGGCGCCGTTGCGGATTGCGCTTTCAGGAGGACCAGGGCTGGCATTGAAGACATCTGCCGCGACATCGAATACGGACGCAGGCAAATCGCGGACAGGCAAGGTCATCGTCACGCTGCAGATGGCCCTGTGTGTCGTGCTGCTGGTGGGTGGAGGGCTGCTGGTTCGCACTCTCCGCAACCTCCAAAACATTCCTCTGGGCTTCCCGGTGGATGGTCTGGTGGTCTTCGGAGTGAGCCCGCACATCGAATCGATTCCGCAAGGCAAGGCGTTTTACCGGGAGCTGATAAACAAAATGCGCGCGCTCCCGGGTGTCGAATCCGTGACCATCATGGAAGAGCGGCTTGGTTCGTGGTGGTCAGACAACAGCGACATGACGGTGGACGGCAAGCTCCCAGTTGTCGCGAATGGCGGGTCAAGAACGGTGCGCAGCAATGTGGCGGGGCCGGACTTCTTCAAGCACGCTCGGAGTACCAATCCTCGCCGGGCGCGACTTTGCCGATTCCGATACGGAGACATCGCTTCCAGTCGGCATCATCAATGAGGAGTTCGCGAAGCGCTTCTTCCCGAACGAGAATCCGCTGGGACACAAGATCGGAACCGACGATGGCAAACACCAGATAACGGTAGTCGGCGTGGTGAAGGATCACAAATATCGCAGCATCGACGAAGAACCGATTCCGATGGCGTGGTGGATGTATGCGCAGATTCCCATCATCGGACCGGAAGCTGTGGAGCTGCGGGTGCATGGCGAGCCATTGGCAATACTGCCTGCGGCACAGAAGGCGCTGCAACAGATGGATCCGAATCTGCCGCTACTGAAGCCGATGGCGCAGCGTGCGCAGTACGAAGAGACGATCTCAAATCAATTGCTGTTTGCGCGGCTCGCGGGATTCTTCGCAATTCTCGGAGTGGTGCTGGTGGCGACGGGGCTGTACGGCACGCTGGCCTATCGCGTGAACAACCGCACGGTGGAGATTGGCGTGCGCATGGCGGTGGGCGCGCAACGCGGGCAGGTGGTGTGGATGGTGCTGCGTGACAGCCTGATACTGACGGCAGTCGGGATTGCGATTGGCATTCCGTTCGCTCTGCTTACAGGAAGAGCGCTGGCTTCCTCGCTTTACGGAGTGAAACCGGACGACGCGGCTACGCTGGCCATGGCAGTGATCGGCATCGCGCTGGTGGCGATCGGCGCCAGCATGATTCCGGCACGGCGAGCGGCGAGTATCGATCCGCTGACGGCGCTGCGTTCCGAGTAGGAGAGCAACTACTCGCAGCGCAGGGCTGCTACGGGATCCACGCGCATGGCCCTTCGCGCGGGAAGATAACATGCCGCCATCGCCACAGCGATCAAGAGCAGCGCCAGTCCGGCGAAGGTCGCGGGATCGGTGGCGCCCACGCCGTAGAGCAGACCCGTCATGAGACGGGTGAGCGCAAACGCACCTGCGATGCCGATCGCCACGCCCAGAAGTGCCAGGCGTGTTCCCTGCCACAACACCAGGCCGAGCACGTCCTTGCACTGCGCGCCGAGCGCGATGCGGATGCCGATCTCCTGGGTACGCTGTCCGACGACGTATGCGATGACGCCGTAGATGCCTACGCTCGGCGAGAACCAGAGCCATGACTGCGAAGGCGCCGAGCAGGATCATCGCGAAGCGCCGCTGGGCGATCGAATCGGCGATGATGCTTTCCATCGTTTGATCGCCGTAGATCACCTGCTGGCTGCTCATCTGGCGGCTGGTGCGGCGGATGGCATCGAAGGCCGGAGCCAGGTTTCCGTGTAACGCACCACAACTCCTGTGCCCCCGGAGATCATCGCGGTGAAGTCGTCCGGCATTTGCATGCAGGGGATATAGAACTGGGCGCGCAGGGATTGCGTGTCGTCAAGATCGAGCCCCCACTGCTTGACGTGATCCACGACGCCGACGATCTCCAATCGCCTTTCAGAAGTATTCATGACGATGCGTTTGCCGATGGGATCCTGGCCCGGGAAAAACTTGCGCGCAAAAACTTCGTCCACCACGGCGACGAGCGGAGAGTGCTCATCGTCCTGCGGAGTGAAGAAGCGGCCGCGCTTGAGTGCGATTTGCATCACCTTCAGATAATCGGGTTCGACGATGTAATCGACAGCCCAGCTCATGCCGCTTTCGTTGGCGGGTTTGGTGTTGCCATCGAGCCAGAACAACTGTTCGTCATCGCTGCCCATGGGCAGTGCGCCCCATACCTGTGAAACTGCCGTCACGCCCGCAGTCGAACTTAGCTTGTCATCCAGATTGCGATATGGCGGCGCGGGTCTGATCGGGTGTTGCATGCGACATCGAAGGCGGAAAGGACAGGCCGAAGTTGACGACGTTTCGAGGATTGAAGCCGGGATCGACGTTCGCGAGCCGCGCCAGGCTGCGGACCATCAGCCCGGCGCCGATGAGCAGCATGAGCGCAACGGCAATCTCCGCGACGACGAATGCGCTCTGGGCACGATTGTGGGTTCCGCTTGCGCCACGGCCTCCCTCCTTCAATGCGGTTTGCGGATCGGCCTGCGAGGTCTTCCATGCCGGCACCAGACCGAAGAGCGTCCCGGAGAGCAGCGAGAGCGCCATCGCGAAGGCGAGGACGCGGAAGTCGAGACCGATCTCGTCGATGCGCGGCAGCGCCACGGGCACGAGCCCGAGAGCGGCATGGGTTCCCCAGACAGCGAGGAGCAATCCGATGGCGCCGGAGGCAATGCCGAGCAGAAGGCTCTCGGTGAGCAACTGGCAGACAATGCGTCTGCGACTGGCGCCGAGCGCGGTGCGCACGGCAAATTCGCGCCTGCGCCCCGCGGAGCGCGCGAGCAGCAGGCTTGCGACGTTGACGCAGGCGAGCAGCAAAACGAATCCCACCGCGGCGAGCAGCACCAGAAGGAATGGCCGGACGTCGCCGACGATCTGTTCTTTCAGCGGCACAATGCTCGCACCGATGCCCTTGTCGGCGTCCGGAAAGGCGATGGCGAGATTGTGCGTGACCTCATCCATATCGGCCTCGGCCTGCGCGAGCGTGACTCCGGGCTTGAGCCGGCCGATGCCGTGGAAGCCCAGACCCGCGTCCCGATTCATCAGGATCGAGTTGTTCCACTGCCGGATGGGGGCGTAGATGTCACGCTCGCGAAAGCTGGGAAGACGCAGATGGAAGCTCGCCGGAATCACCCCGACGATGGTGAAGTCTCTTCCGTCGAGAGTGATGTTCTGGCCCAGGATATTGGACGAAGAACTGAATTTGCGCTGCCATAGTCCTTCGCTGATGAGCGCGACGGGCGCCGCACCGGCCTGCTCCTCCGCCGGAGTAAAGGTACGGCCGAGAATCGGATTCACGCCGAGCACCGGGAAGAAGCTGCCCGAAACAAATTCGGCGTTCACCTGCTCCGCTTCGCCCTTGCCGGTGAGGCTGAAGGCGTATCCGCGAGCGACAGCGATTGCCGAAAAGGTGCGGTTGTCCTTCTGCCAGTCGAGAAAGTTGGGATAGGAGATGGAGCCCTGATCGAAGTTCGGCTTGCTTTCGTGCAGTGCGACCAATTGTTCCGGGCTGCGCGAAAGGGCAGCGGATTGAAGCAGCACTCCGCTGACGATGGAAAAGATGGCGGTATTGCCGCCGATGCCAAGCGCCAGCGTCACGATGGCTACGATGGTGAAGCCGCGGCTCTTCCACAGCACTCGCGCACCGAAACGGATATCGCTCCAGAGCATTTCGAGCAAGGGAAGACTGCGGCGCTCGCGATATTTCTCTTTTACCTGCTGCACGCCGCCGAGCTTGATAAGCGCCTGCCGCCGCGCCTCCTGCGGATTCATGCCGGAACGGAGATTGTCTTCGATATGCATCTGGAGATGGGCTTCCAGTCTCCTCCGAGAATTCGCCGCCACCCTGCTCATTGCGAAATAGGCCGGCGCAACGCAGCAACCATGCACGCAGATGTCTCATGAACGCTCCGGTGAGCTGTCAGGACAGCTCGTGGCTCTCTATTGCTTACCCATATGAAGATAGCCCTGGGCTCTATTGGATGGCAATAGGAATCTGCCCGACGTGATGGGGCTGCGATTGGATACGCGAATCTCTGGGATTCCGTTCGACGGACTGGCTCGCAGGGCGGGTGAACGTCAGGCGAACTTGCGCAGGGCGAGGACGGCGTTGAGGCCGCCGAAGGCGAAGGAGTTCGAGAGGCAGGCTTCGACCTGCTGGGTGCGCGCAGTGTTGGGCACGACGTCGAGATCGCAGGCCGGGTCAGGCCGGGTGTAGTTCACGGTGGGCGGGATGATCCCGTTGACCAGGGTAAGGGCGGAGGCGGCAGCTTCGATGGCGCCGGCGGCACCGAGGGTGTGGGCGTGCATGGACTTGGTGGAGCTGATGGCGAGATGATCCGCGTGTGCTCCGAAGACGAGGCGAATGGCGGCGGTCTCGGTGCGGTCGTTCACTTCCGTCGCGGTGCCGTGGGCGTTGATATAGCCGATCTGCTCCGGGGCGAGGCCGGCATCGCGCAAGGCCATGCGCATGGCGCGCGCCGGGCCTTCGGCGGAGGGCTGGGTAATGTGGCAGGCGTCGGCGGACATGCCGAAGCCGACGATCTCGGCGATGGGCCGGGCGCCGCGGGCGAGTGCGGCCTCGAGCGGCTCCAGCACCAGCATGGCTGCGCCTTCCCCCAGCACCAGACCGCTGCGGTCGGCGGAGAAGGGACGGCAGGTGTCCTTGCTGATGACGCGCATGGCCTCCCATGCCTTGAGATTGCCAAAGTAGAGCGGGGCCTCGCTGCCACCGGCGATGGCGACAGGCGCGATGCCGGAGCGAACCATGTGGAAGGCCTGGCCGATGGCGTGCCCGGAGGAGGCGCAGGCGGTGGAGATGGTGTAAGACGGTCCCTGGATGCCGAACTGCATCGAGATGTGGCTGGTGCCCGCGTTGCTCATGCCGAGCGGAATGGTGAGCGGATGCACGCGATTGCGGTTATGGATATAGAGTTCGCGATAGCCGAGTTCCTCCGCGGAGCGTCCGCCGATGCAGGATCCGGTAATGATGGCTCCGTCCTCGCGCATGGCGGGGGTCAGCTCCAGACCGGATTGAGCCATCGCTTCCTTCGCCGTGACGACGGCGAACTGGGCGAAGCGATCCATCAGGCTTATTTCTTTGGCAGGCAGATGATCTTCCGGGACAAAGCCCTCAACGTCGGCGGCGTGTTTGAAGCGAAGCTGCTCGAAATCGGGCGATGGGACAGTCCGGACGCCGCACTTACCGTCGACGAGCGAACGCCAGAAGGCATTCCGTGTGAGCCCGATCGCGCTGATGACACCGATACCGGTGATGACGACTCGCGGCACGTCAGCTTTCCGGGGAGGCCTTGGCTTTGGCCTCGACCAGGTGGGTGATGCCCGCGATCATCTCGGGAATGTTCTGAACCTTCTTTGCCTCTTCATCATCAATCTCGATGTCGAACTCACTCTCCAGGTCGAAGAGGATGTTCAGGCGGTCGAGTGAGTCGACGCCCAGCTCTTCGAAGCTGCTGTCGGGGCGCACCGACTCCAGAGGTATGCGCCGGGTGTTGGCAATGATCTTGAGAACACGTTCCTGAATCGAATCAGACATAAGCGGCGTAAAAGCGCACGCGGCCAGAATCCAGCCGCAGGCGCCAAGGTGAGGCCAAACTCCCAGCGTTTTGTAATAGAAATGTCATTCTACCCTTTTTCGCCCCGGCGACCCGTTTCTCATGTAGAAACCCTGTTCGCCTCAACAAGTTATGCTGGAAATGCGGGTTCGCGGAAAGTTTTCCGCGCATCGGTCCATGTCAGCCGAGCCCACCAGGAGGAAGCTTGCCACTGATCACCCTCTCCCTTGAAGCCGGACACACCCGGGAGCAGAAGCGCCAACTGGCGGACGCGGTCTATGAGGCGCTTCGCGCCGGGATCCAGATCCCGGAAAACGACCGCTTTGTGGCGATTCGCGAGCATGCCGTGGGCGACATGATCGCCGACCCCGGGTATCTGGGCGTGGCGCGGAGCGAGCATCCGGTGTTTGTGGAAATCACGCTGAGACACGGGCGACCGACGGAGAAGAAGCAGGCGCTGTACCGGGAGATTGCCCGGCGAATGAGCGCGACCGGGCTGGTGCGTGCCGAGGACATCCTGATCGTACTTCGGGAGAATGAGACGCCGGACTGGTCGTTCGGCAATGGCGTGGCGCAATACGTTGAGGCGGAGCAAAGGCAGGGACGGGAATGACCGGGACGGCAATCATGCAAAGAAGGATGGCGGGATGCTGGGCGATCTAAAGCCGCTGGTTCCCTACCTGAAGCGCTACAAGCGCGCCTTCTTCTGGGGCGGTGTCTCGGTGGTGCTGTCGAACGCCATCTGGATCCTGTTTCCGCACCTGCTGGGAATCGCGCTCGACGATCTGAAAACCGGCGTAACGCAGCAGAAGATCCTGCGTTATGCGGGACTCCTGGTGCTGGTCTCGATCGGCAGGGGTATCTTCCTTTTCCTGACGCGATGGGTCCTCATTGGCATCTCCCGCGACATTGAATTTGATCTGCGCAACGATCTCTTCCGCCAACTGGAGAAGCAATCCGCCGGCTACTACGCCGAACATCGCACCGGCGACATCATGGCGCGCATGACGAATGACCTGAACGCCGTGCGCATGCTGCTGGGTCCGGCGATCATGTACAGCGCGAACACGGTTGTCTTCTCCGTGGGTGCGGTCTATTTCCTGCTGCGCATCAGTCCCTTCCTGACGCTGGTAGCACTGGTGCCCCTGCCGCTGGCTAGTGTGCTGGTGCAGACGATGGGGCGCAAGATTCACGAGCGGTTCGAGCGCATCCAGGCACAGTTCTCCGAGATTTCGGCGCAGGCGCAGGAGAACTTTTCCGGCGCGCGGTTGGTGCGGGCCTTCGCGCAGGAGGAGCCGCAGATCGCTTCGTTCGAGACGGCCAACCGGGAGAATGTCCGGCGTGGGCTGCGGCTGGTCCAGTTGATGGGCATGCTGTGGCCGACGCTCGAGTTCATCCTAGGGCTGTCGCTGGCCATCACGCTGCTGGTGGGCGGCCATGAGGTGGTTTCCGGACGCATTCGGGTGGGAGACTTCACCGCCTTCACTGTGTACATGATGATGCTGACGTGGCCGGTGATTGCGTTGGGGTGGGTGGTGAACCTTGTACAGCGCGGCACGGCTTCGGTGATCCGCATCGATGAGCTGATGACCGAGAAGCCGACGATCGATGACGCGGCGGCAGACAGGACGCTGGCGCCGGAGACACGGCTGAAGGGCAAGATCGAGTTCCGCCATCTGACCTTTGCTTACACCGACACGGAGGGTAAGCCGGTGGAGGTACTGCACGATATCAACCTCGAGATACCGGCAGGGACGAGCCTGGCGCTGGTGGGACCGACGGGGTCGGGCAAGTCGACGCTGGTGGGGCTGATTCGCGAGACTGTACGATGCGGCTCCGGGCATGGTGCTGGTCGACGAACGGCCAGTGCGCGACTATCCGCTGGCGACGCTGCGCGCGAATATCGGATTTGTTCCGCAGGAGACGTTTCTCTTCAGCGAGTCGATTCGCGAGAACATTGCGTTAGGGGCGCCGCAGGCTTCGATGGAAGATGTACTGGCGGCGGCCGAGGCGGCGCACATCCGGCGTGAATTCGAAGAGTTTCCCCACGGGATGGATACTGCGGTGGGCGAGCGCGGACTTACGCTTTCCGGCGGGCAGAAGCAGCGCACGGCCATCGCTCGCGCGGTGGTACGTGATCCGCGCGATTCTGGTGCTGGACGATGCGCTGGCCAGCGTGGACACCTATACGGAAGAGACCATCCTGCGGCAACTGCGGGAGGTGATGGTGGATCGCACGACCATCTTTATCTCGCACCGCATTTCCACGGTGCGGCATGCGGATCGGATTGCGGTGCTGGTGAACGGCCGGATCGCGGAGTTGGGCACGCATGAAGAGTTGCTGTCCCTGGGGCACTTCTACGCGAACCTCTACGAGAAGCAGTTGCTCGAAGAAGAGCTGGCCGTCGCCGGGGATTAGCCATCCGGGCGGACGCGCCGGTGGCGCGGTGGTTGGGTTCGCTTCCTTTGGTCGCTCACATCGGCTATTGCGGCTTGCGCTTGGCAGACTGCGGATCCTTCGCTTTGCTCAGGATGACGGACTGGCCGTCCGGGGCGCATGCGCCTTTGGCACGAGCTACGGAGTTCGCTTCCTTTGGTCGCTCACGCCGGGTGTTGTGGCTTACGCAGAAAACCTGCGGCTCCTTCGCTTTGCTCAGTACACTCCAAGAAAACTGTCGTCAGACGATCCCGTTCAGGATGAGATCTCAGAAGCTCTTCAGGCGATCCAGGCGGGAGCCGCTGTGTCGTCCTTTGCCGATGGCCGGATGGCGATGGTCTTGGTGAGCTGCTCCTGCCTGGTTTGCAGATCAAGCGGGATCATGGAGAGTGCGGAGGGATCCTGTGCGGCGACTTGCCAGGCCTCGCGCACATTGCGGACCTCTCGCGCCGTGTTCAGAAAGAGCTGCCGCGATGCGGTCGCGGAGGCACGCAGCACATCGGCGAAGATGGCGGCGTAGAAATCGCTGAGCCGCTCGGCCGATGCGCCGCCCACGTCCATGCGCAGGCTGGCCTGCAGGTGGATCACGATGTTGAGAGCGCGGCGCGCAGCCTCGCGGCGTGCTGCCTCGTCCTTGACTTCGCAGGCCACGGCGGCCTGGGTGAGAAAGCGCTGCAAACCGTCATAGAGAGCGACGACAAGTTGTACTCCGTTGGCGCTTTCGATTGCTGCTTGATGGTAGTGTCGCATCGCGAATCCTTGTTGGAACGGATTTCCTGTACGTGTAGACATCGGGTGACGTGAAGTGCGGTTCTTTCTTAACGGAAAAACCGCGTTGAGAATTCCTCCGTAACTGGCTCTACAGGAAATTCGTTTTAATTCTGGTTCTCGTTGTAGCCAGTGATGGCGGAGTAGATTTCGTTGACCATGGTGAGCTGCATGGGAATTTCCTGCAGCGTCTGGTTGGCGGCATTCAATTCGGTGGTGAGATTCGTCTGCCGGGTGGCGATATTCGCGTCCATGGTGCTGATGGTGCTGTTCAGATTTGTCTCTTCCGTTGCATTTGCCGTCTGTGCCTGGCTGAGGACGCTGGTGTTTGAGCCGGTGCCGGCGTTGTTGACTGCCTGTTCGAGGCCGAGGCCGAAGCTATTGGTGTTCTGAAAGAAGGCCTGCACGCCGGAGTAGTTGTTGTTGAGCGCGGTAGTGAGCTGGTCGGTGTCGAGCGCAAGCGTGCCGTCGCTGTTGAGCGAGAGGCCGATCTGCGTCATCGACGTAAGCGAGGTTGCGGACTGCGCGTTGAGTGCGCTTGAGAGCGTCTGCTGCAACTGCGAAATGAGGGGCGAGCCGTAGAGGGGCTCGGCGTTGCCGCTTGCGTCCTTGCCCTCCTGCGCGGAGAGCGCGGAGACGACGGCGTTGTAATCCTTGACCATGGTGGAGAGTGCGGTGGTGACCGACGAGGTGTCGTTGTCGATCTCTACCTGAACGGGATTGGCCGAAGTGGACGTGCCGAGGAGCTGCATGGTGACGCCGGGGATGGCGCCGGTGATGGTGTTGCTGGCGCTGGTGGTCTGAATGCCGTCAACGGTGAACTGGGCGTCCTGGCCGGGCTGGCCGGCAACCAGCGATACCCCCGTGCCAGTTGTGGTGTCAGTGAGCGCGCTTGAGTCAATCGTGATCTGTCCGGCGAGGCCGCTGGTCTGGCTGATGAGCGAGAGCCGCGAGCCGCTCGAGTCCGTGACAACGCTGGCCGAGAGGCCGATATTCGCCTGATTGATGGTGGCGGCGAGGCCGGCCATGGTGTTGTTCGCAGGATCGACGGAGAGGGTCTGCGAGCTGCCGTTGCCGATATGGAAGGAGAAAGAGCCGCTGAGGGTGTCGTTTGTGCCCACGGCGCTCGAAGCTTCCGTGGAGGTCTGCGCAAGTTGCTGCACGGTGACGGTGTGGCTGCCGGCGGTCGCCGTGGTATCGGCGGAGAGCAGTGCCAGCGTATTCGTATCTGAGCTAGAGCCTTGTTTGCCGGAGAGCACGCCGGCCGGATCGGTAAGCGCGCTGATATCGCTGGAGAGCGTGGAGAGCAGGCTGCCGAGGTTGGAGATGACGGTGTCCTGCGACTGCAGCGCGGTGAGCTGATTCTTGTAGGGCGTCTCGGTGGCTTGCAACTGGGTCACCATCTGGGTGACAGTGCTCGCCACATCGATGCCCTGGCCGCTGGTGGGCGAGCCGAAGCTGAGACCGACGGTTCCCATGCTGCGCTCCCTTAAATGAATGCAGACTGATGCAAGAAAAAATGCGGGTGGCTTGCCCAAAAGCACCACCCGCGAAGTGGCGATGGAGGTGGATGGAGATCACTCCAGTGGGCGCGTAGCAGCGACGCTACGTGCCCACCGAAGAGACGACCACTACTGCAACAGCTTGGTGACCGCCTGCTGCGTGCTGTTGGCCTGCGCCAGAGCGCTGATACCGGTCTGGGTCAGGATCTGGTACTTCGACAGCTCCGATGTGGCCTGGGTGTAATCCGTGGCCATGACGGAGTTTTCTGCCGAAGCGAGGTTCTCGCTCTGCGTGGTCTCGACGCTGGCGATCGAGTTCAGCGTGTTGATCTGCGAGCCGAGGTAGCCGCGCTGCGCGGCCACGGCACTGATGGCGCCGTTGATGGCGGTCAGCGCCGCCTGCGCGTTGCCGCTGCTGGTCAGGTCCAATCCAGTGGTGTTCAACGCGACACCAGTGCCCACGGTGTAGATGATGCCGTTGCCAGTGGTGGCGGAGGCGACGACGCCGCCAGTGTCACCCACCGAGGCGCTGGAGAGTTGCGCAATGCTGAGTGTGTCCGTTGACGTGCCTGTGGCGCTGCCGTCGCTGGTATAGATGGAAAAGTCGGCGGTTGCGGGAGCCGTCGCGGTTCCGGTCTGGGCGCCGAAGACGGCCTGCCCGTTGTACGTCGTGGTGGCGCCGATACTGTTGATTTCGGACAGGATCGATTGATACTCCTGGTTGGCCGCCCCGTACTGGGAGGAGTTCAGCGTCCCGTTGCCCGCCTCGGTCGCCAGCGTAACTGCACGGTTCAGCAGGTTGTTGACCTGCGACAACGCGCCGTCGGCGGTCTGCAGCAGACCGACGCCCAGGTTCACGTTGCTTGTCGACTGGGTCAGCGCGGACTGGTTGGCCTGGAGACCGTCAGCCAGCGAGAGGCCTGCGGCGTCGTCCGCGCCGGAGTTGATGCGCGAACCGGAAGAGAGCTGCGTGAGCACGTTCTGCAGACTGGCCTGCGTATTGCTCAGGTTGTTCGCAGCATAGGTAGCGGCGATGTTGTTCAGTACACCTAATGACATAGCGTCGGCTCCTGTTGGTCCTGAAGTAAGGAGGCTCCTGGATCACGCATGCCCGGCTCGGGCATCTTGTGAAGGGAACCGCTTGTTGCTAGACCATTTATCGGCAGGGGCGCAAGCAACTTTATGGCCATCCGCTGGGAAACGCTCGTTCACGGTTACTTGCCTGACGCTGCACCCACGCCTAGCACCTTGACGATCACACGCTTGGTGCGCTGGCCATCGAATTCGGCGTAGAAGATGCGTTGCCAGGTGCCGAGGTCGAGACGGCCGCCGGTGACGGGCAGCGTGGTCTCATGGTGCAGGAGCAGCGATTTGAGATGCGCATCGGCGTTGTCCTCACCGGTCTGGTGATGGCGGTACTCCGGCCGGGCGGGAGCAAGCTGTTCGAGCCACTCGCCGATGTCATGAATGAGGCCGCTCTCGTTGTCGTTCACGTAGATGGCTGCGGTGATGTGCATGGGCGAGACGAAGCAGAGGCCGTCGTCGACGCCGCTTTCGCGCACGATGTGCTCGACCTCGTCGGTGATGTGGACCATCTCATGGCGCTTGCGGGTGTGCATCTCAAGATAGCGGGTGTGGCTGCGCCATCCACATGCGCTGGCGACGGTCGCGGGCTGCTTTGCCATGTGCTTTACTCCTGAAAGAAAAGTTCCGGAAGGATGATTCTTATCGTCTGATGCCGCTCATGAGCAAATCCGAATCGCCTGCGATGTCGCGTGAAGCGGCGATGCTGCGCGGGATGTATGAGCGGCTGGCCGAAACCTACGGGCCGCAGCATTGGTGGCCGGGCGAGACGCCGCTCGAGATCACGCTGGGGGCGTATCTGACGCAGAACACCACGTGGCGCGCGGTGGAGCGGTCGCTGGGGAATCTGCGCGAGCGCGGGTTACTTGACGCAGCAGGCCTCCTGGCTACATCCGAGGAGGAGCTGCGCGTGCTGCTGCGGCCGTCGGGATATATGGTGCGCAAGGCGGCGGCGATCCGTGCGTTTCTCGGCTTCCTGTTTGCTGAGGCGGGAGGATCCTTCGAGCGGCTTGCCGCGATGCGGACGGAAGTGTTGCGTCCGCATCTGCTGGCGCTGCCGGGTGTGGGGCCGGAGACAGCGGACGCGATTCTGCTGTATGCGCTGGGACACGAGGCGATGGTGGTGGACGAGTATCTGCGGCGTGTGACGGTGCGGCACGGGCTGACGCCGGAGCGATCGAATTATGAGACGACCCAGCGGCTGGCCTGGAGCGCCTTTGCCGGCGAGCGCGGCAAAGCGCGGGTGCAGCATGCGAATGAGTTCCATGCGCTGATTGTGATGGTGGGCAAGGAGCACTGCGGGCCGAAGCCGCGCTGTGCGGAGTGTCCGCTGGCGTGCTTCCCTGCTTTGCTGCCGAAGGCAAATATCTCAAAGTGAGAAATAGAGCGCATCATCTAACTAGCTCATGCACTGGCTGAATGAGATCGGAAGGGCGCTCAGGATGGGCGCCATGATGGGCTGGCAGATGCTGTGGGCGCTGATCCTGGGCTTTGGGCTCTCCGCCGTGGTGCAGGCTACGGTGTCGCGGGAGAAGGTGGCGAAGCTGATGCCGGATGGCGGTCCGCGCTCGATTGCGATTGCCTCGGGGCTCGGCGCGGCTTCTTCTTCGTGCTCCTATGCCGCGGTCGCGATTGCGCGGACGCTCTTCCGCAAGGGCGCGGACTTTCGCGCCGCGATGGCCTTCGAATTTGCTTCGACCAACCTGGTCTTTGAGCTGGGGCTGTCACTGATCGTGCTGATGGGATGGCGCTTTGCCGCGGCGGAGTTCGTAGGCGGCCCGATCATGATCGTGCTGCTGGTGGTGCTGCTGAACCTGTTCTTCGGCAAGCGGTTAGTAGACGCGGCGCGTGTGCAGGCGGATCGTGGCTTGTTGGGACGCATGGAAGGCCATGCCGCGATGGACATGGCCGCCACCGGGGATACGTGGATGGCGCGGCTGCGATCGCCGGGGGCGTTTACCTCTGTCAGCCATATCTTTGTGATGGAGTGGGCGGCGGTGCTGGGCGACATCGTGCTGGGGCTGGTGCTTTCAGGCTGCATCGCCGCATGGGTGCCGGCTGCTTTCTGGCAGCGATTCTTTCTCGTGGGACATCCAGTGCTGGCGCGCTGGTGGGGACCGATGGCTGGTCCGCTGGTGGCACTGGTGTCGTTTGTCTGCTCGGTGGGCAATGTGCCGCTGGCGGCGGTGCTATGGCAGCACGGGCTGAGCTTTGGCGGCGTGATTGCGTTTCTGTTCGGCGACCTGATCATCCTGCCCATCGTGAATATCCACCGCAAGTATTACGGATGGCGTGCTGCGCTTACCTTGCTTGTCCTCTTTTATGCGGCCATGGCATGTGCGGCGCGGGCGGTGGAGTGGATCTTCATAGCGCTGCACCTTACCCCGGGGGCACATGCGGCGCGGATGACCATGGAGATGAGTATTCGCTGGGATCACACGGCCATGCTCAATCTTGTCTTTCTCGCGATGGCTACTGTATTGCTGTGGCGGTTCTTCCGCTCGGGCGGGGCGGCTATGCTGCGAAGCATGAACGAGCCGATGAGCCCTCAGGACCACATGGGTGGCCATGAACATCATCATGGAGCGATGCGTTGAACGAGACGCTGTATGTAGCCAGCTCGAATCCCGGCAAGCTGCGTGACTTCGCCGCCGCTGCCATGGTCTTTGATGTCGAGATTGCGGTGTTACCCAGATTGAAGGAGATTCCCGCGCCTGAAGAGGACGGCGCTACCTTCGAGGCAAATGCGCGACTGAAGGCGGAGGTGTATAGCCGCGCACGGCCGGGGCTGCTGGTGCTGGCGGACGATTCGGGGCTGGAGGTGGATGCGCTCGGCGGTGCACCGGGAGTGCGGTCGGCGCGCTATGCAGACGATGCGGGGTTTGACCTGACCGACAGCGAGGATGCGGACGGACGGAACAATCTCTACCTTCTCGAGCAGCTTCGCGGGCATGCGCGGCCGTGGACGGCGCGCTATCACTGCGTGCTGGCGCTGGCGCGAGATGGCGCGGTGCTGCGGACAGCGGCCGGAGCGGTGGAGGGCGAGATCATCGCCGAGCCGCATGGAGCCGGCGGCTTTGGCTATGACCCGCTGTTCTGGCTGCCCGGGTTGGGAATGACGATGGCGGAGATCGATCTTGCGACAAAGCAGACACTGAGTCATCGCGGGCGCGCGCTGACAGCGCTGCTTGCCGGTCGCATACTAGATACACATGCAGAGCGGTGACACGGCCCGCAATGCAACAATAGAACATGGAGTGACACACGGAGTGACCGCGGCCACGGCTTCGAGTCACTGCAGGCGGTGAAGGCGATGCTCATCACAAATATTCTCTACCCAGTGGCCTTCTCGCCCTCGTGCGTCGCGATGGCGCCTTATGTACGGCGCGCGGCGTCAATGTTTGGTGCGCGAGTGTCGATGTTGCACGTCGTCGATCCGGCGAGCCACAGCGGCTTTGAACTGTACTCCCGTACGCCATTTGAGATCTCCGAGGAGCACCTGGTCATCGGCCGTCAGCGGCTTGCCGCATTTCTCCCAGCAGAGTTTCCGGTTGACGTGTGCCCGCGCATCATCGCTGCAGGGGACGCGGCGACGCACATCGCGAAAATCGCGCGAGAAGGCCTGTTCGATCTGATCGTGATGCCGACACATGCGGGCCTTTTCCGGCAGATGCTGCTGGGCTCGACCACAGCGAAGGTGCTGGACGATGCCGATTGCTTCGTCTTGACCAGCAGGCATGCCGAGACGGTCGCGCCGCGGCCTTTGGAGCATCGGGAGTGGCTGTGCGCAATGGACCTCAGTTCGCATGCCGAGCGCGTGCTGCGCTATGCCAGCCAGGGATCCGCGGAGGTCAACAGCAGGCTGTCGATCATTCACGCGATACAGGGCGGCGATCCGGATCTTGCCGTTGAACTCGACTTGCAGGAGCAACTGCATTCGGCCGAGAAGCAGAAGGCGACGGAGCGCATCACTGAGATCCAGCGCGCAGCGGGAACCAACGTTCCGGTCCGCATCACCGTCGGCTCGGTCAAAAAGACGCTACTGCGCGCGGTTGGCGAAGCGGATGCCGATGTGCTCATCATGGGGCGAGGGCCACGATCCGGCAGCTACGGCCGTCTGCGGGACCTGAGCTACGCCATGATTCGCGATTCACCGTTTCCCGTCCTCAGCATCTGACGGAGTGAATGGACGCTGAGGCGCGTGTCCCAGTTCACGTGCGCCAAATGTTGAGGAGCGGTTGTGAGCGGCCACAGAATGAAGGCTGCCCCTCTGTGGCCGCCGCAGATCATTCACGGTCTAAGGTGAAGACAATCTCATACAAGCCGGGATGCGCTTCTCCAAGCGCTCTATTCCGTTCAAGGAACCCGCCACGCTGGAGTGCATGAAAGACCCGTTCCTGGGCTTCCATGCTCTCGCACTGCGCATAGTTCACGACCTGCCGCCCGTCGAGACTGCGATGGATGTTTGCGGACAGCCAACCGGGAATGTCGGATACCGAACGAGCGGATTCGATGAGTACTTCGATCAGCGCCTGCTGATTTTCGGGGTCGCAGGTGAAGACGTTCACTTGAGTCACGATGCCTTGATGGGCGCGAATGGTCGACATAGCAATTCTCCTTTGAATGAAATGCTCGGGAGAATTCGGAGTCGAACCCGCCCAAGCGTAGACGCGAGCAAATGCGTCGGCTTGTCGCGGGTTCTGCAGCTGTCCTGCGAACGGAGCTTCCTTTGGGAGGAAGAGACTGGGCTTACCGGATGCCAGTCCTGGTCCTTATCGACGGCGGCAGGATATCACGGACAAAACCGTCCCGCGACTCGCTTTCGGCGCGAGATGTTGACGGTCGTTCTTCATGACTCCCATAATGATGAGTGGCATCCCCACACCGATCCGCCGAATCCCAGAGCCTCCTTTGTAGCGTCACTGGCGATCGCTGAGGCGTGTTTTCGCCTCACTGTGGGCTGTGCCTGCGAGATTTCTGTAGCTAACCTGAGGTGGTCCGTGAGACTGACAAGCAAGACGGGACAGGTCGAATGAGCACGAGCGTCGTAGGGGTGCAGAACGAGCGCGCACCGGGATTCTGGGGCTCGACGAACGGCAAGAAGGCGGTGATGGCGGTGACGGGCGCCATCCTGTTCCTCTTTGTGATCGGGCACCTGGCCGGCAACTTGCAGGTCTTCGAAGGGCCGGCGAAGCTGAACGCCTACGGCAAGCTGCTGCACGATCTCGGCGAATTGCTGTGGCCGGTGCGTATCCTGCTGCTGATCTGCGTGACCCTGCACATCACAGCGACGGTGCAGCTGGCGCTATTGAAGAAGCGGGCGCGGCCGGTCGGCTACTCGGCGAAGAAGGCGATTGCCTCCTCCTATGCTTCCCGCACCATGTACTGGAGCGGCCCGATCGTGCTGGCCTTTGTGATCTTCCACCTGCTGCACCTGACGGCCGGCTATATCCATCCCGGAGGCGCATTCATTGAAGGCGATGTGTACCACAACGTGGTCGCGGGCTTTCAGGTGTGGTGGGTTTCGGTCTGGTACATCTTCTCCATCCTTCTGCTGGGGCTGCATCTGCGGCATGGCATCTGGAGCATGTTCCAGTCGCTCGGCATGAACCATCCGCGGCACACTCCGATTTTGAAGAGCGCAGCGTGGGTGGTCGCGCTGGTGATTGTGCTGGGGTATATCTCGATTCCGATCAGCGTGATGCTGGGGGTGGTGAAATAGATGGCACTTGACTCCAGAACTCCGGCGGGACCGATTGAGCAGGCTTGGGACAAGACAAAGTTCGACCTGAAGCTGGTGAACCCGGCGAACAAGCGCAAACACACGGTGATCGTGGTGGGCTCCGGGCTGGCCGGCGCGTCGGCTTCGGCCACGCTGGGCGAGCTCGGCTACAACGTGAAGTGTTTCTGCTTCCAGGATTCGCCGCGGCGCGCACACTCCATTGCGGCGCAGGGCGGCATCAACGCTGCGAAGAACTATCAGAACGACGGCGACAGCGTCTTCCGGCTCTTCTACGACACGGTGAAGGGTGGCGACTTTCGCTCGCGCGAGTCCAACGTCTATCGGCTAGCCGAGATCAGCGTGCACATCATCGACCAGTGCGTAGCGCAGGGTGTCCCCTTTGCGCGCGAATACGGTGGTTCACTTACCAACCGGTCTTTTGGTGGCGCTCAAGTTTCGAGAACCTTCTACGCGCGCGGGCAGACGGGGCAGCAGTTGCTGCTGGGCGCGTATCAGGCACTGGAGAGGCAAGTACACGCCGCCACGGTCGAGATGCTGGCGCGCACCGAGATGCTGGACCTGATCGTGATCGATGGCAAGGCGCGCGGCATTGTGGCGCGCAACCTGGTGACCGGCGAGATTACGACGCATATCGCGGATGCGGTGATCCTGGCGAGCGGCGGCTACGGGAATGTCTATTACCTCTCGACCAATGCGAAGGGATCGAATGTGACGGCAATCTGGCGTGCGCACAAACGCGGCGCCCTGTTTGCGAATCCCTGCTACACACAGATTCACCCGACGTGCATTCCAGTGTCGGGCGAGTATCAGTCGAAGCTGACGCTGATGTCCGAATCGCTGCGCAACGACGGCCGCATCTGGGTGCCGCTGCAGAAGGGCGACAAGCGCAAGCCGGATCAGATTCCAGAGTCGGAGCGCGACTACTATCTGGAACGGCGCTATCCGAGCTTCGGCAACCTCGTCCCGCGTGACGTGGCCTCGCGCAATGCAAAGGCTGTCTGCGACGAGGGCCGCGGCGTGGGCGAGAGCGGGCTCGGCGTCTATCTCGACTTTACCGACGCGATACGCCGCGTGGGCGAGGACACCATCCGCGAACGCTACGGCAACCTCTTTGACATGTACGAACGCATCACGGACGAGAATCCGTACAAGGTGCCGATGCGCATCTATCCGGCGATTCACTACACCATGGGCGGCCTGTGGGTGGATTACCACCTGCAGAGCAACATCCCGGGGCTGTTCGTGCTGGGCGAGGCAAACTTCTCCGACCACGGCGCGAACCGGCTGGGCGCGAGCGCGTTGATGCAGGGACTCTCCGACGGCTACTTCGTGATTCCCTACACCATCGGCAACTACCTGGCGACGAACAAGCTGGGCAAGGTGGATGGTTCGAACGCCGAGGTGCGCAACGCCGTGGCCTGCGTGGACGAGACGATCAGGAAGTTGCTCTCGATCAAGGGCAAGCGGACGGTGGACTCGTTCCATCGCGAGCTGGGCAAGATCATGTGGGAGTACTGCGGCATGTCGCGTACTGCAGAAGGATTACAGAAGGCGATCGGGCATATCCGCGAGCTACGCGACGAGTTTTGGCAGAACGTTACCGTGCCGGGCTCGGGCGACGACCTGAACCAGAGTCTGGAGAAGGCCGGCCGCGTCGCGGATTTCCTGGAGCTGGGCGAGTTGATGTGCATTGACGCACTGGAACGGAATGAGAGCTGCGGCGGGCACTTCCGCGAGGAGTATCAGACGCCGGATGGCGAGGCGATGCGCGACGACGAGCACTTTTCCTATGTGGCGGCTTGGGGCTATCGCGGGCCGGGCAATCAACCAGAATTGACCAAAGAGGCACTTGAATTTGAATACGTGCACCCGAGCCAGAGGAGCTACAAGTAAATGAAATTGACTCTGAAGATCTGGCGGCAGACGGGCCGCAAGGACAAGGGCAAGTTCGTCAGCTATCCGGTGAACGATGTGAACCCGGAGATGTCCATGCTGGAGTGCCTGGACGTGCTGAACGAGACGCTGATTGAGCGCGGCGAGGAGCCGGTGGCGTTTGAGCACGACTGCCGCGAAGGCATCTGCGGATCGTGCGGCTTCATGATCAACGGCGTGCCGCATGGGCCCATGCCGGCGACGACGGTGTGCCAGTTGACGATGCGGCACTTCAAGGACGGCGAGGAACTGGTGATCGAGCCGTGGCGCGCCGCGGCCTTCCCTGCCATCAAGGACCTGGTAGTGGACCGTCGCTCCTTCGACCGCATCATCGCGGCGGGCGGTTATATCTCGGTCTCGACCGGAAATGCGCCGGATGGCAACGCCATCCTGGTGAGCAAAGACACGTCTGACCGCGCCATGGATGCGGCGGCGTGCATCGGCTGCGGCGCCTGCGTGGCGGCGTGCCCCAACGCGTCGTCGGCGCTGTTTACCGGCGCGAAGATCGCGCACCTCAGCATCCTGCCGCAGGGCGAGTTCCGGAGCGGGATCGTCGCGCGCTGAATATGGTGGCGCAGATGAATGTCGGAGAGATTTCGGCGGCTGCACCAACATCGGCGAGTGCACGGGCGCGTGCCCGAAGGAGATTCCGCTGGAGGTGATCGCGACCATGAACCGCGACTATATCCGCGGAAGCTGGAAGCGGCGCGACCAAGACGTGCGCACGGTGAAGCCGATGACGGAGTGGAGTACGGGATCGAAGCTGAAGATCGATCCGCATGCTACGAGCTAGGACTGGCCGTCCGGGCAACAGCCCCTTTGGCGCGAATTGTGGGGTTCGCTGCCTTCGGTCGCTCACGTTTGAATTTGCGGATGTGCAAACTACACCAGATCCTTCGCCTGTCCGGACTCAATCCCGTCAGAGACGACTACACTGTGACACTTCAATCCGATCTCACCCGATTGGGAGGTGCGCGCCTCAATCATCAGGTCCAGTGCATGGATTTGATAGACGGGTGCTTTGCCGCCCTTTATCATCTACGGCTCGTACAAAGCACAGGAACTATGGGTGATCTGATACTGTTTAGCCCCGGAACATCGCCGGTCATTGACGAATTCCGCGAGAGGTTACGGAATACGATGTCCAAGAACCCGCCCTTGGTCATCGTGCTTAGCAACGAAACATTCTATGGTCCGCGGACGATCAATAAAATCAACGTGTGGCCATGGTTCGCTGCCTACCTGAAGGACAATTACCATCCCGTTGTCGATCGGACATTTCCCAGACAGGGAGAGATGACCTATCGCATCTATGTGCGGAATGGTGCGGTGCGGGATGGTGCGTCTATTTCCTTGAATCAGAAAGCCGCATTGTAACTACGGCAGGACAACTAACATCCATGAAGGATGGAGACACTAAAAAGCCCTGGCCGAAACCAGGGCTTTTTGCTTATTGAAATAGGAACAGTGCTACTTGCTGCCGTGAGGATCGCTCTCGACGATCACGTCCTTGCCTTCCTCATCCTTGCGCTGACGCTCCATACCGCGGCCGGCCATGTCATTGGCCATCTTGTTCAGGCGGCTGTGCTCGCCGGTGGACGTGCTGGTGGTGTCAGGATGCGCGGGCCGGGCTGCGTCCTTCTTTGTGTCCTTGACGATGGGCTGCATGTTTCACCTCGTTCCTAGATAGATGGGCGAGGGTGGTGGGCAGGTTGTCCTTTGCCCACACCTCTACTCTGTGAGCCGCCAACCGTCGCGTTCGGGTCAGATGACGAGCCGGCTGGACGATAGAGGGATGGAAAAAAATGCCCGCGACCGCAACACTCTTCATTCGGTGCAGATGTCGCGGCACACCTACCTGGGAAAGGTCTTCCCTACTTCTCCCTTATGTTCACGTTTCAGTCCGCGGCGAGCCATCTGATCTGCGGTCCTCTTCAAGCGGTCGTGTTCCCCGCGTTCTTGTGTTGGTTTACTTTGCGTATCCGGAGGCGGCGCGGGTGTGGGGTCCTTCTTGGTGGGTTCCATTTTATACACCTCTTCTTTTGATGAGATGGGCCGACCTAGTCAACGGGTTGTCCTTTGCTACACTCGGAATCCATGAAGCTAACGGCAGCGGCTCTCCTCGTGATTGCCACCTGTGTCTCGACGCAGGGTACCTCTCGCCTTCTCGCACAAACGAGCCCCAAGCTGCGCCGGCAATCAACCAAGACCATGACAAACGCCTCTTACGCGCCTGACTTTTTTATCGATACGCATGCCGACACCACGCAGCGCATGCTGGATCAGCACTATGACCTGACCGATCCGCTGAATGGCGGCTACCTGAACTTCGAGGCCGCGAAGAAGGGCAACCTGGGCGCGGAGTTCTTCTCCATCTGGGTGGAACCGGAGATCTACAAGAACCAATATGCCGGACGTACGCTGGCGCTGATCGACGCTGTGCATCAGGCGGCACTGAAGCATCCGGACAAGATGATGATGGCCTATTCGGTGGCTGATATCGAGCGCGCGCACCGCGAGCACAAGCTAGCCGCGCTGATGGGCATCGAGGGCGGCCACTCGATCGAGAATTCGCTCGACCTGCTGGACCTCTACTACAAGCTGGGCGTGCGTTACATGACACTTACCTGGTCGAACTCGAATGACTGGGCGGACTCCTCCGGCGACTTCACCGATCCCAAGGTGCCCCACACCAAGGAAGGACTCACCGAGTTCGGCAAGGATGTGGTGTATGAGATGAATCGCCTGGGCATGATGGTCGACATCTCGCACGTGGCGGACCAGACGTTCTACCGCACGCTCATCCTGACCCGTGCACCCGTGATTGCATCGCACTCTTCCGCGCGGGCGCTTACGAATTCTCCGCGGAATATGACGGACGAGATGCTGCGCGCACTGGCCAACAATGGTGGCGTGGTGCAGGCGAATTTCTACTCCGCGTTTGTGTCGGACACGTGGGGCAAGGCATGGGATGCGCAGAAGCCGGAGCGCCAAGCTGCGGAAAAGGCCGCCGAGGAGAAAGCGAAGGCCGCCGGCACGCCCTTAACCTACGACCAGGAAGATGCGATGGACAAGGAATGGGCGGCCAAGATTCCGCGGCCTCCGCTGAGCGATCTGATCGATCACATCGACCACATGGTGAAGATAGCGGGCATCGACCATGTGGGCATCGGGTCGGACTTCGATGGGATTCCGTCGGCGCCCGAGGGCATCGACTCCGCCGCGGACCTGCCGAAGATCACCGCGGAACTGAAGAAACGCGGCTACAGCGACGCGGATTGCCGGAAGATCATGAGCGGCAATCTGCTGCGCGTCTTCGCGGAGGTGGAGAAGGTAAGCAAGCAGTTGCAGGCACAGGAAAAAGGCCGGCCGAAGATCGGGGAGTCGCAGCCGTTCCACAAATAAGAGGCGAGGGTGCGAAGCGCATGACAGCCGGATTGGGTGGATCCGGCTGTCATGCGCTTTTTGCTGTGAACCTCGACGCTAGCGGCCGCCAGTGTTAAACGGAAACACCAGCCAGGGCGTAGACATCACGTTGGGTCCAGTAATGGACGCGCATCTCTTGCTCAGCGGGCCAAGTGCGCAACCCCACCAGTTCTGGATCGCATCCACAGTCCCGGTTCCAAGGTTGTCGACTCCGATTGCCCTGTTGTTGAAGTCGTTCAGATGAACGTTCACCTGACCGGAGGGCGCTTTGAAGGCAACATCGATGGCTTCATCCTCGAAGACGTTCTGCGAGATGACAGTTCCTGTGATCGGTGCCACGCTGAAGACGTTGATGCCGGTGGGACCGGAAGTCCCCGCGTCCTCGGTGTCTGCTGCATTGCCGGAGATGCGGTTGCCGGTAATCACGTTGTCATTGAGGTTGACGGGCGGCGCTGGAGCCGGAGCCGCTGCGTGGTTGTGCATGGTGACGCCCGGCAGCCCGTTGTTATTCAGATCGTTGTCCGAGACAACATTGCCCGCAGCCGCCGTACCGGGGAACGGCGCGAAGATGCCGACGCCGGCGCCCGCGCCGGGAAGTTGGAGGCCATTGTGTGACGAGTCATTGTGAACAATGGTATTGTTCATCACTCCAAAGGAGACCTTCGCGGCCGGTATCACCGTCGTGGCCGGCCCGTGAGAAGCCATAGTAATTCCGCAGTCGTACGGATTGTCGTGGACCGAGTTGCCGCTGATCAGATTGTTGCGGCTCGTGCCGGTCTCATCGGAAATAAGAATTCCTCCCGAATTATTCTCGCTTTCATTGCGAACGATCTGAGAATGATCCACACCGATGAGATGAATTCCCTCGCCACAATCATCGCCTTCATTGGTCTCGAAAGCGGGAATGCCCGGACATTCCCCGCCGCCGATGTCAAGCGCCTTGTTGTTGTCGAGCACAAGGTTGTCGACGATGGTGACATCGGAAGCATTCGCAATGAGGACGCCCTCAAAATTTGCGTTGCGAATCTTGAACCCGGATACCAGCACCCCGGTTACGCCTGCATTGGGAGCGGCCCACATGCCGTTGATGAAGATGCCATTCGGCAACCCCTTGGCATCGACGATGGAACTGCCTTTCTCGACTGCAACCAGCGACAGAGACTTGGTGACAAGAACCTGCTCCTTGTATGTGCCCGGAAACACCAGAATGGTATCGCCAGAAGACGCTGCGGCGACAGCCGCCGAGATCGAGGACTTACAGCCGAACCTGCCGCTGGGATTGACGCACAGGGTTGCGGCCAGGCTGGAAGCTGCACACAGGGACAGCAACCCCAACCCGACGAGATAGCGCACAGAACGACCATGGATACTGCTAGATGACATAACTCTCAAGCTCTGAAACATGGATTCCTCCTTATCTGCAATGTTGTTGTCTGGAATAGAGAGGGGATGGGATAGTGGTGGAACTCGGACCGCGAAGTGAAACCGGCGATGATAGTAGTCCTGCCATTTGGCCCGCACAAGTGAATAAATCAGCCCGATTAACAGGGGGTTTACACACAAGATGAAGCAGCTATCGATTGGCGTTGCGCTCGTAGTGGGCGTGCTTCTAGGTGCTGCCGGCGCTATGCGCTCGCAGCAGGGTGCAACCGGGACGCGGCAGGCCGGGACACAGCGAATTGTGCAGTTCGAGAATGACGACGTGAAGGTGTGGAAGTCTATTGTCGTTCCCCATGCACCGCTAACCATGCATCGCCATGAGCACGGACGAGTGATCGTTGCTCTCAAGGGCGGCACGATGAAGATCGTCGAGCA
Source organism: uncultured Acidobacteriaceae bacterium (assembly GCA_963815025.1). Taxonomy (GTDB): domain Bacteria; phylum Acidobacteriota; class Terriglobia; order Terriglobales; family Acidobacteriaceae; genus KBS-83. Next base: position 782,188 of record CAWFFD010000004.1, on the reverse strand, counting down.
GAGTGGCCAAAGCGAGGCGCACGTCTGGGAGACAGGGAAGGCCTACTGGCTGCCCGCGAATGCTCCTGGGACGATGCACGCAGACGTCAATGCCGGCGATCAGCCGATCGAAGTGATGGTGGTGGAGATGAAGAAGGACAAGTAGCTCGTGGTTCATGAGCAGCTACGCTCAACTCAATTTGAGAAGGTGCTCCGCATTGCCGTGGGCGATGCGCTCTTTATCGGCGGCGCTGACCGGTAACTGATCCAAAAATGCACGCGCCTGCGCCATCGATGCATAGGGATGGTCGGCTGAGAACATGATGCGATCGACGCCTACTTCGAGCAGGAGATCCAGGAATGTCGGGGTGAAGTTGAAGCCGCTGAAGGTGTAGTGGACATTCTGGCGGAGATAGTGGCTGATCGGATGTTTGAGGTTGGTCATGGCCATGGGCATAACATCGAGGCGCTGCAGCATGAACGGCAGGCCTTCGCCCATGTGCCCAACTACGATCTGCAATTTGGGATATCGATCGAAGACTCCACCAAGAATGAGACGGATGACATGGATCGCGGTCTCGATGTGCCATCCCCAGCCTGGCCCTGCCAGCATGTCACTTACCACGGGCGAGAAACCTGCGTATGACGCCTCGATCACAGCCTTCGGCGGCTGTGTGGGATGAAGATAGATGGGAACATCGAGCGCTTCTGCGCCTTCGAGGATTGGCCAGAAGAACTTATCGTCCAGGTAGCGACCCCTGACATGGCCGTTGATCGCGGCGCCCTTGAAGCCGTACTCACGGATCGTGCGCCCCAACTCGGTGACGGCGGCTTGAGGATCGGCAGTCGGCAAGGCAGCAAATCCAGCAAAGCGGATGGGATGGGCCCTGACTGCCTCCGCGACACGATCGTTGGCTTCGCGGGCAATTGCAGTCGCCTCAGCCGCGTCAAGCTGCTCCGTTCCCGGAGAGGTAAGCGACAGCACCTGCATATCAATCCCTGCGGCATCCATCTCCGCGATTCTCTTCTCGCCAAGATCGCAGAGCTGCTCAAGGAGCTTTGCAGCGCGATCGCCAAATCTGGCTGCTCGCTCCTTGAGGTCTTTTGCCGGTCCATCGAGAAATCCCGGGGTCGCGTAGTGTTCTTCAAGAGTGATGGTTCGCATGTTTGTCTGCTCTGCCTCGCTGATTGGATTATTCCTCAGGGTTGCTCTGAATCAAGAGCTGCTCTGAATCAAGGGTTGCTCAGAAGCGGCCGGCGATGCAAGGCGTGCCGCATCGGGGCGTGAGCTGGGGTGCTCAGAAGGCGCGACAAAGCTCCTGATGCAGGACTAGAATCCCGCCGTGCCGGAGAACGGGATCGAAACCGTTCCTCCGGAAAGGAGCACACACTATGGCGACAGTTACCGCGCTACGACCTGGGACTTATGGCTTCCCGGTCTCGATTCGCAAGCAATATCAGAACTTCATTGGCGGCGAGTGGACCAAACCCGCCTCGGGAACCTACTTCGAGAACGTCACGCCGGTGACCGGGCAGGTGCTGTGCGAGATTCCGCGGTCGAACGCTGCCGATATCGACAAGGCGCTGGATGCGGCGCATGCGGCGAAGACGGCCTGGGGCAAGACATCGCCCGCGGCACGCGCGCGCGTCCTGGAGCAGATTGCGCAGCGCATTGAAGACAACCTGGAGATGCTGGCCACGGTGGAGACGTGGGACAACGGCAAGCCGATCCGCGAGACGATGGCCGCCGACATGCCGCTGGCAATCGACCACTTCCGCTACTTCGCCGGCTGCATTCGCGCGCAGGAGGGCGGGATCTCCGAGATCGATGAGACGACGGTGGCCTACCACTACCACGAGCCGCTGGGCGTGGTGGGGCTGATCATTCCGTGGAACTTCCCGCTCCTGATGGCGGCGTGGAAGCTGGCGCCGGCGCTGGCCGCGGGCAATGCGGTGGTGCTGAAGCCGGCGGAGCAGACGCCGCTGTCCATTCTGGTGCTGGCTGGAACTGATCCACGATCTGCTGCCGCCGGGCGTGCTGAACGTCGTCAACGGCTTCGGCCTGGAGGCGGGCAAGCCGCTGGCCTCGAGCCCGCGGGTCAACAAGGTCGCGTTTACCGGCGAGACGACGACGGGCCGGCTGATCATGCAGTACGCCTCGCAGAACATCATTCCGGTGACGCTGGAGCTGGGCGGCAAGTCGCCGAACATCTTCTTCGAGGATGTGCTGCAGGCGGACGATGCGTTCTTCGACAAGGCGCTCGAAGGCTTCGCGATGTTTGCGCTGAACCAGGGCGAGGTCTGCACCTGTCCTTCGCGCGCGCTGATCCAGGAGACCATCTATGACCGGTTCATGGAGCGGGCGCTGAAGCGGGTGAAGGCGATCAAGCAGGCCAACCCGCTGGACGCGTCGACGATGCTGGGCGCGCAGGCTTCGAGCGAGCAGATGGAGAAGATCCTGTCGTATCTCGACATCGGCAAGCAGGAGGGCGCCGAGGTGCTGACCGGCGGCAAGCGGGCTGCGCTGGATGGCGACCTGGCGGAGGGCTTCTACATTGAGCCGACCGATCTTCAAAGGCAATAACAAGATGCGCATCTTCCAGGAGGAGATCTTCGGACCGGTAGTTTCGGTGACGACGTTCAAGGACGAGGACGAGGCGCTGGCGATGGCCAACGACACGCTCTACGGGCTGGGCGCGGGCGTGTGGACGCGCGACATGAATCGCGCGTATCGCATGGGCCGCGGCATCCAGGCGGGGCGCGTGTGGACCAACTGCTATCACCTGTATCCGGCGCACGCGGCGTTCGGCGGATACAAGCAGTCGGGCATTGGACGCGAGACGCACAAGATGATGCTCGATCACTACCAGCAGACCAAGAACCAGCTCATCAGCTACAGCCCGAACGCGATGGGCTTCTTCTAGATGACGGAGGCGATCAAGACGGAGGCAAGGCGGACCGGTGCTTCGGCAACAGAGGCGCCGGCTCAGGTCATCTGCACCGCGGCGGCCGTCGCGCTGATGGAAAAGCTGCGGGCGAAGCACGGGCCGCTGATGTTTCACCAGTCCGGCGGCTGCTGCGACGGCAGCTCGCCGATGTGCTATCCGCGTGGCGAGTTCCTGGTCGGCGACAGCGATGTGCTGCTGGCCACGCTGGGCGAGACGCCGTTCTACATGAGCCGCAGCCAGTTCGAGTACTGGAAGCACACGCAGCTCATCCTGGACGTGGTGCCGGGACGCGGCGGCATGTTCTCGCTGGAGGGGCCGGAGGGCGTGCGCTTCCTGGTCCGTTCGCGCGTGTTTACGAATGACGAGATAGGCGCGCTACGCGCGGCGGGACGGATTTAGGAACGGTCTCGATCTCTGTACGACACTGGACAGTCCCGATGCTTCACACGTTCTTCAACGTTCTTGCAGTTGAGTCATCCCGGCTGAAAAGCGCTTCCCAAGCATGAGCGATATTCCGCTGGACGAGCCAAAGTCTCCGAAGGAGGGCCATGTGTTTCACCTTTGTTGAAGAGTGAACTCATCATGGCCCCTGCCGGATTGCGTGTCACCCTCCGACTGGACGATCCAGACCCCAAAGGTCACCTTCTCTATGTTCCGGCCGGCTGAAAGATATCTAAATCCATGCTGCGGCGGGCCGAAGTATCGGATAGAGAACCGCCAGATCACGCACGAACTCGCGTATGCGGGAACGCATAGCGCGCATTGCCCACATCCACATCAGGCGGCGGCCCCAGCGGCGCTTCATCAAAAAGCGACTGACGATGAACATGAGTTTGCGTTGGATGTATCGCATTAGAAAAGCCTCCTGCGTGGTGAGATGCGGTGGACGAGGACCCGCGGCTATTGTATTAGGCAAACAGGCGAGCGGCGCCTTAGGTGCATAGGTGGCATAGTTGGAAGTGCTTGCGATACTCTGAGACGTTGGAATCCAGCATGCCCTTTGTCCGCCGATTCGCTCTCGCCCTTCTCTTCTCTACCGCATTCGCCTCCGCACAGCAGACGCCACCGCCGACCGCGCCGGAGCAAGCTCCTGCCGCGCCCGCAAGCAGTGCGCCATCCGGCGCCTCACAGGATCTGCCGGATTCACCCGGCACGCAGACGGCTCCGGCCGTCGAGCCGACCGGACCGACTGCCGTAATGGACACCAGCATGGGCCGGATCACCTGCCGGCTCTTCGACAAGCAAGCACCGGTGACGGTAGCGAACTTCGTCGGGCTGGCCGACGGCACCAAGGACTGGACCAATCCCGAGACACATGTGAAGGAGCACCGCAAACCGCTCTACGATGGCACGATCTTTCATCGCGTGATCCCCGGCTTCATGGCGCAGGGTGGCGACCCCATGGGCAACGGCATGGGCGATCCGGGTTATTACATCCAGGATGAGATCGATCCGTCGTTGATGTTCGACGTGCCGGGTCGGCTGGCGATGGCGAACTCCGGGCCGAACACGGACGGCTCGCAATTTTTCGTTACGGAAGAGATTCAGCCCGATCTGAACGGCCACTACACCATCTTCGGCCAGTGCGATCCTTCCTCGGTTCTGGTGGTGAAGACGATTACACGGGTGGAGCGCGATGGCCGCGACAAGCCGCTGGCGCCGGTGGTGCTCAAGAAAGTGACGATCGTGCCGGTGGGACAGCCGCTGCCACCACTTCCGGCTCCAGTTGCATCTTCACCAGCACCGGCACCAGCTACGAGCACCGCGCCAGCCACGACGGCTGCGCCGCCGGGGTTGACGCCCAGGCCCAACTGATTTCGAGCTATCTTCGCGGCCGGCGTTCTCGCCTGTCCGCCCCTGCCAACCGCCACAAAGGAGAAAGCATGGCATCTACATCAGGCACACAGGCACCAGGCACCTATGCCACATTGAAGACGAGCGAGGGCACCATCGTGTGCCGCCTGTTTGAAAAGGAAGCGCCCAAGACGGTAACGAATTTCATCGAGCTGGCTGAAGGCAAACGCGAATGGTCGCATCCCACCACGCGGGCCAAGTCGAGCGACAAGCTTTACGACGGCACCATCTTCCACCGCGTGATTCCCGACTTCATGATCCAGGGCGGCGACCCAGCCGGTACGGGCATGGGCGGCCCTGGATACAAGTTCGAAGATGAAACCAAGGGCTCCGCGCATCGCTTCGACAAGCCGGGCAAGCTGGCCATGGCGAATGCCGGGCCGAACACGAATGGCTCGCAGTTCTTCATCACCACGGCCAATACGGACTGGTTGACCGGCAAGCACACCATCTTTGGTGAGGTGGTGGAAGGTCAGGAGATTGCGGAAAAGATTTCGCGCCTGCCACGCGGCGCGCAGGATAAGCCGAAGACGCCGGCAGTGCTGGAGAGTGTGACCATCGATCGGGTCGCGTAGGCAATTCGCAGACATGACGAAGGGCGAGGCCGCTGCCTCGCCCTTCTGATTCTCAAGTAAGAAGCGTAAGCTCGTTTACGGAGCGATAGACCAGCGATGGGATCCCCTCTGTCACTCGCGATGATGTGCCTATTTGCAACCGTGGCTGCGCGCGACGTAAAGCGGGCACCAGCCGCTCCGGCAACTCCACCCGCCCCATTGCTCGTCAATCTTTCCGTGAAGGCAACAGCGCTTGAGACGCTCGGCGATATAGGACTCCAAACGCGAGTACCGATCGGCATCATTCCCGGCAAAGATGCGGGCGCTCTCTGCAGAACAAAAACGACCTTTATTTTTCTCGGCGAAGATCCGCGAAACGCCCTCGATGCGATGGCGCAGCAACTCCACTACACGCTCAACCAGGAGGACGGCGTATTCCTGTTGACTGCGCCGGATGTCACACCCCACCAGCTCGATGTTCTGGAACACCGCTTTCGCATTTACCGTTCCGGAAGAAAGTCGATGGTGCAACTGATCAGCGTGCAGTTAAGCGAGGCGCTTTGGTCGGCCTTCGGCACACCCTCTAATTCCGGCTATGCCGGTTCGATTTACCATTCCGTGGACGCGCCCAAGATTTCGCTGCCTCCGGTTCTGCGCAACGTCACGGCACAGGATATTGCGACGCTCGTGGTCAAATCTCCACCCGGCGGAATCTATCTGTCGCGCGTCAACCCGTCGCGCGTGGACACTCCGGGCGATCTGAAGATTCAAATCGAATCCTATGGCGATCCGAGTCAACTGAAGCTGGATATGAGTTGCCAGTAAGGCTGCGGCAAGGGAGAGCATGGCGTGGTCTTCACGAAACGTCTTCGCGAGGGAGTTCGCACGGGAAAGATCACGTGTACCATTCGCATCTGGACGCGCCCGCATGTGATCGTCGGCAATCGCTATCGAATGGACGAGGGCGAGATTGAAATTGAGTCCATCACGCCGATCGGTCTACCCGACATCACCCCGGAACTGGCGCGGGAATCAGGCTTCCTAGGCGTGGTCGATCTGCTTAAGATCGCAAAGCATGGTAAGGGAGACAGAATTTATCTGATCCGGTTTCATTACATCCCTCCGCGAAAGACGCGAGAAAAACCTTGAAGAGACAGTAGAAAGGCGAGGCCGTAGCCTCGCCTTTCTCAGCGCTACAGTCCTACGCTTCGCCGATACTAGACGCCGATGACGGCGCATAGCTCTTTGACAGAATCTGCGCTCTTTTTCAACGCCTTTTCCTCTTCAGGTGTCAATTTGATCTCGAGGATCTGTTCCAGGCCGCGCTCGCCGAGCTTGCACGGAACGCCGATGTAATAGCCGGTGATGCCGTATTCGCCCTGCAGATAAGCCGCACAGGGCAGAATCTTCTTCTTGTCCTTGAGGATGGCTTCGACCATCTCGACCGCGGCGGCCGACGGAGCGTAAAAGGCGGAGCCGGTCTTGAGGTGCTTGACGATCTCCGCGCCGCCGTCGCGCGTGCGCTGCACGATACGATCGATGGTGGCCTGATCCATAAGCTCCGCGATGGGGATGCCGGCGACGCTGGAGTACCGCGGCAGTGGAACCATAGTGTCACCGTGGCCGCCCAGCACAAAGGCGGTTACGTTTTCGACGGAGACTTTCAGCTCCTCAGCGATGAAGGTGCGGTAGCGTGCCGAATCCAGCACGCCGGCCATGCCGATGACGCGCTCACGGTTGAACTTCGACTGCTTGAACGCAGCCTGCGCCATGGCGTCGAGTGGATTCGAGACGATGATCAGAATCGAGTTCGGCGCGACGGCCGTTACCTTGTTCACTACATCGGACATGATCTTGTAATTGGTCTGCAGCAGGTCATCGCGGCTCATGCCGGGCTTGCGCGGGATGCCTGCGGTGATGACGACGATGTCCGAGTTCGCGGCCTCGGCGTAGTCGTTCGCGCCGATGACGTGCACATCACGTTTCTCGATCGGCATTGCTTCGAGCAGGTCGAGAGCCTTGCCCTGCGGAATGCCCTCCGCGACATCGATCAGAACCACATCCGCCAGTTCCTTGGCGGCAATCCAATGCGCGGCAGTCGCGCCGACGTTCCCTGCTCCGACGATAGTTACTTTCTTACGCATGTCTCTCCTGTCTGTATTTCGCCCTTCGGGTTTGGCCGCGGGCGCTTACTTCATGTTCTCGATCATTCGCGTGGCGAACTCGCTGGTCTTCACCTTGGTCGCGCCCTGCATCTGGCGTTCGAAGTCATAGGTGACGAACTTCTGCTGGATGGTCTTCTCCATGGACGATTCGACCAGCCGCGCGGCCTCACTCCAGCCGAGAAAATCGAGCAGCATGACGCCGGAGAGCATGACCGAACCGGGGTTGATGACATCCTTGTCCGCGTACTTCGGCGCGGTGCCGTGGGTGGCCTCGAAGACCGCGAAACCATCGCCGACGTTCGCTCCGGGGGCGATGCCGAGGCCGCCTACCTGCGCCGCGGCGGCGTCAGAGATATAGTCGCCGTTCAGGTTGGAGGTGGCGAGGATGCTGTAGTCCTCCGGACGAATGATGATCTGCTGGAAGATGGAGTCGGCGATGCGGTCGTTGATCATCACCTTCTGTTTCCACTTGCCGCCGCCATGCGACTTGCCGATCTTGTCGATGACGGACTGGATCTCGGTGTAGAGATCCTGCCGGAAGGCATCGTTGCCGAATTCGAGGCCAGGCTCAACCAGCGCGGCGTTCTGTTCGACGGTCAGGCTGGGGTTGGCTTCGAGATTGCCGAGAATCCAGCTTTCGCGCTCGGTCACGGTGTGGTCGCGGAACTCCTGAGTGGCGACTTCGTAGCCCCACTCGCGGAAGGCGCCTTCGGTGAACTTCTGGATATTGCCCTTGTGCACCAGCGTGACGGATTTGCGCTTATTGTCGATCGCATACTGGATCGCCACACGCACCAGACGCTTGGTACCGGTGATGGAGATGGGCTTGATGCCGACGCCAGAGTCGGCGCGCACCTTCTTCTTGCCGCCCATATCGTTGTTCAGGAAGTCGATCAGCTTCTTCGCCTCGGGCGTGCCCTCGCGGAACTCGATGCCGGAGTAGACGTCCTCCGTGTTCTCGCGGAAGATCACGACGTCGAGCTTCTCCGGATGCTTCACCGGGCTGGGAACGCCGGTGTAGTACTTCACCGGGCGGATGCAGGAGTAGAGATCGAGTACCTGACGCAAGGTGACGTTGAGCGAGCGGATGCCGCCACCGACCGGCGTGGTCAATGGTCCTTTGATGGAGACGCGCAGGTCGCGCGCGGCGTTCACGGAATCATCCGGCAGCCAGTTTTTGAACTGGCGATAGGCTTTCTCGCCGGCGAATATTTCGAACCAGGCGATCGAGCGTTTGCCGCCATAGGCTTTCTGGACCGCTGCGTCGAAGACGCGCTGCGATGCGCGCCAGATATCGCGGCCGGTGCCGTCGCCTTCGATGTACGGGATGATGGGGTGGTCTGGCACCTGATACTTGCCGTTGGCATACTGGATCGCTTCGCCGCCCTGGGGTAGGGCCACGCCGTTGTAGCTTTTCTGCATGAGAATCGGGTGCTCCGTGGAGTGGAATGCGTGTCTTTACCTACAACCGTCCACGCTACCATCCTGACCGGCTGGCCGCAACGCGGGCGGTTCTGCGGGGCATCAGGATGTATCATCGCTCTGCAAAAAAGAAACTGGGAGAAAGATGCCAATGTTGTCTGGGTTACGCCGCTCGCTTTACCTGATGCTCGCACTCTTCACGGCCACTGCTGCTGCGTCTGCACAGACGCCGGTGCGCGTGGCCATTGTGGGACTGGTGCACGGCCACGTCGCCGGATTTTTGCCGCAACTGCCAAAACATCCAGAGGTGCAACTGGTGGGCGTCTCGGACCCTGACCCGGCGCTGCGGCAGAAGTACGCTGCGCAATTTCACCTGGATCCCAAAATATTCTTCCCTGACGAAGAAGCGATGATCCAAGCCACGCACCCGCAGGCGGTGCTGGTATACACGTCAATCGCCGGCCACCGCCCGGCGATTGAGATAGCGGCGCGGCATCACATCGCCGTGATGGTGGAAAAGCCGCTGACCATCTCAGTGGACGATGCGTTGGCCATTCGCAAGGTAGCGCGCGAGAACAACGTGCCGGTACTGGTGAACTATGAAACGACCTGGTATGCGTCGAACAAAGCTGCGCACGATGAGTTGGAAGCGGGCAAGCTGGGTCCGCTGCGCAAACTGGTGGTGCATGACGGTCACCGGGGTCCTGCCGAGATCGGCGTGCAACCGGAGTTTCTGAAGATCCTCACCGACCCCAAGTTGAACGGCGCGGGCGCACTGTATGATTTTGGCTGCTATGGAGTCGATCTGGCGACGTGGTTGCAGCACGGCGAAACACCGCTGACGGTGACGGCGGTGACGCAGCAGTTGAAGCCGGAGGAGTATCCGCACGTGGATGACGAGGGCACGATCATCCTGACCTATCCGCACGCGCAGGCGATTATCCAGGGTTCGTGGAACTGGCCCTTCGACCGCAAGGACATGGAGGTCTACGGCGCCACTGGTTCGCTGATGACGATCAAGAGCGACAAGGTATTGGAGCGCACGCAAGGCGAGAAAACCGCGACAGAGCGCGAAGCCACGCCGCTTGCGCGCCCGGAGGATGGGTCGCTGGATTACCTGGTCGCAGTCCTGAACGGCACGCTGAAGCCGCAGGGCGACCTGACGGCGCTGGATACGAACGTGATCGTGATGCAGATCCTGGACGCGGCGCGGACCTCCGCGAAGACGGGGCGGACGGTGAAGCTGACGCCTCTGCCGAAGTAGCTGTGAGTTCATAAAACTGCTGCGGTTTTTGGGGAACATCTGTCCCTGGCTTGCCGTAGAGCCCTTCATGGAAACCCTGCGGCAGGACATTGCCTACGCGTTCCGTCAGATGCGTCAGTCCCCCGTTTTCACCCTGACGGCAATGCTGACGCTGGCGCTGGGCATCGGCGCGACAACCGCGATCTTCTCGCTCATCAACACGGTCATGCTGAAGTCGCTGCCGGTGGTGGACCCGAGCAGCCTCTATCGCATCGGCGAGGGGCAGGACTGCTGCGTGCAGGGCAGCCCGCAGGATAACTGGGGGATGTTCTCGTACCCCTTCTATCTGCGGATGAAGCAGTCCACGCCGGAGTTTGCGGAGCTGGCCGCGTTTCAGGCGGGCGGCTCGGAGTTCAGCGCGCGCCGGGGCGAGAGCGATCGGGTGGCCAAGCCCATCCGCGGCGAATTCATCAGCGGCAACTACTTCTCTACCTTCGGGATCAGTGCGTTTTCCGGGCGCACCATTGTTCCCTCCGACGACCAGCCGACATCGGCACCGGTCGCGATGCTGAGCTATCGCGCATGGCAGCAGCAATATGCGTCCGATCCGAAGATCGTAGGCTCGACCATGATCCTGGACGGCCATGCGATGACCATTGTCGGCATCACGCCACCCGGATTCTTCGGCGAGACACTGCGCAGCGACCCTCCGGAGGTTTGGGTCCCCATTCAGCAGGAGCCTATCTTCAAGGGCCCGAACTCACTTCTACATACCTTTCCCGCATGGCTGCGCGTGATTGGGCGGCTCAAGCCCGGGGCAACGCCCAATGCGTTGCCATCCCGGCTGACGAACCTGATCCGCGTGTGGCTGGTGGATGAAAGCGGAATGCCCGCGGAGTGGATGACCGGCATTAAAGCTGGTTTGCCCAAGCAGAACATCAAGGTCGTCCCGGGCGGGACTGGCGTTGGCGTGATGAAGGCGGACTATGCCGACAGCCTGCACATCCTGCTCGCGGTCTGCTGCCTGGTGCTGCTGATTGCGTGCGCGAATATCGCCAACCTTCTGTTGGCTCGCGGGACGGCGCGCCGGGCGCAGACCGCTGTCCGGCTGGCGCTGGGCGCAAATCGCAAACGTCTCATCCGGCAATCCCTCACGGAGAGCATTGTCCTCTCCATCCTGGGTGGAATCGCCGGCCTTGGAGTCGCATATCTCGGGGTCAAGGCTATCGTTGCGCTGGCTTTCCATGGAGCGAAGTATGTTCCCATCAATGCCGCGCCATCGCTTCCCGTGCTGGGCTTTGCCTTCGCTCTCTCGCTGGTCACCGGCGTGCTCTTTGGGACAGCGCCGGCGTGGCTTGCGTCGCGCGCCAATCCAGCGGAAGCGCTGCGCGGCGTCAATCGCACCACGCGAGACAGCTCCTCGCTTTCGCAAAAGGTTCTGGTCATTGTCCAGGCCACGTTGTCCGTCGTCCTGCTGGCGGGCGCTGGACTGCTGACCGATAGTCTGCAGAAGCTACAGCACCAGGACTTCGGTTACGAGACCAATCATCGCGTGACGATCAGCCTGACCGCGCCTTATCCCTCCTATCCGCAGCCGAAGCTTGACGCCATGTATCGCGAGCTGCAGGACAGGCTCGCGCACATTCCCGGCGTCGAACGTGCCGCGCTTGCCCAGTACACACCGCTGCAGGACAACTGGGGCGAGATCGTCATTCGACAGGGCCACGGCATGCCGAACATGAATGAGGAGATCGGTTCGTCCTGGGATCACGTGAACCCCGGCTATCTGGAGACGCTCGGGGAGCATATTATCCGCGGGCGCAGCCTTACCGAACAGGACACAGCGACCACACAGAATGTCGCCGTGGTCAACGAAGCCTTCGTGAAGAGGTTCTTCAAGCCCGGCGAAGAGCCGCTGGGAGCACACTTCGGACTGGATCTGCCGCAGTACAGCAACACCTACGAGATTGTCGGGACTGTGCGCAATGCGAAGTATTCCGATCCGGCAAGTACCGAGCCGACACGCCCGCTGTTCTTTGTGCCGCTCGCGCAGCGCGTCCACTATGACGCTGCACTCATGCAGTCCATTGACGACGAAACGCATTACATTGAAGGCGCAGTCCTCCAATTGCACGGCAGCATGGAAGGGTTGGAGTCCGAGGTACGTCATGTACTCAGCAACGTGGATCCGAACCTCACGCTGCTGGGCATCCAGAGCCTGCAGGAGCAGGTAGATTCGAACTTCGACCAGCGCCGCGCCGTCGCACGTATGACCGGCCTGTTCGGCATCCTTGCACTGATACTGGCCGCTGTCGGCCTCTACGGCGTGACCGCCTACACCGTGGAGCGGCGCACGAGCGAGATCGGCGTGCGCATGGCCCTGGGAGCGAATCGGATGCATGTGATCCGCCTGGTGCTGCGTGGGGCGTTCATGCAGATCCTCATCGGATTGCTGATTGGCATTCCGATTTCGATCGGGTGTTCGCGCCTGATCTCCGCGCAGTTGTACCAGGTGAAGGGATGGGACCCGCTGGTTCTGGGCGGATCGATCCTCGCGCTTAGTATCTGTGCCTTCTTCGCGAGCATCATCCCGGCGCAGCGGGCGGCCTCGATCAATCCGGTGAAGGCGCTACGCACGGAGTAACGCCCAGCGCCAGAGCAGGCGTAAGCCGATGGAGAGGCGTAATCTGATTGCAGAGGGTCCGTCTTGCGTCGTCTCTGCCTTTTCCTGGTCTCCGTCTCGCTCGCTCTTCCCGCACTCGCACAGTACTCCGCAGACAAGCCGCTTGGATCTACGGCGCAATCCGCGCCTGCGTACCTGAAGAACGCCGGGCTGGATCAGCGGCTGGGCACGCAGATCCCGCTCAACCTGCACTTCCGCGATAGCACAGGCGCCGACGCCCCGCTGGGGAAGTACTTCGCGCAAAAGCCAGTGGCCCTGGCGATGGTGTACTTCAAGTGCGGCATGCTATGTCCGCAGGTGCTGCACGGGCTGGCCAACTCGCTGGCGCAGACCGGCTACGGGCCGTCGCGCGACTATGACGTGATCGTGGCGAGCATCGACCCTACCGACACCCCTGCGGACGCGGCAGCAGCACGGCAGAAGTTTGTCTCGCAGCTTGGTGGGGATGTGCCTGCGGACAGCGTGCACTTCCTGACCGGTGCGCAGCCCGAAATCACGACGCTGGCGGGTTCGATCGGATTCCACTACGTGCGCGTCCCCGGGCCGGATGGCAAGATGACGCAGTTTGCGCACTCGAGCGTGATCATGGTCGCCACGCCGGAGGGCAAACTTTCGAAATATCTGACTGGCGTCGAATATCAGCCGCGCGATCTGCGGCTGGCGCTGCTGGAGGCAAGCGATCACCGGATCGGCTCGCCGACGGACCTGATCCTGCTTTACTGCTGCAACTATTCGCCGGGCACGGGCCGCTACACCGTTTCCGTGCTGCGTGTGCTCGGGCTTGCAGGCATGGCATCGCTCTTTGGCCTTGCGGCCATGCTCTATCTGCTGGGGCGCAAGCCGAAAATCAAAACCGCAGCCTAGGTAGGGACGCCGCGCGCGGCCAGGAGCTCCGCAGCCCTGCCTAGCAGGCGGCGCAACACACTGTCGTTGTCATAACCGGAAGTCCAGGCGCGGAGCTGGCCTGCCGCAGCAATCGCGGCCCGGGCAGGCTCGTCGTTCAGGTAGCGCTCGATCTTCGCGCGACACTCCTCGAAATCCGAGAAGAAGACGGCTTCTTCGTCCTCATGGAAGCAGGCCAGGTGCTCCCGCGTGCGCTCGGCCAGCAGGAAGCCGCCACAGGCTGTGATTTCAAATGACTTGTGCGCCACCTGGTCGCGATTGCTGTGGGTCACGAAGGAGAGATTGATGCGTGAACGCCAGATCGCTTCCCGATAGGCTTCCCCGTAGAGCGCGCCGGAGCGGAATATGGCGGCGAAAGCATCCGCGGGCAGAGCTGCCTGCCAGTGTGGACGGGAACCGGAAACGTCGACCGGGACGTCATCCCGCCAGAGCCTTGTCAGGAAATCGCCGCGGTCGTCGTAGGGCGTGCCGATGAAGGAAACGTTGCGGTCGCGACAGGAATCGGACCATTTTTCTGCCGACGAAGCTGCAGACGCCTGCGTCGGCGGAAAGTGGATGGTTGGCTCGTAGCTGAAGCGAATCTCGGTCACCTCGCGCGCGCCATGTTTTCGGAAATCGGTGACGCTGGAGCTGCGCGGGACGGCGTGGAGGTCGTACTCGGGAATCGCCTTGCGGAAAAGACGCCAGCCGGGGTCACGACGCGGGCCAAAGGGATTGTCATTCACATAGTCGACGGTAATCACGCCGCTCTGCCGCAGATGACGCAGCGTATCGGGCCGAAGGCTCAGCACTTTGTCGCACAACAGAACATTGGCCTGTTCACGCTCGGCCGCCTCAAGCACTGCATGGTTCAGACGCTCGACGCCCTGACCAACCTGCAAGCGGAATTGCAGCTTGCCGACAAGGCCGGCGGGTCCGGGGAATCGATCAGTGTCCAGTGCGGCGACGTGGTTCAGAGGGAGACGCTGCAGTGCCCGCAGGCGGTACACGCCGTACTGGTTCGGCGTCAGGCTGGAGACACAGAGCACGCGCAGGCGTCCGAGTGGGTCTTTCGACAACGGTTCCGCCATTGGGCTGGTTGCCCTCCAAGGTTCGCAGGTTCCGCATCCCGCGTTGTGCACGCAGGACGACTACAGGAAATCTGCTTCTATCGTATTCTGTGAAAACAGCATAAATTCGCGAGACGCACCGCTCAGGGAGTCTCCGTTGCTGTGATACTTTTCACTGGGGAAACCGGCCCTGCCGCTACCCCCCATCCGGAGGAATCGTACATTGGGTAAAAGCATGGTGCCGAAGCGCCTCTTCTTCACGAAGGGCACGGGGAGGCATAAGGAGCGCCTGACTTCATTTGAGCTGGCACTGCGTGATGCCGGAATTGCCGCGCAGAACCTGGTTCGCGTCTCATCGATCTTTCCACCGAATGCCAAGCTTGTCCCGCGCAAAGAGGGTGTGGAGTATCTTTCCCCGGGCGAGGTGGTCTTCGCCGTCGTGGCCGAGAACTCCACGCGTGAGCCGCACCGCCTGGTCGCTTCCAGCATTGGCGTTGCCATTCCGTCGGACCGAAACACCTACGGCTATCTGAGCGAGCACCACAGCTTCGGCGAGACCGAGGAGCAGGCCGGTGAGTACGCTGAAGAGCTGGCGGCCGAGATGCTGGCCACAACGCTGGACGTGGACTTCGATCCGGACAAGAGCTGGGACGAGAAAAAGGAGATTTATCGGATCTCAAACAAGATCGTCCGCACCGCCAATGTCACGCAGTCGGCGATCGGCGACAAACGCGGCCGCTGGACGACGGTAATTGCCGCAGCGATCCTGATCTTCGAGTAGCCCGCTCGGTCAAGAACAAAGGCGCGGGTCCCGGTATGTTTCCCGGCGGCTCGCGCCTTTCGCTTGCCTGCAGCATCAAGTATTACCGAGGTTCCAAAGACGACATGCCCACTGCTTTGAAATACCGCATCGGCCTGGTGCAGATGTCCTGCGGGCCAGATCCGGATGCCAACCTGGAAAAAGCCGCCGACCGTGTACGCGATGCGGCGCGGGCCGGCGCCCGCGTCATCTGCCTGCCGGAGCTCTTTCGCGCACAGTATTTCTGCCAGCGCGAGGACATTGCACTCTTCGATCTCGCTGAATCGATCCCCGGCCCCAGCACGGAACGGCTGGCCGCCGTGGCGCGGGAGGAACGCGTGGTGGTGATCGCCTCGCTTTTCGAGCGGCGCGCGGCGGGCTTGTATCACAACACGGCGGTGACCATTGAGGCCGATGGATCGCTGGCCGGCATGTATCGCAAGATGCACATCCCCGACGATCCGCTCTATTACGAGAAGTTCTACTTCACGCCGGGCGATCTCGGCTTCCGCGCCCAGGAGACTTCTGTCGGACGGGTCGGCACGCTGGTGTGCTGGGATCAGTGGTATCCGGAGGGCGCGCGCATCACGGCGCTCCAGGGCGCGAATGTGCTGTTCTTTCCGACGGCGATTGGCTGGCATCCGGCAGAGAAAGAGGAGCACGGCACGGCGCAATACGAGGCATGGCAAACCATCCAGCGGGCGCATGCCATTGCGAATGGCGTGTACGTCGGCGCGGTGAACCGGGTGGGTTGGGAAAACGGCGACGTGCGAGGCAATCGCGTGGAAGGGCCGGGGTTGGAGTTCTGGGGCGGCTCGTTCATCGCCGATCCCTTCGGCCGCATCCTGGCCAAAGCGCCGCACGACCGCGAGGACATCCTGATCGCCGAGATCGACCCCAAAGCGCTCGAGGAGCAGCGGCGAAACTGGCCGTTTCTGCGCGACCGCCGCATCGACGCGTATGCGCCGATCACACAGCGATTTCTGGATCCTCCGCTCGGTTCTAAGGTGGGCGAGAAGTGAGCGCAACGCAGCATATGACGGATGCAGCGCCGCGTTCTCGGGGCTATCGCATGCCCGCCGAGTGGGAACCGCATACGGCGACGTGGATCGCGTGGCCACACAATGCCAGCGACTGGCCAGGGCGCTTTCAAGCGATTCCCTGGGTGTATGCCGAGATCGTGCGGCATCTTTCGGCCGTGGAGCAGGTCCACATCCTCGTCCAGAATGCCGATGCGGAAAAACGCGCGACGCGGCGTGCTGAAGCGCGCGCAGGTGAATGTGGCGACCGTGTACTTCCATCAGTGGCCGACCAACCGGGTGTGGACGCGCGATTCCGGGCCGATCTTCATAAAACAGACAATTCCCTCGCCATCACGAACTGGAAGTTCAATGCCTGGGCGAAGTATCCCGACTCGGAGCTGGACAATGCGCTGCCCGGCCGCGTGGCGGAGCTGCTGCAACTGCCGTCATTCACACCTACGGTTCCGCTGGCAGACGGCAAGCGGCATGAACTGGTGCTCGAGGGCGGCAGCATCGATACCAACGGAGCCGGGGTACTGCTTACCACCGAGGAGTGCCTGCTGAGCACCGTACAGCAGCGCAATCCGGGCGTGAGCCGCGAGCAACTGGAGCAGGCCTTTCACGACTACCTGGGCATCGATCAGGTGTTGTGGATGAACCGTGGCATTGCGGGCGATGACACGCATGGGCACGTGGATGACATCACACGGTTTGTTGACACGAACACAATCGTCACCGTGGTGGAGACAAACCGCGCAGACGAAAACCACGAGCCGCTGGCCGAAAACCTGGACCGGCTGCGGGCCGCGCGCAACCGCGACGGCCAGCCCTTCCGCATCGTGGAGCTGCCGCTTCCCTCGCCTGTGATCTTTGAAGGCCAGCGGCTTCCGGCAAGCTATGCAAACTTCTATATCGCGAATGGTCTGGTGCTGGTCCCTACCTTCAACGACGCAAACGATCGCCATGCTCTGAATACGCTGGCAGAGCTGTTTCCTCGCCATCGCATCGCAGGCATTCACTGCGTGGACTTCATCTGGGGACTGGGCGCGCTGCACTGCATGACGCAACAGCAGCCGGCGGTATAGGCGATGACGGACCTTGAACTTATGCAGGAGGCGCTCGGTGAGGCGCGCGCCGCAGAGCTGGCGGACGAGGTTCCGATCGGCGCTGTGATTCTGTTCGATGCCCGGATCATCGCCCGGGGGCAGAACCGCGTGTTGCGCGACAACGATCCGACGGCGCATGCGGAAATGGTCGCGCTTCGGGCCGCGGCGCAGGCCATCGGCAACTACCGGCTTACGGGATGCACGCTGGTTTCGACGCTCGAGCCGTGCGCTATGTGCGCGGGTGCGATGATCCATGCGCGGATTGACCGGCTGGTTTTCGCCGCGGATGACCCCAAGGCCGGGGCGGCGGGTTCGGTGCTCAACGTCCTGAACCATGCGGCGCTGAACCACCAGATGGAGCTGGAACGCGGGCTGCTGGCCGAGGAAAGTACCGCGCTGTTACGAGAGTTCTTTCAGCGTCGCCGGTCGTTACCAAAGGCCTGAATGGCCAGCATTCCCAACCCTTCCATCGACCGAGTATCATGCGGCGCATGCATGTGATTGTCTATTCCGCCGTTTGGTGCCGCGACTGCCGGGAGGCCAAGCGCTTCCTGGAGGAGCATCAGATTCCCTATACCGAAATCGACATTGAGCTGGTGCCGGGCGCCGCCGATGAGGTGCTGCGCCACGTGGGCAAGCGCGCCATTCCGCAGTTCGTCATTGACGGCAAGTGGGTGCAGCCCTACCGGCCCGGTTACGGCTTTTTGCACCGGGAGATGAGCGAACTGTTCGGCGTCTCGGTCTAGGCAGCCTACTCCGCGGCTGTCACGTCCTCATCCGTGGTTCCAGGATCGTTCAGGATGGCTCGTGCGTCGTCTTCTTCTGCGTGCACTGACCTGCAGCAGCACCCCATCCAGCCCGTTGCCGTAGAGCAGCCCGGCGTTTTCGCCGGCGAGAAAGCTGCGGATGCCCGCTGAATCCAGCCTGCCCTTCGCCATCTCTGCCTGCACCATGTCCCTGAATCGCTCGATCGTCACCATCTGCTCGCCCGACTGTTCCTGTGGCTCTTCTGCCATCGTTTCGCCCCCTGTGCGCTGAGTTGGATGCGCGCCCGCTAGAATAAGAAGTTACTGATCTGGATGATAAACGCGAGGGAGACGCTGGTTTGATCGCACGCTATACACGACCCGGAATGGGCGCCATCTGGACGGATGAGAACAAGTACCGCATGTGGCTGAAGGTGGAGACGGCGGCCTCCGAGACGCTGGCCGAGGACGGCATCGTTCCCAAGGAGGCGGCGGCGCGCGATCCGCGACAAGGCGTGGTTTCGATCTGAGGCGCATCTTCGAGATCGAAGCCGAGGTGAAGCACGACGTGATCGCCTTTACCACCGCGGTCGCGGAGAAGATCGGCGCCGCCGAGGCGCGCTGGCTGCACTATGGGCTCACGTCGAATGACGTGGTGGACACAGCGCAGGCGCTGCAGGTGAAGGCCGCCTCCGGTCTGCTGCGCGAGGGCATCGCTGAGGCTGAAGGAGGTGCTGAAGCGGCGCGCGCTCGAGTTCCAGCACACCCCCACGATCGGCCGCACCCACGGCGTCCACGCGGAGCCGACGACCTTCGGGCTGAAGCTGTTGAACTGGTATGCGGAGATGGAGCGCGACCTGGTCCGCTTCGATGCCGCGGCGGAAGACATGCGCGTCGGCAAGCTGTCCGGGGCGGTCGGCACCTTTGGCCACCTCAGGCCGGAGCATGAAGTACGCATCTGCGAACGGCTGGGCCTGAAGCCCGCGCTGGTAGCGACGCAGGTGATCCAGCGCGACCGGCATGCCGCATTACATTTCGACGCTTGCCGTGCTGACCGCGACGCTGGACAAGATCGCGACTGAGATCCGGCATCTGCAGCGCACCGAGGTGCGTGAGGCCGAGGAATTTTTCTCCGAGAAGCAGAAGGGCTCGAGCGCAATGCCGCACAAGCGCAACCCGATCACCAGCGAGCAGATCAGCGGGCTGGCGCGCGTGGTGCGCGGCAACGCGCAGGCCGCGTTTGAAAATGTAGCGCTGTGGCACGAGCGGGACATCTCGCACTCTTCCGTCGAGCGCGTCATCTTCCCCGATTCGACCATCCTGGCCGACTATCTGCTGGCGAAGACCACTTCGCTTATCGACAAGCTGCTGGTGTATCCCAAGCGCATGCTGCGCAACCTCGAAAGCACAGGCGGCCTGATCTTCTCCGGCCAGTTGCTGCTGGATCTGGCCGAGTCCGGCATGTCGCGCGAGGATGCATATCGCCTGGTGCAGTCGCACGCTATGCATGCGTGGCGCGAGGAACTGGTCTTTCGGGATCTCGTCGCGAAAGACCCGGAGATTACGTCGCGTCTCTCGCCGGAGAAGCTGGCGCGGACCTTCGATCTCCAGCGGCAACTGCGCAACGTGGATGCAATCTTCGATCGCGTGCTGAAATATGAGGCCGTACCCGCGTGAACGTCACCGTCGCGGTGACAGGAGCAAGCGGCGCGATATTGGCCCAGCAGCTCCTGCGCGCGCTGGAAGCAGACGCTCGCGTCTCTGGAATTGACTTCGTGGTCGTCGGAGGGCGCGCTCCGGGTGATGGCGGAGGAGCTGCATCTCTCAGGTCGCAATGAACTGGTGGAGAAACTGCTAGGCGCCGCGCCAAAGAAGACTCGGACATACGCGGAGCAGGACATTGGCGCGTCGATCGCCAGCGGCAGCTATCCCTCGGCGGGGATGATCGTGCTTCCCTGCTCCATGGGCACGCTGGCGGGCATTGCCAACGGTATGGCGGGAAACCTGATCGAGCGTGCGGCGGATGTTTGCCTGAAGGAGCGGCGGCCCCTGCTGCTGTGCGTGCGAGAGACACCCTTCAACAAGATTCACCTGCGCAACATGCAGTTTGCGGCGGACGCCGGCGCGACGATATTTCCGGTGATCCCCGCGTTTTACAACGAGCCTGCGACGACTGCCGATATGGTTCGCAATTTTGTAGACCGCGTACTCGCGCACTTCGGACTGCCGCAGCCCGGCGCGTTTGTCTGGAAGCCGGGACCACCGGAATAGTTACATCGGCATGTGTTTCACATGCTCGGCGCGGACATCGTCGGAGGTAAAGAGGCTGAGGAACGGCGCGCCGTTGGCCGCTGCTTCAACTGCCGGCCTTCCCTTGGCTTCGACTCGCTCCACCAGGCACACGACACCAACAACACGCATCCTCGCAGCATGGGCCGCCTCAATCGCAGTGATAGTCGAGCCGCCGGTGGTGCATACATCGTCGACGATGAGTACCGGCGCATTCTCTTCCGAGAAGCCTTCGATCTTTCTCCCCGTGCCGTGGGTCTTCTCCGCTTTGCGAACGAGAAAACCGTGAATGAGGCGGCCTTTGCCAGCTTCTGCATGATGCTGCGCGCTGGCGATCGATACCGCGGAGACGACCGGGTCGGCGCCCAGGGTCAGGCCCCCAACGGCGTGCGGATCGAGATGATGTTTGTGCAGCAGATCGAGAATGGCGAGCCCGGTGAGGCGAGCGCCTTCCGCGTGCAAGGTGGTGGTGCGGCAGTCGATGTAGTAGTCGCTGCGGCCGCCCGAGGAGAGCTGGAAGTCGCCCAGCTTGAAGGACTGGCGGGCAAGCAGGGTGAGCAACTGCTGGCGGGGGCTTGAGGATTGCGTCATCGGGGCCTCGGAAGCTTTTGAACTGTGGTTCGCGGTCTGCAACTGTGGTTGGCGGTCTTCACCGCGCTTTACTTCCCCAGCTTATCCAAATGGCGGAAGCCGTCGGTGCCGATGAAGAGCATGACAAAGATGGTGGCGTTGTACATGGAGTGAACCACGGTGCTGGCCGCGAGCGAATGGAAGCGCAGGCGCGTGATGCACAGCACCACGCTGACGGCGAAGAGCACGGAAAGCGGCGCAAAGGAGTGGGCCAACTGTGCGCCGTGCAGCATGGCGAAACCGATGCTGGTGACAATGGTGGAGAAGACCAGGGCCGGCCAGCTCCATCGCGGGTCGGAATAGCCGGAATCCCGCATCGTATTTCCGGCGTCTGGTTCCGTTCCCGCGGCCTGAAAGACACTGGCACCGTCAGGTGGCAGGGACGAGTAGACAGGCGCTTGCTGCTGCCACTCCCCGGTGAGTGAGCCTCCCGACTCCCCGGCATAACGCCTGCGAACACGTCCTTGCACGACCCAGTCCCATGCGCTGGCGAGCGAAGGCAGCAGGAAGCCGCGGAAGGCCAGCTCTTCGAACGCGGGCGCGACGGTGACGCCAAAGACCGCGATAAGCCAGACGCCGAGCGGATGGGTGAAGAACTTGTCGATCGGCAGTTCTTTCGGGATCGGCAGGAAGTTCGAAAGCACCTGCACAACGACGCTGGTAGCCACGCCAATGGCGGCCAGCACCCACCAGCGACTGCGCGCGACGAAGGCGTGAAAGTGCACACCCTGGCCGAAGGGGCGGTTCCAGAACAGCGGAAAGATCAGAAAGCTGGCCGCCGCCGCGATAGCGTAAATGACCGCTTCCACTGGAATGACCAGGAGCGGATCGCTCTGCATTTGTTCCGCCGATTCATGCATATGTGGCGCGACATGCATGACCACCAGCGCGAAGATGAGGCCGACTACGAAGCCGGCAACCGCTACCAGGATCGCAAAAACGAGGGTATGCCCGAGATTCGGCGTGACCCCGGAGGCCGGTATGTCGTTCATCCCCGCGACAGGCAGGGGTTCGGCAAGCTCGTCCGGCGAGGCGGCAGGTGGCAGAAAGCTGGGATCGATCGGCATTCGTCTATTACTGGAGGACTGTAGCAGAACGGCGGCGGATGCCCTTCTTCGGTTTCCCATTCACGGCCGCCACGCTCGCTGCCGCAATGGACGCCGCGCCAGCCCCGATGGACTCGGCCGCCGGGAAATAACGCTGCAGGAACCCTGCCGTGTGCGAGGCAGCGACCTGTGCCACCTGGGAGGGTGTGCCCTCGGCCACGATGGCGCCGCCGTCCTCGCCTCCTTCGGGACCAAGATCGATGATCCAGTCCGCGTTGCGGATCACATCCAGATTGTGCTCGATGATGATGACGGTGTTGCCGAGGTCGGTAAGGCGATGCAGCACCTCCAGCAGCTTGCGCACGTCGTCGAAATGCAGGCCGGTGGTGGGCTCGTCCAGCACATAGAGTGTCTTGCCGGTCTGGCGCTTGGAGAGTTCGCGCGCCAGCTTCATGCGCTGCGCCTCACCGCCGGAGAGCGTCGTGGCCGCCTGGCCAAGATGCACGTAGCCGAGGCCGACATCGACCAGCGTCTGCAGTTTCTGGCGCACCTGCGGGATGTCTTTGAGCACCGGCAACGCATCTTCGATGGCGAGATCGAGGATGTCCGCGATGGAGTAGCCGTTGAACTTGACCGCCAGCGTCTCCTGGTTGAAGCGGCGGCCATTGCAGACGTCGCACAGCACATAGACGTCGGGCAGGAAGTTCATCTCGATGCGCTTCTGGCCGTCGCCCTGGCAGGCTTCGCAACGCCCTCCGGCGACATTGAACGAGAAGCGGCCGGGCTTGTAGCCGCGCTCGCGTGCTTCCGGCAGCATGGCAAAGATGTCGCGAATCGCCGAGAGCACGCCGGTGTAGGTTGCAGGATTCGAGCGCGGGGTACGGCCGATGGGCGACTGGTCGATGCGGATGACCTTGTCGATCTGGTCTACGCCCTTGATCGATTTGTGTTCGCCCGGGGATTCGCGAGAGTCGTAGATGGCGCGGGCCAGAGAGCGGTACAAGATGTCGTTGACCAGCGTGCTCTTGCCGGAGCCGGAGACGCCGGTCACCACCGTCATGACATTGAGCGGAAAGCGTGCCGTAATGTTTTGCAGGTTGTGGCTGCGCGCTCCTTCAACGGTGACCCACGCGCCGTTTACCGGGCGCGGCGCCAGCCGATGCAGGATGCTAGTGGCTCCTGAAAGATAGCGGCCGGTCAGTGAGCCTGGCGCCTCCATAATGTCTGCCGGTGTTCCTTCTGCCACGACATGGCCGCCCAGCTTGCCTGCGCCGGGGCCGAGGTCGAGCACGTAGTCCGCGCTGCGGATGGTGTCCTCATCGTGTTCGACGACGAGAACCGTGTTGCCGAGATCGCGCAATGATTCCAGTGCCGCGATGAGCCGCTGGTTGTCGCGCTGGTGCAGCCCGATCGAAGGCTCGTCGAGCACGTAGAGCACACCGCGGAGGCGCGAGCCGATCTGCGTCGCCAGGCGGATGCGCTGGCCTTCGCCGCCGGAGAGCGAGGCTGCATTGCGATCCAGCGAGAGGTACGAGAGCCCGACGGCATTCAGAAACTCCAGGCGCTCGATGATTTCGCGGCGCAGCCGGTCTGCAATCAGCGCCTCGCGCTGCGAGAAGCTGAGAGCGCGTGCGGCCGTAAGCGCGCGGCCCAGCGGCAGGCCGGTGAAATCGGCGATGGAGAGATCGTTCACCTTCACCGCCAGCGAAGCGGGACGCAGCCGTTTGCCGTGACAGGTGGGACAGATCGTGGCCGACATGTAGCCCAGCAGCCATTCGCGGTAGCTGTCGGACCTCGATTCTTCGAGCGAATCGCGTAGCCAGGCGAAGACGCCATGGAAGCCGGTGCGTGGCGCCTCGGCGCCGGGGCCGTAGAGTAACAGCTCCTGTTGCTTCTCAGTTAACTCTTCGAATGGCTTCTGGATAGGGATTTTGTACTTCTGCGCCGCCAGTTTTACCAGCCGCGCCAGGTACTGCGAGCCCGAGCCCGGGCCGAGCGCGCCCTCCAGCAGCGGCTTCGACCAGTCGGTCACCACCTTGGCGGCGTCGAAGTCGTAGATGCTGCCAAGGCCGTGACATTCCGGACATGCTCCGTAGGTGCTATTGAAGGAAAAGCTGCGAGGCTCCAACTTAGGGACATCGAGTCCGCAATCGGGACACGCCATCGACGAGGAGTAGAGCTGTTCTCCTTCGGCATTGCCGATGAGGACCAGACCATTCGCCAATTGAAGTGCCTTGAGTACAGCCGCCTCCATACGTTTTTCGACGCCCGGCTTGAGAACGACGCGATCCACGATGGCCTCAATGGTGTGGTTCTTCCGCTTCTCGAGAGAGATGGGATCGGCCAGGTCCCGCACCTCGCCATCCACGCGAGCCTTAAACCCTTGCTGATCAAGCGAATCGAGCAGATCTTTAAACTCTCCCTTGCGGCCACGAACGATGGGCGCGAAGACAGTAAGGCGTTCCCCGGCAGGCTGGGCGAGGACACGCTCCACGATCTGCTCGGCGGATTGGCGGGAGATAGGGCGGCCACAGTTGGGGCAATGGGGCGTGCCGATCGAGGCGTAGAGCAGGCGGAGGTAGTCGTAGATCTCCGTGATGGTGCCAACGGTGGAGCGCGGACTCCGGCTGGTGGTCTTCTGCTCGATAGAGATAGCAGGGCTGAGGCCCTCGATCGAGTCCACGTCGGGGCGCTCGATCTGGTCGAGAAACTGGCGGGCATAGGCGGAGAGGGTTTCGACGTAGCGGCGCTGCCCTTCCGCGTAGATGGTGTCGAAGGCCAGCGAGGATTTACCCGAGCCGGAGAGGCCGGTGATCACGGTGAGGGTATTGCGCGGGATCCGGACATTGATGTCCTGCAGGTTGTGCTGGCGTGCGCCGCGGACCGTGATGTTGGTGATGGGCATGATGGGAATTTGAAAGCGGAGAACCAGGGTTGTTCGATGGTTGCCTGGCGGGAATGACGCAAAAGTAATGGGATAGCGCAGAAAAGACCGAGACAACGGACGGTCCTCTACGTATCTTAAGTGGCAATAGAAACAAGGGTCAACGCTTACATCGCTCTGCGAGAATGGCAGCGTCGAACGTGAGTGGAGAGACACGAGGATGCCCGTCGACAACGGTCATCCATCGGCAACACAGCAGTTCGATTGCAAAGAGGAAGAACAGTGATATCCCCCATGGACGCGATGAATCTTTTAGGCCTTACCTGTGCTGTACTTGCCGCCCTTGCCTTTGGTGTTCTGATGGCCTACACCTGCTGCCAGGCATTGTTCGCAATGCTGCGCATGCACTCCCGTTCCCTGCATTCCGGATCGCAGACCAAGGGAGTTGAGGCGCAAGTTCAGGCCTCCTGAATTCCGTCTAGCTTTCCTGCGATTGGAAGCGTCGCTCTCCTGAGCTCGCACGCCGTGCATTCCTGCACATGCCCACGCTGAACCGGCTATTGCGGTGCGTTCTGATTCCGCATTTGCGGAAAGCGCTGAGGCGCCTGTGGCGTTGGGGGTGTCGCAGGCGCGATGGACGGCGGGGTGTACTGCATAGGCGGCGGAGTGTCGTCGGAGTCGTCGCTGTTCGCGCTATCGTCGGAGCTATCCTCGTCTCCGTTGTGCGCTGGAGGATTGGCATTCGCTGCCGGTTGCGTCGCGTCGCCAGCCGCCCTGCTGCTCAGAACCAGCTCCCGTGGCGCGCCATTTGGCAGGTCTCCTACCATCACAATGTTGTAGGACGTGCCGTTCAGCAGCGTTGTCAGCACATCGCGTGGCGCTCCCGGCCCAAAGCTGCCAAAGACGCGTTCGTCGCCGCTCAGCCCGTCCAGACGCATGCCTGTGGCGGATGAAACCTGATGCAGGATTTGCGTGAGGCTCGAATTCTCGGCCTTCACCGTCAGTTGGTTCTTGGCCGCCGTCACGGTTGCAGGCGCCGGCGGCTGCTCGAACAGGCTCGGCGCGACGGTTGGTTGAGGCGGCGGGGGTACCGGGGCCGGAGCGGCGACAAGCTTTTTATGGAGCCGGTGATGGACCGGGGGCGCGGTCTGCGCTGAAGCAGGCGGAGTAGCCGGAGACTGCGCAGCCACGGGCAGCGCAACCGTGCCTCCCAGAGCGATAATTCCGCAAAAAAGCAGGCATGACGGTGGAATGCACCGCAATCGGTGGAACCGCCCCGGCATGGTCCGATTTCGCGCGAGTCTGCTCGCGAGCATGGCTCTCATCCCACTTCCCCCACTTCATAGACTACGCCAGCAGCTACTTCGCTCATACGGATTGCATTCCTCAAAGACTGTTTGCGGAATTGCACTTATGTACCGTGGTATATATGTACCATATGGACAAAGAGGCACGCACTTCGCAGCCCATCGTTTCGCAGCACATCGAGGTGGAGCGTGTGCAGACGGGGGTTCGGCTCGAAAAGCGAATGCTGAAGGTACTGAAAGCCATTGCCGAGCAAAAGGACATGAGCCTGGGCGATCTGCTGGAAGGCATTGTGCTGCATGCTTTCGAAGGAAAGGCGCCGTTTTCGCCGCAGACGCTCAAGGATATTGAGCAGTTCCGCAGCCTTTACGGACTCGCCCTGCGCGCCCAGGACAGCCACCAACTGCGGGAGCGGCGATGAAGCGGACCGTGCTTGTCCTCATGATGATGTTCGTCCCAGCCGCGCTGGCGCAACGATCGGAGACCACTGTGGCAGACCCGTCGCCGTCCATGGCGCATGTGAGCAACAGCTTTTCTTTCACCATAGATGCACCGCTGAAAGTCGCGGCACCGCTGTTCGGGCCGGAGGGTGAACGCGCGTGGGCTGGAGACGACTGGAACCCGCAGTTCGTCTTCCCTACTCCGCCGCGGGATGTCGAAGGGTCGGTGTTCACCCTGAGACACGGCGAGCACACCGCGGTATGGGTAAACACGCTCTTCGACCTGACCGCCGGCCGCATGCAGTACGTGTACGTGCTGGGAGATCTGCTGGTGACGAAGATCGATGTACGGCTCCACGCGATCGACGCGACGCACACCAGGGTTGAAGTGACCTATGCCCGGACGGCGCTGCGGCCGGAGGCGAATGCGCATGTTGCTGCCATGGGAAAGAACGACAGCGAACAGGGCAAGGCCTGGGAGGACGCGATCCACGGCTATCTGCAGCGGCGAGCCGGCGCGCGCTAGATCGAGCCAGAAAATATGAGACGCCTGACGAGGCTGCTTTGCGTGAGATGCGGCTCTTGTGTTGAAGTAAGGGCGTGCCGCGATGGGTGACAGTGCGATGAACTTCTCAGTAGCCGCGCGTGGGCTTGGTATAGCCTGCCTGCTGGCGATAGCACTTCCGGCCTTCGGCGTCTCCTGCAAGACGCAGGGTGCAATGACGGAAGCCGAACGCGCGGCGATCGTGCAGGCGGCACGGCAGATTGCGCTCGATGTGCAGGCGGGGCGATCGGCTGATCTGAAAGCCGCCACCGTACCCGCGGTAGCTGCCAGCTTCAACAGCATAGGGCAGGCGGCGGCAGCGCTCACGCCACTGATATCAGGCGCCACGATCACCGTCGATGCCGTATACCAACTCGATGCATCCGATGCAAAGCCGGGCGATGACCAGGAGCAGTTCTTCTGCGGCGCTGCAGACAGCAATATGCACGCGACCTTCAGCATTCAGCACCTGCCGCCAGGACAGTTCGCCTTTGCACTGGTACATGCGACGGGAGTCGTCAAGCCGCAGCAGATTGCCATGCTGCTGCAGTCGCTGAAGGCCGGCGCGCCGTGGCAGCTTGCCGGCTTCTTCCCCAAGCCGCTCAGCGTAGCGGGGCATGACGGCCTCTGGTACTGGAAGCAGGCACGGATCTATGCGCAGAAAAAGCAGATGTGGAACGCCTGGCTTTACTACTCGACCGCTGTCTATCTTTTGCAGCCAGCAGGTTTTTTCTCGAGTGCGAACCTCGAAAAGCTGGTGGACGAACAGCAGACCAGCCGTCCTCCCGATCTGCCCGATGTCAAACCGCTGACCTTGCATGCAAATGGCGGAGATTACATCATCACCGGTCTGCGAACCGACGATGCGCTCGGTGGTCTGGACCTGGTGGCGCACTACAACTCGGCTGGCAATTCAGATCCGGTAGTAGCCCGCACCAACACCATCGCCGTGATGCATGGGCTGCTTGCGCTTCATCCCGAATTGCGCGAGGCGTTCCACGGATTGTGGGTCTTTGCCGACGCAAAGCCAGGAGGGCAGCCATTTTCGCTGGAACAGCCGATGACAGCCTTGCCAAATAGTTAAAGCTTCACTTCAACTATTTGAGCTGGACTGCCCGCAAATTCGGATTCGCTCGACTATTTGATCCCGACGACCATGGAATCCGGTCCGACGAGGTGCTCCACGTATGCCTCGCGGAAGCCTGCCTCTTTCATCCACCCGATGCAATCCGCGCCCGTGTAATCGAATCCGCCTGGCGTCTCAATGAGCATATTGAGGCTCATCAGGAGTCCGAAGGCGTTTTGCGAGCGATCGTCATCAATCAGAGAATCGTAGACGACCAGCGCGCCGCCAGGATGGAGCGCGCTGTATGCCTTGTCGACCAGCATCTTCTTCTCGGCAAGATTCCAGTCGTGCAGAATGTGCCCCATCGTGAGCACATCGACGGCGGGCAGTGGCTCCTGAAAGAAATTCCCCGGCTGGAATCGGACACGATCACTCACGCCGTTTGCTTTGGCATATTCCTCGAAGACAGGTCCGACCTCGGGCAAGTCGAACCCCATGCCGCGGAGGTGCGGATTGGCAAGCGCAATCTGTACAGCGAGATCTCCTTGCGCTGTGCCCACATCGGCATAGGTCTGATACTTTGCCCAGGGCACTTTGCGCGCGATCGCGATATTTGCGCCGTGGCTGATACCAGACATCGCCGCAAGAAACCCTTTCAATCTTGCTGGATCGGCATATACGGCTGTGAATGGCGACGCACCGACATCGCTCTTCGCCTCATTCTGCGGCTGGCCAGTCCGCAACGCCTCCGTCAGGTGGTTCCAGAAGCCGAAGAGCCTGGCACTTGCCATCTCCAGAATGCCGCCGATATAGCTCGTTTTGTTCCGATCGAGGAAGAGATCCGTGTCCGGAGTGTTGCAGTAATGCTCCTGCGACCGGTGAAGGAGCCCGAGCGCTACCAGCGCGTCCAGGAAGTCGCGCGCTGAGCGGGGATGCAATCCGAGGCGGCCAGCCAGTGCTTTGAACTCCTCCGGACCGCGGGCCAGTTCGGTGAAAACACCCATCTCTACAGCGCTCAGCAGAGTTTTCGATGCGAAAAAACCTGTACCTACCTGCATGATGTGATCCGGTGTTGGATCGGCGGCAGCATTCAAGGTGCACCTCATTCGATCACGTAAAGATTTCGTGTCCGCTCGGGCCGGGGACGAGAAGGAGATTTTTTGTAAATTTCGCGGAGGCTGCTAGAACGTATACATATCTCCGGGAGCAGCGAGGGGAGCCGTCGCGGATGAAAGAGCCAAAGTAGGATGCGTCAACGTCCGGAAGATATAACAGAGGTCTCTGGCATGTCCAGCCGTCAGCAGAATCGCTGGCCCTGGGCGTCTATCTCGCGTCAGGCACTACACTAAAGACAAGCAGATGAGTACGGAAAAACCTCTCTCGCGGGCCATCCACGATCGCCGCGCCACTCCCAGCTTTGATGGCCGCCCCATCCCCATCAAGGATTTACGCCGCATTCTCGATGCCGGGCTGAACGCGCCGAGCGCCTACAACCTGCAACCATGGCGGTTTATCGTCGTCCGAAACCCGGAGCATAAGCACCGCCTGCGCAGCGCCTGCTACAACCAGCCCAAGGTCGATGAAGCTTCCGTGGTCATCGTGGCCTGCGGAGACGCCGATGGCTGGCGCAACGGCGATCTGGAAGAGATGCTGCGCATGGGGCGCGAAAACGGCATGCCGGAAAATTACGCCGAGCAGGCGAAGGTTGGCATCCCTGCCTACCTGTCGAACCACCCGAACATACCGATGTGGCTCAACCGGCAGGTGATGATCGCCTTTACCCACATGATGCTGATGGCAGAGGTGCTGGGCTATGACACCGCGCCGATGGAAGGCTATGAGCCGGAAAAGGTGAGTGAGGTGCTGAAGCTGCCGTTGAGCTATGCCACTGTCGCACTGCTGGCGCTGGGCTGGGGCCGCGGCCAGGATAAATTTGCCGGCGGGCGCTTCTCTTCCTCGCGCACCGTCTTTGGTGAAGAATATGGCCGGCCGCTCACCGACGAGCGAACAGAAGAGTAGTTCCGGAATGCGGAGAGAGTTCCCCACTGCCCCGATTGCGGGCGTCGGCGCGGTTGTGCTGGACGCGGAGATGCGCGTCTTGCTGGTGCGGCGCGGCCAGGAGCCATTGCTGGGCGAGTGGTCTCTGCCGGGGGGCGCGCTGGAACTGGGGGAACGGCTGGAGGATGGCGTGCGCCGTGAGGTACGCGAGGAGACCGGGCTCGACGTAGAGCCCGAAGAGATCGTCGCCGTCTTCGATCACATCTCCCACGCTGGCGACGATCCTGCGCGGGTACGCTTCCACTACGTGCTGGTCGATTACCGCTGCCGTGTGCTGGGTGGCGCGCTGAGGAGTGCAACGGATGCAACCGAAGCGCGCTGGGCAGCGTGGAATGAACTAACGGGGCATGGAGCCGTGGCCATCCGCCCCTTTACGCTGAGCGTGATCCGCAAAGCACTGGATCAGGCAGCCCGTTCGGACCGGCCCACCCATGCAAGCGAGATCGTTACGCGAGATTCGTTGCCCGCGGATACGATTCACGCCGCCAAGCAGGAGGAACCCTTTCCTTGAGCCGCAGCAGGTCCGGCACTCGACCGACCAACCGCACCGATCGCGCACGCAGGATGCGCAACGTACAAGCGGAGGCTCGAAGGGATCCAGCAGCGTTGCGCTGGAGGACCTACGGCTACGCCGTTCTGGCAATGGTCGTGCTGTTTCTGCTGAGCGCGATCGTGATGTGGCAGCGTCCACTGGCGGTGGTGCAAACGATGACGCGCGCGCGACTGGCGTTCGAAGGCTTCCACAACGAATACGCGACGATCCGCGGCAACCGCATTCACTATTACGAGGGTGGCAGCGGCGCGCCCGTCTTGCTGGTGCACGGGCTGGGCAGCCGCGCGGAAGACTGGGCCAACCTGATGTCACAGCTCAAGCAGGCGGGTTTTCATGTTTACGCGATCGATCTGCTGGGGTACGGCCGCTCCGCGCGGCCCGCGAATGCCACCTATTCGATATCCGAAGAGGCGCAATACGTTGAGGACTTCATAACTCAGCGCGGCCTGCAAAAGGTCAACCTCGTCGGCTGGTCGATGGGCGGCTGGGTAACGATGCGCGTGGCGCTCGATCAACCGGGACGCATCGGCCGCCTGGTATTGTGCGATTCGGGCGGCATCCGTTTTGAGCCGACGTTCACCGTCTTCGACTTCGAACCGACGACGGTTCCAGCGGTGCGGCACCTTTACAGTCTGCTGATGCCACAGCCTACAGAACTGCCCGACTTTCTGGCCCGCGATATGGTCCGCAAATTCAAAAAACTGAACTGGGTGGTGGACCGGAGTGCACGCTCGATGTTCCGTGGCGACGATCTGCTGGACGGCAAGCTGGGCGGCTTACAGATGCCAACACTGATCGTCTGGGGCAAGCAGGACCATCTCATTCCGCTTGCAACAGGTGTCGCCATGCACCAGCAGATTCCGCAATCCGTCCTCCAGATTTACGACGACTGCGGCCACCTGGCGCCGGGACAATGCGCTGCCCGTATTGGACCGCGGCTGGTTGATTTTCTGGATGGCAAGCCGCCGCAAGCGAAGCTGACGGCGGAGATCGGACGGAACTAGCGATCGCGCGCGATTTTAGTCGCCGGTCGAGGTGTGCGCCGGATTGACCGGCATCACCATGGGCAGAGTGACCACGGCGCGGGCGCCGCCAGTCTTGCGATTTGTCAGCCTCACCGAGCCGGCATGCGCTTCGACAATCTGCCGCGCCAGCGCCAGCCCGACGCCGCTGCCGCCGCTCTTGGTGGTGTAGAAGGGCACAAACAGATTCGAGTCGTTGGCAATGCCGGGACCGTTGTCCTCGATGCCGATGATGACCTTGCCGGCATCCACCTGCCACCCCACCTGCACGCGCGGCTTCCCTGTCCTGCTGGTCAGCGCAGCCTCCACTGCATTGCGCACCAGGTTGATCAGCATCTGCTCCATCTGGTCGGGGTCGATGCTAAGCGTTACCTCGGGGCCGCCGACAATCTCTGCATGCAGACGCTGCTCCAGCGCCAGCGTACGTTCCAGAAGCGGAGCGAGCAGAGTTTTTTGTAACCTCGGTGGTGGCAATTGCGCGAGCTGGCGATATGCCTGCACAAAGCGATGCAGCGATTCGGCGCGGCTCTCCACGATATGGAGACCTCGATCCAGATCCTCATCGGTAGCGACGCCAGAGATAAGCTGCGTGCGAAGCGTACCCGCAATCGACTTGATGGGAGCAAGCGAGTTGTTGATCTCATGGCCGAGCACCCGGATGAGGCGCTGCCAGGCCTGCCGCTCCTCTTCTCGCAGCGCCGCGCTCACATCCGTCAGCAGCAGTAGCGCATGCGGCACGCCGCGTTGGCGAAAGGTGCTGCGATGCACCATCCAGCGTGTACTGCGCCCGTCCTGCTCCAACTCCACGATGCCCTCATCCGGCTCCTCGAGTAGTTGTGTCAGCCCAAGTTCCGCCGCAGGATGGCCCATGCTCTCATCCGGCAATAACATAAGCACGCTCTCCGCCGCCGGATTCATCAGGCGAAGAACACCTCCCGGATCGAAGGCAAGCACCGGCGCGTCGATGGAACCCACAACGCGGCGAAGCAGCGCCGATGCCTCCAGCGCGCCGGCACGCTGGTCCTGGAGCATGTCGGCCAGCCCGTTCACCTCGATGGCCAACTCACCGAGGACATCGCCGGTGGCCGATCCGCGCGCGCGGAAGGCATAGTCATCTTCACGCAGGGCGCTCACTACATTCGTCAGTGTCTGCAAGGGGCGAACTACATGTTCGACCAACAGGCCATAGACAATGAGCGTGACAAAAAAAATGACCCCGAGAAGGGTGAGCCACAGACTGGTGGAAGCGTGTTGCGAGTAAAGCAGACCGCAGCAGATCAGCAGTCCGGGGAGCGCGATGCACATGGCCAGCACGCGCAGGCGCGCTTCAAAGCTCAGCCCTTGCATGGGCCGCAGCCGACCGGTGCGGCGACGCGACCCATGAATGCGTATGCGTCGATTTCCAGGTGACCGGTCTGCTGATGGGTCCCTAGAGGGCATATCTCTATTGGCGTCCTTTGGCATAATAAGCGTCGAATCAGCGGCTTAAGCGCTAAACTTCACGCTTTCAATTCATCAATGCTCATCTTGTCTGGGTACAGACAAGACAGAGAACCGACAATTTCACACGATTTCAATCCGATTGGATACCCGGAGATATCAAGATCTCCCTGAATACCGACGGAGGGATAATTAATGATGAGGATACTCGCATGACATAGCCGCAACAGGCTGGCGCTTGGTTGGCCTGGCTGCGAGGTGGAAACAACGGTGGCGGCTCAGCACGCGGCCCATTCGCAGGACCGATCGATTGATCATAGGTCCAGAAGTCTTCTGGCTAGAGATCCCTACGACGGATTCGCGACCGAAGATACCGCTCCGAACGCAAACGAACTAAGTACGTCGCGGATGATCGTGCGAACTCCGGTAGTCACAACTTTGGGTGAAGGCTTTCAATCTTCTCCATCGCCCAGGTCGCGAGTTCCGCGTTTTGAGGATCTGTGTGCTGTATGGTTCGTAACGATTGCATGGAGCCCAGGTCACCCTGCCAGGCGACGATCTGAATTGCACGTGCCTTCACCCCCTTATTCTGGCTACCGAGGGCTTCACGCACCGCTGGCAGAACCGACGGTCCGCCCTGAACCAACATCCACTCCGCTTTGTCTGCAACGTTAGAGTCCGCTGCCCCCAGGGCCCGCACCGCCGGTTGCGAGTCTGCCCCGACACGGTCCCACAACTGGAACGCGGCCACAACCCCATTCATTTGCGAGAAATCCTGACCCGGACGAAACGCCTGCTCCTCAAGCGCCTGCGTAGCTTGAGGATTGTGCAGGATTGAAATCGCCTGAATCTCCTTCATCTGACAGCGGTAATAAGCCATGACCACGTCAATTTCGGTCTGCGTCAGTTTCGGTTTTCCGCTCGCGATCCAGCTGTCGTAGAGGGCCTTTGCAGCTTTTACCTCTGAACGCAACTGTGACGGAATCACTTTCCCTGCTACATCGGGCTGTTGTTGTGCAAGTGCAAGCGCTGCCGCGCCGCGGACCGGCGGATCGCGATGCGATAGCAGGGGCAGCAACATTTCGGCCTTCACCTCGCCGGGCATGTGAGAGAGCGCCACGAGCGTCTCCTGAAGCACCTGCGGATTCTGGTCCCGCAAGAGCGGCAGTAGCATATTCGCTGGAGCGCGCAAAACCCCAAGTGCCCAGGCTGCATTGGCACGTGCATCGGCGTTCCCCGATCGCAACGCTTCGGCAAATGCTGCGGGTGGCGTTTGGGGGCGCGCCTTCACAAGCGCAACGGCTGCTGCTCGTGAAACGCGATCATCGGAATCGAGCAGCCAATGGGTGAACGCATTTTGCAGATCGAAGCCGCGATACCGCGACAACTCTAAAATCGCCGTTACTCGAGAGCGACTCTCCCCAGCGTTCGCTTGCGCAGTGAGTGCAGCAAGTTCTCGCTCTACAGGTCTTCCGACAGCGTCGGCACCCAGGCGTGGATAGTCTACGTTGATGCCATCCACTCCGGCGGCTACTGCTGCCTTCATGCCCGCCAAATCCATCTCATGGCCGGCCTCGGCAGAGAAATTTGCAATCACTGCCTTGCCCTGAAGATGGTATGCCTTCACCTGCTCGCCGGTCACTCCTGGTTGTACCCATACGGGTGCGTTCTCATTTGCCCGTGGATACAGTTGCTTTACATCCGCCCACTCACCGCCGAACCGAACGCGCTGCAGCATGCCCTCGCCCTGCACCAATCGCAGCACTTCGGCACCTATCCCCTTGTCCTTGATGTCCAGGATCAACCGTATGTCATCCTCTCGAGCAAGACGCAGCGCGTCTTCGAAGAGGGGCATTCGCATACCATCGAACCGGTCTCCCATCCAGCGGCCTGCGTCGCGCATCCGCAGATCGTCGTAATAGCTCGTTTCCGTATCGCCGATGCCATCCGTCAGCCGTTCCAGAACGCCATCGTGATTCAGCACGATCTTTCCATCCAGAGTCTGCCGCAGATCAATCTCGACAATGTTGCATCCCAGAAGTGCGGCCTCATCCAGTGACTCCAGCGTATTCTCGGGTACATCCTCATTCGCCGTGCGATGGCACAACAGTTGCACCTGTCCCGGCTGCAGGTCTGCGGCATATGCGATACCAGCGGCCATCTGGCAAAGGAGCACGGCAACAATCAGCTTCATCTCGTCGAACCCTCTCGCTTTTAAAGACTTTGGGACTGCGTCTGGCGCAGCAATGGAACACTACTCTGGCGCCTTGGAATCAGGATCCAAAACACAACTGCCACTGCTGCCGCAATTCCCGCGATTCCCAACAGCACCGGTGGATATCCGAATCGTGTGAACATAATTCCTGCTCCCGCCGTTGCAGCCGACCCAGCGAGTGCATTGCAAAAGAGGGTCATCGCGGCCGCCGTACTGCGCTCTGCGTCCGGCGTCTCGTTCATCACCAAGTTGTAAAGACCGGGAGAACTCATCCACTGCGCCGCGGAAAAGGTCAAATAGAGCGCGATTGCCAGCCTTCCATGCTGTGCACCGGCCATAAACGCAAGGCTGAACGCTGCTACAAGCTGAGTGGCCACTATGCCGTTCACGAGCCCGAGCACGCGAAACATCAGCGGTGTCACCAGGCCCATACACAGCTGGACGGCCTGTACCGCGGAAAAGGTCAACCCAATTCTCTCCATAGGAATGTGCAGATCGCGCGATAGGTAAACGTTCGCGAATGGAGTGAAGGCCGCCAGCACAGCCGACCACAGCGCCATCAGGGGCAGATACCGGATGAGAAAGGAATTGCTCTTCCAGAGGCGCATCCAGCGTCCGCGTGCGGGTTGGATATCGGCCACTGGCTCGTCAGGCGATTGCGAGGGAATCTGCAGACGCAAGACAGGGAGCAAACCTACCAGAGCGATGCCGCAGGCAACCAGCAGGATCAGCCGCTTCACCTCTGGCGCATGCATTGCAACGCCAGCCATACTGAGCCATTGCGGCAGATACCCGCAGACGATGCCGCCCAGCATGCTTGTACCAATACTTGCCGAAAGAATCAGGCTGAATGCCGAGGTGCGGTTTTCCTCAGTCGTGAGCCGGGCCACCGCCGGAAGGTAACAGACGCCCCAACTGCACATCGCCACTCCGGCCAGAAACGCCAGGCCGATCTGTGCTGGCTCCCAAATCCAAATCGCGCGCAGAATTCCTAAGGCTGGAGCAGCCAAAAAGCAGAGGACGAGAATTGGCCGCACGCCGATTCTCCGCGCCAGCATGCCGGCCGGCAACGTCCCGATCAAGGAGCCGAGCGTTACCGCGCCACTGATCAGCCCGATCGATCGATCGCTGAAGTGGTGGTCCAGCAGGTACAGATTGAAGAGAAAGAAATAGACGGAAAATCCGGCATCGAAAAAGAATGCAGCCGCAAAAAATACCCAGAACCTACGGCTTAATTTTTGCTGTCGAATCCATCCGGAGGGATTCCTCCAGAAAGGAGAAGCTTTCTCGGCGCCTGAATCTGGCCGGACCGGGACCACCATTAGCGGGCTTCCCGCACGAGCATGCGCAAACGGTCAATCGCCCAGTCGATGTCGTTGTAACGGAGCTCAAAAACCTCAATCTTCAACAGATGGTCAATAGCCTCATACTGCACGGCTAGCGATTCTGGCGATCCATGAAGTGCCTGCCGCATGAAGTAGCGAGCGACGTCCGTGCGATAGGGTCGAAGCTGCGGCGGCCCTGTGCGCCGGTTCAGAAAGACGATGAAGTCGATCTTTGCGCTCTGCGCAAGCGTAATGTGCGTCATTGGTGTGGTTGGTAACTCGATGGATGGTTTGCCGACGGCGCGAGGGGTGATCTCCAGACCTCGCACCTCGGGAAAAAATTCTGCGGCCGATGGCCGGAAGCGTACCTGATGACAATTGCCCGTTACCAGCCGCTTGGTACCAGAATTGAGCAAAAAACTGGAGTCATCTGTGACATACGTCCATCCCGAGCGCGCACACGCATAGGAGAGCGTTGACTTGCCGGCACCCGAATCGCCACATAGCAGAACTCCACTCCCATCGAGAACCACACACCCCGCGTGTATCGGAGTTGCATGGCGGGTCGCGAGATGGGATCCGACAATGCCATCCAGAAAAAAGCACCGCAAATAGGATTTGTTTCGCAGGCCGGCAGTTGAGAGCACCATCTGCGTCCTGTTCCGCGATATATCGGCGATGGAGTAGTTGTCGCTGTCTGAGACCGTCAGCACCAATGGCTGCGTGATGCGACACCATGGCGCGGGAGGGCACTCCATCGACTCAGACTCGACCACATGGACATCAACCTGGATTGCCTCAGTATCGAATCGTTTTTCAAAGGCTCCCCACTTCTGTTCGGCCTCGGCCAGCATCTCGGCCGAGTTCGTGCGTAGCTCTGCCGGGAATCCGAGCGGATAAAATGTCCGTTTCAGCGTCAGTTCAGGAGCATCC
Source organism: uncultured Acidobacteriaceae bacterium (assembly GCA_963815025.1). GTDB lineage: Bacteria > Acidobacteriota > Terriglobia > Terriglobales > Acidobacteriaceae > KBS-83. The sequence goes on along the minus strand of CAWFFD010000004.1, from coordinate 743,965 downwards.
AGGAAGTGCCGAGAAAAATCCAGCACTTGAGATGCATCGCATGCCACCTCAATTTCTTCAATCGTCATCATCGTCCATTTCTGTGAGTTATAGGCGCGGCTCGCGAGCCGTTAGAACTGGTACTTCGCTGCGAACTGGATGATGCGAGGATGCGGACCACCCTGCTCGCTGTTGATCTGGCCGAACGTAGGACTGGCAACTGCAGGCAGAAGCGGGTTCCCGTAACCCAGGCCGGTGTTCGGACTTCCAAACTGAGGCGTATTCGTCAGATTGAAAAACTCAGTCCGGAAGAGGAAAGTATGGCGCTCCTTCACCGGAAAGCTTCTCTCAATGGCCAGATCGAGATTGTGCTGTCCGGGACCGCGCACAATACCGACGCCGCTGTTGCCAAAGTCCTCATCGGCGATGCTTGTCCCATTCGCCACTTCAGGCGCCCGCATAAATGCGCTGGCATTCAGGTAGCGTCCACCGCCATCGGCCCCGACCACGCGCGAGAACAAAGACCCACGGGTCTGAAGGCGTCCACCCGGAGCCAGTTCGGCCCGCACCTGGCTGCCAAGCAGCCCATATACCGAGCCGGCATTGCTATCGAACACGCTGAGCGCCGCACCAGACTGAATGACTCCGATGCCCGAGAACTGCCAGTCTGTAAGTGGATATCGCGCCATCGCGGGGAGCGACGCAAATTTCGGGGTTGACCAGACAAAGTTCACAACCAGCCGCTGGCTGCGGTCATCGTTTGCCAGACCCATAAGACGAGTTCCGTAGATCGAGTTGGTTATTGGTCGGCAGTTGTACCTCGAAGACATCGGTACCACCTTCTCCGTTGACCTCGTCCAGGTTCTTCGACCAGGTATAACTTGCCTGCAATTGGAGCCCATGCTCCATCCGCCTGGTGATGCTGGCTTGCAGCGCGTTGTAGTTCGCAACGAAGACCGAATCCGTGAACAAAGCTCCCGGACTCACGCCCTGAATCGGCATGCGGGCAATCACGTTGCCGATGGAGTTCGTCGTTTCTCCATTCACCGGGTTCTGTGGGCTGGCAAGCAAAGACTGATCGAATTCAATCGACCCCGGCCTATGCACGGACTGTGTTCCCACATAGCCCACCTGCACCAGATAGTTACTGCGCCGCCTCATATTGCACATTCAGGTTGTATTCGTACGTCTTGCCGTCTTTGATGTTTGGGATTGTCCCCTGAATGAAAGGCGTGCCACCTGTGACAAGCGGCGTGAAAACCGGAAAGCTTGAGCTTGGAGGCACTCGAGCATCCACAAAGGGGTTCTGCAAGGATGCGCCCCCGTTGGGCGGCCCCCCATTGAATTCGGACAACGCAAACGGCGGCTGCCCAAGCGTGGCCTCCGGAATGTTGCCCGAATGCTCGTCGAAGTACACACCGAATCCGCCGCGCAGCACCAGCACTGGCTTCTGTGTCACCTGCCAGACCAATCCCAACCGCGGAGAGACGTCCCCATACGGTGTTTTGTAAAACCCGGCATACGAATTCTGCACTACGCCCGGAGGGAAAGTGCCCTGGAAATTCGAAGCGACGGTGAAGCCGTTGAATGTCCCCGCGGCGGGAATCGGTCCCTTTATAGCGATGTCAGGGTTGAAATTTGTCAGCCTGCCATGAATCTCCGTTGGTGCGCCGAAAATCTCATAGCGTAAACCGGCATTGACTGTCAGTCTCGGTGCCAGCTTGATGTCGTCCTGCGCGAAGCCGGCAAAATTTGTGTAACGCTCATCACGACGGAAGATTCCGCCTCCAGAAATGCTGGTTCCGATGTTGCTCAGCCCCAAAGGGCTGCCGTTCTGCGCGGCGCTCTGCCCCAGCAAGAAATCCTCGAATGCCGGAGATCATCAGATTGCCATCCTGCTGTTGCGGCTGATTCTCGTCGACTTCATGCCGCTTGAACTCTGCCCCAAAACGCATGTTGTGGCGGCCCCTGGTCAGAGCGACCGTGTCCTGCCAGATGAACGAGTTGGTCACGGACCAATCCGAGGGTGTTCCGCCATCGCCGATCGTGAATCCGCCCACGGTCAACGCAGGCATATTCGAGCTGCTATCCACCAGACCCGTTGGCGTGCCGATTCCAATCGCCTGCGCGGAGATCGGGTTTTCCTGTGTTTCCAAGCCCATCGAAACGCATATAGCCAAAGCGCGCGATGTTCACCAGATTCGAGTTGAAGACGTGTGTATCAGCCAGCACAAACATCGTGTTGCGGTTGAGAGCGTCCGTGCCCCAGCCCGGAAGATTCGTCCCATTCGGCGAAAACGGCAGATTCACCGTTGCACGCGAATAGAAAAACCGTCCCGCCAGTGTGTTCTTCTGGCCCAGCGTCTGATCAAGATTCGCCGTGGCCTGATCCTCGCGGTAGTGCGATGGAGGAGAAAATGTCGACAGACCCAAGGGCAACTGATCCGAGGGATCCGTCCCGCTGCTTGGCGGCAACTTGACTTGCGGATTAGGCACCGCAAATTGCCCACTCGGCAACTTCGCATTCAAGACCGCTAACGCAACTGGATTGATGTTCGATCCATTGCAGGCAACCTGAGTTCCACCAGCAGCGGTGAGATAGCCAATAGACGGCTGGCCTTTGTCATCCAGATGTCCCACCGGGCAGAATTGCGCTCCGAGTGTCGCCGCCGAGCGATCGGAAGTCAGCAGGGGCAATACGGCCGTCTTCAAAGATCCCAGGCCATTCACCTGGGTTACCCCTTGATACGCCGCGAAGAAGAAGGTGTGCCCTTTCAAGATAGGGCCGCCAACCGCGCCCCCGAACTCATTCTGCTTCAGATCCGCACGCGGCTGACCTGCGAGCTTGGAAAAGAAATCGTTTGCGTTGAATATGTTGTTGCGGACAAACTCCCAGGCATTTCCGTGGAAATTGTCCGTTCCGCTCTTGCTCACCAGATCTACGTTCGCGCCTGTTCCACGTCCGTACGACGCATCGTAATTCGCAGTCTGTACCCGAAATTCCTCTATGGTATCCGGTGCTGGAACCGCCGTTCCTACTTCGTAGTTCTGCGCAACTGCAGCAGAGTTCTCTTGAAGATTGTTGGCATCGATACCATTGAATTGAATGTTGTTCGCCGTTGGCGTCGCACCGTTCGAAGCCACATTCTGTGTTCCATTGCCCAGTACGGTCGCGGTTGGCAGGTCCGCGATTACGCCCGGTGAGAGACCCAATATCTGGGTATAGTTGCGGCTCGAGAGCGGCAGAGCTTTGATCGCCCTTTCGTCTACGAGGCCTCCTAGCGTTGAGCTTTCCAGCTCGGCATCCCCAGAGCTGCTAGTCACTCGAACATTCGTAGTGGCACCGGCGACAGCCAGCAATACAGTCAACGAGTTCGTCTCACTTACAGTTACTTGAACAGATGGCGAGGTCCTATCCGCATATCCGGGCGCCTTTACAGTAACGTCGTACATTCCCGGGGGCAGTAGTGGCACACGAAAGACGCCTTCCGGCGTGGTCGTCACGGAACGCGACAGATGCGTCGCTTCATTGACCGCCAGGACATTTGCATTTGCGACTGCCCGGTTCGCAGGGTCATAGACGGTGCCGGAGATTGCTCCAGTTCCGGGGGTCTGACCGAAAGACACGCTCGCCCAAAAGAGGAAAACGGTTGTGGATGCGGCAAGCTTGCGTCGCAGAGGGGCGGTCTTCATACACTTGTCTCTGAAATGTCTCCTCAAAAGTCGGTGCTTCATTGAAGCCGAGTATGAAGAGAATGCCGCCGTGACTTGTTATTAATTTGTCATTTGTTTGTATAGATGTATGCAAATCCAGACGTGCACACATAAACAATCCATGTGCCTTGGAAGGTCCGCCGTACTCCGCACAGACTCCGTACTCAAAGGGCCCGGGCGGCTTGGCGGTTAGACTCGAAAATTCACGCGCCTTGCTGCTCCACACACGATGCAAAGCTCTGTGCCCTGCTGTCGTCTTTCGTTCACTATCGCTGCTCATGCGACTCCCCTGTCTAACAGGGAAGTCCTCACGTTGAAAAATAACCATCCCGACGAACCGCTGTGCACTCGGCGGAACAAGAGGCAATCGTGAAGCCAAGTTATTTACTGGGGACGTCCTTGATGCCCTCTCCTGTCTTCTTTACACCCTTTGCGGAATCTTTGGCAACAACCTTGGACCCATGGCCAGCGCCCTTGACGCCGGATTTCGTTGCATGTCCGACCTTCTTCCCAGCGTGCTTGATGACATGCCCGGTCTTCGTTGCGGCTTTATCCGCATCGTGAGAAGCGGCCTGGCCTAGTGCCATTCCCACGCACAGGGCTAAGATGGCTGGAATTCCTGCAGTTGTATATGCCTTCATCTATTCTCCTTTTCAAGTACTGCTTTCTGCATTGAGGTGTAAATACGGCTGCACGCGCTATCCAACGGATCGCTTTGCTGTAATTGGGCGCCCAGACACGACCGAATACACCAAGGGAATCGCCGCGATTGGATACAGCCCTTCCCGAACTTTCCAGAGGATCGCTGCCGCCTTCGGGTCCCTGCTGAACTGGGCGGGATCATGAAGTTCAAGCGAAGAGGCGAACTTGATCCCATCCTCCTCCATCTTCGTCAGTTCATCGGGTTGCTAAGCGCGAAATTCAACCAACAAAGCTCCAGCATCTTCGCTGACGTCATTCCAACTCTTCGGTACGCCGGGGATCGAACTTGCGATGTGCAGACATCTGCCATCCATGAGTTCGGCTGCCATCGCTCCGGCAATCAACAGCGTGATGGTAGCAACCCATAGACGCTTGATAAATTACATGTTCCTCGTAGGCGAAGCGCTGTAGAGATTCGATTGCTTTTTTCAGTAGTCAAGCGCAACAAATCGCTACCCTAACTCCGATTGCGTCCGGAATTGGATACGGTGTGGGGCGTGGCTATGTGCCGCCGTCCGTCCGATCGGCCACTTTGGCACTACCAGAAACATGTAATAGCGACCCTGGGCAGCGCCTCATTACGATAGAGCCGAGCTGCTGTATGTCCTCGAAGATTGTCATCGCCCTGAACGATCAACCCAAGTCGCAGCGTGCGCTTCGCGGCGCGATAAATCTCGCGCGTCCCGAGAACGCCAAGCTCACGACGGTATCCATCCTTGAAGATCTTCCCGCCTATACATCATTTGCCATCGTGGTCGATCCGGGAGCCCCGAACGCAATGATGGAAAACTGTCTGCGCTTCCGAGTGCGCATCGACGTTGGCTCAGGAGCTCAGAGTTCACGCAACGGGTGCAATTGTGGAGGGCCGTGAGGTCCACGCTATTCTTGGCTTCCTCAAGGAAATGAACGCGGATCTCCTTGTGATTGGACTTCACCAGCACGACTTTTATCTTTCCCGTCTTTGGGGTTCCGTTTATGATCTCGCGCAGGATGCCACCTGCAGTGTGCTCGGCGTGCATTGAGAGCAGCGCCCAGAACCAGCGAGGTGTTTCAGTCGAATTCGTTTTAGCCTCGGAGGTCCTACGGCATGATTAAAAAATCGGTGATCATACCGCTGATCGTCTTGCTCGCCGCCGCGGGTCTTCTCTTCGGCATCGCCGGCCATTTGACGGGCTGCCAAGGAAGCCGCCCCGACCAGGAGACTGACGATGCGTACCTGAGGGCGGATATGACGCCTTTGAGTACGCGAATCTCCGGAACAGTCCGCAAGGTAAACGTCAATGACTATCAGAGCGTGAAAGCGGGCCAGACACTTATCGAGCTTGACGACGACGACTATCGGGCGGCCCTGAGTCAAGCCGAAGCAGCCCTGGCTGCATCCGAGGCCTCTCTCGCGGATAATCAGGCAGCAAAGAGAATACAGGATACTCAGATCGACGCGGCAAGGGCGGGGATTGACCAAGCGCAGGCCGCACTCAGTGCAACAAAAGCCGGCATAGCCTCAGTTTCGCCGGAACTCGATAGAGCAGTGACGGAATTGCATCGCCAGCAGGCGCTTTTTGATGCGAAGGCGGCAACTCATCAGCAGCTGGAAACCGCAACAGCTGAGCAAGGCCAACTGGGCGGAATGCTTGACGCGCGTAAAGCGGATCTCGCGCGTGCCGAGGGCGCGTTGGCGACAAGTCAAAGTCAACTCGAGGGGGCCAAACGTCAACGAGAAGCACTGAACACAAAGGATGGCGTTTACAAGGCTGATATAGAAGCGAAGAAGGCCGCCATTGTCGTAGCGCAGGTCAATCTGGCCTACACGCAGATTGCCGCACCAACTGACGGTACTGTTGGAGAGCGTCATGTGCTCGCCGGTCAGTTGGTCGCGCCCGGCACTCAAACGATCGATCTGGTTCGAACCGACGTCTGGGTACAAGCGAATTTCAAAGAGACACAATTAACCAACATGCGAGTCGGCGATCCGGCAGATGTTCGGGTTGACACGTTCCCAAAGCGAGTGTTCCACGGCAAAGTCGAGCAGCTCTCTCCTGCCAGCGGGTCTCAGTTCGCCCTCTTGCCGCCGGATAACGCCACTGGCAACTTCACCAAGGTCGTCCAGCGAATCCCTGTCAAGGTTGTGCTCTCGCCGGGACAGCCCTACCTTGATCGCTTGCGGCCTGGCCTCTCGGCTGAAGTCACGGTACACACCGGCAAGGGCGAAAGTCGATCGGCTGGTGGTGAATGAGCTCTCAGGCGACCAATCCAGCTGAAGGCGGCCGCAAACTCACGACTCATCCCTACTTGGGTATTGTGGGCGTGCTACTCGGAGCTATGATCGCGACGTCTACGGGGCGACTGATGAGCGTGGGCCTCGTGGACCTTCGCGGAGCGCTCCATTTAGGGGTCGACGAAGCCTCTTGGCTCAATACAACGTTCAACGCATCGATGATGTTTATCGGCCCGTTTTCTGTTTATCTTGGAGGGCTTCTCGGTCCTCGTCGTGTGCTGCTCTCCTGCGCCTGGATCTTTACTGCCGTGACCTTTCTCATCCCGTTCTGCCATTCTTTGCCCCCAGTGATTGCGCTGCTCATTGTCGGCGGGCTCACTGCCGGGACCTTTTATCCTCTGACACTCACTTTCGTGCTGAGAAATTTGCCTATTCAATTTGTGCTGCTGGGCATCGCAATGTACGCCACCGACATTGTCTTTACGACAGATATGGCCCAGGCATGGGAGTCCTTCTTCATGGAGCACCTCTCGTGGCGTTGGATCTTTTGGAATGGGACCATACTCACGCCGTTGATGATTCTGCTGATTAACTTCGGCATACCCTGGCAACCGCTTCCCAAGCCACAGCCAGGGCCATCCGCCTCCGAATTGGAGAGGATTCCTGTATGCAAGCTTTGGAGCTGCCCTTCTGTATATAGCTCTCGATCAAGGACAGCGGCTCGATTGGTACCACTCTTCGCTCATTGTCGGATTGGCTGTTGCCGGAGTATTTCTCATAGCCGCCGCAGTTGTCCGTCACTTTCTCCTGCCCAATCCTCTCATCAACTTTCGATTTCTCATGAGGAGGAACACACTGCTGCTGGCACTCGTCGTAGTCAGTTTTCGGTTTGTGATGCTTGCCACAGTTGTTAGCATTCCCAGTTTTCTCGGCTCTGTCAGAGGGTTTCTTCCACTGCAGGAGGGTCCAGTCCTGTTCTGGGTAGCTCTCCCTCAATTTGTGCTTGGCATTGCGGCGATGGCGCTGATGCGCAAGATTGATCCGCGGCTTATCCTCACCGTCGGTTTTTCCCTGGTCGGGATTGCCTGTCTGCTCAACTCGCGTGTTACATCGGTATGGGCGGGGCCAAACTTCAGCATGTCCCAGGCGGTAATGGCCGTCGGATTGGCGCTCGCCTTCAACTCGATGGTCGGATCTATCGTGCTCGAGGTGATCGATACCGGAGCGCTATCACGGCCCGTTGATGTGCTGACATTCGCGTGTTTGTTCCACGTCACTCGCTTGTTCGGCGGCGAATTGGGCTCCGCGTTCATGGGGCACTTCATTGCCATCCGCGAGCAGTTCCACTCAAACATGCTCGGTCTGAACGTTCAATTAGGAAACGGGCTAACTTATCACCGGCTTCTCGGTCTACGCGGTGCCTTCTCGACATACTCAACCGGCCTCACCGCCACAGGGCGCGCAGCAGAGGCATTGACCTTGCAGATCAAGCAGCAGGCATTCACACTTGCGATCTCTGACAGCTTTCTTCTCTTGGCCTCATGCTGCGTCGCATGCCTCATCCTGGTCGCCTTCATGTCCACAGTGCCCACACAGTATCGGCAGGTCGTTGCTGCGCCGACGGGGGCCAAATGAAGGCACACTTCACCACGCCCTGGCCATACTGGCCGCCGATCAGGGGGGACAGATCATGACGTCCGTTCCCGCAGCACCTCGAGAGCTTCGTACGACAGCAAGGCTGTTCTTGCCATTAGTACTCCTGGGTTCAGCGTTCGTCGTAACTTCTGCGGCGCAACAAGCATCAACCACGCCCATGCGTTTGACACTCGATCAGGCGATCACTCTCGCGCTGAAGCAGAATCATTCGGTTCGTCTAAGCTCGCTTTCTGTCGATCAGATGCGGAGCAAAAAGGATGAGGTGAGGTCTAACTACTTTCCTCAGATAAAGGCTAGTGGCAGTGTGCTTCACATAACAGAACTCGCCGGCGTTGAGATACCGGCAGGAGCGCTCGGCACTTTTGCGAGTACCGGCCCCGTGCCGTCGAAGCCGCTCTTCATCGATCAGGGTGCTGATACCGGCTACACGGGGGGCGTTGGCCTCGCTCAACCTCTGACGCAGCTATTCCGTATCCATCAGGCGAATGTTGCGGCGAAAGAAGATGTTCTCGTCGCGAAAACACAGCTTGATCAAACGCAGGATGCGATTGCGCTGCAAGTCCGGCAGCTCTATTACAACATCTTGATCAATGAACAGAGGTTGCAGGCATCGCATGATCAGTTGACAGCAGCTCAGATCAAAGATGATGAGAGCCGAAGTGACGTAGCAAGAGGAAATGCGCTTGAAATATCGGCCCTGCAAACGAAGGCCACTATCCTGCAGACGCAGCAAAACAGCCTGACCCTACGGCTGCAAGGAAATGATTTGAGGCGACAGCTTGCAGACGCTCTCGGACTCCCTGTTGAGACACCGATCGAACTTGATCCGGGAGCAACCTCGGTTCCCCTCGACATTCCATCTCGGCCTGAGGCGATACGGATCGCGCTGGATCAGAACCAGGACCTCAAAGCAGCACGACTGACTCTTGTAAAGGCGCAAGCTGGCTTAGCAGCTGCTAAGGACGCCTACATACCCGATGTGACAGCCCTTTCTCGGTACAGCTACCAAAGTGGTGTGCCACTTCTGGTCCACAATTTCGGGACGTTCGGGTTCTCACTCAGCTACGACCTCTTCGACGGGGGCAGTCGCGAAGCGAAAGTCCGGGAAGCTCGGAGCGAGGTTCACTCCGCGGAGGTCGCCGTGGACAAACTCAAATCCGAGATTGAGGTTCAGGTACAAGGCATTTATGACAAGGTGGATGAGCTCAAGCAGATGGTCGATGTCGCGAGCCAGGTCCTGCAGGTGCGGACGGAAGCGGCCAGGCTTGCAGAGCGCCAGTTCGAGCAGAGCGAGGCTCTGAGTTCTGCCCGAAGTCAGAGCCACGCAGATCTAGCAAGCGCAACGGCCTCACTGCTGGAGGCAAATTGCGATCTTGTGCTGACCGAGGCCGATTTGAAGAGAGCGATCGGCCAGATGCCGCAATAGTGAAGATCTCCGTGCGCAAAATGGTTCCTGCGTGAAAGCTGGTATGAATTCATGGATAGCACCCTAACCAGTGTCTTGGCCGCTCTCGGCGGATCGGTCATCGGCGCCTCAACTCCGGTCTTCAGCAATTTCGTCCTTCAGCGAAGCGTCACGCAGCGCGAGCTGAACAACCGCGAAATAGCCCAACGCGAAGAGCTATATTCGGAGTTCATCCGCCAGGGAACAACTTGTTATGCGAAGGCGCTTTCGCAAAGTCTGGATAACATTGACGAAATCGTGGCAATGTTCGCTCTGGTGAACCGAATCAGGCTTTTCGCGTCGAGCAGTGTACTCGAAGCCGCGGAAGCATTTGTTAAAAAACTTGTCGAGAGATATGGCGAGAAAAACATGAGCATTGAGCAGATCAAGTCTGTCGCATTAGAGCAGCACGCCGACCCGATGAACGACTTCGCTCTCAAGTGCAGATATGAACTCCGCGAGGTGTACGCGCGAGCTAGCTGGAGGGGTAGGTAGCGCGACAGGTCAGTCCGACGCTAGTCCCTTGCAGACCCCTTTGAGCAAATCCACGAGAGCATCACCGTCGACTGGTTTGCGGAAGAAGCCGACGGCTCCCCTCTCCAGGTAGAACGACTCGGATTTGTCCGAAGGCTTCCCCGTGATAATCACAACGGGCAATGGCGTATCGCTGTTGTTGATATGGTGAAGTAATCCCAGGCCACTCATCTGCCGCATTTCCACATCAGTGACGACGCAACAGCTCTTTTGAAGGCCCCCTGATTCGAGAAACTGCTCAGCCGAAGAATAGCCTTGAGCTCTGTACCCGCATGATGCCAGCAAGTTTATGAGAGATTCGAGGACTCGGAGGTCGTCATCGATGACCGCAATCGTGCAGGCTTGCATGCCCATTGAAACCTCCGCCCACTACTCCAACTGATAGAACATCAACTTCTGCAAGCTAGGATGCTTTGGAGGACTCGAGATTTAGCTTGCCGGCGAGCTTAACCAAGGTTGCGAAGGAGTCGGCTTCCATCTTGCGCATGATGTGGCCGCGGTGTATCTGCACCGTATATTCCGTGATCCCTAATTCGCCAGCCGCTTGCTTGTTCAGGAAACCTCGTACCAACAAGGGTAATACTTGCTGTTCCCTTGGTGTCAGTGAACGATAACGGGCAAGCAGGCTTTCCTGTTCGAGTGCGGCCAGTCGGAGCTCCCGATCTTGCTTGAGAGCCTTTTCGATACAGACAAGGAGTGCAGACTCATCGATTGGCTTAGTGAGGAAGTCTACTGCTCCCCCCTTCATTGCGGTTACAGTGGAAGGGATATCCCCGCGGCCAGTCATGAAAATGACCGGTATTGATGTCCGAGCGGCGATCAATTCTTGAACTTGCAGCCCATTCAGTCCAGGCATTCTAAGATCAAGAATCAGGCACGCGCTTGAGTCATGGCGCTGAAAGTTGAGAAACTCTTGACCCGAGGTGAACATCTGAACCAACTTGCCGTTAGCACGCAGAAGTGAGGAGAGAGCATCTCTAACACTGACGTCATCATCGATGATGTAAACCATTTCGTTCGACGGCATCATCCAACCCTCCTACTGGGCTTTGCAAGGCTGCGTGCGTCATCGTCTACAAGCCTCGAAGAAGTTCTCAGCCCAGCTCTCGTACATCTAAACGCACCTTATGAGAGATTATATTGGTGAAGTCAGCGCGGTCTCTCAGAACTCCGCATTACATAAATATGTAATTGCAGCCATCTTGGTATTGGAGGTGGAGGACTTCGGCGAAGGAGAATAATCGTTTATTTCTCCTTGGCGTAGTGAGCTTTCCTCGTTCCCCCTCACCGGCGGAAAGGCCTCATGACCATGCTCGAGCAGCCGCAGGAAACCGGGCTTGAACAGTGTTGTTCGGAGAGTCAAAAACAAAAATTATTCCGATATCGATCCACATCATGGATCCCTTCCCCGGCCCCGCACTCGAGACCAGATGCGGGCAGCATTTGCAACCCGACTTGCTCCGCGAACATTCAGCTGCGGCAGACGATTGTCCAGCATTAAAGCTGAGCATCGTCGCCATAATAGGTAGGGCGGCGCTTAGATTCCATTACGTGTTTGTGTATTGGCCCACGCTTCGATGATCGCCAGAAGACTTACGCTATAGAGCTTCGGGAGAGGAGTCTTCGAGGTGTCGGAGGGGCAGTGTAAGGCGAAACCGCATCCCGACCGGCTGTCGTTGCTCTGCAACGAGGGTTCCACTGTGTGAGAGGGCGATAGAACGGCTGACTGCGAGTCCCATTTGCAATTCAGCGTGGGTGCTATTGTAGAAGGTCTCGAAGACCTTCTCGGGATCGCGCAAGCACGTTCCGTTGTCTTCGACTTCTATGACAAGATATTGGTCATGTGCGCGGCTGCGGACGGTGACCGTATTGGGTGCCTCGAACCGAGGCTTGAATGACGCACTCGCATTCCGAAGCAGGTTCAACAGAAGATCTTGGATCTGAATGGCATCTACTGCTACTTCCGGAGCATGCGGGTCCAAATCTACGGAGAGTTCGATGCCCTTTCCTTCAAGGTCTCTTCCTGCGACAAGTGCGACTTGGCGGATGAGTTCGTTGGGCTGAACGATCGCCCGATTGAGCGATTGCGCCTCAAAGAGCTTGCGCATTTCGTGCACCACATTCCCTATCGACATGCCATCCCGGAGCACAATCTCGATAAGAGATGCGGCGCGGGGAATGTCTTTGGGATCTCCCTCGAGCCAATGAAGGGCTGCACGCGCGTTCGCCACAAGAGCGGAAAGAGGCTGGACTATTTCGTGCGCGATTGCAGCGGAGAGGTGTGCACCGGTTGCCACCTGGACGGCAAGGGCCAATCTCTCTCTCACTTCGGTCGCTGTTTCCTCTGCCCGCATAGAATCATCAATATCGAGGTTGAGATGAACGGTTGTCCTCTACCTCCAGCTGACGTGATTCGGGGACGAGATTCCCTGCGCCAACAATAGCCACGGCAGTTCCTCTCAAAGAATTCCTTTTCTTGAAAGCAGACGAGCCCGATACGGCAACTGATTGCTCTGCACATCGCGCCACATAGGAGCAAGAGGCCCGTGTCTTCCTCTGCAACGACTTCTAGCCGCGTTCAATTCTCCAAGTTGATCCACACTCCAGGGTGTGATCTTTGCCCTACACCTGATTTGCATAGACACAGTGACCGTCGGAACCGGCCAACGAGGTTGGAGTCGGATGTATTCAAGAAAGGTAGCCACGACAGTTGCATCCATCATTGCCCACCACGCGTCGGGTTGAACCGGAGGAAGAATCGCACGGCGAGAATCCCAAGGTGGTTTGCTCGTGTATCTTCCGTTCGGTGTCGTGTAGAAGGCTATTACGGAAAGGGATGTAGGGGCATTACATGTTTCTGGTAGCGGAAGCATTTCCCACGCCTAGGGCACTACTCGAATCCACATAAAGATGTAATGGCTCGGCTTGCGAAGCATAGGGTATCGTACCGTTGACTGAGAGCCACACCTTAAACCAAGAACCCAGGGCAGTCGAAATTGCCTGCGCTCTCGTGCATCGCAACTTTGCACCCTCTCTGTGTCGAAATCTCTGGGCCTCCCCGCTCGAGAGCGGAATAGAAGGAGCTGGTACGATGCGGGACAATCCCAATTTGAGTCCGGAGCAGATAGACCACATTCGGTCCGTCGATGAGTGGGCAAGAAATACTGCCGCCTGGCCCGCTGAGTTACCACCCCCCACAACAATAACTTCTTCGGAATCGCAAAGCTGAGCCTCCATGTGGGTCGCGTTGTAGTAGATTCCCCTGCCGGTAAAGGTATCTGCGTCTTCGATAGGGAGCTTGGCGTACTGAGCTCCAGTAGCGATAACGACAGTACACGTGTTGAACTTGAGGCCAGACTCGAGGACAACCTTGAACGGTTGACGACTTGTGTCGATGTGGACTACCGACTGAGCTACCATGATTTGCGCGCCGAATTTCTGGGCCTGCGCGATCGATCGGTTGGCGAGCTCTTGTCCCGAAAGCCCTGTTGGAAAACCCAGATAGTTTTCGATCTTGGAACTTGAGCCCGCTTGACCGCCGGGTGCCGACTTTTCAACGACGAGTGTTCTTAAACCCTCAGAGGCGGCATAGACCGCTGCCGCGAGACCTGCTGGCCCGGCGCCGATCACCAGAACGTCACGAATGCTCTTGTCGGTATTGATGTTCAGATCCAGGCATTGCGCCAACTCGGCAATCGAGGGATTCCTGAGGACATAGCGATTGTTGCAGTACACGACCGGGATTTCGCTGTGTCGGACGGCAAGTTTCTCCATCAGTTCGCCAGCGAAGGAGTCTGAGTCGATGTCTACATAGGTAAACGGATGGGCATTCCGCGTTAGGAATTCCCTTAGCGCCAGGCTACGAGCGGAACTCTTGGTTCCGAAGAGGACGACATTCCCCTCACCCAGTTGAATCATCAATAGGCGTCGGGCGACGAAGGCCTCCATGAAGATCTCACCCAATTCGGTGTCCTTCGCCATTAGGGAAAGTAGCTTGTCCCGAGTTAGTTCCAGCACGCTGCCATCTCCGGTGACGCGCGCCTTCAGAAGCGAGCGCTTCCCGGAAATGACCGACATCTCGCCGGTGAACTGGTTTGCTTCTCGAACAGCGAGAATCTTGTCGTCCTCGCCAGTCCTGCTGATCGACACACTGCCTTCGAGGACGATGAACAGAGGCACATCAGGTTGCGAGGGTTCATAGAGAACTTCACCGGTGCGAACCGACCGAACCCGGGCGGTGAAGGTGCATCTTTTCGTGCGCTCACAGAAACTCTCCGACTCAATGTCTCAGTATCTGATTGGACGGATTGAGACGAACCCAAGGATTCAGATCCACTATCTAACCCGCATCACGGGACTCAACGGCGCCGGCCACCTTGAGCGTGTTGACTGGAGAGACGACACACTTGGAGAGAACAGATCTGATCCGATCCGACACGTGTTCGTAATGGCAGGAGCTGCACCCCGTACCGAGTGGCTTGAAGATTCTTTCGCCCTGGACAACAAGGGATTCATCGTCACTGGTCCCGATCTTGTGAGTTTTCCGGCAGGCGACCAATGGCCACTACAGCGGCCTCCACTCATGCTCGAGACCAGCGTGCCCGGAATCTTCGCTGTTGGCGATACGCGAGCGGGCAGTATTAAGCGCGTTGCTTCGGCGGTCGGTGAAGGCTCCATGGCGGTGCACCTCGTGCATCGATACCTTACCGAGCACGCGGAGAAGACTCCCCACACTGAAGAAGTGCGCTTGCCGCGCGGTTCGGCTGTGCTTTGACAGGTCAGCTTTCGCTGAACCGATTGCGGCGGATACATGGGATAGCGCTGCAGAACGCCCATCGTTATCTTTCCCAAAGAGCTGAGCGGCAACGGTCTGACTGAGTATCCCTGGGGTTGCCGAGGGGTAAACGATCAATCAGTCAAGCGTAGCGGGGCCACATCTTTTCCTTGCGAGATCCCTTTCCCATGTTTTCTAGCAAGTAGTAGGCCTCCTTAAAACATTACTTGGTTTTTCATCGCTCCGCTTCTAACAGGAACATGTAATGTCAAAGATCTCTCCTGGTTGTTACCATCACGCTGTGAGATGCCACACATTGATAGACAGACCAACGCTTTGCGTCGTGGCACGCAGCCTCATAGAACGCACAGACATCTGCGGCCAGGTATTTGAAAGACGCACGCGCGCGGCGCGCAACGTCTGATTCGCTGTCGTAATGCCACGGCATTTCCTTTTCTGACCGGTTCCGTGCGGATCGCGCAAGGGACAGCCGCGGATGCATCCCGTCAGACGGCCATCGTAGAGCCCGCTCTGAAGCCGTGAAGGAGGCAAGTTGCACACCACTTGGCTAAGACTCCTTCTCCTGAAGATCAGGAGAAGGACCGCGACGACGTCTGGACTGGAGGGGGCTTGTGCGCTGGCTGACTAGATTGCTCGAATTCGTTGGCAAAGTGGGGCTGTTCGGCCTACAGGCACTTATGGATTCCGTCAGGCCTCCGTTCGAGTTTGCTCAACTATGTCGTCAGATCGCTGAAGTCGGAAACAAGTCACTCGCCCTCATTGGCGTGTCTGGCTTCGCCCTGGGAGCCGTCATGGCCCTCCATACCAGGAGCACACTTGTGACATTTGGGGCAACCGCGATGATTCCTGCCGTGCAAGCGGTGTCGTTCTTTGTGGAAATCGGTCCATTGGTCGCGGGGTTGTTGCTTGCGGGGCGCGTTGGATCGGGTATCGGGGCAGTTTTGGCCAACATGCGGGCCTCAGAGCAGATCGACGCTATCGAATCGCTGTCGATTGACTCGTTCAAGTTCCTGGTCGTGCCACGAGTCCTGGCATGCATGATCGCTCTTCCATTCCTGACCCTCTTCATGGATTTCGCAGGCCTACTAGGAGGCTACCTCTCGGAAGACCTCACCGCTCACATTGCGCCGGCTCTCTACCTCAGCCGCGCCTTTGACTATCTTCAGTGGTCAAACTTTATTGCGCCGACTCTTAAGACCGCCGTGTTTGGATTCATCATCGGCTCCGTCTCTTCGTACTTTGGCTATACAACGGATAAAGGATCGCAAGGCGTCGGGGAAGCTGCTACCAACAGTGTTGTTGTGTCTTCGCTGCTAATCATTGTCGCGGACGTCTTGTTGATCAAGTTCATCTTTTTCCTCTTCCCGGATACGGCGATATGAACGAGACCCATACGACCGCGGTGGAATTCAAGCGAGTGATGAAGTCGTTTGGTGCAAAGTGCGTACTGGACGACGTATCTTTCCATCTCGAACAGGGTCAGGCACTTTGTCTGCTCGGTCGGAGCGGTACTGGAAAGAGCGTGACCCTCAAGCTGATCATGGCTCTCATGCATCCCGACTCAGGCGAGGTGTGGGTCGATCGGGACAATGTCGTTGGGATGGGAGAGCGCGATCTGTCCCTCGTTCGCAGAAAACTCGGGTACCTCTTTCAGGACGCCGCCCTCTTTGATTCCCTCACACTCTATGAAAACCTTGCACTACCACTCAGCCGCCTGACGAAGAAAACCCAGGGCGAAATCGATGACCTAACCCATCGCGTTCTGACCGACGTAGGCTTGGGAGCAGATGGCGCGAAATATCCATCAGCCCTGTCGGGCGGCATGAAGAAAAGGGCCGGCCTCGCCAGAGCGTTAGTGCTTGAGCCGAAGATCCTGCTGGCCGATGAGCCGGGCAGCGGGCTGGATCGCATCACCGCTTCTGAAATCGACGAACTTCTTATGCGCCGCAAAGCCGACCACGGTACTGCGTTGATCATCGTCACGCACGATGTGCATGGTGCACGCAGGATAGCCGACCGGGTTGGCGTGCTCGATAAGGGCCGTCTCGTCGCCTTTGGGTCGGTCGAAGAAGTAAGCCAGAGCGACAATGAGGTCGCTCGCAGACTCATCACGGAGTGAAGCAATGCCTAGACGATATCTTATTGCGGGACTTTTCATAATCGCCGGGGTGACACTATTCGCTCTCGGGATATTCCTTGTTGGGAGTCGGCATGAGGCGTTCTCAAGGCACGTTCTTTTGTATACCGAATTTGCTGATCTTGACGGCGTTTCCAAGGGATCGAAGGTGCAAGTTGCAGGCATGGATGCGGGCCAGGTGACCAAAATCGACGTACCTCAGTCGCCGAGTGGTCATTTTCGCGTTCAGATGAAGGTCGACGAAAAACTCCACGGCCTGGTACGAACCGACTCGGTTGTAACAGTCGATACAGAGGGAGTGGTGGGTGACACCTTCCTGACGATTCATCCGGGATCGCGGAACGCCGCGATCGCGCGAGCTGACTCGGTTCTGCAAAGCAAGCCTCCCGTGAGCATGTCCGACCTCCTGACTAATGGTCTCGGAGTTATGAATGACGCGGACACGACGATAAAGCAGGTCGGAAGCAAACTGAACGTTGCCCTAGACGGCGCCAATGGCGCTATAGGTAACGCGAATGATCTGCTCACAGGGCTAAAAGAAGGTCGCGGCCCAGCTGGGATGTTTCTCCGTGATGAGAAGATGGCGGCCCAGATCCGAGAGACCATGTCGAACGTGCAGTCAACGACCTCGAACCTGAACCAAGCATCGACTCGAGTGAACGGCATTGTGGCAGACGTCCAGCAGCGCCAACTGCCTCAAAAGGTTGACGACACCATGACTAAGATTCATTCTGCGTCGGCTCGGGCCGATGCGACGATCGAACAAGTCCACGAGAGTTTGACCCAAGCTCTTGGGCCGGATGCGAATGGCGTCACAGCAGGACAGAACATCAATCAAGCACTGAGCAATGTCGATTCTGCGACCGGAAACATGAATGAGGATACTGAGGCCCTCAAGCACAACTTTTTCTTCAAGGGCTTTTTTAAACAACGCGGTTATTACACGCTTTCCAGCCTCTCGCCACAGGAATATCGGCGCAGCAGGCTCTTTGGAAACACCCATAGCCCCCGCGCATGGTTGCAAGCTGACGCTCTCTTTGAACACGGACCGCATGGCGCCGAGCAACTGAGCGAAGGCGGTAAGAATGCGATTGATGCCGCTATTACTTCTTTTGGGGACTCGATCTTTACGCACCCCATCGTTATCGAGGGATATTCCGATGCGCCGGCTTCGCCCGATGCCCTGTCGTGGTCCTATGCACGCGCACAGCTTGTTCGGAACTATCTCGAAGCGCGGTACCCGTTCGCCACGAAGAATCTCGGCGTGATGCCGTTGAACGCGACTCCTCCGCCGGGGCTAGAGCATGACCGGTGGTCTGGGGTATGCATTCTGGTCGCGGAGAAGAAGTAGGCTGCCAGGCGTCGTGATCAGATGCGTCGGGTGATGTCCAGCGACTTCTTGAACTCATAGAGCACGGTTGCGTCTTTGCCAATGTGCCGCACCGCCAATTCGTCCTGTGAGATCTGCAGGTCGGTAAATCCGACCGCCCGAAGGCCCCATGGTCCCCGTTCTCTGGGGGATGTCGTCCAGCCGACGAGCTCCGCGCCTCCTCCGCCGGAAATGACAAACGAAGTGGGATGCCTTTGAACTCGAGGTGCTGCAGATCGTGATCGTGACCGGAGAGGTGTAAATCGACTTTGTGGCGTCGCCAATAGAGAATCCCACTGGGCGATCAGCTTCGGATTGTCGCGATGTATTCCATTGCTGTAGAGAGGATGATGCACCGAAAGCGCGAGAAAGGGCGTAGACCGCGGCTTTTCGAGTTCGGCCTCGAGCCAGCGTTGCTGTTCATCGTGCTGCTGCCTGGTGAGCACAAAACTCCACGGTCAAAGATCGAGCCCTTTGCTTCCCGGGAAATTCGAATCTAAGCAAATAAGGGTGAGAAGTGGCTTCTATTTCGGCAGTGCAAAGGAGAATGTCCATGCTCAAAGGTTCAACTATCCCCTCACTCGGCGGCTCAAGATGCGTCGAAGCGTCCCGGAGCATCGAGCAGCTCGGTCACTCAAACTCTCAGGATGGAATAGGAGTTCTACGCACTGAAGAGAGAGGTAAAGCCATACTGAATGTCGCACCACCACCTGGGTTATTCTCAGCCCATAGCCGCCCGTCATGCGCTTCAACGATTGATCGCGACACGGCCAAACCTATACCCATGCCTTTGTCCTTCGTCGTCACAAAAGCATCGAAGATCGTTTCCGTGTTATCGACCCCAGGACCATTGTCGATCACTTGTATGAGCATCTCGATCTGATCAGTAACGTTTGCCCGAACCTTAAGGAGTGGGTGGATTCGACTACCCTCCATTGCTTCGATGGCGTTCAAAATCAAATTACATAACACCTGCTGGATCTGAATTTGATCGACAGAGACCGTGGGAAGATGGCCCCCGAAATCGCAGTCAATGAGGACGGCACTCTTCTTTGGATCCTCGTGCACTAAACGAACAGCCTCCCCTATCATGTCTGGGACGTTGGCCTCCGTCTTTTCGAAGGATTCCCGTTTGAAAAGTGCCCGAATGTGCTGCATTGCCTCATCAGCTGAACGAATAGCTCTCAATACTCGCTCAATCGAGGTGTTTGTTTCGGTCAGATTAGGCGGGTTGGCTGCCAACCAACGCTTGGCGGCTTGAGCATTTCCAAGCACAGCCATAAGCGGCTGATTGAGTTCATGAGCGATCGACGCTGAGAGTTCAGCTACGGTTGCGATTCTCGACGCTCTGCTGAGCTTCATGCTCGTGTCGCGAAGGCGGTCTTCTGCTCGTTTCCGCTCATCGATGTCAATCGAGAGGCCATACCACTGAATGATCTTGCCCTGAGGATCACGCAAAGGTTCGCCCCTCGTTTGATGCCATCGGTATTCTCCATCTGCACGTTGCACGCGGTGTATTACGCTGTATGACTCTCCCGTTTCGATTGCTCTGTGGAATGCGTTCGCGCTCTCTTCTCGATCGTCAGGATGAATGAAGCTCACCCACCCGCGATTCACGAAGTCTTCAAAGGAACCCCCAACATATTCAAGAAGTCTTTGAGAGTTATGGGTTGGTTCTCCTGTCGGTGAGGTCGACCAGAGCATTGAAGGAATGGTTTCGATGATGCCAAGGAGCTCATGCTCTCGCATCTGAAGAGCGCCTTCAGTCTCCTTCAATGCATCGATGTTCGTAAGAGTCCCATACCACTTAACGATGTTTCCCCCATCATCGCGGAGAGGGAGGCCGCGATACAGAAACCAATGATAGGTTCCATCCGCGCTACGGCAGCGTAGTTCATGCTCGACGGGCGCTCCTGCGGCCAATGCGGCCCGCCAATTGGCCACCACTCGGTCGACGTCATCGGGATGGATTGTACTGCCCCACCCGGAACCCATACCTTGTTCTCTGGAGAATCCCGTGTAGTCGAGCCAACTTTGGCTTATGAAATCGACCGATCCGTTTGGCAGAGCGGTCCCCACATAGGCGGGGATCGCCTCAACCAGCGTGCGAAGCTCCCGCTCGCTGAGTCGGATCTTCTCCTCTGCCCGTTTTGTCCCAGTAATGTCCATGACCGCCCCGGAAAATTCGAGGCTGTCGCAAGCATTTTGCAACGCCCTTGCCAGAACATGGAGATGCTTCACGCGGCCGTCGGCAAAGAGCAGGCGATGTGTAGAATCAAATGCCACTCCAGTAGCCGATGCCCGCTCTATCGTTTCAAGCACCAGAGCACGGTCATCGGGATGAACCCGTTCTACGATCCTGTCAAACGTCATCTTTTCTGCGGGATCATATTCGAAGATGCGGTAGGTTTCATCTGACCAAACAATCTCTCCGCAGCCCGGTCTCCATCCAAAACTGCCTGTGTGACTCAACCTTTGGGCTTCCGCCAAATAGGCTTCGCGGCGGCGGAGTTCCTGAGTAAGAATTTCGTGCTCCGTCACATCTATGGCGTTGCCCACGATTCTTTTCAGAATTCCGTTTTCTACAACGGGGGCACCGACGCACCGAATATGCTTAACTTCGCCGTCAGGCCGCACAATGCGCTTGGTGACATCACATCCCAGCCCTTCCGCAAGCATTCGCTTGATTAGCGATGCCATAAATTCACGATCGTGCGGATGGACGCATGCCAGGTATGCCCCAAGGGTGGGGGCGTCTTTTGCCGGATCTAGACCGTATATCTGAAAAAGTTCACGCGACCAGTAGTCGAACCCTCCTGCCGGGTCAAAAACCCAGCTGCCGATGTGGCCAAGGCGTTGCGCTTCGGTCAGATAGAACTCGTTTGTTTGCGACAGCTGGACGCTCGCTTGGAGCTCTTCTTCGGCTCGCTTGCGCTCCTCAATATCGATGCTGGATCCAAACCACTTGATGACAAGTCCGTCCGCATTCCGCAGTGGCACTTTGAGATGGAGCATCCAGCGATACACCCCGTCAGCCCGCCGCACTCGCGATGTTTCTTGAAAGGGCTCGCCTCCTGCAAATGATTCGCGCATCTTCTGCACGAAGGGCTCGACCTCATCCGGATGAATACAGGAAGCCCATCCCCACCCCAACAACCTCTCCAATGGCTGCCCGGTGAAGTCGAGCCACCTCCGATTGAAGAAATCGAGGTATCCGTCCGGTCGCGCCGTGTGGATGAGCGCCGGAGCCAAATCTATGATCTGACGAGGGCTCAGGCTCTGATCACTGACGGAACTGTTCTCGTCGGCTTCCATGGTGCACATGGTACAACGCCCAGAAGTTACTCGGCTCTGTTTTCTATGGGCGTGAAGATGCAGAATCATGGACTACCAGATCTGCGCCGTTCCGCGATAATCTTCTCCGCTCCCGATGACGCGAAGTGCTTCCCGCGCAAATCACCCCGGTGGCCTAGACATCGGCAATGCGGATAGATCGACTTCTCCGATCGCAACCGAGATACGTTTTCGCGCGCGCTGGCGAAGCTGGATACGATTCCATTTGAGGTTCCATTCCGGCACTCACCTACAGCCAGGCTCGCGATGTACTGATCGGTCAAGCGATTGCAGTGGTCTCGCATATGCGTGTAAAGAATCTGGAGACTGTTCCGTTGAACCGAATTCTATTGACAGATTGCCCGATCTCGCCCGGCTAGCCTTCATGCTGAAATTGATCATCTGCTCGCCTTAATCTGAGATTGCGAAGTACCTCGGTGTCTCTGCAAATCAGGTGCAAGCGTTGGTCGAGTACGCGATCGATTGCCTTAGGGCGGCTTCGCGGGTCACTGCGATGCGAGTTCCTCATCAAGTATGGGTATCGTATGCCTTCGATACCCTACATGAATCGAGCACGGCTGCCATTGCGAATTTCATCTCTTGACGACAGGGACCTATTCGCGTCGTGCTAGTGCAGGAGCCGGCACTGGTTCGCTCTGCGTAGAAAGCCCCGGAAACGGCAAGGATCAGTTCGGTGAGCTTATACTCTGCGCGATGTAGACAGGTGACTTCCTACCTTCGCCACGACTTAGATGGCATATTTTTCCATTCGCCGATAGAGAGCGCCACGGCTGAGGCCGAGCGCCTCAGCCGCCTGGCTCACGTTGCCTTGGGCACGCGCCAGCGCCTTGCGGATGAGAATACTCTCGACTGCTTCCAGGCTCATGTCGTCCAGACTGGACGACGCGGTGGTGGAACGCGGCGGCGTCAGGTTCAGGTCACCGATATCCACCTTTTCAGTGCGCGCCATCAATACGGAACGCTCGATGCAATGGTCCAGTTCGCGCACGTTGCCGGGCCATGCATATTGCATCATCATCTCCAATGCGCGCGGCGCGAAGCCGGAGAGCAGCCGGCGATAACGCTTGCTCCAATGCGAAAGAAAATAGCCCGCCAAGAGCGGAACATCCTCGCGGCGCTCGCGCAGCGGTGGCAGATGGATTTCAACCGTGTTTAGGCGAAAAAGCAGATCGGGACGGAAACGGCCCTCCTCGCACTCCTTGTGCAAGTCGGCGTTGGTTGCGGAGAGCAGCCGTACATCCACTTTGCGGGTTTTCGACGAGCCAACACGCTCCAACTCGCCTGTTTCGAGCACGCGCAGCAGTTTTGCCTGCTGTCGCATTGGCACGTTGGCGATCTCGTCCAGGAAGAGCGTGCCGTGATCGGCAAGCTCGAACCGGCCGATGCGGTCGGTGCGTGCGTCGGTAAATGCGCCTTTTACGTGGCCGAAGATCTCACTCTCGAAGGTGCCCTCCGGTAGCGCGCCGGTGTTGACCGCAACCAGCGAGCGCTGCGCCCGCGATGAGAGCGCATGGATCGTCTGTGCCACGACTTCCTTGCCTGTGCCATGCTCGCCGGTGATGAGTACGTTGGCGTCCGACGGGCCGATGCGCGCGATCATCTCCAGCACAGGCTGCATGGCGCGCGACTCCGCGATCAGCGTGGGTAAGCCTTCAGCGCGCAGGAAGCGGTTTTCCGCCTCCAGCATGTCCGCCTGCCGCTGCACGCGATGCAGATCAAGCTGCGTGCGCAGCACGGTGAGCAGGCGCGCGTTGTCCCACGGCTTCTGGATGAAATCCGCCGCGCCGCGCCGCATTGCCTCGACTGCCAGCTCCACGCTGCTCCACGCCGTCATGACGATGATGGGCACGCGGAGCCCATAGCTCTGGATCTCCGCCAGCAGATCGATGCCCTCCGCGCCCGACGTGGTATCGCGCGTGTAGTTCATATCCATCAGAACGGCTTCGTACGTCTCGCTGGCGAGACATTCGATCAGCTGGCGGGGCGACGTAGCGCGGTCCAGCTTATAGCCCTCCGGGCGCAGCAATATCTCCAGCGCATCCAGGATGGCAGGCTGGTCGTCTGCGATGAGCAGACGCTGCCGCTGGCTCTCCTGCGTATGCGTACCGTTTGCGGTGGAGCGTTGGCGTGCGCTGCTCATGCTGGTTGTCACTCTACTATGGTTGGGTGGTGGGAGGCTGTGGTGCCTGGGGCTGCGAGGTAGATGGCTGCGGCGGCGCCGGTTGCGGCATCTGCGCAGGAGGAGGTTGCAATGCAGACGGGGGTACCGGCGAAACCGGCTTGTCTGACGATGCCGGAGCGGGCATCGTCCATCGAGATGCCCAGACGCTTCAGTGTCTGACCCGTCTGACTGTACAGCGCCACACGACTCTTTTCGTACGCGGTCTCAGCAGAAGCGAGCGTGGAACTGGCGACCGCCAGATCATGCTCGGCGGTGAGCGTTTCGAAGTTCGAACCAGCACCAAGCTGCTGTTCCTGCCTCTTGATGTCGAAGGTCTTCTGCGCCAGATCGCGCGCCTTGCGCGCAGCTTCGACACGTGCCTGTCCCTGCTCCAGGGCGTAAGCAGCATTGCGTACCTCGATACGCAGATTCTTCTTCTGCTGCACCACAGTACAATTCTGCCTGGCGCAACTCCAGCTCGGACCGGAATTGGTCAGCTCTCGCCGGCGCGGTTGCGTAGCGGAATCTGCACGTTGAACTTCCGCCAGTAGTCCGGCGACGAGTTGTTGAAAGCTTGTTGGAGCGTACCGGCATAACTGGTCGAACTCGTCACGGGATTTGGCGGCGGACCGTCTTAGGATAGTTCGCGTTCGGCGCGCCGCCGAGACCATATCCGGCGTAGGAACCACTTATATTCACTGTAGGCAACATGGCATTGCGTACAGCTTTCCGATGAAATCTCATCCTGTCCTGGTTGAGTTGGAGGATGCTTCAGATCCGGCCGATTTTTGAGGGCTTCATCGATCAGACTGCTCTACCGGCGGTATCGTCTCCGGCTGGAAGGCTTCGAGTTCCACGGTAGGGATTACCGGCATCTCTTCCAGTGTCTGGTCGAGTTGCTTGGTCAGCGCAGCCTTCATCAGCGATTCCTGCAATTGCAAGCGTCGTCTTGGAGACGGTCAGATCCTGCTGACGCGTCGCGACTTCGGTCTCCGCCTTCATCACGTCCATGGCGGGCACGGCCTTCAACTGCAATTGCTTTTGCTCGTCATCCAGAGACTTTTCCGCAAATGCCAGGGAGCGTTCCTTCACCTGATCATCCTGATACGCGTTGACCAGATCCCAGTAGATGATTCTCGATCTGTGAAACGGTGAGTTCGATCTGTTGCCGGAAAGCCATTTCTGTAATTTTGCGATTGTTCTTTGCCAACCGCAGCCAGCGAAGGTTCGGACCAAAGCCAAAGCCCTGCAAGAGTTGCTGCTGAACAACAAAACGGTAATTCGCTGCCAGCGATGGGTTCAGCAATTGGAGAGGGCTGTTCTGGGTCACGCGCGACTGGTCCAGATCGAATTCAAGGTAAGAGCCGGTGGGAAACCACTGCTCATACGAAATATTGGCGGTGATGGTGTTGGTCTTCAGAGAGCTAACGCCCGAAGTGACATTATTTACCTGAGGAACGGTGTCATGCTGCGTGCTGACCGTGGCATACAGCCAAGGGTCGAAGGTGGGAACCTGGATGCCGAGTCCGCTGGTGCTCTGCACCAGGCCGCCCTGACCGCCCGCGGCGCCGCTTACGCTGACGGTCGATCCGCCGTTGGATGCGCTCGCACCGCCCAGCGTATTGTCGACTGGGCTGGGAACGCCCAGGGAAATTCCGCCGGCGGCCGTACGCAAAATATCCATGTTCGCGATCGGCAGGTCGTAACGCGAGACGGCAAGATCGAGATTGTTCTCCAGCGCCAGATCGATGGCATCGTCGATCGGACAGATAGAGCTTGCCGTCGTGGATACACTGGTCCAACCGCACCGAGTTGGTAATGCTGGGCCGCGGGCACGTTTACCGGCGTATAGGTCTTGAACGGATCGTGCAGATGCGGGAAATCCACATGAAAGCCAGGCGGCTGCGCTTTTTTTGCGCGAACAGCGGCGCGGTCTGCGTGAACATAAGCGAGCTGAGCGCAATCGTTGCTGTGGCAATTTGGCGAAGATTCATCGAGTGGTGGGCTCCTGTACGGCGTTGAGGCGAGGGTTGGTGCTGTCGTGCGTGAGCCAGCCGTCGCGAACTTCGAGCAGTCGATTGCCGTAGGAGGCATTCGTCTCCGAGTGCGTGACCTGCAGGATGGTGGTGCCCTGCCGGTTGAGCTCGCGGAAGAGCTCCATGATCTCCTTGGCTTGCTCGGAGTGCAGGTTGCCGGTCGGCTCGTCGGCCAGCAGCAGCGCCGGATTATGGATGACAGCACGTGCAATGCCAACCAGTTGCTGCTGCCCTCCGGAAAGCTGCGATGGGAACAGATCCTTTTTGCCCACGATGTTGAAACGGTCCAGCGTGTCGGCAACCAGCGCCTGGCGTTCGGCGCGGGGCATGTTCTTGTAACTCAGGGGCAGATCGATATTTTCCGCCACCGTGAGCTCGTCGAGCAGGTGATAGCTCTGGAAGACCATCCCCATGCTGCGCTTCGCAAGCTCCGCGCGCTGTTTGCGCCCCATGGCGTGCACGGGATCGCCGTCGAAGTAGTACTCGCCGAGCCACTGATCGTCGAGCAGAGCGATGGCATTCAGCAGGGATGACTTCCCTGCACCCGACGGGCCCATCAGGGTGACGAACTCGCCGCGCTCGATCTTGAGGTCGATGCGGCGCAGCACCCAGGTCTGGCCGGCGCCGGTTTTGTAGCTGCGTTCCAGGTTGCGTATTTCAATCATGTCTATTTCCTTCCTTATTCGTGGCGCAGCGCCTGCATGGGATCGGTTTGGGCAGCGCGGCGCGCGGGCAGATAACTGGCGGTGATGCAGGTGACGGCGAGGATCACGGTGACGGCCTCAATCACGAGCACGATGTTTTGAACGTCCACGCCGCTGAGCATGCTTTGGGCAATGCGGCTGAAACCGAGGGATGCGGCAATGCCCAGCGATGCGCCGATCGACAGCAGCACCATGGCGCGGCGCAGCACCAGCCACAGCACATCTTTACGCTGCGCACCCAGTGCCAGCCGCACACCGAAGTCGCGCATCTGCTGCGTGACCTGATAGGCGAGCAGGCCGTAGAGGCCGGCCGCGGCAATGACCAACGCAGTGAGCGCGAAAAGCGTGAGCAGCCGCGCAGCCAGGGTTTGACTGCCCATGGTGTCATCCACGGTGGTTTGCATCAGCTCCGATTGGTTGACCCCTACATCCGGACTCAGATCGTGAACGATATGCGTAATCGCCGGAATGAGCGTTTGTGGCGCTGTCCGAGCGCGCACGACGAGATCGAGGTGGTAGTTGAGCAGAAAATAAAACTCGTCTGTCGGCAATATCTGATTCAGGTTGAAGATCATCTCCGGCGCGACCTTATCGTTCATTCCCTGACGCGCGTCGGCCATCACGCCGACGATGGTGGCATATTTGTGCGGGCCGCTATCCTCATCCGCGACGCGGAGACCCAGCGGTGAACCGTGAACCACAATCTGGCGGACGAAGGCCTGGTTGACAACCGCGGCGACGGAGGCACTGGGGACGTCCTGGTCGTTAAAGAATCGGCCCTGGACCAGCGGTATCCCCATGGCGCGGAAGTAATCCGGCGTGGCGGCACGCAAATTGGCGCTCTGCTGATAGCGCGGGTCGGGCTTGGGGCGGTCCGCGAATTTGATTCGATCCAGAAATGACATATTGGGCCGCAGTGGCCGAATTGTGGTGACACCGACACTGACAACACCAGGAAGCTGGCGGATCCGCGAGAGCATGGGGTTCACAAAGGCTTGTGCGATATTGCTCTGATTCGCCGACGGCTGGTCGACAAACCAGTAGCCCTTCTGCGGCATAATCAGCTCGGCGGTTACCACCTTCTCTGGATTGAAGCCGAGAGGCCTGCGCTGCATGTCATACAGGGTGTGCGCCATTACCCCTGCCGCCACCAGCAGCAGCAAGGAAAGCGCCACTTCCACGGTGACGAGCGTGTCGCGCACCAGGCTCTGGCTGCGGCTGGTGCCGCTGCCAGCAGCACCTTCTCGCAGCCCACTCAAGATGGGCAGCCGCGCAGCCTGCAATGCAGGCAGGATGCCGAAGATCAGCGCGGACAGACAAGATGCGATCAAGACATAAAGGCCGACCGCCGTATTGACATGGATTAGGTCGCCATTCAGGAAGGAACTGGAGAGATAGTGGCGCAATATATGAAGCGCAGTGGAGGTGATGGCGAGCCCGCATGCGCCTCCTGCCAGGCTCAGCATCAGGCTCTCGACCAGGAACTGCCGCACCAGACGCCCGCTTCGCGCGCCCAGGGCGGCGCGTACCGCAATCTCGCGGCGGCGCCCCTGAGTTCGCGTCAGCAGCAAACCGGCAACGTTGATAGTAGCCAGCAGCCAGACGGCAAGGACGAGCCCATTCAGTGCAAGTAATCCGGGCCGTACAGAGCTGGTTAAGGCCTCGGCATAGCTCTCGACGACGACACGGTTATCGAGTTCTTTCCCCGGATACATCTTTAGGTTCTGCTGCTTAATGCCCATTAGTTCGCGCGATGCATCCGCGACCGTCAATCCCGGCTGCAGGCGTCCAATGACGCTCAGCATGCCGGAAGAGCGGTCCTGGAGATCCTTCGTGGTGACATCGAGTGGCGAAAAGAGAAAGTCACTGCTTCCCTGGAAGCGGAAGCTCTCCGGCATGACACCGATGATCGTGTATGGCGCCGTGTTCAGCGAGATATTGTGACCGACAATGCCGCGGTCGCTGTTGAAGAGAGAGTGCCATGCGTCCGCGCCCAGCACGACGACATGCGATGTGGCACCGCTGTTTTCCCCGAGGGCGAAATTGCGACCCAGCGCCGGTTGCACACCGAGCAGGCTGAGGAAGTTGGCGCTTGTAACAAGCTCTGACACCGTATGTGGGTGCGCAATACTGCTGACCACCGGCATCATCAGTGTGTAATACGCGGCACTCTGCAGTGTGTGGCTGCGCGTCTGCCAATCCAGCGCACTGGGTAGCGAGATGCCGCCGAGCCCCTTCGCTGCATCCTTGGCGTACTCCACCTCGGAGATGGTGACGAGCTGCCCCGGATCCTTATAGGGCAGCGGGCGCAACAGCACCTGATCCACGACGGAAAACATCGTTGTGGTGGCGCCGATGCCCAGTCCCAGCGTAACAACCGCGGCTATTGCAAATCCCGGACTGCGCCGCAACTGGCGCCACGCGTAACGAAGATCGTTGCCGAGTTCCATTCCCTATCCTCTCTACTCCGACCGCAAGGCCTGCATGGGTTCTATCGACGCGGCCCGCCGCGCCGGCAGCAGAGCAGCTACCGCCGCGCTCAACGAAAGCAACAGCACCGCTATCGCGACGACAGGCAGATCGAATGAGCCCACGCCGAAGAGCTGGCCCGACAGCAGGCGTCCGGCAACATAGGCGAGCGGTATTCCGATCAGCAGTCCGATGCCGCAGGAGAACAGCGACTGCAGCAGGACCTCCCGCAGAATGCGCCCTCGGCTGGCGCCCAACGCCATCCGTATGCCGATCTCGCCAGTGCGCCGCTCCACCGAATATGCCGTCACGCCGTAGATGCCGATAGCGGCCAGTACCAGAGCAATGCATGCAAACAGCGCACACAGGCGCGACATCAACTCACTCTGGATAAAGCCAATGCCTTGCAGCTCCTTGAATGTGTAGTAGGAGGTGATGGGCAGGTTCGCATCCACATCCCGAATGGCCTTGCGGATTGCCGCCTCAGCCCGCGGTCGATCGCTTCCGCGAAGTTGCAGAATGATGTTGCCGGCAAAGTGCGATTCGGCCTCCCACCCTACACGCGAAGGCTGGAAGACCTGCGTTGTTTGACGGAAGGGTAGAAAGTACAGCGGCGGCGCCGGCTGATCCGGAAAGCGATATTTGATATCGCGCACTACGCCGACAATCTCGAACTGCGAACGCAGCTCCGGCTCCAGGCCGAAGTGCTGCCCCAGCGCGTCGCCTTTTAGATAACGGCGGACAAAGGCCTCGCTCACTACCGCGACCTTGCGCGACTGGTTATCGTCCCCGGTGTTAAAGACCCGGCCCTCGCGCAGCTTGGCGCCAATCGAGGCGAAGTAATCGGGATTCACGCGATCCCACGCCGCCATGCCCCATTCGCTATCGATGGACGGATTCGGCTGGCCGGGAAAGTAGGTGTAAGTAGCCCGACTATCTCCAGACATCGGAGCGTATGTCGCAATGCCAACGCGTTCCGCACCCGGCATCGCCATGAGCCGCTCTTCGATCCGCTGGTACAGCTCACCGGTCTGTGCGCTGCGATATCCGGCAAGCGCAGGGTCGATACCGATGATGTAGCGATCCTTCGTTTGAAAACCGAAGTCCTGGTGCTGCATCTTGGTGAGGCTGCGCGTTAGCAGGCCGGCGGCGCACAGCAGCACCACCGAGAGCGCCGCCTGAAGGATGACCAATGCGCGCTGCGACGACGTGCCGCTAGAACGCGTGGTGCGCGAGTTCGCGCGCAACACGCTCGCCAGGTTGTTCCGCGTTGAAACCCACGCCGGACCCACGCCGAAAAGAATGGAAGTGGCCATGGCGGTGATGAAAGCGAAGCCAAGCATGGCCGGCGAAGGCCGGGCGCTGATCGGCACATAGTCCACTCCCTGAAACGCCAGCGCCACCACTGAGCTGGAGAGCACGTACGCCACAGCGATCGCTCCGATGCAGCCGAGCAGCGCTAGCACAATACTGGAGACCATCGCCTGCTGCAGCAACTGTTGGCGGCTCGCTCCCAGCGCCATCCGGACAGAGGTCTGCTGGCTCTGAGCCAGCGATTTGACCAGCAGCAGGTTGGCTACGTTGGCGCAGACGATCAGCATGACGAAGGCCGCTGCCACCATCAGCAGCTTCAGCGGTTGGTCGTAGAACAGACCGACAATGTTAATGCCGGGTTCGGCAGACGCGATTTCCGTATGCTGGCGGTCGATCTGCGCTCGCTCATCCGGCTGCATCTCGGCGCGGCGGCTCTGCAGCCACTGCCGCAGCTCTGTATTCAGTTGGGCATTGATCTTCGCGGGCACGGCGTCGGGCGCGATGCGGCCAATCATGTCCAGCCAGTAGCGATCTGGACGAGATCCCAGGGCGCCCTCGTGAACAAAGTTCGCCTCCTGCCACAGCGGAATCCACAACTCCGGCATGTCCGCGTTGATCGTTTCCCCAACGAACCCCGGAGCCGTCACACCGACGATCGTGACCGCGGTGCCGTTCGTCATCAGCGTCTCGCCGACGATGTGCGGATCGCCCCCGAAGCGGCGCTGCCACATGCGATCGCTGATGACAGTGACTGGCGGCGCGCCCACCTGATCGTCGGCCGGCGTAAGGCCGCGGCCCATCGCGACCGGTGCCCCCAGCACGCTGAAGTAGTTGCCGGAGACCATTCTGCCAAGCAACGCTATCGAAGCCTGCGGATCGTGTTCGCGATGGACCAGCAGCGGTGTCTCGCCGGCCTGGAAGGCTGCGAGCGTGCCCTGAAAACCCTGGGTATGGTCGCGCAGGGTCTGGTACAGGTCGTTCGAGAACATGCTCCAATTGCCCGGCAACTCGCTGGCAACGCAGCAGGTGCTATCGTGCCCTACCTTATAAAGCTCGGCGGGATGCTTCACCGGCAACGGCTTCAGCATGGTGATATAGATCAGGCTGAAGATAGCTGTCGTCGCACCGATGCCCACTGCCAGCGTGAGTACCGCCGTGATGGCGAACCCCGGGCTGCGGTGCATTTGTCGAAACGCGTAGCGGATGTCGCTGGCCAGATGCATGGTGTCACTCCGTCCGCAACGCTACCATGGGATCGGTGGAAGCGGCACGCCGGGCCGGAAGCAGCGCGGCAAGCGAGGCCGTGGCCACCAGCACGCAGGCGGCAAAGCCGTAGCTCACCGGGTCCAGCGCCGCGACGCCCACCAGAAAGCGGCTCAGGATCTGCGAGGCTCCAAGACTGGCCAGCACACCCAGTCCAATTCCGAACAAGCCGCTCTTCGCGGCAGTCATCATCACCTCGCGCGCCACCACGGCGCGGTCCGCGCCCAGTGCCATGCGGATGCCGATTTCACGCACCTGCTGCGCCACGGTGTAACTGGTGACGCTGTACATGCCAACGGCTGCCAGCAGCAGCGCGAGCGCTGCGAACGCAGTGAGCAATTCGCTGCGTAACTGCTGGGGCTCGATTGCTGCGGCCAGCGCATCATCCATGGTGGTGAACTTCGTTGCGATGGACGCATCTGCGGCCAATACGCGCGCGCGTACTGCAGGAATCAGCGCGGCCGGTGCCAGCGCGGTATGCAATACAATCTGCGCCGCGCCTCCCATGCCCACGCGCTGCGGATGCTGCGCCACCGGCATGTAGAGGGCGGGCGTGGGATCGTCGGCTGGCGAATCCTGGCGGACATCTCCCACCACCCCGACAATCGTTGCCCCGCGCATGCTGTCCCCATCCATACCGCAGATGAGTTGCTGCCCGATCGGGTCGGCGGTGCCGAAGGCTTGCCGAGCCAGCGAGGCGCTGATGACGACCACCGGCTGTGCGCCATACGTATCTGCCGCGGTTACTTCGCGGCCGCGCAGCAACGGAATGTGCATGGCCTTGAAGTAGCCCGGACCCGCCAGGCTGAAGTTCGCCCACGGCGCCCCGGACTGACCCATACTCTGGCCCTTGCTCGCGATGGCGTAGTTGCCATTCGAACCGTTATCGCCGGCCGGCAGCCCCCAGGCCTCGACCGCGGACTCGACGCCGGGCAGTGCACCCAGTTCCGTCGTCAGCGCGGCAAGCTGGGTGAGCCGTTTCTGCGATTCTGGCACCCCGTTGGCCGGCGCATCCATGTAGACCACCAGCCGGTTGTCGGCAGCAAAGCCGAGCGGCACATGGCGGATATGGTCGATGGTGCGCAGCAACAGCCCTGCAGTCGTGACGAGCAGAAAGCTGAGCGCGATCTCGGCGGCCAGCATGCCGCGCCGCCAGACAGCGGTATCCCGATCCGTGCTGCCGGAACGGGTGCCGCGGCTTAACGCTGCGGCAGGATCACGCCGCGCCGCCCACCAACAAGGCAGCGTCGCGCTACACACTGTGACGAGAACGGAGAGCAGTAGGCAAAAGCCGAGTAGCCGCGGATCGGGCGTCGCCGTCATGGTGCGCGGCAACTGCTCCGCCAGCAGATGCATCAACAGCCTGGTTGCCGGCATAGAGAGCAAAAGCCCGGCAATACCGCCCGCGAACGACACGACGGCCGCTTCCAGCAGGACACCGGCCACGATGCGGGCGCGCGTGGCGCCGAGTGCGCCGCGCACCGCCAGAGCATGCCCCTGTGCGGAGATGCGCACAAGCTGCAAATGCGCTACGTTGACGCAGGCGATGAGCAGTAGGGTGCCGACCGCGGCAAGCCACAGCCACAGTGACGTGCTCACTTCGCCGGTCAGGGCATCGCGCAACGGCACGGCGCGCAGCAGCTTGTGCCCCTCCGCAATCGGGAACTGCTTCGCTAGCCGGGTGGAGAGCGCGTTCAACTGAAGCTGCGCCTGCTCGATCGTAACTCCATCCCGCAGCCGCGCCACGCCGTGGTAGTTGTAGGAGTCGCGGCTTGCGCTATCCGGCATCACGGCCGGCAAGCCGAACCAGATACTCGTCTTCTGCGGAAAATCGAATCCGCGCGGCATTACGCCGATGACTTCGTAGGCTGTGCCCTCCATGCTGACCAGCCTGCCGACTGCCCGGTCGATGCCCCCTAGCTCCGCATCGGCAAAGGCCTCACTTACCAGCGCCTGGTGCGTCGCATCCGCTCCGCGGAAGAGCATGCCGCGCAAAGGCTGCACGCCGAAGACCCCGAAAAACTGCGGGCTCGTTATGGCGACATGCGTGTAGGCTGGCATGATCCGGAAGCTGCACGCCCGATGCGAAGCCTGCATAATAGGCTGCGCTGGAAAAGGCACTCTGCGCCTGCATGTCCAGATAGTCGCCGCCAGTCACGAGCGGGTGGAGGCGCTGCTTATCAGTGAAAAAGGTTTCGAGCGCAACGATGCGATCCGCGTGACGATATGGAAGCTCGGTCAGCAGCATCTGCTCCACCACGCTGAAGACGGCGGTGGTTGCGCCGATGCCGAGAGCGAGTGTCAGGATCGCGGTCAGGGCAAAGCCCGGATTGCGGCGAAGCTGGCGGAATGCATAGCGTAGATCCTGTCCCAATTGCATGGCGGTCTCTCCCTTCCTCGAAGCTTTGTTGCCCTATTCGTTGCGCAGCGCCTCGACCGGTTCGATCGAGGCTGCGCGCGTCGCCGGCACAAACGACGCCAGGACTGCTGCCACCATCAGGGTTACAAATGCGCCGCTCAGAATGAGCGGGTTGTAACTGCTGACGTTGTAAAGATGCGCCGCCATCAGCCGGCCCAATCCGAGCGCCAGAGGAACACCGATTGCGAGACCGAACAGCACTTGCGTCAGTGCGTGCTTCAGAACTTCGCGCAGCACGTCGCCGCGGTCCGCACCCAGCGCCATGCGCAATCCAACTTCGGGCGTGCGCCGTTCTACCGTATATGCCGTAACGCCGTAAATGCCGATTGCGGCCAGCAGCAGCGCTATCAATCCGAACGCTGTGGTGAGCCGCGCCAGCATCTCCGGCTGGCTGAATTGCAAATCAACCTGTGTCTGGAAGGCGTCGATACGCGTGATGGACAGATTCGGATCGATGTGCGCGATGGTGCGGCGCATCGCGGAGGAAATCTCCGCTTCTCCGCCCTGGTAGTGGACGATGATGTCCCCTGGGTAATGGGTGCGCTGTTCATCGATGCGGTCACTCTCCTTGAATATCTCGCTGGGTTGCGCCATAGCGACGAAGACCATCGGCAGCTGCGGCTCTTCCGGATGTTCGTACTTGGTGTTTTCCACCACGCCAACGATCTCGAGTTCATTCGGATCGTGCTCATCCATGCCGAAGTGCGCGCCAAGCGCGGGCTTGCCCTTGAGGAAGCGATCGACGAATGCCTGATTTACCACCGCGATGCGGCGCGTGGTGGCATCATCGCCGTCGGTGAAGACGCGGCCACGCAGCAGATGCGTTCCGACGGCAGCAAAGTAGCCCGGACTCACACGATCCCAGGTCGTCCGGTAGTAGTTGTTCGTATATTCCGGCGGCGGTGGCGGCTGACCGGGAAGATATGTCAGGTCATGCCAGCGATTGCCCGAGAGCGGACTGTAGATCGCGTAGGCTGCGTCAATCACGCCAGGCACTTGCTTCAGATCGGTATCGAGTCTTTGTTCCAGCGCGTTGAGCCTCGGGATGTCATAACCGGCAGCCGTCGGGTCGATACCGACAATCAACCGGCCCGATGTGGCGAGATATAAGTTCTGATGTTCGAGCGCGCGCAGGCTCAGGACGAGCAGCCCGGCGGTCGAGAGCAACGCGAGCGAAAGCGCGGCCTGCAGCACCACCAGCATCTTCTGTGGCCATGCTGTCTTGTCGCCGGCCGTGCGGCTGGCGCCGCGCATTGCCTCGATGGGATCGAAATGGGAGGTGATCCATGCCGGTACGCAGCCGAAGAGCACACCTGCCAGCACCGCCAGACCGAGGGCGAAGCCAAGCACGGGCAGCGACTGTGAAGGTGCGAACGGTGAGGCTGTGTAACCCGCCAGCGCCATGGCCAGCATCGCGCGCGAGCCGGCAACTCCAAGCAGGACTGCAACGCCGCTGCCGATGACGGCGACCACCAGGCTCTCGATCATGGTCTGCCGGATGAGTCTGGAACGCTGCGCTCCCAGCGCGAGCCGCACTGCGGTCTGCTGTCGGCGCGCCATGCCTCTTACCAGCATCAGATTGGCCAGGTTGGCGCAGACAATCAACAGGACGAAGCCAGCGATCATCATCAGAAGCTGCAGACCGGAGGCATAGTTGTTGCGCATCTGGCTGACACCGGCGGCCGCCTGCACCACCTCGGTCCGCTGCTGCGGAATGGCAGCCTTCTGTCCGTGCTCCAGCGCGTCCTGGTGCGCCAGCAACCACTGCTGCAGCAGCCCGCTGGCTTGGGGTGTCAGTACTGCGGGATTCTGCCCCGTGCGAAGTCGGCCGATGATCCCAAGCCAATGATCTTCGGGATGGTCCATCGCATCGAGATTGGTCAGCATTGGCTCGAACGCGAGTGGAGCCCAGATGTCTGTGGGATTGCCGTTCTGGTGCGTGCCGTAGAACTCCGGCGGCATGATTCCCGCTACGGTCATCGCCCGGCCATTTATCATCAGCGATGAACCGACAATGTCTGGGGAGCCGGCGAAGCGCCGCTGCCACATGCTGTAACTCAATACAACGTGCGGCTCCGTACCGCGCTGGTCGTCCGTGGCTTGGAGCACGCGACCACGCATGGCCCGAACGCCGAGCATCGGGAAGTAGTTGCCGGAGACAAACTGCAGACTCGCAGCGGCTGCGGCCTCATTACTGCCTTGGCGGCGCACGCCGACCCCGTTGTTTCCCGGTTCGACCGCGGCAAGACTCTCAAAGCCGTCCAGATGATCACGGAACTGCTTGTACAGGTCGTAGGAGAACAGGCTCCAGTCGCCGTAAAGACCGCCGTCGTTGTGGCAGCAGTCGTCCACCGTTCCCAGTTTGTAAAGCTGCTCCGGCGCCGTTACCGGCAATGACCGCAGCATCACCTGATAGATCAGGGTAAAGATGGCCGTCGTCGCGCCAACGCCCAGCGCCAGAGTCAGGACTGCCGTGATGGCGAAGCCCGGTGTGCGGCGGAGCTGCCGCAAAGCGTAACGAAGGTCTTGCCAGAACTGCTGAACGAGTTGCAACGGCTCCTCCTTCTATTCTGAGCGCAACGCCACCATCGGCTCGATAGAGGCCGCGCGCCTTGCGGGTACCAAGGCCGCCACAGCCGCCGCAATGGAGAGCATGACCAGAGTGACGATGGCGACTGGAGCATCGAATGCGCCTACGCCAAACAGGTGCTGCGCTATCACACGGCCGGCCGCGTAAGCTAGCGGCACGCCGATTGCAAGGCCGATGCCGCAGTGCACGAGGGCACGTTTCAATACATCGCGCAGGATGCTGCTCCGATCCGCGCCCAGAGCCATCCGCACGCCAATCTCACCGGTGCGGCGTTCGACCGAGTAGGATGTCACGCCGTAGAGTCCGATCGACGCCAGGACCAGAGCGACCAGACCGAAGAGCGACGTCAGCCGCGCCAGCAGCTCGTCTTCATTGAAATTCGTAGCAAGCTGCGCAGCGAAGGTGCGGAAGTACTGCGGCGTGAGGTTGGGATTCACTTCGGCAAAAGCGCGACGCGTCGCCGCCTCGACGAGATGCAGGCGTACTGTTCGCCGTCTCCATCACCACCTGGCCTGCGTAATGGCCCAGAGGCTCGAACGGCTTGTTCTCCGGCTTGAAGACCTCCGTCGTCTGCGCGAACGGCAGGTAGTACATGGGGGGCGGCGGCACATTCGGGTCGTTGTGCTTCGTGTTTTCCACGATGCCGACGATCTCGAATTGCGATTGCAGCTCGCGTTCGACGCCGAAATGCTGACCGATCGCCTTCCCATGGAAGTAGCGATCGGCAAAGACCTGATTCACGATCGCGACTTTGCGTCCATGATTATCGTCGTCATCGGTGAAGAAGCGGCCCGCATGCAGCTTGGCGCCGATTGCATCGAAGTATTCCGGACTGATACGGATATAGCTCGCCTTCATACCAGTCGCTATCCGGCTTCGGATCAGGCTGACCGGGAATAAAGACGCCGCCACTCCAGTTGTCATGGCTCAGTGGCGTGTAGAGGGCAAAGGCAACTCTCTTCGTGCCGGGAATCCGCATCAGGCTGGTATGCAATTTGCGATACAGATCGTCGGTCTGCTCCGGTTTATATCCGGCAAGAAATGGATCGATGCCCGCGATGTACCGGTCCTGGGTCTGGAAGCCGAAGTCCTGGGTCCGCAGATTGCTTAGGCTGCGCAGCAGCAGGCCCGCCGAGCATAGCAGAACCACTGAGAGCGCAGCCTGCGTCACGACCAGCACGCGTTGCGGCGCAGAGCTCGAGTCCTTCATCGTCCGCGAAGTACCGCGGATGGCCGAGGCCGGATCGGTCTTGGTGGAGATCCATGCGGGTATCGCAGCGCAGAGAACCGCCGTAACCAATGCCGCCAGCATGGCAAAACCCAGCACCGGCAAAGACGGATTCACCTCTACCGGGACAAACTCCGATCCGCGGAAGGCGAGGCTCAACACCGAATGCGCCACGGCATAGGCAATGGCGATGGCGCCAGCGCCACCCGCGAGCGCCAGTAATAGGCTCGACACCATGGCCTGGCGCACCAGTTGTCCGCGCGTCGCGCCCAGCGCGATCCGCACCGCCTGCTGCTGCTTCTCTGCCGTGGCACGCACCAGCAGCAGGTTTGCCACGTTGGCGCAGACGATCAATAGCACGAATCCGGCAGCGGCCATCAACATCTTCAATCCGCGGCCGTAGCCTTCCGCCACATCGTTCACGCCGGTGCGCGCTGAAGAAAGCTGAGTCTTCTGGCGACCGATCTGTGCTCGTTCGGCGGCGGTGAGCGTGTCACGGCCGCTCAGCCACTGCCGCAGTTCCACATTCAGTTGCGCTGTGATCTGATCCAGGTTGGCGTCCGGCGCGATCCGTCCCACCACATCCAGCCAGTGCGTATCCGGATGGTGCGTGTGTGCTGCGGCCGCGCCGGTGAACTTCGCTTCCTGGTTGAGTGGCAGCCACAGCTCGGGTGGGTCCGATTGGACGATCTCGCCCTGGTACTCCGGTGCGGTGACGCCCACCACCGTCGCCACCACGCCATTCATCGAGAAATTTGCACCGATGATGTGTGGGTCGAGACCGAGGCGCCGTTGCCACATGCGATAGCTGATTACGGCGACGGGCGGCGCGCCCTCGGTATCATCGGAAGGCTGGATGGGCCGGCCCAGAGCCATCGGCACGCCCAGCGTGGAAAACTCATTACCGGCGACAAAACGTCCAGCCACCGTATCCGGAGGATGCGCATCCCCAACGCGCCGGGTCAATAGCGGCGTGCTGAAGGATTGAAAGGCTGTGAGGCTCTCGAAACCCTTGGTGTGATCGCGGAAGTGGAGGTACAGGTCGTTGGAAAAAATCCGCCAGCCCGGATCGTCGCCCTGCAGTCCGCCGTAATTGCAGCAGGTGGGCTCTTTGCCCACCATGTAAAGCTTCGAGGCGTGCTGGACGGGCAATGCCTTCAGCATGGTGCTGTAGATCAGAGTGAAGATCGCCGTGGTCGCGCCGATGCCGAGGGAGAGCGTCAGCGCTGCGGTGATGGCGAAGCCGGGATTCCGACGAAACTGCCGCAGGGCGTACTGCACGTCTTTGAGCAATTTCCCCATCGCGGCTCTCCTCTTAGTTTGGAATCTGCCCGTCTATAGACACACTCCGGCTTCGCTCTTGCGGATCTGACCCTGCAGCGC
The DNA here is from genome assembly GCA_963815025.1 of uncultured Acidobacteriaceae bacterium. Classification (GTDB taxonomy): domain Bacteria; phylum Acidobacteriota; class Terriglobia; order Terriglobales; family Acidobacteriaceae; genus KBS-83. Next base: position 704,499 of record CAWFFD010000004.1, on the reverse strand, counting down.
CGTTGCTACTGAACCTGCAGCAACTGTTCCGGCGACAACTCTCCTTCGGCAATGACCTTGCCGTCGAAGAGATGCACCTGGCGGTCGGCGTGGCGTGCAAAGCGCGGGTCGTGCGTCACCATGCAGATGGTCGCGCCTTCCTTGTGCAGCTCGGAGAGCAGCTCCATCACTGCTTCGCCGTTCTTCGAGTCCAGGTTTCCAGTGGGCTCGTCAGCCAGCAGGATGGACGGCGAACCGGCCAGTGCGCGGGCTACGGCGACACGCTGTTGTTGGCCGCCGGAGAGCTGTGAAGGATAGTGGCGCATGCGGTGGGCCATGCCCACACGCTCGAGCGACTCCTGCACGCGGCGCTTGCGATCCGCCGCCGGCATGCCGGAACGGTAGGTCAGCGGCAGCTCCACATTCTCGGCCACCGTAAGGTCGCCGATCAGATTGAAGCTCTGGAAGATGAAGCCAATCTCCTGGTTGCGGATGCGCGAGCGCTCGGCGAAGCTCAGGTTCTCCACCGGCTTTCCGTTCAGCTGGTAGCGTCCGTTGGTTGGCGTGTCGAGCAGCCCGATGATCGAGAGCAGCGTTGACTTGCCGCAACCCGACGGACCGGACATGGCAACATAGTCGCCGCGCATGATCGCCAGATGCACGCCGGAAAGCGCGTGCGTCTCGATCTCATCCGTGTAGAAGACCTTGGTCAGCGCTTCGATCTGTATCAGTGCCTGTGCTGTTTCATCCATAATTGGCCTCGTGTTCCTTTCCTTCCCAAAGATGTTGGTTATTCCAGCCGAATGCGGTCTACCTGATCCCAACGGGACATGTCGGACAGGATGACGGTATCTCCTTCTTTGAGCCCACCAAGCACCTGAATTGCATTCACCGAGGCGCGACCCATCTTTACCGGGACGCGCGTCGCCGTCTTCAAATCGGGGCTTAGCTTGAACAGGGTGACGGTCGAGTCTTCATTGCCGAAGGCCGGCCGGCCGACATAGAGCACGTCATTCAACCGCTGTAGATCGATCTGCCCATCCACACTCAGGTCGGGCCGCTCGCCGGGAACGAACCCGTCGAGCATCACATCTACCGTCACGGTGCCGTTGTGCACACCCAGATCGATACGCGTCACGTGGCCATTGACGATGCCGTTGTGGGTATCGATCGCAGCAGGCTGATTGAGCGCGATATCCTTGGCCTGCGTTTCCGGAATGTTCAAGGCTGCCTTCAACTTATTGGGCTGAACCACCTTTGCGAGCATCGTCCCTGGAGTCACCTCTTGTCCCACGCCGACCGGCAGCGCGGTTGTGCCAATGTCATTCAGCACGCCGTCGATGCCTGCTCTCACCTTCAACGCATCCAGTTGTTGCTGCTTGAGTCCGTACATCGCGCGCGCCTGATCCACCTTCGCCTGCTGAACGGAAAGCTGTGTCTCCAGAGCCTTCTCGTTGATGGATACGACATTCTGCTGCATTTGGTTCTGTGTAGTTAATCCTTCTGCGTTGCTCTTCGAGGCCTGGGCGGTAATTCCGGAAACCACGCCAAGTTTATAGAGGGCCTCGTCGGTCGCCGCCTGCCGCTTGGCGGTTTCATAAGAGGCATTGGTGGTTGCGGCGGTCGCCTTCTGCGTCGAAAGCGTGCTCTGCAGCTGCACCGCCGTATTCTTCAGCTCGGCTTCCGCCGATGCCAGCGCGAGCTTCGCGTCCATCGCCTGCTGTGTCACGGTGGGATCGCTCAATTCCATGATGACGGTATCCGCCTTCACGTTCGATCCCGGCAGCACCAGGATGTTGGTCACCGTGGCAGCGGTCTGCGCGGCAATCTGGCGGATCGAATCCTCGCGAGGGACCAGCGTCCCGTTACCGCGGACCTGTCGAATCAGGTTTCCGCGCTTTACCGTATCGGTCCACACCACGCTGCGCTCCACCGTCGGGGCAGCGGGTTTGAGCCTCATGACGGCAAATGTCACGGCAGCGAGGATCACGATAGCGACCGCGATCGTCACAATCCGGCGGCGGCTCTTCTTGGCTTTAATATCTGGGCGGGCGATGTCCATCAATGGACTCTTAGTGCATTTCTGCTTCCACCATGCTCCGGTCGGTTAAATCAATGAAAATACAGGCTCACTTGGGTGGGCAAGAATTCGGGAACGAGGTCGCCGCTGTCCGCTCCCGGAGCGCCGCTGTCCATTTCCGGACATGTTGCCGGGTCGGATGCTACGACTAAGGATTCATTTCCAAATTGCACTGCATTCGAGACAATGTCCGGCATTGGAGCGAACATGACTGCAATTTCTGCCACAGACGCCAAGCTGAAGCTGGCGACCCTCCTCAACCAGGCGCAGCGCGGACCGGTGATGATCCGCGACAACCACCGCGATGTCGCTGTGATGCTGTCCGCGACGGAGTACCGACGTCTCCATGACGGGCCGGTTGCGGCCCGGCGCACGATCATCGACCCCAAGCTTGCCGCACTGCTCGACGCGTCCGACTAACCAAAGCCATTCGCTGCAAACCAAGGCCGGAGCATACCGCTCCGGCCTCCTTCATACCGTGCAGAAAATCCTTGACTACGCTCGCGCCGGGTCGCTGCGTTCCGTATCCACGCCCAGCTCCGCGAAGGCCTTCTCCGCCTTCTTGACGTCGAACTTGCCATCGCGCGCTAACCGGGAGAGCGTAGCCGCCGCGATCGACTCTGCGCTCACCTCAAAGTGCCGCCGCAGATATTCGCGGTTGTCGCTGCGACCGAAGCCATCCGTGCCCAGCGAGACCAATCTATCCAGCAGCCACGGCGCCAGCTGATCCGGCACCACTTTCATGAAGTCTGTTGCAGCGACGATCGGCCCCGCCGCGCCGTCCAGCGCGCTGAGAATGTAGGGCTGCCTGGCCTTCTGGGACGGATGCAGGCGATTCCAGCGCTCCACGGCGAGTGCATCGCGCCGCAGCTCGTTATAACTGGTCACGCTCCAGACGTCCGTTGGGACGTTGTACTTGTCTGCCAGGATCTGCTGGGCCCGCAGCGCCTCATTCAAAATGGGGCCGCTGCCGAAGATCTGCGCCACCGCCTTGCCTTGGACCGCTGGGCGTAGCCGATAAACGCCCCGCAGAATGCCTTCACGTACCCCTTCAGGCATCTCCGGCATCGACATAGTCCTCGTTGTACATCGTGATGTAGTAGAAGAGGTCCTCGCCCTTTTCGTACATGCGGCGCAACCCGTCCTGCACGATGCTGGCAAGCTCGTAGACGAACGCAGGATCGTAGGTCGCACAGGTCGGCACGGTCGAGGCCAGCACGATCGAGTGGCCATCCTGATGCTGCAACCCTTCGCCCAGCATGGTGGTGCGTCCCGCCGTGCCGCCCATCAGGAAGCCCTTGCCGCGCGAGTCGGCAAAAGCCCAGGCCATGTCGCCGACACGCTGGAAGCCGAACATCGAGTAGTACATATAAAACGGGATCATCGGCAGCCGGTAGTTCGAGTAGGCGGTGCCCGCTGCGGTGAACGACGCCATGGAGCCAGCCTCAGTGATTCCCTCTTCGAGAATCTGGCCGTCCTCCTCTTCACGGTAGTAGAGCAGCATGTCCACATCGTGCGGCTTGTACTTCTGCCCTTCGCTCGCGTAGATACCCACCTGGCGGATCGCCGATTCCAGGCCGAAGGTACGTCCTTCATCCGGCACAATCGGGACAATCAGTTTGCCGAAGTCCTCATCCTTCATCAGGTGACGCAGGATGCTGACAAAGCCCATCGTGGTCGAAACCGCGCGACCCTTGGAGCCGGCCGTCCACTCCGCGAAGGAATCGAGCTCCGGCGCTTTGAAGTCGATCTTGGGTGTCTCACGCTGCGGCATAAAGCCACCTAGCGCCTCGCGCCGCTCGAGCATATAGGCGATCTCAGGCGCGTCCTTCGCGGGCGATAGGGCATGGCCTCCTTCGCCGTCTTCTCTGAAACCGGAATATTGAAGCGCTTCACGAAAGGCGGTCAGACCGTCATCCGTCAGCTTTTTCTCCTGGTGGCTGGCATTGCGCGCCTGCGTCGAGCCCAGGCCATATCCCTTCACCGTCTTGGCCAGGATCACCGTCGGGCCGCCCTTGTGCTCGGTCGCCCGCTTGTAAGCGTTGTAGATCTTCAGCCGGTCATGGCCGCCGCGATGCAGCGAGGAAAGCTGGTCGTCTGTCATGTCGCTGACTAGCTCCAGCAGCTCCGGATACTTGCCGAAGAACTCCTGCCGCAGGTACGCACCGCCCTTGGCCTTGAACGACTGGTAGTCGCCGTCCACGCACTCTTCCATGCGCTTCAGCAGCAGGCCGGTGTGGTCGCGCTCGAAGAGCTTGTCCCAGTCCGAGCCCCACACCACCTTGATCACGTTCCAGCCCGCACCGCGGAACATGCCTTCCAGCTCATCGATGATCCGCTTGTTGCCGCGCACCGGACCATCCAGCCGCTGCAGATTGCAGTTGACGACGAAGACCAGGTTGTCCAGCTTCTCGCGTGTCGCCATTGAAATAGCGCCCAGCGTGTCCACTTCGTCCGTCTCGCCATCGCCGACGAATGCCCACACCTTCCGGTCCGTCTTCTCGATCAGGCCTCGATTTTCGAGGTAGCTTCATGAACCGCGCCTGGTAGAGCGCATTCAACGGCCCAATACCCATCGAAACCGTCGGGAAACGCCAGAAATTCGGCATCAGCCACGGATGGGGATACGACGATAGCCCCGGCTTGTCACGCAGCTCATGGCGGAAGTTCAGTACCTGTTCGTCTTCGAAGCGGCCTTCCAGATATGCGCGCGCGTAAACGCCCGGTGACGCATGGCCTTGAAAGTAGACGAAGTCGCCCGGCTGGTCGCCATAGCTGGCATGGAAGAAGTGGTTGAAACCAACCTCCAGCAGGGTCGCCAGAGAAGAGTAGGTCGAGATGTGGCCGCCGATGCCGGCATCTTTCTTGTTCTGCCGATGCACCATGGCCATGGCGTTCCAGCGGATCAGGCTTTCGACGCGCCGTTCCAGATCGGGATTGCCGGGATAGGGCACTTCCTCGTGCTTAGGAATGGTATTCAGGTATGGCGTGATCAACTCGCCCGGCGTGTTGATGCCGGCCTCGCGCGCGCGGCGGCGCAGTGCCGTCATCAGTTCGGCGCCATGCTCGGCCCCCTCCGCGACCACGACCTCGTCAAAGGCCTCGATCCACTCGGCCATCTCTTCGGAAAAGCTTGTCTGGGCTGGCACTGCCTCTTTTGTGCTCATCGATCGGATCCACTCGCATATGAAATTGGTCTTGCCGTGGGATGCGCGGAAAGGCATGGACCACTGCCCAGTATAGCGTCGGTAGACACGCTAATCATGCGTGTTGGGACCGCGCGGTGGCTTGACGCACTACAGGCCGCCCACTACAGTCGGCTCTGACTTGCAGACAAAAACCCACGCCCGCGAAGACCCCCACTCCCTCCACCGTCTAGGCGTGTCCTGCGGAATCGCCGCCGGCGTATGGCTCGGAGCGGCCGAAGCCCCTACGAAGCTGGTCAACGTAGGCCTTTCACCCTTCGCCGTCTCGCTGTGGATGGTCGCCGGCGTCTTCACCGCGCGCTGGACCTTCCCCACCCTGCTCAAAGGCACCAGCTATGTTGTCCGCGATCTGGGCGAGAAGAAGCACCTCATTGTCTGGGCGCTGCTCGCCGGGGCGCTCTGGGCCGTGGCCAATACGCTCACCGTCTTCGCCATCCGCGACGTCGGCCTCGCCATCGCATTTCCTCTATGGAATGCCAATTCCCTCTTTGGCCTGCTCTGGGGCCGGGTACTCTTCCGTGAACTGCAGGGCGCCAGCCGAGGCGGCATCATCAAGGTGGTGGTCGGGTCAATCGCCATTGTCGTCGCCGCCATCCTGCTCGGCTTCAGCACGGTGCACGGAGGTGGACACTCGACCTCGCATGCCGCGCGCGGCATCGCCGCGGCCATCGGCGCCAGCGCATTGTGGGGCACCATGTACGTGCCCTACCGCAAGGCCTACATCAGCGGCATGAATCCGCTCTCGTTCGTGACCGCCTTCACCTTCGGCGAGCTTGGCTCCGTCCTTGCGCTGGTGTGGTGGCTGGATGGCGGCGCGCATTCGTCGGCGTTTCACTTCGCCGAGTTCCACTCTGTCCTCTTCTGGCTCTTCCTGGGCGGCTTCGTCTGGGTCATCGGCGACCTCTTCCAGCAGTTCACCGCGAAATATCTCGGCATCGGCCGCGGCATTCCACTCTCCAACACCAACCAGCTTTGGGGCCTTGCGTGGGGCGCGCTGGTCTTCGGCGAGCTTGCCGGCACAGACATGGCCCACAAGTTGATGGTGCTTGGCGGCTCCGTCATCATGATTCTCGGCGCGCTCGCCATTTCGACCGCAGTGGCGGGTGAGCGCGAGCACCACTCTCGCAACCTCGCCATCGAGCGTGAGTGCGACCGCTACAGCCTCGACTATGGCGCCGTCCTCGCTGCGCAAGTGGGCAGCGAGTTCGACGCCAAAGAGCGCCGCCGCTGGTGGGACTACGCAATCGTCGCCGCGGCTGTGGCAGTCTTCCTCTGGCTCGGCCTGCAGGCCCGCGTGCCGGCGATCGCGATGAATCACGCGTGGCTGCTTGCGCTGCTAATCGTGCTGATCTGCAGCCTGTTCTACTGCGGACTCCGGCTGCGCCGCCAGACCGGATTTTCCTGAAATACCACGCGATCCCAGCTTCCGGACAACTCGGCTCTTTTTTTCTTCTTTTTGCAGCATACCTATTCTCAAAATAGGTATGCTGGGTCTATAGTGCTGAGTATGACCAGGAAAACTGAGCGCCGCGACCTCTTCCCCGGCGCGCTTGAAATGATGATTCTCCACTCCCTACGGCTGAAGCCGATGCACGGCTATGCGCTCGTGAAGCACATCAAGCAGATCTCTGACGACCTGCTGCAAGTCGAAGAAGGTTCCCTCTATCCGGCCCTGCAGCGCATGCTGCGTGAAGGCTGGCTCGAATCCGAGGAAGGAATCTCAGCCAAAGGCAGGCCCACGCGCATCTACCGGCTGACCGCCACGGGCCGCCGTCATCTCGAGCAGGAAGTCTCCAGCTTTGAACAGATGTTTGCCGGCATCACCCGTGTCCTGGCGGTGCAGAAAGCTTAGGAGTTCCCATGCAATGGCTCACGCGTCTCTTCCCACGTCATCGCCGCTATGACGATCTCGCCGTCTCCATCCAGGAGCATCTCGAGGAGCGGACCGAAGAACTTATAGACGATGGCATGTCTCGGGAAGAGGCGGCACGGGCTGCACGCCTTGAGTTTGGCAACGTGACGCAGATTACAGAGCGCAGCCGAGAGGCCTGGCAGTGGCCTACTCTCGAAAGCATCTGGGCGGACGTGAAGCACGCATGCCTGCGGCTGGGAAAGGCGCCGGGATTTGCTGCCACCGTCATTCTGACATTGGCAATAGGCATCGGTGCCAACACGGCGGTCTTCAGCGTACTCAACAGTGTGCTGATCAAACCCCTGCCCTATCCAAAATCAGAAGAACTTGTAGGACTCTGGCTGACCGCTCCGGGTGCTGCCGGATTGGCGAATTTCTCAGAAGGGCTTCGGCTTTCGCCCTCGATGTATTTCACCTATGCCGAACAGAACCGGACCTTCCAATCGTTGGGCGTATGGACAACTAGCACGGCAAATATCACAGGCGTGGCTCAGCCGGAACAAATCGACACTGCTCTGATCACCGACGGCGTGCTCGAGACACTGAGCGTACCGCCTGTGATGGGACGGTGGCTTTCGCATGCTGACCAGAATCCGCACGGTTCGAAAGCCGTGATGCTCAGCTACGGCTATTGGCAGCGGCGCTTCGGAGGAGACCGCTCCGTAATCGGGAGAAACATCACGATCGATGCGCAGCCGCGGGAGATTGTGGGTGTGATGCCTCGGGGATTTCGCATGGTGAATGCGGATTTCGATGTGATCGCTCCGCTTGCCTTCGATCGCAATAAGCAGATCCTCGCTGGTTTTGGTTTCCAGGGGATCGCCCGGCTGAAGCAAGGTGTCACGATTGCGCAAGCCGATGCCGACATAACGCGCATGCTGCCGATCTGGATGGATTCCTGGTCGAACGGCCCCGGGAGCAACTCGCACTTTTATGAAAACTGGAGAATCACGCCCGCAATTCTTCCTCTGAAGCAGGAAGTGATCGGGGGTATTGGCGGCGTACTTTGGGTAGTGATGGGCACGCTGGGCGTTGTCATGCTGATTGCGTGCGCCAACGTGGCGAACCTGGTGCTGGTAAGGACCGAGTCCCGCCAGCAGGAGCTCGCCATTCGCGTGGCTCTCGGTGCTGGACGCGCGCGGATCGCGCGGGATCTGCTGACAGAGAGTGTGCTTCTTGGGCTCTTGGGTGGCGCGTTTGGAGTGCTGGTCGCCTATGAGGGCCTTCGGCTTCTGGTCGCAATAGGGCCGGCGAACCTGCCTCGTCTGAGTGAAATCTCTCTCGACACTCGAGCGCTCGTCTTCACGCTCGCGCTCTCGTTGCTGTCTGGCCTACTCTTCGGCCTCATCCCGGTTCTGAAATATGCGGGAGCGCGAAGCTTCGCCGCTCTTCAGGGTTCTGGCCGAACCGCGAGTGTCAGCCGGGACCGCCATCGCTCCCGCAACATTCTGGTCGTCGCCCAGGTCGCGATGGCTCTCGTACTACTGGTGAGCGCGGGATTGATGATTCGCAGCTTCGCGGCATTGCGAAATGTCGATCCGGGATTCACGGATGCAAAGCATCTGCAGACCATGCGCATCGCGATTCCGGATTCTCTCGTAGCGGACCCTCGGATGGTGGTACGCATACAAAACAATATTGTCGACAAGTTGGCGGCGATTCCGGGAGTGGCTTCCGTTGGGTTCGCGAGTGAAATGCCGATGGAAGGAATCGAGTCCGGCTGGGACCAGATTCTTGTTGAGGGGAAAAGCTACGCCGGTGTACTCCCACCGCTACGACTCTACAAATATGTCGCGCCCGGTTTCTTTCACGCGGCCGGAACCAGGATCATCGCTGGACGGGAGCTCACCTGGCCTGAAATTTATGACCTTCGGCCGGTGGCGATTGTTTCCGAGAACCTTGCCCGCGAACTGTGGGGCACGCCGTCTGCGGCGCTCGGTAAGCGATTCCGTCAGATACCCAGCACGCCCTGGTTCGAGGTGGTCGGCGTCGTGCAGAACGTCCGCGAGAACGGTGTTCATGAAACCGCGCCAGCGATTGTCTATTGGCCTTCCATGACGAACAACCTCCAGGGACCTGGCCATTTCGGCGCGATGCGCGCCGTGACCTTCGTGGTCCGAAGCGATCGAACCGGGACGGAAGGCTTTCTCAAAGAAATCCAGCAAGCCGTCTGGTCGGTGAATTCGAACCTGCCTCTCGCATCGGTACGCACAATGCAGGATGTTTACGGTCAATCGCTGGCGCGGACCTCGTTCACACTGGTAATGCTCGCAATCGCGGGCACGATGGCGCTGGCGCTTGGCATCATCGGCATCTACGGTGTGATTTCGTATGCGGTGTCGCAGCGCACCCGAGAGATTGGAATTCGACTGGCTCTCGGCGCAGAGAAGAACGCCATTCTGCGGATGGTGGTCGCTGAAGGGCTACGGCTGGCCGGCGTCGGGGTTGCCGTAGGCGCGGTGGTCGCACTACTGCTGACCCGCCTGGTATCCGCTTTTTCGCAACTCCTTTACGGAGTCCGGCCGAGCGACCCCATCACATTCGTTACTGTCTCGGTAACATTAACCATAGTCGCCACGTTGGCCTGCTATCTTCCGGCACGGCGGGCCGCATCGATCGAGCCGATGCATGCCTTGCGCGCGGAGTGACCTATGAGTTGGCTGAAGCGTCTGTTCTCGCGTCGCGATCGCTATGACGATCTCGCCGTCTCCATCCGGGAGCATCTCGAAGAACGCACCGAGGAGCTTGTCGATGGTGGCATGGCACAAGACGATGCGGCGCGGGCAGCTCGCCGCGAGTTTGGCAACGTGACGCAGATTACAGAACGCAGCCGAGAGGCCTGGCAATGGCCCACGCTGGAAAGCATCTGGGCGGATATCAGGTTCACCCTGCACCAGCTTCGCAAGTCACCGGGCTTCGCAGTGACGGCGATCCTGACGCTTGCGCTGGGGGTTGGGGCGAACACCGCCATCTTCTCCGTCGTCAAGGCCGTGCTGCTCTCTTCTCTTCCCTACAAAGATCCCGGACGGATTGTCGCCGTATGGACAGCGAATACCGCGGGCGACGACAAGCCGCATCCCAGCACGGCCGCGGATTTTGCGATCTGGAAACAGCGCAGTGGCGTCTTCGAGGACCTGGCGCCCTCCTATGACGACGAACGCACGCTGACCGGCCAGGGCGCGCCACAGCTTCTGATCGGTTACGCCGTCTCCGCAAACTACCTTCGTATCCTCGGCGTCCGGCCGCAGCTTGGGCGGCTCTACACGGATCAGGAGGACCGCCCGGGTGGTCCGCCCGTTGCCCTGCTGAGCGATTCACTCTGGCGCATGAAATTTCACGCTGACCCAGGAATCGTTGGCAAGGCCATCACGCTGGATGGGGGCCCTTTTACCGTGCTCGGCGTCATGCCGCACCAGTTCAATTATCCGAGCGGCGTTGAAATCTGGACGCCGGCGGCAATGGCGCCATCGGCATTCGACGATTACGACCACAAGTATGTGCGTATCCTGGGGCGGCTCAAGCCAGGTGTCACAGCCGCGCAAGCGCAGCAGGCAGTCAATGCAGTGGAAGCGCAGATCGCCGCCGCGCATCCGGATACGGATGCCGGAAATCGCGTCGTCCTCGTGCCCCTTCGTGAGCAGCTCGTCGGTGATATACGCAAACCCCTCCTGCTGCTCATGTGCGCTGCCGGTCTGGTGCTGCTGATTGCTTGCGCCAATACCGCGGGCCTGGCGCTGGCGCGCGACGCGGAGCGGCAAAAGGAGATCGCAGTACGGCTTGCCCTCGGCGCAACACGTCTGCGGTTGCTGCGCCAATTCGTCACCGAAAGCGTAGTGCTGGCCGTGCTCGGCGGAGTCCTGGGCATGCCGCTCGCTCTGGCGGGAACGCACTTTCTGCTGATGCTCTTTCCCAACGACGTCGCCAATCTGAAGATCCCCAAGTTGACCGAGATTCCGATGGATCGAGGCGTCTTCTTCTTTGCCTTCGCCATCACGCTGCTGACTGCCTTTCTGTTCGGAATCACGCCGGTACTCAAGGGCTTGCGAACCGAGGCGGACGCGGCGATGAAAGACGCCACACGCGGGAGTACGGCGAGCCGCCGCTCCAACCGTTCGAGAAATGCAGTGGTCGTCACTGAAGTTGCACTCTCGTTGGTCCTGCTGACCTTCGCTGGGCTGGTCCTCGCGAGCTTCCAGCGTGTGATCGACGCCGACCTTGGCTTCCAACCGGACCACGTGCTGTCCCTGGAAGTCTTGCTGCCGTCGAACCGCTATCCCAGTACGGACCAGGCGAAGAGGCGCGGCTTCGTCGGCGAAGTGGTACGAAAACTGAATGCACTGCCCGGCGTTCGATCTGCTGCGGCCACTAATTTTCTGCCGTTGAGCGGCTTTTGGGGAACCAGCGAGTTCTTACTGCGAGGCCAGACGCTGCCGAAAGGAGCGCAAGCCCCGGAGGCTGACAATCGCGTCATCACGCCCGGCTATCTGCGCACCATGAATATCCCACTGCTCCGCGGGCGCAATTTCACAGATGCCGATCGCGCCGGCAGCCAGCAGGTCGCCATAGTCAACCAGACATTCGCGACGCAGTTCTTCAAGGGCAAGGACCCGGTCGGCGAAGATTTGAACATTGGCGCCGCGGATAAGCCCGATTGGTGGCACATCGTCGGTGTCGTTGGCGATGTGAAGGCCTTCGGTCAGGATCAGCCGACGCACCCGGACATCTACCGGCCCTTCGATCAACTCTCCTTTCCCATCGTCGCCTTCACTATTCGTACCCAAAGCGATCCGGCCGCGATGACGAAGGCTGCGGAAGAGACGTTGTGGAGCGTCGACCCTGACCTGCCCGTCTTCAAGGCCATTCCCATGGATATGCTCGCCGGCCAGTCGCTTGCCGTGCGCCGCGCCAGTTCCGTTCTCGTCTCCGCATTCGCAGTGTTGGCGCTGGCGCTCGCCTGCATTGGCATTTATGGCGTAATGGCTTACGCGGTCACGCAGCGCACGCAAGAGATCGGCGTTCGCATGGCACTGGGCGCTCAGCGCGCGGACGTCCTGCGGCTGATCATGGGTTTCGGACTCCGGCTCACATGCATCGGCGTTCTGATCGGCCTGATCGGTGCGCTGGTTTCCACGCGTTTGCTGACCAGCCTTTTGTTTGAAGTGAGCGCGACAAATCCCCTGCTCTTTGCCCTCCCGGCCGCCCTGCTGATCGCAGTCACTGTGCTCGCCGCCTATCTGCCGGCGCGACGCGCGGCATCGATCGACCCGATGCGAGCTCTCCGGGCGGAATAAATCGCGACGGCAGTTCACTACGATGCGACCGCTGCCATCCTGACCGGACATCCCTTGTGCGATTGCGCACCAATAGGTACAGATCCTGCTTCCGCAGCGACGCTGTGGGTGAGCCATCCAGCATCCAGTTCTCTACAAGAACATGGGCCATTACAAATTCAAGGACGTGACCGCGGAGGTGGGATTGAATCCCCATGGCTGGTCCGGAGATACAACCTTTGCCGATGTGAATGGCGATGGCTGGCCGGACATTCTCTTTCTGAATATGCAGGGGGCCGACCACTACATTCGAAAACGAGGGCGGCAAGAAGTTCGTCGAAAAGACGGCGGAGTATTTTCCCAGAACGCCTTGGGGAGCGATGGGAGTGGAGTTTTTCGATTATGACAACGACGGCCGGATGGATCTCATCGTGACCGACATGATGACGGAGATCGGTCCTACAGAGGAGAAAGAGAAGGTCACCACACCGGCGCCGGATGCGATGCTGGGCGCACCCGCGAACAATTTCATCTTCGGCAACGCTTTCTATCACAACCTGGGCGGCGGGAAATACGAAGAGATCTCCGACAAGATCGGCGTGGAGCAGCTTTGGCCTTGGGGCGTCAGCGTTGGCGACATCAACGCGGATGGATGGGAGGACATTTTCATTACCGCGGGGATGAATTTTCCGTTCCGTTATGGGATCAATTCGATGCTGCTGAATAACCGCGGAGAGAAGTTTCTCGACTCTGAATTTCTTCTTGGGATCGAACCGCGCAAGAAGCCCTATACCCCCTGGTTCACGATCGACTGCACCGACCAGCGCGCTCTATCGACGTTGAACAGGCTTGTGTGCCAGGGACAATTCGGTCCGATCACGGTTACCGCCCCAAAAGCGAGCCGATCTTCCGCAGTCTTCGATTTGGACAATGACGGCGACCTGGATATTGTCACCAACGATTTCAACTCGGAACCGCAGATTCTGATCAGCGACCTGGCCCAGGTAAAGACGATTCACTGGCTCAAGGTGGTGCTGACCGGCACAAAATCGAACCGCAACGGTCTGGGCGCCACGGTGCGGCTGCATGCGAACGGCCAGACCTACACGAGATACAACGACGGAAAGTCCGGTTATCTGTCGCAAAGCGCACTACCGCTCTATTTCGGCCTGGGAGACGCGACAAAAATAGACAGTATCGAGGTGACCTGGCCGTCGAGACGTAAACAGGTGGTGAGCGAAAACCTGCAGGAAAACCAGACGCTGACCATCACCGAACCGGCGAAATGAACGGTATCGGTGCTTTGACGTCCGTACTTTGCAGATGACGCCGTTTCGGGGCTCCTATTACTCTTAGACCTGACCGAGGCGCGCCCCCCAGTGTTCGGCAGTTCCCTGTACGAGGCCCCTGGCGTGAGATTTCCCGGCGTTTTTCTTTTGGTTGCAGTGCTCTGTTCCCTTTCTTCTTCTGCTGTTGAGACTGCTTCCGTTCCGGTTGCACCCAACAGCCGCCAGGCAATACAGCGCGAGGCCGCCAGTCCCCTTGGCATTCCCTTCCCTGAAAATGGCGACCCGCAGGCGTGGCAGGTATGGCGTCAGCGAGTCCACACGCAAGCGATGGCTCGGCGGACAGCTGGTGCGCACCCGAACAATGCGAGCGGCACCGCCTCGGGCATCATCGAAACGCTTGCCGGAACTGCGCCATTCCAACAGCCAGTGAATGCGCTGAAGACAGGATTCGGTCTGATCCGGAGCATAACGGAAGACGGCAAAGGCAATCTCTACATCGCGAGTTGCGACCTGGGGGTCGTGCTCAAGATCGATTTTGCTTCCAATACAACCGTTTTCGCTGGACGGCCGCTTGCTACTGGGCCGGCGACATCTATGTCTGGGCGGCGGCATCCTGGGCTGTGGTGGTGGAGGGTCAACCACTGGCGGCGGGACGCAGAACGCCAACTCCACACCCCCCGGTAGCTATTCGATTCAGGTAACGACGTCGGCCGGCACTGTGAGTGCCGCAGCACCCGTAACGGTGGCGCTAACGGTCACACAATAGCGGCGGCCTCCGGAATGTCATATTCCAGTCAGCAGCATTCCGCGTTCGTAACCTGTGAGCGCTTGCCAAAGGCCGCGCAATATATCTATCGTTAGAGTGTTTACGGAAGCGTTTACTGAAACGATCCAGGTGCTTCCCCGAGGTGACTCGAATGGCGACGACACGGCAGTCCGCAGCTCCGATGGAAAGTCTCGAAAACTGGGATGAGTTTTTGGAAGGGCGCTATCAGGAAGGCAAGTCGGAAGATGAGTTCCGCCAGTACGACAAGGAGGCGAATCCGGGCGTGGCCGAGTTCTATCGCATCAACCACGAGCAGCAGACGGTCGCCTACGTGCTCGGCAAGGAAAAAGAGTACTTCGGCCTGACGCGCGGCAAAAAGACCATCTGGGAGGCGGGCGAGTACCTGAACACGCTGGTCGACGACAGCGATCCGGACACCGACCTGACCCAGATCGAGCACCTGCTGCAGACCTCGGAAGCGATTCGCCGCGACGGCCATCCCCGCTGGATGATCGCTACCGGTTTTGTGCACGACCTGGGCAAGTGCCTATGTCTTTATGGCGAGCCGCAATGGGGCGTGGTGGGCGACACCTTCCCGATTGGCTGCGCCTGGTCCGACCAGATCGTCTTCCCCGAATACTTCGCTGCCAATCCGGACCGGAACGTGGCCGAATATCAGACTAAATACGGCATTTATGAACCGAATTGCGGCCTCGAGAACGTGCACATGTCCTTCGGCCACGATGGCTACATTGCAGAAGTGCTCAAGAACAACCTGCCCGACGAAGCGCTCTACATGCTGCGCTTCCATTCCTTCTATGCGTGGCACCGGCATGGCGCCTACCCGCACCTGATGAATGAGAAGGACCAGGCCATGCTGCCCTGGGTGCAGAAGTTCAATCCGTACGACCTCTACTCCAAAGGCCATACCAAGCCGGACATGAAGGAGTTGAAGCCCTTCTACGACGATCTCTTCGCGGAGTTCTTTCCCGGAAAGCTCACCTGGTAATGCCGGCGCAGAGCGATGAGGCGCCAACCAAACCGCTGGTCGTCGCGATCCTGACCGACCTTCACTTCTGGGTGCCATTTGTCGTGCTGCTGTTCGGCATTGGCGTGCTGGTCATCTGCGCGCGGAACTGACGCGGAATCGAAAACAGCTAGAAGATCGCGCGCACCAGGGTCAGCGTCTGGTGCCCGTCCTCTGAGATCTCGCACCCCAGTTCGCGCGACTCGCGCGGACCGAGCGTATCGCGCATCTGGTCTTCCTTCGTCGCGCCGCCTTTGGTCAAGGTACGATGCACCGTCACCAGCACATTGCGATCTTCATTGTTACGAATCATCCAGTCGCCGCTCGCCGGGTTGGATTGCTCGCAGGGACTGCCCGAGCCGGCGTCGACCCACAACTTCACCGCGGCGGCGGTTTGGGGTGGCGGCTTCTTCGCCGCCGGAAGGGCAGCGATCGCCGGCATGAATGCAAGGCCCACAGCGATGCATCGATACATCGCGCCTCCAGAGTTGCCACTTCCAGGAAAGGCACGTACCCGTCATGGAAAGCGGACATGAAAACAGTTGGGCCCGGATGGGTTCGATGGTTGCACTGCACCAGAAATGAGTCAAGAAAAATGGCGGCCGGGACCGACGAAAAGGCGCTTCCGCGGTACCTAGAAGCACCCCCTGGTGCGACTTCAATCAACGCTAATCAGCGCAGAAGCATCATTAAACCGGTGGAATGCCAGGTCCAGAATGCGGTGGTGACCAGAACCGCCAGCACCAACAATGAGGAGGAGACGAGCGCGAGCTTGAAACGGCCCGCAGGCGCGGAACTGACGATAAGGGCGTTTGAAAAAGCAGCCGTGCTGTTTCGCGGCAGAGCAATGCCGATTTTGCGGCCATGCATCCAGGGCATGATTGCGATCAGCCGGTGGCGCGGAATAGCCAGCATAAACCGCAAGAGCAGGCCGGGGATCGAACGAAGAACCAGCAGACTGACCAAGATTCCGAGAAAGACCATTAAAGTCATAAGCTGCCTCGCCCGATGATCATACCCATTTCGTCACCGACTTGATGGGTACCTTTGCGCGTTCAAGTAACCAAAGTGGCTTGGGTGCCCATTTTGGAATCTACCGATGGAAAAGCTCTTCATTTTCAGCAACTTCGAGTCGTGAAGAAATGACGAAAACTTTCCCGGAATGGGAGATCTGGGATGACCCATCCCGCCACCAGACCACAACCACAACGTGGTATAGGCTCCTGCTCCGACGCTCGATAGATTGCTCATAGCATGCAGGTGCCCCCCGATCTCGCGTCTCAGCTTTCGAGCGTCGCCTTGTCGTCCGGTCGTTCGCCGGAGGCTTGTCTGCGTGAGGCGATCAGCCGACTGATCGAAAGCACCGCACAGACCCTCGCCACGCTTGAAGCGGCGCCGCAGCATGCCGGCTTTGTGCCGCAGCCGCAGGGCTTCTCCGTATACGAATAAAGGCGTCACCACCTGCGCGGGACGCCTCTCATTCGCGATTCTGCATGCAGCGTGCCAGTCACACGGCACGGTTTCTATCAGACGACCTTCAACAACAGAAGGACCAGGATGATGAGGAGAATGAGGCTGATGCCGCCCCCTCCGTAATAACCAATTCCAGGCCCCATACGATATCCACCAAATCCGAATACCAGAATGAGAATGATGAGAATAATGAGCACGACGCCTCCAGTTTTACTGAAGGAGTCAGATGCGTTATTCAGCTTTGCCGTATGCGTCCCTATCGGTCTTCTCTGGATTGCGGCCTAAAGCAGGCCATTCGGAGCGAGGCAAGGTTTCCCACGACTCCAATCGGAACTTGTGTCCGGATCAATAGGCAAATTGGTGGCCGGTTCTGACTGAGGAAGACGCAAAGGACAGCAGAATGGTGTGAAACGAAAATGATCAGAAAAAGTGATCATATGAACGCTTTGACCTGAAAAAAGTGATCATAAGGCGGTCGGTTGAAAACTTTCTTAGATTTCTTCATTGCATTCGAGGGGGTTTCGGCCTACGCTTGTGCCAACTTTTGCCGAAGATTCATGAGCAATAGCTGGAAATCCTTGACGGCGTGAAACCCGCTCTGATACCAAGCTCCCCCCGTTTGTATGTGGGTTATTTGCGGAACTTGCTGGATAGGAGTTTTTTCGGCGAAGTTGGGCTTTTTTGGGATACGAACTTCCGCGTTTTGCAGGGCATGAGACGTGGGTCATCGCTGTCCGCTGCACCTATTTGGAGAGGCTTTAGGAGGCAAATATGAGGCGAATCATCTTACTGGGCATCAGCCTTGGGATGTTTCTGGTCTGTCTGTGCGTTAGTCGACCCGCATGGGGCCAACAGACTACAGCAGCAATTACGGGAACAGTCGTAGACGAGGGCGGCGCGACAATCAACGGCGCAACCGTCACGGTGACCGATACAGAACGTGGGACTACCTACACTGCAAAGACCAATGACGGCGGCATTTATAACTTCGTACGCGTGCCGATCGGGAACTATCAGGTGAAGACCGACGCACCGGGCTTTCAATCAGCCGAGCAAACCGGGCTTACGCTGGTGCTGAACCAGACGGCGCGTATCGATTTCAAATTGCACGTGGGCACAGTCACAACCACGGCGCAGGTCACGTCCGAAGCACCGCAACTGCAGACGGAAACGACGCAGGTCAGCACGCTGATCGATTCCAAAACGGTTACAGATATTCCGCTGGCGACACGCAACTACGTCCAGCTAACGCTGCTCGCGCCCGGTAGTATTCATCCGGACGCTTCCCAATTCAACAATGGCGACAACACGTCGAACGGCGCACGTCCGTTCATCAATGGAAACCGCGAGGAATCCGACAATTTCATCCTGGACGGCATGGACAACAACCAGACGTCGGATAACCTGCTGGCCTTTACCCCCACACCGGACGCCATCCAGGAGTTCAACCTCATCACGAACAACGCATCCGCGGAGTTCGGCAACTTCATGGGCGGTATCGTCAACGCGTCTATCAAGTCAGGCACGAACGGCTTCCATGGCGATGCGTGGGAGTTCTTCCGCAATGACATTCTGAACGCCAACCAGTGGGAGAACAAGCTGGATCCGACCCAAGTGCTCGCGAAACCGACAGTCCGATGGAATATGTTCGGCGGCACCCTTGGCGGCCCAATTATCAAAGACAAGCTGTTCTTCTTCATCGACTATCAAGGGCAACGCTTCGATCACCCGGCAAGCAGCAACTTCATTAGTGTTTTCACGAATGCCGAGCGCGGCGGCAACTTCTCTTCGTTGTACGGCACGGATTCAAAAGGAAATGTCACTGGACAACTCAAAAATCCGGTGACCGGAGAGCCTTATCCCAACAACCAGATTCCGATATCGCAGATGAATGTGGTGGCTAGGAATCTTTTTGCCTCCAAGTACTATCCAACGCCGATCAACAATCAGACGACTAACAATGCAATCAACACCGTGACGCAGGCCTATAACGCCGATCAGGGAGATGTAAAGGTCGACTACGCCATCACCCAGAACGACCGCTTCGAGGGCCGGTATTCGCAGGCGTATCAGACCGATCCCGGCAGCAATTCCGATTTGATCTTCGGCACCGGCTTCGCGCAGGCTCCTATCCACAACGTGGTTGGAACCTGGACTCACACCTTTGGCCCGACGATCCTGAACGAAGCGCGCTTCGGTACCAGCTGGGTCACTCTGTTCAACGGCTCCACCTTCGATCCCAGCATCGGCAATCTTGGGACGGAACTTGGCATCGCAAACGCCAACGGCTCCGGACCTGGCTTGCTTCTGCTCGGCTTCGGCGGCGGCAATGGGCCCCAGCCCAACGGCGGCACCACCCTCACCAACATCGGCAGCCAGGTTGTACAGCAGGACTTCGCTGACACTGTCATCCAGTTCGATGACAGCGTAACGATTACTCACGGCAAGCACGTCTTCAAGACTGGCTTCCAGATGTGGCGCTATCGCATCAACACCGGATATACCGGCAACACCGGCGAATACGGCGATATCCTCTTTGGCCCTTCGTACACCAATAACGCCGATTTCGCTGGCGCCCCGGAAGCCGATTTCTTCCTCGGCTATCCGGAAGCCAGAGGTATCGGCGTCAGCACCAGTTTTGTCTGGCATCAAATGGCCTGGCTCTTTGGAGGATACGGTCAGGACGACTGGCACATTACTCCGACTTTGACTCTGAACCTGGGACTTCGATACGAAGCCCGTACACCCTGGGTCGAACTGAACAATCGGCAATCCAACCTGGATCTGACCACCGGAGCACTTGAACTCGCAGGGGTAAACGGCAACAGCCGCGCGCTCTACAACTCGGTGTACGGTCTTCCGGATATCCAGCCTCGCTTCGGCTTTGCCTGGTCGCCAGCGGCTATGCATGGCAAGACGGTGGTTCGCGGCGCCTACGGCATCTCGTCCTACCTGGAAGGCACGGGCACCAATCTGCGCCTTCCCAGGAACCCACCTTTCACTCCGCCCGAGGTTGGGGCGGTATACACCACGGCAACGGTTCAGACGCAGGCGGGCCCTGGAGGCGCCACACCGGGTGACCCATTTGCGGGTGCCACGATGTATGTCTGGGATAAGACGGTCCAGCCAGCGCTCGATCAGGAGTGGAATCTGACCTTGCAGCAAGAGGTCTCACCCACCATGACATTCCAGGTTGGCTATGTCGCCCAGAAGGCAGATCACCTGATGGTGCCGATGCCCTATCTGCAGAAGCAGCTGGTCAACGGAGTCCCGACGACGCCGTTCTACTTCAATAACAACCCTGGTCTGATTAACGATCTTGGCCAGGTATCCGGAACTGCTTCGGTGGGTTACATGAACTACAACGCACTGCAGGCCGTACTGGAGAAGCGGATGTCCAATGGCCTGGCAGGCCAGGTGGCCTATACGTGGTCGCATTGCCTGACCAACAACAGCGGCTATTACGGAACATGGGGAGCAGGGGCTGGATCGACAACCGCATCCCCTTATTATCAAAATCTGTATAACCCTGCCGGGGATTACGCCAGCTGCTACTACAACGCCGACAACATCGTTTCCGCCTATGCAACCTATGATTTGCCTTTCGGAAGAGGAAAGCAGTTTGGCGCGAACCTAAATCCCGTCGTCAACCAGGTGGTCGGTGGTTGGCAGGCATCAACGATCGTATCCACGCATGCCGGCTTCCCGCTTGCGGTTTATGGTAGCGGCGATGAAACAGGAACGGGCTCACGTGGACCCCGTCCGGATTGCGGCGTTCAACAGAAATTTGGACGCAGTCACCCGGCCGCAGTCTTATCTAACGGGTTCGTATGGATGAGTCCATCGGGCTACTCTGATCCTGCTCCGGGCCATTTTGGAAACTGCCCTCTGCAGGGACCTGTGAATGGTCCTGGATACTTCGACGCCGATATCGGGCTGATGAAGAACTTCCATATCACTGAAGGCAAGTACATTCAGTTCCGCACTGACTTCCTGAACGCCTTTAACAACGTAAACCTCGGGATGACAAATACGAACTTTAGTTCTACTTCGACTACATTCGGCGATGTCAGCACATCACAACCGGCACGAAACATTCAGTTCGCCCTGAAGGTGTACTTCTAAAGCGAATTCACCCTATGCTGTGCCAACTTGCTCCTGCTCTGTGCGGCTTTTCTTAACCGACAAGCCGCGCGAACTAAAGCGGCTTCGGCGAGAGTTGTGGTGAATCCGCTTCAGGCGTCCTGATAAACTCACGGGGCAGACGCTCACCGCGTTTGCCCCGTTCTTCATTATGCGTAGCTTCTTCCCATTCACTTCCCTACTGTTGTTCACCCTTCCGGTCACGGCCGGGGCGCAGGCTCACGCCAGGACGGGTGCTGCCGTTAGTACAAGCTCAGCCGAGCATGCTGTGACTCTCGCGGAGACTGGCCATTGTTCCGAAGCATTGCCGGTGCTTACCAGGACTGCATCGCACATCACCGATAAAGAGTTACAAAAGAGGGCTGCACTCGACGGCGTTCGCTGCGCGTCGCTACTGCAGCAGCAGGAAGCCCAGTTGGATCTGCTGCGCGTTCTAAATCAGCATTTTCCTCACGATCCCGAAGTACTGTACCTGACGGTGCATGCCTATTCTGATTTATCCAGCCGAGCCGCGCTGGAGCTTTCGCAGACAGCGCCGACTTCGGTTCCCGGACTCGAGATGGATGCGGAGGCGAACGAAGTGCAGGGCAAATGGGACCGGGCCGAAAAGGATTATCGAAAGATTCTGGAGGAGAATCCACGTTATCCGGGCATTCACTTCCGCCTGGCGCGTCTGCTGCTTTCCAAGCCGAATCCGGCGCCGGACTTCCAGGATGAGGCTAAGAAGGAGTTGCAACAGGAGTTGGCGATCGATCCATCCAATGCCGGCGCCGAGTACGTACTGGGCGAGCTAGCACGGCAAGGTCAGGATTTTGCTGAAGCCGTCCGCCACTTTACAAAGGCCACGCAACTGAATCCGGATTTTGGAGATGCTTACCTGGGCCTCGGCATGTCTCTTCTGACTGAGAAGAATTACGCGGATGCCGTCAAGCCGCTGGAGGCCGCGGTCAAGCTGCAGGCAGGAAACCCCGCAGCCCACTACGGCCTGGCGACGGCGTATGCGCGCACCGGACGCAAAGAAGATGCCGATCGCGAATTCGCCCTCCAGCAACAGGCTGCGGCACGCATGGGCGGCCAGGGGCCACCGGGTCCGCAGTGACCGCTTCTACAAAAGATTCGTTGCTGCTTTCGCGCCGGCACTTTCTTTGGACCATAGCCGGCGCCGCTGGATTCACTGGACTGCGCGGATTCCCGAATGCCTTCGCTGCATCTGCAGATCCCTTTGAAGAGGTGTCAGCCTCCTCCAGCCGGATCACATGGGTGCACACCGCCGGGAAGTCGCCGGAGAAATATCTGCCGGAGACGACCGGGGCAGGCTGCGCGTTTCTGGATTACGACAATGATGGATGGATGGACATCTATCTGGTCAACAGCGGTAAGTGCGACTTCTACAATCCCAATCCGCCGCTGCGGAATGCGCTCTACCGTAACAATCGCGATGGCACGTTTACCGACGTCACCGAGAAGGCGGGCGTAGCCGCCGGGGGCTATGGACAGGGTGTTGCTGTGGGCGATTACGACGGCGACGGCTTCCCCGATATGTACGTCACGCAGTACGGAAGAAGCATTTTGTATCACAACAATGGCAACGGCACCTTCACCGATGTCACGGAGAAGGCTGGCGTCGCGGCCCCGGGATGGAATTCGAGCGCTGTGTGGTTCGATTACGACAACGATGGCCGGCTCGATCTGTTCGTCTGCCAATATGTTGAGTTCAACAAAGCGAAGAACCTTCCCTGCATGGCCGACAACAAGCCGGGGTACTGTATTCCAACGCTTTACCATCCGATGCCGAGCCGGCTTTTCCACAACAATGGCGACGGGACATTTACCGATGTAAGTAAGATTTCGGGCATTGGAAAGTGCATGGGCAAGGCTCTGGGTGTCGTTGCAACCGACATCAATAACGACGGCAAGATGGATCTCTTCGTAGCCAACGATACGAGTGCGAACTTTCTCTTCATGAACCGCGGGAATGGCAAGTTCGAAGAGATCGGGACGCTCGCAGGCGTGGGATACGGCGAGTCGGGCCGCGCCCGATCCGGCATGGGAGCCGACTCTACCGACTTTAACCAGGACGGCTGGATGGACCTCTTCGTGGCGAATATCGACCACGAACGATATTCGCTCTATCAAAACAACCACGACGAGACTTTCGACGATGTGGCCGGACCGACCGGAGTGGGTGCTGCAACCCATCTGATGAGTGGCTGGGGGCTAAAGTTCTTCGACTATGACAACGATGGCAATCTCGATCTGTTCCTTGCGAACGGCAACCCCGACGAGCTGATTCAGATCATGCGGCATGATGTGACCTATCGCGAGCCGCTGCTGCTATTTCATAACGATGGCAAGACGCTGCACGATGTGAGCGCCCAAAGCGGACCGATCTTCGCCAGGGACTTGTCGGCAAGAGGGCTGGCCATCGGCGATTTCGACAACGACGGCGCCGTTGACGTCCTTGTCTCCGTGAATGACGCAGCCCCGCTGCTGTTACGCAATGCCGCAGCGAAAGGCAATCACTGGCTCGGAATCAAGCTGGTTGGTAAGACATCGAATCGCGATGCCGTGGGCGCCCGTATCTCGTATCAAGCCGGCGATCTAAAGCGCCATCGAATGAAGGTCGGCGGCGGAAGTTATCTTTCGTCACACGATCCACGCATGGTGCTTGGGATCGGCACGCGGACGAAGATGGACTGGCTGGAGGTGAAGTGGCCGGAGCCGAGTGGCAAGACGGAAAAATTCACCGAGCTGCCCATCGACAGATACATCACCATCGTCGAAGGTGAAGGCATCCAAGCGGTTCACGCCTGAGAGCCTGCCGCGGGCTAGTGATTCGCGGCTGCCGCCACAGCGGGATAGACCTTGATCCAGTGGCTCCTCATCTGCGGTCTTTCTTTCGTGCCCTTCCAATCGAAGACAATCATGTTGGTGTCCTGCTTTGGCATATGGCAGTCGATGCAGTTCGTCGTGACTGGATGATCGGCGCGGGCGAAAGTTGGAGAATCGGGCTTATGACAGCTCAGGCATCGTTGTGAGAACTCGGCAAGGTTGTGCTGCGGGGCATGAACATCATGACACGTGATACAGGTCATATTCGACGAGCGGAAGCAGCGGCTCTGCTTCAACAGCTCAACCTGGTTGCCATGAACATCCAACGGCGCATCGGGATCAGGTGGCGGAAGATCGATGTACTTTGCCAGTGAATCGCCCGGAAGGTAGGAAAACGACGGAAGCAAAGGGTTACCATGCCCAGCGTGACACCACGCGCACAGATCCATCTGGCGATCTCGCGAGAAGTGCGCGGGATTCAGGACCGCAGTGGCTGCAGGCGAAGACGGCTTCGATTTCTCTCGTTCCACGTGCTCCCGCCCGGGCCCGTGACATTTTTCGCAGCCGATGCCCAGCGAGAATCCCGTGGTGCTGTATTTATTGATCGGAGGCGGCAAGGCTTCAAAATACGTTGCATGACACTCCAGACAGCGAGGGATGATTTGACGGTCGAAGTTGGCAAAGCCATCGCGGTAGCCGGGGCTGTTGACCCATCCCAGCCGGGCCCAATAGGAAACCGGCAGCTGAAAGAGCTGGTCGTCGCTCCAGTACAGGTAGGTTTGGCCTTTCTCGCCCGAGCCAACCACCACGGCAAAGCGTTCTGGACGCGAATTTGTGTGCGGAGGGGTACCGGCCACCGCAGTCTGAAAAAAGCTGTCTTCCACGCCGTTTCCGTGCTTCTCCTCCATGCGAAAGAACAGGTTGGGATTGGCTGTTCTCAGGATGTTGTTGTCGGCGGTGAACTTACCCAGGATGGAGTCACGGCTCGGCGCCATGGACGTCCGAAAGTGCGCCGTCTGGTGGTATGAATCAAACTGGCTTGCATGGCACGATCGGCAGGCATTATCGCCAACGTAGTCGGCTCGCGCATTGCCCGGTGCTGCGGCCGGTTTAGGTGCGGCAGACTGCCCCTTCGCCAGCGTGAGCGGGAAGAGGCAAAGCGTCACAGTCATGATGATTGCGAAGGCTCTCTTCATTTCCCCAGGGCACGCTGTCTCCGAATAGACTATGCCTCCAGGTTGAGAGATGAAAAGGCGGGAGCATGAAGCTCCGGCCTTTTTTCACCTGCACCCTGCGATCGGACGATCAGAACTAGTAGCGTACCGAGAACCGGCGGGGCGGCTTCGCCAGGGCCAACTATTCCATCAGCTGAATGCCCTTTCGGATTGCCCAGCCTCGTCACACGACGATAGTCTCTATTGCGCCATTCCGTGCCCTACCCATTCGGCGTAAACTGAGGCAAATCGGAACATTTTGAGGGCGTTTTGAACCATTATGTCGAGCGCGTAGTCGACCTGACAGATCCAGCAGCGAATGAAATTTACGGCCTGACGGCAGAGCATGCGCGCGATCTGCTGGCGCGGCATTCCGCTGCAGCGATGGACAAGATCGAAGGCTCCTTTGCTCTGATAGCCAAAGCTGGCAAAACAGTGCGCATGGCGCGTTCCCTAGATCGGCCCATGCGCTACTTCCTGGCGAAGAAGAAGGACGGTCCGGTCCTGATTGTCGCGGACCGCATCGATTCCATCTATCAATGGCTCAAGCGCGAAGGCCTGGCGGAGCAGTTTCATCCCAGCTATACCCGGATGGTTCCGGCGCACCATGTCGTCGAAATCGAGTTGATTGGATGTCCTGATCCGGATCCAATCTACACGCGATTTTTCACGCCCGAGATGGCGACCATGGAACCCGATCTGCACCGGATTGGAGAGCGCTACATCCGCGCTCTGGCGGATGAGATCGCGATATGGCTTGAGCGTCTTCCCACCGCGGAGCCGGTCGGCGTCTGCTTTTCCGGTGGTATCGACAGCGGCAGTGTTTTCCTGACCACCTACCACGTGATGAAAAGCCTGGGCATGCATCCAGGGCGGTTGAAAGCGTTCGTGCTGGACCTGGGTGACGGACCAGACGTTGCACAAGCCCGCGAGTTCTTGCGCGCCTGCGGTCTCTCTCTATTTCTGGAGGCCATTACGGTCGAGCCAGCTTCGATCGATGTCCAGGAGACGATCGATATCGTTGAAGACTACAAGGCTCTCGACGTTCAATCGGCGTCCATGGCTGTGGCGCTTTTTCGCGGCATCCGTGCGCAATATCCGGAGTGGCGTTATCTGCTTGACGGCGATGGCGGCGATGAGAACCTGAAAGATTATCCGATCGAGGAAAACCCGGAACTCACCATCCGAAGTGTGATTCATAATCCGATGCTGTACCAGGAGGGCTGGGGCGTCGGAAAGATCAAGCACTCGCTCACATACAGCGGTGGTTTGAGCCGCTCCTACACACGCAGCTATGCGCCCGCGAGGCACTTTGGTTTCTGCGGCCTCAGCCCGTATACCCGGCCAAAGGTGATCGCTGTCGCAGAATCCATTCCCTTCATCGATCTTACGGACTACAGCGTCGACCGCCTGTACGAACTCAAGGGCGAGATCGTCTCGCAAGGCGTTGAAAGTCTGACTGGTCTGACGATGCCGGTCTTTCCCAAGCGACGCTTCCAACATGGCGCCATGACGGAAGAAACCATGCGTCGGACACTGCCCTTCCGAGAAGCAGAATATCGAAAGCAATTTCTGTCCCGCTATCAATGACGGCGTTGAAGTTGAATCTGTCTCTCTATCCGGAGACCGCTGCGGAACGCGACCGCTGGATTCTCAGTCAACGGCCAGAGCGCCATGTATTGAATCCGCTGCAACCGTACGCCTTCCTTGTCGAGGAGGAGCGTGCAGCGTCAGGTGAGCTCGTTCCCGTCGCGACCGTCTTTCTCACCAATCGGGAGTGCCCCTGGCGATGTCTGATGTGCGATCTCTGGCGCAACACGCTTACTGAAAGCGTACCGGCCGGCGCAATTCCCGAGCAGATCGAGTTCGCTCTCGCGCGACTGCCCACAGCGCGGCAGATCAAGCTTTACAACAGCGGAAGCTTTTTCGATGTGCAGGCCATACCGCCTGAAGACGACGGTGCCATCGCGGCTGACGTTGCGTGCTTTGAGAGGGTCATTGTTGAGAGCCATCCATCGCTCGTGGGCGATCGGTGTTTGCGGTTCCGGGATCTTCTGAGCGCGCAGCTTGAAGTGGCAATGGGACTGGAGACCGTTCATCCGACAGCTCTGGAACGTATGAACAAACGCATGACCCTGAAGCAGTTCGCACGTGCCGCAGACCGCCTGCATCAGAACGCCATCGACCTTCGCGTGTTCATATTGGTGCAGCCTCCCTTCGTCCGCAAAGACGAAGCACTGCACTGGGCGCAGCGCTCGCTGGATTTTGCTTTCAACTGCGGTGCAACGGCGGCAACTCTGATTCCGACCCGGGCGGGCAACGGGGCTACGGATCGTCTGATGCAGAGCGGCGATTTTGTTCCGCCGGACCTGCAGACAGTGGAAGACGCGCTCGAATATGGCATCGATATCAAGCGCGGACGCGTCTTTGTCGATCTGTGGGATATCCAGCGGGTTGCGACGTGTCCGCGATGCCGCGAGCAGCGCATCGCAAGACTTGCAAGCATGAATCGGTCTCAACAACCTGGCGCAGCCGTGACGTGCGATGCATGCGGAGGGCGGAGTTGAGTCGATCCTATGACATCGCCGTCATAGGATCGGGCTTCGCAGGCTCACTGTTCGCGATGATCGCGCGCAGGCTGGGACGTTCGGTGATCCTGCTGGAGCGCAGCCGCCACCCCAGAGTTGTGATCGGAGAATCTTCCACTCCGCTTTCCAATTTGCTTCTGGAAGATATTGCACAGCGCTACGATCTACCCCAATTACAACCGCTGACAAAGTGGGGCAGCTGGCAAAAGCGATATCCCGATCTTCCTTGCGGTTTGAAGCGTGGCTTCTCCTTCTTCCACCATGATCTGCAATGCCGTGATCGGTCCGAAACAACCGCGGAGAATCACTTCCTTGTCGCGGCGAGCCCTCACGACGCGATCGCCGATACACACTGGTACCGGGCGGAATTCGATCAGCTCCTGGTCGCAACAGGCGCAGCAGCTCGGCGTCGAGTATGTGGACGAGATGCATCTGCAATGCTTTGTCGATGCAGGAAACCACATTGAGCTGACGGGAACACGGCGAGGCACAAAGCAAACGGTAGAGGCAGCTTTCGTTGTCGATGCCACAGGACCGCGTGGATGCTTACATCGCCTGCTCGGCCTTCAGCAACGAGACTTCCCTAATTATCCGGCCACACAGGCGCTGTACAGTCACTTCCGTGGTGTCAAGCGCGCGGTGGAAATCACCCACACTCACATATCGAATGGCCCACCTTATCCCATCGAGGATGCCGCTGTGCATCACGTTTTTGATGGGGGCTGGGTGTGGCTGCTGCATTTCAACAACGGCGTGACGAGCGCCGGAGTCGCCGCTACCGAAGCAATGGCCCAAGAGCTTCGGCTCGCTGAAGGGCAGCCAGCATGGAGCCGCCTGCTGAATCTGATTCCATCGCTCGCAGCACAATTTGCGGATGCGCAGGTAACCGTTCCCTTCACCTATCTGCCGCAACTGTCTTTTCGCAGCGCGACCGTTGTCGGTGACCGTTGGGCGCTCCTGCCGTCGGCCGCAGGCTTTGTCGATCCACTGCTCTCAACGGGCTTCCCTCTGACCTTGCTTGGCATCGTCCGGTTGGCAGCGGCTCTTGAGCAGCACTGGGAGCTACCCAGCCTGCAGGATGAACTATCGAGGTATGCGGCCAGCACCCAGGCCGAACTTGAAGCCACCGCTCAGCTTATCGCGGCGTTGTATGCAAACATGAATAACTTCGAAGCCTTCCGCGCTATTTCCCTGCTCTATTTTGCGGGGGCGAGTTTTTCGGAGACCGTCAGACGGCTGGCGAAGCCTCACCTCGCGAACGGATTTCTCCTACACGGTGATTCACGCTTCGGACCGGCGTCTCGCAGCCTTCTGAAGCGAGCACTGGACGGCATATCAGCACAAGACACGAGAGATTTCATTGAGGATGTGCGGCATACCATCGCACCCTTCGATGTTGCCGGGCTCTGCGCCGAGCGCGTGCCGCCCTGGTATCCCGTCGATGCGGACGACCTCAGAAAGTCAGCATGGAAAGTGGGAGCGACACGAGATGAGATCGCACACATGCTTGAAAGGTCAGGCTTCTCGATGCAACGATAGCCCGCCAAAACGCTTCTCTGGTTCGCGCGATGCCCGCACGGCTTGCTAATTTGATGCCGCTGGTTTTACGGGCAAGAATACAATCGGCTGCTCGGCTACGACGCCTTTGCCTTCCTGAAGCGTAATCGACCGATTCGGTTTCACTCCAGAGATCGATTCCCGCTTGCCGCCAGGCCACGTGACTTCGACAGTGACCACCTTCCCTTCTGCCGGCTTCCCCAGGCCAAAGGTAAGCGGCAGCTCACTTTGCGAGAGATAGCTGGAACCGGATTTCACCATCCCGGAGAGCCGCATGCCATTCGGCGTGCGCACCGTCACCTTCGCACCGATGCCATCGCGATTGGATCGCACACCGACCAGCTTCAGGCGAAGCATATCGTTCTGATTGCCGTTGTCGTTACGAAGCAGTCGTGCCGGCCCGTTGGAGCTAGTGACCACCAGATCGAGATCGCCATCATTGTCAAAGTCGAGATACGCCGCACCCCGTCCGACAACCGGCTGGCGCAGCGCAGCGCCTACCTTGTTCGAAACATCCTCAAACCGTCCCGCGCCGCGATTGCGGAAGAGTAATGGCGGTTCGGCGTATTTGAGTGAGGGCTGCGTTACGCTGACGTCGTCCGCTACATGTCCGTTGGCCGCAAAGATATC
Organism: uncultured Acidobacteriaceae bacterium; assembly: GCA_963815025.1. GTDB lineage: Bacteria > Acidobacteriota > Terriglobia > Terriglobales > Acidobacteriaceae > KBS-83. Next base: position 674,533 of record CAWFFD010000004.1, on the reverse strand, counting down.
TGGCAAGCCATCCAGGTCGTAGTCAAAGAAGAACGCGCTGAAGGTGAGAGATTTTGCAGACGGACCCTCGATTCCAGACGCGATGGATTTGTCTGTAAGGAGACCGGAGCCATCGTTGTGATAAAGCGACAGGCTCTCGTTGGTGAAGTTCCCGATGACCAGGCCATAGCGGCCAGAAAGGTCGTAGTCGGCCGCATCGGCCCCCATGCCGGCCCGCGCCTTCCCGGCATCGCTGAAGGCTACGCCCGAAGCGAAGGCGCTCTCAGTGAAAGTTCCGTTGTGATTATTGCGATAGAGCTTGTTTGGCTGAGTGTCATTGGCGACAAATAGATCGAGCCACCCATCGTCGTCATAGTCAATCAGCGCGACACTGAGAGATTTGCTGGACGGATCATAGAGACCAGCCTTCTTAGTTACATCTTCGAAGACTCCGTGACCAAGATTATGAAACAGCGTGGCGCTCTGACCTTTGTACAACTCAGGTGTGCAATAGGACTTGCTTTTGCCATCGAGCGTGCAGAACTGATCCGTCGCTTCTGACCAGTCGACATAGTGCGAGACGAAGAGATCCAGTTTGCCATCATTGTCATAGTCAAACCAGACCGCGCCGGATGAAAATCCCGGATCCTTGACATGCGCCCTCGTTGTTACGTCGGCGAAGCGCCCTCCGCCAAGGTTTCGAAACAGATAATTGCCGCCAAGCGCGGTGATGTAGATGTCGTCTCGACCGTCATTGTCGAAGTCCCCAACCGCGCAGCCAAGGCCATACATCTCCTTGGCAAGCCCGGAAGTGCGCGTAACATCGGTGAACGTCCCATCGTGATTGTTGTGATAAAGAGCCGGCGTTGAAACGGAAGTCTTATGCTCCGGCCAGTCCATCGAATTGACAAATAGGACGTCCTGCCAGCCGTCGCCGTCATAATCGATGACGCAGACACCGCTGCCCATGGTCTCCGGCAGATATTTTTTCCCGTAGGCGCCGCTGTTATGACGGAAGTGAATACCTGCTGCCTGCGTGACATCCACAAATCGAATCGGACCAGAAGGGCGAGCTACAGGCAGTGGAGTTGACACATCCGCCGGCACTACTTTCGGAGAAGGCGACACTGGCTTGGATGATTGCTGCGGTTCCGATGGGCGCGGCTGCGACTGCCTGCAAGCCATCATGCCAAGAAGTGCGAATAGAGAACAACAACAGGAAATCCGGGTTCGTAATGACATCAAATGTTTCCTTCAGTGCGGCACAAATAAACTGCTAGAGAGATGCTGCACTGTTCGCGATTGTTGCGGCAGGTGCGGTAGCCAGAGCAGGCTTGTGCCTTGAGTTCCACCACATCTCGATGAGCATCGCTATTGGCCCGACCACAAACAGCGCATACAACGGCGCATAGATGCTCTGATCAAGCCGCATCACCATCTCCACAGCCGCCACGAGAAATGCGACGACACACTGCCAGCGTTTGGATCGAACGGTGGTCTTCGGGTCTGTGATCATGAAGAAGATGAACAGCTGGTACTCGGGTCCGGTGATCGGAGACACCTCGGATTGCCACGGGTCGGGAGTGATCCATGAACGGAGTATTGCGAACGCGAGAAACGACAAGACATAGGTGGCGCAAATGTGAAAGCGGCGCAACCGCCAGATGATCACCGATCCCAACAACCAGATCACGACCATCGCCCAGATGTTGTTGCCCCATTGAATGCTCAGTGATGCCACGGATTCCGTAGCAAGAAAAAGCATCACGCAGATTCCGAAGTTCGATGGGTTGAAGATATGGCGGCCCTTCACCCGCACCACATACTTCGAGGTAATCGCGATGACAGAGCACAATGCGTACGGCCAGAATGCAGGTGAGCGGATAAGAATGCCGACGCTGATGCCGGTGATATACGCGCTGGCGAGATGCGGCCATTTACCAGTAACGATACGCCCCAGAATCAGTTCGGCGGCAATGGCGCTGCCAATTGCCAGCAGCGTCTTTGTATAGCTTTCCAGAATGCCGAACGACAGATTGCCGACCAGTAGAATCAGCGTAATGAATATGGGCGGGATGAAGCGATTCTCAAGCGTAAACAGACGTCGCCAATTGCGGGCAGGCGGACCGGCCGGCAAAGGCGGCATCGTCATCGTCTGCTGGCTCATAAGGGTTCCTTCACCTTGTATAGCTTCCCGGGAACTATCGCTTGCAGCGTCTGGATTTTACCAGAGGGCCAACGGATGACAGCGCGCGAGATTACTGGGTTCTTCCCCAGGCCGAAGTGAAGGCGGCGATCATTTTGCGCCGCAAAACCACTTCCGCCTGAAATCTGCTGTATCTGCTTCTGGCCGTTCCATTCCAGTGTCACCTGTGCGCCGATTGCGCTTCGGTTGCTCTTCGTTCCTTCCAATCGAAACTCCACCCATTCGTTCTCAGGAGCAACAGTGTTCTTGTAGAGCAACAGCGGGCCGCGCTGATTTGCGACGATGACATCCAGAACGCCTCGATTCCACAGGTCCGCAAGAGCAACGGACCTTCCGTCGTACACATCCGTCACACCGACGGACTGCGCCACATCCACAAACTTGCCGGCGCCGTCATTCAGCCAGACGTGTTTCTGTTGATAACCGGATAGGCTGCGGCCGTCCATGGATGGCCAATCCTTTGCGTCACCAATGATGGTGGAGTTTCCCCCTGCCACTTTGGAAAAGTCGTACCAGTAGTTACGCTTACGATCGAGCGAGACGTATCCGTTCGTCAGGAAGAGATCGAGCGCGCCATCATTGTTGAGATCGCCGAATTGTGCGCCAAAACTCCAGCCGCCAAGTTCGACTCCCATATCTCTCGCCAGATTGGTGTATTCAATATGTTGACCCTCAGTCCCGTCTTTCGGGACCCATAGGTTGTTGCCTTGGATCAGCACTCCATCTTCCGAGATGTTTGAGACATAGACGGAGTATCTTCCCTGATTGAAGATATCTCCGAAAGAGACATTCATACCGCTCTTGGGCGCAAAACCGACGCCCGTGCTCTTGCCCGCTTCTTCAAAACGCTTGCCATCGTTCAGATATAACTCGGACACTCCGTAGTCATTTGCGACAAAAAGATCCGGATGACCCGTTCCACGAAGATCGGCCGCTGCGGCTGCCAATGCCCATCGCCTGCTGCTGATGCCGACCTTGGCGCTGACCTCCTCGAACTTTCCATCTCCCAGATTGTGAAAGAGATATTTGCGGCCGCCATTGTTCGCATATTCAAAACTGTCCGGCATCATCTTCGTCGTGGTGAGATGCCAGAGGTCGACCTCCTCCGGGTAGTAGCCGCCAACGAACAGGTCCAGAAGGCCATCGCCGTCATAGTCGAACCACACGGCTGTATTGGCGTTGATCCAGGGTGGAAAGGCCGCCACGCTCACACGATGAAAACCCTTCCCTTGATCGTTGTGGAAGAGTTCGGGCTTACCCCATTTGATTAGAAATAAATCTTCATAACCGTCGTCATCGTAGTCGCCCCAGACCGCACCCATGGAGACGCCCGTCCCTGCTTGGTTGACGTCGGCAACTCCAAGCTCTCCGGCAACGTCCTTGAACGTCCCATCGTGCATATTCCGGTAAAGCCGATTGCGGCTTCCGATGGCGCTGTTCGTCACGTAAAGATCCGGCCAACCGTCGCGGTCGAAGTCAACCACGGAGACCGATGCCCCCATCGAGGCTACTTCGGGCATGATGTGCGCAAGCTTTGCGTCCAATACGGGCGCCTGATGGACGAAGTCAATTCCAGCCGCATGGGAGACTTCCTGCAGATGGAAGCCATGGCGCGCCAGAGATTCCTTGGTGTCCAACTCGGCTTTCGAAGCGGCCGCGTGCTTCGCAGAGATGCGTTTTACGACGAGGGGCGTCGCGAGCAAGCAGACGAATATCACCGTGAGGACGACTTGCAGAACAGGTTTGCGCTTCATTGTGCGGCTCCGCTCCGCAACGCATCCTGGAACGCTTCCGCGCTCACATAACGAGTCTGGTAAGTCTGCCAATCTTGCGTGTGGTGCCGGTACACCCAGTCATCCTCCAGCCGGCTCGGCGGTGGCGAGTCATACTCTTTTCGTGCGTGGTACGGATACGGCAAAACGGTTTGCGAATCTGCCGTGTTGTAATCGCCATCTTTGATCCAGCCATCACCGGCAATCACAAAGTCGCGCACCCAGCCTGCCGGCGGCGGCCCTGGATCAGCGAAGCGTAATGTCATCTCATCACCGGCGTTCATGATGACGTAGCGATCGTCAGTGTGTGCCAGAAGCTCGCCCACATCGCCGAATCGCGTGTAGAAGCCGGGCAGATCGCGCCAGATCGGCGAGGTGCTTGCCAGTTGTTGGTAGTCGGGGATCTCCGGCGAAGATGCGTTCGCCTGATGAATCACAGAGAAGCCACGATAGTGAAGATCGGCAATGCTTGGCGCCAGGCGCTGCACCTTCATCGGCGTCTTTGGCAAGCCCTGAGCCCACTCGATGGAATCCCAATATACTTCGAGATTCGTCCGAAGCCGCATGCGGTGCGGCATGCCTGGCGGGAAGAGACCCGTGAGATTGATCAGGCAAATTTTGTTCCGGCCAGCCGGAAAGCCGAGATTCGGGCGGCCGACGCGCCATCCTCCCTTGCCATCGGGTACTTCCAGACTGAGCCACTGCGGTCGTGGATGTTCGCCCTGGCTCATCGCCACGTTTACGGACGAATCCGATGGGTGCAGCCAGCCCTTCGCAATGAGCCACAGTTGTCCATCTTCCGGAACGTGATCGCCCAGGTCAATCTCGACAAAGTGATCGCGGGTGACACCCTGATATTGTCCGCGTCCGAAGGTATCCAGATACCTACCGTCGAGCTTGCGCAATGTCTCTGTCACATCGTTGCCGTTATCGTCTTCAGCGTGAACAATCGGTTGCGGTGGTCCGACCGCGGTAATTGCGAGCTTCACTGGGGGAACGTCATACCGCTCGTCGGTGAAGATCTCCGTGCCCGCCGGATGGTCGACGGTCATCAGAGCCAGCGAGTCGTAAAAGTAGGTCTCCCACAACTCGCCTGTCACGCGCAGATCGTAAAATCCGTTGCGCGCTTGCAGATGATCTCGGCCGATCTTGTACCACTCCTCCGTGGCTGCGATCTTTGCCGTACCGAGTGAGTTGATCTTCAGTCCGATGGCCGAGCCCCACGGCACGGAGTCCTTTACAAAATCCATACGCTTGCCGTTCCAGGCAAAGAGGAATGGACACGAGCCCTTGAGTCTCTGTTCGGTCACGATCTGCTGATCCGCCTTTAGAGCGAACTCGGCACGCACAGATCCGTTCGGCCACACGATGCGTGCGACATCGACGCCCTGTTCTTCGCCGAGGCCGAAGTGAAGCATTGGACCGGAGATCGCTTGTTTCTGCAGAAGAAGCGCCGAGCGGATTTCGATCTCACCACCGATGCCGAATGGATTGATCCGCTGATCTCCCCTCACTACGCGCGCTCGCGGCCGGATCGTCTGCCAGTGATAGCTCTTCGTGAGACGGCTGCGCGCATCTACGGCTCGCCCGGAAGCATCGAGCCCAATCAGGTCGAGATGGCCGTCTCCGCGCAGATCGGCTGTGTCGAAGACCATCGACGGACCCTGCGGCGCCGCCATCGGTTTGAATATTCCGGCTTTATCCTGCAGCCAGATTCGCGCTCCGCCTGCATTGCCTCCCGCATTGGCGGGCATCACCAGCAGGTCGACCGCACCGTTGTTGTCGACATCCGCAGCGCGAAGCCGGACCTCGCTCGCGACAGGCCCGCCCATCTGCGCGAGGTGGTGCTCCGTCCACTTCGCTGAGTTGTCATCGTAGGAGAGCGAAAGAATGTTGCCATCCGTCTGAAGCAGATGCAGGCGGAGACGATCGTCGTTGCCGGTGTCAGCGATGCAGAGCGCGGTCACGCCAGTGAAGGCACGCGGCAACACAGACTCGGTGAACCTTCCCGCTCGCTGATTGAAGAAAACGTGCAGACTTCCCGCGCCATCGATAAGTGCTGCATCGGGATTGCCATCTCCGTTCAGATCGGCCCAGGCGAACTGGCGAATTCCAGATATACCGGCGAATGGATGCTGCACGACAAAGGTGCCATCGCCGTTGTTGCGCAATACGGACGGAACTCCATCCTTTGCGCCGAGCAAGACATCCAGATCGCCATCAGCCTCCATGTCGATCGCCCATGCGCCGGTATACTCCGCATTGATTACGGCGCCAGGCAGTTTCATAGCCGCCGTGACATCAGTGAAATGGTCCGGCTGATCCTGGCGAAAGAGCCGCAGGCCCTTGTCGCCCGCAAGCAGCAGGTCGGTCTTGAAATCGTAGTTGAAATCGAAGGGCAGAATGCCCTCGGGCGAGGGGCCGGCACCTGTCCCAATGCCTGGGAACGGAAGGTCCGCGCCAGTTGCGAGATGCACATGATGCGCGTTCCCTTCAGCCATCACCGGTGGGTCGGATCCATTCAACGCAATCGCTCCCACCCAGTTCCATGGCTCCGCTGGAGTGGAAGTAATCGGATCGTTGATGAACGTCATCGCAAGATCCGGCGCTGCCGGCTGCGATGGCGGATTGGGCAATCGGAGAAAGCGCGTTATAGGCTCCGCCTCTTCGCCAGGCTGCGCCATGATCTCGGAGAGGCTGGCGCGAAACTCCGGCTCCCGCATCAGGACATTGCGAAGGAAAGTGGAGCGCGTGGCAGCAGATCGTGGCGCCGGGCCGGCGGCGGCTGCCTGCAACTGTTCAAGCTGCTGTTGGATCTCCGGCGGCCATCCCTGAGAGCGAGCGGCGATCTGGGCGATGGTCGCGTGCAGCGTTGCTGCATCGCCTCGCTTCGCCGAGACACGGCAAAGATCGACCTGAACCGCAAGATTCCCAGGCTGCACGGTGAGAATCTGCTGCAGGATCTTTTCGAGTTCCGCGTCGCTGTTTTCGTCACCTTGGCGTTCCACCTGAGTAGCCAGGCTATAGAGAGCGCGTAGATTGCGCGGGTTGAGGGCGATCGTCTGATGAAGATAAGCGATCGAGGCGGCAGAGTTACCACGGTCTCCTTCAAGCAGACCCAGGAGATAATCGATGCGGTCGTCGTTCGGAACCAGGGTGTGGGCGCGATCCAGTCTCTGCGCGGCAGCGTCAAAGTTGCGCTGACGCAAGGCAAGCACGCCCCAATCCACCCAGCCAGCGGGCTCTGCAGGAACAAGCTCCGTGGCCTGCTGCAGCTTCGCGTCCGCACGAACGTCGTCCCCCACCTGCAAGCCGGCCAGGCCCACATAGAAGGCGGAGACGAAGTCGGTATACGTCTTTGACCCGACATCCGGGAGACGGTCTTTTGACCGGCAACCCAGAGTGGCAAGAACAGCCATGCACGTCACAGCGGTAAGCAGAACGCGGGCACCGTAGCGCTTACCAGATGGCCCCAAACTCGTGCCCGCCGGCTCCGAAGCTGTATCTGCCAACTCACAGGAACCGTTGGCGCAATCAGCACCCCGGCAATCGCGCCCTTGAACAACCTGTCTCTTCATTCCTCCACAATCCTAACTTTGTTCGGGCCTCTCGATGTGCAACCTTCATCAATTCCTTTCGCGACGGTCCTCCTTCGTCGGCGCCACAGTGCTCGAAATGCATCTGCTCTCCTGGCGTCGTCAACACGCAACGGACTCCGGGGTAGCCTTGGTCCGGGGTCGCTGCCTGGACAGCCAATAAAAGGCCGCTGCGGCAGATCGCAGACTTGTAAGCAGGCAGACAAAGACCGCTGTGCACACGATTCCCCGCGGCGCGACACGGCTATAGAACAAATTCATCAGCCAGGCAGGGATGGTATACACGTCGCCCGCCAGAAGCGGCCCGATCCTTTTTGCGAACCGGCCAATCGTAAAGCACACGTTCGACGCCGCAATTGAAGAACCGGGCAAGCCCCACAACCCGCCAACTGTAGGCGGCAGCCGCTCTCCAGGGAAGCCGCCTGCGATGGCGACTTTTCGCGACTAGGTATGCGGCTTCTGCTGCCTGCCTTAGGGCGGCCGTAACCCCATTGGACGTCATGGGATCGATCATCGAAGCAGCTTCGCCGATGATAATCCAGTTCGGCCCCGCCACTTTGCGATACACGCGGCAGCGAAAGGAGGTGACGTGTGGCTGGATCTCCTTTGCTTCCTCGAGCAGGGGCCGAAGCGCGGGAAAGTGGTTAAGCTGCGCGCGGTAGATATCCGGGATCGCCATACCGCTGCTGCGGGCTCTCTTGATCGTATCCCCGCCGGCGACATACCCCACACTAACCGTGTCCTCGCGAATCGGGATCTGCCATACCCACTCCATATAGGAATCCATCGCTGCGCCATACAGCGTGGTTCTTTCGGGCGAATCCCGCACTTTGAAATAGTCCCAGATTGCTACCTTGCTCGGACCGTATTCATGATCGGAAACTTGAAGGCCCTGGGAAACAAGCTTGCGGCAGACCCCGAAGCATCGAGAAACCAAAGTGAGGAGATGCGTGTCCCGCTCTCTGTATTCACAGCAAGTACTCGCCGTCCCTCGTCCTTTCTCCACGCTGATGACTTTATCGATCCGTATCTGCACGCCTTCGCGAACTGCTATCGCTCGGATGTTCGCATTCACTTCGGCGCGATCTACGTGGAGGGTTCGGAGTTCAACATGAAAAGGCGCACGGCCGAGCCACGCACCGGGCACATAATGTTGCTCGGTTCCATCCTGCAGCTTCAAAATGACGTGGCGCTTGTAAGTGGCAATCCCGCGTCGGATCAAATCTTCCATCGAAAGACCCAGATTTTCGAGGAGGTCGGGCGCCGACCAGTCGAGCGACTCGCCAACTGCATCCGTTTCGACTGGAAGCCGATTCCAGGCATAGAACTCGCAAGCCCGTCCGGACCAGATGGATCGAAGCCGCCATCCCCGCCAGTCCCCCACCGATCACCGTGACGTCATGCTTTTCCATGGGTGCCGACAGTCCGCTCCGCGCTACAGAGCCCTCACGGCTGTGGCATTCATCTTTGCTGGGCGGTTGGTCAGCGACAAGCGCCTTAAGGATGGGGTCCAACTAAACCTTTCGATTGATTCTTTAACCCGACATCTGCAGCTAGGATCGTATGGCGTCGCGAAGCCGATGCTCTGTTCCCGGAAAGCCACTTCACAGACGACAGCAAAGGAAAAGGAGACTGAAGGATTTGAAACTGCTCGTTCGGCTTCGTCCAGTCGCTTTCATTGCTGTTTTGCTTGCGATCTGGCAGATAGCCATTATGCGACACCCGGGCCAGTTGCTGCCCAGCCCATGGCAGGTCGTTGGCGGCCTTGCCGATCTCCTGCATCACGGGCTTCTCTTCAAGTATGTCGTCGCTTCCCTCTTTCGCGTGACCTGGGGTTTCGGGCTGGCTGTCGTTCTGGCGATTCCGCTTGGGCTCATCATTGGCTGGTATCACCGGGCAGACATGGCTCTCGGCCCCGTGATTGAAGTGTTGAGGCCAATCTCCCCGCTCGCCTGGATTCCTATTGCCATTCTGTGGTTTGGCGTTGGCGATCTCTCCGCCATCTTCCTCATCTTCCTCGGCTGCTTCTTCCCGCTGCTGCTGACCACGATCAATGCGGTGCGGAGCATCCCTGATGTCTATGTCCATGCAGGCAGAAACTTCGGTCTGCGGCCGTTTGATCTTGTATCTCGCGTTCTTTACCCTGCAGTCATCCCCCAGCTTCTCATTGGCCTGCGGATCTCGCTGGGCGTGGCTTGGCTTGTCGTTGTCGCCGCTGAAATGATCGCCGTGAATTCCGGACTCGGCTTTCTGATCGTGGACGCACGCAATGCCGGCAATCGTTATGACCTCGTCGTTGCAGGCATGGTCGTCATCGGCATCATCGGGCTGCTTCTTGACATGGCGATGCGATCGCTGGAAAAGGTCAAGTCATTCCGGTGGAGTTATTCGGAGGATTAGCACGGAATGTTCACACAAACGGCCAGCCCGGACTCCAGTACGCACAAGTCCGTCAACACCGCGAAATTGAGCACCCACGACCTCGGCATAGTCTTCCATCGGGGCGGGGAGACGATTTCCGTCCTTGAGAACATCAACCTCGCGGTGGCGGATGGTGAGTTCGTTTGCCTGCTGGGGCCTTCCGGCTGCGGAAAAACCACCCTCCTCAACACCATGGCTGGATTTCTCTCTCCCACCAGCGGCGAAGTCCGGGTAGACAACGAGATTGTGCTAGGCCCGGACCCACGCCGGATATTCGTCTTTCAGGAACGTGGCGTCTTCCCCTGGCTCACCGTCGAGGGCAACATTGCCTTTGGCCTCGGGAAACTGACCCGCGAGGAGCGCGAGCGGCGCATCGCGCATTACGTGCAAATGGTCGGCCTGCAGGGATTCGAGAAAGCCTATCCCTCTGAGCTATCCGGCGGTATGAAACAGCGGCTGGAGGTAGCCCGCGCCCTCGCTGTAAACCCTGACATGCTTTTGCTGGACGAACCGTTCGGCGCGCTCGACTCCATCACGCGCCTCACCATGCGGCATGAGTTGCTTCGTATCTGGCAGACGGAACGAAAGACCATCGTCTTTGTGACCCACGATATCGACGAAGCCGTCCAGCTTGCTGACAGGGTTGTGGTCATGAGCGCCCGTCCGGCCAGCATCCAGCAGATCGTCACCATCGACATTCCCCACCCACGCGATATCAGCTCGGCTCGTTACCTGGAGCTTCGCGACGGCATCTTCGCGCAGATCGGCCTGGCTCACAAAATATGAAGTCGCTCAACGTTCCTGGCAGATGGGAAAAATTCGTTTGGCCCGTCATTGCCTTCGCACTGCTTCTTGCCGTGTGGCACTTTGCCGTGATTTGGACAGCGACAAAGGTCATTCCCTCTCCGCTCGAGGTGAAGAAGGGACTCGCTGAGCTGCTCCAGAAACATCTTCTCTGGAACGACATTCAGGATTCGCTGCGTCGCGTCGCGATCGGGTTCGGATTAGCTGCGCTCCTGGGCATACCGCTCGGCCTGACCCTTGGCTGGTATCCGGAAGCGAACAGGGTCGTCAACCCGGTTATTCAGATCCTGCGTCCCATCAGTCCGATTGCATGGATCCCCGTCGCCATCCTCTTCCTCGGCATAGGCGATCATGCCGCGACCTCGCTCATCTTCCTCGGCGCCTTCTTCCCCATCGTCGTCTCCTGCGTGGATGGCGTGAACAATGTGCCCTCCGTATTCCGCAGAGCCGGGCGCAACTTTGGCCTTAGCCCGCTTCAGCTTCTCAGCCGCGTTGTCTTCCCCGCGGCGCTGCCCCAGATCATCGTCGGACTCCGTATTGCCTTCGGCATCGCGTGGCTGGTCGTCGTCGCAGCGGAGATGGTCGCCGTCGATTCCGGCCTCGGATTTCTGATCATCGATTCCCGCAACTCTGGCAAGCGGTACGACCTTGTCGTCGCTGCCATGCTGTTGATCGGCATCATCGGACTGGTCCTCGATCTCCTCTTTCGCGGCCTGGAGCGGGTCAAATCCGTTCGCTGGGGGTTCCGCCATGAGTCTTAAGGGAAAGGTCGTTCTCGGCGCATTCGCATGGATCGTTTGATCTCCGCGCTCCATGGCTGGCTGAACGTGAGCTGGGCAACTGTGCTCAACGAATATCGCCCACTCGCGGAGCGAAAGATCGTTGTGGCCTATATCCCTGTCACCTGCCAGCTCACCTGTCCGGTCACCGACTACATCTCGAAGTTCTCCGACAACGGTGAGATCTTCATTCCGCGCCTCTTCCAGGGCCTGCCTGAGATCAAGGAAGCGATTATCTCCAACAAAGTCCAGGCTGCCTTTATCGTCGCTCCGCTCGCTATCGCACTCAAAGCACAAGGAGTACCCATCAAGGTCGTCTATCTCGGCCATCGCTACGGAAGTGCGATGGTGGTGCAAAAGGATGGCCCGGTCAAGACAGTCGCTGATCTGCGTGGCCTCACCGTTGCCATTCCCAGCCGCTTCTCCGACGAGCGCCTCATGCTCATCCGGGCGATGAAGATCGCTGGGCTCAAACCCACTGATGTCAAAATGCTCGAGATGGCACCGCCCGATGTCGCCAGTGCGCTTCGCGCAAAGGCGATTGACGGCTTCATCATGGGAGAGCCGTTCCCGTCGCAGGCGGAAATGGGCGGCTATGGCAGGGTTCTCTTCCAGGCGAAGGAATACTGGCCGGACTATATGTCCTGCATCCTGATCGTGCGCCAGGATCTCATCGACAAGCGCCCCGAAGCGGTGCAGACGCTCGTCGACGGTATCGCCCGATCCGGCCTGTGGCTTGACAAAGGGAAACCCGAGCGCGAGGACGCCGCGGACTTCGTGGGCCGCTTTTATTACAACCAGAAGCCCGCTCTGCTGCGCTGGGCCCTGACGAAACCATTGGACCGCGTCGTTTACAGCCAACTCGCGCCGCGAAAGGCCGACTTTGACCTGGTTCGGGATCTCATGATCGAAACCGGTGTACTGAAAAAGAAAATCGAGTTTTCGGAATATACCGATACGCGCTTCTCAGACAACGCAAGCAACCAGACCCCCTGGAGATATCAGCCCGGTCTGGCAGCCGCGAAGTAATTTGAGAAAAAGGGAGACGAAATGATCCGTAGACGATTTCTTGGATTGGCGACTCTGGCGGGCGTTGGCGGCCTCGTGACTATGGAAGGCATGGATCTCACGGAGCAGAAAACGGTCACCTTCCGCATTTCAGGGTTTACCTGCATCACCTGTGCGGTGGGACTGGAAACTCTGCTGCAAAAGGAAAAAGGAGTCATACGGGTGAAGGCCAGCTATCCCGCAAACGTGGCAACGATCACCTATCGCCCCGGACTCACCTCTGAATCCGCGCTTTCGGAGTTCATTGAGAGTGTCGGATTCAAAGCCAGCAAACAAGCCTGACTCTACGCCGCCATGCGGGATGGGATTCGCCCTGCTCTCCTTGGCAAAGGAGATCAGGCCTTCCTGCGTATATCTTTTATATGGCCTGCCTCTATGAGCTGCTGGCGCAATTCAGATAAGCGCTTCTCCAGGGTCACAAGCTGCTCTGCGCTGACTGTGAAACGAGGAAGCCTGTTGAGAATGGCGGTGTATGCCATCAATACTTCTTCGATGATGCGGTTTTGATCCTCAACGCTGGACGCTGTTCGAACCATATCCAGATCGACCAACGCTTTCTCGGCGTCGGCGATGAGTAGACCCACCCCGGCGATATTCGCCTCGCGCAGTTTCTCGGCGGCATGCTTCACGCTCATACAGGTATTAGAACGTGTCGCAGGTGAAATTAGATGTAGCGTGTTGACTTCACTGTGCCGATCTGGGAAAACTTTAACAACAAAGGGCAGCCCTGCCCCGCGTACGCGCGTCTCTGAGGAAAGATTTTGACTAAAAATTCATGCCGATAGAAGTTGCCTTGTTGTCATCTGCGATACCCAAACCCGTCAATCAGTCGCCGTCTTTGCGATTGTCGAGCATCCGCATCGTCTCCTTCAGATCGACTGCGACCGAGATGCTTTCACCAGTGATAAGGGTGATCCTGGTAAATGTCTCTCCGCTGGCATCCTTGACGACGCCAAGTGTCACAACGTGATCCGGGTTCACGCACTGGTTTCCAAATTCGACGAAGCGAGCCATCAGTGGTACCTCTCACAGCAGAAATTTAGAGCCGGTGTTAAATCAACACTGCGCACCCATCTCTCGGATGCCCGTACCGTCACCCGGGTGGTAAGACCGCCGCACAGTTCACGCAATGGCGATTTTGTGCTCACTGACATGGCTGGTCGTATGGATTTTGCTTTCAGATCGCCGTCCGACCGGGAGCAAGCACTGCTCGGTTACACCCCGAACAAATAACGGATCAAGCCAACACCGACACTCAGCAAGATCAGGTAAATCAAATTGAGTTTAAGTCTCTGGAGTAGCACCAGAGAAAGAATCACCCAGCCCAGGGAGAGCGCATCAAGCCGTTTGAGTGTCACCGTTCCTGAACGGAAGATGACGGCCCTCCCGAGGAAGAGTGTCAGGTCGAGGATCGCGCCGACTACGACGGCCGTGATCAATCCCAGGACGCCCTGAATCCGAGGCTTGCTCTGCGTTCGCTCGACCAGCGGCGCACCGGCAAAGACGAAGAGAAAGCACGGTAGAAAGGTGTAAAACGTTGTCGCCAATAGGCCCAGCGTACCCATCCATAACGAGCTGTGGAAGTGGTTGTACCCGGCCATGAATCCAACAAACGCCACCACGATGATCAGAGGCCCGGGTGTTGTCTCGGCGAATGCGAAGCCGTCTGTCATTTGAGAATTGCTCAACCAGTGGAGCTTCGATACCGTGACTTGCGCTACGTACGGAATGACTGTGTACGAGCCTCCGATGGTCACGAACGCGGTCTTCGTAAAGAACAGCACCAGGCTCTTCCAGAAATGGAAGTCCCGAACGAAGAAGTAGAAGGCAGGCAGCGGCAGAAGCCACAGCAGCAAAACGATTGAAGTCAGCTTCGCGGTTGGCTTCAGGAGAGGCGCAGGCTCGGGTGTCACCGAGTGCAGGCCGATGTAATAGCCTCTTCGTCCTCTTCGGCGCGCTGCTCGCTCGGTCTCTGAAGAAGACCTGGCCTCAACATCCCGAGGACGACTCCAAAAACAACCGCGCCGAGCATCACCAGCAGCAGCGAAACATCGAAAAAGAACATGCCGGCAAACGCGGCTGCTGCAACGCCGCTTTGAACAGGTCCGCGCAGAGCTCTCTTCGCAACTCTATGGAGGGCGATTACCACCAAGGCGATGACGGCGGGCTTCAGTCCGTTGAACATCGCCGCGATCCAGGGCAGATTGCCGAATTTCACATAGATTACGCTCAGCGCCAACAGCACGAATATGGAAGGCAGCACGAAGAGCGTTCCCGCAACAATGCCGCCTCTTTTACCGTGTAGCTTCCAACCGATGTAGATGGCGAGCTGTTGCGCTTCCGGTCCCGGCAGGACCATGCAATGGCTCAGTGCATGAAGGAACTTTCGGTTGCTGATCCACCGCTTCCTCTGGACCAATTCGTCATGCATGATGGCGATGTGAGCTGCGGTGCCACCGAAGCTGATCCATCCCAGCTTGAACCAGAACCGCAGCGCTTCCCGGAATGGCGGGCGTCGCATCGCGGCGCGAGGTTTATCCTGCGGCATCCCGAGTTCTGACAGCTGGCTTGTTCCATCGACACAATAATCTGTCACATCCTGTAACCTTGAAGACATTATAACATCATAACAAAAGGAGCGAGGCCAGTTCTGGTCTAGTCCACCTCGAGAACTTCGAAGGGAGTACACATGAATGTCATTCGTAAGCCATTGGAACAGCGGTACGTCAACGGCCTAAATCAAGCCCTGGCTCGCTGGGCTCCCATTCCGCTTCGGCTGATTGTTGGATACGGCTTCATGCAGCACGGCTTTGCTAAGCTGTCCAAAGGCCCTGAAGCGTTTGCTATCGTCCTGCATGCCATCGGCGTGCCTGCACCTCATCTCATGGCATGGCTTACGATTTTGGTTGAAGTCTTTGGAGGACTCGCCATTTTACTGGGAGCCTTCATCCCTCTCGCGAGTCTGCCGATGGCGACAGTTCTCCTCGTCGCGATGTTTACCGTTCATCTGCCCTATGGTTTCAGTTCAATCAAGTTGATGAGCGTGACCGCTGGCCGCGCCCAATTCGGGCCTCCGGGCTATGAGTGTGACCTGCTCTATCTCGCTTGTATCGCGGCGCTCGCAATCGGTGGTTCTGGGCCGATGGCGATTGACGGCTATTTCAGGAGGAAGAGATAGCCTGCTCTCAAAATTCGCGAAGGACACATCGTCAAACGATGCTCATCGCGCTGTCTTTCGCCCCAGACGTGTCACGAAGCGGACGAGATCCCCTCGGTAGTGCAGCTTCTCGTAGTCGACCGGCCGACTGCCTGTCGAGTACGAGGTTCGTTCAATGCGGAAGATGGGGCTGCCTCGCTTCACGCGTAGCGCAGCGGCGACCTCGGCCTCGGCGGCCACAGCCTCCAACTTGTACTCGGCCTCGAACAGAGGAACATCGTACTTGCGTTCAAGGAGCGAAAAGATAGGCTCGACCTTCAGGTTGTTCGTGATGATCTTCTTGCCGATCTCCAAGGGAAGGTAGGTCTCATCGAAGGAGACGGGGACGCCGTCCGCCAGACGCACACGACGGATTCTGACAACGCGTTCCCCTTTCGTCAGCGCTAGGTGGCGAGCCACAGTGGTATCGGCAGTCACAATCTCTTTACCGATTACGCGGGCCGTCGGCTTGCGGCCAATTGCGTGCATGTCCTCCACAAATCCGCTCAACTCGGTGAGTTCCTGCGTGATCTTGGGTGCGGCGACAAATGTGCCTTTGCCGCGTCGAATCTCGACCAGCCCCCGGCTCACCAGATTCTGAATGGCCCGGCGAACTGTAATGCGGCTGACGTCGAATCGCGCAATGAGGCTGTCTTCGGTCGGCAACTGGTCGCCGACCCGCAGGTCACCATCGGTGATCTCGCCGGCGAGGACCGTTTCGACCCGTGAATAGAGAAGTGACTCCTGCGTGCCTGACATGAAGACATTATAATGTCGTATCATCATAAATCCTGGAAGCGGTATGTGGTGAATGCGTCCGGCCGCGGAGCCTCCCCGACAACAATCGCCCTCGACCGGCAGGAACGTATGCTCGACTGCGTTTACCAGTACGCTAATCTCCCGATGCGCGCTCATTGAAGCTATGCTCTTTTACATAGATGGCTTTCGCTTTCGAAAGCTCCGAGGCTCTCAGATCGCGGCTCCGGCAGGGCGCAGACGGTCTCGCCAGCCGAAATCGTGCTGCGCCGGCGAACGGATGCCTTCTGCGCAGCAACCACCTTCCGCGATCAAACTACCCGCCTCATCGAGCTTTTTGCCGGGATCTTGCTTTCTCCCTCCGACCGCGCCTTCCAATTTGCCTTGACTCGCTGGATCACACTGCTCGAGCAGGATCCGAGCCTCCGCACCCGCTTTCAAAAGGCGTGGCAGTCGACCGTTGGTTCGCTCGATTCCGTTGGACTCTTCGCGGAAGCCGGCCTTCCCGCTCAGCAGGCGCTCCTCGCTGAAACCATACGCCGCATCTTCCGGCGCTTTCTGCCCATGGCCCGTGAAGAGGCCGACACGGGCCGGCTCTTTGCTTCGGTGTTTGCCTCGCCCCGCGCCGTGCAGCGCTTTCTTGACATGGATGGCGAGCAGTTTACCCGCCTGGCTGCGATTCTTTGGGATGAACAGGGTTTGGTTGCATTTCCGCAGGTACGCGGCTGTCTCCATCAAGCACTCCGCCTGCTCGCTGCGCGAGTGATGGGTCGCGGTACGAGCGCCGCTGTCCGGCCGCGCAGCACCACCCAGCAAGTGGAGCAGTCCCCGTTCTATCTCCTCATCTTTGCTACCGAAGCATTCCTTGGATCCGATGCCTCTGACCCTCCCAACAGCCGCTTCGAGCGCTGGCTGGAGTCCATCCTCGCCTGCCGGGGAGAACTGGCGCTTATCCGACTGCGCATGGAAGACACAGGGGTCAGCACTGCGATGGTCTTCGATCTGAGCAGCATGGACGCCGCGCTCGACCGCATGGAAATGCTCGCAGCTACCCTGGTTGAGTCTTCCGGCAAAGCCTCGGTTGCCGCGCGCCAGCTGCTCAACACACTGGTACGCGCCCTGCTCGAAGACACACGCGTGACATCCCTCGTCCGCCAAAACTTGAACCTGCTGGCCCGTAAAACTGTCGAGCGCACAGGAAACAGCGGAGAACACTACATTGCCCACAGCCGCCAGGAATATTGGCACATGTGGTTTGCCGCCCTGGGTGGCGGGCTGCTTACCGTCTTCACTGCGGCACTGAAACTTCACATTATCGGTATCAAATGGCCACCCTTCATCGAAGGCTTTCTGGTGGGTACGAATTACGCCATAAGCTTCCTGTTGCTTCAGATCTTCGGCCTGGCGCTCGCCACCAAACAACCCTCTATGACCGGCGCCACGCTGGCCGATATCATCCGTCGCAATCGCGGCGCCGCCCGCCGTGACAAGATCGCCGACTTCGGCGCTTCCATCAGCCGGACCCAGCTTGCCGCGGCCATGGGCAATGTGCTCGCTGTGTGCGCCGGAGCTATCGTCTTCGATCTGATTTGGCGCTCGATCTTCCACACATCCTATTTGCCGGCAAATCAGGCCGAGCGCGTCTATGGATCGCTGAACCCGCTGAAATCAGCCACCATTATCGACGCCGCACTCACCGGTATCCTGCTCTGGTTCGCGGCCCTTATCGGAGGATGGTGCGAAAACTTTGCCGTTTATAACCGTATTCCTGCCGCCATCGCGCAGCACCCGCTCGGCCAGAAGATCGGTGTGCAAAGAATGCAGAACGTTGCCACCTGGTTTGATCACAACATAGCCGCCTGGAGCACCAGTATTTCGCTGGGCTATCTCATGGGCTTCATGCCGGAGATCGCCCACTTCTTTGGCCTTCCACTGGATGTCCGCCATGTAACCCTGAACACCGGCATGTTCGCGTTCGCGGCTGTTCGCTTTGGGCCGCTTGCGTTTAGCCAGCTTTGGCTCTACTCCGCAGTGGCAGGCATCGCCACTATGTTTGTGCTAAACCTCGGGGTCAGCTTCGCTGTCGCGTCCTTTGTAGCCTTGCGCGCCTACGATGTGGGCCGTCAGGAGCGCCTGTCGATTCTGCGGGATGTGCTCAAACAAATCGTGCAATCGCCGTTACGATTTCTTTATCCGGTCGAGATCAAGCGGCCGGATGCACAAGCCGCAGAGCCGCTGGTTCCGTCTTGAAGGCCGCTTAAGATGCAGACATGAAAAGGCCGGCCGGAGCTTGTCGCCCCGGCGCTGTGGGGACCGGCGTGGGATTGATTGATCGTCCTCTATCCTGGCCTCCCGTGCCCTCGCGAGCTTTCTCTATGAAACATCGCCAGGGGATCCATCGGTACTCGTGTTCTCAGTTGCGGCGCTCGCCTTCATCGCTAGCGCTGGATCCGTCTTGCCTGCCATGCGGGCGGCTCGCATTGATCCCATGCGGGCACTCAGAAATGAATAGAAGACGGAGATGAGTTTCATATTCAGCCGGGCCAGGAGCGGACAGTGCTACTGGACAAAAAGCATCACAAGTTGCTTGAGCTGATCGAAATACCGAGTGCAGATGGCCAGAGGCGCGTGTTAGACGATATCGAATTGGTGCGGGGAAAAACAACACGGGGTGGGGCTCAAACCAGTGCGTCCCTGAGATAAGCGGGTTCCAAGACGAGTCCTATGTCAGCATCGCACCGCTCATACCACTGGCGGGACTGATTGAGTGATGTTCTCGGAGACATCCTTCAATCACTCGCACCTGGTGCCAGCTCCGTTCACAACTTTTTGCAATTTGTTGCGTATTCGTGACACACCCTCCTTCTTCTGAGCCTATGCTCCATTGTGATGAGGCGGGAACGCTCTCTGGATACGCATCTATGTTGAAGCTACAAGGTCGACGTTTCTCGGAACGGACACGGATGTTGCTGCTGATGCTGGCGGTCATTTTGCCAGCTGCGGCGCTGATCATCGCCAGTGTCATGCATCTCCGGGACCTGCAACGCAAGAAGGAGATCGAAGCGGTTATTCAGAGGGAGTATTCGGAGACCCTGGCGATTGCCGAGAAGCGGATTGACCACCGCGCCTACAAAATAACCGAGGAAATCCAGGAGACATTTCCCGATCTCGACAGTCCAGATGAACTTGCCGACTTTCTGGCAAAGCACCCGAATGTTTCTTATGCATTTCTGTGGACAGGGAAAGGTAACCTGGCGTTTCAATCGCAGCCTGACCGTATGGATGATCCTGAATTTCACGAGGGAAACAAGATGCTTTCGTCGGATGTTGCCGATTGGTTAGATAACGATTCCAAGATGTATCTCACCAAGCTAAGAAAGATGGAAGCCGCGGGCGGCCACCAGACGTTTTTCATGAGCGATTCGGTGCTCCGGAACGATAAATGGGAATATGTGTCGGTGGCCTTCTTCATCGCGAAGGGTTCGACTCCGGAGCATCCCGCGCTTGCTGGGATTGTCTTTGATCCCGACTATCTTAAGAACACCTTTTTTCCCCAGGCTCTGAACGATGCGTTGCCCAGTGATGAGCATAGCGATCCATCCCATCCTGAGCCGGCCATCATGGTTCGATCCGCGAAGGAACAATCTCCATTCGCGGCTTCGGCTTGCTGGGACGGAGGGAAGCCGGAAGTGGAGCGTCCCTTTGACAGCGTTTTTAATGGGCTGATTCTTGGCATCGGACTCCACGGGACCACGATTGCGGACTTGAGCCGACGTTTTGCTCGCCAGCAATTCCTGATCCTGGGAGCACTTTCGCTGTTGATGGGTGCAGGCATCGTGCTCATGTACAGGAATGTCTCACGCGAGCTGGCGCTGGCCAAATTGAAATCCGATTTTGTTTCCAATGTCTCGCATGAACTGAGGACGCCTCTCGCGCTCATCCGCCTGTATGCGGAGACTCTGGAATTAGGCCGCATATCCAATCCCGGAAAACATCAGGAGTATTACGAGATTATCCGGAAGGAGAGCGAGCGGCTGACGTCCCTGATTAATAACATTCTGGACTTCTCGCGCATCGAGGCGGGCAAGAAGGAGTACATCTTTCGCGAGACCGATGTGGCCGATTTGGTACGGAGCACGCTCGATTCCTATCGCTTCGAAATCGAGCAGAACGGATTCTGCTTCGAGCAGAAGATCGATAACAACCTACCGCCGCTGCGGTTGGACCGCGAAGCCATTGCCAGGTCGTTGCTGAACCTCGTCAATAACGCTGTGAAATATTCGGCGGACCAGAAATACCTTGGGGTGCATCTGTACCATCGGGATGGACGCGTCAAGCTTGAAGTAGTCGACCGCGGAATCGGTATTCCGGCGAAGGACCAGCCCAAGATCTTCGAGAAGTTTTACCGGGTCGGCGATCCGCTGGTGCACAACACCAAAGGAAGTGGGTTGGGGCTGGCGCTGGTGCGCCACATCGTACAGGCCCATGGCGGTGAAGTGACGGTGGAGAGCGCACCTGGGCGCGGCAGCAAGTTCATCATCACTCTCCCGGTATTGGCTTCAGAAGTACAGCAAGGGGAGGCGTTGCCGGCATGAGACACGAAGAGCAAGTGAAGACGGGCGAGGAACGGAACCAGGCAAAGATTCTTGTCGTGGAGGACGAGCCGAACATGGTGGTTGGCCTCCGCGATAATTTCGAGTTCGAAGGCTACGAAGTCATTACAGCGCGCGACGGCGTTGAGGGCCTGCAACTGGCGCTGGAGGAATCTCCCGACTTGGTGGTGCTGGACGTCATGATGCCGCGTATGAGCGGGCTCGAGGTCTGCAAGCAGTTACGCGCGCAGCGGGCCTCGATCCCCATCATTATGCTGACCGCTCGTGGCCAGGAAGTCGACAAGGTGGTGGGCCTGGAACTCGGGGCAGACGATTATGTGACGAAGCCATTTTCAATTCGCGAACTGCTCGCGCGGGTGAAGGCCGTGTTGCGCCGCACCTCGGTACTTCCGAAGGAATTGGACCAGCATACTTTTGGTGATGTTGAAGTAGACCTGCGCCGTTGCCGCGTGGTCAGGTCAGGCAAGGCTCTCGATGTCTCTTCGAAAGAATTCGAGTTGCTGAAGTATTTTATTTGTCATGCCGGTGAGACGCTAAGCCGTCACCAACTCCTCGAAGACGTGTGGGGCTATGAGCATTACCCTACGACCCGTACGGTTGACACTCACTTGGTGCGACTCCGGCAGAAACTCGAACCGAACCCCGAACAACCACAATACTTTCTCACTGTCCACGGAACCGGCTATCGGTTTGTTGGATAGAGCATGTTCAATGTACGTGCCTTCAGGGCGGCATGAGTCAACATGGATTTTCTATCCGAAAGCCACAGTTAGCGAACTCACTCAACCGCAGCGGTGAAATTGCTCTAGGCTCGACCAAATCGAAACGAGGTGGATTTTGAATGCGGAGAGAGTAGCGTCCCGGAATGGCGACTATTCGATCGCCAACAGCCGTCACGGTTGGAGAGCGGTCCCACACTCCACGATCGTACCTGCGATGTTACCGGCGGGGACGCCATCCAATGACGTATCACCGTCAGAGGTGCCGTTGCAGGAGGACGTATATTCGCTGCTGCGGGAAAGAGCAGATTTGCATGCGCAAGTGTTCGATGCCGCCCAGATTCAACGCAAACTAAGTGCTCCGCGCATGTTGCGTAGTGGAAACCTGCAATTTGCGAGCGAAGTATTCGCTGCGCGCTTTCTCTCCGGGGACTTCACCACCCTGTCGCAAGACGGACCGTGGGTTTTGACCGTGCTGGGGGATATCGCGGGCAAGGGGATTGCCGCCGGCATGTGGTTCACTCATCTTGTGGGTCTCTTGCAGAGTTATGGGCGGCTGGATTCTAGTCCGTCCAGAATGGCCGCTGAGATCAATCGCCAGTTATGTTATCTACGGCCGGTTGCGCCATTCGTCACGGCATTTTTTGCGCTGACCAATTGCGAGCTTGGCACACTTACCTACTGCAATGCGGGACACTTTCTGCCCATCCTGCTACACGCAGATGGACGAACGAGTCTGCTGGATACGGGCGGTCCGCTGCTGGGCGCAATCGAAGGAGCTGAGTACCAGGTCGGCGAGTTAGTTCTTGAGCCCGGCGACACGCTCGTCGCCTACTCCGACGGCGTGCTCGAATGCCGGAGCCCCGCGGACGAGGAGTTCGGCGTGGACCGGCTCATCGCGGCATTGCGACAGGTCAAACAGCAGTCGGCTCATGACACGCTGATGATGCTGTTGGCAGCAGTACAGGACTTCGCGAACGGTCATCCTCTTTGCGACGATCTCAGCCTCGCTGTGATTCAGCGGGTGGCCAAGAATGGCACCGGCCGCTCTCCTAGGAAGCGCGAACTGTGGGATTGCCTAAAATCTCCCTCGAGCCTCTAATCCTGCCCCCGTGTGAAACGCTGCCGTAGCTTCAATTCCCTATTTTCCCGCGACTTGGAAGCCGAACTTCGTCCAATCTTCTACGCGAGATGCAATTATGGCTCAGCGTGAAAGGGTCGACACCCGTCGATTCGGTAAACGCAACCGCATTTATCAGGACCAATCCGCAGATCGCTTCCTAACTCAACTTCCATGAGTGCATTGGCCTGATATCGCCAACCGAGAACTGAAGAGCCTGTGTTTGGAAAGGCGACTATACAGGCAAGTGGATCGCATACAAGCACCCCGGAGAGCTCTGATGTCCGGGCAAAGAGGGCGAATTGTTTACTGCTTTAATATTTGACTCCCGAGTTGCCCGGCAACCGCCCAGAACTCGGAACCGAGGGATTTCGTCGTCCTTCGCCATCAAGACCGGCCCTTGTTGCCTTTTCAATCTCTAGATATGAAGTTGGTTTGATCAGATCGGCCACAGGGGACAGGGATGTCGCCAGCAGTGCTGCCCCGGCACATTTTTTGTGTGCTGCTAACCATCTCGCAAGGCCTGCATAGGATCCATCCGGCTTGCGGCGAGTGCAGGCAGATAGCACGCCAATGCCGCCACGAGAAGCAGGACCGCGGAAGCGCCGAGTAAACTCAGCGGATCGGCAGGGCTGAGGCCGAAGAGCATGCTAGAGAACGCGCGGCCGACAAGCAGGGAGATCGCCAGGCCCAGGCTCACACCGATGGCAACCAGCACCATGCCCTGACGCAGCACGAGCCGCAGAACATCGAAGCGAGAGGCGCCGAGAGCCATGCGCACTCCAATTTCACGCTGACGGCTGCTTACCGAGTACGCAAGAATGCCGTAGAGGCCTACGCTGGCCAGGGCAAGGGCTAACAAGCCGAAGATGCCCAGCATGCCGAGCACGATGCGCGCATTCCACAGCACCTGATTCACAAGCTTTGCGCCGGTGCGAACGTCGGTGACCTGTACGCTGGGGTCCACGTCCTTAATGCCGCGCTGCACCGCTGTCAGCAGGAGTGAAGGATCACCCGCGCTTCGTACGTAGAGGTTTGCGCTGCCTCCGGGACTCTGACGGATTGGAAGATAGAGGCACGGCTGGGGCGCTTCGCCCAACGTCGTGTAGTTGCTGGTTTTCACCACGCCGACGATCTGGCGCCTGACGTTGTCGCCGGAAAGACGGAGATCATTCCCGATGGCGTCGCCATGCGGCCAGTATCGATGCGCCAGATCTTCGTTGATGATGACGACGGGCAGCGATCCGTCCTGGTCCGTCGCGGTGAATGCTCGACCCTGCAGAAGAGGGATCTGCATCGTCCTGAAGTAGTCCACATCAATCGTGTTGGTGACGGTGGTGATGGTTTCGGACTTGCGCTGCTGCTCCTGCCCTTCAATGAAGATGCCGCGCGAGGCGCTCGACCAGAACGGCAAATTGGACGCCCAAGTGACGGCCTGAACACCGGGGATTCTCGAGACGCGGTCCTCGACCTGGCGATGAAAGGCCTTGAGCCGCACCACGTCGTGATCCTGCTGCTCCGGATTCATCATGAGAACGGCGAGGTGCTGGTGATCGAAGCCGGGATCGATGTCGTAGGCGCGCTGGACGGCGCGAAGAAAGAGCGAGGCGGCGATCAGCGATACCAGCGAAAACGCGACCTGCCCGGCGAGCAGCGTCTTCTGAAAGCGCGCACTGCGGCCGGATGGTCCTGCGACATGGGTCTCCTCCTTGAGGCTCTCGACCAGGCCCGTCTTGGAGGCTCGCAGGGCGGGCACAACGCCGAAGATGAAGCCTGTGGCGAGCGACAGGAGGAAGGCAAACAGAAAGACGGTGCCGTCAAGTTTGGGGTCGACAAGATTGCGGGCAACCTCCGGCGGGCGGAAAGACCAGAGGAAACGGCAGCCCTCGTAGCCGACGCCGAGTCCGGCAATGCCGCCAAAGAAGCCGAGGAGCACGCTCTCGGTGAGAAGCTGGCGGACGAGGCGTCCGCGGCCGGCGCCGATGGCGAGACGAACGGCGATTTCCTGCCGCCGGCTCACCGCACGCGCCATAAGCAGGTTGGCGACGTTCGAGCAGGCGATGAGCAGCACCAGGCCCACGATGAGCAGCAGCACGGTGCTTACCAGCGCCAGGCCGCCCTCGCCGCCGGTGCTCGAGAACAGTGCGGTGGTCACGGGCTGCACAGAAATCGTGTGCCCTGCATTCGCATCCGGATATTCGCGCCTCAATGCAGCGGCCAGCGTTTCGAAACTGGCATCCGCCTGGCCGCGGCTGACTCCGGACTTGAGGCGCGCGATCCCCTGGAAGAAGGGCTTTCCGCGCTGCTGCAGCACATCCTGGAGTTCAGGAGGCAGGACTTGCTGAGCCATGGTCGCCGGAAGCCATACATCCGGTCCGAAGACGGCGCTGACCCCGAGGAATCCCTGCGGTGCGACTCCAACCACCGTGAATGGAGCGCCGTTGATCTCCAGGGTCTTTCCGATCACGTCCCCAGCGCTGTTGAAGCGGTTTTTCCAGGCGCCGTAGCTCAGCACGGCAACGGGAGCGGATCCTGGCGTGCTGACCTCGCTGGGAAGAAAGAATCGGCCCTTTGCAGGTATGAGGCCGAGCGCTTCAAAGTAACCCTGGGTGACAAGCTGGCCGAAGAAACGCTCCTGCG
Source organism: uncultured Acidobacteriaceae bacterium (assembly GCA_963815025.1). Taxonomy (GTDB): domain Bacteria; phylum Acidobacteriota; class Terriglobia; order Terriglobales; family Acidobacteriaceae; genus KBS-83. The sequence continues at coordinate 648,864 of CAWFFD010000004.1, read as the reverse complement.
CTGTGCCTTCGACCAGCGTCATCGGCATGGGCGGCGAGAAGCCGCCGAGACTGCTGAACACGGCGTTCCTGGCCTGGTAGTCCTTGAGATTCAGATAGGAGATCGGCAGGAGGCTGGCGGACTGCTTCTGATTCTTCAGGTCCGTCGTATAGAGAGAGACTAGACGGGAGGGATCCTGTGCCGGAAGCGGATGAAGCAGCAGAGTATTCACGACCGTGAATACGGTGGTGCTTGCGCCGATGCCCAAGGCCAGCGCCAGAATGGCAAAGAAGGAAAAGGCCGGCGCTCTCGTCATGCTGCGCAATCCATATTTCAGGTCGCGCAGAAGGTCGGCGAGTAGATTGCCCCAGCCCGATGTTGGCAGCGCCGGGGCGCTCTGGTTGTCTCGGCGCTCGGCCCTGCTGATCTCCTGTTTCCAGTCAGGCATTGTTCTACCTCCATGACCCGGCTCATGGCCTTTACAAATCCTTGCAGCCTCCGGAAAGCGGGCTCGATCGGCTTCCAGAGCCCATAGCGTAGACGCGCCTGCTGTTCCAGCAGCGACAGGATTCAACTTATTTGAGCATTGGAGGGACACGCGTGCAGTAAAGATTAGTAAAGCAAAGTAAAGTCTTGTAAACCGCAATCGTCGCTTGAGGGCAGACAAGAATTAGCAACAGATCTGCGGTCGCGGCAGACCGAAAGGCATGTTGACAAGCTTCTCCATTCGATATACTTTGCAATGTAAAGTGAAGTGATCATGAACGACCTCTACAAAGCGCTCGGCGATATCAGCAGCATTCGCAGACAGATGGCCAGCACTACGGAGTTCCGTGGTTATGGCCCCGCAACACTTGCCACGACAGGCTTGTTTGCGATTCTGGCAGCGGTGGCCCAGGCGCTTTGGCTCCCTGATCCCGCCCATCACATTTCCGCATACCTGGGTGTTTGGGTCTCGACCGCCGTGTTGTCTGCTGCCTTGACGGGAGTGCAGATGTACAACCGCGCCCGCCGCATCCATTCCGGGCTTGTCAAACGAGATGCTTCGTATGGCTGTGGAGCAATTTCTGCCTTCAGCTGCTGCAGGCCTACTCGTAACCATTGTGCTTCTGCGGTACGTCGCCGTTCGCGACGTGGATGCTCCCCGGAATATGGCAGGTCATTTTCAGCCTTGGGATCTTTTCATCGTGCCGCTTCTTGCCGCGCCCCATGATTGCGGCTGGTGCATGGTATCTGTTGACGGGTCTGAGTTGTCTCGCAATGGGAGGAACTCGATCACTCTCTCCGTGGACCATGGGGATTTCCTACGGAGCAGGCCAGCTGCTCGTTGCAGCCATTCTGCTGTTCAGTACCTCGCCGGAGAATGAAGATGAAGCCTAAATCTTCACTCAATGAGGGCCGCTTCGCGTATGAAGGGTTGGATCGGGTCATTCACGAACGTGCTCGACTCAGCATCCTTACGTCTCTGGTTACAAATCCTAAGGGGTTGACCTTCAACGATCTCAAACAGCTATGCGCTCTCACGGATGGCAATTTAAGCCGTCACCTCAGCGTTTTGGAAAAAGGGAAGATGGTCGAGATTTCGAAGGGGTATGAGCACAATCGCCCGCTGACTGTCTGCCGCATCACTTCGTCAGGTCGCAAGCGTTACGTCGAATATCTTTCCGCTCTGGAGCAGGTAATTCGTGATGCGGCGAAGGAAGCGAAAGAGGACCCGAAAGTCCAATGTGGTGCGTGGTCTGACGCCGTCAAGGGTCTAATTTTTTTGGCCTAATGACTTTGCAATGCAAAGTACTGTGTATTAGGGAGGCATTCTGTGAATGATCTTTCGGCACTTCAGCTAGGTTCTCGTGGAATCTTCAGGTCGCTCTCGATGGGCGTGAAGCTCATCGTAGTGTGCGGCCTGGCATTGCTCATGACGATTCCATCGTTCTTTGTGTGGGGGCTGGTGAATGACAGAACCAGGCGCGCCGACGATGTCGTCAAAGAGATAAGCAGCCACGTTGGAGGTCCGCAGACCTTCCTCGGGCCTACGCTCGCCATACCATACAGCATTCCTGCACAATCTCTGGCGGATTCTACAAAACACGGCATCTACCTGGTGTTTCCTGCACAAGCCTACGGCGTCCTGAAGACCGCAACGGAAGAGCGGCACCGCTCGCTCTTCAGGGTGCCGGTGTTTCAGGCTGACTTGAAACTGGATGCGGCGTTCGATCTGTCAGGAGTTCCCGCCGCGGCCCCGCAAGGCGCCGAACTCGACTGGAGCCACGCGCAAATCGTAGTCGGAGTGAGCGACGCACGCGGAGCACTCGCTGATGCCACGCTTACGACAGATTCAAAGACGGTGACGCTTACCCCGGCACAAGTTACTGACACCATCACGATCAACCGAGAGGGAGATCGCGCCGTCGAGCTTTCTCTATTCGGCGCAAACGTGGGCGATATCGTAAAGCCAGACGCACAATTCCATACAACATCAGTACTGCGGTTCTCCGGCGCTGAACGCATTGCGGTGCTTGCCTACGGCAAGACGACACACCTCGTGGCACAAGGAGATTGGCGGAGTCCGGGTTTCGACGGAGGAATTCTGCCGGTCAGCCGAAGCATATCGAACCACGGCTTCACTGCCGAATGGTCGGTGCCCTTTCATAGCGCGCGGTGTGCGCGCCGAGGGGCCAAGCGATGCCATAACCGGGCTCGATGCAACAGCCCTCGGCATTTCGTTCATCGAGGTGGCGGATCCGTACCAATCTGTGAATCGGTCTCTGAAATATGTCGTTCTCTTTTTGGGACTGGTGTTTCTGTCTTACTTCATCTTTGAGACGACGACAGGCAAGCGGGTGCATCCTGCGCAGTACATCCTGGTCGGGATAGCCCAGATCATCTTCTACCTGCTTCTTTTGTCCTTTGCGGAGAGGATTGGTTTTGACTACGGTTTCATGCTCGCTGGCGCTGCGACGGTCATTCTGCTCTCGGCCAATGCTGGCTGGGTATTCTCGAGCCGGTTGCAGGCTGTGCGGGCATTCGTCATCTTCGCGCTGCTCTACACGCTGATCTATCTATTGCTAACTCTTGAAGACAACGCGTTGCTAGTCGGTGCGATCGCCAGCTTCCTGGCAGTCGCCGCAGCCATGTATTTCACTCGCAGAATCGATTGGTACAGCTCTCTCCCAGAAACAGGCGCTTCCGAACAAACCGGGCCGATGGCTCCAGGGAACCCAGCATAAAGCAGGTCTGTACCGGAGGACACGATGCAGAACGAACCGCGCGAAGGGCTACACGTAGCCATCATCATGGATGGAAATGGCCGATGGGCGACGCGGCGTGGTTTGCCCCGCGTCGCGGGCCACCGCGCCGGGGTCGCGTCCGTGCGCCGCGTCGTAGAACGCTCGATCGATCTGGGTATTGCTCGCCTGACGCTTTATGCCTTCTCCTCTGATAACTGGCGCCGACCGGCGTCCGAGGTGCAGGGCATCTTTTGGCTGTTGCGGGCCTTCCTGCGCCTGGAAACCGAACGACTCAGGCGACGTGGCGTACGGCTCCAGGTGATCGGGCGCCGTGATCGCTTGCCGAAGGTCGTGCTGCGCGAGATCGACAAAGCCGAATCGATCACCGCAACGGGAAGCTCTCTTTCTCTATGCATCGCTATCGACTACTCAGCACGTGAAGCCATTACACGTGCAGCAATTGAAGTGAACGCATTCCTCTCGAACAAAAAGTCATCCTCGGCGGATTTATTCCAGCCACTGCTGGTGCAGGCTCTCACGAGGGAAGGCGGGGAAGTGGATCTGCTGATCCGAACCGGTGGTGAGAAGCGCCTCTCGGACTTTTTGCTGTGGGAGTCCGCCTATGCCGAACTGCTGTTTACAGATCGTATGTGGCCCGACTTCGATGGAGCCGATTTTGATGCTGCCCTCGATGAATTCAATCGACGGGAGCGACGCTTCGGCGAGGTGGCATCGACCGGTCTGCATTCTGCTACATCGACTGCTCCCAACCAGTTAATCTGTTCGAACCCATGACGCAGCCTACGTATCTCCGTCGCATTCGTTTCTGGCTTGCCATCGTTATCATCGGCTTGGTCCTCAGCGGGATCACTGCCTTCCCTCTCCAGATTGAGCTTGGTTGGCTTGTCTCATTTGTTCGTACAAGTTGGTTGCAGCCGATTGCCGAATCCGTTCATCTTCTTCCGTGGGTCGAACGTGTCAATGAAGGCCTCACGGCGACCCACGCCCACTATCCCTTTCTTGCATACGGTACAGACTGGCTCGCGTTTGCCCATTTAGTGATCGCTGTTGCGTTTATCGGACCCTACCTCGATCCGATCCGGAATAAATGGGTCATCACCTTCGGCCTGATCGCCTGCGGAGGCGTTATCCCGCTCGCTCTGATCGCGGGACCCATCCGCGGCATTCCATTCGGCTGGAGGCTCATCGATTGCAGCTTCGGAGTTTGTGGCGCGATACCTCTTTTTCTATGCGACCGACTCGTCAGAAAAATGGAGCGCAGCTACATCGAAAAGCGTGCAGGTCAGTAGATGCGTACATCACCGGTGGACTGTACCCGGTGGACTGCGCGGGAGCCGAAGCCCCGCACCTTTGGGTCCGCTATTTGAGGTGTGCATAACCTTCGCCCGCCTGAGGCGAAACCTGAACTCCATTCGGAGCGTCGCTTTTCGACCCGCTGAATCTGCTGAATTCGGCAGCAACACGCCGTAGCCATGCATCGGGCCTAGCGACACTGCTTTCAAGATCAGCATGTCCGGGGCGCCTTGCATGAGATCCATTTGCCGATCCGCATTTGAGTGAGCCACGTTTCCCTATCCAAGACTCTCTAGGGAAAAGGGATTAGTCCGCTTCTCCTAGATCGTCAAGGAGAGTAGGGCGACTCGGCTTGACCGTTTCCAGGCGGCAGGAGGCGTGGGAGGACTCGTTGCCGGGCTCGCTTAAAGGCAAAACCTCAGAGTCGGCGTATGTTGAGTAATTACGACTCGAGCCGCAGTCGGTCGAGAAGCGATAAAACCACAGTAAAGGAGGGCCATCAAAATGATCCACGACGGAGCGTGCGAAATGAATAGAGCGTCATTTGAGTGACGTAAGCAAATGGTGCACTTACATCGTCAACTCCAGGGAGATTTGCTTGGTGTCGCGATCGATCGTAGCGATTTTGAAATTGCGCACCTGACCAACGTGAAGTTGCGCAGCCTGTCCGCCCGACGCTTTCGTTTCACCCTTCCATCGGGCGCTCAGCATAGAGCTCAATGATGAAAGATCAAGCTTCGCTTCGCTGTGGCTCGATGGCGCCGGCTAGGTCTTTATGCTTACGGCGCAATTGGCACGAATGCCTTCGCCAAGTTCCACGATGGCGTTATCCTCTGCGCACTCAATCAGGCGGCCCGATACGACGTCACCGATTGAATGCTCCTCGAGATACTCGTCCAGTTCGCTAGGAATCAACTGCTTCATACTCAGCTTAATCTGACGCTTCTCCAAATCTACGGCGAGAATTTGAGCTTTGACGATCTGTCCTGTCTTAAGCGCGTCCTGCGGATGGTTGATGCGTTTTTCGGCGCTGATCTCGCTGATGTGAACCAGGCCCTCGATGCCCTCTGCCAGCTGCATAAAGGCTCCAAACTTTGTTAGTCGTGTGACTGGGCCTTCGATAACAGAACCCGCGGGAAACTTCTGCGGCACAACAGTCCATGGATCGCCGAGAGCCTGCTTGAGTCCCAAGGACAGACGGCGCTCGGCTGGCTTGATCGAGAGGATGACGGCCTCAACAGTGTCATCGAGCTTGAGCAAATCAGCAGGCTTCCGCACCTTTTTGACCCACGACATCTCAGAGACGTGAATCAGGCCCTCGATTCCGGGCTCGACTTCGATGAATGCGCCAAAATCCGTAAGACGCTTCACTGTGCCGCTTACGCGCTGCCCCAACTGATACCTGTCGGTAGCAGAGTCCCATGGTTCTGGTTGCAGCTGCTTGAGACCAAGGGAGATGCGCCTACTGTCGACATCGATCTTCAGAACCTTGACCTGTAGTCGCTGCCCGACACTAAGAACTTCGTCAGGATTATTAACGCGACTCCAGGCAATATCGCTTACATGCAGCAAACCATCGACGCCACCAAGATCGACAAAGGCACCATAGCTTGTAAGGCTTCGAACTAGACCACTAACGATATCTCCTTCTCTTACCTCTGCATATCGTTCTTGCTCAAACTGGCGAGCCTGTTCTTCAAGGATGACACGGCGATCAACGACGACGTCTTCTTCGGCGGTGTCGAGCTTTATGATGCGGCAGGTGATTTCCTGGCCAACAAGCTTCTCCAAATCGGCGGCATCGCGGGTGCCACTACGAGATGCAGGCATAAAGGCTCGTACGCCAACGTCGACTGTAAGACCACCCTTGATGATGCTAGTCACGGTTCCCGCGACGGCTGCTTTTTGCACATACGCTTCTTCCAGTGATGACCAGTCCGTCGGCTGAACAATCTTCAAACGCGAGAGAACATAGTATCCCTCTTCATTGCGCCCCTTGACCGATACAGGAAACCTGTCTCCAACCGCAATCCCCTGGGCGTTGTTCTCGAACTCTCCCCGAGAGAGCACGCCCTCGATTTTGAAACCTATGTCCAGAAACACTGAATCTGACGAAATCGAGATTACGGTTCCCTCTTTCTGTGAGGCTTCCGTCTTCGATTGACGCCCATGAATCTTTTCAAACTGTGAAAGGAGAGAGCCGAACGATTCTGTGGAATCGTCAAAGGCCTCGGGTGTATTGAGAGAGCCGGGAGTGGTACCTGCAGTGCCTTCGTTTGTCATAACAATTGTCTAGTATTTATTGTAGCCATGATCGGCGCGGTGGCGACGATTCCAGTGTCGCGACCGTCGCTCCCCAGAAAACAGCTAAATCGTCCCGAAACGATCACAGACGTGCTGGAGGCGGATTGCGGACTGCTAGCCGCGCTGGATCAACCGCGCACCAATCGCGCCGACGCAGCGAGACCCGCCGTGATCGTGTTCCGTTCATTTAGCGCAGCGGGGAAAAAAGATCTCCACGTGCGTGCGGGCGTCCTTTCTCGTAATCAGAAGCTCTGCTCCGGCATGTGTCACGTTGGCGTTTTCGATCGCCCGAGCCTCGAACATGGACGGTCGATCCTGACGCGCCGGATAGAAAACTGCATCATAGCCTGCCAAGGTGCACACACATAAGCGCTAGAGGCGCCTCAGATCCTTCATCAACCCGATCGCGCCTACATTCGCAAACGAGACACATAGCTCGGCTGAAAACTGTACTTGACACTTCTCCCAAGCAGAGCCGATAGTTTCTGGCGTTGTGTGTAACGTTTAAATCCATTCGAGAGTCTCGTCCACCGGAGGTGTTTGATGCCAGTGACTCTACGCTCCTGCTTCTGTCTTTCCCCGCTCTTGGTTCTGCTCGCATCGGTTCCGGCATGCTTCGCGCAAGGGGGCGCCGCGCCCGAGCCCAGCAGGTATCTCGGTACCTTTGCGGAGGAGTCGTACTCCACCTATCAGATCCCCGGCAATGGAGACCTCTGGCCAAGCTGCTGGTCGAACGATGACGACCTGTATGAAGCTAACGGAGACGGTACCGGGTTCTCCAACACATTTGCGGCGATGCGCGTCGCCCGCGTCTCCGGCATGCCACCGAACTTGATAGGAATCGATGTAGCTGGTGACATCGGCAAAAACTACACTGGCAGCAACGGCTACACGGATAAGCCAACCGGTATGGCGTGCGTAAACGGCGTTGTTTATCTCGCTTTCCAGAATCTGAACGAGACCGACTTCGAATATGCGCCTGCCGCGTCGATTGTAGCCTCAGGCGACCATGGCGCAACCTGGACGAAGCCTTCAGGCAGTCCGATGTTCGGCAGGGCAAACAACACCGACGAATCTGTCCCGGCTCTTTTCACTACGATTATGTTCCTCGACTACGGGAAGAATTACGCCAATGCTCCCGACAACTATGTCTACGCCTATGGCTTCGACAACAATTGGCGCGACCAGCAGCAAATCTACTTGGCGCGTGTGCCCAGCCATGCTGTGCTGGTGCGACAGGCATGGGAGTTCTTCAGCGGGATGCGCGGAGAACGTCCAACATGGTCGCATGACATCACCGAAAAGTCGCCGGTGATCAGCGATACACGGCTACTTTATCAAGATATGTTCGACGCCGGTTGTCCGGCCGACGATAAGGTGATCGCGCAGGGCGGCGCTGTTTACGATGCACCATTGCATCGCTACATCTTTTCTTCGTGGTCGTGCAGCACGCACGAATTTTATGAGGCACCTCAACCGTGGGGCCCTTGGAAACACATTGCGACGGGCGAGGATAACTCCACCCCGCAGCCGGCGACCATCGATTTCGGCCCGCTGCGCCTGACGCAGAACCGCGGCCAATATGGCACCAGCATTCCTTCGAAATACATCAGCCACGACGGCCGCACACTCTATCTACAGAGCAATGTATGCTGCGGAGGCGATTCCTACACTTTTTCGCTGCGGAAGCTCATGCTTACTCCCTATGACTTCTCCGCACCGATGAACGGTCCATCCAACTCAGACCTCGCCCAGGCGCCGGGAACGCGCGCCATTAGCAAGAGCACACATTATGGCTCACTCTGCAGCCTGAACTGCAGCGACCAACTCAACAGCGGGTATGCCAACAGCGAAGACGATTGGGATGAGTCCATCAAACCAGCCGACTGGTGGGGATATGTATGGCCGCGTACTTACAACCTTGACCAGGTTCTTTATCGAACCGGAAGCATGTTCTCGGACGGCGGCTGGTATGAAGGCGATCTACGTGTGCAGGTGCGACAGAATTTCCAATGGGTGGATGTCCGGGGACTCACGGTTTCACCCGAGTATCCCTACAGCAACGCCGCCGGCACGCAGACGACCTATACCTTCAGCTTCGACCCGACGTGGGGAGACGGCATTCGTATCGTCGGCGCCCCCGGAGGCGAACATACCTTCACTTCCATCAGCCAGCTCACTGTGACCTATGGAGCCGCGGTCCATCCGATGAACCTCATAAAGGACCCGGGATTCGAGCAGCAGACGACCGGCGTCGTTTCAAGCCCCTGGGCCGTAGAGGGGCCGGACGGCCACGGCATCGATCTCAGCCTTGGATTCGCGCACTCGGGAAACAACGATGCCTGGATTCGCGATTCAACCGGCAACTGGAACGCTACTACGCAAACCATCACGGTCAAGCCCCACACGTCGTACACCCTGACCGGATGGGTGCGAAACAGCTTCACTACGAACATCGGCTACTTCGGGATACGCGACGCGACCGGCAATATCGTGGCACAAACGATCTACCGCGCCGCGCCCACATACCAGCGGCTCACGGTGAAATTCAATTCCGGATCTAGCACGACGATGAAGGTCTTCGCTGGATTCTGGGGTCAGAACGCCGACTACTGGATACAGCTGGATGATTTCTCTGTTCTGCAAAGGGTTCAGTAGAGGATCGGGTGAGCACGAGGTTTTTTGTCGACGCTGGCCATGCAGCCACGTAGCTCGACCTCATCATGGATCGCGAACTCGCGCAGCATTCCTTGACCTAGCCAAGATCCCATCGGCAATAAACGCCCGCGGCCTTTTGAGTCAGAGAAGATGACAGCAGTGTGACCGCGAGTAGCGCATCGGTCAGTGCGTGCCGAGCGGGGGGCAGTTAACGCCGCAATCGCAGCAGATATTGCGTCCAGACACAATCGTTATCTGCACGGTGTCCTGACCCGAACGCAAAATAGCAATTGTCATACTCAGTCGGTTGCGCAGGAGTAGCTTGCAGCCATGATAGTCGTCTTGGAGATGGTCCGATCTCCTTCGTTCTGTAGACCGCATTTGCCGCGTTGCCGGCCGTTCGATTTCTATGACCACTTACGAACTAACACATATGACCAGCGCAGCGTCTCAAAACGCGCAATCGTCTAACTATCGAGCTCGAAATGATCAGAAATGACCAGAAAAACTGATTGAATACGCGGAATTACAGAAATAAGTGATCACAATCGACTTACATCGACGTTAGCTTAGCTTCCTTGTTTGCAACGGCTCGTCATACGACCTAGGCTGTGGCCAGGTATTTTGCTGAAACACAAGTAAGAGTGAACGTCTTGGCGGCATTGATTCCCGCTTCGCTTGCACGATCCCGTGGAAAAGGATGCACCTTGCGGAACCGTTAGAACAAGAAACCTTTCTTTGGCGAAGTCGGGAAATCATTTTGACATATAGCTTTCCGCATCCTGCTGTTCGGAAATGCGAGCAAACCCGTCCGCTACAACCTGTTCGGCAGTCCTTTTAGGAGGCGAGTATGAAGCGAGTCATCTTATGGGGTATTTCTCTTGGGATGTTGCTGGTCTGTCTTTGTGTCGGGAAACCCGCGAGAGCTCAGCAGACCACAGCGGCAATCACAGGAACAGTCGTAGACGAAGGGGGCGCCGCCGTCAACAGCGCCGTCATCACGGTCATCGATACCGACCGGGGACTCGTCTACACCACGAAAACAACCGATAACGGCACTTATAACTTTGTGCGCGTTCCGATCGGCAACTATCAGGTGAAAGCCGAAGCGCAGGGTTTCCAATCGGCGTTGCAGTCCGGTCTCACGCTGGTGCTCAACCAGACGGCTCGTCTGGATTTCAAGATGCGCATCGGCGCGGTGACCACTACGACACAAGTCACATCGGAAACGCCGCAACTGCAATCGGAGACGACTCAGGTCAGCACGCTGATCGATTCCAAAACAGTCACAGATATTCCGCTCGCAACACGCAACTACGTCGAGTTGACGTTGCTCGCGCCGGGCAGTGTGCATCCGGACAATTCAATGTTCAACAATGGCGACAACACGGCAAACGGCGCCCGTCCTTACATCAATGGAAACCGCGAGCAGTCGAATAATTTCATCCTCGACGGCATGGACAACAACCAGACGTCGGAAGATAATCTCGGCTTCACGCCGTCTCCCGATGCCATCCAGGAGTTCAACCTCATCACGAACAACGCGTCGGCTGAGTTCGGTAACTTCATGGGCGGCATCGTCAACGCATCCATTAAGTCCGGCACGAACAGCTTCCACGGCGATGCCTGGGAGTTCTTCCGCAATGACGTTCTGAATGCCAACCAGTGGGAGAATAAGCTGAATCCAACCGATGTGCTGGCAAAGCCAACGGTCCGCTGGAACATGTTCGGTGGCACACTCGGCGGTCCGATCTTCAAGGACAAACTGTTCTTCTTTGTGGACTACCAGGGACAGCGCTTTGACCATCCAGCGAGCAGCAGCTTCATCACTGTTTTCACGAATGCCGAGCGTGCAGGTAACTTCTCACAAATCACCACGCAACTTATAAATCCAGTTACCCAGCAGCCTTACCCAAACAACCAGATTCCACTGTCGCAAATGAATGTGGTGGCTAAAAACCTTTTTGCCTCCAAGTTCTATCCAACGCCGATCAACAGCCAGACGACCAACAATGCGATCAACACCGGCACCCAAGCCTTTGACGCCGACCAGGGAGATGTAAAGGTCGATTACACCATCACACCAAACGACCGCTTCGAGGGCCGGTATTCGCAGGGATACCAGACCGATCCCTCAAGCAACTCGCAGTTGATCCTGGGCAACGGCTTTGCGCGGGCACCGACCCATAACGTGGTTGGAACGTGGACCCACACCTTTGGCCCGACCATCCTGAACGAAGCCCGCTTGGGAACAAGCTGGATCACGATTTTCAACGGAACCGCCTTCGATCCCAGCATTGGTAATCTCGGGACAGCACTTGGAATTGCGAATACGAATGGCTCCGGGCCGGGCCTGCTGTTGCTTGGCTTCGGTGGCGGTCAGGCTCCCTCACCCAATGGCGGCACCACCCTCACCAACGTCGGCAATCAAATTGTGAACCAGGATTTTGCGGACACCGTGATCCAGTTCGATGACAGCGTAACGATCACTCACGGCAAGCATATCTTCAAGACTGGTTTCCAGCTGTGGCGCTATCGCATCAATACCGGCTACACCGGCAACACCGGTGAATACGGTGACATCCTCTTCGGCGGCGGCAGCACGGGAGTCGATTTCGCCGGCGATCCGGCAGCCGATTTCTTCGTTGGCTATCCGGAAGCCAGAGGTATCGGCGTGAGCACCAGTTTTGTCTGGCATCAACTCTCCTGGCTCTTTGCAGGATACGGTCAAGACGATTGGCATATTACTCCCACTCTGACCCTGAATATGGGACTGCGGTATGAGGCCCACACACCATGGGTTGAACTCAACAATCGGCAATCTAATCTGGATCTGACCACCGGCGCACTTGAGCTTGCGGGAGTCAACGGCAACAGTCGCGCGCTTTACAACTCGGTGTACGGCCTTCCAGCTATCCAACCCCGCTTCGGGTTTGCGTATTCGCCAGAAGCCATGCATGGCAAGACAGTGATTCGCGGCGCCTACACCATCTCATCCTATCTGGAAGGCACGGGTACCAATCTGCGCCTTGCCAGGAACCCACCTTTCACTCCTCCTGAGGTTGGGGCGCAATATGCTAACGCAACGGTACAGACGCAGGCGGGCCCTGGAGGCGCCGTTCCAGGTAATCCATTTGCGGGAGCCATCATGTTCGTCTGGGATAAGACAGTCCAGCCGGCACTGGATCAGGAGTGGAATTTGACCGTCCAGCAGGAGGTGACACCCACGACCACCGTCCAAATTGGATATGTCGCCCAGAAGGCAGATCACCTGATGGTGCCGATGCCCTATCTGCAGAAACAACTCGTCAACGGAGTTGCGACAACGCCTTTTTATTTCCAGAACAATCCGGCGCTGATCAATGTGCTTTCAAACGTGTCCGGCACTGCTTCGGTGGGCTACATGAACTACAACTCGTTGCAGGCAGTCGTGCAGAAACGCATTTCTAACGGGCTGCAAGGGCAGGTGGCCTATACCTGGTCGCATTGTTTAACCAACAACAGTGGATACTATGGGATCGGCGGCCAAGCAGCAGGGGCCACGTCGGCATCACCGTACTATCAGAACCTCTATAATCCTGCCGGCGACTACGCCAGTTGCTACTACAACGCCAATAACATTGTCTCCATTTTTGCAACGTACGATCTGCCGGTGGGTCGGGGTAAGCAATTCGGCGCCAACATGAATCCGGTTGTCAATCAAGTCGTCGGTGGCTGGCAAGCATCGACGATCATTTCCACGCACACCGGCTTCCCTCTTGCCATCGGTGACAACGACGGCGATACAACGGGAACCGGCGGTCGTGGAGCTCGTCCGGACTGCGGCGTTCAACAAGTGTTTAAGCGCAGCAGACTTGCTCCCAATTTTGGAGGCTATCAATGGATGAGCCCTGCTGGCTTCTCTGATCCTGCGCCAGGTCACTTTGGAAACTGCCCGGCGCAGGGACCCATCGTCGGCCCGGGCTTCTTCAACGCCGATATCGGGCTGATGAAGAACTTCCACTTCAGTGAGACCAAGTATGTGCAATTCCGAACCGACTTCCTGAACGCCTTTAACCAGGTGAACCTGGGCCACCCGGATACGGGCTGGAGCGCCAGCGGCGGTACATTTGGTCAGATCGGGCCTGCGGTCGGCACACCCTCTTCACAACCAGCACGAAACATTCAAGTTGCCCTGAAAATGTACTTCTAGCGACGCTGATAAATTGACGGGGCAGATGCGGTGAGCATCTGCCCCTTTGTGCGTCGATTCTTCTCACCTCCCTCCTTCTCTTCGCGAATGCACACAGTTGCAGACGAGGGTGGCACCGCCATCACTGTCGAATGCTTCTTCACTCTTCAGTAAGCCTCTGACAAGAATGCAGTTGAACATAGTCTGCCCGCACGAGATGTGTGCCATTTGTCGCATATTTCTCTGCAATATGGAGGTTGCGCGGCACATTTACGGCACACTGGTGCCGCGCGTTTGCTACGAGCCGGTTCCGGCAGCAGGGTCTTCCCCGCTGGCTAACGCTCGTAGCGCCATTCGCTGATGAAGTGGAAGCGGCGCTCGAGGAGCGGGTAGTGGTCGGGCGTCGGGGTTCGGGTGAGGGTGAGGACGGCGGGGGTGAAGGGCGCGGCGGGTTTGGCGGGCTTGTGTTTGGGGTCGGGTTTGGGTTGATCGGGTGGGACCGAGGTGAGAATGAGGTGGTTGGGGTCGGAGAACTGCCAGGCGTAGTTGGTGGGGGGTGCGATGAAGTAGCAGTTGATGCGGACGGTGTGTTTCTTGGGATCGAGATCGACGCCGGAGAGCCAGAGCTCGCCGTCGGTGGAGCGGGTGTAGGCGCGGCTGGACGGAGCGACGTAGAGGTCAGTGATGGGAACGCCTTCGGGGTCGATAAAAGCGCCGGAGGCTGGGTGGATGGCGTCGAGATGCCAGGCGCCGACCAGAGGGGATGGCGTGCGGGCCGCGACTTGAAGGTGGTGCCAGCCGATGCTCATGAAGATGGGTTGGACGACGAGGAAGGCGACGGCGAAGACAATCTCGGTGACGAGGATGGCTATGCGCCCGGCGCGGCGGCTGGCGGGGGGAACCCAGGCGGCGGTAGGGGCGGCGGGTTTGTGGCTCCAGAAGAAGCGGCAGAGCGAGAGGGCGTCGGGCAGGGCGAGGAAGATGCAGCCGAGGAGCAGGTTGACGGCAAAGAGCTTGACGGGGACGTCGTAGCAGAAGTTGTAAAGGACCACGTTGGTGACCACGAAACTGGAGAAGAGGGCTCCAGTGAGCGCGGTGCGGCGATAGAGGAGCAGGATGCCGCCGAGAAGCTCGGCTGAGCCGCAGATGATCTCGTAAACGGGGTTGAGGCCGATGAGGTTCCAGAGGAAGGTCATCGGAGCCATGTTGCCGGCGGGCTCGTTAAGGATGGCGATGGAGGGAGGCGGCATCTGGAACGGGAAAACCTTGGCCAGACCGTAGGTGATCATGAACATGCCGCAGGTAAGGCGGAGGAGGAAGCGAAGCCAGGCGTGGAGAGTGCGGTACTCGGTGCGACGGTTGTTGCGGAGGTGGGCGATGAGAGTCCAAAGGATGCCGCCGCCCAGAGCGAAGGTGAGGAAGAGGCCGTTCTGGATCCAGTTCATCGTGGTGTCGCCGGAGTCGCTGGGATGCCAGTGGGCGGCGATGCCGGTGAGATGGAAGAGATGCTGGCCGGTGAACTCGGAGAGATGGTTGAAGGGCCAGTTGAGCTTGTCCTGGATCCAGCCGCCGACGACCGGGAAAGCCTGAAAGAGGGTTCCGTTGCCGTCGAGGAAGCTGAAGCAGAAGAAGTAGAGGAAGGCGATGCGGAAGCCGAGGCGGGTGGCGGAGCTCCAGGGAGCGGGCGGAGTAGCGGCGGAGACGGGGGACTCGGCGGGGGTGGTGATGCCTGAAGGCTCCAAACGAGACCTCGCTTGGGGATGACCTGGATGTTGGACGATTCTGGTGTGGGGCGAGTTTGGAGTCAAGGAAAGAAAATTTTGTATGGAGTTGGGAGGACCGGCCCGCGCTCGAGGTTCGTGGTCGCTATTGTGATGCTGGGACGCGTGGCCTGGTGGCTGCGGAAGGATAGCGGAAACCCGCTTCTCGGATGTGATGCGCACGATCGATGCAAAGGCCGAGACGATCACGACAACGCCGGCTCTCCACAATGAGATGAATCTGGGCGACGCCGATACGGCGATCGCTACCGTGTCAAAGTCTGGGCAACCGCTAACTTATTTCATCGATAAAGATCAGCTCGGAACTATTCGGGACCGCGAGCGCAACATGGAGCCCTTTGCGAAGCAGGTCTCTGCCGCTTTCTGTGCGATCTGGCACGCTGCCATCGTGGAAATGCAACCGATACTGCCTATGAGGATCGAGACCATAGAGTGAAAACGTGTGCGTCGTCTCGCGCTGCACTGAACCTCGGAAAGCGTAGACAAGGCCCCTGGCACATTTTGCGTCGTAATACTCAAGGCCATCCCAATGAATACCATCGGGCCTGGCTGAAATGTGGTAGAGATCGGCATCGCGGATGAATGGACGAAGCTTTTCCTTGTAAAGCGCGAACTCCTGCCTGGCGGCTACGTGCTGTTCCGGAGTCCAGGCATTCGTGTTCTGCATGACAGTGAGCCAGCCCATCATTCCGCTGCGCAGCATGTAGCGGAAGTTTTCGATTCTCGGGGTGGGCCATTTTTCCACGTAATCTTCCAACATGGCAGCGGGAAGCACCTGACTCGTGTCATAGAAGGCACGCCGGTTGGATACCGGATCGTATGCGTCAGTGATGGAGAAGTAGTCGCCGTGCGATGCGCTGCCGAAGTCGACCATGCGGCCGCCATCGTTACAGATTTCAAGCAGAAGATCGGGATGCTGCTTCCGCAGACGCGAATAGATATCGTAATAGGAACGGACAGCGTGATAACTCACATCCGTAGAGTTCGTTGTATCGGGCATGGCGACACCGCTGCCCTTGATCGTAGTGACTGCATCGGGCGGTGGTGGCGCATGCGGATGGTCTTTGCGAGAACAGTTGCGCGTCACGAGATACCCATCATGCTCGAGCATGTCGAGTTTGAAGGTAGTCACCATCTGTTCCAGTTCACCCTCCACATGAGCCTTTACCGCGGGCACGCCTGAGTCCATAGTGCGTCCTACGAACTCGTCAGGCCTCCATCCCACAGGTGTGTCGGCAACGAGCCAATCCCTGCACTTCGGGATCGTTGACATTCAGGGCTCCGGGTTCCGTGTTAGTGCCTGCTTGCGCCCAATCTACCCAGATACCGAATTTGAGCCCCTGTGGTGAGCATCTTCCGCAATGGGAGCGAGTCCGTGGGGAAACTTCTTCGGATCGGGAGACCAGTCACCGACGCCACGGAACCAGCCTGCGTCCACGCCGATCATCTCGATTCCCAACTCCGCAGAATCATCGATCATGCGCTCGGCCAATTTCTCATCAATTGCCATGCCGCTGCCCCAACTGTCGTTGACAAGCAGTGGATAGTTCGGCTTCTTCCACGTGCCCGGATATGTAAGCACCTGCCGCACCCAGGGCCGGAGCACATTGCCAAGTCCATCGCGGCCGCCGGTGAATGCTCCAACAAAGACGGGTGGCGTTTCAAAGCTGCCTCCTGGCTGAAGGCGAGTATGGAATGGCCCGGGATTGGGATTCAAACCCAAGGAACCGCGCAACGAGGTGGCGTCTCGCTGCAACGTGAGGCTAGTTCGACCGCTGAACTCTAGGCCTATATACCAGCCGTCGCCCTGATCACCATCGCGTTCCACCATGAACCACGGTATGATCTCGCGCGGGTCTTCATCGACAGCATATGTGCTGGATTTTCCCCGCCAGTTGTATCCGGACGCGACATCCACCTCATGCGTCCCGACCGCCGACGGCTTCCCTGCCCCTTTGTCGACGTAAATCTCTTTAAGAGCCACCGACGCGGGAATCTGCCAGTCGTAACGGAAGCTTGTCTGCAGTGGAATCCAAAGCTCGCGGGCACCGAGGTTCTCGATGAGAATGCGATGCTCAAGCGGACCTGTCGTGGCGCGTGCACGCCATTCCCATGTGAGGCGCAAGTGTGGCGATTGCGTCTCGTACACATACGAAATATGCTTCGCGTCGATCTGCGTGGCACTTGAAATCAGCTTCCACTGCAGTGGGATGGAGTGGTCATCCATCTCTGCACTGTCGATGAGAGGTTCGGGAGCGTCATTGGACCATGAGCCGTGCCCTGGCGCCTGCAGACTGATCAATTGTGGTGCGGTCGGGCCTGCTTTGAACTGGAGGACTGTTTGCGCAGTATGAAGCGTCTGCGCAGCTGCAAGTACACCAGGCACTACTGCAAGACAAGCAGCCAGAATGCCGACACAAAGACGGCGCGCATTCCACTCCAAAGAAGTGAGGCACCGGGAATGAGTGGCCGAGGCCTCGGCAGGGAGCTCAGAAAAGCAGTCGCAGGCCAATCTGCATGATGCGGCTGTCCAATTTGCCATTGATACCCCAAACGTGGTGAACCAGGATCCGCATCCATGATGACCGACTGCTTGGGCATTCATTAAGTCGGATTAAAACGTTATAACCTGGCAGCTTGTGAGATCGCGGACTTAATATCCAGACATGAAAAGGCCGGAGCTTGTCGCCCCGGCCTTTTCATTTGCAGTCGGCTACCGACTCCCTGTCAGTGCGACTGAAGTTGAGATACCGTATTGCCGCCTTGCTGCATATTCGAGAGCACCTGGATATCCACTCGGCGATTCTTCGCCCGGCCCTCGGCTGTGGTGTTCGATGCTACTTCCTTATCTTTGCCGATGCCGATCAGGTAGAACTTGTGCGCCGGCACCTTGTACTTCGAGGCTAGGTACTGCACCACCGCTTCTGCGCGCCGCTGGCTCAGCTCATAATTATATTGCGCGCTCCCGGTGGAGTCGGTCCCGCCGGTCACTTCGAGGATGTAGCCCTTGGTCGTGTTGAGTGGCGCGGCCAGCTGATCGAGTTGCTCCTTATCCTTGCGCGTGAGAACACTCTTATCGAAGGCGAAGGTCACGGAAGCCGTGGCTACCTGTTTGTAGCTGTCCAGGTTGCTCACCACGCTCGCCAGTGAGTCCGCGCGATTCACGGCCTCCTGCGCGCTTTGCTGCGCAGTTCCTGCTGCGGTGCTCGCCTGCTGCGCATTCTGCTGGGCACTATCGGCCGACGACTGCGCCTTGGTTATGCCGGCGGTCGTCTTCTCGTCCAGATTCTTCAGATTGCGATTGTTCGTGGCGGTCTGGTCATCCAGTTCATTGGTTTGCTGGATCAGCGGAGCGGTCTGGCTCCTCACATACTTCTTGCTCGAGCAACCGCTCGCAAGAAGAAGCGCGAAGACTCCCGCCGCGCAACCTGAGACTTGTGTAAGACGCCTCATCTGTGTCTTCAAGTGAATCTCTCCCTCCTCGCGGTGCGTATCCGCGAAATACCGTCGGACAAGTCCTGTTTTTTGGCTAGCGGGGGACCGGACACAGGACTCCTGCTCTTTGTGATGCACGATTCGTGCCAAAACGCCTATTCGCGTATATCAAACGTATCATGAACGACTTACGGGCGTTTTCCTGAACCATGAAAACGCCTTGGTGTACTTATTACGCGGCCCGTGAACGGGTAACCGGACACGCCCAAGCACGCTGCCGGTCGGCGATAGACTAGGAATGGCCGTTCCCGCGGCCCGCTCACTCGCTCGCCTGCGCTTGCACAACAGAAAACTTTGGATCTGCAAACATGGATCTGCAGCAGAAAATCCGCACGTTGCCGACGCAGCCCGGCGTCTACCTTTACAAGAATGCCGAAGGCGAGGTCATCTACGTCGGCAAGGCGAAGAATCTGCGCGCGCGTGTCCGCTCGTATCTACTCGCGGCCTCTCAGGCCAATGCGAAGACCGGCTCGCTGATGCGCGAAGCGGTAGATGTGGACTACATCCTGGTCGACAACGAAGGTGAAGCGCTCGCTCTCGAAAATAATTTCATCAAGCAGCGCAAGCCACGCTTCAACATCCTGCTGCGCGACGATAAGACCTACCCCTACATCAAGCTCACTCTGGCCGACCGCTATCCCAAGGTCTTCGTCACCCGCCGGCTGCGCAAGGACGGCAGCGCGTATTACGGTCCCTATTTCCCCGGCAATCTCGCCTATCGCGTCGCCGACCTGCTGCACCGCTCCTTCCTGCTGCCGAGCTGCAAAGTGGATCTCACCCGCTACCACCCGCGCCCCTGCCTGCAGTACTACATCAAGCGCTGCCTTGGCCCCTGCGTGGAGAACCTGACCACACCGGAGGAATACCGCGAGGCCGTCCGCGACGCGCAGTTCTTCCTCGAAGGACGCCAGCAGGAGTTGGGCCGCTCACTCGAAACGCGCATGGAAGCCGCCGCCAGCGCCGAGCAGTTCGAACTGGCGGCAAAATACCGCGATCTGCTCATCACCGTCAGCCAGGTGCAGGAGAAGCAACGCATCGCCAGCGTCGACAACGACGACGCGGACGTCTTCGGCTACCACTACGAAAACGACATGCTCGCGGTGAATCTCTTCCATATGCGCGGCGGCAAGATTGTCGATCGCCGCGACCTCTTCTGGGAAGAGCTATCGGATCTGGTTCAGGCCGAAGACGACCACGCAGAAAGCGCGCCAGAAGCGGCTCATCCTACCGGCACGTTCCACCCGCCGGCTTTCTTCTCCGCCCTGCTCAAGCAGCTCTACATCGATCAGCAGTACGTGCCGCGCTCCATTCTGGTGCCGGTCGACTTCGCTGACCGCGACGCGCTCTGCCACCTGCTTGCGGAGCGCACCGGCCACCGGGTCGAGATTGCCGCGCCGCAGCGTGGTGAGAAGCGCTCACTCGTCGATCTCGTTGGACAGAACGCGAAGCAAAGCTACGATCAGCGCTTCCGCGTGCTCCAGCCCTCGCAGAAGGCGATTCAGGAATCATTGCAGGACCTGCTGATGCTGCCCGAGCTGCCCCGACGCATCGAGTGCTTCGACATCTCGCATATCCAGGGCGCGGAGACCGTCGCTTCCATGGTCGTGTGGGAGAACGGCGCGATGAAAAAGTCCGACTACCGCAAGTTTCAGGTGAAGACAGTGACCGGCGTCGACGACTTCGCCTCCATGCGCGAGATCGTCGGCCGTCGCTACAAGCGCGTGCTGCAGGAAACCGGCCCTGCGGAGCTAATCGAGACATCGGACAGCGATGCACGCACCTACAACGGTTCCGGACGCGGCAAGATGCCGTCGCTCGTGCTCATCGATGGCGGCCTCGGCCAGCTCCACGCCGCCGCGGCAGCGCTGGAAGAACTCGGCATCACCACGCAGCCGCTCGCCTCCATCGCAAAACGTGAAGAGGTGATCTACCTCTACGGGCAGGAAGACGATCCTATCGTCCTCGACCGCCGCTCGCCCGTCCTGCACCTCATCCAGCGCATCCGCGACGAGTCGCACCGCTTCGCCATCACCTACCACCGCAAGCGCCGCGAAATCCGCGACCGCCAGTCCGAACTGCTCGACATTCCCGGCGTCGGCGCACGCACCCGCACCCGCCTTGTCCAGCACTTCGGCTCACAACGCGCCATCGAGCAGGCCTCGCTCGAGGCGCTGACCTCGGTTGTGGCGAAGAAGGTGGCGGAAGCGATCTATGGGCACTTCCATCCCCAGCCGCAAGATCTCCCGGAAGATGCCCCGGCCTTCCGTGTGCTCCAATAAACGGCAATTCCGGGGGAACAACACATTGCCCCTCGGCGTATATATGTGACAAAGCTCCACGATCCAGGGGCCATTGTCTCAACTCAAATGGGAACATATAGGAATTCTTCACCTCGGAGGCGCAGCCCATGGCATTGTTCAGCGATCAGCTCAAGCAGGTCGTCCGCAGGCTCGGCCGCGCGCCGCTGTTCACCGCCATTACCCTGTTCACGCTCGCCATCGCCATCGGCGCCAACACCGTCATCTTCAGCGTTGTCGACGGCGTATTGCTCAAGCCCCTGCCGTATCCTCATCCGGAGGATTTGATCGGAGTCTGGCATACCGCTCCCGGCATCAACATCAAAGACTTGAACATGTCGCCGTCGATCTACTTTATCGACCGCGAGCAAAACACCACGCTCCAGGACATCGGCGTCTATCAAGGAGACTCGCTGAATGTGACCGGCACCGGGCAGCCGGAGCATGTGGACGGCCTCGACGTGACCGACGGCACGCTGCCCCTGCTCGGCGTCAAGCCTGCGCTCGGGCATCTTTTTACGCGCCGGGACGACACAGCGGAAGCGCCGGACACCGTGCTGCTTTCCTACGCATACTGGCAGCGCAAATTCGGCGGAAGCCCGTCCGCAATCGGTCGCAACCTCACCATCGACGGCAAGCCACGCGAAGTCATAGGCGTGCTGCCCCAGGGATTTCACTTCCTCGATCGTAAGGACGACGCGCTCATTCTGCCAATGAAGTGGGACCGCAGCAAAACGAAGTTGGGCAACTTCAGCTACAAGGCCCTGGCCCGTTTGAAGCCGGGCGTCACCATGCAGCAGGCCAGCACCGACATGGCCCGCTTGCTCCCGGTCTCCATCCGCAGCTTCCCCGCACCCGACGGCTTCAGCCCTGCGTTATTTGAGAAGGCACACTTCCAGCCGAATCTTCGCCCGCTGAAGCAGGATGTCGTCGGCGATGTGGGCAATGTCCTCTGGGTCCTGATGGGCTCCATCGCCATGGTGCTGCTGGTGGCCTGCGCCAACGTCGCAAACCTGCTGCTGGTGCGCGTCGAAGGACGCCGCCAGGAGCTGGCCATACGCTCGGCTCTCGGTGCGGGCTGGAAGCGCATCACTATAGACCTCCTCTTCGAAAGCGCCGTCCTCGGAACCGCTGGGCGCTCTCCTCGGTCTCGGGCTCGCCTATGGCGCATTGCGCCTCCTGGTAGCGATGGCACCTACCGGCTTGCCGCGCATTCACGAGATCGGCATCAATCTTCCGGTGTTGCTCTTCACGCTCGCGCTCGCGCTGCTCACCAGCGTGCTCATCGGGCTCATCCCGGTCATGAAATACGCCGGCGGCAATTCCGCCAGCGGCCTGCGTGAAGGCGGCCGCGCGCTGAGCCAGAGCCGCGAACGTCATCGCGCGCGCAAGATCCTGGTCGTCGTGCAGGTTGCGCTCGCTCTGGTCCTGCTCATCTGCTCCGGCCTGATGATCCGCACCTTCCGTGCCATGATGCAGGTCTCCCCCGGCTTCACCTCGCCGAATGAGCTTCAGACCTTCCGCTTCTACATTCAGGACACCCAGATACCCGATGCGCAGCGTGACCGCGTCATCCGCATGGATCAGGAGATTCAGGACAAGCTTGCGGCCATCCCCGGCGTCACCTCCGTCAGCTTCTCCAGTGCCGTGCCCATGGATGGAGACTCCAACAACGACGTACTGTTTGCGCAGGATCACGTCTACGGCGAGGGCGAACTGCCGCCCATCCGCCGCTTCAAACGCATCTCGCCCGGAACCTTCGCCACGCTGGGCACTCCGCTGATCGCGGGACGCGACTTCACCTGGACCGACACCTTCCAGAAGCTGCCCGTCGCCATCATCTCGGAGAACTTCGCGAAGGAGTATTGGCATAGCGCGCAAAACGCCATCGGCAAGCGCATCCGGGTCGCCAGCACGGACGACTGGCGGGAGATCGTCGGCGTGACAGGTGATGTGCACGACGATGGCGTAAGCCAGCCGGCGCCCAGCACCGTCTACTGGCCGCTGATGCAGGACCGCTTCGAAGGCCAGAAAGAGTATGTGCAGCGCGGCGTTGCGTTCTATATCCGCAGCCCGCGCGCCGGCTCGCAGGTCTTCATGAGCGACGTGCAGCGCGCCGTCTGGTCCATCAATCCCGATGTGCCGCTCGCCAACGTCTCGACCCTCGGCGAGTTTTACACCAAGTCCATGGCCCGCACCTCTTTCACGCTTATCATGCTCTGCGTTGCCGGAGCCATGGCTCTGCTGCTGGGCATCGTCGGCATCTACGGCGTCATCGCATATTCGGTATCGCAGCGCACCCGCGAGATCGGCATCCGTATGGCGCTCGGGGCACAACGCCCATCGCTCACTGCACTCTTCGTGCGTCAGGGATTGCAGCTCACCGGCATCGGCATCGCGTGTGGCCTCATTGTCGCCTTCATCTCTATGCGGCTGATGTCCTCCATCCTCTTTAACGTGAGCCCGGTCGATCCTATTACCTACATCGTCATCACCGTCGGGGTGGTCGTCACGGCTTACCTCGCCTGCTATCTGCCCTCGCGCCGCGCGGC
This sequence comes from uncultured Acidobacteriaceae bacterium, assembly GCA_963815025.1. GTDB lineage: Bacteria > Acidobacteriota > Terriglobia > Terriglobales > Acidobacteriaceae > KBS-83. The sequence continues at coordinate 625,086 of CAWFFD010000004.1, read as the reverse complement.
CACAGTGGACCCCGTCCACGCTTTGCGAGCGGAGTAGCCAGGCGGCAGAACGGCAGAAACGAAAGAGATCGTAATGCGAAGCAAATGCTCGAAGGCACAGCTCCTACACCACCTTCGTTCTATAGGCATTGCCTGCATGAATGCCCTATCCTGAACAAGAGTGACCACCGCTACCACCAGCGCCGCCGCCAACCGCACGATCTCCCGCCGGCAGTTTCTTCAAGCTTCGGCTCTGGCCGGGGTGGGCGGCCTCGTGGCCTACGGCGGACTCTGGGATCGGCATCACCTCGAGTTCATCGAGCAGACCTTTCGCCTGCGCCGTCTTCCGGAAGCGTTCCACGGCCTGCGTGTCGCACAGGTCAGCGATATTCATTACGACGAGTTCACCGAGCCCTATTTCGTCCGCGAGATAGTTCGCCGCATCAATGCCCTCAACCCCGACGTCGTCGTGGTCACCGGGGACTTTGTGACGGATGGATTCTTGTCGAAGCAACTGAGCGCCCGCCTCAGCTATCTCTGCGGGGAAGTTCTCAGCGGCATCCAGTGCCCGCACCGGTTCGCCTCGCTCGGGAATCACGACATGCTGGTCGGCTGGCCTGTAGTGGTCGACGCGCTCAAGGTCCAGGGCATCCCCACGCTAGTCGATAGCCATCTCCCCTTCGAGCGCGATGGCGGCCGTCTATGGTTCGCCGGCTTACGCAGCTCGCTCGAGGACACCCCCAACCTGGACGATGCCGTGCCGCGCCAGGCCGCGCCTAACGAACCCGTCATCCTGCTCGCCCATGAGCCCGACTATGCCACCCACGTAGTGAAGCATGGCGGCGTGGATCTCATGCTCTCCGGCCACACCCACGGCGGCCAGATTCGCCTGCCATTCATCGGAACTCCAAGGTCGATGCTCGCCAAGGGAGGTCGGCGCTTCGTGCACGGCCATTTCAACGTCGGTCCGATGCAGCTTTATGTCAACCGCGGCATCGGCACCGTCAAGGTGCCCGTGCGCATTCTCTGCCCCCCGGAGCTGACGCTGATCACCTTGCAGCCGGCAGAATCGTAACTCCGCTTCGACGGAACCGCGATACCATTTGCTCCGTACCTCTGAATATCGCATCGTCGGCCACGCGCCGCGAACCGCAAGCTATGAACTCCACCGCCCCTCGTTCCGTTGACAATTCCGTACTCGCGATTCCGCCTGCAAACGACTCTGCGCTCGGGCAGGCCCTCCTGCTCGCCGCTCTTTTTGCCCTGCTCAAGTTCGCTGTTCACCTCGGCGCTAATCTGTGGGAAGCGCACATCGGCTGGGGCTACTTCCGCGACGAGATGTATTACATCCTCTGCGGGCGGCATCTCGACTGGGGCTATGTCGATCACGGTCCCATCGTCGCGCTGCAGGCGCGCGCCGCCATCGCCCTCTTTGGCCAATCCCTCGCCGGCATCCGCATGCTCAGCGCGCTTGCTGGCGCCGTCGTCGTCTTTCTCACCGGCATCATTACGTGGGCGCTTGGCGGCCGTCGCATCGCGCAAACGCTCGCCATGCTCGGCATACTGTTGGCGCCGGAATTCCTCGCACTCGACAGCTTTCTCTCCATGAACTCCTTCGAGCCGGTCTTCTGGATGACCTGCGTGCTCGCCATCCTGATGCTGTTGCGCGGCGCGTCTGCACGCTGGTGGATCGTCTTCGGCCTGGCCGGCGGTCTCGGCCTCGAAAACAAACCGTCCATGCTCGTCTTTCTCGTCGCGCTGCTTCTCGGTCTGCTGGCCACCCCACAACGCCGCCTCATCTTCAGCCGCGCCGCGCTGCTTGCGATCGCACTCATCGCCGTGCTGGCCCTGCCCAACCTGCTCTGGCAGATCCACAATCACTTCCCCACCCTCGAGTTCCTGCACAACGGCAAGGTGGACCACAAGAACGTCACGCTCTCGCCGTTGCAGTTCCTGCACGCGCAGGAGCTGATGCTGAGTCCCATCAGTCTGCCGCTATGGTTCGCCGGACTTGTCTGGCTATGCGTCAACCGCCGCAGCCGGCCATGGCGCTTCCTCGGCTGGACCTATCTCATCTTCCTCGCGCTCATGATGGCGACGCGTGACGCCAAAGACTACTACCTCGCCCCCGTCTATCCGGCTCTCTTCGCCGCCGGTGGCGTCTGCTGGCAGGCGCTGCTTGCGAAGCGCGGCACACGCTGGATCGTACCCGCATACGCAACGCTCTTGGTAGTTACCGGCATCCTCATCGTACCCATGACCATGCCCATCCTCCGGCCGCAGCAATGGCTCGAATACACCACTCGCATGCACCTGCGCGACAAAGCCAGCAACACGGAGAACACCGCCACCAGCGCCTTCCCGCAGTTCTTTGCCGATCGCTTTGGCTGGCAGGAGATGGTGGATCAGGTCACCCGCATCTACAACGCGCTGCCTGCTCCCGATCGCGCCCGCGCCGGCATTCTCTGCTCCAACTACGGTGAAGCCAGCGCGATCAACTTCCTAGGAACCGGCCGCGGCCTGCCCTTCGCCATCAGCGGCCACAACAACTACTGGATCTGGGGACCGCACGGCGAAACCGGCGACATCATCATCGTCATCAACGGCGCCTCGCTCGACGAGATGCGCAAGTACTACGACTCGGTCGAGATCGCCGGAGTGATGGACCATCCCTACGCCATGCCCTACGAGCACCGCAACATCTACCTATGCCGCGGACGCAAAGGCAGCATCCTGAAGGACTGGCCGGAGTTTAAGCACTATATTTGAGACGCATTCACCGGAGACTTCCCGATGCGTCGTTTCGTCCTTGCCGTCACTTCACTCTGTCTTGCCGTTCCATGCGCACACGCTCAATCCTCCGTATCTGGGCCAACACCACCCGATACCAAAAGAATGGAGCAGATCGTTCAGGACTCCATCACCACGCAGCACTTCATGGGCACCGTTCTGGTGGAGCGCGATGGCCAAGCGATCCTCGACAAGGGCTACGGCTCGGCTGATCTCGAATGGAATATTCCCAACGCGCCGGATACACGATTTCGCCTCGGATCCATCACCAAGCAGTTCACCGCGGCAAGCATCCTGCTGCTCGAAGAACGCGGCAAGCTCAAGGTCGAAGATCCCATCTCCAAATACATGCCGGACGAGCCCGCCGCCTGGAAAAACATCACTTTCATCCATCTCCTCACCCACACCTCCGGCATCCCCAGCTTCACCTCGTTTCCCGATTACGAGGAATTGCAAGACCGTCCCGTCACGCCAGAGCAGTTGGTAGCGCGCTTCCGCAACAAGCCGCTCGAATTCCAGCCTGGTGAAAAATGGAACTACAGCAACTCCGGTTACGCCCTGCTCGGTTACCTGCTGGAGAAGATTAGCGGCGAACCGTATTGTGACTTTCTGCAGCAAAACATTTTCACGCCGCTCGCCATGCACGACACCGGCTGCGACCGCAACAGCGTGATCCTGCCTCGGCGCGCCTCCGGCTACACGCCTGGCCCAGATGGCCTGGAGAACGCCACTTACATTGACATGACCGTGCCCTTCTCTGCGGGAGAACTCTACTCCACCACCGGCGATATGCTCCGCTGGCAGCAGGCATTGTTCGGAGGAAAGCTACTGAATGCCGCGTCGGTCCAAAAGATGACAACGCCGGTTAAGGACAACTACGGCTTCGGCCTCGAGATAGAGACCATCAAGGGGAATAAGCGCATCAGCCACGACGGCGGCATCAACGGTTTCAGCACCTCCGAGTCCTGGTACCCGCAGGAGAAGCTCAGCATCATCGTGCTCTCCAATGTGAACGGCAACGCACCGTCGGAGATTGCCGACCGCCTCGCATCCGTTATGCACGGTGAGCCGGTCGTCCTGCCTTCTGAGCGCAAAGAGATTGCCGTGCCTGTCGCTACACTGTCACGCTACGTCGGCGTCTACCAGCTCGCGCCGAAATTCTCGCTCACCATCGCTCTCGAAGGCGGACACTTGACCGCGCAGGGAACCGATCAGCCTTCTGCACCCATCTTCGCCTCTAGTCCCACACGATTCTTCTCTCGCGTGGTCGATGCGGAGATCGAATTCTTCTCCGACGCTACCGGCAAGGTCGATCATCTCGTCCTCTATCAGGGCGGACACGAGAGCAAAGGCGTCAAGCAGTAACGATTGGAATCTCCGCTGTTGCAACTCTCGCGCTACTCTAGGCACAACCTCTTCGCCGGAGCCTTCGCCATCGCCATCCCCGCGACGAACGCCAGCAATACGCAGTACGACCGCGAACATCAGCCGCTCGAGCGCGTGCTCGGCCTCTCGCAATCCACCGCCATCGTCGTCGGCACCATCATCGGCAGCGGCATCTTCCTTGTCCCGCAGGAGATGATGCGCGCTGTCGGCCACTCCTCGCTGGTCTACCTCGCATGGATCGCCGGCGGCCTGCTCTCGCTCTTTGGTGCTATGACCTATGCCGAGCTGGCCGCGCGCATGCCCCAGGCGGGCGGCGAGTATGTCTACATCCGCCGCGCCTATGGCGACCTGCCCGCATTCCTCTATATGTGGACGTGGTTCGCCGTTGCCAAGCCCGCGTCCATCGCCACTGTCACCATCGGGCTCGCGCGCACGCTCGCGCTCTTCCACGCCTTCGCGTGGATTGACCACACCGCCATCGCCGGTCCCATTCCTCTGGCCTGGTCTCAGCTCTTCGCCATCGCGATGACTTGGCTCATGACCGGCCTCAACTACATCGGTATCCGCCGCGCCGCCAACTTCCAGCTCGTCTTCACCTGGCTCAAAGTTGCTTCTGGTGCTGGTCATCGCCATTACCTGCTTCGCCAGCGCACATGGCCTCGCGGCAAACTTCGGAACCATCTTCACTGGCGCGGAGGGTGGCTTCGCCGGTTTCATGGTCGCGCTCATCGCGGCGCTTTGGGCCTATGACGGCTGGAACGACCTCAACATGGTTGCCGGTGAGGTCCGCAATCCGGAGCGCAACGTGCCCCTTGCGCTCCTCCTCGGCGTCGGCATCGTCGGCTTCCTCTATATCGCGGTCAACGCGGCAATCCAATACATGCTGCCCGCCGTAGCGGTCGCCGCATCGCCCCGTCCCGCGGTAGCCGCAGTCAGCGTCGTCCTCGGCGCGACCGGTGCCACGCTCGTCACGGCAGGCATGGCGCTCAGCATCTTCGTCACGCTCAACGGCACCATCATGTCTGGGGCGCGCGTGCCCTTCGCTGCCGCACGCGATGGTCTCTTCTTCAAGAAGGTCGCGGAGCTGAGTCCGCGCTTCGGAACGCCTGCTCCATCGCTCGTCTTGCAGGCCGCGCTAAGCACGCTGCTGCTGCTGGCCGTCGGCCGTTTCCAGCAGCTCTTCGAGCTGGCCATATTCGCCGAATGGCTCTTCTACATGATTGCGGCCAGCACCATCTTCGTACATCGCCGCCGCGCAGCACAGGAGAAGGCCGCAACCTTTCGCATGTGGGGCTATCCTGTGCTGCCGGCGCTCTTCATCGTTGCCGCAGCGGTGCTGCTCGTCTACAGCTATCAGAGCAATCTGCGCAACTCGCTGCTGGGATCGGCCCTCATCCTCGCCGGCGTGCCCCTGTTCTACTTTTTCAAACGGCGGGCGACGCCGTAGCTCTCGGCGCCTGGCGTTTGTAGATCTGTTCACAGATCGCGTGTCCGCACGAGCACGGTGGTGCTTCCTCCCGCGCATTCTGCTCGCACCACGCGCTGCAGTATTCCTTCCCTTCCGGAACCGCACACATGCACTGCGAGTGTGCACATTTCACCTGCATTGGCTCGCCTCCTATTAGCCGGTTGGATGCCTATTCCCGTCCGAGGCCATTTGGCAAGAGCACCGCGGCATAAAAAAGCGACCTCCGTAATGCTGCATTTGTGGGATGCCCGGGAGCAACCTAGGTGGAAGCGACACACAGCAACTTCCACGTTTCAATGGACTTGCCATGATTTCTCTGGATCTAACCCGCCAAGCGCCGCTCGTCGACCGGAGCAAACTGCACCTGGTGAAGGGTCGCGAAATTTCCCTCTGCCATCACTGCAAAAAGAGCATGAGCCGCAAGAGCCTGCTCCGCTGCAATGAGTGTCGCCACGATTTCTGCCCGAACTGCCTGGACGCCTGCCGCTGCTACACGCAGGGCGGCTTCCGCATCGGATCCCGCCGCAGGCAGCAGCCCCGGCACCTGGCTCTGGTCACGGGCGCCGTCGCCGGCGCCCGGCCGCAGACCTTTTTTCAGAGGTAGCGCACGCCCATCCCAATTCGGGAATGGCGCACTCGATTCCCATAATGGGCTCACAGCCAGCCTTAAGACCGGCGCCGTACGCATTCCTCATACAGCCGCAGATACTCCCCTGCCGGTTCCCGCCACGAGTAATCCTTCGCCATCCCGTTCCGTTGCAACATCTGCCATGCAGCCTTGTCGGCAAAGGTAACCAGAGCCCGGTCTAGCGCACCCATGAAGTGCCCCGGCTCGTAGGGATAGAACTTGAAGCCTGTCCCCGTCTGCGCCGACGGATTCCACTCTTCGATGGTGTCATCCAGTCCACCGGTCGCATGCACCACCGGCACTGTCCCATACTTCAGGCTGTAGATCTGGCTTAGTCCGCAGGGCTCATAGCGTGACGGCATCAGGAATATATCTGCGCCCGCCTCGATCTTGTGCGCCATGGTTTCGTCGTATGCGACCTTCACCGCTACGCGACCGGGGTATTTCTCGGCAAGCGACCGGAAGAGCCCCTCGTAGTATGGTTCGCCCGTGCCCAATACCACCAGCAGCAGGTCGCGCGTCATCAGCTCGGGCATGATCTCCGCCAGCAGGTCGAAGCCTTTCTGCGTCGAAAACCAGGAAATGATGCCCAGCACCGGCGTGTTGTCGTTCCCGGCTTTCAGTCCGAAGCCGTGCAGCAGGTCGCGGCGGCAGTCGCGCTTTCCTTGCATGCGCTCCGGGGTGTAATGCGCGGCAATCTTGCGGTCCGTTTCCGGGTTCCACTCGTCGTAATCCACGCCGTTCAGGATGCCCTTCAGGTCCGCTGAACGCTTCTGCAGTACGCCTTCGAGCCCGGCGCCCAACTCGCGCGTCTGGATCTCCTGCGCATAGCGCGGGCTCACGGTGCTCAAGGTGTCCGCGTAGATGATGCCACCCTTCAGAAAATTCGCCTGCCCGTAGAACTCCAGGCCGTCCACCGTGTACACATCCCAGGGCAGATCCAGCCGCTCGATGATCTGCGACGGAAACACACCCTGATGTCCCGCGTTGTGGATCGTCAGCAGGCAGGGCACGTTGCGCATGACCGGGTCGAAGTAATAAAGCGAGCGCAGCATCACCGGCACCAGCGAAGCATGCCAGTCGTGCACATGGATCAGATCCGGTACGTCGAGCTGCTTCACCGCCTCAATCACCGTGCGGCAGTACAAGCCGAAGCGCTCTGCATTGTCGCTATACTCGGCGCCCTGCACGCCGTACAGCCCTTCGCGATCGAACAGCTCCGGGCAGTCGAAGAAATAGAAGCGCACGCCATTGCGTATGCCGCCATCCAGCACGGTTACAAATCGGTTGTAGGAATGGAATGGGATCGTGATGCTGGGAATCGCGATCCGCCGATCCGTCATGTGCTTTTGCACCTGCCGGTAGTAGGGCAGGTACACCGTCACCTGATGCCCCTGGCGCGCCATCTCGCGCGGTAGTGCTCCGACAACATCGGCCAGCCCGCCCGTCTTTGCGAACGGCACGCACTCGGAGGCCGCGTACACAATATGCATTCCCGCTCCCGCCCCTCTAACGCATTTCTCCTGTAGGTTATAGACCGAGAGGGCGATCTCTACGCAGCTTTTCCGTTAAGAAAAGCTGGACATCACCGCTCTCGTCCAGAACATAGCAACAGGAGAAATGCGTTACACCGCAAATGTGCTGCCTTACTACCCATAACAGCAGCGCATGTCCCGAGTCTTGAACCCGATTCTATCGCCCCAGAGCAGCACACTTACAAATGCTGAAGAAACCACGCCTCGGTCAGAACTTTCTGGTAGATGCAGATGCCTGCCGCCGGGTCGTAGCCGCGCTCGGGAACATTGCACAGGATGCCGTGCTTGAAATCGGTCCTGGCCGGGGCGCGCTCACCCGGCTGCTAGCCCGTACTGCCGGGCAGCTGACTCTTGTCGAGTTCGACTCCGCACTCGCCGCCGTGCTCACTGCCGAGTTCGCTGCCGCCTCAAACATCGAAGTCCGCCGCGCCGACATCCTTGCCCTCGACATCACCGCGCTGGCCGCGGGGCAGAGAGAGGCCCGCGACGGCAAGCTCGTCATCGTTGGCAACCTTCCCTACTACATCACCTCGGAGATCCTTCTCCACCTCATCGCACACCACGCCGCCATCGATCGTGCCGTCCTCATGGTGCAGCGCGAAGTTGCCGAACGCATCACAGCCTCACCCGGCAGCAGCGATTACGGAGTACTGAGCGCCACAATGCAGCTCTACGGCTCCGTCGAGCTGCTCTTTACCCTTCCGCCCAGCGCCTTCGCGCCGCCTCCCGAGGTCCACTCCAGCGTCTTCCGCTTCCACGTGCAACCCCGCTTCCAGGAGCTCGGGGTCGCCCCCGAACACATCCAGTCGGAGTTCATCCCGTTCCTCCGCGCCAGCTTCGCGCAAAAGCGTAAAACCTGGGCCAACAACCTGCGCAATGCAGGCTATACCGCCGAAGCAGTCGCGGCCGCCCTCAGTCAGGCGGGTCTCAACCCGGGTGTGCGCGCCGAAGCCGTCGATCTCCCGGGCATGGCCTCCGTCTTTTGCTCTCTCCGCAAATCCTGAGCCAAGCGAAAGCGGCGAGGCATCGCCCCGCCGCTTCGAGTTGGTAGTGGTTACCGCCTACCGATGTCCGCTGGACCCGGCGCTCACATGCGGGGCTGGCGGCGGCGATGACATGCGCGGAGCTGGTGGTGGCGAGTAAGTACGCGGCTGCGGTGCCACACGTGGTGCCGACGGCGGAGAGATCCGCGGTGACGATGGCGTTGTTCGTGGCGGCGCTGACCGGAAGACCGGCCGCGTCGGCGCAGTCGCGGGCGGCCTTGACCCATCCGGAGCATCGCCCGGCGCTGCCTGAATCGGAGGCCGCACGCCGTTGCCACCCTCGCCGGTAAAGCCATAGCTACGGCCCGCCGGTGCAGTTCTGACGCCACCACCCGTGCCACGATAGGAAAGCACGCCACTGCGTGCCGGGTTCTCCAGGACCGGCAGAGGATCCACCCGCTGTCCATCGATGCGCACCGGTTGCGTGTGATGGTTGGTGAGGCCGCGGTGAGGCAATGCCGGTCCGCGATTTACCGCAATCAGCCGATTCCCCCGGCTGGGTGGTCCGATGTGCCCACCAGGAATCGGACGCGGCGGCTGGCGCCAGCCACGCGGCGCATTCCAGATCGTCACCCCCGGATGCCATCCGAGTCCGCACTGTCCCGGCACCCAGCCCCAGCCCATGCTGTCCCAGTAATTCCAGGCGCCGCAGTGATACGGCAGCCAGCCCCACGAATAACCCGAGATCCACGTGTAGCCCCATCCCGAATAATTCGCCCAGTAGCCGTTTCCATACGGATCCCAACCCTCCGGAGTATTGTTCGGCACCCAGACGTTCCCGTAGCCCTCTACCGGATACCAGTCGCCGTTAGCATCCAGGTCATCCCAGCCCGGCTCATTGGTCGCGCCGCTGGTCTCCCGCGCGCTCGTCTGCTGCTCGGCCTGCTGCGCGATCTGATTGTCGCGGTCCTGATTCCACTGATCCCACGTGTCCGACTGGATGGACGCCGTCCCCACGCTCGACGCGTCGTTCGCATCGAAGTGCAGACTGGCTCCCTCTTCGACCGTTTGATCGAAAGCCCCGCTCACCGATGCGCGTACCGTCCCCTCAAATACCGAGAGGTCGGGAGCGTTGTCCAGACTGATGCGAAAGATGGAATTGCTCACCGGCTGCGCTACCGCGGAGTTGAAGTGCACTGCAAAGTGCTGGCTATTTGCGGTGTTCAGCTCGAAGTAGCCGAGGCCGGAGACCATCGTCAGATCCGTAGTCTCATCGCGCGTATCGGCGCCCGGCAGAGTGTCAAGTCGAAGCTGGCTGTTGGGCGTTACCCGCGCCACGCTGCCATCGGTGAACTCCACCTCCGCCTGTCCATCATCACCAGTCGCAAGCGTATAGCCCGCCAGCAGAGGCATATTCGCCTGTGCCTGGTCGAACTCTGTCGTCTCACCCCGCAGGATCTTGACCTGTCCCTGCGTGTAGCTCAGCCGCACCACGGCTGTCGCGTCTGGCGCCTGCGCCAGGGCCGTCGCGGCGGCCATTGCCAAAGCAAGAAACGAAACTGCCAATCGGTGTGCACGCACGGCCCCACCTCCTTAAGCTCAGGGCCGCAACCGTGATGTGCCGGAATCGGCTCGCTGGCTCCTACTCGTTAGAACACGCAAACCTACAGAAGGTCGCTACCATCGCACAAATGAGGACGGGCACGCGATCCTCGCGTGACCATGCAAGCCTTGGAAAATTTCGTGCGAAGCTGAAATTCGGCCACCCTGAGTCATCCGGGGAGTGTTCAGGCGTAAAGACGCAACGCGCTCGTCCCCTGCTCGTTACTTCGTCACGATGCCGCCCGCGTCGACGATTGCCAGCAGATGCCGCGCCCGCTTCTGCGCCCGCTGCAGCACGGCGTCGTCTTTCACGATGGCCACAAGCTCCGGCGCTATGTTGCCCAGCTCCAGCGCCTGCCCGTTCTGCGTCATCTGCTCCAGCGTCTCCAGCTCGGCATCCAGGCTGAGCCGCCCATGTTCATGTTCAATCTCTAGTCGACGACCTTCTTCCAGAGTTGCAGCGATACCTTGCATCTCCGTGGTAAGCCACTGAATCTTAGAGTCTTTGCTGTAGTTGTAAGTACAGCTTCCATGGCCGTCTGAGCCCTGATAGCCCAGCTCCTTCTTGCCGGTAAAAGCCAGGTGCGCATCGCCACCCTCGCACGCGATGTCGAAAAACTTCTTTGCGCGTGCGATCGCAAAGACGCGCTCCGTCGTCGCCGCCGTCACTTGAATCGAACGATCCTGTCCCTCACTGGGCAGCGCCGCTATATCGTCGGGAGTGGTGGCTCCCCCTTCGGCGTGGAAATGGCCCGTTCCGTCCTCGTGAAGGGTGATGGTGTACTTGGCCGGCTGCAACTGCGGGTTTTCGAAGTGAAAGGTCACCGTTGCCGGCGGCTGTGCCTGCGCAGCCGTGCCCGATATCACCGCAAGCCCGGCAAGGACGACGAAATCCATACCCCGCATCTATCGTGACCTCATTATTGGCGTGGCACAACACTCTGCGCCGCCAGCGTTTGCGCGGTATGGATGTGGCAGATCGCGATCGCCAGAGCGTCTGCAGCATCCGCAGGCTCCGGCTCGCGCTCCAGCTCCAGCAGCCGCGCCACCATGAATTGCACCTGCTCTTTTTTGGCGAGTCCATAGCCCACCACGGACGACTTCACGCTCAGTGGCGCATACTCCGCAATCGGCAGCCCCATGTTTGCCGCCGCCAGCAGCGCCACGCCCCGCACCTGTCCCAGCTTCAACGCCGATTTCGCATTCGCGGAAAAGAACACATCCTCAATCGCGACCACCACCGGCTCATGCAGCGTGATCAGCGCGGTCAGCTCCGCGTATACGCGTGCCAGCCGCACCGCCATGGTCTCTTTCTTCGACAGTACGATGCCACCGGCGGCAATGGCCCGCAGCCGCGGCACGCGCGGCGTCTCGTCCACTTCCACCACGCCGTAACCGGTACACTCCGTGCCGCAGTCGATGCCGAAGACCCGCATGGCAGGAGTCTACCGCGTCCGCGCCAGAGAACGGCAGTGCGCGCCGCAATTCTCGCGCCTACCGGTCAAGCAAAAGCTCGATCTCGTCCCACCCGTAGGCAATATCCGAGAGCGGCGCACCACCGATCTCGATCATCTTCTGCGCCACCCGCTTGCCGCCGAGGCGTTCGTAGAAGGCACACCACGGATTCTTTTCGAGCGCCCACACCACCGGACGCGTCAGACCGTCTTCTGCGAGACGTCCCGCCAGCGCACGCATCAATTCCCTACCGGCACCGCGTCCCTGCGCCGCGGGAAGCACGTAAAGGGTGTAGATCTCCGAGTCATAATTCTGCGCGGCGACATCGACGCCATCGCGCAATCTGCCACCACTCACAAATCCGCAGACGCTGCCCGGATCCTCCGCGACGAAGACGTGTGCGTCATCGCCGCCAAGCACGTTTTGCCACATTGCCATCCGCTCGCTTACATCGAGAGCGTCAAGAAACTCCTGCGGCACAATGCCCGAATACGCCGACCGCCAGGTTTCGACCTGCACCCGCGCAATCGCGATGGCATCGGCCGTGGTTGCGCACCGCACGGCCACGCTCACGCGCGGGAGAGGCCTTCGATGGGCGAGCTCGCCGTCGCATACAGCTTGCGCGGCATGCGCCCCGCCACAAAGCTCTCGCGCCCCGCCATCACCGCATGCTGCATCGCTTCGGCCATCAGTACTGGATTCTTCGCACCTGCGATCGCCGAATTGATCAACACCGCATCGGCACCCATCTCCATCGCCAGCGCCGCCTCAGCCGCTGAACCGATGCCTGCGTCCACGATTAGCGGCACCTCGGTGATCATCTCGCGCAGAATGCGCAGCGTCGCCGTGTTCTGCAGGCCCATGCCGCTGCCGATCGGGGCCGCCAGCGGCATCACCGCCGCCGCGCCCACCTCCACCAGCCGTTTCGCGAAGACAATGTCATCTGAGGTGTACGGCAGCACGGTGAAGCCTTCCTTCACCAGCACCCGGGTCGCTTCGAGCGTCGCCTGCACATCTGGATAGAGCGTCTTCTGGTCGCCGATCACCTCGATCTTCACCCAGTCCGACAGCCCCACCTCGCGCCCCAATCGCGCCGCGCGAATAGCCTCATCCGCCGTGTAGCAGCCCGCCGTGTTGGGCAGCAGGAAGTACCGCCGTGGATCGATGAAGTCCAGCAGCGACTCTTTCGTGCGGTCCAGATTCACCCGCCGCACCGCTACCGTCACCATCTCCGCCCCGGAGGCCTCGATGGCTCGCTGCGTCTCCGCGCCGTCCTTGTACTTGCCCGTGCCCACGATCAGCCGCGACTGAAAGGCACGCCCCGCAATCACCAGTGGTTCCATGGATACAGTTTATCGCTAGAAAGAAAAAGGCCCGCACCATAATGGCTGCGGGCCTTTTCCGGTGATCTGTTGGAGTTGACCTGAGGCGTGCACGCTTCTCTATTTCACCCGTCTGCCTCCCAATCTGGCAGCGCGGGCTATGAAGTGGGCCTCAGCGAAAAACGTTCTGTTTCGCCAGGTCTAGAGCATGTACGCCCTAAGCCTCAGTCACCTCACGTACTGTGATCGAACAACTACCGTCAGAAGTTTTCATTCGCTGGATCATCCTCCTTTCCCGTGTACTTCCAACGTAGCGCTGCCCGGCATGTGCGTCAAGCGGGCGCGATGGATCGCATGAAAAACGAACATCGTCGATCACGCCGCCACCCTGGCCCGCGTCTATCAAATGGCCGCTGTATCCTTGACCTGCACGCGCAACGGACCCTCTCCCTTCATGACCCGCGTCTTCAAGCTCCTGTTCACGCGAAGCAACCGCGCAGCCAATCTCACCATCGTGCTGCTGCTCTCCTTCGGACTCGGAGCCGCCGCGCTGCTCTCCGCCGCGCTCGATCGCTTTCTGCTGCATCCTCTCGACGTCCCGCATCCAGAGACACTCGTGCGCGTCATCGAGCGCCACCCTCCCGTCATCAACTCGGAATGGTTTTCCTTCAGCCTCTATGACGCAATGCGTCCTATGCACACGCTGCGCAATCTCGCCGTAGTAGGCAACTTTGACGCCGCAGTATCCCTGCGCAACGGAGCGCAAACGGATGTTCGCCCCATCTGGGCCCAGATGGTCTCCGGTGACTACTTCTCCATGCTTGGCGCAGCAGCCGCGACAGGACGTACCCTCGGCCCCGCAGATGAGCACACCAGCGCCACCGGCGTGCCGGTCGTCCTCAGCCATCGCTTCTGGACACGTGCCTTCGCGAACTCGCAGACGCTCATCGGCAGCACCCTCACCATCCAGGACAAGCCATTCGTGGTCGTCGGCATCATGCCGCAGAATTTTTTCGGAACCCGGATCGACGAGAGTCCAGACGTTTGGCTTCCCCTCAGCGCACAACCGCTGCTCTCCAACAAGTCGCTTACCGATCCGGACACCGACCGACACTTCGCCATCCTCGCCCGTCTGCGCAACGGCGTTACGCTTCCGCAGGCGCAGCAGGAGTTCGCAAGCGTATATCGCACCGTCCATCACCGCGACGAGCCAACTGACACTGGGGCGCAGGGCTCGCTCGTGCCCATTGCCGAGAGTACCTTCGCGTTGCGTGATCCATTCCGGCATGCGCTCACCCTGCTTCTCTGGGGACTGGCCGCGCTCCTGCTCATGATGTGCGCGAACGTCGGCGGACTGCTCTTGGCTCGCACTGCCCGCCGCGAGCGCGACACCGCCGTCCGGATTGCGCTCGGCGCCAGCCGCGCACGCCTTCTGACCCATGCGTTGCTCGAATCCACCGCGCTCGGCCTCGCTGGCGGCTGCGGCGGCATTGCGCTGGCCTTTGCCGGTGCGCCTTTCTTCGTCCGGCTGCTGCCCCTTGGGTCGAATGCAAACCCCGTTTCGCTGGCACCAAACGTCTCCATCGCTCTCGTGGCCCTCGGCCTGGCCCTGCTGCTCAGCATTCTCTTCGGCGCCGTTCCTGCATGGCTGGCCTCGCGCGCGATGCCACAGCAGGCGCTGCGGCGCGGCGCTTCCACCACCCGTTCGAGCGCTCTCAGCCGCGCCCTGCTCGTCTTGCAGACAGCGCTCACCCTCGTCCTGCTCGTCGAGACCGGCCTCATGCTGCGTACCTTCTCCGCGCTGCGCCACACCGATCCCGGCTTCGACGTGGACCACGTCGTCACCTTTACGCTCGTCCCTGAGATTGCCGGTCCAAATATGATCTCCGGGACCAAGCTTCCGCCCGACCTTTCCGAAGATCTTGTGCAGCGCGTCCAGCAACTACCCGGGGTTCGTGGCGCCAGCCTCTCCGGGGTCGCGCCCATGCAGCGCATCGGCATGAAGACGACTGTGGCATTACCCGGCAGGCCATTCACCTCCAGCGCCTTCCTCAACACCAGCCTCAACACCATCTCCAGCACCTTCTTCGAAACGATGGCGATGCCCCTCTTGAGCGGACGCGCCTTGACCATTGCCGACTCCAATACGAAGACCCCAGCGCCGGTGCCCGTCGTCATCAATCAAGCTTTTGCCCGCACCTTCTTCCCCGGGAAGGATCCGCTCGGAAGAACCTTCGGCAACGGCGATATTGGCGAAATCGCCAAGGCGGACAAGATTGTCGTCGGCGTCGTCGGCGACTCGAAGTACCGCTCCCTACGCGAGCCACTGCTGCCCATCTACTACGCGCCGATGCAGCTAAACACCTATGAAGGCACCGAGTTCCTCTACGTGCGCGCGCAGGGGCCGCCGGAGACCGTCATCGCCGCCGTGCGCAATACGCTCGCTCAGCTCGATCCCCGCCTGCCTTTCTCCAAGATCGTCACCATGCAGCAGCAGGTCTCCGAATCGCTATGGCAGGAGCGCCTGCTCGCCGTCCTCGCGGCGATCTTCTCCATCGTTTCCATCCTGATGGCGGCAACCGGCCTCTACGGCCTGCTCGCCTACGACGCCAGCCAGCGCACGCGCGAATTCGGCATCCGCATTGCGGTGGGCGCGCAACGAGGCAGCATCGCTTCCCTGCTGCTGCGCGATCTCCTGCGCATCGTGCTCCCCGGAGCAGCCGTGGGTATGCTGTTATGTGTTCTCTTGAGCCGTCTGATCGCCTCGGCACTCTACGGCGTGAGCCCATCGGACCCTGTCTCGTTCAGCGCAGCGCTCTTTACGGTCTGCGTCATCGCCGCGGCCGCAAGTTGCCTGCCCGTTTGGCGCACGCTCCGCATAGATCCCGCCACCGTTCTGCGCGACGAGTAGCCCGGCTCACGCCAGCGCGTGAAAATATTCTTCGCGCTCCACCACGTCCAGCGGGCGGCCGAATAATTCGCTCAGCCGCTCGGCGGTCAGCAGTTCGCGCTTCGCCCCATCGCCCACAATGCGACCTTCTCGCATCAGGATCACGCGATCGATCTCCGGCAGCACATCGGGCAGATGATGGGTCACCAGCAAGAGACCGGTGCCCTGCTGCGTCAGTCGCCTTAGGGTTTCGCGCAGCTCGCGTTGCGCGCGCAGGTCCAGTGCGTTTGATGGCTCATCCAGCAGCAGCATCTCCGGCTTATGCACCAGTGCACGCGCAATCATGATGCGCCGCGACTCGCCCGCCGACATCTCGCCCACCGGCTTTGCGGCCAGATGCGTCGCCTCCATCAATTCCAGCGCCTCGGATGCGCGCTCGCGCATCTCCGCCGTCACCACCAGGTGCGGCCACAGGGTCGAGCTGGCAAAGAACCCCGAGACCACTGCATCGCGTCCCGGTGTATGCGTCGTGCTCGGCCCCGGTAATTCCGCCGAAACCACGCCCAGCCGTCTGCGCAGCTCTTCCACCACCCAGCGTTCCCGTCCGAAAATCCGCACAGACGATCCCTCGCGCGCCAGCGGATAGCACTCGCACGTCAGCACCTTGATCAAGCTCGATTTGCCGCAGCCGTTCGGCCCCAGGATCACCGCATGCTCGCCCCGCCTCAATGCCAGATCGATCCCATGCAGCACCACCGTTTCGCCGCGCGCCACATGCACATCGCGCAGCTCGGCAAACCACTCCGTCGATTCATTCGTCTGGTTCATCTCTTGTTAGAGTAAAAGCTTCATGGACCCAACCTCCTCATTGCCCCGTGGATTTCTCTGGGGAGCGGTGCGCGCCGGCATCAAGGCCAGTGGCCGTGCCGATCTCTCCGCCATCGTCGCGCCCGAGATGGCCAACGCAGCCGCCCTGTACACGACCAACAAAATTCAGGCCGCGCCGCTCATCGTCGACCGCCGCCATCTCACGGCAAGCGCTGGCCGCATCCACACCGTGCTTATCAACTCAGGAAATGCCAACTGCGCCACCGGCGAAGCTGGCATCGCCGCCGCAGAGCAGTGTTGCGCAGCCGCTGCCGATGTCTTCGGCTGCGACCCGCAGACAGTCTTACCTTCCTCGACCGGCATCATCGGCGTGCCGCTTCCCGTTGAAAAAGTCCGCGCTGCCTTGCCCGCCCTGCGCGAAGCGGTTGGCGGCACAACAGACCACTTCACCGACGTCGCCGCCGCCATCATGACCACCGACACACGGCCCAAGACCGCCCACGCCACCATGGAGATCGATGGCCGTCCGGTACGGATCGCGGGCCTCGCTAAGGGCGCCGGCATGATCCATCCCCAGCTCGCAGCAGCCCCGCATGCCACCATGCTGGCCTATCTCTGCACGGACGTGGCCGCCAACCCCGCGCTGTTGCAGCGTCTGCTCACCGACGTTGCGGAGGCAAGCTTCAATCGCATCTCCATCGACGGCGACACCTCTACCAATGACACTGTCCTGCTGCTTGCCAGCGGCGCATCGGGTGCAACTCTCGGAGAGGGAAACCTCGAGGCATTCGCTGCCGCTCTGGACGAAGTCTGCATCAGCCTGGCAAAGCAGATCGTCGCCGATGCCGAAGGCGCAACCCATCTGGTCGAGCTCAACATCGGCGGCGCCGCCTCCGACGCCGATGCGCTCCGGATCGCGAAGGCCATTGCGCACTCGCCGCTGGTCAAGACCGCCTGGGCCGGCAGTGACCCCAACTGGGGCCGCCTGATCGCCGCTACTGGCTACTCCGGCGCGCAGGTAGATCCTGCGCGCATCGCCATCCGCCTCGGCGGTCTCGCTCATCTGCGAGCGCGGAGAACGCGCCGCCACCTTCGACGAAGCCGCCGCGCACCGCTACCTCAGCCAGCCCGAGTTCTCCGTCCACATCGACCTTGGGCTCGGCGGCGGCGCCTGCCGCTTCTGGACCTGCGACCTCACCCGTGACTACGTCTCCATCAACGCCGATTACTCGACGTGAGACGTAAGCCTCGAACGACGGCTGCATTTTCGTCCATGAGACATCTTCAATCGCCATGCAACGAAAGTAGTGCAGGGCGTGCAACCGCCGATAAACACTGCGTGAATCGCGTATGCGCCGCCCTTGTGCACAGGCTTATGCACACTTCTGTTGAAAAGCGCGGGTTGCACATCGCGGAGAGCTGTGGCACTCTTGCCCACGCCTCCCGCTGCAGTTTTCGGATTGTCGTTGTCGGAGCGCCTCATGCACACGCGGCATTTCTATTCAGCGTCGCAGCGCGCGGCAGTTTCGCCGGGCGGCGGACCAAAAGTGCTCTACAATCGTTTGCAACCGCCTCATTGGTTTCATCACTCGAAACCATCTCAAGGACCATTGCTGAACATGCCAAGAAGGCCCAGTGCGGTCGTCGCCGCCACACCCCACCCGCTCATCTCGAACCAACGGCTCCAGCAGCTTTACGTCACCCTGCTTCGCACGCGCCTGCTGCGCCAGCGCAACCCGCTCAAGGATAGATCGGCCCCGCTGGTGGCCCGGGAAGCAATCGTTACCGGAACTGTGACACATCTCGAAGATGACGATGTGCTCATGCCCGTTGTAGGAGACCATCTCGCCGCGCTGGCTCGTGGTCACGGTCTGCGCCGGGTGCTCGCGCCGGCACCGCTTCCCGGCGTCCTCACGGCCGCGTCGACGGTCGAGTCTCGTTTCGCCATCGCCACCGGGTACGCCCTGGCTCGGCAAGGCACAGAGCATGTCACCCTAGCCTTCAGCGGACCCGGCCTCACCTCGCTCAAGGCGCTGCAGCCCTCACTGGCCTACGCCGCAAAGCACAAGCTGGGAGTGATCTTCGTCATCGAAAGCCCTGCCGATACCGACCTCAGCAGCGCAAAGAATACGGAAGCGCTCGGACTCTACGGCATTCCCGTCGACGGAAACGATGTCGTCGCTATCTATCGCGTAGCGCAGGAGGCCATCCACCGCGCCCGGCGTCGCGTCGGCCCTACGCTGATCGACTGTAAGCCATGGCCGCTCGACAGCCCCGCTGATCCCGTGCGCCGGCTCGAGCAGGCACTCGAGCGCCGCGGTATGCCGTCGAACAAATTGAAAGAGCGGACTCTCGCCGCATTTAAGAAGGAGCTCAGCGCCAGCGGTCGAAAAATCCGCTAGAGTGCGCTACAGCTTCACCCGCAGATCCCCGCCACTCATCTCCGTGGGCTGCTCCAGTCCAAGCATCGCCAGCACTGTCGGCGAAATATCCCGTAGCGAGCCGCCATCGCGCAACCGGTACTTTGCCGCGTCTTCGCTCACCAGCAAGAGCGGCACCGGGTTCGTCGTGTGTGCGGTGTGCGGTCCGCCGGTCACCGGGTCCACCAGCAGTTCGGCATTGCCATGGTCCGCGGTGATAAGCATCGAACCGCCTGCCTGCCGAAGGGCGGCGTAAAGCTGCCCCAGGCAGGCATCCACCGTCTCCACGCCGCGGATCGTCGGCTCCAGCTTGCCGGAATGTCCCACCATGTCGGCATTCGCGAAGTTCACCACGATGAGTTGAAATGCACTATCTGTCACCGCTTTGGTGACGATATCCGCGATGCCCCGCGCGCTCATCTCTGGCGCCAGGTCGTATGTCGCCACCTTTTGCGACTGCACCATCTGCCGCTCCTCGCCGGGAAATTCCTTCTCGATGCCGCCGTTGAAGAAGTAGGTCACGTGCGCATACTTCTCGGTCTCGGCCACGCGCAGATTCCGCAGCTGCGCGCCCGCCAGGCGGTTTGCCAGCAGGTTCTCCATCGACTCAGGCAGCAAAATCATCGGCAACTTGAACTGCTTGTCGTATTGGGTCATCGACACGTAGTGCAGGTTCTTCGGCACCTCAAAGCGCGGGATCGTCTTGTCCAGATCCTCCGCACCAGGCAGTTCGCTGCCGCCCTTCGCCGTCACTCCGCTCTCACGCGCCAACACACGCGTGATCTGCCGTACGCGGTCCGCTCGATAGTTGAAGCAGAGGCACACATCTTCATCGCGTACCCGTGCCACCGGCGCGCCTGTCGCATCCGCGACCACGAAAGGGACCACGAACTCGTCCGTCACGCCCTGGCTGTAGCTCTCCTTCACTCGCACGATGGGGTCGCCGTGAGCGCCGGCCTCGGCCGTGCCCTTCACCATGGCATCGAAGGTCAGCCGCTCGCGCTCCCAGCGGCGATCGCGGTCCATCGCGTAATAGCGGCCACTCACCGTCGCCAGCTGGCCGACGCCGGTCTCCTGCATCGCGCGCTGCAACGCTTCCAGGTAGCCCACGCCGCTTGTTGGCAGCGTGTCGCGGCCATCGAGAAACGCATGCACAAACACCCGCTCCGCTCCGCGCATCTTGGCCGCGCGCAACAGCGCATGTAAATGCGCCTGCTGCGAATGCACTCCGCCATTTGAAAGCAGCCCCAGCAGATGCAATTGCCGGCCGCCCTCGCACGCGCGGTCGATCGCCCGCACAATCTCGGGATGTTCGTAAAAGCTGCCGTTTGCGATCATCGCGTCGATGCGTGTGATGTCCATCGACACGACGCGTCCCGCGCCAATGTTCAGGTGTCCCACTTCGCTGTTGCCCATCTGCCCGTCCGGCAGCCCGACAAAATGATCGGAGGCATGCAGCAGCGTATTGGGAAACTCACGCAGCAGACGGTCGTAATTCGGTTTCCGGGCCTGGGCAATTGCATTTGCATCGCGTTCCGCGCGATATCCCCACCCATCCAAAATGGCCAGCACCAGCGGCTTCGGCATGGACTTCGTTCATCTCCTTCAAGACTCAATCGCGAAGTTCCACGGCACACTCGCG
Source organism: uncultured Acidobacteriaceae bacterium (assembly GCA_963815025.1). Classification (GTDB taxonomy): domain Bacteria; phylum Acidobacteriota; class Terriglobia; order Terriglobales; family Acidobacteriaceae; genus KBS-83. The sequence continues at coordinate 604,158 of CAWFFD010000004.1, read as the reverse complement.
CGTCGCTTCTTACGCTTGCTTCTTACGCTTGATAGTACAGTAAGGGCACGCATGCAGCCCCTGCTCCATACAGCCCTCGATCGGCCGCATTCCACAACAGCCATGATTACAAATCACTGTCAGGAATCTATTCAGGAAGACAGGCAATGAAGGCACAATTGGAGAAAGCCGGGAGTGATCACAGATTTCCCTGGCTCTCTCTTGCATTCGCTGGAATCGTCGTTGCCTTCGCCGCCGTGGTCATCGCCAGTCCGGATAAATTCTTCGCCGATGACAGCTATTTCTATTTCCAGGTTGCGTGGAATTTCGCTCGAGGTGCAGGGAGCACATTCAACAATATTCTGCCCACCAACGGCTATCATCCCCTGTGGATGTTGCTCTGCGCGGCAGTTTTCAAGATCTTCCCGCTCAGGACAGTGGCCGTACACGGCATTGCCTTCCTGCTTTCCGTCTTCAACACGATAGCGTTTTGCTTTCTCGCGTTGCTGCTGCGGCGGTCTGGCAATCAACTATGGCCCGTTGCGCTTTTCTTCTATGTCCCTTTCTGCTTTCTCACGCAGCTCGGCACTGAAGGCGCGCTGAGCGGATGCATGCTCGCACTTTTGGCATGGTCTGCGTGGGAGATGGCCATCCGTCCTTCCTCATGGATGGCGGTAGTGTTCAGCTTCGCGGTCGCGCTCGCTGTCCTGGCCAGGCTCGACAACATTTTCATCGTTGCCTGCATATGGTTCAGTCTGTACATCGCTTCCGGACCTGGTGTCCTCTCGGTGACTCGGCGCTCTCTCTTGCTCACCGCAACGATTCCTGCAGCCCTATGGGGCTTCTATCTCTGGACGAACTGGCATTTCTTCCACACGATCCAACCCATCAGCGGCATGCTGAAAAGCAGCAGCGACCTGAATCACCGGCTCGGATCGAATTTTCCGCATGTCGCGGAAGGCTCACTCCTTATCATCATCGTCGGGACGATCACGCTCGCCATCACCCGCCATGACAGGTTCTTTCGCGTGATAGAGCTGCCGTTTGCTATCGGCGTTCTATGCCACGGGTCTTATATTTTCTTTCGGATGTCGAGCGAGACTCGCTGGACCTGGTATTACACAAGCTGGGTATTGCTGGCCGGTATTCTGGTGGCTCGGGTTTTCGACCAGTGGGTACACGGCGACCGGCGTCTGTTGCAGATAGCCCGCTGGGGATCCGTTCTCCTTCTCATGCTGGTATGGATCCGCAGCGATCTGTTCGGCTTTATGCGTATGACTGACTCCGGTCGCAGCTTCGACTTCCAGCATGCCGTGTATGAGCGCGCAGGCATGCGACGCGTCATCGCTTTCGACAAGCCCGGCCGCATCGCTTACTACTCAGACGTGAAGATCGTTCCGTTGGATGGGCTCATGGGCAATCTGGAGTTTCAGAACGAACTGGCAACGCGGGGAATCGCCGCGTTCATTTCCGCAAACCATATCGACGGCTTTGTCGGCCCACCAGAACCGTTGGATTCACTCAACGCAGAGCTCCTTTGCGGCTCCGTTTGGCTCGCTTCCTCGGAATTACAGTGCTCGCACAACCGGAACGGAGAAAATCAAGTAGCCGCTGTCCTTGTTTTTGCGCGTATTCCGCCCACCTTCGCCGGCAAGCTTTGGCTCCCGCCCGATCAGCTGGTCTGGAATAAACCCGGGGACATCGCGGTGTGGCGGCTTCGCTGAAAGGCGAGCAGCATCACTCGAGAAGGCGGACCCGAATCCAGCGTAGGCACAAACTCAGAACCGCCGCGAGGGGTCGCTCGCGGCGGTTCAGGGTAACGTGTTGCGGTGCTTTACTGTTGTGGCTTGGACGGCGCAGGCGTTGTCGAAGGTGACGCAGGCGCCGGTGACGAAGGTGAAGCAGACGGCGGTGGCGCGCCTGCACCTGGCCGGGTCGAGCCTGCAGGCGGTGCATGCTCGGCCTGGTACTTCTTCTGCGCCTCTTCGATCTCCGGGCGGTGCTTGTCGATCGCATCGCGCCCTACCTGCCGGCCCTTCTGCTGCGCGGCGCCCACACTCTCACCGAGCATCGGTGGGAAAGCCTGCAATACGCGCTTGCCTGCGGGGGTGCGATAAAAGTCCAGCGCCTTCGCCGCATCCTCCGTTGATAGGTACTTCGCATAGATCGGCTGCATCAGGGTTGGATAGTCGATGCCGTCGATGCCGGTCTGCACATCCGTCCACACATCCTGCGGAATGAAGGGCGCGGCCTGCTTGTTCATCGCGATCATCTGCGACCAGTTGGTTTGTTCCATCTTCTTGTATCCCATCAGGTCCAGCAGCTCGCGCGTCTGTTCCAATGTGACGGGGTGTGCAGGCGGCGTGGGCGCGCCCGGCGTCAACGTACCGATGCGGCGATTCGACGGCGCGGTTGCCGACGGAGCACTCTGGGTCGTTTGTGCGTGCGCGGCCGCCCCGCTGGTCGCCGTGCTGCTTTGGGCAAAGGCGCGGCTCGCCGTGCATGGCAATATCAACAGGACACCGCCCAATAAAACACCGTTGAATACGGTAGGAAGAAACTTCATCAGAACACTCTTTCCTGCGCGGTGCCTAAGCACCACGCTTTGGCTATAGCACTTCACAAGCGATGTCAGTGAGGCGATGGAACTGGAAGCAGCCGTCCATCAACGGCTGCACAGAACCTCAACTCGACATAACAACCTACTTATGAACATGCGTTATTCGTCACAATTCACAGACTCGATGCCGAGGAACTCTGCTGCCTGTCCCAGTTCCTCCTCGATCCGCAGTAGCTGGTTGTACTTGGCGATCCTGTCCGTGCGCGAGGCCGAACCAGTCTTGATCTGGCCCGCGCCTGTGGCCACCGCAAAGTCGGCGATAAAAGCATCTTCCGTCTCGCCGCTGCGATGCGAAATGACCGACGTATATCCGTAACGCCGCGCCAGCTCGATGGTCTCCAGCGTCTCGCTCACCGTCCCGATCTGGTTCAGCTTGATCAAAATCGAGTTACCGGCTCCCTCGTCGATGCCGCGCTGCAACCGCTCCGTGTTGGTCACGAAGATGTCGTCGCCTACCAGTTGGACGCGGCTGCCCAGCTTTTCGGTCAGCAACTGCCAGCCCTTCCAGTCGTCCTCGGACAGGCCGTCTTCGATCGAGATGATGGGATACTGCCGCACCCAGTCGGCGTAGAAGCTCACCATCTCCTCGCTCGACTTCTCGCTCTTGTCCGACTTCTTGAAGACGTAATTACCGCTCGATTTGTCGAAGAATTCACTCGACGCCGGGTCGAGTGCCAGGGCGATGTCCTCCCCCGCCTTGAAACCGGCCTGCTCGATGGCTTCGAGGATCACCTCGATCGCTTCGACGTTCGACTTCAGCGACGGCGCGAAGCCGCCCTCGTCACCGACAGCGGTGTTGTAGCCTTTCTTCTTCAGTACGCCCTTTAGCGTGTGAAAAACCTCCACGCCCCAGCGCAGCGCGTCAGAGAAACGCTCCGCGCCCACCGGCATCACCATGAACTCCTGAAAGTCCACGTTGTTGTCCGCATGCGCGCCGCCATTGATGATGTTCATCATCGGCGTCGGCAGGATGCATGCGTTCACGCCGCCCAGGTAGCGATAGAGCGGCAGCTTCAGCGCCGCGGCCGACGCGCGCGCGCATGCCATCGACACCGCCAGAATCGCATTTGCGCCGATCCGGCTCTTGTTCTCCGTCCCGTCCAGCGAGATCATCGTCGCGTCGATCAGCCGCTGGTTCGCCGCATCCATGCCGGTCAATTCCGGCGCCAGGATGCTCTCCACGTTCTCCACTGCCTGCAGCACACCCTTGCCCAGATAGTGCGATTTGTCCCCATCGCGCAGCTCCACGGCTTCGTGTTCTCCCGTCGAGGCCCCGCTCGGTACCGCGGCCCGGCCTGTCGCGCCGCCGTCCAGCACCACATCTGCCTCTACTGTGGGGTTTCCGCGTGAATCGAGAATCTCCCGCGCGTGTATCTGCGCAATCTCCGTCATATCGCTCCTTGTGATTTGGTGTTGCAAGCGGTCGTTCAACTTCGGGCGCCGGTCCACCGGAATCGGCTCGCCGGTCATCCCGCCGATCATGCTGATCCAATTGCTCATCGATGAGTTCGCGATTCGCGGCTCCCTAAGCCCTCGCCAGCTCAGGGCCGTCGAATGCAGTCAAGACGTAACCCTGAAAGTCTAACAAAGCGGCCCGCAGGCTGCTGTAAACGCCAGCCGAATGGTTCTCCCCGGCAATCGGCGACCGGTCCTGCTGAAACCCTCTTTGACAGCCACCTAGACACGGACTCTAATGTCCCGACTCTCTTCGGGCTCCCATTCTTTCTTCAGGAAATGAGCTCACGTGCCCCTCATACCCAAATCCATACTGCCTGTTCTTCTGTTTTGCGCTCTTTGTCTCGCAACAACCAGAACTGCCAGCGCAGACGTTGGAAACGTCGGTGACGCCAAGGCTACCGGGGTCATCTTCGCCATAGTCGGCGTAGGCGCACTCATTGGAGTTGGCATCTACTATGCCGTGCATCATGGCCACTCATTAAGAGGCTGTGCTTCCAGCCGCCCCGACGGCATCCAGATCCTGAATGAGAGCGATCAGAAGACTTACCTCCTCGGCGGGAATGTAAATGAGGTCAAACCGGGAGACCGTGTTCGCGTCTCGGGTGACAAGCAGAAGAACGGCGGAAGCGGTCGCCAGTTCTTCGTGAAGAAGCTTTCGAAGAACTACGGCTTGTGCCGCGTGTCGGCCAGCACGCCTTAGGGTCTTTTCCCCAGTAACCGCGCAGGTACATGCTCCGCTTCCCGTAACGACTTCGCAACTTCTTCGTCTACGCTAGTGTCAGTTTTGCTAACGCAGAACAAGCAATTTGGGAGGTTGCCGCAATGAAGTTGAGATTTATCCTCGCCGGGGCCACGCTGGCGCTTACGGGCGCCGTCGCCGTAGCGCAGTCCACAGCCAAACCAAGTCCCTATGAGGGCACCGCGCAGCCCCCCGCTTCGGATGTCATCCGTGCCACCGATTCTCCAGCCTACGCGCCGATCGCTCCTCCGGCAGCTGTGCCCGCGCCCGCCCCTGCGGCCGTGCAGCAGACTCCGTCTGCAGCGACACACCCGGCTCCGGTCGGAAATCCCGACTACGGCATCGTCGAAGTGCCGGTCACCACCGAACCCGGCGCGGCACAGAAACCCGGCCTCCAGACGCGGGATGGCCGCCCCTACAATCCTGACTACGACATCGTGACCAGCGTACCTCTGCCGGACAACGCCCTCGCCGAAGGCACTCCGATCCACACCCGCCTCGACCGGGAGATCTCCTCACGTGAAAACGGCGCCGGCACAGTCTTCACCGCGCAGGTCGATCAGGATGTCGTGCAGAGTGGCCGCGTCATTATTCCTACCGGCTCCGTCATCCACGGCCGCGTCACCCACGCGGATTACGGCCGCCGCATCTCCGGCCATGGTTCGCTGCGCCTGTTGGCCGATGAAGTGGTACTGCCGGATGGCACCCGCTACTACCTGAGCGCCATACCCAGCCAGACCGCTCGCTCGACCCGCACCAAGGTCAACGCCGAAGGCACGATCCTCAGCAGAGACAATCCCAAGACGCTTGCCACTCAGTACGCGATCGCAGGCGGCACGGGTGCTCTCACCGGTGCATACTTCGGTGGCCCCACGGGCGCCATCGTCGGCACCGGGATCGGTGTTGGCGTCATCACGGCACACTTCCTGATCAATCGCCAGGTTGCCGTGTTGCCCGCAGGTTCCTCCCTCACCTTTGGTCTGAAACAGCCCATGCAACTCACCCCGCTGACCACAACCGCATTGAAATAGACGTTCGGCTGCACAACGTTTCAGGGGAGCCACCCGGCTCCCCTCTTTTCATGCGTAAGTTTTTACGATTGCCTCGCGCATCTTTCTACGTTTGCGGCACATGCTCCAGCAGCCGGCGCCACGTCTTCTGGTTCTTGCGGTAACTCTTCTTCAAATCCTCAAGAATGCGATCGAAATCCGCATGGGAATGCAGCCGCTGCCATGCCGGGTTCTTGGAAAACCAAGGGTAGTTCTCGTTCCCCAGGTAGATCGCGCGGCGCAGCCAGTGCAGCGCCTCGCTCTCATCACCCTCCACCGCAAAGTACGTCGCCAGCCGATACGCCATCTCGCTGTCCGCCTCCGCTGCCGACAGCGAATCCTCTTCGATCAGCGACGCCGCCTTCTCCCGCTGCCCCACCTGCACATAGCACAGCGCCAGCGTCGGGAAGGCGATGCGCATCGAATCGTCCTCCCGGATCACCGCCTCCAGCAGCGCGATAGCCGTTGCCAGCTCGCCCTTGCGCATATGCTGGTACGCCAGCGATGTCCGCAGCAGCGAATGCTTCGGCTCCAGCGTCAATCCCTTTTGCAGCTCTTCTTCGGCCAGCTCCAATTGATTCTGGTACTGGTACACCCGCGCGCGGTGATTGTAGATGGCCGGCGCATTCGACGGATTCAGTTGCAGCGAGCGGTTGAACTGCTCCAGCGCATCCTCATACATGCCATCCAGCCGCAGCGTGATACCCGCGATCGAATGAACATTCCAGTCATTGCCGCTGGTGCGCAGCAACTGCTCGATGCCGTGGCGCGCGCTCTCCTTTTCGCCCCGCGACAGCATCATGTACACGCGGTAGAGATTCGCTTCGATCGACCCCGAATCGATCTCCAGCGCCTTGTCAAAGGCGCGCCGCGCGCTCAGCAGGTGCATCTGCCCGCCAAAGCCGTTGCGCACATACTGCAGATGCACAATCCCCAGCCCGCTCCAGGCCGCGGCAAACTGCGCATCGCGCTCCACCACGCGCTCGAACCCCTTGAGTGCGCGATCCAGATCGCCGCGCGAGCCAGATCGCGACACAAACGACGACAGCAACGCCCGCGCCTGCAGATACTCCTCGGAGACCTGCTCGCCCAGCCGCGAGGTCCGCATCGAGCGCTCGCCTTGCCCCCCGCCGTTCAGCTTCTGCCCCATGCCCTGCAGGGTCGCGAAGACCTCGTTCGAAATCTCTGTCTGCACCGCAATCAGATCGAACGAGGCCACCCGGATCGCGCCGCCGGTCCGCACGCTCTGCCCTGCCACATCCAGCAGTTGCCAGTTCAGGTCGAAACCATCGTCCGAGCGCATGAAATTCCCTGCCAGCACATACCGCGCCAGCAGCCGCTGCCCCAGCGCCAGTGGATCCATCTGCTGCACGGAGAGCGGCAACTGCATCAGCGCGCTCGATGGCCGCACCACCAGCGACGGCATCCGCGCCAGCCGTGCCGCGATCGCATCCGCCAGCGCAAAGCCATACATCGGCGACGACTCCTCCGCGTGCCCCGTCCCCTTTACGGGTCCAGGGCTGCCACGCTGTCCGAGATTTTGGAATGGCAACACCAGGATCGTGTTCTCCTTCGCCTGCTCATCCGCCGATTCGCGAAAGCGCTCCGCCAGCATCGACAGCATCCCGGTCGAACGCTTCTCCCGCTCCGCCGGCGGCACATTTGCCGGAACATCGAACGGAAGTCCGGCCGCCTCGAACTGCTTCGTGCGCATGATCGTCTTCAGCGATTCACGCACATCCGCGGTCGATGCGTACCGGTCCGCTGGATTCTTCTTCAGGCAGCGGTCGATCACGCTCGCCAGTTCATCCGGTGTTTCCGGACAGCAGTTTTTCAAGGATGGTGGATCCGCAAACTGGATCGCGCGCACACCCTGCAACTCTTCCAGATCCGGCCGCACAAATGGATGCCGTCCGCTCACCAGCTCGTACAGAATCACACCGAAGGCGAATAGGTCGCTCTGCACGCTGCTCTGTCCGGTGACGAACTGCTCCGGCGCCATGTAGGCCAGCGTGCCGCCGCGCACCGAGTAGGTGGCTGTCGCCGCACCCTGCCTGCGACGCGTCGGCTGCGCCGGATCGAACTCCGCCTCATCCGGAGTCTTCCGCCGCGCCAGGCCAAAATCGAGAATCTTCACCAGCCCGCCATCCGTCAGCATCACGTTGGCTGGTTTCAAATCGCGATGGTATATGCCGATCTGATGCGCCGCGTTCAATCCATCCGCGATCTGAGTTCCCACCGAAAGCACCAGCTGCACGTTCGCCGGGCCCTGCGCAATCACGCGATCGAGCGAGCGTCCCGGCACATACTGCATCACGATGTAGGCTTCGTCGCTCGACTCGCCCACTTCATAGATGGCGCAGACGTTCGGGTGTTCGATAGCAGAGGCCAGCCGCGCCTCGCGCAGCACCGTCGTCCGCATCTGTTCGATGGAGAGCGACCCGCGCTTCAGGATCTTCAGCACCACCGGGCGCATCAGCAGCGTGTCGTTGGCCAGGTAGACCACACCGCTGCCGCCGGAGCCCAGCTTTTTCAGAATCTCGTAGTGCTCAATCTCGCGCCGCTTCATCTGGTCTCAGTGTAGCGGGCGAGATATGAGGAAAATTCGGCGCGCGTCGATGTCAGCGCAAATGTTCACGCAGGAATGCGAGCGTCCGCTCGCGCGCCCGCAGCGCACAGGATGCGCTGTAGCCCGCGCCTCCGGGACGATTAAAGGCATGTCCCGCCGGATAGCGGTAGATCTGTACCTCAGAGTGCGCCTCCGCGATCTTGTCCACATCGCTCACGGGAATATGTGCATCCTGCTCGCCAAAGTGCAGCATCATTGGCACCTTCGGCTGCTCACCCAGGTAACGCGTGATCTGTCCGCCGTAAAAGCCCACCGCTGCGTCGATCGGCAGCCGCGCCGCGCTCAGCCATGCCAATGTGCCGCCCAGGCAATAGCCCAGCACGGCTACGCCCCTAAGGCGAAGTCCGCGAAGCCACTCCACCGATGCGGCAATGTCATCTACGGCCTTCTCAATGTCGAACTTTGATAGCAGCGCCATCGCCTGCTGCCTGTCGGCATCGTCGTTGCCCAGCTCCACGCCCGGTTCAATCCGGTCGAAGATCGCCGGCGCAATCGTCACAAATCCATCGTCAGCATAGCGCTCCGCCACCTCGCGAATGTGCGCGTTCACACCGAAGATCTCCTGCACGATCACCAGTCCAGCCGTCACCGGCACTCCCGGCTGCACCGCGTACGCATCCAGCGTGTGACCATCCTTCGCATGAAGCCGCACCATCTCGCCCATCTGTCCCTGTCCTCCTGATATTCCGATCCCTGTTCCGATCCTAGTACTGTGATGCCGTCCTGTGATGCGCGCCGCATGATTCGCGGCAGGATCCGGTCACGCTTCAACGGCCGCCCAGGCTCATCCGAAAAGAGCCGTCCCGCAAAGGAATCACTTTCGTTATATTTCCGCTTACTTTTTGTTACCCATCCAACGCAGCCGCGGATATCATTCGTTCGGTCTCTATAGCCGTAGTCTGGCGTGAGGCTGCGCAGGGCCAATGCCACACCGGGACGGTAGCCGAAGCAAAAATGGCGTCAATCAATCTGGAATCTCTCGCCGCTCGATTCTTCAGGATCCTTTTCTCCACTCTCACGCTCAGTCTTTGCGCCGCCTGTATCGGTTGCGGAGGCGGCTCTTCAGGTTCAGGCGCTTCTCCTTCCGTCATCGCTTTCACCCCTGCCGTATCCATCCTTCCCGGCGGCTCCGCGTCTATTTCCTTCACCGCCATTGCGGATGGCCCGCAGAAGATCACCCTGGCCAATCTGCCGGACGGCATCACCGCCACGCCCAGCTCCATGACGCTCGAACCCGGCGTCACCGGCGTCTTTAAGCTCCAGGCCAGCATGAGCCCGGCTGCTGCCGAATTCCAGGCCGCCGGATCGGCTACCGGCGGCCCGGGCACCGACAGCATTACCAAGAACGTGATCATTCAGGCCAACGGTGCCTCCGGTTCCACAACCGCCAGTGCCAACGTCTCGCTTCTCGTCTCCATCGACAACTCGCAGTTCATGCCGGCGCAGACCTATCTGCCCGTCCTCAAAATCACCACAGACGGCGGCGCCGTCATCGGAGCCGACGACTATGTCACTGGCTCCATCGAGGTGCAGGACCCGAAGAACGCGCAGAACAACTACACCGGCACGATCACGATCAAAGGCCACGGCAACACCACCTGGGCCATGCCGAAAAAGCCTTACACTCTCAAGCTCGACAGCAAGGCCCCTCTGCTCGGCATGCCCTCCAGCAAAAGCTGGATTCTGCTTGCGAACTACGACGACAAATCGCTGCTGCGCAATGCGCTCGCCTTCGAACTGGCCGACCGCCTCGGCCAGGTGTGGGCGCCACGCTCGGTCTTCGTGGAAATCTTCGTCGACGCCCAGTACGAGGGCGTCTACGAGCTCACCGAAAAGATCGACATCGCCAAGAACCGGCTCAACATCACGGAGATGGACGACACCGACAACTCGGGCAAGGACCTGACTGGCGGCTATCTGCTCGAAATTGACGTGCACCGGGGTGAGGACTTCACCTGGTTGTCCCCCGGAGACGTCAACTACGGTATCGACGATCCCGATCCCGCCACCGGTCAGCAGTCCACGTATATCGAGAACTACGTCAACACCGCCGAAGCCGCGTTGTACTCGGCCAATTTCACCGATCCCGGCACCGGCTGGCCCGCCTACTGGGACGCCGACTCCATGATCCAGTGGTATCTCGACGAGGAGTTGATGGGAAATAACGACTCCGTCTTCTGGAGCAGTATCTATCTCTATAAAGACCGCAACGATCCCCGCCTTTACATGGGCCCCGTCTGGGACTTCGACATCAGCGCCGGCAACGTGAACTACAACCCCATCGTCAGCCCCACCCAGCCCTGGCTCACCAACAGCTTCTATGTAAAGCGCCTGCTCGAGGACCCGGCCTTCAAGGCAGACGTGAAGACGAAGTGGGCAGCCGTAAAGGCCACCGAGCTGGATACCCTGCCCGCCTGGATCGATCAGGAGGCTGCCGCATTGCAGCAAGCCCAGCAGAACAACTTCCAGCGCTGGCCCATCCTCGGCGAATACGTCTGGCCGAATTCCGAGGTCGCCAACACCTATCCGGGCGAAGTGACGTTCCTCAAATCGTGGATCACGCAGCGCGTTGCATGGATGGACACGCTCTACGGTGCATCCTCCGGACAATCCACAGCCGCGCACGACCCGGGAACGGGAACTCCCACCGCGCACTGAACAGAGAGCGGCGCGCAGCCTACCGCAGCGGCCGCTCGGTTTCCTCCACGTGGCTCGCCGCCAGCCGCCGCGGCCGTCGCCCCATGATGTACATCACCAGCCCGAAGATGAACATCACTCCACCCCAGACGAGGTTGATGTTCATGTCCAGCGACTTCTCATAGATCGCGCTGCCCCGCGTGAACAGGCCATACACCGCCATCAGCCCGCCTGTCACCAGAAACATCAGCCCCAGCGGTATCCGGATATCCAGTCCCATCGCGATCTCCTTACGCGCAAATCGTCATGCAAAAATCACATTCAAAACCACCGCCATCGCCAGCACCACCCCCGCCAGCGTCACCGGCCGCTTCCACCATGGCAGGTCATGCTCCTCCGGTTTCGGCGTCAGCGAATACACCAGCCCTACCAGCTCGCGCTCTTCGCGCGGCTTGGTCAGCACGCTCACCACCAGCGTCACGATCAGGCACACCATAAACGCCCAGATCGCCGTCCAGAAGTTCTGCGCCATCTCACTCGGATAGCGGTGCACGACGCCCAGCCAGCCGCCCTTCACGCTCACACCCTCGCCTACCGGCAAGGTCAGGCCGATATGCGCCAGTCCGGCCAGCACACCCGCCAGCAAGCCCGAAAATGCCGCATGCCCGGTCGCGCGCTTCCAGAACATCCCCGCCAGAAAGGTCGCGAACAGCGGCGCATTCACAAACGCGAAGACCATCTGCAGCGCGTCCATGATGTTGTTGAAGTTCGTCACCGTGTACGCCGCACCGATCGACAGCAATATCCCGCCGACAGTCGCCGCGCGCCCCATCCATAGATAGTGCTCGTCGGTCTCATGCTTCCGGATGTACGACTGATAGATGTCGTAGGTCCACACCGTATTGAACGCCGTCACGTTGCCCGCCATGCCCGACATGAAGCTCGCCAGCAGCGCCGTCAATCCCAGCCCCAGGATGCCCGTCGGAAAATACCGCAGCAGCATATTCGGAATCGCCAGATCGTAGTTCAGCACCGGCTTTCCATCCTGATCGACCATCGGCTTGCCGGTGATCGCGTTCACTTTCACCGGAATCAGCCCGCGTCCTTCTGTCGCCACCGCCCGCACATCGCCCTTGTTCTCCGTCGTCTGTGCAATCGCAGCACTCGTGTCGGACTGTGGGGCCGCCCGCGACACCGCCGCTGAACTCCCACTCAAATGCGCCTGCACCGTCGGCACGCTGATCGCGATCAGCCCCGGCAGAATCACCAGAAACGGAAAGAACATCTTCGGAATCGCCGCAATCAGCGGCACCTTGCGCGCGCTCTCCTCTGAGTCCGCCGCCATCGCGCGCTGGATCACCAGAAAATCCGTGCACCAGTAGCCGAAACTGAGCACGAATCCCAGCCCCATCACCAGCGAAAACCACTCCACCCCCAGCGGATTGGTGCTCGCGTGCTCCATGCCGCGCCAGGAGTGCGTATACGCCGGCCCCAGCGTGTGCTTGATGCCGTTCCATCCACCCACATTCTTCAGGCCGATCCACACCAGCGGCAGAAATCCCGCCACGATCAGGAAGAACTGCAGCACCTCGTTGTAGATCGCGCTCGTCAGGCCGCCCAGGAAGATATACGCCAGCACGATCAGCGCGCTGATCGCGATCGATACGTGAAAGATCCACGAGAGCGGAAGACCCACAGCCAGAAACAGGGAGTCCAGCATGTGCAGGTTCTGAATCAACAGCGCCATCGCGTACATCGAGATGCCGCTCGAAAACACGGTCATCACCGCGAACAGGATCGCGTTCAGTCCGCGTGTCTTCTCATCGAAGCGCAGCCGCAGAAACTCCGGCACCGACCGCGCCTTCGATCCGTAATAAAACGGCATCATGAAGATGCCGACAAACACCATCGCCGGAATCGCGCCGATCCAGTAGAAGTGGCTGGTCGCGATGCCATACTTCGCCCCCGAGGCACCCATCCCGATGACTTCCTGCGCGCCAAGATTCGCAGAGATGAAGGCCAGTCCGCAGATCCACGCCGGAATCGACCGGCCGGCAAGAAAGAAATCGTTGCTGGTGCGCATATAGCGCTTCAGGGCGAACCCGATGCCCAGCACAAAAACGAAGTAGACCAGCATGATCAGCCAGTCGATGAAAGTCAGTTGCACGCGCCGCCTGCCTGTCTGAAAACGATGCCGGGAATCAGGGTCATGTAAAGGCTTTCATTATAAGGCTCCGCCGAAATCCACTGCCGGACCTGTTTGGCGTCGGCGATCTTCCATCTGGAGAGGATTGTGAATGCTACCTTGGCACAGGCCTCATCTCGTGGAGGTATTTCGGTGTCCACTAAGCCGCACCTGATCGCATCCCTTGCAATCGCTTTTGCCCTTCTCAGTGCCCGTGCTCAGGACAAGCCGCTCTTTCACTTCACGGAAGAGCCCGGCCCGCATTCGGTCGGTCTCAAGGTGGTTGAACAGTATGACTACGCTCGCGTCTACCGCTCGGCCACAGACGATCTCGGCAAGCCCTATCCAGGTGAGCGCGCCCGGCCCCTGCAGACGCTCATCTGGTATCCGGCAAAGAAGAGCAGTGCTGCGCCCATGACCGTCGGCGACTACGGCAAGTTGATGGCCTCCGAAACCAGCTTCGATAAACCCAGGCTCGCTCACGACTCGGAAGACTGGATCAAGGGCATGACCCCCACGCTCGCCATGCCGCTGTGGGCCATTCGGGATGCGCCGCTCGCAGCCGGCCGCTTTCCTGTCGTCATCTACGCGCCCAGCTTCTCTGCCATGTCGTGGGAGAACGCCGACCTCTGCGAATATCTCGCCAGCCACGGATATGTCGTCGTCGCGAGTCCGGATATGGGAGCTCTCACCCGGGCGATGACCGGAGACCTCACCGGCATTGACGCGCAGGCCCGCGACATTTCCTTTCTCATCGGTTATGCGAAAACGCTGCCCGACGCGGATATGTCGAAGCTCGCCGTCGCTGGCTTTAGCTGGGGCGGTATCTCCAACCTGTTCGCCGCAGCACGAGACAATCGCATCGACGCTCTGGTCGCGCTCGATGGAAGCATGCGTTATTTTCCTGGGCTGGTGAAGCAGGCGGGCGACGTGCATCCGGATGAGATGACCATCCCCCTGCTCTTCTTTACGCAAGGTGCGATGACGATGGAAGATCAGGCCCGCTATCTCACCGACAAGAACAAGAACCAGGGCCCCAGCGTTCTCAATACGTGGATGCACGGCGATCTCATCACCGTGCGTATGCTGGGCCTCATCCACACCGAATTCAGCTCCATGTACCAGCGCAACGAAGAAACCTGGAAAGAATTTCCGGAACAGCACGACGCAGACTACAGCCGCGAGGACGGCATCACGGGATACGCCCTGGTCGCGCGCTACACTCTGCACTTCCTGGACGCCTATCTGAAGCACGATGCCGCAGCCATGGCCTATCTCAAAAAGACGCCTGCGGAGAACGGCGCTCCACCGCACTTCATCTCCGTGGACTTTCGCGCGGCAAAGGGGATACCCGCTTCTTTGGAGTCCTTCCGCGCGGAGCTTGGCCGCCGTGGATTCGATCACATCTCCGAGATTTATGCAGCGATGCAAAAGGACAATCCTGACTTCAAGCTGGATAAATCCATGCTCACCGCGTGGGGAGACGACCTCATCGGCGAAAACGCATTGCCGGAAGCGATCGACCTGCTCAAATTCGAGGTACAGACCTATCCCGACACAAGCAGCGGCCACGCCATGCTGGCCGACGCCTATATGAAAGCCGGACAGAAGCAGTTGGCCATCGACAACTACAAGAAGGCGCTGGCCATCAACCCTAACAATGACGACGCGAAGAAAAAGCTAAAGGAGCTGGGAGCCGCTGCGCCGGCGCCGAAGTAGCTCGAATGCGCCCCTTGCCGCTTTACGAACTCGACCGGCCGGTCGGCCCTTCGTCGGTGCGGTTGCGCGTCAACCAATACACCCCGCCCGTCAGCAGCGCAGTCGCAATCACCACGGCGAATTGATACCAGTAGAAAAACGGAAACCCGAACAGCTCCGGCGTCGATCGTGCGTACATCCCCGGATATACCAGCAGCACCAGAGGCAGCGCCAGCAGCCAGTTCCAGTAGCGTCGCCTGCTCGTCTTCTGCGTCTTTGGCGCCCCGTTTTGCTGCCCGGACATGCGGCGATTATAGGCCCGCTCTCACTTCTTCTGCGGCAGTTCGCTCACCACGCGCCCATCCGCATCCAGAAACTCCAGGGAAGGCGCGCCATCCGCCGCCACCTTCATCACGATGCGGCTCCTGCCGTCGGCATCCTTCAGCACCAGCGCCGCCGACTTGTCCTCCAGCCGTCCCAGCTTCACCCGCTGATGGGGTCGCGCATGCGTCGCGAAGAAGCCTTTCCAGGCCGCATCCTGCTCTGCCTTCGGCAGTTTGTCGATGTGGTTCATCGCATCGATCGTCTCGGTAATCGGATACTCCGGCTGGTCGTTCATCGCGATCGTCGAGTACCGCTCGCCGTCCTCCTCACCACCATCCAGCGTCAGCACCTGGTCCTGCATGTGCTGGTCAAAGCTCAGGTGCACATTCGCCTCCGTCACCTTGCCCTGCGCGTCCTTCAACACACCGAAGATCAGCCCGCCGTCCTCCGTCCCCTCGTTGTCGTAGAACAGCATCCCCGCCGCCTTGCGGTCCTGGTGCGCATATTCCTTGCCCTTGACGATCGCGCCCGGAAAACTCTGCATGTTCGAGATCACCATGCGCAGCGTCCCATCCGGCTCCCGCACATTGATGCGGTGCACATCGATCTCGTCAAAGCTGCGCCGCTTCGTCGTTGCGCCGGTAAATCCGCAAAGCACCGTGACACAAAACACGATCGTCAGCACACCCGAATACACCGCAAGAAAACGCTGGCTCGAAAGAAATCTCATCAGGCCTCCGTAATCTCATTTGTAAATGTCATAAGCGGAATCGTCGCCGCCGCGCCAGGCCGCGGGCAGAATAAAATTCACCGGAACCACGTAGACACACGCGCTAGTCCAGGTCTATAGTTCGGCCCATGTCGCGTTCGCATATCGGTCCCGCCTGTCACGTCTGCAAGCCATACGTGTCCAGGCGTCTGCATACGCGCACGACTCAGGCGTAACCACTACCGACCGCCGAGCGGCCCACGATCCACACCTCTTGATGAGCATCGTGGGCCGTTTTGTTTCGGCGCGGAACTGCCGACCCGGCTTCTCAACCGCCATCCTCGCCTTTGGTAAGACTAGCCCAATATTGAATTATTCCCTTTGCGCAAACCTTTGCGCACGTGCATAATCGTACCCAAATCCGATCCGCTCTCCGCCGGAGGCGCACCATGCCGGTATTCCAACAGGCTCAACAAAAGGAAGTTGTCGCTCCAGCCTTCGCTTCCCTCGCGGCCGCTCCCACCCGGCTGCTCTCGCTTGATGTCATGCGCGGCCTCACCATCGTCGGCATGATTCTCGTCACCGACCCCGGCACATATTCCGCCGTCTTCCCACCGCTCCTTCACGCTGCATGGCAGGGCGTTACACCCACTGACATGATCTTCCCCGCCTTCCTCTTCATGGTCGGCGTCTCCATCGTCTTCTCCACCCAGGCGCGTCTTCGCCGTGGCGTTACCCACGTCCAGCTCATCACCCATATCCTGATTCGCGTCATTGCACTGACCCTGCTCGGCCTCGCCGTCAACGGCTTCCCCGCCTATGACCTTCATCACCTGCGCATTCCCGGCATCCTGCAACGCATCGCACTCTGCTATGCGGCTGCCGCTCTGCTCTATCTCGCCGCCAGCCAACCCGGTGATCGGAATCCTGCAGCCGCGCAGAGCACCTGCAACCGTACCGCCGCCACGCTCGTCGTCATCATTGCCGCTCTTCTCATTGGGTACTGGGCGCTGTTACGTTTCTTCCCCGTCCCTGGCTTTGGCCCCGCTCGTTACGACTCGCTCGGCTATCTCGGCGCATACATCGACCGCGCCGTCTTCACTACCCGCCACCTCTGGGCCTGGGGTCTCACCCCCGGCTATGGCGTCACCTATGACCCGGAAGGCCTGCTCTCCACTATTCCCGCCATCGCCAGCACGCTGTTTGGCGTCCTCGCCGGGGTATGGCTTCGTATGCCGCGCCCCGCTCGCAGCAAAGTTGCGGATCTGCTCTTCTTCGGCGCACTGTTCTTCCTCGTCGCGTGGCCGCTCGCCTCGCTTATGCCCATCAACAAGCGCATCTGGACCAGCACCTTTGTCCTGCTCAGCAGCGGCGTCAGCCTGCTTTCCTTCGGCCTGCTCTACTGGATCCTTGATCTTCGACTTGCAGATCTTCGATTTGCAGACCTCGGCGTTCCAAACCTCCACGCCACGAATCTTCCCGTGGCGAGTCGCATGACAGACCAACGCACAATTCCTCGATGGAGGAGGCCGGCCATCACCTTCGCCTCCATCTTCGGCACCAATGCCATCCTCGCCTTCGTCCTCTCCAGCGTCATCACCGCGTCGCTCGACGCCATCCACATCGGTTCACAGAGCAGCATCGGATCACAGAGCACCAGCACCGTCCTCTCACTCCACCAGGCCGGCTATCAATATCTCTTCGCTCCCTGGCTGCATGCGCGCCTCGCCTCGCTCGCCTACGCGCTCGCCATCGTCGCCCTCAACGGTGCGCTCCTCTATCCGCTCTACCGTAAGCGCATCTTTCTACACGTGTGAAGGACCACGCTGGAAGCGTGAGCGACCAACGGGAGCGAACCCCACGTCGCGCGCCAAAGGCGCAATCGCCCGGACGGCGAGTCCGCGCGAAACAATTTCGCCCGTCACCCTGTCTCTAGCTTCAGCGGTGAAGTCGAAACCCTGTTTCCGGAGAACGACCATGAGAAACATTCTGCGGTTTTCTTTCCTTGCCTCTGCCCTGCTTTTCACACTCGCTGCGGCTGCGCAAACGTCTCCACAGGCGACTTCCCCAGCTGCTCCTCCACCGGTATCCGTTCCACCAGCGCTCCTGAAGGCCCGGACAGTCTTCATCTCGAACGCCGGTGCCGACAGCGGACTCTTCCCAAGCCCCTTCAGCGGCGATCCGGACCGCGCCTATCAGGAGTTCTACGCAGCCATCCAAAGCTGGCAACGCTATCGACTCGTCGCCGATCCCGCACAGGCCGACCTTGTTCTGGAGTTGCGGCTCACCGCGCCGAACGGTCCGCAGAGTCCAGACAAGCAGACCGGCGCCTCCGATCCGCTGCCCATGTTCCGTCTCGTCATCTATGACCGCAGCACGCATTACATTCTCTGGGCACTCACCGAATCCATCGACAAGGCCACCCTCCAGAAGAATCACGATAAAAACTTCGACGTAGCACTGGAAGAACTGACCAACGATCTCAAGCGCCTCACCCAGCCACCACCAGCAGCGCCAGCTCCATAGCCTGACGCGATACCCGCTGCTTTGAAAACATTGCTGCCGCATCAGGCGTAAGCGACCAAAGGGAGCGAACCACACAACGCGCGCCACCGGCGCATCTGCCCCGGACGGCCAGTCCGCGTGAATGTTCAACGACGAGTGACAAATTTTCTTCCCTCCGGAACGGTTTTGCGCGACAATCCATCCGCCGCACATTTCCCTAAAAGAAAGCGGGCGAACTTATGTCCATTTCCACCCGGGCACTCGCCGAATTCTTCGGTACCTTCTGGCTGGTCTTCGGCGGCTGCGGTTCCGCGCTCTTTGCCGCCGCCTACCCGCAACTCGGCATCGGCTTTGCGGGCGTCGCCCTCGCCTTCGGTCTCACCCTGCTCACCATGGCCTTCGCCATCGGCCATATCTCCGGCGCGCATCTCAACCCCGCTGTCTCCTTCGGTCTCTACGCCGGCGGCCGCTTTCCTGGGCGCGAACTTCTCCCCTACATCGTCGCCCAGGTGGTCGGCGGCATCGCCGCTTCCGGCTGCCTCTACATCATCGCCAGCGGCAAGGAGGGCTTCTCCCGCGCTGCCGGCTTCGCCTCCAATGGCTACGGTCTCCACTCGCCGGGCGGCTACTCCCTGCTTGCCTGCTTCGTCGCGGAGTTTCTCCTCACCGCATTCTTCCTCCTCGTCATCCTCGGCTCGACCGACGAGCGCGCGCCCAAAGGCTTCGCCCCCATCGCCATTGGTCTCTGCCTCACGCTCATCCATCTCGTATCCATACCGATTACAAATACCTCCGTCAACCCCGCCCGCTCCACCGGTCCCGCCATCTTTCAGGGAACCTGGGCGCTCTCGCAACTCTGGCTCTTTTGGGTAGCTCCCATCGCCGGAGCTATCGTGGGAGGCCTCGTCGCCCGCGCCTTCTTCGCCGCACCGCAACCGCCCATCCGCGAAGAAATGTCCAAGTAGCCGGCAGCCGTAGACAGAACCGCCCGCCCCTGCCGCTCCGCAAGAAATCGGCAGGGGCGGGCTTCGTTTTTAGGAAGGTATCTCGCTGGAAGGGCTCTGCGCTTGCCTTCGCGCCGCCTTCCTCATCCTGATCCGCACCACCACGTAGCCGCAAACCATCAGAACCAACAACGCGGCCAGTGCCGCCAGCAGCGGCGTCCGCTTGCCTGAGGGATCGTGCACGCCCTGGATGCCCGGCGCCGGCACCAGCGAAAGTGTCGCCCCCGGATGTTCCGGGCTCGGCGCACCCAGGCTCGCATACGCCGCCGCCCGGAACCCCGGAGCCGCTTCCGCCACCGCCCGTTGTGCATCCATGCCCGGTGCCAGCCGCGCGATGAGCCGCAGACACCACCAGTTCGGCGAGCCATACAATGTCTGCTCCGTCGCAGAGCTGCCCCACGGCGTGAGTTCAGGGCGGTTTTGCAGCGGAATCCAGAAGTCGGTGGGCCGTCTCGGCTCGACGCCGGAAAAGCCCTCGGCCGTGACTCCGAGAACGGCAAATGGAACGCCACGGATGTAGATCACCTTCTCCCCCGCGACCCAGGGATCTCGCGAATAGAGATGCGTCCAATAGTCAAAACTCAGCACCACGAACGGCGTATGGCGACGAACGTCCTCCATCTTGAACCCACCGCCCAGCCTCATCTTCACGCCCAGGCCGGAGAAGAAGTTCGCGCTCACCATCTCGCCCCTCGCCTCTTCCGACACGTTGCCCTCATCGACAGCGACTTTGTCCTTGCCCAGCGGCACATATGCCATCACGTCAGAGAAGGCGCTTCGGTCTCGCCGCAAGGCCTCGAACACTGGCAGCGAGAAAGACGTTGTGTCGCCGCCCGTACTCGAGGCGCCATAGGGCGCCCCCGTCGGCACGTTCAGATAAAACAGTTGCTGCGAGTCTTGGGGCCGCAGCCAGTTGGCCAAGGCCGCGTTCGTCACGCTGGCGGTCGCCGCCGTCGCGCCCATCCCCAGCCCCACGATCGCCAGCAGCGCAAAGCGCTCGACCTTCGAGCCGAAGATGCGATTCGAGAGCTGGCGGAAGTGAAGCATGGCATCCCTTTATACGTTCATTTACTATGCAGCGCCTGCATCGGATCAATCGAAGCCGCATGCCATGCTTGTAACCGTATCTCCATTTATGATCCACCTACGATGAAACGACTCCGCGTGCTTCTCCTGTCGCTGCTGGTGGCCGCATGCGCCGTCGCCGTCGTTCGCTATCTCTGGGAGCAACGCACAGAAAGAAGGCAGGAGGCCGCATACCAGTCGATCCTCCTGTCCTACTCCAAAGCGGTCCGGCCCGGGACCAGGCGCAGGGATCTGGAAACCTACTTCCGCCTGCGGTCGACTCCGTTTCACCGGCAGCGCCTCCAGGAACAGGACGCATACGCCGACCTTACGAAGATCGGCGAGGGGGACCACCCCTGGTACTGCAAGAGAAAGAGCGTGTACGTTGCGTTCCAGTTCAATTCCACGGAGAAGCGGCCCGACTCCACCGGCCAAAGTCCGTTGGACACGTTGAAGCAGATCACGCTCTTTCCCCAGCTCGAGGGCTGCCGCTAGATCCCGGCGCGTCATCCCTCACATTGCTGACCGCTGTTGTGATCGAAGGTCTTTCAGCAACGTGTCGAAACGAACCCAGTAGATCGCGCAGTCCTTCGCACTCGTGCCATGGGAATAGAAAAGATACTTGCCATCCGGAGTGACATATTGTCCCCAGCGATGCGCCAGACCGTCGTTGATCTTCGGTCCCAGACTAACCGGCACCGTCCATGTCTGATCGGGTTTGCGGAAAGAGATATACAGTTCGCATTCGTTGGTCTTCGTTTCCTTGGCGCTGACAATCATGTAGGACTCATCGGGCGCAACGTAGAAATCGCCGTTGTATCCCGGCTCGTTCAGCGGAGTCCCTAGGCTCTTGATCGTCGCGCCCCCATCAGTGATCGTCAGTTTGGAAAAGGAAAAGGTAATGCCGTTTTTCTTATCCTCTGCGTCGGGACCGCTTCCGACATAGGCATTGCCGCTGGCCGTCGGCATGTAGTCGTACAAGTCGTAGGACTCCTCCAGGAACACTGCGGGCGCGCTCCAGCCATCTTTTGTTCGCTTCGACATCAAGACCTGTTTGGAATTTTCTCCGGCAAGATATAGCGCGTTGCCGTCCATAGAGAATGCCGGCGCGTAGAAATGCTCATTCACAACCGTTGGCCCATTCCACTTATGGCCGTCATACTTGAAGACCTTCAGCTTGTGGTTCTGCAGGTTGTACCATCTGTCGTTTTGCTGGTAATAGAACTCCTTTCCATCCGGAGAAAAGGCAACTCGATCCATCACGATGGTTCCAGGGTCCGTGAGCAGTCCAGGCGCAAAGATCTGTGGAGTATCGGAAGGACGTGGCTGACCAAGGTAGGCCTTTGGGCTGTCCCAGAAGCTCTTCTTGGCGTGCAACATCGGTGGAAGGCAGACAGCCGTCAGTAAGAGACCCGTAAGGCGGTTCAGCTTCATGGTCGTGGTCCTTTTACAAAGCGTTAGGTGTGACTCACACCAACAAACTGCACCCGGAGCACCAATCCCGCGAAAATTGAAAGCTTGTGTTTTCAGCCTCTTCTGTGGCCATGCCACATGTGAGATTGTCCACTATCGGAGGCGACCGTTCGAAAATGAACGGTCATCTCGCGAGACCTGTGGCCCAGCCAGTGGCCTCGCTGGCCCGAATACCTGCCCTTCGCCCACAAATCTGCAAACGCCGTGAATAAATACCTGGAAAAGGCCCTAGAATGAATGTTCACTTCGAGTCCAATGACGGCCCGCCCAATGAGAGCCAGCAAAGACAAGCGCGAAGCCATCCTGCAGGCCATGCTCGAACTGGTGGCCGAACGCGGATTTCATGATGCCCCCATGTCGCTGGTCGCAGAACGAGCTGGTACAAGTGCTGGCATCATTTATCACTATTTTTCCAGCAAGGATGAACTGATACATGCCCTCTACCTGCATGTAAAGGCGAAGCTGGGCAGGTTCCTCATCGAGGGCCAGGTGATTGGTATGCCTGCGGAGCAGGCATTCAAGAAGGTTTGGATGAACGCCTACCGTTTCTATCGAACCCATCAGCAAGAGATGAAATTCCTCGATCAGTTTGAGAATTCGCCCTATTGTGGGGACTCTCCCGAGGTTGAGGCTCTGGTCGAAAAGGATCCGAACATTGCTCTGCTACTGAATCTATTCCGGCCAAGAAGCGCTGGCGGTTTCCTCAAAGATCTCCCCCGGGAAGCCATCACTGAGCTGACAATCGGTGTAGCCGGACGCCTCGCAAACGCGAGAAACCCTTGAAGGCAAAGATACTGGAGGAGATTGCTGCGTCCTGCTGGAAGGCTGTCACCGAATGAGGGATATTTTTTTGAGTCATATTGAATGAACGTTCAATCTATAAAGGAGCACCGATAGACAGACACGAAGACCCCGCATAGAGAGGAATCACCCATCATGAGTAAAGAGACATCGCGCGTCTGGTTCATCACCGGCGCATCCACCGGCTTCGGCCGCAAGCTGGCAGAGGCGGTCCTGGCCAAAGGCGATCGCGTCGTGGCCACAGCCCGCAAAGAAGAAACCGTTGCCGACCTGGAACGACAGAATCCGAGCCGAGCGCGTGCCGTACGTCTGGACGTGACCGACCTCACCCAGGTAAAGGCAGCCGTCCAGGCCGCGATCGACGCATTCGGTCGCATCGATGTGCTGGTCAACAATGCCGGCTACGGACTCATCGGTACGGTCGAGGAAGTGAGCGACGCTCAGATCCGCCAGCAGTTTGAAACCAATCTCTTCGGACTGCTCAACGTCACCCGTGCTGTGCTTCCCCTGCTTCGCAAGCAGCGATCCGGCCATATCCTCAACGTCACCTCCGTCGGCGGCCAGGTCAGCTTCCCTGTCTTTGGCATGTATCACGGCACCAAATATGCCATCGAGGGCATCTCTGAATCGTTAGCCAAGGAAGTAGCCCCATTCGGAATCAAAGTCACCATCGTCGAGCCGGGCGGATTCAAAACGGATTTTGGTACCCGGTCACTGGCGCGCGCCGAACGAATCGCGGCCTATCAACCCGCCTACGATGTGCTGATCAAGGCCTTTGAAGACGCCGTCTTCGGAGACCCCGCTCGCGCAGCCGAGGCCATGATCCAGATCGTCGAGGTCGACCAGCCGCCGCTTCGTCTCGCCCTCGGCGCCGATGCGCTTCCCATCATCCGTGCCAAACTCAACTCCGAACTCGACGAATACAAACGCTGGGAATCTGTAACCGTCGCAACTGCCTTTGAAAATCCCGCCGAAGGCGTCCTGGATTTGGAAGCAATCCTGAAATAAATAACATCCTGGTGCCCATCCTTGCGCGCGCTTTCCGTGAAGGATGGGCACCACAATAAGCGTGAACGACCAAAGGAAGCGAACCTCGCAACACGCGCCAGCGGCGCAATCGCCCGAACGGCCAGTTCCAAATCCGGAACAAGCCATGCACTCTGTTACAAACCTGCCAAATACATCCACGCAATTCGCTACACTGAAAATAGAGCAGTTGTGCACACAGCGAAGCCGTGAAGAATGTCGCCGTTAACTCCTTTGTTTAGAAATTTTTGCGGCTAAGTCCTTTGTTTGGACATTTTTAGCCCTCGGTACGCCCCGTAAACCGATCATTCGAAACGAGATGCGCGACGCCCTCCCGCACCGCAGGGGGGAGGGGGTACCGGGTAACGTTACGTTCACAGATAAACTGAAGAGGCCATGATTCCCACCCTCGAATGGACCTCTGAAGGCGTCCGGTTTCTCGACCAGACGCGTCTCCCCCTCGAAGAGACCTACGTACTGGCGAAGACCTATCAGGATGTCGCCGACGTCATCACCACCATGGTTGTGCGCGGAGCGCCGGCCATCGGCGTCTCGGCTGCCATGGGTGTCGCCCTCGGCGCGCGCCACAGCACGGCCACTACGCTGCCCGCGCTGCTCGCGGAGATCCGCGTCGTCGGCAAGGTGCTCGCCGCTACCCGGCCCACTGCCGTGAACCTCTTCTGGGCCATCGAACGCATGCGCCGTCATGCGGCCGAGCTTGCTGCCGCGCCCGGCGCCACTGTCGCCAGCGTGAAGCAGGGCCTCATCGCCGAAGCCGAGCGCATGTACGACGAGGACATCGCCGCCTGCCGCGCACTCGGCGCCTTCGGTGCAGATCTGCTGCCGCAGAAGGCCGGCATCCTCACACACTGCAACGCGGGCGCGCTCGCCACCTGCGGCTACGGCACCGCCCTCGGCGTCATCCGTGCCGCGGTCGAGAGCGGACGCAAGATCGAAGTCTACGCAGACGAGACCCGCCCCTTCCTGCAGGGCGCGCGCCTCACAGCGTGGGAGATGATGAAGGACAACATCCCCACCACCGTCATCTGCGACAACATGGCCGCCAGCCTCATGCACGCGGGCAAGCTCCAGGCCATCGTCGTCGGCGCGGATCGCATCGCCGCCAACGGCGATGTCGCCAACAAGATCGGCACTTACGGGGTGGCGGTACTGGCCAAGGAGCACGGCATCCCCTTCTACGTCGCCGCACCCTGGTCCACCATCGATCTCGCAACAAAAACCGGCGCCGACATCCCGATCGAGCAACGCCCGCCGCACGAGGTCACGCACCACGGCGGCAAGCAGCTCACACCGCATCACGTCGGGATTTGGAATCCGGCCTTCGATGTCACGCCGGCGAAATATGTCACCGCGATCATCACCGAACGCGGCGTGTTGCGTGCCCCCTACGCCGAGTCGCTCGAGCGCCTCAGCCATGAAGTCGCGGTTCCGGTCTGACCTACGCGATAAGAGAAGAAGTGTTGTGCCGGAAAGTCACTTCGCCAGCCTTCCAATACGCGCCATCCGCGCCCGTTCAATCGGCACAGGATGCGCCACGTTACCGGCGACATCCGGTACGTCGCGCTCGTACATGTACCAGGCTTCCGTGGCCGTGTGCCACTTGGCGTTGAACTTCTGGTACCCCGTCCCGTTATAGTCCTGAAGGTTGTTGTAAGCATATTTCCCGCTGTTAATGCCGTTCGCGCAGGCATAGAAGTTGCCCTTGCGCACCACGCCATGGCTAGATGGACAGCTGGCGTCACCAACATCCGAGACTACAAATTCATGAATAAGAATCACGGAATGGAGCTCTTAAAAGTGCGTAAGGAGTCGAGAGCTATCCGTCGTTGAATGCGCCCCGGCTCGGCTCCGTGAGACGATCACAGTAGGGGCGGAGGAAGTTAGGGCTTCTGAGCCAGAGCCTTTGGCCGCGTCGTCAATGGGCCATAACCTTCAACGAGGGGCTGATGTGTAGCATCGCCTCGGTGGCAGCCTGCACATCTTGAGGCGTCAGACCCGGCGCGATCTCCTCGAGCACCAAGCCATCTTTCGTCACATGAATCCACGCCATCTCGGTCGCGATGGTATCGACCACTGCAAGGCCCGTCAGCGGTAGCGTGCACTGCTTCAAAATCTTTGGCCGTCCGTCGCGCGTGGTGTGTTCCATAGTCACGATCACGCGGCGCGCGCTCGCGACCAGGTCCATGGCACCGCCCATCCCCTTCACCATCTTGCCGGGGATCATCCAGTTCGCCAGGTTGCCCGCCTCGTCCACCTCCATCGCACCGAGAATGGAGAGATCGACATGCCCGCCCCGGATCATGGCGAAGGAGTCGGCAGAAGAAAAGTATGATGTGCCGGCAATCTCCGTCACCGTCTCCTTGCCCGCATTGATCAGGTCCGGATCTTCAGTGCCGGCCAGCGGATACGGCCCCACGCCCAACATCCCGTTCTCCGATTGCAACACCACCTCCACCCCCGGCGGCACATGATTCGCAATCAAAGTAGGCATCCCAATTCCCAGGTTCACATAGAAACCGTCGCGCAGCTCCAGCGCCGCACGCTTCACGATGCGCTCACGCTTGGCCGCGTCGGAAGCCTTTGTCGTCTCACGCGCCTTTGCTGGAACAGCGCCCCCCGAATTTGATAGAGGATTAGGTAGAGTACTCATAGTTGCCCTCGCAATGTTGCCCGGTCCCCTTAACATTCGTCATCGTTCGCTCCTGCGCGGCACTGTGCTTGTGGTTGGCAGTCTGTTCGCGTCTTTGGCGCTTGCGCATTGGCCCGACGATCCTCCATCACTCAAGCTGCTTGTGCCCACCATCGTCGCGTTCATTGGCACCTGGGACACACTGCGATGTTTGCGCGCACGCTGGAGTTTCTACCACGGCGCGGTGATGATCCTTCTCTACATGGACGTCGTGGTCATCTCGATGATCCTCTTCCTCTTTCTTTACCCCTGGGGCAATTGGATCAAGTAGCAATCGGATCAGGAAGCGCCCGCACCGTACGCCGCTCGATACGTTTCTCGTAGGCCGTCCCCTGGAAGATGCGCTGCACATAGATGCCTGGCGTCATGATCGCGTCCGGATCCAGCCTCCCTGTCTCGACCAGTTCCTCCACCTCAGCAATCGTCACCTTCGCAGCCGTCGCCATCATCGGGTTGAAGTTGCGGGCGGTCTTGCGATAGATGAGATTGCCCGCGCGGTCACCCTTCCATGCTTTCACCAGCGCAAAGTCGGCACGCAGCCAGCGCTCCATGACGTAACGCTTGCCATCGAATTCGCGTACCTCCTTGCCTTCGGCCACCGGAGTACCGAGCCCGGTCGGCGTGAAGAATGCTGGAATGCCCGCGCCTCCGGCACGGATGCGTTCCGCAAGCGTGCCCTGCGGCACCAGTGTGAGATCCAGCTCGCCCCGGATCACCTTCTGCTCCAGTAGCTTGTTCTCACCGACATAGCTGCCGGTATGCGAGGCAATCATGCCCGCTTCGAGCATCAACCCCATGCCGAAGCCATCGACCCCCATGTTGTTGCTGATGGTGCGGAGCCCTTTGACGCTTTTGCGTACGAGCGCGGCAATCAGCAACTCAGGAATACCGCACAGACCGAAACCGCCCAGCATAAGAGTCGCGCCATCAGGGATGTCACGGACTGCCTCGTCCGCATTCGCCACCAGTTTATGCATTGGCGCTCTCGCTCTCCGGCCACCCTAGTCCGTGACGGCGCAGCCACGCACCTACCATCCACCAGCCATCGGGCCATGGTCCGAAGCCCGCCTCGGCGTTTATGTGTCCCCCATCCGACACAATCTCCAGATCGGCCTTCCATGCCTGGGCAAAGGCCTCGGCGCGATCCAGGGTGCAGTACGGATCGTTGTCGCTGGCCACGACCAGCGCAGGAGTCGCGAGAGGTTTCATTGGGATGGGCCTAAATGTGTGAAGCGCAGCGGGTGCTCCCGATCGCTCTGCATCGGCAGGCACAACCAGGACAACTGCCGCAACCGGGGCCGCTGCAATGGCGAAGATCGCGGCCATACAGCCAATGCTATGCGCCAATATGACGACCGGAGGTGACGCCCGGCGAATTGCCTCTTCCAAGGCTGCTACCCAGGCTGCGCGATCGGGGACCATCCAGTCCTGCTGGGGCACACGCGTAGCAGCATGGCCCAACTGGGCCTCCCATAGCGTCTGCCAATGATGCGGGCCGGAGTTTTGCCATCCCGGCTGGATGAGGAAATGAGTCTCGGTCTTCGTGTCTGCCTGCGGCTGGATCACGCCCGAGCATACTGCAGTCCAGCTTGCCGCGCCAAGTCTTCTGGAAATGTGACTGGCTCGCAATTGTTGCCTAATGGACAACGAAGTGAGATAGCATGTCGCAGCAGCAACGTCACCTTTCCTTGGGAGAATGAAATGCTGAAAGGGTTTCGAGACTTCATCCTTCGCGGCAATGTCGTCGACCTTGCCGTTGCCGTCGTCATCGGTGCTGCATTTGGCGCCATCGTCACCGCGCTGGTGGGCGACATTATCACTCCATTGATAGCAGCGATCGTCCAGAAGCCGGACTTCTCCTATCTGATCCTTAATGTGAACGGCGGCAAGATCAAGTACGGCGACTTCCTGAACGCTTTGATCTCCTTCCTGCTGATCGCTGCGTCGGTGTATTTTTTCGTCGTCGTGCCGGTGAATGCCCTCCTGAACAGATTCAAGAAACCGCTGCCGGCCGCGCCCCCAACCACCAAGCCTTGCCCGGAGTGTCTCAGCGACATACCCGCGGCGGCAAAGCGCTGCTCCCACTGTGCGCAGCTCGTGGCTTAGCGCGCGCTTTTCAAGCTGAGGACGCAGAGAGAACAGGCCGTCATTCCATCGCAGCGATGGTATGACGGCCCACTGCGGCGAATCGTCTTCCCGCATGCGTCCTTCGCGCAGCTTCGTACGAATCCCTTCAACGTCTAGCGATTTAGGCTGCTAACCATACCCAAAGCCCTGCTCTCAGATGGGTTACTCTTTTCAGGTCCTGCATCATCCAGTCAGGAGGTTCGCTCATGCTCTTGCGCCCTGTCTCACTTTCGCTTGCGACTGCGCTTTTCGCCTCGGCACTGCCGCTTCTCGCACAGTCGGCCACGGTTCCCGATTCCCTGTTCGGATATCGCGACTTTGCGCGGCAGGCGCAGGTGGATCGCGAATTCCTTGCAGTGCCGGATGCAAAACTCGCGGGCGAGGAGCTAAAGACCCTGACGGCCGTACCGCATGTTGCCGCTTCGAAAGAAGATTACGACACAGCAGTGTATGTAGCAGACAAGTTCAAAGCCGCAGGGCTCGAAACCACAATCGTGCCCTATAAGGCATGGCTGAACCTGCCCGAATCCGTTCACGTAGAGGCCACGGACACTAGTGGAAAGGTGTTGATGCAGGGGCCATCAAGAGAACACGTGAGTTCAGATCCCTATCAGGATGATCCACGCGTGCTGCCCGCCTTCAACGGTTCCTCTCCTTCGGGAGACGTGACCGGCGACGTCGTCTATGCCAACTACGGCCGCCCCGAAGACTTCAAGAAGCTGGCCGACGACAAAGTCGATCTCCATGGCAAGATCGTTCTCGTTCGTTACGGCGGGAATTTCCGCGGAGTCAAAGTGTACATCGCACAACAGCGGGGCGCCGCCGGTGTGCTTATCTACTCCGACCCTTATGACGATGGCTACTTTCAGGGAGATGTGTATCCCAAAGGCCCATATCGCCCCGACACCGGCGTGCAGCGCGGTTCCGTGCAGTTCATGTTCAAGTATCCAGGCGACGCGACGACGCCGGGCGTCGCTTCGACCCCGGATCTGCCGGACGCACAACGAGTCCCGCTGCAGAAAATCGACTCCCTGCCCTCCATTCCCTCGCTGCCACTTTCTTATAAGGATGCGTCACCCATCCTTGAACATCTCGCCGGTGCAGGTGTGCCGCGTGGCTGGCAAGGCGCGCTTCCCTTCACCTACCACATAGGCGGCGATGGCACGGTCCGAGTACACCTGACCGTGAAAATGGACTATGCGGAACGCACCATCTGGGATGTCACCGGACGCATCCCGGGTACTGAGGATTCTGACGCATGGGTAATTGCCGGCAATCACCGGGATGCGTGGGTCTATGGCGCAGTGGATCCGAACAGCGGCACAGCCGCGATGCTGGAGGCCGTGCATGGCATGGGCACGCTGCTCAAGTCCGGGTGGAAGCCGAAGCGCACCATCTATTTCTGCAGTTGGGACGCGGAGGAGGAGGGCCTGATCGGTTCAACCGAATGGGTAGAAGACCACGCGAAGCAAATGGAACACGCGGTCGCCTATTTCAACACGGACGTCGGCGTCTCCGGACCTGAGTTTGAAGCTTCCGCAGTACCTTCGCTCAAGCAGTATGTGCGCGATATCGCAGCCGAGACGCCAAGCCCGCATGGCGGTTCTGTACTCGACGCGTGGAAGGGAGAGGTTCCCCGCAGCGGCTCCTCTGCATCGATGGATGAGGGACGCAGCGAAGGCCCACGGCCAGCTCTGGCACCCGTGGGCGATCTGGGCTCTGGTTCGGACTTCACACCGTTTCTGCAGCACGCTGGCGTACCTTCGACGGACATAGGCTCGCGGGGCCGATATGGCGTGTACCACTCCGTATTCGATAACTATGCGTGGTTCACGCGCTTCGCTGACCCTACGTTTGTCTATGAGCAGCAGCAGGCGCGCATCTTCGGACTTGAAGTGCTGCACATTGCAGACGCGGACGTGTTGCCCTACGACTATGTGACCTATGCCCAGGAGGTTGGTTCCTATCTAAAAGCTGCCGATGCCAAATCCGGCAAAACGAGCGCGCAACTGAATTTTGCTCCGGCGCAAACCGCCGCCGCTAGACTGCTAAAGAGTGCGGAGTCGGCTTACGCTCGCCAGAAGACAGTACCGGGCGACTTGAATGCGATGAATGCGAAGCTGCGCCAGGTCGAAGATGACCTGCTCGATCCGCAGGGTCTGCCAGGCCGGCCTTGGTTCCGCCACACCATCTACGCTCCCGGCGAATATACGGGATATGCGGCCGTGGTTATTCCAGGCGTGAACGAAGCCATCGATGCCAACAATCGCGAGCAGGCGCAAAAGGAATTGGATAGCCTGACCGCCGCGCTCGATCGCGCATCCGGCGATCTGAAGGCCGCGGCGGGCGAATAGAAGCCGCCGCCGTTTCGCTCCGGCCCAGCGAAATGCCTGCTGCCGGGCCGTACGCTCATAAGGCTTTAGAAACTACCGCTTAGTTTTTGCCGACAAGTTGCTGCGCCTGCAGCGTCACTAGTTCGGAGAGATCTTTCTTCTCCAGCCCGTGTACTTCCTTGTTGAATGTGTCCACCTTGCTGGACCAGTTCATCGAGCAGAACTTCGGTCCGCACATGGAGCAGAATGCAGCTTCCTTGTAGTAGTCATCGGGAAGCGTCTCGTCATGCATGGCCCGCGCCGTCTCCGGATCGAGCGAGAGCGCGAATTGCTTCTCCCAATCAAATGTGTAGCGCGCGTAACTGATGGCGTCATCGCGGTCGCGTGCACCGGGACGATGCCTCGCCACATCGGCAGCGTGAGCGGCGATCTTGTAAGCGATGATGCCGTCCTTCACATCTTTCTCGTTCGGAAGTCCCAGATGCTCCTTCGGCGTGACATAGCAGAGCATCGAGGCTCCATGCCATCCGATCATCGCAGCGCCGATGGCGCTGGTGATGTGGTCGTAACCCGGAGCAATGTCGGTGACCAGCGGTCCGAGGGTATAGAACGGAGCGCCGAAGCAATATTCGACTTCCTTGTCCACCTGCTCCTTGATCTTGTCCAGCGGCACGTGACCCGGACCTTCGATCATCACCTGCACATCTTCCTTCCATGCCTTCGCAGTCAGCTCGCCCAGTGTCTTCAACTCGGCAAATTGTGCGGCATCGCTGGCGTCGGCAATGCAACCCGGCCGCAATCCATCACCCAGCGAGAAGCTGACATCGTGCTTCGCCATCACCTTCACGATGCGGTCAAAGTTCTCGTAAAGGAAGTTCTGCTTGTGGTGATGGGTCATCCACTGCGCCAGGATGGCGCCGCCGCGGCTGACGATTCCGGTGATGCGGCTGGCCACCATGGGTATGTACTGGACCAGCACACCGGCATGGACGGTGAAGTAATCCACACCCTGCTCGGCCTGCTCCTCGATGACTTCGAGATACACATCGATGTTCAGGTCCTCGAGGCGCTTGACCCGATTCAGTGCCTCATAGATCGGCACGGTGCCGATGGGCACCGGTGAATGGCGCAGGATGGCCTCGCGTATCTCCGGAATGCTTCCGCCGGTCGAGAGATCCATCACTGTATCGGCGCCAAAACTGACCGCAGTATGAAGCTTGGCGAGTTCCTCGTCGATGTTCGAGGTCACGGCGGAGTTGCCGATGTTGGCGTTGATCTTGCATCGCGATGCTACGCCGATCGCCATCGGTTCCAGCTCAGGATGGTTGATGTTGGCCGGGATGATGAGGCGGCCTGCTGCAATCTCAGCACGGATCAGCTCCGCGTCCAGACCTTCCCGCCTGGCGACAAACTGCATCTCCTCGGTAATGCGGCCCAGCCGGGCATAGTGCATCTGGGAGACGTTGCGATCGCCAGAGTTCTCCACTTCGGCGCGGCGTTTCTCGATCCATTGAGCGCGCGGCTTCAGAATCTCTGTGGTGGCGTAACTCTCGTGTTCTGCGTTGTGGCTCATCGCATCTCCTCAACACGGTAACCGGAACGCGCCCGGAGCGCTCACGAATACACGTGACTTTCTCCCGATTATAGCGGCGTCCGCAGGCGCCATGACTCTTGCAGCCATATGGAGTGAACCGCATCTAAGCCCGGCTTGACGCTCGTCCGGCTAACAACCTACTCTGAGAACACCCCATGCAACAGCGCTCGCAATCATTCCGCATAGGTTTGGCCGTCGTGGTGGTTCTCGGTGTCATCGCCTGGCTGGCCGTGAGTGGCGTCCAGTCGAACAAGAGCTACTACGTCACGATTACTGAGCTGCAGAACATGGGCACCCAGGCGTATACGCGGCACCTGCGCGTAGCCGGCAACGTGGCACCCGGGTCGATCGAGCGCAACGGCACACATGCGCAGTTCGTGCTAGTGGAGTTGGGCAAGCGGCTGCCGGTGCAGTATGCCGGCGTGGAGCCGCCACCCGATACCTTCAAGGACAATGCGCAGGCGCTGGCCATCGGCACCTACGGCCGCGATGGCGTCTTCCGCGCCACGGAGCTGCAGGCCAAGTGCGCGTCCAAGTATGCGCCTGCAAAGCCCGGCGCAGCGCCTGCTCCCGCGGCTCCGGATAAGACCGCCGCCCTGCGCACGCCCGCTTCCTCCAGCAGCAACTGAGTTGCCCGCTATACTGCGGGAGCCTATGCCAGCCGTCGCCACAGTGCAGGACGTGTCCAAGCTCTATGGACGCTTCGCCGCCCTGCGCCATGTGAGCGCCACCTTTGAGCCGGCACGCTGCTATCTGCTGCTGGGTGAGAACGGGGCGGGCAAGTCCACGCTGCTGCGCGTGCTTGCCGGTCTGCTGCGCCCGACGCTGGGCACGGTGCGTGTGCTCGGCCGCCCAGCGGCAGAGGTACATGGACGCATCGGCTACATGAGTCACGCCGCGATGCTCTACGACGAACTGACGGCCCGCGAGAATCTGGAGTACACAGCGAGACTCTACACCGGCCAGCAGGGGGCTCAGGCTTGTCTCACCCCGGATAAGGCGCTGCGCATGGTTGGGCTCGATCCCGCGCTGGCACGGCCCGTGGCGCAGTACTCGCAGGGTATGCGGCAGCGGACCTCGCTGGCGCGCGTGCTGCTGTCCCAGCCGGAGCTGCTGCTGCTGGACGAGCCCTTCTCCAACATGGACCGCGCCAGTGCGGAGCGCATGCTTGCGCTGGTCGCAGAGCTGCGCCGCGCCGGCCGGACGATTGTGCTGACCACGCACCAGCGCGAGCTGGCTGAGCCGATGGCCGATGTCGTGCTCATGATGCGTAGCGGTGCGCTGCAGACCACTGGAGCCGACGTCGATGTGCGACATCCGGAGACACGATGAAAACCAATGCGGCGCGCATTCTCGATGGTCTCGGCATCGCGTACACCTTGCAGGAGTACGAAGTCGATCCGGAAGACCTGCGCGCGACTACGGTGGCGGCGAAGATCGGCATGCCCGCGGAGCAGGTTTTCAAGACGCTGCTGTGCGCGGTTGGCGTCGGCGAATACGTCTTCGCGGTGGTTCCGGGTGATGGGGAGCTGGATTTCAAGAAGCTGGCGCGGGCGGCCGGGGTGCGCAAGGCGGAGATGGCCTCGCTCAAGGATGTGCAGCCGCTGACTGGGTACATTCGTGGCGGCGTCACCGTGTTTGGGGCCAAAAAGGCTTATCCCGCGTTCGCCGATGAGACGATCGAGCTCTTCGACGTGATCTCGGTCTCGGCCGGGCATCGCGGGGTACAGATCGTGCTCTCTCCAGCGGACTACCTGCGCGCGACCGGCGCAACCGTTGTTGACATAAGCAAGGACCACGCGTGATCGGCGCTCTGTGGGCGCATCTGCGAAAGGACCTCCGCATCGAGTGGCGCGCGAAGGACGCGATGCAGTCGATGCTGTTCTACGCGCTGCTGGTCGTCGTGCTCTTCTCGCTCGCGTTCGATCCGACGCGGGAGAGCTCGCGGCAGTATGCCGGCGGGGTGATGTGCGTCGCGGTGCTCTTTGCCGCGGTGCAGGCGCTGAACCAGGCGTGGTCGCGCGAGCTGCGCGGCAATGTGCTGGATGCGCAGCGCATGGCGCCGGCACCGGCCAGCGCGCTCTACCTGGCGAAGGTGCTGGCGAATTTCATCTTTGTGCTGATCGTCGAAGCAGTGCTGACGCCGGTCTTCGCCATCTTTTACAACCTGCACCCGCTGGGAGAGGGCTGGCTGTTCTTCGTCATCCTGCCGTTGGGAAGCTGGGCGCTGGTGGCGAACGGCGTCTTTTTCGCGGCGCTTTCGCTGCGGTCGCGATCGCGCGAGCTGCTGCTGCCGCTGGTGCTCTTCCCGATCTTCATTCCAGCGTTGCTGGCGATGGTGCTGGCAACCAGCGATGTGCTCACCGGGGAGAGCGATCCGGGGCTATGGATCAAGATGCTGGTGGGCTACGACATCATCTTCACGGTACTGAGCGTCCTGCTCTTCGAAACTATCTTGCACGCGGAGTGAGTGTTCGCCACACGGGCGGATGCGCCTCTGGCGCGAGTTGCCCGGTTCGCTTCCTTTGGTCGCTCACGCTAAGAGTTGTGGGAGGGCCACGGCACCCCACCCCTCCCCCCTCCCGTCACGGGAGGCTGGCTTGCAAACCGCCTCGAATGAGCGGGTTAAGGCATGTCCCGAGGCTAAATTCGTCCATCCATTGAACTTAACGCTAAATTCGTCTCCCCATTGGACTTAGTGTGGGCATCAATCCCTGATGAACTTCGCGGCAGATTGCCCTACTTTCAGGATAACAATTTGAGCGGAGTGACACGCCAACTTTCTGAGCGCGATTTTCTCGTTCTGCCCCGAATGGGAATGCTGTGCAATGCGACAAGGTCGAGTTATTCAGCGCGCAGTGCCTCGCTGGGTTCGATGGTGGCGGCTCGGTGCGATGGCAACCATGCGGCAAGTCCTGCACAGAGAAGAAGCACGATACTGACGCCGAAGAGCGTGAGCGGGTCGTGTGCGTGGACGCCGTAGAGATAGCTGCGCAGGAGACGGGCAGCAAAGAGAGATGCGATAAGGCCAAGCACGAGCCCGGCGCCGACCAGGGTGAGAGCGCGCCGCAGAAACAGCGTGACGACCTGCGAGCGCTGCGCGCCCAGCGCCATGCGGATACCGATCTCGCGCGTGCGCTGGCGAACGGAGTAGGCGATAAGACCGTAGAGGCCGACGACCGCGATGAGCAGAGTGGCAGCGGCAAAGAGGGAGATGAGGCGCGCCGCGAGCGTTTGCGAGCCGAGGGAGTCGGCCACAATCTGCTGCATGGTCTGCACATCGCTGAGCGGGATCTCTGGCGCGACCTCACGCAGTGCGTGATGGATGGCCGAGGTCAGATCGAGCGGAGTGCGGGTGCGAACAGCAATCTGGGCGAAGGTGGCGGCGAGGGAATTGAAGATATGTTTCGGGCCGAGTTGGGTGGTGGAGAGATAGATGGCGGGAGAGGGATCGCCGGCGACGGTATCGTCATGCGTGTCGGCAATGACGCCCACGAGGGGGACGGACGACCACGCGCCCTCGCCCATGGAGAGGTGGACGGCCAGCGGGTCGAGGCCGCGGAGATAGCGGCTGACGAAGGCTCGGTTGACGACGAGCACAGGCTGCGAGTCCGGCGTGTCCAGCGCCTGCTCAAAGAAACGGCCGCGCTCGATGGTGATGCCAAAGGTGGCGGGAAAATCCGGGCTGGCGAAGCGCATGTTGCCCTGGGGCTTGTCTTCCGGACGGACATTCTTGCTGCCGGCGATCTCGAACATGCCGTTCATGGTGAAGCTGCGGTTGAGCGGCGTGGTGGAGCTGACGGCGACCGAGTCGACGCCGGGAAGCTGGCGCAGGCGCGCGATGAGCGGCTGGTAGAGGGTCAGATCGACGCTCCGATGATCGTAGCGGCTGGGTTCCATCGACATCGAGGTGGTGAGGATGTTGTCGGTGCGGAAACCGAGCGGGACATGGCGCAGATCCTGGAGCGAGCGCAGCAGAAGTCCGGAGGCGACGAGCAGCAGGACGGTGACGGAGAGCTCGGCGGCGATGAGGATGTCGCGCAAACGGCTCTGACGATGTGTGGCACCGCCCGCCTTGGCCTGCAGGCCCTGTTGTGCGCCGGAACGCGCGGCAGAGAGCGCGGGGAGCAAGCCGAAGAGTAGTGTGGACGCGAATGTGAGAGCTACCACGGCGGTGAGGACGACGGAATCGATGTGGAGCGAATCCGCGCCGGTGGAGGAGACGCTGCGCAGGAGCGTGTGCTGAATGATGCGCAGCAAAGCGATGGAGAGGCCGACGCCGAGTGCGCTGGCGAACGCAGAGAGCAGCAGGCATTCCGTAAGGAGCTGGCGTACGATGCGGCTGCGGGCGGCGCCGAGCGCGCTGCGGATCGCGAGTTCGCGCTCCCGTCCGGAGTTGCGAGTGAGCTGCAGGCTGGCAACGTTGGCACAGGCGACCAGCCATACCAGCAGAACGGCGGCAGCGAAGGCGAACAGCGGGGGACGGACGTCACCGACGACGGTGTCCCACCAGCGGCGGATGAGGACGTGGTCCGGCGGCGGACCGTCCGGCGTGGTGCGGGTGCGGGCGATGTTGGCCTGGATGGCGGAGAGCTCCGCCTGCGCCTGCTCAACGGAGACGCCGGTGCGCAAACGGCCGATGACCTCAAGCGAGCCGTTGTCATCCTCCTTGCCTGAGGTTGGCCCCCAGCCGGGCGGCGTGTAGACCGCGTTGTCGTCCCAGATGGGAAAGGTGAAGTTGCGCGGCATGATGCCGATGACCTGGTAGCTGACCTTGTCCAGCCGAATGCTGCGCCCGAGTATGGACGCATCATCATGGAAGGCAGAGTGCCAGACGGGATAGCTGAGGATGACGGTGTGGGTCTGCCGCGTTTCGTCATTGGCGGTGAAGTCGCGGCCCAGCATGGGACGAGTGCCGAGGGTAGAGAAGAAGCCGGCAGAGACGGCGTCGCGGTTGATGCGCTGCATGCCGACGGGAGATTCTACGGTGCCCATGAGGCCCTGCCGCCAGGCAAGCTGACCGAGGGAATGCTGGGCCTTCTGCCAGTCGCGGAAGTCACGCGCGTTCACGCTCCAGAACACCGGAACAGGACCACGTGGCTCAACAATGGTGACCAGCGTCCGCGGATGCGGAAAAGGCACGGGACGAAAGAGGACGCCGCGCAACACCGTGCACATGGCAGTGCTGATACCGATGCCAAGAGCGAGAACGCCGATGGCCAAGAGGGCGAAGCCGGGGTTGTGGCGGAGCTGGCGGAAGGCATAGCGAAGGTCGGCAAAGAGGGCGGACATAGGAATCCCCACACAGCATATCGAGCAACCAGCGTGCCAGGAGCGATTGGTTAGATTCCAGGAAAACCGCCTGGATTGTTGGCAGCGGGAACGATCGAATTGTCCGGGACCGCGCAGTGATGTTCGGCAGTGGACAGGTTTCCTTGCAGAGATGCAGGCCTGCGGCTTGCCTCCGATAGCATGGGTTCATGAGGATTTTCCTGTTTGTTCTCATCGCTACGATCCTTGAGTCAACCGGGGATGCGGTGATACGGATTGCCTTACACCGTGCGGCGTCTCCGGCGCGCGTTGGATTGTTTCTTATCGGCGGGGTCCTGCTTACGCTCTACGGCACGTCGCTCAATTTGGCGCCGGTGGAGTTTGCAGCCGTCACCGGGATGTATGTCGCGACGCTGTTCGTGGTCTTCCAGGCCACCAATTACATCTTTTTCCGCACCATACCGACGCCCGCAGTCATGGTGGGCGGGGCGCTGATCGTTGCGGGAGGATTGATTGTTTCCGTTTGGCGATAGCGTGCGATGCGAGTTTGCACGAGGCATGGAGCAGATTCTGCATTTCCCACAATTGCTGCCGCCATTTCCACCGACAAAATCTGCGAGAGCCTCTAGCGTCGCGGCCGATCAGCGCTAATATTCAAAACAACGGAGGAGAAATCTTCCAATAGAAGAGAGCAGACGAGGGTCATCCGAGAGAACCGGCAACGGAACTCACAAGGCGTTCAGGAAACTGGAAGCATTGGGATGAAACCAAGAAAGCTCATACGACGGACGCGATGATGGAGGGTAGGGAGAGCGCGGCCGCGAGGCCTGCAGCACCTTACCGGACTGAAATGGCAAGCTGTTGTGATCTGGATGCCGAATCCGGATCTTCGCAAATATCGGATAGAGAGGGCGAGCACCCGCAAGGGAGTTCGCCCTTTCGCTTTTTACGGGGCCAATCGCGTGAAGGTCATTCATCGTTTCCGCGGTCTTGCGGCTCTCGCATTCGTCGGCTTCTCTTGCGCCTCTACCGCCCTGGCCCAGCAAACGAATACTCCGCTGCAGATTCGCGACACTGGCATTTCGGGGCTCTGGGTGCTGGCCAATGTCAGTTTTGCGGGTATGCGGGCGCAAAATCATCGCAGCGTGGCGTGGCGGACGCTGGCATTTATTTTCGGCCTCCCGGCACTCTGGTGACGTTTTTCGCAGTGACCGAGGGCGGTGAGCGCGCGTACGGTATCGACCTGCCGCGAAAGGGACGCTGAACGGATTTGCAGAAGCGCTACTCCGCGCGCAGGGCTTCGGTGGGATTGATGGCGGTGGCGCGGCGCGCGGGCAGCAATGTTCCGGTGAGTGCGAGCAGCGGCAGTATGCAGATGGCGGCGAGCAGCGTGAGCGGGTCGCGCTGCGAGGTGTGGATGAGCTCGCCCTGCGCGAAATGCCCGGCCACGAGAGCCAGCGGCAGACCGACCGCGACACCGATGGCCGCTAGGACGGCTGCCTGGCGGACGACCATCCAGATGACATGCAGGGGCCGAGCGCCGAGCGCGATGCGGATGCCGATCTCTTTTGTGCGCTGCGCGGTGACAAATGCGAGCACGCCATAGATGCCGACCAGCGTAAGCAGCATAGCGGCAGCAGCAAAGCTACTGAAGAGCGCGAGAGCGAAGCGTGGTCCGGCATAGCCATACATGTCGAGGATCTGGCGCAGACTCATCGCGTCGGTGATGGGCACGTCCTTATCCATATCCCTGACTATGCCGCGCAGGGGCGAGATGAGCGTCTCCGGCGGGACGGCGGCCCGGACCAGAAGGATACCGGTCGCCTGGGGCGCGACGCTGTAAGGCACAAACATTTCCGGGAAGCCTTCGAGATAGGAGGCAAAGACCGGCACATCTTTGACCACACCGACGATGGTGAAGGCATCGTTCGCGAGGGGATGCTGGCGATCGGGGCGGAACTGTGGGAGGTGCACGATGCGGCCGAGGACAGTTCCGCTGAGATAACGGCGCGCGAAGCTTTCCGAAACAACCATCTCCTGCGCGTGTTGATCGATTTCGCGTTGGTCGATGAAGTGGCCCGTGAGCAGTTTGCGGCCAGATACGGCAAGGAAGGACGGATCGACGAGATGGAGCGCGTTGTACCGCTGGTCCATGGGCTGGCCCTGAATCTGTGCGCGCATTCCATTTGCATCGATCAGCGGCCATGAGCCGTCGATGGTCGCAGCGCGCACGCCGGGAAGCTGGCCTGTGCGGTCCAGGAGCTGACGATAAAAGTGGTTCTGCGAGTCAGCGTCGGGGTAGTGATCCGCGCCCAGAGGAACACCGACCACGAGCGTATGGTCGGCGTCATACGAGATCGGTACCGATTCCAGCGCGGCGAGCGAGCGAATCATGAGGCCGGCGAGGGTCAGCAGCGCGAGGGAGAGTGCGATCTCCGTGACGACGAAGCCGCTGAGCAGGCGCTGTTGCGTGCGGCCTGCGGAGGAGCGCGCCGTGCTCTGCATGGCAGAGACGAGATGCGGCCGTGAGCTGCGCCATGCCGGAGCCATGCCGAAGATGAGGATGGTGGCACAGGCGATGCCGAGCGAGGCGAGCAGAACGGGAAGGTTGAGCGAGACGACGGCCTCGTCCGGAATGGTCTCCGGCGGGACGATGCGGAGGATGAGTTGCAGGCTTGCGTAGGCGAAAAGGAGCGCGACGGGAAGCGCGATGAGAGCGAGCGCGAGCGACTCCGTGAAGGCGGCGCGCGCCAGCCGCCATGCCGAGGCGCCGATGGCGGAACGTACGGCGAACTCGCGTTCGCGCGAGACCGCACGCGCCAGCAGAAGGCTGGAGACATTGGCGCAGGCGATGAGCAGCAGCAGCACGACAGCGCCCAGCAGCAGTTGCAGAACGTCATCCAGATTGGAGGCGAACATCTGCGCAAAGGGCATGAGGCTGACGCGCATCTTTGCCGGATAGGCGGCGGGGTTGGTCTTGCGGAAGTCCTCGAAGAGCGGTTGCAGCGCGGTGGCTGCCTGCGCGCTGGTGACGCCGGGACGAACGCGCCCGACCAACGCATAGCGGCCCGGGCCTTCCCTGTCAGCATCGCTGGCGACGGGGATGGGGAGATACAGATCGGCGCCGCGCCAGAGAAAGCGCTGCGGCATGACACCGATGATGGTGCGGGAGCGATGCTCGACATCGATGACCGTGCCGAGAACCGACGGCTTGCCGCCGAAGTGGCGCTGCCAGAAGCGATAGCTGATGAGAGCGACTTCGCCGTGGCCGGGCTGGACATCGAGATCCGCGGAGGCGCGGCCGATGATGGGCTGGACGCCGAGGACAGCGAAGGTGTTGGCCGTGATGTAGTTGCCGCGCAGGCGTTCCGGCGCGCCGCGGCCCATCAGCGTGACGTGATCGGGAGCGGAGGCCGCGACGCCGGTGAAGATGTCCGTCCGTTGCGCGATCTGCGCGACCTGGCTGGCCGTGTAGATGCGCCAGGAGCAGCGCGGCTGATCGGGCATGCATATCTGCGGCGTGGCGAGCGTCTTGATGTCGTGGTAGGGGAAGGGGTCGATGAGTACGCCATAGGCGACGCTGTAGACCGCGGTGGTGGCGCCGATGCCGAGAGCGAGCGTGAGCACCGCGGCGATGGCGAAGCCGGGGGCGCGGCGCAACTGGCGGAGAGCATAGCGCAGATCGGCAATGAGAATGGAGACGAGAGTGGGCACGGGGTGACTCTCCGCTTGCATTCTATGCACACAGAAGCGGCGCGGAAAAGGCAGTCAGGAAGCAGACCTTGCGATAGAGTCCATCCATGCCTGTCATCCAGCGCTCGCCGCCGGCGACTTGAAAACCGGACTCCGCAAGCTTCGCCTGCTTCCTCTGCTGGCCGCTACCTACTTCATGGTGTCGGGCGGGCCGTATGACCTGGAAGACATCATCGGCTTTGGCGGCTATGGGCATGCGCTGCTGTTGCTGCTGCTGCTGCCGTTCTTCTGGAGCTTTCCCACGGCGCTGATGCTGGGCGAACTGGCTGCGGCGGTGCCGGCCGAGGGCGGCTTCTATGCGTGGGTGCGGCGCGCGCTTGGACCCTTCTGGGGATTTCAGGAGGCGTGGCTTTCGCTGGCCTCCTCGGTCTTCGACATGGCCATCTATCCCACGACGTTTGTGTTGTACCTGGGAAGGATTGCTCCGGCCGTGACGCGGGGGCATGGAGCGATTGCGCTGGAGCTGTCCATCGTGGTGGGAGCCGTGCTCTGGAATCTGCGCGGCGCTGCCGCGGTGGGCGAGGGCTCGGTGAAGCTTTGGGCAGTCTCGATCTCGCCTTACGTGGTTCTGGTGGGCATCGCCGTGTATGTCGGATGGCTGGGAGTGCATGGCCAGTTTGGAGGACATGCGTCGCTGGCGCGTCCCGCCCACACAGATTTTTCAATCGCCATCATGGTGGCGATGTGGAACTACATGGGATGGGACAACGCGACGACAGTTGCGAATGAGGTGGAAGATCCGCAGCGCAACTACCCGCGCGTGATCCTGCTGGCGGTGGTGATGATTATGTTGACCTACATCATCCCGATTGCGGCAGTGGCGTGGGCGGGGATTCCGGCAGCCCGTTTCTCGACGGGCGCATGGGTGGATGCGGCGCGTGCGCTGGGCGGGCCAATGCTGGCGCTCGCGGTGGTTGTTGCCGGGGTGATCGATGATTTTGGCAGCTTCAGCAACCTGACACTCTCCTACACACGGCTGCCGCATGCGTTGGCCGAGGATGGATTTCTTCCCGCTGTCTTTACCAAGAAGCTGCGCAACGGATCTCCGTGGGTCGCGGTGCTGGCCTGTGGGGCGTGCTGGGCTTTGGCGCTGGGATTTTCCTTTGAACGGCTGATCACGATCGATCTTTTGCTGTGGGGCTTGTCGATGATCCTGGAGTTCGTCGCGCTGGTGGTGCTGCGCCGCACAGAGCCGGAGCTTGCGCGTCCCTTCCGTATTCCAGGCCCGGACTGGGTCCCGATTCTTCTCGGGCTCAGCCCTGCCGCACTGACGGCGTACGCGCTCTACGCCTCACGCACAGAGACGGTGGCAGGGATGTCCGCATTGAGCTTCGCGATGTTGATCGCGGTGGCGGGGCTGCCACTTTACTTTGTGGCGAAGCTGTCCGGACGCAAGTCC
Organism: uncultured Acidobacteriaceae bacterium; assembly: GCA_963815025.1. Lineage (GTDB taxonomy): Bacteria > Acidobacteriota > Terriglobia > Terriglobales > Acidobacteriaceae > KBS-83. Next base: position 561,070 of record CAWFFD010000004.1, on the reverse strand, counting down.
GGGCGCAAGTCGGGGCGCAATCCGCAAAAGACGATCGGTTAACCAGCGATCTTTGTTCGTACCGCATAGAGCGAGGCGTGGGTAAGGATGAAGAGCGTGCGGTGATCCGGACCGCCGAAGACGAGATCGATGGGCCGCTCGGGAACGTCGATGCGGCCGATGAGCTTGCCATCCGGGCTGAAGACCTGGACCTGGCCAGCGGCAAGATAGACGTTGCCGGCCTTGTCCTGGATGACACTTTCCCCGCCGGTATCGGCGAAGAGCTGCATGTCGGATATCGTGCCTGGTGTCGGTTACGTTTACTTTGTAGGTCTTCTCCTGGGCCTCGTCGCTGACATAGAAGGGCTGGCCGGGAGTGGCTTTGGCGAGGCCGAAGCCGTGCAGGATGTCGGCCATCTTGGTGCCCCAGGAGAGCGTGCCCTGCATGAAGTCCTCCGCAGCGGGAATGTAAAGGGTGCGATCGGGCGAGATGAATTGCCAGGGGCGCGGGGTGGCGATGCCTTCTGCCTCCCATGCGTCGACGGCGCGCACGGGGGTCATGCCGGGGCGCGGCGCGGAGGGCTCGGCGGTGAGCATGGTGAGTTGGTCGAGTGGCGCATCGGGACGGAAGCTGTAGACGGTTCCCTTCCCTGCGTAGGAGACGACGAGAAGATTGCCTGCCTTGTCGAAGACGAGGTTGACGGGCTCAAGCGGCAGTGTCGCGGACGATGACAGCTTCGCGCGTTTTGGGATCCCAGCGATAGATGCGCTGCCAGTGCGCATCGACGAAATAGAGCTGGCCGTCATTGTCGGTTGCGGCGCCGGAGATGTTGAAGAAGCCGGTGGCGAGGCGCTCGACGTGTGCGCCGGGGGCGAGTACGGAAGCGGCGGTGTTCTTGAGGCTGCGCCTTTGCAGTGCCGGGAATGTCGAATTGCCGGAATATCCAGCGAGGCGAACTCGCGCGGACGGATTTCGGCATGAGTTGTCGAGTCGACGAGTGAGTTGTCGAAGGCGACCTTGCTGTTGCTGTCCGTGTGCATGTTGCGGATGCGGATGTTCGACGACTCGGAGACTTTGACCGCGCAGCAGAAGGGCTGATAGCTGCTGATGACGCGGTATCCGTGATAGTTGGCGACGGTGATGTTACGGGAGCGGGAGATTTCGAGCGGCAGCGCAAAGGCGCTCTCACCGCGCTCCTCTTCGGTCTGCAGCGCGACGATCTCCCAGTTCTCCACACGATCGAGCTTCACTTCGTTGCGAACGTGATGCTCGCTGGAGAGCTCGTAGACGCGGCCGGGGGTGGTGGTATCGGAGACATACAGGCCAGCCTGCGCGAAGGTGCTGGGCGTCCAGATGTCGGCGAAGGTGCCACCGCCGCCGTTGGTGACCCAGAGGCTGGGATATTGCGCGTCCCATCGGCGATGGAGGTCGGGATCGGCGGTGTGGGTGTTGTTGTAGGGATTGACGCGCGAGCCGTCAGCGGCATTGGTGCCGTGACCGCCGAGAAAGCGCACATCGTCCATCAGCGAGTCGGCGCCGGACTGCCAGAGCGCGCCGACGGCGCGGTCGTTGATGCCGTTGGTGTAGAGGCCGATGCCCACGACGATGTTGTGGCCGCCTTTGGGTGTTTCGATCAGCGGCACAGGCGCGCCGGGGCCCTGGAAGGCTGGCGTGCCATCGAGGATGTCGAACTGCGTCATGCTGGGATGCAGGCCGATGAGGACCGTGTCTGGCTTGAGATGCAACGTGTTGGTGACGACGTAGCGGCCTTCCGGGATGTAGAGGACGCGATGCTCGTCGATGGCCTTCTGGATGGCGGCGGTATCGTCACTGACACCGTCACCTTTTACGCCGAGAGTGCGGAGATTGGTCCAGGTATCGGCCGGCGGAAGGGCGGCGATGATATTGCTGCCTTCCGCAGGAAGCGTGTGCACGGGATGGGCGTCGAAGCTGGTGCCGATCGCGCCGACCAGGCCGGGCGCGGGAATGTTGAGGCCGTGAGAGTAGGTCTTGACGAGGTAGTCTTCAGCGGGACCGGAGGTCTTCTGCCCGCTCGCGCGCAGCATGGCGAAGACCGGCACGTGATGGCATGAATGTCTTCGAGATTGATCTCGGTGCGGGGGTTGTTCTCGTTGCTGATGGTGATGGCGGGGCCGCTGATGTTCTCGAAACGCGTGTTCTTGACCCACAGCTCTTCGTAGTAATGAGGATCGATGTCGATGGCCTCCGGCACATTGCGGAAACTGTCGTGGTCGAGGGTGAGGCCAGCTTCGTGCTCGCTGATGGCGGCCTTGCGCTGTCCTTCAAAGGTGGAATCGAGCAGCGTGAACTGCCAGCCGGGCGACGGCTTGATGGTCACGATGCCGTAGTCGCCGCCGTAGAAATGGAGATCTTCGGCTTCGTTGCCGACGTCCTTGAGCGCGGTAAGGCCGGACTTGATATGGAAGTCCATGTGGGTGAGGAAGCAGTGCTGCGCAACGTGGAAGCGGATGGCGACCGCGGCGGGGTTGCCGTCGCCGAGGTCGAAATCGATGTTGCTCATGGCGGAGTAGAAGGTGCCGGGGTTGGCATCGACAACTTTGTTGGTAAGCGGCACCGTGCCTTCAAAGGGCGGGCCGAACGACATTGGTGGGCGTCCGCCAGTGCCAGTGGCGGCCTTCGGGGCGTCCACCGGTGAAGAAGAACATGTAGCCGATGCCCTGCTGGTAGCCGGGCGTGTTGTCCGCGAGCAGAAATTCCGGCCGCGTGGCCCCGTAGCCGATGATGCGCACGCTGGGCCACACATAGATGGTGCGGGTGATGCGGTACTTCCCTTCCGGAACGAAGAGGATGCCTTCGCCGTGTTCGTCTTCCACCTTGTCGATGGCGGCCTGGATGGCTTCGCTGTCGTCGGTGACGCCGTCGGCGTGAACCGGGAAGTTGTCTTTCGTCAGATAAACCGCAGTGGGGTCGTCGAGCTTGACGGGATAGTACGACTGCGAGGCATGGAGCACGAGCGGTGCAGTCATCAGAACACTGAGCAGCAGAGTGCCAAGACAGTAGGTCTTTTTCACGATCACCTTCCTGTGGAGGAAGCAGTTTATTTGAGAGCGGGTGCTGCGGCGAAAGATGGCCGGAGACATTGGGCCAGAGGGCTGGCCGCGATGTCAAGGGTCCGGAATCAGAAACAATCGTTTACCTAGGGGACTGGCCGTCCCAGGCGACTGCGCCTGCGGCGCATTCCGCTGGGTTCGCTTCCCTTTGGTCGCTCACGTTTGCTGTAGCGGATTGCGCGAGCGCACAGCAGATCCTTGATTTTGCTTTCGCTCCGTTCGGAATGACACTTTCGGGCATCGGGATCCAGCAGAGTCAGGCGGGTCAGTTAGCGGCTCAGCCAACCAGTCCGTTCGAGAGCTTCCGGATCACGGGATAGCACTCGCAGGCGGCGCTTTCGAGGCGTTCACGGTCCAAAATGCGGACGTGGCCGCGCTGGTACTCGATCAGGCCGATGCGCTGCAGCGCGCCCGCTGCCAGGGTGACGGTGGTGCGGCGGGAGCCAAGCATCTCTGCCAGAAACTCCTGCGTGATGAGGAGTTCGTCCCCCTGCGTGCGGTCCTGCAGCATCAGCAGCCAACGGGCAAGCCGCTCCTCGACTTCGTGCAGACGGTTGCAGGCGACAAGCTGGCCGAGGATAAGAGCCTGGGTCTGGATGCTGCGGTTGATGGCGGCACGCAATGGCTCCAGACTATCTACGTCGCGCGCGAGATCGGCATAGGGCATGCGCAGCGCGCTGCCACCCATCTGCATGAAGCAGCGGCTGGGCACGCGGTCGCTGCCAGAAAGATGCATGCACTCCGCCAGGCCTTCCCTGGCCCACATGCCGGTCTCGACGGAACCGCCGTCCTGCATGGTGGTCACGACGGAGGCGATGCCCGAGGTGAGGAAATGCGCAAACTTGGGAGTCTCATGCGCCTCATAGAGGGCCATACCGACGGGGAGCGGCACCGCATTGAGCCTGGCGCGAAATTCATCGAACTGCCTGGGAAGGCCGTTCAGGATGGAATTGGAAGGATGGGCGTTCATAATTGCTCCTCTGCGACGCGCAAAGGAGGCTCACCATTTGGGGGGGTGGAGAGGGATTGCGTCCGTATCTCCAGACTACAGCGAAACTGCACCTCGAAGAGGCAAATAAAGGCCCGGCTATGTCACCTGCACGACATAGCCAATCTTGCGAAGAGGTGTAGAAGAAGCGAAAAGCCAAAAAACTCGACTTTGTCGTCCAACGGACATAAGTTATCCGCGAGAAAGCGCAGAGTCCGAGTTACCTGAGCGATTCTGGCTCGGGGATAGCTGAAGGCTCCCTCGGAGATAAGGTTACCCATGGCGCCACGTTGTCCACGCGTCCTTTGTTACGGACACGATGAAATGCTCCTCTACACCCGGGAGCGCATTCTCGGTAGGGAGTTCCTTGTCGATCGGTGCGAGGACCTTGCCTGCCTGTCGGAACTCGTGTCGCGCTGCGCGCTGGATCTTGTTCTCATCTGCCAGTCGGTGCCGGAGGCAGAATGCGAAGCGGTCATCGAGATGGTGCGCACGGCGTCTCCTGAAGCTAAGGTGCTGGTCCTGCAAGTAGGCCAGCCGGGATCGTGTTCCGTGCATTCCGATGCGTCGATGGAGAGCCTGGAGGGCCCGCCCGCGCTGCTGCACGAGATTCATGCACTGCTGGGGATGGCTTCGCGGACAAAGCGCGCCGGCACAGGGATGATTCCCTAGCAAAATTCGCCTTTAACGATCACCCGACAAAGCCAGCCCGCCGCTGAGCGTGAAATGACGCAACTGCGCCGAGGACTGCCATAGCTCGCCGAGCGACTGGATGTAGGCGAGCTGCAACTGGAAGAGTGTGCGCTGCGAGACCAGCACCTGCGGATAGGCAGCGGCCATCTGGCGGTAGCGGTCGCGATAGAGGTCGTAGGCACGCTGAGCGCGCGGCAGCAGATCCTCTCGATAGCGAGCGGCTTGCGTGGCGGCGATGTTGTACTGCTCGATGAGCGGCGCGGCAGAGTGACGCAGCTCGAGACGGACGCGCTGCGCTTCCGCCTTTGCGGCGCTCGACGGTGGCCTGGGCGCTGGCGATGCTGCCCTGATTGCGATTCCAGAGCGGCAGATCGATGGAGGCGGAGGCGAAGGACTGCGCGCCGGCGGCGATATTCGGGTTCTGTCGAACCAGTTCGCCGCTCCATTGTTCGCCGGCGCGGAGGGTGAGGTCGGGAACGATCTCGCGGCGGGCGCTGCGCAGTTGCGCTTCCGCTGCGTGCACGGCCTGATCGGCGCGCGCGACGGCAGGACTTTGCTCGAGCATGGCATCGAGTGATGGCGGTTGCGCGGGAGATGCGTCGAGGTCGCCGGCGAGGCGCGTGAGCGGCAGATCGGGCTGGCCCGCGATGGCGGTGAGCTGATGGAAGGCTGCGATGTAGCGGCGCTGGGCGGTGAGGGTGTCGAGCGCCGCCTGCTCCTGCTCGACTTCAGATTGCAGGACATCCGGGGTATCGGCCTGGCCGACATTGGCGAGCTGGCGCGCGGTCTGGGCGGCATCGGCGGCGATGGCGCTGAGCTGCTTGCGGGTTGCGATCTCCTGCTGGAGTGCGAGTGCGGCGTAGAAGCTGCTTTCGAGATCGGCTTCGACGCGCTGCTGCTGCGCGGCAAGTGAGGCTTCGCCGGTGCGCTGCTGTGCGCGGTAGACATCACGGCGCAGGCCGAGCTTGCCACCGAGCGGGATGGTCTGCTGGACGAAGCCTCCCTGCTCCCCACCGCCGTAAGAGCCACCGCGGATCTGGTCGCCCTCGTAGCCGATGACAGGGTTGGGAAGCATGCCTGCCTGTCTGGCCTGGCCGGCGCTTTCGGCGATGGCGGCCTGGGCGGCACGAAGTGTGGGGTTGTGGGTGCGGGCAGCTGTGAGAAGTGCGTCGAGGGTGAGCGGTACGCCGGTAAGCGGCGCACCGATGCCGGGGTCGGACGGGGTGGCTGGTTGCTGGGCGGCTGGAAGCTGGGCGGCGGGATTGGAGGACGATGCGGATGGCATCTGCATGTTCGGCATGGATTGCTGTTGCGCGAATGCGCAGGGAGCGGCGATGAGGAGCGCAGCAAGAAGGAGCTTCATCGGCTGCCTCCCTTCATGTCCATGCCAGCGGTTCGGTGTTTGTCTCCCTCGTAGTTACGAATGGACGCCATCATGCGGTCGTAGTCGGGCTGGGGCAGGACGCGCAGCAGCGTCATCATGCCCTGCATCTGCGCGCTCCATCCCGGGAGCAGGCCGGCGTTCGCGGGCGTGGCGACCATCGCGTCCATGTTCATCATCGATCCCTCCATGAAGGCATCCTGCGGGAAGTTGGGGACGCGGTTGGCGTTGGGCGCGATCTCGTCCGGCTGCATCTGCATTTCCGGCATGGCCTGGTGCATGGTGTGCTGCGAGAGCGGTCCGTTGGTGGTGGCCATGTCGCTGTCGGCGGCAACACCCATGCCGCGGCCGAGCGAGGGGCCGTAGTCGTCGCCCATGGGGACGGGGGGATTGCCCTGCAGCATGCCCATGCCGCTTTTCATGTCTATACCGATTGGCATTCCGTTCGCGCGCGTCATGCGGCCGACAGTGGAGGCCATCTGGTTCATGTTGTGGTGGGGGAGATGGCAGTGGACCATCCAGTCGCCGGGATTATTGGCGACGAACTCGATATCGCGCGCCTGCGCTACGCCGACCAGCACGGTGTTGCCGGGCCACCACGCCGTCTCGGGGATGCGTCCGCCTTCGGTGCCGGTGATGTAGAAGGTGTGTCCGTGCAGGTGCATGGGGTGATGATCCATGCCGAGGTTCACGAAGCGGATGCGCACGCGGCTGCCCAGCGGCACGATCATGGGGGTAATGGCGGGGCCTGCTTTGCCGTTGAGGACGAGCCAGTTGTATTCCATGCTCATGGAGTTCGGGATGGTGCTTGAAGGGAGCACGGCGTACTCCTGCAGATGGATGAGGAAGTCGTGATCGACCGAGGGCTGATAGGGCGCAGCGGGATGCATGATGAAGCCGCCGAGCATGCCGACCATCTGCTGCATGGACATGTGCGAGTGGTAGAAGAAGGTGCCGCTCTGGTGGATGTGGAACTCGTACACGAAGCGGCCGCCGGGCACGACCGGCTGCTGCGAGATGCCAGGCTGGCCGTCGTAGCGCACCTGGTCTTCAAAGCCGTGCCAGTGGATGGAGGTGGGCTCGGGAAGATGGTTGTCGAAGATGACGCGGACCTGGTCACCCTGGTTGACCTGAATGGTGGGCCCGGGCGCGGAGCCGTTGAAGCCCCAGAGATCGAGCGTTTTATTGGGCAGAATGGATTGCTTTACCGGCTCGGCGATGAGGTGAAAGACCTTGATGCCGTTCTCGACGGTGAAGGGGAGATCGCGGATGTCCGGAGTGCTGACGGAGACATTGCGCGCCGAGTTGCTACGCGCAGTGGATGTGCCGCTGCGAGCCAGGTCGAGAATGGGGCGGGCGGAGCCGGAGTCCGGTCCGCGATGCGTGGCTTCATCGGCGAAGAGGGCTGGCCCAGCCACGAAACCGGCGCTGAGTCCGAGGGCGCGCTGGAGGAAGCTGCGCCGATTGCTGCTTCGATTGCTACTTTGAATGCTCATGGGTGGAGATATCCCTGCCGTGTGAAGAAGAAAGACACAGCCGCGCGCACGTATGCGCCCGGCTCATCAGCGGGGAGGAGTATTAAACGCGCAGCGGGGTGGGATGGGCGGCGCGAAGTTTGCCGGGCGGCGAGGTGTCGATGGTCTGGGCGGTACGGGCGCGCGGGTTTTGCGAGAGCAGGCCCGCGACGATGACCGCGATGGCAGGCGGGTGAGTGAGCGCGCTTGTCCCTGTGGAGAGCAGCAGCGCGACCGTCTCAGGTGCTTGCGTTGCGGTGCAGACGGCGGCACCGGTTGAGTGGCAGCAGGCTGCAGCGCGCACGCAGGGCTGCTGGGAAGTTGCGCCGGACATCGGGTGATGCAGAGTTACGGCCAGGCACCGGATGCCGCAGGTTGCGCCGGCGAGCGGCGCGAACACCAGCAGGAGCATCAGGGCTAAGGCGAGTTGTGTACGGTTCGGCATCAGCAGCGTATGAACAGTGTAGCGTCAGGGGCCGGGCCGGGAGCACTCAGCGCTGTTACGAGTCACGCTGCTACGAGTCACACAATCAGAGCCAGAAGGGCGACGTAGCAGAGAGGGATGAGGATCACCGCATTCACGAGCGCGACGGCTCTGCCCGTTCCCTTTCCAAAAAAGGAGGTTACCAAGGCGATGAGTGAAAACATCGAACCCACCCTGAGCGTGGGCAGTACAGACCACGGCAGACCACGCGGCAATTGAAGGAGAATTTGAGCCCAGAACCAGAGAAGCGATATTGCGCCGACCGACGCGCAGGTCAGTGAGACGGCGAATATCACCTTCCTCCACTTGCTTTCGATGCCGGATCGCGAAGCCATTTGCCAGCCAACGAAAGCGAGCACCGCGGGGATCAGGTTAGCGGCGAGAAACAGATAACCCTCAGGGAAACCTACGCGGTGCCACATAGCCTGCTCCGGAGACGCAAACGACTGGACCTACGCAGAGATGATACTTTGCGAAGGCCATGTTAGTGCGGCAGTTGGCCGTGGCCGTGCAGCAGTTGCACAGACGAGAAGAAGAGCAGCCAAAGGCCGATCAGCGCGGCCAGGATGCGCAGAGCAAGCACGGTGGCCCGGCGATGGTCGACGCGGCGGCGGGCCAAGGCACGGGGATCCAGATCGGGGTTGGTGATGCGTTGAAACCCTACGCCCGGGCCGAAGGCGGCCATGAGCAGCAAAGCGATGCCAACAATGAGGCGGACATACAACACGGTGACGGCTCCTTTCATTGGAACGGAAATGAGAGCTACCCACGGAGTAGATGCTTGGGTGGGCACGCGTGCCACGTTAAACTACCCATGGTAACCTCCTGCCGATATGCCCGGTAGGGACCTTTGGAGACGTCGATGAAGTGGTTCCGGTGGGTTTGGCTGGCAGGGACGCTGGCGCTGTTGGGTGAGGCCTTCTACCAGGCGATGTACGTAGCGCCTGTGGAAGCGACTATGGGCAACATCTATCGGATTTTCTATTACCACGTGCCGGCCGCGTGGGTCACGTTTCTCTTTTTCCTGATCAACTTAGTGGCATCGATTGTGTACCTGGCAGTGCGGCATCGCGATCCGCTCCGCGCGATGGGAGCCGATGCGCTGGCACTGGCGTCGGCCGAGGTCGGTGTTCTCTTCTGCACCGCGGTGCTGATGATGGGCATGCTGTGGGCGCGGCCGGTGTGGGGCATCTGGTGGACCTGGGATGCGCGGCTGACCAGCACGTTCGCGATGTGGCTGATCTACTGCTCCTACTTGCTGCTGCGACGCCTGGCGGCGGGGCCGCAGATGCAGACGCTGGCGGCGGCGGTGGCGATCTTCGGCTATGCGGATGTGCCGATCGTCTACTTTTCCACGCGCTGGTGGAGGACCCAGCACCCGTCACCGGTGATTGGCGGCGGCCCGGACTCCGGGCTCGACCCCACCATGTGGCCGCCCGCTGTTGTGGAACCTGGCGGCGTGGCTGGCGTGGGGATTGATGCTGATTGCGATCCGTTATGCGATCGAGCGGCGGCGGCAGCTACGGGAGCAGGATGAGTCGCTGCTGGCTCTCGAAGCGACGCTCGAACCAACACCCTGGAAGGAGAACGAGTGATGGCGCATCGTCATCTGATCCTGGCTTATGTGCTGACGTGGGTGCTGCAACTGAGCTATGTGGGGTATCTGGCGGTGAAGTGGCGCAGCGAGAAGCGCGCGAACCCACCGGCGTAAGACACGGTAATCCCGTCTTGTCCGTTTTGGATTCCCGTTTTGGAAAAAGCAACGAAGCTGGCTCGGAAGAGACAGCTTCGTTGTCCGAGGAAGGGTACCGCAGGGCGGATTGCAGTCCGCCGGAGCACACTTGCGTGACTCTAGGCGGGTAGACGGGCCGCCATTTCAGGAAGTTTCAAATGCCCCCGGGTTGCGAGAAATACTTCCCTCCCACCTTCGGGGGAGAATCTGCACTGGAAAGAGGGATTTAAGCCAAGGGCGAGTCGAGGGATGATCGTCGTGTCAGGAGCAGCCCCCAAAGCAGCGCCTGAAATAAGCCGAACGGCGTCAGACCGAAGGCTCTCATCTCGACTAGCCTCCCAGAGGCCACCGGCGGGTGGCCTTCATTTTTTGGCCGTCTGTTCTCCCTGACCGGCGGCAGTTGTGGCGGAGGGCAAGGTAGCAATCCAATCCTCAGGGGTGCGGACCTTTCCGTCGATCAGATCCAGTAGCAGGCGGTATTCGATCATCTCGCTTTCGGGCCGGTCGATCCGCTCTGCTTTGAATTGGCCGGCTTGGCCCGGGAATCGCACCATCAACACCGGACGCGGATCGAAGACACCGCCGTTTGTCGCGCGCTCCTCGGCTTTGGTCCAACCGGCTCCACGCCAACGCGGCACGCGCCACGAGTGATCCGACGAAACAATCAAGACCGTATCTGCCGCTGCCGGGCTGCTCGCCAGCACGTTGAGAAATTGAGACAGAGTCTGGTCAGCAAGGATGAGGTTGCCCAGGTAATCGAAGGCATCGGGGCCAGTGACATTGGGATCGCGAAACAATCCTGGCGGATGTGGCACGGTCATGTGGATGAAGGCGAGGCGGATGTTCGGGTCCTGAATCAGGGCTTTTCCTTCATGCAGGATGTTCCGGTAATCATTGCGGACACCCTGATTGGGTGGCACCTTGAACCACAGACCTTCGATGCGTCCTGCGAGGGGCAGGCCATTGCGCGCGTTCCTCCATACGGACTGCTCCGCGGAGAAGTGGCTGAAGAGTTCACCTACGAATGTCGGAGTGTACGTCCAATAGCAGCGGTCCAATACTTCATCGAGAATGCGGCAATACGGGTTGTACCAGCCCACGACACCTGTGCCCCACCCTTGACGTTTCGCCGCCGCAAAGACGGTGGCGTTCTGATCGAAGTGTTGCCAGGGCGCATTCAGATCATGACGCAGGAGCATCCTTCCGTCTGCATCTCCTTTGACATCTGCCACCGGCTGTCCCAATAGCAACGATGGAATGACTTGCTCGGTCTCGGATCCCACAGGCGCTATTTGCGAGAAGGTCACGCTCTCGCTGGCGAGTTTGGTGAAGGCCGGCATATCGATCCCGGGCTGCCGATGTTCGAATGCCTGGTTGTAGGAAAGTTCGTCGAACAGTATCCAGACAACACGCATCTGGCCCGGGCGCCAGGGGTTGGTCACAGGACGCGTAAACGCAGCCTGCTCACGCGGGACGCGGCTGAAACAGGCCATCACCAGCCGTGGAAGGATCACCAGGAGCAGCGCGATGCCGGCTGCCGCGAAGATGACGGCTGCGCCGCGCATGCAATAGCTATAGGCACGGGGCAGCCATCGCAAGAGGACAACGGCCACGGCGAGAGCAGCCCAGGGAAAGTAGGGCGTCAGTTTCAGCAGGTGTACGCGGAGCATGGGATCGGTGACCGCATTCGAAATGTTCCGGGCGGCGATCCAGAACGCGACAAAGAAGACGGGCAGCCATAAAACCTGTTTCAAGCGCGGTGCGGCGCGATCCAGCAGCAGGAAGCCAATGCCTGCGAGTGCGCCGAGCAGGAGCACATCGATGAGTAAGCCTCGCGTGAGCGTGGTTATCGGCAGAAGCTGGTGGTAGAAATTGCGCCGCGCCGGGGAGAGGAACTCGGCAAGAGGCGGGAGCAGATACAGCATGGCCAGGCCACCACCTTGCAGCCAGGGTCGAATCTTCATTTTTCGGCGTTCTCAACTTTCATCAATACCTTCTGAACCTCCAAGCCACGGGCCGTAGGGGATAGAAACCGTGTTATCTGGCATTACCAGATAACACTGACATGGACTCTTCGCTTCCGCATTATCTTTCCTTTTGCTGTCCGGCAACGAGAGCGGCGATATCGCCAGGCGAGTGGAGTTCGCCGCGCAGCAAGGCTTCGAGGATGGGGTGCACGATCATCGCGCTCGTCTGGCTTGAGATGCTCTGGCTTGAGATGCTCTGCGTGCCTTCGCTACCGGGAAGACGAACCATGAGGACGGGGCGAGGATCAAATCGTCCGCCGGAGACACGCGTCTCTTCCGGAGTCCAGTCCGGGAGTTTGTTCCAGACGTCGATACGCCAGGAGTGATCGGAGGAGACGATGACCGAGGTTTGCGATGCATCCGGCGTGGATTCAATCAGCGTCATCAACTGGCCGAGTGTATTGTCCGCGAGGACGAGGTTGTCGATGTAATTGCCGCCGGGGACGAGGGCACGACGATGCCGGTCATAGATGCCGGGCGTGTGCGGTACGGGCAGGTGCAGCATGACGAAGCGAATGCGCGGATCGCGCAGAAGGCTCTCCGATTGCGCCATGACCTGCTGATAGTCCTGGACATGCGTCTCGTGATCGCGGGGCTGGTCGACGAGCGGGTCCATGCGCTCATGCGGCGGCAGCAGCGCACGCAGGTTGGCGAGAGTCGACCGGTCGTAGAAGAGCTGCACGGGCAAGCCGGGGTACGCGTCTGAGGACTGCCACGAGCAGCGGTCAAGCACGCTGCTCAGGAAACGGCAGTAGGGGTTGTACCAGCCGGCGAGACCGGTGGTCCATCCCAGCCGGTGTGCGTCACCGAAGATGGTCCGCGCTGGATCGTAGGGATGCCAGGGGCCGCGGTTCACACTGCGAAATCGAAAAGGCTTGCCGTAGATGTGCTCGACATCCGCGACGTGCTGGCCGAGGAAGAGTCCGGGGATAACCTCTTCGGTGTGATAGCCGGTGGGCTGCAGGTCGGAAAAGGTCGTGCTGTGCTCGGCGAAGTTCTCGAAGTGGGGGAAGGCAAGTCCGGAGGGGCGATGCTCGAAGACCTGGTCATAGGAGAGCTCGTCCATCAGTATCCAGACGATGCGCGGCTGAGCGGATGTCGCGGAGTGGAGCGCGGGATCGATGAAAGAGGTTTGCTCATGTGCCTGGAAACGCAGAGCCTGCCAGGCGAGTTTCGGCAGAAGGATAAGCATGCCGAAGGCAGCGACGGTAAAGAGGGCACGGGTCGCGTCGAGAGCCTGCTGCAGCGCTTTGGGTCGCCACTGCCATAGCGCCAGCAGGACGATAGGCACGATGGCGAGGCCGATGTGCGAAGCAAACAGCACGCGCCCGACGACCGTGGGACGAGCGCCGTAGATGCCGGCGCCGACGCGGCCGAGGAGCCAGATCAGGAGGGTGGGGAGGGCGATTCCAGCGACGATGCGGCCACGTGGCGGCAACCGATCCAACGCAACGAGGACGAGCCATGCGAGCGCCCAAACCAGCAGCGTGAGCAGAAGTATGGCGCGGGGAATGCTTGCGACCGGCAGTGGGTGATGAAACGAATCGACGTGCCAGGATTTGAGGAAGGCATTCGCTATGGGGAGCGCGTAGAGCGCTGCGATACCGGCACTTTCCAGAAATGACTTTGCTTTCACCGAACCTCAGGAAACCAGAGGCGACTGTGCGTCTCGGCTAAGACCTTTGTACGCGAAATTCCGCGATGTCACAGACGCGCAACGGGGTTTTCAGTTTCCGCGCTGTGCATTCTCAATTTCCTGCGGCTGCCGATCGGTGAGGGTGTTGATATCCGCCATTGTGTTTATCTGTCCACGCAGCAGAGCTTCCAGAATATCGTGGGCAATCAGCAAGTTTACCGGCTTCGCGATGATCTGGCGGCCGTCTTCGCCGGGAAGGTGCACGATCAGAACTGGACGGTCGTCGAATTTGCCGCCTTGCGTGACGCGCTCTGCTTCGGCGGACCATGCTCCCGATTCTCTCCACCAAAAAGTGCGCCAAGAATGATCGGACGAGACAACAAGCGTGGTGTTGGCTGCAGCGGGAGTGGACTGAATCACATCCCGTAATGCGCCGAGACTTTGATCGGCAAGAACCAGATTGTCCAGATATGTACCGCGATCCGCGAGGGTGTGACTATGACGGTCATAAATTCCTGGTGGATGCGGAACCGGCAGATGCACAAAGACAAATCGGATGCGCGAGTCATTCAAAAGGTCTTGAGCATGCGCCATCAAGCTGATGTAGTCGTCGCGATGAGGCTGGTTAGGGGAGGATACCGGTATGTGAATAAGAGTTCGTATTTTGGCACGGAAGGGGGCCATCGCCGCCATATTTTCTGCGACTGAATTCGTAGAGTCGAGAGAACTGGCCAGATCGAAGTTGCCGGGTTCGGAATACTGCCAGAAGCAACGATCGAGCACGCTGGGAAGCAAGCGGCAATAGGGGTTGTACCAGCCAGCGATGCCGCTGGTCCAGCCAAGCGATTGTGCATCCGCGAAGATGGTGTCGTACTGACTAAAACGCAACCATGGCCCGTGAGGAGTCGAGCGATAGCTGGGAGGAACACCATAGGACTTGCGCAAAGCTGCGACCGGCCTGCCGAGCAGAAGCGCAGGGAGGACCTCTTCGGTCCATCTGCCGGCAGGCTGGATCGCGGAGAAAGCTACGCTGGAACGGGCCAGACTGTCGAAATTGGGAAGCGCAACATCCGGCTGGCGATGGTCAAAGACCTGATCGTAGGAGAGCTCGTCCATCAAGATCCAGACAATGCGTGGCGCCGACGCCGGAACGGCAGGAAGATTGGCCTTCACGAAGGCCGGTTGCTCGGGCGGCTCAGAGCGAAGGGCGTACCTACCGACCTGCGGCAGGATAACGAGCAGGCCGAAGCCTGCGACCATATAGAACGCGCGAATTCCTGTAATGCATTTGTCATAGAGGGCCGGGCCGATTGCCACGCTCAGAAGTAGCAGTCCCACGGCAAGGGTCAAAACTGCGGGAGCCACAACATGCGCGGTTTGCATGACGAAGAGTGCCGCCCTCGGCCAGTCCTTCAATGCCGCCGCCATGTTTCGGAGGAAGAGCCACGGCGCTATCGCGAGGGGAATGAGCCAGAAAATACGTCTCCATCGCCCGGGGATCCGTTCCAAAAGCCAGAAGGCAATTCCTGAGCCGATCCAAAGCCCGATTGCCAGCAGGAAGATGGCCCGGTAAATGCTCGTGAGAGGATGCAGACGACGGTAGGAGTCCCCCAGCGTGGGGGTTAGAAAATCAGCTGCAAAAAGGGCGACGTAGAGAGTAGCGAGCCCCGCGCCCTGTAGAAACGGTCTTGGCTTCAATGGGTCTCGAAGAGCCAGAGACTTCGGCCGTTGGGGAGGTTCTCTACCAAACGCCGGGTGAAGTGTTGGTCGGCGGCGGCAAGGAAGGCGTTCTCGTCGAGATGTCCGTAGATGTCCTGACGGCCGCGGCAGAGCTGCTGGAACTGCGAGTCGGTTGCGGGAACCCATTCGATGATGGCCCAGCGGGTGGTGAGACGGCGCACGAGATCGAAGATGGCCGGAAGCGGAATCTGGTCAATGAGCAGCATGTGGTGGATGACGCCAAGCATCAGGATGGCGTCGAATACGCCCTCGGAACGCTGGAGCAGGCTGAGGCTCTCGGTGTTCTGCCAGCCGACGGCGGGTGTAGGCCGGGCAATGTTGGCAATCAGAGGAAGGATGGGCTCATGCTTCGCCCGGGCTTCGCGCCAGTTTGCATCGGCCGCCTGCACATCGGTATCCCATGCGACGACGCTGGCGCCGGCGGCAGTTGCGATGCGGGAGTAGTGGCCGGTGTTTCCGCCCACATCAAGCACGTGATGCGGCGCGGCATGAGCGAGTGCCCGCTCGACAAATGCGGCCTTGCGCGCGTGGTCTTCCGCGCTGTAGTGGCTGGCGGTGGTGGTGTAGTCGCTCCAGCGTGAGGCGTGCGGCGGCGGCGTGAGCGCGCGGAGCGTACGGCGCAGCTTCTTCAGCGTTCCACGCAACACGTGGGTGGCTACCTCGGGCGATTGTTGCCGCACAGGAGTGGCGCCAGTGGATGCGGAGGCGTTCGCCTTGCGCTCCAGCAGATGGGGAAGGGTGACGAGCGAACGCAAGGGGGCCGTCCAGCGGCGGCGGAGCGGCAGGTGCGGGTAGAGGTCGGTGGGTTCGTAACCGTCACGGCGCTCTATAGACGCCGCCAGCGGCCAACCGAGATAACGATTCGCCGCCAGCGGCAGCAGGAATGTGCGCACGAACTGGCCGTAGGCAAGCCAGATGGGATTCCCCGGCTTGCGCTTGTCGAAGGAAAGTACATCGACGAAGACCGGGTCGGCGTTGCGGAAGAGGACGTTCAGCGGAGTCGCATCCTTGAGGATGAGACCAGCGGCAAGGGACTCCTCGCAGAGATCGAGAGTCAACTCACCGGCAGCCGCCCACTGTCCGGGGGTCCACTCCCAGGGATAGGTTGGATACTCGATGCGTTCGTGCTCGAGCAGCAGCGCGCCGTCGGCCTCGCGACCGGCAATGGTGGTCGCGACCATGCGGCCGCTCTCAATCCATTTCCGTGTGAGTGGTAAGGCGAGAAAGGCCTCCGCCTCCGCCACGAAGGCGGGGCGAACGTGTCGAAAGACTTTGGCCTTATCAAAATAAAGAGAGCCGGCCGGATCGCGAAACGTTCCGCGGGGGGAGACGGCACTTAGGGTCATTGCTGGATTTCTTGAACCTGCTCTACGACCGGCTCTTCCATGTGGCTCTGGCCACGGTGGAAGAGTTTGCGCAATTTCGAACGAACGATGAAGAGAGCACCCGCCACCATGGAACCGGCGACCTGCAGAAACAGAAGTCCGGAACCTGGATCAGCGTAAGCGTAAGCGGGTTTCTGGAATGCAATCGCAAGAGTGACAACTTGAGCGACGGCAAGCAGGATGAGCAATGTGCGGAAGAGATGACGCACTCGTGGAACCCCCCATTAGGTTTGTGCAAGGCCAGGTAGAGCAAGTGGCAGCAATGCTATTACTTTATGAACTTTTAATGACTTTCATCAGCTCTTAATAAGAGCTTAAGTAAGTTGTACCGGATTTTGACGAGCATCCGAACCAAAAAGTTCCATTTACGCATTTGTAAAGTGGATTTCTGTTGACTATCTAGCCGCGTTTTCTTGTATTTACCGGTGATCGGCCGGCACCGGTACACTGGAAGTCTCGGAGAGGAAGACCCAAACCATGCTCGTGGTCATGAAGCCGCTGGCGACAGGCGAAGAGATCCAGGCCGTTTGCGACCGGATCGAAACACTCGGTTACCGGGCGCACCCCATGCCGGGAGCGCAGCGGACCGCGATCGGCATCACGGGAAACCAGGGCGCGGTGGAGCAGGATGCGCTGGCAGAGATGTCCGGCGTGGCCGAGGTCATCAAGGTCTCCAAGCCGTACAAACTGGTCAGCCGGGACGTCAAGGAAGAGGACACGGTGATCCGCTTCCCGGGCACGAATGCGGCAATTGGGGGCCGAAACATCGCCGTGATCGCCGGGCCCTGCTCGATTGAGAGCCGGGAGCAGGCCTTCGCGGTAGCCGAACAGGTGGCGAAGGCGGGTGCGCAGTTCCTGCGCGGAGGCGCGTACAAACCGCGCACCTCTCCGTATGCCTTCCAGGGCATGGGCGAGACGGGGTTACGCATCATGGCCGAGGTGCGGGAGCGCTTCGGATTGCGCATCGTGACCGAGGCGCTGGACAACGAGTCGCTGGAATTGGTCGAGCAATACGCTGACATGATCCAGATCGGCGCGCGCAACATGCAGAACTATTCCCTGCTGAAGCGCGCCGGACGGTCGAAGCTGCCGGTGCTGCTGAAGCGCGGGCTTTCCGCGACGCTCGAAGAGTTGCTGATGGCGGCCGAGTACGTGATGAGCGAGGGCAACTACCAGGTGGCTCTCTGCGAGCGCGGCATCCGCACGTTTACCGACCACACGCGCAATACGCTGGACCTGAGCATTGTGCCGGCGGTACAGCGGCTGAGCCATCTGCCCATCGTGGTGGACCCGAGCCATGGCACGGGCAAACGGGATAAGGTGCTGCCGCTGGCGCGCGCGGCCGTTGCTGTCGGTTGCGACGGGCTGATCGTCGAGGTGCACCATGCACCGGACCAAGCACTCTCGGACGGCGCGCAATCCCTCTACCCGGACCAGTTTGCGCAGTTGATGGACGAATGCTCGCGGATCGCTGAGGTGGTGCACCGGCGGATCCCTCGGGGTATCGAAGTGGGCGGCATCGAGGTGACGGCACACGAAAGGGCCGCGTTCCCTGCCACACGTTAGGCGTCTGCTGGGCGAAGCATCAAGACATGCGCGTGGCTTGCGCCTCGCGTTTGCCATTTGCGCGCTGCTGCCCGCACTGACGTCGCTGACCGGCTGCCGCCAGCATGACTTCCCTGTCTATCCGAAGAACTATCGCGAGTTCGCGTACGTGACGAACAGCGGCAGTAATACCGTGACAGCACTGGATGTGGTGAATCTGCGGCAGGACCGCGTGATTGCCGTGGGACGGCGGCCGGTCGGCATTGCGGCCAACCCGGCACGCAATGAGGTGTACGCGGTGAACGCGGACAGCAACTCGGTGAGCGTGATCGACACCATGCGCAACGAGGTGGTGGCGACGATCGCGGTGGATCGGACACCCTACTCGATCGATGTCGCGCCCGATGGCCGCACGG
Organism: uncultured Acidobacteriaceae bacterium; assembly: GCA_963815025.1. Taxonomy (GTDB): domain Bacteria; phylum Acidobacteriota; class Terriglobia; order Terriglobales; family Acidobacteriaceae; genus KBS-83. The sequence goes on along the minus strand of CAWFFD010000004.1, from coordinate 542,457 downwards.
CTTATGTTGCGAATTCCGGCGCGAACGATGTGTCCGTGATCGACCTTGATCGAAGGCGGGTTGCCGCCACCATCGGGGTGGGCGAAGCACCGGGCGTGGCGCGCATTGCGCCGGACAACCGCGCGCTGGTGGTGAGCAACGAGAAGAGCGGCAGCGTGAGCGTAGTGGATCCGGAGCTCCGCCAGGTGCGGGCGTTCTTTTCCGGCTGCCCGAATGCAACGGCGGTGACCGTGCTGCCCGACTCGACGAAGGCGTTCGTCGCGTGTTCCGGTGGGCACCAGGTGATGGTGGTAGGGTTGGCGCGCGCAGCGAGTCCAGGCGTGAGCGCGAAACCGGACCGGCTGCTCGCATTGCTCGATGTGGGCGCGACACCGACAAACATCGTGCTGAAGCCGGATGGAGGCGAGGCATTTACCACCAACTTCGGCGGCAACTCCATCTCGGAGATTGCCACCGGCAACAACGAGGTGGGCGGCACCTACCAGGTTGGAATGCAGCCTTCGCAGGGCATTGTGACGAAAGATAATTCGCTGCTATGGGTTTCGGACTTCGGCAGCGGCACGGTCAGCCTGTATGGCATTGACGATGGCAGGCTGCTCGAGAACGTCGCTGTCGGCGAAGGACCGGACGCCGTGGCGCTCTCCGAAACAGGACATCTGCTGATGGTGGTCGATTCGCGCTCGAACGATCTTGCGATGGTGCGCACCAAGACGCGTGCGCTGTTCACCCTGCTTCCACTCGGGAAGCAACCCAGCAGCATCGTCGTGAAGGCATTCCTCGTCCCCTAGGACCGCCGTCCAGGCAGAAGGGACCTGCCGTCCAGACAGATGCGCCGGCGGCGCGTGCTGTGAGGTTCGCTTCCTCCGGTCGCTCACGCCTCATGGATGACCAACCCAGCAAGAACCAGGATATCCTTCAGTGCACTTCGTCGACTCGCCACACCAGAGAACCGCACCCAACCGGTAGAGCCAGGCGCGCTCAAGATGGAAGCTCGAGCCGGTGTTCGCGAGCATGCGGGCGAGCTCGCTGCGGGTGTAGGCGCGGCGAACCGAGACCGGGCCATCGTGACGCGAGATGCGGCTGGGATCGATGAGACGATTCAGTTTTGCCAGCCGGTAGTGCAAAGGGCTGCGCTCGAGATCGTTGATAACCACGGCGACCCGTGCAACGCGCCGAGCTTCCGCCAGATAGCGCGCGACCTGCGGTGGCTCGAGATGGTGCAAAAAGAGGCAGCAGGAGACGATATCCATGCTCGCGTCCGCAAACGGAAGATCGAGGGCATCGCCTGCGACGACGCGCGGCGGAGGCAGCGCTGCCGGCCATGCACCTGGATCCGGCAGGTGAACACGGCTGCGGTCCAGCAGCGTGACGTAAGGCATGACTTTGGGGGGCATGCTACGGGCCACGCCGCCGAGCCGCGACAGTGCCGCCTGAAGCACATCTGCGCGTCCGCTGGCGACCTCCAGGATGTGGGGCTGCGTGACCTGTGATCCCGTTTCCTGGGGCACGCGCGCGAGCGCGCGCCGGAGCAAGCGGGCATGCAGCCGCACCCCGCCGAAGCGTCGATTGGCGAGACTGATGGCATGCAGGGCGGAATCGATCTCCTGCGGCGTGCCCAGGTCTTCGTCGAGCCACTCGTCGTCAACTACTCTTTCCATACTCCATGCTCATTGATGCGACACAAGGCAGTGACAATCTGATGACGTAACGGATCGCGGCGGCGCCGCGTCTCACTTGCATCGGGCGCAACTTCCACTGAATGTATTGACAGAGTAATGGACGAACGAATGAACGGAATGGATGTCGCAGTGTTCGGCGGAGGTCCCGCAGGTCTGGCAGCGGCGCTGGCTCTACGGCAGCGCGGGGTCCGCGTAGCTCTCTATGACGCGCAACGCCCGCCCATCGACAAGGCCTGTGGCGAAGGACTGATGCCGGAGGCAGTGCGGCTGCTGCGTGGATTCGGCGTGGAGCTGGATGAGCGGGTTGGCGGGCATTTCATGGGCATCTCTTTCCACGACGCGCATGCCAGTGCATCGGCCACGTTCGGCAGCCGGAGAGGCCTGGGAGTGCGGCGCACGCAGCTGCAGGAAGCGATGGCGCGCCGCGCGAGGGAGATGGGTGTCGCGCTGCATTGGGGCGCTGTTGTGCAGGCATTGGCTGGTGGCGGCTTTGCCTCTGCCGGCGCACGGATTTCCGCCGACTTCTTTGTGGTTGCCGACGGGATGTGTTCGACTCTGGCGGCAGCCAGCGGCTTCCGCGAACGCAACTGCCACAGCAGGCGCTATGCGAGCCGTCAGCACTTTCAGTGCGCGCCCTGGAGCGACTCGGTCGAGGTGCACTGGCGGGATGGCGAACAGCTTTACATAACACCGTTGGGCGATCACGAAGTCGGCGCCGCGTTGCTCACCAGCAGACGCGGCCGCAGACTGTGCGATGCCCTTCCAGATTTTCCCGAGGTTGCAAAGTGGTTGGCCGGGGCACCGCATGCTTCCAGCATGCGCGGAGCGGTGACCCGCATCCGCAGTCTGCGTGAGGTGATACGCGGCAATGTCGCCGTGCTGGGAGATGCTTCGGGATCTGTGGATGCTATAACCGGCGACGGGCTGCTAAGCGCGTTCCGGCAGGCAAATGCACTGGCCGATGCAATCGCTGCCGGAGAGCCGGCGCGATATGCCGGGGCCCACGCGCACATAGCCAAGGCGCCGCGGCGCATGGCGCGGCGGCTGCTGCTGCTCGACCGCTATCCAGCCCTGGAGCGGCGGTTTGTTGCCACCATGGCAACACGGCCCGAGAGCTTTGCGGCGCTTCTTGGCGTGCACGTTGGAGAGCAGACATGGCCGGGCTTTGCCTGGATGCAGGCTGCGGCGCTGCTGAATGGCAGGCGCAAGGCACAAGACAAGACAGGCCGCGACAGTGAACCCGACGTAAGACTCGGCATGAAGCTAGACATAAAGCTCGACAAGGGGCCATGGCTGCCCTATGCGACAAAGGTTCATCGAGAAAGAGGACTATGAAGATTGCCAGTGTCGCCCGTGCATTACCCCCATACCGGTTTCGCCAGCAGGAGATTTTTGAAGCGCTCGCGCGGCACTGGAAAAAGGATCTGGATAAACCGGAGCTGCTTTCACGATTTCATCACCGGGTCGGGGTGGACACACGGTATTTCGTACTCCCGCTCGACGGCTATGACAACCTGACGCGATGGGGCGACGCGAACCGCCTGTGGCTGGAAAAGGCGGAGGAACTGGGAGAGCAGGCGATCGATCTGGCGCTCGAACGCGCGGGTATGGAGCGCAACCGCATCAACGCGCTGCTTACGGTTTCGGTGACCGGGATCGCAAGCCCCTCGCTCGATGCGCATCTGACGAACCGCATGCAACTGCCAGCGGATATTCGCCGTACTCCGATCTTTGGCCTGGGGTGCGTGGCGGGAGCGGCGGGCATCGCGCAGGCCGCCGATTATGTGCGTGCATATCCGGATCGCGTCGCGGTGCTGCTCTCCGTAGAACTGTGCTCGCTGACCTGGCAACGGAGCGATCTCTCGATTGCGAACCTGATCGCATCGGGATTGTTTGGCGATGGCGCGGCGGCAGTCGTAGTTACGGGCGACGATGTCGTGGCCGATGGCCCGACAATTGTGGATACGAGTTCGAGCTTTTACCCGAACACGGAAGAAGCAATGGGCTGGGATATCTCCGAGGAGGGATTCCGCATTGTGCTGTCGCCGGAGGTGCCGGCGATCATCCGCGCGCGGCTGCCCGGCGATGTGGATGCGCTGCTGAGCCGCCACGGACTGACGCGCTGCGATGTTGGCAGTTGGGTGCTGCACACCGGCGGCCCAAAGGTGCTGGACGCGATGGCGGATTCGCTCGGCCTCGACCGCGAGACGTGCGCAGCCTCGTGGGATTCGCTGCGCGAGGTGGGGAATCTCTCTTCCGCATCGGTGCTGCTGGTGCTGGAGGAGATCATGCAGAACCGGAGGCCGGCGGCGGGCACGTGGGGCGTCCTGGCCGCGCTGGGACCGGGGTTCTGCGCACAGCTCATCCTGCTGCGCTGGTGAAAACTGGCCGTTTGGGCAATGGCGCCTGCGGCGCGTTTCGATGGGTTTGCTTCCTTTGGTCACTCACTTCTGACCAAGTGGTTCTCGCGAGAAAACCGCAGGTCCTTCGCTGCGCTCAGGATGACACGGAATCTTTATGCAGGAAGACCATTGGGACGGATGGCGGTCTGGCGCGCGAGCACCAGCGTGATGTCGTCCGGCTGCTCCTGATCGCCTATCCAGGCGCGCAGCGACTGCATGACCTGCAATGAGATCGCCGCGAGCGGCAGATGGCGATGGCGCTGCACCAGCTCGATGAGGCGCTCTTCGCCAAACTCGCCAAATTCGTTTTCCGGCTCAGTAACGCCGTCACTGTAAGCGATAAGAATGTCGCCGGGATCGAGCGTGACGGTGCCTTCTTCGTATTCGAGATTATTGAGCAGGCCGATGACCGAGCCGCCGCGGTCCAGCCGGCGCACGTTACCGTCGGCGCAGAGCACGAAGGGTGGCAGTTGACCGCCGTTGGAGTAGAGAAGTTTGCGGGTGTTGGTGTTGTAGTGCGCGAGAAAGAGCGTCGCGTATTTTTCCGGTTGGGTGGTGCGGTAGAGATGACGGTTGAGCATGCTGAGCACTTTGCCGGGCGAACTGAAGGTGGCGTTGCCGTTGAGGAGATGCCGGACGGCGCCGTTGTCGTCGAGACAGTCCTCGCCGGCAAAGCGATAGGCGCGCACAGCGGAATGCAGTGATGCCATGAGCAGCGCGGCCGAGATGCCTTTGCCGCTGATGTCGCCCATGGCGAGAGTCAGCTCGCTCTCTCCCATGATGAGGAAGTCGTAATAGTCGCCGGAGACGGTGCGAGCAGGCTTGCAGACTCCGTGCAGTTCGAGTCCAGGCATATCGACCTCGCCCTGCGGAAAGAGATTGTTTTGCACCTCCTGTGCGATCTCCAGCTCGCTCTGCATGCGCTCCTTCTCGCGCTGCTGTTCAAGCAGTCGCTCGAGCGATTCCGACATGGTGTTGAACGAAGTGGAGAGCGCACCGAGCTGATCGCGCCGACGCACCTGGATGCGATGGGCGAAGTCACCGCTGTCGATGGCGATGGTCGCACGGTACAGATCGGCTACAGCGTTGGTGATGGTCCGGTTGAGGCGGACCGCCATGATGAACGCAATCAGCTCGAGCAAAGCAAAGATGATTGTCAGCGTGATGAGAACATAGCGAACGATGGTGCGGACGACGACCGCGGAGCCGAAGAGTTGCGCATAGAGCAGCGCAGGCCGCGAGGTGACGCTGAGCAGGCCCTTGATTTGCTCACCGGTCTGCCACTCGGTCGGCGTGAGAAGCGCAGAGAAGGTGATGCGGCGATCGAGCAGGAAAGCGGGAGGTGGCAGCTTACCGCCATTGACGGTAGCCGAGGACTGCGCAGCCCGTTCCCGCGGCGTCACCCGCCGGGAACGCATGCGCGTGTCCTTGCCGTCATTCTCTGCGATCGCATTGCCGAAACCGGGAGCGATCTGGATCAATCCGAGTCCCTGAGCGAGTTGATCGACCGTGGCAGGATCGAGCGGGACACTGGAGACGAAGGTGATCCTGTTGCCGGCGACGGTTCTTTCATTCACAGCGCGCAGGAATAGCTTGCTGTTGTCGAGCACGATGCCACGAAAACCGTCAGGCGACCAGACCGGAAAGGAGATGGGATCGCTGGCGTTATGCTGCGGAAGTTCCCTGCCGTCATTGACGAGCAACAGGTGACGATCCCCGGCCCACGCATCGACGGTGAGACGCCCGGTGATGCCGTGTTTGGCGGTGTCGTAGTCGGAGAGTTCCACCGAGTTCGCAGAGGGCGCGCGCGCGATGGCGTGCGCAACATGCACGGTAAAGGCCTGATTCTCCGCACTCAGGCGGCCGAGGGTTGTGTCCAGTTCGGAGGTTGCGGCGAAGGTGGCGAACTGGCCTGAAAGCACGAAGGCCGCAATGCCAGCCAGGGTGACGAAGAGCACCACCGGCGTAAGTCCCATGAGCAGGTAAGTGACAACAAGCCGGTTGCGGACCTTCCACAGTACGTGGCTAACGAGCCAGCGATAGAGGATGATGCAGCTGAAGACCGTCCAGACGGGGACGACGAAGACCAGCAGGACGGCGCTCAACGTGCCCAGAGCGCCAGGTACGAGATACATCAAAAGGAGAACTAGAAACACCGCGGACGACCAGAAGGCGCCGTGCTCCGCCACGCCCGAGAGCGCCGGGCGGCGTAGCGGATTGAGGGCTGCAGCTTCTATGCGGCTGAAGAGATTCGGCATGCTCAGGGCGAGTGTAGCGCACAGGACTGGCCGTCCAGGCACATGCGCCTGCGGCGCGTTCTGCTATGTTCGCTTCCTTTGGCCGCTCACGTCTCGATTCGTGATCGACCCGAGGAACAGCATGTCTTTCGTCTGCGATCTAGGAAACGAATTCGGGCTCATGACGGGTTTCGAGGCCGGCTTCACGAGCGAGCCGCAGCGCATGCCGCGAGGCCGAATAGTGCGCGCCGGCGAGCATGAGGAGTCCGCTGACGAAGGCCCACATCATGAGCGAGACGGAGACGGAAAACGGCCCGTAGACCGAACGGAAGTCGAGCCAGGGGAGCAGTGCGATGTAGATGCGCTTGGCGACCTCCCACAGCAGGCCGGTGGTGACCGCAGCGGGCACGACGGCGACGATAGGCAGGCGACGGTTGGGCAGGACCCAATAAATGAGAAGAAAGATGAGAACGCTGATAACAGCGGCAGTGATCTGCAGCAACCAATGGGTCAGGAAAGCGAAGACGACATTGTCCGTGTTGCCCAGGAAGAGGAAGCTGAGCAGGCTGTGCTGCGCCGCGGTGAGCGAGATGGAGATCAGGGTCAGGGTGCCGATGGCAAACGCCAGGCCGAGGGACACGAGCTGGTTCATCAGGTAAGAGCGGTTGCGCCCCGCTCCCCAGACCTGGTTCAACGCGACCTCCAGCGGCATGAAGACCCCTGTGGAGGAGATGAGCAACATGACGATGGAGGCGATCTGCACCCCGCCCTGGGAGCGCGAAAGGATCGTCATGTTGCGGATGACGAAGTCCTGACCGGCAGGCAGGAAGTAGCGGATCTCGTCGGCTATCACGGCCACCATGGCAGGCGAGTGGAAGACGTGCCGGGCCAGGGTGAGCATGAGCACGATGAAAGGAAAGAGCGAAAGAATGACGTTAGCGGCGACGCTGAAGGCGTAGGTGTGCACCTCTGTTTGTGCAAGATAGAGCGCCAGCGCCTTGGCCCGTTCGGCCAGCGACGCGTGTTCCCCCAGGCTACTGAGCGGCTCGGCAGTGGACCGGCCGGCATTCTCTGGAGTGCGGGCCGAAGCCGGCTGGAGACCGGGCGGAAGGAGAGTAAGCATCGACATGGGGGATTGCTCCAGGGCTCGATGGTAGCAATCGGAAGCGACGTTTCCACTCCCCACAAGGGGTCATTCGCGAGCCGTTGCGGCGGTGGAAAAGGGGGCTGTAACGTAATTTTGTGTTGCACTTAGGAACGTTTCCTGCCATAAAAGGAGAACGCAGGACGCTCGTGCAGGTCCGCGGGAAGTACGCGTTTGGAAGGCCGTTTTGATGTTCTGGTTTTTGCTGTTCCGCAATGAGTCTTGGGAAACATGAGCTGCCCTGCGTCCTTGACGCTGGCAGCTTTTCGTGTTTTCAGAGGGGATTTGTGGGACGCCTACACAAGAAGAGGTGAAAGGAGTCTCCCGTGAAAGAGCAAGGCGTTGTGAAGTGGTTTAACGGAGCAAAGGGCTATGGATTCATCCAGCGCTCCACCGGCGAAGATGTGTTTGTGCACTTCTCGGCGATTCAAGAGAACGGGTACAAAACGCTGAATGAAGGTGAGGGAGTGGAGTTCGAGTGTCAGCAGGGTCCGAAGGGACTGAATGCGGCCAACGTTATCCGCAGCGCCTAGCCATCACGATTCACACCAACCGGAACGGTCTCCCCGACGCAGGGAGGCCGTTCTGTTTTGCTGGCCGCACGGGCGGATGCGCCTTTGGCGCGCTTGTTGGGTTGGGCATGGTTGGCGACCGAACAGACTGCAGGTTCTTCGCTTCGCTCAGAATGATGACAACCGGGTGATCGCCCAGGTGGCTGCTTCGGCCAGGACCGGGTCTTCTGCGGTGCTCCAGGCTTCGAGCTGAGTTAGGAACTCCTGCTCGCCGCTATTGCCCATGGCGATCGCGACATTGCGCAGTAATCCGCTTCTTTTTGTGCGCTTTACGGGAGATCCCCGGAACTGTTGGTTGAACGCCTCAGCATTCAGGCTCGCGAGCCATTCGAGAGCCGGATTGACGAGTTCGGACCGGGTTTGGGCGGACGATGGTCTCTGACTTCGGCTCGCTTTCTGATTCCAGGGGCACACCTCCTGGCAGATATCGCAGCCGAAGACCTGGCGGCCAATGGGAGCGCGGAGCTGTTCGGGGATAGGGCCGCGCTTTTCAATGGTGAGGTAAGCGATGCAGCGGCTGGCGTCCATCTGGCCGGGCGCGATGAGGGCATCAGTGGGGCAGGCCTCGATGCAGCGGCGGCAGGTGCCACAGCGGTCGATCGCCGGGGTTGCGCGACTGGCAGGGATGACATCGAGCGAAGTGACGATGCAGCAGAGGAAGAGCCATGACCCGAGCTGCTGGTTGAGGGTGCAGGTGTTTTTGGCGGTCCAGCCGATGCCGGCCTGTCGGGCGAGATCGCGCTCGATGAGCGGGCCGGTATCCACGTAAGAGCGCGATTCAAAGGCGCCGATGCGTTCGTGCAGTGTGGCCTCGAGGGCGCGCAGGCGGGCGAGGAGGGTGTCGTGATAGTCGGAGGGACGCAGCTCGCCCGTTGCGTCGGGACGCCCGGCCCAGGCATAGCGAGCGATCCAGCCGGTGGTTGGTGGAGCGGAGTCAATGGAGAGCGGGCCGGGCGCGTTGTAGCTGGCGGCACAGACGATGACGGAGCGCGCCCAGGGAATGGCGGCCTGCACCTGGGAACGCAGCAACTCGCCCTGCTCGTTGCGGCGCTTGAGGTATTCCATTTCGCCCGCGTGACCGGCGGCGATCCAGTCTTCCAGATACTTCCTGGGATTTTCGCTTCCCTGCTCGTCCGCTGCATCCAGCGCGGCTATGCCTGCTAGATCGAAGCCCTCTGCGTTTGCGAGGCTGCTGAGTTCATCCGGCAGGAGGTCGAAGGTGGGCATCGCTGCCCTTATGGTAGCGAGTGTGATTTCGCCGTGGAGTATCTGGGGAGCGTTGATAGCTGAACCTGCGCCGTTCTCCGCCCTGTAGAGATGCCGAAGTGACGTGAGTTATTAGTGCATGAGCCGCTTTCTAATCCTGAACGCATCTTTGAGGAGAAAAATGCCAAGGACAAGCCCGATGCAACTTCCCAGAATTTCTCCTGCCCGATAGGCAGGGTAGGTTTCGAAACTGATAGAAGCCTTAACAATCCCAGCGAGGGCTCCCGGAACGATGAGTACGCCGACCGCGCCCTCTAGAATCAGCCGAACCCACAAAACAGCGAGCTTCATTTCAAGATCCTCTCAACAATCGGAGAAGAGCCACAAGACTATTTAATTCATTCGTAACCGATGGTCTCCTGGGGCTTTTGGTTTGTCAGGACCGGTCAGCGTCTTTCAACCCTTCAACGGCTGGTTAGGACGGCAAGTGCCTTCTCGTAGCGCTCGAGCTTTTTGTCGAGTTCGACGGGAGGTTCGGGGCGGCGCTCCGGGGACATGTTGTCGTAGAGGTCTGCAATCTTCACGATGCGGCCGATGGGGTCCACCTTGGAGCGGAGCACGAAGTCTTCGTAGGGCTCTTTCTTCGGAAACTCGCGGCGGCTGACGCTGTCGACGGCATTGCGAACGTTCTTGCCGAAGAGATTCTCGATCTCGTCGAGGGTGGTCGCAGTGTCCTCGACTGTGTCGTGGAGGATGCCGGCGATGAAGTAATCCTCACCGCAGTTCCACACAGCGAGGGCGACGCGAAAGCAATGTGCGATGTAAGGCTTGCCGGCTTTGTCCTTTTGATCCTTGTGGCGGATGCTGGCGAACTGAATGGCCTGACGGACCCTGGAACTGAGCTTCACCGGGAGCGAATCCATGAGAGCGATGGTAGAGAGAGACCGGGCAGGCATCAAGGTACGATGCGCAGAGAAGCGGGATCTTCTGTTGAAAATTGGGTGAATTCAACCAACGTTAACGCGAGGCAGTGGCGGAGCGGCGCTCGATGGCGAGTGCCGCGGAGCGAGCGATTCCTGCGGCGTCGAGACCCTGCGCGGCTCGCAGAGACTGCTGGGTGCCGGCGACCCGGATGGGGGCGCGGCCCAGGCGGAGCGGCGTGAAGACGACAGGCTCTCCGAGGCGAGCCAGTGCTTCCCCAACCAGAGTGCCGAGGCCGCCGGGACCGTGTTCCTCGACGGTGACGATGACGCCGGTGCGACGCGCGGCCTCGGCGATGGCCTGTTCGTCGAGCGGGACCAGAAAGGGCATGCTGAGGACGTCGGCGTTATGGCCCTGCTGCACCAGCAGATCGGCGGCGCGCAGCGTGGTATCGAGCATGCCGCCGGTGCTGATCAAAGTCAGTGCACTTCCCGTCATCGAACTTCCCTGCCGGGCTGGATTCAGTCGCACTGGAATGGCCTTGCCCCAGAGCACGCGCGTGTCCGGGTCATGCAGAACGGGTTCGCCTGCCTTGCCGATGCGCAGGTAGGCGGGACCGGGGCGATCGGCCATCATGCGGGTGATGAAGCGGGCTTCGATGGGATCTCCCGGGGCGGCGACCGCGAGGTTGGGCATGGCGGACATGACAGCGAGGTCTTCGACGCCATGATGGGTGTAACCGTGGCTGCCGTAAGCGACGCCGCCACCGACGGAAACGATCTTTACGTTCAGGTTGTCGTAACAGACGTCGTTGCGAATCTGCTCCAGGCAGCGCATCACGGCGAAGTTGGTGATGGTGTACGTGAAGACCGTCTTGCCGAGCATGGCAAGACCGGCGGCGATGCCGGTCATGTTCTGTTCCGCAACGCCCGCATTGAGATAGCGATCCGGGAAGCGGCTGATGAAGGCTTCGAGGACGGAATAGCCGAGATCGCCGAAGACGAGCCAGATGCGCTCGTCGGTGGCGGCGAGTTCGCACAGCTCCTGGATGAAGGAGGTTCTCACAGATCGGCCTCGAGTTCATCGTTGGCAGCAATCATCTGCTCTGCGTTGGGGCTCTTGTAGTGCCACTCCAGCTTGTCTTCCATGAAGCGGACACCCTTGCCTTTGACCGTGTGGGCAATGATGGCGGTGGGCTTGCCGTGCGCGAAGGGGAGGTTCGTGAGCGCGCCGACGATTTGCTGCATATCGTGACCGTCAATCTCTGCAACCGCCCAGCCGAAGGCGCGGAATTTGTCTGCGAGCGGTTCGAGTGCGAGCACCTCTTCCACGCGGCCGAAGCTCTGAATCTTGTTGTAGTCGACGATGACGGTGAGGTTGTCGAGACGGTGGTGCGGGGCGAAGAGGATGGCCTCCCAGTTGGAGCCTTCGTCGAGTTCGCCGTCGCTGAGCAGTACGTAAGTGTGGAAGCCGAGGGCACCGCGCTTTGCGCCGAGGGCGAGGCCGCAGGCCACAGGGAGGCCATGGCCGAGTGATCCAGAGGAGATTTCGACGCCGGGGACGCCGCTGGTGACGTGGCCGGTGAGCCGCGAGCCGGGCTTTTCGTATTCAGCAAGCTCGGCCACGGGGAAGAATCCGCGCTCGGCAAGGGTGGCGTAGAAGATTGCCGCGCCGTGGCCTTTGCTGAGGATGAAGCGGTCGCGCTCCGGCCAGTCGGGCTGCTTGGGATCGATGCGCAGAGTGTGCCAGTAAAGGCAGGCCAGCAGATCGGCCATGGAGAGGCAGCTACCGAGATGCGACGCCTTGGCGTGGTGCACCATGCGGACGGCGTCGAGGCGAAGGGTGCGGGCGCGTTTGCGCAGGGTGGAGAACGTTTGTTGAGCGGTGGGCTGATCGGTCATTGCGCGGCGGTTCCGGCGTGCTGCAGATACCACGCTACGGTGCAGCGGCGGCTATCGGCAAGTCCAGCTATGGGTTCACCGACGCCCGGGCCGAGGGGCGCGAAAAGGGCTGCCATGAACCGGACGTCTGTGCTGTGAGAATTTGCGGGCAAATGGGAGCCAAAGTGACGATCACGACAAGGGACGAAGGAGCGGTTCAAGAGGTCGCAGCCACCTTCTCAGAGTAGCTGACGATCTGCTCCAGGCAGAGTTCGCGCGCGCGGACGCCAGCGGCCTCGCGCTGATACCAGTCGAGCGTGTAGTCCAGCGCTTCCGGCAGTGGAAGCACCGGCTGCCAGCCCAGAGCGGCGTGCGCCTTGGACCAGTCGAGCTTGAGCATCTGCGCCTCATGCACGTGCTCGTGCGCGTCGAGCTTCCACTGGGTACCGCTTCCCCACTTCGCGGAAAGATAGCGAACGATCCATTCCACGGGGCGGGCATCGGTGTACTGGGGACCGAAGTTCCAGGCCGACGCATAGCCGACGCCGTCTGTGTGGAGCTTTTGCGCGAGCGTGAGGTAGCCGCGAAGCGGCTCAAGCACGTGCTGCCAGGGCCGCGTGGCCGCGGGATTGCGGATCTCAAGCGTTTTTCCGCTGGAAAAGGCGCGCACGATGTCGGCGATGAGGCGATCCGAGGCCCAGTCTCCGCCGCCAATGACGTTGCCGGCGCGGGCGGAAGCGACGGCGACCTTATGTTCGGCATAATGCGCGGGATTGAAGAAGGAATCGCGCCAGGAGCTGGTGACGATCTCCGCGCAGGCTTTGGAAGAGCTGTAGGGGTCGAAGCCGCCGAGCGGGTCGGTTTCGCGATAGGGCCAGATCCACTCCTTGTTCTCGTAACACTTGTCGGTGGTAACGACGACGACGGCGCGCACGGAGGGAGTTTTGCGCACGGCCTCGAGAAGGTGGATCGTGCCAAGGACGTTGACCTCGTAGGTGCCGATCGGGTCTGCGTAGGACTGGCGAACAAGCGGTTGCGCGGCGAGATGAAAGACGATCTCCGGCTGAGCGGATTGCATCACGGAGGTGAGGATCGCGACGTCGCGCACGTCGCCGATGACGGAGTGCATGCAGGCGGCGATGTCGGCTTTGCGGAAGAGGCTGGGATCGGTGGGCGGGTCGAGCGCGTAGCCGGTGACTTCCGCGCCGAGATGCTGAAGCCACAACGCGAGCCAGCTTCCCTTAAAGCCGGTATGGCCGGTGAGAAAGACACTCTTGCCTGCCCAAAATTGCGATGCCGGCATCACCAGACCTTCCAGGGAGCGCTGCCGCTGTTCCACAGGCCTTCAAGGAGGTTCTTATCGTGCAGCGTATCCATGGGCTGCCAGAAGCCGTCGTGTTTGTACGCGGCTACCTGGCCTTCGCGCGCGAGTGTTTCCATGGGCTGGCGCTCCCACGGCACAGTGTCGTCTTTGATGTATGCGCCTACCTTGGGTGAGAGAACGAAATAGCCACCGTTGATCCATCGGCCTTCGCCCGGCGGCTTCTCCGTAAATCGAGTTACGGCGCCGTCGTCTGCGATATCCAGCGCGCCAAAACGGCTCGTCGGCCTGGTCGCGGTCAGTGTGACCATACGACCGTGGCTCTTGTGAAACGCAAGGAGCGCCGAAATGTCGACGTTCGAGACCCCATCGCCATAGGTGAAGCAGAAGGTCTCTTCATCCTGCACATAGGGCAACACGCGCTTGAGCCGGCCACCGGTCATGGTGTCGGCACCGGTGTCGATGAGGGTGATGCGCCAGGGCTCGGAGGCATTGCGGTGCATTTCCACCTTATTGTTCTGAATGTCGATGGTGACATCGGAAGCGTGGAGATAGTAATTCGAGAAATATTCCTTGATGAGATAGCCCTTATACCCGAGACACACGATGAAGTCATGGATGCCGTAGTGGGAGTAAGTCTTCATGACATGCCACAGGATCGGGCGGCCGCCGATCTCCACCATCGGCTTGGGCCGAAGGGATGTCTCTTCACTGAGCCGGGTACCCAAACCGCCGGCAAGAATAATGGCCTTCACACACACCTCAAGGGCGGGATTCGACTGCTTTGTCTGCGTCACGATCGGGAGCCGCATCCATCGCGGTCCCGGAGCGACGAAACGAAAAATGCTTATGACCAAAGTAGCTGGCGATCACTGTGACCACGATGAGGATAGCAGCAGCCAGGTTGGACGCCATCTGCGTAGGGCCGAACCACCGGCGGAGGAAGAGCGTGAGCGGAGGCAGCATGACCAGAGAGAAGAGCATGCTGCTTCCGTAGACCGACATGCAGCGCAGCCATTCACGCAGATAGTTGCCGTGCGTGCGAAAGACGAACCATTTGTATCCGAGAAATGCCACGGTGATGGCGATGACATTGGAGAGAAGACTGGCTATCTCCGAGCCGTAAACGCCGAGTCTGCGAAATAAATAGTTAAAGGCGACAAAGAGGCCGTATCCGAAGCAGGTATTGAAGCCGCCGACCACCAGATAGCGGAGAACCTGCCACAGCTGCGGCCGCTGCGAACTCTGCGTCATGATGAGGATCGCCCGGGAAAGTTGATGCGCTCCTTCTCGATGACCAACGGACGATTCTGCACGAAGGTATGGATGGAGCCGACATATTCACCGATGATGCCGAGGCATAGCAGTTGCACGGATCCGAGAAAGAAGAGGCCGAGTACCAACGGCGCGACGCCCAACGAGAAGCTGTTCCAGAAGACGATTTTGTAAAGCAGATAGAAGAAGCCAAGGATCATGCTGAGGGCGGCGGAGATGAAACCGGCCGCGGTGACCAGTCGCAACGGCACCTTGGACAGGTTGGTGATGCCGAGCATCGCCAGGTCGTAGAGGGTATAGAAGTTGTTCTTGGTGATGCCGTGCAACCGAGCGGCCTGGGTATAGGGCACCTGAGCCTGCGGAAACCCGATCTCCGCGATCATGCCGCGAAAATATGGATAGGGATCCGCAAATCTCTGCTTCACTATGTCGATGACGTGGCGATCGTAAATGCCGAAGCCGGTGAAATGCGACATCACCTGCACATCGGTGAGCCGCCCGATGAGATTGTAGTAGGCGGTACGGATGGCATACATCAAACCCGATTCTTCGCTGCCGGTCTTAATGGCGGCGACAACGGGAAAGCCCGACTCCCAGCGGGCCAGCAGCTCGGCGAAGAGTTCAGGCGGCTCCTGCAGATCGGCGCAGATAAATCCCATGGCATCGCCATCGGCCTCGCGCAACGCATGCATCGGCGAGCGAAGATGGCCGAAGTTGCGTGCGTTCACGATGACCTGCACCTCGGGAAACTCAGCGGCCATGGCGCGCAACACGGCGACGGTCCCATCGTGAGAAGCGTTATCGATGAAAAGGTGACGGTATTCATACTGCGGCAGCGTGTCCATGACGGCGCGGGTGCGGCGATGGAGTTCGCGGACGTTGAGTTCCTCGTTGAAGCAGGGCGTAACGATCGTGATGCGTTTGCGGTCGGTCATGGGGAGCTAGCTTTGCAGCACAGGCACGAACCCGCCGGTTTTTTGCGCAGCCACGAAGGAGCCAATCGTGTCGGCGACATAGTCCAGCATGGTTTCGTTCAAACCTGGGAAGATGCCCAGCCAGAATACCGAACGCATGACGTAGTCGGTGCGGCTGAGATCATGTGCGACACGATACTGAATGTTCTGATAGGCGGGCTGCCGTACCAGATTGCCGCCGAAGAGCAGACGGGTTCCGATGCGCTTGGAATCCAACTCGCGGGTCAGCAGGTCGCGGCTGAAGGGCGCTCCATCACGGACGCCGATGGGAAAGCCGAACCAGCTCGGCTCCGCTGCAGGCGTGCTCTCCGGTAGCTCGAGGACGTCTTCATACGGTTTGAGCCGCTCATAAAGATAGCGGAAGTTTCGCTGGCGCGCCTGGATGAAGGCAGGCAGCTTCTGTAACTGCGAGAGGCCGACGGCGGCCTGCATGTCAGTCATCTTCAGGTTGTAGCCGATGTGGGAGTAGATGTATTTGTGGTCGTAGCCGCAGGGCAACTCGCCCAATTGCCACTCGAATCGTTTGCCGCAGGTATTGTCCTTGCCAGGCTCGCACCAGCAGTCGCGGCCCCAGTCGCGGAAGGATTCTGCCAGCGTTTTTAGCAGGGCGTTGTTGGTGACCACCGCTCCGCCTTCGCCGGTGGTGATGTGGTGCGCAGGGTAGAAGCTGACGGTCGCGATGTCACCGAAGGTACCGACCATCTGGCCGTTGTATTTTGCACCCAGGGCGTCGCAGCTATCTTCCACCAGCCAGAGCTTGTGCTTCTTTGCGAAGCTCGCGACCACATCCAGATCGAAGGGATTGCCGAGGGTGTGGGCAATCATGATGGCACGTGTGCGGTCGCTCAGGGCGGCTTCGAGCTGCGAAGCATCGGCCTGATAGGTCGGCGTGGTCACGTCGATGAAGACGGGGATGCAGTTGTTCTGAATGATGGGGTTGACTGTGGTGGGGAAACCGGCGGCTACGGTGATGACTTCATCCCCGGGTTTGATCTGGCGCTCGACGAGCCGCGGCGAGGTGAGACAGGAGAATGCGCAGAGATTGGCAGAGGAGCCGGAGTTGACCAGCGACGCCCCGCGAACACCAAAGAAGCGCGCCAACTGGCGCTCAAATTGAGCGGCGAAGCGGCCGGTGGTGAGCCAGCAGTCGAGCGACGCGTCGATGAGGCTGCGCAGATCGGAGGCATCCAGGACCTTGCCCGAGATGGGCACGGGCGAGGTTCCAGGCTCAAAGGGCCTTCCGGCAAATTGCTCGTTGAAGAACTGCTCGGCCAGCGCAAGAATCTGCTCCCGAAGCGCGTTCGCGGTTTCACTCATAAAGACTATGTTAAATAATCTCTCTTCCAGTGCGTTCCTGAGGGTTCCGGCGCACCGAAGTAGTCACCACATTCTGCGTGACTTACCTTACACTCCGTTCCAATCCCATACGCGCCGCTCCTTCTCATCCACATTCGTCACGGCAATCACCGGCGGGTCAGTTGCGAATGGCCGATGCGTTACCACGCGCACCCAAGCCAAAGCAATACACCTAATTTTTCCTATGGCATCTGGGATAACGTGACCCGAGCGTAGGCACGAATGACATCCTCCTGAACACTACGGACCTTCAGTATGTCCAGTATTGGCCGACGACGACCGCGACTTCAGCAACTGGCGCGTGGGTATCGAGCGCCGATGACTGGATCGTGGGATACGCAGCGTTCAAGCCATGAAGGCCGTCCCGGCGCTAAGCACTCTTTGCCTTATTACCCTCACCCTTCGATAGTTCGGTTATCGCACGGGCTACTGGTCTTCTGCGACTCCTGGGTGTCACGATCATGAACCGATACACCAGCAAAGCAAGGATCGCAGTGAAAAGAGCAAGTCCGAAAGGCACCCTGTGGCCGATGCCCCGATGAGCGATGAGTCGAAACATGATCAACAGGCCGCAGAAGACCATCAGTGAAGCAACCAGGCCAATTGAAATACCCTGGGCTGCGATACGCAGCTGTTTTTTCATCCGCCTTCTCGACAATGGTTTCGACATAGTGAGCCCCCCCGAGGCGGGTCCAATTCATCAATCAATGAGGGGAGATTTAGCCGGGGGCCTGAGACTGGTGCTCTGGATCAGTTGTATGTTACCGAGGCTATCAGGTGTATGAGATTTATTAACCTAGAATCATTCGGTTCTCAAAATGGGAACCGGATATTCGCCCTATAGAACACCCCCACCAGCGGGCCTTTCTACTTAGAGGAGGATGTTCTTATCCATCATGACGATTCGCAGCAACTCTTGAGGCTTTTCGTTGGGAAAAACCAGACCGACCTGAGTCTGCGCTGCCTGGCAGCGTGAGCGAGACGTGCTCTGCTAGGCGCGGCCGGCTGCTCTTCCCGCGGTCTCGACAACCTTCAGCGATTCGGCGGGCGGATCCATGCGTTCGGCAGCGCCCAGATCGGCGTGCGGCAGAAAGATCTGAAAACAGGTGACGTTCCTGTCTGCCCTGCGAAGGCTTCTGAAGTTGATGCTTCCGCCGTATTTTTGAATGATGCCCTTGCTGATCCACAGGCCCAGGCCGGTGCCTTTTGTGGACTTGGTGGTGAAGAAAGGTTCAAAGAGGTGCCGTGCGTGTTCGGCATCGATGCCAATCCCGGTGTCGCACAGGGAAACCCACGTGCCCGGGTTCCGATCCTCCCGGCGCGAGGACTCGAAGACATGGAGCCGCAGTTTGCCCCCATCCGGCATTGCCTGCATCGCGTTGCCGATGAGGTTCAGGAAGACCTGTTTGAGTTCCACCGGGAAGCCCTGCACGGTACCCCGGCTTCTGTAGCGCTTTTCCACGGCGATTTTGTTGAATTCCATCCGGCGCAACTGCAGCTCCAGAATGTCGTCGAGCAGCTGCGCGATGGAGACGGCCACGGGGTGCTTCGATTCACGATAGAAGCCGAGGGTCTGACGCGTGATGTGGGAGAGACGCAGCATCTCCTCTTCACCCATCTGCGCATAGTGACGGGCCTCTTCATCGAGCGAGGGGTGGCCACGCAGCAGAAAGAAGGTATTGCTGATGGCCTCAAGGGGATTGTTGATTTCGTGCGCGATGATGCCGGCAACGCGCCCCATGGCGGCCAGGCGCTCGGCCTTGCGGAGGGCATCCTCCGCCTGGAGCTGCGCGGTGATGTCGCGATTGATCTCCAGCACGGCATCGCCCTGCGCCTTGAGCGCGAGCCGGCTGGCGACTACGAGCTCCCGTCCATCGCGCGTGATCTGGGTCAGGTTTCCCTCCCAACTGCCTGCGGTGGCGAGCACCGATTCGATCGTCGCATCGCCCACGGGAAAGCGCGTCTTGAGAACGTCGTGGATGGGCTTGCCGAGTACTTCGTCCCGCTGCCAGCCGTAGAGCGCCTCGGCTCCCGAGTTCCAGAAAAGCAGCAGACCGTTGAGGTCGCGGACGATGATGGCCTCGGTCGCAAGCTCAAGCAGGTCCGCGCGCTCCCGGAGCAGATCCTCCAACTGCTTGCGGCCAGTCACATCAAAAAAAGCGCCGACAGCGCCGCGCACTGCGCCGGCGGGATCGCGGAGCGGGCTGGCACTGGCGAGCACATACGTGGTGGATCCGTTGTCGTGACGAATCTCCAGCTCCATGCTGCCGAGCTGCTGCCCGCTCGAGGACGATCGCTGGAGCGGGAGATTTTCCGGAGCCAGCTCCTTGGCGTCTTGAAAGAAGCGAAAGGAAGGCGCGTTCGATACTGTTTTATTCAGCGAGAGGTTGTCTCCGACCTGTGTACCCAACATCTGATTCAGGGCAGCATTGCCGGTGACTAAATCGCATGAGGCGTCCTGGGAGACGGCGACCCCTACAGGCAGCACCTGCATGATGGCTTCGAGCTCCGCGAGCCGCTGCTGGAGCTGGCTGTTCAGGTGTCGAATTTTTTCTTCAGCAGCGATTTGATCGCTGATATCGGTGCAGGTGCCAAACCAGCGCGCGACGGCGCCCTGCGAATCGCGCAGTGGCACGGCGCGCGCGATGAACCACTTATACTTTTCGTCTTTGCCCAGCAGCGGGAATGTATCTTCCCATAATTCACCGTCGCTCCATGCCTGCTCGAGGCGTTCCATGGTCCGGCCGACGTGGTCGGGATGCTGTACGCTTCTCCATCCCCAGCGCTCCGTCTCCTCCGCGGCGGCGCCGATGTAGTCGTACCAGCGCTGGTTGTACCAGAAGATGGAGCCCTCGGCATCAGCCATCCAGGCCAGCTGGGGGATGGAGTTGGCAAGGGTTCGGAACTGTTCTTCACTCTGCCGCAGTTGCTCGGTGCGTTCTTCGACCCGTTGCTCGAGTTCGCGATTGAGCTGTTCCAGCTGCCGCGTCTTGCGATGGAGCTCGGTAAAGACGCTCACCTTGGCCCGCAGAAGCTCGGGCACGATGGGGACAGCGATATAGTCGACTGCGCCGCTCTGGTAGCCCTTAATGCGATCCGGATCGGAGAGGTGTACGGCGGAGATGAAGATGATCGCGGTCTTCTGGAATCGCGGATGCCGGTGCATCATGTCCGCGAGCTCGAAGCCGTTGATCTCCGGCATGCTGACGTCCATCAGCACCACCGCGATATCGTTGCGGAGCAGTTGCTCCATCGCCTCGCGGGCCGACCTGGCCTTGATCAGATTTTCGCCCAGCTCGCTGAGGATCGCTTCATAGCTGAGCAGTTTGCCCGCCTGATCATCCACCATGAGTATGTTGGCTCGATCGCGTTCGTTCATGAACCCTTTCTGCCGCTGAACCTCTCTGGACTTACGCTCCACACTTCAGATGCAGAATTAACGATGCAACCACATACGGAGCGAGGACAGCAACTGCTCCGTATTCACCGGCTTGGCAAGGTATTCCGATGCGCCCGCCTGCAGGCACTTCTCGCGATCGCCCTTCATGGCCTTGGCAGTGAGGGCGATGATAGGCAGGCGGCGGAAGAGCGGGTTCTGACGGATGACCTGCATGGTCTCGTAGCCATCCATCTCGGGCAACATGATATCCATCAGGACGATTCCAAGGTCCGGTGTGGACTCGATGGTGGCAATCGCCTCGCGGCCAGTTCCCGCCATCAGCACGCTCATGCCACGACGCTCCAGGACGCTGCTGAGGGCGAAGATATTGCGCACATCATCATCCACCACCAGCACCTTCTTGCCAACCAGAGCTTCGTCGGAGCGATGCAACCGGTCCAGCATATTCTGCTTTTCCTGGGGCAGCTCCCCGACCACGCGGTGGAGGAAGAGCGCCGTTTCATCCAGCAGACGCTCCGGAGACTCTACATCCTTCACGATGACGCTGCGGGCCAGCATGTGCAGGCGCGCATCTTCTTCCGGAGAAAGATCCTTTCCCGTGAAGACGACGACCGGCAGCTCGTTTCCGGTGTCCGAATCGCTCAATTGTTCGAGGAGCTCGAAACCGGTCATGTCGGGCAACCGAAGGTCGAGAACGACGCAATCGTAGTTCTGGTTCTGGACTGCGGCGAGAGCGTCCTGACCGGTGGAGACGACGTCCACATCGATGTCGTTATAGTCCAGCAAGGCCCGGATACTGAGTTGCTGCGCCGGTTCATCCTCTACCACCAGCAAGCGCTTGCGGCGGGGGCGCGCATAGTCGCGTATACGGTCGATTGCGGAGGCCAGGCCTTCCCGGGTGGTTGGCTTGGTCACGAAGGCGAATGCGCCGTGCGACAGTCCGTGGTGCCAATCCTCATTGGCAGTCAACATCTGCACCGGAATATGGCGGGTGGTCGGATCCTGCTTGAGGTGATTCAACACCGTCCAGCCGAGCATGTCGGGCAGTGAGACATCGAGCGACACGGCAGTGGGATGAAGCTCGCGCGCAAGTACGAGCGCCTCGGTGCCACGGGTGGCCACAAGTACCTTGAAGCCCTTGTCGCGGGAGAGATCGCAGAGGATACGCGCAAAGTGAACGTCATCTTCGACGATCAACAAAATGGCATCTCCAGGCTGAAGGTTGTTGCGATCGTCTTCGATCGTCTCAATCACCTTTTCAGGCGAAATGAACGGAGCAACAGGGAGGCTCAGCAACGGCGGATGCGACATGTCGCTGGCAGGAACGAGGCTGGCGCTGGTGGCTGGTCCTACGTAGGTCTGCGGCAGATACAGCGTGAAGGTGCTGCCCGCACCGGGCGTGCTCCTCAGCTGAATCTCGCCCCCGAGCAGGCTGGCGAGCTCACGGCTGATGGCGAGGCCGAGGCCAGTGCCACCGTACTTGCGGCTGGTGCCGGCATCTGCCTGCTGGAAGGCTTCGAAGATGATCCTCTGCTTCTCTGCAGGGATGCCGATGCCGGTGTCGGAGACTTCGAAGGCCACAACGCCAGCCGCCGTGCCGAGTATGGGATGGTGCGGCGTCCAGCCGCGGCTAACCGGCGCAACCGACAGGCGCACGCCACCGTGTTCGGTGAATTTGAAGGCGTTGGAGAGCAGGTTCTTGAGTACCTGCTGCAGGCGTTTGGAATCTGTGACCAGACTGCGCGCCAGATGCGCGTCTGCATCGACTTCGAAGGCCAGTTTGCGGTTCTCCGCTTCGTGACGGAAGGGCCGCGCCACCATGTCGATGAGGCGTGCCGAAGAAGACCTCCTCCGCTTCCACCGACACCGTGCCCGACTCGATCTTCGAAAGGTCAAGAATGTCGCTGATGAGGTTCAGCAGGTCGGTTCCGGCGCCATGAATGGTGCGGGCAAACTCAACCTGCTTCGCCGTGAGATTCAGTGTCAGGGTTGTCCGCGAGCTGCTGGCCGAGCACCAGGATGCTGTTGAGCGGCGTGCGCAGCTCGTGCGACATATTCGCGAGGAATTCGGACTTGTACTTCGAGGTAAGCGCGAGTTCTTTCGCCTGCTCTTCGAGCGCTCCACGAGCCTGTTCGATCTCGCTGGTTCTTGCGCTCGACTTCCGCATTCTGCTCGGCGAGTTGCTGCGCCTTCTGGGCGAGCTGCTCGTTGGTCTGCTGCAATTCCTTCTGCTGGGTCTGCAATTCGACCGCGAGCTGCTGCGACTGTTTGAGCAATCCTTCTGTCTGCATCGTGGCTTCAATGCTGTTGAGCACGATGCCGATGCTGGACGTGAGCTGCTCGAGAAATGCCAGATGGGAGGCAGTGAACTCGCTGAGGCTGGCGAGCTCGATCACCGCCTTGACGCGGTCTTCAAACAGCACCGGCAGCACAATGACGTTGCGGGGCACCGATTCGAAGAGGCCAGAACGAACAGGACGTGGTCTGCAACGGCAGATTGGCGATCAACATGCGCCGCTTCTCCAGCGCGCACTGCCCTACCAGTCCTTCACCGAGCTTGATCCTCTGTAGGTGACCGTCTTCGGAGTTGGCGAAGGCCGAGAGCAGCGTCATGCTGTCCGGCATCTTCCGCCCTCCATCTGATAGAGCACGCCTTGCTGCGCATTTACCAGCGGCGCCAGCTCGGAGAGCAGCATGCGGCCCACCGTGGTCAGATCGCGCTGCCCCTGCAGCATGCCGGTGAAGCGGGCGAGGTTGGTCTTCAGCCAGTCCTGCTCGGTGTTGCGGTCCGTCGTCAACCGCAGGTTGTCGATCATGGTGTTGATGTTGTCTTTGAGCTCAGCGACTTCGCCAAGCTGCATCCACCTGAATGGAACGCGTAAGGTCGCCTTTGGTGACTGCCGTCGCCACCTCCGCGATGGCGCGCACCTGGTTGGTCAGGTTGTCGGCAAGCAGGTTGACGTTGCCGGTGAGATCCTTCCACGTTCCAGAGGCGCCCGGCACGTTTGCCTGACCGCCAAGGCGGCCTTCGACACCCACTTCGCGAGCGACAGTGGTGACCTGATCGGCAAAGGTGGCGAGCGTATTGGTCATGTTGTTGATGGTCTCGGCCAGCGCAGCGACTTCGCCCTTGGCGTTCACGGTCAGCTTCTGCGTCAGCTCGCCGTTTGCAACGGCGGTGACGACCTTCACGATGCCGCGTACCTGTTCGGTGAGGTTGACGGCCATGACGTTGACTTTGTCGGTGAGATCCTTCCAGGTGCCGGCGACGTCGGGCACCTGCGCCTGACCGCCGAGCTTGCCTTCGGTGCCGACTTCGCGCGCGACGCGCGTGACTTCAGCGGCGAAAGCGTTGAGCTGGTCCACCATCGTGTTGATGGTGTTCTTGAGCTCCAGAATCTCGCCCTTCACATCGACCGTGATCTTGCGCGAGAGATCGCCGCGGGCAACGGCCGTGGTCACCTCGGCGATGTTGCGGACCTGCGCCGGTCAGGTTGCCGGCCATGAAGTTGACCGAGTCGGTAAGATCCTTCCAGGTACCGGCAACGCCGGGCACGTTGGCCTGGCCGCCGAGTCTACCTTCGGTTCCGACCTCGCGCGCGACGCGCGTCACCTCACCCGCAAAGGCGTTGAGCTGATCGACCATCGTGTTGATGGTCTCTTTGAGCAGCAGAATTTCGCCGCTCACGTTGACCGTGATCTTGCTGCGAGAGATCGCCATTCGCGATCGCGGTGGCTACCTCGGCGATGTTGCGCACCTGCGCCGTCAGGTTGCCGGCCATGAAGTTGACGTTGTCGGTGAGGTCCTTCCAGGTGCCGGCCACGCCCGGCACCTGCGCCTGGCCGCCGAGTTTGCCGTCGGTGCCGACCTCGCGGGCAACGCGCGTCACTTCACCGGCAAAGGAGCGAAGCTGGTCCACCATGGTGTTCAGCGTCTCTTTGAGCTCGAGGATCTCGCCGCGCACATCGACGGTGATCTTGCGCGAGAGATCGCCGCGAGCCACGGCCGTCGCGACCTCGGCGATGTTGCGCACCTGCGCCGTCAGGTTGCCGGCCATGAAGTTGACGGAGTCGGTGAGGTCCTTCCACGTACCAGCGACGCCAGGAACGACTGGCCTGGCCGCCCAGCTTGCCTTCGGTTCCGACTTCGCGTGCGACGCGCGTCACTTCGCCCGCGAAGCGCGTTGAGCTGATCGACCATCGTGTTGATGGTGTTCTTGAGCTCGAGAATCTCGCCCTTCACATCGACGGTGATCTTGCGGGAGAGATCGCCGCGGGCCACGGCGGTTGTGACTTCGGCGATGTTTCGCACCTGGCCGGTCAGGTTGCCGGCCATCGAGTTCACGGAGTCGGTGAGGTCCTTCCACGTACCGGCGACACCCGGCACCTTCGCCTGACCACCGAGGCGGCCTTCCGTGCCGACCTCGCGAGCGACGCGCGTGACTTCGCCGGCGAAGCGGTTGAGCTGATCCACCATCGTGTTCAGCGTCTCTTTGAGCTGCAGGATTTCGCCGCGCACATCGACCGTGATCTTGCGCGAAAGATCGCCGTTGGCGATGGCGGTGGCGACCTCGGCGATGTTGCGCACCTGGCCGGTCAGGTTGCTGGCCATGAAGTTGACGTTGTCGGTGAGATCCTTCCAGGTTCCGCCGACGCCGGGCACCTGCGCCTGGCCGCCGAGCTTGCCTTCCGTGCCCACTTCGCGCGCGACGCGCGTCACCTCGCCCGCGAACGCGTTGAGCTGATCGACCATCGTGTTGATGGTGTCTTTCAGCTCGAGAATCTCGCCCTTCACGTCGACGGTGATCTTGCGGGAGAGATCGCCGCGGGCGACGGCGGTGGTGACTTCGGCGATGTTGCGCACCTGCGCGGTCAGGTTGCCGGCCATCGCGTTGACCGAGTCGGTAAGATCCTTCCACGTGCCCGCCACGCCAGGAACGACCGCCTGCCCGCCGAGCTTGCCGTCCGTACCCACCTCGCGGGCGACGCGCGTGACCTCCGACGCGAACGAGCGCAACTGGTCCACCATCGTGTTGATGGCTTCCTTCAACTGAAGGATCTCGCCGCGGACATCGACGGTGATCTTGCGGGAGAGGTCGCCGCTGGCCACGGCGGTGGCCACTTCCGCGATATTGCGCACCTGGCCGGTGAGGTTGCTGGCCATGGAGTTCACCGAATCGGTGAGGTCCTTCCAGGTGCCGGCGACGCCGGGGACCTGCGCCTGACCGCCGAGTTTGCCGTCCGTGCCGACCTCGCGCGCAACGCGCGTCACCTCGGCGGTGAAGATGCCGAGCTGCTGAATCATCGTGTTGACGATGCTTGCCGAGCGGAGAAATTCGCCTTCGAGCGGCCTGCCGTCGACGTCCAGACGCACGGTCTGCGTCAGGTTTCCCTGCGCGACGGCGGCGATGGCGCGAGTCATTTCCGTAGTGGGCCGAAGCAGATCCTCAACCAGCGTGTTGATCGAGACTTCCATCTCGCCCCAGGCGCCGCGAGGCTGCTGGAAGCGCGTGCGCTCCCGGGTGCGGCCCTCTTTTCCCACGGCCTGGCCGACACGCTTCAGCTCCGCGGCCATCTGCTCATTCGCGGCGACGATGTCGTTGAATGTGTCCGCGATTTTGCCCTGGATGCCGGTCCAGGCCACGGGAAGGCGGACCGAAAAGTCGCCGTCCCGCATGGTCTGCAGACTGGTCAGGATCAACGCTAGATCGTCTGATCCGGAGGGATCCGAAGGTGTGCCCTGGTGCCCATTCTTCCGAGACTGAGCGGTGGCGGTGGCCGACTTTCGGGCCCGAACAGCGTCGCCGGATACTGCCATAGATATCTCCGTGGTTTTCGCTGTGTCAGCAGCATTGCGGCACTGCCGAGATGTTGAACCCCTTAGTGGAGCGAACCGGAAAGAGCGTTCACAATGATTTTTCCATCCTACTTATGGCGAGGGGCCAGGGTCACGCGGGTCCGAGCATGATGGCGAGGATTCATCAAGCGTTAAGCACACGAGAATCGCGCCCGGCTTCACTCTTACCATGGGAGAGCCAACCACTTTCATCCATCGATGGGTATGTCGCGTTTTGGATGAAGGCGAGACGTGAAAGTTTGCCTGACGTTTTTTGCGCAGGGCCATTTGATACAATCGAGCAACCGGATGTGACGCTGCAAAAGCCGTTTACTATGAGCGGCTTACCTAGCGGAGAGGTGGCAGAGCCCGGTTGAATGCAGCTGACTCGAAATCAGCCATACCTTTACGGGTATCGGGGGTTCGAATCCCTCCCTCTCCGCCATAGCTCACAGCAGGCTTGAGATTCAGGCCACACTACACAGAAAACAGAGCACTTCCACTGTTTCCGCGTTGCCGCCTACTGCCCGGTTTTTGACCGTCTGCGCCGGTCGAATCTTACGATCACATTTTCATCGCGTCTCGATATTCCTGATTCGTTGCTATTCCGTCGGGAGCAGACTCGATATCCAAATAGAGCACACAGTGCGGGTGCCGGCGTAGCGCCGTGGCGGGAGAATCCACCCCGATTGGCCCTTCCAACATCCGGGTGATGGCTTTGCGTTTCTGTGGCCCAGGTACACAGCAATAGATTCGTTGCGCGGCGAGCAAGCGCGGGATAGTCAGGGTAAGCGCTCTCCTTGGCACATCTTCGAGAGCGCCAAAGCACCCATCGTTTACCTGCTGTTGCCGGCATACCTCGTCCAGATGAACGATCTTCACAGAGGCTGTGTCATCGAAGTTTGCCGGGGGATCGTTGAAGGCCAGGTGTCCATTGACCCCGACACCCAGGCAGACGATATCGATGGGCGCTTCGTTCAGCTTTCGTGCATAGGCATCCGCAGCGCGCGATGGGTCGTCGCCCGCAGAGAGAAGATACACTTCCGCGAATGGAAGGCGATCGAAGAGAGTGCGGCTCAGCCATGCGCCGAAATGTTGCGGCGCGCCCTCTGACAAGCCCAGGTATTCGTCCATATGAAAGGCCGACACCCGGCCCCAGTCGATGCCCGGCTCTGAGACCAGCGCTTCCAGCATCGGAGATTGGCTCGGTGCGGCCGCGAAGATCATCCTCACGCGATCCTGCGTAGCCAATCGACGGCGCAATTCGGAAGCTACATCGTTGGCCGCCTGGCGGCCCATATCTGCGCGCGAGGCGCCGACATATATCGGAATCGTGCCCCGCAGCGGGCTCATGGCAGCGCTTGCCCGGGGACTGCCTGGGTTGAAATTCCAGGTCCTTGCCAGATGAGTTGTGGCGGCCCGGCGGCTCCAGAGAGTGGGTCCGCCAGATTGCCACCGGGAGCCCATTTGATTTCGACGCGGTGCGTACCCGCGGCAAGTGCTGCACTGAGGCTTGTTGGCTGCACTGCATAGCCGGTGGCGCCACATACCTGTGGGCGCATTTTGGGGGTATGGAGCGGAGGCAGATTGTCAATGCTGATCGATGCACTTTGCGCTGCGAGCAATGTGAAGGTATAGCCGCCCTCTGCCGGGATGTGGATTTCCCGCACGGAAACCGAGGTTGAGGACGCAGCTTCGACCGATGGAACGAGAGCCGGCAGCGCGCGCTGGGCAACGACGACCGGCTGAGCCCCCCACATCTCGCTGCCATCGGGATTGGTGATGTGGAGCAGCACGTGGAAATTCCCGGAACCATCCAGCAAACTTCCCTGCGCATCCGGGAATGCGTGATGGACAATCGGGCCTTCTGCCGAGGAGCCGTCCCCGAAGATCCAGGTGAAGCGCCGCCCTTGAATTGCCGGCGCATGTGCGTGGAAGAGCACCGCGTGGTGAGGCTGCAGCAGTCCGGAGGTGTAGTCGAACTGCGCATCCGGCTCGCTGCGGTTGTATTCGGGCGCTGCCGCGTGATCCTCGACCCGTATATAACTCGCTGCGTTTCCGACAACAGGAATATCGGCGAGCGTAACCCCGGAGACATCTCCCTTCACTGTGGGTGGCAGCATTGCCGGACCGTCCAATGCAGCGATGTGGGTGAAGGAGATGTCGCGCACCTTCGGATTCGGCTGCCGTATCTGGAAGAGCGAGTACCAGTCTTCAAGCCGAATGTTCTCGAACCGATAATCAGTGTGCGATCCATTGCCGTCCGGATCGGCCCATAGTTCGAAAAAGGCGAACGGCACCTTGCACGCACCAAAGCCGGTATGGAGAACATCCATGTTGCGCATGAGGAAATGCGCACTGTTGAAGGTCTTCTGCGGCCAATTCACACGGATGGTGTTCGAGATGCTGGTCGAGGCGACGCTGTCTTCAATGGTGATGTTGTGCACGTCGTGGCCCGGGGTCAACATGGCTTGCTGGCTGTATCCATCCCAGTTGCCTTCGAGTGCGAAGTCATCATCCGAGGCACGGAAGAAGCTGTTGCGGATGGTGGTGTCACCACCACCTAGCCAGTCCATACCATCCTGGTTCGCGTCGCTGGGATTGCCGCCGATAACCTTGATGTTGTAGTAGCCGATGTGTTCCGAATCGCGCATCTGGATCTGCCAGGTGCGGCTACGCACAATGCAGGTGATGCCATCGATCTCGATGTTGCGCGCTTTGTCCATCACGATGCAGTGCCAGTCCGGCTTGTGCATCCAGCCTTCGTCGGTTCCAGGGTTCTGGGGGCCGTCATAGATGATGGTGCCGTGCCCAAAGACGTGGACGTCATGGACCTGCCAGATGTTCAGAGAGCCGAAGAGCACGGCACCGTCGGCAAGGTAGATGTTGTCGCCGCTCTGCGCGTTGATGCTCTCATGATGCACGCCAGCGGCGTAGTAGCGAATGCCCGGCGTCTGCGGCGTGATGTTCGCGCGGTCCGGTGGATTGGCAAAGAGGAAGAGCATCTCTGCATCCGCGAAATGATCTCCCGGACGTGCAATCGTCAGCTTCGTGGGCCCGTTGAGACGAAAGCGGATCGTTTCACCGTGACGCGTGGGCCGGATGCCTAGCCGCAACGGCTGGACTTCAACACCGCCATCCCAAAAATGTGCATCGGCAGCGGTGACGGCGATGTTCGCCGGGCCGGAAACATCAAAGTTCAGCAGATAATAGCCCGCGGCTGCGTGCATCACCGGCGTGCGATGGCCATTTATGGTGACGAGAAAATGGCTGGAACGGACTTCCGGAGGAATAGGAGCAACCGTAGCGGCGCCCACGGTTGCACAACGAGCGGATGCGCACGCTAGTGAGGCGAGCGCTGTGAAAAAGACCAAGCGGAAAAAGACCTCGCGGCATAGGAGCAGCATCTTGCGGCGATCAAGCACCATATAGGGCTCCATCGTATCGCCGTCCTGGGTCAGCGGCCTCTGCACCGGGCCACACGTAAGCGTCAGGAGCGTCAGGATCAAGAGCATCAAGATCAGGAGCATCAGGGCTTCGCCGGCCAGTTGAGGAAGATGGGGTTGCCAAGCAGTTCCAACGTTCCATCCGCCGTGCGGACCTCAGCTCGTATCCAGTGGCGCTGGCCGTCGCTGATCCAACTGGCTGTTTCGTCGGCGGTAGCGCCAGAGAGTGGTAGCGACGGCAAGGTGGAGACTACTTCGCCATCGAGCAACCAGCGAAGCGTCGATCCGGCTGCGCCGATGACGTGCGCCGTGAGCGCCACGTGATCGTTGCGAGCGGCGGCGAGTTTCTCACCCATGACCGCGTGCGCCGCACCGTCAATGGCCTGCACATCGATCACCCTGTCGTGCGACGCCGTCAGGTCGATGCAGACATGCCCCGCACGAATGGCATCCAGAATGCCGTGAACGGAAAGCTCCTGCGCATGGACGACCGTGGTCGGGTGGCCGATGGTTCCCCGCTCCGGACGATGCGTGTCGCTGCCACCAATGGCCACCAGACGATAGCCCTTGGCGAGCTGCTGATCCCAGAAGCGGATATCGGCTTCGTAATGTTTCGGATCGTTTCCATTGATGGCTTCGATGCCGTTTACGAGGTTCCAGTCCGTGTCCTTGACTGACCAACCGCAACCGATGCAGTTTGCTCCGGTGGGATCGCCGGGATGATTGACGGAAACAAATGCACCTGCGGCTTGCGCTGCGCGAAAAACCTTATTGATGGAGGGGGAGCCTTTTGCCTCAGAACGGAAATCTATGAAGTCGGTAGGGCCGAAGACATTCGCATGTCCGGAGTATGTCGTAATTTCCCGTCCCGGGATCAGGAGTATCTGATCGAAATAGGGTTGCAGCTCACGCTCCGCGTCGTAGTGGGAGATGGTGTTGTGGTCGGTGATGGCGATGAAGTCCAGCTTCTGCTTGACCGCGTCTTCAACCGTAACGAAAACCGGACAGGGCACCATCTTTCCGGACTGGCTGGTGCAGGTGCCATCGCTGTGCGCGGTGTGCATGTGCAGATCTCCGCGATACCAGCGATCGCCCGTAGCGATAGGCGATGCGGCAAAACCAGAGGTGTCCACTTCATTCGCCGTTACGAAGTGAACGTGCGCCGTGTAGTTCGAGATGTGGCCTTCGCCGAGATAGGCAACGCCAATCATCAACTTCCACGTGCCTGCCGGGAGGGGCCCGGGCAAATAGGACGGCGTTGCGTCCGCAATGCCAATGCTAAAGGCGTGCTTGTTGCCGCCGCTCCAGCCGCGAAAGCGCTCCGGGTCGAGCAGACCCAGGTCGAGAGTCGTGTGGTCGTCCTTGCCGGTGTAGCCGAACGATACATCCAGCCGCTTGACGCCCGATGGCACCTGAAAGGGAACGAGAACATAGCCATCGGTTCCATGGGCGATTGTGCCGTGCAACTCGAGGTCCTGGGCCAACGCGGGTGCGATTCTGGAGCCAAATAAGAGAACGAGAATGCAAAAACAACGAAATAACCGCAGCATTGTTACGGGAGCCCTCCGAACAGATGATCCAGAGCCGTTCCCTGCCCGGCTACCAGGTCAGCTCTAGTCTGACCGGCGGAGGAGCGCAGCGCAAACTGGGTGCTTTCGATTCGCCGGTTGCGTTATGGCTCCAGCAGAGCAATACGGCCAGGTGCGTATGCGCCTGCATCGTGGATCCTGGATTCCCTGTGATCGCACTATTCGTGGTGCGTTCTAGCCGGATCTATTGTCTGTCCTTCAGAAACCGGGCCCGATCGACTCGCTGCAAGCCCCCGCCACGTAGTAGTTGCCGAGGCGCCGGGGATACGGTCTAGAATGGCGACTCTGAAGAGGTTTCGCCATGGCGGCGCGCGTATTTGGATGCGCCTTCACTTCCATAGAGAGCGGCCACGGCGCCCCTCGACGCAGAAGGAGATTGGATGAAGACCTACGCTGGGAGCGAACTTCGGAATGTCGCCATTGTCGGACACGCACATAGCGGGAAAACCCGTTTGATCTCCGCCATTCTCAAGACAGCCAAGATGCCTGCGGCATCCTCTCGTTTTGAGAACGGCGCATCCGTGACGGCATACGACGAAGAAGAGATCGCCCGAGGCATGACGATGTCCAACGCCGTTGCCTTCGCGGAATGGCATGGGACGAAGGTCAGTCTTGTCGATACTCCTGGCTTTCACATGTTTGTTCACGAAGGACGCGCCGCGATGCTGCCCGCCGAAACAGCGGTCATTGTCATCAACGCACAAAGCGGCATCGAATCCGTGACGGACAGAGTGTGGAAGTACGCCGCGGAAGTCAACCTGCCCCGCGTGATTGTGATCAACCAGGTTGACCATCCGAAGGCGGACTCGCGAACCGGCAGGATGGAGATGCTTGAGGTAATGCGCGAACGATGGGGCAGGCAGGTTGTCCCGGTACAACTGCCGATTGTGGATCAGCAGGGGTTTCACGGAGTCGTCGATCTGGTCACGATGGAGGCGTTTTTCTATACCCCGGACGGCGACGGACGCGGCACCGTCGGCGCGATCCCGCACATGCTCGAGAACGACGCCAAGGCGGCGCATGAGGCTCTTATCGAGCTGGTTGCCGAAGGCAAGGACGAGTTGATGGAGGAGTTCTTCGCTGTTGGCACCATTCCGCAGGATCACCTGATCAGCGCACTGCACGAAGCGATACGGGAGGACCGGATCTTTCCCGTTCTGTATGCAAGCGGCTTGCGGAACGTCGGCACGGATCATCTGCTCGATTTCCTGAAGGTCTACGCTCCATGTCCGCAGGAACGGCCAGCTCTGGCGGTACGAGGCGCAGGACGCCACTCCGGAAATGGGGCGGGAGGGGACGTCTCAGTCGAGACGGTCGTGCGCCGGATCGACGACACGGATCCGACGACGCTCTATGTCTACAAGACCATGGTCGATCCCTTCGCCGGGAGAATTTCCTTTTTTAAGGTGATCAGCGGATGCCTCAAGAGCGACGCTTGCGTCGAGAACTATGCTCGCGGCGAAACCGAGAGGATGGCACACCTTGCGATCGTGCAAGGGCGGCAGCTGGTGGAAGTCGGCGAACTGCACGCCGGCGACCTGGGCGCAGTCGCCAAGCTGCGGGTCACGCAGACCGGCGACACGCTTGGGGTCAAAGGCCACGAGGTCCTCATCGAGCCCGTGCCCGTCCCGGAACCAGCGCATGACCTATGCTATCGAACCGAAGTCGCGCGCAGATGAAGACAAACTGGCTCCCGCGCTGCACAAACTGATGGAAGAAGATCTTTTGCTTCGCTTTTATCGCGACCCTCAGACCAACGAGTTCCTTGTAGCGGGTGCAGGGCAGCTCCACATCGAAACGGTCGTCTCCAGGCTCAGGCGGAGGTTTCACACAGAGGTCACGCTTAAGTCACCAAAGATCCCGTACCGAGAGACGATTCGCACCAGTGCGACGGGGCACGGAAGGCACAAAAAGCAGACCGGGGGACACGGGCAGTTTGGCGACTGCAAGATTCGCATCGAGCCGCTCCCGCGCGGAGGCGGTTTTGAGTTTGTCGATGATATCTTTGGCGGCTCGATTCCCCGCCAGTTCGTTCCTGCCGTGGAGAAGGGCGTGCAGGAGTCCGCGGCCCGGGGATACCTCGCCGGTTTTCCCGTCGTTGACTTTCGCGCCACCGTTTTTGACGGCAGCTACCATGACGTGGACTCCAATGAAATGTCGTTCAAGATGGCCGGCAGGCTTGCTTTCCGCGCTTGCATGGAACAGGCGAAGCCCGCGCTGCTGGAACCGGTGATGCACGTTGAGATTGAAGCGCCGGATGAGGCCGCCGGCGCGATCATGGGCGATCTCAACAGCCGCCGCGGGCGCGTACAAGGCATGGAAACCGCCGGCATCGGAACCATCATTCGCGCCTTGGTTCCGTTGGCCGAGATGCTCAGTTACGGGCTGACGCTCACCTCCATGACCCAGGGACGCGGCAGCTTTCGCATGGATATGGACCACTACGACTTCGTTCCTCCAGCGATCGCAGAAAAGATCGCTGCCAACGCGAAACACCACGTCGGTGAGGACACGGAAGACTAGCCGGCTCGACGTCAGCTGTGCAATTCTCGTGGACCTTACCTATCTGGAGGGCGGCGAAGGTAAACGCTGGCGGGGGTGACTCTGTGGAAGCTCGAAATAATTGTGGCCTCAGTGAGAACCTAGCTCGCTGGAAGTATGTGTGTAGCGATATGCTCATACGATAACGCTTCCACCTCTATCGAAACCTAGCTATTCGAATCAGTTGTTTCGCCAGACAGCCGACCTACGCCACACTCAGCTTTTCAATTCGATGGCGCGTTGACTCGTATACACATTTTTTCCTGAGGGGCCACCGTTCTGATTCCGTCGCTTGCAATTTTCTCCCTTCGATTGTTCGAGTGCCTGCGAACGTCGTTCCGTCCTATCTCGTCGCGTGTTGCAAGGGATTGTTCGGTATGTCTGCTTCTCCTGATCTGCTCTTATTGCGGAGCACAGAATACCGACGTGTCGTGGGATGGCACTCTTGTGGATGGAACCGCAACGCCCGTGAGGGCCGCCCTTGTCGAACTTGCTGCGAATGGTCACACTTTTCACGCGACGAGCGATGCATCCGGTCACTTCGCGTTTCGTGGACTGAATGCCAATACGTACCAGCTCTCTGTGGTCGAGCACGGCCATTCCATTGTCTCTGCGACTCCGATTGTTCTTTCAGCCAACGCGCCGGCCGCAATCTTGTCTGTATCCGCGCAGGGCACACTCATGGTTGCCTTCCACAAGCACGATTCCGACAAGGGCGACACCGCGAAGAGTGGTGGCGAAAAGCTGTCCAGCAATGCGGTCACCGAGATTCCGCTGAACAAGCGCGACTTCAGTCAACTACTGTTGCTGGCCGCGGGAACAGCTACGGATACGAATGGCGGAGCCAACTACACGGCGCAGTTCGCTATCGACGGTCAGCGCGGCGCAGAGGCGACGTTCGCGATGGACGGTGCTGATTCGAGTGACCCGGAGCTTGGCGGAGCGACATTCACGAACTTCAACGTCGATGCGGTGCAGGAGATTCAGTCGAGTTCAGGCTGGATGCCTGCCGAGATTGGACGCGGTGGGGCCGGCTATACAAACGTCGTCACGCGATCAGGGACCGATGGGGTGCATGGCTCGGTCTTCGAGTTCTTGCGCAACTCCGCGCTCGACGCGCGCAATTATTTTCGACCACTCCTCGCCAATCAATCCGGGCCGGATTCCGCCATTCCGACGTAACGAGTTCGGTTTTACCAATGGCGGCCCGGTTCTACTACCGCATCTATATGATGGGCGAGGAAAGACGTACTACTTTGGCGAATACCAGGGATTTCGCCAAGTGCTGGGAACAACTCAGGTCTTCCCTGTTCCCACAGCGGACGAACGCGCCGGCCGCGACACAACTGCCTATCCCGGAGATACGCTCGTCGTTCCCGTGGAGGCGGGTATCGCGAAAGTCCTGGCGAGGTATCCGCTGCCGAACTACAAGGAAGGCGCGTACGGCATTCATACCTACGCTACCTCGTCGAATGTCGTTACAGATGCCGATCAGTTCTCTGTTCGTATGGATCATCAATGGGGAGCAAATCACTTCTTTGGCCGGGTATCGTTTGACAACCTTACCGGGCCAACCACGAATCCTGATCAAACGGTTCTTGATCCGAGTTTCGGAGTCGAGTATATCGACCGACAACGCAATCTTGCATTTGACTTTTCGCGCGCTGCCACGAAGCGGCTGACGCTGGAGACGATGTTCAGTATCACGCGAACGACGCCGCGTTTCGTGACAACGAACCAAACGGATCCAGCAGTGAAGTTCAACGACAGCCTCTTCGAAACGTTCAACGTGGCTGGCGGATCGGTGATCGCCGCGTTCAACAACCTATTCGCTTTGAGGCAGAGTTTCACATATACGGCTGGGCAGCATGCATTTCGCTTTGGAGCAGAAGTTCGTTTGAACCGGGATACCACGTTCTTTGGTACAAGCCCGAATGGCGAATACGATTTTGGGGGCGGGACCGCTTACTCCAGAGTCGAGATGACATCGCAGAGCGGCGCGCATGTGATCCACGTGGGCGATCCTTTGCCGGACACGCTATCCAGCTTTCTGAGCGGGAGCCCCTTCGCATATACCCGGGGTCTGGCCCCGCCGTACTTCTCCAATGGTGAACACATTGGGCCGGCGGCTATCAATCGCAATCAAGGCGCCGGCTGGTTTCAGGACACGTGGAAGATCTCGGACCATTTCGCGCTGAACTATGGTTTGCGCTATGAGTTCTTCACACCGATCACGGAGCGTGCGCGCCGCACATCGAGCATACGAAACACCGACAGCGGAATCGGTCAGGAATTTGTGGTGAACCCTCAGCCCGGCTACGAATCGAGCCGATATAACTGGCAGCCGAGGGTTCAATTGGATTGGCATCCTTCTGCGAAGACGAGTATCCACGCCGGCGGCGGCCTCACCACAATTCCGCCGAATATCTGGCAGGACAACATGCTGACGGGCGGAACGCCGTTTGTCATCTATCCGCGCGTTACGTCGACGTCCGCCGCGCCGCTTGCATACGGTTTTCAAATCACGCCTTCGCAACTACCGCGAGTGTATACAACGTCAGGTCAGGACATGTTTCCGGGAGATAAGACGACTTCGGTTGCTCCTAACACTGTGATGGATGTGGATCGGTATGAGCGGGACATTGCAACGGTGTTGCCCGATCATCAGATCGTGCCGTTGAACGTGTCTGGCATCGATCGCCACTTCGGAAATGCGTATCTCGGTACGTGGACGCTCGGCGTAGAGCACAGCCTTCTTGGTCTGACCGCAGATGCAAGCTATGTGGGCACGACGGGAGTGCATCTGGCGCGCTCGGCCTTCCCGAATGGGTATTCAGGTGCCGACAGGAACTTTGCGCGATATACGCAGTTCGACAGTTCAGGAACCATCATTGGGGGATTCGGAACCGAGACACTGATCGAAGCAAACTCTCATTCGACTTACCATGCTCTGCAGTCTTCGCTGCAGGGGACGATTGCGCATGGCGGCCCGGGCCTGCAGGCGAGCTATACCTGGTCAAAATCGCTCGATGATGTCAGTTCAGTTGCGGGCGGCTTTATTGCGGGTGCGTCCGGGCCTGTGGCTCTGGCTGCACCGCAAAACCCATTCGATACACATGCGGAGAAGGGGCCATCCTCATTTGATGTCGCTCATTCATTTACGCTGAGCGTCGCGCAAGACCTGCAACTCGAACGCGCGGCGATGCTACAGAATATAAGCCGCAGCGTGACGAAAGGGTGGGAATTGCTTAGCATCTCCAGCATTTCCAGCGGAGTGCCGTTCACGGTGTACTCGGGCATTCAACAGACAGGAGCAGGATCCTTCGGCGTCGATCGACCAGATCAGATTGCCAAGCCACACCTCTCGACGGCGCGCGCGAAGCGCGAAGACTATTTCGGCGAGGGCGAACAGAATGCATCGTACTTCTCGATACCGATCCATCTTCCTAACGGAACCGGTCCGAATTCTGGACAATTCGGAAGCTTGGCGCGAAACAGCTTTCGCGGGCCGGCCTTCTATGACTTCGACTTCTCGCTGATCAAGGACACACCTCTCGGCCGGCGTTCGAACGGATCGGAACTCACCGTACTTCAGTTCCGATCCGAATTCTTCAATATCTTCAACATCGTGGACATGGGACTGCCCGCAAACACGATCGCTGGCTCGGGTTTCGGGGTCATCAGTAGAACGGCTGGAAACTCGCGCCAGATTCAATTCTCGTTGAAGCTGCTTTATTGAACGCACTAGCTGAGAAAAGACTTATTGCGGGATGCTGTCCCCTCCGTGCGGATAGTCATGCTGGGGATCAGTTCGAAAACCAAATAACTGTGCCACGCCCAAGCGGCGGCAATTGGAAGCGTATTTGGGCGCCCGCCGAGCTTCCCTCCACCACACTCTCATTCCCCATAAACGGCAGCACGTGCATACGCGTACGCAGACGATCCGGCACTGCAATGCCTATCCCGGGCTGTGATGTCGGGGTGCCTACAACGCCTGCCTGGAGGCCGGTGAAGTTGGCGAAGAAAATGTAGGTTGTGCCATCGATCATGGCTGCGTGTGCGACAACATCGCGTGGGGCCGTGATCTCGATCTCCGGATGATCTTCGACGGCATGGAGCAGAGCTGCCTGATCCGAGGGTTTGGCCGCATCGAGGTCTTTGCTGGCGGTTTCAAGATAACTGCGCTCAGGGCTATTCGGAAAACGGGCTGCAGCAGCGATATCGTCCAGTTTTGCATCCGGACGACCGGTGAGCACCAACCTGCCACCCCGTTGCTGGAAACGATGGAGATCCGAGGATTCCGCGTCACTGAGAACGCGCACATCCGGAAGCACCAGCGTGTCTCCGGAAAAAGCAGAGAGCGTGCGCGGCGTGATGATTTGAAACTGAATATGTGCTTGTAGAAGAAGTAGAAGCATGCCGCGATAGGAGGCGACGTATTCCGTGGGGCCGTAGTTTCGTGTTTTATCGGAGAAGTAGACCCCGACTTTGCCTATGGGGACACGCGTTCCGCTGAAGATGGTCTGATGCGCCGCAACCCAATGGAAGATCTCCGTGCGAGTGGCCATGTCGTTCGAGCCAGACATGACGTGACCTCTCGCATCCCACAAGTTCGCGCCAGCCATCAACTCCGACGATGCAAGGTTGAGCATGGCATCGCGCGGCTTGATGTGCGGTGCTCCGTCCCATGAGTAATTCAGAATCCAGGTGGAGCGATCGCCAGCAAACGCGCGGAAGCTGCGAAGGCCAATCTGATACATCAACCAGTCAAAAGGTGTTCGCGATGCAGCAGTATGATCGTCCCCTTCGCCAAACTCATACTCATGTGCAATGGCATCGACGTGCGGATATATCTGATAAACGTCCGCTCCGACGCGTGGCGCTTCTTCTTCAATTCCGGGGTAGATCTCCGGAATGAGTGAGATATTGGGATTCACCTGCGTTGCGTTGGCACGAATTTCAATGAGGAAATCGGTGATCGTGGAGACGCGAAAGTCCACCCATTTGCGAAAGTTGGCATCCTGAAAATCACCGAGCTTCAGATCGTGGCGGGCGTCGAGGCCGGTCTTTTCCCGGAATGCCCTGACCGTGGCGTCGTCAAAACTGGCCCATGTATCCTCCCAGCCGGTAAAGTGCGTCATCCAGTACGGGATATCGACATAGATGCCATCAATGCCGGTGGCCGCGATCTGGCGTATACGCTGCATGTAAAGCGCACGCCAGTCCGCCGCATAGGGGCTTACCCACACATCCTCTTCGCCTTTCCTGATCCAGAACGCGGCTTTCGCATCGAAAATTGCCGGTTGACCGGTGATTTTGCGCTGCAACCACTGAGGGTGGTCTTTGGCCAGCGTGTGCGGACCATCCGCGTTGATGGAGATGCATTCGAGACCGGCGATATAGACGAAGGCTTTATTGTGATGACGATGCGCCGAGTCGGCTACAAGGCGAATAGCTTCCAGCTTCTCTTTCGGATCCAGCAGGCTTTCGTAACGACCTGGAATGTCGTTATCGACCTCAATGCCGTATACGCCGCTGGCCTCAGCCTGACGTACGATCGCGTCCGCATCGCTGACGGAGAGGGGATAGGCTGCGATGCGTACCTGCCGCAACCACGCTCTCGATGGGCCATCGAAGGTCTGTTGGCTGGATGGCTTCGAAGCCGCCGTCTGAGCCTGCAGCATGCATGCGGACCCGAACAGAACGACCAAGGCAAAGTGGGCAGCGTGACGATTCACAGGCAACACTCTCTTTCACCGCGGTAGAGAGACGACCGGAGGCCGCCCTTGATCAGAACTGATACCGGACGCCGAACTGCGTGTGGCGGGGCGTGTACCCTGCGGCAGTCGAACTTACAATGCCGAATGAGGGATCCTCATAGTCGTAAGCCGGGAAAGCAAAACGTGGCGTGTTGGTGAAATTGAAGAAGTCAGCATGCAGTTCCAGCTGATTCTCCCGCACCACTGCGATGTTCTTTGAGAAAGAGACATCGAAGTTGCGGATGCCGTCTGCACGAATATTCGAGAAGTAGCGAGGCGCGTTGCCGGCCTGCTGATCGCCCGGATCGGCAAAGCAGCCTGCGTTCAGGTAAGGCTGATCCGTAAATGCGGCACGATGCACACTGATACCGGTAAGTACCTGACGGCAAACCACATCTGGCCGTTGGTTTCCGTCGGCAAGACGGGGGTTGGCGATGCTGATCGGCATGGGCTGGCCGGTCTGGAAGGTAAAGGTCGAAGAGCCCTGCCATCCGCCGACGATCAGGTCGAGCGTGCGGCCCATACCGTTACCAATCAGGCGTCCGCGGCCGAATGGGAGTTGGGCCACAATCGCAGTGACGAATCGATTCGTCGCATCGTTCGCGCTAACCGACCACTCCTCTTTGAGATTGTCGAGCTCTTGCGGGTTGCCGCTATCCAGGTTTCCGACAAAAGCGTTGAAACCGGTAGAGGAGTCGTCTTCAGACTTCGACCAGGTGTAGTTGCCCTCGAAGGAAAGGTATTCGTTGGCACGCTTCTGAAAGCGCACCTGCAGCGAGTTGTAGTAGGAGCTGGCGGCGAGCAATGGCAAGCCCTGAAACGCGCCATCGAACTGGGGATAGGGACGCAACAGATTCAACTGCGGTATCTGATCGTCACCATAACGCGATTCGGGCTCATTAAATGTAGCGTTAGGTCCGCTGAACAGCGGCGCAAACGGATTGGTAACCAGGTTGGCCAACTCATCGCTGCTATATTGCCGGCGCAGCGCTGAAGGAATGAAATTACGATTGCTGGTGCTGTTATATCCGCCCCAGGGAAGATGCGTGCTGCGATTGGCCGAGTAATCGATGCCAAGCACAACCTGCCACGGAAATGCC
Organism: uncultured Acidobacteriaceae bacterium; assembly: GCA_963815025.1. Lineage (GTDB taxonomy): Bacteria > Acidobacteriota > Terriglobia > Terriglobales > Acidobacteriaceae > KBS-83. Next base: position 501,818 of record CAWFFD010000004.1, on the reverse strand, counting down.
TGCTGTATCCCGATGTTCCACTGATAGACCTCGGCATTCCGTGCCTTCTCAAAATCAAGGTTGTTGCCATTGGAAAGGCCCCACTCTGCAGCCTTGCCGTATTTTGTCCCTTGCGGATCCTCGATGCCCGTGGGAAATGGATTTTCAAGCGTGGCATAGCGGGTGTAGTAGTTGTCTTTCGTGAAGAAGACCGACGGCGTGCTGCTGAATGCGGTGCCGGGATATTGGAAGTTCGTCGCGACGTTCATGCCGTAGTAAATCCCAGCGCCCCCGCGGATCACCGTCTGATCGTTCACCTGATAGGCGAAGCCCACGCGTGGCGCCAGATTATTGCGGTCGACGGGAATATTGCGCTGTGCGTTGGAGGCGAAGATCGTGTCGCCTCGCGGTGCACCCAGACCGGGCACCGTGATGCCGCTGCTGGCAGTGAAATCACTGAACTGCTCGAGATTGTGGCGTTCCGTATAAGGCGAGCTCCATTCATAGCGGAAGCCGAGGTTAAGTGTGAGCTTCGGGTTCAGCTTCCAGTTATCGAGCGCATAGAAAGCGGTTTCGCGCGAGAGGTCGGCAACAGCGCGGCTGACCGTGATCGTGCCGGTGTCTCCATAGCCGATCAAGACGTTGGCGAAGGAGTTGCCCTGTACTCCGTTGTCTGTGTCATAAGGGCTGTGCGAGCTGACTGTAGGGTCAAAGCTGAACAAGCCGGTCGGATAGTTGGGCTGGAAGAAACTGTTGTAGAAAAGGCGCTGTTCACCGCCAAACTTAAAGCTGTGCCTTCCGTGTGTCCATGAAAAGGCAGATGAATAGTTGAGCAGGGTGTGAGCGAATTTTGTGTCTACGCAGCACTGGCTGAAGAGCGGAGTGAAGCGGGAATAGTCTCCGTTTGAGTTGGGCAGAATGGCAGGCATGCGTGAAAGGCCATTCTGATCAAGATAGGAAGGAAATCCAAACGAGGTTGGGTTAGCGGTCTTGGAAAACGACGGCTGAGCGACGCGGTCCACACCGAAATGACTGACCCACAGCGTATTTGCTGTCGGCGTGTAGGTATACTCCACGCCGTCGTTGTAGACGTCGGTCGTGGAGTTCGTACCGTCGTTAAAGATATCGTCGAAGAAAACGGTCGGGGTATTTTGGTTTCCATGCAAAAAACTGTAACGCGCATTCACCCGCGATCTCTCGCTGAAATTCTGGTCCAGCTTTACATCGAATTGGATGCCGTCGTCGCCGGAGATAATGACGTCGCGATAGTTGTTGGTGCCGATGCCGGGGTCGCCGGGAAGATTTTGCTTGGGATAGTAGTTGAGGAGCTTCTGGCCGATGGGGTCAATCTCAGTCTGCGGAACCTTATTGCCAACGTAAGCTGTGCGCTCACCGGTGTTCTGATTCGTCGTGAAAGGGTCGAAGATCTGGTTCAGTGCCAAATTGCCGTTGTCATCAAACGTATAGGTGTTGGAGAAGTTGCCCGTGCGTTCAAGGGCGGTGGGCACGGTAGCGACGATGTTCACCGGCGCGCGATCGCGTACCAACTCAAGATCGGCGAAGAAGAAGGTGTGATCCTTGCGGATAGGGCCGCCCACCGAAAAGCCATACTGGTCGCGCTGGTGATCTGGTACCGGACCATCATTGAAGAAGTCCCGAGCATCAAAGTTCGAGCGCTGACCGTACCACCAGGCGCTGCCGTGGAACTGGTTGGTACCGGACTTCATCACCGTATTGACGACCGTGCCGCCGTTGTTGCCATATTCGGCTGAGAAGCTGTTGTTTTCGACTTTGAATTCCTGCAGCGCTTCCACCGATGGTTGGTAGTACACATTCGACGTGCCGCCTTCTCCCTGCTCTGGTGCGCTGGTCAGGTTGCCGTCGAGGCGAATCTCTGCCGTGGCATTGCGCTGGCCGTTAGACACAAAGTTCGTGCCCTGCGGGTAGGAGTCCTGCACACCGGATCCGGTCGTCTCCGTGACGCCACCAGCCAGGAAAGTCAAACCAAATGGGTCGCGGTTTGCCAGCGGAATTTGCACCAGATATTTGCTGCCCACGTCGGTTCCGAGCGTTGCGTCATCGGCTTCAAGGAGCACCGGCACGGCGCTTACAGTGACATTCGATGACACCGTGGCAAGGCGGAGCGTCGTATTGAGGGTCGCTTGCTGATTGACCGTAAGAGCGATGTTGTCCTGCTCTGTCGCGCCAAAACCGACCGCCTCGACCAGCATCTTATAGTTCGCTGGAGGAAGGGCCCCGAAGGCGTAAGCGCCTCTGTCATCACTGACAGTGTGGTGCGCAATATTTGTCGCGACACTCGTAAGTGTGATGCGTGCCCTGGGGATAACTGCTCCTGAAGCATCGGTCACGGTACCGCGCAAGCCAGCCTCATTGACCGACTGCGCACGAGCAGCGGTGAAGAACAACAGCACTGCGACCGCAGCAAGCCAAGCCCCCGTTGCGAATCTGGACTTCCGCATCACAGCCTCCAAAACGCTCGCAAATGTTTATGTCGGTTCCGAGTTGCTTTGTTTTTATTGTTATTTATTTCGTATAGTCGCTTTTTGTATCTCTTTCTTTGAGGCAAGTCAAGGTGAATATGTCGGGATTGGCGTCGAAGACGCGCGCCTGCTGCGTATGCTCAAACGAAGGTCTGTGAACGGCTACTTTCGGCTTTCGCTGGATAGTCGCTGAGCGGTGCTCAATCTCGGATTCGCGAAAGGATGGCTTTCGCGAGCCGACCACCCGTCATCAGATGCGTTCGACCGGCGGCAGAATCAATCCGCAGCGAACAGCGCCCGAATGTTAGACCAGCGTGAGAGCTATGCCCATCGCTCGTAGTGCTTCTTGGATGTCTTTGGGCAAATTCTGATCGGTGATAACGTGATGGATCGCTCCGGGGGGTACGATCCGTGACAAGCTTCGGCGACTGAATTTGCTTGAATCGCAGACGGCCACCACATGTCGGGCGGCTTTGACCATGGCTCGATTCACGCGGGATTCGAGAAAATTCGGCGTCGTGATCCCCACCTCCAGGTCGAATCCATCCACGCCGAGGAAGAGAATGTCGGCATGCATCTCTTCAAGATTGTCTTCAGCGAGAGGGCCCACGAGAGAGAAGGAATTCTTGCGCATGGTGCCGCCGACAAGGATCACCTCAAAATCGGTCCCCGCCAGTTCCGCCGCGATGTTGACCGCATTCGTAATAATGGTGAGCTGTTTGAACCGCTTCAACCTCTCTGCCACTGCTGTAGTGGTTGTGCCGGAATCCAATATGATGCACTGGCCTTCCTCCACCATTTTCGTGGCAGCCGCAGCAATCCTCTCTTTTTCTCGAAAATTGTGCTTCTTCTTTTCCTGGAGGCTTGGATCTATCAGCGCGCTGGATTGAATGCGCAATGCACCGCCATGCGAGCGCTGGATAACACCCTTCGATTGCAGGTAATCCAGGTCCTTACGGATTGTGATCTGGGATATGTTCAGTTGTTCTGACAGATCGCTGACCAACGCTCGTCCTTGATTCTGGATGAGTTCCAGAATGTGCTGCCGGCGTTCGTCAATCAGCATTCCGGCGCCATCACCAATCCTCGTCTTCGCTTTGTTTCGCATAGATGACCAAAGCCTCGCTATTCTCGCGGCCTATCGTGCGCCTCGTGAAGGATATGGGCACACATGGCAAAAGCGATGATAATCAAAACGCTCCGCACGCGCTTTTGTCCATGCGAACGTTCCGTATACACGACTCAGCGGCAAAAGGAACTTTCCGAGCGAATAGCCGCGGGCCCATTTCGGACCTCAAAACGAAGGCATCTCCGCTCCCCCTGCCCGCATTGATGTTACGCGTCGTTACCTTTACTTATTTTTTAATATTCGTCACAGATTATGAAACAAAAAGGGCGTTTTGGGGAAGTCTTTGAGCTTGCGTCAGGTTTTTTTTGAAGAGCTCGGGTTTCTGTACATCGCTCGAACACGCTTTGCATCCCAAAGTGCCAAGCCCCGATGGCGCAATCGTGTGGGTCAGCAGATCTTGCGGTAATCGGGAAATTCGCTCAGGCGTCAAGAGAGGTGAGCGGGTCTGCGTCGCTTCCCTGCTTCTTGCGTCGCAACCAATAGAGCGCGAGGCCGATTACGAGCCAGATGGAGCCCAGAATCTGCGCGTTATGGCCCAGGTTAAGCCAAATGAAGGCGCAAACAATGAGGCCGAGAAGCGGCGCGAGCGCGGGAAGTAGCACCTTTTCCTTTGAGCGGTACTTGTAGTGGACAAGTGCGGCGGCATTGACGCCCATGAAGGCAATGAAGGCGCCAAAATTGAGCATCTCCGCTCCTTTTTCGTATGTGAGGAGAAAAACGCCGATCATGGTACAAAGGCCGACCACCAAGACATTGTTGCGCGGTATAGAGGACTTCGCGCTGAGAGAGCCGAAGACGCTGCGAGGCAACGCGTTGCTTCGGCCCATGCCATACAGCAGCCGCGCCGCGCCGAATTGCGCGGCCATGCCGGAACCCATGTTGGCGACGAGCAGCGTGGCGTTGATCAGATGGAAGAGAAACTTGCCGCCGATGCGCATCGCGACCTGCACGTAGGCAGTGTCCACAATCGAGCTATCGAAGGGCCCGCGATACGGCCACGCGAGTTGCGCAACGTAGACCTCAACCGCGGAGAGGATGCCGATAAACAGGCAGGTAAGCACGGTGCCGAGCATGATATTGCGGCGCGGATTCTCCACCTCCTCTGACATGGTGGAAATGCCGTCGAAACCGATGTAGGTGAGGACTGCAATCGAAGTGCCGCGGAAGAGCCGTGACGACGCGAAATTGGAGGGGTCGTAGAAAGGCGTGAGCCATTGGCCCCCAATCGGACGCGCGACAAACGCAAGATAACGAATGGCGTAGGCCAGGAAGATGACCACGACTAGCCCCATGAGCAATGCCAGCACGGCGTTCACGTTGCCGGAGCTCTTGACGCCGAAGAGATTGAGAGCCGTGAACAGGATGACGAACGAGACCGCCCAGGTGGCATACGGTATGTCAGGCAAGATGTTTTTTGCGGCAGCGCTGCACCAGATAGCGCAGATGATGGGATTAAGCAGATAGTCCATGAGCATGGACCACCCGACGACATATCCCGCGAGAGGATGAAGCTCCTTGCCCACATAGGTGAAGGCGGAGCCGGCGCTGGGATAGACACGCGCCATGCGGCCGTAGCTGACCGCGGTGAAGAGCATTGCCACCATGGCGATGAGGATGGTGGTGACTACATGGCCGCGCGCCTCATTGCTGACGACGCCATAGATGCCCATCGGCGCCGTCGGCTGGATGATGATGATGCCGTAGACGATGAGGTGCCACAATTTGAGCGAACGTTTGAGATGGGGCGCATTGCCTGGTGGTTGGAGCGTGCCTGCCTCAGCCATTCACCCTCTCTCGAAGCTATTGCTAACACATGGCAGGCAAAATTGCATCCGGAACATGCCGTCTGTCCCAGTCGGCAATCGACTCCGGGGCATTCCGGTTCATGGCGTGGTTGCCGTCAGGCGGCGTTTTGCCCCGGGCACATATTTGGTAGAAACCGCACCACGGATCGCGATGGAACTGCTCTGATCGCTGGACGAACCACCGAGCCCGATCGCATGGATGCGCACATGGAAGGTGCCGGCATGCGTATATGCGTGATTGACCACCGCGCCGATAAGAGACGTGCCATCGCCGAAATCCCACTCGTATGCAAGGACCGGCTCCTCTTGGGTGGCGGCCCGCGCGACGAAGTGCTGCGTCTCACCGGCGTCGCCCGTGGGTGGGACGACCAACACGACGGCCGGCTGGACCGCCGGGATATCGGTTCGAATCACCTTGAGCACACGCACCGAATGAGCCGGCAGCGTAACACTGAGTGCGTCGCGAAGAGACTGCGCCGGAGCATGCGAAGTGAAGACATCTGTGACCGAAAATTTACCCTTGTCCGCCAGGCCGAGCTCCGCGCGCGAGAGCACATGGCTGCGTGACGCCTCAGTCCAATTAAAGATCGTTACGATGGACTGGCGTGGATCTTCATGAAGCAGAAACATGCTGGGTTGCAAGTCCTCAGACGCGTAGTTCATCAGGTCTAGCGGCGTGGATGCGCGGCCCAGGCGTGCGACGTCGAGCAGGTCCAGATTTTTTACCAATGCGACGCGGTCTGCATCCTCCCCCAAGGTGGGCAGGTCGTCGCCGATCTCGAACATGCCACCGGAGACGGCAGTCAGCGCGATCGAAACCTTTGCTTCATCGAGGGTGAGCGGGTGCTGACCGCCGTGCCAACTCTGATCATCCACCGTCTGCGCGGAGACGGTGAAAGCATCCGGATCGGCGATGAAGTAGTTGCGATTCATGTAGTAGCGGGCAGCAACCCCGGGCGCAGCATCTTTGCTGGCGGAAAAGGTGTGGCCGGTGTCCTGCGAGATACGTCCCACATCCACCAGGCCAACGGGATTGAGCAGTTCGCAGCCGTCTTTGTCGAGCAGCACCTGCTCTCCGACAGCCTTGCGGACCGTCTCAATGCCGATGCGTTGGGCTTCCAAGGCAGTCGTGTTGGGCACGTGATAGTAACCCTCAACCGCGCTGTCTTCCATAAAGTCCATCTTGATGTAGCGAATCCCCCAGTCATGCACCAGCGTTCGATAGGTCCGCGTCAAATACTCCTGAGCGCCCGGATGGGTCGGATCGAGCGCATAAAGACGATCTGTTCCGTCGGTGACCAGGCCAAGATGAATCGGTTTGCCGTTCGCATTGTGAACGAGCCACTCCGGATGATGCTCAAAAACCCACGAACGCTCGGATACTTCGAAGGGAGCGGTCCAGATCCCAGGGATGAGACCTTGCGCGGTTACCTGACGTTCGAGTGCGGCGACACCATCAGGAAAGAGCACGGAGTCCGGCGTGGCATATTCCCCACGCGCGAATTGATAGCCCTCGTCCATATGGAAGTAGGTGTAACCAAGCGGCTTCAGATTCTGCGCAAGCCATTCCGCATTGGTGAGAGCCGTGCCCTGGTTGAGGCCGAAATAGTAGGCGGTCCAGCTCCACCAGCCGATCGGAGTAGCCGCGGAGATGCGGGCATGATGCAAATCCCTGATGAGGCGGCCATACGTTTCAAGCTGATGATGGTAATCGTCGCTGATACTGAAGAGCATGCTCTCCGAAGACAGGTCGGCACCGGGAGCGAGTGGAATGCTGAGCTCGACGCGGTCCTCCGTAGGCGAATCTGCGAGTGAGTTTTCTTCGAGCAACTCCGTGGTGCCGGTGGAATCCACCTGATAGGAGCGCGTCTTGGTAGAGTGATCCCCCGCCATCTCCAAGCGGAGGACACTCAGGAATTTGTCTGAGGTCAATGCGCCCAGAAACCAGCTCTGATGACTCTGCCGGTTGTAAATAAGCTGGCTGCCGACGGCCCGGTGGACCTGCTTCTCTGCTTCACCGAGATCGCGCAGTTGCATAGCAGGCCGATCCTCACTAAAGCTGTCGGAAAGGACCCTATCCGACGCGGACTCGCCGCCCAGACGCAGGATCTCCGGCCCGGCCGCCTCGAGGAGGCGGAGTCGTTCGATATGCTGCGCGACACCTGTCGTGTTGCGAGCCGTGAGCTGGATCTCGCCGAAAGGCTCCGCGTCGTACGTGCGAATCCTGAGTATCAGGTCTGGTGCGCCGGCGAGCCCTGAATACGAGACCGTCTGCTCACCAGCACTGCCGAGCGGTCCGCTGACCTGCGCATCCTGCACGCGATGCTGTGGGTAATCGCGTCCAGAGATCCACTTTCCTCCTACCAGGATAGCTGGGGCGGCGCTGAGTACCGGACCAGAGATGCCGTGGGCTGCAATGCTGTAGCGACCACTCTCTCGATCGATTGAAACCTTCAGGGGAGTCTGGCCGAAGAGCCATGGGTTGGTTACAAATAGGGCGATCGCACCAAGTTTGGCGACGCGTCGGCCTAGGGGCCGATCTAAGTGCCGATTCTGGATTCTGCGCAACTTAGCCTTTCTCCGCCGCCCAATTCTGCCCGGGCAACCGAAACCTGACAATACTTACGTATTTTTTCGTTTCATTGTTTTTGCCATTGCATAGACGAAAGTGTCAAGGACAATCGCTCGCCGGCTCTTCGTCCGCGCAACCTATCATGATAGCCAGACCATGGTTCGCAAGATCGTTCATGTGGATATGGACGCCTTTTATGCTTCAGTGGAGCAGCGCGACGATCCACGCCTGCGCGGGAAGCCGGTTGTGGTGGCTTGGAAAGGCAATCGGTCGGTTGTCTGTGCTGCGTCCTACGAGGCGAGGCGCTTCGGCGTTCGTTCCGCGATGCCGGCAATCCGCGCTGAACGTCTGTGCCCGGAAGCGATCTTCATCCCTCCGGATTTTGTTCGCTACCGGGCTGTTTCCCACGCCACGCGAGAGATCTTTCAACGCCATACAAATCTGATCGAACCACTCTCGCTCGACGAAGCCTATCTGGACGTCACCGAAAACAAAACCGGGTTGGCAACGGCAACCCGGGTCGCGAAAACAATTCGTCAACAGATTCGGGACGAGTTGCACCTGACCGCCTCCGCTGGCGTGGCTCCGAACAAGTTCCTGGCCAAGCTTGCCTCTGACTGGCGCAAACCGGACGGCCTCTTTGTCATTCAGCCAGATGATGTCCAGGCGTTTCTTGTACCGTTGCCCGTCGGACGGATTCCCGGTGTGGGGAGAGTCACCGAGACTCGGCTGGGGCAGGCGGGCATACGGACGGTCGGCGACTTATATCGCCTGGAGTCGGCTGCCCTTGAAGCATTATTTGGACGCTACGGCGTTCGGCTCTACGAACTGGCTCGAGGAATTGACGAAAGCAAGGTGATTCCTAACCGTCCCACCAAATCGATTTCCGCCGAAGATACGTTCGAGCGCGACATTCCTCTCTCTGAGACCGAGGATCTGATTCGGCGGCTTGCTGAGAAGGTGTGGACGGCGTCCCGCAAAGATGGCCGCGTGGCCCGGACCGTCGTTCTCAAACTGAAGACGCGCGACTTCAACAACCTCACCCGCAGCCAAACACCCGCTGTAGCGCCGGCATCCTGCGCGGAACTTACCGCGATCGCATTATCGTTGCGAGACCGTATCGATCTCGGCCCGGACCAGCGCTTTCGATTGGTCGGCGTTGGTTTAAGCAATTTTCGAGAGGTCGACCAACTGCAACCGCCTCTCTTCGAATAATTCATGCTGGTCAGGCTTCGCCCTTCTTGCGGAAGGAACTCTGTGAGCGGTTCACCTGCTGGTGCCGGAGATGCGCGTCGTCTTGTTCTACACTGCGGTACGTGACTGAGCCGCCGTATCTGGCGCGCCTTTCGCACAACCACCATCACGCCTCGCCGGGAGACCGCATGTCCAAGCTCACTCTGTTATTTGCAGCAACACTGGTTGGGTTTGTTCTCTCCGCCTCTCACATTTCTCTTGCACAATCTTCTTATGATTCTGTAGACCCGTTCATCGGGACCGCGGGTGATGGCAATACCTTCCCCGGCGCGTCCTTGCCCTTTGGCATGATCCAGTGGAGCCCCGACACAGGCGGCGACGGATGGTATTTCTACAACAAAAGCAAGATTCGCGGCTTTAGCCTCACGCACCTTAGCGGCGCGGGATGTCCGCTTTATGGCGACTTCCCTATCCTTCCCTGGACAGGCGAACTTAAGACCAACCCGGCAACCACTCCCGACGACTACGCTCTCTCTTTCAGTCATAGCCAGGAAGAGGCGCATCCCGGCTACTTTGCCGTCACGTTGGCTAATGGAAGCAAAGTCGAGCTTACCGTTACCGACCGCGCCGGCATCGCCCGCATCCATTTCCCGGAGGGGCAGGCTTCTCGCCTCCTCGTGAACGCCACCAGCGCGAACACAGATGTACACGTGGCAACCCTTCCGCCCGTCGGCCGCGAACATGACGGCACACATGTTCGGATCATCGGAAACGACGCTATCAGCGGCGCCACCACCGCAGGTGGCTTTTGCGGAACCAACTCCCGCTACACGCTCTACTTCGCAGCCAGATTCGAACAGCCATTCAGCAATTTCGCAACCTGGAAGGATGACGCTATTCAGAAAGATCAGCGGGAGGCAACGCGGCCATCAACACTGGCGCATGGCTCGATTTCGGAAACAGTCCCAGATCCAACTCAAGGTGGCTATCTCCTATGTCAGCGAAGCGAATGCCCTAACAACCTCAACAAGGAAATTCCCTGGCTGGGACTTCGACCGAGTGTGTACACTCTGCCCGCACTTCTGGAACAGCGCTCTTGACCAGATTCGCGGCAGAAGGCGGCACTCCCGATCAGCGAAAGATCTTTTATACCGGCCTCTATCACATGATGCTGTCACCCACTCTTTTCAGCGACGGCAACGGCGACTACATCGGCTTCGACGGGAAGATGCGCTCAGCTCACATCAACGCAGGCAGCATGCGCAGTACGCCAATTTTTCCGACTGGGATATCTATCGCAATACGATTCAGCTTCAATCGCTGCTTGTTCCCGACCGTGTCAGCGATATGATGCAGTCGCTCGTCAATGATGCTGAACAGAGCGGCTGGCTGCCTCGCTGGCCGGCCGCAAATGATGTCACCTATGTGATGAATGGCGACTCGCCGTCTGTCGCTCATTGCTTCTGCCTATGCCTTCGGCGCGCACAACTTCGACACGAAAACCGCGCTCAAGTACATGGTCAAAGCCGCAACGGAACCGGGAAAAGGGCCTCATGACAATGAAGAGCGCCCCTATCTTGCTGACTACCTCAAGCTCGGCTATGTTCCCATCGATAAAGATGCCAGTGCGGCCTCGCGAACGCTCGAATACGCTAGCGATGACTTTGCCATCGCCCAATTCGCCCGCTCCCTGGGCGATACGGCCACCTACCAAAGCTGCTGAAGCAGTCACAAAATTGGACGACCTTATTCGATCCTGAAACTCGCTGGATTCGTCCTAGAAACTCCGACGGCGCGTGGCTTCAGGGCTTTGACGCCGAAACATCTATGCCCAAACGTCCGAACGCGCCGGTATCCACGGACCAGAATGGCTTTGAAGAAGGCAACACCTACCAGTACACCTTCATGATTCCGTTTAATTATCCTGCGCTCATCCAGCGTATTGGAGGCGATGAAGCAACCACTCCGCGATTAGATAAGTTCTTCCTCAAGCTCATCTGCTGGGGAGAGCCGTGCTTCAACATGGCAAATGAACCCGACTTCGTCACGCCTTACGCCTATATCTTCGCCGGGCAGCCTTGGAAGACCCAGCAGGTCGTCACTCGCATCGAGCAACAGACCTTCAACACCAAACCCAGACGGGATCCCGGGCAATGACGACCTAGGCGCGACGTCCGGCGTATATGTCTGGAATGCATTGGGGCTTTACCCCGGTATTCCAGGCGTCGGCGGCTTCCTGATTGGTACACCCATGTTCCCCTCCGCCGCGATCCACCTGGGGGATGGGCACACGCTTTCCATTCGCTCCACCGGAACCGGTCCATACGTGCAGGAGCTGTTGTTCGATGGTAAAGATCACAAGAGCTCCTGGCTAGCTCTCTCGGCTCTCGATCAGGGCACCTCAAAGCTCGAATTCACGCTCGGCCCGGAACCAAACAAGCAGCGCGGCCAGCCCGACTCCGAACGCCCTCCTGCATGGGTGAATCCGCAAAAGTAGGCTTTAAGCAACGCGTGCCCAGGTTCTCTAGCGCGAATCGGATTCTGTTCTTACCTAGTCATGATGGATGACAGACAGAATAGGTCTGGCGCGTTCGAAGTTGCGAGCTTTAGAGCCTCAGGAGCTCGCCAGGAGTGGCGCCCCTCTGTACGTAGGTGGAATAGAACCGATGATGACAAACCACAAAAAAAGCGCTGACGGTCGTCCTTCTCGCATTCAGTAGCGTCGCAGCCGCGCAGCAGCCAACGTCGTCACCGCTCGGCTTCACCTCCACCGATAAGTCACTACAGAAATCGTTTGAGTGGGCAAAGAAACAGGCTCTGACATATAGCCGTTCCGGCGCAGGAAGCATCGGGCCGTGGTATGAAGCGGCTCTGCCGGGCCGGAACGCTTTTTGCATGCGCGATGTATCGCATCAGACGGAGGGTGCGGCCGCCCTCGGTCTTTACGCAGCCAACCGGAACATGTTGTATCGCTTCGCGCAGTCTGCCGCGAAACAGCGGGATTGGGCGGCCTACTGGGAGATCGATGGCAATGGGCGCCCTTCGCCTGCAGATTATCTCTCCGACACCGACTTCTGGTTTAACTTGCCGGCGAATTTCGATGTGCTCGATGCCACGGTGCGCATGTGGCGTTGGACAGGCGATGACACCTACCGCGATAATCCGGCATTCCGTCGCTTCTTTCGCATCACCATGGGAGATTACATCAGGGCCTGGCAGCTTACGCCGAAGACAATCTTGAAGCGGCCCCGCATCGCGAACCAGCGCCAGGCGGAGGGCCGCTTCGTTCACTCCCGTGGCATCCCGAGCTATAGCGAGGGTTCGAGCGACTTCATCTTCGGCGCGGATCTGCTGGCGTCGGAGTACAGAGCCATTCGGTCGTTCAAGGAGATTGCAGCGAACGCGAGTGATCGCAAGCTTGCCCAAGAGATGCAGCCCACCGCGGACGCCGTCCAGACACTACTGGAACGCGTGGCTTGGTCGAAGACGCAACAACACTACCTCGGCACGATTCACCAAGACCTGACCGGCATCGGATCGGGCGACGCACTCGTTCTCTATTTTGGAGCTGCGAAGGATCCCGCACACATTCGCGGCGCACTCGACTATCTCGCTTCCCCGCAGTACTGGCAACACATCAATATCGAAGAAGAGAGTTATGTTCCACTGACATTGTTCCGCTATGGGAGAGATAAGGCTGCCTATCAGGTGCTGGCGGATATCAGCGGCCCGCAAAAAGCGCGCCGCGAATATCCCGAAGTCTCGTACTCGGTCATCGAAGCGATCACCAGCGGAGTGATGGGCTTGGAACCCGCTCACCATGGCGACGCATTCGACGTCATCACCTTGTCCCGTCTGCCGTCCGATCATGACCGCGCAACCTTGTTGTCCGCCTCGATCCGGAAGAACAAGCTGGATATCACCCATACCGGCACGTCATCTACACGAATAAAGAACGTGTCAGGACCGGCCATCCGCTGGCGTGCCGCGTTTCCCGGAGCAGTACCGCGCTTGCTTGTGGACGGAACGGCGGTCGCGGCCAGTCACTCGACAATGCCTGGAGGCGCAGTCATCAGTTGGGCGGACGTGACGGTTCCCTCGGGAGCGGCTCGCGTCGTCGGCCGGTAGCGGTGCGCGCTGCAAGCGCAAACTCGCATGCTGCACCGCCGTAAGGCGAAATAAATATTGTCATTGCAGTGATACGGCAAGTCGCGCCATTCAGGAGAAATCGCGGAAAGACACGACATTTCATGTTTGCTCGACTCTATGAGTGAGGGATCCGAGTCTTAACGAGCGAGAGACTCCTATCCCACCTGCAATTGACGAAGATAGGAAACGCTGTCCTTCATCAACGGCCAGTCCATCTCCACGAAGTAGTTCTTCACGCCAGCTGTCTTTGCCGCAGCGAATATTTTTCTCCAATTGAGAGTACCCTGGCCTACCGGCACTATCGCGCGAGTCGTTGCCGACCAGCCCTGAACATGCATTGAGATAAAGCGGCCCGGATATCTGGCAAAGTAATCGGCGGCATCATACCCATCGCTGATGGTGGAGATCTGGAACTGAAATTTGACGAGCTCCGGATTGAGAAGCTGAAACAGCAAATCATAGGTTCGTTTGCCATCGACCTTGGTCAGCTCGAAGTCCTCGTTGTGGAGGCCCTGCACCATCCCTGCCGATGCTGCCCGCTCGCCCATTCGGTTGTATTCGTCGGCCGCTCGCTTCACATCGTCCAGGGTGGGATGCTTCGGGCCATCCAGACTTGGAACAAGCATCTGGGTCAGCCCAACGTCCTTTGCCCAGGCGATACGGCCCTCCTGATTTTTCCTCAGTTCGTCCATAGAAAAATGACTGCTGATGCAAGTGAGGCCTTCATCGTGAAGGATTCCCCGGAGTTCGGATCCGCTGAATTTGCCGAGGCCGGCGAATCCGGAGTCTGCATAGCCCACCGGCGAGCACAGTTCTATCGTCTGGAATCCGGCTGCGGCAAGCATTTTCAAGGTGCCACGGAAGTCTTTGGCGATCATGTCTCGTACAGGCCATGTCTGACATCCGAGAGGCAGGCCAAGAGGATTGGCATAGAGCATCCGAGCGTCTGTCGATATGAGCGCGCAGAGCGCCGCGTTCGATGAGGCGGTTTTGATGAATCGTCTTCTCGATATAGGTGGCATTCCTGCCTCTGACAGTGATCCTGGAATTCCGCCCTGGACAACCAGCAAGTTGTCTCCGGTAGCGGTCCGATAGTAAATGAAGATCTGACCTCCCGTCCTTCGTCTGTGTAAGAAGGTCTCGCTATACCGGCTTCCCGCAAGCAATCCCGGCGGCCTCAAATCGGGCTAGTCTGCAGCGTTGGCTATAGTGCCCTCCAGGTGTGTAACGTGCGGTAGTCGTCGTTCGACGTAAATCACTCAGAAAGAGGCGCCACCGATGGATCGAAAGTCTGATGCGCGAGAGCGCGAATTCCATGATCTTGATATTGAGTTTGCACGCCGCCACCGCAGATCAGGTCTCACATGAGCATGCAGGCAGCTCTGTTAGACGTGTCTCAGATATTGAGCCGCTCGCTTTAGGTCAGCAACAAAGTCCTGCCGCCCGGCTGCTCTCCCAGAAGCATCACGTCACAATTGACCGTGCCTTCTCCAAAGACAGCCTGTGTTGCCTTACGGAATAAATCGCACCCTTCGCTTCCCTGGACGGCCCTGCGGAGGGATGGCAGGCTCCGATTTTCTGGCAAGAACACCAACCCTGATTGGCTCTCTCGATTCGTCCGATTCATAGACAAATGAGATGCTTGCTGCAGCCCCCTTGCTCTTGTGCTACCGATGAGTTCCATCTCCGAAGACGCTTTTGCGCAGTCCTCCATGCCTCTAGTGACATCCTAGAAATAGAAGAGCGTAAACCACGCTGGCATCGGGCTGAGCTGCGGCGGGGCATGCGCGAACTAACGCAGGCGCCCGCACTGTCTTTCCTTGCCGGGATGCCCTGGAGCGCGACCGTCGAGGCCCGCATTCAGAAACTGTCGCAGATACCAAGGGCTGTCAGCCTTTCTCTTTGTGTCCTCCGAACTGAAAGCGCATAGCCGACAATAGTTTGCTCGCGAATTCCGCTTTTCCTTGGGAAGTGAATCGAGAATACAGAGCTGCGGTCAATACATCAGCAGGCACCCCTTCATCGATTGCGGCGATCGCGGTCCAGCGGCCTTCGCCCGAGTCCGATACGCGACCCGCGTAGTCGGCCAGATCCGGCGACTCCACGAGTGCGGCTGCAGTCAAATCCAAAAGCCACGAAGCAACTACACTGCCCCTTCGCCACACTTCAGCAATCTCAGGAATCGGGAGCTCGTATTTGTAATGGTCCGGTTCACGCAGCGGGGCGGTCTCTGCATCGATGGTCTCCTTGGCTGAGCCAGCATTCGCGTGTTTGAGGATATTTAGGCCCTCCGCATAGGCCGCCATCATGCCGTATTCAATGCCGTTGTGCACCATTTTGACGAAGTGTCCCGCGCCGGGCGGTCCGCAATGCAGGTATCCTTCCTCGGCGGTGCTGGCCTTCGCACTTTCACGCCCGGGAGTACGATCGATAGATCCGATGCCGGGCGCCAGCGTCTTAAAAATGGGATCAAGGTATCGGACCGATGCATCGTCGCCTCCAATCATCAAACAGTAGCCACGATTTAGGCCAAACACACCGCCGCTTGTACCGACGTCTACCCACTTCAACTGCGTCTTCCCGACTTCCCTGGAACGCCTGAGATCGTCAACGTAATATGAATTTCCGCCGTCGATGATGATGTCGTTTGCCGTCAAGTGCTGCTGAAGTTCCTTCACCGTTCCGTCGACAACGCCCGCCGGCACCATGAGCCACACAGCCCGAGGAGCCGCAAGCTTTGACACCATATCCTGCAGTGAAGATGAGCCAATTGCGCCTTCCTTTACCAGGGCCTGTATGGCGTCCTGATTGCGGTCATAGACGACGCATTTGTGTCCGCCACGAAGCAAACGCTGAACCATATATGCGCCCATGCGTCCTAGACCTACCATCGCAATCTGCATCGGAATTCTCCTTTAGCAATAATCAATCGTGAGGGGAACTGAATTTCAACATTGCAGCTCCTTCAGACAAGGTACGTGAGTCCCATGACATTCCCCAATGTCTCCACGGGGCGAGGTTGTGGAACCGAGCTTGGACCCCAGTGATGAACAGGAGCCAGAACCTCCTCAATTATCGCTAACTTTGTCGTTCGCCACGAAAAGCCTCACCCGATGGAGGTTATTTATCCTGTGACCCGTTGAGCGTACTGGCCGGATCTGAGGAGGGTTCGTCGTCACCGAGATTGTCAAGAAACGTCAACGATGGAGCGAAAAACAGGCTTCCGGTGACTGCCCGGCTGAAGTCCAGAAGCCGGTCATAGTTGCCCGGCGGATTACCTATAAACATGTTTTGAAGCATCTGTTCCGTGATCCGCGGAGTTCGACAGTATCCGATGAAGTAGGTTCCGAATTCTCCGTGACCGGGTTTACCGAAGGGCATGTTGTCCCGCAGAATATCAACCTGCTTTCCATTCTCGACAACGGCCGTCAGCACGTTGTGGGCGAAAGGGGCCTTCACCGCATCGCTCAATTCAATATCGGATAGCTTTTTGCGCCCGATGATTCGCTCCTGCTGCTCCGTGGAAAGGGCGTTCCACTTACTCATGTCATGCAGATATTTCTGAATGATGACGTAGCTTCCCCCCGCGAACTGAGGTTTCTTCGGTAACGAGCGCAGCGTCAAGAGCGGCCTCACCTCGCGGATTTTCTGTCCCGTCAACGAATCCGAGAAGGTCTCGGTCGTCGAAATAGCGGAAGCCGTGTGTCTCGTCCACGGCAGAAACAGCTCCGCCAATGCGATCCATGATTGCTGTAACCAGTTCGAAGCACAAATCCATTCGTTTCGCGCGAATATGAAACAACATATCGGCGGAGGTAGAAACGGCATGCCGTTCGCCAGATCGTATCTCGCGGAATGGATGGAGTTCGGCGGGTCTAGGCATTCCGAAGAGCTTGTCCCAGGCATCCGACCCGAATCCCGCGACACATGAAAGCCCTCCCTCGATGCGACGGAAATCGACCGCGCGAAAAATTCCGGGAAGATCAGTGCAAAGTGAGCGCACAGCCGCGTAGCTCTCGCGATCAGGCTTGATACATACAACCAGGAATATCGCTGCGCTGGTGAGTGGCGCAAGTACTGGCTGATGAACTGGCGCCGGTTGCTCTTCGCGGTTTACGTTCATACGAATTGTCAATTCTTGGCCCGTCAGGATATCGGTTGTTAAATACTAATCCGGATCCCTTATTTATGCAGATCGGCACCATGAAATGTGGCCCGCTCGATTGGCCGCTCCCGAGGCACAACCGACTCTTCCGGTTATTTTATTCACTTTGTCAGTGCAACGCTCGCTGGCCTGCTTTTGGTTGCAGTCTTGCCTCCTCATCACCCCCGGAGGGGCGACGCGCTAGCCAACTAAGACCTCGTTGGCCGATGGGCTGCCCTGAGGCGAGAAATGCTTTAAACCGAAGCCCTGCAAGGCCACAAGCACGAGATACGCAGGATTCAGCAAAAGATAGCGGCGCCACAATCGACGTGGCTCGGCGAGCAGGCGGAACAGCCATTCCAACCCGAAGCGCTGCATCCACGGCGGAGCTTGAGGCAGCGTCCCGGCCAAAAGCGGGAAGGCCGCGCCAACCGCCAATACCGGACCTGAGAGGCTATCGCGCAATTCGTATGCGAAGATCTCCTGCCGAGGACAACCCAAGCCGACAAAGACGATGGAGGCGCCCGTCGAGTGGATCCGCTGTTGGAGAGCAGTTTTTTCATCAGCACTCAGCTTCCGGAACGCTGAGGGCTCGCTGCCCACGATGTTGATCCCCGGAAACATTCTCGTAAGCGATTCGCGCAGCGAAGTGACCACTAGTTCCGTGCTTCCGTACAGGTAAATTGGGATGCGATCATTTTCCGCTCTAGTGCAAATTTTTAGCATCAACTCGGGCCCGTATACGCGTTCGCCTAGCTTTGTTCCGTACAGCCAATTCATGACCCAGCGGACTGGCTGACCGTCGGGGACGAGCAGGTCGAAGCTATTCAACCGGAACTTGTGCACCGGGTCCAACACGCCCGTCATAACTCCGTGAACGGCAAGAGCTGAAATCATCGCTCCACGCTTTTGCCGGACACACTGGAATACGAAATCGATGGCAGCTTCGTAATCCACTGCATCGATCAATATTCCCAGGACATTTTTCTTTCCTAGATTAAGCATCCCGCCCCCCAGCGCTCTACGTTCAGCTCATAGATCTGCTGCAGAATTTCCGGAACGCCAAAGCGCAAGGACCAGTCCGGATAATCCGCTTTGAAGCGCGACAGATCACTGATCCACCAGATGTGATCGCCCCTGCGGTTCTGGTCAACATAGGTGTAATTCAGCTCGTTACCGGTGATGGCTTCGCAAAGCTTCACGGCTTCCAGCATCGAACAGTTGCTGAATCGACCGCCGCCGATGTTATAAGTCGCTCCGCAGCGTGGATTTAGAAAGAATTGATGGAATGCTCGAATCAGGTCGGCGCTATGAATATTGTCGCGAACCTGCTTTCGCTTGTAGCCGAAGATCGTGTATGGCGTACCCGTAACGGCGCATTTCATCAGATACGCCAGGAAGCCGTGGAGTTGAGTCCCTGAGTGATTCGGCCCAGTCAGACATCCTCCCCGAAAACATGCGGTCCTCATGCCAAAGTACCGGCCATATTCCTGAACAAGCGTATCCGCGGCTATCTTGGACGCTCCGAAGAGACTATGCAGCGTTCCATCGATCGACATGGTTTCCGGGATCCCATCAACATACTCGATGCTCCGGATCAATCTCCCAACGAGTATCGAGCTCCAGCAGGGGCAAGCGATTGGGGTGATCTCCATACACCTTATTCGTCGACATAAAGATGAAGACCGCTTCAGGGGCGTGGTTCCGCGCTGCCTCGAGCAGTACAGATGTGCCGTTGGCATTGACCGTAAAATCAGTGACGGGATCGCTGGCCGCCCAGTCATGCGACGGCTGCGCGGCAGTATGTATGATCAGCGCGATATCGGTGGAATACCTGGCGAAGACACGGTTCATTGCAGGCGCATCCCGTATGTCCAGGTCGTAATGCGTATAGCCCGGCAACCTTTTTTTTAGCTCCTCAGTCATCCACCGCGTGGAAGCGGACTGGCCGAAGAACACCTCGCGCATCCCATTGTCGACCCCTACCACATCGAATCCCAGAGCGGCGAAGTAGGTCGCAGCTTCCGATCCGACGAGTCCAGACGATCCAGTGATGATTGCGACGCTCATTGATTTTTCCGGAAACAGAGATGGTGAAAGATCGTCACCGTCGGGTGCGAGAATTGAGCCGGAAACAGTGATGGCCTATATCGCTTCGATCTCGGTTGCGCGTCAGAAGTAGAGTTCGTCATATCCCTCTCCGCATGGCAAAGAGCAAGGTATGAATCAAAATCGCAATATCCATAAAGAAGCCGCGGTTCCGGATGTAGTAGAGGTCGTACTGAATGTTCTGGTGGATCAGGAAAGCTCTGTCAGCGCTCAGTTGCCACAGACCGGTGATCCCGGGAGTGACTTGCAGTCTCTGCCGCTCCTCGGAGGTATAGTTCTGCACGATGAAGGCCATCTCCGGCCGGGGGCCCACCAGGGACATATTTCCCAGAAAGACATTTATCAGTTGAGGCAATTCATCCAGGCTGCTCTTCCTGAGAAATCTTCCAATCCTGGTAATCCGAGGATCGAACGGTGTGGTCGGCGAGAACTCGTATTTCGACGTGCCTTTGTACATCGAACGAAACTTATACATCTTGAAGAGCTCTCCGTTGCGGCCCACTCTGTCCTGCACGAAAATGCGGGTCCCGTCGAGTCCAGCCTTATGAAGAGTGCAATCAGGAAGAACAGTGGTGCGAGCAATACCAACAAGAGCGAGGAACCGATGAGATCTGCCATGCGCTTTGCAATTGAGTAGTGCCAGCGGTCGAACGACTCCAGCATAGGAGCGAGCGACAGACCATCCACATCTACCGACTCTGTCCACTTCTGCTCCTGGAGTTCGGTAGCAGAAAGAAATACGATTCGCGATCTGGCCTGCTTTGCAGCATCAACGGCGGCTTGGATTTGTTTCGAGGAGAGGTTCGGAAGCGCCACGATGAGCGTGCTGCAGTGACAAGAGTTCAGCAGCGCAGGTGTAATCGGCCCTCGTTTCACCGGAACAGAACGGGGCCGCCGGTATCCCATCTCAAGCATCCATTCTCCATCAAGCGCGGCATTCTCAGCGATCACCGCCACCGGATAAAGTCCCAGGCGGACTGAATGAGAAAGAGCTGAAAGGATGCGTTTGCCCGTGCCTCCTATCCCGTATACGATGACCCGATCCACGCCACATCCCATCCCATGCAGTCCGCGAACAACTGCAATGAATAGATGCTTTTGCAGGATCAGCGAAATTGGTATCAGGACAAGGGCAATGAGAAATGCCGCTCTGGAGAACTTCAGATTCAAGAGAAGGCAGAATGGCAGCATGACCAGCAAGGACTGAACGGGGATGCGAATTGCGCGTTCCGTCTCCCGAATCTGAAGCAGGCCGCCACCACCGCGATACGCTCCGTTGCGGTGTAGAAGAAGCACCGCAAATATAGACACGCCAAGGCCCACTGCCGTGGCTTCGCGCAGCGGATATTGGATTTTCCCGCCAAGGTATTGCGAAGGGTCAAGAAGGTAAGCCCAAAAAATGCCACAGGCGCACGTCAGAAAGTCGATCGCGACCTCGATCGCTGCCAACATGCTCTGAAACAGACGCGTTGAGCCGACTTGCGCTTCTGTGCGAGAGGGCGCGCGGGTTTCGACATAGAGACGCGGTGTAACGGATTCAGATGCGCTCATGTTCCTCCTCGCCACAGCGCAGCGTGGATACGCGATCCTTAAGCTTCATAGAGACTGCCTTTCCGAGGTCGCCGACGTTGATCGAAGCGGAGACTTTGGCATTCTCCAGGGGAGCGGCAGATGTTATGAGCCATCGATAGAGACTGATGTATTGCTGTGCAAGAATCGGGGCGGAAAACTGAGGAAGAACAGCAGGCTGTCGCCTGGGATCCCTAAGGACTTCCACGATTGCCTCTGCTAGGGTTTTCTCTGCGTCTCGCCCCAACGGAACAAATCGGCATTGACCATCCCCCACTTCCCGGTGGGCCGGTATGTCAGAACAGACGATCCGGCTTCCAGCAAGAAGCCCTTCAGCAACCGGTAGTCCAAAACCTTCCGTCAAGGAGGGAGCTACGACGGCTTCGCACTGGGTGTAGCACCATTGCAGTTCTGGCTCCGGAAGCCCTTCGAGAAAGCAAATGCTCTCGCTAAGACCCAGGGCCGACACCAGACTGTGAATATTGGGGGTTTCCTGCGCAGCGATTCCGACGATGACGAGCTTCATATTCGAACTGACATTCGCAGAGCGCAGTAGTCGATCGAAGCTCCGGACCAGCAGAGGAATATTCTTGTTGTGGCGATGCTGCGCGACACAAAGCAGAAATGGCTCACCCTGCCAGTTGGGAATGGGCGATTGCATGGCGCGGGCTGGCTGCGCCTCGACACAGTTATAGATACGGATGCCCTTTTGCCATACGGCGGCGGGTGAGTATTGCTCTAGACGGAGGCGTGTAACGTCGGACACGCAGGCGATGGCGTCGGCGTTGCGAAGACATTGGTTCAGGATCAGGCGATTGAATATGAACTTCGGAAAACCAAAGTTCATGGGAATCTCGTAGGGATACATATCGTGCAACGTCACCACCGTCGGACAGGCGAGCGCGGCGGCATGCACGGGCACAGGATAGGTGAGATGAACCAGATCGACTTTCAGTTGAGCCGCAAGCTCCGGAAGCTTGCTGTAATGCCACAAGTTTCGACTCAGCGAGCTTGGCTTCATCTCGGCGATGTGGGTTGCAAGCCGGGGATCGGGTTGGATGCCCGCGGCCTGCACCAACTTGCGCTGCCACGGCGCGATAACGAGGTGTACAAAGGACACCTCCTGCCGCTGCAGCAGACAGCGCACCACATTGCAAGCGTGACGCTGAATGCCAGAGATATTCGAAGCGTACGAGGCGGCAGCAACGAGAATCTTCACGATTGCAACCCTTCCTGAACCTTGAAAGGGAAAGCAACGCATGAGACCCAACGCGCACGGAACCTGCGAAGAACAATTGGCGCCGCTAGCGCTAATCCAATGGCACAGGAAGCGTAGTCGAGAATGCCCTTATCAGCGTCCGTCATGCGTGCCGTCATGCGGCGCCTCGCTTTAGCCGAAGAATGGAACGAGCCCGCTGACGTATCACCGGCAAAACCTCCGCCACAAGCATCTTGCGCGGATCGCAAGGATCAACCGTTGACCAGTGATCCCGCATCAGGATCAGAGCGGAGGCGCCCGCGAACGTAAGAAATGTAAGCAGAAGAGCGAGCAGCAAACGCGGGGGAAACGACTTCTTCTCGGGTATTCCCGGAGAATCGATCACGCTGACAACCGGAACATCCTTGGCTTCCTCGATGCGAGCCAGTTCATATTGCTGCGTGAGAAGCTCAAACACGGCCTCTTGGACCTTCACGCGGCGATATAGGTCCGCATATGGAACAGCAAGCCGCGGAAGCTGGCGCAATGGAGGATAGAGTTCGCCTTTGTCATCGCCACCACCAGACGTGGCGCTGTCATCATGAATTTCTCCCGCGACCAGCGGGGCGGACGAACCTGTCATCTTCGCAAGCTCGCCTTGCAGGCTGGCAATGCGAGCCTCTGTTTCGCGCACCCGGACATTGCCATCGCCATAGATCTGGCGCAGAGACTGAAGGCCCGACTGTTCGACCAGGAGTTCTGCCTGCACGCGCGCACCGGCATCGACCATGGCGCGGGTCTGCTCCTTAATATCGACAGCGCTGTTCTTGCTCGAGAACTGGCTTAGCTGCAGTTCGGCATCTTCGAGACTCGCCCGGACCGCATTCAGGCGCTTCTCGATAAACAGGCGCTCCCGATGCGCCGACGAAGTACTCGTCCTGTTGACCAGGTTGTTCAGTTCATCAAGATATCCCTGCGCCAGATCTCGAGCGCGCACCCGGCTTTGATCTTCCACGGCAATCGTGATCACGCCGCTCTTCTTGTCTTGCGTGATCTTGGTGCATCGCGCAAGATGCTTGGCCGCATCGATGCGATAGCGCTTGTGGTAAACGTGCTGCAGGTTGAACCGGTCAATGAGGTGACCCCCGACGGTTCCGCTCTGCAGCAGATCAATGAACAGGTCGGTAGAGGTGTGTGCACCCAGAAGTCCACTAGCCAGGCTGCCCAACGCTCCCAGACCGCCTGAGCCGGAACGTCCGCTCAGCGCAGCCAGCAGCATCGCGCTGGAACCCTGCTGATCGGGCGGCATGATGCTCGTGGTGGACTTGTATTGCTTGGGGATGGAAAACGTGTAGGCGAGACTTACCAGAAGAGAAATCGCGATAACCCGCGCGAGAGTGCGGCGATGCTTCCAAAGCAACATGGCGCGGATTGCCCAGGTTGGCTCCTGGCCAATCCGCATTGTCTCCTCCAGTTCCAAGGTCGGGAGGATGGAGTTGGGAATCATCGTCTTACCCTCCCACGCGAGGCACGAGCCTGCGGCGCGTCCTGTGGATTGGAGAAAGCCGCGACCTGGAGAGTGAGGGTCATCATGAAGCACATCGCAAGCAGTGAAAAGCATTCAGCATGAATACAGCGCGCCTACAGCGCTGCTGCCGCCACACCGGCAGTGAGCGCAACGGACCCAACAAGCTGCCCGGTACTCAACAGATTTCTCCAGAACACTGAGGCGCCGATAATCTTTTGCGGCACGACAACGACATCCCCTGGATCGAGTTTGGTTGAAAGAACGTCACCCTCGAACCAACTTCCCGAGCGGCGGCCAACGACGGTGCCATTTGCGTGAATGATGAATATTTCCTTTCGGTTGGCAGTTGCGTTGGTTCCACCGGCACGGCTGAGGTACCAAGCGGCGGTTTTATCCGGAAAGAAAGTAAGCGCGGTTGCGTTGTAGACCTGGCCGCTCACGAGCACGAAGCCGGGTCGCTTCGGAATCGCCAGCACGTCGCCGCGGCGCAGCTCAATGTCGGCAGACGTATTCGCCCAACTGTCAATGTCGGCGCTGATATGAATCACCATGCGACCGGTAGGCGGATGGTTTTTCAGATCCGCAATCACCTGATCCTGCTGGGCCTTGATAAGTTGCAAGCCTGCGCTGGCGTTACTGCCTCCGATGGCGGGTGAAAGCCGCGCCGCCGCAGAATTTGTCTCGATCTGCCGAATCAGCTCTTCGCGGCTCTTCTGCTCAAGATCACGAACCTGGACCCGCGTGAGCACCGCACCCCTCGGATAGGCAGTGGTCAAAAGGCCTCCCGCTCTCCGCAACACCGAGCTGAGCCGCTCTCCATCCTTAAATCCGTAGCTCCCCGGAAATCCGACCTGGCCCTTGATCGTTACCGACTCGCCCATGTCGTTCCAACTCGTGATCTGATGAATCGCCAGAATGTCTCCTGGTTTGAGGGGAACGTCAGCATGCGGGTCGGATCCGGAAACGGCAGCTCCGATTGACACCGTCGCAAGATCTTCAACCAGGCGATTGCCGTCGCTTACTTCATAGCTTGTGAGATCGGCACTTTCCAGCAGAGCGTCCCGCTTGAACCCGCCCGCCATGCGGACAAGTCCTGCCGCAGTCATGCCTGTGGACATCGAATACGTGCCGGGCCGCAACACTTCACCTCGGATGGTGACCTTTGGAGCATCCACTTCATAACGTCCGAAGATCCGGATGGTATCGAAGGGATGCAGGTCGATATTTGCGCTTCCGATCAGCACGTCGGGAACGTTGAAGTTGATGGTCTCCGCATGCAGATCGGGCGCTACCAGCCGGATAATCTCTCCACGGGGGGCGGGTTCGGGCAACATGTCCCGATAGCTGCGAAGCACATCGCTCAGGTGCATGCCGTCGCTATAGGGCAAACGTCCGGGACGAACGACATGGCCTGCGAGGTAAATGGCCCTGCGGCTGTAGGGCAAGATCGGTTCAACGCGAATCCGATCTCCATCCTCGATCTGGAAATGGTCGATCGCATCCCGATCAGCCTGTGGACTTTGTGCGCCGTGATCTTGCAGAGTCATCGTTACGCGCTGCTGAAGGCCGGCGTCAATGCGTTCGATCCTGATGTGGCTGAGCGATGCCGCGGCGGTAAATCCGCCCGCGTCCTCGATGACCGAGGCAAGCGTCGTTTCCCCGGCCGTGAGCTCATAGATCGCTGGACGTTTGACCGTGCCAGATATCGCGACCTGGCGACCGGCGGCCGGCACCAGCAGAGTATCCCCGCTCTCAAAGGGCGCGCTGCCGTTCCGCATACCATGCAGCAAGAAATCGTAGAGGTCGACCTTCTCAACAAGCTGCTTGCCCCGATAGTGGAGCAGCGTTCGCAGCGAGCCCACCGGCGTCGGGCCGCCGGCGGCGTAGAGCGCACTCAGCGGAGTAGCAAGCGCGCTTATGTCGTAACCACCGGGCCGCTGCACATCGCCGACCAAATAGACGCGTACCGAACGCAGGCGCGAAACCGTAACCGCAACCTGCGCATTGCGGAACTGCTGCTTAAGCTCACTACCGATGAGGCTCTCCGCCTTCCCGAGAGTCAGCCCCGCAAGTTGGATCGATCCCGCTTCAGGAAGAAAGATGCGACCATCACGGTCGACGATACGAGTAATGCTTTGAGTAACCCCTCCCCAGAGATTGATCGTCAGCGTGTCCCCGACCCCAACGATGTAGTCCGGCCCCAAGGGAACATCAAGGGGAGTGCCCCTGCTCGAGATTCCGGTTGCAGCCGCAGAAGTATAGCGATTCATGAATACGTCCGATCCAAACCGACTGAGCCGGGTAGTCTCGGTGGGGATCTGCGTGTAGAGATCGCGCATCGACTGCAGATCGTACGGAGCGGGGCGCCGGAGGACCTTGGGCAGGTCGGTCGATGCGTTTACCTTTTCCTGCCGCCGGCGGTTTTCCTCGGCGTTCTGCCCACTATGGCCCGGACGAGTGAATGGAGCGGCGCTCGTCGCTTCGTCGTTTTCGCCAGAGGGCGTCGATCCTCCGCTCATGCCAACGCTTGGGGCAAGTGCTGTCTCGGCTGCATCGTCACTCCGCAAGACCGAAGACCCGGTCGAAGATAAAGAATTAGGAGCGTCTTCCTGTGGAACGCTCGACCCCATGGATTGAAGGTCGTTGTCGGATACATACCCGCGCGCCCGCATAACGCTGGTGATGCTTGCCCGCAGGTTGGCATTTGTGGATATCTGGCTGTAAAGCATCTCATCGGAGATGTCGTTCGGATCCATCTGTACGCCCTGCTGCTGCATGCGGTCCGCGAGTTCCGACTTCAACTCGACGACAAGGTCCGGACTCTGTTGCAAGATGTTGACGATCTGGTCCGCGGAAAGCGGTGTTTGGGGCGCGTGCGATAGCCCGGTCGAGGCCTGACTGTCATCGGCCGAGTCCTCACTGTCAGCGGACGTCGCCCCGGGCCCGTTAGAGGTTGCCCCCAGCCCGTTACTGGTGTCGCCTGTCTGAGAGTCTCCGGTGGTCTGCGTCGAGGGTGGGGCAGCTATTATTTGGCCGTATGCGGGCAGAGCGACCGTAAATGACGAGACCGCCAGAATCCATACCGCTGCAAGACAGCCCATCCGAGACACGCGAGCGATACCATTACTCAGGCAGGGCTGTTGATTCGGAACGATGTTTGCTAAAGCGGGAAAACTGGTGGAGCGAGGCATAGGCGTTTGTTTCGTCGTCTATGAACGTAGAAGAGTGGGGGCTGCGCACGTGTCATACACTCGTCAGTGAATTGTCATCCCTTTGTTGCCGATGAATTGTCACCCTTTGCTGTCGATGAATTGTCATCCCTTTGTTTCCGATGAAAAACCGCGAGAGGTGGCCAATTTATCTGTAGAAGGAATGAGTACGGTTCCGCAGTTCCAGGATGTGGACTCCTGTCGGAAATCCGGGCGGTCGCGATGCGCGAACGGCGCGCCGTTGAGCAGCTACGCTGAGCCGCTGGCCGAAGCGCAGATCGAAATCCTTGCAATCGCTTCGAAGGCCGCGGCGGCCGGACGCAAAGGAGCCATCATGGTTCAAACTGATCGATCTGTCGACGCCAGCGATGTGATTCCCACGCATAGCGAAGTCCTTCCACGACGTGAAAGCGCAGACGAAAGAGGATAAAGCGTAGCTGCGAACGATACCGACGAAGGCGCACCGCGAGAGTTTCATTTGGAAATGCCCGTATCACGGCAGGCGGTAAGCGCACCGGCAACAGTATTTGCCGAAGCGACCGTTTCGCCGGAACGCCGACGGCCTCGAGCTCTTTCTGCAGTAGCAGGTACAGTTTGCTGCCCGGATGGTTTCCGAAAACAGCTCGTCTCCCATATCTCTCTACCCACAGCCGCGCGGACTGGGGAAGACACTCGACGGTCCAGCCTCTTAACGCTTCCGGAGCGAAATCTCCCATGACGTGCTCAATCAGCAACGTGACCACGCCAAGTCCCAGACATGCTCTCCGATTCCGCTCAGCCGCCGACTGCAGCTCGCTCCAAAAGGCGTGATCATGGCGACGGACGAGGACGTGGCGGCGAAACTCCAGCAAATGGGCCACACGTGAGAACTCGCTGCATACGTGCTTATAGGCATGGAGCCCTTGTCCTAAAAACAGATCGACCGGCGAGAGCACTGGCATGCTACATCCATGCAACTCACGCGTTTCCGCCCGCTCTAGCGCGGACGAGTGACCTGGGACCTTGGACTCAATATGCAATTCCACAGCGTGGGACGGAGAAGCCTTGTACAGGTCTTTCAGTGAAACACCCGGCTTTTCGTTGAGCTTGAACTCCCAGCTTCTGCCGCTCACAATGTACAGGCGATAGCCTCTCTGTTCGAGAATTCTCCTTGCCGACGGAGCGCTGTCTGCTGCTACGAGAAAGTCCAGATCGAACTGAGACCGGAGTTCCGGCCTCCGTACGGAGCTCGGCCAGAGAGACAAACCTTTCAGCTTGGCATACGAAACACCAGCCTCTTGAAACCGCTGCTGGATCGCAATCGACTCCGCGATCATGCCGCGAGTTCGGTCGGTGTTATCAGCAAGATTTTCCTGCAGGCGTGCCAACACATGAGGGGGCAGGCAATCGGTCCAATTCAACTCAACGATTCGATCGAGAAAATACAATGCCAGGCCGCTGATATCGAGCCAGTGCAGTAATCTTCGCGACTCCCTTCCGGAGAGATTCTGCAGCCGGATGCACTGATGAGGAACGGGGTCACAGAAGATCAGCAGAGCCGCCTCTCGCATTGACCATTCGCCGCGCAATGGCCGTGAAACGACGCCGTTGGTCCACGCAGGTGGACTGGTAACAGCCCGGGATCTCTCCGCTTCCCAGTCTTCGATCGCTGGTGTATGTAGACCGGATCTCAGTGGCAATGCCACGTCACCTCATTCTCAGCCCCATCATCCCAGTTTCAAGAGAAGAGCTTATTGTGAAGCCTAACTGGACTTCGCCTCAGCCTTTGTCATGTCCGTGTCAAGCGATTGTCACTGGTTTGTTGATTTGTCTTCCGCAAACGCACCGTCGAGGGGGACGCATCAGAACTGGTCTTGCTCCACGTCATGGAAGTTGGCAATGACAATCGGTTGACAAAGAGTAGACGATCCGAAGACACATCGAAGATCGCATATCGCTATTGTGGCTTCTATGCAGCGTACGATATTGCACTTTCCAATCTCTAGAATGGTCCGATTGACGAGGGTCATCGTCTTCGCTCTGACCATGTTCTGCGCAATCGGTTACGGTACCGCGCAGGACACCCCACTGATCTCGGGCGGCGCCGGGTTCTTTACCAGCACAAAAGGGGGAGACACTACATATTTGCCGATCATCGAGCCACTGATCGACGTACCCATCGGAAGTCGTTTCCTCGTCGAATCGCGCGCCGCGCTGGGCGACACTCTCTCTCCAAACGGCAACGGCTACAGCCATACCCATTTCACTACGCTTACTTACCTTCAGGGAGATTACTCCATATCGCCGCATGTCACAGTTGTCGCCGGAAGCTTCTTGCTTCCCTTTAATACATACAACGATCGTCTGTCGCCAATCTGGATCAGCAACTTCCAGGATGGCCCACTCATTGCCGGACTTGGCGTGATGACAGGCACAGGGGTCGGCGGAATGCTGAGCGGATCTGCCATCGCTCGCGATAAATACTCCATCAGCTATAATGCCTGGTTTTCCACCCGAAGTGGCAACACACAGTTCAACTCCCAGCGCGGCTCTGGCGGGCGTGTCAGCCTCTATCTACCCAAACAGCGCCTCGAGGTGGGCCTCTCTTATGATCGGCTGTTGCAGGGAGTGCGAGAAAACTTCTATGGCGCCCACGTCTGGTGGGAACCCGCAGACACGGCCTTTCGTCTACGTACGGAGTTCGCTCGCGGCCATCATGCTCAGGGCTATTGGGTAGAAGCCGATTACCGTACGCAAGCGTTTGGTGGCCTTAATAGCTGGGTCGGCCGCTTCGAACCCCTGTTCCGGATGCAGCAGACGTTCCGCCGCGACACCATCGTGAGCGATGGCGTCCCTCTTGTGAACACCCAACGCGCTGACTTCGGGTTGGACTACAATCTGCCACACAATACCCGAATCCTCACGAGCTACTCGCGGCAGTTCTCCTCCTCTGGCAATGAAAACATATGGGAAACTGGGATCGTCTATCGTTTTCTCTTCCCCACCTGGAAAGGGAAATCGCAATGAGCCAGAGAGTTATTCCTATCGTTGCCTCCTTGGCGCACGATGACTAGCCCGGATGCTGATCATACCGATTGGTCGACCGTCTAAATGCTCATCGCCTCAGAGTGATAGCGCAACACATACACGAAGAAGAGTATTCACGGATATGCGGCGGGCGCATTATGACCTAGCACTCAATACCGGCAGTCATTGCCTGCTCGTCGCTTAAGATCATCCGGGAGGCTTCTTCGACCAGATGGCCGCCTTGAAGCTGGAAGACACGATGAGCAAATATCCGAGTCATAGCACGATGCGTTACAAGCAGGACCGCCATTCCGCACGTATTCAGATTCTCGAGCACCTGCCGTTCGTTTTCCGCGTCAAGAGCCGAGGTTGCTTCATCTAGAAGTAGTAGCCTTGCTTCGCGCAAGATCGCGCGTGCAAGACCTAACCTTTGCCTCTGACCACCCGAAAATAAAGCTCCGTTATCGCCAACGTTAGTATCCAGCCCAAAAGGTTGCGCAGCCACAAAATCGCCTAACTGTGCGGTCGCGAGCGCTGCCATCAGCTCTTCGTCACTTTTATCCGATAGCCCGAAGAGCAGATTATTCCGTATCGAATCATCTAGGAGAGCGATCTCCTGGGGTACATATGCGATGCTCCCGCGGTCGACTTGGATCACGCCGCTTGCAGGCTGCGATACGCCAGCAATCAGGTTTAAAAGAGAGGTTTTGCCGATTCCCGACGGTCCGTGAAGCACGACCGTCTCACCCTCGCGCAGAAAAAGGCTCACGTTTCGCAGGATTGGCACACCTTCACGAAATGAAAAACTCACCTCTTTGAGTTGCGCGACGAAACCGGAATCCGGCAGATATGTCGGCAATGCGCATGCGCGGTATTTCTGACATTCCTTCAGCTCAGCGTCCACTATCCTTACATTCTCATAAGAGCTTTCCATCTGGCCGGCAATGATCGAGATCTGGCTGATGAGAGGAATGAGACGTCGAGAAAGCACAAAGTAAAACGCCAGAAGAGACAGCAAATGGCCGGCATCTCCCTGACGCATTTGAACGGCGACAATGATGCAGAGGAAGAGCAGTACGGCGCCTTGGTCCGCGACGATGCTCGCAATCTGTGGAAGAAACCTTATGCGAACATTGCTGGCCGCTATACGCTTCGCCTGGCTCTGAATCCGAGCATGAAAGAACGCGTGGTTTCTGTAGGTGCGAATCTCTTTTCCGGAAGAGAAGATATCCGCGAGGTTCCTTTGCAGACTGCGCAACGATGCCTCACGACTCTCTGCCGCCCGTTGGAGAGTGCCGCGGATAAACAGCCGGTGCATTGCATACAACGTACCGAGCGCAATAGCGAAACCACATGCAGCGATCGGGCTCTGATACACAAGGGCAGCGGTCATAGCCGCCACGATCACCACAGCTGCCGTTAGCTCAATACAGCGATGATAGAACTCGGCCGCTTCGCGCGCACTATAGAGAGCATGGTTCGAGAGCTCACTACGGTTGGACTCAACGAATCGACCCCAGTGCATCTCGTTGTAGCCCTGTGTCAACCGTAGAAGTAGGTCCGTGTAGAGATTCTGTATCTGATGAACGACAGAGCGCCCCGAGAATAGATCCATCAAAGCACGAAGAACGACGAGGATCGAAGTGATGGCCGCAGCAGAAAGTGTCGTCTTCGGTATCCACCAGAAGTGTTGTGTTGGCAAGCGCCCCTGGAGAAGGAGGAACAGCAGATACATCGCGGCGGCTACGGCCAAGTCACAGAATCCGACAGCGATTCTCTGTACCGTCACAAGCACTAGCGCGATTCCCTGCCGGTTGCTCAAAAGCTTCGTCGCTGCGCCGAGATTTCCACCGACGGCACAAGAGCACTCGACCCCAGCAACGTCATCGATGGGACGCATCGGCAATTGATTCCTCACAACTCAAAGCTATCAACGCGCGCAGCTAGGAGTTGTCAGGGCTGCGTCGTTGAAATGTCAGCAAAATGTCACCGGAGTACACGCGATTTTCCGGCGTTCCGGGTGATTCTGTCGCATACCACTCCTGCCGTACGCCTCGGTTCAGACGCAATAGAAGTCTTCATCGCTCCGACTGCCCGCTTAATGCGCGGGCATACCGCCGTCGACTGTCAACTGAGAACACTGCGGTCTTCGCCGGCCGACCGGAGTCAACTCGGCCGGACAGCCGACAGTCCTCGGGTTGTGCGTACTAACAGCCCACTCGACGGCCTTTCGCATCCGTAGTTCTGTCGCACCCATTCGGCGATAGCATCTGAGACATTTTTACACCGACCCACTCCTGCATCGCGTGCCTTCTTGAGGCGACAATTTGGTGACAAACTTCAGACCCTTCCGTGACATGCCACAGCCACAGAGTTCTTAGCCTCAATCCATGCAGCGTTGCAGCAATGCTTCAAAGAGCCCGGTTTGCAGTAACCACCTCGTATGCGTCCTGTGCCGCCGCAGAAGTTTGATCAACTGAACCGCATCTGCATTTCCGCAAAGGAGAAACAATGAAGCATGTGCAACGAGTCATGCTGTTCTGTCTTGCACTTGCAGCCACCGCAGCTATGGGCCAGATGAAGAACGAACCGCCGAAGCAGCATAGTTCCATTACACCTGCGAAGGCAGGCCACCCCATGAATCCGGATAGGGGACAGCAGGTATTCAACCAAAATTGCTCTCGGTGCCACAACGCGCCGGAAGGATTCTCACCGAGTATCTCCGGCACCATTGCCATGCACATGCGCGTACGCGCCAGTCTTAGCGACGCCGACTATAAGGCGCTGCTGCGGTTTCTTAATCCTTAGAGTGAGCCCAGGCGAAGCTTCGCTACGATTTCGAATGGCAGCTCTGACAATTGAATAACGGCTCTGTGACAACTGATCCGCTACACGTCGTTACGGTGTGCGGAGGATGGCCGGCGGATACGGTCGAGCCAGATGGTCCTGGGTAGCCAATCGCCCGGGAGTAACCTGCGTCACGGAATGTTCAAGGAGAGTTTATGAAGAAGACGTTACTGCTGACTCTGCTGGTCAGTTTGCTCGCAACAGTTTTCATAGCATCTAACGCACGGGCCCAGGCCGCTGCACCCCGGCGAATCCCTATTACCGCCAAGCGGTTTTCTTATGATCCCGGCGAGATCACTCTCAAGAAGGGTCAACCGGTTGTGCTCGTTGTGAAGAGTGCAGACGTTGCGCATGGACTTCGTTTCCGCGACTTCAATGTCAATGTCAAGGTAAAGGCGGGCGACACGGCAGAGGTGCAATTTACGCCGGACAAAACTGGCGATTTCGTCGGTCAATGCTCTGTCTTCTGCGGGTCAGGTCACGGCTCCATGAGGTTAAAGTTGCATGTGGTGGAGTAAGCATGAGCGTTCTCTCTGTCGCTATCGCTTGCCTCCCCGGAGGTGCAGAGTTACACGGATGACAGTTAAGGTTGATCCTCGACTCTGGAATCCGGCCCTCCGGAATGCCCGGTTCCAAGTGAATCTTGAGTGACGATGAACTGTGGTCAATCGTGGTGTTTCTCCGCCTGGCTGCCGCGTACGGGCGGCCAGGGCACGCTAGACATGTACACGCACTAGACCGCCGCATATGCACCACATGTGGCCGATGAGACGAAGTACACCGGAGAGAAAGCGGTTGCGAATGCCCACAGCCAAGAAGTCCATCCGGTGCTCTATCGAATCCTCTTAGGGAAGCATGTCGCGAAATATTGGCAATTCGAAGAACGAGCCACAGAGCGAGTCGCCGACGAGCGGCGTGCCTTTCGCTGTCGGCTTTTCTTTCGCGTTCCGGGTCATTACGGTGCTCGTTTCGGTTCGCATCTTTGGCGCAGATCCGCAGACCGGAGCCGCGGCAAACATTGCGCTCGACCTGTTCTTCGTGCTTGCAACTGCATTTTGCGCGCTCGGAAAAGTTCGCTATCCCCTCCGGCAAATGGCAAAGCTGCCTGGTGTGCGGTGGGCGCTCCTTTTCCTCGGCTTCTCCTTCTGCAGCCTGCTATGGAGCAGCACCGTATCGGTTCCAGATTCTATGGCGTATTGGTGCGCAATGGCTGCTGATTTCACGATCGTTGTCATGCTTCTTCGTGCTGAGCCACTCACGGACGTCTGCGACTCGTTGATGAAGGGCTTTATATGGGGCGCATGCGCAGTGGCTTTCATCGCCTGGCTCATGCCCGCAGAATCGGACCTCCGTCTCGGCGATGCGGAACTGTTGGGACCTAATCAGATCGGATATGTCTGTGCCTTCGCTTTTTTCTTCGCACAATACCTCATGCGGAATAAAAGAGCGAAGCTTGGTGGGCCGGCCTTCGTACTGGCCGTCACACTTCTTCGCACCCTCAGCAAAACAACGATCGTGGCCTTTCTCGTCGGCGAAGGCTTCCTGCTGATACGGGACAAGTCGATCAGCCGCAGAAGCAAGATCCTAATCGCGTTCGCCGCGATGGTAGTGGTCGCGTCATTCTGGGGCTTGTTGACGTCCTACTACGCCGTTTACACCGATGCTGGCAACCAGTCGGAGACATTGAGCGGCAGGTTGGGCATCTGGGCATACTTTTTGGCGGAAGCTGTCCAGCAGCCCTGGATCGGGCATGGATTCGATTCCGCATGGAAAGTAATTCCCCCATTCGGGCCCGATGAATTCCAGGCCGCGCACGCTCACAATGAGTTGTTGCAACAGTTCTACGCCTATGGCGCAGTAGGCGTTTGCATGTTTATTGGAATTTACGGCGGCATTTACAAGCACATCCGGAGAATCCCCTCGGGACCATTGAAGACCTTTCTTTTTGCGTTTCTGATCTTCATCCTTGTGCGGGGAACCGCAGACACCGAGCGATTCGATTTCTCTCTTCCGATGTGGGCAATTGTCATGCTTAGCCTATCTGATAGAGAATGCACGCGCCACGGAGGAAGACGCCCCCAGTATTTTGCATGCCGTACGATTCCCTGTGGTCATGGATACGCGGTCGATTCCGATTATCAGGCGGGAACCAGCGGAATGAATGGAATCTGCAAAACGACTCGACATTGTATTCTTTATGGCCAGCTAGAGCGAGCACTAGCTATTTCGTCACGCAGTATTGCTTGCTAACATAGCCCGATTTGGGTGGCCGCTCAAGATAGACCAGTTTGCCGTTGAAGTCTCTTGCCGCGGTGTTTGTAAATTGCACATCCAGAATCTTCGCGGAGCCTAGTACTTGCCTGACGACACGCTCCGGCAGACAGTGCATTTGCATATCTCCCGAACCAAGCCGCAAGGTGGCCTCGATCCTGGAGCGGAGACGTAGGACATGACGGGTCCTGGTGAGCAGAGACAATAGGTCCGGCATTGCGAAAGAGTCTTGCACGCCAAATACGAGCAGGCCGCCCGGTGCCAGTATCCTTACAAATTCGTGCAGATACTCCTTCGCAAAGCGCTGGGGAATGTGCTGTAGGACGATGTTGCTGTAGACGAATGAGAAAGCTGCCGCCGGGAATGGCAATGGTAGGTCAGAAGTCGTTACATATTGACAGTGTGGAAGCTCATTGAGCGATTGAGCCCGTTGGATCATAGCCTGAGAAATATCTACTCCTACGCAAGAGCCGAAGTAACGCCCCAGGGCCTGAGTCAGTCGCCCGACGCCACACCCAAAGTCCAATGCGGTTCCATCTCGATTGGGAACATAGCCTAGCCCAGCCAGGTGCCGCATCAGCATCTCGATTTCCGTGCTCCCGGTGGCCATGAACTCGGTGATATTCCATTGCCCGCCTGCCTTCGTTGCATCCGTGAGGATGGCATGGAGAGCATCGCGTTCAGCGAGCGATTCCCAATCGTCTTTTAGGCTGCTGAGAGTGGTCATAGAAAACAGGCTCAGGCCCTATTTAAGTCGAAGCCGAACGAAGGGTGTGTCACGAGAATGTCTTCGATTTGTATGATTCTCGGTCTTGTGGCTGCACCGAGTGGTCGCTGCGGTTGGATCTGTCGAGCCATAGATCTGCGCAGGTGCGTCAAACAAGAGCAAAATCCATTCAGGTCCAGAAATTGTCATCTCATTGTCATTTCACGCCGATTTCCAAGCGGAAATGGAGCTATTTCGACCAGAATACAATGGTGAGGGTCTAGATCATGATCCAAGAGATGGAATTGGCAACAGAAGCCCAAAACGAACTTTCACCGGCGGTGAGTCTCGGAACCATCCTTATCATTGAGGACGATCCTCGCATGCAAAAGGTGCTGCGCAGAATCTTTACTGAAGAGCGCTACGCCGCCCTTGTCGCAGGTGACGGCCAAACCGGACTCGAGCTGTTTCGCAGGGAAAAACCGCTCGCAGTGGTGCTCGATTTAATCCTTCCCAATATCTCCGGACGCGAACTCTGTCAGACCTTCAAGGCTCTATCCCCGGAGACTCCGATCGTAGTGCTCAGCGCGATCACGGAAGTCGCGGATAAGGTGCTGCTTCTTGAATTGGGGGCCGACGATTACGTCACCAAGCCCTTTAGCCCAAGAGAGCTCACTGCCCGGGTTCAGGCAGCCATCCGCCGACAGCGCAAGCCGGCGCCGCCGACGATCTATCGCTTCGCTGAATGCGAAGTCGACTTCAAAAAAATGACTGTCCAGCGCAACGGGAAGCCTGTTGTTCTCACCGCTCACGAGTTCAAGCTTCTGAAGTTTTTCACCGAAAATGCCGAGCGTGTCCTTACACGCGATCTCCTGCTGAATGAGGTTTGGGGATATAACTTCTATCCGACCACGCGTACCGTGGATAATCAGATCCTGAAGTTGCGTCAGAAGCTGGAGCCGGATCCTGCAAATCCGAAGCATCTCCTGACAATTTATGGCGCAGGATACAAATTTGTCCCATGACGCTCATCCCGTCCGACGTCCCAAAGGCGAAGACCTGAGACGGGTAGCCCGCACACGAGAGAAGCAGGGTGTTCGGACCTATGTGCTTCTCGTCGTGACCATGGCATTAGTGATCGCGCTTGTGACCGGCTCCAGTCTCTTGCTGATTCGCCATCAATTGAGAGAGCAGGTGACGGACGATTTATCACGAGATCTGGATCACTCGGTCGTTACCTTCCAGAATTTACAGGCCGAGAGACTCAGCGCCCTGGAGCGTGAGAATGCGCTTCTTGCCAAACTACCCACTTTGAAAGCGCTGATGACCAGTGGGGACGATCTCACAATTCAGGATGGAGCCGCCGAATTCTGGCAACTCAGTGGTACTGACCTGTTCATGCTCGCCGATCCGAGTGGAAGGGTTGTGGCGGCCTATGCAAAAAATGTGCCCGCCGACAACACTCTTCGCCAAGGCATGAAGACTCTTCTGGATTCTTCGGCGAAGCACTATTTGATTGATGGCGGATCGCTGTATGCATGCGCGCTACGTCCGCTTTATTTTGGCAGCGATCAGGAAGGCACGCTGCTGGGATACGTTTTGAGTGGTATTTCCATTGAGCGCACAGTGCGGCAAATAAGTCAGCCCACCGGCGTCGAAGCAACATTTCTGAGCGGTGGCCTAATTGTAGCCAGCACGCTTGCACCCGATGTACAAGCCAGCCTTGCAAAGCAATCTGAAACATTTTCCGGCACGCCCCGGGGGCCCGCTGTGGTAAGGCTCGGCGATGCTCAATTTCTCTCAGCTACGGAGGATCTCTCCGCAACGGCCACATCTCCATTGCAGCTGGTCGTTCTGAAGTCCCTCGAACCAGCAGAACGCTCAATCAGCCGCATTGACCGCATGGTACTTGTCGTAGGCCTTCTTGCGCTGCTCTCGGGTACGATGTTGATGATTATCATTTCGCGGTTGGTGACACGTCCGCTCGAAGAGCTATCCCGGGGGGTCCGGGCTTTTGGTCTAGGGGACATCGAACACCGTTTGCCTCGCTATGGTACGCAGGAGGTGCAAGACTTGAGCACTGCCTTTGCCAGCATGCGAAGTGAAATCCAGAAAGCGAATCAGACGGTGCTCGAGTCCGAGCGGCTTGCGACGATCGGCCGGATGGCGAGTTCCGTTTCTCACGATCTCCGCCATTATCTCGCTGCGATCTTCGCCAATTCGGAGTTTCTCGCTTCTGATCGCTTGTCCGCTAGGGAGCGCGCTGAGATCTTTGGGGACATCCGGGCAGCCGTCAACGGCACAACGGACATGATCGAATCGCTGCTCATCTTCAGCCGAACCGGTGCAAGGTTAAGGAGGCAGCCAGAGCTGATGGCGACGCTGCTCGAACGGGCGACGGCACTGGTCCGAGCCCATCCCGACGCGGACGGGGTGACGCTGACAACGGACTATGGCGAACCCACGGAAACGGCCGTCTTCGTAGACGACAAACAGATCGAGAGGGCCATTTCCAATCTGCTGCTGAACGCCTGCCAATCTGTCCGCGCCATGGGAGTGTTAGCCAAAGTCGCCGTCACTCTGGAGACGCAGGAACGTCAAATTGTCGTGAATGTCATAGACAATGGTCCGGGCGTTCCCGAGAAGATTCGTGAGAGCCTCTTCGAGCCTTTCGTAAGCGAGGGAAAACAAAAAGGTACCGGACTTGGGCTTACCCTTGCGCACACTATCGCCTTTGAGCACGGAGGAGAGGTCGTTTTGCTCAGCAGCCGTCCTGGCGAAACGATCTTCCAGATGAAGGTGGCGCGCGAGGTTCCAATGCAGCATCCATCGGATGTGTCAGAGCACGACCGTCACGATCAGGTGACACCGGATGAGAATGTGCGGACATAACCAACCTCGGCGCGCCTGTCTGAACCTATGGAGAGCTATGCCCTTCCTCTTGGTAGTTTTCGGAGCTCCGGCGAGATTTATCTGCGCACAAGCGACCACCCAGGAAAACCTCTCACAAGAGATCCAGAAATTGACCGCTGCCATGGCTCGCACACAGGCACAACTGGAACAGTCACAGCGTCAGTTGGACGAGATGCGTAAGCAATTGGCTGAATTGCAGCGTCAGATGTCGCAGAGCGGAGCAAACGCTGGCACGCAGCCACCTTCTGCTCCCGTTTCGGTGTCTTCTTCCTCGTCTCAATCCAATTCCGAAGCCAACTCCGCGGCAATTCAGGATATTCGCGAGCGCCAGGAAATACAGCAGTCTCAGATCGAGACCCAGGATCAATCAAAGGTGGAAAGTGCATCGAAGTATCCGATAAAGGTCACCGGCCTCTTGTTGCTGAACGGTTTTGTGAATACGGGCGCAGTCGATATGGCGGCGACGCCGACGGTCGCGCTTGCGGGATCCGGCAGCACCGGCTTGACCGTGCGTCAAACGGTACTCGGGTTCGACGCCCGCGGGCCTCATTTATTCGGGGCTCGCAGTTACGCTGATCTTCGCGTGGATTTCGACGGCAGCCCGGCGTCCGACGTTTCGACAACCGCTTATTCCGGCTACTACAACGCCAACACGACACTGTTGCGGCTACGCACTGCTCATGCTGGCTTGCAGTGGAAGCACACGGACGCCTATTTCTCGGTCGATCACCCAATCTTCAGTCCCGAATCGCCAACCTCGCTGACAGCTGTCGCCATACCGGCGCTCGCGTGGTCCGGCAACCTTTGGACGTGGAACCCGCAGGTCGGTATAACCCAGTATTTCGGGCCGTCCGATGGTCGCGGAATCGTGCTGGAGGCTGCGTTGATTGATGCCGGAGACGCGCCGCTAACGCCTCATGTTCTCACTACCGGCGCCTCGTTGGCGACTCCCCCGAGCAGTGCCGAGAAAAGCCGATGGCCGGGTACCGAAGCACGTGTCGAGCTTCGAGGACCCGTGGTGAATAGCTACGAAGGCCGCAGTCATTTCGGCATCGGCGGGTATTTCGCGCCTCATTATTCCAGCCTGATCGGTCATGGCTTTGACTCCTGGGCGGGCACACTCGATGCTCGGCTGCTGCTGCCCCTTCGTCTGGAGTTTAGCGGAAGCTTCTATCGTGGCCAGGCGCTGGGGGGGCTTGGAGGGGGCGCTTACAAGGATTTTGCATATAAAGCCGACCCCGACTCAAACCGCTATTACTTCCGTCCGCTGGACGACGTAGGAGGCTGGGCTCAATTGAAGGAGAGGCTCTCCGAGCGACTCGAATTGAATGCTGCTTTCGGAATCGATAACGTTTTCGCCGATGAGCTGCGGTTTTATGCGTCTTCCGTTGCCATCCCCTATCAGAACCTTGCGAGAAACCGCACCTATACCGGCAATGTGATCTATAGTCCCAGCGCTTATTTACAGTTCTCTCTGGAATATCGGCATCTCGAGAGCTCCCCGGTCCTTGGCCTTCCTGCGGATAGCAATATCATAGGTCTTGGGGCGGGATATAAGTTTTGACAAAGGAAAGAAGATTCAGAGGGTGGATTCTGTGCGCTGCCACATTAGCGTCGGGGATCGCGTACGCCCAAAATCGCCCTGCAACGAGCTCGCCCGCTGAGTTGCGCCTTCGCATCGTCTCTTCGCTGCCAGGAAAACATCGCGCTGTGCCGGCCGTGATCTGGCTGGAGCCGATCGAGGGCACTCCGGCTCTTTCATTCCCTTCCCATGGTCATTACATCTTGCTCCAGAAAAACCGCACCTTTATCCCTCACCTGCAAGTGATTCCTGCAGGTAGCGTCGTAGAGTTTCCGAATGAAGATCCCTTCTTTCATAACGTCTTCTCGCTCTTTGACGGCAAACGATTCAATTTGGGACTCTACGAGGCCGGCTCAAGTAAGTCGGTAACTTTTTCAAGGGTGGGTGTTTCCTATATCTTTTGCAATATTCACCCCGAAATGAGTGCTGTCGTCATAGCTGTCAATTCGCCCCTCTATGCGATGGCTGACACAAATGATTCAGTCCTGGTTCGCGGCATTCCACCCGGCGATTACAAATTACATGTCTGGATTGAGGGCGTGCCCCAATCCTTCCTCGAGGGCCTAAGCACTCCTGTGCATTTTTCCGACCAGGCGGTCGACCTCGGAGCGCTCAAAGCCCCGATAGCCGGTGTAAGAACCATGCCCCACACCAACATGTACGGTCAGACATACGCCCCGGACGACCAATCACCTTATTTGCCGCAATAAACTTTGCCCGTTCCGGTAACCACGTTAATCGGGATTTAGCGGCTCTGGGTTAATCTTGGTTTTCGACATTGCGCTGCAAATCGCAAATGGCGGTGCCGCTAGCGAATTCTCTCGCCTCGAGATTATGTGTCCATCCGCTCGACCCATTGAGCGCGCGATGCGGGAGCCACGAATGGATCCGCAAAGTACTGTGTTTCCCGCGCAA
Organism: uncultured Acidobacteriaceae bacterium; assembly: GCA_963815025.1. Taxonomy (GTDB): domain Bacteria; phylum Acidobacteriota; class Terriglobia; order Terriglobales; family Acidobacteriaceae; genus KBS-83. Next base: position 460,492 of record CAWFFD010000004.1, on the reverse strand, counting down.
CCTTGTCGCCCCTGAACTCCATGATGCTCACGGTGTAGGACGGCTTGCCGTCATATGTCAAGATGAATTCGGTGACCCAAAGATCACCGCCGCCAATGATTCGTCGGACAGTAAACCGCTTTTTGCTCGGCTGACTAGTGCGTTGGTTCTGTATGTTGCGTCGACCGCGGGTTCGTTCGCCTGACTGTGGGTAGTCCAGCACCGCGTCCTCGTGATAGATGCGGTGCTCCGTTTCAAAATCATCGGCATCGGACGCAGCCCAATGCTGATCCAGTGCCGCACGGATCTCTTGCGCTCGCACTCCAGGACACTGCTCATTCTTTTGTTGATCGCTCATCTTGAGCCCTCAATCTCCGCCGGACGAGGCGAATCTGTGCGGGTTTCGTAGGTTGGGTTCATCTTTGTCAGTCTGGCAGTTGCGCTCATGGTTGCCAAGGGATTTTCTTACGTATTTCTTAGTCTGGGAAAGCGGTTGAGTTGAAGCTACATAACAGCGCCGCCGTTTGTGGTTCATTCGTCGTAGCAAATGCACACATAGCCGACGACAATCTCAAGAACTTGGAACTCCGATCCGAAATCGTCGCTCGGGTGACAAACAACCGGGCATCGATGGCTGCCTGCCGGCAAGCTTCTAGAAACATCGTGCTCCGTTGAGATGTTTTTCCCGAATACTCCCCGAAGATGATCTGTTGAACGATTCCATTGTGCCGGATGACACCTGGATCGCCGATTTCGGCCGATATGTAACAGACCGCCCCAAGAACGGCTTCTGCAGGCAAGTACCTTCTCAGTACGTCATCTTTGTCGACACCGTTCTGAAGAGAGAGCACGGACGCGCCCTCATCGACCAGGCTCTTCGTCGCTTTCCCGACCTCTTCTATGTCCCACAGCTTGACCGCAATCACAGCACGATCGACTGGGCCCACCTTCGCGATATCCTCCACCACGCGAATAGCCTCGAGATGAAGATTGCCGCGCGAGCTTTGGATCGAAAGACCGTTTCGCTTGAGCGCCGCAAACTGCCGACCACGCGCAACAAACGTGACTGAACTGCCAGAGGCCGCAAGTCTTGCGCCGAAGTATCCACCCACCCCGCCGCTTCCGATCACTGCGATCTTCATGTTCCGTCTGCCCGTGAGAGTTTCGCCTATCCGTTTGATACCAAACCTCTGTGACGTACTAACGAGCCCAGAAAAAAACAGTCGTGGCTCCGGAATTCAGTTGAGTCCCCAACGTCACTCGCAACGTGCAATTCGCCAAGTCGGCGTCGGTACTCTTTCTCATCGACCCGCCCGTGGCTAGGTCTCAAGGGACGACGGCGCAGATTTTGACGGCCATTCCCTTATTAGCACAGCGGCGATAGACACAGCAGAGTACGTAAGACGAAATAGCATCGGCTACTTCCCTTCAATGAATCATGAGACTCCTGCTGCGAGCGCGGGTTACATCTCCTCCAAATAGATCTGTGTAGCTACAGCACATCCGCGTAACCTTTTTGGGCATTTCCAATCAAACCTGCAATTAACTTGCTTTGATCGACCACCCTTACTCGCTCTACAGCGAGTGCACATGACGGGACTCTTTCGATGCTCAAGAGAAACGGTTGGCTGGTGTCGACTTTTTCTTTCGTCTTCAGAATTTCCACTGCCTGCGCTAAGTGGCGGCGGCGTATATCTAATTCGGCATCGTCGATGCCTGTGATCTTCCTGGTGCCGGCCCGCTCCTATATGCGCGCCTCACAAGCGAGAGGAATGAAATGAAAAAGAATATTGCAGTTCTTGTAACTTTCGTCCTTGTATTTATGGGCGACGCTCGAGGTCATGCACAGACAGGTGCTTCCCGTCCCTCGACCAGAAACGAGATCGGCCTCCAAATTGGAGCCACGGAAACGCCGAGCATCGGACTTGCTGACGGAGGAGCCATCCATCTGAACTCGAGCCTCGCTCTCGGTGCCGAATACGATCGCCAACTCCTCGGCTACCGCACGGCGCTCTATGGAGGAATCGACTTCGTCGCCTCTCCACTCGATGTGAAGGCCAGCTTCCCGGCCGCCAACTTAAGTCCCGAATATGCGTACCTCTTCCTCACCCCAAACGTCAGGCTCAAGTTCAACCAGGGCAGAAGCTTCGCGCCGTGGCTCTTGTTCGGTGGCGGGTATGCGGACTTCAGCCCTGCGCAGCCTCGCGCGGGAGGGGTCAACGTAGCCGGAGCAGGCAGTACGGGGACGCTGGAGTTTGGGGGAGGACTGGACACGAAACCGGTAGTTCGTCTGAAGAGCATTCCCTTGATCGGAGCTCTCCCGATTGGAGGCAGAGTGGAGGTGCGCGACTTCTTTTCAGGACAACCGAACTATGGTGTTCCCACGGATGGCAGTCGTCAGAACAGCATCGTGCTGACAGGCGGGCTCCTGCTTCGCTTCTGAATGCAGCAACGATGCGCAGGCGTGAGCCCGGCGTCAACAAGGGTGAAGTGTGAAAAGCAGGAGGTCCCATTGAAATCGTTTTGCTTCGCGTTACTCCTGGCTTTCTTCGGGACCAGGCCATTATTCGCGATGCAAAGACAGATTGACCCAGACCACAGCTCCCTTACGATCCATGTGGGAAAGACCGGATGGCTGCTGCCGGGGGCAGGTCACGAGCATATTGTGACGGCGCTGATTGCCGAGGGCTCGATCGATGACGGCCGGCCTTCCCACATCCGCTTCCGGGTGGAGGCCGCTCGTCTGGAGGTGATGCCGGAAGAGCACCAGGCAGAGGTCCAGCAGTCGACGCAGGCGCGGGTGCTCGAAAGCTCTCGCTTTCCGTTGATCACTTTCACCTCCGAGCAGATCCAACCGGCCGGCGATAACACCTGGCACGTCTCTGGGAATCTGCAGCTTCATGGCGAAAGCAGATTGATCCATCTATCCGTCCGCAAACTGGATGGAAGATACGTAGGCGCTACCACCATCAGGCAGACCGACTACGGTATTCAACCGATCCGTGCCGCTGGTGGCGCGGTAAGGGTTAAGAACGAACTGAAGATCGATTTCGTGATCGAGACCAGATAAAAGACCAGCATGCACTTCCGGACAAGCCATCCCTGATCCCCCAGCTCGACCCGCTTTTCAGTTGCCTGCCCAGAATTCACTTAGCTGAGCGCGCGCATTCGCTCCGGCACCGGACCGCTTTCGAAGGCCATGGAAGCAGGAGCGACGTGCCGCCACTAGATCATCTGGGAGGCGACGCCGAGGATCGGACCGCCAGGACCCTGCTGAAGAAACGCGACGAGATGCCAGCCTGCGCCCCCGATGGCCTGGGGTACATCGAGAGATACGGTCCCGGCGTACGCCGAGTCACCTTTGATGTTGGCAACCTGGCGGATCGTCCGGGCTATCTGTACGTGACGCAGGGTGCGGCCGCCGTTCTCACCGCCGGCGACGGGTTCAATGCCTTCGTCCTGTGCCACCACCACCAAGAGCTGCGCATCTTTGTCCACCGTGCCCGTCTGCAGTGAAAAGGCTACGTGATTGTGCGTAGCCTTCAGGTCCGAGATGGTGAGCGGAACGGTCGTGCCTGCGGCGGCCTGGTGAAGGGCTTGTGCCGCGGCGCCCGCGTCACTGCCTACGAATTCGTATCGGCCGTTGACGACCATCTGCGGGGTATAGTTGCTGTTCAAACCCATGCGCTGCACATAATTGGTCTGGCGTTCGGTCGAATCCTGCGAAGAAAATGGATCTCTCCATCCGATGCCGTTCCAGTACGTCACATGCTCGGAGAGAACGACGGTATTCGGATCGGCCTTTTGAATTCTCGCCAGCAACTGGTCGGCGGGAGGACAACTGGAGCAGCCTTCGGAGGTGAATAGCTCGACCAGCACGGGTGAGTTCACGCTGGCAGCACCGGACACTTTGTAAGGCGCAGCCAGAAGCATGACAAGTGCAATCGTTCCAGAGATACTGCCTGCAATCGCTCTACCAGGGTGCTCCATTGAAGTTCACCTCCACTATGTGACATGACGAGCAAGTCAGCGGTTACAGAGCTGCGTCTTACTTGTGCTGCAAGTTTTCAGGGACGCGCTCGCGGTCCAACTGCTTCAGGCCGATTGTCCACGTCACTGGAGCACTGGTGGGAGGAAAGCAGACCTTCGATGTGCAGGGTTGATAATCCACGACGCCATTGATCTGCAGGCTGGGCTCTTTGGCAAAAAGAGGAATCGTCCTCCCGTCGACCACGGCGGCTACAGAGGTGGAAAGGAGCGTCGTGCCGGTATAGACCGGGACCGTCTGGCCCAGGTCTGGGAAGTTCATCAACTGAGCCTTCGGATAACTTGTTTCGGCTGCGATGTAGAGACCGGATTTGTGGATGGTCAGAGAAGCGACATGATAGTGAAGCTTTTCCGCGCCGGGTGCATAGATATGAGTATCAGGAGCAGGCTTAATGACGACCGCCAGTCGGACTACCGCGCCTGGAGTGACCTGTATATCGGACTGAACTGTCGAGATGGCCACGTGCGGGGTAGCGTCCAATGTTTTCGAGGGTGTGGGAATAGCGAAGCTTCCGAACAGATTGCTATAGAGATTGCTCGCGGTCAGGCGATTGACATAGGCGGTTTCGAAGAAGCGCCTCTGGATCACTCCGTCACGGCCAATCAGATAGTAGCCGGGATAAGGAATGCCAGTCTCCATTCCCGTTCCTTCCGGGTTGCGAATGCCAAAGCCATCGATCAGAGATAAAGAAGTATCGGAGAGCAATGGATACGTGATCGACCTGCGTTTGGCAAAATCCGCGAGGATAGCCACGGAATCATAGCTCACCCCGGCAACGTTGATACCCTTTGCCACAAATGCGTTCTGCGCACCCTGCAGATCGACCAACTGCCCCTTGCAGAAGGGGCACCAGTCGGCAGAACGGAAGAAAAGCAGCAGCAAGCCATTGGGGCCGCTGAGCGTAGCCAGGGATTGTTGCCTGCCACGTTCATCCTTGAGATGGATGTCTGGCGCTTTCGCGCCGGGTTGCAGACCCTTGAGGCTCTGTGCCGAGATGTTGAACGACGGCACAATGATGCCGAAGACGAGGGGCAGAAGGACGTCGAGTAGCCGTTGCCGTCGCAATGAGGGTCTCCACCGCGCGAAGAAATGCGGAAGCGGTTATGGGACGCGGTCCTTGCTGTTTGGTTACGACTTGAAATGCCTGTCAGGCAATCACCAGGCGTTTTTGTTTAGTGCGCCGGCATCACCGTAAGAAGCGACAACATCGCGGGATCCCAGAACTTCTGCAAAAAGTAATGAGGCGGCGGAGAAAGGAATCATCCACCCCCTCACATGCTTCACTCCTGCTTTTTAACGATGGCGTTAATCAGTAGGCATGGGTACATGATAGGCCTTCCTGCTTGCATGGCTGTACAGCAGGCTCAGGCAAACAGAACCAGCCCAGCTCGGAAGCGTGCGCAAAGTACTCCTGAATTTTGCCGGCTTGCTTCTCAGTGGTAAGCCTGCAACCCGCAAACGCATAGTCGATCGCAGTGGCGATCGAGTCGCCGTCCCGGAGATTCATGAACAGCAAAAACTCCTCGCGATCAATACGCCGATAGTAAACGGAGTTATCGAAGCGATGCACAGCCAGGTAGACACTGGACCGTTTCACTCGGGGTAGCGTCCTCCGCGGACTTCGTCGGCATTCTGTAATCGCATTGCTAGCTATATCCGCCTCGGGAGTAGCTTTGTGAACGGCGAGAACGACCTCATCTACTGGATATTGCAGGTCCAGCAATCGCAAATGCGGCTGCAGGCGCAGGGTAGAGCCTGCGCCCAGGCCCGAGAAATCTTCAGGGCTGAACGGTCTCAAGCTGGCGCTGTCGAACGCCTCAACATAGGCCCACTCCAGCCGAGCGACATCGACCGCGAGTGCGTGTCGAGTACCGGCATAATGGGGGTGCAGGGCAAGCCAGGATGGCAACTTTGCCCCTATATCTCTCAACGTGAACGACGTGGACGGGTTTTCCCGCAAATACGCCAGCACGAGCGCGTCGAATCTCTTTACGCCCAACACAGCATTCAGAACGGGAAAGTCTTCTGAAACAGCGCCGATTACGCGGAACCAATACTGCCGATTGTAGATTTCGAGCCGCTCGAAAGAGGTTAGCAGAGCATTGGGTCTCACATAACTGCTTGCAATCTCGCCCATCGGCAGTCCTTGTTCCGTCGTGGCTTGCATTTCGAAGTCGGGAGTCAGTGGGCGCCTGACGTCCTCCGACATGCGGCGCTGGAGCTCAAGCAAGTTCACAGAACACCTCCTGCAAGCCCTCGTCTCGCATTTGAGTGACGTCGCTCCCATCGAAAGGATTCACCGGGGCGGCGAGATAGCGGTTCGCTTTGAGCGCTTCTGTATGTACCTCATCGAACGACGGAATTCTATCGTCCCATTCCAAGAGGGTCGCCGTGGGACCCGTCCGTTGGATGGTCTGCGCGTACAACTTCCAAACCGGGTCGAGTACCGGATGGTCATGTGTATCGAGCGTGTACTTTTCGAACTTAGAATGGCCGGCAATATGGACCTGCGCAACCCGCTCGGCGGCGATGCTGTTCACGTATTCTGCCGGGTCGAAGCCGTGATTCTGCGAAGAGACATAGATGTTGTTCACATCGAGCAGAATTCCGCAGTCGGCGGCGTGGACGATCTCGTTCAGAAACTCCCATTCCGTCATCTGGGATTCATGAAACTCGGCGTAGCTGCTGACGTTCTCCACCGCAATGGGAATTTCAAGAAAGTCCTGCACCTCTCGAATACGCGCCGCGGTGTTGCGCACCGCTTCAAAGGTATGGGGCAAGGGCAGAAGATCGTGCGTGTACCGTCCATCAACGCTTCCCCAGCACAAGTGGTCGGATAGCCACGGCGTTTTGGTTCGCCGGGTCAGTCCCTTAAGACGCTTGAGGTGCTCGCGGTTGAGCGGCTGCGAAGACCCGAAATACAGTGAAACGCCGTGCTGCACCACCCGATACCGTTCAAGAATTTGATCGAGGATCCGCAACGGACTTCCGCCATCGACCATGTAATTTTCGGAGATGATTTCGAACCAGTCGACCAAAGGTTTTTCAGAAAAGATGTGGTCGTAGTGTGGGACTCGCAGCCCGATACCGACACCATATTCGGTGAATGCGTTGAATCGGTTGGCCGACATCGCGAACTCCTGTTGTCAATCAACAAAGCAAAAAAAGGTGGAGGCTTGAACGATCGCAAGCCTCCAGTATCGATTGAAGCTAGACCATCGAAGGTGCCTTGGAGCCGTCGGTGGCGCAGCCGCCTTTCCCCTTGCAGCTGTTCTTGCCGGGGTGCTTGCCGCCGCCCTGGCCCTTACAATCGTTCTGACCCTTGCAAGCGTGCTTCGGCAGCGGCTGGTCCTGGACGTGGAGGATTCCGGCATGTGCCGAGGCCGTTGCGGGAGTAGCGGACGTATTGGAGGTTGTTTGGGCGTTCAAGCGGGCGCTAGTGCCGCTCATCATGCCCGCAAATGCGGCGGCAAGCGCGAGAGTTTGGATGGATTTGGTGTTCATGGTGGATGACCTTTCGTTGGTTGGGCCGCGCACCGTGTGCGCCGGACGTTGGACGTTGTCGGGACTTCCAGACCGGTGCCCGTGAGTTTTATTGCAAGACTAGGTGGGTGGAAACCCTTCCTCAGCTTGCATGTTTGAAAGGATTACCCGACAAAGGTTACAAGCTTTTCTGTGCCTCTTCCGTTCCAGTTTGTCTGAAGGTATTTACCAATCGCCGCCGTTCGCCCGCGATATCTCTATCGCTGTGTCAGCTGCTGCAACAAGCATTCCAACCGTCTTCGCGTTGAGCCGATTGCGTCGCCGTCAGCGGAGCGTCTTTATGCTTTATGTAATGAGAAATGATGCCCGCCAGAACAAGTCCCTGGGATTTAAGAGAAGGAGCGATGGGACTTTTCATTCGACGTGTTCTTTTGGCGGATGCGTATTCCTTTTCCTGCCCACGAGTTGAATATCCGACGCGGCTCCGGTGCTGCGGGTTACAGCATTTCTTAGTACAGGCACGTCCCGAGCGAAAACCTTGCGGTTGCGCCGCTAAGCCTCCTCAAAGTCATCGATCTTCATTTTTCCCTGTAACGATCGGATCACGCTACGCTCTAACGGTGCGGAGAAGAGTCCGCCATGAAGACGCGAGCTACGGTCAGTGATGAAAATGTGCCATGGAACGAGAAGCAACGTATGTTGAAACATTTCCTCTGTTATTACTCCCTTGGCGTCGAAAAGATCTCCTTGCTGCGGTGGCCATTTCTGCTCGCGGTCCGACTCTACTGGGGCTGGCAATTCGTGCAAACCGGATGGGGCAAGCTGCACCACATCGCCAGAACTGCCGAATTCTTCACGAGCCTGAACATTCCGTTTCCCGCGACCAGCGCCTACCTCGCTTCCGATATGGAGTTATTCGGCGGCCTGCTTCTCATTCTTGGACTTGCTTCCCGCTTGACCGGACTGCTGCTGGCGTTCGACATGCTCGTCGCCTACTGGACAGCCGACCACGGCGCGCTAGTTTCTATCTTCTCCGATCCCGGTAAGTTCTACGACGCCGATCCTTATACCTTTCTCTTCGCATCGCTGATGGTGCTCATTTTGGGGGCGGGTTTATTTTCGGTAGATGCACTCATCGCGAAGCGTTTCAGCCGGTTGACTACCATCGCGCCGTAGCGGATGGAGTTGACAGAGCGTTGGTCGATACGTTCGAGGTCCCACTGCAGGATCGCTTTCAAGTCACTGAGGAAGGTGCATGGGAATGCCTGATCCATTCCCATGAGTATGCAGAAAGCCGCAGCCCTGGCCGTCTTCATCCAGCGCCGAACTTTCCTCGCTGGATGATCAGCAACAAATGCTCGACGTGTTCGTCTCATCTGAGGCGGAGCGCTACCTTCTCGAATCAAAAGGAACATCTCAGTGAACCGCCTATCGATATACGTTCTTGCCACGGCGCTTTTTGCAGGCACGGCACAAGCCGCGCCACTCCCTTCGACCAACGCTACGACGACCTATCATCGCGTGCAGGTCGACGGAGTCGAGATCTTCTACCGGGAAGCCGGCCCTGAGAACGCCCCAACCATTGTGCTCTTGCATGGCTTCCCGTCGTCTTCGCGTGAGTTTGACACGCTCATTCCCTTGCTCGCGACAAAATATCATCTGATCGCTCCGGATTATCCCGGATTCGGTCTGAGCGACGCACCCTCGCCGACCGCCTACACTTACACATTCGATCATCTTGCCCAGACGATGAGTGATTTTCTGGAGAAGCTGAAGGTCACGCATTACACCATGTACCTTCACGACTACGGCGCGCCGATCGGCTTCCGTATCATTCTGGCGCACCCCGAGCAACTGCATACGCTCATCATTCAAAACGGCAACATCTACAAAGCGGGCCTTGGAGCCAAATGGACCAAGATCGCGGAATACTGGGCGGATCCAAAGGCTCATCCTGAGGTGCTTAACGCTTTTCTTTCGTTCGAGGCCACCAAGGAGCGGCACATCGCCGGCACGTCCCATCCGGATCGCTACGATCCGGATACCTGGGTCAGCGAGTATGCCGATCTGTCGCGGCCCGGTCAGCGCGAGATCCAAGAGGACCTGCTCTACGACTATCGGACCAACGTCGCGTCCTACCCAAAATGGCAGACCTGGCTCCGCGACCACCAGCCCCCGACCCTCGTAGTCTGGGGCGAGCACGACCCCTCCTTCGTCGCGCCGGGTGCGGAAGCCTTCAGGCGCGATCTTCCGAATGCGGAAATCCACCTGCTCGACGCTGGGCACTTTGCACTGGACGAAAAGACTGACGAGATTGCAGACCTGATCCTCGAGTTTATGGCCAAGCATTCTGGATGAGCGTCATCAGCAGCGTCGAAACCAGGAACGCAACACCGCTAACACGTTGCGATGCACAAAAATCCGCTGTAACGATCAGAGCCGTCTACCTACCGTCGGAAGGAGTAGCGCTCCTTGAAAGTGAAGAGACATAAAGCGCTAAAGAACCTCATCACGAACTAGGACATAGCTTGCCGAAATCCAGAATTGCTCTTCTCGCTCTCGCCTCCATCACGTCGCTCCCCTTTGTCCAAGCTGTGACTGGAAGCGTTGATTTGTTCTTGAAGAGCCATTTCGCAATGCCCAGTCCATAAAAACCTACGGGAGGATCTTTAACGCCTGCAATGTTGCATCGTTGATGCGAGCAATGTACTTCCAATTGATATTCTTTAATCGAGCAAACCGAAGATCAATTCCGGTAAGGTCTGCGGCGCCAAAGGCCGAACGACGTCTATCTCAGAAGGAGAGGAATGATCGCGCCCATGCTCATCGCTAAAAACCAAAGAGCCGGAGCTGGCGTTCCAATGGGACGCAGACGGCGCAGTTCCCTGGCGGCCGTTCTCGGGTCGAGCATCTGTTTGTTCTTATAGGCCTGTTCCAATCCATAAAATATGGCAGCGGTGCAGGCGCCGTATATCAAATGGCCCAGCAGAGAAGGAAGCAGCGCAGATACGGCGCTGATCCTCCAGTCGATCTCCCCGGTGAGTAGCAGTGGAAGCAGGGTCAACGGTCCGGCGTACCACCAGATCATCCCGAAGACCCATCCCCATCCCGCAGCCATCGCAAGATTGGACGCTTCATCGCGGAATAATACGCCGTAGCCCATTCCAATCAGCGTGCTGACGAGAAGATGAACCAGCAGGCCGCCGAACGTCGACAGTTGCGTGTCCACGCCGATGACGGTCGGCAAAACGTGCGCGGCAAACATGAAAGGGCTGGAGATGAGTCCTCCGGCGAGGCCCGCGCCAGCCCCCCACTGAAGAGAACGGAAGAGGCGGAAGCCCAGACCCTCCGGCTCTCGATTTAGCGGATCGGATTGAATGAACAGCCGGATCCACACGCGATCGAACGTCGCATAGACAACGCCGAGAATGAGCCCGTAAAGAATATGACCTACCAGTGCTCCAAAATACGGACTCGCCGCACCGACGGACCAGCTCCATGGCATCCGCTTGGCCAGGGGGAAAAGCGTGAGCGGTCCCGCGAGCCACCAGAATATGGCGTAACCCAGTCCCCATCCCATGCAGGAGCCGTAGCCGCGAACGTCGCGTTGGAAGAGCAGGCCAAAGGTCGCGCCGATGGTGAAGGCAACGCAGAACTGCAGCAGCACCTTGAGGGCCAGCGAATGGATCTCGCCTAGACCGGCGAGCAAAGGAAAAAATCCGCCTTCCAGCATCCAATGCCCGAAGATCAGGCCGCCAACTATACCCGCCAAACCGCCGGCAACGATTGCCCGGCTTAATCGAAAGCTCGGCTTGGAGGTGTCCCGGCGGTGCCCTCCGCGAATGCCCAGAGCCAGTCCAGTGGGGGCTCCCAGGCACAGCAGATACGCAGCCAACTCCGGGAAGCGCCCGCGGGCCGCCTCCAGCATGACGCCTGCATCGTACGTACCGAGTTTCATCATGCTTACGGCCAGCGCTAGAAACCATAAAAGCAGGGCACTGCTGAGTCCCCAAATTAGCCCTGCGCCGGCGCTGGACGCGCGTTTCGAGAACATCGAGCCGAAGATCAGTCCGAATCCAGCGCCGAGCAGAGCGGCGTGGAGCAGGGAGGAGTGAAGCACGCTGCCGAGAAGGAGTCCGCCCAGAATTCCCAGAGCGAGTCCCCAAGCCGCGTCACTCCGCATCCGAGCAATTTCGGGCTTCTGTTCAGTTGTGCCGGATACCGGCTGGGTTGGTGCCATGATTGTCCTTTCCTCCAAGCTCGATGGTCTGAATGATGTCGCGCGGAAAAAATAGCTCCAGCGTCCATGCCATCAGTACGCGGGTCTTGCGCTCGATTCCGGACAGCTTCGAGAGATAAATACCACGCCACAGGAACCAGGCGAGGAGGCCGGAGAAGCGGAACGATCGGGTCGACGCAAACGGAATTCTCAATTCCGCACAGGCCGTCTGGTGACCGATCACACAGAGAGATCCTAGAGAATCGAAATGAAATGGGCTCGCAGCGGCCCCTCGTAATGTTGCGCCGATATTCTTTGCCACGATTGCGGCCTCCCGGAGCGCAAATTGCGCGGTTGGTGGACACAGCTTGCCCGTCTTGCTATCGGTCACTGCGGCACAGTCGCCAAGCGCCCACAGCCCCGGAAGCGTCGAGACCGCAAGCGTGCTGTCGACCAGGATTGCGCCGCGTGCATTGGTCGGCACGGCTAGGGTCTTGATGAGGTGATTAGGAGCGGTTCCGGCCGTCCATATCAGGGTTTCGGTCGCGATCTTTCCGTCGCTCAGAATCACGATCCCAGGTTGAGCATCGACAAGTCTTTCTCCGAGACGGAATGCTACCCCGCGCTGTTTCATCTTTTCCAGAGCATAGACGGCCAAAGTCTCGCTCAACTCAGGCAGGATTCGATCCCGCGCGTGAACCAGGGTCACACACAGCTCGTCCGCATCGAGGTTGCGGTAGTCGGGGAGAATGCCGTGCGCGAAATCGTTGAGGGATCCGGCCAGTTCCACACCGGCAAATCCGCCACCCGCGACAACGAAGGTGAGAAGTCGCTTCCGGCTGTCGGAATCTGTTTCCCGGTCCGCCCTCTCAAACATCTCGATGACGTGGTTTCGGATTCGAATCGCATCGAGCAGTGTTTTGAAGTCGAACGCCAGCTTTTCCACATTGGCCAAATTCAGATAGTTTGAGACGGCCCCTAGAGCAAAGACCAGGTGATCGTACTCAAGTTCACGGGAAGACTCGCCCACCTCCGCTCCCGCTCTGTCGAGGATGACCACTCGCTTTTCGAAGTCGACTCTATTGACGCGCCCGCGCACGAAATGGGTCCTGCGCAGGCTGCTCCGCAGCGGCACGCTAATATGGCTGGGTTCCAGGCTGCTTCCCGCCACTTCTGCGAGCATGGGAGTAAACAGTAGCGCGTTCGTTTCGCTCACCAGAGAAATCGAGACCGCGGCGTGTCCGAGGAGATCCCGCTCAAGACATTCCGCTGTCTTCATTCCTCCAAACCCTCCGCCAAGGATCACAATACGGATGGGGTTGGCGGACGGCGATGCAATGGGCGTGATTTCCGGGCCGAATACGAGACCTGCAAGATCACTAGCGATCTGCAGGATCGCTCCGAGCAAGGCCCCGAAGAGCACCCATTTAACCAGCAGCCAGAAATGACTTTCCATCCCCGCTGCGCTCCACGCCATATGTCTGCTCGAAAACCAGGGAAGAACAATAACGTTCGCGATACCCCAAAGAGGAATCCCCATAGAAGCTGCGGCCATGATGTTGTCGGCATAACCGTCTCGGACCGGCGGAACGCAGGCTCCGTACAGCGAACCTGCGGCGATAGCCATAGCAAACTCAAGGCCTCCGTTCGAGCTAAGGAACAACATCGGGGTGCCTGCCGTTGCGCCGGCGAACGCTCCGAGAAGCCCTCTTCGAACAAATCGGTTCATCGGTGATCGGTCCTCAGAGACATTGCGGCGCCGACTTCAGCCAGTAAGAGGAGTGATACGCTGCGGGCGCGTCGCGCGGTCATCGATAAGAGTTGCTGGAAGCCAAAAGGTTACAGGATCTCATAATCCATTTGACTTATTGGGAGAGTACGAATTTGCGAACTTCAAGAGTCCTTGCTCTTTTTGACTGTGTGGCAAATCCATCGTGAGGACGAGCGCGAAATCGGTCGGATCCCGGTAAAGTACTGGAGCCCGAGATATCTAGGAAACAGGCGAGAGAATCATGGCACATTGCGGCAGTTCATCTGTTCAGTGCCTGGCCTAGATGTACGTCAGCGAATTTCCATCAGGAGCAGCGTGACGTCATCCTCATAGGATTTTCCGCCGGCATATTTTGACAGTTCGCGGATAACTCCCTGTTTCAGCGTCGCGAGTTCCTGATCCTCTCGTTGTTGCAAGAATGAGCAAAGCCCGTCCACGCCCAATTGTGTCCCCTCCGAGTTCTCACACTCCGTTATCCCGTCGGTATAAAGCGCAATACGATCTCCTGAGCGCAGTTGGAACACCATCTGGTCGTAAAGAGTATCGGGAAGAGCACCCAGGAGAAGATTCGTGGGAACGGAAGAGGAAGGCGGGTCCAGCCGTTTCCAATTCGATGCGCGAGCTTCTTGACGGAACAATACTGGCGGGTGACCGCCATAACATATTGAAAGGCTGAAATCCTGGACATAAAAACCCGCGACAACGGCGGTTGTCAGCGCTCCAAACCCGTGAGCATGAATTAGCTGATTTAGCTGCTCCAAAACGACAGTGCCGTCCAGGGTGTCCATGCTATCGTCGAGCGCTTTATAGACCCACTGTCCGATTTGAGCTACCTCCGAGCCATGGCCACGCACATCCGCGATAACAGTACGCGTCAATAAGTCGCTGCTGCAGAGTGCCAAGTAATAGATGTCTCCCCCCTGCTCGGCATCGCAAGCGGAGGAATATATGCTGGCCGTGATTCCGCGGGTGCAAACATCGGAGTCGGTGTTGCGCATGCCTCCCCAGATCTCAGAACAGTGTATTCGGCGGGAAATTGCTTGCATCATTGGCTCCATTCGAAACAGTCTTTGCCACGTCGTATTTGCATATGCTCAGCCATAAAGTGCATTAGGCTGTAGTATGTAGATCCGGACGTTATCGGAGCGGAACATAAGGTCACGACAACCGTGCAGTAGCATTACGGCCTGCATATACGTGATCAATCACGCGTATCTACCAGAAGCTGCTAGTGAATTCGTATCGCAGATCCCGGCAACGGGAGCGAAGGCGCTTCTGCCTAAAGATGACAACTTAGAAAGAACTGACCGCCGCCTCCACATCCTTCAGCTGCGGCGCCAACCTTTTTTGCAGCATGACGCGCGCCCGATGCAATCGCACTTTTACGGTTCCGATGCTGACTGTAAGTGCCTCCGCCGTTTCGGCGTTACTTAATTCTTCCATGTCGCGCAAAAGGACAACTTCGCGGTAAATCTTGGGAAGTCCCACTATTGCGTTCTGCAGCATGTGGCGAGTCTCTTGCCGCTCCAACGCTTCGGAGGGAATTTCGCGCCAGTCTCGCAGAATGACGGGAGAAACATGATCGCCTTCTTGAGAGGCTTGATCGATCGATTCAATCCTTATAGCTCCTTGCCGACGGACGCGGCTCCGCGACTCATTGATAGCAATCCCGATCAGCCATGTACTGAATTTCGCCTCGCCGCGAAAGCTTGCGAGATGGTGGTAGGCCTTCAGGAAGGCCTCTTGGGCTACGTCCTCCGCATCCGCCTCGTTTTTCAAAAATGATAAAGCCATCTTATAAACGCGACGCTCATAGGGGCGAATCAGATCGTGATACAGCTTTGTATCTCCAGCGAGAATGGCCGTGATCATCTGCATTTCGTCTCTGTCTTGAGCAGCGTCCGCCATAGACTTCAAGCTTGTTCTCCTTCCTTCGAGGAGCGAGAGTCGAACAAACGGCATGAATCCTCCTGCTAGCACATTACTTAGGGTAGGGCCATACAGAGGAGAAGAATAGTATGAAGTTCTTGACGATTAGTTAACACAAACTGACGAATGCGAAGGCCGCTGCAACTACATCGAAGGGTTGCGGCTGACTAGTCCATCCAGCGAAACGTGTTGCGTTCGAGCCAGTCGTGGTCCGCATAGTGCCGCATGTGACTAGCAACCAGGTCTCCAGTGGTCTCTGCGAAATGCACTGCCTTCCCCGCGCGCAGGTTGCATCAGTGGTGCAGCGTAGGAGAAGCAGAAGCCGGCGACGCCAAGCCGAAAGCAAGGGGCACACGGTTTCCGGCGGACTAAGCTTCGCTCTCGTCTTGGGGATCGGACCGGCAATGGCGACTGCCCATAAACCGTCGATGCGTGATCTACCTGAGTTCTTTGGAGCTTACCTGCTCTGGGAAGTCGAGGCGTCTCCGAGCTAAATACTGATGGATATTCGATATGACTACCGAACCCTCGCCAACCGCCGATGCAACACGTTTCACCGACTCGGCCCTCACGTCGCCGACAGCGTAGATGCCGGGAACACTAGTCGCGTACGGTGTGGCTTCAAATCCCCATCCACCACCGGTGAGAACAAATCCCTTGTCATCGAGTTTGATGGCGCCGTACGCCCAACCGGAGTTTGGCTCCGCGCCAATCATGACGAAGACACTGGAAATTGGTTTTCGTACTGATGCGCCAGTTTTCCGATTCGTCCACGTGACGAACTCAAGAGCCGCCTTACCTTCGAGCTTGTCGATTTCCGTATCCGTGTGGAGAGTGACGTGCGGAGAACGCTCGATTCGCGAGATCAGGTATTGCGACATGGAGCTCTCTAGAGAAGCACCGCGAACGATGTGGTGTACGTGTTTCGCAACTCCCGAAAGGAAGACTGAGGCTTGCCCTGCGGAGTTTCCTCCTCCTACGACGATGATCTCTCGGTCGCGGCAAAGCAGAGATTCCATCGCGGTCGCGGCATGGTATAGGCCCCTGTTTTCGAAGTCCTCATGGCTCTTCACGTTGAGTCGTCTGTACCGCGCCCCGCTTGCGATCACGACAGAGCGTGCGCAAACAGCCAGACCGCCAGCAAGGATCAGCCTATGCAGGCCATCCGCTTGTGCTGTGCTCACAACGTCACGCGAGATGGCGAAGTGAACCCCGAACTTGAGCGCCTGGAGATGGCCGCGGCTCGCCAGTTGCGCCCCCGAAACGCCGGTCGGAAATCCGAGGTAGTTCTCAATTTTCGAGCTGGTACCGGCCTGCCCTCCAGGGGCATTTCCTTCGATGACAATCGTAGATAGGCCCTCAGAAGCTGCGTACACCGCAGCGGCAAGACCTGCAGGCCCTGCCCCGACAGCAGCAACGTCATAGATCGTATGAGGCTCAGGAACTTCGGTAATGCCTAGTTCGTCAGCGAGATCGCAGATGGCAGGCTGAACCAAGACGCGACCATCTAGCAGCTCAACTTCTGGCATCTTCGTAGCAGCAAGGCCGTTGCCAGGTTCATCGTTCGTTGGCATCTCCTCTATCCGGTGCGGATAGTAGTTGCGAACCAAAAAGCGACGGAGGCTTAGTAGATCCGGATCGCCTTCGCATCCTCGAAGTACGACTCCCGTAGATGGATCGCTGATCATGCCGATACGACGCCATATGCAAGCTGAAACGATAATGTTCGCGAGATCGCCCTCAGCACGCATCAACGTGCGCAAGTTCATTCGAGAGACTCGCAACAGCCGGCTCGTCGATGCCGTTCGTGCTTCGGCAACGGATCTCTGTGTGTTCAAGACGTTTAGCTCGCCCGTGAATTCCCCCGCACGCAAAGAGCGGAAACGTTTTGAGCCTCCTCCTTTCACTGGAAGTCGGCTCTCAATCTCCCCTGTGAGGACCACAAACATGTCTGTGTCCCGATCGCCATACATATACAGACAAGTGTCCTTCGGGACGGTCTCTTCCTGCCCGTAGGAGCCGAGTCTTTCAAGCATTTCCTCGCTCAATTTGGGAAAGGCTAGATCGCGACGAAACTCAACATCCGAGTTCGGCGAAGAGACAGCGTCAGGCGATACAGTCTGGGCTGCTGAAGCGAGTTTCTCAAGCGGTTCGCACATTTCTCGCACCCTCACAAATTGATCGATGCCAAGACCACCACAAGAAGGAGAACCTTAAGGTTCAAACACCCTTGTTCTGCCCACCATCGACATCGATGATGGCTCCATGAATCCATCTCGCTTCTTCTGTTGCGAGAAAGGCGACGGCTTCCGCAACGTCGGCTGGTTCGCCGAGACGAGAAATCTTCAAACGCCCTGTCGCTTCAAGAAGATACTCGGCATACTCAATGCCTTCCTGTGCGGCAAGCTTTTCCATCATTTTCCTACGACGTGAGGTCTGAATCGTGCCTGGCTGGACGAGGTTGACATGAACGCAATCCTGAAGGCCTTGCTCGGCCACTGACTTGGATAGGGCCGCGATACCGCCGTTGACAGCAGACACCAGTGAAAGGCGGAATTCTGGGGTTCGTGCCGTGCCTCCACCGATCATGACCAGATGGCCTTTTGCAGCCTTCAACATTGGCCAAGTGTTCTTGATGACTCGGAGATTTGCGAAAAGCTTCAACCCGAACCCTGTTGCCCAGTCCTCGTCCTTCAGTTCGAGAAAGCCACCTTGGGGCGCAGCGCCTGCATTGGTGACGAGAATGTCGATACCGCCCCACAGTTGCTCGACACAGGTGGCGAGCTCCGCAGCTGCATCAGGCTGAGTCAGGTCGAGAGAAGCAAATTCAACTTCCGAGGTTAACGATCGCAGCTCGTCGCATGTAGAGGAAAGCTCCTCATGGCTCCGAGCAGTGAGATACACGCGGGCGCCTTCGAGTGCAAATCGGCGTGCGATAGCTGCACCGATCCCCCTACCAGAGCCTGTCACGAGTACACGTTTGTCTTTGAAGCGTTGCATACATTCCTTTCGTACCCAAATATGAGGGCTGCGCTGCGCGATGGCGTATTCATCATCACGCAGCCATCACCTCTCAACTCTCGCTTTGGAATGGGAACGCGAGATTGTCTAGCGACCGAAAGCAGTCTTGATCTCGTCCGCCACAGTATGAACATTCTCGTCCAGCACAAAGTGGCCTGCATCCAGCCAAGCGAGCTTGGCTTCTGGTAGATCACGCAGGTACGCCTCGGCTCCGGCCGGCACGAAGAAGGGATCCTTCTTGCCCCAGGCAATCAATGTCCGGGGCCTGTGCGCGCGGAAAGCGGCCTGCCACTCGGGATACAGCGCAACGTTGGATTTGTAGTTCTCCAGCAGATCGACCTGATAGTCCTTCACCCCAGGCCGGTCGAGTAGAGCCTGATCCAAGACCCAGTTGTCCGGGTTGATGGCAGCGGGATCTTTCGCACCGACGAGCCAATGAAACTTCGTGTTCTCCAGACTGACGAACTCGCGCGCCGGTTTTTCAGTTTCAGGCGTGCGCCTCTCCCACAGCGGCATCAGCGCGCTCTTGGGCGCGTCTCCTACACCTTCCATGTAGGCATTGGCGTTCTGAATAATAAATCCCTTTACTTTCTCTGGGTTCTCAACGAACACGCGAAATCCCACCGGCCCGCCGTAGTCCTGCATGTAGAGTATGTACGACGTGAGACCGAGCTGGTCGAGTAGACCACGCACATGTGCTGCAAG
The DNA here is from genome assembly GCA_963815025.1 of uncultured Acidobacteriaceae bacterium. Taxonomy (GTDB): domain Bacteria; phylum Acidobacteriota; class Terriglobia; order Terriglobales; family Acidobacteriaceae; genus KBS-83. The sequence goes on along the minus strand of CAWFFD010000004.1, from coordinate 441,337 downwards.
ATTATCAAAGGTGTACTCGAAGTCACTTCTCGATGGGGCATCAGAATGGCCAAAGCCGATATAGTCGGGAGCAATCAAGTGGAATTGGTCGGCGAGAGCAGGAATCAGCTCGCGAAACATTTGGCTGCTCGTCGGAAGTCCATGCAATAGAACAATTGTGGGAGAACTGGGGTCGCCGGCCTCGCGATAAAACACTTTGCGGCCGTTGACAGTCGCTGTTCGATAGTAGGTAAGTTGCGACTTTGCTTGCGGTGTTGAGGGTGCCATCTGAACTCCTTGTCGATTGCACTTCGAATAGGAAGTACCTACTAATAACGTAGGGCCTGGCAAGCGCGAAAAAAAAGTTCCAAATACTGAATTGTTCGGTGAGTATTGTTGACGAATTCTGCTGCTATTGGCAGATCGGGTGGGTTTATGTGAATCAATAGCCTTGCTTCGATAAGCGGACCTGAGAGGACGATGGTTAGGCAGGTAGCGCAGCTGTCGACAAGCCCATGCGCCAGCAGGCAAATCGGTCCTGCTGCAGTCTGGAGCAAGAATCTGCGAGGACACGGAATTCTAAAGGCAAAGTTTCACGAGGATTGCCTCGAGCGCAACATGAGGACGCTGTCGAGAGCATCCAGGGGATGCATCTCGTCTACACTGCCGAGACTGTCGACGGCCAAGCCGGCGTGCCTTGCGCTTGACTACCATCCATCCCGACTGCGGCACAGGAGTGCACGGTTCCAGATCGTTTCTCGCTCAGGCGGGAACGAAGATAAGTAGCGACCAACTCCTCTGTGATTTCTGCGAACCGCATCGCGTTCGGAGCCCGGAGGCCGCGTCTGCGATGAAGCGTGATGGGTATATTTCCCAGTGGCGGGAGGCCCAAGTCGAGGGTCTGCACGTCTGCCGGCAGGCCCAGTTCGGCCCGGGTGGTAAGTCCCAGTCCCGCACTGACAGCGGCCCACAAGCCCGTCAGGCTGGGGCTGGTCATTGCAACGCGCCAAGGGCGTCCAGCTCTTTCCAGTGCCTCCAGCCCCGGTGTCTGACATCCGCACGGGGGGCTGAAGAGAGCAAGCGGTAACGGCTGCCGTACGCGATCCCTGAAAGATGGGCTTGCGATCCAGTGCAACGGCAGCTCGCTCAACAGGTGGGCCGTCTTTTTTTGAGCACCGCCTAATATCAAGGCAAGATCAAGATCGCCGGAGTCGATCGCTTGAAGGAGTACCTGCCCCAGGTCTACCTTCACCTCGAGCTTGACAAGCGGGTAGAGCGCATTAAAGCGTGCGATGACTAGAGGCAAAACGTTGCTCGTAAAATCCTGCGCGAATCCGATTCGAACCACACCTGCAAGATGTGATCCGCGCAGAGTATCGATCATCTCATCGTTGAGTTCCAGCACCCTCCGGGCATACCGGAGAGCGATCTCTCCCTGTTCGGTGAGAAGGGTCTTCCGGCCCTGCTTCCGAAAGAGCGGTACTCCTACCTCCTCTTGAAGACGCTTCATCTGCAGACTGACTGCGGAGGGTGTGCGTCCAAGGCGCTCCGAAGCGCGGCCGAAACCGCCCAGGTCTTGCGCGATCACCAACGTACGAAGGCTGTCCAGGCTGAGGTTGCTCAGAAGCATAGTTTAGATATTCTCACCGATAGTGTTAGAACTTCTCGCTTTTCTTGATCTCCGCGCATCCTTACGCTGAATGTAACGCACAAATGGGCACAGAGCGACCTCACCACTGACATGAGATGCGCTCAAGCGCCGATCTTTTCAGCTGCCGGACAGTGGCACCTTACGTGCGTGTTGATTCGGCGAAAGTGAATTATGAACAAAGTTCCTTCTAACGCAACGATCGTTCTGGTGCATGCCGCATGGGCGGACGCATCCTCGTGGTCTGCCGTGATCGGCCCGCTACTCAAGGCGGGCATCAAGGTTATCGCTGCCCAGATTCCATTGACTTCGCTGTCCGACGATGTGGCTGCTTTAAAAGTAGCTCTGGAAAGGGCGGGCGCGGGGCCAATCCTCCTTGTTTCTCACTCTTACTCCGGCGCCGTGATCACCGCCCTCGAAAGTGACGACCGTGTCCGAGGCCTGGCCTATGTGGCAGCCATGCCCCCAGACGAGGGAGAAACAGTGGGGGACTTGTTCTTTCGAGAGCCTCCACACGAAAAAGCTCCCCATCTGGAACCCGACGGTCATGGTCTCTTATGGATGTCGGAAGAAGGAATGAAGAAAGCGGTCAGCCACCGAGCCACTGCAGAGCAAAACGAAATCAGGATAGCCGCGCAACGCCCGATAGCCATGAAGTGTCTTGGCGAAGCGATACAGATTCCAGCATGGAGGACGAAACCTTCGTGGTATCTGCTGGCTGAAGATGATCGTATGTTCAGCCCGAAGACACAACGATTTGTGGCCGAGCGCATGGGCGCACAGGTCTGTTCGCACGATGTAGATCATGCTCCTCAGATCTCATCGCCTGCGACCGTTGTAGAGTTCGTGTTGGAAGCGGCCGGTGCGCTCCTCTCGCGTACAAAAAAGCAGATTGAGAATAAGGAGAACCACATGACTACGTACCAGCATGCCACCATCGAGAGCCACAAGATCTTCTACCGCGAGGCCGGCTCGACCACGAATCCGACGATCGTTCTGCTTCATGGCTTTCCGTCGTCGTCGCACATGTTCCGGGATCTGATCCCGCAGCTCGCCAGCCACTTCCACGTTGTCGCGCCGGACTACCTCGGCTTCGGCTACAGCGATGCTCCCGCGGCGACCCACTTTCAATACAACTTCGACAACATCACCGCGCAGATCGAGGAGCTGCTCTTTACAACACTGGGCCTGAAGAAGTTCAGCATCTACGTGCAGGATTACGGCGCGCCCGTCGGTTTCCGCATTGCCTCGCGTCATCCGGAAGCGATCGAAGGCATCGTCGTGCAGAACGGCAATGCCTACATGGAAGGCATCAGTCCCGCCTTCGAGCCGCTGCAGGCTTTCTGGGCGAATCGTAACGAGGAGACGGAGAAGGCGCCGCGCTCGCTGCTGACCAAGCAAACGACGATCTTCCAGTACACACATGGTGCGAAAAACGCGAACGCGGTGAGCCCGGACGGCTACACCTTCGACCAGGCGCTGCTGGATCGACCCGGCAATGACGCCATTCAACTCGAACTCCTTTACAACTACACCTCGAACGTGGCGCTCTACGACGCGTGGCACGAATACTTCCGCATGCACCAGCCGCGCACGCTCATCGTGTGGGGGCAGAACGATCCCTTCTTCATCGTGCCGGGAGCCCAGGCGTTCCTGCGCGACCTGCCCAAAGCGGAACTGCACCTGATCGACGGTGGCCACTTTCTGCTGGAAGAGCACAGCGAGTTCGTCGCAAGCAAGATCATCGGCTTTCTAGCGAAAGGGAAGAAGACGGAGGCGGGCAAATGACCGCCTCTGCCCTGAACGCGGCCCCTACGAGCGGGCCGCAGCTGGCAGCGCGCACGTTGCCCGTCTTTCGCGCCATTATCTATGCCACGCTGGCGGTCGGAGTGCTCGATGCAGCCGATGGCGTAGTCTTCCGCGGCCTGCAAGGCCAAAATCCGATCCAGGTGCTGCAGTACATTGCGAGCAGTCTGCTGGGCGCACGGTCCTTCTCGGGCGGGCTTGCAAGTGCGGGACTTGGCCTCGTCGTGCACTTCGCCATCGCGCTGGTAGTCGCAGCGATCTATATCCTTGCGAGACGACGCGTCGCTGTGTTGCGTACGCGGTGGGTGCTACTAGGACTGCTGTATGGCGCTGCCGTGTGGGCAGTGATGAACCTGGTGGTGTTGCCGCTCACTTCGGTTGCTCACAGCCCTATCACGGCGGCGGCGTTGGTCAACGGCGTCATGAGCCACGCTCTGTTCGTCGGCCTGCCCAGCGCGTTCTTTGCGAAGAAGGTGGCGGCGGCCTGAACGGCCTATCAGAAAAGCAAGCAACGGTAGTGCTTGTTCAGGTTACCGATCTCCACTTTCGAAGAGGGTTGCCGATTCGTACGCGGCCTGCTGCCGCTTCTCCTCGCGCACCTGGAGAAGTTGTTCTCCGACGGTGTGCTTGGGCACGTAGCAGAACTGATTGAAGACTGCCAGAATGGTCGTACTACGAATGTTACGTTTCTGTAATTCTGCCAAATGCTTGCGGAGGCAGCGTTGCAGAGCTTCTGATGAGATGTTGTAGCAAGTGCTTCTCCCCTGATCCTTCCGCACTGCCTCCAGCCACTCTTGCTCGATCCAGTAGCGAATTTCTGCCTTCCGTACATGCATGGCTGCAGCAAGACTGTTCACAGAAAACAGATCACACCTCAGTTCCCTCACCCGGATTCCCAAACGCCCGCAGAGCTGCCTCACCGAAGACGTGCTTCGACCAATCTTGCTGGCGACGGTCTCTACTGGATTGGTTATCAAGAGATCACGCACCTGATCAATCTCCTCGTCGCTCCAGGAGCGTCGTTTGGGTTGCTCTTGCGCGCATCTGTGGATGAGCACAAGGCAGTCCCGCCGGGATCGTCCGGAAGCCTGCTGCAGTTTTTGGATCAAAGGCTCGATTTTCAGGAAATTGAGAGAACGTGCTTGACGAGCCAGTGCGTATGCCTCTGGCGACCATGACTGGCGGACACGATTGGGGGATGGTGCCACGTCTATCGGTAGTCAAGACGGTGTGCAAACGAAGCTTACCCAGAAGCCAATCTCGCGAAGAAAGCGCAGTAAGACCAGGCCTTGGCTATGTACTCAAAGCGACCTAGGCGCTCGAACGCTGGCTAGGACGAAGATGGGCGTTCGATTCCGGCGTAAGTTTCTCTCGCGTTCGTGCCACTTCGAGATGAACGAGCAACCGTTCGGTCTACTGCCGAAAAACGTCCGGTCCCTCCGCCGTGACAAAGGCTTGTCGCTGCCCACCGCTTCCGCGGGGAACCCTTTAGCAAGAACTGGTTAGCCCACCATTGGAAGGCCGAACAACGTCTCTCATCGTTCAAGAGATCGCGTCATCAGGGGGCGAAGGTGTTCTGGGGTAGGCACAAAAATGGGCACAGTGATCCATCTTTGCGCATGAGGAATCAGCCTAAATTGTTGATTTAATTGGCTCCTCAGGTAGGACTCGAACCTACAACCCTTCGGTTAACAGCCGAATGCTCTGCCATTGAGCTACTGAGGAGTGTGGTGGGCTAGAGCGACGGCATCGCCCAGTTCCTGTGAACTTGACGATAGCAAATCGACCGCGGGAAGGTCAAAGACGTATCAACTGGAGTGGCGCAGGACGGCCTCCGCCGCTCGGCGCCCGGAAGCGAGTGCGCCTTGGATCGACGGCGTCTCCCTGTAGTCTCCACACGCATACACACCTTCCATCAGCCGTGGACTACTTTGCTGCCATTCTGCGTGAAGGCATAGCGGCAATGCATGCACGATCGGATATCCGCCCATTACAGACCATCGTGTGACATCCGCACCGAACCAACGCTCGAGTTGAGCGCGAGCATCACGCTCCAGTTGTTCGATTTGCGGACCCGATTGGGGCGCACGGCCGACCACATTTGCCGCAATCAGGTGCGCACCGGGCGGGGCATACCGCTCACTCACCTGGCTCAGCACGATGACATGGTTCACGGGACCGGCCGCCGGTCCATCTCCGTTAAGAACCAACAGGGGACCATCGATGGGCGTCCGCTCAGCCGCGTAATAAAAGGTGGTGGACCGGTTCCACTGGACCAGATCTTCGGCTGGCCGGTTGCGTCCATTCTGATTGTTCAGAAGTGAGCGAACCCGTTCATCATCCACAGCCAGCACAATTTGACGGGCTCTATAGCTCGCCTTTTTTTCCGCATCCAGCACGAACTCGTTCCCGTTCCGCCTGATCGAACTAACACGAGCGTTCGTCTCCAGTGTCCTGCTCCTCAAACGAACCGCAAGCTGGCGTGGCAGCATCTCCATGCCATTTTCCGGGACGGCTGCGTCGCCATACGCGAACATGCGAAAGATGAATTGGAAATAGCGGCTTGAAGTGGCCAGTTCACGTTCCAGAAAGACTCCGGCGAGAAATGGCGTAAAGAACCGATCCACGATCTTCGAAGAAAATCCGTACTCTTCCAGGAACCGGCGAGTCGCCATCTCCGGCTTCTTGAAGAGTTCTGCGGGCTCGCCCTTCTTTACCAGGCCACGTAGACGCGCGACGCGCAACTTGTCCTTCAAGCCTACTATCGGGTCCATGGCAATGCTGAGCGCACTCCCCAATGAACTGCGGAATGGATCTGAAAAATGATGAAATCGGCCACCGTGCCGAACGAGCGCACCCTTCGAAAAAGCACGCAAACGCAATGCCTTCAGGTCGAAGTGCTGAACCAGCTCCGGATAACCGGTAAGCAGGATCTGAAACCCGCGATCCAATCGAAACCCCTCCACCTGGTCGGTGCGAATGCGCCCGCCCGGCCCGTCTTCCGCCTCCAGCAACTTCACGGACAAGCCCGCGCGCTCCAGACGCAGGGCACAGCAGAGACCCGCCAATCCTGCCCCCACGATTGCTACGTCGTCCATGGACGCCAGTTTGCCACATCCGGCGACTCTATCCTCGGCCCAATGAAATTGCATGCAAGTGCCCACGATCTCATCGACGCGTGCGACTGCATATCAAACACCATGTGAGAACCAATCGCTATAAAAGAGCGGGTCGCCATTAGGATGAGGAGACGTGTTATGAAGCCTCGATTAAAATCCACCCTCTTCCCATCCCTGCTGCTCGTCGCGGCCATCATCGTTTTTCTGAACGCATGGTGGGCCTTCCAGGCGGTTCGCACCTTGGCCACAAACGCCTATTGGGTCTCCCATAGCTGGCGGGTGGTGCATCAGGTGGAGCGCATACTCGGCTCCGCCATCGACGCCGAAACGGGCGAGCGAGGCTATCTCATCTCCGGGCAGCACAGCTATCTTGAGCCATTCACGGAGGCTCAGCAGGAGCTGCCCGCTGAACTGGCACACTTGCAGTCGTTGATCTCGGACAACCCGGGCCAGCGAGAAAGGGTTCAGGATCTCCGCGCGACGGTGAGCCGAAGAATGCTCGTACTGCAAAGGGCTGTCGAGATGCGCAGGCAGGGTGGTCCGGATATGTCTGCGCCTCTCTTGATCGGCGGACCTGGCAAGGTGGAAATGGACCATATCCGCGCCGTGTGCGATGCGATGGAAGCGGAAGAAGACAGACTGCTCGCCATCCGAACCGTTACGACCAACAACAGCACCCAGCGCGCGCAAGTCGCTGTGATATTCGCCAGCGCTCTGGATTTCCTGCTCATCCTGTTCGCCTTCTGGCAGTTCACGCGCGAACGCGGATTGCGTCTTGCGGCGGAGACTGCCAGCGAGCGAGTTGCGCTCGCACAGCAGGAAACGGAAGCCAGAGCAGCAGAGGTAAGATTGTTGAACGCGACGCTTGAAGACCGAGTACGCGTACGCACCGCAGAACTGGAACGTATCAACCGCGAGCTCGAGGCATTCAGCTACTCCGTTTCACACGACCTGCGGGCGCCCTTGCGCACCATCGACGGATTCAGCCTGGCGCTTCAGGAAGACTACGCCAAGACAGTCGACGATAGCGGCAGAGACTACATCAATCGAGTCCGCGGCGGCGTGCAACGCATGGGCCAGCTCATCGATGCACTGCTTCAGCTCTCCCGCATCACCCGCACCGAGATCATTCGCGAGAACTTCAGCATGAGCGGAATGGCGGAGTCCGTTGCCTCCGATCTGCGGGAGCAGAATCACGACCGCGACCTGTCCTTCGATGTCGAGCCCGGATTGAATGCGTACGCCGATCCAAGGCTCACCCGCGTCGCCCTTGAGAATCTCATGGGCAACGCCGCCAAGTTCACCTCGAAGGTGCCCCGGGCGGAGGTCCGCTTCGGATGGGATCCGGAGCAGAACGCCTGGTACGTGCGCGACAATGGCGCGGGCTTCGACATGATCTATGCGGAGAAGTTATTCGGTGCCTTCAATCGCCTGCATGGCGACAAGGATTTCAGAGGCTCTGGAATTGGGCTGGCCACCGTTGCGCGCGTGGTTCACGGTCATCACGGGCGCATCTGGGCAAACAGCGCGGTAGACCAGGGAGCCACCTTCTGGTTCACCCTGGAGTGAGGTGAAGGCGTGTCGCCTTTATCTACGGTGTGCTTGCGCCCTTACGGCTCGTCTGCTCTCAACGCGAAGGCTCTCAAGCCAGGAGATCAGATGATCGCGAGCAATTTCAAGCGCGTATGGATCCCCATCCAGGCGGCTCATCATCAGGGCCCCTTCGAGGGTACCGATGACGATCGATGCGACGGCCCGCGGTTCGGTCTCGGGTTTCACAGTTCCCTGTCGCGCGGCAAGCGAAATCAGCGAGCGGAGCCGCGCGCGCCAACTGTCAAGAGCTCCTAGTGCACGGGCACGCAGAGCGGCATTCCCGTCGTCAGCATCGATCGCAGTATTGAGAAGCGGACAGCCGCCTCGCAGCGCAGGCCTGCGTTGAACGAAGTTGCAAATAAGCGCCTCAGTCCTTAGCAGGGGATCCTTGATCTCTTCGAGTCCGCGAGTGCGGCGTTCCGAAACTTCCGCCCAGGCAAAGTCGAACGCCTCCAGCGCGAGTTCCTCCTTGCTCGCGAAGTGGCGATAGATGCCGCCCTTCTCAATCCCGGCTTCCGCCATGATCTCCCGCACGGAACAACCTTCGTAACCTCGCTGATTGAAGAGAGGCGCTGCCTGCGCAATGATGCGTTGCCGCGTCCTGTCCCCCTTGCGAGATGGCTTGACCGGGTCATTGACCATGAGGGCGCTTCCCTTCGCAACGTCTGCTTGTCCGCTACGCGACAGAGAAAATAATAGACCATTTGCGACCGATCGGTCTCTTTAGGAATCAACTACTGCATCCACTGACTGGCTGGAGGATGTTTGGCCACTTCTACGCAGATTACTGGCCGCGCGGGAACCACGGCGGTCAAGCCAGGCGTAAACCCGTGGGCCGTTGCGCTGACGGTGACTCTCGCCACCTTCATGGAGCTCCTGGATACGTCGATCGCCAACGTCTCGCTGCCACATATCGCAGGAGGTCTTGGTCGCAGCTTCGATGAGGTCACATGGATCCTGACCACCTATCTGGTGGCTAATGCGGTGGTGCTGCCCATGAGCGCGTGGCTAAGCCGCGTCTTCGGAGGAAGAATTACTACCTGGGTTGCGTCGCGCTCTTTACCATCAGCTCATTCTGTTGCGGGATCGCGCCGAGTCTGGGATTTATGCTCGTCAGCCGCATATTTCAAGGTATCGGCGGCGGCGGCTTGGCGCCGGTCGAGCAGGCGATTCTGGTCGACACCTTTCCGGCGGAAAAACGCGCCTCCGCGTTTGCGCTCTACACCATTGCCATAGTCACTGCGCCGGCCATCGGCCCGGTTCTAGGTGGGTGGATCACGGACAACTACACCTGGCGCTGGGTCTTTTTCATAAATATCCCGATTGGGTTGCTCTCCCTCTATCTGAGCAACCGCCTGGTGCAGGATCCGCCTGCATTCACAGCCGAGCGTAAGACCGCACGAGCCGGCGGCCGCTTGAAAGTCGATACCACTGGCATCGCGCTGGTTGGCCTCGGCTCGGCCGCGCTGGAAATATTCCTCGATCGCGGCCAGATCGATGACTGGTTCGGCAGCCGCCTCATCGCCTGGGCATTCGGCATTGCGATTGTGTGCTGGGTAACGGCAATCTTCTGGGAGCTGCGGCAAAAAGATCCCGTCATTGACCTGCACCTGCTGAAGAGCCGTCACTTCGCCATTGCGTCTGTGTTCCTGTTCATCTTCGGCTTCGGCATCTTCGGCACCACCACAATGATCCCGCAGATCCTGCAGTCCCTTTATGGTTACCGCGCCATCGATGCAGGTCTTGTTCTGGGACCGGGCGCACTGATGATTACCCTGCTGGCCCCTGTCGGCGCACGGCTGGTGCAGAAAGGTGTCGTGCACCCACGGGTGCTCCTGGGCTGCAGTCTGCTCGGCATAGCCGCGTCCATGTGGTACTACAGCACTTTCAATCTGGCGACAAACTACGGCCACTATGCACTTGCGCGAGTCTTTCAGGGCCTCGGCTACGCCTTCTTCTTCGTGCCGCTCAACGTCGTAGCTTATTCAGAGCTGCGCCCCGAGCAGAACAATCGTGCCTCCAGTCTTACCAATCTCTTCCGCAATTGGGGCGGCAGCTTCGGCATCGCCTTCATTACTACAGCAAGCGAGCGGCGCTTCGACTATCACCAATCGATGGTGAGCGCAGCGCTTCCCCAGACATCCACGCTCCTCGAACAACGTGTGCGCGCCTTGACCAGCTTTCTTACGCAGCGCGGTATCTCCGCCGGAGATGCTCACACGGCTGCCGTGGCGAATATCTATCGCCAGCTTGGTGACCAGGCGCATCTGCTCGCCTACATGGACTGTTTCCGCGTCCTCGGCTGGGCAACACTGGCTGTCGCACCACTGACATTTTTCATCCACCGCTTCCGGGCAGGTGCGGCGCCGGGTGGTCACTGATCGGTCACCTAGCAATGAATTCACCGGATCCTCATTTGCAGCAAATAGCCACATCGTGCATTCATAGCTCCATGGGTTGGCCGGACTCGGACCACTGCCAGAACGGACGCTTCTTCACTCCGCATGCACCTCAGCAGCCGGGATTCCGCGCGATCCTCGAATGGCTGACCCATCGCGAGAAGACTGCATGGCAAAGATGGATCAGCACCTCCACGGGGCACCCCGCCGCCTGAAAGATTGCCGGCAGGCGAGTTGCGCGTGACTTTCGTGAATCATGCGACGGTCCTGCTGCAGATCGGTGAACTCAATGTCATCACAGATCCGATCTGGAGCGATCGCGCCAGTCCTGTGCAATTCGCAGGTCCGCGCCGGCATCGCGCACCCGGGATTCGTTTTGAAGACTTGCCGCCGATCGACGTCGTATTGCTCAGCCACAATCACTACGACCATCTGGATACCAGAACGCTGCGCCGGCTCAGACGGCGCGACGCCCCGACGATCTACTGTCCGCTGGGCGTTGCAGCGCGGCTCAAGCGGCTCGGCTTTCATTCCATCGTGGAGCTGGACTGGTGGCAATATCAGCCCTTTCGCGAGGTTGTTATCCACTGCGTTCCCGCGCAGCATTTTTCCGCGCGTGGCCTGTTTGATAGAAACCGCACGCTGTGGTGCGGATGGCAAATTCAATATGCGAACGGCGGTATTCTCTTCGCCGGAGATACAGGTTTCGGTCCCCATTTTGCTGAAATAGCGGCACGCTTCCCTTCACCGCACCTGGCACTGCTGCCCATCGGGGCCTACCGCCCGCGATGGTTTATGGGGCCAGTGCACATGGGCCCCGAAGAGGCGCTGGAGGCACATGCCGTTCTCAAACCTCTGATGAGCATGCCCATCCACTACGGCACCTTCTCGCTGGCGGACGATGGCGAGAGTGAGCCTGTGGATCATCTTCGTTCGCTCCTCGCCGACCGGCCCGAGCAGGCATGGCGCGTGCTGCAGGAGGGTGAAGGCTGGACACTCCCTACGCTGACGGTGAGTAACGTTCTCTCGTCCACGCGGGACTAAGCCCGCTCAAAAACGCCCTCCCGCGGTCTGCCAGAGCGCTGTCCTCTTGACGCAGTTTCCAGCTCTGAAAGGCGGCCGCCTCCAGATACACTAAGCAATATTGATTGGCGCGAGGTGGCAGCTATGGCACGCATTTCAAGGTTGGGAAGGCGAGACGTCAGCGAAGCCGTTGGAGAAATCTACGATCGCTACGTGCGGCAGCGCGGCAACGTGCCGAATATGTTTCGCACCGTAGCCCACCGGCCCGAGATTCTGCAAACGATGATCGCGCATATGGAAGCGGTGCTGAACACCGGTACCTTGCCCACAGCGCTGAAAGAATTGGTCATCGTGCGTACCTCACAGATGAATAACTGCGAGTATTGCCTCGCATCGCACTCTCTCCTCGCGAAGAAGCTGGGATACAACGACGCGCAGATTGCTGCCCTGCCTCGTTTCGAGAACAGCGAAAGCTTCACACCACGTGAGAAGGCGGCCCTGCGATTAGCGGAACGCCTCACGCGCAATGAGCGGCCCCTCGATGAAGCGGAGCTGGCAGAGCTGAAGATTCACTTCACCGAGGGTGAAATCGTGGAGTTGATGGCAGCCAGTGGCTTGTTCAATTACTTCAACCGCTTCAATAACCTGCTGGCAATGGAGCCAACGCCAGCGGCCGCGGGTGTGGAATCGGCCATCACCCACGCATAGTAATAAAGACACGCGTGGCGGAATAGACTGGATATGCAGGAGGAAAGACATGCAGCTTGAACGGAAGATAGCTCTGGCCGTTTTGATGGCAGCGACGGCAATTTCAGCAAGCGCCGCGAGGGTGAAGCCGGTCGTTGTAGCCATCCACACTGCAGATGGCAAGGACGCAGGAACCGTGACACTGCGCCCCGGCAGGAAGGGGGCTGTGAACGTGAAAACGGATTTGAAAAACCTGCCCCCCGGAGAGCATGGCATTCACATTCATCAGTACGCAAAATGCGATCCGCCCGACTTCAAGTCCGCGGGTGCCCATTTCAATCCTGGCAGCAAGCAGCACGGCATAAGGAATCCGGATGGACCGCATGCGGGTGACATGCCATTCAATCTGAGTGTAGAACCGGACGGCACAGACAAAGCCGAGTTCAGCACCAAGGGCATATCGCTCGACCCAAATGCAATCAATTCCGTCTTCACAACAGATGGCACGTCGATCGTTATTCACGCAAACGCCGACGACATGATGACCGATCCATCCGGAAATTCGGGCGCGAGAATCGCCTGCGGCGTGATTGCGGCCCCTGCTTCGAAGTAGACCGGCTTAGTACAGGAGCACTGCAACTCGATACGTGGTGAATCCCTGGCCAGGATGTCCGCTGTCGCACACCCCAACTGCTGCGGAGCGAAACTGGCCACTCTGCAACTTGCTCACAAGAACGTCAGGCAGACGGCTCAAGTCTGACCCCTCCCAGCGCATGATGAAGCGCGGCCGCGATCCGCCTGCGCTCCCGTGCGGCATCTCGCAGGTCTGCCGCGCGTCCGCAGTTGCCGTAGCGCCCTGCATCCCTTGATCTGCCAGCAGGCCGATCACCCGGCCCTCGATCTCCGAGGGGCCTAGGGCTTCTACGGCATGCGCGAAGTCCTCCACGGCCCAGACCTCACCTCGGTTGCGAATCAACGCAATGCCGATGATGTTCATCTGCGGATCGAGGATATTTGTGCGATGCAGCGCGGAGTGCATCCATTGCCTTTCGATGTCCGCCGCATTCGGACCCAGCGCGATGTTCTCCGCGACCGCTCGAAAGTGCGCGCCCGCCTGACCCGCGCGCGTCGGCACATCCGGCTCTCCGGCAAACTGGTGCTGCAGGTCATTGTGTTGCACCATAAGCTCGTCATGGGTCTGAGCAGCCTGTGCCAGTTCCGGACTCCATTTCAATGGCCCCAGCCCCTGCGTAGCGCGGTCCTGGTTGGTCAACGTAAGTAGTTGGCGCACGTCCTCCGGCAGATCCGGCGACTCTTGTTGTGCACGCAGCGACGCCGTTGACAAGGTGAAGAGTGCCAATCCGAGAATGATCGTGCCGTGACGCATCATGGTGTTGAACCTCCAAACAGATTACTCGCAGGATGTAGAGACTCTGAGACCCATTGCGGAATAGCCACGCAGTTCCCATCGAGGTTTGTGCGATGATGCCGCCATGGCCCGCGCGACTCTCAGCTACCGGCTTAAACATCAACCCCTGGCGGTGATCGGAGTTTCGCTGCTGGTACTCTTCGTGGCGATGGCGCTGCTGGCCTCCGCAGCGGCCCCTTACGATCCGGCCGCGATCAATCTGAGTCACCGCCTGCTCTCACCCAGCCACGCACATTGGTTTGGCACGGACGAACTCGGACGTGACGTCTTCTCGCGCATCCTTTATGGCGCGCGCATCTCCTTGATCGTGGCCGTCAGTGTCGTTGCGATCTCCCTTTCGCTCGGCATGCTGATCGGCGGCCTCGCGGGCTACTACGGTGGCTGGGTCGATACTGCTCTCAATATTTTTGTGATGAACGCATTTCTCGCGCTGCCGGGCATCCTGTTGGCCATCGCGTTCGTCGCCTTCCTCGGTCCCGGACTCTTCAATCTTGTGCTCGCGCTCTCCATTAGCGGCTGGGTCGGCTATGCGCGACTCGTGCGAGCCCAGGTATTGGCCGTTCGCGAACGTGAATTTGTAGAAGCCGCGCGTGCGTTGGGCGCAGGCGACGTGCGCATCTTCATTCGCCACATTGTGCCCAATATCGTGCAGCCCATCCTGGTGCAGGCTGCCATTGGCATGGCTGGCGCCGTTCTGGCCGAGGCGACGCTCAGCTTCCTCGGGCTCGGCATTCCGGCGCCCGCGCCCAGTTGGGGCTCCATGTTGAACGACGCGCGTTCTCATCTCTTCGATTCGCCGCATCTGGTCGTCTTTCCCGCTCTGGCCGTGATGGGCTGCGTGCTCTCCTTCAACTTCATCGGCGATGCATTGCGCGACTATCTCGATCCACGCACGCGTATGGTCGTCGGACTCTAGTCATGCGCATCGGCGTCATTTCCGACACGCACGGTCTGCTGCGTCCTGAAGCGCTGAAAGCCTTGCAAGGGGCGGAGCATATTCTCCACGCCGGCGATGTCGGCGATCCGGCGATCCTGGATGCCCTGCGCGCGGTAGCACCGGTCACCGCCATCCGCGGCAATATCGACGAGGGCGGTCCGTGCGGGAATCTGCCTCCCACCGAGTTGGTCGAACGCGGTGGTCGCAACATCTACATGCTCCACGACGTGAAGCAACTCGATCTCAATCCGGAGGCGGCCGGTATTGCGGCAGTCGTCTTCGGGCACTCGCACAAGCCCCTCGTAGAGTGGCGGCGCGGTGTGCTGTTTCTAAACCCGGGAAGCGCCGGCCCGCGCAGATTCCAGCTTCCCGTCAGCCTCGCGTGGCTGCACATGGAAACGGACAAGCTGAGTGCACAAATCGTTCCGCTTAAGGTTGAGTGAGCTCGCGTTGTCCATCGCAACTCAAGCCCGGATGCGTGGATTTAGAACGGCGTAGAGGATATCCGTCGCGAGATTGACCAGGATGTATGTCAATCCCACAGCGAGGATGCAGCCCTGCACCAGCGCGTAGTCGCGATTCGAGATGGCCGTAATCGTCAGTCTGCCTACGCCCGGCCAACTGAAGATTGTTTCTGTCACGATCGCGCCAGCGAGCAGCGCGCCGAATTGCAGCCCCACCAGCGTCACAATGGGGATCAGCGCGTTGCGCAACGCGTGCCGATACAACACGGTGCGTTCCGGCAGCCCCTTAGCGCGGGCGGTCCGGATGTAGTCCTGTCCTAGCTCTTCCAGCATGGCCGTGCGCACCATGCGGGTCAGGATAGCGGCCAATCCCGAACCCATAGTGATCGCCGGCAGAACAAGATTTGCCAGCGATCCGGCGCCCGACACCGGCAGCCACCCCAGCTTGATCGACACCAGCAGAATGGCGATAGGACCCATCGCGAAGGCAGGAAACGACAACCCGAAGAGAGACACGACTCCGACCGTGTTGTCGCGCCATTTGCCGCGATGCAGCGCGGCCAGGATGCCCGCAGGAATCGCCGCCAGCAACGCGATGACCAGGGCAGCCAGTGTCAGTTCGAGTGTGTACGGATAGCGCTGCAGGATGAGGTGGGTCACCGAATCATTCAGACGCAGGGAATGCCCCAGGTCCCCGTGGAACACTCCATGCCAGTAGCGAAGGTACTGCTGTCCCAAGGGCAGATCGAGACCGTACTGATGGCGTAGGGTGTCCAGGTCTGTCGGCGTCGCGCCCTCACCCAGCATCTGCGCCACCGGATCACCGGGTACGAGATGAATGAGCAGAAAGACCAGCGAAACCACCAGCCAGACTACGGGAAGCGTGTACAGCAGACGGCGGCCCAGCGCCGGCAGCAGCTTCATGCGCCTCCTCGTGCCGGCAGCGCGGGCGCACTCGTCGTAGCAGAAGCTTTGGCTGGAACCGGCTCAATGCGTACCCGGCTGATGCGGTGTCCACTCATCTCCGCAACAGTGTAGCGGCGCCCCTCAAAATCCACGCTCTCACCGGCCTCAGGGATGTGCCCGATCTGTGCCAGCAGGAAACCGGCCAGCGTCTCTACGCCGCCATCGCGCGGCAGGTGCCAGTGCATCTGCGTTTCCAGGTCACGCAGGTTCACGCCACCCTCCAGATAAAACGCCTCGGCGGGCATGCGTGCGGCGCGGCGGAGACCCACGTCAAACTCATCCTCCATCTCGCCGACCAATTGTTCCAGCGCATCTTCGACCGTCACCAGTCCGACAGTCGAGCCGTGTTCATCGACCACAATCGCAAGATGGCGCCGGCGTTCCTGAAACTCATGCAGCAGATCCAGCACCGGCTTGGTCTCCGGCACCACCAGAATATCCCGCATGATCTGTCCCAGTTGCAGCCCACGCGACCGGCCCTGGCCACTCGTGACGCGGCCAAGCTCGAAGTGCATCAGGCGTGAAACATCCTTCGAATAGACCACGCCAACGATGTGCTCCGGACCGAGCGCAGCGTCGAAAATCGGGACCCGCGAGTGCTGCTCGTCCACAATGCGGGCACTCGCCTCCTCCACAGGCATGCTGGCGGGCAGGGAGAAGATGCGTTGCCGCGGCGTCATGATCTCCCGCGCCACGACGGTGTTCATCTCGACCGCACGGTGGATCAGCGACTCCTGGTAGGGCGGCAAAAGGCCCTGGCGCCGGGTCGCCGTCGCCATCAGTTTTAGTTCATCTGGCGAGTGCACCGTCGCCTCGCTGACGGCGATGGAGCGAAATAACCGTAAAACCAGGCTTGCCGAACCGTTCATAAAAAGAACAAAGGGCCGCGTAAGCCGGATGAACACCAGCATTGGGGGAGCTACGCCGAGCGCGAGCTGCTCCGGCTGCCGCAAAGCGAGCGATTTCGGCACCAGTTCGCCTAATATGACCTGCAGATATGTGATGCATCCAAAGGCGATAACCGCGCCTATGGCGTGAGCGAAGACTTCTGCATGGGGCAGCGCATGGAGCGGCCGCTCGATCAGGGGTGCCACCGCGGGTTCACCCAGCCATCCAAGTGCCAGGCTGGCGACGGTCACGCCAAACTGCACTGCGGAGAGCGTGTCATTCAGGGAGCCACGCAACTGGGCCACGGCACGGGCGCCTGGACGGGATTGCGCCAGCAATTGCTCCACCCTGGTGGCACGCAAGCTGACCAGGGCGAACTCCGCCGCCACGAAGAAGCTATTCGCCAGAATGAGGGCGACGATGGCAACGCCGTGGAAGAGTGTCCAGTGGACCATTTGGATAGGGTAAAGCAGCGTTTCGCCTGCCGAAGGGCCGTGTCCTCGAAGAACGACAAAAGCGCCCGCTCCCGGAGACGGCGGCTGGACGGAAAAATGGAGAACCTGCCGCAAATTCGTCCCTAGGGAACCTTTTTCATTGGCTCCGCGTAGCATACGGTGGACCCTGTGGGGGCATTGTCCCCGGGTGGAGGGCACTGTGGCGGCTCGGAAGCGCGGACGATTCATGTTGTGGGGCTCACTCGGCGCGCTCGTCACCGTTGTGGTCCTCATTGCGGCCGTCGTTGCCCATAGCAGCGGCACGAAAATTGATGGCAGCCGGATCGCCTCTGTCAGCCGGATGGACATCGCCAAGAGCGTCGTCGCCACGGGAAAAGTGCAGCCCATCACCAAGGTCGAAGTAAAGTCGAAGGCCAGCGGCATCGTCGAAAAGTGGTATGTGGACGCCAACGCCCGCGTGCACAAGGGCCAGGTGCTTGCGCAACTCGATCAAGTGGAGATCCTCGCGCAGGTAGAGGCTCAGCGCGCCACTCTGCAGGCTGCCCAGGCCAATGTAAAGACAGCCGAAGCCGACATTACGCAGGATGAGGTCACTGCAAGAGCGCCAGACCTGCCGATGTACGCTGCGACGTTGCGCCGCAACCAGGAGATGAAAGAGGCTGGTGTGGTAAGCCAGCAGGCGTTGGACGACGCGAACCGCGATTACCTCTCCAACCTGAACAAGCAGCGGACCGCCATCGCCACGGTTGCCGTGGATCGCGCGAAGCTGCAACAGGCGCAGGCCCAGGTAGCGGAAAGTCAAGCGAGTCTAAGACAGCTGGAAGAACAACTGAGCTACACCACCGTCACTTCTCCCATCGATGGCGTCGTCCTCTCGCGCGATGTAGAAGTCGGTGACGCCGTGAGCTCTATCCTCGTGCTCGGTTCTACCGCGACACTGATCTTCACCCTGGGTGACACCAGCCAGGTGTACGTCGACGGCAAGGTAGACGAAGCCGACATCGCCAATGTCTACCTTGGCCAACCCGCCCGCATCCGCATCGAATCCTTCAAAAACCGCATTTTTTATGGCAAGGTAACGCGCATTGCCCCACTTGGAGTGGAAAAAGACAATGTGACGACATTCGCGGTGCGCGTTTCGATCGATAATCCGACGGGCGAGATCAAGGCGATGATGACCGCGAACGCCGAGATCCTGATCAGCGAGCACAAAAACGTACTGGCGGTACCGGAGCAGGCGATCAGCTATGACGCGCAGAAACACGCACTCGTCAACGTGCCGGATCCGAAGGTGAAGGATGGCATGCATAAGGTCGCAGTGACAGTCGGCTTGGCAAATGGCAGCAACACAGAGATCACCAGTGGGCTAAAAGAGGGCGACAAAGTGGTCCTGCAGCAGTAAAGGGGGAGAACATAATGACAATCATGACGGCAATGCGAGCGGCAGCGCTCACGGCGGCAACATTGGCAATCCCTGCCCTGGCGCTGGCCTCGGACGGGACCTTCGACAAGACCCTGAGCGTCAACGGCGCGGTGCAGTTGGAAGTATCCACCGGCTCCGGCTACGTACACGTCAACCCGGGCTCGGACAATCAGGTCCACATCGTCGGCCACGTGCGCGCAAACCATGGCTGGATGGGAGGATCGAGCGACGATCAGGTCAAGCAGGTCGTCGACAATCCGCCGATTCAGCAGAGCGGGAATACCATACGCGTTGGTCAGATGCATGAGAACTGGTTCAATCATGTCTCGATCGACTACGACGTCACCGCGCCGAAGGGAACGCACCTGAAGGCCGAGTCCGGGTCAGGCGACCTCAGAGCCACCTCCATGGGTGGCGGCACGCGCCTGGAAACCGGCTCCGGCTCCGTAAACGGCGACGACCTGGGAGGCGATGCCTATCTCCAGACCGGCTCCGGCGATATTCGCGTCAACCTCTCCAACGGCGGAACGGTGACGGCGGGCGCGGGATCGGGTTCGATTCGTCTGACCGGTGTGAAGGGCGGACTGAAGGCGGAGACAGGCTCCGGTGACATCAGCATCGCCGGCCAGCCCCTCGACAACTGGAAGATCGAAGCCGGATCCGGTTCCGTTGACCTGAACCTCGGCGGAGCGAAGTTCACCCTGGATGCCGAGACCGGCTCCGGTTCCATTCACACCGACCAGCCCATCAGCATGCAAGGCAGCCTGGAACGCCACCACATTACCGGTAATGTAAACGGCGGCGGCCCCACCGTGAAGGTCGAGACCGGCTCCGGTAGCATCCGCATCCACTGAGCACCAAGACAACGGAGGGCCGCAGACATTCGAGTCTGCGGCCCCTTCCCTTTTACACTGGCACTATGATCGAGCGCCTGCGCCCGCTCCCCTCTGCTTCTACACTCCGGCTCATCGCCTTCGACCTCGACGGTACGCTCATCGACTCCCGTGCCGATCTGGTGGCCGCCGTAAATGCCACTCTCACTCATCTGGGCCGTCATCCTCTGCCGGACGCAGTCATCGCCAGCTACATCGGAGATGGCGTTCACATGCTGGTGCGGCGAGCCCTGGGCGATCCGGAACATGAAGCTATCGTTACCGAAGCGGTGACATTCTTCCTCGGCTACTACCGCATCCACAAACTCGACCACACCTACGTGTACGAGGGCGCGCTGGATGCAATGGCCGCGATTGCACGCGCACTGCCCCAGAGCAGGCTCGCCATTCTCACCAATAAGCCCATCCGCCCATCCGAGGAGATCTGCGCCGCACTCCAACTGGCGCCGCACTGCTTCCGCATCTATGGCGGGAACTCCTTTGAGACGAAAAAACCGGACCCGCTCGGCCTGGAGACGCTGATGCGCGAGGCCGGCGCAACGCCCGAACAAACCCTGATGATCGGTGACTCCGACGTGGACGTTTTGACCGCACGCAACGCCGGCGCCAGCGTCATCGGCTGCCGCTTCGGTCTGGCGCCGCACTCGCTCGCGGATGCGCCCCCGGACTGCCTCGTAGATACCCCCTTCGAATGGCTGGAGGCGCTCGGCATTCCACAAAACACGGGGCGCGCAAACCCATACAATTGAAGTCATGGGTCTTTTCGATCGGCTGAAGAAGCCGCCTTACAACCCGGACGCGCCCGTGAATGTTCCTGGAGCGCCGGTTATCCCCGGGAATCTTGCTGCCCCGGAGACTGCGACCCCGGCGTCTTCGGTTCTCGAACCGGAGACGCCGGAAAGGCGCGAGCAGATCCCGGAAGAGCCGGCAAACTCTGTCCCTGCCAACACACCCGGACGACGCTACGTTTCCGTCCCGGAGGCGCGTTTCAATCTGGAAGACACCAACCGCCTTGCGCAAGCCATGCAGATCGCTCGCGAGCAGCGCGACGGTCATTGGCTGGATGAATTTCAAGGCGCGGCATGGAATGCCTCAATCGTGCTTCCCTCCGAGCCGGTCTTTCTCGGACCCGACGGCATGCCCTATGTGCGGCTGGAACTGCCGCCGATCGGCGAAGCCGTGGAGACCAACTGTCTCTCCAACCTCTTCGCCTCCATGGCGGAGCAGGGCCTGGGCGCTGCGTTTTTCAAGAACAATACCGACCCGCCGGAGGCTGCCGAATATGTGGTGCCCACCGGCGTGATCGAATCGCTGCGCGCCTATGGCACCTGGGATGGCGATCCGGATGATGTTGCTGAACTCGCATCCCGTCCGCAGCCACACGCCGCGGAAGGTGGTATCGAGAAAACGGATGTCGAAACCGAGCGGCAGGTGATGATCGGTTCCCCCTCGGAAAACTACCTGCCCAAACACACGGCCCGTCTGCTCTACCGGCACCTGACGGAAGGCTGGAAGATGGAGGATCCGCGAGTCGCGCTGGTCGTCGATCCGCAGATGGCGCCGACGCGCAATCTGGTCATCGGGCGCAAGTTTTCCGAGTTTCCCGATCAGGAAGTCGCAGGCCAGGCCGCGCGCATGCTTCTCTGGTACATGCCGCCACATCGTTACCTGCTGCTGATGCCGGAAAACTGGTCCACCGACCAGATGCGCCCGCTCCGCGAACTCTGCTAACTGCCATGGCAACTACCTCGCAAGACATCCGCCAGCAAATGGACTTTCAACTCGTCAGCGACTACAAGCCGCGCGGCGATCAGGGCCGTGCGATCGAAGAGATTCTCTCCGGACTCGCCGCGGGCGAGCAGCACCAGACGCTGCTCGGCGTCACCGGCTCCGGCAAGACCTTCACCATGGCCAAGGTCATCGAGGAGATGAACCGGCCGGCGCTCATCCTGGCGCACAACAAGACGCTGGCTGCGCAGCTCTTTCACGAATTCAAGCAGTTCTTCCCCTCGAACGCGGTCGAGTACTTCGTCTCCTACTACGACTACTACCAGCCCGAGGCCTACATCCCATCCGGCGACCTGTACATCGAGAAGGAAGCGACCATCAACGAAGAGCTGGACAAGCTGCGGCTCTCCGCAACCCGATCCCTCTTCGAACGCCGCGATGCCATCATCGTCGCCTCAGTGAGCTGCATCTATGGCCTCGGTTCGCCGGAAGCCTACTACGGCATGCTGCTGCTGCTCGAGCGTGGGCAGAAGATCAAGCGCGAGGACATCACCAAACGGCTGGTTGAAATCCTCTACGAACGCAACGATGGCGATTTCCATCGCGGCACCTTCCGCGTACGCGGCGATGTGATCGAGGTTTTCCCCACCTACGACGAAATGGCCTACCGCATCGAGCTCTTCGGCGATGAGATCGAAGGACTCTCGCAGATCGATCCGCTGTTCGGCACCGTTCGTCAGAAATACGCACGGTTGCCTATCTATCCCAAGAGCCACTACGTGGTGCAGCCGGAACGCAAGCGCTCGGCAATGGACTCCATCCTCGAAGAGCTTGAGTGGTGGGAGAAAGAACTCGAAGGCCAGGGGCGGTTGGTGGAGTCACAGCGCGTGCATCAGCGGACGCGCTTCGATCTGGAGATGATCAAGTCGGTCGGCTATTGCCACGGCATTGAGAACTACTCGCGCCACTTCAGCGGCCGCATGCCCGGCGAAGCGCCGCCCACGCTGCTCGACTACTTCCCGCGCGACTACCTGCTCTTCATCGACGAAAGCCACGCTACTGTGCCGCAACTTCACGGGATGTGGCACGGCGACCGCTCGCGCAAACAGAACCTGGTCGACTACGGCTTTCGTCTGCCCTCCGCCATGGATAACCGGCCGCTGAAGTTCGACGAGTTTGAAACACGCACCAACCAGATCGTGTATGTCTCCGCGACGCCTGGTCCGTATGAATTGACCAAGTCCTCCGGCGTTGTAATCGAACAAATCATCCGCCCCACCGGCCTCCTCGATCCTCCAGTTGAGATCCGGCCGATCAAAGGGCAGATCGACGATCTGCTGGCAGAGATTCGTGCCCGCGCAGCCATAAACGAGCGTGTGCTGGTAACGACGCTGACCAAACGCATGGCTGAGGACCTGGCTGGCTACTACACCGAGGTCGGCGTGAAATGCCGCTACATGCATTCCGAGATCGAGACCTTGGAGCGGGTGCGCTTGCTGCGGGATCTGCGCAAGGGCGAATACGATGCGCTCATCGGCATCAATCTGTTGCGCGAAGGGCTCGATCTGCCGGAGGTGTCGCTGGTCGCCATTCTCGACGCAGATAAGGAAGGCTTCCTGCGTTCGCAGGGCTCGCTCATCCAGACCATTGGCCGTGCCGCTCGCAATATCAACGGCCGCGCGATCCTTTACGCGGACAAGATGACCGACTCCATGCGCCGCGCCATCGATGAAACGGAGCGCCGCCGCGTGACCCAGCAGGCATACAACGATGAGCACGGCATCACGCCGGAGTCGATTTTGCGGCCTATTGATATGTCGCTCGCCCAGATTCTCAAGGCCGAGTACGCGGACCTTACCGAGCAGGACGAGACCACGCCGGAGTTCCACGGCCAGCAGGACCTGGATGCCTTCGTTGCGAAGTTGGAAAACGAGATGCGCGAAGCAGCAAAGAAGTTCGAATTTGAGAAAGCAGCGAAGCTCCGCGATCGCGTGAAAGAGTTACGGACGAAGGAATTCCTCTTCGGTTGAAGTCGTTAGAACAAATAAATGACAATACATATCCAGGAAAACAAGCGCGCCGCAGGCAGCGGCGCGCTCGCTTAATTTTCAGACCGAAATGCCCTAGCCCTTGGCGGCCAGCACCTCAATCTTGTGAATCTGCGGATCTTCGGACAGAAGTTCCTTTACGTTAGCCATGAGCGCTTTGGCGATCTCTCCATTCAGGTGCGCCTCACGTCCTGCCTCATTCTGGAAGGTGTCGAAGATGCCGAACCTCCCGCCACCCATCTTGATTGCGTACCAGGTGACAGTCTGTGATTCCGCCTCAGCGAGTGGCTGGGCAGACTTGAGGAAGGTCTCGACCTGAGCCTCTTTCCCGGGTTTGGCCTGGACCGTAGCCCAGATTGCAAGCTTAACCATGCAGTAACTCCTTTTCTTACATCGGATACCTGCCAAGGCAGATCGGTTACAGATCGGACGGTTTATTTTCGTGTTCCGCGAACGGAAAGCCGTTGTATTGTGGTGCCGGTCCCCCAGTCTGGTCCAGACCGGCGTGGATCCAACAAGGGCCCCCGGCGTTGGGACTGCGGTACCGCAGCAAAACTTCCGAGGAGGAACTTCCATGCAGTGTCCAGCCTGCTCCACCGAAAACCCAGCCGGCGCCACGTTCTGTCAGCATTGCGGCGCATCATTAACCGCGGCACCACCACCGCCACCAGGCGGCGGCTACACTCAGGTGCCCCAGCCGGGCGGTGGCTTTACTCAGGTGCCTCAGCCAGCTACGGCTCCCGCCGGCGCAGGCTACGTGCCTGCGCAAAGCGGCCTGTCTGATAATGCCGCGGCCGCGATCTCCTACCTTACGTTTATTCCAGCCATCATCTTCCTGCTGGTAGAGCCCTATTCCAAAAAGCCGTTCGTCCGCTTTCACGCCATGCAGTGCCTTGGGCTGACCGTAGCTTCTGTCGTCCTGCATTTCGGCATTGCAATGCTGGTATTCATCCTGCACGGGTTTACGTTCCTACTCTCAAGCTTGGTGAGCCTGGTCTTCTTTATCCTTTGGCTCATTTGCATCGTCAGCGCGGCACAGGGGAAATGGTTTAAGGTGCCGGTCATCGGTGACTTCGCACAACAACAAGCCGGGAAGTAGCCCTCGAAAATAGCACCCGTACACGCCAAAGGCCGGAGGAGATTCCCGGCCTCTCTTCTTCGGTTCCGCAACCTGCCTATTCCACTTCCTGCCGGGCCTTGTAACCATCGCGGGCGATCACATCGTACTTCAGGTTGTGGTGCTTTTCGTCTTGCATCTGCAGCGGTTTGCCCTCGTTGTTTACCAACTCTACCCGGATCTTGCGGTAGGTCCCATCCTCCTTCGCGTTCGTGGGGCGGTAGCTAACAGCATACTGATTGCGGATCGCAGAGTTGATATCGCGAAAGATTTCGGGCATCTCGCCTTCAAAACGCGGGAAGTACGCCTTGCCCCCTGTCATGCCGGCAAAAGTTCGTAACTCGTTGTCAGCTTGGAGATAGTCAATCTCGTGAGCCCCGAACATACCCCCGCGTGCATTGCCGGTGAGGCGCGCGGTTTGGCCTGTGCTCACCGCATAGATGGTCACATTCGGGGTGGCCTTGATCTTCTGCATGATCTTGTCCAGGTTGATCTTCGAGAAGGTGTCGATTCCGGAGCCGACGAAGATGACGTACTTGCGGCCGTCCACACGACTTAGCCGGTCCAGCGTTTCGTAGAGCGCGTCGAAGGTATTGGTTTCGTTGAATCCTGGTATCTGCAGCGAATTCAATGACTCGTAGACCAGGCGCTTGTCCTGCGTAAAGTCGGTCAGGATGTGGGTGTGCATATCAAAGGTCGCAACCGCCACATAATCGTCGGGGTGCAATTGCTGCGCAAACGAATATGCGGCGTTGCGCATGTCATAGATAAACCAGTAGTTGTTCGCGGCGAACTCGCAGAGTAGCACCGCAGTGATCGGCGCCTGGATCCGGCCAAAGGAGACGATCTCCTGCGGCTTGCCATCCTCAAAGACGCGGAAGTTCTCTTCCTTCAAGTTGGGAACGAATTCGTGTGTCTTCTGCAGCAGCACGCCGATGTCTACTGTCACCACTGGCACGTTGACGCGCAGCGAAAAATTCTCCAGCCCCTTGGGATTCTTCACCACCGGAGGTGGTGGCGGGGGCGGGGGCGCACTCTCCGCGGGATTCTTCTTGGGTAGCGCGATCACCCCGCTGTCCCCGCCCGGACCGCCCGCCTCAGGCGCGGACTGGTCCTGATTCGGAGCCTGGTTGGGGGCTTGATTGGGGGCTTGGTTCTGCGCCGGTGGGGGCTCGCCAGGCATCTGGTACTGGCCGTTGTGTTGCGGCTGCTGCTGCGTGCCAGACGTCTGTTGCTGATCGGAGGTACTGCTCTGAGCAAGAACCGCGGCGGGCGTTGATACCAGGGCTGTCGCCAGAGACGCAGCAAGAAGAAGACGAGCCAATGGATGCACGGGCAAGGAACCAACCTCGGGAGTTACACCATAAAGGACGGTCGCCCACGCCAAAAGTTGGCGGTCCGCGTGCAACCGTCTACTGTTAAAGACGTGCCTGCCCACCGTTTCGATGTGTTTGCCGCCTCTTTGTTACTCACTATTCTTGCTCCGGCTGCGCTGTCAGCGCAAACCACCCCGGCGCCGCAGGCACTGCAGCCTGTCCCCACGGAGGTCCGCACCCCTCCTCCGCCGGCGACTCCTCCGGATTCCGCCGCAGCCGGGATATTTCCCCTCGACCAGGTACACCGGGGACTACATGGCGTGGCCTATACCGTGTTTGAAGGTGTTGAGCCCTCTGCCGTCGAGGTCGAGATTCTGGGCGTCCTGCACAACGCCCTGGGGCCAAATCAGGACATGATCCTCGCCCGGCTCGGCGGCAAGGACGCCATCTATACCGGCGTCGTCGCTGGCATGAGCGGCAGCCCTGTCTACATTGACGGAAAACTTGCCGGAGCGCTCGCCTTCCGTATCGGCCAGTTCAGCAAGGAGCCGATCGCCGGCATCACGCCCATCCGGCAGATGTTGGAGGTGAAGGATATGCCGCAAGGTGGTGCCGCACCTCTCAGCACAGGGAATGCCGAGATCCGGCCCATCGAAACGCCGCTGCTCTTCAGTGGCTTTAGCCAACGGGCGGTCGACGCGTTCAAGGATCGCTTTACCGCCCAGGGATTGACACCAGTGGTTGGTCTGGGCGGCGGCTCCAGCACCGAGAAGCAGCCGGAGCCGATCGAGCCGGGTTCCTCCGTAAGCGCGCTGTTGGTGCGGGGCGACATGGAAATAGCGGCTACCTGCACCGCAACCTACGTTGACAAGAAGCAACTGCTGGCTTGCGGCCATCCCATCACGCAGACCGGCGCTGTTTCCGTTCCCATGACCAAGGCTGAGGTGGTCGCCACGCTCCCTTCGCCGCTGAACGCCTTCAAGATCGTGAATACGACAGAAGAAGTCGGCGCCTTTACCGAAGACCGGCAGACCGCCATCCGCGGCGAGTTCGGGGTGAAGGCCCATATGGTGCCTGTTACGGTTACCTTCCATGACAACGGTACAACGCGAGCGGTGCACTTCGATGTCGTGGACAGCCCGGAGCTCACTCCGCTGCTGATGCTTACTTCGATCTACCAGTCCATGATGGAAAGCAACACCTATGCAACGCAAACGACATACCGCATCCGGGAACGCGTCCAACTCGATGGCGCACCCGACGTCGACCTTACCCGCTTTGCCGCCCCCACCACGGGCATACCAGCGGCCCTGGGCGCAACGCTCGAGGTAGGCGAGCCCCTGGTGCAGCTCTACTCGAATCCGGCGCGTCGCGGCGTGCTGCGCACTGTTTCGCTGGATGTCGAAGCCATTCCCGGCCAGCAGACCGTGGACATCGAAAGTGCGGAACGCGAGGGTGGTGCAGTGCATGCCGGGGATACGGTGTCTCTGCACGCAACATTACGGCCCTGGCATGGCGCACTCCGCACCCTCGACATCCCCGTTAAGCTGCCAGATACCCTGCCGGAAGGCCCCGTTCGCCTGGTCGTCAGCGATGCAACTACCGTGGATCACATGCTTGAGTCGCCCGCGAATCATCTGGATATGAATCAGACCGTCGCCGCACTGAATGCAACCCATACCAATGACCGTGTGTATGTAACCATGCTTACCCCCGATCCACAGGCGCGGTTGGAGGGACGTACGCTTGCCGGGCTTCCCATCTCCATGGCCAATGTGCTCGACCCGCTGCGCGCCAACCGCGCGCTCACATTGAATGGCGAGTCCGCGGTTGCTGTAACATCAGTGCCCATGGACGCAGTCGTGACTGGCAACCAGGTAGTCACCATCCAGGTGGAGTAACCAAGCCCTGGGCTGAAACCCAACGGACGGAGCAGACGAGGAACGATGCCAGAGATCCGAGGCTATGCAACACATGCTGCCGGAGCCGAATTGCTCGCATATCGGTATGAAGTCGACGAGCTAGGCGCTGATGAGGTGGAAGTCCGTATCAGCCATTGTGGCATTTGCCGTAGCGATCTCCACCTGATCGATAACGACTGGCAGGTCAGCAAATTTCCCTTCGTGCCGGGCCACGAGATTGTGGGTACGGTGGAGGCGGCGGGCAGTGCCGTTCAAAATCTACAGCCGGGCGAGCGCGTTGGAGTGGGCTGGCAGGCCGCCAGTTGTGGCATCTGCCAGTGGTGCCGCCAGGGCAAGGAGAACCTTTGTCCGCAGACTCAGCCCACCTGCGTGCATCGCAACGGCGGCTTTGCCGACTCGGTTCGTGTGCCGGCACGCTTCGTCATCCCCATCCCGGAAGCGCTCGACAGTGAAAACGCTGCACCGCTGCTGTGTGCCGGTATCACGGTCTATACTCCGCTGCGCACCTATGGCGTATCGCCGGCTTCCCGCGTCGGCATCGTGGGCATCGGCGGCCTCGGTCATCTGGCTCTGCAGTTCGCGCGCGTCTTCGGCGCGGAGGTCACCGCCTTTTCCACCTCGCCTGCCAAGGAAGAAGAGGCGCGCGCGATGGGTGCGCACCACTTCTGCAATACGCGCGAAAGCAAGGGGATGAAGGCGCTCGCCGGATCGCTCGATCTGATCGTCTCCACGGTGAATGCGGACCAGGATTGGAGCGCCTTCCTGGCCGTGCTTCGGCCGGAAGGCGTGCTCTGCCTGGTCGGCGCACCGATGCGCCCGCTCCAGATTCCCGGCGCTCTGCTGATTCAGGCGGCAAGGACCGTCAGCGGCAGCAATACCGGCAGCCCGTTAGCGCTGGCCGAGATGCTGGACGTGGCCGCGCGTCACGGCATCAAGACGCAGACCGAACGCTTTCCCATGACCCGGGTCAACGAAGCCGTGGCCAAAGTACGCAAAGGCGCCGTGCGATATCGCGCCGTCCTCGCCAACTAAGCCTCGTCCTCGCCTTTAGTAGACTTGAGCCACATGTCTTTTCGCATTTTGAGCCTCTCCTTTCTGCTCTGCTGCTCCGCCACCGTGACCTGCCTCGCGCAGGGCACCAAGATCTGGACCGAGTCGCATATGGAGGAGTGGGAAAAGGGGCGGCCCCAGGGTGTCGCCATCTCGAGCGATGGTTCGCTGGCCGCTGCGCCTGCCAGCACGCTCACAGCGACAACACCCTCCACGTATATCTGGGCTATCGCCAGCGACACCTCCGGCAATGCGTATGTAGCGACCGGATCGCCCGCGACTGTACTGCGCATCGGCCGTGACGGTAAGTCCACCACCCTGTTCAAGACCAAGGATTTGAGCGTGCAGGCGGTCGTGGCCGGACCCGACGGCTCGGTCTACGCAGCCACGCTGCCGAATGGTAAGGTCTACCGCATTCCTGCCGGATCATCCGATCTCGACGAAGAGAAGGCTGCGGTTGTCTTCGATCCCGCAAAGCTGGATGGCGCCAAACCGAATACAGGGCCGGAAGCGGCTCCCAAGTACATCTGGGACATGGCCCTCGGTCCGGATGGCGGGCTGTACATTGCCACCGGCGGGCCGGCCGCGGTATATCGCGTCCGCACGCCCGCGGGTGATGTACACGCGGAACGGTTCTTCGAGAGCGATGAGCAGCACATTCGCGCTCTACTCTTCGAGAAGGATGGCAGCCTGCTCGCCGGCTCGGACGGCGACGGCCTGGTCTACCGCATCGACAAGGCAGGCAAAGGCTTCATCCTCTTCAACGCGCCCAAGCGCGAGGTCACGGCACTGGCTCAGTCACCGGGTGGACAGATCTTATGTGGCCACAGTAGGCGAGAAGGGCAAGAGCAGCCTGCCGCCGCTTCCGGTCCAGGGAATTGCCGCCATCACGGCGACGATCACCATCGTCACGCCCGGATCGGTGCAGGCGTCGAATAACAATGCGCTCGTACCCGATGGCTCGGAGGTCTATGAACTTGACCCTTCCGGCGCGGCACGCAAGCTGTGGGCTCCGCACGATGATGTGGTCTACGGACTCCACTGGACGCCGGATGGCCTGCTGGCCGCAACCGGCAATCGTGGCCGCATCTATCGCGTGCAGGAGAACGGCGAGTACGCAGACATCGCACACCTTGAAGCATCGCAGGCGACAGGCTTCGCGACAGCGCCAGACGGCCTCTATGTCGGAACCAGCAATGGCGGCAAGCTCTTCCATCTGAGCGCGCAGAGCGCGGAAGGCAGCATTGAAAGCGATGTGCAGGATGCTGGCGCGGTGGCGCGGTGGGGACGGGCGGAGGTGGATGCCACCGGGTCTGGCTATCAGCTCTCCGTGCGCACCGGCAATGTCAGCAACGCCGAGCGCGGCTGGAGCGCGTGGAAGCCGGTTACCGCGGAGACTGCCAGTGCGGCGCCGCAGGCGCGCTTCGCGCAGTGGAAGCTTACGCTCAAGCCGGGCACGAGCGTGCATGCCGTCTCGCTGAACTATCTTCCGGTCAATATCGCCCCGATGGTCGATGAGGTCGTGGTGGTGCCGGGGGCGCGGGTGAACCAGCAGGCCCAGTTCCAGTCGCCAGTGCCAACGGTCATGATCAATCTGCCGTCTGCCTCGGCGAACGTGGTGAACATTCAGCAGGACCCCGCAACGCAACCGCTGCAGGGTCTGAAGGACAAGGGCGCCGTAACAGTGCGCTGGGCCGCGCACGATGACAATGGTGACGACCTGGTCTTCGCGCTCTACTACCGGGGCGCCGGGGAGCAGAACTGGCAACTGCTGAAGGACAATGTGACGGACCGCTACTACACCTTCGACGCGGATCAGATACCGGACGGGCCGTATCAGATCAGGGTGGTTGGCAGCGATGCGCCCTCGCACAATCCGGGCGAAGCCCTGACCGGCGAACGCACCAGCGAGCGCTTCGTGCTCGACACGGCGTCGCCCACCGTCAACAACCTGATCGCACATCTCGAAGGCGGTAAGCTGCACATCACTGCCGAGGCGAAGGATCCCGCCTCGTCGATCGCGCGCGCCGAGTATTCGATCGACGCGGGTCCGTGGCAGTACATCGAGCCCACCGGCAAACTCTCCGACGCCGAGACTGAGCGCTACGACTTCTCTGCTCCGTTGCCACAACAGTCGGAGCAGTTGCGCGTGGCCAAGCTGCCGCCGGCCAATCCCAACGAGCACACTGTGACCTTGCGCGTCTTCGATCGCTACGACAACTCAGCCACGGCGAAGACGGTCGTGCGCTAGTTAACCTCATGCGCTTTGAACTCTTCATCGCGGCGCGGTACCTGCGGGCCAAGCGGCGCCAGGCGGTGGTGGGGGTGATCACGGCGATCTCCGTCGCCGGCGTTGCCGCCGGGGTCGCCGCACTCATCATCGCGCTCGCCATCACGACCGGCATGCGGCGCGATCTGCAGGACCGTCTGCTGGGTTCTACATCGCACGTCGACCTGATGCGCACCGCGGGCGACGGCATGCGCGACTGGCGGCCGCTGGTCGCGCGGCTGGCGACACTGCCGCACGTCATCGCGGACGCCCCCGGGCTCTACGGACAGGTACTCGTCTCGCGCGGCGCGCGCTCCGGCGGCCTGACCATCAAGGGCGTCCTTCCTGACCAGGAACGCCGCGTCACCGACCTGCTCGACATGGTGAAGCTGGGAACTGCGCAGGCTCTTCGACCGGCGCCACCGGTCATCGAGGGCGATACTGCGCCGTTGCCGCCGATCGTCATCGGAGGCGACCTGGCGACCACGCTGGACGCGAACGTGGGCGACACGGTGCTGGTCACCAGCCCGCAGGGCGAGCTGACGCCGCTGGGCATCGTACCCAAGTTCCAGCGCTTCTACGTGGCGGGCATCTTCCACTCCGGTTTCTACCAGTACGACTCAAGCCTTGGCTTCATCCGGCTGCAGGATGCGCAGCGCCTGCTCGGCGAGCCCGATCTCATCTCGGTGATCGCCTTCAAGGTCGACGACCTCGACCGTGCAGCCGAGATCGGGCGCGAGATCGAGCAGGCCGCGGGTCCAGGATTCCTGACCACCAACTGGATAGAACAGAACCGCGAGCTTTTCCGGGCACTGCTGCTGGAGCGGATCGTGACCTTCATCGTGATCGGGCTGATCGTCTGCGTGGCCGCGCTCAACATCCTGATCGCGCTCACCATGATGGTGATGGAGAAGACGCGCGATATCGCGGTGTTGATGAGCTTCGGGGTGCGCTCCGAACAAATTCGGCGCATCTTTCTGATGCAGGGCCTGCTGATCAGCGCGATCGGCACGGCACTCGGCCTGATGCTGGGCTATGCAGTTTCGTGGGCCGGGGGACACTACCGCTTCATCCACCTGCCGGGGGATGTCTACTCCATCGACTACCTGCCCTTCGCGCCGCGCGTCTCGGACGCGTTGATCGTGGCGGCCGTCGCGCTGGGTGTTTCGCTGGTGGCGACGCTTTACCCGTCGCGCTCGGCAGCGCGAGTGCTGCCGGCTGAGGCGCTGCGCTACGAATAGGACTGGGACTGGCCGTCCGGGCGGATGCGCCTGCGGCGCTAGCTGCTAGGGTTCGCTCCGTTGTCGCTCACACACAGCGCTGCGGTACGAGTCATGTGGCCACCCACCCCTCCCCCCTCCCGTCACCGGAGGATGGCTTGTAACCTGCTTCCTTTCATCAGGTTAGCGTCTCTTCCGAGGGGTAAATTCGTCATTCCCAAGCACTTATCGCTAAATTCCTCTTTCCAAAGGGGCTAGCTGGTCCATTTTGCACGTTTTCTGGTGCAGCGCGAGGCTTCGGGCGGCAATTCGCTCATTTGACTGGGGTTACGGATAAAGTCCTGCAGTCAAAGGACTTACCAGGTGCCCGAAGGCCGACTGCCGATGGCTGCAATGCCCTATTTCAAGAGTAGCAATTTGGAGGGGGATAAATGGCAGATTTTTGCGTCTGGATTCGAGGGAAAGACCGATTTGGGCCCTTCTCATATGCCAAGAAAAGCAGAGTTGACGTTTGGGTTAGCAAGAATTGGCGACTTACGTTCTCATTCGAGGGCGATCATGCAATCCTGGTGGGTTATCAGGACTATCGCTGAAAAGTGCAGCCTCCATCCTCTGGAGATTTGAAAATGGCATTGATGCAGGGCCAGTGTGACCTGTGGCATGCAACGCAGAAGAAGATCAAGGCGAAACCAATCGCGAGTGCCGCTACCGGTTACGATGTACATCCAGGTTCAAGCGGAAGGCTGCCGCGTGGCCATCCTTGAAGGCGGGAATGTACTTCCATCCGGCGGCGGCGTTGATCCAGTCCTTGTCCGGCTCTCCCTGCATCCCGGCTGATCTGACTTTCCCCGCTTCGTCGATGACGAGGCCCATCTGTCTCTCCTCACTCCAATCCTTCGGGTCGGGTGGCGGCGGAACTCTTAACAGAAGCTGCTGGGGTTCGGTGTCCGCGTATCTGGCGCGCTGATCCGGAGTTACATCGCGCCCGAGACTTCGCATATCCTGCGCCATGGGCTCCAATATTTCCGAGTGTCTTGGACGAGGCGGCGGCCCTTTGTGCGAGACGCCGTCCATCTGGCTGCGCAATCCGCGTGACTGTGCAGTGACAATGGCCGCGCGAATGCGCTCCAGGTCTGCCGGCGGCCACATCGCGGCGAGTGTCTCCCATGCCTCCTGCTCGCGGTCGCTGTAGAGGTAGCACCACACCATTTCGATCACTTTGATCTTCGTCATCAGCAGCGGGTCTTTCGTCGACGGCCGGTCATTCGATAGCTTGCCGTCACTCTGCTTGAAATCGCTCAACTGCTGCGCATTCAGTTGGGAGCGGAGGAGCGCAATTTGTTGGTCGAAGTATGAGCGAAACTCAGAGCTGACATCGATCAGCTTCCTGTTTTCGAACCGCATGACAACGGTTGGAGCAAAGTCGAATGCGTTGCGAGGCAGGTTTTCAAAGCCGTTCACTGCGACAGCGTCCGTGGTCCAGATTTCTACACTCTGGTCGAGCCTGGTATCGGCAGCGCTGAAGAAGTCTTCGCCTGTAATCGTGCGGAGCAGCTTGGGTAGCTTGCTCATTGAGTAGATTTCGTACTTGATCTGCGGATCGGCGTCGGTCGTTTTGATCTGAAAGGCAACCACCAGCGAGCCGAGGCCGAGATCGGCGCCCATGACATCGATGTCGGCCTGCGCGGCCTCGGGGCGGACCAAAAGCTCATGGCGGCCCCAGACTAACTTCGCCTCGCAGGCGCGGACGGCAAATCCATTCTGCTGTTTTGCGGCTCCGACGGAAACCGTGATGCCGGGGTTCGAAGCCTCCTTAGGCAGCGCTCCCGTGAAGCTGCCGTCCCCGTGATCGCAAACCAGGAAGCGCGTTGGGTTTGCGATGAAGTGTGCCTGGCCAGTGCAGGTAACGCACAGGAGGCCAAAGAGAGCCGGGAGGGGGAATGCACCGAGATATCGGACTAGTCGAGGTGCCATGGCGAGGCAGGAGCAGAATACAGGCGAGTTTGTTGATTTGTGACCTGCGTATTCCCGACGAAACCGTATCAGGGCAAAGAAGTTAGCCGCTAAACTATTCCAAACAAAAATTAGTTACGGACGGGAGAGCCGATCTTAAACGATCAGATCCGCATACGACTGCCGGGATGTACGGTTGAGATTTGAACGCACCACCATGGAAAGCAGACGGCTCCTAGCGAATTGGCTTTGCCACGCTCCGTCTGAATCCGCCTGAGCCGCTGTAGACGGCGTGCTTTTTCTGAAAGACCAGAACCAATGCGTCCGGTTCAACGATGCGGGCTACGCGGGCCACAGCGGCATGCGCGTCCTCCGGAGCTGTGGAAGGTCGATGTTCCCTCATGCAGGTAAACACCGGGAGGCAGATAGAACCTCTCGTTCTCGTCGATGAAAAAGGGGCGAAACTCGATCTTTTCCATTTCCAGATCCAGTTCCTTGTCACGCTCGATCGAATGGTCTCCATGCAATCCGACCATCGCCAGATATCCAGTCATAATGATCCGCCTCTACCAAAGCTAAATTGTTTTTCGATTTTGCGATGAGGCCGATTTCTTGCGACACCATGCAAATGGAGCAAGTTCTTTACTGAATGGCCGGCCGCCGGGTTGTGTTGTTCGCTCCGGATCGAGATCGTTACTGTCCAGCGAGATCAGTAACCGAAACAGTGGCAAATTCTTGACTCATTCCCGTTCGAGAGATGCGCTGCATGCATTTTCGCCGCAGATATTTCTATTTGATGCGAGAACGAGGTTGACTGCATTCGACATGGAAAATACTATCGCCGGGCTGTTCCATCATTGACTGGGGTCAAGCCGGAAATGCGTCACCACCAAGGGTCACTCTTCGTAACGATTGTTCTGTTTGTTTCTCTTCTCACAGCGGGTTGTGGAGGTTCGGGTTCCGGTTCTTCCGGTTCCAATAGCGGATCGGGGGGTGGCAGTACACAGGTTTCGAATCCGGCTCCGACACTTACATCGTTGAATCCGGCTTCAGCAACTGCAGGTGCGGCGGCGCTCAGTATGACCCTGACTGGAACCAACTTCCTTTCCACTTCCACCGCCTCCTGGAATGGCACGCCGCTAACCACTACTTACAAGAGCGCCACCTCATTGGCGGCGCAGATAAGCGCAGACGATCTGCAGACGGCTGGGAAAGCCGCGGTGACGGTCAACAATCCGGCGCCAGGCGGTGGTGCATCGAGCGCGATCACGTTCACTATCAATCCGGCTTCCAATCCGGTTCCAGTGTTGACCTCCCTCAACCCGGCTTCGGCACCGGCCGGTTCGTCCGGGCTAACGATCACGCTGACGGGAAGCGATTTTGTCTCCGCGTCTACCGCTCTATGGAATGGGAAGCCGCTGACCACCGGCTACACCAGCGCAACGACGCTGACGGCACAGGTGAGCGCAGCCGATCTGCAGACGGCCGGGGACGCGACGGTGGAGGTGAGCAGTCCTTCGCCGGGCGGCGGTACCTCCGACGGACTCACATTTGTGGTGAATTCCACATCGGTTCAGGGCGCGACAGTGGTGAATGTCCTGGCCAATGACCTGGTCTGGGATGCTGTCAATCAGAAGATCTATCTTTCCCTGCCGAGCGTGGATGGAGGCAACGGCAATTCCATTCAGATGCTGGATCCGACGAGCGGCACGCTGGGAATTCTGGCATTTGCCGGCAGCGAACCGAATGTGCTCTCCGTCTCTGCCAAGAGCCAATATCTGTACGTCGGTTTGAACGGCGCGAGCAACGTGCAGCGCATGACGCTGCCGAATCTGGGGAAGGACATCACGATACCGCTCGGAGCCGATTCTTTCTTTGGGCCGTACTTTGCGATGGATGTGCAGGCGGCGCCCAATGCGGACAAAACCGTAGCGGTGGTGCGAGGAGCGGCGAACGTCGCTCCGGAGGAAGTAGGCGGCGTCGTGATCTACGATGACGGGACTGCGCGTCCCAATACCATTTGCGGGTTCATTCAGTCCGGCTGCACAGGATCGGGCGGTGATCTGTTTGACTCCATCCAATGGAATGCCGACGCCAGCGAGATGTTCGCCGCGAACGATGAAAGCACCGGCTACGATTTCTATACCGTTCCGGTAACCTCCTCGGGATTTGGAAAGATCACCGACTACGGCGGTGTCGTCGCGGGATTTTACGGAAGCATCCACTACGACAAGACGACCGGCTATATTTATGATGACGACGGCGCGATCGTCAACCCGGCCAACGGTACTATCGTCGGCACGTTTGCTGCTTCCGGCCTGATGGTTCCGGATGGCACATTGAAGAGAGCTTTTTTCATTGGCCAGACTGCCCTTTCCAACCCGCCCTCAGGCACGTTTACGCTGGAGTCCTTCGACATCGATCACTTCACTCCGATTGCATCGGTGACGCTGGACAACATCGTTGGAATACCGACCCATCTCATTCGCTGGGGAAGCAATGGACTGGCGGTTACGACGTCCAACGAAGGCCCTGGCACACCCGCAAGCGCAGGAGGTGTCTATATCGTGAGCGGGTCGTTCGTGGATGGAAGCGGCAGCGATGCCGTCGCAAAACCAACCGAAAATGTGCACCGCACGTGGGGGCATCGACAGGTCGTCACGCGTCTTCCCATTCGGGCGGATGAGGTGCATCGCACGCAGTGATTTGCTGGTTGCGGAGCGGCTTCCTACTGGTTCCGCTGCACGTGCAGCTTCCAGCGGAAGGCGGTGGGTTGGCCGTCTTTGAATGCGGGAATGTACTTCCATCCGGCAGCGGCGTCGAGCCAGTTCCTGGTCGTTTCGTCTTCCGAGCTCTTCCCTTTCATCTTTGCCGATCGGACTTTTCCGGCTTCGTCGGTGACCAGCTCAATCTCTCTTTCCGCGGCCCAGTTCGACGGGTTATGGGGAGGCGACGTCATCAGCACGATGTGTTCCGGGATGGAGTCGGCCACGGTCTTGCGTAGCTCGTCCGGCAGAGCGAGACCGGGAACCGGGGTCTTGGCATAGACCACTACATGTTTCAGAGCGTGGGGCGGCGGCTGGTGCGAGACACCATCGACCTGGCTGCGCATGCCGCGGGCCTGCGCTGCGCGGATTGCCGCGATGATGCGGCTCTGATCTGACTGAGGCCACATGGTGGAGACGACATGCCAGGCATCCTGCTCGCGATCACTGTAGAGGTAGGCCCAGACGATCTCAAGCACCTTGATCTTGGTGGCCAACAGACCGCGAGGCCGACCGTGGGCGGGCAATATTTCGTTCGCGAGCTTCCCGTCGCTCTTCTCGAATGCGCTCAACTGCTGCGGGTCGAGTTGCGAGCGGAGGAGTTCGATCTGATGGTCGTAGTAAGGACGGAATTCGGAGCTGACATCGAAGAGCTTCTCGTTTTGAAAGCGGAGGACCACGGCCGGTGCAGCGTCGAAGGCACTGCGGGGCAGGTTTTCGAATCCATTCACCGCTGCGGCATCGGTGGTCCAGATTTCTACAGTTCCATCGAGCCGGGTATCGGCGGCGCTGAAGTAATCCTGGCCCGTGATGGTGCGAAGCAGCCGCGGCGGAGTGCTCAATGAGTAGATCTTGTATTGGATGGTGGGATCGGCGTCGGTGGCTTTGACCTGAAAGGCGACGACCAGGGCACCGAGACCGAGATCGGCGCCCATGACGTCAATGTCGGCCTGCGCGGCGTCGCGGGTGACGTTGAGGTTGGTGCCGCTCCAGGTGAGCTCTGCCAGACAGGTGTGGGTGGCGAATCCGTTGTTCTGCCTGGTAGAGCTGACGGAGACGGTCACGTCGTGCGCCGGAGCATTCCTCGGAAGATTGCCGCGGAAGCTGCCGTCGCCGTGATCGCAGACCAGGTAGCGAGTTGGATTGGTGGCGAAGGAGGCGGTCTGGCCTGCGCAGGCAGCGCAGATGAGTCCAAAGACGGCCGAGACCGGAAAGGCTTTGCCGAAATGTCGAAGGGGCCGGGGTGTCATGGCGAAGCTTGAAGCAGAATACAGGCGGTGCGTCCTGCCGCGCGGGCGAAAACAGCCCTGGCCGAGTCACGGAAGTTGCAGTGAGCCGGAGGGAGATGCGGGGCGCTGCTTCTGCTGAACGGCAAAGTCCCTTGCCTTTGCCGATCGCTCTGCGAGCTATGGCTCCGGCCGGGATGACAGGGCGTTCGGCGCGTGAAACACCTGCACGGATCGGTCCCCTGCACGGAAGTGGCAGCGAGGGGGCACTGTTTTGTACTTTCGCACTCCCCCTCTAAATGGTAGACATGGGTATGGGCGGGTCTGTGATTTCCGTTTCCGCGACGCACGAAGAAGTGCACCCCGGGTTGGGCACTGAGAATGCCCTGCTGGAGGTGCGCGATCTGCGGAAGGAATACGTCACCGGCCGGGGCCGTCTCCTGCTCTTCGATGGATTGAGCTTCAGCGTGCGCCGCGGCGAGATGCTGGGCATCGTGGGCACTTCGGGAGCAGGTAAAAGCACACTTTTGCACATTCTTGGTGCACTTGATGCGCCGACGAGCGGTGCCCTATACTTCGCCTCAATCCACTTGAACAAACTTTCCTCCAGGCAGGCCGCAGACTTCCGCAACCGGGAAGTTGGCTACGTCTGGCAATTCCACTATCTGCTGCCGGAGTTTACAGCGGCGGAAAATGTGGCGCTTCCTTTACTGGCGCGGGGCGAATCCCGCAAAGTAGCTGAAAAAAAAGCACTTGCCTGGCTGGATGAAGTGGGGCTGGCGGATCGCGCGGAGCACCAGGCGGGAGAGCTTTCCGGCGGGGAGCAGCAGCGGGTCTCGCTGGCACGCGCGCTGGTGACGAATCCGCGCATGCTGCTGGCCGATGAGCCCACCGGCGACCTGGACGCCGATACCGCGGATCGGGTCTTTTCGCTCATCCAACGAATGCACGCGAGCCATGGACTGACCTCCATCCTGGTGACGCACAACCAGGAACTTGCCGGCCGGTGCGACCGGGTGATGCGGCTGGAAGCCGGTCATATGGAAGAGGATGTTGCCAAGACGGGGAAACCGCACGCTGGTCTTCCTGAAACCAGTAACGGGAGTTGTTGAAGCAGGCGCAGGTGAGTCCGGTGGCGTGGGTCGTGCATCTTTAGTAACGACGACTCACATTTCTGTACACGAGTTAGTCAGGAGAGGCAGTGGTGCACGCTAATCGGCGGCACCAACCGTCCTCGGAGGGGGAAATATGTTCGAACGCTATACAGAAAAGGCGCGGCGCGTTATTTTCTTTGCCCGATATGAGGCCAGCCAGTTCGGTTCGCCTTACATCGAGACTGAGCACCTGCTGCTTGGCCTTCTCCGCGAGGATAAGGCGCTCACCAACAAGTTCCTCCGCTCCCATGCGTCTGTCGAATCGATCCGCAAACAGATTGAGGGCCACACCACCATCCGCGAGAAAGTTTCCACGTCGGTCGACCTTCCCCTGTCGAACGAGTGCAAGCGCGTGCTCGCCTATGCCGCGGAAGAGGCGGAGCGGCTGAGCCACAAGCACATTGGCACCGAACATCTGCTGTTGGGCCTGTTGCGCGAAGAGAAGTGCTTTGCCGCAGAGATCCTGCATGAGCGCGGACTGCGGCTGGTCGCGATACGCGAAGACCTGGCGCGCGCAACGCAGGAGAAGGCGCCTGCCCAGCGGCAGAACCGCGAGTCGAGCCTGCTGGCGGAGTTTTCGCGCGATCTGACCCAGGCAGCGACGGACAACCAGCTTGACCCCCTGGTGGGGCGCGACTCGGAACTGGAGCGCGTGGTGCAGATCCTGTGCCGCCGCACCAAGAACAATCCGGTGCTGATTGGCGAGCCGGGCGTGGGCAAGACGGCCATTGTCGAAGGGCTGGCGCAGCGCATTGCCGACGGCGATGTGCCGAGCTTCCTGGCCGACAAGCGGGTGCTGGCGCTGGACCTGTCGCTGATAGTCGCCGGCACCAAGTACCGCGGCCAGTTCGAGGAGCGGTTGAAGACCATCATGAAGGAGCTGATGGAGAACCAGAACTCCATCATTTTCATCGACGAGCTGCACACGCTGGTGGGAGCAGGCTCGGCCGAAGGGTCGCTGGATGCGGCGAACATCCTGAAGCCGGCGCTCTCGCGCGGCGAGATTCAGTGCATCGGCGCGACCACACCGGGCGAGTATCGCAAGTCGATCGAGAAGGATCGCTCGCTGGAACGGCGCTTCCAGGCGGTGAAGGTGCCGCCGCCGAACGAGGCGGACGCGATCAAGATCATCATGGGCATCAAGGACCGCTATGAGAAGTTCCACGCGGTCAGCTATACAGATGACGCAATCGAGTTCGCGGTGTCGCACTCGAACCGCTATATTCCGGACCGGTTTCTGCCGGACAAGGCGATCGATCTGATCGACGAGGCGGGAGCGCGGGTGAAGCTGCGCCAGACCTCGCTGCCGGAGGAGATCACCGAGGTACAGAAGCGGATCAAGTTCATCGTCCACCGCATGGAAAACGCCATTGCGAACCACGAGTTCGAGAAGGCGCGCTTCTATTCCGACGAGGAGCGCAAGGAGCGCGAGAACCTGCGCGCGCTGCGCGACAAGTATCACCTGGACGATTCGACGGCCGGCATCGTGGGCCGTGAGGACATCGAGGACGTGGTGAGCCGCTGGACGGGCGTGCCGGTCACCTCGATCAAGGAAGAAGAGACGCAGAAGCTGCTGCGGGTGGAAGAAGAGCTGCACAAGCGCGTGATCTCGCAGGATAAGTCGATCAGCGCGCTCGCGCGGGCGATTCGCCGCTCGCGTGCAGGTCTCAAATCACCGAATCGGCCTATTGGCTCGTTCCTGTTCCTGGGACCGACCGGCGTAGGCAAAACGGAGATGGCGCGCACCCTGGCGCAGTTCCTCTTCGGCTCCGAGAAGTCGCTGATCCGCTTCGATATGTCGGAGTTCATGGAGAAGCACTCGGTGTCGAAGCTGATCGGTTCGCCTCCGGGCTATGTGGGTTACGAAGAGGGCGGCCAGCTCACTGAGCGAGTGAAGCGTTCGCCCTACTCCGTGGTGCTGCTGGATGAGATCGAGAAGGCGCATCCGGATGTCTTCAACATCCTGTTGCAGGTCTTTGAAGACGGGCAGCTCACCGATGGTCTGGGAAATACGGTCGACTTCAAGAACGTGATCCTGATCATGACTTCGAACATCGGCGCGCGTCACCTGCAGAAGCAGCAGGGGCTCGGCTTCTCTTCGGATCGCGAAGATCTGCGCGTGGAGAAGGTCGAAGACCTGGTGAAGAACGAGGTGAAGCGGACCTTCAATCCGGAGTTCCTGAACCGCCTGGATGAAGTCATCATCTTCCATGCGCTTACGGATGCGGACCTGATCCAGATCATGGAACTGCTGGTGCAGCAGCTCAACGCGAACCTGGCCCAGAAGGCGATCACCATCAGCGTGAACGAGGAGGCCAAGAAGTGGATCCTCGACAAGACGCTGATCGACCGCACCTACGGGGCTCGTCCGCTGCGCCGCGCACTGCAGCGCTACGTGGAGGACCCGCTGTCGGAGGCTCTGATCGCGGGCAACATCGCACAGCGTCCTGCGTTCCTGGAGGTCTATCTGGCGAACAACCAGCTCTTCTACCGCCCGGTGGTCCAGGACGGCGAAGAGGCAGCGGCGAGCGAAGGCATCCTGCTGTTCAGTTAAGTTGCATCACTCATGCGAAAGGCCCCGCGAAGCTGCGGGGCCTTTTTATTGCGTGCGCAGACGGTAGCGGCATATACGAGACGACAGCGCGAATCGGATGCAGCCGGCGAGGATTCCTCTGAAAGTCCTTTTCCTACTGTCGAAGTGTCTTCATAGCGGTGCGCGGTACCGCAATCCGTAAAGCGAGTGAGAGTCGTACGCAGAAGGTATGGCCCTTTGTGCGCATGAATCTCCTGACACGGCACGCGCACTGCTCACGAACGCACGATCACCTCAATTGGGAGACCGCAAATGAAACAGGAAGAAGAAGCAACTCTGAGTGCAGCAAACCGCCGCAGCTTTTTGAAGGGCGCAGGCATGACCGGACTGGGGCTCGCGGGAGCAGCCTTGATCGGCGGCAAGTTTTCAACCAGTCAGCAGACAGTGGAAGCCGCTACTGCAGTCAGCGACCTTGATATTTTGAACTTCGCATTGAATCTTGAGTATCTCGAGGCCGAGTTTTACGCCATGTCCACGTACGGAGCGACGCTGGTCCAACTTGGTGTGATCACATCGGCGGACGAAAGTGGTCCGACGACGGGTGGCTCCAAGGTGCCGAATTTCGGTTCGTCCCCTGCAGCTACGATGGCCACGGCACTCCGCGTTGACGAGATTGCGCATGTCAAGTTGCTGCGCACGGCGCTGGGCTCAAGAGCAGTGAAGAAACCCGCAATCAACCTGAATGCACTCGGGTATGGCTTCGCGAGCGTTGCCAGCTGGATGAAACTGGGGCGGCAGTTCGAGGACGTTGGCGTGAGCGCATATCTCGGCGCAGCTCCACTGATCACCAGCAAAGCCTATCTGGCAACGGCGGGCGCCATTCTGTCCACCGAAGCTCAGCACTCCGGGTCGTTCCGACTCATCTGTGTCATGAACGGCGTGGCCAGCCCGGCCGTCGATTCCCGTGATATTCCTCCAACCGCGAAGACTCTCTACGCTGTCGACGGCAACGCGTTGAGCATCCCGCGGACCACG
Organism: uncultured Acidobacteriaceae bacterium; assembly: GCA_963815025.1. Classification (GTDB taxonomy): domain Bacteria; phylum Acidobacteriota; class Terriglobia; order Terriglobales; family Acidobacteriaceae; genus KBS-83. Next base: position 398,292 of record CAWFFD010000004.1, on the reverse strand, counting down.
TCGCAGGTGCTCAACATCGTCTATGGCGGAGGCAGATGTGCGGGCGGCTTCTATCCCAACGGCATGAACGGCACTATCGCCTGCCAGGGTTAGTCGCCTGCCAGGGTTAGTCGTCTGCCAGGATGAGTGAGCAGGCTGGCTTGCTTTCAGGGAAGCGGCAGCCGTTCATGCATGAGCAAGGCCCCGATGAGTAAGGCCCCGCGAACCTGCGGGGCTTTACTTTTCGAGTTATCGTTCTGCGATGCTCTTCAAGCTTTGGAGACCGGTTTCGAAGTGCTTTCCCATGCTCTTGTCCATGTTCACAAAGATTCCCATGACATTCATGATGTAGAGACTTCGGCCCTGCATCGTCCAGGTCCAGGTGACGTGCGTCTGCGCACCGCGAGATTCCAGAACGAACTCATTCAGGTTGTGCGCTTGCAATGGCCGGGTGAAGTCTGCAGTAACCAACACTCTGGCCGGCGGGACCGATTCCGTGATCGACATCCGCCCCATTCCTGACTGACCCGTCCCGCTCCATTCCGAGGACGGCGTCTTTGCCGGCTTGCAGGACCGCTGTAGGTCCTCCGCATGGTTGGGTCTTCTCGGTCCTGAGGCGCCCAGAGGGGCCAGTTATGGAAATCGTCAATCATCGCAAAGATCTTTTCCGGCGACGCCTGAATGTCGATGGAACGCTGGACACGGAAGGTGTTGGGCCTGGTTGCAGCGTAGAGGAGAACAGCCGCGATCAGAACGGCGATGACCGCCAAAACTCTCAAGATCATGGAGCACTCCGCGTTGCCCGGCAATGGGGGGACAGCTATCGTAATGACAAACCGCTCCTAGCGTAATTACAAAGCGCGTTGCGACGTGAAACTGAGGCACAATGGAGGCACGATGACGCGTGACCTCAACCCGCGCTGGTGGAGATGTGCTGCGGTTTTCGCGCTGCTGCTTGCACTGGTGCTGCTGCTTGTTCCGCAGATGCAGCACGGTCACGCTTCCCTGCACGGCCACGCTTCCCTGCTCTTCGTTGCGCTCGCTCCGGTGCTGTGGCTCTTCAGCGTTGTTGTCGCGCAACGGCAGGCTGCATCCGTCGATGAGCAGAGCTTTCCTCTCGATCCGCTCCTTCGGCTTCCTTCCCGCAGTCACCTTCCGCCTCCCGGCACGCTCGCCTGATTCGCCGGAGCCGTTCGGCTCTCGGCTATGCAAGCGCGTGTACAGCCGTGGAGGTGTCTCTGAATTTCGAATTTGTCGCACGGACGATGCTGTCCGGCATTGCGTTGTACTTTGTCCTGTTCGCACTGATCGTCTATTACCAGCGGGCGCGGTGGCGGCGCAGCCAGCGGCGCGGAAAGCGCATCCGCTTCTATCCAACGAACATGATGATCGGCCTCGGGCTGCAAAACCTGCAGGTCTTCGCACATCCGGAGATCGATTACACCATCCAGGAGAAATACGCGGACGCAGCGGAACAAGACGACGAGGGCGATCCGGACGATCCGCAGAAGGTGCTGGCAGGGCAGCTCCGGCGCATCCGCAATGGTGAACAGGTGGATCGATTGCAGGTGCCCATGGCAGAGGCGAGGGCGCGGGAGCTGTGATCCGGTCCTTGATGGACACACGGATGGACACATGGACGGACGCGCGCGTGATGCGGGCGGTCGAGCGAAGTAGCGCGCGCAAAAAAAAGAGGCCCCGCGCAATTGGGGCCTTTCTTTGAAGCGACTACAAAGCTTTTTCCGGTGGGCGCAGACTACCGCTGCGCCCGTGGGAGATTCGTGTGAGGAGGGCCTTTCTTTAGCTGGCGTATGCCGGAGCAGCGGCAGTGGCCTGCGCGGCGGCCGCGATGGCGGGCTCAAAACGCGACGGCACGCCGTCGATTTGAACGCCAGGCTGCGCTTCCGCTTCCTTCTTTGCCTTCTGTTGTTTCATGGCAATCGAGGGCGAGAGATCGACTGTGCCCTTGACCACCGCATCCTGATGAATGATGAGGCGCGGGGCGACGATGTCGCCGGTGACCTGCGCGGTGTGGCGCAGCTCGACGCGCTCTGAGGCATGAATCTGGCCATCGACGCGGCCGGAGATGACACCTCACGGGCGGTGATGTGCGACTGCAGGTATCCTTCTTCGCCCACGGTCAAGCGGCTCTCGTTCAAGAGGATTTTGCCGGTGACGCGACCCTCGACGACCAGGTCCTCCGTGGCGGAGATGTCGCCAGTGATGATGATGTTCTTTCCGATGAGGCTGCGTTCGGTAGTGGCCATGAATCTCTCCGGTGGTGAGTAGTCCCGAGATGGGGCGGTTCGGTCTTGACACCCTTACGTTAGTAAGGTCGCCAATCTTCGTAGAATCAAAGATATACATGGAGTGGTGGGTAACGTAACGGCACTTTGGGAGCACTCGGCTCCCACTAAAGTGCCCTTGTTTGTGCCCTCGTGCGGGACAGGTAGGGGATTTAACCCTAATGCTGTTTTCCACAGATGCACTCGGATACGGGCTGGCACCCATCCCAAAATGCGACTCTGAGGTCATTAATCGAACTGGAATGCATAGGGCGTTGAGCGTCCGACAAGGCGATCGCGCTAGAAAAGGAGAGTAATTCAACTGTCGGCAGGTAGGAATTTGCGCTGTAACCGGCGGTGCACCGCGTCGATGCGTCGATTGTCATGGTCGAAAACGGCTATCGGCATTTGTCGGAACGGCAGGAGAAACGATGCCAATCCTGTCTCGGAACGGGAACGGCGGACCATTCTTATCCATGCAGCCAAACAAGTCGGCCCAGCACTGTTCTTCTCTTTGCTGATCATTGTCGTCTCCTTTTTGCCGGTCTTCCTGCTCGAAGCGCAGGAGGGGCGCATGTTCCGCCCGCTGGCGTGGACAAAGACCCTGGCGGTAGGCTCGTCCTCCATCCTCGCCATCACGCTGGTACCCGTCCTGATGGTGATACTCATTCGGGGCCGCTTGCGTCCAGAACGTGCCAATCCAATCTCACGCATTACGCAGGCGATTTACCTGCCTATCTTGCGGTTCTGCCTTCGTCATCGCTGGCTCACGATTGCCGTCAACGTGATCTTCCTGGTGGTCACCTTTCCGTTTGCATCGCGTCTGGGCAGCCAATTCATGCCGCCTCTCTTTGAAGGCTCCACTCTATATATGCCTACCGCGCTTCCCGGTATCTCCATCGAACAGGCAAAGGTACTCCTCCAGCAGCAGGACCGCATCCTTCGCGGTTTCCCGGAAGTGGCTAGTGTGTTTGGTTCGGTTGGCAGATCGGACAGCGCAACGGACAATGCACCGCTGGATATGTACGACACGACGGTCATGCTCAAACCACGCGAGCAGTGGCCCGCGGGAATGACCTATGAAACATTGATTCAGGAGATGGACGAGAAGCTACAGTTTCCCGGCCTCTCGAACACGTGGACCATGCCAGTCGAAAACCGTCTGGATATGGAACTGACTGGCATCAAGACGCCACTGGGCATTAAGGTGCAGGGACCGAATGTCGAGGGCATCCAGCAACTCGCTTCGCAGATTCAGAACGTGCTTTCCGGGCTGCCGCAGGTGCGGTCAGTCTTTTCCGAGAAGGTCGCGCAAGGCTTCTACATCAATGTGGATGTCAACCGTGAAGAGGCCGCCCGTTACGGCCTTACGATTGCGGACGTTCAGACGGCGGTCTCATCCGGCATTGGTGGCCAGAATATTGCCGAGAACATCGAAGGCCGTGAACGCTATCCGATCAACGTCCGCTATCAGCGAGACTTCCGCGACAACGTCGAGAAGATGCGCGGCGTTCTGATCGGCACTCCGATCTGGGGCGCAGATCCCGTTGGGACAAGTAGCACGAATCTCCTTCAGCATGGTCCAGCCATGATTCGGGATGAAGATGGCGCGCTGACGGGCTACATCTACATTGATCTCAAGAACACCGACTATGGCGGCTTTGTTCCCAATGCAGACAAGCTCCTGCACGGCAAGCTAGCGCTGCCAGCCAACTACTCGTTCCAGTGGTCGGGAGAGTATGAGTTGGAGCTGCGAGCGAAACGGCGGCTCCAACTGATTCTTCCGGTCGTCTTCTTTGTGATTTTCCTCTTGCTGTATCTGGTATTTCACTCGGTTGCTGAGGCACTTGTGCTCATCTTCCCGACGATCTACGCGATGAGCGGAGGTCTACTGCTGCAATGGCTGCTCAAGTATAACTTCAGCGTCGCTGTGGCTGTCGGCTACATTGCGCTATTCGGAATCGCCGTTGAGACAGGCGTCGTGATGGTCGTTTATCTGCATGAGTCGCTCGAGGACAGGCTGCGGAGCGGAAAGCCATTGACGAATGCCGACATAGAAGCTGCAGCGATCGAAGGAGCGGTCCACCGCTTGCGGCCAAAGCTGATGACCGTTTGCGCAGTCCTTGCCAGCCTTGTACCGATCCTCTGGGAGTCCGGCATCGGCTCCGATGTCATGAAGCCGATCGCAGCGCCGATCGTCGGCGGCATGATTACCTCGACGATTCATGTCCTGATCCTGGTTCCTGTCTTCTTCGTCATGATGAAGGAGCGAGCGTTGAGACGAGGAACGCTTGCTCCACCTGCCACGTCGGAGTCACTGGTTACATCTCAATCATAGGAGGCGTTCGGATGCTCGCAGCAATCGGTCGCGCTCTGACGATGTCGTTCGCAATGACCTGGGAGATTCTTTGGGTAATCGATTCTCGGCCTCTGCCCTAAAGCGGTTTCTTCCCCGCAAGGTCAGTAATTAACACCACATCCGAGCTCTTCCGCAATTGCAGTACGCCCAACTTGCTGCCCGACGGCGACCACGCAAAATCAGTAATTGTGTTGTGCGTTGGGTCGATCATAAAATGCGCCGGCGAGCCATCGATCGGCTCGTATCGAAGCGTGTTGCCACCCTTGGAGATGGCGCCCTCGACAATAGCTTTCCCATCGGGAGAAAAAAGTGGCGAGCCACCCTCGGAATAGCTCAAATCCAGCGGAATCCGATGCACAACCCGAAGGGAGGAAAGGTCCTCAATCTCGAGAGTATTCGGCGAGATTGTGGACCACAATCAATCCAACGAACTTTGCGTCGCGAGTCAGCAGGAAGTTGCGGACGTGTGAGCCTCAAACTCCTTCCGCGGAGTTCCCCCCGCCAGCGGCACGGACCATATGGCGGCCAGTAAAGCATCCGCGTCGTCCTTGATAGTGAAGTAGGCCTTCTGGCTATCCGGTGTGCAAAAGGGAGCGCGCACCCTACCCGCATCGGTGAGCTGTGTGATTTCACTCCCGTCCCCATTCATGCGAAATAGGCGGGGCTCTCCTCCGTCCTTGGGAATTGCGGTAAATAAAATGTGACCATCCTGGCAGGTGTCGATGTATCGGCCAATATCCAGATCACCGGTATCGATCGGCTGCACGGTCCCGGCTGTGCGTTCCAATTGACTGATACCTATGCCGCGAGTGATCAGGAACAAGCGGTCCTCATCCGCCCATGCCAACGAGGTCGGAGTGATGCGGAGCGGCGTACTCGCAATCATCTTTCCGCCATCTCCTTTGTAATACGCCAGGCTCGAGTCCACATTCGTCAGCACCGTCGCCAAAGTCTTTCCGTCGGCAGTGATCGCAAGCTCACTGTAGGCATTCACATCATTCGTCAGCGTATGGAAGCCGTTGCCAGCGATGTCCAAAATGCCGATTTGCTCACGGTCGGAGTGTGCCTTGGAATAGAGGAGCAGAAGATGCCTGCCGTCGGCCAACCAAGCCAGATCGGAGTAGCCTTGGTCCTTACGGTCGAAGGCGATTCCCCTCGGCTGAGCGATGGTCCTTACCCTTTTCGAAGCCCTATCCAGGATCTTAACGGCCGCGGCGGTGGTTGGCTCCAGTCACTTCAATCCATGCGATCTCGTTTCCTCGCGGCGACCAGACTGGGGCTTCAGCTTTGTCGATGGAAGTGTAGAGCAGTTGGTCGTTACTGCCGTCCTTATCTGCGATGTGAATTTCCGAATATTGATCCTTGCGGTCTGGCGTCCATCGCAGATACACAAAGCGGCTGCCGTCTGGCGACAGGCTGGGCGCGCTGTCCACATCGAGGACGATCTGCCGCGGCGTACCGCCAAAGACCGGCATCGTGTATATCCGGCTCACAAGACCGTTGTCGGGTGTTTCCCGCGTGAAATAAAGGTAGTTCGCGTCTGGGGAAAAAGTTAACCCAAGATACTGACTGGGAAAGGCGCTTAGAATCTGCGTGTCCGTATTGGTCGCCAGGTTGCGTATCCAAACCGTTCTCTGTCCGGCGTCATTCTTGACCTCGGCAAGAAATTTGCCGTCGCCGGAAAGTGCAATTCTTTCCAAGGTCCCCGTATTCGTAATCTGGCTTACAGACATCGAAGAAAACGGCATTGCACGTGGCCACAGCCGCCAGCCGAACAGGCCTGCTGTTACTACAACTACCAGCACGATCAGTGCGGCAAGTCAGCGTTCGCGATTTATTTTCCGGAGGGGGAGCGATCTCGACCTGCACACCGGCATCGGGGAGAATTGGTCGGCCCGCGTGGCCGTCGCTGCTCTTGCGCTGCAATCGTTTAAGGTCGACGCGCAGTTCTGCCGCCGACTGGCACCGTATTTCCCGGTCCTTTTCCAAGCGCCTCGTTCAGCACCCTCTCAAACTCAAGCGGCAATTCGGGATTGACGGAACTCGGGGCAGTAGGTGCGGCGTTCAGAATGCGATCGAACGTCACCGCCGTGGTTGAACCGATAAAAGGATGCTGTCCGGTCGCAAGCTCATATAACACCACGCCCAGCGAAAAAACATCGCTGCGAGCATCGAGCACTTCGCCCCGCGCCTGTTCGGGAGACATATAGGCAATCGTGCCGAGCGTCGATCCCGGGCTGGTCAATAGCTGTCGCGGAAACACCCCCGCCACCACGGTCTCGTTACCGTCGTCCCCGCGCGTGCTGGCAAGATTCGAGTCTGCATCTTCGAACTTGGCGAGCCGAAGTCCAGAATTTTCGCTTGCCCAGACGGCGACACGAAGATATTACCTGGCTTGATGTCGCGGTGCAGAATACCCTTTCTATGCGCCGCAGCCAGTGCATCTGCCACCTGCACCCCGAAGTCCAGCAGCTTGGGATAACGGCATTGCTCGCCGGTAATCAAGCTTGTCGAGGCTCTGTCCTTCCAGCAGTTCCATCACGATGAACGGCTGATCGCCGCTCTCATTCAGTTCGTGAATGGTACAGATGCCCGGATGGTTCAGCGACGACGCGGCGCGTGCTTCGCGCCAGAAACGTTCCATCGCCACTGGGTCTGAGCGTGTCGCTTCGGGCAGCATCTTGATGGCGACAGACCGCCCGAGCTTCTGATCTTCGGCCTCATATACAACACCCATCCCGCCCCGGCCCAGGCGACGGGTCACCTATAGTGGCCAAGCAGTGTACCGGCGCTCAACTCTTGCAAACGCGTCATCCCAACTACCGCAGTCTCTTCCACTTTCTTATAAGGAGATTCGGACAGAAATCCACTCAATCTGTCGTTCACTGCGAGCATGCTTTCTACCGCGCTCCGCACCTCCGGTGTTCCGCGGCACGCCGCGTCCAGAAAGGCTCCCCGCCGCTCCCGCGGCAGTTCAAGAGCCTCTCCAAAAAGTTGCTCCGCGATGTTCTCCCGCTTCTCCATCCCTAGTTTCCGTTGTCTGTGGTGTGCCGACAGGGGAATGTCGTTTGCGCTACGGTCGTAACGGTGCTCCTTTTTCCGGAATGTAGCACGCCCAGGCAGCGCATCCCTGTCCTCGGACTAATGCGAAGGAACGCGGTAGACCACGTTGTGGGAAGGCAGCAGAGCTCCGACAGCGGCACCTCCGACTAAACCGATAACAGCGCCGACCCCGGCTGGTAGGCCTCTACCACCAGGCTGAATACAGAAGCTTGGGGAAGAGCATGGGCTGAATGTTGCTGCACCAATCCCAGCTCCTACACCGCCTCCCACTCCGCCCCCAATGAGGGTATTGCGCAAACGATGGTTGTTTTTCATGAGCCTTACGCTGCGAACATTTTGATGCTGAATGGCTCGTTCGCCTGCGGGCTCCTGGTATGTGATTGCCGTGTCGGAGGCAATCAAGAAGGTTCCGGAATGCTTTTTCGAGTTCATCTCGACGACTTGTATCTTCTGTCCCGCGTGCAGGGCACTTAAATTTGTCCAGGATGATTGATTGTTTTGGGCCCACGCACCGCAGGGTATTCCAAGAGCGCAAAGCAGGAACAAGACTTTTCGCATGGGCGCACCGACCTTCATAGAAATCTTTGAGAATGCTCGTTCGCTGGCCCGTTTCATTGCCCTTACGTTGGGGTAGGGAGCGAAAGCTCAAATCACTTCAGAAGCTCGAGAACCCATCGCACGACAATCGATCCGAAAAGACTTGGCTTTGCCAGCTTGCTACGCTGCAGAAGTCATCCATTCTTTCCTTTCGGATCACGCTGGGGCGCATTAACGATACTCCTAAAGGCATGCTTGCCGCGTCTCAGCCTCTTTCTGGGTCAACTTGCACACCTACGGGTGAATCCGCTGAGCCGGAGGCCCTTGTGGCAAGTGCAGGTCATCCCTCGACACTTGAAGAGGGCTGGGGACGAGCGAACCCTCGTCTTTCAGTTTTCAGTTAGGGAGAAGGGCTGTTCTCGACAGCCGACACTGTCAGTTTCCCATTGCCTGTTAATCCCGGGAAACGGAAGACTAGAAACCCCTCCGATGCGCCCGGATTTGCTCGATGGTTGGATCTCTTCCACGGCCGAAATATTCACGACGACCGAGCGGTGGATACGAATAAAACCGTAGGGTTTGAGCTTCTCCGCCATGGAGGATAGAGACTCGCGCAGCAAACAGGGATTCGACCGGGTTGCAACGCAACGTAATTACCTTCGGCATGCGCTGCCACGATCTCAGCTACGTTCAAGAATGAGATTCTACCGTTTGCCTTGCACGCGATTCGTGGGCCAGCCGTGAGGCGTGATAACCGGCACGCCGCACGGGTTTTCAATGATCGCATTGTCGATGCCACTGTGTTCGGGGCGCCGGAAGTTGGAGGTCGCGGTGACCGCTGCTACCCGCAAGTAGACATCAGCAGTTTAAGACTCAACGCGCGAAGTTTCCGGGCCGCGTCAATTAGCAAATCTCAAGCTGGTAGGTTGAATTATCGATCATGCCAGTGGAAGAGCTTATGCGTGATCTTCCACTCGCCATTCCACTTGAGCAAGGTGAATACGTCCGAAGCTCGTGCCTCTGCACCAGCCAACTTACCCGACCAGTGTTGAACCTCTAAATGAACAACCGCGATGCTCTCGATGATCTCGATGCGTGCGAATCGAGGACTGATATTCGGTGCCGGACCATTCTCAGTGACCCACTGGAACACGTGTTCCACCGACCCACTATATTCAACCCCTTGACAGTAGCCGGAGATAGTCGCGGAGGGATGAAAAGCAGGGCGCATCAGATCTCCGTCGCCTGCCCGAACGCCCGCGATATAGCGATGCATCGTGCGGGTGATCGCGTCATGCTCGACGAGATAGGCGTTTGAGTCCTGCTGGAGCGGCGGGAGGTTCGCGGCCGTATCGATCGCGATTTCGTGGGGTGACTTCGTGTGCAGACGGCTCCAGGCCTCGATCTCGTGGCGGAACGCGAAGACCGTGTCCTGCCTGTCGTGCTCGCGGCGGTGGACCGGGAGTCCTTCACTCGCCTCCCAGCGCCGCACGGTGCGTTCGCTGCGGTCCAGGTATCCAGCGATCTGCTTCCATGACTCCAAGATCTTCTGCGGGGTGTTGCGCGTAGGCATTCCAAAACCCCCGCGCAGGACTATATCAGAACGCACGGAGCTAAGCTGCGGCCTCATATCTCCACCCCACCCGACGCCACGAAAGATCGTCTGATCGTCGCCGGATGCGAACCCACTCCGTCGCGGTGGGCTCAATGCGCGTAACACACGACCCCGCGATACCGAAGCACTAGCGTACTTTGGTTGAAATCAGCCATCCCGAAGTAATCGATGAAACCGGTTGCGCCTTTAAACTTGCCGGTCCCACCCGCAATGTCGGACCTGTAGTGTCCCCAGGGCACCGCCACAATATTCCGATCGCCCGTTGGGTATGTCGGCGATAGCACGGCTACGCGCAGCTTGATCGTCTCGGCACCCGAAGTGACCCAATAGTGCTGAACATTGAAGCTACCGTCGCTGTTCTGGCCCAGGATGGTTGCTGCTACTGAGCCACTCAGATCACCGGACACGGGACCCAGGTTCGTTACCCCTGCGATCGCGCCGACATTTGTCATGAGCGCTCCGCCAACAGGAACGCAGTTGGGCTCAGCGAAGGCCAGGTGATTGGGAGCGAAGCCTAGCAGCGCGAACGCCACCCCCGCCATACCGGCTACTCTATGGATCGTTTTCGGTGTCATGCTTTCTCCTCATTTCAGTTTCGCATCGGCGCATTGAACGTCGAAGGAACCGCCGCGGCTGATCGCTGGACATAACATCACGTCGAAAACTTTCTCGGGATGCTCCAGCTCGCTTCGTCGTTGATTTACTGAGGTCTCTATGTTGAATTCGTGTGCCAGTGAAATGCCTTCTGGATGATCTTCCACCCATTGGGCATTTTGAGCAGCGTAAACAGGTCCGACATGCGGACGTCGGAGCCAGCCATCTTGCCGGACCAACCGGCGACTTCAAGACGAACGGCAGCGATGGAGTTGAGAATCTCCACGTTTACTACGCGGGCCTCAATTTTGGGAGCGGGACCGTTTTTGTCGATCCAGTCGAACAAGAAATCGGTACCGCTGGCGAGTTGTTCCCCGGCGTAGCCGAAGAATGATGCCTCTGGATGGAAGGCGGAGCGCATCAGCTCGCTTTTGCCTTGTTTGCATCCGTCAATATACAGCTGCATGGTCTGGACGATTCGGTCATATTCGGTGAGGTATTGGCTCGTAGTCATACCGCAGACGTTAGGAGCCAGTAGTGCGGGGCGGCAATAGCCAAACGTGGCCAAAGTCGGTCGAGAAATCATTCGCCTCTTCACCGTGTCTGAACGAATCGGATTCAGCGAGACGGATAGAACCTCGAGCGAATAGCAAGCTTGCAGGACATTCGGCGGACCGGGGTTATTGGGTGGACGTGGGTTGGACTGACTCCAGACGGCAAACCTTTGATCTTGCGCGATACCGGTACCGAGGAAATCTACGCAATTGATGTCGATCGGCCGTGAGTGTCGCTGTCACGGCTGATTCACGTGCCCGATTCAACGCTCCTGGCGAGCGGGCTTGTGTTTACTGACAGCGCCTTATGAGAAGTGCGTTTTCCGGTACTGATCCCGGCTGGTAAAGTGTTGGCTTAATTCGGAAGGCGCTGTGCTGAGATGGCTCCATCGAAAATGGTCGCCTGAGCGTGAGATTGGCGTCGTGTGCGACGTGAGGTCCCCAGTTGGCGAAAGCAAGACTCAAGCGCGCGCTCGGCTTCCGCGACCTCATGCTGTTTTACATCGTCTCGGGGCTTAGTCTCCGCTGGATTGCTACGGCTGCTGCAACCGGGCCCTCGGCCATCGCTGTCTGGCTAACGGCTCTGTGCGGATTCTTTCTACCTCTGGCGGCCTGCGTGCTCGATCTCTCGTCACGTTGTCCGGCGGAGGGCGGCTTGTATATCTGGACACTTGAGGCATTCGGCCCGTTTCCCGCGTTCATGTCTGCCTGGACTTACTGGATGAGTAACCTACCCTATTTCCCTGCTATTTTGTTTTTTGCGGCGAGCAGCCTTCTCTATCTCGGAGGGCCGCTGCGGAGGCTGGCCGAATCCCCGCTCTACTTCCTGACTTTTACCGTGGGGATGCTCGCGCTGATTACCGTGCTGAACGTAGTCGGTCTGAACACGGGCAAGTGGCTCAACAATCTGGGAGCCATCGGGACCCTGATTCCCGCTCTCATTCTCGTTGCCTTCGGAATAATTTCGTTTTTGCGCTTCGGCTCCGCAACGCATTTCACGTGGGGTGCGATGATGCCAAGGCCGGGCATGAAGAATCTGATTTTCCTCTCCACTATTTTCTTTGCCTTCGGCGGATGTGAGTCTGCTTCGTTCATGGGCGAAGAGATTCGTGAGCCGCGACGCGTGATTCCCCGAGCGCTTTTTGTCTCCGGAATCATTCTCGCGGTGGGATATATAGCGGGAACATGTTCGCTGCTTGTCGCGCTGCCGGCTGGAAGCATCAGCGGACTCAGCGGCTTTATGGCAGCCATCGACCTCCTGGCACGACACATCGGACTGCCGGCGATGGTCGCTCCCATTGCCGTACTCGTCGCTATCAGCAGCATCGGCGCGGCCAGCGCGTACCTTTCGGCGACTGCGCGGCTGCCCTTCGTTGCCGGGGTACACCGTTACTTGCCCGCCGCGTTCGGCCGCGTTCATCCGCGCTTCAGTACTCCCTATGTGGCCCTCATCTCGTATGGTGCTGCGGGAATTTTATTCGGCTTGCTCGGCCAGGCGGGCGCGAGCGTCAGAGGCGCCTACGACATGCTGGTGGCGATGGGGGTCATCACCTATTTCATTCCTTATCTATTTCTGTTTGCGTCAGCGGTCCGCATGCAGTCGCAACCACCGCCGCCCGCGTCGTTCCGTCTGCCGGGCGGCACGCGCACTATTGTTGCGCTCGCAAGCATCGGGTTCCTATCAACCGCTTGCACCATCGTTCTGTCGCTCTTTCCTGCGGAGGACGACGAGCATCCCGCCCTTACCCTTTCAAAAGTTGTGATCATGACGCTTGTGCTGCTGATCGCCGGCGTTGCAATCTATCGCTCAAGCCGCCGCGCGCACCAACCGGATATCGCCAGTCGATGAAATGAAAAGGCCGTTCCTTTTTTCGGTTCGGCTGAAAGGACCACCGTATGAGCCAATCTCTCGCAGACCTGTTGAATTTGTATGACGCCTCAGCTTCCCTTGAAGAGGCGTTTACAATTCCCGCCCCGTGGTATCTGGATCGGCGGATCGAACAGGCGGAGCGCGAAGAGGTCTTTGGTACAAACTGGATCGCGGTAGGCCGGACAGACCAGGTCGAAATGGCAGGCCAGTTTTTTACGGTCGAGATTGCCGGCGAGCCGCTCGTCGTGGTGCGCGGGTCAGATGGCAAGCTGCGCGCCTTCTTCAATGTCTGCCGCCATCACGCGGCTGCTGTAGCCAATGTGCCGTGCGGAACCGTAGAACTCTTACGCTGTCCTTATCACGGCTGGACCTACGGGCTCGATGGGTCACTCAAAGGCGCTCCCGAATTCGCCGGGGTGTGCAACTTCGATCGCGGAGCCAACGGGCTTGTGCCTGTGCGCGTGGAGACCTGGGAGCAGTTCATCTTTGTCACTCTCGACGCCGGCGCGTCGGCCCTCATGACTTCTCTTGGCGACTTGCCTGGTCGCGTCGCGACGCTCGGGCTAGGCAATCTTCATTTTTTCGCGCGCAAGACATACTCACTGGAATGCAACTGGAAGGTTTACGTGGACAACTATCTCGACGGCGGCTACCACGTGCCGCATCTGCACAAAGGGCTTAACAGTGTGCTGGATTACAAGGAGTACACGATTGAAATTGGCGGGCGCTATTCCCTGCAATCGAGTCCAATGGTCGGCTCACAGGAACATGAATCGTTTGCCGCGACGCGCACCGGCGACCGCGCCTACTACTACTGGCTCTATCCCAACTTCATGATCAATATCTATGAGGGCGTGATGGATACGAACCTTGTGCTGCCGCTGACGACGGACCGCTGCCTTGTGCAGTTCGACTTTTTCTTCAAGGATGTGAGCGATGGCGCGCGGATCGCGAATCAGGAAAGCATTGCGGTAAGCGATGCCATCCAGGACGAGGATGTGGACATTTGCGAGAGCGTACAGCGGGGGCTGCGCTCGCGGGCGTATGGCGCAGGGCGGCTATCGGTGCGGCGCGAGGGTGGAGAGCATCTGTTTCATCAACTGCTAGCGAAGGATCTGCACCGAGCGCGGTGAAGCCGACCATCACCGAAAGGCGGGTATTGCCCAGACTTTTTGGTGCCATTCGGCGCCGTGGGGACGGGAAAAGACGGCGAATCAGCGACTGTTTCGTTGCGGAATGACCACGCCCGGCGGATTTGACGGCTCACAAACGGCGAAAAAAATGCTCTACTGACGGGCATGAGCCGCGGAAGAGCCAGAAACCGGATGGTGGGGGATGAGCCGCTGTCGCCGGGGCGGCTGGAGGCCTTTTCCGATGGCGTGATCGCCATCATCCTCACCATCATGGTGCTGGAGCTGAAGGCGCCGGCCAGCGCCGATCCGAAGACGCTGCTGCACGAGTGGCCGATCTTCGTCAGCTATGTCATCAGCTACTTCTACGTCGCCGTGTACTGGATCAACCACCATCATCTCTTTCATCGCGTGAAGCGGGTGGACGTGCCGATCCTGTGGGCGAACATTGCCGTGCTCTTCTGCATGTCGCTGATTCCCTTCTTTACCGAATGGATGGAGAGCACGCGGCTGAGCCCGTTTCCGACGGCGATCTATGCTGCGACGATGCTGCTGAACGGCGTGGCGTTCTCGGTGCTTGAACCGTGCCGTCGGACGGCAGTCGGTCGCCAGCCCGGAGCTGGTGCTGCTGGAGCGGGCGGCGCTGCGCAAGAACCTGATCGCGATCGGGATCTACGCGGTTGCAATTCCGATTGCTTATTACCGCACCGGCATCTCTCTGGGGCTGACCTTTCTGGTGGCGCTGGTCTATGCGGTGCCTTCGCTGTGGGTGGAGCGGTGCGCGGACATTCTGGAGGGCAAGGAGGAGCGTCGCGCGGAGCACGGAATGGGGGAGCACGGAGCTCTCCATGAGGCCGTATACCGGTCCGCCCGCTAGTCATGACTAGACCTGACAGAGGATAATCCTCCCCGTAGGCGGTGCCGCTGGCCGCTCGCCATCCCGAGTTCCGTGCAAGAGGACCCGTTGACTCTTCCCTGTTCTGCCGTGCTGCCCGCCTCCGTATCCCGCTCTCTGCTGACCCTTGCTACCGCCGCGCTGCTGCTGCCGGGCTTGCTGCGGCGCCGGCCCATGCTGCTCCGAAGGCGGCGGCGCGAGCTGCGCTGACGCTCGACCGCGTCACGGCGGCGAAGGCGCTCGATAACGGTATCGAGTTGCACAGCGGCAGCGCCGTCATGCAGATCACGGCGCTGCGTGACGATGTGCTGCGGGTGCGCGTGGGGCCGGAGGGGACGCTGCCGGAAGATGCCTCATGGGCGGTGCTGCCGGAGGCGCGCACGGCGAAGGTAACTGTGACGGCGGCAAATAGCGGCGACGCGGTCGGCTTCAAGACCGGCGAAGCTCATCGTGAGCGTGGATCGCGCGACGATGGCGCTGAAGGTCACCGATATCGACGGCCATGTCATCGATCAGGACGAGCCGGGGCGGCCGGTCGAATACTACAACGACGAGCATGGGGACAAGGGCTTCCGTGTCACCAAGGTCTCGCCGCCGGACGAGCACTACTTCGCGCTGGGCGACAAGACGGGGCCGCTGGACCGGCGCAACGAAGCCTTCACCATGTGGAATACCGACTCGTTCGGCTTCCAGGAGTCGACCGACCCGATCTATAAGTCGATCCCGTTTGTGCTGACCTTCAATGAAGGGCGCGCCGCGGGGCTGTTTCTGGACAACACCTGGCGGACGAGTTGGGAGTTCAACAAGGTGCAGCGCGATGCATGGAGCTTCACCGCGCCCAACGGCCCGCTGGACTACTACATCCTTTATGGTCCCGACCCGAAGCAGGTGCTGGGCGAGTGGGCCTGGCTGGTGGGGCACTCGCCGCTGCCGCCGAAGTGGTCGCTGGGCTATCAGCAGTCGCGCTACAGCTACTATCCGGAGTCGGAGGTGCGCAACATTGCGAAGCATCTGCGCGCGGATCATATTCCAGCCGACGTGATCTGGCTGGACATCGACTACCAGCAGGACAACCGGCCGTTCACCGTGGATCGCCGAGCGCTTCCCGCACTTTGAGCAGATGGTGAAGGATCTGGCTGCGGAGCATTTCAGCACGGTGGCGATCGTGGACCTGCACGTGGCGAAGCTGCCGGATGCCGGTTACAAGCCTTATGACACTGGTTGGCGGGCGACCATTTCGTGAAGATGCCGGATGGCTCGACATTTGTGGTGCCGGTGTGGCCGGGGCCATCGGTCTTTCCCGACTTCACTCAGGCGAGCACGCGCGAGTGGTGGGGCACGCTGTTCTCGGCCCGTTCATGAAGGATGGTGTTGCGGGTTTCTGGAACGACATGAACGAGCCCTCGGTCTTCAACGTGCCGTCGAAGACCATGCCGGACGACGTGCAGCACCGCATCGATGAGCCGGGCTTCCAGAAGCGCACGGCGACGCACCTGGAGATCCATAACGTCTTCGGCATGGAGAACACGCGAGCGACGCATGACGGCATGGTGCAGCTCGCTCCGAATATCCGGCCATTCGTGATGACGCGCGCCAGCTATGCGGGCGGTCATCGCTATGCGGCGACGTGGACGGGCGACAACTCGAGCACCTGGAACCATCTCCGCATGACGACGCCGATGATCGAGAACATCTGGGCTGAGCGGCTTTGCGATGGTGGGCGCGGACGTGGGCGGATTCGCGGGAACGCCGCAGCCGGATCTGCTGACGAAGTGGCTGGAGATCGCAGCCTTCCAGCCTATCGATCGCGACCACACCGCCAAGGGCACCGCGTATCAGGAGCCGTGGGTTCATGGCGTGGCCCAGGAGAATATCCGCCGCCGCTACATCGAAGAGCGCTACCGGCTGATGCCGTATCTCTACACCACGACCGAGGAGATGACTCGGACCGGCGTGCCGATTGTGCGGCCGATCTTCGTCGACTTCCCCGATGCGACGCCGGACAAGCATCCGATGGATCTGGATGCGGCAAGCGAGTTTCTCTTCGGCCCCGACATCCTGGTCGCGCCAGCGCCGTATCCGGATGAGCTGGACGATTACTTCGTGCAACTGCCGCCGGTCACCTGGTACGACTACTGGAGCGGCGAGAAGACTGCCGCCGCTGCCGAAGATGAGCAGCCGCGACCTGGAACAGCCCGCGGCGAAGGAAGAGATGGCGCGGCTGATGGAGCCGCTACGCGTGACGCCGAGTGTGGATGTGCTGCCGGTCTATGTGCGCGAAGGGCGCGATCCTGCCGATCGCAGCCATTGACACAGAGCACGAAAGAGACGCCGCAGGGTCCACTGACGCTGCGGGTGTACCTACCGCAAAATGGACCGAACGAGAGCGGCCCGCAGCCCTGCGCGGGATCGGTGTATCTGGACGACGGGGTCACGCTCAACTACAAGAAGGGCGAGTTCATGCGCGAGCAGTTCTCCTGCACGGTGAGCGGCGATACGGTGACGGTGAAGGCCGCGCCGCGCGAAGGCGATTACGCGCCGTGGTGGCATGCCTTGCACATCGAGGTCTACGGCGGACCATCCACCAAGGCGGAAGGCGCAGACGGAACGCTGGCCACCTACAACGCGGAGCGCCACGCCATGCTTGCGACGATTCCAGACAGCGGCAAGGGCGCGGAAGTGACCTCTGAATTATCCGAGTGAGTGTGCGTGCCGCAATCCACGCATCAGCTCGATCCTGCTGGTGAGCGGCTCGCCCGCCAGCGGCAAGAGCACGCTGGCTCGCGCGCTGGCACAGATTCTTGGCTACCCGCTGATCTCGAAGGACACGATCAAGGAGTCGTCTGTTCGATTCGCTCGGGGCTCATCTCAGCGGCAACCTCAATTGCCCGCGAGCTCTCCCGCCTGCTGAGCCGAGCCGCCATGGATCTGTTATGGCCGCTGGCCGCCGGCTGCCCGCAGGTGATTCTGGAAGCGAACTTCCGTCCCGGAAGTGATCATCCGAACGCGCACGCTCTATGGCGCTCGCGGGGCGGAAGCTCGAAGATCTACTGCCATTGCACGCCGGAGGAAGCGGAGCGGCGGTTTCGGGAGCGTGCAGAAAGGGAACGCCATCATCCGGCGCACAGCATGAAGACGATGTCCGCCGAGTTGCTGAAAGAGTTCGATCGCCCTATTGGCCTTTCTCCGGTGATCGATGTGGACACGGAGTCTCCGGTCGATCCTGCCGTCGATGCGCTTGAGGTGGCCGCCCGCATCCGACGGCACTGGCCGGATCTGGCGAAGTGAGGGTGGTCACAACGGGAGAGACTTCGTAAGAAAAAAAGGGAGGCGCTGTGGATTCGCTTGTCCGTATGCGCCTCCCACCGTTCAAACGTCTTGTCCACTGCGCCCGGCGTGGAAACCGGACGCGGCGGAAACCATCTCTTGCTCACGGCAGAACGATGACTCTGCCGACCATCCCCAGATTGTCATGCAGCGCGCATTTGTACTCGAAAATGCCCGGCCGCGTGAACGTCACGCGGAAGCGAGTTATGCTCACCGGCGGTTGCGGCAAGCCGAACTGGTTCTGTGGAGCTGCGGCGATAAAGCCCGAGTGCACGTTGTCTTTTGGCGAACTCACCGTAGCGTGCAGCGCTCCGTCCGGATCCATGGTCACGTTCGTAGAAGGGGGCATGGGGTCCGCCGGCTCAACCCCGAATGTGATTGTATGCGGGGTGATCGGATCGTCGTTTGTCCATTCCACCGTCTCCCTGACATGAACGATCTTGTCTGGATGCATGAAACGCATGATTGACAACGTATCGGAACCGCCGCCCGTCGCGACGATCGCGCCCGTTCCCGCGGTCACGCCCGGGGAGCTACCCATGTCATGATCCATCATGTTGTCGGCGGAAGAGAGCAGATTCCTTTGCATATCCGCGGCTTCGGCGCTGTAGAAGGCCTGCTCGTGAGGAAGCTGCGCGGAGAGATCGAGAACGTGGATCACAGCGGTATGGTTTTGGTGGTACAAGCAGACGAGCTTGTAGTTTCCGGGCTCCGGAAACGTCATCGAGTAGCTCTGCCCCTTTGACAGTGGGCCGCTATTCACACAGCTCGATCCATCTACCGGGCCGCCGCTCGGAGTTGTGCCTGGGCAGCCGACAGAGAAGGGCAGAAACACCTGGTTGGGCATCAGAAATGTAACTGTGTGCGGTTCGTCGGTTGCGACCTTAAAAGCTATCGAGTCGCCGGCATGAATCCAAATTTCATTCGGCAGGAAAGCGATAACCTGGAGCGCCTTGTCCCTACTCTGGGCTCCGACTTGCACTCGCCAGTCCTGTGCCGGAGCGAATGTCGGAATCAGCAGAATCGAAGCCCAGACAAATGCCAGGGCCATGAACCTCATTGGCGGGTTTTGCTTGAATGATTTCATAGTTCCTCCCGGAGATTGCGTCTGTAGCTTTCTCCGTACGGTTAAGTAACTGGAGAAGAGGTAAATAAGGTGTTCGACGCGTTCGCGCCTCCCACCGTTCAAACGTCTTGCCCGCTTACCAGATGTTGATCTTCACGATCTGGCCGTTGCCTGCGGGAGCTGCGCCCCAGTTCGAGACATAGAGCTTGCCGTCAGGCCCGAAGGTCATCGCAGTCGGGACTGATAGACCTGTCGCCACGTCCTCGATGGTGCCGTCGTACTTTACGCGCACGACTTTGCCGTTGCCCGGGGCGGGAAACCCTGCGGCATCGGACAATTCGAGCACATAGAGCAGTCCATCTGGGCCAAATTCGGCTCCAACCACTGTGGTGAAACCGGCCTTGGACGCGATGATGTGCAAGGAACGCGGCCCACCGCCATCGATCAGCTCCTGAGCCGGATTGCAGGCTACCCGGGAAAGCTCGAGCATGCGGGAGAAGGTTGGTTCAATGGGAAACAGGTTGAGATTGCCCAGGAAGAAGTTGCCGTCCCGTTCGGTGATCGCTGTCGGAACGATGTGACCCTGGGAGGCGGAGACGTCGAGGGCGGTGTAGATGTCGTTGGGACCGCCGACGGAAAACACCTGCCCGTGGTTCGGCTCAACGGCATAAAGGCGGTTCTGATAGGCGACCATGCTGTAAAAGACACCATCCGGCTCAAAGTCCGCCGCATCCGGATACTTTGCCGGATGCGTCTGAACGAAATGACTCAGATCTGCTTCGAGCTTCCACGAACCGGTATGTGTGTTCACCAGGGCGATCCCATTCGGACTGCCCGCGTTGCCGTGAGAGCAACCGCCCCCGGCCAGGAGCGCAAGGAGTTGTCCATCCACCCAGGCAATGTCGGCAACACCCTGGAGGTCGCCCTCTGCGGCCACAGAGGACGGGAATCCGGAGGCGACCGTCGTGCGATTGCCCTTCTTGTCAATCCGCGAGATTCGGCCCGTGTTGCCGCCCTTGTAAGGGCCGATTGGGGGCAAAACCTGCACGCACTGGCCGATGGTCGAGGTGGTGCCACCGGTTCCTGCTTCGGCTACATAGAGCATGCCGTCCGGACCGAATTTGAGGCCGCGCGGCCCGTTGAGACCAGTGGCGACCACAGTCTGGGTGGAAGTTACTTGAGCATGGCTCGTGTTGGGCAGTATGCTTGCCGCCAGCAACGTGGCGGAGAGCAGGAGCAGAGAATTCCGGCTGCTGATCATGTTTTTTGGCCTCGCATTTCCTGCAGGCAGTCATAGGTGGCTGCTTACGTTGCACAGACTTGAGCAGGATGCGAGTTACAAGGAAGTATCGGCCCGTAAGTTACGTTTCCCGTCCCTTTGAAATGAGCGTTTTAGGAATTGCTGAAATCTGTCATGGCCTCTCATCTCATGCCGGAACCGCAGGCCGTACGCGCCGAGCTGGAGCGCATTCTCGCGTCGGCGCCGTTCGCCACCTCCCATCGCAGTCAGCGATTCCTGAGCTACGTGGTGGAGAACTCCTGCGAAGAGGCGCACGAGTCGCTGAAGGAATACGCGATCGCGGTCGAGGTCTTTGAGCGCGATCCTTCCTACGATCCGGCGATTGACGCGACGGTGCGCGTGGAGGCCGGACGCCTGCGCGCGCGGCTGCGCGAGTATTACGCCGGGCAGGGCCAGAACGACACGCTCGTCATCGATATGCCCAAGGGCGGCTATCGCGCCACCTTCGTCGAGCGCGAAGTGTCCGGAAGCGCTTCGACTCCGGCCGATCCGGAAAGAGGGCCGGAGAGAGTCATTGCGGCGACTGGGCAAGTGCCACCATCGACTGCGGAGCTTCCTGCTGCTCAAGCGCCAGCTCCCAGCATCCTGCGCCGGATGTTGCGCTGGGAGTTGGCGGCAGCGTTGGTCCTTTGCGGGTTCCTTGGCTGGGCGCTTCTCGGCCACACCCGGCATCCACGGTCCGCGGCTTCGGCGAAGGCTCCGATCGTGCTTGCAGTACTTCCCTTCTCCAACCAGACCGGGAGTGATGCCAATAACTACGTGACTGACGGCCTGACGGATAACCTTATCCGCCAGCTCTCGGAATTGCCTCGCCTCCACGTCATGGCCCGCACGGCGGTCGAGCGCGCAAGCAGGCAGGCGGTGGTAAGCCAGCTCGGCGTCAAAGTCCTGCTGGTGGGCAAGCTGCGGCGCAATTCGGAGGGACGGCTGGTGCTGGACTCTGAATTGAGTAATGCGAATGGGACGATCCTGCGCAGCAGCCAGTACATGGCGGACGAATCGGACATGCCATCCGTGCAGGCGGACGTCGTTCAGGATGTCATCCAGGGACTGGGCATCGAGCTGGACGCGCGCCAGTCCGCCGGTGCGCAGAAGCCAATTACCACCAGTCCGGCTGCGTTCCAGGCCTTCCTTCGCGGCGACTCCGCGGCGCGCGATCCGAGCCCGCAGGGGATGCACGCGGCTCTGCTGAACTACGAGGAAGCTATCCGGCAGGATCCGCAGTTCGCGCTGGCCTACTCCGCCATGGCAAATAGTCACACGCTCCTCGGTCTCTACTACGAGCCCGCACGCGATCACATGCCACTCGCACGCCAGGACGCCGAGCGGGCTTTGGCAATCGACCCATCCATACACGAGGCGCATGGCACGCTGGGTTTGATTCACCTGGTATACGACTGGGATTACGGGGCGGCCGAGAAAGAACTGGCGGCAGCGGATGCGCGGGAGAGCGCGATCCGCGCGCTGAGCTGCACCGCACATCTGCATCTGCTGGGCGACCAGGAGCACATGCGGCACGCGGAGGAAGATCTGCACCGTATGCTGGAGTTCGATCCGCACTCGCCGGGGTTGATCAACGAGTTGGGCTGTGTCTCCTACTATGCCGGCCGTTACGCCGATTCCATCCGCTATTACCGTGAGGCGATCGCTGCGGACCCGCAGGCCGCCGTCACCTACTGGGGACTTGGCCGATCGCTGGCGCGGGAAGGTCACTATAGCGAAGCGCTGGAGACGCTGCGGCGCTTCAAGGCCATGAATGGCTTTGAGCCACCCATCATTACGGCAGAGATTGGCTACAGCGAGGCGTTATCGGGCGACCGGCGAGCAGCGCTTGCGACGGTGGCGCGCCTGCAGCAGGAGTCCGCAACCACCTACGTGGACCCGTACCTTATAGCGGTCGTCTATCTTGGGCTCAAGGATTACGACAATACCTATGCGTGGCTGAACCGGGCATACGCGGCGCGCTCGTCGTTTTTGATCTCGATCACGACCGATCCCAGGTGGTCGGGATCGCGCAGCGATCCACGCTTCGAGGAGATCTGGAATCGCATGACAGAGAGCAGCAGGCACATCGCAGCCTTGTCCTCACCCGCGGGCACGACGACGGTGCAATGAGAAACGGGTTCTGGCGTCGTGCTCAGCCAAGAACGTCGGTACTTCCATATCCCTGCAGTTGGCCGTCGGAGAGATTCAGGTTTGGCGGCCGGTACGCGGCGGACTTGTCGAGCCGGGCCTGCACGCTGTTTGCCATGAACGATCGCTGTGGTACCGTGCGATGCTTCGCGATGCCCCAGGGTATGAGCTTCCATTCGTCGTGGGCTTCCGCCGTCACCTTGCGGGGGTCCACCGGCAGATATTGATCGAGAGCTTTCTGCGTGAAGCTCACTCCACACTGCGTCGCCTTGCGAATCATCCACGCCAGGGGAATATCCGACAGATCGCTCGGGGAGTAACTCCCTCCCACATCGCAGTGCACGCCGGGAAACCAGACCTGCTCGACCTGGGCGTCATTCACGCGATCCGATCCATCCGGGTTGGTCCAGAGCGTCGGCGCGAACTGCATGCGACGCTCGTCAATCGAAACGGCGTGGTATGCGTTCTGCACGTTGGGATGAAGCGCGGTATCGAGGAAGCCGTACTTCTTTTCATCGAACAATTCGAAGATGAGTCCGGGAATGCCGAGAGATCCGACCGTGTCCCACACACCAATCATGCGCACCGTTGCACCCTGGATGTCGTACTGCAACTCCAGTTGCAGCTTCATGGCTGCCTGCTTCTCCGGGTCGCGTTCGCGATAGGCGGCGAAGACGCGCGCTGCCGCTTCATTGTCAAGATTCTTCGTAGGCAGCCCAAAGCGCGCAATCATGCCGCCGAGACTTCGCACCGTGAAGGCGCCGCGGCTGAATCCGAAGAGGTAGATCGAGGAGCCCGGAGACCACGCATCCGTCAGGTATCGATAGCACTCCTGAATCTTTTGAAAGAGCCCTTCGCCCATGGCGCCACCGGCGAGGTGGTCGATCGGCGTGCCGTTCGTGCCGACGCCGCTGTCATAAAAAGCTCGCTGTGTCTCGTCGTTTGCCAGCGCGCAGAAGATTTTGCGCACGTTTGTATCGTTGACGGCGACCTCCACCCCGTGCGGGGTGTTCCATGTACCGTCAGCACACAGGATCAGGTTCTTCGGCATCCGTACTCGCTCCCATAGCGCATAGCAGGGATCGGGGGCCCGTACATCGCTCGAGGAGAACTTTACTTCAGGGGGATAGCATCACGGAAGCTGAATGTGATCTTCGCGCCGCTTCGCGCTGAGCAGATCGATCGCGCGCGCAGCAGCTTCGTGGATAAGGATGCCCATCCTGGGGTGAGAGGGCTCGAAGTCTGGCGGAACGCAGATTCTTGCCAGCTCCTGTGTCGTGCTTGGTCCGATGGAGAGAATGACGGTCTTCCGCATCGCGCGCAGCAGCTCGTCCTTCACGCCCATCTGCTCTGCCACCTCGACCAGATGCACGGCCTGCACTGCGGTGAGGAAGACAATGACATCGATGGCGCCGGCGACGATCGACCGGACCGCACTGCGCAGAGGCTCAAGATCCAGCGGAAGCGCCCAATGATAGACCGGAACCCGCGTGCACGCGGCGCCGCGCTCCGCGAGTGCGGCCAGAAGCTCCGGGTTGGATGTGCCGTATTCCTGCACCGCAGCGCGCATGCCTCGAAGCGAAGAACCGAAGGCGCTGTCCATCGCGGCAATTAATTCACGCCAGGTGCACGGCTCCGGCGCGGTGACTGTGATGGGCACGCCTAACTCGCGCAACGCGGCGTTCGGCTTGGGACCGCGGCTCGCGATCTTGACAGAGCGCAGCGCTTCCACAAAACGCGCGCGATCGTAGCGCGACGCAACGATCTCGGTGAGGCGGCGCATGCCGACTCCGGTGAGACAGATGACGAGATCGAACTCGCCCTCAAAGAGCCGCGCGGCAAATTCGAGCGCCTCCTGGTTTGATTCGAGCGGAATCTCGCGCAAGGCAGGCGCCACGATGGGCTCGCCGCCACTCGCGCGGATCAGCTTCGCGATCTCCGGTGCGCGACGGCTTTCCAGCGCCAACACCTGCAATCCGCCAAAGCCTGCCGTCGCCATGCCCCATTATCACCCTGGGCCGAAGAGCCTTCCGCCTTTGGCTATAATGGCATCGTCAGGCGGGAGTAGTTCAGTGGTAGAACGTCAGCTTCCCAAGCTGAATGTCGCCGGTTCGATCCCGGTCTCCCGCTCCATCCGCCTTCCCTTCGCATCGCGTTATGGTAAGAGCATGAAGATGCTTCGCTGCGCTTCTGCGCTCTGCGTGTGTGCATGGTTCGCGTGTGCTGCTTTCGCACAGGCAGACATTGGCGCCAAGGTGAATGCCGAGATCGCCGCGCTCCCTGCGAGTGGCGGCACGATACACATTCCCGCGGGGAGCTACAGCTTCGCCACCACCATCAAGCTCACACGGCCGGGACAGCATTTGACGTGCGATGCCGGCGCCACGCTGCACTATACCGGCAGCGGCGACGCGATTCTGCTGGACCCGAATCAAGGCGCCGGGCTTGAACTCGATATCGATGGTGAGGGCGGGTGCAAGCTGGTCGGCGACGCGGCCGCGCAGAACGGCATCCACCTGCTTCCGGGCAACACCTTATCCATTCGCGGGATGCGCATCTCCGGCTTCAGCAAGGGCAACGGCATCGAGCTGAGCGGCGCCAACAGCGTGCAGATTTTCAGGAATGCGATCTATGGCAATCAACATGGCATCGACATGGTGACGATTCCGCACTTTGCGCCCAATGCGATCCACGTGACGAACAACGAGATCTTCCAGAATGACTGGGGCGTCTACAGCCACAATGGCCATGCACCGGCGACGCGCGGGCTGGCGAATGTGTATCGCGACAATGTGCTTGAAGGAAACCGCACAGGCGACCTGTTCCTGGGATGGGACGCGCACACGCTGGTGGAGGGGAATTACTTCGAATCGCGCGGAGTCGCCATTGCCGCGGGCCTCGCCGGTGACAAGGTCTTCGATATTCACGTCGTTCGCAACTACTTCACGGTAAACGGCAGCGCGGGCTATCGATCCGAAGTCGAGCTGGGCAACGGGGCGGGCTTCTTCATCGAGGGCAATTATGAGGAGGGGCCGGCGAAAGCCTCAGGAACGGGCTGCGCGGTGAACGCGCTTCCCGGATTGCGCGGCGGACCGAGCGGAGTGGTGTTGCGCGATGCATTCTCGCGCGTGAGCGAGGGCAAGATCAGCGCGCATGTCTTCTGCTACAACGGCAGTCCTGAGATTCCGCCCGGCGTGCTGGGCGAGACGCAGTTGGCGGGCGATGTTTCGGTGGACGGAACCGTGCGCGCCAAGAGCGCGCAGTTGAGCGGGCCGCTCGAGCTGGGTCAGGGCGCGGTCACATCCACGGACTCGGCCATTCGGGCAGGCGGCGCGTGCACGACCGAAGGCATGCTGCTGATCTCGAGACCCGCCAACCAGACGGCGCGGCTCTTCTTCTGCAGCGGCTTCCACTGGCAGTCGGTGGTGCCACCGCATCCGTGAGCGTCGCGTTTCAGATCATGTAGTTAGATCATGCAGTTAGATGATGTAGTTCAGGTGCATCGCCAGGACGAGCAGCGCAGCCAACAGCAGTCCCGCCGACGGCACATATCCCCATTGGCGGCTCCAGGGCCAGCGCGGAAATGCCGCGGCGGCCAGCAGCAGGGGAACGAGCCAGAGCGCGACGATCATGCGCGTGCCACCTTCTTTGAACCACGCTTTGAACTACGCTTTGAACCACGCGACGCGAACAACCGCGCGCGCGCAAAGATATCCAGAAACATCTCGCGGGTCAGCCGGCCGGTGTTGGTGTTCTGCAGCGACGGGTGGTAGCTTCCCAGGAGCGTCACACCATCCGGCATTTCGTACTCGACACCGTGACGAAATGGGTAGTCACTCGCACGGAACGTATGCCCCTTGCGCCGCAGATGCTGGAGGTAGCCGTTCCAGGCGATGTGGCCGAGGCATACCACGACACGCAGGCGGGTGAGCAGCGCGATCTCTTCATCCAGCCAGCTTGCGCAGTTCGCCAGTTCATCCGGAGCGGGCTTGTTGCCGGGAGGCGCACAGCGGCCAACGGAGGTGATCAGGACGTCGCGCAACTTCATGCCGTCATCGCGGCTGCGCGCCGCAGGCTGGGAGGCGAATCCGGCCTCGTAGAGCACGGGATAGAGAAAATCGCCGGAGCCGTCGCCGGTGAAGGGGCGACCGGTGCGGTTCGAGCCGTGGGCGCCGGGCGCAAGTCCGAGAATGAGGACGCGGGCCGCGGGATCGCCGAAGCCGGGAACCGGCCGTCCCCAGTAGGTCTCGTTGCGATAGGCGCGGCGGCGCGTGCGGGCGACTTCGGCGCAATAGGCACGCAGGCGCGGGCAGCGCTCGCAGGCGACGACGCGCGCATTGAGCGCGTCAAAAGGAGAACCGACACGCTGGTTAAGCGCGTCGAATGCGGATTGGGCGGCAAGCTCAGGCGACATGAATCACGGCGGAGGGAATCTCAAATATTCTAGTGACATTCCCGGTACCCCGTCTGCGACGGGTCTTCTAGAGAGTGCCGGCCCGGAAATCCGGCACATGGAACCTTGTTTGGGTTAAAAACGTAATGGAAAGACGGGCCGGAAGCAGGTCCGAAGTGACGCCAAATCGCTGCGACCGGGTGACGTTCGCAGAGTTGCACGGTCTTTAGTGTATCCACGCGTCGTGGGGGTGCAGCCCCATGGGCCGAGACGCTTACCGAGGATGGAAGAACGATGACAGTCTTCTGGATCAATCCAGGGGCCAATGGACGTTTGGCCATTGTGCAGCGCCCGCGCGCTGCGGAATGGCTCGCGCATGATTTGAGCGCGCTTCGCCGCGACGGAATCGACATCCTGGTTTCGCTGCTGACGAAGGCAGAAGCGGCGGAGCTGGGACTGGCGCACGAGCCTATGCATTGCGACCAAGCAGGCCTGGAGTTTCGATCGTTCCCGATCCCCGACCACAGCGTGCCCGCGTGCTATCGCGAGTTGCAGGAGCTGGCGGAGGCGCTGGCAACGGAGCGCCGCCACGGAAAGAATATCGGCGCGCACTGTTGCGCTGGCATCGGCCGCTCAGCGCTGCTGCTCGCCGCGGTTCTGTGCGTGGAAGGAATCTCGCCGGAACGGGCTTTCTGTCTCATCTCCAAGGGCCGCGGCTTGCAGGTACCGGATACGCCGGAGCAGGCGGAGTGGCTGGAAGGCTTTGCCACTGCGCTGCCTCGCTGCTGATAGACCCGCGTAGAATGAGTGCGCTTCCGGTGACGCGGAAGATCACACATAGAAGCTCACACATGGTGGACGTGCAAGGTGACCAGCAATGCTCGACATTGGCCGGGCTTCATGTTCGCTCTGGTAGTCGTCATCCTTTCTCTGGCCATGCTCCATCACTACGGTGCCAATAGGCGGCTGGCGCTGCTCGCAACAGAGACAGCTCAAAATTCAGGCCTGTTGGATGAGGCGGTCGGGAGGCCACTCTCCATGGGGGTCCTGGTGCATGGTCGCGTGATTGGAGGGAACGAGGGAGGAACTGCTGATCTTGAGATCCCTGTTTCCGGAAGCCGCGGCAAAGGAACACTCTTTGCATGGGAGCAGGGCGAACAGAATTCCTGGCGTGTTTGCTCGCTCGCGTTTCGATCCACTCGCGGCATGGAAATCATCATCGTCTCCGATGAAACAAGCCATTGCGAGCGTGAATAGCTACGAACGAATCCAGTTCGACGACTCCGGCGTAGAATGGGTGCGCTTCCGGCGGCCTGGCCGTTGCGATGCCAACTCTTCCCTTTCAGAGGATCGAATCCATGCCTGTGTCCGCTTCGTTTGTTGTGACAAGAAACTTCGCATCAAAATATGCATCCGGCGCACTGTTGCTGGCCGCCACTTTGCTGCTGGCCGGCGGCTGCAAATCCTCGACGCCGCCTGAGTCGGTCAATCCGACGAATGTGCCGGCCGCAGTTCCGCAGATCAACGGCGAAGATGTTGTCACGCTGCAGCGCAAAGCCACGTCGGGCGGAAGCGCACCCGAGTTCCTCTCCGCCACCATCATTCCCGGGCGCGGCATGAATCTCTTTCAGCTCACCGCGAACCTTCCCGGCAAGGGCACGACCAACATCCTCTTCTCGCCTTCGCTGAGTGAAGCGCAGACCAAGCTGACCGGCACGGGTGACGACAAGTTCGGCAACGCGTCCTTCTCCTTCGGCGGCGCGTTCCTGGTGCCGTATCCGAACCGCATTCGCGGCAAGCTCTCGGCTGACAAGCAGTCGATCACCACATCCTGGCACGGCAAGACGCTGACACTTGCCCGCGAACTTCTCCGGCAAGAAGCCGGGCGCGGAGGTGCACTCGATCCACGGGCTGATCGTCGCCTCGAAGACGGATGACGTGAAGGTCGCCGATTCCGCGGATGGCCAGACCGTCACGGGCACGATTCACGGCGGCGACTTCGGCGGCCATTGGCTTTCGAAGACCGATCTCGACTTCACCATCGAGCTTGCGGGCAAAGACGTGACGGCGACGATCACGGCGAAGAACGTCGGCGATCAGGAGGAGCCGATGTCCATTGGCTGGCATCCGTACTTTGCGATTCCCTCGGGCGATCGCACCCAGGCGCGGCTGCATGTGCCCGCAGCGGAGATGGCAGTGGTGAACAACTACGATGACGTCTTCCCCACCGGCAAGCTGAAGCCGGTAAAGGGCACGAAGTACGACTTCAACGCGGCCGAAGGCGTGCCGCTCGACGGCATGTTCCTGGACGACAACTTCTCGAAGCTCACACGCACCGATGGCGCGGTCGATGTGCGGCTGACCGATCCGGCTTCGAACTACGGCATCCATGTGATGGGAGAGTCGCCGGAGATCAAGACGGTGCAGGTCTACGCGCCCACCGATCCCGGGAAAAACTTCACCGCGATCGAAGAGCAGTTCAACTTCGCCGATCCCTTCGGCAAGGAGTGGCACGGCATGGATACCGGCATGGTCACGCTCAAGCCCGGCGCGTCCGTGACGTGGAAGGTAAAGCTGGAGCTGTTCACGCCGCCGGCTGCAAAATAACTTTTTCTACAACGAAAGGGGCGTCACGGCAATTCGTCGTGGTGCCCCTTCTGTTTTGGAATCTCCTCGATTGTTACGTGACCTAGGTCACGTGATCCTCACGACAATTTCCTGCAACTCCGGGCCGGACTCGCCGTCTTAGACCAGTATGCGAAGCGCAAATGTGCGTTGCCTCTGCTGCGGATGCCGGACGCTCACGGTTCCCGGAGTCTTTGAGCTATGCCCCGTCTGCTGGTGGCAGGACGATGGACAGGACGAAGCGGATGCGGATGTGGTCCGCGGCGGTCCCAATGGCGTGTTGAGCCTCTCCACGGCGCGGGCGAACTTCCTCGCCTGCGGGGCATCCGATCCGCGATTCCTCGGCCATGTGCGTCCCGCGTTACCAATAGAACGTCCCGCGGCCTGAGATCCGGGCTGCCGGAAGTTCGGCCCATTTCCGGTCTGCTGGCGCAATATCGTTACTCCCGCCTGGACTTAAGCCCTCGCGCCGTTTGACCCCCTTCCGAAAGCCTCTTACCATTGAATCCAGGCCGCCTGTCTCCAGCATGGTCTGGCGCGCAATTGCGTCCACCAGGCCACCCGTCCCATCTAACTGTCCAGGCGCAGACATTCACGGAAGGCACAATTGAGCACTTTGAGTACCCAAGAGTTGAGCAACCCAGAGACAGCCGAGACCCCGACCACCCCTGAGACCACGCCCGCGGTGCAGGCAGAAAGTGCCCAGGAACAGGGGCACCAGCACGATCACGACGGCCACGATCACGAGCCACGAAGGCCACACCCACCAGCAGGGACCCACCTTCAATCCCGAGGTCACGCGCTCGGTTGAGGTGACGATTCCGGCCGACGAGGTCTCCAAGGCCATGCGCTCGACCGTGAAGCGCTACCAGAAGCAGGCCCGCATCCCTGGCTTCCGCTCCGGCAAGGTTCCGGAGTCGCTGATTCGCGCGCGCTTCGCCGAGAACATTCGCCAGGAGGTCCTGGAGGCGGTGATGCCGAAGCACTTCCAGGGCGCGATCACGGAGGGCAACTTCCGCCTGGTTTCGCAGCCGCAGGTCGTCGATATGAAGATGGAGGACGACCAACCGCTCTGGTTCAAGGCCAGTTTTGAAGTAATGCCCGAGTTCTCGGCGGAGGGTTACCAGGACATCAAGGTGGAAAAGCCGAGCCCTGCCTTTACCGACGAGGAGTTCGCGGCCGAAGTGGAGCGCGTGCGCGACTCCCGCTCCACTATGGAGCCGGTGGAAGAGGAACGCCCCCTGGTGGATGGCGATTGGGCACAGATTACCTTCACGGGCAGCGTGCAGCAGCCGGGCGAAGGCGAGAGCGCATCCAGCAACGCTCCGCTGTCGGGCGAGGACGTCATGCTCGAGGTTGGCGGATCGAATACCCTCGCTTCCTTTACCGACGCACTACGCGGGGCCACCGTCGGGCAGGAGCTGAAGTTCGAAGTGAATTACCCCGAGGACTTCGGGGAGAAGCGGCTTGCGGGAAAGAGCGTCGCCTACGACGTGACCGTGAAAGCGATCAAGCGGCGGGTCCAGCCAGAGTTAAACGACGACTTTGCAAAAGAGCTCGGAGACTACTCAAGCTACGAGGACTTCACCACCAAGTTCCGCGAGAATCTGCAGACCGAAAAAGATCGCCGTACGGAGACGGAGACGCGCGACCGCCTGCTGACGGCATTGAGCGAACGCTTTCAGTTCCCCGTCCCTGAGTCGATGATTCAACAGCAGATCGACACCCGGCTGGATCGCGGGCTGCGCACCCTGGCGGCCCAGGGCATGCGCGAGGAAGACATGAAGCGGCTGGACTTCGCACGGTTGCGCGCGGCGCAGCGCGAATCCGCCACCAGCGAGGTGAAGTCGCTGCTCATCCTGGACCGCATTGCGGACGCGGAGAAGATCGGCGTCTCGGATGAAGAAGTCAGCCAGGAGCTGGAGTTGCTCTCGCTACAGTTACGTGAACCGGTAGATACCCTGAGGGTGCGATTGACGCAGGATGGGTCGATGGCTAGAATCCGGGAACAAATTCGGCGAGACAAGACTGCGCGTCTTTTGTACGAGAGACTTTAGTTGTAGACGGAACGAATTGGAGTGGAGCGCGGTAGACGCTCTTGAATGCAGGAGAACCAGCCAGCCGCAGAAAGTAGCGGCGGGCGAGGAGCAAAAAGAAGAGCATGGCACTTGTACCGATGGTTATCGAGCAGACGAGCCGGGGCGAACGCGCCTACGACATTTACAGCCGTCTGCTGCGCGACAACATCATATTTCTGGGAACGCCGATCGACGATCAGATCGCGAACCTGGTGATCGCGCAGATGCTCTTTCTCTCTGGCGAGGACCCAGAAAAGGATCTGCAGCTCTACATCAATTCGCCGGGCGGCTCCATTACCGCCGGACTTGCCATCTATGACACCATGCAGTTCATCAAGAACGATGTGGTCACATACTGTATCGGTCAGGCGGCATCCATGGGCGCGTTTCTGCTGATGTCCGGCACCGCGGGCAAGCGTTTTGCGCTGCCCAACTCGCGCATTCTGATCCACCAGCCGTCCATGGGCGGACTTTCCGGCCAGGCAACGGATATCGATATTCATGCTCGCGAGATTCTGCGTATTCGCGAAATCACCAACAACGTTATGTCCAAACACACTGGCCAATCGCTCGAACGTATTGAGCGGGACGTGGAGAGGGACTTCATTATGAACTCCCGCCAGGCGAAGGAATACGGCATCATCGACGAGATCATCGATCGTCCGCGTACTTAAGCGGGCGACAAGGACCTCGGCGAGAAGGAGCAGATTCCATGAAAACGCGCACGGGTTCCGACGAGACACTCCGCTGTTCGTTCTGCCATAAATCGCAGGACGCTGTAGCCAAACTGATCTCTTCCCCCAGCGACTATCCGCGTGCGTACATCTGCGACGAGTGCGTCGCGGTGTGCAACTCCATCCTGGATGACGACCGGACGGAGACCCAGCCCGGGGCGGCGCCTGCCCACCTGCCCAAACCGCAGGAGGTCAAGGCGTTCCTGGACGAGTACGTCATCGGGCAGGAGACCACCAAGAAGAAGCTCGCGGTCGCCGTCTACAACCACTACAAGCGGGTGCAGATGAACCGCACCCGTGGCAACGATGTCGAGCTGTCGAAGTCGAACATCCTGCTGGTGGGGCCGACGGGCAGCGGCAAGACACTTCTGGCCCATACGCTGGCCAAGATGCTGGACGTGCCCTTCGCCATCGTGGACGCCACCACGCTCACCGAGGCGGGTTACGTGGGCGAGGACGTCGAGAACATCATCCTGAAGCTGCTGCAGGCCGCTGACGGCGATGTGACGCGCACCCAGACCGGCATCATCTACATCGACGAGATCGACAAGATCGGCCGCAAGGACGAGAACCCGTCGATCACCCGCGATGTCTCCGGCGAAGGCGTGCAGCAGGCGCTGCTCAAGATCCTCGAAGGCACGGTAGCCAACGTGCCGCCGCAGGGCGGCCGCAAGCATCCCCACCAGGAGTTCACCCCTGTTGACACCACCAACATACTTTTCATCTGCGGCGGGGCGTTTGTGGGTCTCGAGCGGGTGGTGGGCAGGCGCGTGGGCAAGAAGGCGCTGGGCTTCAAGGCGCTGAGCGAGAAGCAGGCCAAGGCGGAGAACGCGAGCGCTGCGCAGCGCGACACCGAGCTGCTGCGGCAGGCCGAGCCCCAGGATCTGATCAAGTTTGGCCTCATCCCGGAGTTCGTGGGACGCCTGCCGGTGATCGGCATCCTGGACGAGCTGGATGAGGCGGCGCTGGTCGAGATCCTGACCAAGCCGCGCAACGCCATCCTGAAGCAGTACCAGAAGCTCTTCGACTACGAGGGCGTGAAGCTGAACTTCAACACGGATGCCACCATTGCGGTGGCGCGCGAGGCACTGCACCGCAAGGTGGGCGCGCGCGGGCTGCGCATGATCCTGGAAGAACTGATGCTGGATCTCATGTACCACCTCCCCAGCAAGAAGCAGATCAAGGAGCTGGATATCACGGCCGAGATGGTCGCGAAGCGAGACTTCTCCGAGCAGTTGCTGGAGAAGGCGGGCTAGAGCGAGATTCTCAGGTATGCGGGACTTGGTACTGCAGCGCGGCTTTTTCGTCAGGAGAAGCCGCTCTGAGCGAAACTAGTGGATGTATAGCGAGAGATCCGTTTCGACACGTTCTCCTCGCCTGAAGGTGAGCCTCCCACAGGCGTTTTGACATCGAATACTCACGGGCCGGGCGGCAAGGCTCCCGGCCACGGCTCCCTGTATCGATACGGGAGTCGACGCCGATGCTCACCGGCGATTTGTGGGCAGAAGGACACTTGTGGCAACCAGCAAAGAACCGAAAGAGCCCAAAGAGATGAAGGAATCGCGGGAGCGCGGCGAGACACGCAAGCTGCCGATGATGCCCATTCGTGAGATGGTGATCTTCCCTTTCATGATGACGCCATTCATCGTGGGCCGCGAATCGAGCGTCCGCGCGCTGGAAGAGGCGCTCAATGGCGACCGCCGTATCTTCCTGGCCACCCAGCACGACGCCAGCATTGACGAGCCTAAGGCCGACGATGTCTATTCCGTCGGCACCATCGGCAATATCGTCCAGAGCGTGAAGATGCCGGACGGGAACATTAAAGTACTGGTTGAGGGTCTGGAGCGCGCCAAATCCACCGAAGTCAACGACTCGGATGGCTTCTTCGTCGCCACCGTGCGGATCCCCAAGATTGCCCCGCCCGGCCCGCAGACCGAGCAGTTGATGCAGAAGGTCACCGGGCTGTTTGAGCAGTACGTCAAGCTGCAGCAGAGCCTCAACTACGAATCCATCGTCGCAGCGGTTCGCATGGACGAGCCGGGCAAGCTGGCCGACACCATCGCCGCCAACCTGCAGCTCTCGGTCGATGAGAAGCAGGAGCTGCTGAATCTCTTCGATCCCACCGAGCGGCTGGCGCGCATCGCCGACCTGCTGGACATGGAGATCGAGAAGCTGAACATGGACCGCTCCATTCAGGGCCGGGTGAAGCGGCAGATGGAGCGCGCGCAGAAGGAGTACTACCTCAACGAGAAGATCAAGGCCATCCAGAAGGAGCTCGGGCGCGGCGAGAAGAATGAGTTCGACGACCTGAAAAAGAAGATCGAAGCCGCCGGCATGCCCAAGGATGTGATGGACAAGGCGACGCAGGAGCTGAAGAAGCTCGAAGCCATGCCGCCGATGTCTGCGGAGTCCACCGTTTCCCGCAACTACCTGGACTGGCTGCTGGCCGTGCCGTGGAAGAAGAAGTCGAAGGAGACGCGTTCCATCGACGTAGCGGAAAAAGTTCTCGACACCGACCATTACGGCCTGGAGAAGATCAAAGAGCGCATCCTCGAGTTCCTCGCCGTGCGCCAGCTCGTCAAGAATCCGAAGGGCTCCATCCTGTGCTTCGTCGGACCTCCGGGCGTGGGCAAGACCTCGCTTGGCATGTCGATCGCCAAGGCCACCGGACGCAAGTTCGTTCGCATGTCGCTGGGCGGCGTGCGCGATGAGGCCGAGATCCGCGGCCACCGCCGCACGTACATCGGCGCGCTGCCCGGCCAGATCATTCAGTCCATGAAGAAGGCCGGCACCAAGAACCCCGTCTTCATGCTGGACGAAGTGGACAAGATGGCCTCGGACTTCCGCGGCGATCCCTCCTCTGCCCTGCTCGAAGTGCTGGATCCGGAGCAGAACTCGAACTTCCAGGATCACTACCTCGACGTGGAATACGACCTGTCGCAGGTGCTCTTCGTGGCGACCGCGAATGTGTTGCACACCATCCCCGGCCCGCTGCAGGACCGCATGGAAGTGCTTCGGCTGCACGGTTACACCGAGGCAGAGAAGATCGAGATCGCCAAGCAGTACCTGGTGAAGAAGCAGGTTGCGGGCACCGGCCTTACGGACAAAAACATCTCCTTCTCCGACGATGCGATTACCGAGATCGTGCGCAGCTATACCCGCGAGGCAGGTGTGCGCAATCTTGAGCGGGAGATCGGCAACGTCTGCCGCAAGGTGGCGCGCCGCGTGGTGAAATCCGGCGCGAAGCACAAGGAAGCCATCACCAAGGAGAACATCGCCGACTTCCTCGGCGTGGCGAAGTTCCGCGATTCACAGGCGCACGAGAAGAATGAAGTCGGGCTGGTCACCGGCCTGGCCTGGACCGAAGTGGGTGGCAGCATCCTTTCCACCGAGGTGCAGGTGCTCGACGGCAAGGGCAAGCTCACGCTCACCGGTCAACTGGGCGATGTGATGCAGGAGTCGGCGCAGGCCGCACTCTCTTACATCCGCAGCCGCGCCCATCAGCTCGGCCTGCCGCGCGACTTCTATCGCAACGTCGACATTCACGTGCACGTACCCGAAGGCGCCATTCCCAAGGATGGGCCGTCTGCCGGCATCACGTTAGCAACTGCGCTAGCCAGCGCCCTCACCAAGATTCCTGTGCGCCGCGACCTGGCGATGACGGGGGAGATCACGCTGCGCGGCAAGGTGCTGCCCATCGGCGGCCTGAAAGAAAAACTTTTGGCTGCACACCGCGCCGGCATCTTCGAAGCCATTCTCTCCAAGGAAAACGAGAAGGACGTTGCCGAGCTTCCTGAAAATCTGAAGAAGGTGATGAAGCTCCACTTCGTCGAGCAGATGGATGAGGTGCTGAAGATCGCGCTCGAGTCACCACTGCCCGAGCTGAAGGAAGAGACACCCGAAGCGCTCGCCGCCACCGCCGTACTCCCGGTTCCGCAGGAGCAGCCGCGCGCGCACCAGTAAGCGTGGTATCAACGCACATCGAAGGGCGCTGCCGCGGCGGCGCCCTTCGCTTTTGAGCGGATTTCCCATTGCTATGTCCCATTGAGTTCCAAGCAGAGCGGCCTTTTCTTAACGGAAAAGCCACGTTCCATTCCGTTGGTTCAGGATGCACCTATGGGAAATCCGCTCTAACGAAGCAGCGCCAACAGGGTGGAGTAGTCGTCCGTCCACACCCGGAGGCCCGGGCGCTGCTCTGTCGGCTTCGTAGCCGCCGCAACCTCCGGCAGTGCCAGGAATGCGCCATTGTCCGTCACGAGCACCCAGGTGGCGTTGAACTCGCCGCGCCGTCCATCCTCAAGACTCTGTACCGTGCGCGCCTGCATGCCCGCGGATTTTGCGAGCAGATAAATCGCGGGCTCCAGGTCGACATGCCGGTTCGAGATGTGGAAGGCGAGAATGCCGCCGGGCGCAAGGTGCTTCCGATAGATCGCAACCGCCTGCGTCGTCAGCAGGTGCAACGGTATGGCATCGCCGGAGAAGGCATCGACCACGAGCACATCGAAGTGCTGCGGTGCTTCCCTGGTAAGCGAGGCGCGCGCGTCGCCGTCTGCAAAGGTGATCTGGGCCGGGGAGTCACGGAGATACGTGAAGAGGTGCTGCGCGATCGGCTGCACGGCCGGGTTGATCTCATAAAAGCGCATGCGGTCGCCGGGGCGTCCGTAGGCCGCCATCGTGCCTGCGCCCAACCCGACGATGCCCACATTGCGCGCACGCTCCCCGCAACAGTAGCGCATCGCCAGTCCAGCGCCGGAGTCTTCGGCGTAGTAGGTGGTAGGCGTCCTGCGCAACTCCGGTGAAAAGATCTGCGTTCCGTGCTGTATCGTCCCGTTGCTCAGCGTGCGTATCCAATGCTGGTTGCTGTCGTAGTTCTGCTTCACCCGCAGGGTGGCGTAGAAGTTGCGACCGGCAAAGATTGTGTCGCGCCGGTAAGCCGCGTGCAGCAAGACCATGACGTAGATCAGCATCGCTGCGGCAGCGGACCAGAGCACACGCTGCGACCAGTTCTCTGGCCATACAACGAGCAAGGCCACCAGGGCTGTCGCGAGGAAGGAGATCGCCAGGTCGTAGTTCGAAGAAAACAGCAGCGGGAACGCAATGCCGATCAGAAAGGAACCGATGGCGCCGCCGCTCGCGAACAGCAGATAGAAGACGGTCATCTCCCGGGTTGCACTTGGCCGTAGCGCATAGGCCTCGACGTGACAGTAAAGGCAGGCCAGGAACATCTCGATCAGAAAAAATGCGATGCCTATGCTCATCGGCAGCCACGCATCCGCATTCGCCATCATGTACGCCAGGCCGGCCAGCATCACGGCCAGCAGCCGCGTGAGCAGCGGCCGCGGCACGAACCGGGCGTATTCGAAGGCAATGATCAGCGTGAGCAGATACGCGGCGAGAGGCAGGATCCAGAGCAGCGGAATGGCGGCGATGTTTGCGGTGAGATAGCTCGTTACCGCGCTCAGCTGCATGGCGGCAACCAGCGGCAGGAGCAGCCACAGGCATTTGCTTCTCATCGAAGAAGATGAAAGCGAAGAAGATGATAGCGGGGATGACGGTGAGAGCGACGGCGGTGCAGCTTCCACGTGCGCGCTCGGCGGCTCACTGCCAGTTGAGTCAGACGGATTGGTGGTCTTGCTCGCGGCCCAGGCCAATCTGACGGAGACAGCGACGAAGCAAACGAAGCCGCAACTCCATAGAACTCGTTGCGTCCGAAATGTGAAGTACGGCTCCACAAGCGTGGGATAGAGCGCCAGCGCAAGCAACGAGGCGAGGTTGGACAAGGCAAACAGACGGTATGGAATGTGACCATGCTCCAGCCGCGCCAGCCATGCCTGCAGCAAGGGGCTGGTCGATCCCAGCAACAGAAACGGCAACCCAATCGACAGCAGCAGCGCCTGGAAGATCATGCCGAAGGGATGAGATGAGGCAGATCGAAAGCCTCCGCTTCGCAAAGACCACACCAGGGCCATCAGTGCTGCTGCCGATAGCAACGCGAAGTGGAGAGGCATCTGCCAGCGTTGCCGCGAAGGGCGCGCCAGCCAATGAGCGTAAGCGTAGCCGGCCAGCAGAGCCGTCTGAAAGAAGACGAGGCATGTCAGCCACACCGCAGCGGAGCCACCGAATGTGGGCAGGAGCTCCTTGGCGGCCATCGGTTCGACAAGAAACAGCAGGAATGCGGCGAGAAAGACAGCGCCGCCGTAAAGAAGCCTGTTCGTCAACGTGACGGATCCCCCGAGAACAACTGTTTCGACGATTCGCGAGCGTCCCAGTCTTTCGAGTGATGACCGGCTGTGTCAAATCCGAGGCGACGAGAAAAGGGCGCCACCGAGGCAGCGCCCTTCCGTCCAGCTACGTTTCGGCTATTTGTGCTTCCAGAACGGGTCCGCGGTCACCCACGCATCCGGGACATAGCTCATCGCCGGATCGAACGCGAACAGATTGCGCTGCCCCGATGCGATCGTTTCCGCCGCCAGTTCGCGGTAGTGCTTCATGTTGGCATCGCCCATGTTTTCACGGAATTTCGCCGAGTTTGCATCGGCCCTGTCCACTTCGTCCAGCGACTTCATCGGAGTGATGATCAACCAGACGCCGCCGTTCTCCCAGCCGTACGCGCTCTGGTAGACAGCGACATGCCTGTCCGGTTCCGTCTTATCAATAGCGCCCGCGAACATCTTCAGGTATTCCTCAAACTCCGGTTGATGTCCCGGTTTGATTGTGATCCTGGAGATCTGCATGTAACGCATCGTCGCAATGGCGCAAGGCGCATTATGGCTCAGATCGTCGCGCAGCGTATAGACATTTCTCGACATCGAGCTGAGCAGTTCTCCATCCGCGGCGAAAGCATGATCGACGTCGGCGGTGAGGGTGGCGTCGCCCATCTCCCGCTGATGCTGCTTTTCGAACGCCGCAAACGAGTCATAGCTGAAGAAGAACAGCGAGCGCGGCGGCCCGCTGAGGGCGTCCAGCGCCAGGTAGTGTTCCGCCACCTTGGACTTCTGAGCGGCTGTGACGAAGGCGTTTTCCGTATTCTGGTGGGCGCTTCCGCTCGTGCCCGGCTTCAGATTCTCAACGTCGATCACCAGAACCTTGGGCGGAGGATTCAAAGCCGCCGCAGTCGATTGTGCGCTAAGGTGTGGGAGTCCGCAGATCCCACTCATACACAGACACAGTCCTGCACCAAATCCAATTGTCTTGCTCAACATAAAATTCCTTCCCTCCAGCGTGAAGAGGCAGCGGTTGAATTGCGGGGGTTGTCAGCAAAAAGGGGGAAGGACCCTTATTCGAAAAGCAGGTGGGCGCCGAAGCCGCAAGACGGCCTTCGACCAAGCCGGACTATATACCTGCCCGATACACCGCGCAATGAGATTTGTGAAGTGAGAGGTTAGGTGAAGCGCGCAGACGCGCGAATGCTGGTCATTCCTCTGCGCGCTTCAGAGGGTCTTTCGTGCCTGCGCGAGGTACGTGTCCCGCGGACGAACCGCATCATCAAGCGCACCGCCAGCAGTCCCAGCACGCTCCAGCACAGCCACACCAGCGCCGTCCGCAGATGCGTAGCGGTAGTGAGCGACATCCCGAGGCCGCCGCCGATCGCGAGATAAGCGGCGATGCACAGCGGGCACTTCGGCACCAACGCAAGAGCGATACTGGGCAGTGCCCACGCTGCCGCCCCGCGCGTCCGCCGCGCGAGCCGCCTCTCCCCGAGGGATGCAGTGGGAGAGGCGGCATTCCGCCGGCACATGCAAACGGGACGCGCGCCCGCATTGTCCGTTCGCGTCACGCGTGCGCCTCGTCATCGCAGCAGGAAGACGACGCCGGCTTGTCTTCATACTGATCGTGACGCTTGACCCACCCGGCCATCTTGCCGTCGGGCCCGCGCTCATTGCGGCCCTTGGGCGTCAGGTCGAGGAAGTGATTGGCGCCGATGATGGAATCGAGGCCGCGCGCATACGTGGAGTAGGTGTGGAAGATCTCCCCGGACGGATCCTTGTAGAAGACACTGAGCCCGGGAAGCTCCTCACTCTGATATCGCTTCTCCGTGATCAGCGTGTAGTTGTACGGAAGCTCGCTCTTGTCGAGCTGCTCTTTCGTGAACGAGACGCCGTAGTCGTAGTTGAAGTCGCTGTCCTGCGAGGAGACCCAGGGAAAGTGCCAGCCCATCCGCTTCTTGTACGCGGCGAGATTGCTGTACGGCGCATGCGAGACGCACAGCAGCGTCACATCGTGATGCGAAAGATGCTGGTTCGGACCATCGATGTGATCTGCCGTGAACGAGCACCCGGGGCAACCCTCGGTCCACTCCGGCCCGAACATGAATTGGTAGACGATGAGCTGGCTGCGTCCCGCGAATAGATCAGCGAGCGTCACCTTGCCGCTCTCACCCTCGAAGACATACTCCTTCTCGACTCTCTCCCATGGCAACTCACGAAGCTTCTCGGCCATCGCCTCGCGCGCATGCGTGAACTCTTTCTCGCGCACCAGGAGCGCCCTGCGCGCCTGCACCCAATCCTGATGCGACACCACCTTGTGGTCTACCTTGTGATCCACTGCTTCCGCTGTCGGCATTTGCGAATTCTCCTCTCTGGTTGCTTATCTCTCTCACCCCGCCAGTCAGGAGTGGGCGGGGATAACCTCGGTCAGGCTTTCGCCTCTGCCTCGC
This sequence comes from uncultured Acidobacteriaceae bacterium, assembly GCA_963815025.1. Taxonomy (GTDB): domain Bacteria; phylum Acidobacteriota; class Terriglobia; order Terriglobales; family Acidobacteriaceae; genus KBS-83. The sequence continues at coordinate 357,099 of CAWFFD010000004.1, read as the reverse complement.
GCTTTCGGGCGGCTTCTTGAGGGTTGGTGGTTATGTCGACCCACTTCGGGTCAGGCGAAGACTCGGCGTCGTAGTTGTCATGCCAGTTCCACCACTTGTACGGCGGGGTCTGCGGATAGCCTTCCGGTGAGTCTTCCCACTTTTCCTGGCGTCCGAGCGCGGTCAGATCGAGATAGTTCCAAGTAGTGCCCATTGCTTCGTCGCCGCGATTGTTGATGAAGTACGTGCGGAAGACCTTGTCGCCATCACGGATGAACGCATTGTGGCCATGCCACTCATTCACGCCGAAGTCGGAATCGAAGCTGTCGGTGATGGTGTACCAGGGCATCTTCCAGCCCATGCGCGCCTTTAGACGTTCGATGTCCTTCTGTGGCGCGCGCGAAGCGTAGGCGAGCGTGGTGTCGCGGGCGTGCAGATGCGCGAGGTGGGCAACCTGGTCGGCGCCGAAGGAGCACCCGCGGCAGGCATGATCGGGCCAGCCGAAGACGCCGGGTTCGAAGAAGGCGCGATAGACGATCAGCTGACGGCGGCCCTCGAAGAGATCGAGCAAGCTCACTTTGCCCTTAGGCCCTTCGAACACGTACTGCTCCTCGACGGCCATCCACGGCATCCGCCGGCGGTCGGCGGCCAACGCATCCCGCAGCCGTGTCAGTTCTTTTTCCTTTTTGAGCATCCCTTCGCGGGCCTTGGTCCACTCCGGCTCCGATACCACCGCATGTTTCAGCTCCAGCGTCTGCATATTCCTCTCCTCTCATCTCTCTGGTCGTTTTCGATCCCGGCATTCGCTCGGGCCGTATGTGTGTCAGTGCGCTCTGCGCTCTGCGTCAGCGCGGATATGTTTCAGCATGTTGTCCCATCCCGTGCTCACATTCGCGGACATATCGTCCGGGATTAGTCCCATTGCTGTGTGAGTGAACTGGAGAATGGTTGCGTTGCCGTCGGCTTTCAACCGATATTGCACATTCGAGGTGGCGGGGAAGGACATGAAAAGCGGCCCGTAGATCTCGAGCAACTCGGGCGCCTTAATTGCCTGCACGTGTCCCCACATGTGTCCGTTGTTGTCTCCCAGGTCGCGATACCAGCGCCCGCCCGGTACGGCCTCGAGCTTCATCGGCATCGGCACACCGTCCGGCTTCACATTCAGAGATCCCATCTGCTCGAGAATCGTTTCGAAAACAATCTCGATCGAAGCGTCGATCCGATCTTCGCGCTTGATCGAAAATGTGCGGACGGGTTCCTCCGCCACGGGCTGCACCACCATGCGTGCTGCTGTGCTCATAGTTCCTCCTCGTTGGTTTTTGTTGGACCGCGGTGCAGCATCTTCTGCTCCGCACGTTCCTTGATCCGGTCTAACTGGTAAGTCCAGTACCGCTCAAAGGTCTTTACCCAATCGTGGACCGGCTTAAGATTGCTCCCATTCAGCCGGTACATCCGCATCTGTCCATTGCGCGTCACGGTGACCACCCCGACTTTCAGCAGCACGGAGAGATGCTTGGAGACCGAGGGCTGCGGCATCCCCACGGCCTCCACCACCTCGCTCACCGCACGCTCCCGGCCATCGCCCAGGACGTCGAGGATCTCCCGCCGCCGCGGCTCGGCCACTGCATTGAAGACGTCCAGGGTGGTTGCAGCTCGTGCCATGCAGTCATAATATTCCTATATGGGAATATGTCAAGCGAGATTTCCCAACGAATCTGACGCGCAGATTGCTGCCGCTACCCTACTTGGGGCAAGCTGAAGATTCAGTCAGGACGATGCCAAGGAGCCAATCGCCTGTATGCGTGCAGGATCATCCGCTCCAAACATTCTCTTTCGCGAAACCATTGGCCATTCGGCCGAGGGCGAGCGCAAATACATCCGCTACTACGACGGACGGGGACACTTCGGTCATGTGCGGTTGCGGCTGATTCCTCATCCCGGCGCATCGTGCAGCGTGAGTCTCGACGTGGCGTGCAGCCTGCCGGACGAGTGCTGCCGCGCCATTCAGGACTCTCTCATGCGGCGTTGCGATCTCGAGCCTCGCAGTCACCTGCGGCTCATCGGCCTGGAGGCCCATGTCATCGGGGGAGCTTCCTGGATCGCCATTCCTACCCGGAGGCATATGCGCTCGCCGCCGGCATGGCGTTTGACGACGCGCTGCATCGGGCGTGTCCGATGATTGTGGAACCCTACATCGGTGTCTCGCTCGTGGTGGAGTTAGACAAGCTCGTCTCGACCACCAAGGCGCTGGGCGCGCTGCTCGGCGAGATGCGGACTACGCAGCGAGTGACGAATGTTGTGCACTTCAAGGTAGATGTCCCGGTGAGGCTGGTTGGAACTATCCGATCGATGGGGCTGCACGTCACGCAACAATTCCCTGTCCCGAGCGATAAACGGTATCGACCCATTCTCACGCCGAGGACCAGTGATGCCCTTCCGGACGATCTCGGCGAATGGACATGATCGACCGCATCATCTGCCGCATCGGGCAGTCTGCGACAATCGAGAGCGATGCGCCTTATTCCGAAATTTCTTCTCTCGGCTACCTCGCCGGACCATTTCCCACCGCCGACGGTGCCCGAGGTCGCTTTCCTTGGCCGCTCGAATGTCGGCAAGTCAAGCCTGCTGAATGCTCTTGTCGGTTCGAAGCAGGCGCATGTCTCCTCGACGCCGGGCCGCACGCAGGCCATCAACTTTTTCGCATTGCACGAGTCCGCGGCGCGCACGCAGCCGGTACTTCTCTTCGCCGATCTGCCCGGCTACGGCTACGCAAAGGTCTCGAAATCCATCTCCGCCACCTGGCCATCGTTCATTGAGCCCTACCTCGCCGAACGCCCCACGCTCGCTCTGTGCATCTGCCTGGTGGATAGCAAAATTCCACCGCAGGAGAGTGACGCGCAGCTCATCCATTACTTGAAGGAAGTGGGCAAACCCTATCTGGTGGTGGGGACAAAGGCGGACAAGCTCTCCGGCAATGAGCGCACCAAGTCGGCCGTCGCTCTCAAGCGCGGACTTGGCATCGAGGAGCTGCTGCTCTGCTCCGCCAAGACCGACCTGGGCATGAAGGAACTCTGGGTCAGACTGCAGGCGATCGCCTCGAAGGAATCGAGGGGGAGCTGAGCCCTCACTTCACTCGCCGATGCTGCGCAGCTGTCCACCGGCGTCGATTTCAACCCGGGCAGCCAGCGCTCCCTGCTGTGCCCGCTCCTCCACTGCCGCGATAAAGTCCGCGCGCTCCTTCTCTGACATGGCGACACGGCGCTCCAGACGCAGAGCACGGGGCAAATAACGCGGCGCGCGGGCAATCCAGTTCTGCCGTTCGGCATCGCCGGGCGGAATCACTTGGCTCGCCAGCATATCCAACTGCCGCAAGACGGCGCTGCCTCCCTCGCCGGCACGCCAGCAGACATCACGCCCGGGATCTGGAGCTTTCTCAAGGGGAGGCGGCAACGGCCGGGCGCCGCGGTCTCGCAAGGTGTCGATCGCCGGATCGGGCGCCGCCCAGCGCAGCATGTCCGGCTGTGCGCCGCGCTCTGCCATCTCCGCCAGCACGCCGGCCGGCTCGCGCTCCAGCAGCACGGCAATCGGCTGCTGCTTGCGAATTTCGTTTTTCAGGATGCGCAGGGCCTCGTCGAGTGTGATCACAGCAAAGTCCACGATGCCATTGCGGACGCAGTGGCGCACTGCCTCGGTTCGCGTTTCGAGGGTGAGGGATGCCGCGCCGGCGATGCTGGCCGCGATCAGCAGCGCATCGCCTTCATGGGCCAGGCCGTCGATCAGCAGCAGGCGTCCGGCCAGCGATCCGGTGCCGAAGTACGAGCCAGCCGCTGCGCAAAGCGCCGCATAGTATGCGCGCACACGTGCTACGGGCGGCGTGCTGGGCAAAGCGGGAGTCGCGGGCGCGTCGTCCATCGTTCAGGATTAGATGCAGCTAAAAGATCTCTCCCGCGGAAATGCCTACTCAGGAGTTACCTATGCAGTTTGCTGTAACGAAAAAGCTGCGTCAAAGAGCGGCTCCGGGTTGCATCTTGGCGACGCAGTGGTCTGCATCTTCAGGAAGAACCTTTCGTTTCGCAGCTTACCAACTGGAATACGGTTGCCCGTCACTACCGGTCTCTTCCGAGCCGCTGTGTACGTCATTCACGCCCGGTTCGCTCTGATCGATGTCCTGCAGCGTGTCGTCGCTCGCGGTGACCCAGGTGCTGTCGCTGTGCGTCATCGGATCGGTCGGCAGCTTTTTGAGATATCCCGCCTGGACGAGGTCATCGAGAGACTGCGGCGCCTTTTCCTTGTCGGCCGTATAGGCGTCAATGGAGGCGCGCATGACATGCAAATCTTCCTTCAATACGGCCTCTTTGGCCGCCTTGATGGAAGACAGATATGCAGGGATCGCCACCGCCGCCAGGATCGCGATGATCAGCATCACGATCATCAGCTCTAGCAGCGTGAACCCCGCCTCCGTCCCCTTGCCGACCATTGCGGCCCGTCGTGCGATGTTCGACTTCCAGGTGCGGCCACGCAGCGTCTTACCAGTCGGCATATTTGGTCCCGTTCAGGGCCGTACCCTGGGATTTTGAGTACACGTCGTAGACGTTTTGCCCACCAAAGGAATCGCTGTCGGGTTCATCCTGCTCCGAGTGCAGACCCCAGTCGGGTTTGTTGGTCATGGGATCGATCGGAACGCGGCGCAGGAAGCGCATCTTCTTGCCCTTCACGTCGACGCCTTTTACCAGCGTATCCAAATCCGGGGGATAGTTGTCGCTGTCCACCTTGGTCTGGATGCCGCCCTTGTCGGCAATGTCCTTGTACGCGTCGATAGCCTTACGCATCTGCCACAGATCCGCGTGCAGCTCGCGCTCCTTTTCGCGCTTGATATTCCAGCGGGCGACCGGCACGGCGGCCGAGGCAAGCAGCCCCAGGATCGCCACGGTCACAATCAGCTCGATCAGCGTAAGACCAGCCTCGCGCCCATGGGGCGACGGCGAGGTGCGCGAGCTGAAGCATTTTCGGTATGGGTGTAGAACGTCCAACGGTTGCTCTTGTGGCTTTTCGTTAAGGAAAAGCCACGCTGAGAGTGTCTCCGCAGACCGCTGAATTACCGAAAATGCTTTCAGGCTGCGAATCATACCCATTCCTTTCCGATGTATCCGGCGGCCCCGGCCTTTCCACGCCCATTGCAGATGAGATGCTCACTGCACCTCCATGCTCACTTCGCACGTGGATGCTTACTGCACGTGGACGATGGTGCCGGAGGTGATCACCGGAAGCGCCTGCTGCTTGCTGTCGCGAGCCGCCGCCTTGGTCACACTCACGATGCTGTCTCCCGCAGCCTTCGCCTGGAATGTAAGGACGCAGAGCTGCCCCGATCCGTTCACGCCGGCAACGCCGGGCGGCCGCGAGGCGGAGACGGCGACACCGCCAGAGCCATCGTCGCGGTGGACGAGCGCAACCGTCTGGCCGTCATGGCCCAGGTAGGGGCCCGTATCCACGTTGATCAGCGTCAACTTCGCGGGATCGTATTGCAACTGCAAGGGGACAGAGAAGACATCGGACCCGCCGGAGACATTGACCGCGACCTGGAAGTTGGAGCCCACTTTGGGCGCGGTGGAAGGCGCGCCAAGCGCCACCGATACGGGCGCTGCGTTACTCGACGCAGCCTGCTGCTCCAACGCCTGCTGAGCCGCCTGCTGCAGGCCCTGCGGCTGCGCTCCCCCCGCGGGAGCCGGCTGCTGCTGGTCGGCCGGCGCCGCCGCGGCGCCACCAAACCCGGGAGCACCCTCCACGGCCGAGGCCGGGACGCGAATCGAACCGATGCGCCGCAGCGAGACGCTGCTGCCGGTGCCGGTGTCGATCTCCTTCAGGTTCAGCGGACTAAGCTCCTCGCCGCGCACCACATGCGGGACCAGCACGAAGACGATCTCATCCTGAGAGGTGATCTTGTCGTTGTTGCTGAAGAGGTATTTCAGCAGCGGAATATCCGAAAGGCCGGGCGTACCGGTAAAGCTGTTGGAATAACTCGTATTCAACAGGCCGCCGAGAATACTGGCCTCGCCGTTTTTCAACCGGATGGTCTGCTCCACCACGCGCTGGCTGAAGATCGGCTCGTTGATGCCGCTCAGGGGTTCCACGCCGCTCTGCTCCTGGATGGACACCTTCAGCTTGAGCGTCACGTCATGGTTGTAGTGGATGGTCGGCGTGATCTCGATCTCGACACCGATGTCCTGATACTGGAACTGCGTGTTCACCAGCGAGCTGACGATGGCTGTCGCCGCGCCAGTCTGATACGAACCGGTGGCAATCGGAATCTTCGAGCCGACCTTGAGATCCGCCTTCTGCCCGTCCGTCGCACGAACGCGCGGATTCTGCAGCACGCGGGTATCGCTGTCGGTCAGCAGCAGGTTGGCCGTCGCGGTCCCAATCGTCATGGCGACGTTGTTCCCATTCAGGTTGCCGAGATTGTTCAGCGTCAGACCGTTGTTGCTGGCAGTTGTGGTCGTCGTGCCGGTGGTGCCGGTGGTACCTGTCGTTCCTGTGGTTCCGGTCGTCGATGTCGTGGTCGTGCCCTGCAGTGAAGCCGAAATCTGCTGCGGCAGGATGATGCCGAGGTTGCGCTCATGATTCTTGTTGACCTCGAGCACGGCAACGTCGACCACCACCTCGGGCCGCGCCTTGTCCAGATCGTCGATCAGTTTGCGCGCCAGCAGCAGCTCATCCGGCGTTGCGCGCATCACGATCGCATCCTGGCTGGGCACCGCATAGAGCTTCGCGTTGGTCAGCACGTTGCGCAGCGCGGTCTGGATGTCGTTCAGGTCGTTGGTCTGCGACATGTTCGACAGATAAAAAGTCTGCACCGCCTGCGCATCCAGCTCCGTCCGCTTCGCGCGGGTGTTCTGCGCCACGAAGATGGTGTTGTCGGTAACCGGCCGCCAGAAGGTGTTGGTGAGCACGCCCAGTATGTGCAACGCATCCATCAGCGAGACGTTCTGCAGATCGACCTGGACCCGCTTGCCGGTGTAGTCGGGATCGAACAACACGTTGATGCCCGCGATCTTGCCCACCGTCTGGTAGACCACCTTCGAGTCTTGAAAGGCATGGATGGTGATGGGCTCGTTCGATGTCGGCTTCAGCTGCGCGGGGGAGGCAATGTCGGCCAGCGGAGCCTCGCTCTCCGGCGTTTCGGCAGGCTCATTGATGGGGGCGGCAGAGAGCTTCTGCTTGGTCAGGCGGATATCCTGCTCCGCCAGTTCATTGGCCGGATCGATCTCGAGGGCGCGCACGAACTCCGTCATCGCACCGCTCATGTCTCCCTGGTCGCGCAGCTTCTCGCCCTGGTGCGTATGCACCGCGGCGGCGGTGAATTTCAACCGCTCGTAGGAAGTCTTGTAGTAGAGGTTCTTCGGCTCTTTCTGGTAAGCCGCCGCGTATGCTGCATACGCCCCGAGGTAGTCGTCCTTCGCCTCGGCCGTCTGACCGTCCTTGTAGAGCGTCTTTGCCGACTTGCCCTTGGCATGCAGAACCGGCGCGAATGCCGGCATCGTGAGCAGAAGAAGAATGGGGAGGGTCCAGCGTAGGGTGCGTCGGTTCATGAAACTCCACAGGGTGAAAAGGCAAGCATGCGCACAATTTCCGGACCACCGCATACGAACTCGAGCCTCGCTGCTTACGGCACCGTGCAGAGACGCTCCCACGTACTGGCGCCTCACTTTCACGAGAGCTGGCTCGCTGATGCGGGATTATAACAAAGCGCCGCAGTGCCGCAGTGAACGCGGCCTGCCCCGCAAATGTGAATGTTAGGATAAGACTTACGCCTAGAGCATTTTTCCTGTAGGTCTAGAGGAACAATCGAATGTTCCTGTGGCTTTTCCGTAAAGAAAAGCCACGCCGGGTTCCATTCGCCACTCCGCAGCATCAGGAAAATTGCTCTATGTCCCGGCAGACCAGCCACACCCTGCAGACTAGCCCGGAAAAGACTGCCCCGCAAAAAGCCAAGGAACGCGATCCGGTCGCCTCCGGTGCGCGGGACGCGTCCGTGAACCGCGCCGCCAGCCATAACTACTTTCTGCTGGAGAAGTTCGAGGCGGGCATCGCCCTGCGCGGTACCGAGGTCAAATCCATTCGAGAAGGCAAAGCCAACCTGAAAGATGCCTACGGATTGATCAAAGACGGTGAGGCCTTTTTGTTGAATGCCCATATCGGTCCGTACTCTCACGGCAATGCCAGCAATCACGAATCCCTCCGGACGCGCAAACTACTGCTGAAGCGGGAAGAGTTGAGGAAGCTCGAGGGAAAGACGCAGATAAAAGGCCATACGCTCATCCCTACTCGGCTTTATTTCCGCAGGGGCCGGGTGAAATGCGAACTGGCTGTCGCCAAAGGGAAACAGGACTGGGACAAGCGCGAGACGGTGAAGCGCCGCGAGGCCGACCGCGAGGCCAAGGCCGCCATCGTCCGCAGCCAGCACCGAAACGCCAAAGCATAACTACAGATTTGCAGGAGACCCATGAAGACAGAGTTGTCGTCGCTCGCGCCCGCGTCCTTCGAGACCGAGATGCTGGTTGTTTTTGCCATCAATAAGGCTGACAAGAAGGATAAGAAGGCAGATCCCCAAATCGAGTTGCTCACCCCCGACGCCGCCGTCACCTCCGCTGCATCAAAGGCGGTCGGCGGACGCGAATTCGCCGGCGGAAGCTGCGAGACGCTGCTGCTGCATCAGCCCGCCGGGCTCAAAGCCGCCCGTCTGTTGATCATCGGCCTCGCCAAGCCCACGCTGGCCGAGCTGCGCAAGGGCGCCGGCGCGGCGGTTCGCTTCGCCAAACCGCGCAGCATCCGCTCCCTGGCGTTATTGCTTCCGATCGCAACAGATTTTCCTGCCATCAACACGGCGCGCGCCGCCATCGAGGGCGCCGTCATCGCCGACTACGACTCCGACACCTACCGCTCCGACCGCAAGGACCGCCGCGTGGAGAGTGTGACCCTGCTGGCGCCGGGTGGTGCGGCGGAGTCCACATACAAATCTGGATTGAATGAGGGAGTGATTCTTGCGGAATCGCAGAACTTTGCCCGCGTGCTTATCAACGAGCCCGGCAATGTACTGACGCCGACCGAGTTCGGACGCCGCGCGGCCGCCATGGCCAAAGAGAACGGGCTCGCCTGCGAGGTTCACTCGACTGACAAGCTCAAGGAATTGAAGATGGGCGCGTTCCTCGGTGTCGCGCAGGGTTCCGCCGAGCCGCCTGCGCTCATCGTGCTGCGCTATGAACCAGCGGATGCTCCCAAGGACGGCCCGGTGCTCGGGCTGGTCGGTAAGGGCATCACCTTCGACACCGGCGGCATCTCCATCAAGCCCGCAGACAACATGGAGAAGATGAAATACGACATGGCGGGAGGCGCAGCGATGATCGGCGCCATGCGTGCGATCGCGCAGTTGAAGCCGAAGGTGCGCGTCGTCGCCGTCATCTGCTCCGCGGAAAACATGCCGGGCGGCAAAGCCTACAGGCCCGGCGATGTGTTGACCGCGATGTCCGGCAAGACCATCGAGATCATCAACACCGACGCGGAAGGCCGCCTGGTGCTCGCCGATGGGCTGCACTACGCGCAGCAGCTTGGCGCCACGCACCTCATCAACGCCGCAACGCTCACCGGCGCAGTCGCGGTCGCGCTGGGTCAGATCAATGCGGGCGTCTTCACCAACAGCGATGACGAGTATGCGCACTTCGCCAAGGCAACCGACCAGTCGGGTGAACGCTTCTGGCGGCTGCCCATCGAGGACGAGTATCGCGAGTCCATCGTCTCGCAGATCGGCGACATCAAGAACACCGGTGGGCGCTACGGTGGGTCCATCACCGCGGCGATGTTCCTCAAGGAGTTTGTTGGCGACACACCATGGCTGCACCTGGATATCGCCAGCAGCTGCATGGAACGACGACGCGAAGGCATGGATCGCATCCGGTCCGACGGGCATTGCCGTGCGCACGATCACGGAGTGGGTGCGGACCTACGCCTGACGTGCTTGATTGGTAAGAATCAAATCGTGGTGGCGAGCGCCTGCCAGGCTGCTCCCACCACGATCGGTTCTTAAGAGATGGACGCAGCAATCAATGCGCGTGCGCATGCTGCGGCGTTTTCGCTGTCACTTCAATCAGCTTTTTGCTAAATGCCGGAATGTCGTCCGGCTTGCGGCTGGTGATGATGTTTCCGTCCTCCACTACTTCTCTGTCTACCCACTTCGCGCCGGCGTTTTCGAGATCGGTGTGAATCGACGGCCATGACGTGACGTTCTTGCCCTTCACCACGCCGGCTTCGACCAGCATCCAGGGGCCGTGGCAGATGGCGGCCACCGGCTTGCCCGATGCTACGAATTTTTTCACGAAATCCACCGCCGTCTTCTCCATCCGCAGCTTGTCCGGATTGATCTGGCCGCCGGGAAGGATCAGCGCATCGTAGTCGTCCACATTCGCCTTGGCTACGTGCCTGTCGACCCGCACGCTGTCGCCCCAGTCTGTGAACTTCCAGCCCCGAATGGAGGCACCGTCCGAGCCGTCCTTCACGCTCAACACCTCAGTCGTGGCGCCGGCCGCTTCCACATTCTTCTTCGGGTCGGTCAGTTCTACCTGCTCGAACCCGTCCGTTGCCAAAATCGCAAATTTTCCGTCCCTTTAATTCACCGCTCATACATACACCTCTGATATGTAGGAGTCTGGTGCTTTCTGTGCCGTTGCCAGCACAGCCATATAGCGCAGAACATTCCACAATCCCGATGGAGCAGCCAGCCTGTGGAGCGTATCGTTGCATCTCAGCAATGCCGCGACATCCGGACACAGCAACGCCGACGCAGAAACACCGAGGAGATCTTGAACGTGAGACCCAGCACGAAGGCGATTCTCGCCGCCACCACCGCACTCTTTTCCCTCACCGCATGCAACTCCACCAAGACCATCCAGATCTCCGGCGCTGGCAGCACCTTCGTCTATCCGGCCATGGGCCGATGGGCAGCGGACTATCAGAAGGCGCACCCGAATGTGCAGATCAACTACCAGTCGATTGGCTCGGGCGGCGGTATCCAGCAGGTGAAGGCAGGGACGGTGGACTTCGGCGCTTCCGACGCGGCACTCACCGACCAGCAGCTTGCCGCGATGAAGCCGGTGCTGCAAATGCCGGAGTCGGCCGGCCCGGTCGTCATCACCTACAATCTGCCGGAGCTGAAGCAGCCGCTGCATCTTTCGCCCGAGGCACTGTCCGGCATCTTTCTGGGGACCATCAAGAGCTGGCAGGATCCGGTGATCAAAAACGCAAACCCCGGCGTGGATCTGCCGAAGAGCGGCATCGCGGTCATCCATCGCGCCGACAGCAGCGGTACCAGCGCCATCTTCACGACATATCTCTCGCAGGTGAGCAAGGACTGGGAAAGCAAGGTGGGCAAAGGCACGCAGGTGAACTGGCCGGCCGGCAATGGCGGCAAGGGCAGCGAAGGCGTGACCGGCCAGCTACGGCAGACACCGGGCTCGATCGGCTACGTGGAACTGACCTACGCACAGCAGAACAATCTGCCCATCGCCGCGATGGAAAATCAGGCCGGCAACTACGTGCTGCCTAGTCCGGCAAGCACCACCGCGGCCATCAACGGCTTCCTCAACCAGATCCAGCAGGATCCGCGGCTGCCTATCGTGAACCCACCGGCAGGCGCGAGCGAGGCCTATCCCATCGCCGGTCTCACCTTCCTCATCGTGCCCAAGGACGGCACCGATGTGGACAAGCGGCAGACGCTCAAAAACTTCATCAAGTACATCGTGACCGACGGACAGAACGTAGCCAGTTCGCTGAACTACGCGCCCCTGCCCGACGGCGTGAAGCAGAACGACCTGAACCTGCTGAACCAGATGACGGCGCAGGGCAAGCCGCTCCAGTAAGAAGCGAGTTAGCGAGTAGTCAAGCCACGCCGCTGACTTGACTACTTGCTGCTGCTACATCACTTCCGGCGCATCGATTCCCAGCCAGCCCAGCACGCGCATCAGCTCGCGTTCTGCAACTGCAGCAGTTGCCAATAGCAGTTGCTTTCGCGCCGCGTCCGTCTCGGTCAGGATATGGAAGCGATGGTAGAAGTTGTTGAACTGTTGCGCGAGCTGAAATGCGTGCTTCGCCAGATACGCCGGCTCGGCGGTGGCAATGCACTGCTCTAACAGAAGCGTGGTCTTCGACGCCGTCTGCCAAAGCTCCCACAGGTCGCGGCCTTCATCACCTTCTACATACTTCGCCAGCGCTGCACCGTCCACCGCAGCCAGCGCCGCCGCACTCGTGATGCCGCCCTTGCGGAAGATGCTGCGCACCCGCACCACCGCGTACTGGACGTAGGGACCGGTTTCACCTTCAAAGCTCAGCGCGTCATGAAAATCAAAGGCGATCACTGAATTGCGCGTGTACTTCAGCATGAAGTAGCGCAGCGCGCCGATGGCGATGCTGGCGCCGATCTTCCCGCGCTCGGCATCGCTGAGTTCCTGATGGCGCGAGTCGACTTCCGACTTCGCTGCCGCAATCAGCCGGTCGATCAGGTCATCCGCCTTGACCCCAAATCCCTTACGGCCCGATACCTCGATGTACGCGCGGCCGCGATCCTCATCCGACAGCGTATAGCCCAGTTCCTCCGCACAGCGCGGCGTCAGCGCCACCATCTCGTAGGAGAAATGCACATAGCGGTCCGCCGCGTCCGTGTAACCCATGCCGCGAAGCGCCTCGATCACATTCGCCTGCGGATCGGCCTGCCGCGAATCGATCACGTTGTAGATCGCCTGCGCGCCGCCGAAGTGTGGGTGCTCCCGCTCGCCCCCCTCCGTCGAGATCCAGCAGGTGCGGTCGGGGTACTCGAAGAAGCGGCGATAGCCGAAGTCCTTGCCCAGCAGGCCGAACTTCCACAGGTGATAGGCGATGTCCTTGCCAACGTAGGTCACCGTCCCATTCGAGCGCACGATCACCTTCGCGTCCTCATCGGGAACACCGCCGCGGGCGCTATCGGGCACGCCGTCCGCTGTGCCGGCGCGCCGCATCACCCAGCAGCCTTTATTCTTCCCTTCCACTTCGAGATACAGCACGCCGCGTTCTTTCAGTTGTTGGAACGCCAGATCCCAGAAGTGCAGGTGAAGGATCTCGCTCTCGCGCGGCAGGAAGTCGTATTCAATATCCAGCCGCTGCATCGTCTCCAGGTGACGGCGGAGAACGGCGGTGGAAATCGTATCCGCGGCTGCGGCAATCTCGTTGCCGCCCGCCTCGATCGCGTGCAGCGTTCCTAAACGCAGCGCGCGCCGATTTGCCTTCTCTTCTGCGTCATCATCGGCGTCGTACCAGGCCGAGACCTTCGCGTAGACATCCCAGCAGTAGTAGTCCAGCCGCTCGTTGCGTGCGGCAAACTCGCGGAAGAGCGTCGCGATCTCCTCCTGCGACAAGTTTTCCAGGTGCATCAGGCCAACCACCACGTCGGCCACCTGCACGCCGGTGTTGTCGATGTAGTTCTGCACATCCACGCACTGGCCGGCCGCGCGCAGCATCCGGACAAACGTATCGCCCAGGACGGCATTGCGCAGGTGTCCGACGTGTGCCGCCTTGTTCGGGTTGATGCTGGTGTGCTCCACCAGCGAGTGCACCCCGGCGCCAAAGCTGGCGTCCTCCTGCGCTTTCGCAATTGCCGTCAGCGCCGCGCCGCGATCCAGCCGCGCATTCAGGTAGCCAGCTCCGGCAACCTCGAAGCTGGCGAAGCCCGGCAACGGCTGGCTCTCGAGCGACTCCAGCAGTTCCCCGGCAATCTGCCTCGGCGAGCGTCGCAGCGGGCGAGCCAGCTCAAAGGCTATCGGGGTCGCGTAATCTCCCAGCGACACCTGCGGCGGCTGCTCCAGGTTAATGCGGAGGTTGTCCACGCCGTAGCGCTCGAGCACGATGCTGCGCAGTCGCTCGCGCAGCCGTTGTTGCATCTGTCTATACAGTGGAAGGTCCTTGCGGCTGCGGCCTGCAATGCGCTACTGGAATTGCCGCGGAAGCCTTGATTTTATTGCCGATTCTAGCAGAGCACGCCGCACGTCTCTGTTTGACGCACTCCCATCGCGCACCTAAGATGAGAAGTAGTCTCGTCGCCTGCCGCAATTGCCGGAAAGTCCAGCCTGCTGATGCCTGAACGCCCACCCTACTACCTGACCACGCCGATCTACTACGTGAACGCGCGGCCGCACCTCGGCACCGCGTACTCCACCATCGTCACGGACACCATCGCCCGCTACAAGCGTGCGCAGGGCTTCGACGTCTTCTTCCTCACCGGCACCGACGAGCACGGGCAAAAGATCCAGCGCTCCGCCAAGGCGATGAACTGCTCGCCGCAGGAGTTCGTGGACAAGGTCTCGGCGGAGTTCCGTGCGCTGTGGGACAAGCTCGGCCTCACCTACACCGACTTCATCCGCACCACCGAGCCGCGCCACAAGCAGGGAGTGCAGCGGCTGTTCACGCTGCTCAAAGAACGCGGCTACATCTACAAGGGCACGTACACCGGGCAATACTGCGTCACGGACGAGGCCTGGGTCGACGTCGGCCCCGGCGAGCCCTGTCCCGACTGCGGACGCATCACCGAAACGGTGACCGAGGAGAACTACTTCTTCAAGCTCTCCGCCTTCGAGCGCAAGCTGCTCGAGCTCTACGAACAGAATCCTGACTTCATTCGCCCCGAAACGCGCCGCAACGAGGTGCTCTCCTTCGTGCGCGGCGGCCTGCGCGATCTCTCCATCAGCCGAACCAGTTTTGCCTGGGGCATCCCGGTGCCGGGCGACGAGACGCACGTCGTCTACGTCTGGATGGACGCGCTTGCCAACTACATCACCGCGCTCGGCTGGGGCTCGGAGGACGATTCGCTCTACAAACGCTTCTGGGCCGACGATCGCCTGCGCCCGGAAGGCGCGCCACTGCACATCATCGGCAAAGAGATCTCGCGCTTCCACTGCGTCTACTGGCCCGCGTTTCTGATGGCTGCCGGACTGCCGCTGCCCAGGTCCATCTTCGCGCACGGCTGGCTGCTCTTCGATCAGAACAAGATGTCCAAGTCGCGCGGCAACGTGGTGCGTCCCGAGACCGTCCACGACGTTCTTGGCAACGATGCGCTGCGCTACTACCTGCTGCGCGAGGTCGTCTTCGGACAGGACGGCAACTTCACCTTCGACGCACTGGTGCAGCGCTACAACGCCGACCTCGCCAACGGCTACGGCAACCTGGTCAGCCGGACGCTGGCCATGATCACCCGATATTTTGCGGGGGTGGTTCCGCGAGGCACAGCAGATACACGCGTACGCGGGGCCGCCGAAGCCGCCATCGCCGCCTTCTACGAGCGCATGAACGACTTCGACTTCTCGCGCGCACTGGAAGCATTGTGGCAGTTCGTCGGCGCCGTCGATGGCTACATCACCGCGACTGCCCCATGGAAACTGGGCGCGCTCGATGATGCGGAAAGCCGCACCAAGCTCGGCGACATCCTCTACACCTGCGCAGAATCCATCCGCATCATCACCGCACTGGTCGCGCCGGTGCTGCCTGACGCCGCCGCGAAGGTCTGGCTGCAACTCGGCCTCGGCGACATCGCGCAGGCCGACCTCAAGAACATCGCGTGGGGCGGACTCGAGTCCGGCACCAAACTCGGCGAAGCAGCGCCGCTCTTTCCCCGCGCAGAAAAGGACGCAGTCACCCGTATGAAAGAGATTGAAGAGAACCGCCCGCAGAGTGCGCTCGAACAGGCCCTCGGCTCCATCCCGACCGTCCGCGTGGAGCCTTCCTCCACTCCTCCAGCGCTCGACAAACCGGCCGAGAATGCGGACACAACCGCTCCGGAAGCTGGACCGAGGCCGATATCCGGTGCACCACCCAGCACTCCTGCGGCTGCCGCACTCGCCGCGCCATCCGCGCCCGGGCAGATCACGATCGACGACTTCGCGAAGGTCGAGCTGCGCGTTGCACAGATAAAAGTGGCCGAGCGCGTGCCGAAGGCAGACAAACTACTGCGGCTCGAAGTCGATCTTGGCACGGAGACGCGTCAGATTCTCGCCGGCATCGCCGAGTCCTACGAACCGGAATCGCTCGTCGGCCGCAAGGTCATCGTCGTCGCCAATCTCGCGCCGCGCAAGCTGCGCGGCCTGGAATCGAACGGCATGCTGCTCGCCGGCTCGATCGAAGGCGGCAAGGCCGCGCTCGCCAGCTTCCTGGAAGATGTACCGCTCGGAGCCAAAGTCAAGTAAGGCAGGATCAAGTCACCGCATGCTCATCGATTCCCACGCGCACCTGGACAGCGCGCGCTACGACGCCGACCGCGAAGCCATGCTGAAGGCCGCACTTCAGGCCGGCGTGGGCAGCGTCCTCTCCATCGGCATCGGCGACGGTCCAGACACCATGCACCGCGCGCTGGATCTGTGTCGCGAGTACGCGGGCCGTACCGATGTGCCGCGGCTTTATGCGACGGCCGGTGTGCATCCTGACGATGCCGCCAAGCTCGACACGCCCGCATTGGACAAGCTGAACCAGCTGCTGGCCGAGCCCGAGGTCATCGCCTGCGGCGAGATCGGCCTCGACTACTACTGGGATACCGCGCCGCGCGCCGTGCAGCAGGAGGCCTTCATCGAGCAGATGGAGTGCGCAGCCGGTCACCGTTTGCCGATTGTCATCCACTGCCGCGCCGCGGAGCGCGCCGGCACCGGCGATACCGCCGCATGGGACGACACGCTCGACCTGCTGGACCGCCATTGGCGTCAGACTGGCCTCGGCGGCATCCTGCACTGCTTCGCCGGCACCGCCGAGCACGCGCGCCGCGCCATCGACTGGGGTTTTCTTATCTCCTTCGCCGGCAACCTCACTTTCCCCAAGGCGCAGGCCATCCGCGATGCCGCCCAGGCCCTGCCGCTCAGCTCCATGCTGGTCGAGACCGATGCGCCCTTCCTCGCGCCTGTCCCCATGCGCGGCCAGCGCAACCAACCAGCCTACGTCACCGGAACCGCAGCAAAACTCGCTGAGCTGCTGAACGTGGAGGCCGAGGAGATCGCCCGGATCACCACGCACAATTTTGAGAAGTTGATGCGGACTGACAGCTGAGATACCGTCATGAGCAACGCGGCCAGTAGGCTACAAGTCGATCGATTCATTCTTGCGCAGATCGATAGCGTTCCTCACCTTGAAGCTCTGCTGCTGCTCTTCAATAGCCGGCCCAAAGCCTGGTCCACGGAGGAGATGGCGAGATCGTTATATGTGCGTAACGAGGTCGCATCGAAGATTCTGGACAGCCTGCTGCAGCGCAAGCTCATCGTGGCGAGTCATGAGAAGCCCGACGTATTTTTCTACAGTGTGGATGACGAAGCGCGTAACACCATGCTGCATGATGTCGATGCGATCTACCGAAAGGAAGTGGTTCGCATCTCATCCCTGATTCATTCCAAGGCATCGGCCGGCGTGCGGGATTTTGCCCGCGCATTCCGCTTGAAGAAGGACGACAAAGAATGATCGCCGCGGCAGTCTACATTCTCGGCACACTGGTGGCCCTGGCCTGCGCCGTGCTCCTGATGCGCGGCTATGTGCGTGGTCGGCAGGGGCTGCTGTTGTGGAGCAGTCTTTGCTTTTTCGGGCTGGCAATCTCCAATTTTCTCGTGTTTGTTGATCTGATCGTGCTCCCCACGCAGATTGATCTCTATCCGCTGCGGCTGGCCACGGCAGCAGTCGCCATGTTGCTTCTGCTGTACGGACTTATCTGGGAGGCAGAATGAGCATCCTCGAAGCGTTTCTGCTTGGCGTCATTGCGACATCGTCGTTGACCGCAGGCGTCTTCTTTCTGAGATTCTGGAAGAAGACCCGCGATCTCCTGTTTCTCGCATTTGGGCTGGCCTTTGTCATCGAAGGGCTGAATCGCTGTGCTCTGCTCTTTCTCAAACATCCCAACGAGGGGAGCCCCTACATTTACGGCGTGCGGCTGCTGGCCTTTCTGATCATTCTTGCCGCCATCCTGCACAAAAATTACGAAAAGGCTGCGTAGACCGTCCACTTGCATCTTTTAAACCATGACGGTTGAAATTCTGAAGAGCGTATTCTGGCGTTCCCGTGACTGTGTTGCGTCTGAGCCCTGTGGCGCGTATCAGGGAAGATGGATACAGAAAAGAAAGGAAGACACATGGCAGAAAGCAATTCATTTGACGTCGTCAGCAAAGTGGAGGTCCAGGAGGTTCGCAACGCCGTCGATCAGGCCCTCAAGGAGGTCCGTGCGCGCTTCGACCTGAAGGACTCCAACTCCGAGATCAAGCTCGAAGATCAGGACAAGGTCATCCAGCTTGCCTCCTCCGATGAGTACAAGCTGGAAGCGGTGAAGGAGATCCTGTCGCACAAGCTGGTCAAGCGCGGCGTCTCCCTCAAGTCGCTCAAGTACGAGAAGCTGGAGCCGGCCATGGGCAAGAGCGTCCGCCAGAAGATCACCCTGCAGCAGGGCATCCCCGGCGAAAAGGCCAAGGAGATCGTCAAGCTCATCAAAGAGTCCAAGAAGAAGGTCCAGGCCTCCATCCAGGGGGAAACCGTGCGCATCAGCGGCAAGGACCGGGACACGCTGCAGGACGCCATCGCCCTACTGCGCGGCCATGACTTCGGCCTCGACCTGCAGTTCACGAATTACCGTACAAATTGACCGATTGTCGCAATGCTGGGGCATCTCGCGCCTGACCAGATACACTACGTACAGCGTTTTCCTGTAGCTGCTGGCCAAGACTGAAAGCCAGGCAACAGGAAAAAGCTTTTGAGGGAGAGCCCACAGGCACGTGAGCACACAGGCGGTAGCCACAGCGAAAGAAGTCTTCGACCTGGTGCGTGACGATCTGCGTGCCGTGGAGCGAGAGCTCGCGCGCGATTCCGACTCGACCGTCCAAGCCATCACCGAAATCGCCGGCTACCTGCGCGAGGGCGGTGGCAAGCGCATCCGTCCCACCCTGCTGCTGCTGGCTGCTCGCGCGCTGGGTTACCGCGGCGGGGGCAGCGTCCGGCTGGGCGCCGTGGTGGAGATGGTCCACACCGCCACCCTGGTGCACGACGACATCATCGATGCGGCCGACACCCGCCGCGGCCGGCCCTCCGCCAACACCACCTGGGGCAACTCCCGCTGCGTGCTTGCCGGCGACTGGCTCTACATGCAGGCCTTTCGCGTCGCGCTCGAGGAGCGCAACTTCAAAGTCCTCGATCTGCTGATCGGCCTTACCCAGCAGATGGTCGAGGGCGAGTTGCTGCAGACCGAGACACTCGGCCGCCTGGTCAGCGAAACCGAGTACTACGACCTCATCTATCGCAAGACCGCGTGCCTCTTCCGCGTCTCCATGCGCCTCGGCGCGGTGCTCGCGGATGTCAGCGATGCGCTGGAAGAGCAGCTTGGCGAGTATGGCCGCAACCTTGGCGTCGCCTTTCAGATCGTCGACGACGTCCTGGATCTCACCGCCAGCGAGGAGACCCTCGGCAAGCCCGTGGCCAGCGACCTGCGCGAGGGCAAGGCTACTCTGCCCGTCATTCACGCATACCAGCACGGCACGCCAGCCGAGCGCGCCGCCATCGACCAGGTGCTCGCCGACCAGTCCTTCGAGCGTGTCTCGCACGCGGAGATTCTGGCGATCCTCGAACGCCACCAATCGGTCGACTACGCCCTCGCCGCCGCCTATCGCTACGCCGATCTCGCACGCGCCCTGGTAGCCGATCTCCCGGAGAGCGACGAGCGTCGCGCGCTGCTCTGGATGCCCGATTTCGTCGTTGCCCGCGAAAAATAGTCAACTCGTCACCGGCCGGCGTTTCTCTAAACATCGCCGCGCATCTTTGCCTCGTCCGAGGGGTTGCTACTACACACCCGTAGAATCATTCGCAATCGCCGGTTGTGTTGCTCAATGCTCGTGAGGCCGCAATGAAACCTTCGCTTTCCGCCATACTTGGTGTGGTCTTTCTCTTGTCCAGCGTCTGCGCCTCATCGCAGCCTGCAAGCGGTTCTCTGGGGATGCATTGGAATGAGGGTGCGGCCGACTGCAAGGCGAACCCGCAGCCGCCGCTTGAGGTTCACCCCTTCAATCCGCAGACATACATCCTGCGTGAGAACCCCTGCGCGACCTTCGAAGCGCCCTTCATGTATCTGCTCGTCGGCTCTTCAAGAGCACTGCTGATCGATACTGGCGATGTTGCAGACCCCAACCAGATGCCGCTGGCAAAAACAGTGATGAATCTGCTGCCTGAGAGTGGTGCTGCAAAACTTCCGCTTCTGGTGGTCCATACGCATCGTCACCTCGATCACCGCGCGGGCGACGGACAGTTCCAGGGGCTCCCCAACGTGCAGGTCGTCGGCTATGACCTGGACAGCGTCAAGCGCTACTACCACTTCACCGATTGGCCGAACGGCGTTGCGCGGATCGACCTGGGCGGCCGCATCGTCGACGTGATTCCCACCCCCGGCCACAATGAGACCCACGTCGCGTTCTACGACAGGAACACCGCCCTGTTTTTCTCCGGCGACTTCCTCATGCCGGGCCGTTTGCTCATCGATGACACGAAAGCCGACATCGCGAGCGCGAGGCGCGTGAGCGCATTCGTCCGGGACCGGCCGGTGAGCTATGTCCTCGGCGGCCATATCGAATTCAACGCCGCGGGCGATCCGTACACCTGGGGAGCCAGCGATCACCCCAACGAACATGCGCTCGAGATGAAGAAAGCCGATCTGCTTGCGCTCCCGGGAGCCCTCGACGGTTTCAATGGCTTTTACACGCGCAGCGGCAACTTCATCATGCTCAATTCCATGCGCGTCCTCGTTGCCGAGGCCATCCTCGCCGCAGCCGTACTGATCGCAGTGGTCCTAGCGGTAGTCGCCTACATTCGGCGGCGCAGGGGCAACAAACGCGCACATTGAACGCGATCATTTCAGCGTGACAATCAAGCCCACATCGCGATAGGCATACCGCACAGCAGCACAAAACACACAAATGGCCGAAGCGCTCACCTGCACCCAAACCGGCGAGCGCTCCGCTAGCTACTTACCGCATGCCGCCCGCGGCCTGCAGCAGCGATCCTGTGATCCAGCCAGCATCGTCCGACGCCAGGAATGCAACCACAGTCGCGATATCGTCTGGCCGTCCGATGCGGCCGAGCGGCGTGCTCTGCACCATTGCCTTCTCGAAGTCGCTGCCTTCAATGCCTGACGATTTGAAGCCCTCCGTCGCCACCGGACCCGGGTTCACGGCGTTCACGCGGATCTTCTTCGGCCCCAGCTCCTTTGCAAAGACACGAGTGATCGCATCGACCGCGCCCTTACTCCCGCTGTACACCGCGGACGTAGGCGGTGTTTGATCGCTCGCGACCGATCCGATGTTGATCACACTGCCGCCCTCGGGTGGGAACAGCGCTACTGCCGCCTTGGTTGCCAACAGCAGACCCTTGACGTTGGTGTCGTAGATGCGATCAATCTCCTCGTCCGTGATCTCTTCGAGTGGTTTGAACGCATACACCCCGGCGTTGTTCACCAGGATGTCGACCTTGCCGTACGCCTTCTTTGCCGCAGCAAAAAGGCCGTCGATCTCAGCAGCCTTCGCAACGCTGCCGCCCACGGCGATTGCCTTGCCGCCGGCCTTGGTGATCTCCGCGACCACCTTCTCCGCGCCCTCTTTGCTTGAGGCGTAGTTCACCACTACGGAGGCGCCCTGCGCCGCCAGTTCTTTCGCGATCCCGGCGCCAATGCCCTTCGATGCCCCGGTTACCACCGCTACCTTCCCTGTCAGCTTCGCCATCTCTCCACCTCATTTCGATGTTTGTCGAATAATTCGACGTATATCGAACAGATGCGTGGCCCATGGAATGGATTCAGGATACCCTTGTGGAGAATTTCCGGGCATTCAGAGAGAGGACAGACGCTCCAGGTAGGCATCCAGGACCGGACGGATGAGCGAAAGATACGCATCCCGGCCTTCCCGCTTCACCTCGATCAGGCCCGCCTCGCTGAGCTCCTTCATGTGGTGAGAGACCGTCGCTGGACTGAGGACATCATGCTCCTCAAGCCGGCTGCATGCCATGCCGTCCGCCGCAGCCACCTGCTGCAGGATGGCAAAGCGGTGCGGATCGGCAAGTGCCCGGCCGATGGCGCGAAACTGCGCGTCGGGCAGCTTCGCGTTCGAATTGGCACTCTTCGATCCCATACCGAAGAGATGTCGTTTCCGCAGAAACGATGCGGCGCCGGTTCGGACCGGCGCCTCTGATGGCAGCTCGGCTGTGATAGTCTCCTCTGTCCGATGCCTGAACCCACGCCACCACCGATCCGCGTCCTGGTCGCCAAGCCTGGCCTGGACGGTCACGACCGCGGCGCCAAGGTGATCGCCCGCGCGCTGCGCGACGCCGGCATGGAGGTCATCTACACTGGCCTTCGCCAGACGCCGGAGATGATCGTCAATGCCGCCCTGCAGGAAGACGTGGACTGCGTCGGCCTCAGCATCCTGTCCGGCGCGCACAATGCCATCGTGCCCCGCATTACCAACTTGCTCAGGGAGAAGGGCGCTGGCGACGTCCTGGTCGTCGTCGGCGGCACCATCCCGGAGCAGGATGTGGCATTTCTCAAGCAGCAGGGCGTCGCTGCCATCTTCGGCCCGGGCACCTCGCTGGATGCGACCGTCACCTTCATCCGCGAGCACGTAAAACCGCGCGATCTGCTGGTCTGATTCACACCGTCTCAGGCACATCGCTCGGCGATGGGTGCAATTTCCAGCGAATCGGCTCCACGCGCCCGACAACGAAGACCCAGGCACATCCTCCGGCAATCGAAATCACGGCCGCTATCGCGAGCGCCACTGCAAAGTTTCCGGTCCTGTCGACAAGAAAGCCGGTCAATGCCGGCCCGATCACCCCGGCCAGGTTCGCGAAACCATTCTGCAGACCGGTCCATCGCCCAACGCCGTCCGTGCCTGCAAGAGTCTGACCGAAGGCGAAGACGCCTGCACTCTGCATCCCCGCGCCAACGCCGGTAGCCAGGAGGCAGTAGAGATAGGTGTGCGGCGTCGCCATGGAAAGGAAGCCCAGCGAGACCGCGGCCACCGTGCATCCCGCGGCCATCGCGGTCTTGCGGACCAGTGTGGTCGAGCCCCCATGCCGCATCCAAAGATCGGCGAGCCATCCGCTGACGAAGGCCGACGTGGCATCGGTCATGTAATACAGAGCCGCAATCCGCGACATCGAGCTCATCGTCATGTGCTGCTCGCGCACCAGATAGAACGGCAGCCACGTGACCATGAAGTACAACAGATAGTTGTTAGCGAAGTGGCCCGCCGATGCGCCCCAGAACGAACGCCGGCCCAGCACCTCCGCGAAGGCAGGCGTCTGGTGCTTCACCACCACCGCGCCCGATGCCAGTTCTTCCCGCGGCCTCCATCTCCACCATGCAGGAAGCCATAGCAGACTCACGATCCCGATACCGAGAAACGCGGGACGCCAGCCATAATGCGCCATCAGCAGGCCGCCGCCGAGGCTGCCTGCCACTGCCCCGACACGCATCCCTGAACCCAGAAGGCCATTCGCAAAGCCGCGCGACTCCTCCGGCAGATACCGAGCCAGGATCTTCGAGGAAGTGGGAAAGATGACCGACTCCCCGACACCGAGGAGCAGGCGCAGAGATAACAGCATCGCAAATCCGGCGGACAGACCGGTGAGCACTGTAGCCAGAGACCATGCGAGAAAGCCAAGCCCCAGCAGCCGGCACGGATCGAAACGGTCGACGACCCAGCCGCTCACAAACTGCATCGCGGTATAGGTCCAGAAGAATGCAGAGAAGAGCGCGCCGAGTACAGACGCGTTGAGGTGCCACTCCTCCTTGATCAGCGGTGCGGCAATCGACAGATTTCCGCGATCGACATAGTTGATCACCACCGCGACGAACAACAGGAACAGTGCGGGCCCAAAACCAGCTCCCCGCCTGCGTTCGACACTCGTGCTGACCATCGCCATGCCTGCAGGATTGTTACTTGCCGCCTCCACATTGGCAAGGGGAGTGGTTGCCACGCGAACGAATTCAGGTATCCGGTCTACGGTCTGGAGCCGTGGACGCATACAAAAGCAAAGAGCGAGACCGCTATGGTCTCGCTCTTGTGGTTTCACTCGGCTGCAGGTTATGCAGGCCGGTGGGCATGGTGACGGTGATGATGGTGATGGCGATGGTGGGTAGCGGCAAATGCAGGCGCAGCAGCCGATATCAGCACCACAACAAAAAGGGCCAGGGCAGTCTTCCTCATGCACCCATAGATACCCTGCGGTCCTGTGGATCGCAAGACAACTTTCTGTGTAGGTATCTAGCTGTACGTATCTAACCCGAAGCGTGCGCTCCGCTCAGGCTGCGCAGCGCCGCGGCGAAGCGCTCGGGCAGCGCGGTCTTCTGCATCGCGCGGTCTACCACCACGTGCACCGTCTCACCCTCGGCCAGCAGCACGGGCTCCTGCTCTTCGCTTCCGCTCCGCTTCTCGCGCAGCAGCCGGTAGCCGAAGCGGATCATCGATGTGCGCTGGTTCAGCACCCGCGTCTCCAGCGTCAGGACATCGTCGTAACGCGCCGGCGCTCTGTAGCGGCAGTTGGCCTCGACCACCGGCAGGTAGCACTGGTCCTGCTCCTCGAGCTCGCGATACTCAAAGCCCAGCGAGCGCATCAGCTCGACGCGTCCGATCTCGAACCACACGAAGTAATTGGCGTAATAAACGACACCCATCTGGTCGGTCTCCGCATAGCGGACCCGGATGGTAGCGGTGTGGGCTGGCGACATGCGTTCAGTGTAGCGGGGGACACGCATCGAGTGGCTAGACCACGGCGTTGTTACGCAGCGTTTTTACGCAAGCGTTGTTACGCGGTCTTGTTACGCGGTCTTGCTACGCTCGATCGCCGCGTAGCCCAGCGTCACCGTCAACGGCACCACGGTCATCGCGAAGGGCAGAAAGATGCGCACCTCCCACGCAATGCCGAAGATGTAGAAGAGCGCAAAGTGCACCACGGAGCCAAGCAGCAGCCCCACCGCCCAGCCATCCAGCACGGCCCAGCGGCGGATCGCCAGCCGCAGCGTGATCCACCAGGGAAACAGCGCCACGGCTGCGATGAGGTAGTTCGTCCACGTCTTGAGGTTGCCGAAGAGCTGGAAGGCTGCTACCTGCCGCGGTGCATTGGGGTAGACATGATGCATGATGAAGAACTGAATGCCCACGGCCGCCGCGATGGAAAGCACGCTCGCAACCGCCTGCGCAGCGCGGCCCAACGGCAGCGAGCGTGACTGCGGCACGAGACACGCCACGAGAAAACCGGCATGGAAGGCGATCAAGGCATCCGCCCGGATGGTAGCTCCCACTGCGGCCAGCACAATCAATGCCATCACCGCCGGCACGCGCCGTTTGCTCTGCGCCGCCACCGCACTTAGCACCAGCAGCAGCAAAGTCGCATGCGTCTCCGGCTTCTGGAACCAGAAGCTCCACAGCAGATAGAGCAGGAAGCAGCCCAGGGCCAAGCTGGCCTGCAGCCACAGGGCCGTCACGCTACTCCCGCCATCGCCTGAATCTTGAAGTTTGCCATCGCGGCGAAACAGCAGCCACAGCAACAGCGTCAGGCTGATCCCCAGGCAGGCAAAGTCGATCGCAGCAAACATGTGCCGCAGATGCGTGTGCGTCAGCCGTGCCAGAAGGTCGGCGGCGCGGATGACACCGATCCTGTACTGCGCCGGCGCGAAGCTGCGCCCGGCCAGCAGCGCCTCCCACTCGCCCCCGCCCTCGTGAAAGGTGCGGCTGTAATTCCAGTAATCCAGGAATGAGTAACCGCTGGTGATCAGAAGGACAGCCCAGCGCAGAAAGCGCCGCAAGGCTGGATCGAATACCGCGTTCGGTGGCCGCGCTCCAGGTATTTCCGCGGTGGAGGCAGCCTCGGCCGCGCGACCTCCGCTCACGTTACGGCTTGACCTTCGAGAGGATCGGCAGCTTGGTGATGTCGTTGATCATCACGAATGCCGCAAACAGCAGCAGCAGCACAAAGGCGCCCTGATAGATGCGTTCCTTGAACTTCTGATCGAGATCGTGCCGCAGCACACTTTCGATCAGCAGCAGCAGGATCACGCCGCCATCCAGAATCGGAATCGGCAGCAGGTTGAAGATGCCCAGGTTCAGGCTGATGATCGTCATCAGCGCAATGATCGGCTGCCATCCCGGCGAAGTCGCGGCCAGCCCGGTCTCGCGCGCTATGCCGATCGGGCCGCTCAGATTTTGCACTGCCATGTGCCGGGTCACCATGCGGTGCAGCACCTCGATGATGAGGCTGGAGTTCTTCACATTGAACTTCACCGACTGGATCATCGCTGCCGGCAGCGCCAGCTTTTCCACCTTGAATGGCGGCGGCTCTGCTTCGAACCCGAGTTGATAGCTCTTGCCACCTTCGGTGTTGTCGGCAAGCAGAGGTGTCACCACGAGATCGTGCACGGTGTTGCGGCTCTCGACCTTCATCGTCACCGGAGCATCGTGATTTTGCTGAAGAAAGGCCAACATGCTCGTCACCGAGTGCAGCGGCGTGTTGTCGAGCGAAAGGATCTTGTCATCGGCCTTCAGCCCCGCCTTAGCGGCGGGCATATCGGGGGTGACGCGGTGCACAACCACAGGCGTCGTCTGCATCAGCGGCACGATGCCCAGCGAAGCGATGGAAAAGTCATCCGGATCGCGCGGCGATGTCACATTCAGCGTGGTGTTGATGCGCTGGCCGTCCCGCAGCACCGTGAGCGAAACCCTCTGGCCCAGGTTCACCTCGGTCCGCAGCCACACATCGTCCCAGGTCGGATTGTTGTGATTGTCGAAACGAACGATGCGATCGCCGGCCTGAATGCCCGCGGTGGCTCCCGGCGTATTCTGCACCACAAAGTCGACGTCCGCCGCCTTCGACCGGTAGGCATCCACCTCGTTGTGCATCATGTAGAGCCCGGTCATCAGCACCAGGGCCAGGATGAAGTTCGATACCGGACCGGCAAGCGCGATCAGGATGCGCTGCCAGCGCGGCTTGGCGTTCAGGTCGCCGGAATCAGCGCCATGTGGCGAAGTACCCAATGCACCGAAGCCGCTCGCCGCCGCTTCTCCTATAGGCACAGTCCCGTCGCCGCCGAGCTCACCCTGCATCTTTACGTAGCCGCCCAGCGGCAGCAGGCTCAGGCGGTAGTCGGTGTCGCCGCGGCGGAAGCCGAAGAGGCGCTTGCCGAAGCCGATGGAAAAGACTTCCACATGGACACGGAAGAGCTTGGCCATGGCGAAATGGCCAAACTCGTGCACCAGCACCATGATGCCGAGCACGACGAGGGTAGACAGAATGCTGATGACAACGAAAGGCATAGTTGAGAGAGAAGCGGCTTCCCTTCCTGGCGGCTGCGCAAACCGTTCGATCGCCGCGTTCTGAAGCGAATTTGCCTCAGGCGCGGACTGGCGTTTCCTTCCTTGCTGCCGCCCTTGCCGCAATCATGGCATGGGCCCGCTCGCGGGACTGGGCATCCACTGCCAGCACCTCGGCGATCGTCTCCGGGTGGCTGGCTGGGGTCGCTGCCAGAACTTCCTCGATTGTACGCGGGATGTCCATGAACGAGATACGTCCTTCGAGGAATGCCGCGACCGCCACTTCATCGGACGCATTCAACGCGATGGGGTGAGCACCGCCCGCCTCGGCCGCCTCGTAGGCCAGCCGCAGGCAGGGAAAGCGTTCCAGGTCCGGCGCTTCGAAGTGCAAATCGGCCAGCGAGCGCATGTCGAAAGTCAGCTCGCTCTCCACCCGCTCCGGATAGCTCAGCGCATACAGGATGGGCAGCCGCATATCTGTGACGGAGATCTGCGCCAGAATCGAGCCGTCGATGTACTCCACCAGCGAGTGCACCGTCGACTGCGGATGCACCGTCACCTGCACCTGCGCGGGTGGCAGGTCGAACAAGCGGCAGGCT
The DNA here is from genome assembly GCA_963815025.1 of uncultured Acidobacteriaceae bacterium. Taxonomy (GTDB): domain Bacteria; phylum Acidobacteriota; class Terriglobia; order Terriglobales; family Acidobacteriaceae; genus KBS-83. The sequence continues at coordinate 329,156 of CAWFFD010000004.1, read as the reverse complement.
TCGATAATCTCCAGCCCCTTGTTCAGCAGTGTGGCCGAATCGATGGTGATGCGCTGCCCCATCACCCAGGTCGGATGTTTGAGGGCCTGCGCCACTGTGATGTGCTCGAACTCGCTCAGCGGCGTTTGCCGGAAGGGTCCGCCGGAGGCCGTCAGCCAGATCTGCTTGACCTCCTGCCGCGTCCCTGCGCGCATGCACTGATGGATCGCGTTGTGCTCGGAGTCGATGGGCAGCAGCGGCACCTTTTTCTCACGCGCCGCGCGGGTCAGGATCTCGCCCGCCGCCACCATGCACTCTTTATTCGCCAGTCCAACCGGCTTGCCTGCCATCACCGCGGCATAGGTCGCTTCGAGCCCCGCCACACCGACAATGGCCGAGACCACGAAGTCGACTTCAGCCAGCGTCGCCGCCCGCACGCTGCCCTCGGTACCGGAGACGATCTCAACACCGCTTACTCCTGATGTACGCAGCCGGACTGCTAGTTGAGCGGCAAGCTCCGGCGTCGCCATCGAGGCCAGCATCGGCCGCCAGCGAGCACACTGCTCGAAGGCAAGTTCCACATTGCGCCCTGCGACCAGCGAAGCCACGCGGTAGCGCTCCGGATAGCTCTCAACAATCGAGAGAGTGCTGGTCCCGATCGAACCGGTCGAGCCCAGGATGGCAATCTGCTTCAAAGGCACGCGCTCCTTACCCTTTCAACGGCTACTTCGACCACGGCGGCACAATCCCGTTCATGCGCGCGTAGGCGACTAACTGCCCCATGTGCTCGTTGTCGTGGATGATGATCCGCAGATACATCCCGTCGACTGTGACCGTCTTGTTCTCGATCTTGACCTTGCGCTCCAGATCGCCGGGCTTGAGCTGGGCACGCGCAGTCTTCACCGCGGCCAGCGAGCGCTTCAGCCAATCGATCACATCCGCCTTCTTCGTCACCGTCTTTTCCAGATTCTCCGATGTCATATCGGGCGGCATCTTCGGCCCCGTGATGCTCAAGAGATAGAAGTTGGCGAGCGCGATATGCATGATGACCTCGCTCACCGATCGCACACCGGGCGCTGGACGCCACGAGTATTTATCTGCCGGTATCGCCTCCGCAAGAGCGATCAGCTGCTGGGAAACATGCCCCCATTCGCCGTCATAACCTTCCCAGAGACCCTCGGTCTGGAATTTGTCCTGGGCATAGGCCGCTTGAAGATTCAGGATGGGAAACGTGAGCAGCAAACACAGCAGAAGTGCTTTCATTGCATCTCTCCCGATGACGATTCGACGGAAATCGCGGGTCCGTCCGATTCTAGAACGACGACTGCACCAGTTGCGCGTACCACAGCACCGGAGCCGCCAGCAGCAGCGCATCGATGCGGTCCAGCATCCCGCCGTGGCCGGGCAGCAGCGAGCCGGAGTCCTTCACATTGGCGCCCCGCTTCAGCGCCGACTCCACCAGATCTCCCAGTTGCGCCGCGACGTTCAGCACCACCGCCAGCACCAGCCAGTGCTGCCAGCTTCCTTCATAGGAAAGTCCCGCCAGGCTATGCCGGGCCATCAACGCCGCAATCCCCATCAGCAGCAGCGTCGCCAGCAGGCTGCCGCCGATCGAGGCGATGCTTCCCTCCCATGTTTTGTTCGGGCTCAGCTTGGGCGCCAGTTTGCGTTTCCCGAACGAGCGGCCCACATAGAGCGCGACCGAATCCCCCGCCCACACCACGCAGAACAACAACAGCAGCAGCGAAGGCCCATGCTCCTGCGCCCAGATCAGCGGGATCGTCACCAGCGCGAGTCCGATGTACAGCAGCCCGAAGACCGACGCCGATGTATCCAGCAACACCCGCTCCAAGGGTGAGCGGAACGCGATTACGATAAACAGCAAAAACGCCAGTGCGCTGAAACCTTCCATCAACAGTCCGGGGCGATAATAGCCAACCGCGAAGAGCGCCGCCACGGCGATGAGAACGAGAATCCGCGGCGTCAGCGCCCCGCTGCCATCCGCCAGCCCGAGATACTCCCAGCAGGCCAGCACCGCCACCGCCGCCGTAGCCAGCGTCACCGCCCAGAAGGGCGCGAGAAACAACAGGAGGATCACTAGCGGAATCAACACCGCTGCAGTAAGAATGCGGGCCATGGTCGCCACTCAGGATAAATGAACGCCGTCGCGTCTCACTCGCCGGACCTGCCGCTTCGTACCTGGTCACCCCCTTTTAGTAACGCAGGTGACATTAGGGGCAACCTTGCCAAGCGGTTGGTGTCCAATGCTGTCATGCAAGTACCAGCAAACGATAGACAGACAGAGACTTCGCCAGCATCGCGTTCCATATCCAGCGATGCACGGCTTTCTTTTCCGAGAATGATCGCACTCGCCACCATGGCACTCGCGCTGGGCCTGCCCGGCTGCCACAGCTCCACGACCCCGAGCGAAACCCCGACCGCTGCCAATGCGCCGAACGGCGACCCGTCCGACGTCAACGCCGCCCAAACGCAAAGCACCTGTCCAACCGGTCAATTGCTGATGAGCGACGGCTCCTGCGCCGTGCCAAATCAGGTCGCCACGGCCGCGCCTGCCCCTGCCCCCTCTGCCCCCGCTCCGGCGCGCAGCTCGGCGGCACCGGCTCAGAGCTATGCGCCAGCTCCGGCGCAGAGTGCACCGGCGCCCGCGCAAGCTGGCTCGCCAGAACAGCAGGCATCAGGACCGCAGGCGTCCGGACAGCAGGCCTCCGGGGTAGCGCAGTACGCCGCGCCCCTGGTCGCCGCCGCGCAGCAGTATATGTCCGCGCCGCGTTACTCCGCGCCGCCGCCGCAGAACCAATCGGATGCTGACTACGACTCCGACCCCTACTACGGGCAAAGCGCCTACGACGACCAGAGCTATCAGCAGGACGCCGACGACGGCGGCTACGAGCAGGGCTATGAAGATGGTGTTGCGGCCAGTCAGCCTCCGCCGCAACTGCCTGTCTATGAGCAGCCGCCCTGCCCCGGGCCCGGCTATATGTGGAATCCCGGCTACTGGGGTTGGGGAGGGAATGGCGGCTATTACTGGGTGCCCGGCGTCTGGGTGCTGGCTCCCTATACCGGCGCGCTGTGGACGCCCGGCTGGTGGGGCTTCGCGAGCGGAGCCTATCGCTTCCACTCCGGCTACTGGGGCTCACACGTAGGCTTCTACGGCGGCGTGCCCTACGGCTACGGATACACCGGCTCCGGCTACCACGGCGGCTACTGGAACCAGGACCGCTTCATGTACAACCGCTCGGTCAACAACATCAACACCACCAACATCACCAACGTCTACAACACCAGGGTGATCAACAACAACGTGAACAACCGCGTCAGCTACAACGGCGGCCGCGGTGGCTTGGCGGCGCGGCCGACGCAGAGCGAATTCAACGCCATGCGCGAGCAGCACCTGCGCCCGCTACCTACGCAGATTGCGCATCGCACCCAGGCCATGCAAAACCGCCAGCAGTATGCCAGCGTGAACCAGGGCAGGCCGACGACCGTCGTGGCCGCCAGACCTTTGCCTGCGCATCACGTAAACGTGGCGCCTACCGTGGTAAACCCCGGCGTGCACGGAGCAACCCGTCCCGCACCCGCCGTGGCGCGTCCGCAACCCGCCATGCGGCCAGGCCAGCCGGGCGCACGGCCAGCCGCGCCGGCACCCGCAGGGCGGCCCCCCACGCCAGCCGCAAGGCCCAATGAGCCGGGTCGCCCCAACCCGCCGGCCGCCAGACCGGGCGTGACACCCGCGAGACCAAATGCACCCGCCGCAAGACCCAATGAGCCTGTACGCCCAGGCGTCCTGCCGAATCACGTGCAGCCCGGCCACACGCAACCCGTGCCGACAGCGCGCCCGAACGCACCGGCGGCACGTCCACAGCCCACCCATACAGCACCCCGACCCGAAACCACAGCCCGGCCTACGTCGTCAGCACCGGCGGCACGGCCACAGCCCACCCATACAGCACCCCGGCCCGAAACCACAGCCCGGCCCACGCCGTCAGCACCGGCGGCACGGCCGCAGCCCACCCATACAGCACCCCAACGCGAAACCACAGCCCGGCCCACGCCGCCGGCGGCCCACCCTGCGCCACAACCAGCGCATCCGGCTCCCGCAGTCCGGCCCGCTCCACAACCGGCGCGTCCGGCCCCGCAGCCAAGGCCCGAAGCACGGCCTGCTCCACAACCGGCGCATCCGGCTCCACAGCCGCGGCCCGAAGCCCGGCCTGCGCCACAGCCGGCACGTCCGGCTCCGCAACCAAGGCCCGAGGCTCGGCCTGCGCCGCAACATACAGCACCCAAGCCGGAGGCTCCTCATGAAGCGCCGCATGACGACCATCCACACAACTGACACCCATCCCAATCCTGCGTAGGTACCCTCTGGCCGCTGCTATCCTCAGCCTTTTGAGATGGCAGCGGCTTTCGTAACAACCGGAGGTGCCTTTGTCCTATTTCCGTCGCGCGGTGGTCGAGACGCCCTTCGTTCGCGACCTCGGCGACACCGTCATTCCCGGCGTATGGGTGAATCTGAGCGGCACCGAAAACGGCAAATCCTTCCAGGAGAAGGCGCGGTTCGCCGACATCTGGCACAAGAGCCCAAGGGTGGCAGCTCACCTTCATCCGGATGACGCTCGCCGATCATCCGTAAATGGCAAACGCCCATACAGCATCGGCACGCAGTGGAAACTCCGGCATGGGGGAAGCATCGAACGAAGCATGGCACCCACGACGAGCAGAATTATCGAAAGCTGTCTCTATGTGGCCGACGTTGACCGGGCGGCTGAGTGGTACCGGCAAATCTTCGGTTTCGCGATCATCTTTCAGCAAGGCGACCGGCTCCGTGCATTGCATGTAGGACAGGAGCAGGTCCTCTTGCTTTTCAAACAGGGGGCGTCGCTAAGTCCCACAGTGATGCCAGGTGGTGTGCTTCCTCCGCATGATGGCTCTGGGACGACGCATCTTGCTTTTGCTATGCGGACTGCAGAAGCGGAAGAGTGGGAGAAGCACCTGAGCACGCATGGAGTCGGCATTGAAAGCCGCGTGCATTGGGGAGAGAACGACAAGAGTCTCTATTTCCGCGATCCCGACGATCATCTTTTAGAGCTGATCAGCAGCGATCATTGGCAGAAGGTCGCCGGAAATTAGAGGCCCGGCGCGGGCGCAGCAACGGCGTGCGGACATATCTGCCGCCAGGAATCGCGCAGCCTTCAATGTTTTATTCCGTCGTCGTCGATCCGTAATCCACCGGCTCAGACACAGTGCCGCGTATCTGCTCGATGAACCGTGGAACTTCTCGTTCAATCAGCTCCGGACGATTCAGTTGGATGTAGTGCCCGCTGCCTTTTGCGATGATTCGCCGGCTGCGCGTCGAGAGCTTTTTCAGATCTTCCTGCATCTGGTTCCACGCATCCCCCAGCTCTCGCGGTTCGCCCTCGGCGACTCCTTTTGCGGTGTCCTGCGAAAGAATCAGAATCGGCAGCTCGCCGTAGGGACCTGTATGCGCGGCCTCCTCGCCTGACCTGTCGAAGCTCTCCACTTCCTCTGCAATCGCTCGAAACCGGTCATGGCACTCGTCCTCGGCCTGCAATTTTGCAGCAGCAGGCTCAAATCCCGGAAAGCTTTGCGCACACTGCCCAAACAATCGCGGAATGCCCACAACGAATGCCGCTTTGTTCATCAACATCTGGTACCACGGAGCCGATTCCCTGCCCGCCTCCGCTTTGAATGCCGGGTTCCGGTTCTGCAACGGCGTGGAACCATCCACAAAAATCAGTCCGGCAATTTCCGACGGATAGCGCGTTGCATACTCGCGGATGTAGATCCCCGAAATCGAGTGACCCATCAGCACTATCGGGCCGTCGATCCGCGCCGCGGCCAGTAAATCGTGTAATTCGTCCGCAATATGATCTGCATCGCGCGGAGGCGGCAACACTTCGCTCCAGCCAAACCCGGCGCGGTCATACGAGCAGACGCGGGTCGTCTTCGCGAGCGCCGGCTGCACTCCGCCCCAGATCAGCCCGTCGTTCCCCAGTCCCGCATCGAGCACAATGGTCGGCGAGCCGCTGCCAGTGCAGTCGATGCGCATCCCGCGCCCGTTTACCAGGTACATCTTGCCGGGCGGCCTCGTGCGGAAATGATGGAGTGCGATTGCATTGAGCCCACTGCTGGATGCAAGGGCAATGGCGATCACAGCGATGCATGAAAGAACGGTGCCTTCGCCGAGCTTCCGCCATTTAGGAAGGGTTTTGTTGCGAAGCGACAGCACCCGCCAAATCGAAATCCACGCAATCAGAATGCCGATCAGCACAATCAGCGCAGGAACCACAACGTACTCGACATTCAGCATGCACCACTCCAAGTAGTGAACCGATCATAGTAGAATACTACATAGCCGACGTTTGCTATCGGGACCTCCAAATACAGCACGCTCAGAGTTGCTCCGAGCGTTGATGATGGCAGTCCCTTGAACAGTTAAGGCCTCGTTTCAAAATGTGCGCAGATGGCGGGTTGCCTCGCTGCATCGACTTTCACAAATTACATCCCCTTGTGACTAGGAAGGAATCATCATCGTGCAAAGGCTGGCGTGCCCATGGCATCTCAAAGAATAGGGCCACAACACTACAGACTCAGTGAGGTGATCCAATGACAACCCGAGAGTCGAAGCGAGTCTGGCGTCATCGGCAGACCGCCATCCAAAACTTCATTCATACTGTCGAGAACTCTGCCGAGCAATCAGGGCCGGAGAGTGGGATTCTGCAACGGATCATTTGCGGCTACCGCCGCGAATGGGCGCGCTACAACCGGTTGATTCATGCGCATGATCGATACAGGTTGCACGCATAAAGCAGCGCGCCCGTGCCGCCACCGAGATCAACGCAAAAAGGCCTCACATTTCGTGAGGCCTTTTCATGTCGCGAATCGTTAGAGGATCACGCCGTAGCGTGCTCGATCACCTGTTCGCGCAGTTCGCGGTCGTGCTGCTGCTCGTTGGTTGACTTCGGCAGCGCCACCGCCAGCACATCGTCGATCGTCTTCGCGTAGTGGATCGTTACGCCATCGATCTGGTCCGGCGTCAGATCCTCTTCCACGTTCTGCCGGTTCTCCGCCGGCAGAATCACGTCGATGACGCCCGCGCGCTTGGCCGCGAGGAACTTTTCCTTGATGCCGCCAACCGGCAGCACATTGCCGCTCAGCGTGATCTCACCGGTCATCGCGGTCAGCGGATGGATCGGTGTATCGGTCATCAGCGAGACGATCGCGGTGGCCATTGCCACACCCGCGGACGGTCCGTCCTTGGGTATTGCGCCGGCCGGCACGTGAATGTGCAGGTCCTGCTCCGAGGTAAAGTCCTCGCTCAGGCCGAGAGTAGCCGCATTCGACCGCACCCAGCTCAGCGCCGCCTGCATCGACTCGCGCATCACATCGCCAAGCTGCCCGGTCATGGTGAAACCGCCCTTGCCCTTCATGCGGTTTGCTTCGATGAACAGCACATCGCCGCCCGCCGGGGTCCACGCGAGACCGACCGAAACACCCGAGCGCTTCGTCCGCTCCGCGATCTCCGTATCCACCCGCACCTTGATGCCGCCCAGGAACTCGTGGATGGTTGCACGATCGACTACCAGCGTCTCCGTCTTGCCTTCCGCGATGCGGCGTGCCTGCTTGCGGCAGACCGTACCGATCAACTGCTCCAGCTTGCGGACGCCCGCCTCGCGCGTATAGTGCCGCACGATGAAGCGCACACTGTCCTCGGGAAACTCGATCCGCGCGCGGCCGTCACCGCCGGGGCTGCCATCACCGCCGGGGCTGCCATCACCGACCGGCTGGATGCCGTTTTCCTTGATCTGCCGCGGAATCAGGTAGCGGAACGCAATGTGCACCTTCTCCTCTTCGGTGTAACCGGAGAGGTCGATGAGTTCCATGCGGTCCAGCAGCGGCTCCGGAATCGGATCGAGCATGTTCGCCGTGCAGATGAACAGCACCTTCGACAAGTCGAAGGGCACGTCGAGATAGTTGTCCCGGAAGGTGTTGTTCTGCTCCGGGTCCAGCGTCTCCAGCAGCGCAGAGGCCGGATCGCCACGGAAGTCGCGGCCCAGCTTATCGATCTCATCCAGCATGAAGACCGGATCGTTGGTCTCCGCGCGGCGCAGCGCCTGCATGATCTGCCCCGGCAGCGCGCCGATGTAGGTGCGGCGATGGCCGCGGATCTCCGCCTCGTCGTGCATGCCGCCCAGCGAAATGCGCTGGAACTTGCGTCCCAGGGCGCGCGCGATCGAACGGCCCAGCGAGGTCTTGCCCACGCCTGGAGGTCCCACGAAGCACAGGATCGGTCCCTTCATGTCCGGCTTCAGCCGGCGCACGCTGAGGTAGTCCAGGATGCGGTCCTTCACCTTCTTCAGGTCGTAGTGGTCCTCGTCCAGGATCTCCTTCGCCTTGGCGATGTCCACTGTGCCGCCGGAGCTCTTGGTCCACGGCAGCACTGCCAGCCACTCGATGTAGTTGCGCGTCAGCGAGTAGTCAGCCGCCATGGGCGACATGCGCGAGAGCCGGTTCAGCTCCTTGGTCGCCTCTTTCTTCACGTCCTCCGGCATGCCCGCGCCTTCAATCTTGTCGCGCAGCTCCTGGATATCCTTCTGGCCCTCGTCCATTTCGCCGAGTTCCTTCTGGATCGCCTTCATCTGCTCGCGCAGGTAGTAGTCGCGCTGCGACTGCTGCACCTGGTCCTGCACCTCGGACTGGATTTTGTTGCGCAGTTGCTGGACTTCGAGTTCCTTCGCCAGATGCTTGTTGATGCGCTCCATGCGGGCGACAACGTCCGGGGTTTCGAGCAGCTCCTGCTTCTCCGTCGTCGGCAAAAATGGCAGCGACGACGCGATGAAGTCCACCAGACGGCCCGGATCTTCGATATTCAGCGCGATCGTCTGCAGCTCGTCCGAAAGGGTCGGCGATGAGGTCACAATCTGCTGGAACTGCGAGGTCACATTGCGGTGCAGGGCCTCGATCTCCGCGCCCTTGGCCGGAATGATCTCCGGAACCGGCTCGACCGAGGCGGTCATGAACGGCTCGAACTGGTTGAACTCGCCCAGCTTCACCCGCTGCGTGCCCTCGGTGAAGACGAACAGGCTCTGGTTCGGCATCTTGACGACCTTGTGTACGGTCGCAAGCGTGCCCACCGCGTGCAGATCGCTGGGTTGCGGGGTGTCCACGCGCGCATCGCGCTGCGCCACCACCACCACCGTCTTTTCGTCGCCAAGCGACTGGATGAGCTGGATCGAGCTCTCCCGGCCCACCGTCAGGGGCAGAACGGCATGGGGAAACAGGACCGTATCCCGTACGGGGAGTACCGGCAGGACCCGCCCGCCCGCCGGGGGCTCGCCGCGGTCGTCCTGCTGATTGCGCTTGGCGGGTTCGATAATACTGAGAAAATCGCTAGCCATGAGTGTCCTTCTATCAAGTATGTGTACATTGGACGCATCAGCTTTCCAAAAGTCGCAGGAATCCGGGCAACCCGGGCGGCGTGACCTTAAGAGCCCTACCGGATAGGATGCGACCCATCCCGGTCCTGCCGCGCCGCCCCAAAGTCTATCGGCGGAAGCACCCCGAGGCGTGATCTTTTGTGGTTTACGGCCGCACATCGGTGCATTACGAACGCGTTTCGCCCTCATTTCGGGCCCAAAAACCCCATGGCCAGAACCCCATCGCCGGAACAGGGCTGCCCCTCAGGCGAACTCGGGCGCCGGCGCAAAGCGGCCAAGCACTTTATAGCTCACGCTCATGCCCTCCAGCCGATCCAGCAACGTGTCAGCGGCGCTCGCATCCGGTAGCAACGCGTCTACAAAGACGTGGTAGTGCCAGGGCTGCCCATGTACCGGGCGCGACTGCACCTGCGTCAGGTTGCCGCCGGCAGACCCGATTTCAGCCAGCACCCCGGCCAGCGCCCCTGGGCGGTGCAACACCTGGCAGCACAGACTCAGCTTCTGCAATCCCTGGGGATGGGAAGCAGGCGTTCCTTCCCGAACCAGCAGGAAGCGGGTGAAGTTGGCAACATCGTCTTCCACTCCCTCTGCCAGTACCACGCCGCCGTACATATCCGCTGCCTGGATGCCGGCGATCGCGGCCGCGTGAGGGTCCTGCAGTTGGATGATTTGCTTCACCGCACCGGCTGTGTCGTAAAAAGCGACGGGCTCCATGCCGGGATGCTGCTGAAAAAAACTGCGGCACTGCGCCAAAGCAACCGGATGGGAGTAGATGCGCTGCACCTCTTCGATCTTGCTGCCTTTCATTCCAATGACATTGTGTTCGATGCGGATCACCGTCTCGCGTTCGATAAAAACGGAATGCTCGCGCAACAAGTCGTAGTGCTCGACCACAGATCCGGCCAGTGTGTTCTCGATAGGAATCATGATGGCATCCGCATCGCCTTTTCGCAGCCGGTCGAAGGCCTCTGCGGAAAGGGTGCATGGAATGACGGTAGCGTTCGGTATCGAACGCAGTGCGGCTTGATGACTGAAGGAACCAAGCTCGCCCTGGATAGCTATCTTCATGATTATTTTCGAACCTTAGTTTCGAACCTGGAATTATTTGCGCGGATACGGCAACTCATGCGCCGTCAAGCGCACCATACCATACCGAAGTCAGTAACTCGCATTTGCAAGGAGACAGATACAAATGCTCTGGACAATCTTCGTTGTTCTGTTGGTGCTGTGGCTGTTGGGCTTTGTCGGGTTCCACGTCTTGGGTGCGTACATCCACATTCTGCTTTTGATTGCACTGGTGGTTCTCATCCTGCAGCTTGTCGGTGGCCGTCGAACGGTCGTCTAGATACAAAAGTTTGGTAAGGCGCACGACATGCAACGGAAAATGTGGTGCGCCCCATCCGAAAGTACAGGAGGGTAGGTTATGGATAAAGATCAGGTAGCGGGAAAATTCGATCAAACGGTTGGCAAGGCGAAGGAAAAATTAGGCGATGCTGTGGGCAACCAGAAACTCGCCAATCAGGGCGTCGCCGATCAGGTAAAGGGCGCGGCCAAGGAAACCTGGGGCAACGCGAAGGACGCCGCGCGTACCACGCATGACCGCCACGTGGCGGAAACAGAAGACTCCGCGAGTGTGAATCGTGAACGCGTGACCGATAAGGTCGCCGAGATGAAGAAGAAGGTGAATGACAAGATCGATGACTTCAAGGATCGCGAGCGCGGCAAACACGCCGCCTCCTAGTACATCGGTCTCTCGATGACGAAGCCTGCGCGCGAGCGCAGGCTTCTTTTTTGCCCGTCAGTGCCGAAACGTCACCGCCATGGCGACAAAGCAGAAGAACAGCACCGAGATGATCCCGTTCAGGGTAAAGAAGGCGGCATTCAGCCGGCGCATGTCACGCGGTGAGACGATGGAGTGCTCATAGAAGAGCAGCGCCATCACCACCACCAGTCCCCACCAGGCAATCGGCCCCAGATGGAACAGGTGCAGCAGCCACACCAGCAGCAGCAGCATCGCACCATGCATCGCCCGCGCTATGCCGAAGGCCCTGTGCACTCCCAGCGCCTGCGGAATGCTGCGCAGCCCCGCGCCGCGGTCGTGCTCCGCGTCCTGGCAGGCGTACAGCACATCGAAGCCCGCCACCCAGAACAGCACCGCCGCCGTCAGCACCAGGATGCGAGGGTCCAGACCGCCGCGGATCGCGATCCACGCCGCCGCCGGCGCGATGCCCAGCGCAAGGCCGAGCACCAGGTGCGACCAGCGCGTGATCCGCTTCATGTAGGAGTAGCCCAGCAGCACGACCAGCGCCACCGGCGACAGCTCAAGCGAAAGCCGGTTCAGCCGCGATGCCGAGAACACAAACAGCACCGCCATCACCACCGTGAAAGCGCCGACAAAGCCGCGAGAGAGCACTCCGGCCGGAATCGCGCGCGATGCTGTGCGGGGATTTGCCGCATCCAGCGCCGCATCGGCCCAGCGATTGAAGGCCATCGCGGCGGAGCGCGCCGTCACCATGCAGACGACGATCCAGAAAAGCTGCATGGCATGCGGCCAGCCATTGGCCGCCAGCACCGCGCCGGTCAACGCAAAGGGCAGCGCAAAGACGGAGTGCTCCCACTTGATCATCTCCAGCGTGGTGCCCAGACTCCGCAGAACAGACGCCATGCGCCGCCCCTCCCGTCCTTGAGTCTAACGGGAGAAAGCGGCGCATGCTGGAAACGAGTACTTGTCGAATACAGACGGAGCTATTGACGCTTCTCCTGGTTCGATCCCACCACCTGCAGATTGTTGGTCACGCTGAAGACGCCGGGCACCGTGTTCGCCTGAATGCCGGCAACATCCTTATCCGACTGGTTGTCGACGACGCCAGAAAGAATCACATGCCCATTGATGACCGTGATGCGAATCGGGTTCGCCGGATTGAGCGCGTACTTGTTCAGCGAGGGATAGCCGTAGACTCTCCGCGCCACCGCGATCCGGGTCTGATTATCCATGGGCGATAGCGGATCGACCTCGATCTTGTCGATCACATTCTGCACACCGGGTGTCCGCTTCGCCAGGTTCAGCGCGGACTCCTTCGCCACCGGCCCCAGCGCATGGCCGCCCAGCGTGGCGACGCCATTGTTCACCGATACGGTGATGGCGTTGAAGGCATTGCCATAGCCCACGCGATCGTAGGCCAGTTGCTTGCCGATCCTGTCGGCCAGTTGCTGGTCGGTCGTCTCACCCGCCTGCACCTGGATGTCGTTCACTACCGACACCACGTTCTTCACTTTCCCCACATTCTTTTCAGCATTCTGCTTGTCGGCGTAAAGGGGCACGGTGCCTGTCAAGGTCACCACACCGCTCTGCACTCCGATCTGCACTCCGTTGAACTGCTTATTCTTCAGCTTGGAGTGCGCTTCCCGCAGGATCTGTGTGTCGTTCTTGGTCGAATCTTCAATCGTGCCCTGGGCAGCCGCAGGAATCGTGTATGCAACAAGCGGAGCAGCCAGCAAAGCAGCTGCAACTATGGTTCTCAAAATGCGCATCGTCGTTCTCCTTACACAGCGCTGGGTGGCGCATGACTCAATCTTCTGAATTTTGCCGAATAGCCGGAGAGCCGAAGCGTATCACTCCCCAGTCGCATTTGTAAGACGCTGCCAACCCGTCCTCCGTCACCGATAGCGTCTGTGTACCTTGAAAACCAGGCTGAAGACGTCCGCTTCGTCGCGAACCGCGGTTACGGAGAAGGTTGGCGTCAGGTTGACCTGCGCCTGGATCAGCTGCTGGGTGGTCGAGTTCACGCTGGTGGCATAGGTGAGCACCACCTGCTGGCCGATGTTCTGGGCGACGGTGATGCGCGCACTCGACTGCCCCAGGGAGCCGGTATAGGTTGGGTCGATCTTCACGCTTCCCACCCCAAACAGCTTGCTGATCCGGTTGCTGACCGTGGCGTTCAGAGCGCCGCTCAGGAGCGCGTTCGTGGTGCCGTTTACCCCTGCCGCCGCCTGCTGGGTACTGTAAATCGACTGCTCCTCCTGCGTGCGTCCCTGGGCCAGCAGGGAGAAGACATCCGCCTCCGGCAAGGGCGGCTCGGAGCGGAAGGTTGGCGTCAGCTTGCTGGCCGTGCCGTGCAGCCCGATGGTGACGTCGTACTCCTCCACCCGCGTGGTTGCATCCAGGTCGATGACCGGCTCAATCTTCACCGGGTTCGTAAAGAAAATGTCACCGTGTTGTAACTGGTATGTCGTCCCGTTGTAAGTCGCCTTGCCGTCCGTGATGTTGATGCGGCCCAGCACCGCCGGCTGCGATACCGTTCCGCGAATACGCAGATTCACACTGCCGGCAATCTGCGCAAAGGAGTTCTGAAAGTCCATCTGCGGCGCGGAGGTGATGTGTACGTCCAGCCGCACCTTGTTGCCGAAGGCATTCGGGTCCGGAGGCGGCGAGACCGCGGTCGACCCGCCCGTGAGCGCCGCGAAGTCCACATTCGGCCCTACCAGGAAGCGCGTGATCTGCACATTGCCGCTCAACTGCATCGAATTCTGGGTCCCCTGCAGCCGCAGCTTGGCATCGGCAGAGCTGCTCAGCCCCGCATAGCGGAAACGCGTGTCCTTCAAAGCCACGGTGACGTCGCCATAGACGCCCTGCTGATAGATGAGGAAGCCGCCCAGCGTCAACGTGCCGCCACCCGTGGTGCCCACAACGTTGCGCAGCTCCAGCCGGTCCTGGTTGAAGACCATCGCGCCATTCAGATGGCTGATGCCGTTCGGAATCTGTTGATAGGCCAGGTTCACATCGTTGAAGTTGAGGCTGCCCTCCATGTCGGGCTTCTTCAACGGTCCCTGCGCGGTGAAGTTGAAGGTGACACGCCCGGAGGAAGAAATCTCCGGGCTGAAACTCTGCGCCAGCCGCGCGTTGAGACCACCATGCACCGTAGCATTCAATCCGCCATCGCCCATCAGATCGGCCGTGCCTGCCGCCAGCAGGTTGGTGTCCTCGGCATCGATCTCCAGCGGTTCCAGCTTGACCACGCCATCGTTTAACGAAGCACGGATCGGTCCCTTGCTGGTCAGCGGCATGCCCTGCAGTGTTACGCGGAACTGGTCGATCTCGGCCGTTCCGTCCAGCAGACGCGGCGTCTTCGCCGGACCGGAGACCTGGACCACCCCGGTAAGCTGCGAATTCCCCCGCACCCCGTTGACATTCAGCAGCGCCAGCACCGGCGCAAAGTCGAGTTGCGAAAAGTTCAGCTTCCCCTGGACTGGATACTCCCCGGTCAACTGCATCTGTCCGGCGGCCTGGAACTTCGCCTCCGCCAGCGTTGCATTCGCATCCAGGAAGAGCGTGCGTCCCGTCGTGTGGAGATTCGCGTTCACATCGCCCGCGGTCTGCCCGTTCAGCGTCAGGTTCGCAAGCGCCACCTTGCCATTCACCTGCGGCGCATCCGTGGTGCCGCTGGCGTGCAGGTCGAAGGTCAGCGAACCGCCGAACTGATCCCTGCCCGACTGTAGTCGCTGGATGTGCGCCAGTTCGAAGTCTTTGCCCAGTACATCGCCGCGGAGACTCTTGGTCTGGATGTTGTAATCGGCATCGCCGGTGATGTGCCCGCCATCCTGCACGAAGACAAGATTCGTTACCCCGACCGACTCGCCGGCAAACTTCAGGTCGGTGTTCAGGCTCTGATAGGGCTCGCCGTAGATCGCACCGTTCGCCACTGACAGATGCCCGCCGCCATTCAGCGCATTCAGTGCGCCGCCCGCATGCGCTTCCAGGTTCACCGTGCCAGTCACCGGAAGATTCTGCCCCGCAATCGACAGCAGGTCAGAGACGCTCGCGTTGCTGATATGCGCATCCGCGTTCAGCGCGGAGCTTTCGTTGTAGAGCAGCCTCCCGCGCCGCCCCTTGACGGCGTGCAACTGGCCGGAGGCGTGGATCGATGTCTTCAGCCGCGTCAGCGAAAGGTTGGATACGGAGATCAGCGCCGGGCTGTACTCGGCATCGACTTCCAGATCGTCCCACTGCACCGTTTGGCGCGTGCCTTCCGAGGGCGGAGGAGGATGCGGCGGCTCCGCGCTGACCGGTGTGTCCGGCTGGGGTGGCGGATGTGTCGCAGCCGCTGTATCAATAATCGTCGCGAAGTCCTTCGCGCTCGCGTGGCCCTTCACATCCGGATTCAGCAGCGATCCTGTCACCGTTCCCTGAAAGCCCGCCTCGCCGTGCAACTGCACCGGCAGCGCCGCCACTCCCCGCTTGCCGTTCGCCTTCACCCCAAAGACGATCAGCGCGCGGTCGAACTCATTCAAATTGGTCGTCGTGAAATCGACCTTCAAGGCACTCGGCCGCGTCATGGGAATAAACGCCGCCCGTCCCGTGACGTTCAAAGACGACGCCGGCGTATGCGCCTCGATGTGCCGCACGTCCAGCCGGCCGCCGCGGAGCGCAAAACTTGCATCGACCGCGCCGGTCACCGGGACCTCATTCGGAGTCGGCGGACGCGGCGGGGCCAGGGTCACGTTCGCGCTCGCCATCAGATCGTCCGGCGATCCCTTCCACCAGACATCCGCTCGCCCATCCGCCTGCGTGTCGAATCCCAGATTCTCATACTTCTCCACCGCGATGATCTCGAAGACCGTCTCCGGCCGGATGCCGAAGATGCGCGCATGAATGGCGGCCTGCTGTTGCGCCGCGCCCTTCACCGTCGCCGGCCGCGGCGCCGGCGTCACCGCCGGCTGCATATAGTTCGTAAGCGTTGCATTCGCATTCGCGCCGCCGCCCTGACGCAGCCGCACCTTCACATCCGGCAGCGCCACCATATCCTGCGTTGCATGCAGCGAGCTGGTCGCGTTGATACCGCGCAGCAACAAGTACGGCTGGCGATAGGTTGCATTCTTCAACTGCACATTGCCGGTCACGTCGAAGGCCGCCACGCCCGTGCCTGCTCCCTGAATCTGCAATCCGGTCTCGCCCTGCTCCAATCCATCCACCGCCGCCAGCGCCGCTACCTCGCGCAGGTCGACCGTGCCGTTCGCTCCGATCTGCCAGTGCAGCTTGGTGAAATCGCTCAGCGTCCCCGACGCGTCCAGCTTCGATGCGCCAGACACAAAGTGCAGCCCGTCCAGCTTCAGCGAATTTCGTGCTATCACCGCATTCAGTTCGAGCTTCGAATGCACGGCCGGTGCCTTGCCCTGCACCGCCGTCAGATCCTCCACCTGCACCGTGGCCAGATAGCTCTCCGGCTGCGGCCGGTAGGTCACCTGGACCGACAGGTTGTTCGCCGACAGGTTGAACGGCAGCGCGCGCTGATTTAACAACAGCACACCGTTGTTCACTTCCGTGCGATTCACCGCCAGGTCGAAAATGACATCCGTCACCGGCTTGCCGCTCTCCGTCTTTTTCTTAGGCACCGGCTGATTGGTCGATCCATCGGGATACACGATCAGGTGAAAGACAGGGTGTTCCACCCGCAGCAGACGCAGTCCCACCTGCGCCTTGAAGGCATCAATGATCTTTGCCCGCACGCGCAAGCTATCCACGTGCGCATACGGCACCTCACCCGGCGCTTCGAGGCCATGGATGGTCAGGCCATCCACCTCCGCCTCCAGCTCCAGCGGATGCCAGCGGAACTTCGCCAGTTCCACGCGCCCGCCCGTCGCTGTCGTCAGCACGTCGATCAGCTTCGCCCGCACGTGGTCCGCAAACGATTCCGTGTTCACATACCAGAACGCAATCGCCAGCAGCAACGCCACGCCGAGCAAGCCATACAGCACAATGCGCCCAAGACGCCTCCAGCCGCGCCCGTTCGGCGGCAAAGGGATCGCTTGCGGCGCCGTGCTCACAGCTCGCCTCCGTTGTGTGGCCGCGGCGCGAAGTCGGCGCCAGGTACACTCGTGCCGGAAGAAGGCGCACTCCCCAGGCTGTTGTACTGCGGATCGAGGATCTGCACGCTGCCCGCATCCTTCAAACTCCGCAGATAGTCATTCAGCAGCACGTTCACGTGTTGCTGCAGCAGCACCTCATCGATGCGATCGGAGACCTGCGCCAGCGGCGGTGGCGTCAGTTTGCGCGCCTGGAACTCCGGCACCAGCTTCTCCTTGTAATAGCTCTCGATCTCCGGCTTCGCGATGCGAATGCCGGTGCGGAAACGCACGCCGACGAAGTCGAGGATTTGCATCTGCTCCTTCCAGCGCGCGTGCAGGGACGCTTCGGTAAAGCCGTGCGCGGCCAGGAGGCGCTGCCATCCCGCCTCCGTCTCGCAGCTCTGCCCGGCGCACGCCGGAAGATGTTGACGCAGATATGCAACCTGCGCGTCCACCTCGCTATCAGTCGGCGGCGGCGTCAGTTGCTGCTCCTCCATCTGATCCAGCAGCAGAGTCCGGTTCACGATCTGCTGCATGGCCTCGATCGGCGTGAACTCCCCGCCGGGCGCGCTGAGAGGCTGGAAGACCGCGAAGCGCTGCTGCTCGCGCACATCGCTGGCCAGGATCACGTCACCGTTGATCACCGCGACCGCACGATCCAGCAGCAGCGGCTTCTCGTGCATCGCGGCAGAAGTGTCCGCAATCTGCGCATCGCCGCTCTTCCCCGGCACCAGGTTCACCACGCCATCCGTGGGCTGCAACTCGGGCAGGAATGTCAGGCCGCCGTTCTCCGGCGCCAGCTTATTCTTCTCCGGCGCCACCGGTGCTTGCAGCGTTCCCTGCGCCCCAACGCTCTGCGTGGCACTGGCCTGCGGTACGGCGTCGGCCTGGGGGAGCGGCGACGCGACGCACGTCGCCGTCAGCGCCATCGCCAGCCACGCCGCTGCCATCCCGCCCGCCGTCTGTCTCCGCGCCATCATCAGAACGTCTGCCCTATCGAGAAGAAGAAGTTGAAATGCCCTGCCTGCCCGACCTGCGGCTGCGGCACATTCGAGGTCGAGCTCTGGTAGTTATAGACCTCCGGAAAGAACGGCGGATCGAGATTGTAGCTCGTGTCCACGCGCACCGGCCCGATCGGCGTACGGTAGCGAAAACCCACTCCCAGCGCATGGGACCAGTAATTGAAGCTGCACGGTTTCCCCGGTATCCCCTCGACGACATTCAACGTGCCGTCGGGGTTCGTGTTCACCGTCGGCACCGTCCGGCAACTGTCCTGATGCGGCTGATTGAAGTTGTGGAAGCTGGGCCACACATCGCGCGAGCGGCTGAAGACGTTTCCCATGTCGTGAAAGAAAACGAAACCGAGGTTGTTACCCACCAGCGGCAGGTTCGGATACGGTGTCCGCAACTCCAGCGTGTTCACAGCCACGGCGGCGCCGCCGATCGGGTAGCCGGTCTGCGGATCGCGCGGTCCGGCGGCATTGATGGCGAAACCGCGAAGCGAGGTCGCGCCCCCGGCATAGAGCCGTTCCGGCAGCGGGACGAGCAGTTGGTTGCCATCCCCGAATGCCCGCTCCTGCCCGTAACGCGTCTGGCGCGCCAGGACCCAGTGCCGTTTGCCGACGTCGTAATACGAAGAGTTCGTGATGTCGATGCGGCTGAAGTTCGCCTGCGACCCGAACTTCGAGTACGAAAGGAAGAGCTGCGCCGTATTGAATGTGCCATGATGCGCATCCAGCGGATCGTCACGCGTATCGCGAATCCAGCTCAGCCCCGGGCCCCCTACGCGCGCCGGCTGCGATAGCAGGGGAATCAGCGCCAGGCTCACCTGGATGCTGTTCGGGTTCACCTTCACCTCGCGGTACGACCAGGAGTAGATCAGGGTCGTCGGCTTGGTGACCCGCTCGGATACCCGCATGGTGGCGAACAGCGACGATGCGGAGAAGGTCGTCACGTTCTGGCTGCTGGTGTAGCCGCCGGAGATCGATGCGGCAAAGTTCGGATTCTTGAACAGCTCCGGATACTGATAGAGCACCACCGCGTCCTGCTCCAACGTGCCGTACATGGTCCGCAGCGACACCGACTGGTTGGTGCCGAACAGGTTGATCCGCGAGACGTCGAAGATCAGATCCGGGCTGATTCCGAAATGGCCATTTGCGCCTCCACTGAAGGTGCCGGGATTGATCCCCTGCTGGATCAGGTACGCCGCCGACGGCGTGTTGCGGTACGGCGTGCCGGTCTGCGCCTGGAAGCCGAAGCCGTAGGTCACATCCCAGCGCTTGGCCTCGGTCGTCAGCAGCAGCACGTTCTTGTGCGGCAGGTTCGCGCCCGGATTCTGCACCGCGGTATCCACCTCGTTGAACAGCGCCAGGTTGTAGAGCCTCCTCTGGGAATCAAGCAACGCCGACTGGTCCAGCGGCTGCCCCGGACGAATGGTCACCCGCGGCGTCACCACCGTGGGCCGCGTGTAGTGCAGCCCCGAGACCAGCACTTTGTTCACGAAAATCTGCTGGCCCTCCTCCACATTCATCGTCACATCCACCAGTTGCGGATCCTTCGGATCGTTCTGCTGCACCACATTCACCTGCGCATTCTGGTAGCCGTGGCTCAGGTAGTAGGTCTGGATCAGGTCGCGATCGCCGGTCACGTTCAGCGATGAATAGGGCTGCCCCACTTCGGTATTCAGCGACGAGCGCAGCGCATCCACGGGAATCTTCTTCATCCCGTTGATGGTGTAGCTGCCGATCTTCTGCTGCTCGCCCTCTTCGATCTTGTAGATCACATCGATATGCGCCGCCTTGGCTTTCTTGCCCGCTACCGCCTCACGTCCCGCATCTTTGTCTCGGATCTCCGGCGTCACCACCACGTGACTGAAACCGTTCCCCTGATACAACCCGGTCAGGTTGTTCACGTCGCTCTGCACCAGTGCCTGGCTGTAGGTGCCGTGGCGCTCCACAAAGTTCGCGGTGCGCACGCTGACGTGTTCCTCCAGCGTGTCGTGATCGAAATACTTCCCGCCCTCGATCCGCACCGAGTCCACACGATGCTCCACTCCGCGGTTCACCTTGTACAGCACCGTGATCTCGCCCGGGCTGTTGTGCACCGGCTCGTGGGTCACCGTGGCGTCGAAGTAGCCCTTGCCCTGCATATCGGCGCGCAGGTTGTGCGCTCCCTCGTTCACCAGGTCCAGGTCCACCGTGCCTTCTTCGTAGATCGGCACCAGCCGCTCGATCGCGCCGCGGCTGTACTTCGCGCCTTCCACCTGCACCATCACCAGCGGACCCTCCTGCGCCTGGAACGAGTAATCCAACTGGTTGGTGCTCGCGTGATACTCCTTCGTCTCCAGCGTCACCGCACCGGCCCAACGCTGCTTTTTGTCGTAGTACTTCCGCAGGCGCGACAGTGCGCGGCTCACCGTCTGGCGGTCTACCTTGCGGCCCGCCTTCAGCTTGCTCGTCTTGCGAAACTGCTCCAGCGAGATCCCCGGCGTCCCATCGACCTTCACGTTGCCCACTCGCGCTTGCTTTCCGGGATCGATGTTGTAGATCACGTTCACCTGCGAGTTGGCCGAGTCCAGTTGTTCACGGCGTTCCACCTTCGCCTGGTAGAAGCCGTTATCGGTCAGCGCCAGCTCGATGGACGCCTGCGAGGCATCCAGCTTCCGCTGGGTGTAGCGCGTGCCCGGCTGCAATCGTTCCGAGCCCGCCAGTTGCGCCTGCAAACGCTCATTCTTGACCCCGAAGATCTGCGTCCGTCCCACGAACAATCGCGGCAGGCCGGCAAAGATAACCACCAGCCCGCCCTCGGAGCGCAAGCCTTGCAACTGGATCGTGTCGTAGAGGCCGGATGCGTAAAGCCGCCGCACGCTCGCCCGCACCTTGGCCTCGGTCAGCACATCGCCGGGCTGCAACTCCAGTTGCGCGGGCAGCGATCCCAGCATCGCCATCTTCACCCCGTCGAAACGAATCCCCGTTACCTTGCTGCCGGCAAAAGCAGCGATGCCCGGCAGCATCGCGCCCCCAGACGTCACGCCTCCCGGCGTCGCGCCAGCGGCTGCCTGCGGCGACGAGTTGGACGAGGATGGGGGCAGAAACTGCGTCGCGGACGGTGCCGTGGGTCGGTCCGGAGGATGCCGTCGCTGAGGGTAACGGTGTGATGGGATCTGCCGCGTCCTGCGGCGGCGTTGTGGTCTGCGCGTGACAGAGCGTTACCGCGCCCAGCAGCAGCGGCAGCAACCGCCCAGCCGCGCAGCGGCCCACCGTTCCCCGCGCCGAGACCGGCGGACGGTTTGCGAACCATGAAACGGAAAACCGGCCAGAGACCGATCGCGGCTCTTCCCTGAAGAGCCACGCCATTTCCCGAACCGCGGTTCACAGTGTTCGCAAAAATGCCGTTACGCACTACGGTCAAAGAGCCTCTCAGGGGAGTGCGCCATGGGGATTGCCCCCCACGAAGCCGGGTTCGTCGTGCAACACAGTTGCGTTCACGTTGGGTGGAATGCGGGAGAGCGGGCCCGTTACGCGTCTTTCTATACTAGACACAATGCACAACGCCAGCACCCTTACCGCATCGGATACCGACCGCTACTCGCGCCAGGTCCTCTTCGCGCCCATCGGCGAAGCCGGCCAGAAGCGTCTTCGCTCGGCGACCGTTGCTCTGGTCGGCTGCGGAGCCACCGGCGCGGCAGCCGCCGCCCTGCTCGCTCGCGCCGGCGTCGGCACCCTCATCCTCATCGACCGCGACTTCGTCGAAGCCAGCAACCTGCAGCGGCAGGTGCTCTTCGATGAGGCCGATGCCGCTGCCGCCACTCCCAAGGCCGAAGCCGCCCGCCGCCAGATCGCGCGCTTCAACTCCGATATCAAGGTCCACGCTCACGTTGCCGATCTTGTTCCCGACAATATCCACTCCCTCCTCGCAGATGCGCAGATCATCCTGGACGCCACCGACAACTTCGAAACCCGCTACCTGATCAACGACTATTCCGTCGAGAACGGATCTCCCGGTGCTTCCATTCCCTGGATCTACGCCGCCGCCGTCGGCGCCTACGCCGCCACCATGAACATCCTGCCCGGCGAGACCGCCTGCCTTGCCTGCCTCTTTCCCAAGCCGCCCACCGGGCCGGTCGAGACCTGCGACACCGCCGGCATCCTCAACACCGCCGTCAACCTCGCCGCCTCCATCCAGGTCACCGAAGCGATCAAATACTTGACTGGCGCGCGCGATGCCATGCGCCGCACCCTGCTTTCCTGGGACCTGTGGCAGAACGAGCGCTCCGAAATCTCTGCCGCCCATCCCCGCCCCGATTGCGAGGTCTGCGGCCTTCGCAACTTCGCCCATCTGCGGGGTGAAGGCCGCCCGCATATCACCCTCTGCGGCCGCAACTCCGTCCAGATTCACGAGCATCACCGCCCCGTCGACCTGGCCGCAGCCGCCGAACGCCTCCGCCCCCACGGCGAGGTCCGCCAGAACGGCCTGCTGCTCCAGTTTCGCCGCGGCCCCCACACCCTGACCCTGTTCGCCGACGGCCGAGCCCTCATCCAGGGCACCACCGATATTGCCCTTGCCCGCACTCTGTACGCCCGCTTCGTGGGAAACTAGTAGATATGACCTTTTCCCGATCGTTTATCGAGCTTCACGTACGCCTCCTGAATGGAGGAGCGGAGGCATTCCGCCCGACTCGCGGTTTGAAACTCGGCGGAGGGCTTTTCAAGCTCCTTGCCTCTCCGGATTACGATCCTGGTCATGAGTGTTGGGAGCTCTTACCCGGCGCAACGGTCCGTGCGGAACTTCACCACGGCATGCACGGAGACTTTCCTGTGGCCGTAAAGCCGTAAACGCGGCGAATGCGGCAGAAACCGGTTTGCTGCCCCCGTCTGCTGACTTCCCGGTCTGCTAACTTGCTGATTCCTGGGTCAAGGCAACCCCCGGCCCTTCCCCGGCGTCCGACAGGCATTGCCCCCAACCAGATGCCAGGGTGACCTATCATCACAACCTCCATGACCAATGCGCTGGCCGGCAAACGTATAACAATGACGACAAAATCCGTAACGAACGGCGTCTTTTCCCCTCCAGCCAAGGGCACAGCGACGGCTACTCCCGAGCGTCAGAATTCCAACCAGCATCTGCGCCGCAATCCGCCCATTGCCGGCGAAGCAGAGGCCATCGCCGCCGCCCAGGCCGGCGACGCCATCGCCTTTGAGCGCCTCTACTCGCTGCATAAGCGCCGGGTCTACTCCCTGTGCCTGCGCATGCTGGGTAACGTAGCCGAAGCCGAAGACCTGACCCAGGAAGCCTTTCTGCAGCTCTACCGCAAGATCGGCACCTTCCGCGGCGACTCGGCATTCTCCACCTGGCTGCACCGCCTCGCGGTCAACGTGGTGCTCATGCACCTGCGCAAGAAGGGTCTGCCCCAGGTTTCGCTCGAAGAGACCCTGGAGCCCTCGCAGGAAGACGGTCCGCGCAAGGACATCGGCGCGCGCGACCTCATGCTCTCCGGATCCATCGATCGGGTCACGCTGGAACGCGCCGTCTCCGATCTTCCCCCGGTTACCGGCTCGTCTTTGTCCTGCACGATGTCGAAGGCTACGAGCACAACGAGATCGCCGACATGCTGGAATGCTCCATCGGCAACAGCAAGTCACAACTGCACAAGGCGCGCATGAAGTTGCGCGACCTGCTGCGCACCGGGCCATCCAATACCCGGCGCGAGCGTGAGGCCTTGCTATGAACGCAGGCAGCAAGAATAACGAGTCCATGAAAACAATCGGTCAGTCTAAGAACTCGACGACCTGCGCGGAATTTCAGGATCAGCTACCGGAGCTCTTCGAGTCCGGAGCCGACCTGAAGGAGCAGGAGCACCTGAAGACCTGTGAGCAATGCTCTGCCCTGGTAAGCGATCTGGAATACATTGCGCAACAGGCCAAACTGTTGCTTCCCATCCACGACCCCAGCCCGGCCGTATGGGAAAACATCCAGACCTCACTCTCCAGCGACAAGAACTCCGGCTCAAACTCGTCCACGAGTCCGACGAAATGAGCTCAGGCCCCAACGGGGCCCGTTTCGCCGCCAGCAATATTGCCGCGCCGTATCGTCCTTACCGGTTTCATGGGCGCGGGCAAGTCCACGGTGGGCCGCATCCTCGCGGCGCGCCTGCGCTGGCCCTTTCTCGACATCGACTCCCTCATCACCGCGGAACACGGCCGCACCGTCGCCCAGATCTTCGCCGACCATGGCGAGGAGCACTTCCGGCGTCTCGAAGCCGAAGCCACCGCCCGCGTGCTCGACCCGGCGCACGAGTACAACCAGGCGGTCATCGCGCTCGGTGGAGGCGCGATCGAAACCGAAGCCATCCGCGAGCTGCTTTTCTCGAGCGATCCTTCCCGGCCGGCGTCCGTACCCGCGACGGTGACGATCTTCCTCTCCGCGCCGCTCCCCGATCTGCTCGCCCGCTGCCATGTCGGACCCGGCCCAACCCAGAGCACCGAAGCGACAGACGAAACACCCGTCCGTCCCCTGCTCACGGCTGCCGAGCCGCCCGAAGATCGTCTCGCCCGACGGTTGCCCCACTACCGCCGCGCGCATCTCACACTCGATACCGCAGGCATCCCCGCAATCGAGGTTGTCGAGCGTATCGTAGGATGGCTTCGCGGGGAATGGCTTCGCGGCACAGCAGTCTCCGGGTTGTAGTTTCTTAAGTACACGATTCTCCAGGCCTGATACCTCCCGATTCTGATACGTCTGGTTCTGATACCTCTGAGATAGGAACAGCGAGAGAGCGACCGCATGCCCGACCCGATCAGCCGCCCTAATCTTGACGTGACGGATCTGCAGACCACGGACCTCAGTCATCCGGTGGCGCTGCGGCCGCGCACCCGCAGCCTGCGCAGCGATATCGTCTTCACCTTCGCGCTCGGCATCGGGCTCACCGTCGCCTGGCAACTGCGCGAGGAGCTGGCGCTGCTCTACGTCAGCGCTCTCTTCGCCGTGGTCCTCATGCCGGTCATCCGCGGTGTCCAGAGGATCAAAATCGGCAGGTGGAGTCCCGGCCGCGCCTCAGCCATCGCCATCATTCTTGCCTCCGTGGGCGGCGCCGTCACCCTCTTCGTTCTCTTCGCTCTTCCGCCCGTCATCCGCGACATGCGCGAATTCGTCAAGGAACTGCCCACCCGCGGCCCGGAGATGCTGATTCGCCTCAAGCATCTGCCCTTCGCCTCGCACCTTAACGTGGCCGGGCTCAATGCCAAGTTGCAGGACTATGCCTCCAACTTCGTCACCTATCTGGTCACCTCCGTCAGCACCTGGGCCGGCGGAGTCTTCAAAATCATCGCCGGAGTCGTCCTCACCATCTACTTCATGCTGGAGGGCGAGCAGGCCTACAACTGGGTGCTCTCTTTCTTCGCCGCGCGCCGCCGCGAACGCCTGAACAAGACCCTGCTCAAGGCAGACGTCCGCATGGGCCGCTGGCTGCTCGGCCAGGGCACCCTCATGCTCATCCTTGGCCTTTACTCCACCATCGTCTTCAGCCTGCTGCACATCCGCTACGCCTATGCGCTCGGCGTCATCATGGGCGTCTTCAATATCATCCCCGTCATCGGCGCCATGCTCTCCATGGCCCTCGTCATTCTCGCGGCCGCCATCGACTCCTGGGCGCACGTCCTCTATGTCTGCATCGCCTATGGCATCTATGTGCAGGTTGAGAACTCCTACCTCACCCCTAAGATCATGCAGAGCTCCGTCGATCTCCCCGGACTCGCCATCATCGTCTCGCTGCTGCTCGGCTCCGCCATCGACGGCGTCGTGGGCGCCATGGTCGCGGTACCCACCGCGGTCCTCGTGGCCGTCATCGTGGACGAATATGCCATCCAGGGCGACCCGCCGTAGTCAGATCGGAGCCAGTCAGACTGGAACTGGACAGACTGGAGCGTTGGATATTCATGGTCATGCCTGATAGCCTCGGCCGCATTCGCCTGCCAAAGCATCATGTTCTGCTCTGGCTTTTGCTTACGTTCGCCCTCGGCAACGCTCCGTTCGCTTTGGCGCAGCAGCAAGCCTCCCAGGGAAACTGCACCCATCCCGATCCCGCGACTCGTCCCGAATGCCCTGACGCAATCGCATTTCTTGCGAAATTTCAGGACGCCCTGAAGAGCAATGACCGCAAGGCCGTCGCGCCGCTCGTCAGCTATCCGCTGCTCGTGACCGGCGCACCCGGCAGGATGCGGGTCCGCTCCCGCGCCCAGCTTCTCTCAAGCTTCGACGGCATCTTCACCGCTCCAGTGCGCAGCGCCATTCTCAAAGCGACTCCGGATGACGTCTGGGGCAACTCCCACGGCTTCATGATCGGCGACGGAGTCATCTGGTTCGACGCGGTCATTCCCATGAAGCTGGCAGGCCATCCCACCGCTCCCGGCGCGAAGTATCCCTTCAAGCTCATCACGGTGAACCGGGCGACTCCCTAACCTGCGCACCCGGACGCGGACGACACGGATCGCGTTCCATTTCGATCCACCACCCGTTACATTCTTCACGCCGAAGCGACATCTTCGAGCTATCTTTGAGTGCCAGATGCCTCGCCTCTTCCGGTCTCCGTACACGAGAGTGTTGCTCATCGCAGCCGTTGCCCTGAGCATCGCTGCGGGCGTCATCGTCCTCACGGTGCGCAACATGAGGCACCCTTCCGTCGCGCTCGCGCTTCCCACGTTGCCCGCCGTTGCGCTCAACGGCATGCCAACCCGCGTCCTCTGGGCCTGGGAAGAGCCCGAGGATCTGCACACGCTTCCCACCAACGTCGGCGTCGCCTATCTTGCTGAAACCTATCTGCTCTCCGATCACATCGTCGTCCTGCCGCGCCGCCAGCCGCTCTCGCCCGCGCCCGGCGCGCTGCTCATCGCAGTCGTGCGCATCGAAACCCGTCCCGGCTTCGCAGACACGCCAGCCATGCGTCTCGCACTGGTCGAACGTCTCGCCAGCTACGGCACCAAAGCAGACATCCGCGCCGGCGCCCGCGGCGGTGTTCGTGCAATACAGATCGACTTTGACGCCACGCAATCGCAGCAGCCGTTCTATCGCGGCGTCCTCGAAGCGCTTCGCCCGCAGCTTCCGCGCACCCTGCCGCTCTCCATCACCGCGCTTGTCACCTGGTGCGGTACGCACTCCTGGCTGCGCACGCTGCCCATCGACGAGGCCGTCCCCATGGAGTTCCGCATGGGCGGGCCGCGCACGCTTGCCACCAGCATCACGCGCCCGCACTACGCAATCACCGAACCGCTCTGCCGCACCAGCCTCGGCCTCTCCACAGACGAGCCCTGGCCCGCATCGCTCGCCGCGCTCAACCCCTCCACCCGCGTCTATCTCTTCGCGCCGCGCCCCTGGCGGCCTGCGGAATTTGCCGCGATCTCCACCGCGCCGCTCACCTCACTTGCACGGGAAATCGCTCGATGAAACGCTCGCGCCTCGTCTTCGCTGCCTCCTCTGTCGTTCTCGCCTTCGCCATCCCCGGCAATAGCTGCGGCCCGTTCTTCCCCGATGCCGTCTTCGTGCAGAACTCCATGCCCGACGGCCCCTACGCCGCTTATGCCAAGGGCGAGATCGGCATCCCTCAGCCCGGCTATCGCGTGCTGGACCTCGTCGTCGCCTACGACTGGCTCAACGGCCACGGCCTCAGCGTCGGCGAGCAGCAGCAGGCCGTCGCGTTGGATCGTCTACAGACCACACGCGGCGATGACGACCCGACCAAACTGCCTGGCTTCGCCGCATGGCTCGATGCACGCAACGATTTCTTCGTGCCGCAGTCGGCCAAAGACGACACACCCCAACACACGCCGCCCCAGGACAAGGCACCGACCACCTCTGCCGGCGATGGCTTCCTGACCAGCGACCGCCCCGTTCCCGGCCAGTCCTACCAAAGCTTCGTCAACTGCCTCGACCCGGCCTTCGCCACTGCCGCCGCCACGCTCGACGCCCGCAAGGCCGCGCATGCCAACGAAGCCGCAAGCCTCACCGACTGGGTTCAGGGCCAGGATGCCGTCTTCGCCAATTGCAACGGCAGCAGCGACGAAATGCCTGCCGACACACCCGCGAATGCTCCGGAATGGCTCAAACAGGATCGCGCGTACCAGCAGGCCGCCGCGAAGTTCTACCAGACCGACTACGATGGCGCCATCACCCGCCTCAAAACCATCGCCGCGGACACCTCTTCGCCCTGGCACCAGATCGCCCCGCTCGTCGAAGCCCGCGCCATGATCCGCCGTGCCACCATCGGCCAGATCACAGAGCTTCCCGCCGCCGCGATCGAAGCTCCCAACGCGCCCTACAGTGCGGACCGCGAAAAAGCTCAGCAACAGTATGCGGAACTCCTCAAGCAAAAACTCCCCGAGCGCCTCGCCCAGGCCCAGGACGCGCTCAATGCCATCCTCGCCGACCCGTCCATGCAGCCGTACCACGCAGACGCGGGCCGCCTGCTCGACTTTGTGAACCTCCGCCTCGACCCCGCCTCACAGGCCAACCTCCTCGCCGCACGCCTCACCGCGCCTGACCGCGCACAAACCCCCGGCGTCTTCCAGCAGGCGCTCATCGACCTGCGCTACTACCTCTATCCTCCGGGTCCTGAACAAGCAACCGATATAGTTTCAATGAAAATCGCCACCGCACCACTGTTGTCCTGGATGCGGGCCATGCGAGCCCCCGCGCCGGTTCAGAAAACCGACTGGGATTCCACCGAGCCCGACCCTGCCACGGCCCGGCAGCAGCGCGAACAGGCCGCCACCGAAGCCCTCGCGCAATGGCGCAACACCCGCGCAAATACCTGGCTCATCGCGGCCATGGTCAACACCGGCCCCGGCGATCCCGCCGCGCCTGAGCTGATCAAAGCTGCCACTGCGGCTGCCACTGCGGCCGCCGCCATTCCCCCAGGCTCACCAGCATGGGCCGCCGCCACCTACAACCGTCTCCGCCTCATGCCGGACCAAGCCGCGATGCGCGCGGACCTCGCGACCATCCAACCCGCGCTCCTCGATCAACCGCAACGCTCCACCATCAACCTCTTCAAGCTCCTGAATCTGCGCGCCGCGCCCACGCTCGCCGCTTTTTTACACTCCGCCGCAGCTCTCCCTGCCGGCATCACGACCATGGACTCCGGTTTCCCCGATCCACCGGACACCCAGCCCGAAACAAATCTCTGCAACCTCAAGGGCTCGCAGGCCACCATCCTGCTCTTCAACCCCGACGCCGCCACCATCCTCAACACCCGCATGCCGCTCACCCTGCTCGCCGACGCAGCCGAAGAGAAAAATCTCCCGGCAAATCTCAGCTTCCAGATCGCGCAATCCACCTGGACGCGCGCCGTGCTGCTCAATCGCCCGGAGATAGCGAAACAGATGTCGCCGATCCTCATCGGCTGCTATCCCGCATGGAAGCAGTGGCTCGACGACTACGACAACGCCACCACAGCGCCCACTGCTACGATGATCGCCACGTCGCCGGCCTGCTTGCGCTGATGCGCTTCCCCTCCAACGCCCCTCTGGTCGACGCTGGCATCGAGCGCAACGACGGCTTCGCCGGTTACTCCATGTACCGGCTCAACTGGTGGAGCGCCAGCACCGACGCCAAGCCGCCCACATCCGGCAATCCTGGCGGCACCCCCGCCACCTTTTTCGGCACGCAGACACCAGCACCTGCTGCGCTTCCCGATCCGCCCTTCCTCACCGCGGCCGACCGTGCCGCCGCCGATCGCGAGATTGCCGCCCTGCGCCGCACCCCCTGCTCGTCGGATTACTTCGCCGCCGCCGCGCTCGACTGGCAGCGGCTGCATCCGGACGACCCACGCACAGTGAACGTTCTGGGCTTCGCCGAGCGCGCCGTCCGCAATGGCTGCCGCACCGACGCAACCCAGGATCTGAATCACCGCCTCTTCGTCGTCGTGCAGACGAAATATCCAAAGAGCGAGTGGGCGAGCAAATACACCACCTGGGAGTGAACGGAGGCGCGCAGATACCGGTTCGACGTCACTTTGAGGTCTAACCGGCGTCAACTTGGTATCATCAGGACAGGCGCACGCCAAGCTGACCAACTCCGGTCCCCGCAAGCCAGCGCCCCTCTCGCTCATGCACCAACCCCGAATCTCCGCCGCGAGCACGCCGTGCCACTAAGCACTGCACAGGCCGCGCCCGGCATCACTCCCGGTATCGCAGCCGCTCCCGACACCGATGCCGCCATCCTCGCACCGGAGTCTGCTCCGACGGCGCAGCCACACCGCCGCGCCAAAGCCGCTCCCAACCTGCTCTCCGATTACATGGAGCTCTTCAAGGCGCGCGTTACCGCGATGGTCGCCATTACCGCCTGGGCCGGCTTCTACCTCGGTTCGGTGCGTTCAGGCATCCCCAGCTTCCACATCGGCCTGCTCGAAACCCTGCTCGGCATTGCGCTCATCTCCGCCGGCGCCGCCGCTTTGAACGAGGCTCTGGAGCGCAAATCGGACGCCCGTATGGTCCGCACCGCCGGCCGCCCGCTGGCCTCCGGGCGCATCAGCCTGCCCCACGGCCTGTTGGCCGCCTTCGCCGCCGTCATCGCCGGTTCGCTCCTGCTGCTGCGCTTCACCAATCCGGTCACCGTCGTTCTCGGCCTGCTCACCGTCTTCACCTACGTCGCCGTCTACACCCCGCTCAAATACCGCAGCACGCTCGCGACCTTCATCGGCGCCTTTCCCGGCGCCATGGGCCCCCTGCTGGGCTGGACCGCCGCCCGCGGACGCATCGAGTGGCCCGCTGTCGCCCTCTTCGCCATCCTCTTCGTCTGGCAGTTCCCGCACTTCATGGCCATCGCGTGGCTCTACCGCGAGGACTACGGCCGCGCCGGCATCCGCATGCTGCCCGTCGTCCAGCCCGATGGCTGGTCCACCGTCGTCGAAGCCCTCGCCTACGCCGTCATCATGATCCCGGTCTCGCTGCTGCCCTGGTACTTCCACATCTCGGGCCGCATCTACGCCGTGTCCGCGCTCATCCTCGGCGTCGGCTACCTCGTCTACACCATCCGCTTCGCGAAGATCCTCAAAGCGCCCTCGTTCGCCGCATCGCGCCCCTATGCCCGCGCCCTGCTCAAGGCCAGCGTTCTGTATCTGCCGCTGTTACTCATCATCATGATGCTGGATGCCACAGCAGGAAGGAGATAACCCGACGATGTCCACCACACTCGAGCCCGCCGCCCTGGCCGCCGTTGCCATCACGCCCGATGACCCCATCGTGCTCTCGTCCCTCACCCACGACTACGGCACCCGCCTCGCGCTCGACCATCTCTCGTTCTCCGTCGCACCCGCGCAGATCTTCGGCCTGCTCGGCCCCAACGGCTCCGGCAAGACCACGCTCTTCCGCATCCTCTCCACCCTGATGATCCCGTCCGGCGGCCTCGCCACCATCCGCGGCTTCGACGTCGCGAAAGACCCGGCACAGGTCCGCCAGCAGACCGGCATCGTCTTCCAGGCGCGCTCGCTCGACATCAAGCTCACCGTCGAAGAGAATCTCCGCCACGCCGGCCATCTCTACGGACTCAGCGGCAAACATCTCCGCGCCCGCATCGCCGACGTGCTCCAGCGCGTCGCCCTCACTGACCGCGCAAAAGAATACGTCGAAACCCTATCCGGCGGCATGCAGCGCCGCGTCGAGCTGGCCAAGGGCCTCATCCATTCGCCCGCTGTCTTGCTGCTCGACGAGCCCACCACCGGTCTCGATCCCGGCGCGCGCCTCGACCTCTGGCAGTACCTCCGCATGCTGCGCGACGAGGAGGGCGTCACCGTCCTCGTCACCACCCACATGATGGAAGAGGCTGAGTACTGCGACCGACTCGCCATCTTGAGCGAAGGCAAGCTCGTCGCTCTTGGATCACCCGAAGAGCTCAAGTCCACCATCGGCGGCGACGTCGTCCTCTTCGAAACCGAAAACGAGAATGCCGCACAGTCGCTCGCCGCGCGCATGGCAGGCCGCTTCGAAGTAGCGCCTGCCGTCCTCGGCAACACCGTCCGCCTCGAGCGCGAGAACGGCCACCGCTTCCTCACCGCTGTGCTCGACGCCTTTCCCGGCGAGGTCCGCGCCGTCTCCGTCTCCCGCCCGCGCCTCGACGACGTCTTCATCCAGCGCACTGGCCACCGCTTCTGGACCGAAGCCACGGACGGAAGTGTGAAGGAGAAAGAAGGGATCGATTAAATGGCCACCCTCGTCACCACCCCCCACGCAACCCGGCCCGGCCACGCTATCCGCACCGCCAAGCCCGGCCTCTTCATCCCGTCATACTCGCTCTGGCAGCGGGAGATCGTCCGCTTCTATCGCCAGCGCGCGCGCGTCGTCGGCGTCATTGCCTCGCCGCTGCTCTTCTGGGTCGCCTTCGGAGCCGGTTTCTCGCACTCCTTCTCCTCCGGCAACACGGGCGCCAGCGGCCACGCCTTCGGCTACTTCTTTCCTGGCTCCATCGTCATGATCGTGCTCTTCACCGCGATCTTCTCCATGATGTCGCTCATTCAGGATCGCAACGAAGGCTTCCTGCTCACCGTCATCGCGTCGCCCGTTTCGCGCTCTGCCATCGTGCTGGGTAAGGTGCTCGGAGGCGCCACGCTCGCCGCCATCCAGGGGCTCATCTTTCTCTGCTTCTCGCCGCTCGCCGGCGTCCATCCCAGCTTCGCCGGCCTCATGCTCGCCGCCGCCGTCGTCCTGCTCATCAGCTTTGAGATCACCGCGCTCGGCTTCACCATCGCCTGGCCCATGGACTCGACCCAGGCCTTCCACGCCATCGTCAACCTCATCCTGCTGCCGCTGTGGCTGCTCTCCGGCGCGCTCTTCCCTGCGGACAAGGCCTCCGGATGGCTGCGCGCCATCATGCTCGCCAACCCGCTCACCTATGGCGTCGACGCGCTGCGCAATGGCCTCGACCCCGCCGCCCACACCGACCACTCGCTCGCCGTCAATCTCGCCGTCACCATCGGCTTCTGCCTCGTCACCTTCATCGCCTCATGGGCCGTGGTGAATCGCCGCACCCACAAGCCCGCCGTCTGAATATTTATGCCCACCGCCACGACACCCGCTCACAGGCCCGCTGCCTTCCCCGCTGGCATCGCCATCGGCGCTATCCTCGCCGTCTCCGCGCTCGCCTCCGCGTTTCTCTTCTGGCTGGTCTACGCCCACCACGCGCCGGACGCCTACAACATGCGCCTGCGCTTCCTGCCTGTGCTCAACGGTCTGTTCAACGGCCTCAGCGCCATCGCGCTCATCGTCGGCTTCCGCTTCATCAAGCGCAAGCAGATCGCCGCACACCGCGCCTCCATGCTCACGGCCTTCGCCTTCTCCACGCTCTTTCTCGTCAGCTACATCACCAACCACTGGCTGCATGGCGACATGCTCTTCCCCGGCCCGCACAACGCCATCTGGATGGCCTACATCCTCATCCTCATCAGCCACATCACGCTCTCGGTCGTGGCGCTGCCGCTGGTGCTGATCACCTTCTTCCTCGCGCTCACGCGCCGCTTCGCCACGCACCGCAAAGTCGCCCGCTGGACCTATCCCATCTGGCTCTACGTCTCCGTCACCGGCGTCATCGTCGCCGCCATGCTCGCCGGCTGGCACGGATAATCCAATGTCCACGCCCATAGCCAATCCGGTCTCCGTAGATCCAGCCGCAAAGGCAAGATCCGCAGCGTCCGAAATCCGCACTCCGCGCGCCCCGCTGCCCGACGACGGCACCCGCCCGCTTCTTCAGGGCGCCTTCTGGACGCTGCTCATCGGCATCCTCGCCGCGCTCGCGACACTCTTCGTCTTCGGCGGCGTCGGCATCCACGGACCGCACACCAATGGCGGATGGCTGTCGCTCATCGTCGCCATGATGTGCCTGCCCTTCGGCTGTATGCTGCTGCTGCTCGGCGGCGCCAAATACCTCCGCAATCGCCGCCTCGCCCGCAAAAACCGCTAAAGCGTCGCGCAATCCTATCCACTTCCATCGCGCATGGAATAAAGTCAGTTCTCTTGAGGATTGGCAGAGACACGATCATGCGCAAAGCCTTCCCGTGGATCGCATGTGTAGCGCTCTCCTGTGTGGCGCTCTCTGGTGTAGCGCTGTCCGGTGTAGCGCTCGCCTGTTGCGTGGCCACCGCACAAGCGGATCGTCCGGCCCGGACATCGCCGCCCGTCGCCGCACCTCCATCCGATCGCATCCGTGACGATCTGGCAGTTCTCACCAGCCATCTGGAAAAGACCACATATAAACGCGGCGAACCCATCCGGGTCGCCATCGTTCTTACCGCCGGTCCCAAGGGCGCCTACTTTCCCGCCTACTTCGGCGATTTCAACGGAACCTGTGCATATGGATTCGCCGCCGCAATACTGACAGACAAGGGCACTTCGGCAGATCTGACTTCCCATGATGTGCCACTGGACAGTCGGGAGGCATGGATTCACCGCAATCAGCGGTCTCCATTCGCCTGGCCCCCGCGGAGACGCGAAGCTGGAACACGACTCTCCCGACCCCGCACCTGCCCAAAGGCAGGTACACCGTCATAGCGGAGTACCTGGCTTATCCGCCGCCGGCGGACAAAGTCGCCAGCTTGGAACACTCAACCTCGCTATTCGCAATAGGCCGCGTCGTTGCAAAGCCGGTTCCTATCGTCATTCACTGAAGATCATCCTTCCCGTAATCACGTCGCTACGATGCGCGCACCGCGAAAATACCGCGCCGCCTCCGGGCGAAACAGAATCCACGCAATCACCGCACAGAACACCGCGTGGATAACCAATTCCGGGATCGCATGAAATGCGCTCAGGACGACGTGGAATGCAATCCACGCCAGCGCAAGCCACCGCGCCCAGTTGTGGCCGCGCAGCAGAAACGCTCCACACAGAATCGCCACGAACTCGGTGATTTCAATCCCCACTGCATCGTGATGACCAGCCAGCAGTTCGCGGAAGTGGAAAGCGAAGCCGATGACGCCAACCGCGAGATAGACCCCAGCAACAATTGTTACCGACAGAGGGCGTTTCATGGCAGCATCTCCAGCACCGCATCGCTGGGCTCGAGGGCCTGGGCGTCCGGAGACAGAATGGACCCAGCCTCCAGCAGCGTCTGCACGGTGCCAACGTAATCGCCCGTGTCTCGATGCCAGCCGTTCCCCGAGCCGTACAGTGCCCACGCGAGCGCGGTCCCCGCGTACTCCCGCGATTTCAATTCCAGCGCCGGATGAAACCGCAGGATCTCGCGAGCCATCTCCGCATTGCCGTGGAATCCAGCCCAGTGCAGCGCCGTCGCACCCGCCTCTCCGGCAGCATCCACCGGCCAGCCCGCTTCGAGCATGAGCCGTACCGCTTGTACGTTGTTATTCTGCGCGGCATTCGGCAGCTTTCGCTGCTCTCGCTCGGAGAGCGTCTTCGCCGCATCCGGATGCTTCGCCAGAAATTCGTGGAACACTCTTTCGTCGCCCAGCTCACATGCCAGCGCCAGCTTCAGGTCCTCCGGAGTCCGCTCCATCAGCAACTGAAAAACATCTTCATGACCGAAGTCGCGTGCCACGGAGTGCGCCGTGCGATGAGCCCCAAGGGTCCAGATATAAATGCTGCCGCCCGCGCGCGGATCCTGCTTGGGAAACCATTCCTCCGACACGCTCATCCGGATGCAACCTGGATCGCTGTCCAGATGCTGCCGCACCAGATCCATGTCGCCGAGCGCCGACGCCATCAGCAGATCCGTCCGGCATCCACGCGACACGAGGTAGCGAGCGACATCCTGCCGGTCGTTCGGATAATGCCGCCTCTGATCCACTCGAAGCATGTATTGAGCGGCTGTCGATTCATGATCCACATCGCGCGCATCGATGTCGGCGCCCTGCTGCAGAAGGAACTCCGCAACCTCCACCGTGGAGGCAAAGTGCAGCGGCGTCTGTCCATCGCCGCCTTTCGCGTGTACCGCGCCTGGATCCGCCGCCACCAGTTCACGCAGCTTCGGCATCAATCCCAACCGCGCAGCAGCGTGCGCATCCACCACCGCACCGCGTTCGACCAGAAACTCCACCAGGCTCGGATCGCAATCGTCCACTACGCCGAATCCGCCAGCCCACCAGTCGGTTCGCTTCCGGATGTCAGCGCCCGCCTGCAGCAACACGTCGATCGTCGCCCGGTCGCTACGCTGTACCGCCGCGAACAACGCCTGCGCCCCGAATCCATAGTTGGGCAGCGGATCGTTGATCTTCGCGCGTAACTCCGGATGCTGCTGGATCAGCTCCCTCACCCGCGCAGCGTCGCTATCGCACACCGCGGCTTTCAGTGCCTCGGCCGGACTCAGGCCCAGCGCCTCCACGTGCGATTTCAGCTTTGCCCAGGTGGCAAAACCGTATTCCTTGGCAAGTGCGTGTTGGGCATCCGCAAGTTTGCCTTGCTGCATGGTCCGCAGCAGTGCTTTGGCTTGCTTCTTCAGGAATTCGAGATTGGGTGTTGCAGGTAGCTCACGAGACATAATTCCTCCTTCTATGGCCCGCGGTCCGCTACGACGGGCAGAAGAGAGGTCAATGCTCGATGCTCAGAGACTAGGTTCAGGTGGGATAATCCCTTTCCGCGGACGGGCGGCAACCTGGTTTGCGGCTCCCACTATACCAAATCCGTTACGGCAGTATCCGCCTGTCCTTTGGCTCTCCGATGGACAAGTAAACAAACGTGTGTCTAGAATGGCCCCGCTCTCTCAAAAGATCCCGGAGGCCACATGCACCTCAAGTTCTCCACTTCTCTGCTGCTCTCTACCCTGGCGTTTCTGCCCCTGCCCGGTCTCGCGCAAAAGGAAGCCAGCCTCTGGCTCACCAATCCCGATCGCTCCGCGCTGCTTGCCGAGCAATCCCCCAAGCTCGCCTTCTCCAAGGAAGCGCCCACCGGCCAGGTCATCGATGTCGATAGCGCCAAGACGTACCAGACGATGGATGGATTCGGCTACGCGCTCACCAGCGGCAGCGCTATGCTGCTGCATCACATGGACGCTGCGAAGCGCGCCGCGCTGCTCCACAATCTCTTCGCCACCAGCGGCGACGGCATCGGCGTCAGCTATCTGCGCCTCACCATCGGCGCGTCGGACATGAACGCGAACGTCTACTCCTACGACGATCTGCCCGAAGGTCAGACCGATCCCGACATGGCGCACTTCTCCCTCGCACCGGACGAAACCGACGTCATCCCCATGCTCAAGGAAATCCTCGCCATCAATCCGAAGATCAAGATCCTCGGCTCACCCTGGTCCGCGCCGCTCTGGATGAAGACCACCGGCAAAGCCCAGGGTGGCGTGCTTCTGCCCGAAGACTTCCCCGCCTACGCCAAATACTTCGTCAAATACATCGAGGGCATGAAGGCTGAAGGCATCACCATCGACGCGATCACCATCCAGAACGAGCCGCTCAACGAAAAGAACACGCCCTCCATGGTCATGCTCTCGCCGGAGCAGGGCGACTTCATCGAGCACGATCTCGGACCCGCGTTTCAGAAGGCCGGCATCAAGACAAAAATCCTGCTCTACGACCACAACCTCGACCACCCCGCGTACGTGACCGCCATCCTCAAAGACCCCGACGCCAACAAGTACATCGACGGCTCGGCATGGCACCTCTACGGCGGCAAGGTCGACGCCATGACCCAGGTACACGATGCTTTTCCCGACAAGGGCATCTACTTCACCGAACAGTCCGTCAACGACCGCCCCGGCGCGACCAGCATGAACGTCGCGCACCCGGTCGCCCGTGTCATGATCGGCGTCACACGTAACTGGAGCAAGAACGTATTGCTCTGGAATCTCGCCGCCGATCCCCAGGCCGGACCCCACACCGACAACGGCGGTTGCGGCGGCTGCTATGGAGCCCTCACCATTGACGGCGACAACGTCACCCGCCTCGTCGCCTACTACGTCCTCGGCCACGTCTCGAAGTTCGTGCCTTCCGGCTCCGTCCGCATCGACTCCAACGATCTGGCCACTCTGCCCAACGTAGCCTTCAAAACTCCCGACGGCAAAGAGGTCCTTATCGTCTCGAACCCCGGCGACGCCACGCAGAACTTCGCCGTCCGCTACAAGGGCAAAGCCTTCACTACCACCCTCGGCGCCGGCTCCGTCGGCACCTACGTCTGGTAAACGCGCGAATAACCCTCCGCAGACGTCGCTCGCGTCGGCCGAATCAGGTTTTTGAGCTTTGATTCGGCCTAACGCGAGCGGAATTCAGGGAGACACACCAATTGGCGGTATCCTTTCCCATGCTCCGGTCCAACCCGCGACCTGCCTGCTTCATATTTCCCAAACCTTTCGTCACTTCCCGCATCCATATTGCGTACTCTGCTAAAAACGCGGGAGAGACCTCCGAATGATTCATGCCCAATCGCGCCTTCACTGGCTCGCCATCCTCGTGCTCCCGCTTGCCATCGCGCACGCGCAAACCCCGCAGCAGATCATCCAGCAGGTCGTCGATACCGAGCGCGCCGAGAACCGCACTGACCAGTCGCGTTGGGTCTACCTCGACCACTCCGTCAAGCCCAAACAGCAGGTTCTTTGCTGGGTCGCTACCACCCCGCAGGGCAACGTGGACCGGGTCCTCGTGAAGGACGGCCGCGAGCTACCCGAGCCAGAGCAGAAGACCGAGATCCAGAAATTTGTCCACGATCCGCACGCGCAGAAGAAGCAGATGGCCGAGAACGCGCACGACTACCAGCAGATTGACGACCTCCTCCGCCTGCTGCCTGACGGCTTCATCTGGACCGTCCTCCAGCACCACGCCGGAAGAAACCACGCTGCACTTCGTGCCCAATCCCGCCTTCCATCCCCCCACGCACGAGGCGCGCGTCTTCGCCGCCGCCACCGGCGAACTCATCGCCGACAATCGGCAACACCGCATTCGCAGCGTGCATGGCACTCTGATCCACGACGTCACATTCGGCGGAGGGCTCCTCGGGCGCCTCAAACAGGGCGGCTCTTTCGACATCGAGCAGCGGCAGGTTGCGCCCTCACTCTGGCAGCTCACCCTGATTCACATTCATCTGGATGGCAGCGCCCTCCTCTTCAAGAGCATCTCCTTCCAGGAAGACGATGACCGCTCCCGCTTCACCAAGCAGCCGGACAACATGACTCTCGACCAGGCCGCAGCAGCCGTCTCCGAACAGCCCGGAAGCGCCCAGCCGCAAAACGCCGACCCGAAATAGCGCGTAAGCGAAGAAGCCGCCGCCGGTGGACGGCCGTGCCATGACCCAGATCCACTGCTACGCGCCGCGCTTCTTCGCTGGCGCTTCTGTCCGCATTTCCGATCCGGCGCCCATAGCCGCCAGACTCTTCTGCATCGTTGCCAGACGCGCCCGTCCCGCCTTCGATCCCTCGATCACACGCTCCATGCTGATCATCCACTCCGGCAGGTTCATCGCCTTCCGGAACTCCCCCAGGTAGGGCTGAATCTTGGCGTATTGGAAGTACATCTCCTGGCAGGTGTCGTAGACCAGCGTAACGTCGAGCGCGCCATGCGTCACGAACGCGGCCACCATGTCCCAATATCCGTAGACCTGCAGCACAAAGCTGCCACGCCTGCCGCCCGTAGTCACGATCTCGAAAAGCTCGCGCGCCGACCCAGGCAGGAACTCGCCGCCGATGTAGGAGCGTGCCTCCCGCATCACCGTCTCGCGCCGCAGTTCGTACAGCTTCAAAATCAGTTCCGCCTGCTCGATGGCATTCGCACTCGCTGCTCTCTTTTTCGCTTTCATCTCGTTCCGGTTAGCTCCTCCGCCGCAAAACATCTTCGCCTGTGCGGCCTTCCCGCAAAAGCGAAAAAGATATGCAAGCAGAGAAATCTGCCGAGGCATCGGGCAGCATCCCCCAAACGGGTGCTTTCAAGCGAGGGAAAGGCGGCCCATCCCTTCGCAAATGTGCCCACAGCACCTCAATCCAGGCAGGGTGTCGCCTGCCGGACGTTCCTTTCAGCAACCCCGGGAGCTTGGAGCTAAAAATCTTTGGAATAAAAAATGCGGATCTCAGTTTGCTTCGTACAAGGGGGGAAAAGTATGGAGAAATCTGAAAACCTACGAACGCGTCCAGCAAACCGCCGTTCATTCTTGAGGGGCGGAATCCTGGCAGGAGGCGCCGCAGCAACTATGGGTGCCGGCTTGTTCAGTGGAGGAATCCCGGCATTCGCTGAAGACAGCGACACGGTCAGGGGCCTGACGAAAGGCGACATCGCAATCCTTCGATTCCTCGCGGCAGCCGAGCTGATTGAGAGTGATCTATGGGTGCAGTATGCCGAGCTCGGAGGGGTCACCGATGGCTCACAGAACAACTATCAACTGGCTTTCCAGTTCCTCGACGGGGATGGCTCCCAATACATCACCAGTAACACCCTCGATGAAGTCAGTCACGCAGCTTTCCTGAACGCCTATCTGGAATCGAAAGGAGCGGATCCCGTCAACTTCGACGAGTTCCGCACTCTGCGCGGAAGCCAGGCTACGGGAGCGCGGGATATCGGGCGCCTCACCAACCTCATGCACCTCGATGTAGACACCAGTTGGTATATCCGGTATCGCAGCAAAACCAACCCTGATTTCGGCGCCACCTATCCGCAAGCGATCAATATCCGCAATAGAACGGCCATCCCGAGAACAGATGACGACTTTGAGGATGCAGACCACATCCAGGCGATCGCAAACACGGCAGCGTTTCATTTCGGCTCCATCGAACAAGGCGGAGCAAGCCTTTATCCCGCTCTCGGCGAGAAAGTGACGAGCCTGGAAGTTTTGAAAATTGTCTTCGGTATTGGCGGAGACGAGGTCGCCCACTTCCTGGAATGGGTGGACTTCGCAGGAAACGCAGTGCAAGGCCCTCCGTTCAACTTCCAGAACTCTCAAACTCCGGTTACAGACAAGGGACTCACCTTTCCAGACTTCAACGAAAAGCCGGGCGGCCCACTCTTCCAAACCAACCTCATCTTCCCTGTCCCTGCCGAGTTCATCAGCCCCAGGCTACCCCGATGTGCTGCCATCCGCCCCCTGACGGATAAGTTCGCGGGCGCAAGGGCCACGATCGAGTTCTTCAATGGCGAGGGTCTCTTCGTCGGGCAATCAAAGGAATTCTTGAACACTGTGCGAGAGCTCGCGGACGAAGCAGACTCAGCCCAGCGCCGTTTGTAATCGCCATCTATTCACTAGCGCCTTGCCGAGCTTGTCGCGAAGGCATGAATAAGACCTGCCGGTTTGCCGGATTGACATGTGGGCTGCCATGCATGGAACGAAAGGGCGCTCTAACCTGGGCGCCCCAAAGTCCGTCCAGCGACTACCAATTGAAAACTCAGCGTGGGGGAACGAATGCCTTACGCCGCGCGGCCGGCCCTCGCCGCCGCCATCGCTCGCAGCTCCGTCCACT
Organism: uncultured Acidobacteriaceae bacterium; assembly: GCA_963815025.1. Lineage (GTDB taxonomy): Bacteria > Acidobacteriota > Terriglobia > Terriglobales > Acidobacteriaceae > KBS-83. The sequence continues at coordinate 287,487 of CAWFFD010000004.1, read as the reverse complement.
GTGCCTCCTGCAGGACGCGCCGCGGCACCGCAATCAGCGTCTTCCCCTCCACCAGCACGCCGCCATGCTCATCTTCCAGCAGGCTCTCAACCGCGCTCCACGCATAACGGACCTCGCTCTTCGCGGAATTCGCGACCGCGATCCCCTCGTCGTCCACCTTCAGCCGCACCCGCTGCGCCAGCGCGCCACCGCCCATCGCCTGGTATCTGCGGCGCAGCCCTTTCCGGTATCTCACGACGAGGAGCAGACACAGCCACGTCAGTGCAATCGTCACACCGTAGACCACCAGCAGGATGTCGTTCCGCCCCTTGATCCACAGCCACACCGACCAGCAGTTCGCGCCCACCACGATGCCGGGCAGAATCCACATCACGAACAGATGCCGGAACATCGCCCACGGTCGGTGCAGCAGCCAAAGCCGATGCGCCGCCTTGTAATCATCGAATTGCAGTACATAGTCCGCATCCATCATCGCTATAGCTTCACCCTACAGCACCCACGCGGCAGCCAGCGGCGCCATAGCCAGGTGGACCGCAGTCCCACCGGTTCTCCGCCTGTTTTGCAACATCTTTCTGCTCGCAATGCGTCTCGTTGTACGGGAGAGTGACGTTTGTCGTAAGATGCAAGCCGAAGCTCCCTCCTTCTCACACTGTTCCCAGCTTGCGCAGGTCGAACCGTGTTCACAAAGCGACACCAGGCCCGGACTCAATGCCATCAGGAGAAAAGCATGCTGCGTATCAAGCTCACCGCGAAGGAGCAGGTGTCCACGCCGGTAAACTGGAAGCCGGGTGATGACGTCGTCATCGCCGGTTCGGTCAGCGACGAGGATGCCAAGAAAAAGTATCCGCAAGGCTGGAAGTCACCCAAGGCGTACCTGCGGCTCGTCAGCCTGGAGAAGAAGCCGGAGCCAGTGGGGGCGAAGTGATCTTCAAGCAGTTCTATCTGCCGTGCCTGGCGCACGCCTCGTACTTGATTGGAGACGAGGCAACCGGCACGGCAGCCGTTGTCGATCCGCAACGCGACATCGATCAGTATGTCGCCTTCGCCGCTGACAACGCGCTCAGCATCAAACACGTCATCCTCACCCATCTCCACGCCGACTTCATCGCGGGACATCTCGAGCTGCGCGATCGCGCCGGCGCGGTCATCTATCTCGGTGCTCCCGCAAAAGCGGCCTACGCGTTCACGCCCCTTCACGACAACCAGATCATCGAATTCGGACGCATCCGTCTCGAGGCGCTGGAGACGCCGGGCCACACACCGGAATCCATCTCCATCGTTGTTTACGACCTCACTGCCAGCGAAACGGAGCCCCACGCCGTGCTCACCGGCGACACATTGTTCATCGGTGATGTCGGGCGGCCTGATCTGCGCGTGGCCCTCGGTTGGTCCGCCGCGGACTTGGGCGGCATGCTCTTCGATTCACTGCACGGAAAACTCCTCGGCTTGCCGGACCAGAGCCTGGTCTATCCGGCGCACGGCGCGGGTTCGCTCTGCGGCAGAGCCATCAGCAAGGAAACCGTCTCCACGCTGGGAGAGCAGCGGCGATCCAACTACGCGCTGCAGCCCATGACGAAGGAAGCATTCATCAGCGTGGTGACCGCCGACCAGCCGGAAGCTCCTGCGTATTTCACCTATGACGCCGTGCTCAACAGCCAGGAGAGGCCCACTCTGGACGAAACACTCGCGCGTCAAATGCAGCCGCTCCCGCTCGATACAGTCATGGCCATGCAGTCGGTTGGCGCGCAAATTCTCGATACGCGGGACCCCGAGGAATTCAGCGCGGCGCACCTGGTAGGCAGCATCAACATCGGCCTCGGTGGCCAATATGCAACATGGGCCGGCACCGTCCTCGACCGGAACCACCCCATCGTCATCATCGCAACTCCCGGCCGGGAGCACGAATCGGCCGTCCGGCTCGGACGCATCGGCTTCGATCACGTGGCCGGCTATCTCGAAAACGGATTGCAAAGCCTCGACTCCCGTCCCGAACTCGTCGCCTCCACTGAGCGGGTGAGTGCGCCCTTCGCGGCAGATCTCCTCGCCTCCGGCAACCCTCCGCTGGCCGTCGATGTCCGCGCGCCGCGCGAGCGTGAACAGAAGCACATCGCAGGCAGCCTCGCCCTCCCGCTCAATCGTCTGGCCGACAGCCTGCAGACTTTGCCGAAGGATCGTCCACTGCTCGTCTACTGTGCCGGCGGCTACCGCTCCTCCATCGCCGCCAGCCTCCTCGAGCGCAGCGGATTTAACTCCGTAGCCGAGATCGCCGGCGGCTTCGCCGCATGGGAAGCAGCCAAGCTACCCGCTCAAAGCGCCGAAGTCTGAAACAGCGAATCTGAGGATGCCCGCCATAACCCTGGCCGGCTCCCCTCCTGCGCAGAGCATCAATCAGCGCAGGTGTCAGGGTTAAGACACCCGGGACAGAAATCACGAATCCAAAATTCATATTTGACATCGACCGGAAATCCACTACCATGCGGTTGTGGATCAATTAGGTACAACATTTATGGCTTTGTCTGATCCAACCCGCCGGGCGATGGTCCAACGACTCTCGCATGGGCCTGCCTCTGTGCATGGATTGACGGAACCGTTTGCACTCTCGCAGCAGATGATTTCAAAACATATCGCCTACCTGGTGCGGGCGCGGATTGTAATCAAGACGAAGCGTGGGCGAGAGAGTGTGTGCACGCTTAGGCCCGAGGCGATTAAGACAGTCAGCGACTGGGCGATCAGCTATCGCCGCTTCTGGGAAGAGAGTCTCGACAAACTGGATCTAGTTGTGAAGCAAATGAAAAAAGAGGAGGTCAGAGATGACAAATAACACGGTTAACGAGACAGAGCGGATGATCGTTACAAGAGTTTTTGATGCCCCACGCGAGTTGGTTTGGAAGGCGTGGACAGACCCGAAGTACATCATGCAGTGGTGGGGACCGAAGGGCTTTACTGCGCCTGTTTGCAAGATGGATTTTCGCGTGGGAGGAAAACTTCTCTGCTGCATGAAGGCGCCGGATGGGCAGGAGTGCTGGAATGCGGTTGAATACCACGAGATTGTTCCGTACGAGAAGATCGTTTCCTTGATGTACTTTTCCGACTCGAAGGGAAACAAGGTTGACCCTGCGCAATTAGGAATAGAACATGAAGCTATAGACGGTGCGTACGACGTGACCATCTTTGAGGATCTCGGAAGCGGCCAGACGAAACTTACCTTCATCGGAAACGAACCCTTGGAGAGCGCGAAAAATAGCGGTCAAATGGAGGGCTGGATCCAGATACTCGATAAAGTTGCCGCAGTTGTTGCGGACCTCGTGCAGGCGAAATAAGAAACGGAAGCTTTGATTCGCGAAACTCAAGCGTGGAGAAAGAAATGAAAAGAACAACGTTTCTCGCTATCGTCCTGCTGGCATTTGCATTTCCCGTCCATGCCCAGGACACGATGAAGAAAGATGCAGCCGTCAAACCTGCAGATCCGGAATCGAAGGTCGTGCTCGATTCCTGGAATGAGATTGGCCGCAAGCTGACGGCGATGGCCGAAGATTTTCCCGAGGACAAATACGACTTCAAGCCGACACCCGCGCAGCGGAGCTTCGCCGAGCAATTACTGCACGCGGCGGGTTCATGCTACTACTTCACGAATCCTGTGATGGGGCAGAAGCCTCCCGCGGGGGATCCAAAGCGCGACCAATACAAGTCCAAGGCCGACATCGTTGCGTTCGTCAAAAAGTCCTTCGCCGATGGCGCAACCGTCATCCAGTCGAAAGGCGAAAAAGGCCTGATGACGGAGGTTGTGTACACCCCTGAGCAAAAAGCGCGCGTTATCGACATTGCATACGGCATCATCGAGCACAGCGGAGAACACTACGGCCAGCTCGTTGTGTACTACCGCCTCGCAGGTCTTGTGCCGCCGGAGTCGCGGCCCAAGAAGTAAAGCTCAAGAGACAACGTGATCATCATGCGCGAGCAACTGAACGTAAAGCAAAGGCGGGCTATCTCGGAGACCCGGCTAAGGGCGGTGGAGGCTTAGTTGAAACCTGCTTCTCGTCCCTTGGCCGGATGGTCGCATTTCCGGATAAGTGACCCTTGGCTCTACTGTTGACTTCAGGCCGAGTCACTCATCGAGCAATTCAGCTCAGTCCCTGCCATTCCCAAATCGAATCCACTGCAAAACCCAATCGCAGAAACCTGCCAAATCAACCCACCCGATTCGCTACCATCGAAATAGGGCATCTCTCACGCGCACAAAAGCACGTGGCCGAGCGAGCGCCCGTAACTCCAATGACTGGACGAATTTAGCGATAAGCCCTTTGAATGGACGAATTTGGCCCTCGGAAGAGCATCCAAACCAATGATTCCATGACGGTTCCAGGCCAGCCTCCCGCACCGGAGGGGGGAGGGGGAGGGTAGTGTGACCCTCTGCTATGCTCGACGTTTAGCTATCACGAAGGAAGAAGAATCATGGCAAAGAGCATCAACAAGGTCACCCTGCTCGGCAATCTCGGCAAGGACCCGGAAGTGAAGTTCCTCCCCAGCGGCCAGGCGGTCGCCAACTTCAGCATCGCCACCACCGACCGCTACAAGGACAAGGCGGGCGAGTGGCAGGACCGCACCGAATGGCACAACGTGGTCGCCTACGCGCGCACCGCGGAGATCGTCCGCGACTACGTGAAGAAGGGCAACAAGCTCTACGTCGAAGGACGCCTCACCACCCGCTCCTGGGACGACAAGGACAGCGGCAAGAAGGTCTACCGCACCGAGATCGTCGTCAACGACCTGGTCCTGATCGGCGGACGCGGCGACGGTGAAGGCGGCGGTGGCAGCTACAGTCGCCAGAGCAGCGGCAGCAGTTCCAGTGGCGAAAAGAGCGGCGGCTACGCGCAGCAGGCGCCACCCGACTACGGCGACACCGGCATCACCGACGACGACATCCCGTTCTAGATCGGTTGCGAAAAAGACAAGGAGCCGGCGAGCGATCGCCGGCTCCACTCGTCTTACGCCTTGAACTTCCTCAGGTAGTCAGCGTCGATCTTCAGCGCCTCCTGCCACGGAATATCGAACTGCTCCTGTTCCACGAAGTAGTGCTTGATCTCGCCCTTCTTCGCGGCGGCAAAGATCGGACCGTAGTCGATCCGGCCGTGGCCCAATTGCGCCGCGTGCGGCGGTGTCACATCCGGCTGGAAGTCCTTCACATGCAGCATGGTGATGCGCTTCGGATACTTGTGCAGCAGCGCGACCGGATCGCCGCCGCCCACAATCACCCAGCCGCAGTCCATCTCAAACGTAACCAGCGCCGGATTGGTGAGCTTCATCAGCTCGTCGTATGGAGACACGCCATCCACCGCCACGAACTCCGGCGTGTGGTTGTGATAGCCGAAGCGGAGTCCGGCGGCCTTTACCTTGGCGCCATACTCGTTGAACCGCTCCGCGTTCCAGTGCCAGTCCTCTAGCGTGAACGTGTGTTCCCCGCCCGCTGCGGGCTTGGTTTTGTGCCCCGGATAGGAGCAGACGATGTACTGTGCGCCCAGTACCTTGTGGAAGGCGATGATCTCGTCGAGCTTGGTTGAGAGGTCGTCCATCGAATGGTGCGCGCTGACGCAGTGCAGCCCGGCATCCGCCATCGCGGCCTTCGCCTCCGCGGCCGAGTGGCCGTAGAACCCGGCCGCCTCCACGTCGCGGTAGCCCAGCGCCGCCACCTTCTTGAGGGTGCCGGCATAGTCCTTCGGCAGCTCCTCGCGGACGGAGTAAAGTTGGAGCCCGAGTGGGAGCCCAAATGGTAAGGCCATCCCCCGGTGGGTGGCCATCAGCGCGCAAGCAGAAACCGCCGCGCCGGTTTGCAGAAATTGACGTCGAGTAGGAAGAGTCATATGGGCGACCATGATACTCAATCCGCCAGCGCAATCAACTCGACCCGGCGCGACTCTTTAGCTCGAAAGAATTGGAGCCTTCAGCCTGTCACAATTTCCGAGAAATCGGCGATGCTCGAAAAACGCTCTTGGACCTCGGCAATCAGCGAGAGTCGATTCCGGCGCAGCGCAGCGTCCGGCGCCATCACCATCACCTTGTCGAAGAACGCATCCACCGTCGGCCGCAAGGTCGCAATGCGCTCCAGCGCCTCTGCATAGCGGCGCGCAGCCGCCAGCGACTCCACCTCGGGCGCGACGGAGCCAAGCTGCGCATGCAGCGCATGCTCCTCCGGTTCCACCAGCACATTCGCCACCGCCGCCGTATCGTAGGACTCACCCTTCTCCCGCGCCTGCCGCAGAATGTTCTGAATGCGCTTGAACGCCGCCGAGATCGCGGACAGATGACCCTCGGCATCGGAGGCGCGCACTACTGTGAGTGCCTGCGCTCGCGCGATGGCATCGGCCACATCGTCTGCTCCTGCAGCCAACACCGCCTTTGCCACGTCGTAGCTGTAACCCATCACCTCGCGCAGGTAGAAGTCGAGCCGCTCACGGAAGAAAGCTGCGACAGCAGAAGTCGCCGTCTCCGCCAGCGCATCCTGCTTCGGACTCGTCGCCAGCCGCTCCAGCTCGCTCAGCTTCAGCGGCAGGCCGGACAAAGCCAGAATCCGGATCACGCCATTCGCCGCGCGCCGCAGCGCGAACGGATCCTTCGAACCGGTCGGCTCCAGACCCAGCGCGAACATATCCACGATCGTCGCCATGCGATCGGCCAAACCAAGCACTTGGCCTTCGATGGTTGGCGGAATCGCGTCGTCCGCGGCTGCTGGCCGATACTGCCAGTAGATCGCATGCGCAACCGCTTCGCCCAGACCTTCGGCACGCGCGTATAAGCCGCCGATGACGCCCTGCAGCTCGGTGAACTCCTTCACCAGCTCGGCCGTCAGGTCGGCCTTCGCCAGCCGCGTTGCGGTCAAGAGAGCTGGCTCATCCACGGCGACGCCGCGAGCCGCCACCATCGTCGCCAATGCGCCTGCGAGACGCAGATTCGTCTCCGTCTTGGTTGCGTAGCTGCCGAGGTCCTTCTGGAAGGTGACCGCCTTCAGCAGTTCCACACGCTCGGCCAGCGGCGTCTTCTGGTCGAAGCTCCAGAAGAAGCGCGCATCGTTGAAGCGGGCGCGCAGCACGCGCTCGTTGCCGTGCCGGATGACCGCCTCGCCTGCCGCATCCACCTGTGTATTCAGCACCGCCAGGAAGTGCGGCGCCAGCTTACCGATTGCATCGTCCACGGCAAAGTACTTCTGGTGATCGCGCATCACCGTCACCAGCACCTCGTCCGGCAGCTCCAGGTACTCGCGCTCGAAGGTGCCCAGCACCACGCTGGGCCACTCCGTAAGCTGCGTCACCGTCTCGACCAGCGGCTCATCCTCGCGCCAGCGCGCGCCATCGACCGCGCGTGTGGCGACGTCCAGCGCCTTGCGGATGCGCTCGCGCCGCGTGCTCACGTCGGCGACGACATACGCGGCCTCGAGCTTCGCCGCATACTCGCCAGGCATGGCGATGGTGACCGGAGCGTCGCCATAGAGCACACGATGTCCATAGGTCACATGGCCCGCGGTCTTGCCGCCAAACTCCACCGGCACCACGGTGTCGTCCAGCAGCGCCAGCATCCACCGCACCGGCCGGACAAAGCGCTCTGGCTTCCCCGGGCGCCAGTACATACTCTTCGCCCAGTAGATCTTCCCCAGGTCAGCGGGCAGCTTCTCCATCAGGATCTCCGCGGCGCTCCGGCCGGCCTTTGTCACTGTGGCCGAGACATATTCGCCCTTGGACGTTGTCTGCTTCATCAAGGCATCCACCGGCACGCCAGCCTTCCTGGCAAAGGCATGGGCAGCCGGTGTCGGCTGATCGTCCTTGAAGGCCACCTTCCACGCAGGACCGGTCAACTGCTCGGTCGCATCCTGCTGCCGCCCCAGCACCCCGGGGATCGCCACCGCAAGCCGGCGGGGGGTGGCATAGCTACGCACAACAGCGTCGTCCGCCAGCAGCTTTTCAGCCACAAGCATGGCCTTTACGCGCGCAGTCAATTCCTGCTCCGCGCTCACAATCATGCGCGCAGGAATTTCTTCGAGGCCAATCTCAAACAGGAACTCCGCCATCGGTCGTTCTCTCTCCTCGTATATCAGGCAGTCAGCCCTGCGGGTTGTTGGTCCAGAGTCGCCGCGTACGCGCGCGCCACTCCGACGGTCAGGTTGCGGATGCGCCCGATAATGCCGACCCGCTCCGTCACGCTTATGGCGCCACGCGCATCCAGCAGGTTGAAGAGGTGCGAGCACTTCAGGCACAGGTCATATGCGGCCAGCACCGGCACACGTTCGCGCTCTTTGCGCATCGCCTCGTCCTTGCGCACCAGGGAGAGCAGCGCCTGGCACTCCTGCTCATACAAGCGAAAATGCTCCCACAGCTTTGCAACATCCGCATGCTCGAAGTTGTAGCTGGAAAACTGCACCTCTTCCTGCAGCCGCACTTCACCATAGGTGATAGCCCGCTTCGTCACCGGATCGCGCGCCCACACAATGTCGTAGATCGAGTCCACGTCCTGCAGAAACCCCGCAATGCGCTCCAGTCCATAGGTGAGTTCCGCGCAGATCGGATCCAGCTCCAGTCCGCCGCACTGCTGGAAGTAGGTGAACTGCGTGATCTCCAGGCCATCCAGCATCACCTGCCAGCCCACGCCCCAGGCGCCACCGGCGGGCCACTCCCAGTTATCCTCCTCGAACTTCAGATCATGCTCGCGCAGATCGATTCCCATGGCGGCCAGCGATTCGAGATAGACTTCCTGCACCCGTTCCGGCGGCGGCTTCAGGATCACCTGGAACTGTGTGTGCTTGAAGAGACGGTTCGGATTCTCGCCATATCGGCCATCTGCGGGACGCCGCGACGGCTGCGCGTACGCGACATGGAAGGGCCGCGGGCCGAGCACCCGCAGAAACGTCTCCGGCGACATGGTGCCCGCCCCCACCTCCACGTCGTAGGGCTGTTGCAGCACACAGCCGCGGGCCGCCCAGAAGGTCTGCAGGTTGAAAAGGAGTTCCTGAAAGGTCAGTGCGCTTGCGTTCGCCACACGCCGATTCTAAAGCCTAAGCGTAGATGGTGTGAGGTATCGAACGACTTTCAGCGTAGCCGTTCGATCCGCAGCCGTTGGATCAAGGAACGGCTGCACAGAACGGATCTCGCCACATCACCGTATCTGTGCTTTGGCTATAAATGACGGCCTCGTGCAGTTGACCGTGGCTGCGACCGGTATACTGCCGTTGCCTGCCATGCGCCTGCTGCCCGTTGCGATCGTCCTGCTGCTGTCGTCATCGACAATCCGGGCGCAGAATGCTCCCGACACCGCCCAGAGCCCGCCGGCCACCAGTGCCGGCGCACTGCATAGCTATGAGTCCTGCACATTCGACGATGGTCTACAGATCGCGAAGATCGATTCGCTGCCGCCTGGCGTGCAACAACGCAGCATTGACACCACCCAGGGACCGAAGATCATCCAAATGCTGGACGGGCGCCGCATCATGTTTGCCTATGGGGTGGGCGGCGATGTCTTCGCCAATGTGAAGCCGGAGCGGCTTCCGGACGACACCTGGGCGATAGAAAAACAGAATCTGCTCGATGAGCTTGCCGCCATGCTTTCCTCCCAACATGACACCATGCCCAACAGGAATCTGCCGGAGACGATACACGGCCTGGAAGTACACGGCCTGGATCGCACCGAGCTCAAAGGCGGCACACTCGGCTTTTACTTGCTCTTCGACAACAATCGCCACATCGCGACCAGCGTCTACCTGTTGAACCAGGAGCCGCTGACGCGCCGGTTCCAGACCATCGAGCAGTACCGCGATCTGCGCACTCGCTTCCTCGCAACCTACACCGGCTGCATCGCACAAAACCAGTCATTGCAAACTCCTCCCACGAAGGATGGACGATGAACCGATCTGCGCTCTTCTGTCTGCTGCTCTCTATCGCCTGCACCCAGCCGGCGGCTACCGCGAAAGCACAAGCGGCGCCTGAACAAAGTGCGCCTGTAGCGACCGAGAAGCTTCAGGCCCCTCCGCCTATCGTCAATCGACTCGATCTGAGCGGCCCCGACGGCCGCCATATCACGCTTACGGCAGAGGCACTGCAATCACTACCGCAGCAAACAGTGCGCGTGCACAATCCCCATACCAAGGCAGATGAGACGTATCAGGGTGTCGAGCTTTCGCTGCTGCTGGCGCGCCTCGATGCGCCACTGGGACCAAAACTGCGCGGTAAGGCGCTGTCCATGTACGTAGTGGCCGAAGGCACGGATAAGTACCGCGCCATCTACTCGCTCGCAGAGGTCGATCCGGCCTTCCATACAGGTACCGTCATTGTGGCCGACCGCGAAGACGGACAGCCTATCGCCAAAGACGGTCCATTCAAGCTGGTGAACACGGAAGATAAACGGCCGGCGCGCTGGGTGCGAAACCTGGCGTCGATTCAGCTCAGCTCCGTTCCCTAATCCGCCGGACTACGAGCCCGCGCGCACCAGCACGCAGGTGATGTTGTCGCGTCCACCTGCGGTATTTGCAGCCGCGAGCAAGGCTGCACAAACCACCTCCAAGTCCTTCTCCGCGGCCTGCAGAATGTCGCTAATCGCGGTATCGGTGAGCTCGCGTGTCAGTCCATCGGAGGCAATGAGAAACAGATCGTCCCGTTGCAGCGGAAATTCCTGAACGTCGGCGACCACCTCGGCCCGCGTTCCGACCGCGCGCGTAATGACGTTCTGCATGGGGGAGCGTCGCGCCTGCTCCCGCGTCATGCGGCCAATGCGAATCTGCTCCTCCACGAGCGAGTGGTCCTGGGTCAGGCGTTCGAGCGTACCTGCGCGCCAGCGGTAGCACCGGCTGTCGCCGACATGCCCCACCCACGCAGTATTGCCGCTCAGTGAGAGCGCCACCAGCGTGGTCCCCATGCCCTCCAGGCGACGGTCCTGCCGGGCGCGTTCGTAGACGGCGTTATTGGCGAGCCGTACTGCCTCGCGGATCGCCGCGGCGCCCCGCTTCGCTTTGACCATAGCGGCAACAGCAGTTTCCGCGGCCAGGTGGCTTGCCGTTTCGCCAGCCGCAGCGCCGCCCATGCCGTCGCAAACGACGAACGCGCCTGCCTCCGGCCGCATCACGAAGAAGTCTTCGTTCGCGCTTCGGACGCGTCCCCGGTCGGTGATGCCCGCGGCGGGCCACGCTGCTCCCTTGGCCATGATGGCGACCTGCTGCTCTGTCCGAGTCTCCATAGTGCGTGCGGCGTATCTCCCAGAAACGGCTATCAGAGCAGCTACCGACAACTTCGCAACCTACCATGCTACCGGTTGGAGCCCGTTTGCGCACCCTGCCGCCTCACCGTGAAGGGAAATGGCAGGCCGCCCAATGGTTGCCCACCATTCATCCTGCAATGGAAATCACGGCTGAGGCAGAACCATCACCTGGACTCCGCTTGGTTCGGCGGCGGTGCGGTACACCTGCTCGGTGGCCTTCTTGAACTCCTCAGGCTTCGCGTGCGGGATATCTGTGAATGTCTGCGGGTTGCGGTCGGTCAGGGGAAACCACGAGCTCTGCACCTGCACCATGATGCGGTGGCCCTTGCGGAAGGTGTGGTTCAGGTCCGGCATTTCGAATTCGAGATCCGTGACCTTCCCCGGTGTCAGAGGCTCCGGCTTTTCCCAACTGTCGCGGAACTTGGCCCGCATCGGCTCGCCGCGCAGCAGCTCCTGGTAGCCGCCCATGTGCAACGGCGGCGCACTCAGGATGCGCTTGTTGCCCGAACCCGTCCCTTCCGGATCGGGATAATCGTTCGGATAGACATCGATCAGCTTCACATCGAAATCCGAATCCGTGCCGCTCGAAGCGATCTTCAGCTTCGGTGAGATGGGTCCGGCAATGGTCACGTCCTCGGTGAGAGGATCGGTTTCATACACCAGTACATCGGGCCGCGTCGAGGCGAAGCGCTGGTCCTCCACCATGTAGCGCTGCGGCACGGTGTCCGTGACGTAAGGAACGAACGGGACGGGGTGCATCGGATCGCTCACGTACTCGTCATAGCCCTTCCCGGCATCACCAGACGGCGCTTCGAACGAAAGCTTGCCATCCCCATGGAAGTAGAGCATCTTCGGCTGTGCTCCGGGCGGCGGCCAGCTCGCATACTTCCGCCACACATTCGTTCCTGTCTCGAACATGTAGGCCTCGGGCGGCGCCTCGCCCTTGCCCTTCAGGTAGTACTCAAAGAACGGGAACTGTATCTCCTTGCGGAAGAACTCGCTGGTCTTTGCATTGAACGGGATATCGCCGAGATGATCGCCATCGCCGCGCGCCCAGCCGCCATGGACCCATGGCCCCTCGACAATGGTATTGGACGTACCCGGGTTCCTCTTCTCGATGGAGCGATAGGTGCGCCATGGACCGCTCAGATCCTCCGCGTCATACCAGCCGCCCACCGTCATCACCGCGCAGTGCACATTGTGCATGTGCGGTGCAAGATCACGCACCTTCCAGTAATTGTCGAAGGTAGTGTGATAGAGCTGGTCGGAGAAGAGCGGATTCGAGCCCTTCAGATCGCGCGTGTCGAGCAAGGAAGTCGGTGTTGCTTTCAGGTAAAACTCGTAAGAATCCGGTGTCCCGAAGTCGAACCGATTCTGAGATTCCTGCGCCGGGGTCATCGGCTCATCAAAGGGCTTGAAGAAGGTGTAGAAGCCGAAGTTCGCCGACAGCATGAAGGCGCCGCCATGATAAGCGTCGTCGCCCTCGAAGAGGTTCGTCATGGGCGCCTGCGGGCTTGCCGCCTTGATCGCCGGGTTGGAGTCGATGATGCTGGCTGATGTATAGAAGCCCGGATACGAGATGCCCCAGATTCCCACCTTGCCGTTGTTGTTCGGCACGTGGGCCAGCAGCCAGTCGACGGTGTCGCTCATATCTGAGCTGTCGTCGACGTCCGTCTTGGATTTCTTGTCATCAATGTGCGGCGTCATCTCGAGAAACTTGCCCTCGGACATGTAGCGGCCGCGCACATCCTGGTACACGAAGATATAGCCGGCCTTTTCGAACTCGTCCGATGGTCCGAGTTTCTCCTTGTACTGGTCCTCGCCATAGGGCGCGACGGAATATGGCGTCCGATCGACCATGAACGGCCATGGCTGCGACTGGTCTTTCGGCACGTACACAGAAGTGAAGAGCCGCACCCCGTCCCGCATGGGGATGCGGTACTCATACTTCGTGTAATGCGCCTTGACGTAGTTTTCGCTGGGGGTGTCAGGCTTCTCTTGTGCGGGCAATGCGACGACGGCGGCAACAGCAAGGCAGATGGCCGCCACGCAGGGAGCGGCGCGGCGGATCGAGAAGATGCGTGACATCTAGTCTCCTGAAACTGGGATTCCGAACGGGGATTTCCCTTCCGACAATACACTCAATCCCCCGAGCAGCCACGCTCAGGGGATGAAGTAGAACGGGTTCGGCAGCTTTACAGACACTTCGGCCCGCGGCTCGCCATCCAGATCGCTCCACTGATCGCCCACGCTCATGATGATCGTGTACCCCTGCTCAACGATCTTCCGCCGTTCGCTCGATTTGTAGATGACCGCCGTCTCATCCTGTTCTTCCTGGGAGCGCAGCACCAGCGCCTTCCATTCCGTCATGCCCTGATCCCGCAGATTGGCTGCCGTCACCTCGCGCATCGCGTCAGGCCGTCCGGTGATGAAGAACACCGGCACGCCCGAGGCCACAGCCTGCTTGTACAACGCTACCGAACCCGGAATCGCTTCGGCCTTCTCCGACCGTTCCCACTCATCCTCCAAAGGCTGATAGAAACCCATGCCCAGCTTCGCCAGCTCAGGCCAGTTCGAAAGCACGGTCTCGTCGATGTCGAAGACGATGGCGAGTCTCTCATCGGGCTTGCGCGCTTTCACCCTCGCCGCCAGTGCGGCCTGGGCTCTGTCGGTCTGCGCTCGCAGGTCATCGGTATAGCAGCCATACCCACCGGTGCAGTCGTGATACTGCTTGAGCTCGTTTTTGAGCGTGCCGAGGTTCTGCAGTTCCACCGGCGGCTGAAGAGTCTGGTCGATTGGTGACACAATCGGAGTGGATTGAGCACGGGCGGAAGTTACGACACCCAACAGCACCAGCAACGACACACAGGCAATCTGTCTCACTTAAAAGTCCTCGCGTCGCATTTTAGGGCAAAAAGAAAATGGCCGGCATTGCTGCCGGCCATTTCCGATTCCGTTGTCCCTGATTTAGTGAACGCCGCCCTTGGCATCCATGCGCGCCTGAGCGTCGTGCATCAGCTCGTTCGCGCGCGCATACTGCTCGGCATCCTCTCCGGCCTTGTCCCACATCTTCTGGCCCCGTTCATACTCCCGCTGCGCCGCCGATGCGTCGATCTCTTCCGGCTTCTCCGCACTCTCCGCCAGGATGGTGACACGGTTGGGCAACACCTCGGCAAAACCCCACGCCACATAGTAGCGACCGTTTCCCTCGCCACCACCATGAATGGTTACCAGACCGGTGCCGAGTTCGGTGAGCAGCGGCGCCGCTCCATACAGCACCTCGAGATAGCCCGTGCGGCCCGGCAACTCCACCGCGTCCGCAGCCGTGTCCACCAGCTCGCGGTCCGGAGTTACCAGCCGCACCTGCAGCTTGCCGGCTTGTGCCTGGTCAGCCATGAAGCGCCCTGCATTTTTCCTGTAAGTCTCGACCGAAGCAATGAGGTTCGCGCGGCTTTTCCGTCAAGAAAAGCCGCAGATAAAGAGAGCACGACACGATATCGGAACAGGAAAAATGCATTTAGGCGTTGGTCTCCTGCATCTTCTCTGCCGCTTCCAGCACGTCTTCGATCGCGCCCTTCATGTAGAAGGCCTGCTCGGGGATGCTGTCGTGCTTGCCTTCGATGATCTCCTTGAACGAACGCACGGTATCCGCAACTTTCACGTACTTGCCCGGCGCGCCGGTGAAGACCTCAGCCACGTGGAAGGGTTGCGACAGGAAGCGTTGCACCTTGCGTGCGCGCTTCACCGTCATCTGGTCGTCTTCGGAGAGTTCATCGATGCCCAGGATGGCGATGATGTCCTGCAGATCCTTGTACCGCTGCAGGATACGCTTCACACCTTGTGCCACATCGTAGTGCTCCTGCCCAACCACGCGCGGTGTGAGGATGCGCGACGTGGAGGCCAGCGGATCAACCGCCGGATAGATGCCCAGCTCCGACAGCGGACGTGAGAGCACGGTCGTCGCATCCAGGTGAGCGAATGTCGTGGCCGGGGCTGGATCGGTCAAATCGTCCGCGGGCACATAGATCGCCTGCACCGACGTGACCGAGCCACGCTTGGTAGAGGTGATGCGCTCCTGCAGCTCGCCCATCTCGGTGGCCAGGTTTGGCTGGTAACCCACTGCGGAAGGCATGCGGCCCAACAGCGTCGAAACTTCAGAGCCGGCCTGCGTGAAGCGGAAAATGTTGTCGATGAACAGCAGCGTATCCGCGCCCTGCTCGTCGCGGAAGTACTCCGCGATGGTGAGCCCAGTCAGCGCCACTCGCAGACGCGCTCCCGGCGGCTCAGTCATCTGGCCATAGACCAGCGCCGCTTTCGACTTCTCACGGTTCTTGGTGTCAATCACGCCCGATTCCTGAAACTCGAGCAGCAGGTCCGTGCCCTCGCGCGTGCGCTCGCCAACCCCGGCGAAGACCGAAACGCCACCGTGCTTCGAGGCGACGTTATTGATCAGCTCCTGGATGACTACGGTCTTGCCCACGCCGGCTCCGCCGAAGAGGCCGATCTTACCGCCCTTCAGGAATGGCTGGATCAGGTCGATCACCTTCACGCCGGTCTCGAACATCTCTTCCGAGGTGGCCTGCTCTTCGAAAGATGGCGCTTGGCGATGGATCGGCCGCATCTCCTTGGAGCTGACCGGCCCAAGCTCATCCACCGGGACCCCGATGACGTTGAGCACGCGTCCCAGCGTCGCCGTGCCTACCGGCACGGTGATGGGGCCGCCAAGGTCGATCACCTTCATCCCGCGCACCATGCCCTCGGTCGATTCCATCGCGACGCAGCGCACGCGGCCTTCCCCGATATGCTGCTGCACTTCCAGGATGACGTCGATCTTCGACGGAACGGTGAAGCCTTCACTCACCACGCGGAGCGCCTGGTAGATCGACGGCATCGTCGCCTCATCGAACTGAACATCGACGGCGGGACCGGAAATCTTCACTACTTTGCCGAGGTTCTCCTTGCCCGATATCTTCGAGCCCTGATACTTCGCTCCCTCGTCCTGACCCTCGCCCATACCCTGCAGGGCGTCGTGATGCGTCTCATTCATCTGTGCCATAGCTTTCCTTACAGAGCGGCGGCGCCGCTCACAATCTCGATAATCTCCTTGGTGATGGCGGCCTGGCGCACGCGGTTCATGGTCAGCGTGAGCGAGTCAATCATCTCCGAGGCATTGTTGGAGGCCGAATCCATGGCCGTCATACGCGCGGCGTGCTCGGAGGCGACCGACTCCAGCATGCCGCGATAAAGCTGTGTCGCAACGAAGCGCGGCAACAGGCTGCGCAACATCTTTTCCGGCGGCTGTTCGTAAATGTAATCGACGTCCGCAGTGCCGAATTTCTCCGCTTCCTCGTCGGCCTCATGCGTATCCGGCTCTTCCAGGCTCACGCCGGCGGTCAACGCAGCATGGCCCGCTCGTTCGCGCTCCTCGGCGGTTGGTTCGTCGGCCTGGGCGATGTCGTGCTTGCCGGGCTCGGCCAGGGGCACTAGCCGTTCGACCACCACGCGCTGCGAAATAACGGAGCGGAACTCATTGAAGACCACATAGGCTGCGTCAATCTCGCCGTCCACATAGCGGTCCACGATGTCCTGGCCGATTTCGGCCACCGCTTCGAAACGCAACTTTTCCAGCATGCCGGGATGATCGCCGGTAACCTCAATCGGCGCGGACCGCTCCCCTCGTTGCCGCACGAGTGGCTTCTCTTCCAGTTCACTCTCGAGCGACATGCCTTCCGATTCTCCGGAAGCAGCTTGCGAACTATCTTCAGGCTCACTGGTAACTTTCGCTGCGGGATAGCGGCGGCGGAAGAGATCTCGCGCCTTGCGGCCGATGGTTTCGATATCGACGTTGCGCCCCTGCTCACCGTTTTGCGCAGTGATGAAGCGGTTGGCGGCCTTGATGATGTTGGAGTTGAACGCGCCGGCAAATCCCTTGTCGCCGGAGACAACGATGAGCAGCACGTTCTTTTCTTCGCGCGGCACCAGCAGCGGGTGGCGCAGCTCACCGGTCTTCGGGTTGTACGCATCGATGCGGCGCATGAGCGAACGAATCACGCTGGCCATCATCTGCGCATACGGCCGCGCGGTCACAGCGCGCTCCTGCGCGCGACGCAGCTTGGCCGCGGAGACCATTTTCATGGCCTTGGTGATCTGGCGCGTGTTCTTCACACTGCGGATGCGCCGTTTCAGGTCGAGGACGTTCGCCATTGTTGTTTAGGCCTTTGCGGCGACTTCCTTCTGCTGCTTGTCCTCTGCAGCCTTCTTCTTGTCCTCGGCGCTGAGCGGCTTCACCGAAGACTCTTTCAGCTTCGCTTCCTGATGATCGGCGAGGTAGTTCTCCTTGTACTCCTTCAACGCCGCCTTGATACGGTTCTTCAAGTCATCGTCCAGCGTCTTCTTCTCGATGATGTCCTTCAACAGTTGCGACTGGGCAGAGTCCAGATACGGGTACAGGCCATCCTCGAAGCCGCGGATCTCTTCCACCTTCAGGTCGTCGAGATAACCATTAGTCCCGGCGAAGATGATGACCACCTGTTTTTCGGTTGGTAACGGCGAGAACTGCGGCTGCTTCAGGATCTCGGTGAGGCGAACACCACGGTTCAACTGGTTTTGCGTCACCTTGTCCAGGTCGGAGCCGAACTGCGAAAACGCGGCAAGCTCACGGTACTGCGCCAGATCCAGTTTCAGCGTGCCGGCCACCTGCCGCATCGCCTTGATCTGCGCCGCGCCGCCGACGCGGCTCACCGAAAGCCCGACGTTGACCGCCGGACGCACGCCGGAGTTGAAGAGATCCGTCTCGAGATAGATCTGGCCATCGGTGATCGAGATCACGTTGGTCGGAATGTAGGCCGACACATCGCCCGCCTGGGTCTCGATGATGGGCAGCGCGGTCAGCGAGCCGCCGCCCTTGGCATCGCTCAACTTCGAGGAGCGCTCCAGCAAACGCGAGTGAAGATAGAACACATCGCCCGGATACGCCTCGCGGCCTGGCGGACGCCGTAGCAGCAGGGAGATCTCGCGATATGCGACCGCGTGCTTCGAAAGATCGTCGTAGATCATGAGCGCGTGCTTGCCATTGTCGCGGAAGTATTCGCCGATCGCGGTCGCGGCATAGGGCGCAATGTATTGCATGGGCGCGGGTTCCGAGGCCGTCGCCGCCACCACGATGGTGTAGTCCATCGCGCCGTACTCTTCGAGTGTCTTCACCACCTGCGCAACAGAAGAACGCTTCTGCCCGATCGCGCAGTAAACGCAGATCAGGTTGTTCTTCGCGTTGTTGATGATGGTGTCCAGCGCCACCGCCGTCTTGCCCGTCTGGCGGTCGCCAATGATCAGCTCCCGCTGCCCACGGCCAATCGGGATCATGCTGTCGATGGCCTTCAGTCCGGTCGCCATCGGCTCGCGCACCGGTTGCCGGTCGACGACGCCGGGAGCAAGTCGTTCGACTGGATAATCCTCGGTGTTCGCCAGGGGACCCTTGTCGTCAATCGGCTGGCCGAGAGCGTTCACCACGCGCCCTACCAGCGATTGCCCAACCCCCACGCTCATGATCTTCCCCGAACGCTTCACCTGATCGCCTTCGCGCAACTCGGTGTAGTCGCCCAGCAGCACCGCGCCGACTTCGCTCTCGTCCAGGTTCATGGCCAGCCCGGCCACGCCGTGCGGAAATTCGATCAGCTCGCCGGCCATGACCTTCTCCAGGCCGTGGATGCGCGCAATCCCGTCGCCGAGCGTGATGATGGTGCCCACCTCGTCGACGTGCATCTCGGAGTCGTAGTTCTGGATCTGCTCACGTAGCAGTTGTGTGATTTCGTCTGCCTTGATCTGGGCCATACTTATGTCGTCTCTCTGTCTGTCTCGGACTGTCTCGGAAAATTCGCGTCTGTCTCGTGGCGGTTTACGCTGACTCTGCTTCGAGTTAACCCGCCATCAGTTCCTGCTTCATGCGGTCCAGGCGTCCCCGCACCGAACCGTCGTAGATGGTGCTGCCAATCCGCACCACCGCGCCGCCAATCAGGCCATTATCCTCTCGAAAGCGGGCCCGCACACGTGTGCCGGCCAGTCGAGCGACCTGCTGCTCCATCTGATAGCGCTCATCGGCATCCAATCGGCGTGCGGAGATGACCTCTACTTCCGAGATGCCTTGCCGCCGGTCTAATTCGGTTCGAAACTCGGCGACAATCTCTTCGATTGAGCTCATCCGGTCATGCCGCAATAGCACCGCCAGAAAGTTCCTGACCTCGCGGCTTAGCTGCAGTCGCGGCGCCAAAGCGTCGATCACCCGGACACGCACATCCGCAGCCAGGGCGGGATTGAACAGCGCCTGACGCAGGTCCTCACTCCCATCCAGTGTGGCGAGGAAGTCATGCAGTTGCGCATTCACCTGATCGGCGGGAATGCGCTCGCCAAGGATCACGTCGGCGAGGGCCCGTGCATAGCGTGCTGCAAAGTCCGCCATCAGTTCCGGCCCCCCTGGCTGCCGTTCGAGCCAAGGCTTGCGGCAAACTCCTGGATCAGCGTGCGGTCATCCCCCTCCGTCAGGTGCAGCCGAGAGCTCGCGCGATCTACCGCCAGTTCGGCGGCAAACCTGCGCAAACGGCGCTCTGCCGCAGCGCCCGCAGCGGCGATCTCCTGCTCGGCCGAAGTCACGATCTTCTGCTTCTCTGCCGCCATCGCCTGCCTTATGCGCGTCTCGTCGTTGGCGCTATCGCGCTCGGCCTGCTCCCGCACGGCGGCAATCTCACTGTCCAGGTGGCTCAGCCGCTCTTCCACCGCCCGCAGCCGTTCCTCCGCCTTCTCGGTAGCGATGCGCGCTTCCACAATTTGCCGATCCAACTGCAGGCGCCGGCTGCGGAAGGCCTTGGGCAGACCTGTTACTAGGAAGTAGCCAACAAAGGCGAACAAAATGGCGGCGTTCAGCGCCCAGAAGAACCCCGATGCAACATTCGGCGAGAGATGAAAAATCCTGGCGAAGGCGGCGACCGGCTTGGAATGCTTGAAGACGTACTCCTCGTCTTCCTGCTCCGCTTGGGCCAGATTCTGCGAGCCGCCCGCATTGTCGGCAAAACTCTGATCGCCATGCGGATGCGCCGGCACGGCGGGCGCGGCGCTCTTGGCATGCGCAGCGGACTGGGCAGGCGCGTAGGTCTGGGCCGTGGATTGCCGCAGGGCGGGAGCCAGGCAGGCTGCAAGCAGAAGTGTTGCGGCCAGTGGCCGCAGGCGGAAGGCTTGCATCAGTAGGCGCTCCGTGAAATGCCGGCGGAGCCGCCGGGGGATGGCAGCCCAGTGGCGGAGGGAATGAGGACCCGCAGAATCTCGGCCGCCAGCCCATCGGCCCTGGTATCGAGCCCATCGCGCGCCACGGTCGCCTCGGCGTCCAGCTTCTCGCGCGCACCGCGCACCATCTCCTGAGCAGCATGGCGGGCTTCTTCCAGAACTCGATCGCGCTCTCGCTGCATCGCCAGCACGCGCTGCTCCCGGGCGTGGAAGATCTCCGCTCGCGCTGCCCGCAGCTTCGCCTCATATTCCTGCGCCCGGGCGTCCGCGGCACGGATCGCCGCCTCCGCGCGCGCCATTGCGCCGGTCGTGCGCTCCCGCCGCTCCGCCAGAACTTTCATCAGCGGTGCATGCACCAGCAGCCGGTAGGCCGCCAGCAGCAGCAGAAACAGCACAGCCGTGGGCACAGCCCGCAGGAATAGATCGGCCAATTGATGGAGGATAAGGTCCAATGCAGTCCTCGAGGGTGCCATCCATCAGGATGGGAGATGGCGGCAAAAACGTCTGGAATCTATGGTTCTAACAGAGCCGATTTTGGGGTGTCAAACCGCGGTGAAAAGCTTCAAATCAGCGGCTTTCGGGTTCCTGAACAATATCTGCTGGTAGTTCTTGACCACGCCCGGAATGGGGGTACACTGGTCTGTATCTCGACCTGATCCGGGTCAGCTGAACGCAGGGTCGAAGGGACGTACCACCGCTTCCCTTCCCCTGCAGCTCGGCAATCAGCAATCGCCTCTTCCTTACTTCACGCGTCCATGTTCTTGTCTGCGCCCTTCGTGTCTGCACCGTTGACGTGCCAGAATCTCCGATACCGGCCCAGCAGCGATGCCGGCCCTTCGACCACCATCGTGACGTCACTGCCCGTGAAGGAGCGCTCCGCGATACGCGCGCCCGCACCGAGTGCTGCCAGTACGCCGCCCTCACTTTGCGGCACCGTCATCGCACGCGTCTCCAGTGGATCGGCCGAGAGCGCTGCATCCATCCGCGCCAGCAGTTCCGCAACCCCATCGCCCGTCTTCGCTGAAAGCAATGTCACATCCGCCCGGCCGGCCAGCCCCACGCGCTCCGTCTCCGGCAGCAGATCGCTCTTGTTCAATACCTGAATCTGCTTCGTGTCCTTTACATCGAGTTCCGCCAGCACGCGGTCGACCTCGCGATGACGCTCCTCCCGCATCGCGCTCGCGGCGTCTTCTACATGAATCAGCACTTCGGCCTTCTGCACCTCTTCAAGCGTGGCGCGAAACGAGGTGACCAGCGTATGCGGCAGATCGCGAATGAAGCCCACCGTGTCCGAGAGCAGGATCTTCCGCCGCGACGGCAGCGTGAGCGCCTTCAGCTTGGGATCGAGCGTAGCGAACATGCGCGCTGATTCGAGCACATCGGCCTTGGTAAGCCAGTTGAACAGCGTGCTCTTGCCCGCGTTGGTATAGCCCACCAGCGCGATGGTTGGCACCGGGACGGCTTCACGGCGCTGCCGCTGCTGCCCGCGGACGCGGCGCACCGCTTCGAGGTCGCTGCGCAATTGCACCAGCCGCCGCTGGATGCGCCGGCGATCGGTTTCGAGCTTGGTTTCGCCAGGGCCTCGGGTGCCGATACCGCCGCCGAGTTGCGACATAGCCGCTCCGCGCCCGGCGAGCCGCGGCAGCATGTATTCCAGTTGCGCCAGCTCCACCTGCAGATGACCTTCCCGCGTCCGCGCATGGCGGGCAAAGATGTCGAGGATGAGCTGGGTTCGGTCCACCACGCGGGCGGGCAGCTCGTTCTCCAGATTTCGCAACTGTGTTGGTGACAAATCCTGATCGAACAGAACCACATCCGCCTGGGCCGATGCGGTTACGCCTGCCACTTCCACGATCTTTCCTTTGCCGATCAGCGTTGCCGCATCCGGTTCCAGCCGGCGCTGTGCCACCTCGGCGACAACATCGCCGCCGGCGCTCACCACCAGCTCGCGGAACTCCTCGCGGGCAGCGTCAAAGTCGAAAGCAGATGCGGCAAGGCGCGGCACGCGGTCCGTAACGCCATCGTCAGGGGCCGCCTGCCAGTCGAGATTGCTGGTGGGTTGAGCGGACGCGCGCGCAGCAGCGGCGGCGCGAGACATGGCGCGCCGCCGCCCCGAAAACTCGACCGAAACCAGCACACACCGGTTGGTACGCGCGGGCGAGGACGACACGGCTCGATTCATACAGCGAGGTGGGGGAGGGCAGCCGTGCGCTCTACGATTCCGCCTCCTGCCGCAAGGGGGTCGCCCCTGGATGCGGCACGGCGGCTGGCGGGTGGCCGAGCCGGTGCTCGTGCATCACGGAACGATTGCTCACCACAGTCGAGATGGCATGCTTGAAAATCAACTGCTCCTGGCTGTTGTTCTCCAGCAGAACCGAATATTTGTCGAACGAGCGGATCCTGCCGGTCAGCTTGACGCCGCTGACCAGATAGATGGTGATAGGGGTTTTGTCCTTGCGGACCGTATTGAGAAAAGTGTCTTGAATATTTTGTGCCGGCTTACTGTCCATGGTGCCGATCTCCGATGCCTTTGCGGCGACTGTTTTTCGTTCAAGCGATACCGTGCAGAGTTTGCAAAGCGAACCTATTTGCTCCCGTTGCATGGCAGTGTGACATAGCCATCAAAAAAGTCAGTACCGGCCGACGTTCCGCCGCAGCATAGCATCTGGGGACAGAACTCCGGTCGGACACCTGTGTCGGATGCAGAAAATATGCCCAGGGTTGCGATAGGCTTCTCTGGTGTCCCCGGTGCATAACGTTACCACGTCCGACCCAACTTCGGCCGATCCCGGCCGCACTCCGCCCGTGCCCGTCCCTTTGCTCGATTTTGCCCGGGAATACGCCCAGATCGGTCCTGAGATACTGGCCGCCGTGGAGGCGGTATTCCGCAGCCAGCGCTTCGTCCAGGGACCGGAGGTGGCTTCCTTTGAGCAGGCCGCGGCCCGTCACTGCGGAGTGGCCGAGGCCATAGGATGCGGCTCGGGTACAGACGCGCTATGGCTGGCCATGGCCGCGGCCGGGATCCAGCCGGGCGACCGCGTCCTGACCACGGCCTTTTCCTTCTTCGCCACCGCCAGCTCCATCCTGCGTCTGGGCGCCACTCCGGTTCTGGCGGATATCGATCCACGCACCTGCAACCTCGATCCGGGAGCGGCGGCCGCGGCATTGGAAAAGCACCCTGCCACCCGTGCCATCCTGCCGGTCCACCTCTATGGCCAATGCGCCGATTGGACCGCCCTTACCACCACTGCGGGAGCCTGCAACTGTCTGCTGATCGAGGACGCGGCGCAGGCCTTTGGGGCCAAGTGGGACGGCATCCCGGCCGGAGCCCTGGGAACAGCCGCGGCCTTCAGCTTTTATCCCACCAAGAACCTGAGTGCGGCCGGCGAAGCCGGCATGGTCACCACTCCGAACGCTGCCCTCGCCCGCCGCGTCCGCAGTCTCCGTGCGCACGGCATGGAGGTCCGCTACCACCACGAAGAAATCGGCTGGAATAGCCGGCTGGACACGCTGCAGGCTGCGGTTCTGCTGGTGAAACTTCGTCACGTGGATGCGTGGAACGAGCGCCGCCGCGCCCTGGCCGCACGCTATAGCGAGCTCTTCGCCGCCTCCGGACTCGTCGAACCCGGCCCCTATCCTGATCATGGCCTGGTTCTGCCCTGGACTGACCCTCGCGCCCATCATGTCTTCCACCAGTACGTCATCCGCGTTGCGCGCCGGGACGAGCTGCGCGCATGGCTTACGGAGCACGGCATCGGGTCGGAGGTCTACTATCCGCTCGCGCTCCATCAGCAGAAGGCGCTGGCCTTCCTCGGCTATCGCGAGGGCGACTTTCCCGAGAGCGAGCGCGCCGCCCGCGAAGTGCTCGCGCTCCCCATCTTCCCGCAGTTGCGCGAGGACGAACAGGAACGCGCAGTCGCGGCGATTCGCGGCTTTTTCAAATAGCTCCAACAAAAGTTCCTGCAGACCAATGAGAGCCGTGTAGTCTTCACGGCGAAGCCCCCCACGATGATTCCGAGAGTGAAAGGACTGACCATGTCAGATTCGCAGTCGAGCTGGGGCCTGAATCGCAGGACCTTACTGCAGGGAGCGCTCACAACGGCTGCTATAGCCGCCGCGATGCCGCGTGCAATGCGCGCCATGCCGAATGCCATTTCACCGTCGACGGCGCTTCAGCGGCTGATGGATGGCAATGGCCGATACATGCGGAATCAGATGGACCTGAAGGACTTCAGCGCGGGTCGCGCGGCGCGCGCGGAGGCACAGTATCCCATCGCGGGAATCCTTGGCTGCGCGGACTCGCGGGTCGCCGCCGAATTCATCTTCGATCAGGACCCGGGAGAGCTCTTCGTCTGCCGCGTTGCCGGCAATTACATGAACGTGGACATCCTCGCCAGCCTGGAGTACGGGGTCGCGGTGCTCGGAACCCCACTGATCATGGTGCTGGGGCACACCAACTGTGGCGCGGTCAAGGCTGTGCTGCAATACGAAAAAGATCGCAAACCGCTTCCCGGGCACCTGCAGATGTTGCTGGATGCGGTATCCCCGGGCGTGACGGAAGCAATCCGTCAGGGGCCGGCCGACCTCCTCGATCATGCGATTGAGGCCAATGTGCGCTACAACGCGCAACGGCTGCGGCAGGCTCATCCAGTGATCGCGAAAGCGGTGGAAGAGAAACGTGTCGACGTCG
Source organism: uncultured Acidobacteriaceae bacterium (assembly GCA_963815025.1). Classification (GTDB taxonomy): domain Bacteria; phylum Acidobacteriota; class Terriglobia; order Terriglobales; family Acidobacteriaceae; genus KBS-83. The sequence goes on along the minus strand of CAWFFD010000004.1, from coordinate 262,295 downwards.
TAAGCGCGGTCTACGAACTGGCTACGGGACAGGTCCGGTTGCTGAAATAGCGATCGGTTCGAGTCGGATATCGCCACGTATCAGTGATGGTGGCGTCGCGCGATCCGCGCCGCCTTGCGCATCTGTAATTGAACGGAAGCGCTCGATGCCAGCTTCGGCATCGGCTCGCCCGGCTGCGCAATGCGTTTCACCGTCTCGCCATCCAGCCGGTACTTGATCGAGACGGTAGGCACCGGCAGCAAGCGGCCGGTATCCGGATCGAGCGCCGGGGTCGCCCCCGCCGCAGCCAGTTTCAACGTAAACGTCGGCACTCGCGGACCGTTCGGATCGAGCACCTCGTGCCCTACGGTGACTGGCAGATATCCCGCCACATCGTTCATCCGCAAACCGCCCTCGTAGCGATGCTTACGGTCGTTCCACACCAGCAACCGCACCCGCGAATAGGCATAGGGCAGGCCGTCCTGGAACGGACTCAGCACCATCACGTACTCCGGCGCCTGCTGATCCGGAAAGGGCGAAGCGGCATCCGGGATTTTGGCCAGCAGATACGCGCCAACGATCCTCTGACCCTCCGCGTAACGCACTACCTCGTCCGGCACATCCACATCCATGCGGCGGGCCAGCAGCCAGCCGACACGGTCGTGGCTATCGCGGACCAGCCACCAGTCCTCGTACTGTGGGGGCGGGGCGTTGGGATCCACCGGCACCGGTGGGGCGACAAACGCAATGTCCGGCGCGATTGGCGGTGCTGGCGCCTTACCCAGCACGACCGGACCCGCCGGCGTGGGCCCTTTGCCCTTCGCGATCAGCTCCATCAACCGGTCCGCGGCGCCCTCCGCCCGGTCCTGCGCGGCTTTGCGCTGCTGCTCGCGGTAAGCCTCATCTGCCGTAAGCTTCTTGACGCTCGCCCGCTCCAACAACTGGAGCTTGTCGCCATCCGGCATCAGGAAGAAGCGATCCGTGTCGCGTCCGGGTGAGAGATGCGCGTAGAGTTCGTCCCGCAGCACGCCCGTCGCCACCACTGGATCGTTCGCGTGTTCCCGGCTCAAAGCCTGGAATGCGTTGTAGGTGGGCTGGTCGATGACAAAGTGCTCCTCGATCCAGCCGGTCTTGCCGTCTGGCGTCCGCACCTGATAGAAGCGGCGATCGTGCGCCAGGACTACGAGTTTCTCGCCGTTGCTGACCGGCGCAATCTTGCTCGAAACGGGTGCGATGCGATCCCGCAGCCAAGCCTCTTTGACTGCGACATAGACGACGTCAGCCGCGCCGGACGCAGCCCGATGGCACCCCGCAAGGCCTGCGCCGCAGGCGAGTGCGAGCGTCCACGCCACGGCAACGCGTGAAGCGAGAGGGAGAATGCGCCTGCTCCATAGTTCTTGGACCACGATCTCTTTCAGGTATACAGGCGCGGCCGAAAGCTGGCGAGTGCCGCCGCGGGAACGCCGATCAGCAAATTCAGGTCGCGAGAACCGCGCGCCCATCTGCGATCGAAGAATCGCGTCCAGCCTGCAATCCGATGTGCTGCAGGCCGCGTTCATCCTCAGGAGGCATTCCAAGCCATATGAGCGACAAGATCAGTGAACTGCTCACTCGCCGTTTTCCCACCCGCAGAAGGTTTCTTGCGGGTCTCGGCATCAGCGCCGGCGCGTCTGCGATGGTCGGCTGCGGAGGTAACGGCAGCGTCACCACAACACAACCGGTGACCCCAACTCCGCCCGCAGCCACTACCCCATCCGACGCAGACGTTCTCAATTTCGCTCTGAATCTGGAGTACCTTGAGGCCGAGTTTTACCTGCGCGCGGTGACCGGCACCGGTCTGACCGCGGCGGATACAGGTACCAGCCCAGGTGCGACCACCGGTGGGGCACAGGTGAACTTCACTGACCCGGCGATCAAAGCCTATGCCATGGAGATCGCAGCCGACGAGCTGGCTCACGTTCAATTCCTCCGCAAGGCCTTGGCTTCGGCCGCTGTCGATAAGCCCGCCATCGATCTAACGAATAGCTTCAACGCAGCGGCGGTGGCAGCGGGCATCGGCGCTACCTTCAATCCCTTTGCCGACCAAACCAGCTTCATCCTCGGTGCCTTCGTCTTCGAGGATGTCGGCGTCACCGCTTACAACGGTGCGGTCAAGTATCTGTTAGCCAACAACGGTGTCGCAGCCAATGCTGGCTTTCTGAATGCCGCAGCAGCCATTCACGCAACCGAGGCATATCACGCGGCAGAAATTCGCACTCTGCTGGTGTACATGGACGCGGCCACGCCCAGTGCTGGCCTCCTGACGACGGCCGGTAAGATCTCCGCCCTGCGCGGCACAGCCAGCAGCGCTTCCGGAGGGATTACCGCGAAGTCGCTCCTACCAGCAAGACCATCGTGCCGTGCGATTCAAACTCCTTGGCTTTCCCGCGCTCTACCGATCAGGTGCTCGACATCGTGTACCTGAACGCAACCGGCAAGGCAGCCACCAAGGGCGGCTTCTACCCCATGGGTATGAACGGCACGATCACCGCTTCGGCCTCAGCGTCGAGCAGGAAACGGTAGGGCGGAGAGATCATGGATACGACTATCGAAAAAGAAGTAGTGGAAACTCTGGAGCGTCGTGCCGAGCGTCGTGCCGACCGCCGCAAAGCGATTGTTATGGGCGGTGCCGCGCTTGCCGGACTCATGCTCAGCAGCAAGTTTGCCAAGGCACAGTCGGGGGTCACCGACGCCGACGTGCTCAACTTCGCCCTCAACCTCGAGTACCTCGAAGCCCAGTTCTACACCCTGGCCACTGCCGGCGTACTTATCAACGATTCGTCAATCGGTCTTTCGATCGACAGCGGCGATGGTTCGGTCAAGGGCGGCACTTGCACGACCAAGGGCGGCGTGAATACGGGAATTACACCGGTCGCTTTCGTCACCCCTGCCTTGCAGGATTACGCCAACGAGACTGCGATGGAAGAGCGAAATCACGTCTCTTTTCTCCAATCTGGACTCAAGGCAGCGGGCGCGGTCTCTGTGGCCATGCCCAACATCGATCTCGTGAACAGCTTCAATGCGCTTGCTTCGGCTGCGGGAATCGGGCCTGCATTTGATCCCTTCGCGAACGAGACCAACTTCCTCCTGGGCGCCTTCATCTTCGAAGACGTGGGCGTGACCGCCTACAACGGCGGAGCCACCTTGCTCACGAATCCGGATCTCCTTCAATATGCCGCCGGTATCCTTGCAGTAGAGGCGTATCACGCGGGCAGCATCCGCACCCGTATCTATGCCGCCGGAACCGCGGCCCAGGGTCTCTCGCAGCAGATTGCAGCAGCCCGTGCCTCGCTGTCCGCTGCGGTAGCCATCAACCCCCAGGGCAATCCGGACGATATCGGCGTCGGCAACGCAACCAATGGGAATGCGACCATCGTCGATGCGGACGCGAACGCCATCACCTACACCCGCACTCCGGCGCAGGTCCTGAACATCGTCTACGGCGGCGTTGCAGGCGGAGGCGCATTCTTCCCCAATGGGCTGAACGGAAACGTCAAGTAACCATCGCTGCGCATAAATAGAAAGGCCGGGAGCAACCACTCCCGGCCTTTCGTTTATGCGCGCGAAACCTCAGTGAGTGCTGGCAATTGCCGCCAGCAGAGACGCGTCCGAGGCTGTGGCGCCGGGATCGAGTTTCCCTGCGGTCGTGGCGTCGAACGAAAAGAGCTGCAGAGACGGAGTACCAAGATTCGCGGAAAGAAGAAACTTCTTCGACTGATCGAGCGACAGCGCAAATGGCTGCGAGCCCACAGAGGAGAACGGCGAGCCGGGAAGCGCCGTGAGTGTGCCGGAGGAGAGCACAGTATAGCCGTAGATCGTAGTGGCCGAGGAATCTGCAACGTAGACATAGTCGCCGGTGCCATCGAACGTGATGGAGCGAGGCTGCCCGCCCGCCGCGAATGGCGATCCGCTGATCTCCTTGAAGCTGCTGCTGGCCCCAATCGTAAACACACGCATCCCGGCATTCGTCTCGCCGATAAAGAGGGCTGAGCCGGTCGCGTTGACCGCAACGCCAAGGTCCTGGTTTGCGATGTTGCTGCTTAGTTTCGGAGTGAGGATCACAGTGTTCGCCGTGAGGCCGCCGCTGGTGTTGTAGGGCAACGGTGCCACGCCCAATTGTCCCAGCGTGACGAAGACATAGCTGCTGTTTGGCGCCACGGCGATGTTCTGGATAGAGAGATTGGTCGTGTCCGTGTTAGCGGGAAACGTGATCGTGACCGGCGAAATCGTCGCCTCGGAGAGCGTGCCATCGGAGTTGATGACATACTCGCCCACGGCCGCCGCGCCATTGGCAAGGCCGGCCACCAGCAGATATTTGCCGGTCGGGTCGACTGTGACGGCGGACGGCGCAACATCCTGCACCAGCGCGTTGGTATCGATCAGAGTCCCCACCCCTGTGCTACTGCTGAGGCTAAGGCCGTAGACACCGATCCCGGCGACCCCTGCATACAGGAAGGTATTGCTCGGAGTCACAGCAAGCGAGTTGACCGCCGCCGTGGCGAGTTGGTACGGAGAACCGGAGAGCGCAGCCAGTGTCCCTGTAGTCGATACCGAATAGCTCGCTAAAATGCCGCTCTGCGTACCTACGTAGATGTAGCTGCCAACACTGCCGCCGCCGCCACCGCCGGTGTCCTTGGTGAAGAAATCCCCGCAACCAGCCAGCAGCAACGCTGAACTGCACAGAACCCCGATCGCCCATCGACTCCAAAGTCGTCTGCCCAACATGTCACTCATCCTATATGCGCCCCGAGACGCCTGCGTCTATGCGCACCGCGACGCCTGCGTGTCTGCGCACTAAGACGCCTGCGTCGCTCCACCCGACCGTTGCGCGGGCCCACTCGCATCGACGCAGGCGCGCCCTGGAACGCTCACCTATGCAATTGCGGGAACGACGAAAGAATTGGGATTTGCTACTCGACGGAGGGTTCGGCTTCCTGGCACTTGGCGCAAAGCCCCAGGACATCGATGGCATAGCGCTCCGCGACGAAGCCATTGGGAAGCCGGTGCGGTTGCGGCAGGCCGCCAAGCTGCTCCTCATCCAGATCGTAGATTGCTTTGCAACGCGTGCAGACCATGTGATGGTGCGGCCGATCGTTCATCTCCACGCGCAGCGAGCCGTGATGCATGCTCACTTCGCGAAAGAGGCCGCTGGCGATGAACAGATGAATGTTCTTGTATACCGTGGCCAGCGAGATAGACGGGATATGCGCCTGCACACGCTCGTACACTTCCTCCGGGCTGGGATGCCCGGGAATGCTCTGCATCACCTCAAACAGCACCTGGCGCTGGTGTGTGACGGTGATGCCGTGGGCGGCACAAAGATCCCGAAAGGACCCATGTTGCCCCGCTGTGTGTGCAGTCGACATGCTGTTTGTAATTGGAAAATAGTTATTGAAAAGTGTCAATTCCCTGTGAATCGCCGGCAATTAATTCGGACGGTCCCGCCAGCCGCGTCCAAAGCGCTCGTCTAGCGGCTGCCTTCCGCGAAAACCCGCCTCGAGCGTATGCCAGTACTCGATACGCGCTTCGCCGCGCCGCCAGCACAGCAAGACCAGCTCCCCATCGATGCGGCAAGGAAAATCCAGCAGGCCGGTATCTAAATCCTTTACCTGCACACCGATAGAGTCGATCTCCGAAAGTGCTTCCTTGGCTTTCTGTACCTGCGCCTCCGCCTCGGTCCGGTTGCGCGCCACGCCCGTGATATCGACGGTCATTCCACCCGAAAGGTAGATGCGTTGCCGCAGAGACTGAATCTCACCCTCGAGCCGCTCAGCCTCCTCCTTCGCGGCGATCGCCTGTCCCAGCAGCGACTCCACGATGGGGAGCAGCGCGTTCGCTTCTTCGAGTGTGAAGGTCTTCATGCGCTCCTTTGCACCGCCTCCGGTGCTCGAGCCTCCGCCGGACGGGCCTTCGGTGCGGGAACGCCGATTTCCAGCATGCGATCCAACGCCACCTTCGCCCAGTGTTTCACATCCTCCTCCACCCGGATGCGGTTCACCACCCGGCCTTCCACAAGGTTTTCCAGCGCCCAGGCCAGGTGCTGCGGCGAGATGCGATACATGGTGGTGCAGAGGCAGCCGGTGTCGTCGAGCGTCATCACCCGTTTGCCTTTGGCGGCGTACTCTTTCGCCAGCCGGTTCACCAGGTGGATCTCGGTCCCGATGGCGAAGATGCTGCCCTCGGGCGCCTTCTCCACCAGCTCGATCAGCCTTTCGGTAGAGCCAAGAGCATCTGCCTTTTGGCAGACCTCCCAGCGGCACTCCGGGTGCACGATCACCTGAATCCCGGGATACTTCTCACGCATGGCATCCACGTGGCTGGGCAGAAATCTCTGGTGAACGGAGCAGTGCCCTTTCCATAAAATCACCTTTGCCGCACGCAGACGATCGGGCGCGATGCCGCCATTGATCTGCCACGGATCCCACACCACCATTTCGTTCATCGGAATGCCCATGGCGAACGCGGTGTTGCGGCCGAGATGCTGGTCGGGCAGAAAGAGGATCTTTTCGCGTCGCTCGAACGCCCAGTCGAAGGCAGCAGCAGCGTTGGAAGAGGTGCAGACCAGTCCGCCACGCTCTCCGCAAAAAGCCTTGATCGCCGCGGTGGAATTCATGTACGTCAGCGGAGTGACTTGGTCCTCTGACAAACCCGCGCGCTCGAGCGACTCCCAGCAATCCTCGACCTGGCTGATCTCCGCCATGTCCGCCATGGAGCAGCCGGCGTTCAGGTCAGGCAGGATGACCTGCTGGCCTGCCTTGCCGAGGACATCGGCGCTCTCCGCCATGAAGTGGACGCCGCAAAAGATGACGTAGCGGGCATCCGTGCTGGCCGCGATCTTCGACAGGCGATAGGAGTCGCCCGTGTAATCGGCAAAGCGGATGACCTCATCGCGCTGGTAATGGTGGCCAAGCAGAATCGTGCTCTTGCCGAGCTGCTTGCGCGCCGCGGCAATGCGCTCGTCCATGGTGTGGTCGGGCAGGGTGAGGTAGTTCTCAAGCGAGCAGGCTTCGCCCTCGGATATCGGGGCATCAGCTACACGCGTAGCAGGGGCATCTTCCACCAGCAGTTCCATCGTCTTCCGCCTTCAGTCCGGCCACCGTGTGGCGCCGAACGGGGATGTTGAAAGCACTCTCGGATTGCAGCCGGCTCGCTGCGAAGCGTGTGCTTCGCCCAGCCTGCGGGGATGTTGCAATCTCGTTACAACAGATGCGCGTCCGAATCAGCACGACGCAAATTTGACGCGCCGGATACATCATCTGTTAAAGGCAGTGTAATACAGCGAATCGCCGTCAGAATGAAACCGGTAGCGCTCCTCGAAACGTTCCTTCGGTAGAGAAGGCTGCTGCACCCGGTTTCGAGCCACCCGGTACGGACAATATCGCGCTGGTGTCTCTCTCTCTTTCGCAAGGCGTCTCCCGCAAGGCAAGTCGAGCCGGTGGCGGGTATAGTTGGAAAGGAATGCCACTGCCAGCCATCTTTTGCCTCTGCCTTTCGTCCCTGGCGCGCGTGGCGGATGCTCCGCTGCCACCCGTCCGGCTGGCCAGCTTCGGCATCCCCGACACCCTCTTCCTTGTGGTGCTTGCCCTGATCGTTTTTGGACCTAAAAAGCTGCCCGAGATCAGCCGCCAGATCGGCAAGCTGCTCTACGAGTTCCGTAAGGCTTCCAACGACTTCAAGTTCCAGATCGAAGAGGAGTTACGCTCCGCCGAGCAGGCCGAGCGCCAGAAGGAGCTTGCCGCCCAGGCCGCCACCCCGCAGCCGGCCACCCCGATTGCCATCACGGCTGGCGAGACGGTAAGCGCGGAACCGGCGATCGAAGCGGTCCGGGCAACTGAGGAAACCAACTCCGAGACTGCCGTTGCCGAGTCGCCTTCGGAGTCTTCAACCGCCGAGACATCGAGTCCGGATGCACCCAGCGCGCCAACCATCCAGCCGCCGGCCAGTGGACTGCCGGTCAGTACCCGCTCGCCCTACCGCGCAGTCGAAAACACGGAGGGTGCCACCCAGGTGACGGCCGCGGGCGAATCGCTCGACGAGCTGGAGGCGAATGCGCAGGACGCTGTCCGGACCGCCGCTGCGGATCCCTCTTATAACCAGTCCGGAGACGCCGTACCTACCCACCATGGATGAAGACCTTGTCGAGCGTGCGCGCAATGCGGTGACCGAGCGCGCTGAGCTGCCGGGCATGAGCCTGATCGAGCACCTCGAAGAGCTACGCCGCCGCCTGATCCACACCGCGATTTACCTCGTGGTCGGCTTCTTCGTCGCCTATGGTTTTCATGACCGTATCGCAACGTTCATGGTGGAGCCGATCACGATCGCGCTCACCCGGCATCACCAAATCCCCAAGCTCGGGTATCTGAACCCGATCGATCCCTTCAACTTCTATATCAAACTCAGCTTTGTTGCAGGCGCGATCCTGGCATCGCCTTTCGTTCTATATCAGGTCTGGCTGTTCATCTCACCGGGACTCTACCGAAACGAGAAGCGCTACGTGCTTCCGTTCATGTCGGCCACCATCGGACTTTTCCTGACGGGAGCGTTCTTCGGCTACCACTACGTCTATCCCGGCGCGCTCGACTTCCTGCTGGGCTACGGCAAGCAGTTCCAGCCCATGGTGACGATCAGCGAATACACCGATCTGTTCATGACCGTGATCCTCGGCCTGGGTATTGTTTTCGAACTCCCCATCCTGGTGATGTTCCTCGCTCTGTTTGGCCTGGTGACTCCACGCTGGCTGTGGCGCAATATCCGCTATGCCATCCTGGTGATCTTCATCATCGCGGCCATCATTACTCCGACGCCGGACATTCTCACCATGTGCGTCTTTGCCGCGCCGATGGTGGGTCTCTACATCATCAGTATCGGAGTGGCCTACATGGTCCATCCCACCCGGCGTGACCGCAAGAAGAAGCAGGAGGCTGCGTCCTGATGCGTCGATTCTGTCTGCTCGCCGTCCTGCTGCTGCAGCTTCCGCTGCTGCACGCTCAGGCCCCCGCACAATTCAGCGGCACAAAGGCGCTCGAGTATGCGCGGCAGTTCGTGGCCTGCGGGCCACGCTTCAATGGCAGTGCCGGACTGCTCTGCGCGCAGAATTATCTGAAGAAGCAGTTCTCCCACGACAACCTGCAGGCGGATACCTTCGTCGCTTCCACTCCCGCGGGTCCGCAGCAGATGACCAACTTCATCGTGCGCTTTCCCGGCAAGAAGGACGGCATCATCGTCCTGGCGACGCACTACGAGACGAATTACCCACTGCGCAACACTTCATTTGTCGGCGCGAACGACGGCGCGGCGACCACCGGACTGCTGCTGGAAATTGCAAACCATCTGCGCGGCCGCACATTGGATGGCTACAGCGTCTGGCTCGTCTTCTTCGACGGCGAAGAAGCCGTGCAGAGCTGGAGCGAGTCGGATTCGCTCTATGGCAGCCGGCACCTGGCCGCGAAGTGGCAGATGGATGGCACGCTGAAAAAGATCAAGGGCTTCCTGCTCGCCGACATGATTGGCGATCGCGATCTGGACATCACGCGGGTGACCACGGCGACGCCGGCGATTGAAGATCTGGTCTATGAGGCAGCGAAGAGGACCGGGAACGCGAGTCATTTCTTTAAGGACGAAGCCGCGGAGGAGGACGATCACCTCCCATTCGTGCAGCGCGGCGTGCCCTCCGCCGATGTCATCGACGTGGATTATGGTCCGCATGACGCCGAACATCCCGATGGCTGGCATCACACCCCCGAGGACACGTTGGACAAGCTGAGCGCGAAGAGCCTGACCATCTCCGGTGAGGTGTTTCTGGAAAGCATTCGCTTGTTGAATGCACGTTAGAGCATTCTTCCTGATGCTGGTGGTAGCGGAGGCCCTCTCGACCTGGCCTTCCTTAACGAAAGGCCACATACACTTCTGATGGACGTTCTACACCTACAGGAAAAATGCTCTAAGTGATGATCGCCGGCGCACCGCTCACCTACTGGATCGGCTTCCACGCAGTCGTGCTGCTGCTGCTGGTCATCGATCTCGTCCTGCTCGGCCGCAGGCAGGATGGCCCGCGCTTTCGCGAGCGCACTCCTGTGGACACTGTTTCTCATCGTGCTGGCCCTGAGCTTTGCCGGCTTCCTGCTGCACACGCAGGGGCACGAGCACGCGCTCGAGTTCGTTTCCGGATATGTACTGGAGGGATCGCTCTCCATCGACAACCTCTTTGTCTTCCTGGTTCTCTTCAAAAGCTTCGGACTGACGGTCGGCGAACAGCATCGCGCGCTGCTCTACGGCGTACTGGGCGCTATTGTGCTGCGCGCATTGTTCATCCTGGCCGGCGTTGCGCTGCTCGATCGCTTTGAGGCGATGCAGTACATCTTCGGAGTGCTGCTGCTCTACGCCGCGTGGCGGCTGATACGCCAGAAGAAAGGCCGGCAGGAACCCACCATTACCCAATGGGTGCACAAGCGCGGCTGGCGCGTGTCGCCGTTATTGCTGGCCGTGATCACCATCGAAATCACCGACCTGGTCTTCGCCATCGATTCTGTGCCGGCGGTGCTGGGTGTCACGCACGACACATTCATCGTCTACACCTCGAATATCTTCGCCATCCTGGGGCTGCGGTCGCTCTATTTTGTGCTGCAGGGCCTTCTGCATCGGCTGCACCTGCTGCACTACGGGCTGGCGGCCATCCTGGCCTTTGTGGGCGGCAAGATGATCGCAGCACGCTGGTTTGAGATACCCACGCTCTGGTCGCTGATCGTCATTCTCGGCACAGTGGGGATCTTTGCTGCCGCTTCCCTGCTGTTGCCGGCCCGGCAGCCGCATTCAGCGTAGCGCCGGCGACTCCCGCTGCTGGTCGCTCTGCGCAGGAAGCAGCGGGCCGAAGCGGACCGAAGCACTGGCCAGATGCGAGTGCGTTCCAAATCGTGCATCATCCCGCTGCGGAAAATCATTTCGATAGTGCGCTCCGCGGCTCTCCTCGCGCGCCAGCGCGCAGACCACAATCGCCCGTGCCACACGCGCCAGGGATCGCGCCTCATAGTCGCGGCGTGTCCACCGGGCGGTCGGGATCGTGTCCGCGTAACGTGTCGCTTCGGCGAGGTCGATGCTCCTGAGCAATTCTGCGTCGCGCAGCAGCCCAGCGTGCTCCCACATTTGCTGCTGCAGGCGCCGGATGGCCTCTTCGACCGGCGGTAGCGAGAGATCGCTCGTCGGCGCCGACGCCCGCGCTTCAGTCTTCACCGGAACGTCGCTCTCGCGACGCATGGCCTCCGCTGCGCGCGCGCCGAAGACCAGTCCTTCGAGCAGAGAGTTGCTCGCCAGCCGGTTCGCGCCGTGCACACCCGTACATGCCACCTCGCCCGCGGCGTAAAGGCCGGCCAGCGATGTGCGCCCATCCACGTCTGTCCGCACGCCACCCATCAGGTAGTGGGCCGCCGGCCGCACAGGAATCAAGTCTCGCGCCAGATCCAGCCCATGCTGATGGAGAAACGCAGAAATGCCCGGAAAGCGTACGTCCGGATCAATGCCAGTCACGTGCCGCATGTCCAGATAGACGGGGAGCGTTTCGCCCGGCCGCGTGCTCATTCCCTCGCGTGTGATAGCGCGCGCCACGACATCGCGCGGAGCCAGCTCCAGCAGCGGATGATAGCGGTGCATGAATCGTTCACCGGCCGCATTCACCAGCCACGCGCCCTCGCCACGCAGCGCCTCGGAGAGCAGGAAACGCGGCACGCCGGGCAGGCTCAGCGCGGTGGGGTGAAACTGATAGAACTCCATGTCGACCAGTTCGGCGCCGGCGGCGAGCGCGGCAGCGATGCCGTCACCGGTAGCCACCGCTGGATTGGTGGTATCGCTGTAGACTTGGCCCGCACCGCCGCTCGCCAGCAGGACGGAACGCGCATGTATGGTCCGGATCTCGCCATTCTCATCCAGCAGCGTGGCCCCGTTCACCCGCCCAACCGACGTGATGAGATCGGTCAGCAGCGTCCACGGCAAGAGCGTGATGCCAGGCGTCGCGGAGGCCCGGGCAAGCAGTGAACGCCCAATCTCGCGGCCGGTGGCGTCGCCATTTGCGTGCAGAATGCGGTTGCGGCTGTGCGCGCCTTCGCGTGTCAGCATCAGCTCGCCGGTTGCATAGCGATCGAAGCGAGTGTCCCAGCGCAGCAGTTCTTCCACCCGCGCCGGACCCTCCTCCACCAGCACCCGCGCCGCGAGCGGATCTACTAGCCCATCGCCGGCGGCGACCGTGTCTTCCAGATGCAGCTCGACGTCCTCAGAGCCGCTGATTGCGACGGCGATGCCCCCCTGTGCGTACTGCGTGTTCGATTCGCCCAGCGCCTCCTTGGTGACGACAAGGACGCGGCCGGCTCCGGCCAGCGTAATGGCGGCGCGAAGGCCGGCAATCCCGGCGCCGACGATCAGGAAATCCGTTACGGCCGGAATATGAACCGCATCTCTCCCCATGAGCCGAGGCTATCATTCACCCGCATCCGGGTTCATCATGCATTGCTGTGCCTGCGGTACGATGGGCCGAGTGCACACACTCCCTGTTCAAGCTGCTTCGGCAACGTACAACGTCTTGCTGGGCGATGACCTGCTGGCCGATCTGCCACAGCATCTGCGCGCTGTCTTTGGAGAGCGCCGGCCGCGCTATTTCGTCGTGACCTCGCCGGAGATCTGGGCGCTCTGGTCGGATGCCTTTCTGAGCGGCTTTGCTCCTGGCGCAGAACCCGTCTGCCTGCTGCTGCCGGCAGGCGAGCCACATAAGCGCCTGGCCGCGCTGGAGCGGCTCGCACAGCAACTGGCGGCTGCCGGAGCCGACCGCAGCTCGGCCCTGATTGCCTTTGGCGGAGGGGTTGTCGGCGATGTCACCGGTTTTCTCGCCGCCATCTATATGCGGGGCATCGACTTCATCCAGGTACCGACGACGCTGCTCGCCCAGGTGGACTCTTCGGTCGGCGGCAAGACCGGCGTGAACCTCGCAGTTGGCAAAAATCTTATCGGCAGCTTCCATCATCCGCGGCTGGTGATGGCCGACACCGCAGTGCTCCGCACGCTGCCACCCGCGGAATTGCGTGCCGGACTCTTCGAGAGCCTGAAGGCAGGGCTGATCTACGACAGAGATCTGTTCGGGTTCATTGAGCAGAACACGGACGCGCTGCTGCGACAGGAGACCGCGCCGCTGACGCATGTCATTGCGGAGTCGGTACGGATCAAGGCGGATGTCGTGTCCCAGGACGAGCGGGAAGCCGGCTTGCGCATGATTCTTAATTTCGGCCACACTGTCGGCCATGCCATCGAATCGCTGACCCACTATCGCGGCTTGCTGCATGGTGAAGCGGTGGGCTGGGGCATGCGGGTTGCCGTCGAGGCCAGCCGCAGGCGTGGGCTGCCGAAGATCGAGGCCGACCGCATCCTGGCTGCGATTGACGAGTTGGGTCTGCCCCAGCTGCCGCGCCTCACTGCGCGTCGCCTGCTGAACGCCGCTGGCGGCGACAAGAAGCGTATCGCAGGTGTGCGCCACTTTGTGCTGTTGGATCGTATTGGGCGGGCGCGGGTGGTGAAGGACCTCAGCGATGACGAACTTCTTCCAGCCATTCAAGACGGGCTGCAGTTGAAGCGACAGGATCGATGACTGTGGCAACGCATGGCGCGCAACCTGCCGGCACGACCGGCGAACAGGACGCGGCAGCGGCCGTGCAGGCGATGTTCGATTCGATTGCGCCGCGGTATGACCTGCTCAATCACATTCTCTCCGGATCCATTGACCGGTTCTGGTGGTGGCGCACGGCACGGCGCTTCCGTCCTATCCTGTCGCAACCCCAGGCACGCATCGCAGACATCTGCTGCGGAACGGGTGACATGACCTTGGCGTTGCTGCGCCGCCGCCCACCGCAAGCCGCGCCCGTGCTTGCCATCGACTTCTCGCATCAGATGCTCGTGCGCGGCGCCGCAAAGTTCCGAAAGCATGGCGCCATCGCGGTGGAGGCCGATGCGCTGCACCTGCCGATCGCCGACGATACGCTCCAGCTTCTGACTACCGCCTTCGGCTTTCGCAACCTTGCCAATTACGAAGCCGGACTGCGCGAGTTCTATCGCGCGCTGGCTCCAGGGGGCGAACTCGGCATCCTCGACTTCAGCGAGCCCGGCGGCATTCTCGGCAAGCTCTACGCCTTCTACTTCCGGCGCGTGCTGCCCCGCATCGGCCGTCTGCTTTCGGGCGCCAGCAGCGCCTATAACTACCTGCCCGCATCCGTCGGACGTTTCCCCGCCCCGCCTGAGATGCTTCGGACGCTCGAGGAGGTGGGCTTCCGCGATGTGCGCTGGACGCCTTATACCTTCGGCATCGCAGGACTGTATACCGCCCGCAAACCGTAGCCCCCTGTTGCTGGCCCCATGTCGGCGGCGCGTGTAGGCTGTGGGCATGTCCTCGCCGGATGCAAGGCCGGATGAGCCTGCCGGAAAGACACAGGCCAGACAGATCGTAGTGAAGCAGAAACGATTCGCCGCCCTGGTCTCCATGCTGGCAGCGTGCGGCATGACTGTGCTCAAACTGATCGCCGGACTGCTGACGGGCAGTCTCGGCATGCTCTCTGACGCAGCGCACTCCGGCCTCGATCTGCTGGGCACCGCGCTCACATTCTTCTCCGTCCGCATCTCGGACAAGCCCGCCGATGAGGATCACCCCTACGGTCATGCCCGGGTAGAGACACTCTCTGCTTTCACGGAAACCTTTCTCATGGGCGCCTCCTGCGTGTGGATCGTGGTCGAGGCGATCGTGCGCATCTTCGTCGCGCCGGTGGCGGTTCGTCCTTCCGTGTGGCCCTTTGCCGTACTCGCACTCTCGATCACCGTCGATCTCAGCCGTTCGCGCGCCCTCAAGCACGTCGCGGAAGCGTCCGGCTCGCAGGCGCTGGAAGCCGATGCGCTTCACTTCGCCTCCGACATCTGGTCCAGCGTAGCGGTCGCCGTGGGGCTGGCTGCTACCTATGCCGGCGTGCATTTCGGCATTGGCTGGCTGCGCTACGCAGATCCATTGGCCGCGCTGGCGGTTTCCGTCGTCATCCTGCGCTTTGCCTGGGGGCTGGCGCGCCGCACCACATACGAGCTGCTGGATACGGCGCCCGCCGGCGCGCAATCGCGGATCATTCGCGCGGTGGAGCACATCGAGGGCGTGGTGGAGCTGGAGCGGGTGCGCGTGCGCCGTTCCGGGAACAGCACTTTTGCCGATCTGCGGGTGGCCGTGCCCCGTTTCGACACCGCGGAGCACATCGAGGTCCTGGTGCAGCGGGTTACCGCGGCCGTCAAGGCAGTCGTGCCTGGAGCTGATGTCACCGTCCGTACCGTACCCCGCCAGGTATCGGGGGAGAGCATCTTCGACCGCATCCGAGGCGTGGCCGCGCTCAACAACGTAACGCTGCACGATCTGAGCGTGGAGCAGGAAGAAAGCGGATTGCGGGTGGAACAGCATGTCGAGGTGGCCGAGACTTTGCCGCTGGTGGAGGCGCATCGCTTCATCTGCGACCTGGAAGAGCAGATGTATCGCGCTGCCCCGGAAGTCCACAACGTGCTGACGCACATCGAGAGCGAGCCCGCTACCATTGAGGCAGCGGCGACCATGGATCGGGACCGCCTCCTGGAGGAGGAACTGCGCGCCGTGGCACGAACGCTGCCGGAGATCATCGACATCCACGAGGTGGTGGTATCGCGCATGGGAGACCGCCTGCACCTCTCCTGTCACTGCACGCTTCCCGATGCTCTGCCCATGCATCTCGTACACGATGTCATCACAGCTCTTGAAGGTCGCATGAAACTGGAACGCCCGGAGATTCACCGTATGCTGGTGCATCCGGAGCCGGAGACCGACAACCGGCATGAGGGACGCAGTTGCAATCGGCCGGAAGGCGGAGACAGCATGGAGGAAAAGAATGATCGCGAAGGCGGAGTGGCAACACGATCAGGTCTACACAGCCACATCGGATAACGGACACTCGCTGACCTTCGACGTTGCGCGTGTCGATGGCCCGACGCCGATGGAGTGCGTCCTGATGAGCCTGTGCGGTTGCACCGCGGTCGACGTCATCAGCATTCTCACCAAGAAGCGCGAGCCCTTCACTGCCTTGACCGTCTCCGCGAAGGCCGAGAAAGCGCAGGAGTCGCCCAGCGTCTTCACCAACATCGAGCTGATCTATCGCGTGACGGGCGCCGTCAATCACAAGAGCATGGAAGACGCGGTGCGGCTCTCGAAAGAAAAATACTGCTCGGTCTCGGCGATGCTCGAGAAGACCGCGAAGATCACCTTCACCATCGAGTACGCATGATCCTCCGGCTCTTCCAGTTCGTGCTGGTAGTCGTGCTTCTGGTGGTGGTCGCCATGGTATCTGCGCTCACCACCATGCACTTCGCCATCCATGGCGCCGAGGTGAAGGTGCCGGACTTTCGCGGCATGAGCGAGGCGGACGCGCGGCGCAAAGCCGCCTCCGACGGCTTGGAGATGAGCATCGATGATCACTTCTACAGCGCCGTTGTGCCGGCATCGCGAATGGTCACGCAATCGCCCGCGGCCGGAACTATTGTGCGCACCGGATGGCAAGTGCGTCTCGGTCAGAGTCTTGGTGCACAGAAGGTAGCCGTCCCGTCGCTGGTTCACGATCCGGAGCGCGTAGCCGCACTGGCAATCCGGCGCTCCAGCCTCCAGCTTGGCACCATCGCCCATATGCCTTATCCCCTCGCAGAACCCGGCACCGTGATCGCGCAATCGCCGGATGCTGGCGCTGCCTCCGTAGATCGGCCGAATGTGTCGCTGCTGCTGAGCTCGGCTGTGCCGCCGGAAGCGACCGGATACGTGATGCCAGACTTCCTCGGCCAGCCGGCAAAGGCCGCCGATGCTGCCGTGAATAAAGCCGGCTTGAAGCAGGCGCCGCCACTCTACCGCCAGGCGGAGATTCCGCCGGTGGCGCCGATTGCCGCGCCCGGCGCAGCACCCGCGCCTCCCACTCTGCCGGTGATGCCAGGCACGGTGCTGGCGCAGCAACCCGTCGCAGGCGAGCGCGTAGAGGCAGGCGGCACGATTCAGTTCACCCTCGCGCAGTAGTGCTCTTCGTCAGAATCGCGGCAAAGAATCCATCGCACGGCAGCAGCCCTGGCAGAGTCTGCAGATAGCCGTCGCGCAAGGCCGTCTCTCGCAACAATTGCACACCGTCGGAGTGAAGACTTCCTTCGGCCTGCATGGCGTTGAGGCGCTCGCCCGCGTCGAGCAGGCGCGCCGTCGGCTCCGCAGCCAAAAGGGCCAGCACGACCATCAGGTTTTCCTCCGGTTCGAGCGAGCAAGTGGAATAGACCAGCCGCCCGCCCGGCGCCAACACGCGATAGGCGGAGCGCAGGATCGCGATCTGCCGCTGCTGCTGCCGCAGAAGGTCGCTCGCCTCAAGCCGCAACTTGATCTCCGGGTTGCGCGCCAGCGTTCCAGTGCCGCTGCATGGCGCGTCGCACAGGATCAGATCGAAATTGCCCGCGCTGTCGTGCAACGGCAGCGCTGTCGCATCAGCCAACACGCATTGAACTTTTGCCGTTGCCGGATTGCGTGCGAAGTTGCGGCGCATCGTGTTCAGGCGCGCTTCGCTGATGTCGCATGCCGTGATCTCCGCTTGCGGATTGTTCTCGGCCAGGATCGCGGTCTTGCCGCCGGGCGCAGCACAGCAGTCCAAAATACGCATCCCGACCCGGCTGCCGTGGCCGGCAAGCTCTGCGATCAGTTGCGACCCTTCATCCTGAATGCGGAAGCTCTTCGAAGTCGAAGAGCTCTCCGGAAGTTGACGCGCACGCGATAGAAAACTCCCCGGCAGAAGCGCTTCGGTAAAGGCGTCCGGTTCCGTCTCCAGCCGTACTGTCGCTGCGGGCGCTTGCTGGTCGTAGGCAACGATCGAGTGGACCGCTTCCGCGCCGAATTGCCTTGTCCAGCGCGTGATCATCCATGCCGGATGAGCGGCAGCGGCATCGAGAAGGATCGACGAAGCTCCTTCGGCGATGCGGCGCAGCACCGCATTGACCATTCCCGACGCGTAGGCATGGCCGCTCACCTTGGTGATCTCCACGCTTTCCGCGAGAGCCGCATGCGCCGGGATGCGGTCCATCTTGAGCAGTTGAAAGGCCCCCAGGCGAAGCGCGATGGCCACCGCGGGATCCAACTGCGACTTGCGCTGGAGATACCGCGCCGCGACCGTGTCCAGTGCAAACTGCCAGCGCAGCACGCCCATCACCAGCGCGGTCGTCAGGTTGCGATCGGCCTGTGTCAGCGATGCAATAGCCGGGGCTCGCAGCAGATCGTCAGAGTGTGTGTTGCTCGATCGCTCCATCGCCAGCAACACGCGAAAGGCGGCCATGCGCGCCGCAGTTACCCGTCCTGTGCTCACGCGGGGTGGCATTAGGATCCCAGTCGATCGCCATCGACGACACCGTGGCCGCGCAGAAGATCCGCGACCGCCATGCGACGCTTGCCTTCCAGTTGCAGCTCGGTCACTTCCAGGCTCGCGCCGTCGCCTGCCGTGAAGAACAGCCGATCGCCTTCCACGCGGAAGACGCCGGACTCTCCACCTTGTGCAGAGCTCCCGAGCCTCAACTTGTGAAGTGTCAGCTTCTTCCCGCGCACCGTCGTCCATGCTCCCGGCCAGGGTTGGAAACCGCGCCAGCGATCGTAGATGGATTGCGCGGCGCGCGCCGGGTCGATGCGGCCATCGTCCCGCGTCAGCATCGGCGCGCTCGTGGCCAGGCTGTCGTCCTGCTTCTGCGGTGCGATCTCTCCGGCCTCAAGGCCAGCCAGTGTCTCAACCATCAAGGGCGCACCCAGCGCAGCGAGGCGAGGAAAGAGATCCTCGGCTGTGTCCGCGGGCCCGATCGGCAGTTCGCGGCGCAGCAGCATGCCGCCCGTATCCATGCCCTCATCCAGCCGCATTGTGGTCACGCCGGTGATCTTCTCGCCGTTCGCCACCGCCCACTGGATCGGCGCGGCGCCGCGATACTTCGGCAACAGCGAGCCATGTAGGTTCAGGTTGCCATAACGTGGCAGCTCGAGCATCCAGCGCGGAATCAGCCGTCCGTAGGCGACCACGATGATCGCATCCGGCCGGATGGCTTCCAGACGCGCTTGCAGCTCGGTATTGGTGCGAATCTTCTCCGGTTGCAGTACCTCGATGCCCGCTTCGAGCGCCGCCTGTTTTACCGGAGGAACGGTCAGCGCCAACCCGCGTCCGCTGGGACGATCCGGCTGGCAGAGCACGAGTTCGATGACGTGGCTGGCCGCGCGAAGCGCATGCGAGCGCAGGCACGGCGAATGCGGGCGTGCCGCAGAAGACCAGCCGCATCAGATACCGTTCCCCTCTACCATTCGCCGGTGCGCTGCAGTTTGCGGATGCGCCGCAGGATCAGGTCACGCTTGAGCGCACTGATGCGGAAGATAAACAGAATGCCGTCCAGGTGGTCGATTTCGTGCTGGAAGGCGCGCGCCAGCAGCTCCGTTCCCTCGCGCTCAGACCACTTGCCGTATTCATCCTGAGCCTTGACCATCACTCGGGCAGCTCGCCGCACTTTGTCGCGAATGTCCGGCAGGCTCAGGCAGCCCTCTTCTTCGACCTGCTTGCCCTCGTGCAGCGTGATCTCCGGATTGATCAGGACGATCTTGTCTTTTGGCTCCTTCTGGTTGCTCACGTCGATGACGGTGAGCCGCTTGGGGATGCCGATCTGCGGCGCGGCCAATCCGATGCCCTGCGCTGCGTACATCGACTCGAACATATCCGCGACCAGCTTGCGAAGCTCGTCGTCGAACTCGGTGACCGGCGCGGAGGGCCGCTGCAGAATAGGGTCGGGAAACTTTACGATGGGGTAGATCATGCCTGCTTCGTTCGTGGCGCCTGGGCACCTGTCGTGCCGCTCTCGCCTTCCTCAGTAATTGCGGATCTGCTCCAAATATCCATCATAGTTACGCTTCAGTTCGGTCGCGGAGTCACCGCCAAACTTCTCCAGCGCCAGTTGCGCCAGCACAAAGGCCACCATAGCCTCCGCGGCCACACCCGCGGCCGGCACCACGCAGACGTCGGAGCGCTCATAGGCCGCCTTGGTCGCCTCCCGGGTCTCGTAGGTCACGGATTCGAGCGGACGCCGCAGAGTGGAGATCGGTTTCAAGTAGCCGCGCACCACAATATCCTCGCCGTTTGAGATGCCGCCCTCGATGCCGCCGGCATTGTTCTGCTCGCGCTCAAAGCGAGTGTGCCGGCCGTTCTCACCGCCTTCGGCGGAGTGACCCTCAGCGTAATGGATGGCATCGTGGACGGCCGAGCCCAAGGACTGCGCCGCCGTGACCCCGCGTCCCAGCTCAACCGCCTTCACCGCCTGCAGCGACATCACCGCCCACGCCAGCAGCCCATCGAGCCGCTCATCCCAGTTCGCGTATGTGCCAAGCCCCGGCGGCACACCATGCGCTACGACTTCAAAGACGCCGCCGATGGAGTCGCCCGTCCGCAACGCGAGGTCCACCTCAGCTTTCATCTTCTCCTCGCTTGCAGGCGAGGCACAGTTCAACAGCACCTCGTCGCGGTCTGCGAGCGTGGCAATCGCCTCCCAGGTGACCGGTTCTTCCAACTCGGCGCGGCCCACGCGAACCACATGGCTCGTCACTTCGATCCCGAGAAAACGCAGGAGAATCTTGGACAGAGCACCAGCTGCCACGCGTGCCGTCGATTCACGAGCTGATGCACGCTCCAGCACATAGCGGGCATCCTTAAAGTTGTACTTGAGTGATCCGGAGAGGTCCGCATGTCCGGGACGTGGCGAGGCCACCGCCTTGTGCTTTGTCGGATCGCCCACTCCGACGGGAAGAATCTCTTCCCAGTTCTTCCAGTCGCGGTTGGCGATCTGCATCGCTACCGGAGCACCGATGGTGCGCCCGTGCCGTACACCGGAGAGGATGTGAGCGGTATCTGTCTCGATGCGCATGCGGCCGCCGCGGCCATACCCCTGCTGGCGGCGCCACAGCTCCCGGTTGATGAAGGACTGGTCGACTTCGAGCCCTGCAGGAAGTCCCTGCACCAGCGCGATCAGGGCCTCGCCGTGCGACTCACCCGCAGTTGAAAAACGTAGCATGTGCCTTCCCGCCAAACCTTGATTGTAAATGGACTGACGGGAGCAAACTGCTAGCTCAGCAGCCACTCGTACTGCGCATCGGTCAACGGCACCACCGAAAGCCGAAACTGCCGGAAGAGCAGTGAGCCTTTGAACACCGGCGCCTCGCGCATCTCCGCCAGCGTCTTCGGTTGCTTCAGCGGTTTGCCGGGTGCGATGCGCACGATCGGACTCTTCGGGTTCGACGCATCGACTGACACCACATGCGCCGTACCCACCGCTGCCTTGTCCGTGACCGTGTGATAGATGACAAGCTTCTCGCCCTTCTTCATCCCCGCCAGATTCATCAGTGCCTGCGGGTTCTTCACGCCGTCCCAAGTGGTCTCCTTGTCGCGCTCCAGGTCGCTAAAGGAATAGGTCTCCGGCTCACTCTTCAATAGGTAAGGCATCGCTCGTCACCTCGCCATCAGGTTTATCAAGATTCTTGTCAGCTTCGCCCAAAGAAGCCCGGCTGTCCAGAAATGCCCGGCTGTCCAGCAGCGGGCGCTCGAGCGACCGCACCCACTCCGTCATCTCGTCCGGGCCGCGCCCGTTCTGCGCGCTGCGGTCCAGTTCCGTGCGCACGGAGTACATCTTCGCGTCCAGATCGTCGAGATAGTGGAAGAGGATCGCCTCGGGCGTCATCGGCAGCTTGGGCGAGCCGAACTCGTATTTGCCGTGATGGCTCAGCACGATGTGCTCCACCAGCAGGCGCAGACGCGGCGGGAAGCCGGGAATCGCTGCAATCTTTCTCTCGATCATCGCAATGCCGAGCGTGATGTGGCCCAGCATCTGGCCTTCGAGCGTGTAGTCGAAGTTCAGGCTCCAGCGCAGTTCTTCCAGCTTCCCTATGTCGTGCAGGATGGCGCCCGTCATCACCAGGTCGCGATGCACCTGCGGGTAATGCGGGACAACGCGGTCGCATAGCCCCAGCAGAGACACGATGTGTTCCAGCAGGCCGCCGATCCAGGCGTGATGCAGGTATTTGGCGGCCGGGGCGGTGCGCAGCAACGAAGCGACCTCCGGGTCGTCGAGAAAGCTGCGGACCAGCTGCTGGAGAAACGGGTCGGTGAAACTGTCCACGAAAGCGTTGAGCCTTGCCCACAACTCGTCGATAGAGAGCGTGGTATGCGGCTGGAAATCGGCTAGCGAATACTCTTCCTCGGAAGCCTTGCGAAGCTTTTTGATCGTGAGCTGAGGCCGCCCGTTGTAACCGGAAACCTCAACTTGTACTTTAACAATATCGCCCGCCTGAAACGTATCCGCGCAGGCCTCGAAGTTGTCCCACATCTTCGCTTCGCATTGACCAGTGCGGTCGGTCAGGCGCAGCGAAAGGTAGGCGGCCCCGTCGCGTTTGCGGCTGAACTGCTTCTGCGCCACGGCAAAGAACTCCGTGACCGTCTGCCCTTCGTACTTCGCAATATCGCCGAGGAAGACGGCCTTGGTATGCGCCGGAATCAGCGCGCCCTGACTCACAGAACGAACCTCACTGCTGCGGAGGGGCCGGCGTAGTGGCGGGCGCAGTCGCGGGCGTGGTTGCGGGCGAAGAGTCGTTCTGCGCCGGAGCCGTGCCATTGTCGGACGATGTGGGTACGGTGCCCGGGGTCGCCAGCGGCGACGGAGTGGAGCTCTGCGGCGCAGCCGGCGCGGGCTGCTTCGCCTTATTGGCCTCGTCCGAATAGCGCGTCTTCTCGCCCTTCACCTTGACCGCCTTTTTCTTGGCGGCGGTATCGCCAGCAAGACCCAGCGGAGCGGACTGCGTCTTTTGCGCCGCCGCCTCTTCCGAAGTGACTGGCTGTGTAACGCGTTCGTTTTCGAGCTGGTCTGCGGTCTTCGCTTTCTTTGCCTTCGGTTCCTTGGCACGATCGTGGAAGCGCGTCTTGCGTTCGACCGGAGCCGCTGCTTCGCCGTTGGGGATATCCGTGGAACTGGAATTGGACGCTACCTGCGCTTCGTTACCCGCAGCCTGCCCATTCGCCTCTTCCGACCCGTTGGTCGGATGCGCGGCAGGCGGCAGCGCCTCGCGCGGCGCCTGGCCAAAGCGGATCTTTTCCTTCTTGCCCGGTTTCTCCACCGCTGGCGTATTGGCAAGCGCCGTCGTGGTGCCGGCGGCGGTTGTCGCAGTTGCGGTTGCAGCTGTCGCGCCGGTCTGGTTACCCGGGGTCTGGTTCGTCGCGGTCGGGTTCGCCGCGGTCTGTGTGGCAGCCTCGCCGGCGTGCCTTCCGCGATGTGCACCGGTGTACCGGCTGCGCTTGAAGTGCACCTTCTTCTTCGCTCCGGGCGCCGTATAGGCGCTGTAGAGCGGTTTGGAGCTGTTATGCACCGCCGCCGTATCCACATAGCCGGGACGCACATCGATGTAGGCGTTCTGCCGCAGCGAGCTCAGATATTCGCGCAGCCTCGGCTGCATCTGGCTCATGAAGGCAGCCTCTTCCACCTGAGGACGGACCGATGCGAACGGCTGAGTACCTCCGGCCGTGTGCTCTGTGACCTTCAGGATTACGTAACCCTGCCGGGTACGAATCGGCTCCGTCGACTGGCCGGCAGGCAAGGCAAAGGTCGCATCTTCAAGCTGCTTGGCCAGCTTGCCGCGCTTCCATTCGCCGAGATCGCCTCCCTGGGCCGCTGTGGTGCCAGCCGAGTTTGCCTTCGCCAGATCCTCAAAGTTGGCGCCGCCCTTGATCTTTGCGTCCAACTCTTCGGCTTTGGCCTTCGCCGCGGCCAGATTGGCGGTTTCGTCTCCACCGGTCTTCACCGGGACGAGAATTTCGCTCAGCCGCACCGACTCCGGGTGCGTGAAGTCGCTCAAATGCTGCCGGTAATACTGCTGCAACTGGGCGTCCGTCATCTGAATGCGGCGTCCCACCTGGTCGCGGATGACTTGCTGGGTGATGATGTCGTTGCGAATATGCTGCTTGAAATCCTCGTAGGAGACGCCCTGGCTGGATGCGGCCTTCTCCAGGTCTTCCATCGAATCCAGGTGGTTCTGCTTGCGGATATTGTCCAGGCTCTTCACGAGCTCGGTCTCGCCGGTGATGTCCAGATCCTTGCCTTTGGACAGCAGCAACTGCTGGTCGATCAGGTCGCGCAGCAGATCGCGTTTGTGGTTTTCCAGCTCCTGCTCGCTCCAGCCCGTCCTTACGGCCTTCCTCTTCTAACTGAGCCTCGGCGCGGTTGTAGTCCGAGGTATTGATGAGCTGATCGTTGACCTGGGCCACGGCCTGCTCGACAACGCTGCCGCCGAAGGGCGAGGTTTCCGCCTTGGGATCGAACTTCGCGCGCTCGGCCTGCTGCTCCGGGGTCAGGGGTTTGTTGGTCTTCTTCTGGGCAAGGAGAGGAGCGGCAGCAAGCAGGGAGCCCGCCAGCAGCCAAACGCAGACATCGGAACGGCGAAGGGTCATGAATCTCTCTACATATCCGGTGCGGCTTGCAGACCGGGGTCGGCGGATCAGAAATAGTCTTACGGGCCTACTGCAATGACAAGAGGCCGGTCACGGCCGGGCATCCTGTCGCATGCGCTTGTGCGTATTCTACTCACCACGGACGGTGCATGCACGAACCGATGCGACTTTCCCGCAACATGGCTTCGAGGCTGCTTTTCGGACAGGCTTTGCCCGGTACGGGCAAGCGCTTCCTGCCACAGAGGTGGCAGAGTATGTGGGGCAGGTTCTGCTCCCCCCGGTGCTATACTCGCGTCTAATAACCAGCGCCAGGACTGTTGTTTGCGTGAGCCTGCCGCAGGCTATCTTTCTCATGGCATCCAGTCCGCGCCGCTCCGCTATTACCGTTGCCGTCTTCCTCGCCGCCTGTGCCGCTGCCGGCACCCTTGTGCAACGTACCGTCGGCGCACAAGCTCAGGCCGATGAGTCGACTCTGCGCAATGACCTGCGTTCTTTTACCACCGTGTACAGCCTGGTGGAGCAGAACTACGCCGAGCCCCTGGACGGTGACAAGGCCGAGCGGGCCATCTACGACGGCGCCATTCCCGGGATGTTGCGCGTCCTGGACCCCCATTCCAGCTTCTACGATCCCAAAGCCTACGCGAAGATGCGCGAGGAACAGCACGGCAAGTACTACGGCGTGGGCATGACCATCCAGCCGCAGAATAACAAGATCGTCGTGCTCTTCCCCTATGAAGACACGCCCTCCTTCCGCGCCGGTCTGAAGCCTGCCGACGTCATCGTTGCGGTGGACGGCAAATCCACCGACAACATGGACTCGACCGAAGTCGCCAATATGCTGAAGGGCCCCAAGGGCACCCATGTGTCGGTGACCGTAACCCGCTATGGCCAGCCGAAACCGCTGACCTTCGATCTGGTTCGCGACGAGATTCCGCACGGTTCCATCGATCTGAAGTTCATGATCAAGCCCGGCATCGGGTATATCCACATCACCCAGTTCCAGGAGACTACCGGACATGAGGTGGGTGACGCTCTGGACAGCTTCGGCCCCAATCTCAAAGGCCTGGTGCTGGACCTGCGCAGCAATCCCGGCGGCCTGCTGACTGAAGCAGTCTCGGTCTGCGACAAATTCCTGCAGAAGGGTCAGGTCATCGTCTCCCAGCGCGGACGCGCCTATCCCGAGCAGACACAACGCGCGAACCACGGCAACGGCGGCCGGAGCTTCCCCATCGTCGTCCTGGTCAACCACGGCACTGCTTCGGCGGCGGAGATCGTGAGCGGAGCGCTGCAGGATCACGATCGCGCGATCGTCGTCGGCGAGACGACCTTCGGCAAGGGTCTGGTGCAGACGGTCTATCCGCTCTCCGACAACACCGGACTGGCGCTGACAACCTATCACTACTACACGCCCAGCGGCCGGCTCATCCAGCGCAACTATGACGGCGTGTCGCTGTACGACTACTACTACAATCACGACCAGCCCTCCGTCTCCGATGATAAGAATCGTGAAGTCAAGCTGACCGACTCCGGACGCACCGTCTACGGCGGCGGCGGCATCACGCCGGACGACAAGGTCAACACGCCCAAGTCGAACCACTTTCAGGACGTGCTCCTGGAGCATTACGTCTTCTTCAACTTCGCCAGCCACTACCTGGCCCATCGCACCGTCGACAAGAGCTTCCAGGTAGACGACGCGGTGATGAGCGAGTTCAAGCAGTTCCTCAACAGCCAGCAGATCACCTTCACCGAGCAGGATCTGAGCGGCGTTTCCGACTGGGTCAAGGCGAATATCAAGGCAGATGTCTTCACCACGCAGTTTGGCGAAGAACAGGGGCTCCGCGTCCGTGCCGATTGGGACCCGATGATCAATCAGGCCATTGGCTATCTGCCGCAGGCACAGGCCCTCGAAGACCAGGCCAAGAAGGCCGATGAGCAGCGCGCCACGGCTGCTCTGCACGCGACCCAGTAACTCTTCGCACTGCTGTCGGTCCTGTGCGCGCGGTGAAGATATTCAACCTGCGGAGGACAGTGATCATGGCAGAAAAAGTTCAAAAGCTGGGTCTCGAACGCGACTACAAGCAATACCTCTACTTCATCAACAAACAAGGCAACGTCGCGCGCAAAAAGAAGGGCGGCGGGGGCGACGAAGAGGTTGTCGCGGAAACCAAGCTGGTACGCGAAAAGGGCTATCTCTATTTCATCGACAAGGAAGGAGACCTGGCCCGGGCGCCGCGCAAAGGCAAGTCCGACGCGCCTGCGAGTCCGGAAGGCCCGCCGGGAGAGCAGCAGGGGCACTGAGGTTATGGACCCAGGCTCTACTCACTGAGCGGTAGCCGTTCCTGCCTCCTGATGATCATCCTGCATCGCCTGGCTCGCGACGCGAAAGACCTTCGTCTCGCCCTCTGGCACCACCGCAATGCGGTCAGCCAATCCCATCGCTTCCGCGGACGCGAGCAGCCGTGGCAATGGCTCCTCCAGCGGCTCCTCGGAGAGCCAGAAGGTTCCGTAATGCATGGGCACCATCCACTCTGCTCCAAGGTCCTCAAAGGCGCGCAGGGCGTCTTCCGGACTGGTATGGACGGCCCTATAGCTATCCGGCGTGTAGGCGCCGATCGGCAGCAACGCGACTTCCGGCCGCAGACGAGCGCCGATCTCATGAAATCCTGCAAAATACGCCGTGTCGCCGGAGTAATAGAGCCGGCGAGCGCCGCCTTCTACCAGATAGCCGCCATAGCCGCGGTGGCCATCCATGATCCAGCGCGTGCCCCAGTGTTTGGCCGGGGTGTGGGTGATGGTCAGGCCTCCGGCTGCGTAGCTCTCCCACCACCGCAGTTCGATGACCTCGGAAAAGCCCAGGCCACGCACGATGTCACCCACGTCATTCGGAACGACGACGACAGGCGCGCGGCCTTTCCGTCTCCGCGTGATCCGCACCACGCGCCGCAGCGAAGCGCGATCCAGATGATCCATATGCGCATGCGACAGCAGGACAACGTCGATAGGTGGAAGATCGCGGGGCCGCACGCCGGGACGCCGTTGCCGCCGCAGCAGGATCAGCCATGTGGAAAAGACCGGATCGAAAAGCAGATTCTGTCCCGCGGCCTGCACAAGAAACGACGAGTGACCAATGAAGGTAACGCCCAACTCGCCCGGTTCCACAAGCCGGGGCCGCTGGTGCACGCCGAGCATCGGCGTCACCGCCGATCGCCAGAGCAGGTGTCCGGTGTACCGCAGCCTTCGCCCCATCTCAGCCCAACGGCCCATTTGCCTTCCTAGCCTCGTCTCTCTGCTCTTCGCTTCTCTGCTCTTCGATGACGCTTCGCGGCATCGCGATCCTGCTTTTCCATCTCAAAGGCACTTCAGCAATGACAAGCCCGGGGTCGCTACGGAGCCGATAGTCGGATACGGCAATCCTCTCGTTGCTGCAATCGCCGCGAGGAACGACTTTCGAGTTACGGACATACCGGCTCGACGATGCCATACTGACACCACCGGCCCAGCGGATTTGCGGACCCTTGGAGCCAGTGGAGTCGACGATTGACCGTACCTGCAGAGCTGGCGAAAGAGGCGCCGCTGCCCCAGACCTTCAGGCAGCGCCGGACCTGGAGCCTTCGGCGCATCACCTCCGGCTCCTCCTGGATCCCGGAGATTGACGGCCTTCGTTTCATCGCTATTGCGCTTGTGGTCCTCTTTCATCTTTCCGCTGAGGTCTACTCCAAGAGCAGCGTTCCGCTCATCGCGCAATCCTGGTACAGCGGGCTGTTCACATTCTTCGGCCGCGGTGACATCGGCGTACGCATTTTTTTTGTTATCAGCGGCTTCATTCTCGGCCGCCCCTTTGCCCGTCACTACTTGCTCGGGCACGCCAGGCCTTCACTGCGCAGCTACTATCTCCGCCGGCTTAGCCGCATTGAGCCACCGTATCTGATCAACATTGCGGCATGCACCTTGGCGATTGCGATCTATACCCACGTGCCGCTGCGCACGCTTCTGGGCCCTTTCACCGCAAGCGCGTTGTATTTGCATGGTTTCATCTTCGGAGGATCCAACGTCATCAATCCCGTGGCATGGACACTGGAGATGGAGGTCCAGTTCTATGTGCTGGTGCCGCTACTCACACTCATCTTCCTGGTGCGTCCTGCATGGCTGCGACGCCTGCTGCTCGGCACCGCCAGCATCCTGTTGCCGGCCTGGATCATGTTCTTCGCCTTCGGCAAGATCAGCTGGGCGTCGCACTTCTGGGCCACCATCGGCTGGTGGCTGCAATATTTCCTCGCAGGCATGCTACTCAGCGATCTCTACGTCACCGACATGATCGAGTGGCCCGCATCCTGGCGATGGGACGTGGTCAGCGGCGCCGCATGGTGCATTCTGCTCCTTGCGTCAAACAAATTCCTCTACATCGGCGAACCGCTGCTTATCGCACTCGCGTTTGTCGGAGCATTCCGCGGCGTGCTGCTACGGCGCCTTCTTGCCCAGGAGTGGCTCGCGATCCTGGGCGGCATGTGCTACAGCATCTATCTTTGGCACTTCTTCATCATTGCTCTGGTTTTCAAAGCAAGCCGCCGCCTCGTCGTCTCGCACGATTTGCTGGCCAACTTCCTGCTGCAAAGTGCGCTGATCCTGCCGTGCATCCTTGCTTTCTGCGTTCTCTACTTTGTGCTCATCGAAAGGCCCTGCATGGATCCTGCGTGGCCACAAAAACTCTGGGCGGCCTTGAGTGGTCTTGGCAGGCGGGGCGCCGTGGCACAACGCAACGCCGACTGATGCTCCGTTGTGCCCCACTTTCCGAAAAACAGACACGGACGGCCCGGTACGATGCAGGCACGTCCCCGGCTAGGGCTATGTCCCTTTGGGGCGGGAATACGAGACAATGCGTGCAACGCATGCATTCTGTCCTCCGTGTCCCGCAACTGTTTGCTATTGGTCTGCTCTGCTCGCTGCCCATAGCTGCCCAGAGCGTCCCAGCCGCTCCCCCAAACGCGACGGCAGATACGACGCCGGATGCGACGCCAGCGCCCGCTGCTCAGTCGACGGCCCCCGCGACGGCTCCCGCACCGCCGGTACAGTTCACCCGCACTATGCCGGCCAGGCCGGTGCGCTACTCCGGAAGTCTTGGATCCACATACATTCCCCTGGATAGCTGGATGTATCCCGAGATCATGCGGCTCTATTCGCTGGGATTCATCGATACTGTCTTTCTCGGGATGCGGCCTTACACCCGCACCAGTGTTGCCCACATGCTCGATGCATCGGCAGGCGCGATCTACAACAGCGATAGCGACGAAGCCAAGGAGATCTATAGCGCCCTGAGCCGCGAGCTGGCTCCCGATCTTGAGATACCCATCGACGCGCATCGCGGCCACTCCGAGATCGAGTCGGTGTACACGCGTGTGCTCGGCATCACCGGCCAACCTCTGCGCGATCCCTACCACGCTGGTCAGACCATCGTGAACGATTACGGCCGTCCTTACGCGGAGGGATTCAACAACATCACCGGTGCAAGCGTTCGCACCACTCTCGGCCGGTATTCGGGCTATCTTCGGGGGGAATATCAGCACGCGCCTGCGCTCTGGAGCTATTCGCTGCCGGTGGCCGCCTACCTGTCGTACGAGGATGAGATACCCTTCTACGGCTACAACTCAACCATTCCCTATGGCACGGTCGTGCAGAGCGTCGACACCTTCCGCATCCAGGAGGCCTATCTCGCGGCAAACTTTGCCAGCCATGAAATCTCGATCGGCAAGAGCGACGAATGGTTCGGTCCGGGACGCGGCGGCGGTATGGGCTACAGCAACAACGCAGAAAACATCTATTCGATCCGCCTCAACCGCGTGGAACCGGCCTACATCCCATTCGTCTCGCGCTTTCTCGGCCCGATCCGTTACGACATCCTCTACGGCAGCCTGCAGGGACACAGTGCTCCGCGCAATGACTACATGCATTCAGAAGGCTTCAGCTTCAAACCGACTGGTAACTTCGAGTTCGGATTCGAACGCACCATCGTCTTCGGCGGCAAAGGTCATGAGCCGGTCACCTGGCACACTTTTCTCAAAGGCTTCTTTGACATCAACGACACCAGCGAACCGGAAAAGCTGGGCCGCGATGATCCCGGCGCCCGGTTTTCGGCTTTCAACTTCTCGTATCGCCTTCCATTTGTGCGCGATTGGCTTACGTTTTACTCTGACTCCGAGTCGCATGACGACGTAACCCCAATCAGCGCTCCCCGCCGCGCAGCGCTTCGGCCCGGCCTCTATCTTTCACACTTTCCAGGCGAGCCAAAATTATCGCTTCGCGCGGAAGCCGTCTCGACCGACCCCCCGACCGGACGCAGCATCGGCGGCAGCTTCATGTACTGGGAGGCAGTCCAAAAGCAGGCCTATACCAACAAGAGCTTCACCTTCGGCGACTGGATTGGACGCGAAGCCAAGGGCGGCCAGGCGTGGCTCACGTATAGCCTCAGCGGCAATGAGTGGCTGGAGTTGCAGTATCGCAACGTGAAAACACCGAAGGACTTCATCCCCATGGGAACCACGCAGAACGACTTCACGGTGAACGCGGTGAAGCGCCTCGGCAAGGACGTGGAAGTGAACGCATGGGTGCAGTATGAGCGCTGGAAGGCGCCGTACTTGATCAACGGCGACACCTCTGCCCAGAATGACACCAGCATCGCTGTGCAGGTGACGCTTTACCCGCGCAGCAGCATTCGCCGCTATTGATGCCGCAGTACGGGCCGGCCCCAGCCGGCCGCGAGCACCAGTACGACATAGATCATCTGCATGAGCAGGCGCACGGGAACTATCGGCATGGACATGCCGTGCACGGTCTGTCCAGCAACGTAGATGTTCGCGGGGAAGATTGCGATCATCAGCAGCGCAAGACACAGCGATGCCACGCGTTTCGTTCGCGGAACAAACAGCCCTGCCGCGCCGGCGAGCTCCGCGATGCCACTCAGAATCACCAGCAGCGCTTTCATAGGAAAGATCGGGGGGATGATCTGCGCCATTGCAGCAGGCATCATCAGATGAGCGACACCGCTGACGAGCAGTGGCAACACAACCAGCACCCTGACTACGGTCTGCATGCTGCCAAACGAGCAGAAGCGGCCGCGGGCCAGACCAAAGAAGACAGCGATCACCGCGGCGAGTGCGCCGAGGCTGCAAAGATAGATCAAGCTGCCTGTTCCGGTAGAAACCTGCGCGCGATGCGCCGGAGTTCCTCGCGCACATAGATGGCATGAAGCAGCATGGCCACCGCGCCCGCGATGGCCGTGGCGATCACCCGATGCTCCGCCGTGCTGGCTTCCGGGGTGTGCCCCACCGCCAGGATGAAGGCAATATAGGCGGTCAGCGGGACAGCATACAGTGCATAGTTCACGTCTTGCAGTGCATATGCGAGATACATCAAGACGAGAATCAGCAGGCTCAGCCATATGCCATCTGGTCGCAGCGTCATGGCGACCAGCGTCGCCAGCGCTGCGCCAACGAACGTGCCCCCAAGCCGCGCGATGGAACGTGCGTTGGTCAACAGCAGGTCCGGCTTCATGATGATGAGCGCGATCATCGGAATCCAGTAGGCGTTGGGAAAGTGCACCAGGTGCGCGAGGCCCTGCGCCGTGAAACCGGTCAACGCCAGCAGCAGCGCGTAGCGAAAGGTAGTGGAACGGAAGGTGAGATTCTCAAGAACAGCTCGCCGCTGCCAACCCGGAGCATGCATGATTGGATCGGAATAGGTTGTGCGTGCGGGCGCAAAAAACCGCCACAGGAACAAGATGCAGAGGAACTGCAGCAACCCTCCTGCCAGCACGCCGCCTGCGCGGAGGACTGTCATGTGCGGCGTACCGGGCAGGGCGCTCGAGACGATAAGAAAGACGCAGCACTGCTGTCCCACCCAGGACGCCGGCGAACTGATGGCATCGGACATTCCATAACAGAAGGCCCAGAAGGTTACGAGCAACAGGAAGGTCCATGGCAGATTCGCCGCCATCTCACCCACCGCTGCCGAGAGCGTCATGCCCAACGTAGCCAACACCATGGGGCCGCCGCGAAACCAGAGCCTCCGCTGAAAAGCGCCAAAGCCCACCGATTGGGCGCTTCCGGCAATGACCAGGGCCGCGGAGCGATGGCCCGCTGCCAATCCGCCGATCAACCCGATGGCGATCGCGGGCAGGCAGAGCAGGCTCGCGCGCCACTCTGCCGCCTCCCAATCCACGCGGCGCAGCTCGCGCGTCAAACCAGTGGTTGCCATCGTCGTCAAGCCAATGTACGTCAACCAAAGATAGGAAGACAGACTTTACTCTGCCTACTCGGCACTCACCGTGACTTCTTCGAGCGCGAGTTGCAGATCTGGCTTATGGGCCGCGACTTGTATTGCAGAACAGCCTTTCAGGATCCAGTCTGGCCTGGCAGCGACCAGGTCGGTAATCGACGCTGTGGTGGTGAACCCGATCACACGTGCCCCGGCGTTTTTGCCGGAAGCGATGCCGGCAAGAGCGTCTTCCACAACGATGCACTGCTCCGGCGCGAAGCCCAGACCAGCCGCGCCTTTCCGATACGGTTCAGCATGGGGCTTTCCGTTTGTGATTTCGTTCGCGGTGATGAAGAGACCCGGCGTCGGCAGCCCCGCAGCGCGAATCCGTACCTCCGCCAACCGGCGCGTGCAGGAGGTGACGATGGCCCATCGGTCGGCCGGCAAAGCCGCCAGCAGCTCCTTTGCGCCGGGCAGCGGAACGATATCCGCGACATCGTCGATCTCAGCCTGTTCGATGATGCGGTTCTCCGCCTCATGATCGGCATCGGGTAGAAGATCGCGGAGAGTGGCGATGCTGGGGCGTCCATGCGCATGCCGCAGCACCTCGTGCACATCGAAGCCGCGGCCCGCCGCCCAGCGCGACCATACTCGCTCCACCGCCGGTATGGAGTTGATGAGCACGCCATCCATATCGAACAGCAGGGCCTGCGTAGAAACAATCGTCATGCTTCTATGCTAGCCGAAGGACCGCGCAGCCCGCGTTGCGCACGCATCTACTTCGCAGGAAACAGGAAGCGCAGAAACGGATCGACACGCTTGGCCCACGCATCCTCATTGTGACGGCCGCCGGGCACCCGGAGATATTGAATGTCGACATCACCGCGCCAGCCACGCCGCTCCAGCAACCGATGCAGCTCATCGCATTTCTTGATCATGTTCGGCCCCTCGGCAAGTCCGATGTCCAGCCAGATGCGCGGGCGTGGTTCCGGACGGGTCCGCCGCACATAGGGCAGCATGCCGCCACGCGCCCACCACACGGAAGGTGAGAGCACCGCCAGCCGACCGAACACATGCGGCCAGGTGAGACCGAGGTAGAACGATACCAGGCCGCCGAGCGAGGAACCGCCAACGCCCGTGTGCGCAGGCCCATCGAGCGTGCGATACGCCTGATCTACCCACGGCTTCAGCTCCTCGATGAGCAGGCGGCCATAGAGGTTTCCCTTGCCTCCGCCCAATTTGGGGTCGGGCATGGGTGTGTATTCCTCTATGCGTGCGACCCCGGTGTTGTATATTCCCACAACGATCAGGGGCTCGATGACGCCTTCCTCGATCAGCCGGTCGCTGGTCGCCTGCACATCCCAGAAGCTGCCCTTGATAAAGCTGGTCGAGCCGTCGAACAGGTTTTGCCCATCCTGCAGATAGAGCACCGGATAGCGCCGCCTGGACTCGAAGTAGTCCGGGGGCAGAGCGATGATGACATCCCGTCTGGCGGGCAGAAACGTCGAGACAAACTGCCGGTGCAGCCGTAGCCGCTCGCTTCCGCCAACCAACACCGGCTCGTCAAAGCTGGCCGGCTCCAGCACGGCGGCGGAAGCCGGATCCGCCACTGTCACATCCGGAGCTGAGGCATTCCGTGTAGTTTTCTTCAAATTGAATGGCTCGAGAGTAAGCTGCTCTGCTTCGTACACGTGCCTCCCCTGAAGTTGTCGTCCGGGTGTTGCCGTTCGGGTGTTGCCCACAGGGCAACACCGCATAGGCGCGGGCACGTGGCCGCTGCTCTGCTACAGTAGAGCGGATTTCCTGTGAACCGGCTGCCTGACCGCAGCAGACGCGGTTTTTTCGTCAAGAAAAACCGTACCTCACACGATTCGACGAGAACACGTACAGAAAAATCCGCTCTAATGGCTCTGAAAGAGCCTATCAAGGGCCAGCGTCCAGAGCCAGCACCGGCCGCCGGCGGAAGCGAATGAAACGGGGAACGATCGAACAAGCATGAATCGCGAATATCACAAGTGGTATTCAGAACGCCTTGGCCGGGACATGGAGTTGCTCGTCTTTGGACACCGCGGCGTGCCGGTCATCGTCTTCCCCAGTTCGCAGGCGCGCTTCTATGAGTTTGAAGATCGCGGCATGGTGGGATCGATCGGCCACAAGATCGACAACGGGGAGATCCAGCTTTACTGTCTGGATTCGCTCGACGCCGAAAGCTGGTACAACCGCAACGTGCCGGCGCGCTGGCGGATTGCACGGCAGATGCAATATCAGGAGTACATCCTCAACGAAGTGCTCGCGCTGGTCCGCCTCAAGAACCACGACAGCCACCTGATCAGCCTCGGCTGCAGCTTTGGCGGCTATCACGCGGTGAATATCGCGCTGAAATATCCGGATGTCTTTACCGGTTTCCTCTCCATGTCCGGCGCTTTCGATATTTCCAACTTCCTGCATGGCTACTACGATCAGGATGTCTACTTCAACATGCCGTCGCACTATATTGCGAACATGCATGACCCCTGGTATCTGGACCGCTACCGGCAGAACACCTATGTGCTGGCCACCGGCTGGGATGACCAGTGCCTCGGGCAGAACCAGCATCTATCCAATCTGTTGGGCAGACAGAGCGTCCCGCATCAACTCGCCATCTGGGACAGTTGGAACAGCCATGACTGGCCCACCTGGCAACGCATGATGAATGTTTACCTGTGATGGCATGATCCTGGCAGACACTGGGAGCGGATCGCGGCGACGGAAACAGTAGATATGAACCCGCGACGGAAGGAGCAACTGTGAAAAAGATCGGCGTCCTCTATGGCATGGAAAACACCTTCCCCGGAGCCCTGGTCGAGCGCATCAACGCGATGAAGCTCCCCGACATCACTGCCGAGTCGCTCCAGGTCGGCGGCGTGCGCGAGGCTGCCCCAAGCGGCTATGCGGTCATCGTCGATCGCATCTCGCACGACATCCCCTTCTATCGCGGATTTCTGAAGAACGCAGCGCTCACCGGGACCATCGTCATCAACAATCCGTTCTGGTGGTCCGCGGACGATAAGTTCTTTAACTACGCGCTGGCTCGCAAACTTGGCGTCGCCGTGCCGCGCACCGTGCTTCTGCCGCACAAGCAGTATCCTGCGGGCACCACCGACCGCTCGATGCGAAACCTGGAGTTCCCCCTCGATTGGAAGGGACTCTTCGAGTATGTCGGCTTCCCCGCTTTCCTGAAGCCCTTCGATGGCGGCGGGTGGCGCGATGTCTATCACGTGCACAACTGGGAGCAGTTCTTCCAGGCCTACGACCAGACCGGCGACCTCTGCATGACCTTGCAAAGCGCGGTGAAATTCGAGGAATACTTCCGCTGCTACGTCATCAACCAGAAGAAGGTCCACATCATGCCGTACGATCCGCGGCGTCCCTTCCATGAGCGTTACGTGAAGGACCCGCCGGCGTACGATGCAAAGCTGTTGGAGCGGGTGGAGCGCGATGCTCTGACACTATGCCGCGCCCTGGGCTATGACTTGAACACGGTGGAGTTCGCCGTGGAGGACGGTGTGCCGTACGCCATCGACTTCATGAATCCTGCCCCAGATGCCGACGTGCACTCCGTGGGCGAAGCGAATTTCCGCTGGATCGTCGATGCGGTAGCCGAGATGGCTGTAGAGAAAGCGAAACAGCACGCCGGAACTCCCGCGGGTGGCTTCGTCTGGTCCTCCTTCCTCGCGGGCAAGCCAGTCACCAAAGCTGCGGCAGGCTCGGGTCCGGCAACTGCGGCCGCTACGAAGAAACCTGCCGCCAAAAAAGCACCCGCAAAGAAAGCGGCGGGCAAATCAACGAAAGCCCCGGGCCCTTCCGCATAAAGTCAGTTGACCTCTGGAGTCAGGCACCATGCGCCCATCGTTCTCACTCGGCATTGAAGAGGAGTACCAGACCGTTGATCCGGTAACGCGCGACCTGCGCTCGCACATCAAGACGGAGTTGCTCGCGAAGGGCAAGCGCCGTCTCGAGGAGCGCGTCAAAGCGGAGATGCATCAGTCGGTCGTCGAGGTAGGAACGCGCGTCTGCCGCACCATCACCGAGGCGCGTGACGATCTGTACGATCTGCGGCGGCAGATGATTCACATCACGCAGGAGCACGATCTGGTGCTGGTGGCTGGCGCCACCCATCCCTTTGCCGATTGGCGAGCGCAGGACATCTATCCCGACGAGCGCTATGAGCGTGTCGTCGAAGACCTGCAGCAGGTCGCGCGCGCGAACCTCATCTTTGGTCTGCATGTGCACGTCGGCATCGAGGACAAGGAGACAGCCATTCGCGTCATGAACTCGATGCGCTACTTCCTGCCCCACATCCTCGCGCTCTCCACCAATTCCCCGTTCTGGCGCGGGCACGATACCGGATTGAAGAGCTACCGCGCGAAGGTCTTCGACAAGTTTCCGCGCACAAATATTCCGGACAGCTTCGGCAGTTGGGGGGAGTTTGAGCAGTTCTGCAACCTGCTGATCAAGACGAACTGCATGGACAACGCAAAGAAGATCTGGTGGGACATTCGCCCTCATCCCTTCTTCAACACCATCGAGGTGCGCATCTGCGACATCCCCATGCGCGCGGAGGAGACAATTGCCATCGCCGCGTTGATTCAGGCCACCGCTTTCAAGTTATGGAAGCTGCACGCGGGCAACCAGGATTTCCGCCAGTACAGCCGTGCGCTGCTGATGGAAAACAAGTGGCGCGCCGTGCGCTACGGCCTCGAAGGCAAGCTCATCGATTTCGGCAAGGAAGCTGAGGTCGACGAACGCGAGCTGATCCTCGAGTACCTGGGCTTTGTCGATGATTGCGTGGATGAACTCGGCAGCCGCGAGGCTGTGGCTTCGGTCCGCAACATCCTCGATAACGGCTCCGGTGCGCAGCGTCAGGTTCGCAAGTTCAAGGAAAGCAATGGCGACCTGAACGCGGTCGTCGACTACATGGTGGAGGAGACGCGCGCCGGCCTGTTTTAGCGTTTTTGCTCGACGGTCTTTCTTTTGCTCACAGGCGCTGACACGATACACTGCAGCATTCCGTGCAAACCATGACCGCCACCCGCACCCACCTCCTTGATGTTGCCTTCCCGGCCGACTTCACCCCCGGCGCACGCAGCGCCGCCACTACCTGTCTCCGCATTCAACCCACGGAGAAGGTGACGCTCATCACCGACCAGGCGACCATCGGGATTGCCGCCTCGATCGCGCGCGAGTTGCAGAGGATCGGCTGCCCATGGAATGGCTTCGTCCTGGAAGAGCTTGCGGCGCGTCCGCTTGCCGGCATGCCGGCGGAGGTGCTGGCCGATATGGAGACCAGCCAGGTGTCGATCTTCGCCGTCGAGGTGCAGCAGAACGAATTGCTATCCCGCAGGCAGATGACCGATGTGGTGAACCGCCGTCGCATGCGCCACGCTCACATGGTCAACATCACGCCGCAGATCATGGTGGAAGGCATGCGCGCGGATTTT
Organism: uncultured Acidobacteriaceae bacterium; assembly: GCA_963815025.1. Classification (GTDB taxonomy): domain Bacteria; phylum Acidobacteriota; class Terriglobia; order Terriglobales; family Acidobacteriaceae; genus KBS-83. The sequence goes on along the minus strand of CAWFFD010000004.1, from coordinate 224,011 downwards.
CTTGCTGTCGATCGTCTGAGCCAACGCGTGCTGGAGCGCGCCAGCAACGCCACCGCGGTCCACGCCACCACGGCTGCGGGCACAGACATCCGCGCTGAGCTCAATCCCGGTTACAAATGGCTCAAGACCAGCGGCATCATCAGCCCTGACAAGTGGGGCAACCTGCCCGGGGGCGAGGTCTTCACCGCTCCCGGCGAAGTAAACGGCACCTTCGTTGTCGATGGCGTCGTGGGTGATTACCTCTGCCAGCGTTACGGTTCCCTCGCTGCCACGCCGATGACCATCACCATTGCAAAAAATCGCATCGTCGCCTGCACCTCCAGCAACAGCCAGTTGCAGGACGAGTTCTGGGAGTACACGCATCGCGACGAGAACTCCGACCGAGTCGGCGAATTCGCCATCGGCACCAATATCGGGGTCACACGCGTGATCGGTAACATCCTGCAGGATGAAAAATTCCCCGGCATCCACATCGCCTTCGGCGATCCTTACGGCGAACACACCGGCGCAAAATGGACTTCTTCGACACACATCGACGTGGTCGGCCTCCATTTCAATATCTGGCTGGAGAGTCCCGCCGGCGAAGAACAGATCATGCGTGAGGGCCGGTTCCTGATTCAACCCTGAGGGAGGGCAGCGTGCTGCCAGAGCTGCGGCGGGCATTCAATCGCGACTACCGGCCGGAACGCTACCAGGCGTTGCTCGCAGACTGCGCGCGCCAGACGCGTGCTCCGCTGGAATTCCGCATCTCCGAGACGCCCTGCTTCTTCCCGCATACGCTGATGCAGCAAATCGCCGATACGGGCGCCGAACTCACCCATCAGCTACTCGGCAATGCTGCGTTTCTCAAAGCGTCCGAGGAAGCCGTTCCAGAGCGTTTCCGCGTGCCGCATTGCCCAGCGCATCCCCATTTCATGACAGCGGACTTCGGCCTGGTGCGCGAGGAGAATGGCTCGCTCACACCGCGCCTTGTGGAACTGCAGGCCTTCCCTTCTATCTTCGGCTTCCAGGCCGTGCTTTTCGAGAGCTATGCGCGCACCTTCAACCTGCCTGGAAGCCTCGAGCGCTTCCTCAGCGGTCATGACGATGCAAGCTATTGGGCGCTCCTGCGTCGCGTGATCGTCGGCAACCACGCGCCGGAGAACGTCGTTCTGTTGGAGATCGAGCCGGAAGCGCAGAAGACGCTGCCCGACTTCCACGTCCACGAAGACCGTCTCGGGATCCGTACAGTCGACATCGCGAAGCTCAAGCGCGAGGGACGCCGCCTCTCTATCGCACGGCAATCGCGATGTTCCTATCGAGCGCATCTACAACCGTGCCATCGTGGATGAACTCGAACGAAAGGGCATCGCGCTGCCCTTCGACTATCGCGACGATCTCGACGTCGAATGGGCCGGCCATCCCAACTGGTATTTCCGCATCAGCAAGTTCGCCATTCCCTGGCTCCATCATCCCGCAGTTCCGCCAGCGGTCTTCCTCAACGATTGGTATGACGGCAAAGGCGGCGGCCTGCTCTCTGAAGACCGCGAACAATGGGTCTTCAAGCCTCTTTATTCTTTCGCCGGCAAAGGCGTCCAATTCGGCCCCACGGATGCCGACCTCACCGCAATACCCACTGACCAGCGCCACAATTTTCTCCTGCAGCAGCGCGTGCGCTTCGAGCCTGTCATCGATACACCGCACGGGCTTACCCAGGCGGAGGTGCGCATCATGTACGTGTGGCCCGATGGCGGTACGCTTGAGCCGGTCATCAGCCTCATCCGCATGGGCCGCGGCAAAATGATGGGCGTGGATCACAATCGCAATCAGGAGTGGGTAGGAGCCTCTGCCGGATTCTGCCCAAAAGAGATATGAGCCCTATGCAGACCAATGCAAATCCGTCGCAACCGCTGATCTTCTGCCTTTCTACCTACGTGAAGGGCCAGCCATTCATGCGCGAATGCACGCGCCTCGGCTGCCGCGTCGAACTCCTCACACTCAACAAGCACCGCGACGCCGACTGGCCGCGCGAGATTCTCAGCCAGGTTCACACCATGCCGGAGGAGATGAGCTCCGCACAGATCGTCAACACGGTCATGTATCTCGCGCGCTCTCGCAAGATCGACCGCATCGTGGCGCTCGACGAGTTCGACATGGAGATCGCGGCCACGCTGCGCGAGCATATGCGCCTGCCCGGTATGGGGGAATCGGCAACCCGCTTCTTCCGCGACAAGCTCTCCATGCGTGTGCGTGCTCGCGAAGCGGGCTTGCTCGTCCCGGACTTCATCGGTGTCTTCAACCACGACGATCTGCACCATTGGATGCAGCAAACACCCGCGCCGTGGATGCTGAAGCCGCGCACCGACGCGTCCGCCATCGGCATCCGCAAGCTGCACAAGCCAGAAGAGCTATGGCCCCTGCTGGACGACCTGGGCGATCGGCAGTCGCATCATCTGCTGGAGCGCTTCATCCCGGGAGATATCTTCCACGCCGATGGCGTTGTGTGGAACGGCCACACACTTACCGCGCCGGTTCATCAGTACGGCAAGCCGCCTTTTCAGCTCATGCATCACGGCGGCGTCTTCACCACGCGCAGCGTGGACCGCGCTTCCGTTCCCGCGCAGGAGATTCCTCAGCTTCACGAAAAATTGATAGCGGCGCTTGGATTGGCAAATGGCGTCACTCACACGGAGTGGATCCGCTCCGCCGCGGATGGCCGTTTCTACTTCCTCGAAGCTGCGGCTCGCGTCGGCGGAGCCTTCATCGCCGATGTCATCGAGCAGGCAAACGGATTCAACCCATGGGTGGAGTGGGCCCGTATCGAAGTCGCCCTGGCCCGCGGCGAACAATATAGCTTGCCAACGCTGGGCACTGACTACGCCGGCAGCGTGCTGTGCCTGGCGCGCGACGCCACGCCCGTCACCGATCACTACGATGCCCCGGAGATCGTGTATCGCATGCAGAAACGCCAGCACGCTGGCCTCATCGTGCGGTCAAGCGATCCGGCGCGAGTTCAGGAACTCACCGAGGAATATGCCCGGCGCTTCGCGCAAGACTTTCTCGCCATCGCGCCGGCGCCCGCCAAGGCAACAGCCTGACAGCGCGCAACAGGTGAATACCGCAATCCGCGAGACTCACGTATCGTATTGCTACCCGCAGAAGCAGCATCGCGTGCGTCTTTCTCTTATGCCATTGTCGTTCCGTGCCCGAATCCTCTGCGTGTTGCTGGCAGCGCTCCCGGCTATCGCGCAGCCGCCGCACCCGGCTCCGGCCCAGCAGGACATTGTCCCTGGCAACTTCGTCGACATCACCGCCAAGGCTGGCGTGCATTTCCAGGGGCGCGCCTCCCACACGACAAAGAAATATCTCGTCGAGACGATGGGCTCGGGTGTCGCGCTCTTTGACTACGACAACGACGGCCTTCTCGACATCTTCTTCGTGAACGGCGCGCCGCTGAGCGATCCGACCGCGAAAGGAACAATCCCGCAGAAAACCGGTCCCGCGTACTGGAATCGCCTGTACCACCAGAAGAAAGACGGCACCTTCGAAGATGTCACGGAGAAGGCGGGTCTCGAGGGGGTTGGCTACGGCATGGGCGTCGCCGTCGGCGATTACGACAACGACGGCTATGAAGACCTCTACGTCACCGCCTACGGGGGCAACCGGCTTTATCACAACAACGGAAATGGAACCTTCACCGATGTCACCGCGCAGTCCGGCACCGGCGGCAGCGGATGGTCGACATCTGCCGCCTGGGTGGATCTGGACAACGATGGACTCCTCGATCTGGTCGTGTTGCGCTATGTGAAATGGGACTTCGATGACATCTATTGCGGCGAACACAAGCCCGGGTATCGCGCCTATTGCCACCCAGATGTCTTTGAACCCATCAGCGCCCTGGTCTACCACAACGATGGCAAAGGGCACTTCACCGAAGAGGCCGCAAAGGTCGGACTAGACAAGCCCGGCAAAGGGCTGGGCATTGCGCTGGCTGACTTCGATCGCGACGGCAAGATCGACATTGTCGTAGCGAACGATTCCATGCTCGAATTCCTCTACCGCAATAAAGGGAAAGGCACCTTTGAAGAAGTCGGGTTAGACGCGGAGGTCGCTGTCGATGGCGACGGCCGCACCTTCGCCGGCATGGGCGTGGATTTCGAGGATTACAACAACGACGGACTGCCGGACCTCGTCATCACCGATCTCGCCAACCAGAAATACGCGCTCTACAAAAACAACGGCGACGGCAGCTTTACCTACGACACCTACATGAGCGGCATCGGCGGCATGACGCTGCTTCACTCCGGCTGGGGCATTCACTTTCTCGACTACGACAATGATGGATTCAAGGACCTGCTCATCACCCAGGGCCATGATCTCGACACTATCCAACTCCAGTTCCCCCAGCTCCACTACAAGGAGCCGATGCTGCTTGCTCGCAACACCGGCAAGCGCTTCGTCGATGTCTCTTCCGAATCCGGTGCGGTGTTCAAGGAGGCTTGGGCGGGCCGCGGCATGGCAGTGGGCGATCTGGACAACGACGGCCGCGTCGATGCGGTCGTCACCACGAACGATGGCCCCGCTTATGTGCTTCGCAATGAAACCGCGACCGGCAACCACTGGCTCACGCTCTTGCTGGTTGGCCATCGCAGCAATCGCGACGCTATCGGCGCAGAGATCCACGTGACTACCAGCGCCGGTACGCAAATGGAAACCGTGTCGACGGCAGGCAGCTATCTGTCATCGAATGACAAGCGCGCGCACTTTGGCCTGGGCAAGGACACGGCAGCAAGCAAGGTAGAGATCCGCTGGCCAAGCGGGATCGTCCAGTCACTCACTGATGTGAAGGGCGATCACATCCTGCAAGTGGACGAACCAACGCAGCCGGCCGCAGCACACTAACGGCCGGCCTTGCGCCACTCCTAGCCGGCGATGGCGTCCATGCCCAGCCAGAAAGTCGCGAACTGCTTCAGGTTCTTCTTGTAGGTGCGCGTGACGTTGTATTCTTTGCCGTTCTTCAGGCGCAGCAGGTACTCACCCGTCAGCAGCGGCTTCACCGCCTCCACATGGGCCGCGTTCACCAGCACCGAACGATGAATGCGGACAAATCCGTGCGGAGCCAGCCGGTCGGACAGCACCGAGATCTGTTCGCGAAGCAGATGCGAGCCCGACTCCTGCCGCAGCAGCACATAGTTCCCTTCCGCTTCCGCAACCACGATCTCGGCTACGTCGATAAAGAGAATTCTTCCCTTCGACTTGATCGCAATCCGCGGCGTCGATTTTGCCAGGGTCTGCAGATGAGGAAGAATCTCTGCCAGCCTGCGCTCGCGGTCCTCCGCGGAATGCCGTTTGGCATAGTCGATCGCGCGATTCACTCGCTCCGCCGAGAAAGGCTTCAGGATATAGTCCGTCGCGTGCCGCTCGAATGCCGCCACCGCGTGCTCGTTGAATGCGGTGACAAAGATAATCGCCGGCATTCCATTTCCCTGGCTGCGCAGCGTATCCACCATCTGCATTCCGGACATCTCCGGCATATGGATATCGACCATCACGATGTCATAAGCATGGTCGCGAATGCGGGTCAGCGCTTCGATGGCGTCCACCGCCATATCTACCAATTCAATATCCGAACGTTCCCCCAGCACCCGTGCCAGTGATTCGCGTGCCAGCGGCTCATCATCTACGACCAGTATGCGCATAAATTTACGACCTCATTTCCGGTTCGAACTGGCGAACCGTGGTTGTTTTCACCCTGGAATCGACACTCGGAAGAAGCGGAAGAACAAGTGTCGCAACTGCAATCTTGTCCTTGCGATCAAACAGCAATCGCGCATCGGAGCCGTAGAGCAGTGACAGCCGCGTCCGGATGTTCTGGTGGCCCACCCCGGTACCCTGCTGTGTCTCCCCGTTTACGCTATTTCTCACCTCAAGCTTCAACGCTTGCTGGTCCTGCCTGGACGTGATCTCGATCCAACCCATGCCGCGCGAGTTGGCTATGCCATGCTTCACGCCATTTTCAATCAGTAACTGAAACATGAACTGCGGCACCAGCAGACTGCGCGTCTCCGGCTGAATATCCCAGCGCACGGTCATGCGGCTTCCCAGCCGCATGCTTTCAATGTCCAGATAGTCTTCCGCAAGATGGAGCTCATCCGCCAACCGCACCAGGTCGGACCCATCCTGCTTCAGCGTGCGCCGCAGCAGGCTGGAGAGCCGCAGAATCATCTGCTCTGCACGCCCTGCGTCACTGTGAACCAGCGAAGAGATGCCATTCAACGTATTGAAAAGGAAGTGCGGCTGTATCTGCATCTGCAGCGTCTGCAGTTCGCTTTGGGCCAGCGCCTCTTTCAAGGCGAGCTGCTCCAGTTCCTGGCCTTGGATACGCCGGAAATAAATAGCGGCGTGTGCCGCGAACACTACCGCGAGATAGAAAACCAGTTCATCGCCAAACGTGGTGTCGGTGAGCCCGATCAAAGCGGCAAACGTGCGATGTCCCCACTGCTGCGTTTCGGGGTACCACGGAGGCAGAAGGCTCCAGCGGATCACGGCAAACAGAAGGGCAAACGGAATGAAGCCCGCCAGGTAATAGATCGTGCGCCGAACGACATTGCCGGTGCTGATGGGCGCCTTCTCTGCAATCCAGAAGATCGGAGGCGTGAGCAGCGCGATGGTAAAAAAGCGGACTCCGCTCAGAACAAGAAGGCTCGCAAGCGATACCTTCAAGTGTTCTTCCTCAAAGATGCGATATTGCTGCCACGCCAGCAGAGCGGCCAAGGGCATCCAGAATGCTATGGATAACCCATATCCGAGAAGCACGCGTCGCCATGTCGCTGTAGAAACCTTCACGATCAGCATTGTATTCTGGCATAAAGGTCGCCTGATCTTAGGGACGAAGCGCAGGTCGCGTCCCGCAATCAAGTATCTTCATCCCGTAATTGCGTAATCTGACGGCAAATAAGTTCAAATTCGACACATGCTGAAAGAGTTTTTCTACCCGGTAAAGCTACTAAGGGAACTCCGTAACCTTCGGCGTGACGCGTGGATGGATAGAAGTCGCACTCCCCTTGTCATCGATCACATGACTGATCTCGCCTAGATTCCCCAGCGCCACAGTAATCATGTGATGAAACCGAACGTCAGGAGCCTTCGGCACCTCGATAGCACGGCTCAACTCAACATCCGGATGCAGGAAGACGCTGTAGATGCCCAGCCCCCACGCTTCGTGACTCGTCACCGTATCGGCCACCTTGTAGGATGCCCACCCGTTCGGTCCGGACGCGCTGGCGTAGCTCTTCTGGTCAGGAGGATCGTAAGGTATCTCCGACTGATAGAAGTACGTGCGGCCGCCATTGCCGTTCCATAGCACCTGATATTGCTGATGGTGCTCGACAAACAGGCCGTAGACCGTAACGTTGTTCCCATTCACCACCAGCCCGTTTGCGCTTGTGTTTTCCTTCCAGCCCACGCCCGCTCCATGATCCGCGCGCCATATCCACGTATGGTCAACGATCGTGTCGTTGCTGTTGATCTTCAGGTTGGCCACCGTGCGCCCAACACCCGCGCCGCCCACCCGGAAGAAGACATCATGGAGCGAGATCGGATCCTTGGCGTGGCCGCCCTTGCTTCCATCTGGACCCACTTCCAGCAGCACCGGCGACTGCGTAGCACCCGCGTCAAACAAGAGCCCAGAAAGAATAATGCCGTCTCTGTCCGCAGTGGTCATGGCCGCGGTGCCATGCGTGGGCTTCAACGTGGCGAAGCCGAGCCCCATCACCACGGTGTTGGGCCGTGTCACGCGAATTGCATTCGTCAATTCATAGACGCCTGGCGTGAACAGCAGATCCTTGCCCTTGGCTAGCTGCGCATTGATCGTCGCCGCCGTATCCACCCCTGCGTGTGCGATGTAGAAGTGGCTGATGGGAATGGAACGGCCTGGCGTCGATCCGCCGTGCCAGGTAATGCCGACGCTATCCGTGCGCAATGACGGAACACGCACGCTGTAGTTGCCCGCGGCATCTACTTCGAGGAACGGCTTCTCACGAATAACCGGCGTTTCCGCGATCTTCGTGTACGGCGGCTGTGGCCAGTCGCCCTCCGGCGGATGCGGCACGCCGACAAACACCATGTTCCAGTTGGCTCCGGTCCAGCTCTTCCACTCCGTGTTGCGCGAAATCCATTGCTGCTGCGGACCGGCGCCCACGTTCCCGTCAATCAGATCGTCGGCCATCCAGCCGCCGCTCGCCCATCCGCCATGTTGATGCAGCACGATATTGCCGAGAATGTGCATGCGGCGGAAAGGCACTGCCTGCGATACCGCCCACTGCATCACGCCGCCGGCTGGCGTCACGGAGAAGCCTTCGGCCGCTCTCCAGAACGTCGTGGTCGCATTGTTGTTCCGCGCGCTCGCATCCGCGTGCACGTTCCCCGTGATGTGCACATCGTCGGGAGAGGCGCCCAGCCCGATCACTTCTGTATAAAAGCCCACCGGCACATCGACGTGATAGTCGCCGGGCAGGAAGAGAAGCGCAGTGCGCTCCGGACCGAACTCGTTGCGCCGCTGGACGGCATAGACCTTATCGATCTGCTGTTGAATGGAGGCCGCAGGCATGCTCGGATCGAAGACGAGAACGTTGGGACCGAAATCCGGTGTCGCCTTCGCCGCCATCGCCTGCGCTGTTGCGCATCCCAGCAGCCCGGAAATCATGCAACACCGCAGCGCCGCTGCTAGCCTGGTGGAACTGAGCCAAACACAATCGATTGTCTTTGCCATGGGCCTCTTTCCCTCAGGTTCATCACCGGGGACGACAGCAATACTATCCTGACCCCGGTGTAAACTTGCCATCAGCCTGGACTTGCGCGCAACGCTTTCCAGAGCCGGGAAACACCCTCATGGACACGCGAAAGTGGCGGAATTGGCAGACGCACTGGACTTAGGATCCAGCGGGGAAACCCGTGGGGGTTCAAGTCCCCCCTTTCGCACCAGTCACTTACAAAAATCTACGAATTGAGCACGCTGCCTCTGTGCCCAAATTTCGCGCCTGCCTCGCCTTTCCGGCGCTTCGAGCTGACGAACGGGCAACAGGCCCGCGGCGACTTCCTTGACAGAAGCAGTGGAGCATAGATGATTGATCCGAAAGGCCTTATGAAAAATATAAAACAATCCTTGACCAGCATACCGACTAGTAGGTATGGTTCACGCCAATTGAACGGTAGGCAATGAGCACGACTGAAGTAAGACACGAATCGAAGACCAGGTTGCTCGACGCGGCCATCCGCGTAATCCGCTCCAAGGGGTATTCCGCCACGCGCATCGAGGACATCTGCGAAGCCGCCGGCCTCACCAAGGGAAGCTTCTTCCACCACTTCGATAGCAAGGAAGCGCTGGCGCTGGCCGCTGCCGACTACTGGATCGAAGACACGGGTGCGTTCTTTGCCTCCGCGCCGTATCACGCACCCGTTGACCCGCTTGACCGCCTGCTTGCCTATGTCGATTTCCGCAAGACCCTGCTCATGGGCGAACTGGCCGAGTTCACCTGCCTCATCGGCACCATGGTGCAGGAGGTATACGACACGCACCCTGCGATCCGCAACGCCTGCGAACGCAGTATCAGCGGGCACGCTGCAACGCTGGTTCCCGACATCGAAGAAGCCTTGCGTCTACGGAACATGCACCCGGACTGGACCGCGGAGAGCTTGGCCTTCTACACCCAGGCGACCCTCCAGGGTGCCTTCATTCTCGCGAAAGCGAAGCACAATCGCGAGGTCGCTGTCGCAAGCATCGACCATCTGCGGCGTTATCTGGAATTGCTCTTCAATAAACAGCCGGGCCCTGCTCTCCAGTAAGTGAAATGACAAGTCCAACTTCACACGCGTTCCCGGAGTACCCGATGAGCCGAAACGGATTCGCTTCACTCGCCTCTCTCATTCTCGTCCTCAGTTTTGTCTCTGGAGTCTCGCGACAGACGTGGGCGGAAGATGCCAAAACTCAATATCCCACGATGGCGCCGCTTGACCAGTACTTGATGGCCAGTCGGGATGCCGAGATAGCCCTTGCGCGGACCGCCGCGCCCACATCCATTTCAGGCGATGCAACGATTCTCGTCTTTGATAAGAGTGGCTACCAGACTGCGGTCGAAGGAAAGAATGGCTTCACGTGCCTGGTGGAACGCGCGTGGATGTCTCCAATAGATAGTCCGGAGTTCTGGAATCCTAAGATGCTTGGGCCGATTTGTTACAACCCGGCAGCGGCGCGATCGATTCTTCCGTACACCATCAATAGAACGCGGCTGGTACTAAGCGGATTATCCAAAACACAGATGCGTGAAAGCCTCACTGCCGCAACCGCGAAGCACGAACTTCCGATGCCTGAAGCTGGCGCTATGTCTTACATGATGTCGAAAGAAGGAAACCTTGGTGATTCGGTTGGACACTGGCACCCGCATCTCATGTTCCACGTTCCCAGGACAGGCGAATTAAAGACAGACGAATCAAGCTGGGGAGCAGACATCACAGGCTCACCGGTCCTCTACAACGATCTGTATCGCGACGTTCCCGAGCCGGAAATGATTTTCATGGTGCGCCTTTCCTATTGGTCAGACGGTACCGCTGCGCCACATCAGGCATTTTGAGTGTCCATTCAGGCCGGATTGCTAGGCCAAGGTGAGAGCGAGGCTTCCAGTTATGCACGTATTAATTGCGGACGATGAACCGGGTGCACAGAGCGCACTGACCAATATTCTGGCCCGCAGGCGCGACGTTGAAGGGTTTGACACGGCCAATGACGTGGTCGAGGCGCTCGACAAGCTGACGCACCGCAGCTTCGACGTTCTACTTCTGGATATCAGTGTGCCGAAAATGGCCGACATCGAGCTCCTGGATCAACTCACAGCACTTGGCCGTTTCCCGCCCTCCGTGGTTTTTGTCACGTCCTGTCAGCAGCACGCGCTAGCCGTGTCTCATAAGCATGCCGTTGAATACGTTCTTAAGCCCTTCTCGAACGAACGAATCGACGAGGCATTGGACACAGTCTTCCGTAGATCAGCCGGAGAGCAGGCCGCGAGGCTCTTGGAAACACTTCCGCATCTGCAAAGAATCATGCAGCAAAAACCCGAGAAGATCGCAGTAAAAGCCAACGGCAAAATCCTGCTTATTGATCCGGAGGATGTTGTCGCCGTCCATGCTGAGGGCAACTACGTGCTGCTCAAAGCCGATGCCGGCTCCGGCTCCCATCTCTTACGCGTTTCGATCTCTTCCATCGCCAAGAAGCTGAGACCCTACGGATTCCTGCAGATTCATCGCTCTGTCCTGGTGAACGCCTCATTCGTCGAAGAGGTCCAGCCGCTGCCTACTGGTGAGTACACACTTCGGATCAAGGGTGGCGAACGATACACAGTCACGCGGACATACAAGAGCAATTTGAAAGATCTCGCCGTCTGTTGGATCGGCTTTGATGGATTCGTTGAATAAGAAGCGCGTACATCAAGCGGGATCTGGATATCCGGGCGGCGTACGTGTTCTTCACAGCGGGTGGACTACTTCCAGTCTAGGTTCAGCGCGTAGACATCATGCGTTCCAAGGTTGCGAAGAAGCAGCGGGGCATCGGTTGCATCCAATCCCATCCACATGCCGGTGTTGCCCGTATAGTTGAGATCCTTGATATCGGCGATGCGCTCGACAGCGCCATCTGCCACGCGGACCCGATACACAGCGGGATTCTCCTGAAAGTTCATGAAGTAAACATGCGCGCTGTCCTTCGACCAGGACTGGTACGCCACGACACCCTTGTATGGCGTAGACCACTTCTGAGTTTTGATATCGAAGACATTCAAGGTAGTTGAATTCATGCGTACAGCGGCGATCGAACGGCCATCTGGAGACCAGCGGGGCGAGAACAGGCCAACCGATCCGGGAACGGTGGAGACGCTGTTGCTATCCAAGTCGAGGATCTTTATCACGCTCTTCGGATCTGCACCGCCTTCCGGGCTGGTAGAGAAGATGATTTTCTTTCCGTCCGGCGACCAGTTCGGATCCGTTTCCGTCCCGTTGTCGTCGGGCATAAGACGTCGCGGGTTGCCTCCCTGTGAGGAGACGACCCAGGCTTTTTCATTGCCCACGGAAGAGGCGTCGAAAAACAGGATTTGATTGCCGTCAGGCGACCAGGTCGGCATAGTTGGCAGCAGGGGAGTATCGCTCAGCTGGATGCGATCACTGCCATCGGGCTTGGCTCTCCACAGGATCCATTCGGGATAAGAAGTGAATACGACGGACTTACCGTCTTTAGAAAAGGAGATATTGTCCGCCGAAAGACCTGCTAGATAAGTCTGAAATTGGCTGGTCTTTGCGTCGAAGCGGATCAGTTCGCCATGAAGGGTCGAGCCGGTCGCGAAGATCTTTTTCCCGTCTTTACCGGGGATGGGGTTATCCCACACTATGGGACCGGAGGTCAATCGCACCGGCTGCGGAGGCGATTTGCGAAAAATCCCGCGGCGCTCATCGCGAGCCCATAGCTGGTTCCCGGAATTGAAGAAGAAGAGGCTTCCGTCGGGCGCCCAGTGTCCGCAGCACGCGTCACTCTTCCAGCCAGGAAACAGCCGATGAAGATTGGAGCCATTGGAGGACATCTCCCAAAGCCCGTCGTCGTCCTTTGAGAAACGGATGGTGCTGCCGTCCGGCGACCATGCGAGAAAACCGGCCACGCCTCCGACCGACGCCAATTTGCGAGCGCCAGTCCCATCGCTTCGAACGGAGAAGATGTTTCCGTCGGGGGTCGAGTAGGCGACGGAGTTTCCGTCCGCCGACCAGGATGCTTCCGTTCCTACCGCGAGAAGCTTGAGCGAGCCTCCAAGGATACTTACGCTCCACATAGGGTGCGAGAGCTTCGTGGCTCCCGTAAACGATGCAACGAGAAATTTCGAACCGTCGGGAGAAACATCCATCAAGACGGGATCCGATAACGGGACCGGAACAGGCGCGACGTCTCCGCCCGATATCGCAACTTCGCCAATGCCGAACCCTCGGTCCATGTAGAGCCGGGTGCCGTCGGTTCCGCGAAGGCCGCGGGCGTTGCCGGCGTGAGTCAGTTGGGCGTAGTCCGAAATGCGCAGCGACGCGAATTTATCCCGGCTGGAAATCACGAAGTAAGCCGCGACGCCCACCGCAATAAGGGCAGCCGCACTTGTTGCCCAGAGAATCGTTACTCGCCGGGAGCGGCGGGGCGGCGGAGCAACAGCCGGCGAGGAAGCCCCGGACTCCGACAGAGCTTCCAGAGCGAAGGCGAGATCCGACGCGGACTGGAAGCGCTGTTCAGGATTTTTTTCCAGGCAGCGTTGCATCACGCGCTGCAGCCCGGGCGGTACGCTCTGCACGAGCTGCGAGACGGCGGGCGGATCTTCGTGAAGGATCGCTGTCATCGTCTCCGCCGCAGTCGAACGGTGGAAGGCGCGCCTGCCCGAGATCATCTCGAACAGGATCGCGCCGAACGCAAAGATGTCCGTGCGATGGTCGACCGCCTGCCCGCGTACCTGTTCAGGCGCCATATATCCTGCGGTGCCTGCCACCATGCCTGGATCGGTTCCAATAGTCAGGGTGGGCAAGTTGCCGTCTGATTCGGTTGGCGGCTGCATCAATTTGGCCAGGCCGAAGTCCAGGATTTTGCTCAAACCGCTTTTGGTTGTGAAGATGTTCTCCGGCTTGAGATCGCGATGGACAATGCCTTTCTCGTGTGCAGCTGCCAATCCACGTGCAATCTGGACACTGGTATCCATAGCCTTGCGCACCGGCAGTGAGCCTTCCGCCAACACTTGGCGCAACGTACTCCCCTCCAGCAGCGCAGAAACCAGATATGGAGAGCCCTGGAATACGCCAAAGCGGTAAATGGGCAGGATGTTGGGATGGTCCAGGGCGGCAGTGGCCTGCGCCTCCAGTTCGAAACGACGCAGACGATCGAAGTCATGCGCAACCGAGGAAGGCAGCACCTTGATGGCCACTTCGCGCTTCAAAAGGGGATCGAAAGCGCGATATACCTCGCCCATTCCGCCTGCACCGAGGAGGCCGAGTATTTCGTATCCGTCCAGCTTCGTGCCTACGGATAAGGGCATAGTGAGCGGGATTATATCTTCAACACGCCTTGGCCCATTCTGCGACGTCTATTGGCGGCTCGGACTTCATCCTTCACCGTACGAATCTGCGATGAACATACATACCGCGAGCGGTCACTTCACGCATCGCGGCGCATACGGCGAGGTCGAGTTTCTTGACCGGATTGAGTCAATGATCGCGTCTACAGGACGAACGGCACCACTGCGGCAGTGCGCCGGGAGTACGCCTCGTACGGAGCGCCGAACTGGGTGCGCATCCACTGCTCTTCCAAACGCAGCTTGTACCACAGCACCAGTGAGATCAGGACGAAGGCGAGGATGCCCCGCATCTGGGCGAGGGCGAGGGCCGAGCCAAGAAAGCCGGTGAGGATGCCGGTGTAGATGGGATGACGGACCAGGGCGTAGGGGCCGGTGACGATGAGCTGGTGGTCCTGCTTGATGGTGACGGAGCGGCTCCAGTTCCTCCCCAGGGTTTCACGTGCCCACACGGCGAAGAGCAGTCCGGCGGCGGTAATGGCGGCTCCCAGCCAGAAGGTCCATACCGTCTGGGGCAGGAATTGCCGGTAGAGCCACGGAACAGGAATATGGGGCCAGGACAGAAGGACAATCGCACAGAGGAAGACCACTGCACGCACGATGCGGGACGCCGCGGGTTCGAGACGCTTGGTCGCCTTGCTGTCGGCAGCCTTGACTTGCCAGTAGAGAAGAAAGCCAATCCAGAGCACGGGAAAAAGCGCTTCGTAGAGCCAGAGCATGGATGCCTCACTGATGAGACTACGGCGGCCCGGTAGTTTCGGTTCAAACTACATACGCGGCATGTGGGTGGCCAAGGTGCCCAACGGTGGTCCGTATCCGCGTATATCCCCTATACTGAGACCTTCGAACCCCTTACACCAGCTTTTCATGTACTTTTTGAAATCAATCCAAGGCACAGCAAACGAACCTACATGGCAGACATGAATCAGTCGAACAATCAGCCCCGGATCACCCTTTCCGAAGCCTCCGACTACCGCGAAGGCTACGCAAACAGCGTGCAGGTACGCGCCAGCGTCTGGGATTTCTTTCTCTCCTTCGGCACCGCACACCAGGACTCGCCCGATCAGGTCACCATCAAAGGCTTTCAAGGCATCTACCTGAGCCCCCAGCAGGCCAAGGCACTCTTCAACGTGCTCGGACAGAACCTGGCGCAGTATGAGCAGGCCTTTGGCAGCATCTCGCTCGAGCCTCTCGCCTCCACCTCCGTACAGCGTCCGCTCAACTAAATTTCAAAAAACGCCGGACGCTCCAGAGTCCGCGGAGGCAGCAATCTTCTCCTTCCTCCGATTTCGCGCGCGGCAACCCAGCGAGACGCAGTCAGACCAGCCCTTTCCTCTATGGCTGGTCTTTCCGCTCATCTTCGTCGGGCTCTATCTCTCGCACTTCGCTCTGCTGCGCCTGCCCTACTACTGGGATGAGGCCGGCTACTACATCCCCGCTGCCTACGATTTCTTCCGCACCGGCACGCTGATTCCGTACAGCACCCTTTCGAACGCGCATCCGCCACTGCCTTCGCTCTATCTCGCCTTCTGGTGGAAACTCTCCGGCTTCAATCCGCTCACCACGCGGCTCGCTGAGTTGATCGTCGCCTCTTCGGCGATGCTGGCTGTCTACCGCCTGGCCCAGCGCGTGACCGGTCAGACTTCGATCGCCGCGGCGACGACGCTCCTCACCGCGCTCTATCCGGTATGGTTTGCGCAGAGCACGCTGGCCAACGCGGATCTCTTCGCCGCCGCTCTCACCCTGTGGGGACTGGCCTTCTTTGTTCCCGGAGACCGCACCAGCCGTATCCTCCCTGCCGCACTCTGCTTTGCGCTCGCAGCGCTCTCCAAAGAAACCGCCGTCTGCACCCCCGTGGCCCTCGCCGGATGCGAAGCCTGGCGTGCTCTGCGAGACCGGTCCAGCCGCAGGCCTGCATTCCGCAACATCGCATGGCTCGCCGCCTCAATCCTGCCTCTCTGCGCCTGGTTCTACTACCACTGGCGGCGCACCGGCTACGTCTTCGGCAATCCGGACTATCTCCGCTATAACGCGGAGGCGAATCTCTCGCCCCTGCGCATCGCCTTGGCGCTCTTTCACCGTGCGCTGCACCTCACCGCGCATATGAATCTCTTCGTGCCCGTGTTGTGCGCATGCTCCGCACTGCTGCTGGCGCCGCGTCCGTTACCGGACGGCGGAATCAGTCCGCTGCCGGATGGAGGAACACGTCCCTTACCGGACGGGGAAATTAGTCCGCTGCCGGACGGCGCCACGCGTCCTCCTCTGCCGCGGCAGTTCGTCACGCCACTTATCTGGGTCTTCGTTGCGAACACCCTGCTCTTCTCCGTGCTCGGCGGAGCGTTGCTCACGCGCTATCTTCTGCCCCTCTATCCGCTGGTGCTACTGGTCTGCGTTGCAGCTTTCTGGCGGCGCGTTCCTGCATGGGGCGGCCTGGTGGCGCTTGCCGCCTTCGCATTCTGTCTCGGGCTCTTCGTCAATCCGCCCTACCGCTTCGCGCCCGACGACAACCTTAGCTATACCGACTCCATCTGGCTGCACCAGCAGGCCATCCATCAGGCCGTCACCCGGTATCGCGACGAAACCATCCTCACCGCATGGCCCGTCTCGGACGAGCTCACCAAGCCGGAGCTGGGATACATGCGCCGCCCCGTCTCCGTGGTCACCATCACCAACTTTTCGCTCCCGCAGATCCAGCGCGCTGCCACGCTCTCCGGCTACACAGTCGGGATCATCTTCTCGACCAAGTACGATCCGCCGCACCTGCCCTTCAGCCTCGGTCCACGGAACGAGCAGTTGGATCGCCGCTATTTCGATTTCCATCGCGACCTGCCGCCGGAGGCCATCGCCAGCATGCTCGGCGGCAAAGTCGTGTGGCGCGCGGAGCGCAAAGGGCAATGGGCCGCAGTGCTGCACTTCGACCGGCCGCAGGAAGCCCTTCTTCGCTGACCGCGCAAGCGCCAGCTCCCATTCATCGTCGGTAGTCGGTCAGTTCGAATTTACAGCTGGTAAATCCCACAAGCGCGTTCATCGATACCTATGAATAGCGCTTTGAATAGAGCTCATGTTGAACGAGTCAAGAGGTCAAGAGTTTGGTTTGCCGAACCGGGAAACTTTCGAGCGTAATCGAGGACCGTTCCGTGAAACACCTCTTCCGGGTGCTCGTAGTGTCCCGGTAGTTGGCAGCTGACTGTCAGGTCCGCTTCTCGTGACAACAGGAGACGTACTACATCAATTCCGAAATCGTGACCCTGGGCCGCGGCGTGAAAGATGGGGGTCTGGCCTCCCACGCCATGGGGGTCAGTGGCAGCACGTGCATCGATATTTGCTCCCGCTTCGAGTAATTGCTTCGCGATCCCAACTTGGCCAAACTCCGCGGCTACGTGCAACAGCGTCGCGCCTTTGAGCGTGAGCATTCGACCTGCGGTGGTGCCGATGTTCAAGGATGGGTATCGTCTCTCGATAACGGAAGGATCCTTGCGCAAGAGGAGTTCAATCTCTTCGGAATCACCGCGAATCGTGGCAATAACACCCGGCTCATCATATTGAGATGAGCCACCCGCATCCCGTATCAACTTGATGGATTCGTTCAGCGCGTCCTTGTCGCGAACGTATGTCCCCAGTACAAAATCAAGTGCAGTCCCAGGATGGGACCCTCCCTTCGACTGCCACTCCGAAACTTCGCCACAATCGGGATCTGCACCATGCTGCAAAAGCCAGTCGAGTGCGATTGGATCGAGCGTCTCGCAGGGAGCGAAGACCACTGGGTAGACGCCATGCCAAGCGGCGTTCACATCGGCCCCATGTCTGACAAGCAATTCCATCATGGGCGTTCGCGAACCATCGAGACTGGCGCGCATGAGAGGCGCATCGCCTCCCTCGTGAATGTCAGAGCCGTTGTTGATAAGCCACTCTGCTATGTCCAGCCGAGCCTTGGAGGCTCCTCCTATTCCGCGACACTCCGCAGCCCACGTCAGCGGTCCATCTCCGCCATAGCCGATGGGTGCATGTTTCAATTCGGGGTGTTTCGAGAGGAGATGGCGAACCTCAGCCAAGTCATCCAAATTGATTGCCTGTTTCAGGTTTTCCGCGAAGGGTAGTGCGAGCACGTGGTCTCTCAGCTTCGGCCAACTTGGAAACCCATAGTGTCGGGCGACCTGAAAGAGAGCCATCGCCAGAGAGGGCGCATCACCGTTTGCCAAGCGATCTTTTGCTTGGTCCTTTAGGTGACGAAGGTTTGGCTTCGGGGGAAGATGAGACGCGGAGGGACGTTGTTCGGACATGCGAACTCCTTTCGGTAAGCGCCCGGTGTCCGCATCGCAGGCAGAAAGAAGTTTCGCTAAATTGTGACCAGCAAAGGTGGGCTTCTACCCTGTCCGCGAACCGGATGCGTCCTTCACGCTATCCAGATGCTATTCCAGTTCATAGCTGACCTTCAAGCGCTAAGCGCCCCCGATGACTACCGGGAACTAGGCTTTTCGGTAGTCATCCTCGCTTCCAAACAACGGTCCTATCGAAAATTGTGGATTCAAACGAACCCGCTACCCCATCGTCATCTCCCGGCGGACGGCCCGGTGCGCGGCACTATAATCACTGCTGCGTGCGCCCAAACCGTTTACAGCGCTCTCTGCTTCCGTTTTCCGTCGTTGCGCTCTTCTGCGTCTTCTTCGCACCAACGCCCCTCAAAGCAGGTACGCAGACCGCGGCAGAAACAGCCACCCTGCCGGCGAAGGTGCATCATCAGTTGTTACTTGTGCTGCCCTTCGACAATCGCACCGGCCAGGCCAATCTGGATTGGATCGGCGAAGCTGTTTCCGAGACGCTCAACCAGCGCCTGGGCGCTTCAGGCTTCGACATCATCAGCCGTGAAGATCGCCAATACGCGCTGGAGCATCTCGGCCTGCCGCAGAACTTTCAGCCGTCGCGCGCTACCTCTATCCGCCTCGCCCAGACGCTCGATGCCGACGACGTCATCGTAGGCTTCTACACCTTGCAGGGAACCAACCTGCATGTCTCCGCCGGGCTGCTCGACGTGAACGCGCTGCGGCTCAGCCAGCCCCTCGTGCAGGATGGTCCGCTGGACCATATGCTCGACGTTCTGGACTCCCTGTCCTGGCATGTGACCCGCGGTCTCGATCCCAAATTCCCGCTGTCGGAGGACAGCTTCCACGCCGCCAGTGCCAACCTGCACCTGAATGGTTTTGAAAATTACATTCGCGGCATCATCGAAACAAATCCGGCCGAGCGCATTCGCCACCTGAAGATCGCCGTGGCCGAGAATCCGCGATACTCACCCGCATGGCTTGCGCTCGGCATGACCTACTTCTCCGAGCAGCAGTTCGACGCCTCCGCCGCGGCCCTCGGCCACCTGAAAAAGTCCGATCGCGCCGCGTTGGAGGCCGAGTTCTACCGCGGACTCGCCTTCTTCTACACCGGCCACTACGACGATGCGGAAGAGGCCTTCGCCTTCGTCGCCGGACAGCTTCCCCTTCCTGAAGTCGTGAACGATCAGGGTGTCGCTGCTTCGCGTCGCGGCCATGATGGCGGAGCGCTCTTTCAGGAAGCGATCAACGGCGACCCGCACGATCCCGACTACCAATTTAACCTCGCGATCGCGTTGGCGCGCCGCGGCGATACCCGCAACGCTCTCTCCGCCGTGACGGAAGCGCTCAAGCTCCGGCCGCAGGACTCCGAGGCGATCAACCTCCAGAACATGCTGCGCCAGCCCAACCCGCCGGCCGCGAATGTCCAAACTGTCAAGCCCGCAACCGTAGTCCCAGCCAGTCAACAGCGCGACGTCTACACCGGGACCACCGCGCAGGACAGCCCCAGTCTGCCGCTCGAGCGCATCAAGCGCAGCTACAACGACGCCTCCTTCCGGCAGGCGGCCTCGGAGATGGAAGAGATGGAGGCACAGCACCTCGCTTCTCTGCCGCCCCCGAGGCAGGCCGCCGCCCTCACCGGGAACGGCAAGAGCTACCTGGGCCGCGGGCTCATGTTGGAAGCGGAGCGCGAGTTCCAACTCGCCCTCGCCGCCAATATGAATGACGCGGACGCTCACGCCGGCCTCGCAGAGGTCCGGCGGCGCAACGGCGATAACGCCCAGGCCCGCGACGAAGCCCAGGCTTCCCTCAAACTGCGTCCCAACGCCGCTGCGTGGCTCACGCTGGCCCGGCTCGACCGCACAGAGCACCAGCTTCCCGCCGCTCGTGAGGACGTCACCCACGCGCTCGATGTAGACCCGGGTAACTCCGATGCCCGTGGCCTGCAGCAGTCGCTCAACTCCGCGTCCTCTCCACCAGCCGTCACGCCAAAACCATGAAAGCCCTTCGCGCTGTCGCCGGTCTCACATTGCTGCTGCTGTTCATGATGAGCGGCGTCCGCGCTCACGCTGCGAAGCCGGTGGTGGTCGTCCTCCATCTGCAGGACACCATCCAGCCCATCAGCGAGGACTACTTCAATCGCGCCCTCGATCACGCCGCCGGCATCAAGGCCGACGCGCTGCTGATCGAGCTCGACACCCCCGGCGGACTGCTCTCCACTACGCGCAATATGGTGGGACGCATCGGCGCGTCGCCCGTTCCCATCATCGTCTACGTCGCCCCCGAAGGCGCACGCGCCGGCTCTGCCGGCTTCTTCCTGCTGGAAGCAGCAGACATCGCCGCGATGGCCCCCGGCACCAACGCCGGAGCCTCGCATCCCGTCGTCGAAGGCGCCAAGATCGACGACACCATGAAGCAGAAGCTCGAGAACGACACTGCTGCCCTCTTGCGCTCCTACACGGCACAGCGCGGCCGCAATCCCAAGGCCGCCGAAGACGCCGTCCGCAACTCCAAGTCCTACACTGCGCAGGAAGCGAAGGATCTCGGCCTCATCGACCTCATCGCGCCCGACACCAATGCCCTTCTGAACACAATCGATGGCCGCACCATCACGCGGATGAACGGCACCAAGTCCGTGCTGCATACCAAAGATGCGGCGCTCGACACCGTGACCCTGACGCTGCGCGATCGCGTGCTCGACCGCCTGATGAATCCTGACCTCGCCGTGCTCATGCTGGTCATCGGCGGTCTGCTCATCTATCTCGAGTTCAACGCGCCCGGCACCATCGTCCCCGGCGCGCTCGGCACCCTGCTGGTGCTGCTCTCGCTCTTCGCGCTCAATCTGCTGCCCGTGCATTACACCGCCGTCATGCTGCTGCTCGCCGCCGCCGTCCTCATGGTGCTGGAGGTGAAATTCACCAGTCACGGCATTCTCGCGCTTGCCGGCATCGTCTGCCTGGTGCTGGGTATGCTCACGCTGGTCGCCGGTCCGGTGCCCGAGTTGCGCGTCCACCTCGGCACCGCCCTCGCCGCCGGCATCGCCTTCGGGCTCATCACCGTCTTCCTCGTCCGCCTTGCCGTACGCGCCCGTCACAACAAGTCCATCGTGGGCATCGACGCGCTCCTCGGCCAGATCGCCGTCGTCACCAAAGCGCTGGAACCGCTCGGCCAGGTCATGGTGCACGGTGAACTATGGCAGGCACACTCCGCCACACCGGCGCCGCGCGACGCGCAGGTGCGCGTCACTGCCATCGACGGCCTCACCCTCACCGTCGAGCCGCTGCACCGCGCGTAATCTCCGCACGACCACTCCCCTCATCCTCGCCGACAAAGAAGATCTGTAACCAGCACTGTCACGTGCGACCTGAACGATCGCGAGCTTGACACGGCAGGCCATCGAGGAGAACATAACTATGTGGCAGGCGTCCTGCTTGCTGCCGTAAGCGTTACCGTTAACCAACGCACATTTCATCTGCAAATCGGTTTTAGCCGGTTTGCGAGAAGGTGCGCATATGGCAACGAATACACTCAATTCCCCTCACATCATTGGATTATTGGACCGCCTCTTCGCCGAGGACGAGACAAGCGAATCGGCCCTGGAGATTGTCGCGCAGTCCGATGCGTCCCACCTCATCACCAGCAAGACCGAATATCGGCAGTTTTACAGTCTGCTGAAGGACGTACCGCTGCCCGTTTCCCGTGAAACTGGATTCCTGCTTTACATGCTGGCGCGTTCCACTCGTGCGCAATCCATCCTTGAGTTCGGCACCTCGTTTGGTGTTTCGACGATCTATCTGGCCGCGGCCCTCCGCGACAATGGCGCTGGTCGAATCATCACGACGGAATTTGAGCCTTCCAAGGCGGCACGAGCTCGCGAGAATCTGAAAGAAGCAGGCTTCCTTGATCTTGTTGAGATTCGCGAAGGAGACGCACTGGAGACGCTGGGCCGTGATCTTCCCGACACATTCGATCTCGTGCTCCTGGACGGGGCGAAGGCGCTGTATGCTGACGTTCTCCACCGCGTGGAAGCGTGTCTGCGGCCGGGTTCCCTTGTACTCGCCGATGATGCGCGTCACTGCCCGGAGTTCGTCTCTCACATGCGTTCCGATGCCAACCGGTACCTTTCGGTTCCGCTGGCGGGCGATCTGGAAATGTCGATGCGGTTGCTCTAAACCTAGCCACATAGACCTTTGCATTGTCACGATGCATAGGTCTGTGTTGGTTGTGACAGCGTCAGCGCGCTTCTCATTACCAAACGTGCGGTTCTCAGTCGGAGTGCAGAATCCTTGCGATATCCAGCCGGAACGCTCGGCGGATCGGCAGCACGGCAGCGGTTGTCAGAATTGCGATCAGCAATGCGATCGCACCCAGGTAGCTCACCGGGTCCAGACCGCTGATACCGTAAAGCCCGCGACGAAGTATCTGCGAGAGCCCCACGGTTATGCCAACTCCGGCGGCCAACCCGGCCACGACGGGCCAGACGAAGCGGCGCAATACGGCAAGAACAATCTCCTTGCGGCCGGCTCCGATTGCAAGACGGATCGCGATCTCCTTGGTCCGCTGCGACACAGCGTAGGCCACAAGGCCCAGTAGGCCAACGACGGCAAGAAAGATCCCGATGCCGCCAAGCAGGCTGATGAGCGTCGCGATCTGTTCCACCTGCGCAACACTCTTGCGAAAGCCCGCCTTCAGCGGCGTAATGGTCGGGAAGAGTTTGGGATCGATGCTGCCGGCAATCAGTTTGATGTTTGCCGACACTGCCTTCGGGTCACCGCCTGTCCCGACGAGGATGGACATTCCGGAAAGTCGATCGGCGGATGGCGGGTAATAGATCTCCGTTGCATCCGTATTGTTCAGCTCCATCGCGCGGGTGTTGCCCACCACGCCGACGACGATGTCCTTGCCATCTTTCCATGGCTTGCCGATGGGGTCTTCGGTCGGCCATCGCTTACGCGCCAGCGATTCGCTGATGACAACCACGTGTGTTTCCCCGGGGCGAATGTAGCGGCCACGCAGCAGCGGGATACCCATCGTCTCAAAGAACTCCGGACCAACCCAATTGGGATAAATCAGCACTTGGTGGCCACCGACAGTGATGCCCGGTAAGCATCACCTCGGTATTGACGAGCGGGGGACTCAAGGCGATGGAGACGGACTTAACCCCAGGCACTCGCCGCAGGCGGTTCTGCAACTGATCGAGATACGTTTGCGCGGTGGATGCTGTGTACCCGTGGTCGCTCAATCCCGGATCGATCGACAGTACCTGCTCGTAGCCAAAACCCGGATCGGTGTAGAGCGTATGGAGCGTTGCGCGTACCAGCAATCCAGCCATAATCAGCAGCACACAGCTCGCCCCCACCTGCGCACAGACGACGAGTTGGTGCCACAGGGTCCTGTCTTTTTTCCGGCGAACCATTTGCAGCGTGGGCAGCATGCCAAAAAAGATTGCGGCGACAATACCCATCACAGCAGTGAATACCAGCACCCGCCAGTCCGGCAACGCGCTCATCCATGCCGGAGCATCCGCATAGACCAGCGCGAGACGAAGGACAATGTAGCTGAGTGGCAGCGCAGCGATCGAGCCCAGAACGCCCAGCAGCAGGCTCTCCGTCAGTAGTTGGCGGAAGACACGCGACTTGCGCGCGCCAAGGTTGAAACGTAACTGAATCTCCGGCCGTCTGTTGACTCCGCGCGCCATCAACAGACCACCAAGATTGGCACAGGCAACGGCAAGGATGAGTAGTACCAGCAGTCCGACGAAAGGAAGCACCGGGGGTTGGTCTTGAAACGAGAGCGGTAAGAAATGCGCGCCCGGGGTGACCAGGATGTACTCATGATCCCAGATCACGGCTGGGTACAGCTTTCGCAGTTGGTTGGTAAGCGCAAGCAGCTCCTGCGCGGCTTGCGAATAGCTTACCGACGGTGCCAGCCGTCCCCACATGATCAGCATCCCATCAAACTTCGGATCGTTCAGAGCTCTGCTGCCTTCGACAAAATAGGAATGTTGCAACAGCGGGAGCCAGATATCCGGGTTCTCAGTGCCCAGGTTTGCGAACGCACGTCCGGTCACACCGATCACGGTGGCTGGCTTTCCTGCGAGATAGAGCGTCTTGCCAATGATGGATGGATCGCCGTCAAACTTTCTCTGCCAGAAGCGATAGCTCAGAACAGCGACTGGAGCAGAGGCGGAAGAGTCCTCGCGGGATGGATCGAACAATCGCCCGGCCGCTGATGAAGCCCCCAGCTCGCTGAAATAGTTCGCGGTGACAAAACTGGGATGGACTCGCTGCTCATCGTGGTTCAACACCATCGGGGCGGCATTCATGGTTGCCATTACAGCGGCGAGCGATTTCGCGTTGTCGCGATAGTAGGCGATCGATGCGTAAGGCACGCTGGGCGTGATGTTCGCAGGAGAGCGGCGCTGGATACTGACCAGCGTCGCGGGATCGCGTACCGGTATCGACTGGAGGGCGATGAGGTTATAAAGGCTGAAAGCCAGGATGTTTACGCCGATGCCAAGCGCGAGCACCAGAATTGCGGTCGCGGAGAAGCCCGGCGATCTCGCCAGGATGCGCGCACCAAAGCGCAGGTCCTGCACCAGGGATGCGAGCCATATCGTTCCACGGCTTTCGCGGCAGTCTTCCTTGATCTGATCGAGGCCGCCAAACTCAAGACGAGTGCTACGCCGCGCATCGGCTTCGCTGGCCCCGGCCTTCATCTTGTCCGTCACCAGCGATTCAAAGTGAAAGCGGAGTTCGGAGTCGAGTTCTTTTTCCATCCGCCTGTTTCGTGTAAGCCGCTGCAGCCAGTTCATGAGAGTTCCCCCTGTGGATCTTGGAGAATCATGCCGACGACTTCCGTCAGGCGAGCCCAGCTCTCCGTCTCCTCCTTCAGTTGCGTTCGGCCCTTTGCCGTCAGCCGATAGAATTTGGCCTCGCGCCCCGTCTCGCTCGAGCCCCATTCGGCAACCAGGAACTTCTTGTTTTCGAGACGATGCAGTGCCGGGTAGAGAGAGCCCTGCTGAACCTGCAACGCATCCTTCGAGATCTGCTGAATGCGCTGCGCAATCGCGTAGCCGTGAACTGGACCGAGAGCGGCGACCCGGAGAATCAGCAGGTCCAGCGTGCCTTGTGGCAGATCGAATTTCGATGGGGTCTTCATACCTTGCGCTTCTACATATACATGACGGATATGTAGAAGCGCAAGGTGTCAGTCTGGAATGAGTACTGCGATCGCTGCAAAACCCAACGATTGTCCCACTTGACATTCCAGTGATGCATATGTTCACTTGAATGCCAAGTGAAGACGCCCATCCCGATCCTGCAAGGCACTCTCGACCTCATGATCCTCCGCACCCTTGCCACCATGGGTC
Organism: uncultured Acidobacteriaceae bacterium; assembly: GCA_963815025.1. Taxonomy (GTDB): domain Bacteria; phylum Acidobacteriota; class Terriglobia; order Terriglobales; family Acidobacteriaceae; genus KBS-83. The sequence continues at coordinate 198,209 of CAWFFD010000004.1, read as the reverse complement.
CGCAGCATGCCTACGGCATCGCCAACAGGCTCCAGCAGGTCTCTGAGGACGCACTGAATCTCAACCAGGGCACCATTTATCCGGCTCTAGTCAGAATTGAACAGCACGGCTGGACTCGTGGTTCCTGGGGCAAGACGGAGAACAATCGCGAAGCGAAGTATTACGCCATCACTAAGGCAGGGTTGAAGGCGCTCGATGAAGAGACCGGCCGCTGGCGCCAAATGGCCGGCGTGGTTGAGAAGCTGCTCGCAGAGGAACAGTAATCATGGCGCGTTGGAGAAGGATCATCGCCAGGCTCCGCAATCTCCTCGCCAACCAGCGCGCCGAAGAGGATCTTGTGCGCGAAGTCGCATCGCACCTCACCCTCCTGGCTGACGACTTCGAACGCAGCGGAATGCCGCCGGAAGAAGCACGCCTGGCCGCGCGTCGCGCTTACGGAGGCGTGGAGCAGGCAAAACAGGCACATCGCGACGAGCGCTCTCTGTTGTGGATCGAACAGACCATGCAGGACCTGCGCTATGGCCTGCGCACCTTGAGCAAGAGCCCCGGCTTCACCATAACCACGGTACTCACGCTCGCCCTTGGCATCGGCGCGTGCACCGCCATCTTCAGCCTCGTGAATGCTGTTCTCATTCGGTCCTTACCGTATGGTGATCCGGGCCGCCTCGTCTATCTCTATACGCCCAATCCGCGCTACAACATTCCACCGGAAAGCTTTGGTCCCGCGTACGGGGATTTCTACGACATCAAGCGGGAGAGCCGCTCATTCCAGCGCATGACGACGTTCGATCAGTCGATGTTCAGTCTCGCAGGGCAAGGTTCGGCCCAACGCGTGAGCGCCGCGCGTGTAGACGGCGATTTCTTCCAGACATTTCAAGCCTCGCCTGAACTTGGCCGAGGAATCACTTCGGATGACAATCAACCCGGTCACGAAAGAGTGGCCGTCATCAGCCATGCCCTCTGGCAGTCTAACTTCGGGTCAGCCCCGGACATACTCCATCGCTCGCTTGTCCTTGATGGCAAGGGCTATCAGATCGTCGGCGTTATGCCGCCGGCGTTCGAGTATCCGCACAACTCCGATCTGCCCGAGGGCGTTCCCCAGTACAAGACAACGCAGGTGTGGCTGCCGCTGGCGCTCAATGCTCATCAAATAGCCGACCGTGACAATGCCAGCGGCGATGCTGTCGCTCGTCTCAGACCAGGCGTCTCCATCGCTCAGGCCCAGGCAGAACTGAGCACCATCATGACGCGTCTCGATAAGCTGCACGACCCGCAGATGCAGGGATGGGGCGCGTTGCTGGAGAACTTCGTTGACAGCACCGTGGGCCACGTTCGCTCACTGCTGTGGCTTCTTCTCGGGGCCGTGGGGCTTGTGCTCCTGATCGCCTGCGGCAACGCCGCCAATCTGCTCCTCGCCCGCGCCGCCGGGCGCATGCGCGAGCTCGGCGTCCGTGTCGCGCTCGGCGCCGGCCGCGGTCGCATCGTCCGTCAGCTCATCACGGAAGCTCTGCTGATCGGCCTCGCCGCAGGAGTCATCGGGGTTGCCTTCGCGTACCTCTTCCTGCGCGTCCTCCCGCTCTTCAATCCGGGTGATATCCCTCGCCTCAATGAAGCCTCGCTCGACATGCGCGTCCTGCTCTTCACCATCGCAATCTCGCTGCTCACTAGCGCGCTCTCCGGCGTCTTCCCTGCCCTGGCCGTCTCGCGCATGAACCTCACGGACTTTCTCGCCGCCACCGGTAGCCGCAGCGTCGCCGGCGCGCATACCCGAGTTCAAAGCGCGCTCATCATCGTCGAGTCAGCGCTCGTCGTGGTGCTGCTCGCTTCAGCCGGCCTGCTCATTCGCAGCTACATCAATGTGGAGTCGGTGGACACCGGATTCTCGCAATCCACCCTCACCACCAGCGTTCAACTCGACCCTCATTACACCCCACCGCAGTCCGCCGAGTTTTATCGGAACTTCTATTCCCGATTGAGCGCCATCCCCGGTGTGATAGCCGTCGGCGGAATCAACGCTCTCCCGCTCAGCAATTCAGAAACCATGCACCTGTTCGACGTTGAGGGCTATGCGAATCAAAAAGATCAGTTAGTCCAGGCACGATGGGTCACTCCCGGGTATTTTTCCGCGATGAGCATTCCCCTCGTTGCTGGCCGCCTCTTCAGCAACGGCGACACGGCTCATACGGGCGAGCTTGCCATCGTCAATCGGAGCTTCGCGAACAAATACTTCGCCAATCGCAACCCTATCGGGGGCCGCGTCAGCACTGACGATCATCACGTGCAATGGAGCACCGTCATTGGAGTCATCGGCGACGTGCGCCATACCAGCCTGGAAGAATCGCCCGCCCCGCAGATCTATCAACCTGTCTCCGAGACCGATGGCGGATACGTTGTTGTGCGCACGTCGCGGGCGCCGAAAGCCGTCGCCGCAGAAATCCGTTCTGCTCTCCACGCGATAGATCCCAACCTCGCCGCCTCCGATATTGAAACCATGGGACAGCTTGAATCCGCAGCCAGCGCCAGCCGGCGCTTCCAGACCTCGCTGCTCACCATCTTCGCGGCTATCGCGCTATCCCTCGCGGTGGTCGGCCTCTACGGCCTTATGGCATATTCCGTTGGCCGCCGCACGCGCGAAGTAGGTATCCGCATGGCTCTCGGCGCGCAGCGGTCGGACGTGGTGATGCTGGTGCTGAAGAAGGCAGCGCTCCTGCTTGCGCTCGGTCTCCTCTCCGGGCTTGTCGCCTCGTGGTTCGCCACTCGCACCATTCAGGCATTTCTCTTTGGTGTCGGCCGGCACGACCCAATCACAATCCTGTCCGTCTGCGCGTTGCTCGCGATCTCCGGCTTGATCGCGGCCTTGATTCCCGCACGCCGCGCCGCCTCCATCGATCCCATGCAAGCACTTCGGACGGAGTAGCAAAGATTCTGCTTGGATGAAATTGGGATTGCGCGATTCTGCCGAGCACCTCTGCACGTCTGCTGAATGGCCCTTCGTCATTGGGTGTGGGTTACGTCCTTCGGATGATGACGTGAACTGCGCCGTCTCCGGGCGCGGTTTTGCAAGCGACGTAACCGAGCCTGGGCAGGTCCAACCCGCCGAAGAGATGTTCTCCTTCACCCAGCAAGACTGGCGAAACGGCCAAATGCATTTCATGATCAGATGCGAGGCCAGGTATTGGCGAAGCACTGAAACTCCACCGCCGATTCTGATGTCTTTATGCGAGCGATGCTTTCAGAGAGGGCGTGAGCGTAAGAGTAAGTACGGTGATGTCGTCGTTTTGGCCGAATTGCTTTGCGGCTTCGGCGATGGCGCTGGCGGATTGGGTGCTGATCGCCTGCGTTCGCTGGAAGCCGAAGAGCTCGCGACGTTCGTTAGTGGCTTCTACGACTCCGTCCGATACGAAGGTGAGGCGGTCGTTTGGCTTGAGCTGGTATGTCGTTTCGGAGTAACGGGCATCCAGCGTGATACCAAGTGGCAGGCCGGATTCAACATCTAGTTCTTGCCCATTGCGGTAGGGCGGAAGATTTCCGGCGTTGGCGAGTGTCATGTTGCCGTCGGCGGCGATAAGCGCGGCGGTGCAGGTCACGAAACCTGTGATTTGGTCGTGGAGAACGCGGTTGAGGTGAGCGAGGACTTCGGCGGGTTTTCGCACCAGGCAGCCGCGCAGCGCGCCGATGATGGAGCCGACGGTCATTGCAGCTTTTAGGCCCTTGCCGCTGACGTCTCCGACCACCAGAAGCAGGGAGCCATCGTCGGCGGGCATGATCTGGAAGAAGTCGCCGCCTACTTCACTGGCGGGAAGATAGACGCTTTCGATGGCAAAACCGGGGGTAGCGGCCGGCTTTGCTGGGAAGAGCAGCGATTGGATATTGCGGGCAGACTCGAATTCGCTCGAAAGGCGCGTTCCCTCCTGCCGGGCGAGCGAGAAGCGCCGAATCAGAAAGAGAAGAAGGGCAAAGATGAAGATTGTACCGACGACCGCATCAGGCATCAGCACGAACGGTTTGGTGAGCAACGGCCAACTCCAGTATGGCGCCCAACGCTGCCAGCCCAGTTGCCACGTAATCAGGAGAATGCTGTTGAAGAAGGGAAATCCCTGCCAGAGAAGGGTAGGAACAAGCAGGATGAGCGCGTCGCGATCGCGACGCAGCACGCGCTGAAGCAGGGTTACGAGAATCCAGACAATGGCAGGCAGCACCGCCAGCGCACCAACCAGGCCGGCGATTCCCACCGAGCTGATATGGAAGACGTAAAGAAACACCGTCGGCGGATTGAGGAATAACAGGGCGGCGACCAGCCACCAGCTTTTTGAACGTGGCGCGCGCAGCACGATGGAGAAAAAAGCCAGGGCGGCAAAGAGAGCAGCCGATTCCACGAAGCCAAGAACAAAATCACTGACCGGCAAAGAGATCAGAGCAAGGACACGGCTGATGTTGAATCCAATGTCGATCGCGTTCGCCAGTAACAGCAGCGCGAACCATAGATATTCGCGTTCTTCGCGGCGGATAAAAAACAAGACAAGCACGACGAGGCCGACGAGCGCGCTGAGCACGGCATAGGCGTATTCGTCGACCAGCCCGTTCCACTGCAGCGATCGGTCCGTCGCCGCACGCAGCGCGATAAGGCGGCGGTCTCCGAAATAGCTGCTGCCGAAAAACCCTCCCTGCACATAACCCGCCCAGACGGGAGTGTGCCAGGCGCGGATGGCAATATGAAGCGTCCGCGGGCCGATGGCGGGTGATATGGCGAAGACGCGGCTTGAGGCGGCGTAGTTCTGGGAATTGAGAATGGGGCCGAATGAGCCGGCGAGACCTCCGTCGACGAAGATCTGATAGCCCGTTTCCATGGGTCCTAAGTAGATGGACCAGTTCCTGCTGCCCTCCGGCAACGCGACGGTGAAGCGATACCATGCGAAGCCGCCATAGTTCTCATAGCCCTGTTTGCCCCAATCCTCATTGGAGCGGAGCAGAGGCCATTGCGAATCGTCGAAATTCGGGTCGGCCCATGCGGGATCGTCTCCCGCGTGAAAATGCCAGAGGCCGTCGAGCGAGGCGACGGGCTCGCGTCCGGTTTGCAGATTGAAGGTCTGAGCATGGAGGCCAGAGGCCGCCCAGAGTAAGAGCGACAACGAGGCCAGCGACACCAGCAGCACAGAGAACAGCGAGCGTCTCATTGGATGATTTCGAGCTTTCTCACGATCCGTCTCCTACCGCAGGTCTCGGCCATGGTATATCGTCGCCAACACATCCTGCGGGCACTCGCCTGGCCAACTCTCTACCCATAGCACGCATGTCGCCAGGAATCCTTGTGGTTCACACTAACTCGCCGAGTCACTCATCCGAGTCACTCCGCTACGATCAGGCGTTATCCGTACTTCACGAAAAACGGGGTTTTCGGCAACTAAGGCCGATGAGTAACGAGAAGTTGGCTTCTCGTCAGTGACACTTCGTGCCGCGCCGGCAATGCCTCGTGCATCCTGCGCGCCGAGGTAACTCCCACATCGGGAGTTAGCGCAAAAAGCCGCCGGTTGAACCCACTCGACCTTCTACTCTGAAACAGAAAACAGTTTTAGATACAGTTCCAGGCGCGTTGCCTCCGACGAGGCCACCAGCGCCGCCCTCAAGGAAAAGCAAGCGACGCGGTTGCTGATACCGCGCAGCCAATAACCTCGAACTAAGTGATCACAAGCGCGTTTCCCGAGACTAAACCGCCTCCGCAGTCTTCAGTGAGTGACTCGCCCTGTACGCGCCAGTTGAAGGCTGACCGATTCTGAGCAGGCATGTTGAACGGGAACCTATGGCTAGTGATCTCTGATTCTTTTTTCAGCGAGCAAGTTGGCGGACGACGCGCTCATCCGCAGACTTGCTCCAGCTATGGCGGCGAGTTCTCGAATGGTAAGGTTCTTCCATGCTTTCTGCACAGCAAGGCCAATCCACGCGCCGCGAGGTCCTACTAGGCCTCGCCGCAGCCTCAATCTCCTCGGCCCTTCCCGGTGTGCTAAGCGCCCAGCCACCTGCGCCCTCACTCTGCTTCACCTCTGCGGTCGAGATGGCGGCCTTGATCCGAGCTAAAAAGCTTTCGGCTCGCGAAGCTCTTTCCGAGCACCTCAAGCAGATCGATCGTGTCAATCCTCAGGTCAACGCCATTGTCACGCTCGTCGCCGACCAGGCAACCGCAGCCGCAGCCCGCGCCGACGAGATGCAGGCGCGTGGCGAAATCCTCGGTCCGCTGCATGGTCTGCCCGTCGCGCACAAGGACCTCATCGACACCGCCGGTGTCCGCACTACCTATGGCTCGCCCCTGTTCAAAGACCACGTCCCCACACACGACAACCTGCTCGTCACGCGCATGCGCGCCGCCGGCGCCATCTTCCTCGGCAAAACCAACGTCCCCGAGTTCGGTGCCGGCTCGCAGACCTTCAACCGGGTCTTCGGCGCAACTCATAATCCCTACGACCTCACGAAGACGTGCGGCGGCTCCTCCGGCGGTGCAGCGGTCGCGCTCTCCTGCGGCATGGTGCCCGTTGCCAGCGGCTCCGATTCCGGCGGGTCCCTCCGCAATCCGGCCGCCTGGTGCAACATCGTCGGCTTCCGCCCCTCCATCGGCCGCGTCCCCAATCCCTCTGATCACTTCGGCTGGTCTACGCTCTGGACCAACGGATGCCTCGGCCGCTCGAGCGCCGATCTGGCCCTCGCCCTCAGCACGATTGCAGGTCCCGACATCAGCGCGCCGCTCTCCATCAACGAGCCCGGCAGCCTCTTCGCGCGCCCCCTCGAACGCAACTTCAAAGGCGTGCGCGTCGCCTGGTTCAAAGAACTCAACGGGACCCCGATCGACCCGCGCGTCCGCACCGTCGTCAATGCGCAGCGCAACACCTTTGAGTCTCTCGGCTGCGTTGTCGAGCAGGCCGAGCCAGACTTCGCCCCCGCCGAAATCTCTTACCGCATTTTGCGCGCATGGAGCTCCGCTGCCGCCTATGGCAAGGGCCTCCAGCGATATCCCGACGGCTTCAAGGACACTCTCACTGCCGAGATCAAAGAAGGCCTCGCGCTCTCCGGCAGCGACATCACCCGCGCAGAGATCGCACACACTGAGATGTGGCGCCGCTTTCAAACCTTCCTGTCAAACTACGAGTACTTCATCCTGCCCGCCACCCAACTGCCGCCCTTCGACGTCAACACGCCATGGCCCACCGAGATCAACGGCGTTCACCTCACCAACTACATCGACTGGATGAAGAGCTGCTGGTACATTTCCGCTACCGGCAATCCCGCAGCTTCCGTCCCCGCGGGCTTCACTCCCGAAGGCCTCCCCCTCGGACTGCAAATCGTAGGGCGCGACAAGCAGGACTTCAGCGTGCTCCAACTCGCTCATGCCTTCGAACAGGCCACCAACTTTGGCAGACGGCGTCCCAGTATCGCCCTTTAACTGAGCCGTCTTTCGAATGATGCCAAATCGCCGAGTCACTCAGTGACCGATCGAATAGGTACTCATAACTCGCCTTCTCGTCAGTGACACTTCGTGCCGCGCCGGCAATGCCTCGTGCATCCTGCGCCGAGGTAACTCCCACATCGGGAATCCGCGCAAAAACCTGCCGTTTTAACCCACTCAATTTGCTACTCTGGAAATAGATACAGTTTCAGTCACAGAAGACAGAGACAAAAAGCCACCATCCCCGTTCCATTTCCTGACCGTCGGATCGAAGAGCGCTGCTGACGCAGCTTTTCCTTTAAGAAAAGCTGCTCATCGCTCAAGCCCGGCGAAAGCCACCTGAGGAAATGGAACGGTCTCGGTGGCTTTTTTAGTTTTGTTTTGGGTTTCAGGGTCGGCCACAAATCCAACCGTGAGCGACAACGGAGCGAACCCGGCAGCCCGCGCCGCAGGCGCGCCTGCCTGGATGGCAGATCCTAACTTCAATGGTTGGACGAATTTAGCGATAACCCCTTTAGAAAGACGAATTTGATGCTCGGAACAGTCCATATCCTCATGATTCGGCACGGTTTCTACCGCAGCCTCCCGCACCGGGAGGGGGGAGGGGGTACGGGTACCGTGACCGGCCGGAAAGAAGAGCTCCGCCGCCAGCTCCGCGTCGTCCGCCGCAACCCACATCTGATTGCCGCCCTCTTCCTCCACCAAGCCGGCCTGCAACCAACCGGAGACGATCTACACCTCGCCGCTCTCCGCCAACTCCACCGCAAACAAGCGCGGCTGCGAAGGAGACTCGGTTTCAGTCAAGTCACCCACAACTCTCAACGTGAGCGACAGCGGAGCGAACCCAACGAATCGCGCCACCGGCGCGCCTGCCTCGGACGGCTAGTCCGTGAGCGACCAAAGGAAGCGAACCCGACAGAATGCGCCGCCGGCGCGCCCGCCCGTGCGGCGAGCACCGAAGCGAAGGACCTGCAGTCCGTCAGGCCACCCGCAAATCCCAGCGTGAGCAACAACGGAGCGAACCTCTCAGACCGCGCCACAGGCGCAATCGCCCGTGCGGCCAGCACCGCGGTACACTGCTTGCGCGAGGAAACGCACTGCTATGAGCATGTTCACCCTCATCATCGTTGTCATCATCGTGCTCTACCTTTTGAGCTCGATCAAGATTCTGCGCGAGTACGAACGCGCCGTTGTCTTCCGCCTGGGCCACGCGCTGCCGACCCCGAAAGGTCCCGGCGTCATCCTCATCTTCCGCCCCTTCGACCAGATGGTGCGCGTGACATTGCGGCAGGAAGTCCTCGAAGTGCCGCCGCAGGACATCATCACCCGCGACAACGTCACCCTCAAGGTCAACGCCGTCATCACCCTGCGCGTCGTCGATCCCTCCAAAGCCGTCATCGAGGTCTCGAACTACGTCTATCAGACCTCGCAATTCGCCCAGACCACGCTGCGCTCCGTGCTTGGCGAGGTGGAACTGGATCAGTTACTCAGCCACCGCGAAGCCCTCAACTCGCGCATCCAGGAGATTCTGGACAAGCACACCGCTCCCTGGGGCGTGAAGGTCGTCAGCACCGAAGTCAAACAGGTCGATCTGCCCGAATCCATGCTCCGCGCCATGGCCAAGCAGGCCGAAGCCGAACGCGAGAAGCGCTCGAAGATCATCAACGCCGAAGGCGAGTTTGCCGCCTCCCAGCGCCTGGTCGATGCCGCCGCTCTGCTCGCCACGCAGCCCATCACCCTGCAGCTTCGTTACCTTCAGACCCTTACCGATATAGGTACGGAGAAGAACACTACCATCGTCTTCCCTCTACCCATCGAGCTGATCTCGTTGTTCAATAAGACCGTGGCAGGCAGCGTCACTGGGCCGGGCGTCAATCCCACGCCTGCTCCGCCAAAACCTGACGAACACCTATGAACTCGCTTTTCGAAGAAGATGATCGCGACGAAACCAAATCAGATGCCGATCTGACTCTGGGCATCGGCTCTTTGCTCAGCATCTTTTTCGGTGTCGTGCTCATCTGCGGCATCTTCTTCGGCTTCGGTTACTCCATGGGCCGCCGCAACGCGCGTTCGACGACTTTGCCGGCCGCAACTCAACCGGCACAGGCCGCTGCCACCGCTCCACCGCTGCCGGAGAATGAACTCAGCGGCGCCCCCCTGAAGCCAGCAGCGCCGGACGACACCTCCGCCCCCAACACCTCTGCCGCTTCGTCCGACTCTGCGGATTCAACCCCAGCCAAGGCCAGCGCGCCGGCCAAACAAGCCGCACCGGACAACTCAGCCGCAAAACCGTCCAAGACGGCACGGGTGGTGGAACCGGCCGCTACCGATCCCTCGCTCAGCGCCGTTCCGTACGCGCATCGGCCGCCGCTGCCCACCAAGCCGCACGCCGGCATCTCGGCCCCGCTGGCCCAGGCGCCCGGTGACTCGCCCATCATCCCGGGCCACCCCATCATGGTGCAGATCGCCGCCGTCAGCCGGCAGGAAGACGCCGAAGTCCTGGCTGGCGCGCTGCGGAAACGCGGCTTCAACCCGACCGTCCATCCCGGCACGTCCGATAAATTCTTCCACGTACAGGTTGGCCCTTTCACGGACAAGGCCCAGGCAGACGCGATGAAGCAGCACCTGCTTGCCGATGGTTACAACGCTATCGTGAAGTAGCCGCCGTGTTCACGATCGGCGTCTGCCCGGGTACCCTCAGCCCGGCTTCTATCGCATCCCGCACCGCGGCCATCAAATCTTCCTTCTCGGAGTAGTCCGCCGGATAAAGCGGCGCATGAAACGTGACCGTGATCGTTCCACTTTTCAGGTTCAAGCTTCCCTTCGGCAGCAGACGGGTCGCGCCCACAATCGAAACCGGCACCACCGGCGCACCTGAACTCATCGCGAGAAAGAACGGCCCTTTCTTGAACGGCAGCAGCGATCCATCCCGCGACCGCGTGCCTTCCGGAAACAGCACCAGGCAGCTTCCCCGCTCCAACTCGCGCTGTGCCGCCGCGCTGCTCGCCTTCGCCCCTTCCAGGCTGCCATCCCGCAATACCGGGATGAACCCAGCGAGCCGCATCGCATAACCCAACACGGGAATCCGCATGAGAGAAGCCTTCAGATAAATCACGACTCGACCCGGAAGTAGCGGAATCAGCACTGGCGGATCCAGGTTGGAGGAGTGGTTCGCCATCACGATCGATGCCCCACGTGGCAAACGGTCCAGTCCATGGACCACGACCCGCACCCCTCCGAACGGCAATCCCGCACGCGCAATCCAGAAGCCCACACGCAGCAGCACGTCGGTATTGCGCGTGATCAGCGTCCAGGGAAAGATGACGAGCGCCGCGGGCAACGCAAGCACCGTCCAGATGAAAATGAGGATGAGACCACGCACCGCGTTCAGGAACTCCTGAAGCAAGCCTACCCTAGAGGGACCGCCGCCGCCCTGACGGAAGACGAATCCGCAGACTGGCCGGCAAGTCGCGCAGGTAATTTCTCGTAAATGCCGTCAAATCCCCCATTGGAAAGAATGGCCACCACATCGCCCGGCTGCGTGCTCGTTGCAATGTGATCGACAATCGCCTCCACGTTCGCGGCCAGCATGGCATTGTGCATCTTCGCCACCAGTGCGAAAACTACCGTCTCGGGATGCAGACGCTCCGCCTCGGGAATGCTCTCCTGTTTGAAGACGCCGGCCAGCACCACCTCATCCGCGATCGCGAGAGCGTCCACCAGTTCACGCTCGAACACATTGCGCCGCAGCGTGTTCGAGCGCGGCTCCAGCACTGCCCATAGCCGCGACTGCGGATACGCGGCGCGCAGCGCACGCAGCGTCTCGCGGATCGCGGTGGGATGATGCGCGAAATCGTCGATCACTGTGACGCCGCGGACCACTGCACGTACCTCCAGCCGCCGCTTCACGCTCTTGAAGCTGGCGATAGCTTCCACGATCGCCGCGTCATCGATACCCTGACCCGCCGCAAGCGCAGCGGCCGCCGTAGCGTTCAGCGCGTTATGTTCCCCCGCCATCGGCAGTGCCAGCGCCAGCCAAGGCTTGCCCTCGCGCCATACTTGCCAATGCGTCTTGCCGTCACGATGCGTCAGATCGCGCAGTTGCCACTCCGATCCGTCGGCAAATCCGTAGCGCTCCACTTTGCAGAAAGCCCGCGCCACGCACTCGCTCACATTTTCGCTGCCATCGAATGCCACGACACGTCCGCGCCGCGGCACCAGATTCACCAACCGCTTGAACGCAATCTTTACCGCCTCCAGATCGCGATAGATATCGGCATGGTCGAACTCCACATGCGTCAGGATCGCCGCATCGGGAAAGTAGTGCATGAACTTCGGACCCTTGTCGAAGAACGCTGTATCGTATTCGTCGCCTTCGAGAATGAAGCTCTTGCCCGGCGCAAGCTGAAAGCTGGTGCCAAAGTTCTCAGCCACTCCACCGATCAGAAACGAAGGCCCATGCTCGCCGCGCATCCGCGCCGCCGTCTCGTAAATCCAGGCCAGCATGCTCGTCGTCGTCGTCTTCCCATGCGTCCCCGCGACCACCAGCGACTCACGGCCGGTCAGAAATTCTTCATACACCGTCTGCGCCATGGAGCGAAACGGAATGCGCTGGTCCAGCACATATTCCAGCTCCACATTCCCGCGCGAGATCGCATTGCCCACAATCACCAGGTCGGGCCGCGGATCCAGATTCTTCTCCGCATACGGCTCCATCACCGGAATCCCCATCGTCTCCAGCAAATCGGACATCGGCGGATACGCCGCCGCATCCGAGCCCGTCACCGTGTGCCCCTGCAGTTGCAACATTCCCGCCAGCGAAGCCATCGCCGTGCCGCAGATACCAATCAGATGTATGCGTTTCGCTTCGATCTTCATCGCTCCTCTTCATCGCTCCTCTTGACGACCCCGGCACGTGCACCCACCCGCAGCTCCGTGTTCTGCGCCCCCACCACCAGCTCCGCCTCTACTCCCATCGGCAACGTCACATTGCTGCGCGACACATGCCCCGAACGAAGCCCGAAAGCAATGGGGCCGCGAAACCAATCCATCACCTTCAAAATCACTCGCTCTGTAAGATCCGCTGGGGCGCCGGCCGATGTGCAGTCGAGCATCTCTCCAAAAACAATTCCCGTGACGCCCTCGAACTTGCCGGCCAGCCTCATATGCCGCAGCATGCGATCGATCTGGTACGGCTTCTCGCCCAGGTCCTCCAGGAAGAGCAGCTTGCCTTCCGTCTGCGCCGCGAAGGCCGTGCCCAGCGAGGCAGTCAGCAGGCTAAGGCAGCCGCCGTAGAGAACTCCGCGCGCCTTCCCCGCCTGCAACATACGCAAGCCCGATTCGCCGCCCAGCCGATACGCTTCGCCCCCCAGCGCCGCGGCAAAGCTCAGCAGATCCACGCCATCTCCGCGCGAAAAGTCCGCCGCCACCATAGGACCATGCAGCACCGGCACGTCCGCCTGGTCCATCATCCAGGTCTCGATCGCGGTATGGTCGCTGTAGCCGATGAACGGTTTCCGATGCCGGCGAAGCAAATCCAGATCGAGCCCTTCCAGAAGATAGTTGCTTCCGTATCCGCCACGGATACAAATCACCGCATCGATCTCCGGATCCAGCAAAAGCAGCGTGCAGATCCTCGAGCCGTTGCTCCGCAGTCGCCGCGAAGTACGGCCACGCCTGTGTAAGCACATGCGGCATCAGTTTGAGCGAGTGACCCAGTGCACGCAGCCGTTCCACGCCGCGCAGCACCTTCTCGGGATCGGCATTGCTCGCGGGCGCCACCACGGCAAGCCGTATCGGTTGCGACCTCAACATCTTTCCCCCGCTAGCCACTGCCCGCGCGCCAGCACCACGGCCGGGCCGGTCAGTTGCAGCTCCGCGCTGCGATCCGGCCATTCCACCACTTGCTCCCCGCCGGGTGCCAATACCCGCAGACGCGCAGGCGCGCCCTCGAGCGCGATCATCGCCGCAGCGCTCGCGCTCGTCCCGGTGCCGGAAGAGGAAGTCGGCCCGACGCCCCGTTCGTAGATGCGAATCTCAATCAGGTCCTCCGCCACACGGCGCACGAACTCCACATTCGTCCCTGCGGGAAAATCCGGGATGCGCGCAGATCGCCGCACCCGCCTCCTGCCATGGCCGGCCGGCCACCACGAAACTTCATCGTCCACCATCACGCACGAACTGCGGATTGCCCATGCCACCAACGCGCCTCTCTACCTTCATGCTCCGTCCAGCTTCACCTGTTGCGCCGCACCCGCGGCGACTCCCATACCGGTCGTGAACTGAAATTCGGCGCCATTCGCACTCTCCAGCCGCCCGATTCGCATGCCCGCATCGGTCTCGATGCTCACCTCGTCACCGGGTCGCAAACCGTTCTGATAAGCCATCCACGCCGCAACGCAACGCGTGCCATTGCCGGATATCTCCGCGACGAGTGCCATCCGCGTTGTACAGGTGAATGCGGCCTTCCCGCTCGCCGATTTGCGTCAGATACTCCACTCCATCCGCGCCGATGCCCGTGGTGCGCGCGCACATCTCGCGCGAGAGCCGCGCCCAGATCCCGGCCGCCAACCTGTCTCGCATCGACAATCAGGAAATCGTTGCCGCAGGCGTGGGCCTTGGTGGAACTCGATCACTCATCCTCCGCACTGTGGAAGGTCAGCACCCGCTCAATCCCCGAGGCCTTCGTCAACAGGCTCAGTCAGCCGGCGGTGGCCGCTCCGGGTCGCCATCACCACAAACGACAGCCGCGCCAAGCCGGCCATGGTGTCACGGTCCACAGGGTCCAGCCGGCGCTTCTCCTCATCCATGGCCTGCAGTACCGACTTGTACATCGCATCGGAGTCCGGCCCGCGCACCTCGTAAATGCGGCTGTACAGTTTCAGATTCGTCAGCTTTTCCAGCGCGCCCACCGCTTCCAAAGCCACCAGAATCAGCACCGTCGCAAATGCAGCGGGCAATAGAGTCCCGGCGCCGCACGTCATGCCGACTGCGGCCACGGCAAAGACCGTCGCGGCGCTCGTCAAGCCACTGATTCGGCTACGATTATGCAGGATCAGGCCGGCGCCCAGAAAACCAACACCCTGCACAATATTCGACGCGATCTGTCCCTTGCTCGTGCTCAGTTCGCCCGCGATCAGCGGGGAGAGATATGTGAACAGCGCCGATGCGAAACAGATCAGCAGGTTCGTTCGCACGCCGGAGGCTTTGTGGTGATACTCGCGATCCAGCCCGATGACGCCGCCCAGCGTGCACGCCATCAGCAGCCGCATCGTGCCCGTATCCGTCAGAGCCCACTGCTCCAACTGGCTGAAACTCAGCGCGTGTTTTGCCTCCAATACCATCATCGCCGTCGCGTGCCTCACCCGAGGGCAGAGCATCGCCCCGCCCATCGCGTGATGCTACCACCCGGCCACAAACCGCTGCCACTCCCACTCCCGAACTACTCCGGGCTACGCAGGACCCGCGGGCTGAGCAGCTTGCACAACGGTACTTGGGGTGCGTTGCACACATAAACACGCGCGCACGGCTGGCCCGTCGAGCAGACCACCTCCAGCAGCGTCAGCCCCTGCGGGTGCTCAGCCACAGCCCTGGCCACCGCGTCGCCATCCAGCGCCACCACATAGTTCGCCTTCGCCGCAGGATCCTGCAGCGCCGCGCCCCACTCGTAATAGTCGCCCTCGTTGATGATGTCGCGCAGCGGTATCCCCGCGCTCTGTACCGCCCCGATATGGTCGGAGGTGGACATCAGCAGGGTCTTGCCGGGCGGCAGCATCCGCAGCCAGTTCGACAGTGCCCGCTCAAACGCCATGCGCGAGCGCGAATTCTGCACTGCCTCTTGAAAGACCAGCGGATTGGCTCGCAGCAGCAGAACACTGTTCATAAGGACCAGCACAGCCGCAACCGGCACAATCCACCGCTGCCACCGCGGGCGCCATGCCGCCAATCCCTCGAGCGCCGCAGCCGCGAACAGCGCAAACGCGGGCAGCATCTCCATCCCGTAACGCGTGTTGTACCAGGAATGCGGATACCAGACCGGGATAAAGATGGGCACCGATCCAAACGCCACCGAGTAGGCATAAAACGGCAGCGGCAGCCACAGCAGCGTGGCCGCGGCAAGCGTGGCGCGGCGCCGGCGCATCCACAAGAATGCCGTGCCCACCAGTGAGATCAGGAAGATCAGTTGCGTCGCGTACGGGACCACGGCTCCCAGCTCCGCGGCCTTCAGGTAGTAGAGCGTCGCGACCCACGGCTTGTGGTACTCCGGATAATGGCCGCCGCCGCCCGGCGAGGTTCGCGCTTCAATGGCGCGTGCAGAATACGGTCCCCGCAGAAAATCCAGCGGATCGTGAAACTGCTTCGCGTTGTAGGCCATCCACAGCAGCGGCGCCATCACCACCAGCACGGAAGCCAGCAGCCAGATCCCGGTCACGCGATCGCGCAGATTGCGCCTGCGCGCTACAAGCCAGGTCGCGATGCACCACGCCGCGGCCGCGTAAATCCAGCCGTCATAGCGCGTGAAGACCGCGCAGACCAGCACCAGCGCTGCGCCCAGCAGCAGCCGTCCCAGTCCTTCTATCGCGCCGGCTGCGGAACGGCGCGCGAAGAGCGCGATCAGCAGCGCAGCCCAGACCATCTCCGCCAGGAACAGCGGCTCCGTCATCGCCGTGGTCGAGAAATACAGCAGCCCGGGATTCAACGCAAAAAACGCAACCGCCAGCCAAGCGATGGAATGCCGGACAAAACAGAGCGCCAGACGGTACAGCCCAACGCACGCAGCGACATAGCAGGCCATCGACGGCAGCGCGCCCGGCACGCCGCTCTGCCACCAGCTCATCTTCTGCACAAAGGGCACCAGCAGCAGGTGCGGTAAGGGCAGCCACACCGAGCCAAGCTGGCGAAACCCCGGCGTGCGCGAGTCGAAGATGCGCCGCGCGATGTGCAGATGCGCCACCGCATCGCCGTACAGCAACAGCAGTTGATGCTGCGAGCAGAAGAAGAGCGCCGCCAGCGTAAGACAGGCGCTCAGCAGCGCGACCGTTCCCGCATCGTGCGCCGGCCGTTGCTCCTTCGTCTCAGTCAAGGTGGCTGAGCGCGCGGAATTGCTGGAAGCGCGCATCGATCTCCTCACGGGTCAGCTCCTGCGTGCGCTCGGTGCCGAACTTCTCCACCGCGAACGAGCCCATCACGCCGCCGTAAAACATCGCCTTGCGGAAGTTCACCGGTGTCAGCTCACCCTTCTGCGATGCCAGGTAGCCGAAGAATCCGCCGGCAAACGAATCGCCCGCGCCGGTCGGATCGACCACTTCCGCCAGCGGCAGCGCCGGCGCGCGGAAGGGCGTAGCGTACGTCTCCGGCTTCGCGCCTGGAAAGGAGCGCTCGCTGAAGAAGACCGTCGCGCCATACTCGCCATGCTTCACGATCAGCGTCTTCACGCCCATTTCCAGGATCTTCTTCGCAGCCCGCACCAGGTTGGCATCATTGGCCAGCATCTTGGCCTCGCCATCGTTGATCAGCAGCACGTCCAGATCCACCAGCACCTCTGCCAGCGCCGCGCCGTGATCCTTGATCCAGTAGTTCATCGTGTCGCCGCACACCATCTTCACCTTCGGCATCTCGCGCGCGAACGCGTGCCTGCAGCTTGGGATCGATGTTGGCCAGAAAAAGAAATTCGGAGTCGCGATAGCTCGCCGGGATCTTCGGCGTGAAGGTCTCAAAGACATTCAACTCGGTCGCCAGCGTGTCCGCCTCGTTGAGCGTGCGATTGTACGAGCCGCGTCCAGTGGAAGCTCTTTCCCGATACGTGCTCGATGCCCGTCGTATCCACGCCGCGCTTCTTCAGCACGCCCTCGTTCGCGGCGGTGAAGTCTTCGCCCACCACGCCGATCACGCGCACCTGGGTAAAGTAGCTGGCGGCCAGCGCAAAGTGGGTTGCCGCGCCGCCCAGCACATGGTCCACCCGGCCGCTCGGAGTTTCAATGCTGTCAAACGCAACGCTGCCAACCACCACAATGGACATGCAGGCTTCCTTTAGAATTACGAGAGATATTTACCCAGATGATTTCCCAACAATCGGTCCAGCTTCTTGCGCGTCGCCGCAGGAATCGCATCGCGGCTGGTCAGGATGGCATACTTCAACGCCGCTCGCGCACGCGCATGTGCGCTCCGTGGGCACGGTCCGCACCGCGTGCGCGCAACACCTTCGCCGCATTGGCGGCATTCTGGTGCATCACCGCGACAATCTGGTCCACCGTCACGTCATCGTGCCCCGCACGCCAGCAGTCGTAGTCGGTCACCATCGCCATTGTCGCGTAGCAGATCTCCGCTTCGCGCGCCAGCTTCGCCTCCTGCAGGTTGGTCATGCCGATCACATCGGCGCCCCAGCTGCGATACAGATTCGACTCCGCGCGCGTGGAGAACTGCGGCCCTTCCATGCAGACATACGTGCCGCCGCGTTTGCCCACAACGCTCTCGGCATCGCACGCGTCCGCAATCGTCTTCGCCACCACGCCGCAAACCGGATCGCCGAATGCCACATGCGCCACGATCCCCTCGCCGAAAAAAGTGCTCGTGCGCAGAAAGGTGCGATCGATGAACTGGTCCGGCACCACGAAGTCCGTCGGCTTGTGCTCTTCCTTCAACGAGCCCACCGCCGAAACGGAGATGATGCGCTCCACGCCCAGCAGCTTCATCGCGAACAGGTTTGCGCGAAAGTTGATCTCGCTCGGCAGCAGCCGATGGCCGCGTCCATGCCGCGCCAGAAACGCGACGCTGCGCCCTTCCAGCTTGCCCAGCACTACCTTGTCCGAGGGCTCGCCAAACGGAGTCTGCACGGCAACTTCCTGTGTGTCCGTAAGGCCCGGCATGGAATAGAGTCCACTGCCGCCAATAATCCCGATCTCTGCCTGCTGCAAATCTTTCTCCGCGCCCGCTGTGCCCCTGCTGGAGCATGCTCCGGACAATTAAGTTGGAAACGTAAGTATACCGTCCACTTTGACCAAGCTCTGCATGGGAGACTTCTAACGATGCAGTGCCGCCCGCACCATGCCATAACTGCTCAGAAGATGCACCAGGTTCTCGCTCAACTCCGGCGTTTCGTGGGTCAAAGCCGGCATCGCATCCCGCGCCTGCTGCTCGCCACTATGGTGCAGCGCTCCTGTCATCGCCAGTTCCAGCTTCCGCGCCAGAGGCAGCGGAAAGCTCTCGCTGATGAACACTCCGCGCCCCACCGTCGCAATCACCACCGGTCCCTCTTCGGTTGTGAAGACGCTCTCTCCCGAATCGCCCTCGCTCTCATCCTTCGGCTGGATGTGCACGTCCCTATACTTCTTCTTCAAATCGCTCGCGTAGACCGCCGCGAACTGCGCCGCCGCCTCTTCGCTCTTCCACTGCGACAGGTACAGCAGCGCCACCGATTTCGTCGAGTCTTTCTGCTCCGGTGTCTTCGCCGCGCGGCTCTGCGCCGCGTAGTACATCCCGCCGTCCCACTCCGGCGTCAGTTGCTCCGCTTCATCCTTGCCCGCAAACAGTTGTGTCAGGATCCGCACATCCAGCGAGCCCATCACGCCAATGTCATAAGGCGCATACTCCGCATCGATCAGCGGATGAATGTCCGGCATGGCCAGCAGCGTCGGATGCTCCTGCCGCTCCCACGCCCGCGGATGCATGATCTCGTAACTCGTCCCCGGCGGCCGGTCCAGCGTGCCGGCAAATGCCTCCTTCGCCCCCTGATCCTTCAGCACTACCTGCTCAAAGTTCAGCCCCTCGCGATAGGGAAACAGCAGCGACTCCTTCAGCAGCAGCGGAGCCCGCTTCATCACCGGCGAATCGCTGTCATCGGCGTCCAGGTCGTCCAGTCGCCCCGCAATATCCGGCAGCTTCGCCAGCGATTGCCCCTTGGGCGCCAAACCCCAGTCCAGGAAGACCACCATCGCCTGTCCCTCGGCCACCGCTTCGCGCGCCGTATCGGCTTCGTCCGTGCGCAGGTGGTCGTTGTCCTCGTCCACATTCTTCGCAATGGAGTCTTTGCTCTGGTCGCTCCACTTCTCCAGGTCCACATGCTGGTCCTGCAGCGCGTGCGTCAGCTCATGCGCCAGCACCGGTTTCTGCTCATCCGGCGCAATCCAGTCCAGCATGTTCACCGTCTTGGTCTTGCTGTCGTAATAGCCCGCAATCTGCTCCGTCAGCAGGCTCACGATGAACGGTTTCAGTTGGAAGTCGCGGTCCAGCAGCCCAAACTTCTTCAGTACGATCTCGGAGCTCTCCAGCCGCGCCGCATCCTTGTCATCCTTCATCTTGCTCAGGATGTAATTCTCCACTTCGGCGCGGTTTGTCATCCGCCGCTTGACCGAGTGCCGGATCGAAAGATCGCTGTCCTTGCTGGCGAAAGAGAGGATCTGGTCGACCGACGCGAATAGCTCCTTCGCCTGTCCCGGGGTTATCTTTCCGTCTATTTTCTGGTCGGGCTTCTCTGGTGCCGGCTTCTGTTGCGACTGCTGCCCCTGTGGTGGCGCCGGGGCGCCCGTCTGTTGCGCCAGTAGCGGCAGGGTAGCCAGCAGTCCTGCCGCCATCGCCGCACGCGCGGCTCGTGTTGTCTTCAATCCCATTGCATCCCCGTCTCCGCGCCCGCTGCCGGCCTGCTTCCTGAAGGCTATAATTTTATGAAGGCTTCCGCTATGCAGGACACTCCAACCACAACCCTTGCTACCTCACCAGACGCGGCTTCCACCCCTTCGGTGAGCGCGCCCACCGCCCTGGCGCAAGCCCTCGGTGGAACCGCCACGTCCCTGCAGGAACTCGCCGGCGGCCTCACGTTTCCCGTCTTCAGCACCCTTTCTCAGGAGTTGGCTGCTCTCGTTGAAGGCGTGGGAGCCTTCGACCTCGGCTATCGCGGGCAGATCGCCGTCGGCAGTGCGGATCGGGTCCGCTGGCTCAACGGCATGCTCACCAACAACATCCAGAGCCTGCCCGAAGGCTCCGGCAACTACAGCTTTGTCCTGAATGCGCAGGGCCGCATCCTCGGCGACTGCGACGCCTACAGCCTCGCTGACCAACTGCTGCTCATGACCGACCGCAGTCAGATCCCGGCGCTCATGGCGCACTTCGATCACTTCATCATCATGGACGATGTGGCGCTCGAGGATGTTTCAGCCACACGCACCGCCCTCGGTCTCGCCGGCCCGCGTTGCTCCACAGTTGCTCGCCGCCCTCGGCGTGTCCGTTCCAGAAGCCGCAGCGCTAACTGCCGCCACGCCCGGCGCACTCTGGCTCGTGCAAACACGCATCTGCGGCGTACCCGTTCAAGTCACCGGCGGATATCCCTGCCGCATCGTCACGCTTCGAGCTCTGGTGCGCCAACGAGAGCGTCCGCATGCTGTGGGATGTGCTGCTCGCCGCCGGCGCTCTTCCCTGCGGCATTCACTCGACGGAGGCTCTGCGCGTGCTCGAAGCCACGCCGCGCTATGGCGTCGATATTGGCGAGCGCTATCTCCCGCAGGAGACCAGTCAGACCCGCGCGCTGCACTTCACCAAGGGCTGCTACCTCGGCCAGGAGATCGTCGAGCGCATTCGCTCGCGCGGCGCCGTGCATCGTCGCCTCGCGCAGTTCACTCTCTCGTCAGAGCCGGCTGCATTGCCGCTCGAGCTCACCGCCGCCGGCGAAAGCGCCGTAGCAGGCCGCATCACCAGCACCGCTCTCTTCAACGGCACACGCTACGGCCTCGGCATTGTGCGTAGTGAGGCAGTCGAACGGCAGCCCACTCTCGATTACCCCGGCGGCACCGCCACACTCGTCACCCATCCACCGCTTGCGCGGTCCGCTACGCAACCCTCATAGGAAGGTTCATTCACCATGTCCGACCAGTCATCCGGTTTCACCGTCACCGATCGTCGCAAGTTCACCATTGAGGGCGATCTGCGCGAAGGCGCCTCCACGGCTGAAGAAACGCCCGCAGCCCCGCCCAGCTCCGAGCCGCAATCAGAGGCAAAACTCGGTCCACAACTCGTCCAGACCGCCCCACCGGTGGAGAAGGAAGTCGTCAACCGCAATCTCGAACCTCTCCCCGCAGAAGACCCGGCGCTCGATGCAGTGGACGAGCCGCCCCTGCCGACCGCCGCCGAGGCTGCCCAGCAGGATGCCGACTATCGCGCCTCCTCCAAAAAGCTCGACGACATGATCTCCCAGGCCAATCCCACCGCGCGCGAAGGCCTCGGCGGCCGTGGCACGGAGGTGAACTTCGAGGCGCTGGTTCAGTCCCTCTACATGACCGCTGCACTTCAGATGGGCGCGGGCACCCAGCCCGGCGAGCAGCCCCGCGTCGACATCCTCGGCGCGCGCCAGAGCATCGACATGCTCAGCGTGCTGGTCGCAAAGACCAAGGGCAATCTCAGCGACAAGGAACAGCGTCTGTTGCAGAACGCGCTCTTCGAGCTGCGCATGATGTTCATGGAGATCACCAACGCGATCTCTTCCAGCGCCCACAACCCGGCCGCCAAGCCCCCGAAACGGTAGGAGCGCTCGCCTGCCCGCCCACGCCAGCATCCTGTTTCTCGGCAGCGGCACATCTATGGGTGTGCCGACGCTGGGATGTAGCTGCCGCGTCTGCACCTCCACCGATCCACGCGATCAGCGTCTCCGCCCATCGGTCGCCGTCGAATGGCAGCAGGATGGCAACGAGCATCGTGTCCTTATCGACACCGGCCCTGACTTTCGCCAGCAGGCGCTGCGCTTCGGCATTCGCAATATTGACGCTGTCTTCTATACCCACCCGCACGCCGACCACATCCTGGGACTCGACGATCTGCGTCCGTTGACCTTTGCTCATCGCGATCACAAAATGCCGCTCTATGCCGACGCACACACCGCCGATGTGCTGGAGCGCGTCTTCTCCTACACCTTTTCCGCCAACGCCACCTATCCCACGCGCGCGCGCGTCGAGCTGCGGCGCCTCAATGGAGAGGTCCACGTGGCCGGGTCTACCTTCACTCCGGTGCCCCTCCTGCACGGCAAGCTCGGAGTCACCGGCTATCGTTTCGGCAACGCAGCCTATCTCACCGACATGAACAACGTTCCCGACGCAAGCATGCCTTTGCTGGAAGGCGTCGAGGTAGTAGTCTTGGACGCCCTGCGCCCGCAGCCGCATCCCACCCACGCCACCATCTCTGAGGCCATCGGCTGGGCACAGCGCATCGGCGCGAGAGAGACCTGGTTCACGCACATGTCGCACGAAGTCATGCACGCGGAAATGGATCCGCAGTTGCCCGCCTCCATCCGCCTGGCCTATGACGGCCTGCGCGTTCCCATCGAGCTCTAGCCGCCCATGCAGATCTTCCACAACCCCGCCAACGCCGGCCTTCCGGACCTCCCCGCCGACTTCCCCAGCACCGTCGTGAGCGTCGGCAACTACGACGGTGTCCACCTCGGCCATCGTTTCCTGCTGGCGCGGGTCGTCGAGCGAGCTCATGCACTCCGCGCACGCTCGCTCGCCGTCACCTTCGAGCCGCACCCCACGCACCTGCTGCGTCCCGGCGCCGGGCCGCGCCTCATCACGCCCACTTTGGCCGAGCGCCTCGATCTGCTCGCCACCACCGGCATAGACGCCACCGCCGTCCTTCCCTTCACCGCTGCCTTCTCGCAGCAGAGCGCCGAAGCCTTCGCCCGCAACGTGCTGCTCCAACAGCTGCGCGCCGTCGAGGTGCACGAGGGCGACAACTTCCGCTTCGGCCATCGCGCCCGGGCCGGTGTCGACGAACTCCGCACCCTCGGCAGCGAGTGCGGCTTCGCCGTTCACATCTACAAGGCGCTCCAGATCCGCGGCATGGACGTCTCCAGCAGCCTCATCCGGCAACTTGTCTCCACAGGAGACATGCGCCGCGCCCGCTGGCTCCTGGGCAGGCCTTTCTCCATCCTCAGCACCCCGGCGCACGGACGTGGCATCGGCAGCCGCCTCACCGTCCCCACGATCAATTTCGCTGCGTATGACGGCCTTGTCCCTGCCGCAGGCGTCTACGTCACCCGCATGCAGATCGCTGCCGGTCTGCCGGACGCGAGAAATCTGCCCCGACGAGCTCTGCTTCGATGCGGTCACCAACGTCGGCACCCGCCCCACCTTCGCCGATGCCTCCTTCGCCATCGAAAGCCATCTGCTGGATTTCAGTCCCCCGGACTTCCCCGTCGACCTGACCGAGACCACGCCCCTCCGCCTCACCTTCTTCGCCCGCCTGCGCGATGAGCGCCAGTGGCCCTCGCCAGAAGCCTTGCGTGAGCAGATCGGACGCGATGTCCTGGCCGCCCGCCGCTATCTGCGGCATCTCAAACACCCCTGACGACTGACGTCTCACCGCCCTGACTGCATCTCATCGGGAATCTTCACCCGCATTTTGTCACTTCAGGTGTGGGCCATTTCACTGCCGGTGTATGCCCCAGCGCTCTGCTCCACGTGACTTTTCCGTTAAGAAAAGTCACACCGCGCAAAAAAGTCCGCTACTATCCAGTAGCCGTGAAATGGTCTAGCATCTCGGGTGTCGTAACTCTTGGGAGGAATTCTCAATGCGCAAGTTCTTGAACAAATTCTTAGGCCAGCTCTGCATCGCCGCCACGCTTACCGGCGTCGCTTCGGCCGCAGACGTCGACAAGAAAATCACCGACCGTATCGATGCCGCAACCGCCGTCGTGCGCGAACTGATGGCCACGCCGGACAAAGGCGTGCCCCTATGGGTCGCCGCCAAAGCCACCTGCGTTCTGGTTGTGCCCGGCTATAAGAAGGGCGCCTTTATCGTGGGCGGCCAGTACGGCCAGGGTCTGGCCACCTGCCGCAATCACCATCGCTGGAGCGCTCCGGTCTTCATTAAGATCACCGGCGCGAGCTTCGGTTTCCAGGCCGGCGGCCAATCGACCGACCTCGTCCTGGTCGGCACCAACCACAAGAGCGCGCAGGACATGCTGAATGAGAAGGTCAAGCTGGGTGGCGACATCGCCGCCTCTGCCGGTCCGGTCGGCCGCAACTCGCAGGCATCCATCTCCGCGCTCGCCAACGCCGAGTTCCTCACCTACTCCCGCAGCAAGGGACTCTTCGCCGGCCTCGACCTCACCGGTGATTACATCAACCAGAACAAGGACGACACCGCCGCCTACTACGGCCGGGATATCCACTACGAAGACATCCTCTCCGGCAAGGTGCCTACCAAAGCCACCTCCCGCGCCTTCGTCCGCGCGGTCTCTCAGCTCTTCCGCGAAGGTAAAGCAGCCCAGTAACCAAGCGTAAGCAGTGACAGGGGGCCCGCGTCTCAACGGCGCGGGCCTCATTCTTTTGCGGCTGCCGGCACTTCCCCGGGAACCGGAAAAGCCATCCTCCCGTACTCCAGGTAGAACTTCCAAACTCACCCAGAGGGATGAGGGGGACACGTGCTGGCGGATTTACGAGACGCGCTGCGGCAACTGCGAAAGGCACCCGGATTCACAACCACGGCGGTCGTCACCCTGGCCCTCGGCATTGGAGCCACCACGGCGATCTTCACCCTCGTGCAGCAGGTGATGCTCAAGTCCCTGCCGGTCACCAGGCCGGATGAGCTGTGGAGAATTGGGGATAAGATCCGCTGCTGCAACTGGGGCGGATACACCCAGGGCGAAGACGGAGACTTCTCGCTCTTCTCCTGGGAGGCATACAAGAACTTCCGCGAGCACACCCCGGAGTTCCTCGATCTCGCTGCACTCCAGGCCGGCAACGCCCCGCTCGGCGTCCGCCGCGCCGGATCACAGGCGCAGGCGGACACGCTCAACGGCGAGTACGTCTCCGGAAATTTCTTTAAGACGCTGGGCATTCAGCCCTGGATCGGCCGCCTCACGACGGACGCGGACGATCAGGAGGGCGCAGCGCCCGTCGCGGTCATGACCTACCGCGTCTGGCAGCAGAAGTACGGTTCCGATCCCTCCGTCGTGGGTGCCAATTATCAGATCAACGGCCATCCCTTCACCATTATCGGCGTCGCGCCGCCCGGATTTTTCGGCGCCAAGCTGGCGGGTTGGGGCATGCCCGATTTCTGGCTGCCGCTGACCAAGGAACCGCTCATCGATGGAGCCACAGCGCACCTGAAGGGCCCAGACCGCAACTTCCTCGACATCGTCGGCCGGGTGCGCCCCGGCGTGAATCCGAAGTCGCTCGAAGCCAAACTCAAAGTGGAGTTCCACGACTGGCTCGCCAGCCACGTGCCCGATATGCAGCCCTCCGAAAAGCAGCTTTGGCAGCAGCAGACACTCCACCTGATTCCCGGCGGCGCGGGCGTCGCCGCCATGCGGGATCAATATCAGGACGGTCTCAAGCTGCTTCTGATCGCCGCAGCATGTGTCCTGCTGGTGGCCTGCGGCAATCTGGCGAATCTGCTGCTCGCCCGCGGCCTGAAGGATCGCGCGCAAACCTCCATCCGCGTAGCCCTCGGTGCCTCCTGGCCGCGGCTGGTGCGCAAGGCGCTGGTGGAGTGTCTGCTGCTGGCCGTCATCGGCGGAGCACTCGGCATCGGCGTGGCGTACGCCGGCACCCGCCTGATTCTGTTTCTGGCCTTCCATCTCAGCGGCTCCGCAAACTACGTGCCGGTCAGCGCGGCGCCGTCCTGGCCGGTGCTGCTCTTCGCGTTGGGCATCTCGCTCCTCACCGGGGTCCTCTTCGGCATCGCGCCGGCGTGGATGACCTCGCGTGCCGATCCCGTCGAGGCGCTGCGAGGCGCAAACCGTTCGGTGGGCGGCCGGCGCTCCTGGACGCAGAAGTCGCTGGTCATCGCGCAGGCTGCCATGTCGCTCGTGCTGCTCTCCGCCGCCGCACTGCTCGCGCAGAGCCTGCGCAATCTGGAGCATCAGAACTTCGGCTTCGAAACCGAGGGCCGCTACATTGCGTGGATCAACCCGACGCTGGGCAACTACAAGCCGGAACAGATGGAGCCGATGTTCCGGCAGATCACCGAGCGCCTCGAGCAGATTCCCGGTGTGCGCATGGCCGCTCCGGCCCTCTATGCGCCCATGACGGGCGATAGCTGGAACGACCGTATCCGCGTCGAGGGCCGCCCGGAGCCCGGCGCGAAGGAAGATACCAGCGCCGGCTGGGCACGCGTGCTACCCGGCTTCTTCGAGGCCCTGGGTGCGAAGATGGTGCTCGGCCGTCCCATCACTGAGGACGACACTGCAACCACACGCAAAGTCGCCGTCGTCAACGAGGCCTTCGCCCGCCGGTACTTCAAAGGCCAGAATCCCGTCGGGCAGCACTTCGGCCCCGACAAAATCCAGTATTCCTCCTACTACGAAATCGTCGGCGTGGTGCGCGACATGCGCTATATGACCGGCGACTACAAAGAGCCTGTAGGCCCTATGTTCTGGCTGCCCGAGGCGCAAACCGTCAACTACGACGACCCCAACTTTCGTGCCGGCGAGATATGGTCGCACTTCCTCTACAACATCGTGATCTGGGCGCCCGGCAATCCCCCGGGCATGGAAGAACACGTGCGCAAGGCGCTGGCTAGCGTGGATTCCAACCTGGCCTTCCAGGGCGTGAGCTCCTACAACAAAATCGTGAGCGACGATTTTCAGCAGGAGAACATGATCGCCACTCTCACCACGCTCTTCGGCGTGCTTGGCCTCGTCCTCGCGGCTGTCGGGCTCTATGGAGTGATGGCCTACAACGTCGAGCAACGGACCAGCGAAATCGGTCTGCGGATGGCGTTGGGCGCCGACCGCTGGCAGATGGTCCGCATGGTGCTGCGCGGTGCTTTTTCGCAGATCGGCATTGGGCTCGCACTGGGCATTCCCGCTGCAATCGGCGCGGGCAAGCTGATGAGCGATCAGCTCTTCGGAGTCAGGCCGTGGGATCCGGTCATGCTGGCGTCAGCCACGCTTCTGCTCAGCCTCGCAGCACTGCTCGCATCGCTGATTCCAGCACGCCGCGCCGCCGGCGTAGAACCGATGGTGGCCCTGCGCAACGAGTGAAGATATCAGGTGGGGATAGTCGGCATTTGTATCACACGGAGACACAAATGCTGAACCAGCAGCGCGGAAGATTCCTATGCCAACTGCACCGGGCCGGGATATTGCGCCACCGTTGTGTCATCGGTGAGCAGAGTGATCCCTTCGACTGTCGCCTGCGCGATCAGCAGGCGGTCAAACGGGTCTTTGTGAATCGGTGGCAAAGCGTCAATGGCAACCGCGTGCTCACTGAGGATCGGCAGCTCCTGGTATCCGTTATCGATCAGCCCACGGCGCAGCACACGCGCATCGACCTGAAAGTCGGGCCGCTTCAGACTGCTCTTGATGGCGATCTCCCACAGGCTCGCAACGCTGAAAAGCAACTCGTTCTCCGGGTCGGCCATCGATATACGGACGCCGGGCGGCACGCGCTCAATGCTCTCCGCCGCCCAAAGCAGCAAATGGGTATCCAGCAGCAGCTTCACGTTTCAGCCCTCGAACAGCTTTTGGATCTCTTCCGCGCCGAGAACGTTGAAGTCCGCGGGTACCTTGATCTGGCCGGCCATGAACCCGAACCGCTTCATTTGCGACGGCTCCGGCGCATCCAGAGCGATCACCTTCACCATCGGCTTGCCCGCCTTGGCGATCACAAACGATTCGCCTTTGGCCGCCTGCTCCACCAGCCGGGAGAGCTGGGTCTTGGCTTCATGGATGTTATAACTTTGCATGTCACTCTCTCCAACTTAGTCCACTGGACTAAGTCTATCATGGACACTTAAATCTGCAGCCTGCCCTATTCCCCCGGAAACCGCTCATCATCCTTGCCCACATCGGCCGCCTTCATAAAATCCATCCACACCGGCAGCGCCGCCCGCGCGCCCGTCTCCTTATCGCCCAGCGACTGCCGTGTGTCATAGCCCATCCACACACCGCAGGTCACCGACGGCGAAAATCCCAGAAACCACGCGTCCGTAAAGTCGTTGGTGGTCCCGGTCTTTCCGCCCAGTGGATGATTCAATGTCTTCGCCACACCCGCCGTCCCGCTGGTCGTCACCTGTCGCAGCAACATCATCATCGTCCGCGCCGTCTTCGCGCTGGTGGACTCATTCACTTGCGCCTCGTCCTCATACATCGGCATTCCATCGGCGCTCGTCACCCGCCGCAACAGGTGTGGCGTCACGCGCACGCCATCGTTGGGAAAGCTGCTGTAGGCCGCCACCTGCTGCGCCAGCGTCACCTCCACCGAGCCCAGCGCCACCGGCAGGTATGGAGGAATGTCGCGCGTGATGCCGAAACGATGCGCCACGTCGATCACCTTCCGCATCCCCACCCGCTCCGCCAGCCGCAGCGCCGGGATATTCCGCGACTCCGCAAAGGCCTTCTCCAGCGTGATATTGCCCAGATAGTTCGGCTCGTAATCGTGCGGCGTATAGGGGCCGCCCGGCGTCTGGAAGGTCGCGGGCGTATCGGCAATCATCTCCTGCGGCGTCGCGCCGCTTTCGATCGCCGCAGTGTAGACGTAAGGTTTGAAGGAAGACCCCGTCTGCCGCTCCGCCTGCGTCGCGCGGTTGAACTGCGACAGGTTGAAGTCCCGCCCGCCAACCATGGCTAGGACCTCGCCGGTGGAGTTATCCACCGCCATCAGCGCCGCCTGCGCGCCGGAGTCCTGCTCCAGCGTTCCCTCCAGTACCGGATCGCTGGGTGAGCTGGTGATGTGCACGTAGACGATGTCGCCCACCTTGCAGAGCTTCGTCGGGTCCTTCTCACCGGTCCATGCCCAGTCGTCGGGAAGAATCCCCAGCCGCGCGTCGCCGATCTTCACCGTCACCCGCCCGTCCAGCACACCCACCACCATCCCGTGAAAGTACGCCCCCTGCGCGATCGGCAGGCTCCAGTCCGGATGCCGGAAGCTCTCCATCGATTCGCCCGATGCCAGCACATTCAGCAGATGTCCGCGCCATCCGCGTCGCCGCTCGTACGCGGCCAGCCCATCCAGCACGGCGCGGTTCGCCGTCTGCTGCAGCGTCATGTCCAGCGTCGTGTAGACCTTCAGTCCCGCCTCGTGGACCGTCTCCGTGCCGAACTGCCGCTCCAGCTCGCGCCGCACCTCCTCCACAAACCACGGAGCCATGCTGTTCGGCGGCGGTGCCAGGTGCAGCCCCAGCGGCGCACCCTTCGCCTCGTTGGCCTGCGCTGTGGTGATGGCGCCATCTTCCAGCATCGCGTTGATCACCGTGTTCCGGCGCCGGAACGCGCGGTCCGGATTCAGAATCGGCGAGTACGCCACCGGCCCCTTGGGCAGACCTGCCAGCAGCGCGGCCTCCGGCAACGTCAAATCGCGCGCCGGCTTGCTGAAGTAATAGCTCGCCCCGGCTTCGAAGCCGTACACGCCATGCCCCAGATAAATCTGGTTCCCGTAGAGCGTGAAGATCTGCTGCTTGGTAAAGCTGTGCTCCATCTGGATGGAAAGAAACACCTCCTGCAGCTTGCGTCGGAAAGTCCGATCCGGCGAGAGAAACAGATTGCGCGCCAGTTGCATCGTCAGCGTGGAAGCGCCCTGCGCCCGCCCGCGCGAGGTGAGGTCGTGATACGCCGCCCCTGCCACGCGAAACAGGTTCACACCCCAGTGGCTCTCGAAGTTCTTGTCCTCGATCGAGATCACCGCCTGCCGCAGAATCGGCGGAAAATCGTCGTACTGCACCACGCTGCGCCGCTCCATGGCAAAGGAGCCGAACAACTGCCCGTGCACGTCGTACAGCTCGGTGGTCGTCAGCGGCTTGTAGCGTTCCAGATCCGCAATCTGCGGCAGATCCACCGAGTAGACCAGTGTCAATCCACCCAGAGCCCCCGCCGCCGCCGCCAGCACCACCAGCAGCAGCAGCGCGACGCTGCCAGCCACCTTGCGCCGGCCATGGATGCGCACGCTCCGGCGCAGTGGAGGACGAAACCCTCCGCCCGGACTCTCCCGGGATGTGTTGCTTTGGTGTCTTCAGTCAATGGCACGAATCAGCGCAACGCTCGTGGCCGAGGATAGCACCTGACACGGTGCAGGCGAAGTCACCGCCCCGGTGGAGGAATCTGGCCGGCGCTCGGCTCCGTGCCGCTACCACACCACAAACGGCATCGACAGGATCGAAGTACAAGTCGCCGTGACAGCTACCAAATCCCAAACCTTCAGGCATCAGAACAACAAGTGCGCTGGTACCCGACTGTTCTCGCGCCAAATCAGCCAGGACTCTGTTGTATGGAAAGGAACACACATGAGTGTAAACACCATCGATGAACTCTTGTTGGACGAATTGAAGGATCTCTATTCCGCGGAGAAGCAGATCACCAAGGCCCTGCCGAAGTTGGCTCGGGCTGCCGTATCTCAGGACTTGAAAAGCGCCTTTGAAAGTCATCTCGAGGAGACAGAAGGCCAGATTGAACGCCTCGATAGGATCTTCGAGATTCTCGGCAAGAGCCCCAAAGGCAAGAAGTGCCACGGTATGGAGGGGGTTCTTGAAGAGGGCTCTGAGGTTTTGGAGGAACTGGACAAGAGTCCTGTCCGGGACGCCGCACTCATCTCAGCAGCTCAAAGAGTCGAGCACTACGAAATGGCAGGCTACGGATCGGTTCGCGAGTACGCCACTCTTCTCGGTCACGGAGAGATAGCTTCCCTGCTCAACGAAACTCTGAAAGAGGAGGAAGCCGCGGATAAGAAGCTGAACGGAATCGCGAAGAAGATCAATCCGGAAGCTCTCAAGGCCAACAAGGCAGCAGCCTAGCGAAAGGATCTCTGGTCATCTAACCTGACGCAAGACGTGAAAAGGGCTGCCATGCCCGGGCATGGCAGCCCTTCGATTTCTTATCCGCGTCTTTAGGCAGCCTTCGCCTTCAAAACCTGCAGCGCCTTGTTCAGTTGATCATCCGGCTGCGCCTTCTGTACTGCCGGCGCCGGTGAACCGCCGGCCTTTGCCGTAGCGGGCTGGCTGTCGTCATCGTCATCGTCGTTCGATGCCACCACCACATTCGGCTGCACCGCGTCGTCCTGGATCTTCTTGCCGTTCGGCGCGGCATACTTCGCCACCGACAGGATCAGCGCCGAACCATCCGGCAGCTCCATCGTCTTCTGCACCGAGCCCTCACCGAAGGTCCGGTCACCCACCACATCGCCGCGCTTGTTATCCAGGATCGCCGCCGCCACCAGCTCGCCCGGCCCCGATGTCCCATGATTCACCAGCACCACCAGCGGAACGGCGGTGAGAAACTTCGACTTCTCTGCCGTAAAGGTTTCGCTCGGATACTTCTGGCCGCTCAAGGTCGCAATCGTCCCGTTCTGCAGGAAGAAATTCGCCAGCCGGATCCCTTGCGTCTCATCGCCAACGGCAACGTCGCGCAGATCCAGCAAGACCTTCTTGGTTTCCTTGTTGTCGCCCTTGCCTAGGGCCTTCAGCTTGCTCTCGATCTCGTTCACGCGCTCCTTGGTCAGCGCATTCGGCTTGACGTAGAGGATGCTCGCATTTTCGTAAAGCTGATCGCTCACCGCAGGCACCGGCACCACGCTCCGTGTCATGGTCACCTTGTCCGGCTCCGGCTTGCGGGGCCGCACCACAGAGATGGTCACATTCGTCCCCGCCGGTCCTTCCAGCAGCAGCCGGATCATCGCCAGCGACAGCTCGCGCGTCGACTGCCCGCCGATCGCCTCGATCAGGTCTCCGTCTTGAATCTGTTCCTTATCGGCGGGGCTGTCCTTCACCACGGAGACCACCGTCGCATAGCCATAACGCTTGGAGACATTGAGCCCGACCTGCGCCGTGCCCTCGCTCAGATGCTGCTTGTATAGCTTGTATTCGGCAGGCGTCAGGTAGCTCGAATCCGAATCCAGCGACTCCAGCAGGCCATGCAGCGCGCCCACCGTCACATTGCTCATGTTCGGGTCCACAACGTAGTCGTTCTGGATCTTGTTCAGAACCTCGCTGTACACCTCCATCTCCTGGTAGGCGCCGTCTTTCTGGTCCGCGCGCACACCGGAGCGCACGCTGCCCCATATCGTAAGCAGGAGAAGAAGCAAGGAAACCCCAAAAATCGACCGCTGGAAAGACTTGGACATGGACCACCTGTTACCAAAATGATAGCGCAGAGCCCGCAACCGTCTCCCTACACGTTCCGTGCTATGCCCGGGCAGCTGGAAAGACACACGTTTAGACGTCTCCGGGCCTCTGTTGTGACCACCAACTCCAGGTTCAGGACGACGACATCACGGTTCTCAAGCTCACCTTCGCATTAAATTCAGGCACTTTGTCGCTGGGCGGCGGCAATGCTACCCTCGCTGCCATGCGTGCGATCGGCTGGTTCTTGCTGCTGGCTCCCCTGTGGGTTTCATTGCCTCGGGCGGCGGCGCAGGGCACGCCGGCAATGCACGCTCAAGTTGTCACACTGGGCAACTCCACCGTCGAACTCACCGGCCCGTGGAAGTTCCACACCGGCGACGATATGGCCTGGGCCCACCCCGGCTTCGATGACTCCGCCTGGAGCACGATGGATCTGACACCCCCGACCGGATCCTACGATCCCCAGATCGGCAGCAGCGGCTACGTTCCGGGCTGGACAGCGCGGGGGTATCGCGGCTACTCCGGCTATGCCTGGTACCGGCTGCGCACCGAGATTCACAACGGGCAGACCGCGCTCACGCTCAAGATGCCGGACAACTATGACGACGCGTATCAGGTCTACCTGAATGGTCAACTCATCGGGCAGTTCGGCCGGTTCACCTCGCACGGAGTCACCGCCTACGTCGCGTTGCCGCGAGCCTTTTCGCTACCTGCGAACGTCAGCTCCGGCCCGGCAACCATCGCCATCCGCATGTGGATGGCCGCCTTCACGCCGATGGTCGACCAGGATGCCGGTGGCTTGCATGGGCCGCCCGTGCTGGGCCAGGCCTCCGCTATCGTCGGATTGCTTCAGTTGGACTGGGACGCTGTCAATCGCTCGTTGTATGTTGATTTTGTTGAGATAGCGATTCTGTTGGTGGCCCTGCTGGTGGCCTTCGGTCTCTTCTGGCTCGATCGCAGCGAGCCGGCCTATCTCTGGCTGGGCCTCACCTGCGCGGCCATCCTGGCCCGCGTGACCGTCATTGTTGTGACAAACTACACCACCTGGATTGGCGTCTCCCTGTTCTTGATTGAGGATGCGATCCTGACCCCGGCGTACATCGGTCTTTGGGTGCTCTTCTGGGCGTACTGGTTCCGGCTCGATCGTCTCCAGCTGCACCGCGCAGTCTGGGGACTTGTGGTGCTGCTGGGCGTGATGACAGCTATGTTGCGGTGGCCGCTCTACGGCAGCGTGGTTCCCGTTCATGCCATCGCCTATCTGTTGCCGCTCACCTACGCGCTCAAGCTGCTGCTCGGGGCACTCCTGGTCTGGGTGACGATTGGTGGCATTCTCAAGGACCGGGCCGAAGGATGGATGGCCCTTCCCGCCGTAGTGCTGGTGGTCCTCTCGCTGTATCAGCAGGAACTCGTTGTGCTGCATTTCCCAGGTGCATTCTTCCCCTACGGAATCGCGATCACCCTTAACGCGGTCGCCACCGTCCTGTCGCTGGCCATCATCACCGTGCTGCTGCTGCGGCGGTTTCTGCAGTCGCAGCGACAACGGGAGCAGCTCAAGCAGGAGATTGAGCAGGCACGGCAGGTGCAGCATGTGCTGATTCCCGAAGCGCTGCCAGTGATCCCCGGCATTGCGCTCGAAAGCGAGTACCGTCCGGCGCAGCAGGTGGGCGGCGACTTCTTTCAGATCATCGCGGGAAACGACGGCAGCGTTTTGGCTGTCATCGGCGATGTCAGCGGCAAGGGGTTGAAGGCGGCCATGCTGGTCTCGCTGATCGTGGGCACCATCCGCAATCAGGCGGAGACGGACTTGGATCCGCTGCGCATGTTGCAGTCACTGAATCGCCGGCTGATCGGGCGCGGCGATGCGAATGCAACCTGCCTGGCGCTGCATATCGCGCCGGATGGCGGCGTCACCCTGGCGAATGCGGGACATCTGCCGCCCTATTGGAATGGCAAGGAGATAGCGATGGAAGGCGCGCTGCCACTGGGAGTGACGGAGGATGCAGAGTTCTCCGTGATGCAGCTTGCCTTGCAGCCCGGAGATCGGCTGACGCTGCTGACGGATGGCATCGTCGAAGCGCAGAACGAGACGCGCGAGCTCTTCGGCTTCGCGCGCATCAGCGAATTGATGCGGCAACACAAGTCGGCGGTGGAGATCGCAGCCGCCGCCCAGAGCTTCGGTCAGAACGATGACATTACTGTGCTGCGCGTGGAGTTCAGTGGCGCACCCCAGCCGGCGCTGGCGCACTGAGGGGGCGCCGGGTAGCTTTCCGGATGGTCGTTGCCGGTTAGCCGTTCCATCCCGGAACAACGCCTTCGGCTTTCCAAAAAAACCTGCCAATTCCCCCTGTCCAACTCGCTACAATGGAAATAGAGAGTCGAAACTGGCCGCGACAGGTGCCCGCTCCAGAGCAAGGCATCCCGACATAACTCTTTTACTCAGACGAATTTAGCCGCAAA
The DNA here is from genome assembly GCA_963815025.1 of uncultured Acidobacteriaceae bacterium. GTDB lineage: Bacteria > Acidobacteriota > Terriglobia > Terriglobales > Acidobacteriaceae > KBS-83. The sequence goes on along the minus strand of CAWFFD010000004.1, from coordinate 163,285 downwards.
CATCGTAGATCGAAAGACTTACGGGCCGGACGACTCGTTGGCACCGTAAACGGTGCAAACGATCGTCCTTAACTCATTTGTTTGGAGGAATTTACCGATAAACTTTTTGGAATGACGAATTTAGCCCTCGGGAGACCGCCTAAACCCAGGCAAGGAAAGGGCTTAGACCGGAACCGCCCGGCACCCGGGGGAGGGGGGGTGCGGAGGGTACCCGGCTGGTTAACGCGCCGGTAGAAAGCGGGATTCGGGAAAGCTGGTCAGCCGCAGGCGTGCCGTGTCCACCGCCTCGTACCACTCATGAAACGCGCGATTGAAGAAGCCATACTCCGGCGGCCACGGCGCAGCGTGCATCCGCCACGCAATCGGGAAATGCGCAAAGATCAGGCTCGCCCGCCGCAGATGGCTCGGTGAACTCACCACCTCGGCCGAGTGCCAGCCATGCGCCTCCATGATCTGGACCGAGTAGTACGCATTCTGAATGGTGTCGTGCGCCTGCCCCTCTTCAATGACCGCATCCGCAGGAACGCCCTGCGCCTCCGCCAGCTACGCCATCACGTGCGCTTCCACGTACTCGTTGTGCGCGGCTCCGCCGGTCACGATGATCCTGGGCGCCACCCCGGCCCGGTACTCGCGCACGCCCTCCAGCACCCGCTCCCGCATCTCCGGCCGCGGCGTCCCATCGGGCTTCGCCGGATAACCAAGCACGATGATCGTGTCAAAGTGCGCGGCACTTGTATTCGAAAGTGGAAGCGTGCGATCGATCACCCAAACCGCGGCGACATAGAAAACGACGCAGAGAAACGCAGCAACGACCAACCGGCGAAACCAGATCACTCAGGAGGACCCTTTCCGATCGACTTCAGTTTGGTGGCGGTGGACAGAATCGAACTGTCGACCTACGGGTTATGAGTCCGTCGCTCTAACCATCTGAGCTACACCGCCTTGAAGGAGGCCGGAAGACGCAGCAGAACGCCGCCAAGGCCAGCCCCTATCTTATGGAAGGCCGGAAAGTGAGTCAATTTGCCGCTTGATGGTGATCTACGACGGACAGCACCACCGTCGACGGATACTCCGCCGAGTGATGAATCTCCGTATGCGCGATCTTGCCCACGGTCTCGTCGTAGTTGTTGCCGCCAGTGTTCATATTGCGGTCGAAGCGCGGGAAGTTGCTGCCCGACACCTCGATGCGGATGCGATGCCCCGGCCCGAAATAGTTGCTGGTGTTCATCGGCCCCAGTGCGACCTTGTAGACCTTGCCCGGCTCCATCCATACCGGCGCATGGTTGTAGCCATCGCGCCAGCGCAGCCGCTGGATCGTCTCGTCAATGTTGTACGCCGTGCCATCCGGCTGCACATCGATCAGCTTCACCGTCACGTCGGTGTCCTTGACGTCGCTCGATACATAGAGCGTCGTATCGATCGGCCCATCAACCTCGACACCCTCCTTCAGCGGTTCGGAGGAATACACCAGAATGTCCGGCCGCTCCTCCATCTTGCGCTGGTCCAGTGCGCCGCCGTTGCCCGGGATCGCATCGCCGGTGCAACAGACATTGCCGCCGTACGAAGGCACCGGGTGCAACGGATCATAGGTGAACTTATCCGGATGATCTGCCTTAGCGAGGTCGGCCACGAGAGCGCCGTCGCCATGCAGCGTGGGCGCGCTGCCCCCGCCGGCCAGGTAGAGCTTCATCGGCTTGGCACCTTCGGGCGGCCAGGTATCCGCGCTCTGCCACTTGTTCAGCCCCATGGTGTAGTACTGCACGCGCGGCGTCTTCTTCAGAATGCCGTTGTCGTCGCCCTTCAGGAAGTGGTCGAACCAGCCGTAGGTCAGTGCATCGTAATCCAGCCGCGCATCGCCCACATCGCGCTCGCCGACGACGGTATGTTCGCTGGCGCGCTTGTACTGGCAGTGCAGCGTCGGCGCGATCACCGCATACTGCTCGTTCGCCACTTCGCCCTTGGCCGTCTTGCGCACAAAGTTATATGCCGCCAGGTTCGGCCCCGTGGAGACGTCGTACCAGGTCATCAGCCACAGACCGGGGACATTGATCTTCTCCGAATCATTCCACAGCCCGCCCTTCAACCAGGCCGGATCGTTCGGCGTTCGCTGGATCATCCGGCCCCCGGTGGGCACCGGCATCGCGTCGGCATAAATGCCCTTCGGGCCATCGACTGCCTTGAGAATGTCTTCCTCCGGCAGATGCGCCAGCGCCTTTGCCCAGTCCACGGGTGGCATCTGCGGCGACAGATCGAACATCTTCGACGCCTCGATCAACTGCTGCTGCGTTGCATCTTTCGGAAACATCGGCCGCACCTGGTTCTGTTCGCCGTAGATCCACGCTGCAAAGAGCATCTGGAAGGCGCCCCCACGGTACCAGTTGCCTTGCTCGTACCAGTTCCCCACCCGGCCCACGCCAGCGCCAAAGCTCTCCGGGATAAACGCCGCCAGCGACTTGTTGCCCCGTGCCGCCACCGCCAGTTGCCACTCCGCCGTCGACGAGCAGCCGATCAGTCCCACCTTGCCGTTCGACCACGGTTGCGCAGACATCCAGTTCAGTTCGTCATCCGAGTCAGTAAGTGGAGCGCCGAGGATGTCGTAGTTGCCTTCGGAGAAGAAGTGGCCGCGCTCGTTCATCTCTATCAGCACGTAGCCGCGCTTTACCGCATCGAGCTCGCTCGACATATCTCCAGGCGCGCCCAGCCGGACATCCCAGTAATTGAAGTTGTACGGCGTGCGGCTGAAAATGATCGGATATTTCTTTGAGGTGTCCTTCGGCCGGTAGATGTCCGCCGCCATGCGCTTGCCATCGCGCATCTTCACCATCACCTTGCGGTCAATGATAGCGACCGACTCCAGTTCCTGCTCAATCGCATTGCGCTTCTCAATGAGCTTGTCGCGCTCTTCCGGCGTCAGATTCCGATTGCGCTGCGCGCGGCTGAGCATTGGCAGAAAAAGGCAGGGGATCAGAAGCAGAATTGAAGACCAGCGAATCGTCCGTAGCAAGAGGGAAACTCCACTAAGCAGGTATGCCGTTGAGCATACCCGCGTTTCATGGCATCCGCAGGTGCGCCTCCTCGCGGAATTAAAAGACAGTTATCTGTGGAGCACCACAGTTGCTCCAGGTGACTTTACCGTAGGCCGTAGAGCCATTGGCAGTCACCGCAACCTTCAGCTGACCTGCTTCGAACGGGCTGGCCGAGCCGGGTACGCATGATGCATCGTAAGCGAGCGGCGTGACCGTGGTGACAGTGAAGCTATCGGTGTTGCTCGTGCCCTGCCAGGAGACAGTGCCATTGGCCTGTACGTTCCCATTGGGTATCTGTTGACCTGCGATCAGTTGGCCGGATGTCGGCGTGAAGCTGACGGTGAGATCATCCGTGAGCGTTCCCTGCTGACCTGCCGCCTTACTGAAGACCGTGGTGATGCTGTTCGCGATGCTTGCTTCAGTCGCACTGGCGGTGATCTGGCGTGTCCCATTGCGTGTCTCGGTGGACGTCGCACCGGACTTGGTCAAGCTGTACATCAGGTTCGTTGCGGTGCTCTTGAAGTTGAAGCCAGTGCCGTCGATAAGGGCCAACTCGAGCGTACCGGTGAGGCTGAGCGAGTCCTGCCCCCAGATGCCGGTGTATTCACAGGCCGGCACCGCGTACGTGATTGTTTCGTCGGTCGGGTCGCCATTCGGGTCGGTCGCATTCACAACAACCGTGCCGCAGCCGGCAGTCTTCGCGCCCGGCAGCCCATTGGCAACGATGCCGCTGCCCCGCCCCGCTGCGGATGCATCCGCCGAAGCGGACTGAGACGTGGTCATCGAAGCCAGGCTGTTGGTCATTTCCGAGCCAACCGCCGTCGATGCGCTGGTAGTATCCGCGGTCGAAACTGCGTCAGACGACGCGCTGCTAGGATTGCTGCCACACCCTGCCGCGCCGGAGAGCAGACTGAGCATCAACAACCCGTAAATGGGCCCGGCATAACGAAATACAGACATGGGCAAGCTCCTATGTGATCAATTGCCGATTGAACAATTGTCAAATTTGTTCAATCCTGCAACAGACCATTCAGCTCTGCATATACAACTTTAGTGAATATTTGAACTATTAATTCATTTGTTCATTTGGCATAGGATGGACCTGCAATGCAAGGGCTAAGCCGCAGAGAGCATATCCTCGACACCTTCGACCGCCTGGCCGAACAATATGGCGCTTCCAAGGTCAGTGTCCACGAGCTCGCGGACGAGGTCGGGGTGAGTGTCGGCACCCTATACAACGAATTTGGGAACAAGCAGGGGCTGCTGCAGTCCGCGGCGGATCGTCTGCAAACCAGTGTTCTCGCTGACCCCGAAGAGCACATGGAGCGGCTTCGCCCGGAGCAAGAGCTCCGCGCGCTGATCCTGGGCTGGATTCGAGCGTTGATGGATATCGGGGTGGGCCGTCGCGTCTTCCTCTTCCACTCCGTCGCGCCGAGCGGCCGGACGCTCTCTGCTCGGCAGTTCATGGCTGGTCGCGATGCATTCCGCGGCCGTCTCGCCGCGCGTATCGAACGCGTATTGGAGCGGGGCGTCGCTGGCGGCGACTTTGCCCTCATCCCCGGGCTACCCCAGGAGACCGCTTTGTCTCAAACCGCAGCCCGTCTTGCAGAGGCCTTCATGGAATACTGGGTGCCGCTGGCTCACACAAATCGCGAAGCATCGACTGTGCTGGAAAATGCAGACATGCTTCTCCAGCTTTTGATGCGCGGACTGAAATCCCGCTGAGACAGCGCCTTATTCTTCCTTGCTGAGGTCCATGGTGTCTGACCGTATTCTCGGAGTCATCCCTGCACGCCTTGCGTCCACGCGGCTGCCACGCAAGGTGCTGCGCGACATTGCCGGCAAGCCGATGCTGCAGTGGATTGTGGAAGCGGCTCTGGCGGCACCTCGCCTCGATCGCGTGGTCATCGCAACCGACTCTGAAGAGGTGATTGCGTTGGCCGCGCATCACGGCTGGGAGGCGATGCTAACCTCACCCGATCTGCAGAGCGGCTCCGATCGTGTCCATGCGGTGTCACAGAAGATCGATTCGGAGATCGTCGTCAACATCCAGGGGGACGAACCGATGCTGCGTCCGGCGCACATTAACGCGTTGCTTGCGCCATTCGACCGGCCGGGGATCGACGCGCAGGTCACGACGCTGTGGACACCATGCACGCCGGAGGAGATTGCCGACCCCAATGCCGTGAAGGTCGTGCTTGCCGAGGACGGACATGCCCTTTATTTTTCGCGCTCCACGATCCCCTTCGACCGCGAGCGTACCGGTGGATTGGTGTATCGCAAGCACCTCGGCCTCTATGCCTATCGCCGCGCGGCATTGGAACGTTTCGCCAGGCTGCCGCCACATCCGCTTGAGACAACGGAGCGCCTGGAACAGCTTCGCCTGCTCGCGCACAACATCCCGATCTATGTGGAGCAAACGCCGCATACCACCATCGGTGTGGACACTGAAGCCGACCTGGATCGTGTTGCCGCGATCCTGGCCGCACAAGGTAAGATGAGCCGGACGCCGATTGAGCGCATGCGACCGATTCCGTCGTAAAGTACGGTGATGGCTACTCACACAATCGAAGGTGTCACTCCCGAAGTTCTGGACAAGGGTCTGGGCGAACTGAAAAGCTCCGGTTTCACGGTGGACGGCAACCGGGTCTCCGGCATGGGCGTCGAAGCTACTTTCGAACTGGCCGTCGGAGTGCTGACCGTCCATGTGGAGAAGGCACCGCCCTTACCTTGGCAGCATGGTGGAGACGCAACTGCGGTCATTTTTCAGCTAGAGAAATTGGCGAAAAGCTGCCAGGCCATAGCCGGGCACGCCCTGTAAACTAGTGGCATGAGCGCCACCGCGACCCTCGCCAATACCAAGCAGTCCAGCGCCCCTCCAGCGTCCGCGCCGAAGCTGAGCCAACGCATCGCCCGCATTGAAGTCTCCGCCACTATGGCCGTGACAGCCGCAGCCGCCAAGTTGCGCGCCGAGGGCGCGAAACTCGTCGATTTTGGCGCTGGCGAGCCCCATTTCGCCACGCCTCGCCATATCAAGGACGCGGCCATCGCCGCCATTGAAGCCAACTTCTCGCGCTATACCGTCGTCTCCGGCATCGCCGAGGTGCGCAAAGCCATCGTGGAGCGTCATGCCTGCGACTTTGGCTCAAGCTACACGCCCGAGGAGGCGGTCTTCACCACTGGCGGCAAGCTGGCACTCTTCAATGCCATCGAGGTGCTCATCGATCATGGCGACGAGGTCATCCTGCCCGTTCCCTACTGGGTCTCCTACAAGGACATCATCCAGTACGCCGGCGGTAAGCCTGTTTACGTCGAGACCGCCGAGAGCGAGAATTTTCGCGTCACCGCCGAAGCGATCGAGCGCGCCATCACCCCGCAAACCAAGGCCATCATCCTCAACTCGCCCTCCAATCCATCGGGCGCTGTGATCCCCCGCGCTGATCTGGAGCGAATCGTGCGGCTCGCACACAGCCGTGGCATTTACCTGATGCTCGACGAGTGTTATGCCTACCTGATCTTCAACGAAGCGCCGTTTTCCGGCGCATCGGTGACAGAGGCGAAGGAGCACGTAATCGTTCTGGGCTCGCTCTCGAAAACCTACGCCATGACGGGATGGCGCGCCGGATTTGCGCTGGGACCGAAACCCATCATCGCCGCGATGAGCAAGCTGCAGTCGCAATCGACTTCATCCACTGCTGCGATGGTGCAGAAAGCCGCCATTGCGGCGCTGACTGGCTCCCAGGAGTGCGTCTGCGAGATGCGCGCGGACTACATCCGCTTGCGCGACACCATCGTTGCCGGCCTGCGCAGCATCCCCGGCTCACCTGCACTATGCCGGAGGGCGCCTTTTACGCGTACCCGAATGTCTCCGGGCTGTTAAAGAAGTCCGGCATCGCCACACCGGCCGAACTCACTACCCGCCTGCTGCATGAGGCTGGCATTGTCGTCGTCCCGGGCGAGCCTTTCGGCACGCACGAACACATTCGCTTTTCTTACGCCGTCTCGCACAAAGACGTCGAGGAAGGGCTCGAGCGCCTGCGGAGCTTCGTCGCGAAGCTCTAGCTCGTCTGAAAGCCAAAAGGCCAACGCTGCGGGATGGCGTTGGCCTTTTCCTGTCGAAAGAATGTTCAGGTGCGCTGCCGGCCTCCCATCAAACCGCGCGACAACGTGAACAACACGAACGCAATCATCAGTCCAATCGCCAGCCAGCCCAGTTGCAGCCGCGCCGCAGTTTCCGTCCATCCCGCGATTGCTCCCTGGGAACTCTGTGTGGTCACGGAAAAGGCTGCATGAGAAGCAAGTCGCACGGCGCCGATCGAAGCCAGCAGTAGCAACGTCGCACAGACTGCCACCGCCAGCACCACCATGCAGATGCCGGGGACGGCGCGACGCCAGGGAAACCGTATCGGTCCCAGCGCCGCCGCGGCAGCAGCTTCCTCGCGCACCCGCTCCATCACGGAAGCCGCGAAGCCGGAGGACGGCTCAATACTCTCCGCGTGAGCGGCGCGGGAGTGCGGCGGGCCAAAGCTTCGCGCAAGCATGCGGTCCAACTCGTCGTCCTGTTCCATATCTGACATCACACCACTCCTTCTGGCGTCAGCGCCAGCAACCGCGGCAATTTTGAGCGCAAAAGCTCTCTTCCGCGATGTAGCCGCGCCTTCACAGTGCCCTCTGGCAAGCCCAGGCTTTGCGCAGCGGCGGGAACATCCATCTCGTGAAAGTAGAACAACAGCAACGCTTCACGGTACTTTGGCGGCAAGGCCAGCACAGCTCTCCGCACCGCCAGATCCCGGTCCCGCAGCTCATGGACTTCGGTCATCGAAACCGGATCTCTCGGTTCGGGCGCTTCGTCCAGAGCTACTGTCCGCTGCGGTATGCGGCGAAGCTCGCTGCGGTAAAGGTTTGTCGCCAGTGCGAAGAGCCATGTCGAAAAGGCGGCATCTCCGCGATAGCCCTCCAGCCCGCGGTAGGCGCGCAGAAACGCCTCTTGAGCCATCTCCTCGGCGCGGCCGCGATCGCCGCAAAAGCGATACGCCAGATTGATCAGCGGTGTCTGCCAGCGGCGCACGATTCCCGCAAAGGCTTCGACATCGCCGCCCCGAACCCGTGCCACATCTGCACGGTCCGCCGCCGCTTTGCCGAGCTCTGCGTCCATGGTGCCAATTCCCATCTGAAACTGTACGACCGACGTGCCGGACTGGCGGTTGCATTTTCTTTGTTTTTTGAAGAACCCCGAAGAAAACGCAACCGCCGCCCAGGCAGCCCGGTCATACCGGTTGCAAGCAGTCAGTCGTTAGCCAGGAGATCGTCATGGATTACGCCAAGCCAGAAGTTATGGTGTTTGTCTTTCTCGCCGTCGCCGCGATCGCGCTCTACTCCTACCTCTCCATCAACTCCTACGTTAATGGACGCCGGAAAGAGCGCGAGGCCTACTACAGAAATGAGACCGTACGCCGCCTGACGGAGAGCCAGGGCGCCGGCGCGGACGCCGCTATTGCGCTGCTGCGTGAAGAGGACCGGCTGCAGGGACGCCGCCGGCTGGAAGGTGTCAAGCTCGGCGGACTGATCACCACCGGCGTGGGAATCGGTCTGATGATCTTTCTTGGCATCGCGAATGACGACAACCACCTCGTCGGCGTTGCCATTGGTATCGTGCCACTGATGGTTGGCATCGCCCTGCTGTTGTATGCCTATCGTTTTGCACCAAAGCAGCAGCAGTAGGCCGATTTCAGCAGCCGCTTCGGATCCGCAAAGCAAGCGGCTCTGTCGTCCGTTACCATAAACGGAATGTCCAACCATCCCGAGTTCCGTCCCATCATCCTGGCCGGAGGCAGCGGCACCCGCTTCTGGCCACGCAGTCGTAAGGCTCGGGCCAAGCAGGTGCTCGCCCTCGATGGCGAGCGGACGATGATCCAGCGCACTCTCGATCGTCTGCTTCCGCTCTCTCCCGCGCGGAATGCTTGGGTCATCACCAACGATCTGCTGTCTTCTGCCATCTGTATCCAGTTGGATGAAGTGCCGCCCGAACAGGTGCTGTGCGAACCCGCCGCACGTAACACGGCGCCGGCAGCGGGGCTGGCGGCATTTCTGCTGGAAAAGACCTCACCCCATGCGGTGCTTGGTATCTTTCCCGCGGACCATGTCATCGGTAATGAGCCGCGGTTTCTGGCGACGCTGGATCGCGGCATCGCGCTGGCCGCTGCGGGCGACAACATCGTTGTGCTCGGCATCCATCCGACGCGTGCCGAGACCGGCTACGGCTATATCGAGACGGGTAGCGCACTCGAGCCCGGCGTGCAGCGTGTGCGGCGCTTTACCGAGAAACCAAACCAGGAAAAGGCCGAGGAGTTTGTGGCTGCCGGCAACTACTACTGGAACAGCGGAATCTTTCTGTGGAGCGCGCGCACACTGGCCAACGCAATGCGCGAACACCTCCCGGAGACTTCGCCACTGCTCGAGAAGATCGCGAATGCCCATGGAACAGCAGCATTTGCGGAAGTATTCGCCGAACTCTATCCCCAATGCGAGAACATCTCGGTTGACTACGCAGTGCTGGAGCCGCGTTCCGCGAAGGGTGAACACCGCTCCAACCTTTTTTGTCTGCCGGCCGATTTTGGATGGAATGATCTTGGATCCTGGGCGGCACTTTACGAGCATCAGCTCGCTCAGCAACCCGATGCACCGGCAGCCAATATCGTCGAGGCCGTTGACGCCCTGGTCATCGACGCGCATGGCAATTACGTTTACAGCTCCGACAAGTTCGTCGCACTGCTGGGCGTGAAAGATCTGGTCGTGGTCGATACCGGCGATGCCCTGCTCATTACTTCGCGCCATCACTCGCAGGATGTGGGCAAAGTGGTGAAGCAGTTGGTAGCGCAAGGGAAGACTGATCTGGTGTGAGCCATTCCGCTCGACGTCGCCTGCGTGATACCGTTTCCTTTCGTAAAATCGACCAAAGCATGACAACCTCATCTATCAAATTTGGCACCGACGGATGGCGCGGCGTGATCGCCGATGACTTTACTTTTGGCAATGTTCGCATTGCGGCTGCAGCCATCGCCAACTACGTTCTGGCGCACGAAGATGCCAGTAAAGGTATCTGTATTGGTTACGATACTCGATTCGACTCGCCCGCTTTTGCCCGTACTGTTGCGGAAGTGACCGCGTCGGCCGGAATTCCGGTGCGCCTTGCTGCCGCTGTAACGCCAACGCCGGCTCTCTCCTATGCGGTACGCGAATCGAATGCGGCAGGCGGCGTCATGATCACGTCAAGCCACAATCCGTACCAATGGAACGGCGTGAAATACAAAGCGGGCTATGGCGGCTCGGGTTCGCCATCCATCATGGCGAAGATCGAGAGCTATCTTGGGCAGCCGCTTCGCCAGGCGGCGCATCCCGCTTCGATCATCGAGGAAGACTTCACCACTCCCTATATCGCAGCCATCTCGCGCTTTGCCGATCTGGACGCTATCGCTCGTTCCGGCCAGCGCTTCGCCATAGATGCAATGTACGGCGCCGGAGCGGGAGTGCTGGCCGGCATCTTCCGCCCGCTTGGCATCGACTTTGTCGAGATCCGCTCCAACCACGACCCACTTTTCCCCGGAATCAACCCTGAGCCCATTGAGCCGCACGTTCGCGCGCTCCAGGATACGGTCGTCCGCAGAGAAATGCCAGGCCGGACTCGTGACCGACGGCGATGCCGATCGGCTGGGCGCGGTCGATGAGCACGGCAACTTCGTCGATCCACACAAGATTTTCTCCATCCTGCTGCGTTGGCTGCTGGAGCGCAAGGGCTGGACCGGTGGCGTGACGCGCGCCTTCAACACCACCAAGATGCTCGATCGCATCGCTGCCAAACACAATCAGCCGCTCTACGAACACGGCATTGGGTTCAAGTACGTCTGCGATCTCATGCTGGAGCACGACATCCTCATTGGCGGCGAAGAGTCTGGCGGAATCGGCATCAAGCGCCATCTTCCGGAACGCGATGGCCTGCTCAACTGCCTGCTGCTTGCCAATGTGATGGCGGATGAGAAAGAAGACGCTTGGCCAGCTCGTCGCGGATCTGCAGCAGGAGTTTGGCGAACATCATTACGGGCGCATCGATCTTCACATTCCTGATGCGGTCAAGAACGCCGCCATCGCCCGCGCACGAACCATCCAGCCCGGTACGACCGACTTCGCGGGTATGCCGGTTCTCCGCGTGGAGACTCTGGATGGCATCAAGTTCTTCCTCGACAATCCCGAAGCGCAGTCGAAGCCCAACGCGGCTGAAACCTGGCTACTGCTGCGCGCCTCTGGAACAGAGCCGTTGATGCGCATCTACTCCGAGTCGGTGTCGAAGGCGTCGGTGAACACGCTGCTTGAGTCTGCACGCCAATTCGCATTGGCGAGTGAGTGATGTTCCCTATCCGCCGAGGTAAAAGATGACCCTTACCGTCGTCTCTACCTCGACCGGCTCGCCGTTTAACAAGTAAGGCCGATAACGCCACGTCCGCACCGCCTCCTCTGCTGCCGGTGCCAGCATGGGCGGACCGCTCACGATCCGCAGGTTTTCAATCGCACCTGCCTTCGAAATCGTCGCCGCAAGCAAGACCGTACCTTGGATGCGCGCTGCGATTGCAATTGCGGGATATCGCGGATCCGCGCCGCTCAGCTTGCGGCCCTCCATCACGCCTGAGGAGATCACAGGCTTCCTCGATGGTGTCACGCGCACGTGCAATGGCGTGGCGGTGCCAATCGAATCTGGCAGCCCATTGAGAAAGCTGCCGCTTCCGAGAGGATTGATGCCTGTGCCGATCAGCGGGGGTGGCTCATGATCGGTGGAAGAGATGCTATTCGGAACGATACGAGGCGGCGTGAATGGATTCACCAGGGCCGCGGCACGCGTCGCTTCGCTCGCGACCCGGGCCATAGCAGACAAAGGCTCAGCAGGCGGTGCCGGAGCCGCCAGCAGCATGCTCAGTGTCTGCTTTGGCAGAGATGCGGGATGCAGCAGCGGCAACAAGATCAGGTAGCACACTACGCTGCCGTTACAAATTGCCGCGACACCGGAGAACCAACCGCGGTGCGTGCGAACTCTTCCGCCCGACTCCATCAACGCATCTTCGAACATAGCGTGCCTCGTCGCTGCGCACGTTGCATAACACTGCAGACATGCCTATAGACACGCGATCCCGGGCACTTGTTCCCCTCATTTTCCGAGTTCTGTTTCGATGCGCTGCATCAGCTTTGCATCTTCAGGCTCGACATCCGGCGCGAAGCGCGCAACTGGGATGCCGGCGCGATCCACCAGGAACTTCTCAAAATTCCACAGCACCTCGGGCTCAGCATTCGGAGTCACACCGAATTCGATCAGGTGCTGACGTAAATCGTCTGTTTTTGTCGTCGGCTTTGGCTGCGCCTCAATCAAGGAGGCATAGAGTGGATGCTTTCCCGGACCGACTACCGTGATCTTCTCGAAGATCGGAAACTTCACTCCGAAATTGGTCGTGCAGAACTGCGCAATCTCCGCATTCGTACCCGGCTCTTGAGCTGCAAAATCATTCGCAGGAAAGCCCAGCACAGCAAAGCCGCGATTGCTGAATCGCGCGTACAGTCGTTCCAAGCCCTCGTATTGCGGTGTAAAGCCGCACTTCGACGCTACGTTCACAATCAGCAGCACCTTGCCCCGGTAGTCGGCGAACGATGCGTCCTTACCGTCGATCCGCCTCATGGGAAAGTTCTCAATCGTTGCACTCATCATGAATCTCCTTCTCGCAGTATATGAATGATGCGGTGGATGGTGAAAACACAAGAGGCGTGGCTTAGGCCACGCCCCGGAAATTGCAGCTCCCACGCAGCTTTACTTCATGCCGTCCAGAATGGATCCGACGATGCCGCCCACCACCCCAGCCTGCGCAGTCTCTGCGCGCCGCTCGGTTGGCATGTACTCCTGAAGTTTGTGCGCCAGCTTCGCGATCGGCAGCGTCTGCAGCCAGACACGCCCGGGCCCCGTGAGGGCTGCGAGGAAGATGCCGTCGCCACCAAAAATCATATTGCGAATCCCTGGGACGCGCATGATCTGAAAGTTCACACCTGCTTCAAACGCTCCGACATGACCCGGATGTACTCGCAACAGTTCGCCTGGCTGCAAATCCTTCACGATCAATTCGCCGGAAAGCTCCAGCCACGCCATCCCTGCTCCGCTGAGTCGCTGGAGAAGAAATCCGTCGCCGCCGAAGATGCCCGCGCCCGAGAGACTGCTGGAACCCGACACCAAGCTGAATCCCAGCAGTGGCGCAAAGGAAGCCGTGACGGTGAATAAAGAATTCGCGCCCATTCGCTACCTCGACGGGCACAATATGGCCCGGCACCTTGGTGGCGAAAGCTATTTCACCCGGCGCCCCCACTGCACGATACTCCGTCATGAAGAGCGTGCCGCCGCCAGCCACGCGCTTGAAGGCTCCAAAGAACCCTCCGCCTCCACCCATCTGCGTATGCGTCATCATCTGGATCGACGCCGACATCCAGGAGAGCTCTCCCGCCTCGGAAATGATGGCGTCATTGTGATCCAGCAAAAATTCCAACACTGGCATTGTGGTGCCCGTTATCCGGCTTTGCATTCCTCATCCTCCCGGCGCTTTGCCGCACCTCTCGGCCCAAACGCCAGCATACACATACGCGCGAAAACCGCTCATGGTTCCTGGTGGATTTATCCACTTCGCAAGATGGTGACGCACGACCGCCGTTCGTTTCGTGGGCTAGAATTCGTGGGCTTGATTGCGCGTCGCGGGAATCTCCCTGTTGACAGACAACAGGGAGACAAGACAATATTCCTGTTGAGGTTCAACAGGAGCGGGATGGCAGATAAAGCCGAACTTCTTCAAGGCACACTCGATACCTCGGTGCTGAAAACACTCGCATCGATGGGTTCGTTGCACGGTTACGGCCTCGCCCGCCGCATCGAGCAGGTGAGCGGTGACACCCTCGTGCTCAACCAAGGCACGGTCTACCCGGCTCTGCTGCGCCTGGAGCAGCGTGGCTGGATTCGCTCCGACTGGGGCAAGTCAGAAAACAATCGTCGCGCCCGCTTTTACGCCATCACCCGCCAGGGACACCGGCAACTCATCCGCGCCACAGAGGGGTGGCAACGCATCGCCGCCATCATGGGCCGCTTCTTCGAGCCGCAGGCATAACTTTTCGGAAACTTCCCATGCCTCTACGCATCCTCTTCGCGCGCCTTTTCAGCAGACGGCACCGCCGCTCCGAGACCGACATCGATGACGAGTTCGCTGCGCATCTCGAGATGGCCGCCGCTGAGTTCCGTGCCCAGGGCATGAGCGATGAAACTGCCGAACGAGAGGCGCGGCTGCGCTTCGGCGGCGCGACCCAGGCGAAAGAAAGCTACCGTGAACAATCGCGTCCACCGCTCCTCGACAGCATCGTTGCGGACCTGCGCTATGCCGCGCGGCAGCTTCGCCGCAACCCAGGATTCGCAACCGTCGCCATCCTCACACTTGCACTCGGCATAGGCGCCACGACGGCGATCTACAGCCTGGTGCAGGCCATTTTGCTCCGTTCCTTGCCTTACGGCGACGCTGCTCGGCTCGTCTACATCTACACCCCGATTGCGGGATTGAACCTGCCAACAGAGGTTTTCACCCCTACGAATGCGGATTTCCGCGATATTCAGCGCGGAAGTCATGCCTTCGTTGCGATGACGGGTTTCAATCAGGCTTCATTCAACCTTACGACCACGGTCATGACGCGACGCATCGGGGCCGCCCAGGTGGATGGTCTCTTCTTCCACACTCTCGAATCGACTGCTCTGCTTGGCCGCACCATCGACGCGCATGACAATCAACCCGGCAATCAACATGTGGCCGTGATCAGCAACGCACTCTGGCGTTCTCTCTTCGCAAGCCGCCATGATGTGCTCAGCCGAGTCATCACGCTGGATGGGAATGCGTATCGCATCATCGGTGTCATGCCGTCCGGATTCGCATACCCAACTTCCAACGAGCTTCCTTACAGCAGCGGCGACACCTCTGCGACGGATATCTGGATTCCGCTTGCCCTCACGCCGCAACAGGCAGCGGATCGGGACTCATCGGGTCTCAATGTCATTGCACGCCTGCGTCCGGGTGTCTCCCTCGCAGAAGCACAGAGCGAGGTAAACACCATAGAGCTGCAACTGGACAGGCTGCACAGCGCGGAGATGCGCGGGTTCAGAGGCGTCGTCGAAAACTTCCGCGACACTATTGTCGGCCCGGTTCGTCCGCTCCTGTGGCTGCTGCTCGGAGCCGTCTGCTGCGTACTCCTTGTCGCCTGCGGCAACGCGGCCAATCTATTGCTGGCGCGCGCAGCGGCCCGCAGCCACGAATTCGGGGTGCGGGCAACATTGGGCGCAGGCCGCTTGCGCGTCGTCCGGCAGATGCTCACAGAATCTCTTATGCTCAGCGGGATTGCCGGTATAGCGGGTATTGTGCTCGCGTGGCTCTTTTTACGGTTGCTTCTGCGTCTCGATCCCGGCGATATCCCCCGCATGCAACAAGCCTCGCTGAATGGATGGGTATTGCTCTTCAGTGCGGCCATCACCCTCGTGACCTGCCTGCTCTTTGGAACATTGCCGGCCATCGCAACATCGCGCATATCTCCAAACACGCTCCTGAAGACGGGAGGCACTCGAGGCGTCGTTTCCACGCAGAATCGAGGGAGAAGTCTTCTCATCGCCAGCGAAGTGGGGCTGGTCGTTCTTTTACTTGCAGGCGCCGGCCTGCTTCTTCGCAGCTATTCCCGCCTCATGGCCGTACCCGATGGATTTGAGCCGTCGACTGTTACCTTTCACGTCCAGCTCGATTCCCGGTATGCCAGCGCGCAAGATCAGCTGTCCTACTACAAACGCCTCGTGGACCGTATCACTGCGATCCCCGGCGTGCGCGGTGCGGGTATGGACCGTATCTTACCTTTTGGCAATGCGGGAAGCATGTCCTCCTTCTGGGTGGATGGCTCTCCGAGCAATCGCAAAGACCAGTTCGCAGTTGCAGACGACGTGTCGCCGCAGTTTTTTCGAGCCATGGGCATACCACTCACGGAAGGGCGGTTCTTCTCGGAAGCAGATGGCTCGTCGTCCAACGTCATCATTGTGAATCAAAGCTTTGCTCGCCACTATTTTTCAGGACGAAGCGCCATCGGCGGCCGCGTTCGGGGTGGCCAACATGACACCTTCCCCTGGAAGACCATCATTGGCGTCGTTGGCAATGTCCGCGGCAGCAGCGTCGCCGGTGATACCCATGAGACCGCTATCGAGAAAGCGCCGGAACCGGAGATTTATTCGCCTTTCTGGCATGACAGTACTGCGCCATGGCAGGCTGCGTTCATCGCAACTCGCTCTTCCCTCCCGCCGCAGATTCTCATCCCTGCCCTACGCGAGGCCGCACGATCGATCGATCCGACCATCGCGCTAGCCGGGTTGCGAACGATGCAGCAGGCAGTCGATGCCGCCACATCACGCCGACGCTTTCAGACCACCCTGCTCACCATCTTTGCCGTTACATCACTCGTGCTTGCGCTCATCGGACTCTACGGATTGCTCGCATATTCAGTCCGCCAGCGCGTGGCAGAGATCGGTGTGCGTATCGCGCTCGGCGCTTCGCGCCGTCATGTCATCTCCATGGTTGTGCGCCAAGGCCTCCGGCTGGTGTTCATCGGACTCGCGCTTGGGCTGGCTGCTGCATTCATGCTGGTGCGCTTTCTCGCCAGCGTGCTCTACGGTGTCAGTCCGTATGACCCCTGGACGTTTGTCGCCGCACCTGCACTCGTCCTGCTCGCCGCTCTGGGCGCCTGCTGCGTGCCCGCATGGCGCGCCGCTCACATCGAGCCCATTGAGGCCCTGCGCTCCGAGTAATCGTCGTCACAGCCGCCAATCCATCACCGTGGCTTGCCAAAAGGCTGCCGGCTATCTATACATGAGGGCATCCTTCCGATCCCCGATCCGGAGACACCATTTTGGATAAGCGAGAATTCCTGAAGGCCTCCGGCCTCGCACTCACCGGCACCATGCTCACACCCTTTGCATCCTCGCAATCGCCTCAATCAAATGACCCCATGCAACGTCCGGCGAACACACGCAAGAACTGGTCCGGCAATTACACCTACAGCACGGATCAACTCGCCACGCCAAGGAATGTCGAGGAAGTCCAGGCCATTGTGAAGCGCGCGAAGAAGCTGCGCGCGCTGGGCACGCGCCACTCCTTCAACGCCATCGCGGACAGCACCGCCGAGCAGATCTCGCTCAGCATCTCGACTCAGATGCGCTCGATCTTGCGGCACGTACCGTTACGGTCGGCGCCGGCGTTACCTATGGCAAACTCGCACCGTACATCGACAGCCATGGCTTCGCGCTGCATAATCTGGCGTCGTTGCCGCACATCTCCGTCGCCGGCGGCTGCGCCACGGCCACGCACGGCTCCGGCATTCACAACCGAAATCTCTCCAGTGCCTGTCTCAGCGCTCGAACTCGTCACCGCGAACGGCGATCGCCTCTGCACTCTCGCGCGCGAAAAATCCCGACACCTTCGACGGCGCCGTTGTCGCGCTTGGCGCGCTCGGCATCGTCACCAGCCTCTCGCTCGATGTTGAGCCCACCTTCAGGTGGCGCAATCGGTCTATCAGGATCTGCCCTTCAATCGAACTTGAGCACAATCTCGACGCAATCTTCGCCAGCGGCTACAGCGTAAGTCTCTTCACAGACTGGCAGAACCATCGCGCAACCCAGGTCTGGATCAAGCGGCGCGTCGACCCCCGGACACCCTACAACTGGCCGCAGAGAGTTTCTACAGCGCCAGGCTGCGCCACAGAAAATCTGCATCCGGTCACCGGCCATTCTGCAGAGAGCTGCACAGAACAACTCGGCATTCCGGGACCCTGGTATGAACGGCTGCCGCACTTCCGCATGAACTTTCGCCCCCGCAGCGGCAAGGAGCTGCAGACGGAATACCATGTTCCGCTCGAACGCGGCTACGAGGCTATCCGCGCCGTCGAGCAGTCTGCGCGATCACATCACGCCGCACCTGTTCGTCACCGAGTTGCGCACCATTGCAGCCGACTATCTGTGGATGAGCATGGCCTACAAGCGCCCTTCGCTGGCCATCCACTTCACCTGGAAGCCGGAGTGGCCCGCAGTGCAGAAGATCCTGCCACTTATTGAAGCGAATCTCGCCCCCTTCGAAGCCCGGCCGCACTGGGCAAAGCTCTTCACGATGCGACCGGCCACGCTGCAGTCGCGATACGCGAAACTATCCGACTTCAAAGCACTGTTGCAGAAGCACGACCCGAACGGCAAATTCCGCAATGCCTTCCTTGAGTCCAACCTTTACAGCACTTAGCACTCGGCTGCCGCCAACGGCCAACCGACTATTCTCGCCCTCTCTCCTTCAGCTTCTCCAGCACCAGTTCCGGCACGAGCCCTTCGACGGAGCCGCCAAGCCGGAATACCTCCTTCACCAGTCGTGAACTGACATAGGAGAACTTCTCCGCGGGCATCATGAAGATGGTTTCGAGATCCGGCGCCAGCCGCCGGTTCATCAGGGCCATCTGGAGCTCATATTCGTAATCGCTGATGGCACCAATCCCGCGCAGCACGGCCTGCGCCTGCTGCGCTCTTACGAAGTCGACCAGCAGTCCGTCAAAGCTGTCGACCGAAACATTCGGCAGATGTTTCACCGACGCAGTCAGCATCGCGCACCTCTCCGGCACGGTGAACAGCGGGCTCTTCTGTGAGTTTTCGAGCACCGCCACCAACAGGTGGTCAAAGATCTTCGCGCCCCGCGCAATCAGGTCCAAATGACCGTTCGTCATCGGATCGAAGGTGCCGGGGTAGATGGCCTTAACGGTATGGATGGCAGGTGTCATATCCGCGGTGAGTGTAAGCGGAGCGGGCCCTGCGCGTCCAACGCAGCGGCCATAGGCCATTATCATGGTCGGACACAATGCGCGTCTCCGCCGCCTACATTCTGCACCTAACGCTCGCCTTTGCCGCCATTCCGGCGGCTCTTCCTGCCGCGCCTGTCAGCGGCTACAAGATCGTGGCCGAGTTTCCGCATTCGACCAGCAGCTATACAGAGGGGTTCTTCTATCGCGATGGCCTTTTCTATGAGGGGACGGGAATGAAGGGCAGCTCGGCGATCCTAGTCATTGAACCCGAAACCGGCAAGGTGCTTCAGAGCCGCAGCCTGCCGGAAGAGTATTTCGGCGAAGGCATCATCGACTGGGGTCCAAATCTTTACGAGTGGACGTGGCAGTCTCATATCTGCTTCGTCTACGACCGTTTTCTCTTCGCCCTGCCGGGCAGTTCACGTACTCCGGTGAGGGCTGGGGTATGACGCGTACCTCAAAGGTGATCATCACCAGCGATGGCACGGCTACATTACGTTTCCGTGACCCGAAGACCTTCCAGGAAATACGCCACATTGTGGTGAAGGACGATGGCAACCCGGTCGAAGAGCTCAATGAGCTTGAGTACGTCAAAGGTGAGATCTACGCAAATATCTGGCACTCGGACCGGATCGCGCGGATTTCACCGAGAGATGGTCACGTCATCGGCTGGATCGATCTCACCGGCCTGATGCCCGCAAGCCGAAGAATGAACCACGAATCGGTATTGAACGGCATCGCCTACGATGCGCAGCATGACCGGCTCTTCGTGACGGGCAAGCAGTGGCCAACCGTCTTCGAGATCCGGATCGTTCCCGCGGCGAAACGAAAGGGCAGGTAACCCCACCCCTCCCCCCTCCCGCTACCGGAGGCTGGATCAGAAGTGCTTTCGATTGTTTGGGTTAGATGGTCTTCCGATAGCTAAATTCGTCCAGCCAAAGAACTTATCGGCAAATTCGTCACAGCATTGGAGTTAACTGGCTCTCTAGCGCTCGATTTCGCCACTCGGCTCACTGGATTCCGCGTGAATTTCTTTGCTCTAATTCAAGCGTAGCAAATCGCGAAGATGATTCTGCCAACATTTTGCTACGGTCACGGATACAGTTCCGAATTGGAATCAGCGACTGCCGCGCAGTTCGAGAAATTCTTCGTTCAACATCGAATCCACAAAAGGAAAAGGCGGCGCGATGGCCGCCTCTCCTCTCAATCAGCATCCGCTACTGGGGCCGTCGCGAGACGGGCCGCACCGCAGCCTCGGCGACTGCCGCGCCGTTCACCGGCACCGGCGGTACCTCGGCTTCCTTCACTCCTCCGATTCCCAGCTTCTGCCGCAATTGCTGATGGATGCGGTCGAAGGTGTCGCGATTGTCCTTCAGATACTGCCGCACGTTCTCGCGGCCCTGCCCGATGCGCTCGCCGGAGTAGCTGAACCACGCGCCCGACTTCTCGACGACGTTGTTGGCTACCGCCAGGTCCAGCACATCGCCTTCGCGCGAGATGCCCTCGCCGTACAGGATGTCGAACTCGGCATCGCGGAAAGGCGCAGCCACCTTGTTCTTCACGATCTTTACCTTGGTGCGCGAGCCGACCACGGTATCGCCATCCTTCACGGCGGCGATGCGGCGGATGTCGATGCGCACCGACGAGTAGAACTTCAGCGCGCGGCCGCCGGTGGTCGTCTCCGGATTGCCGAACATCACGCCGATCTTCTCGCGGATCTGGTTGATGAAGATCAGGCACGTCCGCGACTTCGAGACGGTGCCGGTCAGTTTGCGCAGCGCCTGCGACATCAGACGCGCCTGCAGGCCCATGTGCGAATCGCCCATCTCGCCGTCCAGTTCGGCCTTGGGCACCGAGCGCGGCGACAGAGTCCACCACCAGCACGTCGATCGCGCCGGAGCGCACCAGCGCCTCGATGATCTCGAGCGCCTGCTCGCCGTAGTCCGGCTGCGAGACCAGCAGATTGTCCACGTCCACGCCCAGCTTCTTGGCGTAGGCCGGATCGAGCGCGTGCTCGGCATCCACGAAGGCCGCCATGCCGCCGGCTTCTGCGCCTCGGCAATGATCTGCAGCGTGATGGTGGTCTTGCCCGACGACTCCGGCCCGAAGATCTCGATCACACGGCCGCGGGGCACGCCGCCCACGCCCAGCGCCGCGTCAAAGGAGATCGAGCCGGTGCTGATGGTCGAAATCGGCACGATCGCCTCTTTGTTGCCGAGGCGCATGATCGAACCCTTGCCAAACTGCTTCTCTATCTGTGAAAGCGCCAGTTCCACTGCGCGAGAACGATCATCTGCCATGCCCCAACCCTCTCCATCCGCCGGTCCATTCCCGGCTCTTCTATCTCATTGATTTACCAGCTATTCCCGAGTCTAACAGGGGAATAGAAGGCGAACAAGTACCGAAAGTGTAGCCCAGAACGGGCATCAAATCAGCGCGTCAAGACCTTGCGAAAACACACCACGCGCTCCGTTTCCTCAAAACCCAGCCCCAGATGCATGCCGTGGCTGTCCGTGTTCTCCAGCAGGGCATCCGAGGCCATTTCGCTGCAGTTCATCTGCCGCGCCCACTGCTGAACCACCTCCACCAACCCCCGCGCCACACCCTGACGCCGCGCCCATGGCTCTACGTAAATCCCTTCGAGAAAGACCACCGGCGATGTCTCACAGCCATTCACGTAATCCGTTCGCAGCGTGGCTTCCACGAAACCAGCCGCCCTGCCATCTCCATCCAGCGCCAGTCTGACGAATGCCTTCGGGCCTTCGCCCAGTGCCTTGGTCTCCTGAATGTTCTCCCGTTCACCCATCTCCGGCCACAGAGCGTGCCGCATGCGGCGCCACTCTGCCAAACCCTCTTCGTTCGGCGCTTCGATTCTCCAATTCAAACCGCTCACCGCTTCAACAGATCCACCGGCTCCCGCACATCCGTCACCCGTATGTAGCGCGCCAGCGCGGGATGCTGCCGTTCGACCGCCCGGTACATCTCCCAGGCCACGTTGCGATAGAAAAGTGCCCCTGCGGCGCCGATCGCAGCTCGCAGATGTAGAGGGCCTCGGCAAAGTCCATCTGGAAGAGCGAACGGCAGCGCGTGCCCAGCGGCAGCAAGTAGCGCGCCGTCGCGGCTGCCTCGGGTGCGTCGCTCGCCGCAACTACTGCGAAGGCCTGATGTGCCGCGGTCGCCGCCGCCTCGTAGGTGGCGACAAGCCCCGCTTCGGCCAATCCCTCCGGCACAGTGAAGCCGTGCGCGGCAGTGAAGCTTTGCAGGGTCTGCAGGCAGCGACGATGGCGGTGCATGTCGCGGAAGCCACCGATATCCATCAGGATGTCGAAGCGCAGCGGCTCGCCGGCGGCAAAACCGCGTAGCAGCTCGTCGTGCCGGCCACGGTGCCGCATGCCCAGGTCGATCAGCTCGACCCGCTTCACCTCAGGCAGCGCGGCGACGCGATCGCGCACCTGGCGGAAGGGATAGTGACAGGCGCCGTAGAGCAAAGTGGACGCGATCTCCACTTCCAGCGACGCACTGCGCTCCACCAGATCCACCAGGGGCGCGTCGGCAATCTCCGCATCCTGCATCAACTCGCGCGCGGCTTGCTCCAGCTCGTGCCGCGTCTGCTGCTGGTAGGGATTGGCGGCGGCATACTTGACCAGTGTGGGCGCCACCTTGACTTCGCGCTCCAGCAGTGCCGAAGCACGGTCGGCCAGCTCGGGATGTGTGCCGCGCAGCTCGCCGACCAGCTCGGTCACCTCGCGCGCATGCACATTCCACGCCGGGCCGGTTCCGGCGGCACGCAGCCGCTCGCCCAGTTCGCGTACCTCGGCGTGCTCATCGCTCAGCAGGCGGCTTACCTGGCTCTCCAGGGTGCGGGCGTTCACAATCTGGCCCAGCGAGGTGTTGGTCGCCAGCGGCAGCAGGTAGCGCGCCACGTCGAAGGCGCGAGCCCGCAGGGTGCGCTCGAAGCTCTCCGGCTTCATCTCCGCCGGCCGCTCGGTCTTCGCCATCAGCGACTGGAGCACGCCCTCGCTCACCGCGTGATAGTCGGTGAAAAGTTGCTCAACGGTCGACTCGTAGGTTGCGCGCGCCGCATCGGCGCTGCCGAACTCGGGCAAGTACCAGCCGCTCTTGCGGAAGTTCTGATAGCGCGTAGAACGTTCCTGCCCATCCCAGCGCTGCTCGTCTACGAGGACAATCGCGGCGAGCAGGCTGAGGCGCTCAATGGCGAAGGCCACGTGGGCCAGGTCGGCGATGGAGCGGTGGCCGTACTGGAAGTAGAAGGTGTTCAGGAACTGCTCGGCGCGCTGGCTCGAGATTTCGCGCAGCGACTCCTTCATCGACAGTGAGGAGCGCGAGTATTTGGCCATCGCGTAGGCCAGCACCTCGGGGTCGGCGCCGTGCACGGCGTAGACATCGGTCTGGTTGCGCGGCCGCTCGCCGCCGCTTGCCGTGGAGTGCGTCTGGGTTTGCATCTGGGTTGTGGACAGGGGAGCCACTTCGGTCTGCGATTCCGTAGGGGGCATCGTGCCTCCAGCATAAGGCTTGGTGCAGCCCGCCACACCCTGTGAGTAACACGTCCCATTTCAATATTTCCCAGACTGCCAGCGGTTTACCCTGAGTACCATGAACGCCCGCCCCGCGCCGGATGACGCCGCACCCTATTCGAACAAATACATCAGCCTCGTGGAAGGCGATGACTGCCTTGCCTCCATGACCGCGCAGCTCGACGAGGCCACTCGCCTTCTTCGGCAGCATCTCCGAAGAGACATCCCTCCACCGTTACGCGCCGGAAAAGTGGAGCATTCGTCAGATGCTCGGCCACATCAATGACACGGAGCGCATCTTCACCTACCGCGCTCTCTGGTTTGCCCGCGACCTCGGCTCCACACTCCCCGGCTTTGAACAGGATGTCGCCGTCGCCGCCGGAAGAGCCGACTCTCTCCCCTGGGCCGCGCATGTCGAGGAATTCCGTCACATCCGCGTGGCCAGCATCGACTTCTTCCGCAACCTGCCGCCCGAGGCCTGGACGCGGCGCGGCACCGCCAGCGGCTTCTCTTTCACCGTCCTCGCCTTCGGATTTATGGTGCCCGGCCACGTGACGCACCACATCCAGCTTCTGCGGGAGCGCTATCTTTGAATCAATCTAGAACCGCTCCTCCGGCAGGACGGCTGGGATGCGGCGGCGCACGCCCAATGGAAGGAAAGCTGACGATTCGCTGAACATCCGCTAGCTCTAGCGACGCGAATCGACCGACGCGAATCGACCGACGCGGATCGACCGCAACATCCGGGAGCCACCGTCCTTGCAGGACATCCTCAAGACCATCGGGCACCGGCCATCGCCCTTGCCCAAGCGCCACTGGACTGTCACCCAGCGATGGAATGACCTGCTCTTCGCTCACTGGCCGGTCCCAGCCGCTTCGATTGCACGCCTGCTGCCTGCCGGCCTGGTTCCGGATACCTTCGACGGCTCGGCATGGATCGGCGTCGTGCCCTTCTGGATGGACCGCATCCGCTTCAGCGCTCTTCCCAGGGTTCCCGGCATGGACCGCTTCCCCGAGCTGAACCTGCGCACCTACGTCCGCGAAGAACACACCAACCTGGCCGGCGTCTACTTTTTCTCGCTCGATGCCGCGAACCCGGTTGCCGTCTCGGTCGCCCGCATGTTCTTCCGCTTGCCCTACTACTGGGCGCACATGAGCATCAAGCCGCAGCAGGACGGTCACTTCTTTTACCGCAGTGAGCGCCACTTGATGCGGAACCCGGCGCGCTTCCGCGCCACCTATCGCGGCCTCGGACCCACCCGCCGCCTGGCGCAAAGCACCCCCGGCACCATCGAGTACTTCCTCACCGAGCGCTATCGCCTGTATACGGTCGATCGCCGCGGCCACCTCTTCCAGGGCGACATCCACCATCTGCCCTGGCCGCTCGAAGCCGCGGAAGCGGAATTTCAGTTGAATGAGCTGCCTGCCGCCCACGGCATCGCGCTTCCCGACACGCAACCGCTGCTGTTCTACGCACGCGAGCTGGTCGTG
Source organism: uncultured Acidobacteriaceae bacterium (assembly GCA_963815025.1). Lineage (GTDB taxonomy): Bacteria > Acidobacteriota > Terriglobia > Terriglobales > Acidobacteriaceae > KBS-83. The sequence goes on along the minus strand of CAWFFD010000004.1, from coordinate 138,318 downwards.
TATGTCTGGTCGATCGAATTGGCGAAAGGTTTTAAGTCTGCATTGGGTGCACGGCGGTCCGTGCCGGCGGCTGAGCCGCTGTAGCCGCTGACTCGCCCACTCCCTTCCTCATCGGCGATACTGCTCCCCATGACCGAATTCGCAGATAAGATCGCACTCGTCACCGGAGCATCGCAGGGCATCGGGCGCGCCTGCGCCCTCACCCTTGCCGCCGCGGGCGCCACCGTCGCGCTGGCTGCGCGCAGTGAAGAGAAATTGAAGGCTGTTGCGCAGGAGATCGCCGCTGCGGGCGGCAAGGCCGAGGTGTTCGTGCTCGACATCAGCAACGAAGCCTCCATCAAAGAGACGGCGAAGGCCGTCATCGCGAAGCTCGGGCGCATCGACATCCTGGTCAACAACGCCGGGATCACCCGCGACATGCTGCTGCTTGCGCATGAAGCGCGCCGACTGGGATGACGTGATCGCTACCAATCTCACCGGCACCTTCCTGCTGACTCAGGCGGTGCTCAGCTCGATGATGAAGTCGCGCTGGGGCCGCGTCATCAGTATCTCCAGCGTGGTGGCAGAAACCGGACAGGCCGGGCAGGCCAACTACGCCGCCTCGAAGGCGGGATTGATCGGCTTCACGAAGTCGCTGGCTCGCGAGATGGCCTCGCGCAATGTCACGGCGAATGTCGTCGCGCCGGGCATGATCCAGACCGCGATGACCGCCGTGCTCGACGAGAAGCAGAAGGCCGCGATGATGCAGTTCATCCCGCTCGGACGCGCGGGCACCGATCAGGAGATCGCCAACGCGGTCGCGTTTCTGGCATCGGAGAAGGCCAGCTATATCACCGGCCACACTCTCGACGTCAATGGTGGCATGCACATGGCGTAGAGCCGGCTACGCGAGAGCAGCGGCAATCAGGCAGAAGGCCAGCAGCAGGAGCGCCGTGATTCGATCCGCGGCCACTCCCGCTCGCGAAGACTCTTCCCGTTTCATCGCGCGGCCTCTCTGGCCAGGTGCAGGCAAGCTGTAGCGGCCGAAGGCGGAAAACGCCGCTGGATCGTATCGAAGGCGGCAGCCATCTCGATGCGCGAATACGGCTGCGTTGGACGAACCATATTGCCGCTGTCGAGCTGGAGAATTCCATCGGTGAGAGCGGTGGCAATGTAGGGTTGCGCAAAGGTAGAGATCGTATCGGCATCCGAAACATTTTCCAGAACGCCAGCCGTTTGCTCCGGCGTGAGGAGACTGGTTCTTTCCTGTTCGGTGAGGATGCTGACCAGCACGACCGCCGCTTGCGCGCGCGTCAAAGCCTCTTTTGAAAGGAATCTCGATTCCAGCGCACATTGGGGACAAAGGAGCTGCCGGTGCAGGAAAGGGTAGATCGCCTGTGCCGCTGCATAGTCGGGATCGTTCGGGCGCAGATCGTCGAAGACTACGGGATAATTCGGCGCAGCAACCCGAAGCTTTTCCTGTGCGGATCTCGCAAATTCGGCAAGCGTAGCTCCATTGCGCGCATCGGCCGCGATTGTACGCGCCTGCGCAGGGCGGACGGCTGACGCGGAGAGTGTCAACTGGGCGCGGTCGATCAGAGAATTGGTCCCAGCCACAACGATGCAGGTCAGAAAAATGAGAAATATTGTTGCCAGCGATTTCATTGACACACCCCGGCGGCATCGCGCAGCGGCGCATGCAGCCCTGTCGAAGGCCAGCCGGAGTTAGCTACCCCCAACCTCGCATAGTGGCCGGGAATGCGAAAGCGTTACAGCAATGGATGAGCTGGGAGTTTTCTCAAGCGGCGGGCGCGCCTTTGACCTTCGCGGGCATCGGGGCCGTGACCGGCACTCGGTCGCGCACGACGGTCAGCTTCAGCAACTCGGCATTCCATTCCGCTCCCACGACAAACAGCAACGCGACAACATAAAACCAAACCATGAGAATGATGACCGCGCCCAATGATCCGTAGGTCTTGTTGTAGTTCGCGAAATGGCTGAAGTAATAGCCGAGAACCGCCGAGCTGAGGAAGATGCCAAACACCGCCACCAGCGCCCCGGGCAGCGTGTTTGCAAACCGCTGCCTGCAATTCGGCGCCAGGAAGTACTGGGCCTCCACCGCCACCACGAAGGTTACGAATATCGTGACCAGGCGCAAGGCAGGCCAGATGTCGCCAAACGCGCGTGGGATGGGAAACATATCTGTCAAAAAGTGTCCGAAGTGCGGGCCGGCGATGATCAGCAGCAGGCCAAGGAGGCTCAGGCCGCCGGTCGTGACCATCAGCAGGAGTGACATCAGACGATCGCGCCACCAGCTCCGCATCTTCTCCACGTCATAGGCGACGTTCAATGCTTCGATCAACGCTGCAAAACCACCCGAAGCAGTCCACAGGTAACCCAACAAGCCAAAGGAAAGCAGGCCGCCATGATGCGGGACGAGCAGGCTGGTCAGGATGTGCTGCACCATCTGCATCGCCTGTGGGGGGACCACCACGGCGAGGATGTCCAGCAACTGATCGAACAGGCTGGGGATGCGAAGGTAGCCCAGCATCGCCGAGAGAAAGATCAGCAGCGGCAGCAGCGCCAGCAGGAAGTAGTAGGACATCGCGGCCGCCATGGTGAAAGCGCGAGTGCGAAAGAGCTCCTCATAGACGATCGGAGAGAGTTCTCTGGCCGTCTCCCACCAACGGTGGGTCCCTATCCGCTTTAACCAGCTCGTTTTTAACCAGTTCGGTCCCATATTCACCACGGAGTGCGATGGCGCCGATGGATTTCAAGATGGCCGTCCCGTGCGCCAGCGGTCTTTCTTTCGATCACGCCAATATTTTTCGGGCCCGTTTTCACCTTAGCAATCCTCTGCAGAGGCCGGACTTCGACAGAGGCCGGACTTGCAGGCTAATGCATACACGCGCCATACTCCTCGGTTGCACTTTGTTTCTATTCGTTTCTTTTCGTAATCCGAGGCTAATACCATGCGTGCTCTTACGACTCGCGTCGCCGCGATTCTCTTTGCTCTCGCCCTTACGATTTTGCTTCCTGCCGCACACGCGGCAGACAGTACGGCGCCGCGCGACGTTTCCTATCAAAGCGGTCCCGAAACTGTACATGCTCTGCTCTACAGCCCGGCGGGCGCAGCTACGGGGAAGCATCCGGCCATCATTGTGATCCACGAGTGGTGGGGGCTGAATGACTGGGTGAAGGAGCAGGCGGCCGATCTCGCCGCCCATGGCTACGTCGCGCTGGCGGTCGATCTCTACCGCGGACAGGTGGCCACGGACGCCGACACAGCCCATCAGATCAGCCGTGGCGTTCCCGAAGACCGCGCTATTCGCGACCTCCAGGCGGCAGAGGTCTACCTGAGTTCACAGAAGAACGTCGATTCCGGCCGCATGGGTGCCATTGGCTGGTGCATGGGTGGCGGCTATGCTCTCAACTTCGCGGTAGCGGACCCGAATCTGAAGGCCGTGGTCGCCAATTACGGGCCGCCGCCGACCGATCCCGCATCGTTGGCTAAGATCCACGCGGCCATTCTGGGCAACTACGGGGGGCTGGACAAGGGCATCACGCCAGCCGACGTGAACGCCTTCGCCGCTGAGATGAAAAAGATCGGGAAGCCTATCGAGCTGAAGATCTACCCGGATGCGGGTCACGCCTTCGAGAACCCGAACAACAAGACTGGATATCGTGCCGAGGATACGGCGGACGCCAGGTCGCGCTATCTCCATTTCTTCGCCCGCGAGTTGGGCGGCAAGCCGTAAGGAATCTGTAAAACCCCTTAACCCTTCTGACACGTTTATGGAAGAGCACATTCCACGGAAGTTGCAGCCCGGCCCCATTTCTGGTACTTGCCGCAAATTGTTCTTGCTCTTGATGTTGTGGGCATGTTAACTATGCAGCCAATAAAACTAGAAATGAGCCCCTCGCCATCGTATTAGACGGGCCAGGCGTGGGCCTTTGAAAGCCAGGCGCGCATGCAAATTGGAACCACGATCCGGGGTTATCGGCTGCAAAAGGGTTTATCGCAAGGCGATATCGAAAAACGTACCGGACTACTTCGCTGCTATCTCTCCCGTGTGGAAAATGGCCACACCGTTCCTTCTCTCGACACGCTGGCCAAGATTGCGCAGGCGCTCGACCTACCGCTCGCGCAATTTTTTGCCGAAGATTCGCTGGGCCGCGAGATGAACACGCAAAAGCTGACCGATGAGGAGCTTCGTTTCCTTACGCAGATCCGGCGCTACTCCTCCAACCTGAACGACAGCGACCGCAAGCTCCTGCTGGCAATGGTGAAAAAGTTCGCGGCAACGGCTATCCGCTAGCTCGTAACGACGCCTTCGGCGCCTGGGCCTGAGAGATCCTTTCTCAGGCTTCTCCGTCTTTGGAAGGAACGGGTTAGCCCCGGAAACTGGCGATGAAGCGCGCCCCCAGCAGCACCAGCAGCAGCAGACTGCCAAATGCCACCCACTGCCGCCGAATCCACAGCGCCCGGTCGGACCCCAGCTTTGGCACCAGCAGTATCCCCAGCAACATCCCCGAGAGAAAGCCGCCCAGGTGGGCCATGTTGTCGATGCGTATCGGGGTATTGAAGGCGTCCGCTCCGAAGCCGATGACGAAGTTCAGGACTGCGAAGTAGATGACGCTGCGGCGCAGCCGCGCGACCTCCGTACGGTTCACCGGCAGCAGCTTCGATCCCAGCAGGGGAATCAGAACACCTGCGAGTCCAAAGACGGCGCCCGATGCCCCGACGCTGATGACGCCATAGCTGACGATGTGGCCGGCACTGACCGCGCCCGGGTTCAGCGCTACGCTGAGCAGGTTGCCCACCACCCCCGTCAGAAGATACGCGGCAAAGACCCCGAAGGTACCCATCAGGGGCTCGCCCAGAAGTCCGAGATTGTAAAGGCACCACATGTTCGTAGCGATGTGAATGATGCCGGAGTGGACGAAGGTCGAAGTCACCAGACGCCACCACTGGTGACCGGCCAGCACGAAGAGACCGACATTGGCCCCCCAGTGGACTAACTGTTCCCCCGTAGGCGCGGTGGGCGAGACACCTCGCAGCACCATCAGCAGATAGACAACGATGTTGATGCCCGTCAGGATGTAAGTCGCGGGCGCAAGCTGCCACCCAGAGCGCCGGGGACGCGGCGGAGGCGCCGGCATCGGCTGCTGGTAGCCGTAATCCGGCATCGTGCCGGGAGGCAGAATCTCGGGCTCGGCCTGCGGGCCGTTCCCCACGCGAGTCTGCCATTGTCGCTGGTCCATATGCCCTGAAGCTATCACGCGAGCAGATGCTCGTCCTTCATGCAACACTAGAGCAAGTTCCACGGTTTGCTATTCCACGTCACTCTACCGTGATGTGCAGCTTTTCCTGACGAAAAAGCCGCGTGGAGTTCACCTCCGCCAGATACACCCACCGTGGAACTGCTTAGACTTTTTAGACTTTCGACGCTATCCCAAAGGAGAGTTCATCACCGTGCCAGCCCAGCAGGAGACAAAAACGCAGCCGGAAACCAAAGCCCCGCAGAAGACGGGACTGAAGCCCATCCGCCGCGCTCTGCTCAGCGTCACTGACAAGACCGGCCTGATCGAATTTGCCCGCGCGCTCGCCGGCCACGGTGTGGAACTGGTTTCTACCGGCGGCACCGCCCGCGCGCTGCGCGAGGCTGGACTCGCGGTGCAGGATATCTCCGAGCTGACGGGATTCCCCGAAATGCTCGACGGGCGCGTCAAGACGCTGCACCCCAAGGTGCACGGCGGCATCCTGCACATCCGCGACAATGCGGCCCATCAGGCCGCGGTGGCCGAGCATGGCATCGTCCCCATCGACATGGTGGTGGTGAACCTCTACGCGTTCGAGAAGACCGCCTCGAAGCCGGGCGTGGCCTTCCACGAGATCATCGAGAACATCGACATCGGCGGCCCGTCCATGGTGCGCTCCGCCGCGAAGAACTTCGAGGATGTCGCCATCGTGACCGCGGCATCCGATTACGCCGCCCTCACCCAGGAACTCGCAGCCAACAACGGCTCACTCGGCCGCGAGACGCGGTGGCGGCTGGCCCGTCACGCCTTCGCACTGACCGCGGCCTACGACAGCGCCATCGCGGGCACACTCGCGACGATGGCTGAGCCGCCCTCAACCGACAAGCCTGCGTTTCCCGATCCGCTGCAAGTCAGCTATCCGCTGGCTGCGCCCCTGCGTTACGGCGAAAACCCGCATCAGGCGGCCGCACTCTACACGGATGGCAGCGGAACCGGCGTGGCCGGCGCGAAGCAACTGCAGGGCAAGGAGCTGAGCTACAACAACCTGGTGGATCTGGATGCCTGCTGGGATCTGGCGCAGGAGTTCACCGAGCCGATGGTGGCCATCATCAAGCACACCAACCCCTGCGGCGCGGCCACGGGCGCGAGCGTGCTCGAGGCATATACCAGGGCGCTCTCCACCGACCCGGTCTCCGCCTTCGGCAGCGTCATCGGCGTGAACCGCGAGATTGACGAAGCTGCGGCCGAGGAGATGGCGAAGCTCTTCGTCGAAGCCATCGCGGCCCCGGCTTTTACCTCCGGGGCGCTAGCCCGCTTCGCCGCCAAGAAGAACCTGCGGCTGGTGGTGGTGAAACCTGCGGCGCGCATACGGGTCATGAAACAGGTCTCCGGCGGCATGCTGCTGCAGGATGCCGATACCGGCACGGTCACGGCGAGCGGTTTACACACCGTCACCAGGCGGCCTCCCACCTCCGATGAGCTGCTGGACCTGCTCTTTGCCTGGAAGGTGGCCAAGCATGTGAAATCAAACGCCATCGTGTACGCGCGGGAAGGCCAGACGATCGGCGTCGGCGCGGGACAGATGAGCCGGGTGGATGCGGCGCGTTTTGGCGCGATGAAGGCCGTTCTGCCGCTCGCCGGCACGGTTGCGGCCTCGGATGCCTTCTTCCCTTTCCCGGACGGACTGGAGACCATCGTGGAGGCTGGCGCCACCGCCGTGATTCAGCCCGGAGGGTCTGTGCGTGACGACGCTGTCACCGAGGCGGCCGACCGGTTAGGCATCGCCATGGTCTTTACCGGGATGCGCCACTTCCGGCACTAGAAGCAGCGACGCAGGGCCCCTGGTTACCAGAGCTCACCGACGCCGAGGCATGAATTCGCGATTCCACCCCTTCCATTCCGCATCCCTGGCGGGGGTACAATCGTCTATCAGAACGAAGGAGAGATCCGGCGAGCATGCGTCCCCTCTCGGCCCGAGAGCGTTTTTCACTGTAGGTCACAAAAACGCCATTGCCCGCGTGGCTTTTCCGTCAGGAAAAGCTGCACTTCGCGGAATCTGGCCGATACGTGGTAACGGTGAAAACGCCATATCTCCGGCCAGGGTTCCAGGCATCCGGTAGCCCACCACGCATGAATCGCAGTCATCGCATGACTTCCCTGTTCTTACCTGTACGCGAGTTCTCCCCCACACGCGCCCGCGCGTCGTCTCTGCTGGTTCTGGCTACGCTACTCATGGCTCCGGGCGCCTTTGCCAAAGACAAGCAGACCACGGCTACGGCCAAGCCGCCGACCGCCAGCGCTCCTGCACAGGAAACCGCGCGCGGCGCGGCCTACTACCATCTCGCACTGGCTCATACCTACGAAGATATGGCCGCTAATACCGGCCGCCAGGAATATGCCACACGCGCGGTCGATGAATACAAGCTTGCGCTCAGCGCCGATCCGACATCGGACTTTCTCAACAACGGGCTTGCCGAGCTTTACTTTCGTACCGGCCGCGTCCGCGATGCCATCCTGACCACCCAGGACATCATCAAGCGCGACCCCAAGAACGTGGATGCGCATAAGCTGCTGGGCCGCATCTACCTGCACTCGCTGGGCGACATGCAGAATGGCGCTTCGCAGCAGGTGCTCGATCTTGCGATCAGCGAATACAAGCAGATCAGCGCTCTGGACCCGACCGACATCCAGAGCCACCTGGTGCTGGGGCAGCTCTACACCGTCAACCACGAATCGCAGATGGCGCAGCAGGAGTTTGAGGCCGCGCAGAAGATCGATCCCAACTCCGAAGACGTTGCCCTGAACCTTGCCCGGCTCTATGGCGAAAGTGGGGATCTGAAGCGCGCCATCGAGACACTGAAGGCGGTTCCCGAGGACGACCGCACCGCCAAGCTGTCCTTCGCGCTCGGCGCCGGCTACGACCAGATCAAGGACACGAAAGACGCCGTCACCGCTTACCAGCAGGCCGTGGACATGGATCCGGACAATCTGGACGCCAAACGCGCACTGGCCCAGGCGCTGCTGAACAACAACCAACTCTCCGATGCCGAGCACGCCTATCAGGAGATCGCCGCAGCTGACCCGCAGGACGCGCAGGCGCTGGTGCGCATCGCCGAATGCCAGCGCCGCCAGGGACATTACGAGCAGGCGCTGGCCACGCTCAAGAAGGCACAATCACTCTCGAGCGATTCCGACGAGATTCTTTTCAACGAGTCGCTGACCTACGACGCGCTTGGCCGTTACGCCGAGGCTACCCAGGTGCTGCAGAGTCTGGTGACGCACTCCGCCAAGCCGGACAATCACTACAGCGACAGTGATAAGAACAACCGCTCGATCTTCCTGGACCGGCTGGCCAATGTAGAGCGCGAGCAGAATCACACCGAAGCGGCGGTCAATGCATACAAGCTGTTGATCCCGCTGGGCGGCGAATACGCGGAGCGTGGTTATCAGGGCGCTGTCGATGCCTACCGTGACGCGAAGCAATACGACAAGGCGACAGAGATTGCCCGCGAGGCGGCAAAGGCGATCCCGGACAACAAGTCGATTCAGCTGATGCTGGCCGCACAGCTCGCCGACACCGGCCATGCAGACGGGGGTGTGGCGCTGGCCACCGCGCAGCTCAAACACAACGACGACGATCGCGACGTGTACCTGGCGCTGGCCCAGATCGATACGCGTCTGCGCCACTGGAAGGACGCTAGTGCGGACATCGACAAGGCCGCGGCGCTCCCGACCCACGGCGACGATGACTCCCGCTACGTTTTGTTTCTTCGCGGCGCACTCGAGGAGCGGCAGAAGCACTACGATGCCGCCGAGGAGCAATTCCGCAAGATCCTCGCGCTCGATCCCAACAACAGCATGACTTTGAACTACCTCGGCTACATGCTGGCCGATCGCGGCGTGAAACTCGACGATGCGCTTGCCATGCTGCAAAAGGCGGTGCAGCTTGAGCCGCAGAACTACGCCTATCTCGATTCCCTGGGCTGGGTCTATTTCAAACTGGGCCAGTACCCGCTGGCCGAAGAAAATCTGCGTAAAGCCAGCGAGCGCGTGTCCACGGATCCGACAGTGCATGACCATCTGGGTGAACTCTACGAAAAGACCGGGCGCCTGCGCCTCGCGGTCGCGCAATGGGACCAGTCGCTCGCGCAATACGCACGCACCGTACCCGCCGATGTCGACGAAGGCGACGTGAGCAAGGTGCAGAAAAAGCTCGAGGGCGCCAAGGTGAAGCTGGCCCGCGAGTCTGCGCCCGACTGCAGAAGAGAAGCACTGAAGTATTTCACTCGAGTCTTCGGCCTTCGCGGAACAGCCCAAACACACGCGTGAACCAGGCAGACACACCATCTCGTTTTGTTCCGCTTCCCACCGCGTGCGCGGTCAGCAGCGATCTCGACGAGCCTCTTACCGTCCGCACTCACAGCGAGCCCTCGCACGCGTACCGCTCGCCCTTTCAGCGTGATCGTGCCCGCATCATTCACTCGCGCGCCTTTCGCCGCCTCGCAGGCAAGACGCAGGTATTCACCCACGGCGATTCCGACCACTACCGCAGCCGCCTCACGCACACCATTGAAGTGACGCAGCTTGCGCGGACCATCGCTGCTGCGCTGGGGCTGAACGGCGACCTCACCGAATCGCTGGCGCTGGTGCATGACATCGGCCATCCGCCCTTCGGCCATGCCGGGGAGCGCGCACTCGACGAGTCCATGCGGGCGCATGGGCTGCGCTTCGATCACAACCTGCACGCGCTCCGCATCGTCACTGTGTTCGAGCAGCGCTACGCCGCCTTCCCCGGCCTCAATCTCACGCTGGGTGTGCGCGAGGGAATCATCAAGCACTCGCGCGACTACGATCCGGTCGAACACCCGGAGCTTGCGGAATATTTCCTCGATCAGCAGCCGCCGCTCGAAGCGCAGCTCATCGACCTGGCCGACGAGATTGCCTATCTGACGGCCGATTTCGACGACGGCTTCTCTTCCGGAATCCTCGATCTGGCAGACGTGCGCGCCCATGTCGCGCTCTTCGAGCGCTTTTACGCGCCCATGGAGGCACGCTATCCGGCTGCAGCTCCGGAGCGGCTGATCGACGAGTCGCTGAAGCGCATGCTGAATGCATTTACCGGCGACCTGATCACGCGGACCGGGGAAGCAGCCGCGCAGGCCGGCATCGATACCCTGGCGCAGGTGCGGCACGCGGGCTATCGACTTGTTGCCCTGTCCTCCCAGATGGAGGCACTACGCGGTGAGGCGAAAGAGTATCTCAGCACGCATCTGTACGAGAGTGATGCCGTCACTCCGGAGCACGAGCGCGCGCACCAGATCATTACGTCACTGTACGAATGCTGGGTGCGCGATCCGTCGCTTCTGCCCGCCAGCTGCGCATCCGCGCTAGCAGTAGATGGCGCTCCACGTACGGTCGCGGACTACATTGCCGGCATGACCGATCCGTTTCTGCTGGCGCAATACGAAAACTACCTGAAGCGCCAGTAAACGATAGCGTTTCAATATCTTGCCAAGGCCGCGGGCCTATCTACCGACTCTGTTTACATTCCACATATCTGATCGTTATAGTTCAGCCATTGAACTACGGGCCCCGAGTCGCCATGGTGACTATTTTGGAGACGGTTCCCTCCACCCCGCGCGGTGAAGTCGTAGCTTTTTCGCCTAAGCCTTCTGTAGAGACTGCCGCGATCCAGGAAGTTCCTAGCGACGTTATCCCTGAAGAATCCCGCCATTCACCGGTCCAGATCGATTTTTCATCGAAGGCGGATCTGAAGCTTGTTCTTTGGATCCTCCTGGCGATTGCTGTGGCCTCCCTGCTCGCCATATTCCTCTAGGTCCTTAACCATCCCGCTTCAATCTCTCCAGCGTTCACAATGCTCCTGCTTCAGGTGCCCTGGTCAAGGAGTGCTAATATTCCCGTCTTAAATGAGGGATACGTGTCGCATCGAAATCTCCGCGGCGCAGCGACGCTCAAGAATGATGGAATTTCTTGTGGACGGAATCCAGGGCCCTTCCCAGGTATCCGAATTTGGTTGTCTCGTCGATATTGTTCGGCAGTGCCCAGGTGGTGGCGTATATCACCAACAAGGCGACGGCGAAAATCTGCCTGATTCGCCCAGGTTGGATGGTCTCAGCCATTTGGTTTTGGCGAGAGTCAGTAGTGAGGCAATCGAGAAACAGAAGAAGGATGGAGAGGCTGACGATATGAATGTAGATCCAGCGTCCCCAGTCGATGCCATAGATAAACAAAATGAGGGAGCAAAGGAAAGCCACTGCGAACGAAGCCCAGATGATTGCAACCTCTCTCCGGAATCCCCGCAACCAGGAGTGGACGCTTATCCCGATCAGTGGAAGAGCAGCAATGAGTGCGAGCAACGGGTACACCCGGAAGTAGTGGAGCCCCGTGATCGCCTCTGAGGTTTCCCGACGGGCGAACTCCCGGGTATTCAACATGTAGTGGATGGCGCCACTGCCGCAGACCTGATTGACTCCGGCGGCGTTCAAACTGTAGCCGAGCGACTGGCACATGACGGAGACAGCCGTTTGATTTCCCGGATTGTGAGCGCAGACCGCGAAGGCCAGCACGCCGGCGATACATGCCGGAGCCACCTGTTTGAGGGTGCTCGCATAGCTGCAGCCGCTCAACAACAGCACCGGCACAAAATAGGGGAGATAGAGGAATATCGCCTCGTGCGACAGAGTTCCAATGACAGCAATCGCCACCAGATACACGGTTGACTGACCGGAGGTAAGTTTTTTGTTGCGATGCAACAGAGCAAACAACGCGAGTGCCGCGAGGAAGATGATCTCCTTCCGGTAGCCCGCCTGCGGATGCAGCAGTTGAAACGACAGAAACGCTGGTGACAGGACGATAGCCATTACCCAGAAATTTCTGGATGAGCCGATCGCAAGTTTCCACACCGCGAAGAACAAGACGCTAAAGAAGAAGAGGTACGACGCCACAATCAGCGGAATCAGAGATATGTGCAAGGCATGGCTGATCAGGTAGAGCACTTCACCAGGAAGACCGCGTCGAATGAATCCGCCCTGATAGTTGATCATCCAGTCTGAGAGAAGCCAGATACGAGAGGTTAAGGTTTTCGGCGCATGCACGCCCAGCGCGATCGTTCCTAGAAACGCGCAGGCAAAAAAGATATTCAGGATCACTCCACGGGCGGTGTTGAATGACGTTGAGCGCATTCGTTTCATCACCTCAATCGGAGCCACGAAAAAATCGGAGCCACGAACTCCATCTCTCAGGAAAACGCGAATATCTGCAAAGCGAATCGGGTCAGAAGGTGCACACGCCTACTGCACCCGCCTACTGCACTTGCCTACTGGACTTGGCCGTGCGGCCGCAAACGGCTCATCTCCACGGCACAGGCTACGGCGTTGATCGCTGACAGCTTCAGATTGTCCGCCGCCACCCACAGCCAGAAGCGGTTCGCCGCTGTCGACTCGTCTTCGGCGGAACGTACGCGGACAAGTACCTGTTCCTGTCCCGCGGCGGCGAGATTCGAGGGCGCGTCCTCATCGCTGCTTGCGATTTCAATGTGCTCGTTCGCCGCCAGCAGTTGGCGCAATTGCTCGGCGGTCATGGCCCGCTCCAGGTCGAGGCCGATCGACATCGTGTGCCCATGGAAGACCGGCGCATGCACCAGCTGAATGGCGGCCGCGGGCAACCGGCCAGCGGCCAACAGCGCATAGTGCCGTCGTATGCGCGCTTCTGTCGCCTGCAGATCGATCTTGCCCTCGGGACCGGCCGCGGGCGTCGCGTTGAAGGCAATCTGGATGTCATACAGCGCCTTGGGCAAACTCTGGAAGGAGAGCAGGCCCACCGTCTGCTGATGCAATTCATCCATCGCGCCGCGTCCGTATTCCGACGCAGGCTCCAACACCGTGGCAAAGGCCGCGCGTACCGCGGACGCCTGGCCCACCTGACCGAGCAGCACCGCCAGCATCAATGCGGCGGGATGCGCCGGCACCGCAGCCGGTGTCTGCAGGTTGAGAGCCTTGACCGACTGCTGCACCCACGGCGCCAGCACGACTGCATCCTTCTCCGTATCCAGCGCACCCGACAGATCGATGATCGTCGACCCGGCCTGCACGGCCGTCTCCCAGTGCTTGCGCGTCAGCTCGGCACTGCCGGTGAAAAAAGTGAAGTCGGTGTGGGCGAATGAGGCGGGCGTGATCTGCTGAATAAACGTGACCTCGTCGCCGACCGCCTCCAACTGGCCAATCGCGGCCTGATCGTCCATCAGGACAAAATCGGCTGCGGCGAATGGCGACTCGCCAAGCGCGTCATTCAACTCCTTGCCGCGCAAAGACGCGGCTCCGACGATAGCAATGCGGTAGTTTGCTGGCATGGTTAGAGCATTTTTCCTGTTAGTTTGGACCGGCCGACGGAAGTTCGTGTTGCCTTTCTTTAAAGGAAAGTCCACGCAGAGTGGCCCTCTGTCAGCTTACAGCAGCAGGAAAAATGCTAGTGGCTGTGTTCTTCCGGCGCGTGAATGGGCATGTTCTCCAGCGGTACGCTATCGTGCTGCCGGCCTTTGCGCCGCCGCTGTGCCGAGTAGGCTGCGCGGGCGCCCAGGCCGGAGAACATATAGGCGAAGCAGCAAAGAAATAGAAGCACCTCAGAAAAGTGGACCAGCACGTAGATGAGCACCCCCAGCAACACCATGAGCTGGAAGGGATGGCGTCCCGAGAGGTTGATCTCCTTGCCGCTCCAGAAACGCCAGGTGCTTACCATGAGGAAGCCGGCGAGGCCTACGACTCCAATCCACAAAGCTGCCAGCCACCAATAAGGCACCGGCGTGCCGTTGACCAGATGCACGACGGAGACGATCACGCCGGCGGCGGCAGGAATCGGCATGCCGACAAAGTACTTGCGATCCGGACGGCCGGGATTCTTCGGCTGTGGGTCGTGGCTGATGTTGAAGCGCGCGAGACGGCTGGCTCCGCAGAGCAGAAATACAAAGCAAACAAACGCCCCGAGCTCAATCACCAAACGCCGTATCGACGGATCGACCGTCATCGGCAAGGTGCGGAAGCCCCATGCGAAGGCCAGGATGCTGGGCGCGACGCCGAAGGTGATGACGTCGGCCAGCGAGTCCAGCTCCTTGCCGAAATCGCTGGTGGTGTTCGTCATGCGGGCGATACGCCCGTCGATCGCGTCGAACGGAATGGCAAACAGGATGGCGAGCGCGGCATAGTCAAAATGCCTTGGCTCCAGCCGCGACCCCTGCAGGCTTTGCATGATGGCGTAGTAGCCGGCGGCGATATTCCCCGCAGTAAACAGCGAGGGCAGCACGAACATGCCCCGACGCCGCGGCCGCTTGCGCTCCGTCACCGGCGCGCCTCCAGGACTTCCTTCAACTGCGTGGGCTCGTTAGAGGGCACCTCGACATCCGCCAGGATGCTCTGACCGCCCTTGACGCGCTGTCCGCGTTCGACGCGAACATGCGCATCCCCGGGCAGGATAAGGTCGCAGCGGGATCCAAATTTTATGAGGCCCACACGCTCGCCGCGTTTCAAGGTGTCCCCCTCTTTCGGGAGGAAGACGATGCGGCGGGCCAGCAGGCCGGCGATCAGCTTGAAGGTGATGGTGCACCCGTCGCCTTCCATCGTCACCACGCTTTGTTCGTTGCGCTCCGCGGATGCCGGATCCATCGCGTTCAGATACTCGCCTTTCTTGTATCGGATGCGGCGAACGGTTCCAGCGATGGGTGAACGGTTGACGTGCACGTCGAAGACGCTGAGAAAGATGCTGAGCCGGATCCGGTCGCCGTCCGGAGTGCGGATGGGCGCGACCTCGGTGATCTTTCCATCCGCAGGCGAGACCACCAGGCCAGGGCCTGCCGGAATTGCGCGCTCAGGATCGCGGAAAAACCAGAGAAAGAACGCCGCAAGCAGCACCGGAATAAGCACCAGCAGCCAACTGGCAAACCAGTCGGCGGTAAAAAAGCGCACTACGGCAGCGACAAGCAGCAGACTGATCGCGTACCAGTATCCGTCACGAACCATTGCGGTTCCTCAAGGCGTCATTATACGGGCGTGTCCCCGTATCCATGGCCGATTCGGCAGCGCATCAGCACCGCATCTTCAGGGGGATCGAGATAGTATCCCGGCCGGCTTCCCGCCATGGTAAAGCCGCACTGCTGGTATAGCCGCAAAGCGCGAATATTCGACGTGCGCAGCTCAAGCCGGATCTCCTCCGCGCCCCGATCGGCGGCCCATTCCAACACAGTCGCGGACGAGCGTGTGGCCCGTCCCCTGCCCGCGGGCCTGCGTTACGACAAAGACGAATTCCAGTTCGCATTCGGCCGGGGCACTGGGGATCGAAAGCGCAGTCGCCACCACAAAGCCTGCCATTGCGGATTGGCTCTCTTCCTCAGCGACCCATCCTCTGCGGATTCTTCGCTCGCCGGCTGCAGGCGCCTTGACGATTCGCACGAGATCGTCATCGCTCCAGGCAGGTGCCTCCGGAGCATCCCGCATCCATCTTCGAATGAGCGGCAGATCCGCTTCGACGAGCGGCCGAATCCGCATCACTGTGCTGTCGCGGGGACGGGCCGCGCGAAAAGCTCCGCATCCGAGCGGCGAAGGTAATTCGCGTCCAGAGTGGCGAGGTCATCCGATTCACCGGAGCGCAAACGCGTCATGCGCAGCCCGTACGGCTGCGCATGCGTCCAGCGATCCAACCAGCACAGGCCGCAGCGGCGCAAGCCGCTCTGCAACCTTTGCTTCGGCAACGACAAGCGATGCCCCCGCTGCGGCCGCAGCGGCAATCTCCTCGAAGGATGCGAGCCACTCCCGCTCCGCGCGGCGGGCATAGAACTCGTTGCGGCCCGCGTCGAGCAATGCCAGGAAATCTCCCTGGCTGTCTCCGTAGACTGGCCAGAACAGCGAGACGGGAGATCGCAAAGATCGGAATGCCCGGCACTCCCGCAGCGTGCGCCAGCCCCTTGGCCGTGCTCAGGCCAACGCGAATTCCCGTAAAGCTTCCCGGACCGTTCACTACGAGGATCGCTCGCAGCGATCGCAGGTCAAGCTCTGCATTTCGTAGCATCCCATCGACGGCGGGCATCAACTCCGCAGAGGCTGCCCGCCCAGCCAACTCCATCTGGCTGATACATGTAACCGCCGTTGCGCTGTTTGCAAGATCAACCAGCGCCACCGTTCCTGCATCTCCGCAAGTGTCAAACGCCAGCACTGGATGCTCGAAGATCACACCGGATCCTGACAGATTTCGAGCAGCACGCCGCCCGTGCTCTTGGGATGTACGAAAAAGTAGAGATGGCCTCCGGCTCCGGTCTGAATCGCCGGCGAGACGATGGTCGCCCCGCGCGCCTGCAACTCCGCCCACGCGGCCTCGATGTTCTCGACATGCAGCGCGACGTGGTGCAGTCCGGCACCGCGCTTGCTCAGGAAACGGCCCACGGTCGTCTCCAGGCCGAGCGGCTCCAGCAGTTCCACGCGGCTCTCACCCAGCGGAATCATCGCCGTGCGCACGCCCTCGTGCTCCACCGTCTCTTCATGCGTCACGCGCAGGCCAAGCGCCTCGTAGAAACCGCGCGCTTCGGCAATGCTCTCGACTGCAATGCCAAGGTGGTCGATCCGCGCTCCATGGACAGATGTTTTGCTGAGCTTGCTCACGCGCGGATCCCTCCGGTAATCGCCTTCACCATGTGCGCCGCTGTCGCGAACGGATCCTCCTGTCGCGCTGTGATGCGGCGAGCGTGCTCAGCGAGTTCTTCCGGCTTCAATCCATGCGCGCGCAGGCCGCGCAGCAACTCGGTGCGCACCATCTCCGTCAGGCGCTGGCGCCACTGCTCCTCGCGCCGCGCCTGCAGATGGCCGTCGCGCGAGAGCCACCGGGCAAAGTCTCCGATTGCAGTCAGCAGACCATCCGTACCCTGGCCGGTCGACGCCACGGTGCGCACCACCGGCGCGATCCAACTGCCGTGTGACGACGCGAACGACTGCATCGATTTCAATTCCTTCTCCACGCGATCCGCGCCTTCGCGATCGCACTTGTTCACGACGAAGATATCCGCGATCTCCAGGATGCCCGCCTTGATGCTCTGCACATCGTCGCCCATGCCGGGCACCAGCACGACCACTGTGATGTCCGCCAGCCGCACGATGTCGATCTCATCCTGGCCTACGCCCACTGTCTCGATCAGAATACGGTCACGGCCGCTGGCTTCGATCAGCATGGCAGCATCCACGGCGGCCTGCGCCAGTCCGCCCATCGCGCCGCGCGTGGCCATGCTGCGGGTGTAGACGCCCGCGTCCGCGTGATGCCGCTCCATGCGGATACGATCTCCGAGAATGGCGCCACCGCTGAATGGGCTGGTGGGGTCCACCGCAAGAATGCCGACTCTTTGCTGCTGCTCGCGGAACACTCGCGCAAGCTGATCCACCAGCGTGCTCTTGCCCGCGCCCGGAGCCCCCGTAATGCCGATGCGCAGCGCCTCTCCGGTATGCGGAAAGCATGCGGAGAGCAGCGCCTGCGCCGACGGCGCGTCGTCTTCCACCAGCGATATCGCGCGAGCCAGCGCACGCAGATCGCCTGCGCGCAATCGCTCGGCCAGCTTCGCGGTCATCGCTTGCAGGGCGGCGTTATCGGCTTGGAGTGTGGTCTGCAAGCAGCGAGTGTATACCGTTGGTTTGTGAAAACGGCTTAGGGGTCAGGAGCGCTTGAGAACCTCGCGCGCAATCACCAGGCGCTGGATCTCACTGGTTCCCTCGCCGATGGTGCAGAGCTTCACGTCGCGATAGAACTTTTCCACCGGATAGTCCTTGATGAACCCATAGCCACCGTGCAGTTGCACTGCCTCGTCGCAGATGCGCACAGCCACTTCGCTGGCGAAGAGTTTGGCCATGGCGGACTCACTGGTCGTTTTATCGCCGGCATCTTTCATAGCGGCCGCACGCAGCGTCAGCAAGCGCGCCGCATCCAGTTGCGTCGCCATATCGGCCAGCTTCCACTGGATACCCTGAAACTCCGCGATAGCCTTGCCAAACTGCCGGCGCTGCTTCACATACTTCCGCGCGGCATCGTATGCGCCGCGTGCGATGCCCAGAGCCAGCGCAGCGATCGAGATGCGGCCGCCGTCGAGGATGCGCAGCGAGTCCACAAAACCCTCGCCTTCCTTGCCCAGCAGGTTTTCCGCCGGCACCTCGCAGTCTTCCAGGATCAGCTCGGAGGTATCGCTCGCTCGCAAGCCCAGCTTGTTCTCCTTTTTCCCGGGACGGAAACCGCGCATGCCCTTCTCCACAACGAACGCCGACAGACCGTGCGTCCCCTGCGGTCTTGTCGGTCACCGCAATCACCACGGCGACATCGGCATGGCTGCCGTTGGTGATGAATGTCTTCGAACCGTTCAGCACCCAGCGGTCGCCCTTGCGTACCGCCGTCGTACGCGCACCCGCGGCATCGGAGCCGGAGCCGGGCTCGGTCAGTCCCCATGCGGCCAGCCACTCGCCGGTGGCGAGCTTCGGAATGTAGCGGCGATGCTGCGCGGCATCACCGGCAAGGTAGATGTGGTTCATGCCAAGGGAGTTATGCGCGGCCATGATGATGCCGATCGACCCGTCGACGGCAGATATCTCCTCGATCGCCATCATGTAATCGACGTAGCCCAGCTCCGCGCCTCCCAACTCAGTTGGAATGAGCATGCCCAGCAGCCCCATGTGACCCAGCTGCTTCACCACGGCAGCAGGAAACTCGCTTGCCTCGTCCCATTCCATGACGTGCGGTGCAATCTCTTTTGCGGCAAAGGCGCGTATCTCGCGGCGCAACTGCTCCTGTTCCTCCGTCAGGCGGAAGGAGTGGCTGGCTGCGTTGGGGAGGGTGGCTGAACTCATCGATAGGTCTCCGGGAAAACCTATGATCCTACCATGCCATGCCCGGACAGCGCGCTCGAAACTGCCTCCCGGCAAAACCATCGAGTGCCCATCGCAGCGCCGTTTTGCCGAGGCCGGCATTTCGTCAAAATTGCCGATTCCGCCGGGCAATGCTAGCGTGGTGTGCCGGTACTGTCCTCCGATAAGCTGCTGCCTGCCTGCATGCACTCTCACACGCAACTTTCAGGCAAATGCAAATGAGGCATATGCCATCTGCCGAAGAGCCCATCGAGACACCGCGCCTCCTGCTGGTGACCGTCACCGAGGCGATGCTGCTCGCTGAGCAGCAGGGACAGGGTCTTGGCGAGCTCCTCGGAGCCGTCGTGCCCAGCACCTGGCCACCGGCAGTTCTGGGATCGTAACGCCATCGAATACCTGTACGCACGCATCCACAGGCATCCGCAGTACCGGGGATGGTGCCGCTATGTCCTGCTCAAACAACCAGCGGATTCGCCGCTGGTGATCGGCGGGTGCGGATGTATAGAGCCACCCGAATTGCTCGAGGAGGTGGAGATCGGCTACTCCATCCTCAACGAGTTCCGCCGC
Organism: uncultured Acidobacteriaceae bacterium; assembly: GCA_963815025.1. Classification (GTDB taxonomy): domain Bacteria; phylum Acidobacteriota; class Terriglobia; order Terriglobales; family Acidobacteriaceae; genus KBS-83. The sequence goes on along the minus strand of CAWFFD010000004.1, from coordinate 118,615 downwards.
CACGGCTACGTGACCGAGGCGATCAACGGCCTCATTCCCTGGATCTTCACCTACAGCCACGTGCACTCGGTGTGTGCGCAAACCTATCCGCATCTCGCGGCATCGATCGGTGTCCTGCGCAAGTGCGGATTTGTCCTGGACGGAACCGGCAAAGACCCCGGCACGGTGCTGTTCCGGTACAGGCGCGTCATCGCAGACTGACAGCAGCGTCCATCACTCGTTGCTTATTGCAAAATGAAATCCGCAAACACGAATTCGTCGTGCTGTTCCACAACACCCGGCGCAAGGGAGATCGGCTCGGCAAACATCGGCCCGGCATACGCGCAGGTGTGGAACTCGCCGTTCTCCGCGCATGGGTCCGTACCCGGCGGCAGCTCCGCCAGCAAGGATGCATCCAACTCCCGTCCGGCAAAGGACGCTGGCAGCTTGCGTGGATCGACACACGTGATGCGCGCGCGCAATCCACCATCGAGCATCTCGCGCACCAGTGCATGCGTGTCGCGCCCCCACAGCGGAAATACCGGAGTGATCCCGGTGCCTGCCAGGCGCTCCTCGCGATAGCGCCGCACATCCTCGAGGTAGAGATCGCCGAAGGCCATGAACTCGATACCGTCACGCACGGCGGTCGCGCAGGCTTCGCGCATCACTGCTTCATATTGCTGGTTGGAGCAGGGCCAGGGCAGCGGCAGCTCCGTCAGCGGCAATCCAGCTGCGGCCGCCTGTGCGCGCAGCACCGACGCACGTGTGCCATGCATCGCGACGCGATCGAACTCCGCGTTGATCGTCGTCAGCAGCCCGACGACTTCATAAGCACCCTGCTGCCGCAGCGTGTGCAGTGTCCAGGCGCTGTCCTTGCCGCTGCTCCAGGAAAGTAATGTTCGGGGGCAACGATGTCGGGATTCCCATGAGTGGCCCTTAGGCCAGCGCCTGCTCGAGATCCGCCAGCAAATCCTCGACGTCTTCGATGCCGACCGAGATGCGCACCATGCCATCCGTCAGGCCGATCTTGCGGCGGCCCTCTTCGCCCAGCGCGGCATGCGTCATCGTTGCCGGATGCGAGATCAGCGTCTCCACCCCGCCCAGGCTTTCGCCCAGCGTGCACACGCGCACGCGCTTCAGCACATCGTTGGCGCGCTCGAAGGAACCGGTCTCGAAGGTGATGAGAGCTCCGAAGCCGGACATCTGCCGCTTCGCGAGTTCATGCTGCGGGTGTGTAGGCAGCCCCGGATAGAAGACCTTTTCGATGCGAGGGTGCTGTGCCAGCCACGCCGCGATCTGCCGTCCGCTGGCATCATGCTGGCGCATGCGTACTGCGAGTGTCTTCACCCCGCGCAGGATCAGGTAGGACTCGAACGGAGAAAGAATGCCGCCGGTGCACTTCTGCACAAAGGCGAAGCGCTCCGCGTGATCGGGCCGCGTGCCGACGAGCACGCCGCCCAGACCATCCGAGTGGCCGTTCAGGAACTTCGTCGTCGAATGCATCACCAGGTCGGCGCCCAGTTCGATGGGCCGCTGAAAGTAGGGCGACATGAAGGTGTTGTCCACGCACAGATCGACTACGTCGCCCGCACGCTTGGCCTGTTCGCGGCACACAGCGCTCACGGCGCGGATATCGGTCAACTGCATCAATGGATTGGTCGGCGTCTCGATATGCACCAGACGCGTGCGCGGCGTGAATGCCCGCCGCACATTGTCGGGATCGCTGGTGTCTACATACGTAAAGGTGATGCCGTAGTGCGCCACGATCTGGTTGAACAACCGCGGCGTACCACCGTAGACATTCGAGCCGCAGATCACGTGGTCGCCCGTTTTCAGCATGGCAACCAGCGCGGAGATGGCGGCCATGCCGCTGGCGAAAACGTGCGCGGAGCTGCCACCCTCGAGCGCGGCCAGATTCTGTTCGAGCGCGGTGCGCGTCGGGTTGGAGACGCGTGAATACTCATACCCCTTGTTCTTGCCTATCTCCTGCTGCGCATAGGTGGAAGTGAGGTAGATGGGCACATTGACGGCGCCGGTGGTGGCCTCCGGCTCCTGGCCGGCGTGAATGGCGCGCGTGGCAAAGCCCTGCTGCGGATTGCTCATGAATTCTCCAGATTGAGATGGAACCATACAGTGTCTGTGATCGCAGCGGCGCATTCAAGTCGATGCCATCTTTGGAGTTGTGTGTTGCCGGCAACTCATCGAGTTGAAGCGCGGGGCAACAATGCCGTCGGACCGTGAAGTTCAGAAGGCGGGGGTTAAGCAGCGTGGATCAGGCAGCCGAGCGAAGAGAGCCTTCAGCGCTCTTACCTGCCGCCTCCGAAGATGTCCTTGGACAGATAGCGCTCCGCCGAGTCGGGAATCACCGTGGCGATGCGCTTGCCCGGCCCCAGTTTGCGTGCCACCTCGAGCGCAGCGCAGATCATGGCGCCGGAGCTCGAACCGCCGAGCAGTCCCTCTTCCGCAGCCAGCCGCTTCACCATGGCGAAGGCATCGTCGTCGCTCACCATGATGACGTCGTCGCACAGTTCGGGATGGAAGGTCTTGGGGATGAAGTGGACGCCGATGCCCTCCACGCGATGCGGTCCTGGCGGGCCGCCCTGCAGGATCGACCCCTCCGTCTCCACCGCGATCGCCGCCAGCCGGGGTTGCGCTTCTTCAGACCGCGGGCCACACCGGAGAAGGTGCCGCCGGAACCGATGCCCGCCACCAGCGCATCCACACGGCCCTCCATCTGCTCCCATATCTCGGCCGCCGTGGTGGCTTCGTGATAGTCGGGGTTCGCCTGATTCTCGAACTGAAAGGCGCCCCACGATCCTGGCGCCGCGGCAAGGGCGGCCTTCGCCTCATTGATCGCTCCCTGCATGCCATCCTTTTCCGGCGTGCGAATGACCTTCGCGCCGAAGCCGCGCATCAGGGTGCACTTCTCCTCGGCATAGCCTTCGGGGACAAACAGTGTGACCTTGTAACCACGATTCACCCCGATGAGAGCGAGGCCCACGCCGGTATTGCCCGCCGTTGCCTCGAAGATCTGCGCTCCAGGGGCGATCAACCCCTCCTGCTCCGCCCGCAGGATCATGCCCAGCGCGGCGCGGTCCTTGATGCTGCCGCCGGGATTCAGGAATTCGAGCTTGGCAAAGACCTCCGCCATCTCCGGCGAGCAAAGCCGGGTAAGCCGAAGCATTGGGGTCTGGCCGACCAGGTCGGTGATGTCGTCGGCGACGCGCAGGGCGCCGCGAAAGGTGAGAGTAGGGCCGTCAGTCCGCATAAAAGAACCGACTAGTGTAGCAGTGCTGGACCGGCCGACACGGCCTGCCCATCCCGAAGGAAGGACGGAGCCTGCTTATTGCTTCTTGGGGCCTGTCCCTGCCGTCTGCGTGTGCGGGAAGTAACCAGCCTTGGTGCGCACATACAGCTTGTTGTAACCCTGGGCCTTCGCTTCCACATGCACTACGCGGTAGCCGCCCAGACTGGCAGGTTTGCTGGAGTGGTAGGCGATCGTGTACTGGTTCCGGATGTCGCGTGCGACCTCGGCCGCGATCTCGTCCACCTGGCCCAGGTTCTTGGGAAAGAAGGCAAGTCCGCCCGTTTCATCCGAAAGCAACTGCAGGGCACGCCTGGCTCGATGCGATTCCCGCCCTCCGCCGCCCATGTCGTCAAACAGCAAGCCGATGGAGTAGACCACCGGACCCTGCAGGTCCTGGATGCGCCGCACCGTCTCCTCCAGGTTGGTGCCGGAAGCATTGTCCTCCCCGTCAGTGATGATGAGAAGGACCTCCTTCGCCTTCTTAGCGTTCTTGGACATGTAGTCCGCGGAAGCGATGACCGCGTCATAGAGCGCGGTGCCACCTTTGGAATCGATGTGCGAAAGGCCCTCTTGCAGCCTGTTCAGGTCGCTGGTGAAGTCCTGGTCGATGTAGGCCTCATCGGCAAAGTTCACGACGAAGGTCTCATCTTCCCGATTCGACGCACGCACCATGTCGAGCGCCGCTTCGTTCACCGCCTGCCGCTTGGTACGCATGGAACCGGAATTGTCGATCAGCAGGCCAATCGAAACCGGGATGTCCTGCTCCTGGATGGAGGTAACGTTCTCCGGTTTGCCGTCCTCGAAAACGTGAAACACATCCTTGTTCAGCCCGGAAACCAGATGCCCATGGTCGTCGGTCACGGTGGCGTTCAGAACCACTTCGTCGACGTCCCGGGTCAGGGTGTAGCCACCATTCTTCCGTTGAGCGACCGTGTTCGGTTGCTCCGCGGCGCCAGGCGCAGGTGCTCCACCCGGGCCGGGCAAAGGGACGGGATCGCGATCGACATTGAGCGCCGGCTGTTGTTCGGCGGGCAGCGGCGGCGCGGGCGCCTGCTGTGCCAGAGCACCACCGCAAGCCAGAAGTAGAAAAAGTATGGGTAAGGTTCGCAAATGGGGTCTATTGCGAGGGAGCATAGTATCCGCTTCGGGCATGTACGGTAAGGGGCGGCAGTCCAGGGGGTGGTACCAGTTTCACCTTCACTTTACGCCATTTGCCATCGCGTTTTGCGTCGGAAGGTTTGTAGCCGACCACATATTGATTCCGCAGTTCGGCACTGATCTTTGTAGCAATGTCCGTCATATCCGAGACGTCGTCCACTCGAAACAGCTGCCCGCCCGTCTCCTCGCTGAGATCATGGAGCAGCAGCGGACCGTTGCGCTCTTCCGTCGTCGCGGCATAGGCGTCGAAGATGCCGATGGAGAACAGCTCCGTGTCCGATTCCCGCACCAGATTCCGCACCTCATTTTCTGTGTAGCGGCTGCGATTGTCACCCCCGTCGGAGACGATCAGGATCGCCTTGCGCTCGTAGCGCGCCTGCTTCATCTTGTTCACGCCGTAGTAGATGGCATCCAGCAGCGCGGTGCGTCGTCCAGCCCGCACTGTCTGCAATCGCGCCTCGATGTCGTCGACCGACGAAGTGAAATCCTCGATCAGTTCGGGGCGGTCATTGAAACCGATGATGAAGAACTCATCCTGCGGATTGGAGGTGCGGAGAAACTCGATGATCGATTCACGTGCGCGCACCACCTTGTTGGTCATGCTGCCGCTCAGGTCCATGATGATGCCTATGGAGACGGGAGCGTCCTCAGCGGAGAAGCTCTTGATCTCTTGCGGAGCGTTGTTTTCAAAGAGAAAAAATTCGTTCTTCTCGAGCCCCGTGACCAGCCGGTTCAAGGGATCGGTCACGATCAGAGGGACAAGCACCAGATTCACATCGACGCGAATTCTCTCTCCAGGCCGCGCACGGAGTGCGTCTTTGCCCTCCTTCGGCGGAGGACCCGACGGCGGCGCCGGTTTGGGCGGCGGCGGGGTGACGTGGATCTGGTTGAGCGGATCGTCCTGCGCGTGCAAGGGATGGACCAGCACCGTGCAGGCAATGGCCAGCGCCATGAGCAGCATGCATAGTCTTCGGCTCTGGTGAGCAAGCCGCGACATGGACCAGCCTGTAGACGTGGATACCATGCGGCAATCCCTTGTGAGCGCCATGCTACACGATGGCGCACCGACTGACCCAGGCAGAATTGCAACGCGCATTGTCATTCCAATGTCACTACCAAAAAGGGACGCCGTGCGATTCCCAACGCATCTTCGTCCGTCGCCCGGTTTCATCACACACATGCCGCCTCGGTCTGCCGCTGCGCTGTCTAGTACAATCGCAAAAACTGATGGCACGCATCTATCCCTTCCGCGCCACGCGCTACAATCCCACCGCTGTTCGCATCGAAGACGTGGTCACTCAGCCCTACGACAAGATCACGCCGGCGATGCAGCAGGTCTATTACGGACGAAGCCCCTACAACCTGGTGCGCGTGATCCTTGGCCTGCCTGAGCTCTTTGACGCACCAGGAGTCAACGACGTTTATACCCGCGCTGCACGCGACTTCCGCGAATGGCGTGAAAACGGCGTACTGCAGACCGAGAATGATGCATCCGTCTTTGCCTACTCGCAGCGCTTCCAGGTTCCGGGACGGCCGGACGAGGTGCGGGAGCGGCGCGGCTTCATCGCGCTCGGTGGACTCGAGGACTACACCGCAAAAGTTGTCTTTCGTCACGAACAAACGTTATCCAAGCCCAAGGGCGATCGCCTGAATCTGCTGAAGGCAACGCGCGCGCACTTCGGCCAGATTTTCATGTTGTATTCCGATCCCGCACAGAGCATCGAGAGGATCCTCTTCCAGAACTTCCAGCCCCAGGTCGAAGTGACGGACGAATACGGCGTGCTGCATCGCGTTGCGCGTATCACCGATCCTCACGCCTTGCGTCTGGTCATCGGCTCGATGAGCGACAAGAAGCTGATCATCGCCGACGGCCACCATCGCTACGAGACGGCGCTGAACTATGGCAAGGAGCATGCTCCGGCGAACGTACAGCACACCCGCGAGCGTGACCTGGCGTCCACCCTGCCGCATCCCCCGTATCCGGAGGCAGCAGCGATGATGACCTTCGTGAACATGGACAGCGAAGGGTTGGTCATCCTGCCAACGCATCGCGTCGTCTTCGACCTGAAGGATTTCCGTCCCGAGGCCTTCCTCGAGCGCGCGGCTCCATTCTTCGAAATCGAGAAGCTCAGCGCGACAGAGGCACCGCAGTTCACTGCAAGACTGGCCGAAGCGGGGACGGACACCTCCGCATTCGTGGCTGTTCTCGCCAACGGCGCCTATCACCTGAAGGCTCGTCCGGACGCGGTGCAGAAGGCGCTTGCGCACCTTCCGGAGCGGCAGCGGCAACTGGATGTGGCGCAGCTTCACGGCCTGATTCTGGAGCAGTTGCTGGGGCTCTCTGAGGAATCCATCCGCGAGCAGCGCAACCTGCGCTATCTGCGCGATGCCGCTGAGGCGGTCGAGCAGGTGACCAAGGGCGCAGCACAGGCGGCGTTTCTGATGAACCCGGCCACGCTGCAGGAGCTGCGCGAGATCGCATTCAACGGCGAGGTGATGCCGCAGAAGTCGACCGACTTCTATCCCAAGCTTTTGAGCGGCCTCGCCATCTATGCGCTGGACTGACACGTACCGGCGGGCGAGAACTTCCGTCGCCCGCTGTCTCTTCGCCGTGCTCTGCGCGGGCGCCGCATCCCTAACACTGCTCGCTTCACCCCAACAGGAACCGGCGCAATCGCAGCCCGCGCTGCCGCCGCGTTCTTCCGCTGCCGTGCAGCCGCAATTCCTCATCGTGATCGATGCGGCACACGGCGGCGCGGATACCGGCGCCCATCTGGCTGCGCACCTCGACGAGAAGGACATGGTGCTCGCCCTCTCCATCCGGCTGCGCTCCATGCTCACAGCACGCGGCATATCCGTCGTCACCACGCGCGAGGGCGATGTGACCCTGCCGCCAGCCAAGCGCGCCGCGATCGCGAATGCGCACAAGGCCGCGGCTTGTCTCATCCTGCACGCCTCGGAGAGTGGCAGCGGCATTCATCTCTTTACCTCGTCTCTGCCGCCGGCGCAGGCCGCTACATTTCTTCCCTGGGATCAGGCACAGGCCGCCTATCTGCAACGGAGCCTGCGATGGGCCGCTGAGATCAACGCCGCCATGACGCATGCGGGGGTTCCTGTGACGCTCGGCCGGACCGCGATGCAGCCTCTCGACAATATGACCTGCCCGGCAGCCGCAGTGGAGATCGCGCCACTCACCAGGCAGGGTGCCATCACCGCCGCGATCACCGATCCCGACTATCAGTCCCGCATCCTGGCGGGGCTGGCAGCGGCGGTCGAAAGCTGGCGTCAGGACTGGACTGCCCAGCCATGATTCCCCGCTACCAACGCGTGCTGTTGTGGGTGCTGCTGCTGGTTTCCGCGGTGATGGCCGTCTTTCTCATCCGCATGCGCGAACGCGCCTCTGACAAGCTGCAGGCGACCGCGGATGCTGCGATTCCCCTGACGCCGCCGAGTGCGATGCCAACCAACGACGTCACCCTGATGCTGGCCAATGATACGGACGGATCCTTGATAAATGCCGAGCGGCGTCTCGCCCTGCCATCCGAGCCGCACGCCCGCGCACGCTATCTGCTCAACCAGCTTCTCGCCGAGTACGCCAAACCAGGCTCCGCGCATCCCATCGCCGCCAACGCCGGCGTGGACGATGTTTTCCTCATGCCATTGCCCGGGGGCGCTCCAGGGGACGGCATGCTTGCCGTGGTGAACCTGAGCAGCGGTCTGCTGCAGGCGCACCCCTCGGGCATTGAAACCGAGACCATGACTCTGCTCTCGCTCATCGGCACACTGCACGCGAATATGCCCGAGATCGCTCAGGTGCGGTTCCTGGTGGATGGTGCGCCGCGCGACACGCTGGCGGGACACGCCGACCTGACCCGGACCTATCTCGCGGCAAGCGCTGCGCCGCCGCCGCCCACAGTGGAGACGAAATGAATCAGCGCATTCCAACCATTGGCGTCTTCGACTCCGGCGTGGGCGGTCTCACCGTGCTCGCGGCACTTCTCAAACAAGCCTCTGCGGCAGACTATCTCTACCTGGGCGACACTGCCCGCCTGCCCTACGGCTCGAAGTCGCAGGCCACCGTTGCGCGCTATGCCGTTTCCAGCGCCCGCTTTCTGGTCGAGCAGGGCGCCGAGGCATTGGTGATTGCCTGCAACACGGCCAGCGCTCTGGCGCTCGACGCATTGCGCGCCGCGGTCGAAGTGCCGGTCATCGGCGTGATCGAAACCGGCGCTACAGCGGCCCTGCAGAGCTCCCAGACCAAGGACGTGATGGTGATTGCGACAGCGGCCACGGTCGAGAGCCATGCCTACTCGGCGGCGTGCCGTGAGCGCGGCATGCGCGCGATTGAGAAGGCCTGTCCGCTGCTGGTGCCGCTGGTGGAGGAGGGCTGGGTCGAGCATCCGGTGACGCGTGACGTCGCCGCCATCTATCTCGATGACCTGCTCGCGCAATCCGCCGCTGCCGGCATGGCGGCGGACACGCTGGTGCTCGGCTGCACGCACTATCCGCTACTTCGGCCTGTTATCGAAGAAACTTTACGCCAGCGCGACGGTGGCCGAACGGTCCGTGTCATCGACTCGGCCCACGTGACGGCGGAGCAGGTGGCTGCGCGACTTGGACTCGAAGACCATGCCGGGCGTGAACCCGAAGTCCGCTTCTACGCCACCGATTCCGTCGCCAAGTTCCGCGCGCTCGGCACGCGCTTCCTCGGGCGCCCCATCGACGGCGTCGAGCTGATCGACCTCGGCGGCTGATTGTGCCAGGAAATGCACAAGTCCATCGCTAGCCTTCTTGGAGATGTGCGCGGATCCATTCAGCCATCCGTTCCTGGTCAACCAGGCCGGCAGCCAAGCTCTCAACCTGAAGTACCAGGGCTGCATCCTCGCAGACAAAGAGATAGCCATTACGCACCAGGAAAACTTCAGCCGTCAGCCAGCCCGTGCGCTTATTGCCGTCTGCAAACCCGTGGCCGCGTGCGATCCCGAAGACATATGCCGCGGCTAACTCCGCGGCGTCCGGTTTGCCGTATGACATCAGGTTTTGTGGCCGGGCCAGAGCGGCCTCGACTGCACCCTTGTCTCTGAGTCCGGAAAGGCCGCCATGCTCCGCAATCAGACGATCATGCGCGGCCAGAACTGTTGATAGTGATACCCACTGCCACTTTCTTCGGGACGACTTCACTTCGCCAGTGCGCGAAAGGCTTCGCGGCGGTCATGCATGATCTCTTCCGCAATCTTCATCTGCTGTTCGAACTCCGGATCGTAGGGAGTGATCCGGTACCCGCCGTCCGGTGTCTCCGTAAGGTACAAAATGTCGCCCTTGCGAACTCCCAGTTTCGCTAATGCTTCGCGGTTGAGAATGACGCCAGCAGAAGACCCCACTGTCGTGACCTTGAGTGCAAGCATCCTGCACCTCCTAAATAATGATTATAACAACTATTATAATGCCCTTGCCTGATAGTCTGGCTTTTCGCATTTCGGGAGGAAGCACGCGCATGATCGATCTGAAAGGCCGCACGGCTATCGTCTTCGGCGTCGCCAACAAACGCAGTATCGCGTGGGGCATCGCGCAGAAGCTGAACGAGGCCGGCGCCCGCCTGCTGATCACCTACCAGAATGAGCGCCTGCGGCTCGAAGCCGAGGACATGATCAAGGAACTGCCCAGCGCCGAAGCGTACCAGTGCGACGTCTCGCAGGACGCCGAGATCGACCGGCTCTTCGCCACCTTGAAGGAAAAGCACGGCAAGCTCGACATTCTGGTGCACTCGGTGGCTTTCGCACCCCCGGATGCGATGCATAACGACTTTCTGCAGACCAGCCGCGAGGCCTTCCGCATCGCGCACGATGTGAGCGTCTACTCGCTGATCGCGGTCAGCCGTGCCGCCGCGCCGCTCATGACCGAGGGCGGCAGCATCATCACCATGACTTACTACGGATCCACCAAGGTGATTCCGCGCTACAACGTGATGGGCGTGGCCAAGGCGGCGCTGGAAGCGACGGTGCGGTACCTGGCCTTTGAACTCGGCCGCCAGAATATTCGCGTCAACGCCATCTCCGCCGGCCCCATCAAGACGCTGGCCGCGCGTGGCATCAAGGACCTGGGCGAGATGCTGAAGTCGCACGAGGAGCGCGCTCCGCTGCAGCGCAACATCCAGCAGTCCGAGGTGGGCACCGCCGCCGTTTTCCTCGCATCCGATCTCGCCAGCGGCATCACCGGTGAAGTCACTTACGTGGACTGCGGTTACAACATCATGGGGTTTTAGAACCAGCCGCAGCGGCGGATGCCGGCTTCATCTTGAGCACGATCCGCCGCTTATCGCCATCGAGCGACGTCATCACAATCTCGCCCTGGCTGCGCTTTACCACGCTGGGAAACTTCTCACCCCACTCCACCAGCACAATGCTGTCCTCGGTCTGCAGGTCATCGAGCCCCAGCGTCTCCAACTGGCGCTCACTCTCGATGCGATAGAGGTCGAGGTGATAGAGCCGGACCGGCGTTCGTTTGCCGTGGCTCTCGCGAGTGCCTTCGTACTCGTGAACCAGCGTGAAGGTCGGGCTCGTCACCTCATCCGGCTCCGCCGCATCGAGCGCCTCTGCAACGCCCTTGACCAGCGTCGTCTTCCCCGCTCCGAGATCGCCATGCAGGATCAGAAATTTCGGAGGCGCCAAGAGGGCCACGAGCTTCCGCCCGACCTCAATGGTTTCTGCACTGCTGTGCGTTATGAACTCCGTCGGGGTAGCGGTCATGGGGCGCCCTTTCGTTTCTATTTATGGCTTTAGCATTCTGTGCTCCAGCATACCCGGCAGTCCTTGCAGCCAGGTAAGCCCGTCACGCTGTGTGGCACGAAAGCGGAAAGCCTGGTCCAGATGCCCGCACACCTCAGTTGCCAGCAGCGTGTGCTCGTCGCGTTCGGCCACTGCGAAGTCTGCCGCAAGCCCGTGTAGATAGACGGCCGCTTCGACTGCCTCCGCAGCGTGCTCTCCGTTCTTTCCACCGTACTGGCCCAGCATGGCCGCCGTAATGCCGGTCAGGATGTCCCCGCTGCCGCCCTTCGCGAGGCCAGGATTGCCCGTCGTGTTGATCGCGATACGGCCGTCGGGATGCGCGATCAGCGTGCGCCAGCCCTTGAGCACCAGCGTGACCTGATGCTCCGTGGCGTAGGTGCGCGCGATGCCTTCGCGGTCTGCTTCGACCTGAGGGATAGTCTTGCCGACCAGCCGCGCCATCTCGCCGGGATGCGGCGTCAGCACGATCGTCCTTCCGCGTCCGTCGAGCTTGTACTTGTGCTGCGCGATGGCGTTCAAGCAATCCGCATCGAGCACCATCGGGATCGGCTTCTCTCCGGCGCCACATAACTCGACGAGCCGCAGCGCGAACTGCTGCGTCTCGGGCTCCTGCCCCAGCCCTGGACCGATGGCCACCACCATTCGCTTCTCTAACAAGGCGCGGCCAGCCTCGCCATCCAGATTGCGCAGCGCGATGCTTCCCTTTGCCGTCTCCTCCAGGGGATCGGTCATCAGCTCTGGCGCAATGGCTGCCACGGTGCTCAGGATCGATTCCGGAACCGCTGCCGTCACCAGGCCCGCCCCCGCCCGGAGCGCGGCGTAGCTGGCCATGGCGGCGGCGCCGGCGCTTCCTCGTGCACCTGTGATGATGCCCACATGCCCGAACTTGCCCTTGTTGCTGTCCGGGTCGCGTGGCATCTCTGCAATCCGTTTTGCGCTTCCTGCCCAATGCAGATGCGTCGTTGAGCGGACGGCTGCATCCGGCGAACCGATATCCGCCACCGTCACGGGACCGCGGGTGAGAAACCCAAAGACATGCGCCAGCTTGGGTGCGGTAAAGGTCACCACCGCGTCGGAGCGGTAGGCGCCCTGCTGCCTCATAGCGCGGCTGTCCGCATCCCAGCCCGAGGGCAGATCCACGCTCACGACTGGGGTCTCCGGATGCGCCGCCAGCCATTCGCCTAGCACCACGGCGGCGCCACGCATCGGCGGCCGGAAGCCGGTGCCCAGCACGGCATCCAGAAACAGGTCAGCGCCGTTCAGCAACTCTGCGATGGGCGGCGAGGCCAGAGCCGCTTCGTCTGGCGCTTCCACGGGCGTCACCGTGGTCGTACCTAACCGCTCTAGCGCCTTCTGCGCGTCGCCCTGCACGTCTGCCGCATGCCCCAGCAGCAGCACTGCCACGTCGCAGCCGGCCTCAGCCAGGATGCGCGCCGCCACGAATCCATCGCCGCCGTTATTGCCTTTCCCGCAGAGGGCGACGATTCGTATCTCATCCAACTCTGCCTCCGGAACTTCCCGGAGAACGAACCGCGCCACGGCCGCCCCTGCATTGTCCATCAAGGCGATGGAGGGGATGCCGTGTTCTGCCGTCGTCGCCGCATCGGCGGCGCGCATCTCGGCCGCGGTCAGGATCTTCATGCTGGAGTGGGATGCAGAGTTCACCGCACAAATGATAACGGCCTCCGCTGAGGAGGCCGTTTTGGGTCGATTTTCGCGATTTGTGAAATTACTGAATGGCGCCCGTCGCCGTAGACGGCTGTCCAAGAGCCCCGGCAGCAGGTGCATCTGCCGGATTCTTTTCCGCAAAGTACTGGTGGTCCCACAGGTTGCGGTAGAAGACGCCGGTCAACTCCGCAGCCTTGGGGCCGAAGGTCGGACGGCCGCCCTCCAGGAAGAAGACGGTCACGATGCGGCCGTAGTTGGTATCCGCGTAGGAGGTGAACCAGCCGAAGCGGGTTCCGTTATCGGAGCAGGTACCGGTCTTGCCCAGCACCGGCAGCTCGTTGAAGTTGGTGCGCAGCGAGCGCGCCGTGCCATAGGCCACCGCGCCGCCCATGCCGCTGGCGACATCCGGAATAAACGGCTTGATGTTCAGCACGCGCTTCACTCGCGGGGTGAAGTTGACCGCCTCTGCAGGCGTCGTCGGATGCTGCAGATAATAGAGCGTGCCGCCGTTCGCAATGGCTGCGGTCAGCGCACCCAGTTGCAGCGGCGTCATCGAGATGCTCTGGCCGAAGGAGCACATGCGGCCCACCCCGCCCAGCTTCTCGGGCAGTTCCTGGTTGGGATACACGCCGAGCTGCTCGCCGGGGATGTTCCAGCCGGCCAACTCGCCCAGGCCAAACCGGTTGGCATAGTGACGAACCCGCTCAAAGCCGAGCCGGCGGCCGATGGTCTCAAAGTACAGGTTGTTGGAGTGGGCCAGGGCCTCGGTCATGGTCATGGACCAGCCGCCCAGGTTCACCGGGGTGTCCTTGGTGACGATGCCCTCTTCCAGGGCCGCCAGCGCGACGGAAACCTTGATCGTCGAACACGGCTCGGCGCCACTGGAGAGCGCAAGCTTCTGGTTCACCATGGCGAGGATGCGGCCGGTGCTGGGATCGATCGCGACCGCCGTTCCGTTCATATTGCCGAGGGCGGCAATCGCCGCCGCGCGGACCACGGGATCTTCTCCAGCAGTCACGTCGCCTGAGGTGATGTCGGTCTCAGCGAAGGAATCGCCTGTGAAATGTTCGTAGTAGCGATGGCGCACAGCCACGCGATGCATTTTCCCATCGCGGCCGCGCACCAGCCGGGTGCGCGTCACGGTCGCGGCAGTGTGCCGGACCCTGTGGGTCAGATGCTTGCGATGGTGGACCGCAGTGGTGGCTACCGCCTGCGCGGCTGGGACCGCGCTGGCAAGCCCCGCAACCACTCCGAGAGAAAGAAAAAATGAGACGATCCGACCCATTGAAAGCCCCTGCTTGATTCAACCCGGATGAGCGTCCAGTGTTGCGGGGATACCACAGATCGGCAGATTCGTCGCCCTGCAGTCCCCACACATCTGATATCTAGATTACGCGTCCCGCTGGTTGAGCGTTCTACACATTACAACATCGGTACTTACCTCAGTACCAGTACCGAAATGAGGAAGTACCTAGAGCTTTAGTGGGATGCTCCAGCCTGACTGCCCAGACTCACCGAAAACGCAGTCCCAGACCGCATATACGCGCAGCATTTCCAGGGCAACACCACGACGGCGCCCAGCCGGATCGAGTCCGGGGCCGTGCCCTCGTCTCCTGGCCGCGTTCTAGCGTCCGCCGTTCCGCATAAATGCCGGCACGTCGAGCTCTTCGAGCTCCGCATCGTCGGCGCGCCGCTGTTCCCGTGCGCGCGTCTCGTCCGCCGACAGGGTCTCCAGGAAACCGCCTATCGCCGCATCCTCGGGGTTGGAGGCCGCTGCCTTGCGCTCTTTCGATGCCGGAGCCGGCACCGCGATCCGTTCAAACGAGGGCGTCAGCTCGGGGCTGGAAAGCGACTGGCTGCCGAATCCAGAGACGTAGGGGGTTGCGGCGGCCGGCTCGGGCACGTTCAGGTTCGCCCGTACTGCCTCGGCAGCCACTTCGCTGGCAAAGCGCGGCACTGCCGGACGCACATCCAGGTTCAGAAAGGCAGGCGCTTCCGGCTTCAGCGTCCGCGTATCCCGCGACGACTCTTCCCGCGTCGGCAGATCCTGGCGGAAGCCGGTCGCGATGACCGTGATCTTCACTTCATCGCCCATGCTCTCGTCGAGCACCGCGCCGAAGATGATGTTCGCCTCCTCATGCGCCGCGTTCTGGATCAGCGTGGAAGCCTCGTTCACCTCGCTCAGCTTCAGATTGCTGGAGCCCGAGATGTTGATCAGGATGCCCTTCGCGCCGTCGATCGCGCCCGCTTCGAGCAATGGCGAAGCCATGGCCGCCTGCGCCGCTTCAATAGCGCGGTTGGCTCCCGAGCGCATCGCGGTGCCCATCACGGCATAGCCCATGCCATGCATGGTGGTCTTCACGTCCGCGAAGTCGCGGTTGATGATGCCGGGGATGGTGATGATGTCCGAAATCCCCTGCACGCCCTGGCGCAGCACATCGTCGGCCACGCGGAAACTCTCGAAGAAGCCGGCGTCCTTCGCGACCACCAGTAACTTCTCGTTGGGGATGACGATCATGGTGTCGACCGCTTCCAGCAGCTCCTGCATGCCCCGCTCGGCCTGCTGCATGCGCCGCTTGCCCTCAAAGCCAAACGGACGCGTCACGACGGCAACCGTCAGAGCGCCCATCTCGCTGGCCAGCGATGCAATCACCGGCGCTGCACCGGTGCCGGTGCCGCCACCAAGACCGGTGGTGACAAAGACCATGTCCGCGCCTTCCAGCGCCTCGATGATCTTCTCGGAATCTTCAAGCGCGGCACGGCGGCCCACATCGGGGTTCGCGCCCGCGCCGAGGCCGCTGGTCAACTTGACGCCGAGCTGCAACTTCACCGGCGCCTGCGAGAGCTGCAGCGCCTGCACATCCGTATTCGCGGCGATGAACTCGACGCCTTCCAGTTTGGCCGCAATCATGCGGTTTACCGCGTTGCCGCCGCCGCCGCCCACACCAATGACCTTGATCTTTGCGCCACGCGGCATCTCGTCGTTGTACTGAATGCGGATCTCCTCTGGATTGTTCATCGGCTCACTGCTCCCATCTCGCTGCTATTTTCCGTTTCCGTTCTATTACTGCTTTTATTCCTGTTTCTTCGGGTTTTCCACTGCTTTTTCTCCACAGGCTGGAAATCGCGCTTTCTACACACTTTGGTCCCGAATCTCTACAGACTTCCCGCGTAGTCTTCACAGACTGCCCGCCGCAATCTCTACAGACTGCCCGCAAAGATGGCGCGCAGTTTCGCCCGCAAACTATGGTCTTCCGCCGCCTTCAGAACTCGCGTGCGATGCGTATAGAGCAGCATACCGATCGCGGTCGCATACTCCGGCTGCACCAGCTCCTCCGGCATCCGCGACAATGCCGCCGGATAACCCATGCGCGCGGGCACGTGCAGCAGACTCTCCGCCGAGTCGAGCAGCCCGGCCAGCCGCGCGCCGCCACCGGTCAGAATGCATCCCGCACCCAGCGCCTCCAGCACGCCACCGTTGCGCAGGTTGTCGCGCAGCATGTGGAAGAGCTCGCGTCCGCGCGGCTCCAGGATTTCGCAGATCTGCCGTTGCGGAATCGTCCGCGGACCGTGACCCGGCGTGCCGCTGACCTCCACCTCGGCGGATGAGGAGATCGCGGTCACGACGCAGTTGCCGTAGTGCTGCTTGAGAAACTCCGCCTCTTCCACACAGACGTGCAGGCCAACCGCGATGTCGTTGGTGAAGTGATCGCCGCCGATGGGAATCACGGCTGTGTGCGCGACCGCTCCCTCGAAGAAGACGACGACCTCGCTCGAACCGGCGCCGATGTCGATCAGGCAGGCGCCCAGCTCGCGCTCGTCCGCGGAGACCGTCGCTTCTGCCGCGGCCACGCCTTCGAAAACGGTGTCCGTCACCTCAAGACCAGCCTTGTTGGCGCAGGTCACCAGGCTCTGTGCCGCGCTGGCAGAACAGGTGGAGAGGTGCAGGTTCACCTCCAGCCGGTTGCCGATCATCCCCACCGGATCGTGGATGCCGGGCTGCTCATCGAGGATGAACTGCTGCGGCAGCAGATGCATCATCTCGCGCTCGGCAGGAAGGGAGACGGCGCGGGCGCGATCCACCGCGGCACGAACATCCTCTCGCGTGATCTCGCGCATGCGCGTTCCCAGGCTGATGCCGCCACGGCTGTTGACCCCGCGCACATGCGGACCGCCCACTCCGATCACGCAGTGTGCCAGAATCGCGTTCGCGCTCTGCTCCGCCATGTCGGCGGCCTGGATGATGGATCGCGCGGCGGGTGCGAGTTCGGCAACCAGCCCCTTGCGCATACCCTTCGCTGCCGTCGAACCGTGCCCGCGATGGCGCAGGGCGCCATCCACTACCTCGGCCACGACCACGCGCACCCGTGAACTACCGACATCGAGCACCGTGATCAGGCCATCGTTGCGTTCGGGTGCGTTCATGCCTTGGTGTCCGGATGGGTGGGCGCTTTGTGGGCGGCGGTTTTGCGTGCTGGTTTCTGGGTTGTGCTGGGCTTCTTCACTGGCTTGTGGGTGGACGATATCTTGCCGCGTTGGATGGCGGAACGGCTGTGGACAAGTGGCCTGGCCGCTGTTTTCGCAGCCGGCTTTGCAGGCGCTGTGCCGATATGGCACTCGCGGCGGGCGGCGCAGTACCTTCGTCCGCAGACCTGGACATCTCGAGCACCGTCTGCCGCTGGTAGCGCAGATCGATCCCCGCAAGCCGCGGATATTGCTGGCGCCAGCCGGGAAGCTTCTCCTCCAGCCGCTGCCACCGGGCGGCGAACTCGTCACTGCCGAAGTGCACCAGCAGGTCCGATCCGGCCGAGGGCAGCAGGACCCGCACATCCTCCGGGTCGGAGAGATCTACCTCGCTCAATTGCGCAGAAGCCGCGCCACCGGTGGAGTTCAGAGCACTCATGAAGTCGGCATAGAGCCGCATCCGTGATGCGCGGTCCTCCTCTGTCTGCTGCGCTGTGACGCCGGTGACCACGGGAAAGGAATAGCGCTTTGCCGCCATCATGGCGGGCGGCATATTGAGCAGAACGCCTTGTCTGTCCACCAGCCCGATTTGATTTCCTGCTCGGACAAAGGCGACCGGGACCCGCTCCACAACGGCGACGCGAAGCTGGTTGGGCAGCAGACGCATGACGGTGGCGTGATCCACCCACGGCAGTTGCTCGAGCTCCGCGCGGCGCTGCGCCAGCGGCACATGGAAGATGTTGCGGCCGATATCGCTGCCAAAGACGGAGAGCAGCTCCGGCCGTGTGACCTGGCTGTTGCCGAGCACCTGGATCGACGATGCGGTGTCGATGCGGAAGCGCGCGTCCGTCATGAAGAAGTTGTGCACCGCGAAGCAGATGGCGATGATGAGGCAGAAGGCCCCGACCACGCCGCTGATGACCAGGATGCGGCCCAGCCGGCCATGCGGGAAACGTCCGCGCTTGACCGGGACACGACGCCGCGTCCGGAGCACCGGCATCTCGTCGTCGTCGTCTTCTGCAAGGCGACGCGCGGAATCGGCCTCCTGAAAGGAGGAGAGGGGGCGCGGGCGGCTGACCGCGTGCGGACGGAAGACATCATCGAAGCCTTCCTCTTCCGCCAGGGTCGCTGCCGCGCGGCTGAATTGTCTTTCTACTTTCGCCACGCCCGAGCCAGGTCGTGAGAATCGCCTTCGGCCACTATACCCCGCGCGATTCAAATCCGCCCTGTGCATAGTGCAACAGGAGAGCGTGAGGTATCCGCGCAGCAACGGTAACTTGGCTTGTGCTCAAATTCCAAGCAGCTGCACGCCTTCGGCTATGGCCGCTCTTCTCAGGTCGTTATCGAGCGTTGCCAAGGGAAGCCGGCGTCGCTTCGCGAGCTCAAGGTATGCAGCGTCATACACGGTCAGCTTGCGGTCGATAGCGAGAGAAAGCGTTGCCGTCCAGGCGTGGTGATCTGTTTCTGCATCGATAGCAATCGGAAACTCGGCAAGGTCATCCAGCGCGGCATCGCGGAATGCAGAATTGCTTCTGCCGCGACGGACTCCGAGCTCCAGAACATTGGCAACTTCCAATCGCCAGAGCGACGGGACCCATGCTCCGCCATCTTCGACGAGTTCAAAGACCTTCCGTACTGCCGGAGTCGTTTCCGCCGCGTACAGCCAAGCCATTGCGAGGGAACAGTCCAGGACCAGACTCATGGACGTCCGGTGTCGCGAAGCGCCTTCAATTCCTCCCAGTCGAATCCCCCGCTACCCTTGGCCCGTTCGCGAATACGCTCAAACGCGGCCCGGGCAGCCGCGACATCCCTTTTTCCAGTGTTCGGCACGAGCCGGGCAACAGGACGTCCGTGACGGGTAATGACGATCTCCTCCCCGCTTTCGACGAGGTCAAGGAGCGACCCTAATTTGTTTTTCGCTTGAAAGGCGCCGATCTCAATCATGGCGTCTATTATAAGCTAGCTTAAGCTAGCTTAATTGCGCCAGCTTCGTCTATTTCCCCAGCGCTTCCAGCACTTGCGGCCCCAATTGCGAGACGCTGCCGGCGCCCAGAGTCATGATCAGATCGCCGTCCTGGGCGCGCTTCGCGACGGATGCCACTGCATCCGCTGCACTTTTCGCGTAATGCACCGACGGACGCTCGGGCTTGCCGGCGTTGACTCGCGCCGCCAGCGTCTCCGCATCGATGCCCGGGATCGGTTCTTCGCTGGCTGCGTAAATGTCCAGCATCTCCACCGAATCGGCGTCGTCGAACGCGGTCGAGAACTCCTCCATCAGGTCGCGGGTGCGGGTGTAGCGGTGAGGCTGGAAGATGACGTGAACGTGTTTGTAGCCGCAATCGCGTGCCGCGGCGAGCGTGGCACGGATCTCCGTGGGGTGATGGCCGTAGTCGTCGACCACGGTGACGCCGCGCACCAGACCCTTCAATTGAAAACGGCGGTCCACGCCGCGAAACTCTGCCAGGGCAGTTGCGATTGCATCCGGCGCGACCTCGAGCTGGGTCCCGATCGCGACTGCCGCCGTGGCGTTCAGCACATTGTGGCGGCCCGGCACATGCAGGGTGAAGGCGCCCAGCACCTGTCCCGCGGCCACCACTTCAAAGCGCGAGCGCGCGCCCTCGCCGGTCGGCAGCAGGCGGCAGACAAAGTCCGCGCCGGGGGTGAAGCCATAGGTGTAGACGCGGCGTCGCACCCGCGGCAGCACCGCCGCCAGCAGTGGATCATCCGCACACGCGGTGATAGCGCCATAAAACGGCACCCGGTCCATGAAGGTGACAAAGGCGTCTTCGACGTCCGCCATGTCGCGGTAGCAGTCCATGTGCTCGCGATCCAGATTCGTGACCACGGCCAGGATCTGCGACAGCATCAGGAAGGAGCGGTCGCTCTCATCCGCTTCGGCCACCAGGTATTGCGACTTGCCCAGCCGCGCATTCGAACCCATCGCGTCGATCCGGCCGCCCACGACAATGGTTGGGTCCAGGCCCCCGCCCGCCAGGACGGCGGCGATCATGGACGTGGTCGTGGTCTTTCCATGCATGCCGGCCACCGCGATGCCGTACTTCAACCGCATCAGCTCGGCCAGCATCTCTGCGCGCTGGATCACCGGCACCTTGCTCTCGCGTGCCTCAGCGACTTCAGGATTGGTCTCGTGGACCGCCGAGCTGACCACCACGACCGAGGCACCCACCACATTGGCGGCGGCGTGGCCCTCGAAGATGGTCGCTCCCAGGCCGGCAAGCCGTTCGGTGACGGGAGACTGCTTCAGGTCCGAGCCGGAAACCGGATAGCCAAGATTGAGCAGGATTTCAGCAATGCCGCTCATGCCGATCCCGCCAATCCCAATGAAATGAACGCGCTGCGCCTTGGCAAACATAGATGGATTACCGCTACTTTAGCAGCCGAATCTTTTACGCAACTTTTATGGAGTAATCCGGGTCATATCGGTTGGGTAACTTAGCACTAACCGCTGAGAACCACGCACCACGACGGCCACCCGGGTTAGCAGCACTATCGGGGCCGAATGGGGGAGTGATATGAGGAAGTTCTTTGGATGGGTACTCGCGCTGGGCCTCGTGGCCGCGCCATTGGCGCTGACGCAGCGCGCCGGGGCACAGGTCGACGATCAGGGCTACTACGGCGGCGGCTACGACACTGGCTATGACAACGGCTACGCTTACGGCCCTGCGCCGGTCTGCCAATGGGGTTATTACAACTACGCCCCGTACGCCTGCGCGCCTTACGGCTTCTATGGCCCCAGCTGGTTCATCGGCGGCCTGTTTATCGGCGCCGGCCCGTGGTACCACGGTTATTGGGGTCGCGGATACTGGGGCGGCGGCTACTGGCATAGCGGATTCTACGGCCGGGGTTACGGACGCGGATACGGCTATGGCCGCGGTTATGGTTATGGACGCGGTGGCTACGGATATCGCGGCGGAGTCGGCTATCGCGGCGGCGCAGTAGGCCGCGGATATAGCGGATACCATGGCGGAAACACCTATCGTGGTGGAGGCGCCTATCACGGCAACTTTGCCGGTCATAGCGGCGGCAGCTTCCACGGTGGCAGCTCCTTCCACGGCGGTAGTGCCGGGGGTGGATTCCACGGCGGTGGTGGTGGCGGCGGATTCCACGGCGGTGGCGGCGGTCACGGCGGCGGGGGTGGACACCGCTAAGTTGTCCGCGTAGATCAGAATGGGCCGGTAGCGATTGCTGCCGGCCTTTTTGTTTGCCCCAGCGTCATTCCTGCACCGAGTCACTTCCCCGGCGTCACTTCCCTCTGTATCACTTCCCCCGGTGTCACTTCTTGGCAGCGAGCCGAACCGCCATCGCGGCAATCCGCTGCAGCGCATCGGGATGCGCCAGAGTCCTGGCCCGGGCGCTCATCTCGCGCAAACGCGCCGGATCGCTCAGCAGGCCGGTCAATTCCCTGGTCAGCCGCTCATCGGTAAGCTCGGATTCCGGCACCAGAACCGCAGCACCCGCCTCGGCAAAGATCAGCGCATTCTTATGCTGATGGTCGTCCGCCGCGAATGGGAAACGGCACCAGCAAGGATGGTTTGCCCGCCGCAGCCAGTTCTGCCACGGAGCTGCCGCTGCGGCACAGGATCAGGTCCGCGTTCGCAAAGCGCGCCGGCATGTCATCCAGAAAGGCGCGTACCTCCCAGCGGGATGGATCGGCGCCACTTGCCGCATAAGCTGCCTGGGTCGTTTCGGCATGCTTCGCGCCTGCCTGGTGCAGGATAGTGAGCCGCGGCAGCGCTGCGAGGAGTTGCGCGGCCACGCGGGGCATCGCCTGGTTGAGCGCGCGAGCGCCCAGGCTTCCGCCAAAGACCAGCAGGTGCCGCGAGCCGTCGCTCACCCGTTCCGGCAGATGGAAGAACGCCTCACGCACCGGGACGCCTGTCACTTCGGCATTGCGGAAGAAGCGCCGGGTCTGTTCAAAGTTCACCGCGGCCGCGGCCACGTGCTTGCCGATCAGCCGGTTCGCGAGTCCGGGGGCGGCATTCGGTTCATAGGCCATCATGGGAATGCGCAGCAGGAAGGCCGCCAGCATCGCCGGGCCGGAGGCATAGCCGCCCACGCCGATGACGACGTTCGGACGAAACTCCCGCAAGCAGCGAGATGCAGCGCAGGATGCCGCGTGGCAGGTCGAAGGCGGTGCGCGCTCGCGTCGCCAGACTGACGTTCTTCAACTGCCCGACGTGCACCAGCTCCAATCGAAAGCCCGCTTCAGGCACCAGTTTGGTTTCGAGACCCCGCGCGGTGCCCACCATCCGTACCTCGGCGCCATGCTGATCGCGCAACGCACGCGCAATCGCCAGAGCGGGGATGACGTGGCCGCCCGTGCCGCCGCCGGCGATCAGAACCCGCAGGTCTGCCATGGTTGCTCATTCCTCTGGCCACGTTCAATCCGTCTCGCGGGAGAGATTCAGCAGTACGCCAACGCTGGCCAGCGTGAAGAACAGCGACGTACCGCCGTAGGAGATGAACGGCAGCGTGATGCCCTTGGTGGGCACCAGCGCCAGCACGACGCTCACGTTGAAGAAGGCCTGGATGAGAATGGTCGCCGTGATGCCGAAGGCGAGGAAGCGCGCGAAAGGATCCTTCGACAGGCTGGCCGTACGCAGCCCGCGATATCCGAGGGTCACGAACAGCGCGATGATGACCACCGCGCCCAGCAGACCAAGCTCCTCGGCGATATTGGCGAAGATGAAATCCGTGTGCGGCTCCGGCAGATAGAAGAGCTTCTGCAGGCCGTCCATATAACCACGGCCCCACCAGTCCGCCTGTACCTACCGCGATGAGCGACTGAATCGTATGAAAGCCGGAGCCCTGCGGATCCTTCCATGGATTGAGAAAGGCCAGCATGCGGGCGCGTCGCCACGGCACGCGGAAGAGCATCCAGTAGAGCACCGGGGCGGCCGCGAGCGCAGCGTAGGCAAAGTACTTTTTCTCCATGCCGGCGAGGTAGAGCATCATCGCCGTCACCACCGCGCAAACCATGGCGGTGCCCAGATCCGGCTCCTTGAGAATGAGCACGATGAACAGCAGGCTCGGCAGCGCGGCGGGCAAAAGCGTGTTGCGCCAATCATCAATCTGCTGCATGCGGTCCTGCAGGAACCACGCAAGAAAGAGCACCAGCGCGGGCTTTGCAATCTCCGACGGCTGGAAAGAGAAGAAGCCGAACTTGATCCAACGATGGGTGGCATGCGAATCGCGCATCAGGAATGCGCCGAGCAGGCATAGCACCGTGATCGCGACCGCCGGGAAGACCACGTTGGGTTTGTTATAGCGGCGGTAATCGACGCGCATCAGCAGGACCATGCTAAGCAGTCCGCAGACCGCATAGCCGGCTTGCCGTTCCAGAAAAAAATACGGCGAGCCGAAGCGCTCCTTGGCCATCACGGCAGAGGAGCTGAAGACCATGGCCAGACCGAAGAGCACCAGCAGCAGGGTGACGCAGAATATCCACTTGTCGACCCCGACACGTTTGGCCATCCCTATCCTTCTGTCGCCTTTCTGGCTATCACTAAATCTTTGAAGACCCGGCCGCGATGTTCGTAGTTGTCGAACTGGTCGAAACTGGAGCAGGCAGGGGCCAGCAGGACGATGTCACCCGCCTCTGCAGCATCATGCGCTTTGGAAACGGCGGTGGGAAGTGTCTCCGCATGGACCACGTCCACCGCGCCGGCAATGTGTGCTTCGATCTTTTCCGCCGCCGCGCCGATGGTATAGACGCGCCGCACTCGCTCGTGCAGCAGCGGACGCAACGTGGTGTAGTCGGACTTCTTGTCCTTGCCGCCGAGGATCAGATGAATCCGGCCGGGGAAGGACTCGATCGCCTTCATGGTGGAGTCGACGTTGGTGGCCTTGGAGTCGTTGTAGTAGTCGACGCCGCGCACGGTCGCGACGAATTCCAGACGGTGCTCCACCGCGCGGAAGCTGCGCACCGCCTCGGCGATCGTTTCCGCCTTCACACCCGCCAGCCGTGATGCGCAGACCGCGGCCAGCACATTCTCCACATTGTGCGCGCCCTTGAGCGGGATCTCGGAGACGGGAAGAATAGGTTCGAGCGATGCGGTTCCCGTGGTTCCCATTTCGGAAGCGCGGAAGACCACGACACCCTGATGCACGCACGCACCCTGGCGCACCAGCTTCGTCCGGCTGAACCAAAAGACCTGCGAATGCGCGCGGCTGGCTGCCTGCTGCACCCGCGTATCGTCGGCGTTCAGCACTAGGAAGTCCGCGGCGGTCTGCTGCGCAAAGATCCGTTCCTTCGCCGCAGCATAATTTTCCAGATTTCCATGACGATCCAGATGGTCCGGCGTCAGGTTCAGCAGCACCGCGATATTTGGATGGAAAGTATCGACGCTCTCGAGCTGGAAGCTGGAGAGCTCGAGCACACTCCAGGTGTCGGGCTGGTTCTCCGGCATGTCGACAAACTCAATCGCGGGCAGCCCAATGTTGCCGCCGACCAATGTCGTAAGCCCGGCCGCCTTCAGGATCTCGCCTGCAAGTGTGGTCGTGGTGGTCTTGCCGTTCGAGCCGGTGATGGAGAGAATCTTCGTCTTCAGGAAGCGGGCTGCGAGTTCCACCTCGCCGATGATCGGGATGTGGAAGGTTCGGGCCTCATCCATCTCCGGGGTGTTTGGAGCGACGCCCGGGCTGAGGACGATCAGGTCCTGCCGGCGGAAGGTGGCATGCCCGTGGCCCCCTGCTTCGACGTTGACGCCGGCATCGAGCAGCGCGGGAATGTGCTTCCCCAATGCCTCCGCACTGCGCAGATCCGAAACCGTGACCTGCGCCCCACGCCGCCGGAGGAAGAGCGCCGCGGCAAAACCCGAAACACCCAACCCGACGACGAGAACCTTCTTGCCTTTGAGCTCCACGAGAGAGAGCTTAACGGAAATCATGCCCGCCGGTCTTTGTGGGAAAGCGAGGCCACTGAATCCGCGCTACTCCGCTCGCAACGCTTCCACCGGAGAGATCCTGAGCGCACGCCTCACAGGGAAGATGGTCACCAGCGCGGCGATGAGCAGCATCATGGCGACGACTGGGGGCAAGCCCCAGAAATCAAAACGGAGCTGCGGGTCGATGCTGATGGTCACGATGCGTGAGAGCCAAACCGACCCGGCAACGCCGCATGCAGTTCCAAGCAGCGTACGTGTGAGGGAACCGCGGAGGATACGTGCGGCCACGCTCCAGCGGCTCTCTCCGAGCGCCGAACGTATGCCAATCTCCTTCGTCGCCTCCGACACGCCGGCCGAAAGAGCGGCGCCGAGGCCGATGGCTGCCAGGCAGAGGGCCATGACGGCAAAGCTCAGCGCGAGATACAGCATGGCGCGCTTGTCGGAGAAGCCGGTCTCCAGATAGCTTTCGAGCGGCATCGGGTGACTCTTTGAATCTGCGGATCGACTCGCCACAGAGCAGTCGGCAACTCCGCCGTCAGCGTGGATGCCGCCCGTGTGGTGTCGAGGAAGTAGTGTCCGCCTTCGAGCGGAACCTGCAGCGACGAGAGATAGATCTCCGGTTCCGGCTCGCGATCGATGCTGCGGCTCCGGCTGTCCGCCACGATTCCCACGATGCTGTAATGCGACCACGGCTTCATGGAGACGCCGTTGTAGAACTGGATCTTCATACCTCGGTCGAAGGGATCCGCCGCACTGAGATAGCGATGAGCGAATGCCTGGTTGACGATGGCGACGTAGGGCGCATTCAAACGGTCAGTCGACAGGAAATCGCGGCCGCGCAGGACGGCCAGGTGCAGGATGGGGAAGATCTCAGGACTCACGATCGCGAGAGCGGCCCGTGGACGCTGCGGCGTGGGCATGGCAGCTCCATCCATGAGAAAGCCGGTCCGGAGGGGATGGATGGGAGCTCCCGCGGCAAATCCGGCATGGCTGACGCCTGGGATGGTCCGGATCGATGCGAGAGCCTGCTCATGAAAGCCGATCATCTTTGCATCGGTGTCGTAGCGCGCTTCGGGAACGCCGATGCCGGCCATCACGATGTTTCTGGTTCGGAAGCCGGGATTGCTGGCGAGCAAAGCGTAGAGGGAGTGCCCAAAGGAACTCACGGCAGAGAACAGCATGACGCTCAGGCTTAGCTGCGCAACGATCAGCAACGTTCTGAGAAAACGGCCGCGCCGGGATGAAGAGAGACCAGCATGGCCGCGCAGGAGCTGTTCCAGAGCCAGCCCCCGCAAAGGCGCAAGCGGGGCGATGCAGGCAATGACGGAAGCAGCGAAGGAGAGTGCGGCGCAAAAGGAGAAGACGCGCCAGTCCCACGACGCAGCGGAAGGATTCAGGCTATCCAGAAGCGGCTCGAAGAGCGGAGAAAGCTGCAGCGCATGCATCGCCAGTCGAGCCAATCCCAGCGCCGCTGCGCCCGCGAGCGTCGAGAGCACGACGGCGAGGGCGATCTGCTCACGCAGCAGATGGCTCAGGGTAGCTCCAAGGCTGATCTTCAATGCGTATTGCCGCAGATTGCGCAGCGTGCGCGCCACAAGGAGCGCTCCCGCGTTGAGAGCGGCGACACAACTCAATGCGAAGACGCTGAGCCAGAGCAGCAGGAGCGTCTTTCGCGCATCTCGGGCAAGAAACGCCTGCAGCGGAAATGCCTGGTGGCTGAAGTGCTCGAGGCCCTCGGCATGCGCGGTGACCTTAGCCAAAGCCTGCAGGTGCTGGTTGGCCGACGCCACGGAGACACCAGGCGCCAGGCGGGCGATACCCGCATGCCCCCGCTGACTGAGCTGGCAGCAATAATCCTGCCGGTCCAGCGGAATGTAGATATCCGGCAGTTCGCCGTCGATCGCGAAACTGAAGCTCCTGGGCAGAATGCCAATGATCCGGTAGGGCACATCGTTCAACGCGAGCGTGCGGTTCAGGACTTTCGGGTCTCCGCTGTAGCGCTTCTGCCAAAGATCGTAAGAAAGCACCGCGACATGCTCATCGTTCCCCGAGCTCTCCTGTGGCGCGAACGTTGTACCGGCCTGCGGGACTGTTTGCAGCACCCGAAAAAACCCGGGTGTGACCATGCCGGAGAGCACAACGTCCATCTGCGATCCGCTGTGGTCGGTAAGGGCCCAGGTACGCGCTCCATAGGCAGCGGCGCTCTCAAAAAGTCCCGGCGTCCGTTCCCATTGCTGGACCTCGCCCCAAGAGACGCCAAGCGATCGGCCATCCTGCTGATCTTCCAGTGCGACCAACTGCTGCGGCTCGGCGAAAGGCAAAGGGCGAAGAAGGGCGGCGTTGACGAGGGTGAAGACGACTAGATTGGCGGCGATGCCTGCCGCAAGCGTCAGCAGCACCGCGACGGCAGTGAACCGCATCCTGACGAGGTTGTGAAGGGCTGCGCTCAAAACCCGCATCGTCGAATCCCTCCCAAAGTTCAGTCGAGCCGTCAGGACACCCGTTGCTTCAACCCGACGACGCGAACCCTCTTGCCTCTGAGCTCCACGAGAGAGAGCTTATCGGAGACGGTGCGCGCCGGTCTTTGTGGGAAAGCAGCGCAATGTACAACTTTGTAGCTGGGGAGTAAAGTTTGCTCGGTCTGAAAGGGCTCTATGACGTACTCACTTCGCTCCATTGCTCCGAGAGCCTCGCGCTTTTCCAACAGCGGCATAGAGCCGCAGCTGACGCGCCAAATCGCGACAAACGTCGGCGAAGGAGATGCACGATGAGAAGACTGGCGCTACTCCTGTTGCTCGCCGGCACGGTGCCGCCGGCATTTTCGGCAAAGTCGGTCACACTGGAAAAAGTAGACCAGCTGTTGACACACGCGCATGGCAAGCCGGATGCGAAGGTGGCCAAACAACTTTTCAATCTGCAACTGACCGAACGCGTGAGTTCGGCCAGGTTCGCTCGTTGGGAGGCGGAACTACCGGGAACCAACTCTCGGCAAGCGCTGGTTGCGTTGGCCGACGCCTCGGCATTCTTCCCTCTTCCGTCCGAGGAGATTCCCTCCACCCCAGTGCCGGACCGCACGGCCCAGGATGCCCTGCTGACCCACGCCATGACGTATGTCACGGATACCATTCCGAAGTTGCCGAACTTCTTCGCGACGCGCGATACCACCCGCTTTTCCGACGAACTTGAAAACATCGATTCGGTAACACTGGACAGTTCCCAGTACCGGCAATTGCATTTGGCTGGGACCTCCAGCGACAAAGTGTATTTTCGCGGAGGCAAAGAGGTGGTCGTCGCCAACGCGTCTGAACAGGTATCGCCCTCTGGAAAGCCGCTGACCACGCAGGGCATATTTGGCGAAGCGATGGAGCTTGTCCTTAGAGATGTCCTGCCGAGCGGTCCAGTCTGGAGCCATTGGGAAGGCGGCGTGGACGCTCCCCTGGCGGTCTTTCGCTACGCCGTGCCTCTCGAAAAGTCACATTATGCGGTGGTCATTCCGGACGCTCCGGGGGGCCCTCAACCTCACGCCGCATACCATGGAGAGATCACCATCGACCCCGCCAATGGCACAGTTCTCCGCCTGACGATAGTGTCTGAGCTAAGCCGGAGCAGCCGCCTATCCAAAGGGGACGTGATGGTGGAATACGGTCCGGTAGAAATCGGCACCATCAGCTATATCTGCCCGGTGAAAAGTGTCTCACTCACCGTCGCGCACAACATCACACCCGATTCTCAATACCGAATTAGTGCCGATGCTGGTAAAGCCGGGCCCGCAGGAGCCCATATGAATGATCTTCAAATGCAGCCTGATTCTGCTCAGTCCACGCCGCCGGTAACCAGCGTGAATGATGTTCGCTTCAAGGAATATCACCGGTTCCGTTCCGAGATACGCATCCTGCCCGGAAACAAGATAGAACCATATCCAAATCCCGCTATTCAGTAGAGCAGCACTGCAACGCGATACGTCGTGAATGCACCTTTCACGTCCTGCGGCGCACAACTACCCACCTCTGCCTGACTGTATAGCGGCGATTTAATTTGCGTCATCAATGCGTCGGGCAAACGAGTCAAATCGGACTCTTGCCAACGCAAGACGAAGCCAGGATGACGGCCTGCTTCGTCGCGCAACAGTGGCCTATCCGTGGCGCAAACGGCTCGCGCAGCGGCAGCGTCGTGTAGAACGGTAATCCCACTCCGGCGCAGCAGCGCCCCAATCGCAGCTTCCACCTGAACCTGCGTCAAAACCGGTACAGTGTGTTCAACGTCGGCAACGGCATATAGCGTGCCGTGACTCGGGATGAGAGCTATCCCTATGTGATCCATTTGGGGATTGAGCAGATTGGAACGGTCTTCGGGGGAGTTCATCCACTCGCCATAGATCTCCGCAGGGGCAGAGCCAACCGCTGCGCTTTCCGCAATCAAGCTGAAGTGCGCTCCGGCGCGGCTGGCTCGCTCTGTAAGAGTCGGCTCACCATCAAATTGATCCTCGATCGACTCTTCGGTGACCATACGCAAGCAGTGTTGGCGGGCAGCCTCAGCGAGCGCCGTGTCCCATTGCAATGCACCTGCCCCAGCTTCGGCGCGTGCGTGATTGACCAGTTGTACGATCTGCCCAGCCTCTGGAGGAATCGTGACTGGATTCCATTCTGCGAGCCTGCCTGCGCCAAGAGCATGGACGCAATCAGCATCGGGCTTGCTTTGACGATGCTGCCCAAAGCGCCGCGTAGCGTTCTCAAGCTCTCGTCCTCCAGGCTGGCGACTCAGCGCAGCTTGAGCGTGGTCAGCGCGAAGAGCGCGAAGACCAGCGCGCCGATCCAGAAACGGACGATCACCTTCGATTCCGACCAGCCCATCAGCTCGAAGTGGTGGTGCAGGGGGGCCATCTTGAAGATGCGCTTTTTGCGCAGCTTGTAGCTGCCCACCTGCAGGATGACCGAGAGCGCCTCCAGCACGAAGATGCCGCCGATGAAGGGCAACAGCAGCTCCTGCTTGATGACCACGGCCAGCGTGCCGATGGCGCCGCCCAGGGCCAGCGAACCGACATCGCCCATGAAGACCTCTGCCGGATGCGCGTTGTACCAGAGGAAGCCGATGCTGGCGCCGACCAGAGATCCGCAGAAGACCGTCAGTTCGCCGGCCAGCGGCATGCGCTGCAGTTCCAGGTAGTCGGCGAAGACGACGTGGCCGCTGACATACGTCAGAACCGTGAGCGCTCCCGCAGCAATGATGGTGCAGCCGATCGCCAGGCCGTCCAGGCCGTCGGTCAGGTTCACCGCGTTGCTAGAGCCGACAATCACCAGCACGGTGAACAGCACAAAGGGCAGGAAGCTCAGGTAGTAGAGGTGCGGGACGTGCTGCAGCGAGGTAATCACCAGGTCCGGCCGGAAGCGCTTGAGAAACGGCACCACCAGGCGGGTGGAGTAGTTCCCCTGCGTCTCCAGGTAGACCAGTGCGGCGCCGATGCACGCGCTGACGGTAATCTGCAGTCCCAGCTTGGCGCGCCCGGTGAGGCCCAGATTCCGCTTGTGCGCGACCTTGATGTAGTCGTCCACGAAACCGATGGCTCCGAAGGCGAGCATGGAGAGCGTCACCATCCAGATGAGCGGATCGGAGAGATCGGCCCACAGCAGAGTCGGCAGCAGCACCGAAATCGCGATGAGGACGCCGCCCATGGTGGGCGTGCCGGCCTTCTTCTGGTGCGCCTGCGGGCCTTCTTCGCGAATGTACTGGCCGATCTGGAACTCGCGCAGCTTCTGGATCACATAGGGCCCGACCACCAGGCCGATGAGCAGCGCAGTCAGCGTAGCGAAGACCGTTCGAAACGTGAGATAGCGGAAGATCCGGAAGGGCCGGAAGTACGGAAAAAGTTTCTGATAGAGCAGCCAGTAGAGCAAAAAGCCTCCGCACCTGCGCCAATCTTTATCACGTGGAGTGACCGCGTGGAATGGGCCTCGAGCAGTTTTCTGTCAATGCGTGCCCACGGCAGACGCCAACGCGGTTTTTGTCAAAAAAACCCGCACCTCGCATCCATCGAAACGATCACAGCAACAGGAAACGGCTCCAGTGTATCGCCGGAAAGATGAAACGACGGTTAGCTGCAGTGGTTCAGCCGGCAGTCAACGTGGTTAGCGCCTGCTCCAGCCGCACACCGCGCGAAGCCTTCAGCAACACCGCGTCCCCGGCTTTCAGGTTCCGCTTCAACCATTCCCCTGCCGCCTGCGGGGTCTCGACAAAGATCGCTGTTGTCTGATTTCCAGCCGCTTCGACGCCGTCAACAATCTCCTTCGCCAGGCCGCGCACGCCGATCACCACGTCGATGCCCGCTGCCACGGCGGCCTTGCCGCACTCGCGGTGCAGTTGCGCCGCCCGCTTGCCCAGCTCCAGCATCTCGCCCGCCACCACGATGTGGCGCTCGGCAGGAACGGCAGCGAGTGTCCGAATCATGGATTGGAGCGCCTCGGGATTCGAGTTATAGCAGTCGTTGATGATGGTGGCGCCATGCCACTCGATCAGCTCGCCGCGCTTGTCCTCCGGCTTGAGCGTGGCGATCGCCGCGACCGAGCGCGCCAGCGGAATGCCGGCCTGGAGACCGACTGCGATCGCGGCCAGCGCGTTGGCAACGTTATGCCTGCCCAGTAGAGCCAGCCGTACCTCTGCTGATTCTCCATCGGCCGTGATCACGCGGAACTTCGATCCGGCAGGGCCCAGCTCCTCAATCTCTTCCGCACGCACATCTGCCACCGCGGCGACTACATGTTTCGTAGCGTAGTAGATGGCGCGGCCAGGGAAGTCGCGCCCGAACTGCGACACGTACGCGTCGTCCGCGTTCAGGAAGGCGACAGCGCGATCCCGTGCGTGCGGCGACAGCCCCGCGACCAGCTCATACTTCGCGCGTGCCACGCCGGCAATGCCGTCGTGGAATCCCTCCGCGTGTGCGTTGCCCACGTTGGTGACGACGCCCCAGTCAGGCAAGGCGATCTGGCACAGCGCCGCAATTTCGCCAGCGCCCGACATGCCCATCTCGATCACGGCTACTTCGTCCTCCTGCGACAGCTTCAACAACTGCAGCGGCAGACCGAAGTGGTTGTTCAGATTGCCCTTCGACTTGAGCACGCGGAACTGCGCCGCCAATACCGTCGCAATCGCTTCTTTGGTCGTCGTCTTCCCTGCCGAGCCGGTTACGGCTACGACGCGCTTGCCCCAATGGCGGCGCACGGCCGCCGCCAACGTCTGCAGCGCGATCAGCGGATCCGCTACCAGCAGCAGCGGGTGGGCGTGTCCCTCCGGCAGCAGATCGCGCGCCCTGGTGGAAGCGACGACCGCCGCGCACGCACCCTTGGCCAAGGCGTCCGCGACAAAATCATGGGCATCGAAGCGCTCGCCGCGGATGGCGAAGAAGAGATCGCCGGGCGCGAGCGTACGCGTGTCGATGGAATAGCCTGTGGCCGCGCCCGCTTTGGCGCCATGCGGGATTGCGAGCTGCGCGCTGGTCCATTCTGCGATCTGCTCCAGCGATAGTTTCATGACTTCCCTTTCAGCCACGCGAGTGCCTGGCGCGCCACCGCAACATCGTCGAACGGCAACACCTGCTTGCCGATCGTCTGTGTCTTTTCGTGGCCTTTGCCGGCAATCACTACGATGTCACCGGCGCGCGCTTTGGTCATCGCCAGAGCGATCGCCTTGGCGCGATCCGGTTCTACTTCCACCGTTGCCGGCAATCCTGTTGTGCCGGGAAGTATCTCATCGATGATGGCGCGCGGATTCTCCGAGCGCGGATTGTCCGATGTGACGATGACAATCTCGCTCGCCTCCGCCGCGGCGCGGCCCATGCGCGGCCGCTTGGTGCGATCGCGGTCGCCGCCGCAGCCAAAGACGGTGAGGACGCGACCCTGCTCCGCAGAAACCAGATCGCGCGCCAGCGCCAGCACATTGCGCAACGCATCGTCCGTATGCGCGTAATCAACCACCACGGTGAACGGCTGACCAGCATCGACGGCTTCGAATCGGCCCGGTACGGCGTGCAGCTTCGGGGCGGCCGCGGCAATCTCTTCGAGTGTCACTCCTCGCGCCAGCGCCGCCGTAGAAGCTGCCAGTAAATTCAGCACATTCACGCGACCGGTCAACGCAGCGTCGATGGCCGCTTCGCCGCTCGGAGAAACCAGCGTGAAACTCATGCCATTCGGACGCATGGCGATGTCGCGCGCGTGGAAGTCGCCGCGTGCGATTCCGTAGGTGCAGATCTCCGAACCCGCCACGTGCGCGGTGGCGGCCAGGACAGACTCGGTGTCATCTTCTGCATTCAGCACAGCCACGCGCGGCGCCTGTGCCCCCGTTTCGCGTACTTGGGACCCGTCGAAGAGCTTCCGCTTGGCCGCGAAGTACGCCTCCATCGTGCCGTGATAGTCGAGGTGGTCTTGGGTGAGATTGGTGAAGATGGCGACATCGTAGGGCACACCCCAGACACGCCCCTGCTCCAGCGCATGAGACGACACCTCCATCACGCCTTCGGTCACGCCGCGCTCCACGCCTTCGGCCAGCAGCGCCAGCAGGTCGCGCGACTCGGGGGTCGTGTGCGGTGCGGGTCGCACCTCGCCGGCGATGCGATATTCGATGGTGCCGATCAGCGCCGTGGAACGGCCGGCGGCGCGCAGCAACTGGTCTAAAAGATACGCGGTAGTCGTCTTGCCGTTGGTGCCGGTGACGCCGCTGAGCCGGATCTTGCGCTCGGGATGGTCAAAGACATTCGCGGCAATCGTCGCCAGCGCGCGGCGGCCGTGCGGCACCTCCGCGAGCGCAACCTCCAGCGGTCCGTTTGCCGTGGCCTCATAAGCGGCGGCGGAATCCGTGACGACAGCAACCGCGCCCCGCGCAACCGCCTGCTCGATGTAACCATTGCCGTCGGTAGTCTCACCCTGCATGGCGACGAAGAGAGAGCCAGGCTGGACGCGACGCGAGTCATACTCCACGCCGCGAATGGCGACATCCTCACCCATACGCCGCAGAACCTCGGCGCCGCGGAGTGCTTCATTCAGGTTTACAGGGGCCGCCATCGTGCTGGAATCTTATCGCCTGGGGCGAATCTTTGTTCTAACGCGCGAACCGCAACGTTGCGTGAATGTCGAAATCGAACCTTTGCTTTGACGTGCAAAGCGAACCTTTGCGCTAGCGCCTTTTCGGTATTGGTGTAGGCCGTCCAACGGTCGTCATCGTGGCTTTTCGTAAGGGAAAAGCCACACCGAGTGAATTTCCGCAAACCGCCGTATTACCGAAAAGGCGTTAACGCGCAAAACGAACAACGATCGCGGTGCCCATTGGCACCATAGTGCCCGCGGCCGGTGCCTGCTCGCGCGCCAGGCCATTGCCGAGCAGTTGCACGGCAAGCCCCGCGGTACCAGCGCGCTCCACCACCTGGCGCACGGACGCGCCTGCGAAGGAAGGGACGGCGACGCGGTGCTTCGCATCCGTCACCACGGTTCCGTTCTCTGACGTGCCGCTCTCCGGTTTCGCCGGGGGATCGGCCTCCGGCATCGCAGCGACGGGCAGCGGAGGAGCAGGCTGAGCTTCATCGTGCAATCCAGAGTTCGCAGCGTTACTTGCAACCTGGGTGGGGGCCGGTGCCGGGGCAACAGCTGCCGTGGTCGAGACACCGTGCGACTCGCCATCCGACGAGAGCGCCGCCGCCTGCGGATGATCGCCCGCGCGCAACGGATCGTCCGCCGGCAGGTTGTTCACCTCGTCGAACATCGCCTGCAGATCGGAATTGTCTTCCGGCGACCCATCCTCGGCGATGTCCACCGGCGGCGTCACGGGCTTTGTCTGCATGGGCTCATCGTGCGGCACG
This sequence comes from uncultured Acidobacteriaceae bacterium, assembly GCA_963815025.1. Lineage (GTDB taxonomy): Bacteria > Acidobacteriota > Terriglobia > Terriglobales > Acidobacteriaceae > KBS-83. The sequence goes on along the minus strand of CAWFFD010000004.1, from coordinate 83,509 downwards.
CCGAGATACTCCAATACCTCTTGCGCCACTTCCTTGAAGACGGGCGCCGAGACGAATGCGCCGTGATAGTTCCCCACGGTCGACGAGTCGATGACGACCGCGACGCTGATCGCCGGATTGTTGACCGGCGCGAAGCCGGTGAAGGAGGCGATGTGCTGGGTATGCGAGTAGGTGTGGGTCACGACGTCGATCTTTTGCGCCGTACCCGTCTTGCCGGCGGCGGAGTAGCCATTCAACGCGGCAAAGCGGCCGCTGCCGTCCAGGACGACGCCCTCCATCATCTTGCGCATCTTCGCCGAGGTAAGCGGCGAGATCACCCGATGCGCACCGGCGGGCAACGGCTGCGGCAGTTCCTGCTCTGGGTGGAAGGCCATCGGCTTCAGCGACTCGCCCGGCCGCAGTTGCCGGGACGTACTCAGCAGGATGGTCGGCGGCAGATAGGTGCCACCGTTGCCGATGGTGGAGACCATGCTGACCAGCTGGATGGGCGTGACACCGATCTCCTGCCCGATGGCCAGTGAGCCGATGCTGGTGGCGCCCCAGCGCTTCGGCGGACGCAGCAGGCCGCGCGTCTCGCTGGGCAACTGGATACCGCTGCGCGAGCCGAAGCCGAAGCCCTTGATGTACGAGTAGAAGCGATCCGGACCGACCTTCAGCGCCATCTTGACGGCGCCCACGTCGCTGGATTTCGCCAGTGCGGTCGCGACGGTGACGCGGCCCATGCCATGGTCCGAAGCGTCATCGTGGATGGTGCGGCCGAAGAGGGTAATCTGACCGCCCTGGCAATCGACGATATCCGTCGGTTGGACGCCGGCCGCATCGAGCGCAGCCGAATAGGTCACCAGCTTGAAGGTCGATCCCGGCTCGTAGATGTCGCTGATGGCGTGATCGCGCAGCAGATTCGTCGTCGCGTGGCGAAAATCATTGGGGTTGTAGGTAGGACGCATGGCGAGTGCGAGGATCTGCCCAGTGTGCGTGTCCTGAATGACGATGGTGCCGTTCAGCGCCTTGACCCTTGCCATCGCATGATCCAGCGCGCGCTCCGCCATGAACTGGATGTTCTCGTCGATGCTGAGCATCAGGTTGTCACCCGGCTGTGGCTCGCGCGCTTCGCTGCCCAGCACATGGCGTTTGGCATCGAGAGCGGTCAGCATCTTTCCGGGCGTCCCGTGCAGATCGCGATCAAAGCGCCGCTCCAATCCACCCAGGCCGTTGTCATCCGTGCCGACATAACCAAGCACCTGCGCCGCCAGCGCATCGTTCGGATAAAAGCGCTTGAATTCCTTCTGGAAGTAGATGCCTTTCAGGTTCAGCGCCTTCACCCGCGCTGCCGTGGCGGGATCGAGCTTGCGCGCCACCCAGGCAAAATTCCTGGAAGCGTGGAAGCGGGCATCGATCTGATGCTGCGTAGTGAAGCCATCGGTGGGATCGGTGTGAACCACGCGCGAAAGCGATGCAGCCGTCGCATCCTTGTCCCGTATCTCGGTGGGAACGCCGTAGACCGAATCGACCAGCACGGTCATGGCCAGCTCGTGCATGTTGCGGTCGTAGAGGACGCCGCGGCGGGGCGCTACCTCAAAGGTGCGCTGTTGCTGGCGCGCCGCCAGCTCCACGAATTGACTGTGCGTAATGACCTGCAGCCAGAGCAGACGCCCCAGGATGATGACCGCCCAGCCGGCAAAGATTGCCGTGACCAATAAAAAGCGCAGCCGGCGCGGGGCAGCGACGACTGCGCGTGTGGTCTGCTGGCTAGGAACGAACGAGAAGCCTTTCAACTGGAACTGGCTCCCTTCTACGCATTTTCTGTTAGGCGTTGGATCGAAGAATGGTGATGTGCAGCTTTTCTTGACGGAAAAGCTGCGGCTATCTCACCGTTTCCGCAACATCGACAGAAAATGCTCCCTTTGCCAGATTGTAACCGTTACTGTTGCATGCGGACCTGCGCCATCACCGGCGCGCCCGGTCCCAGATCCGTATCTAACCCACTCTCCGGACGAACCACCTGCCCGGGATGCGGCGCATCCATGCCCAGCCGCCGCGCCTCCCGGTCCAACCGATTCAGATCGCAGAGCTGCGCCTGGCTCAAACCAAGCTGACGATTCTGCTCCTCCAGCTGAAGAAGCTGCTGCTTCTCCGTTTCGACGCGGTAGCCGATTTCGATCGAAGAGAAGTGCTGCCAGCCGTAGAGCATCACCATCGCGAACAGTATGGTCATCGAGATCGCGAACCGGCGCATCTCCTTCACCCGCACCGGGTCAGCGGCCTTGACCAGCCGTGAATTGTCCAGATGCTTGAAGAAGAACACCTCCGGGGTGGGGCCGCGCCGCGCCCGCTGCTGCGCCTGTAACAGCGATTGATTGCGCTCGGCGATCTCGTCTACATTGCCCAAGCCGCCCGACCCGCTCCGTCCTCCGCGGGGGCTATCGAACCATGTCTGCGCTGCCATCGCCTGTGTCGCCATTGTGTTCCTTCCATCCGGTGCGTACAGCGTTGGCATGCACCAATAGTAGTGCATGCTGGGGGAATCAAACTGGTACACCCTGTGGAACCAAGGTAGTTACTGGCAACTCTGGTTCCTCGGGGTTCAACCTCGTCCTTGCGCCCTCCACACGACCGGGTCGGGGCCGCTGTTTCTGGAGGGCTTGGTACTTCAGTGTCGTCTTACTTTCGCCATTTGCTACGGTGAGACGACCCTGACCCGATCCTGTTAACTCGTTGATGCTGCTCGTCTCCGGCGCCTTCGGCTGCCTGGTCGATGAGCTCCGCAGCCCGCAGCTTCGCGCTGCGCGACCTCGGATTGCGATCCGTCTCCTCCTCCTCGGCCGTGATCGGCTTGCGGGAATCAAGGTGGTACATACCTACCCTGGCTCCTTCCCGCATGGCATCCTTCACCAGCCTGTCCTCGAGCGAGTGGAAGCTGATCACTACCAGGCGTCCTCCGGGCTTCAACAACCCCGGTGCGGCCTCGAGCAGTGCCTTCAATTCACCCAGCTCATCATTCACACGAATTCGGATCGCCTGGAAAGTTCTGGTCGCCGGATGCAATCGCTCCTGCTTCATCGCCGGGGCGGCGGCCGATACGATCCGGGCAAGTTGTCCCGTCGTCGTAATCGGCCGCGCCCTGACAATGGCTCTGGCGATTCTCCGCGACCTCCTTTCCTCTCCGAATTCGTAAATCAGATCGGCGAGTTCTTTTTCCCCGGCCTGATTTACCACTTGTTCGGCGGTGATCCCCCGGCGCGTGTCCTGCCGCATATCCAAGGGGCCGTCCGCCTGAAAACTGAATCCTCTGTGCGCTTCGCCCAGCTGCAGTGAGCTCACTCCGACATCGGCCAGCAGGCCATCGAGACTTCCCGGTTCGATCAGCGCTTTCGCCATCGAAAATGGCTCGTTGTGCAGGATCACCTCCGGCATCGCATCGCCCAGCTCTTCGCGGAGCGCGTCCAGTCGGCGTGTTGCAATCGCTATCGCCTCCGGATCGCGGTCGAAGCCGATGAGCCGGCCGCTCCCGCCAAGCCTTCGCGCTATCTCCAGCGAATGCCCGGCCATGCCTAGGGTGGCGTCTGCGTAGATTCCGCCTGCGCGCACGTTCAAGGTACGGATCGCTTGTTGTAAAAGAACCGGCACATGTCGTCGTTCATCCGTCATGCGCACCCCCTTGGGGGTCTAGAGCAGGCCTACTGCCGCTGCTTCTGCTTCATCCGTCGCGGTCATCTGCTCCGTATCCAGCTTGGCGCGGAAGAGATCGTGGTTCACCACTTCCAAATGCTTGTCATGCCCGAGTACAACTACATCGCCAACCGTCTTCGCCGACTCACGCAGGACCTGGGGAATCAGAACTCGCCCCTGCGCATCCATCTCGGCCTCCTGGCCGTAGTAATTCAGCCGGTCCAGGATCTTCTTCTTCGAGACCGTGGTCATTGCCGCGATCTTCTCTTCGACCTTTTGCCACTCCGGCATGGGCCATACCTGCGCCCGCTCGCCGTCGAGGCTGGTGATGAAGAACTGCGTTCCGCAGCGCTCGTCAATCACGCGCTTGAAGTCCGCAGGAATCTTCAGCCGGCCTTTTTCGTCCACGCGGGTTGGGTGATTGCCACGAAACATCGATCCGGCCCCGCCTTGGAGGTGTTACGCTGCTTGCATCGAAGCGGATTTGAGAGTGATTCGCTACTTTTGACCACTCTTGACCACTTCCATCCACATCCTAGCCCAGCTTTCCCGCCCGTCAAATGGGAAATGCGAAAAGCCATTGAGGCAACCTCATTGATGCGGGGAAACCACAAGATAATGTGGTTCTAAAAAAACTAAGATCTATTGATGGTGTTTAGTCCTTAGATTCCTGGGTCCCAAAGGCCCTTGTCAGATCATAAATTTCGCGATATACGCTTTTTCTTCGCCATTACGGCAGTCACAAAAATGACCCGAGCGGGGGATTCCCTGTTGAAAACTAGGTCGAAATTGACCCCACCCTGAGGAAAAGTCAAGAGGCTCGCCGTGGCGAGGTACCTCTTCAGTGAGCCCTGCGGTGCGCTCGCAGCCGCAATTGCTGCACCCAGACCAGATAAATCAAGACCAGGACGTTCAATAAGGTGACGCCGACCTTCACCCAGGTGAAGTGGCGGGCGATCTCGAAGATCTCCAGGGGAAGGAATGATGCGGTCAGCCCGATAGTCAGCCACTCCGCCCAGTTCTTCTCCAATGCGAGTCCGATGCCTTCCAGGTAATCCAGGCCGGCCTTCAGAAAGATGCCTGCGCTGATCAGCTGCATCTTGCGCGGCGTCAGGAGCTGGACCTGCTCGAGCACAAGGTTGACGAAGTGGCTCTCCGGATCGATCCGCAGCGACATGGCCAGACGCAACAGCATGTCTCCAATATCGCGGTGCAGCAGACGAACGATGCCCAGGCCGAGCAGGACGAAGAGCGTGCCCTCCAGGATCTTGAATACACCAATGATGATCAGCCACTGGTCGTGCCGTGATCCTGATCTCTGCGTCCGTTGATTCGCCATGCGCTCTTTCAGGTATTAGACCATCCCCGCCTGCGATTGATGTCAGCGTCTCGTCACTGGCAGGACGCGGGCGGTTGCACGATCTTCACTGCTGTCGTTTTAGGCGCATGCTTCGCGCAACGGCGCCATCCGGCATCTACACTTCGATGATGGTTGACGCTCCAACAACAGGCCGAGGAGCGAGCCCCGAGCAGCAGCGAAAGCCGCGGCTCTCGTTCATGACCGAGCAGTGGGTTCCCTTCCCGGTGGACCGCGTCTTCGCCTTCTTCGCCGATCCGCAGAATCTGCCACGATTGATGCCCGCCTGGCGGGATGCCCGCATCGACAGCCTTGAGCTGCACGGGTCTAAGGGCCTGCATGCGCCTTCGGGCCATGGCATCTCCCATGTGGCGGGCCGGGGTTCACGCATCCTGCTCAGTTTCCGCCCGGCGCCGCTGTCGCCCATCCGGCTGCGCTGGCTCGCACTCATCGACGACTACGTCATCGATCATCATTTCTGCGATCTGCAGGTAACGGGACCGTTCCGTTATTGGCGGCACTGCCATCTGGTCAACTCGGAGATGCACGGCGAAGTCGCAGGCACGCGAGTGACGGACGTCGTCGACTATGAATGGCCGGGAGGCTCCGCCATCGATCTGCTGGGCGGCCGGCTGCAGATTCGGCAGCTCTTCCGCTCTCGCCAGCGGAAGTTTCTGCGCCTGCTGGGCAAAGAGATCGCCGCTTCCTCCTGAAACCGCCTTCACGCGCAGCAGCAGATGCTATGCTCCGCGTACTGCCTCCTCCTCGGCCCCATCCAGGTCGTCTCGCCTGTCTTTCACACGATCGTGTCTCGTAGAAGAGGTGCGCTTGGCAGTTCTTCGACCACCGCTGGTTCCTTTAGAGGATCAAGAGGCCATCGGCCGCTCTGCGTTGCGCAAAGCCAGCCTGCGGCTGCTGCCGCTGATTGCGCTCGGCTACGGCATCGCCTACATGGATCGTGTCAATATCAGCTTTGCCGCGCTGCAGATGAACCACGATCTGCACTTCAGCGCATCCGTATACGGCCTCGGCGCGGGGCTATTTTTTCTCAGCTATGCCGCGTGCGAAGTGCCGTCCAACCTGCTGCTGGTTCGCTTCGGCGCGCGGCGCTGGCTCGCCCGCATCATGTTCACCTGGGGCTTGCTATCGATCGGCATGCTGTTTGTGAAGACGCCGCACCAGTTCTATGCGATGCGGTTCCTGCTCGGCATGGCGGAGGCCGGCTTCTTCCCCGGCGTCATCTACTATCTGTCGCGCTGGTTTCCTCAGGCGCAACGCGCTCGCGCCGTGAGCCGCTTCTATATCTCGATGCCGCTCAGCTCCGCCGTGATGGGTATGCTGGCCGGTACGCTGCTCGAACTGGGTGGACGAGGCGGCCTGGCGGGATGGCAATGGCTCTTCCTGATCGAAGGCCTGCCCGCGGTCGCGCTCAGCATTCTATTTCTGTTCTATCTGCCGGATGGGCCAGAGAAAGCGCGGTGGCTTGCCGCTGAGGAGCGCGACTGGCTGCGAGCCGCACTGGCCAAAGACGATGCAGCCGCCGGTGCAGCACACAGCGGCAGCGAAATTGTTCACGCACTGCGTCAGGTGCGTGTGTGGGTGCTCGGTCTCTTCTTGTTATGCCTTTACATCGGAAACTACGGCTATTTCTTCAGCGCCCCGATGATGATTCAAAGAGTCACCGGCTTCAGCGCGATGCGGGTCGGCTTCATCGTTGCCATGCTGGGAGTACTTGCCGCACTCGCGATGCTGCTGAACAGCGCCCACGCGGACAGGAAGCGCGAGCATTACCTGCACGTCGCACTTCCCTGCGTTCTCATCGCTGCGGGCTTTGCAGCAGCAGGCTTGTCCAGCCGGGCAGCGATCGTGATTCCAGCGTTCGCCTGCGTCATGATGGGCCTCTCCGCGATCTCCGCCCCGGTATGGAGCATTCCTACACAGTTTCTCTGCGGCAAGTCCGCGGCAGCCGGCATCGCTGCGGTCAACATGATCGCCATCCTCGGCGGCTTTTTCGGCCCGTATTGGATGGGGCTGGCCACCGACCTCACCGGCGGTTACCAGCGCGGTCTGCTGACGCTCGTCGTGCCGACATTGGTGGCAATGCTCCTCATGTTCGGCATCCGTCGCGATGCGCTGCAGCGGAGAAGGACGGCTCTCCCTCCGTGCTAACGCGGTTGCGTCAGACGACCTTGCCGCGGAAGAGAAAGATGAGTTCGATGATCAGAATAATGACGACTGCCGACTCCAGCACGAAGGCGCGGCTCTGGTTGAACTGATCGACCATGAAGCGGTATAAGTCGCCGGCTGTATCCAGTTTCTGCGTTACCAGGGTCTTGTAATCGGGAACGCCGATCTTGACAGCCGCGAGCCGATAGAGCCGCGCGGCAAACATATCGCTCAGGAACTTGATGGCATTGTCCGCATGCTCGGTGAGTTCCATCACCTCCAGCAGCCGGGTGTAGAGGGCGCTCGCGGAACGTGCCATGCGCCAGCGGCGGAAGAACCCGGTTCCCTGTTCAAGGGATGTGTATACGCTCTCCAACTCGCGGCTCAGCAGTTCGTCGTAGTGGCGGAACTCGAGCAACTGCGAGTTGGCGTATTCCAATAGCTGAATCGCCATCTCCGCTCCAGCGGCCGTGTCGTAGAGAAACGCGGCATTCCATCCGATGACCGCAAGATCGTTCGGATAAAACGAGATCCGCGACTGCAGCACCTCGTTCGATTCGCTCTCCGCAAGTTGGGTGCGCTCTCCGCGAACGATCTGCGCCACCAGCGGACCGCGCCGCTCCAGCAATTCCGCGGCGGTAGGCAGTTCCGCAACTTCGCGCACGTGGAAGACGAAGTAGTCCTCGCTCAACCACTCTTTGTACGGCTTGACCAGCGCCGGTGCAGCGCGCTCCAGCCGCTGCTTCACGATCCGTGCGGCATGCGCGGAGAAATCCACGTCCCAAACCCAGCGGCTGGCCAGCCGCACCAGCGTCTCCCAGTCGCCGGCAAAGGGGAGCTGGAAGACCACGCTGAGCACGCCGTAGTCGTAATACTTGATCTCGCCGTGCAGCCGCTCGCCGCTCTCCAGCACCAGCGGCTCGATCGGCTCCACTACCGGAGGACGCTGATAGCGGATGTAACCCGGCGCCGGATGCTTCATGCTGGGCTGGGAGAGGGTGCGAGCGCTCATGATCTCGCTCAGCCTTGTAAGCTGGATCTCTTCGCAGACGTCAAATTGAATCAGCACGAAGACCGCGCCGGTCAGAACCGCGGACGGGAGCGACGTGTCCCGCTGCTCCACCTGGTCGGAAGCTGCTGGCGTGACATCAGGCATGCAAGCACATCCTACGCGCCTTCAGCGGCGATATCGGTAACCCTCGGAAGCCGTGCAGGCTCCAGTTGGGCGCTTCGGATTGTCTCAGGAAAATCTGCTCAGCCTGCAACCAAACGGCGCTTCGGTGACCGCTTCAGCAGCGGTTCCAGTTTTTCGAGCGCCGCCTCCACGCTGATGCCGTGCTTGGCCCGCAGCGCTTCCACCTTGCCATGCTCAATGAAGCGATCCGGCCAGCCGATACGCACCACTGGGGTGCGGAAGCCCATCTCGCTCAGGGTTTCGAGCACGGCCGACCCGAAGCCGCCCATCAACACGTGGTCTTCAAAGGTGACGAAGGCCTGGACCTTGTGCGCATAGTGCGCAAGCATCTCGCGATCGAGCGGCTTGACGAAGCGTGGATTGATGACCGCAGCGGAGCGCCCGTCGCGCTCCAGCGTGTCCGCGAGTTCGACCGCCATCGGCAACAACGCACCTAACCCCAGAATGGCGATCTCATCGCCGTCGCGGATGATTTCCGATTTGCCGATGGGCAAGGCGACCGGCTGCGCCTTCACCGTGACGCCCGGCCCAGTCCCGCGCGGGTAGCGGATGAAGATGGGACCGTTGTGTTCGAGGGCGGTCTGCATCATGTCCGCCAGTTCATCCTCGTCCTTTGGCACCATGTGAATCACGTTGGGGATGCCGCGTAGATAGCTGATGTCGAAGAGTCCATGGTGCGTCGCGCCATCGTCGCCGGAGAGGCCGCCGCGGTCCATGCAGAAGATGACCGGCAGATTCTGCAGACAGACATCGTGCACGATGGGGTCGAAGGCGCGCTGCAGGAAGGTCGAATAGATCGCGCAGAACGGCCGATAGCCCTTGGTCGCCATGCCCGCGGCGAAGATGACTGCGTGCTCTTCGGCGATGCCGACATCGAAGTAACGCGTGGGGTGGTGCGGCCGATAGAGGTCGAGTGCCGTACCGTTGGGCATGGCCGCCGTGATGGCGACGACCTTCTCGTTCTGGTTCGCGAGCGTCACCAGTGTCTCGGCAAAGACTTCCGAGTAGGTGCGCTGGCCGACCGGCTTGGTATCGCCCGTCTTTGGATCGTAGGGCCCCAGTCCGTGAAACTTCTTTACTTTCTCGATCGCCGGCTGAAAGCCGCGTCCCTTCTGCGTCAGGATATGCAGCAGCACCGGCATTTGCTGCCGCTTGAGGAACTTGAATGTGCCGATCAGCAACTCGATGTTGTGGCCATCCAGCGGACCGTAGTAGTTGAGCCCAAACTCCTCGAAGAGCATGGAGGGCCACAACAGGCCCTTCGCTGCCTCTTCGGCCTTGCGTACAACTTTCGTGGCGGTCTTGCCGCCAAAACGCTCGATCAACCGCCCGGCGCGTGCGTGGAGATGGGTGTAGTGCTCGTTGGTCACCACCTTGTGAAGGTAGCTGGCAATAGCACCGACATTACGGTCGATCGACCACTCGTTGTCATTCAGTACAACGATCAGGCGCTTGGTCTGCTGCCCGATGTTGTTGAGCGCCTCAAATGAGATGCCGTTGGTAAAGGCGGCATCGCCCGCCACGGCCACGACGTTCTCGTGCGTGCCCGCCAGGTCGCGTGCAACCGCCATGCCCAGCGCGGCGGAAAGCGCCGTTCCGGCATGTCCGGCGCCGTAGGCATCGTGCTCCGACTCGGTGCGCAGCATGAAGCCGTTCAGCCCGCCCGGCTGCCGAATGGTATGGAAACGCTCCGCGCGGCCAGTCAACAACTTGTGGACATAAGTCTGATGGCTTACGTCGAAGAGAAACCGGTCGATCGGCGTGTCGAAGACGTAATGCATGGCCAGCGTCAGCTCGACCACGCCCAGGTTCGGTCCGAGATGGCCGCCGGTCTTCGACAGGCTGCTGATCAGCAGCTCGCGGATCTCCTGGGCAAGCTCGGTAAGCTCCGCGATCGACATACGCTTGATGTCGGCGGGAGACTGAATGGAACGGAGATGTTCGCTCATCGTGGGAACCACGTATTGGACGCCGCTCTGAGGAAAATGATCCGGCAAAGTCTTTGGTGCCGGCGCGTCACAACTCGGTCAAGTATATCAATCTGCTGAGATGCCGGCCGAAAGAACGCGTCCAGGCAGGCTTTTCGCCTGCGGGCGCTGCACCAGAGAAAACCTCATCGAACTGCCGCACGGTCACCTCGGCGTCACGGGCAAGAAAAGTTTCCACGAAATCCACCGGCCCTGCTTCGCTAGGATGGGCGCACCCCTAGACGGCATCCTGCGGCTGGAGTGAAGTGCGGTTTCCGGATGGAAAACCGCGCCGGGAAATCCCCCGCGATTGGTTTTCAGGAAATCCACCTTACCCGAAAGGAGAATCACGCAAGTAACGGATTTTGACCGGTTTGCCGACCTGTCTGCACCAATTGTGGCAGTGGCTCACCCGGCCCCCTTTGAAACAATGCTTGCAGGCGATTCTTCCTCCTCATTCATGCAGATTGTCATTCCGACCATGATGCAAAGAGATGAAGCCGAGAGGCTCAAGTCTCTCGCTCAATACGAAATCCTCGATACGTTGCCGGACCCGGCACTGGATGAGATCACTCGCCTTGCAGCAAGCTTCTGTCGTGCGCCCTACGCATTCATCTCCTTCATCGACTCCAGCCGCGTCTGGTTCAAATCGCGCATCGGCTTCCTGAGCCGTCAGCAGCCGCGCGCCACCTCCGCCTGCCAGTACACCATCCTCGAACCGAACGCGATGGTGATCGACGATGCGGCGCAGGACTATCGCTTTGCGCCGTCGGGCGTACCGCTCGCTGCCACCACCTATTGCCGCTCCTACGCCGCAGCGCCTATCTTCGCGCCCAATGGCGCGGTACTGGGCACCATCGCTGTCTGCTCGCCCGAGCCGAATATGTTCACGCGCGAGCATGGCCGCACACTCGAAGTTCTGGCGCGTCAGATCATCACGCGCCTCGAGCTCTACACCAAGACCAACCAGCAGGATCGCGTCGTGCGCTCGCGCCAGCGCATCGAACGCGCGCTCACGGTCGAGCGCAACTTCGTCACCTCCGTCCTCGATTCGATCCACGCGCTTGTTCTCGTGCTCGATACCTCGGGACGCATCGTTCGCTTCAACCGCGCCTGCGAGACGGTGAGCGGATTCAGCTTCGCCGAGCTGGTCGGCCGCTCCTTCCCGGAAGAGCTCTTCCCCACCGAAGAGCGCGAGCACGCCATGCGCATGTTCGAACAGGCGCGCGCCGGCAAGCTCGACGGCAGCTACGAGATGCACTGGCGCACCCGCGATGGCGGTATGCGCCGCATCGCCTGGACCGCCAGCTCGCTCAACGATCCGCAGGGCGACATCAACTTCATCATCACCACCGGCATCGATGTCACGGAGCAGCGGCAGGAACTCGATCGCCTGCGCACCAGCGAGGCGCGCTATCGTCAACTCGTCGAAGGCTCGCTCGGCATCATCTGCACCCACGATCTGGACGGCAACATCCAGTCGATCAACTCGCACGCCGCCGCCATCCTCGGTCACACTCCGGAGGAGATCGTCGGCACGCCGCTCTTCGACTACATAGCCGACGATCACAAGCGTGACTATGAGCAGTACGTCAGCGCGCTCAATGAGCAGCACGAGCACCAGGGCCTCTTCTACTTCAAGCGGCCGAACGGCCAGTCGGCCGTCGTTGCCTATCGCAACAAGCTGCTGCAGTTGCCGGGCACCGAGCCCATCGTGCTAAGCCACGGCATCGACATCACCGAACAAACCGATGCCGAGGAGAAGTTGCACGCGCTGATGCGGCAGCGGGAGTCGATCCTTGCCTCCGTCGGCGACGGCATCTGGGGACTCGATATCTACGGCAACCTCACCTTCTGCAACGAGACCGGCGCCAGCATGTTCGGCTATACCGTGGCCGAGATCATCGGCAAGAACACGCACGATCTCGTACACCACTCGAAGGCGGATGGCACACCGTATCCCTACGAGGATTGCCCGATCCAAAAAGCGCTGCACTCGGAAGAACCGGTGCGCGTGGACACCGAAGTCTTCTGGCGCAAGGATGGCACCTCTTTCCCGGTGGAATACGTCGCGCGCCAGCTGGTACACGATGGGATCGTGAGCGGCACCGTCGTCGCGTTCGCGGATGTCTCCGAGCGCCGCCGGCTCGATCGCATGAAAGACGAGTTCATCTCCACCGTGAGCCACGAGCTGCGCACGCCGCTGACTTCACTGCGCGCCGCGCTCGGCCTCATCGCCGGCGGCGTCCTCGAAAAGCGGCCGGAGAAGCTGGCCCAGATGCTCGACGTTGCCATTGGCAACTGCGACCGCCTCGTCCGCCTGGTCAACGACATTCTCGACTTCGAGCGCATCGGCTCAGGCCGTCTGCCGCTGCATCGCGAGAAGGCGAATGCTGTGGACCTGCTGCGCCGCGCCGCAGACCTGCAGCACACCGCCGCCGCGCACAACAACATCACCTTCCGCATCGATGCACAGCCGGTCGACGTGATGGTGGATGTGGATCGCACGCTGCAGACGCTGACCAACCTGATCAGCAATGCGGTGAAGTTCTCACACCCGGGCGGCGAGGTCCGGTTGACCGCGACAGCCACGGGCGACAACGAAGTGACCTTCGAAGTGGAAGATCACGGCCGCGGCATCCCGCCGGAGAAGCTTGAGATCATCTTCGAGCGCTTCCAGCAGGTCGACGCATCCGACTCGCGCGCCATGGGCGGCACCGGCCTCGGCCTCGCCATCTGCCGTGCGATTGTGGAGCAGCATGGCGGCCGCATCAACGTGCATTCGACGCTCGGCCAGGGCAGCGTCTTCTCCTTCACCATGCCGCGCACGATGAACTAAGTTCCGCTCTGCGAGGCGCCAGCTAAGACAGTTACGGGACTCTCATCGGGTCCCGTTTCTCATTGGTTCAACTTCCAAATCGCCGGCCACTCAGCGGCCATCAACAAGCCTAGGGCACTCTGTCCAAATAACAGGGATTGCTGAGGTTTTGTGCTGGAGGCGTGGGCGGAGACATCCACGGCGGATTGTTGAAATCGAAGAACTCGGTCATATCCATCTGGGCTGCATCCCGCTTGGTGAGGGCAGGTAGATTGAATCGCGTTTCGATGAGCTTCAGGATGGCGGTCAAATCCCCCACTGTGTGCGAGACATAGTTCTTCTTCGCGAATGGCGAAACGACGGTCAAAGGTATGCGATAGCCGGTATATACGAAATCGCATATCGGACCCTTCACGGTAGAACAAACCGAGTCCGGCGGAAGGTCGATCGGCGGAATGCCATCGGGACTGACGGCCGGTTGCGGCGCGACGTGATCGTACAGGCCGCCGCTCTCGTCGAAGGTAAAGATAAACGCCGAATTGTTCCACGAAGAACTATCCATCAGTGCGTTGATGATTGAAGAGGTATACCTCGCTCCCTGCTGAACATTTTCCGGCGCGGAGTCGGAGTCGGATCCGTGTTCGTCCAGCCCGGCGTCCGATGGAGGTTCGATCTCCGCAACCTGGGGCAGAGTACCGTTGGCCAGATCGCTGAAGTATTCGGAGATGGGGGCGACGTTCTGTGGATACTTCGCCAGGATGGTCTGGGCATAGGTGAAGTTCTCCAGGTAACCCGTCTTGATCAGGCAGGACGGCTGGTAGGGTGCGGCACAGCCGGTGCCCTCGGGGTTGATGTAGACCTTCCAGCTGATACCCGCCGCCTGAAGCTCCCCGAAGATCAGCGTTGACTTCAGCTGCGGCGTGTCCTGAGCGTCAGCGCCGTTCGGATACGCATAACCCCCGGATGTCGCCGCAGCAAGATACTCGCGGTTGATATTGGTGCGAGACAGTGCGGGTTGGAAGAACCGGTCGGACGTGGCGAAATTGCTAGCCATGAAGTAGTCGTAGTTCAGGTCGGTGCCGTTCCAATAGCCCATGGCGCGGATGCCGTCCGAGTCGAAGAACGGCGTTCCGGGATTGCTGCGGGCGTCGCCCGCGGCAGTGTGCACGAAGCCATTATTCTTTGCCGGAGATTTGCCCACCTGATCGCTGTAGTCCCAGTCCACATGAGCCTCGTTCCATGAGGGGCTCGTGTTTTCGTTGCACACCGAAATCATGTGGAATGAGGCCACGGTGTGACTTGTATCCCAAACGCAGCCGCTGGGCGGAGGGTCGGCGGGGTTGCATCCGGGGAGGGCGGGAGGGGCTCCGTAGAGCGGAGCCTGGCCGCTGGTCGGGTTGAACTGAGGCAGGCCGTCGAACGACTGGTCGGGAATTCCGTTCGCCTTCCAGTATTGCCGCATCGCGCCGAAGTAGTTATCGAGCGAGCGATTCTCCTGGGCAAAAAACACGATGTGCTTGAGTGCCGTAAGATTTGCCGTTCCGTGCTCGAATGTCGGCGTCACCGTAGTACTGGCCTCCAGCGTCAATCGGCACGTTCCCGTACCCGTGCACAGGCCGGACCATCCTGCAAAGGTAGTGCCCGCCTCTGGAGCCGCGGTCAATACGACGGCTGTTCCTTTGGGGAAGCTGGCGGTGCAGCTTTCCGGGCAGTCGATCCCCTCCGGACTACTGATGACCGTTCCCGCGCCGGTGCCTGCGCTCGTCACCGTGAGCTGGATAGGCGAAGCGGTTGTATTAAAGGTTGCAGTGACGGTCGTTGCCGTCTTCAAAGAAATGGTGCAGGTGGCGCTGGTGCCGCTGCAGCCGCCGGACCACTCTGCAAACTTGGAACCGGAATTGGCAGCCGCCGTCAGCTTGACGGATGTTCCCGGAGTAAACTTCGCGGCGCATGTGCTCCCGCAGCTCACACCAGAGGGACTACTGGTCACCGTTCCCGCGCCGGTGCCTGCGCTCTTCACCATGAGTTGGATCGGAGCGGTTGAAGTGAAGGTCGCGGTGACAGTCGTCGCGGCCTTCAACGAAATGGTGCAGGTAGTGCTGGTGCCGCTGCAACCGCCGGACCATCCTGCAAACTTGGAGCCGGATTTGGCAGCCGCCGTCAGCTTGACGGATGTTCCCGGGGTAAACTTCGCGGCGCATGTGCTCCCGCAGCTCACACCTGCGGGACTACTGGTCACCGTTCCCGCGCCGGTGCCTGCGTCCTTCACCGTGAGTTGAATCGGAGCGGTTGAAGTAAAGGTCGCGGTGACGGTCGCTGCCGCCTTTAAAGAAATGGTGCAGGTGGTGCTGGTGCCGCTGCAACTGCCGGACCACCCTGCAAACTTGGAGCCGGATTTGGCAGCCGCCGTCAGCTTGACCGATGTCCCCGGGGTAAACTTCGCGGCGCACGTGCTCCCGCAGCTCACACCTGCGGGACTAGTGGTGACTGTTCCCGCGCCGGTGCCCGCGCTCTTCACTGTGAGTTGAATAGGAGTGGATGCGCCGGCTATGCAAGATAGCCCACATAGACCGAGGAACAACGCAAGACAGAATAAATTGCCAAGAAAAGATCGAAGTGCGGCCATAACTCCCCCGATAGGCCCGTACGTCTTAATGAAATCTTCCGGTTGCCCGTGCCGGGGGATGGCTCAATTCGTGCAACGCTAGCATGGCTCGACTCATCGTGGCTACACAGATTTTTTTGCGACGCGAAGATCCCGCAGCCCCGTCGTCTCTGCTGCAGGCATGACGGTCGCAGCCAGCTCTTGTGCTCTTGCGAGGGGCGTGTCTTGAATCGCAATTGATATCGAGCGGCAGGTTCGCGTGGTCAGGTGGGAGGTCCACGTAAGTATGACCATCACCGATGAGGAAGATATTTTCGGAACAACGGCTATACTGCCTGCGAAGAAGTCGGGGCGACTTTGATTCAGTGACTGGCCTGGGTATGCCATTCCGGATGTGTGCCGTGCTGCTGTTCTCTTTGCTCGCTCCCGCATTTGCACAGCAGGGTCTGATCCCTCTGCAGCCGGTTGAGGAGCTTCCACCCGGCCCCGCGCCTGACACCAGTCAGGGAAGGATCAGACTTGATGTTGTGGTGACGGATGCGTCCGGAAAGCCGGTATCCGGGCTCCCGGCGAAAGACTTCACGCTGCTGGACAATGGCCAACCGCAGAAGATTGTCTCCTTTCAAGCCTTCGACGGAATCAACCGCCAGCCCGACCCTCCGGTTGAAGTCATCCTGGTGATCGATGAGTTGAACATGCTGGTGCAGCGGCGGCCGGGTTTTTTCCACGACGCCGCGCCGGAAGTGTCTGCGTCTGCGCAAGAGCTTTCACACGGCGAGATCGCGGCAGCGGAGCGCGAGGCAGAAAGCTTTCTGCGGCAGAATCAGGGGCATCTTCGCCAGCCGGTATCCATCTACCGGATTTCGGAGGACGGACTTTCCGCGTCTACGCAACCCACGACTGACGGGAATCTCTTAGCCGATGAGATCGCTCATCGAAAAGAGCCGCGCTGGGTATGGAAATCCCCGCAAATCGCCAAAAATATCAGTAAGTTCAACCTCTCCGAGCCGCCCCGCAAGCTGAAGCCGCTGCACTCTCTGATAGCCCTTGGATCCATTGCCGTTGAACAGCGGCGGAGACCCTCCAGGAAACTCATGTTTTGGCTGGGTCCGGGCTGGCAATTCGAAAGCAACGAAAGCAGGGGTCCGGGAGCCTTCGATTTTCTTACGGAAGCCTCCACGCGGCTCCGCGACGCTCGTATCGCCCTCTGGAGCGCTACGGAATGGCCATTCTATGACTCCAATGGAAAGCCGCTGCCAGTAAGCCATGTGATGTACAAGGATTTTCTCGGATGCGGTGACGCCGGACAAAGTGGACTTCAGCTACCTCACGCTGCAGGTGCTTGCAAAGCAAACCGGCGGCGGATGGTTGGAAACATCCAGCAATCTGGCCCGTCATCTCGGCAAACGGGTGGAACAAGCGGATTCCTTCTATTCGTTGACCTTCGATCCGCCGCGCACCAACGTGGTGGATGAGCATCACGTTCTGAAGGTGGAAGTCGGCCAACCGAGTCAGGCGGCCAACACCACCGCAGCGTATTTCGATGAACCGGTCTTCTACGATCAACCTCGCGAAGGGATCGAGCACGCAACCGTAGACCAACTGGAGCACGCATTGAGCGGTGCACATGGCAGGTCGGACGCAGTGATGGCGCAACAACTATCCAACATGGAACTGACGGAAAGGCTGAGCAGCACGAAGCTCGCGATGTTAGAGGCAACATTGAAGGGCAAAAAGGCCCGCGAGGCGCTGCTTGCTCTGGCCGATCAGTCGGTCTTTTTGGCCCCGCCGGCAGCGGAGATTCCCTCCACCGCGCCGCCAGATATGGCCACGCAGCAAATGATCTTCGCGCGAACGATCGCCTATGTGGTCAAGACGATTCCCACCCTGCCGGACTTTTTCGCCACTCGCTCGATCAACCAATATCATGAACGTCCTCCGGAACCGGGGCAGACGTGGAAGACCGTATCGGGCGATCGATCGCTGTATCAGGGCGATAGTTCCAAGGCCGCGGTGCACTTCCGCAACGGCAAAGAGGTGATCGAAGGAGAAGTCACCAGGGAAAAGAATGGACACGTGCCATGGGTTCCGCCAACGTTCAACCACAGTGAGCCACCAATGGAGCGGCAGCACGGGGAACGAACGATGCTGGATACCGTCGGCACCTTCGGTCCCATTCTGGCCGCGGTGCTGAAAGGTGCGACAACGCCCGGCAGCAGTGTGGCATGGAGCCGCTGGGAGCAAGGCATACGAGGACCGCAGGCGGTCTTCGGTTATCGCGTCCCGCGGGAAGCCCCTCTTTACCTCGTTGGATCCAGGTACCTGACGACCGACGACAGAGTGATCCCTTTCGAAAAACAAGCCAAGTTTCATGGGGAGATCGCAGTCGACCCGGCCACTGGAGAGATTCTTCGCCTGACCATGCAGGCAGATCTCGAACCCAGATTGCCGCTGATACGCTCCGACATCATGGTCGAATACAGTCCAGTCGTGATGGCCGGGAAAACCTATATCTGCCCGGCGCGAGCCGTCTCGATTGCAAGACAGCGAAGAATCGTGAACATCCAGCCGTGGGTGGAAACCTTCAAGGTCTATGGGCCCTTTGAAACCAACCTGAGCGATATGGTCTACACGAAATATCACAAATTCCACTCAACATTCCGGATATTGCCCGGGTACACACCCGGCCCCGAAGACAAATAGTCGAGCCGTTCCACTGTGGAAACGTGCATTGCCCTGTTCTCGGTAACTAGCCGGAGATATTCACATTGAGGGACTTAGTTTCAGAGCAGTCATTCACATCGCAGTGCCTGCATGGGATCGACTGCCGAGGCGCGCGCGGCGGGCATCAGACAGGCGAATGCCGCCACGGAAAGCAGCAAAAAGGAAGCGGCCAACAGAACGAGAGGGCTCGCCGAACCGCTCTCAACCCACTGCGCAATGAGGCGGTTCATCGCGAAGCTCAATCCAAGACCCGCGACGACGCCCAGGCCGACGCTGATTCCAGCCGACGCGAAGACGATCCTGAGCACATGGCGCCTTTGAGCACCCAGCGCCATGCGGATGCCGAATTCGTTGGTTCGCTGGACGACGGAGTAGGAAACAACACTGTAGAGGCCGACGGCGGCCAGGACAAGCGCGAGGATAGAAAAGGCGGCGAACAGGACAGACACGAAACGTCCCCGCGCAACAACCGGCTGATTATGGATCCACGATTCCAGAATGCCATCGTCCCAGAGTGTGGCTTGCTGGTCAGGATTCACCGCAACGATCTGTTGCTTGATGCTGTGAACGATCGTCCGCGGATCGACGCGGGTGCGCACCACGATCTGCGTAAACATCCACATGTGAAGCGAGTAGGGCAGATAAATCGCCGGCATTACCGGCTTATCCAGGCCGTCATCCAGCGCATCTGCGGTCACTCCGATGATTTGCAACCAGCTGTCGCTGCCGGGCGCGTCCAAAGTGTCAGAAGAATCGCTTTTGAGTGTGGGGATTCTGATGAAGCTGCCGAGAACATCGCCTTTCGGCATGTAGTGCTTCGCGAATGCTTCATTGACGACAGCCATTAAAGCGCCGCGCTCAAGCTCCGATTCCTCCCACAGCCTGCCAGTCCTGAGCGGAATTCCCAAGGTGTGAAAGTATCTCGAATCGACAAGGTTGAT
Source organism: uncultured Acidobacteriaceae bacterium (assembly GCA_963815025.1). Taxonomy (GTDB): domain Bacteria; phylum Acidobacteriota; class Terriglobia; order Terriglobales; family Acidobacteriaceae; genus KBS-83. The sequence goes on along the minus strand of CAWFFD010000004.1, from coordinate 64,067 downwards.
GCTTGCCTGCTGGCTTTCCGATGCTGTTTTGCCCCGGAGCTCGAACGGCTGCTTCCAGCCACTGTCAGGCGGAGTGGCGTTGGTCGAAATGCCGGTGGAGATGACATCCGGCAGAGTGGCGATCTTGTCGCGGAGCTGAGTGAAGTAATCTGCGCGCTGAATTCGTGTGGGGAAGGTCTTTTCATGAAGCGGAATGCCGATGGACATAGCATGATGCGGGTTGTAGCCCAGGTTTACGCGCATCATGTGCACGAAGCCCTGGATAGCCGCTCCGGCAGCGCTCAATAAAAGCAGCGTCAGGGCGATCTGGCCGGCGATCAAGACCCGGTGAATTCGTTTTCCGCGCACGCTGCCGGCAACCTTTCGCGAACTGGACTGCATGACCTGGCTGACATCTGGCCGCGCAAACTGAAGCGCCGGAAAAAGCCCAAAGAGTACGCCGGTGAGGATGGCAAGCCCGACACTGAACAACAGCACCGGCACGTGGATATGGATGTCAGCTTCGTTTGGGAAAGACCCTTTCGGCAGGCGCGCGACGATGAATCCAAGGCTCTGATAGGCGAGAAGCACCCCGAGCCCCGCTCCCGTGAGAGCGAGAATGAGCGATTCGGTGAGAAGCTGGCGGACGATGCGGGCCCTGGTAGCTCCAACTGCGGAGCGAACGGCAAATTCATGCTCGCGAGCGGTGCCCCGCGCGAGCAGCAGAATGGAGACGTTGCTACAGCCAATCGCCAACAGCAGCCCAACGGCGCCAAAGAGTAAATAGAGCGTTTTGCTGATGGTGTGAAGAACCCAATAACTGAGGTTCTCTATCGCGATTTTCTTGTACTCCTTTGGATAGTGATCGGGTGTTTGTTTTGCAAATTCGCGGAAATATGGCTGTAGCTCTGCTGCAGCAGCTTCCTGCGTAACTCCGGGTCTGAGCTTGACGAAGGTACCGTACTGCTCACTGGCAGAATTAGAAAGCTTGAGTGGGAGATAGACATCCGGGCCGAGAAATCCAAAATGGGGTGGCATGACGCCGATTACGGTGTAGGTCTTGTGCACGAGCTGAATGGTCTTGCCTACCACCGACCGGTCGCCGTTGTAGTGATGCATCCAGAACTTGTAGCTCAGCACGACGACAGGCTGCGGATCCTGTCCGTCGGGAGCGTCCGATGGCAGGTAATAGCGGCCTAACATGGCGGGAACGCCAAGCATCTGAAACACGTTGCCGGTGAAATAGAACGCCTGGACATCTTCCGGCACGTCGCTGCCGGTGACGGTAAGATTCCAGCCGTTGAACGCAACGACATGTTCCAGCGAATGAGCTTTCGCCAGTTCACGGGTCTGCGGCCCATTGAGGCCGTACCCCTGCTCGTTTCCAGACTTGTCTAACAGCGCGACATTTGCGATACGATCCGCTCCCTGGTAGGGCCACGGGTTCATGAGCACGGCATAGACGACGCTGAAAACGGAGACCGTCGCGCCGATGCCAAGGGCCAGGGAAAGAATCGCCGTCAGGGAAACACCTGGGTTCCTGAAGAGCTGCCGCAGTGAATAGCGAAAATCTTGAAGAAACGTCGACATGGGCACACCTCACGGCGCGACTCGCTGCAGACCATGATCGCATGTGATTGCTGCGCCGGAAGATTTGGTCAGACGCGAGTGACGAATGAGGCCCAAATCGCCAAGTCGCTCATTGGAGCCAGCGATTCATCTCTGGTGAGAAACGCTTTTTCGATACCTATTCTGGCGTCGGATCCCAAGTGGAACTCAATGAAGGTATCTCTCAAGTGCCTTCGGACTCGAGTGGTCGCAAAGGAGCGGCAGAAATCTGGAGAACATCGTAGAGGCCTTCCGACGCGACCTCAGTCTGCAGACGATCGACTACCTCCGCAATTGTCCGGACAAGACGCAACAGTGCGCGTTCGCGTTCTGAGAACTCAGCTTCGATCTCTGTCTCTGAGGAATCAATACGATTCAGGAGGCTTGCCACCGAGTCTCCCTGGTAGGTGTGGGTTGCCGACTGTTTCTCAAGGCTCTCTGCGATATGGAGGAAGATGCGCGAGCATTCAAGGCGAAAGTCGTTCTCAAATGCGGCGAACGAACCCGATCTGGAATCGTCGCTCGCGAAGATGCGGAACTGGAGCAGCGGAGCTTCGAGCAGATAGAAACTGCGGAGGAAGGCTTGCCAGTGGCGGATTCGGTCCCGGGCAGCCAGATCGCCCGGGCGCCCGGGGCCGGTTTCGAAAGGAACGGCGTCGGACTGCGCGGTGACTTCGCCGAAGTGGCGATAAATCTCTTCCCGCTGTCGACGGATCTTGAGAATCGAGGCCGGCTCATCGGCGCGAGCAGTCGACGAGGCGAGAGCGCCCAGCAGGCGAAGATTGACGACAAAAATACGCACCATCTCATCTGCTGCGGAGCGGGGAAAGAGCCGCTCAAAGACAAGCCACATCATGGTGACGCCGAGCAGCACGCCCAGGACGCGGTCGCGCGCAACCGTGAGATCGGTCTGGATGGAAAAATCGCTCAGTTGGACCAGATAAAACGAGAAGGCAATCTGCACCCCCGCGTAGGAGAGCCGGGTACTGGACGTGGCGATCCATGCAGCTACCGCGGTCACGCTGGCGAAGAGCACGGTGAATCCGCTTATGGAATCGATCTCGGGGAGAATAAAAATCTGGGCTCCAATCCCGGCGATGACGCCGCCAAGGAGAAAACCGGAAATGCGCAGGACCTGCTTCTGGCGCGAGGATCCGATGGAGGTGAGGGCGGTGAGGACGCAGGTGGTGATCGAGGTGGAGAGATTGCGCCAGTCCAGCGACACATAAAACACGTAGCAGAGCATGGACGCCAGCGTTCCGCCAAGAATATAGCGAAGGTGCTCGGGATTGGAGAAGGCGTCGAGGATGAAGATGCGGCTGGTTCCGGGCGCGTCCTCGAGTGGTTCGAGCCCCGGATCGACAGCATGCTCGTCGCTGAAGATGGACGGCATCAGCGACACCATCGATTCAATCTCCGACAGGAGCGGAGTGTCGGGGCTGGGCTTTACTTCCAGGGTTGCCTCGGCGGGTTGCTGCCCGTGGGTGCGAAGGCAAACGCGAATATCGGCGAGGCTTCGCTGGAGGCGCGCGGCGCGCTCTTGATTCCCCTCCGGCAGGGCTGGAAAGGCGTTGGCGAGAGCGGCAGCGAAATCAATCGAGCGCGATACGAGAGCCACCAGCGTGGCCATGCGTGCGCGATAGAGCTGGGTGTAGCTGGTGCGTGCTATATGACGGCGGAGAGAGCCGGCCCCCACGACGGCGAATTGCGCAAGACCAGCCTGGGTGGCGGGCGAAACCGGACCGCCGGCGGCGTAATCGGCCATGAGTTGCTCGATGATTGCCAGGCGGGTGTCGAGGCCTTCTGAGAAGTCATCGCGCCGACGCACCGCGTGGAAGATAACCTCGACGCCCAGCGTGACAAGTGCGCCGAGCGACGTGCCGGCGACCTGCCAGAGGGTAAGTTCGACGTTTCTTCCTGGAGGCCCGGGTAGATACCAGATGCCGACAATGTTGGCGATAACAATCGCGAGGGCCGTCCCCGCGGCGAAATTAGTGAGGCAGCGCAACAGAAAGAACGCGATAAAGAGGCTGCAAGCGATCCACAGGAAATGCGTTTCAGGAGGGGAGGCGAGCAGACGGGCGCCGATCGGGATGCCGAGTGCTCCAATGAGGAACGCCCCAATGAAAAAAACCGTCGAACGAGCGGTTGCGACGAGATTCTCGCGCGAAAAAAGGAAAGCGGTCAGGGCACCGACGTACCCTCCCGGAATGCGGAAGGTGACGATCAGGATCATGGTCAAAGTGGCGGAGATGACCATACGCGCCACGAGCGCGCCACGGCCGGGATAGGGCGCGAGTTCCTTTTTCAGAAAATCGGGAAACCAATCGGTGAAGCGTTCGAGATGTGGGAGATGAATCGGCTCGGAGGCCATGTCTGTTTCCGGTTACACGACTTGAGAGGCGCACTGCATACAGGCAGGTCAGCGCGAACGACACAACACCGCAGGCCACGCCGTCACAGACTCACAGTCGTCATCATAGGGTTCCTCGTCATTTTTCGCTCCAGAAACCGCATTGGTAGCGAACCGTCGGCAAATCGGCCCTATCGTCGGCAACCTCGACATTCACTGCGCAGCAAAAATCTCAACTTCAGATCCTCATTTGACGAGCCGATTGGTATCCACAAGCCGCCGTCTCGTCAGCGTCAAATTTCACAACACCCCCGAGCAGCAGCAGGTTTCAATTTGAAACCGCGACCCGGGTCTATTGGATTTGCGTCATCCAGATGCCGACGTGCCATTGAACCAGGCTAACGATGATCTTGTCCCGAGCGACACTCAGGTCCGCGTCGCTTGACCAAAATCCGTCAAGATCCTTCTGTGAAGCGTCGTGGAAGTGCTCGTAACCGAACGCCTCACCTATCGGGCGCTTGGTAGCCGGATCCAGCCGTTGCGCCCATATACAGTGATAGCCGTCGCGACTGGACATGAAATACGCCATGGTTCCATCCGGGGAAAACTGCGGAAGGTCGTCGTTATGCGTGCCATCGGTAACTGCAATCCATTCGGGTTCCTTACCCGCAATTCCATCTCGAACCGGCGCGATCGTAATCTGACCTTCGTTCCGGCCGACTCCCTTGCCAAAGATGATCCAGCGGTCATCCCAGGAAAGGGATGCCGACTCGATACCACTGTTTGGAGACGCGACCAACTGCTTTTCGCTCCCTGATCTCAGGTCCAGGGCCGCGATCCAACCGGGCGGCTTGTCGTCGCGAACCGGATCGTATTTGCGAATCAGTAAAACGGAGCCATCCGAGGAAAACCCCATGGGAATACAAGATTCACAGACTTTTCTTGATCCTTCTCCTTCTGCGGAAGAAACGAAGCCGCAGTTGACGGGTTCCCCGGATTGCCATCGGCGATTGCCGCAATCCTGTTCAAAGCTGACCTTGGATCCGTCCGGTGCAATGTGGACGCTATAGTTAGAGCGGCGAGTCGCCTCATCGGCAATATGGTTCTTACCGCTCTTGAGATCCGTCAACACAACGTTGTTGGATTTTCCCGGAGTGTCTTCGACATACGCCAGCCATCTCCCGTCGCGGGAGATCGATGGCGAATAGCTATCGATTCCTGGAGTCAGCAGTACTTCGGAAACGGGACCCGACTTTTGACCGCGGCTATCAATTGGAATAGCAAACGTCGTTTGCCGGGAAGTGAACGTCGGGTAGGCCACCTTGCCATCGTCCGCAACAGAAACGCTATAGCCTATCTCGCCTACGCCAAATGTGATTTGCTCCGGCGTCCCCCTGATTTCACCCCCCCTGGAAACCTGAATGCGGAACATCTTCCAGACGCCGGCTCCCTGCGTGGTATAGACGATCCATTCCGTGCCATCTTTTTTGCGGAGCCACGCGCGGGCAGCAATGTTCTTGTCGTCCACCACTTTTTCCATGTCAGGCAAAGGCAATGGCCTGGGGGCGCCCGCGGGAAGCGGAGCGATCCACCAGCCGTCCGGCTTACCCGCCTCACGTTTGCGGGCCCCGTAGAAAAGGATTTGGTCGCCATCCGGCGACCAGAGCGGCGCACCACGCACCAGAAACTCGCGATTCAGATCCAGGGAGGTAGGTTCACCACCGTTCACAGAAACGGTCATCGCCCTGTTTTCTGCTCCATCGAGATAGAGGATTCTCAATCCATCAGGCGAGTAAACGGGAGATCCGGCACCGGTGTGCCTGAGCACAACCTTCGGAGTGCCAGAAAGAGTAGGCGCCGTGCACAGGCCTTGCTTGCAAACAAATACCAGGTGGGTGCCGTCGGGAGAAAAGTCAGGACGGATGACACCGTCAGGCCCTTTGGTTACCTGAATTGCATCGCCTCCGTCCGTTTGCTGCACCCAAATTTGCGGCGGCCCTGCTCCATCGGGCGAAACATACGCGAGTAATTTGCCATCGCGCGTAAGCCGGACACAGCATTGAGCGGCAGAAGTGATGAGTTTAGTAGCCGGTAGGGTGTTAGATCTCGGCTGGCGCCATAGAAGTGCAGTCACCGCAGCAACGACAAGCACGCCCGCAATACTGATTAGGATGATGGTGGTCGTACGGGCTCTGCTTCCCGCACGAACGGAGCCCGGCCCAATGCCGCTTGTTTCCCCCGGCTCACTGGTTCTGCCTGGCTCGTCAGAGATGGTATCAACGTGAGAAAGTGAATTTTCCTGGATCGCTGAGGAAGTTTCCGTCAAAGAGTAAGCAGTCACTGTTGCGATGAATCGGTATCCACGGCGCGGAACCGTCTCGATATACCGCGGCCTGGTGGCTTCGTCGTTCAGCGCCTCGCGCAGCCGGTTGACTGCCTTGTTGAGCGAAAGCTCAAAGTCAACGAACGTCTCTTGTCCCCAGAGGCGCTCCTGCAATTCGTCGCGCGTAACAATCTGCCCTGATCGCTCCAGAAGAGCTGCCAGTAATTGGAGCGGCTGTGTGCCCAGCCGGATCGGTACGCCATTCTTACGCAATTCCAGAGGTTTCTGGTCCAGTTCAAAGACTCCGAATTGGAGTTTGACCGTCATCCTCGTCCGCCTTATGTCGGTCCACTCTAAATCAATAGAAGCTCCTGTCCGCAAGCCTATTCGCCGCGTCATTGTTAACTCCTTTCGGACTAACGGCACGCTTGACTGGGTGGGGATTTGCAATGAGATAGTCGTGATGATGGCTAATAAACAGCCGATGAAAAATATCAGTCGGTAGCAGCCCGTCGGTGTCTGTCTCATCCCGCGTCCTGTTTTCGCAGGCCGCCAGCACAACGCCTTGGAATGTTTGCTTCCCAATGGCCAGTCTCGTCTGCTCTACATGACAGTTCTGACTCATGTTGAGGGAGTGAATGCTAATGCTGCCGCGGCCGGCATTCCGGGGAAGCTGACCTGCTTCTCCCTTCGCAGGAAAGAGCATCGCCGTATTGGCTCCGCTGTCCAAAAGAAACGAGACAGTCCGCGCGAGAAGGGCGAGCTGTAGTGGAACGACAATTCTGTCGCGGGTGGCCCCAAAGTGATCTTTGCCCGTCCGGGCGAGCGGCAAGCGCTCACCTTCGAATGAATTTGCCAGATTCGTGGTGCGGTCGAGCGTGAAGGAATGGTGATCGTTGTCGATCAGAAGGTCGAAATATTTTAGGAAATTTTCACCAAGAATTCCCTGGACGTGTCCTTCCAGGGCCCCGAATTGGCTCTCATCGAGGGTGTTGACCTCGATGTGTTCCACCGTTTGGCCGGCTATGCCGAGGGTCGCCGCTTCTGTCCGTTGCTGGGGACTGTCCCCCAATGATGCCGCAATCGTTACGGAGCCGGCCCAGGGAAGATTGAGCTTCCGAAGCAGTTGCCGGCTGATAACGGTGACGTTCGCGCCGGTATCCAGAACAAATGGATAAGGCCCTGCACCGTTCACCGAAACCTCAACGATGGGGACGCCTGACATCTCCTCCATTGCAATGTGGGCACTCATGTCTTGCGCATGAATGCTGAGGACCAGGATCAGCGGGGTCGCCGATGCGAATCCGAATCTCACAGGCGGTGTCACCTCGCCGCCCAAAATGCATCCGGCTCACGGCGATTGCAATGACACGGCGATGACAGTTTCCTGACATTAAGCGTTTGCGCTAAATCAATGCGGAAGAGGGAGATACAGGAAGATGTGACCCGAGGTGTCAACGGGAGAAAGGTGGGAAATGCCCATCCAGGGCTTTTCCCCGCCTGCCTCCTTAGGAGGTGTTACATCTGCCGTCATGGTGATAGGCACAAATTCCGATGCGTCAGCTAAAGAAAGAACATCGATTCGGCCCGGGCGCGACGTAAGACAACATGGCGAAATTTCGACGCGCTTCTTTTTCAGCAGTTTCAAATTGAAACCGCGACAGAAACACTCTTCAGAAATGTGCCACTTCACCCTGCCGACTTCGCTACACTGGAAATAGAGATAAAAGAAAACGCCCGCGATCATTCGCGGGCGTTTCATTTGCTGACCGCTTTTTCGCTGCTCTAAGTCCTTCAACAAGACGACTTTAGCGATAAGTCCTTTGGATGGACGACTTTGGCCCTCGGAAGACGGTCTAACCCGCTGTTGTAAAAGGAGTTCCAGGCCAGCCTCCCGCTGCGGGAGGGGGAGGGGGTGGCCCTCCCTCAGACCGTCTCGCGTCAGACTTTCCGGTTCTGCGCAGTATCAAGACGCGTGTCCGCCGCCGAGAGGCTGCCAAAGCTGCGGAAATCACTCGCCGCCCGAAGATCGAACGCAGTAGAACCCTTCGGCACGCGCACGCGGAAGAAATCGGCGCCATCCACATCCTGCAGGCAGAAGGCTGCACGCGCATCTGCCACCTCGGTTGCAACCTCAACGTTGCTGACTTCGAGGTTGCGCACATGCCGAAGGTAGAAGCCGGTGGCCGGCAACTGGCCGAACATCGTCGGCTCTGGATAGCCATTGTCCTTGATGGGCGGCTCAACCGCAGCCATCGCCGCGTCGCCGCCTCCCTGCTGATGCAGGTAGACGTCGCTGATCTTGATGTCTTCGATCGGATGTCCGGCGATGCCCACCATCAGGCTCGGCAACTGTCCAGCATGCGAGCTCACGATGTTGGAGAGCACGACGCGGCGAAGTATCCCGGGTGGTACGTCCTTCGGTCCGCGCATACGCGAGCCGAGATAAAGAAAGATCGGCGAGCGGAAGACATTGCGCATCGCGATGTTGCTGAAGACGATGTCTTCGACCACAGCGCCGTCTGCAGTCTCGAGCGCAAAGCCCTTGCAGCTTTCGAAGACGCAGTTGGAGATGGTGATGTTGCGAAAGCCGCCATTCGATTCGGTGCCGCACTTGATGCGCCCCGTGGCGTGCCCCGCAAACGACGCGGGCATCGGCTTCCAGGTGCCATCCAGGACGGATCCGACTTCGTAGTTGCCGGTGACGAAGCAGTTCGTGATGGTGACGTTTTCCGTCGCGCGAGCGTAGCCGAGCGCAAAGGAGCTCTTGGGGCAGATCCCGTCATCGTAGGGCGAGTTCACCGTGCAGTTGGAGACGCGCACATTGCGGCAGCAATCGATGTCCATGCCATCGCGGTTGGTGTCGATGCGCAGGTTATCGATGGTCAGATTATCGACGCCGGTCGCAAGAATGCCGAACCAGCCCGCCTCGAGAATCTGGAAGTCGCGCAGCGTGACATTGCGGCATAGCTTCAGCGCAATCGCCTTGTCGCCCACGCCGGGCTTCCTGGCATCAGGCAGGTCCGTCGGCTCCTTGTCCCAGCCTCGGCTCAGTCCTTTGCCCCAGATGCGGCCCGGCCCCAGGATCGAGACATCGTGGAGGTCTTCGCCCCACAGCAGGCTATTGTGCCAGTGATTGTGACCATAGTCCTGATAGGGCTCCCAGGCGCCCTGCGGCTCGGCCGCATCGTAGCCGCCACTGGTCGTTCCTTCGAGCGGGACGGATGCGGCAAGCAGGGTGGCACCCTGGTCGAGATAGAGAGCAACGTTGCTCTTGAGATGGATTGAATAGCTCGCGTATGTGCCCGCGGGAAAGAGTACGGTCCCACCGCCAACCCGCTCCGCGGCGTCGATCGCGCTCTGAATCGCTTTCGTGTCGAGCGTCTTCCCGTCACCGGTCGCGCCATAGCGGCGGATATCGAACAGGGCTTCAGACGAAGCTGAAGGTATAGGATGAGCAACGCCAATCATCGGCACGCCCGTCAGTGCCACACCGCTCCCCGCCCACTTCAATATCTCTCTACGATCCATCCCGTTTGGCTGTCCTCAATCGTCATCTTTTTCCCTAAGCCGGGCGATGACCTGCAGATCCTCGAGCGTTGTCGTATCCCCTTGGATCTCCCCTGCGCCTGCCGCAAGCTCGCGTAGCAGGCGCCGCATAATCTTCCCGCTGCGCGTCTTGGGCAGCGAATCCGTGAAACGGATATCTTCGGGTCGCGCCAATGAGCCAATCTCCTTCGCCACCCAGGCGCGCAGCTCATCCTTGAGTTCCTTCGAAGGCTTATGCCCACTTTCCAACGTGACAAAGGCGGAAATCACCTGCCCCTTCACATCGTGCGGACGTCCGACGACCGCGGCCTCCGCGACCTTCGGATGTGCGACCAGTGCGCTCTCCACCTCCATAGTGCCCAGCCGATGGCCGCTTACGTTGATCACATCGTCCACCCGGCCCAGCAGCCAATAGTAGCCATCCTCGTCCTGGCGCGCGCCATCGCCGGTCAGATATGTTCCTGGAAAATCCGACCAGTAGGTCTTCTCAAATCGCTCCGGGTCCCGGTAGATGGTCCGCGCCATGGATGGCCACGGCCGGCGGATCACCAGCAGTCCGCCTTGTTCTTTGGACACCGGCTTTCCATCTCTCGTCACAATCTCAGGCACGATTCCGGGCATGGGCAGCGTGGCCGAGCCTGGCTTGGTGGGCACCGCCCCAGGCAGCGGCGCGATCATGATGCCGCCGGTTTCGGTCTGCCACCAGGTGTCGACGATGGGGCAGCGCCCGTGGCCGATCTTCTCGTGATACCACATCCATGCCTCGGGGTTGATGGGCTCCCCCACCGAGCCCAGCAGACGCAACGACGCGAGCGAGTGCTTCTCCACATGCTCGTTGCCGAGCGCGATGAATGCACGGATGGCCGTAGGAGCGGTGTAGAAGACGGTGACCTTGTGATCGTCGATGATCTTCCAGAAGCGGTCCGGTCCGGGACTGGTAGGCGCACCTTCGTACATCAGCGTCGTGACACCGTTCTGCAGGATGCCGTAGAGCACATAGGAGTGCCCCGTGACCCAGCCGATGTCGGCCGAGCACCAGTAGACATCATCGTCCTTGAGGTCGAAGACCAGCTTGCTGGTGAGATAGGTGCCCACGCTGTAGCCGCCCGTGGTGTGAACCAGGCCCTTGGGCTTCCCCGTCGTGCCGGAGGTATAGAGGATGTAGAGCGGATGCTCCGCATCAAGCGGCTCTGCCGGACACTCCGATGCAGCCTTCTCCATCAGATCGTGCCACCAGAAGTCGCGCCCAGCCTTCATCGTTACGTCGCTGCGCGTCCGCTGGTAGACGACGACCTTCTTCACGGTGGGGCATTGCGCAAGCGCTTCGTCGACCACCTTCTTCAACTTCACCTCTGCACCACGCCGGAATGACCCGTCCTGCGTGACGACCGCAACACACTCGGCGTCGTTGATGCGATCGACCAGCGCATTCGCCGCAAAACCACCGAAAATCACCGAGTGCACTGCCCCGATGCGCGCGCATGCGAGCAGCGCGATGGCGAGTTCCGGCGTCATGCCCATGTAAATGGCGACGCGATCGCCCTTCTTGACCCCGAGATCCTTCAGCACATTCGCGAACCGCTGCACTTCGCCGTGCAGTTCGCGGAATGTCAACCTGCGCACCTCGCCCGGTTCGCCCTCCCATAGGATGGCTGTCTTTTCTGCGCGCTTGCCCAGCGCGTGCCGGTCCACGCAGTTGTGGCACAGATTCAGCTTGCCGCCAACAAACCACTTCGCATGCGGCGCCTGCCAGTCCAGCACCTTGGTCCACGGCGTAAACCAATCGAGTTCCTTCGCGACCTCGCTCCAAAATGCATCCGGCTCTTCGATGGAACGGCGATAGAGCTTTTCATACGCCGCCATCCCGGACACGTGCGCTTCCGCAGCAAACTTTGCGGGCGGGGGAAAGACCCGCGTCTCGTGCAGGGTAGAGCTGAAGTGTTGATCGTCTGCCGTCTCGGCCATGCTTCCGGGTGTCCTCCGCGCGGCGTTCTGAAACCGCGCTTACGGCCTCCACACTAAAGGGAAGCAGCGGCACAGAGCAAGCAGCGGCATCCCGCGTTACGGCTGGCGTGTTGCCGCGGCATGAATGTCCTTCGCCTCTAGCACCGGTCGCGGCCAGCCCCTGCGCGCCACGGCGAGCATCGCCTGGCCAATCTCTCGCGTTGTCAGGACGGAACTCGGAAACGCGCGGCGCAGCAGAGGCATGACCGGCGCCATCACCACATACCCTAGTCGATACGCGCGTGTTTTCGAGCGGATGCCGTCCAGCGGCTGGATAATGCCCGGCCGTAACATGAAGGCGCTGCGAAAGGGCATCTTCAGCAGCGCGTTTTCCGCCGCGCCTTTCACCCTCGCCCACATGGTGCGGCCGCGCTCCGTGCTGTCCGTACTGGCGCCGGAGACGTAGACAAAGCACAGTGCGGAGTTGCGGGCCGCAAGTTCCTGCGCGATGACCACTGTCAGATCGTAAGTAAGGTGACGATATGCAGCCTCGCTCATCCCGGCAGACGAGATGCCGAGGCAGAAAAAGCATACGTCGAGCCCGGTCAGCTCGCTCGCGTAAGAGGGCACATCGAAGAGATCCTTGACCAGCACTTCACGTAGCTTCGTATGCTTCTGCTCAACGGGCGAGCGGCCAATCACCAGGACCCGCCCCACGCTCGCGTCGCGCAGGCACTCCAGCAGCACGCCCTGGCCCACCATCCCGCTCGCGCCAAAGATGACGACGTTCATTGCTGCCTCCCGATGGCGCAAAACTCCAATCTAACGCAGACAAGCCCGCCCTCCCCGGTTTCTGGAGGACGGGCTTCTCAGGTGCCGAAGTGTTAGTGACAGCTTACGTTGTCTACCGCCGTCAGCTTGTTTGCGGCGGAGACCAGCTTCTGTCCATAGCAATGGCCCAGCGTGTCGCTGGCTTTGTATGTCTGGCTGCTCGACGCATTGCTCGGCCCAAGGAAGTTCCCGCTCGCGTCAAAGAGATCCGTATCCGAAGACGAGACCTGATTTGACACCGCGCTATGGAAGAGCGGCAGGAAGCCGAGCGACTTGTCATCCGTCGCCTGGTAGACCTGATTCGAGGTGTTCAATTCGCTGATGGAGCCATCGGAAGCCACTTCTTCGTCGATCAGGAAGCTGAATGGGTAGTTGTAATGCTTCCGGTCCACTGTGGACAGGAAGCCCTGCCGGCTCGTGGTCGAAACATCCATCGTGGTCGATTGCGCGATGTCCTGGATGTACTGCGTGTCGCTGATGGTGAACTTTTGATTGTTCGCGAAGCTCTCGTTCGCTGCCACCGTCGTCTCTACCCTGCCGTGCGAGGTGTTCAGCCAGCCGCTGATGGAGTAGTTACGCGCCGAGCGAACGCCCACCGTACCGGTGATGTTGCCGCTCGAATCGGTATTCAGCTTCTCGCTCACCACCGGCGTGGGCGCCGCGGCAAGCGTGTCGCTCAGCAGACCGCCACTCGTGCGCTGCGTATGCGGATCGGTAAAAACCAGCAGATTCGCCGTCGCGAGGAAGTAGCTGTCCGCGTTGTAGACGCTGATCCCGACAGTGTGTGCGTCGCCGTCGGCAAGGATGCCGGCGAAGGGCGTCAGGTTCACGCGAAAGGGCTTTAAGTTGAGCGTCTGGACTCCGGGGATCGGCTCCCAGAGATATGGATCGACGCCTCCGGTATAGATCCATGGGTACACGGGCGCGATCCCGGCCGGTTTGCCGTCGATCGTGATCTCAGTCTCGCGGAAAGCCGTGTTGCCGCAGCTCTCCAACTCGCTGCTGACATCGCTGGGCACGCAGGTCCACCAGAACTCGTCATTCGACTGGCTCTGGGCGAAGACATCCAGGTATGCCTCCTCCGTGTTCCGCGGAAGCGTCACGCTCTGGCTCAACTGGTCCGTCGTCGTGTTCAGGGTGAAGGCGCCGACGCTCGCGGTGGGCAGCGGCACCACCACGTCTGCCACCTTGGGGGCGGGGTCACGGAAATCGGCCGGATAGAAATCGAGCTGCGCGTTGGCATAGATGATGCCGGTGTAATCCACGCCGCCGGATTCGCCGACGAAGTTGCCGAGGATCGCCGAGCCGGTCTGCGCGGCCTTGAGGCCGGCGCTCAGGTCCGTGACATCACTCTCGACGTGCCACGAAGGACTGAGGGCCGCACGCGGCTCGGAGGTGGTGCCATAGAAGATGTTCATGTTGCCGATCAGGAACTGCGCCGTGCGGTCGAACTGCCGTCCGGCCGTCACGGTAAAGTCAGCCGAGAACACGACCTTCGCCCACGGGCCGTGGCATTTGGACGGCGGTGCATAGTCGAAGCTCTTCACGTTGAAATCAGCGAATTGTTCGTTGGTGAAGAGCTGCACGGTGCAGGGTTGGGTGTGCGGCCGCTCCACCGGCGGGTCGGCGGTGATCGGATTGGAGGACCCGATCTGCGGCCCGTGGGTGAGGACCACCTGCGCCGGCAGCGCAGTCGCTACGGCTAACAGCCCTGCGGCAAGCAGGAGCTGCGGAAGGACGTATTTCGCTGTGATTTGCTGCATATGATAGCGCTCCCAGAAACGGTAAGGTCGCCTGCCGGACCACCGGCGGGCGGCGAAACGGTGCAAGCATAGCATGCGGAACACTACCCTTACACGCACGCCGCCGCGGTTGCATTTCACAGGATCGCAAGCGGAATTTGGGCGAAGAATTACCGGGCAACGGTAGACGGATCAGACCCGGACATCGTAGGGTCTAACGCGCTGCTTTTTGGAAAGTCGCTTCGACACCAGACGAACTACCAGGAGCTTGAATGCCCGCCTTATCGTTTCTCGATCGTTCCCGTTCTGTTGCCCACCCAGGGTTCAGCCGTTGGCTGGTCCCTCCCGCCGCGCTGGCCGTTCACCTGTCCATCGGGCAGGTCTATGCCTTCAGCGTCTTCAAGAACCCTCTGCTCGCGTTGCACGCTTCGGATGGGACGCAGTGGAACCTAAAGGAGATCGGTTACATCTTCTCGATCGCCATCGCCGTGCTCGGTCTCGCCGCGGCGCTCTTCGGCAAGTGGCTCGAGACGGCCGGCCCGCGCAAGGCCATGTTCGTCGCGGCGTGCTGCTTCGGTCTCGGTTTTGAAGTTGCCGCAGCCGGCGCCAGTACTCATCAGCTCTGGCTTATCTATCTCGGCTACGGCGTCATCGGCGGCATCGGGCTCGGCCTGGGATACATCTCTCCGGTCTCGACGCTGATCAAGTGGTTCCCCGACCGCCCAGGGCTCGCGACCGGCCTCGCCATCATGGGCTTTGGCGGCGGCGCCATGATCGGCTCGCCGCTCGGCACGCACCTCATGGCCTTCTTCAAGGCGGGCGGACATGCGGCCATACCCGGCGCATGGATCACCATGGGCATCCTCTACTTCATCTTCATGATGTTTGGCGTCTTCACCATCCGCGTCCCGGCAGATGGATGGAAGCCCGCGGGCTGGACGCCGCCGGCGCAGCGATCGGCCATGATCACCTCGCACAACGTGGACGTGAACGCCGCCATGGGCACGCCGCAGTTCTATCTGCTGTGGCTGGTGCTTGCCCTTAACGTCACCGCCGGCATCGGCATCCTGGAGCAGGCCTCACCCATGATTCAGGATCTCTTCCATGGACAGGTCAGCGCCGTTGCGGCCGCGGGCTTCGTCGGCGTTCTCAGCATCTTCAATATGGCAGGGCGCTTCGTATGGGCCTCCTGCTCGGACTTCATCGGCCGCAAACCGACCTACATGATCTTCTTTGTCGTGGGCGCGGTCCTGTACTTCGTGCTGCCCTATACCGGCGCTCTGCATCTGGACAGCATCGTGTTGTTTGTCCTCATCGCGGGCCTGCTCATCAGCATGTATGGCGGCGGTTTTGCCACCATTCCCGCCTATCTGCGCGACATGTACGGACCATACAACGTAAGCGCCATCCACGGCCGCCTGCTGACCGCCTGGTCGTTCGCAGGCATCGTCGGCCCGCTCATCGTGAACGGGATCCTCGACCACTACATCGCAATGCACGTACCCCGCGAGCAGGCATATCCGCTCATCCTCCACATCATGGCGGGGCTGTTGATAGTCGGCTTCGTAGCCAACCTGCTCGTCCGTCCGGTGAGCAAACGGTTCTGGATGAAAGAACAGCCCAGCGGCGCGGTTCCGGCTGGCCACTGAGCGGCGAGCACACAGGAGAGAGTCATGGCAAACGAGAGAAAAACTTCCGCCGGCATGGTTGTGGTGGCCTGGATTGTGGTGTCACTGCCGCTGGCCTGGGGTCTCTACAACACGGCGCTCGGCGCCGCCAAACTATTCACCCCTTTCCACCAGCCCGCTCCGGCGCAGGTCCGGACACCTTAGCCGGCCATCCATAAAAACTCGCTGTTGACAGGGCTACCCGCAGTTGCATAGTTTATCTATGTAGATAGACTATGCCAACAGCGGAGCGCCTTTTCCATGGCCCAAGATCGTGATGACATTCCCCCCGGAACTCTCTATCTCCTCATCCTGAAGACTCTCGCCCGCTATGGCGAGTTGCATGGCTTTGAGATCGCCAACTCCATCCAGCAGACCACCGAAGAGGTGCTGCAGGTGGAGGAAGGCTCGCTCTACCCGGCGCTGCAACGCATGCTCATCAAGGGCTGGGTCGTCGCGCAGTGGGGCACCACCGCCGGCAACCGCCGCGCCCGCTATTACCAGCTCACGGCCGCGGGCCGCAAACAACTCGTCGTAGAGATCTCCCAGTTCGAACGCGTGATGGGCGCAATCGCGCGCGTCATTCAAACCACATAGGAGTCCAGGTCCATGGAAAAGCTCCGCGAGCTCTTACGACGCATCGGAATGTTGCGGCACCGGAATCAGGTTGCGAGCGAGTTGCAGGAGGAGATGCAGCTTCACCTCGACCTGCGCCGGCAGCAGCAGATGGAACAAGGCGTTGCCCCAAACGACGCCGCAGCAGCAGCACATCGTCGCTTCGGCAATCCAACGCTCTTGCGCGAACGGAGCTACACGGCATGGGGCTGGAGCTGGCTCGAAGGCTTGTTTCAGGACATCCTCTACGGCCTGCGCGCCATGCTGCGCTCGCCCGGCATCACCATCGTCGCGCTGCTCTCGCTCGCCCTCGGCATCGGTGCCAACACCGCCCTCTTCAGCCTGATGGATGCGGTGATGCTGCGGTCATTACCAGTGAAGAATCCGCAGCAGCTCGTGCTCCTGGGCAAAGGGGACGCAAGCGGAATCACCGATGATTTCGGTACCAGCCAGCTTTACTCCTATCCGTTCTATCGCGAATTGCAGAAGCGGAACCAGGTCTTCTCCGAAACAGCCTCCATGCTCAGCATGCGAAGCGACGTCCACGGCACTGTCTCGGGTCGCAATCAGGCCGAGCCGATGCAGGTGCAACTGGTCTCCGGCACATATTTCCCTCTGCTTGGTGTCGAAGCGATCGTCGGCCGCACCCTCACCGACCAGGACGACAGCACCAGGGGCGATCATCCGGTCGCTGTCGTCAGTTACTCGTGGTGGAAGAAAGGCCTGGCGCGCGATCCCGATGTGCTCAATCGCACGCTGAAAATCGCAGACACGACGTACAGCATCGTTGGCGTGGCTGCTCCTGAATTTTTCGGAACCGAAGTAGGCCAGTCTCCGGACATCTGGATTCCGATGTCCATGGTGGAGCAGGTCCCGCCTCACTTCAAGGGCGCCTATTCAGATAACTTCACGGAATCGCTGTACATCCTGGGCCGGCTCAAGCCGGGTGTCAGCATGGCGCAGGCCACAACAAATGTGAATCTGCTCTTTCAGCAGATCCTGCGCCAGTTTCGCGGCTCGCTCAGTCAGGACGATGTCAAGGCTCTGAAAAAGGCGCACGTTCCTCTCACGTCCGATGGCAACCGGACTCTCCGGCCTGCGCCGGGAGTTCTCCGACCCGCTGAAGATCCTGATGGGCATCGCCGGATTGGTGCTGCTGATCGCCTGCGCAAATATCGCGAACCTGCTGCTGGCGCGTTCGACTGCAAGGACGCGGGAGTTTGCCGTGCGGCAGGCGATCGGCGCAGGACGCGGCCGCATGGTTCGGCAACTGCTTACCGAAAGCATGATGCTCGCGCTGGCGGGCGGTGCGCTGGGCGTGGCCTTTGCCGCCGGCGCCAGCAGGCTGCTGCTGCGCCTCGTCTCCGGCGGTCCCGAAACCATTCCGCTCAACCTCGCGATCGACACGCCGCATGCTTCTCTTCACCCTGGCGGTAACGCTGGTCACCGCGCTGCTCTTCGGGACCATCCCAGCAATGCGCGCGACTCGCCTGGAACTGACGCAATCGCTCAAAGACCGGCAGGGCGCAGCCACGGTACGCGGTAAAGGACTGTTGGCAAAGTCGCTCATCGTCTCCCAGGTAGCCTTCTCGCTTCTGCTCGTCGTAGCCGCAGGGCTCTTCCTGCGCAGTCTGGTCAATCTCACGCGCGTCGATCTCGGGTTCGACAAGCAGAACGTGCTCTTTCTCCATCTCGACGAAAGCTCTGCCGGCTATAAAGCCGACGATCCGCGCATCTACGCTCTTTACCGGCAGATCACCGAAAGGGTGAATGCGCTGCCGGGAGTTCACGGCGCCGGCTTCTCCTCCTTTGTCTTCCATGAGGGCAGTTGGAACGGTAGCGTTCAGGTGGAAGGCGCGGAAAAGCCCTCCGACGTGGACGTAAAACATAACGTCATCACCAACGGATACTTCTCCGCCTTGCATATTCCTCTGCTTGCAGGGCGTGACTTCGGCCCGCAGGACACCGCGACGTCGCAAAAGGTCGCCATCATCAGCGAGCGCATGGCGCGCACGATGTTTCCGAAGGGCAATCCCATCGGCCGGCACTACTCCCTCGGCGGCAACAACGACGAAACCGAAGTCGTCGGCATCGTGAAAGACGTGAAGTTCCTCAGCCTGCAGGAAGATCCGGAAACGCTCGACTATGTTCCCGCGACTCAGCACCCCATGTATCTGGGCGACTTCGTGGTGCGCTACACCGGCGACTTCAGCAACACATCTTCTGCAGTGCGGCGAACCATCCACGACATCGACCACACACCTCCCGATCACGGACGTGACCACGCTCGATGAGTGGGTCGCCCGCTCCATCACCGATCAGCGCGTCATCGCGCAGCTCTCCACCTTCTTCGGCCTGCTCGCAATATTTCTCTCCGCTATCGGCATCTACGGACTGATGTCCTATGTGGTCAGCCGGCGGACCAACGAGATTGGCATCCGCATGGCGCTCGGCGCGGAGCGGATGCACGTGCGCTGGCTGGTCTTGCGGGAGGTCCTCGTGCTGGTCGTGATCGGCATTGCCATCGGTGTCCCGGCCGCCCTGCTTTCGAGCAGGCTCGTGGCCAGCATGCTCTTCGGCCTGAGGGCAACCGACTCCGCCAGTCTGCTTGCTGCCGTCGCGGTCATGCTAGTCATCGCCGCGCTTGCCGGATATCTGCCCGCGCGCCGCGCATCGCGCGTCGACCCAATGGTGGCCCTGCGCTACGAGTAACTGGAGGCACGCATCATGGAGAAGCTTGGAGAGCTCTTAAGGCGCATCGGGATGCTGCGGCACCGCGAGCAGGTTGCAAACGAGTTGCAGGAAGAGATGCAGCTTCACCTCGACCTGCGCCGGCAGCAGCAGGTGGATTCGGGCGTAGCACGCAGCGAAGCGGCAGCGGCAGCACATCGTCGCTTCGGCAACCCCACACTTCTGCGTGAGCGCAGCTATACGGCATGGGGCTGGAGCTGGCTCGAAGGCCTGCTGCAGGACATCCTCTACGGCCTGCGCGCGATGCTGCGCTCGCCCGGCATCACCATCGTGGCCCTGCTGTCGCTCGCCCTCGGCATCGGCGCAAACACCGCCATCTTCAGCCTGATGGATGCGGTCATGCTGCGCTCACTGCCGGTCAAAGATCCCGGAAAGCTGCTCCTCCTGGGAACCGGCAACGCCTGGGGCGGCACGGACGACTTCGGCCGCACCGATCTCTTTTCCTATCCCTTCTACCGCCAGCTACAGCAGCGGAATCAGGTCTTCTCCAATACCGCCGCATTCCTCAGCCTGCCCAATGATGTCCATGGTTCGGTCGAAGGACGAAAGGATAGCGAGGCCATGCATGTGCAACTGGTCTCGGGTACGTATTTTTCCACTCTCGGTGTGCAGGCGATGCACGGCCGCATGCTCACCGATGCGGACGACCGCGTGGCCGGCGGCAATCCCGTGGCCGTCGTCAGCAATGCTTGGTGGAAACGCAGCCTGGCGAGCGATCCAGCGGTCCTGAGCAAGCATCTGGAGATTGGCTCGACCATCTTCAGCATCGTCGGCGTGGCTCCACCGGAGTTCTTCGGCACCAAGGTAGGCGAGTCGCCGGATATCTGGATTCCTCTCTCGATGATCAAGCAGGTTCCACCCTACTGGGGGAGCTACACCGACAACTTCGCGGAGTGGCTGGAGATCTTCGGGCGGTTGAAGCCGGGGGTGAGCGTCGTGCAGGCGACAACGAACGTCAACCTGCTCTTTCGCCAGATCCTTCTTGGCTTTGCCGGCGGATCGCCAAGCCTGAAAGATCTCGCGACGCTGAAACAAGCCCATCTCCGGCTCACGTCCATGGCCGCGGGGCTCTCCAGCCTGCGCCGGGAATTCTCTGAACCCCTGAAGCTCCTGATGGCCATCGTCGGCCTGGTACTGCTGATCGCCTGCGCCAATATCGCGAACCTGCTGCTGGCCCGCTCCACTGCACGGGCGCGCGAGTTTGCCGTGCGGCAGGCATTGGGTGCGCAGCGTGCACGCCTTGTCCGCCAGTTGCTCACCGAAAGCCTGATGCTTGCCCTGGCAGGCGGCGCGCTGGGCGCGGGTCTCGCTACGGCAGCGAGCCACCTGCTACTGCGCATGGTCTCGAACGGCGCGGAGGTCGTCCCGCTCAATCTCTCGATAGACAAGAGCATGCTGCTCTTCACGCTCGCGATTACGCTGGCAACGGCGCTGTTATTCGGCACCATCCCGGCATTCCGCTCCACCAGGCTCGAACTGACCACGACGCTGAAGGACGGCCGGGGAAGCACCGGCTCTCGCACCAGGAGTCCCCTCGCCAGGTTACTCGTCATCTCGCAGGTCGCCTTCTCGCTCGTTCTCGTCGTCGGCGCGGGTCTCTTCCTACGCAGCCTGGTGAATCTCAACCGCGTCGACACCGGATTCAACAAGGAAAACGTGCTCCGTCTGGATGTCGATGCAAGTTCAGCCGGCTACAAAGAAGACGATCCGCGGCTCCGCACCCTCTATGAGCAGATCGAAACCCAGGTAAGCGCCCTTCCCGGCGTGCGTGCCGCCAGCTTTTCTGCATTCACCTTCGATGAGGGCGCAGGGGACTCGACCATCTTCGTCGCGGGCTATCACGCCAATCCAGAGAACGATGTGAAGCACAATATCGTCGGCAACGGCTACTTCGCAGCCATGCAGATCCCGCTGCTCGCAGGACGCACCTTCGGGCCGCAGGATACGTCGACCTCCCAAAAGGTTGCCGTCATCAGCGATGGGATGGCGCGCACCCTATTTCCCAAGGGCTCGCCCATCGGCCGCCACTTCGGCATGGATGACCCCAAAAACGCCAACGACCTTGAAGTCATCGGCATCGTGAAGGATGTGAAGGTCGGTAGCCTGCAAGACCCCCACCAATGGATGGTGGATTACATGCCCGCCGCGCAGGGAGGTGGCTACCTGAACGATTTCGAAGCCCGCTACACGGGTGATTTCGGCGCCGTCGCCGCCGCCGTTCAGCGGACCATTCACGACATCGACCACAACCTGCCGGTCTCAAATGTCACCACGCTAGACGAGCAAGTTGCGCGCTCCTATACGAACCAGCGATTGGTCGCGCAGCTCTCCACCTTCTTCGGTCTGCTCGCGGTCTTCCTCTCCGCGATCGGCATTTACGGCCTGATGTCTTATGTGGTCAGCCGGCGCACCAACGAGATCGGCATCCGCATGGCTCTCGGGGCAGCGCGTGCCAACGTGCGCTGGCTAGTGATGCGCGAGATCCTCATCCTGGTGGCTATCGGCATCGCCATCGGCGCACCGGCGGCCCTGCTCTCCAGCCGCCTGGTGGCCAGCATGCTCTTCGGCCTCCACGCCAACGACCCTCTCAGCGTGCTCGCGGCAATCCTGATCATGCTGCTGATCGCGGCGCTGGCAGGCTATCTGCCGGCACGCCGCGCCTCCCGCGTCGATCCAATGGTCGCTCTGCGCTACGAATAACAGGAGGTAGGCACCATGGAAAAGCTGCGAGAGCTCTTAAGGCGCATCGGGATGCTGCAGCACCGCGGCCAGCTTGCGAGCGAACTGCAGGAAGAAATGCAGCTTCATCTCGAACTGCGCCGTCAGCAGCAAATCGAGTCAGGCGTTCCCGCGAACGACGCAGCCGCCGCCGCTCACCGCCGCTTCGGCAATCCATCGCTCTTGCGCGAACGGAGCTACACCGCGTGGGGATGGCAGTGGCTCGAAACCCTGCTGCAGGACATGCTCTACGGCCTGCGCGCCATGCTGCGCTCGCCCGGCATCACCATCGTGGCACTGCTCTCGCTCGCGCTCGGCATCGGCGCCAACACCGCCATCTTCAGCCTGATGGATGCCGTGATGTTGCGCTCGCTGCCGGTGAAAGATCCCGGAAAGCTGATGCTGCTCGGAACTGCGAACGACAGAGGATTTGAAAATGGTTTCGACGTTACGGACCTCTTCTCGTATCCCGTTCTACCGCCAGTTTCAGCAGCGAAACCGCGTCTTCTCCGATTTCGCGGCGGTCCTCAGCACTGACCGCACGATCCATGGCTTTGTCGAAGGACGACAGTGCCGCGGAGCCAATGACAGTCCAGTTCGTCTCCGGCACGTATTTCTCAACTCTCGGCGTCACCGCCATGCTGGGACGCGCTATCGACGAGGCACGACCGCATCGCGGCGATCGAGTCCGGTAGCTGTCATCAGCAATCCTGGTGGAAACGCAGCCTGGGTAGCGATCCGGCAGCGTTCGGGCCGCGCCATCCAGATCAACCCGACCGGCCTTCACCATCGTGGGTATTGCGCCGCCTGAATTCTTCGGAACAGAGGTTGGCGAGTCGCCGGATATCTGGATGCCAGTCTCGATGATGGGGCAAATCACTCCACACAACACCTCGTATACGGACGACCTTGATCAGTGCCTCTTGCTCTTCGGACGCCTCAGGCCGGGCGTCACTCTTACCCAGGCGGAGACGGAGGTGAATCTGCTGCGCCAGCAGATCCTTCCCAACCTGCCGGATGCTCGGATGAGACCGTCGCGATGGCACGACCTGAAGAGCACGCACATTCCCATCACACCCATGACGCGGGGGTTCTCCGGGCTGCGGCGGCAATTTTCAGAGCCGTTGAAGGTTCTGATGGGCGTCGTCGGTCTCGTATTACTCATCGCGTGCGCGAATATCGCCAATCTGCTGCTGGCACGCTCAACAACCCGGGCGAGAGAGCTTGCCGTGCGGCAGGCGCTTGGCGCAAACCGCGTTCGCCTCGTGCGCCAGCTTCTTACTGAAAGTCTGCTGCTCGCAGTCGGCGGTGGAGTTCTTGGCACGATTCTCGCTCAACCAGCCATGCACCTGCT
Source organism: uncultured Acidobacteriaceae bacterium (assembly GCA_963815025.1). GTDB lineage: Bacteria > Acidobacteriota > Terriglobia > Terriglobales > Acidobacteriaceae > KBS-83. Next base: position 40,633 of record CAWFFD010000004.1, on the reverse strand, counting down.
CCTCCGCCTTGTCTCGAGAGGTAGCGAAGCCGTTCCGCTCGATGTCTCGCTGAGCATGACCACACTGCTATTCACTCTTGGGATCACGGTGCTTACTGCAATAGTCTTCGGAGTCCTTCCTGCATTTCGGGCCGTGCGACTTGATCTCACCAAGTCACTGAAGGACGGACGAGGAGCAGCCGGAGGAGCAGGCAGCAGAAACATTCCGGCGAAGACCCTGATCGTCTCTCAGATCGCATTTTCTCTAGTGCTGGTTGTCGCTGCAGGGCTCTTTCTGCGCACGCTCGCAAACCTCACGAACGTCAGCACCGGCTTCAACAAAGAGAATGTCCTCCGTCTGGATATCGATGCCATCTCGACCGGCTATGCCGAGGACGAGCCGCGCCTGCAGGCGCTCTACAAACAAATTGAAGAGCGAGTCAGCGCCCTTCCCGGCGTTCACGCGGTCAGTTTCTCCTCATTTGTCTTCCACGAAGGCGCCTGGTTTGGTGGGATCTCTCTGCCGGACGGTTCAGTTTCTTTGGATAACTCCGTTCACAACATCGTCGGCAACGGCTACTTCCGGACTATGCAGATTCCATTGCTCACGGGTCGCACCTTCGGCGCGCAGGATACGACGACCTCACCGAAGGTTGCGGTAATCAGCGAGCAGATGGCCCGCATACTTTTTCCCAAGGGCTCTCCCCTTGGTCGCCACTATCTGCTCGGAGGCGAGGATCGCGAAATCATCGGCGTGGTGAAGGACGTGAAATTTGCGGGCGTCGATCAGCCGGAGACGCCCATCGATTACATCCCGTATCTCCAGCGGCCGGGTTATCTCCGAGACTTCGAAGTCCGCTATACCGGCGACTTCGGCACCGTCGCGACTGCAGTGCAGCACGCTATCCATGAAGTCGATCCCCACCTGCCGATCTCCCGCGTAACGACGCTGGATGAACAAGTAGCACGCTCCTACACCGACCAGCGCGTCGTAGCGCAGCTCTCCACCTTCTTCGGCCTGCTCGCAATCTTCCTCTCCGTCAATCGGGATCTACGGCCTGATGTCCTATGTCGTCAGCAGGCGCACCAATGAGATCGGCATCCGCATGGCCCTCGGCGCGGCGCGAGCCAACGTGCGCTGGCTGGTGATGCGCGAGGTCCTCATCCTCGTCGCGGTGGGCATCGGCATTGGCGTGCCGGTAGCCCTGTTGTCGAGCAGCCTGGTGGCCAGCATGCTCTTCGGCCTGCATAGCAACGACACTTTCACCCTTTTGGCAGCGGTCTTCGTGATGCTGCTGATCGCGGCGTTGGCAGGCTATCTGCCTGCCCGCCGCGCCTCCCGCGTCGATCCAATGGTGGCCCTGCGCTACGAGTAATGCCGGGGCCGCCGGCAACCCTGGCGGCTCGGACCCACTCGTATCAGTGGAGGTGACTCACCATGGTGATCATCGGCCTCATATGCGTTGGCATTGCCCTGCTCATCGGGCTCACATTTTGGTGCTGGAATTCATGGAGCAGCCGCGCCGAGGATCGGAGAGAAACAGGCACCCTTCAGAGCGGCCGCCAGACAGTTCTACCCAACACAATGAAGCGGGGTACGGACATTGATTAGGTTTCCGGCTGAGGGAGCGGGACGTACGGACGAGTAACCAGTCTATTGGCCAACCACTAACGTCAAAATGGCGTGCAAAACCGCGCCCGGATGTGCATTTAGAGGCGCTTTTCGCGCACAAAATCGACCCAAAACACACCCAAAACACTACCCGGAAACCGCCTTGTAGCGTTGCTGGTGCCAGATCCACGCCGAGCGCACGACGTCATCCAGGGCGCTGAAGCGCGGCTTCCAACCCAGTTCGTCCATAATCCGCTTTGAACTGGCCACCAGCACGGCTGGATCGCCGGGACGGCGCGGCTCTTCTAGCACCGGAATCGGATGCCCGGTGACGCGACGCACGGACTCCACCACCTCGCGCACACTGAATCCATGACCGTTGCCGATGTTGTAGATCAGCCGCGAGTGCGTGCCAAGCGCATCCAAAGCAAGAATGTGCGCATCGGCAAGGTCGCCGACGTGGACATAGTCGCGGATGCAGGTGCCGTCCGGAGTCGGATAATCCTGACCAAAAATTTTGATACTTTTTCGCCGTCCCAAAGCTACGTCGAGAATCAACGGGATCAGGTGCGATTCCGGCTCATGCGCCTCGCCGCGTCCTTCGACTGCTCCCGCAACATTGAAGTAGCGCAGACTCGCATAGCGCAGGCCATGGATGCGATTCAGCCAGGTCAACATGTGCTCCACCAGCAGCTTGCTCTCGCCATAGGCATTGGTGGGCGCCAGAACAGCGTCCTCTTCGATCGGCGTGCTCGTGGGCTCGCCGTACACCGCAGCAGTAGACGAGAAGACCAGCCGGTCGACTCCGGAGGCCAGCATCGCCTCGAGCAAACTCAGCGTGGATGCCGTATTGTTGCGAAAAAAAATCTCCGGCTGCTTCATGCTTTCGCCGGCTTCAATCAGCGCCGCAAAGTGCATGACCCCATTGATTTGCTCGTCGCGAAAGATTCGCGTGAGCCTTTCACGATCCGCCAGATCGCCTTCGATCAGCTGCGTGCCGGTTGGCACCAAGTCCCGATGACCATGTGAGAAGTTGTCGTAAATCAATACCTTGTGCCCGGCGGCTAAAAGCCGCAGTGCAACTGTTCCGCCGATGTAACCTGCACCGCCCGTCACCAGGATCTTCAAGAATTTCTCCCATTTTTACATTCAAAAGGCGTGTTTCCCGTCATTACCAATGAGCCTCCGTGTTGACGTTTTGTAAAAGGGCACCTGGCCATGTTCAGCGCTCGTTTCACCGGAGTATTCCCGGTATTATGGAGCATAAGCGCGATGGCCATTTTCGCGCGCTGGCGCCAGCTTCCCAACAGCAGGCGCGGGCCTTGAAAGGAAAGGGATATCCGGGGAACAGGGTGACGTCACAGTACACCTAGGTTTCGCCTGGGCACCACTTTCGGGGTACTGCAATACCTTGGGAATCCAAGGTATCTTTCAAGCACTCGGAGGTACTTTCGTACCAGAGTGAGAATGAATTCCTTGTCAGGTTTCTGATCTGCCAGACGATAGAGCACCACTCGATAAAGGTGGCGGACAGCGTCAGAAATTGCATGGAGTGCTGGGAAACCAGCGTAAGACATTTTTCACGATCGTTAGCCGAGTAGGGAACATATGCCGACCGAACGTATTTCAGTAAATTCGAGCTTTGGTCTATTGGACGACGGCAAGGGCCGCTGGGGCTCCCTTGCAACGAGCATGGTCACAAACGTGACTATCCTCATTCTGCTGCTCATCATCGGCGCGATTCACCATCAGGTGGTGGTGAAGAAGATGCAGGCTGATGCGCTGCTCTTCCCGGTCGAGCCGCCGAAGCCGCCCAAGGTCGACGTGCCGAAGGTTAAGGTTGTCGCACCGCCGCAGCCGCCCAAGCTCGAAATCGCCAAGGTTGAGCCTCCAAAGATTCAGCCGCCGAAGCCGGAGATCGAGCCGCCCAAGCCCGTAAAGCTGGACACGCCGAAGCCGCTTCCGATTATCCCGCCCGCGCCACCAAAGGCCGTCGCTCCTCCCCCGGCGCCGAAGGTCGGTATGTTCGCAAGCAACAAGCCGACGCCGGTGGCAAACAATCAGAGCCGGCCCCAGGCCACCACCGGTGGTTTTGGTGATCCTCATGGCGTAGCTCCTAACCCGAACGCCAACCGCGCGGCAACGGTCGCCGCACTTGGCTCCTTCAATGCAGCGCCCGGCGCAAATAGCGGCGCAGGCGCGGCACGCAAAGGGACAGTACAGGGTGTAGATTTCGGCGCCGGCGTCAAGAATGGCGTCCCGGGTGGCACTAGCCACGGAGCCGTGGCTTCTGCCGGATTCGCGAACGGCGTCGTTGGCGGAACTGGAAAGCCCGGCGGTCACGTGAGTAGCGGGAATTTTGGCGCCGCAGTCGGCGGTCCCGGTCACGTGCAACTGGCGGCCGCGAATTCCGCGCCGGCGTTCACTCCACCGGTTGTGATCTCTGAACCGAAGGCGCGTTACACCGCCGAGGCGCAGGAGGCACGCATCCAGGGTGAGGTCACGCTGCAGGTGAGATTCCTGGCGAGCGGTCAGGTAGAGGTTATCCGCGTCGTCAATGGCCTGGGCCATGGGCTCGATGAAGAAGCAAAGCACGTAGCCGAAAACATCCGGTTCAAGCCCGCGGAACGCAATGGGCAGCCGGTAGATCACACGACACTTATTCACGTGACATTCCAGTTGGCATAATGGGTGTCCCTACAGCACGCTCAGACTTTTGGAAGCTTGATTTAGGAGCCGGGAAATGAATCTGCGGAATTTTTGGATGACGACACTGCTCTTGACGCTGGGCGTCACGAGTGCTCAGGCAAAGAACAAGCCGAAGTACGCGGCCGCTCCCACCCTGACTCCAGAGCAGAATGCCTTGATCAAGAAAGCCATCGCTGCTGAAAAGCTCACCATCAAGAGCATTCAGCAGAAGTCGCCTCTTGTTCAGACCTATATACAGAACATGAAGGGCGACACGAAGCTGTATGCGGTGCCGGTCTCCGACCAGTACATGCTGCAGCGCGTGGACTTCGGCAAGAGCTTCTACGGCAAGTCGTACTCGACCGGCGAAGCCAGCGAGGCCAACCACGGCATGTTCAAGGGTTCGCTCGCAGCGATGGGGCTGCTGTCGAAGAGCCTTCTGCCGGGCAACGTCCGCTATATGCCGGACGGCTTCCTGGAGATGATGTTCATCGATCCCAGCGGCTTCGACGAGCAGCATTACGACTTCGTCTTCGTCCGCAATGCATTCCTGGGCACTGTTCGTAGTGAAGTCTTCGACGTGCACCCCAAAGCAGGTCTCGGCAATGGCCGCTTCACGGGCCGCGTCTGGATAGACGATGACTCTGGCAACGTTGTGCGCTTCAACGGCACCTACACAGGTGGCGACATGGCGGACAAGGCCGATGACAACGACTACTTCCACTTCGATAGCTGGCGGCAGAATCTGCAACCAGGCGTCTGGCTGCCGGTAGGCGTGTATGTCGAGGAAACTTCCAAGAAGGACAAGGAGCACCCGGTCTCATTCAAGGCGCACTCGTCGATCTGGGGCTATTCGCTTAAGGTTCCCACCCATCAGTCCGACAATGAGTCGGTCAAGATCGACGACGTCACCGATCAGAGTGCCAACTCCGACGACGTGAGCCCACTGCAGGCACAGCGTGAGTGGATCTCGCAGGCCGAGGAAAACGTCCTCGACCGCCTGACCCAGGCCGGTCTGCTTGCCGCTCCGAGTGACTTCGATAAGGTTCTCGAGCAGGTGACGAATAACATCATCATCGGCAACAACATCGAGCTCGCCTCGCCGGTGCACTGCCGAGTGATGCTGACCACCCCGCTGGAGTCCATCGCGGTGGGCAACACCATCATCCTGAGCAAGGGCCTGGTGGACACGCTGCCTTCGGAACAGTCCCTGGCCGCCGTGCTCTCTTTCCAGCTTGCGCACATTGTGCTGGGTCACCACATTGATACCAAATACGCATTCAACGACCGCCTCCTCTTCCCTGATGAGTCGACGTTCGAACGCATCCAGATGCACCACACCGATGGGGACGATATCGAGGCTGCGAAGAAGGCAGTCGTTCTGCTCGACAAGTCCATCTACAAGGACAAGATGCCCGATGCAGGCCTTTACTTCGCGCAACTGCAGCAGCGCGAGAAAGAACTGAGCGCCCTGAACACTCCGCGGTTGGGCGACTCCCTGCTCGATTCGACCGGTCAGCCCTGGATGATCGCCATCCAGAAGCGGGCGCCGAAGCTGGACCAGGACAAGCTGGATCAGATCGCGGCTCTCCCGTTGGGCAGCCGTCTCCGGACCGATGCCTGGGATGACAAGGTGTATACCCTCAAGACCTCGGCCCCCGTGTTATTGAATGCCCGGGATAAAATGCCTTTTGAAGTGACGCCCGTATATTACAAACTCTCCCGGTACGATCAGTCGCAAAGTGCCGCCGGTGCCGATCCCTCCGCGCAGCAGCCCGCTCAGCCGAATCAGGCAAGTGCGCAGCCAGCCGTACAACCGCAGCAGTAGGTTGGTGATCCCCTGCGCGATGGCGATGCAACGAACTTCGCCCTCGCGCACCGTTTTCCGAAGCTGTGACAGGCGGGTCTGTGGACCCGCCTTGTTGTACATCTGGAATCTTGCTGTTTCGAGAGATACTCTGTGACGAAAAAACTTTTTTTATTCGCCGCTCTCCTCCTTCTCCCGACGATAGGACGAGCCCAGGTCGTAGCAGCCGGTAAGGGCGGCAATCAATCACTGTATGTGGGTGGCACTTTCTCGGATTTCGATCCAGACTACGGCTACCAGCGGTTGTACGGTATCGGCGCTTTTGCCGACTACAATCTCACCCCGCGCCTGGGAGCGGAAGCAGAGGTACGCTTTCATCGCTTCAATCAGTTAGCCGACATCCACGAGGACAACTACCTGATCGGACCGAGATATACCTACCGCCGCAGGCGTTATGTCTTTTTCGCCAAAGCGCTAGTCGGCGTAGGTTATTTCAATTTTCCGTTCAACGCGGCCCACGGCAGCTATTTCGATGTGGCTCTTGGTGGAGGCCTCGACTATCGCCTGACACGACGGATTTACGTTCGCGGCGAATATGAATACCAGCTCTGGCCGGGATTTGTTGGACCGCCTGATCCACCCAGCAATCTCAATCGTGCCAACGGACTGACACCGAACGGCTTCAGTGTCGGCGCCGCGTACCGCTTCTTCTAAAAGCGCTCTCCGCTACTCAAAGATGCCCCACTCGCTGGGGCATTCTTCTGTCTGCGCTATCTCGCCGCACAACTTGCCGTCCCTTCGCGCGCCATGGATGGCGTCCGGTTCAGAAGCGGCGCGGTAGATGTGGGTTGGACACGTTCACTGCCACTCGCGCGCAGAGTCACGTGCATTGCCGGGCATTTTGCTGCAACGGCGTAAAGCGCAAGAAGGCCCGGCATATCGTGCCGGGCCTTCTTGCGCATGCCTATGCTTCGAGGGATCAGAAGTGGTACGCGATGCCGATCGCCGGGGCGTTGATGTTGTAGTAGCGCTTGGTGGAAGCAGCCGCGATGCCGAAGTCCGGCGCCTTTACGATGATGCCGCGATATTCGGCACGGATGTCGAAGCTCGGACTCAGCTCATAGGCGACACCGCCGCCATAGAGTGCGCCAATACTCGTAGTCCGCTTGGGATTGAATGTCTGCGTCCCGCGGTCATCCAGGGCGGAGAAGATGAATCCACCAGGACCCGCCTCCAGGAAGGGGTTCCAGTTGCGAAAGGTGAAATTGAAGACGTAGGCGGCGGAGATCTCCTGCATCCTCGTGTGAATGTTGTAATTCAGATTGCTGTAGATGAAGTTGGTGTAGTACTGCGACCACTGGTAATTCAGTTCCAGCGCGCTACGCGGCGTCACCATGTAGCGATAACTGGCCAGCACGCCAGGGCCGTAACAGGTACCTCCGCCTGTCGATGCGGCATTGACAGAAGTGGTAGCAATGGTGGGCGCAAGGCATCCAGACTGGAAAACGCCCTGGCCGGATACATAAGGTGGGAATGACGACGGTGCCGCTAACACTCGCGTCCTGACGGCTCTCCTGCGCAAAGCTTGCCGTTGCCAGCATCGGCAACAACAGAAACAGCAACGAAATCTTCTTCATTCGGTCCTGAACCTCAAGCGTGAAGCGCGGTGCGCATTGCACCGGCCTCCCGGACGGGCGGAAGTCACTACAGGATGATCCTGGCGTTCTGCCCAATTGTACCTGCCACTCGCCTGCGCTGGCGTGCCCGGCACATCTTTCCTTCGTCTTAACCCGTCGGATCAGCGTCCGCCACATACAGATAAGGCTTGCCGCGCTGCACTGAAAAGGCGCGCACCGCCTGCAGGAAGGCCACTGCGGAGTGTGAGAGCGCACCTGCGCGGCGGTGCACCAAACGAAGCTCGCGCTCCAGTTTTATTTCAGCGATGGGGACCTTCACCAATTCACCCAGCTCAATCTCACGAGCCGCCGCGAGCTCCGGCATCAGCGCGACACCGTTCCCCATCGCAACAAAGCGCTTCACCGCCTCCAGGCTAGGCAGTTCCACGCCAATATTGAGCGGCGTCTTGTGCCGAGCAAAGGTCTCAACGATCTGCCGCCGCAGCGGCGAGACCACATTGTGCGCGACGAAGTTTTGCGCGCCCAGTTCGCGTAGATGTACGCGGCGGCGTCCAGCCAATGGATGGCCGGCATGAACCAGGAATGCAACGGCATCCGAATACACGAGGATGGAGCGGAACTGATCCGGATCGGGACGGAAGGAAAGCACTCCGAGCTCGGCACGGCGCGCCTGGAGATCATCGGGAATCCGACTCGCCAACGAACGTTGCACGGCAAGCGAGATATGCGGCGAGATGCGGCGGAAGCGATCCAGAAGGGGAAGCAGGTAGAGCGTCGTGTATTCGTTCGCCGCCAGATTCAACTGACCGCGCTCGAGCGTCTTCAGTTCGCGCACCGCGCTTGCCGCCTCTGCTCGCAGCCCCACCAGTCGCTCCGCATAGGCCCGCAGCACCTCGCCTGCCGCGGTCAGTGAGCCGTCGCGCAATGCCCGCTCAAAGAGCGACTCGCCCAATTCATCCTCGAGTTTGCGGATGACCTGGCTCACCGCGGGCTGCGTGCGCAACAGGCGCTGCGCCGCCCGGGAGAAGCTGCGCTCCTCCACTACGGCCAGAAAGGTTTCCAGTTGTTGCAAATCCATAAGTGAATACCATAGTAGACGGGTCATAGGAATGCCTTACTATAAGAAAAACTAATGATTACATGGAAGCATAATAAATTTGCATTATGGATTCGCTTTCACGGATGATGCAGTTGAGGACGGTACATGACGCATAACAAAACGACGGGAACGCCGCAGGACCGGATCGTATTCTTTGACACCACGCTGCGTGACGGCGAACAGTCCCCGGGCTGCAGCATGTGCACCCCGGAAAAGATCGAGATGGCCCACGCGCTCGACGATCTCGGAGTGGACATTCTGGAGGCGGGCTTCGCCATCTCCTCCGAAGGCGACTTCCAGGCCATCCGTGCAGTCAGTCAGGCAGTCCGCCGCCCCGTCATTGCTTCCCTAGCCCGCGCCCGCAGCTCGATGTAGAGCGGGCTGCCCATTCACTGGACCTTGCGGAGCGTCCCCGCATCCATACCTTTCTCGCCAGTTCCGATCTGCACCTTGAAGTGAAGCTCAAGATGTCTCGTCAACAGGCTCTCGACCACGCCACTGCGGCGGTGCGCCAGGCGCGCAGCTATGTGGATGACGTGGAGTTCTCCGCCGAGGATGCCACCCGCAGCGACATCGATTTCCTCGCGCAATTGGTCGCAGCCACCATCGAAGCCGGCGCGACAACGATCAATCTGCCCGATACGGTCGGCTACTCCACGCCCGAAGACTACGCGCAGATGTTCCGCGAAATCCGCAGCCGCGTCCCTGCCGTTGCCAATATCACGCTCTCCGCGCACTGCCATGACGATCTCGGCATGGCGGTCGCGAACAGCCTGGCAGCGATTGAGGGCGGTGTCCGCCAAATAGAGTGCACGATCAACGGCATCGGCGAACGCGCCGGCAACGCCGCGCTGGAAGAGATCGCCGCGGCGCTGATGGTGCGGCGCGACAAATATCCGCATTCCGCACTCGCTCAAGAATGAACTGCTGTTTGCGACCAGCCAGATGCTGGGCGAGCGCATCAGCTTCCGCCCCGCGCCGAACAAGGCGGTCGTCGGTTCGAACGCCTTCGCGCACGAGGCGGGCATTCATCAGCACGGCATGCTGGCCAACCCGCTGACCTACGAGATCATGACCCCCGCATCGGTGGGCGTACCGGCAAACAGCATGGTGCTGGGCAAACATTCCGGCCGCACGCCCTGGGGCATCGCCTTGCGGAGCTGGGTCACCCGCTCGATGCCGCGCAGCTCGATGCGTTCTACCATCGCTTTGTGGAACTCGCGGATCGCAAAAAGGCCATCTACGACCAGGACCTGGTCGCACTGGCAACGCAGGTGAGCATACCGGCTGCCACTTTGGCGCGGGCTTAGGAGATCCACTCATGAAGTTGAAGGTTCTGGTTGTTGCAGGCGACGGTATCGGCCCTGAAGTGACACGCGAAGCCGTGAAAGTACTGCGCAGCGTCGCGGAAGTTGATGGCCATGATTTCCAGTTCGCTGAAGCGCTGATCGGCGGCGCAGCCATCCGCGCCGAAGGCAGCTCCGCTGCCGCCGAAGACCCTCGATGCAGCACTGGCCAGCGATGCGGTTCTATTGGGCGCAGTCGGTGGCAACGAGTTCAATTCCCTGCCGCCCGACCGGCGGCCCGAGGCTGGCCTGCTGCAACTGCGCAAGGCGCTTGGCGGCTTTGCCAACCTGCGTCCCGCCTTTGCCTTTCCCGCACTGGCTGCGAACTCGCCGCTGCGCCCGGAGGTGATCGAGGGAGCGGACATCCTCTTCGTGCGCGAGTTGCTGGGCGGCCTGTACTTTGGACAGCCGCGGGCCTGGCAGCGCGAATCGAACTCTGCCTGGAACACCATGCGCTACACGCGCGATGAGGTGGTGCGCGTGGCCCGGGTCGCCTTTGAGCTGGCTTCGAAGCGCCGAAAAAAAGTGACCTCCGTCGATAAAGCCAATGTGCTAGAGGTGTCACAGATGTGGCGCGCCACAGTCACCGAGATCGCTGCACAGTATCCGGACATCACGCTTGAACATCAATATGTCGATGCCTGCGCGATGCACCTGATGAATACGCCGCGCAACTTCGACGTGGTGCTCACGGAGAATCTCTTTGGCGACATCCTGTCCGACGAGTCCGGCGTCATTACCGGCTCGCTTGGCATGCTGCCCTCGGCAACCGTGGGCGGCACCGTCAATTTATACGAGCCGGTGCATGGCTCCGCGCCAGACATTGCCGGCAAGGGTATTGCTAATCCGCTTGGCGCCATCCTGACCGCGGCCATGCTGTTGCGTCACTCTGCACACCTCGAAGGAGAAGCACAGGCGGTTGAATCGGCCGTGCGTACGGTGCTCGAGCGCGGGTATCGCAGCGCCGACCTGCTGCGCGCAGGCGATGCACGCCAGGCGGCTACGTCCACCGAAGAGATGGGAAAGGTGGTCAACGGCATCCTCAACGACACGCTTGACCGTCACCAGTCTCTCCACGCTGTCTGATTCGCACTGCAGGCAGCGACGTTTGTCACAAAAGGAAGCCAATCGATGTCTCAGCCTCAAACCCAGCCACAGACCCTGTTCGAAAAGGTTTGGCAGCAGCATGTCGTCGCGGAGCCCGCGGGTGAACCGACGCTCGTTTACATCGACCTGCATCTCGTCCATGAAGTCACGTCGCCGCAGGCCTTCGATGGACTACGCCTCGCAGGCCGCAAGCTGCGCCGGCCGGATCGGCATATCGCCACGGTGGACCACAATGTGCCCACCACCAGCGCGCAGGATCGCCTGGTGATCGCCGATCAGATCTCCGCGCGGCAGGTGAATGCGCTACGCAACAATTGCGCGGAGTTCGGTATCGAGTTCTTCGATGTGCAGGACGCAAGCCAGGGGATCGTGCATATGATCGGCCCTGAGCTTGGCGCCACCAAGCCCGGCACGACCATCGTCTGCGGCGACTCGCACACCTCCACGCATGGCGCGTTCGGCGCGCTCGCCTTCGGCATCGGCACCTCTGAGGTCGAGCACGTGATGGCCACCCAGACGCTGCCGCAGTCGAAACCGAAGACCTTCCGTATCAACGTCGAGGGCAAGCTGCCCAACGGCGTTACAGCGAAAGACATCATCCTCGACATCATCGGACGCATCGGTACGGATGGCGCCACCGGCTACGTCGTCGAATATGCAGGCTCCGCGATCCGCGCTCTCTCCATGGAAGAGCGGATGACCATCTGCAATATGAGCATCGAGGCGGGTGCGCGTGCCGGCATGATCGCTGCCGACGAAACCACCTTCGCTTACCTGAAGGGCCGGCGATTTTCACCGCAAGGCGCGGCGTGGGACGAGGCAGTCGCGCACTGGCGCACGCTGCACAGCGACGATGGTGCGGCGTTCGATCGCGAAATGACTATCGACGCCGCAGGCCTCGCCCCGAACGTGACCTGGGGTACCTCACCGGGAATGGTTACACGTGTGGATGCCATGGTTCCCTCCATCGAGGATGCGCCCAGCGAAGCCGACCGCAAGAGCTTCGCGCGCGCCCTCGAATATATGGACCTGAAGCCCGGCGTCCGTATCGAAGACATTGCGGTCGACCGCGTCTTTATCGGCTCGTGCACGAACGCACGCATCAGCGATCTGCGAGCTGCTGCTGCTGTCGTGAAGGGACATCATGTTGCGACGACCGTCCGCGCGATGGTGGTGCCCGGCTCGCAACTCGTCAAGAGGCAGGCCGAGGAAGAGGGTCTGGACCACATCTTCCGCGCCGCAGGCTTCGAGTGGCGCGAGCCTGGCTGCTCCATGTGCCTGGGTATGAACCCGGACATCCTCGAACCAGGCGAGCGCTGCGCCTCCACCAGCAATCGCAACTTCGAAGGACGTCAGGGACGCGGAGGACGCACGCATCTGCTCTCGCCTGCCATGGCCGCAGCGGCGGCCGTCACTGGCCATCTCACAGACATCCGTAAATGGCCGCCTGCTGGAGAGTCTGCGCCGGCGGAGCCCGTGCTTGCCCAGGGAGGTTCGCGCTAAATGGAAGCCATCCGCACACTCACCAGCACTGCTGCTCCACTGCCGCTGCCGAACATCGACACCGACCAGATCATTCCCAAACAGTTCCTGAAGCGCATCGAGCGTACAGGCTATGGAGATTTCCTTTTTTATGACTGGCGACGCATCCAAAGCGGTCCGAACGCCGGCCACCCCAACCCGAAATTCGTGCTGAACAAGCCGGAGCATCAGGGCGCGAAGATTTTGATCGCGGAAAAGAACTTCGGCTGCGGCTCGTCACGTGAGCACGCGGCGTGGGCCATCCAGCAGTTCGGCTTTCGCGCCGTCATCGCGCCTACCTTTGCAGATATCTTCTACTCCAACGCAGGCAAGAACGGCATCATCCTGGTGCGCCTCACCGACGATGAGGTCGAGACTCTGCTTGCGCGCTCCACCGCGAATCCGAAGCACACCATCACCATCGACCTCGAGCAGCAGACGGTCGAGGGACGATCAAGGTTTCCTTGCCCATTTCGACATCGATCCCTTCCGCAAGTATTGCCTGTTGAATGGACTCGATGACATCGGGCTCACGCTGCGTCATGCAGCCGCGCTCGACAGTTACGAACAGAAACATGATGCTGCGTTCTGGCTCGCACCCAAGCCCGCCGCGCTCACAACATCAACACCGGAGACCCTCTAATTCATGGCCCAAGACGCAAAAACCAGCAATGGCATCCCCGCCGGAAAGAGAATCTCCGTCGCGCTCACCGAAGGTCCCTCCCGCGCAGCGGCGCGCTCCTTTCTGCGTGGCGTCGGCTTCAGCAACGAAGACCTGCACAAGCCGATCATCGGCATCGCGAATACGTGGACCGAGATCGGCCCCTGCAACTTTCATTTGCGCGACGTAGCCGCGGCGGTGAAGCAGGGTGTGCGCGAGGCTGGCGGCACGCCGATGGAGTTCAACACCGTCACTATCTCGGACGGCATCACCATGGGAACGCAGGGCATGAAAGCTTCGTTGATCTCGCGCGAAGTCATCGCCGACTCGGTGGAGCTGGTAGCACGCGGCAATTTGTTCGATGGCATCATCTGTATCGCTGGCTGTGACAAAAACATGCCCGGCACCATCATGGCCATGTGCCGCCTGGATATCCCTGGGCTCATGCTCTACGGCGGTTCCATCGCCCCCGGCAAACTGAAACAGCCAGACGGTTCGACGGTCGACATCACCATCCAGAACGTCTTTGAGGCTATCGGTTCGCACGCCGCCGGCAAAATCACGGACGATCAGCTCGAAGCAGTGGAAGCAGCCGCCTGCCCCGGACCCGGTGCCTGCGGCGGCCAGTTCACGGCGAACACCATGGCGATGGCCGGCGAATTCCTTGGCATCTCGCCCATACAGATCACCGGCGTTCCGGCAATGGCCGCAGACAAAGCAGATGCAAGCCGCAAGGCCGGCCGGTTGATTATGGACCTCGTGCGAAACGATCTCCGCCCCTCGAAGATCATCACTCGAGAGGCGCTCGAAAACGCGATCACCGCCGTCTGCGCTTCGGGCGGCTCGACCAATGCGGTGCTGCACCTGATCGCCATCGCCAGCGAGATGGGTCTGAAGCTCACCATGGATGACTTCGATCGCATCAGCGAGAAGACGCCGCTGATCTGCGACCTCACCCCGGGCGGAAAGTATGTCGCGAAGGACTATCAGGACGCGGGTGGATCGCGCGTGCTGGCGAAGCGGCTGCTCGATCGCGGCCAACTGCACAACACCATGACGGTCACCGGAAAAACGCTCCATGAAGAAGCGGCAGCGGCGGTTGAGACGCCGAAGCAACCGGTCATTCGCGCATGGGATCAGGCGCTGAAGCCGACAGGCGGCCTCGTCATTCTGAAAGGCAATCTTGCTCCGGAAGGATGCGTGGTGAAGGTCGCCGGTCACGAGCGCATCTTCCATCGCGGTACGGCGCGCGTCTTCGAGAGCGAGGACGACTGCTTCGCAGCGGTCGAGTCGGGCAAGATCAACCCGAACGACATATTGGTGATTCGCTATGAAGGTCCGCGTGGCGGACCAGGCATGCGCGAGATGCTGGCGGTAACGGCGGCGATCAAGGGCATGCCCGAATTGTCTTCGACCGTGGCGCTGTTAACCGACGGCCGCTTCTCCGGGGCGACACACGGACTAATGGCTGGACACGTCGCGCCGGAAGCGCAGCTAGGCGGACCGATCGCAGCAGTGCGCGAGGGCGACTCGATCGTCTTCGACATTCCGAATCGCAAACTCACGCTGGAAGTTCCGGATGCCGAGATTGCAAGCCGTCTCAAATCATGGAAGGCGCCGGAGCCGCGCTTCAAGGCGGGCGTCTTCCGTAAATACGCAGACAGCGTCAGCTCCGCGTCTTTGGGCGCAGTGACAACGTAGCTCTGCATCAGAGCGGCAGAATCGAAGAGAAAGGACGACCCGATGAGCAGGCAACAACGCGACCCCGGCACAGGCAATGCGACCCCGAGCGGTATGGGCGAGGCAGCCCTGAGCGGTGTCGGCAAAACAGCCCTGACTGGTGCGGAGATCGTGTGGGCGACGCTGGAAGGCGAAGGTGTCCGCGAGGTCTTTGGCTATCCCGGTGGCGCCATCCTGCCCATCTATGACGCGCTGCGGAAGTTCCCTATCCGCCACATTCTCGTTCGTCACGAACAGGGTGCGGCACATATGGCCGATGGTTACGCGCGCGCTTCCGGGCGTGTGGGCGTCTGCATGGCAACCAGCGGTCCGGGTGCGACCAATCTCGTCACCGGCATCGCCACCGCGATGCTCGATTCGGTGCCCATCGTCTGCATCACCGGCCAAGTTTCATCGAAAGTCTTGGGCTCCGATGCCTTTCAGGAAGTCGATATCACCGGCATCACGCTGCCCATCACCAAGCACAACTTCCTGGTCACACGCGCCGAAGACATCGCGCCCGCGATTCGGCTTGCCTTTCAGATCGCGACATCCGGCAGGCCAGGGCCGGTGCTCATCGACATCACGAAGGACGCGCAACAGGCTACCGCGCCATTTGAGTTCGCGGCATGCGCGCCATGCGACGCCCGTCCTCACCCCATGCTGCGCGCGGAGTCGAGCGCAATCCGCGAAGCCATCGCACTGATTCAATCGGCGAAGCGGCCGATCATCCTTGCCGGGCACGGCATCACCCAATCGGGAGCGGAGCAGCAGGTGCTCGCCTTCGCCGAATCGCAGCAGATTCCGGTAGCCTCAACGCTGCTCGGGCTTGGCAGCTTCCCTGCCGCGCATCCACTGCATCTGGGCATGATGGGCATGCACGGCGAGTCGTGGGTGAATAACGCCATTCAGGAAGCCGACCTGCTGCTGGCCTTCGGCATGCGCTTCGACGACCGCGTTACCGGCAACCTCGCCCACTACGCGCAGCACGCGAAGAAGATTCACATCGAGATCGACCCCTCCGAGATCAACAAGAATGTCCGCGTGGATGTTGCGCTCATCGGTGACCTCAAAGTCGTCCTCGAAACGCTGCTGCCGATGCTTCCAAAGCGCACTGACAGCGGTTGGCTGCGGCAAATCAACGCGTCGAAAGGCACGGCGGCGGTGCGCGACATCATCAACCTGCCTGACAGTGGTCATCTCTACGCAGCACACGTGATTCATGACATCTGGCGCGAGGCGCAGGCCGCGGGCCGAGAAAAAGACACCATCATCGTTACCGATGTTGGCCAGCACCAGATGTGGGAGGCGCAGTACTTCAAACACGAGGCGCCACGCACGCTGGTCACGTCCGGCGGCCTTGGCACCATGGGCTTCGCGTTGCCCGCCGCCATCGGCGCCAAGACGGCCTGCCCGCAGAAGGACGTCTGGGTCATCGCCGGCGATGGCGGCTTCCAGATGACTGCGGCCGAGCTCTCGACCATCGTGCAGGAGAAGCTCGCAATCAACATCGCGATCATCAACAACGGCTTTCTCGGCATGGTGCGCCAATGGCAGGAGGCCTTCTATGACAAGAACTACTCCGCCTCACCCATCCTCTCGCCGGATTTCGTGAAGCTGGCTGAGGCTCACGGCATTGAAGGCGCGCATATCTCGCAGCGTAAGGACGTAACGCCAACCGTGACCAAGGCGCGCACCTCCGGCCGGCCTTTCCTGATCAACTTCCAGGTGGAAAAGGAAGACGGAGTCTATCCGATGATCGCGCCCGGCGCCGCGCTGCACGAGATGGTCCACCGGCCCGAGCGTGACCCTCTGCTTGAGACTGCGGAGGACGAGTGAATGAGCCACAGGAGGTCTGGATAGGGCTGGCTGAAGTCACAATTGGGGAGAATTGCGATCTTGATCTCGAAGGTGCAAGTTCGTTCACTTGGTGCGCGACTCAAGCTTGGGACAAGGAAAATTTCTCGAAGAAGATTGAAGGCATGCTTGTCTTCTACGGTCTTCACTTGGTGGACTTAGAGAGAGTATGTCGATTCAATGATTTTGACGATCCATCTGAGGAATTGGCAGAAATGGCAGGGCGAGCTGCAGAGAACGCGGATTTCGCCCTCTACGGAACTTTCCACACGTATCCGCACCATACAGCATGAAGGGATCGAATAGCCGATGCTTCACACATTCGTAGCCCTCGTCGAAGACAAGCCCGGCGTCCTGACGCGTGTTGCTTCCCTCTTCCGCCGGCTCAACATTAATATCGTCTCGCTCACCGTCGGTGAGTCGGAGCGGCCGGACACCTCACGCATGACCATTGTCTGCGATGCACATGAGCATGCCGCGCACCGTATCCGTGCCTCTCTCTACAAGCTCGAAACGACAGTCCACGTCGACGAGGTGGACCGCTCCGCCGCGGTCGTCCGCGAACTCTGCCTGATCAAGATCGCCGTTGGCCCCGACTCACCGAACGGCCCACATTCGCGCTCGCAAATCTTCGAACTGGCCAACGTCTTCCGCGCCCGCGTCGTCGATCTCGCGCCGGAGTCGATCATGCTGGAGATGACCGGCAGTTCCAGCAAGATTGAGGGGCTGATACAGGTCATCACCGAGTCCGGCTACACCATCCTGGAAGTCTCGCGCACCGGCCGCATGGCCATGCGCCGCGGCCATCACACCAGCCGGGTGTTGTCCGCACTGGGCAGCAAGCCGAAGGCCGATGGCAATATCGCCAGCTACAGCGGTAAGCTGGACCTTGAAGAGATCCTCCCCAACGAGTTTGACAATGTGCACGAGGAAGAGATCTAGCCGCTCTCGCCTCTTCCATTCAACGCAACATCGAACCGCAGCGCATCATCTCTCGACCGGCACGACGCATTTGCTGACTCGCTGACTTGCTGACCCGCTGACTCGCTTCCAAGGAGCAATCATGCCCAAGGTTTTTCATGATCAGGACGCCGACCTTTCACTCATCCAGGCCAAAAAGGTCGCGGTGATCGGTTATGGCTCGCAGGGCCACGCCCACTCGCTCAACCTGAAGGATTCCGGTGTCGACGTGCGCGTCGGCCTGCCTTCGACCAGCCGCTCCCGCTCGAAAGCCGAAAAAGCCGGCCTTACCGTGCTCAGCATCGCCGATGCGGCAGCGTGGGGCGACGTCGTCATGATCCTGGTGCCTGATCAGTCGCAGGCCGACGTCTACACCGAGCACATCGCGCAGCACCTGACCCAGGGCAAATTGCTTCTCTTCGCGCATGGCTTCAACATCCACTTCGGCTTCATCAAGCCGCCAGCCAATATTGACGTCGCCCTGGTCGCGCCCAAGGCGCCGGGCCATCGCGTGCGCGAGGTCTTCACCGAAGGTGGCGGCGTGCCGGGACTTATCGCCATCCAGCAGGACGCCACCGGCAACGCGCAGAAGCTGGCGCTTTCCTATGCACGTGGAATCGGCTGCACACGCGCCGGTGTCTACCAGACCTCCTTCAAGGAGGAAACCGAGACCGATCTCTTCGGCGAACAGGCAGTCCTTTGCGGGGGAACGTCCGCGCTGGTGAAGGCTGGCTTCGACACGCTGGTCGAAGCAGGCTACGCACCGGAGATGGCCTACTTCGAATGCCTGCACGAGCTGAAGCTGATCGTCGACCTGATGTATCGCGGCGGGTTGAATTACATGCGCTACTCCATCTCGGATACCGCCGAGTTCGGTGACTACACTGCAGGTCCGCGCATTGTGACCGACCAGACGCGCGCGGAGATGAAAAAGCTGCTCGCCGAGATCCAGGATGGGTCTTTTGCCAGGAAATTCATGGAGGAGAACCGTACCGGCCGCCACCAGTTCGAAAAGTACCGGGCGGCGGAGCGCTCGCAACTCCTGGAGACGGTCGGAAGCCAGTTGCGCGCAGCGATGCCCTTCCTCGACCCGGTGACCGCGGAGTCGCAGTCGCCGGCAAAGCAGGAAGCCACTACAACCGCCTGATTCTCCGTTCGGCCCCAGGAATTGGGCATTCAGCCCTGCGGCGCAAGACCGCAGGGCGGCCGGTCGGCTAACATTGAGCGCAAGGAGCGAGCCAGTGAGCGAGAGCCTGATCGAGCAACCGGTTGCCACGCCCAGTGACCGCATCGCTGCGCTCACTGAGGCCCTGCGTCACGTCGCCCCGCTCGCCGGCCTGACCGACGACGAATACCTGTGGCTCGCCATCAACGGTACCGAACAATTCGTCGATGCGAATGTCACGATCTTTGAACAGGGCGAGCCGGCGGACGACATGACCATCCTGCTGAGGGGTGAAGTCCAGGTGCAACGTGACCGCTCCGGCGCTGCTCCTGCCATGTTCATCGGACGTGCGGGACAGATCACTGGTCTGCTTCCCTTCTCGCGTATGCAGACCTGGGGCGGCCGCGGCGTGACCACCGCACCCACATGGGCGCTTCGCTACAAGCGCTCGCTCTTCCCACGCATGCTGGCCGAGATCCCGTCCATGACCCAGCGCGTGGTCAGCATCCTGCTCGATCGCTCGCGCGAAGTCACGCGCATGGAACAACAGTCGGAGAAGCTCAATGCGCTCGGCAAGCTCGCCGGCAATCTCGCGCACGAGCTCAACAATCCGGCGTCTGCCGCACAGCGGGCCGCCTCGGGCATGCTGCAGGAACTGGAGACCTTCGGCCGCGATCGCTTCCGCCTGGGAAGTCTTTGCTTTGAGCCCGAGCACGTGGAAGCTTTGCGCGCATGGAACGAACATATGCGCAGCAGCCTGCAAGGCAAACCCGCGCTGACACCGGCAGTGGTGGCCTTGCACGAAGAGGCGCTGTCACGCTGGCTGCAGGAGCGCCAGATCGCGAACATTGGACAGATTGCCCCGGAGTTCGCCGAAGCCGGCATCACTCCGGAACATCTCGCCGCGCTGCCCGATTTTCTTACGCCGGAGAGCACATCACTCCTGCTGTCGCAGCACGCCTCCACTCTGCGCGCCGAGCGCATGGCCGAGGCCATGCTTGACTCCACAGCACGCATCTTCGATCTCATCCGCGCCATCAAGGATTACTCCTACATGGACCAGGCGCCGATCCAGGAAGTCGATGTGCCGCAGAGCCTGGAAAACACGCTGGCCATGCTGCAATCGCGGCTGCAGCACGTCGTGGTGGAGCGCCACTACGATCCCAATCTGCCCATCATCTCCGCGTATGGCAGCGAACTGAATCAGGTTTGGACGGCATTGCTGGAAAACGCACTGGACGCGATAAAGAATCGCGGACGTATCACCCTGAGGGTTCGCCGCGCCTCCGATCTGCTTCTGGTCGAGGTGGAAGACGATGGTCCCGGCATTCCCAAGGATCAGCAGGGGCGCATCTTCGAACCCTTCTTCACCACCAAGGCTCCGGGACACGGGCTCGGCCTTGGGCTCGACACCGCGCAGCGCATCGTGCGCATGCACCGCGGCTATCTCAACGTCCTAAGCTCGCCGGGAAAGACCTGCTTCCAGGTTGGGCTGCCGTTGCAGCAGACCGGCGCGTACTAGCCAACCCCCGCTACCCCCTCCCCCCTCCCGCTGCGGGAGGTGGTCTGGAAGTGCTTGCGCAACAACGGGTTAGGGTGTCTCCCGGCGGCTAAATTCGTCCATCCAAAAGGCTTATCGCTAAATTCGTCTTCCCAAACGGGTTACGACCTCCATTTCACACCGGATGCAGTGATGGATCACCAGCAAATAAAAGCGCCCGCGAATGATCGCGGGCGCTTCATCTATCTCTCTATTTCCAGTGTAGCGAAATCGATGGGGTAAATTGGCAGGTTTCTCTGAAAACGTTCCTGTCTCAGTTCCGAATTGAAACATTCTTTACTTGTAGCGCGCGGGATCGCCCATGTTTCCGGGTGGAACGACCGTGGTGACTTGCGCTAAGCCGACTTATGAGGCCTGACTTCGCGAAATGGCGACGGTTAGATGGTCCGTAAGCGTAGAATTCCGACAACGACCGTTAACTTGCCTGAGCGTATCTACGAGAGCGTTTATGAATCCCGCAACAGCGACCGTTATCGATCTGCCGAGTTTTCTTGGCGTCTTCGGCGGATGCCTACGCGCTTCGACGTTCGATACAGCGATCGCTTAACGGCGACAGCTCACGCAGTTCCATTGTGTGGGCTGGTACCGCTGCTCTGGTACCCTAGCCTGCTGCTCGCATCCCTCGCAGAACCTGGTCCGGAATCGGCCTGGATCAGCGACGCTCCTTTGTACGCTGCCTTCGCCGACCGGATCGTGCGTGCGGGAGATGTCGTTATCACATTCAGCTCTGACGATGCGCTGGACCGTGAACTGAGACGAACGGGGAATGGGACGTTTTCTCGCAGGTCTATGGCTTTCCCTTCTGTGATGGAAAACGCTCAAGTGACGTCCTGCTTCGAAACCTCATGGTAGTATGGATTGGCCCGTCTGGCATCCGCTTCGGGACGTTGGGCGTGGCGCTGTCTTCGCTGTAGCGGACCGTCGTTGAGCGTTCCTGTATGCTCCCACGCGGCTTGATTCCTCGGCTACGAGGAACCTCGGATCCGGGAGTCTCTCAGAGTGGTGGGGCCTGTTTCCCTGGCTGCAGCAGCGGTTCGGCTTCCACGGCGCGTGTCGATTTCAGGGTTGTTCTGGTGGCGGCTTTGTCCAGCGAACGCCTCTGGACCGACTTCAGGCCGGACACAAAGCCCATCTTCTTCCTCACCTGCTTCACGGTCATGGTGACCGCGAACGCCTACATCATGGGCTACCTCCGACTTCGCTCGGGCAGCCTATGGCCCTGCGTTCTTCTGCACGCCACCCACAACACGTTTATTCAGAGCCTATTTGATCCGTTGACGGCGAATGTCGGTTGCACAACAGTACATCAGTACAGAATTTGGTGCCGGGTTAGCTGTCACCGTCGGCGTAGCAGCAACAGTCCTCGTTTCACGTGGCCGTCTACGTGAAGGCTTTTCCCCTGCCGCGACAGATTAGCTATCACGATAGTTAAAGGGATCAGTCCTGAGAAACGCGCTTCTCGTGAGTGATTGCCGGTTTTTCGGCGATTCGGGAACTATGGATTCGGACTGATCCACTACCGAGCCTCACCTCCGGCTCCCTTGACGCAACACCCGCCTTCCCTTAGCCTCAGACCATGATCTTCCCTTCTGGCGGACGAGAGCATTTTGGCTACCACCATGAGGAGCGGGGTGACTCTCGGCGTGGCCTTTCTTCACGGAAAGGCCACAAGAACGGTCGCTGGCCCGTCGAAATCCATAGCCAAAATGCTCGAATGCCTATGGCCATGCGCACCCTGGTTGGTGTGCTGTTTGCGCCTGGACTCTGAGCGCCCGCTCCAGATGCGAACCAACCGGCCAGGGACAAGCCCTCCTGCTTCTTCGATCTTGACCGACTGACCCGCGCACTGGAGATTGCCTTGCGATCCGCTCTTGAATTCTTCGCCTCCGTGGAGGTGACCCGTGAAGTTTGAAACTCTGCTGCTGAACTTCGATCCCGCACCGGGCGACCGCTTTCGGCCTGCCAATACGCCGATCTATCAGACGGCCACCTTTCGTCAGGACTCGGCGACCTCGTTCGGCGATTTCGATTACACCCGCAGCGGCAATCCCACGCGTGCGGTGCTCGAAACGCAGTTGGCCCTGCTTGAATCCGGAACGCGGGCATTTTGTTTTTCCACCGGTCTCGCCGCCATTACGGCGGTGACGCGGCTGCTGAAACCGGGTGAGCAGATTCTGGCCTGCGACGATCTCTATGGCGGCACCTACCGGCTCTTCTCGCGCATCCTCGCGAACCGCGGCATCACGGTGCAGTATGTTGACTTCGCCGATGAGAGTGCACTGAAGGCCGCCTTCACGCCGGCGGTCAAGCTGGTCTATCTCGAATCACCGACGAACCCGCTGCTGCACATCCTCGATCTTGAGCGTGTGGCGACCATCGCACACCAGAACGGAGCACGGGTTTGCGTGGATAACAGCACCATGTCGCCGTACCTGCAGCGTCCGCTCGAGCTGGGCTGCGATATCGTGATCCATTCGGCGACGAAGTTCCTCTGCGGTCACAGCGATGTGATGGCGGGCGCCGTGATCGTGAAGGATGCGGCACTTGCCGACGATCTTTATCTCATCCAGAACGGAGAGGGTGGCGGCCTTGCCCCCTTCGATAGCTTTCTGGTGCTGCGCGGGCATGAAGACGCTGGCGCTGCGGCAAAACCAGCAGCAGGCCAATGCGACTGCGATCGCGAACTATCTGCAGCAGCATCCGAGCGTGACGGATGTCTACTTCCCCACACTGGCACCACCCGCGGCGGCCGCGATTCACAGGAAGCAGGCCAGCGGGCCGGGCTCCGTGCTTAGTTTTCGCACCGGCGATGCGGAGTTGTCGCGCCGCATGGTCGAAGGCTGCAAGCTGCACACCATCACGGTCAGCTTCGGGGGAGTCAACTCGACCATCAGCCTGCCCAACTACATGTCGCACGCCAGCATCCCGGAGCATCTGCGCTCGCAGAAGCAGATCCCCCACGACCTGGTCCGCCTTTCGGTAGGCATTGAGGCAATCGAGGACCTGACTGCCGATCTGGATCAGGCCTTCACTATGGCGCGCGGTTAGGACTGCATTTTTTCTGAATCATTTGGCCTGCGATGTCGTTTTAGCAGCCTCTCGTTCGACTAGTCATTGAGGGCCGATCCGGGCTGACCCGGAGATTGCCCCGAACTATGCGACAGGAGGAGACCACGATGGCGACCTGGACGGGAGCCTGCTGGAAACAGGGGGCCTGCTGGAAACGCTACCTATTTCTCGGCGTCAGCGGCATTCGTATCGCGAAGCTGGCGGAAAGCCCGCTTTATCTGTCCAGGCAGGTCGCCTGTTCCCTCGCGATACCAGCGCAGGTGGGCCTGGTCGAAGGCCGTGCAGTAGAGCGCGGCCACCAGGGTGCAGCGTGCGGCATCCCCGCGATACGCCTTGCGCTTCGTCAGTTCCTGGCCCAGGAGAGGCACCCAACGGCTCAGGGCACACAGAAAGCGCCCGCGGACGTTCGGCTCTTCAAACATCAGCCCCAACATCTCCTTGGGCTGGCGGGTGTCGTGCATCTCCTCCCGCATCACGGAGAGTATGGCGTTTTCCAACGCTGCCAGTGGTTTGCGGCTCTTGGGCGCGTCTGCAAAGCGCTGTGCGACGCGTTGCCCAAATTGCTCCACGCTGAAGGAAAGCAGCTCTTCCTTGCTGCGGAAGTAGCGGAAAAAGGTGCGCCGGGAGACGCCGGCGTTGCGGCTGATCTCCTCGACCGTAGCCCGGTCGAAGCCGACGGTAGCGAACAGTTCCCACGCGGCCCGTTCAATTTCCTTCAGAACGAACTCATGTTTCCGCTCGCGAAGCGACCCGGAATCCTGAGTTTTCGTCCCTTGTTCTCCACCAGACGTGAGAATCGTTTTCTGCACTGCATGCAGATTATGGCACAGAGTGCCGTCTTATGAAAAAATGCGTTTCTGGTGAGTCCCGGCCCTAGCTGCCCTCATCTACTGCCCTAGCAACCCTATACCTGCCCTGTGCCATGTGCACTCCGGCATTACCGATTTAATTGCGCGTCCCTGGACGCATATTTGGGAAGGCTCCCATGATCTCAGCAGATACGACATCCCGCTCTTTCCCTACACTGCGCGAAAGCTGCGATCGTGCAAGATGCAGTTACTCCGCCGGCCTGCCATCTGCAGCCGCTCTGCTGCTGCTGGCCGGCCTTGCGCTGGTTGCCGGCTGCAGCAAGACCGCCAAGGGCGGAGGGCCGCCACAATATCCGCCTCCGGACGTGGTCACCACGACGGTCCAGCAGAAGGACGTACCGATCTTTGGCGATTGGGTCGCCAATCTCGACGGGTACGTCAACGCGCAGATTCAGCCCCAGGTCACCGGCTATCTGATCCGGCAGAACTATAAGGAAGGCTCGCACGTAAGCAAGGGGCAGATCCTGTATGAGATCGATCCCCGGCCCTTCCAGGCAGCCGTCGATCAGGCCAAGGGACAGTTGGCGCAGGCCCAGGCGCAACTGCAGCTCGCCGAGATCAACACCAAGCGCGATACTCCGCTGTCGGAAGCGCGCGCCATCGCGCGTTCGCAGCTAGATAACGACCTGCAGACGCAGGCAGCCGACGAGGCCACGGTGACGGCGCAAAAAGCCGCTGTCGAGACTGCCCAGCTGAATCTTGGCTGGACGAAGGTGCGCTCCCTGCTGGATGGGATCGCCGGTCTCGCCACCATCCAGGTCGGCAGCCTGGTGACGCAGTCCACCGTGCTCACCACTGTGTCGCAGGTGCAGCCGATCAAGGTCTACTTTGCCATCAGCGAGCAGGAGTACCTCGCGTTGTCAGAGAAGGCGCGGGAAGGCGGAGCGGCCGATCTGCTGCATAGTGCGAGGCGCGTTCCCATTGAGATGACGCTTTCCAACGGCACCGTCTACCCCAGCAAGGGCTACGTCGTCTTTGTCGATCGTCAGGTGAACAGCTCCACCGGCACCATTCGCGTGGCGGCGGCGTTTCCCAATCCGCAAAGCCTCCTGCGCCCCGGGCAGTACGGCAGGGTGCGGGCGCAGACGAGTCTCGAGCGTGGCGCTCTCGTGGTGCCGCAGCGCGCTGTCACGGAGTTGCAAGGCTCCTATCAAATCGCCGTCATCAACGCTGACAACAAGGTGCACATCCAGCAGGTGGAGGTAGGGCCCCAGATCGGCACGAACTGGGTGATCACCAGCGGGCTGAAGCCTGGTGAACAGGTGGTCATCGAAGGCAACGGCAAACTGGCCGATGGTATGCCGGTCCACCCTCATCCCGCCGCTCCTGAGCAAGCCAGTCCTGAGCAAGCAAGTGCCGATCAGACGAGCCCTGGTCCGCAGGACGGTGGCAAGAGCAACAGCGGAAAACCGAGCGCAAGCAGCAGCGAGGGCAAATAGATCATGTCGAAGTTCTTTATCAACCGGCCCATTGTGGCCATGGTGATATCGATCATCATGGTCATCGTCGGGGTGGTGGCGATGCTCAGCCTGCCGACCTCGCAATTCCCCAACATCGTTCCTCCCGAGGTGCTGGTACAGGCCACCTATCCCGGTGCCGATGCCACGACCCTCGAACAATCCGTAGCGACGCCTATTGAGCAGCAGGTAACCGGCGTGGACCACATGAACTACATGTATTCCACGAATGCGAACAACGGCGCGATGTCGCTCACGGTCGACTTTGACATCGCCACCAACCCGGACATCGACCAGGTGCTCACTCAGCTCCGGGTCAATCAGGCGACGCCGCAACTTCCGGCGCAGGTGAACACCGCCGGCGTCACTGTGATCAAGTCACTGGCATCGCCGCTGATGTTCGTGATGCTCTACTCGCCTCACGGCAGCCATGACTTTAACTTCCTGACCAACTACGCCTACATCAACATGGCGGATGAGCTGACGCGCGTGCCAGGTGTGGCGCGTGTGCAGGTATTTGGTGGGCAGTATGCCATGCGTGTGTGGGTCGATCCGAATCAGCTGGCCAAGCTCGGGGTTACGGTTCCGCAGATAGTCAGTGCGATGCAGGTGCAGAACAACGTGAACCCCGCCGGACAGATTGGCGGCGAGCCGGTTCCTGGCGGTCAGGAATTCACCTATACGGTGCGTTCGCAGGGACGCCTGGTCACCGCAGAGGAGTTCGGCAAGATCGTCATCCGCGCCAACCCGGACGGCTCCGTGCTGCGCCTGAAGGACGTCGCGCGCATCGAGCTGGGAGCGCAGACATATAACCTCGCCACCCGTTACGGCGTCCCAGGCCGCCCCGATCAGGTCTCAGCGGGCATGGCCATCTATCAACTGCCTGGATCGAACGCCGTAGCCGCGGCCGATGCGGTCTACAAAAAACTGGCTGAGCTGGAGAAGAGGTATCCGCCTGACATCGAGTCGGCCGTGCCCCTCGATACCACAAAGGCCGTTACCGCGGGCCTGCATGAAATTGTTGAGACGCTGTTTATCGCCCTGGGATTGGTAATCCTGGTCGTCTATATCTTCCTGCAGGGCTGGCGCGCCACTCTCATCCCGCTGCTCGCAGTGCCGGTTTCGCTCATCGGCACATTCGTCGTCTTCCCCATTCTGGGTTTTTCGATCAACACCCTCTCTCTGCTTGGGCTGGTACTTGCCATCGGTCTGGTGGTCGATGACGCCATCGTGGTCGTGGAAGCCGTCGAGCACCATATAGAAGAGGGCATGTCACCCAAGGAGGCCTCGATTGCGGCCATGGAGCAGGTCGCGAGCCCGGTCATCGCCATCGCGCTGATCCTGGCAGCCGTCTTCATCCCCACCGCCGCAGTGCCCGGCATCACCGGCCGGCTGTATCAGCAGTTCGCTATTACCATCGCCATCTCGGTGCTCTTTTCCGCCTTCAACGCGCTGACGCTCAGCCCTGCGCTCTGCGCGCTGCTGCTGAAGCCGAAGAAGCCCGCCCGGGGACCACTGGGCCACTTCTTTTCGTGGTTCAACAGAGCCTTCGGCCGCACTCGCGATGGCTATGTCCGCACGTCCGGCCTGCTGATCCGCAAGTCCGGATTTGCGCTCGTCTTCCTGGTGCTGGTCTCCGTGGCAGCCGTATGGATCGCCCGCGGAATACCCAATTCCTTCCTGCCGGATGAGGACCAGGGCTACCTCTACGTCGGCATGGTGTTGCCCAATGCGGCATCTCTACAGCGCACCATGGAAGCCTCCAAGAGCGTCGAGGACGTCATTCTGAAGACGCCCGGTGTCGAGAGCATCGTCAGCGTCAACGGCTTCAGCCTGCTCAGCTTTACCCAGAGCACCTATAACGCTTTCTACTTCGTCACCCTCAAAGACTGGGATAAGCGCAAAAGCAAGGACGAGCAGTACAAGGCGATCCAGCAGAACATCGCCCGGGGACTTGGCGGCATTAAGCAGGGTATTGCGTTCTCCTTCCCGCCCCCATCTATCCCCGGTGTCGGCACCTCCGGCGGTGTCTCCGCGGTGCTCGAAGACCGCTCCGGCGGCAACCTGCAAGAGCTCACCGACAACGTGAATAAATTCATGGCAGCGCTGCGCAAGCGGCCGGAGATCGCCGGGGTCATCACGACCTACCTGCCCACCGTTCCCCAGATCTACGTAGATGTCGATCGCGAGAAGGCGGTCCAGGAGGGTGTCAGCCTCGCCGATGTGTACGAGACCCTGCAAACCTTCATGGGCGGCAACCTGGTGAACTACTTCAATCGCTTCGGACGCCAGTGGCAGACCTATGTCGAAGCGGAAGGTACGTCACGCACGAATATCGATAACATCGGCCGCTTCTACGTACAGAACTCCTCCGGCAATTCCATTCCGCTCTCTGCTCTCACCAGCGTCAAGCGCATTACCGGGCCCGAATTCACCATGCGCTACAACGAATATGAGTCAGCGCAGTTGATCGCGAACGCCGCGCCCGGCTACAGCTCGGCACAGGCGACCCAGGCCTTTGAAGAGGTGTTCCGCGAGACCATGCCCAGTGAGATGGCGCTCGACTACCAGGGCATGTCCTTCCAGGAGCAGAAGGCCGCCCAGGGTGTCTCGTCCTCCACCATCTTTGGCGTCTCGCTGCTCTTCGTCTTCCTTATTCTGGCTGCGCAATATGAGAGCTGGTCGCTGCCCTTCAGCGTTCTGCTCAGCACGCCAATCGCGGTCTTTGGCGGCTTTCTGGCGCTGTCCGCGCGTGGCCTGGAGAACAACGTCTACGCGCAGATCGGACTGGTCATGCTCATTGGTCTGGCGGCGAAGAACGCCATCCTGATCGTTGAGTTCGCTCGCGAGGAGTACATGAGCGGCAAGACCATCTACGATGCTGCGCTGGCCGGTGCCGAACTCCGTCTGCGACCCATTCTGATGACGGCCTTCGCCTTTATCCTTGGCTGTATCCCGCTGTGGAGAGCCACCGGTGCCGGCGGCATTTCTCGTCAGGTGCTCGGAACCGTGGTGATCGGCGGCATGCTGGCCTCGACCTTCATCGCCATCTTTATCGTTCCGGTTACGTTTGCTGTGGTCGAACGTATGACGCACCGCTTGAGTAACAGGAGCTCGCGTAAAGAGACGCGCGAACCGGTTCATCACGGAGATGCCTTATGAGAAAGCAGAGCATCGCCGCAGCGCTTGGCGCGGCAAGCCTCGTGTTATCGGGCTGCACCGTCGGTCCCAAATACCAGCGCCCGACCATTGACACGCCGACGGTTTACCGCGGCGCCGAGACCAATGGCAACACGCAAACCAGCAAAGCGCCGCACGATCTGGACGGCACGCCGCTCCCCGGCCAACCGAACGGCACAACCTCGACTGCGCTTTCGATTGGCGACGAGAAGTGGTGGGAGGTCTTTGGCGATCCACAACTGCAGGATCTGATCCGCACCGCGCTCAAGCAGAACTACGATGTGCGCATCGCCGCGGAGCGCGTCCTGGAGTCGCAGGCGCAGCTCGGCGTCACGCGCTCGGCGGAGTTCCCCACGATCAACGGCGGCGGCGGATACACCGCCCAGCAATATCCCTCGGCGCAGTTCGGCGGGCTGGGCTCCTTCGTTACGCATCTTGGCCAGATCGGGCTTTCCTCCGCCTGGAACCTCGACTTCTGGGGACAATATCGCAGCGCCACCAAGGCTGCGCGCGCGCAGTTGCTGGCCAGCCAGTGGTCGCAGCGCGAGGTCATGGATACCCTCATCCTGAACGTCGCAAGCGGCTACTTCCAGTTGCGCACGCTGGATCTGGAGATGGAAATCTCGAAGCGCACACTCGCCTCCCGGCAGGAGTCGTTGAAGCTCACCCAGACTCTGGAATCGGGCGGCAACACCAGCCTGCTCGATGTGCGGCAGGCAGAGGAGTTGGTCAGCACGGCGGCAGCGGCCATCCCCGATCTCGAGCGTCAAATCGAGCAGGAAGAGAATGCGCTCCAGACCCTGCTGGGACAGAATCCTGGGCCCATCGCACGCGGAATGCCCATCGATCAGCAACCCCGCATGCCCGTCGTCCCTGCCGGACTTCCATCCTCGCTCATCGAGCGGCGTCCGGACATACGCCAGGCAGAAGAACAGCTCGTCGCCGCAAACGCGCAGATCGGCGTAGCGAAGGCCCAGTATTTTCCGTCCATCTCCCTTACCGGCCAGGTCGGCACCGCCAGCAATGCGCTGAATACGCTGTTCGAGAATTCGACCTTCGCCTATACCTACGGTGCAACGCTGAACACACCGATCTTCGACGCCGGCCGCATTCGTAACAACGTTCGTCTGACCGAGGCGGAGAAGCGGGAAGCGGTGCTCACTTACAAAAAGGCCATCGCACAGTCTTTCCAGGACGTCTCGAACGCTCTTGTCGGATACCAGAAATTCCGCGAGTTCCGTGAGCAACAGGAGCGCCTGGTGGTCGCTTCGCGCGATGCGGTGAAACTTTCCAACATGCGCTACGAGGGTGGGTACTCCGCCTATCTCGAAGTGCTGACCAACCAGACGAATCTCTTCTCCAGCGAGCTGACGCTCGCCTCCGCGCGCGAGGAAGAGATGCTCTCACTGGTGCAGCTCTACAACGCTCTCGGCGGTGGCTGGCAACAGTAGCAGCGATCGATGGGCAAAGCGAAGCCGCCTTCGGGCGGCTTTTGTTTTTTTGCCGTCCCATCTTGGGAATAGCCTCGCCCGCGCGTGCCACTTTGGTTGCACATTCTCTCTCTGACGCCCTTTTTGTGCACCAAACTGGCACTTTCGTGGCACAAGAACTAGCCAACAACCTTGCCATAATGTCCCCACTGCGAGCTGCACCTACACACACTTATTGACTCGCAAACGGGCTCTCACACACAGGAAATATGTCTTGCGTGCGAGCTCAACTTTTTTTCCGACCACCTGGAGCGTTCAAAGCTCGCGGTGGAGATGGATGGAATGATGGCTATGGTTCGAAAATCTGCTCTCTTCGCCCAGTTGGTCGCAGCGCTTCCCTTGGCTGGCGTAGGGCTCCTCAGTCTTGGTAGCCCCCTCTCCGCCGGCGCGCAAGCGATTCCGCGCATCACGAGCCAGGTTGAGAACTCGGCGCTCGTGTCGCTTCCCAACTCAGTGCACCCCTGGGCGCGTACGCAGTTTGACCGCGGTCCGGCGCCGGCAAACATGAATGGGCGCATGGTGATGGTCCTGAAGCGTTCTCCCGAGCAGGAAGCGGCGCTGCAGACGCTCCTCGCTGCGCAGCAAGACCCGCATTCTCCGAACTATCACAAATGGCTCACGCCGGAGGATTTCGGCAAGCGCTTCGGCGTCGCAGATGCCGACTTGCAGACGGTGAGCGGTTACCTTTCGGCGCAAGGCATGAGCGTTGGCCGCGTCTATGGCAACCACATGGCCATCGAAGTGAGCGCTACAGCCGGGCAGATCAAGTCAACCTTTCAGACGGAGATCCACACCTACTCCGTCGGCGGCAAAACCTTCTACGCGAACAACTCGAATCCGAAGATTCCGTCGGCCTTGCACGGCGTCGTCTCCGGTTTTGCTGCGCTCAACAACTTCCGGGCTGCGGGCGGATCAGGTGCGGGCACTCAGGGCACACTGGATCGTGGAACCCACACTATCAAGCCTCTCTATACCACTGGAACAACACCCAACTTCACCTACGGCATTTCGCCAGGCGACCTGGATAAGATCTACGACATCCCCGCAGCGACCGCACAGGGACACGGCGGCCAGAACGTCAATGTCGGCATCATCGGCGACTCTGACATCAACGTCTCTTACGTCAACAACTACCGCTCCATCTTCGGGCTGAGCGCCAATCCGCCGGTCGTCGTCGTCGATGGCAACGATCCTGGCGTGAATGATGACGCATATATCGCCTATAAGCAGATTGAGCTGGTGGGCGCAGTCGCTCCGAACGCAACCATCTACTACTACACCTCGGCAACCACCGACTACGATACGGGCCTCGACTTCGCCCTGATCCGCGCCGTCACAGACAACCATGTCCAGGTGCTCGTTCTGGGCTTCCAGTCCTGCGAAACCGCGCTCGGCGCTACCGGGATGTTCCTCGTCAATCAGGTAACAGAAGAAGCGGCAGCCCAGGGCATGACAGTCGTCGCCGCGTCCGGCGACTCAGGCGCAGCAGGATGCGAGGTGCCGGGTACAGTGGGGAAGGCGACGACAGGGTACGCCGTCAATGGATACGCATCTTCTCCGTTCGTAACTGCGGTCGGCGGAACCGACTTTTTTTACAGCACTCTTAATCCCGCAAGCACCTATTGGAGCACCACCAATTCCGGTACACCGAGTTACACCTCGGCGAAGTCGTACATTCCGGAGCAGGTA
The DNA here is from genome assembly GCA_963815025.1 of uncultured Acidobacteriaceae bacterium. GTDB lineage: Bacteria > Acidobacteriota > Terriglobia > Terriglobales > Acidobacteriaceae > KBS-83. The sequence continues at coordinate 8,160 of CAWFFD010000004.1, read as the reverse complement.
TGGAATGACAGCTATGCGCCAGGCGGATCCGGAACTTCCAACAGCGTAAACGGCACGTCAGTAGAACTGGCCAGCGGCGGTGGTCCCAGCACCGCTGGTTCGGACGGTGTCTCCGTCGCTCAAGGCATCCCGTCCTATCAGAGCACCTATCAGACAAACCATCCGAGTCCCCCGAACCCCACCCCTGCGAGCAAGACAGCCCGTATCATCCCGGACATCTCGTTCTTCGCAGGAAGCGGCGCCAACCAAACTGACGGCTACAACAGCAGCGCCTATCTGTTCTGCATGCAGCCTTCGGATTGCATTGGCAACGGACAGTTCACATATTCGGGCGGCACCGAAGCATCGAGCGCCGTTTTCGCGGGTGCGGTAGCCCTGGCCGTGAACAAGCTCAACAGCAGCTCGCGCGACGGACTCGGCAACATCAACCCCTCTCTTTATTCCATGATGGGCGTGACTGTCGCCCCCCATGACATAACCCGCGGCACCAACGAGCTGGCGTGCACCGGCAGCAACAACTGCAGTGGCGGCAACATGACCGGCTATGCTGCCGCTACAGGATTCGACGCGGCAACCGGTTTCGGCAGCTTCGATATCACCAGCTTCGTCACCTATTACGCGCCCTCTGGTACCACACCCAGTACGGTAGCCCTCACGATCGTCGATCCGCTGACGGGCATTGCACCGGTGTGCATCAGTGGCGGCGTCACTACCCCGAATTGCACCACCCACAGCACGTGGCTTCAATTCACGGTCACCGCAAGCCCTGCCTCCGGAACGGGTACCCCAACCGGTGACGTCGACATCTTCACATCCAGCCCCCTCCAGGCGGACACGACAGTCGGAACCCTGACGCTCACTGGAGGCACAGCGACCACCACCTCGGACCTGCTGCCCGGCGGCACCTACAACATCTACGCCCGTTATGCGGGCGACGGTACCTACGCCTCCGTGATCGAAGCGGGTAATCCTGCCACCCTCACGGTGCAGCCCGAAGCCTGCCAGATGGTCATCTACGGCCACAACATCAATATCGGCACAAACACAAACATCGCCTATGGCACTCCGATCAGCATCACCGCGGAACCGTACTCCCATTTAACTACAAACAATGACGGCATTCCTTCCGGCTCCATCCAGGTGCTCGATAATTCCGCGCTGATCACCACGCTGCCGATCAACTCGGAAGGCGCCGCAACCTTCACTTCGAACCTGCTCCCCGTCTCGGCGACTCAGCACAAGATCGTCCTTAACTATCCTGGCGATGCCAGCTTTACGTCGTGCCAGACCGGCCAATTTCCTGGCCACCATCACCAAGGCTGCCACGACGACCAGTCCTCAACTCGCCGGAGCTCGACACTGGCGACAGCGGAAGCAACCAGACGCTTGGCATCACGGCAATCGTGACGTCAGCGACATTGCCCAGCAATGGAATCGCACCAACTGGAAGCGTCATCTTCTCCACCAAAAGTCCGAAGACGGTGACTCTCACTCCTGGGCTTTGACGCCAACGGCAACGCGATCGCCACCGCCAGTACGACAGTGAGCACGAACGATATTCCGACTGCCGGAGGAGCATCACCGCAACCTACGTGCCTGGCTCGGATCCGAACTACAACGCCTCCGTTTCGAGCGCGGCGAACTTCTACGAAAACATTGCCAACACCAATACCAGCAGCACCACGACCTTCACCATCACGGATAGTCACGGGACCTATCCAACAACCGGCTCATACCCGACAACGCCAAACCCCAGCTTCCCCGCTCTGGACTCGATCACGCTCAACATGAAGGTCACCGCCACGAACCCGAACGATACCGTGTTCCTTGTCTACGCTAACGGCGTTCTGCTCACACCGGCTACCTGGTCGGGCGGCTTTATCAACACCCCCTGCGGCCAATACCCCCCGCCCTGCAGCGGTGTTGCCGTCAGCGCCAACGGTACCGCAACCTTCACCATTCCCCAGCAGAACGGCTATCTCGCATTGCCCTCCGGCCCGGTACAGTTCACGGTCGTCTACGACGGCTGGTATGGGACCACTACACTTGCGGTTTCCGTGGCTGCACCACCACCAGCGTGCAATCCAACCCGTCCTCTGCAAACCAGGTCGTGAACATCGTCGACGACCGCACCAGTGCGGACTTCTCGCTGCAGACCGACACAACCGTTAACCAGCCCGCGCCTCTGGTGGCATCCACAGGAATCACGGAGGCCGTCTATAACCTGCGGATCACTTCGATTTACAACTTCGTGAGCGCCTACGGCACGACGCCTATTAACCTAAGCTGCAGCATCGTAGGGTACAGCGTGGCCGGCGTTCGCTCAACCGTCCCCGTCCCGCCAGGTTTAGGCTGCGGCTTCGATAGCCTTCTCTCGAGCTCGACAACAAGCGTGCAGTTCTCCCCCGCCAATACGGGCTTCATCACCCAACAGCTGTTCGTCGGCGCAGCCAGCGGCTACGCCATTGGCAGCAACACTGCCCCCGCGCAGCCTGCCACCCGTTGGTGGATAGCGAGCGGCGGCACTACCCTGGCCTGCATCTTCCTGCTCGGATTGCCAGCACGCCGCCGTAAATGGCAGTCGCTGCTGGGAGCATGCGTGCTCATGGTCGTCGGCTTCGGCATCAGCGGTTGCGGCGCAAGCGTGGCAAGCGGGCCGAACCAGAACTACTACGACAATCTCAACAACGGTTCCGGTTCCGGCAGCGGCGGCCAGACGAGCCCCGCTACGCTTGTCCCTGCGGGCACGTACACCGTGATGGTCACCGCGACGGCAACCACGAACACCACCCTCGTTCACACCCTGCCGGTCGAGGTCCTGGTCGGCACAACCAACTAACTCAGCCTCCAACAGAGAAAGGCCACACTCCAGCGAGTGTGGCCTTTCTCTTTGTGCCGAAGCAAAAGCGCAGACATCGTAAGATAGGACGCAACTGCGAACGCAGCCGTTCTCTCAAGGAACGGCTGCACCGAACCGATCTCTCCACATCTCACTATCTGTGCTTTGCTTGAATGCCCTACTGCGCGCGACGCAGCGCCACGAAAGAACGCCCCTCGTAGAAGCGATAGGTTCCGGCTGCCGGCGTATCGAGCACCTGCAGCGGCATCGGGCGATGCAGTTCGGCATCGTGGTGACTACCGACATTCAGCAGTTCATGCGCGCCCAGATCCATCACTACGAAGCGGTCGTTCTGAATGAAGCCGACCCCGTATGCGCCCGGGCACCAGCCTGTGCGCATCGCTGCCCTCGCCCACTTCCAGCGGAACCTCGGTGATCAGATAAGCCTGGTATCGCTGCTGGATTCCGCTTGAATAACCTGAGGTGTCCACTAACGCCATCAGCGTGATCATGCCGTCTCCAAAACGGATGCCGCCGCTATTGCGCATCTGCACCGTCGCACTCTGCCCGCGGAAAAATACCTGCGATGGCAAAAGAGCGGCCGTGTCTGCCGGCTTCAGAACACCGGCCGTCTGTGCAGCGGCCGGAGCGCTTCCCGTTTGCTGCGCCAGGCACGGCGCCAGCAGGCTTGTACTTATCCCCAATATGCCCGCAAGCGCCATGCGCCGCGTAGCTGCAATCTTGCTCATGGCGCTAGCTTAATACCGATGGCCCAATTGTCCACACTCGTAGGGGTCGTGAGGATAGCCAGCCGGAGTCGGCCAGCCGACCGTGCATCTTCGAAACCGCATCACACCGCATCACACATGGATTGATCGAGTGTGAGGAGCGCCATGTCGATTCGCCTTACCGGAAAAAACCTCTCCCGCGGAGAGGACACGGCTGCATCGCAGGTCCAGCAGGACCTCGAACGCCCCACCGCGATCCAGATCTTCGCGCAGGTTGAGAAGAACGCGCGCCAGGAGTTGCGACGCCCGGCGCGCAGTCTCGCCGTCTCGGGCTTCGCCGGCGGCGTGACCATGGGGCTCACGGGACTCGCCACCGCGATCGCACGCGCTGAACTGGGCACCGGTGGACTGGCCCACTTTGTCACCACGCTCCTCTACCCGGTGGGGTTCATCGCTGTCATTCTCGGCCGCGCCCAGCTCTTTACGGAAAATACCCTCTATCCCGTAGCGCTGGTGCTCAGCGAGCGTCGGCACTACCTGGCGACTCTGCGCCTCTGGGCCATCGTGCTTGTCTGCAACTGCATCGGCACGCTTGCATTTGCCGCGCTTGCCGTCCGCACCGATGCGCTGCAGCCAAAGTACGTCGACAGCCTTGTCGCCATCGGTCTTGAAATCGCGAATCACCCGCTATCCACCATCTTCTGGAGCGCCATCATCGGCGGCTGGATCATCGCGCTGATTGCCTGGCTGGTCAGCGGCAGTCACTCCATCAGCGGATCCATGATGCTCATCTGGTTGCTGGCATTCATCGTGGGACTCGGCCACTTCGCGCACTGCGTCGCCAGCAGCGGCGAGGTTCTCTGCGCTGTGCTGCACCATCAGCTTCCCGCTACCAGCTACCTGCGCTGGCTATGGCCCGCCGTGCTGGGAAATATCGTCGGCGGTGTCGGCCTCGTCACCTTGCTCGAATACGGTCAAACGGTAGAAGAGTGATCAGGCGCGGAACAGGTAATACGCGCGGGCGTGGAGTAGCGCGGGTTGCACAATCGGGTTGCGCAATTTCGATCAGTGCTGCGAAGCACGGTTCTGTTTGCGCAGCACCGTTTCCCGTACCGTCCGGAAGCGTGCAGGAGGATCGGCCATCAGGGAATGCTCCACCGCGCGCTTGTAGCCGCCGGTCCAGATCGTGTACATCACGGCAAGCGCACAGCCCACGCCAAGCGCGAAGCCGAAGAAGTAGCCGATCATGATCGTCCAGAGCTCACCCATCGCGTCACACCGTTTCCTTTGTCTTAGAACATTTTCCCTGTAGGTGTAGACCGGCCATCGGAAGTTCATGCGGCCTTTCATTCAGGAAAGGCCACGCCGAAATGCTCTCCGCTGCTTCAAAGCAGCAGGGAAAATGCTCTAAAGCGCACGATACATCACCAGTGCATCCACGTAGCCGAGGGTGGAATGCAGAAACGCTCCAGGCAATCGCCCCACTGTGGCAAAGCCGAGAGAGGTCCACAAGTGCACGGCGCGCTCGTTCGTGCTCACAACGAAGTTGAACTGCATCGCTCGAAAGCCGCGTTGACGCGCCACGTCGAGTGAGTGCAGACACATCGCGCGAGCCACGCCTCTTCCAGCCGCCTGTTGCGCCGTCATGTAGCCGCAGTTAGCCACGTGATCTCCGCCGCCACGGTGATTGGCACGAAGATAGTATGTGCCCAGAATCGCGCCTTCGTTCTCGGCGACGAAGACCTCGTGCCCTGGAGAGAGCCAGTAAGCCAGCGCATCGTTGCGGCTCATCTCCCGCGGCAGTGTGTAGGTGTCGCCGGCGCGCAGGACTGGCTCCAGAATTTCCCAGATGGCGTCGTCATCCTCCCGCGTCGCGGTGCGTATCACCATGCCGTTTCACTCATGAGCTATCACCACAGACAAGGATGCCTCGCCCGATCAAGGACGAGGCATGCCTGTTCAAGAGCCGAACCTATAGCTGATTCATCTTCTGCAGGAATTCGGCATTGTTCCGTGTTTTGAACTGCCGATCGACCAGCAGTTCCATCGCCTCTACCGGCGACAGCGGATTGAGTACTTTTCGCAGTATCCAGATGCGCTGCAGGTCTTCCTTGAGAATCAGCAGCTCTTCCTTGCGGGTGCCGGAGCGCTGGATATCGATCGCCGGGAAGACGCGCTTGTCCACCAGCTTGCGGTCCAGGATTATTTCCATGTTGCCGGTGCCCTTGAATTCTTCGAAGATCACCTCATCCATGCGCGAGCCGGTATCGACCAGCGCCGTCGCAATGATGGTGAGCGAGCCGCCTTCTTCGATGTTGCGCGCCGCACCGAAGAAGCGTTTCGGCCGCTGCAGCGCATTGGAATCCACGCCGCCCGATAGCACCTTGCCCGAAGGCGGCACGATCGTGTTGTATGCACGCGCCAGACGCGTAATCGAATCGAGCAGGATCACGACGTCACGCTTGTGTTCGACGAGGCGCTTCGCTTTTTCGATGACCATCTCAGCTACCTGCACGTGACGCGCGGCCGGCTCATCGAAGGTCGAGCTGATCACCTCACCCTTCACCGAACGCTGCATGTCCGTGACTTCTTCCGGGACGCTCGTCGATCAGCAGGACGATCAGCGCGACCTCGGGATGATTGGTCGTGACCGAATTTGCGATCGACTGCAGCAGCATGGTCTTGCCGGTGCGCGGCGGAGCGACGATCAGTCCGCGCTGACCTTTGCCGATCGGCGTCAGCAGGTCCATCACCCGGCCACTGGTGTTCTCGTGCACCGTCTCCATGCGGATGCGCTCTTCCGGATAGAGCGGCGTCAGGTTGTCAAACAAGATTTTGTTGCGGGTCTCTTCCGGAGATTCGAAGTTGATGGCTTCGATCTTCACCAGTGCAAAATATTTTTCGCCTTCGTGCGGGGGCCGCACATTGCCGCTGATGGTGTCGCCGGTCTTGAGATCGAATTTGCGGATCTGTGACGGCGAAACATAAATGTCGTCCGGGCCGGGCAGATAGTTGTAGTCGGGAGAACGGAGGAAGCCGTAGCCGTCAGGCAGGATTTCAAGCACGCCCTCGGCAAAAATGTGGCCTTCTTTTTCACTTTGCGCCTGAAGAATCTTGAAGATGAGGTCCTGCTTGCGCAGGCCGCTGGCTCCTGGAATTTCAAGGGTCCGCGCGATGCGGCTGAGTTCAGTAATATTTTTTTCTTTGAGTTCTGCGATGGTCACAATTCACCTGCGGTGGGAAGTTGGGAGGGAGATCGATAGATAAAGGAGGGTGTGGATCAGGAAGGAGGTTTTGCTGCAACAAGCTGTAATAACTGTAACCGATGGATGGCTCGCCGCAGCGAGCGGCCGCGCTTAAGCTGCGCGGCGCTGCTGCGAAACCTGCTCAGAAGCCACTTTGACTTCGCTCACACCCATGGGGCTTACCTGGTGAAATCGGACAAGCACTTCATTCGTGGTGTCCTGCAGGCGGGTGTTGGGCTTGTGAAGCTTCCGGGTGGCCTTGGAGGCCAACTGACAGAGCTGGTAGCGATTCGAAATGTGGGTGAGTGCCCCATATATCAGATCGGAACGCATGAAAATTTCCTCTCATTCTTGACGGTCTTGGCGCGGTCCCCCATGGCATACGTCCATTGGAAGCCGACACCTCAGTCTTTTGTTGTTTCGTAATATTAATGACGCAAAACTTTTCAAAAAGATGCAGAAGTGCGCCACAGGTGACAGCCTTTGCTTTCCACGATTTGCAGTGCTTGGAATTGGCAACTCGACGTCCGGGAGCCGCACACCTGAATTACCGGAAAACGAACCGGGTGTACCGAACCACCCTCGTTCTACCGGTTCAGAGACGCGAAAAACCTTTGTCTTGGAGGTGACAGAAGAGCGGAATCACCCTGGCAGGTACGACATTATCGTTAACGCTGGAAGAGGTCAACACTTTTTTCATATACGCCCAAAGAACTCTCCGCATATCCGTAAAAATCCTTAAGTACCCATTTTCTTTTACTTGCATTATTGATGGGAGATGATCCCCGGCCGGTCAAATGGTCCGAATGCACAGAAAATGGGCTGAATTCTCCTGAAAACCATAGCATGGCCCAGCTATCCACAGACTTCACTTCCAGTAATTCCTGTCCAGAGTCCGGTATTGGATCGCCTCCGCCAGGTGCTGTACGGTCAGCGCCGCCGCCCCCTCCAGATCCGCAATGGTCCGCGCGACCTTCAAAATACGGTCATGCGCTCGCGCGCTCAGGCCCTGTTGCTGCATTGCCCGCTCCAGCAGCCGGTCCGCCTCCGGCGGCAGTTCGCACCATTGACGAATCTGCCGGGTCGTCATCTGGGCGTTGGAATAGAGTCGCCTCGCCCTGAAAGCGCTCATGCTGCCTGACGCGCGCAGCCAGCACCCGAGCCCGAATCTCCGCCGATCCCTCGTTCGCCTGCCCCGCCCGCAACTCCCGATACTGCACCGCTGGCACCTCTATATGGATGTCGATGCGGTCCAGCAGCGGGCCTGAGACTCGCGACACATAGCGCTGCATCATTGGCGGCGTGCACTGGCATTCGCGGCTCTTGTCGTTGAAATAGCCGCACGGAC
>CAWFFD010000003.1:0-57131 GCA_963815025.1 uncultured Acidobacteriaceae bacterium | reverse complement strand
ACGGGTTCATCGCCGCGGCAAGCATGAACCGCGCGGGAAAGCTCAGCGACATCGACGCGCGCGCAATCGTGACCGTGCCGTCTTCGAGCGGCTGCCGCATGACTTCCAGCACGTTCCGCGGAAACTCCGGCAACTCGTCCAGAAACAGGACCCCGTTGTGCGCCAGCGAAACCTCGCCCGGCCGCGGCACGGCGCCTCCGCCGATCAGCCCGGCATCGGAAATCGTGTGATGCGGAGAGCGGAAGGGCCGCTGCGTCACCAGTCCCGAGGCTGCATCGAGCACCCCGGCCACGGAATGGATCTTCGTCGTCTCCAGCGCCTCGGCAAAGGTCAGCGGCGCCAGAATCGAGGGCAGCCGCTTCGCCAGCATCGTTTTCCCTGAGCCCGGCGGCCCGATCATCAGGATATTGTGACCGCCCGCCGCCGAGATTTCGAGCGCGCGCTTCGCGACGGTCTGGCCCCGCACATCCTTGAAATCGAAGGGATGATGCTGCTGCGCATCCAGCATCTCGCTGGATCGCACGCGGTATGGCTGCACCTGGATGCCACCATTCACTGCTGCATTCAGCAGCTCACGCGCCTGTGGCAGTGAATCGACCGGATACACATTCAGGCCCTCCACCACCGCGGCTTCCGCCGCATTCGCCACCGGCACAATGATGTTTGCGATGCCGCGCTGCTTTGCTGCGACGGCAATCGGCAGCATGCCGGGCACACCGCGCACGCTGCCATCCAGCCCCAGCTCGCCTACAGTCAGGAACTGGCTCAGATCGCGGTTTAACAGCGCACCTTGCGCACCCAGAATGCCGATAGCGATCGGCAGATCGAAGCCGGAGCCTTCCTTCTTCAGGTCGGCAGGCGCCAGATTGATAGTGATGTGGGTGGGCGGCAGCGTAAATCCGGAGTTGCGGATGGCAGCGCGGACACGATCGCGGCTCTCGCGCACGGCGGCGTCAGGAAGCCCGACGGTAGAGAATCGCTCCTCCGCCACCTGAATGCCGGAGAAATCCACCTCGACATCGATGATGTGCGCGTCAATGCCGTACACAGCAGCACTCAACGCCTTGAAGAGCATCCCGTGGCCCGCCTGTCATTCCTGGAAAAGTCGAGTATAGCCAGCAGCTTACAAGCGAAGGCAGGCCACAAAGGTTGCAGAGCCGCCAGCAAGTCACCGTCCTTGCTACCATAGCCAGTCGTGAAAACCTCGCTGTTCGATCTTTATAAAGTCGGTATCGGACCCTCCAGCTCGCACACCATGGGTCCCATGCGCGCCGCACGCACCTTCCTGCTGGAGCTCGAGGCGCGCGGGCTCCTCACACCCACGGTTGAAATCCATGCCGATCTCTACGGCTCGCTCGCGCTCACCGGCGCAGGCCACGGCACCGATCGCGCCGTCATCCTCGGCCTGCTCGGCGAAGAGGCGAGCAAGCTCGATCCCGACACCATCGACAGCAAACTCGAAGCGATCCGTCTCTCGTCGACGCTCTCACTGCTCGGGCGTCACACTGTTCCCTTCCGTGAGCCGCAGAACATCCTCTTTCACCGCGACCAGATGATTCCACCCGGCGCGCGCACCCAGCACCCCAACGGCATCCGCTTTACCGCATTCGATGTCACCGGCATACCGCTCTTCAGCGCGACATATTTTTCCATCGGCGGCGGATTCATCGTCGAGGACGGCGCCGACGTGAACGCCGCACCGGTCATGACCACCAGTTCCCTGCCCTACGCCTTCCGCAGCGCCGCGGAGCTGTTGGAGATGGCCAAGCGCGATGGCCTGCGCATCGACGAGGTCATGATGCGCAATGAGTGTGCGCGCCGCGGCAACACACCCGATGCGGAGGAAACCGTGCGCCGCGACATCCTCCGCATCTGGGAGGTCATGCAGAATTGTGTCGCGCGCGGCCTCGCGACCGATGGCATTCTCCCCGGTGGCCTGCGCGTGCGCCGCCGCGCAAAACGTTTAGCTGCACGGTTGCAGCAGCAGGCTGCCACAGGCAAAGGTACCGGCGATCCGCTGGCGCCGCTGGACTGGGTCACCATCTATGCCATGGCAGTGAATGAGGAGAACGCCGCGGGCAGCCGCGTTGTCACCGCTCCCACCAACGGAGCAGCGGGCGTCATCCCCGCCGTCGCGCACTACTACCGCAATTACGTCACTGGTGCCGACGAGGCAGGCATCCTGCGCTACTTCCTTACCTCCGGAGCAATCGGCATTCTCTACAAGGAGAACGCATCCATCTCCGGTGCTGAAGTTGGCTGCCAGGGCGAGGTGGGCGTCGCCTGCTCTATGGCCGCAGGAGGACTTGCAGCGGCGATGGGCGGTACTAACGCACAAGTCGAGCACGCCGCCGAGATCGGCATGGAGCACAACCTCGGCATGACCTGCGACCCCATCGGCGGTCTGGTACAGATCCCCTGCATCGAGCGCAACGCCATGGGCGCAGTGAAAGCAGTGCACGCCTGCCGCATGGCCTTCGCCGAAGAGGACGAGCACAAGGTCTCTCTCGACCAGGTCATCCGCACGATGTACGAAACGGGATTGGATATGCAGTCGCGCTACAAGGAAACGTCGTTGGCGGGACTGGCTTTGAATGTTATCGAGTGCTGAGGATAGCCGAACCAAATTGGGAGTGCCGAGACGTCCAGTGTCGTGGTAGCGTGTGACGGACTTTCTCGAATCGATGAGGAACAGACATGCCGTCCCGCACTTCCAGCGTTCTTCTTTCCATGGCTCTGCTCTGCAGTCCGGTTATCACTCGGTCGTGCTGGGCCAAGGTACATGAACCCGAACGTATCGTCACACTCGAAGGTGACCGCGTCTCAACCATTCTCGGCGCCTCCCGAGTACAGCACGAGATGGAAAGTCTTAGCCAGTCTGGCGCACCGGCCGAATATGTCAACCGCGATCTCGAAACGCTGACAGTGAACGAGGGGCCTTGTATCTACGTTGCTGGTCCGGCCAAATTAGATCCGCCTGCTGCCTACGCGGTTGCAATCGAATGCTTCGACCTCGTCACCGAAAAAGAATCAAAATGGTTTGCCTACGCCACGGACTCCGACGGAAAGATGGTCATCGATGGTAAGAGGGCCAAGGTCGGTGAGTACGGAAAAGACGATCCTCACTTCGATCTCGCTGCGTGGCAATGGGTAGCGACGCACATCTCCCCTGCTCTTGAGAAGAAGGTGGCGGCAGATCGCGTTACGGGCACGTCGGCAATATCAGACACCCTGTACAAGGTGAACGTCACAGGCGAGCATGGAGGCCCAAAAGTAAGTGTGCCAATCCTGACTCGTTCTGTCGATGCGCACTACAGCGACGACGCGCACAGACATCGCATCTCCGGAATATCCGTGGTATCCATGTTGATTGATACCGACGGTCGACCACGGAAGATCCGCACTGTGATTCCCCTTGGCTACGGTCTGGACGAAGAGGCCGTCAAAGCCATCGCACAATACCATTTCCAGCCAGCAAAGCTCAACGGCAAGCCCGTACCGGTATTGATCACAATTGAGGTGCACTTCCATCAATGATCTCGAACGCCTCGGGCGCTGATTTCAATCGGGACAGCAAACTCCATCCGCAGCCGCCCCAAGTGCAGATGACAAACAAGCGGGGTGACCAGCAAGCCATCCTGCTGATACTCGTCAAAGACCGCCCGCAACTCCGCGACCATCCCGTCATAACCACGCTCACCCGGTCGCGGAATCGCCGAGAGCGACTCCGCATACCCAAGCAGGGTCGGAAAATCCACCGTCATCGAGTGCTGCGGAGTCGTCCGATGCCAGGTCGACGTATCGAGAAATCCCTGCAAGCGTTCCTCGAAGCCGCGTGTCGTATCTGCTTCGGCAGAATCGGTACGCCATTTGCGAAGAATCTGCGAGAGCCGGTTCGGAATCGGCCCGCCGCTGTCGCTGTGCCCATTGCTCGCAACCAGAACCCATCCGCCCGGCCGCCCATCTGTTAATCTCAAGATCCGCGCGAACTCCCGATGCGCGCGCGGCCAGTCGAACCAGTGCATCGCGCGCCCCACGGCAATCAGGTCAACGGATGCATCCGGCAGCGTGGTCGCCTCGGCGCTTCCCTGCACAACCTCGAGTGCCGGCTGCTGCGCCGCCAATTCGCGGCACGCCTCCAGCATCTCGGCATTCGGCTCGACTGCGATGACGCGATGCCCGGCTTCGAGAAAGATCTCCGCCAGCATTCCCGTGCCCGCGCCCACATCCGCGACCACAGCATCCTCCGGCAACGCGCCATGCTGACGCAGGAATGGGACGATCTCGCGCGGGAAGCGCGGACGGTAGGCTAGGTACGCCTGCACGCGGCCCGAAAATCGCTCTGTGTGTTGTGACTGACCCTGACCCAAGTCGTGTCCTCAGGCGGCAGAGTGCTTGGCCTGCGCATCCACGACCGTGCCGTCCAGTCTCGTGGCCGTCCTGGATCTTCAACAGGCGCAGGATGGGCGAGGTCAGCATCGTGGTCACCAGTGCCATCACCACCAGCATGGTGAAGAGCGTCGGCGAGAAGACGCCGACGTTGTAGGCGATGTTCAGCACAATCAGCTCCACCAGCCCGCGCGTGTTCAGCAGCGCGCCCAGCGCTCCGGCATCGCGCCAGGAGTGCCCACTCCACCGCGCCGCCAGGATGGCGCCACCCATCTTGCCTGCCACTGCAGCCAACAGCACGATACCCGCCCACAGCCACATATTCGTATCGTTGAGCAGATCCAGCCGTGTGCGCATGCCGGTCAGCGCAAAGAAGAGCGGCAACAGCAGCACAGCGAGCAGCATGTCCAGCCGCTCGCGAATCTCCTCCTGCCAGCGGGGAATCCGCGGGAAGCAGACGCCTGCAAGGAAAGCTCCAAAGAGCGGATGGATTCCCAGCACGTCCGTCGCCGCGGCAGACAGCAGAACGGAGGCGACGACCACACCGAGCAGCTCCAGCGAGAGTTTCGTCGAGTTGTAACGCTTTACCGCGAGGTTTGCCAGGGGACGAACGACGCCGAGCATGAACAGCAGGTATCCCACCAACCCCGCCATGCGTACCCCAAGGCTGGCAGAGCCGCCGTCCTTGCCCAGGAGTGCCAGCGCAAAGGCCAGCAGCAACCATGCCACCACATCGTCTACCGCCGCGCAGAGGATCGCTGTTGTACCCAGCGAAGTCGTCTGCAGTTTTCGCTCCTCAAGCATGCGCGCCAGCACGGGAAACGCCGTGATGCTCATGGCGATGCCGAGAAAAAGCACAAAAGGCATGCTGCCGATGCCGTGCGGCGCAAAGCGGATGCGCAGCGAGTGCGCCAGCAGCGCCGCCATGGCAAAGGGAAACAGGATGCTCATCCCGCTGGCCAGCACCGCGGTGCTGCGCTGCTTATACAGCTGCGCGTAATCCAGATCCATCCCGATCAGGAACAGATAGAGAATCAGGCCGACCGTGCTCAGGTTTTCGAAGGCGGCAAAGGAGTGCGGGGTGAAGATATGCGCGACGCTCGGGGCATACCGCCCCAGCACGGAGGGCCCGATCAGGATGCCGCCGACAATTTCGCCCACCACGCGCGTCTGGCCGAGCTTGCGGGCAATCCAGCCGCACAGCAGCGTTACCAGCAACACAATCGACATCTGCAGGAGCAGGAGCGTCATGCGATGCGCTGTCCCTTTCGTTTCCGAAGACTTCCAGAGGCAGTATTGAGGTGCATGTCTGGCGCAGCGTGGATTCGATTGTCCACGGCTGCACTGCTTCAGGCACAGTGCGCATCAGGCCGGAGGTTACGGGCATCTCGCGGGGTCGGGCCGCTCCGGCGTTTTCCTATTGTAGAGCAGTTCCGCGGTTACTATGCCCCGTTGTCCTACCGCGATGTGCAGCTTTTCTTGACGGGAAGCTGCGTAGAATTCACTTCCGCCGGACACACCTACCGAGGATCTGCACTAGCCTTGACGCTCGCGGTATGGGTCCGGAATGCTCAGACCGGTGCAACAGCGATCCGCACGCTTTTAGCGCTCTACCGCCATCGCCACCGAGTTGCCGCCGCCCAAGCACAGTGCCGCTACGCCGCGATGCAGGTTGCGATGCATGAGGGCATAAATCAGCGTCGTGAGAACGCGCGCGCCGCTGGCCCCGATGGGATGCCCCATCGCCACCGCGCCGCCGTTTACATTCACGCGCGCAGCAAGCTCCGGCGCATCCAAGCCTACTTCTTTCATCACCCCCAGCGCCTGTACGGCGAAAGCTTCATTCAGCTCGTAAAGGTCTACCTGCTCCTTCGTCCAGCCTGCTTTCTGAAGGACGCGCTGGATGCCGATGACCGGCGCCAGCATCACCCACTTCGGATCGACGCCGCTGGTTGCCTGCGCCCGGATCCGGACCAGCGGCTCCAGCTTCAGCTCGGCAGCCTTTCGAGCAGATGTCACCACCACCGCCGCCGCGCCATCGTTCACGCCAGGCGCATTGCCCGCCGTCACCGTGCCGTCCTTCTTGAATGCCGGCTTCAGCGAGCGGAGCGCCTCCAGCGACGCATCCTCGCGCACGCTCTCGTCACGATCCAGCACGCCTGCGGCCTCACCCTTCTTCTTTGCCGGAATCTCCACCCTTAGCATCTCGTCCTGGAACGCGCCTGCCTTCTGTGCCGCCGCTGCTTTCTGGTGCGAAGCCAATGCGTACGCATCCTGCTGCTCGCGCGTGATCGAGTGCTTCTCCGCCACGTTCTCGCCGGTCACTCCCATGTGGTAGTCGTTGTAGATCTCCCACAGGCCATCCTGGATCATCGAATCCACTACCTTCGCATCGCCCATGCGAAAGCCGTTGCGTCCCTGCGGCAGCAGATATGGCGCATTGGTCATCGACTCCATCCCGCCCGCAACAACGATCTCCGCATTGCCCGTCTGGATCGCCTGCGCCGCCAGCGCCACCGCCTTCAGCCCGGACCCGCACACTTTATTGATCGTCATCGCGCTCACGCTCGGGGGCAGCCCGCCGCCCAGCGCGGCCTGGCGTCCAGGATTTTGTCCCAGCCCGGCGGAGACAACGTTGCCCATGATGCATTCGTCGATCTGCTCTGGCGCGACTCCCGCGCGGCGCACCGCTTCGCGCACCGCCAATGCGCCCAACTGCACTGCACTGTAACCGGACAGCGATCCCTGGAACTTTCCCGTAGGCGTGCGCACTGCGGAGATGATGACAACTTCTTCCATGTTGAAACCTCAACTTCCCGTGACCTGCGTTGCTCCGCATGGCCAACGTGTGAAGATAGCAGGGACCGAATCCAGCGGCAATCGAGCACCCGTGAGCACCTTCAGCAGCGACAGTTCCGCAGGCGAATCTCCGCAGCCCTGGCGGCCCGTAGCGCCACTCTGGCATACCGGCGTTGTTCTCGCACTGCTGCTGGCCACTTCCATCAGTGGCGCGCTCACACATCATTGGACGGCCCCGCTCCCTCACATGGCATCGCAGCATCATTCGCACATTCCCATGTATGCCGTCGCCGCGCTCTGGGAGTGGCTGCTGCTCGCTTGGGTGCTTTGGGGAGCCCGTCTGTCCGGCACCCATCTGCGCCAATTGCTCGGCGTCCTCCGCCCCGGCGCGGTGGAAATGTGGACCGACTTCGCGATCGCCCTCGGATTCTGGTTCGCTTCCCTTTTAGTGTTAGGCGCCGTCAGCTTTCTGCTGCGACTCGCTCATCTTCATCCGGAAGACATCCGCGGCGTGGTCACGCAAATGGCTCCCGCGTCTCTTGTCGAGTTGGCATTCTGGATCACGCTCAGCATCTCGGCCGGCTTCTGCGAAGAGCTCATCTTCCGCGGTTATCTGCAGCAGCAGTTCACCGCGCTCACACGGCGCATATGGCTCGGCATAGCGATTTCAGCGGTGTTTTTTGGCCTCTCGCATGGATATGAAGGTGCGAGCGGAATGTTGCTCATCGTGTTGTATGGATCCTTCTTCGGCATCCTTGCGCATCTCCGCCGCAGTTTGCGCGCGGGAATGTTCGCGCATGCGTGGCACGATTCGCTGAGCGGATTCGTCCTCTACCTCGGCGCTCATCTGCTTCATCGCATCCCACACTAGTTGCAGACTCGGCCTCGAAGACGAAGTTGCGCGAGGAGGAAGCGAAGATTCCCGCGATTTTTTTCTTGACACTCCATCGGCGTCACTCTATACATTCCGTAACTGCAACATCTGTGTTGCAGCACAAGGGAGAATAGAAACCATGGCAACAAAGAAGGCAGCCAAGAAGCCGGCCAAGAAGGCGGCAAAGAAGGCAGCGAAGAAGAAGTAAGCAACTCAACCTAAACAAGGCAACACTCGGGGGACGCAGGCAAGCGTCCCCCGAGGTGTTTTTGCAAACCCTCTTTTCGCTTAGAGTTTTCTTCATGACACGCCGCCGCTGGATCGCAGACACATGGGACGACGCCACCGCGGCACTGCACGGCGATCAGGCCCAGCATCTCAGCCGCGTGCTCCGCGCCCAGCCAGGCATGGAGTTTGACGTTATCGCCGGCGGCCGCGCCTGGCTCGCCCGCGTCGCATCCGTTGAGCGCGACAGCGTCCACTTCACACTCCTTCACGAGTTGGAAACGGAAGCTGCACTTCCCGTCACTCTGCTTCTGAGCGTCTTCAAATTCGATCGTATGGAGTGGGCCATCGAGAAAGCAGTCGAGCTCGGCTGCGGCCGCATCGTGCCCATACTTGCCGAGCGGACGGAAAAACATCTCGCCCAGGCAGCCCAAAAACGTGCTGAGCGCTGGCGGCGGCTCGCCCTCGAAGCGGCCAAGCAGTCCCGCCGCAGCGATCTCCCGGAGATCGGCGAACCTTCCCGGTTATCAGAAATCCTTGCCCTGGACGGAACGGTAAGCCACCAGGATTCTTTCCCCGAAGGGATCGCATCCGGCCCGCTCCACATCCTGCTCTCCGAGACGGAAGAGGATCAGCCGTTGTTACGCATCCTTCAGCGGAATGCCAGCCAGGCGGAGGCGGGAGGGGTCATGCTGGCAGTCGGACCGGAGGGCGGATGGACTGCGGCTGAGGTTGCACTGTTCACACGTGCCGGCTGGCACAGCGCCAGTCTCGGGCCGCGCATCCTGCGGGTGGAGACCGCCGTCATTGCCGCATTGGCGGTTGTGAACGCATGCGCTACTGCGGTTCCCTAAAAGGGAACAGGCCGCCCATGGGAAGGACGGCCTGTCATGTCGATCTGACCTGGGCTTTAAGTGAAGAGGTCCTTCATCTTGTCCAGCAGGCCGCGTGAGGCCACGCGATTTTCTACCCCCAGCGTGCTGCCGAGCGCCTGGATCGCCTCGCGCTGGGCCTTGGTCAGCTTCTTCGGCGTCTCCACGACCACCTGCACAATCAGGTCTCCGCGCCCGCGCTCATTCAGATACGGCACGCCCTTGCTGCGCAGCCGGAATTCCTTCCCACTCTGCGTGCCCTCGGGAATCTTCAGCACCGTCTCGCCTTCCAGCGTCTGGATGGAGATCTCCGCACCGAGCGCCGCCTGGGGGAAAGAAATGATGACCGCGAAATGCAGGTCGTGCCCATCGCGCTCAAAATAGGCATGGGGTTTCACCGCCAACACTACGTACAAGTCGCCGGCATTTCCGCCATAACGGCCCGCGTCGCCCTCTCCCTGGTAGCGAATCCGTGTGCCGTCCTCGACACCGGCCGGAATCTTCACCTGGATGATGTGCTCTTTTTCCACCCGCGCTTCACCGTGGCAGGTGTGGCATGGCTCGGTGACCACCTGACCCGTTCCGCCGCAGATGGGGCAGGTACGCGCAATCGAGAAGAAGCCCTGCTGGAAGCGCACCTGGCCGCGTCCAGCGCATTGCTGGCAGATGCTGGCCGATTTTCCGTGCGCCGCGCCAGAGCCGCGGCATTCCCCGCAGACGTCCATGCGCTTGATGCTGACGGTCGTCTCCTTGCCGAAGACCGCTTCTTCGAAGTCGAGCGTCAGGTCATAGCGAATGTCGCGGCCGCGCTGTGCGCGGGACGCCCGCCCGCCGCGTCCGCCGGCGACGTTGAACATCTCTCCGAAAAAGTCGCCGAAGATATCGCCCAGGTCCACACCGCCGGGAAAGCCACCAGCTCCGGCCGCACCGCTCACTCCGGCGTGACCATAGCGGTCGTATGCCGCGCGCTTCTCCGGATCGCTCAGCACCTGGTACGCCTCGCTTGCCTGCTTGAAGCGCTCTTCCGCCGCCGGATTGTCCGGGTTGCGGTCCGGGTGAAATTGCATGGCCAGCTTGCGGTATGCAGTCTTCAACTCCTGGTCGCCGCACTCTCTAGAAACGCTCAGGACTTCGTAGTAATCGACGTGTGCCACGTTTGCCATTTTTCCTGTACTCGGTCTGCTGTTCCAGCCTTCCCGGCAATGGTGATCCAACTCCGGGGTCTCGGGATGTTGTTGTTCGCGTTGTTGTGTCGCGCTCGCTAGGCTTCAGACACGTTCGGGTTGACGGAGATGCGCACCAGCGCCGGCCGCAGCAGCCGCTCCTTGATACGGTAGCCGCGCCGGATCTCGTCAATTACCTGATGATCCGGCAGGTCCGTACGCTCCACACTTTCCAGCGCCTCATGGAACCGTGGATCGAAAGGCTGCCCCACCGTCTCCACCGGCGTCACATTCAGCCCGCGGAGCACCTCGTCCATCTGCTTCGCAATCAGCTCGACGCCCGTGCGCAACTGCTCCGCCGTGCCCTTCGAGTCCAGCGCCAGCTTGAAGTTGTCCAGCACCGGCAGGAACTGCTCGACAGCATCGGCGACGGCGAAGGCCCGGTAGTCGGCGCGCTCGCGCTGCTCGCGCTTGCGTGCGTTGTCGAACTCCGCCTGCAGCCGCGCCAGCCGTTCGAACAGTCCGTCGCGCTCCGCTCGCAGGCGCTCGTACTCTTCGTGCTGGCCGGTCGTCTCGGCAGGCACCTCAGTAATTGTCACCGGCTTCGCGCCCGGCGGAGGTTCGGGGAGAATGTCGTTGAATCTCGCCGTCTGCCCTTCCGTCTTCGCGTCTTCTGTCTTGTGCGTCTCGTCTGTCGCGTTTTTAGTCATAACCATACGTCTCTTGAATTCGTGTTCCCTTCCTCACGGCCATACCGGCCGCTCGATTGCTTGTCTTCGATCGCGTGCCTGGGCACGCGCTAGCTTCGCGGCGTCTGCAGAATCCGTTCCGAGAGCTGCGCGATGTACGAGACCGCCTGGATGGTCTCGTTGTAACGGATGCGCGTCGGCGCCAGCACGGCCACCGTCCCAACGCTCTCCGCGCCCAGCCGTGCACCCGTGCCGATCAGCACCATATTCTCCATATCCGGAATGGTGTCTTCCAGCCCCACCACCACCCGCACCGCCTGCTGCCGCGCATCCACGTAGGCGCTCAGCAGATCGATCAGCCGCTGCTTGGTCTCCAGTGCGCCCAGCAGAGCCCTCAGCCGCTCGTGATCCACATCGCGCTGCACCAGGTTCGCCGCGCCTTCTACAAAGATCATCTGCGACGGCTGCACGCCCGCGAGCGCTCCCTTGCGGAACAGCTCGTTCACCGATCGCGTCAACCGGTCGTATTCGCTGCGCTCCTGCTCCATCCGCTGCTCAATGTCGGCGCGGATGCGCTCGATCGACCAGCCGCGAAAGTTCCCGTTCACAAAATTCGCCGCGGCCTCCAGATCGCCCTGGTCCAGGTCATGATCCAGTTGCAGTACCCGGTCCAGAACCGTGCCGCCACGCGTCACCACCACCGCCAGCACGCGCTGTGTGGCCAACCGCGAAAAGTGGATATGCTCCAGCCACTCCGTCTCGCCTGCCGCCTCCGTGGCCACGCCTACGCCGCTCGAGATCATTGCCAGCACATGCGAAGTCCGCTCCAGAAAGTGCTGCCGGCTGGTCACTCCGTCGAAGCACTCATCAATCTGCCGGCGCTTCTCTGCCGAGAGCTGCGGCGCATTCGCTCCCGTCGCGGCGCGCGCCGCTCCTGCCAGGTGCTCCACGTAAAAGCGGAAAGCCTTGGCCGTCGGAATCCTTCCGGCAGAGGTATGGGGTTGCTCCAGCAGGCCGGATTCGCTCAGGGACACCATGACATTCCGGATCGTGGCCGAGCTCATCCCTTCTTTATCGGCATAAATCCGGGCCACAGCCTGGGACGCCACAGGCTCGCCCGTCGCGATATACATCTCCAGGATGGCCGTCAATATCAGCCGCTCCCGCGGACTGATTCGGAGCTCTGCTGTCATGGCCGTATCCCCTGTCGGCTCAACACCCGGAAGGTCGTTTCGGGTAGATGCCGCCTCACTTATCGTAGCAGGTTGACCGCCTTCACCTGGCTAGTTCAACGTAAGGCTTTCACACTTTCGGGGCTAAACCGCAGTACCATCAGCGTGTTCCTGGTTACGGCAGCATGGACCGCATTGAAAAGTTCCCCGCAGTACAGGCACTACAGAAAGAGGATTCTTATGATGGCCGGACGGCGTTTGTGGATCACTATTGCGGCAGTGGTGGGCGGCATCATCCTGATCGTGCTCATCGCGATTCCCTTCCTTCTGAATGCGGACAACTATCGCCCTCGCATTCAAAGCATGCTCTCCGATGCCACGGGACGGCAGGTCACGCTCGGACATCTCAGCTTCTCGCTCTTCTCCGGCTCGCTCACCGCGGACCAGCTCAGCATCTCCGACGATCCCGCCTTCAGCCAGCAGCCCTTCGTCCAGGCGCAGCAAATCCACATCGGCATCGAAGTGAAGCCGCTCATCTTTGACAAACAGGTCAAGATCCAGAGCATCACCATCGACACACCCAAGATTTCATTGATTCAGAACCAGTCCAATGTGTGGAACTACGCCAGCCTGGGCAACTCCAGCAAGCGATCCAACAAACCCGAGACGCAAAGCTCCATGCCCAACCTCTCCATCGGCGTGCTCGAAGTGAAGGATGGCCAGGTGACGATCACCGACCTCGGCGCGCCAACGCCGCCACGCGTCATTCAGAGCGTGCAGGCGAAGATCAGCGACTTCTCGCTCACCACCCCCTTCACCTACTCTCTCTCCGCGGCCTTCCCCGGCAACGGTACCGTTTCGGTCAGCGGCAAGGGCGGCCCCTTCAACCAGGCTGACGCCTCCAAGACTCCCTTCACGGCAAAGATCGAAGTCAAACACGCCGACCTCGTGGGCGGTGGCTTCGTTCCTCCCTCAGCCGGCGTCGCGGGTATTGCGGATCTCAATGCCGACCTCACATCGAATGGCCAGACCGCGCACGTGCAGGGCACCATCGACGCAACGCAGCTCAAGCTGGCCGTCAACGGTTCGCCCGCGCCGCGTCCCGTGCACGTCAACTTCACGATGGATCAGAACCTGGCCTCGCTCACCGGCCAGTTGCAGAACACCACTCTCGCCTACGGCAAGGCCCTCTTCAACATCGCTGGCAGCTACCAGACCCAGGGCGCGAAGACCACGCTCAACGCTACTGCGTCTACCCAGGGGGCACCGATCAACGATCTCGAGGATTTCCTCCCTGCACTCGGCATACAGATGCCCTCTGGCTCGAAGCTGCAGGGCGGAACCCTCACCACCAACCTCGCCGTCACCGGCGCCACGGATGCGCCCGTGATCAGCGGTCCGGTGCGCCTGAGCAACACCACGCTCGCCGGTTTCGACCTTGCCTCGAAGATGGGACCCGCGGCTGCGCTTGTCGGCGCGAAGCCCGGCACCGGCACCGTGGTCCAGATTCTCAGCCTCAACCTGCGTGAAGCAGGCGGCGGAATCCAGGCCCAGAATCTTCTGCTCACTGTCGCCGGTCTTGGTACGGCAACCGGAAATGGCACCGTCTCGCCGGCGAAAGCATTGAACTTCCATGTCGTCGCCAAGCTGCAGGGCGGCGTGGCCAGCGCAGCCACCTCGGCGATTTCGATGATCGGCGGCACGGCCGGTGGCTTGGTGGGCGGTGCACTGAAGAACGGCATTCCAGTCACCATCACGGGCACCGCATCGAGCCCCATCATTACGCCCGATATGAAAGGGCTCACCGGTGGAGGAACCGGACCTCTGAATGCCGGCAGCCTGCTCGGCAAGAAAGGGCTTCCCTCTCAAATACCCACCAAGGGCCTTGGCAAGTCGCTGGGCGGCCTTCTGGGCAAACACTAGCCATCGAGCCACAGGCAGAACTAAGGGCGCCCGCAAAGGCGCCCTTAGTTTTCTGCATCGTTCTTCCGCGATCCTACGTGATCTCAAATACATTCTGCTCGTGGGACCGCCGCTCCTCCGCACGTTCGATCAGCTTGCGCGCAATCGCGTAGAAGCTCGCTGTTCCTACAGACGATTGCTCCGGCGCGAGAGCCACCGGCAATCCGCGATCGCCCCCATGCCGGATATTCGGATCCAGTTCCACCGATCCCAGGAAGGGCAGTTTGAACTGCTGCGCCGTCCGCTCCACGCCGCCCTTGGAGAAGATGTCGATCACCTCACCGCAATGCGGGCAGGTGAATTGGCTCATGTTTTCGACGATGCCCAGCACCTCCACATTCACCTGGTGAAACATCTCCAGCGCCTTGCGCGCATCCTGCAGCGACACATCGGATGGCGTCGAGATCACGACCGCGCCAGTCAGCGGCACCGTCTGCACCAGCGAGATCACCACATCCCCCGTGCCCGGTGGCAGGTCGACGATCAGGTAATCCAGCTCGCCCCACACCACCTGCTGCAGAAACTGCCGGATGATCTGGTGCAGCATCGGTCCGCGCATCACCAGCGGTTTGTCGCCCGGCGTCAGCGAGCCCACCGAGATCATCTTCACCCCATGCGCCGTCAGCGGCTCAATGCGATTGCCCTCAATCACCCGCGGCTGCGCCGTCGCGCCCATCATCAGCGGCACATTCGGCCCGTAGATGTCCGCATCCACCAGCCCGACCTTGTGTCCCAGCTTCGCCATCGCAATCGCCAGGTTCACGGCAAGCGTGGTCTTACCGACACCGCCCTTTCCCGAACCGATCGCAATGATTGCCTTCACTCCCGGCAGCGACTGCGGCTGCGGCATCTGCTGTCCATGTGCTCCCATTCCGAATCACTCCCTGGGCATCTCGGCGCTATCCACTCGTCGTGAAATTTCCGCGCCTCAGCCCATCTCTTAAGATTAGCGTGTCTGGCCATGCGCTGCCCGTGCCAGCATTGTTGACATGGAAGCTCAATCGGCCGCACAGCTCTTCGAAATCCCTGCCGGCATCACCTACCTGAACTGCTCCAACATGTCGCCCCAGCTAAAATCCGTCACCGCTGCGGGACTTGAGGCTGTGCGCATCAAGGCGACGCCCTGGACCCTCACCGGAGCAAACTGGTTCTCCTCCGCCGAAGAGCTCCGCACGCTCGCCGGCAAAGTCCTCGGCACTGGCGCCAATTCTGTGGCGCTGATTCCCGCCGTCAGCTATGGCATGGCCGTGGCCGCTGCCAACGTCGAGATCAAAGCCGGCGACTCCATCGTTCTGCTTGCGCAGGACTTCCCTTCCAATGTCCTCACCTGGCGCGAAGCCGCACAAAGGCACAACGCGCACATGGTCACTGTCGAGCGCGATTCCAGCTCCGGCTGGACGGAATCTGTCCTCCGCGCTATCGACATCCGTACTGCCGTCGTCTGCGTGCCGCGCTGTCATTGGATGGATGGCACCATCGTGGATCTCGTCCGCGTTGGCGAGCGGGCCCGTCAGGTGGGTGCCGCGTTCGTCATCGACGCCAGCCAGGCGCTCGGCGCCACACCCATGGACCTCGCCAGCATCCAGCCCGACTTCCTGGTCTCCGTAGGCTATAAGTGGCAACTCGGTCCTTACGGGCTTGGCTATCTCTACGCATCGCCGAAATGGCAGAAGCAGGGCATGCCGATCGAGCAATCGTGGATGCCCCGACGTGGCAGTTCCGACTTCACACGTCTCACCGACTACCGCGATGACTTCCAGCCCGGCGCACGCCGCTTTGATGTGGGCGAGTTCACCCAGTTCATCTCTGCTCCGATGTGTGCTGCGGGCCTGCAGCAGGTTCTCGACTGGGGCATCGCCTCCATCGAGCAATCGATCTCGTATCTCACCGAAGAAATCGCGCAGCGCGCACTCGCCGCCGGCTACGACGTCGCTCCGCCGGAGCAGCGTTCCAAACACATGATCGGCATCCGTTTCCGCAACGGCCTGCCTGAAAAGCTTCCTGCCGCGCTGGCCGCGGCGAAGGTCTACGTCAGCATTCGCGGAGACTCCGTTCGCGTCTCGCCGCACCTCTACAACGACGCCACCGACATCGATCGCCTCTTTGCAGCCATCGCATCCTGCGTCTGAGAACAGGGGCCGCAGCAGGCTTCTACTTTGTCGAGTAATCGTCGGGCCGCGCTGCGCCATCCATCATGGCCTCTCGCGGCTTCGCCTGACGCTTGCGCTCCAGTTCCTTCTGACGCAGTTCCCGTCGTCGCGCCGCGTCCTCGTAGTGCTGCTTCTCTTCTTCCGTCTCGGGCTGCAGCCTGGGCACCGGGACGCGCCGCCCCTGGCTGTCCACCGCGACGAACGTCAGATACGCCGACGCCACATGCCGGTACATCCCCGCGATCGTGTTCTCCACCCACACCTTCACCCCCACCTCCATCGAGGTGTTGAAGGCGCGGTTCACCGACGACTTCAGAATCAGCAGATCGCCCACATGCACCGGCGCGATGAAATCGATGTGATCCATCGAGGCCGTCACCACATGCGTCCGCGCATGCCGGTACGCCGCCATCGCGCCCACCAGGTCAATGAAGTGCATCAGCCGGCCGCCCAGCAGATTGCCCAGCGTGTTCGTATCGTTCGGCAGGATCAGCTCCGTCATTTCGCTGCGTGATTCGGCAACCGAGCGGGTAGGCAGTTGAGCGGTAAAGTCCATCGTGCGTCTCTTTCGTATTGGAAGCTACCCCGTTTTCACAATACCTTTGGCCTTGAAAGAAACTCGGCGCAGCTTTCCGTCAAGAAAAGCTGCTCTTCGCGACCGCCGGCCAGACCACCGTATTTGTGAAAAACGGGTACCCTCCAGTGTCGGGCATCGCGCCCAAACCCGCAATGCAGGGTCCGCTGCAGGCATGCTACGGTCAACGGAGGAACCGCAAGGGGCACGATCGACATGGACAAAATTGCACTTCTTCAGGAAATTCTCGCGCAGAATCCCAACGATGCCTTCGCACGTTACGGCCTGGCCATGGAGCACGCCAGTCAGGGCGACACCGCCACCGCCCTCGACCAGTTCCAGCAACTCACCACTGCGCATCCCGACTATGCCGCCGGCTACCAGATGTCCGCCCAGTTGCTTCTCAAAAGCGGCCGCGACGGCGAAGCACGCCAGCGTCTGGAAGCTGGAGTCGCCGCAGCACGCCGCACCGGCAACGCCCTCGCATTGAGCGAAATGAGCGCCATGCTGGATGAACTTTCGGTCTGATTCGGTGGGGCGCAGCACCGGATGGGCGCAAATGCGACACCATCCCCGGGCGCTCGTCCCATTCCTTTTCGCGTAACGAAGACCCAAATCGGCAAGGGGCGCAGTACGCACGCAAACTGTGATCGCTCGGGGCGCATAATAACGCGAGCACGAGATCGCGAAGGTGAAGATTCGAATCCTCCAGCATAGGATGGGCCCCCTCTTGAAAAACCTCTTCCCGTTCTCTCTTGAGCCTGCGGCGCAGCCCGAAAGATGTGCGCGCGTATGAAGATTCCGTTATTTCCGCTCGATGTCGTGCTCTTCCCTGGAGTGCCGCTGCCACTCCATATCTTCGAGCCGCGCTATCGCGAGATGATCGCCGAGTGCATCGCCGGCAATGCCGCCTTCGGCGTCGTGCGTGCGCAGCGCGACGGCCTTGCCGTTGTTGGCTGCACCGCGCAGGTGATACACGTGCTGCAAAGCTACCCCGATGGACGAAGCGATATCCTGACCCAGGGCGTCGAGCGTTTTGAAATCGTGCAACTGGACAACAGCCGCGGCTTCCTGCAGGCCGAAGTCGATCTCCTCCCCGACACGGCGCAGGCCGCAACCCGCGCCGCGCGCGAGGAATGCGTAGCCTTTCACTTCGAGGCTTTGCACCTGATGGGATCAAGCCACGCCTCGATGCATCTCGATCTCGATGCGCCGGTTGCCTATCTTCTTGCGGCCGTCATGCCGGCGGACCTGAACTTCCAGCAGGAGCTCCTCGCCATGCGCTCGGATGCCGAACGCACCGAGACACTTTCGAGCTATTACCGCGCCATCCTGCCCAAACTGCGCAGCGCTGCCACGACCAGCGAGCGCGCCTCCAGCAATGGGCACATCATGTAGGCTGGCCCCGGCATCTCGGTGAGCCTCGTCCCACATCTGTCGCTCGAAACAGTACAGTAGAGACAGTGCTTGCCACAGTGCCAGGAGGTTCTCCCCGCATGCCGCAGAAAACAACGCCGTCCAGCCCGGCATTGCCGGCCACGCTTGGAGAGCTGCGCACCAGCAAGGAATTCACAGAGGCTGCCGTCTGCCGCAGCGTCAAGGACGAACTGCGCGCCAACCTCATACGGCGTCTGCAGGATCAGGCCTCTGCGAAAGTTGCCGAGCCGATCTTTCCCGGTATCGTGGGCTTCGACGACACCGTCATTCCGCAGATCGTCAACGCCATCCTGTCCCGCCAGAACTTCATCCTGCTCGGTCTGCGCGGGCAGGCAAAGAGCCGCATCCTGCGCGCCCTCACGCAGCTGCTCGATCCCATCGCTCCGTACGTCGCCGGCTCGGAGATTCGTGACAACCCCTATCGGCCGATCTCGAAGTATGCGCGCGATCTCATCGCCGAACGCGGCGACGCTACGCCCATCGCGTGGATGACGCGTGAGGATCGCTACGTCGAAAAGCTCGCTACCCCGGACGTCACCGTCGCCGACCTGATCGGCGATCTCGATCCCATCAAGGCCGCGCGCTCAGGCGCCGACCTCTCGAATGAGCTCACCATGCACTACGGCCTGCTGCCGCGCGCCAACCGCGGCATCTTCGCTGTGAACGAACTGCCCGACCTCGCCGGCAAAATCCAGGTTGCCCTCTTCAACATCATGCAGGAAGGCGATGTGCAGATTAAGGGCTATCCCGTGCGCCTCGCCCTCGATGTCGCCCTCGTCTTCAGCGCCAATCCGGAGGATTACACCGCGCGCGGCAAAATCGTCACGCCGCTGAAAGACCGCATGGGCTCGGAGATCCGCACGCACTACCCGCAGACGATCACCGAGGGCATCGCCATCACGCGTCAGGAGTCGTGGAGCGCCCGCGGCTCGCACGCCACTGAAATCCCCGACTACATCTACGAAATCATCGAGCAGATTGCCTTCGTCGCCCGCGAAGACAAGAAGGTCGATAAACGCTCCGGTGTCTCGCAACGGCTGCCTATCTCCACCATGGAGCTCGCTGTCTCGAATGCGGAGCGACGCGCACTCCTGCACGGCGAATCGCTTGTCTTCCCTCGCGTCGGCGATATTTACACGGCACTCCCCGGCATCACCGGCAAAATCGAGCTCGAATACGAAGGCGAGATGAAGGGCGCCGACGTCGTTGTCCGCGAGATCATCCGCACCGCTATCCTGCGCGTTTACGACCAATACTTCGCCGACACCAACACGCAGCAGATTGAGCAGTGGTTCAACCTCGGCGGCTCGGTCAAGATCGAGGACAGCCAGTCCGCCAAGGCCACGCTTGCCGAGTTGGAGCAGATCCAGGGTCTCTTCGAAAAGCTCTCCCCGCTCGGCATCCAGCAGAAAGATGCGGCGGAAAAGATCATCGCCGCCGCGGAGTTTCTCCTCGAAGGCCTCTACGCGCACAAGAAGCTCAGCCGCAGCGAGGAGCGCGGCTTCACCGCGCAGGAACGCGCCCGCACCAGTGCCGAGCGTGGTCAGGAGCGCCGCGATGAAGCCCGCGAGTACGAGCAATGGCAGCAGCGCCGCTCCAACAAACAGCGCAGCGGCTTGAATTAAAGGTACGGTGACATCTCTACATCGGCCCCGGTAGATGGCCTTTTTGAATCACGCCTGGCCAAAGGCGTTCGCATATCCAGATGAATGCGGGAAACACAAGTATCAGCGAGATTGTCGTCATCGTCACAATCGCTGCCATCTGCTCTTCGTAGACGCCATGCTTCTCTGCCAGTGCAAACGCCATCTTTGCCGTTGGCAGGCTGAAGGAAATGACGAGCGCAATAGAGTAGAGCGGGGAGAGCCCAAAGAGTCGGGCAAACTCAACCGCCAGGATCGGAGAAACAACCACTCGCACCAGGGTGACCCACACAGCTTCGCGGAAGGAGTCGTTGACGGTGGAAGCGCTGATCGTCATCCCGACTGCCACCAGAGGAACCGGAATCGCAGCGGCTCCGAGGATGGATAAGCTGTCGCTCAACCATTTCGGCAAGCCCACCCCCAGCGCCGCGATCAGCAGACCGGCCACGGTGGCCAGCACCAACGGATCCAGTGCGACATGCCGGAGCGCGCTGGCAATCACGACTCCGTATCGCGTGCCGTGTCCTGCCTGCCGCGCCTTTTCCATCTCCAGCAGGAAGAGCGTCACCGGCAGAATCGTAAAGTACCCGATCAGCAGGTTGATGACGACCGCGATGATCGCCCAATGTCCGATCGCGACCAGAAGAAGCGGCAGCCCCACCACCATCGCATTGAACTTGGAACACGCAAACGCGGCTAACGCAGTTGTCGCCACAGACCGCCGCAACACAAACTTATGGATCACAAAAACAACCGCATAGATCAGCGACATCAGGGCGGCGGTGGCCAGAATGAAACGTACGTCGAACAACTGCGTCAGGTTTTGCGTTGCAAGATGGCCCACAATCAGCGCAGGCAAAAAGATATAGAGAAATGCGGAGGTGAGTGCCTTTGAATCCTGACTTCCCAATAATTTGAGCCGAACGACCAGCCACCCAACCAGCACGGGCACAAGCACGGGCAGCACCATTGTGAATATCTCTAATTCGCTCATGCACGATTCACCTGGCCATCCGATTTTTTGTGTTTTGGCTGGCAGCTAATATAGCTGACCTGTCGTTCTGAGCGGTCGCATCTTGCGACAAATTGCGCGTGAACATTGGCAAGGAAACGGTACTTTGAAAACGAAAACGGAGAAACAAAAACGCCTTCCCCAATGAGGAAGGCGTTCTCGGCGCAACAACGCAGGTATCCGCTACGGTTTCTTCGCGCCAGCCAGCGTAGGCCAGTCGCTGTACCCTTTCTGATCGCCACCGTAGTAAGTCTCCTTCGGAGCCTCCACCAGCGGCGAGCCGTCGCGCATCCTCTGCACCAGGTCGGGATTGCCGATGAACGGCCGGCCAAAGCTCACCAGGTCTGCGCGGCCGGAGTTCAGCGCCTCTTCCGCCATATCCTTGCTGTAGCGGTTGTTCGCCAGATAGCTGCCACGGAAGCGCCGCCGCAGCGTCAGGAAGTCAACGCCGGCCGGCACTTTGCGCGTCTCTCGCGTCACACCTTCGATCACGTGAAGGTATGCGACGCCCAATGCGTTCAGCCCATCGATGTACTGGCTGTAGGTGCCCATGACATCGCTGTCCAGCGGCGTCTCGCCCGGGCTCGTAGTCGTGGGAGAGATGCGCACGCCGACGCGCTCGCCGCCGTCCCACGCCTCGGTGACCGCATTTACCGCGGCCAGCGGGAAGCGCAGCCGGTTCTCCACCGAGCCGCCGTACTCATCCGTGCGACGGTTTGTGCTGTCGCGGATGAACTGCTCCAGCAGATAGTTGTTCGCGGAGTGCACCTCCACACCATCGAAACCGGCCAGCCGCGCATTCGCCGCCGCGTGCCGGTAATCCTCCACAATGCCCGGAATCTCGTGGGTCCCCAGCGGGCGCGGCGTCGGCAGCCGCTTTGGCCCTTCATAGGTGAACGCATCGCCTCCGGGTTGAATCGCAGATGCCGACACCGGCAAGGCACCGCCATGCAGCTCCGGATGCGAGATGCGGCCCGTATGCCAGAGCTGCATCACGATCAGGCCGCCGCCCTCGTGCACCACCTGCGTCACACGCTTCCAGCTCTCTACCTGCGCCGAGCTCCATATGCCTGGGGTAAAGGCATAGCCGATGGCCTGCGGTGAAATGTTGGTCGCCTCGGAAATGATCAGTCCCGCGCCGGTGCGCTGCTTGTAGTACTCCTCTGCAAACTCGGGGGGCACCGCAGCACGGCTGGACCGGGCGCGTGTCAGCGGCGCCATCACGATCCTGTTCTTCAGGTGCAGCGGTCCCATCTCGTAGTCGCGAAACAACAGCGACACCTCTGTACTCATGCAAATCTCCTGTTGGGTTGTCTCGGTGCTTATAGAGAGATGCACGGTTTGGACAAACGTCACCCCGCGACGGTACTTTCAGGCCATTCTCCTGGGCAAATCCCGCATCAAAGCGGCGAAACCCTGTAGATTCAGCGACTGTGCCCCGTCAGAAAGTGCCCGCTCCGGCTCGCGGATGCACCTCCACAATCAGCCCATCCGCACCCGCGGCGAGCGCCGCACGCGAAAGAGCCGGTACCAGATCGCGCCGTCCCGTGGCATGCGACGGATCGGCGATCACCGGCAGATGCGTCATCGTCTTCGCCAGCACCATGCCGCCAATGTCGAAGGTGTTGCGCAGCTCCGGGTCATAGGAGCGAATCCCGCGTTCGCACAGCACCACCTGATCGTTGCCGCCGGCCAGGATGTACTCCGCCGCCAGCAGCCACTCCTTCACCGTGGCTGCTGGACTGCGCTTCAGCAGCACCGGTCGTCGCACCTTGCCCAGCCGTCGCAGCAGCGCGAAGTTCTGCATATTGCGCGCGCCTACCTGCAGCATCTCCACGTGGTCGCTCACCACGTCGATGTCGTCCGTGCTCATCACCTCGCTCACCACCGGCAGTCCCGTCCGCTCCGAGACCTCCCGCAGGATCAGCAGCGCCTCGAGGCCGAGCCCCTGGAAGTCGTAGGGCGACGTTCGCGGCTTATAGGCTCCCCCGCGCAGCAGCGTGGCGCCCGCAGCCTTGACCCCGGCGGCCGCGGCCAGCAACTGCTCCCGCGATTCCACCGAGCACGGTCCGGCGATCACCACCGGCACGCCGCCGCCAATCGCAATATCCCCAACCCGCACCACTGTCGTATGAGTTGCATGTCGCCTCGCCGTTAACCGCTCCGGGCGCTTCTCCGGCTGGCCTTGAGCCGCGCATCTCATCTCTGAACCAGCTTTTGTAGCCTCTAAAACCGCTGCTGCGTCGCTCATGGCCTCTCTCCGGTTGCATTCAGGTCGGTTGTGTTCGCGGAAAAACGAAAAGGCCGCGATGGGAATCGCGGCCTTAGGGACTTTTGCGCTCTGCTTTTAGATCATCTGGGATCTGGATGCGCACACGCCGCCGAGGCCGCTATCGGAAACCAATAACGGAAAGCAAAGCTAAATCGGCTGCTGGCGCGGAACGTCATCGCTACCAAAGTGCCATTGCGAAGCCAGATTGTCAAATCGCAGCATGGTTACGAAGGCATCTGTCCATGCGTCTCACCATGCGTTTCAGCCCTATCGTCGCCTCTTTATTGCTGCTCGCGTCCGGCTGCCATCGCAACGTCTCCGCCCACAGCCGCGCCGCGCAATTGCACATGGAACACCTTTATGCGGATGCCCTCGTCGCCGATAGGACACAGCATGCTGTTGATCCTTCGGACCTTGTCGCGCTCCATCAGGAGAAGGGCGTTGGAGTCGGTCTTCAGATCGAGGGTCGACAGTTCCGCGCCGGCCAAGATATTCCTCTGCTTCTGATCTATGAGGACATCGCCGCACCCGGTCCCATTTCCAGCACCGACTGCGAGGGATTTTCTATCGTGATCGATGACGTGGACAATGGAAAGGAACTGCAGGGCAGCGTCGATCCTTGTGAGCCAGCATCCGAACCGGCAAATAACAACGTGCCCCTGGTGATCGGCAACCGGCGATTTCTGCACACCTCCCTCTTCGGTGCGCGACAGGAGCTGACCCAACCGGGCCGGTACCTCATTCAGGCCACCTGGCAGAGCCATCGCCCGGACGCTGGCGGACTCCAGCCAAAGGACGCGTATGCCACCGTCCATTCCAACGTCATCCCCATCGTCGTCACACCCTGACCGCGCATTACCCCGTGCCACCGCCCGAAACATCGCTCTGTCGCACCTTCCAAAGCAGCTTCCGCGCCATCCCCATCAGCAGATGTGTATCCGCATCGGTGACATGCCAACGGCGCAGCATCCGCCGCACCTCGGCTCTCCGTACTGGCAGCGGTCTGCGAATGCGTATAACCGCCCGCCTCCAGCAGCTCCAGTAGCAGCGCACCCAACCGCTCCAGCTCTCCCGACGCCGCCCGCGCCTCGCCCGTCACGGCTGGCGTCGCGGTCTCGCGCGCCAACTCCCAAAGGCACACCGCCGCTGCCTGCCCCAGGTTCATCGAAGGCTGCGCATCTTCCGTCGCGATCCGCACCAGCCAATGGCAATGCTCCAGGTCCTCACGCCTCAGCCCGTGTTTCTCCGAACCGAAGAGCAGCGCCACCCGCCCCTCCGCCAGCGCCGCATGCACCCGCCCCGCCGCCGCCTCCAGTCCAACCAGCGGCTGCTGCAATTCACGACGCTGCGCAGCCGTCGTGCCGATCACCAGCCGGCAGTCCGCCACCGCCTCGGCAACGCTCGCAAACTCCCGCGCTTCGCCGAGCACCGCACCCGCACCCACGGCTGAACGCGCCTCACGAAATGACGCCTCAAACGGCGCCACCAGCCGCAGCTCGCGCGCGCCAAAGTTCTGCATCGCCCTCGCCACCGCGCCAATGTTCAACGGATTGCGTGTCCGCACCAGCACCACCGTCAATTGCCGCAGATCAGCCGCCATCCTTACCTCGATCGCCTTCGATCGCCCGCCCCATGCCGGACTTTCGCTCTACAATCATCCCTTATCACCTATGGCTTCTCCATCATCAGCATCCGCCATCGCGGGCGATCCTTCGCAAAGAAGCCGCTCGCGCAACATGATAGTGATCGCCTTCCTGCTGATCTCGGCTCTCTATTTCGCGGACATTTTCCTTCGCGCCTCGCTCAAAACCTTCTGGTACGACGAGCTCTTTACCGTCTATCTCTGCCGCCTGCCCAGCTTTCATGCCACCTGGGCCGCCGTCATCGCCGGTACGGACCTAAATCCGCCGCTCTTCTATCTGTTCACGCGATGGGGCCAGCACTTCTTCGGCGAAGGGCTCATCGCCACCCGTCTTCCGGCCATTCTGGGGGTCTGGGTCTTTTGCATCTGCATCTTCGTTTTCGTGAACCGGCGCCTCGGGCCTTTGTATGGATGCGTTGCGGCACTCTTTCCCCTCTTCACGCTGGCGCACACGTACGCCTACGAGGCGCGCCCCCATGGCTGTGTCCTCGGATGGTGCGGGCTGATGCTGGTCTGCTGGCAGCGCGCACGACAGGGCCGGAGTCTACTCCTGGTGGACGCTGGCGCTTGGGCTATGCTCGCTCGGCGCGCTCCTCACGCACGTCTACTCCGTCTACCTGTTTGTGCCGTTCCTTGCCGTGGAGTTTCTGGGCCTGGTGAAGAGCTGGAAGTTTCATCCCGGCGCAGCGGCAGTATTGCTGATCACGCCCCTGTGTGTCGCCCCGCTCTATCTGCAGATGATTCGCGGCTTTCGTTCGGGAAACCCGCTCAGCGGCGGACTGCATATTCACCCCTACGAGGTGATTCAGCACTATCTGCTCGCCATGGCAGGACCGGCGCTGGCTCTCCTGCTGCTCTTTCTCCTGTTGCTCGCTGTGGAGCGGGCAAACGCCGGAAATGAGCCTCTTCCAGACAACAACGAGCAATGACACGCGACTGCGCCTCCTGCCGGAAGAAATCTGGCTTGCGGCAATCTTTGCCTGCATCGCGGTCATCGGAGCCATCGGCGTCAAGATCAGTCACGGACCATTCTTCGACCGCTACTTCCTCTCAGCCGCCGCAGGGTATGCCATCCTCCTGGCGCAGGCCACTGCCATACCCACCCGACGCGCTTTCGCGGCAAAAGGGCCTCATCGTGGCGATGCTCTTCCTGCTCACCGCCGACACCGCCGTCGCCGCGTTTTGCCGCTGGCACCATGCAGACCTTGACCAGGTCGAGCCCGCAAGCCGTTTCGCTTTCCCTCCCGATCCACATCAGCCCCTGCGGCGCGACTCCGCTGTGCTCGACAATCACGATACTGCAGCCCATCCTGGTGACGGAGGTGCACACGTATCTTTACCTCTACTACTACGCATCGCCCGAACTGCGCTCCCGGTTGTATCTCGGCCTGCCCGATCCAAAGGACACCACGCTGGTGGATTACCGGCGCGACCAACAGTGGATGCGCCTCAAGGATCTTCGCGCGATCAGCTTCCCCGATTTCCTCGCGAGATACCGCGACTTCTACGTCTACAGCCCCCTCGACGGCACGCTCAGCAGCACCTGCGGAGACTGTCTCCAGCCGTTTCTCGCGGCCGGCTACACCCTTCGCTCCGTCGATCGCGACAGCGACAACCTGCTCGAGCACTTCAGCAAATAGACCCTCCTGCAGCCAGCGTCTGGCGTCGACGCATCCAGTAGGTCTAGGCTTAGAGCATGAAGCGCGTCCGCTACACCAAGTACACCGGCGACCTCGCCTCCGAGATCGAGATGGACGACCTGCTCAAGGCCCTCTCCGACTATCTGCTCGACTCCGGTTTCCAGGACCCCTACTCGCGCTTCTCCGAGCTCAACGGCGACCACACGCTCGAAAACCTCCGCGAGGCCATCCGCCAGGCGCTTGAGTCGGCGACCTGCTCGACGAAGACGGACAGCAGCGACTCCAGCAAATGTCCGCCGAACAGGTCGAACAGCTCATCGACCGCATGATCGAGCGCATGCAGCAGGAGGAGTACGTCTCCATCGATGCGCCGCACGATCCCGCGCAGGCGGCCAACCGTCCCGGCAACACCGGCCGGCCAGAGACCGAGGCGCGCTTCGAAGTCACCGACAAGAGCCTCGACTTCCTCGGCTTCAAAACGCTGCGCGACCTGCTCGGCTCACTCGGCAAAGCCAGCTATGGCCGCCATGACACGCGCCACTGGGCCACCGGCATCGAGGCCTCCGGCGCCGCGAAGCCCTACGAGTTCGGCGACGTCCTCAACCTCGACGTCACCACCACGCTCAACAGCGCGCTCTCCCGCGAAGGCCTCACCGTTCCCCTCAACATCGAGTACAGCGACCTGCACGTCCATCAGTCCGAGTATCAAAGCTCCTGCGCCACCGTCGTCATGCTCGACTGCTCGCACTCCATGATCCTCTACGGCGAAGATCGCTTCACGCCTGCCAAGCGCGTCGCCATGGCGCTCTCGCACCTCATCCGCACGCAATACCCCGGCGACTCGCTCTCGCTCGTCCTCTTCCACGACTCCGCGGAAGAGATGCCCGTCTCGCAGATCGCGCGCGTCAAGGTCGGCCCCTACTACACCAACACCCGCGAAGGCCTGCGCGTCTCGCAGCGCATCCTCGACCGCCAGCGCAAGGACATGAAGCAGATCGTCATGATCACCGACGGCAAACCATCCGCGCTCACCCTCCCCGACGGCCGCATCTACAAAAATGCCTTTGGATTGGATCCGCTGGTCATCGCCGAAACCCTCGAAGAGGTCAGCCGCTGCAAGCGCAAGAACATCATGGTCAACACCTTCATGCTGGCGCAGGACTTCGGCCTGGTGCAGTTCGTCCAGAAGGTGACATCGATGTGCCGCGGCAAAGCCTACTTCACGACGCCGGACCGGCTAGGCGAATACGTGATGATGGACTACATGCAGCGCAAGATGAAGACCATCCACTGATAACAACTCAGGCTTCTTCGATTCTCGGGCTGTATAGTGTTAGACCTTGCAGGCGCGCTCGTGAACAAGCTAGCCAAATACCGCGTTCTTCTTTGCGGAATCCTTTCTCCGCTGGCCGCGCTTGTACTTTACGTTCTTATCTACGGAACGCTGACCAGCTTCAGTAAGGACTTGGAAAAAGACTGGCTCTTCCGTCTTTCCCTGGCGACTTTGGGAATGATTCTGCCATTCCTGCTAACGCTTGTGCTCGCATGGAAAGACAGCCGCCGTCACGCGCTTTTCCTCTCCGGCAAAATCGGCCTCGTCATCGCGTGCCTCTCGCTGGCTCTTGTCTGGAAGCCAGCGGAGGATGGCATCCAGCGCTGGAAGCAGTCAAGAAATCAGGCGATGCGAAACGTTGCTGCGCCCCCCTTTGAAACCCTCGACCTCGACGGGAAAATCCAGCGCCTGGCCGACTACCGCGGTGACGTAGTCCTCGTGAATATCTGGGCCACGTGGTGCGGGCCTTGCAAGGCAGAAATGCCCCGGCTCGATCGCTTGTATCAGTCGCGAAGAAATCAAAGATTCATTGTCTTCGGGCTTTCCGATGAAGATGTCGCAAAGCAAAGGGATTTTCTGAAAGAGATACCGGTAAGTTATCCGCTTCTTACGGTCCGTGGGAATATTCCGGACCTCTATCGAGATATCGCTCGATATCCTGCAATCTTTCTGATCGATCGTAATGGACAATTGCAGCCCGCCCCTGGGCCAGACCAGCCGTTTGAGGCGCTGCAGTCGGCCGTCGATCAACTCGTCGCGACTGGGCCTTCCTAGTCCCCGCTTGTCGACAGACCACCTTACCTATCCATCAAATCTGCGAAGTAGCCAGCGGGCTCAAAACCAAATTGGAAATATTGCTGACAATCGCCTCATAGCTATACCGCGGCGACGACGACAGCTTCTTCCAGTCCGGATCGGCACTGAACGCTGCCCAGCCCGCTTCCAACTCCGCCAGATTCGCAAAGCTCAGCATGTAAGTTAGCTGCGGCAATCGCGAACCAATCAGCGCATCGCTGAAAAAAACAGGGTGACAGCCCGCCTTCTCAAATATCTCGAACTCGCCCTTGTGAAACATCTCTACCTTGCGCACATGCGCTGCGTCGCTGGGGCTTTCGTACGTCCGAAGCTGGAAGATGCGCTTGCTCTTCGTCGCCGTTGTCGCCGGCGGCCTCAGCCGCGGCCATCCCTCAAACGCAGCCAGCAATGAGCTCTCCATCCGTAGAAATGCAGGCGCCGTCGCAGGCGCATTCCAGAACGGCTCCGCAGCCCTCATGAATTCAGCATCCTGCGCAAGCCGCAAATCCAGCGTCGCCAGCGCCTCGATGGAGCGCCCCGGAATCAGCACATAGAACGCCGGCGTCTCCGGCCCGTAGTCGAGCTTGAATGCGCCGATCGGGCCCATCCCCATCCGCGTCAACGCCGGAATCAGTGCATCGCCGAAGTAATTTTCGGTGATCTTGGTCTGCGGCCCCGCCTGCAGTTGATAACGGCGGATCTGGTAGTACTCGCGTGCTGAGGCGGCGGCCGGCGACTGCGCGTTGCCCTCGTGCGCAAGCGCAAGCCCTGCGGCAGCCACTGACGTTGTAAGAAATCTGCGACGCTCCATGAGGCGCTCCGATCGAAATCCGATTTTACCGACATCTCAATCGTCACGGCCTCTCCGAACCTCCCGTAGCACCTCGAAAAATCGAATCACCGCCTCCAGATCGCCCGAAGGCAGCGTAGCCAGCAGCCGCCGCGTCTCGCTCTCCACATCGCCGTACATGCCCGCAACCTTGCGCATGCGCACGGGC
The DNA here is from genome assembly GCA_963815025.1 of uncultured Acidobacteriaceae bacterium. Lineage (GTDB taxonomy): Bacteria > Acidobacteriota > Terriglobia > Terriglobales > Acidobacteriaceae > KBS-83. The sequence continues at coordinate 27,490 of CAWFFD010000003.1, read as the reverse complement.
ACGAGTGTCACCAGCAGGCTGCGCCGGTCGCCGGGGTTCGGCTCACGGCGAATGTAACCCGCCTTCTGCAGCCGATCCAACGCCACTGTCACGCCGCCGCTGCTCAGGCCGGTCCACGTCGCCAGGCGGCCCGGCGTCGCCGGTCCATTGAGTTGCAGCATATGGATCATCTGCATATCGGTCAGGCTCAGCCCCACCTTCTCCGCCGCCTGGGTGTTAAAAAAAATCACCGCCGCGATGAACTTACGGATTTCGAGTACGACTCGGTCCTCCGCAGTGACCGGCGGCGGCACCGTCGCCAGAATGTCTGCCCTGCCCCCTGCTCTACCGCGCGATTTCTTCTTTACCGCCATAGACAACTCAACTCCTCTTGTCTTATCCTCCATATATCTTATTTAATAAGATATATGGAGGATAAGCGAAATGACAACTGCAGTAAAAGCTTACAAGGGATTGGGCATGGAAGGCGGCGTCGCCCGCTGGTACGACCGCACCACGCGCAAGGGCATGCCCGAGATCAGGCAACTGGCTGCGCGCATTTCGGCACTGGTTCCCCCTGGAGGTACGGTTCTGGAGGTCGCGCCAGGCCCGGGATTTCTTTCCATCGAGCTTGCCAAACGCGGCCTGCAGGTGCGTGCCGTGGACATCAGCAAAACCTTCGTCGAGATCGCCCGGCGCAACGCCGCCGCCGAAGGAGTGCAAGCGCGTTTTCAACTGGGGAATGCCTCAGCCCTGCCCCTTGACGACGCCAGCGTGGACTTCGTCGTCTGCCGCGCCGCATTCAAAAACTTTACGGAACCGGTAACAGCGCTCGCGGAAATGCGCCGCGTGCTGCGCCCTGGCGGCACGGCATGGCTCATCGACCTGCGCCGCGACGTCTCCGTTGGCGACATCCGGCAATACATCAACCACCTTGGCGTAAACCTGCTGAACCGCTGGTTCATAATGCTCGTCTTCCGCGGTATGTTGATCAGGCGCGCCTACCCGGTCCAGGAAATCCGTCGCATGGCCATCGCAGCCGGCTGGGCCACGCCGCAAATCGAAATCTCGCCTGTCGGATTCGAAGCCCACATGACAAAAGAGTGAGTGTCCTTCTCTTCCATCAGAACCCGGCTCGTCGAAGGCGCAGTGGTCATCCACTCCTTTTGGCGAGCCAATCCTTGCTTCACCGCTTGCTCATCCGCAGGCTCTCCCAGCTCCCGTCCATCGTCCAGCCACCATCCACCGGCAACGCCTGCCCGTTGATGAACCCGCTCTACGCCGGATCAGCCAGAAATGCAATCGCCCGCGCCACATCGTCGGGCGTTGCAAACCGCCCCATCGGATTGCGCCCGGTAATGTCCGCATCGGTGTAAGTCCCGCGCGCCTGATCGGCAGCATCCATCTCCGTCTTCACCCATCCCGGACACACGGCATTGCAGCGCACACCGCGGCCGCCCCACTCCGCCGCCAGCGTACGCGTCAGCCCGATCAGTCCGTGCTTCGAGGCGTTGTAGGCCGAGCGATCGCTCACCCCCATCACTCCCGCGATCGACGCCACATTCACAATGCTCCCCGCACGCTGCTGCAGCATCATCGCGCCGAACTGCCTGGCCAGCACAAACGGAGCCACCAGGTTGACCTCCAGCACGCGCCGAAAATCCACGACCTCCATCGTCTCCGCTGGCGTGATGAAGCTGATCCCGGCATTATTCACCAGCACATCCACGTGCCCCCAGCGCTTCGTCACTGCTCGGGCCGCGCGAATCACTACGCCCTCGTCAGAGATATCGCCAAGGAATTCCGCCGCGTCGGCGCCCGCCGCGCGAGCTGACGTCAGCGTCGCATCGCACGACCGTAGATCGAGCAGCGCCAGTGCATAACCTGCCTCTGCCAGCACCTCTGCCGTACGCTTCCCGATTCCCTGCGCCGCCCCTGTCACCACCGCAACCTTCATCTCGTCACCCTCATCACGAAATTCTATTGGGACGGACCAACGGACCAAACGATCGGCCGCGCATCCACAGCCACTCCGCCAGCGGGCCGCCAAATCCGCTGCTGACGCAAAACAATGCGACGGTTCCGCGCTGCCTGTGGTACCTTCCCCCGCATGACACGCACGTCCTTTGCCCTCACTGCTCTTCTTTGTTTCGTGATGCCGACTCTTCCGCTGCATGTAGATGCGCAGACCGCCAAGGCCCCACTCCCCAGCTCCATCGCCGCGCATCCCGACTGGCCCAAGGCCAATCCCGCCGACGTGCAGTCAGTCGACGCAATTCTCGCCGCTCTCTATGACGTTATCTCCGGCCCGGCTAGCCAACCGCGCGACTGGAATCGCTTCCGCTCCCTCTTCGTTCCCGACGCGCGCCTCATCCCCGTGCGCCGCAGCAAGACCGGCAACGGCGCCGATGTCATGCCATACACACCCGAGCAGTATCAGGAGCGAGCGACGCCTCTCTTCGCGCAGGACGGCTTCTTTGAGCGTGGCATCCACAACACCACCGAAAGCTTCGGCGACATCGTGCACGTCTTTTCCACCTACGAATCGCGCCATACCAAAGACGGCGCGCCCTTCCAGCGCGGCATCAACTCCATCCAGTTGCTCAAAGACGGCAACCGCTACTGGGTCGTCACCGTTCTCTGGGACGGAGAATCGCCCACCAACCCGATTCCCGCGAAGTATCTTCCGTAATTGGTGCGCGTCGGGTTACCGCGGCTCCCATAGCTCGACGCGATTGCCCTCGCCATCCTTGATCCACGCGAATCGCCCATACGCCTCGTCCTGCCGCTTCGGGTCGATCCACACATCCTTCGCCGCCAGTTGCGCCAGCAGGGCGTCGAGGTCATCCACGCGGAAGTTCAGCATCGCCGCCTGCTTACCGTCACCGAAATAATCCGTGTCCGCCGGAAACAGCGACCACGCTGTGGCCCCATGTCCCTCCGGCGCGGCGCACTCATCCCACACAAACTTCACGCCACCCCACTTTGTAACTGGCAGACCCAGATGTTCCGCGTACCACGCTGTCAGCGTCTTCGGATCCCGCGCCCGCAGGAACACACCGCCCAACCCCGTCACCTTCGCCATGTCGCCTCCTGATCCTCTGCATGGTAATTGACGATCTCTATCACTCGCGCCACGCGCACGCCAGCCGTCCCAGACCGCCGCGTACCGTCAGCCCATCCGTACGCTCCGCAAAGTAGCGCGCAGCGATCGCCTCGCTGTCTAGATCCTCCACTCGCCCAAAGCCGCAACCCCGCAAGAGCTGTCCCAGTTCCGCAGGATCAAATCCCAGCCGGAACGGCTCTCCCGCACGCGCCACGCGATCTGCCAGCCAGTCGTACGCCGCCTGCTGCGTCGGCGATAGGGACTCCCGCGCGACAGAATAGTCAAAGGCCACGCCGCTACCCAGCGGCAACGAGCCCAGCGCGTGCAACGTCCCCACGGCGGCCTCGCGTGTCAGATACGGCAGAACACCCAGCCAGGAGCAGAACGCTGGGGCATCCACGTCGAAGCCTGATGCCGCGAGTTTCTCCATCAACCCTTCGCGCTCGAAATCCACCGGCACAAACGTCACCGTAGTGGGCACATGAACGCCGGCCTGCTCCAGGCACGCACGCTTCCACGCCTGCGTCGCCGGATGGTCCACCTCGAAGATGCGCAGGCCCGGATGTACCGGATGCCCCGGCAGCGCCGAGCGCACCGCGAATGTGTCCAGGCCCGCGCCCAGCACCAGATACTGCCGCACGCCATTCGCCACCGCCCGGTCCAGCGCATCCTCCGCAAAACGGCTTCGCGCACACAGGAACGCCCGCATCCCTCGCGCAAATGGATGCGTCCGCTCCATCTCCTCCCGCGCCCGCAACTCCGCACGTGCGTCCTCCGACAGCACCCGCAGCGCCAGTGGATCGGCGAAGACCAGTGGCGCCTCATCGTAAAGCTGGTGCGCAGCACGCCGCATCGCAACCCGTTCTGCTGTTCTGCTGGCCCGTCCTTCCTGCATGACGGCATTCCACCCGACCTTCGCTGCCCCGTCAAATCCACGCACCTGCGATCATCTGAAAATGAGCACGCCCCTCCGCATCCTCGGAATCTCCGGCAGCCTGCGCGCCCGCTCCACCAATCTGCTCCTGCTGGAAACCGCCGCGCTCCTCGCGCCTCCGCAGGCCCAGCTCGAGATCTTCACCCGCCTCGCAGACATCCCGCCCTTCCAGCCCGACACGCCTCCGGATATCCCACCCGCCGCCGTCGCGGCGCTCCGTCACGCCGTCAGCGCGGCCGACGCAGTTGTCTTCTCCGTGCCCGAATACGCGCATGGCCTCCCCGGCGCGCTCAAGAACGCACTTGACTGGCTGGTCGACGGCATCGAGTTCACCCACAAGCCGGTCGCGCTCTTCAACGCCTCCGCCGCGCTCCGTCTACGCACAGGCGGCGCTGCGCGAGACCCTCATCACCATGGGGGCGGATTTCCTCAACGACCCCGGCCTCACTATCCCGCTCACCGGTGACGTCCGCGCACCGCAGCAGCTCGTCACCGATCCGCCTATCGCCGCGCCCATCACCGCTGCGCTTCAGCGTCTCGTCGCCAGTCTCACGACCATGGCAAAGCATTCCGCAGCAGAGCCGTCACAACCCCTGGGCCGTGCGATGCCGCACTGGCAGCCACGCCCGCTTCCGCAGCGCCGCAGCTTTCGCGGCCGCTACTCGCATATCGAACCGCTCGACGCCGGTCTGCACGCCGAGGCTCTCTACGAACCGTTGTGCACCAGTTCCGGCATTGCCGGCTTTACCTACCTGCCCGCCAACCCGCCAGCCAGCATGGAAGAGTGGCGCCAGCGCCTGGAGAAACACGCCGCCAGCCAAGATCCGCTCTTCTTCACCCTCTTCGACGAAACCGGCCGCGCCGCCGGACTCTGTGCCTACCTGCGGATCGCACTCGAGCACGGCTCGATCGAGATCGGCCACATCCATTTGTCACCGCCGCTGCAACAAACCCGCGCCGCAACGGAGATTCCAGTACCTGTTGATGCGCCACGCCTTCGACGACCTTGGCTATCGCCGCTACGAATGGAAGTGCGATGCGCTCAACGCACCCTCGCGTCGCGCTGCCCTGCGCCTCGGCTTCCGCTTCGAAGGCATCTTTCTCAACGCCGTCGTCTACAAGCAGCGCAGCCGCGACACGGCGTGGTTCTCCGTCATCGATGAGGAGTGGCCGCGCGTGCGTCGCGGCTTCGAGGCATGGCTCGCACCGGAAAACTTTGACACGGAAGGGCGACAGCTCCATTCACTCGCCAGCCTGCGAGCACCCGAATAACCGAATTCACAGCGAGAGGGAGAGGATGTAGTCGTCGCACAACATCGAGCCGACGAGAAACTTCCGCTCGCCGATCCGCACAAATCCCACGCGATCGTAAAACGCCAGCGCCGCCGTGTTATCTGCCTTCACGCCCAGCAGCAGACGCCGCTTTCCCAGCTCGCGCGCCTGCGCCACTGACCACTCCAGGAGCTGGCGCCCCCATCCGCCGCCCTGAAAGCGATGCAGCAGATAAATACGCTTCAGCTCGATGTCATCGGTAGTCACGGCGACCGGCAGGTCCGGCGGCGACAGCACCACGAATCCCACAGCCGCGCCCTTCAACTCGGCAACGCACAGACGGTACTTCGCATCTGCCAGCCACGCAGCATATTGGCTCGCCGCATGTTGCACCCGGCAGTGCGCCAGGATGTCCGCGCCCGTCAGCAGGCCGGCGAAGGTCTCCAGAAACGTAGCGGCACCCACCAGCGCAAGCGCCTCTTCATCGCCGGGAACGCACGTGCGCAGCGTGATCTCTGTGTGGAGAGACATGCGCCGATCTTAACAACCAGCACATTCACTTGCTGAGTCCAGTCCGCAGGATGCTGGAAGCTGAAAGCGCAAAGAACCTACGCCTGGGGAACGTCCAGCCGTTGCTTCAGGTTTCCCGCCAGCTCTGCCATCAAGCGCAGCCGCTGTTCCAGTTGCGGAGAAGGAGAGCTCTCCCGCAGCGCCAGTTGCGTGTGCAGCAGCAACCCGGAGAGGGTATTCCGCAACTCGCTCTCTACGGCGCGCAGTGCAGCCCGCTGCGCCGCGCCCTGCTCCTGTTCGCGACGCGCCAGTGCCGCGCGCAGATCGCGTATCAGCCGCGCGCTTCCGGTAAGCGCAAAGTTCACCTGCATCGGAATGGCCAGTCCGGCCATCTTCCACAGCACCTCGGCGCCTCGCGGATCGCCCTCGGCCAGCGAGTCTTCCACGATGACCGCTGCAAAGCTGCCCGCGCGCAGTGCATCCAGGGCCTCGCGCCGTCCCGGCGCCACCTCTACATCCAGTCCCATCTGCTGCATGATCGCCGCGGCACAGTTTTTTGCCCCGTTCAGTGCTGAAATCAGCAACACACGCTGTACGGCGCTCACCTTTTCTTTCATGGCCCTATCCTCGTTTCGTTCATAGCCCAATTTTCACAGCCCCATCTTCATGCTCCGGTTCTGTATTCGTTGCTCCCGTTCATCGGTTCCAGCGTTTCCAGCAACGCATTGTCCGACAGCCCGTATTCCTTGAGTTTTCTGTACAGCGTGGTCTTGCCGATCCCCAGCAGACGCGCCGCCAGGAGTTTGTCGCCCTTCAGTTGCCGGATCGTGCTGAGGATCGCCTGCTTTTCCAGCTCCGCCAGCGGCGTGATTCGCGGCATCGCTACAGGCTGTGCAATCGCCGACTGCGCTCTTTGCACCTGGGACGCTTCGCGCCGCAACCCCAGTTCGTGATTCTGCAACTGCGCCGGCAGGTCGCCCATGTGGATCACCGGGCCGGACGCCATGGTGCAAGCGCGTTCGATCGCGCCTTCCAGCTCGCGCACATTCTGCGGCCAGTCATAGTCCATCAGGCTGCGCAGCGCGTCGTCGCTCAGCGTGTAATTCTCTCCGCTTTCGCGAGACATGCGATCCAGGAAGTGAGTCGCCAGCAATGGAATGTCCGAGCGTCGCTCGCGCAGCGGCGGAATCCGCAGCGTCACCACGTTCAGCCGGTAATACAGATCCTTGCGGAAGGTCCCCTTGGTCACCGCAGCCGCCAGATCCACGCTGCTCGCGGCCAAAATGCGGGCATGCAGTGGAATGCGGTGCGTCGCGCCCGCCGGACGAATCTCCTTCTCCTGCAGCACCCGCAGCAGCTTGCCCTGCAGCTCCGGTGTCAACTGGCCAATCTCGTCCAAAAACACCGTGCCGCGCTCCGCCGAAGCCAGCACGCCCGGTGCATTGCGCAGGGCACCCGGAAAGGCGCCCTTCACATAACCGAACAGCTCGTGCTCGATCATCTCTGGCGCAAACGCCCCGCAGTCCACGGTAAGAAAGGGCTGCGACGCATTCTCGCTCTGTCCATGAATGGTGCGCGCCACCATCTCCTTGCCCGCTCCGCTCTCGCCCGCAATCAGCGCCGGATGGTGGCTCTGCGCCACCTTGGCCAGAATGCGGTAGAGCTTGTCCATCTCCTCGCTGCGTCCTATCAGATTTCCGGTGCCGCCCGTGCTGCGCAGCCGCTCGCGCAGTGTTCGGCTGGCCCCGCTTGCCTGCCGCTGATTGGCCGCGCGCTCCAGCACCGTTCCCAGCTCCTCCATCAGGAAGGGCTTCGTCAAGTAGTCGGTCGCTCCGCCGCGCATCGCTTCTACTGCCGTACCGATTGTCGTCGTCGATGTCATCACGATGATTGCCGTATCCGGCTTGAGCGCTTTGACCTCTTCCAGCAGTTGCATGCCGTCCCGACGTGTCGACTTCAGTTCCATCAGCAGCAGATCCACGGTGTGGTTGCGCAGCAGTTGTTGGGCATTGGGCGCTTCGGCCAGGCCTTCGGCTGAGAAGCCTCTTTGTGTCGCAATCTCCATACAGGCCGATCGCGTAGCGTCGTCTTCCTCAATGACGAGAACGTGGAGTCTGTTCCCGCTATGCTCCATACCTAGCATTTCGTCCAAGGCAGCACCTCAAAAAGTGAAAAATTGCCGATCCAGAACCGCATCGTGCATTTCTTACATGCCTAACCGTGCAATCTCTACAGTCCGAATCTAACCAGATTTCATTCCGGGAATGGTGCTGAAAATGGTCTCAAACCTGACTTCAGTAATGGTCAACCGCGGTGACCCCACTCCACCAAAGCGGCAGGCACCATGTATTATGTGCGGTTTACAACGCTCACTTCCGAGCCCTCCCCGGCGGCTGCCATACAATCAGCCCAGAGCGAATTCTCTGCAGGAACTCAAAAAAACGCGGTTTTCCTTAAAACAAGCCGCGCTTCCCTCCGATCCGCTCATCTCGCTTACAGGAAACTGGCTTTCTATGGCACCCGCTCCCCATTCGCCCTCCAAGGCACCCGGCATCCGCTCCGGCCGCACCGCTCAGCAGCTCCGTCCGGTCTCGCTTACACCCGACTTCGTCGCCACCGCCGAGGGTTCTGTCCTTATCTCTATCGGCCATACGCGCGTCCTCTGCAATGCCACCGTCGAGCAGGGCGTTCCCGCCTGGCTGCGCAACAGCGGCCGCGGCTGGGTCACCGCCGAATACGGCATGCTGCCCCGCGCCACCCTCACCCGCACCGCGCGCGAATCGGAGCGCGGCAAAATCTCCGGGCGCACCCACGAGATCCAGCGCCTCATCGGCCGCTCTCTGCGCGCTGTGATCGACATGCACGCGCTCGGCGAACGTACAGTGATCCTTGACTGTGACGTTTTGCAGGCCGATGGCGGCACGCGCACCGCGGCCATCACCGGCGCCTGCGCCGCGCTTGCGCTCGCATTGAATCGACTGGTCAAGGCGGGCACGCTCAAGCAATCGCCGCTGCGGCAACTCGTGGCTGCCACCAGCGTGGGCATCGTCGATGACGAAGTCCTCCTCGACCTTGCCTATGAAGAAGATTCCCAGGCCGAAGTCGACATGAATATCGTCATGACGGAAGACGGCGGCCTGGTTGAAGTGCAGGCCACCGCTGAGCAAAAGGCCTTTCCCCGGGCAAAGATGCTGGAGATGATGGACTACGCCGAAGCGGGTATCCGCGAGCTATTCGAGGCCCAGCGCGCCCTGCTTTCGAGCTGATTTGGTGTCGTTTTTGGTTCCGAATAAGGCCCTTTGGAGACGCTTTGGAGCGCGATTGGGAGCGTTTCTGGGGAAGCATCTGGAAAGCGTCCGGGAACCATCTGGAAAGCGTCTTGGGGCTGTTTGGTAGCGGGAGTGGTGCAGAAGCGATCGTCGCCACACAGTTGGGGTGTCCCGGAACGGGACTCCCGACTTGACGCTGATTTCAACCACTGTTTAGTCTAGGCATCGAGACAACAGTGATGCCAGCTCCCGTCAAACGCGACCTCTTCCCCGGCGTACTCGAGCTCATGGTGCTGCGCTCGCTCGAGCTCGAGCCGCTGCACGGCTACGCGCTCGCCACCCGCATCCAGCAGCGCTCTCGGGATCTGCTGCAGGTGGAAGAGGGCTCCCTGTATCCCGCGCTGCAGCGTCTGCTCAAAGCCGGACTGGTCGATGCCGAATGGACGACCTCGCAGACCCACCGCCGCGTCCGCACCTATTCGCTCACAGCAAAAGGCCGCAAGCACCTCGCGCGGGAAACCGCCGCCTTCGGCCAGATGATCGAAGGCATCCAGTTCGTGCTCGACTCCGACTGAAAGGGGCTCAAAGATGTCCTGGCTCCGCAATCTCGCCTTTCGCAAGCACGCCAAAGACGATCTCTCCGAAGAGATCGAGCAGCATATCGCCGAGCGTACGGCCGCGCTCGTCGAGCGTGGCCGCAACCCCGAAGAGGCCGCACGCGAAGCCCGCCGCGCCTTCGGCAACCGAACCCTGGCGCGCGAGCGCAGCGTCGAAGTCTGGCAATGGCGCTGGCTGGAAAATCTCTGGGCCGACCTCCGCTTCGCCCTCCATCAGCTCCGCAAATCTCCCGGGCTACACGCTCACCGCGATTCTCACGCTCGCCATCGGCATCGGCGCCAACGCCGCCATCTTCACTCTCATCGATGACGTCATGCTGCGCTCGCTGCCGGTATCGCAGCCCCAGCAGACTAGTGGAGATCGGCTTCCGCGGCCCCAGCCAGCACCGATTTCATCGACGGCCAATCCATTCGGACGTTCGAGCACCTTCGCGAGCATAGCGCAGGTCTCTCGCGACCTTGCCCTGTGGAGCGGCGATATGCTCTTCATCCCCGACGACCGCGGCACGCTTCGCTCCATCGGCGGTAATTTCGTCACCGGCAATATCTTCTCTTTGCTCGGCGTTCGTCCCTATCTGGGGCGGCTTCTCACTCCGTGCAGACGATGTAACGGGTGGGCCCGAGGGCGGCTGGCCGGTAGTTCTCGACTACGGCTTCTGGCTCGCCAACTATCACGGCAATCCCGAGATCATCGGAAAGCACCTTTTAATCTCGTCGCGCCCAGCCATCATCGTAGGCGTAACGTCCGCCCAGCTTTGCCGGCGTGGTCATTGGCCATCGGCCGAAGGTCTACCTCCCGGCGCACTTCGGTTCGGAGATCGCACCTTCGCCGGACGAGGACCCCTACAAGAATCCGGAAAAGTTTTACGGGATCGCCATCGGACGGCTGCGGCCAGATGTCTCCCTCTCCGCACTCAATGCAGAACTTGCAGCCACAAGTCCTTCCGTCATGCATGCCCTCATTCCACCGGCCATGCTCGCAAGCCCCCGTTTCCACAATGCCACCCTCTCTGCGCAGTCTGCGAGCCGCGGATTCTCCTATCTTGCCAGTGAATATGGGCAGCCCCTCCGTCTGCTCCAGGGCGTCGTGCTGGTGGTCCTGCTGCTCTGCTGCGTGAATCTCGGTGGCTTGCAACTGGCCCGAGTGCAGGTACGGCAGCACGAGTTTGCAGTTCGCTCCGCACTCGGAGCGGGGCGCGGACGCATCCTGCAGCAGTGCCTCACTGAGTCGCTGCTGCTGGCCATCGCCGGGTCCCTGCTCGCTGCTGGCCTCGCCTGGTCCAGCACGGCAACACTCAGTGCGTTTCTCACCCCCGCCGGATCGGGCGAATCGACCGTGCTCCGCCCCGATGCGCGCGTGCTCCTCTTCACCACGGCGCTTGCTCTGCTTACCACACTCCTCTTCGGTTTCCTGCCGGCATGGATCGCGGGACACACCTCGCCCGGGATGCTTCTCAAATCAAAGGGAGTGCAGCAGCGCGGCAACGCACTGCGCCGACGCATCTTTGTTCCCGCGCAGTTTGCGCTTGCCCTGGTGCTGGTGCTAGGCGCTGGCCTCTTCAGCCAGACGTTGTTACAACTCCGGAACAATCTCGCGGGATTCCAACCGGCGCACATCATGGAAGTCACCGCGCAGTTCCAGGCGCTCCACAAAACACCCGCCGAGATCACGACGCTCTACCGCTCCATGACGGACAACCTGCGCGCATCGCCAGGTGTTCAGGCGGCTGCCTACACCTGGGTGACACCGCTCACCGGCTTCGCGCCCAAGGCCATCGTGCACTCTCTCGCGCTGGCTCATGTCGATCATTCGATCACGTTCAACGAGGTCAGTGATGGCTACTTTTCCACTATGGGGACACGCATCCTTGCCGGTCGTGAGTTCACCGCCGATAACCGCGATCACGACACCTGCGTGGTGAATGAGGCAGCTGCCCGCGTGCTCTTCCCTCATAGCGCCGCAATCGGCGAAACACTCCAGTCAACCAGCGATGAACGAACGCGTCTCAACGCAACCTGCCGTGTCGTCGGCCTGGTGGAAGACGCACACTACGCCAGCCTGCGCGATCCCGCGCCGCCTACCGTTTACTTTCCCATCGGTACCGAAAGCTTTTCGGGCGGTTTCACCAACAACCTTGTCTTCCTCATCCGCAGCCACACCGACGCCGAAGCCATCGCCGCCTACCGCGCCACGCTTGCCCGCTACGCGCCTGACACTGGCGTGATGACCTTCCTGCCGTTACGCGATCAGGTCGATCAATCGCTCGGCAGCGAGCGCCTCATCGCCATCCTCACCAATGTCTTCGCCGGCATCGCGCTGCTACTCAGCGCCATCGGCATCTTCGGACTGCTCGCCCTGCGCGTGCAGGAGCGTATACCGGAGTTCGGAGTGCGCATCGCCGTCGGCGCCACTCGCGGTCATCTGCTGAAGATCGTCCTCGGCGACGCGCTTCGCATGGTCGCCATCGGCTCTGTCTGCGGACTCGCACTTGCCGGCATCGGATACATCTTCATCCGCCGCTTCCTTTACGGCACTTCACCGGCAGACTTGCGCGTTGCCGCCACCTCGCTCGCCATGCTCATCGCGGTGGCGCTGCTGGCCGCCGCCATCCCCGCCCGGCGCGCCGCATCGCTCGACCCCACGCAGGCTCTGCGCTCCGAGTAAGCTCCATCCTGCGCATCGGTGAACGCGGGGAATCCGTGAGCGTCGAAAACGGTCGCGGGAGAACCTGTCCGAAAAGTGCTACTCCAGCCGGTTACCGTTGATTTTCCGCTCAGTTCGGCCAAGACGGCATACACTTGCCGCGCCAGGAAGCACGATCGAATCCTGGCTGGAGCACGAAAGGAAAGACAATCATGAACAAACAAAGGGGGACAATTCTTGCGGGGCTGTGCGCTCTTGGCATGGCCGCTGTCATCGTCGCGCCGGCGAGTGCGCAGACGTCCGAAGTCAAAGAAAAACCGCCGATGTACTCCTACATCGGCAACTGGGCCATACCCCGCGCCCAGTGGGCCGATATGGCAAAGGCAGACGAAGCGGATCGGCCGGCGCTTGAAAAAGCCCTCGCCAACGGCACCATCGTGGGCTATGGCAGCGATGTCAATATGGTGCACACGCTCGACGGCGAAACCCATGACCAGTGGTGGTCGGCGATGTCGATGGCTGGCGTGATCAACGTGCTCGAGCAGTTCTACCAGAGCAGCAGCACGAATTCCCCTGTTCTTTCCAGCGCCACCAAGCACTGGGACCAACTGTATGTCAGCCGCTTTTACAACTGGCATCCCGGAACGATCAAGGATGGATACGCCCATGTGTCGTTCTATCAATTGAAGCCGGATGCCTCCGACGATGCGGTCGACACTCTGAGCAAGAACCTGGTGGTGCCGCTGCTCGAAAAACAACTTGCCGCAGGCACGATCGCCGAATACGAAATCGATACCCAGGCGATCCATACCGAGGCCCCTGGCGCGTTTCTGATCGTCTACGTCGCAACCAGTCCCGAAGGCCTGGACAAGATGACTGCGGCGGTAGAGGAATCCATCCTGTCCAACCCCCTGGGCGGTGCGTCGTTCATCGCCATGACGGACATGTCAGCCCACCGTGATGAGCTGGTTCGTACCAACGCGACTTACAAATAGGCCACTGTTTTTCCAGGTTCTCACTCCCCCGGGCTCCTCTTGTTTTCCTCGCAGCTCGCGCCACGCGCGCACGCGGATCTGAAACGAATCCGGAAATGGATGGCATCGAGTTTTCGCTTCCGAGCGAACGCGGAACCGTCCGAGGACGGTGAAGCTCAGGCCGAAGCACGACCTGTGCCGCCGGTCCGAACAGCAGCGCGGCTCTGGCCGCGTGACTCGGCAACAAGGCTGAGCCGGCAGAGTTGCAATACGGCAAAGACGAGCAGCGCGCAGGCCAGCCACCCGAACCAGTCCCCCAGCAGAAGATAGACAGTCGCGCTATGCACCGCAGGCACGGTGGCGAGCAGCGTCGCGAAGGCCGCGGCATCGCTTCGTGTCTCCGCCACGACGCGCCCGCGGTTGTCGCTCACCGTAAGATAGCCATCCTTCGCCGTGCGCACGATGCTGAAGCCATCCTCCACCCCGCGCATCACCGCCATGTGACCGTGCCAGTTACGATCGACATTGAAGTCCCAGCCCGGCACCAGCATCAGCCCCACTCCCGCTTTCCCGTACTTGCGCGACAGCGGGGTGAAGTCCATGTCCTTGCAGATCGCGACACCCCATGGGTCCGCGTGGTTTGGAAGGGTCACCAGCGCAGTGCCCGGTGTCAGGTACGATTCAAACGGCGGCAGCATGTGCTCCTTGTCGTAGCTCAGCACGGCCGCGTGCGGCTGATAGATGCGCGCCTGGTTGTACTTCGCCGGACTATCCTTTGGCGACGTGGCAACATGCACTTCACCCACAACGATCGTTGCGCCGGTCCGGTCCGCGAGCCGCTGGAAGATCGGGTCCGCATCCCCGTTTTCAGAGTCCAGAACCAACCCGACCTTCTCCGGCAGCACGATCGCCTGCGCCCCACCCGCGGCAAGCCGCTCCGCCTGGGCGGCATAGCTCTCGAATAAACGGCCGGTGTCCGCGCCGCTGCCGGCAATCTTCACATTTGCCAGCGTGTCGGATGCGATCAAGCCCACCTTCACCTGCTGCCCGCGCGGCGTCATCGCCAGCCGGATCGCGCCAAAGACCAGCACGGCGGCTAGCACAGCAAGCGTGGTCGCAACCACCCGCAGCGCCTGCCTGGGTGCTGTCTTCCGCAGATGCAGCCCAATCGCGAGCGCGGCAGGAAAGCACAACAGCAGAAAGCTCATGCCCCACGGCCCGGTGATCGAAGCGAGTTGCAGGAAAGGCAGAAACTTCAGTTGCGTATACGCGATGCTGCCTGCGGTGGCGTGCGGCGTCGTCAAGTTACGTACCCATTCCAACGTCACCCAAGCTGCGGGAAAGGCAATCAGCCCGCTCCACACGGCGCCGCGCAGCACCAGCGCGCGGAATAGCAGCACCGCGGCGGCAGCGACCAAAGCCACCGCGCCAAAGATGCCAAGCCACGCTGCAAACGGCAAGCCAAGCAGGTGGAAGTAACCCCACAAGTTGAAGCATCCGGCCAGCCACGCCGCTCCCGTCGTCACTGCCGCCACCCACCACGAGCGGCGCAACGCAAACCACAGCACGGGCAGCGGAGCGAACCACATCAGCGGCCACCAGGGATCGAGCGCATTGCCGAACCACAGCAGCAGCGCGGTTGCCGCGGCCACCAGGATTGCCGTCACACTGCTCTTCAGGCTATTTGCGAATTCCATCCATATACCTCCGTAACGATGCATGGCAGAAGGTTCGATACCGCGACGCAGACATGCTGACGCGCCCGCCCAGATACAGCATCATCAATCCCTGCCACAGCGCGCCGGTCTCAAAGACGACAGCCCAGAGATCGATATCGCGGAAATAGCCGCTCGCGATGCCTTCACGTATCAGTTCCGCGAACAGATTCGCCGTGGGCGACTTCCCCGCCGCAAAGTCCCGCGGGAATTGCCGCGCGCCTTCGCGCGGCGTAAGAAACATCAGCTCGAAGAGCCGCGGATTCTCGAGCGCGAAGCTCAGGTTCATGTCCAGCACCCGGGTCAGCCGCTCTTCGACGCTGCCGGAGAGCTGCACGGCCGTCAGCCGCGCGGCCAGCTCTCGAAATCCCTCGTCCGCCAGCGCATTCAGAAGCGCCTTGCGGTCGGCATAGTGCCGGTATACCGCCATGGCTGTAATGTCCACCGCTGCGGCAACACGACGCATGGTCACCGCTTCCACGCCGTCTTTGTCCAGCAGCCGCCGGGCGGCTCTGGCAATGCGTTCCGAGGTCGGCCGAGCTTGCATGTATACACTGTATACATGCGGACCATGATTGTCCAGTCCTGCTCGACCAAATACCTTGGGTGCCTCTCTGGCCAGATCTCGCACCGCTGCCGCCGGACACGAAGAATGGCCGTCTTTCCGCTGGCGAGTGGGGGAGAAAGCCGGTATACCAGTACCAAACCAACCGGGGTGAATCGAATGCGAATGCAGTTCTGCCGCCGCGTCACGCTCTCGCTCTTTCTGCTGATCCTCACCTGCGGCCTGGCGCACGCCGCCACTCAGGATGAAACGGCCATCCGCGGCGTGCTCGACGCGCAGGTCGCAGCGTGGAACCGCGGCGATATCGAGACATTCATGCAGGGATACAGGAATTCACCCGACACTACTTTCGTTGGCAAAACCGTCGCCCATGGTTACGCCAACATCCTAGAGCGCTATCGGAAGGCCTATTCGGATAAAAACAAGATGGGCCAGCTCAACTTCACAGATCTGGAAGTACATCCGCTCGACGCACACTTCGCCGCCGTCACCGGCCGCTACCATCTCGTGCGCAGCGCCAGCGCCGGCGGAAACGCGGACGGCATCTTCTCCCTCATCTTTGAAAAAACTGCGGAAAAAACTGCGGAGAAGACCGGGAGCGGCTGGAAGATCATCCTCGATCACAGTGCTGCCAGTTAGCTATCCAGTTCACTATCCATCTGGTTCGCTAAAGGGATGGACACATCCGGTCTTCTGCCGGTACAGACGCCCAAGAACGCCCTTCCGGGGGCTAAACGCGATCTCCGCACATCGGGAATCCTGCTGAGGGATTGCTGTTTGATTTCCCAACACTTAAACGATTAAATCTGTGAGAGAATGGCTCGCCGAACGGATGGTCTTCATGCGCAGACGCCAAATCTCCCGCCCACTCTTCACCCCTGCCCTGGTTCTCGCGGCCGCCGCAATCCTCCTCTCCGCTTCGACGTCCGCTCGCGCGCAGAACGGTACGCAGAGCGGTGCGCAGACCGGGGCGCAGAACGGTACGGAGACCAAGGCCCCCGCCTCTCCGCCGCAGTCTGACGCAACCTCTTCCCCATGGATCCAACCCCATGCCCCCGGCGATCCGCTGATCTGGGGCCGCAAAGACGGCATCGTCTTCGGCCTTCCCTCCCCCGGAGGCTTGCGCGGTCCCCGCGGCCTTATCCGCGTCGGCATCATCTCGCCCACCACCGGCCAGCCTGCGCTGCTGAACTACATCGCTGTCGAGCCCGTCGTCCTCGGACCGGGCAGCCGCGGAAGCCGCATGGCCTTCAGTGAGCTCGAGCCCAGCCGCCTCGATCTGGATGAGCACGGCGCGGGCGAACACGGCAAGCGCCTCTGGGTCGATCTCAGCTCCTACGACAAGGCAAACCTCCCCACCGGCACGCTCGAGACATTTCCCGCCCAGCGGGAGGATCCCGCAATTCAGCGTCTCAGCGTGCAGATCGACGTCGAGCGCTTCTCCGCGAACGGCGCGCACGTCCACCTCATCGCTTCGATCGACAGCGATCATCCCGATGAATTGCGGCTCTCCGTCTATCAGGAGAACGACAGCCCGGCGATCGAAGAGCTGGCGCTTACCGCCACCATGGGCAACTACGCACGCCTGCGCCGCCTGTGGCTGCATCGCTGCGTGGTGGATAGCCGCGAGGTCATGGGCTCCTACACCGGCGACGCCTTCGACGACCCGCCCAACTATCCCCTGCGCGACATGCTGCGCACCGGCGATGGCGACGCCATCGTCTTCGCCACCACCAACGAAACCACACCGTCCGCGGGTCCCGCGCCCGGCCACTGGCACTACGACCTGCCCAGGCTCACGCAGTACTGGCGCATCGCCGCGCACGAGATCCAGCCCGATCTGCGCGTCCGCGTCAATGGCCGCCGCGTCTACTGGGCATCGCACAACGTCGTCCCCGGCGGCATTGCCTACGAAAACTTCGACGTCCGCCAGCGCTACATCCCCGGCCAGACCTTTATCTACGGCATCACCGGCAAGAGTCCGTGGCAATTCGCGCCCGCCGTTCCCGGAGTAGACGCGCCTGACGCCGCGGCAGCACAGGATGAGGGCATTCACTCATCGAAGGGATGCTCCTTATAGCGGGATGCGCCTTGTAGAGCATTTTCGGTATAGGTGTAGAGTGTCCGGCGGGCGCTCTGGTGGCTTTTCGTTAAGGAAAAGCCACACGGAATGTGGCTCGGCGGCTCACAGAATTACCGAAAATGCTCTAGCGCATGCCTCATTCATTTCCGCTCCGCAGCGGCGGGCTGCACCTGATATTCGCCGTAATCGATGGTCAGCACCGCGGTGCCGCCCAGCCGCAGTTTGCTTTCACTCCGATTCCGCTCGGGAAGCCAGAACTGCCCGGTCTTCTTGTACACGTGATCGATCTGGGTCTTCCTGATCCAGAACGACGGATTCTTCGCAGGCTCCACTGCAATCTGCGTGACCGCGAAGTCCTCTGCGTCGACATACACCTTGCCGCGGTAGAGGAACTTGTTATCGTGCTTCGGATCCACATGGAATACGTAACAGTGCCGGCCTGCGACCTCACCCGCGCCGAGAAGGGTAAAGGTATAGTTGGCGCTCGTAAGAGCCGTACGGTCCGGATTCTTTGCTGCATCTTCTTCACTCTCCAGCAGCCTCTTCAACACCTGATTGATAAGCACCTTGGGTCCCGTGGAAGAAAGAATCCGGAACGTCTTGGTGAACGGTGCCTCATAGGTGGCGTCCACTACCATCGTGGCGGTGACGCTCTTCGGAATGCCGTGATAAGTCAGGGTGTAATGGCGTTCGTCGGTATAGCTTTTAAGCTGTTTTGCCCGCTCCGCATTGCGCTCCACCATGCGTTGCACAATCTGGTCCGAAGTGAGACTCGGCGCAGTCGACGGGACTGATGGACGTGGAGTTTGTCCCTCGATGGTGAGCACCGTCGACGAGAGCGTCGCAACGGCGAAGGCATAAGCAAGCAGAAAGGAGGCGTTTCGTCGTCCATGCGGTCCAACCGGATTGCCCTTCGCCAAATTGACGCCCCTCTGCTGTTGCAACCGCGTTAAGCCTTCCCAATCGCCGGATCGGTCACGCTGTCGCTTCCAGTCTCCACATGGCCCGCAATGTGCCGTTGAAAGTGTGCGTCCCCATCCACCGCAACCAGCAGGTCATACCATCCAGAACTCGCGTCCAGCGGATACGCCTTCTTTTCCGTTGCTCCGGCGGCTACGGTCAACGCCTCCGTCTTCTGTGTGTAACCATCGTGGATCGTTATCTCTCGCGGCCCTGCATCCGCATTGCGCAACTGAAGGATGATTCCGGGGCCAGCCACGCCATCGCCCGAGCGGGTGACAGTATAGATCGCATCCACCTCGACCTGCGCCGCGTTCCCAGTGATGTCGCCGCTGAATGCGCGAAAGAATCCATTCGGCCCATACACGGAGAAGCTGTAATCCACCTCGCCCGCGGCAATCACCGGAAAGCTGTCGCTCAACTCACCAGCCGCCCCACTGTGTAACTCCATGCCCCGCGCTTTCCATCGCCGGCGCGCACGTGGAAGACCGCCGCCGCCTTTCCCGTATTGCGAAAGTGCAGCTCCACCGCGCGTCTCGTGCGATCCACGCGCGCTCTCACCCCCAACGCGTACGGCAGAGCCCGCGCCGGCCGTGTGCCCGGCTTCCTGCACCGGCATCCGCTGCTCCGCCGGCGGCGCAGGTTTGTAATCCGGATGCCGCTGCTCGGTCCGGAGGTCGATACGCCACTGTGCTGGGCAGCTGCATCACCGCCTGCATGCGGCGTCTTGAAATCGAACGCCGACGTCAGGTCGCCAGCCACCGCTCGCCGCCACGGCGTGATATTCGGCTCGTGCACGCCAAAGCGCTGCTCCACAAACCGGATCAGCGACGTGTGATCGAATACCTCGGAGTTCACCCAGCCGCCCTTGCTCCACGGCGAGATCACGATCATCGGCACCCGCACTCCCAGCCCATACGGCCCGCTCGGATACTTTTTCTTTCCCGGAAAGATCTCGTTCGTCGTCGCTACAGTCGAAAGCCCCTGCGCCCGCGTCGCCGGCGGCATCGGCGGCACCATGTGGTCGAAGAACCCGTCGTTCTCATCGAACATCAGGAAGAACACCGTGCTGCTCCACACCTCGGGATTCGCGGTCAGCGCATCCAGAATCTGCGACACGTACCACGCCCCATAGTTCGCCGGCCAGTTTGGATGCTCCGAGTATGCCTCCGGCGCCACCACCCACGACACCTGCGGCAGCCGGTTCGTTTTCACATCCGCCGCAAATATCTCGAAGAGCGAGTCCACCCTTGCGATCTGCGTCCCGCTTTCCGCTGCTCCGCCTTCGCCCGCAGCGGCGATCCCGTCAGCGCTTCTCGATACTGATGGAAGTACAAGAGCGCGTTGTCGCCATAGTTGCCGATGTACGGATCCTCCGCCTGCCCCCACTTTCCCGCCGCATCCAGGCCCAGCCCCGCATCCTGATAGACCTTCCAGCTCACTCCCGCGCTTTTGTAACCGCTCCGGATACGTAGTCCACCTGTATCCGCTCTCTTCATTGCCAACCGCCGGGCCGCCTGCCTTGCCATCGTTGCCCACCCAGCCCGTCCACATGTGGTAGCGGTTCGGGTCCGTCGGCCCCAGCAGCGAGCAGTGGTACGCATCGCACACCGTAAACGCATCGGCCAGCGCGTAGTGAAACGGAATATCGCTGCGCGTCAGGTGCGCCATAGTCACCGGACCCTTGCTCGGCACCCACGGTCGTATCGGCCCCGATTCCACGCCGCGTGTGTCGATGTCCAGTCATGCGCCAGGTCTTCCAGAAACGTCAGTCCCAATCCCGCATCGCTCGATTTTGGAGCAGGCGGATGAAACGGAAGCACATATCCGTCCGCGTTCTTCTCATCCGGCTGCTGCCATACCGGATCACCTGAAGGCAGCCGAACCGCCCGCGGATCGCCAAAGCCCCGCACCCCGCGCAGCGTTCCGAAGTAGTGATCGAACGAACGGTTCTCCTGCATCAGGAAGACGATGTGCTCCACATCCGGCATCGTCCCCGTCGCATGGTTCGCCGGAATCTCCAGCGCCCGCGCAATGCTCGCAGGAAATGCCGCCGACGCAGCTCCGGTGCTCAGCAGTTGAAGAAACGCACGTCGATCCATCGCCATCCCGTCAGGCCTCCAGCCATACTAATGTCACCACTGAAGATCAACGCCTCGGGTGCCCCGAATCTCGGGCATCTAATAACGGACGCTCATTCCCCAACGGCGGCGACCATCGGGAGCCGCCCACACAGCGCGCGCCACAGGCGCCTCTGCCTGGATGGCAGATCCCGCCGCAGACACCGTATGCCCCAGGCGGCCAGTCTGTAGAATGGGTGGCGAGTTCGTTTCCGCTCAAGACACCTGCTCCAGATACCTGCTTAGGAGAAGCATCATGATCAAGCTCACGCCCGGCAAGCTGGCCGGCCTCAAGTCTGTCTCGGATCACCGCGGCGTCATCGCCGCCGCCGCCATGGATCAGCGCGGATCCCTCCAGAAGTCGCTCGCCAAGGAAGCCGGCCCGCCACCGTTCCACCCAGCGCGCTCGAAGAATTCAAGACCCTCGTCACCTCCGTGCTCACCAAGCACGCCACCGCCATCCTGCTCGATCCCGAGTTCGGACTCCCCGCCTCCAAGCACCGCAACGGCAAAGGCCTCCTGCTCGCCTATGAGAAGACCGGTTACGACGCCACCGCTGCCGGCCGCCTCCCCGATCTGCTCGACCACTGGTCCGTCCGCCGCCTCAAGGAAGCTGGCGCCGACTGTATCAAGGTCCTGCTCTACTACACGCCGCTCGAAACCTCCGAGATCAACGACCGCAAGCACGCCTTCATCGAGCGCATCGGTGACGAGTGCCGCGCGCACGACATCCCCTTCTTCCTCGAGTTCGTCGGCTACGACCACAAGGGCGGCGACGAGAAGTCCATCGCCTACGCCAAGGCCAAGCCCGACATCGTCTCCGGCTCCATGGCCGAGTTCGGCAAGGAGAAGTACGGCGTCGATGTGCTCAAGGTCGAAGTTCCGGTGCAGATGGAGTTCGTCGCCGGCACCAAGTCCTTCAAGGGCGAGCAGGCCTACACCCGCGCCGAAGCGCTGGAGCATTTCCGCGACGCCGCCGGCGCCACCCACAAGCCGTTCATCTATCTCTCGGCCGGCGTCTCGAACCCGGTCTTCATCGAGACCCTCGAGTTAGCCGTCGAATCCGGCACCAGCTTCAACGGAGTCCTCTGCGGCCGCGCCACCTGGAAGGACGGCATCAAGGTCTACGCCACCAAGGGTGCCAAGGCCTTCGAAGAGTGGCTCAACACGCAGGGCGTCGAGAACATCAACAACGTCAACAAGGCGCTGGAGAACGCACACAGCTGGCACCAGAAGGTAGACCAGCACGCCACCCTGCACGAGCCGGTCCACGCATAGGGACCAGCCGCCCAGGCACACGCCTTCGAACATTACCTTCAGGCAGTTACAAAAGAGCGCCGCTTCAGCGGCGCTCTTGTTTTACAGTATCGGTTTGCCCAATAAGTGGTAGATCAATCTGCGGAGTTCTTGCTACTGTCACTCGCAACGATTGCGATTGAGGTGGAATCATGGCGTGCGAGAAAGACGAGTTGAGACATGTGCCGCTCTTTGCCCTGTTGGACGATGAGGAGCTCCACTTGCTTGCCTCCCTCATCGAGCTCAGAAAGTTTGCCCCCCGGCAGCGCATCTACAAAATCGACGAAGCTGCCGACCGCGCCTATGTGATGTTGTCCGGTACGGTGCGCGTGACCACGCTTGACGAGGACCACCAGGAGGTCGTCGTGGACGAGCCGCGGCACGGCGAGTTTTTCGGTTTTGCGTCCATGATCGAGCAGGTCCATCACCGCACCAGCGCGCACGCCGTCGAAGAGTCCACCTGCCTGGAAGTGAACCGCGCCGCCATCGAAACGCTGTTGCTTCGCAAACCGATGGCCGGCATGGACATGATGACCGCCCTCGGCCGCCAGTTTCATGCCGCCCAGGAGCTGGTGCGCCGCCGGGCCAGCCGCAATGCCAACGAGATCATCGAGGAGGAATCCACGCTTCGCCCAACGCGTCGCGGACACGGTCGCCCGCTTCGGCGGCTCCTGGACCTTCATCATCTCCTGCGGCATCGCTCTCAGCGTCTATGTGAGCACAAACGTCCTGCTCCAGCATCACGCCTGGGACCCGTATCCATTCATCCTGCTCAACCTGTTCCTCTCCATGCTCGCCGCCATCCAGGCGCCGGTCATCATGATGAGCCAGAATCGCCAGGACATGAAGGATCGCCTGCGCAGCGAGCTGGACTACGCCGTCAATCGCCGCGCCGAATCCGAGATACAGGGGCTTTCAGCCAAATTGCATATGCTGACAGACAAGATCGAGGATCTCGACGACATGCTGCGGCGCCAGGATCCTCCGGATGCCGCCCTTCGCATGGCGCCGTTGCCCGAACCATCTCCGCGTTGAACTCCTTGGAATATGCATGAACAACAAGAAGATTCTTGAGTCGCGTCGGCTGACACTGATTGCATCCACGCTCGCGCATCTGCGCACCGAGTTGGAGTCACCAGAACAACTCGCCAGCCTGTTGAACGCAGTCGTTTCGCCGGATTGGCCATGGCCCACCGGAGAGTACGACCGCGACGCGATGGAGTTCTTCCGCGCGCGTCTGGAGGAAGGTGGCGAAGCGGTAGAGGGCTGGTACGGCTGGTATGCCGTGCGGGCGGCCGATCGAGAGGGCCCCCGAGCCTTGGTAGGCGGCGCAGGCTACTTCGGCCCCCCGGACGAGTCAGGCACAATCGAGGTTGGCTACTCCGTTCTGCCCCAGTGGCAGCGCCGCGGATATGCGAGCGAAATGGTCCAGACACTTGTGGAGCATGCTTCTACCTTCGCCAATGTAGAACGCATCATCGCGCACACCATGGAGGCGAATCCAGCATCCATCGCCGTTCTCCTGCGCTGTGGTTTTCATCGAGCGGGAACGGGACGGGAGATCGGTACATTGCGCTTTGAGCGTTCCCAGATAGCCCGCGGCTGATACGTCATCTCAGTCACAACGAACAAGGCACTGGAGAACGCGCATAGGTGGCACCAGAAGGTAGACCAGCACGCTACATTGCACGAGCCCGTCCACGCATAACATCCAACCTCAGTTACGAATAATAAAGAACGCCGCGTCAGCGGCTCTTCTTGTGTTGGAATGTCGTGACCTGAAGCAGTCTGCTCTATTAAGGCAAAAGAGAAGGCCCGCACTTGTCGTTCGATCGGCCGCCTTTGCGTGCGCACGGCGCTTCGGCAATGCACGAAGTTGGCATCCAGGCTTGCTGACACCTATGGCCTTGCGCGACGAACTGTAGAAACGGTGTCTCCGCTGCTAAGCGTGCTAACTTGCTCGCGAATCCGCACTGTTTGGCAATGACCTCCAGGGGCCCCGCGAACAGACTGTTGAACTCAAGACAGGGCGCCTTAGGCGCGCAATTGCTTCGCACGTCTCCATTCGAATTCTGATACAGTCCCCAACTCGAAAGCGGAAGGTCCGTATTTCCCTTCGAATTGGTCAGGTCGATGGAGCAGGCGTAGATGGTTTCATGGTTTGCATCTCTTGGAGGTGCCCCGATCAGACATTGATACTCTTCATTGGTCAGGATCATGTCCGGCTTTATGCCTAAAAGCTTCGCAAGCTGGTCCGCCCTCTTCCTTCCCAATGGCTCGTTAATCTGGTCAGCTCGGCGGTCTTCCGGGGGGCCCAGGTTTTCTAATTGCGGGCTCGTCCTGCAAGACTCCGGCCAGAAAGTCTTCTGGTTTCGACCGTCTCCAGTGTCGGCGGCCTGCTCTGCAAAAAATGGCGCCATCTCAGCGTAAGGGCAGCCATCGGGGTTATCGACAAGGCACTTATAGACCTCTTGAGGAAGCGCCACCCTGTTGGCCGGCATGTAGGCCGCAATCTCAGGATTCGAAACGTAAAGCAGCAGGAAATTTATCAGGTAGATCGGAGGTGCGAGGGGAACTCCAAACGGCGCTACATAGTCTTTGGAAAGTTTGGAAGTCGTCTCCGGCGCCATGTCACGGTCGGTTTCGCGCGCCTGAGCCTGGAGACTCCGCGTCCCTGCAACCACCAGGAAAAACAGCACTACGCTTAGAAAGCTTTTGGTCCGCATCTGCATGATCCTCATTGGAAGAGTGCAATCAAGGGGATGAGCCCATCAGCCACTGCAAACCCTATGCTTCGCGGAAGACCCCGTCAATTGCATTCCTGACCGTGCCGATTCGGCACCGGCCTGCAAGGATTTCACCGGAATGTATCCCGGTCACGTGCCGCAGCCTTTAGGCGCCCTCGCGGCGCGCGGGTAAATTGATGCCAAAGGTCCATTTCCACACATCGCCGTGCTTTACGTAGACTGACGTGCCCCAGATCGGTCCAACCTTCTGGCCATAGCAGGTGCCGTCCGCAGCCGCCTTGAATGTCAGGATACCGACTGTCGGCGAGAGCATCGTACCCACGGCGTCGGTGAAGCTGATGCTCTTCACATCGCAATAAGGCGCGGACCAGTCCTTCAACGCATCGGTCTTATTTGCGAAGTAGGTGCCAAAAATATTGATGAACGAAATATGGCTGGCTGTCTGATCGCCCATTCGTTTGGTGTCGTGTGTTCTCCAGGCTTCCCAAACGTTTCTTTCGAGCGCGAGCAGGGCATCGGTCCCAGCATCTGGGTTGCCCGATTTACCTTGATCCATCTGGGGCATCTCCTTCGCGTCCACCGGGTTGGCGGGAGCCGCTTTCGGATCGACGATCGGAGCTTCGGCATGGAAGGCTGCTTTCCATCTATCTCCGTCGCGAACGTATACGGTCGCCACCCAACTGCTGACTGGGAGTTTTTGTCCGTTGCATGTGCCGTCAACCGTCGTCTTGTGCGTGAGCAGTTCCGCATCACTACCGTATGGTTGAGTTCGCAAGTAGTCCAGAGCGTAGCTCTTGATCTCGCAATCAGTGCCAGTGTATTGCTTTGTCGCTGATGCCTTATCGAGCCTGCCGGACGAACCCCAGCCGACAAACTTATCCGAAAGAAATGTGTCCCAGAATTTTGCGTCCTTAGACTTCCAGGCCTCGTATGCACTCTTCTCGAGCGTCACGAATGCATCCATCGTAGGTGCGGTCGGAACGGTCCTCTCAACCGTGTTAGCCGCGTTCGCATTGTTCGCCGGTACATTCCCGGCGCAGGCTGTGAAAACGAGTGCGGCTGCGAAACACTTGATACGGGCCATAAGTTTTCCTCAAAATTAGATGTGAGTTCTTCCATTGGCCCAAACCCTTAATACCCAGCGCTCAGCGAAACACGTGAAAGTGTAACAGCAGCCAGACCGCGAGCGCAGCGACAATCCCGATGGTCCACTTGTGCCGCCGCAGAAACTTCACGATCTGCTCCCACGCCGTCTCGTGGTGATACTCATGCACCGCGCGGATGGCCGCCACCTGCAGGACGATCGGCACCGTCACCCGCCGCGCCGGCGCAGCTAGCGCATTGCCGCCCAGCAGCGCGGCAAAGACCAGCCCCACCGGCCCGGCGAAGACTGCAATCCCCTTGGTCAACGCGGCATTCGTCGCCAGACTTAGCCCGTGGCCAAGCAACTGCTGTGCCGCCGCGTTGGCCACGATCACGCTGCCCTTGAACACCGCGAACCCGGAGTGCTGTATCGCAAGCCGCGCCGCCTCCACGCCGCCCGGCGCCAGCAGCAGCTTGTGGTCCCGTATCTTCAGTGACAGCAGCAGCTCCCGCTTCTGCTCCGGAGACATCGTTTCGTACGCCTCCAACAGCAGCTTCGTCATGATCTCGCGTTCGATCTCGCGCGTGCTCTTCTCTCCGGTCTTCACGCCCACGCGCCCGGCCACGTCTCGCACAATCTGCTCATAGGGCACGCCCTTGCCGCCGCGCACCAGCAGCGTCTTCAGCGTGTTGGCGCCGAACTTCTGGATCTCCGCCGCAATGTCCCGCACGTAGGCCTGGTGGTTCGGCTGGTTGTTCCGGTAAGAAGCCGTCAGGGGAAGCTGGCACATCACGCCGCCTTTGGTGCAGAGAATCTCGACCAGCGGCGCCAGCTCCTCGTTCGTCGCTTTGCCCAGCAACTCGACCAGCGGATCGTCTTCGAGCAGCGGCAGCGGCCCGGTTCCCTTCAGCTCCAGCCTGTCCGCAAGCCTGCTTGCCAGCCGGTCCTTAGCCGGTAGGCGCGCGTCCAGCGTGGCCTCGCTGGCCTTCTCGATCTCCGGCGGTCTTCCCTTCGGAACCAGCTTCCAGTCGTCCATCGCTCTCTCTGATGGCAGAATATGCTCCCCGCTCGGCTCTCGGCACATCCGCAAATCTGCGACCCCGACGTCTACCCTTCCATCCAACAAGAACAACATGGCAAACGAACAAGTCCTCGTCACCGGCGGCTCTGGCTTCATCGGCGCGCATTGCATTCTGCAGCTTCTCGACGCGGGCTATCGCGTCCGCACCACCGTTCGCTCTCTGAAGCGCGAGCCCGACGTGCGCGCCATGCTCGAAACCGGCGGTGTTAGCCCGAGCACTCTGGACCGGCTCACGTTTTTCGTCGCCGACCTCGAACAGGACGCCGGCTGGCCGGAGGCCGTCGATCGCTGCGGCTATGTGCTGCACGTTGCATCGCCGCTGCCGCCGAGTGTGCCGAAGCACGAAGACGAGCTCATCATCCCCGCACGCGAGGGCACGCTCTGGTTCTGCGCGCCGCGCGGATGCCGGCGTTCGCCGCGTTGTGCTCACATCGTCCTTCGCCGCCATCGGCTACGAACACAGCAACCATCCCGCGCCCTTCAACGAAACCGATTGGACGGAACCCAACGGCGACGTGTTGCCATATGCTAACC
>CAWFFD010000002.1:0-2274125 GCA_963815025.1 uncultured Acidobacteriaceae bacterium | reverse complement strand
ACGATATTCGCCATGGCCGCGGCGTGGTGTCGCACATCGTAACCCCCACCGCACCCACATCGTCGATTCGTTCGACAGGCGTCGACGTTTGCACCACTCCGCCCAACGACTGCAGGTGCGCGATCAGTGCGTCCGTGATGGCCTGTGCCCCGCTACGTGGAATGGGCCAGCCCACCGCATGCGCTGTCGCCGCCATCACCAGAGCGAACGACGAGCTGAAGGGTTGGTCCAACCCCAGGAACGAGTGCGCCGCCATTCCGGCAAAGATCGCACGCGCTCGTTCGCCCTTGAACGACCTCCGCGCCAGCACCAACGCAGGCAACGCTCCGCAGGCGCCCATTCGCGCCAGCAACAGCGGATGCCGCGGCAGCGGAGAGAGCGGCTGCAGAATATCGTCGGCCAGCGCCCACCATCTGCGTGACAACGGTTCCAGGATGCGCCGCCACGCCGCCCCGTCTTGCTCCAGAAGACGGCATTGCTCGTCCAGGTCGCGCATCAGCAGCACGGCAGTGCCGTCATCCAGCGGATGCGCCATCGCAGCCGGCGAATGGATCCAATCCAGCCCATAATCGGTGAGCGGCAGCTTGCGAAAGAACGGAGAACCCACCGCTATGGGATATATGGCTGATCCGAAATCGTGCCGGAAGCCCGGCAGCGTCAGCTCGAGCGTGCGCACGCCGCCGCCCGGAATGGACTCCGCCTCATACACAACGACGGGCACACCTGCCTGGGCAAGCGTAATGGCCGCTGCCAGCCCATTCGGCCCGGAACCCACCACCGCAGCATTTCCAGATGATCCCGGCATCACAAACCCTCTTTCGCGCAAGTCTAGCAAGCGCCCATGAGTCCCGCTGGAGAGTGGCGCGTCTATAGTGAAGAGGGGTGTATCGCATGGGCCGCAAAGACGGCGACAAGGCGAGATGGGTATGGCCCAGAATTGCCGCAGCCGGAATGGCCGCGGCGGGGATTGCACTCCTCACACTTCCTGCCTTTGCACAACACGCTGCGGGGGGCGGCCATGCAGGTGCTGCACGTTCTTTCACGCCATCTCGGTCGATGGGCGCGCCAATGCGCAGCGGTCCGGGTGCGAGGGGCGCACTTCGCGGTAGCGCCGGAGCGCCTCGGATCTCACCTAACAACCGCGTCCGGCCAAACGGTGGGCCAAGATACCGGCGCCCTGGGAACTATCGCTCGCGGCGCCGCTCCGTCTATGGCGTTGGCTTCGTAGGCGTTCCCAACTATGGATTTCCCTACTACGGCGATCCATCCACGTTCTTTAACGGGGACAGCGACGACGAGGACGCACAAGCTGCGCAAGCGCAGCCCGACTCGCAAGGGCAACCCAACTATGGTCCTGCCGGGCCGCCTCCGGAAGAACCCTATGGAGACGAAGGATATCCACCGCCGCGGCCTCCGTATGCATCAGAGGCCTATGCTCAGGGTAACCAGAATCCTGCTCCTACAACCGACGGCCTGGATCACCCTGCGCTGACGCTGGTCTTCAACGATGGCCGGCCGCCGGAGAAGGTGAACGATTACGTGCTGACCGGCTCATCGGTGTTTGTCGCTGAAAATGGCCACCAACGCGTGATTCCCGTCGCCGACCTGAACCTGCCGGCGACCATTCAACAGAACCGCGAAGCTGGTGTGGATTTCGAGCTGCCGGGCGCAGCCAGATAGCACGTCCCGGAGACCTAACCCGGGTAGATCTGGCGCAGGAAGAGCAGTTAAGTCCGATACACTTCAAGCTTTACTGTAGGGAATTCGACCGCTGCGCCTGTCTCCGCACGGTACCGGTCGAGTTTTTGCCTCAATCGGGATAATGTTTCGCCCTCGGTGAGTCCTTCGCACAGAAAGCCGTTTATTTCCGGTACACGGGCTTCATACCCGTGATCAAGTCGTTCCAATTCAACACGATACACCGTCATTGTTCTACCTTGACCTCGTCCCGCCACTGGCGGCAAACCCACTCAGCATGCCTGCCGCCACTCCGCCTTGGGAATAACACCCTTGAGTCACGGTTGTTTGGCAGCGTTTGAATGGGATACTGTTCCGTCGCTGTCTCACACGGCGACCACGCAGACTAGTCCAGCACATAGGGGAGGCGCAAGGGGAATGGGAAAGCTCGTCTTCGGAATGATGCTGTCTCTCGACGGCTACGTCGCGGGCGTAGACGGAGGGCTATTGCCGCCGCCCGGCGCCGCGCTCCATGGTCACTTCAACGACCATGTTCGCGGGCTGGCCGGCAGTCTGTACGGTCGCCGTATGTACGAGGTGATGCGCTACTGGGACGAAGATCAGCCGGACTGGGACGCGGGCGACCACAGCTTTGCCGCTCTCTGGCGGGCGCAACCGAAATGGGTCGTGTCCCGTTCGCTGAAATCCGTCGGCCCGAATGCCGCACTTGTCGCTGATGATGTCGAAGCGTTCGTGCGCAGGCTGAAGGCTGAGGTCGACGGGGAGATAGACGTTGCTGGGCCCGAACTAGTGGGGAGTCTTACCGACCTCGGTCTTATCGACGAGTATCGTCTCTACTTTCGCCCATTCGTGCTGGGCCGCGGCAAGCCGTACTTCGCCGGCGCCCGGCCGCCGCTTCGCCTGATCGCGACCGATTCCCTTGGCGACGACACGGTCAGGCTGACGTACGTCCCTGCCTGAATATCCCGTCACTCCCACTCAATCGTTCCCGGCGGCTTCGAGGTAATGTCGTACACCACCCGGTTGATCCCGCGGATCTCGTTCACGATGCGGCTGGAGATGCGCTTCAGCACCTCGTACGGCAGCGGCACCCAGTCCGCCGTCATGCCGTCCTCCGAATGCACGGCGCGGATGGCGCAGGTGTACGCATAGGTGCGCTGGTCACCCATCACGCCGACGCTCTTCACCGGTAGCAGCACAGCAAATGACTGCCATATCTGCTTGTAAAGCCCCGCTGCCTTGATCTCGTCGACGACGATCTCGTCCGCTTCCTGCAGCAGCGCGACGCGCTCGGCCGTCACCTCGCCGAGGATGCGTACCGCGAGCCCGGGACCGGGGAATGGCTGCCGATCCAGAATCTCGTCCGGCATGCCGAGATCGCGGCCAATGCGCCGTACTTCGTCTTTGAAAAGATCACGCAGTGGTTCGATGAGCTTGAGCTTCATCGTCTCCGGCAGGCCACCGACATTGTGGTGGCTTTTGATTGTCTGCGACGGGCCTTTCACCGACGAGCTCTCGATCACATCCGGATAGAGGGTGCCCTGGACCAGGTAATCCACGCCACCAGTTGTCGCTGAGATGCGGTTCGCCTCATCGTCAAAGACCGCGATGAACTCGTTGCCGATCGCCTTGCGCTTCGTCTCCGGATCTGTGACGCCCGCAAGCTTCGTCAGAAATCGCGTGCTGGCATCGACGGCGACGACCTTCAGCCCAAGCTTGTCGCGCATATTCTGCTGCACTTTGAAGAACTCGTTCTTCCGCAGCACGCCGTTATTCACAAAGACGCAGGTAAGCTGGTCGCCAATGGCGCGATGCACCAGCACCGCCGCCACGGAGGAATCGACTCCACCGGAGAGCGCGCAGATGGCGTGAGCGTTGCCCACCTTTTCCTTGATCGCCGCGACCGTGCTCTGCACGAAATGCGCCGGCGTCCAGTCGGCCTTCGCGTTGCATATCCGGAAG
Organism: uncultured Acidobacteriaceae bacterium; assembly: GCA_963815025.1. Taxonomy (GTDB): domain Bacteria; phylum Acidobacteriota; class Terriglobia; order Terriglobales; family Acidobacteriaceae; genus KBS-83. The sequence continues at coordinate 2,270,465 of CAWFFD010000002.1, read as the reverse complement.
AGAAAATTCCGCAGCAGCGCGGTTCCCTGCCGCGTATGGTGCACCTCGGGATGAAACTGCACCGCCCAGATGCGCCGCTCCGGATTTGCAATGCCCGCCACGGCGTTCGCCGTCTTCGCCGTCAGATGAAACCCCGGGGGCAGTTCCAGAGCCTCATCGCCATGGGACATCCACACCGTCAGGTCTGCAGGCAAGCCGTCAAAAAGCGCATTCTTGTCATCGACGATGCGGACCTCCGCATGGCCATACTCGCGCTTGTCGGCCGCGCGCACCTTGCCACCGAGGTGATGCGTGATGAACTGCAGCCCGTAGCAGATGCCGAGCACGGGTAGCCCGAGATCGAGCACTTTGGGATCGGCCGGCGGCGCATCCGCATCGTATACCGAGCAGGGCCCGCCCGAGAGCACGATGCCGATCGGCTTATAAGCTTGAATTTCGTCGAGAGAGGCCGTGCAAGGCAGCACGGCGGAGAAAACGTTCTGTTCGCGGATGCGGCGCGCGATGAGCTGTGTGTACTGCGCGCCAAAGTCCAGAATGACAATCGACTGGGTGTCCACGTTACACGTTATCAGGGTAGGTGCTGTCTGCGCCGCCAGAATTCCACGAAGGCCGCGAGCCGCGCGATCTGGAAAAAGTCCGAAGCCGCCAGATACCAGATGCCCACCGCAGCCCACCACAGGTGCAGCGCATTCCCGGCCATCTGCGTCTCGAAAGGCAGCGGGATCGCGGAGAAGACCATGGCCAGCACGATCAGTGCCATCTTCACGATGCCCAGCACCAGGTTGATCTCCACGAGTTTCATGGTGAGCGGCCCCTGGCGCACGCTGGCTGCCAGCGCGGAGGGCAGGCTCCGCCCCTCGACGACGATCAGCACCCCCGCGATCGACAGCACCCAACTCCACAGCGCCCACACGATGAAGCTGCCAATGGAAAGGCAGATCAGCCACGCGGCAAAAGCAACCACGCTCGGCTCCGTTCCGGGCAGCAGATGCATGATGTCGCGCCTTCCGGCCCAGCGCACCATGGCAAACCACGCAAAGACCGTCAGAGCTAGCGCCACGATGCGCAGCAGTTGCAGCAGTGAAAGCGACACCGGCCGCAAGCGGCTTCCCGGAGCGAGCGCGCGCAGCACGAATGCGCGCCCAATGCCCGACGCCACGGCCCAGCCCACCATCAGCAGCGGTGCGATCCAACGCGCAGGTTCAAGCGCCGGAAGGATTGCGGCGTAGGATGCGCGAACAATCCCGGCTGCCATCACCGGTTGCTCCAGCGAAAAATCGTTCGACCAGTATGAGCGGCAAACAGGATTGCAAGCAGCCGTCGCGCAAAGACCGATAGCAATAACAGCGCCGGGATGCCGAAGATCCAGCGCCACGCCAGTTCGAGCGCTATCAGCCCAGGACGCCGCCAGCACTGCGCCTGGATCTGCACCAGCGACTGCGTGCCGCGGACATACTCTGTCTGCATCGGAGAAGCCGCACCTGCGTGTTGCCCGCTTTCCACGCTACCGGACCACAAAGTTGATGAGCTTGCCCGGCACCACGATCACCTTCACAACAGTCTTCCCGGCCAGCGCAGCCTGCACCTTCTCGTCGGCGCGTGCCGCCGCTTCTAAGGCATCCCGCGACGCATCGGTCGGCACTCTGACCAACCCGCGCAGCTTGCCGTTCACCTGCACCGGCACCTCGATCTCGTCCTCGCGCGCGAGCGCATCGTCGAACTTCGGCCATGGATGACGCAGAACGCCGTCAGTGCGGCCCGTCTGTTCCCACAACTCCGCCGCAAGATGTGGCGCGAACGGCGCCAGCATCAGCACCAGCGATTCGAGAATGCTGGCCACCGTCGCCGGCGGAATCCTGCCCTCTGCAATCGCCACATCCGCCGCGGTGAGTTCGTTCACCAGCTCCATGATTGCAGCGATCGAGGTGTTGAAGTGCCAGCGGCCGCCGAAGTCCTGCGTGATCTTACGGATGGTCTGGTGCAGCTTGCGCAGCAGTGCCGTGGCTGCCGGCGACGCATCGGAAACCGCAGGCGATACACCGCGCGCCAGCTCCGCATGCCGCATCACGAAGCGATAGACGCGCGACAGGAAGCGGCTTATGCCGGCAACGCCGTCCTCCTGCCAGTCCAGATCGCGATCTGGCGGAGCGGCAAACAACGCATACATGCGCGCCGCATCCGCGCCGTAACGGCCGATCATCTCATCCGGCGAAACGACATTGCCCTTCGACTTCGACATCTTCGCGCCGTTCTTGATCACCATGCCTTGCGTGAACAGCCGAGCGACAGGCTCGTCGTTCTTGATCAGCTTCAGATCGCGCATCACCTTGGTCCAGAAGCGCGAATAGATCAGGTGCAGGATCGCGTGCTCCACCCCGCCGATGTACTGGTCGATGGGAAACCAATACGCCACCGCTGCGGTATCGAATGGGGCCGTCGCGTCCTTCGCGCTGGTGTAGCGATAGAAATACCAGGACGAATCGACGAAGGTATCCATCGTGTCCGTCTCACGCCGCGCCGAGCCGCCGCACTTCGGACAGACGGCGTTCACAAACTCCGGCAGCTTCGCCAGTGGCGAGCCGCCCTCCTGCGTAATCTCCACGTTCTGCGGCAGCAGCACCGGTAACTGATCGTCCGGCACCGGCACAATGCCGTCTTTGGCGCAGTAGAGCATCGGGATCGGCGTGCCCCAGTAGCGCTGGCGGCTCACGCCCCAGTCCTTCAGCCGGAAGGTGATCGTCGCCTCGCCGAAGCCCTTCGCCTTCGCGAAGGCCGTCATCTTCTGCTGCGCATCTCCGCAGCTCAGCCCGCTCCATTCGCCCGAATCGATCAGCACTCCATCTTCCGAGACAAACGGCAACGCCACCGGTGTCTCACCGGGAGTCCCTTCGCGAATCACCCGCTTGATCGCCAGCCCATACTTCGTTGCGAACTCGTAGTCGCGCTCGTCATGCGCCGGCACGGACATGATCGCGCCCGTGCCGTAATCCAGCAGGACATAGTTCGCTGCCCATACCGGCACACGTTCCCGGGTATATGGATGGATCGCGTAGTGGCCAGTGAAGACGCCATGCTTTTCAATGCCGCCCACATCGTTCGCTTCACGAGCCAGGCTCTGTTGATCTATCAATGCAGAAACCTGCTTCGCCAATTCCTCATCCTCTTTGGCGAAAGCGCAGATCAGCGGATGCTCCGGCGCAAGCTGCAGACTGGTCGCGCCGAAGATCGTATCGATGCGCGTGGTGAAGACCTTCACCACATCTCCGCGGCTCTCCATCGTGAAGCCAACCGTCGCGCCTTTGCTGCGTCCAATCCAGTTGCGCTGCATGGTGCGGACGCGCTCCGGCCAGCCGTCAAGCTTGTCGAGTCCCTCCAACAGCTCCTGCGCATATTGCGTCGTGCGCAGGAACCATTGCTCCAGCTCGCGCTGCTCGACCAGCGTGTCTTCGTGCCGCCAGCAGTAGCCGTTGATGACCTGCTCGTTCGCCAGCACCGTCTGACACTCCGGGCACCAGTTCACCTTGCTGTTCTTGCGATAGGCCAGGCCGCGCTCGTACATGCGCAGGAAGAACCACTGGTTCCAGCGGTAGTAGTCGGGCAGGCACGTCGTCACCTCGGTGGCCCAGTCATAGCTCAGGCCCAGGCGATCCATCTGTACCCGCATCGCCGCGATATTCTTCTGCGTCCACTCGCGCGGCGGGGTGTTGTTTTTGAGCGCGGCGTTCTCCGCCGGCAGCCCGAAGGCGTCCCAGCCCATGGGGTGCAGCACGTTGTATCCCTGCATCCACATGTAACGGGCCAGCGCGTCGCCAATGGCGTAGTTGCGCACATGTCCCATGTGCAGTTGGCCGGAGGGATAGGGCAGCATCTCCAGCACGTAATACTTCGGCTTACTGCTCGATGCGGGCTCGGCGGCGTAAAGCTCCGGATGCGCGGCCCAGCGCGCTTGCCAACGCGTCTCGATCTCCGCCGGGTCGTAACGCACCTCTGTGGTCTGCGCGGGGGCAGACGCAGAAGCACTCTCGGAAGACATCGGCGCTCGTGTCCGCGCGGGGCGTCTCTTGCTTGGATACCATGTGTACTAACGATTGTATCGCTGTGCACCCACTATTTCGCGCCCTACTGGGTCCACGTCCTACTGCGCCGTTGACCCGTCCCACCAGCGACTTCAGTACGTTCACGTTTCGCGCATCGTCGCCCGGCTCATCCACCGGCGTCTCGGCGATGAAAGCGCAGTGGCTGAAACCGCACATCGTTCAGGATGCGCCGGAAGGCCGCCACTCCGATCGTTCCCTCGCCGATATGCTCGTGCCGGTCCAGTTTCGAACCCCGCGGCGCCTTCGCATCGTTCATGTGCCACACCCGCACCGTGTCCAGCCCGATGAGCTGTTCGATCTGCGCCACCGTCTCTTCAAAGCCGGCGCTGGTCACGATGTCGTAGCCCGAAACATGGCAGTGACACGTGTCAAGACATGCGCCGATGGGAGCTACTCGGCGCAAATGCTCTACCAATTCGCCCACCTGCTCGAAATTCGACCCGAGCGAAAACTCTGCGCCCGCCGTGTTCTCGATCAGCACGCGGAAATCACACTCCTGCCACGCCACTCCGTCCAGCGCACGTTCGATGGCCTCCGCTGCACGCAGCAATCCCGCTTCCCGTGTCATCCCGCGCCACGAACCCGGATGCAGCACCAGATACTCCGCGCCCAGAGCCAAGGCGCGCTGTACCTCGCCGCGAAGGCGGCAACCGAGTTCTTCCAGACATCGTCCGACTGCGCCGCCACATTGATCAGATAACTCGCATGGATCACTAGCGGGCTGGTATCGAAGCGCTTGCGCAGCTCGCGCATCTTCGCGCAGTGGCTCCGCGGCGATTTTCGGCTGACGCCACATCCGCGGGCTCGACGAGAATATCTGGAAGGTATTCGCACCAATCTCGTGCGCCCGCTCCGCTGCACGAAAGACACCACCTGTTGTCGAAAGGTGCACACCGATGCGTGGCCTGGGGCGTGCTGGCCGATTATTCCGTCCTCTTCGGTCACGGGGCTTCCTGCAGGTTCTGGCGGGCACGCCACAGCGCGCCCTCGTTGGGTCAACCGCTTCGGCAATACCTGCGCTCCGGGATGCTCGCGCTCCACCTCGGCCATCATCGCATCGCGCACCATCGGCAATGTTTTCGAGCACGCTGCCGGTAAAAGCCACGCGGCGCGGCGCAGTCGGCTCCAGCGCCAGCACCTTGCGCAAAGCCAGCGACGCGTCTTCGCCCAGCACGCGGCCCGCTCCCGACCAACACCGCTGCGCCAGCCGTTCGCCCTTCGCCGCCATCTCCACCACCGTGCGTGTCAAAGCGGCAAAGTCCGGCGGCGGAACCGTATGCGCAATCTCCACCACCTGCTCCAGCGTCTCCGCCTTCCACTGCGCCGCCAGTGCGGTCAGCAGCTTGCTGCTTCCCTGCTCATCGTGCTCACGAATCGCAGCGCGCAGTGCTCTCACCCCGATCCAGTGACCGGATCCTTCGTCCGCCAGCAGAGGCCCCCAGCCACCGACTGTCACCAGCTCGCCCTTCGAGGTGCGGCCCAGCGTGTTCGAACCGGTACCGGCCATCACCAGTACACCGGCCTCGCCGGGAAACGCCGCGTCCAGAGCAATCTCCACGTCACCGCACACCACCAGGTCGCCGCGCAGCATGGGTCCGAGCGTCTTCCAGATCCACCCGGTCACCGTGGATACGGTATTCCCGGCAGTACCGACGCAGGTAGACGCAACCTCCGTGATGGGCACGCCGCTGCTCTTCGCCACCTCGTCCAGCAGGGCCCGCAGATTCGTCTCAGCCACGGCAGCTGAAACCCGCATCACCTTGATGCTGCCACTCTTCGCCCGGCCCAGAATGCGCTGCCCGTCGGCCAGTGCGCGCGCGCGTGCTGGTACCACCGGCATCTAAGCCCAGAAAATATGTCATGCGGTCATCATCATATCGGCTGTAAGCCGTTCGATCAGCGGTGGCCGCCAGCGCCGGGTCCAGCACCGAAGCGTTGCCATCCGTCGCCGGTGCATCCAGGCCGAGAATCTCCGCGACAAATGGATAGACGTTCACGTTTTCGAAGGGTTTCAACACGACGCCTTTGCGAATGTCCGGCCCTTCTGCATAAAAGATCGCGCGCATCTCGGGCACATCCGCGGATCGTAGCCATGCACGCCCTTATTTGGCGGTGTTCTTCGCGCGGATTGGCCGGGCATGCACGCGGATCGAATAAGGCCCGGTCGCCACCACCACCGGGTCCCCGATGCGCGGCTCCCCGGTGTAATTCAGCTCTGCCGGCATCCTGCTGCGCCGATAGACCTTGAACTTGTCACTCGCAATGCGCAGCTTCGTATACAGCTTCGCCGCCGCCGCATCCGAATCCGGATACATCAACGACCCCACCGTCTCCACGCCGCTGAAATCCGCGTACTGGTCCAGATCGATCCAGCCGCCCTTCTCGGTCGCCATCCCGTGATCGGAGACCACTACCAGATCGATCGGCAGATGCAGCTTTCCAAGCTTTGAGCGCAATGTTCCGATCTCTCCATCCACATGCCGCACGGCAGCGCGCGTCTCCGGCGCATCCGGACCGTATTCGTGGCCGGCATGATCGACCTCGGCGAAGTACAGCGTGATGAAATGTGGACGCTTCGCCGCAGGCAACTTCAGCCAGTCCACCACCTGTTCCACGCGCTCGTCATCCGGTACAGTATCGTCATACTTCAGGTAATAGCTGGGCCGTTCGCCGGCAATCTCTGCCTCTGACGCCGGCCAGAAGAAACACGCCGCGCGCATGCCCTGCTTCTCCGCCAGCGACCACAGCGGCACGCCCCCGTACCAGCTTCCGTCCGTCACCGTCTTCGGGTCGCTATACGAATAGCGCTCCTTGCGCGCCGGATCATAGAAGCTGTATCGCCACAATGCCGTGATGTTCCGGATAGAGCCCGGTCACCAGCGTGTAGTGATTGGGAAAGGTGATTGACGGATAGGACGGCACCATCCCGTCGGGGCACGCTGGCGCCATCCTTCGCGATCGCCTCCAGGTGCGTCGCACCATAGAGCTTGGTGTAGTCGTAGCGAAAGCCATCGATCGACACCAGCACCACGTAATGCTTTGCACTCTGCTCCGCGCGATTGTTGGCATTCGGGTCTTCGATGACCGAGAGTGCTCTCGCATGCGACGCTGCATGCGCAAACAGCAGAGAGGCGATGAGAAGAAATAGCGCAAGCACCAGTTGGCGACGCATGCCTTGAAACTACATCAGGAGCGGGTGTGCAGACCGATCAGGCCGCGCCACAGGTCACTTTGGGTCGCCCGGTCATTCCGAGACGGGTAGCTTCGGGACGGGCAGTTCCGATGCCCCGCCGCAGCCTGGCAGAGATAGATGTCCGCATCGATGCCGGCACGCTCCAGATAGGCAGCGTGAATGCCCTTGCGAAACGTCTCCGCGTGTGCGAATTCCACCAGGTTGACGGTGCATCCGCCAAAACCGCCGCCCGTCAGCCGCGCACCGATGATGCCGGGTTGTGCATCAGCCAATTCCACCAGCAAATCCGCCTCGGGGCAGCTTGCGGCGAAATCGTCGCGATAGCTGGCATGCGCCTCCGCACATCAGTTGCCCCATTCGGCGCATATCGCCCGCAGCCAGCGCCTTGGCCGCCTCTTCCACGCGCGCATTCTCCGTGATGATGTGGCGGCAACGGCGGAAGGCATTCTCCGACATCGAACTGCGCGCCTTCTCCAGATCGGCCAGCGTGGCATCGCGCAACTCATGGATCTTCGGGTTTGCCGCACGCAGTGCTTGGCTGCCCTCGTCCACCTCGGCCCGCCGCTCGTTGTACCCGCCACTGGCATGGGAGTGCTTCACCATGGAATTGCAGATCACCAGCCGCGCATCCGGCCGGGCAGCGGCACTGCCCTGGAGCTGAGATCGCGCGTATCTATCACCAGCGCATGGCCTTTGACGCCGCAGCAGGCGATGTACTGATCCATGATGCCGCTTTGCGCGCCCACAAATCCGTTTTCTGCCTTCTTGCAGGCAAGCGCGACATCGGTGAGCGACATCGATTTTCCTGCCAGCGCCAGCACAGCGAAAGCTACCGCCACTTCGATGGAAGCGGACGAACTCAGCCCTGCGCCCAACGGCACATCGCCCTGGAGAGTCATGGCAAACTGCGGCGGCACGACACCGGACTGCCGCAGACTCCACAAGACCCCCGCCGGATAATCCGTCCAGTCATGTTTCGGTGGCTCCGGCAGCGCGCTCGCGTCAAGCTCAAACTCTTTTTTGAAGTCGACCGAGTGGATGACGCTCCTGCCGCCCGAAGCCGGACCCACCACCGCCACCGTGTTGAAATCGATTGCTGCAGGCATCACCAAGCCGCCGGTGTAATCCGTGTGTTCTCCGATCAGATTCACTCGCCCTGGTGCCTGGAAGGCGCGCTTCGCGCCTGGGAAACGTTTCACATGCTGGCGCAACAGCGGCTCAATCGCGATCATGGGCCCTCCGCTCCCCTGGCAGCTCATCTTTTGGCAACTGATGAATCAATGCAAAGCGAAGTGCCCAAGTGCGCTCCTGCCCGGCTTCAAGCCGCCATGCAGTGCCCTCGCGCTCGGCGTCAGCGAGGGCGTCCGCGGGAGCGCTGGCCGGCTCGAGCGCAACCGTGTATTGCTTCGCCTCGCCCGTTTCCGGCCATGCCGCGCGGCAGATCCAGAGGCCGAGATACGGTAGTGTCTGGGCATCGAAGAGGAGCTTGATTCCCTCCTGGAGCGAGGGCCGAAATACGGCGCACCACCCCTCGGAAAGGATGCCGGTAAACAATTTGTCCGCCTGTGTTCCATCCGGCGGACCCACGATGCTGAGGTCTTCGCCCTTCGCCGCCGGCCACGCAATCGAATCGCCGCGGATGCCGAGCCGATGCTTGCGGGATCCTTCGACTCGAAGGCTGCGCACTTCATCCGGTAGCAGAATCCGATCGCTCTGCTCCACGCGCAACAGCGGATGGGCGGAGTAGAGGAGACTCTGCGCGCTTTGCCCAACATTCTCTACCTGGTAGTGCAACAAGAGCGATGACCCGTCGAGCAGCACTCGCCGCCGCACGGTCAGAGCACCTCCGCAGGCGGTGCCGCGCAGCGTAACCGGGTCCACTTCCTGCCATGGCTGCCGCCATAGTTCGCCGTGGTCGGGTGAGGCACCCGATGGCGCAACCGTCGGCAGACACTCATCGAAACCGCCGCCATCCCAGTTCTCAAACCCCGCGTCACTTCGGGCCTCGGCGTATGGACGGAGCGGCGGAAGCAGCCATTCTGTATTCGTACGCCGGCTGAAGAGCGAAATCAGCTTGCCGCCCCTTTGCGGGGCAATCACCACGCGCAGATGCTCATTCTCCAGGACGCGCAACGATCCTTCTGAACGAGTCTGAAAGCCCGCAGTGGATGTCATGGCAGATATCACCCGCGGCTCCCCAGGTAGTGTGTTGCTGGCACCTCGCGCAAACGCGCCGCGGCATCTTCGGGCAGGATGTCGCGCTGCGGCATGCCCAGCATCTCGAAGCCGACCATGAACTTCTTCACTGTGGCCGATCGCAGCAGCGGCGGATAGAAGTGCGCGTGGAAGTGCTGCTCCGGTCCCGGCCCCTGATGGAGTCCCATGGTGTACGGAAAACTGGTCTCGAAAAGATTGTCGTAGCGGATGGTCAATTGACTCAGAATATCGGCCAGCGCGCGCCGCTGCACCGCACTGAACTCGGGCAGCTCGCGCAGTGGTTGCCGTGCCAGCACCAGCGTCTCAAACGGCCACACCGCCCAGTACGGGCACCACCGCAAGAAACTCACCGTTCTGACAGACGATGCGCTCCTCCTGCTGCACTTCGAGCGCAACGTAGTCGGCCAGCAAGCCGCGGCCCTGCGTCTCCCGCCACAGCTTCAAATTCACGCGCTCCGCGGCAGGCTCATCCGGCACATGCTCGGTCGCCCATATCTGGCAGTGCGGATGCGGATTGCTGGCGCCCATCATCGCGCCGCGATTCTCAAAAATCTGCACGTGCTGGATGAAGGGTTGAGCGGAAAGCTCAACATACTGCGCCGTCCATGCATCCACCACTGCTTCGATCTCCGGAACCGTCATGCGCGCCAGGGTCAGGCTGTGATCCGGATGGAAGCAGAGCACGCGACATATCCCGCGCTCCTGCTCAGCCCGCAGCAGCGGCGATCCGGTGCCCGCTGGCGCAGGCGCATCCGGCAGCAGAGCAGCGTAGTCGTTATCGAAGGCGAAAACAGATGCGTACTGCGGGTTCCGGTGCCCACCGGCGCGTTCATTCCCGGGGCAAAGGTAGCATTTGGGATCGTAGTGGACCGGAGCAGCCGTCTCCGTCTTTCCCGTCTCTCCCTGCCAGGGCCGCTGGGTACGGTGCGGCGAAACCAGCACCCAGTCGCCACGCAACGGGTTGTAGCGGCGGTGCGGAAAAGCATTGCGTTGCGATGTCATGACAAACCTGACTCCGGGTACGTTACTCAACGCGGGAATTGTAACCGATTACAACTTGCTGGTACACAACTTCCTCTGACCCTTCACAATAACCCGAATCGCGAACCCGAATCGCGTGCGGCAGGTTATCCTCTGTCTGAAACATGGGTTATCCGGGCTCCCCACGCCGCGGACCCCGCTCGGGGGCAAATGAACATCCAGGCAGTCGCAGATCGGGCACGCGTCTCCACCGCCACGGTATCCCGCACCATCAACGGATCCAACAAGGTGGCGCCCAAGACGGCGGAACGGGTGCGCCGCGCCATCGAAGCGCTCGGCTATTACCCCAATACCAACGCCCGCGCCCTCGGCTCCGGCCGCAGCCGCATCTACGGCCTCATCATCTCGGACATCACCAACCCCTTCTTTCCCGAATTGGTGAAGTCCTTCGAAGACATGGCTGTACGCAACGGCTATGAAGTCATCGTCGCCAACACCGGCTACAGCCCGGAGCGCACCGAGATCTGTGTGCAGCGCATGCTGGAGCGGAAGGTCGACGGCGTCGCCGTGATGACCTCCGAGATGGGTTCCCATCTCATCGACCGTTTCCACCGCGGACAAATTCCCATGGTCTTCCTCGATACCGGCGATCCGGCGAACGGCATCAGCAACGTTCTGGTCGACTATGCCGCCGGCGTGGACGATGCGGTCGAGCACATCACCTCGCTCGGCCACACCCGCATCGCCTTCATCAGCGGGCCCATGGAGCTGGCCTCTGCGCGCACCCGCCGCCAGGCGCATCTCGCGTCGCTGAAGCGGAAGGGTCTGGCCATCAACAAATCTCTGATTGAAGTGGGCAACCACCGCATCGACGGCGGACGCGCCGCCATGGAACGCCTGCTGGCATTGGAGGAACGCCCCACCGCCGTCATCGCCTCCAACGACCTCACCGCCATCGGCGCCATCGGCGCATTGCATCGCAGCAACCTGCGCGTCCCCGAGGACATCTCCGTGGTCGGCTTCGACGACATCGAGATCAGCGCCTTCCTGCATCCGGCGCTCACCACCGTGCGCCTGTCGCGCGCCGCCATTGCCGACCGCGCATTTCAGGCGCTCTTCCGCGCAGGCAAGCGTGAAGCCGGTCCCCTTCCCGCCGTCGAGTACCGCATCCGGCCCGAGCTCATCGTGCGCAACTCCACCGCGCCCCCGCCAGCGAAACGCAAAGGGATAACGCTGCTCAAAGGATCCGCGGAATAGCTGCCGTAAACGCAGGACGTTGACTGCGACAGACGTGACTTGACGACCATGTCATTTGGGGTAGAGCATGGCTGGCACTTATGGACGACCTCTCCCTCAAACATCTCCTGGCCTTTGCCATTTTCTTCATTGCGCTCTTCGCCGTGATCTTTGTTGGCGTGATTGAGGTGCATAGCCGGAACACGCAGCGCCATGCTGCCGCTCACTACACGCCGGCGTCGCACCCGGCAGCACCGGCAAACTGAAGCGGCAAACTGAACCAGCAAATTGAACCAGAAGCTGTTTCACTTCCCCTTGGCAGTCGATGCGTGACCCATCACGCCTTTGCCTTCGTCTACGGTGACGATCCGGTCCACCCCGGGTAGCTGCACCTTCTCCAGCGTGCCGTCCGGCCAGTGGATCTCGAGCGCGTCCACCTTCGTCGTGTCCCCAAGCCCGAAGTGCACACGCGGATCGTTCGATGAGGCATAGCTCCCCCCGCTGTACACATCGCCCCGTTGCCGCATTCCTCCGCTCGTCAGGTATACCGTCGCGCCAACGGCATCACGCGGCCCTTTTGGGCCACCGACCAGCTTCAGCTCCACCCAGTGATGATGGTCCGGGTTCACGTTGCGCAACAGCGTGGGGGGCATGTCCACATTGTTGATCACCACGTCCAGCTTGCCGTCGTTGAACAGATCACCCATCGCAGCCCCGCGCCCCGGCCGCACCACGGCCAGACCCGTGCCCGTCACCGCTGGCTGCAGCTCAAATCGTTTTCCCTGCAGGTTGCGAAAGAGCAGCGGGCGTTCCGCGAAGGTCGTTCCCCAGTCGTATTTGTCCACCGATGGATAGACGTGCCCATTCGAGATGAACAGGTCCTTCCAGCCGTCGTTGTCGTAATCCATGAAGGCATCGCCCCATCCCAGAAAGGGCACCGTCGGCTCGGCCACGCCTGCCGCATAGCTCACGTCGGTAAAATTTCCGCCCCCGTCGTTGTGATAGAGAACGTCGTAGTCATCGGAGAACGTGGTGTTGAACAGGTCGATGCGGCCGTTGTTCTCGTAATCGCCCAGCGCAATCCCCATCGAAGCTGTCTCGCGCCCATTCTCATTCAGCGCATAGCCCGATGCATAACTCGCATCCTCGAAGGTGCCGTTGCCTTTATTCAGATAGAGATAGTTGGGCGTCGAATCGTCCGCCACCACCAGGTCGGGCTTGCCATCGTTGTTCACATCGATGAAGACGCTGGCCAGTCCGTAATATCCCGGCTTGTCTCTCACGCCCAGCTTCTCGCTCACGTCCGTAAACGTGCCATCACCGTTGTTGTGGAAGAGGTGATCATGCTCGCCCTCCAGGCCGCGCGGGCCGCACATCACGGGCGCGCCGCGGAACTGGCAGTTCTTCGGTAGCGACGCAGCGGAATCTGGCGTGGGCGGCTGATTGTTCGCAAAATGCACGTAGCCCGGCACGAAGAGATCCAGCCGGCCGTCGCCATCGTAGTCACCCCAGGTGGCGCCCGTCATCCACCCACCCACAACCACTCCCGCTTTTGCCGCCATGTCGGTAAATGTGCCGTCGTGGTTGTTGTGATACAGCCGGTTCGCCGCCGAAGTTCGAGACATACATATCCGGCCAGCCATCGTTGTCGTAGTCCGCAACCGCGACGCCAAATCCCCACCGGTCGTTGGTCACACCGGCTTTCGCCGCGACATCGGTAAACGTGCCGTCATGATTGTTATGGAAGAGCGCGGCATGCGGCGCAGAAGCCTTCCCGGAGAGCGCGTCATAGGTCGATGCATTCACCAGGTAGATATCCAGCCAGCCGTCGTTGTCGTAATCGATCAGTCCGACGCCGGAGCCAGGCGTCTCCAGGATGAACTGCTTCTCTTTCGTTCCGTCGTGGTGCGACCAGGTCGAAAGCCCGGCCTTTTCCGCGATATCGATAAAAATTGGTGTGCCGTGATCCACGAATCCGCCAGCTGTGATCGGCCGCTTCTGCGCATCCAGCACGGGCGCAAAGGTCCCGCCCGTATTTACGCCGCTGCTCATTCCTTGTTGCGGGCCTTGCTGAGGGCCCTGTTGCGGCGCTCCCGCCGGCGTCTGTGCGTCTATGCAAAGGGGCAATGCGCTCAGAAGCACCGCAAGCGCGCATGAAAGAAGTAGATTGGCGATGGTCTCGACACGGATATGCAGTTCCTAAGGTGGAGAATACGCGATGCAGTTCGACCTCGCCATTTATCACGTGGTGCAACGACTGCTGTTCATGGCCGTCCGATAAGGGGCAGGTAGAATCGATTTCACCCACATCACGACTGAGTGCCCATTTGGAGTGCCCATTGTTCAAGACCCGTCGCCTGCTCTCGCTGTGGCTCGCTCTCCTGTTCACAGCGGTCTCCGCTGCATGGGCCGAACGCCAGAAGGTCATTATCGACACCGATATCGGCGACGACATCGACGATGCCTACGCTCTCACCCTGGCGCTACACAGTCCGGAGTTCGAGATCCTTGGCGTGACTACGGCCTGGGGCGACACCGCATTGCGCGCGCAACTCGCGGCGCGTCTGCTTGCCGCCGCCGGCGCAAGAAGATTCCCGTCTTGGCCGGCGTGCCCACGCACAGCAAGTCGGAGTTCTCCCAGCGAGCATGGGCAGTCGCCGGGCCCGCCGCGGCGCACGGCAACGCCGTGGATTTCCTGCTTCCCAGGCAAAGCGTTATCCGCACCAGATCACGCTCATCGCCATTGGTCCGCTCACCAATGTCGGGGCAGCCATCGCCCGCGATCCATCCGGCTTTTCGCTTGCTCGATCGCGTCGTGCTGATGGGCGGCTCCGTCCATTGCGGTTACGGGAATCCGCGAGCCATCCCACCGCCTCCGCCGCAAGCCGAATACAACATCGCTATGGACCCAGGCGCCGCCCGCAAGCTTTTCGCCTCCGGTGTGCCGATCTTCATGATGCCGCTCGACTCCACCCAGTGGAAGCTCGACGACGGCAAGCTTGCGCAAATAGCCGCCCGCAGTACGCCATCGACCGACGCCCTCCTCGTCCTCACCACCGAATGGCGGCTCAGCACCCACCAACACGTGCCCACGCTCTTCGACGCTATGGCCGTGACCTACGCCCTGCGCCCGATATCTGCCCCACCACACCGCTTCGCCTTCAGGTCGACGACAAGGGCTTCACCCGCGTGGTGGAGGGCCAGGTCAACGCCCACGCCTGCCTCAAGGGGAACGGCGACGCTTTCTTCGAACTGCTGCTCCCCCGCTTGTCGGCAAAAAACTTGTCAGGACCTCGTCATCGTCTTTGTCATCACCCCTGTCGCCACCCATGTCACCCCCTTAGCCAGGCAGGATGATAATGGGCGTGTTCGTGAGCACTTCTCTCGGTCGCGCGTCTGTCTCCAGCGATGTGCATCTACCTGTCCGGAGCCCACTGCGGACATCCCAGACGGAACGCAGCTCTAACGGAGTGAACCATGTCAGGCATTCGATTTCGCAACTGCGCGATGGCATTCCTGCTGATCGTCACTCGAGGCTCCTTCGCACAATCGCCGCCGCAGCCTCCGCCTTCCCTGCCGGTCATCACCAATCATGCTTCGGACGCTTATGCGATCTATTCGCTGCTTGTGCCTCACACAACCAGGGCCAACTCCTCGTCCTCGCAGCGCGTGGCCATCGCCGATACGACGGTCAGTATCGACGACATGCAGACGGCGACCGGACCTGAGAGCGAACTCCAGCCGCCATCGGGCAGCGAAAACGCATTTCGCGAGGCGCTCCAGGACTTTTACGCGCACCGCCAGGAGCGGGTCCAACTCCAGCACCGGTTCAAACTCGACCGCCCCTACGACCTTGTGAATGGAGAGCAACTCGCTGAGTTCAGGAAAAGCCTCGGCGCATATGCGAGCCTCACCCTTTTCAGCCAGGTCTACTTCAATCACACTCAGACCGCGGCTTTGGTCTACTCCGTTAGCGTGTGCGCAACGCCATGCGCAAACAGCCGGTGGATTTACCTGGAAAAGAGAGATGGCCAGTGGGTTCGCGGCTTCAGCTCGATCAGCGATCCCGCCGATACGTATGCGATCTATTCGCTGCTCCTTCGCGAAGATCCCTATCCAGGTTCGCCGCAAAAACAGGGATCACTCGCCATTGCCGACACAACCTTGAACATTACGGACATGAATCCGGCTATCCCGCCTGACGGCCAGTTGCAGCCGCCGCCAAATAACGCGAATGCCTTTCAGGAAGCGGTGCAGGACTTCCGGGCGCGCCGCTTTGAGCGGCTCCAACTCAAGCGCGACTTCCATCTGGATGCGGACTACACGCTTCTGAATGCTGGCGATGTGGCAACGTACAAACAAACGCAGAACGGCTATCCGGCCGTCAACTTCTTTAGCGAGGTCTACTTCAACAGCAAGCAAACGGCGGCGCTGGTGTACAGAAACGTCTTTTGCGGCCGTCTCTGCGCGAATGGCCAGTGGATCTACCTGGAGAAGCAGGGCAGCCAGTGGGTGCGCCGCTCCGGGCTGAACATCTAGATCGATCGTCAGTGCCAGCGCTGGTCAAAAAGAGGGCTTCGCCAGGCGGTCGGCGAAGCCCGGGGGAAGACCACAAAGGCCTATGCCTGGCTCGGGTGATGTACCCACTGGCGCCCCGAAATCAATCCCATCGCAAGGAAGATCGAGCCCAGCACCAGGTGAAAGATATGGTCGCCGGTGTGCAGCAGCATGGGGCCGAGGTACCACGCTCTATTCAGCGCCGGGTTGCCGATCGTCAGGCCAAGCGTCGCGAGCGACAGATAAAAAGCGCCCGACGCAATGGCAAAGCGCCTTGCCGCAGTCTCACCCAGGAAGCTGAATGCGAATGCCAGAGCACCCCAGAGCAGGTGCATCAGGTTGTGATATTTGTCCACGCGCGTATGGGCCACGATTGCCAGGACACCCATTACCGCAAAGAGGCCGC
Organism: uncultured Acidobacteriaceae bacterium; assembly: GCA_963815025.1. Lineage (GTDB taxonomy): Bacteria > Acidobacteriota > Terriglobia > Terriglobales > Acidobacteriaceae > KBS-83. The sequence goes on along the minus strand of CAWFFD010000002.1, from coordinate 2,253,778 downwards.
CAAAGAGCCGGCACGCCATCTTCGCGGTGTCGCTGGTGTTGCCTGCACGCCGGAAGTTCTGGACCGTCGCAGCCAGCCCCGCAACATCCGTCAGCAGGAGCGAGCTGATCTGCAATGCCGTCGAGAGGAAGATGCCCGCTGCAAAATTCCCGACGTGTCCGGGATGCTCCAGGCGCAGCATTCCTCCCTGCAGCCGCGCAAACCAGCCGGCTGTGACCAGGATCGAAATCAACGCGCCAATCAGCGGCGTCCACCACCAGCGCGCTCCGTAGACAACGATCGCCGCGACCCCGATAAACAGGATCGGTCCGGGAGGAAACGTAGGATAGCTAGGATCGCCGGAAAGCCATTGTCCCCACAGCGCGAAGGCGACCGCAATCAGCCCGCCGGCCGTCAACTTCGTCAGAAATGTAAGTTTGGTTTTCATTTCCATGCTCCGCTTCCGATGTGATCCAGCCGGTCATGCCACCGTGCCTGCAACTCATCTGCCTTGGTGCGTTGCTCCGGATTCAGCACCGTCGTGTAGATCTTCGATTTGAAGTGCTCCTTCTCGACCAGGAGCTTCGCAACCGTCGCGCCCTGGCGTTCAGCAATCTCCTGCACCTTGCCTTCATCCAGACTGCCCTTCGCCGTTGCGGCATCCATCTCCTTGCTCTCTGCCGCAAGCTCATGAACCAGCCCGGTGACAGCAGGCTTTTCCGTCTGCCACATCGAACGGATCTGCTCTCTCTGCGCATCATTCAGCTTCAATTCATGCGCCACGTAACCCATCGGACCGAAGCGTACCCCCGCGGTGACCGAAGCAGCCATGCCATCCCCGCACATCCGCCCGGGCAATCGCAACGCCCGCCACAACCACCAGCAATGCCACACATGACCAGATCGTGATTCGCTTCATACCCATGTCTCCTTCTCTGCCATCTTTCTCTGGCATGACTCGATTTCAGCATCGGCTCCGCGCGGGTGCGATAAAGATTGGTTAAGCAACATAAAGTTTTGTAAAGTCCGCTATCTCGGGTCTCTCAGCGGACTAACATCGAGGCGGAGGCGAATCGATAGACAGAATGGATCGCGTGCTCATCGTCGATGACGACATCGAATTATGCAGGCTTCTCGGCGAGCGTCTGTCTTCGGAAGGCTTCGCGCTGGAAGCCATTCACGATGGACCGCGCGGTCTGGAACGTGTGCTCTCCGAGGAACACGCACTCGTCATACTCGACCTGATGCTGCCCGGCATGGGTGGCCTTGATGTGCTTCGCCGCTTGCGCGTCCACTCTCCGGTTCCGGTGCTCATCCTTACGGCGCGCGGTGAAGATGTCGATCGCATCCTCGGCCTGGAGATTGGTGCGGACGACTATCTGCCCAAGCCCTTCAACCCGCGCGAATTGATCGCTCGTATCCGCGCCATTCTGCGACGAACTTCGCGTACGTCAGCAACCGGCAACTTGGTTATCGTGGGCGACGTCGAACTCGATCCTGCCGCTCGTGAAGTGCGAATGGGTGGCACGCAGATCGACCTGACCAGCGTTGAGTTCGCCTTGCTCGAAACACTCCTGCGCGAGGCCGGTCGCGTCATGACCCGCGAGCAACTCACGGAAACGGTGCTGGGCCGCAAGCTCGGCCCCTTCGATCGCGTCATCGATGTCCATATCAGCAACCTGCGAAAGAAGCTCAACCGCGTCCATGGCGAAGAGCGGATCAAAGCGGTGCGAGGCAGCGGATATCTCTTCGTGGTCCGCTCAGAGACCAAATGACCATCAGAATCCAGAGCTTGTTCCTCAAAATATTTCTGTGGTTCTGGGCGACCGTCATTGTGACGGGAATTGCGCTGGTTGCCACGTGGATCATTTTGCAGCCGAAGAATATACAGTCCCAGTCGCAAACCAATCTTGCGGATACGGCATGGGTCTCCGGAACCTCCGCCGTCAATGCACTCGAGCAGTATGGCGTGCCTGCGGCTTCAGCTTATATGGTGGAGCTCAGTCAAAAGACACATCTGAAGAGTTGTCTCTTCGATGCATCCGGAAATGTCATCGCGGGCAACGACTGCGCGAGCTTTGATGATATCGGCGCGCATGCAATACCCTCCGACGTCCCCGCCTTTGTTACGAGACACAATTCCCTCCGGGTTGCCACACAAATACGAGGGAAAAACGGCCGTGAATACATCTACGCCGTGGAAAGCACGGAACGCCATGGGCCGCCGCCCGGAATCGGTCCATTCGGCATCGTGCTGCGATGGAGTGTCCCTCTTCTGGTATCGGGCTTCATCTGCTACCTGCTCACTCGGTATCTAACGACGCCGGTCCTGCGCCTGCGGGAGGCTTCGCAGCATCTGGCGAGCGGCGATCTAAGCACTCGCGCGGCAGCCGGCATGGAGCGCCGGCGCGATGAACTCGGTTTCCTGGTACGCGACTTCAATGCGATGGCGGCCCACATCGAGGAGCTCATTTCCCGGCAGCGTCAGCTCATCTACGACATCTCGCACGAACTGCGTTCCCCCTTGTCGCGTCTGAACGTGGCGCTCGATCTCGGACGTCAGAGAAAGGGAAACGACCCCGCCTTCGATCACATGGAGCAGGACATCGAATGTCTCAACGACATGATCGGCCGTCTGCTCACCGTAGCGAAGCTCGATACCTCCACCACAGCCATTCCGATGGCGGAAGTGGACCTGACGGAACTCGTATCGCAGATTGTCCGCAGCGCCGATTTTGAATTGCATCAGCAGAACGGTGCGGTACAGCTCTCATCGCACGAGCAATATTTCGTTCAGGGCAATGCGGAGCTGTTGCATAGCGCCATCGAAAACGTCGTTCGCAATGCAATCCGCTATACCGGAGAGACGAACTCCGTCGAAGTGCATTTGGAAAAGACCAGCAGCGTGGCCGCCCCAGCACTCGTTCGTCTTCTCGTCCGTGATTACGGGCAGGGTGTTCCGGAGTCGGAGCTCGTCAACATCTTCCAGCCGTTCTATCGCGTGGCCGACGACCGCGATCGCCAGTCCGGCGGCACAGGTCTCGGCCTCGCCATCGCCGACCGCGTCATCCGCATCCACTGCGGAACGATCACAGCCCGCAACGTCACCCCGCAAGGGCTGGAGATCGAAATGCTCCTCCCCCAGGCGGTCCCGATCAATTCACCGACATCGTGAAGTAATCCTGTGCGGTCAGCGTGCCCGTCTTTGCGTCGACGGCGCGAAAGGTGACCGTGTACTTGTCCGGCGTGGTCCCGGTCGCGGCATTGCTGGTCGTCGTCGACGTGCTCCCCATGTTGCCGCTACCGCCGCAACCCGTCATGCCTCCCATCGCCGCTCCCAGCGCAACAGCGCATAGGACGACACGCAGCAACGCAAGTGAGCGCCGCCGGCCCGGGATCCCAAAGAGGAGCACACAAGCAAGCATCGTGCCGCCGCGAACCGCCGACCAGACACCGTTTCGTGAAGCATCGGCAGCATCAGTCGTCCCCGTCGCAGTGGTCGTTACCGTGAGTGTCGATTGGACGGCCTGAGTATTTGTAATGGTGACTGTTCCCGGATTGAAGCTGCACTTCGGGATATTCACATCGCTGGGATTCGTTCCCGCAACAGAGCACGTCAGCTTTACATCGCCGGTAAAGCCGCCGCTTGGGGTGACGAGAACTGGCGTCGTAGTCATGCTGCCTCCATTGCTGGCCGCCGCCGCCGGCGTGCTCGCATTGAAGGACAACGCAATCGTCTGTCCGGTGCCATTTCCACAACCCGCTGTGCAGGCGACTACTGCTGCAGCAGGAGCCGCGGAGGCCATGTAATTCGCATCACCGTTGTAGGTCGCGACGATGCCATTGCTGCCCAGGGTCAGCTGGGATACTGGAACTTCGATGGCAATGGTGCCGTAATAAGCGCCCGTGGACGGATCCTGCACGGTGTTCAAACCGCCGGTCGTCTCCAGAACGGCGCCAGTCGTCTTGTCCGTAAATGTGACCGTTCCATTGGGAAGCTGGCCGATAGAGTTTGCGGCGCTCGGCCTTACCGACGCGGTCACAACCACAGACCCGGAATAGATTGAGTTGACATTCGTCGTGACCGACGTGATGGTGCCGGCTCTCAGCACGGTAAAGCTGACGGCTGCCGATGTGCTCGCGTTATAGCTGTTGTCGCCCCAGTAAGAGGCTGTCACGGTATGCGTCCCGGCGCCGAAATAATGCAACGGGAACTCAGCATTGCCGGTCGCATCCAGCATCCCGCTGCCCTGCGCTCCCTGCGCGGTCGCATCCGTAAAAGCCACCGTCCCGGTTGCATTGATCAATGGGTTTGGATTCGAAGCCTGCGATTTTCCGATCGGCTGCGCATCCACGGAAACATACGTCCCGTATGTGACTGTCTTTCCCGCCAGGCTGGTCAAATTGCCGTTGGCGCCCTCAGCTGTGACCGCCAGACGAAGAACGCTGGCCTCGGGAGTGACGGTGATCTGTGTCGCCGCCGAAACACTGCCGCCGTAATTTGCATCGCCGCCATAGTTTGCGTAGACGTCATAGGTACCGCCCGGGAAACCGACCCAGTTCCCTGCAGCCTGTCCATTGGATAGGGGCAGGTTGATCTGCGAATCGCTGCCGAAAAGGCCTCGCGCGCTGAGATCGTTTGTGATCGCCACGCTGCCAGTCGCCGCGGAAGGATTCACGCCGATCCCAATCGCAATCGGCTGGCCATGCTGAAAGGTCGTCGAACTCAGCGTCAACGAGATCCCGGTCTGCGTCTTGCCTACGCTGGTCCAGTCATTGACCAGGCCGCTGATGTCGACGCTTCCCAGCCCGGTCGCAAGATTGTACGAACCGGTGGCGTTGTAGCCTTTCAGGAAGCCGTTCGCTCCACAGTTCGGCGTACCGGGCGCGCAAACCACCGCGTTGTTTCCGCTGACGTTCGAGTGAAACACCTCGGGATGCGTCTTCGCCAGTTGATACAGAACCCAGTTCGGCTGTCCCAGGCGTTCGGTTGCTCCGGCCTTCTGGTTGATCAGCGCCAGCACGCCGGCAAACGCCGGAGAGGATGCAGAGGTGCCTCCCATGCCGGTGATGGTCGGATTCGCGCCGCTGCAGTCGTTGTCGCCGCAGGTCGCCCACATGGCGCCGTACATGCCGTTGGCCGCGAAGAGCGAAACATCCGGTAGATCGCGCACCTTGTCCGCCACGATGCCGGCACTCGTTTCGTACTGCTGCTGCCACTGTGGCTTGGCATAGCCGCCCAGCACGTTGCCGGCCGCGTCGTAAAGTCCCGCGCTGCTTGCGCCGCCGCCGCCCGCCACGATATTCGTATTTCCGCTGTAATCCACATTCGCCTGGTTACTCGCCGCGCTTCCATTACTCACCGGAGAGTTGTTCCATGTGTTCTCGGGAATATAGCTCAGGACAGAGGTGTAGTTGCCGCTGTTCGTTGCGTTGACGTACGTCGAGAAATGATTCAGCAGAACGTCGAAGTCCGTGCCGCCCACCGCTACCGTGTACGGCGTCGATGCGAGCCCATTCACTCCGAAGCCCTGCGAGGCCACCGTCTGCGTATTCTGATTGTCGCAACCCGCCGAACCGGAGTCACCGCTCGAGACAGTCACCGCAATACCCTGTGCAGCTGCCTGCTCCCAGGCATTCAGAATCGCCTGGTTTCCGGCTGCGCCCTGTGACAACTCGCACGCGCCATAACTCACATTCAGGATGTTGACCGCGTTGTCGTCAATGGCGCGCAGGATCGCCAGCATCACTCCCGACTGAAAGGTCGTGTCAGCGGCCTGGTAATACGTAATCTGGGCGCCTGGCGCGATTGCCCCGGCGACTTCCGCATCCAGCGTGGACTCCGTGTCATCCCCGCTGCCCGGTGAATTTCCGTCCATGATCACCGAGATCTGCGTCGCCGGCATTTTGAACAGCGAACGGTAATTCTGTACGTCGGAAATATTCACGCCGCCATCGGTCGCGATGCCGATCGTCACGCCCGTCCCGTCGTAAGTCGCCTGTCCCGCCTTCAAATGCGTGTTCAGCGAAGTCGGTGCGTCATAGATTGTGGCAACGTCGCCCGGGCTCATGAAGAGATACGGGCTGCTGGAAACGCTCACCGTCAGTTGCGGAACGAATCGCTTCTCCGCCGCATTCCATTGCCCGCTCGGTCCGTGAATTGCCAGCGGACGGGGGTAGAAGTCGTTGAGCGGCGAGACTCCGGCGACCACCGTCGCCAGCTCCGACGGAATCATCGGGTTCGATACGTTGGCAACATGCTCCTGGCCATTGATCACGAAGCGATGAATCTGGGTATGGAATGCCGTCTGCACCTGATCCACGGATCCGGAGAACTCGATGGCCATGTTGCTCTTCGCCACCTTGTTTACCGAGAATCCCTGCCCGTTCAGCCAGGTGACGATCTGCGTCATATCTTCCGATGCCGGACCATACTGCTGGCCAAACTGCTCCGGAGTCAGAAAGTGGTGGAAGTTCGGAGAGTTCTTGTCTTCGACCGAGGCAAGATATTGCTGCAGCATCATCTCTTGCCGCGATGAGCGTTTCAGCACCAGCAATTCCCGTTGCGCACCCAGCGATACCGGCGCCGGCCCGCGGTCGAACTGTGGACGCGCCAGCGGATGTACGTTTCCCCGCAGGGTGACCAGAGACGACTCATCGACCGGGCGTGTAATCAGCGGCTGAGCGGTAGAGTGCGTCTGCGCGGCTCCCGGTATGCCCAGAGCCATCGCAATCGGCAGAGAAAGCAGTGCACCCTTCCAGAGGGGAGATCGTGAGGGAACCATGGCTTATCCAGACGTTCGGAAATTCGGCAAATGCCCGATACCGCAAACGCGGCACCATCGGCGAAAAGAGAGCTGGCCAAGTTACATATCCAGCGATCGGTAAAACTTATGTTCTATTTCTTGACTGCTGAGTCAGTCTGGAATAGCCCCTCAGCGCAGTCAATGAATTGCACTGTGGAGCGCCATCTCTTTGGGGTGTGACCAAGGGGATTTCCGCTTACCTTTGGTTGTTACCCCTGGCGGAACTCGCCGCAAGTCATTGAGGAAACGGCGAAGCGTGTCGGATCGAACACGTGACCTCTTCCCATCGGAGGAATGCGTCACCGCAAGCGCATCCCCGGAGCTCCCCGGAGCGGCGATTTCCGCCTCTGGAACGCCGCGTGACACCAGTCACCACTCTGACGATGCTCTTGGTCACGTCTTGTCTGGTTTGACCTCTTCAGAGCAGTGTCATCACCGAAAGGGGTAGCAATATCCCCTGATCGGTCCATTTAGGCCGGAGCGGGTGAGTGGCAATCTCTTTAGCCATGCGAGTCAATTTCACCGCCCGTCCAGCACGCGCTCACAATATGGCGTCAACCCAATCCGTCGTCTTGACCATTCAACCCGCATGTGGAATCCCTGGCGACTTCTCCTACACCACCGATAGCGCCAGCCTGGTCCGCATGCTGCGGCAAAAGACGGAGCTGAGGCTCTCCGCCATCGAAAACTTCCAACGCGAGCTGGATACACCCAAAGGTGGCCGCTTGTTGAGTGTGGAGATGAGCGAAAGAGCGCTCACGGAGATCGGCTACTTCGTCGATTAGAGCAATCCCTCCGCATCATTCCGCATCACGACGTGAGATGAAATTGCTTTGGCCGGCAGCCGCTTCGTCTCGAAGACGGCCCAGCCCGCCGGCGCCCCCGGAGACTGCCCTGTCCAGGGCCATGGCGCAGCGAACTCCCTGGTACATCCGCAGCCACATTCGGCTCGGCTCTTCTAAATATTGTTGAAGAAGGAATTGGTGGACCTGGTCGGGATCGAACCGAGGACCTCTTCCATTCCATAGAACTGGAGAGATCGCAAGCTATTGGTTAATAAACAGACCGGGATGAGTCGACAAATACTGGCATAATCGAAAGCAGTTTATACGGAAATCTTACACGAAATTTGCTACAATTTGCGCGGGCTTGGACTGAGTTGTGGCGGGAACACGCTCGATACGTTTTTTTGAGGTAGGTCAAATGTCGAGATGTAATGTAACCTCGACCTCTTCATCGGGGCCGCCACCCACGAGCCAAATAGACGAACCGAGAGAGACCTGTGACAGTTGCCTATACGCCGGAGCAGGTCGCAGGAATCGATCAATCTGCGCTCCCCATTTTCAGTCAGGATTGGTGGATTAATATTGCCCGCGGGCCTTCAAAATATCGCGAGTTGAAGGTCATCCACAGAGGCATCGTTGTGGGACGACTTCCCTTTGTTTTATCGAGAAGTCGGCTAGGCCTTCTTCGGGGTCAAGATCCACACTGGTCGCATCTGGGGGGCCCGATCGTCGATCAGCGGTTAAGCCGCACCGAACAGGCAGAAGTGGTCCGCTCATTGCTCGAGCAGTTGCCGCGATGGGCCTCGTTTCATTTTGTCTGCAATCCTGAATTGAGTTATGCCGACCTTGTGAGGAGTGCTTTTAAACAATCAGGCTTCGATCACACGAATCAAATGACCTATCTGCGTCTTCCCTCAGTGGACAATGTGTTGAATACCCGAAAAAGCAAACATAAGGGACACATCACGAGAGCAGCCAAAGAACTCGATTGCGTGGACGTCAGCGCAAAGGAATTCGTCCAGTTCTTCGGAACGAATTTGAAGGCCAGCAAGGAAAAGAGTTATTCACCCCTTGACACCATGACACTCCTGATTGAAGAGGCCGTTTCCCGGGGCCACGCGCGCGCCATTGCCGCAAGACCAAACTCCCGGAGTCAATCAGCCGATCATGGCCGAACGTCCCCTTATGACGCAGCCATTGTCTATGTTTGGGACAATGATCGTTGCTACTACTGGCTTTCAACACACCGCATCGTTTCCGCGGACAACTCGAATGCAAAGCCCCATCCCGATGCAACCAAGCTTCTTGTCGTCAGAGCGATGGAAGATGCCCAGGCGATGAACCTGATTTTTGACGCAGATGGAGTCACGTCTCCCGGGGCAGAGAATTTCTACCGTAATATCTTGGGACTCAGTAAGCAGGAGCGTCGCGACGTCTTTCAGCGCGAGACCATATTGGAGCGCTTCTACCAGAGACATCGGCAACAATTCAAACGAGTGCCGTCGCATATCGAAGATAGGGCCTTGCCCCGCGCAAATGTATCCCTTGGCGAACTACCTTAATAGCGAAGGGAAGATGCGAAACGGAAGCATGGACGATACATGCAAGCAGGAAGCGGTCCGTCTTGTAGCCGCCTTAGCAGAACGCGGCTTCAGCATCATGCAGCCCGAAATGTGGTACAGCAGACCTTGTCCAACTCGTTGAAGGCCGTGGTCGGCAAGAGTGCGGTAACGTATCGAAGGAATTGGTGGACCTGGTCGGGATCGAACCGACGACCTCTTCCATGCCATGGAAGCGCGCTCCCAGCTGCGCCACAGGCCCACTTTGCCAAGGGAAGGACTCTGATCATTTTCGACGAGTAAGATAGATTCGTCAAACGTCTCTCAGTCCCTACCGGAGTGGCTTCTCTTGTCCTTTCGCATCACCCTCGCCGCGCTTGCTTCCACCCTTCTGTTCGCTCCGCAGCCTCTGGCCCGCGCCGCGACACAGGCCGCAGTCAATCTGGCGCAGCCACGCACGCAGGCGAGTCTCGCCCTGGGCAATTCGCTGCAGCAGGTCAGCATCGCCATCGCCCATCTGCGCCGCACTCTGGAGTCCATCAATGTGCCCAAATGGAAGGCGCCCGGCGATGTACGGCAGACCACCATGTCCGACGTCGACTCGATGCAGCGCGACGTCCAGGGCACTCTGCCCGACCTCATCAACACCGCGCTCGGCGATCCTTCGAAGGTATCGCCCGCCTTCGCCGTCTATCGCAACGTGGACGCACTGTACGACGTGCTGCTGCGTGTCTCGGAGACGGCCCAGCTTGCCGGCGCCTCCCGAGATGCCAGCGTGCTCGAAGACCAGCGGGCCGCATTGGAAGACAGCCGCACCCAGCTTGGGGCGGCACTTCTGCAGTCGTCGCAGGCCCAGGACGCCGAAGTAGTGCATCTGCGGACCGCCCCGGTGGTGGCAGCCCCGCCTCCCGCCTCCACCAAGACCGTGATCGACGATGGGCCGGCCGCCAAGCCCAAGACGGCGAAAAAACGGGTGCGCAAGCCTGCCCCGGCGCCTCCCGCGAATCCCCAGTAACCTGCGTCAGCAGGAACCTTTCCCGTGCACGGGGTGTCTAAGCAGGCAGATCGGACAGAGCCTGAGTGAGCGCTGTCCGACCTGGCCGCCGGCGGCATCCAAATCTGTGACTTCCATGCACGACACCGGTGGGCGGGCCGAGTGCCCGTGGTTCCTGTTTGAGGATTTTCACTGCGGATGTTGGCTCTTGCACAATGGTCGGCGTGGCTTTTCCGTTAAGAAAGGCCACACTTCACAGAACCCGGCCACTACCAAGAAACAGTGAAATCCTCTAATGTATGGGGGACGTTGGAATGCAGGCGGGGACAGCATTGGGTAATTTTGCGAATGTTTTCGGAGCGCAGGCGGCAGCCAGGCCTGACGAGGCGGCGGTTATCGCCGAGCTGAAGGCAGGGTCGGAAGAGGCCTTCGCCTCGCTGATCGCTCAGTATCACGGCCCTCTCTACTCGCTCATCGCGCGCACCATTCCCGACCCCTGCGAAGCCGCCGACATCACCCAGGATGTCTTCATCAAGATCTACCGCGGCATCGGCAATTTTCATGGCGACTCCAGCCTGCGCACCTGGATCTACCGCATCGCCCTGCATGAAGCCTCCAATCAGCGCCGCTGGTGGTGCCGCCACAAGCGCAAGGAAATCACTATTGAGCAGGAACTCTCTGCCCAGGATGGCGAAGCCTTCTGTCTCAAGGACACGCTGGTCGATCAGCACGAATCGCCCTTCGATCTCGCGGCACACGCAGAGATGCGCGAGCAGGTAGAAGCTGCCGTTCGCGAGGTGCCCGAGCCATTCCAAACCGTGATCGTCCTGCGCGATATCGAAGGCTTCGGCTACGAAGAGATCGCGGAAATCCTCAACATCCATCTGGGCACGGTCAAGTCGCGGCTTATGCGCGGCCGGGCCCATCTGAAAGCGCGGCTGGCCCCGCTGGCACGCGCCTCGGCAACACCTTCCACTTCTTCCCCGACTGCTCATCCCCGAACGGTTCATCCAACGGCGCGTACCGGGCTCCCCTGGCTGCGCTCAGGGAGGCCAAATGAGCACATGCAGTCACATTCAGGGTCAGTTTTCCCGGTATCTGGACGGCGACGTTCCGGGCACCGAGATGCTCAATATCTCCAAACACCTGCAGAAGTGCGGTGCCTGCGCTGGAGAGTTTGCCGGCTGGCAGAAGAGCCAGGCACTGGTCTCCAGTCTCGGCTCCAGCAAGGCTCCCGAGGACCTCGCGCTCCGGCTTCGCGTCGCCATCTCGCAGGAGAGCCGCAATTCCGCCCGCGAGCGTCTGGGCCGCTTCCAGAGCCGTTGGGAAAACACCTTTCAGCCGTTCCTGGTGCGCGCCGTCGCGGGCTTCGCCAGCGCCATCTTCCTCGTGGGAACGGCGGCCAGGCTGGTCGGCACCTTCAGCTCGCCCGAAGCAGTGGAAGCGCGCGATGTGCCGCTGCAGCTTGCGACCGCACCCCGCCTGCTCTACTCCTCGTTCCAGCCCAGCGACGAGATCGGTGACCACAACAATCCCGTGGTCCTGCAGGTCTTCGTCGACAGCCGCGGCCGCGTCTACGATTACAAGGTACTTTCCGGCCAGGTCGACGCGCAGACGCGCGATTCGATTGAGAGCCTGCTGCTCTTCAGCGTCTTCGCGCCCGCCCGCTCCTTCGACTTCGATCAGCCGGTCCGCGGAACCACGGTGATGTCCTTCTCCGGCATCTCCGTCAGAGGCTAAGTTCCGCCCTCCCGGATCTCCTCTGGGTGCAACGGGCTATATAGTGCTTTCCATGCGAAAGCTGCGTCCCTTGCCCTTCCTGGTCTCCGTGTTGTGCCTTGCCGCCGCTGCCGGCGCCCAGTCCCTCCTGGTCGTCAATCAGGGCGACACCAGCCTCAGCATCGTCGATCCGGCGTCCGCAAAACAGGTTGCCGTCATCGCCGAGGGCACACCCACCATGCACGGGCATGAGGTCGCCACTTCCGCCGACGGGCGCACCGCGTATGTGCCCATCTACGGCAACGTCGGCGTCGGCAAGCCGGGCCTCAATGGTCACGAGATGCTCATTATCGACCTGCCCTCGCGCAAGATCGTTGGCACCCTCGACTTCGCTCACGGCGTCCGGCCGCACGAGCCGGTATTCGACCCCGCGCGCCATCTCCTCTACGTCACCACCGAACTCGATCAATCCGTCACCGTCATCGATCCGAAGACGCGCAAGATCGTCGGTTCCGTCCCCACCGGCCAGCCGCAATCGCACATGCTGGTGCTGTCGCACGACGGACGCCGCGGCTACACCGCAAACGTCGGGCCGGGCACTGTCTCTGTCCTGGACATGGTCGGCAGGAAAACCCTCGCCGTCATTCCCATCTCGAAGGAAACGCAGCGCATCTCCATCTCGAACGATGACCGCTGGGTCTTCACCTCCGACCAAACCAAACCGCAGCTCGCCGTTATAGATACCGCGACCAACAAGGTGAAGTCCTGGGTGCCGCTGCCCGGTACCGGATACGGCACCGCCCCGACGCCGGACGGCCGTTTCCTCCTGGTCGCCGTGCCCCCGACAAATCAGGTAGCCGTGGTCGACCTCGCCACCATGAAAGTCGCTCGAACCATCGACGTCCCGGCGACTCCGCAGGAGATCCTCATCCGCCCCGACGGCAAAGTCGCCTACGTCTCCTGCAACACCAGCGGGCAAGTCGCGGCCATCGATCTCGCGCAGTGGAAGGTGAAGAACCTCATCACCGCCGGGAAAGACGCCGACGGCCTCGCCTGGGCGAAGTAAGCCTGAACGACTGCCAGCACCGGTTGACCCTCGTTCCAGCGCTTACTTAGACGATTTCACTGTGGATGCCTATTCCCGGCCCACAGTTCGGCGTGGCCTTTCCGTCAAGAAAAGCCACCCTTCACGAAGGCTGGTTCCGTACACAGCGGCAGCGAAAATCGTCTAAACTGACCGGCAGACCTTCCTATGCTGTCTCCTCGCAGTTTTCGCGCACTGGCGCCGCAGTTTCTCGCGCTTGCTTTTCTGGCTACCGGCATCCTCCAGGCCAGCTCTTCCCAGGCCCAGTCCTCCTCGTCTCAGGCCCAGTCGTCCTCGTCTTCCTCCGCGGCAACCCCCGTCCAGCCCGAGGTACAGAAGCCGCCATCCCTGATCGATCCCGCAGGCCCGCAGATCAGCCTGCAAACCAGCGAAGCGGTCTTCGATATCGCCGTCGCCCTGAACACCTGCGGATACGACGCAGGCCTGGAGCAGTCCCAGCCCATCCGGCAGAAGATTCGCGACCAGGTCAACGCGGCCATCGAGGCATCCGCCGAGGCGCAGAATACCCGCGACCAGCTCTGCGCCTACATCCGTCAGCACGATCTCTCGGACTCCAGCCACAATCTGTCGCAATACGTCTCGCTTGCCCTCTACGTCACCCCGCCGCCGGAGCTGACCAACAGCGTTCCCCTCACCGAAATGCCCCCGGACTCGACCCAGGTGGTCGAGCTCCTGCCGATCCTGCGCAAATTCGCGCACGAGATCGACCTGCACTACATCTGGATCACTGTGCGTCCACAATACGACGCCATCGTCAACAGCCTGCACGATTCCCTCAGCAAGATGGTTGTTAGCACCAACGCCTATCTGAAGATGCCGGCGAACACCACCAACGACAGCCGCTTTGCCGTCGTGCTGGAGCCGCTCTTCGACCCCGGCCAGACCAACGCGCGCGTCTACGGTGCGGACTACGTCGTCGTCACCTCACCCACCCGCGATGACAAGGTGCGGATGGACGAGATCCGCCACACCTATCTGCACTTCGAGCTGGAGCCGCTGCTTTACTCCCGCGCCTCGTCCATGGATCGCCTGCTGCCCTTCCTGAAGGTGGTGCGCGAAGCGCCGCTGGAATACACCTTCCGCAGCGACATCGTCTCGCTCGTTACGGAGTGCATGATCCGCGCCGTCGAAGCCCGTACCGTGGACACTGGAGTCGCCCCGTTCAAAGCACCCGCCGTTGTCGGCCACTCGGATTTCGCTGCAGTGGAGCGCGAACGCCACCTGACCGAGCAGAAGGCGGAAGCCGTACGGCAGGCAGTCGTGAAGCGGGATATGGAACAAGGCTATGTGCTGACCGCCTACTTCTATGACAAGCTGATTACCTTTGAAAAAGAGCCGCAATCCTTCAAGGAGACCATCGGCGAAATCGTCTATGGCATGGACGTTCCCTCCGAGCTAGGTCACGTCAAGCACATCACCTTCTCGCAGCAGAACGAGGGCGACGTGGTACACCGCGGCACCCGTCAGTTGCACGGCCTGGATCTGGCCGAGATGAAATTGCTGCAGGGTGACGTGAACGGCGCCTCGACCCTCGCGCACCAGGAGCTCGATCACCATACCGGCGACACCGCGCGCGCCGATTTCCTGCTGGCCCGCTGCGCCGTGATGCAGCGCAATGTCGACGAAGCCCGCCACTACTTCGAGGAGACGATCCGGCTCGGCAAAGACCCCCGGCTCCTCGCCTGGTCGCACATCTATCTCGGCCGCATGGATGACCTGGAGCACAGCCGCGACGAGGCGCTGGCGCAGTACCAGCAGGCGCTCGTCAATCGCGACGGGCAGCTCGATACGAAACAGGCTGCCGAAAGCGGACTGAAGCAGCCCTACGGACCACCTCCGGGCGCCCGTCAGCAGGAAGACGACTCCAGCGACGAGGCTGCGCCGGAGAAGGATACGGCGCCGCCGGCGGACAAACCGGCTCCGGCGAGCGGGACCGCACCCCAGGAACCGGCTCCCGCGCCCCAGACGCCGCCTCCGCCCGCGGCCGCAGCACCCCAGCGATAACTCACCGAATACTCTGCCCGACCAATTTCCGGCCTCGCCTGCCGGAGCTAAGCTTGTATCTAAGCTTGTGTACCTAAGGGCTTGTGTATCTAAGGGAGCCGCACCCCATGGGCCAGCGCACGCTGGAGACGCTCGAGCGCACCCTGAAGCATCGCTTCCGCGACCGCGCATTGCTCGAACAGGCCGTGACGCACAGCTCGCTTGCCTTCGAACAGGCCGTCCAGGGACAGGGCGTCCAGGGAGTTCTGGAAGACAAGGCGGCAACTCTCGACAACGAGAAGCTCGAGTTTCTCGGTGACGCTGTGCTCGGCCTGCTCGTCGCGCAGTCCCTCTACGAATCCTTTCCTGATCTCGAGGAAGGCGCTCTGACACGGCTGCGTGCCGCGCTGGTCAGCCGCAGGCATCTCGGCAATGTCGCGGAGTCGCTGCATCTGGGCGATCATCTGCGCCTCGGCCGCGGGGAGGAACGCAACGGCGGCCGCCGCAAGACCGTGCTGCTCGCCAACAGCTTCGAAGCCGTGCTCGCTGCTCTGTATCTCGACGCCGGGCTCGACACAGCACGCTCCTTCATACAACGCACGGTCATCGAGCCGACAGCCTCGCGGCTTTACAAGGGCCTCGAGCGCGGCGAGAGCATGGGTGATCACAAATCCGCGCTGCAGGAGATGCTGCAGGCCAGGGGCGCGACGCCTCCGGAGTATGAGGTAAAGGCGGAAACCGGTCCGGACCATCGCAAGCGCTTCCTGGTCGAGGTGGTCATCCCTGCGTCGCCGCAGCTGCCGCCAGTGAAGGCGCAGGGCACCGGAACCACCAAGAAACGTGCCGAGCAGGAAGCCGCGCGCGCCGCCTTCCTGCAACTGCAGGAGCAAGCTGCATCTCCCAACGCGTCCAAGGGTGCAACTGCTTGAGGAGTGCTACCGCTTGAGCTTGCCAGCGTCAGCATCGCCACCGGCAGCCGCATCCGCGCCGCACCGGCACATCCATTTCGTGGTGCCGCAACTGCTGGAGACGGTGCGCTCCACCCTGATCGTCCTCATCGTTGCGCTCTTCATCATCACCTTTGTGGTGCAGCCCTTTCGCATTCCCTCAGAGAGTATGGAGCGCACCTTGCTGGTCGGCGACTTTCTGCTCGTCGATAAGGTGGCATTCGCGCCTGCAGGCATCTGGGGCTGGCTCTTGCCCTATCGCAAGGTGGCGCAGCACGACATCGTCGTCTTTCACTTCCCTCTCGACTCTGAGGAGCATGTCGTGAAGCGCGTGATCGGTGTGCCCGGCGATGAAGTCGCGCTGCGGAACGGCGTCGCCGTCGTCAACAACACTCCGCAGCCTGAGCCTTACGATGTCTTCGAGCGCGCCGATGGCGATGAGTACCGCGATCAGTTCCCGCGCTACACCACCGACGATCCCGGGGTCGATCCACACTGGCGCGAGCAGATGCACGGCCTGGTGGAGAATGCTCACCTGCGCGTTCCCACCGATACCTACTTCGTGCTCGGCGACAACCGCAATCACAGCCGCGACAGCCGCTACTGGGGCTTCGTTCCGCACGAAAACATCGAAGGCACTCCCCTGCTCATCTACTTTTCCGTGCGCGAGCCCTCGGCCACCGATACCGGCACCGCTGCCGGATGGTAGACTCGGCAACAGCGTTGGGGATCGACTGATCGACTTCGCGCGGTGGGACCGCATCCTGCGCGTCGTCCGCTGAGCGGGTTACAACAGACCCTGATGGCCGAGACGACAACGAATTCCTCCGACCCTGACCACCGACGCCACGCCAGTCCACACGAGGCACGAGAGCTCCGCTCGAAGCTCTGTCGTCTTACTGCGCCGTTATCGTCGTCGGCCTCTTCATCCTCACTTTCATCTTCCAAAACTTCGTCATCCCCTCCGGCTCGATGGAGAACACTCTTCTCGTAGGCGATCATCGTCTTGGTCGACCGCACCAATCTGGCGCCGCCCGCCCATTGGGCGCCCTTTGTGCGCTATCGCAACGTGCATCGTGGCGACGTCATCGTCTTCCTGAAGCCCGGCTATCCCGATATGTATCTGGTCAAACGCGTCATCGGCATTCCCGGCGACCATCTCCACCTGCACGAGGGCTACGTCTACCTGAATGGCCAGCGGCAGGACGAGCCGCAGGCCGGGCACTCCGGATTACAGCAACTACGTTCCCTATCGCGACGAATTTCCCAACATACCCACCTCCCAGGGACAGAACGTCGAACCTGTCTGGGCCGAACGAGCTGCCCAGTCACATCCAGAACGGCGACCTGGTGGTCCCTCCGGGCTACTACTTCGCCATGGGCGACAACCGGCTGCCCAGCCTCGATGGCCGCTACTGGGGCTTCGTGCCTCGCGAAAACATTGTTGGCCGTTCGCTCTTCGTTTACTGGTCCTTCAATGAACCGGAGAACGACGACGCGCATCCCGGCATGGCAGATCGCATGCAGCAGTTCAAGCGCGTGCTCTTTCATTTCTTCGATCAGACGCGCTGGAGCAGAACCTTCCATATCGTGCGCTGACGTCCCTTCAGACGCGGAGGCCAACGATACCGCACCGCTGCCGGGTGGTAGACTCGGCAACAGCGTTGAGGATCGACTGGTCGACTTCGCGCGGTGGGACCGCATCCTGCGCGTCGTCCGCTGAGCGGGCCGATCGCAACCGAAATCGCAGCAGAGACTGATGGCCGAGACGACAACGAATCCTCCCACCGTAACCGCGGACGCCGCGCCTGCGAATGACTCCGCAGCGAGCGCTCCGAGGCATGACGAGACCCCGCTCGAGGCCCTGGCATCCTACTGTGCCGTCATCGTGGTGGGCCTCTTCATCCTCACCTTCATCTTTCAGAACTTCGTCATCCCCTCTGGCTCGATGGAGAAGACTCTGCTGATCGGCGATCACGTCATGGTCGACCGCATGAATCTGGCGCCGCCCGCGCACTGGGCGCCCTTTGTGCGTTATCGCACCGTGCATCGCGGCGACATCATCGTCTTCCTCAAGCCCGGATGATCCGGATATGTTCCTGGTCAAGCGCGTCGTCGGCATCCCCGGCGATCGTGTGCACCTGCACGAGGGCTACGTCTATCTGAACGGCCAGCGACAGGATGAGCCCCAGGCCGGGCATCCTGACTACAGCAACTACATCCCCTATCGCGACGAATTCCCCAACGTACCCAGTTCTCTGGGACAGGATATCGAACCCGTCTGGGCCAACGATCTGCCCAGCCACATCCAGAACGGCGATCTCGTGGTGCCTCCCGGCAACTACTTCGCCATGGGCGATAACCGGCTGAACAGCCTAGATGGCCGCTATTGGGGCTTTGTGCCGCGCGAAAACATCGTCGGCCGCCCGCTCTTCGTCTACTGGTCGTTCATCTCGCCCGAGGAAGACGAAGAACACGTCAGCATGGGCGATCGCATGCAGCAGATGGGCCATGTGCTGCTGCACTTCTTCGATCAGACGCGCTGGAGCAGAACCTTCCACATGGTGCGCTGATGCGCCCCGATCCGATGGCGGTGCAAAGTGGATCTCCAGTACCGGATCCTGAATTCCTATCGGAGCCCACACGCGCGCGGCGGCCACGCCGCCGTCTGCTCATCGCGATCGCATGCATCCTCCTGTTGGTGGCGGCTCTGGTGCTGCCTCCGCTCATCAACGTCAGCCGCTACCAGCGCCAGATCTCCGCCAGCCTTGCCGCTGCGCTCGGGCATCCGGTCGAGATCTCAGGCATCACGCTGCAACTGTTGCCGCGCCCCGGCGTACAGATCGCCAACTTCGTCGTGGATTCGACCGCGGGCTTCAGCGCGGAGCCGATCCTGCAATGCTCCAGCGTCACCGCGGCGTTTCGCATCATGTCGCTCTGGCGTGGCCGGCTGGAGATCGCGCGCATCTCTCTCGATGAGCCCAGCCTCAACCTCGAGCGCGCCCCCAGCGGACAATGGAACTTCGCCTCCGTGCTGCTGCAGGCCTCGCGCACGCAGCAGGCACCCACCGGAAGGACGAGGGCCCGCGGCCAGAACCGCTTCCCCTATATCGAAGCCAGCAACGCACGCATCAACTTCAAGCACGGCAGCGAAAAGCTTCCCTTCTCCTTTCTCGACGCCGATGTCTCGATATGGCTGGAAAATCCTGACGAATGGCAGCTCCGCTTCGCTGCTCAGCCGATGCGCACCGATATCAACGTCTCCCTGGCTGATGCCGGCCAGGTGCGGGTGAGTGGCAGCGTGCATCGCGCCTCCTCGGCAAATGAGCTGCCTCTCGACCTACAAGCGGAGTGGCGCGGCGCTCCGCTCGGCCAGGTGACCCGCATGCTGGTGGCCCATGACCTCGGCTGGCGCGGCGATGCCAGTGTCACCGCGCACATCACCGGGGTGCCCAACGCTCTCGCGCTTCAGATCTCCGCCGCCGCCAGCGACTTTCACCGCGAGACCTTCGAGCCCGCGCACCCGCTCAACCTTAACGTCACCTGCACTGCGACATATCGCCACACCCTCGGTTCCATCGAAGCCATCCACTGCCTCTCACCGGTTGGCAAAGGCAGCCTCGCTCTTAGCGGCTCCCTGCAGCAAATCCATGCCGGCGATCCGCAGCCCGACCTCCAGCTCGTCGTCCGCCACGTGCCCGCTGACGAGGTGCTGGACCTGCTGCGCCACACCCGGGGACGCCTCAACAGCGACATCACACTCAGCGGCACCATCGACGGCCAGATCGCCTACGCGCGGCGGCCGCTGCCGCCCGGCACGCATGCCCTCGCCGGCTTCCGCACCGTTGCCGGTGGCACATTGCTCGCCAGCGATCTCTCGCTGAGCGGCGACAATATGCAGCAGTCGCTTCCCGACCTGCGCTTCGCCGTGCAGCCGCCAGCCCAAACCGCGGCCCAGGCACCGGCGCTGCTCTCTACCCCGCCCGTAGCGCTTGTTCTCGAATCCACGCAGATCGACCTCGGCGGAGCCAATCCCCTGCTCGCCAACGCGCGCCTCACCCGGCAGGGTTATCAGCTCCACTACAGCGGTGGTGCAATGCTCCAGCATCTGCTTCCGCTTGCGCACGCATTCAACATCGTCCCGGGTGCCTTCCAGGGCCTGCAGGGCAATGGCACCGCCGATTACAACCTCACCGTGCGGGGTGACTGGCTGCTCCCTTTGATTGACGTCGATCAGACTGCGCCGCTCTCTGACATCAGCGGCGCCGTTGGCCTGCGCAACGCCGACTTCCAGCCTTCCTATCTGGCCGAGCCCGTCCATATTGTCACAGCCACGGCGGCAATCTCTCCCGCAGAAGTGCGCTGGAATGGCGTCACCGCGATCCTCGGCACCACGCACTTCAGCGGTAACCTGCGTATTCCTCTGCCCTGCATCGCCCCCTGCGAGCGCCATTTCGACCTCACCGCCGCAAGCGTCAACTTCGGCGCGCTCGCCGCCTCGCTGCAGGGCCAGGACGAAGGCGTGGTGCAGGATCTCATCAACCGCGTCCGCTCCCGCAGCCAGGATTGGCCGCTCCTCGACGGCACCGCCCACATCGCCCGCCTGGACCTGGGACAGATCGAAATCGCCAACGCCTCTGCCGAGCTCGCGCTGCATGACGGCAATCTTGAGGTGCGCTCCCTCGATGGCCGCACCCTGGGAGGCACGCTCCACGCCACCGGTGCGGTCGACCTTGCCTCCACACCCAGCTACGACGCGGCAGTGCAACTGCGCCACGTGATCACGCCGGAGCTTGCGCAGTTGCTCAAGGAACACTGGGGACCCGGACAGATCGATCTGTCGAGCGACCTCGTCATGAGCGGCGCCACTGCCTCCGATCTCAGCGGCTCTGCCAACGGCACGCTGCGTTGGAACTGGACCAGCGGTGCTCTGCCTCAGTTGACCAGCACACCGCTGCATCGCTTCGATCGATGGAGCGGCCACGGAAAAGTGACGAAGGGCGAACTCACCATCGGCAGCAGCGAGATCACAGGCAACAACGTCACTGCCATGATCACAGGCACCATCGGCAGCGATCGCTCGCTCGACCTGAAAGTCGCCCGCCCGCCAGCAGCCGGCACTTCAGCATCACAGTCCGCTGCCACCGCCGCGGTGACCGGCACCCTCGCCGCACCTGTCGTCAAAACGCAAGTGGAAACGCAATAGGCCGGCAGTCAAGCTCTAGAGCATTTTCGGTAATACTGTGTCCTGCGGAATGTCACTCGGCGTGACTTTTCCGTAAAGAAAAGCCACAAGAGCAATCGTTTCGCGGTCTATACCAATACCGAAAATGCTTTAGCCCGGCGCAGTGTACGTGATGTCTTTGCGGTGTACGCTCGCCTCGGTCTCCGGTGTGGTGCCGTCATTCACCTGCACCTGCTCCGGCCGCCCATGGACCAGGAAGCGATGCGTCGCGCGCCCCTTGGCCTCGATGCGCATCCGCGCCGTCACCGTCGCATCTCCGGAATAGATCGTCACCGGCACATCCGCCACTGCGGTTCCCGCATTCGATACCGTGACAGCGACAATATAGCTGTCTTCCTGGCTGCCCTTGCTCGACGTGACGTTCTCAATATTCAGATCCGGCAGCCCACGATCGCGGTTCACCCAGTCGTTGAAAAACCAGTCCAGCGGCTGCCCGCTCGTCTTCTCCAGCAGATGCTGGAAGTAGTCGCTCGACTGATCCTCCGCGGCATCGTACTGCTGCAGCGCTGCCGCCAGCGGCTTGTCCCCGACAATGCCGCGCAGCATCCAGAACACATAGGCCGCCTTCGTCCGGTAGAAGATCGGATCGTGCGCCGCAACCAGCGGCTGGCCCGAGTCCTTGTCCGGATCGCCAGGCTCCGCCAGACTCAGCGCGCCACGCTGATTGTCCATCTGCGTGATGGCCGTCCCCCGGCCGCCTTCATGCTCCGTCCACACCGACGCCATAAATTGCGCGGCGCCTTCCTCCAGCCATGGCCGCGGCGACTGAAAATACGCATGCGTCAGTACATGGCTCATCGGCCCCAGCAGTTGCTTTGGGTCCACGTTCGCGATGTTGGTTATCACCAGCGCACGCTCTTCAAACGGGCTGTCCGCCGGCTCTGGCGGATCGAGTACGCTCAGTTCCGTCTTCGGCTTCACGCCAAACCAGTCTGTCATCTGCGTCGTCAGGATCGAAGCAGCCGTCATGTACGACTGCGTAGCCGCCGCATCGCTCTGCCGCGCATAGAACTTCAGCCCATTGCCGGTCTCAAGCGTCCGCCGCGCCAGAAAGAGCGTCGGCGTCGCAAAGCCCAGCTTCGTCTCCGGCAACTTCGCTGTTGCGACGCCAGGCAGATCGCTCCCAGCGGCGGGCGGCGTCGCTTGTACAGTCACTGGCACGCCATCCAGAAAGGCCACCGTCGGCGCGGCTCCGGTAAACTCTTCTGTCACTGTCATGGATACAGTCGCCGCACTCTCCCGCAACTTGGTCAACCCGATCTCGCTGAAGAAGCGGTCGCTGTCTCCCAACGCCACCGGTACGTTGCACACCGGATACCACAGCACGTTGCCGAAGCCGCGCAGGCCGGTGAACTCCTCGCGGATGCCATCCCAGTCCGCATGCAGCGCCACATCGGGCGGCGTGCCGATGCTCGTCAACCTTTGCGCATTCGGCACCATAGCTCCGCTGTAGAAGACGGTCAGCGTCTGCTCGCCGCCTGGAGCCAGCGGAGCTGCCAGCGTCACCAGCGCCTCGTTCATCGCACCGGTATGATCGGCGTCGGTGGCCACGGTGTGATGCGCAAAGCGGAGCGGCTTGCCGCCGGCGTCGATCCCCTCCCACTTGAGTGAGGAGGAAATTTGCAGCGGAATCGCATCCAGCGCCGTGGCGTCTGCGTTCCTCACCGTCACGATGGCGCGCGCGTGCATGGTTGCGTCGCGTGTCTCCAGCCGCACGTCCAACGCATATTTCGTGAACAGGATGGCGCGCCGGGTTGCGTCCGGCACCTCGAACTTCGTCTCGGCAATCTCAGAAGACGCCTGCGCCGGACTCTGCCCCGCGCTATTGGCGACCACGCTGCCGTGCTGCGCGAAAGCCGGAGCAGCCAGCGCAGCGATCAAAACAATCGGAAAAACCGGAGCGAAACGCCGTATCCAAAAACGCCGCATCAGGATCCCAGCCCTTTGCGCGGCTTCGACGGCCCTGACTTCTCAGGCACCGACTTCGCCGTCGCCGCCGCAGGGCTCCGCTGTGCCCGCCGCCGTTGCCGGTATGCCTCGTACAGCACCACCGCTCCCGCCGCCGAGACATTCAGCGAAGCCACCTTCCCGGCCATCGGAATCCGCAGCAAATGATCGCAACTGCGCCGCACTAGGTCGTGCAGCCCCGCGCCCTCGCGGCCCAGCACCAGCAGGCACGGCGTGGTGAAGTCATACTCCGTGTAATCCATGGTGCCGCGCTCGTCGAGCCCGACGCACCAGATGTTCGCCGCCTTCACCTGTTCCAGCGCGCGCACCAGGTTCACCACCCGCGCGATCCGCACATGCTCGGCAGCGCCGGCAGAGGCCTTCAGCGCGACCGCGCTCAACGGCGCCGACCGCCGTTCCGTCATCAGCACGCCGGTTACGCCCGCCCCATCCGCCGAGCGTAGCAACGCTCCCAGGTTTTGCGGGTCTTCCACTCCGTCCAGGGCCAGCAGCAGCGGCACCGCGCCGGTGGCAGGGGCGTCCTTCCCCAGCAGGTCTTCGATGTCCAGCGTCGTCCGCTCGCGGACGAGCGCAACCACGCCCTGGTGACCCGGATTGCGCGCCAGGAGCGTCAACTGCTCCCGGCCCTCGGTCCGCACCCGCACACCGCGTTCGCGGCAAGCCTCGACAATCTTCAGCAGCCGCTGGTCCTGCCGCTCCCGCGCCACAACAACATGGTCGAATCGCCGGCTTCCGGAGCGCAGAGCCTCCTCCACCGGGTGCAGACCGTACAGTATCTCCATTGAGTCTGAGTCTACCGTTCCTCAACCGTCCGCATTTGGGACGACGCATCCCGTTGCTCGCAGAAACCTGCCGGTTCACCCTATCCAAATTGCTAGACTTGAATTAGGTCAGAAGTTGGGAACTGAGCCGAGCGGAAAGTCAGGTTCGACGGTTGCATCGTTAAGCCTTTTTGTTGGACGAATTTAGCCGCAAGTATCATTCTATGAATAACTTAGACGCCGGGGCAGCGGCTTGCACCGGTTCCGAGGCAAAAGGGCTGATCTAAGTCGTTTGCCTGGACGAATTTACCTCTAAGCCCTTTAGTTAGACGATTATAGCCTGCGGGAGAGCGCTTAAACCTCTCCATCGAAAGGACTTGCGGTCGGGCTCCCCGGTGCCGGGAGGGGAGGGGTGGCCCACTAAGAATCACCTCCGTCGATGCGTTGGAGCGCTATCATGGAAAGGTTCGGCCCTGGGGCGGCCGGGGACGATGCACACGGGGATTTTCTGACAAAGGTGAGACAAGATCGCGTCCTGCCGGAGCTTTCACTCGTCAATGAAGACGGGGGATCTGCCATGGCACAGGGACTCGCACTACCGCTCGCTTCACCTGCGCAACAGCAGGAAAATCTCGCCATTGCCCGCGGTCTCAAACAGCGGGACGTCGAGCTGCTTGATTCGCTCATCCTCACCTATCAGCATCGCCTCTTCCGCTACCTGCTCTACCTCACCGGCAGCCGCGAGCTCTCTGAAGACCTCTTCCAGGAAACCTGGATGCGTGTGTTGCAGCGTGGCAGTCAGTATCACGGAGCCGCGCGCTTCGACACCTGGCTCTTCACCATCGCCCGCAATCTGGTCATCGACGTGCGCCGCAAGCGCACCATGGCCAGCCTGGAAGAGCTCTGCGATACCAGCGACGATGAGCGCCCCTTCGAGCCCGCAGGCAATGATCCCACCCCCCTGGATGCCTGCCTCATGCGTGAAAATAGCGAACGCGTCGCCGAGGCGCTTCTCACTCTCGATCCTCTGAGCCGCGAGGTGCTGGTGCTGCGCTTCCATGAGGAGCTATCGCTGGAGGAGATCGCCAAAGTCACGCGCGCGCATCTCTCTACGGTGAAATCCCGCCTCTATCGCGGGCTCGCCGCCTTGAAGCCCCGCATCCTGCAAGCGAAGGCCGCCAACCCGGAGGGTGCTTGATGCAGGACCGTTTCTCCACTTCCAGGGATGCGACACGCAACGATCTGTCTAAAGATCTGCTGCGCGCCGTGTCTGGTCGCGATGTCAACGCACAGTTGCCGGTCGTTGCACGGACGCGGCGAGCCATTCGCGTCGCCGATGAGAATCGCCGCGAGCAGGGCGAACGGGAACGTCGCACCTTGGGCATCTCGCTCTTCGCGGGTGGCGCCCTGCTTGTACTGCTTGCTCCGGTCCTGTGGGACAGCGTGGACGATCTCTTCGGCGGTGAGCACTTCGGCGACCTGCCCACCCAGGTCGCGCTGATCTCGACCTTGCTGATGATGTCCGTCGTAGCGGCGCTCGTCGTGCTCTGGCGCAGCCGGTCCGGCCATGACGAATTTCGCCAAGACCACTAATTTTTTGCGGCTAAATTCCCCGCTTTGACGGAAACTTTCAACGGACGCCACGCCGTCTGAAGTCTTGGACCCTGATTATGGACCGGACAATGAAAAGCCGAACGACACCCCCCACGCCCAGATTCAGCTCCGAGCTGAAATTGGTTCCGCTCTGGTCCGTTGTGCTGGCCGCGGCCGCCTTTGTGGGCGTGCAATATCTCTACTGGATCGTGCTCCCGGAATATCGCCATCATCAGGGGCCGCCGGTGGGCATGCGCTTGTATTTTGCGGTTACCTGGAGCGCCCTGGCTGCCCTTTACATGCTGATGATCGGCTACGTCAGCAAAGACGCACCCCGCCGGCATATGAGTGCGCATATCTGGATGCTCATCTGCTTCATCATGCCCGCCGGCGTCGGCTCAGTTCTGTATTTTTTGTTGCGCCAGCCAGTCATTTCCGGTTGCCCGGCATGCGGTACCCCTATCCAGAACGATTACCACTTCTGTCCTCAATGTGCGTGCCAGGTCTCCGCCGCTTGTGGCAATTGCTATCGTAGCGCAAGGCCCACGGACCTGTTTTGTGTCCATTGCGGGCACGACCTGGCCTCGGACAGCATGCCCGAGCGCGTCCGCAGTTCTCTCTCCTGATGATTCTGCCAACGCGTTGACCCCCTCCTCCCGGGTTCCTATACTCGTGTTGGCCCCATGACTCTCAGAGCACTCATCGTCGACGACGAACAGCTGGCGCGTGATGAGTTGCAGTACCTGCTCGGTTCTATCGACGACGTAGAAGTCGTGGCCCAAGGGAAGAACGGCATTGAAGCCATTGCCCTGGTACCCCGCCTGGAACCGGACGTCGTCTTCCTCGACGTGCAGATGCCCGGCCTCGATGGGTTTGCGGTACTGCGCAAGCTGCTGGAGAAGACTGGGCCCGAGACGCTGCCGCAGATCATCTTCGCCACGGCCTTCGACAAATATGCCGTCCGCGCCTTTGAGGTGAACGCGGTCGATTACCTGCTGAAGCCGTTTGACCGAGTGCGCCTGGAGCAGGCCCTGGCACGGGTGCGGGCTCGGCTGCAGGCGCCAACGCAGAACGGCCAAGATACGCCTGCGGCCCCCCGTACGCCGGCGCTCTCCCGCGAACAAGTCGACTCACTGATCCGATTGATTGAGCAACAAAGCGGCGGCGCGCCGAACAATGGCCGCAGCAGCAGTAGCAAGATCGTCGTCCAGGCCGGGACCCGCATGCTTCTGGTGGATCAGAAAGAGCTGTGCTTTGCCGCGATCGATGAAGGCGTCATCTCTGTCTCCACGCCTACCGTCGAAGGCCAGTCGAAGTGCCGAACGCTCGAGGAACTGCTCGAGCTGCTCGATCCGCAGATCTTCTGGCGCGCGCACCGCTCCTATGTGGTCAATATCAACCACATCAAGGAAGTGGTGCCCTGGTTCAAGTCCAGCTATCAGTTGCGCATGAATGACCGCAAGAACACCGAGATCCCGGTGAGCCGGGCGCAGACACGCCGGCTTCGTGAGCTCTTCAAACTCTAGCTGCCCCGGCTTCAGTCATAGCGCTCGAAGATGACTTGCTTCTTGTCCCACCCGAGGGCAGTCAGCCGGTCGCGATTCGCGGAGACCATGTCGTTCAGGCCACAGATGTAGGCGTGGATGTTGAAGACGGGCGCGCCTTCGGCTGCAGTCGGCGTGTCCTGCGAGCGTGACGCCAGGTGTTCTGTCGCGATCTTCGCCACATGCTCCTGGACGTACCCGCGCTGGCCCGCCCAATCCGCCTCCGCGCGGCTGAGGGTCGTGAGGTATTCGAAGTCCTCATGCTCGGTGGCCTTCCGCTCGAAGAACTCCCGATAGTAAAGCTCGGTAGGATACCGCGTGCCGTAGACCAGCCAGATCTTTCTGCCCCCGCTAAGCGATGGCCCACTATCTGGAAAGAGATGCTCAATGAAGCCGCGCATCGGAGCAATGCCGGTGCCGGTAGCGATAAGAATGGCGTCAGTCAGCGGCTGGCGCAGCGTAAACAGACCATGGGGGCCGTGGAAGCCTACTGAGTCCCCCGGCTCCATATCGGCGAGCAGGTTCGAGAAGAATCCACCCTCCACGCGGTTCACACAGAGGTCGAATGCATTCGCGCGTGGAGCGGAAGCAATGGAGTACGCCCGTGTCTGCATCTTGCTCCGAGGGTCTTCTCTCACGAGTGACACGAACTGGCCCGGTTTGAATGCGAATTGATCCAGTCCCTCGACTACATATTCGAGGTGAAAGCACTGTGCCGAGTCAGAGATGCAGGTTTTTTGCGTAAGTCGTGCTGTAGAGAGCTCACGTGCCATAGTTGAATTTTAGAGCGGAATTCACCAGAGCCCTGCCTTCGGACGTCTTCTAGTGAGACTTTTCTTTACGGAAAAGCCACCAAAGTCTTGTTTGCTTCTGGGTAATATATGGCAAATCCGCTCCATCGTCTCACTCTACCGTTACGGATTTTGCCAAATTGCGCGGCTGGTCCACATCGCAACCGCGACGCACTGCTATGTAGTATGCCAGCAATTGCAGCGGCACTACCTCCAGCACTGGAAGCAGCAGTTCGGGCGCAGGCGGGATGAAGATGACATGCTCCACAAGCTGGCCAATGTGGGCGTCACCCTCTGTGGCAATCGCAATCACTTTCCCGGCACGCGCGGTCACCTCCTGAACATTGGAGAGTGTTTTTTCATACCGCAGCACCGAATCCGGGTTGGCATCGTCCTTTGTGGCCAGCACCACGACAGGCAGCGTTTCGTCGATCAGCGCATTCGGTCCGTGCTTCATCTCGCCGGCTGGATAGCCCTCGGCGTGGATGTAAGAGACCTCCTTCAGCTTGAGGGCACCTTCGAGCGCGATGGGAAAGTGAATGCCACGGCCAAGGTAAAGAAAGTCACGCGCCGTGGAGTATGGCAGGGCAAGCTGTTCGCATTCGATGGCACGCGTTCGCAGGATTTCTTCAATTTTTCCAGGCACATGGGTTAACGCGTCAGCCAGTGATTTGCTTTCGCCTTCGGCTAGTGTGCCGCGCGTCTGCGCAAGGTGCATGGCAAAGAGAAAGAGCGCGATGAGTTGTGCCGTGAAAGCCTTGGTGGATGCAACACCAATCTCCGGGCCGGCATGCGTGTAGATGGTCCCATGCGCCTCACGCGCGATGGCCGCTCCTACCACATTGCAGATGGCTATCGTCTTCGCACCCTTGGCGATCATCTCGCGTTGCGCGGCCAAGGTATCCGCAGTCTCGCCCGATTGCGTGATCAAGAGGCCGATCGCGCCCGGATCTGCGATTGGATCGCGGTAGCGATACTCGCTGGCGTAGTCCACATCCACCGGCACGCGTGCCAGCCGTTCGATCATATACTTGCCGGCAAGTGCGGCATGCCAACTGGTGCCACAGGCCGCGATATTGATACCCGATGCGGAGCGGAACTCCTCGTCGGAGACCTTCATCTCGCTCAGGTACACCGTCCCGGTATCTAAGGAGACTCGCCCCAACGTGGTGTCGCGGATGGAGCGTGGCTGCTCAAAAATCTCCTTGAGCATGAAGTGTTTGTAGCCGCCCTTTTCCGCCTGGATGGGATCCCACAGCACGCGCGTCACGTCGCGGTTTATGGGCTCACCGTGAAAATCGGTGAGGGTGACGCCAGAAGGCTGCAGGATGGCCATATCGCCATCGGCGAGAAAATAGATATTGCGCGTGTGATGCAGGATGCCGGGCACATCCGACGCCACGAAGTATTCGTCTTCACCCAATCCGACCACCGCGGGTGGTCCGTTGCGCGCGACAACGATCTTGTCTGGTTCGTCAGCAGAGATCACGCTCAATGCAAAGGCACCCGTGAGCCGTCGCACGGCCCGACGCACTCCATCTTCCAGCGACAGGGTCTTGCCGGAGCCTGCAGCGGAGCGAATCTCCTGCTCGATCAAGTGCGCGATGATCTCAGTGTCGGTCTCCGTAACGAACTTATGTCCCTCAGCAGTCAGTTCTCTTTTGAGAGCGAGGTAATTCTCCACGATGCCGTTATGCACGACCACGATGCGATCGGTGCAATCACGATGCGGATGGGCATTTTCCTCGGTGGGGCGGCCGTGTGTGGCCCAGCGTGTGTGGCCGATGCCGTAGGTGCCATGCATCGGCTGCTGGCGGATGACAGCTTCCAGGTTGCGAAGCTTGCCTGGAGCACGACGCAGTTCCAGCCCCTTGTCACTTCCGGCTACAGCAATCCCGGCCGAATCGTACCCGCGGTATTCGAGGCGGCGCAGTCCATCGAGAATGACTTGGACTACATCCTGCTTTCTGCCGACGTAGCCAACAATTCCGCACATGCGGTCATTGTACGGGCGACCGGATGCCGCTCCTTTACAGGGTGGCGCTCCAGGGTGAACGTCCCGCGCTCAATCTTCGAGGCGGAAGCTATACTCTTCGATTACGGGGTTGGTCAGGACGTCACGCGCGATGCGGTCGACTTCCTGGTGTGCCGCATCGGGGCTGGTGTTGTCGGCCAGTGTCAGAAGAAAATATTTGCCTTGGCGAACATCGGCAACACTGCCAAATTGCAGTTTTTTCAGGGCTCCCTGAATGGTCTGGCCCTGCGGATCAAGGACTGTGCGCTTCAGCGTGACGTAGACATGTGCCTTCATCGTGCTTGATTATAAGGCTTTGGCCGCAATAGCTGTGCGACCGGAAAGTATCGAGATGATCAATTATCTGGAACTCCCCATCGGCGATCGTTGTCCTGAGGTGATCGAAGCGGTCATCGAGATTCCCTTCGAGGGAATCAATAAGTACGAGTACGACAAGAAGCTCCATGTCTTCCGCCTGGACCGTAACCTCTATTCGCCGGTGCACTATCCGGGCGACTATGGCTTTATCCCGTCCACGCTCAGCGAAGATGGCGACCCGCTCGATGTGCTGGTGTTGGTAGACGCGCCGAGCTTTTCCGGTTGCGTGATGCAGGTGCGGCCTATCGGCGTGCTCGAAATGCTGGATCAGGGCGTGCCGGACGAAAAGATCCTCGCTGTGGGCAAGAACAATCCCCGCTACACGGACGTGTGGAATTACTCAGAGATCTATCCGCACATCCTGAAAGAGATCACGCATTTCTTCTCCATTTACAAGGATTTGGAAGGCAAACGTGTGGAGATCAAGGGCTGGAAGGACGCCGAGGCCGGCCGCCGTGCTGTGACAGATTCTGCGAAGCGCTTCACCGGCAGTCGCGAGAAAAAGGCCGAGGTGGTCATTTAGCTTGATGATCCAACTCGATTGGACTTCGTAATCAGGCGCTGCATCGCGGTAGCGTAAACGTAAGGGCGCGCAGGAGCATTTACGCCCGGCCGCCCGACCGGTCTTGTGCTGCTTTGATCTGGGGCTGTCGGCAATCTGGGGCTGCGCCGGCTTCCTCATGGGCAACGGTCGCTCCGATCCGAAGCATCTGTTCATCCCATCTCTTAGGACAAATCCCGCAACGAGCGCCTAACTCGTGCTCCATGAGTGGTTTACCTCTTCGCAACAGATCAGACGCCGCCCACCTTGAAAGACATCCCGAATGCGATTGAACTGAGTAATGAGCACGGCATCCGAACAGGCAAGATTAGCGGCATCATTGTCTACCAGGGAGGAAATCGGTATGAACAACACGAAGAACAGTTCGTCTGCACAGGTATCGCAAGAAGCGCAGGTGGAGGACTTTGATCTGGTGATTCTCGGTGGCGGTACCGGGTCAACGTTGGCGGCGTGGACCTTTGCTGGAGAAGGAAAGCGAGTCGCAGCGATCGATCGCAAATACATAGGGGGATCGTGTCCAAATATCGCGTGCCTGCCCAGCAAGAACATCATTCACAGTGCCAAGGTCGCAACGTATTTCCGCCGCGGCAAGGAGTTTGGCATCGCTTACGACGGTTTCACGATCGATATGTCAGGCGTCCGTGAGCGCAAACGCACGATGGTGCGCGGCCTCAATGAAATGTATTTGGACAACTACAGGAAAACAGGCGCGGAGTTCATTCTCGGGACCGGAAAATTCATAGGGCCAAAAACTGTGCAAGTCACTCTCGCGGACGGCAGTTTCCGGCAACTGCGCGGCACGAATGTGATTGTCAGTACCGGTACTCGGGCGACACTGGAGGCGATTCCTGGTCTCGCAGAGGCACAACCGCTCACGCATATAGAAGCGCTGGAGCTCGACAAACTTCCAGAACGCTTACTTGTCATTGGCAGCGGTTACGTCGGAGTGGAATTTGCACAGGCCATGCGCCGATTTGGCAGCAAAGTGTCGCTGATCGGTCGCAGAGAGCGTTTGATGCCCCAAGAAGACCAAGACGCTGCTGAGGCACTTCGCAGCCTTCTCGAAGACGAGGGCATCGACATTCTTCTGAGTACCCGCATCAAATGCGTTTCGGGAAAATCGGGAGTCTCAGTAAACCTCGTCATCGAGCAAAATGGAACTGAAAAGACCCTGGAAGGAAGCCACGTGCTGGTGGCCGGAGGGCGCACTCCGAATACCGAGGGACTCGGCCTGGAGTTGGCCGGCGTAGAGCTGACCGACCGCGGATATATCAAGGTCGACGATCGGCTGCAGACGACTGCGGCCGGTGTGTGGGCGATCGGTGAGGTTGCGGGCAGTCCGCAATTCACACACATCAGTGTGGATGATTTCCGAGTCGTGCATGACAACATCAATGGCGTTGAACATCTCACCAAGGGCAGGCAGGTTCCGTATTGCCTGTTCACAGACCCCGAATTGGCGCGCGTTGGACTCAATGAAAACGAAGCCAGAGCGCGGGGCATCCCGTATCGATTGTTCAAGGCTCCCATGGAATCAAATCTGCGGGCGCGGACACTCTCCGAGACGCGAGGATTTCTAAAAGCACTCGTCGAAACTGACAGCGATCGTATCCTCGGTTTCACGGCTTTCGGTGTCGGAGCGGGGGAGATTATGTCCGCCGTCCAGATTGCGATGATCGCCGGACTGCCGTATACGGCTTTGCGCGATGCCATCCTGACTCACCCTACATTGGTCGAAGGGCTTATACCGCTGTTTTCATCTGTACCTGAAGTTTCCAAAGCGAACCCAGGATCAGCAGAAATCGGCGACGTGCAAGCTTTGACTGCGACACGCTGATGAATCTGCGTTGATCCCGAGACCATACCTCGCTTGCGCCCTCGATCAGGCGCAATGCAACCAACCTATCGGCTAGGTGACCGGTTGCTGGCACCCGTCAAAAAACTTTCGTCCTACTTACAGAACCTGCAGCTACCGGGACCGACCGCGAACCTATATTTAGGACTGCGGATTGGTTTGCCATCCACCGTGCCTTCATAGAAATAGGTATAAAAAATTAGCTGCTGCCCGGATCCAAAGTCTTGCTTGGCCACGGTGCACACTGCCGGATGCCCATAGGATGCGGAAATAGGACTCTTCTGCGTACAAAGACCCGAGTCGAAGTCAACAGTGAAACTTTGGTCAGGCGCCGTGGCAACCCATTCAAGAGTCTGGCCACTTACAGCGGTGAGGGTTGGCGCGAGCGATTGATCGACGTCGATTCTGACAGCTTTCCGGCAGCCCGCCAAACCCACAAGGATGATTAAGCTGCAGTAACCGATGCAAAGGCGATTCCATCTCATGATTCGCTCCTCTTAAGGACCCATAACTCTTTTCACATGGTTCGAATGGGCGGCAGCGTTCCCAATATTTCGCGGTACCGTGGATCAGCCTGCAGGTGTCCGATCTCCGGCATAAGATCGACCTGCAAAGTCGATGCGCCTCGCCGAAGACAGGACGCCAAGGTAGCCAAAGCGGCGTCGCGCTGCCCCAACGTCTCAAGGGTGCGTGCCTTGTATAGCTGTGAGTCGATGTCCCCAGAAGGAAGTGAATCGGCTTTTCGAAGATGTGAGCGGGCATCCTCACGCGCGCCAATCTTCGCTTCGCACAATCCCAGGAGCATCCAGCCTGGGCCGTCCTTGTCATTCGTCCCCAACTCCTTGCCTTGCACGCGGGCACCCTCGGCATAAGCCCTTCTCGCCTGGCCTTCGTGCCCAGGGAGCATGGACTCGCAATCGCCCAGTTCAAGCCACATGCTGCTATTGGCCGCATCGAGGGTCGTTCCCTCTTGTGCAAATGACAGAGCGGAGGCCGCATTGCGCTGGCTGCGAAGTGCCACTGACATCATGGACGATGCCAAGGCAGTTCGCTGAAGAGAAAGACTTAGCTTCAGCTTTTCAATCGCTTCTGGAAGGTGCCCCAGCACAAGGTACATGAAGCCAACGTTGCTCTGTGTCAAAGCGTCCTTCGGACTCGCGAGGACTGCAGTACGAAACTCCGAGAGTGCGTGAAGATACTTTCCCTGCGAATACAGCAGCAGGCCGAACTCGTTGTGTGCGATCCAGTCGTTTGGTCTCAATTGCAGAGCGCGCCGGAAAGACTCTTCCGCGCTCTGCCAACGATTCAGCTGAAGGTAGGACTGGCCAAGCAAGATGAGGGTCTGCGTGTTTGCCGGATCCACCGCAAGGGCTCGTTTCATCTCGCGCAACGCTGCAATCTCATCTCCGGTCTGTACAAGAGAGCCTGCAAGTGCAATGCGAGCCGGGACCAGAGTGGAATCCATTGCGAGCGCGGCCTCCGCATTGCCACGAGCCAGGGCGGTCGCTGCGGGGTCATGCTTCACATCGGCCAAGCGGCAGTAGGCGATCGCCAGCCTGGCTGTGGCAAGCGCGTAATGGCTATCGAGATCAATCGCTTCCTTGTATTTTTCAATCGCTGGTTCTAGACCGGTGTCATTGCTTTGCTTACGTAAGGCCTCGGCTGCCTGAAAAGCTGCATAGGCTTCCGGGTTGTTCGTCCCCGCCGCGATGCGCTTATCGCTCGGCTCGTAGTGGCGAATATCCAGCAACTCCGCGGCCGCGCGCACCGCTTTGTGCACAAGCGACAGCTCCTCATCTTCACTAACGTTGATGTGCTTCGTGCGCAGCGCACGGGAGGAAGAGGCCGGTAGAACTTGCAGCGAGACCTGCAGGTTCTTTGACGACCGGGTGCCTGAAGCGGCAAGGACGAGGTTCGCTCCCAGGGACTCACGCACCTCATCAAGCTGGGCCGGGGTGGCTACATCCGAAGAGTAATCCGGGATCAAGAACAGGTTCTGGTCGTACGCTTCTGCTCGCGCAAGCTCGCTCGAGATTGACTCAATCAGACCCATCAGTACGGGCTTGATCTTCGCGTCGGCGGAAGGCGGCCAGCCCAGCAGCGCGACGAAGCGTTTGGCCGGCAATGGGTGAAGATAGTCCGCGATGCTGTCCCGCTTCCAGAATGCGCCACCGGCGATGGCGCAGCAGGCGGCGCCCGAAGCCGTTAGCATCTCGCGGCGCGTCCACCTGTGCTGTAATCGCGGTTGCATCGAGCCTATTTCGACGGAGGCACGGTACTGCTCGAAAGCGCGGCAGCGGACGACCGGGTCTTCCGAGAGGAACTCGGAGATAGTTCGCGTATAGATCGCGGGCACGGGTATCGTAGCCAGCGATGGCGCTACATGCACGCTGCGCGCGTTTGCAGACTCGATGGGCCGCTCCCCTGTGAGCACTTGGTGGAGCAGTACGCCCAGCGCAAATATATCCGAAGCACGCGTGGGGGGATGACCACGTAAGAGCTCCGGGGCAAGATAGCCTGGCGTTCCAGCTATGGCTCCCACTCCCAGCGACGTCGCATCGGACTCGTAATGGCGGGCGAGACCGAAGTCCATGATGGAGACCGAGAGCCGCAGGTTTGAGCGGTCAAGCATGACATTGGTCGGCTTAATGTCGCGGTGAACAACCCCGGCATTGTGGATCGCGGCGATACCTGCGATCATTTGCCGGAAGACTTCGAGCGCCTCCTCACGCGGCAGCAGCCCATGCTTTCGAAGGCAGGAGTCTAACGTCTCGCCAGTCAGCAACTTCATGGTCAAGAAGAGAAACGGCGGCGGCTCCTCATCACAGCGGAATATCTCGTAAATCGGGCAGAGATTCGGGTGATTGATCTTTCGGGCAAGGAGAACTTCCTGCTGGAAGCGATGGGATGATTCCTCATGCGCGGCAATCTCCGGCAAGATCATCTTTAGGGCGACGCGATTGCCTTGAAGGAGACGATCTTCCACCTCGTAGACCTCGCCCATGCCACCGCGCGCGATGAAGCGCACCACGAGAAAGCGTTGCGCGATCGTCTCTCCCACGCCAAAGCGCGCCGTTGCATCCGCTGGATGATCACGATCAAGGTTTGAGATGGTTGCGTCGGCAGCCGCGTCCTGCCTGCTCCCGACGATCGGCCAGCGGAGGAAGCTGCCAGCGCGTTCGTCTTCCCGCAGCAGTTCCTGGACCAATCTTTGCTGCACTGGTTTCCCGCTGCACATGCGGTTGATGAAGGCCTGCCGCTGCTCCGGCTTTAGCTCAAGCGCGTCTGCAAACAACTTCTCTGCGGATTGTTCCGGTTGACCCATGCATGCCCCACACAGCCGACCTGAGCAGGTAGATCCGAGGTCGACAATCACGAGTTCGAACGGTCATTCCGGAAGCCGGTAGGCGGGGGAGATTAGGGGAGGCCCATTAGAAGGCACTCGATCGTAGGCATTCACCGCGTTAAATACAGCGGCATGCTCTATTTAGATTGTAATACTACCATCGCGGTACTTTGGTTACATCAGTATTTACTTAGGCAATAAATTTCCTCCGTAGCCAGCTGTCACTCTGTAATGCGTAAATAGAAAGCCATCCGTGCCAGACTGGGCCGGCATCCCTCCAATTCCTGTCGGAGGACCAGTCAACGGGCAGAAGGAGATGCAGCCCATGACCATTGATCAGGGAAGAGTGACGGTCTTACTGAAAGCCATGCGCGCCGGTGACGGCAACGCCGAGAACGACCTGCTCCCACTGGTCTATCAGGAATTACATCGCCTCGCCCAGTCTTATATGCGACGCGAACGGCCGGACCATACCCTGCAGCCAACTGCGCTGATCCATGAGGCGTATCTCCGGCTTGCCGGACAGGATGTGGATTGGAAGAACCGCGAACACTTTATCGGCGTCGCAGCTCACGTCATGCGCCGGGTGCTCGTGGATCATGCGCGGGCACATAGGGCATCTGTCCGAGGTGGCGACCGAAAGCGCGTCGATTTGGATGAGGGTGTAGCAGTCTCCGCCGAACGGAGCGATGAGGTTCTGCTGGTTGATGCCGCCCTTGAGCGTCTTGCAAAGACGAATTTGCGGCAGGCACGCGTTGTCGAACTGCGTTACTTCGGTGGCCTCTCGATGGAAGAGATTGCTGCAGTCCTATCTATCTCCTTGCGATCTGCCAAGCGCGACTGGTCGCTGGCCAGGATCTGGCTTTTCCAAGAAATCCATCCGCAACAGCCGTGACCGTCAAGCCCACCCCAAAAATTAAAATTTGTCCCATTGCACTTTTCCGGACGCTGCTCCGCATTACCAGTTGAAGGCGGCCAGCAGAAAGCAGTTTTCCTGTAGGTGCAAGCGATCAGCGGATGCTTATGTAGCCCTCTCGTGAAGAAGGCCAGGCAAGCAGTACTCCCCGCTCTAACTCGCAACCTCAGGAAAGCTACTTCACGGCGGCCTATCTACAAGGAGAGTCCGTCATGAAACCCGCATCCAATTTGAAGCTCCGTAGCGCCCTGCTGGCATGCACCTTTGCAGCAACGGCATTGGTTTCACACGCATTCGCACAGGGTCAGGCCATGCAGGTGAATGTTCCTTTCGCATTCCATAATGGCTCGCAACGTTTGCCCGCTGGAGTCTATCGAGTCGAGATGGAGTCTAGCCACGTGATCCTGCTTAGCGGAAAGTCGCGCAGCGGTTTCGCAATGACCAACTCGAAGATTGCCAAAACCGCATCCACTGGCAAGGTCATCTTCACTCGCTACGGAGATCAGTACTATTTGAGCGAGGTTTGGCCGACTGGAAGCGAGACTGGTCAGCAATGCGTCAAGAGCCGCGAGGAGAAAGAAGCGCAGCTGGCTGAGAACTGGGCTGGTCCCATCACGCGCGAGCTAGCACTCAATAAGCTGCCGTGATATGCACAGCGTGTCCGCCGCAGGGCAAGTGCGGTGGACACGCTTGTGTGCGTAGATTGATGAGAATGGCATCGGCGGACAGACGTCGAATCTATCACGCCGCAACGTACTTATTCGATCTAGTGTGAACCTCGGTCGGCCTGTTCTTTGGCGTAGATGGTGTGAGTAATGCGGGGTGGCTCCGCATCGCGATGTAGTCCGAAGACCTGGTCACGAATTGTCAGGTCCGACGCGGTAAAGCGTTCCCGTTGACGCAGATAATCAATCCATGACTCCATGATGAATGTCTCGGTGAGATGACGAGGATCACTGGCGTCCTGAAAGATGCCCCAACGCATGGCGCCGTCGCGCAGTCGCACGTTCTTCATCTCGTGAATCGCCTGGACGAAAGCGTTGTAATCTTCTGGATCCACGTAATAGTCGATCAGAATGCGTACGGGTCCGTCGGACATCTTCGGCTCAATAGCGAGCTGCAGTTCGGGAGATGTTGCACGGAATGGGCTGAAATCAGGAAGTTCACCGCGCAAAACGTGAAGCCCTCGAGTCATGGGGAGCGTGATGAACAGGCCGCCTGCGGCGGTGGTAAGGGAAATGGCTGTCGAGACGTGCGTTGCGATGAGCCCCCATATGACGCTTCCGAGCGCCATGCCTGCGGAAAAAACCATCTGGTAGATACCGAGGGCGCGAGCCTGGACCCAGCTCGGTGCTGAGACCTGCACGGCAAGATTGAACGTGGACATGGTGCTGGTCCAGGCAAAGCCAGCGAGCAAAAGGACCGGGATGATGATCAGCGGATAGTGCACGAACGCTAGGACGAGCAATGTTCCGGCGAATATGCCAGTCGAAATGGCGATGATCATGTCGGCCGAGAGTTTTCGCCGGACCGTGGGCAGTGACATAGCTCCAATGACCGCGCCAAGGCCCATGCTGCCATTCAGGATGCCGTATCCAAGTGCACCCTGATGCAAATCACTAGCGGCAACAACTGCCAGTAGCGACCAAACTGCGCTGACAAATAGCGTGAAGACGAAGACACGTGTGAGCGCTGCTTTTAATAGCGGAGCGAACTGGACGTAGCGAAGCCCAGCGCGCATGGAACCATAGATCCGTTCGGCGGGCAGTGCGCTCTTGAAGAGCGGGTTCCGCTTCCACCTGTATAGGACGAGGATCACTCCTACAAAGGACAGTGAATTGAGCAAAAAAGTCCAGGCAGCGCCAGTATCGGCATGAACGAAGAAGGCGATTGCCAATCCACCGAGCGCCGGGCCAAGGGCGCGAGCGAGGTTAAATCCGGCACTGTTCAGCGAAACAGCTTCCGGCAGCTGTTTGCGTGAGACCAGCTCGGGCATGATGGCCTGCCAAGCTGGACTGTTCATACCGGCGCCCACATTGAGGAGAAAAGTTAAGATGAGCAGCACCCACGGCGAGATGATGTTGCAGAAAGTGAGCAAGCTGAGAAGTGCGACGGCGGCCAACATCCAGGCTTGCCAGAAAAGTAAGAGGCGGCGGCGGTCGAAGATATCTGCAGTTGCGCCGGCCAGCAATCCCAGAACCACAACAGGAAGACTCGCGGCGGTCTGCATCAGGGCAATGAGCAATGGGGACGGTGTAAGCAACGTCATCAGCCAAGTTCCGGCCGTGTCTTGCATCCAGCCGCCCAGGTTCGAAATCGCGGAAGCAATCCACAGATTGCGAAACAGCGGAGACCGTAGGGGTTCAAAGCCCGTAGCATGTCGTTCGCTGGCCGAGCTCAGTTCAGGGACCGGCGGCGGATTGGGCGTAGGGGAAAAGGGCATGTGCAAGTGTTCTGCGGAAAGTTTCCCCATGATACCGACATAATGACTCACTTCCGAACTCAAGGTGACAGAAGAGATGAGTCTGGCCATTGCCTTCGCAAGCTTACTTAATGGAAGTCATGAGAACGGACCTCCAGCGTTTGATCGAAGAGAGAGTGTAGACGCGAAGCTTTCACATGAATCACGCCGTCCTGGTTCTGCAGTGAGCCTTCTGCAAGGATGAACTTGCTGCGCGTGACGACCAGGCGGTGCCGCTCATACAGATCGGGTGTGACGATGACATTGGCGATGCCAGTCTCGTCTTCCATCGACAGAAAGATGAATCCCTTCGCTGTGCCGGGACGTTGCCGGGCGATGACGCAGCCGGCCGTCCGTACAAACTCTCCATCCTTGCAGCTCCGCAGTTCCTCCGCAGCGAGAACACGCTGCATGCGAAGCTCATGACGTCGATACTCCATCGGATGTTTGCCGATCGTCAGCCCGGTGCCTGCGTAGTCCGCAGCAACACGCTCTTCAGTGCTCATCTGTTGCAGCGGCATTGCCTCGGACTCGTCACGCAAAACCTCGGTTCTTTGTCGAAGCAAGGGACCCTCCGGCCTGCCCGCGCGTTCGACCTGCCACAGCGCGTCACGACGGTGTTCGACACCAGCAAGCTGATTTAAAGCGCCGATGCGCGCCAATAGTGTCAGCTCTTTTCGATTGAGTGATGGCACGCGTGAGGTGAGATCTTCTGCAGATTGGAATAGACCGTGCTCCTGACGGGAGTGGCCGATTGCCTCGGCAGAATGCTTTCGCAGTCCCTTTGCGTAGCCGAGGCCGAGCCGCAGGGAGAGATTACCCTCCGCTCCGTGCTCGATCGTGCACGCCCAATCGGAGACCTGAACATCGATCGGCTTCACACGCAGTCCATGTCGCTGGGCGTCTTTGACGAGCACAGCGGGCATGTAGAAGCCCATCGGTTGATTGTTCAGAATGGCGCAGGTGAAAGCTGCCAGGTATTTCACTTTAAAGTACGCCGACGCATACGCAATCAGGGCAAAGCTCGCGGCGTGGGACTCCGGAAAGCCATACAGCGCAAAGGAACTGATGTTCTGGATGATCGTTTCTTGTGTCGCAGCGTCAAGTCCGTTTGCAGTCATACCTGTGCGCAGCTTGCCTTCCAGATTCTTCATGCGCTCCCAGGACCGCCGCATCCCGACAGCACGGCGAAGCTCCTCGGCTTCCGCACCCGTGAAGTTGGCGACGGTCATGGCCATGCGGAGAAGCTGTTCCTGAAACAACGGCACGCCCAGGGTTCGTTTCAGTACTGACTCCAGAGATGGGTGCGGATACGAAACATCTTCTTTCTTCTGACGCCGCCGCATATACGGATGCATCATCTTGCCCACAATCGGACCGGGCCGGATGATCGCCACCTGAACGACGAGATCGTAAAACTTCTCAGGATAATTCCGCGGCAAGGAAGCCATCTGGGCGCGACTCTCGACTTGGAACATGCCGACGGTATCGGCACGTTGCAACGTGCGATAGACCTCGTCATCTTCAGGCAGCTGTGCCAGATCTACCTTGTCGCCGTGGTGCTCCGGGATCAGTTCCAGGCAGTCTTTGAGAACGGCCATCATGCCGAGGCCGAGCAAGTCTACCTTGATAATGCCAAGATCGGCGCAATCTTCTTTGTCCCATTGCACGACGGTGCGTCCCGGCATGGATGCGCGTTCGAGTGGCACGACGCGATTCAGTTGGCCTTGGCAGATCACCATGCCTCCAGAGTGCTGACCGAGATGACGCGGCAGGTCCTGAATACGCATACAGAGTTCGAGGTATTTGGCGATACGTGGATGTTTCAGATCAAAGCCCGCATTTTGGAACGAGTGCGCCATAGTGTCGGTCGGGCCGCGCCATTCAAAGTGGTTCACCAAGCTGGAAAGCCGCTGCAACGATTCCGGGTCGAAGCCAAGAGCCTTCCCGACTTCACGTGCAGCAGATTTGCTCCGATACGTGATGACGTTTGCTGTCATAGCTGCGCCCAATTCGCCATAGCGCTGATAGACGTATTGAATTGCCCGCTCGCGCAGATCTTCAGAAGGCAAATCAAGATCGATATCCGGCCATTCGCCTCGACTTTCACTGAGGAATCGCTCGAAGAGGAGATCCATGCCTATCGGATCGATCGCGGTAATCTCAAGTGCATAGCAGACAGCCGAATTTGCTGCACTTCCCCGCCCCTGTATCAAAATGTCATTCTTTTTACAGAAGCGCACAATATCCCAGACGATAAGAAAGTATCCAGCGAAGCCTAACTTCGCGATCAGCTGAAGCTCGTATTCAACCTGTTTCTTTGCCCGTTCGAGCAGGTCTCGATCGCGCTTCGGCCCATAGCGACGAACGACACCCTCTTCAACACGCTTCCGCAGAAAGCTCTCCATGGTTTCGCCGTCCGGCACTGGATAACGTGGGAATTCATAGCCCAGATCTGTCAAAGCAAATTGCAGTTGCGACGAGAGTTCTACCGTATGCTCAACTGCTCCAAAGCAATCGTGGAATAACGCCGTCATCTCGCATGCTGGACGAAGATGACGCTGGTTGTTGAGCGCCAGGAGGCGACCCGCACGATCCAGTTGCGTGTGATGACGCACTGTGGTGAAGAGATCAAGAATCTCGCGGTCATAGGCGGTCGCGTACCGCACGCCGTTTGTTGCCAATACCGGAAGCTTCAGCGAACGAGCAATGCGAATGGCTGCCTGGTTGCGCCACTCCTGTTCCCTTTTCTGATGACGCTGGAGCTCAACATAGACATTCGTGGGTCCAAAGATGTGCGTTAGTCTTTCGACGATTTCGCGGCCGGCCTCTTCTCCCCCATACATCAAAGCGGCCGCAAGCGGACCTTCATCACCACCCGTCAGACACACCAGGCCTGAAGCGTATTGCTCAAGATCGTTAACATTGGCCGCACCCTCTTGCTTTGTTGTTTCTCGCATCTTGAACTGCGTGATGAGCTGACATAGGTTCTGGTAGCTTTCGCGAGACTTGCACAGCAAGGGCAGACGAGCCGGTTCGGCGATGTGTTGATGCGGCAGCCACGCCGGCGGTGTGAGACGCGGGCCAAAGCTGGATACCGAGACTTCTGCGCCTACGTGAGCACGAATCTCATTCCGCTTTGCGCTGGTATGAAATCGCGCAGAGCCGTAAACCCCATTGCGATCGAGCAATGCCATTGCTGACATCTCCAATTCGACGGCCCGTTCAATGAGTCTTTCCGGCTGCGATGCGCCCTCCAGAAAACTGAAGGCGCTGGCAGCATGGAGCTCAACATAACGCTCAGTCATAGAGCGCCGCCATTTGCCATTCACCCTGCATGAGATCACGCATGATGCAACAGCAGAGCAGGCAACCGTCCTGTCCTCGCGCCATCAGATCCCACTGCTCAAATCCCCAGAGCGTTTGGTTCCACCAATCACCCTCGGCGAGCCATGGGCCGTAAGCATGTTCCACCTCATATCGCACGTCGCGATAGACCAATGTTGTTGGCCGTGAGTTCAGCAATGTGACCGAAACCGTCTCCGGCGGACGGAGCTGACGCATAGAGAGCCGCGTTTGAGCAACCTGCATAACAAGATCGCCGGATGGAATCGTAAAGGGCTCTATCCGAAAACCCTCCAATGCATGCGTGTCCTCAAGCACAGCACGGCCGACATTACCCTCGCCTACGATGGCGCAGATGCGAGCAAGCGTGACATCCAGACGCGCCGCCTCAGGTAGCTGCGGCGAGAAGAGGCCGGTTTGCATCTTGCTGGTGCTACCCGGTTCTGCATGGAGTGCAACGGCAAGGATGGCAGCCTGTGGAGGATATGCTTCAAGATCGAGATGTAGCAGTTTGATCCAAAGCTGCTTGTCCGTGGAGGGCAGCGCGGGCCGGACGGTACGGCTGTGCAGTCCGTCGCCTTCAAGATACAACGTGATGGTTACGGACGCGAGAGCCAGGATGCGCGCCTTCGCACGCAGGATCAGCTGATCCAGCATGATGCCGACGACAAAGAGCAGTGACTCCAGTAGTT
Organism: uncultured Acidobacteriaceae bacterium; assembly: GCA_963815025.1. Lineage (GTDB taxonomy): Bacteria > Acidobacteriota > Terriglobia > Terriglobales > Acidobacteriaceae > KBS-83. The sequence continues at coordinate 2,210,430 of CAWFFD010000002.1, read as the reverse complement.
CGACAGGAGTGTCGAGTTCCATCCGCTCCTCGAGAGCGAAGGCCGGTTCTACTGGCTGGAACAGATCCGGACAATCGCCACGTGCCAGTTGACGAAGACGTTGGCCGTCCTGCCCTATACGGGCGATCAGCTCCTTCTCGGGCAGGGCAGCCAACATGCCCAGTGTGTGAATGCCCCAAAGCTCAAAGGTCTCTGACTGCGCCTCAGTGAGATCGAGGGCCTTCAATGACAGCGGCGCCAGCGCAATCGCCTCTTCGCCTGCTGCGATCACCTGAATCGGCGTGCGTTGCGATAGACCTTTCGCAAGACAAACTGCCGCATGGAAGTTATGGCTGACAATGACCCTGGCTAAGATGCCAAGGGATCGGACACGCTCGAGCAGAGTGTGCGCGAGCATTTCCGGTGGACCGAATAGATTTGCGGTGCCAGCGATGTCGATGCAGAAAATGAGCGACCTATCATCGCTCAGATCCTGAATACGGGGTGAAAATGCTCCGGCACATTCCATCAAAATACTCTTCGTTTCCGCTTCGGTCTGTGCTGAGCGCGTGAGCACGACAGACTTTGGAAAAGTATCGATATCCACTTGCGTCATGCCGTGATTCATGCCCAGGACTCGTGCTTTGGTGTTGAGTGCGCAGACCTGCTGGAACGGCGGCTGACCATCCATCACCACACAAGGCAAGCTGTGCAGCTTAGTTCGGAGACGCAGAAGCGCTTGTGCTGGAAACTCCGTCGCATGAAGACACGCGTAAAGTTCAGAAGATTTTCTCATCTGCGCCCTGCCCATGCAGTTCGACTCTCCCATGAAGCAGCGCTAAGACTTTGAGGCGGCTTGCGCAGGGGGAGGACGTTGGCAGATCGTACAAAACGCTGACGTGCCACCTCTAAGTTCAGCCTGATTCCGGTAAAGACGGTGGCTTCATCGCAGAGTGCTTCTGCGCGGTGGAGTCGAAGAACCAGCTCGGCGCTACTCTTTGCGCAGGCATGCTGCGTAAGGAGCAAGATGTTAGATTGTGTTCTTTCGGCCGCAGCGCGATAACGGAACCATGTTGCGAGTGGCACACGAGATACGAACTCCGGCGCTAGTCCACCCATATCCAATACGATCGCGCTAAAGCCGCCACCCTGAAGAAGCAGGTCCGTAGTACGCAGTGCTTGCTCAATTCGCGACCACGGTTTGGAGGAGCGTGACGATTGGCGGGGAGCAGTCGAAAATGGCCGACGGCTCGGTTCGAACGACTTCATAACCCGCTGAGCACGATGCTGCGGCTCGGCACATCGCGGAGCGATCACTTCTCGTTGAAGTAAACCAGCAACTGCATCCGAAAGCCCTTTCACCTCATTACGTGGATGCGAGCCAAAACCCCCACCGTGCAGTCCCTTCTTTACTGATGGAGGGGCATAGTAGCTGGCAGGCAAAACGAAGTTGTGACTCTGACATGCTGTATCCACCTGCGACACGCCACAGCGCACCCATAGCAGTCGTGCGAGATCAACACCTGCTGCGGCAGCTGATGCGGGATCAAATGCATTCGACACATCGATCCACGCGCACACCTTCGCCGCTTGTGTCGTGCGTGCGAGAAACGAGATCGCAGCAGAGGTTCGTCCTGAACACTCAGGACCGGCCAACTCACTGATCGCTCCGATTGGTAAACCACCCCCGAGCAGGTCATCCAACAGCTCAATGCCAGTGGCCGCAACTGGCCGAATCATTTTGGGAGCAGGCGTTAGGGCTGACGGTATCCTCTGCGCGAGAGTCGATTCGATTTGAAAGCGGAGTGCGGTGGCGGAGGTCATAGCGTCTTCGCCTTATATTCGCCCAAGCAGGATAATGAACGTCAAAAGCTTTGCACAGTAATCTGTGCACGCGTTGGCGCAAGATATGAAGAATCAAGGGGTAATAATTTTTGAAGAGGAAGTCTAAGAATGTGTGGCCAGTACAGAAGACGGTCCGATCAGCAGTTGGAGGCGTGTGCCACTATTCGCTCAAGTCTTGCGCTCAAGTTTGGTTGACAATGAAGGTCCGCATTTACGATCTGCCGAGTCGTAGGTCACAAAGGTCGCCTATGAGAGTGCCGGCCCACCAGTAGATGTTGTGCTCTTTTACGGTTTTTCTCATACGCTGCATTCGATCAGCAATTTCCGTCACATCCATTTCAAGCGCCTGTGCAATAGCCTCTCCCGTGGCCTCGGTATCGTATGGGTTGACGATGATTGCGTCGCGGAGTTCTCTCGCTGCGCCCGTGAACCGGCTGAGGATCAACGTGCCTCGCTCGTCTTGACGCTCGGACACAAATTCCTTTGCAACCAGATTCATTCCGTCGTGGAGTGAGGTGACCATGCAGACGTGTGCAGCGCGGTAGTAACGGCGCACCTCTTTATGGCTATGTTGTCTATTCAACAAGACAATAGGCCTCCATTTGCCTCGCCTGAATCGCTCGTTGATGCGGGCGACTTCATCCTCCGCTTCCTTTTGAAAGTCTGCATACCGCTGAATATGGCTTCGCGTGGGCGCCCCGATTTGAATGAGGGTGAACTTTTCCTGGTACCGTGGGTGTCTTTCGAGAAAAGACTCTACAGCCAGAAACCGCTCGATAATGCCTTTGGTGTAGTCCAGCCGGTCAACTCCAACCCCTAAGAAAGTTGCCTCAACTCCCAGTTCGGTCAACAATGCGCTCCGCTCGTCAGCCAGATCTATATCGACGGAGACGCGATTCGTCTCAACGAAATCGACGCTTATGGGGAAGGGTAAGACGGAGGACCAATGGCTTTTACGTCTAACCGAAAAGTGTTCCCAGTCAACGCGGGCTTCAAGAACGCGATCGATCGTGTTGAGAAAATTATTACAGTGGGCTTGTACATGAAATCCAATCAGATCCGCTCCGAGCAAACCATCTAAAAGTTCATGCTGCCACGGGCAGATGCTGAATGCGTCTGCGTTGGGCCAAGGAATGTGCCAAAAGATCGCTACCCTGGCATTGGGCACACGCTGCTTAATCATCCGAGGAAGAAGGGCAAAGTGATAGTCCTGTATCAGGACTACAGGATTCAGCTCGCCGGATATTTCTTTGGCAAGCGCATCAGCGAAGCGCTCGTTTATTGTGTTGTAGTATTCCCAGTCTGATGCCCTGAAGATCGGACGGGTATGTGCCATGTGGCACAGCGGCCATAACCCTTCATTTGCAAAGCCATAGTAGTAACCCTTTTCCTCCTCCACACTCAGCCAGATACGACGCAGCGTGTAGCGAGGTTCGTCTGGAGGGACCTGCAAATGATCATTATTGTCTACAGTCTCGCGATCCGCACTTCCGCTCCCCTGGGCTATCCAGGTTCCATTGCAAGCGCACAGGATCGGCTCAATGGCGGTGACTAGCCCACTGGCAGGAACGCTCACACTTATTTGATTTCCATTCCAACTGTGGACGTAGGGTTCACGATTCGATACGACATAAAGGCTGCTGCCTTCAAGCTTCGTTTTGACGTGATCTGCGAGTCGTTGCGCTGTCCAGACCGATTCATTCGTATTTCGCAACCGGGCTTCAATTTGAGCGGCGGCCCGCGCCTGGAACATACTCTCTGCAAGCGGCGTCACTTCCCGTGCCAGCGGTTGTAGAAAATCAAGGTCCTTACTCGTCGGTTGAGTCAGATGCGTTCCGCTGCGCAACGATTTCATCCATTGCGCCGCGCGAGCTATCGGCCCCGCGAGGCTCCAACGCACAATCAATAGGGTGATGGCGACGATTACCAACACCTGACCAGCAATGTGGATGAAGGCCTGCCCCCAAACACGAAAGATCTGGGCGCGGATGTACCCGGTGTCGTAGACGATGAGTATGCCGCCAGCGACGCGCGCGTCCAGAGCATGTAGAGGCGCGGCGAGAAGGTAGAGCCGCTTGAAGTGCGAACGCATGTAGGTCGTCTCAGGCCGATTCTTCGACATGGAACTGGAGAGTGCATTCGGAGTGACGGCCAAGGATGCGCCCAGGTCAGGAGTTACAGCCAATGGGAACAACTCTTGATCGTATATTCCAATTCCCAGCAGATGGTCCCGGTGACTGAAGCGATCTACCATGCGCAAAAGTCCGGGTCTGTCCCCGTCCTGGAGATAAGACTCTGCGTTCGCCGCCAGGCTCTCGCCGAATGTTTCGGCCTTCCGTTCGAGGTCGGCGCGCAGCGCATCCTTTTCAGTCTGGACCTGGTACCAGGACGAAATAACAGACACCATCGTTACACCCACGATCAGCGCCACAATCAATCGTAGACTCAGAATCCGCATCAAACCTCACTTCGATGCAACTTGCTATCGGTAATGGCGATGTATCGCCCATAAGACGTAGGAGTTGGATGTGGACAGATCAATTGGCTTATCTGTTCCTAGGACTCGCGGGAGCGGCGCACTCCCCACTACTCATCCGTTCGCGCCAGCACGGTGGATTGGCCGATCGATCAAATGGAGACACTTCGCGCCGGCGGCTCATCTCCTAAGTCTAACAATTTGTGTGGCAGTGCATTTGTTCTGCGTGCAAAGCATCGTCTCGCCGTCATAACGATGCTAGCGTCCAGCGTATCGAAAGCCGAAGTCAGGTGACCTCATTCGTCAGTTACGGGACACCAATCGGACACCGAGCCGTCGGTGATTCGGAAAACAAAACACCGACAATGAGCGGCCGCGTTCACGATGCACTTACCGCTCGACGTGAACGGCTTCTGCCCTCTTGAGCAAGGAGAAAGCGTAAGGGTGTGTCATTCGTCTGGAATGGAGAGAAGTGGATGTGAAAGCGGGGCCAAGAGCCAGGAACGACTGCTATTCGGTGACAAACGCAATCTGCATCGCGGTGACATCTGGTCGCCGTCTGGACTTGCAGTTAAAAATAAAGTTTCAGCGCTAACTGGCACTGCCTGGGACCAACACCCATATAACTGATCGCACCAAAACTGGGATCGCCAACAATGGTATCCGGCGTACCGAAGACGGGATGATTTATAGCATTCTCCGCCTCAAGCCGCACCTCGAATTGCATCTCCTTGTGCTTGCTGGATAGCCCAAAATCCTTCATGATCGATGCGTTATTCGTCAAGCTGAGGGGGCTGCGTATGCTCCCGATGGCGCGCGGCGTATCGCCGAGGGTGTAAGCGGGTGGAAGCTGAAAGACGGCCGGATTTGCAAAGTAGTTATTGACCCAATTGGATTCTGGTCCTCCGCTGCGCCGCGGGATGCCGCTAATGTTGGGCCGCTGTGGCCCATATGTCCATATGGGCGACCCGCCATTCTCAACTGTGAATTGAAGCGGGAAACCACTGTGCAGGCTCCACACACCAGCGGTCTTCCAACCGCCGAGAACAAGATCCACGACCCGCGGCGCTGAGCCCAGGAACGCCTTGCCTCGTCCGACTGGCAATTCGTAGGAATAATTTATTTTCATTTGTTGCGGAACGTCGAAGGTCGAAAGGCTGCGTTCCAGGTACGGCTTATTGGGGTCCTGCAAGGCGAAGCCCGAGTTAGGCCCATAGTTTCCCAGCCAGGTCACATTGTCGTCATAAAGAGAGGCATCGTCGATGGATTTCGACCATGTGTAGTTTGCCGAGAGCTCCAGGCCATTGGAGTAGCGTTTTTCCACTACCACCTGTATCGCGTGATAGGTAGAGTTAGCGGTCGGCGGAACATCCGAGGTGACGCTGGTGAACTGGGGGTAAGGCAGCATTAACTGAAACTGCTGAACAGTGGGACTTGTCAAGACACTGTTTGCGTAATAGGGATCCGTGAGAACCGAGGCAAATGGATTGGAGACATAATTTCCGAGGTTGCCAATATCCGATGGGCTCATGTTCTCAACGCTTGACCCCAGAACATCCAGATTGTTCGCGCCAGTGAAATAGAGACGCGTTCCCTTCTTGCCTATGTAATCCACGCTGAATAGCATATTGGAAGGCAACGCGAACTCCATCCCCAGGCTCCAGCTTTGTTCATAGGGAGTTTTGGCGGCCGCGGCAGTCCGAAGCGGGCCGATAGCTCCATAACCGACATCGTTCAATAATCCGCGAGAGTTCCCCGGCGGCAGGATCAACCCGTTGGGGAAAGGATTGCTGAGATGCAGATACGGCGTCGCGCCGTCATTCTGATACGTCGTGACCGCACCCGTTGATTGATTGAAACCCTGGGAACCATAGCTGAGCAATCCATTTGCCCCGGAGCGGGTCTGGGAATAATAGATGCCGTACCCTCCGCGCAGGACGGTGTGCGGATCAAGCTGCCACGAAAATCCGAAACGTGGCTGGATATCTTTCCAATCCGTCTCCCAGTTGGTGCGTTGATCTGCACTGTTGAATACCTCGCCGCCACGAAGGGTTGACAGCCCGGGTACAGCGAGAGGCGATGCCGCATCCGGGTCGAACCAGTTCATCCGATTGTGACGCTCTGTTCTGGGCAGGGATACGTCATAACGAAGACCCAGATTGAGAGTCAGCTGAGGAAGGATCTTCCAGTCGTCCTGAGCAAATACCGCATATTGAAAGTTCTGTGTCGCCGGCTCGAACTGGATCTCGTAGGAACTGTTGCCATTCATCTGGCCCATCATGAAACTGGCCATGGCATCGCCGCCGCATTGGGTAATATCGGTAGTCGGACATTGTGCACTTCCAGTACTGTCGAAGCTAAAGTCGCCGACCGGAGCGTTTGTCTGAATATAGTTTTGCTGGTGCAAGCGCCCTTCGAAGCCGAATTTCAACCCGTGCTGTCCCAGGATTTTTGTAAGAACTTCGCTGAGTTGGCCCGTATCTTGGCCCTGCTTGTAATTTCCGTAAGGATCCTGACCGATGTCTGTATAGCCCGCGGAGTAGTATCCGCCGGTGATGAAAGTGGCCGGAACACCGAGAAAGCCGTTGGTTCCCAGATAGGACGGAAAGCCGAGCGTACCGAGCGGATTCGAGTTGAGGCTCTTGTTGTAAGCATCGATCAGCTCGCCGCCACGCGTGAAGCCCAGGGTGCTGGTCAATATTAGGGTCGGACCGAATGTGTACGTGTCATTGATCGAAAACAGATGCGCGGAGCCGGAGTTCGGACCGCTGCCACAGGGATCTGTGAAGTTCTTGAAACAGTCATAAGGTGCATTGCTGTTCCAGTTTTGTGAATACTTTGCGCTTAATAGATTTTTCTCATTAAAACGATAGTCAATCTTGATATCGAACTGGTCGCTGCTGTTGGTACTCGCTCCGGATGCAATCCAGTTGTCATAAATATTGCCGTTCGGGATATTGGGTGCGGGGAACAGCTGCATCATCTTCTGGGCGACAGGGTCGAGCAGGTTGCCGGACGCATGAGGTAACTGAAAGGGCGTGCCGGTCAGGTTGGCATTTCCCGGACTGGTATAGGTTGCGATGTTATTGAATGGAATATAAGCGCTGCGATACGCGCCCGCCGGTCCATCTGCCGGGGTCTGGAAGGTACCCGTGTACGGGTCGTAGAGCTGTCCCGCAATCACGCTGCAGAGCCCGTTTGCATTAAATGCTCCCCCGTTGGCGCCGCAGATCTCGCCGAAGTTACCGGTGCGCTCAGCAACGCTGGGCACGCCCGCCTGATAGGTGCCCATGTCAGAAGAGCGCGTGCCATCATAGTCAAAGAAGAAGAACATCTTGTTCTTGAAAATTGGACCACCGAATGTGCCACCGTAATTATTGCGGTGCACCGGAGGAAGCGGAATACCGTACTCATTGTTAAACCAGTTATTTGCATCAGTGATCTGGTTACGAATGAAGTCGTACGCGCTGCCATGGAAGGAGTTCGTGCCCGAGCGCGTGATCATATTCACGATGGATGCGCCGGAAAATCCATACTCCGCGCTGAAGTTCGACTGCTGCACTTTGAACTCTTCCACTGCTTCAGCAGACGGAACGTAAGTGACCTGAGTGATGCCTCCGTTTGGCTCGAAGTTTGTGATGGAGGAGCCATCCATCAAAATGTCCGCGCTTGCCCCGCGGCTGCCATTGGAGATAAAGTTCGTGCCCGTATCACCGACAGAGTTCTGGTCACTCTGGTCGTTGACGCCGGGTGCAAGCTCCGTAAAATCTAGTACATAGCGATCTACCAGCGGCAGATCGTTGATGAACTTGCGGTCAACCACCTGCCCCGTCACTGCGTCTTCGGTATCCAGCGTTTGCCGCGACTGAACCTCAACGACTTGCTTCGCCGTGGCGACCCTCAATTTCAGATTTGCCGTCGCATTTTCGCTGACATTCAGCTGAATGTTAGTGCTTACGACCTTCTCAAAACCTGGCAATTCCGCAGACACGGAATACAATCCCGGGGGAATCGAGGTAAACACATATCGCCCCCTGCTGTCCGAGGTAGCCGTGAATTGAAAGCCCTTCCGCTGGTCGATGAGCGTGACCACACCATGCGCTACCACGGCACCGCTGGGGTCGGTGATTTCCCCACTCACGGTTCCGAAATAGCCCTGGCCGAACGACGCACTTGGAGCGGTAAACAGAATGGTAAGCAGCAACCCGTGGAGAAAATTCCGCAGGCTCCTGGATTTCTGAATCGAAGCAGCTTTGCCCCCGACTCCATGCGTGCATGCGCGGTGCGTGTGCATCAGCAAAATGCCATTCGCCGGTCTCACGGAGACACCCCCGAAGAATACCCAAGAAACTACGGCTAAGCAGTGGAAACGAAGAGAAAGCTCGCAGCTGCCTCTTCGTTTCCCGTCGGATCTTCTAGCGGTAAAGCAAGTTGGTTTTACATGTTACACGCATCCACCTCCATCAAGTAGCCTGTCTTGACGAAAAGCGACCGTACTAGTCGAGCACGTCACACGCGAGTGGCCATGAGCTTCGTGGGAAGAGGCAATGACCCAGTTTGGAAACACAGCCGGAGGACCCCGGACTGTCGCACAACATTACGATTGCTTCGAACGAACCGCAGAATTCGCTCTTCGCCCAGCTTGGAATTCCGACACTGACAAGCAGCAAGTTCGCCCGCAGTACACTTGCGGAGAATTCCACCTTCTCTGCGAGGTCTGCGACTATGGCCAGTGGTTCCTATGCCTCTCGTTTGCTGTGGTTTTCATTCCTCTTTGTCTCGGCTCTCGGCTATTCGCACTCCACTTCCGCATTTATTCTTCACGCAACAGGATCATCGGATCGACGGCCAGAGCGCGCCGGGCAGGGAGCCACGCCGCGACGAGTCCCACACAGAGCATGGTGAGAACGACACCGCAGAGGATGATCGGGTCCTTTGGTGTGGCCTGATAGACGATGGACGAAAGCACTCGAGTAGCCAGTACCCCGAGGATGATACCGGCTGCAGAGCCGATGGCGAGCAGCCGGAAGGCGCGACCGAGCGCGGCGCCGAGTACTTTGCGCTGATTGGCGCCGAGCGCAATCCGGATGCCGAACTCACGAAGACGTTTGCTCACGGTATAGGAGGCCATGCCGAAGATACCTGTGATGGCGAGCATTGCGCCCAACAGACCCAGGACGCCTAACGCCACGGTTGCGACACGGGAGGCAAAAAGGGCGGAATCCATTTCGCTGTTCCAGGTTCTGATTTCGAGCGGCAGCGCTGGATCGAGACTGCGCATCGATCGATGCAGCGCGGTAGCGATCTCCTGCGGATCGCGTTGTGATCGAACGGCAATCCAGGTATCTGAGGAGGCCTCCTGAAGGAACGAAAAGAACATCGCCGGTTTGGGGTCTTCCGTGAGGGTTTGATATTTGCCGTCTTCCACCACGCCTACCACTTCGGCTCGGTTGCTGCCGCCCCAGAACCTGAAATGTTTACCGATTGCCTGGTCGACGGAGCCAAAAACCTTGCGGGCAAACTCGCGATTGACCACCGCGACAATGGGAGCCTTCGTATCGTCGTGCATGGTGAATGTCCGACCCGTCAGAAATGCTGTCCCAGCCGCGCGGAAATAATCTGGTGAGACCTGGAAATTCTGGGCGTCCGCTACGGCATTTGTGGGCCGGTAGTCGGTGGTGGTATCGGTGAATACGTCCGAATCGCCGCCGCCGATACTGAGAGGCAGCCGATCGGCATATCCCACGGCAGTGACGCCCGGGATCGCCGTGGCGGCATCGAGCATACGCTTCTGCATCTGCACGCGCTGGTCCCCGTCGTAGCCGGACATATGCAGGTCAGTGTGTAGCAGCATCACGTTCTTGGGCTGAATGCCATAGTTGCTCTGGAGCGAACGCGCCAAGCCACGAACGGCAACCAGGGAGGACGTGACGAGAACAGCGCAGATGGCAATCTGCAAACCGAGCAGTACGTCACGCAGCAGAAAGCGGCGAACGCTGCCGAGGTTAATGGCGCCGGAGCGAATGACCTGCCAGGGATCAGAGCGGAGCACCTGACGGACCGGAATCAGGCCGCAAAGCAAACCGCTGAAGATAGCAAGCAGCAAGGCCAGCAAGTATGTCATGGCATCCGGATTGACGGGCACGTTAATCGGGATATTCGGAATTGGTCTCCAGGTGCTCAGCATGCGGAGGATTCCAACGGCTGCCGCCATGCCGCAAATACCTCCAGCGATGGAAACTACCAGGGCTTCGGTGAGGAGCTGGCGGAGGATGAATTTGCGGCGAGATCCAAGAGCCATGCGGATCGCAATTTCACGTGACCGGTCTGCTGCCCGTGCGGCGAACAGACTGCCGAGATTGGCGCATGCGGCCAGCAGAATGAGGGCCGCCAAGAGCATGAGACCGGTCATAAATGCCCGCGTGGGCTGGCCGAGAGAATTTCCTGCGAGTCCAGGATGCGATAACACGAACTTCAGACCGTCATCCGATTTAGGATAGCTCTTCGCCAGCGCAGCCCCGATGGCGTTCAAATCTGCGGTGGCCGACGCCGGTGTCACGCCAGGCTTAAGGTGGCCGATCACCCAGTCATTATGGTTGCCACGCTCCTCTAATGAATTCCAATCGTGAATTTGAGGCGTATCTACGATGGGAGCCCATAGATCGGGCGCAAAGAAGAGCTCAGTGCCGCGGAAGGCCGGCGGCGCAACACCCACGATCGTGAAGGAGTGCTTGTTGATCTGTACGGTACGGCCGACCGCGGCGGAATCGCCGTTGAAGCGACTGTGCCAGAGGGCGTAGCTCAGAACGATCTCCGGCATGCTGTTCTTGCCATGCTCTTCGGAAGCATGGATGAATCGGCCGAGATAGGGCTGAATGCCTAGCGCATCGAAGTAGTTCCCACTAACCATGTAAGGCCAGACCACGGCAGGATTTCCGGTGCCGGTATCCAGCCCAACGCCGCCCTCAATGTCATAGGCCACCAGAGAATCGAAGCTGCGGTTCATGTCGCGCAGGTCACGGTAATCCAGATAGGACTGTGATGGCGTAGTATCCGACCCGTAAACTCGCTCCACCATGAGCAGGTTGTCAGGGTGCGGCACATTGAGCGGGCGCAAAACGAGCGCATTCAGCACACTGAAGACAATGGCATTGGCGCCAATGGCTAGCGCCAGCGTGAGCACAGCTGTCAGGGCGAATCCGGGCGCTTTTCGCAATTGCCGCAAAGCAAGTCGTAAATCGGCGTTCATGCCTCCCCCTTGCTGAAAAGATTGGGCCTTTTCTTCCATCGCGTGCTCGGGCTTGTATCTGTTGTACGGTTGATTGAGAGTCGCGGTTCCCATCGAATTTCGCCAGTACTGGCTGACGCCAAGACGACGAGTCACTCATTGTGCACCTGACTGGGAACCTTGTGGTGTTCCGGGGTGGGTGGGTCGGCTGCCCGGAAGTCATCCTGCCACGGCTCGGTTGACGCCAAATCGCCGAGTATCAAATTCGGGCGGAAGGAATTGCGGGCAAAATATTCTCCTAACCGCGAAATCAACCCACTGTCTAATGTCCTGAATGCAAGGAAGCGACCACTCGATTGTCCAAGCCGTGCTGGCTGGAGACAAAGAAGCGTATGGTGCGCTCGTTTGCGCTCACAGTGCAACTGTCTTCAGAGTGGCGCTTCGGATCGTCGGCAACGAAGCCGACGCGGAGGAGATTGTGCAGGAGACGTTTCTGCGCGGGTATCAGGGATTGGAGAGCTTTCAGCAAAGGTCCGCCTTTGGTACATGGATCTACCGGATCGCTGTGAACTGCGCTCTCAATCGGATCAGCCGTCCGGGCATTGAGGCAGAGTACCGGCATGGCGAGGAGAGCGATCCGGAAGAAAAGACGGTGCAGGTGGCCTCACCGGATGCCGATCCGGAACGGGCGCTTCTGAGCCGCGAGATCAGCGCAGCGCAGCAGATGGCAATGCAGCGGCTCACACCGACGGAGAAGAGCGCGTTTGTACTGCGGCACTTCGAAGATCGCTCCATGAACGAGATCGCCGAGGTGCTGGGAATCGCTCCAAATACGGCGAAACAGACAGTGTTTCGCGCGGTGCAGAAGTTGCGGCGGGAACTGGCGCCGCTGCGAGGGAACGCATGAAACACCTCACCGAAAACGAGTTGATCGAGCTGTATTACGGCGAGGGTGTGAGCGCAGCGAATGCGCATTTGCAGGAGTGTCGAGAGTGCTCGGCACAGTATGCCGAATTGAAGCAGAGTCTGGAGGAGATTCAGCCACCAGTAGCGCCCCAGCGGAGCGCGGACTACGGTGAGCGGGTGTGGGAGAACCTTCGGCAGGAGCTGATCCCATATCAGAAAAAGACAGCAGGCTGGCATCAATGGGCGCAGTGGAAACCCGCGTTTCTGGCGATTGGGTGCGCAATGCTGTTGGTAGCGGGGTTCCTCGGGGGACGCTATTGGGACCGGGGTGCGACGCATAAGGCGGATGTCGCGAACAATCCGCATACAGCGCAGCGCGTAGTGCTAGTGGTGCTTACGGATCACCTGGATCGCACCGAACGGATGCTCGTGGAACTAGAGCACACGGATCTTTCGGACCCTGCAGAAAATATGGCGCTGCAATCGGAGGCGCGGGAACTGCTTGCGTCCAACCGGCTCTATCGCGCGACTGCGAGCAGGGCGGGTGATCCCGCGCTGGCGACAGCGCTAGACCGCCTGGAGGGCGTTCTGGCAGAGATCGCGAATGATCCAAATCTGACTGCGGCAGATTTAGAGGGCGTGCGTAAAGAGATGAACACGGACGGACTCCTATTTGAGATTCGGGTGCTGCTGGCCCGAATTCCGGATCAGGCGATCGGAATGAAACCGGCGAATGGAGCATTCATTTAATGAGAATCAAAGGACTATCTTCATTTTTTGTGGTCGCTGCGCTGACGGCTGTTCCTTGGCGTGCACATGCAGAAGTCGGTCAACCCTTTCTGTTGGTGAATGGCGAAAGCGCAGACGCTGTCGATGCGAGCCTGTATGCCGAGGCGACCCGTGCAATCAACGAGAGCCGCTGGTCCGACGCAGTGGGATTGTTCGATCGCGTTGCGCAGATGCATGGCGAGCGTGCGGAAGGGGCGCTCTATTGGAAGGCCTATGCGGAGAACAAAGAAGGCCGGATGGCGAATGCGCTGAATACATGCGGCGAACTGCGGAAGAAGTATCCGAAGAGCCGGTGGCTCGATGAATGCGGGGCTCTTGAGATCGAAATCCGCGGCAAGAGCGGCGACCCTGTGCCACCGCAGGCCGAGGCCGACGAGAATCTGAAACTGCTGGCTCTGAACGCGCTGATGCAGCAGGACGAGGCGCAGGCGATGCCCATCCTGCAGAAGATCCTGAGCGGCAGTCAGTCGGAGGAGTTGAAAGGTCGAGCACTGTTTGTGCTGGCTCAGAGTCACTCGCCACAGGCTCAAACGCTGATCGGTCAGATTGCGCAAGGACAGTCGGGACCGACGCTTCAGATGAAGGCAATCCGTATGATCGCGGCAGCGCAGGGTAAACAAGCCGTAGACACACTGGCAACGATCTATCAGCACAGCAGCGACGCCCAGGTGAAGAGAGTCATCCTGCAGTCCTATCTGATGACAGGAGCTTCTTCGAAACTGCTGGAGACGGCTCGCCAGGAGACTAATCCGGAGTTGGTGAAGACCGCGATCCAGACACTTGGTGCGATGGGCGCGGCTCAGGATCTGTTAACCATGTATCGCGCTGCGAACAATGCGCAGACGAAGGTTGACATCATTAACGCACTGATTGCGAGCGGTCACGACGGCGTTGCCCCGCTGTCGGAGATTGCGCAATCGGAACAGGATGCGAAACTGCGGGGTCAGGCGATTCGCAATCTGGGAATTGCCGGCGGAATGTCGGTCGCGCCGGACCTAGTCACGACCTACCAGAAGAATACGGATTCGGAAACGAAGCGCGCCGCCGCGCAGGCATTGTTCCTGGCCAACGATGCGCACGATCTGGTGACGCTGGCGCGAGGTGAGAAGGACGTCGAGATGAAGCAGTACCTGGTGCAACAGCTGAGCCTGATGCATAACCAGGAGGCTACGAAATACATGCTGGAAATTCTGAACAAGTAGCGAGGTATCCCCATGAGACAGGATTGGTTTATGGCTGCCGTACTCGGCGTTTCGGCGCTGGCTATGGCCCAGCAGCAGCCGAAGGTGGTCAATGCGCAGTTTCACACTGAGCCTGCCGGGGCTAGACTGTCCGCGACGGTGGACCGATTTCAGCATTCAGGTGGACCGCTCTGGCTGGGCTATGAGGTTAGAGCTGTTCCAGGAACGCGTTTCTTTACGTGTTCGGGCGAAACTGGGTCAGCCATGGAAGATGGATGCTGTGGTGTCTATCGATTAGAAGGTTCGAACGGAGGCTACCGATATTCCGACGCACATCAGGCTGGCGAGACAGGCATTGATGTATTAGTGCGAATCGAACAGGGGGCAGTGGACAAGGTTCGTTTCATTGAGACCGGATGCAAGGTGGATGCCGGTGGATTGCCGTTCACTTGGCTGACCGACGCACAAACGGACGACAGCGTTGCGTGGTTGTCGACATTGGTAGCGGAGGATAACAAGCGGCGTACAGATGAGGCACTGGCAGCGATCGCGGCGCACGGGACTACGAAGGCAACTACCGCGCTCGCGGGTTTCTCCTCGTCGGCGAACCCACTGTGGCTGCGAGAAAAAGCGGTATTCTGGCTGGGCGCAGGCCGCGGGCAAGATGGTTATTTGGCCCTGAAGAAACTGGCGAGCGACCCTGATCCCGAGTTCCGTAAAAAACTAAGCTTTGGTCTATCTGTGAATCATGACCCGGGAGCGGTCGATGATTTGATCCACATGGCAAATTCGGATAAGGACAGTGGTGTTCGCGAACAGGCGATCTTCTGGGTTGCGCAGAAAGCCGGCGCGAAAGCAGTGGCCACGCTCAAGGACGCGGCGAAGAACGATCCCGAGTTGGGTGTGAGAAAGAAGGCGGTCTTTGCACTAAGCCAGTTGCCGAAAGACGAGGCCGTTCCGGAACTGCTTCACGTGGCACAAACAAATCCCTCACCAGAGGTCCGCAAGGAGGCGATCTTCTGGCTGGGACAGACGCACGATCCACGTGCGCTGGCGTATTTCGAGCAGATCCTTGAACGCTAGGGCGTGGGTGTAGCGACCGGTGCAGGTGGGTTGCTCCGACGATTTCAACGAGTTCAGAATCGCCGAGTCAATCACCGAATACCGCGGGCGGAATTTTGAATTCTGAGTTTTGCGGGGTGACGGATTGACAGAAAGTGGCCGGATAACTTCCTGTTAGCCGACAATCCAGAAGTAAATGACGAGATAAGCATCTTTCGGTATCGATCTTCCACTTCGTTATCAATGCCACTCTGCTACGTAGATCCGAAAGAACCGTTCAACACGGTCGATCTCCTATCTGCAGATCAATGGGCAAGTGCTAGAGCTGTTGTCTCGATCACGGGCTCGGTTTTTGCCAAGGGCACTGCCAAAGCATCACTTAACTGGCGTGCGGTTTATTTGTCAAGTCGGTAGGTGGCAGGAACAAGCGGAGGGTCAGGAGCGTTTCAGGTATTGAGCATCTTGAATTGGTGATTCACATAGAACCAATGTGAGGGAAAGATGAAACGAGACCTGCAGTTTGCGATTCGGATGCTTTTGAAACAACCCGGCTTTAGCCTGATCGCGGTTCTCACCCTGGCCCTCGGGATCGGGGTGACCTCCGCGGTGTTCAGTTTGATTCAAGGCGTGCTGTTGACGCCGCCACCCTACAAGAAGCCGCAGAAGCTGGTGCTTGTGCAGAACGCACGGACGGATGGGCAAAAAGAGGAAAACTCGCGCGGCTGGCCCTCCCAGCAATGGTTGGAATGGCAGAAAGAAGCGAAATCCTTTGCGGGAATTGCCGGCTATGACTGGCAGTTCAATTTCCTGATTCGCAATGACGGGAGTCAATCGATCCAGGGTATGGCAGTGACAAAGGATTATCTGCCGATTATGGGATTGCGCCCCGTGTTGGGGCGCGGCTTTGATGAACAAGACTTCGCTCAGGGACCAGTGAAGGTGATTCTTCTCGGGCACGAGTTTTGGCAGCAGACATTCAACGGCGATCCGCAAATCATAGGCAAAACGGTTCGTATCAGCAGGTGGGACGTGCCGCCGACTGTCATCGGCGTGATGCCGCCGGGAGTGCGTTTTCTGCCTTCGCCGGGCACCGCAAAGGAGCCGAATTACAACGTTAACGCGCTGGTGGATTTCTGGAGCCCCGCCGAGCCCAACTTGAAATATATGAAGGATCCGGATTGGAATGTCGTGGCGCGACTGAGAGATCGCGTGACGCCTCAGCAAGGGCAAGCCGAGCTGGGAGCGCTGACGGCCAGTCAGGCACAAGCGGAAAAACAATTTGAAGGTTTCCGACCGCAACTGCAGTCGCTGACTGACGAAATGAATCAAGATGGCCGGCGTATTTTGCTGCCGCTGCTTGGTGCGGCTGCGCTGGTGCTCCTGATTGGTTGCGGCAACGCTGCGGCTTTACTCTTGGTACGCGGTCTGCAACGCCAGCAGGAGTATGCCGTGCGCAGTGCAATGGGTATGGGCCGCATCGCTCTATTGCGCCAGGTTTCAATCGAGAGTCTGTTACTCGCGCTCCTGGGTGGAATCTTCGGTGTAGGTCTAGCGGTTGGCATCGTGAAGCTGTTCAAGCTGATTGCGGGACATGCAATTCCGCGCCTTGACAATGTGACCGCCGGATGGGCGGTGCTGGCATGGGGATTGGGTGCGGCAGTGTTGGCGTCGATGTTGGCGACTGTTTTTCCGGCGTTGCGGGCGTTTCGACTGGATCCGATGGATGTGCTGAAGAATGCTGGCCCGAAAGGAACAGCAGGACTCGGGGAACGTCGCCTTCTGCGCGGCGTGACCATCGCCCAAACGGCCCTAACTCTAGCCCTGCTTGTCGGGGCGGGCTTGCTGATTCGCACGATGATCAATATTGCGAGAGTTCCGTCGGGCTACAACACAAGTCACATCTTAACGATGAGTGTCACGGAGGTTCGGAGCTTTTCGGAGTGGGCCAATTTTCACAAGCGGGCGTTGCAACGGGTCTCGGTCATTCCCGGCGTGCAATACGCGGCATTCGCGTGGGGAGTACCGCTTACCGGAAACAATTGGCCGGCGACTATGGACATCGAAGGGCAGCCTCCAGCGGTCAAGGAAAGCGACAAGACTGCGCTTCCGCTTCGCGCTATCACCGAGGATTATTTCAAGCTGATGGGCCTGCCCATGCTCGGGGGACGGGGGTTCCGTTCAAGCGACGAAGGCAAGACGGCTAACGTAGCAATCGTCAACCAGGCATTTGCGGATCGCTACTTTCCTCATGCAGATGCAATTGGACGGAAGATTTGGCTGGACGGCCGCGACAAGCCAGCTATGGAAATCGTCGGCGAGGTCTCCAATGGCCGAACCGATGATTTGACGCAGGCGGCGTCCCCGGAGATCTATTTGTCGTTGTGGCAGGCTACCGCGTTTTCAAAACACTTGGTGATTCGCACGGCGGCGGATCCACGGACAGTGATGGTTGCAGTGGAACGTGAACTGCGTGAAGTGGATCCTACCGCCGCCATCGAAAACCCGAAGACCCTGGCACAGATTCGCGACGATTCCTTGGCATCGCGAACGTTCGCGATGCAGTTGCTTGTCGGCTTTGCGGTTGTGGGGAGCATGCTGACGCTAGTGGGAATCTACGGCGTCCTTGCGCTGTCGGTCGCCTCAAGGCGCCGTGAGTTGGGGATTCGCGTGGCGGTTGGTGCCCAACAAAAGGACATTCGGAACCTCATCTTCGGCGAAGGATTTCGTTTGATCGCCAGCGGAATATTTGTGGGTGTGGCGCTGGCGATTGTCTTGTCCAGAGTGCTGCGCACTTTTTTGTTTGAGGTGCAGCCTAACGATCCAGTGACGTTGATTCTTGTAGGCGCACTATTTGCGGGAGTCGCACTGCTCGCATGCTGGGTGCCGGTACGACGAGCCGCAAAGGTCGACCCGCTAGAGGCGTTACGCTACGAATGAGTTGCGTCGCGGAAGATACTCCTTGCTAAGGAACAAGCAGAACCGGCGCGCGCCAGAAGTTGGCCTTTAAAGTCGTCGGATCCAGGACGGTGATCTGGCAGACATATTCTCCCGAAAGAAGGTGATGGAGGTCGAGTGTGAAGCTGAGCGACATCGTCCCAAGCCGGCTGGCGCCATCCGGTACGACTGCTGTGGGGGGTGTCTCGAAGACCTTTTTGCCACCCTGATAAAGGCCGACAAATCCGAAGAGTGGCTGAGTATTCGCCTGGCGATTTAGCTCTGGAGGCTTATATGCCTGGAGGTAGACGTACATCTCCCGGCTTGTGCTGAAAACTCGAGTCACGCTGGGAACAAGCTTTTTGCCATCCTTAACGAGAGGATTGACCGCTGTCTCTTTTTGCTTCTCTTTTCCTTTTTCGGCGTCGTAAAGCGCTTCCTGTAAATCGACACGCTGGCTGCTCAGCACAACAGAGCTGATGGGAATGCGCTTCCCTTCCTTGTTCAGGTTCGGGATGACGAAGATGGTTTGATAGGTGCCGATTCGTCCCGTCTCGTCATCCCGCGCCAGGAACTTGATCATGTACTTGCCGGGCAAAAGTGTGAAGCCAGTGTCGTACTCAATAGGTCGCTTAGCCAATTCGGCGGCGCTTGCATCGGAAAGCTTGATATTAACGTTGTCACGCACATTGCTGACGGTGACGCCGCCGATAAGGTCCTTAATCTCACCGACAAAGTCGATCAGCGTATGCTCGGCGCCCCCGCGCTTGGCCAGCGCAAGCTCGCGGCCGGGGATTTTCACGACAATTGGAACAAAGTACTCAGCGCGGTTGAGTTGGAAGTGATCGATCTCCATGGCGATCGAAAGATCGGTGATCGGGTCATCGAGCATCAGCGCGTCTTCGAGTTGCCGTTCTTTGTCGACAGCATTGAAGCTGCTGAACTTTTTGTCGGCATAGTAGCCCTGGCGATAGCTAAGATTTGCGCCTTGTTGGTTAAGGGACACTCTCACGCGTCGGAATCGGCCATTCTCCGCCGTATTCGTCGTGTAGTAGCCAAGGATGTAGTAATCGGAGACCGACTGCTGGGCTTGCACGATACCGCGGGTGAGGTCGTTAGTGTCGAAGAGGGCCTTGCCGCCTGTGTCGCCAGCCAGAGCGAAGAGTGTGTCTTGCGATTGTTGGAGCAGGTTGTTGGTGGCGAGCGCGGCAGTCCCGGTATAGATACCCGCATTGCCCTGCGAACCCTGGGTTGCGTCGCCCAGGGGGGCCTCGGCGACAAGACCCCGCGCGTCGATCGGCCAAAACGAAACGCCCGCTTTGATGGCTGCGTCCACAGTGGCATGTAGCTGGGCCTGGTTATCGATGCCGTTGAGTCGAAGACCGCTCGCGAAATAGATGAGCGACTTCTTTTCGCTCAACGGGGCCAGCATCTTTGCCGCGGTTTGCAGCGCAGAGAGTTGGCGATCGGTATTGAAGACGTTGAATTCGCTGTCATCCTGGCCGAAGGCCGCACCCGTATCGGCGCTACTGGCATCGTCGATCGTCTCTGCGGAGCCTTGGCCCTCGCCAATAATGAGCGTCTGAAGAATGCTCAGCAGCTTGTTGCGATCGTCAATGAAATCCTGCAGGATATCAACCGATCCACCTTGATAGCGCATGATTGAAACCAGATCGGCCGTGGTCATTTGCGTACGGAGAAACTGCTCAGCCGCTGTGAGAGCACGAAGCTGGTCAGCGGGTCGCATCGCGGACATATCGAAGTAAAACGCAAGCAGGCGGCGATTCTTATAGCGTTCTTTGCCGGCAGATTCAGGCGCGATCTGTGTGCGACTGAGTGTCTTATACAGCTTGATCTCTTCGCTTCCGGGCGGCGCACTCGGCACATGTCCTGCATCGCTCATATCCTGGTGCTCGCAGAAGCGAATTGTCTGCGGCACGCCGTCCTCGGTTACAGCAAAATCTTTCGCAGTTAGCCCCTCGATGAACTTGCCCTGCTTGTCCTTCGCCACAACCGTTTCGACGACCAGTTGCGATTTCACGGAGAGCGTGTAGGTGTCCGCGCCGGGCGTTTTATTCTGTCCGATCTGCTGCCCTGCCGCGCACAGCATGGCCAAGGTTGAAACGAAGAAGATTGCCAGCAGGGTTCTCATCTCAGAACCTCAGGCGCAGCGTCGTTTCCAGACTGCGCATAGGATTGGCTGCAACTGGGAGACCGAATTGCGTACTGTTCACCGTCGTAATCCAGCCGGTAAAGACGCCGTGGTTGAGCAGGTTCGTTGCGTCCACGCGAGCATCCAGATAGAAGCGCCCGTTTGGCCGGAACGTGCGTGCGAGAGAGGCGTCCAGGCTGAACTGATTCGGACCGGTGATGGAGTTTCTGCCCGCCGTCCCCCATTGGCCCGGCAGCGGTGCTGTGTAGGCCGCCGCATTCAGATGAGAGCCTCCGCGCGAAGCATAAATTGCGGCGCCGGTAAGAGCTGGGCGGATTGGGCCAATCACGCCGGTGCCGGCTATAACCTCTGGATAGATCGGCGTATCTGGCAGCCCGGTGCCTGTCTTGAGCTGGCCGAGCACGGTCCATTCCTTCAGCAGCCTGCCAGACCAGCCAGTCATCAGCGTTCCACCGCCAAGGCCTTCACCGCTCGTGTATTGAATCTGCAAGTTCAGCAGATGACGTTGATCGAAGGCAGAGAGCGAACGCTCGGCGCGAAGATCGAGCCAATTCTGGGCGATGGCCGCAGTCGTCGGTCCGGTCGAGCTCTCGCTTGGTGTACTGCCTTGCGTGCCGTTGCCTTGTGGTGTGCTGTTCGCTGTCGTCTCGCCAGAGCCCTGGCTCTGTACAGTCGCCGAGACATGACCCAGGCCTCCCAGGTAGGCGTCATCATCAATCGAC
This sequence comes from uncultured Acidobacteriaceae bacterium, assembly GCA_963815025.1. Lineage (GTDB taxonomy): Bacteria > Acidobacteriota > Terriglobia > Terriglobales > Acidobacteriaceae > KBS-83. The sequence goes on along the minus strand of CAWFFD010000002.1, from coordinate 2,189,135 downwards.
TTCGAATACGTATAGAGCAGCGATGCCGTGAAACCGTTGCGCAGTCTGCGGCGCAACTGCAACTGGCCCGCCTGGCGCGTGGAGTTTCCACCCGATGTCTGATAGACGAAACCCGACGGACACTTAGCACATGGGTTGGCTGAGCCGATCGGATAGGTGTTCGGCAGAAACTGTTGTGTGCCGTGCGTCCCTTTAACGCCGAGATAGGTTGCACTGAGTTGGACCGCGCCCGGCATATCGCGTTGCACGGCAAATTCCCACGTCTGCGCGTATCCGATCCGCATGTTGGGATCGATGGCGAAAGTATTCGAGGTGATGGATGAACATGGATTGAATCCCTTAGCGAGCGTCAACGGACAGGAAGCACTGTTCTGCACGCTCAAGCTTTTCGAGAGCGGTGCCTGCTGCGCGAGCGCAAGCGCGGATGTCTCGTAGACCGAGGTGTCATGATAGACGCCGTAGCCTGCGCGAACAACGATCGTCGAAGCCGGGATGGGGCGCCAGGAGATGCCAATGCGCGGTTCAAACCCAAGCCTGTCCCCGCGGATCAGCGAACGCGGATAATGTGCGCCGGTTTTCGAGCCGACCGGATCGCTGCTGAGAACGGGAGCCGCCGCGGAAAAGCCAGGAGCGATATCCAGATTCACCAGCCTGTTGTATAGCTCCGTGATTGGCGCACCGTATTCCCAGCGCAGACCTGCGTTGATCGTGAGGTCGGACAGGATGCGCCAATCATCGGATGCGTACAGGTCGTACACCGGTTGACGGAGATATTTGTCCGCGTTTCCGAAGGCGATGGCGCTCGCATCCGGAACTCCCAGAAGAAAGTCGGCCAGATCAGAGCCGATCGTCGCACTGTTTCCACTACTTCGCGTGGCTGCACCCGTGAATGTGAACGTACCTCGTGGGTCCTGTTGGAAGAGATCGTTGAACTGCTGCTTGCGCAAATCGCCGCCAATGGTGAAATTGTGGCGCCCGCGATAGATGCCGGCAGAACCTGAAAAGGAATCCGTACGAGCGCGATTGAATTCGCTTTGCGCATCCATCAGAGCGGCGATGCCGCTCGAGAAATTCAGCGTAGGCGGTCCCCAGTTGGTCGGGTCCTGATTGTTGCCCATGATGCCCGCTTCGCCCGAAATGTTTTGGCGGTTCTCAAAGTAAGGGACAATCTGCGTGCGCATCCGGCTGAAGCGATAGGCGCTGTAGAGAAAGAGGTGTTCGCTGAAGCGATGAGACCAGTGGATGTTCGCGTTGATGCCGAGCGTGTCCGTGGCATCGTTGAAGCCGAAGAGGTTGGCGCTGCTCGCCCTCGTGCTCTGGAAATTGAATCCTCCATAAAGCTCGTCTTTGCGCCCCAACGTCTGGTCCAACCGCGAAAGCAGCGCATCCTGATGGCTGCTGTTGAGAACGGGGATCTGGTAGTTGTAGAGCGACGTGCCGCTGATGTTCGGTGCCGGATAAAGCTTCAATAGCGCCCGCGCCTGAGGCCTGACCGGAACCATGTTGCCGGGAAAAGGCTGGCCGTTATTGGGATCGACGATCGTTACTGGCTGACCAAACGGGTTGCGCAAACCGGAGAGATTACCTGTCCGCTCTTCCAGAGTAGGTACGAGACCGGACTCGATATCTGCGATGTGATCGCGCGTCCACTCGTAGCCGATGAAGAACGTCGGGCCGCGCGGCAGCAGTCGCGGGATCTTGATCGGTCCACCGAGAGTGGCGATACCCGTAATTCGGTTATAGGCAGCCTTGGGTGATGCGAGCCCGCTCAGCGAATAGGGGCGTGCATCGAGCGCGGAGTTATCCAGGACCGCCGCGAGTCCGCCGTTATACAAGCTCTTGCTATTCGGTCTTCTGTTACCGAAAGCCTGATCCAGTGAGAACCGTGATGTCGCCGCATTGCTCACACTGCCATTGATAAGGAACCCGTCGGATGGCTGCTGATCTTCTTGCAGCTTTGGTATCTGCGAATTTTCGCCGTTGGAAGAGCCCCCTGAAGTGGGCTTCGCGATGTGGGTGGCCGGCGCGAATGGCAGCGGATTTTCCGGAAGTTGCTTCAACTTTGAACGAGCCATCATCTGGTTGACGGACAGCAGATGCAATTCCCATTTCGCTGCCGGGATGTTCGCTGCGACGGTTATCTCTGCGTCGATGGTCGAGAAGCCTTGCATCTCGATCTCAATCTTCCAGGCACCATCCGCAAGATCTGGGAAGTCATAGAGACCACCCTGGTCGGAAACCGAGGTGAGTGTCTTCGCTCCCTGCGTCACCGTCACGGTTGCACCGGGAACAGGCAAGCCGCCGAAAGTGATCTGGCCGTGGTATGCAGAAGCCCAGGCCAGACCCCGGCAAGCAAGCGCCGCAAGGACACAAGCTAGTTTGAAGACCCGATGCGTTCTCCGCCCCATCGCAAGTCCCGCTTCTGCTTCGTCTTCAGTTGGCCGAAGGCTTCTCGACCTTATCGATCACGAGAACATCCGTGGGCGCCTTGGTGGCATCGAGCTTGAGCCCAATCTGCTCCTGAATGGCGGTATATAGATTGGGCGGAGCATCGGCGCTGTCGGTTGGCGGAGGAATCTTCGCTCCCATTCCACTGAATTGCGAATCGTCCGGTGTCCAGTTGAGGGTGAAGTCGTACTTCCCCTCAAGCCCCGTTTGGTTGACAACCGGTCGGTCGAGCACGGCTGCCTGCATCAAGCCTGCGAAGTCAGCCATGTTCGCGTTGCGAACAGTCAAATCCCCCAGCTTTCCGCGGAAGAACAGCGCCGGGAGCCCGTTCGGGTCCCCTTCGCTCTTGGCAAGTTTTGGGCCACCCTTTGCTACGGAGAGCGCATAGATCGAAAGTTCTCTCTTGTCGTGATGGATACTGAACTGAAAGCGCTCGGCGAGCAACTTCTGAACCATGCCCTTCCATTGCTTGTCGCTGGGTGCGCCTTCGCCGTCTGGCACAGCATCGATATCGAACTTGTCTGTCGCTGCCCAGTCGGGTGCGCCGATTACCTGCTTGTTGTGCACCCCATACGCAAATGAAATGAGGTCGCTTAGCGAGGTATTAAGGGTCGTGAATCGACGCCCCATGACCCTGAATCCTTTGCCAGGCGCATCCGGCTTGCCCGGCTTGATCGTGGCGACTTCGAAGCTCGGCGACGCATTCGCATCCATCGGCGGAATCGGAGGAGGCGGCTTGGGAATGGCCCATTCGGTTTCCGGTGTAGCTCGAGTGAGTGTCAGAGGAATGGAACTACCCTGGGTCCAGTTGCCCACGATTGTGTCTCCGTCAGCGCTAAGCTTTCCTTCATAGGCACCGTCAACTGCTGTAACCGACATCTTGACCGTCGTGCCAACCAGCGCGACTGTCTTTACTGGAATTGGCATGCCGCCCTGGTCGATGGTGTAGTTGACCGCCTTATATGTACCGTCATCTCCTTTCGTGATCTTAAAGACGATACGAAGATCCCGCCCGGCATGGAGTGTGCCCTGCCAAGTGTCCGCAATACCTTTCGCCGCGTTCGGTGCAGCGGATTGAGCGCTGGCATGCGTGATGTGCACCAGGCCGAAGCCGATCGGCACCCCAATCGCAGCGATCGCAGCCATGCCCAACAACAGCTTTCTGCTGAAATCGAGCTTGCGTGCAACCTGCTCCGTCATGATGCGCAGAATGCGCCGCTTGAGATCCGATCCGGTGATGCCGGATAAACATGCTAATGGCGATTCGACACAGAACTTGCAAACGTTAAGGATGCTCTCTGCATAAATCTCTGCTTGGTTGCCCGACTCCAGCACAGCTTCGTCGCAGGCCCGCTCCCGTTCTTCCAGCAGGCGCGTCTTGATCCACCATACCGGCGGGTAGAACCAGAAGACGGCCTGGACCACCATGTGGAGCGCGGCGGTAAGATTGTCGCGTCGGCGAACGTGGCAAATCTCATGTGCAATCACGGTCCTGAGCTGTGGCACTGATAGGCGATCGATGAGGCTCGCCGGTAGAAGGAGTACAGGGCGAAGAATCCCGAATATGCCAGGTTCCAGCGTGCGCGGCGTAGAGAGAACAGGCACTTCTTCCGCAGATGTCATCCAGAAGGAGTTTCTGACTACGGCGCGAATCTCCCACCACCTGCGAGTCCACGAAAATGCGATGACGAAAAAGCCTATTAGCCAGACTGCTACCAGAGTCAGCGGTAGCAGATGGCTATAGTGTGCAGCCCCGGCAGGCGCAGTGACGATAAAGGGCGCGGCAGCAGAGGAATTCACAGTCTGCGAAAAAGGTTGGGCGAGTTGCGACATCACTGCGTCGAGCGCTGCACTCTGCACCGGAGGTGCAATCACGGAACGAAGCGATTCGCCGGCAGCAATCAGAAGTGAGAACGGCAGCAGGAACTTTGCCGAAGCGATCATCCACAGCCAATAGCGCGTCCGCGCCTGATTGCTTCGTAGCATCCATGCGAGCAACCACGCGAGCAGCGCCACCGCAGTCGATTGCCAGAGGTGATTCACGAGTGCTGAGGTCCAAGCTTCGTTCCAAAACGCCGGAAATATCATGATTGCTTCTCCTTTGAGGGGAGCTTCCGCAACACCTTCTCCGCTTCCTTCACATCTTCAAGAGACAACTTGCCCGACTCGATAAGGTGTGCCATCACAGGCTGCGAGCTTCCACCAAAGAAAGCCAATAGCTCGTCAATCAGTCTCCTCTGTGCAGCATCGCGAGAGATGGACGCGGCGAAGACGTGGAAGTTGCCAACTTTCCTTGCCCGCCGAACCACACCCTTTGTTTCCATGCGGTAAACGGTGGTCTGGACGGTGGTATAGGCTGGCCGCCGCTTCACCGGGAACGACTCCTGAATTTCGCGGATGGACGAATCGCCTTTCCACAGCGTCTCCATAATCTGAAACTCAAGTTTTGACAGTCTCGCCTCAGCCACCTTGATCTCCTATACCAATAGTATTATCTACTACACGTGTATGTTACGCGTCAAGGAGTTTTCTCAGAGGCATAATCGGACGGCCAGCGTAACCATTGTCTCTGATCAAACGGCGAATGATTTCTCTCGAGATGATTCGCACCGATCTGAAAGACGATCTTCCATGACCGTGGCGGACCGAGTGCAACTACAACAGGTGCTCATGAACCTGATGCCGGTCAGGAGGCACCGAGCTCATGGCCGCATTTCGGGGGCGTTGTTTGAATCCGAGATACCGCTCGGTCGTCGGAATTGATACATGACCGATGAGAATCTGACGGATGTCCAGGAAGCGACTATGCGGTTGAAGCTACCATGGATTGGAAGGTGAGGAATCCTATGTCGACGAAGGAAACCGCCGCGCCACGCCAGCATGCATCCACTGGACCTGCGCTCCCGCAGCTACCCGAGCCAAGTTACGCAGAGCGTATCCGCACGCTTTTGTCACTGGTGTCGATCGGTACGCTGTCCACGATGTCCCGCAAGCATCGGGGATTTCCCTTCGGCTCGCTGATGCCCTTTGCGCTTGATCTTACTGGTCGTCCCGTCTTCCTCATTAGCAATATGGCTATGCACACGCAAAATCTGAAGACCGATCCGCGATGCAGCCTCTTCGTCGGACAGGGTGCGCCCGATGGCGACCCGCTCGGATCCGCAAGGGCCACCCTGATCGGCGATGCCGAACCTGTGCAAGAGCATGATGCTGCTTCTGTTCGAGAACAGTACCTTGCTCGCCATGAAAACAGCCGTTACTGGGTAGACTTTACCGACTTCAGCTTTTTCCGGCTCCAGCCCATCGACCTCTACTATGTGGGGGGCTTTGGCGTGATGGGGTGGGTCGAGGCTAGAGACTACGAACATGCTGCACCAGACCCGCTGGCCGAAACCGCGCAGGCCATCCTCGCCCACATGAACGCCGATCACGTCGACTCGATGATCTTACTGGCTCGGTCCTATGCGCAGATGGAGGCAGCCGAGGCAAGCATGACTTCCGTCGACCGTCTGGGCTTCTCTCTTCGACTGAAGACAGAGGAAGGAATCAAAGGTGCCCGTATCAACTTTCTCCGTCCGGTAGCAACCGCGCAGGAGGCACGGAAAGTGCTCATCGAGATGGTCGAGCAGGCCAAGGGATAGCGGGCGAAGTCTGGCAGACACCACGCCCACAATTTTCACCCTTCCGTTCTGCGGGATTGTCGCCCACTCGGGAACAGGTTTCCTTTCCAAAGGGCCTACAATCAATTGTCGTTTCGTCACTCATGGCGCGGAGGGAAGTTGCCGTCATTCATTGATTCGCCACCACGGGCAGGTTCGTCACGGTGGTCTCGCAGACTTCTCCTTCTTATCGCTTTAGCCTTCGGGATGTTTCTTGCTGGCCGGATTGCGTTGTCGTATTGGGTGGACCTTCTCTGGTTTCAATCGCTTGGTTTTGGAAGCGTCTACTGGAAGACAATGGGGTTGCAGGTAGCAAGCTTTGTGGTCTTTGCAGCAGTCACGTTTCTGTTCCTGTACAGCGCATTTTCGGCTATACGGCGGTCTCATCAAGCGGATCTGCCTAATTTTCACTCGATCGTTATCGCGGGCCAACCGATCAGCCTGTCGGTCCAGCCAGCCCTTCGCGTCATTTCGCTGTGCATCTCCCTTGTGTTTGCAGGTGTGACGGGCTTTACCCTGATGGCCCAGTGGCCAACGCTGGCGCTTTTCTGGTATGCGCCACATGCGACGGGCAGCCTTGCCGATCCGATCTTTGGCAAGCCGTTGAACTTCTTCCTGTTCACGCTGCCCGCGTGGCAGCTCATTGATAACTGGCTACTCACGCTTGCGATCGCTACCTGTGCGGTTGCCGTATTGTTCCTCATCATTACAAGCGGCGCCCGCTCCCTCGCCAAGCGACATATCAGCTATGGCTCGTCACCATGGCGTGCACTCTCCGCCACGGCCGCATTCCTTCTGCTCGTTCTTGCAATTACTGTGTACGTCAGCCGTTTTCAGCTATCGCTCGAACATCACACGATCTTTGACGGCGTCACCTACACCGACGCGCACATCATGATCCGTGGGCTGCTGATCGTATGCGCTGCCCTGGTCCTTGGTGCCGCTATCGCGGCGGTCAATGCGGCGCGGGAGTCACGCGGGCGATGGATTGTGGTTGCCATCCTTCCTGCCATGTTCTGCTATGGCATGTTGGTGATAGTTGGCTGGTACGTCAGCAACTTTATCGTCAAGCCGAACGAGCTAGTTCGTGAAGAACCATATATCTCCCACAATATCGAGATGACCCGCAAGGCCTATGGGCTTGATCAGTTCTCTCAACGTGAATTTCCCGCTGAAACCACGGTCAATGCGACCGATCCGGCAAACAATCAGCCTACGCTGCAGAACATCAGGCTATGGGATTGGCGTGCTCTGCAGGACACCTTGCGTCAGGTGCAGGAGATCCGAACCTATTACGATTTTCCCGACATCGATATCGATCGCTATAACCTGGATGGCACGATGCGCGAGGTTATGCTCGCAGCGCGCGAATTAAACGTCGACAAGCTTCCAGTCAGTAGCCGCAACTGGATCAACGAGAAACTGATCTACACCCACGGTTACGGCGTGACGATGAACCCCGTCAATGGGTTCACAGCGGAAGGCTTGCCAACACTGTTGTTAAGCAATATGCCCGTCCAGAGCACGATACGCGGCCTCAATGTAACGCGCCCCGAGATCTATTTCGGAGAATTGACCAATACCGACGTGTACGTCAAGACGAGGCAGCAGGAGTTTGATTATCCGCAAGGCCAAAGCAATAACCTGACGTCATACCAGGGCGGCGGTGGCATCGTGCTGGGTGGGTTCCTGCGGCGGGTCATCCTCGCGATCGATCGTGGCGATCTCGGCAAACTACCGTTCAGTGACGACGTAAACTCGCAGAGTCGGCTGCTGATGCGGCGCAACATACGCGAACGTGTTGCAGCAATCGCACCTTTCCTTACCTTCGATCAGGACCCCTATCTGGTGGTAGGCGACGATGGCCGTCTATCCTGGGTGATGGATGCGTACACCGTCTCCGATAGCTATCCGTATTCCACCCATTACAGTCTTGACGATAGCTCGATCAATTACATGCGCAACAGCGTCAAGGTAGTTGTGGATGCTTACAGTGGTGCCACAACGCTCTACGTCTTCGACGGCCAAGACCCGATCGTTATTGCGTATCGTCGCATCTTCCCGGGCCTCTTCAGGGATGCCGCTACCATGCCGGCGGACTTGCGCAGGCACGTCCGCTATCCCGAGGACTTGTTCAAATTGCAGTCGGAGGTCTATGGCCTCTATCACATGACGAATCCGGCGGTCTTCTTCAATCGCGAGGATTTGTGGACAGTGGCCACGGAGACCGGGACTGATAGCAATGGCCAGCAGCTGGTTCAGATGATGGAGCCGAACTTCGTTCTTATGAAACTGCCGGGAGACGCAGGCGAAGAGTTTGTGGAGATCCTCCCTTTCACCCCTGCGAATCGAAACAATCTGATTGGATGGATTGCTGGTCGGAGCGACGGCACAAATTACGGCACAGCGGTGGTTTACGACTTCCCGAAGACAAGACTGATTGACGGCCCGCAACAGATTGAGGCACGCATCGATCAGAACGCCCAGCTCTCAGGACAATTGACGCTATGGAACCAGCAAGGCTCGCACGTGCTACGCGGAAGCCTGCTGGTCATCCCGTCCGGTCGAGCACTCTTGTATGCGGAGCCAATCTACCTGCAGGCTCAGCAGAGCCCAATGCCGGAGCTGCGCCTTGTCGTGCTTGCGCTACAAGACAAGCTCGCCTACGGCACAACATTTCAGGCGGCGCTGGCGGCACTTTTCGGGGAGGAAGTCTCGTCGCTGAATGCCCAGGAACCACCGCAGGCTGCGCCTGCATCTCAGGGCAGTTCCCAGCCTTCGTCGGATATCAACGCCCTCATCTCGGAAGCCAGCAAAGACTTTGCTGATTACCAGCGTCTGACAGCGGAAGGCAAGCTCGGCGAAGCTGGGCTGAAGCTTGATGCTCTCAAGGGCCTACTCGAGAGATTAAATGCGCATAAGAAATGACGTCGCTCCCGTTCAGTGAATCTCTTAAGTTCGGCAGTTTAGGGCCGTCATATTGATGCCGGATGGATTGGTCCGGCAAGTCGGCATCTCCGATATGACGCAGTTTGTTCGGATCGATGAAGTCATTTTGGGACATCTTCCGGACACTAAATGTGCGTGCACACCTGACAGGCCAGATCCGGGAGTTTGTAACTGAATGAATTATTTGAGGACTGCAGAGAGGATCCGAACCCTCGAAAGAGCTTCCGGCCCCATAACATTTAAACAATTGGCTGTTTGAAGATTACGTGCAGTGTTTTCAAGTCCAACACCGCGCTCACACGTTCGGTTGGCGAAACCAGATCTGGTTTCGCTGCCAGGGCGATGGTTGCCGAGGAACTGCGAGCTCCGATCCTGCCTTGGTGCTCGATATCCGGAATACCCGCGAGTGGGAAGCCAGATATATACCCCAAAGCCTGAACATTCCCCTGAACCACGTCCAGGAACGCCTCGCGGAAGTCCCTCGTGGACCCCGTATCGCAGTCCACTGTGCTGGCGGCTATCGTTCTTCGATTGCAATTAGCATTCTGCACCAGCACGGGATTACCAATCTCATAGAGATGGCGGGCGGACTCGCCGCTTGGGACGCCGCCAAATTACCGGTAGTCTCCGGGATATGACCATGAACGCGTTTGTACGTGATCTGCGCGCGGCAGAACGATCACGCGAGAGCACGCAGGCTGTTCCGGAGGCAATCGCACCCGTCGCCCAGAAGCGCTATTACTTTCAGATGGGTTTGTTCCCAGGCCGGTACCGCTGAAGCGAGCAACGTCTTGCCCTCCGGGGTCAGGCTCAGCCGGCGACCACGACGATCAGAGGAATCTGTGGCGACCTTGACCAGGCCGCGCCGCTCGAGCGGCTTGAGTGCGGCGGTGAGAGTGGTGCGGTCCATGCTGAGGAGAGATGACACAGAAGCCATCCCGGGCGGCTCGGGCCGGTTGAGCGACATCAACAGGGAAAACTGACCGTTGGTAAGACCGTATGGACGCAACTCCTCATCGAAGCGGCGAGCCAGGGTGCGTGCTGCCCGCTGCAAGTGAAGACAGAGGCAGCAGTCGCGAACCCGGAGCGTCGTTTCAAAAGGAACCGCAGTGCACATTGACATTGATTCTAATATGTTGATATCAACTTATATTGTCAAGTCGCTTTTTCTGCGCTTATAAGATCATTGCGAGACAGCGTTTTGAGGACCAATGCAGAGCGGCGATTGCGCGCCTGCAAACGTTCGGCAACTCCAACTCGAACTAAAGCGCGGAAGAAGCAAAAATTCTTGGACGATGTGTCGAATTCCGGTCCGGCCGTTCGACTACATAGTGAAGGCCGGGCAACGGGCCGCCCTAAGACCGTTCCAGGAATAAGGAGAACAATGTCATTCCTTCGTGATTTGAAGATTGCGATGCGATCCCTGTCGCGTGTGCGCGCGCTGTGGATCACCGTCACCCTGACTCTCGCTCTGGGAATAGGCGCCAATGCAGCCATCTTCAGCGTGGTTCGTGCTGTGCTATTGCGGCCGCTGGCGAATCGGGACGAGGATCGTCTGCTCTATGTCCGTCAGAGTGCTCAAGGGCTCGGCGTCGAGAATGCAACCTTCTCGATCCCCGAGATCGACGACCTGGATAAAGGGCTGAGGACGATCAGCGAAGTCGGGACCTTCTCAACGATCGATTTCACACTGGTAGGACTCGGCACGCCGCGTGAGATCCCGGCGGGAGTCGTGGACGGGCACTATTTCGAAGTCATCGGGCTGCGCCCAATCCTGGGGCGGCTATTGACGCCGGCCGACGATGGCCCGAATGCCGCAGGCGCGGTTGTGCTGACATATCGGTTCTGGAGTTCTTCGCTGCATTCCGACCCAAGCGTGATCGGCAAGACGGTGCGGTTGGAGAGCTACGAAGGGGCGCGTTCGGCAACGATCGTTGGTGTCCTGGAACCTTCGGTGCCCTATCCGGTGGCGACAGAGATTATCGCAAACGTTGTGACGAGCCCACATCACCTATCGGCCACAATGGTCACAGGTCGTGAACATCGCATGACAGAGGTCTTCGCGCGGCTAGCTCCCGGCGCGAGCCTCGACACAGCACGGTCGGAGCTCCGGACGCGCTATGCCGCGATGACGGGCGCACATCCGGAGGTTTACAAGCCCTCAAATCACTACAGCATCAATGCGACGCGTATACACGATCAGATCAATTCGCGCGCAAATACGGTGTTATGGGTGCTGTTCGCAGCGTCGGGGTTGCTGTTTGTCATTGCATGCTCGAATGTCGCCAATCTGGTGCTGGCACGCACGGTACGTCGCGAATCAGAGCTTGTGGTGCGCACAGCTCTTGGTGCTGGCACTGCGGCGTTGCGGCGTTCGTTGCTCGCGGAAAGTCTGGTGCTGTGCGTGAGTGGCGTGCTGGCGGCACTGCTTCTCGCGTGGCCGATGGTGGCGGTGTTAGGGCGATACGCGGCACGCTTCTCTGTACGAGCCGACGGGCTGACGCTTGACTTCAACCTAGTATGGTTTGGAATTGCATTGGCGCTGCTAGCGGCGGTGTTTCTGGCGCTGATTCCGCGACTGCCCTCTGGAAATGCGTCGCTGGGCACGGCGCTCACGGGCGGTGGAACGCGGGTGACGACAGGTAGCAGCCGCCGTTTGCGCATATTCGCCATCATGCAGATCGCGGCATCCTTCCTGTTGCTGACCGGAGCAGTGGTGTTGATGCAAACGCTCTATACGCTCGAGAAGACGCGCCCACCTTTCGACACTGCGCGTGTTCTAGCGGTAAATCTTCCGGCGATGTCCTACGGACGAACTCCAGAGCAGGTCCAGGATTTCTACCGCGATGTGAAACGCCGGGTGAGTGCATTGCCTGGAGTGACGCATGTATCGACCGGATTCGGCGTCCCATGGCGTGACGATCAGGGACTGAACATCAGCTTCACCTTCGCAGCGCAGGGAGCCCCGCGGAAGAACGGAGTGGATGATTGGCGCGCAAAGTTCCGATCGATATCGCCGGGGTATTTCGAAACGCTGGGTATGCCGATTCTGGAGGGGCGCGACTTCAGAGACGCGGACAAGAACGGCTCCGAACGCGTGGTGATTGTGAGCCAGAGCCTCGCGCAGACACTCTTTCCCGGGAAGGACGCGCTGAATCGCGAACTGCGATGGACAGACGGCGTGGTGAAATTCATCGGCATCAGCATGGAGCCGCGGCGGATTGTGGGCGTGGTACCGGATATGGATGACGAAAACATCATTCCGTTGCCGTCCATGATGGTGTATCAGCCGGCTGATCAGGAAGGATGGCAGGGTCGCCTCTTTGTGCGAGCGCAGCAGGATCCATATGAGCTGACACCAGCCATTTCACGTACAATCCATGAGATCTCGGCAGAGCAGCCGGTGGAACGGGCAAGCACGCTTCAGGACATTCGCGCCGAGGTATTGACTCCGGACCGGTTGAATGCGGTTGTCTTCGGCGGATTTGCTGCTGTCGCGCTGCTGATCTCAGTGATCGGAGTAGCGGGTGTGCTTGCGTTTTCGGTAAGCGGGCGCATCCGCGAGTTTGGCATCCGGATAGCGCTCGGTGCGCAGCCGCGGGACATTCTCACCGACGTTCTTTCGCAGGGCCTGGCGATCGCCGGGATTGGTGTGGGCGTAGGCGTAGTGCTCGGAATTGCCTTTGCGCGAGGAATTGGTCGGTATGTCGCGGAGGTGCATTTGCCGGGAATGCTAGCGTTTGCCGCATCAGCTTTCGTCATTTTGGCAGCAGCGTTAATCGCGGCGGCTGTGCCGGCGGCGCGGGCGGCACGGGTGAATGCCGTCGAGGCTCTGCGTTCGGAATAGTTCGCCAGGAGCAAATATTTCCGTAAAGTACAAACCGTGGCGGCGCTGGCGGTCGCGGCGTATATTGCAGCGATGATTCCGGCGCGGCGAGCAGCATCGATCGATCCGATGAGGGCTATTCGTGTGGAGTGAGAGAGCATCTGCCCAAGGTCTTGGGTTTTGTGTTCCGGAAGACAGAGTGATTCGCGGCATGATCCGCTGGGGCCTCACCAGTACTCAGTCCTCGAAGGAGCATATTCCTCTTCGACACTCTTGCAGCAATAGAGATGGAAAGGATCCAGCCGCGACAGCTCCAAGAGCTGGTCGCTCGGTTCTCGTACTATTGGAATCGCAAGGTGAGACAAACATGGACAGTCCGAGACGGACCACTCTCATTACCGGCGCATCGCGCGGTCTAGGGGCCGCAATTGCCCTCGCGCAAGGCGCAGCCGGTTCGAACGTTGCCATCAACTACTTCAATAGCGGCGACGCGGCTGAACAGCTCTGCCAGCACATTCGGCAGACTGGCGGCTACGCCCATGCGTTCAAGGCGGACGCGCGTAGCGAAGCCGAGATCGTGCGGCTGATCCGTGAGGTAACTGACGTTTTCGGCGGGATTGACGTTCTCGTTGTAAATGCGACGGGGCCTCAGCCATTCCTCTCCATCGAAGAGCAAACCTGGAGTTCCTACCTAGATCAACTAGAGTTCTTCGTGAAGTCTCCTCTGTTGTTGCTGAAGCAGGTCCTGCCGGGAATGAAAGAGCGAGGCTTTGGCCGGATCATTAACATCGGCAGCGAAGTCTTCGAGCTCGGGAATCCCCGCTTCGCGCACTACGTTGCAGCCAAAGGAGCCCAGTTGGGCCTTACCCGTTCCTGGGCGCGTGAACTGGCCCCAACCGGCATTACTGTCAACCTCGTGGCCCCGGGCTGGATTCCTACTGAGCGCCACGCCGACACAACCCAAGAGGAATTGGACAGCTATACAGCAGGAGTGCCCATGAAGCGAATGGGAAGCCCAGAGGATGTCGCAAAACTGGTTGCTTTCCTCGCAAGCGAAGCTGCGGGTTTCATTACTGGACAACGCTTCTCCGTAAATGGTGGCAATACTCTGGCTTAAACAGTTTTTGCCTGCTTCAACTGAGATTCTGGCCGATTGTCGGCAACTCAGAACCGCACCATCCATCTACTGCTCGTCGGCTAAGGGTGCTCTCCGACCTGTTCTCCCGTATCCGGATCAAGCATCAGTGTTCGTCCAGAGACATGCCCGGTGTACGAGTTGAGGTCAAATAGATTTTGAATGGATCCGGCGATGCCATCAAAGGATTGGTCGCCGATTTGCCCGAGCTGCCAGTTGTCTTCGATGAAGCGCAGGATCGATGACTGATCGGCAACGGTGTGAGCGACGAAGTTCTGCTTCGCGAACGGGGAAATCGCAAGGAATGGAAGCCGCGGGCCATAGCCGCAGCGATCGAGATAGGCGCCGGATTTCGCTGCGCCGCAGAGCCCCGCCGGTCCGAGCAATGCATCGTTCTCCGGATCACTGGAGGTGCTGACGATCGGTGCCAATACATGGTCGTACCAGCCGTCGGAGTCATCCCATGCGATGAGAATGGCCATGTCCTTCCAATCTGGACTCCGCTGCAAGCGATTGATGGTGTTCACAAGGAAGGTCTGCTCGGCCAGCGGACTCGAGGTCGAGGGATGGCCGGTCTCGTTGGCGGGAGCCTTTAGGAAACTCACGGCGGGCAGGTTGTTGCTGGACACGGCATTCCAAAAGTCAGTCAGCGCGTACTGATGGTTCGCCTGGTCTGTGTAGCCGATCGCACGCACAGAAGACGGCGAGAGGTGGTGCGGGTTCGCCGTGGATGCGTAGTATTGGAAGGGCGCGTAGTGGTCATCATACTGACTGGTGCATTGCGCCTTGCCGCCACTGGTCCCGGTCGGCGTCCAATCGCCGTAGAACCAGCCCCACGTGATGCTCTTGGCATTCAGAAGATCGCCGACATTCTTGCCGGTCATCTGAATTGTGGTGCCAGTCGAGCAGTCATCCGCAGTGGCGTCGATGTTGGCGATGACACTGCCGTTCGCCACCTTGCCAGAGACGGAGGCGGGAGAGGCACCATGGGTCTGTCCTGAGATGAGGTTCAGATGGCCCATCACCGTAGTGCCGAAGTTCGATCCAAAGAAGTTATCGCTCATCGCAAAGTGCTGCGCGTAGTTCCAAAGGGCGGTTACGGTGTTGCCGTCGTAGTAGCCCATGGAAAGATTGGGAGTGCAATCCGCGCCGGTGCCGCTGAGTAGTTCAGAGACCTGATCGATCAGGCCGCCGTTGTAGGCCTTCTGCTCATCGGTGTAGTGGTTGTCGTTGTCGCAGGTGACGGCTTCGGAGCGATCGAGACGAAAGGGTGCGGCAGAGTCGGGGTTCGCTTTCAGAAGAGTCGAGGTCAGACCGTTGACAGCTGGCGTTCCTGGAAGCGCTCTGAAGGCCGGCTCGCCAGGCGGGTTTGCAGCGTCTGGATAGGCGCCGAAGTAATGATCGAAGGAGATATTCTCATCGAAGATGACGACGAGGTGCTTGATCGGTGTTGTCGTGGGAAATGAGGATGCACCAGGCGTACCGGGGCGCCGTTGCTGCCCTTGCGATGCGAACGGGCTCAGAGCGATGGAAGCAAGTGCGAGAAGTGCAGAATATTTTTGCATTTCGAAGCCTTTCAGCGCCTTTGAGACGTGCGCCACTTGGAGAGCAACAGCGAGAAAACCGTAGACCAGTTTTGTTGCGTGGAAATGAAATGGCGGAACATGAACGCACAATCGTGTGAACATTCCAAGACCGGATTACTGCAGCCTTAAGGCTTTCTGCATCGTTGAGTGCGATTCCATGCCTTCACTGACGAACGATGGGAACAACCATTCATCGTCCATTCATCTAATGCCGATAATTTTGGATGACTTCGCTAGTGATGTGATTCGGGTATCGGCCCAATCACGGGCGGTTGAACGTAACGCTCATGCCAATTCCAGGAGTGTCGCGGCTGTTGTTGATTGTCCGGATATGCTCCGCCGCCGCTCTGGGTCTGGTCGCAGTTCCAGCCTTGACTTCCGCACAGGAGACACCCTGCACGCGTCCCGCTCCGGGCAGCGTTGTGACGCAGCCCGAGGAAT
The DNA here is from genome assembly GCA_963815025.1 of uncultured Acidobacteriaceae bacterium. Taxonomy (GTDB): domain Bacteria; phylum Acidobacteriota; class Terriglobia; order Terriglobales; family Acidobacteriaceae; genus KBS-83. Next base: position 2,173,091 of record CAWFFD010000002.1, on the reverse strand, counting down.
GGCGCAGCCACAATGGCGTGCTCAAGCTCGACTTAACGTACAGAAACTTCAAGACCCCCGATGGGCAGGAAGAATATTGCTATCAATCGAACGACGGCAGCCAGGCTCCCACTCTGCGTCTTCGGCCGGGCGACCTGCTGATTCTGCGCCTGAAGAACAAACTAATGTTGCCCCCCGGGACGAGCTCGCGTGGATCGCATCATGTCGCTGGAATGCCGATCTCCGATCCTTGCGCGAGCAGACAAATGACTGCACTCTCCACGAACCTTCATTTTCATGGCCTGACCGTGCCCGCTTTATGCCATGAAGACGACGTGTTGAAGACAGCGGTACAGCCCGGAGATGCGCCGTTTGCATATCGCTTCCGGATTCCACCGGACGAACCGCCCGGGCTGTATTGGTATCACCCGCATGTACATGGCTTCACGAATCCGCAAGTGCTCGGCGGAGCGTCCGGTGCGGTGATTGTCGACGGAATCGAGCGTGCTAACCAAGAGCTGGCGGGACTCCACGAACAGCTCTTCGTGATTCGAGATCAGGAGCTGCTTCATCCGGAGGCGCGGCCGGCAAAAAACGGCCTGACGCCACCGGTGTTTCGCGATGCCGAAGGAGACATTTTGAACACTGGTACCGGAGGTGGCAAACCGGCGAAGGACCTCTCGATCAACTTCGTTCCCGTGCCCTATCCGGACTATCCGCCCGCCACAATCATGGTGCAGCCGGCAGAGCGGCAGTTATGGCGCATTCTAAATGCCTCGGCCATCACCTATATCGACCTTCAGATATTGGTTGGAAGTGCGCCTCAATCTTTCGGCGTGGTGTCACTCGACGGCGTTCCGATCAATGAGAACGGTATGATGCGTGACCGAGTTCTTTGGACAGACCATGTCTTTTTGCCGCCCGCGGCGCGCGTCGAATTTATTTTCAAGGGCTTGTCGGCCGGAGTGGCGGCACGCCTGATCACGCGCAGCGTGGACACTGGTCCGGCGGGAGAGAACGATCCCGCGCGATCCTTGGCCGACATCGTGGTCTCGGATCACGCACCCGAGCCGCTCTCGCGGCTTGCGGTATCTCCACGGCCACTGCCAAGGTCAACCTCTGTATGGCTCGGTAACATGAAGCCGGTGCGGACACGAAAGCTCTACTTCTCTGAACGGCCGGAGAATCCCAATGTGGTGGGCAGTCCAACAATCTTTATGATCACCGTCGATGGAAAAACGCCGGCGCCCTATAACCAGCACACGACGGAGCCTGACATCATTGCACATCAAGGCGATGTTGAAGACTGGGTGATCGAAAACCGGTCAACCGAGGCACATACGTTTCACATCCACCAGATCCATTTCATGCTGACGCAATGGGACGGCGCATCGGTCGATGAGCCATTCCTGCGGGACACCATTAACGTGCCTTACTGGAAAGGACCGGGCACTCCCTATCCAAGCGTGACCTTGCACATGGATTTTCGCGATCCGAATGCCGTAGGGACGTTTGTCTATCACTGCCATTTGTTGGAACATGAAGACGGCGGAATGATGGGTACGATACGTGTTCTCCCGGTAGCGGGCGGCTGAGGACTATTGCCAGCCAGTAGCAATAGCTTATGTCTCAAAGAGATAATGTGTCCCAAGACTCTGGTGGCAAGCAATCTCGTACGCATAAATCTTGCATTTGACAGTCCTTAAGCGCGAATCAGAGCTTCGCACCCTCGAATTCTATTCAGGTATCAATGCTCCTGGACAGATGAGCGGATGGGCACTCCGCGCATTCTCGGGAAGCTTGATCGCAACCATGTCGACCTCTCATTGCAAACGAGAACAGCGCCTAATAGGGCCGCACGGTGCGGCTCTTCTCCGCTCCGTGTAAAAGCGTCAGCGAAGCATAGGCTCCTATCCATGAACCAGCAGCAGCGAAGCCGACGTAGATCCAATTTCGTGTGTAGCTTATTACCGCGAATGCCGACAGCAGATACCAGACGCTGCTCCACGTCGCGGCTGGCAATCTCCTACGGGCCGATACTGCTACATTGAACATCACATACACCGCGTCAGTCACCGCAGTTGAGATCGATACTCCGAGCGCTAACCATGGATCCACATGTGCCACGTTTGATCCTCCTGCTTCGTTCACGTTTCTCTTATTGCTGTGCGTGGGTCCTTATGTCACGGAGACCGACAAACTTCGCATGTCGCAAGTGCTGAGCCCGGTCCATTCCAAGAACCCGGCCAGGCGCGATGCGGGGTTTCACCCAGACGCACTCTTCATCTTCTCTGCCGTGGGATCTGTCACCAACGCCCGGCGTCCTTCTCCGGGCGTTTCACAAAGGAACGCTGAACCCCGTGCTCCGCGTGCCCTGTCAGATACGAGCAAGATCGAGAACGATTTGCTCGGGCGATCTAGAATCGCTAGTTGGCGCGAGTCGGGAAAGGCCGTGCTGCAAAGGCAGCTGACAATCCCAAAATCAGCTCCGCTTCGTGCCGCAAAGACCGCATTCTAGCCAACCCATTCGGCGCGAGGAAAACCTCTCGTCTCGCAAGGGATAAAACCACTTCCAGAGCGGGCGTCTCACGCTTTTCGGATGGAACCAGCTTGATACGGGCGGCGTCTTGCAGAATGGGGTTTGTCACGCCCCGATAATGCCCTTTGCTTGGCTGTGAAAATCTCAGGTTTTCTGTGGTTTTGTCCGGTATACACAGTGGCCACCGGTGATCCGTTTCTATTGAGGCAATGCGTCAGCCGTAAGATTGCCTCAACAGGAGCACAACGTCCATGAAGTTCTTTGCGATAGATCGACCATGCTTGAGAACCCACTACAACTGGGTGATGTGACCTGTGATCGTGGTCAGCGGATGAGGGCGTGGTTGCTGCAGAAGCAGGATTTGGGGCTAAACCTTACTGGGGCAACGCAAAGGCGATGTAGCTGCCGTGAATGGGCACCTGTGAGGCCGGCTGTCCCGGGATGCTGCGTGTGCGCGCCGAATCCCGGCCCGCAGCGCAGAAAACGATGTATTCGCGACCGTTGCTCTCATATACCGCAGGCATGCCTTCGATCGCGGCGGGAGCCTCGTATTCCCAGAGCGTCTTCCCCGTGGAGCTATCAAGCGCGCGAATCTTTCGATCGTTTGAGCCGGTGAAGATAAGGCCACCGGCAGTGACGACAGGGTTCACCTTGGGAAAGTGGGAGCCGGTACCGGTGACGCCCTTATTGGCGAGCTCCGGCACTTCACCCAGTGGTACCCTCCACCGGATGTCGCCGGTGTTCAGATCGTAGGCAGTCAACGATGTCCATGGTGGGTCGATCACCGGCAGACCATCCTTATCGAACATGAATCCGAAGCCGCTCTTGTACTGCAGCGTGCGCGGGTCGCCAGCCGGCTGCACGGATCCATCCGTCCTCGATGCGTGTGAATCTTCCGTGTTGCTGGGCGTCGCGGTAGCGGATAACCTGAGCTTCAGCATGGAGGGCAGGTCTTTGCTGATGATGTAGATCCAGCCGTGGACGGGATCGCTCGCGACGCCGCCAAAGTTGGCGCCGCCGTTGTTGCCAGGCATTTCAACGGTGTCCTGGGTCGACGGTGGCGTGAAGAGGCCGTTGTTCCTAGCTGCATCAAGCTGCTGCTTGATCCGGTCGTGCTCCTCGGATGTCAAATAGGGGCTCAGGTCCTTCGAGGTGAACTCCTGGCGCGCGAAGATTGCGGGCTTCGATGGAAACGGCTGCGTGGGCCAGGTCTCTTCTCCCGGCATCGGCGACTTCGGCACCGGGTGCTCTTCCACCGGCCAGAGGGGCTTGCCCGTGGCACGATCAAAGACCCAAAGGAAACCTGTCTTCGAGGCCTCAGCAACGATGTCAACCGGTTTGCTGTTGTGGAATACGGTCATCAGCATGGGCGTACTGGCATTGTCATAATCCCAGATGTCGTGGTGCACCATCTGGTAATACCAGCGCAGCTTGCCCGTGCGTGCATCCAAAGCGAGCAGCGAATCTCCGAACAGGTTCTTGCCGGTGCGATTGGCGCCGTAGAAATTGTATTTGGGGCTGGCCGTCGGAACGTAGAGAATGCCGCGCTTGCTATCGAGTGCCATGCTGCTCCAGGCGTTGGCGCCTCCCACGGTCTTCCACGCATCTTTGGGCCAAGTGTGGTAGCCAATTTCTCCCGGATGCGGGATGGTATGAAAGGTCCAAACGAGACGTCCGGTGACCACATCGTAGGCGCGGATGTCGCCCGGTCCGGAGTGATATTCCTCGTTGGTTGCCGAGCCGACGATGACCAGATTCTCAAAGACGCGGCCGGGGTTGTAGCTCTGCACCAACGTTAGCGACTCGGGATCTCGGCCCAGGTCTTCGCGTAGATCGATGTGGCCCTCCTTGCCAAAGGTATCAATACTCTTGCCGGTCCGCGCGTCGATCTCCTGTAGTGCATTGTCGGCAGCGAAGATGAGGCGTGCGTCGCTGCCGTCCTTGCTCTGCCAATAGGTGAGACCACGGTTTGTCAGCAACTTCGTCTTTGCGTGAATGCTGTGCGACCACTTCTGCTTGCCGGTCGCTGCATCGAGCGCGAGGATGTGATCCTTCTCTGCCAATGCATACAAGGTGTCGCCGATGACGAGCGGGTTGAAGGCGTAAACGGCCCCGTCCCCAGTGGACGCGGTCCACACAGGTTTCAACTGCGTCACATTGACGCGGCTTACTTGCTTCAGTGAGGAGTACTGCGCTCCATCCTCCGCGCCACCGTAGGCCCGCCAGCTTGCGTGGGAATCGTTTTGCGCCTTGGCAATGGATAACAGAGACAGGCATGTGAGTGCTTGTACGATGGGTCGCAAACTCCGACGGCTGAGGGGCATCGTGTGTCCTCTTCTGGCTCGAATTCGGTGGAACTAGACCTTGGCGCGAGAGCCACCCTGCATCAAGGGTCCATCGCGCCGGTTATGGCGTTTTGCTCGCAAAACTCGTGGCGCACGGCGGCGATCACCGCGTCCTCACTCGCTGCAATTTTGCTGACTGGAGCCAGCGAAGGCAAGTGACGCCGCAAACGAAGCACGAAGGGTGGCTCATTTTATCAATCAATCGTGAGCTGAACGGTAACGGGCACAGGCGCCGGCACGGGCGTATTGCTGGTCGCCGAAACGGTGATCGAGTAGTTCCCTGTTTGTGTGCAAGCAGGCCCGTTCGGGGGAGGCGAACCGCCGCCCGAGCCACCACAGCTTGACAGGGAAAGCATTGCACCGGACACCACGAAGATCATCATTGCCACGGTCAGCCATCGAGAGCGACGCCGCGGCAACAGGAGGAGAAGAACCCCGCCCCATAGCACAATGCCGGTCTTGTTCAACCGGTGACCACCGGCTACCTCCCTATCCGCCGCCGCGGCCGCAGTCGTCGAAACGATGAGCGGGGTGCTTACATCCACGCCGAGACTCTACCTTGAAGATGGAAAAGGTAGTGCTGGCTGGAATTACGGTGGCGGTAACGCTGTCATCGTCAACCTACGGAATGGCCGATGATTCCAACAAGGTGGGATCGGAGGAGGCCAAACACGTACTGCTGTTGAGTATTGACGGCATGCACGCGGCGGACTTTTACAACTGCTCGCACGGAATCGCGGGCGTAAAGGGTGGGGGATCCGTACTGCCCAAATATGACGGCTTTGAGCCAAACAGCAATCAACTACGTGGCCACCTCATCTTCTCGGCCTTCGGACTCCTTTCCGGGCTGGCGGCGCTAGCCACTGGAGGCACGCCTCGGTCGACAGGACTCTATTACGATTTGGCCTATGACCGGTCGCTCGATGCACCAGCGACAACGACGGGCACCGGCTTGGCCGGGGGAACGTGCACACCCTATGCCGCACCGACCGGAACGACAACCGATAACGACCAAGGGATCGACCTTGACGACACGAAGCTAAACGGTGGCGCGCCGGGAGCCGGGCTAACCGAGGGTGGCGTCGCTTCGATCGATCCGAAGAAGCTGTCACGAGATCCGCGAGCGGGTTGCACACCTGTGTATTCGTGGAACTTTGTCCGCAAGAACACCATCTTCAGCGTCATTCATAGAGCAGGCGGATACACGGCGTGGATCGACAAGCATCCGTCGTATTCCTTTGTCGTTGGCCCCGGCGGAACGGGCCTTGATGACTACTATTCGCCGGAGGTGAACTCCGCTGTTGTGGCACTCCCTGGGGTCAAGACTGCGGAAGGCGTTCCCTGCTCTCCCATCCGCGATATGACCAACACATCGTCCTGGACAAATAGCTTCGACAACATACAGTGCTATGACGCATTGAAGGTAAATGCATTGGTGAACGAGATTGCGGGCAAGACGCACAAGGGTGTGGAGGCGCGGATACCAGCAGTCTTCGGCATGAACTTTCAGTCGGTGTACATCGGTGAGAGCGTACTTGAGCCGAATGTAGGCACGGGTGGTTACAAGAATCCGGCGGCCACACCGAGTGATGAATTGCTGAAGCAGATTGAATTTGTCGACGCCTCGATCGGGGACATCGTCAGCGCGCTCAAAGATAGGGGCATTTACGATGACACGCTGATCATCATCACGGCGAAGCATGGGGACTCGCCGATCGACCCGACACGATACGTGGCGAACGTCCCGAATACGCCGGCAGCACTGTTGGGCAGCTCCATCCCTTTCTCGGAATCGCCGCTGAACTCAAACGGCATCGGCGCGACGGAAGACGACGTGTCGGTGTTCTGGCTGAAGCAGGGTGCAAGCGTGGACGCCGCCGTGGCATTGCTCGAAAGCAATGCGGCGTAATCGGACTAGGGCAGATCTACTATGGGCCGACGCTGGCGTTGAACTATGGCGTGGGTGGTACTGGACCGGCCGGACCGCGGACACCCGATATCATCGCGACGCCAAACGTAGGCGTGACCTACTCAGGAAGCACGACGATGATTGGAGATCACGGCGGTTTCGCGCATGACGATACAAATGTGATGCTCCTAGTCGCTGTCGCTCATCCACATTTTAGGCCCAGACAGTCTCGACTGTGACAGCAACTGCGCAGGTGGCGCCGACGATCGTGAAGACGCTGGGGTTGGATCCGGCGGCCCTGGATGCGGTGAGGATGGAAGGCACCTCAGTGCTACCAGAAGTTGCGGCGCAACTCGAGACTCGTCGGTAACGGACAAAACGGAAGGGATCGCGCAGGCGGTCCCTCTTTTCATCTGGACAACAAGATCTGCCTGCACGGTCGCGACAGGAATAGAATTGGGTCAGGGGTACTCCGCGTGCACTATAGGAAAATCGAGATCGAGCTGATCGTCGCCGAAGATGAGGCAGAGCCAGTCGTAAGTCAACTGAACGCTGTGCTCGATGGTTTGGAAGCGAAATATGAGATCTTCGGCGGTGGGATTGAGATCGTGGCCGTAGAGCATAAAGGAACACGCCGAAGAACTGCCCTGACGCACACCATCGATGCTGGGCAAACGGCGGTTGCAGCTGTACGAATGGCGGGTGGAAAAGTTGCGGAGGCTTTCCGCGCGGTTATCTGATTCTCAATCAAGCAGCGGGTGCAGATACTCGCTCTTGTTGCACCGGTCCCCGCAAAGCTAACCTCTTGATGCCGGCGTTGGTCCCCTGGCGAGGCGCCAAGAAATGGGCCGATATCGGCCGCAGCGCTTGGGCATTCTCCGCGTGACGTCGATCGCTTGGAGCGACCATCGTGCGAGCATAGCGGCTCTCCTGCATCCCTCATTCGGATGGCGAATCAGGGTCAAAGAATGCAGCGCAGGCGAGTGCCGGCGACAGAAGTTGAAATTGTTGGAGCCGCCCTCGCCTAGTCGGGACAAATCGGTGCGACCCGTTGCTCATCGTTGCACATTGATGGCCGCGATGAAGGCGGAGCAACTTTCAAAAAGCTATACTACGGCAACAACCTGCAAACATAATTCCGCCCAAATTCCGTGCATTAGCGATTTCCACAGCGTGGTCAAATCCGCTAAAGTTCCCGTCGAGATGCTCTCTTGTGCCATTCTTCCGATTCGCCCGTCTTACCGCCAGTTGGAATCAAGATGGGCGAATGCGGTCCAAGAGACCTCACAAATGTCAAGAATTGACTTGGTGGACTACACTACCTACGTTCTGTTCGGGATCTTTGAATGCCCCTCAAAATTGTCTAATCAGAGCAAAATCTGGCGATTGACATTCCCGATAGTGCTCATCGCGCTATTGGTGGGGACAACCGTCGGTGTGGTTTGGCATCAACACGCTACGTTGTCTCCCGACACCTGCCCGATCTGCCATCTAAGTCATCAAGCCATCGAGCCCGCACCAGCAACCGCTCGCGTCTGCACTTTGATACCTGCAGGATCTGCGCCGGAACCACATCACCATCGCTCTGTCCCAAGTCCCATGGGGCGACACGTTCCCGCGCGCGCTCCCCCCGCATAGCACCTGCGTCTTCTACGTGCTGCTTGCCGCACACCAATCCGTGTACTGCCCTCCTGATTACGAGGCTGATCGCCAATGCTTTCACAGCGTTTGTGTTTTTCAGTTTTGCTAGCTGTAGTGTTCTGCTTTGAGCTCGCCGGGGCGCAAATCGCAGCTGCTCAAAGCCCGTCGCCCCCACAAGCGCAAGCGCTTGCGCAGAAGCCCGGAGTCGTCACTATCACGCTCGAAGACGCCATTCAGATGGCGCTCCGACATAATCACAACCTGCTGGCGGCTCGCACCACGATTCAGCAGAGCGAGGCTGAGGAAACCACGGCGAATCTGCGCCCAAACCCCGTGCTCTTAGGCGATTCGCAGTTCCTTCCCATCTTCCAGCCGAGCCAATTCAGTTCGGACTACATCGACAATACTGCGCAGTTTGATTTGGGCGTCAGCTATCTGTTTGAGCGTGGTAAGAAGCGTCAACACCGCCTGCAGGCAGCCAAAGACCAAACGGCCGTGACACGCTCGCAGGTCGACGACAACGAGCGCAGCCTTGCCTTCAGTGTCGCATCGCAGTTCATTGATGTTGAACTTGCCGAGTCGACCCTGGAACTGGCCAACGAGGACCTGAAAAGTTTCCAGAATACGGTCGAAATAGGCGAATCGCGCTACAAAGCAGGCGACATCAGTGAAGACGATCTTCTCAAGATCAAACTTCAATTGCTTCAGTTCCAGACCGACGTCTCGGCGGCGAAGCTTGCCAGGGTTCAGGGGCTTTCAGACCTGCGGCAGTTACTCGGATATGAATCGATAGGTGCAGAGTATGACGTCGCCGGAAGCTTCGATTACCAGCCGGTCAAGGGCAACGTTGAAGACTTTCAGGCAAAAGCATTGCAAACGCGGCCCGATCTTCGCGCAGCGCAGCAGGGAGTCACTGCCGCGAACAGCCAATACCAATTGCAGAAAGCCATCGCCAAAAAGGACATCACGGGTCAGGTCAGCTACACGCACCTCACCGATATCAACAATGTCTCTTTGTTTGGACAGATACCGCTGTCGATCTTCGATCGCAACCAGGGGGAAATTGCGCGCAGCGGCTTCGCCATTACACAAGCCCAGGAGCAGGAGAAATTCGCGAGTGGCCAGGTGCTAACGGACGTGAGAGATGCGGTTGAGAATCTGCGCACGAACGATCAAGTAGTTGGCCTCTATCGTTCCGGGTATCTCGACGAGGCACAGCAGTCCCGCGATATCAGCGAATATTCCTACAGGCATGGAGCTGCAAGCCTGCTTGATTTTCTGGACGCCGAGCGAAGTTATCGGGCTGCGGAACTAGCCTACCGGCAGGCTCTCGCTGCCTATCTTGTTGCACTCGAACAGCTTCGCGAAGCAGTCGGAACCAGGAGCTTGCCATGACGATGACTCCCAACCCCCGCCACAATCGCAGGCTTCAAGCCGCCACGGTGCTCGCCTTCGCATTTGTCCTCACGGCCTGCAGCGCAAAACATCGCGAGCAAGCGAACAAGATGACCTCCTTCTCCGCGACGGCGTCGACTGCCTCGGTGCCTCTGCTCTTCACAATTCCGGAAGACCAGATGTCACACGTGCAAGTAGTAACCGTGCGGCCTACGAAGCTGAGCCGCACGCTCCGGCTTACGGGTGCTGTTGCATATAACGCCTTTAAGACCACCCCCGTCATCACACAGGTCGGCGGACCAGTCAGCCGGATCCTGGTCGTGCCTGGGCAGAAAGTGAAGGTCGGCCAGCCCATGCTTGAGGTGAGCAGCCCCGACTACTCGCAGTTGCTGGACGCCTATTTGAAAGCCGCCGACTCCTACCGGCTAGCCGATAAAAACTACACACGCGAGCAGGACCTGTATCAGCACCATGCAGTTGCCCAACGCGATCTCGAGCAGGCCGAATCGGACCGCAACCAGGCACGGGCAGACCTGAATGCGGCTGAACAGGGAATGAGAATCCTCGGAGTTAAGAATCCGGCCGACCTGGCAAAGACCGCCAATTCTTCAGCCCAAATTCCGGTGCTCGCACCCATCAGTGGAGAGGTTGTGGAGCGCCTCGTCTCTCCTGGTCAGGTTGTGCAGGCTGGTCAGACGCAAGCCTTCACGATCTCCGATCTCAGTACTGTCTGGGTGCTCGCGAATGTATACCAAGCGGATCTCGCATCTGTTCGCAGCGGCGACGACGTCTCTGTGCAAACAGATGCATATCCTGGCACATTTCATGGAAGAATTTCCTATGTCTCTCCGGCGCTGGATCCCAACACCAGAACACTGCAGGCGCGCATCGTCGTGGATAATCCCGGCGAAAAGTTAAAGAGGGATATGTATTGCACCGTCACCGTCTCGGCAGGATCGATTTCGAACGCCATTGCGGTGCCGGACTCATCCATTCTGCGCGACGACAACAATCAGCCGTTTATCTATGTCGCCATTGGTGCGAATCAGTTTGGTAGACGCGATGTGGAGATCGGCCAGAGCGAGAACGGTCAGACGCAAGTCCTGAAGGGCATTTCCGTTGGAGAACGAGTTGTGGGCGATGGCAGCCTGTTTCTTCAGTTTGCCAATTCGCTGCAACACTAAGGGAGCGAGCTTCGAATGATTCATCACATCGTCCAGTTCGCGCTGCGGCAACGGCTGTTGGTACTGCTCCTGACCGTCTTCATCGTCATTGGTGGCGTGATCTCGTTCCACCATATGCCTGTAGATGCGTACCCGGACCTCTCTCCGCCGATGGTGGAGGTGATCACGCAATGGCCGGGGCACGCAGCGGAAGAAGTCGAACGTCTGGTGACCATCCCCACGGAAGTGGAGATGAACGGCGTCCCCAAGATGTCCGTGATGCGCTCCATCTCTCTCTATGGGCTCTCAGACGTCATCATGACCTTTGACGAAGGCACCGATGACTATTTTGCGCGCCAACAGGTCTTCGAGCGCTTAAGTGGGGTCACGTATCCAACTGGCGTAACCCCCACATTGGCACCTCTCGCAAGCCCATCCGGACTCGTCTATCGGTACGTCATCGACAGTCCTGACCGCACTCCGCAGGAACTGAAGGTCTACGAAGACTGGGTCATCGAGCGGGAGTACAAGCAGGTGCCGGGTGTTGCGGATGACTCCGGTTTCGGCGGCACCGTCATGCAGTATCAGGTCCTCCTTGACCCGGCCCGACTCTACGCATATCACATCACCGTACCGACCGTGATACAGCAGCTCTCAGTCAACAATTCCAACGCGGGGGGCGGATTCTATTCGCAGGGCGGCCAATTCTATTACGTCCGCGGCCTCGGGCTCGTCCGCGATACTGCGGACATTGGCGACGTGATTGTGGGCACTCAAAATGGAGTACCCGTACGCATCCGCGACATTGGGGATGTCGCCATCGGGCACGCACCGCGGCTCGGTGAATTCGGCTTCAACAAGATGGATGACGCAGTTGAGGGCGTCATCATGATGCGGCGCGGCGAGCAGACGCAAAATGTGCTGAAGGGTGTGGAGGCCAAGACCCAGCAGCTCAACGAACACATCCTGCCGCCGGATATAAAAATACGGCCTTACTACGACCGCAGTGATCTCGTCCAGCTGACCATCGACACAGTCGAACACAACATGCTGCTAGGGATGGCTCTCGTACTCATCGTCCTCATGGCATTCCTGGTGAGCGTTCGCGCTGCCGTCATCGTTGCACTCACTATTCCTCTCGCTCTCCTATTTTCCTTTATTTTTCTGCATGCGCGAGGCGTCGCGGCAAATCTATTGTCTATTGGCGCAATTGATTTCGGCATTCTAATCGACGGTACCCTCGTGATGGTCGAAAATGTCTTCCGCGAGTTGGGGGCGCGCGAAGGCCAGAGCTACAACCTGGAACACGTAATCTTGGCGGCGGCGAAGGATGTCGATCGCCCGATTTTTTATTCGGTAGCCGTCATCATTGCCGGTTATCTGCCGATCTACGCACTCACCGGACCCTCGGGAAAACTCTTCAGGCCGATGGCCGATACGGTAGCTATCGCGCTCGTCGGCGCGCTCGTCTTGACGCTCACATTCGTGCCCGTAATGTGCGCGTGGTGGTTCAAACGGGGTGTGCGCGAGCGTGTGAACAGACCCTTCGAATGGGTGCGCGACAAATATGCCGGAGAACTGGAATGGTGTCTCGACCATCCCAAGATAACCATGCTCGTTGCCACCATTATTTTTGCGGCCACGCTACTGCTCATACCGTTCATCGGAGGAGAGTTCATGCCTCATCTCGATGAAGGCGCGCTGTGGGTGCGCGCAACCATGCCCTATACGGTTTCGTTTGAGGAGGCGAGCCGCTTCTCGCCGCAGGTTCGCAAGATCCTGATGAGCTATCCGATGGTTACCGATGTTGGCTCTGAGCTTGGCCGCCCCGACGATGGCACTGATCCGACAGGATTCTTCAACGACGAGTTCTATGTGGGACTGAAACCTTACAATGATGCCTCATGGAAGACGAGTGCAATCCACAACAAGGCCGACTTGACTAAGGACATCCAGCAGAAGCTCAACGCGTTTCCTGGAGTCATCTTCAATTACACACAGCCCGCTGAAGACGCAGTAGACGAAGCGCTCACTGGGCTCAAAAGCGCGCTTGCGGTAAAGATTTACGGCCCCGACTTGAATGTCTTGCAGAGTAAGGCGCTAGAGATTAAGCGCCGTCTCTCGCAGGTGCCCGGATTCACCGAGTTGACCGTTGTGCGCGAGCTCGGCCAGCCCAGCTTGCTCATCGACGTCGATCGCGACAAGATTGCGCGCTACGGTATCAATGTTGCGGACGTGGAAGCTGTCGTGCAGGCGGCTGTGGGCGGCCAGGCAGCCACTCAGGTAATTCAAGGTGAGAAGCTATTCGATCTTGTCGTGCGTATGAAACCGGAATTCCGGCAGAACGCGCAGCAGATCGGCAATCTGCTTGTCGGCACCCCAACCGGCCAGCAGATTCCATTGAGCGAACTTTCGAATATCCACGAGGCCGGTGGCGCATCGTTTATCTATCGCGAAAACAATTCGCGGTATATAGGTGTGCAGTACAGCATTGAAGGCCGCGACCTCGAGAGCGCCGTCAACGATGGGCAACATGCAATTGCGGATATTGCCAAGTCTCTGCCTGCGGGCTATCGCATCAGTTGGGGCGGGGAGTACGGCGAATTCCTTGAAGCAAAGCACCAGATGGAATTAATCGGCCCGCTCGCCCTGCTCATCATTTTCATGATCCTGTTTGCCCTCTATGGCAATTTCAAATTCCCTGTGACCATCGCCCTCGGCGTGGTCCTCACCGAACCGGTCGGCGCGTTGATCGCGCTCAAGTTGACACACACGCCCTTCAGCGTCTCCTCTGCGCTAGGTCTGCTGGCGCTCATGGGCGTTTCCGTCGAAACCGCCGTCATCCTTGTCTCCTACATCAACAAGCTGCGTCTTGAGAACAAGGACATCCGGACGGCCACCCGCGAGGCGTCTCTGCTGAGGCTGCGGCCCATCATGATGACTGCCCTCGTCGCCTGCCTGGGACTCCTTCCCGCCGCTCTCTCCACCGGCATCGGATCGGACACGCAAAAGCCGTTCGCCATCGTAATCGTGGCAGGGTTGGTCTCGCGGCTCTTTCTCGGCTTCTTCGTCAACCCGGTGCTCTACGAGATGGTCGCCCGCGATGGTGACGTCCTGCAGGTCTGATTGGTCTGCACTGGCTTATTCCCATCTACTAAGGCAATCATCCATGCGATAGCTCAGGGGCGAGCAGCCGTTTCCATAAGCAGTTGCTGCACGGCTGAGGGACGCTCGCTGTAGTGGAGGCGCGGCAGATCTTCGACGGCGCGGCGCAGGGCTGTCTCCCATCGCGCGTGCAGTTCTAAAAGCTCAGCATCGTCGGCGGCGAAACGACGATATTCCGTAAAATCGAGAGAACCGTTGCGATAGATGAGCAATTCCAGCGGCGGCCCTACCGTGACATTCGAACGAATGGTGGCATCGAAGGAGAGCATGGCGTAGAGCGCGGCCACGTCGAGCGGCGTATTGTCATAGACGATGCCGCGGTCCAGGATGGGGCGGCCATATTTCGCTTCGCCGATCTGCAGATAGGGTGAATCCTGGGTGGCGCTGAGAGGGTTGCCCTGCGGATAGATGCAATAGAGCGCGGACGGTCCGCCCTTGACCTGGCCGCCGAGCAGCAGATGGATATTGAAGTTGTAGTCGTCGCGCTCAAGCGCAGCGCGATCGAGGTCCGAGACCCGGCGTACGGCATCGCCGACGGCGCGCGCGGCGGCATACATGGAGTCGGCCTGGGCGAGTCCCCTGCCCTGCTGGAAGTCGTCCTGCAGCAACGTGATGGTGGACTGCGTGAGCGAGAGGCTGCCGCTGGTGAGCAGAACGAAAGCACGGTCGCCAGGGAGGACGAAGGTATGCATCTTGCGGCAGACATTGACCTGGTCATAGCCCGCGTTGGTGCGGGAGTCCGAGGCCATGACGAGACCCTCCCGAGTCATGATGCCGAGGCAATAGGTCATGGGCTCCATACTCTCCCAGGCGGGGCAGAAATGCTACCGTGAGGGCAAGAAAATCGAGCGCTGAGGTCGCGTTCGTGGCATCCTACTTTCCCCAGAGCCTTCTGGCTCCCCGGTTTCCGTTATTAACTGCACGAACCCCGCTCCGACCCGCGTCGCTCGAAGCGAGCTGAATTCCACAAAGGAAGGCACAGCTCCGACAATGAAGATTCGCCTGGGATACGACATTACATTTGAGACGCCGCAGGAGGTGGCTGTGGTGGCCATGCTGCACGTGCATCCGACGCGCGTAGGCGACCTGCTGGAACCGGATGTGCTGGAGACAAACGCGGGTGTGACGCAGGAACAGTACGTCGACAGCTTTGGGAATCTCTGTACCCGCCTGGTGGTACCGGGAGGCGAGCTGCAGCTGCACGGTTCCACGCTGATTGAGGATAGCGGCAAGCCGGATGCCCTGGGAGTGGGCGCGGTGGAGCATGCGGTGGCGGAACTGCCGACGGAGACACTGCAGTACCTGTTGGCCAGCCGCTACTGCGAGGTGGACCTGCTTTCGCCGGCGGCGCATGACTTGTTTGGCTCCATTGAACCGGGCTGGCCGCGGGTGCAGGCAATCTGCGGGTGGGTGCACTGGAAGGTCGAGTTTGGCTATCAATATGCGCGGCCGACCAAGACCGCGGTGGATGTGTATACGGAACGGCGGGGCGTGTGCCGCGACTTCCAGCATCTGGCGATCACCTTCTGCCGCGCCATGAATATTCCGGCGCGCTACGCGACCGGTTATCTGGGCGATATCGGCATCTATATTCCTCCCGCCCCGATGGACTTCAGCGCGTGGTTCGAGGTGTACCTGGGCGGCCGCTGGTGGACGATGGATGCGCGGCACAATCAACCGCGGATTGGCCGCGTGCTGATGGCGACGGGCCGCGATGCCGCGGACGTGGCACTGACGACGGCGTTTGGCACGGCGAACCTGAAGAAGTTTTGGGTAGTGAGCGATGAGGTGACGAAGGCCGAGGAGATACGGGCGTGAGTCCTGATCAGATGATCCCGGCAGCAGAGACTAGCCAGAGCCGGCTGTTCACCGAGTCGGAGGCCTTTCGCAACTCCATGCTGCGCAGATACAAGCTGGACGGCGCGTATGACGAGATGTTCACCGCCGAAGGCGAGACGCGTCCCCACTATCGGCGGCTGCTGGATATGTTCGCCCAGATGCCGCAGGAGGAGATCGAGCGCTGCAAGAAGGCGGCAGACCTTTCGTTCCTGACGCAGGGCATCACGTTCACGGTGTATGGCGAGGAGCAGGGCACAGAGCGGGTGTTTCCCTACGATGTGGTGCCGCGGGTCATCAGCAACACGGAGTGGACTCACATTGAACGCGGACTGGTGCAGCGCATCACCGCGCTGAATATGTTTCTGCACGACGTCTACAACGACGGACGCATTCTGGCGGATGGCAAGGTACCGCGCGAGGTGGTGTACACCTGCCGGCACTTCCGCCGCGAGATGCGCGGGTTGCAGGTGCCACGCAACATCTACATCGCGGTGAGCGGCACGGATCTGCTGCGGGTGCAGTCCGGTGAATTTGTGGTCCTAGAAGACAACCTGCGCGTACCCAGCGGCGTGAGCTACATGTTGACCAGCCGACGCGTGATGAAGCGCATCTTCCCCCAGCTTTTCCGCGCCTACGATGTGCGACCTATCGAACATTACTCGCAGGTGTTGCTGGCGACGTTGCGTTCACTGGCGCCCGAAGGACGGCCGGAGCCGACGATCGTGGTGCTGACGCCGGGCATCTTCAACTCTGCGTACTTCGAGCACACATATCTCGCGCGCCAGATGGGCATCGAACTGGTGGAAGGGCGCGACCTGGTGATCCACGACAACGTGGTGTATATGCGGACCACCGCCGGCTTGAAACGCGTGGATGTGATCTATCGGCGCGTGGACGACGACTTCATCGATCCGCTGGCGTTTCGTGCAGAATCGATGCTGGGAGCGGCGGGGTTGTTCAACGCCTATCGCGCGGGAAACGTCACGCTGGCCAATGCGTTTGGCACCGGGCTCGCCGATGACAAGGCGATCTATGCATATGTCCCGGAGATCATCCGCTACTACATGGATGAAGAACCGCTGCTGAACAACGTGGAGACCTTCCTGATGACGAACCCAGTGCATCGCCAGCACACGCTGGCAAACTTGGACAAGCTGGTGGTAAAGGCGGTGGGCGAATCGGGCGGCTACGGCATGTTGATTGGTCCGCAGAGCACGGCTGCGCAACGCGAGGAGTTTCGGCAGCGTATTGAAGCCGATCCGCGCAACTACATCGCGCAGCCGACACTGGACTTTTCCCGCGCGCCCTGCCTGATGGAGGGCGGCATCCAGGCACGCCATGTGGATTTGCGGCCGTACATCCTGTTCGGCGATAAGGCGACGGTGGTGCCGGGTGGGTTGACGCGCGTGGCGCTGAAAGAAGGCTCGCTGGTGGTGAACTCGTCGCAGGGCGGCGGCAGCAAAGATACCTGGGTTGTGAACGACTGAGGGAACCAAGAGATGCTTTCACGCGTTGCAGACTCGTTGTATTGGATGAGCCGCTACCTGGAGCGGGCCGAACATACCGTGCGGCTGATCGACGTGAATATGAGCCTGATGCTGGACGAGGCCAGCACCACAGCAAACCTGGGCCTGGAGCGGCGCTGGAAGCGTGTGCTGGCGTGCCTGGGGGAGCCGGCGGAGATCGAATGGAGCGGCGATTTCTACGAATTGACGCGCGACCTGACCTTCAGCACGCGAAGCCACGCGGCGATTGTGAACTGTATCGCGCAAGCGCGCGAGAACGCGCGCCAGGTACGCGATGAGCTGAGCTCTGAGCAGTGGCAGCAACTGAACCGGCTCTACCACCACGTGACCGCTGCCCAACGCGAGGTGAACTCCTACAACGCGCTGACCAGCTTTCTGCCGACGGTGGTCTACGATCTGCACCAGTTCCAGGGAGTGACCGATTCGACGATGAGCCATGGCGAAGGCTGGCAGTTCATCCAACTCGGCCGCTACATCGAACGCGCGTCGGCGATTACCAGGCTGCTGGACGTCTACCATCGCGAGAGCCTTGAGACGCCGAATAATGCCGGCGCCGGCTACGAATTTCTGGAAGGGGCGGGTTTGCTGCGCTGCTGCAGCGCCTTTGAGGCTTACTGCAACGCGTACACCGCGGACTTTACGACTGAGCGCATTACCGAATTTCTGCTGCTGAATCCGGATTTCCCGCACTCCGTGCGTTATTCGGTGGACTGCCTGCGCAGCGCGTTGATGGCGATTGGTGCCCGGAGCGGCCTACACGTGGCAGATGAACTTGTCCGGGTCTCCGGCCGTCTGCAGGCATCCTTGAGCTTCGTCGATATTGCAGACGTGCTATCGCAGGATGTGGGCGCGTACCTGTCGAGCATTCTGCGGCAATGCCGGCAGGTGCACGAGCGCGTCTTCCGGCTGTATATCCAGTACTCAATCCAAACAGCGCTGGCGATGAGCTAAGGGGAGTAAGCGATATGAGGTATTACTCGATCCAGCATCTGACGCGCTTCGACTACTCCCATCCGGTGTGCGAGAGCGCAATGGAGATCCGGATGCAGCCACGCGGCGACGGCAACCAGCGCTGCCTCACCTTCTCGCTGTCGGTGAGCCCACGCTGCCGGGTCTTTTCTTATCGCGATCATCTGGGGAACCAGGTCCACCACTTCGACATTCCCGGCGACCATCGGCAACTGGTGATTGTGGCGCATGCTCTGGTGGAGCAGCAGCCGCTGGGGCAGGTGCCGAATCGGCTCTTCCCGGTAGCCTGGCAGGAGCTGGATGTGCTGCTGGCGGAGGGAGATTTCTGGGAGATGCTGCTGCCCAGCACCTTTGCCGAACCGACGGCTGCACTGCGCGCGCTGGCCGCGGAGTGGAAGATCGTGCGGCGGGACGATCCGCTCTCGCTGCTGCACGAGATCAGCCGAAACGTTTACAACAACTTTGACTACCTGCCGCGAAGTACGAAGGTAGATTCGCCCATCGATGTTGCCCTTGGCTCGCGGCGCGGAGTGTGCCAGGACTTCGCGCACATCATGATCGCGCTGGCGCGGATGGTTGGGATTCCCTGCCGCTACGTGAGCGGCTATCTGTGCCATGGCGATGAGCCCGAGATTGGCATCGGCGAAGATGAACGCGGTGCGCCGAGTGCGACCCATGCATGGGTGGAGGCATTCCTGCCGCGGCTGGGCTGGGTTGGGTTCGATCCGACGAACGACCTGGTGGCGAACGATCGCCATATCCGCACAGCGCTGGGACGCGACTATGCCGACGTGCCGCCTACGCATGGCATGTATCGCGGCAAAACGGAGAGCGAGTTAAGCGTGGCCGTGCACGTGGAGTCGTCCGAGACGGCGCCGCCCTTCGACGAGACGATGCCGGTGCCAGAGGACTGGTCGATTGTGGTGGAGCGCGCGCACGAGCCGTTGCCTCTGGCTTCGCCCCTGTTGCAGATCCAGCAGATGCAACAACAGCAATAGTGATGCAAAGTGTTCAAATATTCCATGCCATCTCGAACTACTGTTGAGCCGGCCCTCCGATCCCACAGTGACTGTGTGATTTACCTCTTCAAAGGTGCGGCGGAGTATTTTCGCTCTGCGCGAATGGCCGAAACTCCACACGACCCTGGACCCGATTGCCGATAACCCGCTTCATCTTTGCTCTATGACTGTTGCCTGAGAGGCGACAAGCTCTGCGACGGCGACATGATAGAAGCCGTATCCCTTGATACTGCGAGCAGAGTCACCGTAATAACGGGGCCGATAGTCATCAGCCGGCAGATCCTCATCAAGCCGGAATCCCCGCCGACTGAGAAATGTTGACAGCTCTTGGGGATCTATTCCGAAAGTCCAAGGTTCGCCGACACCGGCGACGTCCCGGATCAAACGATCAGAACCATGAAATTTCACAGAACCGTCGAGTACACCTGAATGCACGAAGGTGAAAATGATTTGGCTTCCAGTCCGGCAATCTGCGACGCCCCTTAGAACGCTATCGACGGCTTCTTCTATTAGATAATTTGTGACACCCTCCCACAGGAAAACCGTGATCCGAGATCCATCGAAACCGGCTTTCTCCAGCGCCTTTGATACACTCTCACGATTGAAATCAATCCCCACATAGTGAACAGATGAACTCGCGAATGGCGCGATCTGAGTTAGACAGCTTCGCTTCACGCGGAGTGTGTCGAAGTGATCCACTTCAAAGACGGTTGCCTGACTGAGTTCGAGCAGACGGATGGAGCGGCAGTCGAATCCAGCGCCAAGAATAACCACCTGTTTGATACCCGTTCCAAGCGCTTCGCGCAGCCGATCGTCAATGAGTCGGGTCCGCGCAATCGCGGAGGTTCGCGCACCCGGCATTCGTTTGTCAACGTACCAGTTAAGCCATGCCCGAAATATAGGGTTCTTTGAGCATGAGACTGCCTTCCGCAGATTTGGACGAAGGAAATTGGCAGCAAAGGGGTCATGGAATAGCCGCTTGTCCGTATCACGTACGGATTCCAACGCACGGAAGAATGCCATATATTCAGCGGTTCGGCTGGATCGCCCATTCATCATCTCGAATCAATTTGAACTCATTCCTTATCCTTGTGCCCCGTCTAGTGACAAACAACCAGTTCTGCGCTTTCGGAATTACGTTTGATGATGTCAGCGACGAAGCGAGGGAGCCAGCGCTTGCTCGCTCCCAGTAGTTCTGCATATTTTCGCTTCCTGACTGAGTCGGAACATGGTAATACCTCCCGTCATCGTAATAACCGTGGCATCCGCCGGCCTCGCGATCGCACGTTGTGGCGGGACGCCGTTGCGGTTTCGTTGAGCAGACGCGATAGACTCGGGATCTGTGGTGCGAGTGCGTCGTGGATGCGCAGACATGATGCCAGGAGTTGGCCTTGATCTCTTTCCGTTTGCATGCTGTTCGTGTTTCTATCGCTGCCGTGATGGCTCTGGGTGTGTGCGCGTCGATGGGCGCACAGGGGCCGGTGGATGAGGTGGATCCAACCATCGGTAATGTCAGCATCCTGTTGGAACCGACGCGGCCCACCGCCTATCTGCCAAACAGCATGGTGAGGATGTATCCCATGCGCAAGGATGCGCTGGATGACCAGATCCAGTACTTCCCCCTCACGATTCTGTCGCATCGGCAGCCGGAGTTGTTTGCGGTGATGCCTGGTGACGACAAACCGGCGGTGTATGACGTGGAGCATGCAACGCCTTACTTCTACTCGACGCGATTCGATGAATCGATGATTGGAACCGAGTTTGCGCCAGCCCATCAGGCTGCCTACTTCCGCTTCAGCTTTCCGAACGGCAGAGCGGAGTTGCATGTGAAGAACCTGCACGCAGGCTCTCTGCAAGCGGTGGCAAAGAATGCGGTCGCAGGCGAAGAGCGCGTCATGGGAATGACCGCTTACTTCTATGCAGAGACGAGCGAGCCTGTGTTGGCAGAGACGGCGCGCGAGAAGGATGGTGATCATCTTACGCTGTCGGCGCGCGGAGCGAAGGTGCTGGAGTTCCGCTACGGTGTCTCGTTCATCAGCGTGGAGCAGGCGAAGAAGAACCTGCAGCGTGAGATTCCCGAGTGGGGACTGGAGCGCGTGAAGGAGGAGGCGCGAGCGCAGTGGAACGATGCGCTGGGTCGTATTGCGGTGGAGGGCGGTACGCCGGAGCAGCGGCGCGTCTTCTATACGGCGCTCTATCGCTGCATGGAGCGCATGATCAACATCACCGAGGATGGCCGCTACTACAGCGGCTATGACCACAAGGTGCATGAGGATGCGCGGCCATTCTACGTGGACAATTGGCTGTGGGACACGTATCGCGCGATGGAGCCGTTGCAGACACTGCTGAATCCGGACATGCAGGCGGACAAGATCCAATCGTATGTGCGGATGTATCAGCAGAGCAGGATCATGCCAACGTTCGCTCTCGCGTCAGGTCCAGCGGCTATCATGAACGGCAACCATGCCGCGCCCTGGATTTTGGATGCGTGGAATAAGGGTGTGCGCAACTTCGATCTGCCGGTGGCGTATGAGGGACTGCGCAAGCGGTCGCTGGAGCAGACGATGTTGCCGTGGCGGCTTGGTCCGAAGACGGTGCTGGATGACTTCTACAGCGCACATGGCTACATGCCCGCGTTGCGACCGGGCGAGAAGGAGACGGTAGCAGAGGTGCACCCGTTTGAGAAGCGGCAGCCGGTGCCAGTGACACTGGAGAACAGCACGGATGACTGGTGCATCGCCCAACTTGCCAGTGTGCTCCACAAGCCGGAGGACCGTTCACTCTTTCTGAAGCGTGCAGCGAACTATCGCAACCTGTATCGCGCGGACAAATCGCTGATGTGGCCCAAGGATAACCAGGGCGACTGGATCGAGCCGATGGACGCGAAGTTCAGCGGTGGATTGGGGGGCCGCGACTATTACGACGAGAACAATGGCTGGACGTACACGTGGGACGTCCCGCATGACTACGACGGGCTGTTCACGCTGATGGGCGGCAGGGCGAAGGCAGAGGCGAACTTGGACCAGCTGTTCCGCGAGCCGTTGGGGCGTTCGCGTTACGAGTTCCAGGCGAAGTTTCCGGATTCAACCTCGATGATCGGGGAATTCTCGATGGGGAACGAACCGAGCCTGAACATCCCATACATCTACGACCGGCTGGGCGCGCCGTGGAAGACGCAGAAACGCATCCGCACGATCCTGGATGCTTATTTTCGCGATGATCTGCAGGGAATTCCCGGTGATGAAGATGGCGGCGGGCTAAGCGCGTTTGTTGTCTTCTCGATGATGGGAATCTATCCGGTGATGCCCGGTGTGCCGGTGTATGACGTGGCCAGCCCGGTATTTACGAAGGTGACGATCCACCTGAAGAATGGGAAAGAGTTTGTGATTGCCGCACCTGCTTCTTCACGCGACAACAAGTATGTGCAGAGCGTCCGCTGGAATGGCAACCCGGTGGACCACCTTTGGATCGAGCACAAGGACGTTGCGAACGGCGGTACGCTAGAACTGACGATGGGCGATGCGCCGAACAGGTCGCTGGGCTCGCAGGAGGAATCCTTGCCGCCGGCTTCGATGACGGTGGACCCGTCGCGCTTCGAGTAGCGACACGTTTTGCCAGTTGACGCTGGCGCCGCAACTCAAACGTCGATGTTAGTCTCAGGCGTGAATGGCATCCGAGCACCTTACTGGCTGGTTTTTCAAGTGCATGCAGCGATGGTCGTGTTCAGACCGATGCGCCTTGCGAGAATCAGTATCGTAAAGTCGGTTTCTCGTCACTGACTGTTGCTTCCGAGAAGCGCGTATTTTCAGGACCAATCATGCTGATTCTGTTTAACTCGTCCTCAATGACTGAATGAGCGCTAAGGCCCTGAGGCCTTTTGCAACAGTCGAGAACAAGCTGCCCCCATGGCAACCCAGCAACTCGGCGTCAAGCGGTAGTGATCGCCACGACTTTGCCGTCTCGCAGGGCCTTGATATCGCGAATTGGGGGCCGGCCAAAGAATCGCCTGTACTCGCGATTGAATTGGCTCGGGCTTTCGTAGCCGACCTCGAACGCCGCACTTGCCGCATCCAGTTCACTCGTGAGCATGCGTTGCCGCGCAGCCTGCAGGCGAAGCTGCTTTTGAAATTGCAGCGGACTCATCGCCGTAAGGGCGCGAAAATGGTGGTGCAGCGTAGATCGACTCATGCCTGCGATCGTTGCCAAGTGCTCTACCCGCAGAGGCTTCTCGTAGTTTGAACGCAACCATGCAACCGCCTTCGCCGTGCGGTGGCACTTGGTCTCCGACGTGGCAATCGCGCGAAGGCGTGCTCCCTGACTTCCCTGCAGTAAGCGATAAATGATCTCGCGTTGAATGAGTTTGCCAAAGAATGAAATGTCCCGCGGAGCGTCCAGCAGATCCATCATCCGAGAACATGAGTCGACCAGTTCAACCGTGTTCTTCCCGGTGGCCATTCCGCAGGCGCCAGACGACTTCTCAGTCGTATGGACTTCCTCTGTGTTCAGAATGTCTCGAACAGTCGACACATCCAGCTTCAGAAAGAAGGCAAGATAGGGAGTCTCTTTGCTGGCCGTAATCACCTGGCTCACAACCGGCAGTTCCAGAGACGTAAGGAGAAATCTCGATTGGCCGAAAACGTAGCTCGCTTTACCGAGGTCCACGCGAATCCTTCCTTGCGCAATGACAAGAAGGCTTGGCTCGTAGGTAGACGGATTCGGAACGGTCGGAGCAGTGCGGCGATAAAGCATTAGTCCCGGCACCTCCATTGCACGTTCACCCGAGTCACCAAGTGAATTGCTAATCTTCTTCGCTAGCTCGATTAGAAGGTGGGGCAGCCCGGATGTATTCGCATCACCACTTTTCCTGTGTTTCAGCATATTTGATGCGCCCTCCCCGTCTCCTAAGCATAACCGGCGGCTAGTACGAGCCGTACCACGCACTCATAACGTCCGGACGAATAGGCAACGATTCGACAGAATCGGTCTACCGTAGACGGTTCGGAGGTCGCTAGGGTTGAAGTGAGGAGTGAAACACCATGAAGAAACGAAAACTCGGAACATTAGAAGTCTCAGAGACGGGATTCGGCTGCATGAATGCCAGCGGCAACTACGGACCCGCCCCCGACAGGAATCAAGGCATTGGGGTGATTCGTGCAGCCTCGCCTTCGTCCCTCTCTCCGCGACAGAGTCGCTATCGCAACCAAATTTGGCTTCGACAATGAAAAGGGCGGCCTTATTCTCAACAGCCGGCCGGAGCACATCCGGAAAGCGGTTGAGGAATCCCTGAAGCGCCTCCGAACCGGCCGCATCGATCTGTATTACCAGCACCGGGTCGACCCGAACGTGCTAATTGAAGACGTAGCCGGCGCGGTGAAAGAGCTGATCGTGGAAGGGAAAGTGTTGCACTTCGGTCTATCCGAGGCGAGTGCAAAGACAATCCGTCGCGCGCATGCGATTCAACCGGTAAGTGCAGTTCAGACGGAATACTCGCTCATGAACAGAGATGTAGAGCAGAACGGTGTACTGAAGACTTGTGAGGAGTTAGGAATCGGCTTCGTGCCCTGGGGTCCAATGGGACAAGGGTATCTAACCGTGAAAATAGATGCTCAAACGAGGTTCGACTCCAGAATGGACGTGCGATCTGAGTTCCCACGCTTTTCTTCTGAGAACATTGCAGCAAATATGCCGATGGTTGATTTTCTCAGACAGTTTTCTAGAAGAAGAATGCAGCACCGGCTCACATTTCGCTGGCCTGGCTGCTCGCGCAAAAGCCGTTCATTGTTCCGATTCCCGGGACACGAAGTGTCGATCACCTGCACGAGAACCTGAGAGCAGTCGATGTCCAGCTAAAGCCCGCGGATCTTCGTGAGATCGAAACGGCTCTCTCTAAAATTGAAGTGCACGGTGGCCGGATGAATGACGAACGAATGAAGGCGGTTGACCAAACAGAGTGACCGGTTATCGCATGATCTAGGTTCGCTGGGAACTTGGAGAGATCAGGCTATTCAGAACAGCAGACTTCAATTGCTCGAGGCTGTTTCGACCATTCACGGCATTATGAATCCGCTGCTTGCACCCCTTAGGTAACGCTCCGTTGTCTGGAGCGACCTATGGCCAAGCAGAAACTGAATCTGCTCTAGGTCGACATTCCCGGGACCTTTCTCGCCTTGCGATTCCGAGCGGATCAGGGTGCCCACTTGAACCGCAAGGACAATCTTGCTCGCCACTCTGAAGCAGCCCACCGCGCGTTGTGCCGCCATTGGAACGGAGCTACAGTAATAACGAGACGGAAACCATCGTAGCCTTGATCTGATGGTGAGAGAAGGGCTGGACCATGGCCGATTTAGCTACAGCAAAAAAGTCGACGCGGCCAAGTGCATCGTTCGCGCGCCGCTATGGATTGGCTTTCGCTTCTGTCACCGGCGCTCTATTGCTGGAGCTTCTGTTTCACTACTTCAATCTCCCTCATCCGTTTGCTGCATTTGCGCTGTCCGCAATCGCGATCACCTTTTGGTACGGCGGCACGAAGCCCGGTATTGTGGCAGTTTTGCTTTCGTCGTTGATCCGAATCGCAAACCAGCAAAAAACCTTGCTTCGGGGATGCCAGCGAGGTGATTCGACCGGTTCCCTGCAATGCCCCGCAATCGCTCAGATGTGCATTGGGGCGGCAACTGGCATTAGCTACGCACGTATTTGTTGAACCAGTCGATTGTGCGCTGCCAGGCTAGATCGGCCGCCGCCTTGTTGTATCGTTCCGGTGTCGCGTCGCAATTGAAGCCGTGCACGGCGCCCGCATAGATGTAACCATCGTGCGTCACGTGTGCCGCCTTCAAGGCTTGGTCGTACGCCGGCCACGTTGCGGCCAGTCGTGTGTCGAATTCCCCCTGATGGACCAGAATCGCCGCCTTAATCTTTGGGATATCTCTGGTAGATGGAGGACCACCATAAAATGGCACCGCTGCCGCCAAGTCCACTCCCAGCCGCACCGCTAGCATATTTGCAGTCGAGCCCCCGTAGCAGAAACCGGTGACGCCGATCTTTCCGGTGCAGTCAGGGCGCGACTTTAACCAGATGGCTGCGGCCACCATATCCTCAAACATCTTGTCCTTGTCGATCTTGCTAAACATTTGGCCGCCTTTGTAGTCGTCGCCAGGATAGCCCCCAAGTGAGGTAAGTCCGTCCGGCGCAAATGCCATGAAATTGGCAAGGGCAAATCGCCGCGCGATGTCCTCGATATGCGGGTTCAGACCCCGATTCTCATGGATCACGAGAATGCCGGGCAACTTCGTCACCGTCCCGGAGCGTTTGTCGGCGCTGATTGGCCGCACAAGATATCCCTTGATGGTCCCGTTGCCATATGGGGAGGGCACGGTCTCATAGGCGGCCTTGATCCTGTCGTCGGTACGCGAGACCTGCTGGCCCAAAGCGTAATTCGGCATCAATGCATCGATAATCGTGGCTGCCGCCAGGCCGCCGGCTAGTCTCTGCACACGCTCGATGAAGGCGCGCCGACTAATCTCACCGTGAATGAATTCGTTGTAGATCTCAATAGCTTCGGGCGGCAATTTGCGTTCGGTTGGTTTCATTCACTTGACCCCGTCGGGAGAATACCATCTACTCTCGCCCTCACGTCCAAGCGACGGAACGGCTTTCTCGCATGCGCGCACGGTGAGCATTGACTCAGACGTTTAGAATCACACTTAGCAGCGGCACGGCGGTTGCAATGAACGGGAAGATGTCACCGATGAATCCAGATATCCCAGAGCAGTGAAACGAATATGTAGGAAGCAGTAAGCGCCACGAATATTAACGCGCCCCGGTTCACGGGATCATGTTTCTTCCTGCGGGCATGGAACAGGGAGACGCCAACAATGACGGCTGCAAGGCCCGCAAACACCGAAGTCGTGAGGGCTCCCGGGTAAGGACTTCCTATCAATCCGTTCATAGGTGGCTTACACAGCGTACTTCAGAATCGTTGTCGGAGAATTGTCCAGCAACTTGGTGAATCCATTCTGGACTTTCCCAATACGGCACTCACAGACAACCTTCATTCATCCGGCGTCGTCCCTGTAAAATCAATTGCGGTAGGCGGGGGGACAGGCCATGGTTGTTTTGGGCTCCGAGGCGGAACTTCACTCGAACGGAGTACATCTGCTACTCCGTACTTACTTCTCAGATCATCACTACGCCTACATCGTCCAGAACTTGTACGGAGGAATGCCCGTGGCGCTCTGCCAGGAGCAATTCAAGACTGCTGAGGAAGCCATGCGCAAGGCGGAAGAAGTGGCGTTTCGCGCTGTGGGGTCCGGACCTATAGCGGTGAAGTGGAAGCCGACCAAAGCGATAGTTTCGCGAAGTGAGCAGTCTCGACTTGTGAGTTTGCCGCCTAAGCGATCCAGTGCGCGTTGAGGTGAGCAGGCGGGGTCAGTGGCCATTCAGTACAGGGACCGTTCCATACCCAAGTTCCATCGTTGCGATTATCAATGACTTACGTCGTCTCTCTGACCCGCATCCAAACCAAATGGCTGGGAGGTGAACGCTATGGGATCTCACCAGTTGTTAGTAGTGACCGCGGAGCAGAAGCAGGTAGAGAAGCGCATTCGCGATCTCAACCGGTGGGTTGCGCGGGAACGTGATCCGCAAATTGCCCGCATCCTCCGTCACGAAATCGATCGACTTCATCTTGAATGGAATCACCTGCAGGATAGGGTCGAAGTCGAGACCCTGGAATCAGAACCTCAAGCATAGCTCGCTTGAGAGCCTTCCAGCCCCGCAAATCCGACGAATACATATCTCCGACGTGAACCTTCGCGCGAAACATGTGCGCGCCACAACGGATGTCTCCACGGTATCGTGAATTGACATGGTGAAGCGCAGCGCAGGCTTGCTGATGTATCGACGACAGCAGGATGAGGTCGAAGTGTTTCTCGTCCATCCAGGCGGTCCGTACTGGGCCAGCAAGGACCAAGGAGTCTGGACGATTCCAAAAGGCGAATTCGAAGACGATGAGGAACCATTCGCAGCGGCCAAGCGCGAGTTCTTCGAGGAGACCGGATTCACCGCACAGGGCGAATTTCTCAGTCTTGGAGAGGTTCGCCAGAAGAGCGGTAAGCTCGTCACGGCGTGGGCCTTCGCAGGAGACTGCGACCCGGCCCAGCTACAGAGCAATACCTGCGAGATTGAGTGGCCTCCGAAATCCGGAAAGCGTCTGCAAATCCCAGAGATCGACCGGGGCCGCTGGTTTACCGTGGATGACGCGCGTCGGTACATTCGACAAGAGCTCGACGAGTTGTTGCTACGGCTCATCTCGCGGCTCGCTCAAAAGCGAGGACACGAATGATGCGGAACACCCTGGTATGGCGCCGGCTAGAATTCGATTGTCCAGGCCCTCTGCGACGCTACGCCGCTCGTTTCACGCTCAAGTAGAGACTTCAGGGTTCGCGAACCCGTCATGGCTCATCTGCATTCGCGGCTCAATACTGTACGCATCGGGCTCTGATTGCGCGCGTGTTTGTAATTGAAAGTGAGACCGCCCGGTGTTCTTCAGTCATCTACAAGCGCCGCGCGCGACAAGTTGCTAGCGTGCAGCCAAGATTTTGGAGACGATCAGGAACAGGGCCTGGGACGAACCGAGCTGGCTCAACCCTCTATTTCGCTCCTGCGTCCCGCTGTTCGCGATGGGACTCCTATGCTTCCAGCGAAGGAGATGCAGACTGGCAATCGCTTCATGAATCGGCGGATCAAATGCTTTTGAATTTTGCGCAACTGACGGTCACCTGAAGGTAGATGTTCGCTGATCTCACCGATCGGGACGGGCTCATCCAGACGACTCTCACATCAATTGACGAACCATACGAGCGTACCGGTTGCGGGAGGACGGCGATTCAGCAGTCTGTGCCAGATGTGCCAATTGCTCTCGTGACGGTTGGAGTGTCAGCGGCATCCTCTTCCAGTAGAACTTCAACGCCTCTGACTTCCAACCGGAGTAGGTTTTCTCCCACGACTTTCCCGATTCTCCTGCAAATACCAGATTCGAAGGGTTCAGTACGCGCTGCGCATTTTGAAATCGACAGTCGAGCGATAGGCGCATGCGCCCGGAGGTGTTTGGAGATGCCGCATGCACAGTAAGGCTGTGAAAGATCAGCACATCACCTGAATACATCGGACCGCCGACCCACTTCTGCCCCTTTTCTTCGCCGCCTCCAATTTCTGGCACGTGCAGGTTTTCCTTTTGGTGCTGCTGCACACCATACCGGTGAGAACCCTCAAGGATGCGTAACGGCCCGACTTCAATTGGACAATCATGCAATGGAATCCAGACCGTGAAAAACTCAGGGTCGCCACCCATGAACTCATAATCTTGGTGAGCATGTACGGTTAGGCGCTCGCAACGCGGGAAGATCAGCCGACCAATGGGCTTGGGATGCACCAGCGCAGGCTCGCCGACAAGCAAATTCATCACACGCTTCAATGCCGCGTGATGCGGGAGCGCGTGGAACGATTCCAAGTTGAACACCTGCTGATAGACGTGTTTGAAGGCAGGATCCGGGTCACCGTACGCAGCACCTTGGGCAGGAATGCATTTCAACACATCAGCGTCGGCCGCCAGCCATTCGGCAGCGGACAGAACGCGTGTCACATCTGATAAAACCGATTGCACCGCAGGGCGCGACAGTACGCCACGGAGAAGCACGTAGCCGCGCGAGCGGATCTCTTCCTGCAATATGGTCGATGTGAGTTGATCTGCTTCAGGTTCATGAAAGGGCTTCACCCGCGTTTCTCCACATTTCCGAGCTGCATCCGGCGATACTCGCAACATTAGCCCTAAATAGATCCACCTTTGTCTCCCGGAGTTCCTCAATTTGTCACCAAATGTCATTCCCGCGCGGGATACACAGTAGGAAATGTCTTCACTCTGATGACAACGCGGTGACAAGCGCTGACCGGATGATCCGCTAATCTGTATCGACACGCTTCGACAGCCGTCTTAAGGTTCGCGGGCCGAGGACTATGACTGGTACTCCCGAGCATGAAACAGTGCGTAAAGGCGGCTCGAGGCCCCAAGCTGCACTGCTGTACGATATGCAATTGCCGCTTCGGTGTGTCTTCTATCCGCTCGGCTTTCCGGTTGAGATACTCACGAATTCTCCCGAGGTGTTAGCAGCTGCCGATGAGAGCTTCGGCCACATGCGGCTCTTGCGAAAAATCAAAGCATTGCAAATCCGTGTTGGTGTCACAGAGGGTGAAAGCCCTTATCCGCCGCCGGAGCCAACACGGCGTGAATACAACCATCTGTATTCGATGGTGGCAGATAGTGAGAATCAAGCCGTCCTTGATCTCTCTCGCTGCACTTCGTTCGTATGGCTGAACCAATCTGCGCTCGCCAGGAGGCTCTACCTCCGCTATAACTTTCTGGAAAAGGTCGTCTACCTCTTGTTAGGTGCAGCGGTTGTCACCGATCTGCACGCAGCGTGTGTCGGCCGGCATGGCAAAGGCATTCTACTCTGTGGTGATTCGGGGGCAGGCAAGTCAACGCTCTCGTACGCGTGCGCGCGGGCAGGATGGACTTACACATCTGATGACACAAGCTATCTGGTAAACGGTTCTCGCGTACCACGGGTGATTGGCCACGCACACCGCGTCCGCTTTCGGCCCACTGCAAAGGCGCTCTTTCCTGAATTGGAGCATCGGCAGATAACACCGCGCATGGAGGGAAAGGCCTCTATCGAAATCCCCGTTGCGGAACTTCCCCCCATCCACACCTCGATGGAGACGAAGGTCAATGCCATCGTTTATCTCAACCGGTGCGGTTCTGCGCAGGCAACACTCGTTCGATTGCCGCAACGCACCGCGACAGAACGCATGTGCGCCGAGCTCTTCTCCGCAGGAGAAATCCGGGCAAAGCATGAGAGGGTCCTTGAGAAACTTGCCTCTATGCCGACCTATAGCCTGCATTACAGCAGTCTAGACGAGGCAATCTGCCAACTCGAGACATTAACGCGATAGCCTTCGTATCGGAGGTGATCATCCATCATCTAAGGCAACACTCTACGACGCGCTATCGCCGTAAACCAAAGACTTCTGCCACAGTCAGTGCCGTACAGCAACGTCTTTGAATCGCTTTCCCAGGACGGCTGGATCTCGTTACAAGGCACATCCGCAATGCGCCGCGTTACGCCAGTGCCTTCGTTGCGCAACCATAAATTCCATACGCCTTTGTCCAGGCGGCTGTACGCCATCCATCGGCCGTCAGGCGAGATGGCCGGATAGCGAGACTGAGCATCGAGAACTGGCGCGTTCGTGTGTGCGGCATCGGTCAGGAAAATCCTGGGCGGCCCATT
Organism: uncultured Acidobacteriaceae bacterium; assembly: GCA_963815025.1. GTDB lineage: Bacteria > Acidobacteriota > Terriglobia > Terriglobales > Acidobacteriaceae > KBS-83. The sequence continues at coordinate 2,141,261 of CAWFFD010000002.1, read as the reverse complement.
CTGTTCATCCGCCGAAAAAGCGTACTCTTGACTAGAGCGGAATGATGCTTCATATACATTGAGCTGCGGCGGCGTCAGCGGCATCTCGGAGGCACTCGAATCGAAGGTGTGACGAAGCATGAGCCGGCCGCGGCCGTGATCGTCACGTACGAATGCAAGATCCGAGCCATCGGATGAAATCATCGGGTCGCGCGCATGATTGACAAGAGCGTGGGATGGATTGCGTGCATCTACGATCTCGGATTGCACATTGCCAGCACGCTCGACCAGCATCCGTCCTGAATCACTTGCAAACGACAGCTCGTCGATCTTCGCGCCGATCCCCGAGAGAGATTGCACGCAGTTGAGCCGCTGCGTGAGCACCTGGTACCCATTCAGTGTGAAAGCACCGTAACTAATGGCTTTGCCGGTGAGCCGAGGCGACCCGTTGAGAAACCCCTGCATCCGGAGCGGCAACCGGTAGGCGTACTCTTGCCGCTCACCCTGTTGAAGCAGGTATGTGGATCGCACACTCAGCAATACTGAAATAATCATCACCGCAGACCACGCATAGTGGCTCCAGTCCCAGTTTCTCTTCCTCGGCCACATGAGCGCGTAGATTGCAAATAGAACGGCCATCATCAATGGGAGTCGCGGAACGTATAGCAGTAGGGAGAGCCCCGGAGCTTTGTCTGGCACCGGTAGCGGAAAACCGATCGCAAGATACGCTACGATGGTGACTGTTGCCCAGCCATGCTGGCGGTTCCTCAACAGTAGTGCTGTAAGCACACAGACGGGGAACACCATCAAGACAAAGTTGTACGAGGCCGGGATGGTGGAGATAGCAAGAGACGCGGTGAGTAGTGCCGACCATTCGAGTAGTACCTGTGATCGAGAGTGATCGTTCCTTTTAATAAGCAAAATGGCGGGTGCCAGCGCTAGCATCTGCAAGGTGGGAGCCAGCAGCGCGTACAGCATTGGCGAATCATGCCATGGGTGCGGATTCCACTGCGGCTCCGACAGAAATAAGACGTGAAGAATACCGGAGATGGAAGGCGTTGTCGCATACGTACCAAGCGCTTCGCCATGCATGACCCAAGGCAATATCTCCTGCAGCCAGACACGGTGTGCGTTCCATCCGAAGACGCCAATTGACACGGCGAGAGTAGCAACAGCGGTAAGGACACCGGAGGCCAGCGCGCGCCAATCCCGGCGTTGCAGAAAAAACACAAAAAACAATACTGGAAAGACCTTGCAAGCCGCCGCAATTGCCAGCAATGCCCCGGCCAACACGCGGTAGCCGCGCAGATAACTGAAGCACGCTGCAACGATCATCAGTAAAAGCAGAACGTAGAATTGGCCATACAGCAGGTTGCGATACAACGGAAAGCTCAAGAGAATCAGTATCGCGATCCTTTGGGAGCGTAATCCCGTCATGACCCGCAACATCCATCCAATGGGGAAAAGGCATGCGAGGCTCAGCAGTATCCAAATATGTTTCGCAGTAAGCGGCTCCAGACTCGCCAAACTGTACACAGCAAGTGTTGAAAAGGGTGTAATAGGCAGCAGACCGATTACCCGGATGTCCAGCCCGCGATGATCTTTCTCGCGCTCAATCCACTGCCACTCGTACATTCGTGAGGTGTCGTATCCCTCATGCGCGAGCCGCGCAGCCATGTAGTAGTTCGGGAAGTCGGTGTTCAACGTTCGCCACGCACGCGGGATACTGTGAGCCAAAAGAAATAACCCCGCAACCAACAGAATCACACGCTCAAACCAACAAAATGCGCGAGGATGCAACGTTCTGATCACACCCTAAGCGTATGCGGGCTTCTGTCGTCTAGTCGTCACCGAGATGTCACTGGAAGGTCATCATGTCCACCGGTCGGCCGATCCAATGAGGTCATCTTCAATCGATCTTCGATAATGTCAGCGGCTCTGGCCGCTCCACGCGAAGACAGTATCTGCGTCTGCAGTCTTTTGGCGGTCTCTCGATATGACGGGGCGTTGCACACTTTCATCAGCGCTTCACGAATGTCATTTGCAGAACGACGATTCAGCGCTAGCACCTCAGCCACGCCAAGTTTGAGCAATCGTGCGGCGATAGCGGGCTGGTCCAAGGTGATCGGCAGCGCAACCATCGGATTACCCTGTATCAGCGTCTCCAGAACAGTATTTGGTCCCGCATGTGTGATTACAATCTGAGCTCTCTTGATCATCTCAAGCTGTGGGGCATTACTCACCACCACCGGATTACCGGGAAGCCCTGTAAAGCTCGCTGCATCCCGGCGACCGCCAAGCGAGATCGCGAGCTGCAGATCCAATCCGCTACAAGCCTCTGCAATACGCGCGAAAATCGCCGGATCGGCTCTGCGCGTAGTTCCTAGGGATGCGTAGACCAATGGCCGTCCATCAAGTCGGTCCCACGGAAACGGCACACGCTCTCTCGCTGTTTCGTCGATAAAGGGTCCGGTGTAGAAGAAATCCTTTGGCAGCGCGTGCTGACGACGATCGAGGCACTGCGGCCACTGGGTGATGTGAGCGAGCTCATGGTGGCTTTGACCAATCATACGGATGGATCGCAGGCCTACTCGACGACGATACTGATCCAACCTGCGGCGCAACGGGCCTTTCATACGAAGGATAGACACCTCGAGTATGTTCCGTTGTAGACGGTCAAGCCATGATCCTGGATGCATCACGGCTCGAGGCGCATCCCATCCGAAGTTGTGTGGAATTGAGGTTGAGACAATAAAGTAAGGCAAGTGCAGCATCTCTGCGACCGTTGGGCCTGTCAGCGAGATTTCGCCAACAATCAGTGCGTCCACGCACGCCGCGTGAATTGCCGATGGATACGCATGCAAGAAGGCTTCCATCTGTTCGGCAATGCGACGCACAGCCGCCCGCGTCTGCCCGATCCGTGTTACGGGATTAGGCTTCTCCATCGCTCTTTTCCTTGATGAGACATCGATCGGATAGAACTCCAGCCCGTTCTGTAGTACGCGCTGTTCTAACTCGGGGTGCAGAAAGAAAGTGACCCTATGCCCGCGGGCCGTCAGCTGCCGCGACAAGGCCATCAGCGGATTCAGATGGCCGATTCCCTTATAGGACAGTACCCCGAAATGAGTCATCTATCTCCCGCTCGATGGCCACGCTGTCTGATGACGGTCGCGATAAACGAATCAGCACTTCTGACGCTGCGGCCGCCTAGCCTCACTTCGCCAGTCCCGATTACGGCTTCTGCCTCACCCAACAACTTCTGCACGGGTGCACGAAGCCAACGGATTATTCCGTCAATCCAGAGAGGTTTAAGCCCAATGTTCAGCTCCATTGGCAACTGTCTCCTTATCCTCTCCGAGGCGAGCTTCACCTGACCTTGCACCATAACTAACTCCACGTCTTCAACCGAGAGTGAACGCAGCCTGTCTGCGGCGGTGCGTCCGTCAGAACGTACGGCGATCAGGTCCGCCGCTCCAGACACCTGGATTGTTCCCTCCTTTTCTTTCAATCGGAGAAGCTTCGCGGGATACTCCGTCACCATGCGATAGACCCGATCTGCTGAGACATGACAGAAGTCCATCGCGAAGCGAATCTCGTCCAATAGGTCGCCCTTCGCGGTGAGTGGCGAATCATTCCCCAGGCTTGTATGGGCAATCCCGTTAAACCGATTTATGTCCGGCAGTGCTGCGCAGAGGAAGTAATTTGACGATGGGCACACGATAACCGAGGTGCCCCGGTCCTGCAGTAATGCGGCCCCTTCATCCTCGATGGCCAATCCATGAATGAGCACCGTGTCAGCGTTCAGCAATCCGAGCTGGTCCAGCGTAAGAAGCTCGCCCTTCGCAAGATCATCGACCCCTTCGCATGCATGCACAAAAAAGGCACTTCCCTCGGCTCGGGCCGCGTACGCCGCATGAAGATTGCCCCCCAATGCAAGGGAGTGCGCCCAGCCATACTCCTGAACAACGCGCACTGGAAAGTTTTGCTTTCGCAGTTCAGGCCAAAGGCAGTCGTGATGGCAGACGGTTGTTACGCCAGAAAGGAGATTGCGTATGCCACCCCACCAGAGGCGCACTTCTCTTGGGACGCCTTTGTACTTCGCTACAGCACTAGAGCAAGCTGCGTGTATATCCTCCCCCCATTGGACATAATTCCGATACGGTGGATTGCCAAGCTTAGGGTGAAGGGCGTACTGCAAATGATCATGCGCGTTGATCAGACCTGGCATGAGCAGGTAACCGTTCAGATCAACATCGATAGACTCACCTGGAGTTTCATGCGGATCGCCATGATCGGGCCACAGGCCTGTGATCCTATCGCCTTCGAACACAAGCGAGCCCTGCACGCTTTCATTCGGCCCTGTGGCGTATCGGGCTCCGCGCAGACACACTCTACTCGGTCGCACGGCCCCGCTACGCATTTTTTTGTGCGACATAGATGCGGAAGCGCGACGGTTCTCGCCTTTTGCACAATATTGCAAGCAACGGGCGCATCGCCCACCTCCACCCGTACCAAGGTGTGTGCGGGATCCATCGAATAGACAACGCTGTTTCAAGGGCCTTCAGACGGGCGTTGGTCAAATATTCCAGGCTTCGCACAGAATCAGACGCCGTACCAAATCGTTTGCAAAATTGAGCCTGCCGTTCCGCCACCATCTGACAACCACTATTTTCAGACGAGTACCAAGGTGTGTCGCTGACGATAACTATTCCTGAAGTCTTGAGGCAGCGTAGGGCCTCGTGCAATGTAGCCTCATAATCCTCTGAATAGTGGAAGGACGCGTTAAAGATAATCGCGTCGAACTGAGCGTCTCGAAACGGCAGACATGTAGCCTCCGCCTGAAAGCGAGGGATCGGAGCCCCCAGATGCGTCTCATAATGGCCAGCTGCCCCTAAGCCATCATCTTCGTTCGTAAGCAGATCGACGGCAATCGGACTAAAACCCTGCAAAGCCAGTCGATAGCTCATCCAACAGTTCCCGCTCCCAAGATCGAGAATCGAGGCACCACTGCGCAGCGCCGTCAGTACCTGGCGGATCAAGTGCTCGTAACTACTCGACCGGATCGTCCACTGATGGCTGTTTCTTCCGGTCGTATCCGCGTAAGGGAGTGACAGATAAAAGTCTCTGCTGCCGCTCCCCCGGCCCTCGGCCGTACGGATACTTTCGTAGTCTGCGATAAATCGAGCGTAGTGTGCAGCCCGTTCGGGCGGTAGAGCGTGCACAATCCCGTTGTGCAACCTCATCGCAAAGGCACAGCGTGTGCACGTGAGTTCGTCCACGTCCGCGCCACAGCGTGGGCACCGCAGTTGAACGGCGTACTGGGTCACGCGGTTCGCACAACCGTTTTCGCAAGAGTCGTGGTTCGTCTCGTCTAGGAGAAGTTGGTCCGACATCTATACCGACCGACCCGTAAGAGCCTCAACAGGGAAAATCACGGTCGAAGAGCCAATGCTGTTTTCTGTCGGAAACGAAAACGCGTCCGCAACCCGGCTTATTGGCTCAAGCTCAAAGACTTTGTCCCAAAGACGCTCAACATTTGCATTGTTTGCGAGTATGTCGGCTGTAGCGTTCCATGAATCAACTTCCGCGTGCAAAGCATCGCGTATGGCTCGATAGAAGTCGGTCGTGTATGCCGCCTTGAACATGATGCAGAGATCGTCGCTGTCGGTCCAGTTGCGTTTCGTTCCAAGCTGCATGCGTACGCGCTCATGGAACACCGTGCCCGGTAGTGGGTATGAAAATGAGATTCCGATGTCATCGGGTCGCACCGTGCGCACAAAAGCGATAGTCTCCTGCAACTCTGTCCACGTTTCACCCGGATAACCCAGCTGCAGGAAGAACGACGCACGAATGCCAGCGTCGCGCAGTCGCTGGCGCGCAGCAACAACCGACGTCAACTTGAGACCTTTGTTCATCGCGTCCAAAATGGCCTGTGCACCGGACTCGACACCCATCCACACTTCATCGCAGCCTGCGGCCTTTAGGTTAGCTACCGTGTCCTCGCGCAACAAATCAGCCCGGGACTGCACTTTGAATGGCAGCGCTGCGTCAAGTCTGGTCACCTCTTCTGCGAACTCGGCTACCCAACGATGATCCAGCGCGAATACGTCATCACTGAACCAGATATGATCTACCCCTGCGTGTTTCAGCAGTGCCATTTCCTCCGCCACCGAGATGGCGTTGCGCAGATGGAAACGATCTCCTGAGATGGGCTTCGCGCACCAGTTGCAACGAAAGGGGCAACCACGGCTTGCCACCATGTTCGTTGAGAAATAGCCATGGGTCCCCAGCCAGGCTGCACGATACGGCTCCAGATCGAGCAGCTCGCGAGATGGTATTGGAAGCTGTGCCCATCCGGGGTTCTTGGCTCGCCGCTGTGGACTGCCTAGGATGTCACCGTGCTTCGACTTTCGGATGACGCCATCAACTTGAGGTGGCTCAATCCCCTTGAGGATCGACCTGCAAAGGTCGGCCAGAACTTCTTCAGCCTCTCCGCATAGCACATAATCAAACCCATTAGTAAGAAACAGCTCCGGATTATCGGTGGAGTCGGAACCATGGACGACCACGATGCGCCAATCTCGGATGCCGCCTTTGCAATATCCCACGCCACCTGCCGCATTCGGGTCAGGCACATCTTCGAAAGAAAGTTAAAGTCGTCTTCGTATACCGCCACGATTTTTGGCCGCTGGCGTAGCAAAGCGAGAAGCTTCTCTGCGGGCGGCTCAAGCATGGAATCGAAGAGCGCGACCGAGATGCCTCGTTGGCGTAGCGCTGTGGCCGCATATAGAGTGCCGATAGGGGTGTACGGCTGCATCTTCCGCAATTGCTTCGAGTCATACGGAAGATGGTAGGAATGCGTCAGTAAAACATCAGCCACAGAACGACCCCGAGTGTTACCTTGGCAACCTTGTAGGCATACCTAGGCTTAATGCGATACGGCATTGCCGCTCGATAGAATGAGCGTAGCTACGGATTCCTGTTCACTTGTCTCGGAATTGTTAAGCCAATGTCATCCTTTGACCGAGCAGGCAGCGCGACATCGGTTTCAGCGCCGCTTACGACAGATGCCCAAGTTGATCCCGTTTGGTCGCAAGATAGTCCGCCGAGTAAGCGCTAGCAGGAACATCAGCACTCATCCGCTCGATGATTTCGATTCCTGATTCCCTCACCGCATTCATCTTCTCAGGATTGTTCGTCATCAGCCGCAACGCGGGAACTTTCAGAAAGCGAAGGATATCGACTGGTAGACGATAGTCCCGCAGGTCAATCGCGTGACCCAAGCGCAGATTGGCCTCGATGGTATTCAACCCATGATCCTGCAGCGCATAAGCGCGGAGCTTCTCCATCAAGCCAATGCCGCGGCCTTCTTGGTGTTCGTACAGCAGAACACCAGCGCTCTCTTCGGCAATCGTACGAAGGGCCAAGTGGAGTTGGTCGTGACAATCGCATCGCAATGAATGAAAGACATCTCCCGTTGTGCATTGCGAGTGAATGCGGACTACAGGCGGGGTCTTGTAAATATCGCCGAGTATCAGTGCAACTGCACTTTCCTGCTTCTCGCCCAGTTCCTCCGGCCCGTCAGTGCTCCGTACAAAGCCCAACAGCCGGAAGTGAGCCCATAGTGTGGGGAAACTGACATCAGCGATTTGTCGCAACTCTATCAATGAGTGTCGTTCCTCCGGCGGAGCTGGTACATCACGTGATCGCCCAACATGGGCGTTGTATAGCCAAGCAAACGATCAGCCGTCTCCATAGCCGCCAGGAGGCGTGAATGACTCGATATCCACGGCTCTGCGGCGCTGGGTGGTACGGCTATGCCAATGCCGAGGCGCCGCTCCAATGAGAACCAAGGCCCAAATGCAGTGCTAATCGCCCGGCAACCGTGGTAGACAACGTGAAACTCACGCTTAGCTAGTCGGGCTGGTAGGGCGCCACGTTTAAAGCGGCGCAGCATCTGTTGCGGTCGGCCCCGAAGCATCTCCACGATCATCTCTCCAGGGCAACATGTACCGAAAACTACCAGCATGGCAAAGGCACCCGGCCGAAGCAGTCGTGAAAGCCCTCGTGCCACAGGTCTTAGATCCGTGACGCAGTTCAATGGCGCAAAGTTTGAAAAGGCACCGTCGAACAATGGACGTCCGGCGGAGAGATAGATTTCTGCGAAATCTTCCATCTCTTCACCTGCAGCCACCTCCGCCACGGACCCGTGCGGCATAAGCTTTTCCCGCGCTAGACTCACCATCATTGGCGAGGGGTCCGTAAGAAACACGCTATATCCACGTTCCGCCAGATAGGTCGCATCTTCCCCCGTTCCGCCACCAATCTCTAAGATGTTTCCTCCAACTGGGAATTGCCGCTGGAGTGCAGAACGTACTGCACGCCTCTGCGCGGCCACGCTGGTCCACGCTCCAAAGCGAGCGTCGAAGGAAGATGCAATGGTGTCAAAGGCAACGGCTGATGGGCGCAATGATGTGGTCATCGGTACAGCCTGACCCTATATTGACGCCAACAATACGGTTCCGCCCCATCGCGAATACCTTTCGCAAGACTCACAGGAATGTGGCGTTCCGTTAGGGTTGCAAACCTGATCATAGAATTGGCCCACCCGATCCGTAAAACAAGAACTCACAACTGACGACGTACCTGGATTTCCTGGGCTTGAAGAGCCACCCGGATAATCACGACATGCAGAAAAGCCGTTGCGAACTCTTGACCGTATCGAATATAGGCCCACCGCAAGCTCAGAATTGTCACTGATTTATCGCTAGACTGTCATCACTTTCTAAGAAGGAAGGTTTTCTTCGATTGGTTCATTCAAGTTCAACTTCGCCGAACCGGTCTCGTCCGCTATCATCCACTTCCTGGTCGGACGGGAAGCCGTGCCACTTTGCCAAGCGGGTAATAGGGTTCGGCTGATCCTGGCGCCGGGCGCCCACAATCAGTCCAAACCTTTTCCTACTCCAGTCAGCGCAGTCGCTCAAGCGAAGACTTGGTACGAGTCGATCACTCAGGGAGAGTTCTGCACGACGTGCGAACTTGTCGAATGGACCGGCTTCAACGAGGACTCCGTCTCGCGGATCCTGGACCTAGCTGTGCTTTCGCCAGAGATGACCGAGGCAATCTTTGGCGGCGATCATGACCCATCGCTCACAGTCGCGCAGCTGAATCGCAAGCCTTGAGATCGATTGGACGCGACAGGGACTAACCCAGATCGACGATTTCGGACAGAATCTGAAACCTCATAAAGCGATCAGTCTAGCTGTCGGCGCCCAAGTCTCGGCGCCGAAAACAGGGGCGCATTTTACGATAGTGCTACCGTGCTTCTTGAGAGCGGAGGTTAAAATGCAATCGTCGACAACGCCGTTAGAGGTTACCACCGTACGACATCCCTGAACCCCCGACCCGAGAAAACCCCGGGGGCATAGCGACAAACAGGTCCGCCAGATCGCTCAGAGTATCGAGTCGTTTGGATTTAACGTGCCCCTCCTGAATCGATGACCAGCACAAAGTCATCGCTGGTTATAGGCGCCTCCTGCCCGCGTGCGAAAGGCCTAAACGCTAACCGTGAACAGCAATAAGGTACCTGACGCGGGACCAACCAGCGATAGATTAGGAACCCGACAGACAACAAGAAGAAAAGCAACTGGTCCCTGCGACCGTTGAGCTAAATTAGCAGCGTGACGACTCAACCTCCTTCCGGCGCATCGGCCAGCACAGTGGACAACAACACCACGCACCAGGGCTCTTCAAGAAATCTTGGACTTGACCTTCTAAGAGTCGTGGCGACGTACATGGTCGTGCAGATCCATACCGGTGAGTTCTATTACATCGGCCCCGGCGGCGCTGTACTTGACACGCCCGCCGCGCACTGGGTGGGCTGGCTCAATTCTCTATTTCGCTCCTGCGTCCCGCTATTCGTCATGATTTCCGGAGTCTTTCTGTTTCCTGTCAGGAATGAAGGCGCCTTCTTCCGCAAGCGATTCAGTCGCGTGCTGGTTCCTTTCGTCGTATGGTGCGTAATCTACGCCTTCTACCTTTACTGGCAAGGCACGACCACCCTGCAGGGAGCGCTGCTGGATATCCTCAAAATATCGGTGAACTTTGGCACGGATGTCGGGCATCTCTGGTTCGTCTACATGCTGCTCGGCATCTATCTGGTCGCCCCTGTTTTGTCGCCGTGGGTTGAATCCGCCAGCCGCGGCAGCATGGAACGCTTTCTCACCCTGTGGGCGGTCAGCCTTACCATTCCCTACATTCACCTTGTCTTCCCGCAGATTTGGGGCGAAGCCTTCTGGAACTCCACCCCCATGCTTTACTACTTCAGCGGCTACATCGGATACGCAGTTGCGGGCGCTTATATCAAGCGCTTCCGCATGCAACCTTCCCGGTCGCTTTCTTTGGCTGCCGTCCTATTGATCCTCGCCGGCTATGCGATCACCGCTTCTGGCTTTCTGCATAGGCTCTCGACAGAGCAGAGTCTTCCCAGAGTCGAATTGACCTGGGGATTCGAGACCATCAATGTCGCCATGATCACTGTCGGATTCTTTCTGCTGTTCAAGAATATTCAGCCGGCGATGCCCGACAGTGCGCCCTGGAAGCTGGTAAGAAACATATCGCAGAGAAGCTATGGCATGTACCTTGCGCACATCATCGTGCTCAACGCGGTTTATGCTCTGTTGAACGGGCGCCTGGACAACCCGATTCTCAAAGTCTTCACGATCGCTATCGTGGCCTTCTTGGGGACGTATGCGTTGATCTCCTTAATCGCGCTGCTTCCGAAGAGTAAGTGGATCGTCGGCTGATCGGCAGCGAACGAGCCTTTTCCGCTTGAATGCCCACCCAGAGCAGCGGTTCACAACCCGAGGCAGTACCGAAACTTTGAAGATTGGGACGATCCCACGCGCTGAAGGCAAGCTAGTTAAAGCGGGGAACCTCCAGTGTATGGGCAGAGACCTGGACGCACTGGATCGTTGTGCGGGCAGAGACGACTGTCGCACTCCGTCCGACACAAGGACAGCCGGTACTGTGTCGATCCTGCTTGGAGCAGAATTGGCGTACAGATTCAACACCCTCGATTTGAGCTGTTCCAGTGCAATGACGAGAAGCGCGTTTATGAGGACTAGCGAGGCGCGTCTTCGGTCCTGGTGGCACGTGCGCGGAACAGTCCATCGCCAATCAGTGGGCGAACCGAACCGGTTCTCGGCTCATTAGCCACGTAAAAGAGCGTTCGTCGAAACAGAAGCCGAGTTTTTTTGAATCGCGATACGTGTTGCAACACTCATATACGTGTTGTAACGCTCAATGCTTGCCGGAAACCCGGGAGCGCAAAGGAGAATCAAAATGAACGTCGTACTCTATGGAGCCACTGGGAACTCAGGCCAACGTATTTTGAAGGAACTCACCAATCGCGGGCATCATGTTACCGCGGTCGCCCGTGATACCTCGAAGATCCCCCCGGCCGTAAAAGCCGTCAAGGACGACTTAAGCAGCGTAGAGGCGATCGCCTCCATCATCGCCGGTGCGGATGTTGTGGTCAGCGCCTACGCTCCCCCTCAAGACAATACCGACGCACTGCTCGGCGTCACCGAGCGGCAGATCGCCGCAGTGAAGAAAGCTGGCACGGCGCGCTTGATCGTCGTCGGAGGTGCCGGACTGCTTGAGGTTGCGCCCGGGGTCACACTTATTGCCTCGGGTTATTTGCCCGAAGCGTACCTCCCCATAGCTAAGTCACATGAAAAGGCTCTCGGCGTCCTCAAAGCGTCTGACATCAACTGGACCTACTTCAGCCCTGCCGGCTACTTCGAGGCGGGCGAGCGAACGGGCAAGTTCCGGCTGGGCACTATCAACCTGATTGCCAACGAGAAGGGGGACAGCCGCATTTCCTTTGAGGACTACGCCGTCGCCTTGGTAGATGAGATCGAGAGACCGGCTCATGAGCATGGCCAGTTGTCCATCGGCTACTAAGGGTAAGGTCACACTTCTGCTTGTGCTCGATTCGAGTGAGACTGCTTCGACCGCGGTTCGGTGTCGCAACCCGTCGGCAGCCTCACTCGCCTGTGAGCGGGATCGTCAACCTTGGGATATAGCTCTGAAAGAATGGCTTATGGCGACTACCAGCAAATCTCCTTTGGCCGTAACGCTGAAGCAGAACCGGCCTTTTGTCTCTTTGCAGCAGGAAGCATTCCTGAGCATCCTACGCACAGCCTCGGAGCTGTCAAACACTGCCGACAAATTGCTGCGCCAATTCGACATCACCCAGCAGCAGTACAACGTTCTTCGCATTCTGCGGGGAGCTGGGACGGAGGGCCTTTGCAGGAACGAGATCTCTGCGCGCATGGTAGCAAGTGCGCCAGATATGTCTCGCCTGTTGGACCGCATGGAGAAGTCCGGTTGGATCACTCGAGAAAGGGCTGAGGATGATCGGAGGCAGGTGTCGACCTTCATCACCGATTCAGGCAAGAAGCTGCTCAAGATCATCGAGGGTCCAGTTCACGAACAGACTCATCGACTACTTGAAGGTGTAAAGTCCACCGATCTCAAAATGCTGGTCGACGTGTTGGCACAAATCAGAAGCCGTCGTGCCGAACTCTCCTGAAAGAACAACCGAACAGGAAGATTGGACTCATCTGCATGGAGAAAATCGCCTTTCTCTCGGGCGATCTGCGTCGGCTGGAACAAGCGGCGCAGGCGGGGCGGCAAAGAGTGTGCATGTGGCAATTGTGCGTCTGCCGCAGGTGAATGACACGCCAAGCAGGGGCTAGTGTCGAGGGTGTGATTCAGATTGTGCGCGAGAAGGATGTTTCGGCGTATGTGGGCGATGGCGCAAACCGCTGGGCCGCAGCTCCGCTGAAAGATGTCGCGCACCTCTATCGTCTGGCGGTCGAAAAGACGGGCCCGGGCAGGACGACCTATCACGCGGTGCACGAAGAGGGCGTGTCGCTGCGGGATATCGCGGAGACGTGGCAAGGGTCTGAAGGTGCCGCCGGTTTCGATTCCTGCTGACAACGCCGGCGAGCAGTTCTTGTAGGTGCCGGGATTCGCAAGTTCCATCCACGGGCCTGGTCGCGGACACTGTTACAGGATTCCTTGTTGCGCAGCTTGATACAGAGTGGGAACCCTGGGCTGGAAGCCGAGGCTGCGAAGCCGTGATCCGTCCATGCGGCCCATCCACGGATCGGTCAAGGGCTCGATGGGGGAGCCGATAAGGCTGGCCATCTCGTAGAGGGTGCCCGGCGTCGTCAGCAGATGTTGACGATGTGCCCGTCCATTGCCCCAGCCAGAGCAAGTTCGACCGCGCCTGCAACGCCTCGCTGGTGAACGAGGCTGAAAGGCTTCGCGGGGTGCCACCTGACCTCGCGACGATCGGCGGTCCCGAGGCCAGATGTCCGTCCCCGTCGCCGTAGACAAAGCCGAGACGGAGGATACTCCAGTTGAGTCCGCTATTGCGGAGTTCGTTCTCCGCAGCGATCTTGCTTGCCGGATACGCGATCTTGGGATTGGTCGCGTCATCTTCGAGGCCGGAATTGGGATGCGTCCGCATCGTAGACCACAGCAGGAAGTGCGGCTGGCACCGGCGTGTGCACCGTTGCCAGCCAATCGAGTTTAAAACTTCACAAGGAAGGCCCCAGTGATCCGGTTTTCGCTGTTGCGAAGATCGGGACTCCAGCCAGGCACCACAGATCCTGGAGCTCCGGTGTTTCCTCCAGGCGGAGTGACACCTCCCGGGCCGGCAAAGTATGGCACGTTCGCCGCGCGGTGGTTGTACTCCAGGCGATAGGTGAAGTACTGGCTGGGCATGTAATCTGCAGTGACTGACGTGTCCCAGGCCTTGAACTTGTCTCCCGGATTCTCCGTGAAATACGGCGTTCCCGAGGCGGCGGTTGCTCCGTTGATGGGTGGCAGCAGGACGAGATAGCGGCCGGGATTGTTGATGCGACCGCCACCGAGTGTCAGACCGAAACGATCACGATCGAACCAGAGACGGTTGTAAAGCATGAAGCCGAGGAAGCTTTGCTTGGGGCCGGTCTTGCCGTTGCCATGGCAGCTTACGCCGCCTCCGCTCTCGCAGCCCGCGTCTCCTGTGAGCGTCATGGCAGCTTTGCTAACGATTGCATCGGGGCGGTCATAGTACTTGTACTCGATGCTGTCGTCGGTATGCAGACGGGTGCGGCTGGGTATGCCGAGGGCATCCTCACCATAGCCGTACTGGTTGCCGATAAACTCCAACTTGCCGGTGGGCCTCCACAGAATCTGTCCGCCGAGCCCAGGCCGATTGTTGAAGCGTCCGTAGGACTGCCAGCCGTTGATAAACCATGGTTCGATCTTCAATTTGGCGGTGGGAAACCACTGCACTCGCACACCGTTGAAGAACCAGGGCGTGTTTGAGGACACATACGAGGGCTGATAGGCCCAGTTGTCAAACTGGTAGAACGAGAAGAGGCCGACGTAGGAGAGGAAGATGCCGGCATCCACGTTGAGGCCATGCTGCACATTGAAGTGGTAGCCGGCGTTGGCCTCGGAGATATAACGATAGGCGTCGGCAAGGTCCCACTGGCCGCGCGCTGGGCTAGCGTCATTGCGTGGCGTGGCGGTGGAGTAAAGACCGATCTGGCTCAAAACGCGGGCGTGCACATTGCCCACATGGAAGTCGCCGCCGATCCCAAGATCAGTCAAAGTTACTTCACTGGAACGAAAGACCTCGCTAGATCCGACGATGGTGTCGTCCTGCGGATGGCGGAAGTCGTAGGTGTAACTAACGTCCGAGCGAATCTCGGGAGTGAAATATTTGGTCGCGTAGGGAGTGTCCTTGGTGCGGGGATTGCCGTTGAGCCAAGTGAAATCGGCGAAAGCGAAAGGCTCGGACTTTGGATTGGAGGGGTCGGTTATCACGGACTCCTCCTCCGAGACGGTTGGTCGGTGGAGCAGAGGACGAGACGGCTGACGGTGGTGGAGCAGAGGCTTTCGAAGTCGTGACGTGATGTGCCTCCGGCTGGGCCGAATTGGCCCGCTTCAGCTCGATTAACTCCTTCTCAATCTCGTCCAGCTTGTCCTGCAATTGCTGAATCTTTTGGTCCTGAGCCGTCGGTGTCTGAGTACCCTCCACCGCTGCTTGCGGGTTGGACACACTGGTCTGAGCTTTTAGATCTCCTGCTCCGAGATGCAGCCCGAGTAGGGTCAACCCCATCAGGGATGGCCACTGAATGCGTGACTTAATAATTGTTTTCACTTCACTTCTCCGTTTTTCATGGCTCTTGCGATATGTGTTGAGTTGATCGCAGGCCGGGCCACAGAAAACGGTAGCAACGATTGACTAAGGAAGTCGTAACGGCTTCATAAGGGAGTCATATAGATTGCGCCCCCAGAGGATGCAGTAAATTCAGTCATCTTTATCCCCATTTTTACTCACCCTTTATGCGCCTTGAGTTGGGACGGGCCAGTGTTGGCTGTCTTTATCCCTCGTTGCCAATAGGAGAGGATGGGTCAGACAGACCATCCCTTCCAACTTGCAGATACCAAGGGATGTTGATGGCGACGCCGCGCTGATTTCGCTGGACTGCGGTTTATGGTTTCTCGGGAGTCGAGCCGTGTTTAGCCCCGGAATGCAATCGCCCGCTAAGCCATATGTGTACTACCCACTCGGCTGGCTATTTCAACCCGCGCGCGTGGTGCGGCCTTTCCGGATGCTCCTCTTCACCGTGATGGGCGCTGAAGCCCGGAGCGTGCTTTTGCGTATCTCGGCATGCTGCGCCCTGGATCCCACGCCCATGGCGCATTGCCTTGGTTAGAAGACGAGGCGTTGGGCTTCGCGCGTTCGATTTCTCCAGGCTAATCGGCCGGAAATCCGGACCCAGGTCTTTTTGATGAGGTGAAAACCCAAGGATCCATACCAATCCGCTTGACATGGCTTCATTGCACCGCCTAATCTCGGATCGTTTTCGTAAAGTATCGGGAACGTACCCGATACTTACATCGAGGCCTGCTGATGAACCGCTCCCGCCGATGCAGCTTCCCGCCGCACTCATGGCTTGTCCAATTAACCGTGCTGGTCACGATATTCATCGGGCTGCCCTTAACTTTGTTGGCTCAAATCGATCAAGGCACTATCGCAGGAACGGTGTCTGACAGCTCCGGCTCCGTCGTCCCCAACGCGCAGGTCACACTTACAGAGAACGATACCGGCCTTGTGCTGAAAAGTAGTACGAACAAAGAGGGCGTCTATGTTTTCTCGCCAGTGAAGATCGGCAACTACACGGTGACCGCTTCAGAACCCGGATTTTCTACCGTTTCCCTTCCCGGCTTAGTGCTGAATGTGAACCAGCGCCTATCGGCTGACCTCAAGCTGCAAGCGGGCAATGTGTCGCAGACGGTGACGGTGAACGCTGGCGCGGCGCAATTGCTAGAGACGCAGCAATCGTCTACGGGACAAGTGGTCAGCTCGCAGGTGATCAACGACACTCCGCTGAACGGCCGCAATTACGTTTTCATCGCACAGTTGACCGCCGGCGTGACTCAATCCAATGGGTCACGCGGCGAAGGGAAAGGAGACTTCAATGCCAACGGCCAACGCGCTGAGCAGAACAATTTCGTACTGGATGGCGTTGACAACAATTCCAACGCGGTCGACTTCCTGAACGGAGCAAGCTTCGTGGTGAAACCTCCGCCGGACGCGCTGGCCGAGTTCAAAGTGCAGACTAGCAACTACGACGCACAGTTCGGCCACTCTGCTGGCGGTGTGATCAATGCCTCCATCAAGAGCGGCAGCAACAGCCTGCACGGCAACCTGTGGGAGTACTGGCGTAACGATTCGCTGGATGCCGTGGACTACTTCGCGAAGACCAAGCCGAAGTATCGGCAGAACCAGTTCGGAGGCACCATCGGCGGCCCGATTAAGAAGGACCACCTCTTTTTCTTCGGGGATGTCGAAGCCAACCGGATCATCTTTGGCGAAACAGACACCTATACGGTACCGACCACGCTGATGCGCCAAGGCAACTTCACCGAGCTGCTGAACCCCGGTCTGAGCGGTCAGAGCCAGCCCGTGCTGCTCTACCAGGCGGGATCGAATGGCTCGGCGCTTCTCGCCTGCAACGGCCAGCAGAACGTGTTCTGCCCAACTCAGATCAATTCCATCGCACAGGGCCTTCTTAATCTGTACCCACTGCCCAACGCCAATGGCGGCAAGACCTATAACAACTACGTTGTGAACCGCAACAACCTGGACAATACCGTGCAGTGGGATGGCCGCATCGACTGGAACGCGAGCCAACACGATCAGGCCTTCTTCCGAATGAGTTATTACAACGAGCGCGGCAACTACGCCCCGCCACTCGGCCCGATTCTCGACGGCGGCAGTTATGGATCTGACGGACCGACGATCAACATGGGCGAAAACTATGCGCTGAGCGAGACGCATGAGATCACCCAGACACTGGCGAACGAGTTTCGCTTCGGCTACAACTGGGGCCACTTCCAGTTCCTACAGCCCGGTTCAGAGCAAGACATCGCGCCGACCGTGGGCCTAGGTGGCATTCCCTTCCAGGAACATAACGGCGGCCTGCCCAGCACCAGCATTACCGGCATCAGCAGTTTCGGCTCGCCTGGTTTCTATCCAGCCATCGAGTACGAGAACGTCTTCCAGATCCTGGATAACCTGACGAAAGTCGCAGGCAACCATACTCTGAAGGGCGGCGTGGCCTTCCAGCATGTGCGCTTCTCCACTACGGCACCGACCAACCCGCACGGCAGCTACACTTACAGCGGCTTCTACACCTCGAGCCCTGGTCAAAGCTTCACCGGCTCGGGCGTGGCGGATTTCCTGGCGGACCAGCAGCGAAACGCGGGGCTGTCCAACTACTTCAACATCGACAACGTGCGCTGGTACAACTCCGGCTATTTCCAGGACGACTGGAAGATTCTTCCGCGGCTGACGCTGAATCTGGGCATTCGCTACGACTGGTACCAGCCGACGCAGGAGCGCCACGACAACCAGGCGAACTGGTATCCGACGGCGATCAATGGACCTGGCTCCGGCACAGGCAACTATGTACTGGCAGACAGCAAGCGGAACGTTCCGCTCGCACCCACGTTCCTGAATCTGATCGCCCAGAACAACATCAACCTGATGTATACCGGCAATCGGTCGCTGATAAACTCGCAGAACACCGACTTCAGCCCGCGGGTAGGTTTCGCCTACAGCCCCACGGACCGGTTTGTGCTGCGCGGCGGCTTCGGCATCTTCTTTGGCGGCCTGGAGAGCATTGGTGGCGCGCCGAATCCGGGCTTTAATTACCCCTTCTCTTTCTCCTCCAGCTTCCCCGCGCCGGGCTGCGACTCCACCACGAATACCTGCCCTACCGACGGCCTGACTTTGGCAACGGGCTTTCAGAATGCGATCAATCAGGGACTGCAGAATTTCCTCAGCACGCCGGGGCTGGTCGGATCGCAGACACAGTTCCGCGCTTCCTACAGCGAGCAGTACAACCTCTCGACCCAGTACGCCTTTTCGCCCACGCTGAGCCTTACCCTGGGATATGTAGGGAATGTTTCCCGCCGCCTGACCGCTTTCCCGGATCAGAATGCTCCGTTCGGATTGGTGGGCCCCTCGGACAACTCCCAGAACATCCGACCTTTCCCGGGATTCGGCGGCTCCCAGTTTATCGCCTACGAGGGCGTAGGCAGCTTTAACTCCGCCCAAGTGACGCTGGAGAAGCGGAATGCGAACGGGCTCTACTTCCTCGCAACCTACACCTATGGTCACGCGCTCGATGACACGGCCACGCCACTCGACGGAGGCGCGGGCACCTATCGCAGCTCGTTGATTCTGCCCATCGGCTATGAGTACACCAACTCCGACTGGGATGTGCGCCACCGCGTCACTCTGAACGGCAGCTATCAATTGCCCTTCGGGCAGGGACGCCAGTTCCTGAACCGAGGCGGCGTGGTGAACGAGGTGGCAGGCGGATGGGCGGCCGATCTGGTATTCGTGGCACAGACCGGCAATCCATTTACTGTATCCCCGAACATCAGCACGGCAAACGGCGCCAACACAACACGCGCTATCCGGGTTGGCGACCTATACGCTAGCGGTGGTTCTGCTCCACTTTCGAATTCGGGAACCACATGCGCGCCCAAGACCAAGAACATTACTAACTGGTTCAACCCCTGCGCCTTTGGCAATCCGCTGCCCGGCAGCGACATTCCAAATACGCAGACAGCTTCCAATCCGGTCGGCCAGCCATTCGACACGCTGGATGCTGTGCTTCCCTACCTGGGCACAGCACGCAATCAGGTCTTCGGGCCCGGCTATAACAGGATCAACATGAGCGTGTTTAAGAACTTTAAGACTTACGAGAGCCAATATCTGCAGCTGCGCGCCGACATCTTCAACCTGTTCAACACCCCCGCCTTCGGCCAGCCTGGAAACGGCGGCGCAAACGACAACTCCACTGGCGCCCAGATCGTCAACACGCGCTCGCTCGGCGCGTTCACGCCCAACCCGCGTTTCTTCCAACTCGCGGCGAAGTATTACTTTTAGCTGTACCACTGCGGCAGGCCATCTCCCAAACTGCTTTTCGTTTGCCGCAGTGGTGCTTTTTGAAACTTCGCTTTTTCAAGTTTTGCTACCTCAAGGACCCGTCTTGGCACGATAATATGCACGCCCGAGTCTCTTTCACACTCTTGCTCTGCTTTCTGACCGGCGCCGCCCAGGCGCAGTCTGTCGCGGTCACTATTGACACCACAAGTCTGGGCCGCATCTTCGACGGCCTCGGGGCGGTCAGCGCAGGCGCATCGTCGCGGCTGCTCTACGATTATCCGGAGCCCTATCGCTCGCAGGTGCTCGACTATCTGTTCCGGCTGCACTATGGCGCATCGTTACAGCACCTGAAGGTGGAGATCGGCAGCGACGTAAATTCCACCGACGGGTCCGAACCGAGCCACATGCGGTCCGCCGACGACAAAAACTTTACTCGTGGTTACGAATGGTGGCTGATGCAGGAGGCCCATCGCCGCAACCCGAAGATCCTTCTCGATACTCTTGCCTGGGGTGCGCCCGGATGGGTTGGCCCTGGTGGAACTGGAAAGCCCACGCTATACACGCCGGCGATGGCCAACTATGTCGCGGCCTTCCTGAACGGCGGCCAGTCGCAGTACAGCCTCAATATTCCCTATACCGGCAGTTGGAACGAGACGCCGTTCGACTCGCAATACATGAAGACATTGCGGGGCGTGCTCGACAGGGAGCGCCCTGGCACAAAGATCGTCTGCTGCGACGAGTACCCGCACGAAGGCCTGGGCCAGTGGAACATTCTCGATGCGATGCGGAAAGACCCGGCTCTCGCCAAGGCCGTGGATGTGATCAGTGTTCACTATCCGCGCGAAAAAGGAAAGCTCACGACTCCGGCCGACGCGACCAGTTTCGGAAAGCCGGTCTGGTCAAGTGAAGATCAGCCCGAGTCGAGCGCATCTCATATCCTTTCGCGCGACTGGGCGATCGGCGGCCGCAGTCTCGCCCATCTCTACAACGAAAACTATCTCCAGGGCCACTTCACCAAGACGGAAATCTGGAGCCCTGTCACCTCCTACTACGACATCCTCGCCGCACCGAACTCGGGCCTGATGTATGCGAACACGCCCTGGTCCGGCCACTATGACGTGCAGGGGGCGATCTGGGCTACGGCCCACACGACGCAGTTCGCGGAGCCGGGCTGGCGCTATTTGGACAACGCATCCGGCCAGCTTTCGCCGGGCAGTTACGTCACGCTCGCCGCGCCCAACGGAAAAGACTGGAGCATGGTGGTGGAGACCATCAGCGCCAAGCAGCCCACAGCCATGAAGGTCACAATCCAGAGATCGCTTGGTCACAGCACACTGCATGTGTGGGAAACCAACCAGACACGGACGTTCGAGCATGTAGGCGATATCACGCCGCGTGATGGCGGCTTCACTTATACCTTCGATCCGGATTCGCTCTACACCATCACTACGACCACAGGCCAGCACAAGGGCACAGCGGCACCGCCACCGGATAAGCCGTTTCCCTTCCCGTATCACGAGTCCTTTGAGAAGACCGCGCTGCTCCGCTCGCCGGCGTTTCTCTCCGATCAGGATGGCGCCTACGAGGTCCATCCGTGTGCCGGCAGGACGGGCCGCTGCCTGGAGCAGGTTATTACCCAGAAGCCGATCCCGTGGGGACCACTGCCCGATCCATGGACACTGGCCGGAGACATTCACTGGACCGACTACCGCGAGCGCACGGATTTCCGCGTGGCCGCCGGCGGCACCGCGACTCTCATCGGACGCATCGATTCTGCCGATGTCTTCCAGGACCAGAAGACGCGCTATCCAAGCGGGTATGTCCTGCGTGTCGAGGCGAACGGCCAATGGATGCTGCTTGCGACGGACTATAAGAGGCCAGAGAAGCAGCTTTCCACTGGTCAAACCGCGCTCGACACATCACGTTGGCACACCATGGCGTTGACTTTCCAGGGCAGTACGATCCGCGCTTCCATCGATGGAAAAACGGTCGCCGATCTCCGGGATCGAACCCACGCTCATGGCATGATCGGCATCGGTTCGGGTTGGGACCATACTTCTTTCGATAATCTCGCGGTGGACAACGCAAGGTAGATGAGCAGCCGGTCACGAATGTCGTGGCAAATCTGGAGTTGTCACCCGGTCTTGTGACAGAGATTACGCAGCTCCGGGTGAGGGTTTTTCAGGAGCTGGTTGTCGCACACTCATGGAGATCTGCTCTGGCGTACTACAATCCGATCAGCGGCAAGGCACAGATCACCGCTGCGGAGATTCCCAGGATCATGCCTTGTTTCCTGCGTCCCCTAAAATTCTGCATACTGGAATTACGGCACCTGGTTTTTGCAGCAGTGCTCGGAACAGCCGCTTGGCTTCCCGCCGCCTCTGCCACTCAGATGTCCGTCGCCGACACAGCAAAACTCCACGATGCTCTCGAAGCCTACGATCAGGGCCACGTCCAAGAGGCTCAACCGCTTCTCGAAGAGCTCATACGCCGCCATCCCGCGAGCTTTGAGATCAATGAGACTTTAGGATTGATCTTTGCCGAGGCGGGTCGTCTTATACAGGCACTGCCTATGCTTACGCGTGCTGCGCGGATTCAGCCGCGGTCAGCCCTCGCCCGAAGCAACCTCGGAGCCGCATACCTAAAACTCAACCAGCCGCAGAAGGCTTTGCCTGAACTCGTGGCGGCCGCACAGCTTCAACCGCGCGACCAGCAGATACAGGCTACTCTGGCGCATGCATACATGGAGATGCACGAACCCACCCGCGCAGCACAGGCCTTTGCGACCGCCGGAGCGCTTGGTCCTCTCGATGAGGACACGACGCACGACCGTGTGCTCGCCCTTCTGCAGAGTAATGATCCGGTCGGAGCGAAGCGAGTCCTCGAGGCAATTCCGGAAAATAGCCGTGACGACACAGCAGAAGAGTTCTTCGGCGAAGCAGAGGAGCAACTGGGGAATTACCGCGAAGCAGAACAACACTTCTCGCACGCTGCGCACCTCAATCCCAGCGAGCCGAATATCTATGCGTGGGTAGTGGAGTTGCTGCGGCACTTCTCATGGCAACCGGCAGTGAAGGTTGCCGAGTACGGTATCCATCAATATCCCGCGAGCCGACGGCTGACAGCAGCGCGCGGCATAGCATTGTACGCCGACAATCGCAATAACGAGGCCGCCGAAGTTTTCTCCGGGTTGCTGGTGGCCGACCCGACTAACGCCATGTGGGCGAGCCTGTTAGGCCGCAACTGCGCCCTGATAGCGGATTCCACGCTCCCCGCCTGCGACAACCTGCAGAGCTTCGCCGAGCATCACCCAAGAAATGCCGAAGCTGCAACGTATGCCGCTATGGCACTCCTCCATCAGCCTGCCGACAAGCGCGACAATTCGAAGGCACATGCACTGCTCGAGCGAGCAATCAAAGCGGACCCCAAACTCGCAGACGCTTGGTACCAGTTAGGGGTGCTCGAGCAGGAAGAATCGCATTGGCAAGTAAGCACTACGGCATTGCAAAAAGCAATCGCGCTCAAACCCACTCTGGCTCGGGCCCATTACCGTCTGGCACGTGCATACTCGCATCTCGGCCGGCACGACGAAGCGGCAAAGGAAATAGCCCTGCAGCAGCGATACTCCAAGGACCAGACGGAAAGCTTGGATGCGCGCCTGAAAGAGGTCACCACCTTCCTCACTGCAGCACAGTAATGTTCTCGATGATGGGAATCTATCCGGTGATGCCCAGTGTGCCGGTGTATGACGTGGCCAGCCCGGTATTTATTGGTATTTTGTGAGTCAATCGTTCCGGGATACCACGCGGTTCCGAGCATCCAGCTGAAGTCTTGTATTTCTCCCGAGCTGGGGCCAGTGTAGTTTGCGTCCTGCGCTTGATAGAAATATTGGTAACTGCATTCGTGGGTGGTCCTGCCGACGTATTCGTCGTCTGCGTGCTGGATATGGGTGACAAAGAATTCCGAGTTGCCGGCCATCAGCAACGGATAATACCGGCCGTGTGCGCTGAGGTCGAGGACTTTCAGGTATGTGCCTACGGCCGCAGAATCCCACACAAACTGGTTGCTTCTGAGCGGTTCGTCGACTGGCCTGTAACCTTCCTCAGTCGGAAACAATACGTGCGAAGTCGTTGCCAAGAGTAGTGATGGTGTTGTCGAACTGGCTGGTCTGAGTTTGGATCAGATCTTTCATCAAAATATCTTCATTGGCGAGCGCCTGCTGCACTAGCGCAGGCTCCACTCGAGTCATTTGTCCGGGCCACCGTGTCGTTCAGGGCAGTCGTTGCGACTCCGATCGTGGCCCGGATTTGGGGCCCGTATACGGGAAAGATACCGCTGACGTTGCCCAAATTGGGGAGAACATCATCGGCAATGACGAACCATGCGCCACCTTTCGACGTCACCGGGGTTGTGTCGTTGCTAATGTCGGCATTCACAGCATCGCCGGCCTCTGTCAGGATGCTGGGGACATTGGCCTCTTTGCTATTTTCTAGAGATGAAATGTTTGTGTACGTGATTTTGCACGTTCTGCAGGTAAATAAACTCAGTAAGAAGCTGGTTTTTTACAGCACGTGGGAAGGCTCGAGGCGGGGGCAAAGGAACCATCCCGCTTGCCCAGCAGGACATCCAGCAGCACACCGCCGGAGTTGAAGTTCCCCACCACGAGATCCGGGTAACCGTCTCCGTTTAAGTCCGCTTCGGCAATGACGGTGGGATCTATCGCTAGCGGCACACCGGCACCACCATCCGCAAGGCTCACACCGCTCGTCTGCGATCCTACGACCGGATCCCCCGAGAGCGTGCCGTTTCCGGTCGTGTCGTGGAAGGCGATCGTCCCAGTGAGCGCAGGCAGCCCAGCAACGCCGACAACGCTGTTCACCGTCGCCGTTAATCCAAACCCTCCTGCTGTTGACTTACTGACGGTCATGGTCGTCGCCGTGGTGATTGCCTTCCGGACTGCGATGGAGAGACTGTCAGCTTGACCGAGGCCGAAGTGCTGGCAGCATATGCCGGCGACGCATTCGGTGTCCCCATAAACACGGCTCGATGGCTGTGGTTGCCGGAGCCAGGAACAAAGCGGAATTTTGCAGTGCCCGTGCTGGTCAACTGCGCCAATCCATGTTGATGGATGTCCGTGCACAATGCCGGTGAGGCATCGCAAAGCAAGACCTGCCCTTGTTTCAACGCGGTGCCCCCTGCTCTCACTGTGGCTACAAAAGTAACCACTGTTCCAGCAGGGACCGAGGCACCAGAGGCCAGCGGAGCTGATCCGTTTGTCATGGAAAGACTGGTGGATGTCGTTGCAGCGCCTGCATAGGCATCAGGCGCTGCGATACCAAACAGAACACCTGCAATCCAAAGGGCAGCCCGCCCTGCTCGTCCCAATTTCAAACGCATCTCCCCAGCACTAGACAAATTCGTGTCACACATCGGACGCGGCACCGGCCTGGATGATATCCGCTTAAAAGCCGACAGGCGGGAAAACGAACGTGGAAAGTCAGCGGAAATGTACCGTGCAAGGCCGCTATGGTAACTGCGGAATCAGCATTTCGTTACCAAGACAATCTCTTGCCGACCTGGCGAGGCGGCCCAGAATCACCCGGCCCGTGGCATCATCATTACCGGTGCTCTATAAAACGAAACGAGCCGCATCGACCTACCCACCGTTGACGAAATTAACGCGCTACCGGAGAAGTTCCAGCAGTATATCCACGATCTTGTGACTCGATGCGATAAGAGTGGAGACGTGCAGACGATTGCGATATTGCGCGAGGATCGAGATGCATTGCAGCAGCGGGTCGAAAGCTTGAACGGCTTCACGCCTGTTGGGAACCGGACCGACGCCTCTTCGAACACCCAACCTTAAAAAAGCCAGCGTAGAGATCGCAGGTAAAAGGACAAGCCGGCTCAGAGCCTGCTGTAATCGATCCTGAGCAGGTTCTTTTGTTCGGCAGCAGTCTGATATGAATGCTACCTCGCGCCCCCATGCACGCATCGGTTGTCGGTGATCTTCCATCTGCGCATCGGTCGCGTCCAGGTAGATCTGCACGATCTTCCATCTGCTGATGATTTTGCGAGACTACTGAAACGCAATGCGCTTTCAGTTCGCTCCCTGTCGCAAATACCGCCAGTTTTTGTTAGCAGTTCTGCTAACAAATAGAAGAGAAAAGCGCACTCGGGGCGGAGAAACATGGGCCGCACGCTAATGCCTGAATTGTACAAAACGCATTGCCCAATGCGATGAAAACACGCTACGTGGGCGGTAACTTTTACAAAGGAAACCGACTGGCAGGCGGAGCCGCAAATCGGTCGTTCTTGCGGTGATTTACAACTTAAAATCCGCGGACCGGAAACGGTTGTGGAGATTCAAGTCCCCCGCCGGACTCCAAGGTTCAATAACCTACAGTTCATTTTCCTCATTGCGCTGTTACAGCCTGTTCCGCTGATGCATGTAGCGGTGCAGGTTAATCAGGACAAGGCTCGAGGCTTACACCTTAGACCGTGGCCGATCCTTAGTGGTTGACCAAGGGTTCCCTCTCTTGCTCCTTAAACTTTTCTAAGATTGCAACCGATAAGCCCTACTGCGTCCACTCGACGCGTCCGGCTCTTTTCCCCGAGCTTTTTTCCCTGATTGTCGGCACTCACAAGTTGAATTAGTGACCGCTCGGGGAAGCAGTAATGAAGTTTGCCTTGCAGCCGATAAACATATTGCTGCGGAGATGCTTCTAGCCGGGAAACACCGATCAACTCAGGGTAAGAGTAGAGTGCCTGCCTCTTGCATAGGTTAACGAAGGTAGCAGGGATTGACTAGGTTTTGAAGGTGGCACATTAGCGAGGCTTTTTCCAGTTCGGAGCCTTTGGACGAAAGCCACTCCGAAACCTGCGATCACAGCACCAAGCCAAAGTCGGCCGGGGCCGCGAAGATTTTTTCGGCGGGTAGCCCAATCCGCTCAGATCGAGTGCGATCTCCAACGAGGTCAACCCAAAGTCGCTTCGCGGACTTTTTTGTAAGGTTATTCAAGATCTAAGGCCTTCACCCTGAATTATGAGACTGCTCTCCTTTTTTTCTGGGCAAGTTATTTATTCTCAGGACAACTTATTTCTCAGTCATAACAATTTATTTCCCGTCGGGGAAAGTTATTTCCCCACCTAAGTAGTGCGTTCCCACAATGACTTAGTAATTGCTCCGGAAAGGTACTAGAAATAAGCGCTACTGCCGATAAATACACCACACGTGACTTTGCAACTGGTCGCTGTGAAGGGATGATTCGGCTATGTCGATCTGTTTAGCATACCCCGCCAAACGAAGAGGTCGCCTCACGACGACTTCTCGTTGTACCTGTAGCTACCGGCTCGATCACCATCAAGAGGATCAAACGATCTTCTGTGGTGACCCGATTCACAGCAATCGCATGTTATTCCCGGTGGACACCGGCGGCTCGTCCATTGCACCGCAAGTGTCTGTGTTGCGATGTGCAGGACGCGACATGAAGAATTATCCACGTACTGTAGCCATGGCTACCACACTGGCCTTGACGGCATTCCTCGTCGGCTGCGGTTCTACCCCCGTGGCAGGTGGGACTCACCCGGGTGCTGCGGTCGCGGCAGACGGGGCTCTCCCAGGTGTTCCGGTCGCGGCAGACTTCCTGGGGCTCTCGATGGAGTGGTGCAACGCGCAGACCGTGTTAGGGCAGGCATCCGCCGGCGGCGCTGACGCTATCTTTGCGCAGTACGTTGCTAACCTTCGAGCATATGGCGCAGGGCCGATGTCGATTCGCATCGGTGGCAACAGCACAGACACCGGCGGATCATGCGGCACGCCGACCGGCATTCAGTCCGTCCAAGCGATGAGCGAGTTCGCCCGGGACACGGGTGCAAAATTCAGTTTTGGTCTGAATATGGTCTCGGATGATCTCCCTGCTTCGAAAGCGCAGGCCGCAGCGTACTGCGCCGGAATGCCCTCGGGGTCGATCGCGGCTTTCGAGATCGGCAACGAACCGGATTTGTATACCACTGTCGGATGGACGGCAAATACGTACTCTGGCGAACTGTCTCAGTATCTCGCCGGAGTACTTGCGGCCCAGTCCTGCACGTCCAATCTGATGGGACCTAGCTTCGCTTCTTTCAATGGCAGCCATCGTGACTTCACGCCAAACATTCAGGACATTCTTGCCACAAACCAGGGCAAAGGCTTGGGGACGGTAACGCAGCACTACTATGCGGGGGCTAACGCTGCCACGTCCGGTTTCCTGTTGACCACTGCGGCGGATAACGGCCCGGCTCTCGCGCTGCCCGAGTTGCAGGCGGCGCACGCGCTTGGGATGGCGTATAGGGTCGATGAGATGAACTCAGCCTGGGGCGGCGGGTGCGGCGGGGGTGAGCAACGCGTTCGAGTCGGCGCTGTGGTTTCTCGATAACGCAGCGAAGCTGGCGGCCGAAGGAGTAGACGGAATTAATATTCACGGCGGCATGCTCGCCGGCAAAGGCTATAACTACTACACTCCGTTCTTCATTACGGCAGGAGGTGGAGGATCATTCTCGCTCAACAACCGCGGTTCCTCTCCGGCGACAGCGCCACTCTACTACGGGATGTTGTTCTTCGCGCGAGCGATCAATGGCGCGAACTCGACCATCTCCCCTGCCTCCGTCAGCACCAACGCGAACATCGATGGCTGGTCTACGGTGGACGGCGCCGGCACAGAGCGGCTGATTATGGTCAATCGTGACATCGCCAATGGTGCTCAGGTCGTTGTTGCCCAGAGCGCCTCTACCGCGAGCGTGTGCTATCTCGAGGCTCCATCCTACAGCTCCACCAGCGGACTGAAGATATTTTCGAACTTCGCGGGGACGACGTATCAAACTTTTGATACCAGCACCGACGGATCGCCAACGGGCACGGTTGGATGGGACGTGCTCACGCCGAACGATGGTTCCTTCGAGATACCGATAGGCCCGACACAAGCGGCGATCGTCACCTTCGGAGTACCGACAGGGTGTTGATCGCAGGCAGATGGTGGACGCGACTTACGATTTGCTTCCATAACAACTTCTTCGTAGATATTCTCTAGCAGGCGCGTTTGCTTGTGAAGGTCGAACCGTTCACGCACCCAGGCTGTTGCTCTGATACTGCAAGTCTGCCAAAAATCGTCATCCGTCAGAAAGCGATGCAGGTGTGTGGCAAGCGCAGTCACATCCCGCTCCGGTGCCAGCAAGCCGGTCTTTCCATCGCACACTGCCTCGGATATACCGCCGGAGCGGCTGCCAACAACGGGGGTTCCCATCGCTTGTGCTTCCGCGAATACCATGCCGAATCCTTCGGCGTTTCCCTCCGCTGAAGTCACGCTGGGATTGCAGAGCACCCGAGCCTTGCCTATCCACTGACGGACAACTTCGGATGGCTGAGCGCCCAGGAATTGAACGTTCAGCTTCAATCGACGAGAGAGGGCTTCCAGTTCTCCACGCAGTGGGCCGTCGCCGATGACGACCAGCGCCGGTGGCGCGTTCATGCCTGCCTGGGACTCCAACAAGGCCGTCGCGCGCAAGAGGTATTCGCAGCCTTTCACCTCTATGAGGCGACCCACAAAGACAATGAGAGCGCGGTCGCGTTGACTCGATTCCAGTGGTGTGAATCGAGCACAGTCCACGCCAGTGTAGTGGACGACAAGCTTCGCCTCAGGGAAGCCTGCGCTGATTGCACGCTGCCTGATTGCGTTCGAGATGCAAAGAAATCGGGACGTCCGTTGAAACAGTCTGGGTAGCCTCGCGAGATAGCGCCTGCCATACACCCCGCGTTTCCATTCCTCCGTTCGCGTCGTGACATCATAACCGTGCAGCGTCACGATGCTGGGCACGTTTAGACGATCTTGAAGGCCAAGCATGTTTGTGCCGTCAGTAGCGAAGTGAGCGTGAATGAGGTCCGGACGAAATCGTTTGATATCGCGATGGAAACTGGGTGCGTAAGGATATTGCCGGTAAGCCTTCGCACGACATTTTGCCAGGGTGCTCGACGAGTTCCTCAACAGAGCCCTCTGCCCGTCGAGCGGCAGGCTGCGCGCCGTCGCTACGAGCCCGACGAATACTGGAGTGTAGTCCTTCAGTGCCGCCGCCTGTGCGGCGATAAAGGTTTCGCTGACAGGAAGAAGACGCTCGCGGAATATGGCTACAGTACGCATATCATGCCATACCCCGGATAGCGCCTAGTGGCTGACGCAGCGGGGCCACGGCTTCAGGGTCCTTCCCTCGCATGACTGCCAGAAGTACCCATGTCACTATCGCTAAGCCGCCGTCGGTGGCGAGGCTGGCCCATGCGGCGCCGTACCAGGTGAAGCGCGGTATAAGAACGAGGTTCAATCCAAAGTTGATGACTGCTGCACCAATTTGACACCATAGCCGAATCGTTTTATGTCCTGCTCCCACGAGGGCATCACCTGCACTTAGATGGCATGCACGGAAGACCGGAATCAAGCACAGCCAGCGTAGAGCCGCGATACTGGGATAAAAGTTGGGTCCCGCGATGCGCGGAAGCAGCGGAGCTGCGATGAACATAGCTCCACACACTACGCAGCCGATGGGCAATGTCCGGGAGAGTATTCTTGCCGCGAAATTCCTGACAGACGAGATTCCGTGTGCACCCTTCTGAAAAAAGCGCGGAAATGCCGCTGCGTGGATAGCCCTGATCGGCATTGTTCCGATGTCGACAACGCGATAGGCCAGGGAGTAGATTCCCGCGGCTGCATTCATCTGGTAATGGACCAGCATTGTTTTATCTAGGTCGTTATAGGCTGATGCGGTTGAATTCGAGAATGCGTACACCACGCCCTCCCTGGTCCGGTGCACGGCGTCACGGAAGTTGAAGATCGGCCGGCCGAAGGCCATTGTCACTGCGGAAACAGCTGCCATGGCGGTGCAGGCGCTTACGCAGAGTGTCGCCAGTGCCCATGTTTGTGGCGTGATCTGCCCGCATTTCCAGTAGAACCCTGCCGCAGCCACAAGTCGCAAGGTGTATGTCGATGTCCCGATAAAGGCTGCGTTACGCATTCGTTCATGCGCCTGGAATGCCTGGCTCGACATTGTGCATAGCTGCCCGAATACGACATCACTGAATGCCAGAATGCCAAGAGTTGTTACATTCGCTCTGCCCACGATCCACGGAGCTGCTCCGACAAGCACGAGCAGGATGATCATACTCAGGCTGCCCAGCGTCAGCAGCGCACTTCCCCAGTAGGAGCTGAATTCGGAGCGCCTCCGGCTCACATTCTGAATTAACAGCAGACCCGATCCTAAAGAGCTGTACTGGCTCAACAGGGACACGGCAGCGGATGCGCCGACGATGAGACCGTATCCAGCGCTTCCCAGCAGCCGACCAATGAGGGCGAAGTAGAGCGCCTGCGCTATGACTGACGAACCTTGCCCCACCAACATCCAGGCGCTATTACTCCCCATCGGGCCCTTGAGGTCACGCATGGCGCGGTGCAGATATCCGCTCACGGTTCACCTGCCAATGCCGGCGTGAGATGGTTTTTTGCACTTCCTTCCGTCACGAGACGTGCAAGACTGATGGACGCCAGCACGAAGATCATCCAATTGAGACCCCCTTGCTGTATGAATGTCACTTCATCGATGTTGTACAGGATCGTAATCAGTAGGACGCCGGTGGCCCACTCCGCCTCTGCGACCACCCTCTCAAGAAGACGCTATATGACCTCAGCATCATCCGTATTAGGCTAAAAATGACGATGCCGAGTCCGACTAGTCCCAACTGAAGTACTACATCGATATACCCGCTGTGGGAATAGGACATAGTGAAATGCATTAGCGAATACACCCTCGCGAAAGCATCAGTACCTTCACTCGCACCACTCACCCAGAAGGCCTGGTAGCCATAGCCTAGGCTGAGATGCTTCATCGCAGATATGATTAACGCACCCAGATTGTTGTCCTCCCGTAAGGCTGGAGTCGCCCCGAAAATGTGGAGGAATGCGTCTAAGTTCGGCAAAATGAAGACAGCGGCTACAGCTAAGCATATAGACCGAGTGCCGCCAATACTATTCTCGTAAGGCATCGAAACGTGTGACAATGCGGATAGACGACCAATAAACGACGTAGAAAAGTGCCAGTATTATGGCGGTCTTCGACTCAGACATAACTATCACGATGAGTAATAGCGCGATATACCCCAATCGCAATAGGTTAGACACTGCGCGCTTTGGCATTCTAAGGTGGAAGGCTGGCAGCAACATGAATAACATCGCGCGGGCTAGGTGATTCTTCGAATAATAGACTCCTTGCCAAGCTCCGCCGTGCATCGTGTCCAGACCCCTGCTAGGTATCGCGATTACTGCCGCGAGGCTCAACAACGCCCCCACGGTCCCTGTAACGATCTAGGAGCTGCATCTGCTCTTTCCACTCGAAGCGAGAAGCAAACCATAGTATGAAACAGGTGTCGACGGCTAACCACATTGCCCGCAGAGCGGTGGTTCCGGCATCTTGGGAACAAATGGTCGAGAGTAAGGCCAAGCAAACCATCACGGACTAACCAGAGCTGGCGCTGCCCGATGGTGAGAATGGTTTTCCACACGGGAAACAAGTAGCCACAGAACGACAATGGCCATAGAAGAAGCATATATGATTTGTTCACCACGGCCCAAGGACCTGTGGTGCTGGCGCTGAGGAGGTCCATGGGGAGCGGTCCTGTGAGTTGCCGAGCACAACCCGGAGTTATACAGCAGTGGCAGAAGAAGAGACCAAGTGATCACATCTGCGAGATGGTATGGAACGAGTGTCTTGGAGCTCCGACCGCGTTGCCGAGGTCGTAAGCTCACCTCCGAAGCCAGTCACTGTGCAGCCCAAAGGACACTCTCCTTCTTGCCCCAGGCAACTTTCTCGTAACTATCGAGCAATTCGTGGTCCACAGTGTGCAGCTTCGCCGAGAAAGGTTCGGCGACACGCCTACTGTATTTCCAACTGGTATTGATGGGGCGCAGATGTCTGTATTTGACACGCGCGTTAATGCTCCTGCTGCCGGCAATACCCTGCACGCGGTGTACCTGCCATTGAGCTTGGTTCGGATGTCGATTGGGGACCGCTGCCCATTTAGGTGGGCAGGTGTTAATTCGTCTGGGAACCACTCGCCAGCGTTTCCACGAGGAAATGCCCCAACGGGGCCTCAGCCGTACAAAATAACTTCTATGCAGCAGTGGCTTGGTTTCAAGACATTCGCCCTTGTCACTGCTCGCGTCGACCACCCACTGTCCCCTAAACGCGATGTAGCCGGAGGGCCCGCCTCCACCCGTTCAAACACAGACTGTGACCTGGGCAACACCAATTCGTCAATATCGACATTTAGCACTGAGCGCGCACGCTGAAGGTATCGCCATCTTGCATCTTCCAGTGCTCCGCTCTGGCAAAAGTCCGAGTCCCAAAAGCCACCGCCATGCCCCTGAGGCCCGTATTTATATGGCCAATGGATGACTTTAGTGGCCTCGATTCCAGGTAAATTTGCAATCGCTGAGGCCAACTCATCTAGGCTATACAAAGTAGAGTTGTTATCGTAAAGCAATACTGCATTGGCCCCATGATGATCCTGGTGAAAACGAATCCAATCACAGATCCACTCTAGTCGGTTATTTTTCGAGAGTGTCAGCAATACCCTTTTACCTGCGAATGTCTTCTGATCCGCCTCGATAACGGGCACCCGCATATCGCCCATCTGCGACTGCAAGACGACGTGGTCTGGCCTTCCCCGCAGCTGTACTGTGATACGCATATGACGATCTAACTCTTGTACGAGGACCGGGAAAGTCTCCACGCCCGAAGTAGCTACTACCCCCACTAGCCATAGCGTGCAGGCTGAGAAAGGGCGGGCCGATGATCCGCAGTTCATTACGCTCTGGGAGATAAAACGCGTCGTAGATTATGGTACGGAAGTCAAATTTTGCGTCAAAATCTTCCGGCTGCCGATGCTGGGGTCGGGACGGCGTTCTTGAAAATGGTGAAGTTGAGGGTAGCTCCCAACCCCACGGCCGAACTATTTCGACGTCTTTATTTTCCATTGGCACCTCCTACCTCTGCGCAACTGCGGCCGTATTTCACACTGTGTTGAGCCAGTCCGGCATTCTCGCGTCTCCAAAGCCGGTAGTTGTCGGTAACGTGCTGTTCGCCCAGAGCATGCTGGACAAAAGGATCCGTGCCCCGCTGAGGTAACGCAGAGGAATCATCAGAACCCACGCGGACACCAGGCTCCAGATTGACGCATGCCGCTCTAGAGCATATGAGGCGGGATGGCCAATACGGATCATTGTGCTCCCACATTCTCGCCGACTGGAAGCATCTCCTCAGTGACAGCGCAGCGTTATGACCAAATGCAATCAGCGCGTATACAGAAGCTTTGCCATGTATCGTTCCCGACGATCGTATTGGCTCCAAAAGAAGCGATCATACTCAGGGACTCCATTTGGCGCGACGCGGACCGGCAACACTCTCTCATGAGGAGATATGCAAATGATCTCGAGGTGAATAAGCCTCGTTGACCGCTGCCCAGTCGTACGTCTGTTTCCAATCCATCGTCGTGCTTATCCGCTGGATATTCGGCTCAAGATGAATGATGCCAGCGGTTCATCAACGAACGCCTATGCGCCGGGTCCGCAGGAAAGAACCTAAGCAACCAATCCGTATCCTGGTTCTTTTTAATCCTGACGTAAAGGGATGGGCTAAGAGATATTTCCGCGAGATTATCCAAGTCGAGGTCTGGATGAAGCAATCTCGCCGGCCACACGCATCCAACTCTGAAAAAATATACTTGCTAATTGGCTCATCCGGCAGCGGAAATCGCCGCGGCTGCCGGGTGAGCACCACCTTGCCTCTTGTCGAGATATGCGGTTGCGGAGAAAACCACGTTGGGGGATTGGTTCAGAATTGCTTCTAACTGACATTTAACCTTTCGGTTCATCCACTCGTCATCATCATCCAGCAGCGCTATCCATTCACCGCGAGCTTCCCGCACGCCGATGTTTCGTGCTTCGCTACCGCCGACGTTGTCGGACAGTGCAATGATCCTGACACACGGATTTCTCAGCTCTTCAAGGGCCGCAACTGTGGCCGGGTCAGGTCCGTCAACCACGACTACCACTTCAAGATGCGGGTAGGTCTGATCGAGCGCGCTCCGCACGGCGCGGCAGACGAGGTCGGGGCGGTTGCGCGTGGGCACAACGGCACTGACCAGCGGCAACATTAGATCACTAGTCAAGTTGCCCTTCCTGTGCAAGTTGAGCCCTCACGAGTCTCAGCGCGAAGTACACGTTTACCTATCAGATCTCGTCGCCAGGGAGGATTGGGCAAGGCGCATCTCACCGCCCGAGTGACGAGCTCGGGGTGGTTGCGCGTCGTGATCACCACACTCACCTGAGGCTGTTCGTTCATGGATCTCCTTGCACTTATCTGAGCCGGACGACTTTGTTACGGATTGCGGACAGCCACTTCCAGTTCGTTATTCGTGGTCTGGGGTAACGCAGGCTGAGAGAACGTTAGATTTCGCAGAATGGTCGGGACTAGCGTCCACGGCTCGATGAGGTACCGGGAGGCGAGACGTCTGGGCTCCGCCGCGAGGCGGAAGGCCCACTCGAGCCCCAAGGGGCCAGACCACCGCGGCGGTGTTGGGATGACACGGGCGACATAGTCGAGCACAGCACCGGTGGCCAGGATGACGTTGGCCTGGATCGCGTCGAGGTTTGCCTCAATCCAACGCTCCTGCCGCGGCATGCCCATGCCGACCATCAGCAGGTGCGGTTGAAAGTCGGCGATCCGTTGCAGGACGTTCTTGTTTTCAGAACCCTCGGGATCCATGTCGAAGTAACCATGGCGGTACTCGAGCTGAAGCTCGGGGTGGCGCTTCTGTAGCGCGAGGGCGCCGATGTCCACAACACCCGGAGCCGAGCCAAGATAGAAGACGCGCCAGTTCCTCTCCACGGCCGAGTCCATGAGGGATGGGAGCCAATCGGTGTAGCCGACCCGGTGAATACGGTTTGCGGTATGCCCATAGAGTCGCGCCAGCAGGACAATCGACATGCCGTCAATATGCGTGTAGTGAGCCCGGCTGAAGTAACGCTGGAAGGGGCCATCCGGCCCCTCTGCCGCCTCTTTGTGAAAGAGGTAGAGGCTGTGCATGTTGTGATTCGCGATGACGGACTTCTGATTGGTGGATACTCTTTCGATGACTGTGTCCGTCAATGCGGCCATGGTCATCGGCTGAACTGAAATTCCCAGGAAGCGAGCTATCCCGATTTGAGACATATGTTACAGTCCTGTCCGCATTAACCTCTGCGGCGCCTTGGAGGAATAAGACCACTTTGAAAACAAGCATTCCAAATACGAGTAGGCCGGGCAGGTAAGACGAGCCGGATTGAGCACAACGACGGAGCGACTCTGTTGCAAGGCATCAAGAGACAGCGGTTGAGCAGCCTTATGGCATGCTGTAGACGGCAGCCGAGGACAGGGAGGAGATGATCCCTGACGATCCGGATACCGCGATATTTTTTGCATAAGAGAACGGCACGTACAGCACATCGCCAGGGGCGAGCGCGATGTCCTGCTGCTTCCCCTTCTGGATTTCGCCGAGCGACAGCTGAGTCTCGTGGTAGCCGGTCGCGTCCTTGCGCAGTAGCTTTGCATGACCCTGCTTGGCCGTACGCGAAACACCGCCAGCCCGAGCCAGTGCCTGTAGCAGCGTCAACTCACTGGAGTTGTTATCCATCACGATTCCACCGGGCCGGTTCACGTCACCGAGGACATACACGATGCCTGCCTTCGGCACCATCACGGTATCGCCGGGATAAACCAGCACAGAGGTCTGAAGGGCTAAGACGCCATCGTTCGCGAGGTTATAGTGCAGCGGATGGTCCGGATCGCCACGCCGCTCGATGACGATGTTTCTGTCCGCGACCTCGTTCAGACCGCCCGCCAACGCGAGAATGTCGACTACCGGACGAGCTGTGCCGATGGGATACGCTCCCGAGGCACGCACCTGGCCGAGCACCGAGACGGTCTGCGTCGCGTATTGCTCGACTGTCACAGTGACCTCGGGGTGATTGAGGTAGTGGGCCGCGATCAATTTGTCATGAACAACCGTGGCTGCTTCAGCGGGGGTGAGTCCCGCAATCTTGACGGCGCCGACGCCAATCAGCGGCACTTCACCGGCATCCGTAACGCGCGGGTGCTGGTCGAGTTCCGGGGAATCGACGACGGTGACGTGGATCTGGTCGCCTGGTCCGATGCGGAGGCTCTCCCCGGACTGCGCGACGGCAGCCAGCGAGAGACTCATAAGACAAACGAATATGACTTTCTTCATCGCAGTTCCCTTTCTCGCGGAATTAGTTTTCCGTGTAGTACTTGGAGCCGCCTGTGTAGCCGTAGTACTCGCCATAGGACACTGAGTCGCGGCTGACTCCGTTGAGCACCACGCTTACCTTCTCCTCATCGGCGACCAGCTTGCGATAGGCTCGCTCCAGGCTCTTCCTGGTGGAGAGACCGTGCCGCGCGACAAGTATCGTTAAATCAGACTCGCGTGCCAGAATTTGTGAGTCAGCGACGGCGAGCAGCGGCGGCGAGTCGATGATGACAACGTCGTACATTCCGCGCCAGCCCTGGACTAACTCATGCATACGATCGGACCCGAGCAACTCAGCGGGGTACGGTGGCATGGGACCAGCAGGAAGAACGCGCAGCCTGGGAAGTTCCACGAATGCTTCGATGGTCGGGACGTTCTGATAGTCCACCCCGGACAGCATGCTGCTCAGACCAGTTCCACCAACGCGCTCATAGCCGAAGCGACGCGTGAGGCCGGGATGGCGCATATCTGCTTCAACCAGAAGCACTCTGGAATTCGACTGGGCAAAGACGGCTGCCAGGTTCATTGAGACGGTGCTCTTGCCTTCATCCTCGGTCGCGCTCGTAATAAGAATTACCTTGGGCGGAGCGCCGGAACGCGAAAGCAGGATGGATGTGCGGAGGGAGCGCAGCGACTCAACGAACGCAGTCTGCGGTCCATCGATCGCGGGCAGCCGGCGTGCCGCCGCGAGTTCATCGGCTCCTGCTGACAGATGCTTCATTCCAGAACGGGATGGTAGGTAGGAAGCGACGTTCCGAGCTGCGCCTCCATTCACGAGCGGCAGAATAGCGAGAATTGGTGTGGCGAGCGCCGCCTCAACCATTTCCATCGACTGGATCCGATCATCTGTTGCGTCACGGAACAACGCGCCGACACCTCCAAGGAAGGCGCCACCGACCAGGCTCAGAGCGAGGTAGAGTGGAACATTCGGCTTGACCGGCTTGGCTGGGACCCGACCTGGGTCGACCACAGTGATGTTCGAAGAGTGAAGTCCTTCCAGGACGCCCGCTTCTTTCAAGTGGGTATTCAACGTTTCGTAGAGAGTGCGGCTGCTTTCCGCCTCCTGCTTGGCGATCATAAATTCGATCGCCTTGTCGTTGAGCTTGTTGGCGGCTGCGCGCTGCTGGTCGTAAACGCCCTGAAGGCTCGCTTCGACCAATTGAGCGGAACGGTAATCGTTCTCCGCACGCTGGCCGATGCGCGCTACCTCGGCCTTGATCTGTTCATTGATTGCTACGAGGGACGCGCGCTCGTCACCGAGTTTGGGATTGGCACTGCCCATTCGTGAGTTGTCGGTAGCAATCTGTGCCCCAAGTGTCGCCTGCTGCTGCCGTAATGCCTGAATGAGCGAAAGCGAGTTGTTAATACCGGGCGAACTTCCGGCCATCGATGAACCCGCGAGCCCGGAGATCAATTCAGGGTCACCCTTCCGTATGACCTCATAGAGACCGCCCTTGATTATGCGACTCGAGGTTGCCGCTGTAAGGGAAGCCGTGGATTGCTGGAGTCGATCCAGAGTTGCGCTATAGGCCAGTTCTTTACCTGTCGAATCGCTGCCAAGCGAATAGACGCCCGAGTCCTTCTGCAGAGTGACGACACGTGCCTGAAGGGTCTCCGCTTCCTTCTTAAGATCGTCGAGTTGTGCGCTGAGCCATCCAGCGGCCTCGTTCGTCGCGTCGTAGCGTGTTTGGAAGGTGTAATCGACCAGCCCCCGCGTGAGGTGATTCACCACGGCGGCTGCCA
The DNA here is from genome assembly GCA_963815025.1 of uncultured Acidobacteriaceae bacterium. GTDB lineage: Bacteria > Acidobacteriota > Terriglobia > Terriglobales > Acidobacteriaceae > KBS-83. Next base: position 2,102,622 of record CAWFFD010000002.1, on the reverse strand, counting down.
GTTTCGGGTCGGTGCTGAGATAGGTCACATCGATCAGCCGCGTGCCTGCCACTGGCTTGACCGTGAGATTTTTGGTAAATACCTCGAGCATGTGAAGCCGGCGCCGGGGCGCCTGCTCCAGCGTCACATTTGTCGGATCTTTGGGACCGGCCGGCGTCACTAGCCCGAGTGCCCAACCGATCGGATTGAACCTGGGCTTGAAATCCTTGGTGTGTTCAAGGTCCAGCTCTTGAATCACCTTGAGAGCGAGAGTATCCGACTGAAGGATATTTGCCTGCGTTTGCAGGGTAATGTTCGCGTCAAGCGCATCCGTCGCGTCCCCGCCGGCAGATGACATCATGCTTTCGAGACCCAGGCCATCGGAGCTCGATTTCTGCACCTGGATCTCTGCCGTGGCAGAGTAGCGTCGACTCGTGAAAATGCAGAAGAGCGCTGCCAATGTAAAGCAGACCGCTGTCGTCCCCGTGATGAGTGCTCGGCGTCGTCTGAGTATTGCCAGCAACGCCTGAATGGTCAGGTCGTTATCGAGGCTGTTAGCGGATTCCCTCTTACTCATCGGTTGCCTCTTGTTCTCTCTTGCCGATTCTTGGCGGTCGCATTTTGGGCCAGCCACTGACATGTAGCCCTAGTACAGTCGTTGTTCATGTCGCTCTCGTTATGACAAGACGGATATTAAGATAGGAATTAGGTTTCTTCCGTAATCATTAAGTTGTATTTGTGTATTGCAATTTGCAGTACAAATAAGGGCGGCTTATTAGATGAACTAGTTGCAAGACAGTGCGCCTGACCTCGCCGCTCGGAGAGCGGCATTGCCAAACATCATTCCGTTCAAATGAAGGGCTAACAAAAATTGAGACAGAGGTGTGCTCGCTCGCTACGGTGTGACGATTTCGATACGAGTCGCGGAGTTCGTCACCACGAGAGTGAAGGGAGGACAGCGCCCTGCGATACGAGGGCAAGTGGCCGGCGATGCGCCCAGGCGATCTTATGGCGAGCGCTAGTTGCTGCCTTTCAAAAACCACTGCGGTCGATAAACAACGCCAGCACTTGCGGTCAGCGCTGTTAGCGTCCGGCCGCCCACGCGCACGTCTGAGTACGATAGCTCTCCCACTCGCAGGCTGAAACTGTGAGTCATGCGAACGTCAACCCCGGCTACAGCCATCCACTGGGGACCTACGCCCTTTCTCTGGACCGGCTTCGGTCCCTTGCCTGGCGCATTGGTATACCACCACGACTGGCCTCCACCTCCAAGCAGTGATAAGTATGGAGAGACACGTGCAAAGTGCAATGGGGCACGAACCCCGAATAGTGCTGTTTCCGCATGATCGTCGCCGCCCGATCGTAGGATTGAGCCTCTCATCTCGAGGTTAAGAATGTGTGGCGATTCCGTAAATCCGCCGATCGTAAAACCGTAAACTGCCAAATCGCCGTAATTACCAAAGTCGGGTTTGCCATCGGTAAATTCAGTAAAAATTGAGACCTTCGGCGCATATTGAACCGGCGGAGCGACTTGAGCAAAGGCGCTGTGCGCTGCGAGCGAGAGAAGCATTGCTCCCGCGGCACGATAGACGCTTTGTTTAGTGCAGGGGGTTAACTTGGTCATTTAGCTCTAGCCATCCTGCCGCTCTAGGTGCGGACTGTCTTAAGAGAACCTGTCTAGTTGTAACCATCACGCGCATACCGCACTCTTACAAAGGTGCTCAATTGCATGAGCCTCCTCCCTGTCCATCCATGCTCAACCGAGGTTCCTTCTTTGGTATAAACCTTACCTATGTAACGGGGTACTGCACTTTTTGGTCATAGCGTTGATTGCATGGGTGATATCGGCTTACGGCCACAGTTGATCGGTCCAGAGTGCGTTTGAAGGTACTGGCTGGCATCCTGGATCGATCAGAGAGGTGTGGAAAAATCGCACCAGATCCAAGACCGGGGGGGTTCCCGTTCAAGGCGCGACTCCGTATATATATGAAGATCCTCATTTATATGAGGACGCGCGGTCGACTTCAATCGGGGAATTCCAACGATACGGATGGGCTTCGGATCTGAGCCGGCCAACAGTACATTCGAGGATTGGGCCGTTGCCGATGGCGGCAGAACCCTATTTGCTCACTCTGAGATGTTCGAAGGCAGGCATGACCGGCGCTGGATCGACCGTTTGTCCTCTTTGTCAACCATCCGGTTCAAATTCGATATCCAGGACTCCACGTTCAAGACCGGCCAGCTGACTCAGGCCCTCGAGTCTGCCGGATGCACTTACTAGTGGAGCGCACCCGCTTGAAGTAAACAATTGGAGTGCGTTTGAATTCTCTAAGTTTGTGATTGGAATGTCGCTTCCCCGCCCGTGCAAAATCACTGGTTAGTCCCGCCCGTCAAGTATCCTCACCGGAATGAAGATGGGCGGTGGAACTCAGGAAGCGAGGCGCACGTGAGAGAAGAGTCAGTCTTGATCGCTCCTTGCCACTAGCAAACGAAATGGAAGCGAGCACTCTCAGTAGGCCAGACTGCCCAGCCGCCGAACCGCTGCGGTCCCTCGCAGCGATTCAGACCGCGTACCGAGATTTGACCGCTGCTACCAGTCTCGCTACTGCTACCTCCGGGCTATTGTCACAGATGGATCGATAACCTCTACTCAAGCTCTTCGGTGCCGATACCTTATCGCCCCATTGCTGAGGTAAAGAGGCTTCTTTTTCGTGATGATGAAACTAGCGCAGGATCCCATTGTGTGGTTTGCGGGTGTACTCTCCACATACTGCGCCCTGTTGGGCGTCGTTCTTAGAATGGAGTGGGCCGCTCGGAATAGGAATACATGCTTATCGCCCGGAATTTTGGAGAAATCTAAGCATTCGGAGTGACCGCGCTCGGTGAGCAGCGAGCCTCGACAGGCAAGAACGTGGTGGACCAAGGCGAGAAGGTGTTTTGATCGACGTCTTGAGCGAGTAGTATCTGGGGCTGATTGCTGAGTGGCCGTTGGAGTCCGCTTTGGGCACCCGATGCGGCGTTTTCTATGCTGGGGATGTCCGTCACGGCTCCATCAAACGCGTTTCTAGTGCTGTGGGAGAAGGCGGTATGGCAATTGCCTTTGTTCACCAATATCTGTCGCTCCGAAGCGAAGGGGCCAAGTGCGAGTTTCCCAGAAAGGCGATCCCCTGGACGCTGAACGCCAAGCCACGCAGACAACTCGAAGTAGACACACAGAGACAACGCCACTTGGCGGACCCACCACCTAGGCGACGGTGGTTCAAGCCCAGTCACAATGAGATTCACACCGCGACACGAAGCCGATCGCGGACGCTCCCAAGGCTTGACGCCGAGGTTCAGTACGGGAGCGCTTCCCACCGGTTTTACCGGCACTAGCAACCCCGTCGTCTGGAAATACCGCTTACAGATCTCGATCGGGTTTAGCGTGCGGGTCGCTCCATTCTGAGAATCGCCGGGCTGATTCGACAAACACTCGAACGATGTCCGCGTATTTCTGGTCTCTGTCCCAACGGGAGGTCCTCGGTCAACGCTGACTGGCCCCCTTAAACTCCGTCTATGGTGCCAGACGCTAAGTTGTCAATCACTCCACCCGTACGCCCTCTACCAGGAGACGAAAGACTTTCTTCGATTCTTGCGTACGGCAGCGCTGAAACACTCCGTATCGATCGCGGCCTCAGAGGGCGATTGAGGAACCTTCACGATCGCTGTATCGGGGAGCGACGCCTGGGACCTGGACTCGTTTCTTCAGGAAATCGTGCTTCACGGGGCCTCTACTATTATCTGTTATCTGTGCGGCGTGGTGAATCGTAGAGAGGTGGCGAAGGTCGTCGTGACGCCGATCTTCGAGGAACTGCGGTCATCTCGTTTTTCAGAGTCACCTATCCAGTACAAATCCTCAAACATCTCTTTAGTGGAACCGCACATTGGCTGGCGGAGAACTGCTCGAGCCAACCGCGCACTAGTATGAACTTCGTATCAGAAACTCAGCCTGAAGGAGATTGGTGGGTACGAGTTTATCCGTGACACGGACGATCTCCTTACACAGTGGATGCTGCAGAAACTGAAACATCCGCAAGGAACGCAAGCCCACCCTTCAAAGCACTGATTGGGCTGTGCGCCGCGCAAAATATTCTTCGCACCAAAGAGGTCCGGAAGCTTCTTTACAAAGTTCACTCTCTGAGGACGCGGGGCTGCACCGGCTGGAGCGTGAGATCCCTGATTCGGATATCGCGAAGATCGCACAGGATATCTACTCCACCCTTGAGTGGATCGACGATTATGCGCAGGCGCAGATGGAAAGAACTGTGCGCCTCTCCGGGAAAACCTATCGACGGATTCGCTACGGGAAAGAGCCGTTGTGGAAGGGCCCTACCAAAGAAGATGCCGCGTTATGGAAGAGGCAGGCGGAACCTCCGTGCCACGATTGTGGCGTCATCGAAGGGGAGTTGCATTTGGATGGGTGTGACTGGGAACGTTGCCCTCGGTGTAAAGGCCAAAACCTCGGTTGCCCCTGCAGGACCGAAGAAGATCACGAGTGGGACCTGAGCCGGACTAGGTCTTTACAAAAGGGGCATCTCCTCATCGATCTGTATTTCACAACCCGCCGGCACCCTGCTGTTTTCGAATGATCCCCGCATGTCCGTGGTTTTTCTATAATTGCTCTTCTGGAATGCCTTTGACCTCTGCCGAGCTCCGGCAAAAGGTCGCAGGATGCGTCCTCCATGCACTTCTTGACATGAGCCGACCGTATTGCTCCTGGCGGAATCGGGGAGGCACGCGCCTTACGATGGGACACCTATCGGACATCAGATTCTCTTAAGACGGTCGATCGCTCTCAGCTTGAATTCTTGTAAGTGACTAATTTGATTTGAGATGGCGGTGGATAGAGTCTAGAGCGAACCGCTCTCCGGCCAATTCCCGTTAACAGGGAATATTACAGAGAAATTCTCGGTCTTTGCTCTGGATCTCGGTACAGAACTCTTCTATGGCATTGGATCTACGAGAGTTGTGCCAGTTTCGCTTGATCTGGGCGCCCTTCGGAACAGGGAATTATTGATTAACTATCAGGGAATGATCCTCCCTTCAGCAGGAAGTTTCAGAGTGTTTGGTCTCATGTAGATCGGAGCCTCTTGGACGCCTCAGCCACCTCCTTGTGGAAAGCAGACGGGGCGGGGATGGCAAGTCGAATGTCGTAGTCAAGAGCATTGGAAAGACATCCAATGGACCCAATAGGTCAACTGGCGAGACGGCCCAGCTTGAAAGTGGGGCGGACCGTCTCGCCATAGGCCGAAATAGATGTTCGGTTAGTTTCCGGCTGCAGTTGAGCTTATAGCGATGGGAACGACGGCGAATTGCAGTTCCGCTCCATCTCCGAGACGAACGTTCTTTCCGTTTGCTTTGAGAACACCGGAATTGGAGCCTTGCACATCGCTGGTGAGGCTGTAGCCGTGTGCGCTGTTCGCTTCCTGGTCGATTTTCATCTGCGGGTTGAGATCCGGAGGCAGAAGGCTGGTGCCGGAAGGATAGATGCCAAGGATGGTCGACTTTATCGCGATCGCCTGTCCATCTTTCGGCTGCGCCTTGTCAAAGGTAAGAACCACGGTGGAGACGCCGTCGTTTACGGCAGTCTGCACCTGATCGATGTGACCGGTCAGCAGGGCGTTGCGCTGAAGCTCCGTACCACCCGGCAGATGGACGGACGAGGTGAGCTTCGCAGTGACCGAGTCGCCCACTTTTGCTGTTCTGGCGTCGATCTTGGTTTCCAATACAGCGTTAGCTGCGACCAATTGTCCTGCGTTGGTGGTGGGCTGGGAATCCTTGGCCATCGCGGAAAACGAGAGTACCAAGGCAGTGCTTGTGATGACTACATACTTTGCAATTCTCATTACGATATAACTCCTGGGTAATAAATTTTGGCCTAACTGGATAACTAAGGCGGCGACGCCATTCGAGCCTTATTCATCTGCCTCGACATCATTTCGTCGCGAGGCAAGCTACATTTAGTTGACGTTTGATGACGCGCATTGGTCGCAAAACCAAACGCCGTGCAGAGCGTTATTTAAATAAATATGGTGCGAGTGTATTCGTCGCAAAAGAATAATAGGTCGAGCTACAGACAGACACATGCGAACTACGCGGCTGGATTCAGTTAATTGCGCAATTTTGCTCGCGCCGCCTTCGCTCGGGAGCAGTCAGCTAGTTCCGCGAGGTCAGCGCGATTCACCTGGGTGGTTCATTTTGCACAGCTCATGCTGCACAGGAAAACATCCACGAGGGCGTCGGCAGTGCGCTCAAGCTCGGTATCGCTTTCGCGCTTCGTGACCCCGGCTAGCAGACGGTAGAGAACATCGCCAGTCAGGGAGTCGTGCAGGAAGACTGCTAGTCGTTGGACGGGGACCCGCGTATTGCGCAGCTCCTTCGGATGATTCTCGAGCACAGCCCGGATGAAAGACGCTGTTCTCGCCGGTCCGTGGGTGTACCACGCTTCGCCGACTTCGGGGCAGTTCGCCGCCTCTCCAATGGAGAGACGATGGAGATCGACCGAGCGCTTCGCTGTGATGAACTTGAGGATATGGAAGGCGAGTTTTTTCAGACTCTGCTCGAGGTTCAGCCCCGTGTAGTCGATTTTCGCGAGACCCTCATTCGATTCCCGGCAAAGGGTCTCGATGCTACTGATAAATAAGCCGCATTTGCCGCCGAACTCACTGTAGACGGTGCTCTTGGATCCGCCCGCTAACTCCACCACTTTGTCGATGGTGACGCCATCGTAGCCGCGCTTCAGAAACAGATCTGCGGCAACGCTTCGCAGCTTTCCGTTTCGCGCCTCGGCTCGTGTTCGTTTTGCAGCCATTTCTATCCCTCGTCCTCTTTGCGTAGGTTGACTTCACCAGAAGCTGTAACGCTCCACGCGTGCTGCCCGTCCCAGTATGTGGAAGATGCGCGCTTTCGGCGCGGCGAGCGGGGCGATTCAGCACCGAGGTTTGCAATTCCCTTCGAATAAATGTACTGTACATTACAGTACATTATTTAAACGGCATCGTCTACGAACTTTGCCGATCCAGAGAACGAAACTCCTTTTGCCTGGCGGCCAAATGCGCAAGCAGTAAATCCAATCCCTATGCAGTGGGAGGTTCAGCCATGCTCCTGGCCGACGAAACAACGTCGCGAAGCTCAATTCATGTCATCCGCCCGGATCAACTCAATGCAGGAACACTGCAGACACCCAGCTCGCAGCGGCTATCGGCAATATCCGCAACACAGGGAATCGCCTCTGCTCTATGGGCAGGCACATTTCTGGTCGAGCCGTCGGGCAAGACAGGTATCCATCATCATGGCCAGCAGGACACGGTGGTCTTCGTGCTTGAGGGAGAGGCCATTGTGCGCTGGGGAGATCGCGGCGAGCATCGCGCAACGGTGCGAGCGGGCGACTTTCTTCACGTTCCCTCCTGGCTGCCACATCAGGAACTTAATCCTTCGACAACGACCGCATTCCGCTGGGTGGTGGTGAGAAGCACGCCAGAGCCGATCGTCGTGAACCTGCCTGACGACTTCTGGGGCTAGCAGGAACAGGATCGTCAACAACCGAGGCTGTACGAATGAGAATGATCGCCATCACCGCGCAAATCCTAATCGGAGTCACGCTTCTGTGGCTGGGCATGAACGGGCTGCTGCACCTCGCGGCCAACCTGCCTCTCAAGTGCATCGCCCCACAATCGATCGCAAGCATTCTCCTATCGCCGTATATCGTGCTTCTCTTTGGGCTCCAGTTGCTGGGCAGCCTGCTGCTGCTGGTTGGCCGCTGGAATGTACTGGCGCTGGTGCTGCTCGGTCCCATCGCTCTCAACATCGTGTTCTTCCATGTGTTTATGGGACGGGGCAGCCTGCTGTTCGCGGTGCCGCTGGCGCTCGTCGAATCCCTTGCGATTTGGAGCTGCCGCCGCTACTTCAGATCAAAACTTACTTGGCACTCAGACGGGCAGATTTAGCGGGTCTCGCACGAAGATCGTGCCACGCGCCGCCAAGGATTGGAGGAATAACTGTTGAGCACCAGAAGAGACTTTTTACGAACGGCAGCAATCGGCTCTGCAGCGCTAGCGGCAACAGCGGTTTTGCCCAGGGCAGCTTCTGCCTCCGGCAACGCAGGCATGGATGCGAGTAGCAACATGGAGCAGATGGGAGTCAACGACAACAAAGGCCATTACAAGCCGCCGTACCGATTCGCCTTGGGGGGCGTTCCACTGGGAAATGAATTCGCAGTCGTCACCGACAAGGATGCGTATACCACCATCGAAGCTGCGTGGAGTGCCGGCGTTCGCTACTACGACGTGGCTCCCTGGTACGGGCTGGGACTGGCAGAGCGCAGATACGGCAACTTTCTGCACAAGAAGAATCGACGCGACTTCGTGCTTTCCTCGAAGGTGGGAAAGCTTCTGAAAGCATCGAAGAGCGCGAAGAACAAAGAGTTATTTCCATTCTCTCCGTCGCCAAACGATGTGGTCTATGACTACTCCGCGTCTGGTGTACGGCGCTCCATTGAAGACAGCCTGCAACGGCTTGGCATCGACGGCATCGATATCGCCTTTGTGCACGACATTTCGGATAACAAATATCTTCCCACTCCATGGCAGGAGCAGTTCGAGATTGCACGAAAGGGCGCATTTCCTGAACTGACCCGGATGCGGGAAGAGGGATTGATCAAAGGGTGGGGAATCGGCGTCAACACACCGGAACCGATCATGCGCCTGCTTGAAGTTGCAGATCCGGATGTTTGTCTGCTGGCGTCGCAGTACTCCCTGATCGACCATAAGAATGCGCTCGATCAGGTGTTTCCTGCAGCGAGAGCGAGAATGTTTCATTCGTCATCGGTTCTTCGCTCAACGCCGGATTTATTTCCGGCGGCCCTCGTTACAACTATGGGAAAGAGTCGTACAAGATTCCGCCTGCCTTTCTGGAAAGCGCAAGCGACTGAGCGAGGTGGCAGGCAACCACGGTGTCGACCTTTGAACTGCGGCACTGCAATTCTCGGCAGCACCCGATGTTGCCGCCGCTCTGGTGGTAGGGGCCAGCAGCGAACAGCAGATTCTTGCAGATTATACCTCCATGCAAACGAAGATTCCTGCTGAATTCTGGACGGATCTCAAGGCGCAAAAGTTGATCGAGCAAAATGCGCCCATACCAGCTTGATACGTGCGGGACACATTTCTCATCTAATAAGAGTAAGAGACAGAAAGGAAAGGCAGGAGACGTTCATGATTCAAGAGCAGACACTTTCAGCCGCCGCCGGCGAGTTCACCATCGGTGGCGATCTAACGGTCAACCGTATGGGTTACGGTGCGATGCGTATCACCGGTCAAGGCATCTGGGGACCGCCTGCTGACAAAGCCGGCGCCCTTGCAACCCTGCGGCGGACGATTGAACTCGGCGTGAATCTGATCGACACTGCGGATTCCTATGGTCCCGGTACATCCGAAGAGTTGATCGCCGAAGCACTCTATCCCTATCCGGCCGATCTGGTGATCGCGACCAAGGGTGGATGGGAGCGGCCAGGTCCAGGTCAGTGGACGCACAATGCCAGTCCCAAACATCTCACCGAAGCTCTCGAGGGCAGCCTGACCCGCCTGCATCTCGAACGCATCGATGTCTATCAACTTCATGCTCCGGATAATGCAGTTTCCTTTGAAGCATCGGTAGAGACGCTGGCAAAGCTGCGCGGGCAGGGGAAGATTCGACATGTCGCGCTGTCGAATGTGACCCGCGAGCACATAGAGCGCGCTCGCAGGATTGTGCCGATCGTCTCCGTGCAGAACCGCTACAGCTTCGCCGACCGCGAATCCGATTTCGTCGTCGATTATTGCGAGCAGAATGGCATTGCCTTCCTTCCCTGGGCACCGCTCGGTCAAGCGAAGGAGGCGCATGAGGCCATCAAGAAAGTTGCCGGCGATCTTAATGCAACGCCCTTGCAGGTTGCGTTGGCCTGGCTGCTGAAGCGGTCTAGAGTGATTCTGCCGATTCCCGGTACATCCTCCATTCAACACCTGGAAGAAAACATCGCTGCTGCGGCTCTTAAACTGCCTCAGGCGGCGTACGACCAACTGGCTACGGTAAGCCATCCACCTGCAAGCTTGCGCGGTTGAAGCTTGCCCATCCCGCACGGACGCCGGTCTTCTTGCGCGAAGTGAGTGATCGGCAAACCGTTCGAAGTCTCAGAGAGAGGTGTTCTCTTGGCCGACGATCAAAAGCCAATACCCGATAAAGAAGCGCAGGAGGGTACCGCGGACCAGTCGCTCTTCGGGCGAGTCACCCGCCGTTCCTTTCTATCCCACCTTGGCGCCGCCGGGATTGCAGCCACCGCTTCACCGGTCCTAGCGGCGACGGCTATACAGGAGCCGCCCGCTGCGGACGCAGCGGCGGAGGCCCCAGCAGCGGGCACCGTACCACTCACGCTGCGAGTGAACGGGAAGAACCGCGTTCTTCGCATCGATCCGCGGACCACGCTGCTGGATTGCCTGCGGGAGAACCTGAACCTGCCGGGCACGAAGAAGGGCTGCGATCACGGGCAGTGCGGAGCCTGCACTGTGCATGTGAATGGGCAGCGCGTGAATTCGTGCCTCTCGTTTGCCGTGATGCACTCCGCAGATGAGATCACGACCATCGAGGGCATCGGACAGCCGGAACATCTGCATCCGATGCAGGCCGCATTCGTGGAACACGATGGCTATCAGTGCGGCTACTGCACCTCGGGTCAGATTATGTCCGCTGTCGCGGTGCTGGGCGAGCCTGTCGGACCGTCCGATGAGGACGTCAAGCAGGCGATGTATGGAAATATCTGCCGTTGCGGGGCATATCCCAACATCGTTGCAGCGGTACAAGCAGTCCGTCGCAACGCATAACTACAGGTTCACCGGAACCTGTCGCAGTGCAGTGGAGTGACAATGCAGACTTTTCAGTACAGCCGGCCAACTACAGTGGATGAGGCCATTCAGGCGGGGGGCCGGTCTAAGACAGTACAGCAGAATGCCGATGTTCGCTTCGCGGCAGGCGGCACCACGCTGATCGACCTGATGAAGCTCGACGTCGAGCATCCCAACCAGCTGGTCGACATCAATGCTCTCCCGCTCGCGCGTATCGAGGCGGCACCGGGGGGCGGCCTAGTCCTCGGCGCCCTGGCGCGAAACTCTACGGTCGCTCATCATCCGGCTGTCCAGCGCGACTATCCGGTGCTCTCTGAGGCGCTGCTCTCCGGTGCGTCGCCGCAGCTACGCAACATGGCGACGACGGCGGGCAATCTGCTGCAGCGCACGCGCTGCATGTACTTCCGCGATACGGCGCACGCCTGCAACAAGCGCGAGCCGGGCACAGGATGTTCCGCGATTGGCGGTCACAATCGAACGCTTGCCATCCTGGGCACTAGTAGGGACTGCATTGCTTCGAATCCCTCGGACCAGAATGTCGCTTTGACCGCGCTGGAAGCGACGATTCAGGTGCAAGGCGCGAGGGGCAAGCGCAGCATTCCCATTCACGAGTTCTATCTCAAGCCCGGCGTGACACCGAACCGCGAGAATGTTCTGGAGCCGGGCGACCTGATTGTGAGTGTGACCCTGCCGGCTCCTGTTGTCGGCGCACGATCACACTACTTGAAGCTGCGCGATCGCGCTGCCTATGAGTTCGCACTTGCTTCGACAGCAATCGTTGTCAAGGTGAATGGCGGCAGGATTGAGCATGCGCGTGTTGCCCTAGGCGGGGTTGGTACAGTTCCCTGGCGTTCGCACGAGGCAGAGCGTGAGTTGCAGGGCCACGCTGCGAATGCTGCGACCTTCCGCAGAGCAGCGGAAGCGGCATTGAAGGATGCACAGCCCGCGAGCGAAAACGGCTTCAAAGTAGAGCTCGCAAAGCGGTGCATGCGTGCGCGCACTGACCGTATCGACACAGTCTGCGTAGTGCTCAACGAAAAACGGCCGCGGAGAGTCGCGGTGGAGGGCGATCCCCATGATGTTTGAAGAGCTTGTTGAGTTCATTGGCAGCCAGGACGGTGCTGCACCGAAGGCGATCGATCCCAGCGCTCCTCCGCCATCCGAGATTATTGGCGCGATGGTGCCGCGCGTCGATGGTCCGCTGAAGACGACCGGCACGGCGCGCTACGCCTCCGATTTCAACTTCCCCGGCATGGTGTATGCGGTGCCAGTCCGCGCGACGGTGGCCAGCGGCACGATCCGGCGCATCGACAGCACTGCCGCAGAGGCGATGCCGGGTGTGTTGCTGGTGATGCATCACGGCAATGTGATGCCGCTATACCGGAACGCACCGGGCGGCTCCAATGGCCGCAATAGTGAGAGCCGTCCACCCTTTGAAGACGAGACAGTCTCCTACTGGGGACAGTACGTCGCAGCTGTTGTTGCGGAAAGCCTGCAGCAGGCACAGGCAGCAGCAGCCGCTGTTCGAGTGGAGTATGTACCTGCGAAGTTCAGCGTGAACTCTTCCCTGTCCGATAGCCTGCCCGCTGAAGGTCGGCCGGGCGGCCCGCGCGTGATGAGCCAGCGCGGCGATACCGATGCCGGCTTTGCCTCAGCAGCGGTGAAGGTGGACGAGGTGTACTGCACGCCGGTGGAGACCCATAACCCGATGGAGATGCACGCGACAGTAGCGGTGTGGGACGGCAAGCGGTACACACTGTACGAGTCTACGCAAGGGGTGATGAACCATCAGAACGTGATGGCACAGGTGCTGGGCCAGCCCAAAGAGAACGTCGAGGTGATATCGCGATTTATCGGTTCGGGCTTCGGCGGCAAGCTCTTCCCATGGCCTCATTCGGCGATTGCTGCGGCTGCTTCGCGCAAACTCAAACGGCCAGTCAAGCTCACATTGAGCCGCAAGATGATGTTCTCCAACTCCGGGCATCGTCCGAACACGCAGCAGCGCATGCGGCTGGGTGCGACACCCGACGGTAAGTTGGTTTCCTTGCAGCAGGACTATCGCAACCACACGAGTTATGGAGACGACATTCGCGAGAACTGCGGTGAGGCGACGCCGTTCCTCTACAGCACAGCGAATCTCAAGGTGACCTCCGCATTAATACGCCGCAATGTGGGCACGCCCTCGCCTATGCGAGGTCCGGGCGCGGTTCCTGGGCTGTTCGCGCTCGAATCCGCGATGGACGAGTTGGCTGTCAAGCTAAAGAAAGATCCTGTGGAACTGCGGGTATCGCTGGATACGCTCACCGATGAAGAAAAGAACAGACCGTTCTCGTCGCGGCACCTTAAAGAATGTTTGCAGGTGGGCGCGGAGAGGTTTGGCTGGTCGCGGCGTACGCCCGAGGTCGGATCGATGCGCAAAGGCGACCTAATCCTTGGCTGGGGTGTGGCCGCCGCATCGTGGGGCGCCAATCGCGGCGTGTGTGAGGCATCGGTCGAGCTGCGCCATGACGGCACGGCCCGCGTGAGCTGCGGAACGCAGGACATCGGCACCGGCACGTATACGGTGATTGCTCAAATTGTGAGCGACAAGACAGGTATTCCAGTCGACAAGATAGATGTTGTTCTAGGCAGCAGTTCGTTGCCACCTGGCCCTACCTCTGGTGGCTCTACCGCGACGTCTACCTTCATTCCGGCGATCAGCGACGCCGCGAACGCCGCCGTAAACGTGGTTCTAAAGGTTGCATCCAGCACCAAAGGCTCGCCATTTGAAGGCAAGGATTCGATTGCTTTGACGGCGGGTCGTGTACATGCGAAAGGCGACGCTGCCGGGAGCGGAGTTTCCTATCAAGAGATACTGCGCACTGCGAACCTTGCCAGCGCCAATGGCGACGGAAAGAGCGGCGGTTTGGGAGCCGATCCCCGATCGCACAATTACTCGACGCACTCCTTCGCCGCACAGTTTGTGGAGGTGGAGTGGGACCCCGGGATCGCCCGATTGCGTGTGAGCCGGGTGGTCAGCGTGGTCGATGGCGGCCGCATCATGAACAAGCGCACCGCAACCAATCAGATGGCAGGCGCCATCGTGATGGGAGTCGGGATGGGGCTGTTCGAAGAGACCGTCTACGATCCGCGCAACGGGCACCCCATCAACGACAACTTCGCCGACTACATCGTGCCCACGATTGCCGACGCGCCGCAGATAGACGTTCATTTTCTCGACATCCCGGATCCGTTGCTGAATGAATATGGTGCGCGCGGTATCGGAGAGATTGGTCTGGCGGGTATCGCACCAGCCATTACCGCGGCTGTCTATCACGCTACGGGAGTACGGGTGCGGCAGCTTCCGGTGCGCATCGAAGACCTGCTGGGAACGCGGACGACTGTTTGACTAACTAACTACATGATTACGTCAAATACATCTCTAACTCGCGGACTTATAAATAGTAGATCGTCTCCGCCCCGCTGGACATACTTGCGTCGTTTGCGGAGGCAACGCGTCTAATAACAGAGGTTGAATTTATGCCAAGGTTGAAGGCGCTTTATCTGCTTTCCCTGGCGACTCTGTTAGCGCCGGCGATCGTATTAGGCCAGAGCGCAAACCCAGCCGTACCAGGGACTCTCAATTATGTAGAAGGCCAAGTTTCGATCAATGGCCAAGTTGTAAACGAATTGTCTGCCAGCTCAACTCGGTTGCATGAGGGACAGGTAGTCGCGACTGGAAATGGAAGAGCAGAGATATTACTCACGCCGGGTGTGTTTCTCCGGTTAGGTGACAACAGTGCGGTAAGTATGGTCTTGCCCGATCTTGTTAGGACAGAAGTAGAGCTCTTAAAAGGAGGCGCAGATGTCGAGGTCGATCAGTTATTCAAGCAGAACGATCTGCTCGTAAAGATTCAAGGCGATGAAACCCATCTGCTCAAGACAGGGCTTTACGCCTTCAACTTCGAAAGTGGAACAGTGCGGGTATTCGACGGAGAAGCCTCGGTATTGCCGGTAAGCGGCCAGCAGAAGCCGGTTGTCGTCAAAAAGGGCCATGAGTTGGCAGTGAACGGAGACAGAGAGAAACCAACGGACTTCTACGAAAAGACGTCAGAGGATGCACTGTACAACTGGAGCAGCCTGCGTTCTCAATATCTGGGTGAGGCGAATGTGCAATTGGCCTCGGCGTACGAAGGGGTACCGGCTTTTGCACCAGGTTGGTTCTGGGACGCTGGACTTTATGGCTACACCTGGCTACCCGGCTACGGTGCCTTTTTCAATCCGTTTGGCTATGGCTTCTACTCGCCCTACTACTTATATGGTGGCGGGTTCGTGTATGGCTATGGGCGCGGTTACAGTCGAGGGTATGGTCGAGGGTACGGACATGGACAGACCAGCCTCCACGGTGAGATCGCCAGCGGATCCCATGGCGGTGCCTTCCAAGGTGGTGAGGGCGGCTTTCACGGCGGCGGTGGTGGCGGTGGCTTCCATGGCGGCAGTGGTGGTGGTGGGCGTCGTTAGGCAGGACTGAAGGGTGTATGAAGCGGCGGATGAGATGCCAACAGATTCCTTCTCCGCCGCCTCATTCCCTTGTTGCAGGACTTATTGGAGCGATGGAGGCTGCATAGCATCGCTCGCGCGAAGTACGACCCAGAGGAAACAGAATATGGCTATTGATCCTAAGACTACAGCGCTGCTTCTGATTGAGTACCAGAACGACTTCACCAGCGAAGGAGGCGCTTTGCATGCCGGCGTGAAGCCGGTGATGGAGAGCACGAACATGCTCGCCAACACAGTGCAGGCGGCGGCCAAGGCTCGCGCGGCCGGGGTGACGGTGATGTTCGCTCCAATTTCGTTTGCGGAGGGATATGGGGAGATCACACCGGAGCCCTATGGCATCCTCAAAGGCGTTGTGGACGCGCATGCGTTTGTCCGCGGAAGCTGGGGAGCGGCGATTGTCCATTCGCTCTCGCCCAGCTCAGCAGACATCATCATCGAAGGAAAGCGCGGGCTTGACACCTTTGCCAGCACAAACCTCGACTTCATCCTTCGCTCACGCGGGATCAAGACTTTGGTGGTCGCCGGCTTTCTGACGAACTGCTGTGTCGAATCAACGGCACGCACCGGTTACGAAAAGGGCTTCAGCATAGTTGCACTCTCTGATTGTGCCGCGACCCTGTCCGAAGAGGAGCAGTCCTTCACGTTTGAAAAGAACCTTCCCATGTTTGCCCGAATTCTGACGCATATGCAGTTTCTGTCTGAGCTCGTTGCCTGATCCCATCCACACACCATCGACCGAAACCCGGAAGACAAAGCGACTCCACATCCCTTTTTGAGAGATGTGGACCAGTCGCGAAGAGCGCACGCCCAAACTCTACCCCGCCGCCAAAGGGGAATATCTGAAAGACGTCGTCGCAGAGATGGAACGCCTTAACGTGACCGCGTCGTCTTTGGCGATCCCAAGAGCGTGCAGAAGTGGAGAGACGCTGCCCCAATCGCGTCATCCCCGGCACCTCGTTTAGCGCTGGCATGGCACCGGGCGCACGCGTCCCGCTCGACGAACTTTGCAAGGATTTCACCACGGATGGCTTTAAGGTCGTGGGTGAAATGGGGCTTCAATACGAAGGCCTTTCTCCCAGCGACCCTTCCGTCGATAAGTATCGCCCTCGCCGAAGAGCTCGACATCCCTGTCGCCATCCACACATGGGCACCGGTGGCCCCGGCCGCGCCAACATAGCTATGCCCACTTCCGAGGATCGATGGGCAATCCCGTGCTGCTTGAAGAGCTGCTGGCGCGCCATCCCAAGCTGCGCGTGCTCCTGCAAGCCAACTCCCACGTGTCGGTGGACGTAGCGGGACTCATCTGGAGCTATCCATTAGTGGAAGTCAATCGCTACATCCAGCGTCTTATAGAAACCGGCTTCTGTAGTTGTGAAGGCAGATTGCCTATAGCGTTACGGAACTCAGCACCTGGTCTGACTGTACATCCCGCAACCTTGCACGATATCTAATGCACCGTCAGCGTCACAACGCCGGAACTTATCACCTGTTGGGTTGGATTTGAGGGCGGCGGAGTCTTTGATTCTGAATTGCTTCCACAGGCGCTCAGAAATACTGTCGCGGTCAGCAGAATCACCGGCGTTAGGAAGGGACACCAAACCCTCTTCGTGGACATCTTCTCCCGGAACAACAGACACGGCAGTAGCAAGATAGGCAAAATCGCCAGAGCGCTGGACGCTGCTGGCTCTGTTTCCGTAAACACAACCGTCACGTGGTAGACAGCAGAAGGTGTCGCCGGCAATGTCTGGATCGTGACCTCATTATTCGTGGCCGAGTAGCTGCACGTGGCTCCCGCAGGAAGATTCAGGCAATTCGCCGAAACGTTTGTCGCCGTCGAAGGCAATGTCACTTTGTAGCTGGCCGTTGAACCGGGCATGATGGTCGCCGAGGCGGTGACAAAGACGGGCGGTCCCGTCGCCTCTGCGGAGTCGATCTGGAATTGAAAGGCATTCGAGGTGCCCCCACCCGGTGAAAGTGTCTGCACCGTCACGGCTGCGATGCCCGATGTCGCGAGGTTCGATGCCGGAACCGCTGCCGTCAGTTGAGTGGTGTTGACGAACTGGGTCGTCAGCGGACCCTTGCCCCAGTAGACCGTCGAGCCCGGGACGAATCCTGTTCCGTTGACCGTCAGCGTAAAGACGGGGCTGTTGGCTGCCACAAAGGCCGGCGACAATCCGCTCAGCAACGGGACCGGATTATTCGTCACCTTGGTATAGGTAGCCGTAGCGATGACAGATGGTCCGTCGCCGTTCGCCAGTGCCATCGCTTTTACGACGGTACCCAACGGCAACACAATCGGGCTCGTGTAGATAGCCGACCATGTCCCCAAATCCCTCCCATCTGTCGTGAAATAGATGGTTGCGCCCGGCGTCGGGTCGGTAATGGTGACAACTGGATTTGTTGTGTAAGCCCCGCCAGGCGGGGAGATAACCGGCGCGGCCGTGAGCGGAGCCGCTATGACCACTACGGAAATGTTTGCCTCCTGCGAGTTGTAAATGCCATAGCTCGTACCTTCCGGCTCATACTCTACCGTCAGCGTGTCAGTGCCGGCCTTGAGTGCCGCCACCGGAATAGAAATCATTGCCCTCCCTTTTACAAGTTGCGGGCTCAAGGATGGGAAGTCGGCATTCGCAAAAAAAACATAGCCGATGGGCGTAGGATTGCCCGCGCCGCCAGTCACCGTCACGGAAACAGAAAGCCCCTGCGCCGTCGTGATGCTGGATACCGATGGAGCCATCGTCACCACCGGATTGATGAGCGCCACCAGCGGCGTTTTTGCAGACTCGCTCGCATGGTAAAGGCTGTCTCCAGAGTAGGTCGCCTTTACCTGGTGCGTGCCGTTGCCGAGAACCGAATAGTCCGGAAGCGTCGCCGCTACCGTTTGCACAGGCTGAGCCAACAGAATGGATACTGTCCCGCCAAGATTCCCATCGGGCGATGCCAAATCTGCGATGCCGTCTCCATTGAAATCCGCCGCTGCAAGATAGCCGGATGCCAGGAATGCCTGGTTGGGCAGGCTTACCGCGGGCTGAAAGGTCCCATCGTCATTCCCCGTAAATATCGCCACGACCGGTTGCCAGAACTCTCCCTCCGCTATGTCCGCGATGCCATCGCCGTTAAAGTCGCCAATCGCCACGGACCGGAAGTTCAGCCCCGAAGTGGCATATTGCGCCGTTTGAAAGGTCCCATCGCCGTTCCCCGTCAGAACGGTTAATGCCGCCTGCTGGACATTTCCGTCATAATCGCTGATCGCCAGGTCGAGTTTGCCGTCCCCGTTAAAGTCTCCCACCGCGATCCCGTCTAGAGGCAGTCCGGTGGCGGCGCTGACCGGAGACACTGTATATGCCCCATCACCCTTGCCAACAAGGATGACCATTCCGCCGCTCGCTTTTCCATTCGTGACGGCCAGATCTGGATTGCCATCTCCGTTGAAATCGCCCGCCGCTAAATTAAGCATTCCATCTCCCGGCGAGGGGCTTGCCGGCGCTTGGTGAAATGTTCCGTCTCCGTTTCCCAGGAAGATCAGTACCGTGCTGCCGTTCACCACGGCCAGGTCGGCCAGACCGTCCCGATTAAAATCGTCCGTCACGACCGACTGCGGCGTGCTGACAGTGTCTACTGTGGGTGCCGGAGTAAAACTTCCATCCCCATTTCCAAGAAGGATGGTCACGGTATTATCGTCAACGCTGCTCACCGCGAGATCTGGCGTGCCATCTTCGTTGAAGTCGCCAACCGCGATCGAGTCCACATACGGGCCCACGGTCGGACTGGGCGCTCTGGTGAAAGTTCCGTCGCCCTTTCCCAGTAGAATCGCGAGCTTCACCGACCCGGAATTATCGTCACCAACGGCAAGATCGGGATAGCCGTCTCCATTGAAATCCGTCACCGCCACAAAGTTCGCTACATCCGTGGCCGGCTTGCTCACGTTCAGAAGGCTGAATCCAGATGTAGCCTCGCTCATCGCGGGACTGGCTAGGACTGCATTGTTGTTCGTCGTATCGATGAACGAAATGGTTCCAGTCGGCGCGGGCATTTTCGGGATATCGTTGATCCCCGCCATGGCCGCGGTCAGGTCATAGTGCCCTTGCTGACCATCCACCGTCAGTGTGGTCGTGGTGGCATGCAGGCCGGTTACGCTTAGCGTGGAAACACCAGAGACGCTTCCAGCATAAGCAACCGCGCCGTTTGGCGTACCGGCGAAGACGGCTTTGTAGCTGTGATCTCCAATTCCCGGTACAAAACGGAAACGCGCCGTGCCTGCGCTCGTCAATTGAACGGTGCCGAACAGATGAATGTCTGTGCAACCGATCGCCGTCGCATCGCACAAGCTGACCTGGCCGACGGTTACCGCAGATCTCCCGGCGCTTACCTCTGCCACGAGCGTCAAGACCTTGCCCGAACCTAAATTGCTTCCCGAGGAAACAGCGGTCCCGTTTGAGGTCATCGTCAAAGTTGTTGTGGTGGCCGCCGGCGACCCCAAGGCGAACGAAGCTCCAGCAAACAACACCGCCGCCAGTCCTGCGACACTACGTAGCTTGATAAATGGTTGGACCCGCACGCTCTTGTATCCCTTCCCGCGATGTGAAAGGCCCCGCGGGTTGAAAGTAATTGCCAGTATGTCGGTTGGGGGTGCGCCGTACCCCGCTGAGGCAGCATACGCGTCTGGCAGTCGGTAAGCAGTTGCTTTCTCTTTTAAGAGGCAAATCTGAAGTAACGTTGGCCACACAGGAGGAGCGGCTAGATTCGCGAAAGGGCATTCCGACGCGTTGAGTGGGCCGCATCCGAAGTATTGCCAAAGTGATAGCTGGATGTCATCAGTTGCCAGATAGATGACCTAAGCTCCGCCTACTCATTCTTCACACAATATTTTGGGGAACTCGTCCCGCAATACTTACAGGCCGAGTGCCAGTTTGCGGTGAAAAACCGAGAGCATCATGGTCTTGAGTTGAAGTTCCAGTTCTGGGTCGTAGCGGTAACCTTCATCGCGCATGAAAGCGTGGGCACCGTTGACCTCGATCCATTGGTAGTTGGCTCCAACTTCGTCGAGGCGAGCGAGGATCTGCCGTCGTCCTTCGACTGGGACGTGGGGGTCTTGTCGACCCCAGATGTGGAGCAGTTCGCCCTTGATGTCCGAAGCGCGTGCCAGCGAGTCATCCTTTTTGCCAGCACCGAGGGTGCCCGAGTGAATGTCGGTCGCGTAGAAACAGACCGCTGCGCGTACCTCGGGATTTGTCGCGGCGCGGAAGGCAAGATGTCCTCCGAGACAGATGCCAACCACGCCCAGGCGCCCGTTGCACTCGGGCATTGTAGCCATATGGTGCAGCAGAGAGCGCGAGTCGTCATCGTAGGCTGCAAGCTCTTTTGCGTACTTATCGTAATTGCCCTTGTCGGAGCCGGTCTGGTCATAGGCGAGCACGGTTCCAGCAGGCTCAAGCTCGTGGTACACCTCAGGTACAGCAACCAAATAGCCATGCCCGGCAAGGAATGTGGCAAAGCGGCGAATCGGTCCGGTCATCTGGAAGATCTCGGAATAGAGGATGATGCCGGGGAATTGCGTGTTTTCAAAAGCGGGATGGAAAAAATAGGTCCGCATCGGGCCATTGGCCGTGGGAATGTCCTGAACGAGATCGTCTTTGAGGATCATGTGCTTACTTTACGAGATTTAGTCGCGGTCCAGGATCGCGTTCCCCTGACGAATGATTCTCGGCGATAAGAGTCCCTGTGTCGTTCCTTGTATCGTTACCCAACGATCATGACGATATTGCTTGGTTTCTCTGAGCGTCGCTCGATGTGACATGCGTAATGGCCGTCACGAACTCGATCTTGGGCGCGTCAGATGAACTCACAGGGACGAGTAGTCCGCTCATCGGACAGTTGGCTTGCTGAACTGGACTCCCGAATGACGGGCAGACAGGCAGTGATCCCCGGCATCGGTTTTGGTAAACACCACTTTCGGACACTCGAGCGGAGTCATGCCCTCGCTCGACAGACACCACACGGATCGCCTTCTTTATCTTCGTCCTCAGTCACGCGAAGAATCTCGTCAGGTGGGCTGCGTGCCGCGTCCAAAGAAAAGAGATAGGTCACGGCTCCGCGGATGTGACATTTCAGTGTCCGATAAGGTGTCCTGTAACTGACTATTGAGGTCACTTCAAGTCAGTTTTCAGCACCCTGGACGCCTAAAAGCAGCCGATAGGGGGAAGAAAGAGTTGACCTTCAACACGAGCAGCTTAAAGATAGCTTAGTCACCAATCATTGCGGCGTCACACGATTTCCCATTCATGCGACCAGGACGACCACCCAGACTCGCATCGAACCCGGAGAGAAGGATTAGCTCTCCGAATGGCAGTGAGGGGATCAAACCAGCCGGCGAACGCGCGTGATGAGGTAAGCAGGCTGTTGAAGGCGCTTGTCGAGCAAACCTCTTGCTATGGAAGCGAAGAAGGAGAAGGCTCATGAGAGACCGCCGCACGAAATGGCGGGCTCGTGCCCTTCTGCTTGGGATCTTTGCCACCTACGGGGCAACGGCACAAACTGGGTCGGGCTGGGTTTCGGGTTCTGTGCTTGATCCATCCGGGCTGCCAGTGGTCGGCGCCCAGGTTGGGCTAGATTCCCCCCGGGGTGCACGGCTGACTGCAGCAACCGGCGGCAGCGGAACGTTTGCCATCCATCTGCTGGCAAGCGGTATGTATACCGTGCACGTGGAAGCCCCTGGGTTCGCGCCCGCTACCCGCAAGATGCAGCTAAATGTGGGAACAATGGACCTGATATTGCAATTGCAAACGGTGACAGCGGCAAATCAGGATGTTATCGTCTCGGCCGGCGTAAGCCTGATCAACATTGCTTCCCCCGACCCATCGCAAAAGGTGATGGTGCGGAATCAGTTGCTCGACGCCAACCCAGGACGCCCTGGTGCTCCAGTCTCGATTCCCGGCCTGCCTATTGAAACGGCTTCCGGAGGTATCAAGGCTCCGCAGTACTTCGCTCCTGGGGTGGCCGGCGACCACGGCGAGCCCATCGCGCAATACTTCGGAGTGGGCGGCTATCTTGTTCCCAATAATCTGTCCGCCAATGCGCATGGCAACGGCTATGCCGACCCGAACATCTACGTGTCGGGAGTACTGGAAAGCGTGGAAACGGATGGCGGCGCGTACAACGTTCTGGAAGGCAATCATTCACTGAACCTCGCGGCCACGTACGGCCTGCGACCATTCCTGCACCGTTTCGTCACACTGACTGGTGACTATCGCGACATGGATATGACAGTGGGACTCGCGCCCGCGGACGAGACGAAGCGGGAGTGGTTAGCTCTTGAGGCCAATTACGGCAACGGGCTCTTGAGAAGGCTAGAGCACCGCCAGCAGTACAAATGGAATGGACTACGGGTCTTCGATGCAGGGAAGCATGAGATCACGTTGTTCACGACTGGCTATTATGGCAATTCCCACGAGGGGAACCTGGTTCCAACCGGCTTCGGCGTGCAGTTAAATGACACAGTGGATCCTCGCCAACAGGACCAGACGCACACGTTCTTCCTTGCCGCAAACGATCAGTGGAAGGCCGACCACACTGACGAAGTGGCCTTCTCGGGTTACTTCCGCACCTATAACCTGACGCTATTCTCCGACTTTGGCGAAGGCCTGATCCGGCAGAGCGAGTTCCGCTTCGTGGAAGGCGGAGAGGCTCGCGAAACGCACACGTTTGCCCCGTGGCTGGAAGGGATGGCCGGCGTCCTCTATAACGAGGATGACATTCGCAACGACAATCTCGATCACTACCTCTCCGACAGTCCGCTGCAATCCGGTCCTTTCGTGAAGGTGCTGGCAAACGATATCAAGATCCGCGAGTTCGCGCCTTACGCCGCACTTCATGGCGATGTTGGCAGGCACTTGCAATTTTATGGCGGCCTTCGCAATGATCAGATCCAGTTCATAAACACGGACAAAATAGCGCCCACAAATTCATTTAACGAATGGGCGCGATTCGAAAATCCCAAGGCTACGGTCACCTGGTTACCCGGCTCCGGACCGAGTTGTTGGCTTCCCTCCGCTTCATTGAGTCTCGGGCAAGCATTCTTTACCGAAGACCCGCGCACCAACGTGGCCTCGTCTGCGCCTGGTTCGGGAGCGGCCGTATTCGCCAATCCGCTGGAGCGATCCCATGCCTATCAACTTGTACTGGAAAAGAACTTCTTCAAGACTGATGCACGTGTGACGCTCAGCCGAACAACCACGACGGCAACTCTGGCGAAAATCGATCCCGACAACGGTTCAGCCGAAGACCTGGGGCCGAGCAGCATCAAGTTCCTGACGGCCAACATACGCCATCGGTTCAGCTTCGGCACTCTGCAGGGGGTTTTCTCCAAAGCCGACGCGCGACTGGCGAGCTTCAACGGAGTTCCGGGAACGGTCGTGCCGGAAGCACCACGCACGATTTTCGACGCGCTGATGACCCTGGACCGGCTGCCTTTTGGCCTACACGCGCGTGCTGAATACGAATATGTGGGCCATAAGTTTTTGGACGTTGAAAACGCCGACCACCCCGAACAATACGAGGCAATTCCGGTGGGCGAAACGCGTATTGCTCTTGTGCGCTCATTCCGGGATGGACGGCTGACGCTGGGTGCAGACGGCTTGATCTCCCGAGGCTATACGGGCCAGACCACCGAGACCTTCGATCCCAATTGGAGCGTGGCCACCAGCGCCACCAGATTGCCATACTGCGCGCCGGGATCGGGCCCGAGTGGTTTGTACAACGATTTCGACTGCGGGACGGTGGAGCGGGCCGTCGGTATAAGGACGACGTCCTGGGTCGGCGGGTCAATCTCCTGGCGCTTCAACTCGATAACCAATCCTGTCCATGCTCTTGCGAAATGAATCAGGCGAGTGCCTGTGCTGCTGCTCGCGAGGCTTTCGCGGAGCTTGTGAGTACAAGCTTTTCCGGTTCCACGCCGCGAAGGGCGAGCATGCGATCGGCGACGCGCTGGATGTCCTTGGTCCCTTCGTGACGATCACTTCGAGGCAGTAATGGTCGTTCAGATGTACGTGCGTGGGTGAAAATAGCGGTCCGCTTGCCTAATCGACCGTACAAGAGCAGGATGATTGAGCCTTTTTTGAGCCATCCTTTCCGGATCCGATTTGCTTGATCGACCACCGGTGTGACGATCATCCAATGTCTAACTGAAGGACGGTGGAGACCAAATGGGATCAGGCAAACTCTCAGCTCTACCAGCTTCCGCCATTCAAGAGATCGATGTCCTGTGGATCACTGCGGGGCTCGGTTGCGACGGAGACACCATCGCAATGACCGCGGCCACGCAGCCCAGCATTGAGGATGTGGTGGGCGGGGCGCTGCCGTGGATTCCTAAGGTGAGACTGCTGAATCCCTTTCTCTCCTTCGAGAACGGAGATGATTTCCTGACCCGCTTCCATTTGGCGGCGGAAGGCAAAGTCGACCCGTTCATCCTGGTGGTGGAGGGCTCGATCCCCAACGAAAAGAATAAGGACGAAGGCTACTGGGCGTCGTTGGGCACAGACAGCCTGACCGGACAGCCAATCACGACCTGCGAATGGATTGACCGTCTGGCGCCGCGGGCATGGGCGGTGATTGCGGCTGGCACGTGCGCTACATATGGCGGCATCCATGCTATGGAGGGAAACCCCACCGGTTGCATGGGCCTGGCCGACTACCTGGGTTGGCAATGGAAGTCGAAGGCGACAGATTCCGATTGTCTGCGTTCCAGGATGTCCCGTGCAGCCAGACAACTTTATGGAGACCTTGTTGTATCTCCTTTACATGGCTGCGGGGCGAGCACCGATGATCCCTCTTGACGAGGCTCTGCGTCCAATCTGGCTCTTTGGCAGCACATTGCATGAGGGCTGCGATCGCGGCGGCTACTATGAGCAGGCTCAATTCGCCGAGGAGTATGGGTCGCCGCTGTGCATCGTAAAGCTGGGCTGCTGGGGACCGGTGGTGCAGTGCAACGTAGGGAAACGCGGATGGATGTCCGGGATCGGCGGCTGCCCGAATGTCGGCGGCATCTGCATCGGATGCACAATGCCGGGTTTTCCGGACAAGTTCATGCCGTTCATGAATCAACCGCCGGGCTCGCTCTTGTCTTCAGCGGCGGTGCAGACCTATGGCCGAGCCATCCACGCGCTGCGGAAGTTTACCCAGGCTTCGCTGAATCGAGTGCCGAGCTGGAGGCAGCCTCATGTCTCGTGAACTGTCTGCCGGGGGCACAGCCGCTTTGCCTCGCGATGCAAGCCAGCGACCTGTCTCGGATGCTGCACAAAAGGCGGCAGACGCGGCTACGCAATTCGATCGCCATCTGCCGGAGCTGAACCTTCCCGAGCTTGGCGAAGCCGAAGCGATCCTTCTGGATCTGGCCAAGGTTTTCTCGACATCGACATCGTCCTCGTCTGTTCAGGCTAAGCAGGAACTCCATGACGAGAACGCGCCGAATCTCGAGGCGAAGTATCGCGCGCTGCTCGAACAGATTCCAGCGGTTGTGTTCATGGCCTATCTCGATCGCGGCATCAGTGAGGCCTATGTGAGCCCCGAGATCGAGGCAGCGCTCGGCTATTCGCGCGAAGAGTGGCTGGAAGATCCGGTTCGATGGTATCAACACATCCATCCGGAGGATAAGCAGCGCTGGAGCCTGGAAGCCGCCGAGATGTTTCTCTCCGGCAAGCCTTTGCGCTCCGCCTACCGTGTGATCGCACGGGATGGCCGGACCATCTGGTTCCACTGCGATGCCAAGATGATGCGGCATGCGAATGGCCAGCCGTGGTTTATCCATGGCGTGGCATTCGACATCTCCGACCTCAAGCGCTCAGAGATGGAGCTTCAGGACGAACGCAATGTAGTATCCGCGATTCTCGATACCGTCGGTGCGCTGGTGGTTGTGCTCGATCAAAAAGGTCGCATCATCCGTTTCAACCGTGCTTCAGAGCTCACGACGGGCTATTCGTTTGATGAGGTTCGCGGCAAGCGCATCTGGGATCTCTTTCTCCTGCCCGAGGAAGTCAATCGCTTTAAGTTGATCTTTGAGCGCATGAGCGCGGACGTCCTGCCCCAGGAGTACCAGAGCTATTGGGTCACGCGGCACAAGTCACAGCGGTTGATCGCGTGGTCCAGCACGATGCTTCCCGGGAACAACGGAGCACCAAACCTGGTGATTGCGACCGGCATCGATATTACCGAGCGCGAGCAGTTAGAGAAGGCGATCCTGAACATCAGCGCGCGTGAGCAACGGCGCATAGGCCAGGACCTGCATGATGGACTTGGCCAGCACCTGACGGGCATTGCGTTCATGGCAAAGGTGCATGAGGCGAGGCTGGCGGAGAAGCAGGTGGACGAAACCGCCGACGCAGCCAAGATCGTCAAGCTGGTCAATGAAGCGATTCACAAGACACGCGAACTCGCGCGAGGACTGTTGCCCGTGGTCTCGGACGAGCATGGACTGATGTCCGCCCTGCAGCTTTGGGCGGCTGAAGTGGAAGATCTTTTCAATGTGCCGTGCCGGTTTCAGTGCGACATGCCGGTGTTGATTCGGGACGACGAGATCGCAACCCACCTGTATCACATTGCGCAGGAGGCGGTGCACAACGCCATCAAACACGGCCAGCCGCAAAATATCCTGATTCGCCTGACAGCCGATCTTGGGAGGGGTACACTGCTGGTCGAAGACGACGGAACCGGGATTCCGAAGACTCGCGAACACGCACAAGGTATGGGCCTGCACATCATGAACTACCGCGCGAGCATGATCGGCGGAACCCTTGACGTGCGCCCGGGCCGGGTAAGAGGCACAGCCGTCACTTGCACATTTCCGATGCGCACTTACGAATGAGTGGCCGTATGACGTATGCAGCTGACGTTGAGAAGTCGAACACGACGAGAAAGAAGAGTGTCTTCATCGTCGACGATCATCCGTTGCTGCGACAGGGGCTGGCGCTGCTGATCAACCGCGAAGAAGACCTGGCGGTATGCGGCGAAGCAGAAGAGGCGCAGACAGCGATGCAGGCGATCTCACAATCGCAGCCGGATATCCTGATCGTGGATATATCGCTCAATGGTCCGGATGGGCTGGACCTCCTCAAGAGCATTCGTAGTCTCTATCCGGATCTCCCGGTCTTGATTCTCTCCATGCATGATGAAGCTACGTATGCCGAACGTGCCCTCAGGGCACGCGCGAACGGCTACATCATGAAGCAGGAGGCGACGGAAAAGGTGCTCGTCGCTGTGCGCAGAATTCTGAACGGCGAGGTCTATCTGAGCGACCGGATCGCGAACAAGATGCTGCAGCAGTACATCGGCGGCTCCTCCGCTGCTCTGCAATCGCGTCTCAGCACGCTCTCGGACCGCGAACTCGAGGTCTTCCGCTCCATTGGCGAAGGGCGGAGCACACGCCAGATCGCAGACGAGCTGCACCTGAGCGTGAAGACGGTAGAGACCTATCAGGCCCACCTGAAAGAGAAGCTTGCGCTGCGGAGCGGCCGCGAGCTGATCCAGCATGCGATTCAATGGAAGATCAACGAGGGTGCAGCATAGTTATCGTGCATCGCCGGCGGACTGCCGGACGGCCTGATCCGATTTGCCCTGACAACTCACGCCCGAGGCTATTCCATCAGGGAATCCCTGATAACTCTCCTAGTAGTACGACTGACAAAGAAATAGGGCCTGTCCCGCTTGTGAGCGGCTTCCGGCGTCTGTTGGTATGGGCACCGTCGTAGCGAAGGCGTTCTCACCAGGGCCCAACTGTGCGGACGACCGCACCCTTTCTTTCGACAAGGGCAAGCAGGCGATCGATGAGGTCGGCTACCCGGCTCGTCTGCCTTGTTGTGGGTGTTAAGCCGACCAGCGAGAGGAGAACCAGTTATGCCCGCACAAGCAGCTCCTTACGGCCGAGTTACTCAGAAAGCTCCCGCCGTTGCGGAAGTGCACATCTTGTGGATCACGGCAGGACTTGGCTGCGACGGCGATTCGGTCTCTATAACTGCCGCAACGCAGCCGAGCATTGAGGATGTGCTTTTGGGAGCGATTCCCGGCCTACCCAAGGTTCACCTGCATAACCCCGTGCTGGCGTACGAGTGCGGCGACGATTTCATGAAGTACTTCTACATGGCAGAAGAAGGAAATCTCGAGCCATTCGTGCTGGTGATGGAAGGCTCCATCCCAAACGAGAAGATCAAGAAGGAAGGCTACTGGGCGGGTCTGGGTACCGATCCGCATACCGGGCAGCCGATCACGACCAACGAATGGATCGATCGCCTTGCCCCGAAGGCACTCGCAGTCGTCGCCTGCGGAACATGCGCCACCTATGGCGGCATTCATGCCATGGAGGGCAATCCGACCGGCGCGATGGGCCTGGCCGACTATCTGGGCTGGGACTGGAAGTCGAAGGCTGGCTTGCCGATCGTGAATGTTCCCGGCTGCCCGGTGCAACCCGACAACTTTATGGAAACAGTGCTCTACCTGCTGTATCAGGTAGCGGGACTCGCACCCATGATTCCGCTCGATGATCAATTACGGCCAACATGGCTGTTCGGAAACACGGTTCATGAAGGATGCGATCGGGCCGGGTATTACGAGAGTGGCGACTTTGCGACCAGCTACAGCTCACCGAAGTGCATTGTGAAACTTGGCTGCTGGGGACCGGTGGTGAACTGCAACGTACCTAAGCGGGGATGGATGGCCGGTATTGGCGGCTGCCCGAACGTTGGCGGCATCTGCATCGGGTGCACGATGCCCGGCTTCCCAGATAAGTTCATGCCCTTCATGGATGAGCCACCTGGAGCCAAACTCTCAAGCACCGCGATTGGCGCCTATGGAATGGCCATTCGCAGACTTCGCTCGATGACGAACGATACCGTCAACAAGGAACCGAAGTGGCGGCATCGCGGTACAAAACTCACGACTGGCTATCAGCCCAAAGCCTACTAACGAAAAGGAGCCACGATGGCCACGATCACGACGACACACAAGGAAGAGGCGGTCAGTTCCGGCAATCTGGTGGAAATGAACTGGGACCCGATCACAAGGATCGTGGGCAGCCTCGGCATTTTTACCAAGATCGATTTCGGCAAACGCAGGGTTGCCGAATGTCACAGCACATCCTCGATCTTCCGCGGCTACAGCATCTTCATGAAGGGGAAAGATCCGCGCGATGCGCACTTCATCACCAGCCGTATCTGCGGCATCTGCGGGGATAACCACGCGACCTGCGCCACCTACGCGCAAAACATGGCCTTTGGTGTACGACCACCGGCGATGGCTGAGTGGATCGTCAACCTGGGCGAGGCCGCCGAGTACATGTTCGACCACAACATCTTTCAGGACAACCTGGTCGGCGTGGACTTCTGCGAGCAGATGGTGAAGGAGACGAATCCCGGGGTGTGGGAAAAGGCGCAGAAGACAGCATCGCCCCATGCCGAGCTGCATGGCTATAAGACCATCGCCAACATCATGACCGCGCTGAATCCGTTCACCGGCGCCTTCTACCTCGAAGCCCTACAGATGAGCCGCATGACGCGGGAGATGTTCTGCCTCATGGAAGGGCGTCATGTTCATCCATCGACGCTCTATCCCGGCGGCGTGGGAACAGTGCCGACAGTGCAGCTGTTCACGGACTATCTGGTCCGTCTCATGAAATATGTGGAGTTCATGAAGAAGGTCCTTCCGCTGCATGATGATCTCTTCGACTTCTTTTACGAGGCGTTGCCCGGCTATGAGCAGGTAGGTCAGCGACGGATTCTGCTGGGCTGCTGGGGCTCCTTCAACAACCCGGATGTGTGCGACTACACTTACCAGAAAATGACGGACTGGGGTCGTGGCATGTATGTGACCCCCGGCGTCGTGGTGGACGGCGAACTGGTGACGACCGACCTGGTCGACATCAACCTCAATATCCGTATTCTTCTAGGGAGTTCCTACTACGACGACTGGCAGAGCGCTGAGACCTTCGTAAAGAAGGATCCGCTGGGCAATCCTGTTGACCAGCATCACCCCTGGAACCAAAGCACATTCCCCAGGCCGCAGAAGCGCAACTTCAAGGAGAAATACACCTGGGTGATGTCACCGCGCTGGTATGACAAGCGCACCAAGGATCATCTCGCGCTCGACACCGGCGGCGGCCCGATCGCGCGCCTTTGGGCCACGGCGCTGGCGGGCATCGTGGACATCGGCTACATCAAGGCTACGGGAAAGAGCGTGAAGATCTATCTTCCGAAGACCACTTCGCTGCCCGAGGTTGAGTTCGAGTGGAAGATTCCCAAATGGAGCAACGCAATCGAGCGCGATCGTGCGCGCACCTACTTCCAGGCGTATGCCGCCGCCGCTGCCCTGCACTTTGTGGAGCAGGCACTGGCCGAGCTGCATGCCGGAAGAACCAGGACGTGGAACGACTTCAAAGTGCCGGAGGAGGCCATCGGCTGCGGCTTCCATGAAGCAGTGCGTGGCGTGCTGTCGCATCATGTCGTGATCCGCGACCACAAGATCGCCAACTATCATCCCGTATCCACCGACACCTTGGAACGCCAATCCGCGTGATATCTACGGAACGCCGGGACCCTATGAAGATGCGGTGCAGAATACGCCGATCTTCGAAGAAAACGGCCCGGACAAGTTCAAAGGCATCGATATCATGCGAGCGGTGCGAAGCTTCGATCCTTGTCTGCCATGCGGGGTGCACATGTACCTGGGCAATGGGAAGGTGCTGGAGACTCACCACTCGCCCATGTTCGGTCTGCAACCCTGATTGCTGGACGGTAGCAGTGGGGCGGTCCGGAGCAGATGAGGCCTCGGGAGATGCTCCACTGAGCCGCGCTTGGCAGCACAACTGGCCTTCTAAAGGAGACGCGTGGCGAATGCAACGGAGTTCCAGCAACGAGTCCAGCAGCTTGGCAAACTGATCGCTGAACTCGAGCAGATGCCAGACAGCCCCCTGAAGGTGGCAACCGGAGAATTGGCCCACCTGCTGATGGAAGTGCATGGCGCGGGAATCGAACGGATGATGGAGATCGTCTTCGATGCCCATGGGGCAGGCGCAGAGACGATCGACAAGCTGGGAAATGATCCGATCGTCCGCAGCCTGCTGCTTCTCTATTCACTGCATCCGGAGGACCTGCAAACGCGTGTGCAGAAGTCAATCGACGTACTGCGCCCACGGCTGCGCAAGCTGAATTACGGAATTGAGCTACTCAGACTTGAAGAAGGGGCGGTTCGCCTGCAAGTGGAGTCGTCAGGCCATGCTTGTGGCAGCACGACCGAGAATGTCCGCTCCATGGTCGAAGAGGGCGTCTATGAATATGCGCCGGATGTTACGTCGCTTGTGATCCTGGGACTCGAAGGCCAGCCATCGTCCGGCTTCGTCACCTTGGAAAGTCTGGCCGGCCCTCGCATCTCGCATGTATCGGCAACCGCTACACAGCCACTTGCCGTGGGAGGCGCCGATTGACAGCTCAGCTTCACAGCGCGGACAAGGACTGACCATGCCAAACGAAGCATTGCCGGGCATAGAGCAGGCATTCGGAATGCTGCGTCAGTTCACGCGATCTCGGCGCTCTTCGTCTGAACCACTCGAACACTGTGAGCTTTGTAGCGCCGGGCTGGCTCATGAACATCCGCATCTGATTGAAGTGGCGACGCGAACCATCGTCTGCGCTTGCGATGCGTGCGCATTGCTCTTCGACAGCAACACCGCGGTTGGAAAGTACAGACGCGTCAGCAGGCGCACGTTGCGTCTGACCGATTTGGAGATGAGCGACGCGCAGTGGGACGGGCTACTGATTCCCATCAACATGGCGTTTTTCTTTCGCTCCAGCCTGGAGAATCGAGTCGTCGCCCTCTACCCCAGCCCGGCCGGTGCTGTCGAATCGCTGCTCCCGATGGAGGCTTGGCGAGAGATTGAAGAGTCGCACGCAGCGCTGCGCCAGTTGAAGCCGGATATTGAGGCGCTGCTGGTGAATCGCGTCGGCCATGCGCACGGCCTGGCGCAGGCCGAATACTACATCGCGCCGATGGATGACTGCTACCGGCTGGTGGGCGTGATCCGCATGAATTGGAAAGGCCTGTCTGGGGGAACGGAAGTGTGGACGGAGATTGGCAGGTTTTTCTCCGAGCTGCGCGCAAGGGCGGAAGTGGTCAACGGGGTAGCCGCATGCCTGAACTGAGCTTCAAGGTCGAGCAGGCCAGCGTGCTGCCGTTTGCGGCGTCGCCGACGATCGCCTTCCGCCTCATGTCAAAAATGTGCCCGCAGAGCAGGCCATCCACACCATCGCGCTGAACTGCCAGATACAGATTGAAGTAACGCGCCGGCGCTACACTCCCGAAGAACAGCAGCAGATGCTCGACCTCTTTGGCGAGCCCGATCGTTGGAGCCAGACACTGCGTAGCATGCTCTGGACCAACGTCAGCGCCGTTCTTCCCGGCTTCATGCGGCAGCACGCAGGCCGATCTTCGCGTGCCCTGCACGTTCGACTTCAATGTAGCCGCAACAAAATATTTTGCAGGGCTCGCCGACGGCGACGTGCCGCTCAACATGCTCTTCAGCGGAACAGTTTTCTATGCCGACGCTGAAGGATTGCTACAGGTGGCGCCGATCTCCTGGGATCAGGAGGCAAAGTTCCGGCTGCCACTGCAGGTTTGGCGGGAGATGATGCAGGCCTACTACCCAAACGGCGCGTGGCTCCATGTACGCCGCGATGTCTTCGATCGGCTTTACCGCTATAAGATGCAGCGCGGCATTCCTTCATGGGAGCAGGCGCTGGAGAGCATTCTTCCTTTGGAGGAAGTGGAAGAGGCGGTGCGATCGTGAACCTGGGCCAGGTGGAGAAGATCGCCGAGGCGGTGCTGTACGAGGGATATATGCTCTATCCCTATCGCCCCTCTTCTGTGAAGAACCAACGGCGGTGGAACTTCGGCGTCCTGTGTCCTCCTTCCTATTGCGAGCAGCAGCACGGGACAGAACGTGACACGATGCAGACGGAAGTGCTGCTTCGCGGAGACTCCGCTGCCACGCTCACGGTCAAGGTTCGCTTCCTGCAGATCATCCGGCGTTCGATCGGCAAACTTCGCTTTGCGGTGAGTTCGCTAGCTCCCGATGCTGAGCCCGCGTTCGATTCCGTGGAGCGCCTGGAAGTGCGCGGCCGCGTATATCAAGCGTGGCAGGAAGCCGTAGAGCGCGAGATAGTCTGCGACGAGTTGCAAGTGGGAGCGCTCGCTTCGCCCATTTCCTTTCCATTCGAGTTCGACGCACATAGGGAAGTTGAACCTGTGTACGGCGACAGTGGCACAGTGGTGGCGGTCATCGTGCGCGAGTGGGAGCGTGTGTCGGGATCAGTCGAAATCAGCGGCCGCACGCCTGCTCGACGATCTCGACGATATCGTCAAGCTTCGGGTGGTGATACGGAATCAGACCCCGTTCGCTTCCGTACCAGAGAGGCGACGCGAGGACGCGGTGCCATTCTCTCTGGTCTCTGCGCACACCATTCTCGGCGTGGCAGGACGGCAGGTTCCTCTCTCTGCTCGAGCCGCCTCTCAGACTGCGAGTCGCTGGCAGCGGGGTGCCAGAATGTCGGAACCTGGCCAGTGCTGGTTGGCGAGCAGGACTCACGGCAGGCCATGCTGTCATCGCCCATCATCCTCTACGACTATCCACAGATTGCTCCGGAGAGTGCGGGTAGCCTCTTCGATGGAACGGAGATCGACGAAATTCTCTCGTTGCGGATTATGACGCTGACCGATGACGAGAAGCGCGAGATGCGGCAATCGGACGATCGCGCACGCGAGATTCTCGAGCGCACAGAAAACCTTCCCGAGGAGCAGTTCATGAAGCTTCATGGTGTTCTTCGGGGCTTGCATCCCATGAAAGAGGAAGTGCAATGAGAGAGTGGGAGTGGCAGCTTCTGGAAGAAAAGGCGTTGCTCGACCATATCGACATCGCCGGCGTAGTGGTGCGCACGGGCGATCGCGTTCGCCTGCGCCCGCGTAGCGGCGGCGACATCCTGGACCTCGCGCTCAAGGGGCAATCCGCGACCAGTAGAGGGCATCGAGCAGGACTACGAAGGCAAGTGCCACGTGTGTGTCGTGCTCGACGACGATCCGGGCCGAGATCTGGGAATGATGCGCCAACCCGGCCATCGCTTTTTCTTCGATCCGGCAGAGATCGAACCACTCCCCTCCGACGACGAGCATACCCAGCCTCGTCCCGCCAAGGCACGCGTACTGATCGCCGGTATCGGCAACATTTTTCTCGGAGATGATGGCTTCGGCGTGGAAGTAGCACGGCGCCTTGCCAGTTGTGAGATGCCCGCCGATGTGCGGGTAGTGGACTTTGGCATCCGCGGGCTGGACCTGGTCTATGCGCTCCAGGACGGTTACGAAACCACAATCCTGATCGATGCCTTCCCGCACGGAAAAGCGCCCGGCACTGTTTCCGTCGTCGAGCCCGACTTGAAGGATCTCCAAGCCACTCCCGAACAGGGTGGATTCGTCGAGCCCCACGGCATGAATCCAATGAATGTCCTGCGCATGGCAAAGGCGATGCAGGCTCCGCTTGAACAGATCCTGCTCATCGGGTGTGAGCCCGCTTACCTGGGCGGTGACGATGGACACATGGGATTGAGCGAACCAGTGGAGGCAGCGGTGAATGACGCAGTCGAAGACGACCCAGAACCTGGTGCGGAGGATTCTGGAGGGCAACTGGCCAGCGGTGAAGGATTAGGAATGGATCGGTAACGGAGGACTCAGATGGGATTGATGGACGCAACGGCAAATGGAAACGGGCACGACAAAGACACGCTTTACATGCTGGGAGGACTTGCGATGGTGATATTCGGGGCAGGATTGATTCTGACCAATCCTTTCGTTCGCCGGTATACCGCGCAGCTTGGCGCCGGAGGACTGCTGGGCGCTGCTCTTCCCGACGTTGAAAGGTACTTCCGGCTCCGGTCGATGTAGGCGATGGTCTTCGGGGCGCACGAGCATTCTGCTCAAACGTAGCTGGCTGCCTCGAGGAAGGATGATGGCACATTGGAAACGATGAGTGCGACTGCGGTTCATTACGTTATGGACGCGCGTGCCAGCCGGTTCATGGTCCAGGCATTCGCGACCGGTGTTCTTGCGGCAATGGGCCACAATCCGACGCTTGGCATCCGCGACTTCGGCGGCGAGGTGAACTTCTCTCCTGACACCCTCGAAGGAAATAGCTTTCACCTGTCGATCAAGAGCGCTTCGCTGAGTGTGCAGAACGATATCAGCGACAAGGACCGCCGCGAGATCGAGCGATTGATGCATGAGCAGGTGTTGGAGACTGCAAAGTATCCGGAAATTGTCTACGACGTGCCAAGCTTCACCGCCACGAAGATGGGAGATACGCTCTACTCCGCTGCATTGAACGGGAAGCTGACGCTTCATGGTGTCACCAACACAGAGCCTGTGACCGCACGAGTGGCCCAGTTCGGCGATATGCTGCGGGCGTCCGGCGACTTCACGCTCAGCCAGACCGATTACCAGATTAAGTTAGTGTCGGTGGCAGGCGGCGCACTCAAGCTCAAAAACGACCTCAAATTTTCTTTCGAGATAGTGGCACGGAAGCAAGGATGAATCTTATGGCCTATGATGCGAACGGCAAGGGGGCAACACGATGTGTTTAGCGATACCGGGAAAGATTGTGTCGCTCGTCCCTGATGAGCCGCACCTTGGCGTCGTCGAGGTCACTGGCGTGCGCCGCAGGGTCGACCTCGGTTTGCTCATCGAGGACATGCCAAAGGTGGGCGATTGGGTGCTCATCCACGTGGGATTTGCAATGTCCAGAATTAGCGAGCAAGATGCTGCGGAACAGATGCAGCTGCTTATGATTCTCGGCGAAAACGAGGCGGCCATGGATGAAGTTCGCGGATACGGTATGGAAGAAACCGGCGAAATCCGAAGTACGGGAGAAAGCCCCGGCGGCCAAAAGACAAGCCCCACCATCCAATAGTCCACGGCGGCCTCAGGAGATACGCGATGCGATATGTCGATGAATTCCGCGATCCCGAACTCATCACCAGGGCCTCTGAGGAGATCCGCCGCCTTGCGGACCCGGGACGTCATTACCGCATCATGGAAGTCTGCGGCGGTCACACGCACGCTATCTACCGCTTCGGCCTCAAAGATATCCTCCCGGAGAACATCGAGCTAATCCATGGTCCCGGCTGTCCGGTTTGCGTGCTTCCCATGGGCCGTATCGACGACGGGCTCTCCATCGCCCAAAAAGGTGATGCGATCTTCGCCGCCTTCGGCGACATGATGCGCGTCCCGGGAACGCATGGCAGTCCCTTCGAGCACAAGGCGCGCGGTACCGACGTCCGCATCGTGTACTCTCCTGCCGACGCCCTTCAGATCGCAAGAAGGAATCCGGAACGGCACGTGATCTTCTTTGCGATTGGTTTCGAGACGACTGCTCCCTCGACCGCACTGACACTCATGCGGGCGAAGCGTGAGGGCGTTCACAATTTCTCTGTCTTTTGCAATCACGTGACCATCGTCCCCGCGATTCGCGCCATCCTGGACTCTCCCGATATGCGTCTCGACGCTTTCATCGGACCAGGACACGTCTCCACCGTCATCGGGTGCCGTCCTTATGAGTGGATCGCGCGCGCGGAAGGCAAGCCGGTGGTCACCTCCGGCTTTGAGCCGCTCGATCTACTTCAATCCATCGTCATGCTGTTGCGGCAATTGCGCGCCGGCGAAGCCAGGGTAGAAAACCAGTACAAGCGAGTCGTGCCCTGGGAAGGCAACCGGGCCGCATTGAAGGCAATGGCCGAGGTCTTTGAACTTCGCCCGCATTTCGAGTGGCGCGGACTCGGATTTATCTCGCAGTCCGCATTGCGTATACGCAAGGAGTATGCGGAGTGGGATTCCGAGCAGCGCTTTGACGTGCCCGAGACACGCGTCGCAGATCCCAAGGCCGCCCAGTGCGGAGAGGTATTGAAAGGTGTCTTGAAGCCGGCACAATGCAAATTGTTTGGTAAGGAATGCACGCCGGAGCACCCCATCGGTGCGCTCATGGTTTCATCAGAGGGCTCATGCGCAGCATATTACAACTACGAGTACCGCAAGACCGCCTCGCTGGTGACGGAGATAAGCTCGGTAGCCTGAGCGAAGTTCTCTCCGTTGACAACAGCGCGGCGACGGTACGTTTCCGCGATCCGCAGATCGAGATGGCGCACGGCGCCGGCGGCAAAGCCAGCCGCAGGCTTGTCGAAGGATTGTTCGCTCCGCTACTGTGCGGAAACTCGCGCGAGCCGCTGGGCGATGCTGCCCGCATCGAAATCGACGGCATGCCCATCGCGATGACAGCCGATAGTTTCGTCGTCAAGCCCCTGCGTTTTCCAGGCGGGTCCATCGGCGAGCTTGCTGTGAATGGCACCATGAACGACCTTGCCGTCGCCGGGCTAAGGGCCACTCCATGATCGTCACCTTTGTGCTCGAAGAAGGTCTTCCTTCTGCCATTCTCGAAGCCGAGGTACGCGCGATGTCGAGCGCGCTGCGCCGGGCGGGCGTCGCCATGGTGGGCGGCGACACCAAAGTCGTCGAGCGTGGCAAGGCGGATGGCATGTACATCACGACCGCCGGCATCGGACGCCCGCTCCCCAACCTGTGCATAGATGCGCGCAGCGTCCGGCCCGGGGACAAAGTACTGCTCTCCGGTCCTATCGGAGACCACGGCATCACCATCCTGCTGGCCCGCGGAGATCTCGAACTCGAGGCCGACCTGCGTTCAGACACGCGCTGTGTGCTGCCGCTGGTGGAAGCGCTCGCCAGGGAAGCAGCTCCTGGCATTCGCTGGATGCGTGATCCTACACGCGGCGGTGTCGCCACATCTCTCAATGAGCTGGCTCGCGATTGCGGACTGGGGATCGCTCTTCTCGAAGAAGAAATACCTATCCACGATGCCGTGCGCGGCGCGTGTGAGTTGCTCGGGCTGGACCCGCTGCACATCGCAAACGAAGGGCAGTTCCTTGCGGTTGTTGCGCCGGAATACGCGGATCTGGCCCTCAATGCGCTCAACAGCACGCCGGGCGGCGAAGATGCGTGCATCATCGGCGAAGTGCGAAAGGAGCCCGCAAACGCTGTGTTGGTCAGCACGCGCTACGGCGGAAGCCGCATTGTGGACATGCTGGCCGGCGACCCGCTGCCGCGAATTTGCTAGGGATCCTGTCAGGCTACTTATGGAAACGGCATACTCACTCGCGGAACAGATCGAAGAGCGGTTGCTGCTGCGCAACGAGATCTTCGAACAGTACTTTTCCGCGGAGGCTCGCCACCTTGCCGAAGCCTGCCGCGAGATGTCGGAGCGCTTTCTGCGCGGCGGCCGTCTGCTCGCCTTTGGCCGCGGCCCGTACGCCACCGATGCGCAACATGTCTCAGTGGAGTTTGTCCATCCAGTCATTGTTGGCAAGCGGGCGCTACCGGCACTCGA
This sequence comes from uncultured Acidobacteriaceae bacterium, assembly GCA_963815025.1. Classification (GTDB taxonomy): domain Bacteria; phylum Acidobacteriota; class Terriglobia; order Terriglobales; family Acidobacteriaceae; genus KBS-83. Next base: position 2,063,727 of record CAWFFD010000002.1, on the reverse strand, counting down.
CCTCTCCCTGCTCATGCAGCCCTGGCTCGACGCGATTGTGCGCGCCGATGATATGGTCATAGGCTTCGGCCCTCCGGAGGGAGATCACGATGTCTGGGCGGCTTTGCAGTCCGCGCACGCGCGTGGCGCCATGACCTTCGCCTTGCCGGGACGCGAGGGCAGTTATGCGCTCACAGCAGCGACACAGGATGCCTTCATACATCAAGAGATGGTGGAGATTCTGTGCCACACGCTGTGGGAGACGGTGCATGTCTTCTTCGAACATCGTGAGCTCGGCCAGGATATCGGGCAGACGGAATTCCTCTACCCGTTTCTGGGAAAGCAGAAGCAGGAGACATCCGGCGTGGTGGACGACGTCGCTGCTTCCATCCTGATGAAGGTGCAGGACGATGCCTTGCTGCGTACGCGCCTGCCAAAGAGGAATCGGAACAGATCGCTGCCACGGCCGTTGACATTCACAAGCGCCTGCAGAGCGGCGGCAAACTGATTCTCTTCGGCAATGGCGGCTCGGCTACGGACGCCAACGATTGGGCGATTGACTGCGTGATGCCTCCGGCCGGGTATCATCCCGTTCCCGCAATTTCTCTCGCCATGGAGCCAGCCACTATCACCGCGATGGCCAACGACGTGGGCATTGAGGTGATCTTCCTGCGCCAGATGCTCGCGCAGGCACAACCCAACGATGTGATCGTCGCCATCTCCACAAGCGGCGGATCACGCAACATTGTCATGGCCATGGAGGAAGCGCGGAAACGCAACATGATGACCGTGGCCCTGCTCGGCAACGATGGAGGAGAGATCTGCCGCCGTCGACTTGCGGACCATCCCATCATCGTCCGCAGCGACTATATTCCGCGCATTCAGGAGGTGCAGGCGTCCGCCTATCATGTGCTGCGAGACACTTTGGAGGTGCTGCATCATGGCCACGCTTGAACTCTATGGAAGTTCCCATTGCCCGCTACACCCGCGAGTTGCGCGAGTGGCTGGAGTGGACGCGGCGCAGCTTTCAGGAATACGACGTGGAGGCCGATCTCGAAGCGCGCGCCCGCATGCGCGCTCTCGACAACACCGTCCTTACGGTTCCCGTGCTGGTCGAGGACGGCAAGATCATCCAGGTTGGCTGGCAGGGCCGCGGCTGCGTTCTGGGGCCGGAGTAGCGATGGCGAACGCCTGTTCGATTCGCGTACGCGGTGTCGTGCAGGGTGTTGGCTTTCGTCCGTTCGTCTATCGCCTCGCCAGTGCGAACACGCTGTCGGGCTGGGTGCTGAACGGCGACCAGGGTGTAGAGATTCACCTCGAAGGCGAAGACCAGGACATGGAGACCTTTGTCCGCGAGATGCAGAGCAAGCCCCCGGCGGCGGCCAGCATCGCGGATGTGAAAGTAGAACCGGCGCTCTGCGAGGGACTGACGGGATTCACGATTCGGGAGAGCCATCGTACCGATCGGCCTACCGTTCGGGTCTCGCCGGATCTCCCCGTCTGCGAAGACTGCCTTAGGGAATGTTTCGATCCTGGCAATCCGCGCTACCGCTATCCCTACATCAATTGCACGAACTGCGGTCCGCGCTACAGCGTTGTCCTCGCGCTGCCATATGACCGGGTAAACACCACCATGCGAGCGTGGCCGCTGGATGCGTACTGCGACGCCGAATATCACGACCCCGCGAATCGCCGCTTTCATGCGCAGCCCGTGGCGTGCCCCGCCTGCGGCCCCAAAGTTTTTCTGCGCAAAGAGTCGCAGAGCAATGCCAATGGCTGGACCGCGATTGAGATCGCAGCTGCGCTTCTCCGCGAAGGAAAGATCGTAGCGGTCAAAGGTCTAGGGGGATACCATCTTGCCTGCGATGCGCGGAATGCCGCATCGAATCGGGCGCTGCGCGAGAGAAAGTACCGGAAAGAGAAGCCCTTCGCCATCATGGCGAGAGATATCGAGGTTGCGCGGCAGCTGATTGCCCTCACGCCGGATGCGGAGGCGTTGCTAACCTCTCAAGCCCGTCCGATTGTGCTCGCACCGGCGCGGATTGAGCTCGAAGAGGTAGCCCCGGAAAATCGTGATCTCGGAGTCATGCTGCCGTACACGCCTCTGCAGCACTTACTTTTTGCGGCCGGTGCTCCAGAAGCATTGGTGATGACCAGCGCCAATCGCTCCAGCGAGCCCATTGCGTATCAGGATGCCGATGCATTGCAACGCCTGGCTGGAGTTGCCGACGCCTTTCTCATGGGGGAACGTCCCATCGCGCGCCGGCTGGACGACTCGATTGCGCGCGCGGGCGTGTGCGGCCCGGTCGTCCTTCGTCGCTCGCGAGGCTATGCGCCAGGAGCAGTCACATGGTTGCCCGTCAAGCGCCCGGTGCTGGCCCTGGGTGCGGACCTGAAAAACACCATCACGTTGGTCGTCGATGGCCAGGCCTTCGTCAGCCAGCACATCGGAGACCTCTCGCATTACCAGGCATTCCAGGCTTTCGTAGAGACCATCAAAGATCTGATCTCGATGTATGACATTCGCACCGACGATCTCCTCCTGGTGCACGATGCCCATCCCCAATACGTATCCGCCGGCCATGCTTCGGCACTTCCAGTTCAGGAGCGCCACGCGATTCAACATCATCGAGCGCATCTGGCTTCCGTCCTTGCCGAGCGCGGCGAGTGGAAGAAGGAAGTGATCGGCGTCAGTTTCGACGGCACCGGCTTCGGCGATGACAGCACCATCTGGGGTGGTGAGATCTTCCGCGGAAGCCTCGAGAGTGGCTTCGAGCGCGTGGCGCATCTTCGTCCCGCCGCTCTTCCCGGAGGCGATGCTGCCGCGCAATATCCGGTGCAGGCGGCCTCCGGATTCCTCGCGCAAATCGACCATCTGCCCGATCTGACGCGGTCTCCTTTTCACTTTGGCTCGCGATATCAGGATGCGATGAAACTGATCGAGCGCGGCATCCGTACTTTCGCGACGACCTCCGTGGGAAGGCTCTTCGATGCGGCCGCTGCTTTACTCGGCTTCATGCAGGAGAGCACCTTTGAAGGACAGGCCGCGATCTGGCTGGAACAACAGGCACGTGGCGCGTCCAATCTCGACGCTTATCCTTTTCCTATTGATGGGCGGGAACTCGACTTCCGTCCACTCCTCCAGGCGGTCGTCTCGGATCGTCTCCACCATCGACCGGAGCGGGAGATTGCGCGCGCGTTTCAACGAGGCATCGCCACCGGCTTGAACCAGGCCGTTGCTGCACTCTGCCAGAGCTGGGGAGTGGATACGGTAGTGTTCTCCGGAGGTGTCTTCCAGAACGAGCTATTGCTCGTGGACCTTCGAGCGCTCTTCCTGTCTCAAGGCCTGGAGATCTGGACCAACCATGCTGTGCCGCCAAACGACGGCGGCATCAGCCTGGGTCAGGCGGCGCTCGCGGCATTTGGCCAATACAACGACGCGGCTCTATCGGACGTCCGTGGAGCCCCCCATGCATGAGCTGTCGATAGCCCTGAGCATCGTGGACATGGCGCAGGAGGAAGCAGAGCGCCGCAATGCGCAGGTGGAGGCCGTTCATCTCGAGCTGGGTGCGCTCGCGGGCGTGGTGAAAGAGGCGCTGCTCTTCTCCTACGGCATAGCGTGCGACGGTACCCTGCTCGAAGGATCACGTCTGGTCGTCAAGGACATTCCCATCGAAGTATTTTGCCCTAGCTGCGGCATCGCGAAGACCCTGCAGTCTATGCAGTGGTTTCACTGCCCCGACTGCGGAGCTGAAACCGCGGAGATTCTCCATGGAAAAGAGCTGGCTATCACTGCGCTGGAGCTAAAGCAATGACTACGGAGCCTCGCCTGCTTGAAGTTCGCAAGAATGTGTTGAAGCAAAATGATATTCTTGCGCGCGCGCTGCGAGACCGGTTTCACGCGCAGGGCACCTTTGTCATCAGTCTCGTTTCGAGTCCAGGAGCGGGCAAGACGGCGCTGCTGGAGCGCACGCTCACTCTGCTCAAAGAAGAGCATCGCGTCGCCGCGCTGGTGGGAGATCTGGCCACCGAGAATGACGCTCAGCGCCTGGCGCGCAGTGGCGTGCCGGTGAAGCAGATCACTACCGGGACGGTTTGCCATCTGGAAGCCGCCATGGTGGAACGGGCGCTCGATGGCTGGGATGCAGGCCAAATCGACCTGCTATTCATCGAGAACGTGGGCAATCTGGTATGCCCGGCCTCTTACGATCTGGGCGAGGACCTTCGTCTGGTGATGCTGTCAGTCACCGAAGGCGAAGACAAGCCGCTCAAATATCCCACTATCTTCAATAGCGGCGATGCCGCAGTCGTCACAAAATGCGACTTGGCAGCGGCGGTCGAATTCGATGAGCTGGCGGCGGTGGCCAATATCCGCGCGGTTCGTCCCGAAATGCCCGTGTTCCTCGTCTCAGCCAAAAGCGGAGAAGGCATGAACAACTACTTGCAGTTCCTGACTCAGAAAATGCACCGGAAACGCCGCGATGTCGTGGATACATCGCCTGCCGAAGTACACTGAATCGCATCTAAACAGCACATACAGTGCCATGAGGTGATCTGCATGATGAAGCTGATTTGCATTGCCGCCGGAGTCGCAGTCGCGGTCATTACGGTATCGATTGCGCCGGACGTCTCTCGCTACCTAAGAATTCGATCCATGTAAGAGCTTTGATATTTCCAGCGATCGTGAGCCAGCAAAGCAATGGAAGGAGCGCTGGAAGGCCCCAGCAGCTCGGAGCCACGAGAAATGCGACTTGGCAGAGGTGCTGACGATGAAGAAAACTGTGCGCTCGTGAATTTGCTGTCCGATGATCATAGGGTTCGCAGAATCGAGGCGGGCGAATGCAAACATCAGCAAGACCTCGCCAAGACAACAAAGCGGCCAAATGCGGGCTCTTGTCGACTGGTAAATAGCAGATTATAAGGGAGATAGACTTTGTTGTGGAGGGAGGTGGATTCGAACTTTCTCTCTACTTTTAGGACCACTACATTTTCGATTTTCGAAATTGCAAGTGCTTTCTGCACAGATGTTTAGCGTTTCGGCAGGGGAAAGAGCCGGTTGTGTCCATCTAGCTACTCCGAACGGGATCTCGCCCCCCACCTCCATTTTCGAGAATTGGGTTTGCAACTACACTTTGCAAGGCGACCGAGACGTCGAACCCGCGGTCCAACTTCACTCAAAAAAGGAACTGCCACTGTTGCGTTCAGAGAATTCGAGAGTGAATGCGGGATCGTCGCAATGAACCTGATTCTCTGAGTGCGCGAAGAACCATGGTTTTCCGGCCAGATGTGGGCTATTAGCGTCTAGTAAATAGCAGATTCTAAAGGAGAAACACTCTGTGGCGGTGGATCCAGTCTGGCTCGAGCCCAATTTTGGTTTATTTTGCGACTATGCGACCTGGTACCGTTCACCGCGAAACGCTCTACAAAGAGATATGGAAAGAGCTCACGCCTACTTCGCCAAGCGCTGCAGCATCTCTGACGTTGGTCCAGGCGAAGGTATGCCGCAAGCTGCGGGTTCCGGTTTCTCCACGCGGATGCGGGCGAGGATTTGCAACGGCCATCATGAACTTAAACCTGGACTTCGACAAATGTGGTCATGAGCTGCACGCAGCGATCGCATCCTCCTCGGTTCCGAACACGGTAAAAAGGTCGTGGATACACATCAATTTGAAGGTCCTGGTGGCGAATGGTGATGGATTGACCAACTTCGCGTCCCCGCCAAGCTTCTTGGCCTGCACCAGAGCGTTCACCACGGCTCCGATCCCAGATGAGTCTATTACTGGCATGGCCTCGAGATTCAGGATCAGGAAGTGATGTTCGCTTTCCAGAGCCTGCTGCACAGCTGCGTCGAAGTGATCGAGGGCTTCGCCAAGGACGAGCCGTCCCTTAACCCGCAATGTGCAGGTGTTTCCACTCTGCAGAACATCCAGCTGGTCCAAAAGATTGCCTCCCCGGCCGCAGATCCACCGTTCGTACCCAGAAGTGTAGAGCCACCTTCTCGTCGTTGTACTGTCTTCCCACGGCAGAATCCACTTTTCTGAAGAAAATCTCTTTAGACCCCCTAATATGTCCTGCACGGGGTCGCTGCCGGACCTAGTCCGCCTCTGTTGAAGTGGTGAATGGTTGGGACAATTTATCTATGTCCGATGACGCTGCTGCAAATCTTGCGATCAATACGGCTGAATTCGCCGCACTGCTGCTGGCTACCCCAGGGTCAGGTGCGCGAGCAGCATTGCTCGCTTCCGCGGTCGCGGAAGTGGTTTCGGACTCCGCCTGTGTCGTCTACCGGTTTAAGAACGAGGCGGAGGAGTCATCCTGGCTGGCTGTCGCTGCCGCGGGAGATGTCACGGTTGTGCGGGATAGCTTGGGGCTGGATATGCGACTCTTTAAGCTCCTCCTGTCGGGGACGCAGAAATCTGTCATTTGCAGCGGAAGCAACCTGCACCGAGAGGACTTCGCACACCTGCAGGTGGCCCGCAGCGTCGTCTCGATCGCTTACCTGCCTCTGTTTCACGAGGGACAGCTCGCAGGGGCGATTGAGCTACTCAGCTTCTCGGAAATCCTTTCGGCGTCTGGTCTGGATGCCCTCCACCCTTTGCTCAGTCTCGGGGCTCCTGCCATCCTGGGCGCGGAGAATTTTGAAGAGCAGAACCGAAGGCTGCTCGATTCGGTCCGCAGGTTGACTCAACTGTACGACCTCGAGAAGTCGCTGAATGCGACACTCGAGCTTGATCGAGTCATCACACTGATTCCCCGCAAAGTTCTTCCCATTCTGAGCTGCGAGGCCGTCCATCTTTGGTTATTCGAGGGGGCGTCGCTGACACTGATGTCGACGAATGGAAGTGACGCGACTGTACGGATCGGTATGACCCAGGCTCCCGGTGAAGGTTATGTTGCGGACATGGCGGAAGAGGGCGTACCGCTCCTGATTGCGGACGCCGAGGATAATCGTCTGCGCCTCCGGAATGCTGGTATTTCTACCCCCGTCTGGACCGCAATGCTTACACCGCTGATGCAGGACGAGTCCGAAGTAGGTGTTCTGGAAGCTGTAAACAAGACCAATGGAGAAGCCTTCGATGAGGATGATGAATTCTTCCTGAGCTCGATCGCAGAAACTGTCAGCAGCGCGCTGAAGAACGCCAGCCTCATGCATGCGGAGCGAAAGCTCGCGATCCTGGAAGCGCTGGTTCGGGTTAGCTCCGAGATTACGTCTACTCTTCGCCTTGAGCGTTTGCTGCAAATCATTGTGAACAGTCCGCAGAATGTTCTCCCCTTTGAACGCTGCGCGATTGCGCTGGATAACCGCGGCAAGCTGCAGTTGAAGGCGATCTCGGGAATGGCAAGCATCCCTATCGGAGATGCACAGGTTGAGCCTCTGCATGATCTGTTGCGCTGGCTTTCGTCTCAGACTGAGCTTCTGCACATCCGCAAGAAAGAAGACGCGTCTCCGGACGCCATTCCGGAGGAGGTGACGCGGCACTTCGATGCAACCGGCTACCGCGCTCTCTACGCCCTTCCGCTCACCGACGATCAGGGCCGGGTCGGCATGCTGATGTATGAGAGCGAGGATCCTGATTTCCTGGAGCTACCGCACACGGAGATGATCAAGATCCTGGGTGGCCAGATCACGGTGGCCATCCGCAACGCGCTGCTCTACCGCGAAATGCCGTTGATCAGCCTGCTCGAGCCGCTGATGCAGAAGAAGCAGGCCTTGTTGCGGACGAGCAGGGGCCGCCGGTTGGGCCTCGGCATTGCGAGCATCACGGCGACGATCTTTCTGGTGTTCTGTCCATGGCCCATGCGGGTGACGGGCGAGGCTACCGTAGCGGCCCAGCACCTGGTGACGGTCGCGGCCCCGGTCGACGGCAACATCCTGACCGTCTCGGCACAGGAGGGGCAGCAGGTGAAAGCCGGACAGATATTGGGTTCCATGAATGACCTGCAATGGCGTATGGACCTGACCTCCGCCGAAGCTCGTTACGAGGCCGCGTTGCTGACAATGGAGTCGGATCTCTCCCGCGGCGCCGCACAGGCAGGTGCGGATCGCGCACAGGTTGAGTATCTGAAAGCAGAAGAAAATCGCGCGCGCACCCGCATTGAAAGCGCGGAACTGAAATCGCCGATCCAAGGCATCGTCATGACCCCTAACCTGCAGAATCTCGCAGGCGAACACCTCGATGCTGGCGCAACGTTCGTGCAAGTTCTCGATCTCTCGTCGGCGATAGTCGACATCGCCATTCCGCAGAGCGAAGCTCTGTTGCTCAAATCTGGCCAACATACAGTGATCAAACTGGATAGCTATCCGCAGCGCTCCTGGCGTGGGACGGTGGCTATCTTGAGCCCGCAAGCGCAATCCGGGGATGGACAGCGGACGTTCGCCGCGCGCGTGCCGCTGTCCAATGCCGACGCGACGCTTCGTTCCGGAATGACCGGACGCGCCAAGGTTTTCATTGGCTACCATCCTGCAGGGTACGTGCTGCTGCGTCGGCCGGCACTTTGGATGTGGCAACTACTTTGGAATTGGTTCGGGTGGTGATGCCTATGAATGCTCATTCTTCACGGTTGGTCTTCGGGCACTTTGCTGTCCTTATCGTGATGTCACCGTGGATCGCTGGCTGCGATGCGCACCGCGCTGCGGAACCAGCACCGATCTCTGCCGCCGTGCCGGTACAGGCTTCGTCTGCTCCTCCATCGGCCAGCGTCATCCCGCCGGTGGATGCCAAGACGCTGGATCCCAACCATTTCACAACCATTGGGCCTCTGGTTGCCGAGCAGCAGTCAGACATCGCGGCACAGCGTGACGGCCGCGTGGTCAATATTGCCGTCGAGATTGGCGATCGTGTCAAACGCGGCCAGGTCCTTGCATCCCTGGACGATCGGGCGTGGGTAACGGCAATCGACTCGCAGACCGCGCGTGTAGCGTCGCTCCGCGCACAGATCAACGAGTGGGAGGCCGAGCAGAAGATGGACGAAGCCGACCTGCACCGCGCCGATCAGATGCGTACCTACAAAATTATCAGCGAAGAAAACTGGGAACATGTCAAATACAAGCTGGATGAAGTGACTGCCGAGATCGCACGCTATCGAGCAGATGAGGAAGCCGCCGAAGCTGACCTGCGTAATGCAACGTTGCAGCTGGAACAATCGCATGTCGTTGCTCCGTTTTCGGGTATAGTTGGGCGCCGTTCGCTCCGCCTTGACCAGGAGGTGAAGAAGGGAGACGTGCTCTTCTGGGTCACCGCAGAGGCGCCGCTACGCGTCCTATTTACCGTGCCAGAATCAGCCATGGCATCCTGGTCGGTCGGTGCGCCACTTGAGTTGACCACTCAGGATTACCCAGCGTTGCGGCAGCGCGCGCGCATCCTTCGGATGAGTCCCGTGGTGGATCCGGCGAGCGACAGCGTGCAAGTGGTGGGCGCTGTCGAGCATCCCTCCCCACTGTTGAAGCCGGGCATGTCCATGCAGGTGGGTCTCATGGCAAAAGGTCTCCTTCCGCGATGAACCTGAGCGAAGCTCTCGATGCGGCGCTGCCGGAGATTCCGAGAGGCCGGCTGACCAGAGTTCGGCCGCCCTGTATAGATCCTGCCCTGATCGTGCGCGAGGATACGCTGGATGGCGAAGCCATCGTCGGAGCGTTCCAACGCAGCAATGGAAACTACTTCCGTTTTTCTCCTCTGCAATGGCAGCTGGCATCTCTCTTCGATGGCGTGCGTACCTATGACGAAACCGCATCGCTGTTTAACGAGCAAACCGGCGCACAGCTCACGCCGGATGAGGCTCGGCTCTTTGCCCAGAACATGGATGAGGCAGATTTCTGGTATCAGTCGCCACAGGAAAAGAATATTGCGCTGCATGAAAAGTTGACCGCCCAACGCCATCGCAGGGCGAAGCGTAAATCCAAGATCAACATGGCCCACATCAGCTTCTCGGCGTGGGATCCAGACCGCTACCTGACGTGGCTCGATGCGCGCGTCGGCACTTTTGTGTACAGCCGCTGGACGGTGCTGGCGGCGGTTCTCCTCTTCTTCTTCGAAAGCCTTATCTTCGTCGGCCAATGGCATGTCATCGGTCCGGACATTCCACTTTTTTACAATTTCACGCGCAAGAGCTTCTTTGATCTGCTCCAGTTCTGGTTGCTCTTCCTGTTTCTCGGGTTCTTCCACGAGACGGCACACGGACTCACCTGCAAACACTACGGCGGCGAGGTGCACCGCATGGGCCTCATGCTCATTTACCTCACCCCCGCGTTTTTCGTTGACATCACCGAGACGTGGATCTCCGCAACCAAGCTGCAGCGGCTTGCGACCATCATTGCGGGGATATGGATCGAGATGATCTTCTGCGGGATCGCCATGGCCGTCTGGACCAACACACAGCCCGGCCAATGGGCACACGACTTCAGCTACGAGATCATCCTGCTTACGGGGCTTGCAGTGGTGGTGGTTAACCTCAATCCGCTCATCAAGCTGGACGGCTATTACTTTCTCACCGAAGTAATCGGCATTCCGGATCTCAAAGAACGGTCGACTGCATTTCTTTCCGGATGGTTCCAGAGTCGCGTCCTGCGCCTGCCGGTTGACGTACCGGTAGTCTCGCGCCGCCGAGTCCCCCTGTTCGTGTTCTATGCGCTAATATCCGGCGCGTATAGCTATATCCTGCTGTGCTTTGTCATCCGCTTCACGTATAATATTGCGTCAAACTGGATGGCAGAGTTTGCGCTGCTTCCGGCAGGCGCTCTAGCCTTTGCTGTATTTCGATCTCGGCTGCGCTCGCTTGCGAGTGTCTGTGCCCGCTGCTGGCGGCAGACGGTTGCTGCCAAATTGCGCTTGGGGCCTCTTCCAATCCTGGTACTCGTCACTTTAGCGGTTCTCATCTTCGTGCCCATCTGGCGGGACCGCGAGAATGCGCTCTTCGTCGTCGAACCATCTCAATCCGCAATCCTGCATGCCGTCTCTGCGGGCTGGGTGGACGCGGTGTTTGTCCGCGAAGGTGAGCATGTGCATGTGGGGCAGCCGCTCCTCAAAGTGAGGAGCCCCATCATCGACTCCGCAAGAGCTGGCGCCGCTGCTCAGTCTGACGCTGCTCGTTATGAAGCTTTCGACGCGGAAGTAAGTCGGCGAAGTATTGGCACCGCGGCGGCCGCTCAACACGAGGCGATACGCTCTAAACATCTGGCTGCCGACATGCAGTCGCTGTTATTGCTTCGCGCTCCTGCAGATGGGACTGTCTTAACGTACGATCCAGGCGCGCTACTTCATCAGGACGTCAGCAGCGGACAGTCTCTTCTATCGCTGGCAGTGGCCGGCCCGCAGATTGCACGGGTATTCATACCTGCATCCGCTTTGGCTCACATTCCGCGAAAGGCGGAGGTCGCCTTTGCTCTACCTGGTAGTTTCTCTATCCTTCGTCTACCGCTTCCCCCGCTCCAGGGAGAGGCAGTCATGCTGCCCCCGGGCTTGCAGGCTGCGCAGGATTACAAGGGAATCAAATCGGCGACCTTCTTCTACGCCCGGATTTTGCTGCCAGACCAAGAAGGCGACTTGCCGATTGGCATCTCTGGCGAAGCGAAGATCTTCGGCGCCAGGCGAAGCCTCTTCGATCGCTGCGCAACTGTGCTCTCAAATCTCTTCCGCGCCCACATCTGGTGACCGTGGCGGACACGGAAAGCGGTGGCCGCGACAGCCACCGCTTTTGCGCAGAATTCCTTCGCTAGCTCAGCTAGGAAATGCTCTTGCCAGCGATGGCGCGACCTGCGACTACCTTGCCGGCGATCGCACGTCCTGCGACAACCTTACCAGCGATGGCGCGACCTGCGACTACCTTGCCGGCGATCGCACGCCCTGCAAGCACCTTGGCGGGTATAGCGCGTCCCGCAACGATTCTGGCAGCAGCGAGGTTATCAGCGGCCACGCCGGAGACCTTAGGTGCGCCGGCTTTGGAAGACGTTGTCGGAGTTGCGGACTTGCTGACGATCGACTTTTTCGTTACGGCCATGGTAGTAACCCTCGCGTTGAAATTTTGCCTGCCTGCCCTCTCTAATGCATTTCCCATGCCAAAGCGCGGAGAGATCTGCCGTCGAGCAAATTCCGCTATTTTCCACCTTTTTCGAATAATCTTGCCGCGGGGCATCGAGCAAAGGTTAAAAATAAACACCGGATGGGTTAAAAATTAACCCAATCTAGATCCTCTAGATCGAATACTTCCGGCAGAGATACTTCATCCGTTGTCCATCCAGATGAAGCAGCCGGGCTGCAGCGGACTTGCTGCCCTGGGCGCGTTTCAGCGCCGTGGTCAACAGTGCAATCTCCAAGCGCTCGATCTCCTCGTCAAAGTCGGTGCCACCTTCCGGCAATAGGATTTTCTCCTGAGCAGCCATACTCTGCGCCAAGAGATTCGAAGGCAGATGGCTCGCTCGGATCGTCTCTCCGCGCACTGTAATCACCAGGCGCTGGATGAGGTTCTCGAGCTCACGAACGTTGCCCGGCCAGCTGTGCTCTTCAAAGGTCTGGAGCGCATCTGCCTCAAAATGCTTGATCGGCTGGCCATTTGCAAGGCAATGAATCTGGATCAAGTGCTCACAGAGCAGCGGGATGTCTCCTGTCCGCTCTCGCAGCGGGGGGAGTTGAATCGGAATCACGTGAATCCGATAGTAGAGGTCTTCGCGGAAACGCCCGATACGGATCATCTCTTCCAACGGTTCGTTCGTCGCGCAGATCAGCCGGAAGTCAATCTTCCGCAGCAGGCGCCCACCCAGCCGCTGCACCTGGCGGTCTTCGAGGACGCGTAGCAATTTTGTCTGTAGCGGCAACGTCAGGGTCGCGATCTCATCCAGGAAAATGGTGCCGGTATCTGCCAGCTCGATCTGTCCTGGGCGAGCCTCTATGGCCCCTGTGAACGCACCCTTCTCACTGCCGAACAGCTCTGATTCGATGAGATTCTCTGGCAGCGCGGCGCAGTTCAGCCGGATATAGGGCTTCTTTGCCCTGCGGCTCAGCGCAACAAGCGCACGGGCGACCAGTTCTTTGCCGGTGCCGCTCTCCCCACGAATAAGAACATTGATGCTGCTGTCGGCAACCTGCTGAATGGCGTCGTAAACCATTCGCATGGGTTCACTGGTGCCGATGAAATCCTGAAAACGGCTGGTGTCCATTCACCCTCTCCAGGTGGCATCTCCGACGCTCCACCGACACTCACCAGCGTTAGGAGCCTCGTGTCCCAGCAAATGTGTCTCGCCAGAGAATGACTGGATTATGACACGTACTGTCCGCGGGCCCGTCGGGCGATGTCCCACGCGACGGACAAGGAATTGCCATTAGATGCAGAAGCCGTGCGGGGACGAAGTGCTGAGCTACGAGTGCCCACTTTACGATCTTTTGATCGCCAGCAATTTCGATTCAGACTCTGGGCTAGCACGAGTTACCCTGTTGGGCTCAGGTGGACATGCTCGCGATCCGTGCTTTGCACGAACGTCTGCGCTAAATAGCGTTGGTTTGGCGATGACGTTGATCAAGCAAATCAGCGTCGCTTTCAGCAACCATGCTGATGGTTCCCAGATTTGTTGACCCGTTGCTTCGAACAGCGATCATCTGATCTAGTCCGAGAGGAATCTCAAACCGCACATCCATTTTTCAGGCTGGGGTTTGCAACTCCACTTCGGCATTCAAGCGAGACATCGAAACCCGCGGTCCAACTTCACTCAAAAAAGAAACTGCCACTGTTGCGTTAAGAGAATTGGGGAGTGAATGCGGGACGGTCGTGGGGAAGGTGATTCTCTGATTGCTCGAAGAATCGTGGTTTTCCGGCTAAATGCGGGCTAGTGACGGCTGGTAAATGTAAGATTTTAAAGGAGATAGATTCTGTGGCGGAGAGAGAGGGATTCGAACCCTCGATAGAGCTTTTGACCCTATAACGGTTTAGCAAACCGCCGCCTTCAGCCTCTCGGCCATCTCTCCGGTTCCGAACTTGTCGCTACGCGGATTATAACTTACCGCCGGAGTAAGCCGCTCCGTGCAGCCGCTACACCACGTCGACTCATGCCGAGCACAAGAACGCACCTGTCCCGCCTGCACCCGAGGTTGTCCTCGATACGTAAGGGCCGCCAATCATGAGGTGGGCCGTTGTCATCAAGGCAGAGAGCCATTCTGAAGTTCGTATTCAGGTGAATCGACCCTCAAGTTTGATCTCGCGCTTCGACAGCGCGTTGAGAGATGGCATCACCCTCCATCTCGGCAGGCAGCGATCTGAGTCATCAGCCAAACAGTTTCACTGCCGATAGCACACGACTGCCGATCATCAGCCCAGTCAACACCGTCAACGTAATCCTGATCCGTTTCTTGGATATAGTCTCGGACCTACGTGGCGGCATGTGGGTAGGCGACTTTGCGCTATTGCGCTTCTCTGCTCTGCCCTTCGCGCTGCTGCTTGCAGGCGTCTTCGGCTATCGCGCGGCGAACAAGGAAGCATTGCCAGATACCGACACTGAGGAGATCCGAACCGGACCCAGCAGGCCCGAAGGCAATAAAGCCGAATCTGCTGTGTATGGATGGATCACAGTAAACGTATACCTTTTCCCGCCCGACTTCTGGTCGCCGATCATTCGATTCACCCAGGCATTTATCACTTTTACAGTTATGTTGTTGATTCCTGGCCGCACCGCCTCCGTCGCATCGACACGAAATGGCGCATGCCACACCGTCCCGAGCGATCTTCCGTTCACGGTAACGACCGCCAGATTCTTCACGTCGCCCAAATCTATCCACAACCGCGCACCCCGTCTAAACCAGGCGGGCGAAGCTATAACCTTGGTCGAGTACGTTCCGATACCTGAGAAATATTTCACGCCGGGGTCCGCATTCTCACTCCAGGAGCTCAACGAATCGAGCGTGATCGACGCTGGCGCCCCGCGGCCGGGCTCAAAGCTTACCGTCCACGGTCCATCGATCGTCGCAAGCTGTTCGTCTACCAGCTCCGGCAGTAAACGCGTGGCATTTTCTGCAGGTTTGCGGAACACCACAAACACGGCACCCCATGGTCCCAGGTGCAGCGGTACTGTTGTGCGAGCATTGGCGATTGTGTACGTCGCCAGCTCGGTTTCAGCTGTCTCCGCATGCCATAATTCGGCCTGCTTCCCAGTCACGCGAAAGGTCGCATCCACGGTTTCATCGCGATTGTTACGGTTATCGACGAAATATACATCGCCATCCGCCAACCTGCGATGCACAAACAACAGGCGTGTATCAGGTCTAGGTTTGCTGTAGCTGAAATCTGGCTCTACTCGCATCGCCACCAATACATCCGCCAACTGCATCCCCGCATAAACCCGGCCCTTACCAAACGAATGCACTCCCGCTGCATCGCCCCATAACTCCGCAACTATCCTGCTGAATTCGGCTTTGTCATCTGCCAAGCTCGGCGTCATCACCGGCCTAGAGCCCGCGATGACCGCCCCACTACTCACCAGATCACGAATCCTGCGCAACACCGGCAGAGACATATGCTCACTGTAAGGGTCGAGTACCAAAACTCTATAACTCATCCCGCTCGCTGTTGTTAGTTTTCCTTGCTTCACCGTAAACATGTGCAATAGCGCATCGGCATTTACATAATCAAAGCCGTATCCTTCCGGGACATCAGGCAGCTTGTTGCCAAAGATCGCCGTGACGTTCGAGTCTTCCCCATAGAAATACAAAATGTCTGCGCCGAATTTTCCCTGCTGTAACAGATATGAGCTGCGCGTCAAATATTTCACCCAAGGGGCTGCTTCGTTCGCCCATGTCTCATTGCGATTGAACCACTGCCCATATGGACCAAGTCCAAGGCCAGGCGCCTTACCTATAAGCGGCTGATGTACCGAGCAATGGATAACGAAGCGGTTGATCCCCTCCGCCATCTCCTTATCCGCCGTTGGTTTCAATGTGGCGGGCGACCACGCCCACGGCGCGTGCACTGCGGTCATCGACTCGGCTGCCGCCAGGTTCTGCCCATAGATGTGAGCCACCGAGGCTGATTCGCGATCGTCTGCGTCATATCCAAACAACTCGTTATTCACACCTGGCCGCTGTACCCACATTGCGCCCATCGGGACTTCATCAAGCTTCTTCACTTCCATGCCATCGGCAATCATGGCCCTTCCACTTTCGTGTGATTCGCCATAGTGCCCCAGGCCGCGCGCCTTCAGCGATGCTTCCACCTGTCCATAGTGTTCATCCGCCGTCAGGTCGGAAATCGTCTTGCGAAAGTCCCACAGAAATGCATCGCTTGCTTCTGCACTTTCCACTACATGACCGGTCAAAACTGGCAACCAAGGATGGGGATCATACCCGCGACGTTTTTTGAACTCCGCGAGTATGTTTTCAGTCCAATTCTGAGCTCCCGCCTCCCAACTGTCAGTCACCACATACTTCACCCCGCGCTGACCCATCCACCTGCTACCGACTGCACTCTTGTAACTGTCCAGATAATGGTCCATATAGTGCTTTACGTAACTACGGTTGAGCTTATCCACCTCCAGCCCGGTCGCCTCGCCTGTTGCAGGATGGTTCGTAATCCCCAGCAGCGAATACCCCATCCGCAGAATCACCCACCTTCCCGCGGGCGGTGTCCATTCCAGTCGTCCACCAGCCTGCATCTTCCCCGTTAGATCCGTCACACTCGACAGATCGATTGCATCTCCAGGCGTCACCTGGGGGGTGGCCATACGATAGGTATCGTCTACTGCAACAAAAGCTGCTTTCTCCTGGAAATACTGCACACGTGCCCCGGGCGACAAAACCAACTCGGTGATTCGTTCGAAATGCGGAGCGCTCGTTCGCGCCACGTGGACGCCCATCCAAGCGTCGGGATCGTCATCCGCGGGCAAAGGCGGACGTGCTGCCGTTGCAACAAACGCCACTTGGAAGACACGCGCAGTTACCGGCAAAAAGGACCGCGTTGTCCCTATGTCACCGGCCCCGATATGTAAGATTCGCCGAAATTTTTGGCCATCGTCGCTGGCTTCCAGATACACTTCGCTGTCGCCGTGTGTAGAGGACACGGCCGACCCGGCCGCCGGTGCCGCAAGCACAAGTGTGACCGCCTGGATCGTCACAGGCTTTTCAAACGTGTACCGTATCCATGCCGCCTGCCCCACTGGCGCTGAGGGTAGATCCACACTCTTTACGTAGTCCCCATCGCTCAACAACGTCGGATCGATTCTGATCCCGCTTGTGTCTGCGCTCGACGTGATCGACGGATGAAAATTTGCAATCGGTACATCTCCCTCCGGCAGCCGATATGCCACTACCGTACTGTCGCGATAGAACTCGGGGGGAATCGCGGGGGCCTTGTCCCCTGGCATTACCGGATCTGGCACCAAGGGCACATCCTGGAATGGACCCGTCGTTCCCGGGGGTTGCGCAAGTATTCCTGAAAAAGGTTTGCCTCCTTCCACCTGCGTTTCACTCCAGACATATTTCTTCATTGCTTCCGCCGGTGGCACCCACGGGCCGCCCGTTTCGCTCCAGCCGGGCGAGCTAGCAATGGCCTCCTCCAATCCCAGCCGATTGGCTAGCTTCGTCGCGTAGAGGAATGTAGACTTCCACTCTGGCGTCATGTACACGATGCGGTGCTGTACGACTTTCGGCGTGTAGAGCGCTGCGTCAAAATTTTGAAATCCACCCAGGCCCACTCTATGCATCCACTCAAGGTCTAGGCGAATGCCCTCGCGTGTCACGTTGCCATTCATCCAATGCCACCAGACTCGCGGACGTGCGCTGTTCGGCGGATCCTCAAAACCTTGCTTCAATCGATCGGGAACGGTTTGGGAGACGGCGAAATGAGCTGACAGCAGCGTTACCAGCAGCATAAAAACTACTTTCACGCTGGGCAAGGAAGCTGCAAAATTCATGTGTCTTCGGTCCGAGGCTGTCTCATCTGCAATTCGGCGCTTCAAAATCGGACCCCTCACTTCCGAATGCTCGAACGTATTGTGCGCTTGAAGATCGATTGCTGAAAACGTCGCTGCCTTGTTTGAACCGCTACACGCCGCAGCATTGGACTGTGGGCCCTGCACATATCGCGGGAATCGCAGAGCCCTCAGGCATGGTAGATCACGCCGCTACTGGACTAGAAGAGAATCTTTGCCGCGAACTGCAAGATCCGAGGACCGTGAACGGCATTCGGATGAAGAAATCCGGAAGAAAGGATGCATGCGCCGGTATTTCCATTGACGCAAACATTGCTACCGGCATTGGAAGCATTATTCCCATTCGGCAGAAAGCAATCAGGTGAATTGTTCGCTCCGGTAAACTGCCTGTAGTTGAAGACATTGAAGGCCTCCGCAGGGACCTGCGCCGTGAACCTTTCGAAAATTGGGAAATCTTTGAAGATGCCCATATCGAATTTCGTATTCCGCCGTCCCCCAAGAGAATTGCGCCCGGAATTTCCGAAAGTCAAACGGCGCATTGTAGGCAACCGGATCGAAGAGGGGTGGCCCAAGTATGCGCGTCTGGTTCTTCAGGCCCGAGATGTGCTTACGATCAGCGCCCGCTCTTATCGGTTCTTCCGGGTATCGTCGTTTACGGAATGCTGTCGAGGGGAGGTCTCAACGCGATTGAGAGTCTTCTGGCCATGGTCAGGCTGTTGGAAGATGAAAAAGAATTTCTGCTTCCTTCTCATAGCTATCCCCATGATGGCATGGGGACAGATTCCATCGCCCCAAACCTTGGCTTCGCATAATCCTGCTGTCACATCGCCGATCCGACCGAACATTCAGTTAGCATCCTACAACTCTTCCCAGCGGATCAGCGGTTCATCGTCCTCCTCTGAAGACCTCGATAGCGACAAAGCAGGAAAAGAATTAGACATCTGTCATGTTTACGAAGTGAAAAGCCTTCCCGGAAGCCATCAGTTCGCCAGTGATTTTATTGAAACGATGGCCAGCGACCCCAAAGATCCCAATGCTGTATGGGGCCTCACAGCAGACTTAAGCGACTCGGTTCCCGCGCACGATCGGGCTATGTACATCTCAAAATCAACCAATGGCGGAAAGACTTGGACTCAAGTCGCGCGATTGGGGTCCAAATATTTCGATGCGGATATAGCTGAGGGTCTGCGAAACGGGCTTAGCGTGTCTCCGGATGCCACGGACTTTGTAATTACAACGCAGGAAGGGGCCTTTCAGGTGTTGCCGCAATCGAAAAGCTCTGCCGCTACTGTGATACCGATCGCGGGTCCCCGCATTCCTCGTCCACTTCCAAGGCTGAGCATTCCAAAAAGGGAGGGCGATCCAGTAAGGGCAAGTGTTGTAAAAATGACAGCCGATGGAAGACATATGATCGTCGGTTACGGATACTTTGACCTGAACCCTCAACTCATTACCTATCGTCGGGATAACCGCGGCTCATGGATAAAGGATGGGACACTCCCACACATTCCAACCGACCTCGATATCTTCTCCATGGAATTTAATAAACCTAATAAACTACATCCAGATTATCTATATGTGGGAACTGGCGATCAAGCTTATCGTCTTAATTTCCGCATAATGGAATGGACTCGCGTTACTGGAGTCGGTCCGGATTCAGCGATCCATGGAATGACTACAGTCGGAGGTTTGCATTTAGCCGCCTGTTGGGGCGTCTACGAGCCCATTAGCGCAGGCACTGTGAAAAGAGTGACCGACGCAAGATTTCTTTTGCATAGGGCTAAAGATCAGGTTGGTCCGAATATTCGGGCCTACGGCATAGAAGTGGATCCGGCAAGACACAATCGAGAAGTTCTAACCGCGATCACGGGTGTATACACCAGCAAGGACGGTGGGAAGAAATGGAAAAGGCTCAATGACCTTCCCGAGGGAGAATTCCATTCCGCTCATTTTAATTCCGACGGAACAGTCATCATCTCCGGATTCGTAGGAACATTCCTGGCCAATCCGTTTTCAAATACCTGCTCCCCTCATCTCAAGACACGCAATCAATAGCCGTCGCCCGAAATAGAGCACTACTCGCCGAAACAAGCATGCGAATCGAGCCTGGTTCAGATCTGCACTTGCGTTGCTCCGGTCCCTCATCGATCTCATGTGGGCCATGGTGTATGCATAATGGGTCAGTCACAAGCGTCACAGCTCGCAGAACATGTAGTTCTCCACTCTTAGAGGCTTACCAGAATGAACGAATGCTCAAACCGCGCATCGACTTTGCACCGGACCTCCCGCATCATCGCGGTTGCCATCGCTTTCCTGGGATCAATGCTCCCCGCCCTCGGCCAGCAACCCTTCCAGACCCTTCTCGTCGGCCTCGATCACCGGCCCGTCACCAGCCTTGATGGAAACTGGCACTACCTTGTTGACCAGGCACCCGCCCGCGCGCTCTACCTCGAAGATGGCGCGGTTAACGACAAGTCCTATGCCATGAACGAACACCCCAACCTTGTTGGAAAACACAACGAGGAGTACGACTTCTCGACCGCGCCTACGCTCAAAGTTCCCGGTGATTGGAACACTCAGATCCCGCAACTGTTTAATTACGAGGGCGTCGTCTGGTATCAGCGAGATTTCAACGCGCAACCGAAGCCTGGCACCCGCACGTTCCTCCACATCGGTGCAGCCAATTACCGCTCGCATGTTTGGGTCAACCAGAAACGGGTCTGCGATCACGAAGGAGGCTTCACGCCGTTTGACTGCGAAGTCACCGCCGTCCTCCACCCCGGCTCCAACTTCGTTGTCATCGCCGTCGATGCCACCCGCCTGGTCGACGGCATCCCCTCGGTTGGCTATGACTGGTTCAATTACGGCGGCCTCACCCGTGATGTCTCGGTCGTCACTGTTCCCAGCGCCTTCATCGACGACTACGATGTTCATCTGTCGCACGGACCTGCGTGGCAGCCCGGCAACACGGAACTGACCGGCTACGTCCATGTTCTCGGCGCAGCCGCCGGAACACCTGTGACTATCGACGTTCCCGAGGCCGGCGCCAAAATCACCGTAAAGACAGATGCAGACGGCCGCGCTCCCTTCTCCGTCAAAGCCACACGGCTCACCCTATGGTCGCCCGAATCGCCCAAACTATACAAAGTTCGGCTCACATCCGGCATCGACGAACTCACCGACGACATCGGCTTTCGCGACATCCGCGTCGATGGAACACGCATTCTCCTCAATGGAAAGGCCGTCTTTCTGAAGGGCATCAACGCTCATGCCGAAGCTCCGGTTCGCGGCGGCCGCGCGAACAACGATCAGGACGTCGCCACCATCTTCAGCTATATCAAGGAGCTGAATGCCAACTTCGTCCGACTCTGCCACTACCCTCACGATGAGCCGATGGAACGAGCCGCAGATCGTGATGGCATCATGGTCTGGTCCGAGATTCCCAATTGGCAGCACATCTCCTTCGATAAGCCTGAGGTTTACTCAAAGGATGTCACGATGCTCAAAGAGATGATCCGCCGCGACCGCAACAAGGCCTCTGTGATCTTGTGGTCCGTCTCCAACGAGACCCCCAACAATCCCGCCCGTACCAAATTCCTCACCGGTCTCGCCAAAGAAGCACGCGAGCTGGATTCCACACGGCTGATCACCTCCGCCCTTAACTCAGAGCACATTCAGGGCAGTACGGTCACGCTGAACGATCCCTTCGCCAACGTGCTCGACGTTATCGGAGTCAACGAATACATCGGCTGGTACACCGGCGCCCCCGAAGACGCCGATACGATGCAATGGATCCTTCCCGAGAAGCCCGTTGTCATGAGCGAATTTGGTGCTGAAGCCAAATACGGCAACCACGGTGCGAACAACCAGCGCTGGACAGAGGAGCAACAGGCGAACGTCTACAAACATCAGTTGGTCATGCTAGGCAAAATACCCCAACTTCGCGGCATCACTCCCTGGATCCTCGTCGACTTCCGCTCCAACACACGCAACATCCCCAAGCTCCAGGATGGCTACAATCGCAAAGGCCTTTTTTCAGAAGACGGACAGAAGAAACAAGCCTTCTTCATCTTGCAAAGAGCCTACAAAGACGACACGGTGGGCAAAGCAGAATAGATAGAGTTCAGGCTCCTCCGGAACCCCTTTCGGTCTCTCTGCTCCTGGAGAAACCTGACCTACGCGTGCTACGCGGAGCGACAGTCTAACGGCCTCGTTGTGCAATGCTGGACCAATGCACGGCACGCGAGGCGGGTAATCAAAAACTTCGTTCGTCCCATCGAAGCTGAATGACTGGGCTGTCCTCGGATCACTTCGCTTCTATCCGAAAGCTCTATCTCTGCAGTACGGTATCGGCCTTAGGCGGCTTTTTCGATAACTGCGCGGGCGTTGGCAACTGCGATAGGTCCCAACCTCCACCGAGGGCCTGGATCAATTCAATCGAGGCCACGGCTTCCTGGATTTGAAGTGTTACGAGCGATTCCTGGTCCGAAAGTAGGGTAACTTGCGCGGTTGTAACGTTGATGTAGGGGTCTAAGCCAGTTTCAAAGCGACCCATTTCAAGATTGAGAGTGGTCTGTGCAGCATCAGCGGCTTCACGCTGCTTAATCACTTGCTGAGAAAGGATGCGGGTCGCAGCCAGGTAATCTTCGACCTGCTGGAAGGCAGTGAGAGACGTCTGACGATAGATAGCAACGTCGGCGTTATAGGTCGCTGTGTACTGTTGAAGCTGGGCGCGGTAGAGGCCGCCATTGAAGAGGGTCTGCGAGACAGAAGGGCCTATGGACCAAAAGCGGCTTGGCCAGTCGAACCAGTGTTGGAAAGCTGACGCTTCGAAGCCGCCGGCGGCGGAAAGAGTGACGTCGGGGAAGAAAGCCCCGTAGCCGATGCCGATGGTGGCGTTGGCTTCAGCCAGTGTTCGTTCGGCGGCGGCGACATCAGGACGGCGCTCCAACAGCTGCGATGGAACGCCAGTCGGGACTGGCGGAGGCGCAATCAGAAGCGGCTTCACAGGAATGGAAAAATCCGAGGCAGGCTTGCCGATGAGCATAGCGATAGCATGCTCGTACTGCGCACGCAAAACGCCAACATTCAACGCAGCAGATTCCGCACTCTTGAGGGTGCTTTGGGCTGCGGCAACGGAAAGATAGTCGTCGATACCAGTGTCGTAGAGGGCCTTAGTAAGCTCAAGGTCCTTCGTGTCAGCTTTAACAGTGTCGTCAAGGACTTTCTGCAGAGAATCCTGCCCACGAAGTTCGAAGTAGAACTCCGCAAGGCTCGCTTGTTCGACCAGTTTTTCGTTTTCAAGATCGGCAGCACTCACCTGCGCTCCGTATTGTGCCTCGCGAACTTCGTTACGAATTTTCCCAAAGAAATCGGGCGTCCATGAGACATCCAGAGGGAAGGACCAGACAGAGGCGGTGGATCCGGCGTTGGCGGTGGAGCTTTTCCCCAGATTTCCAGAAGTCTTGTTACGGTCCCAGGAAGGCCCTGTCGTTACCGTTGGCCAGTATTGTGCGCGCGCTTCACGGATGAGGGCGCGCGCTTCCATGAAGTTCTCAAAGAATTGTTTGATGTTCTGATTGTTGATCTCCAGTTGATCCTCATACCCATTGAGCTCGGCATCGTGGAATATCTCCCACCACTTACCGCGCAGCATGGCATCTTGCGGGCTGGCAACCTTCCAGCCGTCGGCGTCCTGGAAATTGACAGTCGATTCTTTGTAGGACTTTGCCACTAAAGACGGAGGAGCCGGGGCATGATATTTGGGTCCTGGATTACAGGCAGCAAGCAAGCAACAGAGCAGGAGTACGCTGCACGACGAGAATAGATGGTGGAGTCTCAAGTGAAGCTTCACTTGGAGAGGCGATGTCATAGCGCAGCTTCTCCTTGAGGATTGAATGTGTCGTGATGCTTGCCCAACACACGAAGGCGGAGTCGGTCGAGATAGAGATATACCACCGGCGTTGTGTAGAGAGTGAGCAATTGGCTCATGATGAGTCCGCCGACAATAGTGATGCCGAGTGGTCGGCGCAACTCCGACCCTGTGCCGGTCCCGAAGGCCAGGGGCAATGCGCCAAAGAGGGCCGCCATGGTCGTCATCAAAATCGGGCGGAAACGTAGCATGCAAGCCTCAAAGATCGCGTCGGCGGTACTTTTTCCATGTTCGCGCTCGGCCATAAGTGCGAAATCAATCATCATGATGGCATTCTTTTTAACGATACCTATGAGCAAGACGATGCCGATGATGGAGATGACATTCAGATCGGTTTTGAACAGCATGAGCGCAATGATGGCGCCGACGCTGGCCGATGGCAGTGTGGAAATGATCGTGAGCGGGTGCATCAGGCTTTCATAGAGAATACCGAGAACGATGTAGACGGCCAGCAGCGCAGTAATGATGAGATAGGGTTCAGTGCTAAGCGACTGCTGATAGGCCTGCAGGGTTCCTGCAAAGAATCCATGAATAGTTTGTGGAGTGCCAAGCCGGTTTTGCATCTGCTGAACAAGCTGAGTGGCCTGACTCAACGAAACATTCGGAGCGAGGTTAAAGGAAATGGTAGCGGAGGGAAAGATGCCGGTATGCGCTACGGAAATAGGTGTGGTCGTAGATTCAGCCTTGGTCATGGTGGCCAAAGGAATGACTCCATTCCCGGTATGCAGGTAGATATTCTTCAGCCCCTCGGGCGATTGCCAATACGGTGGAGCTACCTCCAACACGACATAGTACTGATTCAACTGGGTATAGATGAGCGAGACTTCGGACTGCCCAAAGGCCGAATAGAGAGATGAATCGAGTGCCTGCGGGCTGACGCCAAGTCTCGCGGCAGTAACACGATCGTATGTGAGGTATTCCGACAGGCCGGCATTTTGAAAATCAGTATTGACATCCTGGAGGCCAGGGAGCTTCTTTACCTGTGCCAGCAGAATGGGAGCCCAGTGAGTGAGATCAGAAACATTGTCCGATTGGATTGTGTATTGGTAGAGAGCGGCAGAACCTCTGCCGCCGATCCGAAGGTCCTGGGCTGCCTGGAGAAACACGGACGCCCCGGGCAGGCGGTTGAGCTTGGGCCGAAGCCGGTTGATGATCGCCGGAGCTCCGATCTTGCGCTGGTTGAGTGGCTTGAGTGCAACGTAAACAAAGCCTCCGTTGCCTGAGCCGACGTAACCAATAACGTTTGCCACGGCAGGATCGGCTTTGACGGTCTTGACTATTGCCTGAATCGACTCATTCATCACCGGGAACGAGGCATCCTGTGGGCCCTGGACGCCTCCAACTAAGGCGCCGGTGTCTTGCTGTGGGAAAAAGCCTTTGGGAATCTTGATGATGAAAACTACGTTGAGAGCCACAACCATGATGAGGATCACCAGAACGAGCGCAGGATTTTCGAGCACCCATTCAAGGCTGTGGCGATAGCCACTCAACATGCCGTCAAAGAATTTCTCGCTCAGGCGGTAAAGACGTCCGTGCTTTTCCTCCGTGTGCGGCTTGAGAAGATGGGCGCACATCATGGGCGTCGTGGTGATCGAGATGATCATCGACACGATGATCGCAGTTGAGAGAGTGATGGCAAATTCGCGGAAGAGCCGTCCGACGATGCCACCCATGAGAATAATTGGGATGAAGACGGCAACCAGCGACATGCTGATGGAAAAGACTGTAAAGCTGATTTCCTTGGCGCCTTTGAGTGCGGCGGCAAAAGGCAGCATGCCGGCTTCGAGATGGCGCGTGATGTTTTCCATCACCACAATGGCGTCATCAACAACGAACCCTGTTGAAATGGTGAGCGCCATTAGAGAGAGGTTGTCGAGGCTATAGCCGAATAGATACATGACGGCAAAGGTGCCGACGAGAGAAACGGGAACGGCAACGCTCGGGATCAAGGTTGAGCGCGGGCTGCGGAGGAAAAAAAAGACAACCAGAATGACCAGGACAACGGAGGTGATGAGGCTACGTTCGACATCGCTGACGGAAGCACGGATCGTCGTCGTGCGATCCATGACGACAGTCATGTCGATTCCTTGAGGAACTGATGCTTTGATGAAGCCCAACTGGCTGCGAATGCGATTGACGGTCTGAATGATGTTGGCACCGGGTTGGCGGAAGACGATGAGAACGATGGACGGCTTGCCGTTGAGGTAACCGGCGTTGCGGATATTCTGTGTGGAATCGATGACCTGAGCGACATCGGAGAGACGGACCGCCGCACCATTGCTGTAACCGATGATCAACGGAGCGTATTCCGCGGCATGGGACATCTGTCCGTTGACAAGAATGTCCGAAGAGGAAGTGGGGCCGGCGATCTGGCCGCGAGCAAGGTCGGAGTTTTGCGTGCTGAGTACGCCCTGCACGTTGGAAAGAGTCAGTCCATAGCTATTCAATTGAGTGGGATTGACTTCGACACGCACGGAAGGCAATGCGCCTCCGCCCACAACCACCTGACCGACACCTTGAATCTGCGAGAGCTTCTGCTGCATAACAGTAGAAGCTTCGTCATAGAGCTTGGAGTGATCGTAAATATCCGACGTGAGGCCAATGATCATGATGGGGGCGTCGGCCGGATTCACCTTGCGATAGGTAGGATTGCCGGGCAAGTTCGCCGGCAGATAAGTGCGGGCCGCGTTGATGGCCGCCTGGACATCACGCGCCGCGCCATCGATATCGCGATTGAGATCAAACTGCAGGGTAATGGAGGTCGAGCCCAGCGAACTGGAAGACGTCATCTCGCTGACCCCAGCGATGTGCCCGAACTGCCGTTCAAGAGGAGTGGCGACGGACGATGCCATGATCTGTGCGCTGGCTCCGGGCAAGCCGGCTTGCACCGAGATGGTGGGGAAATCGACCTGGGGCAGCGGAGATACAGGCAGTACAACGAATCCAATCGCGCCGGCGATAGCTATGGCAATCGTCAGGAGTGTGGTGGCGACTGGCCGTTGGATAAATGGCGCAGAGATGTTCATGCTTGGCTCTCTGCGCTTCCAAGTGTCGCATTCTTGGCAGTCTTGCTCTTGCCCGATAACCTGTCGCCAATGCGATCGAAAAAGATGTAGATAACGGGTGTGGTGTAAAGCGTGAGGATCTGGCTGAGAAGCAGCCCGCCCACCATAGAGATTCCCAGTGGACGGCGAATCTCGGACCCGATCCCCTGACCCGCTGCGAGCGGGATACCAGCAAGCAGCGCCGCCATGGTGGTCATCATGATAGGACGGAAGCGCAACAGGCTGGCTTGGTAAATTGCCTCCGTAGCGTCCAAACCGTGTTCTCGCTCCGCCTCGAGCGCGAAGTCGACGATCATGATGCCGTTCTTCTTGACAATACCAATGAGCAGGATGATGCCGATGATGGCAACAACGCTAAGATCCTGCTTGAAGATCATGAGCGCCAGCAACGCGCCGACGCCTGCAGAGGGCAGCGTGGAGAGAATCGTGATCGGATGGATAAAGCTCTCATAGAGCACGCCGAGAACGATGTAGACCGTAACCAGAGCAGCAAGAATGAGGAGCGCTTCATTGGAAAGCGAGTTCTTGAACGACGCCGCCGTTCCCTGAAAGTCTGCCTGCAGACTCGGCGGGAAATGCATCCCTGCAGCAACCTTGTCGATGGCGGTGATGGCGTCGCCAAGCGCGGCATTGGGTGCAAGATTGAACGAAATGGTGACGGATGGAAATTGCCCCTGGTGGTTGATGGAGAGCGCTTCTGTAACGGTTTTGTAATTGGTGAAAGCGCTTAGCGGAATGGCATTGGCTCCGCTCGACGAACTGGCAGTGTTCGAAGAGGCCGTTGGAGTAAGGATCTTCGTCGGAGGAACGAGTGTGTTTGCGGACGGCGTATAGAGAACGGACGTCGTGGTCGCGTTCGATCCGGCCGAAACAGACGCAGAGGATGCGAAGGAAGTCGACGCACCAGGGCCGCTGGTTCCGGAAGAAGCACCAGACTGGACATAGATATTGCTGAGTTGGCTCGGATGTTGCTGGTATTGCGGCTGCGCTTCCAAGATCACGTGATACTGATTCAACTGCGTGTACATCGTACTGATCTGGCGCTGACCGTAGGCATCGTAAAGTGTGTTGTCAATGGTGGCTGGGGCAATGCCTAAACGCGATGCAGTGACCCGGTCGATCATGAGCGAGACCGCACTGGCTCCCGTCTGCTGGTCAGTAGCGACATCTTCGAGCTGGGGCAGCTTCTTGAGTTCAGCCACGAAGCGATTCGTCCACGTGTTGAGCTCGTTACTGTCTGGGTCTTCGATGGTGTACTGGTACTGAGTCCGGCTGACTCGATCATCCACTGTAATGTTCTGCACCGGCTGCATGTAGAGCTTGATGGTGTGAATGTCACTGAGCTTTTCTTGCAACCTGCGGATAATATCCGAGGCGCTGCCGTCTCTCTGATTCAGTGGTTTGAGATTGATGGAGAAACGGCCACTGTTGAGGGTAGTGTTGGTTCCATCGGCGCCGATGAAGGATGAGAGGCTTTGCACAGCGGGGTCGGCAAGAATGATTTTGGCCAGCTGCTGTTGCTGCTGCACCATCGCCGAAAAGGAGATCGACTGCGGCGCCTGTGAGATGCCCTGGATAACACCTGTGTCCTGCACAGGGAAAAAGCCTTTGGGAATGGCTATGTACAGCAGAATGGTAAGAACCAGCGTCGCGAGAGCGACGAGGAGTGTGATCGTTTGATATTGCAAGACCCACCTGAGGGTCCGGCCGTAGAAGGCGATCATGCGCTCGAAGACCTTCTCCGATGCACGATAGAACCGTCCCTGCTGTGCTTCGGGATGATGGCGCAGAATGCGCGAGCACATCATGGGTGTAAGAGTGAGGGAAACCACCGCTGAAATAACGATGGTGACGGCGAGGGTCACCGCGAATTCACGGAATAGACGTCCAACAACATCCCCCATGAAGAGCAGGGGAATGAGCACGGCGATGAGCGAGACGGTAAGTGAAACAATCGTAAAACCGATTTGCCCGGCGCCTTTGAGTGCCGCTTCCATTGGCGTGTCGCCCTCTTCGAGATAGCGGGCGATATTTTCGATCATGACGATGGCATCATCCACTACAAAGCCGGTGGAGATGGTCAGCGCCATGAGCGACAGATTGTCGAGACTATAGCCCAGTGCGTACATTGCGCCGAAGGTGCCGACCAGCGAGAGCGGCACCGCGACGCTGGGGATAATCGTTGCTGAAAGATTACGCAGAAAAAGGAAGATGACCATCACGACGAGCGCGATGGTGAGCATCAATTCGAATTCGACATCATCAACCGAAGCCTGGATTGCAGTCGTGAGATCCGTGAGCGTAGTGACTTCAATACCAGCGGGCAGGTTGGCTTGGAGTTGAGGCAGAAGCTGCTTGATGCTCCTGACGACGCTGATGGTGTTGGCACCAGGTTGGCGCTGTACATTCAAAATGACCGCCGGCGTCTGGTTCATCCATGCGGCCTGCTTGCTGTTTTCGACGCCGTTGACTATCGCCGCGACATCCTTCAACAAGACCGGAGCGCCATTGCGATAGGCGACGACGACATTTTTATAGTCATCGCTGGTTTCAAGCTGATCGTTCGCGTCGATCTGGTAATCCTGTCGCGGGCCATCGAAGTTGCCCTTCGCTGCATTGACGCTCGTCTGGGTTAGCGCGGTCCGCAAATCCTCCATATTGATGCCGTAGGAAGATAGTTGCGCCGGATTGGCCTGGATGCGCACAGCGGGCTTCTGTCCTCCGCTGATACTCACTAAGCCAACGCCACTCAACTGGGAGATCTTCGGGGCCAGACGTGTGTCGACTAGATCCTCCACCTGGGGCAGAGCGATGGACTTCGATGTGATCGCAAGAGTCAGAACGGGCGCATCGGCAGGATTCGTCTTGCTGTAAACGGGTGGCGCGGGCAACACGGAAGGCAACAGGCTTTGTGCAGCGTTGATGGCCGCCTGAACCTCTTCTTCGGCAATATCGATATCGAGTGCGAGATTGAACTGCAGAACGACAACCGAGGTTCCTCCGGAGCTGGTTGAGGTCATCTGGCTCAAGCCCTGCATCTCGCCGAACTGGCGCTCCAAAGGGGCAGTGACGGTAGTCGCAACTACATCCGGACTGGCACCCGGGTAGAAGGTCAGTACCTGAATGGTGGGGTAATCCACCTCCGGCAGCGCAGAGACGGGCAACTGGGTGAACGCGACCAGACCTGCAAGCAGGATCGCGGCCATCAACAACGAAGTTGCGACTGGCCGCAGAATAAATGGGCGGGACGGATTCACGGGGCGGTGCTCTCGGGGGTTTCCTGGGCTAGCGGCTGCTTAGAAATGATGACCTTGGAGCCGCTCTGCAGCCTCTCAAAGCTGCTGGTCGCCAACTCATCGCCGGCGTTGATGCCTTCTACCGCGGTCACGCCATGATCGGTTGTGCCGGGTTTGACATTCGCGATCTTCGCCACACCATTGTGAATGACATAAACAAAAGATAGCTGTCCGTTGTGCTGGATAGCAGAGGACGGAATCAGCACCATCCCATGATCCGTGGTGACGAGCAGGCGGGTATTCACGAATTGGTTGGGAAACAGGCTGGTGTCCCGGTTGTCAAACAGGGCGCGGAGTTTGAGAGTGCCGGTAGTGGTATCAATCTGGTTGTCCAGAGCAAGCAGTTTTCCCGTGGCGATCTTCTTGGTCTGCTCCCGGTCGTAAGCATCTACCGTCAGTTTCGCTCCGTGATGAAGCTGATCGAGCACGCTGGAGAGATAATCCTGGGCCAGGGTGAAAACCACGGTGATGGGCTGAATCTGGGTGACAACGGCCAGGATTGTGCTGCCGCTGGACTGTACGAGATTGCCGGGATCAACCAGGCGCAGACCGACTCGCCCGGT
The DNA here is from genome assembly GCA_963815025.1 of uncultured Acidobacteriaceae bacterium. Lineage (GTDB taxonomy): Bacteria > Acidobacteriota > Terriglobia > Terriglobales > Acidobacteriaceae > KBS-83. The sequence continues at coordinate 2,032,990 of CAWFFD010000002.1, read as the reverse complement.
GAATGGCGCCACGATATGACAATAGGAAAGCTGCACCTTGTCGAAATCAAGCGTCCCTTGATCCGACTCTGACCAGTCCTTCGTCTTGGGCAACTATCTTTTCCTGATCCTCAAGCAGCTGCTTCGCGATGGCATTGCGATCCCAGGCTTTTTGATAACGATCCAGATCCATTTTTGCCTGCGCCAGCAGGCCGGTATCGCGTTCGAGCGCGCCCTGGGCCGACTCAACCTGTGCTGCAAATTGGCGAGGATCAATGTCGACCAGCGGATCACCCTTACGAACCGTCTGTCCCTCTCGATAATGCACTTGCGTAATGACGCCGGTGACCTGGTTATAAATGGATGCTGTATATACGGGGGTCACCGTGCCGATGGCGTCCTGATAGACGCCGATATCACCCTTTTGGGCGGTGGTAACGGTTAGCGTGACAGGGCCGCCCATGCCGCGCCGGCCGCCAGCAGCCGCCGCGCTCTTCTTGGTGTCGTCATGGCGTCGCAAAATAAGCACCAGAATGAGGGCAAACGCCAGCAATAGCAGGACCCAAAGCCATTGGCGTCGCTTATGCGGAGGCTTCGCGGCATCCCCCGTAGTGCTTGGCAGTTGATGGTCGGGAGGAATTGGCTCCGGCGATTGTTGATCCATCTTTTTTCTTGCACCTTTCGTCACAGCCTACCTGAGCGCTAGGGTACTAAATGTCACGTCTTGGGCTGTTCAGCCATCGGTCTTGGTAGTGGGCACAAAGCAACCGCGGCTATAACAGCGAGCGCCTATTTGGCCAACTTGGCGTGCTTTAGGGACGGCCGTGTCTCGCGGATAGTTGCAGAGACAGTAAGAGTAAATCACAGCCGCTTGGGGCGCCACCGTTAGTACTTCGCGTAAAGAAGAGCGAACCGTCTAGAAATTTTGTTCAATGATTTTCATCAGAGAATGGGGCGCCGGTGCGTCGCCCGTCAGTTCCCACAACATGACACCACCATAGCGCTTCCCGAGTTGTGTCTCGAGTGCCATTGTCGCGTCGCCCACATAGTGGAAAGCTTGTCCGTCGTCGAGCGCTCCACCTCCGGCTGCGTCGACTCGCCAGGCGTTTGGGTAGGCAGCGAGTATGGTCTTGTAGCTTTCCTCACGACTGTCATCATTGTTGGAACCGAAAAATGGCACCCCAAGCACAAGTTGGGCTGGAGGAATCTTCTCCTGTATCGCGTAGAAATTGAGCGCGGCCACAGCGGCGTCGTATGACGAGTAGTTCATCACATTCAGCAAGTCGAACTGGTGCAGCGCAGCGTCGGGCATCGAGGCCTGCAAGTATTTCGCTACTGCCGCCGTCACCAGCTTGCCTTTCCGGTGAAACGTCCCCGTGAGTGCGCTCGTGAATGTTAGATATGGTGCGCCCATATTGCTTGGATCTTCGATATCCAAGTCAACACCATCCAGATTATGCTCCGTCACGAATGCATCAAGGGAGGCTACCAATGGAGCAGATAAGCCTGCGTTATAGAACTGAATGATGCGCTGATCCCCGCCGCCGCCGCCTACCGATAGCACCACCCTCACGCCCGCAGCATGTGCGACACCGACCATTCTGTCTATATCCGCGTCCGTTTCGCCTTCGATCGAAAAGCGCATGTCGCTGGCCGCAGTGCAAGCGGCGGAGCATTGTGGCGGGTTTGCGAATGCAAGGTAGAGGTCTGTAATTTTGCCGAAGCGGATTTGTTGGGACAACTCCGCGTAGTTGGTTCCCTTCTCGGCAAACAGATACGCGACCAGATGAGGCCGGGGCTGTCTGGCGGTCTCAACCGCAGATACTTGGACCGCACTTGCGCCCTGAGGTGCCGCAGCCGTCGCGGCCCGCGCGCCATGCCCACCCAACCCACATGGTGCAAAGATCAGAATCGCCGCGACATACTGCATCGCAAGCCGTGAACCGATGATCGGCATCAAAACCTCGTGGTGTGTTCTTAAGCTGACAGCAGAATATTATCCGGCAGATCCCACCCACGTCGGACGATTTCCTGCCGCGCTGCTCAAACAAGTCTAAGTTCTCTGAGGTTCATTGGGTTCTTCGGCGCGTCGGACGGTACCCCACCACCGTCTTCCAAAGAGCCTCCACCATCAACTTAAGCCGAGCACTTGAAACTCTCCTTCGTACCCCTCCATCTCCTCTTCGACTTCTTCCGGGCCCGTCTGCAGCCGGTTCAGTCCCAGATGCAACGCCGTCACCCCGAGCCCGAGCAGAAGCAGCTGCACAAGACTTCTCTCGTAGAACATCTCCAACCGGATGAACCCGAACAGTGCAGGAGGCAGGACGCCAATATAGAGCGTCAGCATCAGCGGCAGACTCTTTGTTCCTGGCATCCGCGGGTGATTGAACGGCACACCCTTGTGGAATGCAAAGAATCCATCCGTCAGGAGCGTGCAAAGGCAGAGTCCGCACACCAACTGCACCAATAGGCGGCGCGGATCCCATCCGGTCAAACGCAGCACTGCGAGCACGCAGACCATCACTCCCCATGCGCAAACCAGCACCCATCGCCGACCCGCGGCGGCACACTCTCGCACGCTCACACCTGTCACACGAAAGACCCATCTCGCTGCCAGGTCCGTGGGAAACGCAACCGCAGCACGTAGGCCGGCGATCACCCAGAAAAGGAGTAGCGGCATGACGGCATGAAGACCTTCCTGCGAGAGCGCCGGCTGCGGCCGATGGCCATTCACTCGGAAGATCACCGCGCAGGCAATCGCCAGCGCGAGACCGCTTCCACAGTACATCGCGAGATAGACTTGGTACCGATTCTTTCTCCCGATCGTCTGACCGATGAAATGAAACACCGCTCGTTCTGACGACCGCCGCACCACGCGATGGATCAGCCAGCTCCACCACCGCGAAGGCCGCCGCCGGCTCCGCGAGCTGCCCTCGATTGCCATCCGGCGCATCCGCGCCCACGCCAGCGGATAGGTGAGGAGGACGACAGCCGCCGATGCCAGAGTTGCAACGACGGCATACCGCGCCATCTCTCGCGCAAACGGCGGCGCAGCGCGTCCGTGCAGCAATTGCTCATATACGCCAAGGAACCACAGCGGCGGCATCCAGCGGGCGATGCCCAACGGCTCCGCGAGCCATTTCTGTAACGAGTCGCTGTACCTGAAGTATTGAACCATCAGAAGCACGATCGCGGTCACGGAGAGCATCTGCACCACCGGTGAAATGATGCGAAAGCGCGCAGCGCCCAACAGGCACAGCAGAAGTCCGCCAAGGGCGAGGAAGAAGAGCGCAGCAAACAATCCCGCCAGCCCGACGGCACATCCGTGGGCATACAACTGCCGCCAGAATTGTCCCACAAACGTCACCTGCCCACGCACCACCACCACATGCCGCGTGACTGCCGGCAGTATCAGCATTCCAAACACATTGCAGCTCGACAAAAAGAGCGCGAGGAATGTGATCAACGCTGCCGTCTTCGCAGTCAGCATCTGGAGCGGCTTCAGCGGCAATGGTGTCAGGATGAGAAAATCCGATCGGTCCGGAAACAGCATCTCCCATTCGAAAACCGCTACTGCCCCCATCACAACAAACGAAAACAGCACGAAGAAGTACTGATCCTGGATCGCTCCCCACTCCGATCGTTGTGGGTACTGGATCTGCAAAAAGAACGCGCAGGTCAGCCCCGGTGCTGCAACCATCGCGATCGCGCGTATTACCGTCGTCAGAGTCTCTCCTTCGACCTGCACCGTGTCGCTGTCGAAAAAACGCCGGAAAAAGTGATGCGTCAGGATGCGAGTCACACTCTCTGTCTCAGCCATGGCGCACCTTCATCACATCCACCACATCTCGCGCCACCTGTTCCGTATTCGTCTGCTTCACCAATTCCGCGAAGACGCTCTCCAGGGTGGGGAGTGCTGTCAACCGGATCAGATCCTCCGGTGGAGCATCCGCGACAACCCTTCCCTTCGCCAGCACGATCACGCGGCTGCAAACCCGCTCGACGACCTCCAGCACATGCGAAATGTAAAGAACTGCCTTCCCTTCTCCGGACAATAGGATCAACAGGTCTTTGAACAAACGCGCCGAAATCGTATCCAGTCCCGACAGCGGCTCATCGAACACAAGCAACTGCGGATCGTGCAGCAGCGCAGCGGCGATCAGCACCCTCTGCTTCATCCCCTTCGAGTAATCGGAGAGCGCCGAGTACTGCGCCGCCTCGAGGGACAGCAATTGCAGCAGGGTGCGCGCCTTATAGTCGAGTACCTGCTCCTCAATCCCGCGCAGGCGCCCCACAAGCTGCAGATACTCGAGGCCGGACAGGTGCGTATAGAGTTGTGCCTCCTCTGGCACATAGCCAAGTTGCGTCCGGTACGATGCCAGGTCGTCATGAATGTTTCGCCCGGCAAAGGAAATCTTGCCCTTTGTCGGCCGAATCATCCCCATCACCATCTTCACCGTCGTCGACTTCCCGGATCCGTTCGGACCCAGATATCCCAGTACCTCGCCCGCTTTCAGCACGAAGCTCACGTTCTCCACTGCAGGAATACTGCGGTAACTTCTCGAAACATTTGCCAATTCCAGCATCCGGCCCCCTATGTAGCACACTACATATAGTAGAATACTACATAGCATGACAAGCGCTCCCCGCCTCTCTCACAGCGCGGCCCTCATTCTCAAGGCACTCAGCCTGGGCTATTGTTTTGGGCTCGACGTCATGGAGGTCACTGGCTTGCCGAGTGGCACGGTGTATCCTGCGCTCCGCCGCCTGGAGCGCGATGGGCTGGTCGAATCCAAGTGGGAGCCCGACGACGAGGCCACAGCCAGCCAGCGACCGGCGCGCCGCTACTATGAGGTCACCCACTCCGGTAAGACCGCAGCCCGCGCCGCCACTGAACGTTATCCCCTGCTCGCACGCCTGCTCCCGGAGAAGCGTTCATGAGCCCATTACTTTCCCCAACGTTGCCGGATTTCGAACGCAACCTTCTGCACATTGTCAGGAGACTTGTTCCTTCTCACGAACGCGATGAGTGGTCACGTACCTGGCAGGCGGAGCTCTGGTACATGCACCAACGAAGCCGCCACCGTCACGTTTCGCCTGTCGCGGGCATCCTCGATCTCTCCATCGGGCTTACGCGCGATGCCGTGTGGCTTCGCACGGAAAAGTGGCGAGTCGCCTTCAGCGACACTGCGATGGTATGTCTCGCCTCCCTGCTGAGCCTGAGCCTTCTCTCGATCCTCGTTGCCTTGGCCGTCGCTGGCAGTTGGCACTCACTTCATCTGTATCTCCGCGATGAGTTCACGCGATCACTCCTTGCGGCACCACATGTCCTCTTCGTGCTCCTTGCTACGGCCCCGCGCCGATACTCGGGCCCGAGCAATATCACCAGATGGCGCTCCTGGATCAAACGACAATTCTTCTTCGTGTTGAAAACGCTGCAAATTGTGCTTCTGGCTTTCTTGCTGAGCGTTGATCTGTGCCTACCGCTCCATACCCTCGTCCCGCTCACGGCCGATCTGCTGCAACTTTTCGCCTTCGTCTTATTCGCGCTTCTCGGCCTGCGTTGGGCAATCGGTGATCAAGAGGAACGTTGCAAGCAGTGCCTGCGTTCTCTTTCAACACCCGCTCGCGTCGGTCGGCCTTCGCACAATCTTTTGGAATGGAATGGCACCGAGCTAAGCTGCAAACACGGGCATGGTCTCCTCAGCATCCCCGAGATGGAGACGAGTTGGTGTGAATCCAGCCGCTGGATCAACCTGAACGTCCCTATATAAAAAAGAGGCTACGAATATTTAGGAAGCCCCCGACCTCACAAGAGCAACCATCAGCAATCGCGTTTCAGTTCTTACCCTCACGCGCATCTTTCCAAATGTCGATCGAGCCTTCCTGAGCGAACTTGTCGATAGCCCTCAGTTCCTCATCACTGAATTGCGGCCGCTGAATTGCATCGAGGGAATTGTCGAGCTGTTCCACATTCCGCGCTCCGATCAGTGCAGACGTGACCCGTCGATCGCGTAACACCCATGCGATCGCCATCTGGGCAAGCGTCTGGCCGCGTTCTTTCGCGATCTGATTGAGTTCACGGACGCGCTTGAGGTTCTCCTCAGTCAGAAACCCCTTAGAGAAGGAGCCTTCTGCCTTTGCGCGCGAATTCTCCGGTACCCCCTGAAGATACTTATTGCTGAGTAAACCCTGGGCCAATGGAGAGAATGCGATGCAACCCACTCCCAGCTCGTCGAGCGTCGCGAGCAACTCCTGCTCGATCCAGCGGTTGAGCATCGAGTAGGAAGGTTGGTGAATGAGCAAGGGAACCCCTTCGCTCTGCAGAATGCGAAACGCATCGCGCGTGCCCTCCGGACTATACGACGATATGCCGACGTATAAGGCTTTGCCCTGTCGGACTGCATGGGCAAGCGCGCCCATGGTCTCTTCCAGTGGCGCATCTGTTGTCGGACGGTGTGAATAGAAGATGTCTACATACTCCAGGCCCATGCGCTGCAGGCTTTCATCGAGAGATGCCAACAAATACTTTCTGGAGCCTCCCACGCCGTAGGGACCAGGCCACATATCCCAGCCCGCCTTGGTGGAGATCAAGAGTTCATTGCGATGATTGCGTAGATCCTTTCGTAGGATCTCACCGAAGTTTTCCTCGGCTGAGCCATAGGGTGGCCCGTAATTGTTCGCGAGATCGAAGTGCGTGACTCCTCGGTCGAATGCCCGGCGAATCACAGCCCTGCCGGTCTCAAAGACATCCGCACCTCCAAAGTTCTGCCACAGACCTAAGGACACTGGCGGAAGCACCAGGCCGGATGTGCCGCACCGCCGGAAAGGTGCGGCCTCGTATCGCTTAGCGTCGGGTATATAAGTCATCGGATCTCCTCATGCTTGCTCTGACCACATATCAAATGGGCTCTTCACCAGAGTAAACGCCTCAGTTCCAAGCAGACTGTCACGTTGGGCGGTGAGAACATTATTTTTCGACGACCCCTCCATTCTCGTTCCAATGTTGGCCCGCCAGACCGAAGTCGTGGACACCTCCATCGGGAGCAGAAATATTTGGCTGCCCTCCACGAGATAGCTGAGGATGGCTAGCGAGCCTGGGTTGTAAAGCCGGGCACTGTATCCGCTCCGCGACAGAAGCGGTTGTCCTAACCTGGACCGTATATTAGAGAGGACATGCACGAGATCTGAATCTCGTATCCACCAAATAATAGGAGATCGCCATATGACAAAAATAAAGCTGAGTACAACAAAATGGGCCACCTGCCTGACCGGGCTACTGGCGCTGTGCCTATCAGGAAGTGCGCTTGCCCAGCATCAAGCGGTCGGATTTACCAAAGGCATGCCTTTCAGCGAGGGTTATATTGCTGGCAATACACTTTACGTTGCCGGCCAGCAGGGACCAGATGCGCATGGCACAGTTACCGGCACTGATATCACTCTTCAGACCACAAACGCGATCGCCGCTGTAGAAAAGGTCGTGAAAGAAGCAGGCTTTCAGATGACAGATATCGTCGCCGTAACTGTCTATGTGACGGACCTGAATGATGTTGAACAAATGAATGTGGTCTACAAGAAAGCTCATGCCAGATCCCTAAGCCGGCGCGAGCAACAGTGCAGGTCGCGGGATTGATCGGTGGGGCGAAGATTGAGATCTCAGCAATCGCAGTCAAACACTAGCGAGAAGACAGGGTCGGGAGTGCATCGTGTGCCGGCTATTTGAAGGTCGCATACGAGGCTGAGCTTGATGCGGCGCCTTTAACGTCTCTTATCAAATGAGAGCGCGACGCTGCATCAGAGAGCCTCGATGCTGGGAGAAGAGTGAATGAAGAAAGTTCTATCGATCGTCCTATTCGCCTGCAGCATCGCCGCGACAGTCCCGGCCGTTTCCCAGGTGAAAACAACAAAAGAACAGATCATGTTCTACACCTCGGAATGGAAAGGCGAGCGATTTCCCGATGGCCGCCCTAAAATTCCCGACCGACTGCTTCAGCGAGCCCTGGATGTTTCCATCGAAGATGTCTGGGATTATCTGCAGGAGCGTGGTTACCGCTGCCAGTTTGACGGCGGCTGGAAGGCCCTGCATCTCGACAAGCCTTTTGCCGGGCGGGCCTTAACCGCGCAATACATGCCATCGCGTCCGGACATGGCCAGTGCGATTACCGCCGAGGGCAAAGCGGAAAACCGGGAGGGTGATAACAATAGTTGGCCTATTGAGCAGTTGCAGCCTGGAGATGTATATGTCGCCGACGGTTTTGGCAAAATCGTGGAAGGCACCCTCATCGGTTCCAACCTCGGCAGCGGAATTGCGGCCCACACTCATGCCGGATTTGTTTTCGATGCAGGTATCAGAGATCAGGAAGAAAACCGGGACATTCCAGACTTGAATGGCTTCTATCGTGGCTATGACCCATCGGCATGGGCCGATATGACATTGACGTCGATCAATGCTCCTGTGCGCATAGGACGAGCCATCGTGCTACCGGGAGATCTGGTACTCGCCAAGACCGACGGCGTGATCTTCATTCCTGCAATTCTGGCCGAGGCAGCGATCAGTTCGGCTGAATTCACCAGTCTGGAAGACGCGTTCAACTTCGAGCTGAATAGTTCCGGCAAGAATGGCGGTGAGTTTGAAGGCGGATGGACACCGGCCAAATACGATGCTCTGGCAAAATGGATCAATGCTCATCCAGAGAAGTTGAAGATGCCTCGCGCTGAATTTGATGCGTTGATTGAAAAGAAGAAACACCAGCAAAGGTGAGTTCACCAATGTGAACCTTGCCCTATAGCCGTAACATCCGTTGCGGCTACAGGCAGGCCAGTATCAGAAAACGACCTTTCCTGCGAGTTGGAGTGAGCGCGGGCTATAGAAGCTGCTCGTGCTTGTCACTGAACCGAAATTACTCGTAGCGACGGGATTGCTCGGATCAAATCCCTGCTCGATCTCCGAATTAGGATTGCCAGCACTAGGATGGTTAAAGAGATTTCCAGCTTCCGCGCGGAACTGGAACTTCAAGTTATCCCAGATATTGAAGTTCTTGAAGAGAGAGAAGTTGACATTGCTGAATCCAGGACCGTGGATGGAATTCCGCCTTGAGGTTCCGTAGGTTCCCAACGCGGGAATGGAAAACGCGGTTGCGTCGATGCACGATGCCCCTCCGTTGTTGTAGCCATTATTTCTGATGTAATCATGAAGACTACAATGAGAGCTCGCCTTATGGACCGAGTTAGGACGCTGAACATTGCCTCTGGGCAGTCCGACATTCGCCTGATCGAAACCCAGATTGACGTTAAATGGCTCGCCGGTCTGAAGGGTAACAATGGTATTTGCCTGCCAACCGCCTAGGGCTTCCCGCACGACAGCATTCGCATGGGGAATATTAGGCAACTCGTAAGTCGCAGTACCGACAAAGCGGCTGCGAATATCCCAATTTGAATCGCCGTAATCGAGCCCGATGTTGTACTGATCCATGGTCGTGCTGGAGCCATTCGAGTTGTCCGTGATATCCAGATCATGACTCCAGGTATAGCTAAGCATGCCTGACAACCCATGGCTGGCGCGCTGGCGAAGGATCGCTGTAAAGCCGTTGTAGTGGGAGTACTCATCGTTCTGAATACGGCGTATGGTTCCAAAGAGCTGATTCGGCCGACGACTATTGATGTCCCTGTCCGTCGAAGGCTGCGGCTGATTGTCGTAGAAATCGCGATCCAAATGAATGGCATGCGAACCCAGATACTGCAGTTCGGCGCCCGCACCCTTCCAAAGCTCCTGCCCCGCGGAAACGATTCCACTGGTACAACGTTTGCGTGGGCAGGTATGGACCCATCGTTACCGCACTCACATAGGTGCCCGGAACGCCTGCCATGCGGAGAACCGGATCCAGCGCCCGGCGCGGGATTTGACAACGACAGCAGATTCGCCTGCCGTCGTGAAGTAATTCACCGAAGCGGAAAGTGGATAGTTTTGAGTGGTCAGGGTATAGGTGTTGAGTTGGTTTGCGTTGTAGTAGATTCCGAATCCGCCGCGCAGAGTTGTGTGATCCGTAGCGCGATAGGCAAAGTCCAATACGCGGAGCCCAGTCATTATGGTTGGGGCCGTTAAATTTGAAGCCGGGCGTCGGCTTAAAGTTTGCGGCGACGTTAGCATTTGAGGCGGGAATCAGTGCGGTCTCATCTGCATTGAGGATCCGCGCGTAGCCATTCAAACTGTAGGGCACCGTCGGCAATTCGTAGCGCAGGCCATAATTCAAAGTCAGCTTACGAAATGGCTGCCAGTTATCGAGAACAAAGAAACCATCGCGCCATTCACCAATTGACCCTTTTACCGGAAGGACTGGAGTCTGTGAATTTTGAGCCAGTCCCAGGATAAAATCTGCAGCTCCATAACCGGTACTGGTGTAACCCGTATCGGTCGGGGCAGCACCGGAGAAAGTAAAGGACCCGCGAGGATCGTTCGTAGCCTGGCGTCCGATGGTGAGCTTGCGCAACTCGACGCCTGCCATAATGGTGTGTTTGCCGTGAGTCCAGCTCAACTGGTCATAGCCGTCGACAGTACGATCATCCTGGTACCAGTTCGATGCGTCGTTACCCGCCTCGTGGTAGGTATCGAAATTAATCGACGGAATTCCTGGGTTCTTGTAAATCGAATCCGAGTTGAACCCAGGAATGCCCAGTTTCGTTCCGGCATCTGTCAGGTTGTTCACGGCAAAATAATTGAGATTATTGGAGCTGACAGTATTGAAGCCGATCCGAAAATCATTGATCAGATTCGATGTAATGGTGTGCGTATACCCGATCGCCGTGTTTCTGGTATCCGTTGGGCCGTACGATGCATCGGTGGGAAAGGGATCGCCGCCCACAATGCTTAAGTTTTGCCAGTGGTAGCGAACGAAAATGCGCACGCGATCACCGATGTTCTCGTCAACACGGTCCAGCGTCTGATTGATAAAGAGATTGTTTGGGTAGTTGACATTCAAGTTATTCGTGCTACCTGAGAGATTTGGCGGCGCAATATATTGCTCTATTCTCTTGGCGATTTGCGCCGCGGGAGTGCTTAGTTCCGAGCTGGGAATCTTATTATTTGGGTAAGGGTTGCCGGTGAAAGGATCAACCAGCTGCTGACTGCCAGTCAGGAACGAGAAATCCCCTCCTTCCATGGCCGGGGTCAGCGTGGAAACCGGCCCCTGATTCGCCTGCTGGACTTGGTTGATCTTTTCATACGACGCAAAGAAGAAAGTCTTATTCCGCCCGTTATAGAGCTTTGGAATGTATACAGGACCGCCCACGTCAAAACCATATTGGTTGTAATGCTGAATCGGCTTCGGTGTGCCAGGAGGATTCAGGAACGGGCTCGCGTTCAGCGCCGTGTTCTGGATGTAGTCGTACGCCGCACCGTGCAGATCGTTGGTGCCCGATTTGCTTACCAGATTGATATGCAGCCCAAGATAAGAGCCGTACTGTGCAGAGTAATTACCGCTTTGCATCTGTACTTCGGAAATCATGTCAGAACTGGGGCGCGCAGGCGCGAGGCTGATTAGGTTATTCATGATCGAAACGCCGTCGAGATTCAGGCTGTTTTGAATCTCGCGCTGGCCTGCTCCGATAAAATCTTCGCCCGGGGGGACACCGGAATAGTTGCTCGTCGGTCCGATAATCACATTCGACGCCGTCGCAGCCACTTCCAAAGCATTGTGACCGATCAGTGGCAAGTCTTCGACTGCTTTGGTATTGAAGGTCTCGCCGAGCGTCGCATCATCGGTGGAAATTGGCGGGGATGACGCGGAGACCGTCACCGATGTTGCGGCCGATCCGACCGCAAGTTTGAAATCAGTTCGTTGTGCCTGATCAACAACCACGATGCGCCCCGTCTTGGTTAGTTTGGAAAAACCGGACTGCTCCACGGTAATGTCGTATGTTCCCGGGACGATGAACGTGATTGAGTAGTTGCCCTCGGCATTTGTCGTGCCCGGGTAGGTCACTTGCGTCCCCTCGTTTATCGCCGTGACCTTTGCTCCAGCGACAGGGGCGCCGGACGGGTCCACGACTGCTCCGACGAGAGCGGTGTTGTTAGCAACCTGAGCTTGTGACATCGACCCGACGAGGAAGATGCCAGCGACTGCTACTGGCCTGATACAGAGTAAAAAGCGTTTCATACGCGCGCTATCCCTTCGGTGAAAATGGAGCCAACCGGGGTGTGCGGAGGCCATTGACCGGTTATCCCGTCACGGTCTCTCTCCCCGGCGATTGCTTAGGTGAACTCAGGAAGGCGGCGGCGTGGCCGGCTTTTAGAATTGTGAACTGGATGGATTGAATAACGGCGGAGACATAGTGTCAATGAGACACCTATACGGTTTTTATGCAGGGCAAATGCCCTATAGGTATTGATTCTCAAGGTGTTTCGTCCATTTGGGGCGCGCACATTCTCCGGGGGTAGGGCACGTACGACGCGCTTAGCTAACAACCACAGGTTCGCTACTTCCTCGGCCACGCATGCCTTAATCTCTAAAGTTATGAACGAAGAACAGCGGCCAATTCGCGTTGGACTCATCGGCTACGGATATGCTGGCAGGACATTCCACGCCCCGTTAATTCGTTCCGTGCCGGGGCTACGGCTAACTCACATCGGGTCAACCAAGCCCGATATTGTGCAGGCGGCCCTACCGGGTTCAACCGTTGGTACAGCTGAAGAAATATCGACACACAACGAGGTCGACCTGGTTGTCATTGCAAGTCCGAATGAAAGCCACTTTCCGCTGGCTGCCGCTGCATTGCGCGCGGGCAAGCACGTCGTCATCGATAAACCATTCACTGTGACCTTAGACGAGGCGCGCGCGCTCCGAGACATCGCCAGGCAACATCGGAGGCTTCTCTCCGTATTTCACAATCGGCGGTGGGATAGTGAGATTTTGGCGACGAAGTCGATTCTCGATTCAGGATTGCTGGGAGACGTGTCTCACTATGAGTGCCATATGGATAGGTTTCGCCCATTGGTACGAAAACGGTGGCGCGAGGATCCAGGTCCTGGCGCTGGTCTATGGTTCGATCTCGGGCCGCACATGATAGACCAAGCCCTCTACCTCTTTGGGCTGCCTACTTGCGTGAACGCGGAATTCGGCATCCTCCGCAAAGGCGGAAAGACCGATGACTGGGCCCATGTTCAACTCATTTACAAGGAGGCCGGGGCAGATCAGCTTCGGGTCATCCTTCATTCTTCCCTGCTCGTTTCCGGGGGCGGTCCACGGTCGACGCTACATGGCACACGAGCCAGTTGGGTGAAGTTTGGCGCCGATGTGCAGGAGCCACAGCTCATCTCGGGAATGCTCCCGGACAATCCCGCATTTGGTGTCGACCCGAGTCCCGGCATTCTAATCAACGGAGAGACGGGCTCGCGGACGGAGTTTCCTGCGCCTAAAGGCGATCAGAGGATGTATTACGTCGACATCTGCGATGCAATTCAAAACCAGCGACCACCATTCATTACCGCCAAAGACGCAGTAGCCGTAATGGCCGTTCTTGAGACCTCGTTCAAATCAGGCGCGGAGGGGCGAGTTCTGCCGTTGCCTCTGACTCAAGAGGAGCTTGCCGAATGGAATAAGGCCCCGGTAGTCACCTCGGAAACAACCGCCGCGGCTGACCATGTCGCACAGGAAAGATAAGCATTCCGTTCACTGTGGACAGCGGCAGTCGCGTCAAGGAAATGCATCCGAGAGTCCCGATAAGGTAGAGAAAGGACAATCTCCCTTGCAAGGTGTCTTCGGAGCCATCCATGAGTGGCCAAATCGCTCGGTGTAGACTGCGGCCACGCCTCCTGTATTTCGGAGGAGGCGACGAATGCACCAGCTACCGAGGGGCACACATGTCGGCGAGTGAAACAGTGTCCAGCCTACAGGCTGGCGGCGCGACTCGCCTTCGGCGAAATGAGCTCTCCCTGGGTCACACCGTAGCGTCCACTCTTGCCAGCATCGCGCCTGCCATGAGTTTCTTCTTTGGCTTTGCAATGATCGTGCAAGGTGCTGGACTTGCGGCGCCATTGACCATCCTCACTGCAATGGTCGTGATCCTGTTCCTAACCAACACGATCGCGCAATTCTCCCGTTTTACGCCATCCGCAGGCTCTTTCGTCACCTTCACCGGCAGGGCGTTCGGGCCTTCCGTGGGTGCTGCTGTTTCGGTGTTCATCACCTTCGGCTACATCGTCGCCGCGTCCACCATCGTCTCGATTGCGGGCGTTTGGGTTGCAGAGACACTGAAAACCTTTCTCGGGCTGTCGATCCATTGGGCCATTCTTACCATCCTCATATCCGGCGCAACGGGGTGGCTGGTCATGCGAGGGGTTCAGCTCTCCACCTTCTGGTCCGGCGTTTTCTTTTACTTCGAGGCAGGGCTTCTGATCTTAGGCAGCATCCTCATGTTGGCCAGGCATCCCCACTTCCTGACCCTCGCGCCTTTCAGGTTTTCAAATCTGACCGGCGGTCTCGCAGGCCTGGGGGCAGGCTTTCCACTCGCCGTCTATCTTTTCATCGGCTGGGAAAACTCCGCCTCCCTCGCGGAGGAAACGGAGAATCCGCGACGCAATATTCCGCGCGCGTTGATTACCGGCACGTTGGCGATCGGCATCTTTTACATTTTCCTCGCGTATGCGACCACGGTCGGATTCAAAATGGACGCACACGCCCTTGGCGGTTCGCGACTTCCCTTCATCGACGGCCTGAAGGCCTCCGCACCCTCTTTACTGATCGTTGCGTACGTCGCCGGCGTCACCAGTATTCTGGGCTCATTGATCGGGCTCGTGAACTCGCAGGCCCGCATTCTCTTCAACTCCGGCCGCGAAGGCCTTCTGCCAGAATTCCTGGGCAAGATTCATCCGCAGCACCAGACGCCGCATTGGGCGATGTGGACCTTTCTCATCATTGCGGTTCTACTGATTCTCGGCTTTAGCCTGCTTGGCGGAATCGCACCGCTGAACTATTTCGGCTTTGCCGGCACGCTCGGCACTATCCCTATAATCCTTACGTACATGCTCACGAATCTCGCACTTCCCGTCTACGTGATGCGCTACCATCGCAGCGAGTTGGACGTTCTTCGCCATATCCTGCTGCCTGTTGCCGGTACGCTGATCATGCTGGTTCCGCTCTGGGGCCTCATTCAGCCAGGCCAACCCCGGCCTTTCAACGCGTTTCCCTGGATCGCGCTCGGGGTTCTCGTCTTATCTGCTATCTATGGTGTAGTGATCGCGCGGTTGTCACCCGGCCTTGCCGGCCGCATCGGTGCTTATGTGGCGGATCGGTAAGATTTAGTACATCTGTTGAGGAGGTAGGCGCCATGAAGCCAATTCTTTTCCAAAACGCCAGCGTGTGGGATGGTAGCGGTGCAGCCGCCTATCCCGCCGACGTGCTTGTCGAAGGCACCCGAATCAAAACCATCGCTCGAGCTCCCGGCAAACTCGCCACAGACGGCGCCGTCGTGATCGAAGCGCGTGGTAGAACGCTGATGCCCGGCCTTGTGGAAGGACACGCGCATATCTCGTTCGGCGGAGCCATCAACGATTCCGACCTTGGCAACATTCCTCCCGAAGAGCACGTCCTGCTCACCATGCGGAATGCGAAGACGTTGCTCGATCATGGTTTTACGAGCTGTTATAGTGCCGCCACATCGAAGCTGCGGCTCGACGTCGTCATTCGCAATGAGGTGAATGCAGGTCGACTGCCCGGGCCCCGCATCCGCGCGGCAAGCCCCGAAATCACAGTTACCGGCGGCTTGGGCGACGAACGCAAAGCGCACATGTATTACGAAAGCTTCGGCATGATCGCCGACGGCAAAGAGGAGATCGCGAAGGTGGTTCGTCTCTGCTGCCGCGAAGGCGTTGACAACATCAAGGTCAACATCTCCGGAGACGATCTCAGTCCAGCCGCCCACGGTGGCTTAACGGTGATGACCGAAGAAGAGGTGCAGACGGCAGTCAATGTCGCGCGGCGATTTCGGAAAGAAGGTCAACTGCCATGCGCGGGCAGCGGGAGCCGTGAAACGGGCCGTCCGTTGCGGAATAGACGTGATCTATCACTGCGAGTCCGCGGACGAGGAAGCGATCGACATGCTCGAGTCCGTCAAGGACCGCATCTTCGTTGGTCCCGCGATCGGCATCATCTACGGCACGCTCTATGAGGGCGAAGCGTTCGGCTTCCATCGTGATTCGGAGCTAGGCCGCACGATGCAGCGCGTCATCGATACCACCGCCGCCGTCTACACAGAGCTGCGCAAACGTGGAGTACGCATCCTTATCGGCGGAGACTACGGCTTTGCCCAGACGCCGCAAGGCGACAACGCACGTGATCTCAAGCATTTCGTCGATCTGCTTGGCTTCTCTCCCAACGAAGCGCTCCAGTGCGGCACGCGCATCGGCGGACAGGTGATGGGTTTGGGCAACGAGCTTGGCCAGGTGAAAGAGGGCTACATCGCCGATCTGCTTTTGGTCGATGGCGATCCACTCGAAGATCTTGACCTTGTCGTGCATGAAAAGAACCTGCACGTCATCATGAAGGAAGGATCGCTCTACAAGGATTGTTCGGCTACAAGCCCGCTGGTACATACAACGGCTTCTGATACGAGAAGCGCTGCGAACGCACCAAAAGTCTCGATCGGCCATGACTCCCTCGTAAAGGCTTGACGCAGAGAGTCAAGGTCATCGGTGCTATTCCGCGGGGTCATAATTCAGGTTTGGGCCGAGCCATCGTTCGACCTCTGCCACAGTCATCGCCTTGCGTTCGTGATAGTCGGCCACCTGATCCCGGTCGATCTTGCCGAGGCTGAAATATCGTGATTCCGGGTGGGCAAAGTAAAGGCCACTGATGCTCGAGCCGGGCCACATCGCGAATGACTCGGTAATCCGGATTCCAGTATTTGCCTCTACATCCAGCAACTGCCAGATCGTGCCCTTCTCCGTGTGATCCGGGCACGCGGGGTAGCCCGGCGCAGGCCTGATTCCCCGATACTTCTCCTGAATGAGATCCGCATTGCTAAGACCTTCTTCGCGGCCATAGCCCCATTCATCCCGCACACACTTGTGCAAACACTCGGCGAAGGCTTCAGCCAATCGATCGGCAATAGCCTCCGCCATGATCGCGTTATAGTCGTCATTCTCGGCCCGGAAACGGTCGCAAAGCTCCTTCAGGCGGATCCCGCTCGTCACGGCGAAAGCACCGATGTGATCGGGCAGCCCTGTTTCCTTCGGCGCGATGAAATCGACGAGCGACCGGCACGGCTCGCTGCCTTCTCTATTCGATTGCTGGCGGAGAAAGTGAAACCGCTCAAGCACCTTTCCGCGAGTGGTGTCTGTATAGAGCTCGACATCGTCACCCACAGCGTTCGCAGGAAAAAGACCGTATACGCCACGCGCCGTGATCAAGTTTTCTTGAATGATGCGATCCAGTAGCGCATTGCCCTCGGTGAAAACCTGGCGCGCCTGGGCACCTTGCTCCTCATGCTCAAGGATGCGCGGGTAAATACCCTTCAGTCCCCACGTATGAAAAAAAGGCGACCAGTCAATGAAATCGCGCAACGTCGCTAGAGGAAAATTGTCCAGCACGCGCACACCTGTAAATGTCGGCTTCGGCAGGTCTTGTGCACGCCACTCGATCGGAGTTCGCCTGGTGCGAGCGGTTTTGAGCGGGACGACGCTTTGGCGCGGAGCAGAGTGGGCTTTGCGGACCGCCTCGTACTCGGCGCGATGCTGCACCACGAACGCATCCTTGCCTTCGTCGCTCAGAAGGCTGGTCGTGACAGGCACGGCACGGCTGGCGTCCAGCACGTGGACTACTGGCTCGCTGTAGTGGGGCGCAATCTTGATGGCCGTATGCGCTCGGGTCGTGGTTGCCCCCCCGATGAGCAGCGGAAGCTTGAAACCCTGACGCTCCATCTCGCGAGCCACATGCACCATCTCGTCAAGCGACGGTGTAATCAGGCCGCTGAGGCCAATCACGTCCGCCTTTTCCAGCTTCGCTCGTTCTAGGATTTTTTCGCACGGGACCATCACCCCCATGTCGATGACTTCGAAGTTGTTGCAGGCAAGGACGACGCCGACGATGTTCTTGCCGATGTCGTGAACATCGCCCTTGACCGTTGCGAGCACGATTTTTCCTTGCGCCTTAATCACGTGGCCCGCTGCTGCCATCGACGCCTTCTCAGCCTCCATGAACGGAGTTAGGTGCGCCACGGCTTTTTTCATCACTCGGGCAGACTTCACCACCTGGGGCAAGAACATCTTGCCGGCTCCGAACAGGTCACCCACGACGCTCATGCCAGCCATCAATGGGCCCTCAATCACAAGTAGGGGGCGCCCCAGCTTGACGCGGGCTTCCTCAGCATCAAGCTCTATATACGCGTCTATCCCCTTGACCAGCGCGTGAGAAAGACGCTCCTCGACCGTGCCGTTGCGCCATTCTTCGGCTTTTTTTTCGCTTACTACCGCGCCCGCACCCTTCAGCGATTCGCCGTGCTCTACCAGGCGCTCTGTCGCGTCTGGACGCCGATTGAGCAGCACATCTTCGACGAGTACCTTCAGCTCAGGATCAATCTCCTCGTACACCTCGAGCATCCCGGCATTCACAATGCCCATGTCCATACCCGCCGCAATGGCGTGATAAAGGAATGCGGAATGCATGGCCTCACGAACCTTGTTGTTGCCTCGGAAGCTGAATGAGATGTTCGAGACGCCGCCGCTGACCTTGGCGTGCGGCAGATTTGCCTTGATCCAGCGCGTGGCATTGATGTAATCAACCGCGTAGTTGTTGTGCTCCTCCATGCCGGTGGCGACAGTGAGGATGTTCGGATCGAAGATGATGTCTTCGGGCGAGAAGCCAACTTCGTCCACCAAAATTCGGTAGGCACGCTCACAGATACGGATCTTGTCTTCGTAAGTTGCGGCTTGGCCGCGCTCGTCAAACGCCATCACGACCGCGGCCGCGCCATACTTGAGCACCGTTGCCGCGTTTTGGCGAAACTTGTCTTCGCCCTCTTTCAGCGAGATCGAATTTACGATCCCTTTGCCTTGCAGGCATTTGAGTCCTGCCTCGATGACCTCCCATTTCGAGGAGTCCACCATGAAAGGCACCTTGGCAACTTCGGGTTCGCTCCCCAGCAACTGCAAGTAACGCGTCATCGCCGCAACGCCGTCGATCATGCCCTCGTCCATGCAGATGTCCAGGACATTGGCTCCATTCTCGACCTGCTGCCGAGCCACGCTTACTGCTTTCTCGTATTTGCCTTCCTTAATCAGCTTCGCGAATTTGGGGGAACCGGCCACATTGGTCCGCTCGCCGATCATGATGTAGACGCCGGGCTGTTGAGTGAACGGTTGTGATCCTGACAGACGAAGCGGCTTCGTCTCCGTGGCCTCGGCCACGCTCACGCTCTCCGGTACGCTCAAGCGATGCTCTCGCTCTCGCGGGCATAGGATGCGTCAGCGGGCGTCCGCTCCCACTTTCGCGGAGCCTGGCCATCGAGCGCGTTGGCGATAGCCGCAATGTGTTCGGGCGTATTGCCACAGCAGCCGCCGGCAATATTGATCAGCCCTCCCCGTGCAAAGTCGCCCAGATACCGAGCCATGTCCTGCGGCCCCAAGTCGAACCCGGTTTCCGAGAGAGGGTTCGGCAAGCCGGCATTCGGGTAACAGGAGATTGCCACGTCTGCCTTCTCCGACAGATCGGCCAGGAACGGATACATCAGATCGGGGCCAAGAGAACAGTTAAGCCCGATTGACAATGGCTTTACATGCTGGACCGCGTTCCAAAATGCCTCAATGGTCTGCGCGGAGATCATCGTTTCTCCGCCCCGCCCTACCGCCGCCGAGATCATCACCGGCAACTCTTTGCCGTCCTGATCGAACACCTCTCGGATGGCGACGAGCGCCGCCTTGGCGTTGAGCGAGTCGAAGATCGTCTCGACCAGAAGCAGGTCGGAGCCGCCGGCGATAAGCGCGCGGACTTGCTGCTTGTAGGCTGCTTTCACCTGATCGAAGGTGACGACGCGGAAGCCTGGGTCGTCGGCATCGGGTGAGTTCGAGAGAGATACAGTCAGGGGTCCGATCGCCCCCGCCACGAATCGCTGACGAGAGGTTGCGCTTCCCACACGATCGGCCCACTCACGGCACTGCCTCGCGGACTGCTCATTGATGTCCCAGGCAAGCTGGTTCAGTGAGGCATCATCGATGATCTTCTGGTAAAACTCGGGATCCTTTCGGCCGCCATGCTCCCGCGGATCCTCCACGAAAAATTCGCTCTGGGCGATGCTGGTCGCCCCGAATGTATTCGTCTCAATGATGTCTGCCCCAGCTTCCAGAAACCGGCGATGGATGTCACCGATCATCTCTGGCTGAGTCAGCGAAAAAAGGTCACCGTTATTCAGCAAATCCTTCGTCGCGTCCTTGAAACGCTTCCCGCGGATGTCAGCTTCTGTCATACCGTAAGTGCGAATCGTCGTGCCCATCGCTCCATCAATGATGGCGATTCGGCTCTCGAGGATCTTTTGAAGAGGATGTTGCCCGGATATAGTCATCTCTCTCCCTCACGGTTTCCATGCAAATATGACGACTGTGTTAGATGACCTCACCCCCCAGTTGAGATTCTTGACCTCAACATATGAATGAAGCGCGGAACATAGAGAAAAGCGGAGGGGATTTCGCCACCGATATTGCCCACCGGGGCGTTTCAGGCCTCGTATGAAGCCGAGGACACCTAAGTGGAACTACCCGTTGGCCTCATGTAGACTCCTGGCTCCGCCATACTTAAACCACATCTTTGATTATAACGAGGCGTCGCATGCAGCCCCGCGCGGGAGGGCGGCTCCACTCATCGGCGAGCGGCCTCACAGGGTACGGCCAGGACAATACTTACGTATTGCCCCGGTCGCTGATCAAAGTGAGTGCTGGATAGCTAGAAGTGGAAGCCGACCTCTGCCGTCAATGCCCGCGGCGTGACGTAGTGCGTCCCGCTGAAGGTGGAGAGGAAGTTGTAGAGCGCGTATTTATTGGCGACGTTTACACCGGTGAAGCGGAGACTCCACTTGTACTTGTCGCTGTTGAAGAGATTATCGTCGCCGATGGACGCGTCGAAGAGGCTGCGCGGAGCGATGCGTGGCGGGTTCTTGTCGTCATTTTCCGTATTCGGAGCGGGAATGCTGACAAGCGTGGATGTGAACCCGGAAGCAGCGCACAGAGCCGGCAGCGCTTGCGTCGGAGTTGCCTTGACGCCGTTGCAGGTGAGTCCGGCCTGGAACTCCTGGTCGGCGGTCAAACCGGTTGCCGCCAGATTGATGGCGGGCGTGCCATCGGGAAGTGCGGAGGCGCCGCAAGGGCTGTTGGGGTCCCCGGTGTTGTTGTAGCAGGGAACCGACCCTGCGGTGAGTCCGCTGTCGTAGCGCCAGTTGAATCCAATCCACGGCGTTCTCTTGAACGGCAGCTGGTATTGAACGTGCGTCGTTTGGTTGAACCTCTCGTCGTGATCAATGCGGAAGGGATAGCCGCTCTGTCCAACGGTGGCTCCTGCTCCGGCGCTCTGCGGTGGAAAGAAGCGCGCAGCCACCGAGGACATCACGACATAGGCGCTGAGGTTGTGGAAGTTGGGAACATTCGCATGCAATGCGAAGCCCGGAATCTTCGAGTTGTGCCAGTCGATGGGGAAGGTGATGGGAGTATTGCCGAGTACGCTGAAGTCGAAGGCGTTGTGCGTGTACTTCCAGATGTACTCACCACCAATGACGAAATTTTTGCCGAAGGCTTGCTGAATGCTGGCATGGAATTCATTGCGATAGCCCGGCTGGAGTGTTCCTGAGACGCCGGGACTGCAGAGAAGCAGCGGGGCAAGAACGTCATTCGAACAACCTTGGCTGGACAGCACCAGGTTTTCGTTGAACGGAGTCTCGAGTGTGCGCGCATAGGAGACGGCGAGCACAGTGTTGGTCGGCTTGACGTTGTACGCGACGCCCAGGCGTGGTTCTGCCTGCCGGGCAACGGTGAGCCCGTTGTACAGGTCGCCGCGAATTCCCAGCTTGAAGTCCCAGTTGCCGGCCTTAATCTCGTCCTCGACGTACAGCGCCAGTTCCTTCACGTCTGTGTGGCCGAAGTATTGGTATAAGCTGCCGCTGCGGGTCAGGTCGTAAGGCGCGAGAAGCGGATTGTAAGAAGGATTCTGGCCTACAGCAGCGCTGGCGCATTCCGCGGGATCGGAATATCCCGGCAACGGGTTGCCATTGGCATCGACGCAGGGCGAGTTATAGGTGGGGTAGACCACGCCCAGACTATCGTTCTCCCGAAGGAAGGTCTGCTCATATACAGCGCCCATCTTGATGTTGTTCATGCCCTTCACGTACGAGAGATCGGAATGCAAGCCGGCGTTGGTGAGTGTCCGATATTGAGAGATGGACGAAGTTTGCAGGTTTGGCGGTCCCAGGTCGGCAAGAGGGTTGCCGCTGGGGTAGTAGTTATAACCGTCTCTTCGGACGTAGCCACCGAAGTTGAAGAGTGCGTTATTACCAATGATGCGAGTGTAAGTCGGCGCAATGTTGAATGTCCCGATTTTGGAACGTTGATCGGTGGTGCCAACATTCCCAAATACTGGATTGGGGGTCGAGCCTCCGCTGACGACGTTGGAGATGTTCAGGTTGTCAAAGGCATTGGGCGTCTGGAACCAGGATCGCGAGTAATTGAAATTGAGATGAATCGAGTCAACCTTTGTCAGGTTGTAATCGACGCGGTCGAAGACGTTTTGTTCGTTGCCTTTGTCGTGGAAGACGACGAATTCGGGCGGATCGAGAAATCGTCCGGTGTTGAGACCGTCGAGCTCGAAGAAGTTACCCCAGTTCGGGCCGCCATAGCCGAGATCGACCGAGCCCGCCGCTGAGCCGAAGGTGCCATAGGAGGTGGTGATGTTGCCGACTGGTTTCGTCAGGCCTTGTCCGGAGCGCGTGGTGACGTTGATGACAAGGCTGGTCTTGCCGCCGTATTCAGCGGGGGGCGCGCCCGAGATCACTTCAAGCGACTGTACCGAGTTCGACGGGATTTGATTCGAAAACACCTTGCTTTGCTGGTCCGTGATCGGCTGACCGTCGATCGAGAAGGAGTTTGAGGCATGATCTCCTAACCCGTGGAAGAGGCCGTTGGAGTCGGCGGCTACACCCGGCGATGTCAGAGTGACTAGAGAACTGAGCGAAGACGACTGACTTTCCAGCGGAACCTTCTGAAACAAACTGCGATCGACGTCTGTGTGGAATGTGGGATCGTTCTCGACCAGATCCTCACCGCCCTCCACTGTCACTGTGGTGGAGGCCGTGCTGACCGTGAGGGCGATGTTCAGGTTGACGGGCACGACAGAATGAACATTGACGTCCTGAACGAATGAGCTGAACCCGCTCATGACGACGGTGAAGTGGTAGGGGTTGAAGGGCACATTTGGGAATTGAAAGTGACCGCCAGCATCGGTCGTCGCCGTACGGGAATACTGGCTGACCGGATTCTGTATGAGAACTGTAGCCCCCGGAACCACTGCACCGGACGGGTCGGTGACCACGCCACCAATGAAACCGGAGTTCGATTGTGCGTAGAGAGTTGAAAACACTGAGGTAAACAGAAATACGAAAAATGCAGCAACGATGCTGCGCGCAGGCGTGCGCATAAAAGCCTCCTGGAAAAATCGCTTGATTGTTGTGTTGGCGCTGCTAGGCGATAGCAGTCAGATCAGGCGGGGGGCGGTTCCAGTGGCTGAAGGAGAAGCGGCGTTCGCGGGGAAGCCGTACGTTGAAGAGGACGACTCGCGTGGTCGGGACCGCTGCTTGCTGGACGGTGCAAGGGGCCGACGGCTGTATTACCTGGGGCGCGGTATGGCAAATCGCGCAATCTGCATGGGTCAACCCATCCGCATGAAAGTGCGCCTGCTGAATCGTGGTGCCCGCAAGGAGAAGCATCGCGCACACGATGGCGAACAGAAAACGTCTGCTCGATTCGAGTGTCCGACTTTGACCTGCTTCTCGCATCTTTACCCGTCTACTATACGCCACCTCCATTACAGCCCGAAGCAGCCCAATCAGGTCGCTCCGAGACAATTTCGCCTGCTAACTAATCTTCTAGTTGTTCGTCTGAATAGCAACAGTGGCCCTGCACTGGCCCTACTGGCAGATGGACGTCATGCCTCCGAAACGCTCCAGCACGTTGACCGAAGCCGAACTCCGCATCATGCGGATTCTTTGGACTCGAGGGGAGTCGCTAGTCAGCGATTTGGTCGCCGCTATGCCAGAAAATGCCCCGCTCGCGTACACCTCGGTGCTGACAACGGTGCGCATTCTCGAACAGAAGGGCTATGTAGAGCATAGGCAGGAGGGACGCGCTTTTCTCTACAGTCCATGCGTTGCGGAAGACGAGGCCAGCCGGTCAGAGGTTAGCCATGTGCTGCATCGCTTCTTCGGAAACTCGCGGGAACGACTGCTGCTCACACTATTGGGTGATGGAAACATTACACCCGGAGAACTGCACCGTCTGAAGAATGCCATTGCAGAAGCCGAAGCTTCCGGCGAGGCGGAGGACGCGCAATAATGCACGCCGTCGCGATGAACCTTCCGCTCGAGATCTCGCGATTCATTGCGCAGGCATTCATCGCCGGCCTGTGGCAGGGATTGCTATTGGTCTTGGCTGTCGCGATCGTTCTTCGTCTCGTGCCACAGGTGAACGCTACAGTCCGATTTGCCGTCTGGGGATTTGCCTTCGCGTTAGCAGTTGCCATGCCTCTTTTGCACCTTCCGGCGGCATCTATCCTCGGGCCACATAAAGCCATCGTGACGGTGCATCTTGGCGCGGGTTGGGGAGTCGCGATCGCGGCCATCTGGGCCATCTTTATGCTTGTGCGTGGCGCGCAGCTCCTGATGCACACAATTCATCTGCGCCGCATCTGGAGACGAGCGCAACCTGTTCCCGTTGAAGGTGCCATACATGGACTCCTCGAAAGAAGCGGCCGGCGCACTATCGACCTCTGCACATCAACCGATGTAGATTCGCCGAGCGTGATCGGCTTTCTCTCGCCCCGCCTTCTCATACCGGAATGGCTATTTGCGAAGCTTTCGCCACTGGAGCTGCAGCAGATCGTGTTGCACGAGTGCGAGCACCTGCGCCGTAGTGATGACTGGATAAATTTGCTCCAGAAAGTCGGGCTCACCTTGTTTCCCCTCAATCCAGCGCTGCTCTGGCTGGATCGGCGGTTGAGCCTTGAGCGTGAGCTCGCC
This sequence comes from uncultured Acidobacteriaceae bacterium, assembly GCA_963815025.1. Taxonomy (GTDB): domain Bacteria; phylum Acidobacteriota; class Terriglobia; order Terriglobales; family Acidobacteriaceae; genus KBS-83. The sequence continues at coordinate 2,007,754 of CAWFFD010000002.1, read as the reverse complement.
TGCGATGCCGGGGTGGTTTCCTCAACAGCGGCACGATTCGATTATGCCCACTGCCTGACAAGGCTGGCAGAGTATCGCCTCCATCGTCGCAGCATTGCACTCACGCTCTCGGCATGGAGCCGCCAGTCAGAGCTCGCGCAACGCGTTCATCAACTGCTGCGGCCGGCGCGCAAGACGTCTCCTCTGCAGGCGCGGTTTTCAGTTGCCTTGATCTGCCTGGGACTGTGCATCGGTGCGATCCAGATGGCGAAAGCCCCTCGTCTTTTCTCCTTCACGGATGCCGCGGTCTCCACGCCAATAGCAGAATCAGCCAACGTAACGCCGAGTCCAGCATCCACACCGGTTCTTCCCGTGGTCTACCGGCAGGTGACGCAGCCACGCGCTTCGTTGGTAAGTGCGGTATTCCCGTTGCACAAGCAGCACCCCGCCCCGCATAAGTCAGTTCACCCTGTTCCATCGCGCAGGAGTGCCCACTCAACAAGGCTGGCCAGACAGCCGCGCATCGTCTTGACGACGGTCGAGATGCAGAATCTCCGCCCTGGTCTCAACCCTGGCACCGTCTACAGACAACCGATTCAATTTTCACCCGCTTATGCCGCTGTGCCCTTTGGGGACGGCTGGCTCGTCATTCAACTTTAACCATCCACACACTCGCATCGAGGAATCACTATGCCCGCATCAACTAATCAATTAGTCGGTAAGGTGAGAAAGTACATTCTGCCTGCTAGCCTGGCTGCCATTGCCCTCGTCAGTTCTGCCCTCGTCCTGCACCAAAACAACGTCCACGCAGCAGCCGTCACCGCCGCTCCATTGGACGACAACAGCGTGGCCGCGCTTACCTCCGTGGATCGTGCGATGGAGTCGCTGGCTGCACGTGTGACGCCCGCCGTGGTCAACGTCGCGGTCACCTCTAAAGCCGAGGAACAGCCTGTGGAGATGCAGGGTGGGGACCCGCAAGGACTTCCTCCCGGCCTCGAACAATTCTTCGGCAATGGCGGCCGGCAAGCTCCGCAGCAGCCGGAATTCCAGCACGGCATTGGCAGCGGCGTCATCATCTCGCCCGATGGCTACATCGTGACCAACAATCACGTGGTGGATGGAGCGACGCAGATCCGTGTCACGCTGCACGATCGCCGCGCGCTGAACGCGAAGGTGATCGGCGTAGACAAGCTGACGGATCTCGCCGTGATCAAGGTGGACGCCCATGATCTGCCGGCCATCTCTTGGGGTGATTCCTCAAAGCTGGAGCCGGGCCAGACCGTGCTCGCCTTTGGCAGCCCGTTCGGCTACTTCCAATTTTCGGTGACACGGGGAATCGTGAGCGCGGTGAATCGGCAGAATCCATACTCGGATGACGCGCGAAAACTGGGTGGCTACATCCAGACCGATGCCGCAATCAACCCGGGCAACTCTGGCGGGGCACTGGTCGATGCGCACGGTGAATTGGTTGGCATCAACACATTCATCATCTCCAACAGTGGCTCGTTTGCCGGAGCGGGATTTGCCATCCCGGCACAGATCGCCAAAGCGACCGCCGACCAGATCATCAAAACCGGCAGCGTGCATCATGGATATCTGGGCATCAGCATGAATGATGTCACGCCGGAGAATGCACACTTCTTCAATCTCTCTGATGCGACGGGTGCAATCGTTGCCCAGGTGACACCGGATTCGCCCGCAAGCCGCGCGGGCCTGCAGAACGGCGATGTAATCGAACAATTGAACGGAGAGAAGCTGCTGAATGGCAGCGCGTTGCAGATGGCGATCGCGGATGTGACGCCAGGAACCAAGGTTCAACTGGGCATACTGCGCAACGGTCATCCGCAAACCGTCGACCTGACCGTCGGTGAGTACCACGCGAACTCTCAGGTTGCCGGCAACGAAAATGGTGCCGATGGAGCCACAGGAAACAGCGGCAAGCTTGGCCTTGCGATGGCCGATCTAACGCCCGATGTCCGGCAGCAACTCAATATTCCGGACGGGGTGAAGGGTGCAGCGATCGCAAATGTTCGACCCGGCAGCCCGGCAGACGATGCCGGTCTGCAGCCAGGCGATGTGATCGTGCAGGTGAATAGACATGATGTCGATTCCGCCAATCAGGCAGTAGCGAATGTCCATTCCAGCCCAGCAGGACAGGATCTGCTGCTGCTTGTCTGGTCGAAGGGTGGCGAAGGCTATCGTGTCATTCATCCCGACCAGGGCTGATGATTCTTTAGAGCTTTAGCGAATAAAGCAGAAGGGCCGCTGCAATTCATTGCAGCGGCCCAGACTTCTCTCGCTTTTGCACAAGCAGGTTACGCGATCTCGCTGGCATCCTTCGTGCACACTGCATACTCTTACAACTGCACACCCCTTATGACTTTGTAGGGGTTTGGATGTCATGATGAAGCGGCTTTCCCGCTTGCTTGCGCTTTCTGCCTTGCTGAGCATGATTTTTTGGGGGCCACTCTCCAGAGCGCAGACTCCAGCAGTCCCTGCACGCATTGCTGGTCCCATTCTGGAGCAGTCGCGCGTTCGGGTGGATGGCAACGTTTCCGCCATCGTTCTGGCGCAAAATGACCGTGGCGAGGCTTCAGGATCGATTCAGCTCACGCACATGCGGATCGTCCTGACGCGTTCTGGCGCGCAGCAAAATGCCCTGGATCGATTCGAGCAAGAGTTACAGGACAAGTCCTCTCCCAATTACCACAAATGGCTGACACCTGAGGAGTTTGGCAGACGATACGGTCCGGCTGACTCGGATATCGCCGCCATCGTGGCCTGGCTTCAGTCACACGGCTTGGCCGTCGAGCCAGTTTCTCCGGGACGCACCAACGTTGCCTTCTCCGGCACAGTCAGTCAGGTTGAGGAGGCTTTCGCCACCTCCATCCGCTCCTATCAATTCAGCGGCCAGCAGTTCTACTCGAACAACACCAACCCTTCGATCCCCTCAGCGCTGGCTCCGCTCATCCAGGGCATCGCGCACCTCAACACCTGGAGGCCTAGGCCCAGTTCCATTCGCGCCGATCCGGGTCGGATGGACCCTGCCAGCAAGCGCCTTCTACCGATCCACGGCGTGCCAGAGCGTCACCCCGCGCCAGCCTTCGATCCCGCCGGTGGAGGCAACCTCTATCTGGTTCCGGGAGACGCCGCAACCATATATGACACGCCGAATCCCGCTCTGAACGCGAATGACAGCTCCACCATCAAGTACGACGGAACCGGCGTAACCATCGGGGTTCCCGGCACTTCTCTGATCAAGACCAATACCGTGCAGAATTACCGCTCCAATTTCCTCGGCAACACCGTTGTCCCCGTCATTACCAATATCGATGGCGTTACGTTCACAGGTGGAAGTATCGAGCCTTATATCGACGTAGAGATTGCCGGTGGGCTCGCGCCGGGTGCCACGATTCACTACTACGTGGCCAATGACCTTCTCACGCCCATTGAGCAGGCGCTCACGGACAATACGGTCGATATTCTCGCCTACACCTACGGCGTATGCGAACAATTCGATTCCACGGCAGACAACGCCGCGATCAACAAATCCTGGGAGCAGGCAGCAGCCCAGGGCATCGCCGTCGCGGTGGCGACCGGCGATAGCGGTTCGGCCGGCTGCGACGATCCAACCGACAGCAATGGACAGGACACGGCGACTGCCGTCAAAGGGCTCGCCGTAAACGCCTATGCCTCTACTCCCTACAACATTGCGGTCGGAGGCACGGACTTTGATCAGCTGGACCAATCCTTCTCCAGCTATTCCACCTCTGGCGGGAGCGCCACAACGTACTATCGCACCGCCCTCAAGTACATTCCGGAAGCAACCTGGAACGATTCGACACAAGATAACAATGCCGTCGCCAACAACCAGCCGTGGGGTGTCGGACTCTCCATCTATCCAGCGAACATCATTGGCGGCGGCGGCGGTCCAAGCAATTGCTCCACCAATAAAACGGCGGCCAACGTAGGCAGTTGTATTGCGGGCTACAGCAAACCCTCATGGCAGCGTGGAGCGGGTGTACCTGCAGACGGAGTGCGCGATCTGCCCGACATCTCTTTGATGGCAGGCAATGGTTTCTACAATGCGACCTGGCTGGTATGTGACGATTCGACGAACGACAGCACCGGTTTGCCCGACGACTGCTCCCTCCAATCGGGCGGAGGTTTCAACTTCGCTGGCTATGGAGGCACGTCCACCGCGGCACCAGCGTTTGCGGGGATTCTGGCGCTCGTCCAGCAAAGCACCGGTGGCCGGTTGGGTCAGGCAGCCGCGCAGCTCTATAACCTCTACAACGGCAGTCACGCCTCGCAAATCTTCCATGATGTGACCCAGGGAAATAACTCGGTCTCCTGCACGCAGGGGAGCCCAACCTGCAAAAAGAACACGGCAGCGTATGACTTCGAGACCGGCTACAACGCAACCGCCGGCTACGATCTGGCCACCGGTCTGGGGAGCGTCGATGCAGCGCAACTCATCAACTACTGGAATACCGCCACTTCAGGCGCTACGGCAATTGTCACCGTAACTCCAGCTCCGGCCTCCATCACCGCAAATCAAAGTTTGTCGGTAGCCGTAACCGTAGCAGGCTCGGGAGGTCTGCTGACGCCAACCGGTACAGTCGTCTTGACCGGCGGCGGTTATACCTCTTCGGCCGAATCCTTATCGAACGGCGGCTATACATTCACTGTTCCAGCAAACAGCTTATCGGTGGGCACAGACGCTCTCACCGTCACCTACAGTGGCGACACGAATTACGCTTCGGCCACGGGCACCGCAAACGTGACGGTCGCAGCCGTTCCACCACCTCCCACGTTCACGCTATCGGCGACAAACCCATCCGCGATTGCACCGGGAGGATCGGCTGCATCGATCGTGGCCATTCAGAGCAGCAACAGTTATACAGGCGACGTCACACTGAGCTGCGCGTTGACCTCTGCACCGGCGGGCGCGACCAACTTGCCCACGTGCTCAACTGGCTCGTCTGTTTCTCTGACTCCGACGGTAACGACAGGAACCGGCACTGTCTCTGTAACCACCATCGCTCCCACAACCGGTAGTCTTCAGCCGTCTTCCCCTTCGCAATTTGCAATGGTTCAGGGCGGCTGGTGGCTCCGGCGTGCTCGCTCTCCTGATCTTCTTCGTTCCCGGCCGCACCCGGAAGTGGAAGCATGTTCTAGGCGCGTGGATGCTGGCGGCATGCATCGGTTTTGTCCTGGTCGGCTGCGGCTCATCCTCGCCGGCTAGTACTGGCACCAGCGGCGGGAGCTCCGGCAGCGGAGGAGGAACCACCGCCAAGACGACACCCACCGTCAAAGTCTCGCCCACCAGCACTTCGATCGTGCTCAATACTCCGGTTTCTGTCGCCTTGACGGTTACGGGTTCTGGAACAATCACTCCGACTGGAACCATCGCGCTTGCGAGCGGAAGCTACTCTTCTTCCGCCGCTTCTTTGACCGGTGGGGGCGCCACCATAACCATTCCCTCCAGTGCCTTACCCGCTGGCCAGAACATCCTGACCGCCTCTTACTCCGGTGACAGCAACTACAACTCCGCGACGGGCAAGGCAATCCTCACCGTGACGAACCCTCCTCTGGTTGGAGGTACGACTCCAGGCAGTTACACGTTTACGGTGACAGGTATCGGCAACGATGCGGCTAAGACGTCCGTTGCAACTACCTTCACGATCACCGTGAGTTGATGTACCGGCTAACTGAGCAGGCAGAGTGGAAGGCCAGAACGACCCTAAGACATAAAATCGAGCAGGCTTATCGAGAAAATCTAAGGACACTTATCATCCAAGTCGTCGGAGGACAGAGTGTTATTCTTGCCCCATGTTGTTCCGTGTGAATACAGTGGCGATCGTTATTTTTCTTGCCCTGTCGCTTCATGCTCAGCAACAGGCTCCGCAGCCACAATCGGCTCTGGTCATACAAGGATTGGGTCAGGGCCAGGCCAAGCTAAACGGCTTCTGGCAGTTTCACACCGGCGATGACCCCCGCTGGGCTTCTCCGTCATGGGACGATTCTGCGTGGGAACTCATAACTACTTCCGATACCTGGGGTAGCCAGAACCATCCGGGATATACGGGCTTTGCTTGGTATCGCCGCCATTTAGAAATCAATCTGGCTCCTGGCGCGCATGCTACATATGCCCTGCTGATCCCGGCGGTCGATGACGCCTACGAAATATATTGGAACGGTAAACTGATCGGGAGTTGCGGGAGACTGCCTCCGCGGCCGCACTGGGATTACAACCCACTATTCCACGCATTCTCTGTGCCCTCGGCTGACTCGGGGACCATTGCCATTCGCGTCTGGAAGTCCCCTCTTCTGTTTGTCGATTCACCTGCGCTCGGGGGTCTCTTTGGTGGGCCGCCACTCCTCGGTGATGCGGATGGCATCTCAGCGGAACTGACCGTTTCCAACTCTGAATCGACGCTGCACTATTTATATGACTTCAGCCTGATGATTTTGTACGGGTTCGTCACGCTGGTCAGTCTTCTGTTATGGAGTCGCGATCGCAAAGTCGGACTCTTCCTTTGGCTCGGCATCTTTACGGGAACACCCGCTCTCCTTTTGATGATCCAGGAGTTCCTGATCACCATCTCCTATGGATGGGGTAGAGGACTGAATCAGCCAATCTACGCGCTGAATCACATCTCGCTCTGGTTCTTGTTGCTCTACCTGTTGCGACTCGATGGCAACCGGACACTGATGCGCTGGACACGCGGACTGGCCATCTGCACTCTCATTGCGGGCATCCTGGATGGGGGGCTCGCGTTCTTCTGGGGCAGCGCTGGTCTCTGGATGCAGGGCGCGGACACGGTATTGACCGCAATCATTCTGCTGGTCGAAGTCTTCCCATTCGTGATCGTCGCGATCGGCCTCCGCCAGCGATTGGACCATGCCAACTGGGTGCTCGCCATCAGCGCGCTCGTATCGCAAATGATCGACTCGATTGCGGATACTGGTGCGGCGGGTCAGCGGTTTACCCACTGGACTCTGTTCGACATCGTCAACAGGCCGCTCTTCTCCGTACACGGTGTAATCTTCACGGCTGAACAGTTAGCCGCCATCGCCCTCTTCGTGTCCATTCTCTATGCGGTCTATCGCTTCAACACGGAACAGCGGACTCGGCAGCTTCTGCTGGAGCGCGAGATGCACAGCGCCCGCGAGATACAGCAGGTCTTGATACCGGAGGCGTTGCCTTCCCTGGAGGGCTTCGCGATCACCAGTGCCTACCGGCCCGCGCTCGAAGTCGGCGGGGACTTCTTTCAGATCATCCGTGAAGAGAGCGGATCGACAATCATTGCGCTGGGTGATGTAAGTGGCAAAGGGATGAAGGCAGCGATGAACGTCTCGCTTATCGTCGGCGTTCTGCGTTCATCGTCAGACGCCTCTGTCAGTCCCTTGCGGATGCTGGAAACGCTCAATCGCTGTTTGTGTGGGCGGCTTCAGGGCGGGTTCGTTACAGCTGTTCTCTTACGCCTTCATGCGGATGGTTACGTCACGTTGGCCAATGCCGGCCACCTTCCGCCCTTTCTGAATCAGCGGGAGCTCGAGATCGCAGGCTCTCTCCCTCTCGGTCTACTGCCCTCCGCGACGTATGACGAAATATCCATACTCCTCCGTCCCGGCGACCAGTTGAGTCTTTATACCGACGGGCTATTGGAGGCTCGCAGCGCAACCGGAGAGCTCTACGGATTTGATCGCTTGCACACGCTGTTCGCGTCCCGGCCATCCGCCCAACAAGCTTCAGACGCCGCCGTCGCCTTTGGCCAGGACGACGACATAACCGTGCTCACGCTCACTCGTTTGGCTGCAGGTGAAGAATCCACCACTTCGCTGATCACTCCATTTCTGGAGCCTGCCACGGCAGAATGAAGTCTCTGCTGCCGCACCGTGCGGCAGCAGACTTCCCTCTTCCTCGTGAAGATCTTTCTCCCCTACCTCGCAACGGTGATCGTGATAGAGGAACTGCCGGCAGAATAGTTCGTGCCACCGCTGTAGCTTGCGCGGATAGTATGACTCCCGATCGACAGCGTGGATGCGGCTACTGTGGTTGCAGCGGTTCCGGAAGCAGTCACCGGCACGGTGGCAAGAAGCTTGTTTCCATCATAGAAAGCAACAGTGCCAATCTGGTTTGGCGGCCCCGCGCTCCACGACTGGATCGTTGCAGTCAGAGTTAAACTGCCTCCAGTGAGATACCAGGTCGATGGAGTGAGCTGGATAATTACGGGCGCGGCGGTAACAGTAAAGCTTTCGTTGACAGCTTTCGCGGCGGCATAGTTTGTCTGCGCGGCATAGTTGATCAACACTTTGTGTGTGCCGGTGGGTGGGCGCGGTAGGACGAATTGCACGCTGCCATATTGGAGCGGCAGGGTTACTGCGGGCGCCCCATCGTATTGGTAGGTGATAACGCCTTGCGGCGCACCAGCATTGGAGCTGGCATAAACGCCGCAATGGTAATCCGCCCCATACGGGAAGTTGGCATTCCAGCAAGACGCGGTGAGATTGACTGCCACTGGCTTCACCGTGAGCGTTACCGGAGCGGAAGTTCCCCCAGGATTGAACGCATCTCCCGCATACACAACGCTCAACGCATGAGCCCCCACTGCCAATCCCTGGATGTAGAGATAGGCAGCGCCATTCCCTTGCAACTGTGACGTCTGGAGAAGGGTTGTCCCGTCGTAGAGGCGTACCACGCCGGTGGGAACATGGCCCTTCGTCGGCGCAACACTGATGGTGACATTCGTTCCCAGTGGATAGGTCACGGTCGTCGCGCTCAGCGTGAGTTTGATCGCAGTATCGACGGATGAAACGACCAAATAGGGAACAGACGCGGAAGACTGGTTGCCGGCCGCATCGACAACCGTGACGACATAAGTCTTCGAGCCAGGTGCTGAAGTATCCACGGGGCTAATGATTGCGCCCGTATTCAATACCGTCCCGGAAAAAGTCTTGCTCCCGCAGCGAATGACTCCAGAGCGCTCATCGGTGCAGCTGTAGGTGGCCGTAACGGCTTGACCCACGGTATAGGAGCCTGAACTCCCCGCCGACGGTGAAAGCACTGGACCCGTCGCCACGACCGGAGCCATCGTATCTACATTGATGGGGTAGGTGTAGTAGGACGTGGACCAACTGCCGCCTCCGTTCTGGCTGAATAGGAGCTCTTCGGTTCCGGCGCAATCCTCGGCGAAGTAGTGAACCAGGTAGCTGCCGTCCGCAAGCTCTTCATTCAAAGTCTGCGGGCCTGTCGAGAACGGCGCAGCTGGAGGATCGGACGGATTCGTCGGGATCGGACATGGCACGCCATTTTCGACGACGGTATCGGTCGAAGCCGGCGCTCCGGGTGAGGGCACACTGTTCGCCGCCGAGATGCCATACGTGATGCTCTGAATGGGCGAAGCAACGAAGGTTGCCAACCCAGGAAGATTCGTACCGGCAAGCGCAGGCGGCTGACTCGAGAGCGTTATGCTCGGCGTGGACGTATTGACCCAGCCTCCAGGCTGCTGCCCCGTCACCGTTACAGTGGTGAGATCCTCAGGAACCTGCGCTATCGGAATGAAGGTCGAATTGGGATGCTGGGTCTTACCGATCAGGCTATACGTGCCAGGACCGCTGAACGAAGCGAGCAGGTTGAGCGGGCAAAGCAGATTCTGCAGGCCAGACGCTGGATCGAATGTGCATGGGCCACCGGCCCAGCCCTCGCTCGCCATGAGGAAGCCTATGCCCTGGTGGAAGGTCGGGCCATTGGGAGTCGCGATGTCGGGCAGCGTGAAACTGGGGCCGTCAAAAACATCCTGAAATATCTCATTTGGCACCGATGAAACCGGACATTGCGCGCCGCTCCCGGTCGAGCCGGTGCCTACGGCACACGTTAGCGTGAACATCTTACAGGCCGGCAGGCCGTTAATGAGTTCCCCGGAATGGATGAGGCAACTGGAGGTAGCGAAGGAAGTGCCGGCGACCAGTGTTGACTGGAACTTGGTCGGATCATAGGGCAGGTCGTTGGTCGTCGGGATGGTAGCCGGCGTAATCGAAAGCGTTCCCGCCGCCTGCGCTATCGAAAGGTCATAGACAAACTGGACCTGCTGATTCGTTGTTGGATTAAACGCAAAGTTCTGCGTTAGCTGCGCCGGAGTCGGATTCGATTGTGGAATCGGGTTCCCGGTAATCGTAGCTGGCCCGCTCACTCCGTTTTGCGTGCAATTTGTATTGAGATAAAGGGTCGAGCTGGTGAGGAAAGTTCCGGTATCGACCAGATTTATTTGGATCTGCAATGGCCCTGCTAGAAGCTGACCGCTGATATCGATGGGTGCAACGCCACCCGTGCTCACAAAAGTGTCTGGGTTCTGGCCGGTAAGTTGGCCGTTGCTAGCCGGCCCTTGGTAGGCGGACGTGAAGCAGTTCTGCGACGGACCGCTGGGCGTGCTCTCTACCGTTCCACCACGACAGACGTTCACCGGACCGCTGACAGCGGTTCCCGAAGTCACGCTGACTTGAACGTTGTTGTCGACGAGAACATTCCCAGTGTTATCCGAAGATGAAGAGAGCATGGCAGTGATAGGAGACGCACTGCAGTTCAAATTCAGCGTGGCACTGTTGAAGCTGACCGCGCTCGATCCGAACCCGGTGCCGTTGGCGGACGCTCGCACATTGACAGGATCGAAAAGGCGAATGGAGTTCTGGGCGACGAGCGCCGGGACAACAAAAAACGAACACGCGGCAATTACGCCATAACGCAGAATAGACGCTTTTCTCATGCAGGCACACTCCATGACTCATCCCGCCTTACGGCGAACTGGCAACTCCAGCAAGACTCCGGACACGCTTCCAGCGTCCGACGGAGCACTAGCGGCTATTCAATGAGGGATCAAAGGGGGGGTTAGATGATCACCGAAACGGCCCATCCAGCGCTGTGATCGTAACCAGTCTCTCTGGGGGCTGTCAACTAACGAAACAGTGATTCGCCTCATAGATCGAAATGCCGATCAGAGGCTGCATTTTCTTGTTCGACGGGGCGGCAACTCATCGCATAAAGAGGTTTCCGATGCCACTTCGCCTTCCCTTCGATCGACACGGATGCGATCGAACCTGCGGGTGCCAAAATAACCCGGGATCGAAACGCAAAGCTGTTTAACCTTGGTCTACCAGCCATTCGTGCTCATTCGCGAATGCGATAAATTCCGGTCACGACCGCGCTGTCCTTTTTGCCGGGCACGCTGGCAAATGCCTTGATAGTGAGCTCAGTTCCCTTCACCGAGATAGGCGCACTGTAGACCGGCGAACTGGCAACCGGCTGAGAGCCGTCGAAGGTGTAGTGGATAGTGGCTCCTGGCGTGGCACAGTGCAACGTCACTTCTGTATCCCCGGCAAATACGCCCGGCTCGGGAGAGAGCCTCGGCTCGCCGGCAACGCCATCCGTGAGCGTAGCGGCTATCGCGGGCTGCTCCGTAGTTGGCTCAGCGGATCCGGCTTGCTCAGTGATTCCCTGCTGAAGCAGTCCACTCGGCTCTTGCACCAACGGGCTGGCAACCACTCCATCGCTGGAGCCGTTCCCGCTGGCGAAGCCCGGCTTTCCAGTCGCGGGCTCAATATTCGCCGTCGTACTTCCTGCGCTCATTGTCCAGTTCAATATGTCAGCCGTCATGGTCAATCCGCCCGTACCGGCGGTGAAGCCCACGTATGCGGTTCCCGAACCGACAATGGACGGGATATTGATCGCCGAGGTCATGGTGAACGATTGCGAGGTCACGGTGTCCGTCAGCAGCAGCGTCAGGTTTGTCCCGTCATAGGTGATATGCGCGTGCATGACGTGCCCGCTGTTCAGCATGACGCCTGAAGGAGTCATATCTGTTGCGGGAACGGTCGGCGAGGCTCCGTTCACATAAAAGCCGGTCGAGTCCGAGCTCTCTCCGTTGTTGTTATAAAGGTCGAACTTCACCGCAACGCTCTTTGCGATTCCTCCCGTACCACCCGGATGGGAGGCCCCATAACCGAGCCCGCTGCCGTTCGGTCCCACTGCGGAGGTGCCAACATTCTGGATCGCGAAGGTGAAGCCGTCTGCTTTTGCGCTCAACAATTGAAAGTTGAAGTCTGTGGTGAATCCGGTGATATTCACGGGCGTGGTAAACCACGCCACACCTGCACTTGCCGGGGCTGAGGCCAAGGTCAGCTGCAGCAGGTTATTGGTAACAGCAGCACCACCCTTGAGCGACAGAGCGGCTGCCGAACTGAATCCGTTCGGAAAATTGATCGTCGTGCCCGCGGTCTGGATCGTGTAAGCCGCGGTTGCCATTGCACTGACTTGCATATTCGGCGCGACCGCGATCGCTTTGATCGTCTCCGACGCCGCCACGGTGATCGGACTCGAGTACGGCGTCGAGGAAGTGGTCGGCGTCGTCCCATCCGTTGTGTAGTAAATCACCGCGCCTGCCGTGTTGTCGCTCAATGTAACGCTCTGCGAAGTCGTATAACTACCGGCTGCTGGGCTAAAGGTCGGAGTCGCCGTCGCTGGCTGCCCGACAACGTAAGTCGCCGTCACCACCCCGCTCTGCGATGATCCGCTCGCAACCGCCATGGCCTCGATGGTCGTCGTGCCCGTACCCACGGCAATGGGTCCACTGTATACAGAAGACGCAGTCGTCGGAACCGTCCCATTCGTCGTGTAGTAAATCGCCGCGCTCGGAGTGCCATCGCTCAGCGTTACGCTCTGCGGCGCGCTGTAGCTGCCTGGCTGCGGCGAGAACACCGGAGACGATGTGACCGGGACGGGAGCCTGCGTGTTATACGTCCACGACAGAATCTTCTGCGTCGCCGTGAGTCCGCCGGTGCTGCCGGTAAACCCGACGTAGGCCGCATTGGCGCCGACAATTTGTGGAATGTTGATCGCCTGCGTCAACACAAAGCTCTTGTTCGTCACCAGATCCTGAAGATTCATGGAGAGCGTGGTGCCGTCGTAACTGACGTGCGCCAGCATCGAATCTCCACTCTTCAACACCACGCCGCTCGAAGTCATGTCCACGGCCGGCACCGTCGGCACCGCACCGTTTGTATAGACGCCCGTCGAATCGGTGCCCTCCCCGGCGTTGCTGTACAGATCAAACTTGATCGCAACGCTCTTTGCGATGTTTTGATAGCCCAGCCCCGACCCGGACGCTCCCAGTGACTTTGGTCCTGCACCCTGGATCGTGAAGGTAAAGCCATCCCCTTGCGCGCTCGATAGTTGAAAGGTGAAGTCAGTCGTAAATGTCTGCACGCCTATGGGCTGACTCCAGAAAACGCTGCCCGCCTGGTAGCTACCCACGGTTGACGTCAGTTGCAACTGGTTGTTGGTGTTCACGGCATTACCGTTCAAGGCCAATCCCGCGACAGATGAGAAGCCGCTGCCGAAGTTGATCGACGCCCCGCCCGCCTGAATCACATACGCAGCGGATGCGGCTGCACTGGCCTGCGCATTCGGCGCGACAGCAATTGCTTGTATCGTCTCAGAACCTGTCACGCTGATCGGTGTCGAATACACCGTCGACGAGGTGGTCGGCGCCGTTCCATTCGTGGTGTAGTAAATCACTGCACCTGCAGTGCCGTCGCTCAACGTGACGCTTTGCGTCGTCGTATAGGTTCCTGCCGCCGGGCTGAAAGTCGGCGCCGCCGTGACCGGCTGGCCCACAACGTACGTGGCCGTCACCACCGAACTCTGCGAGGATCCACTCGCAACCGCCATTGCCTCGATCGTCGTCGTGCCTGTACCCGGCACGATCGGACTCGTGTAAGCAAAGGATGACGTCGTCGGCGTCGTTCCATTTGTTGTGTAGTAAATGGCTGCGCCCGGCGTTGCGCTGCTCAATGTCACGCTCGGTGGCGTCGTGTAGTTGCCCCCCTGCGGCGAAAACACGGGTGCAGAGGTCACGGAACCTGGAGTCTGTGTAGCATACGTCCAGTAAAGAATCTTCTGGCTCGCGGTGAGTCCCCCGGTGCTCCCGGTAAATCCGACGTAGGCTGTATTCGCGCCAACGATCTGTGGAATATTGATCGCCTGCGTCAGCACGAAGGTCTTGTTATTCACCAGGTCCAGAAGATTCATGGAGAGCGTAGTGCCGTCGTAGGTCACATGCGCCAATATCGAGTCTCCACTCCTCAGCACCACGCCGCTCGAAGTCATGTCCACGGCCGGCAGCGTCGGCGCCGCGCCATTTGTATAGACGCCCGTCGAATCGGTGCCCTCACCGGCGTTGCTGTATAGGTCAAACTTGATGGCAACGCTCTTTGCGATATTTTGGTAGCCGAGCCCCGACCCGGACGCCCCCAGCGCCTTCGTCCCCGTGTTCTGGATCGTGAAGGTGAAACCATCCCCTTGCGCGCTCGATAGCTGAAAGAGGAAGTCGGTCGTGAACGATTGCACCCCTATCGGCTGATTCCAGAAGACGCTTCCCGCCTGGTAGGTACCCGCGGTCGTCAACTGCAGTCGGCTGTCATCGGTATTCACCGCGCTCCCATTCAAGGTCAATCCGGCTACAGACGAGAAGCCGCTGCCGAAATTGATCGATGACCCTCCCGCTTGAATCACATAAGGAGCAGCCACAACATTGCTGCTCTGCAAGACCGGGTCAATGGCGACTGCCGTGATGGTCATCGACGCCGGGACCGCGATCGGACCCGTATACGGAGTGGAGGACGCCGTCGGCGTCGATCCATCCGTCGTGTAATGGATAGTCGCCTTGGTGTCTGTATCCGACAGGCTTACCATCTGGGCTGCGGTGTACGTCCCGGAGCCGGGCAGGAAGCTCACCGGCGGCGTCTGTCCCAGCGAGGTGAAGGAGGCGCTGCTGACCGCACTCTGAATGAAACCTTCCCCACTCGCCATCGCGCGAATGGTCGTGTCCGTAGTGATCGCGATCGGGCCCGTATAGAGCGTCGATGCCGGGGTCGGAACCGTGCCATCCAGCGTGTAGTAGATATTCGCGGAAGCGGTTGCGCTGCTGAGCGTAACGTCCAGAGTCCCGCCAAAATTGCCGCCGTTCGGACTAAACGTTGGTGTACCTGCTATCGGCGCTCCGTTGAATAGCCCGTATATATCCACCTCTCCCAGGGCCGCGACGTATACTTTGCCATTCGTAACCACTGGAATGGCAAATTTCATGGCATGTCCCGCACCGTCCCGCGCGGCATTGGTATCGCTTTCGTATAAGGGGTTCGTAAGGTCGTTCGCGTCCCACGCGTACAGCACCTGAGCGCCATGGGTGGTGTACTGGTCTGTCCGTACCGCCCACGCAATGCCATTCTGTGCGCCATCCGAAGAGACCGTAAAGGAAGCGCCCGGAAACGCTGACGTGATGTTCGATTCACTTGTGGGCGTCGTGTCGAGCACGCCGCTGTTCACCTTGAACATCTTGGGCACATCCGCCTTCGCCCATATATAAACGTTGCCATTCCAATAGGCCGCCGTGCTCCACAACCCTCCGCCTGCCTCATTCAGAATGTCCTGCAGCGCGTTGGTGTTGGATGTGACTCCGGTGGCGTAGCCGCCCAGATTGTCGCGGTTCAGAATCAGAATGCGTCCCTCTTTTCCGATTTGCATCAGAATGTGAGGGTTCGCTCCCTGCTGATCCGGCAACATCAGGATGCCGCCTGATCCTTGATCCAGATCGGCGCTCGATAGATGCGCCTGATTGAAAGGCGTAAACGCGCCGGTCGGCGTGAGTTTTCCATTCGCCAGATCCAGCGCGACGATGCTGTCGCCGAACTCGCTGCTGGCATTGAATGGCGGATAGCTGGCGTATGTGCCATTGCCGGTGGTTATGAACATTCGTCCCGCGGTGCCGCCAGTATCGATCGGCATACCTGCCCCAGCCGCCCACACTCCATTGCCGAATCCGTTCGGTGACGTACAGATGACGGCCGTCTGCGCCAGCGTCGTCGCATCAAAGGCAAACACCCACCCATGCCACGGTCCGTTATCACCATGCGCGCCGAAGCCGGCGTACACGTGCCCGTTGTAGTAGTTCAACGCAGGCCGATTGTTCTGCCATAACGGGCTGAAGGATAGTTGGCCGCCGGAGCTGCCATTGCCCGTGCCCGGCACGGTTGCTGACATCGACACGGGACTACCTGCAAGTTCCTTACCGGTAAGAATGTTGATGGCATGCAGCCGGGCGAAGTAGGTGCCATTCTCCTTGGTCTTGGCAACCACATACATCGTGTTCGTCGCCGTATTGATGGCTGGCGTCCCCGTGATCCCAATCTCCGGCGCAATGTCCGGCGATCCGGTGTCTGTGTATGGCACGGTCGTGGCGCCCGCTCCGGCTCCATGTGCCGCATCCAGCAGCGTGACTTGCCAAATCGGTTTTATGTTTGCGCCGCCATTCGAATCTGCGTCGAAGGCGTAGATCGAGTCATGCTCCGTCGCGACGAAGAGCACATTGTGCACCAGGCCGTCGCTCATCGTCAGCCCAGGCACATACAGTGGCTGCGCATAGACGGAGCCATCCACCATGAGTGAGAACAGTTTGCCAAACGTGTTCACATTCACATTCGCCGGTGTCAGCGCCGTCTCGTTGGTATTTTGTCCGATATGCGTATTGTCGTAACGCCAGGTAGGCACGGTCACCGGCGTGGACGTCTGCGCCGCCAGTCGTGGTATTCCGCAGGACAGCGCCAGAACCAGAAGGCCAAGCAGGAAGGAGATCCTTCCAGCCGCAGCAGAGGACCGCGCGGACGAAACAGCGGAATGACGATCGCAGCAATGCTCACACATAGGAGAAGACCTTCACGGAATCCTGATTGACATGCAGGCGCCGGACAGCCGAGGAGCCCAGAGGCAGAAAATAGGATCAGAGTGTTACGTTGATGGGCCTCTCTGTGCCCATATCTGCAACGGAAGAGTTAAAGGCCGAACTTGTCACTCCTGCCCTTACGTTCCATCACGTCTTGCCAGAGTGACTCTAGAGGACCAGCAGCCCTGACTCAAGACACGCTAGTGCTTACAAATCGCGAAGAGGTAACGTTTCGGTGTTACGGCAAACCCGGGTCCCGCATACCTATCGCCGGCAAAAGACCCTGCTTTTTCTTGCGCGAACGCAGTAAATCGGACACCCTCACAGAGTTATGTTCTCTTTCCGGTTCTTGCACTGGGCGCCATCTATATCTCGTAAATTTCTTGCCTGCACGTTACTATTTGCTGCCGGACCGGGATCGCTGCAGGCCAAAGCGGTCACCGCAGGTCTCGCATGGCAAGTCCGCGGCACATGGCAGTTAGCGGGAGCCGGCAAACCACTCCGCGCCGGGGATGCGGTCCCTCCAGCATCGCTCCTGCAGCCGGATGACACCGCAGGGGGGCACTCCATCACCGTCCTGCTGCCGGACGGTCAACGCGTTCTTTACGAATGCTTCACCGTCGCGGATTGCGCTCGTGGCTTTCGCGTCCCCTCGCTCATCCGCAAGCCTGATGCATTCGCGGTCGACATGCTTGCGCGCATTGGCGCAATCCTCTCCCACAAACCGGACGCCGCTCCAAGCGGACCCCGGACTGGGCACGCGCCTCAGACGTCACGCCAGGAGGCAGTGGCAACACTGACCGCTGCCAATCGCGTCCGCGTCGCCGGACTGATCGGCGAGCTCCCCCCGGGAAATTACACTTACGATCTGCGCCCCCTCGACCACGCAGAACCGCCCCAATTCCAACTGGCGCTCCACAAGACCGGGCCGTCGGTCGATCTTGCGCTTCCTGCGGCCGGTCTCTACGAAATCACCATCACTGACGCTTTGCATGTGCCGCGCGTCGATCTCCTGCTCGCCGCTATCCACCCGGCGCAGTCGGCACGCTTCGGCTCCTTCCGTCATGCCAGAGCAACCATGGAAGATTGGAACGATGATTACGCCGGTTGGCCGATCGACGATTTCCTGCGCGCCTACCTTGAATCGCTCATGCAAAGTGCGCAGCCTCGTCACCCTGCAGTGAAACATTGAAGCCGAGCCTCGCTGATTGGCGCGACTTCTGACAGCGAAACCGGCAAAAGAAGACAATCCCGCCTATGATGGATGCCGGATGCCGGCTGAGACATTTCGAAGGATCCCTTCGGCCTGCTCAGCCGACTCAATATTTTCGGGAAAACTCATGCCAGACATCTCTCGTTCCTGTTTCCGTAATGCCTCGTGTGTACTCGCCCTTCTGCTCGTGAGTGGCCTGCCTCTGATCGCGCAGACGGTGCGCATCGACACTGCAGCTCCAGTCAACGCCATCAATCCACGTGACTCGGTCGGCGCCGGCATCGATCGCATTCCCGTCGACGCGATTGACCACGATCTGACCAAGCAAGCACTCCCGCCAGTCCTCGAGTCCGGATGGCAGCCCGTCACCTACCGCCAGAACACGGACCTCGCCGTCGAAGCCTGGCACTGGAACCCGGAGGGCACATGGAGCGATCCGGCCGGCAACGGATACTTCACCGGCTCGACAACCTCCACCGGCTTCATCCGCCACTCCTTCGGCTACGCATTGCCGCATCGTGGAGTCACGCGTAACGACGGCACCGGAAACACCGGCTTTTCGCGCATCACCGACGGAGACGAGAGCACCTACTGGAAGAGCAATCCTTACCTGACCAGCCGCTACACCGGGGAGGATGACGCGCTCCATCCCCAGTGGGTGATCCTCGATCTTTCGAAGGACGAGTTGGTCGACACCCTCAAGATCTCCTGGGCTGAGCCCTACGCAAAAGACTACGTCCTTCAATACTGGACCGGAGTCGATCCTCTCCATCTCCCCACCCGCGGCGCATGGGTCACCTTTCCTCAAGGCGTGATCACTACCGGCCACGGCGGCATGGCAGTCCACACTCTCTCTGAACTTCCCGTTCGGCTGCGCTACCTTCGCATCTGGATGACGAAGTCCTCGAACACCTGCGACACCCACGGCTCGGCCGATCCCAGAAACTGCGCCGGCTACGCCATCAAAGAGCTCTATCTCGGCACGACATCCAAGGACGGCGCCTTCCACGATCTGCTGCGTCACACGCCGGATCAGGAACAGACCGCCACCTTCTGCTCATCGATCGATCCATGGCATACACCCGACAGCGCAGTGAACAAGAACGAGGCGCAGGTCGGCTTCGATCTCTTCTTTCAAAGCGGCGTCACGCGCGGTTTTCCGGCCATGATGCCGATCGCGATGCTCTACGAAACGCCGGACAACGCCGCCGCCGAAGTCCGTTATCTCGAAAATCACAAATATCCTGTCTCCTACATCGAGATGGGAGAAGAATCCGACGGCCAGTTCATGCAGCCGGAGGACTATGCCACGCTCTATCTGCAATACGCGACGGCGCTGCGCAAGGTCGACCCGAATCTAAAGCTCGGCGGCCCCTCCTTTGAAGGCGTGAATGACGATGTCGAAGTCTGGCCCGATGCCCAGGGCCGCACTTCGTGGCTCGGACGATTTCTGCTCTATCTGCGTCAGCACAACCGCATGCAGGATCTCCAGTTCTTCTCCTTCGAGCATTATCCCTACGAACCCTGTCACATCACCTGGGCCAGCCTCTACGAAGAGCCTGAGCTCATCCATCACATCATCGACGTATGGCACGCCGATGGGCTGCCGGCCTCGATGCCCTTCTTCATCACCGAATCAAATCTCTCTTCCTCCACCAGCGAAACCTTCGAGGATATCTTCAGCGGACTCTGGCTCGCGGATTACATCGGCTCGTTTCTAAGCAACGGCGGAAGCGGTGTCTACTACTTCCACTATCTTCCGCTGCAGCTCGAGCATGGTTGCAACGACTCTCCCGGGACCTTCGGGATGTTCACCGTCAACCCTGACTTCTCCATCAAGCAGCGGCTGGCGCAATTCTTCGTCGCCCAATTGATCAACCATGAATGGCTGCAGGCGGACGGCGTCAACCAGCTCTTCCCTGCCTCCTCCGACATCAACGACGGCGCGGGACACACACTCGTCACCGCCTACGCAGTCAAGCGGCCCGATGGACAATGGTCGGTCATGCTCGTCAACAGGGATCAGGAGAACAGCCACCGTGTCCGCGTGGAGTTCACCGGCGCCGGAGCCTCTCCCACTCAGTTCAACGGCTCGGTAGAAGAATCCCTCTTCGGCAGCGGCCAGTACCACTGGAACCCGCCACAACGCCACACCAACGCACATCTTCCTGGATCCATCAGCACACTGCAGATCTATCAGGAAGGTCACGCCGATCCGGATGGCCCGATCGCGCACAAGGAAGTTCCTGGCGAATGGTGACTTTGAGTTGCCAGCCGCCTCAGTGGTAGTCCTTCGCGGCAAGTTGTGAAGGCAGAGGCTCGCTTTTCGAAGTATTCGAGGGTGCAGCCCGGAGGAGCGATCGAGGAGCGCCGGCGAGAGCGCCAGCCGGTCCTACTCTTCCGCCGCTTCCCAGCAGCGTCGGCCTTCATGGCACGTTGAGACGTGCACATAATGTTCGTCCGGGCCGGCCTTGCCCATCGTCTTCAGGCACCAGAACGTGCTGGTGCTTCCCATCAGCACCTCCCGATCCTCGTGATACTCGCCGAAGGAAGAGTAAGAGGACTTGCTGCGGAGGCATCTGCATTTCGTGTTCTGTTTCTCTTCCGCCATATGTACTCCTATCCGGTTGACTCCCTATCCGATAGCGCTCGGATCGCGGTCCATCTGGCCGGCAGCCAGCAGAATCGTGCGATACACCGCGGTTTGAAAGAGCTGCACTTTATACCCGTTCTGCGAAAGCGGCGTCGCATTGGCAACCGCCAGCTTTCCCGCTTCGCGCGCAGTCGCCTCGTCGATCACCTTGCCGCGCAGCACGGCTTCGGCCCGGGTTGCGTGGATCGGCGTCGGAGCCGCAACGCCAAGTACGATCGCCGCTTTTCTGCACCTCTTGCCATCCATCTCCAGCACAACGCCCGCATCCGCCAGCGGCCAGTCGAAGCTCTCCTTCTCGCCATACTTCTGGTACGCCGAGCGTGTTCCGGGTGCGGGAGTTGGAACCCGTATTGCAGTGATCAGTTCGCCCGGCTTCACCGCGGTCTCCCGCTGCAGATCCTCTTCCGGCGCGACATAGAAGTCGCGCATCGCCACCGTGCGTTTGCCCGCCTTCGACGTCAGTTCGACTTCCGCATTCATCGCCAGCAGCGGAACCGCGGTCGAGGACGGATGCACCATGGCGCACGTGCCGTTGTTCACGATCGCGTGATACTGATTCTCTCCCTGGAGCGCGTGGCACTCATCCGAAGTGCCCTTCTTGCGGCAATCGAAATCGCTGGAACGGAAATACCAGCACCGCGGCCGCTGCATCAGGTTGCCGCCAAGCGTCGCCATGTGGCGAACCTGCGGCGTGGCTGCATGGCCTGCAGCATCCGAAAGCGCCGCATAGCGGCGTCGTATCTCCGGATGCTCCGCAATCTCGTGCAGCGTCGTCAACGGGCCAAGGTGCAGCCCGCGATCGGACTGCTCGATGCGATGCAGCGATTGCACGTTCAGAATGCTGACAAGCTTTGGCGGTGAGACGACGCCGTCCTTCATCAGATCAAGCAGGTCAATGCCTCCCGCCTTCACCACGGCGTCGCCCTTCATCTGGGAGAGCGCCTCATCTACAGTTGCGCAATCGACGAAAGTGAAGCGGTTCATACTGTCCTCTCTCCTGACGTCTTGCCCAGCGCCGCCAGCACAGTTGACGGCGTCATTGGAATAGAACGCATTCGCACCCCTGTCGCGTTATAAAACGCATTGCCGATGGCCGCCGCCAGAGTGATGATCCCGGCCGATTCGCCAATGCCTGCGGCATCTGTCGAGCTCTGGCCGATATAGTTCTCGATCAGTTCCACTTCGATCTCCGGCACTTCGCGCGCGCCGATGATCTTGTAGCTCTCCAGGTTCGCGTTCAGCATGTAGCCCTTTTGCCGATCCATAACGCGCTGCTCGAACAACGCATAGGAGATGCCCTGCAGAATGCCGCCGTGCACCTGGCTGATGACGCCAGTCGGATTGATCGGCCGGCCGCAATCGTGCGCACCGAATACGCGTTCGATGTGCACGCGTCCCGTCTCCGTATCGACGGCGACTTCCACGTAATCGACACCACCGTATGTCAGCCGCGCCTTCTCATAGTCCGGTACACGTGTCGTGCGCGCCGCAATCTCACTCGTGGGCATCTTCGCTGCCGCGCTGCGCAGCGATACGGACCGCGAGCCATCCTTCCATACCACATTTCCGTCGCGCAGATCGAGATTATCGTCGGTTGTGCCCAATGGCGACGCCACCGCCTGCAGGAATTTCTGCCGTGCCTGCCATGCAGCATTGCGGATCGCGGGCGTAATCGATCCCGCGGTCACGCTGCCACCCGAGTTCGGTCCAATCGGGTAGCGCGTATCTCCAACACGCACCTGCACATCCTGCGGTGGAATCCCAAACTCCTCCGCGACCACCTGGGCCAGAATCGTCTTGGTGCCGCCGCCGATATCCTGCACGGCAGAGAGCACTTCGACCGAACCATCCTTCGCCACCCGCACCTCGCACGACGAGTCCATGTCGACGAAGCGATACCACACCGACTGCGCAATACCCATGCCCCGCTTCACCGGACCCGTGTCCGCGCCATCCGGCCTGCGATTGCGCCAGTTCGTCTTTTCCCGGACGATCTGCCGCTCCACCTTGCGCGCCGGGCTCTCATCGATCTTCTCCCGCAGTTCGAGAGGATCCATGTTCAGCTTGACGGCAAGCTCATCGATCGCTTGTTCGAACGCGAAGCATCCCTGCGGATGGCCGGGAGCGCGAAACGCGGCGCCAGGACCCGCATTGATGAAGACGTCGTTCTCCTCCGTATGAATGTTGGCGCACTTGTAGAGATTGGTCGCCGGTCCGGCAGTCCCTGCTCCCGTGCCCACCCCGGCAGTTCCGTAGCTGATCAGTTCCACCGCTGTCAGCGTGCCATCGCGTTTCGCACCGATACGCAGCTTCTGGTGCGAGTCTGGCCGGTTGGAAACAATATGTTCCTGACGGCGATCGAGCATCAACCGCACTGGAGCGCCCGCTTTGCGCGAGAGCGTCGCCGCGATCACGCCCTCATTCCCGGCGCCGAACTTCGCGCCAAAGCCACCACCCATGAACTCGGTAATCACGCGCACCTTGTTCTTGGGCAGCTTGAATACGTCGGCGAACTCATCGCGCACGCTCGCAGTTCCCTGCGTGGAGGCATACACCGTCAGTTCATCCGGCTTCCAGTCGGCAACCACGCCGTGCGTTTCCAGTGCCGAGTGTGTCTGCACTTGAGTGAAGTACTCACCCTCGACCACAACATCCGCCTCTTTGAATCCAGCCTCGGGATCGCCTTTCGTCTTCTTCTCCGGCCCATGCACGTTGCCGGTCTGCGGCACATCCGCCGGGCCGCCGCCGCCACCCGCGCTGGCCTCCGCATCGGCTGGGCCCGGAAAGACCAGCGGCGCGCCCGGCTGCCGCGCATCTCCGCGCTCCACTACGAAAGGCTTCGCGTCGTACTTCACCTCAATGAGCTTCACCGCATCTTCCGCAATGGCCTGCGAGGTTGCGGCAACCGCCGCAATGGGCTGGCCGGCGTAGCGAACGATAGGGTACCGCGAAGGCGTCTCCTGCTTGGGATCGCGCAGCGCGGCCGAGCCGCCATAATCATGCTCGACCACATACACGGCCTTCACGCCCGGATAGCGCTCGGCTGCCGCAGTATCCACGGACAAAATCCGGCCATGAGGTATCTCGGCGCCAAGGATGTATCCGTAGAGCATGCCCGGCAGATGAATGTCCGCCGTATATTTGGCACGCCCGCTCGCCTTCGCCGGACCGTCGTAGCGCACCGTCGGCTTGCCTACGTATTTCAGCGCGGAGTTCGCGGCAAGCGGCGGCGGCTCATCCAGGGGCACCTGCCGGTCGACATGCGTCAAACCCAGCTGCGGAATGCCGAACAGAACGCTGGCGGTCTTGGTGGCGGATTTTGTCGGCTTCGTATCGTCTGCCATTTAGACCTCCTGCAGAGTGCGCGGCATCACCAGCCCCGCGCTCACTGTGTTGGCGGATCCGTGCTTCGAAAGATCCTCCATGGCGTCAAAGATTCTCGGATACGTGCCGCACCGGCACAGATTCCCGCTGATGGCATGCGCGACTTCCGGCCGTGTGGGATGCGCGTTGTGCTGCAACAGCGAAGCGCATGCCATCACCATCCCCGGAGTGCAGAAACCACACTGCATCGCGTCGTGCTTCACGAAGGCCGCTTGCACCGGGTGGAGTGTTCCGCCCTCCGACAATCCTTCGATCGTCGTGACCTTCTTGTCTCCGACATCGAGAGTCAGCGTCATGCAGGCAAGCCGCGGCGTCTCGTCCACCCACACCGTGCAGGCCGAACAAGCGCCGCGATCGCAGACCACCTTGGTTCCGGTCAGTCCCAGCGCGTCACGCAGAGTGGTTGCCAGGGTGTCTCGTGGCTCCGCGGTCGTCGCGTGCACTTGCCCGTTCACATGCAATCGCACCGCAACCGCATCGGGTCCAAGCGTTGCCGGCTCGTGCACCGCGCTCTTCACTTCGGCGGTCAGAGCCTCTGCGTGTTCCAGCAGAGTTCCGGCTGCGGTCAGCCCGGCGCCCTTGAGAAAGCCGCGGCGCGAGAAATTCGTTTGTTTCGGATCAGCCATAGAGGGTCCTCGAATCGCGAATTCGATCGACGCCGCAATTTTACGCTGTTCCAAAACGCCTAGGATCGTCGCAAATATCCCTACCAAACCGCCAAAAATCAGCGAAGTGACTCGAGACCCGGGGCAAAAAAAGCGCCTTCACTCCGCGGGAGTGCTTACGGAGTAAAGGCGTCCAACCGTTCGTTACAACACTTTCGTTTGCAACACTTAGAAGAGTGCGTCAGGAATCAGGTCTGTGATGTTGATGCGCTCCGCCGTGACCTTTCCCTTGGAAACCACCTGCAGAAAATGACCGTGACAAATCATATACGGTAACTATGTAATTGCCGCTGAAGGAGTTTCCGTTGGCGCTTAAGGTCACATCCTCCAGGATTGCGGCAACGTAAGCGGGCGCAGTTCCGCCAGGAGCCCAGCCGATAGCGCGATGATTCAGCACGTAATGACGTGGACCGACCTGCTGCCACACGCCCAGGCAGAAGTTGCCGGTGATCCGGCGCCGCGCTCCGGAGTTGAAAATCTCCGTTCCATCGCTGTGCCACTGCTCATAGCCGGCGTCGAAAACGTTCGTCCCAGACATCTGCTTGAAGTGCCAGAAGCCCACGATGCTCGGCTCCCGGTAGTTGTCCTCCTCCAGCGCCGTCTGCAGCAGCGTTGGACCTCCCGGCTGGACCATCCAGCTGCTATGCGTCACTCCCGCCAGATTGGGCGCACACCCAGCCCACGAGCTCGGCACACACACCAGCGCGAGCAACAAGGCACCGAACGTAGCTGCCAGTTTTCCATAACGAATCTTCATCTCTTTCCTCCACTGCCGGCCTCGCCAGCTGGCCCTGAGCTAACCTCCGCTCACACGCTGGCGGCAAGGAAGAGGTGGTGAAGTTCATGGTGAAGTTTAGGTGAAGCGGCAAGTTATTGAAACAACAACGCTTGCGCATCTCATTCATGGGGCGGCTGCTATACTCCATGCGCAAGAGGAGCACCTCGGTGGTCTCGACCGTCTATGAGTTCGGCGGCTTCAGGCTGGATTCTGGCCGTTTCGAACTCTCGCGTGCCGGACGTAGCGTCAAGCTGGAACGCAAGCCGATGGAGCTGCTCATCCTGCTCGCAGCCCGCAGCGGCGACCTGATCACCAGAACAGAGATCGCGGAACGCCTCTGGGGCAACGAAGTCTTCGTCGACACCGAGCACGGCATCAATACCGCTATTCGCAAGGTTCGCAATGTCCTCGGGGACGATTCCGAAGAACCACGTTTCGTACAGACCGTCATGGGCAAGGGCTACCGTTTTGTCGGTCCCATCGTTGCCGTGCAAGCAGCACCTGCTGAGGCCCCGGCTACGCACCGGCAAAGCCTGGTCTCCGCCAAAAGACGACGTTTCCGCTTCCGGCGTTTCTCTGGAGCAACCCCCAGCGCAGGTCGTCGAACAGCCCGGGGCCGCAGCACTGCTACAGCGCAAGTCTCGCCTGAAGGCCTGGATCGCGGCGGCGGCCCTTCTTGCCTTGCTCATCGTCGGTGTCGGCCTGCGCGTCCGAAGCTGGAAAAACCACGCTCCGAAACCTGAAATCACTTCTCTCGCCGTCCTTCCCCTCGACAATCTCTCCGGCGATCCCGCCCAGGAGTACTTCGCGGACGGCATGACCGACGAGCTGACCACCATGCTGGCCAAGAACTCGACACTCCGCATAACCTCCCGCACCTCCGCCATGCAGTACAAAGGCGCACACCGCCCGCTGCGCGAGATTGCGCAGGCACTCGGCGTCGACGGCATCCTCGAAGGCTCCGTTGAGCGCACCGACGGCAAAGTCCACATGACTATCCAGCTCATCCAGGCAAATACCGACACCCACCTATGGGCCGAAAGCTATGACCGCGACACGAACGACGTGGTCACGCTGCCCACAGAAGCCGCCCAGGCCATCGCAAACCGTCTCAATAGCGCCGCTCCGTTGCCGAAACCCGCACGCTACGTCAGCCCGGAAGCCCACGATGCTTACCTGCACGGGCACTATCTCTGGTTTTCAGGACAGAATGACAAGGCAGGCGAATACTTCAGGAAAGCGACCGAGTTGCAGCCTGACTACGCACCTGGCTGGAGCGGTCTCTCCATCTACTACGGTGCTGGCGCCGTCGACGCCCTCCTCGATCCCCGAACCGCCTTGCCGGCACAGGATGTGGCCGCCCGCAAAGCCGTCGCTCTGGATGACGCCTTCCCCGAATCGCATCTTGCGATGGCAGCCACCTATTGGCTTTACAACTGGGACTTGCCACGAGCGGATCAGGAGGTTCTGCGGGCCATTGAGCTCGATCCGAAGTTCGCGGAGGCCCACCACCTGCGCGGCAAGATCCTCGGCGCACTCAATCGTCAACAGGAGGCCATCGAAGAGCAGAAGAAAGCGACCGAACTCGATCCTTTCTCCCGCCCCTTTGCAATGGCTCTTGCCTACAGCATGGCGCGGCAATACGACGCGGCGCTGACGGACGCTCTGCAGCGCCTCGAGTCGGTACCAAACGACCCCACTCTTCATTGGACCCTCTACACCATCTATCGCAGCAAAGGCATGACGAAGGAAGCGACCAGCATGTTCGAACAATGCATGGCGCTGATGGGCGATAAGGCTTCGGCTGAGGGCGTACGGCGTGCCTTCCAACAAGGCGGCTACACCGCCGTCCTCCGTTGGCAAATCCGCGACATGGAACACAGAGCCGCGACACAATATATTTCGCCGGTCGACTTGGCCTACGCATATGCGCAGCTCGGCGAACGGGAAAAAACATTGGCGCTACTCGAGGAAGGCTACGGCCAGCATTCCCCTTCCATGCTGGATATCCAAAACGATTCCGCCTTCGATTTCCTTCACGCCGACCAGCGCTACCGTTCCCTCGTCCAGAAAATCGGCCTCCCGCCGGCCTGGTAAGCGGCAACGTCCAGCTCCGCGAAATCCCGGAGGTAAAAAAATGCCTTCACTCCGTCAGGCAGACCGGAGTGAAGGCTACCGTTCAATGCAAACCTAGAAAAGCGCGTCGGGGGTGAGGTCCGCGACTGTGATGCGGTTAGCCGTGACCTTCCCTTTGGAATACACCTGAAGAAAATGGCCGGACAGGTCATAGAGCGTCACGATATAACTGCCGCTGAACGAGTTCCCGCTGGGGCTCAGGGTCACATCCTCCAGAACCGTGGCAACATAGGCAGGCGTCGTTCCGCCGGACTCCCAGCCGATCGCGCGATGGTTCAGGAAATAGTGACGCGGACCGATCTGCTGCCACACGCCCATGCAGAAACTTTGCGTGTCCGGCGCACGGCCGCCGGAGTTGTAGATTTCCGTCCCATCGCTGTGCCACTGGTCGTAACCGGCGTCGAACAGGTTCATCCCCGACATCTGCTTGAAGTGCCAGAATCCGACAATGCTCGGCTGCCGGCTGTTTTCTTCGCCGACCTGCAGCATCATCGCGCGTCCAGGCTGGACTGGTAAGCTGCTGTTCGTGGGTTTCGCCACGCTGGGCGCGCAACCTGCCCATGAGCTCGGCGCGCACGCCATTGCGAGAACCATGGCACCCAGGCTCGCTGCTAATTTCCCAAAACTGATCTTCATTTGTGTCTCCTCTCCGCCGGCCTCACCAGCGTGACGGTGAGCTAACCGCACCGCCCTGGGAAAGCACAAGAAAAGAAGCGTGAAGAAGGGTGAAGTAAGGTGAAGCTCTAACTTGCTCAAAACAAATTAGGTTGAGGCACATCTCGAGTAGTCGCTGCTATACTTCCGCCGCGGGGGTGCTCTGGTGCCCGGCCCCATCCTTGAATTCGGCGACGTTCGGCTGGACTGCGATCGCTTCCAGTTACGCCGCGGCCGCCGGGTTCTCAAGCTCGAGCGAAAGCCGATGGAGCTGCTCATCTTCCTCGCCACCCGCGAAGGCGATGTCGTCACTCGTTCCGAAATTGCCCGGTGCCTCTGGGGCAACGAAGTCTTCGTGGACACCGAGCACGGCATCAACACCGCCATCCGCAAGGTTCGCCAGGCCCTCCGCGACGACCCCGAACAGCCCCGCTATGTCCAGACCGTGACTGGCCGCGGCTACCGCTTCGTCGGCCCCGTCGTCACGACTCAGCCAGCGTCCGCCCCAGGCACTCTTCAGCCCGCCACGCAGACGGAAACACTAGGCCCCGAACCAACGGCTTCCCCGTCAAAACCGTCTGCTGCCGCCAGTCCTCCCCGTCTCTTGCGCCTTCGTCTCGGGTTTGTCCTCGGCTCCGTCACAGCGCTCGTTCTCATCGCCGTCACTGTGATGCTGCGCGTCCGCGAACATCGCATCCACGCCGCCACGCTCAACATCCAGTCCCTGGCCGTCCTTCCCCTGAACAATCTCTCCGGCGATCCCAAACAGGATTACTTCGCCGACGGTATGACCGACGAGCTCACTACCATGCTCGCCAAAGACTCCACCCTCCGCGTCATCTCCCGCACCTCCGCCATGCAGTTCAAAGATCCGCACCAACCCCTCGGTGAAGTTGCCCGCAAACTCGGGGTCGATGGCATCGTTGAGGGTTCGATCTCGCGCGCGGACGGTAAAGTCCACATGACGGTGCAGCTCATCCACGCGCCCAGCGACACCCATCTTTGGGCCGACAGCTACGACCGCGACAATAATGAAGTCGCCGCGCTCCCCGAACAAGCCGCGCAGGCCATCGCCAAACGCCTCAACGCCACCGTTGCGACAACCAAACCGGCGCGCTTCGTCAATCCGGAGGCACACGACGCCTACCTGCGGGGTCGTGTTCTGTGGATCGCGGGTGAGTACGACAAATCCGGCGAATACTTTCAGAAAGCAATCGAGCTTCAGCCCGACTACGCGCTGGGTTGGTCGGGACTTGCCGACCACTACGGAGGCGGTGCCATGGCGGGCCAGCTCGATCCCCGCACCGCGATTCCCGCGATGGTTGCTGCCGCGCGAAAGGCAATCGCGCTTGACGACACGGCTCCCCAGACCCATCTCTCTTTTGCCGCCATCTATTGGGCCGATCACGTGGATTTCCCGCAAGCTCTTCAGGAGATCCAGCGCGCCATCGAGATCGATCCTGAATACGCCGAGGCTTACTTTCTGCGCGCCTACATCCTTAGCGAGTTCAATCGCCCTTCCGAAGCCATCGAAGCGGCAAAGAAATCCATGGAGCTCGATCCCTTGGCTCAGCCCTGGGCGATGCCCATGATCTATTCCTACGCACGGCAATACGATCGAGCCATCACCGACGCCACGCAACGCCTCGAGTCAACGCCGAACGATGCCGGACTTTACAAGATGCTGGCCGATTCCTATCGCTGCACAGGGAAAAATAAAGAATCGGCGGAAATGCTGGTCAGGATGTACTCCCTCTCCGGTATGCCGGAATTTGCTGACACTCTAAAGCACTCCTTCGAGCAGGGTGGATATGACGCCGCCGTCCGATCCCAGATACACCTCATGGAACACCAACCCCCTGGCCAATACCTCTCGGTGGTCGACCTGGCCAGGTTATATGGACAATTAGGACAACGTGAGAAAACCCTCGCTCTGCTGGAAGAGGGATACCGTCAGCATTCTCCCGTTTTGCTGGACACCCAGAACGATTGCAGCTTCGACTTCCTCCACAAAGACGAGCGCTACCACTCCCTCATTCGGAAAATCGGCCTTCCGCCAGCCTGGTGAGCGACAACGTCCAAGTCCGCGAAATCCCCGAGGTAAAAAGAACGGATGAAGCGCTAACTCATTGAAAGCAAGTTAGATTGAGTTATTCCGAGTTATTCGCTGCTATACTTCCGCCGCGGAGTGTGCTCTGGTGCCCGGCCCCATTCTTGAATTCGGCGACGTTCGGCTGGACTGCGACCGCTTCCAGCTACGCCGCGGCGGCCGGGTTCTCAAGCTCGAGCGAAAGCCCATGGAGCTGCTCGTCCTCCTCGCCGCCCGCGAAGGCGAGATCGTCACCCGCAGCGAAATTGCCGGGCACCTCTGGAGCAGCGGAGTCTTCGTCGATACCGAGCACGGCATCAATACTGCCATCCGTAAAGTGCGCCAGGCCCTCCGGGATGATCCCGATCACCCGCGCTTCGTTCAAACCGTCACCGGCCGCGGCTACCGCTTTGTCGGCCCGGTCGCTACCATTCAGCCAATGCCCGCTTTGGGCAGCGCTCCGGCCAAGTCGCAGACTGAAATACCGAGCCCGGAACCACCGGGAGCTTCTGCCGCTGCCGCCCACCCGCCCATCGCACGCTCTCGTCTCTGGCTTATCCTCGGCTCGCTCGCTGCATTGCTTCTCGTCGTCATCACCATCACACTCCGGCTTCGCGAGCACACCACCCACGCCGCCATACCTCTCATTCAGTCGCTTGCCGTGCTCCCGCTCAACAATCTCTCCGGCGACCCGGCACAGGACTACTTCGCCGCCGGCATGACCGACGAGCTCACAACCATGCTCGCCAAGGACTCCACCCTCCGCGTCATCTCCCGCACCTCCGCCATGCAATATAAGGACGCACATCGACCGCTGCGTGAAATCGCCAGCAGCCTCGGCGTTGATGGCATCGTGGAAGGCTCCATCGCCCGCGCCGATGGCAAGGTGCACATGACGCTCCAACTCATCCACGCGCCCAGCGACACGCATATCTGGGCTGACAGTTACGATCGCAACAATAATGACGTCGCCGCGCTCTCCGCCGAAGCCGCGCAAGCCATCGCCAAACGGCTGAACGCTTCAATAACCGTGCCCAAACCGGTGCGCTATGTAAATCCCCAGGCCCACGATGCCTATCTGCGCGGGATGTACCTCCTCTATACCAATGGCGATGAATCTGGCTCCTACTTCAAGAAAGCGACAGAGCTGCAGCCCGACTACGCGTTGGGCTGGGCCGGACTGACTTTGTACTACGGTTCCGGCGGCGGCAGTACGCTCGACCCCACGAAGGTATTGGCGCCAATGGAAGCAGCTGCCCGGAGAGCAGTGGATCTCGACGACTCGCTTCCCGAAGCGCACCTCGCGCGCGGATGGGCCCTCTTCAACGCCAAATGGGACTGGGCTGCCGGAGATCGCGAGCTTCTGCGTGCGATCGAGCTCAATCCCCAGTACTCGGAAGCGATACACCGACGCGCGGAGTTCCTTGCCGCGCTCAATCGCAACCAGGAAGCCATCGCAGCGCAGAAAACTGCCACGGAGATCGATCCATTCTCCCGTCCCCGCGCTATGGCCTTGTTATATGTATGGGCGCGGCAATACGACGCCGCGATCACGGATATTCAGCAACGTCTCCAGACAAGACCAGACGATGTAGGCCTTCTCTATACCCTTCACGTCGCCTATCGATGCAAAGGCATGAAGAAGGAGGCCGTCACTACCTTGGAGCGATATCTCAATGTGTCAGGCGGCAACTCTGCGTGGTACGCATGGAAGAACTCGTCGGAAGATGTACGGCGCGCCTGGGAGCGCGGCGGTTACAACGCCGTGCTCCAGATGCAGATCTCCAGTCTGGAGGGAATGGCCCCAAAGCAATATGTCTCGCCGGTCGATCTGGCTCTCCTCTATGCACAACTCGGCAAGCGGAAAGAGACCCTCGCCCTGCTGGAGGCGGGACTGCGCGAGCGCAACCCGGGTCTGTTATGGATCCAGTGCGACCCCGCCTACGACTTCCTCCACAACGACGAGCGCTACCGCGCCCTCGTCAAAAAAATCGGCCTCCCGCCCGCCTGGTAAACAT
The DNA here is from genome assembly GCA_963815025.1 of uncultured Acidobacteriaceae bacterium. Taxonomy (GTDB): domain Bacteria; phylum Acidobacteriota; class Terriglobia; order Terriglobales; family Acidobacteriaceae; genus KBS-83. Next base: position 1,975,407 of record CAWFFD010000002.1, on the reverse strand, counting down.
TGAACGACCACTATCCCAAGTGGTTTACCAAAGGCCCCACCAGGATTTCCCGAAGTGGATTCGAGCCCGCCGCACCGCGCAAAAACCTGCCAATTTACCCCACCAAAACTGCTAACCTTGAATCAGGATCAGAAAAGAAAGCCACCGCCGGATTGCGTAACCGGCTCGGTGGCTTTTTTGCTTGACGCAAGTCCTTTGGAATGACGAATTTCGCGGTAAGCCCAATGAAATGACGATTTTAGCCTCCGGAAGAGTGCCTAAACCCATGAAAGACAATAACTTGCGGACAGGGCTCCCGCACCGGGAGGGGGGAGGGGTGGGAGGGAACAGTACCTGCCAGCAAGCGTCTTCCCAACCTAGAGAGTGATCACATAATCGGGCGGGCTTCCCGCGAGAGCAGCATAAAGCTGAGGGAAGCAGCCGGCGGCAACGCCATCGACCAGACCCTTCGGCTTCACCTCTCCACTCCCGCACTGATCGAGCGTTCCTTCCGCAAGTCCACGCCGCACCGCGCACATGTCGCAGACCATCAACAGCATCTTCTTTTGTTTGGCCACCGCGGCAAGGCGTTCTCCTACCGGGTCACCCTTGCGCAAACAGAACAGATTGTCGTCAAAAAAGAAAATACCCACGACGTCGGCGCCGTGAACATCTCGTTCCAGCTGCGGCAGGATCATGCTCGCCAGCTTGTAGCTGCTCGCCATATTCGTGGCCAGCACGTAAGCAACTTTCATCCGCTCCTCGTCTCATCGTGATCTTCGGGAATTCGGCTTCCAACTCGGACAGAATATGCAACGATGCGCACGCTTCGCCTCAATCGTTCGGTTGGTTCACGAATATATTTGGCTCTAATGCGAAGCAGCTTCGATGGACTCCCGCAACGCGCGTGTCACCTGCTTCACCTCTTCCTCGCGGAGCCGGCTGAAGAATGGCAAGGCAAGCGTCCTGCGGCTGATCGACTCCGTTACCGGGAGAAGTCGCCGCAACGGTAGATCGGCATAAGCAGGCTGCGAATGAATCGGAGCAAAGTATCGCCCGCAGCCAATCCCGCGCTGATGAAGCATGCGGACAATGGCGTCCCGCTGATCCTGGCTGAACTGATCTGTGAGCCGCACCACGTACACAAACCAGCTAAGCTGCACATCCATCACGTCCGTGGGAGGAAGAATAAGAGTCGTAAGATCACGAAGCAGCGCTTCATACCTTCGAGCGACACGCTCCCGCAATGCAAGGATTTCGGTGATACGCCGCATCTGTGCACAACCTAATGCACAGTTGATCTCCGAGAGCCGGTAGTTGTACCCGAGAATCGAGTGCTGGTGCCAATCGTCCGATTCGTACCGGCCATGATTGCGCATGGCACGGATCTCTCGCGCCAGTTGCGGGTCTCCGGTAACGACCAACCCACCTTCGCCGGTGGTGATCTGCTTGTTGGGATAGAACGCGAACACAGCAGCATCGCCGAAGCAGCCAACATGCCGGCCCTGATACGTTGCGCCGATCGCCTCGCACGCATCTTCGATTACCCGAAGCCCATGGCGACGAGCAATCTCCAGTATTGCCGGCATGTTTGCGGGGCAGCCAAAGGTATGAACGGCAATGATGGCGCGAGTGCGCGGCGTAATCGCAGCCTCGATGAGGCTGGGGTCCAGGTTGAGATGCCTCGGCTCTATATCCACGAATACCGGGGTGGCACCCTCATATCGAACAGCATTCGCCACCGCAACAAAAGTAAACGAAGGGACGATAACTTCGTCCCCTGCACCAATCCCAAGAGCGCGAATGCAAAGATGCAACCCGGCAGTTCCGGAGCTGACCGCGATTCCAAAGCTCTGACCGACGTATCGGCAGACCAACTCTTCAAACTCCTCCATCTTCGGTCCAAGGCTCAGCCGAGAGCCGCGAAGAACGGAAACGACCTCTTCAATCTCGGACTCGGTGATGTCTGGCTCGGAGAGCGGAATGTTCAGGATGACAATGCTCCCGAATCACAGTCAGGATCGAGCTTGAGCAGCAGTCGATCACGAGGCGGCAGGGTTGTGAGCACACGGACAATGCGTTCCGCCGCCATTCCGTCCCCATAAGGATTTGTCATTTCCGACAGAGATTCTCGAAAGGATTGCGTATCCGCCATCCGAAGTTGCTGCAAAATGGATGCCGCCAGAGGCTCCGCATCCAGGACATTCCTGGCGCGCTCTCTTCCCTGCTGCCGCATGCCAATGTTGACGGTCGGCAGACCGAACGAGGCCGATTCCATGATGCCGCTGCTCGAATTCCCCACCAGAAGATCGGCATGCTGCAGCAGGCTCCAGTACTGAACGGCCGGCAGATTGACAAACAAATACCCCGATCTCCGTTCCGCAAGGAAAGAGCGGATACGTTGCGAAAGATCCCGGCCCCCGGCATCCGCATTCGGATGACAAAAGATTAGCTGATGAGGAATCTGTGCCAGAGCGGCAAACAGCTCCTCCGCTTCCGCATTTGGGTCGGTAAGAAGCGTCACGGGATGATAGGCAACGATCGCAGAAGGTGGCGTTAGATCGATCTCTAGCGTCTCCTCAAGCTCAGCTCTGCTGAGAAGCTTGCTCTTGCGAAGATGGTCGAGCGATGGCGCCCCCGCCCGATGAACTCGCCACGGTTCCTCGCCCATCGAGATAACGCGCTCTCGTGCACCGGTGGTCGAGGTGAAATGGATGTGGCTCATCTTGGTCAGGGCGTTCCGTACGACATCATCGATCGCGCCTCGACTGATTTCGCCACCTTCAATATGTGCAATCGGTATGCGCAAGGCCAGAGCGACGGCTGCCGGCGCAAGCATCTCGTATCGATCGGCGATCAGCAATAGCACATCCGGCCGCATGGCAGCGAGACAATCGGCAAGCGAAAGCACAGCAACCCCAATACTCTTCGCCATTCCCACATCACTGTCCGAGCTGAGCAAACACTCCAGGCGGGCGGTTATGGGAAAGCCATCCCTCTCGATCTCGCGGACCGTGCTACCGAACTCAGGGGAAAGATGAGATGCGATAACAATGAGCTTCAGGTCGGCGGCGGGGTGAGCCAACAGCTCTTTCAACGGCCAGTACAAATGACTGTAATCGGCTCGCGAAGTAGTAACGACAGCGATCGTCCGCCTCATGCAGTTGTTCTTTCTGTTACTCGATCTCCCAGCATCTGTTGGAGACGAACACTTGGTACATAACCGGGGACGATACTTACGATCACCTTTAAGAGCCTGCGGAGATCGCGCAGATGGTGTGCGGCATCTACTTCTGCGATCGCAGCGGTTAACAGTTGCGGAGCCGGGCCGGGGCTATGAAGTACTTCGCGCAATCCATGGATGCTGCGCGTCGCCAAAATCTCCTCATCCGAGGTCATTTGCTCGGATATCTTTTCTCCAGGACGCAAACCTGTAAAAACCCACTCGATTTTCTGGGACTCCAGACCGGCATTCTCCATAAGAAACTGGGCGAGATCGACGATACGGTACGGCTTATCAACATCAGAGACAAAAAGAGTGGAGGAGCCATCAAGGAGGAGCGCAGAGAGCAGCCGCTGGATGGCTTCATCTATGGAGAGAAAGAATCGTGTACAAGCCGCATCCGTGATGGTGATTGGCCGTCCCTGAGCGATCTGACGCTGCAACGTTGGAACCACACTGCCGGTTGATCCAAGCACGTTGCCAAGCCGAATGGCCTTCATCCGGGTCGCGCTGCAATTCGCCAACAGGATGAGTTCTGCGATCCGCTTCGTAGCGCCCATGATGCCAACCGGCGCGACGGCTTTATCTGTTGAAATGAGCAGCACCTGATCCGCCCCGAATGTGCTCGCTGCTTGCGTAATTTGTTGCGTACCCCACACGTTGGTCCTCGCCGCCGCAAAGGGATTGTCTTCCATCAGCGACACATGTTTGCAAGCAGCAGCATGCAGCACTATCTGCGGATGGTGCCGTGTGAAGATGTCGGCGAGCAGAGCTACGTCGCAGACATCACCGACTATCAAATCATGGGAGACACTCGCGTCCCTATCGAGATCCAATGCCAACTCATGCATCCCTGATTCGGCGATATCCAGCAGCAAAAGGTGCTCGACAGAAAGGCGAGAGATGCAGCGTGCAAGCGCTGAGCCGATGAACCCAGCCGCACCCGTGATGAGCACGCGCTTCCCGTGCAAATGTGGTCGGATCGTGGAATCGTCAAACGAATCCATTTTTCGACCCAGAAAATTCCAACTATTGTCATGGTCACGCATGCAGGACATGTGAGACGATTCTAAGCGTTCGCAATGTCGAGAATCGGGCGCCACGCCAGCGTGCTTGCCTGCTATGGTTGAGCGGCCATCGGTTCCGATGTTACCGGCGTGTAGTGGAACTGGAATAGCTGAGCACGTCTCCCGGACTCAAAGCGGTCATTCCAATCCAGGCGATAATCCATGCTTTGCATATCTTCAGGGAAATGTTCCGTCCGCGGATAGGGGTAGCTGCTCATTGACTGAAATGGCAGCTGCGCAACAGTAAAGGGCAGCGCTTCATGGAAATCCATGTCCTTCACGTAGCCATTCGCGTAAAAGAGATAGTCACGCTCCCAGTGCGCCGGCAATGGGGGCAGAGATGCATCGCTAAATTCCGCAGCGATCTCGTCGCCGCTTCCGAAGATCACGTACTTGTCATCCCGCCGGCGCAAGAGAGGAGTTACGGAACCGTAGCGTGTATAGCTCCCACGTTGCCACTGGAAGGGACCAGTCAAGCTGATGCGCTTGTAGTCATATGTAAGATCACCCGGAGTTTCACCGTCGACCTGTTGCGGATAGCCGCGGAAGGCAACGCTAGCCGAAGTGAGCGGAAGTTCAGTCTCGTGCATAGACTGCGAGATATCCCCGCCGTTATCGATGAGAATCTGGTCCCAATAGATCTGCAGGTTCGTTCGCATGCGGATACGCCGAACATGCGGAGGTAGCTTACCGGTCAGATCGACAACGATCGTTCTGGGAAGGCCTGCAGGAAATCCCATATCTTGTATGACTGTCTTCCAGGTACCGTCTGGCATTTGCGCCTGAACAGAAGGAGGTTCTGGTCGTATACCGGCCTGCCAGGCGGAATACAGGGAAGTTGCACTGAAGTACTCAATGAACCCATGCAGGAAAAGATGAAGTGGACGCTGGGCGCTCCAGGTTCCTAAATCCAGGGTCAGGGTGTGCGGAGTTGCAAAACCTGCATAGGTCAGATTCTTGAAGTCGTGAACATATTTGTGATCCGCTTTGACAAGAAGCGGGAGAACATCGGCTCCTTTGTCATCCCATGCGCCGACCGGAGCATGCGTTTCACGGGAGGCAATCATAGGCTTGCCGCTTGCGAAAGGCTTTTCGCTCAGGAAACGTTCGTCTGGATATACCTCAGTGCCATCGGGATGGTCGACTGCAACAAGGCGTAACTGGTCAATATAGTTAATCTCTTCCATCGGCTCACCAAATCGGAGACTCAACCTGCCGTTGCGAGACCGCAACATGCGCCCGTCGACTTTTATCCACTCGTCTGGATCGCTTTCATTTCGTGTGGATGGCGACATCCAGTGGCCAACGACAGCTGCTCCTATCACGTCTGAGACAAATTCATACTTGTTGCCGTCCCATGCAAAAAGAACCGGGCATGAACTCCCACGCCGATCTAGTTCTTGGAGTATGAGAGGTTTGGTGGCAGACACGTCGATCTCGTCTTGTGGAACTCCAGTAGGCCATAACATGCGCACCACATCCACGTGATCGGTTTTACCCAAACCTACGAGAATGTCGGTCGACCCTTGACTCAGATATCCGGCGCTTCCCGCAATCTCAAACTTTTGCATCATGCCGTTCGAGAGAACCGCCACCTTGGTCCCAAGCGCGGACTTGTTATCGGCCAAACCGGTGAGTGCAATCCGCAGCGAGTGGTTCTGGTTTCCGCCAACATTGTGCAGCACTAGCGGAGCCACGTTGCCCCGGGCCACGATCAGGTCTGCCGCGCCGTCGCCATCAACATCAGCAGCGATAAGCGATTTTGCTCCCGATACATCCAGATTTTCGAGTTTTAGAGCTTCGGTTACGTCTTCGAATCCCTTCGCCCCACAATTTCTAAGAACACGCAGGCGAGCGCCATGAGGCGTCTCCACGATCACCGCAAGGTCTATCCATCCGTCGTTGTCAAAATCGATCGGCGTGAGCCCCCAGGCCCCAATTACATCCTTCAATGGCAGCGAAACGCGTTCGAATCGCTCGCCTTTAACATTTTTCCATAGGGTCAGGCCGGGAGTGCCAGCGTGCGTTACTGCTACATCCATCCAACCATCTTTATTAAAATCAAGGGTGGCGACTCCGCGAGTTGCCGGCAGGGCGTTGTCGTTATATAGAGGAACTCGCTTAAAGGCTCCTTCGCGCTGGTTTTCATAAATGGTCGGCGACGGACCGCGGCCGGTTACGACCAAATCTACTGCCCGGTCGTTGTTAATGTCGGAGAGGATGGCGCTCGCGCTCTCTGTATTACCAGCAAGACCAGTAGAGCTAGTCCATTCGGTGAATGTGGAATTACCGTTGTTCCTCCAGAGAACATTGGGCCCCATCCCCGAGCCGGAAGCGGAGCCTGTTATGAACAGATCGAGATCTCCGTCGTGATCGAAATCTACGAAGGTCAAGCCGGCTGGATGGTTCACTGAGCGAATTCCTAAAGCCGAGGTCATGTCGGCGAACTTGCCGTGCCCTACATTGTGGAAGATTGCGACGCGATCTTCCAAGGCCACAGCGAGATCAGGCAAGCCATCATTGTCGTAGTCGCCCACGGCACATGCAACACCTTTTCCGGCTAATGCAAGACCTAACTTTTTGTATCCATCAGCGATTACGGTGCCATCTTGCGCGATGCGATACGTCTGCATCGCATTCGGACCAGACTGCATCGTGACGATGCCTTTCTGACCGTTGCCTTCCAAATCAAGGACGCAGGCACCAGCACCATTCACTGTCGAGGAACGCGAATCGGTTTGTGCATCCCTCCTGGATCGGTGCGGGACAAACGTAACAGGAATCATTGTCGATACTGCGGCCGGATAGCCAGGCATATCTTGAGCTGTCGCGTAACGGCCCTGCTCTCCGTAGTTGTCGCTGAAGATGGTACCGATTTTTTCCTGTGTGATCGCCTGAAACCTTTGTACATGCTTGCGTGCTTCGTCGGCCTTGCCTGAGCGCTGAAGGGCACGCGCTAATCCATATTGCGCGGATGCATGCAATGGGCTGATCTGGAGTGCCTTTTCGAACTCAGGAATTGCACCGTCGTAATTTTTCAGTCCGAGATCGATGATCCCGATGTAGTAATGAGTATCGGCGTCTTGAGGATCTACCTCCGCCGCATGCTGGAATGCTTTCAGAGCTGATGGCTGATCGCCGGAGTCGAAGAGCGCGAGACCCAAGCTGTACCAAACGCGCGGATTTTCCGGATCGACGAGAGACGCGGCTTTCAGCGCCTCCTCAGCTTCCGGTAATCGGCGCAGATAGATGAGCGCAATTCCCTTATTGATCAGAGGAATCGCGGAAGACATATCCGCGCGATGCGCATCCTCGAATTTGATGAGTGCCTTGCCGGGAATCTGCTGATTCATAAGGGCCACGCCGACACTGTTGAGGCTAGCTGCCGCGTTATCCGGCTTCGAAGTATCGACACCCCAGGCAGAGGGCAATAGAAATGAAGCGCACATTACCAAGGTTGTCAGTAAGCTGAACGAGCAATTCAAGGTGAGCTGCTTTCCCTGTACAAAGTGCTTCGCGCTGTCTAGACGAAGTTGACATTCGACTGGCCGCCACGCGCTCAGAAACGCGCGCGTAGTCGCATCGAATCGCCATGATTATATAGCGCGAGGATCGGGCTCACAGTCCCGGTGGCCAGACGGCATTGTTGCAGTCACATGTTGGACGTATCAAAATCAAATTCCACATCGAAGATATTCGATCTGGAAGCGCTTTGTGCAAAGCAACCGACAACCGCGGAAATCTTCTTCGGCGCCGCTAGGAATGGCAGAACGGTCCGGCTGCTCGATATCTGGTATCGAAATGAACAAGGCCAATTTTGAAGAAAATACGTGCGATACCAATAAGGCTGATTTTCGCTGATATCCACAAAAAGCATAGGCTGCGCTCTAAGAGTTTAGAGCGCAGTCTTCAGACAATTACCAGTGGTAGATAGTCAATTTATGGATATATGACGTAATTGACCCGCTGCCCTTATTCTCTCCGTCGATCTGGAAATTAACAAGCAGGTCGCCCTTTGCCCAGCCCAGACTTTGGTCAGCAGCACCAGTTGCATTCTTGAAAACGCTGTGCGTATTGTCCAGGTTCACCCAGTCGTGTGTCACAACTCCGCTGCTGTTGCGGTGAAAGCCGACCTGGATATGATGCCAGGTCTTTGCAGACCAATTGAGTGGGTTACATCCGATGTTAGAGGACTTCCAGTGGGCCGAACTGCCAGAAATGGTCGCGTATTCCCAGGTCTTCGATATGCTGGAGCACTGAGTCCCATAGATCACAGTCTTGCCGTTCGACATTACCTGATTCATATCCATCTCAAGATTTTGGACCTGTGATGGCTCGACCAAATACACATAGGTATCGAGAACGAAATTTGTGGCAGTTCCGTTGTTACCAAAAGAAACGTGCCAGCGTTCGCCACCGTGGTCGGAATATGTCATGTAAAACTCCCTCGCATCGTCATACGAGGGGGTCTTGGCCGGATAAACCATCGATCCCTTGGATGAACCGGGTGTTCCTGCGTCATGCTGAGCGTCCCAGCCTCCAACGCCATCCAGATTTGCAGATGCAATGGCATTGGATGGAAGTGCGTAAGCGGCGCTCCCTGAGCCAGATGATGTGCTGCCACCCGATGTACTGCCGCCGGATGTGCTGCCACCCGATGAGCTACCGCCGGCAACTTTGAACGTAGTGCTGACAACCGGACATACACCTTTGCTCGTCCAGGCTTTGTAGTGGATCGTGTGACTTCCAGCAGCTATAGCGGTGGTGGTGTCGATATCGTTAACCGTAACCCCTTTCGTCAGCGTGCTGCTACTGTCAACGGAATATCCGAAGGCGGTCGGCGAAAGGCCATCGCATCCGACGTTGTGCGCGCGCACCCAAACAGGGGACGGAACGGTTGTGCCGTTCACCGGACTTGCAATTGTGATATTCGCAGCAAGGACTGGTTGAGCTAAAAGCAACCCGGAAAAAGCTGCTAAAACCGATAACGCGATCCGATGTCTCGATGTCTGGCCCAAAGATGAACAATCTTTCCTGATGAACAACATTCATGTCTCCTGGGGTGAGAACGTAACAATCATTAGTTTTGTCAGCCTGCATCCTGAGGTGCTAGGCCTATTGAATTCGAGCGCATACACACGTTGCTGCATGTAACTACTCCGCCGCGGTTTCAAGCGGAGAATTAACCAAGCAAGACAGCAGTGCTGAGCTTATTCAGGCTTATCGAAGGCAGAGGCAAGGGCGCAGCCAAACCCGCATCGCGCGGGCGCAAGTATAAAAAGGTGATGTGAGCATTTCTGCGGATTCTCCGCAGCCGCGTGAGCCCTGCTCGACTTCACTCCGAACCCACGAATACAACTTCAATGGGCGAAACAAATGGGGGATTTGCTAAGGCGGATAATACACACTTCGGAAGGAGCAGCGAAGGCAAGGGCTCAACTTTTTCTGGAAAAAATAGAACTCCAGGCATCCCGGCGTGGATGTATGCAGATTCTGCTCGCCCAAGGTAACAACGCGCCAATTGAAGCAGGCGGAATTACGCGATCAGCGGGAATATATCGCCGGAAATCCTAGGCTGTGATTCGGGTGACGAAACCGCGCCGCACCCAGCAACACGATAATGCACGGACGTCAAAATCGCATCGGTATGGCTGATTCCATCAAATTTAGAAATGCTCGCAACACGTGCTATTACCCACCGACATTGGGGACAATACGCTTGGCTGTGCGCCTCATTGTTCCATTACTCCGTATGCAAACCGCGGCGGCAGATTGCATCCATTCCTCTCAATCCACGCGAGCGTTAGAGCTTGCGGAACCACGAGCGTCGTAATGCCCTCCCACGGCTCAGGCACCGCATCGATTTGTACTGGCAGCATCAGTTCTGTAGGCTCAATTTCATCGTTTGACACCAGCAGTACGCGCCCTCCTTTTCGATTACATTCTGCTGCTAGCTTCAATCCAAGCGCCGCAGCACGTCCCACTGCAAAGATCATTGCTACGTGCGTCTTGTTCGTATCCAGGTTTGGGCCATGTTTAAAGCCTGCTCCAGTATGCGCAGCCGCTCGAAAGCCGCTCATCTCTCGAATGGTTAACGCGCCCATGTAAGCTGCACCATAAGCTGCACCTCGTCCGATTATCTCCAGATTTGCCGCACCGCGGCAGAATTCCTCCATGCGTCCACGAACTTCGAATAGCCTATCGATGCTGTTCTCCATGACATTCGCAACATGGTCTGCTGCGACCTTCCACTCAAGTCCGAGCATTTCCGAAGCAAGAATGATGCCAGCGGCTGTCGAATTTGTGTACGTCTTGGTTGCATTGCCGTACTCAGGCCCTGCAAGGATCGGTAAGCGGTGCTTTGCATGTTGCCAGCACGGACTAGCGGAATTATTGCAAATCAGGGCCACGGGGCCGCCAAGATCTTGCTTCATGAACTCAACGAGTTCCGCGCTCTCGCCCGAGGCTGTCACCAGTATGGAAACTGCGGCATCCTTCCACACCGGACGCGCATAGTGCAGCCACTCACCGGCATCGACAGAAAACGCCAGTCTTGCATTACTCTGCAAGCGAGTCGACGCGCTAATAGAAGCACACAACGAGCCGCCCATCCCAATGAAGATTACAGGCGCTGAACCCCCCGTAGCCGCTCTGCTGACGGCGCGAAGTTCTTTGCGGATCTCTTCATTTTGTTTATAGGCGGCAATCAGTTCGCGTAGCTTCGTCGGCTGCTCGCGGCATTCGTATTCCAGGATCTGCGTGCCGTTCATTGCCAGCAACTTCTTCGAAGGCTCTACCCCGCCGATCCAGCGCGGTTGCTCGGATTTTTGGATCATGCTTTCATGCTTCCTCTTCCTTCGGATCAAATCGACGGTATCATTCAACATTAGCTCTCAACGCAGGTGCCAATTTGCAAGCTGAACAGCCGGCAGTCCGCGGCGCCTTCCTATTACGTGTGTCGTTCATCGCCGGCCTTGGCGGCATCCTGTACGGCTTCGATGTAGGCATTATCGCAGCGGCACTTCTCTTCGTGCGAAACACATTTGCTCTTTCCACGCACATGCAGGAGATTGTCGTCAGTGTGGTTCCCGCTGGCACGATGATGGGCGCAATCGTCGGCGGCGTCTTGTCTGACCGCCTTGGACGTCGTGCGACGCTACTTTGGTCGGGAGTCATTTTTATCGTGGGCTCCATCCTTGCACCGCTCTCGCCGACCGTAGGCATCCTCATCGTCGCACGCTCCTTGCTCGGGTTCGCGATTGGATTTACTTCCGTCACCGCGCCGGTGTACGTTTCAGAGCTCTCGCCGCCCCAGTCGCGAGGAACGCTCATCGGTCTGTACCAGTTCGCTCTGACCTTCGGCATTGTCTTTGCGAATCTCGTTGGTTATTGGTTCGCGTCGGAAGAGTCCTGGAGGTTGATGTTCGCAATCGGCGCTTTGCCCGCGGCGATCTTCCTCGCATTGGTTTTTACTGTCCCTGAAAGCCCCCGATGGCTCTTCATCAATAAGCGCGAGAAAGAGGCGGAGCAAGTACTTCTCTCCTATACCAACGCTCACGGCGCCCAACTTCTTTTGGACGATATTCACAAGGCTGCGACCATCGGTTCAAGCCGTGAGAACTGGCGTGCGCTACTCTCACCGGCCGCTCGCCGCGGTCTTATCATCGCGGTGGGCTTTGTAGTGCTGCAGCAACTTTGCGGCATCAATACCGTCATTTACTACGGCCCGCAGATTTTCGGGCTCGCGGGCATTGACTCAAATCAACACGCTATTCTGGCAACGCTCCTAGTATCAGTGATGAACATGCTTGCTACGGTGATCGCGCTCTTCCTTGTCGATCGTATCGGCCGAAAGCCTCTGCTGTACTGGGGGATCGGAGGCATGCTTGGGTCCTTGCTTCTGCTCGCATTTACCTTTGGACGCCACGCGGGTGTATCGCATGCGACCGGAGTTACCGCCATTGTCTGCCTCGTCGCCTATATCACTTGCTTCGCAGCCAGCATGGGCCCAATCGCGTGGATACTCGTCGGTGAGGTCTTCCCTCTACGTTTGCGGAGCAGGGGAGCGGCGGCAGCGACAATTGGTTATGGTATTTCCAACACACTAGTGTCGCTAAGTTTCCTTACGGTCATCCATCGCATAGGCAGTGCGCTCACTTTTGGAATTCTAGGATTCTTTTGCGTCGCCACACTGCTCTTCACCTTCTTCATTATCCCGGAGACAAAAGGCCGCGAACTGGAGAGCATCAGCACATAGGCTCCCCGGCCTGTACCTGACCAGACATGACTGAACACGCGTATCTTCTTGGCATCGATATCGGCGGGACGAATCTTCGTGTGGCACTCGCCGACACGCAGGGAAAGATTCTTGCCCGTACATCATCAGCAACGGCAAATGTGCGTGATCCGCATCTCGTCGTTGCAAAGATACGCGAGTGCACCGATCATCTTGTGCAACAGGTCGGCATTGCGAGAGATGCAATCGCATATATCGGCGCGGGCGCTCCCGGGATAACTAACGCGGAGACCGGTGTCGTAATAGCGACCTCTTATCTGATGGGTTGGCGTGACGTACCCTTGAAGTCGATGCTGGAAGAAGCCCTTGGCGTCTCAGCCGCACTCGATAACGACGTAAACCTCGCCGCGCTCGGAGAGAGCTTTTTCGGCGCAGCGAACGGGACGCCGGATTTCGTCTTCCTTGCCGTTGGTACGGGCGTGGGTGCCGGCATTATGCTGAAGGGCCAATTATTTCAAGGTGCTGCGTGGACCGCCGGAGAAGTCGGATACATGCTCGTGCCCGGAGTTGCTGAAAAGCCTGCAGAGCCTGGCCAGCCCGGGCCGCTCGAGAGCCTGGCCGGCGGTGAAGGCCTGCGTTTGCGTTGGCTGTCCCTTTGGAGTCCAGAGCAAACCACGTTGCCACAAAATCTGACGGCGACGCAGATCTTTGACGCGGCCACCACCGGCGATGCACTAGCCAATTCCCTGCTGGATCGCGCGGCGAACACCTTGGCTTGCGCGATCTTCAACATGACCTTGATCTTGAATACGCCGCTCTTTATTTTGGGCGGATCCGTCGGCCTACACTCTGCTTTCCGAGATCGCATTCAGGACGTGGTAAATAAGCATGCCCGCCGATTGCATCCACGGGTCGTACTTAGCAGCCTCGGAAGCGATGCACAACTTATGGGCGCAATCCGTCTCGCGCAACTCATGGCGCAGTGTGAATAACCAAAGACCTGCCGACCGACTCAGTCGAAGTGAAGGTCCGAATCTTCCAAAGCGAAGTCCACAAGCGTTTTGCACACAAAGTGACCACGCTTTGAGTCGAAATGACTCGCGGTTCAAAAGAAAGTGCGGATCACGTCGATGACACGATATTCCGCATTCACAACCGGCAATGCGCGCCATTTGTCGAATGTCAGGCAAGGATGAGAGATATCGAAGGCGATCATATCGCCGACGCGCAGATCGTCCCCCGGGTTAATCTGCATGTAGGCATGCTGATCCATCATTCGGGTGAGCGTCCAGCCGGCAGGTGCCGGCTTGGGCACAGCAGCTCCTGGTCGGTAGTGCAACGCTGGTACAGGAAGCCCGGCATCGAAAGCCGCATCGCGCTTGCCCATACCGATGATCGCCTTGTCGTGCTCCGGGATGGATTGCACGTATGCCCAGACTTGAAGCGCGGGCAAGAGACCTGCGCCCATTTGCGCAGCGATCGGATTACGTTGCATGATCTTTGCCTGCGCCTCGCGATAGGCTCCGAGCGTCATGGGTTAAATAGCAGCCGGGGCGCAAAACTATCTCGACCGCAGTCTCCAAAATTTGCGCTGTGAAAACCTCTGCGACCACGTCATACCAGGCCGACCCTGCACCTGAAAGCAAGATTGGCGCTCTCTGGAAGTGCTTTTCAGCCGCCAGTTGCCGAGTGACGTCAACGGCATGCTCGAGGAAAACACGAATGAGCGCTTCGTTATCAAGGACGCCTTCGTAGATTTCAACTCCGCTCAGAATGAGAGCACATGTTCCAGGTTGCAAAGGGCCAGAGCTGCTTCCAGCTGTTCGTCGTCGCGCACCCCGGTGCGGCCGCCCTGGACCCCCAATTCCAGCAGCACATTCAGCCGCTGAGCATGTTCGCGATAGAAATGCGCCCAGCAGATCGACTTGCGCAGGCGAATCCACCAGGCAGTAATAATTCAAATGCAGGATCCTCCAGCAGGCGGGAAATCGATCGCCATATTCTCTTTGCCGATGAGCTGATTCGCCATCAGCACCCGGCGTACCCCGTGTCGATAGGCAACCTGTGTTTGATGAGCTGTTGCCAGCGTAATTCCCCAGGCGCCGGACTCTTCAACTGCATCGCAAACAAGCTGGCGCCATCGTGGTTTTGCCATGAGGCGCAAGCTGCACACCGTACGTGGCGATGAATCGCTGCATCCAGTCAAGGTTGTGTCGGAGCCGGTCTTCATATAGAACTGCCGCTGGCAGACTGAGATCTTCGTGCAGCAGGTTCCAATTGAGTCCGGCAATATCGCCTTCCTCAAGCACACTGCCGAAGAAACCAAGTCCTTTATTCAAAGACCCGATTCCCTCTCGATCTTCAGCTCCGACTGATGTTCTGCCGTTCAACAAGTGATCTCCTGATGGTCCAAGCACAATTCGCAAGGACAGTTAACGCAAGATGCATCCAGCCTATATCCTGAAAGTACTGCGATGCAGATCTGCGACACCATTATCCGGAATGCGAATGTCCTGGACGGAAGCGGGCGGGCGTCAGAACCACTTGACGTCGCAATTCTAGGCGACCGCATTTGCGAGGTCGGCCGCACGCTGCGGGTTGACGCACTCAAATCCATCGACGCCGAAGGCCTCGCCCTGGCTCCCGGATTCATAGACGTGCACACGCATGATGACACCAGCGTGATCCGCACACCACGTATGCTGGCCAAGCTTTCGCAAGGCGTCACGACTGTCATTGTAGGTAATTGCGGCATCAGCGCCGCTCCCGTACATTTGCGCGGCGATCCGCCCGATCCAATGAACTTGCTTGGCGGATCCGAGGCTTTCTGCTATCCAACGTTTGCAGGATATGTCGAGGCCGTGCGGAGCGCTCGACCCGCCGTCAATGTATGCGCGCTCGTGGGACATACATCGCTGCGCAGTAACCATTTGGATAGACTCGACCGCAGCGCCAAGGCAGTTGAAATCGAGTCGATGGTTGCGCAATTGCGAGAGGCGCTTGACGCTGGGGCGCTGGGACTGAGTTCCGGATTGGCATATCTCTCTGCCTATGCGGCTTCGACTGAAGAAGTGCTGGCGCTGGCACAACCGCTCGCCGCTGCTGGGGCCATGTACACCACGCACATGCGCTCCGAGGCGGATGCCATCCTCGAGGCGATGGATGAGGCCTTTGAAATCGGCCGTCTCAGCCACGTGCCCACCAGTCATTTCCCATCTGAAATGCGCGGGCATCGACAATTGGGGACGAAGCAACGAAATATTACACGCGCTCGATGCCGCAAGAGCTATCCAACCAGTTGCTTGTGACTGCTACCCCTATGCTGCCGGTTCCAGTACGCTTGATTTGCGGCAGGTAGATGAACGAGTCACCATCACAATTACATGGAGTTCTACCCATCCAGAAGTGGCAGGGCGCTCTCTCGAACAAATCGCCAAGGAGTGGGCTTTAACGCAACTCGAGGCTGCGAAACTGCTGCAGCCTGCCGGTGCAATCTATCACAGCATCTCCGAGGATGACATGCGCAGAATTCTGAGACATCCCGCAACCATGATCGGCTCTGATGGCTTGCCCAATGACCCTCGGCCGCATCCGCGACTTGTGGGGAACATTCCCCCGAGTGCTCGGCCGCTATTGCCGTGAGCAGAAGCTGTTCTCATTGCCTGAAGCGATACACAAGATGACCGGGATGCCTGCACAACGCTTCGGCCTTGCGCAGCGCGGGCAGATACGCGAGGGCTATCACGCGGACCTCGTACTGTTCGATCCTGAAACTATCGCGGACACGGCCACATTCTCCGACCCCATCGCTCCCGGCAGTTGGGATCGAGGGCGTCTGGGTAAACGGAGACCTCTCCTATACCCGTCAAGGGAGTACCGAGCAACGCCACGGGCGCTTCTTGCCACGCGCTAAGACGGCATGGATCGAATAGCCAGAAGAGCGAGGGAGCATCGAAATAAGCATAAAACGGTATGGCACGGAGGGAGGCACCGGCACGGGGGGACAGCACCTTACCCTTTGCCCGTGCAGTCGAGGCGGATGGCTGGCTTTACGTTTCCGGCCAGGTCCCGATGGTCAACGGTGAATTGGTCTCAGGGAACATCGTCGCTCAGTCCCAGCAAGCCATCCGCAATCTTTTGTCGATCCTTAACGAAGCCGGGTATGGACCTGAGCATGTAGTACGCTGCGGCGTATGGCTTGAAGATCCGCGCGATTTCGCTTCATTCAATCGCGTGTTCAAAGAACACTTCGGTGATCATCCACCTGCCCGAGCATGTGTCGTCTCAAGCATGGTGGTGGACTGCAAAGTCGAGATAGACTGCGTTGCCTATAAATCCGTAGTTGCATGATGTCCACGATTGGCGGGAGCTACTGCTGGCCATACCAAGCGGCGGTCCGGCGGATCGATTCTTCGAGACTTACAGTCTGCTCCAGGCCGAGAAGTTGTTTCGCGCGATTGACGCAAGGTACGTAACGCGAAGGCGCCGCGCCCGGTACGGGAGAGCCAGCCACTCGGACGCCGGCGTCCGGGAGTCTAGAGTCTGAGCAACCTTCTGCGCAAGTTCAAGGATGCTCAAATCCTCACCTGAACCGACGTTGATCGGCGTGAGCGAGGGAGCACGGAAGAGCATCGTCCACAACCAGATTGCGAGATCAGCACCATAAAGGTAGGAGCGTCGCGGGGTTCCGTCGCCCTGGATGAGAATCGGTTCCCTCCGCAATACGTTCCCCATGAAATTGCCGATAGCAAAGTGAGCATCCAAAGGCAGATGCGGCCCGCAAAAGGCCCAACAACGCGCGATTGCACACTCAATATCTGCCTCTTTCTGATACAGCGAACACATGAGCTCGGCGGCACGCTTCCCTTCTGCGTAAACACTGCTTGGGTCTAGCGGATCCGGTGCCCCCGCGTACGATTCAGGAAGATGCGTAACATCAGAAGGCTGCCTGCCATACACAGCGCCGGAACTCGTCAAGAGGAAGCGAACCGTACCATGCGTGGCCGCAAACTCCAGCGTTCGTCGGGTACCCGCGAGAATAGTCGAGAGCATCTCCAGCGGCTTCTCGGCCGCCTGACGCGCGCTTGCCTCGGTGGCAGCGTGAATGACGAAGGGGAATACGCCGTCAGGAAATTTGAAGTCCTTTACATCCCCTGTAAGCAGCTCTAAATGAGGATCCGCTGCAAGGTGCGGCGCCTTCGCAATGAAGTTTGCGGGGCGGCGAGTCAGAACGGTCGCACGTGCGTTCAAACCAAGTTCATGGTTGATATGGCAGAAGCTTTCTACCAGCCAGCAGCCAAAGAAGCCGGTGCCGCCGGTGATGAAGATTCGCTGCCCGCGCATCGGCTCCCACAGGGTCTGGGTCTGGCGCAGAATGAGATCGAGATCGGTGCTGGGAAGACGTCGTGTCATGCGCTGTCTAATCTGCTCCGCTCAGGCTATACACCAGAAGACGCGCGAAATGCTGCAACGATCTGGGTGTACTGCCGTGCTGTCTGCGTGATCCTGTCCGGCTTGCCTTCGGCGATCGCCGAACTGCTGCAAAGGTCCGCACCCACTCCCAGCGCGAAAGCACCGGCACGCAGGAAATCATTAGCTGTTGCCAATGAAATACCCCCAGTCGGAATCATTTCAACCTGGGGGAATGGAGCCTTCAGACTCCGGAGGTATGGAGCCCCACCCATGGCTGATGCCGGAAATACCTTAATGACATCGCCACCAGCCTGCCATGCAGTGATGATCTCCGTTGGCGTAAGCGCACCCGGAAATACCGGAATCGAATGCTGCTGGCATATCTCAATTGTCGCTATGTTGACTGCCGGACTCACAATGAACTGCGCACCCTCCTGAATACAGATACGTGCATTCTCCGGGTTCAATACTGTGCCGGCGCCGATTAGAAGATCGGCACAATCTCGGGTCAACTTCCGAATAACGTCGATTGCCCCTGGCACAGTCATTGTTACTTCAATGACATCAATACCTCCCTCAGAGATTGCTTCGACAATTGCCAGCGCCTCTTCTGCCGATAGGGCGCGCAAGACAGGAATGATTCCGGTCCGCTGGATTCGAGTGAGAACCTCCTGTTTCAACATCAAGATACCGCCGTTCGTATCAAACTCATCGCTTAACTCCCGCACCTGCACCGGCCATCAGTTCTCTCACATCCTCAAGAGTGGCGAAAGAGTTATCGCCCGGAGTTGTCATTGCAAGTGCGCCATGTGCAATGCCGCAGTTAAGCGCCCAATCCAGCCCCTGATCCGTAAGCAGCCCAAAGATGAACCCGGCAGCAAACGCATCTCCGCCGCCAACACGGTCCAGAATCTCTAACTCTGGCATCTCCACGGCACAATGCATAGCTCCGTGTCCATATGCAAACGCTCCCCAATCATTGCGGTTTGCTGTACGAGTCTTTCGCATCGTTGAAACGACAATTTTTAGATCCGTCGCGGCTTCCCTCACTCTCTTCGCCATCGCAGCAAAACTCTCGGCCGTGTGCATCGGTAATTGCAGTGAACTCTCTATTGTCGCGAGCGCAATGTCTCCCTCGTGTCCAAACAGCACATCGACAAATGGGAGTAGGTTGCGGTTCACACGCGCCGCCCCTTGCCTACCACCGCGGCTTTTCCACAGCGACGGCCGGTAGTTGCAGTCGAAGGAAGTGACAGTTCCATATTTGCGTGCTGTTTCCATCGCCTTGCGGACTAGTCGTGGCATGAGATCGGATAAGGAACAGAAAATTCCGCCAGTGTGGAACCATCGAACCCCTTCCACACCAAATATCTGCTCCCAATCAATGTCGTCCGGTCGCAACTGCGATACGGCAGTATGGCCTCGGTCCATGCTGCCAAGAGCGCGACGTACGCCAAAACCGCGCTCTAAAAAGTAAAGCCCATTGCGCGCTGCCTGCCCAATGCCGTCATATTCGCGCCACAATACTTGGGATACATCCACACCACCCTGAAGCATCAGGCTTTCGACCAGGCGTCCGACAGGATTGTCAACGAGCGCCGTAACCACGGACGCTCGCTGGCCAAAGCAGGAGCTCAACCCGCGCGTCACGTTGTATTCGCCACCGCCTTCCCATACGTCGAACTGGCGTGTCTGGACAATTCGCCTCTCTCCAGGATCAAAGCGCAGCATCACTTCGCCGAGGGAAAGTACGTCCCAACGGCATTCTTGTCTTGATTTGATTCGCAATGCCGCTTCAGGCATGATGCTTCCCCCGGATTCGCTTGCGGGCCGTGATTCGCATTCTATGCGACGCTACAGCACGTTTCTATCTCGATGCCGAGATGTTCCGCTAAACCCGGCGATTCTTGCACGTATCGGCACGATCTTCGCTCGAGCAGGATAATGAATGACCATGGGAATTCTCGACCGTTTTTGTTTGGATGGTAAGGTTGCGCTGGTCACTGGCTCTGCGAGCGGCCTTGGCGCCGCCATAGCGTTGGCACTCGCTGAGGCTGGAGCATCCGTCGCATGCCACGGCAATCGTCGGCCGGCAGACGATACGAGCGAACGGATTCGAGCATTGGGGTGCGAATCGCGGAGCTTTACTGCGGATTTGAGTGCACTGGATGGCGCAGACCTCTTATTCGAAGCAGTCCGGTCAGCAATGAACGCGCCGGACATTCTGGTGAATAACGCTGGCACTATTTACCGCGCCCCTGCAGAAGACTACGACCTTCAGGCATGGATGACCGTCATGCAGGTCAATCTGAATAGCGTGTTTCGCCTTAGCCAACTTGCTGGACGAAATATGTTGAAGCGGCGACGGGGAAAGATCATCAACATTGCATCGCTGCTTTCCTTTCAAGGCGGCGTCCGCGTGCCAGCATATGCCGCCTCCAAGGGTGGCCTCGCACAGTTGACGAAGGCGCTTGCCAACGAATGGGCTGCACATAATATTCAGATAAATGCAATCGCGCCTGGCTATTTTCGAACTGACAACACACAGGCACTCCAGAAGGACGAGGTGCGTAACCGGCAGATCCTCGAGCGGATTCCCGCCGGGCGCTGGGGCGAACCTGAGGATATTGCTGGCGCGGCTGTGTTTCTAGCCTCTCCGGCAAGCGACTACGTCACGGGCGAAGTGCTGGTCGTAGATGGCGGTTGGATGTCGCGCTGAAAGACCTTGGCGGCTGGGCGATATCAGCTACTCTTTCACCTTCACGACGATTGAGCTGAAGACGCCACCCGGGGCGATGATGAGTTGGTGGGGAGTGCCGGCCGGAATGTGAACGATGTCGTCCTTTCCGATCGTCCGTGACTGGCCATTTCGGATGTCTCTGCCCTTTGTCTCGCCATCGCTGTCGATCTGCGCATTTTCAATCGCGCCTCCCGTAATGAGGGTGGCGCTGCCCTCGGTCACCACAAAAATGTCGTCATAATGAGCGTGCGCTTCGGCGCCTCCACTCGCTGTTCGTACGGAGAGCCGAATGGAATGCGATGGATAATTGCCGAGCACCGCGCCGCCGCTGCCCGCGGTCTTCGCGGCTTGGACAAGCGGCACCAACTGAGACTGTACGTCCCGAGCTGAGAATACCTGGGCTACTGGTTTCGTTTGCCCCACACAGATCACGGCGGCAGCGGCCATCGTAACGACAATAACGAATCTCATGGAACCTCCTGAGTAGTGGTTGGTTCGCTTTATCGCAGCTGTTCGAGGGGCGCAGGATCCATATCACTGTAGTCCTGGTTCTCACCGCCCATGCCCCAGCAAAAGCTATAGGCCCGCGTGCCCACGCCGGCGTGAATGGACCATCCCGGAGATACCACGGCTTCGCGGTCCTTTATTACGATGTGCCGTGTCTCCTCCGGTGGACCCATAAGATGAAATACACGTGCGTCCTCGTTGAGGTTGAAGTACATATAAATCTCGGACCGGCGCATGTGCGTATGCGCGGGCATAGTATTCCACGCGTTGCCGGGATGCAGATGTGTGACTCCCATCACAAGCTGGCAACTCTTCACTTTGCCCAGATGGATGTACTTGCAGACCATGCGGCGATTGCACGTCTCCGTCCCGCCCAGTTCGACAGAGTCCGCTTCGGACTTCCGAATCAGCGTCGTTGGGTAGATTGCGTGGGCAGGATAGCTGAGCAGATAAAAGATGGCTGGCGACTTCGAGTCCGCTGACTCGAAGCTGACCTGTTCGCTGCCTCGACCCACATACAAACAGTCGAGATTTTTAAGTTCGTAACTCACATCATTCACGCGCACGACACCATCGCTGCCAATATTCAATGCGCCAAGTTCACGACGCTCGTTAAAGTAGCGGGCGCGAAGCATATCGGAGGCGTGGAGTGCGATCGATTTCCCCACCGGCACGGCCATCCCCACCACCGCGCGGTCGAGGTCAATGTAAGAGAGGTTGAGCTCGCCTGGCTCGTAAAGTCCATCGACCATGAATGTCTCGCGGAGTTGCGCCGTCGTCATGCCGGGATACCGCGCTGGATCTGCCATCAAATATGTCTTCACTGAAATCCCTTCGTCACTCAAACTTCCAACTCACTATCGGCGGGCAGGTTCCCTAACGTCCACGTGTCGCTGATTTATGAGCCATCTCACAAACTCCTGGCCTGCCGCATAATTGTCCTGCATCGGCGGCTTCTTGCGGCCATCGGTGTACTCGTTGTAAAGCCATGGGTCCACGACAGCGACAACGGTGCCTTTGCCAAACTTTGACATCGCTATTGCCACGTCCCCTCTATCCTCGAATAGAGGCTTGGCAGGCGACTTTAGAGACAACGTGCATGTGTCCTTCATATACAGCGTGTGCGGATCGCGAAAGATCGGACCGCTGCCCCTGACCGCGATTTTCCCTGCTGCAAAATTGTTACCAATCACATGGTGACTTAAGACCGAATTGAAGTGGATACCAAACCGATCTGCGATGAGGTTGAGATGTTCGATATCCGCATTTGGAGGATCATTCTCCATCAGGATGAGCACGCCTCCCCCTCGCACCCACTCCGCTACCTGATCCGCATCCCTCGCCTGCACATAGTGTGGATTTGGGTTCTTTGCCGGAATATCTGGCGACACGATAACAAAGTACTGTGCGCTTTTCAGATTCTCGACCGTCGGTGCGACTGGAAGCGCAGCCAGATCTGCGCCAAGGTCGGAAAACATGCTTCCGAACAAGGAATAGCCACTGTCACTGTAGTCGTTCCATTTGTAGTGAAAGTATTCCTTCTGACCGGCGCTATTTGTTCTTTGCTGACTATTGAACCAGGAATCCAGCATCACCAACCGGCCACGAGCAAGCGTAGCCTGCCGGGCGTGTTCCATCTCGGTGCTGGCAAGTAGAAAAGCCCCAGCTAGCTCGCGCTCGCCATCTGTACCGCCTACTCCGCGGGATCTTCCACTACTTACTGAATTTATGAAGGCTACAGATGCGGAGCCGTCGGCCTTAACAAAATGCTCAAGCACTCCACGCCATGCGTATGTTGCATTCTCCGAATGGCGCTCCGTCAAATATCCGAGGCGAACCGCCTTCTGCAACGCGTACGTGAGCATGCATGTGGCGAGGGCATCGTCTACCCCCCATGGTGTCGCAAGCGATTCATGCCAGAGCCCGCTGCTCTTATCCTGCGCTCGAATAATCTTCGCCGCTGTCCGATCCAGTATCTGCAGCAGCAGCCCACGGTCCAGATCGTCATTTGGGTAGTACGGCAGAGTGTCGACCAAGGCCGCAATGTACCATCCCATATCGCGCGCGCCGATAGCGTGTGCCCTACTTGCGCCCGCTTCTTCTCCCCTCGCGTCCTCGGAGAAGAGCTTCGTGACCTTGGAAAAATCGTCAGGCCTCTGAAAAACCTTGGCATATTCCGCATAAAAAGGAGCGGATTCATAAATCTGTGCCGAGTCCATCTGCTGAACTGCAATCTGCGATCGCGCAGAGAGATACTTGTCAAGCAGGTCCGCTGTCTTGAAGTATCTTGTATCTTGGGTCACACGGCCGATCCGCAGAATAGGCCGTGCTATTGCCATGCGGGTCCGGAGATCAACATCGTTTTCTCTTGCGAGAAGCGTATCGACCTTCTGCTTTTCGTAACGATAGTACCTCCCGTTCGCGGTGTTATACCATTCCGCATCCGCTCCGTTCAGCAGTAGGGCGAGGCCACTTCCCTGTAAAGGTGCACTTTCTCCCTGCGGGGATGGGGCATTCGGCCATAGCGCGATCGCCGTGTTCGCCGCCCGCTGCGACCATGACTGCGCGTCAAGTGCAAAATTACTTGCTAGAAGAATCACGGCCAGCAGTAGAGGAGAAAGACGGCGTTTGGAAATCTGCGCGAGATTGAGGCTGGGCATGGTCGGAAACCGGCGACAGCACGAAGCGATGCGATCGCTAACCCTGTTTATCAGAACGGGGGGCACGTGTCTCCATCGTTCACCAACCGCATACGAAAACGCGCATACGGGATGCCCGCTGCTTTTCCTCCCATCGGAAATTGGCTATGCTGTTCGCGGACCCATGAGAGCACTGGCCCGATGCTTTTTTGCGGTTCTTGCCGCAGGCCGGGCTCTGCATCAAGGAAGATTCGTTCTGCCTTATCTCGCACGCGAAGAGCAATTGAGGACGCTCCAGATGTCATCACGGATCAACGCACGATGCATTTCCAAGAGATTTAGATTCCTTGCCGCCTTAAGCCTTCTCTTCTCATTGGTATCGTTTCCCGCATTTTCAGAAATGGATGCGCTGCAAAGTCCATCTCCTACTGTCGCTGGAGACACACCTGCAGACGCGCCGCCTCTGGCTAAAGATTTGTCTCCTAAATTCAAGCGGAGCGATGTCAGCAAGGCTTTGCGCAAAGTTGCGGATTGGCAATTGGATAGAGCACGGCCCAACTTCAACAAGGATTGGACGTACGCTGCCCTCTATGCCGGATTCATGGCCGTACCTGCTAGTGTCGCAGGCTCGAGGTATCAGCGTGCAATGATGGAAATGGGTAAGAACTTTGCCTGGCAGTTAGGCCCGCGTCTTGCCCACGCAGATGATGAGGCAATCGGGCAAACGTACATGCAGCTATATCTGGAGCATCACGATCCATCGATGATGGCTCCTACGCGTCAAAGCTTCGATACAGTCATGGAAATGCCGGATGATCCGGCAAAGCCCCTTTGGTGGTGGTGTGACGCGTTGTTCATGGCACCCCCGGTCTTGGCCGAGCTTTCGAAAGCTACAGGTGATCGACGCTATCTCACGTTTCTCGATCGCGAATGGTCGATTACATCGGGCAAGCTGTACGATCCCGAACAGCATTTGTTCTACCGCGACAGCAGCTTCCTCGATGAACATGAGCAAAATGGGAAAAGTGTCTTTTGGTCACGCGGTAACGGCTGGGTGATGGCGGGATTGGTTCGAGTACTTGAGTACATGCCGAAGGACGACCCGCTTCGACCGAAATATACACGTCAACTCCAGCAGATGGCAGCCGCCATTGCGCCACTACAGAGCAGTGACGGCTTATGGCGTCCTGGACTTCTCGATGCCGAGGCCTATCCGTTACCGGAGAACTCCGGCTCCGCCTTCATCACCTATGCCCTGGCATATGGCGTCAGAGAGCATCTCCTCGATCGCAAACGCTATCTTCCCGCCGTGAAAAAGGCGTGGTCTGGTCTTCTCTCTCACATATATGAGGACGGGCGTCTTGGCTACATTCAGCCGATCGGCGCAGCTCCAGGAGCTTTCACTCCCACATCAAGTTATGTATACGGCGTGGGCGCTTTCTTACTTGCCGGCTCGGAAATCTACAAGCTTGCAAACTGATGCAAACGTAGCGGGAAGATACGAAGTTTTCACGAGTCACCGGCGTGTCGCTGTTTTGCCGCGAGCACGTCCCGATCGCCGGAGAGCGATCGCCCCGATAGCCGCGGAGGCGCTACGTCCTCACCGGCGGTGGGCGAAAGCGGATATCGCTCCAGAAATCTGCAGACCCGCTCCACCAGGGTGCCGAGAAGCGCATCGGGACACTGCGCTTGAAAGTTCCTCCCAGCATGCGAAGTTGCGACGTCGATGCGTTGGTTTAACTTGGCAATCATTTCTCCTCCTCCAGCGAAAGCCTCACAGGATGATGTCCAGCAACTGGCAGCAGCCCTCTTCGATCAATTGACGCTTGAGATCCTCCCGAAGTTCCGCGCACAGCCCGAGCTCTCCGACGCCAGACATCAACTGTTCCAGTGAGCGAAACACGCGCAACTCGCGCGCCCGGCTCGCCGTCGCTAACTCCATCACATATCGCCGGCCTAGAAAGTGCTCGCTGGTCACCGGTATGACACGGAGTGAACAAAGCATCGTCCATCTTTGCGGCAATGGCACGACGGTAGCATCGGGTAGATCCGGTTTCTTGTCCGAACAATTCATCGACTCGTCCATCCTCTTCCAGACTCCATACTGCGGTGTTGCAGAGTAGTGGCGGTCGCATCTCTTTCGTTTCAATCTGACGCCATATCCTTCCAAAGAAACTCGCGATGGCCGGTGTACACTTACACCACTCATTTCAGTAATAGACGGGATAACGTGGACTTCCAGGCGTTTGACAGCGCTTATGTCGAGAGGCTCCGTGCGGGCGACAGGGCCACGGAAGACCACTTCATCGCATATTTCGGCGAGTTGATCGAGCTGAAGTTGCGCTCCAGGCTTGCTTCCCGGCAGGCAATAGAGGACGTAAAGCAGGAAACCTTTGCCCGATGCCTGAAATTGCTTAGAAGTGCGGGCGGTGTCCGTAACGCTGAACGGCTCGGGCCACTAGTGAATTCCATTTGCAATCACGTTTTATCCGAGCATTTCCGTGCCACAAGTCGAACCGAACCGTTGGAGGATCAGCCAGCGGAACGCTTCATTGCACGCGAGCCGGATGCGCTGACTCGTGTGATTGCAGAGGACACGCGCAAGATGGTCCACCAGGTGCTTCAAAAACTGCCAGTACGCGACCAGACCATCCTGAGAGCAGTCTTTTTGGAAGACCGCGAGAAAGACGATGTATGTCGCGAAATCGGGGTCACACGAGATTACATCCGAGTGCTGCTTCATCGCGCAAAACAATCATTTCGTGAGGTTTACACGGAGCGCACTGCCGGTCGGCAGATGTGTTGAAGGAATGATGAAACGAGACGGTTCCCGCTTGCACTATGTACCAGTTGAGACATGCCACCGATGAATCATGACCAGGCAATCCGCGAACAAGCAGTCGAGCGTTACCTCCTTGGAGAGTTGGCCGAGGATGCCCGTGCCCGCTTTGAAGAGCACTTCTTCGATTGCGAGATTTGCGCCTCCGATCTAAAGACCGGCGCGGCCTTCGTGGACGCCTTGCGGGCCGAAGGACAGTCTGCTGGTTCGCCAGAGCCCAATATCCATCTCGTGCCAAAGCGTACCGCTGCGCCATGGCTACGTACGTGGCTAGTGCCGGCCTTGGCCGCTTCGCTGTTGGTTGTCGCCTACCAGAACATCCTGGTATTGCCCGCGATGCGACGGGCCGCTACTGTCGCCCAGGCGCCGGCAGTGATGAACAACCTCATCCTGGCGAACATGGATGCCCGGGGCGCGGACATCCGGAAGCTCGTTGCACCTGCGCACGGCTCTTTCCTGATTTCCGTAGATATCCCATCCAAAGCCGAGTACGCATCCTACCTCTGTTTGCTCTACAATTCTTCCGGCGAACAGCTCTGGCAGATACCGATCACGACACAGCAGGCTGAGAATACAGTCCCTCTCAGCGTGCCCACGGACAAGGCCGCCAGCGGGACGAATGAACTGCGGGTGCTGGGCCTACCCGCTGCCGGCGGCCCCCCACTGGAAGTCGGCCGGTATCGTTTTAGCCTTCAAGTTTCCCACTAAGACCGACTATCGGAGATAGCAATGGACGCAAGTCAGGAACGTGTCTTTCACTACCACGCAGATGCGAATGCTCTCGGCGGCGTGCTGACGCATCCGTACAAGACGGTCATCACGACAGCGGCCAACACGTCCGTGGCCAATGCAGGCGGCTACAACAGTTCCCCTAGCGTGCCTTTCCACCTGGACCATGTCCTCTCCTGCAAGGGGGCTTATACCCACACCACAGGGGGTGAAGAAAACGGCCATTGGGCAACCCTGACGACTGCTGTAGTGGAGGGGGTGGACCTCCTCGAGGTGGTGACGGCAGACAGAATTGTGGCGCAGATTGCAACGACCCATGCGAAAGTCGGCAACGACGAGACGGTCTCTTTCGTCGGCTCGCAGTTCGTCGGACTGCGTATCAATGGCCATAGCGTCGAGCCGGTGCTGGATCGCCACCCATTCCCACCCAAACCGGTCCGTAATGGGTCCGCGAAAAACGGCAAATCCGCCAAGTCCGAGGTATCCTCTTTTCATCACAAGGATGTGCGAAAGCTGGCAGCGGATCAGAGCCGCAGAATAACCCGCCATCCGCACGCCCCGGATTGGGCAAAACGTCGCTATGGCTGGCTTGAGTCCGCGAATGATATCGATAGCAGAGGCCATCTCCTATGCTCGCTGGTGAAGGAGATACGTGGCAGCGAGCCCGAAGATACCTTCGGGCATGTGATCCACGTGCCTGGCTTCGGGAATATCTTCCTCGCAGAGGTAACGGTTTACCACGGGGCTTATCATCTAACCATGCTTCGCGCGGAGATGGGGTGCGCCTCCTCCGGTACTATCAGCATGGCCTCCGGCGGCATGAATGGCAGAACACAGCCTTAGTCGCATCCCTGCTTTCGTCGTTATTATTCGTCTCCTCTTGTCGGCGATCGCAGCTGCCACCTGATCGCGAACTGGCCGCGGTCGACAAGATGTTGCAATCCGGCTACCTTGCTCAAGCCCAAAGCCGTGCCGAAAGCGCCAGGCGCCTGTTCAGAGACCCCGCATGGACGACACGTTTCCGTATAGAGGAAGCAAAGATTCACCTCTACCGAGGGCAGAACTCAGAGGCGATTCAGCTCCTCACAGGGGCTTGGGTACAGAACATTACCGACCCGAATCTGGCTATTGACAGGCTTCTTATTCTTGCCCTCGCGAACGCGCGCGTGGGGAATAACCAGCAGGCAAATCAATCAGTTACAAAAGCTGAAGCATTGTGCGCTCAGCTAGCCCGGAAGACAGAAAAGCAAGGCGAAGTTTGGTCGACCGAAGCCATACTAGCCTTTGAGGAAGACCGCCTACTAGATGCACAGAAGCTGTTCCGAAAAAGCCTGGAAAACGCGAAGGCGACCAATAGTCACTTTCTTGAAGCAAGAAATCTGGTTAGCCTCAGTGCCGTTGATCTACAGCAGAACCATTACGAAGACGCTCTTGTACAGGCGGAGGCCGCTAGCGAAATCGCGAACCGGATCGGCGCCCAACAAACATTAGTGATAGCTCAAGGCAATTCGGGATGGGCATACTACGAAATAGGTGACTATACCCGGGCGCTTGCGGGTTTCAGCAACGCCGCCGCTAGCGCGGCAGCCCTTGGTTCGACAATCGACGAAGAGCATTGGATCAACGCAGCGGGCATGACCGAAGCGCGCTTAGGAAATCTGGACATTGCCGAGCAACATTACGACCGTGCCTTAGCTCTCGCGCGGTCGTTAAAAAACTCATCCGAAATCACATTCGTCGATGAAGCGCTCGCCTCCCTTTTCTTGCATACCTCACATCCAGAAGGAGCCCGGCCTTATATCAATGAGGCTAAGTCTCTCGCTCAGCAGGAAGGAAGTCTCTTCGATATACAGCTCGGCAATCTCTTAGAAGCGCAACTACTTGCACAGCGCGACGATCTCTCAGAGGCGAAAACTCTCCTCCTGGATATTGAGCGAAAGACACAGCCGTTTCCGACAACTCAACTCGACGCCCAGCACACACTCGCACAGGTGTGTGACAAGGCTGGAGACCATGAACAGGCGGAAAGCTGGTTTCAACGCTCCATCGCAACCTATCACTCGCAACGCTCCGAGTTGCGGACCGACGATGCCCGTCTTCCCTTTTCACAGAACGGCCATGACCTCTACATGCAGTACGTCGACTACCTCATCCGCAATCATCGGACGGATGATGCCCTTGACGTCATTGACCAGGGGAGAGCAGAGACCCTCGCCGAGGGGCTTGGCCTAGAGAAAAAAGATGGTACACCCATCCAGCCTCTTCGCATTTCACTCAGGACGCTGGCGCGCCAGTCGCATGCCGTCATCCTTGTCTATGCTATGTCTCGGCAGGTTTCGTATCTGTGGGCGGCGAACGGAGAGGAATCCGGCTTCTACACGCTTCCGGATCGCGCCAAGATTATGACGGCGGTGGCGAGCCACCGGCGCGCGGTACTCGCAGCCAGGGACCTTGTGGCTGAACAGCGTCCCGCCGCGCGCGACCTTTACGAGATGCTGATAAAACCGGCAGAACACCTGATTCACCACGGCGATCGCGTCTTCATCGTCGCAGGTGGACTCAATGGTCTGAACTTTGAAACCCTGCTGACGCCTGGCCAGTCCAGCCACTACTGGATAGAAGACGTTGCAATCACCCATCTCGCATCGGTGCGCCTCTTGGCTCTGACGCGTCGACAACATCCGGGGCGCGATTCGGGACTACATCCAGGCCAACTGCTAGTCATCGGCAATCCCATCTACTCCGGCGAGCAGTACACAGCGCTTCCGAATGCGGCTGCCGAGGTCGCGGATGTCGCGGCGCATTTTCCTGACCATGCACGAACCGTATTGACCGGGATAAACGCCTCACCCGATGCATACATCCGAAGCGACCCCGCCCGCTTCGAATACATCCACTTTGTCTCCCACGCGACTGCCAGCCGGCTGGTTCCACTCGACTCTGCCGTCGTTCTCTCGACGCACGGCACTCCAGACTCGGCAAAGCTCTATGCGCGCGACATCTTAAGCAAACCGCTGCACGCGGAACTGGTGACAATTTCCGCATGCCAGGGCTCCGGAGTGCGCGAATACGTCGGCGAAGGGCTGGTTGGTCTCGCGTGGGCATTTCTACGCGCAGGCTCTCACAACGTCATCGGCGCGTTGTGGGATGTGAGCGATGCCTCCACTCCCGAATTGATGGGGCATCTCTATGACGGAATTGCCGCGGGCAATCCGCCAGACGTCTCCTTGCGCGCCGCCAAACTGGCTATGCTGCATAGCCGCGGGGTCTTCCGCAAACCTATCTATTGGGGCGCCTTCCAGCTTTATTCATCAGGGCAATAGTCTAAGCGGAATGGTGCTTCGCGGCCGCCGGGAATAACCCGTCACCTTACACTCCCCTGTATACTTTGCTTATACGACGAGAGGAAATATCGTACCGTCTGTGTCCGCCGCCATAATCCTGACGGCATCTCAACACTGGCAAGCGATGGACCTCTGATCCCGTGATCCCGCAGCCGCCGTTTCATGACTGATCCCACCGCAATCTCCACCAGTGCTCGCTCCGATGCCAATGTCCGGTCGGGCATGCAGCCGGCCCCCGCAAGCTCCAAACGGCCATCCATCAACGGAATTTCGGCCAGCGGCACGATGACAGGCGCCCAGCGCTTCTTGCGCGCTTGCCTGCGCAAGCCCGTCGATGTCACACCTGTCTGGTTTTTGCGTCAGGCGGGCCGATACATGGCCGAATATCAGGCCGTCCGACGCCACCACTCGCTGCTGGAGATCTGCCGAACGCCGCAGCTCGCAGCCGAGGTCACGATTACCGCTGCCGAAAAGCTCGATGTCGACGCAGCCATCATTTTCGCCGATCTGCTGCTCCCCTTCACTCCGATGGGCCTCGACTTCGAGTTCGTCAACGGTGAAGGTCCCGTCGTCCACAAGCCAGTGCGAACCGCATCGGACATCGACCGCCTGCGTACCGATCGGGTTTCGGAGCTAGGTTATGTCAGCGAGGCCATCCGCAAAGTTGCTGCGCACTTCAAAGATCGGCTCGGCATCATCGGCTTCTGTGGGGCGCCATTCACGCTGGCGAGTTACATGGTCGAAGGCGGCGGTTCGCGCAATTGGATCGAGACGAAGAAGCTGATGTACGGCGATCCTGGTGCATTCCGCGCACTGCTCGAAAAACTCGTCGAAGTCCTTGCGCCTTACTGCCGGCAGCAAATCGAAGCGGGCGCAGACGCAATCCAGATCTTCGATAGCTGGGTCGGCTCCCTCTCCGTGCAGGACTACCGCGAGTTTGTGCTCCCGCTCACCACCGAATTGATCCGTCGCGTCCAGTCGTTTGGCGTGCCGGTGATCTACTTCGGCGTCGATACCGCCAGCCTTCTGCCGGCGATGCGCTCTACCGGAGCCGACGTGCTGGGACTGGATTGGCGTGTTCCCCTCGACGACGCTTGGGCAGCTATCGATCATGCCTGCGCTGTGCAGGGCAATCTCGATCCCATCACCCTCTTCGCGCCTCAGGATCTGCTTCGCAATCGCGTACGCAGCATCGTCTCGCACGCTGCAGGGCGTCCCGGGCATATCTTCAACGTCGGTCACGGTATCGTACCGGGAACGCCCGTTGAAAGCGTGCAAGCCGCCGTCCGGTTCGTTCGGGAATACGCGGCAGCAGCGCAACAGGATACGCCTCGATGAGTGATAGGGAACGCACCGCGATTCTGTTGCTGGCACATGGCACTCCCGATGCGCTGAATGAAATTCCGGAATACTTGCGCAACGTAACAAGCGGCAGGCCGCTGCCGCAGGCCGCAATCGACGAGATCACGCATCGCTACAGCCTCATCGGCAAGAGTCCGCTGACTGACCTCGCCATGGCTCAAGCCCGTCTGCTGGAGCAGAGCATCGGCTCACCGGTCTACGTAGGCATGCGCAACTGGAAGCCATATATCGCCACCACCGTTCGGCAGATGCGTAACGACGGCATCACGGCCATTGCAGCTATCTGCCTGGCTCCGCAGAACTCCCGCACCAGCGTGGGCCTTTACCGGCGCGCCGTGCTTGCCGAGGCCGGACATGACCTGAAAGTGGATTTCACCGAGGCCTGGGCCGACCACCCGCTGCTGATCGAAGCCTTCGCCGAACGGCTGCGCTCGAGGTACCGGGAGTTGACCGCTGAGCTTGGCCATAGAATCCCGGTTCTGTTCACCGCGCACAGCGTGCCCTGCCGCACGGTCCAAGATGCTTCGCCGCCCACCGAGCCGCAAACCCCCTCCGTACGCACCAGCCCTGATACATATGCCATCGATGCAAAGCAGACGGCCAGATTGGTAGCAGCGCAACTCGTGAACGACGGCGTGCCCGAAGCTGACTCGTTCTTTGCCTTTCAGAGCCAGGGCATCTCCGGCGGCCCTTGGATTGGCCCCACAGTCGAGGACACACTCACTGCGCTACGCCAGGCAGGACATACCGCGGTCATCATTCATCCCATCGGATTTCTTTGTGATCACGTCGAAGTTCTTTACGACATTGACATTGGATTCCGCGAGTACGGCGCACGGATCGGGCTGCGCGTGGAACGCCCTGAATCGCTCAACGAGTCGCCTACCCTCACACGGGCTCTTGTGGATCTGTCCCAACTCGCTTTGGGTCGCCTCGCGGCACACTCCGCTGTCGCCCTTCCCATTCTGTGAAGAAGCGCATCGCAATCGTCGGTGGAGGTATAAGTGGGCTTACTGCGGCATACGTACTTCATCGTGATCACGCGCGCACCTGCGAATTCACCTTGTTCGAGACGGGAAATCGCCTTGGCGGCATCGTTGAAACCGTCCACGCAGATGGCTTTACCATCGAGTGCGGCCCCGACTCGTGGGTGACAGAGAAGCCGTGGTTAGAGCAATTGGCGCGCGAACTCGGACTTGGCCATGAATTGTGGCCCTCGAATGACCGCGAGCGTCGGACCTACATCGCGCGCGGTGGTTCGCTCATCCAATTGCCCGACTCGATGCGCATGATGGTGCCCACTGACCTCGATGCGGTGGTGGCTTCGCCGTTCTTCACCGAATCGGCAAAGCAGGCGTTCATCGCAGAGCCCTCACGCGCCGAAGAGTTACGTGAGACGGCTCTCCTGAATCGCGGAACCGACGCGGACGAAAGCATCGCGGCATTCGTGCGCCGCCACTTTGGTGATGAGGTTGTCGACACTGTTGCCAGACCGCTGCTCGCTGGAATCTTCGGTGGTGATATCGAGAAGCTGAGCGCGCGCGCGCTGCTTGGTCCCTTCGTCACCATGGAAGTGGACCACGGATCGCTCATTACCAGCATGCAGCAACGTGGCCGGACATCCGTTGTACCTGTCTTCACCACTCTGGCGAGCGGCTTGGACACGCTGATAGACCGGCTGCAGCGGAGTCTGCCACCATCGTCGATACGACTGTCCAGCCCGGTGCTCGCTGTGCGTTCACTTTCGCCAGGATGGATGATAGAGACCGCCGATGGCCGCGAGCCATTTGATCGCGTACTAATCGCGACTCCGCTTGACATCACACGCCAATTGCTCACATCCGTTCCGTTGGCCGAGGCACAACGGGCATCGACGCTGTTGCCGGCAGAAGCGGCCTCCGGGCTTGTCGTCGCTCTTGGATACAAGGCGCAGTCCAAATCTGCCCTAACAATTCCGCGTGGCTTCGGGCTTCTGGTAGCGGCGAGTCCGGCGGGCAATCACTCCCTGCTCGCCTGCACCTTTCTGCATCAGAAGTTTCAGGGACGTGCTCCTGAAGGCGGAACGCTGCTGCGGGCTTTCTTCGCGAACTCCACGGCGGATGAGCTGTCGAATCGTCCCGACGGCGAGATCGCATCCATTGCCCGAAATCAACTCGTCTCGCTCCTCGGGCCCGCTTCCCGAACAGGCTGACGTCACCATCGTGCGCCGCTGGCCGCGTTCCCTTCCACAATATGAAGTTGGCCATGTTGCGCGCATGGAGAAGTTCCAGACCTGCTTGTCAGCATTGGATGGACTGGTCATCGCAGGAAACGCCATCCGCGGTGTTGGCCTGCCGGACCTTGTTCGCGACGCAACCCAGGCTGCGCACACATTAGCTCATGACTAAAACCCTATTCCTCGCGCTCCACTAGATCGGCAAGCGTTTCCTTGTGCCTGCGCTTACGCGCCGCCTGTTCCGCCTCGCTCACAATCACCCTTTCGGGCTTCGGCTGGCCCACACGCTCCCGCGCATTGCGTTTCACCGCCTTGGTCACGGAGAACTTTTCCTGCTTCTTCTTCGCCATGCATCCTTCCTGACTGGCCGCTACCCTTCTCAGTATGGAATACTTTCTCGGATGCGGAGCATCGACTATTTCCTGACGCTGTGACCATCGGAGTGTCTCAGCTTGGCCTTCCGTAAAGAGGCCATATGAGTCTTCTCCCGCTCGTCACCAACAGGAAAATGCTCTTTGTCCGCGGAGAAGGATGGTACCGCATGGAGGAACGCGACTTTTTTGATGAGCGGCCGGAGCAGCGCACGCACACACTCACCTGCCCCCACTGCGGAAAGGCCGAAGAATATCCCATCGCATGGCTGGTCCGGCGCAAGAAAGCATCGCTGCCTCGCCATGCCGATGAGCGCGACCGCGCCCGTTTCGCCAAGGCGCAGTCCTACATGGTGCGCCGCGATGACATGGTCGGCTGCAAGAACGTCCGCTGCCGGAAGCGGTTCGAGGTGTCGACGTTGCAGTCTGTCGCATTTCTGTGACGAACATTGCGGGAGTTGAAATTTGCGTTTGACTCTCCCGTCACTGGAGACCCTAACAAGGGAAACATGCTGAAGATTGGCGACTTTTCTTCTCTCGCGCAGGTTTCCATCAAGACCCTTCGATACTATGACGAGCGCGGGTTGCTGTCGCCCGCGCATATCGATCCGGAAACCGGCTATCGGTATTACTCTGCATCCCAGCTCTCGCGGCTCCATCGCATCCTTGCGCTCAAGGACTTCGGCTTCTCCCTTGAACAGATTGCGCGGTGTCTCGAAGAGAAGGTGACTGCCGAACAGATGCGAGGCATGCTTCTGTTGCGTCAGGCCGAACAGCAGGCGCATGTAGAGGAAGAGCACAATCGTCTCGGCAGACTTCAGAGCCGCATCCGGCTCATCGAACAGGAGACGTCCATGTCACAAGAAGTCATTCTGAAGGAAGTGCCAAAGCAATGGATCGCGTCTGTGCGGGAGACGATCCCCAACTACCCGTCCGTCGGACAGCTCTATCCGAAGGTGTTCACCGGTCTGGGGCCGGGCATGGAGGGCATGACCATGTGCGTTGCGCTTTGGCATGACCCCGAACACAAGGAGTCAGGTGTTGACGCTGAGGCCGGTGTTTACCTGAACACGCCGGTCGCAGCCACGGACGGCATTCGCGTCTATGAGCGCCAGACTGCACTTCGGCCAGCATCATCCACGCTGGTTCATACCAACGGCTGCCAGAAGCTTACGATGCGCTCCTGCGCTGGGTCGCCAGCAACGGCTATCAGGTTGCCGCGCCCATCCGCGAGCTCTATCTGCACAGTGGCATGCCGGTGAGGCAGGATGATGAATCTTACGTAACGGAGATACAGGTCCCGGTCGCCAAAGCTCCAAGCGGTGCGGCTTGAATAATCCAGGCGCAGGCTATCGGTGGCAGGTATCTTGCTTATTGCTCGGTGAGCAGGGATGCCACCCGGTCTCCTTGGGCTTCCAGCGCCGCCCGGAGTCGTGATTTAATGGTGCTCGCAGGGCCTTCCCTGTCACCCGCGAGGATCTGACACCTATGCCGAATATGAGCCTGCCCCCCGAAGAGCGTAACCTGACTCCCGACCAGGTGGAGGCGCTCGATATGCGCCGGCGTCGTGGCTCGATGCTGCTCACCATCGCAGGCATGTTCACCATCATCGCCGTGCTGCTCACCTGTTGGGTGGGCCAGGATCTGCAATACGCGCCCGGGTTCTCCCGCCCCATGACCTACTACTTCCTGGTCGCGTGCTTCATCGTGGCGGTCACTTTGATCAGTGGCCTCTACCTCCGTCGCGGTGCTCCGGAAATTCACTAATACCGTCGCGCGTCGCGTGAACGAGGCGAATACGGGCTGTCCTATACTGATCGGTGGACCTGTATCCATCTGAACCAGTAAGGAGCACCTTCGATGTCCGCTGTCCGCAATGAGCAAGACTCCCTCGGCTCCGTCGAGGTGCCGGAAAATGCCTATTACGGCGCCCAGACCGCCCGTGCCGTTGAGAACTATCCCATCTCCGGCATGCGCGCGCATCCCCTGCTCATTCGCGCCTTTGGCATGGTCAAACGGGCCGCCGCCGAAGCCAATAAGACCCTCGGCCTCATCTCAGACAAGCGTGCCGACGCCATCATCCGGGCTGCCCAGGAAGTGATCGACGGCAAGTGGAACGAGGAGTTCGTCGTCGATGTCTTCCAGGCTGGCGCTGGCGTCTCCTTCCATATGAACACCAACGAGGTGCTCGCCAACCGCGCCAACGAGATCCTGGGCGGCAAGCTGGGCGAATACACCGAGGTACACCCCAACGACCACGTCAACTACGGCCAGTCCACCAACGATGTCTTCCCCACGGGCATGCGCGTAGGAACGCTCCTTGTGCTTGAGACCCTTTATCCGGTGCTCGACACACTAGCCGCCACCTTCCGCGAGAAGGCTGCCGAGTTCGATGGCATTCTCAAGTCTGGCCGCACCCACATGCAGGACGCGGTGCCCATCCGCCTGGGCCAGGAATTTGCCGCCTATGGCGTGGCCATTGAAAAGACGAAGCGTGCCTTGCTGCTGGCCAGCGACGCTCTGCGCGAACTGGGTCTCGGCGGCAGCGCCGTTGGTACCGGCATCAACACGCATCCGGATTATCGGGAGAAGGCCATCGCGAACCTTGCGCGCATCTCCCGCGAAGAGCTCACGCCCGCTGCGGACATGCGCTGGGCCATGCAATCGAATGCCTGCATGGGAGAGGTCAGCGCCGCCCTCCGCGGCGTCGCGCTGGAGGTCATCCGCATCTCGAACGACCTCCGCCTGCTCTCCTCTGGCCCCAACACCGGTTTCGCGGAGATCTACCTGCCGAGCCTGCAGCCTGGCTCGTCCATCATGCCCGGCAAGATCAATCCCGTCATGCCGGAGCTCGCCGCCATGGTCAGCTTTCAGGTGGTCGGCAACGACGCCGCTGTAGTGATGGCGGTGCAGGGCGGCCAGCTAGAACTCAACGTGATGATGCCCACCATGGCATACAACGTCATGCAAAGCGCCACCATCCTGGCCAACATGCTGCGCCAGTTCAACGACCGCTGTGTCGCTGGAATCACCGTGAACAAGGACCGCTGCGCCTTCTATGCGCAAAGCACAGTTTCGCTGGCTACTGCGCTCAACCCCTACATCGGCTATGCCAAAGCCGCCGAAATCGTCAAGGAATCGGTCGCTACCGGCGAATCCATCATCAAGATCGCCCGTGCCAAGAATCTGCTAAGCGAGGACGAAATCAGCGCCATCCTCGATCCCGTCAGCATGACCGAGCCACAATACCCCCGGGAATCCGCCAGGGAGCGCGACCAGCGCGTCAAGGCCTGATCCCACGCACAACACAAAAAGGGCCGCGCTCCTCGAACGCGGCCCTTTGTCTCCTCTTGGCGCGTCTACTGTCGTCCGTAGCGGTAGTTCAGGCCCAGCGTGAAACCCAGATTGTGCTGGAAATCCGTACCCGAGACAGGGCCCGTCTGTGTGGTGAGATTGTAGCCCCAGGTCGTCAGGTTATAGTCCGGCGCAATGCGCAACGCCAATCCCGGCCCCAGATTGATGTCCACTGGTATCACTGCGGCCGCAGTAAAGCGGGTGCCGTCGTTATAAAGGCCGACAAGGTTTCCCGGATGCCCCGCCGAGTCTGCATTGAACAGGTTATGTGTCACACCGGCGAGAACCTGGCCGCTGATTGCGTAGTTCTTCCGCTGCCTCACGTAGTACTGCGGCCCTACCATCGCCGAGTAGTTGCTGATGAACGGCTGGTTCAGCGAATACGGGTTATTCCCCACAAAAACACTCTTGTAGTAGCCCCGGAGGTCCGCCGAAATGCCGAATTTGGGGGTAAATAGCCGCGTCATGCCTGCATTCCAGCCATACTCGTTGGCGTGCTGCAGGAAATGGCCCGGCCGCATGCGCAGGTAGCTGTAGCCGAAGTAAATCTCGTATTTGTGGCTGTAGGTGTCCTTGACGGTCGCCGCCGTGCGTGCTGCGCGTCGCGCCTGGACGCGCTGCTGGGCCTCCCGTGCCAGCCGGATACGCTCCTGCTCGTTCGGGTAGTTGGCCTGCGGCTGCGAGCTGGAGTTCCCCTGTTGCTGCTGCGCCTGCGACAGCGGGTCGCGCGTCAGCGGTGTAGGTTGTGTCGGCTGCAGCGGAGTTGGCTGGGACTCCGTATCCGGAGCCGGACTCTGGGCCGGGGGCGCGCTCTGCTGCGGATTATCTGTGGTCTGCGCCTGCATAGAAAGAGCGGCGACAAGGGAAAGGATCAGGAGCGGATACGCCAGGTATCCCAGACTCTTACTGCAATGCATGTATGGTGATGCCTCCACTACTCTGCTGCTGCGGACTCGGGAACGTGCTCTTAGTATTAAAGCACCCCGCGCCCGCTTACACCGTTTCACAGGCACGCAGGCCTCTGAAGAAACTTCGACGTTGCTCTTCCCGTCAGAGCAGGCGGCTCTTCTCAGGTGTAGAACCGGGATCGGGCCTTACACTCGTCTCAGGCGGCCGCTTTATGGCCGCCAAAACTCCTTTTCTGGCGGGACCCTCCATGCGCTTTCTGCTCGGAATCATTCTTGGCCTCTTGCTCTTCCCGGCGGCAGTTCTCATATACCTGCACAACGGAGGTCTCCCGGTCGCCGTTGGCGATGCACCACTTCCCATGGAACGCGCCATCACCCACCGCAGCCTGGACGCGCGTATCGATCGAGAAGCACCTAAAAGCTCGCCAATTGAGCCGAGCCCTACAAATCTGCTGATCGGTGCACAAATTTACCGGGATGATTGCTCGGGGTGCCACGGCTCCTACGGCAAGTCCTCGCCCTTTGGCAAGCACATCTTCCCCGAAGCACCCCAGCTCTGGGCGCCTCACGGAGGCGGAGTTGTGGGGGTCAGCGACGATCCGGTGGGGGAAACCTACTGGAAGGTGCGGAATGGCATCCGGCTGAGCGGCATGCCGTCCTTTGACACTCTGCTGAACGAGACACAGATGTGGCAGGTCTCCGTGTTGCTGGCCAATGCCGACAAACCGCTCCCCGCCAACGTAATCGATACGGTCAAGCCCGGGGCAACGCCAGCTCCCTGATGCAACAAGGGGCGCAACCTGAAGTCGCGCCTCCTGCACTCGTTCCCGTCGCTACTTGACGGTATAGGTGACGCCGGCTGTGAACTGGAAGGTGTTCTTCCTGTAGCCGAATGGCGGGTTGTTGATGAAGTTGTCCTGCGAACCGAGCGTAAAGCCCAGGTTTTTGTAGACCGGGAAGAGCAGCCCCGCAATAATCTGCGCGCTAAATGCGGATGGCTGCCCGGCCGGCGTATTGAATGCCGGCAGGACCGTTCCCGTCTCATTGAAGACCAGCCCCTTGGGAAGCTTCCGCATATAAAGCTCGCTTATCGAGGCGCCTACGAGATTGAGCGTTTCTCCAGATGGAAAGTCCGGCGAAGGATAAAAATCCTGCTTTTGATAGTGAATATCGCCCTTCACGTCGAGCGTCTGTGCCGGCTCCTTGATGACCGAATATCCTGCCCCGGCACCATAGATCTGCTGTACCTGCAAACCGGAACCGATGTTGTGATCGGCACTCGCGTCGAAGAGGTAGTAGAAGCGGGGCGTCAGATATTGATCGCGCTCAATATCTCCATGCAGGATGTTTGTTTTTGCGCTCGACGCATCCTGAACGCCAGCGATGAACGGCTGCGTGAGCAGACCATACGTAGCCGTCGCGTCGAAGATGGTCTTGTTTCTCGGCAGCAGCCAATCGACGCTTGGTTGCGTCCGCACCAGAGCAATTGCTCCTGTAAGCGTCTCGCTTGTCTGTGTTGACTCGACGAGCGTCGCTCCTAGCGTAACGCCGCCAGCCCATCCATGCGTGAAGCCGGGCTCATGGGAGATCGCCTTCTGGAAGTCGTCGCCATTCACCAGGTAGGCAGCATCCTTGGTGGGAATGTTTTTCACCTCTCCACCCACTCCCGAGACAGACACTTGATCGTTTGCGACGCTCACGTTGCCCACCGGTACCTGCGGCGCCGGCCTGCCCACCTTCAACTTGTCAGTGGACGAAATCACCGCATATTTGCCACCTGCATGCAGGGACTTGATCTTGCTCCAGTCGACCTTGACATCCCCCGTCATGTCGCTGTGAAAGACAACAGATCCGCCACTCTCACTCACCAGCGTGCCGGTCAATTGGTCACCATTTGTAAAGATCAGGACATCAACGCCAGGTTTCGCAGCGGCATCTTGCGCAGCAGCATTTGTGGAAGTGAACACTAGGGGCAGTGTCATAAGCGCAATTATGGCCACATGGCGAATGCTGGACCTATATAACTGCAATAAGGATCTCTGGCAATGCGTCATCTCTGTTCTCCTCCTGCTAAGCTTTGTGAAAATGTAACTTTATAGATTCCATATCCAAATTCAGTTCGCGCATGCAATGGTATCTCTACATAATACGGCGCAAATTGCGGTCTCGCGCTGCACCTTTCAATACAGATTGTTAGGATACAGAGAATGGATTGGGATAGTGCAACGGCTTTGGACGCTTTACGCGGCAGCGACCTGCTCGATCTGGGTATGTCAGCCAACCATGTTCGCCACAATCTGCATCCAGAACACGTTGTGACGTACGAGCTGTGCGGGCGGGCTGCCTCTTGGGAGGAAGCCCGACACGAAGCTTTGCTTCACACTGGGATGAGCATCAACCTCGCGCAGATTTTCGACACAGAGCATTTCTCTCTTGAATCATTGAAAGCGCATCTGCTAACCCAGCGCGAGAGACTTCCCGATGCTACATTTCAGCATCTGCCTGTCTCTCGGCTGGAAGGCATCGCGGGAAACCTGTTGGCGCTCACGGGGGCGATCCCCGGCCTTCAGGCTGCGGGGCTCTGCTCTATCAGGCTGGACTTCGATTCTGCGTTCCACTCCCTTTCACACGAAGAGCT
Source organism: uncultured Acidobacteriaceae bacterium (assembly GCA_963815025.1). Taxonomy (GTDB): domain Bacteria; phylum Acidobacteriota; class Terriglobia; order Terriglobales; family Acidobacteriaceae; genus KBS-83. The sequence continues at coordinate 1,933,844 of CAWFFD010000002.1, read as the reverse complement.
GAGCGACCTGCTCCGGTTGGCAGCCCGATGCGACCTTTTCGCGTCCGTCGCTATTACCATCGGCAACTCAGAACCGCTCGAGCAGCGGGTGAAGACGCTGACCATGGTTCGAGATCTCCAAAAGGAAACAAACGCAATCCAGTCCGTCCAGGTAAATGTGCACCACGCCGCCATCCCAGAGGCGCGCCGCGAAGAAGAGGCGACAGCAGTTGACTATCTAAAGATGCTGGCGGTAACACGAATCTATCTCGATACCGTGGATCATATCCAAGCAGATTGGTCCGTGATGGGCCCAAAGGTCCTGGAACTCGCTCTGCGCTTCGGCGCGGATGATGCAGGCGCCGTTCCCTGGTCCCAATCTGGAAATCTGGAGCCCTCCCACCATGGCGGCGAGTCGGAGTTACGGCGCATCATTCGCGATGCGGGCTTTCGTCCGGTGGAGCGGGATGCGCTCTTCCGGCAAAGCCTGCTGCACTAAGCGGATTTCCTGCAATTGCTGCGGCAGAATCCGCCATGCCGGTAGCCAACAGGAAATCCCCTTTTGCCCGTTGCGAACACGTACAATCTACGACGTGAGCCATTCATTGGGCATGAGGCCCGCAATTGGCCTCTATAAGAGATGCGTCTAATCGAGCTTGCAGCCTTCCTCCAGCACACAGCCGCGAATGCCGGGCTCTGGCTTTTTACGCAACGCGGCATTAGCCATTACTTGCGCACGCATTACGGCAACGATCCGGTCAACAATCCGTTCCGCTATCTCTATCAGTGGAATGCCTTCGATACCACCCTGCTCATCCCCTACTTCGTGGTCATGATCTTGCTCGCCTTCTACGGCATGCATCGTTACCAGTTGGTCTATCTCTATTACAAACATCGCGACCGCGTCGTGAATGACCCACCCAGCCACTTTGCCGAACTGCCGCGCATCACGGTGCAACTGCCGATCTTCAATGAGCAATATGTCATTGACCGTCTCATCGACGCCTGCTGCCGTCTGGACTACCCTTCCGACCGCCTGGAGATACAGGTGCTCGATGACTCAACCGACGAGACCCAGGAGGCAGCCGGCCGTCTAGTCGAGCGCTATCGTGCGCTGGGACACAACATCGTCTATCTGCATCGGACGGACCGCCACGGCTACAAGGCGGGCGCGCTCGATGCCGGTCTCAAGCCGGCCTCAGGCGAGTTCATCGCCATCTTCGACGCTGACTTTGTGCCGCCAGCGAACTGGCTCATGCAAGTAGTGCACCACTTTGCCGAACCTGGCATCGGCATGGTGCAGACCCGATGGACCCACCTCAACCGTGATTACAGCTTCCTCACCCAGGTCGAAGCCATCCTGCTCGATGGCCATTTCGTCTTGGAACACGGCGGCCGTTCGCGTTCCGGCGTCTTTTTCAACTTCAACGGTACGGCCGGTATGTGGCGCCGCGACGCCATCCAGGAGGCTGGCGGCTGGCAGCACGACACTCTCACCGAGGATACCGACCTTAGCTACCGGGCCCAGCTCAAGGGCTGGAAGTTCAAATACCTGCAGCATGTCGCTTGCCCGGCAGAGGTGCCGATCGAAATGACCGCCTTCAAAACCCAGCAGGCGCGCTGGGCCAAGGGCCTCATCCAGACATCGAAAAAGATCCTGCCTCAGGTCTTTCGCAGCAAGCTCCCCTTTCACACCAAGATCGAGGCCTTCTATCACCTCACAGCAAACATCAGTTATCCGCTCATGGTGGTGCTTTCCCTGTTGCTGATGCCCGCAATGGTGATTCGCTTCTATCAGGGCTGGTTCCAGATGCTGCTCATCGACGTGCCGCTTTTTATGGCCTCGACCTTTTCTATCTCGTCCTTCTATCTCGTATCCCAGAAGGAGCTCTATCCGCGCACCTGGCTGAAAACCTTTCTCTATCTTCCCTTCCTCATGGCCCTAGGCATCGGTCTGACGGTTACAAACACCCGCGCTGTCCTTGAGGCACTGTTCGGCATCAAGAGCGCCTTCAAGCGGACACCAAAGTATCGGGTGGAAAAGAAGGGGGAACGCGCGCAGGCCGCCAAGTACCGCAAACGGCTGGGCGTCGTGCCCTGGGTGGAATTGCTCATCGGCTGCTATTTTGCTCTCACTATCGCGTACGCCATTGCCAACGAAAACTACTTCACAATTCCCTTTCTATTGCTCTTCGTAGTCGGTTACTGGTACACCGGGTTGCTTTCACTGTTGCAGGGCCGATTTGAGCGGTGGCGTTCAGGCGCCAATCTTGACGAGTCCTCTCCAAAGCCATACCCGGTCGGTGTGTAACTCGCAGCGCTACATACAACCTGTCCTTCGGTGCTACCATCTGATCGCTGTTGCTAGAGCGGTTCCCACGGGGACATCCCCTCCCCCGTGGAACCGCACAATCTTGAAGGAAAGTTGGGGTTGGCATAAATGTATATTCTCTGGTGGATCATCGTCGGCCTGATCGCTGGTTTTATCACCGGCAAGATCATGAAGGGCAGCGGCTATGGCGCATTTGGTGACATCATCGTCGGCATCATCGGCGCCATCGTTGGTGGTTTCATCATGCGCGCACTCGGCCACGCGGGCAGTGGAGGCCTCATCTACACCGTCTGTGTCGCGGTGGTCGGCGCAGTCATCCTCACGTTCCTTTTGCGCCTGATCACCGGCAAGCGAGCCTGAACCAGCTCAGCTCCGAGCGGGTTCCGATTCCTCTGGGACCCGCTTTGCTTTGTGCTCTACACTGTTCGCCATGCGTATCGCACGTCCTGCCACATTGTTTCTTCTCCTTCTCTTTGGAATCACCGGAATCTCCTCGACAACCCTTTTCGCTCTTGAGCGCCAGCCCAACGCTATCTACCAGGCACGGCGCGAAGCGCTGGCACGTGAGCTTCATAGCGGGGTCGCCGTGCTCTTCGGCAACTACGAGCCCGCCCTCGAGTATCAGGATTTCCGTCAGGACGAGGATTTCTACTATCTGACCGGATGGAACGAGCCGGGCGCCGCCCTCATCGTGGCAGATGCAGTCCCTGCCCGCGCCGGCAAGCCGGCTCTGCCCTACCGCGAGATACTGCTGCTGCCGGAGCGCAACCTGCGCATGGAACTCTTCACTGGCATCAAACTCGACGCTGCATCGCCCAACGCCACCGGCACTACCGGCGTGCGTGAGGTCCGCTCCATCCGCGATCTGCCCGGCATCCTCAGCGAGCGCGGTCTCCGTGCGGTCTGGACTCAGTTGGACAGCGAACCCGCGAAAGCCGCGCTCGCTTTCACCCAGAGCAGCCTGGGCAGCGGTGATACTGTAGCCCCTCAGGACGTTCGCGAACTCACCAAAACACTCCGCTCCTCCAAGGATCCCGGCGAGATCGAGTTGTTGCGCAAGGCCGCAGACGCCTCCATCAAGGCACAGGAAGCGGCGATTCTCGCCATCCATCCCGGCGTCAATGAGCGCGCCATCTCCGGCGTGATCACCGGTACTCTGCTGGCCAACGGCTGCGAGCGGCCCTCTTATCCGTCCATTGTCGGTAGCGGCCTGAACTCGACCGTACTGCACTACATGGCCGATGACGCGAACATGCAGAGCGGCGACGTGGTCGTGATGGATGCGGCAGGCGAATACTCCATGTACGCTTCCGACGTTACCCGGACTGTCCCCGTGAATGGTCACTTCACCGACCGCCAGCGCGAGATCTACAACATCGTGCTCGGCGCACAGCGCGCGGCCGCGGAAGCGTTCGTCTCCGGCAAATCGACTCTCAGCCGCAACGATCCTGAGAACTCGCTCGACGCCGTGGCTCGTAACTACATCAAGACGCATGGCAAGGACCTGCATGGCCAGCCGCTCGACAAGTACTTCATCCACGGGCTGAGCCACTCCGTTGGCATCGACGTGCATGACCCGCAGGACTACACGAAGCCCATGGGACCTGGCTCCGTCTTCACTATCGAACCCGGAATCTACATACCAGAGGAGAAGATCGGAGTCCGCATCGAAGACACGTTCTACGTCGATAAGAATGGCAAGTTGCAGGATTTCATTGCGGATCTGCCGCACACCGCGGAAGACGTCGAGGCGCTGATGCAGCGCGGCAACGCAGCCAGCACTGACGCCCACTGACCCCGAACAAGCCATGCCGCTGCTCCGTTCCTTCATTGCTATCGCCGGCGGTTTCGCTTGCATGACGCTCTTCACGGCAATCACCACGCTACTCACGCGATGGCTCGTACCGAGTTGGGCCAAAATGCCGCCTTCGCGCTCAGCGCGGATTTTTAATCTGGTGGCAAGTTGCCTCTACGGAGCGTTGGGAGGATGCCTCACAGCAACCATTGCGCCAATCAGCCCGCTTCTCCACTCGCTGATCCTGTCGATTGTCGTGCTGCTTGTCTCAACCTTCGCGGCCAGCGAACTTCGTGGCCAGGCACTGGGATTCTACCCGCTCGCTCTTGCCGTGTTGCCTTCTCTGGCCACCCTCGGCGGGGGCATCCTCGCGGTGCTCTATCGCTGAAGGTGGCCAGTGCCAAGCTTAGAAGCGGATACCGAATGTCACCGGAATCATGCTGACCGTGCCGGAACCGAATGTTGTTGCGGTAGGCTTCTGCGAATTCACAAACAGATAGCGAGCTTCGGCATAGATCTTGGCGCCGCCATCGCCGATGTTGTGCGTGATCCCCGTACCGATGTTGACGCCGCCTTGGTTGCTGGAAAAGTGGCTCAACGTCACATTCGCATACTGCGGATAGCAATACCCATAGAAATCACAGCCAGTACCGAGATAGACGGGCTCGGAAAACGTAGTGAGCTTGCGGTAGAAACCACCTCCGCCCGTCACGTACCCACCCCAGGCACCGGTCGTCTTGTAGTAATAGATCGGATCGAGCGTTAATCCCCAGATGTGCACATCGCCCTGCGGCGCCTGCTCTGCCGCCAGCACCGAGTTAGGAATACCCGTACGATTGAATTCGTATTCGGCCAGCACGCCAAAGCGGTGGCTGAAGTTCCACCCACCGCCGAGCTTGATGTTGTACCCGGTCGTCTGCGTGTTCTTGGTATTGCCAATGGGAGAGGCAAAGCCGAAACCCGCTTCAATAGCCAGGTGGTGAAAGCCCGGTTGCCCATACTTGGGATATTGCTTGTAGCCGCCATTTCCGTAGCCGCCACTGTTCTGCCCACTGTCCTGCGAGTGGTAGGAGAGCACGTTCAGACCCTGGTCCGTAGCCTGATCAGAGGTCTCATCGGCGCTTGAAGAATACTGTGTGCTCGTCGGCGACTGGGCAAAGGCAGTAGTCGCGGCTACGGTAAATCCCAGGAAGAGAGCCGGCAGACACCGGCCAAGTTTATGACTGGAGAGGCAGACAGCGGAACGGCTCATATTGGAAAGGCTCCATGTTGGAGATCTTAGGAGCGAGGCTCCCCTTCCGATTCAGGAGCTAAAGCTCCTCATAGTAGGACACAAATTGACTAACAAAAGTTTCTCTTGAGCAGTCACAAATGCGTAGAGTCACTTAAAAACTAAGGGCCGCGCATCCGCCGGCCCCTTCGACGCTACTAGAGCCTTAGTGGATGTCGAATTGCTCCGGATGCAGCGCCGGATCGCTCTTCACAATAATCGTGCGTCCGGTCATCTCTTCCAACTCATTCAGCCAGCGAGCGTTGTTGCCTTTCAGGGTCTTCACCACCTCCGGGTGCACGCGCAGCATTACGTCATGCCGCTCAAAGTGCTTTTGCATCTTGCGCATTTCGGTGTAGATTTCGTTGGCCACCGTCGTCGGACCCTTCACCATGCCGGTCCCTGCGCAGATGTTGCACTGCACGCTCAACGTCCGCTCCAGTGATTGTTTGACGCGCTTGCGTGTAATGGCTACCAGGCCAAAATCATTGAATTGCAGAACCTTTGACGGCGCGCGATCCGATTTCAATTCCTCTTCCAGGGCTGCCATCACCTTATGGCGGTTCTTGCGCTCGTCCATGTCGATAAAGTCGATGACGATGATGCCACCCAGATCGCGCAGTCGTATCTGCCGCACGATTTCAGGAATTGCATCCAGATTCGTCTTCAGGATGGTGTCTTCCAGCCTGGCCGTCTTGCCGACATACTTGCCGGTATTGATATCGATGGCCACCAGCGCCTCGGTCTGGTTGATCACGATCGAGCCGCCGGATTTCAGCCACACCTTTGACTTCAGCGCCTTGGTAATTTCATCCTGAATACCGAATTGCTCGAAGAGCGGCGTCTCCTTTGTGTACAGTTTGACGCGCCGTACCAGCGAAGGCTGGAAGCGGTTCAGAAAGCGGACAATGCGTTCGTACTCGGTTTCGGAGTCAACCCAGATGGTCGAAAAGTTGTCCGAAACCTGATCACGCAGGATGCGCTCCACCAGATTGAGATCGTGGTAAATGAGCGCCGGCGCCTTGGCATTGTCCGAACGCTGCTTGATCTCGTTCCACAAGCTGATCAGGAAGCGCAGGTCTGCGCGCAACTCCTCTTCGCTCGCGTTCTCTGCCGCGGTGCGAACGATAAAGCCGCCGGAGGCCTCACCCTTTTCGCTGATCAGAATGCGCTTCAGCCGCTGCCGCTCCTCGTCCGACCAGATCTTGCGCGACACCCCGACATGATTGACCGTCGGCATGAAGACGAGAAAACGTCCCGGCAACGCAATGTGGCTGGTGATGCGCGCGCCTTTCTTCGCGATCGGCTCCTTGGCAATTTGGACCAGGATCTCCTGCCCCTGTTTCAGCAGTTCGGAGATGATCGGCAGGTCGCTCGTCTGTGCAGATTGGCGTCGTCCGTTGCGACCTCGTCCGCGGCGCTCCCGCTCGCGTCCACGCTGGCGGTCGCTACGTCCAGGCCGCGGCGCGGGAGTTCCCTCTTCAGTAGAGACTGCCGCGGGCTGTTCCCCCTCGACACCCTCCTCTTCTTCTTCATCGCTGTCCTCGAAGTCGTCGTCGTCGCTTGAAATCACCTGACGATCGATCTGGGCGTCGCGGATCGAATCTCCAATCTCTGCGCCGCCCGGAATCCGCGTCTCTTCTTCGACCAGGTCGCTCTCGTCATCATCATGAGCGATGGCATGCTCTGGCAGAGGCGCGAAGTCATACTCTTCTTCATCGATAACCTCCTCTTCCACCTGCCCGTCGCCTGGCGTAAAGGCGTGCAGATGGTCGAGCGCGGCAGCTTCGTGCGAGGGCTCCGTCGGAGCTTCGGCGCCAGTTGCGCTCCATGCCGCCGCAACGTTGTGCTCTTCGGCTGGCTGCTCTACAACAGGGGCTTCGGGAACGGCGGTGTCGATCTGCTCCGAATAGGACTCCCTCGACTCAGCAGTTTCGACAGCAGAAACGGGTTGCTCGCGTTTCTCTACTGGCTCGGAATCACGGCCAAACAGCGATGACAGTCGAAATTCACTGGGCGAGGAGGGATCAACGCGATGGGATGCAGAAGCATTCCGGGCATCAAACCCGGTTTCCTCCTGCTCTTCTGGGATTTGCGCGCTGGGAACATCTCCCTCCTCGACTTCTTCCTCCTCCAGAACGAGGGGCGCGGGTTTCTCGGCCTGCGCTGGCGGAAATGCAGTATCGATGATGGCATTCTCACTCTTCGCCGCGTGCAACTCCGGGATCGTTTGCTCCACATCGGGCGCGGGGCGCTCCCGATGCCGTGAGAGTGTCTCCCCGGGCAGCGCTATGCTCACTCCGTCCCAGACGATCGGTTGTTCCACCAGCGTGGATGGCCGAACCGTGACCTGTGGCGGCCGGTGTGCTTCGGGCTCATCTGCCAGTTGCGTTATCTGCAACTCACTTGTGGGCGGCTGCTGGCCGTATTTCTGCAATGCCTCGCCGGGCAATGTAATTGCTGGCGAGCCCTGCTGCGGCCGTCCGCGGTCGCGACGGCCACCTTGCCTGCTTTCGGCGTCCGACCTTTCCGCTACCGTTCCCCCGGCTGATGTTTCGGCCTCGGCTTCGATCGAGACGGGGCCGAACTCTCCGGACTCGCCCTGTTCCTCCGTAGTTTCCGCACCGCCGGCCGCCTGCCCTTCGTTCTGTCCCTGAGGACCGCGGACCCCACGGCGGCGGCCGCGACGGCCACGCCAGCGGCGGGTACCCTGCTGAAATTCATCCTGGCCCTTGCTGCCTTCGCCCGCTGGCTCCCCCTCAGCCTCGGCTGCGGCACTGCTGGCTGGTTCTCTTCCCTGGACGGCCGCCGGCCGTTCCGGGCGGTCCTGGGTGCGGCTTGAGCCGCGGTCAGGACCACGCTCTCCGCCTCCGCGCCGGCCGCCGCTGCGACCGGTCTCCGGGCGTTCCTTGCGCACCTCGCCCTGCGACGCTTCTGCGAATTCTTCCGAGTCTTCCTGCTCTTCCAGAAAGTCCGTTACGTAGAGAAATGCATCGCGTTCCAGTCCCAAATCGACGAACGCTGATTGCATGCCGGGAAGCACGCGTGTCACTTTGCCTTTATAAATAGAACCGGCGAGCGTGTATTCATTCTCGCGCTCGTAATAGATCTCGGTGAGTAGATCGTCCTCGACGATCGCAAGCCGCGTCTCATGCGGCGTAGTTGAAATACAAATCTCTTTCGCCATACTGCCTCTTTCTTGCCCGCGACCCTTTCTGGCCCGGGCAGCAGACGAGGCAGATCAGAACAGGACGAGTCCCGTTCCCGGAGTTCCGGACCGGAGTGCCGGGCAAGACGAGTGCAGACAAGGGACAGCCGCTCTGATTTCACGAACCAACCTGCGGAAGACGCGATCGCGCCGCCGTTGGCCGAAAAAATCATTGATTTTGCTGGGGCTTTCCACGCGCAAAGAGTTTGTGACCACTCCTACCCGATTGTGGGGCGGGGTCGTTCCCCGTCTCTGCGTGTTCATTCCTGATCCTGCCCGGCCCGGTGATCCACCTGGCCGGCTTCTTGAAATTCCTACAAAACTCTTTCGGCGCCGCTTCCCATCGGTCGACAGGCGCCGTACAACTTATCTAGTTCACGAACCGGTTCATCCGGACATTCATCACGATGCCCAGAGCAAGGAACGTGAACAGTACCGAAGACCCGCCATAGCTCATCAGCGGCAGCGGAATCCCGGTGACTGGCATCAGCCCCACGACCATTCCGACATTTACGGCTATCTGAAAGATGAGCACTGCGACGACGCCCATGATCAGCAGGGTGCCGGAGAGGTCTGCGGCTGTCTGAGCGTTCTGTATCAAACGCATCAGTATGAAGAAGTATAGCAGCAGGACAAAGACGGCACCCACAAAGCCATGTTCCTCACTCCATGCCGCGAAGATGAAGTCCGTGTAGGGGATGGGCAGAAAGTCGCCTTGTGTCTGCGTGCCCTTGGCCACGCCGCGGCCCCACACGCCCCCGTCGCCTACAGCAATCAGTGATTGCCGGATCTGGTAGCCAGACCCTCGGGGGTCGTTCTCCGGCGAGATAAAGCTCGTCAGACGCGCCTTCTGGTAGGGCTTCAACCCGGCTTTCCAGATCGGCACAATCAGCACAAGGCCCGCGCATACGATAATCAGCGCCTTTTTCCATCCGATACCGCCCAGGAACAAGCCGACCAGCAGAACCGGCAAATAGGTCAGCGCCGTGCCCAGATCCGGCTGCTTCAGCACCAGCGCCATCGGCAGCCCGACCAGCAGGAACCCCTTTCCCACGTCTTTCCAATCCAGATCCCGGCCGGCCATGCTGGTGAAGTAGCGCGCCACCGCGATGATCAGGATCAGCTTCACCCATTCCGATGGCTGGAAGTGAATGCTCCCCAGCTTGATCCATCGCCGCGCCCCCAGCACCTTCTGCCCGGCTACCAGCACCACCAGCAGCGAGACAATACAGAACCCGTAGATCCAATGGATGAAGTCCAGGAGCACGTGGTAGTCGATGAAGGAGAGCAGCAGCATTGCCGCCGTCCCGCCCACCAGCCACAGGACCTGTTTGTTCTCAAATCCGTGAAACTTCGTGTTGATGGTTGCCGAGTAGATCTCGAGCACGCTCAGCGCTGACATCAGGAACACCATCGCCATCAGCACCCAGTCGAAGTCGCGCAGTCGCAGGAATCGCTGCATGGTTAGTGGGCTCCTTCGACGGTGGCCACCTGCGTGGCTTTGGGGTCTCCAATACCGTCGGGCCTGACATCTCTCAGGAAGAACCGTCCCGCGCGCAAGGACGCCAACCGCTTTGCATCCTGCGGCCGCGCCGCCTTCACGCGCCTGCCACCCATCGCATCCGGGTCTGCCGGATCCGACCAGATGGCCCCCACTTCGGTCGGCTTCGCCGGTGCTGTCTTCCTCGCCGGCGAGTCAACGCTCGCTTGACCCGTTGGAACCTCTGGCTTCGGCTGGGCTTCGACCTGCAGCACGTTATGCTCCTGCAGCCGCTGCTTGTCCACGTAGGCCTGAATGACCTGCGCCGCTAATTTGGCTGAGCCGGCGCCCCATCCACCGTGCTCCCACAGGACGGCGACCACAATATCCGGGTTCCGGCGCGGGGCCACACCAACGAACCAGGAATTGGCGCGGGAGGCGACATCCTTCGAAACTGCCTTGGCGCCGAAGCTGTGGTTCACGACCTGCGCCGTCCCGGTCTTGCCCGCGAAGTCGATGCCTTCCAGGTGCACCAGATGGCCCGTGCAGTAGCCGCAGGTCGGATCCGTCACCTTCGCCATGCCATCCGTGATGGTCTCCCATATTGCGGGTGAAATGGGCACAGAAGCATCCCCGGCTCCGGGATACGAGTCGACGATGGCCTGCCGGTAATTTTCAGGCAACTGGTCCTGGATGACCACGTGCGGACGCCGCATCGCGCCACCGGAGGCAATGCCGCCGATCGTGCGCGCAAGCTGCACCGGCGTCACCGCCGTCGCGCCCTGGCCGATGCCCACCGAGATCACTTCACCCGCATACCACTTCTCGTGGTAATTCTTCAGCTTCCACTCTTCGGATGGCACCACGCCGGACGCCTCGTTTGGCAGATCGATGCCGGTTTTCTGCCCTAAGCCCAGCGCATGCGCCCACTTCGCAATCGGCTCAATGCCCAGCCGCTCCGCCAGCGTGTAGTAGTACGTGTCACAGGAGAATGGGATGGCATTGTTGATATCGACCGCCCCATGATGGGCATCACAGGCGAAGAAGCGGCCATAAAAGTTGGCTCCGCCCTGACAGTTCACCTTCAGGGTCTGCGCCACATTTTCCTCTAATCCCGCAACTGACATGACCAGCTTGAACGTCGATCCGGGCGCGAGCTGGTCCTGGATCGCCTTGTCCATCAGTGGATGGTTGGGATCGGTGATGAGTTTTGCCCAGGTATCGCGCTGCACGCGCACGGCAAAGTCGTTTGGGTTGAATGACGGATGGCTCACCAGAGCCAGCACCTCGCCGGTGTGCGGGTCCATCGCGATCACCGCGCCATTCCGGTTGCCCAGAGCCAGTTCCGCCGTGCGCTGGATGTCGAGATCGATGCTCAGTTTCAGATCCATGCCGGGGATCGCCCGCTCGTACGCCGAGCCGTCCTACCTCCCGGCCATGGCTGTCCACCAGCACATCGCGCGAGCCATCGGTGCCGCGCAGCAGCGCGTCATAGCTCTCTTCCACGCCCGAACGCCCCACCACATCGCCTGGCTCGTAATAGGCATATCTGGCCTGGTTCAGCATGTCCTCACTGACCTCGCCGGTGTAACCAATCAGGGCCGCGGCAAAACCATCGCGCGGATAAAGCCGGCGCTGCTCATCGATCGTCTCCAGCTCCGGAAGCTCATCGCGATGCGCCTCGATGAACTCTTTCTCATCCGGCGTGATGTCGGCCTTGAGCGGAACAAGCTGATACTTTGGGCCGCCGCGGTACTTCATCAGGATGGCCTGAATCTGATCGACGGTCATGTGCAGCCCGCGCGCGATCTTCGGCAGGTCGGTTTGCATGTTCTGCGTCTGATCCTGCACCAGAAAGCACGAAACCGATGGATAGTTGTCCACCAGCAGACGCCCCTCGCGATCGAAGAGCCGGCCGCGTGGCGCCAGGATCGGAACCTTGCGGATGCGATTGGCCTCCGCAAGCTCGCGCCAGTTGCTGGCGCCGAGAATCTGCAATCGCCAAAGTCCGGTAATGAGCACGGCGAGGATCGCGACGATGACGTACTGCACCACCGCCAGCTTGAGCGCCGGAATCTTCTCGTCCCGCATTCCGCTCATGCTTGCTTCACCTCACTGCTCTCTCTGCACTTCATTGCACTAACCCCGCAGCCATCAGCCCCGTAACCTGGTCCGGTCCAGCGCAGCGAAGAGCACCAGACCCAACGCGACATTTACCGCCGCGCGCACAATCTGGTGTATCCAGCTCCACGCCAGCGGTTCGGCAATCAAATGACGCACGATCACCAGATAAAGAAAGCTGTCCACCAGCGTGAAAACGAAGATCATCAGCATCCGCGTGATCGGATTATCAACATCGATCCTCAGTCCGATAGAAGCAGCCAGAAAGCCGATGATCGTGTTTGCGATGCCGTGGATACCGATCGGCCGATGCGTCACTCCGTCCTGCAGTAAACCGACGATGGCGCCTATCACCGTACCGGCGATCGGACTGCGCCGCGACACAGAAAAGTAGATGACCACCAGCAGCGGCAAATCGAAGACATCCAGCCGGGGATAGCGCAGCGGCAGATACGCCTGCAGAAACACCGCCAGCAGCGGAGCCGCCAGCATAACGGGCCATGGAAACTGCTGTGAGTCCAGCTCCCGGCGCGAATTTGCCATCAAGACGGGCATTACTGGTGCTGCTCCTTCGCCGATGCGGCGACAGGGACAACCGGTGCACCCGCACCAGCCGTCATGGCCGTACCTGTCTTCACCGATGCCGTCTTCTCCGGATTCACGAGAGGCCGGTCGGGGCCGGTCGCTGTACCGGGAATGATGAAGCTCTCCTGGTTCGTGTGCGGTGCGCTATCCGGCGCAGCATCCGGATTGGCAGCCGGTTTCTTCGCATGCTTTGCGGCCTGCGCGCGATCATTCGTCAGCGTAGTCGTACGGTCCGACGGGGGGATCACTGCGGCTTTGCCAGGAGTCATCTGCGACGCCGGACGCACCTCGGCTGGGAGAAAATCGGTCTGGACGCGCCGCAGTCAACGGCTTCAACGGCTGCAGGTCGAACGCAATCGGCTTCGAATCGCCATCGCTCTTCGGCGCATTCGGATCCTCCAGACCGGGCAGCTTTTCCGCCAGAATATCGGACGCCCGCTGTATCTCTACCTCTTCCGCACCGGCGGCCTCGCTCTTCGCCAGGTCGCGTTTTGCTGCCACCGGCAGTTGATCGCTCGTCTCCGTCACCACCAGCACCTCGTCCAGGTGCTGCAGGTTCGCGGAGGGCTTCAAAACGATGTCAACATAGGGCTCACGGTCCGGATCGCTTACGATCTTCTGCACCGTGCCCACAGAGAGACCGCGTGGAAAGATCTGATCGCCGCCGCTGGTAACAACTTGTTCGCCCGGCTTGACGCGGTCGTCGGGTAGAACATTGATGATCTGCGGCTGCCCATAGGCGTTGCCGCGCAGCACGCCGCGCAGCCGGGTTTTTTCCAGCAGCACACCGGCGCCGCTGGTCTGGTCATTGATCTCCAGCACCTGCGAGGTATGCGGAAATACCTCCACCAGCTTGCCCACGATGCCATCCGGCGTAATCACAGGCTGATCGCGCGCCAGACCATCTTTGGAGCCTTTGTCGATGGTGAGAATGCGCGACTGATCGCTGCCGCCCGTGCCAATGACCTGCGCTGGCACCGTCTTGTAGATGTACTTCTGACGGAAATCGAGCAGTTCCTGCAGCCGCTGGCCCTGCTTCGCATCTTCGAGCAGCGCCGCCTGCTCCAGGCGAAGCTGTTCCACCTGCTCCCGCAACGCCTGGTTCTCTTCCTGTGTATGCCGCAGATCGATGTAGCTGCCCCAGAAGCCGCGCACGCCGGTTCCGGTATGCGACATCACCTTCTCCGGCGGGGACATCATGGCGACCACCCAGTAGCGCAGCAGCCGCACACTCTTGCCGTCGCTGCCGCGCGCCTCCGGCGTCCGTACCTGAACTGCCAGCCCCAGGAACTGCGCCAGGAGCACGACAGAGAGGACCATGATGTTCTTGTAGCGCTCGAGGAAGGTTTCCATGGTCCGTTACTTCCAGTGGTGCAGTGTGTCGACTCCGCGGCCGTGATGGCCTGTTGTTCCGGGAGGCTTCTTACTCGATCTTGATCTTGCGCAGCAGCCGGAAGTCCGAAAGCATCTTGCCGGTGCCCAGCACAACGGACTTCAGTGGATCGTCCGCAATGGACACCGGAAGTCCGGTTTCCTCGCGAATCCGCTTGTCCAGGTTCTTGATCAGCGCGCCGCCGCCGGTCAGCACAATGCCGCGATCGCTGATGTCGGCGGAAAGCTCCGGCGGCGTACGTTCCAAGGCCACGCGAATCGCATTCAGAATGACGGCGATACATTCGGTCAGTGCTTCGCGTATCTCCGAGTCGTCGATCGTGATCGTCTTCGGTACGCCCTCGATCAGGTTGCGGCCCTTGATCTCCATCTGCAACGGCTTGTCCAGCGGATAGGCCGAGCCGATCTCCATCTTGATCTGTTCCGCGGTGCGCTCACCGATCAGCAGGTTGTATTTGCGCTTGAGGTAGTTCATCACTGCCTCATCCATCTGATTGCCCGCCATGCGGACTGAGCGCGAATACACAATTCCAGAGAGCGAGATCACAGCAATATCTGTCGTTCCGCCGCCGATATCGACGACCATGTTGCCACTCGGCTCCGTGATGGGCAGACCTGCGCCGATAGCGGCCACCATCGCCTGTTCCACCAGGAAGACTTCGCTGGCCTTGGCGCGATAGGCCGAATCTTCGACCGCGCGCTTTTCCACCTGCGTGATCTCCGACGGCACGCCGATCACGATCCGCGGATGCACCAGCATCTTGCGGTTGTGGGCCTTGCGGATGAAGTAATTCAGCATCTTCTCGGTGACTTTGAAGTCCGCGATCACCCCATCCTTCATCGGCTTGATGGCGACGATATTTCCCGGGGTGCGGCCCAGCATCTCTTTGGCCTCGATACCGACAGCCTCGATCTCGCCGGTGTTCTTATTGATTGCCACGATGGAGGGTTCATTGACCACTACCCCCTTACCTCGGGCATACACCAAAGTGTTCGCCGTACCCAAATCGATCGCCAGGTCGGAGGAGAAGACGCTGAAGAGCGATCGCATGCCATGCGAGCGCGAAGAACGTGAGTGAAATCCGTTACTTGCCATCTGGGCGGCCTGTCTGGTCTTCCTTCGGGGAAAGTCTACAGATGGATTGTAAGGCCCCAAAAAAGAACGCGCCTATGACACAAAGGTGGTTCCCTCAAAGTCAACCTCTGGGTTACCCCGGCCCCCTATCGTCATCCCTACTCCCGATTTGGGGTTCCGAATTGGGAAACGGCGACACGTATCGCCTGTGGAAAACGCCGAATTCCGGCTGGCTTCTGCAGCCGGATAAATCCTCTGACAAACCGCATCAGCTGACGGGCAGAATCGCTGCAAGATATAGATTGTGAAAGGGATCCATTCGTTTAGGTGGAACAGTTCGCGATCAAAGCGGCAGCGTCTGCTGTTCGCCTGGAAAGGTCACGGTAGTGCCCTCAACGTGTGCCCAGGGATGGAGGGTCAACGGCGTGCTGCGCGTTGCGCTGACGATTTCGAGGACGTCAACGCCGCGCACCAGCAACGCATCCGCGATCAGGGAACGATGACAGCGCCATGGGACGGCTTCCGCGCACATCGCCGCAGTTGGCTCTTCTCTGCCGAGTTCGATCAGAAGATCGAGCGCCTGCGCAAACTCCCGTGTCTGCATGTAGTCGGCATAGCCGCGAAAGCTGGCGTTGCGCCATGCGGTGTTCCCTGAATCGCGTCGCGGGTGTCGCAAACCTCCCAGAGCCGGCATGTGGCGATAGTGGATTCGCCGGTTGTGCAAAGCATGTGCGAGATCCTCACGATTGAATTGCGGATTGTGGCGGGAGCGAGGGACTGTTCGTACGTCCGCGAGCCGCCGAATGCCATGCGCCTGCAGCATCTCGAGGAATTCGGCGATGGGGCGGGTCGAATGGCCGATAGTGAAGATGCACAATGCCGTCACGTTCCGGAGGCTCCCTTCGGTCAATTTCATCACGATAGCGGCCGCGTCACATGAAACGTGACACCACGCAGTCGATACGACACACTAGTGGGCAATGCGGGAGCGGGAGGCATAGCCATGGACTGGACACCGGGTGGGCTGAGTGGAGATGTCGAGGACAGGCGCAGCGAAGGCGGCGGCGGCATCGGTTTTGGCGGTGGACGTGGGCTGGGGATCGGCGGGCTGCTGATCCTGCTTGTCATCAGCCTGATCACCGGGCGCAACTTCATCGGCGCGTACCTGATGGGCAATTCCGGTGCGGTACAGCAGCAGCAGCAGCCGGCGGCCCCACCCTCGGCGGACGAGCAGCGATCGGCGCAGCTTGTCTCCTTCGTGCTGGACGACGCGCAGAAGACGTGGACCGGCATCCTGCCCGGCTACCGCCATGCCAAGCTGGTGCTCTTCCGAAATGCCACCTACTCCGGCTGCGGGTCGGCACGTGCGGCCACCGGGCCGTTCTATTGTCCGCAGGACGAAAAGGTGTACATCGACCTGGGATTTTGGAACGATCTGAAGCGCTTCGGCGCTGGCGGCGAGTTTGCGCAGGCCTACGTGATCGCGCATGAACTCGGCCACCATGTGCAGAAACTGGTGGGCACGGAGCAGAAGGTCGAGCAGCTTCGCGCCTACAACCCGTCGGCAGGAAACCAGCTCTCGGTCGCGCTTGAGCTACAGGCAGATTGTTACGCCGGCGTGTGGGCGCATAGTGGACGGCAGAGAAACATCATTCACGCCGACGATGTTCAGCAGGGCCTACAGGCCGCCGCCGCCGTGGGTGACGATCACCTGCAGAAGATGACCCAGGGCTATGTTGCGCCGGAGAGCTTCACCCATGGCACCTCGCAGCAGCGCATGAACTGGTTCCAGCGTGGACTGCAGAGCGGCGACATGCGCGCCTGCAATACGTTCAGTAACGCCAGTTCGAACTAAAGCGCCACACACACACAAAAAAAAAATCCTGGACGATGTGTCGAATTCCGGTCCGGCCGTTCGACGACATAGTGAAGGCGGGGGGCAGCGCCCCCTGGAAAGGTTTGCGCGTCCGTAGCACCCAGACAAATTTGGGGCGGCATTGATTAAATTTCGTTCTCATGTCGACTCGGCCGCATCCCGTTCGACGGATCAGCAGGGGAGCCAGTACGAAAGCGATCCAACTGCGCTCTCAACCGAGTTCACCGGTTAGCCAGCAAATAGTTAAACCCGAAAGCAAGCCACCCATCTCTCAACCCAAGGAGATTTCGCAATGCGATTCATGGTCATCGTCAAAGCAACCCCGGAGACAGAAAAAAAAGGCGCTCTTCCCGATCCACAGGCCCTGCTGGAGATGGGCAAGTTCAACGAAGAGCTCATGAAGGCTGGCGTCCTGCTCGCCATGGATGGTCTCCATCCCAGCTCCAAAGGCGCACGCGTCAAATTCTCCGGCGGGTCTCATACCGTCATCGACGGCCCCTTCGCCGAGGCCAAGGAGCTCATCGCCGGCTTCTGGCTCTGGCAGGTCAACTCCCTCGAAGAGGCCATCGAGTGGGTCAAGCGTTGCCCAGTCTTCCACGCCGGCGAGTCCGAAATCGAAATCCGCCAGATCTTTGAGATGGAAGACTTCGCACCCGTCCTGACAGAAGAGCAGATCCAGCACAAAGTAGCTAAACGAGCTCAGCTGCCAAATCAGACCGCCAACAAATAGCCGCGCTTGTTAAACCCGAAAGCTGGTGTCGCCGAGATCGCCCGCGATGGCAACCGGCCCATGCGAAAACCGTTCCAGAAAAAAGGAGATTTCATGCCGCAATATTTAGTTGCTAACTACCTCCCCGACGACTTCGACCCGTCCACCGTGACCGCAGCGATGATCGAAGAGATCCACGCGCTCAACCGCGAACTGATTGCTGCCGGCGTGAGGAAGTTCGCCTGCGGCATTTCCCCGGCCGCGAGCGCAAAGACGCTGCGGGGCCAGCGCGATGGTACAGTGCGCGTCACCGACGGACCGTACACCGAGACCAAGGAGCACATGGGCGGATTTTGGATACTGGAATGCGCCGATATGGACGAGGCACTCGCGTGGGCCCGCAGGGGTGCCATCTTCAGCGATGCGGTGGGCGAGGTGCGCGAGCTTCTTTTCTTCCCGGCTCCGTAGGAAGCAACTGAGCAGCAGTGACAACACTGCCGGCCGTGCCGGCCCGACGGGCAAAGTCAGATAGGACTCGAAAGGAACTCAGTCATGAGAAAACTCAACGTGCTTGAATTTGTCTCCCTGGATGGAGTCATACAAGCCCCTGGCGGGCCAGAGGAAGATACCAGTGGCGGCTTCGCGCATGGCGGCTGGATGGGTCCACACACCGACGCTGTTTCTTCAGCGGCCATGCAAAAGCAGATGAACCTGCCGTTTGACTTGTTGCTAGGGCGCAAAACCTTTGACATCTGGGCACGATTCTGGCCGCAACACAATGACATTTGGCCAGCCGTCAATACAGCGACCAAGTACGTCGCCTCAAATACCATGACGTCTCACGAATGGCAGCCGTCCGTGTTTCTAAACGGAGATATTGCGGAAAAAATTACCAAAATCAAGCAACAGGAAGGGCCGGATTTGCACGTTTATGGAAGCGCAAATCTCGTTCAGACGCTCATGAAGCATGATTTGATCGATGCGTTCTGGCTGAAGATATTTCCCATAACGTTGGGCGGTGGAAAACGATTGTTTACCGATGGCACGATCCCGGCGGCATTCAAGGTGACGGAAAGCACAGTCACCTCGAAAGGCGTCATTTTCGTCAATTACGAGCGTGCTGGCGCAGTCCCAACCGGAAGTCTATAAACATTCGCGCCGTGCTGGCCCCCGCGCGGCGCGCGTTTCACCAAGCTAAGCAGACAAGACAAGGCTGGGACCGGCCAGCTGAAAGCCATCGCCAGGCGGCTATGCAGCGCGCAGCAGACGTCCCGGCAAAAAGATAAGCGCGGCCACTAGATCCAGCGCACCGTGAACGGCAATGCCCAGCAGCCGGAAGGGCAGGAGCAGCAGCCACACGATGGGGTAAAGGACCAGCGCCAGGAGCGCGAGCGGCCAGCACAGGATCAGCAACACACACCAGAGAAGAAATTTGAGGATCATGACTCCCTCCCTCGTCTGAGAATACGAGGACCGGGGAGCAAAAGTTCCCGCACTCCCTCCTTCTCCATGCGCCGTCCGGATTGGCAGTGTGGGCGGCAACTCAGCTATGCTTTCGTGTTTGGCTATTTCCCTTCTGCAAGGACAGTCGATGGCATCCGCAAAGACCTATGGCAATTTGATTGGCGGCAAGTACGTTCCCGCAAAGAGCGGCAAGACCTTTGAGAACCTGAGCCCGGCGGACACCAGCGACGTCGTCGGCGTCTTTGCATCGTCGGAAGCAGCCGATGTCGACGCTGCCGTCCAGGCCGCTGCGAAAGCTTACGAGACGTGGCGCCTGACGCCCGCCCCGAAGCGGGCGGAGATCCTCTACCGCTGTGGCGAGCTGCTGCTGAAGCGCAAGGAAGAGTTTGCCCGTGACATGACACGCGAAATGGGCAAGGTGCTGAGCGAGACCCGCGGCGACGTGCAGGAGGCGATCGACACCGCCTACTACATGGCAGGCGAAGGGCGCCGCCTTTTCGGTCAGACCACGCCCTCCGAGCTACAGAACAAGTTCGCCATGTCCATCCGCATGCCGGTAGGCGTGTGCGGCATGATCGCGCCGTGGAACTTCCCCATGGCCATCCCGTCGTGGAAGATCTTCCCGGCTCTGGTCTGCGGCAATACCTGCGTCATCAAACCGGCGGAAGACACGCCGCTCTCGACCTTCCACCTGGTCGAGATGCTGATGGAGGCCGGTCTGCCCGACGGCGTTGTCAACATCGTCACCGGCTTCGGTCCTGAGGCTGGCGCGCCGCTGGTGGAGCATCCCAAGGTGCGCGCCATCTCCTTTACCGGATCGAGCGAAGTGGGACGCATCGTGGGCCAGAATGCCGCTGCACGCTTCAAGCCGTGCTCGCTCGAGATGGGTGGCAAGAACGCGATGATCGTGCTCGACGACGCAAACCTCGATCTCGCGCTCGACGGCGCGGTGTGGGGCGCATTCGGCACCAGCGGCCAGCGCTGCACGGCGACCAGCCGTGTGATTGTGGACAAGCGGGTGGCCGGGGAATTCACTGCACGGATCGTCGACCGCGCAAAGAAGCTGCGGGTCGGCAACGGTCTCGAAGAGACCATCGAGATGGGTCCGCAGATCAACAAGCAGCAGATCGAGACCTCTACGCGCTACACCAAGATCGCGCAGGAGGAAGGCGCGGCGCTGCTGCAGGGCGGCGTGACGCTGGCTGAAGGCGCGCATAGCAAGGGATACTTCTTCGCACCCACCATCTTCGGTAAAGTGCAGGCGAAGATGCGCATCGCGCAGGAAGAGGTCTTTGGGCCGGTGCTGAGCTTGATCGAGTGCGACGGCGTGGAGGATGCGATTCGCATCGCCAACGGCATCGAGTACGGTCTTTCCACCGCCCTTTACTCGCGCGACGTGAACAAAGCCTTCCGTGCCATTCGCGACCTTGAGGCGGGCATTACCTATGTGAATGCGCCCACCATCGGTGCGGAGGTCCATCTGCCCTTCGGCGGCGTGAAGCAGACCGGCAATGGTCACCGCGAGGGCGGCACCGGCGCGCTGGATTTCTACACCACGTGGAAATCGGTTTACATCGACTACTCGGACAAGCTGCAGCGCGCTCAGATCGATAACGCGGACTAGCTCCGCCCTGGCCGACATCGCGCCACCGATATTTTCAGAGAACTAGGAGAATGCATGATCATCGGAGTGCCGAAGGAAATAAAAGACCATGAAACCCGCGTCGGCATTACGCCTGCGGGCGTGAAGGCGCTGACCGAGGCCGGCCACAAGGTGCTGGTGGAGACCCACGCCGGCGAACTCTCCGCCTTTGCCGACGACGACTATCAGGCGGCCGGCGCGGAGATCGTCGGCTCTGCTCATAACGTGTGGGGCAACGCCGATATGGTGGTGAAGGTAAAGGAGCCGGTGGAGAAGGAGTATGGCTTCTTCCGCCCGGACCTCACGCTCTTCACCTATCTGCACCTGGCACCGCTACCCGTGCTGACGGATCAATTGCTGCAGAAGAAAGTAACCGGCATCGCATATGAGACCATCCGCGACCGAAACAACGCGCTTCCGCTGCTGACACCAATGTCCGAGGTGGCCGGCCGCATGTCCGTGCAGGTCGGTGCTACCTATCTTGAAAAGGAAAAAGGCGGCCGCGGCCTGCTGCTGGGCGGCGTTCCGGGCGTGACGCCGGCGAACGTCTGCATCATCGGCGGCGGGATCGTGGGCACAAATGCGGCGAAGATCGCGCTTGGCATGGGAGCGAAGGTCACGCTGATCGATTTGAACCTGAACCGGCTGCGCGAGTTGGACGACATCTTCAACGGGCGCGTCTTCACCCTCGCTTCGAACTCCTACAACCTTGCGCACACCACACGCGAAGCAGACCTGGTGATCGGCGGTGTGCTGATTCCGGGCGCTGCCGCTCCGAAGATCGTGACCGCTGCGATGGTGGCAAAGATGAAGAAGGGCGCCGTTATCGTGGACGTTGCCATCGACCAGGGCGGCTGCATCGAGACCGCGAAGCCGACCACGCACAGCAATCCGTCTTATGAAGTGAACGGAGTGGTGCACTACTGCGTGACAAATATGCCCGCGGCTGTGCCAAATACCTCGACGCTTGCACTCACCAATGCGACCTTCCCTTACGTGATGAAGATTGCGCAGCTCGGGGCAAAGCAAGCCATCCTGTCGGACAACGGTACGGCCGAGGGCGTGAATACCTATGCCGGCACACTGACCTATCAGGCAGTCGCGCAGTCGCAAGATAAGCCATACCGGCCTATCCGCGATGTGCTAGCCTGATTCGCTTGGAATGCGAAACGACGAAGGGCGCGGCAATTGCCGCGCCCTTCATTTTTCCGCGTACCGCGAATTACGGCATCACCTTGACGCTTACGCTGTTCCGCAGGGTAAAGGTGAGTGGCGATTCGGCGCTGACAACGACCTGCTGGTTTCCGGTGTACGCTCCTGCTGCGGTACCGCCGCCGGCGCCCACCAGTCCGCCGATGAGCGCACCCTTGCCGCCCCCGGCCAGACCGCCGATGAGTGCGCCGGCGCCCCCGCCGCCGCCTATGAAGCCGGCAGTGCGCTTGCCCTTGCCGCTGAGAGTACGGCTCCAGATACTGGAATCAATGGGAGTGCGGCTTCCGGCGATCCGCAGGCTTGCCAGCTCCAGTGACAGAACACCCGCGCCCTTGAACTTGCCCCGTGAGTTAGCCGCGGTCACCGTACCGCTGGCGGTGGAACCGGTCGTCACCAGCGTTTTGCCCTTCACGATGATCGGCGACGTCACGGTGGCATCGAAGGAATCTCCCACATGCGCCGTGTTCGATGCGATCGTCTGTGCCAGCCGGACGGTTATGCGTGTTCCCGCGGGAATGGTGTAGGTCACCGGCTGTGGCGGAGGAGGCGGTGGTGGTGGAGTGTTGGCGGGCGCAGCCGGGGCGGGGCTGGAGGTTGCCGGCGCTGCCGTGCCGGGTGGAGGCGACGCGGGCGCAGGCGTTGCCGGCTGGCTCGCCGCAGGCTGCTCTGCATTCTGTGGTGGCTGGTTCTTGTTGCAACCGGCAACCAGGAGCAGGCCTGCCAGTGAAAACGGTAGCGCGAGTTGTGTCAGCTTGGCATGGATCATAGCGTTCACTAGGATGCCACAGCTGACGGCGAAATGCAGCCGAACATCGATGAAATCTTGCGACCAGGCCAACGAACCTGCCCGCGATACGAACCAGGAAACGCCTATAATCGCAGGGTTCGCGCACCGACCGGCGCCCTCAGGAAGGAGCCCTGTGTTTCGCAGCCGCCGTGTAACCGTCGTCCTGCTCGCTGGCTGCCTGGGCCTGGCTGCGATTCTGTTGATTGCCCTCAACGCCTTCAATCTGCACTTCCTGAACCCGCGCAACAGCAACGGCATCTTCCTATTCACTGCACTTTCAATCCTGGTCTTTCTGCTGTTTGTCGTCCTGCTGGTTTTGCTTTGCCGCAATGTGTTGAAACTGTACGCCGACGGCAAGAACCGCCTGCTGGGTTCGCGCCTCCGCACCCGCCTGCTCTCTGGGGCGCTCATCCTGAGCTTCGCGCCCACACTGTTCATGTTTCTCTTCAGCTATCTGCTGATGAATCGTTCCATCGATCGATGGTTCTCGCAGCCCGTAGCGCAACTACGTGAGGACTCCACTCGTGTGGCGCTGGAACTTTCGCAATATGCGGCAGAGAACGCGCGCGCCGAAGCGGAGTCACTTGCCAGCTCCTTGACGCTTGACCGGAGCCTGGAACAGAAGGATATTCTCTCCGCGCTCGGCGTCGTGCGAAGCCATCGCATCACCCTTTCCGGCGGCTTCGTCATCATCTACAACGATGACGATCCGGTCGTGGAATATGCAGTGCCGCGGAACGCCACCGGGCATTCGGAGATCCGTCCGTGGATGGACGATGCCGATGCAACCAAGCCTGCTGCGGATGAAACGCTGCCTGCCTTTGTACTGGCCGCCGCGCGCCGCACCGACCAACCGATCCTGACCGTCGGTGGCGTCGACTATGTCCTGGGCACCTCCGCCACGCCCTCGTCCAGTCTGGTCGTGGTTGCACTTCCTATGCCGGCCGGACTGTCACGCACCGTTGGCACCATCCGATCTGGTGCCGAGAGCTATTGGCAGCTCTTTCGCGGCCGCAATCGTATCCGCAGCACGTACTTTTTGCTCATGCTGCTGCTTACGGTGCTTACACTGTTTGCCAGCAGTTGGCTGGCACTCTATCTCGCCAAACAGGTGACGCGTCCTGCTGAAACTTTGGCCGATGCCATGGAGCAGATCAGCGCTGGACATTACAGCCATCGCGTCACGGTGGGCGCCACCGAAGAGCTCGGCGAAGTCATTCATTCCTTCAATGCAATGGCCTCCGATCTGGAGCAAAGCCGCGCGCTTGCCGAAACCTCCACGGCTCAGCTCTCGGAGGTGAATCGCACCCTAGCTGATCGCCGGCGCGAACTCGAACTCATCCTCGACACCATCCCGAGCGGGGTCGCCACGCTTGACGCCCGGCTCTCCGTCCTGCTCTCCAACCGCGCCATGCTCGACCTGCTGGATCTTCAGACCAGCGCAACCGATATCGAACACGCGCTTGCCAATCTTCCGGTGGACGTGGCCTTTCCTCCTGCCATCAGCGAAGAGGTACATCGGCTGCTGAGGCGCAGCCAGCGCATGCGCATTGCGGGTTCTGAGATTGATTTCTCCACCTCGAGCGGATCACGGCGGCTTTCCGTGACCCTCGCCATCCTGGATCAACCGCAGCAGGAGCGTGGCTATGTACTGGTACTGGAAGATATGACGGAGGTGCTGCGTGCGCAGCGGCAGGCAGCATGGAAAGAGGTGGCGCAGCGTGTCGCGCACGAGATAAAAAATCCGCTGACGCCTATTTCGCTGTCCGCCGAGCGTATCCGCCGCCACATCGAGAAGCCCACGCCAGATACCCCAACCGTCATTCGCCACTGCAGCGAGGTCATTCTCAGTTCGGTCGAGACGGTGCGTGCGCTGGTCGATCAGTTCGGCGCGTTGGCACAATTCCCGGTAGCGTCGCCTCGTCCCATCAGCCTGAACTCCATTGTCGACGCCGCGCTACTAATCTTTGCCGGACGCATGGACGATATCCGCGTCGAGCGGCGATACGCCGCGGATCTGCCTCTGGTCATGGCCGACAAGGATGCGCTCCGCCGCGCGCTGGCCAATCTTATCGACAACGCCGCGGAAGCGATGCAGGGTACACTGCATCGGCAGATCACACTCACTACGGGGGAGAATCCTGGGCGCACCATGGCTGAGATCATCGTCGCCGACACTGGCCCCGGGGTGACCAGCGATATGCGCGAGCGGTTGTTTCTGCCATATTTTTCCACCAAACAGCGCGGCACCGGTCTCGGCCTTGCCATCGCATCGAAGATCGTGCAGGAGCACCAGGGGACCATCCGCGTGGAGGAGAACAAACCAGCCGGCGCGCGCTTCATCATCGAGTTGCCGTTTGCCGATATCACCACACCCGAAAATGCCATTTCGGCAACTGCAGAGTTGCCTTCGTGAGTCACGTCCTCATCGTCGACGATGAAGCCGACATACGCGACTCGCTGGGCGAAATCCTTGCTGAGGACGGCTACACCGTTACGACAACAGCGACCGGCGGTGAGGCCATGGTGCTGCTGCGCGATGCCACCTACGAGGCAGTGTTACTCGATATCTGGCTTCCCGACCGTGACGGCATGGATGTACTGCAGGAAATCCGACAGCTTGAGAGCGAGATCCGGCCGGAAGTCATCATCATCTCTGGTCACGGAACAATCGAAAGCGCAGTCCGCGCCACCAAACTTGGGGCATTCGATTTCCTTGAGAAGCCGCTCTCGCTCGAACGCACGCTCATCCTGCTGAAAAATGCAGTCGAAGCACGCCGCCTGCGTGCCGAAAACGAGGAGTGGAAGCGTCAGCTCTCGCCACGCGCGCACATCTCGGGAGAGAGCGTGCCCATCAAGGCACTGCGTCAGCAGATCAAGCTGATGGCGCCCACCAACGGACGCGTGCTCATCTTTGGCGAATCCGGTTCAGGCAAGGAGATCATCGCACGCGAGATTTACGCGGAAAGTCTGCGCCGCGAGGGTGTCTTCATTGAGCTGAACTGCGCCGCCATTCCGGAGGACTCGATCGAAATCCAGCTCTTTGGTTATCGTCACGGCGCCGTCCCCGGCGGCCCGCCGGAGAAGCGAGGCACGCTGGAGCGCGCCAACAACGGGACTCTCTTCCTCGATGAGATCGGCGACATGAGCCTGAAGACGCAGGCCAAGGTGCTGCGCGCGATGGACGAGCAGCGCTTTACACCGGTGGGGACGTCGCAGCCAGTGAGCGTCGACGTGCGGATTATCGCCGCGACGAACAAGAACCTGGAAGACGAGATCGCGCGCGGCAACTTTCGCGAGGATCTCTTCTACCGGCTCAACGTCATTCCGTTTTACGTGCCCCCATTGCGCGATCGTCGCGAGGACATCCCGATCCTGGTGCGCGAATTCCTGAGCGAGTTCGGCCGCGAATATGGCCGCCCTCGCATCGAGATCAGCGAAGAGGCACTGGGCCTGCTGAAGCAGTATCATTGGCCGGGCAATGTGCGTGAGCTGCGCAATCTGGTCGAGCGGCTGGTCATCCTGAATCCGCAGGTCACGCGCATCGAACGCAAGCATCTGCCGATGCTGGTGCACCGCGATCCAGGCAGACTTACGGCAGACTTCAACTCGTTGCAGGAAGCGCGGAACGCCTACGAGCGCGACTTCATCCTGAAGAAGGTGGATGAGTGCCACGGCAACATGAGTCGCGCCGCCGAGGCGCTCGGGCTGGACCGCACCCATCTCTATCGCAAGATGAAGGCGCTCGGCATCAGCGCACGCGACTAGATGGCGCTGCGAACCTGTTCTTTCTCGCGCTGGCTCGCTGTTGCTGTATCCGGTTCCCTGCTCAGCATCGTGACTGCCTGCACGGTCTGTACCGAACAAATCGTGGATCAAACTATCTCACCGGATCACGCATGGACCACGCGCACCACAGTGCGCGATTGCGGCAATCTTTCGACTCCGACGACGAATGTTTACTTGCAGCGTACGGATAGTCGCGCACAGCTTGGCGAGATCGTCGTGCTTGTGCATCACACACATACATTGAAGATTGCGTGGACTGGCAGCTCACAGATTCACATCGATTGTCCGGGATGCGGAAACGATGTGCGCATCGCGCGTCCGAGCGCGCATGGAATATCGATTGCTGTCAGCAGATGAAGGCGCTACTTGTCGCCCGGTTTGTCCGCAAGATCTGTGAGCTGCCGCCGCCAGTCCAGCGATTCGACAAAACCGCGCGACTCCCGCCAGTTCTCCTCGACGATGACGTGCAATTCCAGAAAAACGCGCGTGCCCAGTAGCGATTCGATCTCCCTGCGCGCCGAAGCTCCGATCGCCTTCAGCTTTGCGCCGCCCTTACCAATCAGAATCGCCTTTTGGCCGGAGCGTTCGCAGTAGATGGCGGCCGCAATGCTGGTGACCGGCAGCTTGCCGTCCTTGCGCGGCTTTGCATTCGCTGGTGGCTCCTCATACCGCTCGATCACGACGGCAGAAGCATACGGCACCTCTTCTCCGGTCTCCATCAGGATGCGCTCCCGAATCAATTCAGCCACCAGAAACCGCTCGGGCTGATCCGTATACTGCTCCGACGGATAGTACCGCTTCCCTTGCGGCAGATGCTTGACCAGATCCGCGATGAGCCGGTCCAGCCCGTCGCGCTTGCGCGCCGAGATGGGAACCACGGCCGCGAAGTTGTGCAGCGCGCTCAGCTTGGTAATCAGCGGTAGCAATTTCTCGCGGTCGACGAGATCGATCTTGTTGATGACGAGAAAGACCGGGCAATCGAGTTTGCGGATCAGTTGCAGCGCAAAGATGTCCTCACTGGATGCACGATCGCGTTTAGTCTTGTCACTGGCCGCATCTTCCGGCAGCCGGAGCTCGCGCGTTGCATCCAGCATCAGCAGCACAATATCCCGCTGCTCCAGCGCATCGTGCACCTCCTGCATCATGCGGCGATCCAATTGCGTGTTGGGCTTGTGGACGCCGGGCGTATCGACGAAGACGATCTGCGCCGCCGGATACTTGCCCTTCTTGGCAGGCACTTCCACCACACCCTGGATGCGGGTTCGCGTCGTTTGCGGCTTCGCGGTGACGATGGCGACCTTCTCGCCGGTCAGCGCGTTCAGCAGCGTGCTCTTGCCCGCATTCGGGCGGCCGATAATGGAGACAAATCCCGATCGCACTGGCAATATCCTCTCTCGTTACGTCCTAAGCCGCTGGCGTTTCGACAGCAGAGACGCGCAGGCGTTCGACTCGCCGATCGGTCGATGCCAATATCTCCAGTCGCGTCCTGCCCGCCAGCACTACTTCACCCGCCATCGGAATCCGCCCGGCGACTTCGCTCACCAATCCTGCAACCGTCGTCGCGGCGTAATGATTGTCTCGCAACGCTTCATCACCGGTCAGGGCTTCCAGAGCATCCACCTCCAGATTGCCAGGAACGATCCACACGCCGTCGCTCTCCTGCTTCGGCTGGTTGGCTTCGCTGTCGTCTTCGTGTTCATCCGTAATGGCGCCAACAATCTCTTCGAGCAGGTCCTCAATCGTCACCAGCCCCGCGACGCCGCCATATTCGTCAATCACGATGCGCATGTGCTGCTTCTCGCGCTGCATCTCGCGCAGCAGCTCGTTCACGCGCTTGGTCTCCGGCACAAACGCTGCGGGCCGCTGCAGGCTGGCAACGGTGCGCGCCGACGCATCCTTGTCGGCAACCTGCAGCAGATCATGCGAGAAGACGATGCCGGTCACGGTATCCAGCGTGCCTTCGAAGACGGGCACGCGAGAGAAGGGCCGCGCTTCCAGCATCGCGAGAAAGTCGGCAAGGGTGGTTTCCGCGGCAACCGCAAAGACCGATGGGCGCGGCGTCATCAGCTCGCGCACAATCTTGTCGCCGAATTCGACAGCGGAGCGCACCAGGTCCCGGTCGCTCTCCTCCAGGATGCCTTCCTCTTCGCCCGCTTCGATCAACGCATCGACTGCATCGCCTTCACTCTCCTTGGTTTCGTCTTGAGGTGGCTGTGCCAGCGAAACGATGGAGAGCAGAAACTCAAGCGTCAGCTCCGCCGGCAGTACCAGGAAGAAGCAAAGCCGCAGTAGCCAGCGCCATTTCAGCACCCATGCGCCACGGGTCCGCGTGAAGAAGGCATAGGGTAGGAGACGGCTGAAGATCAGGACCACCAGCACGATACCCAGCGCGGCCTGCAAGACACCGAGCAAGGTAGGCGGCCCAACCTCGCCCTCGCGACCGAAAAGGATGGCGCCGATAACGAGCACGATGGCGGCGAGAGAGAGCTGCGCCAGTACCGCAGCGCAGAGTGCGAGCCGCTCGCGCGAGAAGCCTAGCGTCGGCTCGATCTGCTGTTCCCACACCTCCATGTTGTCTTCAAACTCGCGTGAAAGGAATTTGCCAAGCTCGGAGTAGATGCGATCCACATAGCTGGCCAGCGTGTGGATGAGCAACAGGACCAGGACGATCGCTGCATTGAGCCAGATCATGCCCGCACCACCTGCCGCGACGGCCGCCCATACGCACGTTCAATCAGACCCGGCTTCAATCCAAGCTCGCGGCGCAGCCGTGCTTCTTTACGGCGCATCGTGCCGTTATCGGCCTCGTGATCGTAGCCCCCCAGGTGCAGCAGTCCATGGAGGAGAAGCACCTTGATCTCCATCTCCAGCGTGTGGCCACGCTCCCCTGCCTGCAAAAGCGCCGTCTCGAGCGATATCACCAAATCGCCGGCTACACCCTCCGCCGTCTCCGCCGCGGGAAAAGACAGCACATCGGTCGCTTTATCTTTATGGCGGTACTTCCGATTCAACCCACGGATCGCGGCGTCGCCGGTAAGCAGCACGCTCACTTCGCCGGCCAGCCCGGTCGCATCGATAGCCCGGCGCAGGAAGCTTACAAGCTCGCGGCGGCGGGGACGCGCAGCCCGGGGCAGCTTCAGCTCGACAGCAGGTTCGTACACGATCATCGTTCGATCACTTCGTCTCCAGCTCACACCTGCGACAACCGAAAATGAAAGAGGAGGGCCGCGGCCCTCCTCGTCCCTTGCATTGATTGTACCGGGCGCTTAGAGCATTTTCCCTGATGCTGTAAGGTAGCGAGGCCATCTCGGCGTGGCCTTTCCTTAACGAAAAGGCCACATACGCTTCTGTTGGCCGCTCCACACCTACCGGGAAAATGCGCTTACTGCGGCTTCGCCGCCGGCTTCTCCCGCTCGCCTTCCGCCAGCCTCAGCGGCAGTTCTGCCTGCTGACGTCCGAAGCTGTCGTAGGCGCGAATGATTCTCTGCACCAGATGGTGGCGTACCACGTCACCGTCTTCAAAATGAACGAAGCGAATACCATCCACGCCCTTCAGTATCTCCATCGCTTCCAGGAGCCCGGAGCGCCGCGGGTTGGGGAGGTCGATCTGCGTTACGTCGCCCGTGATGATGGCTTTGGCATTGTTGCCCAGCCGCGTCAGAAACATTTTCATCTGCTCGCTGGTGGTATTCTGCGCCTCGTCCATGATGATGATGGCGTCGTTGAGCGTGCGGCCGCGCATGAAGGCAAGCGGAGCCACCTCGATCACGTTGCGCTCGATCATCTTGTCCACGCGCTCCTGGTCCAGCAGATCGTAGAGTGCGTCGTAGAGCGGCCGCAGGTAAGGATCGATCTTCTCCTGCAGGGTTCCGGGAAGAAAGCCCAGCCGCTCGCCCGCTTCGACCGCCGGCCGCACCAGGATAATCCGGCTTACCCGCTTCGCCATCAGCGCGGATGCGGCCATCGCTACCGCCAGGTAGGTCTTGCCGGTGCCCGCCGGCCCGATGCCGAAGACCATGTCCGCCTGTTCGATCGCCTCGACATAGCGCTTCTGGTTCACGGAGCGTGGCTGCACCATGCGCTTAATGCCGCCGGTGGTCCGCTGTTTGCCGCTGTCCACCAAGCCTTTGAGAGTCACGCTGGAGTCAGCCGCCACCAGCTTCAACATGGCGTTCAACTCGCCATTCTGCAACGTTACCCCAGACCTTCGCAGCTGTTCGTAGTCGTTGAAGATCTGCTCCACGCGTGCCACGCTCTCTTCCGATCCGGAGACATGAACGGCATCGGACCGGAGGTCGATACGCGCGTGCAGCTTGTCTTCGAGCAATCTCAGATTTTCGTCGCGGGTCCCAAACAGGGGCTCGATGTTGGGCGTGATTTCCAGGGCTTTGTTGATCAAGCGGACGAAGGACCTCCTGCTGCTGCCTGGGTTCGAAAACCCCGGAGCTGCGGCTGCATGCTTTGGTTGAAATGGGTGGCGGAAACTGGTCCTTGCGCCCGTTGACCCGGCACAGGCAGTTTCCTGCCCTTTGCGTGCCTGCCGCCTTGGACCGTCCCTCGGATGCGCACAGACTAGCCTCTCTCTGGGAAGGCGTCAACGGCGATTTGATGAATATCCGTTACCCTCTCCCCACCTGTCATTTTCGATGCTTGAACCGCATGGCGAGACGCATGCCGAGCCGGCCCGGCCGGGCGGTTTTAGGTGAAACCTGTGGCATTGACCCCCTGCCAGCGGCGCGGTAAACTTGTATTTTGCAGAGGATGCGGCGTGAGTGCCACCGTCTGCATCGTTGCATAGACCACCAGACATCTTTGTAAGGAAGCTCATGGCAAACCATGTTTCATCGCTGAAGCGCGCCCGTCAGACGGAACGTAAAACCGCGGTCAACCGCGCCAACAAAACCCGCGTCCGCGGAAGCCTGCGCGCGCTGCGCGAGGCCCTGCACAAGGGTGAGGCCAAGGAAGTAGCGGCTCAATACCGCTCCACCGTCTCGGCGCTCGATAAGAGCGTGCAGAAGGGTACTCTGCACAAGAACACCGCTTCCCGCTACAAGAGCCGCCTCAGCGCGCGCGTGAAGGCCGTCTCCTCCAAGAAGGCTTAACCAGCTCTCGCGGATCTGCTTGCAAGGGCTGGAGTGACACTCCAGCCCTTTTTCATTTTGCGGCCCGTTCGGACGGCGGTGGCGCAGGCGCCGGGAGGTCGTATACCTCGATTTCTCCATGATTCAGCACCGCCAGGCGGTTCCCGTCTGCGGACAGCGCAAAGTTGCCGCCCGCGCTGACGATGGGCTTCAGCAGCACCGCCAGCCGCAGGCTCCCCGTCTGGCTGTCCAGCACGCTCAGCACCTGGTTCTGGACATCCTCGTCATTGATCGGTGCCGCCGCAGAAACCGGGTGATTGACTGCGATCCAAGAGATGGCTACAGAGGTTCCGGACTGCGCCATGCGGAATGCCGGCCAGGTGAAGTTGGATTGCCAGCGTCCATCCCACAACTTGTGGTTGCTCAACGAGTACGCGGCGACAAACCGGTCGTCGTGACCATGCGGGCAGGCCAGGATCAGAATGCTCTGTGCATTCAATACCTTCTCCGACGGATCGCAGGCGGAGTCGACGTGCGCGACGATGTCGCCTCCAGTTGGTTCCGACTTTTCGTAGGGGTGGAAGCGCACATTCCAGTCAGTCTCCCCCACCTTTTCCTGGGAAAAGAAACCGTCGACGGTGGCTGGTAGGTCGCCGGCGGCATCTGCATGGGCACTCAACATTAGCTTCGGTTGATCGAGCCGCATCATGCGGATCTGCACATCTTCTGCAGGCGGACCCCCTCCTGTGATCGCAGCGTACTTCGCCAGTTTGGCGTGCTCTTCCGGCGTATGTTTCTCGAGTTCGCTCTCCACCACCAACAGCCTTCCATCGGGCGAGATCTCGACTTCTTCGAGTTCGGTCGGTGATCTGTACAAAGGCTTCAATTGCAGCCTGCTGTCGGTCTCGTACAAGTTTGACCCCATCCGCAGCAGAATCTTGTTGTCCGCTAACCGCCACAAATAACGGCTGCGGTCGTGCAACAGCCATTGATCCTGAGCCACCACCTTGCCGGTAGGCAGCTCCAGCACATCTGCCTGGATCGCCTGGTCCAGACCGCCGGAACCTTGTTCGCGCAACATCAGGCGGGGTCGGCGAAAGGTGAGCAGCAGATGCGTGGAATCGAGAAAGTCCAGCGAGCTGGAGCTATAGCGGGCGAGCAGGTATAGCTTGCCCGGCGGCCGATAGCCAAGTGATTCCACCGGTATGCGCAGCGCCGGCTGAGGGCCGCTTTCGTGTTCGCGCGCCTGCGCTGTCCCTGCTGCCAGGAACAGAAGCAGCGAAACCAGACATACTGGTCGCCAGCGGGCCGCGAACTGCGCACGGCATTGCACGCGACCATTCTCCTACAAATGCGGTACCTCGCGCTGGGGCGGCTTTGGTTGACTTTGCCTGCGCAAACCCGTCTGATAGCTGTTTCAGCTGCCATCTCTTCTTGAATCACGGGAGTGCTCCCGAACCATGCGCCCTTTCCCTGTTCTTCTTGCTGTCGCCGCGTGCTTCATCGCGCCCATCGCCGCCGACGCCCAGACAATGGTCAGCGAACAAACCCGCGTGCAGTTGCACGCGCTCGATCCTTCGCTCCGCGATACCACACTCGATCCGTGTGTCAATTTCTTTCAATACGCCTGCGGAACCTGGCTCAAGCGCAACCCCATCCCACCGGATCGTTCCGAATTTGGCATCGACACGCAGCTCACGGAAAACAACAACCTGGTGCTCAAGTCGGTCCTGGAGCATGCAAGCGACCCCCATGCACAGCGCGATCCGGATACCCAGAAGATCGGCGACTACTACGCTACCTGCATGGACACCCAGGCGATCGACAAAGCCGGACTTGGCGAGTTGCAACCCATGCTCGACCGCATCAACGCGCTTCCCAGCGAGAAGGAGCTGGCGCCTCTGGTCGCCACGTTGCAGAAAAATGGCGTACAGACAGTCTTCCGCATGGGCAGCGAAGAGGACTACAAAGACGCGCGCCACATGATCGCCCGTATCAGCCAACCACGCCTGGGTCTACCGGAAAAGGGCTACTACCTGCGGACGGATGCCAAGTCCGTCACCCTCCGCAAGCAGTATGTCGAACACATCGCGCATACCTTGACGCTCGCAGGCGAACCGACGGATCAGGCGACTGCCGATGCGGAACGCGTGCTCGCACTGGAAACCAAACTCGCCACCGCGTCCCTCAGCCGCGAAGAGATGCGCGATCCTGCCCGGCTTTACCATCCGACCGAGCTTGCCAGTTTCCGCACCCAGCTTGGCGCCTTCGATGTGGACACCTATCTCCACACGCTCGGTACGCCAGCTTTCACTTCCCTCAATGTATCGACGCCTGGCTACTTCGATGCCTTGAACAAGATTCTGCCGCAAACCGACCTCGCATCGCTCAAGGCTCTGCTGCGATGGAATCTGCTGCACAGCACACCAGGTACCGCGTTGCCGGCGGCGCTCGACAACGAGCAGTTCGCTTTCTACGGTAAGACGCTGCGCGGTCAGCCGGAGCAGCAGGTGCGCTGGAAGCGCTGCGTAGAGGCGGTGGATGGCGCGCTTGGCGAAGCGCTCGGCCGAGTGTATGTGGCCCAGCAATTCAGCGCGCAGGACAAGGCGCGCACAACCGCCATCATGAAAGATATCGAGGACGCGATGGGACGCGATATCCAGCAGCTCGATTGGATGAGTGCGCCCACCAAGACCAAAGCCGAAGACAAGCTCAACGCCGTCACCAACAAGATCGGCTATCCGGACCGCTGGCGGGATTACTCCGCGCTCACTATTACGCGCGGCGACGCGGTGGGCAATGCGCGGAGGGCTGCGGGCTTTGAACAGCATCGCGGCCTGGCAAAGATCGGTCTTCCCACTGACAAGCAGGAATGGAATATGAGCCCGCCTACCGTCAACGCCTACTACGATCCGCAGACTAATAGCGTGAACTTCCCTGCCGGCATCCTGCAGCCCCCTTACTACGATCCGCAGATGGGCGACGCCGTGAACTATGGGCAGGCCGGCGGACTCGAGGGCCATGAACTCACACACGGCTTCGACGATGAAGGCCGCCAGTTCAACGGCGATGGAAACTTCAGCGAGTGGTGGACGCCGGCTGACAAACAGAAGTTCAAGCAGCGCGCCGACTGCGTGGTAAAGGAGTACGACGGCTTCGTTGCTGTCGACGATCTCCACGTGAACGGAAAGCTCACCCTGGGAGAAAACATCGCCGATATTGGCGGCGTGCGGCTGGGATATCTGGCATGGCAGCATCGGCTGCAGGAGCCGGGCGTGAAGCCGGAAACCGATCTCGACGGCATGACCCCGGCGCAGCAGTTTTTTACCGCCTACGCTCAGAGCTGGTGCTCGAGCACGCGGCCGGAGACGACGCGTCTTCGCGTGGAAACCGACCCTCACTCGCCCGAAGAATACCGCGTCAACGGCGTCGTCGAAAACATGCCGGAGTTTCAACAGGCCTTCGGGTGCAAAGCGGGGCAACCCATGGTGAGCGCCAACCGCTGCAGCATCTGGTAATCATTCTTACTTATTTCGGAGAGCCACTACGATGTCATCTCTTCTTACACACGCGATTCGCTGCTCGCTTGCTTGCGCAACCGTAGTGCTGGCAACCTCGGCGCTCTATGCGCAGACACCCGCCCCCGTCCGTACGATTCCGGGCTTCGACAAGAGCGCGATGGACACCACCGCAGATCCCTGCGTGGACTTCTACCAGTACGCCTGCGGCAGTTACAGCAAGTTACATCCCATTCCCGCCGATCTGCCGTCCTTCGATCAGTTCGCCAACCTGTACGAGTTCAACCTGCAGGCTTTGCACGGAATTCTGGAAAAGGCCTCCGCGGCGCACAGTGCTGCGGGTAGCGACGAGCAGAAGATCGGGGACTACTACGCAAGCTGCATGGACACCGCCGCCATCGACAAGGCCGGCCTGACGCCTATTCAGCCGGAGCTCGACCGCATCGCAGCGATCCAATCGCGCGATGAGCTGACAGCGGAAATCGCGCATCTGCAGCGCATCAGCGTGAACGTCTTTTTCGCCCTCAGTGCGGACCAGGACTACAAAAATGCGACACGTGAGATCGCCGAGGTTGACCAGGGCGGACTCGGTCTGCCGGAAAAAGACTACTACCTGCGCCCGGGCGCCAAAGACGACGAACTGCGCGGCCAGTACGTGCAGCACATCGCCAACATGCTGAAGCTGCTGGGCACATCTCCCGATGCAGCCGGCAAGAGCGCTGCCGACATCATGGCGTTTGAGACCGCGCTCGCCAAAACATCTATGGGCAATGTGGAGCGGCGAGATCCTGAGAAGGTCTACCACCTGGAGGCCGTCGCAAAGTTCGCTGCCGACACCCCAAACCTGCACATGGTCGACTTTTTGAAGGAAACAGGTGCGCCGCCCCTTACCGATCTCAATGTCGCCGCGCCGGAGTTCTTTGCCGGTCTCAATGCGCTGATTGCATCCACCAGCCTCGACACCCTGAAGAACTACATGCGGGTCTTCCTGGTAGATAGCTTTTCCAGCCGGCTACCCAGGGCCTTCGACGAAGAAAGCTTCGATTTCTACGGTCGTAAGCTCGAGGGCATTCCCGAGCAGCAGGCACGCTGGAAGCGCTGCGTCGACGCCACCGACGCCGCTCTGGGCGAAGTTCTCGGCAAGGTCTACGTTGCGCAATACTTCGGAGGAGACAGCAAAGCCAATACGGCGGAAGCAGTGAAGCAGATCGAATCAGCGATGGGTCGCGACCTCGACCAGTTGGAATGGATGAGTCCAGCTACCAAAGCCAAGGCCCATGAGAAGCTGGCCGCCGTCGTCGACAAGATCGGCTACCCGAATAAGTGGCGTGACTATTCCGCGCTCACGATTCAACCCGGCGACAGCCTGGGAAATTCGATTCGTGCTCGTGAGTTCGAAAGTGCTTACCAGCTGCACAAGATCGGTCGGCCCGTCGACAAGGGCGAGTGGACGATGACACCGCCCACGGTGAACGCCTATTACGAGCCAACGATGAACACCATCAACTTCCCCGCAGGCATACTGCAGGCTGCTTTCTATGACCGGTCCGCCTCCGATGCAACGAACTATGGCCATATCGGCGCAATCGAAGGTCACGAGCTGACGCACGGCTTCGATGACGAGGGCCGCAAGTTCGATGCACAGGGCAACCTGAAGGACTGGTGGACGGCCGACGACGCCAAGCGATTTGAACAACGAACCGACTGCGTGGTGAATGAATACAACAGCTTTGTCGCGGTCGACAACCTGCACGTGAACGGCAAGCTCACCCTGGGCGAAAACACCGCGGACAACGGGGGCCTGCGCCTGGCCTGGATGGCGTTGCTGGCCGATGCCGCGAACAAGCAAACTCCCCTCGATAAGAAGACATCGACCGGCTACACACCAAAACAGGAATTATTTCTTGGCTGGGCGCAGAACTGGTGCTCCACGGAGCGGCCAGAGTTGCTGCGTCTGGCGGTACAGACCGACCCCCACTCGCCCGATCGCATTCGCGCGAATGGCGTCATCGTGAACATGCCGGAGTTCGGAGCGACTTTTGGTTGCAAGACGGGCCAGCCCATGTCGCCTCCCCCGGAGAAAATGTGCCGCGTATGGTGACGTTTCCCGCGAGCGCCACATTGCGGAAAATCCGTCGGCGGGAGTGAGCTTGTCCTCGGGGTCGCTCCTATCGAATAGCGGCAATCCCCTTAATCTGCTGCGTCACAGCAGGCTGGGTGAGATAGACGCTGCCCCGCTGCGCGGCGGTCGAATTGCTCCGGAACATCCTGCGCAGATGTGCCGATAAGTTCCACTTATCGGGCATCACAATTTCTGTCTGGACTCCGTTACATTCTCGCTGGACACTGGAGCAACGTGACTCCTATCGCCGCCAAGCGCATCTTCCTGATTTGCATCATCATTTCTGCCAGCGGCTTTGTCTCCCCCGCCGTCGCCCTCGCAGCCGGTATCGTCTTCGGATTGCTGTTGCCGCATCCCTTCGCGTCGGAAAGCCGCGACCTCTCGCGGCTACTGCTGCAGGCCTCCGTCGTTGCTCTCGGCTTTGGCATGAACCTGCACCAGGTGGTGCATGCAGGCGCTTCGGGCTTCCTCTATACCGCCGTCAGCATCGTCTCCGCCATTGTGCTGGGCACGTTGCTGGGCCGCCTGCTGAGCGTGCAACCCAAAGCAGCGTTCCTCATCACCTGTGGCACCGCCATCTGCGGCGGCAGCGCCATCGCAGCCATCGCGCCCATCACCAAGGCCAGCGATGAAGACATGGCCGTCTCGCTGGGCACCGTCTTCACCCTCAATGCCATCGCGCTGCTTGCCTTTCCTGCGATCGGCCTCGCTTTCCATCTCACCCAGTCGCAGTTCGGTCTGTGGGCGGCGCTGGCCATTCACGACACCAGTTCGGTCGTCGGTGCGGCCGCCCACTATGGCCCGCAGGCGCTCACCGTCGGGACCACCGTCAAGCTCGCGCGCGCCTTGTGGATCGTACCGCTCGCCCTCGCGACCGCCGCGGTCTCCAAGAGCAGCACACGCATTCAGTGGCCCTGGTTCATCCTGTATTTCTGCCTTGCGGCAGTAGCAAACACCTATGTCCACACGCTCGCAACGGTATTCGATACATTTGCGAAGCTCGGCCGTTGCGGCCTGACGGTCACGTTATTTCTCATCGGCAGCGGCATTTCGAAGGCGACTCTGCGCAAAGTTGGTATACGCCCCATGCTGCAGGGTGTCGTGTTGTGGATGGTCATCGCCACACTCTCACTCTGGGCCATTCACGCGGGGCTCATCGGCATCTGATCGAATCGCTCCCGCAATTTCCGAGCCGCCCTTTCTGCACAAGCAAGCCAGCCGCCGTAGAGGCGCCGCGGCCAGTACAAGCGGCCAGTACAAGCGCCTGCGGCCGGTACATTAGTCCTATGCCACCCACGCTTGAGCACCCACGCACCGCTGCATACTGGCTCGGTTACGGCGCGTGTGCACTCGCTGGTTGTTTCTGGGGCACAGGCTTCTATTTCGGAAAGATCGTGCTGGCCGACATGGGCGTGGGCCACATGGTGCTCTACCGCTTCTCCTTCGCGTGCATAGGCTTGCTGCCGTTTGCGCTCCGGCACCGCCCAAAACTCAACGCGCGGGAGTGGAGGCTGCTGCTTGTCGCATCCTTCCTCGGCATACCGGTGCAGTATCTGGTGCAGTTCTACGGACTTTCGCTCACCACCGTTTCGCACGCATCGCTGATGGTCGGCAGTATGCCCGTATTGCTTGGCGCTGCCGCCACCCTGTTCGCGGGCGAGCGGCTGGACGGCGTCGGATGGGCGGCGCTGGTCAGCTCGACCATCGGAGTTGCA
Source organism: uncultured Acidobacteriaceae bacterium (assembly GCA_963815025.1). Taxonomy (GTDB): domain Bacteria; phylum Acidobacteriota; class Terriglobia; order Terriglobales; family Acidobacteriaceae; genus KBS-83. The sequence goes on along the minus strand of CAWFFD010000002.1, from coordinate 1,894,692 downwards.
CTGATTGTGCTGGGCGGTGGGCATCACTCGCCGGGAAGCAAAGGTCCTTCGGGCCCATCGCTTGTTGGTGATCTGCTGGTGCTGACAGCGCTTCTGGTCTCGCTCTTCTGGATCCTGATGAACAAACGGCTCATGGAGCGCCACCCTCCTGCCGTCATTACGGTCTACGGTGTCTACTCCGGGGCGATCATGATCGCCGTCTGGGTGCTGCTGCAGGATGGGCCCCCACCGATCCATGGTGTACCGCTTGCGGCGTGGCTGGCTTCCGCGGCCAGCGGCCTCTTCTGCACCGCCGGCTCGACTCTGCTTTGGAACTGGGGCATCCACCATGTGCCAGCGTCGCGCGCCGCCGTCTTCCTCAACATCGAGCCCATGCTCGGCTCCTATCTCGGCGTCCACTTGCTAGGGGATCACCTGGGCCCGTGGGCATGGGTCGGCGGGATCCTCATCCTCGCGGCGGCGATCACCCTCACGACTCGTCCGCACGGCATCGACGTCTCCGGCGTGATGGAATAGCTGGCTCTATCCTTTTTAGATTGTGCGGTTTGCTGCATTCATCCATGAATGGAAATCCACAGACCGTGGTTACTATCGGAACGGGAATCCTCTTGATACTCTTGGCGAACAAAAGGCGAATAAGAGGTGCTCTATGTTCTTCCACTCATCCCCCGCCCTCCGCAGAATCCGCCAGTTCGCCCGGCTGATTCGTCGGCATCCTGACCTCCCGGTTCACTCCTGGAACGCTCCTCGGTGTGATAATCCAGACCAGCCCCATGCAGCGCTTCCCGACCCCGCGGCGTTCGTAGATTCCTCGGTCAGCCACGGCGTTCACACTGGTCTGCCTGACCCCAATTTGCGGCGAAAGCACGCCAACTGTCCCGGTTCCCGCGCGGAACGGTAGACCTTCAACAAGCTAAACTCGCTTCGTGGCCCGGCGTCAGGGTGCCGATTTTCTATGGCAGACAGAAGCCGGGCCTATTTTTCGTCTCCCGCCGGAATGGTGTCGCGAACTCAGCCAGCAACCTGCCAGCGCACGCGCTTAATGTCGGCCCGCTTTCGCAGCGATTCGATCAGTGCAGGGTCGGTGTGCTCCCGCTCTCGTGTTCGCCAACGCAGCTCGCATTCCACCGTTACTTTTGCGTTCTCGCGCGAAACATCCACGGACCACGAGTGAACGTGTAGACCACTCTGCTTCAGCAGGCCACGCAGCTCCAGTGACACCTCTTCTCCAGTGGAAACAACACACAACGATCCTCTCTGCTCCTGTGACAGGTGGCGCTCCACCAGCTTGAGTCCCCACAGAGTGAACAGCGTGAGCAGCAGTCCAACCGCTCCCAGAAGGATCTTTCCCGCACCAAAGCAGAGACCCAGCATGGTGATCATCCACAGCGTCGCCGCGGTCGTCACGCCGAGCACCATATCTCCCTTGCGCACAATCGCTCCCGCCCCGATAAAACCCATGCCGGAGAGAATGCCCAGCGGCAATCGCATGAGATCGAGGACGGAGAAGGAGCCGGCATTTTTTCCCCCGGTACCAAGCATGCCGTTGGCCAGAATCATCGACAGGGACGCGGCCAGGCACACCAGCACGTTCGTCCGCATGCCGGCTGCGCGACCCTTTTCGTCGCGATCGATGCCGACAAGAATGCCTGCGATCAGCGTGCAGACCAGGCGTACGGCGATATCGCTCCAGGTGAGGGTGAATGGCATTGAGCATCTCCGTAGTCCAACAGTTGCATCGTTCAACGCGGAGATGTCCAGATCAGTGAGCGTGTTGCCTGCTGCTATGTCGCTAGCTCGCGCGGACGGAGATGTCACCCGAACCATGGAGCGTCATAGTTGAGGCTCATCCTGTACGTTCAGATCTCTTCACCATGCAGAGCAACTGCTACCAAGTCGATTTGATAGTTGTTCTCAAGCAAGTAAACGACTGACAACTTGTTCCCTTTGCTCAAACTCTTAGCCAAGGCTACCTTTGAGGTCACCTTACAGCGAGGTCCGTACTTGGCCAGCCGTTGGCTCTCAGCTGATGGATATCCGGAGCGCATATCTGCTTCCACCTGATCGAAATCATCAATGGTGAAGCAGACTCGAAACAATTGGCTCATGTTAGCTGATTCAGAAGAATTCGCATTTGATACCGCTGTAACGTTAGCAATCGTCGCCATCGCGTGCTTTGCCGACTTGTGCTCGACAGAAGAATCAATGCCGGCTCCTATCCGATTCAAGGCTACAAACGCTATGACGGTGATCGCCGTCACTATCAAGATGCTGGCCGCAAGCAGCTTAAGCACCGGTCCAGTCATTACGATCGCCTCGCGCTTCGCAGATTTATGCTGTTTGGGCTGTAGTTCCTACAACTCCATCGCATACTGCGCGCTCATCAGTCCGAGCGCAGATGGTTGTTGCTGTTCCTCGCTGGCCAGCGCCAGCACCAGCCGCTCCAGTACCAGCCGCTTGTCCGGCGGCGACGAACGCAGCTCCAGATCGGCGCGAGCGATGAGTCGCAACGCGCGCGTCAACTCGCGACGGCTCTTGTAACGTCGTGCCTGCCGGATCAGGTCTTCCGCGGCGAACGGCGGCATGCGGAAGCCCTGCCATAGCGCCTGCCAGATAGCGCGAGAGTCGCGCACGTTCTTCTCCAGGATCACCAGCATCTGGCGGAAGGTCCGGGCCAGCATATAAAGATGCCCAATAGCCGACTCCTCGCCGCCATCGGAGGCATTGAGCAGGCCCTGCAGCAGAGCAAGAGCGCGTGGACGATCCTTGGCCGAGATCGCATCCGTCAGCTCGTACAGCGAGCGTTGCTTCGCGCCGAGCACCATGGTCTCCACATCGCCAAGTGTGATGCTGCGGCGCTCCCCGACGAAGAGCACCAGTTTTTCGAGTTCACTTGCCATCAGCATCAGATCCGCGCCCAGCGCATCGGCAAGCTCGCGTGCAGCATCCACCTCAAGCGCGCTTCCGCGCTTTTCTGCCTCGGCAACCAGCCAGCGCATCGCGTCGCTCTCTTCCACCCGCACCAGTTCCACCATGCCGCACCACTCGCCCAGTGTCTCCCGAATTCGCTCGTAGCGATCCTTGTCCTGCATGTCCATGCGACGCAGGTCGGCGGGAAGATGCAGATGATCCGCGACGAAGACCAGCAGCGCCTGAGGGTTCGGCGAGCGCCCGTACGCGTCCAGCGCGGCAAATTCATCCTTCTTCGCACCGCGGCCGTAAAGCGTCTTGATATTGCGCAGAAACAGCACCTGGAACGGCGCCATCAGCGAAGGCGTCTGCGCGCGATCGAGTGCTTCGAAGATGTTCGTCTCGGCCAGATCGATCTCGGCCAGCGCGAAATCCCGCATCTGGATTCCGCCGTGGGGATCGACCAGCGTATCCAGAATCGCCCGGCGGCATCGCTCATAGAGATACGCCTCGTCGCCCAGCAGCACATATCCAGGCCGCAGCGGGCCGCCCTGGCGTGATGCTTCGATCTCCGCAACAAAGCGGTCCGAGGATGCGAAGCTGCGCAGTCCGCTAGCCATGCGGGCGACCCCGGTATTGTTGTATGGCGCTCAGAAGGACTCCAGCATATCGCTCACCAGCGACTGGGCAAAGTCTCTGGAGAGGCGCGCCATGCAGGGGAATCTTCCTGCATAAATGTGCCCAGGTCCGAGCGTGGCTTCGTACTGCTGATGAAAGATGTACCCATCGTGCCGATAGAGCACGCGCCCGTCACGGTCGGTCAGCGACACGCTCGCGGTCAGCGTGATCATGTAGCTCGACGACTGGCCGCTGGTTACGTTGTAGGTGTATGGCACAATCGTCTCGCTCAGGACAGTGCCCTTCAATACGGCATCCGCATCGCCGGCTTCCTCGCGCGGCAGCACACGGAACTTGGTGCGCGTGTTCAGCTCATGCACCGTCGCCTGGGTCAGCGCGACCTCGGTATGCGAGAACTGCGTCCGGTTTTGGAAAAATGGCACCACGATGGTGTGCACATCCTCCGGGATATGCGCCGCCGAGCCCACGGTGTGGTACCCGCAGCCCATCGCGAACAACAAGAAGAGGCAAGCGCGGCAAAGCAATCGACAGGACGCGGCGCATGCTGGGCCTATTCTCGCAGAGTGGCATGGCGTGCAAAAGAAGACGGCCACACAGGGGTGGCCGTCCGGTTGCAGTTCTAACAAAGTTGTTATGCCGGTGACGGGCTGCCTTCCGGGAAGCCCGGCGCGCGGCCTGGTTCCGGCTTGAGCACCTTCACCTCTGGATCGCCGCTGGCCGAGCCATTCGACGGTGGATTGAGCGGTGGCAGCTCGCTTGCCTTCGATGAGCATCTTGATCTCGTTCGCATCGATCGTCTCGCGCTCCAGCAGCGCCGTCGCCAGCCGGTGCATGATCGGGTGGTTCTGGTCCAGGATGCTGTACGCCGACTGATAGCCCGAGTCCACCAAGGCTGCGCACTTCGCTGTCGATCTGCCGGGCTGTTTCCTCTGAGAAGTCGCGGTGCTGCGAGATCTCGCGGCCAAGGAAGATCTGCTCCTCCTTCTTGCCGAAAGTCAGCGGCCCCAGCCGGCTCATGCCGTACTCGCAGACCATCTTGCGCGCCAGCTCAGATGCGCGCTCAATGTCGTTGCCGGCACCGGTCGTCATCTGCTTCAGGTAGATCTCTTCAGCGCAGCGGCCGCCCATCAGGATGGCAAGCTGCGTCTCCAGATAGTCCTTGGTGACGGTGTGCTTGTCGTCTGTAGGAAGCTGCATCGTGACGCCCAGCGCCATGCCGCGCGGAATGATCGTGACCTTGTGCAGAGGATCGGCGTGATCGCGCATGGCGGCGACCAGAGCGTGACCAGCTTCGTGATACGCCGTAACGCGCTTCTCCTCGTCGGTCAGCAGCATGGACTTGCGCTCAGCGCCCATCAGGACTTTGTCCTTGGCCAGTTCAAAGTCGAACATGTGCACAGCCTTGCGATTGGAGCGCGCAGCCGTCAGCGCCGCCTCGTTCACCATGTTCGCCAGATCGGCGCCCGTGAAGCCTGGTGTACCGCGAGCCAGCACGCGAAGATCGACGTCATCGGCAATCGGCACCTTCTTTGAGTGCACGCGCAGAACCTCTTCGCGGCCGCGCACATCCGGACGACCAACCACCACGCGGCGATCGAATCGGCCGGGTCGCAGCAGTGCAGGGTCGAGCACATCAGGCCGGTTGGTCGCAGCCACCAGGATCACGCCGTCGTTGGACTCAAAACCGTCCATCTCGACCAGCAGCTGATTCAGGGTCTGCTCGCGCTCGTCGTGTCCGCCGCCGAGACCGGCGCCGCGATGGCGGCCGACCGCGTCGATCTCATCGATGAAGATGATGCACGGTGCGTTCTTCTTGCCCTGCTCGAAGAGGTCGCGCACGCGGCTTGCGCCGACGCCGACGAACATCTCCACGAAGTCCGAGCCCGAGATGGAGAAGAACGGCACGTTGGCCTCGCCCGCGACCGCGCGTGCCAGCAGCGTCTTGCCGGTGCCCGGAGGCCCGACCAGCAGCACGCCCTTGGGAATACGGCCGCCCAGCTTCTGGAACTTCTGCGCCTCGCGCAGGAATTCGATGATCTCCTTCAGCTCTTCCTTGGCCTCATCCACCCCGGCGACATCTTTAAACGTCACCTTCTTCTGCTGCATCGAGAGCAGGCGCGCCCGGCTCTTGCCGAACGACATCGCCTTGTTCCCGCCGCTTTGCATCTGGCGGATCATGAAGTACCAGACCGCACCGATGATCAGGATCGGCGAAAGCTGCAGCAGGATGGGCCACCAGGCGTTGCCCTGCGTGTCCTTCACCGTGATCGAGACCTTGTTGTCCTGCAGGGTCTTGTACATGTCCGGATAGTTGGCCGGCACGGTGGTGTGGAAGCCATTGTCCTTGTTGTTGCGGAAGTGTCCTGTCACCGTGCTATTGGTGATGGTCACGTCCTGCACCTGACCCTGGCGTGCATCGTCCATGAACGTGGAGAAGGAGATCTCCTGGTCCTTGCCATTGCTCGTGCTCTTCTGGACGATCTGCCACAGCAATACCAGGCAGGCCAGAATGAAGACCCAGAAGAGAATCGATTTGACCGTCGAATTCACGAAATAAACCTCATTTCTCTCACGCCACCGGAAGCAGCGCCTAAGGATACGCAGACAGCCGGGGTACCTGTTCCCCGTAAAGCATGCCGAGACGTTTCCTTAGGGTTTAGACGTACGAGACTGGTCTTAGGTGCAACTTCCGGCTTCCGCCATCTGCCGCACCAGCAAATCTGATATCCAGCCGCTCACGCTCCGGTGACCGTACCCTGCATTCTACTCTGAGGCTCATGACAAGCCGCAAGAAAATGCCCTGCTGAAAAGCCAAAAATGTTACCTAGGTGGCTCCGGCCCGATCTGCGGTACCAAGAGGCGCCTCCGCTTCCCGGAATGGTTCCACCACCATCTCAAAACCAGGCGTCTGCTCCAATTCCATTCCGCTCATCCATACAATGCGGCTCCCGATCGCAAGCACCGGACAGGCTCTCCGCTCCGCCGCGGAAAGACCACGCCGCTCCAGCGCCTCTTTCACCGTCTTCACTCCGCCGCTGTGCAGCAGACGCACCTGGTCTCCGGCGCGCGGGGTGCGCAACAAGAGCGTGGTCCCGTCGGGCAGGCTGCCGTCAGTTGTCACCCGAAACCCATATTCCACAGCCTCTAGCATCCCCGGCACGGGCACCACCAGATCCGGAAGCGGGGCACCGGGAGTCGTCGTCTCGGCAATGCGGACGATCCGAAGCTCCCGCGCTGTACGTTCTGCCGTCAGCCCCGCGCCCAGCTCCACCTTTCCTCGTTTGCCGCCACCGCGCTCATCCAGCCCCGTCAGCACCCGCAGTGCCTCCGTCTGGTCGAAGGTGAGCGCGCCTCCCACTTGCTCGGCAGCCGCTCGCAGCACCCTGCGCTGTAACGCGGGGTGCATGGCACGGAGCCGCTCCAGCTCGATGGCAACACCCCCTTCGCCCGGCCGGGTGGAATTGGCCCGCCCCCCGCCGCGCACTGGCCTTCCAGGCAGCACCATCCCCGGCATCACGCGCGCCAGTTCGCGCGCCCACCAGGCCTCCTCATCCCGGGCAACCGCCGCCATACGCGCGAGCTGCTCCGCGATACGCGGTTGAAACTCCCGCAGTTGCGGCAGCAGCCTGTGGCGAACGCGGTTGCGGGTAAACGTCAACTCCCGATTGGTGCTGTCCTCGCGCCATGGCTGCCCTCGCGCCTCCAGATACGCGACAATTTCGGCCCGCGTGACCTCGAGCAGCGGCCGCACGATCCGTCCCCGGCCGCCTCCGATTCCCTCCACCGTGACAACTGGCGCGATGCCACCCAAACCCTCCGTCCAGGCGCCGCGCAGCATCTTCATCAGCACCGTTTCGGCCTGGTCGTCCAGCGTATGAGCGGTGGCAACCGTGTCCATCTCGCGAGAAGCCAGCAGTTCCTGAAAGACCCGATAGCGAAGCGACCGCGCCGCCTCCTCAATTCCCTGCCGCCGTTCCGCGGCAAGAGATGTGACGTCGCCCTGTTCGATGCGCAAGGGCACGTCGAGCTTCTTTGCCAGCTCTGCTACGAATCGCACATCGCCATCCGCCTCCGCGCCGCGCAGCCCGTGGTGCACGTGAACTGCGGAGAGCACCAGACCTGCCTCCGCGCGCGCATCGGCCATTGCTATCAGCAGCGCGACAGAGTCCGCGCCTCCCGACACGGCGACGGCGACCCGCTCCCCTGCATGAAAGTGGTCTTGTGCCCATCCGAGCTGTGGCGATTGCGCTGCCATCGAGCCCAGTGTACGAGCCGTGGCGTTTCCGCTCTATACTCACTGGCATGCCCGCTACCCGCGCCGCCACTGCCGCCGACGCCGCCATCATCACCCACCATCGCCGCCGCATGTTTGTGGACGCAGGCCGCATCGACAATCGCGTGCTGGATGTGATGGCAGAGCATTTCGAGCCGTGGGTCACGCAGCAGTTGCAGACGGGCAATTACATGGGCTGGCTTGCCTTGGACGATGCAGGCGAGGTCATTGGCGGCAGCGGATTGATGATCCTCGACTGGCCACCCCACCCACTTGATCCCACCTCGGCGCATCGCGGCTATCTGCTGAATGTGTACGTCGAGCCGGCGCACCGCCGGAAGCACATCGCGAGCCACCTCATTGAGCTTGCGCAGGCCGAGGCGCGCCGCCGGCGCATCCGTGTGGTGGCCTTACATTCCACCGATGCAGGCCGCGAACTTTATCAAAGCAATGGCTTTCGTGCGACCAACGAGATGTTTTACGTTGAGCCAGTCGAGGGCTGAAGAGTGCAGTCAGATCCCTTGCAGTCAGATCTCATGGAATAGCGCGCAGACTCGCGTGCGTTCGCGGCGCTAGGCGCCGTATTTCAACAGATCAGCTCGGGTGTCCTGTGAGTTCCGCGGTCGCCGCCATGTGTTCCGCAAGCGGGGTGCCCAGCAGCGGCGTAACCATCGCTACAATCTCCGGAACAACGGCATCCGCTGGACGGCGATCAGGAGTATGTAACCATTCCTTCACTGCCCCGTAGATCGCCCAGCTTGCCGCGGCAGACTGCATAGCGCGCCGCTCCTCGGGAACCGAGGTGTATCTCTCCATGCCATGCGCCAGCACTCGCCGGATCGCCGCGATCAGCGCTGCATCTTCCAGCGCTCCGACGTTGCTGCGGCAGTTCCCGCAGCCGCCCCGCGCGGCGTGGAGCGTCGCCAGGTAGTCGCATGCAGCCAGAATGATGGCTCCTGCGGCCGAGGGGCAGCTACCGTCATAGCGGACCGACCGTTCCTCGAGCATGTGATGAAAGCCGCCGGCGATCAGCGCTTCCAGCAACGCGAACTTGTCCGTGTAATGGTCGTAAAACGTGGCCCGGTTGACCGTGGCCGCATCCGTGATGTCCTGCACGGAAATGTCGTCAAAGGCTTTGGATCCAAGGAGCTGCATCAGAGCGCCCTGGAGCAGTTGGCGCGTCCGACGCATCCGCGGATCGCGTACCTCACAGTCGGAGATCGGCATAGCTGAACCTGGAAAAATGTTCCAAAACTCCTGAATCCTCTGAACAACGAGTGTCGTCTACTCAATACGACATCCGCTGTTTTGACTGCATATGTCGCCCAGGAGATTCAAATCTATGCCGACACTACTCCATCTCGATGCCAGTCCGCTCGAAACTTCCATCAGCCGTGAACTCGCCCGCGAATTCGTAGCCACCTGGAAAACTGCCAATCCTAACGGAACGATCATCTACCGTGATTTGGCCGCGATCACCCCTGCTCCGATCAGCCAGGCCTGGGTACATGCCGCTTACACACCGGCAGATTCCCACACCCCCGAGCAGAAAGCCCTGCTTGCGCATTCTGAAGAGCTGATTCAGGAGCTTGAGGCCGCGGATGAGATCGTGATTGGCGTGCCCATGCATAACTTCTCGATACCCTCCACGCTGAAGCTGTGGATCGATCAAATTGCCCGCGCCGGCCGTACTTTCAGCTATGGCGCAGACGGCCCCAAAGGTCTGCTCCAGGGCAGGAAGGCGACTTTGCTGGTAGCCAGTGGCGGCGTTTACTCGCCGGGAAGTCCCGCTGCAGCCATGAACTTCGTAGATCCTTATATGAAGGCTGTGCTCAACTTTCTCGGCATCACGGATGTGCGCACCGTTGCCGTGGACGGCGCCGCTCGATTAGCCTCCGGTGCACTGGACCGCGCAACCCTCTTGCAGCCGGCGCTGGAGCAGATCCGCTCCGCCGCGGCCTGAGGCTTATGATCCCCGTACCAGAGGTCTGATCAACAAGGAGAAGCAACACATGAAAGTCGCTGTCCTGATCGCACGCATCCTTCTGGGGCTGATCTTTGTGGTCTTTGGCCTCAACGCGTTTCTACACTTCCTCCCTTCGCCGCCGCCGCCAGGCGCAGCCGGTCAGTTTGCCGGACTGCTTTTCACAACGCACTACTACATCGTTGTCTTCGCGTTGCAGTTCATCGGAGGCGTGCTGCTGCTTGTGGGGCGCTATATTCCGCTTGCACTGGTCATCCTGGGTCCGATCATCGTAAACATCCTGCTGTTCCACATCCACATGGCACCGTCAGGTATCGGACCGGGACTCGTCGCAACCGTTCTGTGGTTCATCGTCTTCGCCGCACACCGGGAGTCCTTCCGCGGCATCCTCAGCGCGAACGGCTGATCTACACTTTTTAAACGAAGGCCCGCGAAACCTGCTGTTTCCGCCGGCCTTCGCCTCATGTGCTATCGCGCACGCCAAGTAGACCAGCTCTTTGCCGCCGCCCCGGTATACTCAACTTCTTATGCGCGTCTTCGTAATTCTCCCGGCTGCAGGGCTGGGCACCCGTATGGCGCCGGGTCAGGTTTCACCGAATGCCGCCAAGCAGTTCCAGTCACTCGCCGGGATCCCGATTCTGGTCCACAGTCTGCGCGCTTTTGCTGCAGTACCTCAGGTCAGCGCCATCGTCGTGGCGGTGCGCGCCACAGAGATTGAACGTGTCCAGGCCATCGTCGCCGAACACCAGCTGGCTGGCCGCGTCACCGTCGTGGAAGGTGGCGACAGCCGCCAGGAATCGGTCGGCCGTGCCCTCGCGGCAATGCAGGCGGAGGACGACGACATCGTCCTGGTACACGACGCAGTGCGCCCCCTGATTGATTCAGACACCATTGCGCGGACCATCGAAGCCGTCACCGAGCACGGCGCCGCCATCGTCGGCCTGCCCGCCATCGACACCATCAAGCAGGTGGAGCGCACGGCGCATGGCGCGATCATCCGCACCACGATCCCGCGCGAGTACGTTGTTCAGGCGCAGACGCCCCAGGGCTTCCGCTGGTCGATCCTGAAGCGCGCCTTCGCCGAGGCAGAAGCCGATGGCTTCGCAGGCACCGATGAGGCCAGCCTGGTGGAGCGCGCCGGCTGCCAGGTCGCCGTGGTTCCCGGCTCGCCTGCAAATCTCAAGATCACACAGCCCGGCGACCTCGAACTCGCCGAATTCTATCTGGCCCGCCGCCAAACCGCGTAGCCGGGCCGCCCGCGTCTGCGCGCGGCAGAAAGAGAGGCTTTCATGGACATTCGCATCGGTCACGGCTGGGATTCCCACGCCTTCCAGGCTGGCGTCCCACTACGCATTGGCGGCATCGCCATCGACCATCCGGAGGGCCTGGCGGGGCACAGTGATGGCGACGTACTGCTGCACGCTGTCACCGACGCGCTGCTTGGCGCGGTAGCTGCCGGGGATATCGGCACTTTCTTTCCCCCAGGCGACCAGCGCTGGAAGAACGCGGATTCGACCATCTTTCTCAACCTCGCGCTCGAAGAGATTCAGCACGCCGGCTATCGCATCGTGAACCTCGATGCCACGCTCGTGCTGGCCAAGCCGAAGATCTCGCCCATCGCCGGCGAGATCCGGGAGCGGCTCGCCGACCTGTTAGATGTGGACACCAAGGCCATCTCCATCAAAGCCAAAACACCGGAAGGGCTCGGCCTGGATCACGTGGCGCAGGCGCATGCCACCGTCCTGCTGGAAAAGGTAGAAGATCCGGAAGAGATCCAGTCCATGAGCGCGGTCATCGAAAATCAGCGCCACCTCGAAGATGTGGTCCGGGATTTACTGGCCGAAGTGCATGGCACCACTCCGCAGCGACCCCGGGTGAAGGTAAAGGTCTTCGATACAGAGGACATCACCTAGCCCGCCCATCGGCGTGGCGCGTGCGCCTTATTGCTTGTAGGTGTGCGTCGAGGTATCGCACGCACTTGCTACCCTGAATCATGCGCGCACTGCGTCTCCTGCTATTTGCACTGTTGAGCCCCTGCCTTCTAGCCCAGCCTAACGATTGGGCCACGCCTGCCGAGCAGTCCAACTACCGCACCACCCCTGATTACGCTGCCACCATGGCCTACCTGCGCCGCATTGCGCAGGCGAAACCGCAGCAGGTGCGCATCGAGCCCTTCGGCAAAACCGGTGAGGGCCGTGAGCTCGATATCGTCATCGCATCGAAGGACGGCGTCTTTGATCCCGCCGCACTCCATGCGGCGAAACGCCCCATCGTGCTGGTGCAGAATGCCATCCATGCCGGCGAGATGGACGGCAAAGACAGTTGCCTGGCGCTGCTGCGCGACATGGTCATCACCGGCAAAGATGCTGACCTGCTCGATCGCGCCGTCTTCGTCTTCATCCCCATGTACAACGCCGATGGGCATGAGCGGCGCTCGCCCTACAACCGCATCAACCAGAACGGCCCCGAAGAGATGGGCTGGCGCGGCAACGGCACCAACCTCAACCTGAACCGCGACTACATGAAGGCCGATGCGCCGGAGACCCGCGCTTTCCTGGCCATGTTCCATCGCTGGCTGCCCGACTTCTTCGTCGACGACCACGTGACCGACGGCGCCGATTTCCAGTACGACGTCACCTTCACCATCGAGCACCTCCCCAACCTCAATGCCGATACCGGGCACTGGCTCGCAGAGAGCGTCATCCCCGATCTGGAGCACCAGGTTGACGCCACCGGCCACCTCGCTTCGCCCACTTACATATCGCTCGTCGATGACAACGATCCGTCGAAGGGGCTGGGCTTCGATGCCTTTGTGCCGCGCTTTTCGACCGGTTACATGAACCTGGAAAACCGGCCCAGCATGCTGGTCGAGATGCATATGCTGAAGGACTACAAAACTCGCGTCACGGGCAATTACGAGCTCCTGCGCGCCCTTTTGCAGGTGATCAACCGTGATGCCGATAAGCTGATCGCGCTGAACGCCGCGGCCGATCACGAAGCGGAAGAGCTCGGCGCACATCCATTGAGCGACGTCGGCTATCCGCTCAAGCTCGCATGGTCCGGCGAAACGACGCCCTTTCTCTTTCGCGGCTACAAATACACCCGCGAGCTGAGCGCTGTATCCGGCACCATGTGGGTGCAGTACTCGCACGAGCCGTGGAACGTGACGCTGCCCATGCAGACCGGCGCCAAGGTCACGGTCGCCGCCGTGCCTCCCGCCGCCTACATCATTCCGCCGCAGTGGACCGAGGTCATCGATGTACTGGCTGCGCACCAGGTGGTGATGCAGCGCACGACAGCAGCGTGGACGGCGCCCATCGAGACCTACCGCTGCCATGGCGGCAACTGGCAACAGCCCCCATTTGAAGGCCATCATCCCATGTTCGGCGGCGAGGGCAGCAATGGCCATCCCGGCGAGCCGCCGCAATGCACACTCGTCACCGAGACGATGACGTTTCCCGTAAACTCTGCCGTCGTCGAGCTGAATCAGCGCCTCTCGCACGTTGCGATGGAATGGCTTGAACCCGAAGCGCCCGACTCCGCCATGGCATGGAACGCCTTCGATCCCATCTTTGAGCAGCGCGAATATGGCGAGCCCTACGTGCTCGAGAAGCTCGCGCGAGAGATGATGGCCAAGGATCCCAAGCTCAAAACCGAGTTCGAAGAGCGGGTAGAGAACGATCCGAAGTTTGCGGCAAGTCCCTACGCACGGCTCGAGTTCTTCTACGACCACTCGCCATGGATGGATCCGAAGCTCGGCCTCTACCCCGTAGGCCGGCTCACGAAGCTGGATGGCGTTCCGCTGCACTAACAGCTCAATATGGCGACCTCGTACGCGAGCATCTGGCGATCGGCGCTGATGAGCACCAGATTCTCAGCCATCGCCTGGACAACCAGCATCCGGTCGAACGGATCTCGATGGTGCATCGGCAGCTTGCGCGTCAGCTCAGCGTAGCGCGCGGTCACCGGCAGCTCTGTGATGCCGTAACGCTCCAGCATCGAAAGGAGTGATCCCTTCACGTGAAGCTTGCTCAGGCTTTGCTTGATGGCGATCTCCCACAGCGATGCAGCACTGCAGTACACGGCATGACGCGGGTCGCGAAGCAACCTAAGGATGTGGTCGGAGAGCCTCTCCGGCTTTTCGTCCAGCCAGAGCAGCACATGCGTATCAATGAGAAATGACGGGACAAACGCCGGAAGAGATGCTGGCGTCAACGCTCTGGCTCAATCGGGCCGTTGTAGAAGTCATCGATGACATCCTGCGGCAGCGGTGCATCGAAATCCGGCGCGACATAAGTGACACCAAGCAGGTTTTGGCCGAACTTGCGCGGGGTCAGACCCTTTTGCTCGAGCGGCACCAGTTTCGCCATAGGCTTGCCCGCTTTGGCGATCACGATCTCCTCGCCCTGCGCGGCCTTTTCTACCAACGCGGATAGCTGGGTCTTCGCCGCATAGATGTTTACCGTCGTCACCTTCGCCATGTTGTCATCATAGTCGGTTTGGTCAAGTTGGTCAAATGACCATATTACCAAAGATTCCGCCTCTTATATTGCGATTTGCGATATTGTTATCGCGGATTGCAATATGAAACTTGGCGAGAAAATCCGCTACCTCCGCGAAGTGGAAGGCTCACTGCGCGGCCTCGATCGTGCGATGACCCAACAGGAGTTGGTACGTGCCATCCGCGCAGAGATGGACACGGCAGTCAGCCAGTCTTACCTCTCACAGATTGAGAGCGGGGCGCGGCCGCACCTGACCAACACGACGCGTCTGTTGTTGGCCCGCTTCTTCAAGGTGCATCCCGGCTACCTGGTCGATGACCCGGAGGGATATCACGAGGAACTGCGCTCGGACGCGCGCACGCTGCACGTCCGCACCCAGGAGGACACGCTCGACCTGTGGTTGATCGCTGGCGCGGAGCGTTTTCGCCGCGACCCGGAGCTGCGCCGCGCGTTGCTTGCAGCGGCCCAGCACGATGACACGCGCCGCTGCCTGCTGCTGCTCGCGGCCATTCTCGAAACGCCGTCGCTCGCCGACCGGCTGCTGGAAGTGCTGCGGCCCGAACTGGCTCCGCGGCGCAAGCATGCTGCCGAAGCGAGCAAGACAGAGAAGCGACGGGCCGCGCGCAACGGCAGCCGGACTACGCGCGATGGCGATCCGCATACGAAAGAGAGGAGATGACCGATGCACACCTTCCTGTTGAGCACGGAAAATTGGTATCTCGTCTGCTTTGGCGTTGGTCTGGTGCTGAGCGTCCTCGCGTTCGTGGGCGGCTTCGGCCACCTCCACTTCGGCCACCTGCATCTGGGCCACATGCACGCAGGTCACGCACACGCCGGCCATCTGCACACCCATACAACGCACGGAGCGCACGACAGCAACCTATCGCCCTTCAACGGCTTCACGCTGCCCGCTTTCCTTTGCTGGTTTGGCGGAGCGGGCTATCTGCTCTGCCGTTTCAGTTCGTTCTGGGGTACCGGCGTGTTTGCGCTGGCAGTGCTCAGCGGACTCGTGGGCGCAGGCGTCATTTTCTGGTTCCTCGCACGCGTGCTGCTTCCCAGCGAGCGCGTGATGACCGCGGAGGAGACGGAGATGACCGGGGTGCTGGCACGCGTCTCGAGCCCGATTCGCGAGGGAGGCACGGGCGAGATCGCCTACTCGCAGGGTGGTGCGCGCCGCGCTGCAGCAGCACGCAGCGATGCTGGGTCCGCCATTGCGCGGGATATCGAGGTCGTCGTGCTGCGCTACGAACGCGGCGTCGCTTACGTGCGGCCATGGTCGGAGTTGGAGGGTCCTCCGCCAGCCACCTGATGCGGAAGAACTTGTCGCCTATCACCGGAGCGTTCGCGCTCCACGGCCCGCACCGCCCACAGCCAGGGACGGTTCAGGCCACACGCAGTACGGCTGGCTTCACGCTGTTTCGATTGTAAGGATCGGTTATGCCAACCATTGTCACTGTCTTCATCGGATTGGGAGTTGTCGTTCTTCTCATCATCATGACGAGCATTGCGAAGATGTTTCGCAAGGCCGGACCCAACGAAGCGCTCATCGTCTATGGCTTTCGAGGTCCGCGCATCATCAAGGGCTCAGGCGCCGTGATCTTCCCTGTGGTTGAAAGCTGCCGCCAGCTCTCACTGGAGTTGATGTCCTTCGACGTCGCGCCGCAGCAGGACCTCTACACCAAGCAGGGCGTCGCCGTCACCGTCGAAGCCGTTGCGCAGATCAAGGTCCGCTCCGATCGCGAATCGATTCTCACTGCCGCTGAGCAGTTCCTCACCAAAGTGCCGCAACAGCGCGAAGGCCTGATTCGCCTGGTGATGGAGGGCCATCTGCGCGGCATCATCGGCCAGCTCACGGTGGAGCAGATTGTGAAGGAGCCGGAGATGGTGGGCGAGCGCATGCGCGCCACCTGCGCAGAAGATATGAGCAAGATGGGCCTGGAGGTGATCTCGTTCACCATCAAGGAAGTCCGTGACAAGAACGACTACATCACCAACATGGGCCGCCCGGATATTGCACGCATCAAGCGCGATGCCGATGTTGCCGCCGCCGAAGCAGAGCGCGATACCGCTATCCGCCGCGCCATCGCACTGCGTGAATCCGCCGTTGCGAAGGCCGCAGCGGACCAGGAGCGCGTGCTGGCCGAAACCCAGTCGCTGGCCAAGCAGGCCGAGGCGCAACGCGACCTGGATATTCAGAAAGCGCAGTTCACGGAGCAGAGCCGTAAGCAGGAGGCGCAGGCGGATAAGGCCTACGAACTCCAGACCAATGTCATGCAGCAGCGCGTGGTGGCCGAGCAGGTCAAAGTGCAGCAGATTGAGAAAGAGGCGCAGGTCAAGGTGCAGGAAGCAGAAATTCTGCGCCACGAGAAAGAGCTGATCGCGACCGTGCTGAAGCAATCCGAAATCGAGCGCCAGCGCGTCGAGAACATCGCCGCCGCGGAGAAATCCCGCCTGACCATGGAAGCCGATGGCCGCGCTTCTGCGATCCGCGCGCAGGGCGAGGCGGAAGCCGCAGTCATCTTCCAGAAGGGCGAGGCGGAAGCGAAGGCGATGAACGTGAAGGCCGAGGCCTATCAGGAATGGACACAGGCCGCGGTTGTCGATCGCCTCATCAGCAGCATGCCGGAGGTGGTCCGCGCCATGGCCGAGCCGCTGAGCAAGGTGGACAAGATCACCATTGTCTCCACCGGCGGCGACGGTTCGGTCGGCGCCAACAAGCTGACCGGCGACCTGACGAAGATCGCGGCGCAGGTACCGGCGCTCTTCGAAGCGCTCTCCGGCATGGACATGCATGAGCTGATGGCGAACGTGAAGAGCATGCGCGCTCGCCCGAACGGCAGCGCCACGAACAACAGCTAAACCCAGCGGTGGCCCTGGCTTCGGCCGGGGCCACTGCTCAACCGGCATCGAACAGCAAAGGAGTCACGTCATGGCACTGCTTGAACGAGTTGCAACTCTACTCCGCGCGAATCTCAACGACCTGATCGACCGCGCGGAAGACCCGCAGAAGATGCTGCGCCAGCTCATCCTCGACATGGAGAACCAGCTTCTGCAGGTGAAAACGCAGGTGGCCATCGCGCTGGCAGATCAGCATTTGCTTGAAAAGAAGCAGGCCGAGCACGAGGAATCCGCCGGCAATTGGCAGCGCAAGGCGGCGCTGGCCGTCACCCGCCAGCAGGACGATCTGGCGCGCGCCGCGCTGCGCCAGCAGATCAGTCATCAGCAGATGGCCGCCAGCTTTGCCCAGCAGCTCGGCGATCAGCGGACCGAGACCGACATGCTGCGCACCGCGCTCAGCAGACTGCAACAGAGACTGCAGGAGACGCAATCACGCTGCGAGCTACTGGCCATCGAGCATCGCCGCGCCCGGGCCAGCCAGAAAGCGACCGGTTCTGGACCCGGCGCGTCACCCAATGTCTCGGGCACTATAGCCCGCGTCCGCGGCCGTATCGATCAGGCCTCAACCGCTGGGCGGGCACAGCAGACACTTCTCGTCGCAGAAACAGGCACACATCCGGATAAAGGAGAGATGGGCGAGGCAGAACTGGAAGAGCGCTTTGCCGCGATGGAGCGCGAGGACCAGATCGAAGACCTGCTGCGCGACCTGAAGGCCCAGCACGGAAATCAGGATGGGCCGCAGCACAAGCTGCCGAGTCCTGCTTGATGCCAAGTGCAGCCTGATAGGAGGACGCGGCCGAGCCGCTCTATACTCGCTTAGCAGAGGACTGCGTAGAAAGGGATCCGCCGCCATGCCCTTTGACCCCCGCGCTGTTGCCAATCGCCTGCTCGATCTCGGCCGCGAACGCCAGCTCGCCATCGATCCAATGAAGGTGCAAAAGCTCATCTACTATGCGCACGGATGGCACCTGGCGCTGACGGGCCGACCGTTGCTCGATCGTTCCGTGGAAGCCTGGCAGTATGGCCCCGTGCTCCCGGATGTCTACCGCGCCTTCCAGCGCTTCGGCGCCGAGCCTATCACTGAGCCCGCGCGCTATGCAGCCATCGAAGGCAACACGATGGTGCTGCGCCGCTATACGCTGCCCGCAAGCGATCCTGACATCGACTACGCCAACCGTATCCTGCGCCGCATCCTCGAGCAGTACGGCAACTATTCCGCCATTGAGCTTTCCATCATGACGCATGCTGCTGGAACGCCCTGGGCAGAGGCCTGGAGCGAAAACCCGGGCAAACGCTACATTCCCATTCCCGATGCCGAGATTGAGGCGTACTTCAAGACTGTATTGAAGCCGGTGGCCGCATGAGTACGACTCCTCCGCCATCGCCACCAACCGCACCCGATCCGGAGACCGTCACCGACACCAGCGCTTCCGCCATCGCGCCGCGAACCGTTGCGAGTTTGGCATCGTCCGGCCTCGCCATTGCCGAGCGGGATCAGTACGACGATGCACGCAAGGCGCAGTTTCTCGAATTCCGCCGTTGGCTCGTACCCAGCCTCTTCGCGCTCACGGTCGTGTGGCTGGTCTTTGTCGGCTGCATCGTGCTGCGTGAGGAGTTGCAACACGGAAAGCTTTCCGATGCCGTCCTCATCGCCTTGCTGGGCACCGCTACCGCCAATGTGCTCGGGCTCCTCATCATCGTCCTCAAATCCATATTTCCGCTGGATATCGATCGCGGTGAAAGCTAGCCACCGCACCTGTATTTGACTTGTCTGACTGACGCGATGCCAGTATCCTCGCGTCATCCTCGACTTGGGAAGGAATCGTCATGGATCCCCACAGTATCGGTATCGATCCGCACCTTGCCTACTTCCTGCCATTCTTTGGGCTGTTCGCCATCGTCGGCATCTTCATTTACATCATCCCGTTCTGGATGATCTTCAAGAAGGCTGGATTCTCTCCCTGGTTTTCGCTTCTGCTCTTCGTGCCACTGGCGAACATGATCATCCTCTACGTGGTCGCGTTTTCGCAGTGGAAGGTCGTGCCGCTTCCGCAATACGCCGCCAGCTTTCCCCCCACCGCCTACCCGCCCGCATATCCGCCGGCTGCGTACCCACCCGCCGCGCCGCCACCTGCAAATCCAGGCGACCCCTATCCGCGCAGCTAAACGGCGGAATTGTCAGGAGACGGCGATACGCAATGCCGTCTCTACCGCATCCTTCACTCGCGGCAGGGCCTCGTCGATCCATGGGGCGCGCCTTCCATCCTGCACGCTCGCCCACACGCGGCGCTTTGCCTCCCACAGCGTCACCTCCAGCGTGCCAGGCTGTATGCCGCGTTTTACATGCCAATGGATACATCCCGGATAGCTGCGCAGGGTGGCTCGCGTAGAAACGCGCAGATTGCACTCCCGGCACGCTTTCTCGATCAACGCAGCGGCCCCGCTAAGGCCGTAACCCTGGGGCACAGTAAATTCGACCTCGGTCATTGCAACCTCCACGCGACCGCGACCCAGTCGGTGCGGACATGTTGGGACGGTACACGGCAACAGTGAAATGCTCTAGCATCAATGCAAGACTCGTCTATGCCCGTATCGTTTGAAAGCCCCCGCGTCCGTTTTGCTCCCTCTCCTACCGGCTACCTGCACGTCGGGGGCGCCCGCACCGCACTTTTCAACTGGCTCTTCGCCCGCCACACCGGTGGCACCCTCATCTTGCGCATCGAGGACACAGACTTCGAACGCTCCTCCGAAGCTATGGTCGAAGGCATCCTGGATGGCATGCGCTGGCTCGGCCTGAACTGGGATGAGGGCCCGTTCTACCAATCGCAGCGGCTCGACCTGTACAAGGCCACGGCGCAGAAGCTGCTCGACTCCGGACACGCCTATCCCTGCTTCTGCACCAAAGAAGACCTGGAGCATCGCCGCAAGGTCGCATCTGAGGCCGGCAAACCACCCATGTACGACCGCCGCTGCAGCATCATCGCGCCCGCGGACGCCAACGCACGCCGCGCTGCCGGAGAAGCTGCGGCGATCCGCTTCCGGGTGCCGGAGGGTGGCGTCACCGCATTCGATGATGCCGTCGTCGGCCGCGTGGAGTTCGCCAACAGCGAACTGGAAGACTTCGTTCTGCTGCGCTCCGACGGCATCCCTACCTATCACCTATCGGTCGTGGCTGACGATCTCGACATGCGTCTGACTCACATCATCCGCGGCGCGGACCACATCTCGAACACACCGAAGCAGGTTCTGCAATACCGGGCGCTCGGCGCGCCGCTCCCCATCTTCGCGCACGTGCCGCTCATCCTTGGGCCAGACAAGACGCGGCTCTCCAAGCGTCACGGAGCCACCTCCGTCACTTCGTACAAGGATATGGGCATCATGCCCGAGGCCTTCCGCAACTTCCTCGCGCTGCTGGGCTGGTCGCCCGGCGCAGCAGGTAAGGAGGCCGACGGACGCGACCGCGAAATCTTCAGCTCCGACGAACTGATCAAACTCTTTTCGCTCGAAGGCATCTCGAAGTCGAACGCCGTCTTCGACAACGACAAGCTCGCCTGGTTCAACACCGAATGGATCCGCCGCTCGAGCGCGCAGGATCTGCTGCCGTTGATCCAAATGGAATGGGGAAAGGCCGGCTTCATTCCGACGCGCAACGAAGCCGACATTCTCGCCGCGATCGATCTCACCAAGCCCCGCGCCCGCAGCCTCACCGACTTTGCCACCACATCTTGTGCCTACTTCAGTGACAATTTTTCCTTTGATCCGGCCGCGGTGACGAAATTCATCAAGGATTCCGCCACCCGTGATCTGCTGGTCGAGCTCGGCGGCCGCTACAGCGCCATCTCCGAATTCACCGAGGCATCTGCCGAGCAGCTATTGCGCGCTTTCGCCGAAGAGAAGGGCGTAAAGCCGGGCGTGCTTATCAACGGCGCGCGCGTCGCGCTCACCGGTCAGGGTGTTGCGCCCTCCCTCTTCGCAGTCATGCTTGCGCTTGGCCGCGAGCGCGTCGTGCGTCGCCTGCAATCGGCGTCGTCCATCACCGCACCAGCTCAAAGCGCGGAGGCGCCGCAGCCTGCTTGAACGCTCCCCCGCAGGTGCCGTCACCGCAGTCAGACGCACGAAGCGCCTATAGCCAACGGCTTGCCGCGCTCGAATCGGAAAAGGCGCGCCTGCGCGGGAAAGACAGGCTCTTCGGTTTCAGCAAACTCGCATTCGCTGCGGTCGCCGTTGTCTCGGCCATCGGGCTTGCGCGTGCGTACCCAAGCCTCCTCGCCTGGGCACTCGTTCCCGCACTCGTCTTTGTCGCCCTGTGGATGGCCCACGAACGCCTCCTGCGCGCACTCGGCAGATCTACGAGGCTCGAAGAGTTCTATCGTCGTGGTCTCGCGCGGCTCGACGACACCTGGGCAGGACAGGGCGACTCCGGCGAGCGCTTTCTCGATGCCAAACATCTCTACGCGCACGATCTCGACATATTCGGCAGTGGCAGCCTCTACGGACGAATCTCCCAGGCGGCAAGCGCTCCCGGCCGGCACACGCTCGCCGACTGGTTGCTGCGTCCAGCGGTGCCGAACGAAATCATGCAGCGCCAGGATGCGATTCGTGAGTTAACCCCGCGCCTCGATCTGCGTGAACAGCTTGCGCTCGCGGCCGATGCCATTCACGAGGGCACGCCGGAGGCGCTCACACAGTGGGCCGAATCGCGTGATGCAACTGTGCCTGGCTGGCTCCTCTATGCCGCGCCCCCGTTGGCGGTGCTCTGGCTCGTCAGCATGTTCTATTGGTTCGCCACCAGCAACTACACCTGGTTCGTCTTTCTGAGCTTCGTCAACTTCACACTGACGACGCGCTTCATCGGAGCTGTCAAACGCGCCGCCGTGGATGTACTCCAGATTTCGCCACTCCTCGGCCCGCTGCATCGCGTTCTTGCCGTTTACGAAACGCAGCCATTCCATGCACCACGCCTCACCGCACTCACTGCCGCCGTGCGCAGCGAAGGTCTCACGCCGTCGCGTGCCATTGCGAAGCTCGAACGCAACCTCGAGTGGCTTGAATCCAGCGACAACTGGTTCGTGAAGCTGACGAACCGGTTCGTCTTCTGGACTCCGCTGTGCATGCTTGCCATCGAAGCATGGCGCCGCCGCCATGGCAGCCACATGCGCGCATGGCTCTCCAGCGTCGGCGACTTCGAGGCGCTCAGTTCGCTCTCGAGCTTCGCGTACGAGCGGCCAGCCTGCAGCTTCCCCACGCTGCGCACGGATGCTGCAACCCTTGATGCAAAGGGACTCACGCACCCACTTCTGCCGCATGCGACCGCCGTACCCAACGATGTGCTGCTCGATGCCGCACACGCGCTCATCATCGTCAGCGGGCCCAACATGGCAGGCAAAAGCACCCTGCTTCGCGCCATCGGTTTGAACGTCGTGCTCGCGCAGTGCGGCGCGCCGGTCTGCTGCGCCGGCCTCACACTCTCGCCGCTCGCTGTGGGGGCGTCGATCACGATTCAGGATTCTCTGCAAAGCGGTCTTTCACGCTTCTACGCGGAGATTCAGCGCCTCAAACGGATCACCGATCTCGCCGGCGGCCCGCAGCCCACGCTCTTTCTGCTCGACGAGCTGCTCTCCGGCACCAACTCCCATGATCGCCGCGTTGGCACAGAGGCGTTGCTCCGCGGCCTGCTGGCCCGCAACGCCATCGGGCTCATCACGACGCACGACCTAGCGCTGACCGAGATCGCCCGAGCGCTCGACAGTGAAGCCGCAAACGTGCACTTTGGCGATCGTTTCAGCGGCGGCGAGCTGCACTTCGACTACAAGCTCACCCCCGGCATCGCCAACAGCACCAACGCGCTTCAACTGATGCGTTCGATCGGACTGGAAGTTTGAACGTACGCTAGCTATCGCGGCGCGGGCGTCGCCGCGTCCGCCAGCGCATATGCCGTCACCGCCATCACCGCGGCATTCTCACCCAGCTCGCGCGGATTCACCTTGTCAAAGGTATCCGCCGCCGTGTGGTGATAGTTGAAGTAGTACCGGCTATCCTGGATCGGCGCAAAGCCGGGCACGCCCTTCTCTGTGACGGAGTTAATATCTTCTCCCGTCTCCGGACTGCGTTGCAGCAGCGGCGCGCCGATCGGCGCCAACACTCGTGACAGCGGCCTCAGCCACTCATCCAGAGCCGCTCCGCCCTGGAAGTAAATTCCCGTCGGATGTCCCGCGCCCAGGTCGGACTCGATCGCACCCACGTGATTCTGCAACTCGCCCGCGTAGTCCTTTGCATAGGTCTGCGCGCCGTACGAGCCTTGCTCTTCGTCCATCCACGCCACAAAGCGAACCGTGCGCCTGGGATGAAGCCCCAGCTTCTGCAGCAGATGGATCGCCTGCATCGACACAACGATACCTGCACCATCATCGATCGCGCCCGTCGCCAGGTCCCACGAATCAAGATGCCCGGAGACGATCACAACCTGCTCGGGATGCTCCGTGCCCTTCCAGTCGGCGATGACATTCGCCGTCTCCACCGGCGCAAGCGTCTCCGGCGTCAAGGTCAGGTGCATCTGCACTTCACCCTGCGATGTCAGGTCCTTCAGCAGGTCGGCGTCTTCGGCTGTCACTGCGCCGGCAGGAATCTTCTGTACTCCAGGTGCGTAATACGTCATCCCCGTGTGTGGCAGGCGGTAATCCGCACCGCCAACCGAGCGCACCAGCGTCGCAACTGCGCCCTGTGAAGCCGCCACGCTCGGTGCTGCACCGCGATAGACCACCGCCTCGCCGTACGCCTCATCGCCGCGACCCTGCGCAGCCAGCCCCTTATCGAAGTGCTCGTTGAACAACAGGATCTTTCCCTTCACCGCATCCTTCGGCAGTGCTTTCAGATCGGCGAACGAATCAACGACGACCACCGGCGCGCTGATGCCGTCTTTCGGCGTGGCGACGCTGCCGCCCAGCGCCGTCAGCACAACTTTCTGCGTCGTCTTGGGTGTCATGCCAGGCCACGCGGTCAACTCCGCCGTCTCCTCGCCGCGCACCCAATGCGGCACCGTCGTCTTCTCGATCGTCACCGTCGCGCCCAGAGCGCGCATCTCATCGGCCACCCACTCCACTGCGTGCTGCGCCTGCGGTGAGCCGGCAATCCGCGGGCCGATGTTGTCGGTCAGGTGACGCAACTCCGTCAGTGCGTAGGGATCACTCAGCGCTGCGTCGCGCAGCCGCTCCATGTTTGCGATCTGCGCCGGCGTCCATGCACCCGGGGAGTCATTGAGCAGTTGCGCAATACGCGCCTGCGGTGACTGTGGATCGGGGGTTTGCGCAAATATGTGCACGGGCAAAGCGCTCGCAAGCGCGAGCGAACAGGCCAGAGATATGCGGATCATAGCCGGGATGCTACCACGCAACGTGCGTAGCTACTTCGCCAGCAGGCTTATGGCGACGGGGATCTTGCGCGGCGGCATGCACGCGTTCGCATCACACGCCTGGTAGCGCAGCGCACCCTGCAGCAGGTGCCCGCCGGGCGCCACCGTCATGTGCGCGCGCAAGGTCACCGTGCCCGGTATACACACTCACCTTATCGTTCGGCGCAAAAGCGAAGCTGGTATCGGTGCCCGGAGGAAAATCAACTGCGGAGACGTTCACTCCATCGCCATCCACCACCATCAACTGCGTGGGAATCAGGTTTTTCTCATGCGGCGTGTGCGAATTGATGTGGAAGCCATCCTGAATACGAAAGCGCAGTTCCACCACCTGCGGCTTGCGCGCAGCAACCTCGGTCTGGTCCGGCCCTTCGAAGCGCACGGTCTGTGGCGTCTTGCCGCCGGCCTCCGGCGTGTCCTGCCAGGGAAACTTCTGCGCGAAGGAAACAACCGCTAGAAGGCCCGCGGCCACTGCAAAACACGCAAGGCTGACTCGCCGGCTCGCTGACCTGCTGACTCGCCCTCTCCATCACTCCCCCGCCGCCAGTGCCTTCTTGATGTTGGCCTCGATCTCATCGCGAGAGATCAGCCCCGCCGCCTCTTCCACCACCTTGCCATCTCTGCCCACATAGAATGAGGTCGGCAGGACCTCGATGCCGCCGTAAGCCTTCGAGATCGCATCGTTGCCCAGCAGAATAGGGTAGTTCACGCCGATCTTCTTCGCGAACTTGTCGATCTGGCCGTGATCCTTTTCATCATCCTCATTCACACCCAGGATCTCGAATCCCTGCGATGCATACTGCTTCTCGAGATCCACGAACCACGGCATCTCCAGCTTGCAGGGCACGCACCATGTGGCCCAGAAGTTCACCAGGACCGCTTTGCCCTTGTAATCGGCCAGCGAGACCTTGCGGCCATCCTGGGTCTTCAGCGTGAATGGCGGCGCCTTTTTGCCGCGCAGATTCGGCAGCCCTTCATCGGAAGCCACGTCCTGCTGTACCGTCTGGTTTGACTGGTCCAGCACCGTGACATGCGGCTGGCGCCTTCAGTGCGGCGCGGCGGC
The DNA here is from genome assembly GCA_963815025.1 of uncultured Acidobacteriaceae bacterium. GTDB lineage: Bacteria > Acidobacteriota > Terriglobia > Terriglobales > Acidobacteriaceae > KBS-83. Next base: position 1,869,018 of record CAWFFD010000002.1, on the reverse strand, counting down.
GCTGGAGATTCTGATACCCGGACCAGGCCATCAGGCCCAAAGCGACAACCACCACCAGAATGACAATCAAATTGCGCTTCAAATAGTGCCTTTCCAGACGATGGGGCTGTTCTCTCAGGGTAACGTCTTATTTTATATGGACGCGCCGCGGGCCGATACTGATTACCGCCCGGAACGAACGTGCGAGTCTGCGAACCTCTACGGCGAGGTACTCGGAGGGGCGGAAATGATGCCGGAGTATGAAATCGTCGCCCGCAATCCCGACCGTTGCGGAGTACTGCGCGCTCCGCGCCGGGGCTGGTCTCTCTCCCCGCAGTGAAGAGATTGTCCGCCTTGCGCTTCCCAACACGCTCTTTGCCGTCGTCGTCGAAGCACCGGGGCAGCGCAGTGGGATGGGTCGTGTCGTAGGCGACGGCGGGACCGTCTTTCAGGTGGCGGACATCGCTGTGCTGCCGGAGCACCAGGGCCGCGGGCTGGGCAAGCAGATCCTCGACGCCATTGATGCCTGGCTTCGCCAGACTGCGCGTTCCCGGAGCCTTCGTCAATCTCTTTGCGGACCGCGGCGTCGCCCCGCTCTATGCCCGATATGGCTTCCGGGCGCGCGAAGCCGACGAGCCAGGGATGTGCTACGTGGTCGAATAAAAACGATCGCTGCTTGCCGGAACGCCCACCGCTCCTGCCATCGTCATCCGTACACTGGCAGGGAACAAATCATGACCGGACCATCCGATTCCGCCACCACGCCCGCAAACCTCATCCGCACCCAGGCGGAGGGCCTCCTCGCGCTCGCCGCGCGGCTCGAAGGCGCCATGGCCGCGCCCTTCGCCGCTGCTGTCGAGCTGGTCCTTCGCTGCGGTGAGACGCGAGGCCGCGTCGTCGTCACCGGCATGGGCAAGAGCGGCATCATCGCGCAGAAGATCGCCGCTACGCTCTCCTCCACCGGCACGCCCGCGCTCTTCCTCCATCCCGCCGAAGCCGTCCATGGCGATCTGGGCATGCTCACCCGGGGCGACCTCGTGCTCGCGCTCTCCGCCTCCGGTGAAACCGAGGAGATCCTGCGCCTCCTCGCCACACTCAAACGCATCGGCGATGCGCTTGATCTCCTTCTGCTGCAATCTCGATTCCACGCTCGCCCGCTCGAGCGATGTCGCGCTCGACTGCTCGGTACCGAACGAAGCCTGTGGGCTGGGGCTCGCGCCTACCGCTTCCACCACCGCGATGCTCGCGCTCGGCGACGCGCTGGCCATCGCCGTCTCGCTGCGCAAGGGCTTCCGCGCCGAGGACTTCGCATCGCTGCATCCCGGCGGCAAGCTGGGCAAGAAGCTCGCCTTCGTGCGCGACCTGATGCACACTGGCGACGCTCTGCCATCCGTCACGACCGCCACGCCGATGAGCCAGGTGATCTACGAAATGTCGCGCAAGAAACTCGGCGTCACCACGGTGCTCGATGCCGAGGGCCGCCTTCTCGGCCTCATCTCCGACGGCGATCTCCGCCGCCTGCTCGAAAGCCGCGGGCCCAATGCTCTCACCCTCAGCGCAGGCGACGCCATGAACCCCAGCCCGCACACCATCGCCGCCGAGGAGCTGGCTGCGCGCGGCCTCGCCATCATGGAAGAGCGCCGCATCACCTCTCTCGTAGTCACGGACAACGATCGGCGCGCCCTCGGCATCCTGCACCTGCACGATCTGTGGGGGTTGGAGTTGATCTAACCCGTCAGCGGCTCGTTCTCTTTTCTCTCACCAACCATGCGAATTGCTCTAGCATGGGGGGCGTGCTGCGCACGCGTCCTATCGCTGCCTCTGCGGCGGCCCTGTTGCTGCTTGGCGGGTGCCAGCGTAAACCTGCCCCGGTTGAGGCGCCGCGCGCCTTTGTGCTGGCCGACGCCATCGCAGCACTGGTATGGCCGCTACGATCCTGCTACGCAGACCGCGCGCGCCAATCTGCCTGAGCACCCCTCGGTCGACCTCACCGGTTCGTGGTTTGCTCCCAAGGATCCGGTCGACATCGTCGTCATCTTCGACGCTGACTACCTTCAGGCCGGCCACCCACGCCACGTAGTCGTCACCGCGGCGGTGCCACATCGCAGCGACAAGCCCGGCCGCCCGGGCGACGATTCTTTCCACTGCCTCACCTGCCGTCCTGTCATTGGCATGGCCGTCTTTACCCGGCGCCTCAACACCTGGCTGCTGGAAGACGAGAACGACGCCGTCGACCTCGCTGGCGAGCAATGGCCTGCCACCCTCCATCAAGCTGGTCACGCTTGGGGACAGACCTGCACGGCATTCGGCTGGAGAGCCACACCGCAGGCGGACGACTTTGCCGGCAGCAGCATCAGCCTGCTGGTGCCCTGGCAGGAGGACGTGGTGCGCGCCTTCACCGGAGAGACCGGCTATAGCAACCGCGACGCCTGCGGCCCCGAGACTCCGCTGCGCGACCCCTGCTACGCGTGGCAGCGCGCCGACACCTCGTCGCCGTTCCCGGCCAGGACTACGACGATCTGGTGCTCACCGGCAGTGGCACTCAGCCTCCGCCGGATCTCGATACGCCGCCGAAGGCGGAAGCCTGCGAAGCTTACCCAAGGCCACGGCAGACCAAAACCCGAGCCGTCAGCCGTACCCACGGCGATTCCCTACACCAGCGTGGAGCGCCTGCGCTTCCGCGATGGCAGGTACATACCGGCTCCCGGACACGGACACGACTATCCCGGCTCACTGAGCCGCTTTCAGGGCGTGGGCGGACTGCGGTAACGCGACAGCGTCAACGTCTGCGTGTGCGTGATCGAGTTCGAATCGAGCGAATTCCCTGAGACGCCGGTGGCCGTCAGCGTGACCGGCGCACTGATCACGGGAGCGTTGGATGCCGCGCTCAGCATGAAAGTCTGCGGCGATCCGATCCCCACTGTCGCGGAGCCCGGCGCAACACCGACCTTCGCCGGCAACCCGCTCAATACCAGTGTGATGCTCCCGGTTGAGCCATGACCGCAGTCACCTGGAAGCTGATCGGCGTCGTGCCCCCCTGCACGATGGTCGCCTTTGTCGTCTGCCCGCTGGCCAGCGACAGGGTAAAGTCCGGTGGACCGTTGTCGCCGCAGCCAGCCAAGGTCAGCGGGAAAACGCACATCACTGCCGTCACCAGCGAAATCCATCGACCGCGCCTTCGCTCCCGATCAAGCATTCGTCCGAATCCCCTTCCGCACTTTGTCAGCCCACTAAGATGCCGCATCGCCCAGCCCATCATAAGCGCCGCCTCGGAGCCGCGTAACGGGCTTCAAATCGCTGCTTCGATACACTGTGAGGACAGTCGAAAATGCGCCCAGGCGCCGAAAGAAGACGAGACCCTTACCCGCATGCACCGTTGGTCCCAGCTTTTTATCCCCACGCTCCGTGAAGCGCCCGCCGATGCCGAGGTCGCCAGCCACAAGTTCCTGCTCCGCTCCGGCTACGTCCGGCAGCTCAGCGCCGGAATCTACTCGTATCTCTTCCTCGGCCAGCGCTCGCTGAACAAGATCATCGCCATCGTCCGCCAGGAGATGGACAAGATCGGCCAGGAGTTCTTCCTGCCGGCTCTGCTGCCGCGCGATCTGCTGGAAGAGAGCGGCCGCTGGACCATCTTCGGCGACAACCTGTTCCGCCTGAAGGACCGCAAGGGTGCCGAACTCGGCCTGGGCATGACCCACGAAGAGGTCATGACCTCCATCGCGCGCAACGAACTGCGCAGCTACAAGCAGTTGCCGCAGATCTGGTACCAGATCCAGACCAAGTTCCGCGATGAACCGCGTCCCAAAGGTGGCCTGTTGCGGGTGCGCCAGTTCACCATGAAGGACGCCTATTCCTTCGATATCGACGCCGCCGGCCTGGATCAGAGCTATCGCAAACACGACCAGACCTATCGCGCCATCTTCACCCGCTGCGGGTTGTCCTTTGTCGTGGTCGAGGCCGACTCCGGCGCCATGGGCGGCTCCGGATCGCAGGAGTTCATGGTCTACACCGACGCCGGCGAGGACCTGATCGCCTCCTGCGCCGAATGCCACTACGCAGCCAACATCGAAAAGGCCACATCGCGGCTTGCAGCGGTCGAAGACCTCGCTCCCACCGGCGATGGCCAGCCGGAGCGCATCCACACCCCAGGCAAGGCCGCCATCGCGGACATCGTCGCCTTCCTCAACATGCTGCCGCAGCACGACATCAAGACCCTGGCCTACATGGCGCTCGCGAAAGACGGTAAATGGAAGCCGCTCGCCGTCTTCCTGCGCGGCGATCACTCGGTGAACGAGGCCAAGCTGCTTGGCATCACCGGCGCACGCGAGCTCCGCTATATGGGCACGGAGGAGCTCGAGACCTGGTTCAAGGGTCCGGCAGGCTATCTCGGACCGGTCGGCCTCACCGCCGCGAAACAGCTCCTCCCGGTCCGGCACAGACGGCCTCACCATCGTGCTCGATAAGGCCCTCGAAGGCCGCACCAACATGGTCGCCGGCGCCAACGAGCTCGACTATCACTTCCGCAACGTGACCCCTGGCCGCGATTTCACTGCCCACCGTGACCGCCGACGTCCGCAACGCGCTCGAAGGCGAAGGCTGCCCCAATTGCGGTGCACCGCTCAAAATCGGCAAGGCCGTCGAGATCGGCCATATCTTCAAGCTCGGCTGCCGTTATACAGAATCGATGAGCGCTCGCGTCCTCGACGCCAACGGCAAGGAAGTCATGCCCGTCATGGGCTGTTACGGCATCGGCATCGAACGCATCCTTACCGCGGCCATCGAGCAGTCGAACGATGCCAACGGCTTCTGGCTGCCGCCCTCCATCGCACCCTTCGATGTCGTCGTCACCGTCACCAACATTGCCGACGCAGCGCTGCTCTCTGCCGGTGAAAAGGTCGCCAAGGACCTCGAGGCTGCTGGTTTCGACGTCCTGCTCGACGATCGCGACGAGCGTGCTGGAGTCAAATTCAAGGACGCCGACCTGATCGGCATCCCCTACCGCATCAATGTGGGCAAAAAGGCCGCCGAGGGCCTTGTGGAGCTCGTCTCGCGCGCCACCGCGGCGGACAGATCCGCTACACGCGATCTGCCGCTGGCCGAAGTAGCGACCGCTATGCGTGCTCTGCTCGCTGGTTCCTGAACTCTTTTCAGTCGCGGGCAGGCCCATCCAGTTGCTTTACCGCCAAGCGGGGATGTACCCGCCTGGCTACGCCAAACGCCCTGCCTCGCCGCGTATCATAGGGACTGTTGCGTCAAAACGGGTCGCGCAAAGATCGCCCCGCCGACGTCAAACCACAAGGATGCCTTGCCACACGCCAATCTCAGTCCGCTGGCCCGCGCCGGAAGGGCTCTTCACTCGGCAGCAGGCGCCGTCAGGAATTTTTTAACCTTGGCAGTCAAACTCAAGCTCCCGCCCAACCGCAGCATCGCCGAAAAGCCCCTCTGGGAGACGGTGCTGATCCTCGTCTGCATCGTCTGCACCTTCACGCTGCTCATTCTCGGCATCACCTTCAGCTACTACTCCAATAAGATACAAGCAGGTCGTGGATCAGCGACTGTCAAAGCCGCTCTTCAATCAGACGCCGCGCATCTATGCCGCGCCGCGTGAGGTCCGCATCGGCCAGAAGCTCACGGCCGACTCCGTCGCCCAGCAATTGCGCACCGCCGGCTACGCCGTGTCCGGCAACACCGCCTCGCCCATGGGCACCTACGATCTGCGCGGCGACAGCATCAGCGTGCATCCCGGCCCGCAGTCCTATCACTCGCAGGAAGGCGCCACCATCTCCTTCGGCGACGGCATGGTTACCAGCATCTCCGGCGATGCCCGGCAGCAGCTCTCCGCCTACGAACTTGAGCCGCAGCTCATCACCAGCCTCTCCGAAGGCGCGAACCGGGTAAAACGTCGCATCGTCACGTACAACGAGCTTCCGTCATCCCTTGTTCAAGCCGTTACCTCCATCGAAGACAAGCGCTTCTTCTCGCATGGTGGCGTCGACTACATCCGCCTCATCGGCGCTCTGCGCAGCGATCTGCTCGCCGGCAGAAAGCGCGAGGGCGGATCCACGCTCACCATGCAGCTCGCGCGTGGCTTCTTCCTCACGCCGGAGAAGCGCTTCAAGCGCAAACTCATCGAGATCGCAATCACCTTCCAGCTCGAGCACCGCTACACCAAGCAAGAAATCTTTACGATGTATGCCAACGAGATCCCTCTGGGCCAGCAGGGATCCTTCGGCATCTACGGCTTCGGCGAGGCCGCCCAGGCCTACTTCGGCAAGGACGTCCGCCAACTCGATCTGGCTGAATGCGCGCTGCTGGCCGGCATGATCCAGCACCCCAGCTTCCTGAACCCTTACCGCCATGCGCAGCGCGCCATCAACCGCCGCAATGTGGTGCTCGATGCGATGGTCGATACCGGCGACATCACCGAGGCTCAGGCTGAAGCCGCGAGGCATGAGCCTCTGCACCTGGTCCCGGGCACCATCGACGGCGGCCTCGCTCCCTATTTCATCGACATCGTGCACGATGAGATCGTCCGCAACTATGGCGAGCAGCAGTTCAACTCCCAGGGTCTGCGCGTCTACAGCTCCCTCGATCCGGATCTGCAGCGGGTCGCCAACGAAGCTATCGATGAAGGCATGAAGACCGTGGATGCCCTGGTCGAACGGCGGCGGGCGAAGGCAAAGGATCCGAGTTCCATTCCCGATCCTCAGGTCGCGCTGGTGGCGCTCAACCCGCACACCGGCCAAATATTGGCGCTGGTCGGAGGCCGCAACTACGGCCTTTCGCAGTTCAATCACGCTGTCCGCCTTCGTCCTACCGGTTCCGCCTTCAAGCCCTTCGTCTACGCTGCGGCCTTCAACACCTCGCTCGCCGGCACTCAACTCACCGCCCCGCCCGCGGTGGTCGATACCGCTGCCAATCCGAACCCCGACGCCGACAGCACCATTGTCGGCGACCCGCCACCGCAAAGCGGAACTCCAGCGCCAACCGACCCCGGCCTGCATCATGGCGTCTTCACCGAAGTGACCATGCTGAACAATGACCTCACCACCTTTGAAGGCGGCTACGCGCCGGGCAATTTCGGCCATGCCGGTGGTCTGGTGACGGCGCGCTATGCGCTGCAGTATTCGCTGAACAATGCCACCGTGGAACTGGCCCAGATGGTTGGCTACGACAACGTCGCCGCACTGGCCCGTGACGCGGGAATCACCGACGCACGAGGCACACCCGCGGTCGCTCTGGGAGCCTACAGCGCTACTCCCATCCAGATGGCCGGCGCCTACACTACCTTCGCCAACAGCGGCACCCGCATCATCCCGTGGGAGATTGCGTCCGTGCGCGCCGCCAATGGCGATCCCATCAGCGACCACCAGCCGGACGAGAAACCGATCCTCGATCCACGCGTCGCCTATCTCACCACCAACATGCTGCAGAACGTGATGAACGCCGGCACCGCCGCCGGGGTGCGCGCTCGCGGCTTCCAGGCACCTGCCGCCGGCAAGACCGGCACGGAACGGGACGCCTGGTTCGCCGGCTATACATCCAACCTGATCTGCATCATCTGGGTCGGCAACGACGACTACTCCGACGTCAAGCTTCAAGGCGCCCAAGCCGCTGTTCCGATCTGGGCCGACTTCATGAAGCGCGCCATCCAGCTACCTCAGTACTCTGACACCCGCGACTTCCCCATCCCGCAGGGCGTCGATCTGATGAGGCTCGACAAGAACACCAACCTCCTTGCCGACTCCACCTGCCCCGAGGACTATTACGCCGCCTTCCTCGAAGGCACGGCTCCAAAGAACACCTGCTCGCACCCGAACGACGACCAGCGAAACCTCTTCCAGAAGATCTTCGGTCTCGGTGGGGCGCCCCAGCAGCAGCTTCCGCCGCGCAACAGCCCTACCGTCCTGCCCCCGGGCCAGCCGCCACAACCCGGTAACCCCAACCCTCAAAACGCGCAGAACGGGGATCAGGAGAAACCGAAGGCCAAAAAACGCGGCTTTTTCGGTCGTCTTTTCGGCGGCAAGAAGGATGACCAGCAGGATCAGCAACCCCAAAATCCGCAGTAAAACTGGCGACATTCAGACGTAAAATAGTTGTATTTTGAATGTAATTTGTCTGCCATCTATGCGATACTGAATCCATCAGGAGGATTCCGTCATGGCCGTCATGGCAATGCCCCGTCCCGATCTGGCTGCGCATCGCGAATCGCTTCGCCTGCCCACCCCTCAGATCGTGAGCCGTCTGGTCGCAATCCTTGGCCGCAAGCTGACCGCCTATATCGCGAAGGTAAAAGACGTACGCGCCGTCGATCGCTGGATAGCGGGCGGGGAGATCTACGGGGATGCCGAGCAGCGGCTGCGCTTTGCCTTCCAGGTGGCCCGCACCTTGTGTGAGCAGGACACACCCGCTGTTGTGCAGGCCTGGATGACCGGTGTGAATCCGGAACTCGGTGACCGCGTCCCCCTTCGGCTGATGCGCGAAGGCGATCTGCACATCGTAGGACCGGAAGTATTGCGCGCAGCCCGCGCCTTCCTGGCCGGGGGCTAACGCCCGCCGGACTCGCAGTCCTCCCCACCGCGGCCACTCCCCCAGGCCGCGTTCCCTGACAGTGCTGCAATCGCGCAGCAGGAAGGCCAGTTTCACCATTGTCTTCTGACCCTCTCTCCCCGGAATCCGGGATCGACAAATCTGCGCCACTGGATTCTGCGCAACTCGAATTGCGCATTCCCCGGGAGCCCCTCCATCGGATCGGCCGCTGGCCCGACCCGTGGCAGCCGCCCGACTGGGCTCATGCGCACCTGGACGGGACCTTTGGAAACCGCTTTGACGACCCGCAGGCCTACTATCGCGTCATCTACACCTCCAGCCAGCGCCTTGGCTGTTTCCTGGAGACCCTCGCCCGCTTCCGTCCGGACCTCACGCTGCTGGCCGACCTGGCCGAGATCGAAGGCGAGGACGACTTCACCCCGCTCGCGACTGTTCCGGCAAGCTGGCTGATTGCCCGCCTCATCGGCACCGCGCAGACCGACGGCGAATACGCCGACATCTACGCCCCCGGCTGGATCGCTCTGCTGCGCCGGGAACTCGCGTCCACTGCCGTAGCACTGGGTCTCTCGGAGATCGATGCCGCTACGCTGCAGGCCGGCCGGCCGCGCCAGCTTACTCAGGAGGCCTCACTCGTGGTCTTTCGCCGTGGCCTTGACGGCATTTTTTATCGCTCCCGCTACGGCCACTCTGTTGAGAACTGGGCTATCTTCGAGCCCTTTCCCCTGCGCAACACATCCGCCAAAGCCATCGTTGCAGATGATCCTGATCTGCAGTCCGCACTTCGCCTCCACGGCCTCACCATGACGGAACGGACATTTCCCAGCGGCGGCAATCCAATACGGATCTAGACTCCCGCTCTAGCGCATCCCGGGCAATTCCGGATCCCAGGCGATTCCGGCTGGCAGACGGGACACCAATATGTCGAGCGCGCACCCAGCCCCTGTTTGCGCATCAGGATCGCAGTGCCGCAGCGCCGGCACTCCTTGCCCTGCCGCCGGTACACCCACAGCCGCGCACCCGGATCGGTTGCCTGCGTCGTGCGCCGCAGGCCTGTATATGTCACCATTCGCGCCATCGGCACCGTCCTTCACATTCGCTTCCAGAAAGCGCTTAGCGCGTTCCACGATGCAATCGACGTCGGCACCGGTCAGCGTACTCACCAGCCGGAACGGATGCACGCCGCACGCAAACAGCACTTCACTCTTATAGACATTTCCCGAGCCCCGCCATGACGCGCTGGTTCAAGAGCACATTCGCGATCTCTTCATCGCCGCGCGCCAGCAGCCGCTTCTTCGCCTCGTCCGCCGCAAAGTTTGCGCCCAACAGGTCCGGCCCCAGTTTCGGAATCGCCGAATTCCGCACGAGCGTGCTTGCGGTATAGAACTTCGCGATTGGCACGTTGAATGCGACCGCTTCGAATTCTGCCGTAGCGATCACGGCACGCATTTCGCGCCGGCCGCGACGCCAGCGCTCGCCGGCGCGATACATATGCCACGACCCGACATCAGCATGTGGGTAGCCAGAATCAGGTCGCCAGAGAAGTGCATCAGCAGCCACTTGCCGCGCGACTCCACTTTTTCCACTGTCCGGCCCGCCACCGGCGTGTCGTCATCGACGCTTGCGAGCGGCGCGAGCGCAGTCTCGAAGCGCGTTACCAGCTTGCCTTCGAGAACGTGGCCCAGCGCCCGCGCCGCCCGGTAGATTGTATCTCCTTCAGGCACTTATTCGCGCTCCGCGGACGATGGTTCTTCTGCCATTCACGAGCCCACGCGGATGTCGGCGCGCGGCGCACATTGAATCCATTCGGCGCGGAGTGGAATCCCGCATCCTGCAGGAAACGTGCCAGGAAATGCGCACCCACCGGCTGTCCATTGATTTGGGCGATCAGCAGCCCCGCACCGCGATCTCCTTCCCGCAGACGCAATTCCTCCTGCGTCATCTGCACCAGGAACAGAGACAGATCGCGTGCCGCTTGCGAACGCTCCGGTTCCTCTGCCTGCAGAAAGACCTGCACATGCGAGTTGCCGCGGCGCAGATACGCCACCATCTCGCCGTTGCGCAGGATCACGCTTGCTCCCACGCTGCGTGTCAGGCTGCGCGGCTGACCGTCATCCTCAGCCCCTGCGGTTGCCGATTCTGCGGCCGGCCAGCGCAGTGTCGCGCCATACGGATTCGCCGGATCGGTTGCGGCCAGCACCACCATCTCCGGCTTCTCCAGGCGCGCCTGCTGACGCAGTGATCGCAGCATGTCAACCGCCGACGGCAGCGCAAACTGCGTCGCTCCTAACCCGGCAACGAAGTAGCCGCGCCGTACCCGCCCGCTCTCCTCCATCGCTTTCAGCACGTCATACACCGCGCTGAAGCCACCCGGCAGGCTCTCCTGCGCGACGCTCTCGCGTGTCAGCACGCCATAGCGCGCCAACAATTGGTTTGCAATCGCATGACTCCAATTGGTGACCGCTGTCGTATCTTTCGCCGATTCCGGCGCTGGCACCAGCGTCCATCGTCCCTGCGCGCTCGGCGGTGTCGTCCTGCGGGAACGGAAAGCCGCCACCTGCGCGCCGCTCGAATGCGCCCGCTTCGGCTGCCGCCCCGTTGGGCGTGCCGTGTACGCCCGCAGCGCATGGAAGGTATCGTTCGTCACCACGCCGCGCCACACCAGCGTCCACAAGGCATCGAGCGTCTCTCCCGGATAGCCACCGCCCAGCGCGTCGTGGATCTGCGCGAAGAACATCGCACCGCCGCGTTCCAGCTCTTCCAGCACCGCGCGCTCTTTCGCCGTGGGCTCGACCGCGGCCAGCGCATTCTGCCGCACCGGCGGCAGCAGCGTGCGCAGCCGGTCTGACAGATAGAGTGCGATGCGGCCATCGTGTTCACCCAGCGGATCGAGTCCCATCCACACCACCTCGCCCGCGGCGATCAGCGTGTCCAATTGACCTGGCGCATAATTGGCCAGCCGCGCCGGCAGGATCGCCGTCTCCACCAGCGACGCCGGCAGCGGCGCACCCTGTAGACTCTCGATCGTATCCAGCAGCGAATCGAGCCCTCGCCGCCGCTGCAGCACGCCTTGCCAGTGCGTGTTCAGCCGGGCCAGCATCTGCTGCTCCACCGGCTCTACTTCTTTTCGTAACCGAGCCAGCGACTTTCTCCGGATCAGCCGCAGCACCTCGGCATCGCACCATTCGCGGTGGACCCCGCCCGGGCGAAAGCCGCCTTCGACGATGCGTCCATCGAGCAGCAGTCTGCGCAGTGCGTCCTCCACAGGCCTGGTATCCAGTCCAAACCGTTTGGCAGCTTCGCCCTGGGTGAACGGCCCATGCGTGCGGGCATAGCGCCGCACCAGCTCCAGCACCGGTTGGGTTACCGGCTCGAGCAGCGCCTTCGGCAATCCCGGTGGCAGCGGAATGCCCAGAGCATCGCGATACCGCGCCGCGTCCTCCGCTGCGATCAGCCGCTTCTCGCCGGCGATCTTCACTTCCAGCAATCGCTTCGCGCGCAGCAGCCGCTCTGTGTGTATCGCCACATCGGGTGCGGCCAGCCGCCGCAACAGCTCCGCGCGGCTCAAGTCGCCGAGCCGTAGCAGCAGATCATGAATGCCATCCGCGCCCCGCGCCTTCTGGTTGTCTGTCAGCGCCTGCAGTTGCTCCTCTACCTCCGCAATCGCATCGGCGTCCAGCAGCTCGCGCAGATCGGCATCGCCCAGCAGCTCGCGTAGCTGTTCCTGGTCGATGGACAGCGCCTGTGCGCGCCGTTCCGCCAGCGGCGCATCGCCGTCATAGATGTAGTTCGCCACGTAGCTGAACAGCAGCGAAGCCGCAAACGGAGAAGGCGTCTTCGAGTCCGCTACGTGCACGCGCGTCGTTCGCGCATTCACCGAGCGCAGCACTTCGAGAAATGCCGGCATGTCGAACACATCGCGCACACATTCCCGATACGCCTCCAGCAGCATCGGAAAGGCTGGATAGCGTGATGCAACGCTCAGCAGATCGTAGGCACGTTTGCGTTGCGCCCACAACGGCGCACGTCCCGTCACACGTCGTCGCGGCAACAGCAGTGCCCGGGCCGCAGACTCACGAAACTTTGCGGCAAACAGCGCCGTCGAACCAAGCTGCCGCAGCACCAGCTCCGACGCCTCCGCCGGATCGAGCAGGATCAGCTCCGGATCGGGCGGCGCATCGGTCTCCGGAAAGCGCAGCACGAAGCCGTCGTCGGCCCACATCATCTCCACATCGCCCCGGCCGCTCGCGCGCAGCCGTCCGCTGATCGCCATCGCCCACGGCGCGTGTACGCGGCTGCCAAAGGGCGTCAGTACACAGACGCGCCAGTCGCCGAGCTCATCGCGCACGCGTTCGATCACGATGGTGCGATCGTCCGGGACCACCGTCGTCGCCAGTTCCTGATCAGCAAGAAAGCGCAGCAGATTCTCCGCTGCCTGCGGATCCAGATCGTGCTCGCGAGTCAGCCGCGACAGAGCGGCATTGTGCGGCATCTCGCGCAGCTCGCGCACCAGCGCGCCGATGCGCCTTCCAAATTCCAGCGGACGCCCCGCTGTGTCCCCATGCCAGAACGGCATCTTGCCCGGCTCGCCCGGCGCCGGCGACACCAGCACGCGATCATGCGTGATCTCGTCGATGCGCCAGGTCGTCGCACCCAGGATGAACGTCTCGCCCGTGCGGCTCTCGAAGATCATCTCCTCGTCCAGTTCGCCCACGCGCACCGGTTTGCCCTCGGTGCCGGAGAGAAATACGCCGTACAGCCCACGATCCGGAATCGTGCCCCCGTTCAAGATCGCCAGCATCTTCGAACCCTCACGCGGTGTCAGCAGATTGCGCACGCGGTCCCAGGTGACGCGCGGCCGCAGCTCTGCAAACTCGTCCGACGGATAGCGACCAGCCAGCAGATCGAGCACGCCTTCGAACGCTCCACGGCTCAACTCCGCAAACGGCGCCGCACTCCGCACAATCGCGAAGAGATCCTCGACCGTAATCTCCGCAGGCAGAGGTGGCTCTTTCTTCGAACGCGTCACCCGGGAAACGCGCGGCGGCTGCGCCACCGTCGCCACCATCTGCTGCGCCAGCACATCCAGCGGATTGCGCAGGTAGCGTGTGGACTCCACCAGCCCTTCATGCATCGCCTTGGTGACAGCAGCGCATGCCACGAGATCGGCGCGGTACTTGGGAAAGATCACACCTTCGCTCGCCGCGCCCACGTGATGCCCTGCGCGTCCAATGCGTTGCATACCGCTCGCCACCGAAGGCGGCGCTTCGATCTGGATGACCAGATCAACCGCGCCCATGTCGATACCCAGCTCCAACGACGACGTACACACCAGCGCCCGGATCTTGCCCGCCTTCAGCAGCTCTTCAATCTCCGACCGCTGCGCCGCCGCCAGCGATCCGTGGTGCGCCCGCGCCACTGCCTCGCCCGCCAAATCATTGATTGCACCGGCCAGGCGCTCCGCCGTCCGCCGGTTGTTCACAAAAATCAAAGTGGACGTCCGCTCACGCACAATCGCGAGCAGCCGTGGATGGATCGCACTCCAGATCGAGGTGCGCTTCGGCCCCTGCGACGCCGCGCCGCTCGGCGCTTCCTCCAGTTGGCCCAGCCGCGCCATATCCTCCACCGGAACCTCGATGCGCAGCTCCAGCCGCTTCGGCTCGCTTGCATTCACAATCGTCACGGGACGGAAGCGCACCACCTGCTCTTCCCGTGCCGCCACTGCTTCGGCCGTATCGTCCCGTGTAAACCCGGCTTCCATCTCGTGGGCCAGTTCAGTCCCGGCTTGTTCAGGCGGCTCTGTCGCAGGCGTCTGCGTGGCCACACCCTCCGCGCCCGCCAGGAAGTGCGCCACCTCCTCCAGCGGACGCTGCGTCGCGGAGAGGCCGATCCGCTGGAAGGGCCGTTCAGTGATGGCCTGCAAACGTTCCAGTGACAGTGCCAGATGTGCGCCGCGCTTGGTCGGCACCAGTGCATGAATTTCATCCACGATCACCGTATCGACGCTGCGCAGCCCCGCCGCTGCGTCCGAGGTCAGCAGCAGATACAAGGACTCCGGTGTCGTGATCAGGATCTCCGCCGGGTGCCGACGGAAGAGCGCACGATCCTTCTGCGATGTATCACCCGTGCGCACAGCAATTGCCGGCTCGCGCACTGCCACGCCCGCGCGCCGCGACATGTTCGCGATGCCCGCCAGTGGGGCGCGCAGGTTGCGCTCCACATCCACCGCCAGCGCCTTCAGCGGACTGATATAGATAACCCGGCACGCAGCCGGACCCTCCGGCGCCGGTTCCAGCATCAGCCGGTTCAGGCACCAGAGAAAGGCCGTCAGCGTCTTTCCCGTCCCGGTCGGCGCCAGGATCAGCGTGTGCTCGCCGCGCGCGATCGCCGGCCAGCCCAACACCTGCGGCGAAGTCGGCCGGTCGAAGACGGCGCGAAACCATTCCGCCGTCACCGGATGGAAGAGCCCCAGCACATCCCCGCTGGCCGGCTTCTCCATCTTTTCGGCTGCCTTCTGCGTTGTCTCCTTTTTCTCCATCCGTTCCGTTAATCCGCTCCGTTGCTCAGACGGCCCTTTGCCCGCTGGGGATTCCCGCTCCGCCGCTTATAGTTCCTCGCATGTCAAAAGGCGGCATCCAGCCCTATGAGATGTAACTGCACCCAAATGGCGGCTGGCAACTCCACCCTTCTGCTAGCATGCCGGACGGGCATGAGCATCACCACCACCCGCCCTCAAAAAAATTCAACAAGCATGTCGATTTCCAGACAGGCCGTTCGACGTATGGATAGAGACGCTTTCCCGGACAATTTCCCGGAAGCTCCATCGTAGCCACCAGGAGAGACAAACATGCAATTCCTCACGTTCTACACCCCTGCACCCGGCGCCCATTCCGGCCCGCCCAGCAAGGAATACATGGACCAGATGAACAAGCTGATCGAAGAATCCATGAAGTCCGGCGAACTGATCGCCACCGGCGGCCTCACGCCCCTCCAGCTGGGCGCGCGCGTCGTTCAGACTTCGGGCAACATCACCATCACCGACGGCCCCTACATCGAGTCCACTGAGATCATCGGCGGCTTCGCCCTGCTCGAAGTGCCCTCGAAAGAGGCTGCCATCGAATCCTCAAAGCGCTTTCTGAAGATCGCAGGCGATGGCCAGGTCACGATTCGCCCACTCATGACGGATGCGGACACCTGCAGCAATGTCCAGCACTGATTCGGCAGCTACCGATCACGACCACCAACTCCACCAATGTTTAGGAGAGATCCATGCGATTCATGATGCTGATGCTTCCGAAGGGATACGAGCAGGCGACACCCGGCACCATGCCGGATGCCAAGGCCATCCTGGCGATGATGAAGTACAACGAGGAACTGCAGAGGGCCGGCGTGCTGCTCGCGCTTGAGGGCCTGCACCCACCCTCCATGGGCACGCGCTTGACCTTTGCCGGCGGCAAGCCCAAGGTCACGGATGGTCCCTTCGCCGAAGCCACAGAGGTGCTTGGAGGGTTCTGGATGATCCAGACGAAGTCGAAGGAGGAAGCCATCCAGTGGGCCTCGCGCTGCCCTGCCTCGGCCAATGAAACCATCGAAATCCGCCAAGTAATGGAGATGACGGAGTTCCCTGCCGAAGCACAGAAGCACGCCGAGGGACTCGCGGTGAAGATGCCGCACATCACGGCGAAAGCCGAAGTGCAAACGCGGAATGCCTGATCTGCCGACCGCGCTCTCCTTGCAGAAGGAGCGCGATTATCCCCACCTAACTCACGAAACATTCATTCCGAGGAAGAAATCATGCCAGCATCCATCGCTACGACTGCGCCATCCAGGTCGCGCCTCTGGACCAGCCGTATTCTTAGCACGTTGACCGTGCTCTTTCTCATCATGGATATCGTCTTCAAATTCATTCGCCCCGTTCCTCCACAGGTGCTTCAGTCAGTGGCCCAGCTCGGTCTTCAGCCCGGTCTGCTGACTGCCATTGGCGTCCTGCTGCTCATCTGCACGGTCCTCTATGTCATCCCTGCGACGTCTGTCCTGGGTGCGGTGCTGCTCACCGGATACCTTGGGGGCGCCATCTCGCTGCAGGTCCGGGTTGGCAATCCGTTATTCGGCTATGTGCTCTTCCCGGTCTATATTGGCGTGCTCATGTGGGCCGGCCTGTACCTGCGGGAATCCCGTCTGCACGCCCTGCTGCCTTTGCGAAAATAAGCGTCTGCGAGGAGATACCAACATGCGATTCGTAGTTCTGCGTAAAACCGAGAAGTGGATGGAGTCCGGTGCGCCTGATCCCGAACTAATAGCGGCCATGCAGCAATTCGACGACGAGATGCGCCAGGCCGGCGTGCTGGTTGCCGTCGAGCGCCTCCAGCCGAGTGCCAATGCCACGCGACTTCGCATGTCCAATGGTGAGTTTCGCATCGTCGATGGTCCCTTCACCGAGACCAACGAACTCATCGCGGGCGTCAACATTCTGGAAGTCGCCTCCAGAGAGGAAGCCATCGCATGGATGAAGCGCTGCCCGACTCTGTGCGGTCCAAGTACGGAGGCTGAATTCGAGATTCGCCCCGTGCTCGAAGCACCCACCGAATAGCACCCCGGCGTAGTTCCTGGCGTTTGCGCGTACACCGTGAAAGATGGTCTGATCCATCCTGTGAAACCACCGGCTGTGAAACCAGACGTGGCGTCTACGACGAACATGGACCGCGGTCAGATTGACCGCACCATCGACGCGGTCTGGCGCATGGAATCCGCGCGCGTCATCGCGGGCCTCACACGCATCGTGCGCGATGTCGGAATCGCCGAAGAATTAGCGCAGGATGCACTCGTTGCGGCGCTCGAGCAATGGCCGGAGGCCGGCGTGCCGCAAAACCCCGGCGCGTGGCTGATGGTTGCGGCCAAACATCGCGCCATCGATCTGCTGCGTCGCAATACACGGCTCGAACGCAAACATGAGGAGCTCGCACGCGAGTTGGAGGAGCAGCAGCAACGCTCCTTCGCGGACTTTGCTACGGCCCTTGCCGCCGCGGCCGATGGCGATATCCAGGACGACCTCCTCCGTCTCGTCTTCATCTCCTGCCATCCCGTTCTCTCGCCGGAATCACGCGTCGCCCTCACACTGCGCCTGCTCGGCGGCCTCACTACGCCAGAGATCGCGCGCGCCTTCCTCACTCCGGAGCCCACTATCGCGCAGCGCATCGTGCGCGCCAAACGCACGCTCGCCGATGCGCATGTGCCCTTCGAAGTCCCCACCGGCCTGGACCGCGCTGCGCGTCTCTCGTCTGTCCTCGAAGTGATCTACCTCATCTTCAACGAGGGCTACTCCGCCACCGCTGGCGAAGACTGGCTGCGCCCCGCACTCTGCGAAGACGCACTGCGTCTTGGCCGCATCCTCGCCAATCTCGCGCCCCAGGAGCCGGAAGTCCACGGTCTCGTCGCGCTCATGGAGATCCAGGCCTCGCGCCACGCTGCGCGTCTCGGCCCCGCCGGCGAGCCCGTCCTGCTGATGGACCAGGACCGCGGACGTTGGGACCAATTGCTCATCGGCCGCGGTCTTGCTGCACTCGATCGCGCCCAGCAGCTCAGCTCCAATGTGAACGGCGGACCCGGCCCTTACACGCTGCAAGCCGCCATCGCCGCCTGCCACGCCCGCGCCCGTACCGGAGAAGAGACGGATTGGCGACGCATCGCCGCGCTCTACACGGCGCTCGCACAACGCCAACCCACGCCTGTCGTGGAGCTCAATCGTGCCGTCGCATTCGCCATGGCCTTCGGTCCCGCGGTTGGCCTCGAGCTGGCCGATAATCTGGCCACAGAGCCCTCGCTCGCCAACTATCATCGCCTTCCCAGCGTGCGCGCTGAACTGCTCTTTCGCCTTGGCCGGCTCAGTGAAGCGCGTGCTGAGTTCGAACGCGCCGCGTCGCTCGCCCTCAACGTCCGCGAACGCGATCTGCTGTTCAAGCGCGCACGGGCCTGCACATCGGCTTCTCAATAACCGGAATCGAAGTCCGCCATCGGTACAGAAAATAAGAAGGTCACTGCAGGTCAAATACCCAGACTGCGTATTCCCCGGACTCGAAATACTTCGCCGGCGCTCGGCAGAGGATCGCACGCATGTGAGGCGAGCGCGGCCCGGCTACCTTTGGCTCACTCAGATCGAAACACCCATTGCCCGAAGGAACAGCGTTGGTCGAGATGTAATAGCGAACGCCATACTCCTTGAGCACATCCAGTAAATTCCGTTTTTCGCGAATGTTGTTCAGGAATTTCTTATCCATTACCAGCCCTTCGAGTTGCACGATGGGCTGTCCCATCACCACCGCCGGTGTCCCCGCGGCATCGCCCATTCCATAGATGCCGGGATGCGTCGCCGCAAAATCCTTAAGCTCTATCGCCAGGTTCAGAATCTGTGTGTTCATCGGTGGTTTGCGGAGACCCACACAAAACAGGGCACAAAGCACAAAGGCCGCGGCCGCAAAGACGTACCTTGTCCATGACATTTTCGCAATCGCGTCACGCAACAGCAGCAGGCCCGCGATACTCGACACAATGAATGGGTAGCGATACCAGATCCAGAGGCCCCAGTCGCTTGAGAAGGACAACACACGCCAGGTACAACGGCGTGAATGCCAGCATCGCCCAGAAAAGTGCGGGCTGCCTGCGGTGCTTCAGTGCATAAGCAAGCGCTGCGACAATCAGCACTATCGCAGGAATCAGAAACGCCATAGCAACCAGGCCGAGCGGGTAAAACAACGATTCCAGCGTCTTCGCGCTGAAGACATACTCCGGCTGAAGATGCTTTGCGCTGCTCGAAACCGGGCCGAGACTGCCAAAAAACCAGAGGTTGGATATCGCATAAACAAAAACCGGTATCAATCCAACGCAAATCCACGGTACGCGTCGCAACAGCAGCGGACGCTGCTCGCTCCCGATCAGAGCAGCGAAATAGAGGGCCAGCAGCAGGACCGTATCCAATCGCGACAAGATGACCAAAGCTGCCAGAAGTCCTGCATATGCTGTCCCGCGCGGAGTTCGCAGGTAGTTGTTGTCCGCGACGAACAGCACAAATGCCAGCAACAGCGGAACCGTAAGGATGACCTCCATGCCGGTTCGGTCCATCGATAGAGCGAACAGGGCCACCCATGCCGCCCAAAACGCAGCAATTAAAGGATGCATGGAATAGCGGCTCAAAAGCTTCTGAGTAATGAGGTACGTGCACACCGTGGCAGCGACGGTGAGCACAGCGATGCCGAAGAACACTCCTTGATCGCCACCGCAGAAATAGAAGGCCGCGACAATCAGCAGCCACAGGGGATGGTAACCGTTCGTCAGAGTTGTCCCGTCGAAGGTGGATCTGCCATGCTCAACCAGATTGTGCGCAATCTGCAGATAATAGAAAAAATCATCTGCGTAATAGGCCATCACTCGGTGAGAAAGCAAAGGGACCGCAACCGTGGCAATCGCCGTCAGAGCAACGGCAATCAAGATCAGATTGAGCCATTCCCTGTGCCCTGTGGCTTGATCCTTCAACGAAAATACCTATTTTCAAGTGAGGTGGACGAGTTCTCATGATATGACACACCCCCGCCTGGACTTCTGGTTGCAGGGCAAGTGCCTATTGCTCAACCACGCACCGGCCTGCGCTATGGAAGTTGCAAGCAAGTCTCCCGCTCGGTAGCCTCGAATAGATGCCACCGTCCACCATCACGATCTCGGCCGCGCAGCAAAATGAGCTGCTCGGCGCCGCGGAACAGGCTGCACATCATGCCTATGCGCCCTACTCCGGTTTTCGCGTCGGTGCGGCGCTGCTTCTGGAAGATGGCGCGATCGTGACTGGGGCCAATGTCGAAAATGCCTCCTATAGCCTCTCCATCTGTGCGGAACGCTCTGCGGTTGCGCGCGCCATCGCGCAACACGGCCCCAAGTTACGCATCCCCGCGATCGCTGTCACCAACCTCAACAACGCGCCCAGCTCGCCTTGCGGCGCCTGCCGCCAGGTACTAGCTGAGTTCATGTCACCCAATGGCCTCGTGCTCTTTCCCTTCGACGGCAGCATCCAAACCCACACCCTCGCCGAGCTCTTCCCGCTCGGCTTCGATCTCACACATGCCGAATAAAAACACTGAATCTCCCCACACGCTCGACACCAACAGCATCATCCGCCGCAAGCGGGATGGCAACGCCCTTACCGCCGAGGAGATCATTTACATCGCGCGCGGTGCCGCAGACGACTCTATCAACGACGCGCAGCTCAGTGCATTCCTTATGGCCACCTTCCTGCGCGGGATGGAACCGGCGGAAGTTCAGTCGCTCACCCAGGCCATGCGTGTCTCCGGCGTGCAGCTCGATCTGCGCACTCCGGCAAACGGCGGCCCCGCGCGGCCCACGGTCGACAAGCATTCCACCGGCGGCGTCGGTGACAAGACTTCATTCCTCGTGGCACCGATCGCCGCGGCCGCCGGCCTGCGTGTCCCCATGCTGAGCGGACGCGCGCTAGGCCATACCGGCGGCACCTTGGACAAGCTGGAAAGCATTCCCGGTTATCGCACTACGCTTTCCGTTGCAGAGATGCAGTCCGTGCTTGACCAGGCCGGCTGTTGCATCGTCGGTCAGTCCGCCGATCTGGTTCCGGCGGACCGCCGCCTCTACTCGCTGCGCGATCACATCGGCGCGGTCGAAAGCCCTTATCTTATCTGCGCCTCAATCATGAGCAAGAAGCTCGCCGCGGGCCTCGATGCACTCGTACTCGACGTCAAGACCGGCTCCGGCGCCTTTCTCCCCGATCCGGCTGTCTCCCGGTTCCTCGCGCGCCTCATGGTGGAGATAGGCGAAGCTTCCGGAACCCGAACCGCTGCGGTCCTCACCGATATGTCACAGCCTCTGGGACGATTCGCCGGAAACTCCATCGAAATCCTCGAGGCCCTCGCACTTCTCCGCGGAGAGCGTGACGTGAACAACGACGACCTGCGCGAACTTTCGCTGGTTATTGCAGGCTGGATGCTCTTCCTCACGGGCATCAGCGACAGTGCCCAGAAGGGCCGCGCGCGCGCCGAAAGCCTGCTCATGGACGGTTCCGCTCTGCGTCATTTCGAGCAGATGGTCGTCCTGCAGGGCGGCGACCTCGCCGCGCTCGCACACGAGCCGGCTCAGCAGCGTGTACTGCGTGCCGCTCGCTCCGGATTCCTTTTTTCCATGGACACCACCGCTATCGGATGGGTCGTTCAGGGGCTCGGCGCCGGCCGCACCCATCCCGGCGACCCGGTCTCCGCCCACGCCGGCATCGAACTCCACGCGAAACTCGGGGCGCAGATCCGTGCCGGCGATCCTCTCTGCACCCTTTTTGCCGAAGATCCGAGCCGTTTCGAGGTACCAGAGCGCATACTTGCCGACGCCGTGGTCATTGCCGATGCGCCTCCGCGCCCAATTCCGCTGGTGCACGAAGTGCTCACCCGCGATAGTCTGGCCCAGACCTCGACATAAACTCCTGCCGTTCAGGACTAGCCCCTTGGCGCGATTCACCGGAATCCTTGGCTTGCTCACCATGCTTCTGCTGGCGTGGCTCTTTTCCACCAACCGCCGCGCCATCCGCGTGCGTACCGTCGCCTGGGGTGTCGGCCTGCAGCTCCTTTTTGCCTTTGCGGTCCTGCGCTGGAGCTTCGGCCAGAGAGCCATGGCACGTGCCGGCACCGGCGTCAACAAGCTGCTCAGCTACGCCTTCGCCGGCTCGCAGTTTCTCTTCGGAGAATTCGGCAAGCAGCACTCGTCTTACGGCTCCATCGTGGCCTTTCAGGTGTTGCCCACCATCATCTTCATCTCCGCACTCTTCGCCGCCCTCTATCACCTCGGCATCATGCAGCTTGTCATCCGCGCCTTTGCCTGGGGCATGCAGCGGACCATGGGCATCTCCGGCGCGGAATCTCTCAACGTCGCGGCCTCCATCTTCATGGGCCAGACCGAAGCGCCGCTCTCCATCCGGCCATTCCTTCCAAATCTCACTCACTCCGAGCTCATGACCATCATGACCAGCGGTATGGCCCATGTCTCGGGTGGCATCATGGCCGCATATATTCTGTATGGCATCGATGCTCAGCATCTGCTCGCAGCCGTCATCATGACCGCGCCCGGCACCATCCTGATATCCAAGATGCTGGTGCCCGAAACCGATACTCCCGACACCCTCGGCCACGTCCACTTGCCGGAAGCAGAAGAGCATCGCGAAGAGAACTTCCTTGGCGCTGTTGCGCGCGGCACCATCGACGGTGGCCGCCTCGCCTTCAACGTCGCTATCATGCTCATCTCCTTCGTCGCGCTCATCGCGCTGGTCAACGGCATCTTCGGCGGTGTGCACAACTGGCTCAGCCCGCACCACATCCCCTTCCCTACTTCGCTCGACGAGGTCCTCGGCTGGGTTTTCGCGCCAATCGCATGGCTCATCGGTATCCCGTGGCACTCCGCGCCGATTGTCGGCAACCTGCTCGGCACCCGCATGGTCATCAACGAGCTCATCGCCTTTTCCAACCTGGGGGCACTCAAAACCACGCTCGATCCCCGCTCCTTCACCATCGCCACCTTCGCCCTCTGCGGCTTCGCCAACCTCAGTTCCATCGGCATCCAGATCGGCGGTATCGGCGCACTCATCCCGGAGCGCCGCAACGAGCTCGCCCGGCTCGGCCTGCGCGCCATGCTCGCCGGAACCATGGCCAACCTCATGTCTGCATCGATTGTCGGTGTGCTGTTGAGATAGGAGAAACATGATGGCGCAAGCAGAAGATGACCTCGAACGCATCGCCCGACAGGAGCGCGAGCTGCAATGGACATCCTTCAACGAGGACGACGCGTGGCAGCTTGGCTCAACCCTTCGCGAGCTCGCTGCGGAACGTCAGCTCGCCCTCGTCATCGACATTCGCCGCTTCGCGCCGCACCTCGGCAGTCAGCCCGGTGCGCCGCTCTTTTACGCGGCGCTGCGCGGCACCTCGCCCGACAACGCGGAGTGGGCTCGGCGAAAGGCAAATCTCGTCGCGCGTCTCCATCGCAGTTCGTACGCCATTGGCCTCGCGCTCAACGCGCGCAATACCACCCTGCAGGAAAAGTACGGGCTGGCCGTCGCCGACTACGCAAGCCATGGCGGAGCCTTTCCCATCACACTCGTGGGCACCGGTGTTATCGGATCGGTCACCGTCTCTGGCCTTCCACAGCGAGACGACCATGAGCTCGTCGTCGAAGCACTCTGCCTGGAGCGCAACCGACATTACGCCGACCTGCGCCTTCCGCCGATCGACTAGACCCATAGTTTCGACAAAAATGTCGGTTCGGTCGGTGACCTTCTGACCCTGGAACGCGGCAATTACAAAAGTGCGACAAAAGCGAAGCCATTTGAGCTTGATCCTAGAGGTATGGCAACTCTGGCATCACCGACTTCACCCGCTCTCGCCGACGAGACCAGCACCGTTGACGCCATCGGCAGCCGGGTGCACTCCCCCGAGACAAAAGCGACAGCCCACGCAAAGGTGCGGGAGCAAGAGCCGCAAGCCCTCAGCCGCTCGGCGCAGACGAGCGCATTCAATTGGACCATCTTCAGCTTCATGCTCCTCTTTCACGTGGGCGCAATCGCCGCATTGTTCTTCTTCAGTTGGCATGTGCTACTCCTCCTGGTTGTCCTGCATGTCGTTGCCATCAACCTCGGCATCGGCATGGGCTACCACCGCCTGCTGACGCATCGCGGATACAAGACGCCGAAATGGCTGGAACATACGCTCGCCGTTTGCGCGACGCTCAGCCTGGAAGGAGGGCCGCTGGTATGGGTTGCCACGCATCGTGTGCACCACCAGATCACCGACCGGCCCGGCGATCCACACACACCGCGAGAGGGCGGCTGGTGGTCTCATGCAGGATGGGTCATTCACGGCGCAGGCGCCGACCGCGAGCCCGAGTTGCTCGCCAGGTACGTACCCGACCTCAAGAAGGACCGTTTCTACCTCTGGCTGAATCGATACCATTGGGTTCCGCTGGTGGTGCTCGCCCTGGCGCTGCTCGCCATCGGTGGATGGCCCTGGGTGCTTTGGGGTATCTTCCTGCGCGTCACACTCGGTCTGCATGCCACGTGGCTGGTCAATTCAGCGACGCATATGTGGGGGTCCAGGCGTTTCGCCACCCGCGACGACTCCCGCAACAACTGGTGGGTTGCCCTGCTGACCGGCGGTGAGGGCTGGCACAACAACCATCACGCGCACCCTGTGTCGGCGCGGCATGGGCTCACCTGGTATGAGTTTGACCTGAACTATTACGGCATCTGGCTGCTGGGTAAGCTGGGACTCGCAAAGAGCATCCACGCAGCAAAGCCAACACAACCGGGCGTCGACGCAGCCGCCTAAACCTCTCCCATCAAGACTCGAGCGGCTTCCCGTCAGGGAAGCCGTTCCTTGCTGAAGTCATGGCTCTACTGCGTCCGCAATGTCGTCATCGGGTCGGTTTTTGCTGCACGGTAGGCAGGCGCTGCGCTCGCGAAAAACGCCACCGCCAGCAGCACCAGCGACATCCCGCCGAAGGTCAGCACATCGAATGGCTTCACCCCATAGAGCAGCGTCGCGATGAAGCGCGTGACCACGAACGAGATCGCCAGCCCCGCAACCACTCCAATCGACGCCAGTATCATCCCGCGCTTCAGGATCATGCGCAGCACATCGCCGCGTTGCGCCCCTACCGCAAGCCGCAGTGCAATCTCCAGCGCCCGCTGTTGCACCACGTAGGACAGCACGCCATACAGGCCCACCGCGGCTAGCAGCAGAGCAATCCCTGCGAAGGCCGTCAGCAGCAGCGTCTGGAAGCGTGCCGGCGCCACCGCCTGCGATACGTAATACTCCAGCGGATGCACGCGATACGTCGGGATATTGGTGTCCATGGCCGCCACCGTCGCCTTCACCGCGCGTTCCAGCATCGCCGGGTCGCCGGTAGTGCGCAGGACCAGGTAGGGAGTCGTGATCACTGCCTGTGTCCATGGCAGGTAGTAGTGCGGCACCGCGTCCATAGCCAGGCCACGCTGCCGGATGTCGCCCACCACCCCCACAATCTCGCGCACCGGATGGTTCACGACATCGTCGCCCAGGTCCGCAGTCATGTGCCGGCCAATCGGATTCACACCCGCGAAATACTTCTTCGCGAACGCCTGGTCGATGATCACCACCGGAGTACTTGTCGGCTTGTCCATGTTGGTGAACGTTCTTCCGGCGATCAGCGGAATCCGCATGGTCTCGAAATAGCCAGGTTGGGCCAACCCGATCGATTCGCTCGGGTGGTCGCTCTTCGCCACGGGATGGCCCTCGACGGTGAACGAGATTGTCGCATCGCTGCCGGACATCGGCATCGGCCATCCTGCCGACGCGGACTTCACTCCCGGCAGCGCATTGAGCCGCCTCGTCAGCTCCTCCACAAACTGGATCTTGCGGTCATGCGTATAAGTCGCGTCGCTCATGGTGTAACGCGCCGTAAGCACCTGGTGCGCCTCAAACCCCGGGTCCACTTTCAGCACGCTGACGAAGCTGCGAATCAGCAGCCCCGCACCCACCAGCAGCACCAATCCCAACGCCGTCTCCGCAATCACCAGCCACGTTTGCAAGCGGTGATGCCCACGTCCGCTCGTCACCGTACGCGTGCCGTCGCGCAATGCCAGCGCCGGAGCGAGTCGCGAGATGCGCAGCGCCGGCACCACACCGAACAGGATGCCGGTCAGCACCGAAGCACCCAGTGCAAACCCCAGCACCGGAAGATCGATCGACACATCCCGCAGCCGCGGCAACGCCTGCGGAAACAGCACTGCCAGCTCTTTCAGAACGCCCGACGCCATCGCGATGCCCGCGATCCCGCTGATCAGCGAAAGCACCACCGATTCCGTCAGCAGTTGCCATACGATCTGACTTCGGCTCGCGCCCAGCGCCCCACGCAGGGCAATCTCGCCGCTGCGCCGCGAGCTGCGTACCAGCAGCAGCCCCGCCACGTTCACGCACGCGATCAGCAGCACCAGCGCCACGGCACCGAACAGCACCTCAAGGACAGGCCGCGTCTTCCCCACTTCGTATTCGAGCTGCGGTGTCACCGCCGCCGTCGTGAACCACTTATTGCTGTCAGGGAATTGTGCCGCCAATCCCCGCGCGACGCTGCTCAGATCAGCCTTCGCCTGCTCCACCGTCACTCCCGGCTTCAACCGGCCGATCACTTCAATCCCGTCCTGCCCCCGTTGCTTCGTGGCCGGCGAATCACCCTCCTGATCAATCGCCAGGGAGGTCCATGCCTCAACCCCGCTTTCCGTTGGGAAGTGAAAACCCGCCGGCATCACTCCAGCAACCGTATAGCGCTCGCCGTCCAGCGTCACCTGCTGTCCAACGATGTTGCGGTCGCCGCCGAACCGCGTTTGCCACAACTCATTGCCCAGCATCAACGCGCGACTGCCCGCACGCTCCTCGTCCCAGCGGAAGTCGCGGCCCAACATCGGGACCACGCCCAGCACCTGGAAAAAGTTCGAGGAGACAGCGTACGCGCCAAGTTGCTGCGCCTGGCCCGCGCCGGTCAGCGTCAGGTTCCGCCCCGAATATGCAGCCATCCCGGAAAAGGTGCGGTTCTGCGCGCGCCAGTCGAAGTAATCCGGATAGCTCAGCGACTCCGGAAGGACTGCTCCGGTCGAGTGGTCCTGCTGCGTGATCCGCATCAGCCTGTCCGGCTCCGGATAAGGCAGCGGCTTCAGCAGCACCGCATTCACCAGACTGAAGATCGCCGTCGTCGCCCCAATCCCCAGCGCCAGCGTGACGATCGCCGCAATCGCAAACGAAGGACTCTTCCGCAACTGGCGGAAGCTGAACCGGAAATATCCCAGAAAGCGCTCCATGAAGACCCTCGCGAGAAAAATTCGCTGGCAATGGTGCACGTCTCTGCCCATTCGCAGGCGAGCAAATGCACCTGAAATCAACGCTCCCGGCTTGCCACGTTCAGTGAAGCTGTTCGCTGATGGAATTTGCCTGTCCGAAGCCGGACACTCAAACCTAGCGCGAACTCAATACAAAACGATTTCCCTCTGAGTCCTTGAAGATTGCGGATACACCCCATTCCTCTTTTTTCGGCTCAGAAATAAATTCCACGCCGCGCTCCTTCAGCGTGGCCGCCGTCACCCTGGCATCGTCCGTCCAGAAGGACATGTTCATGAAGCCGCCCGGCTGCGGCCCCTCGTCCATGCGAAACAACACCACACCCGTCTCTGCGCCCGGAATCGCGAGTTCGAGCCAGCGCTGCTTGCCATCGAAAGGCTGATCGGTGGCAACACGAAAACCGAGCTTCTCGGTGTAAAAAGCAAGGGCGCGGTCCTGGTCGACAAACGGAATGCTCACAAACTTGATGCCTCGAATCATCGCTGTTTCCTCTGGCACGCATTGTTGCTCGGCCGTCGATTGTGCTGCAAGGCATCTATGGTATCTGGCACTATAGTGCGATGAACCACATTGCCATTGACGAATATGTGCTGGATGTCCTCCTGCCTGATCTCGTCGGACACGACCGCTCCGCACCGGCATTCCTTGTCTATCTCGTGCTGTGGACGGTCTTGTTCCGCTCCGGCGAGCGCCGTGCCCAAATGAGCCTCCGCCAACTCGCCGAATTCAGCGGTCTCTCGAAGTCAGCGGTACAGAAGGCGGTTCGCCTGCTCGCCCGCCGTCATCTGGTTCAGGTGCGACGGCGCTCCGCTACCAGCGCTCCGGAGTACGAACTCGTTCGGCACTGGTTGCGCCGGCGCGCTCGGCGCGCCTGACGCAATCGCACTTCGGAAGCCCTAAGCGCGCGCCTCCAGCACCATGTTGAACGGCGTCTGCGCCGCTCGGCGCACCTGCGTGAAGCCGGCCTCATGCAGCACCTCGGTCAGGCGCTTTTCTCCCGCCTGCGCACCCAATCCCAGTCCAACCTCCTGCGAGAGCGAAGCCGGCACGCAGCAAAACAACGACGCCGAATAGTAGATCCGTCCCACCGGGTTCAGGTTCGCTGCCGTGTCGTCGCCCGCAATCGGCTCCACGATCATCCACGTGCCGCCGGGCGCCAGCGCCTTGCGGATATGCCGCGCCGCGCCCACCGGATCGCCCATATCGTGCAGACAATCGAAGCAGGTCACAAGATCGTAACCACTGCCAGGCATCGCAGCCGCAGCCGACACCTCGAACTTCACCGCATCGTGAAGGCTTTGCTGCTTCGCCGATGCCCGTGCGCTTGCAATCGATCCGTCGTGATAATCGAAGCCGGTGAACTTCGATTTCGGATACGCCTTCGCCATCAGCAGCGTTGATGCGCCATGCCCGCAGCCGATATCCGCAACCTTCGCTCCGGCCTTCAGCTTCGCTTCGACACCAGTCAGCGCCGGAATCCACTCCGAAACCAGGTGTGTCAGGTAGGTCGGCCGGAAGAACCGTTCGCAGCCCACAAACAGGTCCTTGTCGTGTTCGTGCCAGCCAAATCCGCGCCCTTCGCGAAAGGCTTCCGTCAATTTCGCATCGTCGCGCATGATGGATGCCAGCATGTAGTGGAAGCCCGGCAGGTCCAGCGCCGTGTTCTCCTCCGCCAGCGCGAATGCCTGCTCTGGATTCATGCTGTAGGTGTCGGTCGCCGCGTCATAGTCCACATACTTGCTCGCGGCATTGGCCTTCAGCCACTCGCGCACATAGCGCTCGCGCACCCCCGTTCGCTCGCTCAACATCTGCGAGGTCACCGGTGTGCCATCGCGCATGGCGCGAAATAATCCCAGCCTGTCGCCCATCAGCACGACTGCGGAGTGCAGCGCCGCACCCATGTCGCCAACGGCCTGGTTTAGAAATGCGTTCAATTTGTCTGGATCAATCGCCCGTGTTACCGGGGCGGTAGTCGTAGCCATAGCGGTTCTCCTCGGAAGAAATCAGGAAACGCGCGCATACGCCATGAAAGTGGGCAATTGGGAGTCAGGAATGAACGGAAGGAACAACAGCGCTGCAAGCATCCTGTAGGGCCCAGTGAGGCAAGTATAGGCTTCGCCCGGCTGCCCCCGGCAAGCGGAATGTCATTCTCTGGTAAAAGTTCGCCGCCCAATCGCAGCTCGCTCTCGCGCTGATGCGATGCACTTCGCGCAACGGTTGGCTCAGCTCCGGCCGTCTTTTTGGCAATCTCCGTCGCTTTCACCGCGATCAAATATTGCTGCACAATTGGCGCCCGCTACCGGATCCCCACCATGCCCGCCACGGAAGCCCGCAGCTTTGCCGGATCGTAGCCCACGGCATCCTTGAAGACCGTCTCTACCTTCTCGACATCATCGATCTTCGCTGCCGGATTTCCGTCCAGCACCACCAGGTCCGCATCCTGCCCCTCGGCCACGCTGCCGATGTGCTCGCGCTGCCCCAGGTAGGTCGCGCCATTCTGCGTGGCGATGTGAATTGCTTCCGCCGGCGTAAATCCCGCCTCTACCAGCAGCTCCATCCCACGCTGATCGCCGAAGCCGGGCAGGATGCCGCCGTATCCTGTCGGATCGCAGCCCGCCAGCAGCAGCCCACCGGCCTTCACAAAAGACCGCTCAAACTGCATCTCCTTCTTCAACAACGCTGACCAGTTCGAGCTGTCGCCGTGTTCAGCGATCTCGGCGCGCGTCGTTGCAAAATCGGACCACGCCTCCATCGCCATCGCGTTCTTCGGCGCCTGCTCCTGTTTCAATGGCGGACGGTTCGGCGTAAAGCTCTCGAAGATCGCCAACGTCGATGTCACCGCAACATGATGCTCCACCAGCGTGTGAATCATCGCCTGCACCGCGGGACCATCCACATCCAGGCTCTTCGCCATCGCCGTCATCGGGCCGCGCTGTCCAGGGCACACCCCCTCATGCTTGCCCGGCGCAAACTCCGTATCCACCACCAGCCCATGCTCCAGATCGTCGATACCCAGCTCCGCCGCTTTCGTGAATCCCACAGAGCACAAGTGCCCCGTGATCTTCAGCCCGCGCGCATGCGCGTGATCGATCGCCGCTTTCAACTCATCGACCGTGATGTGCATGTACGCCTTGTAGTTCGTCACGCCCTCTTCGGCCCAGTAGTCCACCGTGCGCGCCGCATCCTCCGGTCCGGTCAGCGAATGCAGCTGCGGCCCCAGCGACGGTATGCCTTCGAGATATGGTCCAGTGATCAATAGCTTCGGCCCAGGTGTCTCGCCCGCATCGATCGCCGCCTTCAGCGACAGGTCCGTATACGGTTCCACGCTGCCCGTCGTGCGCGCTGTCGTCACGCCCCCGGCCAGATACAAACGCGGCGCGCTATCCGCCATCTCGCCATACATCTGCTGATAGCCCGGCGTTCCATCGCCCGGCGTCGGATAGAACAGATGCTCATGCATCCCTACCAGACCGGGAATCACCGTCTTGCCGGTCAGGTCCAGCACCTTCGCATTCGGCGGATACGCGTTTCGCAGCTTTGCGCTCTGCACGCGCGTGATCTTGCCGTTCTCAATGTCGATGCGCTGGTCCTCCACTGGCGCCGCGCCGGTACCGTCAATCACCCGCACATGATTCAGCACCAGCACCGGCGCATCTTCTTTGATGAATGGCTTCACGCCATCTTTCACCTGTGCCGCCGCACCGCCAGCCATCAGCAATGAACCACACACCACCGCAGCAGCCAGACGCATCGTTTCAGTCCTCCGTCTCTTTCTGATTTACAAAGGGAGATGCAACGCCACTCTCTGCCAGAGTTCGCTCGGCGTCAAACGTCCACGGGCAGAGTCGGTGTTTCCGCAATATTTCCGACTCCCAGTTCACCCTCGCTTCGCGCCACCACCGCCGATGCCAGGCAGTTGCCAATCACGTTCACCGCGGTGCGTCCCATGTCTGCAAATGCATCCACGCCCAGGATCAGAAAGATCGGCTCCGTCGGCAGCCGGAACGTCGAAGCCGTCGCCAGCAGCACCACCAGAGTCGCACGTGGCACCCCGGCCACGCCTTTGCTGGTAAGCATCAGCGTAAAGACCATCGCCAGTTGCGCGCCCGCGCTCATCCGCATCCCCGCTGCCTGCGCGACAAAAATCGATGCCAGCGCCAGATACACCGACGAGCCCGCAAGGTTGAAGCTGTAA
The DNA here is from genome assembly GCA_963815025.1 of uncultured Acidobacteriaceae bacterium. GTDB lineage: Bacteria > Acidobacteriota > Terriglobia > Terriglobales > Acidobacteriaceae > KBS-83. Next base: position 1,837,389 of record CAWFFD010000002.1, on the reverse strand, counting down.
CCGGCCGGAATCACAAAGGACACGATCCTCCGTGGCACACCGAACAGCTCCATCTCCTCCATCGCGCTCGGCAGCGCCGCCTCAGAGGTACTTGTCGCAAACCCGATCGTCGCCGGCTCTGCCACCGCTTCGATGAACCCGCGCAGCGGCACGCGAAACAGCAGCGCCACGGGCAGCAACACCAACAGCAGGAACGCCGCCAACGCGCCGTAAAGCGTGCCCAGCAGTTTCGCCAGTGGCAGCAATACGACGAGCCCGCGCTCTCCCACCGTGTACGCCAGCGCGCCGCCCACCCCCAGCGGCGCAACGTACATCACGATGTTGGTGATGGCGAACATCGCCGCCGTCACTGACTCCGCCAGTTCCAGCAATGGGCGCCGCCGCTCCTCCGTCAGCAGCGAAAGCGCGATGCCCAGCAGCACCGCGAAGACCGCCACCTGCAAGATTTGATTATCGGCGATTGACTTCGCGATGTTCTCCGGAAACGCATTCAGCAAGAAACGCCTGCCAGCCATGCTCGGCAATTGTTGTGCTCTTTGTTGTGGGCGTCGAGCGTCGTGCTCGCCGCTACGTTCGGCGTCGCACTCACTGCCAGACCCACACCCGCTTTGGTCAGGTTGATCGCGACCACGCCGATCAACAGCGCCAGCGTCGTCACCACCTCGAAGTACACCAGCGACTTCACCCCGATGCGCCCCACCTGCCGCAAACTTCCGTGTCCCGCGATTCCCGTCACCAGCGTGCCCAGAATCAGCGGCGCCACGATCATCCGGATCAGCCGCAGGAAGATGTCGCTGAATACCTTGCTCTGGACCGCCAGCCCCGGCGCATCGACGCCCAATTCCACGCCGCCCAGCATCGCGACAAAGATCCACGCCGTCAGCGAGCGCCGCGCCCACACCGCCACCAGCACAATGCCCGCCACGCGCAGCATCTGCGGACCGCGCGCATCGTCCTTAGCGATCGCCATACACGCCCAGCACCACGCCCAGCATGTACATCCAGCCGCCCACCAGGCCCGCCGCGTGCAGCCATCTCGAACGCTTCTCCATGCGCTCCCATCCTACCGCAGGACCTAGCGCTGGTCCGCTCATCGCAGTCATTCGTCTCACGGCGGGTTCCCCATCCTAGCGCAGCCAGGATGGGATTTGATGGAGCGTCGCATCTTCCAGTACTCTGAAGTCATGCCCCGGATCTCCCACCTTGAGTGCTCCCGCTGCCACCAGTCCATCGCAGCCGACACGCCCCAGACCCTCTGCCCTCACTGCGCTGGCGTCCTCTACGTCCGCTACGACCTTTTCTCCGCAAAAGGCATCGCGGTCCGAGACCGCATCGCAAGCGAAGCCGGCACCGCACCCTCCGCGGGCATGTGGCGTTATCGCGCCGTGCTGCCCTCCGTCGAGCCCGTTACGCTCGGCGAAGGCTGGACGCCCATGCTGCAAAGTAAACGTAACCGTAATGTGTACGTGAAAGAAGAAGGCGCCAATCCCACCGGCACCTTCAAGGCGCGCGGTCTGGCACTCGCCGTCACCATGGCCCGTCATTACGGATTGACGAAGCTCGCTGTGCCCTCGGCGGGTAATGCCGCAGGCGCTCTTGCCGCTTACGCCGCGGCCGCTGGCATGAAGGCGCACATCTTCATGCCGAAGGATGTTCCCCTTGCCAACTACATGGAGAGCATCGCCTACGGCGCAAAGGTCACGCTGGTCGACGGCCTCATTTCCGACTGCGCCCGCATCGTCAACGAGCGCAAACAGGTCGAAGGCTGGTTCGACATCTCCAGTCTCAAGGAACCCTTCCGCGTCGAGGGCAAGAAGACCATGGGCTACGAACTCGTCGAACAACTCGGCTGGCAGTATCCCGACGCCGTCTTCTATCCCACCGGCGGGGGCGTTGGCCTCATCGGTATGTGGAAGGCCTTCGAGGAAATGGAACAGCTCGGCTGGGTCGCGCCCGGCAAGCGCCCCAAAATGATCGCCGTGCAGTCCAGCGGCTGCGCTCCCATTGCGCGGGCCTTCGACCAAGGCAAGCCCGCATCGGAAGCGTGGCAAAACGCATCCACTTTTGCCTCCGGCCTGCGCGTTCCCAAGGCCTACGGCGACACCATCATCCTCGATATATGTCGCAGTAGCGGTGGCATAGCCCTTGCTATTCCGGATGACGTCATGTTCCAATCGCTGCTCGACTGGTCCCGCAACGAGGGCATCCTGCTCTCCCCCGAAGGCGCGGCATCCACCGCCGCCTACGATCACCTGCTCGGCACGGGTTATCTAAAATCTACCGACCGATGCGTCCTCTTCAACACCGGCGCCGGCCTCAAATACGCCGACGTCATCGCAGAAAAGCTCGGCCTCGCTGCAAAAGTTTAAGGAGACCGCCATCGCCTCTCACTCCGTCGCGTGATTTATTCCGCGCGCAGAGCCTCCATCGGTTCCACGTTCGCTGCCCGCCGCGCCGGCACCAGCGCAGCCGCCAGGCCCACCAGCCCCATCAGCAGGACCACTCCCGCCAGCGTCAGCGGATCCGCCGCAGACACGCCGAAGAGCTGGCTGCGCAGCGCGCGTCCCAGCAGAATCGCGCACGGCACCGCCACCACCACGCCGATCACTCCCAGCCGCACCATCTCCTTCACCACCAGCCCGATGATGGCGACCCGTGGCGAACCCAGCGCCATGCGAATCCCAATCTCCCTCGTACGCTGCATCGTCGTGTACGACAGCACGCCATACAATCCGACCCCGGCCAGCAGAGCCGCCAGCATTCCAAAGGCCAGCGCCAGCACCTCGATCATCCGCTCGTTGCTGATGCTCTGTTCAATCTGCTCATCCATCGTCCGCAGGTCTGCCACCGTCAGTCCGGAATCGATGGATCGCATCGCTCCCCGCACCGTCGCGAACATCTGCTCCGGCGGCGTCGCGGTCCGCAGATAGAAGTACAGCCGGTTCGGTACATCGCCCTGCCCCAGCGGCATGAATAGAGTGGGGAGTCCGACATCGCGCAGGTCAGTATGCCGTGTGTCGCGCGCCACACCAACGATCGTCATATAGTGCAGATCTTTGCCCCCTCCGTCCGCCACGCGTCCGCCGATCGCCGCAGCAGGGCTCTTGAAGTAATGCCGCACAAACGTCTCGTTCACAATCGCGACCGGCTGCCCCGTCGCATCGTCCGCTGCATTGAAAGTTCTGCCCACCACCATCGGCACCTGCATCGCGTGAAAGTAGTCGAAGTTCACGATGCTCTTTTCGATATCGAAATCTTCATTCGTCGGCGGCGTGTAACCAGCAACGGTCACGTTGCCGCCCTGGCTGTCGCCTGCCAGTGCGGGATCGTCGGTCGCCGCCACTGCCTGCACCCCGGGCAAAGCGCGCATCTCCTCGATCGCCCGTTCCTCCAGCGGCAGAACCTTCTCCTTCGCATATCCCGCCAGCACCGGATTGATATAGAAGGTGACCAAATGCGTGGTGTTGAAGCCGGCATTCGCATGCCGCAGGTTCTGGATGGTCCGCACAAACAGTCCCGCGCCAACCAGCAGCAGCACACTCAGCCCGATCTGCAGCGACACCACCACGCGCCGAAGCCCCAGCACGCCGCCGCTTGCCGTTGAAGCCTTCTGCTTCAGCGCCGTCACCAAATCCGGCCGCAGCAATTGGATCGCTGGCGCAAGGCTGAACAGCAGGCTCACCGCCAGCGCCACCGCAAGTCCAGACACAAACAATCTCGCGTCGAGCGTGGCGTGAAACGCGCTCGTCTCGTCCACCGCCGTCATCTGTCGCACCAGCAGCCGCATTGCCGCCGGCGCCAGCAGCATGCCCGCCACTCCGCCCAGCAACCCGATCAGCGCACCCTCGATCAGCAGTTGTTGCAGGATGCGCCCGGACCGCGCACCCATGGCGTAGCGCACTGCAAACTCCTGCACCCGCGCTGCCGAGCGCACCAGCAGCAGGCTGGCCACATTTACCGCCGCCAGCAGCAGCACCAGCAACGCCATCGCCATCACCGCCAGCAGCGGCGTCTGGAGCGAGCTGCGGCTGTAGGAGAGCCCCCGCGCACCCGGTTCGATCACCAGGCGGCTGTGCGTGAGGAAATCGTCGACAAACGTCTGCGAACGGTGCCCCAGCGCCTTCAACTCTTCCGCGCGCAGCGCGTGCCACAGCGGCGCCACGCCCGCTTCCGCCTGCGCTGTCGTCTCGCCCTCGCGCAGCCGCCCGATGATATTCATCCACCGGTCCTTGTGGTCGGTCAGCCGCTTGCCTTTGCCGGGAATCACCGTGTCCAGCATCGACATCGGCACAAACAGATCTGGCGTCTGCCCCCACACCGCGCTCTGGAAACTCTCCGCCGCCACGCCGATCACCTCAAAGCTGTGGCCGTTCAGCGCGATCGTCTTCCCTACAACGTTCCGATCCGCGCCCAGATGCGTCGTCCAGTAGTGGTGGCTCAGCACCGCCACCGCATTCGCGCCCGGCGCGGCATCGTCGGCCTGCGAGAGCAATCGTCCCAGCGCCGGTCCCACTCCCAAAACGGAGAAGTAGTTCCCGCTCACAATCTCCGCATCCCCGACCTCGGATGTCCGGTCGTGCGCGATTCCAACAGAAGTCGCGGATGTCGCAATCAGTCCATCGAACACCTTCGCCTGATCGCGCAGATCCCGGTACATCGGGTACGAGAACGATTTGTCCTCCCCCGCGCCGCGATCGCCAGTGTGTCCCTCCCACGCCTTGCCGGGCGCGCTCAGCACCACCAGTTGCTCCGGCGCACGCACCGGCAGCGACCGCAACAGCGCCTGGTCCAGCAACGAATACACCGCCGTATTCGCCCCCACCCCAAGCGCAAGCGTCAGTACCGCGGTCAACACAAAGCCCGGCGAGCGGCGCATCTGCCGCAACGCGTAACGAAGATCCTGGACGAAGTTCAACACACAGTCCTCCAAAATGACGCAGAGAATGACCGAGTAATTCATGCAATCCACGCGCCAGCCGCGAACCACCGCCTTCTTCCCTTTATCCCCTTATTTCCGATCCTGACCCTGACAATCCGGTGTCCAGTCCCGGACAGGCGAGTCCACCACCGGACAATCTTCCGCAGCAGAGACGCTACGGCATGCCTTCCCGCTCGGGCTTAAGCCAACGCCACCAATCCGTCCCGCGTCCGCGCCAACGCAGCTAAAACGGCACTCCGCTTGCTTCCAGACTGAGCAGGAGAAGCCTGCGCATGCTCCAGTCCCTTCGCTGGAGCATTCTTGCTACCGGTGTATACCGGCCAGCGATCGTCCTTGTGGCCTTTCCGTAAAGAAAGGCCACGCCGAGTGCCACTTGGCGCGCCAAAGGAGTAGTAAGAATGCTCTACGCGTTACGCCAGCTTCGCAACAGCCCGGGCTTTGCCGTCACCGCCGTCCTCACGCTCGCGCTCGGCATCGGCGCCACCACGGCCATCTTCAGCATCCTCGACGCCGTGCTCCTCCAGCCGCTGCCCTTCCCGCATTCGGACCGCCTCGTCGCCCTGAACGGTGCCCCTTGGAATGGTCTTTCCATCCCAACCATCCGGGACTGGCAGGAGCAGAGCCGCAGCTTCCAATCCATCGCTGGCTACAAAGGTGCCGCGCCCACCGTGCGCAGCACCCGCGGCAGCGAAGCAGGCCAGGTCATGGAAGTCACACAGAACTTCCTCTCCACCGTCGCCGTTCCTTTCGCGCTCGGGCACGACTTTGCCCAGACCGGCAATGAACGCGACTGCTACTCGGAAGCCATCGTCAGTGGCGCTTTCTGGAACCGTCTCGGCGGAGGTTCCTCGCTCGGAAACCGCACCCTTGAAATCGATCGACACACCTACCAGATCGTCGGCGTGCTCCCTCTGGCGCAGGAGATGGAAGGGCCCGACGCTCTCAGCCATCCTGAAGTCCTGCTGCCTATCGGCTGCGATCCATTTGAACGTCCCGACGCACGCGGCGATTTCGACTTTGCCGCCATCGGCCGTTTGCGGCCCGGCATCACAACACGCCAAGCCGAACTCGAGCTCGACACCATCCAGCGCCCCCTCACGAAAGCCTTCCCGGGCAACTATGCCGCGTCCTTCGCGCCGATTCTGCTGCCCCTCACCGATCTCGTTGCCGGCACTGGCACACGCGCCGCCCTTCTTACCACACTCGCCGCCTGCGGCCTGCTACTGCTCATCGCCTGCGCCAATCTGGCCAACCTGCTGCTCGCCCGCAACACCCGCCGCCGTCATGAATTCGCGACGCGCGCCACCCTCGGCGCATCCCTGCGTCAGTTGCTGAACCAACTCCTCGTCGAAAGCAGCGTGCTCGCGGCGCTCGGTGCTCTTGCCGGCCTCGCGCTCGCCGAAGCCGCCATCCGCGGTGTCAAACAGGTCACCGTTCTCCACATGCCGCGCATCGGTCACGCCGCCCTGCATCCGCGCGTGCTCGCCTTCGCGATATTTGTATCTGTTGCAGTAACGATTCTGTTGACCCTGCTCCCCGCCCTCCGTACCCTGCGGCCTTCTCTGCTTATCGACCTCACGCACAGCGGTCGCGGCGCATCCTCAAGCTCCAGCCTGCGGCACGCAGGGCGCATTCTGGTCACCGCGCAGATCGCGCTCGCTCTCGTGCTTGTCTCCTGGGCTGGATGGATGATCTCGAGCGTCCAGATTCTGCTTCATCAGCCGCTCGGCTTTGCTCCCGATCACCTGCTCCTCGCTGGCGTCGACATTCACGGCAGTAGCGTCACGCCGGGTTACGATGGACCGCGCACCGCTCTCTTCTTTGCCCAGGCCATCGAAACCCTCCGCCGTCTTCCCGGCGTTGAAGCCGTTGCGGCAGCCAACCATCCTCCGATCAGCGGCTCTATCGATCGCACAGGTTTCTGCAGTGACGCGCATCCCGATCAATGCCACCACTACAACGAGCATGGGCCTGACAACTTCCACGTCACGCCGGGCTACTTCGCGGCTATCGGTCAGACGTTCTATAGCGGACGCGATTTCAACGATGGCGACAACGGTAGCAATCACGTCGTCATCGTCAACCGTGCCCTTGCCACACAGGAATGGCCCGGCGAGGACCCACTCGGAAAGCGAATCTGGAGCGGAGACATTCAAGCTTGGGCCACCGTCGTCGGCGTCGTGGGCGATGTCCACAACTTTGACCTCACCAGCCGGCCTGTTCCGAACCTCTACTTCCCCGAAGCCGACCACGCGAAGACCGCCATGACAATGGTGTTGCGTACCACCGGCGATCCTGCACTACTTTCCGAAGCGGTCCGTCGCACTCTGGTCCACCAGCACCCGGACCTCGCGCTCTTTCGCCTGCAGCCCATGGAAACGCGCATGGAACATGAAGTTGCTCAGCGCAATTTCCTGATGCAGGTCGCCGCCGCCTTCGGCGCACTCGCGCTATTCCTCGCCATCCTTGGCACCTATGGCCTGCTCGCCTACGAAGTCTCCCTGCGCGAAAAGGAGATCGGCATCCGCCTCGCGCTCGGTTCCTCGCGCCAGGCCATCGTGCAACTGCTCCTCGGCCAGGAGTCGCGGTGGGTCCTCATCGGCGCCGCTGCGGGACTCTTCGGCGCTATCCTCTCCGGCTACGCGCTGCGCGCGCAGTTCTATCACGCTCGCGCCGCATCCTTGCCCGTCCTCGCCGGATCGCTCGTGCTGCTCATCATCCCCTCGCTCATCGCGATCGCATTGCCCGCCCGCCGCGCCGCCCTCCTCGACCCCGTCCAGACGCTGCGCAGCGAGTAATCTGAACTACGTCTGCCCCGGAAGCGGCGAGTCCGTTCTGGAAACTGCACCCTGCAAAAAATATTTCCTTCAAACGATGTCGAGAATCCTTCGCGTGCTCCGACATACCTATGAACGCGCACCCACCCGGGTCGCGACAATCGAAAGGAGATGCAAATGAAATACATTTTGCTGATGTCCAGTGCGGCAAAAGGCGTTGACACGTATCAAGCCTGGTCGCAAAAGGAAAGAGAGATACATATGGCTGCCCTCGGTGCCCTCGCGAAAGAACTGACCGAATCCGGAGAGTTTGTGGCCACACAAGGCTTAGCCGAACCGGAGTGAAGCGAAGGTGGTGTGCGGAGAAAAAAACGGCATGCCGGTCACAGACGGTATCTTCCCGGAGTCGAAGGAGTTCTTGTTGGGCTACTGGATCGTGGACGTAGCCACTCCCGAACGCGCTTATGCCATAGCGGCTGCGATTTCGGCGGCGCCCGGACCCGGAGGCATACCTACCAACATGCCCATCGAAGTCCGACGGTTCGCCGCCTATGAGCCATCCAAGTAGCAATGACGGAATGCCGGGAATGCAGCGTGCATTCCGCACGCTTGCGAAGGCGCAGAAATAGTTCGGAGCCAAAGGAGAGGGAACTATGAAATACATTCTGATGATGAATTGCCCCAGGAACGGCTATGAAGGGATGGGCTCCTGGCCGAAAAAAGCCATCGCGGACCACATAGCCTTCATGCACAGCCTCAACAAGGACCTCCGAGAGGCCGGCGAGCTCGTCGCTGCGGAAGGTCTTGCCGACCCCAAACAAGCCGTCATCGTGCGCACCGGCAAGGACGGCGCCCCGGTCACCGACGGCGTCTTCCCCGAATCCAAAGAATTTCTCGCCGGCTACTGGATCGTCGACGTCGAAACTGAGAAGCGCGCCCATGAAATCGCCGCCAGAGCTTCCTCCGCACCCGGCCCCGATGGAAAACCCTTCGTCATTCCCATCGAAGTCCGGCAGGTCATGGCCGCCTGCCCAGAGCCCGTAGAATAGGCCAGCCGCCGTGGCATCGCATACGCTGGACACCCACACCGAGCATCTCCTGCGCGACCTCGCGCCGCAGGTGCTCGGTGTCCTGCTCCATCGCTTTCGCGATTTCTCCGCCGCCGAGGACGCTGTGCAGGAATCGCTGATCGCAGCCGCCAGTCAGTGGCCCACAGAGGGAACTCCGGACAACCCGCGCGCCTGGCTTATCCGCGTCGCCACACGCCGAATGATCGATCACACACGCAGCGAAAATGCCCGTCTCGACCGCGAAACCGCCGCCGCGGCCGAACAATCCCTGTTCGTCATCCCGAATTTCGACATCGATTCCGGCGACGCGCCCGACGACACACTTGTCCTGCTCTTTATGTGTTGCCATCCCGCGCTCACTCCGCCCTCAGCCATCGCGCTCACGCTGCGCGCCGTCGGCGGCCTCACCACAGCGGAGATCGCCAGCGCCTTCCTGGTGCCGGAGTCCACCATGGCGCAACGCATCGCCCGCGCGAAGGCGACCATCAAGTCTTCCGGCATCCGCTTCCGGCCGCCTACCAGTAAAGACCGCGGCGAGCGCTTGCGCGCCGTGCTGCACGTCCTCTATCTCGTCTTCAACGAGGGCTACACTTCGAGCGCCGGTCCGGAGCTGCAACGCACCGACCTCTCCGCGGAGGCCATCCGCCTCGCGCGCGCCACCCATGCGCTGCTCCCCGGCGACGCCGAAGTCGCCAGCCTGCTCGCCCTCATGCTCCTCACCGATGCCCGCCGCACCGCGCGCACCGGCCCCGCCGGCGAGCTCATCCCTCTTACCGAGCAGGACCGTTCTCTCTGGGATCAGCACGCCATCGCGGAAGGCATCGCGCTCCTCACCGGGGCCCTCGCGAAAGGTGCTATTGGCAGTTACACATTGCAGGCGGCCATCGCCGCCGTTCACGACGAAGCGCCACGCGCCGAAGACACAGACTGGCCGCAGATCCTCGCGCTTTACGACCTGCTCAAACACATGTCGGACAATCCCATGGTCCTGCTCAATCACGCCGTCGCTGCTGCCATGGTCCACGGGCCGTCTGCCGGACTCGACCTGCTTCGCGCGCTCGATGCTGATTCACGCCTCGCCAGCCATCACCGGCTCGACGCCGTACGCGCTCATCTACTCGAACTCTCTGGGGATCCCACCGCCGCAATCGCGTCTTACCGCAAAGCCGCGGCAAAGACCGCCAGTATCCCGGAACGCAACTATCTACTGATGCAGGCCGCTCGTCTCACAGAAAGCGCTGCGGATCTCACCCGTATGCCACCGCCAGCCGGCTGAAGGCGAGCTCGCGCGGCACAAGTTCCACGCGCGCAAATCCGGCATTCTTTGCCATGCTCTCCAGTTCCGCGAACGTATACGCGTCGCCGCTCGGCGTATTCACCAGCATGATCATGCTGAAGGCAGCCGCCGCGGGTGGCGACACGCGATCGTCATTGGGAATGAACTCCACAATCGCCGCTCGTCCTCCGGGTTTCAGTGCGGCGCGCACCTTTTTCAAAAATGCCGTGCAGGTCGGCACATCAAAGTGATGCAGGAAGTTCGGAATCAGCACCAGATCGTAGTCGCTGCCAAAGTCCGTCTCAAAGGCGCTTCCCGGAATCAGGTGGTATCGCTCGCCTACCCCCATCGCCTGCGCATTCCCCTTCGCCACTTCCAGCACATTCTTCCAGTCCGCCGCGTACACCTGCGCGCCAGGATTCTCCTTCGCAACGCTGATGCCGTACATGCCATGGCCCGCCGCAATATCCAGCACCTTGTGCGCCTCGCCGTCTTTGCGCAGCTCTGCCGCCATCATCTGTGCGGGCATGCGCGCCAGCGGCATCATCGCGCGTGCAAACGTCACCCATTCCGGATTTTCCGCAACCACCGACCCTTCGCCCAGCGCCGTGCCTCCGCGGCGCACCGCCTCGGTCAATTGCGTGAAGGCCTCGCGCGAGCGTGGGCTCAGCATGAACTCCATGGCGCCGCCGATGTACGCCGGCGAATTCCGGTTTAGGAACACCGCCGCATCCGGCGCCAGCCCGTACTGCGTACCCTCCTTCGTCAGAAATTCGTGAATCGTCAGAAAATCGCACAGTGTGCGCATCCCGCGTTCCGCGGCGTGGCACCGCTTCGCAATCGTCGCGGCGGTCGTATTGCCTTCGGCAATCGCGGTGAAGACTTCCAGGTCTACGGCGGTCTTCAACGCCTCGGTCTGATGGTGAGCATTCATGACATTGAAGAAGCGTTCCGGCGTAGGTTGTTGCGGCGGCATGGCAGTAGCCATCGATATTCTCTCCAGTGGGAAGGGCATGGGCAGCTTAAATCACCGGTGTAACTCTTGGATATTCAGTCACTTTTTGTCCGCTGAAAGACGCGTGGTCATTCCTATTGACATCCGATAGGAGCAGGCGCACCATTCCTATAGAGGTTCGATAGGAAACATCCATGAGTTCCAGCCAGACCAACCTGCTCCAGGGAACGCTCGATCTGCTCATCCTCAAGTCACTCAAGACGGGTGAGCTGCACGGCCTGGGTGTCTCGCGCCGCATTGACCAGATCACCCGCGGCACCTTTCAGGTCAAGCCCGGCTCGCTCTTCCCCGCCTTGCATCGCCTGGAGGAGGCCGGCTGGCTCACCTCCTTATGGGGCGAGTCCGAGAACAATCGCCGCGCCAAGTTCTACCGCCTCACCAAATCCGGCGAGCGCCAGCTCGGCCAGGAAACCGAGCAGTGGCAGAAGATCGTCTCCGCCATGTCCAACGCACTGAAGGCAACGTAGGAGGGCCGTGATGCCGCTCTGGTCGCGTCTGAAACATCTCTCACGCAATCTTCTTCGCAAGCAGCAGGTCGAAGATCGGCTTGAAGACGAAGTTCGCGCGTACGCAGACATGCTCGCCGATGAGAAGGTCGCCGCCGGCATGCCCGCGCAGGAGGCGCGCCGCACCACGTTCGCGGACCTCGGCGGCATCGAGCAGGTCAAGCAATCTGTGCGCGACCATCGCACCGGCACCGGCGTCGAACTCCTCTGGCAGGATGTCCGCTACGCCCTCCGCCAGCTCCGTCGCAATCGCGCCTTCACCCTCACCGCTGTCATCACGCTCGCGCTCGGCATCGGCGCAACCACTGCGATCTTCTCCGCCGTCTACGCGCTGCTGCTGCGCCCGCTGCCGTATCCAGACGCCGGCCGCCTGATGTACATCTCATCACACATCCACAGCCTTCAACGCAGACATGCTCATCTCACCGGACTTCGTCGCCGCCCAGTCCAGCGTGAAATCCTTTGAGCAGTTCGCCGGATACAACGATTGGATCCAGAACCTCACCGGCCTGGGCGATCCCGTGCGCGTCCATCGCACCGGCGTCACCGCAAACTTCCTCCCCATGCTCGGCATCGTCCCGCAGCTCGGCCGCCTCTTCACGCACGACGAAGACCGTCCCGGACGGGCCGCCCGTCGTCATCCTCAGCGATCATCTCTGGCGCAACCACTTCCACGCCGACCCAGCCATCGTCGGCAAATCCGTCGCCCTCAACGGCAAGCTGCAGACCATCGTTGGCGTCCTGCCACGGCATTTCAGCTTTCCCGATCTCGCGCTCGAGCCGGACGTCTACGTCCCCATCGATCTCAGCCGCGACACCGTCATCTCCATCTACAAACCAATGTGGGACGTTCGCGCCATCGTCCTGCTGCGTCCCGGCGTCAGCAAGCAGCAGGCGCAGGCAGAGCTGCGAGACCTTCTATCAGGCGCGCCTGCACACCGCCATCCCGGAGATCGTCTCCTACTACAAATCCATCCAGGTCATCGTCGAGCCGCTGCAGCGCCACATCGGCGGAGACAGCCGCAAGCCGCTCTTCATCCTGCTCGCCTGCGTCGCCGCCGTGCTCTTCATTGCCTGCGCTAACGTCGCCAACCTCCAACTCGCCCGCGCCGTCTCCCGCCGCCACGAAACGGCGCTGCGCGGAGCACTCGGGGCCTCGCGTCTCCGCCTCATCCGCCAGTTCTTGGTAGAGAGCCTCGTTCTCTCCGCGTTCGCCGCAACCCTCGGCCTCGTCATCGCTATCATCATCACGGCGCTCGTTCGCCATACCGGCGCGCTCGATACGTCACAGCCCGCGTCACGAATCTCGCAGTTACTGCAGCTTCCCTTCGGCAAGTTAAGCGCCATAATTCAGATCAACGGATGGGTGCTTGCCTTCACTATCGGCCTCGCCCTCGTCACCACGCTGCTCTTCGGCCTTGTGCCCGCCATCAGCGGCTCGCGTCTCGATCTCCGCACCGCCCTCCAGTCCGCAGCTATGCGCCTCACCCAGGCACGAGAGCAGCGCTTCCTCCGCCACAGCCTGCTCGTCATCGAAGTCGCGCTTGCCGTCGTGCTCCTCGCCTCCGCCGGCCTGCTCATCCGCAGTTTCGTCAATGTCATGCACTACGAATCCGGCTTCGATTCCTCCGACACACTCACCGGCACTACGCTCCTCAGCGGTTCCCGGTACGCCTCATCGGCAGCGAACCACGAGCTCAACCCGGAACCGCAACCCATGCGCCGCTTCGTCGATGATCTGCTCACAAGGCTCCAGGCGCTCCCCGGTGTCCAATCCGCTGCCATCGCATCTGGACTGCCGCTCGGTCGCGTAGACGGCTACAGCATTCATTTTCGGTCAGGGGCCAACACCCCCGCCGGGCAGCAGCGAGTGGCATGTCGCGCCAGCTTACTCAGCGTCACCCCGGACTACTTCCGCGTCGTCCGCACTACCATTCTTCAGGGCCGCGCCTTTACCAGCGACGACACTGCAACTTCCCCTCCCGTCGCCATCGTCAACCGAGCCTTTGCCCGCCAGTACTTCGCCGGAAACGCGCTTGGGCAAGACCTTCCGCCGCCCCGATGGACCGACGTCTACACGAAACGCTCACCGTCGTCGGCATCGCGCAGGATGTCCGTCACAACGGTCTCGAACAGCAGGTGCAACCCGAGTTCTACCTCCCCGAGTCGCAGGCCCCGTCCTATAGCGTCAACATCGCGCTCCGCAGCACCGCCGATCCCATCCTCCTCGCCAACGCCATGCGCAAAGCCGTCCTCGCCGTCGACCCCCAACAGCCCCTCTTCGATATCGAGACCATGGATCAGCGCGTCTCCGATCTGGTCGCCCAGCGCCGCCTCCTCATGCTGCTCATCGCCTGCTTCGCCCTGCTCGCCGTCATCCTCTCCGCGGTCGGCGTCTATGGCGTCTTCGCCTATTCCGTCTCGCAGCGCACGCAGGAGATGGGCATCCGCCTCGCCCTCGGCGCATCCCGCCGCGGACTCCTCACTCTCATCGTTGCGCAGGCCGCGCGCCTCGTCGCCGTCGGCGGCATCCTCGGTATCGGCGGCGCCTTCGTCCTCAGCAAACTGCTCACCAGCATGCTGGTCGGCATCCAGCCGCACGATGCCCTCTCCTTCTCACTCGCCTGGATCTTGATGACCGTGATTGCCCTGCTCGCCAGCACCATCCCGGCCTCACACGCCGCACGTACCGACCTCGTCTCCGTCCTTCACTCGGAATAACACCTGCAAGTCCCAAAACTGAACCCGTCCACCTCGCTGGCGCAGAAACCTGCCAAATGTATCCGCTCAAACTGCTAGCCTTGAATAAGGAAGTGATGGGAAGGCGATCGGCCGCAACGCGCGGCCCTGGGCAAAATGCCTTGGCTAACTCCAATCGAATGACGTTTTTAGCGATAACTCCTTTGCTTGGACGAATTTAGCTCTCGGGAAGCGCTCTAAACCCATGATTCGGCGACACTTACGGCATGGCCTCCCGCAGCGGGAGGGGGAGGGGTAGGAGGTACGCTACCCAGCCTGCCGCCGCGCTCTCGGGTCTAGCCAGACACAAGCCAGACATTAGAATGGCCTGACTCCATGTCCGAATCCGCATTTGACCAAGCCGAGCGCGCCGCTGCCTTCATCCGCGAGCGCACGCCTCTCCAGCCAAAGATCGCGATCGTCCTCGGTACCGGCCTCGGCGGCTTCGCGGATCGGCTCGCGGACGCCATCGCGATCCCCTATACCGAGATCCCGCACTTCCCGCGCCCCACTGTCGAAGGTCACGCGGGCCGGCTGGTCATTGGGAGCTTCGCCGGCACCCCGGTCGCCGTCATGCAAGGCCGTGTCCACGCATATGAGGGCTACACGCCGCAGGAGGTCATCTACCCCACCCGGGTGCTGAGCCGCCTCGGCATCCGAACCCTGGTCGTCACCAACGCCGCCGGCGCGATCCGCACCGATCTGACTCCCGGCCAGCTCGTCCTGATCTCGGACCACATCAATTTCACGGGGAAAAATCCACTCGCCGGACCGAATGACCCGCGCCTCGGCGAGCGCTTCTTCGACATGTCGGATGCCTATGCGCGCCGTCTGCGCCAGCTTGCGCACCGCGCCGCAGCAAGCGAAGGCCTCGCGCTTCCCGAGGGCGTCTACCTCGGACTCACCGGTCCCAGCTTCGAGACTCCCGCCGAAATCCGCGCCTTCCGCGCCCTCGGCGCCGACCTCGTCGGCATGTCCACCGTCCACGAGGTCATCGCTGCCCGCCACCTCGGCATGGAAGTCCTCGCCTTCTCTTCGGTCACCAACATGGCCGCCGGTGTGCTCGGGTCTCTTCTCGGTTCTCCTGATCAGGCCGAGCCGATCAACCACGCCGAAGTCCTGGAGATCGGCGCCCGCGTGCAACAGACGCTCGCCAATCTGCTCGCCACGCTCGTTCCCCTGCTGGCAAAGCCTGTCTGATCTAGTACTGTCTGATTTAGTATTGTCCGGTCCGTGGCGTAGTCGAGCGGGGAACCGGCGGCGCGGGATGATACGGCGGAGCCGGCGTCGCGCTCTTCTCCCAAGCCGTCACAATCATGTCCCGCAGCTCGCTCGCCCCCGCCGCCAGCCGTTGTGCCGTGAACTGCCGCGACTCCGCTGTCCCCGCACCTTCGAAGCCCTGCACCTTCTCCAGTTGATACACCCGTTCGACGAGTGCGTTGGACGAGCGCAGGTAGGCAACGTAGTCCTCGAAGGGATCGTTGAGCGTCTTTACCGGAGCCATGAATGCCTCGGCATCCGCAGCCTTCATGTTGTTGTGGACGAAGGTGCTCTCCCACTGCGAGTGGATGCCGGGCGAGGTCACGTACTGGTTGGGATTCTCCTTCTCCACCCACCCGTTGTAGTTGATCGTGGTGTGCAGCGGCATCGATCCGTCACCCACATAGTGCCCCAGCCATCCGGCGTAGAAGATGGCCGCCGCCTCCACTGCCTTGGTGTCTTCATGGCGGGCGGCCTGCTCGCGATACTCGCGCAGTGCGGCCTGCAGCCGCTCGTAGACCTCGTTGGTGACCCATGGCTGGAGCCCCACCTTCTCCGGCCGCAGATCCCTGGCCTCGTCCGGATGCGTCAGCCCGGTGGCATAGAGTGCGGCGATGAAGTCGTACCGGCGGCGTGGGAGTTTGCCCACCATATCGGCCAGTTCCAGGTCGATATAGTGCTCGGGCGCCTGAGCGGCGTTCAGCTCCGCCTCATTGGGGCTCCGCCAGCGATCCGGCTCCGGGCCCAGGTACTCGATCTCGTCGATGGCCGCCCGGGTGCGAAGGAACTCCGGCACCGAGGTGGGCAGCTTCTCGGCAGCGAGCCGGTTCACGATGCGGTGCCCATCCGGCCCCCAGGCAAAGGAGGGGGTGGCGGTCAGGATACAAAGCAAAGCGGCCAGAGCCGAGGACAGAAGGTGGCGGGGAACGAAGCACTGCATGCGAAGGAGTATAACGGCCACTCTGGAAGCGGCCGAAAATGCACAAACGCCGCAGCGGAACCACGGAAAATTCATGAAAGCGCCGCTTCGAGCATGGGTCGCAGGTTGATATCCTGAATGCTATGGCTACCAAGAAAGAACTGCTCCAGCAGCCCATTCAACACATCGATATCAAGCAGCACAATGTGGTGCCGCTGGTCGACGCCATGCAGCACATGGCTTACAGCTCGCGCGACCTCGCCCGCGCCGCCTCGATCTATGAGCGCATGCTGCGCGACCAGGATTGCGGCGTCATCCTGTGCCTCGCCGGATCGCTGATCAGCGCCGGCCTGAAACAGGTCTTTGTCGATCTGATTCGCAACAACATGGTGGATGCCGTGGTCTCGACCGGCGCGAACATCGTGGACCAGGACTTCTTCGAATCACTTGGCTTCCGCCACTGGATCGCCGACGACGTAGTGAAGGGTGGTACGGAAGACAGCACGCTACGCGAGCTCATGATCGACCGCATCTACGACACGCTGATCGACGAGGAAGAGCTACGCGAGTGCGATGACACGACGCAAAAGATTGCTGATTCGCTGACGCCGCGTCCTTACAGCTCGCGCGAGTTTATCCGCGAGATGGGCGCCTATCTGGCGAAGAATGGCAAGACACCACAGCAGGGCGGTGTCGACGGCATCGTGCTCGCCGCTTACGAGAAGGATGTGCCGATCTTCTGCCCGGCCTTCAGCGACTGCTCGGCCGGTTTCGGCCTGGTCGCGCACCAGCATGCGCGTGGCGACAAGCCAAAAGTCTCGCTCGATTCCGCCAAGGACTTTTATGAGCTAACCCAGTTGAAGATCGCCAATCCCACCACCGGCCTGCTCATGATTGGCGGCGGCGTGCCCAAGAACTTCGCCCAGGACATTGTGGTCGCTGCTGAGATCCTGGGTAACGAGGCTCCCATGCACAAGTACGCGATCCAGATCACGGTGGCGGATGTGCGCGATGGCGCGCTTTCCTCGAGCACACTCAAGGAAGCCAGTTCGTGGGGCAAAGTGGACACTACCTTTGAGCAGATGGTTTATAGCGAAGCGACCCTTGCTATACCACTGATTACCGGGTATGCGTATCACAAGCAGGCTTACACCTCGCGCCAGGAGCGTCGCTGGGCGCGCCTGCTGGAGCCCGTTACCGCCTGATCTGAATCCGCTCTATCGTCCCGACTTAGTGGGTATTCCCAAAACGGTCCATCCTTTCGGATGGACCGTTTACATTTTCGACTCCCACTAACGTGGGACCACACAAACGATTACCCACTGCATGTATAAGATATGCACCATTAGTAGTGCAGTAACCTAGTTTTTTTGATTACTTAGGATAATTCTTTTGACTATCGGTAAGAGTTACCAACTATACTCACCAAGCGATATCGACTGAAATACCGCTGCAATATCGATTTATACCGGACTGGGCTGTAGAGATGGGTTCCGGCGTCTTGCCGATCCTGCTGACTCGGCGGCAGGGCGATGCGCCCCGGGCTAGAGGTCTCACAAGTACAAGTCTGATGAGCAGTAGATGTAAGTTGTTGGAATTTTTGGGGTCAGACATGCTTTTCCGTAACGGTATCGGTGTTCCGGGACGTGTCTCCCGATTTTGCCGAACAAGGTTTTGACCATTGCACGCTTCCATGAGTCAGCACGAGCGTCTCTTCACCCATTGGCTGAGCGGCCGGCCGGTGTGGCTCGCCATGTTCGCACTGACGTTGCTATCCACCGCCTACACCGTCGTCGTCCTGATGTATTCGGGAAGCGGACTTGTCTGGAGCCCTGCAAAGCCAGTCGTCATATTTTTGGGATGGGGTGCATTGCAGACCTGCTTCGCAGTGATCTGCCTGCTGAAATTGCGCCACGAACGCAACCTGCGTTCCGTTCTGCAGAACGAGGAAAGTGCCGATGACGCGGCCGCCAATGCCGCCGATACCGCGCCGGAGATCCGGTACCAGGACTACTTTGAAAATCTCACCGAGATGATTGCGATGCTCTCCGCCGAGGGCAAATATCTCTACGTCAATTCGGCGTGGCAGCGATATTTCGGGCGCGATGCTGCCTCGGCGAAGACCCTGGAGGGCTTCGCATCGGCATTCCCTTTCGCAATTCAGTCCCAAGCCGCTGCAATCTTTGAGCGGGCCCTGGCCGGTGAGCATATAGAGCAGGTCCATCTGCGCATGGAAGACTCTGCTGGACGAACGCGAGAGATGGAGGCCAGTCTCTTCGGCCTGAGGGAAGCGGGACGGCCCCGCGCCGTGCGCTGCATCCTTCGCGACGTCACGCTTCGCAACCAACGCGAGCGGCGCCTTGCCATGCAACTGGGGGTGGGACAGGTCGTACAGGAGGCATCCACAGAGGACTCGTTACCGCGCATCCTTTCGGCGCTGGGCAGTCATCTTGGGTTCGACCTGGTCGAGTTATGGCGTGTCGACGCAGCCCATCAGGTACTTCGCTACGGCAGCATGTGGATGGCCGCCGATTGCGTCCTCGCTTCCACCTTGGCGAAGAGCTCCATTACCGAGTTCTCCCCGGGCGAGAGCTTACCTGGCCAGGTTTGGGTGCAGGGCGCATCCATCTGGGTCGAGGACATCCACAGCGATGCCCGCTTCAATACTCGCGATGGCGCGAAATCGGATGGCCTGGTCACCTGCTGGGGTGTGCCCGTTCGGGTCGGCAACCAGGTCATAGCCGTGATCGAGTTCTTCAGCCGCAAGCGCATGGCAGCCGAGGTGGAGATCATGGCCACTGTCGAAACTGTCTGCGCATCGGTTGGTCAGTTTCTCGGCCGCTCGGTTCAGGAGAAGCGCGTCGCTGAGCTGAACCGGCAGAAAGAGTCCATCCTCAATACGGTGGCCGACGGCATACTGGGAACCGACCAGCACGGCCGCGTTACTTTTGCCAACCCGGCCGCTGCCCACATGCTGGGCACAGTCCCCAATGCACTTACTGGCCGTTTTGTGCACGCCATCGTCCACGAGGATGTGTATGGCAGCCCCACCGCTTGCGCGTCTCACTGCTTTATCCGTCGTGGCCTCTTCGCCAAAGACGGCGCTCACGCACAGGACATCTTCTATCGGCCGGATGGCACCTCGTTCCCGGTTGAGTTCACGCTTACGCCGATGCAGATACACGGCAGCGTAACCGGAAGCGTGCTGAACTTTCGCGACGTGAGTCAACGGCAGGCCCTTGACCGCATGAAAGATGAATTCGTCTCCACCGTCAGCCACGAACTGCGCACGCCGTTGACATCGATCCGCGGATCGCTCGGCTTGCTCTCCACCGGGCTGCTGGGCGAGGTAAACGAAAAGGCCGCAAACCTGCTGCGCATCGCGGTAAACAATTCTGACCGTCTGGTGCGGCTTATCAATGACATCCTCGATCTCGAGCGCATGGAATCGGGCCGGGCGCCGCTCAGCTTCCGGCCCTGTTCGCTCTCAGAATTGGCGCAGCAGGCTATCGAAGCGGTGACACCGGTTGCCGACAATGCCTCCGTCAAGCTCGTCCTTCGGACTGCGCCCGTCGAATTTGTTGCCGATCCGGACCGTTTGCAGCAAGTGATGACCAACCTGCTGAGTAATGCGATCAAGTTCTCTCCTCCCGACTCAACGGTCACTGTCAGTATCGAGAAATCCGACGAGGGCGTTTCATTGAACGTCGCTGACGAAGGCCGTGGGATTCCCGTGGACAAACTGGAAACCATCTTCGACCGCTTCCAGCAGGTGGACGCATCGGACTCTCGGCAAAAAGGCGGTACCGGTCTGGGACTTGCGATCTGCCGCACCATCGTGGAGCAGCACGGAGGACGCATCTGGGCGGAACAGAATCCAGATCGCGGCGCCATATTCCGCATGTTTCTGCCGGCTGACCCTCAGCAGGCTCGCCCGGAGCCGGTTCCCAGTGCCGAGCGTGAGACTGTGTTCATCAGCACCGGGGATGGCGAAACGCGTACCAGTCTCGCGGCAAGCCTCCGCTTTCACGGTTACAACGTCGTCGAAGCATCCAGCGGACGGGAGACGCTCGCACACGCACAGCGTCAGGCGCCTTGCGCCGTCCTGCTCGATCTGACCCTGCCGGATATGTCTGGATGGGAAGCCCTGCGCATCCTGAAGGAAGAGACCGCCACATCCGATGTGCCGGTCATCATTCTGAGCGCTCACGCCATCAGTAAGTCGTCTACGCTCGGACTGGGCGCGGATGGCTGGCTGCAGGTCCCTGCGCAGGAGTCGGATCTTCTGGAAGAACTCTCGTCGGTGTTGAACCGCCAGAAGACCTGGGCTGAGATTCTCCTGGTAGAAGACGACCTGGATCTTGCACGAGTCATTAGCGCAACCTTCGAGCGGGCAGGGGTGCACGTTCTGCATGCCAGCACCCGCCAGGCGGCACTCGAACTATGCGCTTCTTTCACTCCCAGCCTGATGATCCTGGATGTTGGCCTGCCGGACGGGGATGGGTTCGGCCTTGTGGATCGGCTGCGGCATCATCCGGAATTGCACTCTCTGCCGCTGCTGGTGTACTCAGCGCGCGATCTGAGCGATGCCGAACGGGCGCAGCTTCAGCTTGGCCCAACGAACTTTCTCACCAAGGCTCGGGTGCAAGCCCAGGAGGTAGAGTCATTAGTACTTGCGATGTTGCGTGCACCCTCGCAGAATGTGCACACGTCCGGTCTTGCCGTCCCTGGCATGCCCTCGTTTATGGTTTCGAATTCCTATGACACGCCGCATACTCATCATCGATGACGAAGAAGACATCCGTCAGGTTGCTGGATTGAGCCTGGAGACGGTCGCTGGTTGGGAGGTCGTACTGGCCAACTCCGGAATGCAGGGGATGGAACAGGCCGAAAAAGAGCACCCAGACGCTATCCTATTGGATGTGATGATGCCGGCGATGGACGGTCCCACGACCTTCCTTCAACTGCAGAAGAATCCAAAGACTGCAAAGATTCCAGTAATTTTGCTCACTGCCAAGGTTCAGGGCTCCGACCAGCGCCGTTTTGCGGAGCTGGGCGTCGCGGGAATTCTGTTCAAACCCTTCGACCCCCTTACGCTTTCGACGCAGGTCTCGCAAACTCTGGGTTGGCCCCAGGTACATTAGGAGACTTCATGGCAGATCCTCGTTCCCCTCACGCCGCTCCTGAAGAGGTTACAGGCAAGCTTCATGACCTGCTCACGACGCTTTGGTCGCGGAGCCGGGAAACCATCAGCGAGCGGCTAGAGGTATTACGCACAACACATCGCATATTGCGGACCAATGCGGCGGACAAGAACGCTCGGCGCGCGGGTGCGGATGCGGCTCACAAGCTTGCCGGCATTCTGGGCACCTTCGGCCTGCCCGACGGTACAAATCTTGCCCGCCACGTCGAGGTAATGCTGGAATCAGGAGCACCCATCCGCCCATTCGATCTCGATGCCTTGCAACGAGCTATCGATCAACTCCACCTGATGATCGAAACAAAATCGAAGGACGCGGGAAAACGCCGAGCCTGAGCTGTGTGCTTACCGGTGTAGACTCATCGTTTGGCACATCAGTTTGCAGAAAACGATGAGTCGCGCAACGCGTCTCGTAATATGTCCATAGACCAGTTGGGACTGCTCTTCCCCGCTGAGCGGCAGCAGGAGTCGCGGCGCATCTGGAGCGTCAGCGCACTCGTCACCGAAATCCGCGGCCATGTCGAGCGAGCCTATCCCGATTGCTGGGTCGAAGGCGAAATCTCAAATCTGCGCAATGCGGGCTCGGGACATGTGTACTTCACTCTGAAGGATGAACAAGGCCAGCTCCCTGTAGTCCTTTTCCGGAGACAGGCGACCCTCCTTCGCTTTCGTCTCGAGGCTTCTTTGCACGTCCTGGTGCGTGGCCGCATCTCGATTTATGAAGAGCGCGGTCAGCTTCAGCTCGTCGCTGAGACGCTCGAACCGGTAGGGTCCGGATCGCTGCAATTCGCCTTCGAGCAGTTGAAAAAGAAATTGCAGGGGGAAGGCCTCTTCGATGCGGCCCGGAAACGTGCTCTGCCGCCGTTCCCTCGGTGCATTGGCATCGTCACGTCTCCGTCAGGCGCGGTCATTCACGACTTTCTCAATATCGTTGGCCGGCGTCACGCTGGTCTCGATGTGATGCTTTATCCCGCCTCTGTGCAGGGCGAGCAGGCGGCAGGCGAACTCGCCTCCGGCATCCTGCATTTCAACCAGTTGAAGACCGTCGATGCAATCGTCATCGCTCGCGGTGGCGGCTCGGCCGAGGACCTCGCCCCGTTCAACACGGAACTTCTCGCCCGGGCGATTGCCGGGTCGGCGATTCCCGTAGTTTCAGCGGTCGGACATGAGACCGACTTCACCATAGCCGACTTCGTTGCCGACCTGCGCGCCCCCACCCCATCCGCCGCGGCCGAGCTGGTTACCGCGCTGCAGCATGGCGTGGAAGAGCGCATCGAGACGCTGCAACTGCGGCTCCTGCGTGCCTGCCGCTACTCCATCGCCCTCGCGCAGCGCCGATTCGCCACCGTATCTCCGGAGGCCACCATCACACGGATTCGGAGGCAGTTGGACCGCGCGCAACAGCGCGTCGACGAGCAACAGTTCCGCATGGCGAACGCGTGGCAAGGACTGCTGCACGCGAAGGCCGCTAACCTGCAGCGACTCCATGGACGTCTGTTGCAGCAAAGCAGATTCCAGGCGCTTCACTCTCGTAGTGAGCGCTGCACAACTGCCGCGCAACGGCTTCATCGCGCGATGCAAAGGCACCTGTTCGCGGCGGATCGCGCGAGGGAAGTGATATCGAATCGCTTGCTGCTGCAATCACCTGCACATCGTTGTCATCGTCTGCGCCAGACGATTGACCACTTGGAGTCGCGCAGCCGGATCGCCGCCGCGACAGGCATTGAGCGCGCACGTGCGGCTCGCAAAGAACTCGACGGGCGGCTGGCTGCGCTCTCGCCGCTCTCTGTCCTCGAGCGCGGCTACAGCCTCACATTTACATCCGCCGGTCAATTGGTACATGAAGTTTCTGCAATCGCAACCGGCGAGATACTGAAGACGCGGCTCGCGCGTGGCACGGTGACGAGCACAGTGGTACTTACAGAAGACAAAATATGAGAACGCTTTTTGGGACCGACGGAATTCGCGCAGTGGCGGGCGAGGCCCCACTTGACCCGCGCACGATTCACGCAGTGGGATTGGCTCTTGCGCATACTCTACGTCGTGCTTCTTCCAGCCCACGCGTGATTCTGGGCATGGACACACGCGAATCGAGCGATTGGATCAGCGCAACGATTGCCAATGGGCTGCGCGAAGGCGGGGGTACAGTGCAGAGCGCTGGCATCATCACGACGCCGGGAATCGCCTTTCTCGCGCGGAAGCACGGGTTTCATGCCGGCGTTGTCATCTCCGCATCACACAATCCGTGGCAGGACAATGGCATCAAGGTGTTTGGGCACGATGGCTACAAGCTACCCGACGAGCAAGAACTGGCGATTGAAGACGAGATCTTCCGTCTGCTGGCCGATCCTTCATTTTCCTCTCGAAGTTCGGCAAAGAAGCTGCCGGTGCGCTCCAGCCATCGTCACGATTATGAGGCGTTCCTTCGTCAGATAGTGCCTAGCCTTAACCTCAATGGAAAGAGTGTGGTTCTCGATTGCGCAAATGGCGCTGCTTCCGCCATCGCGCCTGAACTATTCGCAAACCTCGGGGGCACGCTTCATCTGACGCACTCTCATCCGGATGGACGCAACATCAATGAACAATGCGGCGCATTGCATCCGGAGATCGTCGCGGCTGAGACCATTGCACGCAACGCGGATGTTGGCATCACACTCGATGGTGATGCGGACCGCGCGCTTTTTGCAGATGCCAATGGAAATGTCGTCAACGGCGACGCCATATTGCTGCTCGCTGCGCGTGATCTGCAGGCGCGCGGAGCCCTCAACGACAACACGGTCGTCGCCACGACGATGTCCAACATGGGCTTGGAGGCCGCACTCGGTTTGAACCATATCCGCATGCTGCGAGCTCCGGTCGGCGACAAGTATGTATTGCAGATGATGCGCCAGCATCATGCCACTCTGGGCGGGGAGCAGTCCGGACACATCCTTTTCCCGGCGTACAGCACAACCGGCGATGGCCTGCTCACCGCGCTGCTGGTGCTCGACATCGTGCAGCGTTCCGGCAAGGCGTTGCACCAGCTCGTCGCCGACCTGAAGGTCTTCCCGCAGGTGATCGTGAATGTCCGAGTTCGAGAGAAGCAGCCACTGGAACAAATTCCCGAGGTGAGCGAGCGCATCCAGGAAGCAGAATCTGCGCTGCAGGGGAAGGGCCGCGTTGTCGTGCGCTACAGCGGCACGGAGGCACTCGCACGCGTGATGATCGAAGCAGAGTCGCGCGAGGAGATGGAGCGGCACGCGGAACGCATTGCGCAGGCGATCCGCAGCACTCTGGGCATCTGAGCTATCCCTCCAGGTCCCGCCAGTTCTGTCCCACCCCGACCTCGGCCACGATCGGAACGTTGAGTTCGATGACATTTTCCATTTCGTGCTTCACAAGCGTACGCACGTCATTGATCTCACTCTGAGGCACATCGAATAGCAGCTCGTCGTGAACCTGCAGCGTCATCCTGGTCTGCAGTTTCTGCTCACGCAGTTTTCGGTCGATTCGGATCATCGCGATCTTGATAAGGTCCGCGGCAGTTCCCTGCAACGGCGTGTTCACGGCTGTGCGCTCGGCAAATCCCCGCAAATTGGGATTGCGGCTCTGGATATCCGGAATCGGACGCACGCGGCCGAAGAGAGTGCGTACCTGCTGCGTTGCGCGCGTCTCCTCAAGCAAACGATCGATAAACTGACGTACCCCAACATACCTGGCAAAGTACGTTTCGATGTAGAGCTTGGCCTCAGCTTGTGGAATATTGAGATTCGCCGCTAGCCCAAATGGAGAGATGCCATAAACGATGCCGAAGTTCACTGCCTTGGCGCGACCACGCGTTTCCTTGCTCATCGAGGCTGCCGGGATGCCGAAGACTTCCGATGCTGTCAGCGTGTGAATGTCCTGCCCGTTCCGATAGGCCTGCACCAGCAAAGGATCGTCAGAGAAGTGCGCCATCAGCCGCAGCTCGATCTGCGAGTAATCAGCCGACAGGAGCGCGTGACCCGGCGAGGCGATGAATGCGGCGCGAATCTCTCGTCCCTTCTCGGTGCGAATTGGAATGTTCTGTAAATTCGGATTCGTTGAGGAGAGTCGACCCGTAGCCGTGCCCACCTGGTTGAACGTGGTGTGCACGCGCTCTTCGCTGTCGGCAAGGAGCGGGAGAGAATCCACGTAGTTCGACTTCAGCTTGGCCAACTGCCGGTAAGCCAACACCTGCGCCGGTACTGGATGGTGCACAGCCAACTCTTCAAGTACATCCTGCGCCGTCGAAACAACCTTTCCCTTGCCATACTTCAGAGGCTTCGGCAGTTGCATCTTGTTGAATAAGATGTCGCCCAGTTGTTTAGGTGAATTCAGGTTGAAGCGTTGCCCAGCCTGCTCAAAAATCTGCTCGCTCACTAGCGACATTTCTGCATTCAAGTCCTTGGCTAAGGCCGCCAACACATTCACATTGATCCGAACGCCCGCGCGTTCCATACCCAGGAGAACCGGCACAAGCGGAAGATCGATCGTCTCGTAGACTTCGAGCGCTCGGACCTCCTCCACATCGCGCCGCATACTTCCCGCCAAAATGTGAATAGCCGCAGCCTGTTCGGGCAACTGCCGTTCGCCCGTCTCCGACAGCGGATTACTTGTGAAGCGCGCCACCACATCCGCCAGACGATGAGCGGCATGCGTAGGGTTGACCAGGTAGGAGTAAAGCATGATGTCGTCGCGGACATTCGCAATCGCGATGCCGTGACTGTCGAGGGCACGCACAGTCGCCTTCAGATCGTGCACGGTCTTCGGCACCGTCGCATCTTCCAACAGATCCTTGAGTTGTGCTCCCTGCGGCGACGTGAGCGAGATACGCAACGCGCGGTTCTCTTCGGTGGACACCGCGACAAAATGTTCACGCTCTTTCGATGCCTCTGCACGTTCTGCATCCTCAACCACATCCAGCAGCGAAAGATTGCGCAGCATCGGCGCCTCTTCCTCCACCGCCTCCGCCTGTGCTTCGCTGACCTGCTCCGTCAGCGCTTCCAGAAAGGTCACATCCACGGCAATCGCGAAGCCTTTTGGCGCTGCGGAGAAGAACCCCGCGTAGTCCTCTTCCGTTGGCGCGACGATCAGCTCTGCCCGTTTTGCATCCACCGCGGGCGCGAGCTCCTTCAGAAGCGTGGTGAACTCCAACTCATTGAACAACGTGCGTGCTGCTGCGACGTCTGGTTCTTGCGTCTGCATCCGTTCCAGCTCAAGCTCCACCGGCACGCTACAGTGGATCGCCACTAATTCTTTGCTCAACAGTATGTTGTCGCGATTGTTCTGCAGCGACTCGCGATAGGTCTTTCGCTTCACTTCCTCTGCACGATCCAGAGCCGCTTCGAGTGAGCCGAATTGCTGGATCAGTTCTACCGAACCCTTGTCTCCGACCCCCGGAGCACCCGGAATGTTGTCGACCGAGTCGCCGCGCAGCGCCATCACATCGATCACTCGCTCCGGTGGCACACCCAGCGTCTGCTCTACGGCCGCTGGATCGAGCACCAGGTTGTCCTTTACCGGATTCAACACCAGCACGTGGTCCGTCACCAGTTGCAGCATGTCTTTGTCGTTGGAAACGACATACACCTTGTGGCCAGAGAGTTCAGCTTTGTGTGCCAGGGTGCCGATCACGTCGTCGGCCTCGAAACCGTCGTACTGGATGATCGGTATGCGGAAGGCTTCGAGAGCGCGCCGGATATATGGAATCTGCTGCACAAGATCCGCCGGCATCTCTGTGCGGTTTGCCTTGTACCCCTCGTACGCCACTTCATCGAACTGTTGCGTCTTGATGTTGAACTTACGCACCGCCGTCATTGACTTTGCACGTTCATCGCGAAATACAGGCGCGCTGGTATCGAAGATGGCCGCAAAGTAATGCGGCGAGAAATCGCGGCGAAGCTTGTTGATCATGTTCACAAATACATACGTCGCCGCCGTGGGCACGCCGCTGCGGGTGGACATGGGCCGTTGCCGCTGCATCGCGTGATATGCGCGAAAGATGAAAGACATCGAGTCCAACAGGAAAATCGGCGGCTTCGTTTCAGTATTTGGCATGGCGCTCCAGCTTATGAGATGAACATGCAATCGCCGTAGGAGAAGAATCGGTAGCGCGCTTCACGGCATGTCGATAGGCTGCAAGTGTATTGTCTCGCCCGGCGAAGGCGGATACCAGCATGAGCAGCGTCGACTGAGGCAGATGAAAGTTCGTAAGCAGCGCATCGACAATGCGAAAGCGAAAATCCGGCAGAGATGAAGATGTTCGTTGACCCGGTATGGCGGTGCAGGTTGCCGTCAGCACTTGCAGCGACACAGTGCTCCAACGTGCGGACCGTGGTTGTGCCAGCGGCCACAATGCGCCCTCCTTCGGCTCGCACCGCATTGATCCGCTTCGCGCATTCTGCGGAGATCTCGTAGTGCTCGCTATGCAGCCTGATCTCCGCTGTGTCTGCGACCTGCACCGGCCGAAATGTTCCGAGCCCGACGTGCAGGGTGATCGTACAGACTTCGACGCCGGCTTCCCGGATCCGCGCAAGGATCTCCGGCGTGAAGTGCAAGCCTGCGGTAGGCGCCGCCGCCGAGCCCCGCTGTCTCGCGTAGACCGTTTGATATCGATCGCGATCGAGTGCCCGGTCGCTGCGGCGAATGTACGGAGGTAGCGGCATGTGTCCGATCGCATCGAGGCGTCGATCGAAGTCTGCGACTGGTGTAAATCGCAGTACCCGCTCCCCGCGCTCCCCAGCGTTCACGATCGTGGCGCGAAGGTTTGTATCGTCCATACTGACAAACTCAATTTCATCGCCCACCCGCAGCTTGCGGCCCGGCTTCACCAGGACGCTCCACGCCCATGTGTCGATCTGCTCCGTGAGCAGCACTTCAATGCGACCCGTAGCGGCCTCCTTCTCGTCTGGACGCCGGCTTCGCACCCCAAAGAGCCGAGCCGGAATAACGCGCGAATCGTTCAGCACCAGCAGGTCGCCCGCTCGAAGATGCTCCGCGAACTGAGCGAAGATATCGTCCTTCCATACGCCCGTCGCCCGGTCGAGCAGAAGCATCCGCGAGCCGCCGCGCTCTTCGGGCGGCTCCTGAGCAATCAGCTCTTCGGGCAGGAGAAAGTCGAAATCAGAGACGAGCACTACCTGATTCTAGTGCGCTGCTGGCGTGCGGCTGCCGAAATGGCCTTCGGCTAGCTCACGCAATCGTCCCAGCGTCTCCTCCACCGCAAGCCGAGCTGCCGCTTCCGCATCGTGCGATTGCGGCGGGGCAACGGGACGGCCCCAGACCATCAAGACGCGCGAAAACGGCTTCGGTACCAGCAGAGCATCCCACGACCGCATCACCCAGGCGCGCTGCGGCAGAAGATAGAAGCTGTTCACCGGCAATCCAGTCATTTGGGCCAGCTTGGTAATACCGGGCTTGAGAACGTATCGCGGGCCGCGCGGGCCGTCGCCGGGAATCACCGCGGTTGCGCCATTACGGACCGCGCGGGCCATCGCCCGCAACCCCCCGGCTCCCGCGCGTGAGCTCGAACCTCGAACCGTCTCATATCCCATGCGCTCGATGGTTCGCGAGATCAGTTCACCATCGAAGCTCGCACTGATGAGCAAAGTGGTGTGCGGCCGCCCCTGGAAGAAGCATGCTGCCGGAAGCAGGCAACGATGCCAGAAGCACCACACACTGGGCTCGCCCGGCTGATCTGCGTAGCCGCCCTCCTCGAAGATCTCCTCATAGCGCAGTGTCGTGTGCAGCACACGCAACAGCAGCGCGACCAGCGGCGGTGCCACCCGGAGCATCCACCGCTTCTGCCAGGTCAGCGCGTGCTGTGTCGTCTCATCCATTCCACGCCTAAAGTGCCTGCAGTGTAGCAGTCCGATTTGGCGTTGATAGAGTGTCTCCGGTATAGGTGTAGGTGGTCCGGCGATCGCCCTCGCAGTTTTTCTTTAAGGGAAACCGCATCGAGTGAAGCTTCGCGGCACACCGTATTACCGAAAATGCTCTAGCATCAGAGCGTGCTTGCGATCGATACTCCCGTACAGTTCATCAAAGGAATCGGGCCGCGCATTGCGGAATCTCTTGTCGAAAAGGACATCGGCACCGCGGAAGACTTGCTGTATCACCTCCCCTTTCGCTACGAAGACCGCGCCAATCCGCGAACCCTGCATGAACTTGTCGCTGGTGAAACCGCGAGTGTCATCGGCGAGGTGCGCGGGTCGGTACTGTTGCGCACACGGGCAATGCCGATCTTCGAGATGACGCTCGGCCAAGGCACCGGCACGTTGAAGTGCATCTGGTTTCGCGGCACCTATCTGAAAGATCGCTTCCAGGCCGGCCAAACCGTCGCGGTCTTCGGCAGGGTCGAGGCTTCGCGGTCCTCGCGCGGTTTTAAGATGATCCAGCCGCAGTTCGAAGTGCTACCCGACGCCACAGAAGAATTCAGTAGTCTGGAGATGGGGCGCATCACGCCCATCTATGAAAGTCTGGGTGGGTCGAAGCTCGGGCCGCGCTGGGTGCGGCGGCAACTCTTCGAACTGCTACGCGAGCTGCGCGGGCATATTCCGGAGACGCTGCCGGCGGCCATGCTGGAGCGGCTCAGTATGCCATCGCGGGATACGTCGCTGCAGCAGGTACACTTTCCCGATGCCGCGACTCCCCTGAGCCAGTTGCAGAGTGCGCGCACCGCGGCGCACCGGCGGCTCATCTTCGAAGAGCTGTTCTTCCTCGAACTGGGGCTGGAGATCAAGCGGCGCAAGGCAAAGGAGCGCGCTGGCATCGCATTCGCACCGAACGAGCAGGTGCGTGCCGCATTGCGTGAGGTGCTGCCCTTCCATCCCACCGCCGCGCAGAAGCGCGCGCTGGGCGAGATCGTGGAAGACATGAAGCAGCCGAACCCGATGCGCCGCCTGCTGCAGGGCGATGTCGGCTCCGGCAAGACCATCGTCGCCCTACAGGCGATGCTGATCGCCATCGAAAACGGCTACCAGGCGGCCCTGATGGCGCCTACAGAGATTCTCGCCACGCAGCACTACCTGAGCGCGCGCAAGCTGCTGGAGCGGGCAACGCGCCACTACCGGATCACTCTGCTGACCGGCTCGCTTGACCTGCACCACAAGCGCATGGCGCGCGGGCGCATCGCACACGGCGAAGCGGACCTCATCATCGGCACGCACGCGCTCATCGAGGAGAAGGTCGATTTCCACAGACTTGGCCTAGTGGTCGTGGATGAGCAACATCGCTTTGGCGTGATGCAGCGTTTCCGGCTGATGAAGAAACCCGGCCAGGGAGAGCCTGACGTGCTGGTGATGACGGCAACGCCCATTCCGCGCACGTTGGCTCTCTCGCTCTATGGCGATCTGGATCTGAGCGTTCTGGACGAGCTGCCGCCTGGACGCACCCCCATTGTGACGCGCCGGGGCAGCGACGAGCGGGCCGACGAGGTGTGGCAGTTCGTGCGCAAGCAGGTGGCAGCAGGGCGGCAGGCCTACATCGTCTATCCCGTCATCGAGGGACCCAGCGACGATCAGCCCGAGCTGGACTTCCCTGCCCCTGAGGAGCCGGCGGCGAAGCCCGGCAAGGGTGGTGCGACGCCATCGCTCTTTGCGCGCCCTACGCTCAAGGCCGCCACCCAGATGTATGAGTCCTTGCGCGGAGGCGCGTTCCAGGGACTGCGCGTCGGTCTGATTGCACGGCCGCCTCAGCGCCGACGACAAGGAGATCGTGATGCGGCGCTTCCAGCGCGGCGAGCTGGATGTACTGGTCTCGACCACGGTGATCGAGGTGGGCGTCGACGTGCCGAATGCCACTGTCATGGTCATCGAACATGCCGAGCGCTTCGGCCTCGCGCAACTTCACCAATTGCGTGGCCGCGTGGGTCGAGGGGAGGCGAAGAGTTACTGCATGCTGATGACCGGGGGCCGGGTGTCGCCGGAGGCGGAGCAGCGGCTGGATGCCATGGTGCGCACGCAGGATGGGTTCGAGCTGGCCGAGCTGGACCTGTCGCTGCGCGGGCCGGGGGAGTTCTTCGGCACCCGGCAAGCCGGGCTGCCGGACTTCCGTGTCGCCGACCTGGTCCGCGACCGGGAGATGCTGGAGCTGGCCAAGCACGAAGCCGCCGCCTTCGTCGCCAGCGGCGGAGCGGAGGCTACCGAGTCCGAGCGGGCCGTGCTGGCCGCACGGCTGAAGCAGGCATGGCAGCGGCGCTACGGTTTGGTGGAGGCAGGATGATCGTCGGCACTGGCATCGACATGGTGGAGATCGAGCGCATCGCGCACTCCATCGAGCGCTATGGGACGCGCTTCCTGGAGCGTGTTTACACGCCAGGGGAGATCGCCTACTGCCAGCGCAAGCGCCGCAACGCAGCGGAGAGCTTCGCCGCGCGGTTTGCGGCCAAGGAGGCGGCGGCGAAGGCGCTGGGCACGGGCATCGGCTTTGGCGTGACTTGGCGCGAGATCGAGGTGGGCCGCGAGCCCGCGGGGCGGCCGCTGCTGCTGCTGCATGGGCGCGCGGCGGAGATCGCCCGGGCGATGGGCGTGGAGCACAGCTCGCTCTCCATCACACACACCGATTCGCAGGCAACGGCACTGGTGATCCTGGAGCGTCGAAGCCAGGAGGGGATTCCGGAGACCTGAGCCAACGAGGCTAAGTCGCTGCGACGGTGGCCGATGGTGTCTCATCCAAGGGTGGGTCGGGGACCAGTTTTGCAGGCAGGCCGCTGCGGCGTCATTTGGTACTCTCATCGGTAGAGTTGTTGTGCTTTGTCCGGGTGTGTTTGTTTCAGGGAAGACCAGCGAGGTTCCGTGCCCAGTCAACAGGAAGTGCAGTGGTCACAACTCAAGGTAGGAGTGCTGGTCATTGTCGCGCTGGCCGCGCTCACGGCGCTGATCTTCCTGATGTCGGGCAGCACGGGCGGCATCTTTACCGGTAAGACCGTATTGCGCTCCTACTTCGAGAACGCGGCCGGCCTGAAGGTGGGAGCGCCGGTAAACCTCGAAGGCTACACCGTCGGCAATGTGAAATCGATCCGCATCGATTCGACCCGCAAGCTGACGCCGGTCGAGGTCATCATGAAGGTCAGCAACCGGTACATCTCCGACATTCACGAAGACTCGAAGACCAGCCTGGACACAGTCGGCGTGCTGGGCGATACGGTCGTGAACATCGATTCCAAGCATGCGATCGGGCCCCAGGTGAAGAACAACGATGAGCTGGGCACAACCGAGAGCCCGAACCTCTCGGACGTGATCAAGTCCAGCCAGGGCACGATCGAGCAGGTGAACACGATCCTGGCGAAACTCGACAGCCTGGTCGATTCGCTGAACACCGGCAAGGGCTCGATCGGCCAGTTGATCAACGATCCGACGCTCTATAACAAAGCGGTGCAGACGGTGGACCAGCTCTCCAAGCTCACCACCGACCTGAGCGCAGGCAAGGGTTCCATCGGCAAGCTGCTCACCGATGACACGCTCTATAACCACGTCAACGACACCACGGCGCGGCTGGACCACATCACGGCCGAGATCGACAGCGGCAAGGGTTCCATCGGCAAGCTGCTCAAAGACGAGACGTTCTACAACAACCTGAACCAGACGGTCAGCAACGCGAACGCGCTGATTGCCGAAATCAACCAGGGCAAGGGCACGCTCGGAATGCTGGCCAAGGATCCTCAGTTCCAGGCCAAGTTCCGCGACACCGTCGACAAGCTGGACGGCATTGTGGACAAGATCAACAGCGGCCAGGGTTCCATCGGCCAGCTGGTGGTGAATCCGTCGCTCTACAACAATGCCGACGCGATGTTGAGCGAGAGCCGGAACCTGGTGACACAGATCCGCGAGAACCCGAAGAAGTACCTGACCTTCCACGTCAAGATCTTCTGATCTTCGTCCAAGGGGGTGGGGTACCCCCCTCCCCCCGCCAGTTCAGTCTTGAATTGGTAAGTGGATCTTCTGCAAGGACTTAGCGGCCGTCCCGGCGCCTAAGTGATTGACAGAGCCGACTTTAGCGGCAAAGTCGTCATTCCATTGGGATTGAGGGTGAGTTCCACGGCTAAGTGGCTGACAGAACCGGGTTTACGGCCAAAGTCGTCATTCCAATAAAGTTACGGCTAAATTCTTCCAATCATTTGACTTAGCTGTAACTGATTGAAAACGAACACTTCGTTGATGTGAAGCCGTCCCCTTCCTGACTCCTATTTCAAGCATAACGAATTGGTGAGGATGATTTGGCAGGTTTTTGCAGATCCGAATATCATAAGTTCCAAAGTCGGAAAATACTTTATAGCGCATAATTTTGCTTAATACGTTATAGAGTATTTAAAGGCGATATACGGAAAAGCGCTTTAAAATGTATTATGCTGTTTAACGTATGAACATGCAGATGACTCGAACTCCGCTACAAATGGGCGCGGCGCTCCGCCGACGCCGCAAGGAACTCGGTCTGTCTCAGGCGACGGCGGCCGGTTCGATTGCGCGGCGGCAGGCCACCATCTCCGACCTGGAGAACGGCGGCGACGTGCGGCTGAGTACGCTGCTGCGGCTGCTGGCGACGCTTGACCTGGAACTGGTGGTGCAGCCACGCACCCATGGCCACGCTTCCGCAGAGGATGCGCTGGGCGCCGTTCCTGAGCCGGCAGAAATCCGCACAACCAGACCCAGCAACCACGAGACCGGCAAGTAGATGGCGCGCCGGCCACGCCACCTGCCTTTGCAGGTGCTGCAGAACGGAGACCTGGTCGGACTGCTGCGGCAGGAGGCAAACGGAGCGACCACGTTCCGCTATGACACGACGTGGCTCGGCAGCGAGCGAGCCTTCCCCATTTCCCTGTCGCTGCCGCTGCGGGAGTCGGCGTACAGCGGCGTACCGGTACTGGCGGTGTTTGAGAACCTGCTTCCTGACAGCGATATGCTGCGCCGCCTGATCGCGACCCGGGTGCATGCCGCGGGCACGGACGCCTACAGCCTGCTGATGCGCGTGGGCCGGGATTGCGCGGGCGCCCTGCAGTTTTTGCCCGAGGACGAGGAGCCGGGCCGAGCGGGCGAGGTGCGCGGTACGCCTCTGGGCGAAGAACAGATTGGCACCCTGCTGGCGAGCCTGGCGGCGGCGCCACTGGGTATGAGCGACCAGAATGCCTTCCGCATCTCGATAGCGGGCGCACAGGAGAAGACGGCGCTGCTGCGGCAGGATGGGGAATGGCTGCTGCCCACCGGCAGCACCGCGACCACCCACATCCTGAAGCCGCCGATCGGGCGGGTAGGCAACGGGCTCGATTTCTCCGACAGCGTGGAGAACGAGTATCTGTGCCTGCGGCTGATACGAGCAGCGGGTCTCCCGGCGGCAAACGTGGAAATTGCGGAGTTTGCCGGACGGCGGGCGCTGGTGGTGGAGCGCTTTGACCGCGCGTGGACGGGAGATGGACGGCTACTGCGGCTGCCGCAGGAGGATTGCTGCCAGGCACTGGGCGTGACGCCAGGGCAGAAATATGAAAGCGACGGGGGACCAGGCATGCAGGCGATCCTCGAGTTGCTGCAGGGCAGCGATACGCCGCTTGCCGACCAGCGCACCTTCCTGAAGGCGCAGATGGTCTTCTGGTTATTGGCGGCGACCGATGGCCACGCAAAGAACTTCAGCCTTTTTCTGCGCACGGGGGGCGGCTACCGTCTGACGCCGCTGTATGACGTGCTCTCAACTCAGCCTCAGGTAGCAGCACGGCAGATCCCGCGCAACCAGCACAAACTGGCGATGACGGCGGGAGACAACCGGCGCAGCCTGATCCACCAGTTGCAGCCGCGACACTTTGCCCAGACCGCACGCCGCGCGGGCATCGGCCTGCCGATCGTCCGGTCCGTTGTGGAAGAGTTGGCGGATTCCATGCAGGGTGCCACGGACGCAGTGCTCGAGGGGCTTCCGGCCGGTTTTCCGATGAAGCTTGCGGAGTCCATCCGTGCCGGCGTGATGGGGCGGATGGATGGCCTGCGTCTGGCGGATCCTAAGTAATGGAGTCATGGCAATTGCGTTCCATTGCCGAATTCCGCCATTCAGACCAAATTGATCGCCATTTAGCCGAACTTTCATAGTCCCTGGAAAGCCGACTGATTTAGTCTCGTTAAATCAGGACTAGTTCAGTCCTATTGACTCTTTCTGGAAGGCTTTTCATGACGCATCCTTGCCGCACCCTGGCTGCGCCGTGCTTCGTGCTCGGCTATCTCCTGTTCGCGTTTTCCGCCACACCATCCCTCGCCCATTCCGTGCCGGCCGGCACTGATTCCGCACCGAATGCAGCTCCAGCGCCGCTGATCTCTTCCGACAAACCGGGTACGGTTCATGTAGAAGGCGTGATCCAGGATGCCTCAGGCGGATTGCTGCCCGGTGCGAAGGTGCATTTTGCAGGCGAGGCAGGAACTGCAACCGATGCGGTGGCGGACGCTACCGGCGCCTTCCACATCGACCTGCCGAGCGGGAGATATCGCGTCTCTGCGGTCGAGGCCGGTTATCAGCAGGTAGAGCAGTCACTGGAGCTGCATGGGGGCGCGCCAACGCACCTTACGCTGACGCTCAAGATCGAGAAGAACGTGGAGACAGTGACCGTGACGGCGTCCGATGGCTACGCCACCACGGTACAGACGACAGGAAGCCGGGTGCCGATACGGGTGCTGGATCTGCCGCAGTCGACCTACACGGTGACGCAGCAATTGCTGGAAGATCGCGGCGTCGACAGCCTGAAGGATGCGCTTGCGGGCGTGCCGGGCGTGCAGCCAACGCTGGGCGAGGGCCGGCGCGATTCATTCGATATCCGCGGCTTCACCGCCGGGACAGACCAGTACATCGACGGGGTGCGCGACGATGCGCAGTACTTCCGCGATCTTTCGAATACGCAGCAGCTTGATGTGATCGAGGGCCCAGCGGCGGTGCTCTACGGCCGCGGCTCTTCGGGCGGACTGGTGAATCGCGTCACCAAGAAGCCGGGCATGGAGGGAACGGAAGGCTACATCGGCGTGACGGGCGGCAGCTACGGCGAGCGGCGGCTGGAGGCGGATGCGTCTGATTCCTGGCTGGACAACACGCTGGGCGGACGGCTGACCGGAGCCGGCGAGTACACCGGCAGCCAGCGGCACTACTACTACATGAACCGCTATGCCTTCGCGCCAACACTACGCTGGCGGCCCAGTGAGAATACCGATATGTACCTGCAAGTAGAACGGCTGCGCGATGAACGGCTGCCGGACCGCGGCATTCCGGCGGTCGACGGGCCGCAGGGCGTGGTGCCGATTGGGAACTACTATGGTTACATTCTGGGCACTACGCCGGGCGTGCCGCACGACTACATTCACGAGGGAGCGACGGACGAGACCTTCGACCTGCGGCACGATTTCCAGGATGGCTGGCACGCGCACGAGATCTTCCGCAACGCGGGCGACACCGTGGACTGGTCGACAACGTATCTTTACCAGCTGAACCTGCCGGGCGGAGGCATCGCCGGACAGTCCTCGACGCATGCGCACCGGCACGCGGAGGCATTGCCTGCAGGGGTGCATGCCGACGCGACGGATGACGATGCCAGCAGCGACGACAACCCCACCATCCTGCGCGGGCAGTACAACGGAAACCAGTTCCAGCGGAATATCTTCGATCAGCTCGAGGCCTATCGGAGCGGACGCTTTGCCGGAATTGGCCACACGCTGCTGGTGGGCGGTGAGTATGGACGGCAAACGATCGACCGGCTGCAGTACTTTGGGACGGCGCCGACGATCACACTCTACAATCCGGTGCCCGACCTGCCGCCCACGCCGGGCCTGTCGCTGAACACCGATGGCCGCTTCTTCGCGCAGACCGCGGCATTTTACGTACAGGACCTGATGCAACTGGCGCCGCAGTGGAAGCTGATGGCGGGGGCGCGCTTTGACAACTACAAGCAGACGCTGGACCAGCGGCTGCCGAACTTGCCCGATCTGGGCCGGGTGGACAACAAGTGGAGTCCGCGCGTGGGACTGCTGTACCAGCCGAAGTCGTGGAGCACGGTGTATCTGAGCTACTCGCGCAATTTCGATCCGTCGGGCGAGTCGCTGAACCTGGCCACCAACAATGCGGAGCTGGCGCCGGAGCGGACGCAGAATTACGAGGGTGGGGCAAAGTTTTCGAGCTTCGGCGACAAGCTGATCTCGACCGTGGCGGTGTATGACCTGGACCGCAACAACATCAAGACGCCGAACCCGGCGAATCCGTCGCAACTGATTCTGGCCGGCGAGCAGCGCACGCTGGGGGCGAGCCTGTCGTTCCAGGGCAGCGTGACGCAGCGCTGGATGGTCTACGGCGGCTACGCATACCAGGACGCGGTGGTGACGAAGTCGAATGCGAGCTTCAACGGCGTGCCGTTCCAGGGCAAGCGGCCTTTCGATATTCCGCTGCACAGCGGGAGCATCTGGTCCACCTACCGCTTTGCGAATGGCTGGGGCGCGGGCGGCGGCGTGTACTTCAACACGGACAGCTTTGCCTACACGGACAACCTGGTCCAATTGCCGGGCTACACCCGGCTGGACGGAACGGTCTTCTATCACCGGCAGCACATGGAGCTCGACGCGCACCTGTCAAACCTGACGAACACGCGCTACTACGACTCGTCGCACTCGGATCTGGAGTTGTTTCCGGGAGCGCCGATCAACGGCGCCTTGACGGCGCGGTATCGCTTCTAGAGAAAGGCGGTGCGGGGATGCTGCTCCGGCACCGCTGCAATTCGCTCCGTTTACGGGCATCCTCACTACTCCCCCGCAAACGCTGTCCGTGACGGAATGCATCGCGGGCCGCGGCCATTTCAAACCAATTTTCTGTTAATTGGGGCCGGCTGTTTCCGATTTCTCCAAGCCGATTGGTGAGCCGCACGTCTATGTCTTCCAGTGCGGGCTTCGAGTGCGGCTTCCATTGCGGCTTGGAGCGCGTCTGAAAACGGGGGAGAGTGGATGGCGGAGTGGAGTGAACCGGGGACGGCGCTGGATCCGGAGCTGACGGCAGTGGCCGACCAGCCCATGGCTCCTCCCGGCGGCGCCGCTGAGCCGCATCTTTCGCCTCTTCACCTGCCCCATAAGCGCCGCGCCGCAGCGGCATTTATCTTCGTCACCATCACGCTGGACATGCTGGCGATGGGGATGATCGCGCCAGTGCTGCCGCAACTGATCACCAGCTTCATGGGCGGCAATACGTCGAGCGGCGCGGAGATGTTCGGCATCTTCGGGACGGTTTGGGCGGTGATGCAGTTCGGCTTTTCGCCGCTGCTGGGCTCGCTTTCCGATCGCTTCGGACGGCGGCCGATTGTCCTGCTGTCGAATTTCGGCCTCGGCATCGACTACCTGGTGATGGCGCTGGCGCCTACGCTGGCGTGGCTGTTTGTGGGCCGGGTGGTGTCGGGCCTCACATCGGCAAGTATTCCAACGGCCATGGCGTATATCGCCGATGTGACCGATCCGAAGAAGCGCGCGGAGGCATTTGGCATGGTGAGCGCGGCCTTCGGATTGGGCTTTGTGCTGGGGCCGGCGCTGGGCGGCGTGCTGGGCAACGTGAGTCCACGGCTGCCCTTCTGGGTAGCGGGCGGGATGAGCCTGCTGAACGCGATGTATGGCCTGTTCGTGCTGCCGGAGTCGCTCAGTAAGGAGCATCGCGGCGTCTTTTCGTGGAAGCAGGCGAATCCGATCGGCTCGCTGACCCTGCTGCGGCGGCACCGTGAGCTCTTCGGCATGGGATGCGTTCTGCTGCTGAGCTACCTGACGCAGCAGTCGCTGGTGAACACCTGGGTGCTGTATACGGACTACCGGTACGAGTGGAGCGCGCGGGCGGTGGGGCTTTCGCTCGGGCTGGTGGGCCTGGGATCGGTGATTGTGGGCGCGCTGCTGGTGCGGCCGCTGGTGAAGTGGCTGGGGCAGCGCAGCACGCTGCTGTGGGGGCTGGGGATCGGTTGGGTGGGGTTTGCGATCTTCGGCTTCGCGCCGAAGGGGTGGATCTTCCTGCTGGGCATCCCGCTGATGAACCTGTGGGGGCTGGCCGGGCCGACGGCGCAGGGACTGATGAGCGTGCACGTGAATCCGCAGGAGCAGGGGCAGTTGCAGGGGGCGGTGCAGTGCATCCGCGGGCTGACGGCACTGGTTGGGCCGGGGCTGTTCACGTTTGTCTTTGCCGCCGCGATCAGGCCGGGGCGAATTCATCTGCCGGGCGCGCCATTTCTGCTGGCGGCGGCGATTCTGCTGAGTGCGCTGCCGGTGGCGACAATGGTGACGCGGAAGACGGCATAGAGAACCATCCATCCAATTTGACAATGGATTGGCGAGCGCATATTTTTGTTGCCGCGAATGTAACCGCTTGCAGCACGTTCGGTGAATACCACGCTGGTAGTTTCACGGGGGACTGGGATGAGCAAGGTATCGCGTCGCGATCTTTTGAAGACAGGACTGCTGGCGCCGGCGGCGGTGGCAGTGGCGAATGGAATGGGTCCGATGGCCTTCGCGATGCAGGCCAGCGAGAATGCTCCTGAACTGCATCCTGCGGGCTACACAAAGGCCGACTCGTCCGAGCCAGGTGGGGGACGCGAACGCCTGCTGCTGGATTTCGGCTGGCGCTTTCATCTTCGGCAATGCCGACGATCCGGCGAAGGATTTTGAATTCGGCAGCGGACGGACCGGCAACTTCCAGAAGACCGGATATTTTCTACCCGCGGGCTCCATGGCCTTTGATGACGGCGACTGGCGGAGCCTGGATCTGCCGCACGACTGGGCGATCGAGCTGCCCTTCACGAACGATCCCGCGCTTGCCAGCAAGGGCTTCTACCCGCTGGGACGGACCTATCCGGCTACCAGCGTCGGCTGGTATCGCCGCGTCTTCGATCTCCCGGCCGAGGACACGGGCAAACGGATCACCATTGAGTTCGATGGCGCTTACCGCGAGACGATGGTGGTCTTCAACGGCTTCTACATCGGGACGCACAGCGGCGGCTACGATCCCTTCAGCTTCGATGTAACCGACTTTGCGAATCCGAGCGGAAGGAACGTGCTGCTGGTTCGCGTGGATGCGACATCGAGCGATGGCTGGTTCTACGAAGGCGCGGGAATTTACCGCCATGTCTGGCTGGTGAAGACGCATCCGGTGCACGTGAAGAAATGGGGAACCTTTGTAA
Organism: uncultured Acidobacteriaceae bacterium; assembly: GCA_963815025.1. GTDB lineage: Bacteria > Acidobacteriota > Terriglobia > Terriglobales > Acidobacteriaceae > KBS-83. Next base: position 1,796,544 of record CAWFFD010000002.1, on the reverse strand, counting down.
CGTCGCAGGTGCGGTCCGAAGAGGCGACACTCTCGATTCGCACCGAAGTGGTTAACGATGGCCACGCCGCGCAGAAGGTTCGCGTGAACTGGAAGGTGCTCGATCCCAAGGGCAATACGGTGGGACAGACCGCTGCAGCGGCGACGCCAATTGAAAAGGGCGGCGAGCAGAGCTACACGCAGGAGATGGTGGTGAAGCGGCCGGCGCTGTGGTCGCTGGAAGAGCGAAACCTATACAAGCTGGTGACGGAGCTCGTGGCGGGCGGCGAGATCGTGGATCGCTACGAGACGCCATTCGGCATTCGCACGACGCGATTCGATGCGGAGAAGGGCTTCTTCCTGAATGACAAGCCGGTGAAGCTGAAAGGCACCTGCAATCACCAGGACCACGCCGGGATCGGCGCGGCGCTGCCGGATGCCGTGCAGTACTACCGCATCCGCAAGCTGCAGGAGATGGGCTGCAACTCCATACGCACCTCGCACAACCCGCCGACGCCGGAGCTGCTGGACGCCTGCGACGAACTGGGCATGCTGGTCTTCGACGAGACGCGCATGATGTCTTCGAATCCGGAGGGCACTGAGCCAGTTCGGCGACCTGATACGGCGGGATCGTAACCGTCCGAGTGTCTTTATGTGGTCGATGGGCAATGAAGAGGGCCAGGCGAACACGGAAAAGGGCGTGCTGATTCTGAGCGCGATGAAGGCGCTCGCGACCGAGCTGGATGGTTCGCGGCCGGTGTCGATCGCACCTACCGGAGCGATTGGCACCGGTGGACTCGCAGTGTGCGACGTGATGGGCTACAACTACATGGACCCGGAAGCCGAGGCGTATCACACAGCGCATCCCGATAAGCCGGTCATGGGCACGGAGACGGTGAGCGCAGTGGGCACACGCGGCATCTACGTCACCGATCCGGCAAAGGGCTACGTGGCCTCGTACGATCCGTACACCACGACGGGCCGCGCTTCGGCGGAGGGCTGGTGGCGCTTCTGCGATGCGCGGCCGTGGATGTCGGGCGGCTTCGTGTGGACGGGCTTCGACTATCGCGGCGAGCCCTCTCCGAATGGCTGGCCGAATATCAGTTCGCAGTATGGCGTGATCGACACCTGCGGCTTTCCCAAAGACTCGTTTTTCTACTACCGGTCGTGGTGGACTACGCAGCCGGTGCTGCATCTCTTTCCGCATTGGAACTGGCCGGGGCTGGAGGGCAAGGAGATTGCGGTATGGGTGTACTCCAACCTGGACAGGGTGGAGTTGGTGGTCAACGGCAAGAGCCTGGGTACGAAGGACGTGAAGAAGGATTCGCACGTGGCATGGGATGTGACATATGCTCCCGGCTCCATCGAGGCGCGCGGCTTCAAAGGCGGCAAAGTGGTGATGACGGAGAAGCGGGAGACGACCGGCGCCGCGGCGAAGCTGGTGATGACGGCGGATCGCCGCGAAGTCTCCGCCGATGGCGAGGACGTGGCGATGTTCACCGTGGCGGTTCACGATGCAAAGGGCCGCTTGGTGCCGATCACCGATAACGAAGTGAGCTTCCAGGTTTCCGGTTCGGGAAGGCTGATCGGCGTCGGCAACGGCGATCCCACCGATCAGGAATCGGACAAGGGTACGTCCCGCCTGGCCTTCTCCGGCCTGTGCATGGCGATTGTGCAGGCAACGAAGGCGGTGGGCGATATCACGGTGGAGGCGACGTCTCCCGGACTTGCTTCAGCGACAGTTACGATTGCGGCAAGAGGTGCGGTCCTGCGTCCGCAGGTCGCAACATGGGAGCGCGAGGTACCGGCCGGCGTGGGCATTACCGGCCTGTGGAGACCGGTGCCCGCAACCGGCAGCGAGTTGCAGCGCCGCAACGATCCCGTGGTGTTCACTCTGCGCCAGGCGGGGAGCGATCTGAGAGGAACGGTGGAAGGCGCGAGCAGGAGCTTCTCCGGCGGCAGCGATGTGCCCGCGCCAATCACGGAAGGCAAAGTCGATGGCGACCGTATCTCTTTCAAAGTCGGCAGCGGCAGTTTCTCCGGAACGGTGAAGGGCGATCGGATCGAGCTGGAGCGAGCGATGGATTCCCGCCGGTGGCAGAATCCGCCGCAGCCTGAGATCCCGGCAGTTGGGCCGGCGCCAGATGGGTCCGATCCATCGCGAGGTGTTTCCTCGGGCGCTCGGCGGAACGCTCCGATCGTGTTGCATCGGGTGCAGCGATAGAAGATCTGCTCCCATCCTGATCTTCGGGAGTTCGATTCAGAAAGTTCGAGTAAGGAGTTCGACTCAGGCGTTCGCCTGGGTTGACGTGCTCTCCAGCGATTGGAAGAGCTCCAACAGCGCTTCGTGGAGCTCTATCCGATCGCGTTGTCCGTGCATGACTTCGCGGATGAGGCTGAGGCCGACGGCGAGCTTTGTCGCGTGGCAGGCGCTGCAATCGAGACGGTCGCGCAGCGGAGCGATGGCAGCGGAGATGTCATTGAGAGTGGAGGCGAAGAAGGAGACGGATTCGAGTCCTCCTTCGCCTGTCGTGTGTTGCCGCAGGTCCAGGCGGTCAACCGTGACGTGGTAGTTGTAGCGTTCGGGCATCGTTCATGCCTTTTCGATCTCGCGAGCCGCGTTGTCGATGACCTCGATGATGCGGCTGCGTTGTTCGGGAGTGAGGTTGCCCTGACGCATGCCCAGCGCCATGCGGAAGTTCTGGATGGCGCGCATGATCTGCGGATCGCGTTCGGTGGGACGCGCGGCATCGCCGATGCCGGCTATGCGGCGCAGGATGGCGTCGAGGATGCTGCGGTTTTCTGCGAGCTCGCGCTTCCCTTCCTCGGTGATGGTGTAGAGCTTGCGGGTGCCCTCGGTGGTGACGGTGGCGAGACCGGTCTCCTCGAAGAGGGTGAGCATGGGGTAGATGATGCCGGGGCTGGGCGAGTAGAAGCCGCCGAATTTCTCCTCGATGGCCTTGATGAGCTCGTAGCCGTGGCGCGGCTGCTCGGCGATGAGGTCGAGGAGGAGGTAGCGGAGGTCGACGGAGCCGAAGAGGCGTCCAAGGCCGCCGCGTCTGCCCCAGCGCTCGCCTTCCGCGAAAGGACCGCCGAAGGGTCCTGCAAAGGGGCCGCCACGACCCCGGAAATGACGTTCCTCACGGCCGCGATCGCAGCCATGGGCTTCTCTGAAGTGTTCTTTGAGTTGTTCGAATGGGTATCTCATGACTCGTAGTATCAAGATATATCTTATAACTGTCAAGAGCAGTTTATATTTTTTAATCCAAGGGTTCTGGAGGCACAGATCCTCCGCTGCCTTCGGGACGCTCCCGCCACGGCTTGTGACGGGGAGCTGTGGGGATTGGGAAAAGGCAGATACACCGATCTCCCGTCTCTTCGACACATATGACATCGGTTTTCGTGTTGCCGCGACAATCGCTGCCACTGGTTGTGTTAGGTTTTTGAGTCGAACAGAACTGGTGATTGAGGAGAGCCATCCGCCGGCAGCGATGCACAGCCGGACGAGGGGCCGATAGACGCAGGGTGCAGCCTGTGTTTCCGCATCGATTCACACATTCAAGGAGCGCCATGCAGCCATTCCGGTTTGCCGCCATTGTCCTGATGGGTACAGGTATCGCCTGCGCCCAGAGCAACTTCACTCCCCACACGCTGCGCGCGCTGGATGCGCTGGCCGATAGCGGCTCCGATGCCACACCGGCAGAGCCGAAGGCGCAGAAGATGCTCGATCTGAGCTCGATGGATCAGAGCGCCGATCCGTGCACGGATTTCTACCAGTACGCCTGCGGCAACTGGGCCAAGAACAATCCGATACCGCCGGACCAGGTGCGCTGGGGTAACTTTGGCCTGCTGGCAGAGCGTAACCAGTGGCTGCTGTACAAGAGTCTCGAGGCTGCGGCGAAGCCGAGCCCGAGCCGGACCCCGCTGGAGGCGAAGTACGGAGATTTTTATGCCACCTGCATGAATGTGGACGCGGTCAATGCGAAGGGCGCGGCGCCACTGAAGCCGGCGCTGGACCGCGTTTCAGGTCTGACGGACAAGAAGCAACTGGCGAGTGTGCTGACCGAACTCGAGCGCCAGGACGGCACCGATGCCCTGTTCAACTTCGGAGTGGAGCAGGACCAGAAGGACAGCTCGAAACAGATCGCCGCCGTGCAACAGGGTGGGCTGGGGCTGCCCGACCGCTCCTACTACATCGAAAAGACGGAGCGGGAGACCAAGATCCGGGACCAATATGTCGAGCACATGACGAAGATGTTCGTCCTGGCAGGCGACACGCCGGAGCAGGCCGCGGCCGAAGCGAAGAACGTGATGGCGATCGAGACGGCGCTGGCCGAAGGCTCGTTGAGCCGCACTGAACTGCGTGATCCGCAAAAGAATTATCACATCAAGACGATCGCGGAGCTGGAGCAGACGGCACCCGCCTTCGATTGGTCCACATATTTCGGCAAGATCGGCATTGGATCGTTCCCCACGCTGAACGTGGGGCAGCCAGGATTCGTTGAGGCGCTGAACAAGGCGATCGACGCGGAGAACCTGGACGTATGGAAGAGCTACCTGCGGTGGCATGCGATTCATGGCGCTGCGCCATGGCTGAGCGACAACTTCGTTCAGGAGAACTACAACTTTTACAACGCGACATTGCAAGGCGCGAAGGAACTGCAGCCGCGCTGGAAGCGCTGTACGAAGCTGACCGACCAGGCGCTAGGCGAGGCGGTGGGACAGGATTGGGTGAAGAACAACTTTCCTCCCGCGGCCAAGGAGAACATGACGAAGCTGGTGGCCGCGCTGGACAAGGCGCTGGGCGAGGACATCCAGCAGTTGCCGTGGATGGGCGACGAGACCAAGAAGGCAGCCGAGGCGAAGCTGCTGCTGTACCGCAACAAGATCGGTTATCCGGACAAGTGGCGCGACTACTCCAAGTTCACGGTGGAACGCGGCGACCTGCTGGGGAATATCAACCGCGGCGACGAGTTCGAACAGCAGCGCGAACTGAAGAAGCTGGGGCAACCGGTGGACGAGACGGAATGGGGCATGACGCCGCCGACCGTAAACGCCTACTACAACCCGAGCATGAATGACATCAACTTCCCGGCAGGGATTCTGCAGCCGCCGTTCTATGCTCTCTCCGCGAACCCGGCAGAGAACTTTGGCGGGATCGGCATGGTGATCGGGCACGAGATGACACACGGCTTCGACGACCAGGGCTCGCAGTATGACGGGCACGGCAACCTGCGCGAGTGGCAGACACCGGCGGATCGCAAGGCCTTCACCGAGCGGACCGACTGCGAGGTGAAGGAGTATGGCGGGTTTGCGCCGGAGCCCGGTGCGAACCTGAATGGCAAGCTGACACTGGGCGAGAACACGGCGGACAACGGTGGCATCCGCATTGCTTTCCTGGCGCTCGAGAACACACTGGCGGCAGAGGGCAAGAACGTGGATGGACCGAAGAGCGAGGGCTTCACGCCGGCGCAGCAGTTCTTCGTCTCCTACGGGCAGATCTGGTGCGAGAGCCGGCGTCCGGAATATTCGCGGATGATGGTGAAGGTGGATCCGCACTCGCCGGGCGAGTTCCGGGTGAACGGCGTGGTGCAGAACTTCGACGAGTTCGGGAAGGCTTTCCACTGCAAGAAGGGCTCGCCGATGTATCCGGAGAATAGCTGCCGGGTTTGGTGAGGGGAGTCGCCGTCCAGGCAATCGCGCCGGTAGCGCGTTTTGTACGGGTTCGCTCCCTTTGGCCGATTACTTCTGGCCGGGGGCGACCTGCGTTTGGAATAGCAGCCGATCACAATTCAGGCAGGACAGGCGGGCGGGTGAAGTTGGTCCAGCCGCCTGCCTGCTGTATTGTTGACGACTGCCGGCCGCGACAGTCAAAACCAGACAGCGGAACGGCGCAGTGGCGGGGTTTTCGCACTCTGAGTAGCCCTAAGGTGCTCTTACCTTTTACAATGCATGCGGGTCCCCACCCAGACTTTCAGTTCAAGCTGTTTTGGCAGCCTCGACGCATCTCGCGTGCATCGGGACGAAGGAATCGGATGAAGTTGAAGAAAATCGGCCGGGCTGCATTGGCCCTAGCCGCCTCTGCCGTGACAGTTCTCGGCATGACGTCCTGCACTCTGAGCTTCACGGTTGGGTATCTGTATGTGACCGGGTCCCAATACAATCAGATTGCCAGTTATCGTATCCAGAACGACAACGGTGCGCTGCATCTGACGACCACGGTGGGCTCGGGGGGTACGAATCCGACCCAGGTGGTTGTAAATGCAACCGGATCGTACCTGTACGTGCTGAACTACGGCTCCGCCACAACTGCAAATCCGCAGCACAGCACGATTTCCCTCTTTTCTATAGGAGGGTATGGGGCGCCGACCTTTCAGACGTCCTTCAGTCCGGAAGGCTTCAACACCAAGACCATCGCGATCAGCGGCAATTTTCTGTATACGCTGGACGAATTCGCTCCAGGCGGCACTGGGCCCAACGGCACACAGAGCATTGGGTCGATCACGGCGTTTTCGATCAATCCGGCTACGGGCCGGCTGACCACAATCCTGAACAACCAGCAGAGGGACTCGAACAATCTGCCACTGACCTATTTCCCGGTGGGCACGAATCCAACGTGGTTGTCACTGGGCGGAGCCTTCGCCTATATCGCAGAGCAGGGGCCGGCAGGGGGCACGAATCCCAACGATCCACCGCAGGCGATTTTTATTTACAACCAGAGCAGCGTCAACGGCCAGCTCACATTGACCCAGAACACGCCGCTTCCGACGGGAGCGACACAGTTGACGTATGTGTACGCGACCGCGCAATACATTTATGCGCTGGATGCGGGTCCGGTGGGCTCCACGGGGTTCATCCTGCCCTTCACCAGCTCCAGCGGCACGCTGGCAGCGGTAACTGGTGGAGCGCGCGCAAACAATGGGCAGGGGGCGAATCCAGTCTTTCCGTCGCGCATCCTCAAGGAAACCACCCATACCTTCGTCTGGGTATCGAGCCAGGGCATTACCCTGGTCAACAACCAACCCCAGAGCCTGATCACCGCTTACACCATCAATGGTGTCGGCCAGCTCAAAGACGCCAATACTGGCGGCGTCCCAATTCCGTCGGGGCCAAGCCCGCGTTGCATGGTCGAGGACCCCTCGAACCAGTATTTATACCTGGCAAATTTCAACGACAGCACGATTACCGGCAAGAAGATCGACCAGGTGGCAGGCGGATTGACGGTCCTGCCCAAGAGTATGCCGGCGCCGCCGGGATCGCCGACATGGTGCGCGGTGACAGGCAGCACCTTCTAGGAAGGCAACGGGCGGAGAGTTCTGGCGGTGGTTACAATAAGCCAGAACTCTCTGCATTCAAGAGGAATCGGGCTGCCGCGACGGCATGTGCATTCGCGAGGACCGCGCAAGTTTGAAGATTGGCAAAGATCCGGATTCCCGGGACTGAAGAAGTCAGGGGATTCGGAAATGAAGGACGAAGGAATCGAATGAAGTTCAGTCAACTTGGCCAGCTTGCTCTGGCGTCAGCAGTCTCCGCCGCCCTGGTGCTGGGTATTACCGCCTGCGGGCAGAGCAACACCATCGACTTCGTCTACATAGCCTCGGCAAACGCCAATCCGGGCGTCATTTACGGCTTTGCCGCGGATGGCGAGTCGGGTGCACTGACGCAGATTCTCGGCTCCCCATTTCCCGCGGGCCGAAATCCGATCGGGCTGGTCACCGCGCCGAACGGCAGGTACGTCTACGCACTGAACCACGATGACAACACGGTGACCTATTTTGTGGCGGGCTCGGACGGCAAGCTCTTCGCCCAGGCCACGTATAACCTCAAGTCGGGCACCAACCCGAATGGGCTGGCCATCAGTCCAGACGGTTCCACGATGTACGTGGCGGAAGCGTATGGCCTGGCGGCAAACGGCACTCCATTCAGCCCGACAACGCCCGGCATTGGTGCGCTGGTTCAGATCCCGATCGCGAGCGATGGCACGCTAGGCACCGAAACGGCCTATCCCACCTGCAACAACCCTGTGGCTGTGACGGTGCTGGGCAGCGCGACGAACCCCGCCGGGGGCGCCGTGTACGTGGTGAACGATCCCGCGGGACAGCTGACAACGCTGATTGATACCGTTGCCGCCCAGAATCGCGGCGCGACGGGAAACTCAACGGTGACGTATCCAGTGGTCGGCGCATGCAGTGGCGGAGCCAGCCCGGTGGGCCAGATTACGAGCTATGGGATCACTCCCAAGTCCAACGTGTTGACCCAGGCCGCGGGCTCGCCCTATGCAGCAGGCGTGGCGCCGGATGCAATCGCCACCGATCCGGGCAACCGCTTCGTCTACGTGACGGATTTCCGGCAAAGTACGCTGCTCTCCTACGATGTGCAGGGAACCAGCGGTGCAATTCAGCCGCAGGTGACAAGCAGCACGCCGACTGGCCAGTTGCCGAGCGCCATAACCGTAGATCCGCGCGGGGCATTCATCTATGTGGCGAACTATAGCGATGGCACGGTAAGCGGCTATGCGTTGAACGCTCAGACGGGCGAACCCAGCGCGCTGGCAGGCACGTCGAGCACTTCGGGAACCGACCCCGGGCCAGCAGCGATCACGGTCGAGGATTCGATCGGGCGCTATATCTACACGGCAAACTTCATCGGAAACTCGGTTTCGTCGCTGTACCTTGACCCGAATGCGGGGACCACGCATCCGGGACAGAACACGCCGTTCCCTGGAACCGCGAAGGCAACGGCCGTGACAACAGTCAAACACGGCGACCACACGACCCAAGAGATTGCACAGTACTAGCAAAGGCTGAGGAAGCAACAGAAGGCCTGCCCAACCGGACAGGCCTTCTGCATTTGCAATGGGCCGCGCCCATTCGGGGAAAACCCTGCTGCAGAGCGTTTCACTATTACTCGCACAGGCCAGGCCGACGGTTCTGCCGCGAAATTGCCATCGGGCGAGGCACCTCTTCAGGGCACACTGGGCGGCATTGCGGGGGTGGCTCCGAGGCTGTGCGTCCAGCGCTTGATCCAGCGCTGGCCGGGGCGCTCGACCAGGTACATGACCCCGACGGCGATGAGGACGATCAGCACGTAGGAGAGCCAGGGATCGAAGCGCAGGAGGCCGGCGCGCTCGATGAGATGCGTTTCGTCGTGCAGCAAGATCCAGAGATTGAAGTGCAGGATGTAGAGGCAATAGCTGGCTTCGCCGATGACGATGAGCGGATAGATAGAGAAAAGGCGGACGAGAAAGTTCTGTCCGGCGAGGCCGAGCACGATCGTGGCGTAGATCGGCATGAGCAGACCGTCGTGCATGAACAGGTAGGGCATGTGGGTGCCGAAGCACAGGATGGTGTAGAGCGCGGCGAAGCCGGCAACACCGAGGGCAGTACGCAGGTGGCTGCGCTCCGGAATGAGGTCGTTGAGCGAGGCCAGCGCCATGCCGAAGAGGAACGACGGCAGGTGCTGCAGCGGGCCGAATTTCACCCCACGCAGCCACCAGCCCGTTGGAATAGCGATTGAGGTGCGGGTCGCCATCGGGATTGAGGATCATGTAGAGCGCCGGGAGGATGAAGCTGAGGCACCAGAAGCCGAGCATCGACCACACGATGTGACGGCGCGTCTTGGGGCGGCGCAGGGTGACGAGCCAGGGAAAGAGCGCGTAGAAGAAGACATCCGTGGTGAGTGTCCACGCGGGGGTATTCCAGAAGTTGCAAAGAGTCGGCGACCAGCCCTGCGCAAGGACCAGGGTCAGTCCGACGCCCCAGGCGAACTCGCTGTGGGGGCGAATGCGCCACTCCTGCACCAGCACCAGGACGGACATGAGCAGCGAGAAGAGGAAGACGGGATAGATGCGGGAGAAGCGGGCCATCCAGAAAGTGCGGGCGCGCATGAGGCCGCGATCGGCACGCTCGCGGTAGTTGTAGGCGAGCACGAAGCCGGAGAGCAGCAGAAAGAAGCTGACGGAGACGTACCCGTTGTCGACGACAGGGGCAAAGGGACCGAAGATCTTCGGGTCCGAGAAATGAAAGAAGAGGATGTTGAGCGCGGCGAGAGCGCGCATGCCGGTGAGCGCGTCCAGCCGTGACCGGCGGACGGGTGTGACTACGGTTGCGGTTGCCACTGCGGTTGCGGTTGCCACTGCATGCTCTGACGACATCCGAGCGGCGGATGTTGCGGAGGTTTCGAGAGAAGTAGGTGGCAACGTGGTCGACACACAGGCTCCGCGGGGGATAGATCAGCTCGAGGCGTACGGCCCATCTTCCCTTAGATGATAGTGGAGGAGTGGCGGCGCTGGAATCCTGTGCCCCTGCGCCGTTTGTGGGATTCGCCTCCCTTGATCACTCGGATTCTTCCTCTTCGTCGTCCTCGTCTTCGTCGTCATAGTCCTCGACGTCGTAGCCGTAGTCCTGTGGGGCGAGGGGTGTTCCTTCCTCGGTGTAGGTGACGGAGCGGACGGCGCAGACGGAGAGACTGATCTTCGCGGCGTTGGCCGAGGCGACCTGCAGGCCGTAGAGGAGGAGGCCGGCGCGTTTGGCATCGATCTGGTTGGCGGCGAGAGCCTGGATGACGTCGATGAGGGCGAGCTGGATGGATTCGGTGTCCTCGACGGGCGGGAGATCGAGCGATGCGTTCTCCGAGATGGCGGTTGCACCCGCGCCGACGGGATAGGGGCCGTAGTCGATGGTGTCTGTCGGGACGATGGCGATGCAGTTTGCGCCTGGTTCGGGTAGAGCCGCGAAGCGACCGTCGGTGCGGCGGTGCGTGTGACGCGCGGCGTGGCGCGCGCTCTGTCTCTGATACAGGCGGGAATGGAAGTAACAGAAGTTGCTTTGCGCGAGTGCAGGCGAATTACATGCGTTGCCAGAAGTGAGAACATGTCGACATTCCGGATACATTTGAGGTCCTTTCTGAGCTGGGCGCGAACGGCTGCGCGGTCGTAGTGGCCGGTGGTTATGTCCCGGGGGACCCCTCCCCCCTCCCGGTGCGGGAGGGCGCGGTATATGTGGTGCCGCATCAACAAGTTATGGGTCTTCCCGAGCATCAAATTCGTCTTTCTAAAAGGCTTACGGCTAAATTCGTCTTGCTAAACGAGTTAGGGGCAGCGAAAAAGCCGGCCCGCCTGAAAAGGCGGCCGGCTGGGATGCTGTCCCACAAACTAAAAAAGCCACCGTTCTGGTGGCTTGTTGGAATCTTGGGTGAATCTGTTTTGTTTCTCTATTTCTAGCGTAGCAAATCGAATGGGTTGATTTGTCAGGTTTTTGCTGCGAATGTTGATGCCGTTCCCTTTGCGGGAATGAGGCGAAGTCGATTTGAAATGGAGGGCCTTTCGGGCTAAAGGAATAGGCCCATCCTAGCTTCGCTAGGAAAGCACTCTGCGAACCGATTCATATTGCCGTATAGATGACGAGACGCGCGTTCGTTGTTATCTATCGCCTTCGATGGGGTCAAGGCCAAGAACCAGAAGAATCGCTGCAGTAAGGAAACCCTTTCGCGGAGGTCCCTGCACGCTCGTTCTTTGTAATGAGAGACCCGTGGTCAACGCCATAATGATGTCGGCAAGGTCCTTTGGCGTAGACGGCGGAGTCCGATCAAGCTTGGCAAACAGCTTGGTAATCAATCCAGCCATGGTGTCCACGTGAGTGCGATGCAGCTTGGCATAGGTCTTCGCGAACGTTTTATCGCGGCAGGCCTGCAACTGAAACTCCGCCGAAAGTAGACCAAAGTCGAATTCAGAGACACGACTACTTTCAGAGTTGCGGATCAGTGAGACCAGCTCCGCCGCGGGAACATCCCGCGCCAGAAGCTGCGCCAACGCGTCAATCTCGCGCCGCTTATGGGCGTCAAGAAGCTCCAGGAAGATAGCTTCCTTGCTCTCAAAATTGGAGTAGAACGCTCCCTTGGAGTAGCCTGCGCTCTCTGCAATCAGATCGACCGACGCGCCCTCATAACCACCCCTTGCAAACAGTTGTGCTGCAGAATCCAGAAGCCTTGTTCTGGTTTCAACCCGGCTCTCCTGGCGGGTCAATCTATGCTTGATCGCTTTGGGCACGATTTCAGCATAGCGCACGAAAACTATTTGCAACTTAAATACCGTACGGTATATCTATACCCACTAGAATGCGATAGCCAGGACCGCCGTGCTGCGAATTCGGCGTAACGAACCAGACAGCCAATGCGAGGAGTTTATGGCAAAGACAATTTTGATCACGGGTGCGTCCAGCGGCATTGGACGGGCGACCGCGCTTTACTTCGCCGAAAGAGGCTGGAATGTCGCGGCAACCATGCGCGACCCACGCAAGGCGGATCCCGTGCTTCAGCACCCGCAAATCAGTCTGCTGATGCTGGATGTCACAAATGCAGAGTCCGTTGCGCAGGCGATAGCCGATACGCTGGTTCGTTACCAAAAGATTGACGTGCTGCTCAACAACGCAGGCTATGGACTGTTCGGGCCGATTGAAGCATTCGCAGGTGAGCAGATCCAGCAGCAATTTGCGACCAATCTGTTCGGCCTGATTGGGGTCACACAACAGGTTCTTCCAGCCATGCGGGAGGCGGGCGAAGGTTTGATCATCAATGTCTCTTCCATTGTCGGCCGTTTTGCCCTTCCGTACGCCTCGCCCTATGTAGCGACAAAGTTCGCAGTGGAAGGTTTGAGCGAATCTATGCGGTACGAGTTGGATCCGTTCCGTATCCGCGTGAAGATGATCGAACCCGGCAGCATTGCTACCGAGTTTGGCAAGGGCAGCCCGCAAATAGCGGTGAGCGACCCGTACCGAGCAAGCATGAATAAGTTCCTCGGTGTCTTTGCGAAAGGAAACTCAGCAGGGGCCACGCCGGAAGAGGTGGCGAAGGTCATATACGGTGCTGCGAATGATTCGAGCAATCGGCTACGTTATCTCGCCAGGCCCGGCCCATTTTTCTGGATGAACCGATTCTTGCCGGATGCGGCATGGCGACGGTTGCTAGTAAAAGCAATGGTGAAATAGAAAGAAGTTCGACGATGAAGATACTGTTATTGGGTGCCACAGGTCTGGTGGGGAAGAATGTATTGGCGCAGGCTCTTGCGCATCCTGCCATCACAGGCTTGGTCGCGCCCACGCGTCAACCATTGGCACCCCATCCAAAGCTTATGAATCCTGTGTCCGATCACCTGAAGTCGCTGCTTGGCGTAACCCAGGGAGTTGACGGCGTCGTCTGTGCATTGGGAACGACGATCAGCAAGGCTGGATCTAAAGAGGCGTTTCGCGAAGTAGACTACGTGTTACCCCTGGCATTCGCACGATCTGCACACGAACATGGAGCGGAGACTTTTGTCCTCGTTTCGGCGAGCGTTGCCTCTGTCAGCTCTGCGATGTTCTATCCAAGAATCAAGGGCGAGCTAGAGCGAGATATCGAGCTGGTGGGATTCAGATCACTCACCATCGTTCGGCCGAGCCTCATCGGCGGCGAACGGGATGAACCGCGCATCAGGGAAGGCGTCACTCTGCGGTTGATGAGCGTCTTTGCGCCGATTCTCCCAAAGAAGTTTCATGTCAATCCCGCGCCCGCAATCGCTGCGGCGATCCTGGATGCTGTCACGGAAGCACAGCCGCGCCGCCATTTTCGCTATTCCGAAAGCCTAGTCTGAGAGCCTGGTCTAATGAGCGCTGGCGGATGAGTACCGACAAGTCGGCTTATCGTCAGCAATCCCTGAAAGGGTTGTGCCACGCAACGAGTTTCGAAATATTCTCGGAATACTCAGGCCTCGTTTCGCCGGGATGGCACGCTCGTTGTTCGCACTGCGTGCGAACTGCAGGTCCTTCGCTGCGCTCAGGATGACAAGTGCTCGGTCTAGGCGGTGACGAGGGAGCCGACGCGCTCTCCGGAGACGACGCGGAGGATGTTGCCGGGCTTGTTCCTGTTGAAGAGGATCATGGGCATGTCGTTGTCCTTGCAGAGCGAGACGGCGGTCATGTCCATGACCTTGAGGCCGCGCTGCAGGACTTCGAGGTCGCCCAGACGTAATCTAGGCCGATTCGTTAGCGGGCAGTATCATGGTGAGATGAGCAAACAAACAAAGCCACCCAGCCCGCCATTTCAGACAACGAATGGCTCCTGGACCTTCTGCACGGATCGGGATGGTGTTTCAGAAAGCGCCGGTGTCTATGCGAGCGAGAAATTAGCGAGACAAGAACTGGCGGCGGCTCACTTGATTTACAAAGCTGAGAAAGAAGCCGTCTAGACGACACGTGTATAGATAGCAACGGCTCAAACTCATTTCTCTTTCCCCCTTGTAAGATTCCGCGCGGAAAATATTCGCCCACTCAAGCTACTGCTAAATAATTGCTTACTTCTTCCTGGCTGACATGCTCCCCAGCATGATCCAGCCGGATGCCTTCTTTGATCCGCTCTAAGGTGCAAAACGGTGCAAAACGGACCTTAGGGCTTGCGATGGTGTGTCTCGGATACGTGAGGCGTGGCACTCTTCGCCCAGCCCACTGCCGGCAAACTGCACGTCCTTTACTCCGCCTGAGAGACGATCTGAGAGGAATTTCGGATCGGGCTAAATCGGGCTAAGCGGTGACGAGGGAGCCGACGCGCTCTCCGGAGACGACGCGGAGGATGTTGCCGGGTTTGTTCATGTTGAAGATGATCATGGGCATGTCGTTGTCCTTGCAGAGGCTCACGGCGGTCATGTCCATGACCTTGAGGCCCCGCTGCAGGACTTCGAGATAGGTGATCTCTTCGTACTTAACGGCGTCCTTGATGAGGACTGGGTCGGCGCTGTAGATGCCATCGACCTTGGTGGCCTTGAGCAGGACGTCGGCTTTGATCTCCATGGCGCGAAGGGAGGCGGCCGTGTCAGTGGAGAAGTATGGATTGCCGGTGCCGGCAGCGAAGATGACGACGCGACCCTTTTCCAGATGGCGAATGGCGCGGCGGCGGATATAGGGCTCGGCGACCTGGTTCATCTCAATCGCGGACATGACGCGGCTGTGCACGCCACACTTTTCGAGCGCATCCTGGAAGGCCAGTGCGTTGATGACGGTGCCCAGCATGCCCATGTGATCGGCGGAGACACGATCCATGTTGCGCGCCTGCTCGGCGACGCCGCGGAAGAAGTTCCCGCCACCGACGACAATGGCAACTTCGACGCCGGTGCTGCGGACCTCGGCGATCTCCATGCTGATCTGGTGAACGGTGTCGACGTCGACACCGAAGCCGCGTCCGGCGGCGAGGGCTTCGCCTGAAAGCTTGAGCAGGATCCGCTTATACATGCTCCTGCGAGTATCGCATAGGGACGAGCGACGGGTTTGGCCGCTCCCGCTGGATGGCGGCCTGGTTTCCTTCGCCTACCGCCGCGTCCCGGGACTGTACCTGGCGGAGCCTGATGTCTGAGCTGATGGTCTAAGGGATGCGGGTTCTAAGGGATGCGGGTGTAGATAAGGTCAAAGCCTGGCTGCCAGGTTTTTCCTTCGTCATCGGAGGTCACGCCGCTCTGCTCCACCGTTCCGTCGGACAGCGGGCGGTAGGACATGCGCGTTCTTTGCTGCGGATGCCCGGGAACCGGCCAGACACCTTCGAGAATCATGGCATTGCCGTCCCATCCGCCGGTGAAGGTGACCCAGGAACCGGAAGAGTCCACCCAGAGCTGCTGCCAGACTTTCCTGCCGGGGAGATACGCGCTCAAACTGCCGCCTGGGCCGCCCTGAAATGGCATCCAGTTTTCACGAATGGCGCAACCGGAGTAGAGCTTTTCAATCAGGCTGGTGGCGGCTTTACGATTGGGCGCAGCCTTTGGAGACACACTCCAGTGGCCGACCCAGAAATCGAGCTGACGGCTCTCGGCGGAGGTGCATCCGGGAGGTGGCGCAGGAGGTGGCGCAGGAGGCGGTGCACTGGCCGGAGATTGTGCGGTGGCATGACAGGCAAATAGCATCACAAAGAACGTGGCAGCAAAGCAGGTGGGCCAACGGGCGGATACCGATACTTGCGACGTGACGATCATCGGGGCACCTCAATTCATTGCCATGTTTATGAAGTCAGACGGTCCCGGTGGAAACATCCCTGTTTTGCGCAGGAAATACTTGTATACGGACGCGAGGCCTTCGTCTACGGCTGGCGTTATGCTGGGCCGAGGTTCTGGGGTGAGACTCTCTGGTTGAGGTTTTGAATGCCGGGTTGTCGCTACAAACCGCAAGGGGTGTTGGCCGCGCTGGTGGAGTGCCTCTGGTACTGGGAGGGCGCACCAGGACCGCACCTGCAGGAACGTCTGCTGCCACAGGGTCAGGCGGCGATGATTTTGAACCTGCGCGACGAACCGATCGCGATTTACGAGGATAAAGGCGGCGCGGGTCGCTACGGGACAGCAGCGTTATCCGGTGCGCGCTCGAATTGCTTCACCATCGACTGCAATCAGCAGGAGCGCGTGGTGGGAGTGCAGTTCGCGCCCGGCGGCGCATCTCCCTTCTTCCGCATGCCGATGTCGGAGTTGGAGGACGCCTCCTTCGACATGGGGGATCTGTGGGGCAACCCGGCGGCCTGGATGCGCGAGCGTGTGCTGGCGGCGCAGACGCCACGGGCGATGCTCGAGGAACTGGCGGCGTGTCTGGAAGAGCAGCTCGGCATGAGCGGTTTACGGCGCGGCCTCGAAGGCCCGTCGCACACGTGGGCGCAGCGGGTTCAGCAAGAGCGCAGCGGCGCGGTTTGACATCGCAGCCACGCTGCATCCCGCGGTCATCTACATGGCCGGAGAGCTGGACATCTGCGATGGGCCTCGGCGCGTGCAGGCAGTGACGGGAGGGATTGGAATGAGCCAGCGGCGGCTGGCGCAGCTCTTCCACGAACAGGTGGGCGTGTCGCCGAAGACCTTCCATCGTGTGCGGCGCTTCCAGCACACACTGCACCGGCTGCGCGGCGTCGAGCGCGTGGACTGGGCCGGTCTTGCGGTGGAGTGCGGCTACTATGACCAGGCTCACCTGAGTCATGATTTCCGCCAGATTGCCGGGATGACGCCGAGCGCCTACCTGGCCGCGGCGACCGAGCATCTGAATCATGTGCCGCTCACGGACTGAGCGACTTCCATTTTTTACAAGACGCGGCGCGTTTGCGGAGAGCAGAATCGCGGGCATAAAGGAGAATTGCGATGGCGCGAGTGAGTCCGATTCCTGAGGGCCACCACAGTGTGCAGCCCTACATGATTTTCGCGGGATGCGTGAAGGCGATGGAGTTCTATGCGAAGGCCTTTGGCGCACGCGAGGTGATGTGCATGAAGAGTCCCGAAGGCGTCGTGGGGCATGCCGAGATGCAGTTGGGGGATAGCATCATCATGATGGCGGATGAGCATCCGCAGATCGAAGCGTACAGTGCGACGCACTATGGCGGCTCACCGATCACGTTGATGGTCTACACCGAGGACTGCGATGCAATGTACGCGCGTGCGCTGGCGGCGGGCGCGAAGAGCGTGCGTGAACCGGCGGATCAGCCGTATGGAGATCGCATGGCAGGCGTTCTGGACCCATTCGGCTACAAATGGTGGATCGGGACACAGATCAAGAGTATGTCCGTCCCGAGATGGAAGAGGCCGTGAAGGGGATGCACGGCACGGTATGACCGCCGATGCGTTTCGCCGTGCCGCACTGGCGCTGCCGGACGCGATCGAGAGCGCGCACATGCAGCATCCGGACTTCCGCGTGGCAAACCGGATCTTTGCGACGATGGGTCATCCCGATGCGGCGTGGGGGATGGTGAAGCTGCCGCTTGATCAGCAGCAGAAGCTGGTCGAGGCGATGCCGGAGGTATTCGCGCCGGCGACGGGCGCGTGGGGACGGCAGGGCTCGACGCTGGTGCGTTTGGCGAAGGCGAAGCCAGAGGTGTTGACGCATGCGCTGGAGATGGCGTGGCGGCTGGCACAGGCGAAGCCGGCAAAGAAAAAGTCGGCGTAGCGCGACGCCTATTGTGATTGATGCAGGATGAAGTCTGCGCGCTCGGCTGGGCTGACGCGCGGCAGCCTCACGATCTCGTAGCCGAGGTCCGTGTAGGTGTGCACGATGGCGTGCTCGGTGCGCTCGGCTTCTTCGATGGTCTGGCGGCGTTCCGTGTCTGTGGTGTAGATGGCCGGCCAATACGGGGCGAGAAAGACCGGGTTGCGATACCGGCAGGCAGCCGCCTGCTCCCGCAGATGCGTGGAGAGTGTGTGGCCGACGAGGTCGGCGCAGGTGAAGGCGTCGCCGACGCCACGATCGAAGTAGACGGGAACCTGCAAATTCGCTCGCGGCTTGTGCGCGATATGTGGCAATCGACCGCTCCATCAGGAGATCGGCGAAACGCGACGCTTCGAGCCACGGGAGGGCATTTCCGCCGCTGACGATCTGTTTCTGGATGATGGTGCGGGCATCCTCCGGAATGCAGGTGTGGCCGCGGCGGGCAAGTTCGGCGAGCGCCGTAGTCTTGCCGCTGCCTGGGCCTCCGGTGATGACGTAGAAGGGCGGATATTTCATCTGCGATTGCTCTTAAGAAAGATTGTCAGAAACTTCGGACGGATGGCTGAATCCAGTAGCGCACCCGGTGTGATGTGTTTGAAACCAGTGACGAATTCCGGATAATTTTCCCTGGTTCGTGGTGGGAGCGTGCATATCCGTGTATATACACATTATGAAGGATTTTCAGACGCAGCTTGCCCGGACCCGGAACTGCACCTGCTCTGCCCTGCGGCGGGCGACGCGTGCGGTCACGGCGCATTATGAGGCGCACTTTCGCGGATCGGGGCTGCGTGGAACGCAATTTACGATCCTGTCGGTTCTGGCGCAGGCCGGTCCCCTGCCGATGACGCGGCTGGCCGAGTTGCTGAGTGTGGAACGAACGACGCTGACCCGCAACCTGATGCTATTGGCACGACAGGGTCTGGTGGCATGGACGGGTGAATCGGACGGTCGCGTCCGCAAGGCGTTGCTGACCAAGGCTGGCGATGCAATGCTCCACACGTGCCTGCCGCATTGGATGGCGGCCGAGGCGAGTGTGGGGAAGGTGCTGAAGAAGTTCCGGCTGCCGCAGACAGCCGCATAGGATTCTGTGTGGTCTTTGGCTGGGTAACAGGGAAAGTGCTTATTTTTGGGCCAATGAGTGTAGATACACGGAGGTAATTATGTTCGATCTGGTGTCCACCGCGGAGCTGACCGCCAGCGCTGCAATCGTCGTCTTCTTCATTTCGTCCATGCTCTCGTCTACAGTTCGGCAACGTGTGTTGATTGCCGCGGGGCTGACTTTCTGGTTCTGCCTCGTGCTGGCGGCGGGCGCAACGGGTGTCCTGGCGCATTCCATTGGGCCGGTACCGGGAGTAGGAGTCGCGGTGCTGATCCCGCTCGCGCTGCTGACCCTGCTGGTGCTGGGTACGGCGCGCGGGCGCGAGGGGGTGCGGCGCATCCCGCTAGCGGCGCTGGTTGGCGTCCAGGGCCTGCGCGTTCTCGGCATCACGTTTGTGCTGCTTTATTGGGCGAGGCGACTGCCGGCTCCCTTTGCGCCCACGGCAGGCTGGGGCGATGTCACGGTGGGACTGCTGGCGATACCACTGGCAGTGTTGCTGGCACGCAGCACGGGCGCGACTCCCAAGGGAATCGTTGTCATGTGGAATGTACTGGGGCTGCTGGACCTGGTGACAGCGGTGGCTCTGGGCGCTACGTCGGCCGCGGGACCGCTACGGATCTTTTATGGGGAGCCAGGCACCGCCATCATGACTAATCTGCCATGGGTCCTGATTCCCTGCTTCCTGGTGCCCTCGTTTTTCTTCCTTCACTTGTGCACGTTCTATCGGCTGCGAACGGCAGAGCAACGGGAACAGAGCCTGCGTGGGGGACTGACCGGCGTGCAAGCAGTCATCTAGGAACGCCGGGTGGTGCCGTGCGAAAAATTCGCGTCATTCCGAGCGGAAGAGGCGATGGCCGCGTCTGCCTCTGAGAGCGATCCTGTTTGTAATGTGCAGAGATACGTTCTCAGGAGAAGCCATGACAAGAATGACTGCAGCATGCTTCGTGCTGTGTGCTGCCGGAGTGTGTGCAGCTCAGACTCCGGCGGTCACGCCATCCACCCCAGTGTCCATCAAGCATTTCCGGCTCACCTTTGTCTTGACGTATCCGCAGGGACAGCCGGCGCAGAGCATGGTGCTGGATGTGCCAGTGGCGCCCGATCATCCGGGTATGTCGGGCATGACCTCCGCCGCCGGCCTTACCGGGCAGGTTGACGGCAGCGTTCAACAGAGTCTGCAATGCACCGATGTGCACGATCAGAGACCGGGCTGGCGGCTGCGGTGACCTTTGCCATGGACAGCGTGACGAAGGCTCCGCCATCTTATTCCGCAGAACCGCTCCACCATAATCTGTCATTCGATCGGAAGATTGACCTTGTACTTGGCAAGCCGACGCGAATCACCGAAGACATGCAGATCAAGCCGCTGCGCAAGGGTGACGAAGCGATTCCAAGCAGCTTGCCCGCCGCGCCTCAGATCACTGTCACTGCGGTTGAGCTGTAGAAACAAAGGCCCGCTTCATCGATTGAGGCGGGCCTTTGTTGTTATGCGGTGAGGCTTACGCCTGGGCGGCGTCCTCGGCGGTCTGCTTCGTGGTGGCGACGGTCCAGTTGGGGTCACCTACCTTGAAGCGGGCGAAGCGGCGCACGGTGATGTTCTCGCCGAGCTTGCCGACCTTCTGCGCGATGAGCTGCGTGATGGTCATCGACTGCTCCTTGATGAAGGGCTGATCGAGCAGGCAGACCTCCTCGTAGAACTTGCTCATCTTGCCTTCGACGATCTTCTCGACCACCGGCGCGGGCTTGCCGGTTGCCGCGGCCTGGGCGCGATAGATCTCCTTCTCGCGCTCCATGTCCTCGGCGGTGACGTCCTCCCTGCGGACGTAGCGCGGGTCGGAGGCGGCGATGTGCATCGCGATGTCCTTGAGCAGCTCCTGGAAGTCCTCGGTGCGGGCGACGAAGTCGCTCTCGCAGTTCAGCTCGATCAGCACGCCGATCTTGCCGCCGGCGTGGATGTAGTTGCCCACCGCGCCTTCATTGGTGGAGCGCGACGCCTTCTTCTGCGCGGAGGCCATGCCCCGCTTGCGCAGGATGACGAAAGCCTGCTCCATATCACCCTTGGACTCCTGCAGGGCCTTGAGGCAATCGCCCATAGGTGCGCCGGACTTCTCGCGGAGTTCCTTTACCAGCTTTGCATCGATCTTCTCGGTTACGGCAGACATCTTCAGAACCATCCTTCTGTTGTGTGCTTTGGACCGTTTTCACAAATACTGTGAGGCCACCTGCATTTGTGAGGAGCAGCTTTTCTTAACGGAGAAGCTGCGTCCATAGTTCGTGCAAACCTTACAGCTTTGTGAAAACGCTCTGGTGAATCTTTGCGGTCAGACAACGAAAGCGTGGCGGTGAAGTATCACGGCCACGCTTTCGGAAAGGACCGTTTTCCGATACTTAGTGAGCTTCGGCGATCACTTCCGGCTCGGCCGCGGTTACAGCTGCGGGAGCCTTGCGGATGCCGCCGCCCAACGCTGCTTCCATATCGACTTCTTCGGGCTCGGTGGCCGCAGTGGTGTCGGCTCCGGCTTCGAGGGTTTCAGGAACCACAGGAGCCTGTTCGGCTTCCTCGCCCACGTGAGCCTCAGAGACCGGCAGCGCGGTGGCGCCAGCGGTGGCGTCGGCAAACTGCTTGTCGGTGGACGCCTGGACGCCTTCGACGACCGAGTCCGAGATCTTCGAGGTGAAGAGCCGGATGGCGCGCAGCGCGTCATCGTTGCCGGGGATCACGTAGTCGACCACGGTGGGATCGCAGTTCGTGTCCACGACAGCGACTACCGGGATGCCGAGCTTGCGGGCTTCCTTGACGGCGATGGCTTCGTTGTTCGAATCCACGACGAAGAGCGCATCGGGCAGGCGCTTCATGGCCTTGATGCCGGCCAGGTTGGCTTGCAGGTGCTTGCGCTCGCGCTCGAGCTTGATGACTTCCTTCTTGGTGAGGAGGTCATAGCGGCCGTCGGTGGCCATATCGTCCAGTTCCTGAAGGCGGCGGACCGACTTCTGCACAGTGACCCAGTTCGTGAGCAACCCACCCAGCCAGCGCTGGTTGATGTAGAACATGCCGCAGCGGTTCGCTTCTTCCGCGATCGCGTCCTGGGCCTGCCGCTTGGTGCCGACGAAGAGGATGACCTTCCCGGTAGATGTGAGGTCCGTAACGTACTTGGAGGCCTCTTTGAACATCTTCAGGGTCTTCTGCAGGTCGATGATGTAAATGCCGTTGCGCTCACCGAAGATGTACTCCTTCATCTTGGGGTTCCAGCGCTTGGTCTGATGCCCGAAGTGGACTCCCGCTTCGAGCAGCTCCTTCATGGTGATAGTGGCCAAACGACCTCCTTGTGATGTGCATCCCGCCAGTGGTTGAGCCCTAGCGCGGATTGATCCCGCAGATCGCCACGTTGGACGAAGCGGGAGATTGACTGCAACTACACTCGTGCGGCCCGGATGCCATGACGGCAACCGGGCCATAACCTCTAGGCCCTCGGCAAGCGGATTAGCGCTTGCTGAACTGGAACCGCTTGCGGGCGCCCTTCTGCCCGTACTTCTTGCGCTCCTTGATGCGCGCATCGCGAGAGAGCAGACCTTCGCCCTTCAGCGTCTTGCGCAGCTCGACGTTGAACTCGAGCAGAGCGCGGGAGATGCCCATCTTCACCGCATCGGCCTGGGCGATGACGCCGCCGCCCGAGACATTGGCGAGCACGTCGAAGTTCGAGAGCATCTCGACCAGCACCAGCGGCCGCTTGGCGGAGACGCGCTGCTGTGCAGTGACGAAGTACTCTTCAAAGCCCTTGTGGTTGACGGTGAACTTGCCATCGCCCGGACGCAGGAAAACGCGAGCCACGCTCGCCTTGCGCCGCCCCGTTCCGTAGTACTGAACCAGATCTGCCATTCGTTTCCTGATCTCTTCCTAAAATCTAATTCTGTTACGCCTGACGCATGGCGTCTGCAATCTTCAAGCACCACCGGCTGCTGTGCCTGGTGGGGGTGATCCGTGCCGCGATAAACCTTCAGCTTGGTAGCCATCTGGCGGCCCAGCTTGGTCTTGGGCAGCATCCCCTTGACTGCCTCTTCGACGATCTTTTCCGGACGGCGGGCGAGCAGGCGAACGAACGACTCTTCGCGCAGGCCGCCGGGGAAGCCGGTGTAGCGGCGATAGACCTTCTGCTGGCTCTTCAGGCCGGTCAGCCGCACTTTGTTGGCGTTGATGACGATGACGTGGTCGCCCATGTCCATGAACGGGGTGTATTTCGTGCTGCGCTTGCCGCTCAGCACGCTGGCCGCCTCGGTGGCCAGACGGCCCAGCGTCTTGCCGCTGGCGTCCACCACGAACCACTTACGGGCGATATCATGCGAGCTCGGCATGTAAGTCGACATCTTCCTGTACCCTCTTCCACTCAATCTCGTACGCGCGGCAGCCGCAATCTGGCGGCAACCGGAAAGCCAGGTGAAACTCATCCAAACCCAACCGTTAATTCCTCCGGCCCAGTCGTCACCTGCGCGAAAATGCACGCAGAGAACCACTGATAAAGCTGAATCCGGAGCCGACAACGGTCGACAAACTGGATCGTGTTGAGTGCGCAGGGAGACCGCTGATCCCCTCACCACTGGCCTGCGGAACATCCGCGGCACCAATTTCCGGATGCCAGCAGACGCGCAGACGCAGGACTGCGCAAGGCTTTTAGAATAGCCCACTCGCGGATGCGAGTCAATGAATCCTGAGGGCGTTCCGGGCCTAAATTGCGGTTATTTCAAGTCTAACGCCGTGGGATGTTTGGGCTGGTAAAGACCGATCCAGGCCGCCGCCGGGAAGCCGCAGCTTCGTGATGGAGCCCCATCGCGCTTCTTCCACGGCCGAGCACTGGACCTTCTTCTTCGCCAGGGCGGCCATTTCGGCTTGCAAGTCGTCGCACATGAGGTAGAGTTCGTGGCCGCCATTCCCTTCTGACGGGTGGAAGGCAGCTTCCGCGGGCGGCAGGGCGAAGATCAGCCAGCCATGGCCTGCATCCACGGATTTGAAGCCGAGCACATCCCGGAAGAATGCGCGATCGGCCTCGGCGTTTTTGCTGTAGACGATGACGTGTGCGCCAAAGATCATGGCTCCTCCCAGGAAGCGCGGAATTTCAAACGGATCAGACTAATACGGCTGGCGGCGTCCTGGCTTAGGCGTCCTGGCTTAGTAGAGATACGGGAACAGTTTTCGGGTGCGGCGGGCATAGGCCGCAAAGTCGGCTCCGTAGCGGTCCGCGAGGTGAGCGTCCAACATAGGAATATTCACGAAGACGAAGCCAAGCAGCATGATTGCCGGAATAACCCCTGCGATCCAACGGCCTGCCATGAGAGCAAGGCCTGAGAAGGAGATCAGATCCCCGAGATAGTTAGGGTGACGGCAGATGCGAAAGAGCCCTGCGGTGTAGAGACGGTCACGATTCTCTGGTTGCTGCTTCCACAGGTGTCGCGTGTATTCGGCCCAGGTATTCATCCATGAGCCGAGAAGGAAGAAAAAAGAGCCCAGAACGAAGAAAAGTGCGGGCGGCTGACCGTTGGTGCCACCTGCCAGAGCCAGCAGGAGATAGATGCAGGCGACCCAAATGCCGACTGTCGCTGCTTCGCTCCAGCCAAGGCCACGCTTGAGAAAAACGAATTGAGTGAAGAGCAAGCGGACAAAGTAAATAGAAAGCGCCGCGACAAGCACGAGCCGGCGGATCGGGTCGCCAGTCTGCCAGAGGCGGTGGCACCACGCGCCAACGGTGGCGACACCTCCGCCGAGGAGAAGCCACCAGGTCAAGGCGACACAGGCAGCGATGGTGATGGCCAGTGCGGCGCGCTGGGGCTGCGAGGGTTGCCGCAGGTCATAGACCGATTGACGGATGGATTGGCGGATCGATTGACGGATAGATTGCCGCGCGGGCTTCATGCCGGCAATTGTTACCTAGAGAAGCCACACAACTGGAATGTTGAAGGCCGAGATCCCAAAATCGCAGTGCCGGGAAGCTCCAATGCCGGGCAGGCAGACGTCAGAAGACGAGCAGACGATCGTAAGGCCTGGAGCGGATAGCACCGCTCCAGGCCTTGAATGACGGCCCCAAATGACCGATTATGCGTAGATGCCTGGACGTTCTCTGCCTGAAGACCCTTGGGACCCTTTTTCACCTCAAATTGAACGGACTGCCCTTCCTGCAGGCTGCGAAATCCGTCGCTCTTAATTTCGGTGTGATGGACGAATACGTCTCCGGATCCATTCGCGCGGCTGATGAAGCCAAAGCCCTTCGCGTCGTTAAACCATTTCACTGTTCCCTGTTCCATAAAGACTTGTTCCTTAGTACGTGATGTACCGTTGAATGCAATTTGGAAAAGTTGCGAGCAGGAACGAGCCAGAACAGGCAAGAAGACCAGACCGAATCCGACGATCCTATTCAGGCTAGCACCTTTGGCCGGGGCGTGCCGCGACTGCCGGCAATTGCCGATTCGTGCCGGCGATGGGCGATTGGTACTCCCTGAGCCGTTAACTCCCAACTACCGAGCCCGGTTACTTCGGCCTGCTGTCTGCCACTGAGGTGTCATTAGGGTTGGGCTTTGGTTCCATTGTCGCCGCCGACAACCTGACCTTAGATAGAGGGGACGACTGCCTGGCAATCGTGGCCACATTAGATCGGCCCTGCCCAAGGCACCTCGAAGGAAAGGCCCACGTTATGCGTCATCTGCCCATTGCCCGCCTCGCGGCTGCGCTGAAGCCTGTCGAGATTCGATCTCTGCTTCGCACCTATCCTGCTTTTGCTTGGCCGCAGCCTGCCTGATGACTACCCCGTTCGCCACCTCCCAGACCCCGAATCCGAGTGCTGCGGTTGCGGCCCCGACGGGCGCAGCGGCGGTGCAGCCGGCATCGACGCCGGAAGCGCTTTCCGCCGAGCTGGTGGGCAAAACCTTTTACCTGCGCGGCTTCTACCAGGACGACAAGCTGCGAGTTCGCAACTGACGGCAAGGCGATCGGCAGCCCGCAGAGGGGCTCGTTTGCCTTGAGCGCAATCGAGATCGACAAGGTGAAATTCAGCAAGCACTCGATGGAGATCGAGGCGCACCGCGTAGGACTGCACTTCTTCGGCGCACTGCCCTATGAGGACGATACGAAGCCATTCGAACGGATCAAAGTTGACCCGAAGAAGACGATGAATATCGAGATCGAACGGCTGGTGATCGAGCCGGAGAAGAAGAAAAAGAAAAAGGACGAGAAGAAAGACGACAAGGACGGCAAGAAGGACGAGAAGGAGATTGCGGCCAATACCTCCGGGGTTGAGATGCTGCCCGATGAGGCGATCGCGCTTCTGGCGCTGGCTCCCAAGGCTCGGCTGAGCCAGGTCACGCCTGTCGCTCCCGAGCACGATCCGCGGGTGAGCATCCTGCAGTTATCGAAGGCGATCAACGTAATGTTTTCGCCCGCACTGGACGACTCGGTGATCGCCACGCTGCCCGCGTACTGGCAGAACTACTTTGCCACCAAGGAAGGCAAGGCGCGGGCGCAGCGGGTGGACGCTTCGGCATTGCGGCCGGGCGGCGACGTGAAGCCGCCGCAACTGCTGACAGTGCTGGATCCAGCGTCGAACGACTACGCGCAGAAGAACAACATTGCGGGCATGGTTTTCCTGCAGATGGTGGTGGACGCCAGCGGGCGCCCTGGCGAGGTGACGATTGTGCGCCCGATCGGCTTCGGCCTGGATGAGAGAGCGGTCGAGGCGGTGGAACACTCGCAGTTCAGCCCCGGCACGCTGAAGGGAAAGCCTGTGCCCGAGGTAGTGAACCTGCAGGTGACCTTCCGCATCTATTCGAACCGCACGAAACCGACCGGGATGCCTACACAGGTAGCGCCGAAGGAGACGCCGAAGATGCCGCCTTCCAATGCGCCTGTACTTGCATCCGCTGTACATTGAGCGAGTGAGCAAGAGCTTTCTCGACCTGGTCAAACGAGGCGACACCCAGGAGATTGCAGACTGGGTCAAAGATGACCCGCAGATTGCAGAAAGCCGGGACGCCCAAGGCGTCTCGGCTTTGCTTTGGGCGGTGTATACCGGGCAAAACGGTGGTGCGCGATTTTCTGCGCTCCGGCCTGGAGCTGGACCTGGCGGAAGCCGCTGCGGTGGGCGACCATGCACGGCTGCGCGAACTGCTGGGCACGGATCCGGCATCGGCGAAGGAACGGGCGAACAGCCGCTCTGCCGATGGATGGCCGTTGCTCCACCTGGCAGCAGCGTTTGCTGATTGCGAGACGGTGCGGGTGCTGCTGGACGCGGGCGCGGATGTCGGGCAGATCTCGCAGACGCCGATGCGCAACCAGGCGCTGCACGCGCTGTTGGCGCTATCCAAGGATGCGGACATGGCGCGGCTGCTGATGGAGCGCGGAGCCGATGTGAACGCGGTACAGACGGCGGGCTATCGTCCACTGCACCAGGCCGCGGTGGCGGGACGCGAGGATCTGGTGCGGATGCTGCTGGACGCGGGCGCCGACAAGGCAGCGCGCTGCGATCGCGGCAAGACACCTGCTGAATATGCGCGGGAACGTGGACATGCGGCAGTCGCGGCAATGCTCGGATAAGGTTGCTTCGAAGATGTACCCGCGTATGTTTCGGTGATGCCGGGAAAGCAGATCTCTTCGCGTCTGTTCGAGATGACAACCGCGTGGCGGAGAGCGCTAGCTGCCCGCCTTCACCGCGTCCAGTTTGGCAAGCATGTCTTTGACCCATGCGTCATCCGAACCGTAACCGACCTGCGTCCAATCCCACTGACCCTTGGCATCGAGCACCCAGTTCTGCGGGATGGCAAAGCCATCGAGCAGGTTGACAACGTAGGAGTAGGCGGGGACAACCGGGAAGCTGTAGCCCTTCTCCTTCATGAAGGGCTCGATCAGGCCGGGATCTTCGTCGATATTGAGGGTCAGGATCTGGAGATCGGTACGGCCTTTGGTCTGCTCGTAGAGCTTCTGTAACTGTGGAAGTTCCGCATTGCAAGGCCCGCACCAGGTGGCCCACAGGTTGAGCAGGACAACCTTGCCATTGAGGGATTGGACTGACCAGGTTTTTCCGGAGAGGCCGCCGAGCTGGAAAGTGGGGAGGGTCTTGGTGGGTTTCTCCCAGCGGGCATCCTCGGCCTTGGCGGCGTCGGCTGATGGGCTGGGTGCGCTCCATGCGGCCCATGCGATTTCAGAGCCACCGCGCTCCTTCCAGAGGGCGTGGGCTTCGTCGCCCAGGTCGTCCTGCAGCTTGCCTTCCTGATAGGAAGGAGGTTTGGGGCGCGTGCGGAGGGCAAGCTGGTAGTAGCCCAGCGCGTCCTGCTGCTGGCCTTCAATGGCAGCGAGGCGGGCACGGCGGAGCCAATAGCCGGACTCATCCTTGTCGTCGGGGGAGCGCGGGGCTTCGACGGAGGCTTTGATTGCAGGCGTCGACGGCGTCCGGCCGGTGACCGCGTACGCGCCAGCAGGATTTGCCCGTCGAATTAGCGGTCATTTTTGACCGCAGACGTGACTTGTGTCCTTCAATTCGCTGTTGGATTGATCGTCTGCGTTTGAAATGTTCCATTTTGCTGCGACGGTTAAGTTCAAGTTCTCTCGATCGCTGCAGCAGTTCGAGGGATCGTCGCCGGATCCCAATGGTGGTCAAGCAAATTGTTCGCAGCGTTGTCGTCGCTGTCGCCCTCTGCAGTAGGACCGTCTTGCCGCACCGAGGCCTTGAGATATGCGTCGATCATCGCGATGCCTTGCGCTTCACTCAGAACTTCGTTATTCCATGAGAGAAAGCCATAGCGGTAATACCTGCCGGAGGGTAGAAGACTATCTGGGTAGTCCTGTATCCACCGCCCAAGCATCGCCAACTGATCGGGACGGTACGTCTTCCAAGCCGCGATGTCCTTCCCCTCCGGCTCCGGGTGTGCCTTTGTCCAGCGCTTGGCCATGATGCCGTTAGCCTCTTCCGAGTGTGGATATTCCGCGAGCAGCGCATCTTCGCTCGCAGCGATTGACTCAGGTGCTGGCTCCGGCCTGCTTGCTTCCCTTGATCAGAAGATCCGCCCACTCTGCATCTGGCCTGGGATTCCTGATGCCTTGGAGGTGTTTCACGTCTGCGGCCACTTGCTGGCGGAATTCTCGATATTTCTGGCGGTAACGCCGTACGGAATTCGAGACCCCAGAGGAATTCGTAGTCTTTCAGTCGCGCTGGATCAGTTGCGCTTTCGAGCGCAGCACGCTCCGCTTTTGCCACCTGCACCTGCAGTTCGGGCATTCTTGACCAACATCCACCGTGCGTTCGTGCTTCCTGCGAGGTGGGACACGCGATCCAGAACTTCGTCAATTGCTCTCCAAACTTCGGCTTGTCGGCGAATTTGCCGCTCGAGTAGATCTGCGCGAGATCGAGCGAGAGCCATACGAATCCAGGCGCGAGTGTTTGTGCCTTTTCGAGCATGCGGATACTTTCCGGCGTGTCGGTTGCTGCGCAGCGCGCTGGCAAACGATGTCGAATGCGAGGGGGTCTCCGGGTGGATCGCCTCGCGCGCGCGTAGCTGCTTCTGGATGACAGCGAGCGGCTCCGGATCGGAGTTGTACTGGCTGCGGACCTGCGCCCCCGAAATCCATCGACGATAGGCAGCCATTTCGCGTGGATATTTCGCGAATAGCTCGGAGAGGATGCGTTGCTGCATGTGCCTCCCGCGTCTGGAAATCAAGGTCGGTCGAATTCCTTAGACTCAAGCTGATCCTTGATGGTCTTACTGAGGGCCGGCGGTGCGTCGCAGCCGGGCTGCGATGGCCGCTCGCGCCCTGGCCGCGGGTGAAGGCGAGATAAGTAACAGAAGAAGAGTGAAAAGAAATCGCGGCATGGAGCCCTCCCGAGGAAGCCCGGTTCGTCCCTCGCCGGCTGATAGACGCAATGCTGGGCAGAATGCTCGCGTCTGTCAAGCGAAAGGGCAACGCCTATTCGTAGGCGAGGGCGTCGATGGGATCTTTTTGCGCGGCCTTCCAGGCGGGGTAAAGTGCTCCGAGCAATGAGCCGATAAAGGCTAAGGCAGCCGTATAGAGCATCCATGGCACTTCGACGGGAAAGGGCAAGGTGGGAAAGCGTGCACTGAGCCCGGCTTTGATGACGAAGGTGAGAGACGAGCCCGACGAGGATGCCGGCGACGGTGAAGAGGGATGTTTCGCGGAGCACTACGTTGACGATGTAGAGCTTCGAGGCGCCGAGCGATTTGAGGATGCCGATCTCACGGGTGCGCTCGAGCACCGCGGTGTACATGGACTGGAAGATGACCAGGAAGCCGACGATGAAAGCGATGCCGATGACCACGCGGAGTGCGATGTTAAATCCGGGCAGACGATCCGGCGTCATCTGGGAGAGCATTTCTTCGACGGTGTGGACCTCATACTCGCTCATGCCGGGCGTGCTGTGGATCTCCTTCCGCACCAGATCTTCGTTCGCGGGGTCATCGGTCCTGACGTAGAAGAACGACGCGTTGTTCTCCGCGCCGTTGAGCGCGCCGAGGGTGCGGATGGGGACGAATTTGCGGCCACCTTTGCCGTGCTCGACGATGCCGCAGATGCGGAAGGGATGGTGGAAGACCTGGATAGTGTCGCCGACGTGGTAGCCCTTATCGCGACGGGCAGCGTAGTCGTCGATGATGACGTCGTTCGGTCCCTGGAAGGGAGTGCCGGCAAGGAATTTGAAGGGACGGAGGGCGTTGTAGCTTTCGTAGTCGATGCCCAGGATGCTTTCCACCGAGCCGGCAGTATTGAGCTGCGAGATGACTGGCGAGACAACTGCGACGTGGGGAAGCTTACGGACGACGTCCGCGATCTTGGCCGGAACCGGAGCGCCGCCGATCGCGGTGAGGAAGCTGGCATTGGGCGGCTGAATGACCATGTCCGCGCCGACGCCGAGGGTATTGGCGCGACTGCCGCTCACCTGGCCGATGAAGACGCCCGTGATGGAAAGAATCATGATGACTTCAATGGCAACAGCCAGTACGCTAATGGCAACACGAATCGGGCGGTGAAGCAGGTTTCCGAGGACCAGCTTGTTCATAAAAGGGAGTGTAACAAAGCAGTTACGGGCGGCTGATGCCTTATGGGGGATGAGGGGTAATGCCCGAAAAGTGGTGGTCCCCGGGTTGAGGAAAAAGCGTACGGTGGTCACCAGACTTTGGTAATAGATCACTCAGCACGCCTTTGTATTCAAGAGACTAAGCGGCAGGCGCCCGGGGCCACAATAGGAAATTCAGTGCCCCCGGCGAAATTGGAAAGGCGCCAAGGTGTAAGCATGGGCAGCTTTGGAGAGGACCTTAAAAAGGCCAGGGAAGCGAAAGGCGTGGCGCTCGAAGTGATCGCCGCAGCGACCAAGATCACCACGCGCTACCTGCAGGCAGTAGAGCAGGAGCGATTCGATCAGTTGCCGGGCGGCGTCTTCCGTCGCAGCATTGTGCGCAGCTATGCGCGTACGGCAGGGCTGGACGAAGAAGTGTGGGTGAAGCGCTATATGGAGATCGGCCAGCCAGAGGACACCATCATCACTGAAGAGGACCGCGCGTGGGCGGAGTTTGCGGAGAATGTAGGCCGCTCCCGTGGCC
The DNA here is from genome assembly GCA_963815025.1 of uncultured Acidobacteriaceae bacterium. Classification (GTDB taxonomy): domain Bacteria; phylum Acidobacteriota; class Terriglobia; order Terriglobales; family Acidobacteriaceae; genus KBS-83. Next base: position 1,764,928 of record CAWFFD010000002.1, on the reverse strand, counting down.
GCGATTCTGACGCGAGGAATTCGACCACGCTGGGCCGGTGTCGTGGCACTGCTGCTGCTGGTGATCGGTATGGGCTGGTTTGTGTGGGGCTACGTGCACAACAAGGCCGCAGCCGCCACGAAGAGCCAGGGTGTTTCTTCCGCACTGACTGCCGAGTCCGCCCCACTCCCATCGCGTCCAACTAAGCTGTCACGCGTGGCTGCCGTCTGCCGCAGATGCGAGTGATGCGCAAATGTGCGCCTTCCCCTTTGCTGTTCTTGCAAATTCCCTCATCACAGCCAATTCAGAGCGCCGCGCGCGCTTTCCGCTGAAACGATTCGGCCGGCCCTCAACCTGTTTGTGGGCGAATGTGGAGACGACCTTCACCTGCCGCGAATTTATGTCAACGCAATGGACGGCCTGCCGTTTAAGATCGCCGGACGTGCCCAGCCCTCCGCACCGCAGCCGATGAAATCGTTCCTGCGCAACGGCTGCTAGGCTGTCGCACGATGCATGCGTCGCCGGCCCTCACCGACAAAACTTCTTCTCGAGCCGCTTCGGGATGGTTGTGGTTTTTCGGCGCGGTGCTGATCGTTTGTTCGCTGGTGTTCCTGGTGATGAGTTGGCACTGGCCGATGGTGGGCGATGCGGCGCTGCTGCGCTATACGGTCTTCCTGATTCGACATGGCTGGGCGCCGTATCGGGATTTTGTGGATATCAACATGCCCGGCGCGTATTGGGCGACGGCTTTCGGCATGCGCCTGGCCACATCGGGGGATGTGAGCTGGCGCATCTTCGATTTCGGACTGATCGCGCTTACGGGCTTGGTTATTTCGTCATCGCGCGGCCCTACTCGCGCTTTGCGGCGCTCTTCGCAACGGTGATGCTGCTGCTGGTGCATGGACAGGATGGCGTGCAGCAGGCGGGACAGCGTGACCTGGTGATCGCTGCCCTGCTGGTGGTGGCGGTGGCGTTTCTGCTTGAGGCGATCAGGCGCGACCGTTGGTGGTACCTGGCGCCCTTCGGACTGGCCGTGGGATTGAGCGCGACGATCAAGCCGACCGCCGGACCGCTGGGCGTGGTGCTGCTGGTGATGGCGCAACCTATCGCGCGGGACTATGGGGAGAAGCACGAGGGGGAGAAGCCGGGAGGAGCAGAGGAGGAGCAGGGGGGCAGGCGCGGGAGTCGAGCGCGCCTGCGCATCCGCGCGGCTGGCTGCACTGGACACTGATCGGGATCGCGGCGATGGCTCTACCCCTGGCGGCCATGTTGCTATGGCTGGCACACAAGCATGCACTGGATGCGTGGCTGGCGACCGAGCGCGTGTTGCTGCCCTACTATGCACTGCTTGACCGGCAAAGCCTGGGACACTCGCTGGCTCACAGCATCTCGCCGCTGGAGCCGCTGGCCGGGTTGTGGCTGGTATGCGCCGCGCTGCGCGGGCCGGCGTGGCAGCGATTTGAGCGGGTGCTGATCGGCGCAGCGGTGCTTCTCAGCCTGCTCGCGCTGCTGGCTCAGGCGAAGCCGCTTCCCTACCAGCGGTATCCGCTGCTGGCGTTCCTGCTGTTGCTGATCGGGCTGGATCTGACGACGGCCTGGCGCGCGCGGGATGGCGTGAAGCGAAACGTCGCGCGATATGCTGCGGGCTACATTGCGCTAGGGGGACTCTGTTATGGCTGCCTGGTGATGGCGCCACGGGCGCTCCTCAGGATCCATCGCTTCGTGGCGAAGCCGCAGGAGTTTGACGCGATGCTGGCGGCGGACTTGCGTCATGTCGGCGGCGATCTGAACCGGCGCGTGCAGTGCATCGACACCATCAATGAATGCCTGCCCACGCTCGACACGATGCGGCTGGAGCCGGCTACGGGTGTCCTCTACGATCTGTATCTCTTTGGACCGGAGGACCAACCTGCAGTGCTGCAGGTGCGGCATCGATTCCTGAACGCAGTGGAGACGCGGCCACCGGCGGTGTTTGTCGTGGTGAGCGGATTTTTTCTCGAGGGCATGAGCGGATATCAGAAGCTCGATACATGGCCGGCATTCGAACAATGGCTCAACGCACACTACACACTTGCCGCGGAACGTACCCCGCCGCATCTGGTTCGTTGGTGGGGACGGCCGCAGCCGCCATCGGGGTATCGACTGTATGTGCTGAAACCAGACACGGCAGGACGTTAGAAATGCCGTCCCATTGACAGGGGAAATCGACCCGTTAACAGCGATCTGGCGCACTTCAGCCCGATGATCTTTGCCGCGTCTTCGCCGGGTCTGGTACGGTAAATGTGCCGCCCTAGACGCTTCTTGTTGGGGCAGCCTGCCTACCGCACTACGACCCTGAATGAATTCCCAATCACATTCCGGCCGGTGAGCAGAGAAGGTACAGGAGGAAGCTCGTTTGTCACAACCACGCGATAAGTTTCTATTCACTTCGGAGTCGGTGACCGAAGGCCATCCGGACAAGATTGCCGATCAGGTTTCCGACGCGATTCTCGATGCCTGCCTGGAGCAGGATCCCTTCAGCCGCGTCGCCTGCGAGACGCTGACCTGCACCGGCCTGGTGGTCATTGCCGGTGAGATCACAACCCAGGCCTATGTCGACTTTCAATCGCTGGTGCGCGGCACGATCGCTTCCATTGGCTACGACAATGCGTTGTACGGCTTCGATTCGAATACCTGCTCGGTGATCTCGACGATCAACAAGCAGTCCGGCGACATTGCGATGGGCGTGGACACCGGCGGCGCGGGCGACCAGGGCATGATGTTCGGCTATGCCACCAACGAGACGGAAGAGCTGATGCCGACGCCCATCTCGCTGGCGCACAAGCTCACGTACCGGCTGACCGAAGTTCGGAAGAATGGCCTGATGTCCTACCTGCGGCCCGATGGCAAGAGCCAGGTGACGGTGGAATACGATGCGAACGGCAAGCCGGTGCGCGTAGACGCCGTGGTGATCTCGACACAGCATGCCGAGCATGTGGGCAATGACGAACTGCGGCGCGACATTTTGAAGAACGTGATTCAATTTGTAATTCCCGCAAAGCTGCTGGACCAGGACACGAAGTACCACATCAATCCGACGGGACGTTTCGTGATTGGCGGCCCGATGGGCGACACCGGACTGACCGGACGCAAGATCATCGTGGACACCTACGGCGGCATGGGCCGGCACGGTGGCGGCGCCTTCAGCGGCAAGGATCCGACAAAGGTAGACCGCTCCGCTGCATACATGGCGCGCTACATCGCGAAGAACATCGTGGCTGCCGGACTGGCCGACCGCGTTGAAGTGCAGCTTGCCTACGCGATCGGCGTGGCGGAGCCGGTGAGCGTGCTGGTGGATACCTTCGGCACGGGCAAGATCAGCGAAGTGGAGTTGCAGAAGCTGATCCGCGAGAACTTCTCGCTGACGCCCAAGGGCATCATCGAATCGCTGGACCTGCGACGCCCCATCTACAAGAAGACCGCGGCTTACGGCCATTTCGGCCGCAAGGAAAAGGACTTCCACTGGGAAGACACGGACAAGGCGGAGACCCTGCGGAATGCGGCGAAGAAGACCGCAGTTGCAGCGAACGCATAAGCCGTCCGTATCCCTGCAGTCATTCGTATCCCAGAGAACACCGTGCGTCTCCTATGGCCCGCTCCCTCTCAAGAAGGAACGGGCCTTGGCTTTCACTGAAACCAGGCACCTGCCTGCCGGCGACTATATCGTCCGGCGCACAGATGCTTTCGGGCTGTTCGTGGGGGTTCCAGGCATGCGGAAGTTGCTGCTCAGTCTCTTGATGGTTCTTGCGGCAGACGGAATGTGCCTGACGGGCTGTGGTGGCTCCGGCACCGGGGCAGGCTTCGCGGTGGTGGTGGCTCCCTCACCGATTATGTTGACTGGCGGTACGACGCAGTCCATCAGCGTTGGATCGACTGCGACAGGCGGCTTCAATGCGCCGGTGACATTCACCTTCAGCGGACTTCCAGCAGGCGTCACGGTCAGCCCTGCCACGTTGATGGTGACGGGTGGCATGGGGCAGAACGTAGCCCTGAAGGCAGACACGACTGTGACTGCAAGTCACGGGACACTTACGGTAACCGGCGTTTCCGTGAACGTGACCGATACCGCAACTGCAACCTTGATCGTGGCCGCCGCGCCGCCACCGGACTTCACCATGTCGGTGAACCCCACCGCTTTGACTGTCGCACAGGGCGCGCAGGCCAACGCGCTCGTGATTACGGCAACGCCGATTACCGGCTTTTCTGCACCGGTCGCGGTGGCGATCACGGGGCTTCCCGCGGGTGTGACGGCTAATCCTGCGTCATTGACGCTGGTACCGGGCACGGGGCAATCTGTTTCACTCACCGCGAATGCGAGCACCGCTGTGGGAAGCTCGACGGTGACGTTCACCGGCACTTCCGGAGCGTTATCGCACGCGGCTACGCTCGCGCTGACGGTGCAGGCGTCAGCAGCGCCACCGCCCCCGCCCGTGGGGAGTTCGCCGGATGTGACCACCTATCACTTCGACAATTCACGCGACGGGCTGAATGGGCAGGAGACCGTGCTGACGCCGGCGAACGTGACCAGCGCGACCTTTGGGAAGATCGCAATGTTTCCGGGTGATGGAAAGGTGGATGCGCAGCCGCTGTATCTGGCCGGGCTCAATATAGCAGGAGCTGCGACGAATGTGCTCTATATGGCAACGGAGCATGGCAGCTTGTATGCGTTCGACGCGGACAAGGGCGCGCAAATATGGAAGACATCGCTGCTGGGAACCGGAGAAGTTCCAAGCGACGACCATAGCTGCGGTCAAATCTCGCCCGAGATCGGCATCACGTCCACACCGGTGATCGATCGTGCGAAGGGCGTGATCTATGCCGTTGCGATGAGCGCCCTTCAGAAACCAGACAAGAGCTACACATATCACCAGCGACTGCACGCGCTGAGTCTGGCGACGGGTGCTGAGCTGACCGGCAGCCCGGTAGAGATTACGGGTAGCTATCCCGGCACTGGAGCAGGGGAGATGAACGGGACGGTCCCCTTCACTCCCGGCCAGTATGCCGAGCGCGCGGGGTTGTTGCTGTTGAATGGAAACATTTATCTGGCATGGACTTCGCACTGCGACGACGGGCTTTACACCGGGTGGGTGATGGCCTATAGCGAAAGCACGCTCCAGCAGACTGCCATCCTGAACCTGACGCCGAACGGCAGCGAAGGCTCGATCTGGATGGCGGGCAATGGGCTGGCATCGGATGCAAACGGCAACATCTACTTCCTGGATGCGAACGGCACAATGGATCCGAGCTTCGACGGCAATGGATTTCCCGCGCAGCAGGATTACGGCAACGCGATGATGAAGTTGAGCACAGCCGGCGGCAAGCTTGCCGTCGCCGACTTTTTCGAACCGTACAACACCATAGCGGAGTCAAATGGCGACATCGACATGGGCTCGGGAGGCGCGCTGCTGCTGCCCGACATGACGGATGTTTCCGGCACTACGCGGCACCTGATGGTCGGCGCGGGAAAGGACCGCAACGTTTTTGTGGGCGACCGCGATAACCTCGGCAAATTCAACCAGAAGACCGCGAATAACAGCAATCTTTATCAGGACTTGCCAAACGCACTGGCAAATGGTGCGTGGTCATCTCCGGCTTATTTCAATAGCACGGTGTATTACGCAGGCCAGAACGACACGCTGAAGGCTTTCCCAATCACGCAGGCAAAGCTGGCGACGACGCCCGCGAGCCAGTCGGTGGTGGTGTTCCCGTATCCGGGAAGCACGCCGAGCGTCTCGGCAAACGGAACACAGGACGGCATTGTGTGGGCGGTGGAGAGCAATACGGGACAGCTCAATGTGCTGCACGCCTACGATGCAACGAATCTGAGCAAAGAACTCTACAACAGCAGTCAGGCAGCGGGAGCCCGCGACAGCTTTGGCAATGGGAACAAGTTCATCACGCCGGTGATTGTGAATGGGAAGGTGTTTGTGGGCACGCAAACCGGCGTGGCGGAGTTTGGACTGCTGCCTTGATGGGATGGGCTTGACGGCACAGTTCCCTTTTCCACAATCAAGTTGTGTTCATCAGCATTTGAGAGGAGCAGCTTTCTTAACGGAAAGCTGCGTCAGCAGCTCGCACGAATCCTTATCTTTTTGTGAAAACGGTCTATGCTGACCTGAAGCTGTCATCTTTTCTCTAGCCTGGAGACGCCTGTGCTTTCTCGCTCTGCAGTTCGATTCCGCGGTGCGCTGTTGGCCTTTGCGCTGCTGCTGTTCGTGTTCCCTGTACTCGTGGCGCAAACCGAGCCGCCGCCACGCGTGATCGCCTTCATGACCGATTTCGATGTGAAGGACGATGCGATCGGCATCTGCAAAGCGGTGATATTCGGCATTGCGCCGCACGCGCGGATCATCGACATCACCCACCAGGTGACACCATTCGACATTGCCCAGGCGGGCCGATTTCTGGCGGGCTCCGCGCCCTACTTTCCGCACGACGCGGTGTTCGTCGCGGTGATCGACCCGACGGTGGGCAGCACGCGCAAGGCGATCATTGCTAAGTCGAAGATCGGCCAGTACTTCGTGCTTCCGGACAATGGCTTGATCACACAACTGGCGGACCGCGACGGGCTAGTGGGCGCAAGGGAGATCACGAATCCGGCGTGGATGATTGGTGCGAAGCTGTCCTCGACCTTTCATGGCCGCGACATCTTTTCGCCCGCGGGAGCGCACCTGGCCCGCGGCGACGACTGGGCCGATGCCGGGCCCGCGCTCGATCTTGCAAAGCTGGTGCGCCTGAAGAACACGACGGCAACGGTAGATACAAACGGCCTGCATGGACAGGTGATCGGGACGGATGGGCCATTCGGCAACCTGGTGCTGAATGTGACGGCGGAGAGCTTTTCAAAGCTGGGCTATTCGGTCGGCGATCGCGTTCCAGTGACGATTGCGGGAGAGGCATATACGCTACCGTTCGTGAAGACGTTCAGCGATGTGCCGGTGGGTGATGGACTGCTCTACATCGATTCGCGCGGGCGGTTGAGCGTGGGAATCGATCAGGGGAACTTCGCGAAAGTGCATCATGTGACACCGCCCGTTGCGCTGGAAATTCCGGCGAAACGTTGAGGCCGTATTTCCTAACTTCCACGGCAAGAACCGGAGCGCGCCATGGCGCCGGTGAGCGCAGTATGCTGACATGGCGACGATACAGGTGGTTCCAACGACAGCGAAGGCAGTGGAGATGAAGGCCTCGTTTGATGCCCCGTTCGATGGTGAGCGGGCGTGGCTGCAGGTGCAGACGCGGGATGCGTCAGTAGATGGACAGTTTGTGTATGCGGTGGAGACGACGGGCATCTTTTGCCGTCCGAGCTGCCCGAGCCGGAGGCCGGCGCGGCAGAACGTGCGCTTCTTTGCGAATGCGGATGCGGCGATGGCGGCGGGTTACCGTGCGTGCCGGCGCTGTCATCCGGCAGGCGAGCATGCCGAGGCGGAGACGGTGCGGCGGCTGTGCGACTACCTCGACCGGCATGTCGACCGAGTGGTGACATTGCAGGAATTGGGCCGGCTGACGGCGATGAGTCCCTTCACGGTGCAGCGCATGTTCGAGCGCGTGCTGGGCGTGAGTCCGCGACATTATCAGATCGATCGGCGCTCCGCTCTGCTGCGTGACAGGCTGGCGACCGGCAGCAGTGTGACGGATGCGATCTACGAGGCGGGCTTCAGCTCATCGAGCCGCATGTACGAGGGGGCGGATGCCCGGCTGGGCATGCGGCCGGAGCGATTCCGCAAGGGCGGGCTGGGCGAGACGATCCGCTTTCTGGTGACAGATTGTCCTCTCGGCAAAGTGCTGGTGGCGGCGACAGCCCGCGGGCTGTGCGCGGTGACGCTGGGTGATGACGCGATAGCGATGGAGCAAGAGCTGCGCGAGCGCTTCCCTGCTGCCGATGTCCAGGCGGAAATTGTGAAGGACGAACGCCTCGGTGCGACGGCACGCGCGGTGATCTCGCGGATGACGGAACATCCGGTGGCGCTGGATCTCCCGCTCGATCTGCGCGCGACGGTATTCGAGCAGCGTGTCTGGAAGCTGCTGCAGTCGATTCCGCGGGGCGAAACGCGAAGCTACTCGGCTGTGGCAAAAGAGCTGGGACAGCCGCGCGCGGTGCGGGCGGTGGCGCGGGCATGTGCACGGAATCCAGTAGCGCTGGTGGTTCCATGTCATCGCGTGGTGGGCAAGAACGGGCAGCTCACCGGCTATCGCTGGGGCAAGGAGCGCAAGGAGAAGCTGCTTGCGCTGGAGCACGCAAAGGCTGACGAGGCATCAGCCGCGAGTGCGCGCCGCAGCAGCGAGCTCGCGTAGCAGCGGCACCGTCTCATCCCAGCCGATGCAGGCGTCGGTCATGCTCTGGCCATAGACCAGCGGCTGGCCAGGCACGTGCTTCTGCGCGCCGGCGACGAGGTTGCTCTCCAGCATGACGCCGATGATGCGGCGATCGCCACCGGCGATCTGCGCGGCAACGTCATGGCATACGAGAGGCTGGCGTGTGTGGTCCTTGCGGCTGTTGGCATGGCTGCAGTCGATCATCATGGCGGGTTGCAGGCAGGCTTTTGTTTCCAGTCCGGCGATGCGCTCCACGTCGGCCGCGCTGTAGTTGGTAACGCCGCGGCCGCCGCGCAGGATCAAATGGCAATCGGGGTTGCCGTCGGTGGCGAAGATGGCCGTTTGGCCGTCCTTGGTGTGGCCAAGGAAGGTGTGCGGCTGGCGCGCGGAGAGGATGGCTTCGATGGCGATGCCGGCGTCGCCGGAGGTGCCGTTCTTGAAGCCGACCGGGCAGGAGAGGCCGCTGACGAGTTGGCGATGAAGCTGGCTTTCGGTGGTACGCGCGCCGATGGCGCCCCAGCTTACAAGTGCGGCGAGATATTGAGGCGTGATGAGGTCGAGGAATTCGCTGCCAGCGGGGACGCCCATCTCGGCGAGGTCGAGGAGAAGATTGCGCGCCATGCGCAGGCCGTCGTTGATGCGATGCGATTCGTCGAGATGCGGATCGTTGATCAGGCCCTTCCAGCCAACCGTGGTGCGCGGCTTTTCGAAATAGACCCGCATGACGACGAGGAGGTCCTGCGCCAGCTCGGCGGCGACGGGTTTCAGCAGGCGCGCGTATTCGAGGGCAGCGTCGGTGTCGTGGATAGAGCAGGGGCCGACCACGATGAGCAGGCGGCGGTCGGTGAGGCCGAGGATCTTGAGGATCTGCTGGCGCGTCTGATAGACGAGACTGGCGGCGGTATCGCCGATGGGGCGTTCCGCTTCGAGCGTGAGCGGTGGGTCGACAACATTGGCGGAACGGATCCGAAGATCGTCAATGACGTGTTGCACGGGGATGGCGGGACTGGGCATGGTGAACGTTCCCTCAATTGTAGCTGTCCCAACGGGCCCAAGGTGCTCACGATCGTTTAGGCTTGCGAGCATGAAGGCGGCAATCGGAAGAGTCATTCTTCTCACCATGGCAGCCGCGGCGGGAGCCGGCGCCGCATGCGCGCAGGCGAAGTCCGGGCTTTACGGCAACCTGACGCTGGGAGTGGACGGCACCACCGTGACCGGCGTGTTTTCCGATGCGCGAGCGGGCAACGGCACAGAAGATGCGCCGCAGTTCAGCTGCCTGTTTGTACTGCGCGGGACGCTGGGGAGCGATGCGAATGGCGCCTTCAAAGTGACAGCCTGGTCGCCTCCCGATGTGGCTACGACGAACGGCACACTGAGCTTTGACAAGGACACGGCGAAGTTGCGGATGGAGGGCGATCCGCCGGGCTGCTCGGCGACTGGCGATGAATTCGTATCGGCGCCCTACGAGGAGCCGTCCGTAATGGATGGAAAGTGGACCTCCGTACGGCTGGTGAGCGTGGCGAGCGCGGACGTGCGCGAGGCTCCGGTAGACGGCAGCTCCGCGCGGACACGATTGAAGAAAGGCGACGTGGTCGTGATCTATCGGCGGATCGGCACCTGGCTGGAGGGCGAAGACCTGAACGCGCGACGGGCAGTGCGCGGCTGGCTGCGCGAGATGGACCTGGCGCCCGACCATCCTTAAGGCGTCACTTCTGTGTGCGTTCGAGGAAGTCGATTTTGTCTGCGGTACCGATGACAACTTTGCTGGCGATGCCGAGGAACAGGCCGTGCTCGACGACGCCGGTGGTGCGCTTGAAGATCTCGGCTGCCTGCTCCGGGGTGAAGCCCGATTCAATGAGTTTGCAGTGCAGGATGTAATGCTGGCCGTCGGTGATGTAGGGTTGGCCATCCTCGTTCCTGCGAAGCTCGGAGACAAAGCCCTCATCGCGCAGGCGTCTCTGCGTGGTCTCCCAGCCGAAGGGAACGACCTCGACAGGCACGGTAAAGACGGAGCCGAGCCGGTCGACGATCTTGCGTGGATCGACTGCGACCAGCATGCGGCGGCTGGCCATGGCGACAATCTTCTCGCGCAGCAGCGCGCCACCGTGTCCTTTGATGAGCGCCAGTGTGCCGCGCTGCACCTCGTCGGCGCCGTCGATGGTGAGGTCGAGGTGGGGCTGGCGTGCGAAGTCGGTAATCGGGATGCCGAGCGATTCCGCCTGGTGATGCGACTGCAGGGATGTGGCGATGCCGACGATGCGCAGGCCATCGCGGACGCGGCGGCCGATCTCATCGATAACCAGCGCTGAGGTGGACCCGGACCCGAGGCCGACGGCCATGCCATCTTCCACCTGGGTTGCTGCCCATTGTGCGGCGCGCCGCTTTGCTGCCTCTGCCGGATCCTGCTGTGTGGTCGGAGTCATGACTTCATCGTCATATCACGGTATTGGCAGGATGTTCCAGCCCACCGCTTATTTGTGCGGTGCTGGCGGAGTCGCGGGCTGGCTTTGGGGCTGAGGCTGACCTTGGGTTTGGCCGGCGGGAGTATTGCCCTGCGCGGGCTGCTGGCTGTTCTTGGTGATGTCCTGGCCTTCGAAGGTGATCTTGATGGAGGAGCCGAAGCGTTTGTAGTTGGTGTACTTGACGATGGAACGTGTATGGATATCGTCCGCCAAGTAGCCCTTGCCGCCGGAGAAGTGCAGAATACCGTCGGCTTTGCTGTAGACGGGAAACCAAAACTGTCCATCGACCTGTTCTCTATAGGTGGTGAACGGCAGTGAGAGGTCTTCGTGGCCGGGACGAAGATCGTCCGGAACGTTTTTTGCGCTCACGACAACGATCTGCAGGTCTTTCTGATCGACCCAGATGCGTCCCTGGATATACCGCTGGCCCTTCTCGATTTTTTTCGGCGTGACATCTAAGACGTATGTGTCGAGCTCGTCGACCTTCTGGCGGCCCACGTAGGCGATGTTGTAGAGCGGAAGGTCTTCCGTGGTGAGAACAAACGGGAGCCGATGCTCGATATCCGACATGTCGGCCGGGGTCATGATCATACGTTCCAGGGTGTTGGCGGGCGCGAAAGTGACGTGCTCGAGCTTCCCACCCTTGCCGTCGTACGAGATGTCGGTGACCTGCTGGTAGACGCCGTCGGGCTTGTTGTCGTCGTTGAGGGTTTCGATCAGTACGCTGCGGGTGTAGGTGTACTGGCCCATCGCCTGACGGAACTCGGATTCCTTCGCGGCGAACTTCTGGATGATCTGTTCGGGAGGGATGGACGGGGTGGACTTATCGAGCGGGCCATAGCCGGAGTCGGTCGGCTGCAACTGCGTATAGCTGGCCTGGGCATGCAGGCGAGGCAGGGGATACAACAGAAGACCGAGCAGGCCGAGTGTAATGAGGCGAGGCATGAAACGATGGTTCCTCTTGACCATGGCGGAGCGCGAAAGACCTCTCAAACAGTTAAGACGCGCCCAGCATGAAAACGATACGCCCACGACTGCGATGTGGCCTCCATAGGAGAAGACTGCATCAGAATAGCAGTGCGCGGGTGCTGGTTTTCATGCAAAGGGTGTAACCTGCGCAAGTCAAGAAAAGGAGACATCGTGAGACGAACTACGAGCGTGTTCCTTAGCCTTCTATTTCTGGTGCTGGTTACGCTGCCGGCGCTGGCTCAACAGCGCGATCGTTTCTATAACGGGGTGCGCGATGGCGGCCGTGGCGGGAACTACTACAGCCAGAGAGATCGTGACCGGGACCGGCGGCATCGTCGTGACCAGGGCGGTGTCGGCCCGGGAACCGGCGCGGCAATTGGCGCTGCCGGGGGCGCGGTGCTGGGCGCGGTGATTGGAGGCGGCCTGAAGGGCACCCTCGTGGGAGGTGCAGCCGGTGCCGGAATCGGAGCAATTCTCGGCCAGGCGAATCAGGACAGCAAGCGTGACCACAGGCGGTACCGCTAGATGCGCAGGCGCGCAAGAAAGGCTGATTGCATGAGAGGCGTATCGAGAATCCTCGTTCTAACCATAGGTCTGGCGTGCCCGGTATGTCTGCTGGCGGCACCCCAGGCGCAGAGCGCACCGGCGGATACCGCAACAACCCAAAACTGGACCATCGATCAGGTGGCCACCGACACGGTTTCCGATGCATGGCATCAGGGCGGCGAGACCGAGGCGGGCTTCTTCGCGATCGTGAAGACGATGGCGCAGTTCTCAGCGCAGAAGCGTGACCTGACGCTTCCGGATTCGCGAGAGGATGGACGGCGCATGGGCATGTACATCAAACAGCAGGCACGACTGGACCACCAACAATTGCTATACGCGATCGTGGACAAGGCTGTCCGGATGGTTGGGAAACCGGCTGCAACTAGCGCGCCGGCAACGGCACCTGCGCCTGCACCGCAGCAATAGACTGGAGTGGTCATTGAGAAAAGCATGGCGGCCGGGAAGGCCGCCATCTGCTTTTGCGGCCAGCATCCTAATCCAATTAGAGGCGGCTCGATGGCAATCATCCTGACACTCAATCCGGGCAGCAATTCGCTCAAGGCGGATGTCGTGGAGGTTCGGGCGGAGCAGCGCTTTGGCTGCGAGAGCCTGACACGCACCAGCGCCATGGTGGAGAACATCGGCAAGGATACGCCGGCGACCTTCTCGCGCATGCAAGGGCGCGAAACGGCGGAGTCGCACGACATAGACGCGCAGAGCTTCACCGATGCGACGGGAGAGTTGCTGGATTGGCTTCGCAAGCATGCGGACGAGCATGGCGCCGATTATGAGGACGTCGCTTTGGCGGCGGTTCGGGTTGTTCATGGGGGAGAACATTTCGACAGGCCAGCGATGGTCGACGCGTCCGTGGAACACCAGATCGAAGATCTGCAACGCTTCGCGCCACTGCACAACGCGCGCTCGCTGGAGGTAATACGCGCGCTGAGAAAGCATGCGCGGGGGCTGAAGATTGCCGCAGCTTTCGATACATCGTTCTATCGCAAGATGCCGGAGGTGGCATGGCGTTATCCGTTGCCCCCCGCACTGGCGGACAAGCACGGCATTCGGCGATATGGATTTCACGGCTTCTCGCATCGTTCCCTGCTGGAACGGTATGCGCTCGAATCAAAGAGACCGCTTGGGGAGATCCGGCTGGTGTCGCTGCATCTGGAGAGCGGTTGCTCGGCGACGGCGATTCGCGATGGCGTGGCCGTGGACAATTCGATGGGGGTAACGCCGCTGGAGGGGCTGATGATGGGCACGCGCAGCGGCAGTGTCGATCCGGCAATTGTGCAGGTGCTGGTAGAGCAGGCGGGGATGGATGTGAGCGGCGCACTCGATGTCCTGAACAAGAAATCCGGGCTGCTGGGGGTTTCCGGGATCTCGCTGGATACGCGCGTGCTGATGAAACAGCTCGATCACTCGCAGGCGGCGCTGGCAATGGAGATGTTCTGCTACAGCGTGACCAAGCAGGTCGGCGCGTACCTGGCGGCGCTGGGCGGGGCGGAAGCGATCCTCTTTGGCGGCGGCATCGGCGAGGATGAACCCATGGTGCGGGCGCGGGTATGCCGCGAGCTGCGCTGGGCGGGAGCAGACCTGGATGAAGAGCTGAACGAGCGCAGCATCTTTCAGCCGGGGCGATTGAGCGATCCGAATGCCGGGCTGGCGGTCTGGACGCTGCCGGCGGCGGAGGCGGCACAGATTGCCTTTGAAAGTGCAGCCCTACTTTAGGGTGCGTCACCGGCGCCCGGGACGAATCGATCAAACTCGCCAAGGGACCGGTTTCGCCATGTTTTCGCTGTAAACTCCAGGCCTGCGGGATCGTCTATGTGTGTGCATGGAACATGTGATCGCGAATGCTATGGCAACCGGTGAGTTCCCGGCGCCTGTCGTAACCGCCGCCGACGGCGTCGAGGAGTGGATGCGCCTCTACCGGGGGCGTGTGTTTCGCTACATCCTGTTTGCCACGCGCGATGAAGACGTGGCCGAGTCGCTGACACAGGATTGCTTTTTGCGGGCGCACACAGCGCAATCCAGCTTTCGCGGCGAGTGCGCGATGAGCACGTGGCTGATGCGGATTGCAGTGAACCTGGTGCGCGACCACCAGCGCAATATGAAGCTGCGCTTCTGGAAGCGGGCGGCAATGCTGGATGCATCGGAGATGAGTGACCGGCTGCCGGACATGAAGAGCTCGACCGAGCACCGGCTTATCGCACGAGAGCGCGTGGCGACGGTATGGCGCGCGGTAGAGACGCTGAGTGAGCGGCAGCGCAACATCTTTCTTCTGCGTTTTGTGGAAGAACTGGAGCTGCCGGAGATTGCCGAGGCCATGCAGTTGAATCTGAACACGGTGAAGTCACACCTGTACCGCGCACTGAACGCGGTGAAGCAACAGGTAGGGGAGGCGCGATGAACAACAATACGTACGCGCATTTGAACGAAGAAGCGCTGATGCGCTGGCAGATGGGCGATGCTACGGAGCCGGAGCGGATGCATGTTGCAGAGTGCCCGGAGTGCCAGGCGCACACGAAGCCACTGCAGGATGCGCTGAGCTGGTTCAGCGCAGCGGCGCGGCAGTGGGGCGAAGAACGCGCAGCGCTGATTCAGGAGTGGCACGAGTCACGAGGCGCAGCCGCGCAGGAGTGGCGGGATTCGAAGGCCGCGGCAGCGCGGGGCTGGCGCGGCATGGCCGCGAGTTGGGCGGCGGTGAGCATCGCTCTTCTGCTCATCTTCGCCATCGGTGGGCCGCGATGGAAGGCGCACCGAGCCGCCATGGAAGCGCAGGTGCAGCAACGCCAGCAGCAGCAAGATGAGAAACAGGATCTGGCTCGCGACAATGCGCTGCTGGAAG
The DNA here is from genome assembly GCA_963815025.1 of uncultured Acidobacteriaceae bacterium. Taxonomy (GTDB): domain Bacteria; phylum Acidobacteriota; class Terriglobia; order Terriglobales; family Acidobacteriaceae; genus KBS-83. The sequence goes on along the minus strand of CAWFFD010000002.1, from coordinate 1,749,766 downwards.
AGGTGGATCAGGATGTGTCGCAGGAAGTGCCGGAGGCGATGCAGCCTCTGTCATGGAATACGGCAAACGGCAGCACCGCGCATTCCACTGGTGATACGGCGTCGCGGCAATAGTGTTTAGAAAATACAAGATCGCAATTGGTTCAAGGGAGAAGGAACACAATGCATTCCATACTTAAGACGCGCGCTATACATTGCGCAGTCACTGCAGCCCTGCTGCTGAGCGGACAAACACTGATAGGGCAGGAACTGGCGATGAATGCGCCACCACCGCCGTCACTTGCAGAGATGCAGGGACCGGGCATGGGAGGCGGTATGGAAGGTGGGCCAATGGCAGCGCACCGCCCGCCGATGGAACGCGCCTTTCGCATGGGACCGCGGGGCCGTTGGTGGAACAACCCGGATGTCGCGCAAAAACTGGGGTTGAGCGCGGATCAGCAGAAGAAGATGGACGACATTTTTCTGCAGAGCCGGCTCAAGCTGATCGACGAGCACGCGGCGGTGGAAAAGGACGAGGCGATTCTCGAGCCCTTGCTTTCGGCGGAACAGCCTGACGAGACGCGCATCCTGGCGCAGATCGACAAGGTCGCGCAGTCACGCGCTGAGCTGGAAAAAGCAAACGCACGGATGTTGCTGGGGCTGCGCGGTGTGCTGACCACCGCGCAATGGAAGACGCTGCAAACGCTGGGGCCGAGCGACCGCTTTGGACGGCGCGGTCCGGATGACATGCGTGGGCCGCGAGGGCGCCGCAGACCCGATGGACCGCCGGATGGAAGCCGAGGAGCTCCTGCGCCAAGCAGCACGCCGGCACCGGCTGGTGCGCCAGGCGCGCCTGGAGATTCGCAGTAGTTTGCAACGCGAGACGTCTTTGCGGAGACCGTGTTCAGCGCGGTCTCCGCATTTCTTTTGCTAGAACATTTTCATGGTTACTGGATATTGGCCAAGCTTTCGCCAAATGTGGCTTTTCTTGACGGAAGAGCCACGCGAACAATGGCGCACGTGGGCACACCTACAGTGAAAACGCTCTATCGGCGGCGGCAGGGAGCAGGTAGGATAGGGAGTCCTGCCATCTCCCCCTTGCGAGTTCGACATGCGTTTCTGCCTGTGCGCCACGCTGTTGGTTCCCGTTCTTCTTCCTATCTCGCTCTATTCGCAGCCAGCCCCGACGCAGCGTCCGATGACCTTCGAGGACATGCAGCACATGCGGCGGCTGGATGATCTGTCGCTCTCTCCCGACGGGCATTGGGTGCTGTTTGCGGTGACAGATGTCGATCTGGAGCAAAACCGAAAAACATCGCACCTGTGGGTGGTGACGACGGGCGTGGGTTCGAAGCCGATGGAAGAGAAACCAATCACCGCCGCACAGGCAGGTGAGGGACACGGACGTTTCTCTCCCGATGGAGCGCAGGTGCTGTTTCAGAGCTCGCGCGATGGCGAACAACAGGTATATGTAGCGAGCTTCGATCCACACAGCGGCACTCTGGGTGAAGCACGGCAAGTGACGCACGCTGCGATGGGTGCCGATGGGGCGATGTGGTCGCCGGACGGGAAAAGCATTCTCTACACCTCATCTGTGTATCCGGAATGCGGCGCGGGACCTGACGAAGAGAGCTGCAACAGCAAGCGCGCAAAGGCAGCGGCCGAGAGCAAGGTGAAGGCGAAAATCTTCACACACCTGCTCTACCGGCACTGGAATGCATTCACTGGTGAGAGGCGTTCGCATCTCTTCCTGCAGATGCTGAGCGGCGGCGTGGCGCGCGACCTGAACCCCGGCGATGAGCATGACGTGCCGCCGTTCTCTCTGGGAGGGCCTGATGCATATGCATTTTCGCCTGATGGCAACGAGCTGACATTTGAAGAGAACACCGATCCGATGCCGGCGATCTCCACCCATGTGGATCTGTGGACGCTGAATTTGACGAATCCGGCTGCCAAGCCGGTGAAGATTTCGACCAGCGCGGGCGGCAACTTCAGCCCCGTGTACTCCCCGGATGGCAAGTACATCGCGTGGCGGTCCCAGGCGCGCGCCGGCTACGAGAGCGATCGCTTCCGGCTTGCCCTCTACGATCGCGCGACGAAGAAGATCACATTGCCCATGGAGGATTTCGACCGCTGGGTGGATGAACTGGTGTGGGCGCCGGATTCGCAGAGCGTCTATTTCACCGCCGGCGACGAAGGTGAGGAGCCGATCTTCCAACTGGATCTTGCGTCCGGCCAGCGCAGCTACATCGCGCGCCGCGGAGAATACGGCGATCTGCATGTAACGCCGGACAATACGCACATGGTGGCCAGCCGCACCACGGTACGGCGGCCAGCCGAGGTCACCCTGCTGAATCTGACTGAGGAATCGGTGCCGCGGAAAAATTCGACGGTGGCGAATCACCCGGCGAAAGAGCCTACGCTCCATCTGCGAGGCACACATGCCAGACGCGCTCCGCTGGCGGAGCCCTCCGACGTAACCGAACAACCGCTCACGCGGCTCAACCGCTCGCTGCTGACGCAATTGGATATTCCGGACATGGAGCACTACTGGTTTCGGGGCTCGGGCGGTGTTCGGGTGGAGGGATTTCTGATTCGGCCCCCAGGCTTCGATCCCGAGAAAAAGTATCCGGTGAAGTTTCTTATTCATGGCGGCCCACAGGGGGCATGGGGCGATAGCTGGAGTTATCGCTGGAACGCGGAGCTGTTTGCCGCCGATGGCTATGCGGTGGTGATGGTGAATCCGCGGGGCTCGACGGGATACGGGCAGGCCTTCGTCGATGGCGTGAATGGCGACTGGGGCGGCCGTCCGTATATCGACCTGATGCGCGGGCTGGATGCGGCGGAGACGCAATTCCCTTTTCTTGACAAGACGCGTGAGTGCGCGCTGGGCGGGAGTTATGGCGGCTACATGGCGAACTGGATCCTCGGACATACAGATCGCTTCCGCTGCCTCGTCTCGCACGATGGCATGTTCAATCCGGAGTCAGCGTACGGAGCGACGGATGAGCTGTGGTTCGGTGAGTGGGAGTTTCGCGGGACACCATGGAACAACCGGTTGATGTACCGCCGGTGGTCGCCCATGCTGTTCGCGGCTCGCTTCAAGACGCCGACGCTGGTGGTGCACAGCCAACTGGACTACCGGCTGGATGTAAGCGAGGGATATCAGCTCTTCACCACGCTGCAACGGCTGGGCGTGCCGTCGGAGATGCTCTACTTCCCCGACGAAGGCCACTGGGTGCTAAAGCCGCAGAACTCGCAGCTTTGGTACAAGACAGTGAACGCGTGGTGCGATCGCTGGACGCAGGCGGCCACAACGAAGTGATGGGCGGGAAGCAATAGCAAGATGCTGAGCAATCGACCCAAGAAAGCCCGAGAGCCGTTGACGGAGGCTGCGTTGTTCGACTACGCGACGGCATCCCTGGGGCGACGCGCGCAGACCGTCGCTGAATTGAAGCGTAAGCTGCGTGCGCGCGTGGAGGCGGGCGAGGCAGGCGAACACAAGATTGCCGCGGTAGTCGCCAAGCTAAAGGACTACAAGTTCCTGAACGACGCGAGCTTTGCTGCCGACTACACCACGGCTGCGTCAGGAGAACGACAAGCTGGGCCGTCGGCGCGTGCAGCAAGGTCTGATGCAGAAGGGTGTGCATCCGGAATTGGTGACGACCACGCTCGAAGCAGCTTACGAGAACGTGAACGAAGAGCAACTGGCCCGCGCATACATTGAGCGCAAGCATCTAGCTCGGCCGAAGGACAAGAAGGACGCAGCACGCATCATGCGGCGGCTGATCGCGGCTGGGTTTGCGCCACCGACTGTCTTCAAAGTGCTGCGCAACTGGGTTCCGGACGAAGCATCGCTGGAAGGACTGGGCACAGAAGGCACGGACGACACGCCGTAATGAAGGTCGGCCGCAGAAGCATGCCGGTTATTTAGAAATGGAAGATGAGATCGGATGCGGCAGTGAACTGCGAGTGGGTGCGGCCACCATCGTAGGCAGGTTGATCATACGCATGTTCGAAGCGTAGTTCCGGACGGATTTGGATGGTGCTACCGATCCACCTGGTCAGGCTCAGCGTGTTCTCCGAATACTTCGTCGTGTAACCGGTGCGCTGTCCGCGGCGGTCATTCACCACCTCGGAACGAAACGAGAGGAAGAGCTTCGGAGAAAACTCCTTCTCGACATAGTTCTCGATGGCGTACTCCGGCGCGGTGCAGCGCAGGAGGCCTACATGACAGCTTGCTCCGTTCGTACCAAGTTCAGGCGTGATGGGATTTTCAACCCGTCCGGCGACGTTCGGGACGCCATGCTGGTACATGTACCAGCTCTCTGTGGCGACATGCACCGTCTTTGAGAAGCGGTGGTACCAGGTGATGTCGAACTGTTGCAGGTTGTCGAAGCCATAGCCGCCATCGTTGATGCCATTGGCGCATGCGTAGAGGTTGTCATTGACGCTGTGCGCTGTGTAATTCAGACAGAGCGTGCCGGATGGTTGGGCATCGTCGGTCCATGGCGCCACGTCGTGTCCATCGGTCATCCCGAGCCTGCACGAGCCATGTATCGGAGAGCTTGATGGTCGCGATCGCTCCGGTATCTGTAAACGGATCGACGAAGTAAAGGATGGAGTGGCTGAAGGTGTAGTTGTTCGGCGCCAACTGGGCCTCAATGCCTGGCACAGAGATAAAACGGCCGATCCGTATGTTCATTCCCTGCGCGACGTGCGGGAAGTAGAGATCGATGTATTCAATTGGAAGATCTGCTCCGTATTGGCGGTTGAATTGAAGCAGTTGTTGCGAGAAGTAGCCTTTGGCCGTGAAGTAACGATAGTCCGTGCCGTAGACCGCGGTGAAATGGTAGCCCCAATCGAAGTGGTGCGTTTGCACAGTGTCCGGTAGCCGCTCCACGTAAAGCAGAAGCTGGTCGAGATGGATAGCGTCTGGATACTGGTCGTAGACCTCCGGCGCATTGGTGTGACTGGAGGTGGAGCCGTTCACACCCGGCTCGATCCATCCGTATACCTTTGAACGCGACTTTGCGCCGTTGATCGCCGTCATCAGCGGATAGCTGTTGCCATCGGGAGCCCCGATATCCGGAGATCCACCGTAGCTCCAATCGCTGCTCGGCAGTGGTGGCGAGTCCAGCGGCGAGGGCAGCCCACGCTTCTGCGGAGTGGGAGATGTCTGGACGGCAGATGACTGCGGCGGCGGAAACCAATCGTCGCGATAGTAGTTCACGAGACGGTGAAAAAAGCCCGGGACCGGCGGCGCGGTCGGGCCACCGTCTGGGGTCGCGATGAATTGTGGAATGTTCCGGATTTCCTGGGCTCGCGCCACGGCCCCGATTGCGAGGCAGAGCACCATCAGCAGAACATTCGGCTTTAGACAGAGGCGCATGAGTTTCCAACCAGCGAGTCATTGTCGCCGGAGTCGTGTAAGAAAGCCGTGAAGACACCGGACGGAGCGTTGCGAGCACTCAGTCTCCGGAAGGCCACCCAGAGCACCGTAAAGCGGCGGCGAATTGTAGACTTGAGCGTATGCAAGTCCGTTCCGGCAATCAGATTCGTGAGCTCTTCCTGAAGTTCTTTGAAGAGAAGGGGCATCGCCGCGTGCACTCCTCCTCGCTTGTGCCCGCCAATGACCCCACGCTGCTGTTCACCAACGCGGGTATGAACCAGTTCAAAGATGTCTTTCTTGGCCTGGAAAATCGCGCCTATAACCGGGCGACGTCGTCACAGAAGTGTGTCCGCGCCGGCGGCAAGCACAATGACCTGGAAAATGTCGGCTTCACGCGGCGGCATCATACCTTCTTCGAGATGCTGGGCAACTTCAGCTTTGGCGACTACTTCAAGCGCGAAGCCATTGCGTATGCGTGGGAACTGGTGACGTCGGAGAAGTGGCTCGGGATGCCAAAGGACCGTCTCTACGTAACCATCTTCAAGGGTGAAAACGGCGTGCCGCGCGATGAAGAGGCACACGCGTTCTGGCTGGAGCACGTACCGGCGGAGCGCATCTTCGAGATGGGGATGACGGACAATTTCTGGCAGATGGGTGACACCGGCCCATGCGGACCCTGCTCAGAGATTTTTTACGACATGGGCCTTGGCGCGTCCGAGACGCCAGGCAAGGACCTGCCCTTTGGTCAGGATGACGCCCGCTATGTCGAGATATGGAACCTGGTCTTCATGCAGTTCGATCGCAGCGCACAGGGCGAACTGGCGCTGCTGCCAAAGCCTTCGATCGACACTGGCGCCGGCCTGGAGCGCATGGCTGCGGTGATGCAAGGAAAGTTATCGAACTTCGAGACGGACTTGTTCGTGCCGTTGATTGAGAAAGCTGCTGCGCTCACGCATGCGAAGGGCGATCTGCTCGGCAATCCATCGTTGCGGATCATTGCGGACCATGCGCGTGCAGCAACCTTCCTTATTAGTGATGGAGTGTTGCCGGCAAACGAAGGACGGGGCTACGTGCTGCGCAAGATTCTTCGACGCGGTATCCGGCATGGTCGTCTGCTGGGACAGAATGAGCCGTTCATGCACGAGATGGTCTTCGCGGTGCGTGACGAGATGGCCGGGGCGTATCCGGAGCTGAACGAGAGCGCAGACCGTGTGAGCAAGGTGGTGCTGGCGGAGGAACGGCAGTTTGCGCGTGTGATGGAGACAGGACTCGCGAGGCTGGAACAGGATTTCGCTCCTCTGCTGGCGAGCAAACATGCTACTGACGCCGTGACGTATCCGGGCGAGAAGGCATTTCATCTTTATGAGACGTATGGCTTGCCGCTCGATTTCATGGTGGATGCGGCGCGCGATCAGGGCCTGGAATTCGATTTGACCGGCTTTGAAGCGGCACGGGCAGAGGAGCAGGCGCGGGCGCGGGCTTCATGGAAGGGCGGCACCAAGGCGTCGGCGAGTCCGGCGTATCGCGAGCTGCCGAAGACCGCTTTCGAAGGCTACTCGCAGCTGGTCTCGACCAACTGCGAGGTGCTTGCTATCGTGCGCGACGGTGCCGGCGTGCCTGCGGCCGCCGCGGGCGAAGAGGTCGACGTCGTGCTCGATCACACGTCGTTCTATGCTGACTCTGGCGGACAAGTGGGCGATCATGGCTGGCTGCGTTCGGAGGATCACAACACGGTGCTTGCCGACGTGCTCGGCTGCGTGCAGCCAATACAGGGTGTGCGCGCGCACCGCGTGCTGGTGAAGCAGCCGATCGCGCTCGGCATGAAAGTGGACACGGTCGTGGATGCGGAGTTCCGCAATGCGACGCGACGCAACCATACCGGCACGCACCTGCTCCATGCCGCGCTACGGCAAATATTGGGCACGCACGTAAAGCAGGCTGGATCGCTGGTTTCGCCGTCGCGGTTGCGTTTTGATTTCTCACACTTCTCCCCGGTGGCGGATGAAGAGCTGCAGGACATCGAAGACATGGTGAACCGCGAGGTCCTGACGAATACGAAGGTGGAGACGCTGGTCGACGTGCCTATCGATGTCGCGGTGAATGAGTACAAGGCGATGGCGCTCTTTGGCGAGAAGTACGGCGAGCGCGTGCGCGTGGTGAAGATCGGCAGCTTCTCGACGGAGCTATGCGGCGGCATCCACACTGGCGCGACGGGAGAGATCGGTCTGCTGAAGCTGACCGGCGAATCGAGCGTTTCATCTGGTGTGCGGCGCGTGGAAGCGGTGAGCGGCATGGGCGCGCTGGGCGAATTTCGCCTCGGGTACGAAGCTGCCCAGTTTGCAACGCACGTCGCGGGCGCAGGCGAGACCGCGCCCGCGGAAGCGCTGCGCCAGCGCTTCACCGCGCAAGAGGATGAGATCAAACGGCTGCGGCGCGAGCTGGATCAGGCACGGATGAAGTCCGCTGCTTCGTCGGTTGCTTCGGCGGCGGACCGGGTGGTCGAGGTCAAGGGCGTGAAGGTGCTGTCGCAACGCGTCGCTGCGCTCGATCGTGGACAGATGCGCACCCTGGTCGACAATCTGCGCAACAAGCTGGGCTCTGGCGTGGTAGTGCTGGGCTCAGCTGCGGAGGATGGCAAGGTCGCACTGATCGTCGGCGTGACCAAGGACCTGATCAGCCGTGTGCAGGCGGGAAAGATCGTGGGCCAGATCGCGCAGCGTGTAGGCGGCTCGGGCGGCGGCAGGCCGGACCTCGCCGAAGCCGGCGGGAAGGATGCGGCGCAGCTCGATGCCGCGCTCGCGGGTGCACCTGAAGTGGTCGGCAATCTGCTAGGCTAGCGCGCAGAACAACCCGATGAGCCAAAACAAGGAGTCGGATGTCGATAACAAAGCGGCTGCGGAGGTAAAGGAAAGCGACATCGATTCTGCATTGCAGACGGTGCTTGCCGCGAAGCAGAGTTAACCCTGTACGACAGCATTGCCAATTCGCTGGACCACGACTATGGCGAGGCACTGCAACAGCAGTTTTGATCCGTCCCAGACAACCCGTCACAGGGTATTCAACTAGGTATCTGCACGCTTTCTCTACACTTTTGCCAGGTTCAGCCCACCTATAATGAGCGTGTTCTGGTTCCGAAATGCGTTTCTCTGAGGCGTGGCCTATTCCAGTGGGGCTGGAGTCCCAGCTTTTTTGACGAAGGGCTGCATCTTCATTCCACCCTTCGGGTTTCCATCCGTAGGAGACATGCGCAGCACGTCGATCCCTATGCCGGCACGGCTCCTCTCCTCGTCTGCTTGCCGCCGCGGCGTGTTCCCTGCCGTAGTTGCGGTGGCGTTCGCCCTGCTGAGCCCACCCGCCGTGACTGCACACCGGCATGCGGCGCACGTTAGGCGGCCATCGCATCCGGCTCTCACGCCTTTTGCACGCGCAGAGCACTTGCGCGATGCGCTTGAGTCGCAACCGGAATCATCGCGCACACGAAACGAGTACGAGCATGTGCTGGACGCGTATCGCAGCGTGTATCACGGCAATCCCGCGGACCCGAAGGCGCCAGAGGCGGCGAACATGGTCGCCGGCCTGCTGGCGGAAGAGGGACGCATCTTCCGTCGGGACAAGACTCTGCTGGATGCGGTCGGGCAATTTGAATTTCTGCGCACGCAATATCCGGTGAGCCCCTATCGAGCGCCCGCCCTCCTGGCCGAGGCGACAATTTTTCTGCACGACCTGCATGATCCTGCAGCCGCAAAGGCCGCTTATCTGAAGTTTCTCAGCAGCTATCCGCGGCATCCGCTGGCCGCGCAGGCGCGCGCAGGATTGAAGGAGATTGAGCACCAGAAGCGACGCACAAAATCAGTGGATGTGCCGGCCGACGATATTGCCGACGATATTCAGCCGCCGGAGCACCCGTCAGCGGCGAAGGTATCCCCGTCACGAACTTCTACGACAGTGCCGCCCGTGAACCAGCCCTTGAATAAGGATCAGAGCGCCGGGCAACGCGCATCCGCGTCGTCCGGTATGGCCACCGCGTATGGTGTGGGCGCTCCGCACGAAAATGAGTTGACCCCTTTGCAGCCCCGGCAAGCTGTGACGAATGCAGGATCGGACTCCACTGCCATCGCCAGTCAGCATCAACCATCCATGATGAAGAGCACTAGGGTCGCTGAGGATGCGCGGCTGAGGGACAACCCGTGCTCACAGGCGCGGTGCGTACCGCCGCGCAGGAGCATCATGGCGCCCTGCCGCTGGTCACGAATGTGCGTCACTGGTCGACGCCGGTGTACACCCGGGTCGCCATCGACCTGCAGGACCAGGTGCAGTACGAGGCGGCTCGCGTCCCCAATCCTGACCGTATTTACTTTGATCTGCATGGAACCCGCGTTGCGCCGGAGCTGATCGGCAGGACAGTGGATGTGACGGATGACGGCTTCCTGCAGCGGATTCGCGTGGCGCAATTCTCGAACGACGTCACGCGCATCGTGCTGGACGTGAACCAGGTGACGGAGTATTCGGCGTTCTTTCTGCCGAATCCATGGCGGCTCATCATTGATATTCACGGCGGTGGACGCCCCGGCAGCGAGCCGCAACAGATAGCGTCGGCGGCTCCGCCGGGGCGCGTGCCGGCGTCGAACATCCCGCAACAAGAGCCGGTGGCGACCAGCAATCAGAGCAGCCGGCAGGCGACCCGCGCAATGCGCGACATCGCTGCGATGAGCACCAGGCCCGATCAGGTGAAGGCGACGAGCCGGCCGACGACGCAGCCGATCGCAGCGAGTGTGAAGCCGGTATCGTCCGAAGAGACCCCGGCGCACGACGCCAGCGTCAGGGCTTCTACCCAGCCGCCCTCTTCCTCCACGCGCGCCACTGCCAAGAGCAATACGAACCAGCGCGTCTCCGCCGAGGATGACACGGCGGATGATGATGACGATGACGTTGTGATTCCGAGAAAACACATCGCATGAAGCGAACTCAACGCTCGACGGGCAGCGCTCGCTGACGCGCGCGCTGGGATTGAAGATCGGGCGCATCGTGGTGGATGCGGGCCACGGCGGACATGACTCCGGCACTCTGGGGCCGGGCGGCATTCAGGAAAAGGATGTGGTGCTCGACGTGGCATTGCGGCTGGGCAAGCTGCTGCGCCAGCGGATGGGCTCGGACGTCATCTACACGCGCGATGACGATACCTTCATTCCGCTCGAGGAGCGCACGGCCATCGCGAACAAAGCGCAGGCGGACTTGTTCATCAGCATCCACGCCAATTCCAGTTCCGATCCAACTGCGCGCGGAGTGGAGACCTATTATCTGAACTTCACCACCTCGCCCGACGCGCTGGAGGTGGCGGCACGAGAGAACGCCGTCTCCGATGAGTCGATCCATGAACTCTCCGGGTTGGTGAAGAAGATCACGCTGAAAGACAAGATCGATGAGTCGCGCGAGTTTGCCGGCGATGTCGACGCCTCGCTCTATGCCGGACTGGAGCGCGGCAATTCGGGACTGCACGATCGGGGGGTAAAGAAGGCTCCCTTCGTGGTGCTGATCGGCGCCAATATGCCGTCGATCCTGGCGGAGATCTCCTTTCTTACCAATCCAGAGGATGCTACGCAACTTAGCGATCCGCAATATCGGGAGCGCATTGCTGAGTCTCTCTATCGCGGTGTCGCCAAATATGTGAATGGCTTGAGCGGACTGCGCGTGGCGCAGAATAGCAGCCACACTCCCGGCAACTGAGCGGTCTCACGCCGTAGCACTCTTCATCATCAATTCATCCCGAATCGGGCCACTACGAGAAAGCCGCCCATCACGCGCACCTGGCACACGCCCACCACGTTCATGCCGCAAACCATGCGGAGCAAGCTGCCAAGAAGCACATCGAAGCGCACGGCACCAAGTAGAGCTCTTAGAGCTCTACGGATTTGCAATGCATGGCTGCTTTCGCGGATCACATACGGGCATCAAAAGCGTAAACTGATAGGTGATGCTGCGCCGCCCGCACCCCCTCCGTGTTTCGCAACTGGCCACTGTTCTGCTGGCGCCATTCCTGCTGACGCAAACTCTCGGCGCACAATCGCCTTCGTCCTCGCAAAGGGTCGTCGCCACCGAGATGGCAGTTCCGCTGCTGCCGGAGAGTTTTGCCGGATTTGAGCTACAGGGCAAGTTGGACAAGACAACCGCGCCGGGAACGGCAGACGCCGCGAACGCACAGGTGCTGGTGGAGGACGGCTTTCGCGATTTTGCCTCCGGGAGCTACAAGAGCAGCGTCAACACGGTGACGATACGGGCGATGCGCTTTGCAGATGCAACCGGAGCCTACTCTGCCTATACCTTCTACCGTGTCCCAGGCATGGCCCCGGAGGACATCGGCAAGGGCGGAGCAGCCAACGGCGATCGCGTGCTCTTTTGGAATGGCGCAACAGTGGTGGCCGCGAAGTTCGATCACCTGACGGCGATGTCGGCCGAGGCGCTGCGCGAGCTGGCGGACAAGGTGCCGATGGTCGGCGGCTCTGCCGGTGTGCCACCCTCGCTGCCCGGCTACCTGCCACGCACCGATCTGGTGCCGACACACACGCGTTACGCCCTTGGGCCGGAGACGTACGCGCGCAGCGGTGGCGTGCTTCCCGTTGCGTTGATCGACTTCAGCAAGAGTCCTGAGGTGTTGAGCGGCGCCTTCAACCTGCGAAGCGGCGAAGGTACGCTCACCATCATCGAGTACCCCACGCCGCAGATCGCTGCCATGCGGCAGCGCGCGATCGCTGCCTACCTGAAGGCGGGCAACCAGCCTCAGCAGCCGTTCACAGAGGCGCTGGAGAAGAGCAACACGCAGGCGCTGGCAACGCGGCGCAGTGGTCTGCTCGTCGCTGTTACGAGCGGGGGCTTCGATGCCACAGACGCGCGCAAACTGCTGGATAAGGTGAATTACCAAGCCTCGGTGACCTGGAACAACCCGGCAGGGTATATCTCTGAGCCCACCAAGGCAGCGCGGCTGCTGGTCAACGTCGTGACGTTCTGCCTCATTACCTGCGGCGCAACGTTGCTGCTTGGGATCTTCCTCGGCGGCGGCCGAGCGCTCTATCGGATTGCGCGGGGAAAGCCGGCTTCCTCGGTGGAGGATATGGAATTCATCAAGCTCAATTTGCGGTGAACAGGATGGAAGTGTGGCAGACACGCGACCTGTTGTGGCCGGGTAGCTACGGTTGTTTCATCACCGGATTGACCCAAGTGTGGTGCAGCGCTGCCAGTAAAACGCACAATCAGCTTGGTTTATGTTCAGTCAAAAATTCTCCGCAGCGAAGAAAAAGCGAATTTACTTGTGCCCGATCCTACGTAGTACACATCCTTTAAGCCCATTAAAATCTGAAGGTTACAGCAAAAATGATTTGGCCTTGACACCCCAATAGGCCACCCATACTATGACGCCAAGAAAGTTCTGATGGCCTTGCCTCCGTTGGAACTATTCTCCCTAGAGAAAAAGCCACCCTGTTGCCGGGTGGCTTTTTCGCGTTCCGGGGAGCGACAGAGTCTACTGTTTCATGGAATTTTCAAACCGAAGATCCCTTTGGCCAAAACGAGCTCGAGCGACACGTTTTCCACCCACGTTTACCACCATGGATCGGTGTGCCGAATGGAAAGTCATCGAGTGCTAGACTCCCATCCGTGATCCACCGCATCCCTTCTTCATTTCGCCGTCGCTTCCAACGATCGATCTGCCTCACTGCGCCAATTCTTCTCTGCGCTCTCGGCACTGCGCATGGGGGAGCGCTCGATGATTCTGGCGTGCAGGCGGATCTGGTGCGACTGACAAGCGGATTCGACGGTCGCGTCGGCGTGTGTGCGCTCGATGCGAGCGGGCCGGTCTGCGTAGCGGGCGGCGAGCATTTCTCCATGCAGAGCGTCATGAAGCTGATCGTCGGCATGGCGGTGATGGATGCCGTGGACCATGGCAAGCTTCATCTGCAGGACGCCGTCGTGGTGCGGCGTGAGGATCTGAGCCTGTTTGTGCAGCCCATTGCCGTGCTCGTTGGACCGCAGGGCTATCCGACGACCATCGGCGATCTGGTGCGGCGCGCCATCGTGGATAGCGACAGCGCCGCAACGGATATACTCATCGCGAAACTGGGTGGTCCGCGGCAGGTGGAAGCATTTCTTACCCGCAACGGCATCTACGAAGTCCGCGTGGATCGCGACGAGCGGCACCTGCAGACGGAGATCCGGGGACTCACATGGAAGCCAGGCTACGTAGACCCCGCGATATTTGAGGAAGCAGTCGATGCGGTGCCGGTACGTCAGCGCAACATCGCATATCGCCACTATCGTGCGGATCCGCGCGACACGGCGACACCGAAAGGCATGGTGACGCTGCTCCAGCAACTTGCGACGGGAAAGCTCCTGTCCGCCTCTTCGACGCATTTTCTCGTCGGCGTGATGAGACAAACTTTGACGTTCCCGGATCGCCTGAAGGCGGGAGTACCCAAAGACTGGACGCTGGCGCACAAGACCGGCACCAGCGGTTCCTGGGGCGGGGTGACTGCTGCGACAAACGACGTTGGCATCCTGCAGGCGCCTGATGGTCGCTTGCTGTCGCTGGCCGTGTTCATCGGCGACTCACGTGCGTCGGAGCCGGCACGGGCGGCACTGATGGCACAGATCGCAGCCGCAATCATTGCCCATTATCATTAGATCGGCATTCAGGGCGCGCGAGCAAGAGGCAACCGGCCAACTTTACCGTTCACGGCGGGCAACGCTACAATCCACTAGGGAACGCCGACGTAGCTCAGTTGGTAGAGCAGCCGATTCGTAATCGGCAGGTCACCGGTTCAAGTCCGGTCGTCGGCTCCAGATAAGGTGGAACCAACTTCGGTTCCTTTCGGGTTTCGTACCCATTTTTCCTCTCTTATTTCAGCTTTGCGGCTTGCGCCGCTCCGGGACGACTCCGCATAATCGCGCTGAAGCATCTTTCCGCCGGGGCAACCCGAGCGCAGATGCCGGCGCAGCCTTTCGTCATGAAAGTCTGCATTTTGTATAAGTTGATGGGCCGCCGCAAGAGGCAGATACGTTAGCAGACGGGGCTTGTCCCCTCGATGAGCGTGACGCTGTGAGCAGATATAGCCGTCAGGACGTTCTTCGCATTCTGCGCCTTCATGCCAAGCAGATTACGGCATGGGAGCGTGCGGGCCTGATCGAGGCGGGCGAATCCTACAGCTTTCAAGACCTCGTCAAGCTCCGAAAGCTGCGCGATCTTCGCGCGAATCGGGTCTCCGTGGCCAACATTCGTGCCTCCGTGGATGCCATGCAGGCAGTATCCGGCATGAGCAATCCCCTGCTGGAGGCAACGGCATCGCGGCGCGGTTCTCGCGTGCTGTTTCGCCACTCCGGCGCCGTTATGGAACCCATCGCGCGCCAATTCGTCTTCGATTTTGAAGCGCCCGCACCCGGCGAGTTGAGCGCGGTACCCAACACGAGCGCCAATCCCGTTGCGCTGGAGTCGCGTGTGTCCGCATTGTTCCTGCAGGCGGTACAGCTTGAGGAGAGCGGCCAGACCGAGGACGCGGCCGAGGGCTACGAGCGCGTGCTGCACCTGGACCCGCATCACGCGCCTTCTTCGATCAATCTGGGCACGATCTGCTATAACCGTCGCGCCTTTCGACGCGCAGAGGAGCTTTACCGCCGCGCTACCGTTTCCGATCCCGGCTATGCCCTGGCATTCTTCGATCTGGGCAATGTGCTCGACGAGCTGGAGCGGCTGCCCGACGCGATCGAAGCGTACCGGAACGCGATACGCCTGGTGCCGAAGTATGCTGATGCGCATTACAACCTGGCGCTGGCTTACGAACGCACCGGTGAGCGCCGACGTGCGCTGCGCCACTGGACCGTCTATCTCAGGCTCGACCCGGTGGGACCATGGGCGAACCATGCTCGCACGCAGTCGAGAAAAATTCTCTCCCGGGAGAAGCTGACGATTGTGCATCGCTCCCCGTGGGCCGCGCGGCGGCGGTCGGAGCCGCGCAACGCTGCAAGCCGCCACAGAGCGCGGACCTGGCCTGCCTGCCTGAACGAGCCGTAGCGCTTTTGGCGCCTGCCCACATCGCGTTTCTTGATATGCCAGGTCGGTGTCAGCATCCAAGTCCAAGATGCCATGTCCAAGCCGGTTGGCCCTCCGCAGTCGATAGCTCGCGCGATACCGTTGATTTGCCTGCTATGCGGAGTGGCCGGATGCGTGGATGCGGCCGCCTACCTGCTCTGCGGACAAGTCTTCGTGGCGAACATGACCGGCGGGACAGTGCTGCTCGCGATCTCGCTTCTGCAGGGCAATATGGCGGAAGCTGCGCTGCGTGGCGGCCTGGTGGTCGCATTTCTTGTCGGCGTGGTCGTGGCCCGCTTATTGGCGAGAATCGCTGGCCAACGCCTGACGAAGCGACAGCGCATCTCCGTTCTCGGCGTCGAATCGATCGTGCTGCTGATGCTCGCATGGAAGAGTTCCGGAGCCCACACGCATCTTTTGCTTCTGCTGCTGGCTTGCATACTCGGCGTGCAAAACGCTGCTTTTCGGTCCGTCGGTGGTCTCCACCTGAACACTACATTTATTACCGGGGACCTGGAACTGCTAGGCGAAGCGATCACGGAGTCGCGGGATTCGCTCCCGAGGGCGAGCGCGTTTCTGTTGAGCTGGGTCGCATATGCCGGCGGAGCTCTCCTGGGAGCGCTTGGCGCGCGCGATCTTCCTCAACATGCGTTTTTGTTGCCCATGATCCTCGCCGTGGCTGCGATGGCAGCGGTCGCGCTGACACCGGAACAAGCATGAGGCAGAAGCGCATGGTCAGAGCCAAGTACTTGACCCACGTGCTGTCTGTTCCACCTAGGCCGCAGATAGTCTCTTGTACGATTCGAAGACACATGCACGCTGTGACCCGCATTCTGACCATGCTTCTCCTAGTGCCAACGTTCCTTGCCTCGCACTTGCGGGCGCAGGTCACATACAGCGTGGTTGGACGGCAAGTTGTGCAAAGCCGGCTCGCGCTGTACAAGGGCAACGATCGGGCCCGCGAGGCCGCTCTTGTGAAGCTCTTTACAGACGCCGGATGTGCGGCGACAAACCTGACCGAGCAGCCGGTGCCGGGGAGGAAGCAGCCTAACGTGATCTGCACACTTTCAGGTACCACGCCGGAAACAATCGTCGTCGGTGCACACTTCGACCACGTCTCGGCAGGAGACGGCATTGTCGATAACTGGAGCGGCGCTTCCCTGCTGCCCAGCCTGCTTCAGTCACTCATCGCTTCACCGCACAAACATACCTTTATCTTCATTGGGTTTACGGGTGAGGAAGAAGGGCTGCTTGGTTCCGCCTACTACGTTCAACAATTACCAAAAGAAGAGTTCCCTCGGATCCAAGCGATGATCAATCTGGACACGCTTGCTCTCGGCCCCACGAAGGTGTGGATCAGCCAATCCGATCCGCGACTCGTGAACGCGCTGGCAGAACTGGCGCATGTGATGAAACTACCCATCGGAGGCATGAACCTTGACGGCTTCGGGGAGTCCGATGAAGAATCGTTCATCCAGGACAAAGTCTGCACGATCACGATTCATAGCATTACGCCAGAGACCGCCCACGTCCTGCACCGTCCCGACGATAATCCCTCTGCCGTGAAATTCGACGACTACTACAATACCTTTCATCTGCTTGCAGCGTATCTGGCCGTGCTTGACGTGCAGCTAACCGCTGATGGCCACACCTGCAATGTCAAACCGGTCGAGCTTTTCAAGCCGCATCGCTTCCCAATCAGGCGATCTCCCCAGTGATGATCACCCAAGAAATGCCACGAGGTGCGAGGATGCGCGAGTCGGTCACGTCCTGCTACACTTTTCCGTTTGCACGGAGACGGCACGGCCTCTCCACACGTCAATCCGTAGAAGTGAGGTGTTCGCGTCATGTCTGCTGTTGCCCTGGAAACTCCGCACGCTTCTCCCTTGAGCCGACTCTCCGAAGATGAGCTGATGTTTCGCGATACCGTGCGCCAGTTTGCCGGCGAGATCATCGGGCCGCTGGTGCGCAAGATGGATGAGGAGCAACACTTTCATCCCTCTCTGCTGCCACAGCTTTTCAATCTCGGATTGATGGGCATTGAAATTCCTGTCGAATACGGAGGCTCCGGTGGCACATTTTTCGAAGCAATCCTGGCTGTAGAGGAAATCTCCGCTGTCGATCCTGCGGTAGGCGTGATGGTGGATGTGCAGAACACCCTCTCCATCAACGCACTGCTGCGCTGGGGCAACGAGGCACAGAAGAAGCATTACCTGCCGAAATTGGCAACCGAGATGGTCGGGGCATATGCACTGAGCGAGGCCGGTTCCGGAAGCGACGCTTTCGCCCTGGAGACGCGGGCGGAGCGCAAAGGCGACCATTACGTTCTGAACGGACAGAAGCTGTGGATCACGAACGCGAAGGAGGCGGGCCTGTTCATCGTCTTCGCTACCGTGGATCGCGGCGCCGGCTACAAGGGCATCACCGCGTTTCTGGTGGAAAAGCACTTCCCTGGCTTCTCCGTCGGCAAGAAGGAGGACAAGCTTGGGATTCGCGCGTCGTCCACCTGCGAGCTTATCTTTGACGAATGCAAGGTGCCGGCCGCGAATGTGCTTGGCGAGGTCGGCAAAGGCTACAAGATCGCGATTGAGACGCTGAACGAGGGCCGCATCGGGATCGGTGCTCAGATGCTGGGGCTGGCGCAGGGGGCCTGGAACCATGCCGCGCGTTATGCGAAGGAGCGCAAGCAATTCGGTAAGCCGATTGCCGAGTTCCAGGGCGTACTCTTTCAGCTCGCGGAGATGGCAGTCGAGATCGAGGCGACGCGTCTGATGGTCTACAACGCCGCGCGTTTGAAGGACGGCGGCCTGGACTTCGTAAAAGAAGCCGCCATGGCCAAGTATTTCGCCTCTCAGGTGGCGGAGCGGGCGGCGAGCAAGGCGGTGGAGATCTTCGGCGGCTACGGCTTCGTCAAGGATTATCCGGTCGAGAAGTTTTACCGCGACGCGAAGATCGGCAAGATCTACGAAGGCACTTCCAATATGCAGCTCCAGACCATCGGCAAGTTGCTGCTGAGCCAGATCAAATAGTCGGCTTCCTGCCGCATCATGCGCCGTGAATAGCGCGCTCAATCTGCGCCGCATGATGCCGCGCGTGTGCGCGATGGAACCGTCGCCATTGTCGTACGCTGAGCGGCCCCAGTAGAAAATGGGTCAACACGGGTGCATCTTTTGCCTGCGGCTCGATTCGGTTGAGCGCTTCATCCATTGCAGCCAGCGTGGCGCTGAAGCGGGCAATCAGTTCATCACCGGTAAGCGGTACTCCCGGTGCATCTTTTGGTAGAACCGCCGGCGGCGCTGCACGCCTCTTGGGAAGAAAGCCGAATTCACAAACCGCAAGTTGCCTGCAACGCTGCGCGAGAGTAGGGCGTGTGCGCAGCGGCCTTCCCTTTTGCAGCCGGTCTTCGATGCCGCCGGTGGTCGAGCACCAGGTGGCGCAGAGATGCTCAATGACCTGCTGGGCATTCCAGCGTGTTGGATCGCCGGCTGGGTGGCGTGCGAGTTGTTCGGCCGAGCAGCCGGCCAGAGGCACAGCCAGCAACTCGCGGGTCTGATCCAGCAACGGATGCACGGTTGCCATTGTGGGCGGCGCGACTGGCCACGGTCAACTTATCCATCTGTGCGATGCAATGGCCCTTCGCGTATGCTGGCGTTTGTTTTGGGAGGACACGCATGCGGCAACTGTGGATCCTGATTTGTCTGGCGATGGCGGCCGGTGCTTCTGCGGTAGCACAGTCGCAGGCTGAGCCACTGAAAACCAACGGCGACGTCTGGTGGAAGCATGCGGTGATCTACGAGGTGTATCCGCGCAGCTTCCAGGACACCAACGGTGACGGGGTCGGCGACATCAAGGGGATCGAGCAGCGGCTTAGCTACCTCAAGGGACTCGGCATCGATGCAATCTGGATCACGCCGATGTATCCCTCACCGCAGGTGGACTTCGGATACGACATTGCTAACTATGAAGCGATCGATCCGCAGTACGGCACCATGGGTGACTTCGACAGCCTGATGAAGGCGGCGAAGCGACAGGGCATCCGGGTCATTATGGATATGGTGATGAACCACACCTCGGATCAGCATCCGTGGTTTCTGGAGTCGCGGTCGTCGAGGACCAATCCCAAACGCGACTGGTATATCTGGCGCGATGGCAAGGATGGTGGCCCGCCCAACAACTGGCAGTCGTGGTTCGGCCACTCGGCGTGGACGCTGGACCCGAAGACGGGTCAGTACTACTACCACTACTTCTACGTGCAGCAGCCGGACCTGAACTGGCGCAATCCGGAGGTGCGCAAGGCGATGTATGACACGATGCGCTTCTGGCTGGACAAGGGCGTGGCGGGGTTCCGCATCGATGCCATCTCGCGGCTGTTCGAGGATCCGAACCTGCACGATGATCCGATCCTGCCGGGCACGAATGCCTTTGGCGATCCGAACATCGAGCACAAGTACACCGACAACCTGCCCGAGGTGCATGACGTATTGAAGGAGCTGCGCAAGCTGGTGGACAGCTATCCGGGAAATCCGGTGCTGATCTCCGAGGCGGATGAGCCGAACATCGAAGAGCTGTCGAAGATGTATGGCACGCACAACGACGAGGTGCAGTTGCCGATGGACTTCCAGATCGCGGATGTGAACGAGCTTTCCGCGCCGAAGTTTCGCAAGTTGTTTGATGAGGTGGAGAACAATCCGGCGCATGGGTGGCCGGAGTACTTCTTCAGCAATCACGATCAGGCGCGGCAGTGGGATCGCTATGGCGACGGGAAGCACAACGATGAAATTGCGAAGCTGATGGCGGCGCTGGAGATGCTGCCCCGGGCCACCCCTCAGATGTACTACGGGGAGGAGCTGGGCATGCGCACCACGGTGCCGACCCGGGTGGAGGATGTGCGCGACCCGGTCGGCGTGACCGGCTGGCCGAAGGACAAGGGCCGCGACGGCGAGCGCACGCCGATGCAGTGGACGGCGGCCCGGCCGAATGCGGGGTTCACGTGGCCGACGGTGAAGCCGTGGCTGCCAGTGCCTCCGAGCTCGGTCGAGTACAACGTGGAGGTGGAGTCGAAGGCGCCGGACTCGATCCTGAACTTCTACAAGTCGCTACTCACGCTGCGGCGGACGGAACCGGCGCTGGTGAGCGGCGGCTACGTCACGATCAATCCGGATGACCAGAATGTGTTTTCGTTCCTGCGGCACTATCTGGGAAACGGGCGCTCGGTGCTGGTGGCGCTGAATATGAGCGACAAGCCGCAGATGGTGACGTACGACCTGACCAACCAGGGGGTGCAGGGCGGCGTCGGGCTGATGCTACTGAACAGCTACGGTTACGAGAGCAAGACGATCCGGCTGGACCACATGACGATCCCGCCGTTTGGGACCGCCGTCATCGGGGTGAAGTGACTGGCCGTCACGTGCAAAGGCGCCTGCGGCGCGTGTTGCTCGACTCCGCTTCCTCCGGTCGCTCCGCTCTGGCTCTGCGGTGGTCTGCTTTGGCAGGGTGACGGTACCCACCCCTCCCCCCTCCCGCTGCGGGAGGCTGGTTTGTAACTTGTTTCACTGCTATGGTTTAGACCGTCTCCCGAGGGCTAAATTCGTCTTTCCAAAGGGCTTATCGCTAAATTCGTCCTGGGAAAAGAGTTAGGCGGCAGGCTCGAGCGCGTTCAGCTCAAGGACAAATCGGCCGCAGTTTCTGACTCCGTATTTCAAGGCTAGCAAATTAGCGTGGCGGACATATGGCCAGGTTTCTACGCGTTCGTAGTATGCTGGCTCCTGATTTGGTGCGACATTCGCGCCGTGAGCGCGAATCACCCATCCGATGCTTCAAGGCCAGCATGGTTGGCATCGGAATCGACTGCGCATGGTGCATTCCGATGGTGCAGATGTAGAGTGAAGAGATTTCCACTTACTCTGTGCAGACCGCATTTAGTCCCGAATCGGAGCCGTGCTGAAGTTGTTTTGCTGTGGGCGCAACTGATCCTTGTGGTCGGCGATGCGGTGTCGATTGCGCAGGGGCTGGTGGATGCGGAGTGTGCGCGGGCATACGTGGGTGACGCTGCTGCCGCTGGTGTGCGTGCTGCCTGCAGCGGCGGCGTTCCGGGAGACGCGTGCGGCGGCGATTGGAGTGACGGCGGGCGCGGCGGCGTCGCTGGCCGGATTGGTGTGGGCAGGCGGTGGCGGGGGCGCAATCTGGTCTGGGATTGGGTTGACCTGGCCCCTATTTGTCGCAGCGGGGATGCTATTTGCCGCGCTGCGGACGCGGATGGACCGCGAGCGCGAGGCGAGCCGGCTGCACCGGCACACGCGGGCGAACCGGATGGAGCTCGAAGCGAGCGAGGTGTGCGGGTGCATCGCGTGCGAGCGGATCTATTTCCCGAGTGAGATTGTGGGCTGGCTGGAGGATGGGACGGCGCTGTGTCCGCACTGCGGGGTGGATGCGGTGGTGGGATCGGCGTCGGGGATTCCGATTATGCCCGGGGTGCTGCGGCGGGCTCATGAGCGGTGGTTTTTGGTTGGGTGATGCGGCCTCGCCGGCACAAAAAACACCCTTTGCCATCTATAGCACTCAGTGCTATAGTTTCGATGTGGCACAACAGGGCCTGATCCGTATCTTTCAGACGAAGGTATTTGCCCGGCTTGCCAGGGCGGAAGGCGTTTCTTCGGATTGGCTGATCCGATGCGTCATCGAGGCTGAGGATGGCCTGATCGAAGCGAACCTGGGTCGCGGATTGATCAAGCAGCGTCTCGCGAGACCGGGACAGGGGAAGTCAGGAAGCCTGCGGACGATCGTCGTATTCCGAAAAGGAAACCGGGCGATCTTTATCGACATTTTCGCGAAGAAGGATAAAGCGAACTTCACCGAGGATGAGTTGAAGGGCTATCGCAAGCTGGCAGGCATCCTGCTCAGTTGGAATGACAAGCAGATATCGGAAGCGCTGGCAGCGGGCGCATTGATTGAGATCACCAGAAGAGATGGAGTGGAAGATGGCAAAGAAGCGTCGCACCGATCGCCTCGCCGTAGTTCATGAGACAGCGTTGGATTTTCATGATGCCGGTCTGATCAGCGCACAGACGATGCGCGAGTTCGACAATCTGTGCCTGACGCCGGTGAAGCCTTTCACGCCGCAGGCGATTGTGCGGCTGCGGCGGAAGGCGCATGTGAGTCAGGCGGTCTTCGCGCACCACTTGAATGTGTCCCCCACGACGGTTTCGCAATGGGAGCGTGGCGAGAAGTCTCCGAGTGGACCTTCGTTGAAGCTGCTCGCGCTGGCGGATGCGAAGGGTCTTACGGCGATTGCCTGATGATTTCGGGGATTCCGATTATGCCTGGGTGTTGCGGCGGCCTCATGAGCGGTGGTTTTGGTTGGGTGAGATTTTTAGAATTTTGGTTTCGCCGTGAGACTGCAGGGACGGGGTTAGCCGAAGGGCTAGATCGCTTCTGACTGTCCAGTCGCCGATGCCGTTGCTTTCGGGGCGTAGTACTTTACGCTTTTAGCGTTCGCGATTGAAGCCGCCCCATAAGTTGCGGCAGCCCGTCGGAGCAGTTTGGACATTCGCAGAAAGCTGGGAAACCTCAAGTCCTCTAGTGGCCCTGAATGGGGATTATGCCGAAGCTGCAGGATCTGGGATGGCGTCTTGCCGTGCGGGGATGGCAAACCCCCAGGGAAATAAGAGCTCCAGAGCTTTCCACGTCGCTTGATAGCTCGCACGACACTAGCTAACATCCAGCCGTCTAACTCGCGAAGTAGCGGCTCGTCATCCACGATTGGGTAAAAACTCATAAGACCCTTAAAGCGCAGGTTCGGTGTCTGCCTGTAGAGAAACCGTCGCAGCATTGCTTCGCTCAGACCACCGTATAGATAGCGCCGGAGCTGATAAATCAGAACTGGATAGTCTAGGTCCATTTTCCCCCCTCCCAAGATTCGATCGGAAACGAAGTGACCCCGCTTGGGTTCTTGAAGAAGATTCTGAAATATCAACCATGAGATGTGGCGTTTAATCCTGCGCACGCTCTCAGGATGGATGCTCAAGTACTCTTGACTTACTTTGTACCCTAAAAAATTAACTGCACTTTGTGCCGCAAATTCAGATCGTAGCTCGGCGGAGGAAGAAGGAGGGTGATTCCTCTTCGATTTTAGGATTTAGACCATGCCCATTTCTATTCCTGCGCCTCCAAGTGCATTTGCGCGCGACCTATTTCGTCGTAGTCTCGGACCAAATGAGAATATCGTCCGCATATCTGGCGAAGCCGACACCCAATCGTTCGAGGCAGCCGATCAAAAGAATAGGCGGCGCGCATTACGCAAGGAATGTGAGATCGATGTCCCTTGCGGTATTCCAGCTTTGCGCGTCATGTAGGGGTGGGGGCCGATATATTCATGGCTTGCATAGGAGGGTGTAGAGAGAAACCTCTCGATGATGAAGGCTCCTCGGACAGTTACAAAGAACCTTCGATCACGGAGCATTTCCATGATGTGCTTGTGGGAGATCGATGTCGAAGAACTTTGTGAAATCGAATTCAGCTAAGTACAGCCTATGTCGACGCTCTCTAGATCGGACGCAATGTGCAATATCGCATCGTGTATCGACAGATCAAAACGGTATGGATAAGCACTTGCGCTGAAATGACGCGCGTTTTTCTGCATGTAGTTCTTTCTGAAACGTCAGTCGCGATAAAGCACTGTCAGCAACCTGAAATAGAGACACCGTTCTCAGGGTGCCGTCCGGCTTGGGCACTGAATTTTGAATGACACCTAGGCGCATGACTCCTGGAAGCGAACTTCCGTCAATGGTATGTGCATTGCCCGTAATATTTCCTTACATAGTAAGGATCAAACCCCGATCCATCGACCAATGGGACGGTATTTGAATGGTCTTCGAAGTCGGCAGACCAGACCGAAGCGATTTGCGCCTCTGTTCCGCCGATAAGTTCGTCATATACATCTCGTGTCGACGAATCAACTTGGCGGCTTCTTCTCGTATTGCTGTCTCAATGGTCGAAGGCATTCAAACTTTCGCCGCCCCAAGAGGAAAAATAAATCTTCCACTCGTGTCTTTGACGGATTGCCATTGACACACAAACCGGCTTCATTTCAGAAACGGGCGAAAACTTAGGGCGGCGTGTCCCCTTGGAACATGGGTAACAATTTACCACCCCGGAGTATGACACTCAGCGCTGCCGACGGCGCGAACCACAACTACTGTGTCACTTTGCTGGATACGTTACCTACACGATAGACGTGTGCCGTAGACCTAGAATTCGCGTGAACAACGTCGGCCCAAGCGAAAAGACCGTCTACTAGGTGGAACGGTGCGCGTCGAATCCGACAATGGAGTCGGAGGCAAGCGAGCTGATTTACCCTTTCCTCAGATCCAGTACATACGAGGAGCCCACAATGTCTAAACTTTCTGAAAAGTCCGCCGGTACATCCACGATTCCTGATGACGATCTTCGACGCGGGCTGGTGGTGGCGCGGCCGGATACGGATGCTTCGCTCGAGCATGTGGCGCTGGTGGGGGATACGTACACGATCCTGCTGCGGAGCGAGGATACGGCGGGACGCTATTGCCTGATCGACATGCACATTCCGCCGGGAGGCGGGCCGCCGCCGCATCGGCATGACTTCGAGGAGACGTTCGTCGTCCTGGAGGGCGAGCTGGAGGCTACGTTTCGCGGAGTGAAGCAGATGGTGCGCGGCGGGGAGACGATTCATATTCCGGCGAATGCGCCACACCAGATTCACAACTCCTCCGACAAGCCGGTGCGCGCGCTGTGCACTTGCGCGCCCGCAGGGCAGGAGAGATTTTTTGCAGAGGTGGGCGCGCGGGTGGCTACGAGAACGACTCCGCCGCCGCCGCTGGATGAAGCGGCTGCGGCTGCCCTGAAAGCGAAGGCGGGCGCGCTGGCTGCGAAGTATCGCACGGAGTTTATGCGACCTGCGTGATCTATACGTTGTGTTCAGACCGCAAAAAAGCCTGACCTTGGAGCTGCGATGGCGGGAAGTGCGATGGCGGGAAGTGCGACGGCGGGAAGTGCGGCGGCGGGAAGTGCGGCGGCGTTGGCTTTTGGTTG
This sequence comes from uncultured Acidobacteriaceae bacterium, assembly GCA_963815025.1. GTDB lineage: Bacteria > Acidobacteriota > Terriglobia > Terriglobales > Acidobacteriaceae > KBS-83. The sequence goes on along the minus strand of CAWFFD010000002.1, from coordinate 1,724,259 downwards.
GTCGTAGCGATGGCGATGTTTGCGCGCTTCCTGGGCAAGAAATTTCACCCGCATAGAGTGGCCGTCGAATAGAGTGGCGACGAATAGAGTTTCCGACGAGCCGTGGCGCCATTTTGCTTGCGACAGAGCGGCGCAATTTGCCTTCGGCGATATTATGAGACGGTCAATAATTTTGCGTCATGCAGGTCGGAAGAATGACCCAGCACTGACTTGGTGGGGGTTGCTATGTCCTGGAGAGTCTTCGTCATCACATGCATCGTTGGAGCGATGGCGGGGCTGGGGAATGCCAGCGCCTGGGGTCAGATGATTGTCTATGCGATGACAGGAACGATTCGGTCGGTCAGCGCCACGGCGTTGACGGCGACCGCCAGCGGAGACACCCAGACGTTTTCCCTGGGGGGAAAATCGCATCCTTCTCTCGACTTCGATAAAGACCTGCGTGAAGACAGCACACCTGCCGCGGAGTTTCGTAAATCCGACGCCTTTGCCGTGATTTACTACTACGGTTTGGCGAGCGACAAAACAGCAGTAGCGGTCAAAGACCTGGGGGCTGGTCCTTTCGAGAGGACGACGGGCACGGTCAAACACTTCGACAAGCACAGCCATCGCCTGACGGTCACGACCGACACGGGCCAGCCGGCGGAGTTCATCATCGGAGAAAAGGCCGTCGTCGATACAGGCATGCGCGTCGAACCGGGCCGGAAAGCGGATCCGCCGAACGGCAGCCACGTTTTCGTCACCTCCATTCCCGGAAGTGGTGACCAGACGGTTGTGTACCTTCGGCTGCAATCGAACGGGTGAGGCTGCGGGCTACCTGGATTTGGGCCAGGACTTGCGGCGCGCCTGGTAGACGCCCTTTTTCTTGGGGCCGCGGGGGCTGAGTTTGGTTGGCTTCTTCGCTGCGGCTTTCTTGGCCGCTGTTTTCTTCGCGGTCTTTTTGGCTGCGGACTTCTTTACTGCGGACTTCTTTGGCGCGGCTTTGGTCTTCGGCTTTGATGCGGGCGCGGAGACGTCTGTGGCCGGCCTTCCCTTTTTGCCGAAGAAGGTGGTGAGCAGGCGCTGCATCTTTTTGAGCGCCTCGGTGATCGCGGACCCCGTGGTGGTGGCGATAGCGTCTGCGGTGAGAGGGCGGCCGCCGGCGGGGCGCGCCTCAACGAGACAGCGTTTGTCGGCCTGACCGGTCCTGGTGTTATCGATGTCGCTGAGATGGACCTCGACGCGCGTGAGCCTTTTGGCAAAGCGGTCCAAGAGGCGGCTGGCTTCGTCTTCGACGAAGTGGGTCAGGACGGCGTCGACTTGAATCGTCTTGTCGCTATTGGCTTGAATCTTCATTCGATCCTCCGGCAGAGGGGATCAGTGTATCCCGCGCCCTGTCCGCGCGGCGGGATGGATGCGTCGTTGGGCGGTTGTGTGATGCCGCCCCGCTCGATTATTGAGAGTGTTTCTTGCGAAAACTCACGCTCATCATGATGCTGATGGCGGCGATGCCGGCGAAGAAGACGATGAGGGCGTCGATGCCGTGGCATACGTTGCCGACGCGGAAGAGGGTGTAGCCCACCACCAGGTTGAAGAGGGCCCAGAGGACGTTCACGGTGGGCGAGGAGAGCCCTTTGCCGGGCGGGTGTGCAAACGGCGTCGGGAACGGATCGCCGGAGACGCCGTGCACGAAGTGAGGCACGGCGTTGGCGAGAAACATTCCGGCGAAGAAGCAGGCGATGTAGTCGTACCAGATCAAGGTGGCTTTCGCTCTATTGTTTGGGGGGCGTGGGCACATGGACCATGCCGGGGTGGTTCATATCGGGGTGCTCGGGGCCGTGCGGACCGGGGATGAAGGTTTCGGGCATGTTGTGGCCGCGGTGGCAGGTGCTGCAGCTTACGGTCTTCTGATCGGGCGCGGCGTCGGGATCGTGGATCTGGGACATGTACTTCTCGTTGATCTCGTGGGTCATCAACATCATGGTGCGGGCGGTGTTCTTCTCCGGCTTCGCGTCGGAGGCGAAGTCGGGTGTCCTGGTGGCCTCATTGACGACATGACAGAAGTTGCAGTGCACGCCGAGGGCCTGCGTGTATCCGTGCATGATCTTCATCAGCTGGTCGGGTGATGTGTCCTTGGGGAGGACCTTGAGGTTTGTGGGCGCTTGCTGGCCGAGCAGCGCAACGGGAGAAAGAACCGGGAGGGTGGCGATGGCTGCCGCCAGAACGATCGTTCGAAACATGCCAGGGCTCCATAAAAGAAGAAGTAGCTAAGAGTGGAAGTCGCTGCGGAGCAAAAACAACACTTGCTGCTCTGCGCACACATTGTTGCACAGCCCCGTGAATGCGCCCTGCGTGAACTATCTCCTGAAGGCCTGAATGAAAAGGCCTGGATCGCACCCCACGGCTCACCGGCTTGCCGTGGCGAATGCACGGCTCACCGCATGACCGGTGGCGGTGGCAGCTTCAGTGCTCCACAGGCCGTGCAGAGCAGCTACTGTTTCCTCGTTGGCAGATAACAAAGCAGCCAACCGGGAATGGTTCTCACAAACTCACTCCTGATGTCCGAGCCGCTGTTGGGGCCGATATTCAGGCAAAAGAGAGGGATTTATGCTTCGCTCATTGACTCTTCTGGCATTGTCGGCCTGCACCGTTGCATCGGCGTTCGCAGCGGGAACGAATCATGACCTTCGTCCGACCCATAAGAAGGACGGGCGCGTATATGTGACACTCGTGAACAAGAGCACCCTGTTTCGCGATGTGACGATTGACGGCCACAAATACACGGTGTTGCCTGACGACCTTCTAACCGTCAAGGCACCGGTGGGCACGGTCGTATATGCGGCCAGTCGCTACGGGAAGACCCACAGCGGCGATCCGCTGGTGGAGCTGGTGCCGTCCATGGACCACAGCCGGATCAGCCTCAACTGACTTCAAAGATCCTGAGTCGATACACGAAGGGCAGGTCTTGACCAGACCTGCCCTTTTGTCATGCATCGATCATTTGACCGGTTCGCCTGAACCGATGCCGGTGGAGCGGCTGACTGCTGCGATCCCGCATGAACACATTGAACTGTTCTGAAATGGCAGACGCATTAGCCGGCGTTTGGACAGCCCTGTCTGCTCAAAATGGCAAGCTTCCCCGAATATTGTTGACCTTACGAGGCGATTAACAGCAAGATTGTGTTCGTTTAAATCGGAAACGTGCAGTGTCGCCTAATTTGTACTTCTTGCTACGGAGGCTCCATGAAAACAGGTGGTAAGCAGTACTCGCCCTTCGTCCGGAGGGTGCTTTGCCTTCTCCTCATCTCCGTATGTGCATGTTCCGTGGTTCTGGCGCAGGCAGGCCGAGGCCGCATCAGCGGCCTGGTGACAGATTCTGCCGGCGCGATGGTTCCGGGAGCGAAGGTGACGGCAAAGAACCGGGCCACGGGAACGACGCTGTCGACCATCACGACTGCCGCGGGGCTGTATTCCTTCGTCTCCGTCGCGCCTGGCTCCTACGACGTGACGGTGAGCCAGAAGGGCTTCGACACGACGGTGGAGAGCAACATCGTCGTCAGTGTCGACCAGGTCAGCGCGATCAACGTGAAGATGAACGTTGGAGCCGTCAATACGGTGGTGACGGTGGATGCGGCGGCTTCTCTGCTGGACACCAGCAATTCCACGGTGGGACAGCTGATCTCGGCCGAGGCGATCGATCGCGTGCCGCTGGTGACGCGCGACGTGTACCAGCTGGTGCAGTTGAGCGCGGGTGTGCTGCCGACGAACGGCACTCCGAATGCATCCGATACGCCGGGCATCTTCAACCAGCGGTCGCTGGCGGATGTGTCTGCTTACACCATCAATGGATCGCTGCAGGGCACGGTGATGTACATGCTGGACGGCAGTCCTATCGGGATTGCAGAGAACAATGCGGCGAGCATCATTCCGGCATTCCAGGTGCCAGAGGACGGGGTGGACGAGTTTCGCATGGAGACGCAGAACACGCCTGCCACCTACGCGAGCGGCGGCGGCGGCGTGATCAGCCTGGTGAGCAAATCCGGCTCGAACAGATTTCACGGCGATGGCTTTGTCTACATCCGCCCGAGCGCGCTGGCGGCCAACGACTACTTCTATAAGCAGAACAACCCCGGCCTGGGGACGCCGGATTTTCATCGCTACCAGGAGGGCGGCGCGATCAGCGGGCCGATCTTTCGCGACAAGCTGTTCTTCTTCGGCGACTACGAAGATACGCAGCAGCAACAATTGGAGACCGGAACCTTCACCGTGCCTACCCCGGCAGAACGCACCGGTAATTTTTCAGGCGACACCGGCTTTACCGTTTACAACCCGTTGGTGCCGGACCAGCCCGCGCAGCCCGACGGCACGATACCGCGTCAGCCCTTTGCCGGGAACGTCATTCCCAAGGGCGATCTGAATCCGATTGCGCTGCTTTTTGCTTCGAAATATCCGCTTCCCAACAATGCGGGTGAGGGGCCGTACCACGTCAACAACCTCACCGCGTCCGGACTCGATCCAAATAATGCGCACAAATTCGATGTCCGGCTGGACTATACCCCCAGCGACAAGCAACGCATCTTCGGACGCTTCTCCTGGGACAACCTCTTTTTCAGCAATGCCAATCTCTATGGCAGTGAGTATTACCCGCTCTACTACCAGAACGTCACCCATGGCCGGAACATCCTGCTGGCGGACGATTACACGCTAAGCCCGACGTCGGTATTGCAGTTGCGCTATTCCTTCACTCGCCATTTTGAAAATCAGACGGGCGATCCGCAGCAGAACGGATTCAACATCACCTCGGTTGGATTTCCGCAGGCCCTGGAAGATGAGGTCTTGTATCACCAGATTCCTGCCATGACATTTGGAACAACGGCGCCGGTAGGCGGCACCACCAATTACGACACATTCATCTATGCCAGCGAAAACAGCGACGTCAGCGCGACCTACACCAAGACATTCGGAAAGCACGCGATCGACCTGGGTTTCGAGTATCAGAAGAAGTTCATGAATGTGGGCCAGCCGCCTGCACCCGCCGGCACCTATTCCTTTGACGACTCCGCGACCAGCTCGACTACGTTTGCCGGAGACGGCAGCGATTTTGCATCGTTCCTGCTGGGCATGGGCAGCGCTCCGGGGGGCGAAAGCGGCAATTTCACCAAGGATGTGTTTGCCGCCGAAGCGAATCCGTACTACGCGGCATTTATCCAGGATAACTATCACCTGACTCCGACGTTCACGGTGAACGCCGGGGTGAGATGGGAGATCTTCGGCGGGCGCACCGAACGATTCAATCGCCTGGAATACTTCGATCCGACTGCGCAATACACCGTCAACGGAGTTGGGCTGAGAGGCGGTGAGCGGTTTGTCGGCAGTGGGCAACGCAGCCCCTTCACGACGAACCTGAAGGACTTTGGACCGCGCTTGAGTTTCGCGTGGCAGACACAACCGAACTTTGTGGTCCGCGGCGGCGGCGGCATTTACTACGGGCCCAGCGCGCAGATGGTCGCCAATCCTTCGCTGGACGCAGATGGCTTCAGTTCGGTGACCAACTGGAATGCCACGACATACAACGCGGATGGAAACACGGTCATGGTCAACTCGTTGAGCAATCCATTTCCGAACGGTGTGGTCCAGCCATTGGGCAATACGGCAGGACCAGCGACAGGTGTCGGCTCCATACTGAGCACGGTGTTGCACTCGCAGCGCATCACGACCACCTACAACTTCAACCTTGGCATTGAGTATCAGTTCGCGCACGACTCCGTTTTCAGTCTTGGCTACGTCGGCAGCCGCGGATTGTTTCTGCCATTCGGAGCAGTTGATCTGAATACTTTGTCGTTGCAGACGATCCAGCAATATGGGGCCGGTCTGTGCGTGACCGGCGATACCAGCTGCATGGTCCCGAATACCCAGGAAGCCGCCCTGCCACCAACGAGCGCTTTCTATGGTTCGCCAACGGTTCCCAAATGGGTGCAGCTGGAGCCGTTCCCGCAATATAACGATGGCGGGATCAATGACGGCGTGGCCGTGAATGGGTATCCGGCGGGCGACTCGGAGTACAGCTCGCTGCAGGCCAAAGTGGAAAAGCGCATGAGCCAGCACTTCACCACGCTTGCCAACTTTACCTGGGGAAAGCTGATGACCGACGATGGAGCGCCACCGCTGGGCTTCATTGGTTATCACGGAGTGGGTGCGCCGCAGGACATACGAAACCTGAACCTGGAGCACGCGATAAGCTCGCAGGATGTGAAGATTCAATTCAACTGGCAAGCCTCGTACGATCTGCCGATCGGCAGAGGCCGCGCACTGGATCTGGAGCGAGTGGGCAACGCGTTCCTGGGTGGCTGGACGGTGAATACGATTGCGTATATCAGCACCGGCGTGCCGGTGAACGCACCTACGGGAACCGGAAGCCCGTATTTCAACCAGCGAGTGAACGAGACTTGCGATCCCGCTTCGCATGCGCACCACACCGCGGCGCAGTGGTTCGACTTCAGTTGCTTCTCGCAGCCTACGAGTCCATTTACCGCAGGGACTGCACCCGCGTTTCTATCCAGCGTCCGCACCAATGGAGCGCACGATCTCGATGTGTCGCTATACAAAGTCTTTCCCTTTGGCGCGGAACGGAACCTGCGCTTTGAGTTTTCGTCGTACAACGTGACGAATTCCGAGCAGTTCGGCTATCCGAACATTTTCTGGAATCCGCAGGCGGAGACCAATCCCAGCGTGATGGCGGGCTTTGGCCAGGTGACAAGCTCGGCGAATCTTCCGCGGCAATTCCAGTTTGGCTCCCGGTTTACCTTCTGATCCGGCAGGGTACCCCGGTCCCGGCGGGATCTTCGCAAAAGCCGGCTGACTTCGCAAAAGCTGGCTGCCGGGGACCGGGACGACCGATAGAATCATGGGATGACGCGGTTGGCGAAGGTCGACGTGGTCGGCGTGGGTTTGAATGCGACCGACACCACGATTCAGATATCGGAGTTCCCGCAGAGCGGCTCGAAGGTGGAGTATGACGCCGAACGGGTGACGCCCGGGGGACAGGTTGCCTCGACGGTGGTGGCCTGCCAGACCTGGGGCCTGACGACACGGTATGTTGGCAAACTGGGCGATGACGATGCAGCGCGACTGCATGCGCGGGAGTTTGAACGCACGGGGGTCGAGGGGCAACTGATCCATGTCCCGGGAGCCGCGAGCGCACGATCGCTGATCCTGGTGGACCGGCACGGCGAGCGGACGGTGATGTGCCGGCGGGATGAACGCGTGGTCCTGCGGCCGGAAGAGCTGAGCCGCGAGTGGATCGTGAACGCGCGCGCGCTGCATGTGGACGGTCACGACACCGCCGCAGCGACAATAGCAGCGGGATGGGCGCGCGAGGCCGGCGTCCCCGTGGTTGCCGACCTGGATGAGATCTATCCGGGGGTGGACGCGCTGATCGAAAAGATCGACTACCTGGTGGTGAGCAGAGATTTTCCATCCCGGCTTACCGGAGAGCCTGGCCTAAAGGCGGCCTTGCAGGAGATACAAACACGCTATGGCTGCCTGCTGACGGCGGCCACACTGGGACCGGATGGCGTGCTGGCATGGGACGGATCGCATTTTCACTATGCGGCGGCGTACCGGGTGCCGGTAGTGGATACGACCGGGGCAGGTGACATCTTCCATGCCGGATTCATCTATGGACTGCTGCAGGGGTGGGAGCTGGAACGCCAGCTTGATTTTTCCTGCGCCGCGGCGGCGTTGAATTGCATGCATGAAGGCGCGCGGGGCGGCATCCGCACGGTGGAGGCAATCGAAGCGTTGATGGCTGCGACTCCGCGTTATGAGGGGATTGAGGAGCTGGCGCTTTCATCCATCTCCGAGGCAGTGTCGGCTGAGGATGCGGTCTGAGTCTCCCGGCACTCGTTGATTCCAAATTTTCTAACTTACTTCAGAGGAACTTATGGCTGCATTGATCGATGCCATCGATGTGAAGCGCAAGATGACGTTCGAATTTGAGAATGTGCCCTACTACTGCATGGAGTCGGAGACGTCCACGCCGACGGCGCGTGGCGGACAGACGCTGGTGCGGCTGCGGATGCGCAACCTGCTGACGCGCGCGGTCTTCGATAAGACTTTCAAGGCGGGCGACAAGTTCAAGGAGCCGGACCTGGAGACGGTGGATGCGTCCTATCTCTATAGCGATGGCGACGGGTCGTACTTCCTGAACCAGGAGAGCTTTGAGACGCTGTCGCTGGGCAGCGAGATGGTGAAGGACGCGCTGGACCTGCTGATCGAGGGGACGATCGTGAAGATCGATATGTATAACGGCAACCCGATCGGGCTGGAATTGCCGGCGCAGGTGGAACTGGTGGTGACCTATACCGAGCCGGGCGTGCGCGGCGATACGGCGAGCGGCAGCGTGACCAAGCCGGCAAAGCTGGAGACGGGCGCGGAGGTACGCGTTCCCTTCTACATCAAAGAGGGGGAAAAGATTAAGGTCGCGACGGAGACCCGGGAGTTTGCCGGGCGGGCCTGAAGCAGTTGCTCCGATCTAGATCTATCTATTCGACACGCAGGGCTTGCATGGGATCGAGTTTTGCCGCGCGGGTGGCGGGCAGCCACACTGCCGCGAGCGCCACCAGCAGCAACAGGATCGGAATGGTGACAAACGCGATTGGGTCCCAGAATTTCACGCCGAACAAGAAGCTGGCGATGAGGCGGGTGAGTCCAAATGCCGCGGCAATGCCCACCACCACGCCGATGATGGCCAATTGCATGCCTTGCCGAACGACCAGACTGCGAATCCTGCCGCGGTCTGCTCCCAGTGCCATGCGGATGCCTAATTCCTGCGTGCGCTGCTGGACGGAATACGCCATGAGTCCGTAGATGCCGATGGATGCCAGGATCAGGGCGGCTGCGCCGAATATTGTGAGAAGCAGCATGTTAAAGCTTTCCCGGGCGGTGGAGCGGATGACGATTTCATCCATCGCTCGCACGTGCGAGACGGGAAAGCCGCCGCTGGCCTGGCGCAACTGGTCGGTGACGGCGGCGATGAACTGGTGGGGATCGGTATGGGTGCGCAGCAGCCATTCCACGGGGCCGATGCGCGCCATGAGCGAGGTCATGCCGTCGGGAACCTGGGCCAGCGGCACGATCATGAGCGGGCGCGGATCACGGTTCAAGCCGCCATCGTGAATGTCGCCGACGACGCCGATGATCTGCCGCGCCGGCTCCGCGAACTGCGGACCCGTTTCTTTGCCGATGACGATCTGCTGGCCGACCGGGTTTTCCTTCGGCCAGTAGTGCTTGGCCATGGCCTGGTTGATGAGGACGACGCCGGGCGCACCGGTACTGTCCTGCTCAGTGAAGTCGCGGCCGCGCAGGATGGGAATCTTGAAGGCCTGGAAGTAGCCAGGGGAAGCGCTCATCCAGCCCGCACCATCCTGCTGCCCTTTCTGTGCGGGGCGTCCGACGATGTCAAAAGGCAGTCCATAGCCACCCTCGAGCGGCAGGCAGCAAGTGGTGGCCGACACCTCGACACCGGGGATGGCATTCAGCCGTTCGCGTCCATTGCGCGAGAGCTGGGCCACGCCGATTGTCTTCTGGTATTTATCCCCGGTGAGGGACATCTGCAGGGTGAGGACGTGATCGGAGCGAAAACCGGGGTTGACGCTGCGTATGGCGAGGAAGGTGCGGATGAGGAGCGTTGCTCCGATCATCAACACCAGCGCGAGGGAGACTTCACTGATGACCAACAGCGAACGCGCTTTGCTTTGACGAAAGCCGGTGCCGGAGCGATTGCTGCTTTCCTTGAGGGTGGAGTTGAGGTCGGGACGCGAGGCGGCGATGGCGGGAAAGAGACCGAAGAGTATGCCGGTGAACAGCGAGACGCCCAGGGTGAAGGCGAGCACGCGCCAATCGATGCCGACGGCGGCGCCATGTTCACCGATACGGGGGATATCGCCCGGGCTCAGAGCCAGCAGTGCACGCACACCGAAGTAGCCAAGCAATAGCCCAAGGATGCCACCGGTCACCGAGAGCAACACGCTTTCCGTGAGCAATTGCAGAATGATGCGGGCGCGGCCCGCGCCGAGCGCCGCGCGGATGGCGAACTCACGCTTGCGGCCAGTGGCGTGGATGAGCAGCAGATTCGCGACGTTCGCGCAGGCGATGAGCAGCACCAGGCTGACGGCGCCGAGCATGATGAGCAACGACGAGCGCACATCGCTGACAATGCTGTCGCGCAGCGGTTGCACCGCAAAGCTGTCCTTGGGTCCGAGCGCATCCGGGTACTGGCGGCGAAACTGGTCTGCCGCCACTTTCAGCATGGCGTTGGCCTGGGCGAGCGTAACGCCGGGCTTGAGACGGCCGGAGGCCAGAAAGTAGTGGCCCTGGTTGGCGCTATTTGGGTCGAACTGAAACGGGAGCAGGATGTCTGTTTGGGGATCCGAGAAGAAGGACTTTCCGAGGACGCCGACTACTGTGTAGCCCTCATTGCCAAGGGAAATCGTGGTGCCGACGATATTTGGATTGCTGCCGAACCTGCGCTTCCACAGGCCATAACTTAGAACGACGACCTTGCCGCCATCGGGGGAATCTTCCTGCGCGGTGAAGGTGCGCCCGAGCATGACCGGCGCTCCGAAGAGACGGAAGTACGCCTCCGATACGTGGAGGCCCTGCACCTGTTCCGGACTGCCACCGGTGAGATTGAAGCCGGGACCACCGAAGTCGTAGGCGGCAACATCCTGAAAGACACTCGTCTGCGCCTTCCACTTGAAGAATTTGGGAATGGACGCCACGGCGTCGCTGCCATCGGGCGAGGTGATCTGGAATTGGACGATGCGGTCGGAGTCCGGATAGGTGAGCGGCTTGAGCAGGACCGCGTTGACTACGGTGAAGATCGCGGTGTTGGTCCCGATGCCGAGTGCCAGGGCGGCGATAGCGGCGAGCGTGAAGCCGGGATTCTTGGAGAACATGTGCAGCGAATGCTTGAAATAATCCCAGAAATTGCTCACGGAACGGCTCCCGCTTTCCTACTGACTTGGCCCTCGCATTTTAGCGGAGCGGTGAGGTCTCTCGCCGGCGGGGGCCGAAGAAAAATGCAGAGGGGAGCATATCTAGAGGCATATCCAGGGGCATATCTACACATCTATACGTGCGGACTCCGCTTTAACGCGGCCGGTATGATGCCTGCATGAGCGCCCACGGTTCGACCCGTCTGAAACGGAAATCCGCCTCACCGGCTGCGAAAGCGCAACCGGCCGCGGACGTGCACGCCAAGACGCCGAACGACTGGTTTGGGCGGTTCGCCGCGGCGGCTTCGGCATGGCTGGGATCGAAGTGGGCGTTTTCCTGGGCGGTGCTGGTGATTGTGGTCTGGGGCGCCTCGGGTTTCGCCTTCCACTATTCGGATACCTGGCAACTGGTGATCAATACTGGCACGACCATTGTGACGTTTCTGATGGTCTTCCTGATCCAGAATACGCAGAACCGGGATGCGCGCGCGATCAATCTGAAGCTGAACGAGCTGATCCATGCGCTGGACAAGGCACGGGATCAGATGATCGACATTGAGAACCTGAGCGACCTTGAGCTGGATGAACTGCAGGTGCGCTATGAGGCGATCCGTGCCGCATGCGTGGAGCGGGAAAAGCAACGGACGACTAAAGAGTCCGCGTAAGCGCGCTTTCGCGGTGATACGGCTGATTGATCTGGATTCATGGATTTTCCATCTGTATGATGTCGCCAGATCGCGCCGGCTCATCCAGCAAATCGTCCCCCCCGCATTCCCTTTGGTGTGTTTCCACGCCGCTGTTCTTGAGAGTTGAGCTGTTCTCCGGAGCGATCGAAGGATTCTTACGCTGGCTTGCACCAGCCAGATCAGGAGTGTGAGATGAAGAAGATTGCAACGTTGATTGCGATTTGCATGAGCCTTTGCCTTGCCGCGCATGCGGATACGGTCATCCTGAGCGAAGGCGCGAGTTACACCGGACAGTTTACGGGTACGGTGATCCACTTCACCGATCAACAGGGCATCCAGTACTCCTTTCCAAAAGCGGATGTCCAGACGCTGGCATTCAACGCTACCGTCGATACGGTGACTTTACGTAGCGGGAAAAGTTACGTGGGCCATTTCACCGGATCGGACCCGATCGGCTTCACCGGCGCCGAAGGAATCCAATATCAGTTTCCGGTTCACGATGTCGAGTCGCTGGTCTTCAACAGCGCAGGAAGCATCGCGCCGGTGCCGGAACACGCGAAGGTCATTCCGTTTGGAACGGATGTGGTGGTGCGCACCGAGGAGAACATCGATTCCACGAACACACAGACGGGGCAGCTCTATCGCTGCGTGATCACCGAAGGCGTGCCCGATGCCGGCGGCGGAGTGGCCATTCCGGCGGGATCGAGCGGGCAGCTGCTGATCCGGCAGATGACAACGGGCGGCGCGGTGCACAGCCCTGAACTGGTTCTTGATCTTTACTCAGTGACTGTCGACGGAAAGCAATTTCGCGTGGTCACGTCGAATGTCGACGAGAGCAACAACAGGGGCGTTGGCAAAAACCGGCGGACGGGAGAGTTCCTGGGCGGCGGCGCGGCGATTGGAGCGCTGATGGGCGGTATCTTCGGCGGCGGCAAGGGCGCTGGGATCGGTGCGCTCTCCGGTGCGGGTGGCGGGGCGTTGACGCAGATCTTCACGCGCGGCAAGCAGGTAGAGGTGCCAGCCGAGAGCGTATTGCGCTTCCGCCTGGAAAGACAGCTGGTGTTGCAACTCGCGAACTGAAGACAGTATCACTGCACGCGCACGCCGAAGAGCGTGATGAGCAGCGCGGCCTGGTCCGGGCTGATGATGAGCCCGTCCATGGCATCGGGTCTGCCACGCATACCATCGAGACGGCAATCGCGGAGGTCCGCGCCGGTGAGCGTTGCGTGAGAGATATCGACCCGGCTCAGATCGCAACCGCGAAAGATGGCACCGGTGAGATCGGCGCTGTAGAAATCTGCGTCAACGAGATTGCATCGCTCAAGGACGCACTGCGCGAGATGCGCCATGCGAAAGAGCGCGAAGTCGAGCTTGCACTCCTGAAACAGCACGCTCCTGCACTGAGTTTCGCTGCATGTAGCACCGGTGAGACGGGTGGCGAGGAATTCGACACGTTCGAGCGCGGCGCCTGTCATATCGATGTTGGCGAGATCGGATGTTTCGACGCGTACATCACGCAGATGTAGCCGCTGTGCCTTCGGATTCGAGAGCGTGACGGAGCGCCAGATGCAGCCTTCGATGGATGCCGCCTGCCGGCGCGGACTCACGAGCGGCGGCAATGCCATCTCCGCTGCCAGCGCATCGTGAACCGAACCCGATGCGAGTTGCTCGGAGAAGTTCTCGGTGAGCAGGGCTTCGTCGATGCGCGGGGCGATGCGGCCCTTTGGCTTGGCGGCCATGGATTCATGGTATACGGGCTCGGCTACGACGGATGCCAGGTCATATCCACGCGGACGGGGATTTCGTTCTTGATCGGCACCGTGAGGAAGGTGGGCGCCTGGATCTTGAAGTCGGTGAGCGTCGAGGGAATCGTGCCGGTGATGCGGTGGGTTGTGCCGGCAATGGTTTGATGGAAGATCACGTGTGTGTAGTGAGCAGTATTGCCGGCAAACTGGACTTCTAGATCGCAGTCCAGCGTGGGCTGGCTGAGGTTCGTCTGCGGCAGGCGGAAGCGTACAGAGACAATGGGAAATTCTGCACCGCGCGTGACCTGGAGCATGTGGAGATCGCGATTGGAGTCGCCGGAATCAAAGGATTTGACCGGTGCGGCCACGAGGAAGTCGCATTGCCCCGCATGGCAGACGCCTTTGCCGCGCGCGCCGTGACTGATGCCGTCGACCTCATGGATCGGATGCGACATGTGATAGGCGAGGGTGGATTCGCCGAGGGTCCATGACTGGTCTGTCTGAACCGTCGTCTGCGCAAAGACAGGAATGGCACAGATCAGGAACGCGAGAAGCGGAGTCCTTCGCATGGGCATCATTTAGAGCTTCAACGATCCGAGATGAATCGGCCAGGAGACAGCAATGATGGCGGCGCTATAGGCGGCGACGGTAGTCCACGCAACGGCAGCGTGCGCCGAAGCGATGCCGTGCACCTTCTCATTGTTGCTGGCCTGGCTGTAGGCCATGGCGCCGAGGATGGGCGTGAGGATCATGCCGGGCGCGTGGATGTAGATGAGGTATTTGTGCAGCTTGATGCCACCTCGAGCGGGTGCATCCGACACTCTGGGCGCGCGGATCGCATACGAGGCAGTGAAGGCATACATGGTGACGGACGCGGCTCCAAGGCCGACGTGGATGTCGCGACCGACGTCATTGCTTTTGCCTGTGCGCACGTCAGGCGGCGCGAGGGCCGACGTGATGCAGGCTCCGGCGAGCGGGGCCAGAGTGATGAGGCCGAGGCGCTGATGAATGCGGAGCATGCGCGTGTGCCGGTCGAGCCGGGCTTGCAGATCGGGATCGGGCTTCGTCTGGCTGGATGAAAGACCGAGATCGCCGAGCGACGGCAGCGCCGGCGCTTGAGTCTGATCGGCTGGCTTGGGGAGACTTTGCCGTGACGAAGATGGTTGCTGCGAGCTTTGTGATGTGTCGGGGGCCGGCGTCTGGTCGGTCAGGGCGTCATGCGTTGGCGTCGGCGCATCGGGCAACGAGGCAAGGTCTGCTTTGGCTGTATCGACGGTAGCGGTTTGTGCGATGAGCGGAACGGTTGGACTGAGGAGAGCGAGAATGCCGGCCGCAGCAAGCACGATCCTTACGGAGTGAATTCGTGCCTGGAGCAGCTTGGGCATGGGTCCTTCTTGAGGTCGGGCTTGAGGCCGGGACGGTGGGCATCGTACGGAAACCGCGAAGGCACGCCCCATGAATAACTGGATCTGCCTTAAGGGAAGGTGAAGGTTGCCGCGATTCCCGCTCTTAAGCCACCGGCGCACAAATATCCACAACCAATTGGTGTTGCCGAATCATTGCCGTCTAGATATAGTGGGTGCCATTCACGGTCTCTCCAGTCATGGAGAGTGAAAAGGGAATCCGGTGAAACTCCGGAACTGCCCCGCAGCGGTAAGCAGGTACGAACGCCGAAGATGACACTGGGCTAAGCGCCTGGGAAGTCCGGCAAGTAGGGTTGAACCTGCGAGTCCGAAGACCTGCCGCGGAAACATTCGCTGACGCCTCCGAGGGGAGGCGAGGTGGCAGGGGCTCGTTCGCTGGTTTAGCCGCTGTTTCTTCGCATCGCCGTCTGAGGCCAAGGAGACACTCCATGGCCGCACATACTTCCTCCGACTTCCATCACGTTTCTCCAGTTCCCTCACTTCAGCCGTTCCTGCACACAGTGGAAGCGCAAACGAATGCGGGACCGGATCGCGCATTTCAGGTGATCCGGCGGAATGATTCCTTCTCGCCCTTCGATGCCAGCAAGATCTCTGTCGCCATCACCAAGGCATTCCTCGCAGTGGAGGGCACGGGGGCGGCTGCGTCGCGCCGCATCCACGAAGCCGTCGAGAGATTGACGGCGCACATCGTGGAGACACTGGAACGGCGATCCGGTGCGGCGCGCGCGATTCATATCGAAGACATTCAGGACCAGGTGGAGCTTGCGCTGATGCGCAGCGGCGAGCACAAAGTGGCGCGCGCGTATGTGCTGTACCGCGAAGAACGCGCCCAGGATCGCCGCAGACGCGAAGAGCATGCGCTGCCAGACGCACAGCCGCAACTGCAGGTGCGATTGCAGAGATGGCCGCTCCGAGCCGCTTGATGAAGGGCGGCTGCAAGAGGAGGTCGCTCTGGCCTGCGATGGACTGGATGGGGTTTCTCCCGATGCGGTGATGGCGGAGGTACGCCGCAATCTGTATGACGGCATCCTGCTGCACGAAGTGGGACTGGCGCAAACGATGGCGGCGCGTTCGCTTGTCGAACAGGAACCGAACTACGCCTATGTCAGCGCGCGCCTGCTGCTGAACAATCTGCGGACGAGGCGCTGGGTTTTGTCCTGCCGGCGGTGGACGTCGCTTCGCAGCGGCGTAGCGAGCTTCCGCTACGAAGAGTATTTTCCGGAGTTCGTGCGCAGCGCGATCGAGCTGGAGTTTCTCGACAAGGAGCTTGGCAACTTCGACCTTGCGCGGCTGGCCGCTGCATTGAAGCCGGAACGCGATCGCAACTTTCAGTTCCTTGGCCTGCAGACGCTGTATGACCGCTACTTTCTGCACAAGGACGGCGTGCGCTTCGAGCTGCCGCAGGCGTTTTTCATGCGCGTAGCGATGGGTCTTGCGGTGCGCGAGATCGACCGCGACGCGCGGGCGATCGAGTTCTACGATCTGCTCTCGTCGTTCGATTTCATGTGCTCGACGCCGACGCTGTTCAACTCCGGCACGCTGCGTCCGCAGCTTTCGTCGTGCTTCCTGACCACAATCTCGGACGATCTGGACGGCATCTTCAAGGCGATCAAGGACAATGCCCTGCTCTCGAAGTACGCCGGCGGCCTGGGCAACGACTGGAGCGGCGTTCGCGGGCTGGGCGCGCACATCCGCGGCACCAATGGGCAATCGCAGGGCGTCGTTCCCTTCCTGAAAGTCGCCAACGATACCGCCATCGCGGTGAATCAGGGCGGCAAGCGCAAAGGCGCCGTCTGCGGCTATCTGGAAACGTGGCACATCGACATCGAGGAGTTCCTCGATCTGCGCAAGAACACCGGCGACGACCGCCGCCGCACCCACGACATGAACACGGCGAACTGGGTGCCGGATCTTTTTATGGAGCGCGTGGAAGCAGACGGCAACTGGACGCTGTTCTCACCCGATGAGGTGCCGGACCTGCACGATCTCTACGGCGCGGCATTTGCCGAGCGCTATGCGTTCTACGAAGCCAAAGCGCAGCGCGGCGAGATGCAAGTGACGCCGCACCGTGCGCGCGCAGGATCTCTGGCGCAGGATGCTGACGATGCTCTTCGAGACCGGGCATCCGTGGATCACGTTCAAGGATCCGTGCAATCTGCGTTCGCCGCAGCAGCACGTCGGCGTGGTGCACTCCTCGAATCTCTGCACCGAGATCACGCTGAACACCAACAGCCGCGAGATCGCCGTCTGCAACCTGGGTTCGGTCAACCTCGCGAACCACGTTACCGCGGACGGGCATCGACGAGGACCGCATCTACAAGACGACGGTCACAGACTGCGATGCGGATGCTCGACAACGTGATCGACATCAACTTCTACACCGTTCCCGAGGCACGGCACTCCAACCTGCGGCATCGTCCTGTAGGGCTCGGCATCATGGGCTATCAGGATGCGCTTTACACGCTGCGATTCCCTATTGCTTCCGAGAGCCGCGGTTCGATTTCGCCGACGAGAGCATGGAGATGATCAGCTTCCATGCGATTTCCGCATCGGTCGATCTTGCCGCGGAGCGCGGGCGCTATGCAAGCTTCGATGGATCGCTGTGGAGCCATGGGATTCTGCCGATCGACTCCATCGAGCTGCTGCAGAAGAACCGCAGAACATGCAGCTTGCAGGTGGATCGCACCGCAAAGCTCGACTGGGCTGCTCTGCGCGAGCGCGTGAAGTCCGTCGGCATGCGCAACTCGAACACGATGGCGATTGCGCCGACCGCGACCATCTCGAATATCTGCGGCGTGACGCAGTCGATCGAGCCGACTTATCAGAATCTCTTTGTGAAATCGAATATGTCCGGCGACTTCACCGTGGTGAACGCGTCGCTGGTGCACGACCTGAAGCAGCGCGGCCTGTGGGACGAGGTGATGGTCAGCGACCTGAAATACTTCGACGGCGCGCTTGGCTCGATTGATCGCGTGCCGGAAGAGCTGAAGCGGCTCTATGCCACCTCGTTCGAGATCGAGGCGACCTGGCTGATTCAGGCCGCGGCGCGCCGTCAGAAGTGGATCGACCAGGCGCAGTCGCTGAATCTCTACATCGCCGAAGCCAAGCGGGAAGAAGCTCGACGCGCTCTATCGCGAAGCGTGGCGCGCGGGGCTGAAGACGACCTACTACCTGCGCTCGCGCAGCGCGACGCATGTGGAGAAATCGACGCTGAAACGCACCGACGGAAAGCTCAACTGCCGTGTCAGTTGAGACGACGACTTCGGCCAAGATGTGCGCGATCAACGATCCCGACCTGCGAAGCCTGCCAGTAGAACAGCCATTCTGTTTAGAGGAGATGTCCGATGCTTGACTGGAGCGAAACCGCCGTCGAAGAAATTCCGCTGAGCTTCGCCTGCTACACCGCCGTCCTCCGCGGTCAAAGAGAGACTCAGACGAGCACCGGCCTTGGTGACATCGCCCGCGGCGCAGCGCGGGTGCGCGTCGATGACAAGGCGATGATCAACTGCCGCGCCGATGTCAATCAGCTGCTTCCGCTGAAGTACCGCTGGGCGTGGGAGAAGTATCTCGCCGGTGCAACAACCACTGGATGCCGACTGAGATCTCCATGCAGGCCGACATCGCGCTGTGGAAGAGCGCCGAACGGTCTGACGGCCGACGAGCGCCGCGCCATCAAGCGCAATCTCGGCTTCTTCGCCGCATCGGAGTCGCTGGTCGCCAACAACATCGTGCTCGCGATCTATCGCCACCTCACCAACCCTGAGTGCCGGCAGTATCTGCTGCGCCAGGCCTTCGAAGAGGCGGTGCACACGCATACCTTTCAGTACATCGTCGAAAGCCTGGGGCTGGACGAGGGCGAGCTGTTCAACATGTATCGCGAGGTGCCTTCGATCACGGAGAAAGCGGCGTGGGCGATCAAGTACACGCAGCACCTCAGCGATCCGTCCTTCGCACACAGGCTCTACCGGCGACAGACCAGGCCTTCCTGCGCGACCTGATCGCCTTCTATGTCGTCTTTGAAGGCATGTGGTTCTACACCGGCTTCGCGCAGATTCTGTCGCTGGGCCGCCGCAACAAGATGGTCGGCATCGCCGAGCAGTATCAGTACATCCTGCGCGACGAATCGATCCACCTGAACTTCGGCATCGACGTCATCAACCAGATCAAGATTCGAGAACCCGCATCTGTGGAGCGGATACCTTCCAGGAAGAAGTTGCGCGGCATGCTGCGGTCCGCCGCGGAGCTTGAAGCGGCCTATGGCCGGGACACCATGCCGAACGGCTTCCTCGGGCTGAGCGCCGGCCTTTGCGAGCAGTACATGCACTTCATCGCCAACCGCCGCTGCGGCCAGATCGGCCTTGAACCCGTTTTCCCGATGACCGACAATCCGTTTCCGTGGATGTCCGAGGCGATGGACCTGAAGAAGGAGAAGAATTTCTTTGAGACGCGGGTGATCGAATATCAGAACGGCGGCTCGTTGTCCTGGGATTGAAGCTTTCAACGCTTCGTCGCTGCGAGCAGATTATTTCGTTAGTTCCAGAGTGCCAAACCGCTCCGGCACATGGAAGGATTCGCCCATCGGGTTCTGCCAGGCGAGGAGTTGATGCGATGCTCCCTGACTGCGAAAGAGGTTCGCGCGAAACTTGCTGCCGATTTGGGGCGATTGCGGATCGATGGCAGCGAAGGGAATGCGCATGGCTCCGTACCAGATCTTTTTTTCAGGATCGATGCGCGCCGCTGTTTCAAAGCCGGAGTTCCAGAGCGAGCCGTCACGATGAGGCTGGTCCAGGTCGATATCGAGATCGATCCATTCGCCCTGCGGCGATACCTCGAATTCTTTATAGCGGCGAATGTGCTCGAAGTCCGAGCCGATAAAGATCTCTGCGACGTCCCACTCCCACAGGTGCTTGGTATCGGTCGTCGTTTGCGGCGAGGGCTTGAGATTCAGATCCTGGTAGGGGCAGACAAAGAGTAGATACAAACTGGAATCCGTCCAGCGGGAACGCACCTCTGTTCGCAACGGTTTCACCGGCCGGCCGTAGTTATCGCCGTCGAAGACGATGGGCGAAGCGTCGCGCCAGAAGGGCGAGTGAGGGCTCAGGTTGAGCGGCGCGTCATGAGAGGCGCGCATGCTCCGGATGGTCTCATGATGGGAATGAGATGGATTGGGATACGCCATGCTGATCAATGAGGATAAGGAGAACAAGGAGACTATAGCTGCGGCGACGACCGCCGCACCAAGGACGCCAACCCCTTTTTTTGTTGCTTTCATCCTGTGGCGGCTGTTTGGATTGGCATGCTTCATGGAATGGCCACTGTATCAGGCGTGGCGGGAGCCGATGGTCGACGGCATGCCGCATCCATTCCGGGAGTCTGCTTTCCCAATCCGATTCGTCCGGGCTGTTATCAGTACTAAAGTAATGCATATACTCCAAAATAGTAATTGCATGATGTTACTCTGGTTTAAGCGAGCGAACCTTCACGGGGGCAACACTTATGGAAGACCAGGGCAATGTAAATTCCTCATCCAGCATGCTCGCAGCGTTGCTCCGGGCGTGGTCTACGACAGTTCGCAAAGAGGCGAGTGAGCCCCGCAAGCCCAAAGCGATCACTCTGGGCGCCTACCTGCTGCCAAAGCATATGCACCACAATCGTGCAGAGATTCAGGGCGGAGAGCAGTGCGGTTGCCTCTTTTGCGAGCAGTTCTTTCCGCGAAGCGAGATCCTGCGCTGGGTGGGCGAGGGGACCACGGCGATCTGTCCGCGGTGCGACACCGCTTCGGTCGTGGGCTCGGGTGCCGGATTTGATTTAACCCCGGAACTGCTCCATCGGGCGCATCAGATGCTTTTCGAAGGGATGGGGCGGCGCGCTTAGAGCGCCTGCGACAGGCCGGGCGAATGGCTGACTGGGCAACGCAGCCGTCGCCACTGCTTGCATTCCTCTGCCTGGGACGGCGACGAAATCGCTGCGAGACACATCATTTGTTCCGGCGGTTTTGGACCTCACCGTGAAAAATTCACGTGACGAATTGGTCTCGTCCGACACATACAGCAAACAGCCATCTCTCTTTCTCCCCTTGGTGGCGTGAGGGCCCGGGAAAGCTGTGTCCGCGGATTTGTATTCTCGATTCCAGGCATGGCCCCTGTATCCGAAGTGCAATCTTGTTTTTTTTGAGGGAGAGCCATCGTGCCGAGCCAACCAGAGTCTGTTTCCTGTCGAGCGGGATTCGCCTATTTACCTCTTTTTCGTCGCGCCGCGCGTTGGCGGGGGGTACTTTCGTCGATAGCCGCAGTGACCGTGGCGCTGGTGTTGACCGCTCTTGTATTCGGTTCTGGATTGCTGGCGCGACAGCCTGTCGTCCACGGGCAGCGGTCGGTTCACCGCGCGCGTTCCCCGCGTCGGATGCTCACTGGAAGCGACGGCTCCATGACCGGAACGGCCAGTTTTCTGGGCAACTTCACCTCGATCAGCCAGCCTCCGCAGAATTACTTCGTCATCGAGCGCGAGTCGGATTGTTCTCTGACCCTACACACCGGAAAGCCGGCTGCTCTTGGTTCGGTCACCGTTACCGGCAACACGCCCCACTACGAGGGCGTGCTTCATACATTGGCTTCCCTGACGACCAAGTACGGTGCATACCCGAAGGGCTGTGTTGAGAAAAATACCGGACTGAGTTCTGGCATTGTGGTGCACACGGGGATCTCGAGCGCAGGGAAATATATCTTTGCGGCGGCGAAGAGCGTTGTCACGGGTACCGTGAGCCCTGACTTCTCCACCTACAGCTTTACTTCGAACTCGGCCGCACTGCCGTATGCAAGCGGCATTGCAACCGCAGACCTGAATGGCGACGGCGTCGGAGATCTCGTAGTGGTCAGCTCCGGATTCGGCGTTGCAAATGCCTACGTCGCCGTGATGCTCGGCAACGCCGACGGGACGTTCAAAGCGCCCGTCAGCTACCCGACCGCCGGTACCGCATCTGTAGCCGCGACGATCGACGATGTGAACGGCGATAACATCCCTGACCTGATCGTCGCATCCGACGATCAGCACATTTCTGTCCTGATCGGGAAGGGCGACGGCACCTTTGGCGCTGCGACGAGTTTCGCCGCGCCCCTGCCTGGAAGTACGACTCCTGCCAACACACCTATCCTGGCGCTGATCACGGCTGACCTGCGCGGAATCGGGAAAAAGGACATCGTTTGCTCGAATGGCCTAGTCCTGCTCGGTAACGGCAATGGCACCTTCACTGCGCTTGCCACCCCGGCTTTCCCGTTTGTGCAGAGCCCAATATCCGGCGTTCCGCCGGGCGTCGCCAGCGGCGACCTCAACAATGACGGCAAGGTCGATCTCGTCGTTGGCAACGGCGCGACCATCTCTACCTGGCTTGGTAAGGGAGACGGCACCTTTACCGCCGGCCGCGCATACACCTCGATCGTGAACTACGGCTCCGTCGCCGTGACCGACCTCGACGGAGATGGCAACGCAGACATCTACACCGGAACTGCGACTGACGGGTTTTACAGCGGCGACTTCAGCAATCCTGCCGCCGGATACGTGTTAATGGGGAACGGCGACGGCACTTTCCAGGGCGCACCGGCGCTCAGCTCCGGCGCATACAGCGGCAATAACCTCGCCGACCTCAACGGGGATGGGGTGCCCGACCTTGTCTACAACACCTTCACCAGCGTCAGCGGGACTTCTGGCACTTTCACCGTTGCACTGAACGATGGCAAGGGCATATTCACACCTGTCTCTTCCATCACCGCGCCGGACACATTCACCATCAACGGCTACAAGTTCACGGGCGTTTCCAAGGCAGGAGCGACCAGTTATGCCGTCGCTGATGTGAACGGCGATGACAAGGCTGACCTCGTTTTTGTCGACAACGGCCTTACCGCCATCAATCCTGGCTCCGGTTTTCCGATTACCTACGCTTACCCGGTGTACTTTGTCGCGCTCGGCAACGGAGACGGAACTTTCCAAGCCCCCGTTCCCCACGCTTTTCCGCAGATCGCGCCCGCCGCGGACTTTGACATCTCGCTTACGGTCTCCGGTCTGCAGATCGCCGACTTCAACAGGGACAGCCACGCCGACCTGATCTTCAACTACAACGACAGCGCTGGCGGGACCGGCGCGACGCCTTACCTCCAGGGCCTGGGCGTCCTCACCGGAAAGGGCGACGGCACATTTGCTTCCACACCTATTCTCACCAGCACGTACAGCAGTGCCACTGCTCCCGCCAACGCCCTGGTGCCGCAGATCGTCAATGTCGCCGACCTGAACGGCGACAGCAACCCTGACCTGATCGTCAATGCTCCCGGAACCACCATCGTCAATTTCCAGCTTCAAACCCAGCTCCAGGTCTATCTCTCAAAAGGCGACGGCACATTCAAGCCACCATCGACAATTGCGATCGGAGCGGACGCGTATGGCCTGCCGGTCCTCGCAGACTTTAACAAAGACGGCAAACTCGACCTCGCGGTTTTGGCTGAGACCGGCCCAGGTCAGGCCGAGCTCGCAATCTCGCTCGGCAAGGGCGATGGAACGTTTGCTGCAGCAGTGATCTCCAATCTCGCCGGAGGAGATGCCATCCGCAGCAGCGAGCTCGCCGCAGCCGATTTTGACGACGACGGCAACATCGATCTAGCTCTCTTTGATTCCAACGATTTCAGCGGCATCTTCTATGGCAAAGGAGCCGGCACCTTCACCTCGGTTCCCTTCAACGGCAATATTGTGCCGAAGGATCTGATCAACGTTGCCGCTGGCGGCGTGGTCGCCGTCGCTGTCGATCTCAATAAGGACGGCAAGCCCGACATACTCGCCGGAAATGTCTCGCTGCTCAACATCTACGGAGCCGCACCTGTCATCGTTACCGGAACTGCTGCCACCGCAACCACGCTGTCTGCTTCAGCTACCACGATCGCCGCTGGCTCGAGCATCACCTTCACGGCGCAAGTTACGCCGACCGGCAGCGGCACGCCAACAGGCACGGTTACCTTCCTGAACGGGAGCACATCACTGGGAGCCGGCACTCTCGACTCCAGCGGCAAGGCCACTTTCTCAACGAGCAGCCTGGGCGCTGGCTCGTACTCCGTCACCGCTGCGTACGGAGGCGATGTGACGTTCGCGCCAAGCACGTCCTCGGCGGTGGCTCTCACAGTGACAGGCGCGGGTGCGACGTCGGACTTTACTCTCGCGGCAAGCGCCGCCACGCTGACCATTGCTGCAGGGAAGAGCGGCACCGACACCATAACCGTTACACCGAAGAATGGCTTCAATCAGCCAACCTCGTTCGCGTGCTCGGGTCTGCCAAGCGGAGCAGCGTGCAGCTTCTCACCAGCATCCGTAACGCCGAGTGGCACGGCGGCCAGCAGCAGCACGATGACGATCACCACCACCGCGGCTAGCAGCCGAAACCTAAATCCCTGGCCGTTTGCGGGCGGCGGTATTGTCTTCGCTTTCGGTGTGTTCTTCGTAAGGGACCGAAAGCGTCTGCCAAATTTACTAGGCCTGATGCTGCTAATGCTCGGCGTCGGAGGAATCGCGAGTGGTTGCGGCGGAAGTTCGTCGAAAACATCGGGAACGTCCGCCGGAACAAGTACCGTCACCGTAACCGCGACATCGGGAACTGGCGCGTCCGCTCTCTCACATATGACCACTCTGTCTTTGACCATTCAGTGAACACAAGATAGGCGGCTCAAAGTTCACGCGCATCTCAACTCATCTGGCTGCCGCGCTCTCTGCCGCGGTAGAGAGTGAAGTCCGCCCCTTCGCGAAACGGCTCCAATACGTACTCGGAATTTCTGTGGCACAGCAGTATTTCGGCTAGGAATTCCGAGGAGCAGAATGCGCCGGAAGTTGTTGAGGGAGAAGGAGGGATGTGGTGCGCCCGGAGAGATTCGAAC
This sequence comes from uncultured Acidobacteriaceae bacterium, assembly GCA_963815025.1. GTDB lineage: Bacteria > Acidobacteriota > Terriglobia > Terriglobales > Acidobacteriaceae > KBS-83. The sequence goes on along the minus strand of CAWFFD010000002.1, from coordinate 1,699,526 downwards.
TCCCGGCCTATTGCTCCGGAGGCAATCGCTCTATCCAGCTGAGCTACGGGCGCACTTTTGTGATTTTACATGAGGGCATCCGGATACCGAACTGCCAGCGAGTTCTGGTGGTGGAAGCAGCTTTGAGATGGGCTGCGATTCGGTCGGCTGCAAGACTGCGGTGCTTAGGAGCACAGATGTCAGGAGCATAATTGGAGCGTAAGGCAAAAGGAGTGGCGGCATGAAAAATCGAATCGCCATTTGGGCCATTCTAGGCGCGCTCGTTGTTGTCGCCTGGAGAGTCTATATCTCAACAACTCTTTCGAATCCGCTTGGCAGGGATGGCGTTGGGCGGGCCCTCGCCCATCTGACCATCCCCATCTCGATCGCGAGCCGACACCCGCAAGGCTTCTACTTCGTCCTCATTGTGAATGCCGCAACCTATGCGTTGGCCGGGATCGTCATTGAGACCGCGCGGCGGTATTACGGCATGCGCTTGCATCCAAACTGACCGACGACCTGAGTTCTCCCGGCAGTGGAGAGAACGGGAACAACATATCGAAAACCGCTTCGCTCCAGTCGTGATGGCGAACCTTTGAGCGCGAGAGCGGTTACCGCGAGAAGACGGCGCCGTGCGGAGTGGCGGAGCCGGTCCTTTTGCGTCCCAGCGCGCGGGGAACGCGGTATTTGAAATTGATTGAAATTGATATTGAGGCTGACTCGGATTAAAGACCGTGCGAGATGAGACTAACGCGCAGCGTCGCGCTTGCGTTCGAGTTCGCTCATGGTGGACTGGATGAGCTGCTTGGCGCCGTTGATCTGGTCGAGCACGGTTTGCAGATCGAGCGCGGGCTTGGTGGGATTGCGGCTGGAGACGCAGTAGACGCCGTGCTGGCCGATGAGGATGAGCGCATCCGTGAGCATGTCGAGCGAAACAGCGAGGCGGCCGCGCTCCGTGCCAAGCATGAACTCGTGCTTTTCCAAAGAATCCCGGTGCTCGGCCAGCGCCGAGGCACCACTATATGGACCAGCACCGCTCGACGTATATGCCGGAACACCGCTTCGCGAATCCGCGCGCTCATCTTTGCGATCGGCCACTACCACTCCTTCGCTGCGGAATCGACCGTAAGGGGCTCGGCCGTTGGCGGGCCTTTCCAGCGCAGGACGGGCCGGCGAGCGGCGGCGGTCTCGTCCATGCGCTTGACGCGGGTAGCGTGCGGCGCCTGCAGGACGACGAGCGGATTCTCTTCGACTTCGCGCGCGATCTGCTGCATCGCATCGATGAAGAGATCGAGCTCTTCCTTCGATTCACTCTCCGTCGGTTCGATCATGAGCGCGCCGGGAACGATGAGCGGGAACGATACGGTGTAAGGGTGGAAGCCGTAGTCGATGAGGCGCTTGGCGATATCGCCGGTCTTGACGCCGCGGACCTGCTGCTTTTTGTCGCTGAAGACGACCTCGTGCATGGAGGCGGTCTTGTAGGGCAGCTCGTAGTAGCCTTCGAGCTTTTTGCGGATGTAGTTAGCGTTGAGCACCGCGTCTTCGGTGGTCTGGCGCAGACCGTCCGGGCCGTTGGCGAGGATGTAGGCGAGGGCGCGAACGAACATGCCGAAGTTGCCGTAGAACATGCGCACGCGGCCGACCGAATGCGGGCGGTTGTAATCGAGGCGGAGGGTGCCGTCGGCATTCTCACGCACGACGGGTGTGGGTAGAAACGGCTCGAGAATCTTCTTGCACGCCACCGGACCGGAGCCGGGGCCACCGCCGCCGTGCGGAGTAGAGAAAGTTTTGTGCAGGTTGAGGTGCATGACATCCACGCCGAAGTCGCCGGGACGCGTCTTGCCGCAGAGCGCGTTCATGTTGGCGCCATCCATATAGAGCAGCGCGCCCTTCGCGTGCAGGACATCGGCGATCTTGTGGATCTCGCTCTCAAAGACTCCGATGGTGGATGGGTTGGTGAGCATGAGCGCGGCGGTCTGCTCGTCAACCTGCTTCGCGAGCTGCTCGATGTCCACCATGCCGTTCGCATTCGAGCGAAGGTTCTCGACCTGATATCCGCAGATCGCTGCGGTAGCCGGGTTCGTTCCGTGTGCGGAGTCGGGGATGAGGACCTTGCGGCGCGGATTGCCCTGCGACTCGTGATAGGCGCGGGTGAGGAGGATGCCGGTGAACTCGCCGTGCGCGCCAGCGGCGGGCTGCAGCGTGATGGTCTCCATGCCGGTGATTTCGATGAGCGCTTTTTCCAGCGTGCGCAGCACGCCGAGCACGCCCTGCGAGAGCGATTCCGGCTGATAGGGATGCGCTTCGGCGATGCCTTCCAGGCGCGAGACGAATTCGTTGACCCGCGGGTTGTACTTCATCGTGCAGCTACCGAGGGGATACATGCCGAGGTCGATGGCGTAGTTCCAGGTGGACAGGCGCGTGAAATGGCGGATGATCTCGATCTCGGAGAGCTCGGGGAGTGCGGCGGCTTCCGTGCGCGCGGCGTCGCCGAGGAGCTTCGCAGCGTCGGCTTCGGGCACGTCGAGCGGCGGCAAACGATAGCCGCGCTTGCCGGGCGAGGATTTTTCGAAGAGCAGCGGCTCGTTCTGCGTGAGGTGCGCGGCCACCTTCTGGCGGTTGCCGGTGAAGCTGCTTCCCTGCTCTGCGGTCTCGGTCGTTGTGGGCATTGCGAATCCTTATGCGTGCACCAGCGTAGGCTGGCTGCTATGGCTGCCCGCGAGAAGCTTGGCAGCCTTGTCGATCTGGTCGCGGGTGGTGAGCTCAGTGGCGCACCAGAGACTGGCGTTGCCCAGCTCCGGATAGAAGCGCTGGAGCGAGAGGCCGCCGATGATCTTGTCTTCGAGCAGGCGCGCGTTGATGGTGTCGGCCGGGTCGTCGGTGATCAGGACGAACTCATGGAAGCGCGGCGACTGCGCGAAGAGAAGCTTCGCGCCGTTACGTGACAGCGATTGTGACGCATACTGCGCTTTGGCCAGGTTGTGCAGCGAGAGCTCGCGAATGCCTTCCTTGCCGTAGACGGTCATGAAGATGGTCGCCATCAGCGCGACGAGCGCCTGGTTGGTGCAGATGTTCGAGGTGGCCTTCTCGCGGCGGATGTGCTGCTCGCGCGTAGAAAGCGTGAGGACGAAGCCGCGCGTGCCATCCTTATCGACGGTCTCGCCGGCGAGGCGGCCGGGCATCTGGCGCAGGTATTTTTCTTTCGCCGCGATGACGCCGCAATAAGGACCGCCGTAGCTGAGCGCGACTCCGAAGGACTGCGCCTCCATGGAGACGATGTCTGCCTCTTTCGGCGGACGCACTGCGCCGAGCGAGATGGCTTCCGCGATCGAGACGATCAAGAGCGCGCCCTTCTTGTGCACGATCTCGGCGATGGCGGGAATGTCTTCGACGACGCCGAAGAAGTTGGGCGACTGGACGAGCACGCACGCATGCTGATCTGTGAGTGCGGCGTCGAGCGCCTTCAGATCGACGCGGCCGTCTTCGCCGTAGGCAAGCACCTGCTTGTCGATGTTCTGGTGCTGCGCATACGTGGCGAGGACTTCGCGGTATTCGGGATGTACGGTCTTCGCGACGAGCGCGCTGGATCGCCCGGTCACGCGCACGGCCATCATCACCGCCTCCGCCGCACCTGTAGACCCGTCGTACATGGACGCGTTCGCGATCTCCATGCCGGTGAGCTCGCAGATCATAGTCTGGAACTCGAAGATGGCCTGCAGGGTGCCCTGCGTGATCTCCGGCTGATAGGGCGTGTAGGAGGTGAGGAACTCGCCGCGCTGCACCAAAGCGTCGATGACAACCGGGCGATAGTGGCGATAGGCGCCCGCGCCGAGAAAGCTGGTGTAGCCGTTGGCGTTCTGCGCGGCAGCCTGCTTGAAGTAGTCGACGATCTCGGACTCGCCCATCTGGCGCGGGATGTCGAGGTCGCGCGCGAGGCGGTATTCGGCGGGGATGCTCGCGAAGAGGTCGTCGATGGAGGATGCGCCGATCTCGCGGAGCATGCTCTCGCGTTCGGCGTCGGATTTGGGCAGATAGCGCATGTTTTTCCTTCTACCTAGAGACCGTTCTTGATGTGCGTGATCTATTCCAACCGCAAGAGCAACTTCAACAAATGCATCGAAGAGCAGCCCAAGCAGTTCGACCAACATCAGTGGGTCTCTTCCTTGATATAGGTCTCGTAGGCGTCCTTCGAGAGCAGGTCGCCGGCGTCGGCGGCGTTGGCGACTTCCACCTTCATGATCCAGGAGGTGTGCGCATCAGTATTGATCTTCTCGGGCGACGCGGTCAGCTCTTCGTTGACCGCGGTGACTTTGCCGGAGACAGGCGAGTAGAGGTCCGAGACGGCCTTGACCGACTCGACGCTGCCGAAGACCTTGCCCTTTTCGACGGACGAGCCGACCTTGGGCAGGTCGACAAAGACGATGTCGCCGAGCGAGTTCTGCGCGTAGTCGGTGATGCCGATCTTGCCCTCGTTGCCCGAGAGCTCAATCCATTCGTGTTCTTTGGTGTACTTGTAGGTGGCGGGGTAGTCCATGACCAGTCGTTCAATCCTCTCTGGATTCGCTGTTTCTCAACAATTGTAGGGGCTTAGAGCCGGCCACGCCGGGATAACCTCCGCTACCTCACCGCGTCAGGGAAAATGCTCTATGCCTGCTTTTTCTGCCGCTTGTAGAACGGCGTCGACACCACCACCGCTTTGACGGGCTGGTTGCGGATTTCGACAGCAACCTCAGTGCCAGGCGCGGTGAATTCCATCGGTAGATGCGCCAGCGCGATGTTCTTCTTCAAAAAGGGCGCGGGCGAGCCGGAAGCGACGGCGCCAATCTTCTTCCCGTCAGGCGAAAGGACGGCGTAACCGTCGCGAGCGATGCCGCGCTCCATCATTTCCAGGCCGATCAGTTTGCGCTTGGGGCCGGCGGCGGCGCGGACAGCTTCGAGCGCCTCGCGGCCGACGAAGTCACCCTTGTCGAGCTTGGCGTAGCGATCCAGGCCAGCTTCGAAGACGTTGATCTCGTCGGAAATCTCGTGGCCGTAGAGCGCCATGGCCGATTCGAGGCGCAGCGTGTTGCGCGCACCCAGGCCGCAGGGCAGGATGCCGAACTCGCTGCCGGCTTCGAGCACCTCGTTCCAGACGCGCTCGCTGGTGGGAACGTCGGAGGGTACGTAGATCTCGAAGCCGTCTTCACCGGTATAGCCGGTGCGGGCGATCAGCGTGTTGTAAAGGCCGCAGACCTTGCCCCACGTGAACCAATAGTTCTTGATGCCGTCGAGATTGCTGTCCGTCAGCTTGCGCATCACGTCGACGGCTTTCGGGCCCTGTATAGCGAGCTGGGTGTAGTAGTCCGAGTAATCGGAGACATGCACGCCTTGCATGCCGCCGACATTCTTGCGTACCCAGTTGACGTCCTTCTCGCGCGTGCCGGCGTTGATGACCAGCAGGTAGTCATTGTCGGAGAGCTTGTGGACGATCACATCGTCGACGAATGTCCCGTTGGGATAGAGCATTGCCGAGTAGTGGGCCTGCCCTTCCTTGAGCTTCGACGCGTCGTTCATGGAGATGTGCTGGACGGCGGCGAGCGAGTTGGGTCCGCGAAGCTGGATGTCGCCCATGTGGCTGACATCGAAGACACCGACGCCGGTGCGCACGGCCATGTGCTCGGCGATGAGACCGGAGTACTCGACGGGCATGTCCCAGCCGCCGAAGTCGACCATCTTGGCGCCGAGGCTGCGGTGGGTGGCGTTGAGTGCGGTCTTGCGGAGTGCTGGCGGCGCGGCGGTGGTGGACATGGTGCAGGAGTCCTTTGGACAGGGTTGGCGAACTGTCTAGGGTAGCACTGGGAAGATTCTGTTGCGGCCTGCCTGCGGTCTCAGGCGCTCAACCTCAAGCGCTCAACTGGGAGAGATAGGCGCGGAGCTCCGACAGACTCATCTCAACATCGATTGTCAGCCCGGCTTCCCCGCCTTTCTCCAGGATGGAAACGAGGGTGCTGAGAGAGACGGTGATGATCTGCGGCTTTGGCCTGGGTGAGAGCAGTTGCGCAACGGCCGTCGTGATCTCCGCCTCGGCCTCGGCCATGTCGTCGGGAGCCAGGCGGAGCTTGAGCAACCGCAGCTTCAGCGACGTGAGAATGTCGGCCAGATCACTCTCCCTGGATGCGGGTACGTGCGCGGATTCCCGGTGCGCCAGCTTTAGCGATCCGGCGCGCGTCGGAGCAACCGACGTTGGGGACTCACGAGGAGCTTCTCCGCCGTTGGGGTGAAAGGGGTCGCCCCGGGCGCCAGCCGCTTGCACCTGCTCGATCAATCGGCGGACGTCGTCGCTCACATCGTTGCTGGAATCGTGCATGTCTACCGGGCTGGACTGCACGGGGCTGGATTGCATGGGGCTGAATTGCGCTGGGCTAGGTTGCGTCGGGGCGGCTTCCCCACCGAATTCCCTAGGATCCAGACCGATTGCTTCGCAGATGTTCCGCAACTCCATGGCCGCGAGGTCATCGCCGGGTTGGTTCACCGGTGGAGAAGAGAGAGGCGACAAATAACTGTCTTCTCTCTGCTCGATCCCTCTCGATCCCGGTCTCTGGCGGTTTCCGGGGCACTCTCAGGGCGGCTGGGGGCAGTTTTCAGGGCGGGAAAGTGCTCTGTCGGCGTGTCTGGCTGCGCCAGAAGGGTCTCGACCTCATCGATACCGAGATGGGTGATACAGATGATGTGCCCCATCCGAATCCGGACGAGACCTTCGTCCACCAGATACAGCGCGATCAACTCGGTTTCGAGCTCCGTCAGGTGGATCTCCTCAGCCACCTCCTCGATGTAGACCAGCCCAATCTCGCTGCCTTCTGTCTTGTCGTAGAGGCATCGCATGAAATCGAAGCGCTGCTTTCGTTTTGTTTCCAGGGTGAAAGCCACGCGGACGCCTCCATTCCGGGGCACGGCGGGGATGCTGCCGGCACCCGTCTGCCTCGGCCCCAGAATAACCGCTAGCGCAAGATGTAGCGCGCGGAAAGCGCGATGGACCAGCCGATGATGACGATATGGATCAGCAGTTGGGTGGCGGCGAATTTCAGGTTGAAGGGGCGCTTGGGGCGGCGGGAAAGCGGAAGGACGATGAAAAACATCACGGCGAAGACGGCGATGCCGTAGAGTCCGCCGGCAGTGAGTGGGTGCTGGAGGAGAAATGGCAGGTGAAGGCTCGCGAGCACGTATGTGGTCGAGATGGCGCATGCAATAACGAAGTGGAGGACGACGCCCAGAGTGCCACTGTTCCAGCCTCGCTCGAAGGAGCGCGGACCGAGGAGACCGCTGGCCACGCCTTGGAAAACGCGTTGAGGTTTCATGCCAAGGGTTGCGGCCTGGGTGGTGGCTGCCGCTGCGTCGAGGGTGCCGCAGACGAAAGTGGCGAGCAGGATTGCCTGAAGAGTGGCGGTCATGACGTGACTAGTCACTCTTTAGATCGCGAATGGGTGTGCGGGTTCTAAATTGTTCGCCCAGGCCGGGGAGGATTTTCGATGTCTGCCGCGGTTCACGATACGCTTCGTCACTCGCGCGCATTTTCGGAACTCAGCCGCAGCGGGTTTCGGGTGCGGCTGAGCGAGAGCACGATCACGAGAGCGCGATCAGTGGATGATCTTGGGCGAGTCCGGCGAGATGCCCTGGCAGTCCGAGCCCTGGTATTCGGTCTGAAATGTGCCATCGAGGGTTATGGGCTGGGGCATCTGGCGCGTGGTGACCTGCATATGCATGGTGCCATGCGCTTTTTCCGTGCTGTCGAAGACCATTTCGACGTGGCCGGTGGAGCTGCTCACGTCTGAGTTGTGGCACTCGAGGTCGGCGGAGATGCCCTCCGCGGACATCTTGCGATTGGTGTACACGCAGTCCTTATTGCCGTTCATTTTTCCCATCATCTCCTGCCACTTCTCAGGGGTGAGACAGGACATGGATTGCACGGTGTGCTCGCCGCCCAGGGAACGGCCGGAGGCTTTCAGCTTGGCCTCGACATCCGGGGGAAGCTGAATGCCACCCATGGTCATGACGTTATTGCTCTTCCAAAGGCCCATCTTGATGGGCGGCGTGTCGTCAGCACGTGCGGATGCGGCGGAGACAACGGCAGCGAGGGCGAGAAGACAGAGCGGAGCGAGTTTGCGGTTCATGGAGCGAGCCTCCCTTTGCGATATGAAGACAGGGGCCCGTTGGCGCGGATGGATCATCATCCACCTGCCACAAGTGGGGATGGAAGCAAATTCGTTGCAGAATGGCGGATTGCTGTGACGAGGTGGGCCCGCGCCTCCGGTACACTTCCCGGGAAAGGATATTTGCGATGCAGGCACTCCAAACATTTCTCTGGTTTGACGGCAATGCTGAGGAGGCGGTGGATTTCTGGGTCTCGGTTTTCAGGGGCGCGAAGAAGGGGCCGGTGCGCTACTACGCCGACTCGTTCCCCGATCCGAAGTGGCGGGGCAAGGTGATCACTGCGTCGATGACGCTGCGCGGGCAGGAGTTCGTGGCGTTGAATGCGGGTCCGGACTTCAAGTTCTGCCCAGCGATCTCGTTCATGGTGTTGTGCGAGACGCAGCAGGAGATCGATGAGTACTGGGCGAAGCTGACGGACGGCGGCAAGACGATGGCGTGCGGCTGGCTGACGGACAAGTTCGGCGTGACGTGGCAGATTACGCCGGAGAAAATGGACGCGATGCTGAACGATCCCGACAAGGAGAAGGCGGCGCGGGTGATGAACGCGATGATGGGGATGGTGAAGCTGGATATCGCGGCGCTGGAGCGGGCTCGTGAGGGCTAGCCGCCCGGGCGGGCGCGCCGATGGCGCGGGCTGTTGGGTTCGCTCTCTTTGGTCGCTCACGCTTCGCTGAATCCGTTCCTCTGAATCGAATGACGCGGTGGCGCATCCTTGGTGTAACCGGTAAAATTATGCTTATCCGGTTGCAGGAGGGGTCATGAGCCAACGCTTTGCAGAGCTTGCGTTTACGCCGCTGGTGAAGAAGCAGCAGGAGAAGCACGGCAGCCGGCGGCAGTATGCGCGGATGCAGGAGATCGGCGAGGCGGGCGATCGCCTGACCGACTTCGAGCGCGAGTTCATTGCGGGGCGCGACGGCTTCTACATGGCGTCGACCGGCGAAACGGGCTGGCCGTACATCCAGTATCGCGGCGGCGCGCAGGGATTTCTCCATGTGCTGGACGACCAGACGCTAGGCTTTGCCGACCTGCGCGGCAACAAGCAGTACATCAGCACGGGCAATCTGGAGCACGACGATCGCGTGGCGCTCTTCCTCATGGATTATGCGCACCAGATGCGGCTGAAGATCCTGGGACGCGTTGCGGTGCACGAGAGCGATGCCGAGGCGGCGGCGCTGCTCGAAAAGCTGCGCGTGCCGGGCGAGAAGACGCCAGCGGAGCGCGCGATGGTGATCCATGTGGAGGCGTTCGATTGGAACTGCCCGCAACACATTACTCCGCGCTATACGGTGGAGGAGCTGGCGGGGACGCTGGAGCCTTTGCGGAAGCGGATCGACGAGTTGGTGAAGGAGAATGCGCGACTGCGCACGCTAGCTGGTGAGACGGCGGCTAAAGCGTAGTCCTCGAGCCGGGTACCGTGACTCCCACCCCCCTCCCCCCTCCCGCTGCGGGAGCTTGGTTTGTATCTTGCTTTGAATCATGCGTTTGCGCGCTCTCCCGAGAGTCAAATTCGTCTTTCTAAACGGGTTATCGGTAAATTCGTCCAGCGATTGAAGTTAGCGGCCAAGAAAAAGCCACCCTGACGGTTCCATTTTTTTGCGAATGGAACCGCCACGGTGGCTTTTGTGTTTCCTGTCCTCTGGCTGGAGGTTGATCTCTATTTCCAGACTAGCAAATTGGATGGGGTGATTTGGCAGGTTTTTTGCGGTGATTCCCAATTTGGATCGGACCCACCCTTCGCTTTGCTCAGGATGGGGCACCCGGCTGAAAGGCGGGCTCAGTGGTGCGCAAAATCAATCACAACCGCAATAAGCCAGATCGGCACCAGCAATAACCACAGGCGGCCGCTGCTCCACTGTCGCCAACGGAGGATCAGCACTCCCCAGATCGCGTTCAGCAGGAGAAACACAGCCAAGATTGGAAAAACGCCGATCGCCCAAACCAACGGCTCTCCCGTGATGGAATGGATTCCCATCGCTCGCTCTTGCGGTATTGCCCAAGCGTGCGAACCCCACCAGAGGTATAGGACGGCACCCATCCCATTCAAGATGAGCATGATTAAGCTCGTTCTCTGCGTGAGGCGGATGCTGGTGGTCATTATTGACGATTCGTTGAACTTGAGGGCCTGGCGCGCTCGTGGGCCGTGCGGCAAAGCTCGGTCCAGAAGTCTTCGCCGACCGGTATCGCGGGAGACTCCAGCGCTTCAAGCAACTTCTGCTCGATCTCTTCCTGCTCACGGTCTGAGTTGGATTCGGAACCGGAGAGAGGCATGCCGGATTGTTTCATAGCGTCACGAGCGATGCCGCCGGGCAATGAGCTTTTGAGATTCCACCAAGGAGGCGAGCTTGAGGTCAGTGAAGACCGATGCTTCGAAGAGCGATTTGCTACCGGCATTCTTTCGGAGCTCTGGCAGTCTTTTCTTAACCGCACGGTAGCTCTCAAGCATCTCCGGCACAGTCGTAACATCACCCGGCTGCCTGAAGATGTTCCTGAGTGCAGCCATCACACCCTTCGCTGTGCCGTGGTGAATCCGCGGATCGATGCGATTGATGTCGCTGGTGGAGCGCTGTGCCCGATAGGGCTTGCTCTCGAAGACATGAACCGTATGTTTGCCTTTGAAGACTCTTGCTCGATACAGAGCGATTCCGAGTTCAAGCGGCATGTTGAACCGTGGAGTGCCATGCGAGGCCTCAATACGAGACAGATCATGGATCGATATGCTGGCTTCCTCGATCAGCTGGAAGATCATTCCCAAGCGATCCTGATTCGGAAAGCCCAACGTTGCCGTGACGTTGAGACCGAGCTGAGTGAGGCCGACAGTATAGGCCGTATATAAATCGTCGAATGGCGTGTCGTAAGGAATGTTCAGGAAGACAGATTCGATTTTCCCTGATCGTGGCACGCGCACCTATTTCTTTGCGGAGGCTTTCTTCGCAGCCTTGTAGGCGAAGCGGCTGGACTTTTTTCGAACCGTTCGGAATGCGCCAGAGGAGCGTCCCGAGCCTTTGGTCTTATCAGGTGTGCTCATAATGGAACGCACTGCCGCGACCCGTTCGGACCTGAGTCCCAGGAACTCGCCCATCTGCTCGGGTGTCGGTACTGAGTTGCTGATCACATGCATGCCCATACCGTCATTATAGGTCGGCTGCTGCATTCGTCACTCAAAAAGCTACTGCATATGAATCGCCCGTGACCGGCGGCGGCTGACGCGTCGTCACTCGGGAACAACCACCCCTAGCTCCGCTAGGATGGGGCACTCGGCGAGAGAGCTACGTGGAATGTATTCCCAGAGCGATACCAGCCACGAGAAATGCGAACGCGCTGACCATGCCGCCGATGTAAACAAGGTGGAGGCGGCCACCAGGAATCTCGAAGCGGTAGCGTTTCAGGACTCGGCGGTCTTTATAGTTTGGCCACCACTTCATCGGGATTCGTTCGGCACCGGATGCTTGTCGGTTGATTTCACTCGCCATCCGAACGGCAGACCATCTTGCCGTTGCCAGTGCGACTGCGATGCAGAGAACCATCGCAATTCGAGCCCATTCGTTACTGTTCATCGTCATGTCCCTACTTCTCTATTCACCGAGGACAGTGAATAGCCGCTCACGATTATAGGACTGATCAAATCACCACGGTCTCGTAATACTCCCCAAAGACTGACCGAAGCGTGGTTAAAATCCCGTTGCGACGATTATCCATACTATTGCTGTCCCTACGGAACAGGCGATCGCGGCGGGACGACACTTGCCTCGGCTGCCGACTGCGAGAAGTAGTGTGAAGAGGGAGATGAGCAACCCGGGTCTCGCGCACGCTCCGAGCCAATCCACTTTCTGAGGGAAGCTCAGATTGGCGCCCTTGTGCAGATTCCAGATAAGCAGCACAGCAAGCTGTAGAGTACAGCCGCAAGCAGCGATCAGTCCCATCCAGCGCCGTACTCTAGTGTCCTGCTGTCTGCGTACACGGATCCAATCCCACCACGCAAGGTACGCACCACCCGGAATCATCGCCAATAAAATCAGCCCCGCAAGGATGGCAAGAGGGAAAGCGAGGAAGTTCTTCATAGAGAAACTTCAGATAACCACAGTCTCCCGATACTCCCCAAAGACCGACCGTAGCGCACCGGCAATTTCTCCCACCGTGCAGTTACTTTCTACGGCTTCAAGAATCGCGGGCATTAGATTGCCACCGTTGCGGGCACGTTCCTGGATGGCGTCGATGCCTTGCTGCCATTTTGTCTGGCTGCGCTTGGTTCGGAGGGCTTGCAGGCGTTCTACCTGGCGGCGTTCGAGGTCGGGGTCGTGGCGCTGGGTGGGGACGCCGGGCTCGTTGTCGCGGGTGAACTTGTTGACGCCGACGACAACGGCATCGCCGGTTTCGACGCGGCGCTGGTAGTCGTAGGCGGCGTTCTGAATCTCCTGCTGGACCCAGCCGCGCTCGATGGCGCGGAGCATGCCGCCGAGAGATTCGATCTTGGCGAAGTAGTCTTCGGATTCCTGCTCGATGCGGGTGGTGAAGGCTTCGACGAAGTAGCTGCCGGCGAAGGGATCGACGGTCTGGGCGACGCCGGACTCGTAGGCGACGATCTGCTGGGTGCGGAGGGCGATGCGCGCGGCCTCTTCGGTGGGCAGGGCGAGGGCTTCGTCGTAGCCGTTGGTGTGGAGCGACTGCGTGCCGCCGAGGACGGCGGCCATGGCCTGGACAGCGGTGCGGGTGATGTTGTTCTCCGGCTGCTGCGCGGTGAGGGTGGAGCCGGCGGTCTGGGTGTGGAAGCGGAGCATCCAGGAGCGCGGATTTTTAGCGTGGAAGCGCTCGCGCATGACGCGGGCCCAGAGGCGGCGCGCGGCGCGGAATTTGGCGACCTCTTCGATGAAGTCGTTGTGCGCGTTGAAGAAGAAAGACAGGCGCGGGGCGAAGCTGTCGATGTCGAGACCGGCGTCGATGGCGGCCTGGACGTAGGTCATGCCATTCGCCAGGGTGAAGGCGACCTCCTGCGCGGCGGTGGAGCCGGCCTCGCGCATGTGGTAGCCGGAGATGGAGATGGTGTTCCACTCGGGGAGCTCGGCGGCGGCCCAGGCGAACATGTCGGTGATGATGCGCATGGCGTGGCCAACGGGATAGATGTATGTCCCGCGCGCGATGTACTCCTTGAGGATGTCGTTCTGCACGGTGCCCGAGAGCTTGCGGATGTCGGCGCCGCTTCGCTTTGCCGCTGCGACATAGAGCGCGAGCAGGATCGAGGCGGTCGAGTTGATGGTCATCGAGGTGGAGATGGTGTCGAGCTCGATGCCGGCGAAGAGGCGCTCCATGTCCTCGATGGAGTCGATGGCGACGCCGACCTTGCCGACTTCGCCGAGGGCCATGGGGTCATCGGAGTCGTAGCCGATCTGGGTAGGAAGATCGAAGGCTACCGAGAGGCCTGATGTCCCGTGCGCGAGCAGGAACTTATAGCGGCGGTTGGACTCCTCGGCGTCGCCCATGCCGGCGTACTGGCGCATGGTCCAGAGGCGGCCGCGGTACATGGTGGGCTGGATGCCGCGGGTGTAGGGATATTGGCCGGGGTAGCTGAGGTCTTTTTGCGGATCGAAGCCGGTGGCGGCGAGGTCGGCTTGATTCCAGGCCGCCTTCGCGGCTTTGTCTTCGCTGCTTCCGTTCTTCTCGTTCACATTGCTCATTGTGCGCTTCGGCGGCGTCCGCGGCGCATGGCTTTGACGAAGGAGCTGATGCAGAAGTAGAGGAAGACAAGGGTGACGATGGCGTAGAGCAGGAAGAGGTTGTGCTGCGGGCCGTGGACGGCGCTGGCGCGGGTGTTCCAGGCGTTCTGGCCGAAGAAGACGGCGAAGAGAGCGAAGAAGAGTCCGGTGATCTCGAGCCAGAGGGTTCCCGAGACGTGCTTGAGCGGGCCAAAGAAGGCCTGGCCGAAGCGGCGCGTGCCTTCTCCGACGCGGCGTGCGGGCTCGACCAGATTTTTTGCGGGACGGGATGCGGGTTGCGGAGCTGCCGGGCGCGGGGTGGTGTGTGCGGCTGCGCGGCGGTGGCCGGACGGCGTTTGAGGGTGCGGACTTCGGCCTTTGCGGCGCGCTCCTTTGCCATCCGCGAGGCCACACGGACGCCGATGCCGAGTTTGCGTCCGAAGCGGTTCGGCTCCATGGGGAAAGTGTACTTCGGACTGGCCGTCCGAGCGATTGCGCGGACTTGCCGTCTGAGGCGATTGCGCCTGCGGCGTTCCGTCGGGTTCGCTTCCTGTGGTCGCTCACTCCCGGGCTTGCGGGCGACCCGGCTGATTCCGTAAGGAAAGATTCGGGCTTCCGCGTGGTGCGGATTGCCGGGATGGGTCATCAGACGTAAGGTAGGGAAATACCCGCGGGCCGGGAGGCTGTGTCCGGAGGCGGGAGACCCCTGATGTGGATGAGGAGGCAAGGATGAATTCACGCGTGCGCAAGCTGATCGAGCAGTTGGGAGAGGCGATTCACGAGTCGGTCTCCGAGTCCGAACAGATTGCGGGCGTAGTGCAGAACATTCGCAGTCAGGGCTTCGATGTACTCCTTATGCTGGAAGCGACGATCGGGCTGAACGAGGTGGAGACGCAACCGGGCGAGGATGGCGACGCATCGAAGCCGGAGGTTGCTGAAGGAGGCAAAGCCTTCACCGCACAGGATGTCAGCTTCCTCCGCTCGCTTCGCATCGCCGTCGAAGGCGACGATGTGGACGACGACGAGGACGATCCCACCGCTATATCGGACGAATAACCGACGGAACGACACGGCGGGAACGATCCAAAGGCAGACGTCTCAGGTTCGGCTGTCCGGCTCTGCCTCACTCCCTGTAAGCTGGCATGCGCGGCGGGGGAGACGGCAATCGACGCTCGATGAGCAATCAGTACCACTGGGTTGCCACTTCCGGACCGATTGAGGGGAGATCTGCGAAGCCATGACGATGAAAGACACGCTGGGTGTACTCCTTGCCGGGGGAGCCGGGGAGCGTCTGTTTCCCCTGACGCGCGATCGCGCCAAGCCTGCGGTTCCCTTTGCCGGGACCTACCGGATTATCGACATCACGCTGTCGAACTGCATCAACTCCGACCTGCGGCGGGTGTACATCCTGACGCAGTACAAGGCGCTGTCGCTGAACCGCCATATCCGCGAAGGCTGGAGCGGGAGCGTGGCGCAGGAGCTGGGCGAGTTCGTGGAGATCCTGCCGCCGATGCAGCGGGTGAGCGCGAACTGGTACATGGGCACGGCGGACGCGGTCTATCAGAACATCTATTCGATTGGGTCTGAGCAGCCGAAGTACGTGATCATCCTGTCGGGCGACCACATCTACAAGATGAACTACGGGCTGATGCTGGACTACCACAAGGACTCCGGCGCCGATGTGACGCTGGCAACCTTGCCCATCCGGCCCGATGAGGTGCCGCGCTTTGGCGTGGTGGATGTAAGCAAGAATGGCGAGGTGCTGGGATTTCTCGAAAAGCCGAAGGAGACCAAGCTGCGCTCGCCATGGAACCCGGAGATGGTGGATGCTTCGATGGGCATCTACATCTTCAACACCGATGTGCTGCTGCCGGCGCTGATCAAAGACGCGGACGATCCGAACTCGAAGCACGACTTCGGGCACAACATTCTGCCGGCGTTGCTGGGCAAGTACAAGATGAACGCCTACAACTTCGTCGATGAGAACCGCAAGGAGCTGTACTGGCGCGATGTGGGGACGCTGGATGCGTACTACGACGCGAACATGGACGTGGTGTCGGTATCGCCGATCTTCAACCTGTACGACCACAACTGGCCACTGCGTACGCGGCAGCGGCAGTATCCGCCGGCGAAGTTCGTCTTCGGCGAACCGGGACGCACTGGCATGGCGGTGAACTCGATCGTCTCGCAGGGATGCATCGTCTCTGGCGCGGTGGTGCGCAACAGCGTGATCTCGCAGGATGTGAGAGTGAACTCGTACGCGGAGATTGACTCGAGCATCATCTTCACCCACGTCGATATCGGACGGCACTGCCGGATCAAGCGGGCGATTATCGACCGCGATGTACATCTGCCGGAGGGCACGGTGATCGGCTACGACCAGACCGAGGACAAGAAGCACTATCACGTGACGCCCTCGGGGCTGACGGTGGTGACGCGGGATGGGTCGCTGTATGAGAGCCCGGTGGCATCGGATTTCATGAGCGTGCCCATGCTGAGGCGGGACCTACCTTAGGAGGAGCCCTACATGAGCCATCTTGACTCGATGCTGGAACGCAACAAAGACTTTGCTGATCAGCAGTCCGCTGCTGGCGCGCTGATGCCTTCACTTCCCGGGGCGATGCCGCAGGTGAAGGCCATCATCATCGGTTGCGCTGATATGCGTGTCGATCCTGCGCATGTGCTTGGCATTCAGCCTGGCGAGGCCGTCGTGATACGGAACATCGGCGGCCGCATCACGCCAGGGCTGCTGCAGCAGTTGGGACTGCTGGGGCGAATCGGTGAAGTTGCCGGAAAGGCTCCTGGAGGCGGCGGGGAGTTTCACCTCATCGTTCTTCAGCACACCGATTGCGGCATTACTCGGCTTGCGGGCGACCCTGCCATGCTGACGCAGTATTTTCAGATACCGGAAGCGGATCTGAAGGCAAAATCGGTCACCGATCCTCGTGCGGCAGTTGCCGGCGACGTTGCTGCGCTCCGAGCGATTCCCGTATTGCCGGGCGCCTGGATGATCTCCGGCCTCGTATACGACGTGGCGACCGGCCGTGTTGAGGTCGTCGTACCGCCAGCGCCGATTCGTTCTGCGTGATTCTCGACTACGATGTGACTCCGTCGGGGCTGACGATGGTCGCCCGAAGCCAGCGCTACTTCGCGGGCAGGACGGATGGCCTTCGGCTGGGGGCTTCGGAAGAGCCGCTGGTAGCGATGACCTAGTTATCGGCTTCGCGGTTATCGGCTTCGCGCACGAATTGCCGAGAAATACGGATTGCGCCATGCGTTCGGCATGGCAGGTGCAGTGCGCGAGCTACGCCCTTTTCGCCATCGCGGCGTAGTGCCGAACGACCGGGCAGCGAGACCGCACAGCCATCAACCTGGACCACGCATTGCACAGGACCGATTTCATGCCCAGAGATATATCACCCGGACTTGATCTCTGGCTGTCATCCATTCGGTTGATTTTGGACTCAACCGGACCCTGAGAGGTATCGCGGCGAGTGGTCGATGGAAGCCGGAGAAGGTTTCTATGGCTGAGCAGCCTACGCCAAAGACCCCATCCAGCCAGTCGTACATGCGTGCGAAGGCAAGCCGCCCCGCCCCCACATGGCAATGAGCGCCAGCGCCCTCGGCTTCGGTGAATCGCATCAGCGTCCTGGGGCAGGTCAGGTGATCGTAGAGCTGCTGCGGCTGGCCCTTGAAGAAGAGGTCATCCTCCGCTTCGCAGACGAGCGTCGGACAGGAGATGGCTTCCGCGACACCATCACGCAGATGGAAGTCGAGAGCTGCCGCCACGTACGCTCGCGGGGTCGAGGCGCCCATGGCAAACATGCCATGCGTAAGGGCCCACGCGGCCGTTGGATGTTCCTTCATCGCGGCCTGGAGCATATGGTCGATCTCCGGCGCATCCTTTGCCCGGATTGCCGCTGCCGCGGCTGCGCGCTGTTCCGGAGGGATGGCTCCGAGGTTGGACGCGCCATAGTCGTAGACGCCATCGTTGGCGATGAGCGCTGCGATGCGCTTTTCGAATGCCGCTGCGCGCGGCGCAAGCTCGCCCCCCAGGCTGATGCCCATGAGCGCGATCCTGGAGGGATCCACCTCGGGCAGGGTCAACGCGAAATCGACGACCGGTGTGACCACCTTCTCCCAGTCGGGCCGGAAGGTCAGATGCTCACGATGCAGTGGACCGAATTGTCCCGGGCCATCGAAGGTCAGCACGTTGTAGCCGCGATCCACAGCGGCGCGAGCGCCGTCCACGTGTAACTCCTCGGCGGAGCCATCGAAACCGGAATGCAGGATCAGGAGTGGCCGACTGCGGCCTGAGTTATCCACGCGGTGGAAGTATCCCGGCAGAGTGGTGTGCTCGTAGGGAATCTCTACCGGCTCGATGGGGGGATCGAAGAGTGCAGCGCAGGCCTTATAGGCTTGAACCGACTTCTGGTAGGCGGTGGTGATTCTGGGGTCGGCCGGATTGCCATGGAGGAAGAATTCCGACGCCCGATAGTAGGTTGCGGCGCGCAAAAAGCCGTCGCGAGCGCTGATGCGATGACCCTGCGCGAGTTGACCCTGCGCTTCCTTTGCAACCCTCTCCGCGGTGGCATGCCACTGGTCATACCAACTGTCGAAATCACCGGAGACGATGCGTGAGGTTGTGGCAAGGACTTCACCGAACTCGCTTCCTCCGTAACTGGTCGCGCCGAATGCGCGGACCGTCTCATACCAGAACTGAACGTTGTCCGGGAATATCGGAGGTTTGGCCTTGGCAGAATGCGGTTCCGTGCCGGACCCATCGCGAAGCGGGGCATCTGAAACTTCAGTCATTCACAACCTCTTTTCCATCATCCGGGGGTTCTGGGAGCCCGGAAGCGTGGATGGAAGACAGAATAAACACCGAGCGTCGGAGATCGGGCATTTTGGAAAAGCCGCTGGCGCGTGTCTCGAGTGTCCCCACACCACGAGGAAAGCATCCCGATTGTCCTGCAATTCCCTGGCCCAAACCCGAATTCCATGGAACCAAGTGGTCATTTTCTCCGTATTTTGTCCCATGAGCGCCGTAGCGACATGGCCGGGAGTATTGGGCGGGGTACCAAGCCTCACTCGCACCAATGGTTTATGGACGCCGGCCAAGTCCATGCGGCTGGTTACCGGGTATCCTTCGAACGGCACAAGGCTTACCACCAGGACAGTCGGCAACGTGGATCGGGACGGAAACAAGGGCGGAGACAAAGGCGGGGACAAGTCCGTCACACGGAGAGAGAACACGGCCGCCCGCGCCGCCGCGGGGGTGCCTGCCGCACCGCCTGCCGATGTGGACTGGACCGCTCTGGTGGAGAAGTGCCTGCGCGGGGACGGCGGGGCCTGGGCGGAGCTGGTGCGCAGCCATCATCGCCGCGTCTACGGCATGTGCTATCGCTTTACGGGCTCGGCACATGACGCCGAGGACTTGACGCAGGAGGTCTTTCTAAAGCTTTACGGGAACCTGCGCAGCTTCGACAGCGGCAAGGGCAGCTTTACCACCTGGATCACGACCCTGACGCGGAACCTGCTGGTGGATCACTTCCGGCGCAGCCGCATGGAGCGCTCGACGGATTCGCTGGATGCCGGGTGGGACGCCGCCGAGGAGACGCGCTCCGGCGCTGAACTGTTGCAGGACGCCCGCCGCTCGCCGCACGACCACACGGTGGCGAGGGAGCTGGAACGGATGGTGCAAGGGGCGCTCGCAAAAGTATCACCGGAATTGCGCGAGGCTGTTATTCTTCGCGATTTGGAAGACATGGATTATAAGGAAATCGCTCTGGTGCTTCGGGTGCCGGAGGGGACAGTGAAAAGCCGCATCAGCCGAGGACGGGCGGAGCTCGCCCGGCTACTGGGACGTAATAAAAAGCAAGTTATGTAGTCATTAAGAGACAGGTGATGTAATCGTGGCAACGAATCACAATCCGGAGAAAGGACCCCGCAACCTGAGCTGCGAAGCCTGGGAGGGGATGCTGACCGATGCGCTGGATGGCACGCTCAGCGCCCGCGACGCGGAGGCCTTCGCTGCGCACAGCACCCGCTGTACCGCCGGCTGCCCGGAGCTTCTGGAGGAGGCGAAGCGCGGCACGGAATGGTTGCGATTTCTGCGCGAAACGCCGGAAGCGCCGGAAGGGCTCCTAGAGAAGATTCTGGTGGGAACGTCGGGACTGCCCGACACACCGCAACTGGCCGCTAGCGGCGCGGTAGCCATTCCTCGTCAGCCCTGGCTGGGTGTGTCGATCGGCATGTTGCAGCGGCATGTGGCGGAGTCGCGCATCCTGATGACGCTGGCGATGGCCTTCTTTTCGATCGCGCTGACGCTGAATCTGACCGGGGTGCGGTTGAATCAGTTGAAACTGAGCGACCTGAACCCGTCGGAGCTAGCAAGGTCCGTGAGCTCTCATTACTTCACCGCCTACGGGCACTTGAGCAGGTACTACTCGACCCTGCGCGTCGTAAACGAGCTGGAGTCGCGAGTAAACGAGATGCGCCGCGACAACAACACCCCAACAGCGCGGCCTCCGGTGCAGCAACAGCAGCAGCAACCGCAGCAGCCACAGAAGGCGCAGCCCTCGGGCAAGCCGGGCGGCTCCGCACATAAAACGGGAAGCATCAACCAGCCAGAACAGGGCCAGCCAGAGCAGGGCCGAAGCGATTACGAGGCTCCGGTACCGGTGCTGGCGCTCTTCCAGCAACATTCAAAGATCGAAGCAGGACCGCGTGCGCAATTGCAACTGTGCACGCGGAGCAGAATTTTCTCCTCGAATCCCATGTTGGAAAAGCTTTTATCTGTAAGACCAGGCAATCACCACCATAAAGCATTTTTCCTGTTACGCCGGGCGGCGGAGATGCACTCGGCGTGGCCTTTCTTAACGGAAAGGCCACATGAACCGTCGTTCGATGATCTGCACCTACAGGAAAAATGCATTAAGCCGTCAGAAAGGAGCCTGGTATGAATTGCAGCTATCATCCCGAAGTTCCCTCGTCCGCCTTTTGCCAGTTTTGCGGCAAACCGCTATGCAAGGATTGCGTGCGCAACGTAGGGGGTTCTGTATTCTGCGAGGCTTGCCTTGCAGAACGGCTGCGCGGCGCCGGCATCGGTGCGCCTGCGGCGCCAATCTTTACGGGTACGCCGCATCCCCTGCTGGCTGGGCTGCTGGGCTTTATCCCCGGCGTGGGCGCCATGTACAACGGGCAGTATGCCAAGGCGATCGCGCATGTAGTGATCTTTGCCGTACTCGCCAGCCTCAGCGATCATTCCGGAATCTTCGGGATTCTGGTGGCGGCCTGGGTCTTCTATCAGGTCTTCGACGCCTACCAGACGGCGATGGCCCGGCGCGACGGACATCCGTTACCCAACCCTTTTGGATTGAATGACATCGCGCAGCGGATGGGCATCCATCCCCAGCCTGGTGTACCGCCGGTTCCTACCATGCCGCCAGTTCCGCCAGCCGGGGGCACGGGCTGGGAGCCGGTGGCAGGGGCCGCACAGACGGGCCAGCCGGGAAGCTATGCCGGATTTGTCCCCCCGTCGGGCGCTGCCTACACGGGACAGCCCTACGCCGGACAGCCGTACACAGGACAGCCGTATGCTGGTCAGCAGTATCCGGGTCAACAGTATCCGGGTCAGCCCTATACCGGCCAGCCAGGCTACGCACCCCCGCCGGGCGCGCCCTACGTGCCGCCGCCTCCGTTCGCTTCGGAGTATATGGGCCGTGACATTCCGACGGGAGCGATCATCCTGATCGGGCTGGGCATCCTGTTCCTCTTCGGCTCACTTGGCCTGCTGCATGAGAACTGGGTATCGCACGGTTGGCCGCTGCTGATCATCGGGCTGGGCATCTGGATCATCTTCCGCCGCACGCAAAGCCTTCCCCCGTCGATTCCGTCTGACCCGTCCGCGATCCACAGCCCGGGACATACGCACGCGACACCTGTGCAGACAGGGCCGACGGACACGCCGGGAGGCCCGCGATGAACGGCTGGCTGCTGATCCGCCGTATGCGCGGGCCGGCGTTCCTGCTGATGTTCGGCGTGACGGCGCTGCTGCATGAATGGCACATCCTGAGCTTCGGCCAGAGCTGGCCGCTGTACCTGGTGCTGGCCGGGGTGCTGGCGCTGGCCGAACGCGCCGCCTTCACGGCGCCCGATCCGTCGCAGATGCCGCAGCAGTATCCGCCCTATGCGGGCGGCTATCCTCCGCAGCCGCCGCCGAGTGGCTGGCAGACACCGCCTCCGCCGCCGGGCACGGGCATTGTGCCGGTTCCGCCCAGCGAGATCGACCGCACCGAAGGAGGCCGCTGATGGCTGCCGCACCTCCACCATTCACATCAGGTCC
This sequence comes from uncultured Acidobacteriaceae bacterium, assembly GCA_963815025.1. Taxonomy (GTDB): domain Bacteria; phylum Acidobacteriota; class Terriglobia; order Terriglobales; family Acidobacteriaceae; genus KBS-83. Next base: position 1,677,326 of record CAWFFD010000002.1, on the reverse strand, counting down.
CTCGGGACCGGGCAATCCCGATCCGCGCTGGCAGTGGAAGCAACAACGCCGCGCTGCCAAAGATCAGTGGCGCGCCCAGCGTGCGTACTACCGCGGCATGCGGCGGCCGTCCATTGTGCGGCCGGTGGTGCTGATCGCAATCGGCGTCGTGGCTCTCATGATCGAAGCCGGCACCATCAGCGGCTACGAGTTCTGGGACTGGTATGTCCGCTGGTGGCCGCTGCTGCTGATCGGCCTGGGGCTGGCACTGCTGGGCGAGTGGTACATGCAGCAGGGCGATCCCTACGGCAGACGCACCGGCGTGGGCGGACTGGTGTTTCTCATCGTGCTGTTCGCGATGCTGGGCGTGGTGGGCAAGCACGCGATGAAGAGCCCCTTTGGCTGGCATTTTTCCGACGACGATGACAACAACTGGAGCATGCATCTGTTTGGGCAGGAGCACGATGCGGATCACCAGTTCGATCAGGCCTTTGGCGCGAATGGCAAGCTGACGATCGACAACCCGCACGGCGATGTGTCGATCGCGCCATCGACCGACGATCGCATTCACGTGAGCGCGCACCAGACCGTATACACGTCCAACGACCGGGACGCGGACAAGCAACTGACCAAGCTGCGGCCGGAGCTGCAGGTGAATGGCAACGAGGCCACGCTGACGACGTCGAATCTGGATCGCGGCAGCGTGGATCTGACGGTGCAGGTGCCTGCGAACACCAGCGTCTCGATGAAGGCGGGACGCGGCAACGTCGCGGTGAATGGGCTGAACGGCACCATCGGCATCGATGCCGGGCACGGCAATGTGACGCTGAACAAGATTGGCGGCGCCTGCACGGCGCATATGTCCGGCGGTGATTTCTCCGCGCACGCGCTCACCAGCACGCTGACGGTAAGCGGACGTACGGAGGATGCGAACGTCTCCGACGTGGGCGGCGCAGTGACGCTGGACGGCGACTACCTGGGCGAGGTCGACGTGGCCAAGCTGCGGGGACCGCTGAGCTTCCACTCCAGCCGCACTACCTTCGAGGTCGATCACCTGATCGGCGATCTGACGCTCGACGACAGCGACCTGACGGTGGAGAACGCGAAGGGCCATATCCAGGCCGCGACCCACTCGAAGAACATCACGCTGACCCGGGTTGCCGGGCCGCTCGACCTGGAGACTTCAGACGGCGACATCAGCGTGCAACTGACGGGCGGCGATGGCCCGATCAACCTGCGCAATCACAACGGTGCGATTGAGCTGGGATTGCCCGCCGATCACGTCTTCAACGTGGACGCGAGCGCGCACGACGGCAGCGTAACCAGCGACCTGACGTACAGCGGCAAGGTGGAGCGAAGCGATCACTCGCTGACCGGCAATACCGGCAGCGGTGGCAGTGCAACTCCGGTGGTTCTGGTGGCGGATCACGGGGACGTCAACATCAAGCGTGCCGATGCTCCAGAGAAACCCGAGGCGCCGGAAGCACCCGACGCGGACGAAGCTCCGGAGGCGCCAGAGGGCAACGTGCCCAAGCCGCCGAAACCACCACGGCCACCGCATCTGCGCGTGCCGCAGAGTGCGCCTGCGCCGCAGACGACAACGCAGTAGACGCGTTAGCCGCCCCAGAGGAGTTTTTGAAATCTATCTGGATCCCAGAATTTGATCGGGCGCACCTGGGTCGGCCATTCCTTGCGCCCGGGCAGATTGAATTCGTGACGTAGATAGTCATCCAGATCAAAACCGTAGTAGGCGATGTCCATTCCGTACACGGAGAAGACAGGATTTCCTGACTCGTGCGGTTCTTCCGGAATATACCGGTGCGAGTAAATGGGAATTAGCTTTGGCGCTTCGGCGATCTTTGTCGTTACGATTCCGCGGGCATCCGAAAGCAATTCGGGTTTCGGTCCCCATTCAGGAAGCCAGAAGCAATCGTGCTCGATTTAGGCCAAGTATCCATTGAGTGGCGCCTCTAGCATTGCCCGGAGCCTCGTCTCGTTGCCATCGCGCCAATCATGAAATCCAATATGCGCCGGCATCACAGTTTGAAGAAAGGCGCGAAGATCCGGCGGGAACCGGAAGCTAAATTTCCATTCGACTCGCTCGACTTCTTCATCTGTGAGGCCCGGATCGAAGGGCAAATGGCCAACCTGGAGAAGGGCAGCAAGTTCTGACCAGCGCTCTTTATCCACGGCGGAGATATTTTTCGACCAATGCAGCGGCGCGCTGGATCACCTGCTCCAGCGTGAGATCGGTGGAGTCCAGGATGGTTGCATCGGCGGCGGGGTGCAGGGGTGAGTCGGCGCGGGTGCGGTCGCGACGGTCGCGCTCGCGGATTTCTTCGAGCACGGCGGTGGGAAGTTGCGTTGCTGCCGCGTTGCCGCGGGTTTGTTCGTAACGGCGTTCGCCGCGCTTCTCCGGCGAAGCATCGAGGAAGATTTTTACTGGCGCATGCGGGAAGACGACGGTGCCGATGTCGCGTCCTTCCATGACCACATTGCCCTGCGCGCCGAGCGACTGCTGCAGACCGACCAGCCAGCGGCGGATCGGCGGGTGGACGCTGACCTCCGAAGCCGCGGCGGTGATCTGCGGCGTGCGGAGCCGATCGGTGACGTCGGCACCATCGAGCAGGACGCGATTGCCCTCCGAACCAGATTCCAGACGTACCTGCGTGGTGTGGGCGAGCGCTTCGAGCGCGGCGGCATCGCCGGTCCCGACGCCAGCGTTCAGCGCCTTGAGGGCGAAGGCGCGGTACATGGCGCCGCTTTCGAGATTGAGCAGGCCGAAGCGCTGGGCCAAAGCCCGGGCCACGGTGCTCTTCCCGGCACCGGCGGGACCGTCGATGGCTACGATCAACGGGGCAACGATAAGCGGTGGCCGGCTGGTCCGTTCCGCCATCTAGCCTTCGTCTCCTTCGCTGCGCGGTTTGCGTTTGGGCGCTCCCAGGCCGCCGCCGGGACGTTTTGCACCCGGACGCTTTGCACCCGGACGTTTCGCATCGGGACGTTTGCCAGCGGAAGACTTGGCGCGAGGTTTGAAGTCACCGAAGCTTTTCTTGGCGGGCGGACGAGCTGACGGTGCGCCTGGACCGGCTTTGTCAAACCCGCCGGGACGCCGCGGCTTGCCGGAGCTTGTGGTCGTCGAGGTGCGATTCTTCCCTGCTCCTGCCGGACGCGGTTTGCCGTAGCCTGCGCCCGCGGGACGCGGTTTGCCGAAGGACTTGCCGGGAGCGCCCGGCTTGCGGAAGCCGCCGGGTTTGCGCGGGCCTGAGGCTGCGTCGCGGCCGGCTGCGGGACGAGGAGGACGCTCCCCGGCACCGAATGCCGGACGAGGAGGACGCGGACGAGCGGAACTATTGGAGCTATCGCCACCGGCTGCGGGCCGGTCGCCTGCTGGTTTGCGGAAGCCGCCCGGCTTACCGAAGCTGGGTTTGCCAAAAGCGGGCTTGCGGAAACTGCCCGGGCGGCCAGCAGCAGGCTTGCTGAATCCACCGGGCCGGCTGGGACGCTGACCTGCAGGGCGGAAGGGCCGGGATTCGCGCTCGCCGCCTTCGGGTCGTGCGGCAGGAACAGTGCCTTCCGGCCGCGGCCGGGGCGTGAACGTGCGCTGCGGGCGATCCCCGCCGCCAGGTTTTGCGAAGCCGCCTCCCGGTCCGCGACGGGGCGGACGATCCCCTGCGGGAGCATACGGCCGCTTGAAAGGACGATCCCCTTGTGGGCGGGATTCACCGTCGCGACGCGGCGGACGGCTGAAACCACCGGCGCGTGCCGATCCACCTGGACGGCCTGCCGCACCGCTTTCGAAGCGGCGTGGTCCGCCAGCGGGACGACCTGGACGACGATCTGGACCACGATCTGGACTGCGATCTGGACCGCGATCCCCCTGCGGCTTGCGGAAGGGACGGCCCGCGCCGGCGCCAAAGCTACGCTGCGGGCGCTCGCCGTCCCGCGGTGGACGCGCTGGGCGATCCTTCCCGAATCGCGATGAGCTGGATGGCGATCTTCCAGCGCCCGCAGCGGGACGGAAACGGGGACGGTCGGCTCCTTCGCCAGTACGCGCACCAGAGCGCGGGGGGCGGTCGCCGAAGGGCTTGCCTGGAAACGACCTTTCGGGCCGGAAACTGCCGCTGCCGCCTGGCCGGGGTGGACGGCCTTTGCCGAAGCTGGGCTTGTATCCAGCGCCACGGGATGCGCCTCCTTCGGGACGACCCGGACGATCGGGACGTGCGAAGCGATTGGGCCGGTCTGAACTACCTGCGCGCGAGGGACGCTCTCGCTTGTCGGCTGAAGCTGCAAAGCTGGGGCGGGCGCGGCGCTCGAAGTTGGAACGGGGCGGGCGGCCGCTTCCCGCTGTGCCTTCCGGAGTTCCTTCGGCGCGACGGAAGCTGCTGCGCTCCGGACTTCCCGAGCTACGAGAATCGCTGCGCTGCGGACGGCGGAAGCCTCCGCCTTCGCGGCGCGGTGGACGATCCGTAGACGGTCCTCTGCGATCGCTCGACGGTCCTCTGCGATCACTCGATGGCGTTCTGCGATCACGCGCGGCGAAGCTGCCGCGGGCGCGCTCGCCGAAGGCGGGTCGGGGAGAACGGCGGGGCGCAGCCGGCCTCTGCTGCGTTATCGCCGCAGGGTTTGCTGCGGCAGCCTCGGTCAGATCCGGCTCGTTCTGCTCCAATCCTGCGTCCAGACGACCGGCATCTTCTCCGATGACACCAGCAGCGAGCACCACCGTTTCCTCCTCTTCCGCGATCTCGGGCAGCGATCCCTCGACGTAGAACTGTTCATCGCCGTCCAACGAAAAGGATGCAAGTTGGCGCGTAGTGGAGAGGCCGCGGATGACGTCGCGGATGCGCGAGCGCGAAGCGACCGGGGAGAGAAAGATCTCCGCTTCCTCGGCCGTAGCCGCCACGGCGGATTGCAGATAGAACGAGACCAGGATGGAGAGCGCGGTGGTCTGCGACTGCGTGCTGCCGATGGTGAGCTCGCGGCGGTGACGCGCGCTGAGCAGTTCCCAATGCGCACCTTCCGGCGCGTTCTCCGCTGGAATCGGCACCACCCGCATGGTGTGCCAGAGCTCGGCGAGCGAGCGCAGGACCGCAGCTTCAGTGACCTCTCGCCCCAGCTGGGAGCGCAGTTCCATGGTGGTGAGTGCGCCTTCGCGTTCCAGCAGCTTCCAGGCCTCGGCGGCGAGCGGAGAGACGCGCCCATTGCCGGCGGTCGAGGGCTCGCGCTTGGGATTGCGCTCCGGCTGCAGCGCGTAGAGATAGGGCAGAGCTTCGGGAGTGGCGAGGAAATCAGGATGCTCGCCGACGAAGCTGGAGACGCCGATGCCGGGTGCGGCGCCGAAGAGGTTGAGTGCGACGACTGCGCCGGAGGCGACGAGGCGCGCGAGCATCTGGGCCGCGGCGGCGAGGTGCTCCGGGCCGGGTGTGGCGTCCGCGCGGCCCGCAATGGCTTCGACGAAGGTGGGTGCCGGCACCGGCAGATGTTGCCGGCGCGGCAGATAGAGGCAGAGCGGCGTGTCCGCGAGCCAGCGCTCCGCGTCGTCGAGCGTGAGCAGCGCATTGCCATCCTGACGCCAGCGTGTGCGCCGCGCCTGTTCCAGTTGATTCTGATTCATGAACTTCCGATCTTGATTTCTTCTCCTGAGGAGAAGAGAGGAGCGCGGCCCGCTCGAAACGGCTTAAATGCGGTGAAACGCGCGCTCGATGTCCTTCCAAGAATACCGTAGTGCGATGGGGCGGCCGTGCGGGCAGCTTGTGGGCAGCTCGGTTTTGCCCAGCTCACGGAGCAACCAGGCCATGCGCTCCGGGTCGAGCGGCATATTGACCTTGATGGCGGAGTGGCAGGCGAGCGAGGCAGCGATGCGGGCGCGCGCGGTGCCAAGGTTCTCGCGCTGGTCGAGGCGATCGCTCTGTTCGAGGACTTCGACGAGCATGCGCTCCAGCTCGCGGCCTTCGAGCCCAACCGGTGCGGCCTTGATGGCGAGGGTGCGCGGGCCGAAGGGCTCGACTTCGAAGCCGTTGCGTTCGAGCTCCTCAGCGATCTCAGCGAAGGCGACCATCTGGGCCGGTGTGAGGTCGATAAGCAGTGGCATGAGCAGCCGCTGACGCTGCACGCGCTCGACTTCGCGGTCGCGCAGGATTTTTTCAAAGAGCACGCGCTCGTGCGCGACGTGCTGGTCGACGATCCAGAGGCCGTCTTCGTTGGTGGCGAGGATGAAGGACTCGCGCAACTGACCGATGGGTTTGAGCGAGGCGAGGGCGCGGAGGGTTGTGGCGTCCTCGGGTGCGGCATTCAAGATGGCCTGCGCGGAAGTAGGCGGCAGCTCCGCGGTGAGCATGGCGAGCGCCGCAGCTTCTTGCGCAGCGATGACAGAGCCATTCGAGGCTGGGGTGAAGTCGAACCGCTGGGCCGCTGGCGGAATGTGCGCGGGTTCGAGGGTAAAGGAATCTGCGTTGCCGGAGAACGGCGCGGACTCCGGTGCGCCGGGTATGGCGGAGACGCCGGGCAGCAGTGAGGGTGATGCGGCGGCGTGGGTTTCGAGCGCGGCGAGGAAGCCCATCGCGGGACGCGACTGGATGAGTTTATTGCGCAGGGTGTCGCGCACAAAATCGTGCACGAAACTGGGCTGGCGGAAACGGACCTCGGTCTTCGCGGGATGCACGTTCACATCGACTTCCTCCGGTGGCAGTTCGAGAAAGAGCAGAACGACGGGAAAGGATGTGGGCGGCAGGATGTTGCGATAGGCCTCCGAGACGGCGTGCAATAGCAAGCGATCGCGGACGAGGCGGCGATTCACGAAGGAGTAGATGGAGTTGCGATTGAGCTTTTCGAGCTCGGGCTTCGAGGTGAAGCCGGAGAGCCGCAGGTGGCCGGGGATGGGTGGCTCGTAGTCCTCATCCTGCTTCCACGGCGGCGGTGCGGGCAGGCCGACACGCTCGAGATCGACTTCGGCGGCGACGGGCAGCAGATGATCGAGCGTTTCTTTACCGAAGATCTGGAAGATGCGGTCGGCGGGTTGAGCCACAGGTGGCGCCTGCAGCAGCGCGTGCGTCGCGGAATGCAGCTCGAAGTGTTTGTCCGGATGCGCGAGCGCGTAATGTGTCACCAGTGCGGTGACATGTGAGAGCTCAGTGGTTTCCGACTTGAGAAATTTGCGCCGCGCGGGGGTGTTGAAGAAGAGATCGCGGACGGCGATGGTAGTGCCCGGCGGCAGGCCGGCGTCTTCGACGCGATGCATGCGGCCGCCGACGATTTCGACGTGAGTGCCCACTGCTTCTTCTGCGGCACGGGTATCGATTTCGAGACGTGATATGGATGCGATGGATGGCAGTGCTTCGCCGCGGAAGCCCAATGTTGCAATCGCTAAAAGATCGTCCGAGGTGCGGAGCTTCGAGGTGGCGTGGCGCTCGAAGGCGAGCAGCGCGTCGTCGCGCACCATGCCGCAGCCGTTGTCCACGATGCGGATGAGCTTGCGGCCGCCGCCTTCGATCTCGATGCGGACGCGGGTGGCGCCGGCATCGAGCGCGTTTTCGAGGAGCTCCTTGACCACGGACGCGGGACGGTCCACCACTTCGCCGGCGGCGATCTGGTTGGCGACCTGGTCGGTGAGTACGCGGATGCGGCCCATGGATTAAGAGTACGGCAGCGGGTGGTGGAGAACTTCCCGGATCGTGACGGCACATGCCAGAAGGACCGAAAGTGGACAGTTGCTTTCGGCTAGTTGGACATATATCGCCGGTCACCGTTATGGTGGACGATTGCCGCGCGGTGCTCGAGCTCAATGCTCTCTCTCGCGGCACAACATTCCGTTTCAGGGGAGAGACTGCTTGCAATCGCAGACCGCATCATCAACCTATCCAACGCGCAGAAGTTTTCTTGCTACCTCTGCCGGCATGCTGGCTGCGTCGTCACTGGCAAGCGCACAGCCAGCCCCGCCCGCAGCGGTGAAGACCGGTTACGCGCCCGTGAATGGTTTGAAGATGTACTACGAGATTCACGGCAGTGGAGAGCCGCTGGTGCTGATCCATGGCGGCGTGGTGGGCATCACGATGTTCGGGCCGAATGTGGATGCGCTCGCGAAGACGCGGCAGGTGATCGCGGTAGAGTTGCAGGGCCACGGGCACACGGCAGATATCGATCGGCCGATGACCGTTGAGGCGCTGGCGGATGATATTGCCGCGCTCATTCAGTATCTCGGCTTGAAGCAGGCGGATGTGATGGGCTATTCGCTGGGTGGGGCTGTCGCGCAGCAAACGGTATTCCGGCATCCGCAGTCTGTGCGCAAGCTGGTGGTCGCGTCGGCTCGGTTTCGGCGGAACGGAATGTATCCGGAAGTGTTGGCGGCGTTCGACAAGATGGATGCGTCGACCGGTGCGCAGATGAAGGAGTCGCCGTTGAGCAAGATGTATCCGAATGTGAATTGGGAGGTACTCTTCGGCAAGATCGGCGAGATGGGGCGGAGGGAGTACGACTGGTCGAAGGAGGTCGCGGCAATCCGCTCACCAACGATGCTGGTCTTTGCCGATGCAGATGCGGTTACGCTGCAGCATATGGTGGAGTTCTACAGCCTGCTGGGCGGCGGACAAAGAGATGCGGGGCTGGATGGGTCGCAGCGATCGATCAATGAACTCGCGATTCTCCCCGGGCTGACGCATTACGCGCTCAGCGCGGCACCGACGCTGGTTGCAGCGGTGACGCCATTTCTGGATGCGCCTATGCCGAAGTCACCGCACTAGAGATAACTGAGCCACCAGTCGCGACGCCGCGCTTTCACCCCGGCAAACCATCGGCAGGGCAGGTAGAGGGCTGCCACCACACATGCCCAGATCAGGTAGACGATGGGCAGGCCGAAGCCCGCCCCCGGCGGCGGCGGGTTGAAGATCGGTGTGGGCGGATTCACGTGAACCGTGTGCAGAGCGAACATCACCGCGAACAGTGACAGTAGATGCACGGTATAGAAGTGCACGTACGTAGTAGAAAAACGGCACACGTCCGTAGATCTCCACCACATGCAGCGCGGGCAGGATGCGCCGCTGCTCGAGCAGTGAGTCGGCCAGCGCGAAGAGCACAAGCAGCACGCCCAGGGTGACGCACACGTACTCGAGGGATGGAGGATACTTCGTCACGTTGAGAAAGCTCATCGCCGTTTGTTGCGCAGTCCTGAGGTGCTGAAACGGCTGCGGATCGCCGTAGACATTCGCGAGGCGCAGCGCGACGAACAATGCGAGAGCGCCAAGCCCCAGCCATAGAGAGCGCGCCCTTCGCTTTTGACCGGGCAGCGCCACGACGGTGCCGAAGGCGAATCCCAGCGCCATGACTCCGCTCCAGGGAAGCACCGGATACACGTCGAGCGCCCACAGCCGTCCATGATCCAGAAATGCGCCGCCACTGAGCAGCAGCTTCCACGCTGCTGCGCCATGGCTCAGATGATCCGGCGAGATACGGTCGGCGAGATTGTGCAGAGCCACGATCGCAAAGCCATACGTCGCGACCCATGGTGTGGGGAGATATTGCAGAGCCGCCAGCAGGATCATGCTGCCGCCGATGGCATAGATGACCTGCAGAAAGTGGAAGTGATAGGTAAAAAATATGCCGGGGCTGACGATCGCAACTTCAACAAACAGCAGCCAGAGCCCGCGGGTTACCAGCCGTTGTGCCGTCTGACCACGCGTACGCCCACGCTGCCGCTGCAGGTAAATGGAAGTTCCTGCCAGAGCGACAAAGCCCGGCGCACACAGGTGCGTGATCCAGCGTGTGAAGAAGAGCATGGGCCACGACTGGGTGGGATCGGTCGGATTCACGAGAGCGTTCGAAAAGAAGTCGCGTGTGTGATCGAGCGCCATGATGATCATGATGAGTCCGCGGATCACATCCACCGCAACGACACGCCGGCTCAGCGCGGCAAGTGGTTCGGCCACGGAGCTACTTGCTCGAGATTTTTGAGTGACCGCCATGGCGGCACCAGTCTAAATGAGCTGACGCTCCGGCTGCGCGTAGAGCCACCAGGCGCTGGCGAGGTCCTGCACGATGTGGCCTAGCGATTTGTAGATGGTGATTTCTTCGCGCTGAGCGGCGGCCTTCGGCTGTGCCGGCGAGCACCTGACCGATTTCGGCGAGGATGTGGGTGTCGTCGATGAGGCCGGCTTGTTTGGCGCGGAGAAATTCTGCGCCCTGATTCAGAACGCCTTCGCGGCTGTCGGCGAAGAAGCGTGCGCGGGCGACGAGCGCGTTGTCGATCTCGGCAGGACCGGCGTGGCTGGAGCCGACTGCGTTGATGTGCGTGCCGGGCTGCACCCATTCGCCTTTGAGGATCGGCTCGGTGGCAGGCGGTGACGGTGCAGAGGATGTCTGCTGCTGGCGGCGGCTTGCTCAACGGTAGTGGCGGCGGTGACGGGCAGGCCGAGTTCTGTCTGCATTTGTTCGGCGAGGCGTTTGGGCACGCTCCGGCGAGCGGCCCCAGATGGTGATGGATGCGAGCGGACGGACTTTCGCGATGGCACGGGCGTGGGTGGCGGCCTGCTCGCCGGTGCCGAGGATGGCGAGATGCTTCGCGTCCTTACGAGAGAGTGCATCGGTGGCAACGGCGCTGGCTGCCGCGGTGCGGATGGCGGTGATCTCGCCGGCGTGCACAACGCACACGGGCGTGCCGGTGGCGGGCTCGAAGAGGACGATGAGCCCCTGGTGCGACTGCATTCCCTGTGCGGCGTTTTCCGGATAGATGCTGATGAGCTTTGCGCCGAAGGGTTCGCTGGCGCCGAGCGCGCCGGGCATAACGCCGAAGAGATGGCCGTCGGCGAGCGGAATGATGGAGCGGAGAAGTTGCCTCGTTTCGCCAGCGGAGAAGGCGATCATCGCGTCACGCACGAGCGGGATGCAGACCTCGTAGGTGAGGCGCCGGGCTACTTCTTCGCGGTCGATAAAACGCATGGGAGAGTTGCGATGTGTTGCGATAGCGGCTCTCTCAATAGACGCGGAATCGGATCCAGTAGGTTCCGTTGTCCCAGTTGATGCGATTGCCGCCTTGCGCGATGGTTCCAGTGATCCCGGTTCCGGCCCAGTTGGTCGTGATCTGACGGCCGTTGAAATTTCCTGTCGCGCTCTGGCCTACCTCGTTCTGCAAAGTCAGATTGCCGCGATTCTGGTGGATAGAGCAGGAGCGGGAGCGATCTCCATTCGCATACCAGGTGCCGGTGAGGTTGGGCCGGCGTCTGCCGCCGCCACCGCCGCCGTTGTCGCAACGCGCCCAATAGGTTCCATTCGACCAGTTGATCTGACTGCCGTCCCCGCTGAGCGTGCCGTTGACGAACTGCCATCCAGGCGCCTGAATCTGATTGTTCCCCTGAAGATTGCCCGGAGAGGTATCGCCGTTCTCGTTGGTCAGGGTGAGGAAGACACCGTTGCCGGAGATGGAGGCGTGCTTGCTGGGATCGCCCTGCGCGCACCAGGCGCCGAGAAAGCCCGAGCCTTGGCCGCCGTTCGCCTGAAGAGGAGGCGCGGGGGCGGCGCTGAGCGATGGCGAGACACCGAGAAAGACAGCGGCGCACAACGAGAGAGTGATGGCACTGGCAAAGCGACTTAGGTTGGTCACACGATGCCTCCGGAATGTGCATGAATTATGCTCCGCACAACCAGCGACAGATAGACTTTTTTTTGCTTGTCTCCAACGACATCGGTGGATTGACGTCGGTGGATTGACGTCGGTGGATTGACCAGAAGGTTCCATCAGCGAGTGCTCACCGCTTGATGAGCACAAAAAAAACGGCCGGTTCGTTGCGAACCGGCCGTAGCTCGTTGTGAGTGAGTTGCGGTGGAGAGATTTGTCAGTCCAGGCGGCGAGCTGCATCCGCCGCGTCGGCCAGCCGGTTCAAGGTCGTGAAGAACTGCTTCGACTGACCTGCGAAGAGGTTCATGTTGGTAAGGAAGGTGGCCGCCGCCCGTGCGCCTCCGAACTTGTCGGTCAATGGCCGGACGATGGCGCAGTGAGGAAGCTTGGCATTGAGGAACTCACAGGGTACGGGAAAGATAAGGTTGGGTTGGAAGAGCGGCCCCTTTTTCGTGAAATCGGGGAAGGTAAGGCCCTGAAAGCTGACCGGTGCGACAGGAGGCTGGACGCCATTGCCGGCAAAGTCGACCCACTCCAGGAAGTGCGCGATTTCATCTCCGCCAATCCCCAGGGTGATTTCGAGAACCTGCAGACTGGTGACTTTGCGCGAGAGGCTTGCATAGAGACTGGAACCGCCCTGTTCGATCGCGCCGAAGTGGAAGGCTGCCGTATTTGCAATCACCTGGATCTGATTCTTGTTGCTCATGTCCGCATCGGTTCTGGGAATCGCGGTGCGATCGTTGATCGTGATGGCTTGCGGAAAGATGGTACCGTTGTCGGGATTGGTGGCGCTGCGATAGCGGATATACCAGCTGGTGTCGACGTTGAGTTGCATCAGGTTGGTGAGACGGCCGATATTTTGCGCGCCGGTCGCACGGCTTCCGTGAAGGTTGCGAAATGCGTCTAAGTCGACGGGCTCAAAGCCCTTGGATTCGAGATAGGCATTCAAGAATGCTGCGTGACTCACCTCGTCCAACGTGTTGCTGGTGATGTACTGCTCGGCATCGCCATCCAGGTTGAGAAATGCTGCCTGGTACGGATTCATGGCGCTGGTGGTGATACCACCCAGTTCCGCGTACTGCGTCCACAGATCCGATTCGATCAGTTCGGCGGCTGCAAGAAAACGCAGGATCGCCGCATCCCCTTCTGTAATGTCTGCCCTTGCATCGTCGTCATCGTCCGATTGGGCGACGGCGGGTTTTGCAGTACCCAATAGACCAGCTGTGACGAGCGCGCCGCCAGCGAGCAGGCCGCCCTTCAAGAACGACCGGCGCCCCGCGGGACGCTGGCCGAGCTGCGTTTCATCTTCCATATTCGACTCCTCCTTGGATCCAGGCCAGACGATGGCCTGAGGAGGATGCTAGGAGTGCCATATGCAATGAGTTGTCATGGCGTGGTCACGGAATTGTCATCGCTTTCCGGGACGATGTTGCAGGTCAAAAGAGAGGGGCGGTAGAACTTTGAGGCGGCGGTTTCAATTCAACATTGCTTAACCAACGCGCGGGCAACGCATCAGCGACCGGCAGCATCGCGAGCGTGCCTTCGTTGCATCTGAAGGCGCCAATTTCCGAGAGGACGACGGCGATCTGAAGATTGCGTGTGGTTGTATCTCTACGCGGTAGTCAGTGTGTGCGTTTCGCTTTCGTCGTGATGGCCGGGAGCGCGGTCGCCGAGGACGTGGAGACGCAGGAAGTTGGTGGATCCGGTCAAGGTGCGGGTGCCGGCGACGATGCCAAGGATCTCCTGCGACTTGACATAGCCGCCTTTCTTGAGAACGTCTTCCGCTTCTTCCACCATCGATTCCGTAGTGGACATCTTGGCGCATGCGAGAGGATGCACGCCCCACAGCAGGTTCATACGGCGGATGACCTTGGGCACGCTGGAGAGCGCGTAGATGGGCGGCTTGGGCCGCCACTTCGAGAGCTGGCGCGCGGTGGTGCCGGTTTCGGTGAAGACGGCGATGGCGCCGATGTCGAGATCTTCGGCGGCATGGGCCATCGACTCGCAGATGGTTTCGGAGATGGACAGGCGGACATGCGCGGAGCGGCGCCGGTAGTTGTCCGGTTCGGCGAACATGACGGCTTCGCTCTCGATGACGATGCGGTCCATCATCTTCACGGCCTCGACGGGATATTTGCCGGCGGCGGATTCGGCAGAGAGCATGACGGCGTCGGTGCCGTCGTAGACGGCATTGGCGACGTCGGAGGCTTCGGCGCGCGTGGGGCGCGGATTCTCGATCATCGATTCGAGCATCTGCGTGGCGGTGATGACGGGCTTGCGGTATTCGCCGGCGCGGCGAATGACGTGCTTCTGCAGCGCGGGAACCTTTTCCGGAGGCACCTCAACACCCAGATCGCCGCGGGCGACCATCACACCGTCGGCGATCTCCAGGATGCCTTCCAGGTGTTCGATGGCCTGCGGCTTTTCGAGCTTCGCGATGAGCCAGACGTCGCCGCCGAGGGCGCGGGCGCGATCGCGGGTGTAGCGAACGTCCTCAGCGGTGCGGACAAAGGAGACAGCGACGGCATCGACATCGTTGTCGATACAGAACTTGAGGTCGATCTCATCCTTCTCGGTGAGCGAGGGCGTTTTGACCGAGATGCCGGGGAGATTGATCCCCTTGTTCTCGCCCAGGGTACCGCCATTGATCACGGTACATTCGACATCGTCGCCGTGGATGGCGGTGACGCGCAGCTCGATGAGGCCGTCGGAGAGCAGGATGCGGGCGCCTGCCGTGAGATTTTCCGCCAGCGTGGGAAATGTGGTGCTGATGCAGGTGACGGTGCCGGCAATATCACGCGGCGTGATGGTGAGCGACTGGCCGGTAGTGAGCTGTATGGGCTTCTTGTCGACGAGCTTGCCGGTGCGGATCTTCGGTCCCTGCAGGTCGCCCAGGATGCAGAGCGGCTTGTTCTCTTCCTTCGCCACCTCGCGCACCATCTTGATCAGTTCGAGCTTTTGTTCATGCGAGCCATGGGAAAAGTTCAAGCGAGCGACATCCAGGCCGGCACGCACGAGCTGACGAAAGGTGACTTCGTTACTTGAGGCTGGGCCCAGGGTGGCGACAATCTTGGTACGACGGTTGTCTACAGCGGCGAACGGGGATTCATCTCCAACAGGCAGCATCCGTGAATACTCCAGCGCCTGGCCCGCAAGGGGGGGCGTTATGGTTTTGCTAACGCTGCCATTTTACTCGCAACGCGTCTGTCGCCTGTATCTCCCTCAGGGAAGGCTGAGTTCCTGCGATTTAAAGCAATGCCACAGATCACGTAATGTGGGAGATCGGTTCTGAGCAGCCGCTCGTTGAGAGAGAACGTCTGCGTTTGGATCTGTTCGCTGCATTACACCGTCTGTGCCTTTGCTTTTACGGGAACGCTCTCAGCCTGAGCGACGTGGTCGGCTTCCACCTGCGCGTTGTACTCCGCGCCGAGGAAGACGGCGAGCGCGGTGATGTACAGCCACACCAGCGTGGCTACGGCGGTGCCGAGCGACCCGTAGATGATGCTGTAGTCGGCAAAGCGCGTCACATACCAGCCGAAGACCAGGGTGGTGACGAACCAGATCACCGCCGACATGACCGCGCCCGGCAGGACATCGCGCCATGTCTGGCGACGCGGGGTGCCGAAGCGGTAGATGACGGCGAGCACGACAACCGTGCACACGATGGCGATGGACCAGCGGGATACCCGCCACAGAAAGAGGACGTAGGGTTTGAAGCTGTGATCGGTGATGTCGACGACCCACTCCTCGATCTGATGTCCGAAGGCGACGAGTGCCGTGGAGAGGGCCATGGGAACCAGGCAACTGGGGATCAGCACCAGCGCGGTCACGCGTTCCCGGGTCGGGTTCCACTCCGTGCGCGCGTCATCGAAGATAGGCGAGGCGAAGGCGCGGCGGAAGCCGTGCATGAACGAGGTCATGACCCCCATGCAGCCGAAGAGAGTGACCAGCGAGGCGGAACTGACGGCCTGCAGGGAGCGGACGTGCCGCGTGGTGAAGTAATCCTGGATGGCGTCGATGGCATTGCCGGGCAGGAAGTCCGCGAGAGCAGTGCGGATTTCGCCCATCAGGGTGTCCCCCTGCGGAACCAGGGCAATCACCGTGGTGATGACCAGCAAGGCCGGAAATAGGCCGAGAATCGCCGAATACGCTGCCGCCCGTCCGAGCATCAGCACATCGTGAGAGAGCGCGTGCAGCGTGGCGCGCCGCAACTGCTGGAGGGGACGCAGCATTTCTTCCTTCAGGGTACTGCCCGAGCCCCGCGGGAGAAAGCAATTTGCGCTGCCCGCGGGGGTGGAGAGAAAGATGCCCGTGCCGGGGACTGAATCGCCGCCCGCCCGTAGAACGATTTCAGGGCCATCCCCATGGTACCGGCACGGCCTGGGCCAACGCGAGACTATGCGCGCTGTTAGGATTACGATTGGCTCGGCCACCCAGGAGACTGCCTGTTGAATCAACTGTTTCGCCGTTCCATCGCACCCGCCGCTCTCGCGCTCCTGCTGTGCTGCAGCCCGGCATTTTCAGGCCTGACGCGCAAACACAAGGCTGCGCCGCCGCCGCCAGAGCCGGTTACGGCTCACGCAAGTGCACAGCTTGCGGATAAGAAGCTGAACGCGCGCGTCGACGCATTGCTGGCGCAGATGACGCTCGACGAAAAGATCGGCCAACTGGCGCAATATACCGGCGGCAGCACCATCACAGGACCGACCGGGCAGAAGCTGGATTTCGATGCCATGATCGCGAAGGGCGAGATCGGCTCGCTGTTCAACGTCACCGGCGCGAAAGAGACGAACCACTACCAGCACATCGCGGTGGAACAGTCGCGGTTGCATATTCCGCTGCTCTTCGGGCTGGACGTGATCCACGGCCACCGCACCACATTCCCGGTACCGCTGGCGCTGGCGGCGAGTTTCGATCCCGACATCGTGCAGCAGGCCTGCCGCGTGGCCGCCACCGAGGCGCGGCAGGACGGCATCAACTGGGTCTTCTCGCCGATGGTGGACATCTCGCGCGATGCCCGCTGGGGCCGCATCGTGGAAAGCGCGGGCGAAGATCCGTATCTGGGAAGCGCAATCGCACGCGCCTACATTCGCGGCTATCAGCAGGGCGATTTGTCGAAGCCGGATTCGGTAGCGGCATCCGTAAAACACTTTGCCGCCTATGGCGCAGCCGAGGCTGGGCGCGATTACAACACGACGGACATGTCGGAGATCCGGTTGCGGCAGGTGTATCTGCCGCCTTACAGGGCTGCCGTGGATGAGGGCGCGGCCACGGTAATGTCCGCGTTCAATGTGTTGAATGGCGTGCCGGAGAGCGCGAATCCATTCACGCTGACGAAGATCCTGCGCAAGGAGTGGGGCTTCGATGGCATGGTGGTGAGCGACTACGGCGCAGTCGGCGAGCTGATAAAGCATGGCATCGCCGGCGATGGTGCGACGGCTGCGCAGAAGGCGCTGACCGCGGGCGTCGACATGGACATGGAGAGCAACCTCTACCACTCCCGCCTGCCTGGACTGGTGGAGAGCGGCAAGGTGCCGATGTCCGTAGTGGATGAAGCGGTCCGCCGCGTGCTGCGTGTGAAGTTCGCAATGGGACTCTTCGAGCATCCGTACACCGACGAGAACCAGCCGCCGTATGAGCCCACGCCGGAGAAGCGTGAGCTGGCGAAGAAGGCCGCGGAAGAGAGTTTTGTCTTGCTGAAGAATGAGGCAGTCCCGGGCGTGGGACGTCTGCTGCCGCTGGCGAGCGACTTGAAGTCGGTCGCACTCATCGGCCCGCTGGCCGACGATGCCGAAGACATGATCGGGTCGTGGGGCGCGCAGGGCTCGGCTGCCAATACCAAGACGCTGCGCGGCGCGCTGACCGATAAGCTCGGAAAAAAGCTGACGTATGCAAAGGGCACCGACATCCTAAGCACGGACACCAGCGGGTTTGCCGCGGCGGTGACTGCGGCGAAGAATGCCGACCTGGTGATCCTGGCTCTGGGCGAGTCGGGCGACATGACAGGCGAAGCCACCAGCCGCGCGCATCTGAGTTTGCCGGGCAACCAGGAGCAATTGATGGAGCAGGTAGTGGCCGCGGGCAAGCCGGTGGTGCTGGTGCTGTTCGATGGCCGTCCGACCGCGATTCCGTGGGCGGCCACGCATGTGCCGGCCATTCTCGAGGCGTGGTTCCCGGGCATCGAAGCGGGTACGGCGCTGGTGTCGGTGCTGACCGGGGATGTGAACCCCGCCGGCAAACTGCCGGTCGAGTTCCCGTATAGCGTGGGGCAGGAGCCGCTATACCTGGCGCAACTGCCGACAGGACGGCCCGCGGGCGATGCCGACCTGACGCATCCGCCAACCAACAGCGCCGAGAAGTATCTGTCGCGCTATATCGACTCACCGAACGCGCCGGTCTATCCCTTTGGCTGGGGCCTGTCCTATGCGCAGTTCACCTATTCGAACGTCAAGATCGACCACACCGGGGGCACCAGCAAGGACGTGGGCGAGATCACGGTAGGCGTGGACGTGAAAAATATTTCGAATGTGGCGGGCGTGGAGGTGGCTCAGCTCTACCTGCACAACACCGTGGCCAGCGTGTCGCAGCCGGTGCGGGAGCTGAAGGGCTTTCACCGCATCCTGCTGCAGCCGGGCGAGACCCAGCACGTCGAGTTCAAGCTGCACCTGGATGACCTGGCGTTTTACAACGCGGAGGTGCAGCGCGTCGTCGAGCCGGGAACTTTCGATGTGTATGTAGGCGGAAGCTCGCAGGCTGACAAAGCGGGCAGCTTTAGCGTGCTGGAATAGATCGGAGATTAGCGAGCAAAGCCCGGCGCTTGCCGGCATTGTTTGCCGCGTCGTTGAAAGGGCAATTTGAAGCGGTTCCCGCCGTCTCGCGCTGCCCCTCGGAATCGTCAGGCTTACTCAGCAGGTCCGAAGACCATCAGCCGACCGGGAGAGCCGATGGATGAGATCCGATCGAGCTCGGTAATGAACTCCGAAATGATGAGGCTTCGAGGTGAAAACTTCTCCGCGTAGAACTCGGGGAAACGATCGTGTGTGTGCTGCCCGCTCTTCTCCGGTTTTCCTGCGTAGAGCGTTGATTCGCAGAGGATGAGGAGCGACGTGGGTTTCGCGACCCGCTTGATCTCGTTCAGCGCTTTGCCGACCAGGGAATTCGGGACATGTTGAAGCACCGTCCAGGTGATCACGACATCGAAACTGTGATCAGGAAACGGGAGTAACGTGGCGCTCGCCTCAGAAAACGAGATCGCAGGATAATAGTGGCTGGCTTCCGATATGGCCCAGGCGTTGATGTCTACCGCTGTGTGTTGCGCAAAATGCTCGGCGATGTATGGAGACAAACGACCAAAGCCACAGCCAATTTCCAGTGATCGGCCGGGATGAATGCCCTGCTCGGCCATGAATCCGAGGCAACGCCGCAATTGCGCTACCTCGTAATAGTGCCGGCACAGGAGTGCACCCGGATCTTTGGCCTCTACGAAACCTTCAGGTCTGAAGGTGACAAACTCTCCCTGTCGAACCACGCTCCCGTGAGGCCGAAGCAACCGACCAACTGCCCGCCGCACCAGGGACGGTCGAGATGATGCCGCCATTCAAAGCCCTCCACCATGGATCGCTAGAGCATTTTCCCTGTAGGTGTAGACCGGCCACCGGAAGTTCATGTGGCCTTTCGTTAAGGAAAGGCCACGCCGAAATACTCTCCGCTGGTTCATGGCAGCGGGGAAATGCTCTACGCAGCCATATTATCCTTCATGAAATGGCGGCTTCCTCGTAACGCCGCTCCATTTTTCGGGAAATCGCCAAAGACCTTCGGCTTGCGCGGCACACACGCTCACTTGTAGAGGCGCCTTTTCTGAAAGCAGCTTCTGCTTCTTACCTTCCGCCGCGTGCTCCGTGGTTCGGCTTCCAGTCGTTCAGGAACTTGGTCAGGTCGCTCGACTGCAGAGTGCGCATTTTCTCGAACTCGCCGTGCGTCTGCGCCAGAAGAACCTTGCCCTCCGGCGACAGGATCACGAGCGCCGGAACGCCGCGTTGGAGCGGGATGCCGTAGTGGTCGGCGATGTCTGTATTGGCGTCGTATTGTCCGATGTTCACGTCGACCAGCTCAAAGTTCTCTTCGAGCAGCGACTTGTTTGCCGGATCGTGGAGGTAGATATCGAGCACCTGGCAGTCGCCGCACCAGTTGCCGCCGAAGTCCAGGATGACACGTTTGTGCTGCGCTTTCGCGCGCACGAGCGCCTGATGGATCTCTGCCTTGGCTACGGATGGATCGGGATAGATAACCCGGCCCTGCGCCAGTGCGGCCTGCGCTGCAAGCGGGAGCGCCACACACAGCACAGCTGCCCTCTTGAATGCCTGAACTGCGTTGAACCACTGCAACCGATGCTGCATGCCGCCTCCTTCCACCGCGAAATGGATTCCCTCGAACAAGGCTCGCACGAGAGAGCCTTTCTATGACGCTGCAAATGCCGCTTTGTTACGAAAATCTTCCGCAGCGCCAGCGTCGACGCGAACACAAAAAGAAAAGGTGGGGCAATGAGCCCCACCCTTGTGACCAGCGATCTTGCTGAAGCAGGATGCACTACTCGGCAGCCAGCTCCTCGGCTTCGCCCTCTTGCCGCATGAGCTCGAGTTCGCGCTCTTCGGCTTCCTGGGCTGCCGAAACCTCTTCCTGCACCTTCTGGGCCGCTTCCTCCAGCTCGGGTGAGAGCTGGATGTTGCGGTAGAACTCCATACCGGTGCCGGCAGGGATGAGACGGCCGACGATGACGTTCTCCTTGAGACCGCGCAGGCCATCGACAGCGCCGTTGATGGACGCCTCGGTGAGCACGCGGGTGGTCTCCTGGAAGGAGGCCGCGGAGATGAACGAATCGGTGGAGAGCGACGCCTTGGTGATGCCGAGCAAGAGCGGCCGGCCTACCGCGGGACGGCCACCTTCGGCCATGGCGCGATCGTTCTCGTTGCGGAAGCGGAACCGGTCCACCTGCTGCTCGAGCAGGAAGTTGGTGTCGCCTACGTCCTCGATCTTCACCCAGCGCAGCATCTGCCGCACGATGGTTTCGATGTGCTTGTCCGAGATGGCCACGCCCTGCAGGCGGTAGACCTCCTGGATCTCGTTCACCAGGTATGCCTGCAGTTCCTTTTCGCCGAGCACCGCAAGGATGTCGTGCGGGTTCAGTGGACCATCCATCAGCGGCTCGCCGGCGCGCAGGCGTTCGCCTTCCTGCACGTTGACGTGGACACCGCGAGGCACCGAATACTCCTTCTCCTCGCCGTTTTCCGCCGTGACGTAGATCTTGCGCTGCCCCTTGGCGACCTCACCGAAGCGGACGACACCATCGATCTCGCTGATGATGGCCGTCTCACGCGGCTTGCGGGCTTCGAAGAGCTCGACCACGCGCGGCAGACCGCCCGTGATGTCCTTGGTGCGGGTGGTTTCGCGCGGGATCTTGGCCAGGATGTCGCCGGGGAAGACCTCGTCGCCGTCCTGCATCATGAGGTGAGCGCGGCTGGGCATCAGATAACGCTTGTTGCCCTTGGCGCCCTTGATCAGGATGGCAGGCTGACGCTTCTCATCCGGAGCATCGGAGACGACCAGACGGGAGAGCCCGGTAACCTCGTCGACCTCTTCGTTGAGCGTGATGCCTTCCTGCAGGTCCTTGAACTGCACCGTGCCGCCAATCTCCGTGAGGATGGCGAAGGTGTACGGATCCCACTCCGCCAGCGACTGGCCGAGTGTGACGTGCGCACCATCTTCCACCTTCAGCTTGGCGCCGTAGACAGTCTGGTAGCGCTCCTTCTCGCGTCCGCGCTCGTCCACGATGGCGATGGCGCCGGAGCGGTTCATCGCCACCAGATCGCCGGCCTTGGAGCGGACGGTGGTCAGGTTGATGAAGCGCACGATGCCGGGATTCTTCGCGTCGAGGTGCGACTGCTCCGAGACGCGCGATGCCGTACCGCCGATGTGGAAGGTACGCATGGTGAGCTGCGTGCCCGGTTCGCCGATGGACTGCGCCGCGATGACGCCGACAGCTTCGCCGAGCTCCACCGTGCGGCCCGAGGCCAGGTTGCGGCCGTAGCAGCGAATGCAGACGCCGCGCTTGGACTCGCAGGTGAGCACCGAGCGGATCTTGACGCGCTCGATACCCGCGGCCTGGATCGCCGATGCGAGGTCTTCGTCGATCTCTTGATTCACTTCGACGATGACCTTGCCTTCGTAGTCCTTGATCTTTTCGAGCGACACGCGGCCGATGATACGGTCGCGCAGCGGCTCGATGATCTCGCCCGACTCGACGATCGGCATCACATAGATGCCTTCCGACGTGCCGCAATCCTGCTCACTGACGATGACATCCTGCGCCACATCCACCAGGCGGCGGGTGAGGTAGCCGGAGTCCGCCGTCTTGAGCGCCGTGTCGGCCAGTCCCTTGCGGGCGCCGTGGGTCGAGATGAAGTACTCGAGCACGGTGAGGCCTTCACGGAAGTTCGCCTTGATGGGCGTTTCGATGATTTCGCCCGACGGCTTCGCCATCAGACCGCGCATGCCGGAGAGCTGGCGGATCTGCTGCTTGGAACCGCGGGCGCCAGAGTCGGCCATGATGTAGATCGGGTTCATGGTGCCCGCCTTGTCGGCGGACTTCATGTTGTCGAACATCTCATCGGCCACCTTCTCGGTGACGGCTGACCAGATCTGGATGACCTTGTTGTTGCGCTCGCCGTTGGTGATGGCGCCGTCCAGATACTGCTGCTGCACGGCGACTGCCTGCTTCTCCGCATCGCGGACCGTGGGGCCCTTGGACTCGGGGATGACCATGTCGTCGAGACCGACGGAGAGACCCGAACGTGTCGCGTACTGGAAGCCCAGCTCCTTGACACGATCGAGCATCTTGACCGTGACTTCGAGGCCGAGGTTCAGATAGCAGTAGTTGACGAGCTGGCCGATTCCCTTCTTCTTGAGCAGGCCATTCACGTACGGCATGCCCTCGGGAAGCTGGTCGTTCAGGATGGCGCGGCCCGCCGTCGTCGAGATGAACTGCTTGTCATACTCGATCGGCTCGGTGTGCGTCAGATCCTGATCGTCATAGGCCGTGGTCATGTCGAGCACGGGACCGGTGTAGCGCAGACGGATTGGCGTCAGCGTCTCGATCTCCTTGGCTTCGAGCGCCATCAGCACTTCCTCGATGTTGGCGAAGGCGCGGCCCTCACCCTTGGCGCCCTTCTTGGCCTTGGTCAGGTAGTAGAGACCAAGCACCATGTCCTGCGTAGGCACAGTGATCGGCTGACCGGAGGCCGGCGACAGGATGTTGTGCGAGGCGAGCATGAGCACGCTCGCTTCCACCTGCGCTTCCGGCGACAGCGGGATATGGACGGCCATCTGGTCGCCATCGAAGTCGGCGTTGAAGGCGGTGCAGACCAGCGGATGGATCTTGATGGCCTTGCCTTCGACGAGCACCGGCTCGAATGCCTGGATGCCCAGACGATGGAGGGTGGGAGCGCGGTTCAACAGCACCGGATGGTCCTTGATGACTTCCTCAAGGATGTCCCACACGATCGGCTTCTGCAGCTCCACCATCTCCTTGGCCTGCTTGATGGTGTCGCACTGCCCGGTCTGCTCCAGCCGGTGATAGATGAAGGGCTTGAAGAGCTCGAGCGCCATCTTCTTCGGCAGGCCGCATTGGTGCAGCTTGAGCTCAGGACCGACCACGATCACGGAACGGCCGGAGTAGTCCACGCGCTTGCCGAGCAGGTTCTGACGGAAGCGGCCCTGCTTGCCCTTGAGCGTGTCGGAGAGCGACTTGAGCGGACGGTTGTTCGCACCGCGCAGCACGCGGCCACGGCGGCCGTTGTCGAACAGCGCGTCGACGGCCTCCTGCAGCATGCGCTTTTCGTTGCGCACGATCACCTCAGGCGCATGGAGGTCCATGAGCTTCTTGAGGCGGTTGTTGCGGTTGATCACGCGACGATAAAGATCGTTGAGATCCGACGTGGCGAAGCGGCCGCCGTCCAGCGGCACCAGCGGGCGCAGCTCCGGCGGAATGACCGGGATCACGTCGAGGATCATCCACTGCGGCTTGTTGCCGGACTTGCGGAAGGCCTCGACAACCTTGAGGCGCTTGGCGTACTTGAGGCGCTTCTGCAGCGAGGTCTCGACCTTCATGCGCTCGCGCAGCTCGATCGAAATCTCTTCGATGTTGACGCGCTTGAGCAGTTCCTTGATCGCCTCGGCGCCCATCATGCCCTTGAAGCCGGAGGGACGGTACTGCTGATCGATCTCGCGGAACTGGTTTTCGTCCTTGATGATGTCGCGCTCCTTCACGGGCGCGTCACCGGGATCGACGACGACGTAGGACTCGAAGTAGAGCACGCTCTCCAGGTCGCGGAGCGAGATGTCGAGCAGGTGGCCGATGCGCGAGGGCAGGCCCTTGAAGAACCACACGTGCGAGCAGGGCGATGCCAGCTCGATGTGGCCGAGGCGCTCACGACGCACTTTGGTGACGGTGACTTCAACACCGCACTTGTCGCAGATGACGCCGCGATGCTTCATCCGCTTGTACTTGCCGCACAGGCACTCCCAGTCCGTGACCGGACCAAAGATGCGGGCGCAGAAGAGCCCGTCGCGCTCCGGCTTGAAGGTGCGGTAGTTGATGGTCTCGGGCTTGGTGACCTCGCCGTGCGACCAGGAGCGGATCTTCTCCGGGCTGGCGAGCGAGATGCGAATCGCGTCGAAATCGGTGATCGGGCTAGTCAGTTCGAATGGGCTGGAACGATACAAGACGTCCTCCATGACGCGCATTCTTTCGGCGATGCGTGTGTGCCGTGCGTCTCCCGGACTTGCTTACTGCTTCTCCGGATTCAGCGACCCGCGCCGGGAGGCGCCTTGCCGATCAGGGTCCTGAATCTCACATTCGTTGCGAAGGCGGGACGCGTGATGAGCGCGCCCCGTTTCGCGGTTAGTCGGCTGCCGCCAGTTGCGGCACCGGCTCATGCTTCTTCTTTCCATCGCCGACCTTCACCAGCTCGACGTCCAGGCACAGCGCCTGCAGTTCGCGGATGAGCACGTTGAACGACTCCGGCACGCCGGGTTCGATCGCCGCTTCGCCCTTGACGATGGCCTCGTAGATCTTGGTGCGGCCATAGACATCGTCGGACTTGGCGGTGAGCAGCTCCTGCAGGATGTAGGCGGCGCCGTATGCTTCGAGCGCCCACACTTCCATCTCGCCGAAGCGCTGACCACCGAACTGCGCCTTGCCGCCCAGCGGCTGCTGGGTGATAAGCGAGTACGGTCCGATCGAGCGGGCGTGAATCTTGTCGTCGACCAGGTGCGAGAGCTTGAGCATGTAGATATAGCCCACGGTCACCTGCTGCTCGAACTGATCGCCGGTCATGCCGTCGAACAGATACGTCTTGCCGGAGCTGGGCAGACCGGCCGAAGCCAGCAGCGCCTTGATCTCCGTCTCGCGCGCACCGTCGAAGACCGCGGTGCCGAACCAGATGCCCTTCTGCATGCCCGCGGCCACACGCATCAACTGCGTGTCGTCGAGGTCGAGCAGAAGCTTCTGCGTGGCCGTGTTGGCGAAGCGCTCCTTCACCATGGCGCGAACTTCGTTCGCGTCCTGGTTCAGCTTCACCAGCGCGGCGATTTCTGCACCCAGCTTGTGCGCCGCCCAGCCCAGATGCGTTTCCAGCACCTGACCGACGTTCATACGAGAGGGCACACCCAGCGGGTTGAGCACGATCTCTACCGGCGTTCCATCGGGCAGATACGGCATGTCTTCCTCAGGAAGAATGCGCGCAATCACGCCCTTGTTGCCGTGACGGCCGGCCATCTTGTCGCCGACAGACAGCTTGCGCTTCATGGCGATGTAGATCTTGACCAGCTTGATGACGCCCGGCGCCAGCTCGTCGCCCTTCTGCAGCTTCGAGATCTTGTCGTTGGTGATCTTGCGCAGCACATCGATCTGACGCGAGGTCATCTCCTCGATCTCGTCGATCTGCTCGTTCACCCGCGGATCCTTGTCGGCAAAGCGGATGCGCTTCAGGTTACGCGTGGAGATCAGCTCGATCGCCTCGCGGTCCACAACGGCACCCTTGGTGACGAGACGCTTGTTGGTGCGCTCGTCGTGCAGGTCGGCCAGCACTTCCTTGCCGCCCAGGATCGCTTCCAGACGCTTGAGGCGCTCGTCGGTGAGAATGCGGATCTCATCGGCAAGGTTCTTCTCCAGCTTCTCGATCTGTTCGGCTTCGATCTGCTTGGCGCGCTCGTCCTTCTCCTGGCCCTTGCGGGAGAAGATGCGGACGTCGACCACGGTGCCCTCGATACCCGGAGGGCAGGTCAGCGAGGCATCGCGGACATCGCCCGCCTTCTCGCCGAAGATCGCGCGCAGCAACTTCTCTTCCGGCGTCAGCTGGGTCTCGCCCTTGGGCGTGACTTTGCCGACCAGGATGTCGTTGTGCTTGATCTTCGCGCCGATGCGGATCACGCCGCTCTCGTCCAGATCGCGCAGCGCCGACTCGGAGACGTTCGGAATATCGCGTGTGATCTCCTCCGGCCCGAGCTTGGTGTCGCGCGCTTCGATCTCGAACTCCTCGATGTGAATCGAGGTGTAGTAGTCCTCGCGGACCAGCTTCTCCGAGATCAGGATCGCGTCTTCGAAGTTGTACCCGCGCCAGGGCATGAAGCCCACGAGCACGTTGCGGCCGAGCGCGAGCTCGCCCTGCTCCGTGCAAGGACCGTCGGCGATCACCTGCCCCTTCACCACGCGATCGCCGTGACGCACGATCGGCTTCTGGTTGATGCAGGTGTTCTGGTTGGAGCGCTTGAACTTGGTGAGCTGATAGATGTCCGAGCCCACCTCACGCGACATCTGCGTGGGATGGTGCTCGCCTTCCACGCGCACGATGATGCGCTCGGAGTCGACCGAGTCGATGACACCGTTGCGCTTGGCCAGGATCACGGCGCCGGAGTCGCGCGCGGTGACGCCTTCCATGCCGGTGCCGACCAGCGGTGCCTCGGCGACGAGCAGCGGCACGGACTGACGCTGCATGTTTGCACCCATCAGTGCACGGTTCGCGTCGTCATGCTCGAGGAACGGCACCAGCGATGCGGCAACCGAGACGAGTTGCTTCGGGCTGACGTCGACGTAGTCGACCTCGGCGCGGTTCACCAGGACAAAGTTGCCCTGACGACGCGCGTTGACGAGGTCTTCAACGATGCGGCCTTCGGCATCCAGCTCCACGTTCGCCTGCGCGATGGTGTGACGATCCTCTTCCCATGCCGAGAGATAGAAGGAGAACGGATCGAAGTCGATGCCGCGCTTGCCTTCCTTCTTCAGCTTGGCGTTCAGCTTGATCGCCTCGGCCTTTTCGATGGTGTCGCCGACACGCATACCGCTCTCACCGGCGTTGACCACCTGCACGAAATCGAGCAGCTGACCGTCGCGCACGCGGCGGTACGGCGACTCGATGAAGCCGTACTCGTTGATTCGTGCAAAGCACGACAGCGAGCTGATGAGGCCGATGTTCGGACCTTCCGGCGTCTCGATGGGGCAGATGCGGCCGTAGTGCGTCGGGTGCACGTCGCGGACTTCGAAGCCCGCGCGCTCACGTGAGAGACCGCCCGGCCCAAGCGCCGAGAGACGCCGCTTGTGCGTGATCTCGGAGAGCGGGTTGGTCTGGTCCATGAACTGCGAGAGCTGCGAAGAGCCGAAGAACTCGCGGATGGCGGCCATCACCGGCTTGGCGTTGATCAGGTCGTGCGGCATCGCCGTCGACATCTCCTGATACACGCTCATCTTCTCCTTGATGGCGCGCTCCATGCGGACCAGGCCGATGCGGAACTGGTTCTCCATCAGCTCGCCGACCGCGCGCACGCGGCGGTTGCCGAGGTGATCGATGTCATCCACCAGGCCGATGTTCTTGCGCAGCTTCAGCAGGTAGCTGATGGTGGCGTAGAAATCGACGGGCGTGAGCGTCCGGTGATCGAGCGGGGTCGCGTCCTGGTTGTCGTAGAGCTTGATGTTGAACTTCAAACGGCCCACGCGCGAGAAGTCGTACTTACGCGGGTCGAAGAACATGCCTTCGAAGAGCGCGGTGGCAGTATCGAGCGTTGGCGGATCACCGGGACGCAGCTTGCGGTAGATCTCGATCAGCGCCTCTTCGGGCTTGCGGACCGAATCGCGGCGCAGCGTGTTGGTGATGATGTTGCCGACGTCGTCGCGCTCGGGGAAGAAGACTTCCACCTTGGTGACGCCCGACTCCATGATCTTGTGCAGCTTGTCGGCGGTGAGCTCGTGGTTGGCCTCGAGCAGGATCTCGCCCGTCGTGGTGTCTACCACATCGGCAGCGGTCATCGCACCGTCGAGCTCCGCGGCTTCGATCTCCACCTTCTTGATCTTGGCAGCGCGCAGCGCCTTCAGGATCGAAGCGGTGACCTTGCGGCCGGAGTGCGCAATCTCGTCCGAACCCGAGTGAACCGCGTGCGCGGGCTTTGCACCCAGCAGGTGCGTGGCCTTGGTGGCGTCGTCGTTCAGCGTCCACTGCAGCTTGCCGCCTTCGAGCTGGATGGTATCGACGGTATAGAAGGTCTTGAGGATCTCCTCATCCGAGCGCAGGCCGAGCGCGCGCAGGAAGATGGTGCCGAGGAACTTGCGCTTGCGGTCGATGCGGACGTAGAGCGTGTTCTTCTGGTCGTACTCGAACTCCACCCATGAGCCGCGATAAGGGATGATCTTGCCCAGGAAATAAGTGCGCGCATTCGCCGTCTCAAAGAAGACGCCCGGCGAGCGATGCAACTGCGACACGATGACGCGCTCGGTGCCGTTGACGATGAAGGTGCCGTTCTGGCTCATCAGCGGAATGTCGCCGAAGAAGACTTCCTGCTCCTTGATGTCGCGCACCGTCTTCGCGCCGGTCTCCGCATCCTTGTCGTAGATGGTGAGGCGCACGGTGACTTTAAGCGGCGCGGAGTAGGTCATACCGCGCTCTTCGCACTCTGCCTGGTCATACTTCAGCTGCAGGCCGACCGGATCACCGCACTTGTTGCAGAAGTCCGGCGTGTTCTTGTTGTAGGTTCCGCAATGGTGGCAGAGAACCTCGCCGGGATGGAAGGGATCGGTGATCACCATGGAGCCGCAGTTGACGCAGGCAGTGCGCAGGTGATGCAGTCCCTTCAGGTGGCCGCACTTGCACTCCCAGTTGCCGATCGAGAAGTCCACGAAGTCCAACTGCGAGATGTTGCGGAAGTCGGTGATGGGAAAGACCGAGGTGAAGACGGACTGCAAGCCGTTGTCCTCACGCTCGGAGGGCAGCTTGTCCATCTGCAGGAAGCGCTCGTAGCTGCGACGCTGCACTTCAATCAGATTCGGAATCTGAATGGAGGTGGGAATCTTGGAAAAGTCGAGGCGGCTGCGAAGGGCGCGGGTTTCACTGGACATGCTTCACTCCTCAGGGGCTCGTTACGGGAGGCGCGACGATCCACTGCCCGAGCCTGGCAGCGGTTCGCTCGATTTGGGTGGCGTGCGCGTTCGATTCGGCTTCCGGTCGCCTCTTTTGCCGGTCACCTGAAAAACGCACGTTCATGAGTACAGCGTGGGCAACGTTCCGTGACGCGTGAACGTCAGACGAAACATGCCGGTTTCCCTGAAGCAGGCGGGGAGCCGTCAGGGTTTACAACGTTAGGCGGGATCTCCCTGGCCAGAAACAAACGAGGTGATCGGTCGCACATCTGCTGACAACGCCAAAAGCTCGTGGAGACAGGATGTCTCACGAGCGTCACAACCTTTTTGTGCACTTGGCAGAAGCAGAATGTCCTTTATACGTTGCGCCGACCTAATCCACCCGCGTGTAAGCAGCCCTGCTGTAACAGCCGTATCGCCTCTGCACTCCCGCCGCCAGGATGCAGTTGCGCCGGTCCCGAGAACCGGAAAAGCCTCTAGCTCAACTCCGGCCCGTCCGAGAAAACCGAGCGAAAGCAGAGCGGAACGCACAATCCAGATTGTAGCGCGTTCCGCTATGGCACGCAAGTTGCAAGGGGCCGGAGATGGATTTACTTGATCTCGATGCCGGCGACGCCATCGAACTTCTTCTTGATGGTCTCCGCCTCTTCCTTCGAGATGTTCTCCTTCAACGGCTTGGGGGCGCCGTCGACCAGGTCCTTGGCTTCCTTCAGACCGAGCGCGGTCACTTCGCGTACGGCCTTGATTGTATTGATCTTATTGGCACCGGCATCCTTCAGGACAACGGTGAACTCGGTCTTTTCCTCGACCGGAGCCGCCGCCGCCGCACCGCGCCGCCGGCCACCATGACCGGGGCCGCCGCCGCTGCCGACACGCCAAGACGCTCTTCGAGCTTCTTTACCAGGGCCGCTGCGTCCAGCAGGCTCAGCCCGACAATCTGATCTTCCAACTGCTGCAGATCTGCCATTTTCGTCTCCACTCGCCAAACTCAATTGGCCTTTAAAATATGTTGCCCACGTGCCGCCCTCACTCATCCGAGAGCTGCCTGCCGCCCCTGCCGCCGCGGTTTCCGTTGTGCCCAGACCCAGCACCCCGCGACCTGCCGGTTCGAAACCCTTGCCGGCATCCTCTGCCG
Organism: uncultured Acidobacteriaceae bacterium; assembly: GCA_963815025.1. GTDB lineage: Bacteria > Acidobacteriota > Terriglobia > Terriglobales > Acidobacteriaceae > KBS-83. Next base: position 1,647,152 of record CAWFFD010000002.1, on the reverse strand, counting down.
GGAAAAACCTAACCTTCGGCCGGAGCCTCGGTCGACGCCGACTCGGCCTGCGAAGCCTCGCCCGTCTCGGGCTGTGCCGGATCGGCCTGGGGAGCGCCGGTCACATCGGGCGCCGCGCCTTCCGCAATGGCCGAATGCTCGACGGAAGCAGGCGCTGCCTGATCCGCTGCCGGAGCCGCTTCAGCGGCTGGAGCCGCCGTGGCCTCTTCCGCCGGAGCCGCTGTGGCTTCTGCTTTTACTTCCGGAGCTGCCGCACCGGCAAACTTGTTCTTCTCGACCGCCTGGTTGACCACCACCGCGAGATCGCGTCCCGTAGCGGCAATGACCGTCGCCAGCCGCTGCGCCGGCGCGCTGATCAGGAAGAGCAGCTTCGAAGAAAGCTCGTCCTTGCCCGGCATGGTCGCCAGCTGCTTGATCTCCTCGATCGAGATGACCTTGCCGTCAACGATGCCCAGCTTGAAGGTGAACTCGGCGTTGTCCGTCACCCAGGTCGAGATCGCCTTGGTCAGCGCCACCGGGTCGCCCGAGGTGTAGGCCACCGAGGAGACGCCCTTCAAACCCTGGAGGGCTGCCTCGACATTGGTGCCCTTGGATGCGCGGGCCGCCAGCTTGTTCTTCAGCACGCGGTATTTGCCACCCGCCTCGCGCACGACCTTGCGCAGGTTGTAATCCTGCGCCACGGTCAGCTTGGCAAAGGTGCCGACGATCGCGCTGGTCGAGCTCTCAAGCTCCGCTGCCAGCTCCGTCACCTTCTCTGCCTTCTTCTGTCTCGTCAATGCCATAACAATCCGCCTCTAACTGTTGCGCACGCCGGCCAATCTGCCAGCGGAAAAATCCCTACTTGGCGATCGCTGCGTCCGCGACCGCGTGATCGAGCGCAATCCCCGGTCCCATGGTCGAACTCAGGGTCATGCCCTTCACGTACTTACCTTTGGCCGCGGAGGGCTTGGCACGCATCACGCTGGTGATCACGGTCAGCGCGTTGTCCACCAGCTTCTGCGAAGGGAAGGAGAGTTTGCCCACCGGAACGTGCACCAGAGCCGTTTTGTCGGTGCGGAACTCGATCTTGCCGGCCTTGATCTCCTTGACCGCGGCGGCAACGTCGTTGGTTACCGTACCGGTCTTCGGATTCGGCATCAGGCCACGGGGACCGAGCACCTTGCCCAGGCGGCCGACCGAGCGCATCATGTCCGGGGTCGCGATCAGGGCGTCGAAATCGGTCCAGCTTTCCTTCTGGATCTTTTCGACCAGCTCTTCGCCGCCGACGATGTCCGCGCCGGCCGCTTCGGCGTCCTTCTGGCGCTCGCCGGTGGTGATCACGGCGACCTTCTTGGTCTTGCCCAGGCCGTGCGGCAGAACCACGGTGCCGCGCACCATCTGATCGGCATGCTTGGGGTCGACCCCAAGACGCAGCGTCAGATCGACAGTCTCGTCAAACTTCGCAAACTTTGCCTTTTGGAGCAGCGGTACCGCGTCTTCCAGTGTGTAGGGCCGGGGCTCTACCAGGGCGCGCGCCTTCGCTACATTCTTGCTGAGCTTCTTAGCCATCTATCCCTCGTCTCCCACCGCCAGATCCTGAGCAGCGCCGAAGCACTGAGTCCACCCTCCCTGGGCAGACCGTCTGGCCGTGGTCTATGCGACACGCCTGAAATTTACTTCAGGCGCAGTCTTTTATTATGCCCGGAATCTGACATTTTGTCACATTCCGCGCCTTCCAAAGCCGCGCTACGCCGTGACCTTGATCCCCATCGACCGCGCCGTGCCCTTGATGCTCTTGACCGCTGCGTCCACCGACGCGGCATTCAAATCCGGCATCTTCTGGGTGGCGATCTCGCGCACCTGCTTCTCGGTCACCGTGCCGACCTCGACCTTGTTCGGCGTTCCCGAACCCTTGGCGGCGCCGGCGGCCTTCTTCAACAGCACCGCGGCGGGCGGGGTCTTGGTAATGAAGGTGAAGGAGCGGTCCACGTAGACCGTGATCACGACCGGGATGGTGAGCCCGGCCATCTCCTTGTTCTGCGTGCGGGCGTTGAACTGCTTGCAGAACTCCATGATGTTGACCTGCGCCTGACCGAGCGCCGGACCGACCGGCGGCGCCGGGGTCGCTTTGCCTGCTTCGATCTGCAGCTTGACCTGTGTCTGTACCTTCTTAATCGGCGGCATTGCTTGTTACTACCTTTCTCTCAAAACGCTTATCCCACGGCCAGATTGGCCGGGTACTACTCGATCGATTTCTCAACCTTGCCGAACTCCAGCTCCACCGGAGTCGAGCGGCCGAAGATCGTCACCATCACCTTCAGGGTCTCGCGGTCTTCATTGACCTCGTCGACCACGCCATTGAAGTTGGCGAACGGGCCTTCGGTGATGCGGACCGACTCGTTCTTTTCAAACCGGATCTTGAGCCGCGGCTTGTCCTTGGAGACATCGGTGCGGAACAGGATCGAGCTGACTTCCTGCTCGGTCAGCGAGACCGGCTTGTCGCCGGTGCCCAGAAAGCCTGTCACCCGCGGCGTGTTCTTGATCACGTGCCACAGGTCGTTGTCGAGATCCATCTCGACCAGCACATAGCCGGGCAGGAAGACCCGCTCGACGGTGCGCTTCTTCCCGTTGAATAGCTCGGTGACCGGCTCAGTCGGGATCATTACCCGGCCAATCTTGTTCTGGAGACCGAAGGCCTGCACCCGGCCCTCCAGCGACTCCTTCACCTTGCGCTCAAAGCCCGAATAGGCGTGGATGATGTACCACTTGAAGCTCTCGTTGACCGGCGGGGGCAGATGCTCCTGCGCTGTTCGCCTGCGGCTTCCGGTGTCTCTGGCTGCTTCGGATCCAGATTGTTCTCGTTGCTATTCTCGTCCGTCATCCTCTGCCTCAACCCCTAAGTTCCGCTGCTGCCCAGCAAATGCAACAGCGACTGGACGACACGCCCGAGCACCTGGTCAACCACGTAAAAATATGCAGCAAAGGCGAAGACGGTGATGATCACCACCACAGTCGTCGACTGCACTTCTTTCCATGAGGGCGTCCAGACCTTGCGCATCTCGTTGCGCACGTCCTTCAGGAAACCCATCCAACGATCCCAGGTGCCAACCAGCTGACTGGGCTGCTGGGGCCCCTTTGGCTCCGACCGCTCGTTGGATACTGTCAATGCCTTCGCCATCACGATCCTTCTTTGCTCTGCTCTGTTGCCTGCAGCCGCCGGGGCTGCAGCGTACATCGAATATCTGCTCTACATCTGCCGTCTACGGTTGCGATCTTCGGGGGAAGATGGCAGGGGCGCTCGGATTCGAACCGAGAAGTTCGGTTTTGGAGACCGACAGTTTAACCGTTGAGCTTACGCCCCTGTGGTGCGCCCGAGGGACAACTTGCTCTCCGAAGGGCGCGTTTACTGGGACGGTTTCGTCCCTACTTGGTTTCCTTATGTGCCGTGTGCTTGCGGCAGCGGTTGCAGAACTTCTTGAACTCGAGACGGCCAGTGGTCGTCTTCTTGTTCTTCGTCGTCGAGTAGTTCCGCTCCTTGCAATCAGGGCACTGCAATGTCACGATTTCGCGCATTTTCCTATTTTACCTTACTGGTTGGAGCCAGCTTTCCGCCATGCATTCCGGCTTCCCGCTGGCTCTTCCCTATATTCGACTGCAAATTCCTGCTTCAGTTTCGTTACTTAACAATTTCCGTAATCGTCCCGGCGCCAACAGTCCGGCCGCCTTCGCGGATGGCGAACCTGAGACCCTTCTCCATCGCCACCGGCGTGTGCAGCTCGATCTCGAGCGAGATGTTGTCCCCCGGCATCACCATCTCGGTGCCCTCCGGAAGCTTCGCCGTGCCCGTCACATCCGTCGTCCGGAAGTAAAACTGCGGACGATAGCCGTTGAAGAACGGCGTATGACGACCGCCCTCTTCCTTCGACAGCACGTAGATCTCACCCTTGAACTTGGTGTGTGGCGTGATCGATCCCGTCTTCGCCAGAACCATCCCGCGCTCCACATCTTCCTTCGCGATGCCGCGCAGCAGAAGTCCCGCGTTGTCGCCCGCACGGCCCTCGTCCAGCTGCTTCTTGAACATCTCGACGCCCGTCACCACCGTCTTGCGCGTCTCCCGGAAGCCCACGATCTCGGACTCTTCGCCCACCTTCACCTGACCACGCTCGATGCGTCCTGTAACCACAGTCCCGCGGCCCGAGATCGAAAAGATGTCTTCGATCGGCATCAGGAACGGCTGATCGATCGCGCGCTCCGGCAACGGTACATTCTTATCCACCGCCTCCATCAGCTCGTCGATCTTCGCCTCCCACTGTGCCTCGCCGTTCAACCCGCCCAACGCTGACCCGCGAATCACCGGCACATCGTCGCCCGGGAAGTTGTACTTCGACAGCAGCTCCCGAACTTCCATCTCCACCAGATCCGTCAGCTCCGGATCTTCCACCGCGTCGCACTTGTTCAGAAACACCACGATGTACGGCACGCCGACCTGGCGCGCCAACAGCACGTGCTCCTTGGTCTGCGGCATCGGGCCATCGGTCGCCGCCACCACCAGGATCGCGCCATCCATCTGCGCCGCACCCGTAATCATGTTCTTGATGTAGTCCGCGTGTCCCGGGCAGTCCACGTGCGCGTAGTGACGGTTCTTGGTCTCGTACTCCACGTGCGCCGTCGCAATCGTGATACCACGCTCCCGCTCTTCCGGCGCGTTATCAATGGTGTCGAAGCTCCGGAACTTGTTGTTCGGATTGTGCTTCGACAATACCTTCGTAATCGCCGCCGTCAACGTCGTCTTCCCGTGATCAATGTGCCCTATCGTCCCCACATTCACATGCGGCTTCGAACGGTCAAACTTCTCCTTCGCCATCTCGCTTGCTCCTAAGATTTCTTTGACAACAAATACGTCACAACCTGCGGTTTTTGAACTCTTCGTACTGCTGCATCATCTCAGAAGCAGAAAGAGTAAACCGAACTTCGCCACTGAACAGCTCCCGTTGCCCTTGATACCTGGCGAACAGCTCAGGCATGGTCTCAGCGACAACGCGGCGCTCTAGATCTTCAATCTCGCCATCCATGCAATCTGCACAAATGGATCGCCAGGACGTATCAACACTGATGACGATCTTGGCCGTTTCAGCAGTCCCAACCGATGCTTCCGTTCCGTACTCCGCGAAAGGCTCAACCCCTGGAACCCGGGTACGCACTGTCGGACCCGTCACAGACTCGAGACCTCCCCATCCGACAATCAACCCGGTTGCTGCAGCGCCATTCGCCATCTTGCACTCTCAGTAATAGGCGTAGACCTTCAGATACTTCGCCCGCAGCTCCGGATCGACGCGCTCTACCGACGCGAGATACAGTTCGCGAATCTGGCCGCGGTCGAGATCACCCAGCCGCCCGTAAGCGGCAATCGCCTCCTGGCCCAGCAGCCCCTTCGCCAGCACTGCCTCGAAGTCGCGCACGCGCATCCGCTGGCCATCGACCCGCTTCAGGAACTTGGCCGCCGAGGACTGTGCCAGCGCCGCCTGAACGGCGGAGCGCACCACGTCGAACGACGGACCGTCTTCTACACCTAAAACCGGCTTCTCAAACATCGCTTCCACATCATTCTCATTTCATTAGAGGACTGGAATCTCAGTTGGAGCGGGAGACGGGAATCGAACCCGCGACCAACAGCTTGGAAGGCTGTGACTCTACCACTGAGTTACTCCCGCCCTTTGCCACCACTGCAAACTCTGGAGCTGATGACCGGGATTGAACCGGTGACCTCTCCCTTACCAAGGGAGTGCTCTACCAACTGAGCTACATCAGCCCTTCTGCGGCAAAAAACCCGCGCTCAATTATCCTAGCGCGCTTCCGTGTCCGCACCATCTACGCTCGAACGCCGCCAACCCAACAGCACCCGCAGCGCCAATCCACCCAGTACGACAAACACCAGCGAGCGGAACTTGCCCGGCTCCATCGTCTGCCAGGCCAGCACCGCAACCGCTCCAAACAGCAGCAGAGTGATGACCGTCTTCTGGCTGAAACTCAGACCACCCGATCCTGCTGGATTCCCGCCGTCTTCCGTCACGCTGCCCAACTTCTGGTGCACAGGGGAGGATTCGAACCTCCGTAGCTCGCAAGGAGCGGCAGATTTACAGTCTGCTGCCATTAACCGCTCGGCCACCTGTGCACGATTCCAGCCCATCGTTCCGATTCATCGCACCGGTGCCTCCGGAATCGCGCAACGCTTCGCCATAAAACTGGGAAGACGAGGGGAAAGAGGAGACAACGGAATGGATGTCGCGGAACGAAGTCGCCGGAGTCCTTACAATGTCTTGACGATCCTGTGTTCGGCTAAGGACTGGAGCTGGCGAAGGGACTTGAACCCCCGACCCTCTGATTACAAATCAGATGCTCTACCAGCTGAGCTACGCCAGCCCGTACCGCCTGTTCCCGGCACACACTGCTGCGAGCCCCGGGGAGAGACCGTTCAAGCGCAAGAGTAGCACAGCGGAGAAGCCCTCGCAACGAGCGCCAGACGATCGTCAGGCCCTGCACCGCTCCACGGAATGCTTCGTTACTTTCCGATGGGTTTGTACCCGCTGCCGCGTGCCTTTTTCATCGCCGCAACACCCTCCTCGGGAGAGAGCAGCAGCGTGGTCTTGACACTCTTGCAGGAGCCGCCCGCCGCAATCGCAGCCGCAAACGCTGCCGCGGCGACATAGTCCGGCATATCCACGACGCACACGGTGTCGTAATCTCCAAAGCTCAGCCAGCCCTGCACCAACTTTCCTCCGAGCTTCTTCACCGCCGCCGATACTACGCCGATACGATCCTGCGGACCCTTCACCAGGCTCGCCCAAGCTTCCTGCGAATACGCCACCTGCACCATGAATTGCGCCATATGCATCCTCCGAACGAACCGTTGTTTCCATCACTGGGGTTTTGGGAATAGTTGTGTTGTCGGGGCCTGTAGGGGAAGAGAACGCCGCATGTTGCGGACGAAGAACGACGTTACGATTCCAACGCAGGATTCGCAAGCAAAAGCTATAGCCAAAATGACTATTCAGCCGAGACGCTCACGTGGCCGCCTTCCGAGTCCACAAAGCGCGCCAGCATCCCTCCGAAATCCTGCTTCGTCGGCGGCATGCTGAAGGTAACGCCCTTGGCTGACATCTCCTCGTAGAACTTCTGCAGATCCGGGACCCCAAAGCCAAGTTCGACCGTGCCGGCAGGGTTCTTCTCCGACGCCGGATGCAGGCCCAGCTTCGTTTCGCCGGTCGCGAACTCGCTCCAGCCCGGCGAGCTGAAGGTCGAGCGGCAGGCCAAGCGTGTCGCGATGGAAGGCCACGGCGCGATCCATGTCCCCGACGAACTTGATGACATAGGTGAATTTCATTGGTTTCCCCCAGCGTGAGGGAGCATACATCCGCCAAGCCTGTGCGAATTCACCGCTGGCGGATCGCCTGGATCAGCAGAATACCCCAACGCAGGCCCGGATGGGATCTCCAGCGCAGGACGCCGCCTTTCAATTTTTTACCTCGCCACAGATTTGGGATGGGCGCTTGACATCCCTATACATCTAGGTCTACGCTCCTGCTCATCCATAGATGTATAGGGATGGCTGCATGGCAAGGAAAGATCTTCAGGGCGCGCTCGATCTGCTGGTTCTCAAGACCCTCGACCAGAAGGGCGAGATGCACGGCTACGGCATCGTTCTGCATGTGCAGCGGGCCTCCGACGAGCTGCTGGCTGTCGAGGAGGGCTCGTTGTATCCGGCGCTGCACCGCATGGAGCAGAGCGGCTGGATCAAGTCTGCCTGGGCGCTGACCGAATCCGGCCGCAAGGCGAAGTACTACCGGCTTACCGCTGTCGGCAGAAAAGAGCTGGAGGCGGCCGAGAAGAGCTTCGATCAGTTGGTGAAGGGTGTCCGCGCTGTGATGCGCTACGCATAGCTGCCACTTCCGGGAGGTGCTCATGTCGCTGCTTCGCCATATCGTCACGCATCTTCGCCGCGCCGCGAATCTCTTCCGCCAGTCCAGCGTCGATCGCGAAATCGATGCTGAGCTGAAGGCGCACATTGAGATGCGCACCGAGGACAACCTCGCCGCTGGCATGGCGCCGGAAGCCGCACGTCGCGATGCCCAGTTACGCTTCGGAAACAAAACTGTGATGCGCGAACGCGCTACCGCTGAGGACACTTCGCCGCTGCTGGCGGGTATCGGCCGCGATGTTCATTACGCGTTGCGGCAGATGCGACACTCGCCGGGTTTCGCGCTCACCGCGATCCTGACGCTGGCTCTCGGCATCGGCGCGAACGTCGTCGTGCTGAGCGTGCTGAATGCACTGATCCTGCGCCCGCTCGATCTGCCGCATGCGGAGCGAATGTACGAGATCGTGCAAAAGAACCAGGGCGACGACAACCAGTCCTATCCGGATTACCTGGACTACCGTTCACGGAATTCCACATTCACCGACATGGCAACGTACGGGCTCGATGCGGCCGGGCTCAGCGTTCGCGGAGTGGCTGAGAAACGATGGGATATACGAAGTCTCCGGCAACTACTTCGATATGCTCGACGTGCAGCCAGAGCTCGGCCGCTTCTTCCATGCGAGCGACGAGCACGGGCCGAATTCCGCTCCGTACATCGTGCTCAGCGATGCCTTCTGGCGCAACAGCTTTCATGCCGATCCTGGTGTACTTGGAACCGTCGTCGAGCTCAACAAGCATCCCTTCACCATCATCGGCGTTGCGCCCGCAAGCTTTCACGGGATTGAGCTCTTCATGTGGCCGGATTTCTATTTGCCGATCGTGAATGAGCAGCAGGTCGAAGGCTATGAATTTCTCACCACACGTGGGAATCATGGGCTTTGGGTGGTGGGCCTGCTCAAGCCGGGTGTAACCGCGCAGCAGGCGACGGACAATCTGAATGTCATTGCCGGGCAACTCGGCAAGCAATATCCCAATTTCGACCAGGGCATGGGCGCGCGCCTGGTGAAGCCAGGACTGATGGGCGATAGTCTGGGCGATGCCACCCGCGCCTTTCTGTACGCCGTTTTCGTGCTGGCCTTTCTGGTTCTTTTGGCCGCCTGCGCCAATCTGGCCAGCATCTTTGCGACGCGCGCCGCCGATCGCAGCCGCGAACTGGCCATCCGGCTCGCCATTGGCTCCAGCCGCTGGCACATCCTTCGCCAGTTGCTCACGGAAGCGGTGCTCGTTTCGCTCGCAGGCGGCATCGCCGGGACCGCATTCGCAACCGTCCTGCTTCGCGCTGCTGACCCGCTGGCAGCCCTTCAGCGCATTCCCCGTTCACGTAACGGTCAACGCGGATATTCGCGTCTATGGGCTCGCACTGCTGCTTTCGCTCGCCAGCGGCATTCTTTTCGGGCTGCTGCCCGCACGGCAGATCTGGCAGACGGATGCGGCCCGCGTGATGAAGGGTGCTCATGGTCCCGTTCTCTTCCGCCACTTCACCTTGCGCGATCTTTTGCTCGCCCTGCAGATTGCGCTGTGCACGCTGCTGGTCACCGCCTCGCTCGTGGCAGTACGCGGCATGCAACACTCGCTGCACGCGCCGATCGGCTTTCAGCCCCAGGGCGCGATGCTGGCCTCTACCGACATGCAGATGGCCGGTTACTCCGAGAAGGATTCGCTGGCGATACAGAAGCGCATGCTGGAGAGGACTCTCGGCATTCCCGGCGTCAGCGCCGCCGGCATCATCAACTACACGCCGCTCAGCGGAAGCGGCAACTCCAGCGGCTTCTATCGGGAAGGCACTACGGAGTTCACTCCGTCTCACGTTGCGCTTGGCGCAAAGTACTTTTCCATCTCACCAGGCTACCTAAAGGCTGCGGGCACTCGATTGATCGCCGGACGCGATGTGACCTGGCAAGACAACGCCGGCTCTCCCAAAATCGCCCTCGTGAGTGAGGCTTTCGCTCGCCAGCTCTTCGGATCGGCGACAGCAGCCATCGGTCGTCGCTTCTTGCGCGGCGCCAAAGATGGCTTTGAAGTCGTCGGTGTGGTCGAAGACGGGAAGTACGATTCGCTGACGGAAGACCCTCAGGCCGCAGTCTTCTTCCCGTTTGCACAGGCGACCGACACCGAGACAACGCTGATCGTGCGGTCACAGATGCCCGACGCGGATACGGCATCTGCCGTACATCGCATCATTACCGGAATCGATCCCGGCCTGCCGTTCACCATTTCCAGTTGGCCCGCCGCGCTCGCTCTGGTGCTCTTTCCTGCGCGCGTGGCTGCGGCCTCGCTCGGCATCATGGGCCTGCTGGCGGCGATGCTCGCGCATTACCGGCACCTTCGGCGTGGCGGCCTATACGCGTCAGCAAGCGCATGCGCGAGCTCGGTATCCGCGTCGCGCTCGGCGCGCACCGTATCCAGCTCATGCGCTCTGCTCTGGGACGCCCATTCGTGCTGTTGATGTCGGGTTCGATCGTTGGCTTGGCGCTCGGCATGCTCGTCAGCCGCATCCTCGCCCAGATCGTCTATCAGGCCACCTCCCGTGACCCTCTGGTGCTGGGCGGTGTGGTCGCAACCATGGCACTGATCGGCCTGGTGGCCACCTGGCTCCCGGCTCGTCACGCCCTGGCCGTCGATCCTGCGCGACTGCTTCGAGAAGAGTAGTGGGAGGTGCCCCATGTCGCTGCTTCGCCGTATCGTCACGCATTTTCGCCGCGGCGCGAATCTCTTCCGCCAGTCCAGGGTTGACCGCGAGATCGATGCTGAATTGAAGGCGCACATCGAGATGCGCATCGAGGACAACCTCGCAGCCGGCATGTCCCCGGAAGTGGCTCGCCGCGATGCCTTGCTTCGCTTTGGAAATGCGAGCGTGATGCGGGAACGCGCCAGCGATGCCGACACCTCACCGCTGCTGGCAGGCGTCGGCCGGGATGTTCACTACGCGCTGCGGCAAATGCGCCACTCGCCCGGCTTTGCCCTGACCGCGAACCTGACGCTGGCTCTCGGCATCGGTGCGAACGTCGTCGTGCTGAGTGTGCTGAATGCGCTGATTCTCCATCCCTTCAAGTTCCCTGACGCAGACCGGCTGTATGCGATCGCGCAAAAGGCGCCGGGGGCCGACAACCAGTCATATCCGGATTACCTCGATTACCGCGCTCGCAATACGACATTCACAGATATGTGCGCATACGAGCTGGAGGATGCGGCCCTGCGTGTGGGAGGGACGGCCAGGCGGGTTTGGGAATACGAGGTCTCGGGCAACTACTTCGACATGTTGGGCATTCGCCCGGCACTGGGCCGGTTCTTTCATGCGAGCGACGAACACGGTCCGAACTCAGCGCCGTACATCGTGCTGAGCGATGCCTTTTGGCGCAGCTGGTTCCATGCCGATCCTCAGGTCATCGGCAAAACAGTGGACGTGAATGCACATCCCTATACCGTCATCGGAATCGCTCCGCCGGACTTTCATGGAACCGAATCCGTCCTGTGGGCCGACTTTTGGATGCCGCTGGTAAATCAGCAGCAGATCGAGGGACAGGATGTTCTTCACAATCGCGCCACCCGCTTCCTCTGGACATTGGGCCAGCTCAAGCCTGGCGTCAGTGTGGAACAAGCGACGGACAATCTGAACAACATCGCCGGTCAACTGGCTAAGCAATACCCCGCCACCGACGACGGCATGCGCGCCCGGTTGATCAGACCCGGGCTCTGGGGCGATCTGCTGGGAAATGCGACGCGGGCATTCATGTTCGGCATTCTGGTCCTGGCTTTTCTGGTGCTGCTGGCGGCCTGCGCCAATCTGGCCAGCATCTTCGCCGCGCGCGCGACGGACCGCAGCCGCGAGTTGGCTATCCGCCTCGCCATCGGCTCCAGCCGGTGGCACATTCTCCGGCAGTTGCTGATCGAAGCGTTGCTTGTCTCGCTGGCAGGTGGCCTTGTAGGAACCGTGTTCGCGACTCTCCTGCTCCGCATGTTGACGCGCTGGCAGCCCTTCCCTGATTTCCCCATTCACGTCACAGTCACGGCAGATGTGCGCATCTTTGCAGTGGCTGTGCTGCTGTCGATCGCGAGCGGCGTCCTCTTCGGGCTGCTGCCGGCGCGGCAGATATGGCGCACAGACGCGGTTCGCATCATGAGAGGCAGCGCCCCTCCCGTTCTTTTTCGTCGCTTTACGCTGCGCGACCTCCTGCTCGCGGTGCAGATCGCAATTTGCACCCTGTTGGTGACCGCGTCGCTTGTGGCCTTGCGCGGGATGCAGCGTTCCCTCGATGCTCCGTTGGGCTTTCAGCCACAGGGCGTCATGCTGGCAGCAACCGATATGCAGATGGCCGGCCACACTCCGGAGGACTCGCTTGCGGTGAAAAAGCACATATTGGACGAGGCAGCCCGTATTCCGGGCGTGACCGCTTCCGGAATCACCGATGCCATACCACTGAGGCAAGAGGGAAATTCGCAGACAGTATGGAAGCAGGACACTGTCGACTTTCGCACTTCGCACGGCGCATTGGAGGCGAACCTCTTTTCCATCTCACCCGGTTATCTGGAGGCCGCGGGTACCCGTCTGCTCGCCGGGCGCGCATTCACATGGAATGACAACGCGAAGTCACCCAAGGTGGCACTCGTGAACAAGACCTTTGCCCGCAGGATATTCGGCAACTCGACCGCCGTCGGCCGCCACTTTTTCACCGGCCAGGAGAGCCACAATCTTTATGAAGTCGTTGGCATCGTTGAGGACGGGAAGTATGACTCGCTGACGGAAGATCCCGAACCGAGCATGTTTCTCCCGGTGGCCCAGCAGCCTGCGAGTGAAATGACGCTGGTGGTTCGTTCCAGCCTGCCGCAGGTGGAAACCGCCGCCGCGATCAACCGCATGCTCACTGGCATCGATCCCCGTCTGGTCTTTTCTATTCGGAGCTGGCCCTCTGCCCTGAGCCTCGTACTGTTCCCGGCGCGCATCGCGGCTGCCAGCCTGGGCGTCATGGGCCTGCTGGCGGCGATGCTCGCCATCACCGGCATCTTCGGCATGGCCGCCTATAGCGTCAGTAAACGGATGCGGGAACTCGGCATCCGCGTGGCACTCGGCGCGCACCGTGCCCAGCTCATGCGTTCGGCCCTGGGACGTCCGCTGGTCCTGCTGGGGTCGGGCTCCGCAGTCGGCCTCCTGCTTGGCATGCTCACCAGCCGGTTGCTCGCACAGATCGTCTATCAGGCGACATCCCACGATCCTCTGGTGCTTGCCGGAGTGATCGCCGCCATGATGTTGATCGGCCTCGTGGCCACATGGATTCCTGCGCGGCACGCCCTCGCCGTCAATCCCGCCCGCTTGCTCAGGGAAGAGTAAACGGCAGTCGCACATTCGCGTCGCCTGCTGCTCCTGCCTCTCCGCGCGGACCTGCCGGCCCGCTGACTTGCTATCCTGATCTCCACCCGGCCCACCATGCGCAGACGCACCCGCACCACACTCCTGATCGCCGCCATCGTCATCGTGTTGATTGGCGCGCTCGCCTACCTGCGGCAGAAAGCGCCGCCGGAAGTCGCGCGTCTCCTGCCGGAATCCGACGGCATCGTCTATGTCAACTTCGAGCCGCTGCGCACCGCGATGCACTTCGATCAGCATCCGGTGAAGCACGATCCCGCCTACCAGCGCTTCATCGATGCCACCGGCTTCGTCTTTGAGCGCGACCTGCGCCAGGCGGCCATCGCCATCCACCACATGCAGGACCCGCGAGGACCGAACGGACCCGCGGCTTATTCCGAGGTCTTCGCCGGCCACTTCGATCACAAGCGGGTCACGGCGTGGCTCGAAGCCAGCAGCAAGAGCCGCGAGCAGTATGCCGATCGCACCATCTACAGCCTGCCGAGCGACGGCCGCACCGTGCGCGTCGTTTTGCTGGGTTACGAGATGGTCGCCGTGTCGAACACGCCGACGGCGGAGCAAATCCATGCCATCGTGGATCGCTATCGCACCGCCGCGCTGCCCTTTTCCGGGTCGTCGGTGCTCTCGGACTACTACAGCCAGGTGCCCACGCTCTCCATCGCCTGGGGCATCGGGCGCATCTCGCTGCCCTTCTGGTCGGAGGGCGGACCGCGGGTCTTCGGCGTCACCCTGCCGCTCGATGCCGATACGGCCTTTGTCGCCTCCGTGCGCTACCTGGGCAATCTGCGGCTCCGGGTGGAGGAGATTGCGCCCAGCCAGGCCGAGGCAGCGGCCACCACCAACGCCCTCCAAAGCATGCTGGGGCTGCTTTCCGCCGCGATGACCACGGTAGCGAACAACCCGCAAAGCAAGGACTACCGCACGCTCATCAACAGTGCGACGGTAAACCAGCGCGGCAGCCGCACCGTCCTGACGGCGACCGTACCCCTGGACCTGGTGAAGCAGCTTGCGGGCGGAAATCCCCAGGGCAACGAATAGTAGACAATCGTATATCTGAATTTAAACGATTTGTCAGGTAGCTTGACGCGGCTGTATCGTTAACTACGTAGCATTTCACCGCAAACTCCGCGGTGTCACCACCTCGATCCCCTCACTCCTGACCCGGAGGAATTTTGCATGTCTCGCTATGACCAACGCTTCCCGCGTACTGGGCCCTCTCCTCTTCCCCACTTTGCTCTTCGCTGTTCCCGCAGTTGCCCTGGCCCAGAACGCGCATGTCATCACCGGTCAGGCTGCCTTTACCGACTACTCGAAAGAGAAACCCGGCACCATGCGCAAGATCACGGTTGCCGACCTGCCCGTGCCGTATGCGACGGAATCCGTCGACAACGGTCCCAGCGTGGTGGCACGGCCCGCAGGTGCAATGCCGGAGGCCCCGGCCGGCTTCAAGGTCGAGCTTTACTCCTCCGACGTGCAAAACCCGCGCCTTATCCGCACCGCCCCCAACGGCGATCTCTTCGTCGTTGAAAGCGAGCCGGATCGCAGCGGAGACAGCGGGACGGTGAAAGTCTTCCGCGGCGTGGATGCCAAGGGGAATCCGAAGGAAGTCTCGACCTTCGCGACTGGCCTGAAGCAGCCCTTCGGCCTCGCCTTCTATCCGCTCGGGCCCAACCCCAAGTGGGTGTACATCGGCAATACCGATTCGGTGGTGAAGTTTCCCTATAAGAACGGCGACCTGAAGGCGACCGGGCCATCGCAGGTCGTTGTCCCCGATCTGCCCGGCGGCGGACGCCTGCGCGGCGGCGGCCACTGGACGCGCGATGTCGTCTTCTCGAAAGACGGTCAGCGCATGTTCGTCTCGGTCGGCTCGCACTCCAACATCGACGACCCGGACACCAACCCAGCCGAGTTCCATCGCGCCGACGTGCTCGAGTTCACGCCCGAGGGCAAGTTCGTAAAGATCTACGCCTCCGGCATCCGCAACTGCGTCGGCGAGGCGATCAACCCAATCACCGGTCAGCTCTGGTGTTCGACCAACGAGCGCGACGGCCTGGGCGACAACCTGGTGCCCGACTACGTCACGCATGTGCAGGAAGGCGGCTTCTATGGCTGGCCGTGGTTCTACATGGGCGACCACCAGGACCCGCGGCACAAGGGCAAGCATCCCGAGCTGGCGAGCAAGGTGATTGTGCCTGACGTGCTTCTGCAGCCGCACTCTGCGTCGCTGGAGATGACCTTCGACGAAGGCAAGCAGTTCCCTGCTTCGTACCATGGTTGGGCCTTCGCCGCGGAACACGGCTCGTGGAACAAGTCCAAGCGCGCCGGCTATGAAGTCATCGCCGTACCAGTCGAGGACGGCAAAGCGACCGGCGCATACAAGGACTTCCTGACCGGCTTCGTCACGCCGGATGGCAATGTGTGGGGCCGCCCGGTGGGCGTCACCTTTGCCAAGGATGGTTCGCTATTCGTCACCGACGATGGATCGAATTCCATCTGGCACGTCACCTACACCGGCACAAAACAAGTGGCGAAGAACTAGCCGATCTGTAGTGAGCACGTACTGACACGAAGGGCGTCCGCAAATCCGGGCGCCCTTTCTCTTTTCACCGCTGGCTCTTGCGCCCCGCTGCGACATCCGCATTGAATCCAGCCGAGCCGCCACGCGGTACGCTCAGCGATGTCCACTTTGCCGATTGCAGATGCTTCGCCAGGAACACAATCTGGCCCACGTGATAGCTGTAGTGCGCGATCTGGCGATTGATCGCCTGCAGGACAGAGTGGCGCTCGCCGCGGATGAACGTATCGCGCGAGAGGTCGGCATCCGTCAGTGGATCGAGCGCGGCAAACATGCAGCCCCAGCCCGTGTCCCACATGGCTATCAACTCCGCGCGTGTAGCCGGAGGCGCTTCAAACTCCGTGTCGCGATCGCGATCCGGCTTCTCGCCGTCGGCCTCGGGAAAGCCTGTCCATCGCGAGCGCATGTTTCCCACCATGTGCTTCACGATCTGCGCGATCGAATTCATCTCCGGATCGAGCGTCGCCGTCAGATCGGCGTCCGGGGCCTGCGCGATCGCGGCTTCGCCCATCTTCTTGTAGTGGGCGAAGAGTGAGCGGACATCGTCGAGATAGCTGGTGGTGAATTGGAGAGCCATGCCAATCGATATACCATGCGGCCATGCGCCCGGCCACCCTGTTCACCCTCCTCTCCGCCCTTCTGTTCACTTCCCACGCGATCGCGCAGCCATCTCTTCAGTCCCAGGTAGACCAGATCGCCGCGCAGCATCACGGCCAGGTCGCGGTCTACGCCAAAGACCTCAAGACCGGCCAGACCGTGGCGCTCAAGGCCGACGAACCGGTGCAGACGGCGAGCGTCATCAAGCTCGCGCTGCTCTACGAAGCCATGGAGCAGATCCGCGCGGGCAAGCGGCACTGGGACGACAAAGTAACGCTGACCAAGGAGAACCAGACGGACGGCTCCGGCGTGCTGGGCTTCTTCGACACGCCGGTAACCCTCACGCTGAAGGATGTGCTCTCGATGATGGTGATCGTCAGCGACAACACGGCGACGAATGTAGCAATCGACACCATCGGCCTCGACGCGGTGAACGCCGAGATGGGCAAGCTCGACCTGAAGAACACCTGGCTCTACAAGAAAATCGGCAAGCCCGCCAACTACACCATGCCGGCGGATCAGAAGAAGTTCGGCCTGGGCAAGACGACAGCACAGGAGATGGCCACGCTGATGCAGCGCATTGTGACTTGCCGGCTGGGCGATGGCGACGCTGCGCCGACGGAAGCCGACCGCGCGATATGCGGCGTCACGCTGCACATGCTGCGCTCGCAGTTCTATCGCGACGGCGCGCCGCGCTATCTGGAACCGGTCGACACCTCCGAAGAAGGCTCGGCCATCGCGGACAAAATCGGCGCGCTCGATGCCGTGCGCAATGATGTCGATGCGGTGGCAACAAAGAACGGCCTGGTGATCCTGTCCATCTTTACCTGGGATAACAAAGACCAGAGCTGGACCGACGACAACGAGGCCTATATCACCACCGCGAAGATTGCGAAGGCGATTGTGAATACATGGTCACCGGAAGGGCTGGATGTGAAAGCATTCGAGTTACCTGCTACAAAGTAAGGATCGGAGAGAACGTGCAATTCATCCTCGGTGTCTTCCTCTTCGTCGTCGTGATCGGCCTGCTGGACGCGCGGCTGCCCTGGCCGGCTCCCCGTTCCGAAAGTAGCGAGCAATGATCGCTGGTCACTTCGGTTTTGCAGCAATGGTCAAGTCGCAGGAACGGCGAACGCCGCTCTGGGCGCTGATGCTGGCCACCGTCTGGCTGGACATCGTCTTCGTTCCGCTTTTCCTGATGCACATCGAGACCGTTGAGCCGGTGCCGGGCACGCATGGCGCATACGGCAACGGCATCATCCATGCCAACTACACGCACTCGCTCCTTGGCGCGCTTGTTCTCTCCGCCATTCTCGGTGCCGCTTTTCTGTGGCGCTGGAACAGGCGAAGCTGCGTTGTCATCGCCCTGGTCGCCTTTTCCCATTGGGTGCTCGATCTTTTTGTGCACCGGGCGGACATGCCTGTGCTGCCCGGCAATGCGGGCGATCTCATGCTGTTCGGCGCTGGCCTGTGGCAATATCCGCTTGTTGTCGCCGCCATGGAGTGCGCGCTGGTGATTGCAGGCGCGTGGCTCTATTGGCGCGCCGCACGTTCCCTCACGTTCCCGAAGGCACCGGCAAGGGACGCGCAGATCTGGTCAGCATCCTGATCCTGGTCTTTGGGATCGCCGTGCTTGCTATGGATGTCACCAGTTAGTTCTCCGTCTCCACTGGCCGATCCGGCTGCGCGTTGTCAACCGGCTTATCCGGTTGCCGGTTATAGATCTGCTCGACGCGTTCGAGCGTGTCGATCTCGTCCACCGGCTTGTCATCGCGGATGCGCAGGATGCGCGGGAAGCGCATGGCAAAGCCGCTGGCGTGCCGCTCAGAGCGCATCAGGTTGTTGAAGGCGACTTCGAGAATGATCGTCGGTTCCACCGTGCGCCAGCCGCCGAAGTCTTCGATGGTGTGCTCGTGAAAGTACTGCGAGAGATGCGCGATCTCCGCATCGGTCAGACCGGAGTAGGCCTTGCCGACATTCTTCAGCGTATCGCCATCGCGCACGGCAAAGGTGTAATCACTCAGCGTGCCGGCGCGCTTCCCATGGCCGTACTCAGCCGACGTGACAACGACATCGAGTGTGGCCAGCTCGCGCTTTAGCTTGAGCCACGCCAGTCCGCGCCGCCCCGGCTGATAGAGGCTTGCCGCCGCCTTCAGCATCACCCCTTCGTTGCCGCGTGCCCGCGCGTCGACGTAGGCCTGCTCCAGTTGCTCCGCGCTGGATAGCCGTTCCACGTCAGCCAGCGCCAGGCGTGCAAAGCCGCCATGCCGCGATCCAGCGGATACCTCCGGTTGCGCGAACAACAACCCCTGGCTCCGTGACGCCTCGGCAACCGCAGGCGTACTGCTCACCACCGTATGCGTTCTCTGTGCCGCGTAAACCTCCTCCAATGCCGCACGACGTGCGCTCAAAGGCTGCTCCAGCAACAGAAGGTCTTTGCAGTACAACAAGTCAAACGCCATGAAGACCACCGGCGTCTGCTCGCGCATCGCCGCCGTCACGCGCTTGCGGCCGATGCGGTTCTGCAGGGAAGAAAAAGGCAACGCACGTTGGTCTGCTGCAGCTGGATCGATGTTCCACGCCAGTATTTCGCCGTCAAGAATCAGCGGCTCGGTCACCTTCGCAAAAGCCTCTGTCAGTTCCGGGAAGCTGTGCGTCATGTCATCGCGCGAGCGCGAAAACAACGCGACGCGGCCGGGTTGCGATGGATCGCCGCAGTGCAGTTGGCAGCGGATGCCATCGAACTTGTCTTGAATGTGTGCCAGCGTCAGCGCCGGCTGAATGTGTACCAGCGTCAGCGCCGGCTGAACATGCGCGTCCACGAGTGCTCCCGCTTCCACCGTAGCGGGCGGTTCGCTCTCGCCGGTGCCCTCGATCTCCGGAGCGGGCTTCGCTCCGCCCTCGCCTTTCTGCTCCGCCCCTACCTCTTCCGCAAATCGCGCTATCGCGTCTTCCACCGAATCGACCGGGCTCGCCAGCATGAAGCCCAGGGGATGAAAGAGTCGCATGCGCGCCTCATCCAGCCGGTCGGCATCGGCCAGCCGCACCACTTCGCTCAGGTCGCCCAGCAGCATCACCGCACGGCGCACCGCGGTCAGGTCGCGCTCCGTTGCAACCGCAATCGCTTCCTCCACCTGCGCCTGCTTCACGCCGATGCGCATGTCGCTCAGCATCAGCTTGATCAGGTACTTCGCCTCCAGTGGCGTCGCGCGCGCCAGCAGATCGCGCAGCATTGTCTGCCGTCGCTCGGTTACGCGTGCGGCTCCGCGCAGGGCGGCCATCTCCGCAAAGCTCTCCGCCACTTCCTCGATGGTGAGCGTCGCCGCGACCGGTTCAATCGGCGCCGAGAGCAGATCGAAAGCCCCCGCGCCCATATCGCCATGCCGGCGATACGCCTCCTGCATCGCTGCATCGCTCGCCCGCGCCAGCTCCTTCACCACCTGCCACAGGCTCGCGCCGCCCACGCTGAGTTGGCGCCCATCCGCCTCGGCGAATGGCGTTCCGGCGAGATACAGCGCCGCATATGCAGCAGCCTCCACCGGCAACTCGCGCAGGTAGTCGGCCATCCAGGCGCGCTTTTCCAGCTTCTTCGTCGTCCCGGCCAGCCGCTCGCACAGCTCCGCCCAGGGCTCGAGTTCACTCATGTATGTATCCCAGCCGTAACGCGTTTGTAGCAGGAATGTAGATGCATCCGCCGCCCCTCCGCGATACTCTAATAGCAGCGATGTTGCGCCTCATCCACTTCCCGGGCACTCTTCTTTAGCGGCTCCCGCCGCCATCGCCCCGCCGCGCCTTCGCTACCCCAAGATTGCACCGATATATACCGGCCCTCGATGGCCGAGGAGATCCCGATGTTTGAACGCCTGGAACAGATTGCCGCCCGCTACGAAGAGCTGGGCCGCGAGATGGCCTCCGTAGAGGTCGTCAACGATCACGAGCGCTACCAGAAGATCGCCAAGCAGCATCGCGACCTGGAGTCCATGGTCGAAAGCTTCCGCGACTACCAGCGGACGAAGCAAGGCATCGCCGACGCGGAAGCCATGCTTGCCGAGACCGATCCCGAGATCCGCGCCATGGCGCAGGATGAGCTGACCGAGCTTGAAGAGCGCCTGCCGAAGATCGAAGAAGAGCTGAAGGTGAAGCTGCTGCCCAAAGATCCGAATGACGAGAAGAACGTCATCCTCGAGATCCGCGCCGGCACCGGCGGCGACGAGGCCTCGCTCTTCGCCGCGGAGGTCTTCCGCATGTACTCGCGCTTTGCGGAGCAACATCGCTGGAAGGTCGAAATTCTGTCTTCATCGGAATCCGGCATCGGCGGCCTGAAGGAAGTCATCGCCATCATCGAAGGCGACCGCGTCTACTCGCAGCTCAAGTACGAGTCCGGCGTGCACCGCGTGCAGCGCGTGCCGGCCACGGAGACGCAAGGCCGCGTCCACACCTCGGCCATCACCGTCGCCGTGCTGCCCGAGGCTGAAGACGTCGATATCAAGATCGAGGCGAAGGATCTGCGCATCGACACCTTCTGCTCCTCCGGCCCGGGCGGCCAGTCGGTGAACACCACCTACTCCGCCGTGCGCATCACTCACATTCCCACCGGCACCGTGGTGAGCTGCCAGGACGAGAAGTCGCAGATCAAGAATCGCGAGAAGGGCATGCGCGTGCTGCGCGCCCGTCTCTACGAAGTCGAGCAGGAGAAGCAGCAGGCCGCCCTCGCGCAGGAACGCAAGCAGCAGGTCGGCTCGGGCGACCGCTCCGAGAAGATCCGCACCTACAACTTCCCGCAGAACCGCCTGACCGACCACCGCATCGGCCTGACGCTGCACCAGCTCGCCGAAATCATGGAGGGCCGGCTGCAGCCGGTGATCGATGCGGTGGTGGCACACTTCCAGGGAGAGCGGTTGAAGGCGGAGACAGCGAACATCGCCTGATACGCTACGGACGATGCGAAAACTCACGATCGCCTGTCTTGCAATACTGCTCTCTGCCGCAGCGTGCGCGCAGGATGCGCTGCCCGCGCCGCTCTCCTATGACTGCTACCGCACGAAGACGCCCATCCTCATCGACGGCAAGCTGGATGATCCTGCCTGGCAGAAAGCGAAGTGGACCTCCGACTTCGTCGATATCGAAGGGGCCGCCAAAGCCGACGCCGCGCTTTCGTACGCGGGCGAAGATGCTGTGGGATGACAACTATCTCTACATCGCGGCCGAGCTCGAGGAACCAAACGTCACCGGCACGCTGACGAAACATGACTCCGTCATCTTCAAAGACAACGACTTCGAGGTCTTCATCAAGCCGCTGCCCGAGACGAAGAGCTACTACGAGTTCGAGATGAATGCGCTCAACACCGGCTGGGATCTCTTCCTGCCCAAGCCCTACAGCGAGAACGGCAAGCCCGACAACAGTTGGGACATTGCCGGACTGAAGACGGCGGTTGCCATCCAGGGCACGCTCAACAAATCAACCGACACCGATCGCGGCTGGACACTCGAGATCGCCTATCCGCTGACGGCCTTCGAGTCGCGCCAGCAGGTGCCGCCACCAGCGCCCGGAACCGTCTGGCGCATCAACTTCAGCCGCGTGGAATGGAAGCCGGGCAATCCCAAGGAAGACAACTGGGTCTGGTCGCCGCAGGGCGTCATCAACATGCACGTGCCCGACTCGCTGGGGCTACCTGCACTTCCGCTAATCTTCGTAATCACCCATCCCCGCGGTGCGGATCACCGGCATCCATCTTTCGGAGGATGCCGCAGCGATTTCGGCGCAGTAGACTCGCCGCCATGGCGATCCCAACCGAACAGATTGGCAGCATTCCGCGTTCCCCTTCCCTGCTTCAAGCCATGATGGGTTTCCAGGCCGGAAAGATAGGCCAATCCGAGATGGACGCAGCGTATGCCGACGCCATCCGCGACACGATGCAGAAGCTGGAGCAGACCGGATCGTCCATCATCACCGATGGCGAGCAGTCCAAGCCCAGCTTCGCCACCTACCCGCTCGCGGGACTCACGAATCTTGCGCCGGACGGCGTGGTGATTCCCTTCGCCGATGGGCACACCCGCCAGTTGCCGCGGCTGACCGCAGCACGCTTTCGCTACGGCGTGCATGCCGGCAGCTTTACCAAAGCGGCCCGTCGCTACACGCGGCTTCCGTTGAAGCAGGCTGTCATCTCCGCCTCCGCGCTGAGCCTGCTCTATCCGGCGGCAGGTATACCGGACTATCCGCGCGAAGCATTCCTGGCGGACCTGATCGATGAAGCCGCAGCCGATATTCGGAGCGCTCTCGATGCAGGAGCGGCTGTCGTTCAGATGGATTTCACCGAGGCACGGCTGTCACTGAAGCTTGATAGCTCAGGCAATCTGCTGCGCAGCTTCATTGCGCTGAATAACCAGGTGCTTGACCGCTTCACCGCGGAGGATCGCCAACACATTGGCGTTCATGTTTGTCCGGGCGGCGATCATGATTCCACGCACAGTGCGGATGTCGATTACGCGGGTCTGATGCCGGATCTCTTTCAATTGGGCGTCGGACGCTTCTACCTGCAAATGGCCAGCGAGCCGGACAGGAAGCGCGTGTTGCACATCGTTCGTCAGCTTCTCAAACCGAACCACACAGTATTTGTCGGAGTGATCGATCCAATCAACCCCGTCGTGGAAACGCCAGCTCAGGTGTGCGAGCGCGTGATGGAAGCGGCCTCGGTCCTGCCCGTCGCGCAACTCGGCACGACAGATGATTGCGGCTTCGCTCCCTTCGCCGATGACACGTCAACGGCGCGCGAGATTGCATTCCGCAAGATTCAGGCGAGAGTCGAGGGCACGGAGTTGGCCGCGCGTCAGCTCAAGGTATGACGAAAAAAATGCAAAGGCCGCGCCCCGCTGCAGCCACAACGTTGTTCAGGGTTTGGCCTCTGCGTATATGCAGACTAGCTCTCAGGCGGATTGCAGGCTAGATCCAGTCACCATCGCTTGCATGAGTCCACTCTTTGAATGACGCACGCAGCACTCTACGCGTCGTCGTAGTCCTCGGTGAGCGACATCAGAAACGCCACCAGCGCATCCTTGTCCGCTGCCGAGATCGACATGTTCTTAAACTCGGGCGGCGCATTCCGCATCGCGCCCTGCCGTGCCTGCGCCGACATATTGAGGTACTGGTCGATCACCGCATCGAGATCGAGCGCGCCGCCGTTATGAAAATACGGCTGCGAGTCGGCAAGGTCGCGCAGCACGGGCGTCTTGAACTGCGCAATGGTGCTGCCGAGCCCCTGATCGACAGAGCAGTCTTTGCCCGCCGCGCAGACAAATCCCTTCAGCGCCGCCTGCGGATTTGGCATGTCCGGATTGAGATAGACATTCCACAGCCCAAGGTCGGCGTAGTTCGGATTGGTTGGCGATGCGGCGCGGCGGAAGCTCTCGCTGGCGTTGGGATGGTTCGCGCTGGCCGGCAGATACGCGTTGAAATTCGCGTTGCGCTCCGCCAGCGATGGAATGACCAATGCGGCAAACGCGCCGTTGCCGTGCACCCCGTCGTACTCCACCTGCGACGTGCCGGTGTTGTGGAAGACGAAGTCGCTGAAGTCCGGCGCCTGGTGGCAGGCGGCGCAGTTGCCCGCATGCTGTGAGCCGTCTGTGGCGTTGGTCGCCGCGGTCAGGAAGATGATCAGTCCCTGCAGCTCCTTCGCGCCGAATTGGTAACTGAACGAGTGATATTTATACGAGCCGTCCGCGTCTGAGATGTAGATCGGATTCTTCAGCGCGAGCACTTCCTTGAGCAACTGTTGGTTGTAGGCTGGCTTCGACTGCCCGGCAAGCGGCTCCTGCGGGAGATGGTTCACGCGCAGGAAGTTGTCGTACGGCGAACCGATGTAGTGCCCATACTCATCGCGCTGGAAGAGCAGGTCTTCCATGTACTGGTTCACGCACAGGGCGACTTCGTTCAACACCTGGTCGTCGGTCGCCGTGGTCACGTCCAGCCGCTCGGAGGCCGGCAGTTGTAGATCAGGCGTGATGCGCGAGTCCGTGCCAAGAAAGAGTGTGGAGTAGGAGAGCCCATTCGTCCGGTCGGCGGCAAGCTGGTCCGCGCCGTTGTCCTCGCGAATCACGCGCGCGATATGCGCGACAGCCGCCTGATACTCGGTGGGCAGCCAGCCGAAGTTGCGCGCTGTCATCGTGCCCTTCACCAGGTCCATGCCGCTGGCGAATTCGCCATCGTGATGCAGGAAGGTGGGGCCGGAGCGCGTAGTGAACGAGTCCACCATCTGGCTGGAGTTGCGCGGCGTGTGGTCGAAGCCGCCCATCGGCCGCGGAATCACGCTGCGGGTGGTGAAGTCGGAGTAGGTGCGATTGCCCGCATTCGCCACGCCTTGAAATTCGGTAACGAAGTGGCAGGAGCGGCAGTTGATGGACTGCCCCTTGAAGGGGCCGGGCAGTGACCCATCTGTGGTCGGCACAGTCGCAACCACAGGATCACCCACCGGCAGCGGATTGTTGACGCCGGTCATGTGCGTGGCGAAGTACTCGGAGAAGCGCGTGTCGAGGAAGATACGCTCGCCGATGGAGTCGGCCGGCGGCGTCACATCGGCATCGGGCGTCGGCTGCGGCGCATCCCCGGCGGAGCCGCAACCCGCAATCGCCGCAAGCAACGCGCCGCCGGTGATCAGAGTGAGCGCAAGATGACGGAGCTTCACTGCTTTCCTCCGTTCGCATCGGGCGTTGCCGGGGACTGGAGACTGCGCAGGTACGCGACGATCTGCCAGCGCTGGCCCTCCGGCAGCCTGGCCCAGGAAGGCATCCCGCGGAAGGGCTCGCCGTTCTTCAGTAGCCAGTAGAGATCGCCGTCGGTCGTGCCGGCGATGCGCGCGGAGCGGAGCGCTGGCCTGCCACCGCGGCCGTTGCCGTCGGCGCCATGGCACTGGGCGCAGTTGTTCTTATAGAGATTCGAGCCCGCTGCGACCGCATCGGGATGCGTGGCCACCGGGTTCACCATGGCGTGATCCGCGGCCGGAACCTTCTTCAGCCACGCTCCATTTGCGGCGGCCATCAGCAGGACGATCGCCGCGACAGTCATCGGCAGACACACAAGAGCCCACATGCGCTTCGTCATTGCGCTTTCTTCCTCCAGAACAGATCGCGAAACTGCTGCACCTCGTACGAGACCTTGAAGCGCCACAGGACACCAACGCTGTTGTCGTTCAAGCCGAACTGCGGCGAGAAGGCGACGCTGGGCAGGCGCCCCTGCAGATCAAGGCCGAGGCTGGGTCCGATGTAATGCGAGGTCGCGCGCAAACCAAAGCCATCGGAAGTCCCGAGGCCGCCGTACATCTCCGCGCCCGCGGTCAGGTTCTGGCGGCAGAGGATGCAGTTGTGCGCCGCGGCATAATTCGCCAGCGGCCGGGCGATCCCCAGCGCATAGCCAAACTCCCATGGCTCGGATTCGTTCACCGCCTTCTCCGCGATGAAGTTCTCCGAGATATTCCAGGACTTCACGTAGCTGGAGAGCAGCAGCTTCATCTCCATCGAGCGCTCGATCTCGACTCGGCCCTGCTGGTTGGTAATCTGCAGATCGCTGATGGTGTGATTGCCCGTGATCTCGAGCAGGCTCTTGTCGGCGGCGTTGGTGTCCTCGTACTCGACGTAGAGCAGCGGGTTCACCGGCAGCTCGCGCGGGATCAGGCGAAAGCGGTTCTCCCACCGAAAGCCGGTGAAAATGGTCGAATCGTTCGCGACGGACACGCCCTGCAGGTAGACCTCGGTCGTCCACCAGGGGGTGGCGCCATACTCCAGCTCGATCGTCGGACTATAGAAGGCGTTGGCGTCCTTGGGACCGGCGGCCAGGCTCTTGAGGGCAATTTCGAGGTTGCCGGGCTCCTCCAGCACCTGCGAGTAGGTGACGAAGTAGGGCGGCTCCTGCGCATGCGCCGGAAGGGCGGAAAGCGCGACCAGCAAGGCCGTGGCGCAGAGCGCGAGAACGCGCAGAGGTATTTTCAGGAAATGCAGACACAGACGCAGCGGCCTCTTATTGGAGTCGGTGACCCGGTGTTTGGTCGAGCGGCAAAGCCCGTCCCATAACCCTTCTAAACGAGGACTAATGTTGTCGGGTTAATAGGAGACTAATTCGGTCGTAGAATTTTGACAACCCACAAAGCCGAGAAAAATTCGCCGCGATACTTTGAGGCGCCAGCCCGAGGATCGGACATCTCGCACCATTGCGAATCGTGGCGCAGGCCCCGCCCATCATGAACGTGGAATGCATCGCCAAGGAGGATCACCCTTTCGTGACGACGAACACCTGTACCAGTCCGCAGCTCGTGAACCCCATCTGGCAGGCGGCGACGACGCGCCAGCGGCACCTGGCCTACGGCGAAGGTGCCGGCGCGCCGCTTTTATAACGACGTGCTTCCGCTGGCGGCATTGGAGAATCACTCCGCCGAGGCGGTCGCGGCGTTCACCGCCCTGGTGGCGCCCGGCGAGCAGGTCATGATCTTTGAGGAGCCGCCGTCCCGTCTGGATGCGAGACAATGGCGCGAAGCCAGACGCATCCCCGGCTACCAGATGGTCTGTGAGCGCCTCTTGCCTCAGAAGGCACGCAGCGGCGAGCCGGCATCCATCATGCTCGATCCCGTCGCCGATGCCGAGGAGATGGTTGCGTTGAAGGCCATCGCCTTCCCCGGATTATTTGGGATCCGCACGCCGCAGCTGGGAGGCTACCGCGGCATTCGCCTCAACAATGATCCGGACGGACAGTTGGTCGCGATGGCCGGCGAACGCCTGGCAGTGCCCGGCTATCGCGAGGTCAGCGCGGTCTGCACCCATCCCGCGCATCTGGGCCACGGCTATGCGCAGCAGCTCACGCGGGAGGTGACCGCAGCCATTCTTGCGGATGGCGAGATTCCGTTTCTGCATGTCGCAGGCGCCAACAAGGCAGCGGTTCACATCTACGAGCAGCTTGGCTTCGTGCGCTGCGCGGATGCGCTGTTTGTGCTGCTGGAACGAACCGCCCAGTAACCGCTAGCGATAGTAGCCCTGTCTCACGCGCACGAAAACGCTGCCCTTTCGCAGGTCAGATGGTTCCTCGTATGCAGTGGAACTCAGGGCGAGGTGCAGCTTGCAATACGTGCCTGCAGGTTTTGCAGTCGATGGCTTATAGCCCAGCGTGTAGCGCTCGCGAAGCTGATCGATCAGCTCGGCGAGTCGCGCCGCGACTTCTTTCTTACTGGTGTTGAGCACCGGGCCGCCCGTTGCGTCGGCGTACCTGTTGATATCTCCGAGGCGGGCGCCTGCGATGAAAGAAAACGGGTTTATATCTAACGCGGCCACCATCGCATCCGTCGCCGCCGATTTGTCGATCAACGCCGCGACGGCAATCCCGGAGTGAACCAGCTTGTTGGTCGCCTCTTCTCGACTGTGCAGATGGGCGGGCGCTTCTTGACCGATGGTCTTCTGCGTGAGTGAGTTCTCGAAATTGGAGGTTCCATCGGTAAGCCATACCAGCACACGTCGGCTGTCAGGAATCGTTGATGTCATCCCCTGGTCCACGGCTTCGTACATGTCTTCGTGGATAAATGTGCCCTCCTTGGTTTTCATCTCCGAGGCTTTTTCGATCGCATCCGCGGCCAGGGCGCGGTCCGTCGTGAACTCCTGCAGTAATTCGGTATGCGACGAGAAGACCATGACAGAAACCTCATCCTGCGGCTTCAGATGGCTGAGAATCTCGCGCGCCCCGTCGGCAAGTGGTTTTAGAACAGGCTGCACGGTTTCGGTCAGATCGAAGAGAAACACGACCGATAGAGGCAGTCGATCGTGAGTGAAGTAGGAGATCTTCTGCGGCGTTCCATCTTCCGTAAGCAGAAAATCCTTCGCCTCGAGGTTCCCGATCGGTTGGCCTGTTTTTTTGTTTTCTACCAGCGCGTCCAGGACAACAAATTGTGTAGACACTCGGATCACCGGCATATCCGTCTCGGAAGAGGGCGCGGCGTTGCGGGCAGTCTGCTGGGCTACGGCAGACGCTGCGCAAAGCATGCCGAGGGCGATGGCGATTTTGGCCTTCATGTGTGAGCGGAACCTTTTCACTCTCTAGACCCGCGGAATCGGTGATCCACTTGGGATCGACTTGCTTTGTGACCAGTCTCCACACGACCGGGGCCTCGCCACAATAATTTATCGTTTTTCGATAAATTCATCTTGACGAGCGAGAGGTGCGCTCTTATCGTTTTTCGATAAGGAGACTACATCATGTCCGGTCCTGTGCCCCATCTTGTGTCCCGTTCCGATCGATTGATAAAGACTTCGCGCCTGGTGGTGCGCACGGCATGGGTGGCCAACCGCATTCTGCTGGTGGCGCTGGCCGTCGGGCTGGTGCTGTCCTGGGCCTTCTCGAAGCAGTTCGCGGAGTGGATCCTCACCGGAAACCCGGGAGCGAACCTGCAATCCGCCATGACCGGGATACGCTGGCTGATCGTTATCGGCATCGCCGGCTCGGCGGCGACCGACAGAATTCTCGTGGCTCTGGTCCAGGTGATTGCAACCGTCGGCGCAGGAGATCCATTTGTCCGGGCAAACGCGCAGAGGCTGCAGACGATTGCCTGGGCACTCCTCGTGCTGCAGCTGCTGGACATTCCGGGTGGGCTTATCGGCAGGTTCTACCCGGGCATGGGTTCTTTTGCGCCCAGCGACACAATCTCGATCGTCGGCTGGATCTCGGTGCTGATGGTGTTTGTGCTCAGCCGCGTCTTCGCGGCGGGTTCCACGATGCGTGACGAACTCGAAGGAACGGTCTGAGCCATGCCGATTACGGTGAGGCTGGACGAGATGCTGGGGCGGCGGCAGATGTCGCTGACGGAGCTGTCCGAGGCGGTCGATATCACGCTCGCGAATCTGTCGATCCTGAAAACGGGAAAGGCAAAAGCCATCCGCTTCTCAACCCTCGAAGCGATCTGCAAGGTGCTCGAGTGTCAGCCTGGAGACCTTCTCGCCTTCGCACCAGACGAAGATGGCGGGGCCACAGACTGAGCTGCGGTTACAGAAATTCAACTGATTTACCGATTTAAGGAACAAGGAGATTTCCATGACCTTCCGTCCGAAAACGATCTTCGAACGCAGCGACCGCTACGACGGCGTCCGCCCGATCAACATTTACCTCTTGCGGCTTCTCTATGTGCTGATGTTCTTCGTGCTGGGCAAGGCGGTCTGGACGCACATCCTGATGCATAAAGGAGCATGGGAGCCGGCGGACGCGGTGCAGTGGTGCGTGTGGGCTGCCTTTGCGACGCTCGCCGGGTTGGGGATTCTTCGCCCGGTGAAGATGCTACCCATCGTGCTGCTGGAGATCTTCTACAAAGTTCTTTGGCTGGCCCTGGTGGCATACCCGCTGTGGTCAACGGGCACATTGGCGGGTTCGCCAGCGGAGGAGACCACCGTGGCGTTCCTGTGGGTGATCTTGCCCATCGTCGCCGTACCGTGGGGGTACGTGTTCACAACGTACGTGTACACGCCGAAGCCTTCTCTGGCCCGGCTGGCTGCATTGTAAAAAGTCCGACTGCTACAGATGGAGACCAGCTAGCGATAGTTCTTGTGGCCTTTCTTTCAGGAAAGGCCACAAGAGTCTTACTCCCCAAATCACATTCCTCAGATCACAGCATCACGGGAAATGCTTTAGGCAGAGGCTGGATTTGTCGCAACCGAGGATACCTTGAAGCGCTTCATCGTGATGGCGAGCTTGCGCTCGATCTTCTTCACGTCGTTGCGCTCCTCCGGCATGGCGAAGGTGTGGGCAGTCCCAGAGCGCGATGCGCGCCCAGTCCGGCCTACACGGTGGACGAAGTCCTCCGCTTCCTTGGGCAGATCGTAGTTGACGACGTGCGCCACGTGCGGCACATCGATGCCGCGCGCCGCAACGTCGGTAGCCACCAGCACGCGATTCGAGCCGTTGGCAAAGCCCTTCAGCGCGGCAACACGCTGCGCCTGGGTTCGGTCGCCGTGGATGCGCGCCGCGTTGTGACCCACGCGGCTAAGCCGATTGGCCAACCGGTCCGCGCCGTGCTTCGTCCGGGTAAAGACCAGGAAGCTGCCCTCATGCTTGCTGAGCAGGTGCTCCAGCAGCTCCGACTTCTTGTCCTTCGATACCTCAAACATCTGCAGCGCGACATTGTCCGCCGGCTTCAGTTCGGTCGAGATGTCGATGCGCACCGGATTCTTCAGGTATTCGCGTGTCACCTCGCGCATCTCCGTGTTCAGCGTTGCGGAGTAGCACAGCGTCTGCCGGTCCGGCGCGCAGCTTGCTGACGATACGCTTGATGGATGGCTTGAATCCCATGTCCAGCATGCGATCGCACTCATCCAGCACCAGCACTTCTACGCCATCCAGCTTCACCAGCTTGCGATCGAGAAAGTCTTCGAGGCGGCCCGGCGTTGCTACGACGATACGCACGCCGCGGCGCAGTGCATCGAGCTGCGGTCCTTCGGCGAGTCCGCCGACGACCAGCGCGACGCGCATGTTGCCCTCCGGCATCAGCTGCCGGTAGACCTTTTCCACCTGCATGGCGAGCTCGCGCGTGGGCAGTAGCACCAATGCTGTGATCTGTTTGCCTTGCACCTTCTGCAGACGCTCGATGATCGGCAACATGAAGCTGAGCGTCTTGCCGGTGCCGGTCTGCGCCGTGGCCACAACATCGCGGCCCTCGAGCGCGGGAGGAATAGCCCCCGCCTGCACAGGCGTGGGCGTAACAAAATTCACCGCCGCCAGGCGCTTCTGCACCAGGGGCGAAAGAGGTAGTTCAGAAAATAATTTCAATTCGATTTCCTATGCATCGCCGGATACACGAGTCCCGTGTCCGCAATGCGTGACATGCGCTGCTGCCCAGAGCGGTACTTTGCTCAGTCCCAATCGCGTGTCGTTCCAGTGGAACGATCGGGGGCGGTGCGCTGTTCTTATTTGTACGTAGGGGAAAAACGGTGGGGACTTCTGGATGTTGCCGACCGGCATTCTTCCGCCAGCCTCCGCTCTTGCCGCACGATCCTTGCGTCCAGGAAGCAACTCGGCTTCTTCAGACTCCATCCACTCGACACGCGGTGGAAGGCAACGCTTCTGGGTCGGGCTAAGGTTCTCACCGGAGAACCGCAGGCCAGCATACTGGCCGCATTCGGGATGCACTCTGCATCACCCTTGCGAAGCGTTATAGGCATTATAGCATTCGGATGGGACCGAACGAATCGATGACCACGATTGCTGAAACCATTGAGCATGCAGCCGCGCTGCTCGCCCCCAGCCCTACCGCGCACCGTGATGCAGAACTGCTGCTGCTGCGTACCACGCGCCTGACCAAAGCCGACCTGCTGACGCACCCGGAGCGCGAGCTCACCGAGCGCCAGACGCAACCACTACCAGGCCGCCATCGCGCGCCGCGCCCTCCACGAGCCAGTGCAGTACATCATCGGCACGCAGGAGTTCTATGGCCGCACCTTCATCGTCAACCCGCTGGTGCTGATTCCCCGCCCCGAGACCGAGCATCTGGTCGAAGCCGTGCTCGCCCTCGCACCCGGGCCACCGCGCATTCGTCCTTTGCGCATCTTGGACATCGGAACCGGCTCCGGGATTCTCGCTATCACCCTGGCCCTGGAGCTGCCCCACGCAACCGTAACCGCGACAGATATCTCCGCCCCCGCGCTCGCCGTGGCGCAGCAGAATGCGCGCGCCCTGGGCGCGGACCATGTCCGGTTCGCCGCATCCGACCTGTTCGCAAAACTCGCTGGCGCACGCTTCGACTGCGTCGTCTCGAATCCGCCGTATGTAGCCACGAGCGAAGCGCTCGAACCGCAGGTGCGCGACTACGAGCCGGCAACCGCGCTCTACGCGGGCGAAGACGGCCTCGCGATCTACCGCCGCCTCATCCCGGAGGGCTTCGCGCATCTGGAACCGGCAGGTTACCTGCTGCTCGAGATCGGCCAGGGGCAGCGCGCTACCATCGCCGCACTGCTAGAAGCCAGTGGTTTCCGCCACATCCGCTTCATCGACGATCTGCAGGGCATCCCGCGCGTCGCCATCGCCCAAAAGGGCTAGCACAAAAAACATTTGTTCTATGGCTGTAGCGTAGACTGGTACATACACCTCGACTGACGAGATCAAGCACATTTCCAGCGACCTCTTCTCAGGCGACCCAACGCACCAAAGCATCTTCGCTGCTCCATGCCCCCGCGGAGTGTCGCTCGGCATGGCCTTTCTTCAGGAACAGGCCGCTGGCGATCACTCAACTGTCTACACCGATAGCGAAAGATGCTGCAGGCCGAGGAGCCCGAATGCGTTCGTCACTCGTCTTCGCTGCAAACAGAGAGATTCCTAACCGCTTTCAGCTTTGCCAGACCATCAGCAAGGCCGCCCGCGTCCTGCACCTGAACAACAACCCGACAGAGAGCACCATCAATCGCGTGCTGCAGAACATCTCCCACCCAGCCTCCGAGCTGAATGGAGAAACCCCCGAAGTCGTGGTCTAGCAAAAAGAAAAGGTCTGGCAAACGAAAAGGTGAGAGCCGTCGCTCTCACCTTTTCCTATCTGTCTCATCCTTCGCTGTCGGCTATTCTCCAGAACTCTGCGCCGATACGCCGCTCTCGATGAGAATTTCGTCCCTCCCGCCAGCACCACCCAATCCCGAATCGCCGCTCACCAGAGAATTCGCGTCGCCGCTGTGCGCCAGATCCAGAAGCGGCTGATGGCTTTTGTTCCGCGCGATCGCTGCACTTCTTTGACCCCGTCTACTATCTCGCAGCAGCGCAGATAAGCAGCCAGAGCTTCGTGAAATTCCTTCCGGAGACAATCCCACTTTTGTTCAGAGCGTGACTCTCCTGCTTCCACACGAATGTTCTCAGAGGATTCATCGCAGCTTCATTCGCAGCAGCGGCAGTGGCTTTATAGATAAGCCAGATTTTCCAAAATCCCAATGCTGGCGAAGGGACCTCCCCCGATGGCCTCGAAACGATTCGTGTCTCTATGCCTCTCACTCCTCTGCGGCGTGGCTGGTGCGCAAAGTGTCCCCCACTCCTCACATGTATGGATGGTCACCGAGGAAAATCACAGCTTTGAAGATGTAGTCGGCAACTCCCAGATGCCGTACTACAACCAGCTCATCCACGAGTACGGTCTGGCGACACAGTACTACTCCGATCAACATAGCTCGCTGCCGGCCCTTATGTGGCTGGTTGCAGGCGCCGCCGTCGAGCCCAACAACGACACGACATCGTGCCATCACACTGAGGACAATGTCGTACGCGAGCTGTTGAAGCACGGCCTCACATGGCGTTCCTACCAGGTAAACATGCCGTCCGCCGGATTCCAGGGACTCTACGGCGGCACCGACAACCTCTACTATCGCCGGCACAATCCGCTGATCGATTTTTCCGACGTCTGCCCGGGCACCGGACAGGACACAAAGAGTGTGCCGTTTTCCCAGATAGCCGCGGACTTTGCAGAAGACAAGACCGCGAACTACTCCTACGTCACGCCGGATACCGATGAGGATGCCCACGACGGCACCCTCCAGGAAGCCGACGAGTGGCTGCAGGAAAATCTACCGGCCATTCTGGACCGTCCGGAATTTCGCCCCGACGGCGACGGCATTCTCTTTCTCGTGTGGGACGAGGGAACTCTCGGCACCGACAATCGCTGCTCAGCCACGGTCTCGCAGGGCTGCGGCGGCCGCCTGGCGACGCTCGTCATCGGCCCGCACGTTAAGCCCGGCTATCAGTCCACCATCACCTACCACCATGAAAACCTGCTGAAGACAGTGTGCGATGCGATGGGCCTGTCCACCTGTCCCGGCGCGGCGCAGAAGGCCGCGCCCATGGCGGACTTCTTCACCACGGAGTCGGCTTCACGGCAGTCCATCGAACAGCGTCGTCATCGCCAGCCCCGGCAACGGCGCGACGATCTCCGGCGCAGTGCATCTGATCGCGTCCGCATCCGAGGACCAGACCGTGAAACAGACGCAGGTCTGGGACAATGGAGTGAAGCTCGGGTATTACGGCACGCAGATCGATACGACTTACAGCTTGAAGCCCGGTACGCACGCCACAACGGTGCTCGATCTGGATTCCTCCTACCGCGTGATGCATCAATCGACGGTGACGTACAAAGTGCAGACAGCCTGTCAGCGGCGTGCAGCTGGTTTCACCCACACCCGGTGAAACCGTCACCCCGACCGTGCACATCGTAGGCTACGCAACCGAGACGGTTTCCATACACCAAATGCAGGTCTGGGATAACGGAGTCAAGCTTGGCTGGTATGCCGAGGCGAGTGTGAATCAGTACTTCTCACTGTCGCCCGGCTCGCACACCGTGACCATACTGGACCTGGACAACAACAATAGCGTTCTGCACAAATCCAGCGTCTCCTACACCGTTCAATAGCGCACCGTGCAATAGCGACAGGGCGATCCACTCCAAAAGAGAAGGGCCGCCCAAGCGGCCCTCTAACAATTCATTCCTTCACGCTGCGCCGATACTCTTCCGGAGTTTCGATCAGAAATTTCGTTCGTCCCGCCAGCACCAGCAAATCACGATCACCGCTCACCAGCGCGTCGGCTTTCCCGCTCTGTGCCAGATCCAGGAATGGCTGGTCTTTGGGATCGCGACAACGAACAGGACACTTCCTCGCAACTTCCACAATCTCACAGTAAGGCAGATAGTCGGCGAGAAGTTCGTGCCGCCGCTCTGCCGTCAGTTGAAACTTGCGGTATTGGAGAATACGGACCAGTTCCGCGACCGTCTCCCGAGAGGCCACGGGGACATTGCCGTCATCACGCCAGTGCGTCCGAAGCCACGCCAACTGTCCGTCGAAGAGAAGGGCCGAGAGAACAACCGTTGTGTCGAAGACAATGCGTTGCGTCACTTCGACCGGCGCGCCCAGGCGACCGCATCCTTCACGTCCTGCTCCGTAATACCCAGACGCTTCAGATGCGCGCGTACCTCGTCGGCTCGACTCTCCCGCAGCGGACGCAGCGTGATCGACTCTCCATCCGTGCTGATGTCGAAGTGCTGGACGCCGGGAAAGCGGCTGGCTACCGCCTTCGGCAGGGTGAGCTGGTTTTTCGCGGTGACTTTGGCGAGCATGGCCTCTCTCCTTGATTAAAGGAAGTAAGGAAACAAGGAAATAATAACATTCCTTTTCTCCGGAGAAGCACTTGGTTAAATGTCGATCGTAAGGTTACGATCACGGTCGTCATGAAATTTACTCTTGGCCCATGGAAGCTACTAGTCGATCCGGAAGCGACCAGAAGCTGTTACGAACAATTTGATGCAGGCTGGGGATTGGGCTGCAATTGCGGTCCGTGCGAAAATCTTACCTCGGTCCGCTCGCAAGCCTACCCGGTCGACGGTTTCGAGATTTTTCGAGAGTTGGGTATCGATCCATGGAAGTCATTCGAGATTTCTTGGTACTGTCGAGAGCCGTCAGGCTTGCACCTGTATGGGGGTTGGTATTACGTCTGTGGCTCCATAGAGAACTTGCAGACTGTTGATCGCAGGATCCAGCATCGACTAAATTCAACATTCGAAATTGCTCTCACTCAACCAGGCTCGGTGCGGCAGCCATTTTCCGCATTTACTTGCATTCAGATTGATTTTGACTGCAAACTCCCTTGGCTCTCACGCTTAACCGAGCCTGACTGATCGAAAACGCCTTGCACAGTTGCCCACCCTACGCAAAGGTAAGGTGGGCTTCGCTCACCTCGCTGCGCCGGCGTGCTCCTTCGCCGAGGTGCCTGCCTTCCGTCCAGCCACTTCAAACACCAGCCGGTTGTTCAGCGGATCGGCATCCACCTTCACATGATCGCCGTGCAGCACCTCGCCATCCAGAATTTTGATGGCCAGCGGATCCTGGATCAGCCGCTGGATCGCGCGCTTCAGCGGCCGCGCACCGTAGGCCCGGTCATAGCCGGTCATCAGCAACTGGTGCCGCGCGCCGTCGGTCAGGTCGAGCGTGATCTTGCGATCCGCCAGCAGCTTCTTCAGGTCGACCAGCCGCAGATCGACGATGTGGCTCAACTGCTCCTCGCCCAGCGGACGGAAGATCACGATATCGTCCACGCGGTTCAGGAACTCCGGACGGAAATGCGCCTTCAACACATCCATCACCTGCTCTCGCGCCTGGTCGAACGCCGACTCATCGGTCAGCGCTTCGCCGTTCAGTAGCTGCGCGCCCAGGTTCGAGGTCATGATGATCACCGTGTTCTTGAAGTCGACAACGCGACCCTTGGAGTCGGTCAGCCGGCCGTCATCCAGCACCTGCAGCAGGATGTTGAAGACATCCGGATGCGCCTTCTCAATCTCGTCGAAGAGCACCACCGCATAGGGCCGCCGGCGAATCGCCTCGGTGAGCTGACCGCCTTCATCGAAGCCGATGTAGCCGGGAGGCGCGCCGATCAGCCGCGCCACGGCGTGCTTCTCCATGTACTCGCTCATGTCGATGCGCACCATCGCCTGCTCGTCGTCGAAGAGGAACTCGGCCAGCGCGCGAGCGGTCTCCGTCTTGCCCACGCCCGTCGGACCGAGGAAGATGAAGCTGCCGATCGGCCGCTTGGGATCGCTCAGGCCAGCGCGCGAACGGCGAATGGCGTTCGCGACGGTCTCCAGCGCGAGATCCTGACCGATGACGCGCGCGCGCAGACGCGACTCCATCTGCACCAGCTTCGACACCTCGCCTTCAAGCATCTTCGACACCGGAATGCCGGTCCACTTGCTCACGATGGTGGCGATATCTTCCTCATCGACTTCTTCCTTCAGCATGCGTTTCTTCGCGCCGCTCTTCGCGGCATCCACCTCGGCATCCTGCTCCGCATCCAGCTTGCGCAGCTCCGCTTCAGCCTTCGGCAGCTCGCCATACTGGATCGCGGCGCTGCGCTCAAGGTTGCCCTTGCGCGTCTGCTCTTCCATCTCGAAGCGCAGCTCTTCGATCCGCTTCTTCAACTCGCTCATGTGCGTGATCGCCTCGCGCTCCTTCTGCCAGCGCGCGCGCAGCCCGGTGGAACGCTCCTTGATGGCGGCCAGCTCGCGCTCGACCGCCTGCAGGCGTTCCTTGGAGTTGGCATCAGTCTCACGTTTCAGCGCGGCCTTCTCGATTTCGAGCGAAGTCGCCGTGCGGTCCAGCGCGTCGATCTCCTCCGGCACCGAGCCGATCTGGATCGCCAGCGCCGCTGCTGCTTCGTCCACCAGGTCGATGGCCTTGTCCGGCAGAAAGCGGTCGGATATGTAACGATGGCTGAGCGTTGCCGCCGCCACGATCGCCGAGTCCTTGATGCGCACCTTGTGGTGTGCCTCGTAGCGCTCCTTCAGCCCGCGCAGAATCGCAATCGTGTCTTCCACATTTGGCTCGCCGACGTAGACGATCTGGAAGCGCCGCTCCAGCGCCGCATCCTTCTCGATGTACTTGCGGTACTCATTCAGCGTGGTCGCGCCAATGGCCCGCAGCTCGCCGCGCGCCAGCGCCGGCTTCAGCATGTTGCTGGCGTCGATCGCGCCTTCGGCCGCGCCTGCGCCGACCAGCGTATGCAACTCATCGATAAACAGGATGATCTCGCCGTTCGAATCTTCGATTTCTTTGAGCACGGCCTTCAGGCGATCTTCAAACTCGCCGCGATACTTCGCGCCCGCGAGCATCGAACCGAGGTCGAGCGAGATGACTCGCTTGTCGCGCAGCACCTCCGGCACATCGCCGGAGACGATGCGGCGCGCCAGCCCTTCCACGATGGCGGTCTTGCCCACGCCGGGTTCGCCGATCAGCACCGGATTGTTCTTCGTCCGCCGGCTCAGCACCTGGATCACGCGGCGAATCTCCTCGTCGCGGCCGATCACCGGATCCAGCTTGCCGCGCTTCGCCAGCGCGGTCAGATCCTTCGCAAACTTTTCCAGCGCCTGGAACTTCGACTCGGGATTCTGATCGGTCACGCGCTGCGTGCCACGCACGCTGCTCAACGCCTGAAGTACAGACGCATGCGTCGCACCGAGCGAGGCCAGCAACTCGCGCGCCGGATCGTTCTTCTGGTCGGTCAAGGCGAGCAGCAGATGTTCGGTCGAAACGTACTCGTCCTTGAAGTCGGCCGCTTCTTTGAAGGCGCGGTCCAGCACCTTCTGCATCGCGTTCGAAAGGCCGGGTTGCGCACTCGATCCGCCAACCTTCGGCAGTTTGCTCAAAGCATCATTCGCGCGCGCCAGCAACTGCTCGGTCGGCACCCCAACCTTCTGCAGCACCGGCACGATGATGCCGTCCTTGTCTTCGAGCAGCGACGCCAGCAAGTGCATCGGCGTCAGCTCAGGATTGCCTTGCTCCAGCGCAAGGTTCGTCGCCGCCTGAATAGCCTCCTGCGACTTGACCGTAAATTTGTCCCAACGAATTGCCATATTGCGTTCCTCACTCACCTCAAAATCGAAGGGCCATACCCCCTCCCAATCCTGCTCCAAAGCGCATCCAAAGGCCAATTTCGCAACCAAATCGCGCCCCGAATTGCGCTCAATACACAACTGCGGAAGAGCGCAAACTCCGCCCTTCCGCAGCCACAAACCCCGTAATCCCAGCTACTTATGCCGTCTTCGTCGGTTCGGGCCTCTTCTCGCCCGCGGCGGTCGACGACCCCACCCCGATCTTGATCTGGCGGGGCTTTGCCTCGGCCTTCTTGGCCACGCTGAGGGCGGAGTGAACCTGCCTGCATTTGAATAGTGCCCCGGAAGACAAAATTATCTCATATTTTATTAGCGCAATACACTCATGTTTTGCATGTGGCGTAAATTGCTGATTCTCAGAGAGCTTTCTTGTCATCTCAACTAGTCGACCTGGGAGGTTTTCATGAAAATTGTCCTGTATGGGGCTACGGGAAGGGCCGGATCCCGCATTTTGACGGAGCTGCTGGACCGGGGACACGAGGTGGTTGCCATCGTCCGCAACCCCGACAAGCTGGCCCCCAACGACGGCCTGACCGTACAGCAGGGCGACCTGTCGAGCGTGGAGACAATCGCCGAGGCAATCGGCGGGGCCCAGGCCGTGGTAAGCGCCTATGGGCCTCCAGCGGACAAGACAGAGCAGCTCCTGGGCGTGACCAAACGGGAGATTGCCGCGGTGCAGCAGGTGAGCCAGCAGGCGAGCTCGCCGGAACACGCGCCGCGGCTGATCGTGGTGGGCGGCGCAGGCAGCCTGGAGGTCGCGCCCGGCGTGACGCTCGAGAGCGCAAAGGACTTCCCTGCCGCCTGGAGGCCGATTGCCCAGGCGCACGAGAAGGCGCTGGAGCTGCTGCGCGCGTCCTCGATCGATTGGACATACCTGAGCCCGTCGGCTTTCTTCGAGCCGGGCCAGCGGACGGGTAAATTCCGCCTGGGGCAGGATCAACTGCTGACGGCGCCGGATGGCAAGAGCTCGATCTCGATGGAGGACTATGCCATCGCGTTGGTCGATGAGCTGGAGCAGCCGCAGCATCGCCGACAGCGCTTCACCGTCGGGTACTAGCCGTACGGGCGGGCGCCCCGGTGGGGCGATTTGCTGGGTTCGCTCCCTTTGGTCGCTCATGCTCAGGAATCCTGGACGACCTAATTGAGTCCGAACCACAGGGGCG
The DNA here is from genome assembly GCA_963815025.1 of uncultured Acidobacteriaceae bacterium. Classification (GTDB taxonomy): domain Bacteria; phylum Acidobacteriota; class Terriglobia; order Terriglobales; family Acidobacteriaceae; genus KBS-83. Next base: position 1,607,089 of record CAWFFD010000002.1, on the reverse strand, counting down.
AAGGGCCGCCCGGCAAACTGCCGGTCCTTCGCTTCGCTCAAGATGACTGCGTCCAGGACAAGCACAATTCAGGCGCGCGCCCATCGGGCCTGCTGTTGTCGTACCATGCGGCAGGGATGGCTACGGAAACGATGAAGGTTCTGGTGATTGGAGCGGGCGGGCGGGAGCACGCGATCGCGTGGGCTCTGGCAAAGTCGCCGCGCGTGAGTGAAGTGGTCTGCACACCGGGCAATGCAGGGATTGCGAAGGTAGCGCGATGCGTTCCCGTGGATGGCACTGACCTGCACGCGATGGTGTCGCTGGTGGCGAAGGAGCAGCCGGGGCTGGTGGTGATCGGGCCGGAACTGCCGCTCTCCCTGGGGTTGACGGATGAGCTACAGCGCCGCGGCGTTCGCGTCTTTGGCCCCACCAAGGCCGCCGCCGCGCTCGAGACAAGCAAGAGTTTCGCCAAGCGCTTTTTGCAGCGGCATAACCTGCCGACCGCAGCCTATGCGGTGATCAGCCAGGAGAGCGAGGCGGAGGAAATACTTGGACACTTTCATTTCCCCGTTGTCGTAAAGGCGGATGGACTGGCGGCGGGCAAGGGTGTGGTGATCTGCAAGAGCGAAGCGGAGGCGCATGCCGCGATCGCGGGCCTCTTCTCCGGCCAACTGCTGGGCACTCCGGAGCACTCGGTGCTGATCGAGGAGTTTCTGCATGGGGAGGAGCTGTCCTTCCTGGTGATCTCAGACGGCAAGCATGCCGCGCCACTGGCGCCGGCGCAGGATCATAAGCGCATCGGGGAAGGGGACACCGGACCGAATACCGGCGGCATGGGAGTGTATTCGACCGACGCGATGCTCTCGCGCGAGCTGCGCGACTGGATCATGCACCACATTGTGCAGCCGACGCTGGACGGCATGCGTGCGGAGGATGCGCCGTTTGTCGGCGTGTTGTATTGCGGACTCATGATGACGGCGCGCGGCCCCATGGTGTTGGAATTCAACGCCCGCTTCGGTGATCCGGAGACGCAGGCGATCCTGGTGCGGCTGGAGTCCGATCTACTGGAGGCAATGGAGGCCGCGGTCGAAGGACGGATCTCCGGAACCGAACTGCGCTGGAAGCCCGGCGCCTCGGCGTGCGTTATCGCCAGCTCCGCCGGATATCCGGGGCACTACCAGAAGGGCCTGCCGATCGCCGGGCTGGAACGCGCGGCGCTGATCCGCGACGTGGAAGTCTTCCATTCCGGAACGGCAGAAAAGAACGGCCAGATCGTGACTGCGGGCGGCCGTGTGCTTGGTGTGACCGCAATCGCCTCAGACCTGGAGTGGGCGCTGGCGAAGGCTTACGAGGCGCTGGGAATGATCCACTTCGAGGGAATGTATTACCGGCACGATATCGGCTATCGGGCAGTAAAGCAGGCGAAGTAGCACATTGGCAGCAAAAACGCCGGGCATACGCCCGGCGTCTGATGTTGATCCCGAGACCGCCCGAGTTAGCTGGGCTGGATTGGCTCGTTCTTTGGCGCCGTCACGGCAGCGTCCTGCTTGGTGGTGGCTTCCGGCGTGCCCTTGATGCCGTCCTTGAAGCCCTTCAGGCCCTCGCCGAGTCCTTTACCCAGTTCCGGCAGCTTGCGCGGTCCGAAGACCAGCAGCGCAACGACCAGAACCAGGATGAGATGTGTTGGTGTCAGTAGCTCGCCCATAATGGCAATGTCCTTCCGGTTAAAGCAGGGGTCTTCTCCGCCGCATCATTGTCGCACACACGCTCACGGCGCCCGCTACCCTTATGGTACGCCTGCGGGGGCCCCGCTGGATGTTCCGCAAGGTAATCTGATTGTCATCCGATCAGTTCGGCCGGGACACGCCCGACGCTAGGCGCTTTTCCACCAGGTGGTAGAAAGTGGTGAGATTCTCCGCTGCGCCGAGGGTGAGGCGGCGGTAGACCTTCATGGTGGGCCAGAGGCGAGAGCCTGAGACTTCGAGCGTGGGAATGACAGAGTCGGCCTGCCCGGCGGACTCGCGGCTCCCGGGATAGGGCGCGAGCAGCCATAGCCCATTCCAGCGGCGGCGCAGCACTTCTCCGAAGTAGCTGCCCCAGAGGCGGGACTGGAAGTCGAGATCGACGGCGGCCTGACCGTTGACCAGATGTTCGAGTGAATCGACGGATGCGGGAGTGTAGTCGAGCAGCACTCGATGCTGCTGGTGCGCGACCAGCACAGCCTCGTCAGCATAGGCGCGGATCATCGCATCGATGGAATCGAAGGTCTGCGCATCGAGTCTGGCTTTGCTGTCGAACATGGCGCTGCTTCCAGAGTAGCGCGCCCATGGGCGGTCCGACTCGCAAGGGAGCGAGGAACGCATGTATCCTGAGTCGTGAGTTAGGTGGATCGTCAGTTGTCGTTGCGCAGAGGGGCAAGAGGAGCTCACGCAACGATCATGGCTGGATCTTCGCTGACGTTATTTGGGGAGGCAGTCCGTTTTGTCCAAGTCTTTTCGTAGGTGCAGGAGCCTTGTCCTCCTGCTAGGCGGCACGATGCTGGCCGCCGTGGCATTTGCCCAGAGCGGCACCCAGACCAGCACACAGAACAGCGGCTCCAATACACAAAAACTTCCTCCGCCGCCGACCATCGACGTCAACGTGAACCAGAATGAGACGCTGTCGACGGTCCGCTACGACGACAAATACGAGATCTATGGCGGGTTGGGCTTTTCCCACTTCAAATCCGGACCGGAGCTTGCCGCCGGCGCAAATCTGGGCGGATTCGATGTGCAGGGTACGTGGTGGCTGACCGGGCGCCTCGGTGCGACGGCCAACCTCCGCGGCTATTACGGCACGCAGGGCGTGAATCCAAACCAGTATAGGGTGAGTGGACCGATCGTCTTCGAGCACATGTTCCTGGGTGGTGCGACCTACCGGCTGATTGCGCGGGAGCACGCAGCACTCAGCGTGCACGGCATGGTGGGTGGCGCCGAGGGCAGCTTCAGCCACGGGCTGGGAACCTCGCCTACCGACCCGAGCTATAACATCCAGCCGCGCGATGTGGGCATGTACGACGACGGGCTGGTGCTCGCATCCACGATTGGCGGATCGCTCGACCTGAACCGCTCGCCGAGACTGGCGCTGCGCATCTCGCCGGACTGGATTATCACGCGCTATGGCGGCTACGGCACGCCGTCGAATGTGCCATCTCCGTTCCTGACTCACAGCCAGAACGAGTTCGGCATCTCGGTCGGGATTCTCTATCGCTTCAAGATGGGCAAGGGCCCGCACTACCGCTGAGGACTGGCCGTCCAGGCAAAGTCGCCTTTGGTGCGCTTTTGCTGGGTTCGCTTCCTTTGGTCGGCTCACCTCTTCTCAGTGGCCGAACCAGGCAAAGATGGCAAGAAGAAGGGCGGCCTGAGCCCCCTTCTTTTGTTTGCCGAAAACACCCCAGGTCTTTAACTGCATGGTGTGCGCCTGCAGCTATGGAACTTTCAAGGTCATCGACTTTTTGACGACGCTCCCGTCAAATGCGCCTGAGAAAAAAGAGACCGTATGCGTACCCGCCGGCAGCGCGAGACTCACATCGGCAAATCCCTGGTTGGCAAAGACGTGATAGGTTTCGCTCTTCTTCGTTCCATCTACCCAAACCTCCATCTTGCGAATGGGATAGAAGGACGTGGCGCTGAAAGAAAATTTTACGGGACTGGCAGAGCTGGCTCCCGGAGAGCAGACGTGGATGCCGATGGTCGGCGCAGCGCACGAGCCGACAGGCTTCGAGCCGGTATTCAACATCAGGTCGGCACTGTAGGGATGGGTGTTCGCATAGCTGGTGGCGAACAGGGCAACGTCCGGCTTGCCGTCGTGGTTATAGTCGCCGCCGAGCACATCCTCGAATGGCTGCCAGTCATCCTCTATCACAAAAGCATCGGCGGCTGTGAATCCGCCCACCTGCCAGGTGTGTGCGGAGGTTTGATATACGACACTAAGGCCAGCATCATTGTCCGTGTTGGAGACAGCGGGAAAGGCGATGTCCTTGTAGCCGTTGCCATCGAAGTCCGCAAGAATCGGCGGAAACGGATGCCACAAAATGTAAGAGGGTGGATTTACGGCGATCACGCTTTCGGTAAAGGTACGGCCGGAATCGCTTTGGAAATAATGCAAACCATTGCCGTCCGTGGCGACCAGATCGGTGCGGCCGTCGTCATTCATATCCGCTGCAGCGAAGACTGGCTCGTCACCGCGATTGAGAAAGACCGTCTTTGGCGTGAAAGCGCCTTTGCCATTGCCATAGAGAACAATCAGACTCGAGCCGGACGGTCCATTGACACCATTGAGGTTCTCGGTCAACACGCGGACGGCAACGTCGGCATGACCATCGCTGTCAAAGTCGCCTAATACGAGGTCATATGGCGACGTGTAGTCGTAGTCCTCGAAGATGCCACCAAGCGTCAGACCTGGCGTAATGGGAAAGCTGTACACCGAGCCCTTGTCTGTGAATCCATTCCCGTTGTTGAGCCAAAGGCGCAGGCTCACATTGGAAGCGCTCGGGTTGTAATACAACAGCAGCAGATCGGGCCGGCCGTCTCCGTTGACGTCCGTGGCGCGCCCAAGGATGGTCGACTGCTGATCGAATTGAAGCCCAGGTAGGTCTGGAGCGTCCTCCTTGGTGAATGTGCCCTTGCCATTGCCGTACGCCAGATACAGAAACTGGGTTTGACTATCGCTTTCGGAATACAGGAGATAGTCGGCGTTGCCGTCGTTGTTGAAATCGCCGGAGACGACTGCTCCGCCGCCGCTGGAAGTCACCTTGTAGTTTCCGGAGCCGGTGGACAGCATCTCTGTCATCGGATAGTCGCCGTTCATCACGTCGGGGATGCCGTCGTTGCTGAAGTCCTGCTGCAACAGCGGCATACCGCTGTTGATCAGGCCACCAGTATCCTGAAACGGGATGTACTTAGGGGAAAAGGATGTTTGCGCAGATGTGAAGGCTGGAAAGGCGGACGCGAACAGCAGAAGGCCGCTCGCAACAGCGGGGACCCGGAGAATCTTCATGGGGGGCACACTCCTGCGGACGTTGGATAGAAATCGTCACTTTCGGAGTTGCCTTCGTATAGGCCAGGTCGGTGTGGCAATAAATTGTCGCCCCGACCTGACTGCGCGGACTCGCTGTTGCGCAGGCGCTATTTCGGGATGGTCGTTTACACGAGTTCCAGACCAGCGAAGAAGTAGCCGATCTCGAAGGCCGCGGTGTCCTCGGCATCGGAGCCATGGATCGCGTTCTCTTCGATCGAGCCGGCGAACTTCTTGCGGATGGTGCCCTCTTCGGCGTTGGCCGGATTGGTGGCGCCCATCAGCTTGCGCAGGTCGGCGATGGCGTTCTGCTTCTCGAGCACGAGCGCGATGATGGAGCCCGCGGACATGAAGGTCGTGAGCGAATCGAAGAAGGGCCGCTGTGCGTGGACGTGATAGAAGCCCTCGGCCTGCGACTTGGAGAGGAAGAGCTTCTTGACGCCGACGATCTTGAAGCCGGCTTTGTCGATCTCGGCGAGAATGGCTCCTGCGTAGCCTTTGCGAATGGCGTCCGGCTTGATGATGCTGAAGGTGCGTTGCGAGGACACTACTGTCTCCTGATGTTTTCTGATTGGGATTGATGTCAGTGTAGCGTGCGGCCGCTGTCGAAGCGGCGCGCACGATTACTGATGAGGCGTTATGCCTTGCCGATCACCTTCGCGAGCGTTTCGCCGATCTCCGCAGGCGATTGCACGACGTGGATGCCGGCTTCCTTCAACGCCTTCATCTTGTCTGCTGCAGTTCCCTGCCCGCCAGAGATGATGGCGCCGGCGTGGCCCATGCGGCGGCCTGGAGGCGCGGTCTGACCGGCGATGAATCCGACGACGGGCTTCTTCACATTGGCCTTCACGTAAGCTGCAGCGGCCTCTTCCGCAGTGCCGCCGATCTCGCCGATGAGGATGATGGACTCGGTCTCAGGATCTTCGTTCAGCAGCTTGAGCGCGTCGACGTGCGTGGTGCCGATGATCGGGTCGCCGCCGATGCCAATGGCGGTGGACTGGCCGATGCCGCGCTGCGTGAGCTGGTAGACGGCCTCGTAGGTGAGGGTGCCGGAGCGCGAGACGATGCCAACCGAGCCTTCCTTGTGAATGCGGCCGGGCATGATGCCGACCTTCGCCTTGCCGGGCGAGATGACGCCGGGACAGTTGGGGCCGATGAGCCGCGACTTTGAATACTTCAGCTTCGACCAGACACGCACCATGTCGTTGATCGGGATGCCCTCGGTGATGCAGATGATGAGCGGCAGGCCGGCGTCTTCGGCTTCGAGGATGGCATCGGCGGCAAACGGTGGCGGGACGAAGATGACAGTGACGTTGGCTCCGGTTTCGGAAACGGCCTTTTCGACAGTGTCGAAGACCGGCCAACCTTCGTGCGTTGTGCCGCCTTTGCCAGGCGTGACACCGCCAACGACTTTGGTGCCGTACTCGGCGCAGCCTTTGGCGTGGAACGTTCCTTCTTTGCCGGTGATGCCCTGCACGATGAGGCGCGTATTCTTGTCGACTAAAACCGCCATTAGCGAGCCACTCCCTTCGCCGCGTTCACTACCAGATCGGCTGCATCCTTCATGGTGGAACCAACCTCGAAATTTAATCCGGATTCCTTGAGAATCTTGCGGCCTTCCTCTACATTCGTGCCTTCCAAACGCAACACGATGGGCAACTTTACTCCCAGGTTTTTCGCCGCAGCGACCACCCCTTGCGCGAGAACATCGACACGCAAGATTCCGCCGAAGATATTGATGAAAATCGCTTTCACGTTGCGATCCGAGAGCAGGATGCCAAACGCCTGCTCAATCTGCTGCTGGTTCGCGCCGCCGCCGACATCGAGGAAGTTCGCGGGCGAGCCGCCGGCGTACTGGATGATGTCCATGGTCGCCATGGCGAGACCTGCGCCGTTCACCATGCAGGCGATGTTGCCGTCGAGCTTGATGTAGTTGAGCGCATACTTGGACGCTTCGACTTCAAGCGGGTCTTCTTCGGCGACGTCGCGCAGATCCTTGAGTTCCTTGTGGCGGAACATGGCGTTGTCGTCGAAATTGATCTTGCAGTCGAGGGCAAGCAGCCGGTCGTCCTTGGTGGTGATGAAGGGGTTGATCTCAAGCAGCGATGCATCCGTCTCCACGTAGACCTTGTAGAGGCCGGTCATGAACTTCACGGCTTCGTTGATCTGCGTGGGCTTGAGGCCGAGCTTGAATGCGAGATTGCGTGCCTGGTAGGGCTGGAAGCCGACCGCGGGATCGATGTACTCCTTGTAGATTGCGTCGGGGTCCTTGGCGGCAACCTCTTCGATCTCCATGCCGCCGGCCTGCGAGGCCATGAAGACGAGCTGTGCCTTTGCACGATCGAGGACAATGCCGAGGTAGAGCTCGCGGTCGATCGGCGCGGTCTCTTCGATGAGCAGCCGCTGTACCTTCTGGCCCTGCGGGCCGGTCTGATGCGTGACGAGCTGCATGCCGAGAATCTTCTTCGAGTACTCCTCGGCTTCGGCGAAGTTCTTCGCTACCTTGACACCGCCGCCCTTGCCACGGCCGCCGGCGTGGATCTGCGCCTTGACGACGACGCCTTTGGCGCCGTTGGTAAAGAGGCTGCGCGCGACTTCGAGGGCTTCATCGAGGGTGTTCGCCACCTCGCCGCGAGGCACGGCAACGCCGTGCTTCGCAAGGATGTCCTTTGCTTGGTATTCGTGGATTTTCATAGGTATGTGAGAGGCAACTTTCCATAGTAGCAAGCTGGGGCGCGAAGGGCCACGCGGCGACCAATTAGCATAAGACGACATGCACGATCTGCGCCCGCTGCTGAAGAGGATGGTGGAAGGTGGCGACACGCTGCGCGCCGAGGAAGCCCGCGCAGCCATTGGCGCCATGCTGGATGGCGACGTGGCGGATGTGGAGATCGCTGCATTGCTGACTGCGCTGGCGCAACGCGGAGAGACCGTCGACGAGGTGACCGGCGTGGTGATGGCGCTGCGTGAGCGGTTGATGCCGCTGCCAGTGACCGATGCGGAGCGCGCGGAGCTGGTGGATACCTGCGGCACGGGCGGCGACGGATCGGGCACCTTCAATATCTCGACCGCGGCAGCGCTGGTGGCTGCCGCTGCTGGCGCGAAGGTGGCGAAGCACGGCAATCGCGCACTGACCTCGCGCTGCGGCTCGGCCGATGTGCTGGAAGCGCTGGGCGTCCCTGTCGATTTGACGCCGGACCAGGCAGTAGCCTGCCTGCGCGCGCACGGATTTGTCTTCCTGTTCGCGCCGACCTCGCACCCAACCATGCGGCGGGTGCAGCCGGTGCGCCGGGCGCTTGGTTTCCGTAACACGTTCCATCTGGCCGGGCCACTGAGCAATCCAGCGGGCGCACAGGCGCAGTTGATGGGCGTCTTTTCGCGGGAGAAGGTGGACATTGTGGCGAAGACAATGGCACGGCTGGGCGTGCGGCACGGCATGGTGGTTCACGGATCGGATGGGCTGGACGAGCTGACGCTCACCGGTGCGACCACCGTTGCAGAGGTGCGGGACGGGAATACGCGAGTCTATGAAGTGACACCGGAGCAGGTTGGGTTGAAGCGTGCGAGCAGCGAGGCACTGGCGGGTGCAGATTCCGCAGCGGGCAATGCGGGGATGCTGGAGGCGATACTGCGCGGCACCGACCTCAGTCCCCACGCCCATGCGCGGCGAGATATCGTTGCAATGAATGCAGCCGCCTGCCTGCTGGTAGCGGGAGTGGCTGGAGACCTGAACAATGGCGTGACAAGAGCCGCGGCTGCTTTGCAGAGTGGCGCTGCAGCCGCGCTGCTTGAGAGACTACGGACGTTCGGCCGAGATAACGCGACCGTCCAGACGGGGTCGCATCCAAACAACGAAGCGTCTGGAGGACGAAGTTTTTGACCCCTCCGGCCCGATAGGATTGCCGAACCATGCCTGAGTACAAATACCGCGATTTGAAGCCGACGCCGGAGGCGGAAGAGGTCTACCGCCGTTGGCTGCGTTTCCTGAACGAAGAGTTCACCAAGCACAAGGAGCCGAAGCTCCGTGGCGAGCTGGTGCGCGATACGCTGCATCAACTGTTCTTTGCCCGGCCGCATGGCGGGAAGCTGAACTTCCAGTTGACGACCGAGCTGCCGTTTAACTGCGTGGAGCTTTCGCTCGACCCGGCGAACATCACGCTGGAACCGGAATACTACGGTGATATCGACGAGCAGAAGTATGCCGAGCGCAAGCCGCTGATCTATCTGTGGCAGATGTTCGACCGCTCACCACTGGCGCTGAATCACTGGCTCGGCTTCCGCTTCCGCTGCGTGCTGGGCTCGCACATCTTCAAATCGCTGGGCAAGAACGTGAAGATGTTCCACGGCATCGAGTTCTCCTTCGGTTACAACCTCACCATCGAAGACAACTGCACTATCCACAAGTACGCGATGCTGGATGATCGCGGTGAGATCATCCTGCGCAACGGCACGTCGATCAGCGATTACGCCTCCGTCTACTCGCATGCACATCACCCGATCAACTCGCAGGACATCGACAACCGCCGGGTGGAGATTGGACCACGGGCGCGCATCACGTATCACGCCTCTGTCATGGCCGGCGTCAACGTGGGCGAAGATGCGATTCTGGGCGCGATGGCGGTGGCGACGCACGACGTCGAGGCGGGCTCGATCAGCGGAGGCATACCCGCGAAGGAAATCAAGAAAAAAAGCAATGTGCGAGGCGAGGGCTGGGAACGCAACGACCAGAAATGAGGGCCGCGCTCGCGTGCTGCTGCCGGCTCCGTTATTCTCTAGTGTGATCTTCATTCCCGCCAAAGATGCCGCAGGGCATGGCCGAAGAAAGTCTGTATGGACCCGCGGTTCGCAGTAAAAATCTTCGAGTTTATCGTGCTGCTCTTTGCGCTCTCGTTTCACGAGGCCGCGCATGGCTGGACGGCTTCGCGGCTGGGCGATCCCACAGCCCGTATGCTGGGACGCGTCACGTTGAATCCGGCGAAGCACATCGACCTCTTCGGGACGATCCTGCTGCCGCTCATCACCCTTTTCACACCGATCTTCGGCGGCGGCGGGCTGCTCTTCGGATGGGCGAAGCCGACCCCGGTGACCGGCCGCAACTTCAAAAACTACAAACGCGACGACATGCTGGTGACACTCGCCGGGCCAGCCAGCAATTTTCTGCTGGCGATCGCCTCGTTTGTCGTGCTGCTGCTGATGCAGCGGTTTGCGCCGCTAGGGCGCGAGTGCCTGCAGGGTCTGCTGACCGGGGCAATCGACCCGAGCCTGATGTCGACTGCGCCGGTGGTCTTCCCGCTGACACTGATCTTCTATTTCGGCATTGCGCTGAACCTGGTGCTGGCGGTCTTCAACCTGATGCCCTTTCCGCCGCTGGATGGCAGCCACCTGTTCCGCCACATGATCTCCGGCAAGTTCGCCACGATGTACGACAACCTCGGCTGGATGGGCTTCATTCTGGCGTTCATCGTGGGCGGATGGGTGACCATGAAGATCGTCTCACCGATTCTGGCTATTTTCCTGACGCTCCTGCTGCACGGCTGAAGCGACAAGGTTGAACGCCGGTACAATCGGCGAAGTATCCTCATGCCTTTGACGACTGACTCCGCAGCATCTTCCACCCTCGCGCGCCGCGTGCTGAGCGGCATGCGCCCGACCGGTAAACTGCACCTGGGCAACTATATGGGCGCCCTGAAGAACTGGGTGCGCCTCCAGCACGAGACCAACAACGACGGCTCGCGCAAGTACGAGTGCTACTTCTTTATCGCCGACTATCACGCGCTGACGACCGACTATGCCGATCCGCGCAACGTGGCGCAGAACACGCTTGATGTTGCGCTCGACTGGCTGGGCGCCGGGCTCGATCCGGAGATTTGCACGCTGTTTGTCCAGAGCCATGTGCCGCAGCACGCGGAGCTGCACCTGCTGCTGAGCATGATCACGCCGCTGGGCTGGCTGGAGCGGGTGCCCACCTATAAAGAGCAGCAGGAGAACCTGAGTGGCAAGGACCTGAGCACGTATGGATTCCTGGGGTATCCATTGCTGCAGTCGGCGGACATCCTGGTCTATCAGGCGGACTTTGTGCCGGTGGGACAGGACCAGGTGGCGCACGTGGAGCTGACACGCGAGGTGGCGCGACGCTTCAACCAGTTTTGTCCGCCCGCCGGATACGTTTTGCCGACGCATGCGCGATTGAAAGAGACTCTGGTAGCCGGGGACGGCGGCCGGGATGTGCGGAGCGCGATACGACCGATTTTGCCGGAGCCGCAGGTGCTGCTGACGCCTTCACCCAAGCTGCCCGGCACGGACGGGCGCAAGATGTCGAAGAGCTACGGCAACACGATACTGCTGACCGATCCAGAGCCGGTGATCCGGCAGAAGCTGCGGCCGATGGTGACGGACCCGGCGCGCGTGCGGCGCACGGACCCAGGCGATCCGGACAAATGCCCGGTGGGCGATCTGCACAAGGTCTTCTCTACGCCGGAGACGATGGCGAAAGTGTACGAAGGCTGCCGCACCGCAGGGATTGGCTGTCTGGATTGCAAGGGCTGGGCGGCGGACTCGATCGTGCGCGAACTGGCGCCAATCCAGGAGCGGCGTGCGCAATACGACGAGAAGCGTGCGCTGGAAGTGCTGAGCAACGGTGCGGTGCGCGCCCGCAAGAGAGCCTCGCAGACCATGTCTGAGGTGAACAGCGCCATGCATCTGCTGCCGGAGGCCGCGCGATGACGGACGAGCGCGTTCCTGATCAGCGCATGCCCGATCGGCGTATATCGGGGCAGAGCGAACAGCCGGAGCCGGCTTCTGGGAAGGATGGCGCAGCGAAGGCCGCCGCGCGCAAGAAGGATGCGGTGGAAAGCGCCTCGCCGTTCTCTGTTGTCGTGGGGCAGGTGTATGACGGGCCGCTGGACCTGCTGCTCGACTTGATTCGCAAGCAGGACATCGACATCTACGACATTCCCATTGCGAAGATCACGGCGCAGTTCCTGGGCTATGTCGAACGGCTGAAGCAGACCGATGTGGACGCTGCGGGAGAATTCATCTACACGGCAGCGCTTTTGATTCACATCAAGAGCCGCATGTTGCTGCCGCGCAGCCCGGCGGAGACCGCCGAAGAGAGTGACGATCCGCGGCGCGAGTTGGTGGAACGGCTGCTGGAACACGAGCGCTTCAAGAATGCGGCCCAGATGCTGAAGCAGAAGCAGCAGATCGAGGAGGCGACTTGGTCGCGGCCGGCGCTGCGCGAGTTCCAGGACGACGAAGGCACGGAACGCGAGATTGCCGCGGACACAGTTGATCTGGTCCGCGTCTTCCGCGAGGTGCTGGAGCGGGTCAAGCAGCGGCCGATCCTGAATGTGGACGATGAGTCAGTGACGGTGGGCCAGATGATCGACTACCTGCGACGCCGGCTGACGATGGAAGATGCGCCGGTGCCACTCAGCCAGATGCTGCGTAATGCGCGCTCGGAGCGTGCGGTGATCTGCATGTTCCTGGCGCTGCTGGAGCTGGTGCGGCTGCAGGCCATCCTGCTGCGCCAGGAGCGTAACTTCGGCGACATCCTGGTGAAGAAGCACACCGCCTTCGACCAGGTCATGAACGACACGCTTGCCGCACGCGATGATTGGCGGTAAGCTTGCGCCTCACCCCTGTTTCCCACCTTTGGCGACGGGATTTCCAATCCCGTTCATCAGAAATTCACAATGCGGGCACGAGCGTTAACGCTTTATCCACCCTTCCGCTGCTAACTTCGAAGAACGGACATGGAGACCTCCCGTCATGAAAGACATCTCCCCGCTCCCTTCCAATATTCAGCCATTCGGCACCGGCATGACAGATAAGTCGAACCGCAGTACGGGCAAGATCGTGGTGATCTCCAGCCATCCGGAGTGGCCGGGGCGCCGTGAGCTTCGCGGCGACAACGGGAACGACGGCGAGATTGCAGCAGACACGGTGCATTTGACACGCATCTTTCACGAGGTGCTGGAACGGTTGAAACAGGGTCCGGTTCTCAACATGGACGATGAATCAGTGACGATGGGGCAAATGATCGATGTGGTCTGGCGGCAATTCACGCTGGAAGATAGGGCAATTCGCCTTAGCCGGATACTGCGCCATGCACGATCGGAACGCGCCGTGATCTGCATGTTCCTTGCGTTGCTGGAACTGGTTCGCCTGCAGGCGATTGTGCTGCGGCAGGACCGCCATTGCACGGATATTCTGCTCAGAAAAAGTTCTGCACTTACCGGGTGAGGAAGCGCACGGTCTGCCGGCAAATGCAAGAGCTTGCCAGCGATTTGTGCCTTCTTCGTGGGTGCCCATCCCCATCTTTCATCTGAAATTCACATAACGCGGGCATCCATTAATGCTCCGTGCACGCTTCCGCTGTTACCTTCGCGAAACTGGCACAGGAGCCGTTTACGCGATGGAAAGCACGACCACACTCAATTCTAAAGTCCAGCCGCTCGGCACGAGCATGATGGACCAGAAGCTCAGCCGAAGCCCTGGCAAGATTGCCATGATCGTCTTCGGCTGCGCGATCGCCGGCGGCATCGTCTATGCCGGCCTCAAGCTCGGCTCGGACCTCGCCACCACCCACTACCCGACAGTGTGGCCTTATGTGCTGCTGGGTGTGGCGCTGCTGATCGCGCTTGGTTTCGAGTTCGTGAACGGATTTCACGACACTGCCAACGCTGTCGCAACCGTCATCTACACGCATTCGCTGGAGCCGCACGTCGCGGTCGTCTGGTCAGGCATGTGGAATCTGATCGGGGTCCTGCTCTCCTCGGGCGCGGTGGCGTTTGCGGTAGTCTCGCTGCTGCCGGTGGAGCTGATCCTGCACGTCGGATCGAATGCCGGATTCGCTATGGTCTTCGCCCTGCTCATCTCAGCGATCATGTGGAACCTGGGCACCTGGTGGCTGGGTCTGCCCGCCTCCAGTTCGCATACGCTGATCGGATCGATCATCGGTGTAGGGCTCGCGAACCAGTTCCTTGCCGCCAAAGCTGGAGCCGGAACGGGCACGAGTGGCGTGGATTGGGCGCAGACTGTCAACGTCTTCAAGGCGCTCCTCATTTCTCCATTGGTCGGCTTCTTCCTTTCGGCGCTGCTGCTGTTGCTTTTCAAAGCACTCATCAAGGATCCGCGCCTCTACGAAGCACCGAAGGGCACCGAGCCGCCGCCGTTCTGGATTCGCTTTCTGCTGATCGGTACCTGCACTGGCGTGAGCTTTGCGCATGGATCGAATGACGGGCAGAAGGGAATGGGGTTGATCATGCTGATCCTGATCGGCACCGTGCCTACGGCATATGCGCTGAACCATGCCATCGGATTTAACCAGGTACAGGATTTCGAGGCTGTGTCCGTGCAGGCGGCGGCCACTTTGCAGGGCTACATTTCACCGGGTGGCAGCGTGGGTGACCCGCGCGCAGACGTTACCCGGTATCTGCAGACGAAGAAGATTGCGCCGGAGACGGTTGCAGCGGAGCAGCAGTTGATCCGCGAGATCAATCACGAAGTGGGCCTTTACAAATCCCTGGCTGCGGTTCCGGCGGATCAGCAGTCGAACGTGCGCAACGACATGTACCTGGCGAGCGAGGGCATTCGGGTCATGCAAAAGACAAAGGCTCCAGCCTTTGCTGCTGCTGATGCCAAGGCTTTGACGAACTACAAGAACCACTTGGACAAGTCGACGAAGTTCATTCCGGGATGGGTAAAGCTGGCAGTCGCACTGGCGCTGGGACTGGGTACGATGGTGGGTTGGAAGCGCATCGTGGTCACGGTGGGCGAGAAGATCGGCAAGGAACACCTGACCTATGGTCAGGGAGCAGCAGCCGAGCTGGTAGCGATGGGAACGATTCTTGCGGCAGACAGCTTTGGTCTGCCGGTATCGACCACGCATGTGCTCTCTTCAGGCGTCGCCGGAACCATGATGGCGAACAAGAGCGGTCTGCAATGGAGCACGATTCGCAACATTGCGATGGCCTGGATCTTCACACTGCCGGCGGCGGCCCTCCTTTCCGGGGTGCTGTTCATGGTCTTCCGCTCTATCGCGAAATAGCCGTCTTGCAACATAACGGCGCCTGGGATGACCGGGCGCCGTTTCTCTCTTAGCGGACCGATTGCTTGGCGATTTCGCGCGTTGCTGCCGGATGGCGACGAGTGTGCGTGTGCAGCTCGCAGGCCGCGGGAGGATTGGTCATTTGCTTCTCGAAGACCGCGAAGCTCTGCGTCCCCGGCTGGAGTGTGGACCAGTAAGAGGTTGGGCTGAAGATGGGCTTGTGCTGGTCGATGATCTGGTGCGAAAGAATGCGGATGCCACAGGCGAGATTCCGCACCGGATTGAGGATGGTCTTCGCAGGGTCGTGCGCGGGCAGGTCTTTGTCTGCGTGCCAATCGAAGGCACAGCCGTATCGCTTGCTGTCCTCATAGCTAAGCTGCAGCAGCCCTTCCTGGTGAACGATTCGGCCAGTGACGTGATCGGGTACTGCGACTTCCGGCTCGGTGTGGCGCACATTGGTCGTTGCATTCAGCCCTGCCTCTGCGGCGGCCATGGCCTGAAAAAGATAGGCCCACCAGGCGCGCTTGTCTGTTTCCGTCATCTGGTAGAAAGCCGGGCAATAGCGGCGGACATCATGCGGAACACGCCGGGTAAGCATGGCCTGAGGGAGTGAGCGCTCGATGAAGACGTCCCAGTGATTGTCCCAGGTGGGGCCGCCAAGTTCGGCGGCCTTCACGTCCAGCGGTGTCGGGGGCGCAACCTTGACCGCAGGCAGGGGAGGGCTGACACTCGCGGCGGGCTTGTTCTCGGCCTGGGTGCGATGACAGCCTGTGCTGACGAGGGAAAGTTGAGCCGTGATGCAGATGAGTGCCAGCGCTCGATACACGCGAAGAACCACCTGACTGCGGGGGAGGCAGGTCGGGGGAGTTGGGGAGGGCCCGTTTACTCAGACGCTGGAAATGCACGGCGCGTTGCCGGGCCGTGCTCCGATAGTATGAAGTCTGGAGTCTGGGCTGCACCGGGCGAACGCCGCGGCTGCCGTAACGTGATGAGTCTACGAGCAAAGATCGAAGCAGTGGTATATGCCGCCGAGGAGCCTGTGACATTGGCGCAGCTGGTTGCCGTGTTTGCACCGGAAGTGCGCGAGATATGGCAAGCAGAGCAGGAAAGCGCTGCGGCTTCAGCGGCAGAAGCATGCGACGACGGAACCATCGCTGGCAGAGGCTGTTACCGATCTTCCGGTCGAACCGGTTGAGGATGGCCCTATTGCAGGCCGATCCTGCGGAGCAAGGAGCATCCCCGGAAGCCGACCCGGAGGCGGTTGCCAAGCGCGCGGCACGCAATGAGGACCGCGCCATTCGCGAGTATCTGCGCAAGGTGCTGGATGCGCTGATGGCGGAGCTTGAGACGGGTGACCGTGGCGTGGAAATTCGCGAGATCGCGGGCGGCTACCGGATGGCGACCAAGCCGGAGTATCACGATGCGATCCGCTCCTTCGTGAAGAGCCTGAAACCACCGATGAAGCTGAGCCTGCAGGCGCTGGAGACGCTGGCCGTGGTGGCCTACAAGCAGCCGGTGACGGGACCGGAGATCAGCGAAATCCGCGGCGTGGAGACGGCAGGCGTGCTGGGCAGCCTGCTCGCACGCAAGCTGATCACGACCGCGGGACGCAAGCAGGTGATTGGGCGGCCGATCCTCTACAAGACAACGAAGGAGTTCCTGCTGCGCTTCGGCCTGAAAGACCTGAACGAGCTGCCGAGCATCGAGGAGTTCGAGAAGATGGCCGGCGAGCTGGAGGATGCCGATCTGGAACCGGCGGCCGAAGGCGGCCTGACGACGATCGAGGCCGAGCAGTCCTTGAATGAAGAGGACGAGGAGGATGAGGCTGTCGAAGGCGAGCCTGTCGATCCGATCGCCAACCCGGACTCGAAAGAATCCAGCACAGACGAGCCGGTTATGGAAGAGCAGAAGGCAGGCGAAGCGTGAGCCTTCCAGACAGGCCAGCGGGAGCGACCCAGCGGCTGCAGAAGATCATCGCCGCGGCAGGCCTTGCCTCGCGTCGCAAGGCGGAGACGCTGATCACCGAAGGCCGCGTTCGTGTGAACGGCCAGGTGGTGACGGAGCTGGGCGCGAAGGCTGATCCGCTGCAGGATCACATTCGCGTGGATGGCAAGCTGCTGCATGGGCCGGAGCAGCCGCGCTACTACATGCTGAACAAGCCGAAAGGGTACGTGACCACCGTTTCCGATCCGGAGAGACGGCCGACGGTGATGAAGTTCTTTGAGCGCACAGGCGGCAGGGTCTTCCCGGTGGGACGGCTCGACTACCAGAGCGAGGGCCTGCTGCTGATGACCAACGACGGCACGCTGGCCAACGCGCTGACCCGCGCGGCGGCGCGCGTGGAGAAGACCTACCTGGTGAAGGTGAGCGGGCGGCCCACAGAGTCGGCGATCGAGCAGTTGCGGCGCGGCATCATGATCGAGCGCGGCAAGCCGGGCGGCGGCGCGGGCCGCGTGCTCACCGAGCCGGCAACGGTCCGGCTGATGCGCGATGCGGAGAACCCGTGGTATGAGGTCGTCCTGACCGAAGGGCGGAACCGGCAGATCCGCAAGCTGTTTGAAGAGATCGGCCACCACGTGGAGAAGATCCGGCGTGTCGGCTACGGGACGCTGGTGCTGGACGTGCCTCCGGGCGAGGTGCGTGAGCTGGAACCACGCGAAGTGGCAGCACTGGAGCGTGCCGGGCGGCCGCGCAAGAAGGCTCCGGAGCCGCCGCGGGCACTTCGCAAGGTCGAAGAGCGACATCTACCGCTGACGCGGCCAGCACGGAAACGTACAGCAAAGCCCGGCAGCCGGAAGCGTGTGAGCCGCTAATGGTAACCAACGCATCGAATGTATTGGAGTGAATCATGGAAAAGGCGACATTTGGAGCTGGATGCTTCTGGGGCGTGGAGGCACGCTTCCAGCAGGTGCCGGGGGTAGTCGAAACCGCAGTAGGGTATGAGGGCGGCGCGCTCGAGAATCCCACATACAAGGACGTATGCACGGATCGTACCGGGCACGCGGAAGTAGTGGAACTCACCTTCGACCCGCAGAAGGTGAGCTATGCGGCGCTGCTGGATCTGTTTTTCGAGCTGCACGACCCGACGCAGGTGAACCGGCAGGGACCGGACTGGGGTACGCAGTACCGTACCGCTGTTTTCTTCCATACACCGGAACAGGAAGCGGCAGCACGGGACGCAATCGCTCGCCTTGACGCGAGCCACAAGTATGCGAAGCCGATTGCCACGCAGGTGGTGCCGGCGGGCACGTTCTGGCGCGCCGAAGAGTACCACCAGAAGTATCTGGAGAAGCGCGGCGCGGTCTCCTGCCATATCTAAATTGCTCCAGTACCGTCCTTTCCCTTCGATATCGTCAACAACGACGGGCAGTTTGTCACATTCCAAAGCCGATTCAGCGGGGTGGCTGCGAAGTTGGCAGCCGCCCCTTTTGCAACAGTCATCTGATAGCCTGAGGGCCGGACGACTGTGAAAGAAACTGACGGACAGAGCCACGCGTCTGCACCCTTTGCCAGGCTGCAGGCACTTACGGCGCGCTTTCCATCGCTGGGGCTCTCCATAGAGACCGCAGTTTGCTTCGTCTTCACGGCGTTCTTCCTCTTCTACGGATTGGTTCCGATCTTCGGCGGCGACGGCCTGGGGCTGGTGGGCGCGGATGAGCCGCGCTACGCCCAAATTGCGCGCGAGATGCTGGCCCGGCGCGATTACATCACTCCGATTCTTTACGGAAAGCCCTGGCTAGAAAAACCGGCACTCTACTACTGGCGCGCCATGTTTTCCTTCAAGGACTTCGGGGTGCACGACTGGTCAGCGCGCCTGCCCTCCGCCAGTTTCGCCTTCATTCTGATTTCACTCATCTACCTGCACATCCGGCGTTTCCGTCCGGGCGGTCAACTGGATGCCGCACTGATTACGGCAACCTGCGCCGGCATCATCGCCTTCGCGCGCGGCGCCTCTACGGATATGCAGCTCGCGGCGCCGTTCTGCATCGGCATGCTGGGCTGGTATGCGTGGTACGAGACCGGCAAGAAGTTCTGGCTCTTCGATCTGTACTTCTTCAATGGCGCGGCGACGTTGGCCAAAGGTCCGGTTGCGCCCTTTCTTGCGTTGGCCATCATCTTTGCCTTCATCGCGTTGCGGCGCGAGTGGTCGCTGCTGCGGCGGACCATCTGGGTTCCCGGCATTCTCCTCTATCTGGCGATGGTGCTGCCCTGGTACATCGCGGTAACGCGACGAAATCCGCAGTTCCTGCGCGTCTTCTTCCTTGAGCACAACCTGGAGCGATTTGCCACCAACCTGTACGAGCATCAGCAGCCTGGCTGGTTCTATCTCGCGGTGATGATGGTCGCGCTCATGCCATGGACGGTGATTGCGATGCGCGCACTGGTGGATGCGGCCATCGAATCCGTGAATGAGTGGCGAACGCGGCTGGCAAAGAACCGTTATGTGAGCCACGCACGCTGGGGAGACGCCTTCCCGGAGTTCCTCGTCCTGTGGACGCTCTTCCCGATCGTCTTCTTTTCAATGTCCCGCTCGAAGCTACCCGGCTACATCCTGCCCTCGATTCCGCCTCTCACCATCCTGACGGGCGACTATCTCAACCGCCTGCGCCAGGAGGAGAAGGGTATCCGCCCATGGCTGCTGGTGCTGCATGCGTTGCTGGCCGGCGTCACGGTGACACTGGTGCTGCTGCTGCCATGGTTGATCTTTCATGCGGAAGGGGGTCTGCCTCCAACGCGGGTGATGGTCTCGGCGATCGTCACCGGCATCGCCACCATCATGCTCATCCTCGTGGTGGTGGGTAAATTTGGGGTGAAGCGTCTGCGGATTGCCACCATGGTTCCCCTGGTGGTGCTGCTTTTCTTCCTCTTCGGAGTCGGGCCGTTCTTCGGTCTGCCCGCCATTCAGCGGACCAAACGCACGATCCAACTGGTGGACCTTGCGTATTCTGCCCGACCGCTCGCCCGCGAGCTTACGCTGGTGACCCCGCACGAGGAACCCGTCGCTGTGCTGCGCGTCAGGCGGGATCTGGAGTTCGGGCTCTCGTTCTATCGCGATAAAAGGGTGCTGGATTACAACAAGGATGGCATCCCGGCACAGGCGCACATCCTGGTGGTGCGCGATATTGCGTTGCCGCAGCTTAAGACGCTGCTGGCAAACCGCGCCTATCACCCACTCTTTGCCTATCCTGCGCAACACGTTTCTGTGTACCGGGTCGACGCGCTCGGCACCGACGATACACCTGCGTCATCACACAAGTAACGCGCAGGTCTCGCTTCTCTCTTTGCATGCCCCGGAAGGCCACGCTTACACTCGCAGGTAACAGAGCATGGCGGGAGAGCACCGTTTGGCCGCGTCATTGTCCAGAAGCGCGATGGTTCGCCAGGATGTGCTCGATCTGCGTCATTTTGCCGCTTCGTCGTTACGTGAGCTGCTGACCGAGGAGACCGAACTGTGGCAGCGGCGCCTGCGCTGGGACTACAGGACATCGGCTCAGCTCCTGCTCGACTATCTGGACTCGCGGATCCTGCCCGGCTTCGTTGCGACGGAAGATGGCCGCCCTGCCGGTTACGTTTTCTGCGTCTATGAGCAGCACAAGGCCGTGATCGGAGATGTATTTGCCACGGCCCGCGCACGCGAACGCGCGAACCGCATCGAAGCACGGCTGCTGGAGCATACGCTGGAGCTGCTGCAGAGCACACCTGGCACAGGCCGGATAGAGACACAGCTTCTGCTGCACCCCAAGGGACAGTTCCGTGAGGTATTCACGCGCCACGGTTTCGAGTCGTATCCGCGCGTCTTCATGGAACGGCAATTGCGCCGCGAACTCCCTCCCGCGTCCGCTCCGGTGCCCGCATCCCTGCACCTGCGGCCCTGGCGAGACGGCGACTTTGCGGCGGCGGGCCGGTTGATCTCGCTTGCCTATCGTGGACACCTGGACAGCGTGATCAACGATCAATACCGCAGCACCGCCGGCTCGCTGCGCTTTCTGCACAATATTGTGCGCTTTCCTGGCTGCGGCCAATTCGATCCGGCAACCTCGCTGGTGCTGGCGCACCGCGACAGCGAGGAGCTGGCCGGCATCGTCCTATGCTCGCGTGTCAATGTCGATACGGGTCACGTCACGCAGCTTTGCATCGAGCCCGCCCTTCGGCACGCCGGATTGGGACGGCTGCTGCTGACGCAGTGCATGCAGGCTCTTTCCGCGATGGGGCTCGACTACATATCGCTCACGGTGACAGAAGGCAACCAGGAAGCGCTGCTCCTTTACCGGCGCATGGGATTCAAGTCACGGCACACCTTCGACGCCATGGTGTGGCAACGGAACTAGGAATTCGCCATTCGGGCAGGGGCGCCGGTGGCGCGGTCTGCGGGGTTTGCTTCCGTTGGTCGCTCACTTCAAGCAGGACCGCGCTGCGAGCAAAAGAAGCAGGCCTTCCATTTCGCTTCGGTCGAGATGACACCTAGAGCGGGCTAGCGGTGGATGAAGTACATCAACCAGCTTGCCACGATCACGGAGCCTGCGAAGAGCACAAAGCAATAGACCCCGTAGCGCATCATGGCGCGCGGTTCGCTGCGCTGCGTGATGCCGAAGACGGTGGATGCGAAGAGCGCGAAGAGCAGGACAGCCGTGAAGTGGGAGGGAGCCAATGTCACGATTTCCTCCCGATGCGGATGTTATGCGCATCGACCGCGGCGATAACGTTCAGCAGGCCGGCTACGACGATGAACTTGGTGCCATAGTCCGCGGTCACCACTTGTACCGGCGTCTGTCCAACGCCGAAAAGACGTCCGCCAATGTACATCAGGCCCGAACCAAGATCGCCCACAAAGCCAAGAAAATCGAGCGGATCGCCAGGATTCGCCGCGTAGAGCTTGCCCTGCATGAGCAGACCGAGGACGAACATCAGGCCGATGGCGGCAAAGAGCAGGCCGCCCCGCACCCAGCGGCGGCTGAGAAGGTGACCGGCGCCGGGAACCAGCCAGCCCGCGAGAAGCGCAGTGGAAAACAGCGGACTCTTGGGTTCCGATGCCTTCTCGATTTTTTTGCTGGTGGTCGCGGCCTTGGCCGGAGGGGTGGTTGCCATGGAGAGTCTCCACCAAATATACCGCAGGGCTTATCCGGTCTTCGTAAGGCCCGCTGTGCCGTGCCTATACCCTGACCAACTCCGTTTGAACGCGGCCGGTGACCCGGGCTTCCCGGTCACCGGTCATCATGTTGACTTCGCTGCGAACACCGAATTCCCTGAGGTAGATTCCCGGCTCGACAGAAAAGCAGGTGTGCGGCAGCAGAAGACGCTCGTCGTGTGTCTCGAGATTGTCGAGGTGGGCGCCGCTGCCGTGCAGTTCGGCGCCAATGTTGTGGCCAGTGCGATGGGTGAAGTACTCCGCATAGCCGGCATCGCGTATCACGGCGCGGGCTGCATCGTCGGCCTCCCAGCCGGCAATCGGCTTCCCTGCCGCAAAGGCCTGCTTGACCTTTTCCACCGCTGCATCTCGGGCATTGCGAACGGTGTTGAAGACCGCCTGTTCCGGCGGTGTTGGATCGCGATCGACAACGCCGGTCCATGTGATGTCGTAGAAGGTGACGCCTTCCCGGTTCGGGCGTGCCCAGATGTCGATCAGCAGAAAATCGCCGGAGCGAATAGGCGCATGCGCCTCTGCTGTGGGCTCGTAGTGTGAGTCAGCACTGTTGGCATTTACGGAGACATTGGGACCGTGTTCCCACACCAGGCCGGCGTCGCCCATGGCGTGCTGGAACCACTGGACCATCTCGTATTCGGTTGTGCCGCTCCCGGAGCGGACGCGGCGCCCAATCTCGCGAAAGCCGGCCTCGAGGATCGTATCTATCTTGCCCTGCGCTTCGTAGTGGCTCTTCTCCTGCTCCGGAGTCAGGACAGCCTCGAAACGGCTCACCAGGTCGGCGGAGCTCACGATGGTTTTGCCAAGCTCGCGAAGAACCTCGATGGTTCCGGCATCCACCATGGACACATACATGATGGCGTTGCGTGGCGAGTACTGCATGGCGATGCGCTTTGCATCGCTCAGCATGTGCCCCAGACCAGCTTCCAGTTCCTGCCAGGAGCTGTAGGCGCGCGTCCTGCCGGGAAGCGGGTCAAGCCGGCCACTCTCAATACGGTGTACCAGTTTTCGCGGCTCGCCCGCCGCAGGCACGAAATAGTACCAGCGCCGGGTGATGAGCAGCTCCTCGCCCAGCCCGAGAATACGGTAGGCGATGGGGTCGCGATGATGATGGTCGTAAAAGAGCCAGCCGTCGAGCTGGGCTTCGCGCAAAGCTGCCTGGATCGCATCGAGTTGCATATCTCTGCTGATTCTATCCCCGGGATTTCATCGCAGAATGCGGGTCGCGCTCCTGCTGAGCAGACGCTAGACTGAAGCCGCGAGGAGAGAGCATGCGCGCAGGCGGCATCCATCATGCAGAACTGATCCTGTTGTTGCTGCTCTTTCTGGTGGGAGCACTCACTACGCTTTCGCGGCGCTTTCAGACGCCCTATCCCATCGTGCTGGTGATAGGCGGCCTGCTGTTGAGTTTTATCCCCAACCTGCCACAGATTTCGCTAAATCCGGACATAGTCTTCCTCGTTCTGCTTCCGCCGCTGCTTTTCGCGGCAGCTTTCAATACTTCCTGGCATGACTTCCGCTTTCACCTGGTGAGCATATTGCTGTTGGCCTTCGGCCTAGTCGGCTTCACCGTGCTTGGGGTGGCGGTGGCTAGTGAATACCTGCTCCCGGACAACTTCGACTGGCGGCTGGGCCTGGTGCTGGGAGCCGTTGTGTGCAGCACGGACGCGATCGCCGCTACATCCATTGCCGCGCGGGTCGGACTTCCTCGCGCCCTCGTGGATATCCTCGAAGGCGAGAGCCTGGTGAACGATGCGAGCTCGCTGCTGGCGCTGGAGTTCGCGGTCGGCCTGGTCGTCAGCGGCCAGGAGCCGGGATTCGGGCAGGGTCTGTTGCGACTGCTGACGTTGGTTGGAGGTGGGCTCATCATAGGATTCATTGCTGCGTGGCTGATCCATCGCCTGCAAATGCGTCTCACCGATCCACCGATCGAGATCACCCTGAGCCTGATGGCTCCCTATGTCTCCTATCTGCTGGCGGAGAGCATGCACGTGTCCGGTCCGTTGGCTACCGTGGTCTGCGGACTCTATCTGGGCCACAAAAGCTCCGAGGTATTCAGTACACAGGCCCGGCTGGAAAATACCGCCGTCTGGAACACGCTGGACTTTCTGCTCAATGGCATTGTCTTCATCCTGATCGGACTACAGCTTCCTTTTATCCTCACCGGCATTCGTGGCATCAGTCATCGGGAGCTCTTGTTCGACGCGGCGATATTTACAGGAGTGGTGATTGCGCTGCGCCTGTTCTGGATGTATCCCGGATCATGGCTGGCATACTTCCTCCGCGCACGGTTGCTCAAACAGAATTACGCCCGTCTCAAACCGCGGGCGGTCTTTGTGCTGGGCTGGACCGGCATGCGCGGGGTGCTGGCGCTGGCTGCGGCCATCTCGCTGCCACGGACGATCGACAATGGCTCGCCGTTTCCGCAACGCGAGGTCATCATCTTCCTTACCTTTTCGGTCATCCTGGTGACACTGGTCGTCCAGGGGCTGACGCTGCCCTCGCTCATTCGTGCGCTTGGTCTGTGCGAAGCCGATCCACTGGAGATGGTGGAGCGCGAAGCGCGCCGGCAGATGCTGCGCGGCGCATTGGATTACCTGGAATCTATCGAGTCCGACAAGAACCGCCCTGACGAAGCCGTATGGCTGGACGTGATGCATCACTACAAAGAGCGGTACGCGATGGTGGATGGTCGCCCCAAGGACGTGGAAGACCCTACAGCCGGACAGTGGAACCAGATGTACGAGTTGAACAGCCGCGTTCGTGCAGCGGAGCGGGCAACGCTGGTAAAGATGCGCAATGAAGATCGCGTCAGCGACCAGGTGTTGCGTAAGCTGGAGCGGGAGCTCGATCTGCTGGATACGCGATTCAGCCGATGAGATCGACCGCCTTTCCAACCGGAGCAGGCCGCGCTACATTGAAATGGACAGTATCAGTGGGAGCAGCTGGCTCCGGGAGCAATCAACAATGACCTGGGTGGGAGAACCGATGACCTGGATTCTGATTGGCGTGGCTGGCTGCGTGATACTTGGCCTGATCTGCATCCTCTGGGCAACACAGGGTAGGCCCATGAGCGAGAGCCCGCATCACGATGAGTTCTGACCCGGCAACCACGGCCTAGTCTTTCCGCGGCGGCATCTTCAGCCACAGAAGGCCGGCGAAAAAGAAGAGCGCTGAGACGGCCAGGGATATGAGCGCATGGGTACGATGGTTGTAGTGCACAGCCAGGGCGGCGCTGACCCACCAGACCGCAGCTCCGGCAAACCATATCCAGGCTGTCCAGGCCGTCTTTGACGCCATTCCACTCCTGACCGGCTCGGCGCCGCGAGTCATAGCTTCTCTCCCCGACGGCGAACCATTCGGCTAATCAATAAGGCTCCTACCGTCAGACTAGCAGTCAGGAGGGTAGGGAGATGTGAATCAGTTGCTCCCGCCGAAGCGAGCATCCAGAGCACGGTACCAGCGGCAAGAACGTGATAGGTTTCCATGTCTGGGAGCGTAGCAACGGGCCGATGGGGCACCCCATGCACCACCAGGGTGAGTGGCATATCGCAGGTAATGACACTTGCACCTTTCTTCCGGCAACCCGTTCCGAAACGGGCCAAAAGGGATCGAAAAGGAGCCAGTGACTGCTGCCCTATTCGTAGGTCGCATGCCACCGCGCATGATGCATCTGCGACCTAAGTAACATTCCCTTCGGTACTTTCTGGCCGCAGAATGTCGTCATGACACGCTTGGCGACAGAGCGGGTCCGAATGCTGGAACTTCTGATACCGACGATCGATCGATGGTCGGGACGTCAGTCTCTCCAGCAGCAGGACGGCAGCGCGCACCTGACGCTGGGGGACCATGGGGAAGAGGCTGTCTACTTCCACCTGCGTAAGAAGGGCTGCATGGTGGTGGCCCGTCGGTGGCGCTCCTCACGCCAGCCAGGCGATCTGGACCTGGTTTGCTGGGAAGGCGATACCCTGTGTTTCGTCGAGGTCAAGACGCGCAGCCGGTTCGATGTTGCGACGGCGGAATCGGCAGTGGACGCCGATAAGCGGCGCATGATCCGGCGCATGGCTCGCCTGTATATGAGCGGTCTGCGCGAGCAACCCAAGCACGTGCGATTCGATATCGTTTCGGTGTACTTCAACGATGTGGCGACGGCTGAGCTGCGCCTGATTCCAAATGCATTTGGCTGGACCGAGCCTGCCCATCGCTGGAACTGAGCTAGACCGAGCCTGCATTTCCTGCTGCCGGTCTGCAACACCGTTACCCCAACCTTCCCTGCCTATTAAGTTTAAGTCCAGAGCGTTGCGTTCCATCGCAGGCCGTCCCTTATAGCCGCTCCTTATACTTGAAGGAGCACCCAGGCGGTTCGCGCTTCCTTGGTGACATGACGCTTCTTCGAGATTGAGACCACGCATGGAAAGCATGAGATGACCGCGGCGGTCCTTGAAGGAGTGGGGCTCACGCTGCTTGCCGGCGTTATGTCGGGCAACTGCATGCTCCCCAGCAAGTTTGTCCGCACATGGAAATGGGAAAATCTCTGGCTTATTTTCAGCGTTGTCTCGCTGGTGATTCTTCCATGGACGCTCGCGCTGCTGCTGGTGAACCATCTGTTTGCGGCCTACCGTGGGCTCGCTCCTGCTGCTTTTGTCGTTCCGCTTGCATTCGGAGCAGGTTGGGGCGTGGCGCAGATTCTCTTTGGTATTTCTGTACGAAAACTCGGCCTGGGTATTGCCTACGCAATCATCGTCGGACTCGGCGCTGTTCTTGGCACGCTGATTCCGCTGTTCTTCGGTCTTCCAACCCATATCTCCCGCGCCGCAGTCACCGAGATTCTGGCGGGCGTCCTCGTCATGATCACGGGCATCGCGTTGACGGCCATTGGAGGCAAGAGACGGGAGCGCAGCGACAGCGATGAGATTCGAGATGAACGCGGTTATGGAATAGCGATCCTGCTGGCAATCCTTTGCGGCTTGATGGCGCCGATGTTGAACTTTGCATTCGCCTTTGGGCAAGGACTCGCGCAGCAAGCGGTCCTGGTTGGGAATTCGCCGGTCCATGCGGCGTATGCAGTGTGGCCGATCGCTCTGCTCGGCGGATTTGTTCCAAATGCAGCCTACAGCGTCTTTCTGCTGTGGCGAGGCGGGAGCTGGCACGTCTTCCAGCATGATTGCGGGGAAGTCATCTGGCCAACTCTGATGGCAGTGCTGTGGATGGGCGCCTTCGCTCTCTACGGTATGAGCGCGGTATTGCTTGGTGCGCTCGGGGTTTCCGTGGGATGGGGGCTGTTTCAGAGCTTCATGATCATCACTGCCACTATCTCTGGAATTCTTACCGCGGAATGGAAGCGTGCTTCCCGGAGCGCGACGATTCTGCTTATGCTGGGCCTGGCGTGCCTCCTTCTGGCAACGCTACTGCTGTCCGTAGCCGGACGATGACTCGAATCTTCAGCACAGAGCAGCCAGCGGTCTATCTCCGGCCATAGGTCTTTCATACTAATCAGCCGGTCGGGTTCACGAGTAAGATTACTGGCAGGCTTCGCGACGGCCCGACAATCGATTGCCGCCGAGCCGATGCGACGGAGGAACAATGTCGAAGAGGTTTGCATGCATATGTGTACTGCTGCTTTCCCTGACCGCCTGGGGGCAACCGGCTCATCCCATTCTTGCCCTGGGTTCTCCCGCTCCTGATTTTTCGCTGCCCGGCGTGGATGGAAAGATCCATAAGCTCAGCGACTACGCGAGCAGCCCGGTTCTGGTTGTGATCTTTACCTGCAACCATTGCCCCATCGCGCAGATGTATGAGCGCCGCATCGAGCAGTTGTATGAGGACTACAGCAAGAAAGGTGTAGCCGTTGTCGCTATCCAAGGCAACGACCCGAAGGCAATCCGGATCGATGAGCTCGATTCCTCTGATGTGAGCGACACGCTCGACGATATGAAGATTCGCGTGGCATACAAGCATCTTCATTATCCCTACCTCTCTGCCGGAGACACGCCGGCTGTCACCGCGGCATACGGTCCCCAGGCGACTCCGCACGTCTTTATCTTTGATAAGAGCCGCCACCTTCGCTATCAGGGACACTTCGACAACAGCTATCGCATTGAAAAGGTGAAGACGCACGATGCGCAGAATGCCATCGATGCGCTGCTGGCAGGAAAAGAAATAGCGGTCACGCACACCGGTGTCTTCGGATGCTCGACGAAGTGGCCGGAAAAATCCGCGCAGCGAGAGGCGACGGATCAAAAGATCGAAGCAACGCCAGTTCATGTGGAGAAGGTGGACGCTGCGGGCTTGAAAAAACTGCGCGCAAATCCGAGTGGTCACGTCACATTGATTGACTTCTGGGCGACGTGGTGCGGATCCTGCCTGGTCGAGTTCTCCGATCTTCAGGACACGTACCGTATGTACAGCGGCCGCGATTTCGACCTCGTGACGGTGTCCGCCAACATGCCGGATGAGGAGCCCAGCGTCCTGCGCTTCCTCCAGAAAAAGCACGCCACCAGCCGCAACCTGCTATTCGGATCCGACGACACGGCGGCACTGCAGGCGGCCTTCGATCCGACGTGGCAATCGGCGGTCCCGTACACGGTCGTGCTCGGTCCGGACGGCAAAGTCATCTACAAGACGATCGGTTCGGTCGACTTACTGGAGATGCGCCGAAAGATCCTGGCAGCCATGCCCTCCGACTACATCGGCTTCAATAAGTACTGGGCATCCAGCAACTAGTTAGGCAAAAAAGCGCACCTACCGCATGCTGCTTCGGAGGTCTTTTGAAACGCTCGTCGGTGCACGTTCTGATGTGTGCGTTCTTGTTGCTGTGTGCCTCCGCGGCGTGGGGTGGCGATGCGATTCCCCAGGCTGCATGGAAGCGTCCCCTGGGACTTCCACTCAACAACCCTGGCGTCACGCGCGTTGCCGGAGATATTGACGACGGCTATTGGCAGGGAGTTCCCGTTGGCGGCTTTGGCGCGGGAACTTTTTCCCGCAGCTATCGCGGCGACTTCGCACGCTGGCATATCAAGGCCGGGGTTCACAAATATGAACCGGTGTATGCCAATCAGTTCGCCATGTTCCAGCAATCTGACGGAGATGCACATGGCATTGCCCGCGTCCTGATGAATGGCCATCCCACAGGCAATGAACTATCGAGCTGGCAGTGGGATTATCCGGTAGGAGCCGGAGATTACTACGCGCTCTATCCCAAGGCGTGGTTCGTCTACAAGTGGGATAAGTTCCCCGCTCATGTTGTATTGGAGCAGCTTTCGCCGATCCTGCCCGAGAACTACCGTGAATCCAGCTATCCTGTCGCCGTCTATCGCTGGCACGCCGAAAACCCTACGAATAAGACTGTCACCGTCTCTGTTCTTTTTTCGTGGACCAATATGTCAGGTTGGTTCAGAACCTTTACGCGGGACTTTAGCGGAACGCCGAACCAAGGGAACCACAACGACTTCAGGAGCGAGGCCGTTGGCAACGGCACGATGAAAGGCATCGTCTTCGACAGAAACCGTGCGGGCGATACGCCGAACGAATGGGATGGCCAGTTCGTCATCGCCGCGATGGATTCTCCTGGCGTGGAGGTCAGCTACCAGACGGCATTTCAAGCCCAGGGAGATGGCAAAGCGGTATGGGCGCCGTTTTCGAAGGATGGCAGGCTTGGCAATGACGACAAATCATGGGTGAGCGACAAGGAGAAGCTGGCCGGCGCCATCGCTCTGCGCTTCACGCTGAAGCCGGGGGAGAAGAAGGTGATCCCCATGGTCCTCGCATGGGATTTCCCGGTCGTTCAATTCGGAGAAGGGCGAAAGTGGGACCGGCGATATACAGACTTCTACGGCACATCGGGCAAGCACGCCTGGGAGATCGCTCGTGACGGGCTGCTCCATTCCACGGAGTGGAGTGATGCGATCGACAAGTGGCAGGCACCCTACGTCAATGATGCGAGCAAGCCGCTCTGGTATCGCGGGATGCTATTCAACGAGCTTTATGCGCTGACGGATGGCGGAACCTTCTGGGGCCGCCAGGCTGGCTCCGATCCGAACGCGCCGCCATCCTTTGCTCTGCTGGAATGCTTCGACTACGCCTACTACGGAACGCT
This sequence comes from uncultured Acidobacteriaceae bacterium, assembly GCA_963815025.1. Lineage (GTDB taxonomy): Bacteria > Acidobacteriota > Terriglobia > Terriglobales > Acidobacteriaceae > KBS-83. The sequence goes on along the minus strand of CAWFFD010000002.1, from coordinate 1,576,768 downwards.
TGACGTTCGCTTCTACGCGTCGCTGCCGCTATTGAAATTCTGGCCAACGATCGACAAGCAGGTGCTGCGGGAGTTTGCGGATACTGTTCCGCAAGAGTGGCCAGAGCAGGGACTCTGGGTATGGAAGACAGCGCTAAGCGGCACGCCGGTCACACATAAGCGAAAGAAACGGGGCGCAGTCCCGCATGACCTTGGCGTCCCGGAAGGCGACCCGTTCATCGCCGTGAATGAGCCGGGCTGGCAGGACACCAACGACTGGAAGGATCTAAATTCGAAGTTTGTGCTGATGGTGTATCGCGACTATGTGCTCACGGGCCGCACGGACACTACCTTTCTCCGCGAAACCTGGCCTGCGATGAAAGACGCCATTGAGTATCTCCGCCAGTTTGATCATGGCGGCGGCGTACCCGAGAACAGTGGCTATCCGGACCAAACTTACGACTCCTGGGTGGTACGCGGGGTAAGCGCGTATTCCGGCGGACTCTGGCTGGCCGCTTTACGCGCAGCAGAGGAAACCGGACGCATCCTGGGAGACACACAGACAGCGGATGAATACCACGCACTGTTCCTGAAAGGACAGAAGACCTACATCTCGCAACTGTGGAATGGCGAGTATTTTCGCTACGACACAAGCAGCGAGTCCAAGGACGCGATTCAGGCCGATCAACTTGCCGGCCAGTGGTATGCAAATCTGACTGGCCTCGGCGATATCGTGCCGTACGCGATGCAGGTTTCGGCACTGAAGAAAATATTCGCCTTCAATGTGATGAAGTTCGGCAATGGCGAGATGGGAGCTGCCAATGGCATGGGGGGTGACGGCTCCATTCTCTCGAATGACGAAGCGAAGGAAGTATGGGTCGGCACGACCGCCGGCTATGCAGGCCTCTTGATGAGCGACGGGATGAAGGACGAAGCCTACAAGACAACCTGGGGGCTTTACCACGTCATTTATGAGACCAAGGGCTACTGGTTTCGAACGCCGGAGGCCTGGGACATCAGTGGAAATTTTCGCGCTGGAATGTACATGCGCCCGATGGCCATCTGGGCTCTGGAGATGACACCACCGCGAGCGAAGTAGAAATACGTAACTGCTAGAAGACAATCGAATTTCCATTTTTCACAGTTGCTTATTGGTACTTGCTGAGCCCGCTTCACTCGTGGTGCAAGGCGGCTCGCGAGTAATCGGTCCTCGTGATCAGGTAGTTAAGACCGGGCTCCACCTTTCAGGCTGAAATCTCAAGAAAGAAATTGACTCGCTGGAAACTCCGGGAGTAGAACACTCGGTCGTCTTCAACCCACAAATATGTAACGTCGTCCCACCGAGTCATTTTATTTAAGGAGAAGCCGTGATCCGTAGAACAGGTGCAATCTTGCTCGCAGTCGTCGGAGCCGTGCTGGCCATGCCATCCAGCTCTTACGCGCAAACGTTGTTGACACACAATATGCGTGACGTGGTGCGCAGTGGTAAGGCGCAGGCCATCGGCCGGCTCCCCGCGAACCAAGTCATGACGCTCGACGTCGTCCTGCCGCTCCGCAATCAGGCCGTGCTGGACCGCGTGGTGAGTGATATCTACGATCCATCGAGCCCCAGCTATCATCACTACCTCACAGTGCCGGAGTTCACCGCCCAGTTCGGTCCTTCCCAGGCGGACTATAACGCCGTCGTGCAATACATGAAGGGCAACGGTTTCGCTGTCATCGGTGGCACGCGTGACGGCATGGACGTGGTGATCAAAGGGCCTGTCTCTGCGGTTCAGGCCGCGTTCCACGTCAGCATGCACACCTACCAGCACCCCACCGAGAACCGTACTTTCTACGCTCCGGATCGTGAGCCGACCACCGGTCTGCCGTTCACTCTCTGGCACGTTTCTGGTCTGGATAACTACTCCATCCCGCACCCGATGCTGGTGAAGAAGAGCGACTACGCGGCGGCCCATGGCATCTCGCCTGACAAGGTTGTATCTCACGCCACCACCGGTTCCGGTCCGTCGGCATCGTTCCTGGGCAGCGACATGCGCGCCGCCTACTACGGCAACGGATCGCTCAACGGCTCCGGTCAGAACCTTGGTCTCTTCGAATACGAAGGGACCGACCTCGCCGACCTGAATACATATTTCAAGAATGTCGGCCAGACGAACAACGTGCCTGTCACCCTGCTCTCCACAGACGGCACCAGCACCGCCTGCACGGATAACTCGGCCGGCGGCAATTGTGATGACACGGAACAAACGCTCGATATGACGCAAGCGATTGGTATGGCGCCCGGCCTCTCCAGCCTTGTTGTGTATGTCGGTTCCGTGGACACCGCCATCATCAGCGCGATGACCACACATAACCCGCTGCCCACCACGATCGGTTGTTCATGGGGCTGGACGCCGGCCGATCCCAGCACGCTGGATCCTTACTTCGAAAAGATGGCAGCGCAGGGCCAGAACTTCTTCGCGGCCTCCGGTGACAGTTCCACATGGTCATCGAGAAACGAAGCATGGCCTGCCGATGATGCGAATGTCGTCTCCGTCGGTGGTACAGATCTGACAACTGCCAGCGCAGCCGGTCCCTGGAAGTCAGAGACTGCCTGGACGGATAGCGGCGGCGGTATCTCGCCGGACAAGATCGCGATTCCCTCATGGCAGCAGTTCTCCGGCGTGATCAACTCCAGCAACAAGGGTTCCACCACCCTGCGCAACGGACCGGATGTCTCGGCCAACGCGAACTTTAGCTTCTACACCTGCGCCGACCAGACTACCTGCCTCGCCAACGAATACGGCGGTACCAGCTTCGCCGCTCCCATGTGGGCGGGCTACATTGCGCTGGTGAATCAGCAACTGGTCGCAAACGGCAAGTCTACGATTGGCTTCCTCAACCCGACCATCTACTCACAGAATGTGACATCGAGCTACGCTGCGGATTTCCATGACATCATCAGCGGCACATCCGGCAGCTATTCCGCAGTTACCGGTTATGATCTGGTAACCGGCTGGGGCAGCCCTAATAGCGGCCTTATCAGCGCACTTGCCGGATCGGGCACGCAGAATCCCTCGTTCAGCCTCTCCGCTTCGCCAACATCCCTCTCTGTCGCAGCGGGCAGCAGCGGAGCGTCCACCATCACCAGCACTGTCTCCAATGGGTTTGACTCGGCGGTCGCACTCTCGGCATCGGGCATGCCCAGCGGTGTCGCCGTCGGCTTCAGCCCGTCTTCGATCACCGGCACGGGTTCTTCGACCGCAAACTTCACCGTAGCATCCACGGCAACGGCTGGAACCTACGCCATCACGATCACCGGCACCAGCGGCAGCACGAAATCGACGGCTACCGTCTCTCTGGCGGTCACGACGACACAGAAGGGCGCGTTCAGCGTTTCCGTCTCGCCCACTTCCGGATCCCTGGATCAGGGCCAGAGTGGCTATGCAGTTGTTACCACGTCTGTCTCCGGTGGCTTTGACTCGGCAATCAGCTTCAGTGCAACCGGCCAGCCCTCGGGCGTTACTGTCAGCTTCAGTCCCGCCTCGATTGCCGCCCCTGGTTCCGGCAGCACCGATATGAACATTTCCGTTTCCAGATCCGCCAAAACAGGCACCTACCCAATCACGATAACGGCTAGCGGCGGAGGAACTACACACACGACGACGCTCAGTCTGCGGGTTCGTCGCTAACACTCACTGTCGACTGCCGTCGCACCTGAATAATGACCGGCCCGGGCGTTCGCGTCCGGGCCCTTCTTTGTAACTGTCCTCGCGCTGGCTGCCGAACCGTTGCAACTGGCTGACCACTCGTCCAGCAGCACTGCATCCATGAGGATGGTTCTTGGCTGAGCGAAGCCGGATTTCTCCCGCGAAGCTTTGTGCATGCTTCTCCGCCCGAGCCCCAATAACTTAGCCAAAGCCACAAAAGGAGTCGGCCACTCCGCAAAACGGCGAGCGCTTGGCTGCGACTATCCTACGGCGCACATGATCATTTCCGAGAGCATTCCCAGCACCAGCCGCGGCCGCCTGGTCTTGGGAGCCTTCGCTTTCCAGGCAGTGGGTGCTCTGGGCGGTGCCGCGGTCGGCTATGCGGTGCTGCTCGCGGTTCCGAATCTCAACGCTTGGCGCTGGATGTTTGTCACCGCAGTTATTCCCGCGCTGATTGTCACTGTCGGCCGGTTTTACATCACGGAAAGCGCGAACTGGTTGCACACGCGTGGCGCCACAGATCGGGCAACGGTCGCAGCCGGGCGGCTCCTGGAGCGTACGCCCCAATACCCGCAGAACATAGCTCTGGTACCACAGGGCGGCGCAACGGGCAGCCACGGTCACGGCGGCGGTTCTTTTCTGTCCTTGTTTCAGAAGCGTTACCGCCGCGCAACCATCCTTGCCTCTGTGCCGTGGTTCTTGCAGGACCTCAGTACATACGGTATCGGCATCTTCACTCCGACCATCCTGGCGACAGCCCTCGGTCATCATGCGGAACACGTCCGAAGCATGAGCGATCTCATCGCCAATGCAACCATAGCTGCCAGGGGAGATGCGATGATCACGCTACTACTGATCATCGGGATTGTTTTTGCCGTGATGCTTGCCGATAAACTAGGCCGGATTCGGCTACAAATCATCGGCTTCATCGGCTGTGCGGTGGGTCTGCTGATTGCATCGCTCTCGGTCGATTTCGCTGGCAGTCTAAAAATCACGCTGATCTTTGCCGGCTTCATGCTATTCAACTTCATGACTAACCTCGGCCCCAATGCGCAGACCTATCTGCTTGCCGGTGAGGTTTTCCCGACTGCGATTCGCGGCGCGGGCGCGGGCTTCGCCGCAGCTTTTGCCAAGATTGGCGCGGTGGCAACCGCATTTCTGTTTCCGATCCTGTTGGCTGCGATCGGCACGCGTTTCCTGCTCTATGGTCTGATCGTCTCCTCTGTACTTGGGGCAATCGTGACCTGGTTCTTCCGCATCGAGACTGCGGGCGTCAATCTCGACCAAATCGGCGAAGAAGTGAGCAAATCGGGCGGGGCCAAGGCGACTGCCTAAATAAGACGCGGGCGACAATCAGAGAAAGAGACTCGGGATCGCTCAAGAGTTAAGCTTTCCTAATGGAAGTGTACTTGGTTGACGGAACATATGAGCTCTTCCGCCATTTCTACGCCGTGCCTTCAGCCAAGGATGCAATAGGCCAGGAAATAGGTGCAGTTCGCGCTGTTCTCCATTCCATGCTGGCGATGACGCGAGCGGGTGCCACTCATATCGCAGTCGCGACGGACCACGTAATTGAATCCTTCCGCAACAAACTATGGCCTGAGTACAAGACCGGGGAAGGGATCGATCCGAACCTGCTGGCACAATTTCCGTTGCTTGAGGAGGCTCTCACAGCACTCGGTATCCTCGTTTGGCCCATGATCGAATATGAGGCGGACGATGCCTTAGCTTCCGCGGCAACCGCGGCAGGACAAGACCCGCGCGTGGATCGCATCCTCATCTGCACACCCGATAAAGATCTCGCTCAGTGCGTCCGGAAGACACGCATTGTTCAATTCGATCGTCGGCAACGTGCGGTTCGCGATGAGGCAGGTGTGATCGAGAAGTTCGGGGTCGAACCAGCTTCCATACCCGATTATCTGGCCTTGGTTGGGGACGCTGCGGACGGATACCCAGGCCTGAAAGGTTGGGGCGCAAAATCAACCGCCGCCGTCCTCTCCCAATTCAAGCACCTCGAACACATTCCGCTGGATCCACGGGAATGGCGAGTCAACGTCGCTAGTGCGGCAACGCTCGCAGCGACATTCAAAAGGGAGCGCGAACGAGCCTTTTTGTTTCGCGACCTCGCAACACTTCGCACGGAAATTCCCCTGTTTCAATCGGTAGACGACCTCCTGTGGACCGGTCCTACCTCAGCATTTCCAACTCTTGCCGCTCGGATGGATTCTCCCCAACTGAATAACATCCAAGGATAGTAGGATCGTCTTGCAATCACGCGTTCGCTGATACGAATACGCAAACTGTGACTCTTCACGAACGCGATCATCTCGTTTGCTGCCTGGTTTGAAACCTGCGAGATTCCGATGTGGTCGTGTAGCTTGACCGCCGATGCCAGGATCTCGCGCCGTTTCGACATAACATCCTTGATCAGGGCTCGCCGCGTCTCACTAGCAAGTCGAAGGCGTAGAACATGATGTGCGATTCGGCGGAACGGAAGTTTTGGAGCGGATTGAAATTGGGCTTGCCGTGCTCTAAGGGCGGGCCTTTAATGAACCTTTGTGCTGAGAACGCTACCTGCTGCGTAGGGGTCATATGCGGCCCGGAACTTGTCCGCTAAGCTATCCCGAATACCTAGGGGATCAGGGCCAATGCAGGACGAGCGTTTAGCGGTCGAGGAGGTAGCCAGTCGCAAACGGGCGTCCGAGCCAATTGCTGCCCTCGTGATGGCGTTTCTCCTACTCTTGATCCCGCTGCTCTTGATCTTGGCAATCCTCAAGGAGTGAAGAACGCGAAGGCCCGTCGGGCAGACCTCGTTTGAATCTTGGTGGAACGGCGTATCCCCATGTCGAGGTGTTCCGCATCACCGGGCGTGATGGCTTCGGCGGAGCGCGGCACGGTGCTTTTGGACGAGATTGGCCAGTTGACAGCGGAACTGCAGGGCAAGCTGCTGTGGGTGCTGCAAGAGAAGGAGATCCGTCCAGCGGGCGCGGCTGCAGTGACCAGGGAACCTTCCGCATGGATCTGTATTACCGGCTGAACGTGGTGACGCTGCGGATTCCGCCGCTTCGCGGGCGGCGCTCGGACATTCCGCTGCTGGCGACTCACTTCCTGGATCGCATGTCGCGCTAGCGTGGAGAGCTATATCCTGAGCGTGAGCCTTGCGTTGTGCGGCTCTCTTACTCTCCGATTGTTATGCCGCTCGGCACGGGAAGGTCGAACTTTAAGGGAAATTTCTGCTACTTAATGGGGAACTACATTTCCCAACCAGTCTGTTTAGATTGCGGTTGGAGAGGATGTGGGCCATATGTCGAAGTGCTTTTTCTATGGCTGTAATGAACCCGTTGTCGGCGGATTCGAGCAAAGACTCAGCGTGTCAGGCCATGACACCCCCAATGACACCCTTCCCGAAATGAAAACTGGCTGGTGTGCACGCCATGAAAAGGCGGGGCTGAAAGGCGTAGCTAATCTACCGGGCACGCCTATCCCGAAGCGGGAATTTGATTCCTGAGTAGAACGAGGAATGCTGTGAGCAGCAACCGCTATTCAGGGAGAAATACCTGCGTAGCCTCTTTCGGGGCAGACGCCGCCGACTCGCCCTCTGCTGCTCTAGCAAATCAACACCTCATCCATTGATCCGTGTATGCATGGTGCAACTTGAAAACGATCTTACGTACATGAGGAGAGCCGATGCATATACATATTTAGTAACTATTGTTGATACGTTCCCGGGTGCACGGCAGAACCAAAGAGCGTCATAGTTAGCTTGTCACCAATTCATTGACTTCTTAATTCTGACTTCGGCCGGGCGACAGTTCCTTTTATTGCCGCAGGTACGTTGTCCCTAGGGCCCCTACTCATGAACATAATTGCGAAAAGATCTTTCCTTGGCCGGAACAAGATAATCCCCCCACTTCTCTTGGCTTTATCTGTTGTTGCAAGTGCTCCTGCAGACACCACTTCGACATCGACCATCACGCCGACGAGCAATGGATTCACCATCCAGATAAAGAGCGGCTCGGAGGTCCTTAAGTACCAATGGCAGGCTCCGGCGCTCACTTCTCTCTACTCTGTCGGCTCAGTGACCGTTACCGATTCCATGGATGGGGCTTCGCCGCAGGCGGAATTTACCTTGTCATCAAAGATTGACTGGGTAGGCCCCTCAAAGGGATTACAGGCCGTCTCCATAGACCCTGCGTCGGCCACGGCCACCCTCACCTTCGCCAATTCCTCGGGGGTCATGCACCTTTCCGTTGCACCCGCGGTCGATGGCCTCTTCGCAGGATTGCACTTCGCAGCGGACCAGGCAGTGATGCAGGATATCTATTTCGGGCAACTACCCGCCGCAGTCCAATCTCGTCCCATCTCAGTGCCATACTATTCGCAACCTGTTAATTATCTTAGCTTTGCGGATCTGTTCGAAAATTCCTACTTCGAACCTTTTGCGTCAAGCGCAACTACCATGAATGGACTGGAGACCTTTTACGGACCGAATCTGAGCGGCGGTCACAACATACTGAATGAAGTATGGAAGCTCGCCGTATCCAAGAACATCGTGAACGTTTTGCCCTACCCGGAGCACCCTGCGTCGCCATACATGGCATCTCTTGCCGGCAGAGTGATGTTGGACGTTCGAGGCGAAGCGCAGTTCGCCACAATAGCGTCACAGTTGGCCAACCTGAATGACAATGGAATCCGGAACTGCTCAGTCATCATCGGGACCTGGCAGGCATACGGCTACGATAACGCGTTGCCAAGCCAATACCCTGCAAACGCATCTCTGGGCGGCGATACACAGATGAAGGCCATCGGATCCGCAGCAAAAGCGGCCTCCTGCTTCCTCGCGCTCCACGAAAACTACACCGACTATTACCCGGATTATTCCAGTTACACTCCAGCAGCGACGATGCAGAATCCGAACGGAACGCAGATGGTGGCCTGGGTAAATCCACAGACCAATATTGAGTCGTTTGCAACCAAGCCCAGCCTTTTCGTAAGCAATGCGAGTACGCAGTCTCCGGACATACACACGAATTACGACACGAATGCTTCCTTCATTGACGTCAATTCCGCTGCGACACCATGGTGGCGTGCCGATAGCGACCCCAATGCAGAAGGGAACAATCAGTTCGGGACATATCGGGACGCATCCGCTGCCCTGTGGGCTTACGAGCGAAGCGTCGAGAACGGTCCAGTTTTTGGAGAGGGCAAGTACCACTGGTTCTGGAGCGGTCTCCTTGATGGTGTTGAAGCCCAGTTCGGCGCGGAAAGCACGCCAATCACGAACGGGCCGCAAGCACCACTCTTCGTCGATTTTGATCTGACCAGGGTTCACCCCCTGCAAATCAATTACGGAATGGGGTATTACGACCGCTGGCTGCCAAATGGCGCCATGACAACATTGACGCTGGATGCCTATCGCATGCAGGAGATTATTTACGGGCATGCCCCATATCTAGCCGATAGCTTATGGCAGTCTGTGCCGCGCGCGTTGCTTGAGCAGAACCTGGTATCGCCCATCGCAGCACGGTATGCCCTGCAAACACCAAGCAGCATCTTCTATTGGGTAAATGGAGCATGGGTGGACACCAGCACCGCGGCCAAAGCCGGGAGCTTTTCTATTGTGCGGGTCAACTATCCAAATGGAGACAGTATCGTCGCGAACAGCACGCCTGCGGTGTTCTCCTGGGGATCGGTCCAGATACCGCAATACGGTTGGGCCGCCACGGGAAGCAAGTACTTTGCCTACACTGCTCTGATGGGTGGGAGAGTGGTGGACCTTTCCATGACCCCACAAGGCATTTACGCAAATGCACGGAATCAGGCTGATATCCTTGCCGAAAATACCGTTGCCACGCCTGCCGTCTACTCCTTCAAACAAACCGCCGCACGCTCCTTCCAGATTCAAATGATTTGGAATGTGAACACGGCTGTTCCCGGGTCGTCCTATCAGGATTTCATCCACTTCGTGAGCAGCGATACGCCCGCTGGTTCGGATGCTCTCTCCGGTGTAGTGAGCGGCGGCCTTTCAACGCCAACCAGCAGTTGGAGCGTAGGCGAAAAGGTGGTCGACAAGGTTCTGACCTACTGGCTTCCATCGACTATGGCTGACGGCGTATACGAGGTACGAGTAGGGCTCTACTCAGGCCCGGAACGGGCCCTACTCTTCGGGAACGACGACGGCAATCGGCGATACACCGTCGGAAAGATCACGATCGCAAATCAGGGTACGACTATCAGCTTAGTTCCCGTCGGAATCAGCAAGAACAATCCTGATCCGCGGCTGAACGGTGCGGGCAGTGTCGTCGACTTTGGCCCTATACGCACCGACGGCATGGTCATGGTTCAGCAGATAACGAACGCAGGGGGAAGCACACTGCAATTGAGCGCCTATCCACGCTCACGCGATGTCGTAGTCCAATTCAATACAACCTCGATCGCAACACCGGCTTCGCTCACCTGCGATAACGGCGATGTGTTAACACCTTCATTAACGCAAGGCTACTGGCAGGTTGATTTACGTGGGCGCAAATACTGTTCGTGGGGCGGCACTCTGTAGCGCTCCATCATGCGCTCGGACAAGTTCACCCGGCGATTTGTACTGAGGCAGGCTTCCGCCTTCTCCAAACTGCCGCTGAGTCCGGTCAATCCAGAAATCGCAAGCAGCAGAGACAGTCATCCGCTCTCTGTCTTGCTTATTCGTGACCACTCGGGCAGCGGCGATCTCGGGGTCCATGCCGCGAAGCGTATCGGACCCGATCTGTTGAGCCTCAACCCAGGATGGTGTGTTCAGTGAGCTGCGGGTCTTTTTTCCCCGTGCCGATGTTGAAGACGTACAGCCACTTTGGGCAGGAACAGGCGTCGTGATCGGGGGGATGGGAGCACTCAGCAGAATGCCGGGTATACGGTCTGACGCTCCCGTGAGCGCTTTTCAGCAGATTTCTCACGGGCAATGAGTATCACGGCGTACAACCGGTGTACAGTGAGATCATTCAGTCGCTCAAACAAGCATCATTACAGGCTATCTTAAGATGCATCCTTGTACTCTTCGTGCCACGCCATTTGAATGGCTTCGAGCTTCGACTCGTTCGATTTGGTTTTGTCGTCGGTGAAGCCCGGTAGCTCTGTCACATAGCGATGTAGATCCGTGAACCGGACCGTCAACGGATCGATCTCCGGGTGCTTCTCCTGCAGTTGAATCCCTATCTCTTCCGAATCATTCCAGGTAAGCTCTTGCGGCATATTTCCTCCCGGTCTTTCATCTAAGACTTAGATTCGACGAGTGCGAGCGGTTTGCCCTCTGAGACGTAGTTACGATTCCAGCTTGGAATTTCCACCACGTAGGTGCCAGGCCCGGTTATCACCGCCTGGCAGCCGAGCCTTGAGCTCAATTGCACATCCGCCGCTGTTTCCATGCGATCCAATTCGTCGTCGTCAGCCTCGGAGATATCATCCGCCCCCTTCTTCACCCAGAGGTGACAGGTCGTGCATGCGCACGAGCCTCCGCAGGCATGGTCGAGAAAGATGTTGAAGTTCTCGGCCACGTCGAGAAACGACATCGGCTTGCCGTGGTGTTCGTAGGGCATGGTGCCGTACTCGAACTCTACAGTGCGACCTTCGGGAAGGAAGGTGACGCGCACCATATTGGGTCCAGGCGGCTTGCTGAGGTCGATGGGGGGCTGCTGGTTCTGCTTTGACATATGTCTCTCGTTCTCTACAAATTTAGCGGAAATCCGCTGGGGCGATGGGGTGCGGAGCGGATGGCCCTTCCCCTATCTTCGCATCTGCGGCGTCCATGGTCTTGCCATGCAACGCCGACGACACGGTGGCATCCATCATCAATTCCGCAAAGCGGCGAGTCGCCTGGTCGAGCGCTTCAGTGCCTCGACGGAGTGAGTCGAGATCGCCAGCGTCGCGCAGGATCTCCAACTCGGTCACCAATTCGCCGATTTTGCTGCGTTCGTCTCCGCTCAGTTGCCGCCACGCCGGATGGGAGGGCGCCTTCTCGACCGCGGACAGAATGGTGGACGCTTCGTTGCGCGCTTCGATGAGCTGGCGTTCCTGGAAATCGGTTTCGGCGTTATCGAATGAATCCAGGATCATCGACTCGACCTGCTCGTCCGTGAGGCCATAGGTTGGCTTCACCTCGATCTCCGCTTGCTTACCGCTGCGGGCTTCCACGGCGGAGACATGCAGCAATCCGTTCGCATCGATGAGGAACTTGACCTCGATCCGTGGCAGACCGGCTGTCATCGGTGGAATGCCCTTAAGGTCGAAACGGGCAAGCGAGCGGCAATCTTTCGCCAGCTCGCGCTCACCCTGCAGAACGTGAATAGCAACGTTCGTCTGTCCGTCGACGCCTGTGGTGAAGTGCTCCGTTGCCGAAGCGGGGATCGTCGAGTTGCGCTGGATAATCTTCGCGACGACACCGCCCAATGCCTCGATGCCAAGCGACAGCGGCGTCACATCGAGCAGCAGCATCTCCTCAGTGGCAGCGGAGCCGCCTCCGAGGATGTTGGCCTGCACAGCGGCGCCGAGCGCGACAACCTCATCAGGATTTAGCTCAGTGTGGGGATGCTTGCCACGTGCCGGCAAATCGAAGATCGAAGAAACAAGCTGTTGGACACGTGGGATGCGCGTCGATCCGCCCACCAGAACAACCTCACCGATCTCCGCGGCATTCAATCCTGCATCGCGGAGTGCCTGATAACACGGTTCGACGGTGCGCTGCAGGATCGGTTCGATGAGCTCTTCCAATTGCGAGCGAGTGATCTCGCGGCGATACCGTTCGCCGTTCGGCAGCGGAACTTCGATGCGCACACTATCGCTTGAAGAGAGCGCGATCTTCGCATCGATCACTGCCTTGCGCAGTGCCTGCACCAGCTCCGGTTGCTGCCGCGCAGAAATCTTCTCTTCGGCCTCTATCTCGTCGAGAGCGATCGCAAGCAGCAGGTTGTCCAGATCGTCGCCGCCAAGGTGTGTATCACCGTTGGTGGCAATCACCTCGAAGATGCCTTCGTGCAGTTTGAGAATCGAAATGTCGAAGGTACCGCCCCCGAGATCGTAAACAGCAACGATGCCGTCTTTCTGGCGATCCAGTCCGTAGGCCAGCGCTGCGGCAGTCGGCTCGTTGACCAGGCGTAACACCTCAAGGCCAGCCATGCGACCCGCATCCTTGGTAGCTTGACGCTGCGCATCGTTGAAGTAGGCGGGGACGGTGATGACGGCCTGCGTGACCGGGGCGCCGAAATAGCGCTCCGCGTTGCGTTTGAGCTGGCGCAATATGTAAGCCGAAATCTCCGGAGGCGTGTACTGTTGCCCGCCCACATCCATACGCAACACCTCGCCGGGCTGAACGTCTGAGGCTATGCGAAATGGAAAAAGCTTCAGCTCTTCCGTGACATCGTCAACGCCACGGCCCATAAGACGCTTCACGGAATAAACCGCGCGATTCGGCGCGGCCAACAAGTGTGTGCGCGCTGCGTTGCCGACGACGACACGTTCCTTGCCCGCAGCGGGCATGGCCACTACGGAGGGGACGAGATTCGACCCATCTTCACCCGGAATGACCTGCGGCCGATCGCCCTGCATAAAGGCAACGAGCGAGTTTGTCGTTCCCAGGTCAATGCCGACCACGCGTGCTGTCTCTGTCTCTGCCATTTCGTCCTATATCTAGATATGGATATGCGCCCGCGCAACGCCGACCGTCTGCGGGGATAACACGCCATTCACTTCGCGCAATAGATTCCGCAGATAACTGCGCCGATCCAGCAACGCCAGCATTGCGTCCTTTTGTTTATTCTTTACGGCTGCGTCATTCGCATCCAATGCAGCGTCCCATCCAGCCCACGCGCTACGCAGATCCTCATCAACAGCCGCCAGCATCTTTTCAAATTGCGCCCGAGCGCGCTCCAGATCGCCGCGCAGCGCCGGATCATCCTCGCCCATCTTCAGGTTAGCCCGCATTTCTTCGAGCTGCATGTTCAACTCGAAGACCTCTTCCAGCAGATCGGCCGGTACCCGGTTCTGCTTCTCCTTATGGTCCCGCGTCTCACTGTTTTCGTCCTCGATACGCACGCCTTCGAGCTTCAACAGGTATGCGGTGCGCGTTACAGGATCCTTCAGGGTGCGGTAGGCATCGTTGAGCAGGGAGCTCTGGCGCAGACTCCACGCTTGCTCCTCAGCGCTCTTGCGCGCGAAAAGATCGGGGTGCAGCCGGCGGCTCAGCTTGTAGAAGTCCCGCTCCAGTGCAGATGTGTCGATGGTGAGTTTGCACGGCAGGCTGAACATGGCGAAGTAGCTCTGCTTGGCTTCAGACTCGCCACCGGTCTCGATCGAATTTTGGGCATGACTCTGCATAAGCTGCACATCACACATGGAAGACGAATCTACGCGGTGAACGAAGAACCGCAGCCGCAGGACTTCTTCGAATTGGGATTGATGAAGTTGAAGCCCTGCCGCATCAATGTCTCTTCATAGTCGAGAATCATGCCATTCAGGTAGATGAACGACTTGGGATCGATGAAGACACGGACATCGCCGTCGTAGGTAAAGATGCGGTCGCGATCGCGTGGCTGCGTATCGAAGCGAATGCTGTACGACAGGCCGGAACAGCCGCCGCCTAGAATGCCGAGGCGCAGCCCTCCCTCCGCGGGCGAGATGCCCTCCTTGGCCATCGCAGAACGGATGCGCGCCACCGCGCGGGGCGTGACGTCCACGCCCTGCTTGCCGGGAGTAGTAGCCCCGGGCTGCACCACATCTGTCGTTGCTCCTGCCATCGCTCTTACTTCGCCGCTACCGCAGCCTGAGTGGCCGCCGTCTCGCCGACGCCGTTCTTCTTCTTCCAGTCCCCGATCGCGGCGCGGATCGCGTCCTCGGCCAGCACCGAGCAGTGGATCTTCACCGGCGGAAGCGCCAGTTCCTTCACGATGTCTGTATTCTTGATCTCCATCGCTTCGGAAACTGTCTTGCCCTTCACCCACTCGGTTGCGAGTGAGGAAGAAGCAATCGCGGAGCCACAGCCAAAAGTCTTGAACTTGGCTTCCTCGATCACCTGCGTCTCCGGGTTCACACGAATCTGCAGCCGCATCACGTCGCCGCACTCAGGCGCGCCCACAAGTCCGGTGCCCACCGCATCGCTGGTCTTATCCATCTGGCCGACATTGCGTGGATTGTTGTAGTGATCGATCACCTTGTCGCTATATGCCATTTTTCTTCCTCCAGATCCTGCCCAATACTGTCGTGCCTTGAAAATCTGTTTCGTCCTAGTGCGCCTGCCACTCGATCTTCGAGATGTCGATGCCTTCCTTCACCATCTCGTATAGCGGTGACAGTTCGCGGAGCTTTTTCACAATGTCGATCACCTTGTCCGCCACGTAATCGACCTCAGCCTCGGTGTTGAAGCGGCCCAGGCCGAAGCGGATGGAGCTGTGCGCCACATCGTCGCCCAATCCCAAAGCCTTCAATACATAGGATGGCTCCAGCGTGGCAGAGGTGCATGCCGACCCGCTCGATACTGCAACATCGTTGATACCCATCAGAAGCGATTCGCCTTCGACATACACAAAGCTGATGTTCAGGTTGTTCGGCAGCCGGTGCTCCATCGAGCCGTTCACGTGAATGTAGTCGAGCGAGCCTTCGAGCTTCGCCTTCAGCTTGTCCCGAAGCTTGCGCAGCCGCTCACCCTCTTCGGCCATCTCCTGGCCGGCGATCTCGCAAGCCTCGCCCAGACCGACGATGCCGGGCACGTTCAGCGTGCCGGAACGCATGCCGCGCTCGTGGCCTCCGCCGTTGATCTGCTCGGAGATCTGCACACGCGGGTTGCGGCGGCGAACGTACAGCGCGCCCACTCCCTTGGGCCCGTAAATCTTGTGCGCGGTCAATGACAGCACGTCGATGTTCATGCTGTTCACATCCACCGGGATCTTGCCCACGGCCTGCACCCCGTCCGTGTGGAAGATCACGTTGCGCTCGCGGCATAGCTTGCCGATCTCCGCAACCGGCTGCACCACGCCAATCTCGTTATTCGCAAACATGATGCTGACCAGGATGGTCTTGTCGTCGAAGGCCCGCTTCAGGTCTTCCAGATCGATCAGACCATCGGCCTTTACCGGCAGATAGGTCACCCGGTAGCCCGACTTCTCCAGCCGCTTGCAGGTGTCGAGCACCGCCTTGTGCTCGGTGACCTGCGTGATGATGTGATTGCCGCGCTCGCGGTACATCTCCGCGATTCCCTTCAGGGCCAGGTTGTTGCTCTCGGTCGAGCCGGAGGTGAAGATGATCTCCTTCGCCGTCGCGCCGATGAGCTTCGCCACTTGCCCACGCGCCTTCTCCACTGCCTCTTCGGCCTCCCAGCCGAAGGAGTGATTGCGGCTGGCTGCATTACCGAAGATGCCGGTCAGATAGGGCATCATCGCCTCCAGCACCCGCGGATCGACCGGGCTGGTGGCATGGTTGTCCATGTAAATCGGCAGTTTCACGCCCTTCGGAACCATGGCACCGTTGCCATTGGCCGTCGCGGCGGGAACTGTGGTCACATCATCGTCAAAGGTATTCATGCTCATCGGTCGTTCTCTATTCCCGCCACCACGAGTGGCCCGTCGAATCCCGTACTAGCCGAGTGTCACCAGCGGTCGCGCGTGACCGCCGTTCATATGTATGCGCCGATCGAAGGGGACTGCATCCACCAGATCGGCGATGCGGATGGCTTTCAGCACATCCGAAATCGTGTCGTTCACCTTGCTCAATGGTTCTTTGATGGTGCAACTATCCAAGAGGTCGCAGGAGCGACCGGTTCCAGCACTGGGGCCGCAGGAAGTGATAAACAACGGCCCGTCGATCGCGTAAATGACTTCAAAAGCCGTAATGGTCGCCGCGTCCCGGGAAAGTGAGTAGCCGCCATTGATTCCGGCGTGCGACCGCAAGAGCCCCACTTTGGTCAGGCGCTGCAAGATCTTGGCGAGCAACTGGGGCGGAATGCCGTACGCCTCCGAGATATCCTTCGCACTCTGCGAAGCCACCTCGGGATGTTCCGCCAGATACTTCAGCGCCATCAGCCCGTAATCGGCTTTTTTGGTAAGTCTGAGCATTGGTCGGCCAGCTCCGTCGAATCCCTACCTCAACGGTCGCAATTACGAGTATAGGTGTCCAATTGGGCACATACAAGGCAACGGAGCTACTAAACGCTAATTATTATCAACGGCACCTGTCGCGGACCGGTGAGAGATTCAGCGACCCCTCAAGCCATGACCGAACTCTTACAGTCACCTGGTCGGCTTCGCGATAAGCTCAAAGACGTAATGACCCCCCAAATCCAGTTAGAAGATGAAGTTACGACCCCTTCGGCACTTTCCGACCAGCCACCCGCTGCCGACGGGCATACGCCCCACCAAAACCGGGGACCTCTCAAGTGGATCTTCGCTATTTTCCTTGGAATCTTTCACCTTCTCGCCTTTGCCGCCCTCTTTTTCTTCTCCTGGAAGGCATTTGCAGCATTCGTCGTGCTCTGGATTTTTGGTCAAAATGTAGGCATTGCAATTGGATATCACCGGCTGCTGACGCATCGCGGCTACGCTGTCCCACGCTGGCTCGAATACATCATCGCCACCTGCGGCACCATGGCGCTTCAAGGTGGTCCCATCTATTGGGTGGGAGTCCACCGGCTGCACCACCAGCTCACGGATAAGCCCGGCGACCCACATTCTCCGCGCGACGGCAAATGGTGGTCGCACATGGACTGGATTCTGCACGGCACGCTGCACAACCAGGACCCCGCTTTGCAGCGCTATACGCCGGACCTGACGCAGCACGCCTACTATCGCTGGCTCGATCGCTACCACTGGCTGCCGGTCACCGTCGCCGGCCTCATTCTGTTGGCCATCGGCGGCTGGCCTTGCGTACTGTGGGGCGTCTTTCTGCGCGCGGTGCTCGGATTGCACGTGACCTGGCTGGTTAACTCCGCAACACATATATGGGGTTCGCGCCGATACGACACGCGCGACGACAGCTGCAACAACTGGTGGGTCGCGCTGCTGACCGGAGGCGAAGGCTGGCATAACAACCATCACGCACATCCTGTTTCAGCGCGCCATGGGCTGGCGTGGTACGAATTCGATCCGAACTACTACGCTATCTGGCTCCTCGAAAAGATGGGACTTGCGCGCAAAGTCTACGTGAAGGAGATCTGAAGACCGAGCCGGGCGCGTTCAGCGCACCGTTACGGTGACAATCTCGCCATCGATGCATGACAACTCTAAAAATTTGCAGAAGAAAAGGCCGCCTCAGTCAGGCGGCCTTTGACTTTCCTGCTGCCAGCTTAGTTCTGCCTCAGGCTCGCGCGGCGGCATGGAAGCCGTCGCACCCACTCACTGCTGTGACCTTCAGGTGCAAGGCTGCATTCTTCGGCAAGCCGCACCCCTCAATCAGCGATTCCGGTGCCTGCTTGCTGCTGAGGATCTGGGTCAGCACCTGCCTGTCGGACTGGTTGTGCTCGCCGAAGTGGGTGCAGATGCCGCACTGACCGTCGTGAACTGCGATCATGTCGATTTCCTCCGTATCAGGATGTGACGCGCACATCCTACTCACGGGCTGCACGACCGATCTAGTCCTGATTGCTGGAGCATTTCCCTGTAAAGCGGCCAACAGCTCTCCGCTACCACACAGCATCAGGGAAATGCTCTATAAATTCCGCCCCTTGAAGATGCGCTCCGGAACGGCCTTGATGATGACCATGATCGGCCGCCAGAACCAGGGCACGTAAACAACATCTTTGCGTGTTCGCACCGCTTTCAAAATGCCGACGGCAACCTGCTCTGGAGTTGCGAAGAGGCGGTTCTTCGGAATGTGGGATGTCATGGGAGTGGCAACGAAGCCAGGCTTGACGGTGAGCACCTGTACCCCGGAACGGTCGCAGCGGTTGCGCAGGCCGGAGAGGAAGGCATCCAACGCAGCCTTCGAGGCGCCATAGACATAGTTGCTCTTGCGCCCCCGGTCGCCGGCAACGGAGCTGATCACCGCCAGCGTTCCCCTGCCCTGGGACTCGCAGTAGTTGGCCAACCATGTGAGCAGCGAGACGGCGGAGAGGAAGTTAGTGACCAGCACCTGTTCGGCGACCGCATAGTCTTGCTCGGCGGCGGCCTGATCGCCCAGGACTCCGTGCGCAAGAAGGGCAAGATCGATGGTGCCCAATTGTGAAGTTGCGACGGCCAGCATCTGCGGATGGGCCTGGACGTCGTCGAGATCGGTAACGATCATGTCAACCCTGAGGGCGCCGCGCACGAGCAGGTCCTGGGCCACGGCGGTCAGCTTGTCCTTGGAGCGGGCTACCAGAAAGAAGTGGGCGGACGGGGTGACGAGCTGGCGCATCACCGCCATGGCGATTGCGGAGGTGGCGCCGAGGACGAGGACGCGCTTCGGCGGATAGACCGGACGGCTAGCCATGTTCACCGCGGGTTCTGCCAGGGCGTAGCTGTTCGCGGAATTTGGCCGGAGCGCGTAACGGAGAACATGCTCTAGCCAACGGCGGTGACCCTTTGCCAGAAGGCGGAAGAGAATGCCGGATCGATGTACCGGGCGAACTCCTGCCACCGGGGATAGAACTGCTGGAAGTGGCGCGGCGTCATGCGAGCGTCCTTGGCCGGATACATCTTGCCGCCATACTCGGCGGTGATGTTTCCGAGCTTCTCGGTGAGGTCGAAGCTGCGCTCGCCACGCACGGGAAAATCCAGCGCAATCATTGGGCCAGAAGCGGGAAAGCTCATCATGCCGGGGGATTTGACATCGCCAAAGATCTTGATCACAGCCAGGAAAGATCCCAGTCCGGACGCGGTAATGGCTTTGAGCAACTGGGTGAAACCTTCCTGGTACTCGCCTGGCTCCCACGGCATCACGTTCTGGAACTGCAGCAGACCCTGCTTGCCGTAAGCGCGGTTCCAGTGATGGACGGAATCGAGAGGGTAGAAGAAGGGCTCGTAGTCGATCAATCCGGTCTTGTGCTTGGCGAACTGCTTTCCGTAGTAAGCGGTGTTGAAGGCACCGATGGTCGCCTTGTTCATCATGAATGCTGGCAGATCGAAGGGCATGGTGAGCTTCGGCTTGCCGGAGGGCTTCAGTTCCTCCGGCTGCTCGGAGTGGTCACCCCGCATAAAGATCCCGCGGGCGAAATTCCTGCCGGTGGCGACGCAGTCGATCCAGGCGACGGTGTACTCCATGTGCTGCGATTCGCGCGAGAGGGCGAAGAATTCATTCAAGCCCGTGAACTTGATGGAGTCCTGCTTGATCTTGCGTGAAACGATGGGGCGAAGCTGCACCTCGGCCCAGGTGATGAGGCCGGTGAGACCGAGGCCACCGATGGTCGCTTCGTAGAGAGACTGATTCTGGGTTGCGGTGCACTCGTACTTCTGCCCGTTGGAGCGGACCAGTTCGAAGCGCGGCACGTGGCAGCCGAAGGTGCCGGCGACATGGTGATTCTTGCCGTGGATGTCGTTGGCGATGGCGCCGCCGACGGTGACAAATTTCGTGCCCGGAGTGACGGGAAGAAACCAGCCCCGGGGGACAGCGAAGTTGAGGATCTCGGCGAGGGTGACGCCGGCTTCGCAGCGCAGCAGGCCGTTGTCCGGCTTGAACGAGATGAAGCGGTCAAGACCCCGGGCGGCCAGGAGGGTTCCGCCTTCGAGCAGGCAGGAGTCGCCGTAGGACCGGCCCATGCCGACGGGCAACATGGGCGCCTGGGGCGTGTCCGGAGGCGGCTCGGGCAGCGGAAAATCGCTCGTCCAGTAGAGCGGAACGACGTCGGCACGGTGTTTGGGGTAGCGCCCCCACGACTCAAACGCTGGGGGAGCGGTCTTGGCTGGCATGTGGGTTCCTGGCAGTTCCAGCGTATCAGGCCACACTCCCGAAACGAGGGGATCTCGATGGTGAGCAGGATACCCACCCCCCACCCCCCTCCCGTCACCGGAGGTTGGTGCGCAAGCCCTATCGAATCATTGGTTTAGAGTGCTTCCCGAGAGCCAAATTCGTCCAAACAAAAGGCTTATCGGCAAAATCGTCTTTCTAAAGGAGTTAGGAGTTAGGTTGTCACCCTTCATGCAGCCGCACGTTGATTGCAATTTCCTACTATTTCCAGTGTGACAGATTGGGCAGGTTGATTTGGCAAGAAAATGCAGCATGGAATCGAGTGCTTCCCAAAACGGCTTAGTGAATATTGAAATCATGGACGACCAGGCGCGTATCGACCATGACGTGCGGAGTGATGGCGTGGAAGCCCCACATGTGCACCCAGGCATTGCCGGTCCTGAAGGTAAGGAATGATTTCATCACGCCTGCGGGAAAGAACGTGAGCATCACGAAGATGACGGAGACCGCCGCGTGGTTCGGCGAGTCATAACGTGTCCATGATTCGAAGACGTGCATGAGCGGATAGCTGACGGCGCCTACCAGGAAGGCGACTGGCGGAGAGAAGAGCCGGGCGTAGCGCGGCAGCAGGATCGCATAGATGAAGACCATGATGGGAAGATCGGTCCCGCAGAGATGCAGCACGAAGGAGAGCGCTCCGCCGACGAGCTGCTGATGCAGCGTGAGCTGAAAGATATTAGGGCCGCCAAGTTCGTAGGCGCAGCCGATGAGCATGATGACCACGATGATAAGCGTGTCGTTCTTCCAATTGGCGGATCTCAGATTGAGCGCCTGGCGCGAGTAGCCACGCGAGCGAAAGACGAGATACGGGAGAAGCGCGAGGAAGATGCCGTTGTACGCGGCCCAGGTGTAGACCGCGGCCGGTGATTGTACGTGCGTCGCGCCGAAGAGGCAGCCATTGAGATGCAGCGCGATCCCTTCACCGAAATAGTGCTGTCCGATGAGACGGCCGGCGAACAAGACGACGGCACCGTAGATCCACATGGCCCATGTCTCACGGAGCGCAATGGAGCGCTCAGGCGCTCGTTCGGCGAGGCTGGGGAATGGGCGGCGGCGGGCCAGGAGATGGACGATGCCGATGAGCAGGATGATCGAAAAGAGGCCGATGGAGTTGTTGACCACATCGATTACGGGCGGCGTGTTGGCGAGTTCAGGCCGGTCGAGCGGAACGCCGTTCCGGCAGAGCAGAATGGCGGTGGCGCTCAGCAGGAACCAGAGCATGAGGGCCATCCACAGACTGGGCTGCTGCGCGAGGTATTTGATACGTGACGCAGCAGGGTCGGTCACTCGCTCTTCCCTTTCTTACAGCGTGAGTGCTTGCTCGGAGAATACATCCGACCATCGAACCCACCGCCCAACGGATTGCAGGGATGTCGAATGTGCCTGCTTTACTTCCCTTCCTCTTCGGCGAGCAGATCGCCGTGGCGGTCGAGGCGTTGCTCCCACGGCGAGCGGCGGCAAGAACATATTGATGGCAAGCGGCAACTTTGGGACTCGCCGAGGCGTCACTATACCGTTTCACAAATGCAGTGGTCCTCTCAGATGACTCCTCTTTTGTGAAAAGGGTCTAGCTTCGACGAGCGTGGTGATGGATCGGAGCGGAGCGCGTATGTCATTGCGTAAAACAGTTCTTTTCTGCCTGGGCACGATCGCTGGACTGACTGGATGCGGTGGCAGCTTTAGCGGGCCGCCAACCATACCGCCTTCAGAACCAAATGCCGTTCTGTTCCTCACGCCTCCGCCCACATCCCTGGCTATCAACGCATCCGCGACGCTTATCGCAGCGGCTACGTTTCCAATCACTGTTCTAGTCGGAAACAACCTGGTCACGTGGTCTGTGATCTGCGGAACACCGGGCGCCTGCGGCTCCTTCAGCACCAACGCGGATCTCAACGCGATCACATACACGGCACCGGTGGCGATTCCTTCCGGCTCAACCGTGACGGTGACGGCTACTTCGATAGCGGATACGAGCAAGTCGGCTTCGGCCAAAATCACCATCACGGGGCCGATTCCGATTGCGGTGAATTTCTTCGGCGCGACACCGGCTTCGCTGCAGGTCAGCACATCGGGACCGCTGCATGCGGCGATTGCCAACGATGTCTCCGCGAATCCCCAGGTGAAGTGGACGGTGACGTGTGACACGACAGCCTGCGGATCGTTCAGCCCCACGACCACCACCAGCGAGGCTGCAACGACCTATACAGCACCGGCAGCGATTCCTCCCGGCGGAAACGTTACCGTCACTGCGACGTCCATCACCGATCCGGCCAAGTCGGCTTCCGCCAGCATCGTGATCACCGCTGTGGGTCCGACGCTGGCGAACGGAACCTATGTCTACCAGTTGTCCTCCGGAGGCACTGGCAGTCAGGCCAACTTCATCACCGGAGTTTTGATGGCCAGCAATGGCGCGATCACGGGGGGTGAGCAGGACACCACGTACTTCGGCTCCGATTTCAACAACAATTCATATCCCTACTCTGCGCTGCAGACGATTGCCAGCGGCAGTTACACCACGACTTCGGACGGCAATCTCCAAATGTCATTGCAGGTGAGCGGGAGTGGCGTGGAGACATTGAATGGAACGCTTGCGGCCGGTGGACACGGCTTCGTCGCGGGATTGAACGGCACACCCGCCAGCGGAACCCTGGATTTACAGACCAGCACCGCGGCGCCGAACGGCGGGTATGCGGTGTCGCTGTCCGGCGGCGACCCGTACGCGAGTCCGGAATGGATCGGCGGCATTCTCAACATCGATACCCCCGGTGGAATCTCGGGGAATGGCAGCAGCCTTGATGTGATCGATAGTCTGCCGGGCTACGGTACAACCGGTCCGCAATCGGTCGGAGCGAGCACAGTCTCTGCCGCAGATGCGTATGGGCGGCTGCAAATCCAGTTGCAATTTGGCGCTTCCTCACCGCTACCGACGCTGTATCTGGCTGGCTACATCGTCGACGCTACGCACATCCGGTTGACCGCAGTTGCCGATCCCAGCGGAAACGCCAACCAACAGAGCGTTCTAGGCGGAACTGCGCTGGGACAGGGGGCCAACACCGGACACTTCTCCACCGCTTCCCTTGCAGGCTCGAGCTACGTGCTTGGAGCGCAAGGCAGCGATACGCAACAAGCACTCCAGATAGCCGGCGTGCTTACCGCGAAAGCCGACGGCACGCTGGCCGGCACGCTTAACTGGAACGACCAGACGGGAAGCACTGCACAGAGCCCGATTTCCTTCACCGGGACGTACACCGTGGCTCCAACCGGGAGGGTGACGCTCAGCAATCTCTCGGATGGTTCTACCTTCCAGTACTCTCTCTATCTGTATCTGACGGGAGACGGGAACGGTCTTCTGCTCTCGAACGATACCAACGATGTCTTCACCGGCGAGGCGTTTCTGCAGCAGACGGCTGCGTTTACCGCGGCGTCCTTCAAGGGCGCCTATGGGCTGAATGCCGCGGAGTTCAGCAACAGTAGCCCGTTCAACGATCAGCAGACAGCCATCGCCCTCGGTTCGGTTGCGGCAACACCGGGTAGTGACGCCACCAGCGTGAGCGGATTCGCGGACAACGCCAATGGAGCCCCGGATTTCGCGATGACCGGCAGC
Source organism: uncultured Acidobacteriaceae bacterium (assembly GCA_963815025.1). Lineage (GTDB taxonomy): Bacteria > Acidobacteriota > Terriglobia > Terriglobales > Acidobacteriaceae > KBS-83. The sequence goes on along the minus strand of CAWFFD010000002.1, from coordinate 1,552,585 downwards.
TTCATGCCCGACGCCACCGGCGTCTTCGCGGGCACGCTGGCTGGTTTCGATCCGGCGTCGCGCACCACTCCCAGCAATTTCACTTTGTATCTGGTGGACGGCACGCAAGGAATCCTGATCGAGACGGACAAAACGCTGTTGACGCTGGGACGTTTGCAGAGCCTGCAATAACCGGGGCGCCGGAGCGGTCCCTGAGAACGGAATCGCGTGGCCTGCGCTCGCTTGTTCATTGCCACCGACGCACGCACGTTGAGCCCGGGCTGCGAAGCGTCTTCAGGCCGATTTCCAGAACTTGTGGCGGCGTGCTTCCCACTCTTCCGTAGAGAAGAGGCGCGGCCCAACTTCGATGAGCCGGGGCAGCATGTTGAAGATGGAGACCTGACTCCACATCTTGCCTTCGCGGGTGCGAAAGCCCTTTTCGTTGAGGTCGCTGGCGATGCTGGAAAAGGCGAAATCCTGCACCAGCAGGTCCATCATCTGGATCAGGATCTGGTTCTCGCGAAGATCGACTTCGAGGCGGCTGCAGTCGTCCGCGATGCGGAGACCGTAGGGGATGTCGTCGTTGAAGGCACCTTCCGACGGCGCTTCGTTGGCGGGCAGTTCGCGCCGCCACTCAATGGAGACTAATTGCCATCCGGAAGCGGTGCGCTCCTGCAGGATGGATGGGTTGAAGGGCCCGGAGATGACATCGCGTATCCGCTCAAACTGCGCCATCGTTGCCTCCATTGGTCGAACAATGCTGTGAGTCGCTCTATTGGGAATAGCAATCGACGCGCCAATTTCCAGGCTACGCGTGGCCGTTACTAAACCACGCATTCCTTGGCGGTTTGGAGCGAATTCAGGGAGAGCGCGGGGAGACGTTTGTTCAATATCGTGAATCGCTGTTCGGTTCCGGACATAACAGCGTTTAGAGGAAGGTTGCAATCTCATCAAGCGGCCGCTTGGTGATATCCGGCACCGTAGCGTCCTCTGCCGGATATCCGACCACCAGAATGAGAAAAGGGCGCTCCTGCGCGGGGCGGCCCAGGATCTGATTCAGAAAGCCCATCGGGCTGGGAGTATGGGTGAGGGATACCAGGCCGGCATGATGGATTGCGGTAATGAGCATGCCGGTGGCAATACCAACCGATTCCTGTGTGTAGTAGTGCTTCAGCTTTCGCCCATCCGGCAGCAGGCCGTGGGTCTGCGCAAAGATGACGATCAGATACGGCGCCGTTTCGAGAAACGGCTTGTGCTCGTTGGTGCCCAGAGGCGCCAGCGCATCCAGCCATTCCTGCGGCGCCTTGTGTTGATAGAACTCGCGCTCTTCCTTCTCCGCAGCGACGCGAATCTTCTGCTTGATGGCTGGGTCACTCACCACTACGAAGTGCCAGGGCTGCATGTTGGCGCCGTTGGGGGCTGTACCGGCCGCACGCAGGCAGTCCTCGATCACCTGCCGTGGCACGGGCTCGGCGGAGAACTCGCGCACCGTGCGGCGAGAGCGAATTTCGGAATAGAACTCGGCAGCACGTCGCTCCATCTCTTCCATCGAGTGGCGCTGGTATGCGGGAAGTGGAATCAAAACAGGTACGGCCATGCAATCTCCTTGAAAGCGTGCGCAGGATCGACTCTGTTCCGCATATTCCACACGGAATGTTAGATCGGCGCAGACGCCGCAGGTTACGCCTGCCCCGCTGGAATCACGGCTGCCTTGGTTGGAATGCAATGTTCCGAAGAATGCCGGGCCGGAAGCAGAGCGTACGACCAGACATCTTTGGGCCGGGGGACGAACTTAGATCGAGGCGACGGCGATGACTGCTGCGCCAACGCCCATGAGGATGCTCATGGGGTCGGTGAGAGCGAAGACGACGGGGTCTTCGTCGAGTTCGCCACGGGAAGCGAGCAGCCAGACGCGGCAGAGCCAGAGGATGAGGAGAGGCGGCATCAGCCACATCCGTGTGTGGTGGTGATAGAGGCTGAGCACGTCAGGCTGGCCGATGTAGACGGACAGGACCACGACCGAGGAAAAGGCGCTGGAGGTGCCGAAGGAGCGGATCTGCTCGATGTCGTTGAGCAGGTAGCCACGGCCGTTGGAGAGTTGCGCGCCCGCACTGCGGACATTTTGCAATTCGCTGAACCGCTTCACCATGGCGAGCGAGAGGAAGATGAAGATGGCGAAGGCGGCGAGCCAGGGCGAGATGTAGGTGTCGGTCGCCGCAGCGCCGGCGAGCATGCGCAGCGTGTAGAGCGCAGAGAGCACAACCACGTCGAGGATGACGATGCGCTTGAGACGAGTGAATACGCGAGCGTGGTGACGAGATAGAGGATGAGCCAGCGAAGGAAGGCGTGCGGCAGAAAGAACACTGCTCCGGCAAAGGAGGCGGCGAGAAAGACCGCGGAGATGGCAATGCCGGCGGCCGCGGAGAGATCGCCGGAGGCAAAGGTGCGCTTGCGCTTGCGGGGATGCTGGCGGTCCGCCTCGATGTCGAGCAGGTCATTGACGATGTAGGTGGCGGAGGCACAGAGCGAAAAGCAGACGAAGGCGACCACGGCGGCGAGAACAACGGCGCTCTGTATGTGATGGGCGAGCAGCAGGGGCAGAAAGATAAGCGTGTTCTTGGCCCACTGGTGGACGCGGATGGCTTTGATGGCAGCGCGGAGACCGCTGCGGCGGTCGGTGAAGATCTGCTGCGGGTGGAGGCGGCGGGCGCGCATGGCCATGCGGAGGCCGAGGTCGGGGTTGGCAAGCATGGGGGCAGTGGCGGCGGCCAGCATCGGCAGATCGGGGCGGGCGTTGCCGATGTAGTCGAAGTCGCCGGCGAAGTGGCTGCGCAAGCGGGCGAGTTTGCTGGCGCCGATGTTGTTGGTCGTCCCATCGGACGAGAGAACGCCTTCGAAGATATTGAGGTGCCGGGCAATGCGATCGGCCAGACCGGAGTCTGCGCCGGTGGCGAGATAGAGCTTGCGGCCCTCGCCGCGCTGGGCCATCAGATATTCGAGCAGCGGGCGGTTGTAGGGCAGGTGCTCAACACTGAGGGTGACGCGCGCGGTGACTTCGCGCTTGAGATTCGCCTTGCCACGAAGGGCCCAGAGCGGCGTCTTAAGGGCGTCGAGCGGGCGGGTGCGGACGAGCAGCAGCAAGGAGTCGACCAGCGTGTCCGACTTGACGAGAGTGCCGTCAAGGTCGACGCAGAGAGGACGTTCGAGAGCTGGAAGTGCCGTAGTCGCCATGCGGCTCCTGATATGTCTGCTGAACTGCCGCGCGCTGATGGAAGAATATCAAAGGGGTATTTGCCAGCTATGACGGAATTCAGCGCGCCCGAAGTTTTAAAGGAGTAGCAGAGCCGCAAGCGTTCCCAGCCTGCCGGAGCGGCCGCTTTCCGGCAACCGATATCGGGATCAAATCTCGGGATCAATTCTCGGGATCAAATATCCAGGGAACCGCGCCCGGAATTCTCCGTATAAGCAATAAGAGCTATGAAAATCCTCGTTGCGGGAGCTTCCGGTGCGATGGGGCGGGCGCTGATTCCGCTGCTGGTACGCGCAGGACATGACGTAGTTGGAATGGTGCAACGACCGCGCAGTGTGGAGGTCGTGCACTCGCTGGGGGCGGAGCCGCGGACGGCCGATGCGCTCGATGCCGCAGCGGTGATGAGCTGTTTCCGCGAAACGCAACCGCAGGTGGTGATTCATCAACTCACTGCGATTCCCGCCGCGCTGGACATGCGGCACTTCGATCGCGACTTCGCCCTGACCAATCTGCTGCGGACGGAGGGGACGCGCCATCTGCTGGCGGGCGCCGTGGATGTCGGCGCGACGCACTTCATCGCGCAGAGCTTTGCCGGCTGGACGTACGGGCGTAAGGGCAACGGGAGCAAGCTCAAGACCGAGGAGGATGCGCTGGATACCGATCCGCCCAAGCGGTTGCGCACCACGCTCGACGCATTGAAGTCGCTGGAGCGAGCGGTGCTGTCGCAGGCGGCCATCACCGGGACGGTTCTGCGCTACGGCGCGTTTTATGGGGCGCATACCTCGATCGCGAAGGACGGTTCCATCGTGCAGGCGGTGCGGCGAAGAAAGCTGCCGCTGGTCGGCGAGGGCGCGGGAATCTGGTCGTTCGTGCACATCGACGATGCGGCGAGCGCCACCGCTGCCGCGGTCGAGTCAGGACCCGGCGGCGTCTACAACGTGGTCGACGATGAGCCGGCTCCGGTCTCGGAATGGCTGTCGTTTCTTGCGCATTCGGCCCACGCGCAGCCGCCGCGCCATGTTTCCGCATGGATGGCGCGCCTGCTCATCGGCGAACATGTGGTCGCGATGATGAATGAGATACGCGGCGTTTCGAATGCGAAGATCAAGCGCGAACTGGGATGGACGCCGCAGTGGCCGAGTTGGCGCGACGGCTTTCGCGAGGTGTGCAAGAGCGCTTCGCTGCCCGTCCGTGAGCTTTTCGGAACCTCATCCAGGTTCGATTACCGGCCGTAGCCCTTAGAGAGGCAGCCGATGGCGACGATGATCCCAGTTGGCTATCTGGCGAAGCGCGTGGCTCCGAAGCCGGAGTTTCTCAAGGCAGCGCAGGTCATCGATATTCTTTCCGTGAGTAATTGCATCAGCAGCGATTTTGCCGACTACATCGGTTATTGGAAACATAACGGCTACTGGCTCTTTGATTCGCCGGAGATCATACGGACGGTGGCCAAGGAACATGCGATCTCACTCGATGGGACGTCGCTGTTCTACTACGAGGCTTACGCATCGCAATTCGACGGTCGAGCATGGAATTCTTTCAGTGCGGAGCTCTCGGTTGCAACACGCATATCTCCACCGTCTGAAAAGAGGTTGGAAGGCTTCGATGTGGTGAGCTTTTTCGCTGGAAATGCACCGGAGTGCTCTCCGCTGTCGTGCAACTCGCTTGCCGAAAAAGTGCCAACGAACAGTCACTGCCTATTTGAGCGCTTCGCGGAGGCAGAGAGGTCCCTCAACGAGGGAGTCTTTGAGGACGGGGAGCCGGGGCCTTATCGAATCTTCGCAGTGTATTCGGTTGACTGGCCATGACTGCGGCTCGCATTCAGCCGGAGTATTCCTCTTCCTTGGTCTGCGCGATGGCGATCGAGTGGCTGCTCTGATAAGCGAGGACGTGGCCGAGTGCGACGGCGCCGAGACAGAGCAGGACCGACAGGCCCACATTCAGCAATGCCCTGCCCCATGCGCCGGTGCGCAGCAGGTCGTACGTCTCCAGGCTGAAGGACGAGAAGGTGGTGAAGCCGCCGCAGAGGCCGATCATGACAAAGATGCGCACGGATTCCGGCGCCTCGAAACGGCTTCCGGTCACAGTCAAGGTGCCAAAAAAGCCTATGACAAAGGAACCGATGACATTGATGAGAATGGTGGACCAGGGGAAATTGGTGTGCTGATTGAGCACCATGCGGCCGAGCGCATAGCGCAGGCAGCCGCCGATGGCGCTGCCCAGAGCGACCCACAGATATAGGTTCATTTCCTGCCTCACACATGTCACCGCAGCGGACCGTATCCGGAGGCTGCGGTTGGATTGGCAGGAGTTATCAGCCGGGTGGCAGGCTTGAGGAATAAACCCCTCAGGGGAAACTCCATTCCCCGTATGCAAGTGAGTTTAGAACAATTCGGCTGAATAATCAGCACCTGGAGGTGAAAACGCGACTCCTTCGGGGGTTGGCGCGTCTGAAGCATGTGGTGTTGTTCCCGACAGGTGCTCGAAGGGCCTGCATTCGGAGTAGCCGCCGGATGATTTTCTGTCTCACGCAACAGAAAACACGTGTACGCGAGGTAAGTCGAATGAAACGGATCTTTTCTTTATCTGCCGCCCTTGTGTTCTCTCTTCTCCTTGGCGGTGTGGTTGTACCTGCCTTTTCTCCCCTGCTGGCTCAGGAAGCTGCTTTCGACGGGCCAGCGACGATTGTGACTTTGGACCCAAAGGGCAAAGGCGAACTGGCCGCGCCGGTTCCGGCAACTGCCGTGAAGGTAAAGGTGAACGGCAAGGACGCGAAGGTGACGAGCTGGACTGCCTATGGTGCGAATGCCACGCAGCCGAACCTGCAACTGGTGCTGCTGATTGACGATGGCGCGCGCTCCAGCCTGGGACTGCACCTGCAGGAGATGCAGCGTTTTATCACCCAGCAGCTGCCGACAACCGAAGTTGCCGTGATCTATATGCGCAACGGCACAGCGGCCTTTACGGGACCGTTTACCACGAATCATGAGCAGGCGGCGCAGGCTCTGCGGCTGCCCATCTCGGGTGGAGGGGCGGGGTCGAGTCCCTACTTTGCGCTCAGCGATCTGATGAAGCGCTGGCCCGCGCACAATCCTGGAGAGCGGCGCGAGGTGGTGATGGTCACCGACGGGATCGACCGCTACAACGGGCTGCGCTACGATCCGTCGAATCCATATATCAACGCAACCATCCGCGATGCGATCCGCAATCAAGTGGTGATCTACGCGATCTACTTCCACAATGCAGGCTTTGCCGATCGCACCGGTGCAGGCATCAACAGCGGACAGAACTATCTGACCCAGATGTGCACGGCAGTGGGCGGAGATTTCTTCTTCCAGGGCTTCGGCAATCCCGTGGATTTCACGCCGTATCTGGATCAGATCAACCGCAAGCTGGGGAACCAGTACGAGCTGCGGATACAACCGCCGGCCGGCGCGAAGAATATCGTGAACCTGAAGGTGCAGGTTTCCGCTCCGAACACCAAGACACAGGCCGCACAGCAGATCTTCGTGGGCCCGGGGGGCGGTCAATAGCCCGATACCCGCGGCTGCCAGCCTGACTTGATTCGAAAATGTGCCGCGTATCTCGCGTGTAACCCGCTATCTGCACCATTTTTGGTGCAAAAATAAGCATCCGTGTAACTCGCCGTCTTTACAATAGGAAGGGTGCATGGATTGCCGCCCACCTTTGACCCTGACAGGAGAAGAATGTCTTTGAAGCACAGCCTGGGAGCCTGGTTGATACCGGGAGTGTTCCTGGCAGCAGCCTCGGTAGGCCTGCATGCGCAGGGCAACACAGCCCCCTTCGATCTGAATGGGCCGCGCATCGACATGCGTGTGACCCGAGGCGGCAAGACGCTGCCTATTGCCAATGTGCCGAACCTGCAGCCGGGCGACAAGGTGTGGGTGCATCCCGACCTGCCGCCCTCGCAGTCTGCGCATTACCTGCTGGTGGTGGCATTCCTGCGTGGTTCCACGAATCCGCCGCCCGAGGACTGGTTCCTGAAGGAAGAGACCTGGGACAAGAAGGTGGCGAACGAAGGCATCCACTTTACGGTGCCGGCGGACGCGCAGCAGACACTGCTGTTTCTGGCTCCGGAGACAGGTGGCGACTTCAAGACGCTGCGTAACGCGGTACGCGGGCGTCCCGGTTCTTTTGTACGCGCGTCGCAGGATCTCAATCAGGCGAGCCTGGACCGGTCGCGCGTGCAGACCTATCTAAACAGCGTCCGCGAGACCTCCGAGACAGATCCGGGCTCGCTGCAGGCCACGTCGAAGCTGCTGGCGCGCAGCCTGACCCTGAAGGTGAAGGACGATTGCTTCGATCTGCCGGCCGCCGAGCAGGAACAGTGCCTGACGCAAAACAGCGATGCGCTGGTGATGAACGACGGCCACGAATCGATGGTGTCTGCCCTGACCAATGGGCCGGGCAGCGACCTGGCGCAACAACTTTCCTATGCGCCGACCGCGGGCTCCGGTTATTACAGTGCCTATGTCGGCGCAGTGATTGACGTGGCAAAGCTGCTGGAAGGACTACACACCGCGGAGTACCAATACATTCCGGCGTTGACCTTCCCCAAGGCAGACGCGCTGGAGTTGAAGTTGAACAATCCGCCATCGTTTCACAATCCGAAATCGGTGATTGTGGTGGCGTTGCCTGCGGTGGAGACGGCGCACCTGCCGCCGCTGCATGCGATCGATCCCAAGGAAGTGAGCTGCCTGCAGGGCCCAAGCGTAGTGCTGCCGGTGGAAGGTGCGCCGCTGGTGTACTCGACCAGCCTGGCGCATAGTCTGGCTCTGCATGTGGAAGGCAAGTCGGGACGCGGAATCGACCTGCCAGCGCGCGCCGTGGCGGCGAAGGGCGGCCTGGTGGTGGATGCCTCGGCGGCCTCCGATGCAAAGCTGGATCCTCACGTGGTGGGCAAGATCGTGGGCATGTGGGGTTTCGACCGATTGGATGGACCATCGTTCAACCTGAACGTGCCGCACCCGACAACCTGGACGTTGGACAAGGCGGACGCGAACTCGCTGGTGGTGGGCCGCGAAGACGATGTGCGGCTGCACGGCAACGGCGCCGCGTGCGTGGCGGGGATTCAACTGCGCGATTCGACCGGAAAAGAAACCAAGGCCGAGTTCAAGATGGTGAAGCCGGACGAGCTGGAAGTGAAAGTGCCGATGACCAGTGCGGCGACAGGCAATGCCGGTCTGCTGGTGCGCCAGCGCGGACTGGAGTCTCCGGACCAGGTGGCGATTCAGGCTTACGCGCAGGCCGGGCATCTGGATGGGCTGCAATTCCATGCAGGGGACACGATGGCGTCACTGATGGGAACGCGGCTGGATGAAGTGGCATCCGTGGAACTGAAGGATGTGCAATTCAAACCGGGAGATCTGACCCACGCCGGCGACAAGGACACACTGATGCTGAAGGCGGCAGACCCCAAGGCGGCGGAGTCGTTGGCGGCGAACACGCAGACCACCGCGCGCGTGGTACTGAAGGACGGCCGCACCATGGACCTGACGAACACGGTGAGTGGACAGCGGCCACAGGTGACGCTTGCGAGCAAGAGCGTGGATGCCGCGCCCGATGCCAGCAACCTGGTGCACCTGGTCGATCCGAATGAGCTGCCGGTGGGCAGCAAGGTGACCTTTGTCCTGAAGACGGTGGCGTCGCCAGGCTTCTCTCGCTCGGACAAAGTCGAAGTGGCGTCAGAAGATCAGACGCTGCACACGACGCTGGATGTGAGCGATGGCAGTCTGGTGTTGCAGGACAACCGCACGCTGCTGGGCAGCTTCGATCCGCTGAAGAGCTTCGGGCCTTCGGCGTTCGGCAAGTTGCAACTGCGAGCCATTGACTCAAGCGGCGCACCCGGTGACTGGATTCCGTTGGGCACGCTGGTGCGGGTGCCGGTGATCGCCTCCGTGAAATGCGCACGCGCAACGCACGCGGCAGCAGCCGCTGCCGCCGCTGCCGCGACACGGGCTGCCGATGCAAGCGACGCACCCGCCACTACGGCAGGTAGTGGGCCACCGCCGCCGGTCAACGATACGGCTCCACCCGCAGCCAACGACCCGAATGCGGAGTGCACTTTGAACGGCACGTCGCTGTTCCTGATCGATTCCATTGCGTCCGATCCGCAGTTCACCCACAGCGTCCCGGTGCCCGACGGGTATACCAATCCCACGCTGGCGGTACCACGCCCCACCAACGGCGAGTTGTATCTGCACCTGCGCGACGATCCAGCCATTGCGAACACGATCACGGTGCCCCCGGGCGCAGCAACGCTGAGCAGGAACACTGGCTCCGGCGTCCCTGCAGCCGCCGCCCCCGCGGCGCATCCACGCACGGGCGACGACAACCCATAGACGACCGAAACGGCAGCGGTTTTCTCCGGCGGCGTTTTGTGGCATCTTGGGAGACCGATGACGCTCCCACGGTTTGCGCGCGCTGTATTCTTCCCCGCCCTGTTGCTGATCTCGCTCACCGCTTCCGCAGAATTGCGATTGCCAAAGGTATGGAGCGACCACGGCGTGATCCAGCGCGATCGCCCGATCCACGTGTGGGGATGGGCCGACGCGGCCGAGCGCGTTACTGCGACGCTGCGGCAGCCAAACGGCGGCGCAGAGGAGACAGCGAGCGCGGCAGCAGATTCCCTCGGCCACTGGAGTGTGTATCTCGCACCACGGCCAGCGGGCGGCGACGCGTATACGCTGACGGTCAGCAGCGGACAGATGGGCGGCGACACCCTCCTGGTCCGCGATCTGCTGATGGGCGATGTATGGCTGGCAAGCGGGCAGTCGAATATGGAACTGCCGCTGCTCGGTTTTCCCGGTTCGGCGGTGCTGAAGAACGGGCCGGAAGAGATCAAGGCCGCGAATCATCCAGAGATTCGCTTGCTGCATGAACCGAAGCGCTTCTCGTATTTTCCGATGCAGGACCAGGATGCGACATGGCGGATCTGCACGCCGGAGACGGCGGCGACCTTCAGCGCCGTCGCGTACTTCTTTGCGCGCGAGATTCAGCATGACCAGAAAGTACCGGTCGGCGTGGTGGAGGCGGACTGGGGCGGCACGCCGGCGGAATCGTGGACCAGCCTGGACACGCTGGGCAACGATGCAGCGCTGATGCCGGTATTCGCGGCACGCGCGGCTGACATGGATAAGCAGGCGGATGCTGAGGCGATCAAAGCGAGATACGCACAAGAGGACGCCGTGGCGAAGGCTGCGGGCCGCACCCCGGAGGAGCATCCGTGGCAGGCGCCGGTGGAACCGTGGGCGGCGAGCTCACTCTACAACGGGATGATCGCGCCGGTGACGCCGTTGGCTATCCGCGGAGTGATCTGGTATCAGGGCGAGGCAAACACTGGTCTGGCGCGGGCTCCGCTCTATCACCGGGTTTTCTCGTCGATGATTGGGGACTGGCGGCGGCAGTTCGCGCAGGGCGACTTCCCTTTCCTGTTTGTGCAGATCTCGAGTTACGAAGCCTCTCCAGAAGAGGACTGGGGCATGGTGCGCGATGCGCAGCGGCGAACGCTCTCCGTGGCAAACACTGCGATGGCGGTGACGCTGGACGTGGGCGACCGAGACAATGTGCATCCGGCGGATAAGCAGACCGTTGGCCATCGGCTGGCGCTGGCGGCACGTGCGCTCTCCTACGGCGAAGAGGTGCACCACAGCGGCCCGCTCTTCCGGCAGGCAACCACTGAAGGCGGCGCGATGCGCGTTTACTTTGCCGGGGCGGATGGCAAGCTTGCGATGCGAGGAGGGAAGCTCGGGGGCTTTGAGCTGGCGGGCGCGGATCATCAGTTTGTTACTGCAACGGCGAAGATCGATGCCGATGGCGCCACTGTGACAGTGACGAGCCCGCTAGTAACAACGCCCACATATGTCCGCTACGCGTGGCCCAATGCGCCAGATGCGACATTGATGGATAGTGCAGGACTGCCCGCATCGACCTTTACATCCGAAGCAGTGCCGGTGCCGGAGCGCTGATTCTTTCCCTGCAAGAAAGATCGAGTAAGCTGGCGGGGCTTGAAAGATATCGTTATCAGCTCCCGCAAGCGATGTCCCAACCATGGAGGATCTCGCATGAATCGCTCAACCTGTCTCGCTTCCCTCCTGGTTGCACTCACGCTTTCTCCCTTCGCGACGAGCGCCGGGCTTGCGCAGCATGGCGCGTCAGCCTACCAAGTGCTCCCGCCGGAGTATGGCCCCTTCAGCGGACAGTTTCTGGCGGGCGGCGAAGGCCTGCAGAAGCCAGTGCCGGAGAGCGATCCGCTGCTGAAGGCGACGACGCCGTGGACGATGACGGCGTGGGTGGAGATGCCGGTGGTGCCCGCGAAGCCGATGTTGATCGCCGGCATTGGCGACGCGATGGACGAGGAGTCGCGGTTCTTCGCGGTGATCCACGGGCGGCTCGCACTTTCCTTTGGCAAAGACAATGCGTTAGTGGCGAGTACGCCGCTCGCGCCGGCTCCGTGGCACTTCATCGCGGCGACCTTCGATGGACAGGCGGCGCGTCTGTACTGCGACGGAGCCGAAGTCGCGAAGGGCATGCTGATCTACGGACGCGTTGCGCCGACGATGTCGATGGCGCCGGCGCAAACGACGATCCCCGACGCGGGGCAATTCGGCGGACGCATCGCGCTCTTCTCTGTCGCGCGGGCGGTCATGAGCGATCTGGAGATTGCTGCAATGGCGAAGCAGCGGCCGGAGTTTGCGCTGGTGACATTTGAAGACGGTTCGAAGCCGTGGCCGCTGCAGACGCGCGGGCAGGCGGGCTATCGCGCGCCACAGGATCCGGCGACCTTGCCGCGGAGTGAGGCGCCCTTCTCGGCACCGAAGGCAGGCCCGGAGCCGCCGGCGAAGACGACCCTGCGCAAAGAGGATGACGGCGCGTGGACGCTGAGCGGCGGATGGAAGCTGACGCCCGCGCCCAAGGTGACGGCAACGGCAGAGGAGATTTCGAAGCCGGGATTTCGCACTGAAGGATGGTGGGCGGCGACAGTGCCGGGCACGGTGCTGACCACGATGGTGGACCGCGGCGTGTATCCCGATCCCGACTACGGGCTGAACAACATGGCGATTCCGGAGTCGCTGAACAAGCAGGACTACTGGTATCGATCGGAGTTCACTGCGCCGAAACAAAGCAAGAGCGAGCGGCGCACACTGGTGCTCGAAGGCATCAACTACCACGCGGACGTGTGGCTGAATGGCAAGCACGTTGGGCAAGTGACAGGCGCGTTTGAGCGAGGTGTCTTCGATGTAACGGATGCGCTGCGCGCTGGTGGAACCAATGCGCTGGCAATCAGCATCTCGCCGCCGCCGCATCCGGGCATCCCGCAGGAGCAATCGATTCTGGGTGGCCCGGGGGAGAATGGCGGCATGATGTGCCTGGATGGGCCGACGTTCGTTGCCACCGAGGGATGGGACTGGATTCCCGCAGAGCGCGATCGCGACAGCGGGCTGTGGCAGGATGTGCGGCTGGTGCCCAGCGGAGAGGTGGAGGTGGGCGATGCTCACGTCGTCACGTCCCTGCCACAGTTACAGAATGGCCAGACCGACACCAGCCAGGCAGATGTGTCGATCACCGTGCCGCTGAAGAACGCGAGCGCGGAGGCTCGGCGAGGCAAGCTGACCGCTTCGTTCGAGGGCGTGGAGGTGTCGAAGGAGATCACTGCGGCGCCGGGTGGGCAGAACATCGATCTGAAACCTGCGGAATTCGCTCAGTTGCACCTGATGCATCCGCGCCTATGGTGGCCAAACGGCTACGGCAAGCCGGAGCTGTATCACCTGAAGGTTACGTTCGCCGAAGAAGGCGGCACGACGAGCACGACGACGTCACAGTTCGGCGTGCGCGAGGTCACCTATGAGCTGAGCCTCTTCGATAACAAGGGTCTCTTGCGGCGGGTGGAGTATTCGCCGACGGAAGGCCGCGACCGCGCGGTGCCAGCCGTGGATGTTTCGCATGATGGAATGCGGGAGATTTCAGAACACAGAGGAACGGCACGGGCAGTGGCGTCGATCGCCGCGGGCGCGGACGATGCGCCATCGCTGCATCCGGATACTGATCTTGGTCCGGCGCCGTATCTCGTCATCAAAGTCAACGGCGTGCGTATCGCCGCGCGCGGCGGCAACTGGGGCATGGACGATGCGCGCAAGCGGGTGTCGCGCGAACATTTAGAGCCGTACTTCCGGCTGCACCGCGATGCCGGGCTGAACATCATCCGCAACTGGGTAGGACAGAGCACCGAGGAGACCTTCTACGATCTGGCCGATGAGTACGGCTTGATGGTGTGGAACGACTTCTGGGACTCGACGGAGAACTACAATGTGGAAGCGCAGGATCCGCAACTCTTCCTCGCAAACGCGAAGGATACGATCGAACGCTATCGCAATCATCCCTCGATTGTGATGTGGTGCGGCCGCAATGAAGGTGTGCCGCAGCCGATCATCAATGAAGGATTGATCGACCTCATCCACTCGCTCGACGGCACGCGCTACTACTCACCCAGCTCGAACGAGGTGAATCTGCAGGGCAGCGGACCATATTCCTATCAGGATCCGGCGGACTACTACTCAAGATTGAATCACGGTTTCTCCGTCGAAACGGGCACGCCGTCTCTCCCGACCCGTGAGTGGTTCAACCGCTGGCTGCCACAGGCTGATCATTGGCCGGTGAGCGATGCCTGGGCTTACCACGACTGGCACCAGGCGGGGAACGGCGATGTGAATCCCTTCAACCAGCACATGGAGGCCATGTTTGGCGCAGCGACAAATCTGGACGACTACGTGCGCAAGGCGCAGATGATGAACTACGTGGACCATCGCGCCATCTTCGAAGGAATGGATGCGCATCTGTGGTCGCCAAACAGCGGACGCATGCTGTGGATGACGCAGCCGGCGTGGCCGAGCACGATGTGGGAGATCTTCACCTCTGATTACGACACACAGGCGTCTTACTATGGAGTGAAGAAGGCATGCGAGCCGGTGCATGTGCAGCTTGACCTCTCCAATGACACCGTATCGGTGACGAATACGACCACGGAAGCGCGAGCCGGGCTAAAGCTGAGTGCGCGTGTGTACAGTCTGGACAATAAGCTGCTGCTGAGCAAGGATGCGGTGCTGAATGCAACAGCCGATGCGGTGACACCGGGCTTTCCGCTCGCGCTTGCGCCGCTGATGGGCGATGGCGTGGTCCTGGTGCGGCTGGAACTGCGCGGTGCCGACGGGCAGCTTGTCTCCGACAACTTCTACTGGCGTGCAGCACATGACGCAGGCTATCGTGCGCTGGACCGGCTGGCTCCTGCCACGGTTACGGCGACAGCGAACACTGCTACTGCTAGTAAGGACGAGCTTCGTGTTGAGCTGCGCAACACGGGTCAGGTCGCGGCGCTTCAGAACAAGTTGACGCTGCTGCATGCGGATGGTTCGCAGGTGCTGCCCGCCTACTACAGCGACAACTATGTCTCGCTGCTGCCAGGTGAGGAGCGGACGGTCACAATCTCTGTTCCGGACAATGGGCGCGAAAGCGGCCTGCGGCTGGAACTGCGCGGATGGAATGTAACGCCGGTCTCCCAGTCCATCCCGTAGCGAGCGGATCCGACGTGGAGCATTTGCCGCCGCTGCACCGCTCTACATTGCGTCCAGCGAGATTGCGTCCATCGAGATTGCGTCCATCGAGCGCGTGATAGAGAATGGCGTGGCGGAAGTAAAACGCTTCAATTCTCCGCAACTTAATTCTCCACAAGAAGGACGCCGGATGCCCAAGAACGAGCCGCTGCCACGGCGCATATTTCTGAAACAGGCGGCTGGCGCGATCGGTGCGGCCACGCAGATCGGCGCGTGGCCCGCACTCGGCGAGACGGTCAAGGACGAGTTGCCGACTGGGCCAGCAGCCGCATTGAAGGATGCGGCCTTTCCGCGAGTCTTCACAGGACGCAAGCTGAAGATGATCGCTTTTCCGTTGGGTGGAGTCGCCGCGGGCAGCGTGGCGCTGGGCGGCCGTGGGCAACTGCGGGACTGGGAGATCTTCAATCGACCGAACAAGGGCTACTCGCCTGCGTATGCCTTTCCGTCCATCTGGGCGCAGGCAGGCGATGAGCAGCCGGTGGCACGCGTGCTGGAGGCGCGCATCCTTCCGCCGTACGAGGGACAGGATGGGCTGGGCTCGAACAATGCGCCGGGACTGAGTCGCCTCGACACCGCAACCTTCACCGGCGCCTATCCGTTAGCGCATATCGCGTTTGAAGATCGTGCGCTGCCAGTAACGGTGGAACTGGACGCCTTCTCGCCATTCATCCCGCATGAGCCGGATGACTCCGGTCTGCCGGTCGCAATACTGCGCTATCGCGTGACGAATCCTAAGAGCGTGAACGCAAAGGTAAGCATCGCCTGGTCGCTGGAGAACCCGGTGAAAGCGGCCGGACCAGCACTGCCACCGGCGGTGGGTCAGGAAAACGATCCGCGACAGAATACGTATCAGTCGAATGCGAGACTCGCAGGATTGACGATGACCAATCCTGCCCTGGCGGATGAGGATCCGATGCGCGGCACGATGGCCCTGGCTGCGCTAACGCGACCGGGCATACGCATTTCGCATTGGCGCGGCTGGCCGCAGGGACGCTGGTGGAACTCGCCCATGCTCTTCTGGGATGCGTTCTCTACCAACGGCGAGTTAGGACCCGAACCGGAGAAGCGCAATGCCGTCGGTGTGGTGCTGCAGAGCGCAACCATTGCGCCACGCCAGTCGCAGACGTTTACGTTCCTGCTGGCGTGGCACTTTCCCAATCGCACACCGGACTGGTGCGGATGGGATGCGCCGCAGGGCAAGGGCAGCACGCGCATCGGCAACTACTACGCAACCCGCTTCGACAACGCATGGGCGGCAGCCGATTACACCGCGCTACATCTGGAATCGCTGGAGCGGCGGACGCGCCTCTTCGCCGATACTTTTCGTGAGAGCACGCTGCCCGCAGCAGTGAAAGAGGCAGCGAGCGCCAACCTGTCGACGCTCGCCTCCACGACCTGCTTTCGCACCGCGGATGGCGAGTTCCATGGCTTTGAGGGAGTGGACGACACACGCGGCTGTTGCTTCGGCAACTGCACGCACGTGTGGAACTACGAGACGGCAACTGCGTTTCTCTTCCCCTCCTATGCGCGCTCGTTGCGCAAAGCGGCATTCGGCTACTCGATGGACGATGCCGGAGCGATGCGCTTTCGCCAGCTTCTGCCGGATGGCTACGATCGCTTCGGCTGGGCCGCGGCCGACGGACAAATGGGCCAGATACTGCACGCATATCTCGACTGGAAGCTGACCGGCGACGACGTGTGGCTGCGCGGCATGTGGCCGCGTTTAAAAAAGGCGATTGAGTTTGCCTGGATTCCCGGCGGCTGGGACGCGAATCGCGATGGCGTGATGGAAGGCGTGCAGCACAACACCTACGACGTGGAGTTCTACGGACCAAATCCGCTGTGCGGCATCTTTTATCTGGGCGCGCTACGCGCGAGCGAAGAGATGGCCCGACGCATGGGGGACACCTCCTCCGCGGCGGAGTATCACCGGCTCTTTACGCAAGGCAGTGGGTGGATCGATGCCAACCTCTTCAACGGCAAGTATTACGTGCAGCAAGTGCGCGGCTTCCGCAACGACCAGATTGCACCGCACCTGCGCGGCGACATGGGCGCGAACGAAACGGAGCATCCGGAGTACCAACTGGGCGATGGCTGCCTGGTCGATCAGCTGATGGGCCAATATCTGGCGGATGTGGCCGGCCTGGGCGAGCTGGTGTCACGCAAAAATATGGTGTCGACGCTCCGCGCCATCTATGACTCGAATTACAAGCGCACCCTGCTCGAGCACGACAACGTGGAGCGCACGTTTGCGCTGAACGACGAGGCCGCTGTGCTGGTGTGCAGTTACGCCGAAGGCAAACGGCCGCGTATTCCTTTCCCCTACTACGCCGAGGTCTTCACTGGTCTGGAGCATGCGACCGCCGCGATGATGATGTATGCGGGCATGGTAGATGAGGGAACGGAGTACATCGCCAATACACGCGCGCGCTACGATGGCGAGAAGCGCAATCCGTGGGACGAGGCGGAGTGCGGCCGCCACTACGCCCGCGCGATGTCTTCGTGGTCGAGCGTCGTAGCACTCAGCGGCTTTGAGTACGATGGCGCACAGGAGTCAGTGATCGCGCTGCCGCGTCTGCCACATCGCTCATTTCGCAGCTTCTGGGCAAGCGGAACTGCATGGGGCGAGTTCTCCTACGTGCCCGGAACGAACGGTGGAACCTTTTTCACGCTGCGTGTCCATGGCGGCGATCTGCGCTGCTGTTCAGTTGCAATCACGGCTATTGGCATCCGAACGACGATGCATGTTGGGAAGAAGGAGTATGTGCATACCGCTTCGAGCAATGGCAACTCAACGCTTTTCACGGCGGATGAGACGATTGTGATTGCAGCAGGCCAGGAGTTGCTGATCGAGGCGCGCGGATGAAGCCGACTCTCGTCTTTGTTGGCGGCTTTCTGGGTGCCGGCAAGACCACTCTCATCCTTGCCGCTGCGCGCGAATTGAAGAACCGCGGCATGCGTTGCGCCGCTATTCTGAATGATCAGAGCGATGCGCTGGTGGACACGCAACTGGCAGAATTGCGCGGCATACCGAGCGGCGAAGTAACGTCTGGCTGCTTTTGCTGCCGGCTCTCCGAGCTTACAGTTCAGCTCGATGCAATGCTGGCATACGCACCGGATGTGATCTTTGCAGAGCCGGTCGGGAGTTGCACGGACATCTCCGCAACCGTCCTGCACCCGGTCATGCGGGACGGTGTGTATCGGATGGCGCCCTTCACCGTGTTGGTGGATCCGTTGCGCGCAGAAACCCTGACACAGACTGGCGCCGATGAGGACATCGCCTTTCTGTTTCGCAAGCAGTTGCAGGAAGCAGACCTGATCTGCCTGACGAAGTCGGATGTGTATCCGCAGCCGCCGGATCTCGGCGTGCCGCATGTGCGCCAGATCAGTGCGCAAAGCGGCCAGGGCTTGGCCGCCTGGCTGGACGAAGTGCTTGCGGGAGAGATCTCCGCGCACAAGGATGTGCTCGACATCGATTACGAACGTTACGCGCAGGCAGAGGCGGCGCTAGCCTGGTTGAACTTCCGCGCCACTTTCGCGCCGCGTGTGGCAGTGTCACCCGCCATGCTGCTCGGTCCATGGCTCGATGGCATCGATCACGCGCTGGTGAATGCAGGCATCCAGATTGTCCATTTGAAGGTTCTGGTAGAAGCCCCAACCGGATATGTAAAGGCGGCGATGTGCGCGAACGGACAAGAGCCAGTGGTCGAGGGTGCGCTCGATGCATCACCATCGTCGCATCACGAGATCACGCTCAACCTGCGTGCAGTCGGAGATCCCGAGACGATGACTGCGATCCTGGAGCACGAACTGCAGCGGCTCGAAGGTCAATTCACTGGGCGTACCTTGCACAGCTTTCGTCCAGCGGCGCCGCGGCCGGAGCGGCGCGTGCTGCGTGAGGAGATCGCTTCCGCCGGCTAGTCCATTACAGCACGTCGCCCAACCGCCGGATGCCTTCGCGAATCTGCGCGACAGTCAAATTTGCATAGCCCAGCAGAAAGCCCGGCCGGGTGGATTGTTGGAGATAGTAGCCGGCGATGCCGTAGATTCCCACGCCGGCGGCGGCAGCGCACGCAATCGTATCCACCTCAGATACTTTCATGCGTGGCCACAGCACGATGTGCGTGCCGGAGCGGTTGCCACTGACCGTGACGCGATCGCCGAGATACTGCTCAATCGCCGCGAGCAGCGCATCGCGTCGCGTCGTGTTCGCTCGGCGCGTACAGCGCAGGTGCCGCTCGTATGCGCCGGAGGCTATGAACTCCGCCAGCGTCTCCTGCTCCAGCACCGCGGTGTGGCGATCCGTCAGCCACTTCGCGGCGGTAAATGCGGAGACCAGAGGCTGCGGCGCGACCACGTAGCCGATGCGCAGCGCAGGAAACATAGTGCGCGAAAAAGTGCCCACATAGAGCACTCTGCCATCGCGGTCAAGACTCTGCAGGGGTTCCAGAGGTTCGCCCTCGTAGCGAAACTCGCCATCGTAGTCATCCTCCACAATGACAGCGTTCGCGCGCCGCGCCCAGGCAAGCAACGCTAGCCGGCGCTGCAGGGGAAGCACCGCACCGGTGGGAAACTGATGCGACGGCGTCACCAGCGCGAGCTTCGCATGCCGCGGCATCTGGCTCAGGTCGATGCCGTCATGGTCCACGGGAACCGGCCGCACCCGCAGACGCGCCGCGAGTAGCACCTCCCGCATGCCGTGATATTGCGGATCTTCGACCGCAATCGGGTCGCCGGGGTTGAGCAGCAGGCGAATGGTGAGATCGAGCGCCTGTTGCGATCCATTGAGGATGACGACCTGCGATACGTCACAATGAATGGCACGAGAGCGTCGCAGATGGCCGGTGATCGCCTCACGCAGGGCTGGGCTTCCCGCAGCGGCACCGTAATCGAAGGAGCGCTGAGGGGCGCTCCTGATGCGGCGCAGCAGGATGCGGCGCCACACCGCCAGCGGAAACTCATCGAGCGAGCCCCTCCCGTATGCAAAGTCATAGCGCACAGCACGCTGCTCGCGAATGGGCAATATTCCACGGCGCGCAATGGCAGTGGCGGCCGTCCCGAATTGCGAGAGCTGGACTCGCGCTGCCCGCCGCGGCGCCGGCGACGCCTTCGGATGCAGATGCTCTGAGACATACGTGCCTGATCCGCGGCGGCCCTGAATGAAGCCTTCAGCGATAAGTTGTTCATATGCCTGCACCACTACGGTGCGCGAAATCGAGTTTTCTTCAGCGAGTTCGCGCGTCGAGGGCAGCGATTCGCCCGGCCGCAGCGCACGTTCCACGATGGCGTGGCGTACCCATAGATAGACCTGACGGGAAAGCGGTTCGCCTGTCTTCGTAAGTGGTATCAGCATGGCGGCACAAAGTGGACCTTTCAAAATACCAGATGATGGACGACCATTATGTACATGCTGAATAAGGCGCGCAATCTCTTCGCAATCGCGGCGCTTTTGCTGCTCGCTGTAGCGGGGCGATGGTATTGGCACGAGTCTGCCGGCATGGTGGCGGCGCAGACCATACAGAGCGAGGGGCAACACAATGGACAGCACGATGGCCAGCACGACTTCGATTTCTATATAGGAAAGTGGCACCTCCATAACCGCCGCCTGGTGCATCCGCTCACTGGTTCGAAGCAGTGGGTCGAGTTCGATGGCACGTCAGTGGCGCGAAAGCTGTGGGATGGCCGCGCGAATGTAGATGAATTCGAGGCGGACAGTCCGTCGGGCCATATCGAAGGAATGACGGTCCGGCTCTACAATGCCGATACTCATGAGTGGAGCATCTACTGGGCCAATGGCAAGGCGGGCGCTTTCTCCATGCCGCCCACTATCGGCCGCTTTACGAACGGCCGCGGTGAGTTCTACGATCACGAAGAGATCGGCGGCAAGCCGGTGTTTGTGCGGTTCATCTGGCAGGTGCAGTCGCCCAGAGAGTGCCACTGGGAACAAGCTTTCTCCACGGATGAAGGAAAGACCTGGGAGACAAATTGGACGATAGATTCGACCCGAATGGAGAGCCCCGCCCTTTGACGGATCGCGCAACGGTACGCCGCCTGCCACAGCGCGGCGCGTATGACTCAAAGACGATTCACGACATTCTCGATGCCGGCTTTCTCGCGCATGTCGGCTTCTGCATCGACGGCCAACCGTTCGTCATACCGACGCTGTACGGCCGCGCAAAAGATACGGAGGGGCCAGACAAGCTCTATCTGCATGGCTCGGCGGCGAGCCGGATGCTTCGCGAGCTCTCCGCAGGTGTGCCGGCCTGTGTCACGGTCACGCACGTGGATGGCATCGTGCTGGCGCGATCTGCATTTCACCATTCAATGAACTACCGCTCGGTAGTAGCCTTCGGAATCGCGCGCAAGATCGACGACGTCCAGGGCAAAGCGGAAGCACTCCGCGTGGTTGCTGACCACCTGATCGCCGGCCGCTGGGAAGAGGTGCGCAGTCCCACCGCGAAGGAACTCAAGGCCACATCCGTACTGGAGTTCACGATAGAAGACGCATCCGCAAAGATCCGCTCCGGACCTCCGCTGGATGATGAGGAAGACTACGCGCTGTCGGTCTGGGCGGGTGTTGTGCCGCTTCACTTGCAAGCCAGGGCTCCGCTGCGCGATCCCAGACTGGCGAAGGACATCGTCACCCCGGAATATGTGCACAAATTTCACGCGAACGGTGACGAACGCTAGGTCGATCCACGACGTTCCGTTCGCGCCTGACGCTCCCAGACTTTGCCGGAAGTGTCAGGCGATCTGCGCGAGTCCGTAAAGAATTCGATTCAGGATCGTCCTGTTCCCGGCTTTACCCGCGTCGAAGTGCACGACGCCGCTTTCCAGCAACTCAAATCCTTCGCTCTTCAAAAGCGCCCCGAGCGATTGCTCGTTGAAAAAATTCAGATGTTCACTGCACTTCTGCAGACCAAAAGGCGGAACTCGATCCAACTTGATGCGCGAGGCGGTTGAATACAGATCGGCCGCTTTCAATAGCGGTCCAAATCGAAGCAGCGCATTCAGGTACCGGCGCTGCCAATTTCCGCCACCAGCCCCCTGAAGCGACGGGCGCTCGTATGGAACCTCGAAATAGAAGACTGACTTGCTGTGGCCAAGCGACCTTAAATTCCGAACAATCTCTCGCGGCTCGGAACAGTGTTCCAGCACATGCGCCAGAATGACGAAATCAAACTGCCTACCCTCCACCGAGTCCAAGGCAACAACTCCGTCTATCGGCAGGGCATTCGAGATGTCGTAGACGAAGCGCTCGGTCCCCAGGCCATCGGGAATGAACTGGCCCCGGTCGCCGCCATAGTCGAGAACGGTTGCGAACGACCGTGCCCTGTCCCCCAGGATCTCTGCGAGGCTCCGCTTGCGCGCAGCAATTTTCACGTCATCGCTTCCAATACCGTCGTTAACTTTTCTGGAGTACCAGAATTCATGACGATGCCGGGCCTCGAAATATGCGTCGCCGCGATAGTCGGCGTATAACTTCTGAATCTCGGCGTCGGAGAGGCGGGTATCGAAAAAGCGGAACGAACAGCCATTGCATTCGCATAGATGCGAGTCCCCTGGCTGGGTGCCACATGCGTAGTCCGCGATGAACGGAGAAACAATCGCAGGCCATTGCCGAAGCTCCTTCGACCCGCAACATGGACAAGTATCAATGAGGTACATGAAAGAACGCTAGATACAGCCGATTTCTCAGCCCTTTCTATATAAGCTTGCTGCAGAACAGACTCCACTCTGGATACTCTACCTTGAATGCTTCGATTGGACCCATGCACGGATCGCAATTCGATATCTGGACCATCAACAATCAGTCGTGGCCCAGCATCGATCCACTGCATGTCCGGCAGGGGCGGCGCCACCGCATGATCTTCCGCAATGGGAGCGGCGACCAGCACCCAATGCATCTGCACCGCATACATTCGAAGTCACACGCGTCGGTGCGAAGGAGTTCAGCGGCCTACGCAAGGACGTCGTCAACGTGATGCCACTCGATTCCGTCGCGGTCGATTTTGTGTCCGACAATCCCGGCGATACGATGCTGCACTGCCACCAGGCATTGCATATGGACTTCGGATTCATGCAGCTTATGAAACATCATGTCTGACATGCCGAGCAGAACACATTGCTTTCTCTGGATAGCATTGGCCTGTGCCGGCGGAATAGGTCACGCGCTGCACGCCGCCGATTCGCGCAAGCCCCGACCCGCCGTACAACCCCGCGATTGGCCCACGTATGGCGGCCAGAAGGCGGACGACCACTATTCCCCGCTCACCCAGATCAATCGCAGCAATGTCGCCGACTTGAAAGTCGCGTGGAGCTTCGATACCGGGGAAAAAGGCGTTGGTTTGCAAACCAGCCCGCTGATCGTCGGGCGAACGCTCTACGCGTACACACCAACGCAAAAAGTCATCGCACTCGATGCAGCAACCGGCAAGCGACTCTGGATCTTCGACTCCGGTGTGACCAGCACGCAGCCGGTTCGCGGCCTCACCTGCTGGACCGATGGCGCGGAAAACCGGCTCTTCGCCGGCGTCGCAAATTTTCTGTATGCACTCGATCCGCGCGACGGCAAACCGATCAGAAGCTTCGGCGAGGACGGCCGCATCGATCTGCGCAAGAACCTGCGCGGAGACTATCGCGAGCAATCCATCGCGCTCACAACGCCGGGCATCATCTACAAGGACCTCATCATCGTCGGCGGCCGCAATCCGGAGACGCATCCGGCGCCGCCGGGCGACATTCGTGCGTTCGACGTGCGGAGTGGCGCATTGCGCTGGAGCTTCCATACCATCCCGCATCCCGGCGAAGCCGGATATGAAACATGGCCGAAAGATGCATGGCTGCATTCCGGCGCAGCCAATAACTGGACTGGCATGGCGCTCGATGAAAAACGCGGCATCCTTTACGCGCCCACCGGATCCGCGGTCTCAGATTTCTACGGCGCCGACCGAGCCGGTCAGGACCTCTTCGCCGACACGTTGCTCGCTCTCGATGCAGCTACCGGCAAGCGCATCTGGTCCTTTCAGGGCGTGCACCATGACATCTGGGATCGTGATTTTCCCTCGCCCCCATCGCTGCTCACCGTCATCCACGCCGGCAAGCGCGTGGACGCTGTCGCGCAGGCAACCAAGCAGGGTTATCTCTATCTCTTCGATCGCATCACCGGCCAACCGCTCTTTCCCGTCACGGAACAGAAAGTCCTCGCCAGCGACGTGCCCGGCGAGAAAAGCTGGCCCACACAGCCTCGCCCACTTTTTCCTACGCCTTTTGCGCGCCAGTACCTGAGTGGCGAGATGTTGACGAACCGCACGCCGGAGGCACACGCCTTCGCCATCGACAAGTTCAAGACCTTCCGCAGCGCGGGACAGTTTGTCCCCTTCAGCGTCGACAAGCAGACCATCGTCTTCCCGGGTTTTGATGGCGGCGCGGAATGGGGCGGCTCCGCCGTCGATGTGAAGACAGGCGTGATCTATATCAACGCCAATGAAATGGCGTGGACCGGCGGTCTTACCGCCAATCAAACCGGCCTCGGCCCCGGCGAAGAGACCTACGACCATCTCTGCGCCAGCTGTCATGGCGATCATCGTGAAGGGTCGCCGCCCGCCTTTCCGTCCCTGATCGGTATCGAGAAGCGCCTCACGGATGCGCAGATCGCCGCCACCATCCGGGAAGGCAAAGGACGCATGCCCGCGTTCCCCATGGTCAACGATGCAACGCTGCCGGCGCTCATCCACTATCTCGAACAAGGCGAGGAAGCAGCGAGCCACAATGCAAGCGACAAGCAGGAGATGACTTCCGTTCCCGCCGCGGGCACATCCGTCGTACCCGATCCCGCAGGTGCTGCCAGCTACGCGGCACACTGCGCTGTCTGTCATGGCGATGATCGTGAAGGCATCCCTCCGTCCTACCCAGCGCTGATCGGCATCGGCAGCCGGATGCCGCGCTCCGAGGTGCTCCAACTCATCCACCAGGGTAAAGACCCCATGCCCGCCTTCCCTCAGCTGCAAGGCGAGGAGCTATCGGCGCTGCTACGCCACCTGGGCGTCCCTGAGCCCATGGCCCACCCGCAGGCGCAATCCGTTGGCGAAGATGCAGAGCTGAGATACCGCTTCACCGGATACCGCAAATTTCTGGATGAGGATGGTTATCCTGCCATATCTCCGCCGTGGGGCACGCTGAACGCCATCGACCTGAACACCGGAAGATATCTCTGGAAGATACCCTTCGGCGCGTATCCCGAGTTAGCCGCACAGGGGATGAAGAACACCGGAACGGAAAACTACGGTGGCCCCATCGTGACTGCTGGCGGCATCGTCTTCATCGGCGCCACCATCTTCGACCGCAAGATGCATGCCTTCGACAGCCGCACTGGAAAGCTACTCTGGGAGACGACGCTGCCCTTCGCAGGACATGCGACTCCTGCCACCTACATGATCGATGGCAAGCAATACGTCGTCATCGCTGCCGGCGGCGGCCGCGACCCTAAATGGCCATCGGGCGGTGTCTATGTCGCGTTCGCGTTGCCGTCGCATCGCAACGCGCAGATTCGCCATGCGACGAAACCCCGCTCGATCAGTTCTCCTTTGCAGTGAAAAATGACCTTGTCGAATAAGTGCGCCGGTAATTGTCACGCAATTGTCACGGCTCGATGCAACTGTCACGGTGTAACAAGGTTGCTGCTTTGTAAATCGCTGGCGTCTTATAAACCGATTCAACGACTTGTCATTCTGATGTCGTGACGGGCAAAACCCAAGCCGGTTACGAATTAAATCCTTGCAAGTATCGATGACTCAGGCATAGCGTATTGCTGTTTGTCGCGCATGGGAATGGTCGTCCGCATTCCGCCAGCACATCATTGCGAATGATGCCTTCGATAGATGTCATCCACTCAGCAATAATGATCGACTCGGGCCCGGATATTCCTAAATACATTGGATGCGGACGCGAACTTCCCTGAACAACTTGGGAGGCTGTGTGAAATTAACTGCTCTTGGTCTGGTATCGAGTTTCTTGCTGTCCGGATTGCTTCTAGCCTGTGGAGGCGGCGGAAATATGCCGCCTGCCAATCCTCTTAGCATTACCACCACGTCGCTGCAGCAAGGCCAAACGGCGGTCGCCTACAACGCTACCCTATCCGCCACGGGCGGAACAGCGCCCTATTCATGGACGGTCAAATCAGGCAAGCTGCCCGCCGGGCTATCGCTCAGTACGGGTGGAACCATCTCTGGAACGCCGACTACGGCGGGAGCAGCAGCCATTACCGTACAGGTCTCCGATAGCGCAACCACTCCGCAAACTGCGGTCTCCGGAAATCTCGCGCTCGCCGTCAGCGGCGGTACGCTACAGATCACTTCCACCGTCGCCACAATCGGCACGGTTGGCACTGCATATCAATTTCAGCTTCAGGCAACTGGCGGCGTGCCCCCCTACACCTGGAGCATAGCCTCTGGCTCAAGCCTCCCTGCTGGCCTCGCGGTGAGTTCCGCAGGCGTTGTCTCGGGTACTCCGACTACCGCAGGAAGCTTCAGCCCAAGCCTCACCGTGACGGATGAAACCACCAGTAACATGACATCGCAAAACGTCGGCTTCACCATCAACCCGGCGGGTGCCCCCCTGGCGGATGGAAACTACTCCTTCCTCTTCAGTGGCACTGCTTCTGGCGGCAATGCCGTTGCCATCAATGGGGTCTTCGAGGTTGCAAATGGAGCCGTTGGAATTGGGTTCTATAGCGAAAACGAATTGAATCAGGCACCAAAAACAGACCAAGCCATCACCGGAGGCTCGGCTTCCATCGCGGCAAACGGTCTCGGGCAGCTGGAATTGTCCCTCGGAAGTGATAACGTCACATTCGCGCTGGCTGCTCCTGCGTCCTTCAAAACTCCAGGCGCTGACACCAACATCCGAATCATTGAATTTGATGACACGACGGGAACCGGCATGCGCGGGTCGGGCGTTCTCAAAGTCGCGAATTTTAGCGGCTCGGCTTCGGCCATCAAAGGGGGCTATGCCTTTGGTTTCAGTGGCTGGGATACGCACTCTCAGCCCACGGCGCTGGCCGGTTCATTCCAGGCAGACGGCCTTGGCAACATCACCAGCGGCAAGGCGGACATGAACGACAACGGGCTGCTCTCAAGTTTCAGCGGAGTGACTGGAACCTACACGACGAACCCGGTAGGCGAAGGTGTCATCACCCTGAAGCTCGCAGCCGGAAACACTGTGACCTATAACTACTACCAAGTGACGCCAACTGAGTTGATCGCAACCTCAGGAGATATTTCTTCCTCAACGGTTCCGCTGGTTGCCGGCACAGCACTGCAGCAAAGCGGTACGTTCAGCAAAGCTTCGTTCACAGGGCCGAATGTCCTCGAATTGACAGGCAGCGCCGTCCAGACCGCGGTCTTTATCCCAGACGTCACATTAGGCCTTCTGAATAGTGATGGAAACGGAAATCTGACCGCCAGCTACGACGAGTACAAAGGTTCGTTGCTGGCGCCACAAACCTACACCGCGACCTATGCTGTGGATGCCATAACTGGACGTGTACTGGTTACCGCGAGCGGCACTCCGCCCATCGTGTACCTGGTAAGCAATGCGAAGGCATTTGTTCTTGGAACGGACACCTCCGCCAGCTCCGGCCTGCTTGAGGCGCAATTGGGCTCGCCATACACGAACGCATCGCTCAAAGGAAACTATCTCGGCGGCACCATACCGTGGCCCGACCTCCATGTAGTGAGTCTGGCCACGGCAGACGGCGCCGGCAATGTGCAATTCACCAGCAGCAGTAGTGGATCGAAAGGGCTGCTGACGAATGTGCCGCTGACTGCCACCTACTCCGTGGATGCGACCGGCAGGGCAGTTCTCACGGTTTCCGGTGACACAACTTCGAGGATCTTCTACGTTGTCTCGCCTGCCAAGACCGAATTTCTCTCAGGTGATGGAGGAGGATACTTAAGCAGCTTCGAGCAATAGGCTGCGGTTACGGTCAAGGCGATCGCTTTCCAGTTCGCCGATGTTCAGAATGGTCGGCCCTAGTGGACGATTGTCGAACTTTTGATCCTGCCCGGAAAGGACAGTAGGCTTTCGGGATCCTGTCAAAGTCGCGGTCGAACCCTGAACATTAACGGGATGATCGCACAGTTAAATACCCTTGGGCTTTCGGCCGGAAAATCTTTGGATTGGGCTTCGAAATCGCAGTTGTATCGAGAAACAATTGCCTCCACTGCACTTCACTGAACCGTCAGGTTGACCGTCGCTGAACTGGTCATTTGGTGGGTTATGACAGGCGGTGTTTCCGTTGATGCTGAGCTTCCTCCACAAGCACTGATGCAAGCAGCGGAAACCAGCAACAGCACTGTCTTCAGGACCATAAAGCAGAGGCGCCTTGAGGACGTCTTCCTCCGCAGCCAAGCGAATGGGAGCAGCAGAATCGGCAGAAGCGGAAGTGCTGCCGCGACGCCCGGTTCCGTCTCAGTAAAGACCACGGTGACGGTGTATGTGCCCGCTTGTGTGCTGGACAGGGTGCTAATCGTCACCGTTCCGCTCGCAGCCGAATAGCTGCACGCTGCACCGGTCGGCAGGTTAAGGCAAGTCGCCGAAACATTCGTAGCCGTAGAGGGCAGTACGACCGGATAGGTTGCCGTAGAGCCGGCAGCAATGGTATCCGCCGCTGGACTGAAAACCGGTGCAGCCGTGGACGCTGTGGTCACGCTGTCAATCTGGAATTGCAAAACGTTCGATATTACCCCGCCCGGAGTTGTTGTCTGCACCGTGATGGGGAGCGTCCCCGCGGTCACCGTGTCGGATGCGGGCACCTGCGCGACAAGCTGGTTGTCATGCACGAATTGGGTAGCGAGCGGCGCCGCCCCCCAGAAGATGACCGAATTCGCGGCAAATCCGGAGCCGTTGACCCTCAGCGCGAAGCCTTGGCTACCTGCACTTGTGAATGCCGGCGACAAACTGACGAGGGCCGGCTTGGAAATCGGGGCACCGATGGTGTAGGAAGCGGTTGAAATCGGCGAGATAGTGTAGCCATCGGCCACGGCAATCGCCTTGATGGTCTCTGTGGATGTGACGCCGATCGGACCGTTATAGACTGCCGATGCACTCGTAGGATCGCTCCCATCCAGTGTGTAGTACATCGTGGACGCTGGAGTCGCGTCCGTCAAAATGACGGACTGTGGCGTCGAGTAGGTTCCTGCCGGTGGTGAAAACTGCGGTACTGCGGCACCCGGCGCAAGCATCATCGTGACCGTAGTAGAACCTGTCTGCCCTAGATATATGGAATCACTCGTGGCGTCTGGCAGATAGCTCACCGTCAGGATGTTCGTGCCGATGTGCAGAGCAGAGGTCATGATCGGAATGGTGGCGCTTCCCTGACTCAACGGAACATAATTTGAGGTGTATCCCGAGCTATAAAGAGTGGCATTCGTCAGATTGACCATCCCGCTCGGTACCGGATAACCCTTTACGCCCCCAACAACTACTGCCACTGACAGAGGATCTGGAGACGTCACGCTGGTCGCCGACGGCGATGCCGTCACGGTCGGGGTAAGACGGAAAGTCACGGTGTCGGCTACCGACGAGCTGGATTGGTAGAGGCCGTCCCCCGAATACTTGGCCACCATCTGGTAAGTTCCCGGCTGCGTCAACACAATGGCTGACGCGGCGGTTGTCACAGTCTTCGTCGGCGCGGTCAGCAATACGTTGATTTCTGTTCCGTCTGACGCCAGGTCCGGAATCCCATCCCCATTGAAATCGGCAGTTACCAGGTGACCGTTGTCCTGCTCATAGACATCCTCAATGATTGCGTCTCCAAACGTGCCGTTTCCATTGCCCAGCAGAAAAGCGCCGCCGCCCAAGTCTGGAATGCCATCTCCGTTGAAGTCCCCAATGACCACTGGCCCCGCTCCTGGGGAATACAGCGTGGGCGGCTGGAACGTGCCATCCCCCTTACCGAGCAGCACCGTCACACCGTCGGCGAGAACCAGATCGAGAATGCCGTCTCCGTTCAAATCCCCGGCTGCGATACCACCGACAAATATTCCCGTTGCCGGAGTCAGATCACTCTTAGAAAAGGTTCCGTCGCCATTGCTCAGCAGCAGGAACACCGATCCCCGTACGGCGGTATCGCTGACCGCAAGGTCAGTGATACCATCCCCGTTAAAATCACCAGTCGCAAGATACAAAGGATTGATCCCAGGCCAGGAGTTCTTGCTCGCCGGCGTGAAGGTTCCATCTCCCTTCCCAAAGTAGACAGAAACAGCGTAGCCCTCCGCCGTCGCCAGGTCGGCGATACCATCTCCGTTGAAGTCCCCAGCTACCATCGCCTGCGAAGTGATACCTTCCAGAGTCGATTTAGTCGAGAAGGTGCCGTCGCCTTTCCCGAGAAGGATCGTCACGTTGTAAATGTTAAAGTTCGACCACACAGCCAGGTCGGGAATCCCGTCTCCATTGAAGTCCGCCACGGCAGCCGGGCCGCCGTGCTGAGCATCCAACGTGGTGGTCACCACGGGCTTGAAGCTCCCGTCGCCGTTTCCAAGCAGGACACCGATCCCGTTGGAAAAGGACTCTGCCACCACCACATCGGCGAACCCGTCGCCATTGAAATCCGCCGTCGCAAGTATCCCGGACACCAGCGGCAGTGGTGCGCTACTGACCTGGGAGAACGTCAAGCCGCTGATCGCCGATCCAAGAGCCGAAGTTCCAAGCACGGAATTTGCAGCAGTGGCGTCGAGGAAGGAGACAGTCCCGGTGGGCGCCGCAAGGCTTGGCCGGTTGACGATGCCGGTGACTGTAGCCGTCATCGTGTAATGTCCTGGGACTTCGCCGTCCCCTGCGATCGTTGCCGTTGTTGTCGTCGCCTTCGTGGCCTGGTGTCCGGTAACTGTAAGCGCCACCGTTGCTGAACGGCTTGCAGCATAGGCAGGTGAGCCGCCGGGGGTTCCTGCGAAGACTGCCTTGTAACTATGGCTGCCAATGCCAGGAACGAACCTGAAGCGGGCAGTGCCCGCGCTGGTCAACTGAGCCAACCCAAACTGATGGATGTCTGTACATGAGGCGGCCGATGCATCGCAAAGCCTCACCTGGCCTCGGGTCAGCTTTGTGGCCCCCGAACTGACCGAGGCCAAAAAGGTCACGACCGTTCCGGAAGCAACGCTCGCACCGGATGACAGAGAATTTGTGCCTGCCATCATGGCGAGATCTGTGGAGGTCGGTACAGATGCTGGAGCTGCTATCGCTCTACAGGGCAGTGCAATGATCAGCGCCAGCAAGGCCGCCGCTAGTCCCGCATTCCTAGGTCCCAAGGCTCGTCTCCCTCTTCGGAAGCTCTGAAGTGCAACAATTTCGTGTCACGAATAAGCAATTACGCAGACTGGATAATAGCGGCGCAGGAGGAGAATGTCTGCACATAATTGCTCGACGTTTCCGAAATGAAACCGAGGGATGTAAATATGCGTGCGCCGCAACGAGACGAGCACACTGTGCCTATGCGCAGCGCAAACTACCCAGAAAACCGCCGAGAGCAGGCCTCTTCAACTCAGATTGTCGGATAAAGAATGGTCGGGGAGAGAGGATTCGAACCTCCGACCCCCTGGTCCCGAACCAGGTGCTCTACCAGGCTGAGCCACTCCCCGATCGACCGACATACAGGTGGGAACGCCCGGCGCCATCGTCCTGGTAGGGATGGCAGATCACTCGAGCGCACTGGCGTCAGTGTATCAGAATGATGTGCAGCAGAATCCGCGCCGGCCGCAAGTTGCCACCGCGCGTCGAAGCCAGTAGACAACATATATGACTCGGCGCGACACGCTCGACCTCGCCGGCCTCCGCGTGCTCGATGGCGGCCTCGCCACGGAACTCGAGCGCGCCGGCTGCGACCTCGCGAGCCCACTTTGGTCCGGCGAGGTTTTGCGCACGCAACCGGAGAAAGTGCTCGCCGTCCATCGCAGCTATTTGGAGGCCGGCGCCGACTGCCTGATCACGGCAAGCTATCAGCTCTCCGCAATGGGCTTTCACGAGATCGGCCTCGCCGTACCAGCCGCCGGGCAGGCTGCGCGCCAGGCGATCCAGCAGAGCGTTGCGCTCGCGGACCAGGCGCGCTGCGAATACACCCAGGCTGAAGTCGACGCCGGCCGAAAACCACGCCGCATCTGGATCGCCGGTTCGCTCGGTGCCTACGGTGCCGCGTTGCACAACGGCGCAGAGTTCCACGGCAACTACAACATCGGCCACCGCGGTCTCGTAACCTTTCACGCAGAACGCATCGACGCCATGCGCGACACCGCGGCCGATTTTCTGGCCTTCGAGACGGTACCCTCGCTGGCCGAAGCCGAAGCCATCCTTGAAGCTCTCGCGTCCTTTCCGAAGATTGCCGCCTACATTAGCTTCACCTGCCGCGACGACGCCCACACCGGCCACGGCGAGCCGATTGAAGATTGCGCGCGTCTCCTCGATTCCGCTCCGAACATCGTCGCTATCGGCATCAACTGCACCGCGCCGCGCTACATCCTGCCGCTCATCCGGAAGATCCACGCCGTCACGAAAAAGCGCATCGCCGTCTACCCCAACTCCGGCGAGACCTGGGTTGCCGAAACCCGCGGCTGGACCGGCAGCTCCGACCCCGCCGGATTCGGCGAACTTGCCCGAAAATGGCGCGAGGCCGGCGGCGACTGGATCGGTGGCTGCTGCCGCACCAATCCGCAACACATCCGGGCAGTGGCCGCAGCGCTCTGATTCCGTTCGCTTTTTGACCCGGTGCATGCGCTTTTAACCATGCGACAATATAGATATCGCCATGACAACCAGGACGCTTTCCGCGGTGCCCGCACCGGCAAGCATCTCTCCCGAACTCCTCAAGCAGCACAGCCTCACGGCGGAGGAGTACGCGCGCATCGAAGCTGCGCTGGGGCGCACGCCCTCCCTTACAGAACTCGGCATTTACAGCGTGATGTGGAGCGAGCACTGCTCCTATAAGTCCT
Organism: uncultured Acidobacteriaceae bacterium; assembly: GCA_963815025.1. Classification (GTDB taxonomy): domain Bacteria; phylum Acidobacteriota; class Terriglobia; order Terriglobales; family Acidobacteriaceae; genus KBS-83. The sequence goes on along the minus strand of CAWFFD010000002.1, from coordinate 1,519,751 downwards.
CGCGCGTGCATCTGCGGCGACTGCCGACACGCGGCGAGCGCACCACTGGACCCGGCAGCGTCGTCCAGGGACCGGGCGAAAACGCAGGCATCATCGACATTGGCGACGGCTGGGCCTGCGCCTTCAAGATCGAGTCGCACAACCACCCCTCCTATATAGAACCGTTCCAGGGCGCGACCACCGGCGTCGGCGGCATTCTGCGCGACATTTTCACCATGGGCGCTCGGCCGTTGGCGGTCATGGACTCGCTGCGCTTCGGGCCGCTCTCGACCGAGGACGGCGAATCCGATCCCGCGCTCGTCCGCAAGAACCACCAGATCGTCGAAGGCGTCGTCGCCGGCGTGGCCAGCTACGGCAACTGCTTCGGCGTGCCCAACCTGGGCGGCGAAACGCGCTTCGAGCCTTGCTACAGCGGCAATCCGCTGGTCAACGCCTTCGCGCTCGGCCTCGTCCGCAAGGACGAGATCTTCTACGCCAAGGCCACCGGCGTCGGCAATCCGGTGATCTACGTCGGCGCCAAGACCGGCCGCGACGGCATCCACGGCGCGACCATGGCCAGCGAGGAGTTCACCGAGGGCTCCGACCAGAAGCGCCCCAACGTGCAGATGGGCGATCCCTTCATGGAGAAGCTGCTGCTCGAAGCCTGCCTCGAAGCGATGCAGACGGGCGCTGTGGTCGGCATTCAGGACATGGGTGCCGCCGGCCTCACCTGCTCCACCTGCGAGATGGGCGGGCGCGGCGGCGTCGGCCTCGACGTCGAGCTCGACAACGTGCCGCAGCGCGAGACCGGCATGTCCAGCTACGAGATCATGCTCTCGGAAAGCCAGGAACGCATGCTGCTCGTCGCCGAAAAAGGCCGCGAGGACGAAGTGCTCCGTGTCTTCGAAAAGTGGGGACTCGACGGCGTCATCGTCGGCGAGGTCATCGGCGAGCCGCAGATGCGCATCCGCCACCACGGCGAGCTGGTCGCCGACATTCCCAACCAGTCGCTCACCGACGATGCCCCGCTCTACCACCGGCCCGTCGGCACCTGGAAGGCCCCCGTCCCGCTCGATCCGCCGGCGGAAGTCCTCGAAGCGCTGAAGCAGCCGCGCGACTACACCGCCGACCTGAAGAAGCTGCTGGCCAGCGCGAACATCTGCAGCAAGCGCTGGGTCTTCGAGCAGTACGACTCCATGGTGCAGACCAACACCGTGCAGGGCCCCGGCGGCGAAGCCGGCGTGATGCGCGTCAAGAATTCCGGAACGCCAGGGCACGAACGCGGACTCGCGATGGCGCTCGACGGCAACGGCCGCTGGTGCTATCTCGATCCGAAGCAGGGCGCAAAGCTCGCCGTGGCCGAAGCCGCGCGCAAAGTCGCCTGCACCGGCGCTGTACCCGTCGCTGCGACAAATTGCCTCAACTTCGGCAACCCGGAGAAGCCGGAGATCATGGCGCAGCTCTCCGCCGCCATCGACGGCATCGCCGAAGCCTGCACCGCGCTCGGCACGCCCATCACCGGCGGCAACGTCTCGCTCTACAACGAGACCAAGGGTGAGGGGATCTATCCCACGCCGGTGATTGGGGTTGTCGGGATTCTTGAGGATGTTTCGAAGGCTGTTCCGGCGGATTTCCAGCGAGCCGGGGACGCTGATTCTGCTTGTCTTCGCTCAGGATGCCGATCACGGAATTACTCGCGAACATGATCTTGGGTTCGTCAGAGTTCGCGCAGAGTCGTGCTTCGGATCGCTCGTGGGGGACTCCGCCGTCTGATCAATCTCCCAGAACGAAGCATCCTTGCACCGGACCTTAAAGCGTTTCAGCAACTCGGGACTTGTGCATTCTGCAACTGACATTTCGGATGGGGGCGTGCTTGTGGCCGCTGCGCAAGCATCGTTCGCGAATGGCATCGGAGCAGACTTGCAGCTTTTCAAAGTTTCTAGCCAGACCGGTATCTTGAATCGCGCTTTGGTGAAGAAACCTCCGCGTGTCTTGATCACCTGTGCTCCCGGTCGTCGGTGAGCATGCTGATTGACATCATGCATGAAGAGATAGACATCGAGTGCGCGGTACTCGGCAACACGACTGATCGGAACGATTCACCGCTGTCATGTCGAACCGAGACCTATCGCCGTCAGGAAACAACTCAGCCGGTAGTGATTGATGTGTCAATCGCCGAATTAAAGGAAGTCTGGTCCGGTGCTCTCCAATCCACTCTCAGCAGTCGACACGGTGACCGCATGACCGAGCGTCTCTACCAGGGCGTACCCGGCATCGCAGAAACACTTCCCTCCTCTCAGTCGACCATCGCGCGCGAGCAAGACGCCGACACCCTGCACGAAGAGTGCGGCGTAGCCGCCATCTACGCCCACCCTGAAGCCGCGCGCCAGGTCTATCTCATGCTCTACGCGCTGCAGCATCGCGGGCAGGAGTCCGCCGGCATCGCCACCGCCGACGGCCATCACCTCTCGAACATCAAGGGCATGGGCCTGGTCGCCGATATCTTCACCGAAGAAGTCCTGCAGAAGCTTCCCGGCAACCTCGCCATCGGCCACACCCGCTACTCGACGACGGGCGATTCGGCGCTACTCAATGCGCAGCCCATCCGCGTCGAGTCCACCAAGGGCCTCATCGCCATCGCGCACAACGGCAACCTGGTCAACCTCGGCAACATTCGCGCCAAGCTCGAGCGCGAGGGCGCCTTCTTCCAGACCACCTCCGACTCCGAGATCATCGTCCAGCTCATCGCGCACTCCCAGGCCACCACGCTGGTCGACGCCATCGCCGACTCGCTCTCGCAGATCGATGGCGCTTTCTCCGTCGTCATGATGACGCGCGACCGCATCTTCGCCGCCCGCGATCCACGCGGCTTCCGCCCGCTCTCCATGGGCCGCATCGTTGGAGAAGACGGCGCGCCCGACGTCTTCGTCTTCGCCTCGGAGACCTGCGCCTTCGACCTGCTCCGCGCCGAATACATTCGCGATGTCGAGCCCGGCGAGCTGGTCATGATCTCGCCCGACGGCGTCACCTCGCGCAAGTACGCTACGGGCTTCCCGCAGACCAGCTGCATCTTCGAGCATGTCTACTTCGCGCGGCCCGACAGCCGCATCTATGGCCGCTGGGTGCAGCAGAGCCGCGAGCTGATGGGCCGCCAGCTTGCCCGCGAATCCGGCGTGGCCGCCGATCTCGTTGTGCCCGTGCCGGACTCCGGCGTCACCGCCGCGCTCGGCTACGCTGCAGAGAGCGGCATCCCGTTCAACTTCGGCCTCATCCGCAATCACTACGTCGGCCGCACCTTCATCGAGCCGGAGCAGCGCGTGCGCGACTTCGGCGTCAAGCTCAAGCTCAACCCGGTGCGCAATCTGCTCGCGGGCAAGCGCATCATCCTGGTCGACGACTCCATCATCCGTGGCACCACCAGCCGCAAGATCATCCGCATGGTGCGCTCCGCCGGCGCGAAGGAAGTCCACCTGCGCATCAGTTGTCCGCCCACCACATCGCCGTGCTTCTACGGCGTGGACACGCCGCGCAAAAAAGATCTGATCGCCGCGAACAACACCGTCGAAGAGATCCGCAGCTTCATCGAAGCCGACTCGCTCGCCTATCTCTCGATGGATGGCCTGCTTGAGTCCTGCGGCGACGAGACGGCCCGCGGCGGCGATCCGGTCTTCTGCACCGCCTGTTACACCGGCAACTACCCTACCGAGTGGGTGGATGTGGACGAGATACTCCCCGCACTGGCAGAAACCTAAAGCACAACAGGCTCTTCGCAACAACCACCGAACTCATTTTTGCCTCTCACCTGAGAGATACAGGGAGAAACGCGCGCACACATGCGCACGGAGGCAAGCATGGCAAGGAAGAAGGCACCCGCAAAGAAGAAGTACGGTTCAGCGGCGTCGAAGTCCGTCGAGCGCGAGATGAAGGCTTATAAAAAGGGCAAGCTCAAGTCCGGCCGCAGCGGCGCGAAGGTCAAGAGCAGGAAGCAGGCGATCGCGATCGGTCTTTCAGAAGCGCGCGCCGAGGGCGCAAAAGTGCCGCCCGCACCAGCGAAGAAGGCTGCAAAAAAGAAGTCGGCAAAGAAGAAGAGCGCGAAGAAAAAGTCGGCGAAGAAGTCTTAGCTCGACGGCTTCGAATTTGAACCGGAACTGGAAGAACTCGCGGCGCTGCTTCCTGAATTCGTGGAGGCAGCGCCGGAGTCGCTTTTGCTGCCGCCATCACTCTTGCCGCCTTCGCTCTTCGACGAACCTTCCGAGCTCTTCGCGGAGACGTCCTTGCCGCCGCCGTCTTTTGAGCCGCCTTCTTTCGAGCTACTCTCCGACCCGCTCTCTTTTGAGCTACCAGATGACGGCGCTTTGTTGCGCCCACCGTAGTCGTTCACATACCATCCCGCACCCTTGAACTGGATCGCCGGCGCAGAGATGAGCTTCTCCACCTCGCCGCCGCATGCCGGGCAAACCTTCTCTTCCGGCGCCGAGAAGCTCTGAATCTTCTCAAAGCGATGCCCGCATTGCTTGCATTGATATTCGTAAAGCGGCACGGATTGCAGCTCCTGACTAGGTCGTCCCCTATTGTAGCGGCGGCAGCGCGCTGCCCTACGGCAACGACGGTAATTTGACTAGACGCACTCGCGTGACTGCTTCGATTGCTTCCAGCGCCCCAATCACCGCCGGCGTGATTTCGCCATCCACCTGCACTACGGCGATCGCCCCGCCGACACCATCCTTCGCAGCAGTTTCGGCTCCGCGACCCAGTGCGAAGTTCGCGATGTTGACCTGGTGCTCGCCCAGAACGGTGCCCACGCGGCCAATCACGCCCGGCACGTCGTGGTTGCGGATTGCGATCAGGGTGCCATGCAGCGGCACTTCGATATCGATGCCATTGCTCGCCAGCAGGCGCGGCAGCCGCCCGTGCAGCACCGTCGCGGTCGCGGTGGTCTCGCCGCCGCGTGTGTGCAGCGTCACGCTCAGGCCAGACGCCGCTCCGCCATTTTCCACCTTCGACTCGTGCAGCCGGATGCCGCGCTCTTCCGCCACCGCGGCCGCATTGATGCGGTTCACATTCTCGGAATGCCCCAGCACGCCTTCGATGGCTGCATTGCGCAACAGGTCCGTCTTCCCCAGCGCCAGCCGGCCGCGATAGGCAATGGCGATGCTCTCCACGTTGCCGTCAGCCGTAGCTGAAAGGAAAGCGCCCAGGCGCCCAGCCATGTTGATATATGGCGACAGTTCGACGTACTCCTCATGCGACAGCGATGGCAGATTCACCGCATTTTGCACCACGCCCAGCTTCAGATACTCACGCACCTGCGCCGCGATCTGGATGCCGACCGCCTCCTGCGCTTCTGCCGTCGAGCCGGCAATATGCGGCGTCAGGATCACATTCTCGCGTCCGAAATACGGCGAGTTCTTCAGCGGTTCATCGCGAAACACATCCAACGCCGCTCCCGCTACCTTCCCGCTATCCAGTGCGGCTTGCAGCGCAGCATCGTCCACCAGTTCGCCACGCGCACAATTCACAATCCGCACGCCTTTCTTCATCGCCGCCAGATTCTTCGCGTTGATGATATTTGTCGTCTGCGGCGTTAGACCCACGTGCAGCGTCAGGTAATCCGCGCGGGCAAACAACGCATCCATATCCACCAGCTCCACGCCCCGTTCGCGTGCGAGCGCCGGCGCAACAAACGGATCGTGTCCGACAATCTGCATACCGAAGCTCGCGGCCCGCTGCGCCACTTCGAGCCCGATGCGTCCCAGACCCAGCACCGCCAGCGTCTTACCGCGTAGCTCCGCGCCGCTTAGTGACTTCTTCTCCCACTTGCCCTGGTGCAACGCACCATTCGCCTTCGGCAGTTGCCGCGCCAGTGCCAGCATCAGCCCGATCGTCAGCTCCGCCACCGCGATCGCATTCGCGCCCGGCGTGTTCATCACCACGATGCCGCGCCGTGTCGCCGCATCGGCATCGATGTTGTCCACACCCACGCCCGCGCGGCCAATCACGCGCAGTTTCGGCGCATGCTCCAGTAGCGCATCATCCACCTGCACCGCCGAGCGGACCACCAGCCCATCAGCGTCTTTCAGCTCCTTCGCCAGCCCGTCCTTGATCTGGTCATGCGTCACAACGTTCCAGCCCGGCTCGGCCTGAAAGACGGCAAGTGTGGCGGGCGAAACTTTCTCTGCGAGAACAATCTTCAAAATTGGCTCCTCTATCGATTTCAATCACAACGTGGTGATGAAGTACGGCAGATCAGCGAAAGCGCATCCCTTGCGCGTAGCTGCTTCTCAAGCCGAAAGGGTGCTGACACAGACTTCATAGTGAGCGGCGAGAGGTTCTACCCGGGCGAGAAGCCTCCTCGCCTCAGGTTCGAATTGAGCGACAGCGTAGTCGGGTCCAGCAAACTGCTGCACCGCCTCGATGGAGTCGAAAAGATTCACGACAACGAATCCAACCTCCTCCGGGACATCGCGGCGCAAGACATATCCGCCGCGATAGCCGGGGATCTTCTTTAACCCAGGCAGAACCGTGCCGCTGAGCAGTTTCTGGTACGCATCCGCGTTCTGCCGCGTGGTCCAGCCTCGCCAGTGGCGTGCAATCATCCCTTACCTCGCCGCCGCGAGCTCAGGCTGTGCAGCAACTTTCGTGCGCTCGACGAAAGTCTCCTGCGCGGCAACCAGTGCCTTGCCAAAGCGGAAGTCCGGCAGCTTCAGCGACGTCGCCGCCACCTGCTCCAATGCGCCCAGAATCGCGATCGTGTCCAGATAATCGAAGTAGCCGATATGCGCAATGCGGAACAACTGGCCCTTCATCTCGCCCTGCCCGTTGGTGATGATCGCGCCGAAGCGCGACTTCAACTCCTTCACGACAACGCCGGAGTCAATACCGGCAGGCGGCAGCACCGCCGTCACCGCGGCACCCGGCGAAGCGGAGAAGAGCTTCAGCCCGAGCGCTTCGACAGCGGCGCGCGTCATCGCGGCAAGCGTCTCAGCATTATCCACCAGCTTCACGCGGCCTGCGGCCAGATCACCATCCGCCTGCGACGCAATGTAATCCAGCGCCGTGCTCAGACCCGCAATCAACGATGTCGCCGGCGTGTAGGACGACTCGCCCTTCGCGGCATTCTTGCGCTCCTTCGCCAGATCGAAGTAGTAGCGCGGGTTCAGCGCGTTGCCCATCAGCGCCCACGCCTTCTCGCTCACCGAGCAGTAGGCGAGGCCCGGCGGAATCATCACCGCCTTCTGCGAGCCCCCGATGATGATGTCCACACCCCACGCGTCCGCGTCGAAGTGCGTGGTGCCCAGCCCGGTGATCGCATCCACCACCAGCACCGCATCGCTCTTCGCATCCTTCAGCAGTTTCGCCACGCCCTCCACATCGTGCCGTGTGCCGGTGGAGGATTCATTCGCCTGCATGTAGACGGCGCGAGTCTCCACCTTCAGCGCCGCCTTCACCGCGTCCAGCGAGAAGGTCTGCCCGTACGGCGCGCTTACCAGGTCCACGTCGCAGTTGTAGGCCTTCGCGATGCCCGTCCAGCGCTCGCCAAATTTGCCCGCGCTTAGCACCAGCACACGATCGCCCGGCGACGTGATGTTCGCCACCGAAGCCTCCATGATGCCGCTACCGGAACAGGCCATCAGGATCACATCGTTCTTTGTGCCGATAAACGTGCGCAACTGCTCCAGCGTGCGCACGTACAGCGCGCGAAACTCCGGCGTCCGGTGGTGCAGGTCGGCCGCGGCCATGGCGAATTGCGCGGCGGGAAGCAAAGGCGTAGGACCGGGGGTAAAGAGGCGTATCTTCCGAATCATGTCTGTGCGGTTTCCTTGCTTCCTATTCTATCGAGTGCGCCAATCCTTATACTGGTAGGTTCGCCTTGTTTTAGCGGATCGGGAGACAACAGCGCATGACCCTTCAGGAGCGGATTCAGCAAGACACCATTGCAGCTATGAAAGAGCGGGCGCAGTTGAAGCTCGATGTGCTGCGTATGGCAAAGAGCGCGATCAAGAACAAGGAGATCGAGAAGCGCGAGCCGCTGACCGAGCCCGAAGTGCTGCAGACGCTTACCACGCTGATCAAGCAGCGTCGCGACTCCGTCGAGGCGTTCACCAAGGGCAATCGCCCCGAATTGGCGGCAAAGGAAGCGGAAGAGATCAAGATCATCGAAGGCTACATGCCGCAGCAGGCCGACGAATCAAAGGTCCGCTCATTCGTCGAGGCCACCATCGCGGAGATGAGCGCTGCCGGCAAGCGCCCCACACCCAAGGAAATGGGCCTCGTCATCAAGGACGTGCAGGCAAAGATCGCCGCCACCGGCCTGCGCGCCGAAGGCAAGCAGATCAGCGAAATCGTGAAAGCCGAACTCGCCAAGGGTTAGTACGCGACATGATCCGCCCGGCAACCATCGCAGACGCGGCGGCCATCTGCGCCATTTACAACTGCTACGTCCTCGAAACCACCATCACATTTGAAGAAGTGGCTGTCACTCTCAGCGAAATGGAGAGTCGCATCGGCGAAACCCTCGTCTCACTGCCATGGCTGGTGTGGGAAGACGGTGCCACCATCCGTGGCTTCGCCTACGCCAGCAAATGGAAAGGCCGCTGTGCCTACCGGCACTCCGCCGAAGTAACCGTGTACCTCGACCCCAACTCCACCGGCCAGGGTATTGGTTCAAGACTCTACGAAACGCTGTTGACTGACCTGCGTCAGCGCAGCTTGCATGCCGTCATTGGCGGCATCGCTCTCCCCAACGCAGCAAGCATCGCGCTTCACGAACGTCTCGGCTTCCGCAAGGTTGCACACTTCGAGCAGGTCGGCTGGAAGTTTGGCCGCTGGATCGACGTCGGCTACTGGCAGTTGCTGCTCCAGGGCTGAACACAAGACTGTCCGTTTCCGGACAACTGTTTTCGCCAGCGAACGTCCGACCCGCCCTCGCCTCAGGCCGGTAAGCCCGAATCGCCGCAGGATCAATAGAATGCGCTGTCAAACGCATCGCCGCGATTGGTGGCCGCCGTGCTCCAATCTGCACAGGGCCCACTCCTTCGCCGAGGTGAACGCATGAATACGCCGGCCTTCTCTCCGGTTTTCTTTTCCGACCTCCGCTTCGCCCTGCGCCAACTCCGCAAGACGCCCGCCTTCACCCTCAGCGTCGTCCTCACGCTCGCGCTCGGTATCGGCGCCACCACCGCCATCTTCAGCCTGGTCAACGCCGTTCTGCTCTCGCCGCTTCCTTTCCCCCATTCGAACCGCCTCATGGCTCTCACAGCGCTGAATCAGGAAAACGCCGCAGGCCCCGCCATCGTCCCCGATGATTCTTCCTATCCCGGCTTTTTTGACTGGCGCGCCCGCAACCACTCATTCAGCTTCATCGGCACCTTCGGTGATGAGAAGTTCCTGCTCAACAGCCCCGACGGCAGCGCCGAACAGGTGGATGGCGGCGTGGTCTCCGCCGAAGCATTCCGCGCCCTTGGCGTCGCGCCCATCCTCGGCCGAGATTTCGTTCGTGCCGACGAAGCAAAGGGCAACCACAATGTCCTGCTGAGTTACGCGCTCTGGCAGCGCAGCTACGCCGGCTCACGCGACCTCGTCGGCAAAACCATCCAGCTCAACAACGAGCCTTGGACCGTCGTCGGCGTCATGCCGAAAAACCTCGCCTTCCCCCTCTCCGATGCCGACACGCCCTTCTGGGTCACCTTCGGCCACATCGATACCGGTCCCAACTCCGAGGTGGAACAGCGCGGTTGGCAGGATCTCGACGCCATCGTGGGCCGTCTGAAACCCGGCGTCACCCGCGAGCAAGCCGAGGCGGAGATGACCGCTATCCAGCGCAACATTTCGCGTGAGCACGTCACCACGGACAAGCTGACCACCGCCGTCCGCGTGCAGCCCGGCCTGGAAATCTGGGTGGGCGACCAGGCGCGGCCGCTGCGTTTGCTCTTCGGCGCCGTCTGCTGCCTGCTCCTCATCGCCTGCACCAACGTCGCCGGCATGCTGCTCACGCGTACCGCCGCGCGCTCCGGTGAGCTCGCCATCCGCACCGCGCTCGGCGCCACCCGCTGGCGCGTCATGCGGCAGCTGCTGCTCGAGTTCGCGTTGCTTGCAATCATCGGCAGCTTTCTGGGCGCGGGCCTTGCCTCGCTCGCCCTCCGCATTTCGCTCCACTCTCTACCCAACGTCCCACGCATGGATCAGGCTTCCGTCAGCGGACTCGTCATGCTCTTCGCCTTCATGCTCGCCGCCGTCACCACGCTGCTCTTTGGCGCATTGCCCGCGTGGCGGGCCGCGCAGGCCGATCCCGCCACGCTGCTGCAGGGCGGCCTCGCGCGCAACACGCCCGGACGCCGCCAGCATCGCCTGCACGCCGCACTCGTCATCGGCGAAACGGCACTCAGCCTGGTCCTCCTGGTCGGCGCCGGACTGCTCATCCGCTCCTTCGACCGCATCATGCACAGCGACCTCGGCTTCCTTCCCGACCACCTGCTTACCTTCCGCGCCTTCCTGCCCGTACAGGACACGCCCGCGCAGATCGTCCAGTTCCACGACGCGCTTACCGCCCGCCTGCGCGCCGCGCCCGGCGTTCAGGCCGTCGACGGCTCCTTCGGCATGCCCTTCAGCGGGGGCAATATGGAAATTCCGTTCTCCATCGATGGCAAGCCGACGACGCCGGGCGAGCATCCCATCGCCCGTCTCACGCTCGCCCGCTCTGGCTATTTGCAGCTTATGGACATTCCGCTCCTCCATGGCCGCTGGTTCACCCCTGCCGAAGATCAGTTGCAGAGCACCGCGCAGCCGGTCGTCATCAACCAGGCCTTCGCGCGCCGCTACTTCCCTGGAGAAAACCCTCTCGGCAAGACCCTTACCACCGGGGTCAACAGTCCGCTCGCGCCCGCGAATGCGCCCAAACCGCATCACATCATCGTCGGCATCGTCGGTGACACGCGCCGCCTCTCGCAGTCCGAAGACATCCAGCCGGAATACTTTCTTCCGTGGGGCCAGGTGCCCGTCGCGCCGCTCACCATCGGTGTGCGCACCGCCGGCGATCCGCACGCGATGCTCGAAACCGTCCGCCACACCGTGAATCAACTCGCGCCCGGGATGCCTGTCTACCGTGTCCGTACCATGGACGAGGCCATCCGCAGGACCAATCGCGATCAGCGCTTCCAGGCCTCGCTCATGACCGGTTTTTCTGCCATCTCGCTGCTGCTCGCCGCGGTCGGCATCTACGGCCTGCTCAGCTATGTCGTCGCGCAGCGCACAGTCGAGTTCGGCGTGCGCCTCGCGCTCGGCGCACAGCCGAGCGATGTGCTCAATTTGGTGCTGAGGCGTGGTCTCCACCTGACGCTCGTGGGCCTCGCCATCGGCGCGGCCGTCGCATACGCGCTCACCGCGCGCATTCAGAGCCTGCTTTACCAGACCGTACCCGGCGATCCGCTGGTCTACGGAATCATGGCCGCGCTGCTGCTCGCGGTCGCCGCACTGGCAAGCTGGCTGCCAGCCAGACGCGCCGCCCGTCTGGAACCAGTCGAAGTCTTGCGCCAGCAGTAGCTCACCCAACGTCATCTTGCGCGCAGCGAAGGATGCAGTTTCCACGCATCGCGACAGCAATGGGACCAAAAACTGGCTAGTGCGAGGTCGCCTCTGGTGCCGTAGACGCCGGCGAAGTGCCATCCACAACCTTGACGCCATCCAGAATCCGCACATCCGCATGCGTCTTCTCAAAATGCGTATTTGCCAGTGACATCGAGATATCCCGCGCGATAAAGAACAGCACGCGCATCCGGAACTCGGTGCCGAAGCTCACTGGAAACCACACCCCGTCCGGCTCGCGATCGTAGGTCACGGAAAATCCGAGTCCCGGCAGATTGGTGCCCAGCAGCGTACGCACCGCGAGCGGTATCTTGCGCGACATCTCCGTATACACCACCACCGGTTCGAACTCATGCACGTCGATGAACGCGTCGCCCTTCCAGTCGAAGTCGTTCTTATCCTTCGGCCGGAAGCTCACGCGGTAGACGTCGCGGCCATTCATCTTCTGTTGGCCTTCCAGCGTGAACAGGTATTGCGACTGCTTCTCCGTCGTCAGTGGAAACAGCCCTTTGCCCAGCCCGTCCTTCGACGTGTCATCCGCCAGGTTCCTGCGCAGGTTCTCCACCAGGTCGATATCCAGCCCCTCCAGGTCTCCCTTTTCCGTCTTTACTTCTTTGTCCTTTGGCGCGCCATCCTTCGGCGCTTCGTCCTTCGCCTGTGCCGACGCTGCAGCATCCTGATCCTGCAATGTGGTGTAGCGGACGTACCGCCCCTTCTGCCAGTAACGCCCATCCAGACTAAGAAACGTCTGCTGTGACGATTTTTGCTGCGGGCTCACCCGGCTGTCCGTGATCTCCTCGCACATCACCTTGCCTCCTGGCTTCCGCGACGTGATCCGGATGTGCTGCAGGTAGATGTAGTGCGTGCGCGCCGCCTCGGTGCGGTCCTGATTCGCGGCAACCTTCGCCATGATCTCTTCTGCGGTCGGCGCCGCGGGAGACGCTCTTTGTGCAACGATCGTGGGACCGACAAACGCGACAATGGCGGCAGTAACCAGCAGGGAGCGCATGATGCCCTTTCCTACGAGCCCCACGCACATCCGGTTCCGTGATTCGGCGGCGGTTATTCGGGAGTCACGCGGACAAAGCAGTTCTCCGGCAGCTCGCCTTCGAGCAGATGCACCACGCCGTTCTTCACAAAGCCCTTCAGCACCCGCTTCTCCGCCGGTTTCGCCGGCCGAACGACGGATGCCGCAATGCGTGGCAGCGGAGCAGACGGCGCCGCCGAACCGTCGCTCTCCCGCGCAACTTCCCTGACCGTCTTTCCCGTCCCGCGGTCCATCGCCTCGTTGGCCAGCGCGTCCGCACGCTTGTTCTTGCTCCGCAGCACATGCTGAATCTCGAAGCGCTCCAGCCGCGCCGCGCGCCGCTTCGCCTCTTCCCATAGCGGCCGCAGGTCCGGGCTCTTCACCTGGTATTGCCCCTTCATCTGCTTCACCATCAGCTCGGAGTCGGCCACCACCCGGAGCCGCGGATGCCCCTGGCTCAACGCATACTCCAGCGCCGCCAGCAGCCCGGAGTACTCCGCAAAATTGTTCGTCTTCACCCCCAAAAACTCGCTCAGGCCGGCGATTGGGCGTCCTGCCGCATCCTCGATCGAAACTCCATAGCCAGAAGGCCCGGGATTGCCGCGCGATCCGCCATCGCAATACGCGACGATCTCGCCGCCATGTGCTGCATCTGTCATGCAAACGAGTGTAGAGGACCGGCACCTGTGCAAACGCGCGCTACTGCCTCGTGTCTTTCATGTCTATTGCTTGGTCTCCAGGGGATGCTTCGCATCCTCATAGAACTGTTGCTGCAGCTTCGCCGACACATCATCCGCCTTCACCGCACGGATCACGTCCTCGATCCCCGCGACCTCCGCCTTGGTGTCGTACTCGCCCAGTTCCTTCGTCGCCAGCGAGCCGTCGCCCGAGTAGTGATTCGGGAATCGCGCATACCACCAGATGCCGGTGTAAACGCCCTCCGGCAGATGCTGGCGCGCCTGGTCCGCACCCGACTCCGATTGCGCTCGATCCATGTGGACCAGCCCCGGCGCGGAGATCATGGTGTGCGCGGTCTCCCCTTCACCGGCGTGGTAGTCCGATCGGTCCCGGCTTGTAGGGGCGATCCGCCGCCTTCGTGCCCGGCCAGCGATAGATGTAGACGACATAGTCATGGGGTGTCTCCATCTGCGCCTGCGCAAAGAACGGCAGCATGTCTTCGTTGCCGCCGTGCCCGTTGATGATCACGATCTTCCGGCAGCCGTTGCGCGCCATCTCGTCCGTCGTCTCCTGCAGCAGATCGAGCTGCATGTGCGCGCTGTAGGAGACCGTTCCCGGCTGCTGCCGCGCCTCGGCAATCTGACCGAAGTAGTACGCAGGAAACACGACCGCGTACTCCTGCTGCGCCGCCTTCTCCGTCACAAACCGCACATTGATCAGGTCCGTTCCCAGCGGAAGGTGTGGCCCATGCTTTTCGATGATCCCGAAAGGCAGCACGCAGACACCCTTCGACTGGTGAATTGCCGTGACGAAATCCGGTCCGGTCAGCTCCTCCCAGTGAACGGAAAGAGGGCTCTGGGCAACAGCCGGCACGCCGCCGGCCAACAAAACCAACATAAGACGGAGCAGCAAACGAGAACGCATCATCCTGGCAGGACCCGGGTTTGAAATGTGCCGAAGAGGCGATTCTCCGGCGACGCCAGCATAAACCTGTTGTGCCGACGCATTTGACCATTTGCCGCCAAGATTGTCATTTGACCGCCTCGTCTGGGGGCCGGCCCTACCCCCAGGTGGGCCCGATTGTCGCTGACTTGTAATTTCATGCTATCCAAACCCATACTTCTGCGTCCTCTTACGCAGGGGAACGTCTACCTTACTGAAGACGTATCTTCTGGTAAGAGGTAAATGCACGATGGGAACCGACGCTCTCCGTATCCAGCCCGGGGTCCAATCTGGATCACTCGGCACGGCTCTTCCGGCGAATCGCACCAGTCAAACCTGGCCCGGCCGCCGTGCCCTGCACACACGCACCGGCGGAGGCCTGAGCCCGGAAGACCGGTCCTCGGAAACTGAGTTGATCCGCCAGGCGCAGAAAGGCTCCCGTCAGGCCTTCGATACCCTCGTCCGCCAGTACGATCAGGCCGTGCTCCGCCTTGCCCTGCATCTGCTCGGCTCGGAAACCGACGCGCAGGACATCGCCCAGGAGGCTTTTCTTAAGGCCTATCGCTACCTCGGCAACTTCCGCTTCGAGTGCTCCTTCTATACCTGGATCTACCGCATCGTCACCAACCTCTGCCTGGACCTCATGCGGCGCCGCAAGACCCGCCGCGAGGACCCCGCCGTCGTGATGGACTCCTCCGGCGAGGAGCTCGACCTGCTCGGTATGGTCTCGGACGAGCGCGCCTCCGCCAACCCCGGCCGCGAGCTCGAGCGCAAGGAGCTCGGCGCAAAGATTGCCACCGCCCTCGACAAGCTCACCCCGCGCGAGCGCATGGTCTTTGAACTGAAGCACTATCAGGGTCTGCGCCTGCGCACCATCGGCGAGATGCTCAACACCACCGAAGAGACGGCCAAAAACACCCTCTTCCGCGCCACCAAGAAGCTGCGCGCCAGCCTGGCCGTGGTTCGCACGTAGTCCGGTGCTCCCTATGACGGTGATGGAATGACCTGGCCTGGCCATGACGGCACACTGAGCTGTGACGCAGCCCACGAGCAGATCACGCTGCTCTCGTACGGCGAGCTCAGTGACGAGGCTTGCCATCGGCTGGAACAGCATCTGGCCGGCTGCGTCGATTGCCGCGATGAGCTGGAAGTCACCCGCGCCCTGTCGAGCGCGATGGCTATCATGCCTGTCCGCGAGCCTTCCCCCAATCTCCTGGCCCAGACCCGCCTCAAGATCGACGAGGCCCTGGAACAGGCGCCGCACGACACCTGGTTGACCCACCTGCGCCGCTCGCTCTGGACCGATTTCCGCCTGCTGCGTACCGCGCCGCTCGCGGCGGCCACCATGCTCGTCGCCGGCGCAGGTCTCGGTTTTGTCGGCTTCAGGCTCGCCCAACCGCCTACCGCCACGCAGACCGGGGGGAATGTCACTCCCCACCGCGTCGCCGCCGTCACCGGCGTCGCGCAGGATCCCGCCACCGGCATGGTCCATGTCGCATACAGCAGCCTGATGCCACTCGAGGCCGTCGGCCCTGCGGACGACAACAACATTCGGGGTCTACTGCTCATCGCCACCCGCGCGCCGCTGAATATTTCCGTCCGGGACAAGGCACTCGGCATCCTGACCGGTACCTGCAGCGGCACTAAATGTGCCGCCGATGACGACTTCCGCAGTGCCCTCATGGTCGCCCTGCGCTATGATCCGAATTCCACCGTTCGAGCCCAGGCCCTCAGCGGCCTCGCTCCCTACCTGGCCGAGGACATGCACGTCCGAGACGCCGTTCTTGAAGCCGTCCTGAACGACGGCGACCCACAGATCCGTACCCAGGCCATCCAGATGCTCGCTCCGATCACCGCCGACTCCAGCGTCCAGCAGGTCTTGCAGAACGTCGCCACCCACGACGAGGACCCCCTGCTGCGCAATGTCTCCCGGACCATGCTGCAACAGATGCCGCAAGTGCAATAAAGCCTTCTCGGCCTCGTATAGACCGTCCAAGGGCTGCTAGCCGTATTGCCGAAAAATGCTTTAGCCAAAAGTCCCTCCAATGGGTTAAGGTTCTGCCGCGGAGCGTGACTTTCGCGTTTCCCATCCGTCTGAAAGAGTGGCCATGTATTCGTCTCCAGTCAGGAGCTTGTGCTTCCCATGCTTTCCCGTTGTCCATTGGCTCTCCTGCCGACTACACCCCTGAGCACTGTACTCAGCGGTTCGGCAGTATTCGTTTCGGCAGTGTTGGGCTCTGCGGCCTTCGCCGCGGCATGTCTGACCCTGCCCGCCTACGGCGCGATGCAGGCCGTTCTCGCACCATCCCCGGTCTCCGCGCAGCTTCCCCAGGCCGTGATGGACGGCAACGCGCGCCTCGTCCTCGCCTCCACGTCCCAGGGTTATCTTGGCGTAACAGTTCATGATGTCGACTCCGCCGGTGCGCAGAAAGAGAAGCTTTCCAGCCCCATCGGCGCTGAAGTTGTCTCGCTCGACCACGATGCGCCCGCAGCCAAGGCCGGGGTCCATACCGGTGACGTCATCCGGTCCATCAACGGGCAGTTCGTCACCGACGCCGCAGCCCTCACCCGCATGCTCCGCGACATGCCCGTCGGCAGGGTCATCGAGATCGACGTCGTTCACAACACCCAGGTGAAGCGATACCGCGTCCAGCTCGCCGATCGCAAAGCGCTCGTTCAGCATGCCTGGGCCCACCACTTCCATGTCCCCATCCCCGAGCCCCGAGTGCAAGCCTTCGTCGCGCCGGGCAGCTACACCGGTAGCGATGCTCCCCCCCCAGACAGCGACGCTCCCGATCCGCAGGCCTATGTCGGCGCGGAGGTCGAGCCAATCACCCCCCAACTCGCCAGGTACTTCGGCGTGCGCGCTGGCAACGGCCTGCTCGTCCGCTCCGTTGAGGACAAAAGCCCCGCCGGCAATGCAGGACTCGACGCCGGCGACATCATCGTCACCGCCAACGGCATGCCGCTGGAGACCACCGCGGACTGGCTCCAGACGCTCCGCACCAACGCCGGCCACCCGGTGGGCCTCACGGTGCTGCGCAACCGCAAGGTGCTGACCCTCGCCATCACAGTGGACTCCCGCATCACCCAATCGGAACTCGTGATACCCGAGCAGCTACAAGAGCTCCGCGAATCGCTCTGCCGCTACAGGCTCTGACCGATTTCAAAACCAAGAAAAGCGGGCGTCCTGATGCAGAATGGACGCCCGCTTTCTTGTCTGTCAGCTTTGCTATTTCACGTTCACCGTGAAGGACTTCTTCTGCAACGACTGATCCCAGCCCACGGCATAGATCGTCACGGCGTGGCTGCCCTTGGCCAGACTGAGATTGTGATTCAGGAACGTATAGTTCGAAAAGCCATCCAGTTGCTCGGCCAACTTCTTCCCATCGACCCACACTTCTACGTCGCGCATCACCACCTGACCCGCAACTCCTATCTTGAAGGAAATCGGCGATGCGACGGCGCTGCCTGCTGCCGGCGAGCACACGTTAATCCCTTCAAATGCATTCGGCGCCGCGCAGGTGGGGAAACTGCCCGAGGTTGTGTTCAGCATTAGAATGTTGCCCACCATTAGATCAGGTTTGGTATCACGATTGGCACGAAGGACGCTAATGAACCCCAGTTGCTCGGGCGACGTGTCGATGGTCTGCTGCGGGTTATAGCTACCGTTGCTGTTGCGCGTCAGTACCCCCACGCAATAGCTGCTCGGGCTTGTGCAGAACTGTTCCACGACGATCAGATCGTTGATTCCGTCGCCATTGACATCGGCCACGGCGGTTTCAAAGGCGGCATGCGGAGTAGGAATCGTGGTCAGGCTCCACGTCCTATTTGCTTTGCCGTAGAAGACGGAGACGTGATCAACGCCGGCACTCGGCTGAGTCCCAATGACGTCCATCCTTCCATCACCATTCACGTCGGCGGCCGTGAAGATGACGTTGACGTCGTCCGTTTCAATCACGGAGATCTTGGGAAAGCGGCCGGTACCGTCTCCGTACAATACCTGTATGTCAGGGTCCTCGAAGGCCCCGAAGGCGAGATCCGCTTTTCCGTCGCCATCAAAATCGCCGAGCAGCACATAGTCACCGCCGCCACCGGGAGCAAACGACGAAGTGGGCCCAGCGGTGAAGCCGCTCTTTCCATTCCCAAACCAGACAGTCAGCAATGGCACGCCGTTCTTGCCGGTTTGAAACGCGACATCCATCACACCGTCATGATTAAAGTCGCCGACAGCGGGATGTGCCCCGCCACCTGGAATCGCGAAAACCGCCTTCTGGCTGAACTTGCCGCTACCATTATTCAGGAAGAGATGAAGGGCGCTGTCCGACCCGAAGACCAGTAAATCCGCCTTTCCATCGCTGTTGAAATCACCAACTGCGAGATCAGTCGTATCCGCACCGCCCGGAATCGTATAAGACGCGGGAGATGCATAACTCCCATCACCAGTTGAAAGCACAACCTCAAATGCGCCAGTGCCGGCATTCGGATAGACAAAATCCTCCCGGCCATCGTTGTTCAGGTCAGCATGCTGCCCTGAAAAACCCTCTGGGAGGACAACCTTCGAGAAGCTCACGCTCGAGGCGAAGACGGCGCCGGGAAGCGAACACGCCAGCGCGATGACAGATGCGAATCGGAACCTTGCAGAATGCACCATGGATCAACCCCTCGGAATAGAAAGTTGCTAGGTAGCCCATGGGGGATCCGGCCCAAACATGTAACTCAACACGCGACTATCCATCCGCACCCATCACACAATCAAGAGGATTTTTTTTGCTGGTCAGCGGAATGCCTTCTACCTGACACGGCCGCCTCTAATCCGGGCAGCTGGTGCGCCGATGCTCCCCAGGCGCTTCCCATACCCCTGTCGGCTCTGACGACATTCCCGCCCGATATAATAAAAGCAGCCAGAATGTCCGCCGCCACCACAACTTCAGCCCTCCCTATCCCCCACGGCAAGAGCCGGGTCAAGGTTGCTACCCGCAAGCTGCGGGAGTTGGGCATCGTGGGTCACGCCCTGGCGTCCACCCATCACGTCGTCATGGCGCAAATCGTCCCGATGCGCTTCTGCAACCTCTCCTGCGCCTATTGCAACGAGTACGACAAGGTCTCCGAGCCCGTCCCGGTGGATGAGATGCTCCGCCGCATCGACCATCTCGCCCGCCTCGGCACCAGCATCATCACCATTTCGGGCGGCGAACCGCTCACCCATCCCGATCTGGACCAGATCATCGCGCGCATTCGTCACCACGGACGCCTCGCCGGCATGATCACCAATGGCTACTTTCTGATGCCGGATCGAATCGAGCGTCTAAACCGGGCCGGTTTCGACCACATGCAGATCTCCATCGACAATGTCCAGCCCGATGAGATCTCCAAGAAGAGCCTGAAAGTCCTCGACAAGAAGCTACAATTTCTCGCCCAGTACGCCGACTTTCACGTCAATATCAACTCCGTCGTCGGCGGAGGCATCAAGAACCCGCAGGATGCCCTCACCATCGGCCACCGTGCGCTGGAACTGGGCTTCACCTCGACCATCGGCATCATCCACGATGGCAGCGGCCAGCTGAAGCCGCTGGGCGGCGAAGAGCGCCGCGTCTACTACGAGATGACGAAGCTCGAAAAGAAGAACTACTCGCGCTTCAACCACTTTCAGGAAGCCATCGCCAACGGCCAGCCCAACGACTGGCGCTGCCGCGCCGGTTCGCGCTACATCTACATCTGCGAAGACGGCCTGGTGCACTACTGCTCGCAGCAGCGCGGCTTCCCCGGCACACCGCTGGCCGACTACACCCAGGCCGACCTGGACCGCGAGTTCCTCACCGAGAAGACCTGCGCGCCTAACTGCACCGTCTCCTGCGTCCACCAGATCTCCTACATCGACCACTGGCGCGCCCCCCAGAACCGCACGACGACCCCGCACGGCGATCACACCGACCATACCTCTGATCTGGTCAATATCGAGCTCTGAGCGAATTTCCTGCCCGCGCGAATAAATAACCTCGTTTCTTGTGCAATCGAAGTGTTCCCCTACCTGCCGCAGAGCCAAAATCTTTGACGCCGAGGCGGAACGCGTTGGAACAACGGATCAGCATCGGCGGAATGACTCTTGCCTACAACACCCGGAGCCGCGATGAGGTGAACTTGGTTCTTGCTGAGGCCGAATCGGCTGGCGCGAGAGTTCTGAAGCCCGCTCAGGAAGCCTTTTGGGGTAGTTATTCAGGATATTTCCCGGCCAGACTGATTTCACATTTGCCGATTCCGAGATAGCCCAGCATCCACTGCAAGTCGATCGATGCAGTGTTGCGCGACACAAACTTAGCTTCCGTTCAAAATCCCAGGAAAAACGATTCGCCAGCCGCTAAAGCGATATCTCGCGGCAAGATGTTGCACGAAACGGGCCGAAAGTTACCGTCAGTTACTCAGTAGTTTGGTAAGTGTTACCGCATCATTGTTTTTCTTCGTCGATATCAAGGTATGTTGAGGTCATGCGGTGATGTGATCGCTCGCGCAATGGTGTTGAGTCTTTCGGGGGAGGGACTCAACGCCAGGGCGCTAACGGCCCCATCACCGCCGCACTACACGCATCTCATCTGATACATTGCCTCACTTTTGGAGAAATCGAGATGAAGGCCATCGAGCTCGCACACGCATTGGAGCAGTCCCGGGCAATACCGTTGGACCAGATCGCCTCCATCGCCATGGACCACAAGCGCAATCTCGCCTTTGTCCAGCTTCACACCGGCACCGAGGTTCAGCTCGAAGCCTCCGGCTACGGCGATCTCATCCAGAAGCTCACCGAGCTTTACTCCGGCAGCTACAACGCGTAATAGACCGCCAGCATAGCTTCGAGAAACGCCAAGCCTGTCCTGCCCACTAACTCATTTATTTGAGGTCATTTAGCGTAAACAGTGCAGCCTTGGACCGCTTCCCGGCACGCACCACAACGCGACCCGGAACCGCAACCTGGGCATGCGTCCCCTGCACCACCCCACCGTCCAGCACGCACGGCACCCTGCTTCACCAGGCGTGTGGCTTCCGCAGCGGACCCCGCCAGCCCCAGCCGGACCAGCAGCTTGTCCAGCCGGATAGCGCCTGTCTCCGGCGTCCAGCCAACCTCCCCAGCCGGAATCGAGACCTCGTCCAGGTCCTCCGGCGTCTCATCGCGCTGAAATTGCTTCGCCCAGTTTGCGTCGGCCTTCTGTGCTGCCTCTTGCGAATGGAAGCCGGCCACGATCGTCCGCGCCAGCCGCTTCTTCACCTCCATCGGATGCTCGGCGCCGCTGGCCACAGCGGCCTTCAGCGCCTCCAACTCGCTCTGCTTCAGGTCGGTCAGCAACGTCCAGTAGCTCCACATCAGCGTGTCGGAGATGGACATCAACTTGCCGTACATCTCCCCCGCCGGCTCGTGGATGCCGATTGCGTTGTTCAGCGACTTCGACATCTTCTGCACGCCATCGGTGCCTTCGATGATCGGCGTCATCAGTACGATCTGCGAGGGCTGGTCGTAGATGGGCTGCAACTGCCTCCCCATCAGCAGGTTGAATTTCTGGTCGGTGCCTCCAAGCTCGACATCGGCCTTCAGCGCGACGGAGTCGTAAGCCTGCGTCAGCGGATACAGCATCTCGTGCATCGAGATGGGTTTTTCTTCCTGGAAGCGCTTGTGAAACTCCGCCCGCTCCAGCATCTGCGAGACCGTGAACTGCGACGCGAGCCGGATGATGCCTTCAAACCCCAGCGTGGCCAGCCACTCGGAGTTGAAGCGCACTTCGGTCTTCTCCCGGTCCAGAATGCGGAAGACCTGCTCAGTGTAAGTGTTCGCGTTCGCCTGGATCTGCTCGCGGGTCAGCGGCTTACGCGTCAGGGATCGGCCGCTTGGATCACCGATCAGCGAAGTAAAGTCGCCCACCAGGAAGATGACCTGGTGGCCCAAATCCTGGAAGTGCTTGAGCTTGCGCATGAGCACCGTATGGCCCAGATGGAGGTCTGGCGCCGTGGGGTCAAAACCCGGCCTTCACGCGGAGGGGGCGGCCAGTTTTGCGCGACTCCTCCAGACGTTCGCGCAGATCGGAGACACGGATGATCTCGGCTGCACCCTTCTGCAGGTAGTCCAGCTGTTCGTCGACGGGCGGGAAGCTGTGGTTCGGTGAACTGTCAGGCATGCGTGCAGACAGTATAAAGTTCACGCGTCCCCGGACAGTCGACAGTCTGCCCGGTTGGCGGCCATACTCTGGCATGGACAGCGAAAGCGCACGCGCCTTCCTGCTGCGCCTTCCCCATGTGGAGGAGACGCTGCAGTGGGGCAACAACCTGGTCTTCTGGGTGGGCGATAAGGCGATCGGCGGCAAGATGTTTGCGCTGATGAATCTGGATGCAGACAGCAACGGCGTTCTGTCCTTTGCCGCAGGCCCTGAGGGCGCGGCGGAGTTGCTGGAGATCGACGGTATCTTCCCCGCTCCCTACCTGGCTCGCGCGCACTGGGTGGCCATGGAGCGATGGAATGGGCTGCGCACACGCGAGTTGGAAGCGCGGCTGCGTGCCGCGCGCGACATCGTCGAGGCCAAGCTGCCCAAACGCACACGCGATGTGTTGGCCATGCCGCCTGGCGAGCGGAAAAAGCTGATCGCCACCCGCAGGAAGGAACTGGCGAAGGGCGGGAAACCGCAATAGAGAGCAGCAAGTTGCGCGCACACGACAGCTTCGGTAGCGTCGATGCATGCAATCGACAACAGTGCCGATGACGCTTGATGGCAAAGTCGTCCTCATCACCGGCGGATCACGCGGCATTGGCGCCGCGGCAGTGCGTCTCTTCCGTCAGGCCGGCGCGCGCGTGGCCTTCAACTACCGGACCGCAAAGGATCGTGCAGAGATACTCGCCAACGAGTGCGGCGGCGAGCCGGTCTGCCTGGCCTTCGCCAGGGATCTCGACTCGTCCGAGGCAGGCCGCGCACTGGTGGAGGAGACCATTGCAGCCTTCGGCCGGATCGACTGCCTGGTCGTGAACCATGGCATCTGGCCGCCTGAGGATGCGCCCATCGCCATGATGGGTGAGGAGCAGTGGCGAAGGACGATGGATGTGAACCTGGACAGTGTCTTTGGGTTGGTGCAAGCCGCAGTGGGTGCCATGCAGCGGCAGACCGCGTCCAAAGGAGAGGTGCGGGGACACGTTGTGCTGGTAAGTTCTACGGCGGGCCAGCGCGGCGAGGCCTTTCATGCCGACTACGCCGTGAGCAAGGGTGCGCTGATTTCCCTGACCAAGAGCCTTTCAAGCGAACTCGCCCCGCAGGGCATCTACGTCAACTGCGTCGCGCCGGGTTGGGTGGACACCGAGATGGCCGCGCCCGCACTGGCGACAGAGGCGGGGCGCGCGAAGATCTTCGGTACCATCCCGCTGGGCCGAGTGGCACGAGTGGAAGAGATTGCAGCGCCTATCCTGTTCCTCTGCACTCCGTGGGCAGGGTTCATCAGCGGCGAGGTATTGAACGTGAATGGTGGCGCGGTGCTGGTGGGATGACGATACGACGAGGCATGCTTGGACTCATCTTGATCCTGTGCGGCGGCCTGGCCCTCAGCGCCCAGGCACCCGCCGACGCGGCTGCCGGCGACCCAACCGCCAATGCCGACCAGCAGAAGGTGAAAACGCTGCTGCAGCAGATGATCCAGGCGCTGGGCGGCGACGCATGGCTGAACGCGCCCGGCTACGAGCTCATTGGACGCACTTCGGGCTTCTACCAGGGCAGACCCACCGGGGCAATCGCCGACTTCTTCGACTACCACCAGCCGCCAGATAAGGAACGAGTCGAGCTGGGAAAGAAGCGGCAGGTCTACGAGATCTACGTCGGGGACCAGGGATGGGAGGTCACCTACACGGGCAAACATGCGATACCCAAGATAGAGTTGGATGACTATCTGCGGCGGCGCAGTCACTCCGTGGACGCAGCCGCACGCATCTGGATGAAGGACCCGGGAGCGCTCTACCTCTACGGCGGCCAGGAGCAGGTAGAACGCCGCCTGGCGGACAAGATCACGATCCTTTCCTCCACCAACGACAACCTGACCCTGGACCTGGATGCAAACACGCACCTTCCCGTCCGCCGCAGCTTCGAATGGCGCGACCCACTGTACAAGGACAAGAACCTCGAAGGGGAAGAGTATGACGATTACCACAAGTTCAATGGCATCTCGACGCCCTTCTCCACGACGCGCTATCACAACGGCGACATGACGAATCAGCGCTTTCTGTACAACGTCACGTACGGGGGAGCGATCCCGGCCGATATGTTCGACGTGAATGCGGCGGTGCAGAAGCTGAAAAAGTAAGGCGGCTCGACGGCTTGCCGCGGCATATTTCTCCTCTCGGCTCTATATAATCGTTCCCCGTATGAAGACGGAAAATACGCAGACAGCAACCAGCCTCGACATCAACGAGATCATGCAGATTCTGCCGCACCGCTATCCCTTCCTGCTGATCGATCGCGTGGTGGAACTGGTGCGAATGCAGCGGATCGTGGCGATCAAGAATGTCACCATCAACGAGCCTTTTTTTCAGGGTCACTTTCCCGGCTACCCCATCATGCCGGGCGTGCTGATGGTGGAAGCGATGGCGCAGGCAGGCGGCGCTTTGCTGCTAACCGAGGTGCCGGACCGCGACAACAAGCTGATGATGTTCACCGGGATTGATCAGGCACGCTTCCCCGCGCCCGTGGTTCCAGGCGATCAGGTCCGCATCGAGGTGGAGGTGCTGAAGTGGAGCCGTCGCGGCGCCACCATGCGCGGCAAAGCTCAAGTGGATGGCAAGCTGGTGTGCGAAGCGGAGATCAAATGTCTGATGGTGCCGCGTGCAGCTCGCAAATCAGAGCGGCAGGAGACCCCGGCCCTTGCCGGAGCCGCTGCCGAGTGAGTATTCACCCAACCGCCCTGATTGAAACCGGGGCCATCGTTCCCGAATCTGCGAAGGTGGGCCCGTACTGCACGATCGGGGCCAATGTTGTGCTGGGTGAGCAATGCGAGCTGGTTTCGCATGTGGTGCTCAATGGCCACACCCGGCTCGGCGATGGATGCCGCGTGTATAGCTTTGCCGCGGTAGGTGTCGCGCCACAGGATCTGAAGTATGCCGGGGAGCCAACCAGCGTGGAGATCGGCAGGGAGACCGTGATCCGCGAATGCGTCACCATCTCGCGCGGAACAGCGGGCGGCGGCGGGACAACGCGCGTGGGCAGGAATTGCCTGATCATGGCGTATGCGCACATCGGCCATGACTCGAATATTGGCGACAACTGTATCCTCGCCAACGGCGCCACGTTGGCAGGACATGTGACCGTGGAAGAGTGGGCGACTGTGGGTGCACTGTGTCCGGTACACCAATATTGCCGCATTGGACGGCATGCCTACGTCGGCGGCGGCACGACCATCACCCAGGATGTGCTGCCATTTTCGCTGACCTCTGCAAAACGTGAGACACGCGCCTACGGGCTGAACAAGGTGGGATTGGAACGGCGCGGATTCACCGGCGAACAACTGCGCGCACTGCAGCATGCATACCGGCTGCTGCTGGCCTCGAAACGCAACACCTCGCAGGCGGTAGAGGCATTGCGGAACGAGGCAAGCTCGTGCGAAGAGGTGCAGTATCTGCTTCGCTTTGTAGAGACAAGCGAGCGCGGCGTGTTGAAGTAGACCGCGACGTCCTGAATGAAATAGATCGCGGAGTGTTGACGTCAGCATGGCAAACAAGTCTGATTCCAAACAGCCGCTCGGATTGATCGCCGGCAATGGCCGCTTCCCGTTCCTGTTGCTGGATGCAGCCCGGGCGCATGGACGCCCGGTAGTGGTCGCAGCGATCCGCGAAGAGACGGATGCTGCGATGAATGCGCGCGCCGTTGAGGATTCCGGCACGACGGTGTACTGGCTGTCCCTGGGAGAGCTTTCGCGGCTGATCGAGACCTTTCAACGTGAGGGCGTGACCGAAGCCGTCATGGCCGGCCAGGTGAAGCATAAACAGATCTTTTCGAGCATCCGTCCGGACTGGCGCCTGGCCAAACTGCTGCTGAATCTGCGCACGCGCAACACCAACATGCTGCTCGGGGCGATTGCCAAGGTGCTGAGCGATGAGGGCATCGAGCTGATCTCGTCCACATCGTTTTTGGAACCGCTACTGGCACAACCTGGCGTCCTGACCGCCCGCGCACCAAACGAGCAGGAGCGGAAGGATATCGCCTACGGACGCGAAGTGGCGGCTGCGTTTGCCGGCTACGACATTGGCCAGACGGTGGTGATTGCGGGACAGGCCTGCGTTGCAGTCGAGGCGATGGAGGGCACCGACGCGACCATCGTGCGGGCTGGCGCGCTGATGCGAACGCTTGAAGATGAAGCATCCACTCTGGAGCGCAGCCTGACCGTGGTGAAGGTAGCCAAGCCCAAGCAGGACATGCGCTTCGACGTGCCGGTGGTCGGCGAGGCGACCATCGCGACGATGCATGAGGCACACGCGACCTGCCTGTCGCTGGAGGCAGAGCGGACACTGATCTTCGATCGCGCAGCGGTCGTAGCTGCGGCCGATGCCGCAGGAATCGCGATCGTCGCGCAACCGCAGGCGTAGTGCGCTCGATCCTCCTGGCCAATCTTCACCGAATTGTCACTTCTCCGCCTGTTTCTGTCTGGAGTGAAGGGAAAATGCTCTAATAAAAGTGTCCTCAGGAGGAGGCCTATCGATGTCCACGTCACGTTTTGCAGTTCTGGCTGTACTGGCGCTCGCAGCCATTGCCGGTATCTTCGCTGTGCGGAATGCACGGGCGGCAGATGATGCGGTGCCCGCGGTCGGGCAGCAGGCGCCGGTGTTTTCACTACCCTCGCAGGAGGGCACGCCTGTCAGCCTTGACCACTACCGCGGCAAGTGGGTGGTGCTCTACTTCTATCCCAAGGACATGACCTCCGGCTGCACGATGGAAGCGCACAAGTTCCAGGAAGACCTGCCCAAGTATCAGCGCGATAACGCAGTGATCCTGGGCGTGAGCGTCGATTCTGTCGCAAGCCACAAGACCTTCTGCACCAAGGATGGCTTGAGCTTTAAGTTGCTCTCCGATGAGCAGAAGTCGACGGTTTCGAAGTACGGCTCGCTGGGCAATTACATGGGCATGAAGATCGCCAAGCGGAATACATTTCTGATCGATCCGGAAGGCAAGATCGTGAAGGTGTGGACAGGCGTCGACCCCTCGAATCACAGTGCAGAAGTGTTGGCAGCGCTCGCGGATTTGCAGAAGAAGAACGGTTGATGGCGCCGTAAAACACCAGTGTGCAGACGCAAAAAAGCCCGGCTAGATGCCGGGCTCTTTTGCTTGCCTCGTACTACGGTTGACTACTTCTTCTTTGAAGCCTTCTTCGCGGCCTTCTTGGTGGACTTCTTCTTTGCCGCTTTCTTGGTTGCCTTCTTAGCCGACTTCTTCGCCGACTTCTTCTTTGCTGCTTTCTTTACAGCCAATTGAGTACCTCTCTTCGTGGATTTACTACGTGCACCCTTTTTGCCGGCCGCCTTTTTGGCTGCCTTACCGCCGCTGCGGGCGCTGCTACTTTTTTTCGCGGCAGATCTTTTTGAACTCTTCTTCTTGGCTGCTTTCTTAGCAGTAGCTTTCTTGGCCGCCTTCTTCGCAGGCGCCTTCTTGGCTGCAGCCTTTTTTGCAGGCGCTTTCGCGGGTGCTTTCTTTGCAGGTGCTTTCTTGGCCGCCGCCTTCGAAGAAGGTGCGCTCACTGTGGACGCCGGCGCCGTTGCGGGCCTGCCATAGTCGTCATCATCGCGGCCGTCGTCCGCCGAAGAGCCGGGAACGCTGATCTCTTCATCTTCTTCGTCTTCGTCAATCTCTTCTTCCATCTCATCCGAGTAGTCTTTGCCCTCGGGCTCGTGTTCACCATCGTCGTACGCTGCTAAGAGCTTCCGTTCGTCCTGCATCTGTTCGCCCTCCGGGACTTTACTCTTCGTTGGCTTCGCTTGTGGCAGCGAGCGCAAATATCGACCACTCCACCTGCGGCGCGGATTATAGCAATAGCTTGCAACGGTCTGCTACCGAACGCAAGCGAGAAACGCAGATGCGTCCCTCGAATCGATTACGGCTGATCGCCCTTCCGAAGCGGTTGATGCATCTGTTATCCGTCGCGCGCGACCATCTTCAGTTGTGATGCGGCTTCGATTTGGCCGGTGCTGCTGCTCCTGCACGACGCTTGCCGCGACGGCCACGTTTTCCCCTCGCTGAGGCGGAAACGTGCGCCGGTTCCGCTACAAAGAGCGTCTGGCCCGGCCGGATGGCGCTGGAATGTAGATGGTTCCAGCGGCGTAGTTGTTCCGTCGTGACGTTGAAGCGATCTGCGAGCGTCACCAGGGTATCTTCGCTTTCCACACGGTAGCGCGCACTGCTGCGCTGCATGCCGGAGGCCGCCGGCGGAGGAGTGGGAATGATCAACGCGTCTTCACCGGATATGTCGGCTGTCGGCTTGATCTGATTCACGAAGGCGATATCTGCTGCCGAGACGTGATACGTCCTCGCCAGGGCGGCCAGCGTGTCATCCGGCTGCACGCGGTGATAGCGCCACGCAGTCCGCTTGTCCGGTGGAATCTCCGCAATCGCTTCCATGAAGGAAGACTTGGTGCCGGATGGCAGATGCAAATCGTAAGGCTCGTCCGGCGGCGTCATCATCCGCAGCAGGCTCGGATTGAGGCCGACAATCTGCTGCACAGGCACGTTGACGATGTCGGCGACCAGGCGAAGATCGATGGACCCACTGACGGTCACGGTATCGTCGGCAATCGGCGGATCGGCGTTGATGTCTGTAAGACCGTACTGCACGGGATTCTTCGCCATCACGGCGGCAGCCAGAATGATGGGGACGTAGTTCTTGGTCTCCTGGGGCAGGTTGTTGCGCCTGTAGAGCTCCCAGAAATCGGCATAGCCGGTGCGCTGCACGGCACGCTGCACATTGCCTGGTCCCCAGTCATAACCAGCCATGGCCAGGTACCAGTCGCCAAACTGTTGATAGTTCTTCTTGATCTCGCGGGCGTAGGCGCGTGTAGCTTTCTCCGGATCGAAACGCTCGTCCACCCACCCATTGCGCTCCAGACCATACGCGCCACGGAAGGGCATGAACTGCCACATCCCCGCTGCGCCTGTGCGTGCGTTGAGAGCCTGAATCTGGAAGCCCGACTCCGCAACGGCCTGGTAGATCAGGTCCGCGGGAACTCCTTCTTCCCGCAGCGTGCGTTCGATGAGGTCCTTGTAACGTCCCGCGCGGCGCAGCGAGCTGATGATGGTATTGCGTCCGGTAGAGGTGTTGGAGAAGTACCCGATGTAGCTGGTGACCGCGTCGTTGATGACGAGTGGCAGGTCGGACTGGGTGGTCTTGAGTTCGGCCTCGGCGGCGGCGCGGATATTCGGATCGACGGGAAAAGTGACGTCATTGGCCACCCCGACAGGCGTCTGCTCCATGGGCGGGGCGAAGCCGTTGCCTTGTTTGAGCGCATCCATTTCAAGGGTATTGACTGCATCCACGATGTGCTCGAACTCGTCGCTGAGCGCGGGGCTGTTCTTCAGATCGAGGCCGCTGGAAAGCATGGTGTCGACCGCATTGTCGAAGTCCTGCTTGGCTGCCGCCAGATCGCCGGCATGGTAGTTGCGCATGCCGCTCGCGTAGGCGCTTTCCGCAGCGGAAATCACTTGCTGATCCCGCGGAGATGGCGGCGGCGGCGGATTCTGCACGTTCCGCACCGCTGGCGTTGCAACCTGCACCTTTTTCTGAGCGGATGGCCGTGCGGCAGCCGCGGTAGCGGTACCGCAGCAGACAGCGAGGAGGAGGGCCGCCTGAACGAGAGCGGCAAAAGGCTTTGAAACATGCATGCGGTTCAGACGTGATCCTCGCGCCATTGTAGAGCGCCGGCCTGCAGCGTGCCGATGATAAACTCAAGCTTCGAGCGGATGTCGGTACTCTTAGACCCTTTTCGCCATTGTTGTATCTTGGACCGGTTCCGCGAAGGATGGCTTTTCCCTGGCGAAAAGCCACGCAGATGGCGGTGCTCTCGTATACAACCTTCAGTGAAAATGCTTTAGCGCCGGCGCATTCGCTCATCTCCGCGCGTCGCACCCGATACACGACTCATAGCAAACTACATATCCGCATCCATGGACACCAAGCACATCCGTAACTTCGCGATCATCGCGCACATCGACCATGGCAAATCCACGCTCTCCGACAGGTTGCTGGAGCTGACCGGTTCCGTGAGCGCGCGCGAGATGCAGGCGCAGGTGCTGGATGCGATGGACCTGGAGCGCGAACGCGGCATCACCATCAAGGCGCATGCCGTCCGCATGCTTTACAAAGCCAAGGATGGCGAACTCTATCAGCTCAATCTGATCGATACGCCGGGCCACGTGGACTTCTCCTACGAAGTCTCGCGTTCGCTGGCATCGTGCGAAGGCGCACTGCTCGTGGTCGACGCAACCCAGGGCGTGGAAGCCCAGACCCTGGCGAACGCCTACCTTGCCATCAGCAACGGGCTGGACATGATTCCCGTGATCAACAAGATTGACTTGCCCAGCGCGGATATTGTGCGCACTCAGGAGATGATCGAAAACACTGTTGGCGTGGATGCTACCGACGCGATTCCCGTGAGCGCGAAGACCGGCGAAAACGTCGACGCGATACTGGAAGCGATTGTCCACCGGCTTCCACCGCCGGCCGGGGATGCAGAGGCGCCGCTACAGGCTCTTATCTTCGACTCGTGGTTTGACACCTACCGCGGCGTGATCGTGCTGACTCGCGTGATGCAGGGCACGCTGCGCAAGGGCGCGCGCATCCGGCTGATGTCGAATGGGCGCGTCTTCGATGTGGAATCCATGGGGATCCTGACGCCGAAGCCAGTGGAAGTGAACGAATTGGGCGCTGGCGAAGTCGGATTCTTTGTCGCGACGATCAAGAATGTCGGGGACACGAAGATTGGCGACACCATCACCGAGGATGCGCGGCCCGCAAAGGATGCGTTGCCGGGCTTTGAAGACATCAAGTCGATGGTCTTCGCAGGACTCTACACAGTGGACTCCCACGAGCACACGCTGCTGCGCGAAGCGCTCGAAAAGCTGCGGCTCAACGACTCGTCCTTCTCGATGGAGCCGGAAAGCTCAGTCGCGCTCGGCTTCGGCTTCCGCTGCGGCTTCCTTGGACTGCTGCACATGGAGATCATCCAGGAGCGGCTGGAACGTGAATTTGATCTGGACCTGATCACCACAGCGCCTGGAGTGAGATACAAAATTCGTCTGACCGACGGAAGCAGGATCGAAGTCGACAACCCCTCGCGCTGGCCGGATCCGAGCGAGATCGAAGAGATCGAAGAACCAGTGATCAAGGCCACTATCCTGACTAACGAAGAGTATGTGGGCGGCATTCTGAAGCTGGTCGAAGAAAAGCGTGGACGGCAGCAGAACTTCGAATACGTCACTCCGACGCGAGTCATGCTGACGTACGAATTGCCACTGAACGAGATCGTGCTGGACTTCTATGACCGGTTGAAATCGGTCTCTCGCGGTTATGCATCGCTCGACTACACCCTGTCTGGCGCATGGGTATCACCGATGGTAAAGCTGGACATCCTGGTCTCAGGCGAGCCAGTGGATGCGCTCTCGATCATCGTGCACCATGACTTCGCCTACGAGCGCGGACGCGCCCTGGTATCGAAGATGCGGGAGCTGATCCCCCGGCAGCAGTTCGAAGTGGCGATTCAGGCGGCAATCGGATCGAAGATCGTGGCGCGGGAAACGGTCGCTGCATTGCGAAAAAACGTGCTCGCAAAGTGCTACGGCGGCGATATCAGCCGCAAACGCAAGCTGCTGGAAAAGCAGAAGGAAGGCAAGAAGCGCATGAAGCGGATCGGGAAGGTGGATATACCACAAGAAGCCTTCCTGGCAGTGCTGAAAGTAGGCGAGGACGCCGGCAAATGACGCTCTGGATTTTCACCCTCATACGCCATCTGTGGAAAGCTCTCGGAAGCCAATCGCGGCGTTTATTGCCCATTCATACCTGCAACGGATCCGACTGACGCTACAAGTCATTGCAAATGAATAATTTATCCGGGAAAGTGCGTAACCCGCATGTCGCAAATCTCGTGCAGGCATGGAGTTGTCTCGCGGGCAGGCCCAGCGATCCACAGAAATTTCCACATGCGTTGAGAGTGATCTCGGAAGCAGGCGGGGTGTGACAGCGGGCTCCGAAAGCGTCACTCGGAGCCCGCGGATAAGCCTTTTATTTTATTGTTGCGGTCGCGGGGCTGGGGTGCGGGCCGGAGTCCGCGTGGTTGTCCCGGTCCGGGGTGCCGCCGCACTGGCAGGCTGCGCTGGAACGCCTGACTGCTGGTTGTAGGCCTGGACCACAGCCTCAGAGATGTTGGTGGACTCAGCCGCCCACAAAATCGGCGATTGCTGCTGCTGCGAACCTGCGTCGAGGATCAGGGTATAGCCGTTTTGCTGGGCGTAGCGGGTCATGACCCCGGCAACCTTCTGCGCGACAGCGCCGAGCTTCTCATTCATCTCGCTGCCGAAGTCGTTACGCGCGTCTTCCACGTTGCGCTGCAGCGTCTTTTCCTTCTCATCGATCGTGCGCAGGCGGGCTGCGCGCTCCGTATCGCTCAACTTGTCGCCGGAGGTCTGCATGTCCTTCTTCAGAGTGTCGACTTCATCGCTCTCCACCTTGATCTGCTGCTGTTTGGGCTGGTACTTGGTATTCAACGCGGCAAATACGCGCTGGCCTTCATTGGTCTGGCTGACAACAGCCTCAAACTGAATGACCGCGATCTTGGTGGGACCGGCGGGAGCGGTGGCAGCGGGAGCGCCGGGGGCGGAGGGCGGCTCTGCTGCGGTCTGAGCGAGCGCGCTGGCGCCCAGGGTGGACGCGAGCATGCAGACGAGTGACAAAGAACGCTTCATTTGGGTAAGAAACTCCTTAAAAGTTCTTGTTAGGTGTCCTGATTCGTGTTCAAGGGCACTTGCGGCGCGCTGCCCTGTGCTCTCCCCTTGCGCAATTCCGTTGCGGCCACATAGCGCCCTGGAGGGCACAGTTTGCGCACAAGAGACACGGACAGAGGACATCTCAGGAACTTGCGACGATTATAGAGCAGGTTCCGTGTTGCAGGTACACCATACAGCCGGCGTAGCGACCGTCGGAAACACACCCGGGTCTGGATTCAGGCAGTGGCCGATGCATCTGGGGCCGCGAGAGAGGCCGCGGCCCAGACTGGAATGGAGGGCTAGAACGTGGTGCTGACGGCCAGCCGGAAGGTTTTGCGCGGCTCACGCAGTTGGAAGAGCGACCCGTAAAGCTGCTGGGACTGCGCGTAGCTGAAGTCGCCGGCGCCGCCAGCAGGGAACATGTCCCGGGTGATGAGATTTTCACTGCGGATTTGCTCCAGTAGCCGCAGGGGATTGTAGGCGTAGTAAATGCGGAACGGCGCACGGACGATGGGCAGTAGCACGGAAACCTCCCCGCCTAGAGACATACGGGGCACCGCGTTTGTGCCCTCCAGCGGCCGGATCGTATTGTCGAAATGAATTTGGTGCCCACCCTGGCACGATCCGTTGACATATACGGGACAGCCATACAGCGGCGCGTTCAACTGATCGATGGCGAGAACGCTTTCGACGAGCTGTGACTGGCGAGTGGCCACGGACATGCCGAAGTCGTCAAAGAGCTTGAAGGTGACGGGACCGCCGAGCGGAATGCGGTATTCGATGTTGCTGGTGAACTGAGTATCGCCGCCCACGGAAACGATGCCGTAGGTAGGTATGGGCACGGTGATGTTGCCGAGCGTCGGGTTAGTGGGATCGCGGGGCACCGGCGTTCCATCCGGATTGGTCAGGATGAACTGCGTGCGTTGCGGAATGAACGCATACGGGGTGCCGGAGCGGATGTCGAAGCCGCGAAGCTCCTGCTCGCCGCCCTGGTAGAAGCGCTGGAAGGGTGGGCGACCTTGCCACCCAGCCCTGAATGTACTGTGCCTGGAAGCGGATGCCGAGGACATTTCGACCCTCTTTGCTCGGCTTCAGTCCATGCATGCCGTTGAAGTGACGGTATTCGAAGATCGGGTTGAAATATTTGACGTTGCCGCCCAGGCCAGCCACTTGCAGCAGGGCGGTGTACTCCACCCCCGTCGTGCGGATTGTAAGGATTGCCGATCTTGTTATAGGTGTACGAGAGCGAAACCTGACTGGAATAAATGCCCTCGAGCGCGTTGTTTCCCTGGATGCCGCTACGGAAGGCAAGCGTCTGGAAGAGCGAAGTAGAAGCCGGGCTGAAGGCTGTGATCGAGCTGCGATCGAAAGAGTAGGTGATACCGACGCGATGGAACGAGTGCCGGATGAGGTAATTGCTGGAAACGGTAAGGCCGGTCGAAGACTGGTTGTAATTCTGCACCAGGGACTGCTGGGATGCGGTAGGTTGCCGCCTCCGGTCGAGATCTGATAGTTCTTCGCGGCGTTGTAGTCGTACTTGCTGGAAAAGAGTTGGAAGCCAAGCGATATGGGCTTGTTGCGGAAGTAAGGCTCGGTAAAACCAAACTGCAGGTTGCGCTGCAGATTGCCAAGGTTGGCCTGCAGGCTCAGCGTCTCACCCAGACCAAGGAAGTTGTTGGTCTGATAGTTGAGACCGAGGAATGAACCGGAGAGGCCGCTGACGCCGCCGTTCAGGCCGATGGAGTTCTTTCCCTTCTCGTGCACACGCAGCAGCAGCGAGACAGTGTTGTTCGCCTGGTCCTGCGTCGCGGTGGAATCCTGGTCCACTTTCAGCGGGTCGAAGTACTGGAGCTGATTCAGCCGAAGCAGGCTCTCTTCCCACAAATTGCTGTTGTAAACCTGTCCTTCTTCAAGGAGCAGCTCGCGGCGGATGACAGGATCGCGGGTGACGGTGTTGCCGGTGAACTCGATACGCGAAACATAGAAGGGCTTGCCCTCATCGATGTCGATGTCGAGATAAAGCATCTTCTTCGCTTCATCGAAACGCGTTGTCGGGTTGGCAACGAAGTTGATATAACCCAGCGTGCCGTAAGCCTTGCGAAGATTGTCGAGACCCTTGCCGATGGCGGTGTAGTTGAAGTAGTCGCCGTCCTTGATCGCGAACTGGGCTCGCAGGGCCTTCACATTCCGCACATGCTCATTGCCGGTGAAGGTGATGCCGCCGAGCCGATAGCGGTCGCCCTCTTCAATGGGAATCGTAATGTCGATGCGCTTGCCCTTTTTCGGCCGGAAGGTCAGCAGCGAGAGTCCCCCCTCGTTGCGGATGTGGGTGGAAGGTTCGCCGGGGATGGCCTTGAAGTAGCCATGATTCTGATAGGCCACGCGGACGCGCTCCGTGTCCTCTTCGAGCTTGCTGGCGTCGTAGGTACGGGCGAAGAGGTTTTCCAGGAAGATGGAATGAGGAACACCGATAGGACGCAGGTTGCGCATGGCATAGCGCAAGGTGCGCGAGTTCAAGTTCTTGTTGCCGGTGAACTTGATATTGCCGACTTTAACCGTCGGGCCTTCCTTGATGTTGAAGGTTACCGCGACTGAGGCGGGCGGGATGGTCTTGATCTCAGGGGTGATGGTAGGAAATTGGTGCCCATGTTCGCCCAGCAGCTCCTTGAGGACCGCGATCGCCCTGGCGATCCGCGTCGGATCGTACTGGCTCTCCACGCTGAGGCCGACCTTCTCCTTCTTGAACCGGTCGAGCACATCGGACTGCGTAACCGAGTTAAGCCCCTTGTAGTTGATCTCCCGGATAGTAGGTTTTTCACGGACGAAGATGTCGAGAACGGCTCCCTTGGGAGTGTCTTCTTTCTCGATGCGGACGTCTTCAAAGTAGCCGGTGTTCCACAGGGAGTTGAAGTCGCGCTCTACAGTGGCCGGGTCGTAATTGTCGCCGATGTGCGAATAGAGGCGGGCGAGGACCGTTTCTTTGGGGATACGGCGCTCACCGATGACCCGGATATCGGAGATGACATTGCTGTTCTGCGCGAAGGCTGGCGCAATGGTGCAGAAGAGTACGGCCAGAGTACCCAACCCTTTAAGCGTCAGTTTACGAAGGATCTCGGGACGAATGTTCTTGTCCTGCTGGATCTGGGAGCTCATGCTCCGCCGAATGACGGGAAAAATAGGCACACCCTCACTGCAACCAAAATCGAACTTTCGCTCTTTCGTGCTGGAAAGCCGATTCTATAGCAACCGGGGCAGCGGCGACCAACACGGCGCCCGAATCGGCCACCGGACAGGCCGAAAATAACCCTGATCTCGTATTAACTTTCAAGCTCTGCATGGATCGCAAATCCGCCGTCGGCGGCGCTCCAACGTATATCCAGCAGGTTGGGTTTGCAACAGACCTGGCAGTCCTCCACGTACTGCTGGCGGCCGCCTGCGGATTCATCCACAGAGGTGTCGTTCCACTCCCCGCACCCCGCACATTGGTATCTGGCTTCAGCCATGCAGCATTCCAAAAAGGACACCCCGGATGACTGGGTGTCCGTTAGTCTTCTGCGTGCGCCCGTTCACTTCTGCGCTCACCAGCGCACCACACAATCCCGGCAAAAAATCAGCACCAACCGCTTGAACCGCGCGGCGTGCCGAGCCGGTCCGAAACGGTGCCGCCGAGAACATAGTGCAATTGTATGCAGGGAAATCAGGTAAAGCGCAGGAAAGAATGGTTTTGGGACAGTCGCTGGCCGGCGGGGTGCAAAGTTTTGGCAACTCACGGCATCTGTCATGATCTAAAGGACAGACTTTCTTCTGGAGACCCTCGAGCGGGTGAATCATCGGATTGCAATTGGGGCTGCGTGCGTCGCGATCTTCTTCGGCGGGGCGCGGTTGTACGCACAGGACGCGCAATCAAGCGGGGCCGTGAACGCCCCGACTCCTTCGACCACTTCAGATGCCACAAGTACGACGGGAAGCGGCTCAGCGTCGTCTCCATCGACAACCACGACTGCCGGATCCACGACTGCCAGTTTGACCACCCCGTCGGCGCAATCGCTGACGAACCCGAGTTCGGCGCAGAATCCTTACTACGGCAGCGTGACAATGGGCACGGTATCGTCTGAGACGCTGCACCTGTCGCTGGATGACGCTATCCAGCGTGGGATCCAGGCGAATCTGGCGCTGACCGAGGCCCGTATCCAGCAGCAGCAGTCGGATGCCCAGCGGTTGGAGTCACTCAATTCCCTGCTTCCCTCCATCAAGGCTGAGGCCTCGACCGGCGCGCACCAATACAACCTGACGACCTTCGGATTCAACGCTGGGCTTCTCAATAAGATTGCGCCGCTGTTTCCTGAACGTTAATTTCTCGGACTTCAACCCGATCGTGAAGGTAGATGTCACGACGGCAGATGCCGCTCTGGATTGGACGGCGGGCGATTTGGCCGCATACACGCGGTATCGCGCGGCTAAAGAGAGCCTGAAGGCGGCGTACTACAACACCCAGTCCTCGCGCGGCCTGGTGGTGCTGAATGTGGGCAATCAGTATCTGCAGACGCTGGCCGATCAATCGCAGATTGACAGTTCCGAGGCGCTGCTGCGCGCCGACGAGGTCCTGCTGAAGCAGGCTCAGGCGGAACATGAAGCCGGCACCGCGGCCAGGCTGGACGAACTGCGGGCCCGCGTGCAGTTCCAGACGCAGCAGCAGAAGGTCATCGCCGCGCAAAACACATTTGAGAAGGACAAGATCCTGCTGAAGCGCGAGATTGGGGTGCCGGTGGAGCAGACCATCCAATTGACCGACACTGCGCCGTATGCGGACCTGGAGCAGATGTCCATTGAGGACGCGCGCCATATGGCATACCAGAGCCGGCAGGACTACCAGGGCATGCAACGCCAGGTGAATTCTGCACGTCTTTCACACTCTGCGGCGCGCTACGAGCGCCTGCCCACGCTGACGACGAGCGGCAACTATGGCGTGACTGGGCTGACGCATGGCCTGTATCACGGCACGTTCGTCGCGATGGGAGAGCTGAAACTGCCTATCTTTAAAGAGGCACAGTTCCGCGGGGATGCCGACGTGGCTGAGGCGCAGCAGGCCGACACGCTGAATCGTCAGGCGGATCTGAAGCAGCAGATCGATCAGCAGTTGCGTGACAGCCTGCTGGATCTGAATTCATCGCAGGCGCTGGTGCGCGTCTCGCAGCAGAACGTGGATTTGGCGACGCACGCGCTCTCCGATGCGAACGATCGTTTTGCCGCAGGCGTGGATGACAATCTGCCCGTGGTGCAGGCGCAGGCGACGCTGTCGCAGGCACAATCGCAGCTCATCTCGGACACGCTCAGCTACAACCAGGCAAAGCTTGGGCTGGCCCGCAATCTAGGCATCGTGGACATACAGTACAAAACCTACCTGCACGGCAAGTAGGTCAGGCGGTGACTGGCTCGCTCCAACCGCGACGCGCAATCACGATCGAGATCACGTCGATGATAGCGACCATGGCCGCACACGCCGTCCATCCGCCGAGCCTCCAAACCAGGCTGGGCGCGACCCCCGCCACTGTCCCACCGATGTAATAGCAAGCCACATACATTCCCACTGCAGAGGCACGCGAGGCTTCCGGCGCGGCTTCACGGAGAAAACTGGTAGCGCAGCTTTGCGAGATGAATACGCCGGTGCAGCACAGTGCGAGGCCCGCCACCACAACAACCAGGGAGGGAACCAGAGTGAGCAGTACGCCCGCCAGCGAGAGCAGGATGGAGCCTGTAATACCGGTGCGGAGGCCAACGCGCGGCAATAAGGCTCCGGCGAGCGGTGTGGCGACCAGCCCAACCAGATATACGACAAACAGCAGGCTGAGCTTGGCGGTGGAAAGCGAGAAGGGCGGGGCCGCGAGATAAAACGTGATGTAAGTAAAGACGCCGACGAGAGAAAACAGCACATTGAAGCCAACGAGATATGTTGTGAGCAGGCGCGGATTCCGGAGATGGCCCAGCATGGGCAGGAACAGCCGGCTGAATGCTGGTCGCGTCCCCTGGAAGTGCGAACGTGGCCGGTCTGGAAGCAGCCACGCTACGAATGCAGCGCCGCAAACGGAAATCACGCCGAGCAATACGAAGGACGGACGCCAGCCGGCGTGGTCTGCCATAAGCCGGTAATCGCGCGGCCGGAAAATCCCCCGAGTGCGGTGCCGCTGACGTAAATGCTCATGACAGGAGCGACCGCGGTGGGCGGCCAGTTTTCGGTGATGTAGGCGATGGTGGTGGCAAAGACGCCGGGCGTGATGAGCCCCTGCAGCCATCGCCAGAAGATCAGCCAGCCAAGGGATGTGGAAGTGGCCGCGGCACACGTGGGCACAGCGAGTAACAGGATGGAGACGAGAATCACGCGCTTGCGGTTCATGTGCTCGGTGAACATACCGAGCAGCGGTGCGGAAATAGCAACGCCCAGGGTGGAGGCGCTGACTGTCCAGCCCACTGCCGACTTTGAGGCGTGGAAGAGGCCCTCCAATAAGGGCAGAAGCGGCTGGGTCGCATAAAGAGTCAGGAAGGCTACCAGGCCGCAGACGAAATACACCGACAACGCCCGCCAGCGGGTGCAGCGGATGCGCTGGCCGAGGCATGGCAATGGGAAGCGCGGCAGAGGCCGCCGAGGCGCCTTCGCCAAGAGGTAGTCCGGGGCGCGGCTGACTCGTGCTGCGGATGCGCGGATTGCCGTCGGGAACAGACATAGGGAGCGAGAGTCAAGAGTAATCGAGCGCATATGCAGCCGGGCTGCGACAATAGAACGAAACCACACGAAACGAGAGCATGGCCACACCGAGAAAGAGGGACCTGGCAAAGAGGAGCCTGGCAGTCGCGGCGTCGCCGCCTTTGCCTACCGCGATTTCCGGCTCTACCAGATGGCCCGCGCGCTTGTGATCATGGGCGCGGAGGCGCAGGCGGTCGCGGTTGCATGGCAGGTCTACCTCATCACGCATCGAGCCATCGATCTTGGCTACACCGGACTGGCACTTTTTCTTCCGGGGCTGATTTTCATGTTGCCGGCCGGCCACACTGCAGACCGCTTCGATCGTCGTGCCGTGATCCTGGTTTGCTACTCGCTGCAGTTCGTCTGCACGCTGACGCTTTTTCTCTTTGCCTTCCGCGGCGTACACCACATTCTGCCCATCTACGCCGTGTTGTTCTTCATCGGTACGGGCCGCGCTTTCAGTGGGCCGGCCAGTTCGGCATTGGTGCCGCACCTGGTGCCGCAAGAACACTTTGTGAACGCCGTTACCTGGGGCGCTACGGTCTTTCAACTCGCGAATATCGCGGGCCCTGCTGTAGGCGGCCTGCTCTTCACTCTGCCGCTGGTGCAGTGGGGCCTGCCGCATATCGCAGGGGCGGGGGTGGTCTTTCTGTTCACGCTCGCCACGCTTGCAGGGTTTCTCACGCTGATTGGGATGCTCGCCATACGTCCAGGGCGCATGGAGCATCGCTCCACCACCGTCAGCATAGTGCTCGAAGGCCTCCGCTACGTGTGGCGCTCGAAGCTGCTGCTGGGTTCGGTCAGCCTGGATCTGTTCGTCGTGCTGCTGGGCGGGGCTGTCGCGCTGATGCCCATCTTCGCGGAGAACGTGCTGCATACCGGCGCGCGGGGCCTGGGAGTGCTGCGTGCCGCGCCGGCGCTCGGCGCGCTGACCATATCGATCCTGCTCACATTCCGGCCGATCCGCCGCCGCGCCGGACGCACGATGTTCATCTGCGTCGCTATCTTTGGCGTGGCGACGGTCGTCTTCGGACTGTCGCGCAGTCTGTGGCTGTCGCTTGTGGCACTCGTCATTCTGGGAGCGGCGGACATGGTGAGCGTGGTGATCCGCTCTTCCCTGCTTCAACTTGCGACGCCGCCATCCATGCGCGGGCGCGTCAGCGCGGTCAACTCTCTGTTCGTAGGTGCATCGAATGAACTAGGCGAGTACGAGAGCGGTTTGACTGCGCAGTGGATGGGTCCCGTGCGCGCCGTGGTGGCAGGTGGCATCGGCTCACTGATGGTGACAGGTCTCTGGACGGTGCTCTTTCCTTCCCTGCGTGACGCGAATGCGCTGTCGGCCGAATCGTTGATGCAGCCGGAGGAGCAGTTGGAACAACCGTCGATTTAGCTCGAGGAAAGGCTCCATGAAGAATTGGCAGATCATTGGCGCGATCACACTTTTGGTGTTGGCGGTTGCAGCCTGGCGCATCCTCTCCTATGAGCGTGAACGGAATGCGCCGGCCGTCACCACCAGCAAGACTGCACCTCGCCAGCTCAGCGATGACCAGATGGTGGTCCCAAGACGCCTGCTCATCGACAGTATGAAATCGGCGCGTGTGCTGAACGGCAAGTCCATCTGGACAAGGACTGGCTACACCCTCGTCTATTACCCCTATCGCACCGGACGAATCGTCTTTGCACAGCCGGCAGGGTGGCTGCCACCGGCGCAGGAGTTACAG
Source organism: uncultured Acidobacteriaceae bacterium (assembly GCA_963815025.1). GTDB lineage: Bacteria > Acidobacteriota > Terriglobia > Terriglobales > Acidobacteriaceae > KBS-83. The sequence continues at coordinate 1,478,117 of CAWFFD010000002.1, read as the reverse complement.
GTAAAGGACTTCGTGGAAGTGACCACACCTTCAGATTGGAATAGCAGCATTCCGCGCGGGCCGAAGAATGCGTTTGTCGTCTTCACGGAACCGGATCGCTCCGGCGAATTTGCCGCTCCAGTGGCCACTCTGGATGACACCCCTGCCACCTGGCCCTGCGACGATATTTTCTTTTACGACGACCCGAAGACTCTCTACCACTGGCCGGCGGATGTGTGGCAGGCGGTGGCGCAACATACCGCCAAACAGGGCATGAGCGAGTTCCAGACGACGATGGCGCTGGGCAATCTGCAGCAGTCTGACTCAAAGGATTACGGCAACCGCACGGTCAAGTACGTTACGGCCGATCAAGGACAGACACGTCACTTCAGCGTGGCTTTCTCCGGAGACAAAGCGACGTCCGTGAGCTCGCAGTAGCGCCTAGACAGTCGCCTGCTCTTCCAGTTGCTTCATCAGACCTTCCCACTCTTCGGAGAGGCTGGCATGCTCGGCGCGTAGACTTTCCAGCGCGGTGCTATTGCGCTGTGTCTCTTCGGCGCTGACAAAGTTCCCCATCGCCTGTTCCGTCTCTGCGATCGCCGTCTCCACGCGTGGAATCTCGGATTCCACGAAAACCAGCCGATCCTGCATCTGCTTCCGCTTGATAGGATTCACGCGGCGAGCCCGTCCGTTGCTCTCAGCCGCTTCGATTGGCGACGGAGAGACCGCGGCAGCAGCAGCGGCGGCGACCGGATCAGCGATTCCAGCTTTGCGGCGCAGATAGTCCTCATAGTTGCCGGGGTAGACATGCACAGTGCCGCCTTCGACCTCGAAGACGCGGGTGCCCAGCGCGTCGAGGAAGTAGCGGTCATGGGAGACAAAGATGACCGTACCCGTGAATTTGCGAATGGCTTCGAGCAGCACTTCCTTGGCGCGCAGATCGAGATGGTTGGTCGGCTCGTCCAGTAGGAGAAAATTCGCCGGGCTGACCAGGATGCGGGCCAACGCGTAGCGATTGCGCTCCCCGCCGGAGAGCACACCGAGCGTCTTGAAGGCGTCGTCTCCGGAGAAGAGAAAGCAGCCCAGCAGGCCGCGCAGATCGGCCTGCGGAATGCGCGGAGCAATGCTGCTGATGTCATCCAGCATGCGGGCGTTGGGATTGAGCACCTTGTACTGATCCTGCGCGAAATACTCCGCGGTGACATTGTGTCCGAGTTTGAGCGTGCCGCTGGATGGACCCTCGCTGCCGGAGAGCATCCGGATCAGCGTGGATTTACCTGCGCCGTTCACACCGACCAGCGCGATACGGTCGCCACGGTCGATGGTGAAGTTCACTCCCTCTAGCACCTGCTTGGGACCGTAGCTCTTTTCTAGGTCGCGCACCTCCACTACCGTACGGCCAGACGCAGGCGGCTGCGGGAAGGTGAAATGAATCACCGGTTCTTCCTGCGGGAGCTCGATGCGCTCGATCTTGCTCAGTTCCTTGATGCGGCTCTGCACCTGCTTCGCCTTCGTGGCCTGGTAGCGAAAGCGGTTGATGAAGGTTTCCAGATGCTCGATGTGCTCCCGCTGGTTGCGGTAGGCCGATTCAAGCTGCGCGCGCCGCTCCTGCTTCTGTTCCAGATACCGCTCGTAGTTGCCGTGGTAGACATGGAGCGTCTTATTCCATATCTCCACGATCTTGGTCACTGTGACATCCAGGAAGTAGCGATCGTGTGAGATAAGGATGTAGCCGTTGGGATAGCCGTGGAGGTAATTCTCCAGCCAGTTGCGCGTCTCCAGGTCCAGGTGATTGGTCGGTTCGTCGAGCAACAGCAAGCTTGGCTTTGCCAGCAGCAGCTTCGCGAGCGCGATGCGCATCTGCCAGCCACCGGAAAACTCCTGCGTCTGGCGCGCCCAGTCGGTCTTACTGAAGCCAAGGCCATCTAGAACTGCGCCCACCTGGGCGTCGAGAGCGTAACCGCTGTGCGCCCGAAAACGTGAGTCGAGCTGCGAGAAGCGGTCCGCCGCGGCCTCGTACGCAGATGACGCAGGATCAAGCTCAGCCAGGCTGGTCGAAAGCACCTCGAGCTCCTGTTCGATAGAGCGAAGTTCGTCGAAGACGGAGAGGCATTCCTCGAAGACGCTGCGGCCGGAAAGGGCAAGGCCATCCTGCGGCAGATAGCCGATGGTGGCGTTGCGGGCGCGCTCAAGGGTGCCGTAGTCGAGCGACTCGAGTCCCGCAAGCGTCTTCAGAATGGTCGATTTTCCGGTGCCGTTCGCGCCGACCAGCGCGGTGCGTTCTCCCGGCGTGATGAGCCAGTTCGCACCTTCAAACAGTGTCCGTGGCCCAAAGCGCCTTCCGGCGGAGGTGAGTTGCAGCATGCTGCTGCTATTTTCTCATTTTGCAGCGGTGCTGGCAGCCGCCTTCGACAGGGTCGAGGCATGTTTCCGCGAAGCCACCAATGCGCGCCAGTCGGCTTCTGTCTGGTCTGCATACGCTTCCGCAAACGCGCCCAGTGCGCGATCGAACCTGTCCTGCTTACTTCCCGCACCGAGATACCCCGTAATGAGGTGCACATCGCCTGAGCGCGCATGACCGCGCGCCAGCAACTCACCGCAAACGGCGGCATATTCTGCAAGGCCGCCACTCTGCAGCTCCTCGAGAGCGACGGATGCTTTGTGGTCGTTGAGCTGGCGGACGAGGTAGTCGCGATGTGCAATGGTCGTCCAGCCAAGAAATGGATCGGACTGCCACTGCATGGCACGCTGACCCTCAGCAACACGCTGTCCCTGATGTGTCGCGGAGGGCGGCGCCGCACCGTGTATTGCGAGATAGGGCGCATACGCCGAGCCGGGCTCTTCCTTGATCTGCAGGAAGAGCGGATCATTTTCGCCATTGCCTTCCAGGTACACTAGGTAATCGCGCAAGCCCACACTGCCGGTACCCACCACCTTGAATGCGACATCCACGGGCACATATTGATCGAGGAAGTGCCGCCGCTCCGGCAGGAGGCTGTCGCGATACCGTGCGAAGCTTGCCAGCACGGCACGCGCCTGGGCCTGGGGCAGGCGCGTGAGCAGTGGCGGCTCTTCTTTGAAACGGCGCCGGGCACGACCTGCTTTGTCGGTCTTCATGACCTCCGTGAACCTGCCGAGCGTGCTGAGCGGGGTTTCGCGCTCCGCTTTGTGCAGCGCATCGGATACCGGGGTCACCCGTTGCAGGCGATGCACCTGGTAGCGCGCCAGTTCCACCACCGGGGTACGCGCGAGCGTGGCCGCCAGCCGGCGATAGTTCAGGGCGAGGATGTGAATAGCGTCGCGGCAGGCGGACGATTTCTGGCCGTTTTCGCGTCCCGCGAGCACGAGACTGGTGGCCATGCGCTTCAGGTCCCATTCGAAGGGCGCGGCACAAGTCTCATCGAAGTCATTGATGTCGAAGATGAGGCGTCCGTCCGGCGCGGCGTAAGCACCCAGATTACGTACATGGGCATCACCGCAGATCTGCGAAAGGATACCGGTGCTGGGCAGTGCCGCCAGATCCGCCGCCATGACCGGCGCCGCCCCGCGAAAAAAACCGAAGGGCGAAACGAGCATGCGCTCGTATTTCAAAGCGACCAGGGACGGGATGCGCCCCCGCATCGAGCGAGCGATGGTTGTGACGGGCGAAGGGCGACTGGCCGGCAGGCGGCACTGCGCGTGGTCTTGACGACGGAGTTGTTTTCGGCGCGCCTGGCCCAGCGCGTGCCGCTCTGCGGGCGAAATGAGAGCCGCCATACGTAGCTGACGATACATGCTGGAGCGCGCGGCGTAAAACATTCCGCGCGGGGACGATCAGGACGACAGAGCGATCTGATGCATCACGGCTTCACGTTCTGCCTCCGGCAGAGCCGGCATGGCGCCAGCATGAGACGCCACCCAGGCGCCCCAGCGGTTGCCGGCGGCATTCATTTGAGACAACGGCGCGCCGCGCAGGTAGTAGTGCGTCAGCGCAGCAGTGAATGCGTCGCCGGCGCCTACTGCATCGACCATCTTCGCCGGATAACCGGGATGGCGATCAACTTCCTTGCGCGTGATCAACAGACTTCCCTGAGCGCCCAGCGTAATGGCGACAAGCTGCACCGGAAACTGGTCGATGATCTGGCGCGCGCCGTTGAGCAGGAAGTCCGGGGTGGTGCCCCCCGCGTCCGGAAAGCCAAGTAACGAGAGGATCTGAGGCACCTCATCCGCATTCAATTTGAATATGGTCGCCAGTTCGAGCGATTGCTCCACGATTTCCAGACTGAAGAACGGCTTGCGCAGATTGACGTCGAAGATGCGGACGCACTCGGGGCGCGTCTCATGGAGAAAGCTTTCGATGGTGCGGTGTGAAGCCGGCGATCTCTGCGCGAGAGTCCCGAAGCACACGGCATCCGCTTGCTCGGCGAGAGCGAGCCAATGGGGGGTGAATTCCAGAAAGTCCCATGCGACGGGTTCGTGAATGGTGTAAAGCGGCTGCCCGTTTTCCAATGCTACGGTCACCGTGCCGGTAATGCGGCTGAAATCTTCCTGGATATATCCGGTGTCCAACGGTGTTGTCTTGAGGAAAGCCATGGCCTCGCGGCCAAGTGGGTCCGTGCCGATGCGGGTGGCAACCGCGCCGTCGTTACCCAGGCGCGCCGCCATGACAGCGAAATTCGATACCGCTCCTCCAAGCCGAGGTCCCTCGGGAAGAATGTCCCACAGCAACTCACCGAGACCCACTACGCACTTGCGGTCGCTCATGCAGACCTCGACGCACGCCGAACCGCACGCCGAACATGGTTCGGCAACCTGTGCATTCCGCACGAGGGACTGTGAGTTTGCAACCAAGGCATCACTGAAAGCCGCCGATGCATCGCGTCTCCTGGAAACGAATCACGATCGTAGACCATGAACTGCATAAACTGCCCGGACGTGCCCCGAGCCTATCACGCGTTTCCGCCATGAAGCACGAGGGAATCGCACAACTCTATTGGATGCCGCGTCATCGTGCTGCGTAGCCATGTGGTAGGCTTCGATGCCGGACGGCTTCGCTGCGATCCAACGAGGCTCAAGGAGGGGCGATGAACGCGAGCAACCTGATCCTGGCTGCACTGCTGGGCCTCAGCGTGGCGGTCACGAGCCATACCGTGGCAGCAGCGGACAAGACCATAGACAAGAGGGCTGCGAGCAAAGCGGCGGAAGGTAGTGACGTCTGGTGGAAGCATGCCGTCATCTACGAAATCTACCCGCGCAGCTTTCAGGATTCCAATGGTGACGGCATCGGTGACCTGAACGGGATTACGAGCCGGCTCGATTACCTGAAGACCCTCGGCGTGGATGCCATCTGGCTCTCCCCGATCTATCCCTCGCCGCAGGTTGACTTCGGCTACGACATCTCGAACTATGTCGGAATCGATCCCCAGTACGGCACCATGGCCGACTTCGACCGACTCGTGGCTGAAGCGAAGAAGCGCAATATTCGCGTCATCATGGACATGGTCATGAACCACACTTCGGACAAGCATCCCTGGTTCATCGAGTCTGAGAGTTCGAAGACCAACCCGAAGCGCGACTGGTACGTATGGGCCAACGGAAAAGGCCCGGGCGAGCCACCGAACAACTGGCAGTCGGCTTTCGGACACTCCGCCTGGCAGTACTCGCCGAAGACGGATCAGTGGTACTACCACAAGTTTTACATCCAGCAGCCCGATCTGAACTGGCGCAACCCGAAGGTTGAGCAAGCGATGTGGGGCGCGGTCCGTTTCTGGCTCAAGAAGGATGTCGCAGGATTCCGGCTGGATGCTGTACCCACGCTCTTTGAGGATCCCTCGTTGAAAGACGAGAAGATCCTCCCGGGTACGAACAAGTATGGGGATCCGAACATCGATGGCTCGCTGACCGAGAATCTGCCGGAAGTCCATAGGGTCATGCGCGATCTGCGTGATGTCACCAACGGCTTCCCCGGTAACCGCGTGCTGATCGGCGAGACCTACCTTCCCAATATTCAGGAGCTCAACCGGTGGTATGGCGCCAACCACGACGAGTTGCAGCTCCCGATGGACATGCAGGTGGGATTCATCAACAAGCTCGATATCAACCTGTTCCGTCAGCGCCTGAATGAGGTCGAACATGACATCGACGATAACCAGCCACTGCTGATCTTCGACAACCACGACAACCCGCGCATGGATGCGCGCTATGGCGATGGGAAACACAATGTAGACATCGAGCGCATGCTGGCTACCATCCTGTTCACGAGCCGCAGCACGGCGCTGATGTACTACGGCGACGAAATCGGGATGAAAACCACGCCTCCCACGCGGGTCGAGGATGTGAAAGATCCGGTTGGCAGGACCGGCTGGCCAAACGACAAGGGCCGTGATGGCGAGCGCACCCCGATGCAGTGGGATGGTTCGCCCGAGGCGGGCTTTACTAAGAGCGATGCGCCGTGGCTGCCGGTACCTGATACCTATAAAACCGTCAATGTGGCCGAAGAGGTACGGGACGACGACTCGCTGTTGAACTGGTACAAGCAGTTGATCCAGTTGCGCCGCGACAATCCGGCACTGCACTCCGGCAAGTTCATCATGCTCAACACGAACGACACGAAGGTGCTCTCCTGGATGCGGCAAACGCCGGGGCAGCCGGCGGTGGTAGTGGCATGCAATTTCACAGCAGAGCCGCAGAAGTTCGGCTTCGACCTGTCACAGCAGGGGATCAGCAGCAAGCAGGCGAAGACGCTGATGAAGACGCCGGGAGCGGGCGATCCCGCATCGCTCGATGCCGTAAACCTGCCGGCTTTTGGCGTCTATATCGGACAGGTGCAGTAGCGGCCGGAGTGGCTCAACGAACGGCGCTATCGCTCTTGCTGCCGAGCAACGCCGCGTATTGCGTGTAGATGCTCTCGAAGACGGCGTCCCAGGAAGCGGAGAGCGCATAGTAGCGTGCACGGTCACGCATGGCCGCATGTGCAGCAGCATCGTTTGCAAGGTCCGCGATTGCCGCCGCAAAGTCGGCATCGCCCCGAATGAAGCCCGTATCGCTATCGCACACGATGCGGGCGGGGCCGCCGTCGGGGGTCACGATCGACGGAACCCCGGAGGCCAGCGCTTCCAGCACCACGTTCCCGAAAGTGTCAGTGTGCGAGGGGAAGACGAAGGCATCCATGTTGGCATACGCGCGAGCGAGATCCTTCCCGCGAAGTACCCCGGTGAACTCCGCACGCACCAGCCGTTCGCGGAGCCAGTTCTCTTCTCCGCCATGGCCGACGATGAGGAAGCGAAAGTTGCCGGCTCCCTGCCGGCGGAGCTGCTGTTCAATTGTGACCAGCAGTGCAACGTTCTTCTCCACCGAGAGGCGCCCGACAAAGCCCAGCACAAAATCACCATCGCTCGCGTCACGATCGCGATACACGGGTGAGAACGCCTCGGTGTCGACGCCCCGCGTCATCAGGTGGCATGGCCGGCCGGTCGCGCGTTCCAGTAATGCGCATAGCTCCGCATTCGGCGCAAAGAGCATGCGCCCCTGCCTGTAGTAGTGCGCCGCCACCCAGAGCGCAGCGGATTCTATCTGCAGACCAACATGTGCGCCGCGCTCGCCAAAGAGACGCGTAAACCATGCGGAACGGGTTGCGGCGTATTCGTGAACGTTGGTGTGCCATGAGGCAACCAGCGGCACACGCAGGCGACGTGCAATCCAGGCGCCCAGAAGGCCAAGTTCCGTGGGTCCGGTGATGTGGATGATCTGCGGGCGAAAGCGACGCGTGGCCGCGAGAATGCGTGGCAGATACCGCCAGTAGGCGAGATCGAAGCGCAGGTCTTTCTCGACAGGAAAGGAGAATGCGCTGCGTGGCAGCTCGAGCGTGCGTACCGGGCCGTCCTTGCTGGCGCGATCCGCCGGACCTGCCCGGACGCAGAGAAATGGCAGACCGCGGCGGTGGGCGAAGGCCTCGAAGTGGCGACTGGTGTGCGCCACCCCGTTGATCTCGTGGAAGGCGTCCGGGAAGTAGGCAACTCTGGGCGGAGGGAAAAGCAAAGAGCCGTCAGACGCCGCGATCATGGCGCGAGTGTAAGCGGCGCACCTGAGAGGTGTAAGCAATGGAAGCGATATTAGACAGCCTCGCCATCGCCAAGGGCGAAGTGCAACTGCCGCGATTCGTTCCAGGCCAGCCGCAAACTGCCGCTGAACGGCGCGCGGCCCATCATGCGGACGAACTGAATGCTCAGCCGCAACATCAGCGGCGCGTGGCCGGTGGGCCATAGCGCGCTCACCGGCTGCGGGACGCCCTTCGCGTCGGGATGATACACGCGCTCATCCCAGCGGCGAGATCCCTCGGGAAAGTCGGGGTAGTTGCGCACCGCGTCCAGCGTGGACTGCATGAGGCGGTGCTTCCATGGCTGTGCGTACTGCGGCATGAAGAGCACGTGACTGTGCCCCTCGTTGCGTATCTCATGCACGAACTCGTTGAAGGAGGTCGCGTTGGTCAGGTTGACGTTGCCATTCGGCTCCAATCCGTGGCGATCGCCGCCGGAGATGAGCAGTTTGTTCCAGCGTGCGGCCAGGGCGCGTACCACGCGGTTCTCGTTCCAGTGGCGCAGGCCGTTCAACTCCATCGCGTGGATGAAGTGGCCGTTCTGCTGCATGAACTCTTCCACCCGCAATGCGTGACGGGCGGAACCGATCTCATAGAGATCCCACATCGGGTGGTTGAAGACGATGAGGACATTCGGCAGCGCATGCAGCGCGCTCAGCAACTCGGTGAGTCGTGCGTTCGATGGTTTTGCGGTGAACTGCTCGAAGATCCGCATCCACTGCGCACCTTGTGCGCTGGGCAGGTTGTGAATGCCAAGATGGAAGGACTGATCGCTGCCGAAGGGCGTTGTCCACTCCAGGGAGACCGGGATGTGACGTGCGCTCGCGACCGTGCGTAGCAACTGCGGCGCTTCAATGTTGTCGTGATCGGTAATGGAAACCAGAGCGGGACGCTGCAGCTTGCTTTCGATCTGACGACGCTCCAGATCGAAGGCCAGACGCGGCGTCAGCGGAGGCGTCCAATAGGCATGGTTGTAGTCCACTTTCACAACTGCGTGTCTGGAATGTTTTTCTTCCAGCCATTGGAAGAGATGACCCCAAAAGCCATCGCTGGAAATGACCTTGACGACGAAGTCGAGCGTCTCTTTGGAGCGGTTGGTGTGGCTGTGCAATGACACGCCGGTGCCGAAGTTGCGTGCGGCATCAGGGTTCTTCCAGAGGTAAGAGATCTGCGATCCCTTCATGGCTACCCTCCTCACACCTTGCACACTCAGTATGAGAAGACCCTATGAATAGGGCATTACGCAGGCAAGAAGATGTCGTAACTTCAGTGCAACCTTTGTGCCAGATAGGGAAAGGAACCGTAGTAGTTACGGGCTACTTTCCCGTTGCGTTAGCGGGTTTTTGCTATGTCGGGTGCTAACTCGCCTCCGCCATCCTGTGCATGCGCCGCCTCGGCCTGCGTGGCATGGCGGTTCTCCGGTTCCAGGTGATTCGTCGTAAGTCCCTGTTGTAGCAGCGTGAAGGCCTGTTCCGGCGTGTCAGCGAACTGGAAGAGATCCAGATCCCTGGGCGAGATAGTGCCCTTCTCGACAAGTACATCGAGGTTGATTACCGATTTCCAATATGCCGAACCATAGATGATGACGGTGATCTTCTTGGCCAGCTTTTCTGTCTGCGCCAGAGTGAGGATTTCGAAGGCCTCATCGATCGTGCCAAAACCGCCGGGAAAGACCACCAGCGCCTTCGCAAGATAAGCGAACCAATACTTGCGCATGAAGAAATAGTGGAACTCGAAGTTCAGCGCCGGCGTGATGTAGGGATTCGGCATCTGCTCGAATGGCAGCTTGATGTTGAGTCCGATGGTGTAGCCGCCGGCTTCGTGCGCTCCGCGGTTGGCCGCTTCCATAATTCCCGGACCGCCACCGGAGGTGACGACGAAGCGCCGTTGCCGCCCTTTCAATGTCATGGACCACTCGGTAAGCATGGATGCCAATTTGCGCGCGTCTTCGTAGTAGTGCGCCATCTCCACGGCGGCCTCGGCGCGGCGGCACTTCAGCTCATTGGGGCTGCAGTCATCCAACTCCGCGCCCTTTGCTGGCTGTTCGTGATGCGGCGCCCGCTCTGTGCCGTAGGGCCTGGCCAGCAGCTCCAGGTCGTGGTTCGCTACGTCCAGTGCGTGAAAGCGCGCCGAACCGAAGAAGACGACGGTATCGCGAATGCGCTCGCGGCGGAAACGCGCGAGCGGCTCGGCATACTCGGCCATGATGCGGATCAGACGGCCATCGGGACTATTCAGGAATGTGGAGTTTTCGTAAGCCAGCGATGCCGAGTGCAGCGGAGTAGGTAATTGATCGGACATAGGAAAAATCAGGAACTGCGCTTGCGGCGAAACAAGACACTGAACGCCATCCAGATATTCAGCAGGCCGAGGCCGGAGACGATACCACGCACCCATCCCTGCCCAATGAAGCTGGCCACGAGGGGCCAGTTGTTGATCCATGCATTGGTGGTCCAGATGCTGCGCCACGGCAACAGGACAACCAGAGCACCCACGTACAGACGAAGAATGACGAACAGAGTGATCTCCATGACCAGGAGCCAGCGCGGAATCTGCCTTTGCCGCTGCGGCGGCACGGGCTCGACCGCGGTTGCCGACTCGACCGCAGTTGCCGGTTCATTGGGCGTGCTGAAGAGGTTTCCCTGGTTCGGCATCCACTACCTGCAAAATCCAAGGAGCGACCGGAAACGGCCGCTCCCTAACTATCAAGCTTACACGTTGAGGGAGACGCCGACTCTTATGCGACGGGCTGCGCGTTGCGCTTCGGCCGCCGGTTCGCCTGCAGGATCTTCTTGCGCAGACGCAGCGACTTGGGCGTGACCTCGACCAGTTCGTCTTCCGCGATGAACTCGATGGCCTGTTCGAGGTTGAGTGCCTTTACCGGCACCAGGCGAATAGCATCGTCAGCGCTCGAGGCGCGCATGTTGGTCAGCTTCTTTTCACGTACCGCGTTGACGTCCAGATCGTTGTCGCGCGAGTGTTCACCGACAACCATGCCTTCGTAGACTTCGGTGCCAGGGTTCACCAGCAGCACGCCGCGGTCCTGCAGACCATCGAGCGCGTAGGCGGTGGTGGTGCCGGCGCGGTCCGCGATGAGTGCGCCGGTGGGCCGCTGCGGAATCTCGCCCTGGTAGTGAATGTAACCGTCGAAGAGCGCATTCATCACGATGGTGCCGCGAGTCTCAGTCAACATCTCGGAGCGCAAGCCGATGAGGCCGCGCGAGGGCACGCGAAACTCCATGCGGACGCGGCCAGAGCCGTGATTGGTCATCTTCACCATCTCGCCCTTGCGTGGTCCGAGACGTTCGATGACGGTGCCGACGAAGTTCTCCGGGATATCGATGGTCAGGTGCTCGACCGGCTCCATGGTCTTGCCATCGACGACGCGGGTGACGATCTCCGGCCGCCCGACCATGAGCTCGTAACCTTCGCGCCGCATCATCTCGATGAGGATGGCGAGTTGCAGCTCGCCGCGGCCGAGGACCTTGAAGCTGTCCGGCGAACCGGTCTCTTCGACACGGATGGAGACGTTGGTGAGCAGTTCCTTATCGAGGCGCTCGCGCAGGTTGCGGCTGGTGACGTATTGGCCTTCGCGTCCCGCAGTCGGCGAGTTGTTGACCGAGAACTGCATTGCGATGGTCGGCTCATCGATGATGATGAGGGGTAGGGGCTGCGGGTTCTCGAGGTCGACGATGCGTTTCGCCGATGGTGATGCCGGTAACGCCGGCGATGGCGACGATGTCGCCGATTTCCGTCTCGGTGATGTCGGTGCGCTTGAGTCCTTCGAAGGAAAAGAGCTTGGTGATCTTGGTCTTCTGCAGCGAGCCGTCGCGCTTGGAGATGTTGATCTCATCGCCGGTCTTGAGCGTGCCGTTGAAGACGCGCGCAATGCCGAGGCGGCCGAGGTAGTCGGAGTAGTCGAGGTTGGTGACCTGGATCTGGAGGGCACCCTTGGGGTCACCGGTGGCCGGCTTCAGCGAGCCGAGGATGGTCTCGAAGAGCGGCTGCAGGTCGGTGCCGGGGGTGTCGAGCGAGAGCGATGCGGTGCCCTGCTTCGCATTGGTGTAGAGGACGGGGAAGTCGAGCTGATCTTCTTCGGCATCGAGGTCGATGAAGAGGTCGTAGACCTCGTTCAGGACTTCCTGCGCGCGGGCGTCGGGACGGTCGATCTTGTTGATGACCAGGATGGGCGGCAGCTTGGCTTCGAGGGCCTTGGAGAGGACGTACCGGGTCTGCGGCAGCGGGCCTTCGGAGGCGTCGACCAGCAGCATGACGCCATCGACCATCTTGAGGGCGCGCTCGACCTCGCCGCCGAAGTCGGCGTGGCCGGGGGTATCGACGATGTTGATCTTGGAGTCCTTGTAGTGGATCGCCGTGTTCTTGGCCAGGATGGTGATGCCGCGCTCCTTCTCGAGCTCGTTCGAGTCCATGACGCGCTCGATGACGGTCTCGTTGGCGCGGTAGGTGCCGGCCTGGCGGAGCATGGCATCGACCAGCGTGGTCTTGCCGTGGTCGACGTGGGCGATGATGGCGATGTTGCGGATAGTGCTGGACACGGTGATGCGTTCTCTCTTCCTGACTGCGATTCCTTTTCGGGACTTGGAGGGGGACCCCCTCCCCCCTCCCGTCGCGGGAGGCTGGCTCGCTAAGTCCTGATGAAAGGCAGGACATTTACGCCCTCTCCCGAGGGCTAAATTCGTCTTTCCAAAAGGCTTACCGCTTAAATCGTCATTCCATTGGGCTTAGCGGGCGCACATTCCGGGCGTGCGTCCAGGGTCCCCTATGGCTACCTGGAATGGGGCTATTTCCAGTGTATCGGACTCAGATGAAAATCCGGCACGTTTTGCAAAGATCGCCACTCCGCGGTCATGGCCTTACGCCATATCGGGCGAAGGCGTCGGGGCGTCACAGAGCGCGTTTACCAGATGCTTTTAAGCGACCAGGCTTCTTGCTGCACGATGCGACACGGGTTTGCAATTCTGACGGTCACTGCGGGTTCTGCTACATTGCGCTCGTAGTAGCGCTGTGTGACTACATGGTGCTGATCAACGAAAATTTCGGCAACTGAATGATCTAGAAAGATCTGGAAGTTAAGAGGGCCTTCCATATCCCCAGGGATATTCACGCTATTCACTGATATCAAGTCCTTTTGCACTACGCCTGTGCGAATGGAAATGACAGTGCCCTGGCTATCCACAAAGTCATGATGGGAAGGCGATCCAACCTCTTCCGGTTCGAGGGTCAGACGGATCTCCTGCGCGGCGGAGGGCAGACGGCGCACGGCCGATCCGGTGCGGGGCGCGGTTCGAAGGACGCAATCTCCGGTGACGGGGCCATGACGAGCTGCCCATTTGCGATGGAGAGACGGCGCGGCAGCGACATCATGCCGGACCAGCCGGCGGCGGCGTACTCGGCTTGCGGGCGCGTCTCGGTGATCCAGCCCCAGAGGATGCGGTTGCCCTGCGCATCGAGCTGGGATTTGGGCGCGTAGTAGGCGCCGTGATCGAGCACGCCTTCGCTCTCCGCGTGAAAGAGCATGGTCGCTGGGTCGAGCGTGCCGATCTGCCAGAGAGTGCGGCGTTCCGTGGAATGGATGAGGACGTGTTTGCCGTCGAGGGGGGAAGAAGTCGGGGCACTCCCACATTTCGCCGCTATCGACCGGGTCGGTTCCCTGCTTGCCGTTCGGCTTGCCTTGCGCCATGGGGTGCAGGTAGTCCCAGTGGAGAAAATCTGCGGAGCGATAGAGGAGGACGCGGCCACCCGCACCCCGCTCACCCGATGCGACGATGAGATTCCAATGATTTCCCTCGCGCCAGGGCGAGGGATCGCGAAAGCCGACGACCTTCATGCCAGCGGGAGGAGCGGGGATAACTGGCTGAGGCAGTTTGCGCCAGTGGAGCAACGCGTCGTCCTCTGCGACCGCCATGCAGACGGATTCGCGCAGCGGCGGGTTGGAGTCGGCGAGTGTGGCCTGTTCCGGCGTGGAGTTGACGACACCGGTGTACAGGAAGGTGGGCTTGCCATCGACAATGGCGGCGGTTCCGGTCCAGCAGCCGTCGGCATCGGGACCGCCGGGGGTGGGCGCAAGCGCGATGGGTTCTCGCCGCCAGTGCACCATGTCCGAAGATGTGGCGTGAGCCCACAGCTTCACCGCGGAGATAGGCTCGGAGTTGTATTGGTAGAACATGTGGTAGCGGCCCTTCCAATAGATGGGGCCGCAAGGATCGTTCATCCAGCCATGCGTGGGCAGCAGATGGTATTGCGGGCGCATGGGGTCTATGGGGGCGTGGGCGGTGACGCTCAGATCGAGTGCGGGGAGTTTACGGCTGAGCGTGGCTCCGGTGGTGGCGAGGGCCAGGCCGGTGAGAACGGTTCGGCGGGTTGGGGGGCGTGTGCTCATGCTGACCTCGTGCGACGGCGCGTTGTGACAGACGCGTGACAACTCTGCGTCTGACACATGGTGCAATGAACGTTAGTTGTTCATCTCTTCAGAAACAAGCGGGCCCTCGAAGTGCGACTTTGACGACCTGTCTGAATCGAAGGAGATCAGCCGATCATGCGCAGATTCATCGGTGCCATTGTCGCGATTGCTTTGCTGCTGTTTCTCGCAGCGCAACTGTATCGACCCAAGATCGACCATCCGCCGGTGACCGCGGAGATTGCGGCGCCGCCAGAGGTAAGGGCAATCCTGCGGAACTCCTGCTACAACTGCCATTCAGATGAGACGCGGCTGTCATGGTTTGACGAGCCGGCGCCGGTGTACTGGATGGTGGCGCGCGATGTGCGGATGGCGCGGGCGAAGCTGAATTTTTCCGAGATCGGCAAGCTGCCGCCGGCGAAGCAGCGGGGGATGCTGTTTGAAGCTGTGAACATGATCCAACTGGGCGCGATGCCGCTGCCGAGCTATCGGCGGGTACATCCGGGATCGACGGTGACGGCGGCGCAACTCGAGACGCTGAAGGCATATCTGCATCCATTCGAGCCGGCGGTGCCGGCTGCGGCGACGAATGCGATGCCGGCAACGACGACGCCGCGCTCTGCAGCGGTCCAAGCTGCAGCAGTCCAGGCGGCAGCAGTACAGGCGGCGCCGGAGTTGAACGGACTTGCATTCTTCCCGGACTACAAGAACTGGCGTGCCATCAGTTCGACCGATCGCGGAGACAACGGCACGATGCGGGAGATTCTGGGCAACGACATCGCGGTGCACGCGATTGCGAGCAGGCAGATTCAGCCGTGGCCGGATGGCGCGGCGTTTGCGAAGGTGGCGTGGCAGGCGGTGCCGGATGCGCAGGGCGTGCTGCACACGGGCAAGTTTGTGCAGGTGGAGTTGATGGTGAAGGGCAAGACGAAGTATGGGTCCACGGCGGGCTGGGGCTTTGGACGATGGCTGGGACCAGAGCTGAAGCCCTACGGAAAAGACGCGCACTTTGCGAGCGAATGCGTGGGCTGCCACATGCCGGTGCGCAACAACGACTTTGTGTACACGATGCCGATTCTGCGGACGACAACCCAGCAGGAGGGACAGTGATGCGCACTCGCATGAGGATGACCGCGGTCGCGGCGCTGGTCTTCATTGTTGGCTGCTGGACTGTTGGCTGTTCGCACCGCACTCCAACGAAGCGCGATTTGTTCAATGTAGATGCGGCGTTGCCGGCTGGGCTTCCGGTTGCGCCACTGGAGTGGCGGGTGATCACGTCAAGCATCGACCGCGAGCACCACACGATGGCGACTCTGTTTGGCAATGACGCTGCGGTGACGAGTGCTCGATCAGCAGCCGACGCGGTTACGTATGGGGCTGGCTCGCAACTGGCGCTGGTGACCTGGGCGCAGCGCGATGATGAGCACTGGTTCGGTGGGCGGATTCCGCAGCGGTTCGTTTCCATGGAGCTGGTGCGGTGGCTGCCGGTGCCGACGGGAAGACTGCGGCGACATATCAGCGGTTTGGAGCGGACGGACGGCTTGCCGGTGGGTCGGATCAGGATGCGGTGCGCGAAGATGCAATCCTGGCGAAGCGGGCTTCGTTTATGCCGTGAGAGCTAAGACTCGTGAATCAATGAGGACTTCGGCCTGTGTGCGTCCGAGGACGCCAAAGGGACTTGTCTAGGCGGGGATGATGTTTTCGCGACGCAAGCGGTCGAAGAGCTCGAAGAAGGATGCGCGCGTCTCCTGAAAGCCCTGGAATCCAAGTGTGCGGCTCTTGGTCATGTCGTTGACGCACTCCAGCTCGCGCCCGAGGTCGGCGTCGGTGTGCCACCAGGAGGCGAGCTTCTCAACGTCCGGTTCAACGAGCGCGTGCTTTTGAGCGATCTTCCGCCAGGCCGCAGCGAGTGCGGCGTCCTGTGTGGCGAGAGTCCGTGGCGCGTCGGGAGGCCCCTGCGACTCGATACCGAAGTACGCAGCGAGTTGCGGCCAGAGCCAGCGCCAACGGAAGATGTCTCCGTTGACGGTATTGAAGGCATGGTTGCGCGCCTGCGGGACGGTCGCTGACCACTCCAGATGCGTGGCGAGCAGTCCTGCGTCGGTCACATCGGTGAGCGCGTTCCACTGAAATTGTGAGCCGGGAAAGATGAAGGGCTCGCGTGTTTCCCGGCAGATGCTGGCGTAGACGCTGAGCGTGACGCCCATATTCATGGCGTTGCCGAGCGCGTAGCCGATGATACTGTGCGGCCGGTGCACGCTCCAGGTGAATCCGCCGCGCTGGGCCGCCTCGAAGAGGATGTCTTCCTGCGTGTAGTAGAAGTTGAGACCGGGCAGCCGGGGCGTGTCCTCGCGGAAGGGCGTCTCGGCCGCTGACTGGCCGTAGCTTTCAAACGGGCCGAGGTAGTGCTTGGTACCAGTGACTAGCGTGGCGTGCTCGAGCGACCGGACGCCTTCGAGCGCAGCGAAGAGATTGCGCGTCATGGCGCCGTTCACTTTGACGTTTTCGACCTCGGTGGGCTGGCGCAGCCATGTGCACAGAAAAACATGCGTGGGCGCGATGCCCTGCAGTGCAGCCTTCACCGAAGCGGCATCCTGCAGATCTGCAGCAACCGGCGTGATGCCTGGAGCTGCTGCAGGCTTGCGCGCCAAACCAAAGACCTGCCATCCCTGACCGACAAGGTGCGCGGCAAGATTGCCTCCGACGATGCCCGTGGAACCGACGATAAGCGCGGTGCGCGTTTCGGGAGCTGACTGCGGTTGCTGCGGCTCGGAGGGCATACAGGCAAGATGCCCGGATGCGCGGGGAGGATTCACGCGACCGAGACGGAGCGACTCATGACCTAAAGGCGAGCGACGTGGCGAGCTACATGCCGGTATTCGGGGGTGAAGCCCAATGTGCGCGCGTGGTCGAGCAGGCGGTCGAAGTCGAGGGAGATGGTGGCTCCGGCTTTCTGGGTTACTTCGTCTTCGATGGGGAGATCGAAGTCGTCGGCTCCGTAGCGGAGGCCTTCGAGTGCGCCCTGGTTCTGGGTGAGCACTGAGGTGCGGATGCGCGAGATGTTATCGAGGTAAATGCGGGAGAGCGCGAGGTGGCGGAGGTACTCCTGCGTGGTGATCTCGATGCCGCCGACTTGGGTGAAGTACGGCTTGAAGGTCCAGCAGAGGAAGCTTTGCAGGCCGCCACCGAGTGACGCTGACTTCGTCCTGGAAGGTGCGGGTGCGCTCGAGATGCTCGATGCGCTCGTCGAGTGATTCGTCGAAGCCGATGACCATGGTGGCTGTGGTCTTGAGGCCCGCTTCGACGATGGCGCGCTGCGCTGCGAAGTATTCCGCGACCGTGTATTTGAACTTGGAGTGGCGGCTGCGGAAGTCTTCGGTGAGAATTTCAGACCCGCCGCCGGTGATCCAGCGGACGCCGGACGTCTTGAAGCGCGCAGCGGCCTCGGCGTAGTCAGCTTGGCGTGGTCGGCGAGGTAGAGGAATTCGGCGATGGTGAGCGCGTAGAACTCCAGCGTGTCGCCGTAGCGGTGACGAATGGCGGAGAAGAGGTCGCAGTAGTAGTCGAGCGGCAGATGCGGGTTGAAGCCGCCGTTGAACGCGGCGAGATCGCCGCCGAGGGCGAGCAGCTCGTCTAATTTCGCGAAAACCGCTTCGCTGGGAGAGGACGTAGCCGCCGTCCTGGCCGGGGAGCTTGTAGAAGGCGCAGTAGTCGCACTGGGCGACGCAGACGTTGGTGTAGTTGATGATGCGCATCACCATGTAGGTGGCGCGGTCCGCGGGATGGAAGCGGGCGCGAACGCTGGGAGGCCAGGTCACGGAGTTCGGCGTCGGTGGCGTGCTGCCAGAGGTGGCGGGCATCCGTCGGGCGTGATGCGCTGGCCGGCGTGGATCTTTGCGGCGATGGCATCCGTGATCGGGTTGGCTAGAGTGGCCACCAGCTTATTTTAACGATCACGCTTCGCTGACGCCTTTTTGAGATACGGCAACTAGCTTTGCGCGGGTGGCGCATTTGCTCCGCTGGGCGCTTCGGGGAGTTGGCGGAGCGTCTCGAGATTCTTGGGCAGAGCCTTCCACTGATCTTTTTTCAGCTGCAGGATGCCGCCTTGGCGCTGGCTGTTCGAGAAGAAGTGCTCGATGTCGGTGCGGATGGCGGGGTCAATCGGCTGCAGGCCTCGGGTAGACGCCGATTGCGTGACCGGTACAGGTGCCGGAGGAGCAGGTACGGATGGGGTATCCGCGGACTGAGGTCCAGACCAGGGCACAGACGGGGTGGGCGGCGGTGACGGCGGGCGCGGCGTGACCAGCAGGGCGAGGTAGCGGGCATAGGTCTGGTCGGCCAGTGGATAGGAACCGGGAGCCGTGGGCTGGCCGGTATCGAGGTTGACGGCGCGGAGTTGAAGGGTGGGCCGGTCCGCCGGCTCTGCGCGGAGCTGGTCGATGGAGTGGTGATAGTTGTCCACCACGGTGTCCATGCCGGTGAGGAATGTCTTCTGGGCATCGGCGCTGGGGACGCGCAGCGCGAGGTCCTTGAGAGGGCCGATCTTGGGGATGAGCTTCAGCAGGAAGGCGAGAACGCGGGTGCCGAAGCCGGGGCGCTGGTAGCTGTTGCCGAAGCGCTTCTGGTAGTCGGCTTTGTTCTCCCGGTAGATCAGCTTCTTGGGCACGAAGGTGGGTTCGGCCTGCTGCATCTGCTTGCCATAGTCGGCGACGGCGACCTGGGTCATCTTCGGCAGCAGGCCGCTGACGGTCTTGCGATAGGTGCCGATGGCGAGGTCTTCGTTGGTCAGGACGAGATTGAGCGGCAGGCCGTAGGTGTCCTGAAAGGCGCGTTCGAGGACAGGTTTGGCGACGGCGAAGCCGATGAAGTCATGGAAGGCTTCGGGCGCATAGCGCTGCTGCGTGACCTCGAGGACGTCGAAGCCGAACTCTGTCTGCAGGTGGGCCTCGGGATCCTGGTCGTAAAGGACGACAGGGCCGTAACGGCGTCGCAGGCGTGGGTATTCGCTCGCGGTAGCGCGGTTGACGGCGGGGTGGCCGAGCGAGTCGGCGGTGTAATGGGCGAGGGCGCCGAGGGCGAATGCGACTTCGTCGGGATTCTGCGCTTCGCGGATCAGATTTTCGACGAAGTCGCCGGAGCGAACGTAATGAGTCATGTCGGAGAAGAGCTTGTTGCCGAAGGGGTAGTAGCCCATGTCCTGGACGATGGCGCCGCCGTAGGCATAAGCGTGGGCTTCCTTGATCTGATCGGGCGTGATGCCTGGGTAGCGGCGGCGAAGCAGCGGGACGATGTGGGTCTTCCAGGCGAGGTCGACGACCTGCTCGTGCGAGAGGACGGAGTAGGCGCGCGCCGGCTGCGGGGACGACGAGAAACGTGATGAGCGCGAGGGCAAGAACAGCGCGGCAACGGGTGGGACGTTGGACCATACCGGATGATTTCGATGCACGGCGCCAGATGGGGAACACGCGCCAGCGGATTATTCCACATGAGGCATGCGCCGAGATGCCCTAAAGAAGTGGCAACCACCCTTTGCGGAGAGCAAAAGCATTTTGGGCGTGCGGCAGGCAGCAGTTATGCTGAACGATAAGCGCCCACGTTGCCGCTGGACTGGATTACGCAATCCACCACATTTGTTCAAGAGGAGAGGAATGTCAAACGAACAGCGGAATTTCCTTGCCCTTCCCTATGAAGAGCTGGAAGAGCTGAACCTGAAGGCGAAGGACCAGCGACGGAAGCGCGTAGCGGCGGACACGGTTCGTGAAGAGCGGTTGAAGTACCTGGCGGACGAGAAGCGCATCAAGGCAGTGACAGTGATGTTCAGCGACCTGGAAGGCCGCCTGCACATGCTGGATTACGATAAAAAGTTTCTGGTCAAGAGCTGGGACAACCTGACCTTCGACGGGTCGTCGATCCGCGGCTTCACGGCGCAGCGCGAGAGCGACCTGCGGCTCTTCCTGGATTGGGGCTCCTTCTACTGGGTGCCTGAGGACTACTTCGGCGGCGGCAAGGTACTGGTGTTTGCCGACGTGATCGACAAGGGTGGCGAACCCTACGCGGGTGACGTGCGCGGCGTGCTGAAACAGTTCGCAGAAAAGAAGTTCGCCAGTGACGGTTACACGCTGAATGCCGCGAACGAGATTGAGGGCTTCCTGTTTCAGGGCGTGGATGCGGAGCAGCACTTTTACCAGAATCAGCGCTTCGACTATGTGAACACCGGCGGCTATTACCACTCACTGCCCGGAGATCCGCTGCGCACCTTCATCGACACCGCGGCCGAGGTGCAGCGCGCGCTGGGCTTCGAGAACGAGAAGGACCACCCCGAAGTGGCGCCGTCGCAGTTCGAAATCAACTACAGCTACGGTGACGTGATTGCGGCTGCGGATCAGATTCAGCTCTACAAGCTGATCTGCCGGCAGGTGGCAACGAAGATGGGACTGACAGCAAGCTTTCTACCCAAGCCGGTGGTGGGCGTGAACGGCAGCGGCATGCACACCAACATCTCGGTGAGCAAGGGCAAGAAGAACCTGATGTGGGATCCGAAGGGCCAGGAGAAGCTGAGTGCCTTCGGCTGGGGATTCGTCGACAAGGTCCTGACCCACGGTAACGATCTTTGCCTGCTGCTAAATGCGAGCGTGAATGCATACCGGCGGCTCGACCCGCACTTCGAAGCGCCGAACCAGATCAAGGCGTCGGCGACGGACCGCGGCTCGATGGTGCGCATACCGATCGGCAACGAGAAGAGCATGCGCGTGGAGGTGCGTTCGGTAAGCCCGGATGCAAATCCTTACCTGGTGCTGTACTCGATCTTCAAGACGGGCCTGGACGGGACGACGTCGAAGATTGCGAATCTGCGTCAGGCGGAGCGTTATCTGCCGGACAACATCTATACGGCGCTCGAAGACTTCCGCAACGCAACCTGGACCACCAAGATGCTGGGCGAGGACGTGAAGGCACGCTATGCGGACCTGAAGCAGGCATCCGCGGATCGTTGTCCACGGCTGCTGGGGACATTCGTGAAGGTGCCGGAGGTGCAGTACCACCACGATGTGTACAACCAGTATTTGTGGAACTACTTTTAGGCTGAACGGCGGGTGAATGGCACACGAGGGAGAGCAAGCAATTGCTCTCCCTTTTGATTTTTGGGCGCCATTCGGCAGCCGCCATTCGTAACTGAGCAGCCGCAATTTTTCGCGGCAAGAGTAGCCGGCCGATAGGTATACTCAGGGCGCATTTTCAAAGCGCCGGCGCGAAACCGGCTCACGGCCCAGAGGTATCCCTTGAACCGCTCTTTCGTTTCTGCCCTGTTGTCTCTCGCGTGTCTTTCGACATTGCCCGCCCTGGCGCAAGCTACCGGATCCACGCAGCCCGACGTCACGCTCTCGGTCCCTGGAAATCCTACTGCGAGCGGCGTGTCACTGACAGGCACCGTGACACCACCGATGCCCGAGCACTCCGGCTCCCGTGCCGCATCCCACCGGGACCATCACGTTGCTGGACGGGGCGACGGTACTGAACCCGGGCGGGACGGCGCTTGCAGCGAATCCCGGCTGTCTCCAGTCACGACCTTTGCGCAGGTCTTTGGTACGCCGGACGCGATCACGGTTAATCCCCTTGCATCGTGGACCGACGTCATTGGTGATTTCAATGGCGACGGAATACCGAACTTACTGATCTACAGCACCGACTCGGTGAGCAACACCCGTTTTCCTCGCAGTGTTTGCAAGCGCTCCGGGCGGGAAGTTCTGTCGCACTCCCGAAACAGAGTCTGCCTATGTCGTCCCTGAGCTACTTACCCGACTAGACGCGCCTGCGTACTCGATGTCGATGGAGACGGTCACCTGGACCTACTGATCGGGAATACGGTCGTGTATGGGAATGGCGACGGCACTTTTTCTCGCCTTGCAGTGCTCCCAGTGCTGGCTACCGGCTTCAACCAGACCTACGCGGTTGACGTGAATGGCGACGGCAAGCTGGATATCGTTGCGGTAAACACGCCCGCCCATACCCACCGACAACCCCGGAATCCGTCACAGTGCATAGTTCACTGTCTTCCGAAACGATGGCAGCGGGACATTTACTTCGCTCGGCAGTTTTCCCCTTGGCGCCTCGTTTCAGTCCGGTGTTGGTTTATGTTGCGCGATCTACAACATCTTCGGGTTGAGTTTTGCCGACCTGAATGGCGACGGCAAAATCGACGTCGTTTCGCAGAGCAATATGTTCCAGAAGTAATGGCGATTCAGCCGACTCAGTTCAACATGATGCTCAACAATGGGGACGGAACCTTTGGAGCGACTAAACCGATCGATACGTCCACTCTGTTCGATCTAGCGGGATGATGAAGTGACAGCCTTTGGCGATATGAATGGCGATGGGAAGCAAGATTTGGTGCTGGCCTTTGTCAGACGTCGAAGGGACCAATTTCCTGGGAGCCGCATTGGGAAATGGAGATGGAAGCTTCGGGGCTTTCTCTCAGCTGCAACTCATCAATTTTCTAACAACGCCATCCCTAACCCGCAGGTTCAAGCTCATCGACTTCAATGCGGACGGGAAACTCGATGCGGTTCTAGGATCGGGCGAACTCGCGCTGGGCAACGGCGATGGCACCTTCAGTCTTGGGACGCCTCTGTTTCCGCAGCCTGCGAGCCCACAGACTCCCTTGAACTATCCACTGCTGCAGGCAAACCTGTTTCCAGATTCATGGCCGTCGTTCGTCTATCTCAACCTCGCGAGCGGAGCGAATGCGGTGTTCACGCCGCAGGACAGCAGCGGTGCTACCGTGAATGCGGCTCTGAGCGTGGGAACCCACACGCTGACCGCGCAATACTCGGGTGACAGCATTTACGCGGCTGGTGTCTCGCCGGCACTCACCATTACTGTGGCGCCTGCTGTGACCACGATGGCCGTCACCTCGTCGGCGAATCCCAGTTATGCGGGTCAGAGTGTCACTTTCACCGCAACGATTGCCGGGCTGATACCGGGCGCAGGCGGAACAGTGACATTCTCCAATGGATCGACGCCGCTGGGCACGGCGCCGGTCAGCAACGGGACTGCCAGCTTCACCACGACGACTTTGTCCAGCGCCGGGAGCCAGACGATCACGGCGGCTTACGGCGGAGACGCCAATGACGGTGCTTCAAGTGGATCGGTAACGCAGACGGTGGTTGCACCGGTCACGATAGGACCGGGCACTGGCGATTCGACGTCGCTGACGGTGAGTTCGGGGCAGTCGGTCACGACGCAGGTGAGCTTCGCAGGGGCGGCCGGATTCAGCGGATCAGTGAAATTTTCGTGCACCGGTTTGCCGATGAATGCCTCCTGCAGTTTCAGTCCGGCATCGGTAACTGTTTCCGGCACAACTGCCGCGAGCACCTCCCTGACTGTCTCGACCGCAGCGACGGCGATGGCGAGCGCGCGTGATGGCGAGTCCCTCGCGCGCTTTGACGGTTCTCGCTTGCGGGCTGCCGCTGCTGGGACTGCTGACGCTACTGCCGGTGGCTCGCGGCCGACGGTTGCTGCTTTGTCTCGGCTTCGTCCTGTTCGTCTCGGTCACCAGCCTGACTGGCTGCGGTGGCGGCTCATCAAACGGGAACAAGACAGCGCCGGGCAACTACACCTTCAACGTGGTTGCGACTTCGGGCGCTGCCACTTCAACGGCGAGCTACAAACTAACTGTGCAATAGAGGATTTCTACGGCAAGGCCGATACGTGTTCGAGTCATTTCACCCCATGGCACGAGTCGGTCTGCTGCGCCGTCGCTGTCATGAAGGTGCCGGAGGCGCAGTACCACCACGACGTATACGACCAATATTTGTGGAATTACTTCTAGATCAAGAACATTCGGGTACGCGGCTTACCAGGGAGAGCGGGATTTTCGCTCTCCTTTTTGCTTCCCAGGCACGTTTGTAACGGGGTCTCCGCATAATTCGTGGCCTTTCCCAATGACATCCCCCTATACTCAGCGGCGCAACCAATCTCCGCGAAGTGAGTTACCAGTTGCTTTTGGGGGGCCAAGTGAGGTTTTCCGCATTTCTGCCAATCGTCCTCGTTGTTTCATCGCCGTTTGCGACACGCGCGCAGGGGACGCTGCCTTCGCAAACAGAGATTTCTGTTGTGCCGATGGGCCTTGGAACATACAGCATCCCGATAGAGGTGGCGCCGGGAGCTTCGGTGACGCCCCCGTTCAAGGCTCCAAGCGGGACAGTCACGCTATATGACGGCACGACGGCAGTGGGATCTCCCGCCACCCTGATAGACACCAGCGGCTTCGCAACGTCGACGTTTGCCCGGGTGTTCGGGACACCGGACGCGTCCGTCTCGGGATCTGCAAGCAATGCGGTCACGGGCGACTTCAACGGTAATGGCATAGCGAGCCTGCTGATGTATGGAACGAAGACCCCGGGAATGTTGGTAGCGCAGGTCTTTCTTGGCAAGAGCCCAGCGCCACCTTTGTCGTTATCCTTGAACTTCGTCGAGTTCACGCCAGCGCCGGTGCAACAGCTCGCCATTCCACTCACCACGGGCGAGACGATCGCCGTTCTGGATGTGGACGGTGACGGACAGCTTGATCTGTTGGGCGGCAACACCGTGGCTTACGGCAACGGTGATGGCACATTTGGGCGCGTCGCGGTGCTGCCTGCCCTGTCGAGCGGCTACAGCCAGACTTATGCGGTCGATATCGATGGAGATGGCAAAACCGATATCGTCGCGGTAGATACGCCGCCTGCGGTAAGCGCTCCGGGCACGGTGCAGTACGCATTCACTGTCTTCCATAACGCGGGCGGCGGCAGCTTTACTGCGATGGGACCATATCCACTGGCTGCTTCGTTTCCTGCCGGATCAAGCGTCGCCTACAACATCTATGGATTGAGCTTTGCCGATATCAACGGCGATGGACGCATCGATGTCCTGTCGCAGAGCAATGCCGTACCGTCAGGCAACGCCGCAGAGCCAGCCATGCTGAATGTCATGCTGAATCTAGGCACCGGATTCAGCGCACCGAAGCCGATTGATACAAGCACGATTGCGGACGAGGGTGCAATATCAGCATCCTTCTCTGACCTGAACGGCGACGGGAAGCAGGACCTGGTGTTCAGCTATCAGGCGAACACCTTGAACAATGGCGTGGCGACGCTCCTGGGTAATGGCGACGGGACTTTTGCTGCTCCTGTGAACTTCACAATCGGAAGCACACTGACGGCGGGCAACCCGTTGCTTCCTCTGGTTGCGGAAGATGTGAACGGCGACGGGAAGACAGATGTCATTCTGGGAAGCGGCGTTCTGTTGACAGGAAACGGCGATGGGACACTCACCGCCGGAGCTCCCTTGTTCACCAGCACAGTGGCACCAGGAAATCCTCCTCCAGCCTATGCAGTGTTGCCGCTGCCTGCGACATCGCCGATTCCCGGCCCCGAGACAACTAAGCTGCCTCCGCTCGTCTTTATCAACCTGCAAGCGAATGCGAATGCGGTTTTTGTTCCGCTCGTCGGCGGCGCGGCGACGATCACAGCTCCGCTGGCCACGGGGTCGCACAGCCTGACGGCAAACTATGCAGGCGATGCCAACTACGCCGCTTCGGTTTCGAACAAGATCAATTTAACAATTGAAGCGATTACGCCAACGGTCACGATT
Source organism: uncultured Acidobacteriaceae bacterium (assembly GCA_963815025.1). GTDB lineage: Bacteria > Acidobacteriota > Terriglobia > Terriglobales > Acidobacteriaceae > KBS-83. Next base: position 1,452,018 of record CAWFFD010000002.1, on the reverse strand, counting down.
ACTTCCTCGGCAAATCCGATCTACGCTTCGCAGTCGGTCACATTTACCGCGACGTTGAGCAATCCCACGATTACGGGCAGCATCACGTTCGTCGACATATCCAAGAACGACGACGATCCGCTGGACCCGATGGCTGGCACGACAGAATCCACGCTGGGCACAGGCACGCTCGCAAACGGCGTCGCGACGCTGACAACAAAGCTGCCCGTCGGCGGCACCCATACCATCCTCGCGGTCTATGGGTCGGACATCTACGCACCGATTGCGCAGGGGCAGTTGACGGAGACGGTCAATGTGCCCTTCAGTGTGGCGAATAGTACGAATCAGATCTCGCTCTCAGCCCCCTCAGGGGGCAGCGCGTCCGCGCAGATCAGTATCAGTGCGCTGGGGGGCTTCTCAGGGCCGGTTGCGTTCAGCTGCTCCGATTCACCCGCCGTATGCAGCTTCAGTCCTGCAACGGTGAATCTCGCCGGGACGGGTGCGTCGACGGTGAGCTTGACGGTCACGGCGACACCTCCTCCGACTATGGCCCAAGTATCACCCAGCTTCAGCGAAACGGTCCTTGCCTGCGGCATTCCGTTGTTCGCTCTCTTTGGGATTGCATCGAAACGTCGCCAGCGCGTTCTGTTCGCCGTCATCGCCATTGCGTTCTGCGGCACTTTCTGCCTGGGATGCGGCGGCGGGGGAAGTCAACAGACCTCCTCCAATTCCCTGCCCGCGGGAAGTTATCCCTTTTACGTAACGGCTACCTCGGGGCAGAACGAATTGGTGGTCAATGCCGTTCTCACGGTGCAGTAGCAGCTTAGCGACTGCTCCAACGGCGCGAGTTGGTCTGCCGCGCCGTCCCTGATACAACAAGTCAAGACACTGGGCCACGAGGCGAGGGCAAACTCGCCTCTGCGCGTTTCTGTGATGGGCGAGGGGACACGCAGGCGGAGATAGGGCGATGGAGCAGCAGGCGAAGAAGGCCGGCAGCGAGCGAGACCGGCGATTGCGGGTGGCGATCGCGGGCTTTGGCACGGTGGGATCGGCGGTGGCGCGCATCCTGATCGAGCAAGGCGCTGCGTCCTCATTTGAATTGGCCTACATTTTGAACCGGCGCATTGCCGAGAAGCGTGTCGACTGGGTGCCTCGCTCCGTGCGCTGGACGGACGAAGTTGACGAGGTGCTGGACTCGGATATTGACGTGTTCGTGGAGCTGATGGGCGGCCTTGATCCGGCGGGAACCTGGGTGCGGCGCGCACTGGCAAGCGGCAAGTCCGTGGTGACGGCGAACAAGGCGCTGATTGCGGCCGAAGGTGTGGAGTTGAGCGAGTTGGCATGCCGGCATCGGCAGCACCTGGCCTACGGCGCATCCGTGGCCGGCGGAGTGCCGGTGCTCTCCGGACTGCAGGAAGGACTCGCGGGTGACGCGCTCGTGAGCATCAGCGGCATCCTGAACGGAACGTGCAACTACATCCTGACGCGCATGGAGCAGGCGGGGATCTCGTTTGCCGATGCACTGCTGGAAGCGCAGCGCGCGGGCTTTGCGGAGGCCGACCCCAGCGCTGACGTGGATGGCTACGATGCGCGGGCGAAGATCACGATCCTGAGCCGGGTGGCGCTGGGCGCGGATGTCGACACAGAGACGGTGATGTGCCGGTCGATCCGGCCGATCACGGCGGTGGATCTGCGTTACGCGGCGGAACTGGGCTGCACCATCCGGCAGATCTCGCACGCAGAGGTCAAGAAAGACGAGCTGCACATTGCCGTACAGCCCATGCTGGTGGAGCGCACACTGCCGCATGCTCGCGTGGTGGGCGCGCAGAACATTGTCGTAAGCACGGGACGTTACGGCGGTGAGACAACCTTCTCCGGCAACGGTGCGGGCGGGGGTCCCACGGCGGTTGCGGTGGTGAGCGATCTGGTCGCGCTGGCACGGCTGGGCACAACATCTTCCGAGTCGATGAGCCCGGCGCTGCGCAAGCTGGTGGCTTCCAGCCAGTTTGTGATGCCGCACTACACGCGTTACCTGGTGCGCGACCGGCCGGGGATTCTGGCGGCGATCTCGCAACTGCTGGCGACCTATGCGATCAATGTGGACGCGGTACTGCAGTTGCCGGGACACTCGCGTGAGGCGCTGCCGTTTGCCATCACGCTGGAACCGTGCAGCCAGGAGGCGCTGGGCGCAGCGCTGGCGGAGATCGGAAAGCTGCACTTCCTGGCGCAGCCGCCGCTCTGCCTGCCGATTCTGAGGAAACGCGCGTGACCCATCTGCACTGCATCGGTCCCGCATGCGGGACAACATTCGAGCTGCACACGCCACTGATGGCGTGCCCGAAGTGCGGCGAATTGCTGGAAGTGGTTGTGGCTATGCCGGAGGTCGATCCGGTTGCGCTGAAGATTCTTTGGAAAGGGCGGCGGCGCTCTTTTTCTCCGGTGGATGTGAGCGGCGTGTGGCGCTACCGTGAGGCACTGCCGCAGTACGCGCCCGAGCACGTAGTGACGCTGCGCGAAGGCAACGTGCCGATGGTGCGCGCACAGCGTGCGGCGGAGTTTGCCGGCGTGACGCATCTCGACTTCAAGCATCTGGGCTGGAACCCGACAGGCTGCTTCAAAGACCTGGGCATGACGACGGGGATGACCGAGGCGCGCTTCCTGGGCGCGAAGGTGGTGGCCTGCGCTTCGACGGGAAATACGGCAGCATCTCTGGCGGCGTATGCGGCACGCGCGGGCGTGGTGGGACGCGTGTATCTGCCTGCAGGCCAGGTGTCGATGAACAAGCTGGCGCAGGCGCTGGACTTTGGCGCGGAGATTGTGGAGGTCGACGGCAGCTTCGACGACGCGCTGAACACGCTGCTGGCGCTGCCGCCAGAAGAGGTCTATTTCCTGAACTCCGTGAACCCGTTCCGCATCGAGGGACAAAAGACCTGCATGTACGAGGTGATGGAGGAGCGCGGCTGGCGCGCGCCGGATTACCTGGTGGTGCCGGGCGGGAACCTGGGCAACAGTGCGGCCTTCGGAAAGGCATTCGATGAACTACTGCGGTGGGGCCTGATCGAGCACGCGCCGAAGCTGATCGTGGTGCAGGCCGCAGGCGCGAATCCATTTGCACGGTTATGGCGGGAGCGCGCGAAAAATCCTGACGCGGTGCTCAAGCCGTTGGATCCGGAGACGCGCGCAACCGCGATCCGTATCGGCAATCCGCGCTCGTGGCGCAAAGCGCTGCATGGCGTGGAGTCGACGGGCGGACGAGTGATCGATGTGACGGACGAGGAAATTGGTGAGGCGAAGGCGGCGATCGGACGCGATGGCATCGGGTGCGAACCGGCATCTGCCACAACGTTGGCAGGGTTGAAGAAACTGCGCGAGACAGGCGTGGTGGATCGCGACGCGGAGGTGGTTGCGATGCTGACCGGCCATGGGCTGAAGGACACGGCATACATCCTGGAACAGCATGGCGCACGCAGCCGGAACGGCGCGACCGAAGGCCAGCAAGAGGGCCACTGAAGGGACGATGCCAGAAGATATGCAGCCTATCGACACGATGCCGCTTGGTGTGGAAGCGGCGGAGATCCATGTGCCGGGATCGATTGCGAACCTGGGGCCAGGCTTCGACACGCTTGCCGTGGCGGTGAATCTGTACCTGAGCCTGGTGGTGGAGCGGCGCGAGGGCCTCGATGGCGTGACGTTTGAGTTCGTGGGCTGCGAGCCGATGGGAGAGAACCTGATCCACTCGGCGTTTGCGCAATTGCGGGAGGAGTACGCGCGACCGCTGCCGTCGATTCACGTGGAAGTGCGCAGCCAGATTCCGCCGCGCTCCGGGCTGGGATCGAGCGCAGCGGCAACGGTGGCGGGATTGCGGCTCTTTGAAGTGGTGAGTGGTGTGGCACTGGGTCCGACGCCGTTGCTGGCGGTGGCGGCGGCGCTGGAAGGCCATGCGGACAACGTGGCCGCGGCGCTACTGGGCGGATTGACCGTAAGCTGCCAGACGGATGACGGCGGCGTGACCGCCGTCAGTTTGCCGTGGCCAGCGGCGATCCGGCTGTTGGTGCTGACGCCGGATTACGCGCTGACCACTACGCGTGCACGCGAGGTGTTGCCGGCGCAGGTGCCGTTCCGCGATGCCGTAAACAATCTGCAGCGGCTGGCGTTGCTGCTGTGTGCGCTGGAGAGTGAGCATCCGCAAAGTCTGCGCGTAGCCATGGTGGACAAGCTGCACCAGCCGTATCGCAAGGAGCTGGTGCCGGGACTTGCGGAGCTGCTGGAGCTGGAGCATCCGCAACTGCTGGGTGTGTGCCTGAGCGGGGCGGGGCCTTCCCTGCTGGCGCTGACGCTGGGAGAGTCGGCCGAGGTGAAAGAGCTGGTGGAGCGGACCTATCGCAAGACCGGCAACAGCTTTCGCATGCGCTGGCTCAGGGGCGAGCAGCCGTTTCCATGAGCAGTTGCTGCATGGCCGAGGGACTCGCCATAGTGCAGGCGCGACAGATCTTCGACGGCGCGGCGCCGGCTTCGCCATTGCTGCAGATTCAGCAGATGTAGCAGCAGCGAGAGCAATCACAATTCCTTTTCTTGCTCAGGCAGTGAAACGGCTAGGATAGTTGTGCAAAACCGCACCTATTCATGTTGACAGCAGGACGAGGACGGAGCCTCGACTATTTGATCCATCGATTGGGCCTCATCTTTCAGCATGAGAAACGCTTTTACCGTCTGCTCGCGGTCGCGGCCGGCATCACGGCACTGCTCAAGGGCATGCGCCTGCCCTACATTTGGGCTGCAACACAGGCTCAGATCGACTACCGGCATGGATATATCAGGCGAGGACTCTTCGGTGAGGTCTGCGGGCGACTTCATATACCTATCTGGCGCTATGGTGTGTTTTCCGTGGTGGCGTTTGCTCTGCTGGCGGCCTTGTTCTGGATGCTGGCACGCAGTATGCGGCGCTCGGGCCTCGATGCAGCCGGGCTGGGGGCATTCACGGCACTTTTGGCCAGCAGTTTCTGCATCACGATGCTCACAAATCTCGTCGGCTATTACGACATTGTGATGGCGCTGTTGGTTCTGGCGGTGATGCAGTTTCGCAATCCCCGCGTGCAGGTGGTAACAGCGTTGATTGCCGGCATCATTGGGGTGCTGGTGCATGAGTTGTATGCCATCGCTTATCTTCCCGTATCGCTGGCGGGTCTTGCTTGCGCGCTCACGGAAGAGGAGCGGCGCAAGAGATGGCTTTGGGCTGGAGTCGCCGCAGTGGCCGTCATTCCCTGGGTCATCGTCTTGCTGCCTGCGGGCCACGCGCAAATGGCGCCTCAAGAAATGGCGAGGCTGGCGGGTGAAATACGTGCACGTGTGAATTTTTCATCTCATGATGGGGTGCTCTTCGCCATTTTTGGCGACTCCAGCAGGAAAAGCCTGGGTGGGATGCTGAACAATATGCATGCAGGCACATTCTGGGTTGAGGAGGGCTTTGGATTCCTTGCCTTTCTCCCGACAACCCTGTTTTTTCTTGCGCTGGCATGGCGGCTTGCAGGCGAGCGGCACCGCGCATTGCGCTGGTATCTCGTCCTCTGCACGTTTGCGCCGCTATTACTGAATCTGGTGGCTTACGATCGTTATCGCTGGCTCGCCATGATGGAGATGAATGCGGTGCTCTGCGCCATCACCGTATGCTGGTCGAAGGACCGGCTGCATGATGAAAACGAACCGAAGTTATTCAGCTTGGCCTGGCGGCGTGCGGCCATCTTTCTAATCGCGATCAACCTGGCTACTGATATCGGCCTATTCCAGGGACCAGCCCGGAATTTCCCTTTCCAGAGTTACTGGACCAGTTTTCAGGAAACGATGCATTCCCACAAACCTTTGTTCGCGCCTCCCGATATCGTCCTCTGACGATCGCAGAAACGGCAAGCGCGACGAGCACCGCCGCAGGGCGAACGCTACGCAATGCTTCCCCCTGGCTGAACCTGCTGTCCGATCATGTTGACGGCGCGAATTGCGGAGAACGCCGCGCCTTCCTGCCATCCGACAATGTGGCTGGTGTGATCTCCCGCGAAGTAGACGCGCCGGTCGGGACGGGTCATGACGGCGTAATCACGCGGGTCTTGCTGAGCGATGCCGAAGGTGCTCCCGGGACCGCTGATCCATGACCCGAGGTTAAAGGGGATCTGACCCCAGCTCACATAGATGGGATGGCGCAGCTCCTTGCCACGTCCGGGGAAGAGTTTCTCGACGGCCTGGCGCGAGGCATCGAGCTTGGCTTCGATGGTAGGCAGCTTGCCGAAAGCCGATCCGTTCTCGATGCTGTAGCCGCTAATGATGGCGCCGTTCGGCGAGAAGAGCCCATAGCTCGGATACCAGACAACATCGACAGTCTGCCGCAGGAAGGACAAGCCGCCGTAGATATTCTCGTCCTGCTCCCAGAAGCGACGCGACTGCCAGGCGATCTTGTAAGCCGAGTCGTAGAAGACATGTTGGAGCACAGCCGCGACATCGGGAGAGAAGTCGGCGTCCACGTTCTTGAGCGTGGTGAGGGGCATCGCGCAGATGCAATAGTCGGCATCGACGGTTTCGACGCGACCGCTGACGCGGTCCTTGTAGGAAACATTCACGCCATTCGGCGATTGACGGATACGCATGACCTCCGCGTTATGGCGAATGACGGTGCCCAGTTTCTTCTCAAAGGCGCGAGGAATGTTATCCATGCCACCGACGGGCTGAAACATGGTGGCCTGCCAGTCGATGATGTCTTCAAAGAGCAGGCCGTTCCAGAGATCCGCGTCGAGCAGGGCATGCATGGGCAAAGGATCGCGCGGCACACCGGCCTGGGGACCTGCGCCGGGCCGATTCTTGTAGCCGGAGCGTTCTGAGCCGAGGAAGCGGCCATCCGAAGCGAGGTCGCCATACTCGGTAAGGAACTTGAGCATGCGCTCCTTATCCTCCGCGCTGAGCTCCTGATCGAGCGCGCCCTGGCGAATGCACTTGGCGAGCAGCTCCGAGACGTGGCCGCGCGTGTCGTTGACCATCTGGCGCTGCTGGACGGGTTTGCCGTCATTGAAATCGTCTGCCTGAAGGAGCGAGGAGCGCGTGGTGTTGATCTCGACCTCGAGCGGGACGCCCAGCTCGTGACAGTAGTTCAGCATGTGGATGTGGATGGAGGGCAGTCGCGCGGGGCCAGCGTTGAGATAAAGGCCGTCATCGAAGGTGCAGGTCTGTTCCGTGCCGTCGATGAAGTTGACGCGAGATCCACGGCGCAATGTCCAGTTGCGGCCGCCCACGCGGTCACGGGCTTCGAGCACGGTGCAGGTGTAACCGAGCTTGGTCATCTCGTAGGCTGAAACCAGGCCAGCGATGCCTCCGCCGAGGATGACGATGCGCGTGCCGTGGCCGCGGACACCGTGGATTTCCTGCGCTTTGGTGGCGGCAATGGGCAGCAGGCCGAGAGTCTGCATCATGGTGAAGGCGGCGCTGTAACCGCCCACCTGGCCGACACGGAAGAGAAACTGACGACGGGTAAGTGCCATTCAAATTCCTTTGTTGGGGGTCCCTAAATGTAGCCCGGAAAGAAGAGTGTTGTCAGACCAAAAAAGAAAGCGACACGGCTGCCAGGAGACAGCTCAGCCGTGTCGCCGGGAGACAACAACACCGGGTGCGCCCTAAAAAGACTGGGCACGGACCAATTGAATGGATCGTTCTTCTGCCTGGAAGAGCGCTGCTCGAGGAACTTCGACGTGGAAGGAACTACGCTCAGGGCTTGCCGCTGGAGCGTTTCAATACGACGATAGCCTGCAGAGATTCACTCTGCAGGGCTTTCCTTAAAAAAAGAAGTCACGAAAGTGCTCGTGGAGGTGCCAGGCCCGAACTGAAATGCTCGACTGGGAGCGGGGCCGTTGTTTCTGCTTACCGCTTGCTGAAACGGTTGGGATTCCTTACTGTACGGGTAAGCTATCGCGAACGCAATCGGAAAAGAAAGCTGCCTCCAAGCGTAGACACTTTCTTCCCGTCTTCCACATCCACATAGTCATGCCGCGCCCACCCCAGTGCAGCGAGGCCTCTGAGAGGAGACGCAGAGACCATGGACGCAACCCAGGATGCACCCAACTGGCAGCACGCAGAAGATGCTCATCTTGAATTCCTGCATGAACTTGGCAGCCGGATCGCCGCAGCCGATCCGTTGCATGATGTGCTGAACCGCGTGGTGGAGTTTGCAACATCTATTGTGCGTTGCGATGCGTGCCTGATCTTTGTCTTACAGAACGAAAAGCTGGTGCTGCGGGCGTCAAAAATTCCGCACGCGGGACTCGTCGATACCCTCGATCTGCAACTCGGACAGGGCATCACCGGCTGGGTCGCGGAGAATCGCGAACCGGTCGCGATTGCAAAAAATGCCGCGGCGGATACGCGCTTCAAAGCCTTCAAGGACCTTCCGGAAGACCGCTTCGAGGCATTTCTTTCGGTCCCGCTGCTGAGCCGGGGCAAGCTGGTGGGCGTGATCAACGTGCAGCACAAGAAGCAGCACGAGCACACGCAGCGCGAGATACAACTGCTCTCCACGATTGGTTTCCTGGTAGGCGCGGAGATCGAGATGGCCCGCCTGGAGATGGAGCGCGAAGAGCTGAGCGACCGGCTGGAGACGCGCAAGGTGGTCGATCGGGCGAAGGGCATCCTGCAACGCGATCTGAAGATCGACGAGGAGAGCGCGTATGCCGCGCTGCGCAAGCAGAGCCGGCAGAAGCGGCGCTCCATGCGCGAGTTGGCCGAGGCAATTGTGCTGAGCGACGAGCTGCGCCGCCTGGGCCGCGCCAGCGCCGTAACGCAGCTGCCCTCGAAATAGACGGACTTCACGTAATTCGTAACGCGCCTGCTACACTCCGGGGCATGCGCGGCTGCCTTCTTGGCACTATCTTTCTCTTCCTACTGGCCTTCCCACTTTTCAGGGCAAGCTCCGAAGCCTGGTCTCAAGATCGACGATCTCAACCAACTGGTTCGCGTGGGCGATCCGCTGGTGTCGCCCGACGGCAAGCAGATTGTCTACACGGTTTCGCGTGTGGATACGGAAGACGACAAGAACGTCAGCGAACTGTGGATGGTGGATTGGGATGGCTCGAACAATCTTCAGTTGACCTACGGCACGGAGTCGGCGAGTTCGCCTGAGTGGAGTCCGGACGGACGCTATCTTGCGTTCACCTCGTCACGACCGGGTAAGGCGAAGGGTTCGCAGGTGTGGGTGATGGACCGGCGTGGCGGTGAGGCACGCCAGGTGACGGATGTGAAGCAGGATCTGAGCGACTATCGCTGGTCGCCGGATGCGAAGCAACTGGTGCTGACGCTGCGCGAAAAGGACGAGCCGGAGAGCGACGACAAGAACGCCAAACCCAAGCCGCCGAAGCCGATCGTGATTGATCGCTACCACTTCAAGCAGGATATCGAAGGCTATCTGACGGACAAGCATGCGCAGCTGTATCTCTTCGACATCGCGACAAAGAAGCTGACGAAGCTGACCTCCGATTCCGGTAAATATGAGGAGCACGAGGCGGAATGGTCTCCCGATGGGACGATGATCGCCTTCGTGAGCAACCAGTCGCAGCCCGATCCGGATCGCGTGGAGAACGATGATGTCTTCGTTGTGGATGCGAAGCCGGGATCGACGCCGCGCAAGCTAACGACATTTCCCGGCGAAGATCACGGCCGCTGGCATGGAGCCCGGACAGCAAGCTGATCGCGTATCGACAAGGCCTCTCCGAGCACTACACCGCTTATGGCAGCACACGGCTGGCCGTGGTGGCGGCGAATGGCGGCAAGCCCGAGCTGAAGGCGACGTCCATCGATAACAACGTTGGGCCGCCAGTATTCACTGCAGATGGCAAGTCGCTGCTGACGACGTGACCGACGATCGCGTGGTGTATGTGGAGGAGGTGCCGCTGACCGGCGGCGAACCCAAGCGGCTGACGCAGGAAACCGGCACGGCGGCGGCATTGGCACAGGCGGGCGGCCACGTCGCCCTGCTGTGGTCGACCGACACCGCCAATGCGGAGATCTACTCGCTGGACGGCACAACGCTACGCAAACTGACCTCGCATAACGATGCGCTGTTGGCGCAACGGACGCTGGCGACGACGGAAGAGATCGCGGCCAAGAGCAAGGACGGCACCGATGTGCACGGGCTGCTGACGATGCCGGTTGGCTATCAAGCGGGGACGAAGGCGCCGATGCTGTTGTTTATTCACGGCGGACCGACGGCTCAGGATGAACATCGCTTCACCGTGGACCGGCAGCTTTTTGCGTCGCACGGATTCGCAGTGCTGAACGTGAACTATCGCGGCAGCGCGGGACGCGGCCACGCTTATAGCGAGACGATCTCAGCTGACTGGGGCGATAAGGAGGTCGCCGACCTGCTGGCTGTGGTGGACGCCGCGATAGCGACCGGAAAAATCGATCCGGACCGCATGGTCGTTGGCGGCTGGAGCTACGGCGGCATATCGACGGACTACATCATTGCGTCGACAACGCGCTTCAAAGCGGCATCGAGCGGCGCGGGGACTGCGAACCTTTTCGGCATGTACGGGGTGGACGAGTACATCCTGCAGTACGACAACGAACTGGGCCCGCCGTGGAAGAACCCGGAGACGTACATCAAACTGTCTTATCCGTTCTTCCACGTCGAGCGCATCAAGACGCCAACGCTCTTCATGGGCGGGGACAAGGACTTCAACGTCACGCTGGTTGGGCGGCGAGCAGATGTATCAGGCGCTGAAGAGTGTCGGAGTGCCAGCGGAACTGATCGTTTATCCCGGACAATTTCACGGCTTCACACGGCCAAGTTTTATTCGCGACCGTTATGAGCGCTGGTTTGCCTGGTATGACAAGTATTTAGGGATGAAGCCGGCGGCCGCGAAATAGAGCGCGTTCTTTGCTGACAGGGCGCGAACCACTGCATGTAAGCTTCGCGCCCTGGAGGTTCAATGTCTGAGCAAAACAAGAAGCTTGTTAAGCGTTGGTTTGAGGAGGTCTGGAACCAGGGCCGGCTGTCGGCGATTCCAGAGATGTATATCCAATCCGGACGCGCTCACGGATTCCCTGACCCAGATTCGGTCGTCAACAGCGCGGAGGAGTTCGCGGAACATTGCAAAGCCTTCCGCGGAGCATTTCCCGACGTGCGCATCGTCGTTGACGATCTCATCTCCGAAGGAGATAAGGTAGCGGTTCGATGGACCGCAACGATGACACACACCGGTGACGGTCTCGGGTTTCCCGCAACCTCGAAGAATGTTCGCGTTTCCGGATCGACATTCGTGATTTGCGGAAACGGTCAGATACTCGAAGGTTGGAACTACATGGATTTGACGAGAATGCGTTTGCAATTGCAGGACAAGCTGTAACAGCGACCGCGGCTTCGAGCACGATTTGCGGTGCAGCTTCGATGGCGGAGGGAGAGGGATTCGAACCCCCGTTACCCGTTAGGGTAAAGCGGTTTTCAAGACCGCCTGTTTCAACCACTCACACATCCCTCCGCGAGCGGTAGTGCAGTCTTATGATAGCGACGCGGCTGGCCAAAGCAAAGAAAGGCCATCGTCGTCGAAGCTCTGGCAAGAGAACCTCGGCCCCCATGCCGGCACGATGGTCGGCTGCAGCGATTCCCATTTTGGGACTTGTTCTGCGGCATTTCGACATCCATTGACACTCATTTGGGACGACCCTATTATTCTTGCCCGATCCCTTTCGGGGGCTTTTTCTTCGACATTCGGCCTTGGTCCATCACATCTGGTCCTCTATCTTCTACGTTTCACGTCCATCGGGAGGTCTTATGAATCTGCGCTCAGTCGTGGGAAAGAGCCGAATTATGCTCGGCTGCACCCTAGCACTTACTTTCACGATCGCTGCCGCTGCGGCCGATACCGGCTCGTCAAGGCATGGGGCAATTACGAAGAAGATCGACGAGACCCGGATGGTCCGGCTCACCGGCAACGTCACCCGGGAAGCGAATAGCCAGAACGATCGCGGCGCGGTGGGCGATTCGATGCAACTGCAGCACCTTCAGCTTCTGTTGCAGCGGCCGGCTGACAGCGAGGCGGCGCTTTCCGCCTACATGGAGCGACTGCAGACCCCAGGCAATCCGGACTACCACAACTGGCTGACAGCAGAGCAGCTTGGTGCAAAGTACGGCCCCAGCAGCGAGGACATCGCGACGGTGACCGGTTGGCTGCAGGCACATGGTTTCCAGGTAAACAGCATCTCTCCCAGCGGCATGCGCATCGATTTCTCGGGAACGGCGGGGCAGGTCATTGACGCCTTTCAGACGGAGATTCATCAACTGGATGTGAGGGGCGAAAAGCACTTCGCCAACATGCAGGAGCCGGCGATTCCCGAGGCACTGGCACCGGTAGTCGCCGGCATCGCGTCGTTGAATGACTTCAAACCGCACGCGGCGCGCACGCCCATCGTTCCTATGACCGCAAAGGGCGCGCCCAGAAGCGCGGTGTCTCCCAGCTACACGGTGAATGCCGACTATCAGCTTCTGGTGCCGGCCGACCTGGAGACGATCTACGACTTCAACCCTCTCTACAAATCCGGAACGGCCGGTCAGGGCCAGACGGTCATCCTGCTGGAGCGGACGGACCTTTTCTCGAACAAGGACTACTTCACCTTCCGCAAGACCTTCGGCCTGGATGCCTACAAGAGCAGCAAGTTCTCGGTCGTGCATCCTGGCGGTTGCAAAGACCCGGGAGTGCTTGTCGGGGATGATGGCGAGGCGGCGGTCGATGTGGAATGGGCAGCCTCTGCAGCTCCCGGAGCAGATATCGAACTCGCTTCGTGCGCCGACACGAATACGAACTTCGGTCCACTGATCGCTCTCCAGGCACTTCTTGACCAACGCAACCGACCAGCTATTGTGAGCTTGAGCTACGACGGACCGGAGAGCGAACAGGGGGCGTCAGGGAACCTCCAGATCTATCAGCTTTATCAGCAGGCGGCCGCCGAGGGCATCTCCGTATTTGTTGCGGCCGGCGACGCAGGAGCAGCTGTGGACAGCCAGAATCAGGCCTTCGCGGCAAATGGCATTAACGTCAATGGGCTGGCCTCCACGCCATTCAACGTAGCCGCGGGCGGCACAGACTATGCAGACGCCTTCCTGGGAACAACCACTAAATACTGGAACAGCACGAACAGCGGCGTCTTTGGCTCTGCGAAGTCGTACATTCCCGAGATTCCGTGGAACGATTCGTGTGCCAGCCAACTGATCACAACCGTGCTTGGATTCACCGTTCCTTACGGCACCAGCGGCTCCTGCAACTCCACGATTGGCGAAGGGTTCCTCGATACGGGAGCGGGCAGCGGCGGCCCCAGCGCCTGTGCCTTTGGCACGCCGGCAAAGAACCAAATCGCGACCAGCGGCTCCTGCCGCGGCTACGCGAAGCCGAGCTGGCAGAAGGGTGTTTACGGGAATCCTAACGACGGAGTTCGCGACCTGCCGGATGTCTCGCTCTTTGCGGCCAACGGCGTTTGGGGGCACTACTACGTGATCTGCTACTCCAACCCGGCCGGCGGCGGCGCTCCGTGCACCGGCGCCCCATCGGGATGGGCTGGAGCCGGTGGGACGTCGTTTGTGGCACCGATCCTTGCCGGGGTGCAGGCATTGGTGAACCAGGACTGGGGACGCCAGGGAAATCCCAACTATGCCTACTACGCCCTTGCCAACACTGAATACGGCAGGCGCGGGAACAGCTCCTGCAATTCCACGAATGGGACCGGCAAGTCCTGTGTTTTCCACGACGTAACGCTGGGTGACATGGATGTGAACTGCAAAGGAAAGACGAATTGCTATCTACCCTCGGGAACCAACGGCGTACTTTCGGTCAGCTCAAAGAAATATGAGCCGGCCTACGGGGCCGCCCCGGGGTGGGATTTTGCCGACCGGCATCGGGACGCTTGACGTGAATCTGCTCGTACGGTCGCCGATCTGGTTGTTCCGGTAAGCTGCCAGCGAACCTAAGAGGCCGCACTAACCAAGGCCGCCCGGGACAAACGGGCGGCCTTTTTGTGTCTGAATTTGTGTCTGAAAGAGGGCATTTCGGGCGCTTTGGAGCGCGATTTGGTACTCGAACAAACGTTTTCCGGTGCAGCGTCGGGTGGCCGAAAGCGGCAAGGAGAGGAACGTGTCAGTTCCGTCTCAGGTTCGATGAGCGGCCCGGTCCGGACAGCCCGGTCCGGACGGCCCGGTTCAGATTTCTGCTCGCCTGCTGACGGCCCGGAACCTGAAGCGACAGCCGGGGCAGAAAAAGGGCGAACCAGTTTGGGCGATTCTGGCATCCTGTGAAGAGGCAGTTATGACACCCACGGCAACTGCAAGCCGACCCTCCACTGTGACGCGTGCTGCAATCTCCAGCCGGGCGATGAGCCGGGCTGCGTTTCAGAAGACGCTGGATAGTGCGAAGCGCACGATCCTGCTGCGCGAGATCGCCCTGCTGGCGATCGACAGCTTCCGGCTGAACAAGGTCCGCTTCGCGCTGACTGCCCTTGGCATGGTCATCGGTTCTGCTTCGCTGATCCTGGTGGCGACGATCGGGCTGACGGGAAGAGACTATGCGCTGAAGCTGCTTGAGAACATCGGCCCCAATATGGTGGAGGTGGAATATTCAGGCGGTTCTTCCGGCAGCGTCGGTGAGTACAGGAACGATCTGCTGACCATCGATGACGAGCGGGCAGTGGATACGCAGGTGCCAGCGATTTCCGCGTCATCACCGATGCTGGAGATGCATGACCGCGTGAGCTTCGGCGGCGGCCTTGCCAAAGATGTTCTGGTGCTGGGCGTCTCACCGCAGTATCGGGATGTACGCCACCTGATCATTACGGCTGGACGATTCTTCGACGATACGGACGAGGCCACGCACGCCAAGGCCGCCGTAGTCACCATTCCGTTTGCCACACAGATGTTCGGCAGCTCCGATGCAGCGATCAATAAGACATTTGTGCTGCGCGGCATGCCCATCACGATTGTGGGGACATTCAAGGAGAGCGTGGATACCTTCGGCATGTCCGAGGTTGCGGACCAGACGATCCTGATTCCCTACTCGGTGGCGCGCTATTTCACGGGCACAGACAAGGTGAAGCAGCTTTTTTTCTCCATTCGGGACAAGAACGACATTCCCTTTGCCACGAAGGACATAATACGGATCATTCAGAGCAGGCATCAGTCCAACTCCGTATATACCGCGAACACTTTGGTGGCTATCCTGCGGGTGGCAGGGCAGATCTCCAATGGCCTGATGATCATGCTATTGCTGCTGGCCACGGTGACACTCGCGGTGGGCGGCGTCGGCATTATGAACATCATGCTGGCGAATGTACGCTCGCGCATCCGTGAGATTGGAATTCGCAAGGCACTGGGAGCGACGTCCCGCGAGATCAAGCTTCAGTTTCTGATGGAGGCGGTGTTCATCTCGCTGGCCGGCGGAATCATGGGGGCCATACTCGGCATGGCACCCCCGCTGGCAGCACGTTTCTTTACGGATTACAAAATTCCTATATCGCCGTGGTCGGTGGTGATTGCGCTGGCAACATCGGTGGTGGTGGGCGTTATCTTCGGGACGCTGCCCGCGACACGCGCTGCGCAACTCGATCCGGTTGAGAGCCTGAAGTACGAATAGGACTGGCCGTCCGGGCAGCCTCCGTCATGAGGCTCGCTTCTTTTGGTCGCTCACGCGAGGTTCGGGAGCGACCAAAGTTACAGACGCTTATTGAATGTACGCGACGCCTTCAAGCGCTGCCTGAAGACAATCGATAGAGCAGCGCGACACTTCCAGGCCGGTGATGGCCTGGCGCAGGTTTTCGGCGCTGGCGCCATAGCCATGGCCCGCGAGGAAGTTCGCTGCGAGATCCGCCGCCTGCCAGCTATCCAGTTGTCCGCGTAGCAGCTCATTCCGCAGGTTGGTCAATTCCGTAGCGCTGAACTTTTCGATCTGCGGTGACAAATGCGCCTCAGATTCGAGCGGAAGGCCTGCGGGCGTTGCTGCCTGGTCTCGATCTTGTCTCACCTGGTCTTCCATGGCCTTCCTCCTTCCCTGTTCTCTCTTACTGTGCTAACCCAAGTACGCACAAAATGTTGTTCCGGTTTCCAGAGTTGAGCACATCTCACATCTGGCACATCTATAGAGACGCTGACTTAACCTATATGTATGTATGAAGAAAATGAATCTCTGTGTACCAGCGTGAATCGCAAAGGTGCCGCATGACAGAACCAGACATGAGCGGCAGGGGCATGAGCGAGAGGCAAGATAATGAGGAAAAGCAGGATTTCCTGGAAAAGCGCGGCTTTTCCTGGGCAGCTCTGGTGGCTCTGCTGGTGCTGACATTGGTAGTTGCGCTGGTGCTTGCCTATCTCATCACGGTCCGCAACTTCCCGGCACACTGAAACGGCTGACCGCGCTGAACCGTGTTTCACTGCGGAGCGTCAACTACGAGCAATACGGGCAATCCATCGCGTACGGGATAGCGGCGTCCGCAGGCGGTGCAAAGCACGGTTTCCGGATCGAGCAGCGTCAGAGCCGGCGTGGCAGGCAGGGCACGCAAGCAGGCGCAGCGCGTCGGCGTCGATGAGCGATTTCTGCATCTCGTTCAAAGTGTAGAACCGGCGAGCGCTTACGGCGGCAATTACCATAGAAGCAGCGTATCTACGCGGCAAGATATCTATTGGAGGGGCATGGCAGAGGCACGCAGACTGGATGGCGCGGCGATCGCAACGGCGATCAAGGAAGATGTGGCGCGCGAGGTAAAGGCGTTGGCGGAGCAAGGCATCAAGCCCGGCCTGGCAGCAGTGCTGGTGGGACACGTGCCCGCTTCCGAGATTTATGTGCGCAGCAAGGTGCGCACCTGTGCGGAGCTTGGACTGGGCAGTGATTTGATAACCCCGCCGGAGACTGTCACGACAGAAGAGATGCTGGCACTGGTAGCCGAATTGAATGGCCGCGACGATATCGACGGCATTTTGATACAGCTTCCTTTGCCGCCGCAGGTGAATGCGAAGCGGCTGCTGGAGGCAGTGGCGCCGGAGAAGGATGTGGACGGCTTTCATCCGGTGAACGTTGGACGCCTTCAGACCGGACAACCCGCGCTGGCGCCGTGCACACCGGCCGGTTTGATTGAGATTCTGAAGCGGAGCGACCTGCCCATCGCGGGAAAAAACGCGGTCGTTGTCGGCCGCAGCGACATCGTGGGCAAGCCGGCGGCGATCCTGCTGCTGGCGCAGAATGCGACGGTCACGATTTGTCACTCGAAGACGCGCGATCTGCCGGCGGTTTGCCGCAGTGCAGACATTCTTGTGGCGGCGATCGGGCGTCCAGGCTATGTGACCGCGGAGATGGTGAAGCCGGGCGCAACGGTGCTGGATGTAGGGATCAACCGTTTGACGACGCGGGAAGAGTTCGACCGCTTCTTTCACGGCAATGCACGGCGCGAGGAACTGTTTATCGCAAAGGGATCGACACTGATTGGCGATGTGCATCCCGCGGCCTATGCGGTGTCCGGCGCCTACACCCCTGTGCCTGGCGGCGTGGGGCCGCTGACGATTGCGATGCTGATGGCAAACACGGTGCGCGCGGCCAAGCTACGCCGCGGGCTGCTGTAGGGTCCCGCGGATGTTGCGCGTTGGACTGACCGGTGGGTTGGGGAGCGGCAAAACCACGGTGGCAGCGATCTTCCGCAGCCTGGGAGCACAGGTGATGGAGGCGGATGCCGTGGGCCGCGCCATGATGCAACCGGGCGGAGCGGTGTATGGCGAGATCGTGCGAGTTTTTGGGCCCGCTGTCGTACAAGCCGACGGGACACTCGACCGGCGCGCGCTAGCAAAGCTCGCTTTCGCAGACGGTCGCCTGGCGGAGCTGAATGCCATCGTGCATCCACCGGTGATCGCGGAGCAGAGACGCTGGATGGAGGCGCTTGAGAAGCAACAGCCGGATGCAGTCGCGATCTATGAGACGGCGCTGCTGTTTGAGGCGAGCCGAACCGCGGGAACGCTCGACTGGCAGGGACGGTTTGACCGGCGCATTCTGGTGACCGCGCCGGAGGCTTTGCGCATCGCACGGTATGTGGCGCGGATTGGTGGAGCAAATCCCGATGCTGCGAAACGGGCTGCGCTGGAACGCGAAGCACGTGAGCGCATGGCCGCGCAGATGCCGGATGAAGAAAAGATGCGGCTGAGCGATGCCGTCATCCGCAACGACGGGTCATTAGAAGATGTGACCCGGCAAACAGAGGACGTCTATCGGGAGCTGCGCGCTCTCGCTGCGTCCTCGTCATGAAATGCAGTGAAGAAACGAACGCAGTGAAGTAAGGAGAGAACGACCCGCTTATGAAGCTTCGCCGTCTTGCCGTGCTTGTGGTTCTGATCGTCGCCGGATTCTGGTTCGTCACCACGTTTGGTGTTCCGGGTGGGCGGGAACTGCAGCGCATCTCGCATCATGATCTTCCGCTGCTGGCGCACACCGTGCGCCTGGATCATTCGCTCGACCTGACCGAAGCGGATGCACAGAGCAATTACGACAGCGTGGAGCAGAACAACATCGCGGTGTACAAGCGGGTGCTGCCCGCCGTGGTGAACATCACTTCGACGGCGGTGGCCGTCGACTGGTTCTGGGGCGCGGTGCCGCAGCAGGGCCAAGGCTCGGGCTTCATCGTGGATTCGCATGGCCACATCCTGACGAACTACCACGTGATCGAGTGCGACCCGCGGACGGACGAACGGTGCGGCGCAGATTGAAGTCACCCTTTCGAACAAGCACAAGTACAAGGCACAGGTGGTACTGACCGACAAGCCGCATGATCTGGCGTTGCTGCAGATCGATGCGCCGAACCTGACTCCCGCGGTGCTTTCCAATTCGCAGAATTTGCAGGTGGGACAGAAGGTCTACGCCATCGGCAATCCCTTTGGACTCAGCGGCACCATGACCACCGGCATCATCAGCGCGCTGCGCTCGGTGCGCGGGCCTGAGGGCAATCTGATCGAGAACGCGATCCAGACGGACGCCGCGATCAATCCGGGGAACTCTGGCGGACCGCTGCTGAATTCGCACGGCGAGGTGATCGGCATCAACTCGCTGATCGCTACCAATCCGAACGAGCAGATCGAGCAGAGTGCGGGCATCGGCTTTGCAATCCCGATCAACACGGCCAAGGCAGTGCTCGAAGACTTTGCGCACTACGGGCGCATCCGCCGGCCATCGCTGGGGATCACTTCCCTGCCCATCGGTCCGGATCTGGCGCAGCAGATGGGGCTGGCGGCAGATTATGGCGTGCTGATCCAGCGTGTGCTTCCCGGCGGCGCTGCGGAGCGCGCGGGATTGCACGGAGGGCACCAGCAGGCTTACCTGGGCAACACGCCCATCTATCTGGGAGGCGATCTGATCGTCGCCATCGACGGCAGGCAGATCACCAGCGCGCTGGACCTATCGCAGATCATGGATGATCACAAGACCGGCGACACGGTGACCGTGAGCTTCCTGCGCGGGCAGCGCAAGATGACCGTGCGGGTGACGCTGGAAGAGCTGGGAACGCAGACAGCGTAGCTGAACCACAAGACTGGAACGCAACAATAAGGAGCGCCATGAGCAAGTGGACACCACGAGAGATGCCGCCGCAACAGGGACGGCTGGCGATTGTGACCGGCGCGAACAGCGGCATCGGATATCAGACGGCGCGATATTTGTCGCGTGCCGGCGCGACGGTGATTCTGGCCTGCAGAAGTGCAGCGAAGGGCGAGGCTGCGCGCGCGAAGATTGTCGCTGAGAATGCGGCAGCGAAGGTTGAGGTGCGCGTACTCGATGTCGCCGATCTCGATTCCGTGCGACGCTTTGCGACGGAGTTCCTCGGCGAGGGCAAACCGCTCGATCTGCTGATCAACAACGCCGGCGTGATGGCGATCCCGGAGCGGCGCACGACGCCGCAGGGCTTCGAGATGCAGTTCGGCACCAACCATCTGGGCCACTTTGCGCTGACCGGATTGCTTCTACCCGCACTCCTGCGGCAGCCGAAGAGCCGCGTGGTGACCGTGGCATCGATTGCGCACAAGGGCGGCAAGCTGAACTTCGACGACCTGAACGGGGAGCGCGGCTACGATCCGCGCGGCGCCTATCAGCAATCGAAGTTGGCGAACCTGGTCTTCGGTCTGGAGTTCGACCGGCGGCTGCGCGCGCGCTCCGCGGATACGACGAGCGTGATTGCGCATCCGGGCGTGGCGGTCACTAACATCATCAGCAATGGTATGGGCACGGGAATAAAGGGTCGCATCGTCGGTGCGCTGCTTCCGTTGGTTGCGCAGTCGGACGATCGTGGTTCGTGGCCGCTGCTTTACGCCGCGACCTCATCGGAGGTGCGTGGCGGCGGATACTACGGGCCGGACGGTATTGCGGAGATCAAAGGCATGCCGGTCGAGGTGAAACCCAAGCCGCAGGCGCTCGATCCCGCGTCGGGGAAAAGGCTATGGGAAGTCTCCGAGGCGCTGACCGGCGTGCGCTACGATGCGCTCAATACGTAACTAAAGATTACGTCTGTAACGGCGGCCGTCTACGACGTAGTCTCCGGAGAGCACGCGAGCGATCGCTTCCGCGTATGCGATGTGCTCTTCGGCAAGGATGCGCTTGCTGAGCGCGTGCGCATCATCCCCGTCGTCGACCAGCACGGTGCGCTGCAGGATGATGACGCCGTGGTCGAGTTGTTCATCGACGAAGTGGACGGTGCAGCCAGCGGCCTTGACCCCGTACTCGAAGGCCTGCTGCTGTGCGTCGAGCCCGGGAAAGGCAGGCAGCAGCGACGGATGAATGTTCAAAATGCGCTGCGGAAAGGCCTGGATGAAGCCGGGTGACAGCAGACGCATATAGCCGGCGAGACAGATGAGGTCCACGCCATGCTGCTGGAGCGCGGCGATGATGGCGGCATCATGTTCGGCGCGTTTGCGTCCGTTGGCCTCGATGGCGAGCGCGGGGAGGCCACGGTCGCGCGCTGCGGCGAGGCCGGGTGCGTCCGCTTTGTTCGAGATGACGACAGCGATTTCGGTATCCGGAATGCGGCCTGCAGCGACACTGTCCGCGATCGCGAGAAAGTTCGATCCGCGACCGGAGAGCAGAATTCCGAGACGATGCGGCATGCTCATGCGCGGTAGCGAACGCTGCGGCCGCCCTTGACGGCCTGGCCGATGACGTGGAAAGGCTCGTTGAGGCGGCCGAGCAGGGTCTGTGCGCGTTTCCACTTCGATTGCGGAATCACCGCGATGAGCCCAATACCCATGTTGAAGGTGCGCAGCATCTCGTCCTGCGGCACGTTGCCGAGCTGCTGCAGATAGGCGAAGAGCGGCGGAAGCGGCCAACTTGCTGTGTCGATTTCGGCGGAGATGTTTTTGGGCAGGATGCGGGGGAGATTTTCCGTGATGCCCCCACCGGTGATATGCGCCATGCCAGCGACGACGCCGGCGCGCGTGAGCTGACGGATCACCGGCAAGTAGCTGCGGTGGATTTTCATCAGCGCCGCTCCAGCTTTTTCCTTGAGCGCGGGAACACGGTCGCCGGGCTTGTGCCCCGCTGTCTCGAAGATGAGCTTGCGGGCAAGCGAGTAGCCGTTGGTGTGCAGACCGGTGGAAGGCAGCCCGATGAGAACGTCACCAGGACGGATACCTTTGCCGGTAATCAGCTTGTCGCGATCGACGATGCCGACGATGAAGCCGGCCAGGTCGTATTCGCCGTCGGCATAGAAGCCGGGCATTTGCGCTGTCTCGCCACCGATAAGCGCGCAGCCATTTTCCCTGCAGGCCTTCGCCAGCCCGGTGACTACCTTCTCGATAATCTTGTTTTCAAGGCGCCCGGTGGCGAGGTAGTCGAGAAAGAAGAGCGGCTCAGCGCCCTGAACGGCAATGTCGTTGACGCAGTGATTGACCAGGTCCTGTCCCACGGTGTCATGGATACCGAGCTGAAAGGCGATCTTGAGTTTGGTGCCGACGCCGTCCGCGCTGGAGACGAGGACAGGACTCTTATATCGCTTCAGGTCCGGCGCGAAGAGCGCACCGAAGCCGCCAATTCCGCCGAGTACGCTGCGGGTGAAGGTTTGCTGCGCGAGCGTCTTGATGCGTTCCTTGGCCTGATCGCCGCGGGCGATGTCGACGCCGGCGTCGGCGTAAGTGACTTGCTTGCTCTTTGCTGCGGGCAACGGGACTCTTTCTATTGGGCGCGAAGTGGACTGCGAAGGCCCAGTTTATCAGCGTCGAACGCCGTGCCGCCCTTTGGCTACAGGCTGCTCGACACGTTGCTGGGGCGCTTCCTGGGCCGCCTCAAATCGCTGGAAGCGTCGCTCCAGTTCCCATTGCTGGCGGGCCTTTGGGTTCGAGGTGAGATACGCCGCACATGCGCTCTCTGCATCGTCATGAGAATGAAGCGCCGTGGCGCATGCCGCATTCGGCCGTCCGTAATCGTGGTCCAGCCACAGGCTGCTGCCGGGCAGGAAGCTGTACTCGATGGAGTTGCGGGCCATTTGCTTGAGATCGGGATAGGTGAGATCGAAGGTTTCGGCGGCCATCTCATATTCGTGCGTGAGGTCGATGCGCGAGACCCCTTCGTCGTCTGTAGAGAGCGCGACGGGCACACCGTATTTGCGATAGAGGGGCAACGGATGATTCTTGCCTTGAATGCCGAGGATGACGTCATTGCTGGTGAGGTTGATTTCGACCAGGATGTGGCGTTCGGCCATGGTCTTCAGAAGATCATAGGGGCGATCTTCATAGATCACGTCCACGCCATGGCCGATGCGCTGCGCTCCAGCGATCTCGATGGCCTCGCGGATGTGGAAGCGTAGGCCATCGGGCGGGACAAGGCCGGGCGCGAGCTCTCCGGCATGGAGTGTGACGGACACATGGGGATAGAACTGGCGCAGGGCCGCGATCATCTGCATGTGCAGCTTGTAGTCGGCCATCGAGTACTGGGCATCCTCCGGCTGAACGAGGTTGAGGCCGAGATAATGCGGGTGCGGCGAGGCGAGATCGGCGGCGGCTACCTCGAAGCCGAGAACGATCTGGGCGAAGACGGCTGCCGGTGGCATATTGCGCAGCACCTGATAGAGATAGCGCACCTCGACGGTGCAGGCGGGTGCCGGATGCGCGGTCTCGCAATGCTCCAACTGGCGGCGCTCCTGCTCAAAGCGATCCATCTCGTGGCGGATAGCGAGGGCCTGCTGGCTGAGGCCGCCATCGAGCAGTTGCTGGCGCCATGCGGCGTAGCCGGTGCCGGGTGGAACCGGCTTGGCTTGCGCGATGACAGCGAAGGCAATATCCGGCGTGTCCATCAGCTCGAGATATTGCTCGTTCTGCGCTGCGGCGCGCGCGGCCACCTCGTCTACCCATTCCGGCGTGTGGCTTCGGGCCAGGCCTTCGAAGTGATCGAAGGTGGCAAAGAAGTGGTCGTGTCCGCTGTCACCGGTTTTGGGCACGAAGGTGCGCATGGAGAAGGAGTCGATCAGCTTGTCGTAGAGCGATTGATGTTCGAGCAGCGTCGCCGCACCGACCGAGCCGGCGGCGCATGGCTCAGTAGCAAGGGCAACGCCATGGCGGGCGAAGTCGAGCGCCTGCGGATCGATGCAGACGTGGTCCAGGGCGGCATCGCGCAAAAAGGTCTCCGCGTAGACTGCGCCTGCGAGATGACTGTGCAGATCACCACCCTTGGGCATGCCCTCAAGAAACGCGTGAAGCGCGAGCGGACCGGCCGCACGCGCCTGCTCCATGGTGGCTGCGGTCAGCTGTTCCGCCGTATGGACCTGCGCATGTGCAGGAAGAAACTGCGGCAGAGCGATAATCAGCAGAGTAAGCTGCGTGAGGCGGGAGCGAAGACCTTGCATGCGTGACATGACTCGATATATGGCTCGAAATGGAAATGGGTTGTTGCGTCGAATGGCTTCCAGTGTAGGACAAAGCCTGATGTTCTTTATCGCAATGTGTGCGACGGGGCAGGCACAGAACTGGCTTGCGCCGATGGAAAACTTTGCGCCCGGCGGCAGTCCACTGAGCCTGCGGCAGCACGTTGAGCCGGAAAAGCCCTTTACGGTGGCGGGCGAGTGCGGGGCCTTTGTGGGCCAGCAGGACGGCCAGTTTGAAGCGTGGCTGTTTCCCGTGAAAATCCTCAGCCATATGCAGATAGAGGCGCGGATGGAAGGCTACGACGTGCCCATCGATGTGACCCGGCATGCGGCGGAGATCGATGTGGAGCCCGACCACACCACCATTACGTATTCACACGTTGCCTTTACGCTGCGCGAGACCTTCTTCGCGACCCAATGCGGGCCGCAGGATCCGGCAAAAGCCAGCACCGGCGCGATGGTGGTCTTTACGCTGGACAGTATCCGGCCCACCACGCTCACCTTCAATTTCGTTCCGGAGGTGAAACCCATGTGGCCGGCGCCGCAGTTTGGGCAGGCGGACCCGGAGTGGATCCCGCTGAACCCGCACGCTCCGGATGGACTCGTCGTGCCGGGCTGGTACATGCTGCACACCGACTGGCCGGAGTTGTCCGCTGCCGTCGCCATGCCGGACACGCTTCCGGGCATTCTGGCGCCGTACCAGGAGCGTCCGAAGTTCTATCCGACGCAGTTGATCCTGCACTATGACCCGAAGACCGATCGGGGCAAGGCATATCCGCTGCTGATGGCGGTGGGACGCACGCGCGAGGCTGCCACTCCGGCAAGCCTGGAAGCTGCGCTCCGTCAGGAGAACACGCAGGCATTGGCGCTCTATCGACAAACTGCGGACTACTACGGGCATTTCTTCGACACGCGCATGACGGTGGAGACGCCGGATGCGGCGTTCAACGACGACTTTCGCTGGGCGGCGCTGTCCATCGATCAGTTGCGTGTGCGCCACGGCAATGAAACGGGGCTGGTTGCCGGCTTCTACTCCTCCGGCGACTCCGCACGGCCGGGGTTTGGATGGTTCTTCGGGCGTGACTCGCTCTACACCATTTACGCGATCAATAGCTACGGCGACTTCGCGCTGACGCGGACAGAGCTTGAGTTCCTGATCGCGCGGCAACGCGCCGACGGCAAGATGCCGCACGAGTACTCGCAGACCGCGGAGACGGTCGACTGGGCTTCGACGCCATACGAGTATGCCGCAGCCGACTCGACACCGCTCTTCCTGATGGCGATGGAAGATTACGTAAATGCGAGCGGCGACACGGCATTTCTCGAGAAGAACTGGCCGGCGGTGGAGAAGGCGTGGGAGTTTGAGCGCACGCACGACACGGATGGAGATGGCATCTACGACAACTCGCAGGGCACGGGCTGGGTAGAAAGCTGGATACCCAAGATGCCACATCAGGAGATCTATCTGGCGCTGCTGGATGAGCAGGCGAGCGGTGCGATGGCGCGGCTGAGTCAGCGCATGCAGAAGACAGACGTCGCGCACCAGGCGGAAGAGCGCACAAAGGTGATCACGGCAAAGATCCCTCAGGAGTACACGCAGACAAAGGGCATGTACGCCTTCAGCTACAACGGGAGCGAAGGCGTGGACGACACGGCCACGATCTATCCCGCTGTGGCATGGTGGGATGGACGCGCGGGACTGCCGCAATCGGATGAGATGTTCACCCGCTGGGCGTCGGACGAGTTCTCGACCGACTGGGGCACGCGCGATGTGGGCAATCACGAGGCGATCTACGATCCGATCAGCTACCACCAGGGCTCGGTTTGGCCGCTGTTTACGGGCTGGACCGCGATCGCGGAGTATCGCACGGGCCGTACGCTGAGCGGTTACGCGCACCTGATGCAGACAGCGAACCTGACCACAGCGCAGGATCTGGGCGCAGTGACCGAGCTGCTGAGCGGCGACTTCTTCACGCCATTCGGCCGCAGCACTTCGCATCAGCTTTGGTCGTCCGCGATGGTGGTGATCCCGGCGGTGCGCGGACTCTTCGGCGTGAAGCTCGATGCCGCAGCGCATAGCATCACGGTGGATCCGCGGCTGCCCGCGCAGTGGGATCATGCCACGCTGGACAACGTCCGCCTGGGCGATGCGCTGGTGAATCTGCGCTACCAACGCAGCGCAGCCGGCTGGGAGGTGCACGCGGAGGGAAAGGATGGAAAATCTGTCACTCTGAAGAGCACGACGGCCGGTGCGAAGGTGCTGGCTGGCGGCGCAATCGAGATTCCGGCGCCAGATGTGGAAGTGGGGATGGACTACGGAGCCGATGCTGCCCTGCCGCGGCCGGGCGCGCGGACGGCGATGTTGAAGGTACTGCAGCAGGAGACGGCGCCGCACTCGCTGACGCTGCTACTGGAGGCGCAGGGCAATAGCACGCAAACGCTCTTTCTGCGGCAGCGAGAGCGGCATACGCACCTAAGCGTTGAGGGCGGAACGGTCACTCCTGAGGGCAGGCTCGAAATTCGCTTTCCTGCCGGGGAAGGCTATGTGCGTCAGCAGGTAACGCTGCGCTGGTAGGGGTGAGAGGCGAGTTCCAGCCGGGCTGGCGCGCGGTTTCCGATGCTATACTGGCGCAGTTGTCTCGCTCGCCGATTCGCCCCGATACGAGTCTGGCTCCGTCCCCGGAGCCGGCGCGGAAGGCGAAGTGGCATCCCGACCGGAAGCGTGAACAGCACACCCAGCGCGCGCACTGTGCGAGAGTTGGCCAGATAGCTCAGTGGTAGAGCGCGGCCCTGAAAAGGCCGGCGTCGGCGGTTCGATCCCGTCTCTGGCCACCATTTAGAATCAACAACTTACCTTTCGTATTCTACTTGTTCTGCAAGATCAATTTGGTCTTTCCATACGCTAAATGACTGGAAACACTGGATTCGCGATGTTCCCGTATTGTTCCCGCCATTTAGATTGCTCACTAGAACAGAGTGGACTTTGGAACGAGCGAAGGCGGACAAGCTGTGCCATCGCCAGGGGAGTCAGTTGCAGTAGACCTTCACCACATCTGCAGTCACGCTGTCTTCGCGGACGAACTTTGTGGGCGACATAACATACGGACCAACAACCTATCGGTTTGGCGCGGCAATTACGTTAAGCGTCATTCTTCCAGGAAGGGGTTGGACGCTCGTAAAGAAGACGAAGAACTACGCCTACCTCTATTCCCCCTCCAGACCATGCGGGCCTGTGTACCGATTGAATTTTCCGCCTCTGGTACGCGAGTCATAGGAGGGCCTGTGCATCCTAAGATACTTCGGAGATCTCAAATTTTAGTTTGATGGCGAGCTTAACCAGAGTCGCGAAGGAATCGGCTCTCATTTTGCGCATGATGTTCCCCCGGTGTATCTGCACCGTATATTCCGTGATTCCCAATTCGCCCGCTACCTGCTTGCCTAGAAAACCACGTACCAACAGCGGCAACACCTGTCGTTCCCTTGGAGTCAGTGATCGGTAGCGGGCGAGCAGACTTTCCTGTTCGAACATTGCCAATCGACGCTTTCGATCCTGCTCGAATGCCTTTTCAATACTGATGAGTAGCGCCGACTCATCAATGGGTTTTGTGAAAACGTCCATCGCTCCGCCCTTCATCGCTGTGACAGCGGACGAAACGTCGCCGCGACCAGTAATGAATATTATCGGTATTGTCGTTTGGGCAACGATCAACTCTTGCACTTGCAGTCCATTCGTTCCAGGCATTCTCAAATCGAGAAGCAGGCACGCACATGAATCCCGGCGCGCGAAGTCGAGGAATTCTTGTCCAGAAGCAAACGGTCGAACTTGTTTGCCCTTGGAACGAAGAAGCGACGAGAGCGCCTTTCTGACGCCAGCGTCATCATCGACGATGTAAACCATTTCGCATAATGCCGAGTGGCTTTCGGACAAGGTAGAAAATTCGCCTACTTCTTTATTTTCAACCAAGCGGAACCCCTCCATTTTCATCCTTTCCCGCAGTTGCAACGGCACACTCTGAGCTCACCAGAGATCTGCGCCCAAGTGGTAGTTATTGGATCACTGTGTGTGTCCCAAGGTACGGTACGCCTTCACTGGTCTGGTCATGCGTACTGGTCGCAGAAGAAAAGTAGCTTGTTTTTGCTGCGGAATTGCGTTTTCAGTGAGCCAAGAGCACACGTACAGAGGCGCAACTGAGGTTATCGACTTATTCAGAAGTGGATGTTTGATCGCAATCACTTACCTTGGAATTGCGGCGCACGCTTCTGGACAAAGGCAGAAGTGCCTTCCTTCTTGTCCTCGGTGCCGGCAGCAAGTGCGAAGTACTTCGCCTCGAGCTTCAACCCTAAAGTAAGATCTGTATCCACTCCCTCGTTGACCGCATTGATCGAGTAGCGAATTGCAAGCGGCGCATTCGCATCAATTTGCCCGAGAATGGCCTCACAGCGCGGTATCAGCTCGGTCGCGGGGACGACTTCATTCACTAACCCGATGCGATGGGCCTCGTGAGCATCGATCAGCTCGCCAGTCAGGATCAATTGAAGTGCGCGGCCTTTGCCAACAAGACGCGGTAACCTCTGGGTGCCGCCATACCCGGGAATGATCCCAAGCTTGACTTCAGGCTGCCCGAACCTCGCATTTTCCGCGGCGATGCGAAAGGTGCAGGCCATCGCCGTTTCACAGCCGCCTCCCAGAGCGAAGCCATTCACGGCTGCGATCACAGGTTTGCCCAGTGTCTCAATGAACGAGAGGATCTCCTGGCCTTTCTCAGAGAACTCACCTGCCTTCTCGCCGTCGATGGTCGCGAGCTCTGCGATATCGGCGCCAGCAATGAACGCTTTCTCTCCAGATCCGGTCAGGATTACACCTTTGACTGTGGCATCATCCTTCGCGGCATGAAACGCTGTGTTGAGTTCTTCAATTGTCTTCCGGTTGAGCGCGTTCATTACCTTCGGGCGATTCATGGTGATGTAAGCGGTCGGTCCTTTGACCTCGTACGTAATGTTTTCGAAGCCGGTAGACAATTCCGCGCACTCATGAAACTTCTCCTCTCTACTAAATGGGTTTCCCTGGAGCGTGCGTTGGTATTGCAGCATGTGCTGCCTGTGGTGCTGCTCCGCTAGCCCGCAAGGACTCTACCTTCTCTGCAGAAAATCCGAGTTCGAGCAACACTTCCGCGGTGTGCTCACCGACATTCGGGGCTCGGCGCGGCGGTACCTTCTCTGCGCCTATGACCTGCATAGGGCTATTGACGGTACGAACTTCTGGTCCCGCTCCCTCGACGGGCACCAGGATGTTGTTGGCGAGCAGTTGCTCGTCATGGACAACTTCTTCGAGAGTCTGAACCACACCGACCGTGATGCGCGTCTTTCCGAACGCCTCCCTCCAGTGGGATAGCGATTGTTTTTTGAAGGCCTCATCGAGAATCCCGGCAAGTGCGCCGGCATTTGCGCTGCGCTTTTTCACATCGGAGAACCTCTCGTCGCTTAACAGCTCTGGATGACCGATCACATTGACGAGATCTGGCCAGTCACGGTCCTGCTGAGCAAGCACGAGAAGTATCCAGCGGTCATCGCTTGTCGGGTAAGGATTCAGAAGCGCATTCGGTGGATTCTTCCTGTCGTGCAACCCGAAGAACTTAGCATTGTTGAGCGCGCCTTCGATCCAGGTCGCCGCTGCCCATGCTCCTTCCGCGATGAGCGAGGTCGTGACCCTCGTGCCTTTGCCCGTCTTCTCTCGCTGATAGAGGCCTGTGGCGATTGCAGAGTAAAGAGAGATTGCAGTGGCGTGATCTCCAATGCCAGGAATCGGCAACGTTGGATCGCCGCCGGCATCGCGCGTCATTGCCATCAGACCGCTGCGTGCCCAATACGCCGTAAAGTCGTAACCAGGCTCATCCGCAGCTGGGCCAAAGTCGCCATAGCCCGTGATGTCGGCATAGATCAGTCGCTCGTTGAGAGGAGCGATGTCTTCATACGTGAGCTTCAGCGATTTGCGAACACGCGGTGGCGAGTTGGTAACGAAGACGTCGGCCCACTTGACCAATGCTTCCAATACCTCGCGAGACTCCGGATTCTTGAGGTCGAGCGCAAGACCACGCTTATTGCGATTCGTTAACTGCCAGGCATAGTCGAAATCGGATGCCGGATTTGGTGGAGTACGGTGAAGGATGCGATAAGGATCGCCGAATCCGGGCGGTTCTACCTTGACTACATCAGCTCCGAAGTCGGAGAGCACCGTCGTTGCTGCTGGCCCAGCGATGAAGCTCGCAAGGTCAACTACCCTAAGTCCTGAAAAGATTTTGTTTCCGCTCATAAGACCTCCAACATCTCCATTTGTGCGTCAGCTTGAATAGCGAAGTTCGTCATGCCCTTCTGGATCTGCTTCGTGTGGCGGCCAGCCATCACACACGCCTGGGTTGCCCGGTCCAGTACTTCCTTCGGAATCTTGCCGATCCGGACTCGGGGAGTTCATCTGCCATAACTCGAGATGGTGGGGGACCTTGTATGAGACGATCCTCGTCTTGCAATACGTCTGAACCTCTTCAGCGGACAAATCAATTCCCGGGCGCAGCCCCAACGACAGTCAAGTTCGGATTAAATGAATGCGCTGAGGCCCGAGATGGCACGGCCGACGATGAGGGTATTCATCTCCCGCGTTCCTTCGTAGGAGTAGATCGCTTCGGCATCAGCAACAAAGCGGCCAATGTTGTAGTCAAGCAGGATTCCGTTGGCTCCCAGAACCTCTCGTGCATACCCGACGGTTTCGCGCATCTTGACGGTGCAGAAGGCCTTGGCGAGAGAAGCATGTTCGTCCGCCAGATGACCCTGATCCTGCAGTTGGGACAGCCTTACCACCATGCATTGGCAGGCCGTAATGTTACCGATCATTTTTACGAGGAGGTCTTGAATGAGTTGGAAGGAAGCGATTGGCTTCCCGAACTGCTCGCGAGTCTGTGCGTACTCCAATGCATTCTCATAGGCACCCATCTGACACCCGACAGCCTCCCACGCAACGAAGCCGCGTGTCATGCGAAGTACGCGGGCTGTATCGCGGAATGAGGCATCGTTTTGCAAGCGGTTCTCTTCGGATACCTTGCAGTCTTCGAGTGTGATCAATCCGTTCTGCACAATCCGCAGCGCCATCTTGTGCCGGATCTTCTCGACCTTAAAGCCCGGGGTCTTGTTCTCGACGATGAAGCCCTTCACCTGGCTATCAGCCACGTCGCGCGCCCAGATGATTGTCAGGTCACCCCACGTCGAGTTTCCGATCCACTTCTTTTGACCGTTCAGAATCCACGTGTCACCCTCCCGTCGCGCGGTGGTCAAGAGACCACCGGAAGCGCCGGAACCCACCAGGGGCTCCGTCAGACCGAACGAACCGATCTTTTCAAGCCGCGCCATTTGCGGGAGCCACTTCTTCTTCTGCTCTTCCGACCCACACAGGTAAATCGATCCCATCGCGAGGCCGCTGTGGACACCATAGAAGGTGGCCAGTGAGCAATCGATTTTGGCGATCTCCATTGCAACGTAGCAGCCCAGCAGGTTGCTTCCGCCGGGACACCCATAGCCCTCAAAACCTAGCCCGGCAATCTGGAGGGCTCGGATACCTGGGATGAGGTCGAACGGGAATTCGTCCCTCTCCCAGAAATCGTTAACAATTGGCGCAACAGCGGTATGCATGAACTCACGGACCTTCGTGACCGTTGCTTGCTCGGCTTCTGACAGCAGAAGAAAGGTCTGGTAGAAATCGCTATTCGGCTTCGGCAATATGTTCGGCTTCTTTGCTTCCTTAAGGCGAGTGTCTGACATCGGCTCCTCTAGCGTCTTTCTCTTTGGCTGTATCAAGCAGAACTGTTTATTGAAATCGGTGTCCGCGGTAGGTTCAGTCCGTGTATGCCACGCCGGTCAGATTTCCCTGAGCAGCGAGCAGAACCTTATGCGTCTTGCCGTCTAGACTCGCGGTATAGAGAGATCCCCCTAGATCTGCCATGAACATGCGGTTACCAGGCACATCAAGTGCGAGTCCGATGCCTTCCATGAGGTGGGTGAAAACGATCTCGGGCTCAGCTGAAAGAGGAATCGCGTCCATCGAAGCCCGGCTTACGGTATTGCCGCGCGGTGGATCGCCGCGATCGGTCCAATAGAGAACCCGGTTTTCCAGGTCGAGATCGATATCGATCGGCTCCGGCAAGTGATCAAACAACAATTCAATATCAGTGCGTGAGGCGCTGGTTTCCCCCTTGGGAATATCGAGGCCGGCGCGAAAGATTCTTCCAACGCCAGCATTATCGAAGCCCTTCTGGGTCCAATAGAGCTTGCCACCTTCCACATCGATGGCAATGCCAACGCACCAGCGGGTGAGGTCGGCCCTGTCCGCTTCGCCCTCACCGGTTCGGATCAGGGTCTCAATATTGGAGCCGTCGAGGTTTGAGCGCATCACGCGCATTCCCTCGCGATCGCACCAGTAGAGCCTTCCATTGCGTTTATCGAGCTGCAGCTGCTTCGGAGTGAAGGTCTTTCCGTTCGGCACTATGGTGACGTGATTGCTGCCGTCGACGTTGGCGCGTTCAATCGAACCATCTTCCTTGTTCGGGATGCCCATCTCTGTCCAGTAGATGTGGCCGTTCTCCACATCAATAACGATTCCGTCCGGGATGCGATGACGGTCTGTGACAAGTACTTTGAGGTCGTTTCCACCGGTATTGACGGAGAGAAGGCGACCGCCGCTTGCGTCGATGAAGTAAACGCGACTGCTCTTATTGGCAGACGCCTTGACGTCGTTTGGTGTCGATGGCATAAGAGTTTCTCCCGCTTCCGTTGATCCAGTCCCGTCAGGTTGAAATCATGTAGTTGGCTACTTCTCTGTACTTCTTAGGGCGAGTAGTCCGAGCAAGAGCCTGTCGCGCTGCTCTGCGAGGTCATCGATCGACCGATTCCCTGCCTCTTCCAGGACACCTTGGGAGATTTTCGCTTTCAGTTCGGGTGTGAACTCAGGATTGCCTAGGTCTTTCCACCACGCAGCAATCGGCCCCGAGAGGTGCTCCATGAAATGCTTGATTCCGCCCTGGCCACCGCCGAGATGGAAGAGCAGGTTCGGTCCCATGAGGCCCCAGCGCAGTCCCGGTCCCCAGCTCACCGCTGTATCCGCGTCCGAGACGCTGAGTACCGCCTGCTCGATCAAGTACACAACTTCGCGATAGAGAGCGGCCTGAAGACGATTCGCGACATGCCCGACCACTTCCTTCTTCACGTGAATAGGTCTCTTGCCGATCGAGGCATAGAACGCAATCGAACGCTCGATGGTCTCAGGCGATGTTTTTTCGCCACCGACGATCTCAACCAGCGGAATGAGGTGCGGAGGATTAAAGGGGTGTCCGATCACGCAGCGCTCGGGATGTTTGCACTGTGACTGGCTAACACCAATCGGGATGCCAGACGAACTGGAGGCAAGAATGGTGGTCGCGGGTGTCAGAGCGTCCATGTCGGCAAACAACTTGATCTTGAAGTCAGGCTTCTCTGGGCCGTTCTCCTGGGCCAGATCGACGCCCTCAAGCGCATCGCTCAATTTTGTCGTGAACGAAATTCGCTCCTTTGAGGCACCGGCAGACAACCCCAACTCCTCTAAGGCAGGCCACGCGCTTTCGATATAGTCGCGCAGATTCTCTTCCGCATTTGGGGCTGGGTCCGTCGCGACCACATCGAGACCATGTGCCAGAAACAAAGCGGCCCAACTGGCACCGATAACTCCGGTTCCAACGATCGCGATACGACGGATACTCTTCTCTGAAGACATCGACGTTTCTCCTTCTCTTAGACACATGTCAGGGATGACGCCCGACGACCTCTCGCGGGACGATAAATCCGTCATGATCCATGCAATACAAACTCGTTCGACCCAACGAGCGGAACCGTTGAACTTTTCGGATACACCCCGAACGTCATAAAAGACTCAGATACCTCGATGGTTCACGATGAGGCGGGAACCGCGCTGGCCCGTGCAGTAGGTCCAGACCCATTGCACAAATACGCTGACACGGAGACTCGACTGCGCGAGAAACTGCAGATGAATTGCCGCCCAGACCAGCCATGCAGCAAATCCGCTCATATGAACTTTGCCGCTCTGCAAAACAGCAAAGCCTTTCCCGACGACGGCGAGATTTCCTTTGTCGAAGTAGCGGAACGGCCGGAGTGGCGGCCTGTGTGTAGCCCGCCGTTCGATAAGCTTGCCAGCGTAGTGACCCTGCTGCATGGCAACTTGTGCCACACCCGGAAGCGGCTTGCCGTCTTGTTCCAGGCTTGCCGTATCTCCCACAACAAAGACTTCCGGGTAGTTCGGCACGGATAAATCCCGCCTAACTTTGACACGCCCAGCACGATCCGTTTCGACATTCAGCCATTTTCCGGCCTGCGATGGTGCTACTCCCGCGGTCCAAATGACGGTTTTACTCGCGATGCGCTCCCCCGCGACGATCACGCCCTCAGCGTCGATCGACTCGACGGCCTTGCCGAGCATCACTTCTACGCCCAGTCTCCGAAGCCGATTCAGGGCTGCCCGCGAGAGCTCTGGCGCAAATGCGCCGAGAGGGCGCTGGCCCGCATCGACAAGAATGATTCGCGCTGATCTTGGATCGATTCGGCGAAAATCCCGTTTCAGTGTGCTTTCGATCATGATCGAGATAGCGCTGGCCATTTCGACTCCCGTTGGTCCAGCGCCCACCAGAACAAAAGTCAACAGCTCCCGATGATGCGTTGGGTCTTCTTCTGCCTCTGCCATTTCAAAGGCAGTGAGTATCTTGTTTCTTACCGCCACCGCGTCCGCGAGGCTCTTCAATCCGGGAGCATATTTCTCGTATTCGTCGTGGCCAAAGTAACTGTGGGTTTGTCCCGTCGCCAGAATGAGGTAGTCGTAAGAGAGTGGGACGCCTGTACGGTCCTGCGTTTCGACGATGATCTGCCTGGATGCAGCATCGACAGCTGTGACTGTTCCGAGCACAACAGTCGTGTTGCGGCTCTTTCGCAAAATGCTGCGGATTGGGGAAGCGATTTGTCCAGGCGCAAGTACCGAGGTAGCAACCTGATAAAGCAGAGGCTGGAAGAGATGGTGATTGATACGATCAATCAGTACCACGTTGATCGGAGCGTGCTTCAGCGCGCGCGCGGCAGCCAGACCACCAAAGCCTCCGCCAACGATCACCACTTCGCTTCTCTTGTCGGACATCATTGTCTCACCAGCCGTCGAGGATCGTTCATCGGTTCGTGTGCTATTTAAAATTTCAGAATTAGAGTCCAGATGACAGGTGTGCAGGTGTCATCTAACAGTGATGAGCCACTCGATACTCGAAACCGCCGCCGGCGGACACCGTCATCACGGTGAGATCACAGACGCTCTGGTAGGTCCTCATCGCTACCGATTTCGCGCTTCTGCTCGAAACTCCAAGCGGCGCGTAACACGGCCTCTCTCAGTGTTTCGCGGGTGAAGGGTTCGGCAAGAACGTCGTAGCCTCCAGCATCCAGGACTTCTGCCCACAAGTGAAAATTCGCGGACTGAGCGTAAACCAGGATTGCAGGTCTCCAGGTGAGCTGAGCTAACTCTCCCCAGATCGTCCACCAGTCGATGCCTTCCGGAAGAGCGGCCGGCAGGAGAGCCACTTCATAGACCTCGCCATTCCTGACCAGATGTCCAAATTCCTCGGCGCGGCTGACAAAGACCGGAGACATATCCGGCGATCTCAAATGTCGCTGTATCTTCTCCTCAAAATCCGAAGATACGACCACAAGTATCCGGACGTTGTCGTGATTCTCCACCACGCTGCCTCTCCGACTTCATTTCAGCGAGAGTGACAGAAGATTGCCGAAACCGAAGCGTAAGCAACGGTGAGCTAACAGTTGCGACGCGGAAGGGCCGGTTGAACAAGATTAAGATAGCGATTGCAAGAATGGAGCGCATCGTCAGGGAAGGGGCCATTCGGAAATGGTGCCGCTGCCGGAGTTCTCACGCTCCAGGTCATTCGCGCCCGGGATGCGAAAATAGTGTTGTCATCCCGTGTTTGGAGCCGATCGAAGAATGAACAAGGCGAATGAAAGCGGTTTTTCGGAGGATTTGATTCGCGTGGAGCTTGCGCGAGTGTTGGAGAGCCCGATCTTTGCGCAATCGGAAAGATTGGGCCGATTTCTCCGGTTCGCGGTGGAACACGCGATGAGCGGTTCGGAAGAGGGACTCAAGGAATATGTCATAGGCACAGAGGTCTATGACCGTAAGCCCCCTTATCATCCCAGCCAGGACTCGATCGTGCGCACGGAGGCCCGCCGTCTGCGGACCAAGCTAAAGGAATACTACGAGTCCGAGGGCAAGGGCGACCCAATTTTCATTTACTTTCGACCTGGCAGTTACATTCCAGTGTTCCGTCCGAAGGCCACAGCCTCCTACCAGGAAGTCGCACCCGGTGGCTCAGAAGAGCAGGTTTTCATCGAAGGGGCGGGGATGCCCGTAGCGGTCATTCCTTTTCTCGATGCATCGGGACAGCCGCTTTCCTCTGAATTCGCCCGGGGCGTTACAGATGAGCTGGTTCACGAACTCATGCAGTGTGAAGGGGTCCGCGTTGTCGCGACGAGCTCGATTACGCAATTGGGTTCACAGGCTCAGGATATTTCATCATTGGCTCAAAGACTCGGAGTTCGAATCATCTTCGAGGGATCCGTGCGCCTTGAGGGAGCCCGGGTTCGTGTTACTTCGAGAATGGTAAGCGCGGATGGTTTTCAAATCTGGTCGCAACGATTCGATGCCGAAGCCGTCCCTTCGAGCTTTTTCGATGTGCAGGAACAATTTGCTTCGGCGCTCGTAAACCGCGTGCGTCCCCGGCAATCCATTATTCGAAATGGAGAGGCGTCAGCCGGACCTGTCGTGCTATCGCTATATCCTTCCCTGTTGAAGGCCGAAATGTGGCTCGAGGAAGGGAATGAGTCGGACGTTCAATGCGCTCTTGTGAAGTTTCAAGAAATCGCGCAGGCAACGAAGGGCTACGCGCGCCCTCTCTATGGCGTTGCGCAGTGCTGCTGCTGGGTGATTCTTTACGGCGCAGCGCCTTCGTCCGGCATGATCTCCCGTGCCAGAAACGCCTCGGAGCAGGCAGTGGAGCTCGATCCGGAATCGAGCGAGGCCCTTGCGACAAAAGGCAGCGTCCTGGCTCTTGAATGGGATTGGAGTGGAGCGGAAGAGGCTTTCGAGCAGGCTATGAAGTTGAGCTTTTGTGTCAGCAGCGCCCGCCAGTTCTCCATGTTTCTGACTCTCATGGGGCGCTTTGACGATGCCTGGCCTTATCTTCATAGGGCGCAGTTGACTGATCCATTTTCTTATTCGCAGAAAGTTGCTTGCGCGAAGTTCCTCTATATAAGTGGCCGCCACCAGGAGGCTTTTGAAATATTTTCGGAGCCGCTCAAGCATGGACCTTTGCCTCTGGAAGTCCAGCTTTACCTGGCTTTGATCCATGTGGATCTGGGACAGTTCGACGAAGCAAGAAGACTCGCTCAGCTGGTCCTTCGCAATGGAGGCTCTCAAATGTTGTTGAGAGCAGGGGCGACCGAAATCCTCGCTCGATGCGGCGACGATGCGGCACCCATGGCGCACGAACACAAGATCCTGTCCTCGGACGCGCCCCTAAGCCGATACAGACAGGCATTGCTCTCGATCGCCCTCGGCGACTCGGAAGGCGCATTGTCATTGCTATCTTCCGCCTTTGAGGACAAGGAGGCCGAGCTTCCGTGGCTCGCCGTCGATCCAAGATTCAATCCTATCCGGCTAAACGCCAGGTTCGCTGACATCGTCAGCAAAGTGAGATCGTAAATCCTCTCTCCAGCCGGCGCTCGCTCACTCCTCACCGTTAGCTAGCCTCTCCTCACTTAATTCTCCGCCTACCTTCCCCATAGCATCGGTGAAGTGAAGACTTCCACAATCTCTACGCCCATGCCGATGGCGGTGAGGATGGCCACTGCGGCTCGCCGTAGCTCTCATGAGCCTTCCACCAGGCGGCTTTGGTCACAGCAGGTGGGATGGAATCTGCATCGTGGTCTTGCAACCGAAACGCTGGCCTGCGTAACCGAGTCGCGTGCTGAAAGATATTGTGCGGGGCTGCGAGATGGTCGTCTGTCGTGGCAGATCAGTGTGACTCTCTCTCAATGCGCGGAAATTGCTCACGCCACATTTTGAAACAGATTCTCTATTTCGGCGTTCCGCGCAAGACGTACCAGCTTCATGTAATTGCCGCAGTTGCGCCCCGTGTCTAGTATCACGACCAAGCTGGTACTGAAGATTTGAAAAATCTGAGGGCGCTGCGGTGCTTAGAAAGCTATTATCCGTAGACCCTGCGCGCATAGGGCGGTTTGACGCGCCACCAATGAGCGATGCAGTCCCCGCCTCTCTGGTCAACGGGACACCCGGTGACCTGAAGGCCGATCTCATCGCCCTCCTGGGAAAAGAGAACGTTCTCCACAGAGCAATCGATCTCGTACGGTATGCCTCCGATGCGAGCCCGTATCGGCTCATCCCTCAAGTCGTCGTGCTGCCTCGAACGACCGATGACATCGTCAAGCTCTTCCGCTATTGCCATAAGACCGGGCGGCACGCGACGTTTCGGGCGGCGGGCACGAGTCTCAACGGTCAATCGCTATCCGACGACATTCTGATCGATGTGCGCCGTCACTGGAATGGCGGCAAAGTGGAGGATGACGGACGGACGCGTGCGGGTACGCCCCGGGATGATCCTCGGCCACATCAACTTGATGCTGGAGCAGCACGGTCGCCGGCTGGGACCGGATCCCGCTAGCTCCGCAGCTTGCACGATCGGAGGCGTGATTGCGAACAACGCCGGTGGCATGCGGTGCACCGTGCAGAAAGATGCCTACCATACCGTCTCCGCGCTCACGTTCGTAACGCCATCCGGCGCTGTCATTGACACATCGAAGCCCGATGCCGAAAAAAAGTTTGCGCAGGCAGAGCCGCAGCTTGCGGAAGGCCTGCTCGAGCTGCGAAGAGAGCTTCTGGCAGATCCGGTGCTGGCGGACCGTGTGCGTCGCAAGTACGCGATCAGGAACACGCACGGATTGCGGCTTTGTGCACTTCTCGACGGTGAAACGCCGCTCGAGATTTTTCGTCGCCTACTCGTCGGCTCGGAGGGTACACTCGCGTTCATCGCTGAAGCGGTACTGGAGACGATTCCAACATCCCGCGTGACGAGCGTGGCATGGATTCCAGTTCCCACGATCGATGAAGCGATCGCCCTTGTTCCTGGCCTCGTCGGCCTCGGCGCCTCCGCCGTCGAGCTGATGGTCGCTCCGGCGCTCACCGCGGCTGGTCAGGCTTTTGAGGAAACGCCCGCCTACTGGAAAACCCTCGATCCCAAGGCCGCTGCACTGCTCGTCGAGATTGGCGCCGAGAATTCGGACTCTCTCGAAGCAACACAACGCCAAGTACTCGAGCTCGTGAGCACCGCTAGGCTGATCAAGCCGGTCGAGTTCACGAGCGTTGCCGAAGCCATCGAACTCGCCTGGCACGTCCGAGAGGGACTTCTGGGTTTGGTCGGCAAGAATCGCCCGGAGGGCTCGACGCTCATCACGGAGGACGTCTGTTTTCTGCCGGAGCGTTTGGCAGAGGGTGCGCGCGACGTGCAGGAACTACTTTCCAAGCATGGATTCATTCCCGGTGTCGCGGGACACGCAGCTCACGGGAACCTTCACTTCACTCTCGTCGCAAATCTCGGAGAGGCCGACGGACTGTCCCGGTACTCGGCTTTCATGACCGAGCTTGTGGAACTCGTCGTCGGGAAACATGACGGCTCTCTGAAGGCCGAGCACGGAACCGGCCTGAACATGGCGCCGTTCGTCGCATCGGAATGGGGTGAGAAGGCCACCGCCATGATGTGGCGCATAAAACAGCTCGCCGATCCTCACGGGATTCTGGCACCGGACGTGATTCTGACGCGCAACCCCAAGCTTCACCTGGAGAATCTGAAGTCCTTCCCTCAGATCGAAGGGGTTACGGGTTCCTCACAATGCATCGAGTGCGGATTCTGTGAACCTGTCTGTCCGAGCCGCAATGTCACCATGACCCCACGTCAACGGATCGTGGTGCGGCGGGAGATGGTGCGCCAGAAGGATGACTCCGCGATGCTTGCGCAACTCCAACAGGAGTATCAGTACGACGGGATCGAGACATGCGCAGGCGACGGCATGTGCTCCATTCCCTGTCCGATAGGGATCAACACCGGGACGTTGATCAAACAGTTCCGAGGGCGTGAGAACAGCCCTGCCGCGGAAGCCGTGGCGCTGAGCCTCGCGAAGCACTGGAAAGCGGTCGAACCTTTGGCGCGCGTGAGCCTATGGGGAGCGCATGCGTTTTCCTCCGTGTTTGGAGTGAAGCCACTCACTGCTCTTACCGCTGCCGTGCGAAGTGTTGTCAGCCCGGACCTCATGCCCGCCGTGCCCGGGCCAATGCCACGTGCCGCTTCCGGCTTGCCCAAAACTGACAGGAACGGCGCCGCGGCAGTGTACTTCTGCGCATGCATCAACCGCATGTTCGGTCGCGATCCCGCCGGGCCTGCCGCTCCCTCACTTGCGGAAACCTTTGTCACCTTGTCCAAACGCGCCGGTAAGCCGCTGTGGATTCCGCCGGATGTCGCTGGCCTTTGCTGCTCGACGCCGTGGAGATCGAAAGGCTATCACCAGGGGCACAAGTACATGGCGCAAGCCGTTGCCGATGCGCTGTGGCGCTGGAGCGATGGAGGAGCTCTTCCCATCGTCGTCGACGCCGCTTCCTGCACCCTTGGTCTCAAAGAAGATATCGTGACACAGTTGGAAGGACAGCAAAAAGAGCAGTACGAGAGCCTCAAGATCATCGACTCGATCGCGTGGTGTCGTGATCTTCTGCCGAACCTGGATATCTCGCGCAAGCTGCAGCGCGTCGCTGTGCATCCGACGTGCTCGATAACGGACCTCAAGCTGGTTGGCGCGCTCAAACAGATTGCGGGCCGCCTAGCCGACGAAGTGGAAGTCCCCATTGGCACAACCTGTTGCGGGACCGCCGGCGATCGAGGGCTATTGCATCCCGAGCTGGTCGTTTCAGCGACGCGGGAGGTTCAATTGGTGCTGATTGATCGGCCCTGCGACGCCTACCTCTCGGCGAACCGAACCTGTGAGATGGGCCTTCGGCATGCGACCGGGCGGCCGTATGAGTCGTTTCTTTACCTGCTCGAGGAACTGAGTCGTCCAGAGGCGGTCTAAAGGATCACCCTTATGCGCATCGTCCATTTGAAACACGTGGAGTCCCCGGAATTGCCGCAGATGAATTGCAATGATCGGTGTCGCGATGAGTCTGGAGCGAGGCGATGTGATCATCACCGGCACACCAGGTGATGGCGGAGCGGCGCGTAAGCCACCCCGTCTACATGCAGCCCGGCGATATCTTCGAAGTGGAGATCGAGCGGCTGGTGTCCTAAGAAAGCCGCACGGCATGAACCGCAGTGTCAGTACATTACCGATTGCTAGATCCCGCATAAGGCCACGAGTAGAAGAACATAGATCATGTCGAAATGGGCCTCACTGCAACGATCACCGAAGAGGAGCCAGCCGTTGCCATATTCTGATTACAAATGTTTCCGGTTCAAGTTTGATTCTGGAGTCGCATTCGTCAGCATCGATCACCCCCCCATCAATCTTCTTGATGACGTTCTGTCGCAGGAGTTCGACAAACTCGGCAGACAACTTGAGAACGATGAGAGTATCCGGGTCGTGGTCTTGCAGAGCGCGCTTCCTGATTTCTTTATAGCCCACTCCGGTTTGGGCCGGGTGGGAGCAGCTCCCAAAACTGTATCTCCTACACGGAGCTTTCGTCTTACGCAGACGATCGGCGAGCGGTTCAGGAACATGCCCAAGGTAACCATTGCCAAAATCGAAGGACGGGCCCGCGGCGGAGGGAGTGAGATCGCGCTGGCCATGGACATGTGTTTTGCTGCCCTTGGCAAAGCGATCTTCGGCCAGCCAGAGGTAGCAGTTGGGCTTGTTCCGGGTGGGGGCTCTACGCAAAGATTACCCCGGCTCATCGGACGGGGGCGCGCCTTGGAGGTGCTCCTGGGTTGCAATGATCTCTCAGCGGAACTAGCAGAACGTTACGGCTATATCAATCGAGCGTTGCCAGCGGACGAGTTGACGCCTTTTGTCGAGAAGCTTGCTCACCGCATCGCTTCTTTTCCTGCGCATGCTATTGCTCACGCCAAAGCGGCCGTGGATATTGGAGCATTTAGTTCCATGGCAGAGGGGCTTCTGGTGGAAGCCCATGAGTCCGATCTGAGTGTCGCTAACGAAGTGACGCAAGCGCGCGTGACGGAAGCATTGAAGGTCGGCGCCGAAACTTATGAAGGCGAGTTGGAGATGGATTTTCTATCGAGACTCTCCTCGGTAAGTTAACCCCCGCCAACAACGCCAAATATCGGCCTGTAGGGGCCGTCGCGGTCCTTGAACTTTTTCGGTAGCTAACTGACCGTCCTCCGCGTACTTGGGAACATCAAATGACGCCGATCGGACCCGCGAGGACGCATCCACGGGAGGGTTTGTGTCCGAGGGAGCCGCTGGCAAGGTGAAGTGGAAGGTCGCGCCACGCCCGCCTTCGGAGTTTGCCCAGATCCGTCCGCCATGTGATTCGACGATCGACTTACTGATTGCTAGGCCCATGCCGCTCCCTTGTTGTTTCGTAGTGAAGAACGCGTCGAATATATGGTCGGCCTTGTCCGAGGGTAACCCGGGGCCTGTGTCACTTACAGTGATCTCGATCTGGCCGTCCTCACCCAATTGTGACTTCACCGTAACCACGCCGCCCGCGTCGGTTATCGCCTCGATGCCATTCAGCATCAGGTTCATGAGCACCTGTTGAATTTGCACTCGATCCGCTACGGCCATGGGAAGATCGTCCTTCAAGTCAGTGCGGATCGATACTTCATGTCCTCTCGCCTTACCTGCCATCATCCCAGTCATTTCGTCGATGACCTCATTGATCGCGACCAACTCTCGTTTTGGAGAGGACTTTTTGTACAACGATCGCAGCCGATTGATGATTTCCGCAGCAAGTGTGCCAGCCTCGATGATTTTTTCCGTCCCTTTGCGCGCCTCCGTAAGATCGGGCGGGTCGCGCTGAAGCCATCGCAAAGATGCCTTGGCATGAGCCGTCGTGACTGTGATGGGCTGTGCGAGTTCGTGCGAGATGGAGGCGACTAGTTCTCCCATCGTGCTGACCCGGCTCGCATGGGTGAGATCCGCCTGGATCTGTTCGGCACGTTTGCGGTCCTCAATGTCTGTAGCCGCGCCACACCATTTCACAACGCTGCCGTGCTTGTCCCGCACCGGCACGGCACGTATCAGGAACCAGCGATAGACTCCATCCGACCCGCGTCGAAGCCGCGCTTCATAATCCAGCGGTTCGCCAGTCGTCTGGGACGCGCGCCATCGCTCGGTAATGCGGTTGAGGTCGTCGGGATGAATCATCTTCTCCCATCCCGACGCTGACGCTTCTTCCGGACTCAATCCTGTGTATTCGAGCCAACCCTTGTTCATAAAAGTCCGATTCCCTTTGGGGTCGGCAAGGAACGCCAGGGCCGGCATGGTTTCGACTGCTTCGCGGAATTTCCTATCTTGCTCCTGCAATTGGTGAACACGCATTTGATAAGCGGCCCAGAGCAGCGTGAAGAAAGCAAGTATGCCAAGCCCTCGGAACCAAATCGTCTGGTACCAGGTGGGCGCGATATTGAAGTCGAGCTGCGCTCCCTCTTCATTCCAGACTCCGTCGTTATTGCAGGCGATTACTTGAAAATGGTATTTGCCGGGACCGAGCCTGGTATAAAAAGCTTCGCGACGTGTCCCCGCGTCTTGCCAGTCTTTATCCACTCCTTTCAGCCTGTACCGAAAACGTACCTTCTCTGGAACAGCCAGGCTCAGGGCCGTGTAGCCAATTTGCAGATCGGTTGTTTGCGGAGGCAGGACCAGATTCGTCAGCGAATCAGCTTGTCTATCATTCGCTTTCACAGACCGAATCAAAACTTGCGGAGGAAGTGCATTGGTGGAGATGTTGGCAGGATCGACCCACACGATTCCGTTCGACGCAATGAACCAAAGTTTACCGTCGGTTCCTTGAATTACCTTCTTCGAGTCGGATCCAACACCCGCGAATGTGCCGGGAAGGCCGTCGAAAGAGTCGAAGATACGATACTTCACGCGATAAGAGGGACTGTCCAAAGCTTGCTGGACTTCCGATGCGGAAATTTGAACTACACCCCGGCTCTCCGCCAGCCACAAGCTGCCGTTCGAAGCTTCCTCAATTCCGCGAACGGATCCGAATGCTGCGGC
Source organism: uncultured Acidobacteriaceae bacterium (assembly GCA_963815025.1). Lineage (GTDB taxonomy): Bacteria > Acidobacteriota > Terriglobia > Terriglobales > Acidobacteriaceae > KBS-83. The sequence continues at coordinate 1,407,786 of CAWFFD010000002.1, read as the reverse complement.
ATCTGCAGGGATGATCCGTCGGAAGCGGCTTCCGTCGAAGAAAGCGAGTCCCAATTCTCCGCCAATCCAGGTATGGCGTCCCCGGCCCCCAATTGCTCTTACGCTTCCAACCGGAGACTCGTCAGCGGGAAAAACTTTCTGGATGCTTTTATCTCTCAGGACGAGGATGGTGCCCCCGTCGTATCCAAACCATGCGCGTCCCATCCAATCTGTGAAGGCTGCGGTGGGGATCAACTTTGCGAATTCTGACGCAGCTTTGAGTCGATGCCAGACTCCCTTTTCCCGATAAAACAAACCCTCTCTGAGTGCAGCCAACCAGAGCGCACCGGAGCCGCCTTCGGTTGCCGCCATCGCTCGTTCGAAGTAAATCTTGGGAAACGACGGCGGTAGCGCGGCCCTGGTGTAGTTTCCCGCCGTATAGCGATAGATGCCATCCCAGAAAAACCACCAAATCGTGCCGGCGGGGTCACGATACGCAGAATAGGCTTCACTGGGAAACGGATGCCCACCCGGTTCAGCGTGTCCATTGTGAACCCGAGCCATGAAAGCCAGATTTGCCACCCAGACGTCGCCGGCATCTCCGGGAGCTAAAACAGCATCGGGCTTGAAGGGTAGAACGACCGGTACCAGATTCGTTTTGCGGAAGCGATCCAGACCGTTGTTGGTTCCGACCCAGATATTTCCTTCGCGATCCTGAACAATGGCACGGACGAAATCGTCGCTTAAGCCATCCTTCGCGGTGAACGATTCGACCGCGTGACTGAATTCTCCGATTTTGCCCTTCAGCAACTCAGGAACCGGAGCACGACGAAGCCCGTCGCCGATGCTGGTGATCCACAATGCGCCGTCGTTATCAAAAAGAATTCCGATGGACCCGACCTGAACCTCAGTATCGTCAGAAGGCTGCCCCCTATCGGATAGAGGGATGGGACGGACGGATCTCGAGGTTTCCGCCATCCATAATTTACCGCTTGCCGCTTGTGCTATTTGTGTTACCTGGCCGACCCGAATACTCGTTGGCTGAAACCTATGGGCGCCTGACAGAAGAAAAGCCAGCGTGTTCTCGGTAAAAACCCAGAGTGTTCCTTGATGATCTAGAAAAACTGCGCGGGCAGACCCTCCTGGGAGGTTCCAGTCTTTCCCGACTTTCCTCCATCGATCACCTTCTAGGCGCGCTAGGCCGCCACCGGTCGCAACCCAAATCGTCCCTGCCCGATCCTGCGCGAAGTCCGATACCGCTCCCCTTGGCACTCCTTCGCGGATACCATAGTTCGTTACGTTTGCGTGCCGGAGAACGCTGACCCCTCCGGATGAAAAGCCGATCCAAAGGTCCCCATTGGAAACAGCTAAAAGTGAACTCACGGAACCGATCGGGAAGGGGACGCCCGATTGAGGGTGGTAGCGCTCGAAGACTACACCGTCGAACCGATAGAGACCGTCGGGACCTCCCAGCCAAAGATAACCGTCTGAGGTTTGTGCCAACGCTGTAACCGGACTCGGCGCCCCCTCTTTCGAACCCCACGCTGTATGCGCGAGTTGGGCAATGGACCGATCGCTGTCAAACGCGGCAGCGCACGAGCATGCAAGCGCGAGGAAAACGCAGATCTCCAGCACCCGAACAACGTATCGAGAAGCAACGATAGATGCGGGGCCTCGTCCCGAGCCGGAGAAACCCATCGGTCCTCTGCGCGAGCGGAGAAACGTCAACTGGGGAATCATCCTGGGCAGATCATTTCGTCTGTACGAACTAGCCGATGATACGACCGACCCGTTCCACTGCCAACTGTCTTCGAAGAATGAGACATATTCGGCGATCTTGACCGCCGACCCAACGCGTACTTTCTCAGTCCGTTGGAGTCAGTCAGGGAGGATGCGGATCGCAGACGCGACCAATCGATACGATCTTGATTTCTGGTTCTTGGGTTCGGACATTGCGCCTCGGGCTGGAGATCAAAGGGCTTTTCAAGATCGCTTTTGCATCAGCCTGCATAGCATTCGTCACGTTTGCGTAGACTTCGCACCGTAATCAAGTTTTTCAAAGCGGGTGACGTCTACACCAAGCAACCATATTCCGATACGTTTGTTTCGGCTGAGATTGCAATATTAGGAGAACAGAGGTCCAAGCGGCATGCCGACGGAATTCATGCCTTCACGGCGGACTAGACGGCGTTCAACGCAGCGCATAATTCCGCAAACGGCTGCACGACGGCTACGGAGCCGCAATGTAGCGAGTCGTACGCCATTTGGCCGGGCTCGGTTCTCCCAGTGCCCGTCTCACCAATTGGCGAGGTGTATCGCAAAGACGGCCCTTTGCGTACTTGGAACAGTGATCAGTCGAACTTCTAGGCAGGAACAATACGCGAACAACCTGCAGAAGAAGTGATCCCTAATCATCCCAAACGATCCTAAGTCGCGCTGCTCTAACGTTTTTCGTATCAATCGCGTCCGCTGATTCCAGGCCACTTAGATCCATTGGTAGGGGGCCCTGAAAAGGCCGGCGTCGGCGGTTCGATCCCGTCTCTGGCCACCACATTTCAGCAACTTAGTAATGCATCGAGCATTGTTGCAGTTTGTTTGCATTCATCCTTGTTCTGCTATCTGCGTCCTCCTATCTGCGCGATTGTTGATTCGGCTTCAAAGTCTTTCGAGACTTAGACGGAGTCGCACCACCAAGACCCAAATCTGGCGACAAAGCGATGACATCTCCCTGACATCCGAGGTGCGCTGTCGGGGATACGCTCGGTGAGGAATTTCCTGCTCACCCCCGCGTGCATGAAATATCCAGCCATTGCATCCGACTCTGTCGGTCTATGCGGCAAGACCCAGAAAGCGGGGCCTTACAGTTCCAGGAGACTAAGTTATGAAGAAACTTCTATGCGTGGCAAGCGCTGTGTCGCTGGCCTTGTCCGCAGGATCGTTTGCCTCCGCGCAGCACTACACGCAGGTCAATCTCGTAGCCAACACATCCGGCGTGGCCTCTGTCACCGATCCTCATCTCGTCAATCCCTGGGGGCTCTCCCGCACTTCCAGCAGCCCGTGGTGGGTGTCCGACAACGGCACTGGCCTGAGCACTCTCTACAACGGCGCCGGAGCCATCAATCCACTTGTCGTGACCATTCCGAAAGCAGATCCCAACAGCAAGGCATTTCCCACTGGCACTCCTACCGGCACCATCGCCAACGCCAGCCTTACGGACTTTCTCCTTGCTCCAAACGCGCCCGCCGATTTTCTCTTCTCCACTATCGATGGCACCATCGCCGGATGGAACCCCGCCGTTGGAATAGCTGCCGGTGGCGCGGCGCCCTCTACGCACGCAGTCGTCGTGGTCAAAACCACCAACGGCTCCAGCTACACCGGCCTCACCAGCGCCATCGTCCAAGGCAAGCGCTATCTCTACGCAGCTAATTTCAATAAAGGTACTGTCGACGTCTACGACAACGCCTTCCACAAAGTCACGTTGCAGCCAAGCCGGAATGGAGATCGCGACCAGGACCGCGGCTACTACAATGACAAGCCGTTTACCGACGATCGTCTCTCCCCGGAACTACGTGCCCTTCAACGTTCAGGCCATAGGTAACGACGTTGTCGTCACCTTCGTCCTCCACGAGGAAGGCAACCCGCTGGAAACCGATGGCCCGGGCCTCGGCTACGTCGATATCTTCACTTCAGATGGCCAGCTCCTGCAGCGTCTCGAGCACGGCGACTGGCTCAACGCGCCCTGGGGCGTAGCCCTCGCACCACTCGACTTCGGCATCGATAGCCATGACCTGCTCATCGGCCAGTTCGCCGGTGGCGGCAACTCTGAGGGCAGCGGAACGATTGCCACCTACGATCTCGCCACCGGCAAGTTCCTCGGCCTCGTCGAGGACGCAACTGGAAAGCCGCTCTCCATTAACGGCCTCTGGGCCCTCAGCCCTGGCAACAGTGCCGCCGCCGGCAGCTACGACCCGGCCGGCTCACCCGCCTCTGAGCTCTATTTCACCGCCGGCCCTGACCACGGCGCAGGCGGCCTCTTTGGTTATCTCAAACCCGTCTCCACCGAACTGACTGTGGGTAACGACCAATAGTCAACCAGCAGCCCGACCAACGTGCGAAGCCCAGATTTCGGCCTGGAAATTTGGGCTTCAGCCTTCTGTACCGACGTGCGTTGAATGGTCAGCTAATCCAGGACATTGGCAGTGTCGGAGGAAGGTAGCGAGACAACGAAGTCGAGGAATGCGCGGGTCTTGGCCGGCAAATGCTTACGCGATGGATAGACGGCATAGAAGGGGAAGCGCTCATCCGGCCAGTCCGGGAACAGGTCGATCAGCCTCCCTTGCCTCAACAATCGCGACACAGCATTTTCCATCACCTGCACGATTCCATAACCTGCCAGGCAGAGATTGTGCATGGTGATGATGTCGCTGACGATGATGTGACCACTGGTGGGCGTCTTTACGATTCTTCGGCCACGATGGAATTCCCATTCGAACGGACGCCCAGTCTCCGGGTCGCGATAATCAATCAGGATATGTCTGTCCGTCACGAGGTCCTGCGGCGTGGCTGGATGCTTGCGTCGCTTGAAGTAAGAGGGAGCGGCGACGGTCAGGATGCGCGTGTCCCAAAGCTTTCTCGCAACCAGGCTCGAAACCGGCGGTCTTCCGATATGGATGGCAAGGTCGAAGCCCTCGCTTACCAGATCGCCGAGTTGATCACGAGTTATCAGTTCGAGTTCAAGTTCCGGGTGGGCTTCGAGAAACGCCCTGAGCCGTACTCCTTCCAGGAAATGTGCGAACGTGCGATGCATTTGCACGCGCAGCCTGCCCCGTACCAGTTCTCGTCCTTCCATCACCGAAGCCACAGCGTCTTCGAGGCCAGTCAGCAGTGGGCCGACTTGCACGAATAACCGCCGTCCTTCATCGGTCATGGAGACGGAGCGCGTGGTGCGCTCGAACAATCGCATTCCGAGGCGAGCTTCCAGCCGGGCAATGGACCGGCTTACACCTGACTGTGACATGTTCAGCGCTTTGCCTGCACCGGCAAAGCTGCCGCACCGCACAATCGCGGCAAAGACGCTCATCCCGTTCATGGTCCGTTCATCGAGATTCTTATTCATGCATTTCGTCATTTCTAATATGTCACTGATGCCTAGATCGAGACAATCAAGTTCGACATCAGATCTCCAGCTCAACAACAATCCGGAGCGGAGTCGATTATGTTTGCAATTACTGGAATCACTGGCAAGGTAGGCGGAGCGGTGGCTCGCAATCTTCTGGCAGCTGGACACCAGGTGCGAGCAGTGGTTCGGGATGCCGAGAAGGGACGTTTCTGGTCCGCTCAAGGCTGTGATATCGCAATCGCCAGCGTTGAGGATGCCGCGGGTCTCACCAAAGCCTTTCACTGCACCGAAGGCGTCTTCCTGATGACACCCCCGAACTACGATCCCGAACCCGGATTTCCTGAGACGCACAAGGCGGCTGCGGCCATTCGGCAGGCCATCGAAACTGCCCGGCCGGAGAAGGTCGTGTTTCTCTCCACGGTTGGAGCCCATGTTGCGGAACCCAACCTTCTGAGCAACTCCACAGTCACGGAAGAGATGCTGCGCACTACCTCGGTCCCGGTTGCCTTATTGCGTGCCGCCTGGTTCATGGAGAACGCGGCATGGGATGTGGAAGCGGCGCGCAAGGGCGTGATTCCCAGTTTTTTGCAACCTCTCGATCACCGGATCCCGATGGTTGCAGCAGACGACATCGCGCGAACCGCGGCAGAACTCCTGAATCAAACGTGGACGGGAGTCCGGGTTGTTGAACTCGAAGGGCCGAGGCGTTACTCCGCGAATGATATTGCTGCGGGTTTCAGCAGCGTACTGGAGCGCCCGGTGCGGACGGAAGCAGTTCCACATGACCAATGGGAGATACTGTTTCGCTCGCAAGGCATGAAGAACCCCGTGCCAAGGATCCGGATGATCGACGGCTTCAACGAAGGCTGGATCGACTTTGAATCTGGCGAGGCTAACTCCCGCAAAGAACGCACGACTCTAGAGGCGGTTCTGCGTTCTCTGACGACTCCAACAGACATCGTTCCGAGCTCCCAAACGGGGTCTTGACCTTGAGGAAGAGGCATTTCGGGGCCCGTTCGCACCATCGCTGACTATCTTCGAGGCAAACTCGTCTCGAGCAACACGAACATGGAACACCAGGGGGAACAGTGGCAACACGCCTTAGGAAACCAGAGATTTCGGACGGCGGCAATATTCTCATGTTCGATAAGCGTGTTGCTCTGGATCTGCGAAACGAACGGCGTGCACCAAGCCAACTGATAGAGACAGAGCTGATAGAGACAGAGCGGATGTCGGCAATCGGCAGGATGGCATGCTCGATATCCCACGATATGCGCCACTCGCTCACGGCGATCTATGCCAACGCCGAGCTCCTCGAGCGCCACGACAGATGTGCGAGTACGCGGGCCGATCTGCTGCTCGAAATTCAAGAAGCAGTGCTCGCGATGACGGAGCGCATTGATTCCATACTGCAATTCGGTAGTACGGGACGGAAAAATCCGCTCGCCCACGAGCGCGTTTCTTTGGTTGTAGACAGAGCTGTGGCGGCAGTGAAGTTTCATCCCGAGGGACGGAACGTATCCATCTCAGTCGGCAAGTTCCCGCCGGCGGAAGCAGATATCGATGCGAGGAATCTTGAAAGTGCCATTTATAACTTGCTGCTCAATGCCTGCCAGGCTGCGATACGCTCAACTCACGCGCCTGAAGTGAAGGTCCACCTTACGGAGGCCGATGAACGGATCTACGTCACAATCTTGGACAATGGACCCGGTATACCTGCCTCGGTCCGAAGGACGTTGTTCGATCCGTTCGTGACTGCAGGAAAACCAAACGGAACAGGCCTGGGGCTCACCCTCGCTCGTCGAATAGCCGAAGAGCATGGTGGTGGCGTCTCCCTCGAGGCAACGAATCCGGGGAGAACGGTATTCGCACTCAGTTTGACGAAGAACGGACCACGACCTTAGAAGACCTAAAGAGTGGCAGAGCCGACTTCGCTCACACCCGGAGGAACCAAGTCAGCTTGCGAGGCAAAAATATCTAAGCAATCAGGAGGCTCTGTGCCCTTGTTTACCGTAACGATGCAGTCGAACCGGTCGACCAACGAGAAAGACCGCCTTTCCAGAGCCATTCACGCTGCAAGCACTGCTGCTGGATATCCAAAGGGCGACCTCTTCCAGCGTTTCCTTTCGTTGGCACCATGTGACCTCAGGGTCGATCCTTTCTATCCCGAACTGCCCAAGCCGCGCACCGACCAGGTGTTGATGATTGAAGTGTTGGTATCTTCAGGGACTGACACCGATAGGAAAAAGGGTCTTGTTGCCGCCCTGGTTGAAAACCTTGGCGAAGCAGGCATCGACCCAAACGACATAATGGTGTTCTTTTTGGAGACCGATCGTGCGAGTGGATCATTCGGCGGCGGCAGGTTCGCACCGCCTGTTGCCTTCGCCTGATTGCCGCGCATGACATCCCTCCGCCGACTGGCGAAGGGGGCAATATCTCCGACGCTACTTTTTCTCGTGCTGCCAGAGCATGAATGCGCCTTTGAACGCGTTATCGTTCGATCCGAGGAAGACGTTCTTCGGCAGTTTTTGCATCAACTTTGCATTGCCGCCGCCGAGAACGACAGAGTCGGCTTCCATGGCTGTCGACATCAGCTCGATGACTTTCAACACGTTCTTCTCCCATTTCTTGCGCCCGTACTGTTGCAGCCCCGCTTTGCCGAGATAGTCCTCGTAGGTCTTCTGTTTTCTCCAGGGCAGATGCGCGAGCTCCATCGCCTGCACCGACCCATCCACCACCATTGCAGAGCCCAGGCCGGTGCCGAGCCCGAGGTAGAGCATGCGGCCACCGTTATAACTGCCCATTGCCTGCATGGCAGCGTCATTGAGAAATTTCAGCGGCTTGTTGCCGAACGCCTTCTTAAAGTCGAAGTGCACCCACCCCTTGCCGAGGTTGTGCGGCTCCAGCAATGGCTTGTCGTGGATTACGGGCCCGGGAAAGCCGACAGAAACATGGTCGTACTTCCAGCCGGCGGTATGCTTCTTGATCGCAGCCATCATGACCTCAGGCGTCATCTTCGGTCCGGAGGGCACCTTGATGATTTCTTCCTGTTTCTGCGTGCGAAATTTCAGGTTGGTGCCGCCGATATCGACGCCCAATATGTTCATGTCACCTCCAGAATTTGGCCGGATCGCCCGGCTACCCATGCCAACTCACTCTCTGAAATCGAAGCGCCATCCATATATACACGGATGGCGGGCGATCCTGCGAGAGTGTTTCGCAGCCTACGGCTTTGCAGGCCTGGCTGGAGAGAAAGGGTTCGGCACTTCCGTCGACGAATGGCCTCCGTTGAGTTTCGCGCAGATAGCGAACTCCTGCTGTGCGCGATCGTTGAAACCCCGGTGCCGATAGATCTGGCCCAGCTTGAAGTGGAGTGCCGCTGCATTCGGCGCCAGCTTGACAGCCGTCTCAAGCTGCGACTGCGCTCCTTCCATGTCTCCCTTGGTCTGCAGCGCACGGCCCAACTCCTCATGAATCGTGGGATTGCCGGGAGCGAGAGCGGCAGCCTTGGTCAGTTGCTGGATTGCGCCGGTCAGGTCGCCTTGATCGGTCAGCAGGATTCCAAGGTTGAGGTAGGGCTGCGCGTCCGCAGGTGCATCGTGTTGCCAGTCGATGGCGGTTTGGAAGGCGGCTTTTGCCTGCTCCATATGTCCCAGCCCCTGTTCAGACAGTCCCAGGTTGTCTTCCGTCTGGACATCTTTCGGGCGAAGCGTCAAAACATGCTCGAAGGCTGCGATGGCCTCAGCAAAGCGGTTCTCGTTGTACTTGGTGCGGCCCAGCAGGTACCAGGCCTCGGCGTCGTTCGGAGTTTCCGCTGTGACCTCAGAGAACCACTTGTCCGCGTCTGCAAAATCCGCGAGCAATACATAGTCGGACGCGACGGTTTTCAACTCACTCGCTCCAGGATGTTTGAACTTCGCTCCTGCGGTTAATTCGGCAAGGGACTCCCGCGCTTTTTGCTCGCGAAAGAGTACATCGCCGAGCAGATAGTGCGCGTCCGCGGATGATGGATCGCTTTTGAGATAGGCACGGAGAACCGTCTCCGCCTCGGAGACTTTCCCTGCCGCGAGCAGGGAGCGCGCCTCCTGCAGTGACGCGGCCGGCGATTGGGAGTGGCCCGGCCGGGCAAGGAGAAGAAGCAGTACGCATGCAGACAGACCGCACTGGCGGATGCACTTCATCGCGGCGCTGCTTCCTGGCTCTTCGGAGCACCGCAGCCTGGCATCTGGTCGCGCATGCGCAGCAGATCCTCAAGGCCGGGAGCGTAGACCAGTGCCGCCTCCACTGTGGCGCGAGCGCCCGCCGCGTCACCGGCCATGCACTGTACGCGCGCCAGATTCATTGCCAGGCCGGCAATGTCCTGGTTTGCGCTGAACGCCGATTGCAACAACGAAATTGCCGATGGAAGATTCCCTTGTTTCGCATGCAGGATACCGAGATTGGACAGAGCTGTCAGATCGCGGGGATCCAGCTTCAGCACCTGCTGGAAAGCCGCCTCTGCAGCCTGGCTCTCCCCGCGCTCGGCGCTTAAATTTCCAAAGGCATCGAGCGCCCTTTCATCGTTTCCCATGGCGCTGCGTTGTTCCTGCAGCAGCTTCCAGGCCATTGGCTCGGCCGACTGATTGCCTTCGAGGAAGGCTTGATAGTATGCCATGGCCAGATCGCGCTGAGTGGCACCTGGGGAGAGGACGGGCGAGAGCTCAGCGCTCGGTGGATCTTCCGTGGGAGCATCAAGCGGCGCTGGCAGCTTAAGGATTCGGTGGTCTGTCCATGCGACGTGCGGAATATTTTCTGCTCCCGTGTGTCGCATGTGACAGCTTGTGCAGTCAGGATTTTCCGGATGGTGAGATGCGGCAAACTGTGGCTGGTTATGACACGCAAGGCACTTCGCACGGAAGAACGCCACGCGCTGTTCCGGTGCAGGCGTGAAATGAGGGTCATGACAGCTAGTGCAGGACATCTTGTCCCTGCTCATGCGCTTGCACGTGCTCTGAGCAAACTGCTCAACTTCGCTCACTCCTCGGGCAGTCATGTTATTCCCGGAGTAGACATAAAAGGCGAGATAGTCGGAGATAGAGTCGCCGGGCCGATAGTCGATGGCGGAATGTCCGGCACGTTCCACAGAGACATCTCCTTCGAGATGGCAACTGATGCAGACCGAATCGCGACGCTCCGGATCAAGATGTGCCGGATTCACGATTGCGGCTTTGCCGCCGCTATTCACATGTCGCTGCGCGTCTCCGTGACAGGCCTCGCAGGTAATGCCGCCGTGCAGAAATGGCTGTCCACTGTATCGATTGATGGTTCCGGGATCGCTTCGCTGGACCGCGCTCATATGGCACCGCAGACAACTGCTCTGCATCGGCAAAGAGGGCGGCATCTGTGCCATCTCCGCCAGGCCCGGCTTCATATCGTAGCCGTGCGATGCGGCATACCAGGCAACCGGCGATTCAAAGAGATAGTGGTTGAGTTCGTAGAGATAGGTCGTGCCGAGATGACCCGAACCGAGGAAATAGCTCAGCGCGTATTCCCCGGAGATATGTGGATCCTTCCTGCTTCGAAATGCCAGACGGGGCTGTCCATTCGCATTCGAGACCGAGTATTCAACTCCGGATGGGCTGTGAACAAAGGCGCCAGGGATCAGATTCTCCTGGGCACCCCCGCTGGCGCGCGCCATAGGTGTGGAGAGATATTTCTGGAAGATTGCTTTGTGGCATGACTCACACTTCGCATCGGCGACGCGAACCGGGCTCGCCTGAAATGCATACGCCGTGCCGCAAAGCAACAGCAACAGGGCGAACAATCGTCCGGCTTTGGGCCGCATTGCATTCACTGGCGTTTTCCCGTTGAGCACTTGGGACAATATTCGCTCGTGACGCCGCGGCCCTGTTCTATCGTGAGAATACGATCTACGCCCGGAACGGCAACCGTCTCGGTGGGCCCACCGCCGGGCCAGCGAACCCTTACAGAATCCACCGAAGTGGCATCGCCCAAACCGAAGTGCACTCGCGGATCGTTCGACGACGCGAAGCTGCCGCCGCTCAACACATCGCCGCGCTGCGTTATTTTTCCTGTCGTCACGAAGATGGCGGCGCCCACCGCGTCGCGTGGTTTCCCTGCTCCTCCGATGAGCCGGAATTCGATCCAGTGATGCTGATCTGGATTCACATTACGCAGGAGGGTCGGCGTGGAGTCGAGATTGTTCAGTACGGCATCGATCTTGCCATCGTTGAATAGATCGCCGAAGGCTGCGCCGCGCGCCGGCACCACCACCGCGAGCCCAGTTCCCTGCACCGCCGGTACCAGCGCGAACTTGCCGTTGCCAATGTTTCGCAGTAGCAACGGACGCTGGGCAAAACTTGTGCCCCAGTCGTGGTCTTCGACCTGCTTATAGACATGACCGCTGGCGATAAAGATGTCCTTCCAGCCGTCATTGTCGTAGTCGATGAGCCCGTCGCCCCAACTGAGAAATGGAATTGTATCTTTGCCCACTCCTGCTTCGTAGCTGGAATCGCTGAAATTCAGGTCGCCGTCATTCCTATAAAGAACCTTATAGTCATCGGAAAAATCGGTGTCCAGAATATCCAGACGGCCAATGTTTCGGTCATCCCCCACTGCGATGCCCATGGTCGCCGTCTCTCGACCATCGTGGTTCACTGCATAGCCGGACTCAAAGCTAAGATCCTCGAATGTTCCGTCGCCCTTGTTGCGATAGAGATAGTTCGGCGTCGAGTCGTCTGCCACCAGCAACTCCGGCTTTCCATCGTCGTTCAAATCAACAAAGAGCGATGTCAGGCCGTAGTATCCCGGCGTGTCGGCCACGCCAGCGTGCTGGCTGACATCGGTGAATTTTCCATTTCCATCGTTATGGAAGAGATGATCGTGTTCGCCTCTCAGTCCGCGCGGTCCACAAAACACGCTGACGCCGCGGAACTGACAATAGTTCGAGACAACAGACTTCGATCCAACTGCGGGCGGGTCGTTAAAGTCGTAGTCGGTATAGCCAGGCACGAACAGATCCAGACGGCCGTCGCCGTCGTAATCTCCAAATGTAGGCCCGGTTGACCAGCCGCCGAGCGCGACTCCCGCCTTCTCCGCAACGTCGGTGAAGGTCCCGTCGTGATTGTTATGGTAGAGCCGATTTTTACCCAGATTGGTTACATATAGATCTGGCCAGCCATCGTTGTCATAGTCCCCCACGGCGACGCCCACGCCCCAACGATCGTTCGTCACGCCGGCCTTTGCCGCAACATTGGTAAATGTACCGTCGTGGTTGTTATGAAACAGCGCAGCGTGCGGTGCTTCGGCTTTTCCGCTCATGGCATCGTAGGTCATGCCGTTGACGAGATAGATATCGAGCCAACCATCGTTGTCGTAGTCCAATAGAGCCACGCCGCCGCCAAGCGATTCCACGATGTAGCGCTTTTCGGCCGAGCCACCCGCATAACGCCAGCTCGTCAATCCGGATTGCTTCGATACATCCTTGAACACAACGGGGCCATCCTTGACGAATCCGCCCGCAGTGATGGGACGATGTTCCGCGTCATGGATTGGAGCATGGGCGCCTCCAGTGCTTGCACCGCCCTGAGGCGGTGAGGATTGTTGCGCTATTCCACCATGACAAAGAAGGAAAGCGATAGCAGCAATACCCAGGGTGTGAGGTCCAGAAGGCAAGACTCCTCTGGACCGGCCGCTTCGCTGCACGAGGTCAGAGCTCCGTGCTTTCGCACGAGGTCAGAGCGCCGCGCTTTTCGCACGGGTCAGAGCGTCGTGCTTTTCGCACGGGGTCAGTGCGCCGCGCTCTTGATGTCAATCGATTCATTGGCCTGTGCGGCGACTCCTTCACTCGCCTTGCGCTGCAGCCGGCCATAGGTACGCGTCTCCTCCTGCGCCTGCGCAGTCTTTCCCTGCTTCCTGTACACGGAAGCGAGGAGGAAATGAATCGAAGGTTCGTCGGGGCTCTCCTTTTCTGCAAGCAGGAGATCCGGCAACGCCTGATCCTGCTTTTCAGTCTTGATCAGTGCTCGCGCGCGGTCGACTCGAGCCTGCATCAGATCCGGGCACAGCTCCACGGCTTTATTCAAATGCGATAACGCGTCTCCCGGCTCACCATTTGCTTCCAGAATCGTGTTTCCCAGCTTCCAGTGAGCCGTGCAGTTGTTCGGATCGTGTGACAGCCCGGCTTCAAATTCTGTGCGCGCTGAATCCCATTTACTGATCGACCAGAATGTATTCGCCATATGTACATGCGGTTCCGGCTGATCGGGTGCAAGGTCGATCGCCTTCTTATATTCGACAAGCGCTCCGTCGTAATTGTGCATGCTCTCGTCGATCTCGCCCGCAACTTCATGGGCCACGACTGAGTTGGGATCAATCTGATTGATCTTGCCGAGCGAGTCTTCCGACAATTGCAGGTACGTCTTGCCGAGCAGATACAAGCCTTCCTGGTCTCGCGGATTCTCTCCGACGTAAGCCTTCAGCACGCTGACAGCCGCATCGTATTTGCCCAGACGGATAAGATACTTTGGCCAACGCGATCTGCACTACGTTGTCCTTCGGATTGGCGCGGAGCGCGGTTTGCAGGGGCTCTTCTGCCTTATCGACCTGACCTATTTCGAGATAGCTCATTCCGAGCATGGCGGAGGCCGTTGGCATGTCTGGATTCAGTTTCAGGCCCTGTGCAAGGGTCTGGGCGGCATGCCCGTAATCGTGCTGGTTGAAGTAGAGCCGTCCCAGATTGTTGTAGGCAGCGGCGAGGTGAGGTGCGAGGCGAATCATCTCGCGATACTTCTGGATGGCTGCGGGGATGTCGTTTTGTTGTTGCGCCGCCTGGGCTTGCGCGTAGAGCTGCTGCACCTGCGGAGTGACTTCGCCATCCTGCGACTGTGCAGGAATCGCGATGCAGAGCCCACAGAGAGATAACGTGATGCACGAGCGAAGGATAGAGCGCGAACCCATGGCGTGACGAGCCGATTTCATGACTCCGCATTATAGAAGGACTTAGAAAGGACCGGACTGCTTTGTGGCAGTCCGGTTGGAGAGTTATATGACGAGCATTGTTTGCAAAGATCAGAATTCTAATCGGAACTGAACCTGCCCTTGCCGATTATTCGGTCCGATTTGACTATTTCCACCTTGACCAGTCACTTGCCCAAACGTGCCGTCGCTTTGGTTCGTGTCGGGATTCTGGAAGATAGTTCGATTTAGGACGTTGAAGTAATCGACTTGGAGAATACCCTGGAAGCGTTCGCCGAAGTAGAAGTGTTTGCGTACGTTTACGCTCTCGTTGTAGTTCGCAGGATCACGCAATTCGTTGTAGTTTCTCTGCGCATCACCGAGCACGTACTGTGACGGAGTAGCAGCGAAACCGCCCGCGTCGAAAATCTGAGCCGCTGCTATCTTTCCGCTGAATTGATCGCCAACTTTGCTGTAAGAGGCGGTCTTCAGCTTCACTGAAGAGACGCGGTTGGGCCGGTTAAAGCCGTTCGGGAAAGGCGTACCGTTTTCGGTCACGCCGAATGGGGTACCTGCCTCGTAGTCCAGGATCCAACCTACCTGCCAACCACCCACGATTTGGCCAGTCACTCCCTTGTTGTCGAAGAACTTCTTTCCGGGACCAATCGGCAATTCGTAGGTTCCGCTCAACTTCAGAGTGCTCGGCGGGCTGTTTGACGAAACGGCCCATTCCACTTTCTGGTTGTACTTATTCAGAGCCACCATTGGCGAAACTGCTGAATCCGCTGCTGGTGTTGTCGTACTGTCGGGAGAGCGTGTAACCGGCCAGGAAGGATAAGCCATTGGTAAAGCGCTTCTCGACCTGGGCCTGCAAGCTCTGGTAGTAGGTCGTGCCGGAACCCTCAAAGTTGTTGAAGATCTTGGTGTATTGAGGGTACGGGGTTAGTGACTGCGCCACGGTTGATCCGCCGGCGAAGTCGGCAACGAAATTCGGATAGGGAAGCGTATAGCCCTTCGCCTGCGCAGTTCCATCTGAGAACTTCAGCGCAAGGTCATTACCCAACGGCAGATACTTGGTGTCCAACTGATTCGGTGCATTCAATTGGCTGGGCAGATGGATGACACGGTCGCCGACCCATGCCACTTGCATGAATGTGTTCCATGGCAATTCATGCTGCACATTGACATTCCACTGCTGGCTATATGGCGCGAATCCGTCGTTTTTGCTGAAGTCGCTGATTTGTGTTCCTACGCCGAGGCTCGGACTGAATGGTCTCGGTTGCGGATTGGGCAGTTGGCTTTTATCCCAACTACCGTAAGCGGGTGAGTTGGTGCCGCCGCTGAGACGGGTAAAGGAACCGACTAGCAGGATGCCGTAGTTCACCGCTGTCTTGCTGGTTCCATATTCGTAGGCGCCGCCGTTCAAGAAAGCAACGGAGAAGCCCGCCTGGACCACCGTCTTGGGGTTGACCTGGTACGCAAAGCCCAGGCGGGGTCCGAAGTGTCCCCAGTGGATATCTGCGCGATCAAAGCCTGCGCAGCCAGGGCAATTGCCGAATTGAGTGGCTGCACCGAGCCGGTTGCCGGCAGCGGGGTTCTTCACCGTGGGGTCAAAGAAAACAATCAGATTGTTGTTCTCCGTGAAGGGTACCTGGATGTCCCACCGCAAGCCGACGTTGAGAGTCAACTTGGGCGACAACTTGATGTCGTCCTGGACGTAAGGCGACACCGCGAGGTTGCGCAGTCTCAGCTCTATGTTGTTGCTACGGTTTGCGGCATCGACCTGGCCGAGCAAGAAGCTGGCAAACGCACTACCCGTAGTGGGCAGATTGTTTGGATCGGCAGTCGTGTTGTGACTGAAATTGAACTGGCCGCCGGCTGTCTGGTCTTCATTGTCATCCTGGTACGCACGCCGGATGTCAATTCCGAAGTTGATGGTATGTCGACCATGACTGAGCAAATAGTTGTTCTCGATGGCGATGCCCAGCTTGCGGTTGATGGACTGCGTCCATGAACCTTGCGTGCCCCACTTGGTGAGAGTGTGCTGGCCGTCCCACACGATATACGGTGGAATGATTCCATCCTGAACTTGCGAGGGACTGAACTTAGTTTGGTTGAACTGATTGTTGATCTCGCCGATCCAGCCGAAGCCTGCGGTCATGATCAAGTTCGGAGACAAGGTGTTGTTGTAAGTCAAGAGGAAGCCGCTGCCCAGCGCTGGCTCATACTTCATGCTGTTCAGCGGATTGGGCTGGATCACAAGCGGGGAGTTATCGAAGCTGTAGTTGCTGAAACTGTTGCGCCACTGACTGTAATGCAGGGACTGCTGCTGGTTGATCGTTTGATCGACGGTGAATCCCCAGACATGTTGAATGTGTGGATTGATGAATGGGGTAAAGCTCTTGTTTGAATCCAGGCCACCAATGCCGCTGCCAGGACGATCCGGATTGGGAATGTATTGCAACAACGCCGCGGATGTTGGGCTGAAGCGGTTCGCGGGGATCTTATTGCCTGGAAATTGCTGTCCGGTGAGCGGGTCGAAAATCGGAATCAATGCGCCAGTAGAGCCGTCAACGAAGTCGCCGAAATCGCCGGTCTTCTCACGCGCGGTTGGAACCGTGGAGACATCCGTATCTTCGCTATTCTCCTTGTACCACTCCTGGCTGTAGTGACCGAAGGTCCTATCCTTCCCGTTGTAGAGCTTGGGAATAGAGATTGGGCCACCGATGGTGAAGCCGTAGTTGTTCTCGTGGTCGGTTGGAACACCCGGGCTCGAACTATGGAACTTGTTATTGAAGTAGCCCTCTGAATCGAAGAAGCTGTTGCGGTTAATCTCGAATAAATCGCCATGGTATCGATTTGTACCCGAGGCCATCTGATAAGTCAGTGCGCCCTGACCCAATCCGTATTGTGCGGAGAATGTGGACCGCTCAACGCGAAATTCCTGCACCATTTCGTAGGGCGGATTGAAATTTAGGGTGTAGCCTTCCGTCTCCGGCTGCGGGGCTGGAATGCCGTTGTACAGGATCTCCTGCTCGAAGTCGACGCCGCCACTGATGCGATGCGAGAAGGTGCTTCCGGTCGTTCCTGGCGCCAGGAACTGCAGCGTGTCGATCTGCCGGCCTCGGCCGGACACCTGGGCGGGAAGCGCCTTCACAACCACCGGCTCAACCGTGCTGCCGATCTGCGGCTGGGTCGTGTTCAACGTAATCTGCTGCGCTTCCACCTCTACGGTCTCGGTGACGGCGCCACTGGGCAGTGAAAAGTTGATGGTCGAGTTGACAGTGACCTCAACGTTGACGTGATTCTGGACAGATTTCTTGAATCCCGCCTTCTCCACCGTGACCGTGTAGACCCCTGGAGTGAGGCCGGTGAAAGAATACGTTCCGGACCCGGACGTCACCGTCTTGCCAGACACCGATGTGCCCTCGTTCACGATGGTCACGTTAGCGTCGGGAATGATTGCGCCTGCGGCGTCCGTGACTGTTCCCGTGACGCCCGCGTTGGCCTGCGCCCACGCGCCGCGAGCGGCAACGAGCACGAAGCACAACGTCAAAAGCTGGATTGCAAATCGGATGGAGAGACGTGGCCTGCCACGGTGCTCGGATATAGGTGTCACAACCGCCTCCTGAAACACTAAGTCGTTCAAATCAGTTACTGCTTTTAGAGCCGTCCACTTGGGCGGTCTCCGTGGGTCCCGGGATATTCCCTGTGATAACGATCCCACCAGAAAATCGATGGACAACACCCTAGCGATTCGGATTTCGAGCTGTCAAGCAAAAATGTCAGGCAGCTTGGCTAACGTGGCCAAATGACCGAATTATCGAACGCTTCCGGGGTTGGCGAATGCGTTTCCCCACAACCTGATTTCCAGTCTTTACCGATCTCACCCATCCTTCACGGCATTGCACATTCAGTTACCCCTGATGACGTTCCCAACATTCCACGGAGCGCCTGGATGAAGGAGCGGCTGGAATCCTTGAAAGGGGTAAGAGCACCCCCCTACGTGCGAAGTCCTAGCAACTCTGTGCCCGGAAGGCCGCGCAGTAAGATCATGCTTTCCGCGTGATGCTTCAAACTGCGCGATTCTCGCGTTCACGGGGTTCCCATATTGTTCATCCGCAAACCTTCACTTCGCCGTCTGATTCTGCTCGTTTTCGCCGTTGTCGTGGTTGCCGCGTCGCTGGCCATCCGCTCTGAAGAGCCGCGCCAGCACTGGTCTGCCATCTGGATCTCGCATCCCACGGCGCCCTTGCGTGAGCCGATCGTGCTGCACTTCCGCAAGTCGATCGCGCTGGCCGCGGTACCGCCGCACTACATCGTTCATGTCAGCGGAGACCGCAGGTTCCTCTTCTACGTGAACGGACAACGCATCGGCTCAGGTCCCGCGGCGAGCGATCTGCCACATTGGCACTACGAAACCTTCGATCTCGCTCCTGCGCTCCATGCGGGCACAAATCTGCTGACCGCGACGGTATGGAACTTCGGCATATACTCGGCGATTTCGCAGATGTCCGACCGTACCGCCTTCCTGGTGCAAGGTGACGCAGCACAGGAGGCGGCTGCCGATACGAATGGAAGCTGGTCGGTAGCGGAGGAGCCTGGGATCGCGATAGTGCCGCGCGCCAACGATGGCCGCGGCGATTACATGGCGGCGAGCCCCGGCGAGGCGCTGGATGCCGCGACGTACGGCTGGAACTGGCAGCAGCCCGGCGATACGTCGTTACATTGGCTGCAGGCCCGTACCGCGATGCGCGAGGATGATAGCCCCGATGCAGGCCAGGCGGCATCGGAGCATGACGTCGCGAATATTCCTTGGCGCCTGCTGCCCGATCCCCTGCCGCAGATGACGTACACGGATGAGAGTCCGGGAGGCATCGTCCGCGCCGGCCTGGCCGATGCGGCAGCTTCGGGATTTCCGCAACGCGCCCTCACCATCCCACCGCATACCACCACGCAGGTGCTGCTGGACCGCAAGACGCTGACCACTGCGTATCCCGAGCTGACATTCAGTGGTGGCCGCGGCTCGCGCATCGTCCTTACCTATGCCGAGGCGTTGTACGACGCGCAGCTCAAGAAGGGGAACCGCAACGACATAGCAGGACGGCACGCCATCGGTTTTCACGATATTGTGCTGCCCGATGGCAGCCAAGACCGCACTTTCGAGCCCCTGTGGTGGCGCACCTGGCGGTACATGCAGGTCGATATCGAAACCGGTGGCGAAACACTCACACTGAATCATCTGAGCGCGCATGAGAGCACATATCCCTTCCAGCAACGTGCTCTCTTCGATTCAGGAGACGCCGACTTGCAGCATATCTGGGAGATCGGCTGGCGCACGGCGCGGCTCGATGCGCACGAAACCTATATGGATACGCCGTACTACGAGCAGTTGCAGTACATCGGCGATACCCGCATCCAGGCGCTCATCTCCTATGCCGTCACCGGGGACGACCGGCTGGCGCGCCAGGCCATCACAGCGTTTGCCAACTCTCATATTCCAGAAGGGCTCACGCAGAGCCGCTATCCCAGCAGTCTGGAGCAGATCATCCCGCCGTTCTCGCTCTACTGGATCGGCATGCTGGACGATCTCTACTGGTACCGTCCGGATGCGCAGATCGTTACGGCGAATCTGCAGGGCACACGCGACGTGCTGGCCTGGTTTTTCCGTTATCAGCAGCCGGATGGCCTGCTGCGTGAACCCCCCTATTGGAACTTTGTCGACTGGGTGCCAGACGGCCAGAAGATCCCGACCTACGATGCGCACGGCGAATCGTGCGTGCTTTCGCTGGAGCTGGTTGGCGCATTGCGCGACGCTGCGGAGCTGGAGCGCGCACTGGGCGATCCTGCCGTCGCCGCAACCTATGACGCGCGACTGAGGCACATGCGCGAAGGGATCTACGAGCACTGCTGGTCGCCGGAACGCAGGCTGCTGGCTGACACTCCGGACCACACCGTCTTCAGCGAGCACGCGAATATTCTCGGTGTTCTCTATGACGTGATTCCTAAAGGCGAGCAGCAGGAGATCCTCCGCCGCATCGTGAACGATCAGGAACACCTGATCCCCGCGAGCTACTACTTCCGCTTCTACCTGGCGCGGGCGCTGGAACATGCCGGACTCGGCAGTCTTTACCTCTCATCCCTGGGTCCGTGGCGCGCGCTACTTCCGATGGGTTTCAGCACGTGGCCGGAGATGCCGGGCGACTCGCGCTCCGACTCACATGCATGGAGCGCGCATCCGACTTTCGATCTGCTAACTATCGTGGGTGGAGTGCATCCCGGAACTCCCGGCTTTCGCACGGTGAGGATCGCCCCGGAGCTTGGCGATCTGAAAAAGCTCACAGTTCGCTATCCCCATCCGCTGGGAGAGATCGTTGTGCACTATGAGATGACGGGCAGCGGCCTCCAGGCCGAAATTACTCTGCCACCTGGCCTCAGCGGCACCTTCGAGTGGCAGGGAAAATCGCGCACGCTGCGTCCTGGACGAACAATACTGAAGATCCAAACGGCGCTCGCTACAAATTAGGCACCCGGCAATCCAGCGACCAGAGCAACCAGAGCAGCGCCGCCAAAAAGACAGAGCATCTGCAACGCCAGCGCGAGCCGGCCGTGCTGGTGACGCAATTCCGGCAACAGATTCACGCAAGCGATGTAAAGAAAGCTGGCTGCGCTGATCGGCAGCAGCCAGTAAACGGCCGTGCCGCCGCTGGCTCCAAAGGCCGCCACCAGCGCCACTCCGAGCAATGCCCCAAGCGATGGCAGGACCGCCATGCGCAGCGCGCTTGTCGCAGAGTAGCCCGCATGCAGCAGCACGGCAAAGTCGCCAACACGATGCGGCACCTCGTGCAGGCTGATCGCCAGCGCCGTGATCCAGCCAACACGCGGTCCGGCAGCAAAGGCCGCGGCTACCGAGACACCATCAAGAAAGCTATGCAGGCTGCTGGCGACAATCAGATTCGCAGGACGCAGGGAATGATGTGTATGGCCGTGAGCATGGACATGCACGATCGCCGCATCCGCGTCTTCAGAGTGCACGATCGCTGCCACAATCTGTTCCACGCAGAAAAGCCCCAACAGACCACCGACAAGCAGATACCAGACGCGTGGTGTATTGCCGAGATTCGCAATCGCTTCTGGCAGCAGATGGAGCAGTGCGGTGGCCAGTAGCAACCCGGTTGCTACGCTGACGAGATACGGAAGCAATGCGGTGATCGCATACTCGCGCTGACGCAGCAGCCACGCGGCCAGCATGGCCGCCGCCTCCAGGGCGAAGACAGCCAGCAGTGCGTGGACAACGATAGCGATGTGCATAGAGAAACGAACCTTACCGTACTCGAGTGAACTATGTGGGCCGCGGTATCGTTAATGATAACAAAGAATCGTTATCTGCCGTCCCAACTGATTCTCTTTGCAGGCCTCTTCCCTGCGCAGCGCGCGCAGTCGCCGTAGAGCAGCAGTTCATGCCCCGCCACGCGAAAGCCTCGCGGCGGACGCGGCAATACGGAGCCGGCGCAGCCGCCGAGTTCGTACATTCGCCCACACCTCCGGCAATGAAAATGGTGGTGGTGCGCCTTCCCTGCCACCTCATAACGGCTCGACTGCCCGGGCAGAGAGATGGGGTCGAGCCAGCCGTCCGCCAACAGTGACTTGATATTGCGATATACGGTCGCGATCCCCAGCGTCGCATAGCGATGCTGGGCTGCGGTAAGAGCTTCTTCCGGGGAGAGCGGCCGATCCGCCTCAATGAAGGCGTCGCGAATGGCTTGTTTCTGACGAGTGTTGCGCGGAACGGGTTGTGGCATGCTTGTTAATGATAACGAGGTTTCAGTTCCATCTCCAGTGGGGGCGAGTTGCAGGGCTGGGTGTGACGCCATCATCGTGTCCATCTTCTGATGTACAAAGGAGGCGTCATGCGTATGCTTCTCGCCTGTCTCCTTCTCTCCTGCAACTTCGTGGTTGCTCAATCGCAGCCCGCGAGCCTGGCGGCTCGACGCGCGCAACTGCTGCATCGCGGTGTCAACGCCAGCATGTGGTTTGCGCAAGCACGCGACTACTCGCCTGCGCGCCTGCGCAGTTACACCACAGCCGACGACATCGCGCTGATGCACGCCATGGGCTTCGATCATGTGCGGCTCAGCATCGATGGCGATGAACTGTTGCACGACGCCCCGCCAAATGGCCTCAATGCCGCATTCGTCGCGGAGCTCGACACGGCGGTAAACATGATGTTGAAAGACGGCCTGCGCGTCATCGTGGACGTGCACCCCTCCGATGCGTTCAAACGCCAGCTCCGCACGGAGGATGCGGCCGTCACCCGATTCTGTGCGCTATGGAGCGCGCTGGCCGGCCACTACGCGCAGACCGATCCCGACCGCGTCTTCTTTGAGGTGCTGAACGAACCTGAGTTTGAGAATGTGCAGCAGTGGAACGCGGTCCAGACGCGAGCCCTCGCCGCCATCCGCCAGGCGGCCCCACATCACACCATCATCGCGACGGCACAGCGTTACTCCGGCCTCACCGATCTGCTCGCCCTCGAACCGGTCGCGGACCCCAACGTGATTTATACCTTTCACGACTACGAACCCTTCCCCTTCACCCACCAGGGTGCAACCTGGACGATGAATCAGGTGCGCCCGCTACGCGGCGTCCCGTATCCGTCATCTCCGGAAGATATCGGGCCGATCCTCTCGCAGGAACAGCAGCTTATCGACCAGCATTGGATCAATACCTATGGCCTTGATCGCTGGGACGCCGCACGCATCCGCTCCGAGTTGAGCTTCGCGGGAAAATGGGCCGCGCTGCACCATGTGCCGGTCTACTGCGGCGAGTTCGGGGTCTATGAGGCCTTCGCGGATCCAGCGATGCGCGCCGCGTGGCTGCACGACACCCGCACGGCCCTTGAAGAGCAAGGCATTGGCTGGGCAGTATGGGATTATCAAGGCAGCTTTGCGGTCGTCACCAAGACGAATGGCAAGGCTGTCCCTATTCCGGCAGTTGCAACCGCTCTTGGACTGCATCCACAGTGAATGCGGCACCCTCCGCTCGCTTTCGTGAATCCAACACCAGCAGATACGCGAACGAGTTTCGACAGCAGCAAGGAGAGCAATACGTATGGCAACACCAGAATCCATCGAGAGCCTGAAGCATGCCCCCGGAGTGGCCGGAATGGTCGAACACATCCTTCATCGCTGGAGCCCGCGATCCTATGCGGACCGCGATGTTTCAACCGAAGACCTGAAGAAAGGCTTCGAGGCCGCACGCTGGGCGGCGTCTTCGTTTAACGAGCAGCCCTGGCGCTTCCTGGTAGGGCGGCGCGGCGATGCGACATACAAAAAGATCTTCGACTCGCTGGTGAGTTCAATCAAGGTTGGGTCAAGAGCGCGCCGGTGCTCATCCTGTCGGTCGCGCGCAAACACTTCGCGCATAACGGGCAGATCAACCGCCACTCCTGGCACGACACCGGCGCAGCGATGGCGACCTTCGTTCTGCAGATTACAGCGCTGGGGCTGCATGCGCACTCCATGGCCGGCTTCGATCACCAGAAGGCGAAGGCTGCGTTCCATATCCCGGACGACTTCGAGACGGTGGCGGTCACCGCAGTCGGATATCTGGGCGATCCGGAAGTGTTGCCGGAAGAGATGCGCAAGTCGGAGGTTGCTCCGCGCGAACGCAAGGATCTGAAGGAGTTTGTCTTCTCGGATTGGGAGAAGCCGGCCTTCTAATCCTGCTGCACGGATGCGTCAGCGTACAGGCTGTGTCTCGTGAAGCGAGGCGACAGCCTGCCGCGCGGCAGCGAGTGTCGCGTCGATGACTTCGCGGCGTGTGCGCTGTGCCAAGGAAGATCGCCTCAAACTGCGACGGAGGCAGCCACACTCCTCGATCCATCATGGCGCGATGGAAGACGCCGAAGCGCGCCGTGTCTGACTTTGCTGCGCTCACGAAGTCGACCACGCGCTCGTTCGTGAAGAACCAGGTCCACATTGCGCCTACGCGATTGGTCGTCACCGGGATGCCGGCTTCGGAGAGTACTGTGGCGACGCCTTGAGCGACCAGGCGGCTCGCCTTCTCCAGATTGCCGTAAACCGCTTCGCTGTTGGTTGCGAGATATTCAAGCGTGGCGACACCCGCCGCCATCGCCAGCGGATTGCCGCTGAGTGTTCCGGCCTGGTAGACAGGTCCGAGCGGCGCGAGCAGATCCATGATCTCTGCACGCCCGCCGAAGGCGCCGCAGGGCAGGCCGCCACCGATGATTTTGCCCAGGCAGGTCAGGTCGGGGTGAACCTCATACACCTGTTGCGCGCCGCCGTGCGCCACACGGAAGCCTGTCATCACCTCGTCGAAGATGAGGAGCGCGCCCTTGCGGGTGGTTATCTCGCGCAGTGCTGCCAGATAGCCGAGTTCGGGCGGCACACAGCCCATGTTGCCGGCGACGGGCTCGAGGATGACGGCGGCGATTTCGTTCGGCCGCGCCGCGAATGCTGCTTCCACCGCCGCGATGTCGTTATACGGCAGCGCCAGGGTGAAGTGCGCGATCTCCTCCGGCACACCGGCTGACCCGGGAATGCCGAAGGTTGCCACGCCGGAGCCTGCCTTTACCAGCAAGCCGTCGGCGTGACCGTGATAGCAGCCCTCGAACTTGATGATGTACTTGCGCTTCGCGAACGCCCGCGCCAGCCGGATCGCCGACATGGTCGCCTCCGTGCCCGACGAGACGAAGCGCAGCTTTTCGATCGACGGCACGGCGGCTGTGACCAACTCGGCCAGATCTGCCTCGGTCGCCGTCGACGCGCCGAAGCTGGCGGAACGCGCCGCCGCCTGTTGGATCGCTTCGACCACCGGCGGGAAGGCGTGGCCCAGAATCATCGGACCCCAGGAGCCGAAGTAGTCGATGTAGCGATTGCCATCGGCGTCCCACAGATAGGCGCCCTCGGCTCGCACGACGAAAGGCGGATCGCCGCCCACGGCGCGAAAGGCGCGTACCGGCGAATCCACTCCACCGGGCAAGAGTTGTTCGGCACGTTGCTGCAACTGGCGGGAGCGATCGAGTTTCCGCATCCCTTCCAGTATAGAAAGTCCTTCCCTTCCACCGCGCATCTCTTCCTCATGGAGGAGCATGTATGACACAGCAGGCGTTGGTTCCACCCTTCGATATGGAGAGTGCGGCGCGCAAGGTGCAGGTCGCGCAGGATCTCTGGAACACGCGTGATCCGCAAAAGGTGGCGCTGGGATACACGGAAGACAGCGAATGGCGAAACCGGGACGAGTTTCTCCACGGACGCGCGGAGATCGTGGCATTTCTGGAACGCAAGTGGGCTCGCGAGCTCGACTATCGGCTACGCAAGCAGCTTTGGACCGCTCACGAGAACCGCATCGCCGTGCATTTCGAGTATGAGTGCCACAACGCGGCCGGCCAGTGGTTCCGCTCCTATGGGGTTGAGCTGTGGGAGTTCGCGCCGGACGGACGCATGCGCCGACGGGTCGCCAGCATCAACGATCAGGAGATCACCGAGGCAGAGCGCCGACTCCGCTAAGTGTGTGGCGGAGCTTCCGTTTTCATGGGAATACCTCTGGGTTAGAGCTTCGATCCGCCGTCTACTGGAATACTGGCTCCGGTGATCCAGCGTGCGCCGTCGGAGGCGACAAACGCGACGACGTCGGCAACATCCTCGGGCTTGCCGATGCGCTTCAATGCCTGCATGCCCAGCGCGATCTCGCGTCCCGCTTCGGTCTTCGTGAAATTCGACATATCCGTGTCGATGACACCGGGTGCGATCGCGTTGACGCGTATGCCGCGCGGCCCCAGAATGGCGGCCCAGTTCTTGACCAGAGTCTCCAATGCCCCCTTGGTAGAGGCGTACGCAAGGATCGAAGGGTTGTCCGGACCAGGCTTGCCGACTACCGAATGAGCTCCGATGGAAGAGATAAGGGCGATGTTTGACCCCTCACCCAGGATCGGGAGGAGTTGCTGTACCAGGAAGAACGGGCCACGGACGTTAGTCGCAAAGAGGTTGTCGAAATCCTCTACCGTGTAATCCGCGATTCTTGCGGCTTTGCTGATTCCGGCGTTGGACACGAGAACATCCAATCGATCTCCAACGATGGCGCGCACCTGTTTGGCGAGCAGCGCCGCTCCATCCGGAGCGCCAGATCCGCTGCGATTGCGTTCGCGCGTCCACCTTTCGCCTGGATCGCGGCAACGACAGACTCCGCTTCCTGTGCAGAGCGGCCATAGTGAACCAGGACGTGCGCCCCGGCCTCAGCGAGCGCCAGCGCTATCGCGCGGCCAATTCCTCTGGATGCTCCCGTTACGAGCGCGGTTTTGTTTTCGAGCGTCGTCATTTTATCTATCTCCCAAATTCAGTCAGTCAGCGTCTTCTCGTCTTCCCGGTGGGGAAGATATCGGCGTAATGATCCTGCTGATCGATCAGATATGGCTCTTAGATCTGGGCTCTCGCCACCGTCAACGAATAGTTCGATACCGGTGACAAAACTGGAGTCATCGGAGGCCAGGAACAGCGCCGCTTTGGCGATTTCCTCTGGCTCTCCCATGCGCCCCATCGGAATGCTGGAGACGATCCTCGCGATAGCGTCCACAGGTTGCCCCACAATAATCGGCGTATCCGTTGGACCAGGGCTGAGGACGTTTGAACGAATATGACGATCCTTCAGCTCTACGGCCCATGCTCGAACGAAGTTGCGGAGAGCGGCCTTGCTGGCGCCATACACCCAAAAGCCAGGAGTACCCTTCACACTCGCGACGGAGCCGTTGAGGATGATTGAGCCGCCATCGTTCATGAGCGGCAATGCCTTTTGCACCGTGAATAGCGTTCCTTTGACATTCGTGTTGAATATGTTGTCGTAGAACTCTTCGGTAACCGCGCCCAGCGTGACAAATCCACCGATGCCGGCGTTGGCGAAAACGATGTCGATGCGCCCCTTTGCCTTGACCGTCTCGTAGAGACGATCAAGGTCGTCCAGTTTGGAAATGTCTCCTTGAACACCTGTGACGTTGGCGCCGATTGCCTTGACAGCCTCGTTCAGTTCCTTCTGGCGACGGCCAGTGATGAAGACATAAGCACCCTCCGCGACGAAAAGCTTTGCCGCAGCAAACCCTATGCCCGTAGTGCCGCCAGTGATGACTGCCACCTTCCCCTGCAACTTCCCCATACTCACTACTCTTTCTTGATCGTTATCACCTTATTTCGAATCAGGCGTTCGTCCCGCCATCCACGGTCAGGTTCGCGCCGGTGATGTAGGAGGACTCCGGACTAGCGACGAACGCCACCAGCGCGGCGACCTCATCTACGGTTCCGTAGCGGTTGAGCGCTGTAGCGGCCTTCTGTGGCGCCGCCCAATCGCCCGCGGCGGGATTCAGATCCGTGTCGATCGGACCGGGCTGGACGTTGTTGACGGTGATGCCGCGGCCACCCACTTCTCTGGACAATCCCTGGGTAAACATCTTCACGGCTCCCTTGGTGGCCGAGTAGGCACCAGGCCGGGCGTCATCATGCGCTCGCCGACGCACGAGCCGATGGTGATGATGCGGCCGCCAGTCTTCATGTGCTTCAGCGCCTCCTGCGTCGCTACGAATACGCCGCGCACATTCAGATTGAACATGCTATCGATCTCTTCCAGAGTGGTCTGCTCGAAGGGTTTCGGAATGGCCGTGCCGGCATTGTTCACCAGCACATCCAGACCGCCGAAGGTGGCGACCGTCTTCTCCACCGCAGCGGTGACGGCACCTGGATTGGCGGCATCCGCCTGGATCGCGATGGCCTTCCCGCCTGCCGCTTCAATGGCTTTCACGACGGATGCCGCCGCATCCGCACCCTTTGTGTAGGTGATGGCCACGCTTGCTCCATCCGCGGCGAGGCGTTTCGCGATAGCGGCGCCAATGCCCCGCGAACCACCGGTCACGAGCGCTACTTTTTTGGCTAACTTAGACATTTGATCTCCTTTATCGTTCCCTGGAACGATTTAACCTTCGATCGATTCAACCTATTGTCAATTTGCCGAGACCTTTGAGATGCCTATCTGATGTGCCGTCCTCACAATCGGATATGGCACGGGAGGAATACAAGCTATTCCAACAGGGAATGCGTCGATGAAAGGCGGAGCCTTCGACGCATTGCCATGCCCTCAGAATATCTCGGGCCTTGTTGATTGCCGAAGAGCTGAGTGAATCCTGCGACGGGCAAATACAATCCATTCCGTAGAGGAATACGGAGGCGATTGTGGATAGATTCGATGCGATGCAGGTGTTCGTCCGAGTCGTGGAAAAAGGGAGCTTCTCCGCGGTCGCGAAAGAACGCGGAATGGGCCAGCCTGCCATCAGCAAACAGCTTTCCGCGCTGGAGAATGAGCTCGGCGCCGAACTGATTCATCGCACCTCTCGTTCCATTGCGCTCACCGAGGCAGGCCGCGACTTCTACGACTCTGCTTTGCGTCTTCTGGAGGACTTCGAAAGCGCGACGTCACGCATCGGCCGCGGCCAGACGGCCCCGAAGGGCCTGATCCGCGTGACCGTGCCTCCCGCATTCGCCCGCCTGCACATGGTGTCGAAGCTGCCCGCTTTTTTTGCTGCCTACCCTGACATGGCAGTTGAGTTGGCTGCATCGGAGAGCCCGGCGGCAATCATCGAAGACGGCTTCGATCTGGCGATTCATTCAGGGGATCTCCCGGACTCCAACCTGGTGGCGCGAAGGTTCGCGCAGACCCTGACCATTCTCGTCGCCACGCCTCAATACCTGACCCGACATGGCGCACCGGAATCGCCCGACGATCTTCATCGGTTTCGAGCGGTGGTGCTTGTCGAGCGCGGCTCCATGCGGCCGTGGAGCTTCGGCTCCGGGCAAGACGCGCAGCGTGTAATTCCCACCGGAGTCTTGCGAACCGGCGATATGGAGCAGATGCGGATGGGTGTTCTGGAACATCTGGGGATGGCCCAGGCGCCAGCATGGCTCTTCGCCGCGGAACTCAGAGAAGGTACGGTTTTGCGCCTTCTGACTCCGTTTGAGCGAACCGTGCCCATCCTTGCTGTGCGGCCCGCCAGCCGCCGCATGTCCACCAAAGTTCGCATCTTTATCGAGCATCTGGAGAAGACATTCGCGCTTTGCACCCAGTTCAATCCGCGACCTTCATCTCCCGCCTCAGCCGTCTCTTAGAACTCAAATACTTCCGCACCGGAATGTCATAGAGCACCATGACCAGGTACGCAAAGCCCACCATCACCAGGACCCCACTTGTCACGATCAGCGCCAGGCGAGCTGTGTCCGGCTTGTAGGCACTGTAGTAGTTCCCAAAGATCCAGATGACGGCATAGTGCGTCATGTAGAGCGGATACGAGATATCTCCCGCAAAGGTGCAGAGCTTTTCCGAGCGCGGCGTGAGGGTAGCACCGGCGCCTAAAGCAACCAGCAGCGGAAAGTAGAAGAGAATCACCAGCGCCTCGCGCAGCCAGCCTCCATGGGCATACGGCATCAGGAACGCGAGCAGCAGTAGCACGGAGAGCACACCGAACCCAACCCGCGAGCGGATGATCCACTTGGAGCGGTAAACCAGCAGGCCGGCCAGGAATGAATACGCCACCCGGGCTCCGCCATCCCAGAAGGTACCGCCGTTCCACCCGCCGGCCAGCTTTCCGGCACGATAGCCTACGACACAAAGGACAACCGCCGCGAATACGGTAAAGAAGAGCAACCAGCGCCGGGTGAACCGGTACACCACCACTGCATAGAAGATGTTCGCCACATACTCCCAGAAGAGCGACCACGACGGTGCGTTCAGGCTGAACAGATTGAAGCCGCGCTCGTGCATTGCCGGATAAGGAATCAGCAAGATCGACGCCAGAAACATCAGCGTGATCTGGCCCGCGTGATAGGCCAGAGGCCCAGCAAATGGGTCGACGAGTAAGGCGATCAAGCCCAGCACGGATCCCAGAATCACTAAAGGGTGCAACCGTATCAGTCTTGACTTCAGAAACTCCCAGACGCCCATCGTGCCAACCCGGTCATCGTAGGCATACCCGATCACGAACCCGGACAAACAGAAGAAGAAGTCGACAGCCAGAAAGCCGTGCCCGATGAAAAGCTTGCTGTAGTCGTAGATCGCCATCTCCATGAAATGAAAGGTGACCACGGACAAAGCCGCGACACCCCGCAATCCATCGAGAGCCTTGAAGTGTCGCTTGGTAGTCAGGAGCGGAGCATTGGGTCGGCCAGCATTCATCATCATCAGCGTAGCTTCTCCGTTCGCTTCGCATCCGTTGTCGTGCCTCTGCCACGAATGCGGCAACGCGGACACACGCTGTCTTCGTTCAATCTTCTTGACAAGTTCCAGGGCCGGGAAGCATCATTCTCAGCCGACACAACGATCCAGGGCTGACGCGTACACCACGCACGCTCCCCACCTGCCCTCGCACTCCTTCATCGGCCCCATCCCCTGTTTCGGGCCTGTAGCTGGGACATCTGTCACTGCCTTCCATTGCTTACCCCAATTCATTCTTCGAGGAAACTATGCACGCCCTTATTCGCAAGTCTCTGCTCGGCGGCGCGATGCTGCTGCCGTTCGCCGCATTCCTGTCACCCGCCCTGCAGGCGCAGGATGATGGGCCGCCCAAGGTCCTCGTCATTCAGCGCGAATATCTCAAGCCAGGCAAGGGCGGCATGCTGCACGACCGCTCTGAAAGCGCCTTTGTGAAAGCATTCTCTTCGGGAGAGCCCAACGTCCATTACTTCGCCATGGACTCCCTGTCGGGCCCTTCGCGCTCGCTCTTCTTAGCCGGTTACGACAATTTTGCCGATTGGGAAAGCAACTCTCCGCCGTCGATGCCAACAAGGAAAAAGCCGCTGCCATCGACCAAGCCGCTCTCGGGGACGGAGATCTGCTTTCCAATTATGAATCCGTCGCCATGATGCTTCGTCCGGATCTCAGTCTCAACAAGGGGTCCATCCATGGCACGCGCTACTTTGAGATCACCACGTTCATCGTCAAGCCCGGCCACCTGCACGAGTTCGAAGAACTCGCCCACATGTACGCCGATACCTTCCGCAAAGTTGCTCCTGAGACACATTGGGATTGCTTTGAAGTCATGTACGGGAGCGTTGTGCCCGGAGTTCCGACAGGAGGTACCTTCGTCGTGATCAACACGATGAAATCGCTCAACGAGACGGACAAGGGCGTTGCCGATTCTGAAAAGTTCTCTAAAGAACTCGGATCGAGTGGCATGGCGAAGGCCGAGGAACTTACGGCAGCCAGTATTGAGACGACGGCAACAAACCTGTTCCAGATCAACCCACGCATGAGCAACCCGCTGCCGGAATGGGTCAAGCAGGACCCGGACTTCTGGAAAGGGCCTGCACAGTAACGTTGCTTCGCGCCGTTGAAGCGTCCGCTATACGATGTCGCCCTTGTGGATTCAGCGAGTAGCGCTGACTTCGCTCGGGCGGCGCAGGTCATCTTCATCTCGCATCCGGTAAGCTGCTGCCTTAGGTATGCGGATCGTTCTCACTACCTTTGGCACGCTGGGCGATGTGCATCCGCTGATCGGAGTGGCGCTGGAGATGCGGCGCCGCGGCCACACGCCGGTGCTGGCGGTGCCGGAGATCTTTCGCCCGAAGATCGAACCGCTGGGACTGGCGTTTGCGAAGGTCGGGCCGACGCTGAACCCTGACGATCCGCAGCAGGTCGCCGATCTCATGGATATTCACAAGGGGACGGAGCGGACGCTGCGCGAGGTGCTGTTTCCGGCCATCCGTCAGAGCTATGACGAGCTGCGGGCTGCCGTGGAGGCTGGCGGTGGCGCAGACCTGATGCTGGCCGGGGAGCTTACCTACCAGGCGCCGGTTGTTGCGGAGGTGACTCGTGTGCGTTGGGCGAGCTATGTGCTGGCGCCGCTCTCGTTTTTTTCCGCATATGACGCGCCCGTGCTGCCGCCGTACCCGCGGCTGGCCCGCCTGCAGAGCGCGGTGCCTGCCACCGGACACGCCATCACCCGCTTTGCCCGCTGGCTCACCCGCGACTGGGCTGAACCGGTCTACCGGCTGCGGGCCGAACTGGGGCTGGATCGCGGAGCCAACGTCATCTTTGACGCCAAGCACGCCCCTAGCCGGGTGCTCGCAATGTTTTCGCCCCTGCTGGGCGAGCCGCAGTCCGACTGGCCACCCAACGCGGAGATTACCGGGTTCGTCTTCTACGACGGAGACGCCGGCAAGCAGGAGCTTCCCGAAGAGATCGAGCAGTTTCTGGAGAGAGGCGAACCGCCCGTGGTTTTCACACTGGGATCGGCTGCGGTGCTGGATGCCGGAGAATTTTACGAAGAGAGCGCACAGGCAGCGCTTATCGCCGGAGTGCGGGCGGTGCTGCTGGTAGGAACTGATCCGAGGAATGTGCCGCACACGCGCTCCGAGAGGCTTTGCGTGGCACGCTACTCGCCCTATTCGAAGCTTTTTCCTCGGGCATCGCTGATCGTTCATCAGGGGGGCGTGGGCACGACGGCGCAGGCGATGCGGGCGGGCCGGCCGATGCTGGTGATGCCCTATAGTCATGATCAGCCGGACAATGCGCGGCGCATGCGGCGGCTGGGCGTCGCCGGCGTGATTCGCCGCGAGGATTACACAGCCGAGCGCGCGGCGCGGCGGATGCAGCGCATCCTTGGGCATCGGCGATTCACGGAGCGCGCTGCAGAAGTCGGCGAAGAGATCCGCCGGGAAGACGGTTTGACGCGCGCATGCGATGCTCTTGAGTCGCTAGCGGCGCAGCCGCGATAGCGGATGGTTCTGGAATGGTTGTGGAACGAGGAGTACACGATGCAAAGGGCAGAGTTGCAAAGGACAGGAATTCAGGGACCCGATCAGCAGACGATGCAATGTCCGCAGTGCGGCCACGAGATGAAGGTGACCGAGTCGCTGGCAGCACCGCTGATCGCGGCCGTGGAACGCAAATATCAGAAGCAGATGCGCGATCAGCAGGTCCAGATCGCCGGGCGGGAACAGGAAGTAGCAAACCGCTCCGCTGAGTTGGAAAAGCAGGCAGCCGATGCCGAGCGCCGCATGTCGGAACAAATCCGGATTCGGCTGGAAGCAGAACGAAAGGAAGTTGCAGCGCGGGAGGCCGAGCGCGCCCAGAGGCAGGTTGCCGCCGAACTCGACCGGCAAGCCGGCGAATTGAAGGACCGGGATGCGCGGCTGGAGTCGCTGACCGGGAAATTGAAGGCCGCGCAGGAGCAGGAAGCCGAGTTTCTCCGTCAGAAGCGGGCCCTGGACGACGAGCGCCGCGAGCTGAAGCTTCAGGTCGAGCGGCAGGTGCAGCAGGAACTGGAGGAGGTGCGCCGGCTCGCCCAGCAGCAGGTCGAGGAGCAGACGCAGCTCAAGCTGCAGGACAAGGACTCCAAGATCGAGGGACTGCTCCAGAAAATCAACGAGTTGCAGCGCAAGGCGGAACAAGGCTCGCAGCAGGCGCAGGGCGAGGTGCTGGAGATCCAGGCGGAGCAGCAACTGCGCAGCCGTTTCCCGACGGACGAGATCCAGCCGGTTGCCAAGGGGCAGTTCGGCGGCGACCTGCTCCATACGGTGCGCGACGCAGCGGGCCAGCCGTGCGGCACCATCCTGTGGGAGTTCAAGCGGACGCAGAACTGGTCTCCAGGCTGGCTGGCGAAGCTACGTGGCGATCAGCGCACTGCGGGTGCGGAGGTGGCGGTATTGGTGACGCAGACGCTGCCCCGCGACATTACGCATTTTGACCAGCTGGAGGGCGTCTGGGTCAGCAGTCTTGCCTGCACATTGCCGGTTGCGGTGGCGCTGCGCCAGGCGCTGATCGAGCTGGCGCGCGCACGCCGCGCCGGGGAGGGTGAAGAGACCAAGGCGCAACAGGTCTACAGCTATCTGACCGGACCGCAGTTCCGTCACCGTGTAGAGACCATCGCAGAGAAGTTCACAGACATGCGCGCCGATCTGGACCAGGAGCGCAAGTTCATGGAGCGGCTCTGGGCCAAGCGCGAAAAGCAGTTGGAACTGGTATTGAAGGCGAGCGAAGGCATCAATGGCGACCTGCAGGCCATCGCCGGGCGCACTTTGGACGCCATCGATGCCCTGCAGCCGCAGATGAAGCTGCTGCCGGAGGAGAATTGAGCAGGAGCGCTCTCTTCCCAGTTGACGAACGGGGGAAATGTCTTCAGGAAGCGGCTGCCTCCGGATTGGCTTTCTCCGGCCGCCGATGCACATTTCCACAATTGGTCGGTTGGCCGGATAACGGACTCAAATCACGGCGTTTAGGAACGCACCCTGGAGACGGATGTGGCATCGAGTCCACGGAAGTACCCCGTTCGACAACACTCTTTGCTACGGAAGTCGCACACGTAAACGATTTCCTTCAGGGGGTCGCGGTTGCTAGAATACGCCCAATTCCACCGAAATCCGGTGGGCGGTTAAGGCCCAAAGACCCGCCGGGAAAGCGACTTGCGCAAACCGTTGCGCATCTCACGACAAAACTAGCGGTTCGGTGTTTGCGACAGTACGCAGCGTCGCTGCGACACAAGGCGCTCGGACATAAGGCCTGGGGGAGTTTTTTGCTCGATGGATGAGAGATTGAAACCGGGAAGCTTAAAGGCTGTACATCTGGCTGCCAGCGAAGGCATGGTTGGCTACTTTTCCATGGAAATAGCCATCGAGCCCAGCATGCCGACCTACAGTGGCGGTCTGGGTGTGCTGGCCGGGGATACGCTGCGCTCCGCAGCGGATATGGGTTTGCCCCTGGCAGCGGTGACGCTGGTGCACCGCAAGGGCTATTTCAAGCAGATTCTGGACGCCGACGGTACGCAGACCGAGGATGCACAAGCGTGGAGTCCGGAGGCGCGCCTGCCCCAGGAAGAACCGCGGGTGGTCGTCACCATAGAAGGCCGCCCTGTACATGTGCGCGCCTGGCGCTATGACATGGAAGGCGTCACTGGTCACACCATTCCCATCTACATGCTCGACACCGATCTGGAGAGCAACGATCCGCACGACCGTACCCTGACCGATTGCCTGTACGGCGGCGATACCAACTACCGCCTGGAGCAGGAGATTGTGCTTGGCGTGGGCGGCCTGCGGATGCTCGATGCGCTCGGGTACGACATCAGCGTTTACCACATGAATGAGGGGCACGCGGCTCTGCTGACGCTCGCTCTTTTGGAAAAGACGCTGGCCGGCGGAGCGCTTTCGAGCGCGAAGGACAGCGATCTGGATGCGGTGCGTCAGCATTGCGTCTTCACCACCCATACTCCCGTGCCAGCCGGACACGACCGCTTCTCCATGGAGCAGTCCAACCGCATCCTGGGC
Source organism: uncultured Acidobacteriaceae bacterium (assembly GCA_963815025.1). Classification (GTDB taxonomy): domain Bacteria; phylum Acidobacteriota; class Terriglobia; order Terriglobales; family Acidobacteriaceae; genus KBS-83. The sequence goes on along the minus strand of CAWFFD010000002.1, from coordinate 1,372,419 downwards.
ACCGAGGCGACACAGGCTGTAGAGCGCATCGGTGGATGTCACGATGGCATGGTGAACATGACCTACATCGCGCTGCGCCTTTCACGCTTTGTGAACGGCGTGGCTATGCAGCATGGCAAGGTCAGCCGCGCGATGTTCCCCGAATACGACATCGCGGCGATTACAAATGGCGTCCATGCCGGTACCTGGACCGCGGCGGCCATGCAGGCTGCTTTCGACAAGCATCTGCCACGTTGGCGCGAGGACAACATGCACCTGCGCCATGCCATCGACATTCCCCAGGAAGAGATCGACGCAGCGCATGCGGACGGCAAGCGTCTGCTGCTGGCCGAGGTCGAGAAGCGCAACGGTATCCAACTGCGCGAGGATGTCTTCACTATAGGTTTTGCGCGCCGCGTGGCCACCTACAAGCGCGGCGATCTATTGTTTACCGACGCGGAACGGCTGGCGCACATCGCGGAAAGCGCGGGCAGCCTGCAGATTCTCTACGCCGGCAAGGCACATCCTGCGGATGAGCCGGGAAAGCAGATTATCCGGCATGTCTTTGAAGAGGCGCAGCGGCTGACGTCAGCCAAACTTCACATCATTTATCTGGCCGACTACGAGTGGCGCCTGGGCGCACTGCTTACCGGCGGCGTGGATCTGTGGCTGAACAATCCGCTGCGGCCCTATGAAGCCTCAGGCACCAGCGGCATGAAGGCCGCGCTGAACGGAGTGCCCAGCCTGAGCGTTCTGGATGGCTGGTGGATCGAAGGCTGCGTCGAAGGCGTCACCGGGTGGGCTATCGATGATCACGACCGCGCCGAGGACGAAGCTGCCAGCCTCTACGACAAGCTCGAATCGAAGATCCTGCCGCTCTATTATCAGGACAAGCCGGGATGGCGGAAGCTGATGCAGACCACCATCGCGATGAACGGCTCGTTCTTCAATACGCAACGGATGCTGGAGCAGTATGTGTCCAATGCGTACTACCCGGAGAAGAGGGCCAGCTACTCCGCGCATTTGCTGGAGCAGTCTTTCGCTCGGTAGACGTTAGGTAAGGCAGACGGACAAGGGTGGCGCGCTGCGCCGCCCTTGTCTATTCCGCATTCCGCTGCTCAGTGGTCTCGGATGCTGGATGGAGTTGCTAGCGTTACGATTGGATAACTCTGGGAGGCCAGCGTGCACATCGCCGTTCGCTGCACGGCCTCATTCATTTTGCTGTGTTCTGCTTTGAACGGCGCCACTGCGCAACCTGACTCCGCATTTCGCTTCCGCTTCACTGAAAAGCCCGGTCCATATGGAGTTGGACTCAAAGTTGTTCAGCAATATGATCGCTCCCGAAGCTTCCAGTTGGAAAATGATTCGCCGAGTGGGCAGGCGGTTGCCGGAGGCCCTCGGCCATTGCAGACACTGGTGTGGTATCCAGCGGAGAGATCAAGCGGCCGCGTCATGACGTTCGGAGACTACGGAGCCTTGATCAGGACCGAAACGAGTTTCAATCAGCCGATCGAGCGCGGTAAGCCGCAGTCGTTTGTCGACACATATATGCGTGGCACCACGCAACTCAACGCATGGGCGATTCGTGATGCGCCGATGAAAGCAGGCCGCTTTCCCGTCGTGATATATGCCCGAATCTAAATGCCCCCGCGACAGAGAACATCGAGCTTTGTGAATTCCTCGCGAGTGAGGGCTTCGTTGTGATTGCCAGTCCTAGCATGGGCGCGACTTCTCGATCCATGACGGTCGATATCTCCGGAGCAAACGCAGAAACGCAGGACATCTCCTTTCTTATTAGTTTCGCAATTACATTGCCGGATGCGGACGCCTCGGAGGTGGCGGTGGCCGGCTACAGCTGGGGAGGCATGGCGGCGCTCTTCGCTGCGGCCCGAGATAAACGCGTCGATGCCCTTATCTCTTTAGACGGTTCGTTCCGCTACTCTCCTGAAACGGTACAGGAAGCTGGCGATATTCATCCTGACCGGATGACAATTGCTCTCCTGGTTTTCAGCAGAGCCGAGGAGACACTGGAAACCTGGGATGCAATGCGCAAGGGCAAAACGCAGTGCGACTGCGCACCGAATGTTCTGAATGAATGGACTCATGGGGACCTGCTTCATGTGCGGTTGCTTGCGGTCTCGCATATCCAGTTCAGCTCCTTGTATCAGAGAAGTGAACGGTTCAGGAAGGAAGGGATGCGCTTTGCTCCGGCAGATTATTCGCTGGAAGAGGGCGCGGTGAGCTACAACTGGATGGCTCGATATACTCTTGAATTCTTAAACGCCTACCTGAAACACGAAGAATCGGCCGAACGCTTCCTCAAACGCACTCCAGCAGAAAATGGCGTGCCAAAGCACCTCATGTCTGTCACCTTGCGGCAAGCTTCGGGCACGCCGGACCTGGTCAACGCACCCACGAAGAAGTAACAACGTGATTCGGATGAGCCTCGCGGCAGCGAATTCTTCGTTGAATCGTTCAGGACTGCAAGTTAGCCTGAACCTGGACGATCCGGCTCCGGTTCCAACCCAGGAGACAGCAAAGTGATCACGCGCACTGCGAAGCTGTTACTCCTTGCAGGAGTCGCATTTTTCTACTCGCTCGTCGTTTTCAACAATCTGACCGATTTCGACTCGAATTATCAGCTTGTCCGCCACGTCCTCATGATGGACACAACCTTTCCCGGTAACCACGGGATGTGGCGGGCCCTCACATCGTCAGCTGCCGCCCATTCGATTTACATCGCCATTATTGTGTGGGAGATCGTGACGACGATTCTGCTGTGGTGGGGCTGCGTGGCGCTATCACGCGCCATCGGACGTTCGGCCACGGATTTTGAAGCGGCCAAGCGCATACCCGTAATCGCGCTGACGCTATCGCTCCTCATGTGGCTGGTGGCGTTCATCTCGGTAGGTGGGGAATGGTTCCTCATGTGGCAGTCGCATGCGTGGAACGGCGAGGAAACGGCTTTTCGCGATTTCGCAATCGTTGGAATTGTGCTGCTTGTTTTCATGTTTCCGGAAAGGGATGTGCAGCCGTAGAGGTCGACAAACGGACCAGCTATGTCTTGCGTTGCTGATTTCTCGGTCGCGAGCGAAAAATCGGCCGCACGAAATGTCAACTGTTGCCAACGGGCCGGGCCACTCATTGAGTCAGTAACAAGCGGGGAGACCAATGAACGGGAGTTATCGATCTGGGCGATCAGTCGCCGCTCTGTTCCACGCTGACCCAGCGTTCCTTGTGGCCGGGGATGAAGGCGAGGCGTATGCGGTCGAAGACCAGGTAGACGACCGGCGTGGTGAACAGCGTCAGCATTTGCGACACGAGCAAGCCGCCCACGATGGTGATGCCGAGGGGACGGCGGTATTCCGAGCCCGTGCCTGTGCCGAGGGCGAGCGGCAGGCCGCCGAGCAGCGCGGCGCAGGTCGTCATCATGATAGGACGGAAGCGCAGCAAGCAGGCTTCGTAGATCGCCGCCTCCGGAGACTTGCCTTCCTCGCGTTCTGCAGCGAGCGCGAAGTCGATCATCATGATGGCGTTCTTCTTCACGATCCCGATGAGCAGGATGATCCCGATCAATGCGATGACGCTCAGGTCGGTGTGGGTGAGGAGCAAAGCAAGCAGGGCGCCGACACCGGCCGACGGCAGCGTGGAGAGGATGGTGATGGGGTGAACGTAGCTCTCGTACAGAATCCCCAGCACGATATAGACAGTGCCGAGAGCGAAGGCGATGAGCAGAGGCTCCGTAGCGAGCGACGACTGGAAAGCCTCTGCGGTGCCGGAGAAGGCGGCCTCTACACTACTGGGCATACCCATCTCCTGCTCCGCCTTGTTGAGCGCGGTGACTGCCTGCCGAGCGCCACGTTTGGCGCCAGATTGAAGGTGAGCGTGACGGATGGATATTGGCCCGAGTGATTGACTGCAAGGGCGGTGCGCCGCGGCTCGAAATGTGAAATCGCAGAGAGCGGCACGTTGGTGCCATTCGACGAGCGAAGATAAATGCTCTTCAGCGAATCCGGATCGCGCTGATATTTCGGGATCCACTTCCATCACGACGTAGTACTGATTGAGGCCGGTGTACATGGTCGATACCTGGCGCTGACCGAAGGCGTCGTAGAGCACGTTATCCACGTCGTTCATGGTGAGGCCGAGGCGCGAGGCAGTATCGCGGTCCACGACGAGTTTCGCTTCCAGCCCGTTCTCCTGCTGGTCGGTCGAAGCATCGCGCAGTTCGGGCATCGTCTTCATCCTGTCGAGCAGCTTCGGCGCCCATTCGTTCAACTCGTCCAGATTGGAATCCTGCAGAGTGTACTGGTACTCCGCGTCGCTGGAGCGGCCGCCCATCGCGGATATCCTGAAACGCCTGCAGGAACAGTTGGATTCCGGGAATTTTCGAAAGCTGGGGGCGCAGGCGATCGATGATCTGGTCCGCGGTGGCTTTGCGTTCGCTGCGGGGTTTGAGCGAGATGAACATGCGGCCCACGTTGGTGGTGGCGCCACCACCGCCGCTGCCGGCGAATGCCAGCACGTAATCCACGCCGGGGTCCTTTTGCACGATCGCTGCGAGCTGCCGCTGCTTCACCTTCATCGCGTCGAAGGAGATGTCCTGTGACGCGCGCGCCGCTCCGCCAATTCTGCCGGTATCTTCCTGCGGGAAGAAGCCCTTGGGCACGATGACGTAGAGATAGATGTTCAGCGCCAGCGTTCCGGCCGCGATAAGGAGCACGAGGTTCTGGTGCCGCAGGACCCAGCGCAGCCCGCGCTCGTAGCCGCCCAGCAATCCGCTGAAGAAGCGCTCTCCAAGGAGATAGGCGCGGCTGCGCGCGCTCGGATTGTGCTGGCGGAGAAACTTCGCGCACATCATCGGCGTGGTGGTCAGCGATACGACCAGCGACACGGCGATCGCTACCGAGAGCGTGACCGCGAACTCCCGGAAGAGGCGGCCGACGATGCCGCCCATCAGCAGGATGGGAATAAAGACGGCGATGAGCGAGGTGCTCATGGAGAGCACGGTGAAGCCGATCTCTCTGGAGCCTTTCATGGCCGCATCGAACGGCGTCATGCCCTGCTCCATATAGCGCGTGATGTTCTCGAGCACGACGATGGCATCGTCCACCACGAAGCCGGTCGCAGACGGTCAGGGCCATCAGCGACAGGTTGTCCAACGTATAGCCCAGCAGGTACATCACGCCGAAGGTGCCCACCAGCGACAGCGGCACCGCCACGCTGGGAATGATGGTGGCCCACACATCGCGCAGAAAGACGAAGACGACCACGATGACGAGCGCGATGGAGATGAGCAGCGTGATCTCGACATCGTGGATCGCCGCGCGAATGGTCATGTGCGATCCATCACGATGCTGGTATGGATGAGGGGCGAGATGGATGCTTCGAGCGAGGGTAGAGCGGCCTTCACCCGATCCACGGTTTCGATGACGTTAGCGCCGGCGATCTTGAAGATGATGATCAGCACGGCGGGTTTGCCGTTGGCCAGTCCGGAGGTATAGAGATTCGAGGTCGAATCGATGACGGAGGACTACGATCTTCGAGCCGAACGGCTGCACCGGTGGTTGCGTTGTAGCCGATCACGAGGGGCGCGTAGTTACGCGCATGAAAGAGCTGATCGTTGGTGTTGATGTTGCTGATCCGGTGCTGTCGTTCCGGAAGTAGCCGGTGGCCAGGTTCTGGTTGACGTCGCCCAGAGTCGCCCGCAGCGACTCCAGACCGATGCCGTAGGCGCTGAGTTGCATCGGGTTCGCCTCGACGCGCACAGCAGGACCCGCGCCACCGCCGACAAAGCTTTGACCCACGCCCGGCACCTGGGAGATTTTCTGCTGCAGCACCGAGTCGGCGGCATCGTAGATCTTGCGGCCGGCTCAATTGGTCGGAGGTGAGCGACAGAATCATGATCGGTGCATCAGCCGGATTTGACTTCCAGAACTCCGGATTCTGCGGCAGATTGGCGGGAAGCTGCGCACGTGCGCCGCATTGATGGCCGCTTGCACATCGCGCGCGGCGCCGTTGATATCGCGATTGAGATCGAACTGCAGCGTGATGTTGCTGCCGCCAAGGGTCGAGGAGGAGGTCATCTCCGTAATGCCGGCGATGCGGCCGAACTGCCGCTCCAGCGGCGTAGCGATGGACGAGGCAGCGGTCTCCGGACTGGCTCCGGGCAGTTGCGCATTCACGTTGATGGTGGGGAACTCGACCTCCGGCAAGGACGAGACGGGAAGCAGGACGTAGGCCACGGCGCCCCCCAGCAGGAGCGCCAGGCTCAGCAGCGAGGTGGCAACCGGGCGCCGAATGAAGGGAGCGGAGATATGCATGGATCGCCTGGTCTCCTCAGTCCGCCGAGACCGTGTGCTCGGTGTTCCGCTGCCTGGATATCCGCATGCGGCGCCTGCGTGAGCCGTTGCGCGAAGCGATCGAAGTAGAGGTAGACCACCGGGGTGGTGTAGAGGGTGAGCGCCTGAGAGACGATGAGCCCGCCAACGATGGTGATGCCGAGCGGCTTGCGCAGCTCCGATCCCATGCCGGTGCCGAGCGCGAGCGGCAGACCGCCGAGCATTGCGGCCATGGTTGTCATCAGGATGGGCCGGAAGCGCAACAGGCAAGCCTGGTAGATTGCATCCTCGGAGTTCTTGCCGCCCTGTCGTTCAGCGTCGAGCGCGAAGTCGATCATCATGATGGCGTTCTTCTGCACAATGCCGATCAGCAGGATGATGCCGATAATGCCGATCACGTTGAGATCCAGGTGAAAGAGCAGCAGCGCAAGGATGGCGCCCACACCGGCGGAGGGCAGTGTGGAAAGGATGGTGACGGGATGGATGTAGCTCTCGTAGAGCACACCCAGCACGATGTACACAGTGATGAGCGCCGCAAGGATGAGGATCGGCTCGTTCGTCAGCGAGGCCTGGAAGGCCTTGACGGTGCCTTGGAAGCTCGCATTGACCGACGCGGGCATCCCGAGATTCGTCTCCACTTGATTGATGACCTTGACCGCGTCTCCCAATGAGGCGCCCGGCGCGAGATTGAACGAGATGGTGCTGGCCGGGAATTGACCGAGATGGTCGATAGAGAGGGGCGTGTTCGTGCGCTGTATCTTGACGAAGGTGCTGAGAGGAACCTCCGCACCGGTGGATGAGGCCGCATACAGGCTGCTGAGGGAGCTGGGATCCAACTGGAAGTTCCCCTGCACTTCCAGGATCACGTGATACTGGTTGAGCTGCGTATACATGGTGGAGACCTGGCGCTGACCGAAGGCGTCATAGAGCACGTTGTCGATGGTCGACATCTGCACTCCCAGCCGGGATGCGGTATCGCGGTCCACAACCAGATCGGTTTCCAGGCCCTTGTCCTGCAAGTTGCTCGCCACGTCGGTAAGCTGGGGATGCTTGCGCAGTTCCGTGACCAGTTTCCGTGTCCACGTGGTGAGCTCATTCGCGTCGACGCTCTCTAGCGAATACTGATACTGGGTACGGCTCACGGCATCCGCGACGGTCAGGTCCTGCAGCGGCTGCATGTAGAGGGAGATTCCCTCAACGCTCTTCAGCTTCGACTGCAGGCGGTGAATAATTTTGGGCACACGGTCGTGGCGTTGCGCCAGCGGCTTCAGGTTGATCTGGATGCGGCCGCTGTTGATCGTCGTATTGGTTCCGTCGACCCCGATAAACGAAGAGAGGCTTTGTACATCGGGGTCCTTCAGGATGACATCGGCTAACTTCTGCTGACGCTCGGACATGCTGGCAAAAGAAACCGCCTGCGGAGCCTCCGAGATGCCGAGGATGATGCCCGTATCCTCGATTGGGAAAAAGCCCTTGGGGACGATGACGTACAGGAACAACGTGAGGGCCAGGGTGCCGATGGTGACCAGCAGCGTCGTAAAGCGGTAGCGAAGAACGAACTGCAGAGTCCTGCCGTAAAGACCGATCACGGCCTCGAAGAACTGCTCCGACTTGCGATAAAAGGCGTTCTGCTGAGACTCCGGTTTATGCTTCAGCAGCTTGGCGCACATCATCGGCGTCAGGGTCAGCGATACGACGGCCGAAACGAGGATGGTAACGGCTAGCGTGATGGCAAACTCGCGGAAGAGGCGGCCAACCACATCGCCCATGAAGAGCAGCGGAATCAGCACAGCGATGAGCGAGACGGTAAGCGAAAGGATCGTGAATCCGATCTGCTCCGAGCCTTTGAGAGCGGCGGCAAGCGGATCCTCGCCCGCTTCGATGTAGCGCGAGATGTTCTCGATCATCACGATGGCGTCGTCCACGACAAAGCCGGTCGAGATGGTAAGCGCCATCAGCGTGAGGTTGTTCAGGCTGTATCCCAGCAGGTACATGATGCCGAATGTGCCCACCAGCGACAGCGGCACCGCGATGCTGGGAATGATGGTGGCGGCCACGCTGCGCAGGAACAGGAAGATCACCATCACCACCAGCGCGATGGTAAGCATCAACTCGAATTGCACATCGTCTACCGATGCGCGAATCGTCTCCGTGCGATCCGTAAGGATCTGAACCTTGATCGATGCCGGCAGGCTGAATTTCAACTGAGGCAGGATGGTCTTGATGCGGTCGACCACCGCGATGATGTTCGCGCCGGGCTGCCGCTGCACATTCACGATGACGGCTGGATTGCGATTCATCCACGCCGCCTGCATCGTGTTTTCCGAGCCATCGACGATGTCTGCTACATCGGACATGCGCACCGGCGCCCCATTCCGATAGGCAATGACGATGGGCTTGTAGTCGGTTGAAGTCAGAAGCTGATCATTGGCGCCGATGGTGTAGGACTGGCGGGTGCCGTTCAGGTTGCCCTTGGCGGTGTTCACGTTCGCATCACTGACGGCCGTGCGCACATCTTCGAGACTGATACCGTAGGCAGCGAGCTGCGCCGGATTTGCCTGGATGCGGACAGCGGGCTTCTGGCCGCCGGCAATGGAGACCAGGCCAACGCCGGAGACCTGCGAGATCTTCTGCGCCATGTTGGTGTCGGCCAGATCTTCGACCTTGGTCAGCGGCATGGTGTCCGAGGTCAGCGCCAGCGTCATCACCGGCTGATCGGCAGGGTTCACCTTGTTGTAGATCGGCGGGTTCGGCAGACCGGCGGGCAGGAAGCTCTGCGCCGCGTTGATGCCGGCCTGCACCTCCTGTTCGGCAACGTCGATGTCTTCCGTCAGATTGAACTGCAGAACGATCACCGAGCCACCCTGGGAGCTGGTGGAGGTCATCTGGTTCAGGCCTGGCATCTCGCCGAACTGGCGCTCCAGCGGAGCGGTCACGGCAGAGGACATCACGTCCGGGCTGGCGCCGGGGTAGAAGGTCACTACCTGGATGATGGGGTAATCCACCTCGGGCAGCGCGGAGACCGGCAGCTGCCGGTAGGCGACAAAGCCCGCGAGCAGAATGGCCACCATCAAGAGAGAAGTGGCCACGGGCCGCAGGATAAAAATACGAGAAGGACTCACTACGAACCCAATTGCTGGCGTTGTTGTTTTAGTCCTCGATGCGAGAGGGTCGTGGAGACCTTCGCGTCGTTCTGCAACTTGTCCGCCCCGTCCACGACAACTTCCTGGTTGGCCTCGAGGCCGCTCTTCAGGATCGTCATCGAGCCTTGCGTGGTTTCGATGTCCACGGGCTGCATGACGACGGTGCCGCTGCCGGGGCTATTGTTCGCGGCGCCGCTGCCACTGTTCTGCAAGCTCGCGCTTGCATTCGTCGGCTCGCCTGAGCCCGGATTGCCGGCAGGCTTGACCAGCCATACATAGTCGTTGTCCGTGCCGTGCTGGATCGCCGCGGCAGGCACCACGATTGCATTGTTGCGCTGCTCGAGAATGAGGTGAACGTTTACAAACTGGTTCGGGAACAGCTTCTCGTCCTGATTTGCGAAAACGGCTTTCAGCTTGTCGGTACCGGTGGTGGTGTCGATCTGATTGTCGGCAGCCGTCAGTTGTCCGCTTTCCAGTTGCGTCGTATCCGACCGGTCAAACGCAATCGCATCCAGTTTGTGATCGCGCCGCAGCTTGGTAAGTACGCGCTGTAACTGGTCCTCCGGCAACGTGAAGTACACGGCAATCGGCCGGAACTGGTTGACGATCAGGGTCTGGGTTGTGTTCGCGGTAACCAGATTGCCGGGATCGACCTGGCGCAGGCCCACCTTGCCGTCGATCGGCGACTTGATGTGGCAATAGGTGATATTGAGCTGCGCCGCTTCAATCGAAGCCTGGTCGCCCTTGATCGCGCCTACGAATTGCCCCAGGTTGGACTCGTAGGTGTCGAGCTGCTCCCGGGAGACGACCCCCTGATCGTAGAGCGCCTTGTAGCGGTTGTACTCCGCCTGATTGTTCTTCAACTGCGCCTGGTCTCGCGCCAGTTGGCCCTTCGCCTGGTCGAGCGTCGCTTGATAGGGCCGTGGATCGATGGTCATCAGCTCGGCGCCCTTGCGGACATCCTGTCCCTCGCGGAAGTAAATATCGGTGAGCTCGCCCGTCACCCGAGGAATGATCTTGACGCTGTAATAGGGCATGATCGTGCCCAGGCCGGTGAGGTAGATGGGCACCGTCTCCTGCCGGACCGCCGCGACCTGCACCGGCACCGCTTGACCGGCCATCTGCGAGCTGTTCGCGGGCCGCGGTAGCTTTTTCCTCGCGCTTCGCCGTGATGGTTCGCCACGTGATGAGTCCGGCGAGCGAGAGGAGCACCAGCAGAACTACCCAGCGCAACCAGCCACGCCGGCGGGGACCCTGCGGGTTCTCCCCAGGAGTCTCGCTATCAGAGACACGATATGGGTAAGTCGAAGTCGGAACCTGTTCGGTAGGCGCGGCAGAGGACATGCAAATAATTCTTCCTTCCGGTATCTGTCTGAGTCAGTATCTGTCTGAGCGGGCTTCGCCCCAGATCCCTTCTCGAAGGCCCGTGCGCAGTTCTAGTATTAGGGCAGTGCTGGTACGGGTATGACACTAGGGACGGCTCAACTCGAGAAATGGTTTCCTAGCTTAGTTAAACCTTTTACATTTTCGCATCCGCGCATTACCCGTGTCTCACACTTCGCACAAAAAATGGCCTCGGCACTTGCCCCGATTCCGGTCCCTGAGTCTCACGGAATTCCAGGGAAACCTCGTCACCCATCTTCCCCTTTCTGAATCGAATGGCCCAGACACGGCATCTCAAGTGCATTGATCTGGGTGCAATTCCCCTGATCGATTCTTCCGTTGGTCCCAGGCGACCGCCTCCCACTCCGGGCAGGCATCGAGTCGCGGGCCGGGCTGAATTGCAGCGGCACCGGCACCATGAAAGAAGGAATGAGCTGGCAAAGGGACACGGCGTGCCGTGGCATCGATGCCGGCTCGTCGCTATTGCCGACTGCTTTGTACACTGAAGAGGTTCGTTCCGCGCGCCCTCAAAATATTCTCTCCGCTCCAGCGATCGCGATGACGATCGTGAACGGTTCAAACCGCCGGCTACGCAAGAGGCCGATGCTATAGGAAGTGTCTAAAGCCTATGTGGATTGTCCGACTCGCACTGCGACGGCCCTATACCTTCGCCGTTCTTGCGTTGCTGCTCTTGATCATCGGCCCGCTCTCCATCCTCACCACGCCGGTCGATATCTTTCCGAATATCGACATCCCTGTCGTGAGCATCATCTGGCAGTATCAGGGCTTCTCCGCGGAACAGATGGCTGACCGGATCGTCACCATCACGGAGCGCGCCCTTACTACCACGGTCGATAACATCGACCACATCGAGTCGAACTCGCTGTATGGCGTCGCGGTGGTGAAGATCTATTTTCAGCCGCAGGTCAATTTATCCATGGCCATCGCGCAGATTACAGCTATCTCGCAGACACAACTCCGGCAGCTTCCCGCAGGAACAACACCACCGCTCATTATCGACTACAGCGCCTCGAGCGTGCCCATTCTGCAGCTCGGCGTCTCCGGTCAGGGGCTGAGCGAGCAGCAACTCAACGACTACAGCCTGAACTTCATCCGCACCCAGCTCGTGACTATTCGCGGCGCAGCGATTCCCTATCCGTACGGCGGGAAGCAGCGCCAGGTGCAAGTGGATCTGGACCTGCATCAGCTTCAGGCGAAGGGCCTGTCGCCAAGCGATGTCACGAATACGATTGCCAATCAGAACCTGATTCTGCCCTCGGGCACGCTGAAGGTGGGCACCTATGAGTATCAGGTGGAAACCAATAGCGCTCCCTCGACGATCGCAGGACTGAACGACCTGCCCATCCGCCAGGTGAATGGCGCGATGGTCTATATCCACGATGTCGCGCATGTGCGCGACGGATTCCCGCCACAGACCAACATTGTGCGAGTGGACGGGCAGCGCGCCGCGTTGCTGACCGTCCAGAAGAACGGAAATGCCTCAACACTGGATATCATCAAGGGCATCTTCAATAAGCTTCCCTCGGTGAAAGCGTCCATCGACGCACCCACACTTAAGATCACGCCGCTCTCCGACCAGTCCATCTTCGTGCGCGGCGCCATCTCCGGCGTGGTGCATGAAGCGCTCATCGCGGCCTGCCTGACTGGCTTCATGATCCTGGTCTTTCTTGGGAGCTGGCGATCCACGCTCATCATTGCCGTGTCGATTCCCTTATCCATCCTGGTCTCGCTGATACTGCTGGGGGCGCTGGGAGAGACCATCAACATCATGACCCTGGGCGGCCTGGCACTGGCCGTCGGTATTCTGGTGGACGACGCGACGGTCGAGATTGAGAACATCAACCGCAACCTTGAAGAAGGCAAGGAGATTGAGCAGGCCATTCTCGACGGCGCTGCGCAGATCGCCATCCCGGCTTTCGTCTCCACGCTGTCCATCTGCATCGTCTTCGTGCCCATGTTCTTTCTGGGCGGCGTCGCGAAATATCTCTTTGTCCCGCTGGCGGAAGCTGTTGTCTTTGCCATGCTTGCGTCTTACTTCCTGTCGCGAACCGTGGTCCCCACCATGGCGAAGTTTCTACTGGTGGAGCACGATCCGGAGGTGGAGAAGCAGAAACATCAGAGCCGCAATCCATTCATTCGTTTTCAACTTGCCTTCGAGCGGCGCTTCGAACAATTCCGCAACTTCTATCACGGTCTTCTGGGGTTGGCGGTCACGCACAGTGCCGTCTTCCTGATTCTCTTTCTTCTTTTCTGCGCGGGGTCCTTCGCTCTGCTCTATCCATGGCTGGGGCAGGATTTTTTCCCTTCGGTCGACGCGGGACAGTTCAAGCTGCACGTGCGTGCACGCACCGGCACACGCATTGAGGAGACAGCGCGGCTGTGCGACCAGGTTGACCAAGCTATCCGGCGCGAAATTCCGAAGCGGGAAGTTGTCACCATCATCGATAACATCGGTATCCCTTACTCCGGCCTGAATCTCTCCTATGGCAACTCCGGTGTCGTCGGCTCGGCAGATGCCGACATCACTGTTTCCTTGACCGAGGATCACCACCCGACCGATACCTATGTCGAAGAGTTGCGCAGAACTCTCGCAAGCGAGTTCCCCGGGGTCACCTTCTACACATTGCCCGTCGATATGACGACGCAGATTCTGAATTTCGGTCTGCCGGCGCCCATCGATATTCAAGTGGTCGGTCGCGATGTGGTCGGGGATCACGAATTTGCCGAGAAGCTGATGCAGGAGATCAAGTATGTGCCGGGCACTGCTGATCTGCACATCCAGCAGCCCTTCAATGAGCCACGTCTGTTCGTCGATGTGGATCGCACGCGCGCGCAGGACATTGGGCTGACGCAGCGGGATGTCGCCGGTTCCCTGCTGGTGGCCCTCAGCGGCTCTTTCCAGACATCACCCACCTTCTGGCTCAACCCTAAGAATGGAGTGAGCTATAACATCGCGGCGCAGACTCCGCAGTATTCGCTGGACTCTCTCGGCGATCTGGAGAGCGTTCCGATCACGGCCGGCACCGCACCGAACAGCAACGCGAACTTCGCCATGTTTACGCCCGCCGCCCAAATGGGCGGCAAGCCGATTCAGATCCTCTCCAACCTCGCTTCCATCACGCGCGGCGAAGAACTCGCGACCGTGACGCATTACGACATTCAGCCGGTCATCGACATCTATGGCAACATCGACAAGACCGATCTGCGCAGCGTCGCGGACAAGATCAGAGCGATCATCGCCGAGCACCGCAAAGAGCTGCCTCCGGGGTCGCGCTTGGTGATCCGCGGCCAGGTGCAGACGATGCGATCTTCCTTCATCGGCCTGGTGAGCGGTCTTCTCTTCTCCATCCTGCTCGTCTACCTGTTGATCGTCGTCAACTTCCAGTCGTGGCTCGACCCGTTCATCATCGTTGCGGCGCTGCCGGCCGCGCTCGCCGGCATTGTGTGGATGCTCTTCCTCACCGGCACCCACGTCAGCGTTCCGGCACTTACCGGCTCCATCATGTGCATGGGCGTCGCCACCGCGAACTCGATTCTGGTCGTCTCCTTCGCCAAGGAGCAACTGGAGATGAACGATGGCGATGCGACCGCCGCTGCGCTTGCGGCCGGTTTCACGCGCTTTCGTCCCGTGCTGATGACCGCTCTTGCCATGATCATCGGCATGGTGCCGATGTCACTTGGTCTTGGTGATGGCGGCGAGCAGAACGCACCACTGGGCCGTGCGGTCATCGGCGGTCTTATCTTCGCGACCGTCGCCACTCTCTTCTTCGTACCTACTTTCTTCAGCGTGCTGCACGGCGCGCTGGAGCGCCGCCGCCGCGCCCGGGTCAACCGGAACGGCCACACTTCCGGACACGACAAGCCCGGACCATTCGAGGACCATGAGCGAGCCTAGCCAAACACCGCAAACCACGCGCCCACAGGGCGAGCACGGCGGCGTCATGCCGCAATCGAATGTCTCCGGGCGAACGGCCGTCATCGTCATTGGGCTGCTGCTCCTCGTCGGGGTTGTCATTGCTATCGTCGGGATACTGCACCGGGAAAGCGACCGCCGGGCGCTGGCAGCCGAGACGAACGCGCTGGCAGCACCGGATGTATTGATTTCCAAGGCCAAGAGCGGTTCGCCGAACTCTGAAATCGTGCTACCCGGCAACGTCTACGCCTACGACGATGCGCCCATCTATGCCCGCACCAGCGGCTACCTGGACCATTGGTACTTCGACATTGGCGCTCGCGTGCGCAAGGGACAACTGCTCGCGGTCATCAGCTCGCCTGAAGTCGATCAGCAATTACTGCAGGCGCGCGCCGATCTGGCCACCGCGGAGTCGAATGCCAGCTACGCCAAGAGCACGGCAAAGCGCTATCAGGGACTACTGGGGCAGGATGCGGTTACACAACAGGACACGGAGAACTTCACGACTCAGGCGGAGTCTTCCAACACCACCGTCAAGTCGCAGATCGCAAACGTACAGCGGTTGGAGCAGTTGACCGCCTTTGAAAAGATCTATGCCCCGTTCAATGGAGTGGTGAGCTCGCGCAGCATCGACATCGGCCAGCTCATCGACGAGGGCGCGGCGAAGGAACTGTTCCACATGGTCTCCACAGATGTGCTGCGTGTCTACGTGAACGTGCCGCAGATCTACTCCCTGGATGCGTTGCCGGGCACGAAGGCGCAGCTCACATTTTCCGAATATCCGGGCCGCAGCTTTGATGGCACGCTCGTGCGTACGGCGAAGGCCATCGATGTTAATTCGCGTACGCTGCTGGTAGAAGTCGACGTGAATAACCGTAATGGAGCCCTGACGCCCGGCGCTTACGCGGAGGTTCATCTGAAGGTGGGGCGCCCGGTTGCGACGGTTGTCATCCCGGTATCCACATTGCTCTTCCGCAAGGAAGGCCTGCGTGTGGCTACCGTCGAGCACACGGCCGGCGGCGACATTGCGAAGCTGGTACCCATCACCATCGGACACGACGATGGCGACACCGTTCAGGTGATCAGCGGCCTCGATGCAAATACGCCCATCATCAGCAACCCGCCCGACTCGGTGATCGATGGTGAGAAGGTGCATGTCCTGCAACCTTCGAACAATGGGAAGCAGGAGCAGACACGGTGAACACGCACCATTCCAAAGCGTTGCGAAATGCCGCGCTGAGCGCATGGACGCTCCTGTTCGTTGTGAGCGGGTGCAAGGTCGGCCCGAACTACAAGACGCCGAGCACGGCGATGGCGCCTTCTTTCAAGGAGCAGCCGGTTGCGACACCTCCGCCAAGCGAGCCCGGCGTGGGCTGGAAGCAGGCGCAACCTGGCGACGACAAGATCCGCGGCAAGTGGTGGGAGTCGTATAACGATCCACAGCTCAACGCACTGGAAGATCGGGTGGCTGTCTCCAACCAGAACCTGAAGGCCGCGCTGGCGCAGTACACACAGGCGGCGGCAGCGGTGCAGCAGTTTCGCGCCAACTACTTTCCTACTCTCTCGGTAGCGCCCAGCTATGCGCGCACACGCGTCTCACAGCATCGGCCTACCGGCGTGAATCCCAACAGCGGCAATCCCTACAATGATCTAATCGCCAGCGGCCAGGCGTCATGGGAACCGGATCTGTGGGGAAACATTCGCCGCACCGTGCAGCAGGCGCGCGCAAACGCGCAGGCCTCCAACGCGGACCTTGCAAATGTAGATCTCAGTCTTCGCTCCGAGCTTGCCATGGACTACTTCGAGCTGCGCGGGCTGGACACGCAGAAACAATTGCTCGACGACACCATCCAGGAGTATCAGCGCTTCCTCGAACTGACGATATCCCGCTTTCATGGCGGCGTCGCAACCGATGCCGACGTGGCCCAGGCGCAAACGCAATTGGACCAGACGATAGCGCAGGACATCGACATAGGGGTAGCTCGCGCGCAGTTCGAGCACGCCATTGCTACGCTCACCGGCCAGCCCGCCTCCACCTTCTCGCTGGCGCCCGCACCGCTCACTCTTACGCTCCCCACCGTGCCCGTAGGCGTGCCGTCGGAGATGTTGGAGCGCCGTCCGGACGTCGCAGGCGCGGAGCGTCGTGCCGCAGCGGCGAATGAGCAGATCGGCATCGCGATCGCTGCTTACTATCCTCAGGTCAATCTCGGCGGCACCGGTGGATTCGAGTCGTCGCGGGCGGGGAATCTCTTTCAGGGGCCTAGCTCGCTATGGTCCCTCGGCGGATCGGCCACCGAGCTTCTCTTCGATGCGGGCAGACGCCACGCGCTTACCGTTGAGGCGCGCGCGGGGTATGACGCCGAAGTCGCGAACTATCGCCAGACGGTGCTGCAGTCGTTCCAGGATGTGGAAGACCAGCTCGCCGCGTTGAGCATCCTCAATGAGGAGGCGGCGGCGCAGCAGCGGACGGTCGCCGACGCGGAGCGCTCGCTGTCGATCCTTACCAACCAGTACAAGGGCGGACTGACGATCTATCTCCAGGTGATCACCGCGCAAGCCGTAGAGCTCGCCAACCGGCGCACGGCTGCGGACATTACTACGCGCCAGTTCGCGGCCAGCGTGCAGTTGGTCAAGGCATTGGGCGGAGGCTGGGACAACACCCAGTTGCCGCATCCGTAACGCCCTCTAATTGCTTTGTGGCGCCGCCGGATGCAGCGGCAGCGGATCGGTGGCGAAGACCTGCTCCGCGTTCACTGCCCCTACCACGTAGAGGACGAATCGCCGATCCGTGTCGTTGCGCTGCTCGAATAACAGATTGGCGCGGCCATCGCCACGCGGATCCACCGCGTCGATCAGCGTCATGCGCGGCGTCACATCCAGATGCGTGTCATCCGTGATGGAGTGCCACAAGACCTGGATCTTGCCGTAGATATCCTGCAGGGCAATCACCGCGATGGAGCGTGTACCTGAGACTTCATGCGCCGTCAGCACCAGGGTCGCACCGCTGCCATAGGTAAGCGCGAAGGCATTGAAGTGCACATCCTTCAGCGGCGAGTCCGTCTCCAATGGCTTTGCCTTCCTCCGCTGCGCAGTTTTGTGAGCGGTGGCGCTCTGTGGTGCCGCGGTTTTCTTTTTTGCTGCGGTCGTTTTCGCCGTGGTTGTGGAAGGCGTTGCCGGCGCCGCCGCTGGCCAATAGCTGCACCGCCTGCGCTTCCAGCTCCTTCTGCGCATTCGCCGCGTCCGCCGGGCTGCCCCAGTCATACGCGAACGATTCCGTTGCAACGCTTCCTGCATCCGACACGGCCACGATCTGCCCCATCGCCACCGGTGTCACCTCCAGCGGCGTCGGCTCGTTCTTCAAATCCGCGGGTATGCCGTGCGATAGCCGTGGGCGATCCGGATCAGCCGCGCTGCTCGGAGATTCGGGCGCAGCCCCGTCCGGTGGCCGGGAGGACGCGCTGTCATCGGACCTGCGCCTCAGCTTGGGGCGGTCCGGGTCGACAGGCGCTGACGAAGCCTGAGAGTTGCCCGATGTCTTGTCCGAAGATGTAGAGCCAGTACTTCCTGTTCCGGAACTCTGGTCGCGCCGCACAAAATGCGGTTTGTCGCTGTCTTCGGATTTATCCCGAACCACGGTGGGTGGATTGCGCGACGGGTGCAACTTCTTCGGCGGCGGAGGTACATACGGCTTCCAGTTGCCGAATCCGAACCAGTCGTCGCCGATCTCGCGCGCGCCATCGATATCGAACCAACCCCGCGGCAGACCCGACCCCTGCACCTCGTACTCCGTCCCACTATCCAGCGCCAGCGGCACGGGCCGCGCCAGATAGAGCCCGCCATCCTGCAGATTCATCCCATCGAAGAGCGAAACGGGCACCAGCCGCGTTGCATTGGGGTGGTTGCGGTCGCCCGTCCACTCCAGTACCGCGACGGAACGAAGCGTTGACGTCGTACTGGCTTTCTTCTGCAGGTCGATATGTCCGGGATACTGGGCCCGCAGAATGGCAACACATCCGAAAGCGATGGCAGCCGTTCCCGTGCTCAAAAGCCAACGACGTGTCCAGCTACGTTTCATGGGGCATACCCCGCTTCACTATCCTGCAGCTACCATGGTAGCGGTCCTGAAACAAAGATAAGCGGAGGAAGCATCATGCAGGCCGGCGATACGATCGAAGACTTCACCTTACAGAATGAAAATGACGAAACAGTGCACCTGAGCGACTATAGCGGCAAACCGGTTGTGCTCTTCTTTTATCCCCGCGCCGATACGCCAGGTTGCACCATCGAAGCCTGCGGCTTTCGCGACACCTTCAAAAAGCTGCAAAAAGCCGGCGTGGTGGTCCTGGGCATCTCTCGCGACACACCGAAAGCGCAAAAAAAGTTCAAAGAGAAGTACGACCTGCCGTATACGCTCCTTGCAGATGTAGACGAAAAAGTCTGCAATCAGTTTGGCGTGATGAAGGACAAAAATATGTATGGCAAGAAGGTGCGGGGCATCGAACGCACGACCTTCCTTATCGGTCCGGACCGCAAGCTGACCCGTATCTTCGCGAAAGTAAAGCCCGAAGGCCACGCAGAAGAGGTATTGGCCGCGGTCAAGACGAAGTGACGCACTCGTACTTTCGTGGCTAGAAAGATACCTCACAAAGCGTCCCACCGTGCCGCCCCGCCAGGTGTCCTGATGCCGCGCGCGTTCTTCGGGCGGCCGCCGGATAGCGTCGCGCGTGATGTTCTAGGCAAGCTGCTGGTCCGCCGGACCGGCAATGCTCTATTGGCCGGGCGCATCGTGGAAGTGGAGGCCTACTTTGGCGATGGCGATCCCGCCGCCCACTCTGCGGCCGGCCGCACCGCCCGCAATGCCGTGCTCTTCGGTCCGCCCGGCCACGCGTACGTGTATTTCATCTATGGCATGCATAGCTGCTTGAATATTTCGTGCGAGCCCACGGGGCAGGCCGGCAGCCTCCTGGTTCGCGCGCTTGAGCCGTTGCAGGGTTTGGCGCAGATGGCGGCGTGGCGTGGGCTCACCGCGCAGGCCGCGCCACGCCTGCTCACCTCGGGGCCGGGACGTCTCTGTCAGGCCTTCGGTATTACCCGCGCCACGCACAATGGGATTGACCTGCTAAGCGCGGATTCCGAGTTGCAGCTTCGTGACGACGGATACGGCACGCAGAGCATTCTAGCGACGCCGCGTATCGGTATTACAAAAGCCGCGGAACGCCCGCTGCGGTTCTTGATTTCCGGAAGTCCATACGCCTCTGGGCCTGCCCGCGCGAATGGACGTTGAACTTGCAGCGGTTACAGGAGTGTGTTGTCGATCAAACGCGTCGCGCCCAGATACGCGGCCACTGCCACCAGCGCCCCCGGGACTGCTTCCGTCAGCGGGAGCAATGTGTCCGCATTGACGATCTCCAGATAATCGATTCGCACGTCCGGCTCCGTCGCCAGCACGCTGCGGCCGGATTCCAGCAGCCGTTCTACGTCGTTCTGGCCGGCCCCATATGTGGCAGCAATGACATTCAGCGCGCTTGAGAGCACTAGGGCTCGCCCACGTTCTTCAGCCGAGAGATACCGATTGCGCGACGAGAGAGCAAGGCCATCCGGTTCGCGGACCGTGGGGCAGACGACCAGATCAAGAGCGAAGTTCAGATCGCGCACCATGCTGCGCAGCACCGCTACCTGTGCCGCATCCTTCTGACCAAAGAAGGCCTTATCCGGCCCGACGATGTGGAACAGCTTCGCCACTACGGTCGCCACGCCGCGGAAATGTCCTGGCCGCGATCGACCATCGAGCCGGTCGCCAACGCCTTCGACCTCAACGAACGTGCTCGCCCCCTTTGGATACATCTCCTCCGGCTGCGGAGCGAAGACCAATGCCACTCCTTCGGCCTCGAGCAGCGCACAATCCTTCTCGAAGGTCCGGGGATATTTCGAGAAATCCTCATTGGGACCGAACTGGGTCGGATTCACGAAGATGGATACTGCAACGACATCGCACTGTGCCCGAGCGGCGCGCACCAAGGCGATGTGGCCAGCATGCAATGCACCCATCGTGGGAACCAGAGCCAGCGACTGGCCGCTCTTGCGGACGGCTCGGCAGGCCGCACGCATCTCGTGAACCGTGGAGAACACCTGCATCAACGTTTATGCCTTGCGGCGAAGCTGCGACGCATCGAATTTGACTGCCGCTGGTTCGGTTGCAACCGTGCCTTTGGTGTTCTTCGGCAGGTGGTAGCTCTCCTCTTCCGCAGGATAGCGCCGCTCCACGACATCCTCGCGGTATGCGGTGATCGCATTGCGGTAGAGTTCCGCGGCGTCTGCGTAGCGCCGCACGAAACGTGCCGGAGGCGCAAAGGTGAGATTCACCAGGTCATGGAAGACGAGAATCTGGCCGTCGCAATCGACGCCCGCGCCAATACCGATCGTCGGAATGGTGAGCGACGCCGTAATCTCCGCCGCCAGCTCGCGCGGCATGCCCTCAAGCACGACAGCGCAGGCACCTGCGCTCTCCAATTGGCGCGCTTCCTGGCGCAGGCGCGCATACTCGGCAGCGGTCTTACCCTGCACCTTGTAGCCGCCCATGCGATGCACGGACTGTGGCGTCAGTCCGATGTGCCCAACCACTGGAATCTCCGCCGCGACCACGCGCTCCACCAGATCCGGCCGCGCACCCTCGACTTTGACCGCCTCCGCTCCGCCTTCCTTCACGAAGCGCACCGCATTGGCCACGCCCTGCTCGACCGATGCGTGGTACGAACCGTAGGGCATATCCGCCACCAGCATCGCGCGGCGCACCCCACGGCGCACGGCACGTGTGTGGTGCAGCATCTCGTCCACGGTCACGGGCAATGTGCTCTCCAGGCCCATCACCACCATGGCCAGCGAGTCGCCCACCAGCAGCAGGTCGATCCCCGCCTCATCCGCCAGGCGTGCGGTTGCGTAGTCGTAGGCAGTCAACGCCGTGATGGGCTGATGTGCCTGCTTGCGTTCCAGAAGAGTGTGAGGAGTGATTTTGGCGGGAGCGGCCGCGACGGGCGTCAGACTCATGATTTGCCTCCAGTGCAACTCCCCTTGGGGATGCTGCCTGTTGTTTCGTCCATCAGTATACTCCCTGCCTTCGTCGGGGTGACCTGGCCGCCACAGATTGAGTGAGCGGCTGGGTGCTGATTGCTACACTGCGCCTGTGAACATCCCCGCCCTGGTCGCCTCCTCTACTGGCTTGAATGCCGCATGGGTAGCTGCATCTGCCGGCGCGGCGGCACTGGCGGTTGGAGGTTTTCACTACGCGGCCCTATGGCCCGCATCGCGGCTTTTCGGACGCTCGCTCATCGCGGGCAACGATGCAGCGGAGGTCGCCCTTACCTACGACGATGGCCCCAACGACCCGTACACCGGCCAGTTGATGGATGTACTGGCGCGCAATCACGTCCGCGCAACCTTTTTCGTGATCGGCCGCTACGTGAAACAGAAGCCGCAGATCGTGCGGGCTTTGCATCACGCCGGCCACGTCATCGGCTGTCACACGATGACGCACCCGAAGCTCATGTATATGGGCGGGAAACGCATTCGTGCGGAGATTGGCGACGCCACAGCCCTGATTGAAGACACGATCGGCGACCGGGTGCGTTTCTTCCGTCCGCCCTTCGGAGCACGCAACCCGGCGGTCTTCCGCGTTGCCGCCCAACTAAGCCTGACGCCGGTGCTGTGGAACGTGACCTCGTGGGACTGGAAGGCCAAATCCGCTGCGGAGATCGAGCTGCGACTGCAGCACGGCATTGCGCACAACCAGCGGCGGCATCGCGGCAGCAACGTTCTGATGCACGATGGCGGACACCTAGAGTATGGGCACGGATCGCCGGCGCACGGTGACGGCGACTGCGAATCTGCTGGCGACGGCCATGAATGGGGGCATTCGCTTTGTGACGCTCGACCGTTGGTGCCCAGCCACACCCAGCGATCGTCTTCTATAAAAAACAGGGTCGCTGCTATACGTCCTGACGATATGCGGTCGTCACCCCGCGCCGTCCCCACCAGAGCCACATTGCCAGCGCCATGATCAGCAGCAGCGGCACGATATAAAGGCTCCCCTCCGGCCCGGTTGGACCGCCGCTCCACAGCAACGGACCTGTTGGATGCTCGCTCATGAAGCTGCCGCGTGCAATCATGCCGCTATCTGGCGTTCCATAGAAGAACGTCTGCGCCCAGTCCCATGTGGCATGAAAGCCGATGGCCCACCACAGCGAGCCGGTGTACCAGAGGCTGATGCAGAAGACCAGGCCGACCGCGCCCGCGGAGAAGAGTCCCACTGGCGATTCACCGCTATTCGGAACATGTATTGCGCCGAAGAGGATAGACATCAGCAGCGCGCCCCACCAGAAGCCCATGCCGCGCGTCAGCGTGTACTGCAGATACCCGCGCAGCAGGGACTCTTCAAATATGCCGGTGAGGATAAATATCGACAGCCATGCGAGTCCATACTTCCACGCTTTGCACCATGAATTAGAGCCGCATCAAACGCCAGCAAATGTGCCTTCCATAAGGCACCTACCAGTGCGAAAGCGCAACGAAGCCCCAGACGCACCCACATAGAAATCGAACTAACCTGGCGCGTCCAGAATAACCATACGTCGCTGATTGCGCGCCCTTCAATGAGGGCCATGATCCAGTTGCAAGTATCACGGCTCCCACGTTCGAAGCTCGACCAGACGAGAGCAGCCGCGGGCGACGCGGGCGCACCGGGGTACGGCGTGGGCAATCGCAATACAGCTTCCACCACATCGGCGAGTTGATGCAGCAAGACAGAAGATTGCCACGAACAACACAGCGCCTCCAACCCGCGCGCAATCCGTCACTTCCGAAGAAGACCCATTTCGGGCCGTGCTGGACCGATTGTTCTTGTTCGGCTGGAGATGCTTCCTCAACGGGACGGATCGACGTTTCATTCTGCATGATGTGCTCTTGCTTCGCCTCTATACGCTTGCTGTCATCCGCCGGGTTCCTCGGTTAGGCGATCAATCCAGTCCAGTCCAATACCACTTTGCCCGTCTGGCCCGAGCGCATCGCCGTAAATCCCTGCTCAAAATCGGCGTAGGTGTAACGATGCGTGATGACCGGCGAGATGTCCAGGCCGGAATGGATCAGCACCGACATCTTGTACCAGGTCTCGTACATCTCGCGGCCATAAATGCCCTTGATCGTGATCATGTTGAAGATCACCTTCGACCAGTCCAAGCGCGACTTCCTTTGCCGGAATGCCCAGCACAGCGATCTTGCCACCGTGGGACATGTTGGCGATCATGTCGCGGAAGGCGTTGCCATTGCCGGACATCTCGAGCCCCACGTCAAAGCCCTCCAGCATCCCAAGCTGTTGTTGCACTTCGCGCAGCGGCGTCTCCGCCGTGTTCACGGCGAGCGTTGCGCCCATCTTCCGCGCCAGTTCCAGCCGGTAAGGATTCAGATCTGTGATCACCACGTGCCGCGCACCGGCGCGTTTCACCACCGGGATGCACATGATGCCGATAGGGCCTGCGCCGGTGATGAGCACATCCTCGCCCAACACAGGAAACGAGAGCGCCGTATGGACCGCGTTGCCGAAGGGATCGAAGATCGCGGCGACCTCCTGATTCACATTCGGTTCGTGCCGCCAGATATTGCTCATCGGCAAGGTGACAAACTCCGCGAAGGCGCCGGGGCGGTTTACGCCCACTCCGGATGTGAAAGCGCACAGGTGCCGGCGTCCGGCAAGACAGTTGCGGCAACGCCCGCAGGTGACGTGTCCCTCGCCGCTGACGATGTCGCCAGGATGAAAGTCGTTGACGTTGGACGCCGACCTCGACAATCTCGCCAACAAACTCGTGGCCGATCACCATGGGCACCGGAATGGTCTTCTGCGCCCACTCATCCCAGTCGTAGATGTGAACGTCCGTCCCGCAAATTCCCGTATAGCGCACGCGGATCAGCACGTCATTGATGCCGTACTCCGGTTCGGGTACATCCTCCAGCCACAGGCCACGCTCGCGGCGGCTCTTCGCCAGTGCCTTCATCGTTCTCCTTCGCGTCCGGCGCGGTGCGCGGAACCTTATAGTCTAACGTGCAGCGACGGGAGCCCACTCCAGATAGCAAGATGGAGTTAGTCTGCAAATTTGTATTTAGATCCATCGCCGCCGACAGTGAATCCGCGGGTCATCTGCCTTACTCAAAAAGCGGGGAGATGTTTATGAACGACAAAGTCAATCTAGCTGCAAAGCTCGCGACGTTCTCCGACCGTTGGTCACCACGTACGATCGCCCAGCTCAATAATTTTGATGTCATGGTCGTCAAGGCCAAGGGCGAGTTCGTCTGGCACAAACACGAGGAAACAGACGACTTCTTTCTCGTCCTCAAGGGCACCTTGGAGATTCAAATGCGAGACCGGACAGTGACCCTTGGCCCCGGAGAGATGTTCGTCGTTCCCCGGGGCGTCGAGCATTGCCCCAAAGCCAGAGAGGAGGTGCACGTCTTGTTGATCGAGCCCAAGGGCACACCGAATACAGGAGACACGAAGACTGCAGCTCCTCGTAAGACGGCTTGATAGCAGCGCCTATTTCTCAGTTGACGGCGAGTAATCCACCCGCACCGTCTGGATCTCGTACGGCGTCACCGGCACGGTCACCTTGTCTCCCGTAACGCTGAGCGCCGAACCTTCCGGCTTCTCCATCAGGTTGGCCACCGTGGCCGAGGTAGCTCCCGGAGGCACGGTCAGGGTGACGTTGCCGCCCTTACCCGCCGACTCGTAGAAGCGCATCACCAGCCCCTTGCCATCCTCACTCCGCTTCATCGCGGTCAGAACCACGTTGGTCTCCGCGATGCCGGCAAAGGAGTGCCGCTGCGGCAACTCACCGGCATGCGCCTCTACCTGCATGCCTTTGAGTTTGTAATCGAAGTCGTAACCGTGGCGGACACTCAGCGCCTGCTTCCAGTCGCCGGTATGGGGATACAGCGCATAGCTGAAGTGATGGTGTCCCTGGTCGGCCTCAGGATCAGGCTCGGTGGGTGCGCGCAGACAGGCTGAGCCGCAGCACATTCCCTACCGCGTCGTATCCATACTTCGACTCATTGATGAGGCTCATGCCGTGCTGGCCATCGCCCAGATCAGCCCAGCGCAGCGCAGGTACTTCGAACTTTGCCTTCTCGATGCTGTTGTTCCGCGTCGTCGGCCGCTCAATGGTGCCGTAAGGAATCTCATACGTTGCGAACGGCCCGGAAGCTGCAAGTGGAAATGCAGCCTTCAGCAGGATGTGGCGCTCGTGCCAGTCGAAGTCATTGGTCACCACTGCGTGGTCCGAGCCGGCATAGAGTGTGATGTCCTGCACGAACTTCGAGCTCTGCCAGGTGCGCGTGACCCGAATGGTTGCACGCAGAGGTCCATGTTCGGTCAAGCGTCACGGAGTCTGCTTTGTTCAGCAGCGTTGGCGGCACATCCAGCGTGCCGGGATCGATGTTCCACGCGTCGTATTCTTTTGGCGTGTCCTTGAATGCCTGCAACTCATTGCCGCAGGCGCCTGCCGCCAGCGTCTCAAAGTTCGCCTTCTTGTCATAGAGCGAGCGGATGCAGCCAGTTTGGGGATCGACCGTGACCCGGAGCGTCGCATTCTCGATGGTCAGTCCATCGGCCTTCACATCCGAGACAGCAGGCCGCTTTCCGGGCACGGCATGCAGCACCTCGTAACCGAGCGATGGCACATCCTCGGCACGGAACAGTAAGTGATACGTATTCGTCTTCTTGTCGCTCTCGACAACCTGCGATGGCAGCACATGACCCTTCGACATCCAGAATCGAGATCCCTTCGGGCAGCAGCGGAAGGCATCTCTACCTTCGCCTCGACCACGCCCGAACGGTCCCAGCCCAGCGGGTTCACTACCATCACCGGCACACTGCCCACCGGCACGTGCGTGTTCACATGCGCCTGCACGGTATCGAGCGACTTCGATGTGATTTCGTTCGCCGCCCAGTGCACCTGGTTGTAATCCTTCTGCGCATCCCGATAGATGACCCCGATGCCCGAGCCGGCCGCCAGATCGTGGAACTGATTGAAGAGCACGTGCTTCCAAGCGTCGGTCAGCTCCGTCTGCGGATAATCGCGTCCATCCAGCCATGCCAGCGACGCATACTTCTCCGCGTTCAGCAGCCACTCCTCGCTCTCGCGCATATTGCGCTTGTGATTGGCCTGCGTGGTAAAGACACCGCGGTGAAACTCCAGGTACAGTTCGTCATCCCAGGTTGGAATGCTGATCTGACCAGCGCCGGGCGTGGGGAGCTTCGTGTCGCCCTTCGCCAGCGTCTCGTAATTCCATGTGGGCGAATCCGGCGCGATCTCCTTCTCAACCTTGGAGAAGTACGGCTGGGCCGTTCCGAACTCGGAGCGCGGCACCACCTTATCCGGCTGCATCCAGTGCAGCCCCTCGTCCAGCATGGCGCGCGTGGGACCGCCGCCATGATCGCCTACGCCGAAGAGATCCATCACTTCATCCATGCCGGGCGCCCGGTTACGGGCTTCTACCGTGTTTTGCGCGAGTCTGACCGGGTTCAGGTCGGTGTTGGCATAGTCGTGCGGAAAGTAGGTCAGCACCTTGCTGCCATCCGGCGATTCCCACCAGAACAACTTCAACGGCAGCTGGTTGGTGTCGTTCCATGTCATCTTCTGCGTCACAAAGTAGTCGATGCCGGAGCGTTTATAGATCTGCGGCAGTTGCCAGTTGTACCCGAACGAATCCGGATTCCAGCCAATGCGTGTCGTCGTGCCGTAAAGCTTCTGGAAGGTCTCCTGCCCGACGAGGATCTGCCGAACCAGCGATTCCCCACTTCGGCATGTTCAGATCCGGTTCCACCCACATCCCGCCGACAATCTCCCAGCGGCCTTCCTGGATGCGCTTCTTGATTTCGTCATTCAGTTCCGGATATTTGTCCGCGATCCACTGGTTGTATTGCGCGGCGGACTGGGTGTAGGTGTATGTGGGGTATTCGTACATCAACTGCGCCGCAGTGCCAAAGGTACGCTTCACGACATCTACGGTCTCGGTCCATGGCCACAGCCACGCCGCGTCGATGTGCGAGTTGCCGGTCAGATGCATGTCCGCCTGTTGAAGCGTGGGCTTCAGCGGCTCGAGCGATTGCTGCGCCTGTTTCAGCGAGGCATCGAACTTCGATTGATTCTTGCTGTCCAGCGCGGTCAGGTCTACGTCGCCCATCGCTTTCGCGAGTGTCGCCTGGTCGGCGGAAACATCTTTCGACAGCGATGGAATCAAGAGAGCAGCAGTGAGGAACTCCGTGCGCAGATCGGAAGGATTGGGGCGATTCTGCGGAAATTCCAGAGTCAGATCGACGCCGGCAATATGCTTCTCATCGGCACTTGGCAGAAGCTTTACCGCCACCATCACCTTCTCGCCAGGCTTCGCATCGTCGAAAAGCGAGATAGGCTCCAGGTCTTCACCCAGCGCTACGCGACGGCCGTTGAAGTAGATGATCTCCGGCACCGGTCCGTTGGCATTGGCGCGGAAGCGAAACCACACGCGCGCGCCGGTCAGGTCATAGCCATTCAACGTCTGCGGTACTTCGATCTCGCGACGGAACCACACTGCTTCTTTGGGCGCGGTCAGCCGGTGATGACGTTGCGCGTGAGCGTCCACTTGCTGCCAGCTGCTGTCATCCAGCGATGGGTCCTCGCCATGCGGCACATCGCCCTCGTGATACCGCCAGGAGCCGCTCGGCAAGGTGCCGAGACTCTGCAACCGCCCGAGGGTGGTCTCTTCCTGCGGACTCAGGGTCACTCCGGGATAATGCCCGTGATTCATCTCGAAGAGTTGCGCACGGAGCGGCACGGGGGCAAATGCGGCGAGGGCAAGCGCCGCGCTGCAGGCAAGACAATGGACGGTACGCAAGGGAGTCTCCTTTATGCAATCAACCGCAAGGGAAAACATCAATATTCCGGCGTATGGGAACGTCGAACATCAAGGCACCGCAATTGTAAGCGAGATATCGATAAAGTGGGGCCGGCCGCCCATTTTCCGGGAAAGCCTGCGCCCCCGCGCTACAATCGACCGCCTTGGGCACGAAAATGCTCTAGTAGTAGTCCGCGCAGCTCATGTAGTAGCCGCAGCGCCGGCAAATCAGCTTGCAGCGGCTGCTTTCCAGCCGGGACGCGCAATTCGGACACCACAGACACATGTGCTCGGAATCGCGATCGTTTCGCGTCTCGACAAGCTCTCGTTCGGGAGCGGCTCCAGGCGGCATGAGGGTGAGCCTATCTCATTGCCGGTGGCCGATTCATCCGGAATCGACACGCATCTCATAGAATGTGACTTCAGACAGAATCACAGACGATAACTTCACAGAGGAGCAAGTATGGACCGGAAAGCAACAGCGGTGTGGCAGGGCGGACTGAAGGACGGGAAGGGCCGCATCTCGACAGATAGCGGCGTTTTGAAGGATGCTCAATACTCTTTCAGCACGCGCTTTGAGAGCGGCATCGGCACGAATCCCGAAGAACTCATTGCCGCCGCCCACGCCGGATGCTTCACCATGGCGCTGAGCGCGCAGTTGACGGGCGCCAATCTGAAGCCTGAGTCGCTCGAAACCACCGCCGCTGTCACCTTCGAGAAGAAGGACGACAAGCCCACCATCACGAAGATCAAGCTGACCACGACGGCGAAGGTGCCCGGCGCCGACCAGGCCGCATTCGACACGGCTGCCCAGGATGCGAAGGCTAACTGCCCCATCTCACGCCTCTTCGCAGGCAATACCGAGATCTCTCTCGACGCGAAGCTGGTTTCCTAGGAGCAAGTCACTGCGGCGGCGCGAGCTTCTCTCTCGCGCCGTCCGTGGCTAGTGACACGGTATGAGCATGTTTAGACGGGATTCCGCGCATGGTTTTTTTTGACGAAAGACCACCGGTCTCGGCGCTTCCCAACACCAACAGCGAAAATGCTCTAGCTGCGCATACGCACAAACTCGCGTAGCTCGCGGTTCAGCCCGGTAGCCTGCTCGATGCCCAAATCCAGCAGCTTCATCCATTCCCGCGCCTGGTCGCTCAGCGCCGTGGTGTTCACCAGGTAGCTCGCCTGCACGATGATCTCCAGCGCGTTATTGATATCGTGAGTTATGCGCCGGATTTCCTTCGCATCGGCCTGTAGCAGTGGTGTCGGCGTTGCGCCGTTCGTCTCCGTCATTCCTAAGTCCCTCTTTTTTGGCGCGCCGCCATGTGCGTGCAGTCTACAGGCATGGAGTCCTCCCGGATTGCACGCCCCGATACCCTGCGAGGTTTGACATTCCCCGATCCCTTTGCGAGACTAGCGACTGCTGCCGTCCAGCTCCCGCTGGACTGAAAGCAGATTCCCGCATCCGGGAATCTGCTCTTACCCGTGCCGAAGTGGCGGAATTGGCAGACGCGCATGGTTCAGGTCCATGTACTCGCAAGGGTGTGGGGGTTCGAGTCCCTTCTTCGGCACCAGTCACTGGGAAATCAGCAGCTTGGTTGGATAAGAGACCACGGAACGTAGGCTTCCTACCCAGAGATATTTTTAGCGCACATGCCCTGCTGCGCTCGGTCGGAATTCTCCGCTACGAATAAACGCTCCTCAAAAAAGAATGGCCGCCCCGAAAGGCGGCCACCATGACAGCAACTGCGACGACTTACCAGCGGAAGATCGTCAGTTTGTGGATATATGCGGTGATCGAACCACTCCCCGCGTTGGCGCCGTCCATCTGGAAGTTAATCAGCAGGTCGCCCTTTGCCCAACCCAGCTTCTCGGCGGAATAGCCAGTGGCGTTCTTGAAGACGCTATGGGTTCCATCCACATTCACCCAGTCATACGTCACATCGCCGCTGCTGTTGCGATGGGAAGCGATCTGGATGTGATGCCAGCTCTTTGCAGCCCAATTCTTGGGGTTGCAGGGGATATTGGAAGACTTCCAGTGAGCGCCGCCTGACACATAGGTGTACTCCCAGGTCTTCGTGTAGCTGGAGCACTGAGTGCCGAAGATCACCGTCGCGCCATTCGACATCACCTGGTTCATATCCAATTCGAGATTCGCCACCTGCGACGGATCGGTAATGTAAACGTACGTGTCGTAGACGAAGTGAGTCGCGCTCGCGTCTTTGGCAAAGGAAAAGTGCCAGCGCTCGCCGCCCTTCTTCGAGTACGTCATGTAGAACTCCCGGGCATCGTCATACGACGGCGTAGTCGCTGGATACGAGCTCGAGCCGTGCGCATCTCCCGGCGTGCCCTCGTCCTGTTGAGCGATCCAGCCCTTGCCATCCAGGTTTGCGGACGCAACGGCGTTGGACGGAATCGAACCAGATGTCGATGACGTAGAACCGCTCGAGCTGGCGTCGCCAGAACCGGCGGTGGCGCTGGTTCCGGAGACCTTGAACGTCGTGCTGACCACCGGGCAAATACCTTTGCTGGTCCACGACTTGAAATGAATCGTATGCGATCCAGCGCCGATACCGACCTTGGTGACATCGATATCGTTATGTGTCACGCCCGCGGTCAGGGTACTGCTGTTGTCGACCGAGTAGCCGAACGCAGTGGGCGTCAGACCATCGCATCCGACGTTGTGCGCACGCACCCAAATCGGGGAAGAAACGGTCGTGCCACTCACGGGGCTGGCAACTGTGATATTCGCCGCAAGAGCCGGCTGAGATAGCGCTAATCCGGAGATGATGGCAAAAGCGGTGAATGTCAACCGCTTTGCTGTCTGGCCTACATGTGAACAATATCCATTTGCTAACAACATAATTCTCCTGAAGGGGGGTTAGAGAGCTACAAAACTGTTATGCGAATGTCTTAACAATCCAGTCGACTCAGGGCCTTGCGCGCCTTCCACAGCAGAGCAGGCTAAGAACTTCGGCCGTCTCTATAGGGCGCAGTCCCGCGTTCGGCCAGAGACCCTGGCGCGTTGGACATTTCACGCGAACGTTATTCTTGACTCGACGGCACTGTCTTCATCCGGCTCTAACCTGCCGAACGACCAGCATCCTCGGAGTCAAACGGTGTCAAGGAGGCGAAAGCGCATGCTGTATAGCCCTGCGCGCATTACGGCAGGCTGGCTTGGCGCCAGTGCTCGTAGAACGACATCTTTGGCGTCCGGCTACGGCAGTCCGCGCATGACAACGCTTCGCAGCGGCCATGTTTCCCGGGCGACGCTTCGTGGAATGGCTGTCACCATCGTTCAAGCTGCTGACAGCAACTTCTGTGAGGCCCGGCGATTCTCTAAATGGAAACATCAACATCGGATACTCAGGTCCCTAAAACTGCTTTTGGAAGCAGTTTGACCGGATAGATACAGCAGTTACACATGGCTCTGTCCGCTGTGCGTTCCGAGCGGAGAGTCGACTCACGAACCAGGATCACTGGCTTGTCTGATTTATCGAGGGCGTTTTGCGCCCCGGCAAAGCTCAACAGCATCGGCAGTACATACCCCGGAGGGTACAAATCATTCATCAGGTTCAAACCGCGGCCAGATGAAGGTAAAGAAGAGCGATGCGGAGCATTTTGCGGGCTCACCACAACAAATGCGTAATCCAGCTCAACTTCGTACTTATGTCCCCGAGCTCAACATTCGTGGCAGAACACGTGGGTAACTGAAGGGATGATACACAGTTATTCGGGCCAGAATAGTCATCCAATTGCACTATTCCCCTGAAAACTCTCACACTTTTGTGTCATGCGCATATTGTTCATACCCTGCGCAACAACACTCTATTCGCAATAGGTGTAATTACTCTCCAAAGGCCATTTTCGGGCCGATGTTAGCCCCACGCCTGCTCACATGACCCATTAGTTGTAGACCGGCATATCAGGTCTGGACTAACACTTTGGCTGTAGACCTACCCCATTGGGGGTATTGAACGCGATCGCAACATGTAGTAAAAGCCTCCGGGCCGGTTATGGCGATGACCCTATCGTCAAGCGGTTCCGGATTTTCTATCTCGCAAGGTGCCTGCGGGCGGCCTCATTTTCCGGTAAACCTGCAGGAAAAGGCCCCGGACGAAAGAACCTGCTTCTCTTCAGCTCGCGAGCTGAAGGTATAATTTAACTATCCGGTTAATCAACATTAGCCATGCCCTCAAGTCGAAAAACTCAGGACCGAGCTGACCGCACACGCAGAAGCATCCTGCGCGCCGCGGTCCACGAATTCAGCACGCATGGCCTTTCCGGCGCCCGCACCGACGCCATCGCGAAGTCGGCAAAGGTCAACAAAGCGCTGCTCTACTACTACTTCAAGGACAAGCAGCGTCTATATGCAGCAGCAGTCGAACAGGTCTTGGGAGAGGTCGTGAAAAACGCGCTCGCTGCCCTCGATCCGGCATACAGCGCCGGAGAGCGTCTCTTGCGCTCGGCGGTGAATCATTTCGATCGCATCCTTACCCAGCGAGAATTCCAAAGCCTGATGCAACAGGAGATGGTCCGCTTCCACCGTGGCGGTGGCGGCTCCCTGCCCCTCTTCTTCCAAACGGCGTTTAAGCCTCTCATTGAAAAACTGCAACGGGCCGTGACCGAAGGCATTCGTACCGGCGAACTCTGTGACGTGGACTCGTTACAGGTCATGTATTCCATCTTCGGCGCAAATGTCTTCTATTTCCTTAGCGCCCCGATGATGCAACTAGCCCTTCCCTTCAAGCCATTTGAACCCAAGGTTCTCAAATTGCGCCGCGAGGCCGCGGTGCGGTTCCTCGGCGTGGCTCTCTTCACAGACCGCGCTCATGGCGCGAAGCTCGCCAATCGTGTTCTTGCCAATTTGCCCATGCCCAAGCCAAAAAACGTATCCGGCCGGATTGAAGAGTTTCACATGCGGAGAAAAACCTTATGAATGCCCGCAACCGAATCTTCGTCATTCTCGGAGTGCTCTTCATCATCTCGCTCTGCTGGTATTTCTTCACCACCAATCGTTCAGAAGATCTCCAACTCATTGGGACGGTCGACGCCAATGAAGTCATCGTCAGCTCGCGAATCCCTGGCCGGATACAGAAGCTTACGGTCGACGAAGGCGACACCGTCCAGGCAGGCCAGCTCATCGCAACCATCCAGAGCGACGATCTGGCCGCGGCGCGCAATGCAGCCGAAGCAACCGCCGTCAGCCAGCACTACCTGCTGCAGGAGGCAAAAGACACCGAGCGTCAGCTCGGCGGCAGTACGGCGAGTCAGGTAGTCAATGCAGAAGCGCAAATGCACGCCGCACAGGCCACGCTCGCTCAGGCACGGGCGCAGCTGGAACACCAGAAGGCCGATACCTCGCGTGCCGTCGCGCTCGCAGCGCAGGGAGTCGTAAGCCAGCAGTCGCGAGATGAGCAGGCAACCTCTCTGGATGCGGCGGAAGCTGCGGTCGACACGGCCCGGCAGAACGTAAGCGCCGCGGCGGCAGCGCTCAAAGTGGCACAGGCGAACACCGCCCAGGCACAGGCCCAGACCAAGGCCGTGGCCGCGACGCACAGTGAGATGCAGAACGCACAAGCGCTGCTGAATCAAGCGCAGGTTGAGCTGGAATACGCGCAGGTCGTCGCGCCGATATCCGGCAAGGTGAACGTCAGAGCGGCACGACAAGGTGAAGTGGTTGCCGCCGGAACGCCCATCGTC
The DNA here is from genome assembly GCA_963815025.1 of uncultured Acidobacteriaceae bacterium. Classification (GTDB taxonomy): domain Bacteria; phylum Acidobacteriota; class Terriglobia; order Terriglobales; family Acidobacteriaceae; genus KBS-83. The sequence continues at coordinate 1,338,028 of CAWFFD010000002.1, read as the reverse complement.
ACCATCACGGACCTCACCCAGACCTGGGTCTATGCGCCATTACCGGAGACCCAAGCCGATTCGGTGCAACTAGGCGACATGCTGCGCGTCGTCATGCCGAGCGGCGCATCCCTTCAGGGCAGGATCATCGCAAAATCCGCAGAAGGGGACTTCGCCACGCAGCGCGATGTCAGCCGCCGTAAGCGCGACATTGAAACCATCCGTCTGAAGCTGTTGATCGACAATCCCGGCATGCGATATGTGCCCGGCATGCTCGCGGAAGTTTACATCCCGAAGGACAAATTGGTGACGCGATGAATGCCGGCAAGCCACGCGCGGCAATCTCGGTCGAGAACATCGTGAAGCGCTACGGCGACTTCGAAGCCGTTGCGGGCATCACGTTCGACGTGGCCGACGGTGAGATTTTCGGGCTGCTCGGACCGAACGGCGCGGGAAAAAGTACGCTCATCCGCATGATGACAACGCTCACGCCATCCACCGCGGGCCGCGCCATCATTGCCGGTCACGACGTTGCGCGTGAACCCGATGCAGTCCGCCGTACCATCGGGGTGATTCCCCAGGCGCTCACCAGCGATATCGATCTTACCGTCGAAGAGAACCTCTCCATCTACGCAAAGCTCTACGAAGTTTCAAAAGCGGAGCGCGAACGCAACATCGACGAGCTGCTGGGAGCCGTAGACCTGCTGAAATGGCGCCATGCCCAAACCAAAACGCTTTCCGGCGGAATGCGCCGCCGTCTTGAAATCGCGCGGGGCCTGGTTCACAATCCGCGCATCTTCTTCCTCGATGAGCCCACCACCGGTCTCGATCCGGTCTCACGCGTTGCCGTCTGGGAGATGCTGAATCACCTCAAGAACACACGCCAGCTCACCATGCTCATCACCACCCACTACATGGATGAAGCTGACCGTCTATGCGATCGCATCGCCATTGTCGACCACGGGAAACTCGTCGCGCTCGACACCCCTATGGCGCTCAAGGCCAGCGTTCCGGGAAGCAACGTCGTAGAGGTGCAGTTCACTCAGGAGTCGCCTGCGTGGCCGGAGCAACTCAATCGGCTGGCCGGCGTTACCTCGGTGGAACCGCAAAGTTCCGGCATGTATCGCTTGCTCACGTCGAATGGCTCGCTGACAACCACGCAACTCGTCGAGATGACAAGCAGCAGCGGCAGCACCATCAAGTCGCTAAACGTGCAGAACACCACGCTCGATGATGTCTTCGTCCATTACACAGGACGTCAGCTTCGTGACGAACAGGTGAAGGCGCTCGGCTTTGTGATGCCGCCACGTCCGGGGATGCAGCCATGAAGCGAATGATGGCGATTGTGGAACGAGAGATGCGGAAGTTCTTTCGCTCGCCGGCCTTGATGATGGTGTCGATGATGCTCCCGCTGGTTCAGCTGGTCATTCTCGGCAACGCCTTTGGCGGCAAGATTCGTGATGCAAAGATCGGTGTCGTTGACCACGACGGCGGCTCGCAGGCGCTGAAGATCCACGAGGCCTTCAACGCCATTGCCGTCAACATCCGCACGTTCACTACCGTCACCTATGACAACGAGCAGAAGGCGCGCGAAGATGTGCGCACGGGCAAAATCGATGGAGCCGTGATCATTCCGACGCAGTATTCACGGCGCGTGCTCGCAGGCGATTCGCCGGCCATCGGCATGGTGGTTGATAACAGCGACCAGGTTATGAGCAGCAGCCTTGAGGCGGAGATGCAGTCCCTCGTCGACGCATTGAATGCTCCGATTATCCAGCCGCTGGTGGTGCAACAGATCGCGCTGAAGGTCGTTGAGCTCTACCCCTATGTGGAATACATGAAGTATCTGCTCTCCGGCTCCATCGCGCTCGCCATGTATGTGGCAGTCATGATCGGTGGAGGCATGCTCTATATCGACGACAAGGCGCGCGGCGTGCATGAAGGTTATCTCGTCACCCCCATCACGCGGCTGGAACTGGTACTCGGGCTAAACCTCTCCGGCGCCATCAAGGCTGTGCTGTCGGGCATCAGCCTCACCGTGATTGGCTCCCTGCTCGCCGGCATCGGGGTCATTTTTCATCCGATGGCGGCGTTGCTTCTGCTCCTGCTCATCATCGCAACCTCCATCGCCTTCAATGGCATGATGTTTCTGATGATGGTGCGGGTTGAAGATCCGCTCGTGCCGCGCGCCATATTCGGCGTATTGAACACGCTGCTGTTCTTCCCTAGCGGCGCAATCTCTCCTGTCTCAGGATTTCCAAAGTGGTTGCGCGCCATCGCCGTCGTCGATCCCTTTACCTACGCCGTCCACGGACTGAAATCCATCCTGCTCAAGGATGGCGGCTTCATTGCGATTCGTTTCGATCTACTCTTCCTGTTCACATTTGGAATTGCCACCCTCTTGATCGCGACCCCGCTCTTCAAGCGCAGCCTCTAGCCCTAACCTGCATCATCGGGCATAAGGCAATCCGCGCAAGGGGTAATGCAAACGCAAAGGTGGCCGACAGCGGGGGATGCTGTCGGCCACCTTTGCAAAGCAGACTTCTGTTAGTTAGCCGTGAAATCGAAGAGACTGAACAAATCGTCGATGGCAGGGCTGTTCACCGGTACATAGGGGTTTCCCGGTGTGCTGATGGGGTCGGGGAAGTTGTCACGGCTGCGCTTGGTGACTGTATCCAGGCCCCAGTTCTTCTCGATGAACTTCAGGATCGACACGTGATCCGAATAGTCATGGGAGATGTGACCTGCCTTGGTATACGGCGAAACTACGATGAGCGGAATGCGCGTGCCGTCGCCAAAGTAATCGAGCGGTTGCACGTAACCGGAGTCATAGTAGCCGCCGCCTTCGTCGAAGGTGATGAAGATAGCTGTGTCCTTCCACAGGGTCGGGTTCTTCTTGACGGCATCCACAATCTTCTTCGTGAAGCCTTCAAAAAGATCCAGCTTGGAAGATGCCGGGTGGCCGTCTACCAGGCCGCTCGGCTTCACGATCGATACCGCCGGCAGTGATCCGCTGGCGATGTCTTCGTAAAGATTGGCAGTGTCCTGGATGTGAGCCGCCCGAACAGCAGGCTTGCTCATGATCGATGTGTCGTATTGGAACGGATTACAGATGGTGCAGTATTCATCCGTATTCTTGCCGATGGCATTGAAGTTAAGCTGATACGGATCGTTGACATAATTGTTCCACTGATCGCCGTAATACTTCCACGAAACATTCGCCTTGATCATGTCGTCGCCAATGCTGCGGACCGACGATGGCGGAATGGTAAAGACGGTGTTGTTGGCGTTGGTGTCGGTGTATGCGTTGTTGCCGTTGCCGAAATAGCCAGGGTTGTAATTATTCAGCAGGTAGTAGTGTCCCGCCTGGCAACGGGTTGGGATCTTTGGTTCCAGTGACTTCAGGTATTTCACGATCGGAGCTACGCCGGGCTGGGTTGTGTCCGAGCATTCCGAATAGGAACCGCCGCCAGAGGAGGGAGATCCGAACGAGCCGGCACCGTAGCCATCTTCCGTATACCAATTGTTGGTCTTGGGTGCTGGGTTTGGATTCTCCACCTCATCGACAACGCCTGCGTTGGCAGTTCCCTTCGCTACCTTGACATTGTGTGGAGGGGTAGCAGGGTTACCTTTGCCATCGCTGAACCAGATCATGTCGCCGTGACCGAACATGATGTGGTTCGCGCCGGTACCGCCATCGACCGACTGGTGGAAGTTGTCGCTCATCGCGTACTGATCGGCAAGCTTTTTGAAGTAGGGCGCGTCGCCATTCTGGACGTTGTAAAAGCCCATCGCAGTGGAGCCTTCACCAGTCGTCACCGCAGTCGACGAATACTCCGTGCTGAAGTTTGCTGGCTGCTTGATGCCGTTTGCGCCCGCACCCACAGTCGTTTCCACCCATGGGAAGAGGTGCGCGTCGCAGCCAGAAGGGTTGGTCTCCGTGGCGTTGTCGGCATTGCAGTCCAGTTGCTGCCACATCTGATAAAAGCGGTGCACTGGGCTGGCTGCATACGAATTGTAGTTAAATGTGCCGCCGTTGGTTAGCTGGAATGGCCCAGGAGGAAGTGCGCTCACGTTCTTGATGCGCGCATCAGGAGTTTTCGACGTCTGACCGGTGCCGCCCGTCACCAGGTAGGCATAATAGTCAGCTGGAAGGCCGTTCTCGGATTGCTTGGCCAGGCTAAGATTGTCGTTCGTCACGTAAGAGTCTGTGGGGCCGCCTACTAGCGGAGCAGGAAGAACGGTTCCTTGAAAATTGTCTTTATCAGGGCTCAGCAGGAATGCATCCGGCGCCTGATCTTTCGCTGCACTCTGTTCAGCCTTGGCAAAATTTGGTCCAGGCGTGCCATCTTTATTCACAATTCCTTCCGAGAGAAGGTTCCAGACTGTATTCCCCTTCTTCGGCACATACGTTGCAAAAACGTGATCGAAGCTGCGATTCTCGCCGATGATTACGATCACGTGCTTGATGGGTGTGGCCGTATCGTCATCCCGCGATGGCGGAGTGCTCGATAGTGGAGCGGCGAAGGCGCTCCCGATAGCTAACTGGAACACAGTCGCGGATATCATCCCGGTACGGATTATCCGCGATGCTGTGGATGCCAACTGCTTTGCGTTCATACTGCCTCCTGGTCAAGGCACACTGCCTTGCCGTCAGGAGCATAAGGCGGCGGCCATTTCAGACAGATATTTGCCCGTTGAATGATCGATGAATAAGCAGTCTTCTCTGCACCAGATTCGTGCCATCGCGATGAAGAACTATTTGCGAAGAACGTTTCCGCCACCTGAAGACTTCGCCGGGCTGCCAGCGGTGGCAGTTGCGTTCGATGCTGGATCCAACCTCGACGCCCGCGGAACAACGCGGATGGTTCCCATCATCCCCTTATCCTCATGTTCCAGCAGGTGGCAGTGATAGGGGAACGTGCCGATGGTATTCGGATCGCGAAAGTCCATGCGCACTCGAATACTGGGATACGCCAGCGTGCGGCCGTTGGAGTACGGAACATTCACCGTATCGCGAAGAAAATTCTCATGAACATCTTGTTGCATGTATTGCAGCAACAGAAAATGGAGCTGGTGTATGTGGAAAGCGTGCAGCTCGCTGGAACGGTTCTCGATGATCCAGTCCTCGACGGTTCCCTGCTCGGCAACAATGTTTGGAATATCCGAGTTCATATCGAACATCTTCGGCGTCTGCCCGTCCACCGTGATGTAGAATTCCACCGCGCTGGTTGGATCATTCGGATTGGCCAGTTTTTCGGAAAAATACAGATGTCGCACACGCACGGGTGGCACGTCGCCAAGCCAGGGTTCGCTCGGAGGCGGGAGCGGCTCCGGCGCTCGCTGCAGAGTCGATTGAGGCTCGCGCGCATCGGGCGAGGCTACTATCTGCGCAAGCGCACGGTTTGGATCATTCTCTCCGCCCGGGCCGGTGTCCACAGTACGCGTCACCAGCAGCCCCGCTTGGCCGGCCGCTGGTCCCTTCACGATAAATTCCACGCGCGCGCCGGGTGGAACGCCAAGATGCGTCTGCCAGCTGACAGGGTCCCCGGCACCATTCTGATCAATGGGCACGCCATCCATCGCTACCAGACCAAGTGGCTGCCAGGCCCGGTTATACAAGACCTCGATATTTAGGTAAGTGATTGCGGAAGCGTTCAACACTCGCCACAACTGCTGCTCTCCGGGCCGCATTGTGACGATGCCGGGTGGATAGTCCGGATAAGGCACCGGAACATAATTGATCGATAGATCTTTGGCCGGCTTGCCGAAGCCCGTGCCATTGTTGGCGGCATCCCCATCGCGATCGATCATGAATTTCGGTACGATCGGTTCAGATGAAGCCGGCAGCGCATTCGGATGCACGAGATCCTGATCACGAATGATGAATACGCGTTCGGGCAGCCCTGCGACTTCCTTCTTGGCGCGCTCAATTCCCTCGACAATCAGCGCCCCCGAAGCCCCGCCAAGCACCTGTTCCTTGCTGAAGCCATGTATGTGCGGGTGATACCAATAGAGCCCCGGTGGCTCGTCTTGCGGAATACGGAAGCGATAGTCGAACGGAGCGTCACCCGGCTGCACAGATGTCTTCAGGACGTCGTCCTCATGACAGGTCGGCGGAATCGTCAGGCCGTGAAAGTGCAGATTGGTAGAAATCGGACTCATGACCGCGCTGGTGGTGCACAACTCCCTGGAATCGTTGGAAGGCGCTGCGTGCATGTGCGGGGCTGCATCCTTCGCGGGCTGCAGATTCTTCTGCTCGTTCTTCAGGTGAATGATCACTTCATCGCCGGGACTCACGCGGAGATTCGGCGACTCACGGCCTTCCGCATCCGTGTAGCAGTAGCGTATCGAGCCATCGGCCTGCCGGGAATTTCTGGCCGTTAGCGTTAGCTCCAAAACACCATTCTTGCTGCGCAAATCTGCTGGTTCTTGCACCACGCTGCCCGGCTGTGGACGCGGACACGGGTCTTGAGCTGCGGTGGACTGCGAAGCCACATACTGCATGGCGAGAAAGAGGGCGCCCACTGCGATCAGCATGCGTTTGACCGATGCAAGAGCACGCGCGACGGCGCGCCATGGGTTGTCAAATCGGAGGAGAATGCCACGGGAGCATTCTTCCAAGAATCGCTCCTGCCTGTGTGAATGCGGGGTAAACAACTCCGGTTTTCGCCAAATACATCTCTGGCGACATTTCGACTCTCTCACTCGCCCGCACTCGCCCGATTGATAGAGGGACCGGTGAGTGTCAGCACCGGGCTTTAACATATGAACCAAAGATGAATAGCGAGAGGCAAGGATGATCCGACAGTTCCTGAAAGCTGGCTTCGATCTCTGCAAGACTTTTCTGCCCTATTGGCTCGTGCCGGGCATGCTCTTGATTGGCTCGGATCGGGCGCTCCTTGCGCAGCAGGATCAACCCAGACGGCCCATGCAGGTCAAGCTCGAAGATGGAGCGGAGTACCGCTGGCTCAATAAAAAGGTTCTCGATACCCGCGTGTTGGACAGTATGGAAGACCTTTCGAGCTGGTCCTTCAAGGGCGAAGGCGAAATGACCCTCTCCGAGGCTTATAAGAGGAACGGCCAACACTCCCTGGAAATTCACTCCACGTCCAACATCGCCCGCGTAGACGGCAGTGGAGAGTGGGAAGATCTGATCGCGACGCGCAAATTCCGCAGTGAGGACTGGAGAAAGTACAACCGCATCTCCCTGTGGGTGTATGCAGACGTCGCGGGCGCACCCGCGCTTGCAGCGTCACTCACGCTTCATAACGAAGGCGTGCATCTGCTGCCGGACCAGTACAACGAAGGCCGCGATGAGTCGTTGCTGCTGAAAAATCACGCCTGGACCCATCTCGTTTGGGAGATCGCGCCGCTCGATCGGGATAAGGTCACTGCACTTGATTTCGCTTACAGCCTGCCGAAAATGCTTCCCGATCCCGGTGACCACACGATTCTCTACATCGACCAGTTGGAGCTACAGACCGTCGTCCCCGATCACGTGGAAGGCTGGGATGTCGCTGCAGGCAAGATCGCATTCAGCCACAGTGGTTACACCGTCGGATCGACGAAGTCCGCCATCGCCAGCGATCTCACGGCCCACGATTTCTCCGTCATCGACCAGGCCACAGGAAAAGTGGTCTTCATCAGACCGGTCGAAGAAAAGAAGGCTAGCCTGGGCGCGTATCAGGTATTGGACTTTTCCGCGTTGCAAAAGCCGGGAACCTATCAGATCCGCGCCGGCAAGGAGCTCACCCGTCCCTTCGTCATCGGCGACGATGCCTGGAACAGCAGTGTCTGGAAGGCCATCAACTTCATGTACAGCGAACGCTGCGGAACCGTGATTCCCGGCATTCACGGAATCTGCCACCAGGACGACTACACGGTCCACGGCGACAAACGCATCGTCATCAACGGCGGCTATCACGATGCAGGGGATCTGACCGCCACCGGAAACGTCACCGGAATGACTTACGCCCTGCTCTCGTATGCGGAGCGCCTGCAACAACAGGAGACCGATCCCGTGCTCCGCGATCGCCTGCTCGAAGAGGCGAAGTGGGGACTCGCCTGGGTTCTCAAAACCAGCTTCGGCGATGGATACCGCAGCACCGGCCAGTTGATCAGCTACTGGACCAACGGGATCATGGGCGACGCCGATGATCGTTTTGGCCAGGCCGTGAACGATCCGGAATGGAATTTCCGCGTCTCCGCGGACGAAGCACTCGCAGCCCGCGTGCTGAAAAGCACCGATCCAGAATTGGCGAATCGCAGCCTCGCAACGGCCAAAGACGATTGGAAATTCGCAGTCGCAGGCTTGAAGAACGCTCCAGTTAGCCCCGAAGTCTACGGGGCGAAGGACGAGTTGGAACTCATCTCTTTTGGCGCCATCGCATCCGTCGACTTATTTCGAGCCACGGGCGAAAAGCAATACGCTGACGAGGCGATCACTCTCGGCAATCTCATCCTGCAGTCGCAGGAACGCAAACTGCAGCCGTGGACCATTCCGGTCACCGGCTACTTCTATTCCAGCCCGAAGCGCGAAAACCTCTTTCATCGCTTCCATATCGGAGAGGAAGAACAGCCTATCGTCGCCCTCGCCCATCTGTGCGACTCGTTCCCTGAAAACGAAGACTGGATCAAGTGGTATGGAGCGATCGTCCTGCACTCCAGGTATTATCAGCAGGCGCTTGCAACATTCGATGCTCCGTACGAAGTTCTCCCGGCGGCGATCTATCGCGAAAGCGAAGTGCGCCTGATTCCCCAGGATGAAAAGTGGCGCCCGCTTCGCGCGGCGGATCGCGAGTCGTATCTCAACCAGGTGCACCACGGCGTACCGTTAGGCGGCGACTACTATCTCCGCAGATTTCCCGTCTGGTTCAACTTCCGCGGCAACTCCAGCATTTTGCTTTCAGAGGCGAAAGCTCTCTCCACGGCCGCGCAAATCCGCGGCGATCTTGGCGCAGATGACCTGGCGCAGAAGCAGGCGCAGTGGCTCATGGGACGGAATCCTTTTTCTGCAAGCATCATGTACGGCGAAGGATACGATTGGACTCCGCTCTACAGCGTTCGCTCCGGCCAGATGGTCGGTGCTCTTCCCGTGGGCGTCGAAACCAGGGGCGATAGCGACGCGCCCTACTGGCCAACGCAAAATTGCTGGACCTATAAAGAAGTGTGGACGCAGCCGGTGGGCGAATGGATCTGGCTCATGCGAGATCTGAATGGCCCCGCGGTAGTCCGCGGCGTCATCGACAAAACCGACCATCAGCCCATCGAGTTTCACAATGAGCAGACGGGCTTCGCAGCGAGCGCAAATCCTGAACATGACGGCACATTCCGCGTCCTCCTGCCCCAGGGCAACTACACCGTGCGACAAGGCTCGGCGCGCACGACGCTCCCAGCCATCTCTGGCGGGACCTACAATGTCGACCTGCGGCGAGAGAGAGCCGTCGACTTCGCCATCGCGACGGAATCGGACGCCTCAGGTGGCATCGTTCTGCGCGTCACCGCTCGCGGCATTGGCTCGCATACATTTTCCATTCGCGCAGACAACCTGGAACTAACGGAAGCCCCGCAACAGACGGTTCATCTCACTTCGGAGAAGGCCGGCGACGCAGTATGGCATGCACATATCCGCTCTGCGGAAACGCCCTGGGTAGCCGTCGTCATACCCGATAACGTACTCGGCAATCGCCGGGAAGTCACCGGCACCGCGCAACTTCATGCTGCTCCCGCCAATTGACCCGGCTGCCGGCCTACTCCGCATCATGGAAAATGATGCCGAGCGTGTGCCGGTGTCCGCCGCGAACGCGGCTCACGCCATGCCGCAGGTTCACACGATAGGTGCCGCGCGTTCCCTGCACCGGCCGATGATGCACGGCAAATGCCACGGCATCTCCCTGCCGCAGCGGCATCACCTCGACACGCGACTGCATACGTGGGCGCTGCTCCGTCAGTACAAAGTCGCCGCCGGAAAAATCCCGTCCCGGCTCCGAGAGCAAAACCGCGACCTGAATCGGAAATACATGCTCGCCGTATAGATCCTGATGAAGACAGTTGTAGTCTCCTACGCCATATTGCAGCAGCAGCGGCGTCGGCCGGCGCTGCCCCGCATCATGACATCTCACTAGAAATTCCGCGTGCCCCTCCGGATAGCGCACATCGCTCCGCAGTACCTCGTTCCATCGATTGGCGACAGGCGCCAGTCGTGGAAAGAGATTGGTCCGCAAGCTCTCCACAAGATCGGGTAATGGGTATCGAAAATACTTGTATTCACCGCGTCCAAAACCATGCCGCGCCATCACAACGCGGCTGCGAAATACCGCGTCGTCCGGGTACATCGCCGTAACTGTGTCGCATTCCTCCGGAGTGAGCAGGTGCTCGAGGATCGAGCCTCCGTACTCATCCAGATCGGCCTCTACCCGCTTCCATGAAACGCGATCCACTCTCTCCGCAATCGTCTCTTCTGTTATCCCACTCTTCATGAGATCACCCTAGCCACTTGGCACAGCTCCACGCACTCCGCTTCTTGCGGTGGAATTGCGTGGCGCTTACTTTTCCTCGACGATCACGACATCCCATGGTTGGACGGTCACGGTATCGGCATGCTCCACTCGGTGTCCCGTCGGCAGATCGACTCCGCTTCCAGCGCTGTATGTGAACTGCTCTGGTGAGTTCGAATAGTTCAGGTAGTAGTTCACTCGCTTGCCTGCCTGGTTCACGCCATGCTTCGCATGCACGGACGCAGGCAAACCGGCGTCCGGCTCCGCCACACCCGCGTCCTTCAGCGCATCCTCAACGACATGCTTCTGTAGCTCATCGGAGAGATAGGTCCCCTCGTATGTCAGCGTGCCCGCTCCATACAGATTGCGCGTGATCGCAGGCCATTTCCCAAAAAACGGATGGTCATACCACGCGAGCGCCTTCGCATGCTCCGGCATAAGAAATTCCGCCCAGTAGCTCACCTTGTTCTCGGCGCCTGCTCCGAACGGGTCGCCCTTCAGCGCCAGTGGATGCTCCAGGTTCGAAAACTCCTGGTAGCTGAAGCCCGCGGCATCGCGCAAGGGTCCCGGTGCACGCACCCAACGCACTGCTGAATCCTCATTCGCAAAGCCGCTCTTGAATGTCATCAACACGTGGCCGCCGCCCTTTACATACGCGGCAATCTTTTCCAGCAGCGCGTCATCCGCGATGTACAGTGACGGCACGATCAGCAACCTATAGCGTGAAAAATCCGGATCCTGCGGAAACACGAAATCCGTTCCGACATTCAGCCGATACAGTGAGTGATGCAACTGGTTCACCAGCGAGGCGTAATCCGCAATCGGCGGCGCGAACGACCATTGTGATCCGCCACTGGTAAACGGCATGAATGAGATCGCATTCAGCGAATCGACGCTCCACAGAATCGCCACTTGGTTCGTGATCTTCAAATCCGCCAGATCTGGTCCGATCCGCTTCAACTCATTTCCCGTGCGCGATACTTCCGCGTATGCACGGTTCGGCTCGAAATCATGCGACAGGACGCCTTTCCAATAGGTCTCCTGACCCGAATGGATCGACGCCCAGTGCCAGTATTCGATCATATTCGCGCCATTCGACAGGTGCGTGTACACATCCAGCCGAAGCTGCCCATCGTAGGGCGGATACTGAAAAGCCGATGTCCAATCCGTCGACTGCGCATTCGTCTCGGTCACGAGATAGTTGGCATGCTGCAGAGATCGGCTGTAATCTCCCTGCTCCGTCTGCGTCCACCCATCCATGTTGTCCTGCGTGCCGTGATAGATGTTGTCCGCAACGACATCCAGATGACGGCTCACGTCGTATTCGTTCACATCCTTCCGCATCATGCCGCCGAAATCTGTCGTCACAAACTGCTGCGGACCGCGGTGCTCGCGGACAATCTGCGCCTGCCAGGCCAGAAAATCCGTCACCCGCATCTGCTCCCAGCGCGACCACTCCAGCTTGTAACCCGTGCTCTGAGCGCTATCCCGAGTCGGCATGTTTTCCCAGCCATTCACGTCCTCGCCCCAGTAGTTCAGGAACCATCGCCGGTTCAGATTGTCCGTGGTCCCGAACTTCTCTTTCAGGTGCTTTACGAATCCCGCAAACACATCGTCGTTTGACGCACCGTAGGAGGATGTCTCGTTGTCGATCTGCCAGCCAATCACGTAAGGATTACTCTTGTAGTGCTCTACCAGATTCGTGATCAGACGCTGCGCATAGCGACGATAGTCAGCGTTGTCCGTATCCATGTTCTGCCGCATGCCGTAGAAGGTCTTCGCTCCGCCCAGCGGCCGCGCCAACATTTCGGGATGCTCCCGATACATCCACGTCGGAATCGAGTAGGTCGGGGTGCCCATGATGACCTTGATCCCGGCCTTCCCCATCGCATCCACCACGCGATCCATCCACGCGTACTCGAAGTGGCCATCCTCCGGCTCCCACAGACTCCAGGTCGATTCGCCCATGCGAACGACGTTTAGCCCCGCCTTCTTCATCATCGCGATGTCCTGATCCAGCCGCTCGTAGGGCTCGTACTCGTGGTAGTACGCCGCGCCATACAGCACCTCCGACGGCGTCACCACTTTCTTTTGCATCCCCACTTCCGCACTCCGTGTCTGCGGCGAACCCTGCGCGGTCGCAACGTGAGCCCCGGCCAGCGCCAACACTGCCACCACGGCCACGAACCGATACGGATTGCCGTGCCGCGCCGTCATGCGTTCTTGCAGCAACGGCTCTTTGCCTTGCATCTCGCCTCTTCCTATCCATCCCGGCATCCTCGCATCACTTCGCGTCCGCGAGTCTAATGCAGCGGCTAGGCCATTGCAAAAATCGTTTTCTTCAATGGGTCAATGTCCTCTTCATTCGCGAAAGCCCAGCGAGTAGCCGTAGATTCCGCAATTGTCATCCTAATGACCGTGCGTGTCAGGGAGGCGCATACCTTGGCAATCCATGAAAAACATTCCGGCACCCTTCAGGGCAAGATTTCCGTCGTTACCGGTGCGGCTCGTGGCATTGGCCGCGCAGTCGCGGTCGCGTTTGCGCAGCATGGCGCGGATGTCGCAGGTATCGATATCTGCGCTACCGTCGATCCCCGGTCGGGCGTCACTCCATCGTCGCGCGAAGAGTTGGATCACACAGGAAAACTCGTCGAGGCGGCCGGCGGGCGCTGGATCTCCTTCGTGGCCGATCAGCGAGACCTGTCCGCGCTGCGCGATATCGCGTCGCAAGTACAACACGGCTTCGGCGGCCTCGACATACTCTTTGCCAACGCTGGCATCCAGGCATTTCGCCCGCTTCTGGAGATGGAGGATCCCGATTGGCATATTCAAATTGATGTGAATCTGACCGGAACGGCAAACGCCCTCCGCGCCTTCGCGCCGTTGATCGTGAATCGCGGCGGCGGCCGCATCATCCTGACAACATCCACGCAGGGCAAGCACGGAACAAAGCTCGGTGCTGCCTACTCGGCGTCGAAGTGGGGCATCATCGGCTTGATGAAGTCCGCCGCGCTCGAACTCGGCCAATACAACATCACCGTGAACGCGCTCTGCCCCGGCCTCATCGACACACCGCTCACCCGGCATGAAGAACGCTATGCGCAGGCACTCGAGGTCGGCGGCAAAGCGCCCACCGGCAGGCTCAAGGAAGATGAGGAGCAGGCGCGTATCGCTCTCGGCAAAAAAAGCCCGCTTAGCGTCCCATGGATCGAGCCAAAGGACGTGGCTCCCGCCGTAGTATTTCTCGCCTCGGATGCAGCCCGCATGGTCTCCGGCGCTACCTACGACGTCACCGGCGGCGACAGCGCGAACAACACAGCCTAGTGATTCGCCGGCGCATGTCTGCTTGAAAATAGACTAAAATCGCCCAACTCCCCGACGTCACAGCACCCGAGGGTTGCCATGTCAACCGTCCGTCACAACCCTGCGGCCATAGCCGTCGCCACCTTGATCTACTTCTTTCTCGGCGCTGCGTGGTTCACCATGTTCATGAATCCGTGGCTTGCCGGTATTGGCCGCACCATGGCCGAACTGAAAGGCTCTGGCGCGCCGCCATGGCTGGGCTACGTCGTCGCTCTCGTCATGACGGCAATCCTTGCCATCGTCCTCTCGTGGGCCATCCAGGCCACCGGTCCGCAAACGGCCACGCGCGGCGCAACCATCGCCGCCGCCCTCTGGTTCGGCTTCGTCTTCACCACCTGGGCTACCGAATATGCCTTCGAAGCCCGTGGCATCTCCATCCTCGCCATCAATACCGGCTACCCGCTCGTCGGCATGCTGCTCATGGGCTTAGTGCTCGGGGGATGGAAGGCGAAATCGCGCGCCGTGTAGACCGGCACTGCAACAGCGCAATCGTTTTCCAGCCGATATACTCGGGGAAAGGACCCCTGAGGTATGTCAACTCCCCTCGACCCGATTCCCGATCGGGCGCCAGATCGATTTTTGGATCAGATTCTCGCCCGCACACGGGCAGACTTGGCCCGGCGCATGCAGCAAACGCCCCGTGCGATTCTGGAGCACCAGGCCCTGCAACATACTCCGCGTGGATTCGCCGCGGCTCTTCTCGCACACTCCGCCAGCGGGGCCACCATCATCGCGGAGCTGAAGAAGGCTTCGCCCTCCAAAGGGCTGATCCGTCCGGATTTCTCCGCCGCCGTCCTCGCTCCGGCCATGCAAACTGGGGGCGCAGCAGCGCTCTCCGTCCTTACCGACGAGCCGTTCTTTCAAGGCAGCCTCTCTAATTTGAAAGCGGCCTCCAACGCCACCACCATTCCTTGCCTGCGCAAGGACTTTATCGTCGACGAGTATCAGATCGTCGAAGCGCGCGCGTATGGTGCGGATGCGATTCTGCTCATTGCCGCCGCGCTCTCCGACACCGACCTCGAACGATTCTCCAAAGTGGCCCGCGACTACGCGCTCGACGTGCTGTGCGAGATCCACACGCGTGAAGAAGCAAAGCGCATCCGCCACCTCGGCTGCAGCATCGTCGGCGTCAACAACCGCGATCTGCGCACCTTCGACGTTCGCCTGGAGACGTCGCTCGAGCTCGCTGCGGAGCTTCCTCCGGATGCTGTGCACGTCGCCGAAAGCGGCATCCACGATCCGGCCGACTACGCACGTCTGCGTGCCGCCGGCTATCGCGCTTTTCTCATCGGCGAGACGTTCATGCGTCAGCCCGAGCCTGGCCACGCTCTTTCTGCATGGATCGCCGCCGCTAACCAATCCGCCGCTGCAGCCAGAGTCCCCGCCTGACCTATATATATGTGGATCAAAATCTGTGGGAACACCAGCCTTGCCGATGCACAGCATGCCGCGAATAGCGGTGCCAGTGCTGTCGGCTTCGTCCTTGCGCCGAGCCCCCGCCGCGTCACGGTGGATCAGGTGCGCGCCATCTCCCCGCATCTGCCGCGGAATGTCGAACGCATTGGTGTATTCGTAGACGCAACCTTCGACGAGATCGTCACTGCGGTTTACGAAGCGGATCTCACGGGCGTCCAACTGCATGCAAACGACGATCCAGCTCTGCCGCGTCGTCTCCGCGCGCACTTCGCCGCCCAAACCCCGACAGCCACAATCAGCATCCTCGCCGTTCTGGCTTTCAGTGACGACATGGAACCGCAGATCCAGGCCATCGCGCGCGATGCTGCTCGTGACGGGGCAATCGACGCCCTGCTCATTGACTCGCGAAGCCCCGTCGGTCACGGCGGCACTGGCACGCGTTACGATTGGCAGGCCGCGCAGCATTTCTTCCGCAAAGCCGCACCGCAGCTTCGATTCATCGCCGCTGGCGGGCTCCATCCCGATAATGTCGCGGAAGCCATCCGTACCCTCACCCCCTGGGGCATCGATGTGGCCACCGGAGTGGAAGCAGCACCCGGCCGCAAAGACCCCGCGCGCGTTGCAGCGTTCATCCGCAACGCCCGCGACACCTTTACGCAACTGAAGAATGCACCGCGTACCCGCAGCTCGCGCCGTTGAGAAAACGCGACAGTCGAGGCCCACGTGGTACGCCTCGCGGGTCGGACGCGATACTCTTAGTTCAGAGGCAGATCGCATGGAAACCCTGACCCAGACCCGCCCCGGGCGTTTTGGCGATTACGGTGGCCGCTACGTTCCTGAAACCCTCATGGCTGCGCTCGAAGAGCTCGAGGCCGCCTACGAGCAGGCAAAGCGCGATCCCATCTTTCGCGCCGAACTCGATGCGCTGCTCCGCGACTACGCAGGCCGTCCCACGCCGCTCTACTTTGCGCAGCGGCTCACCGAACGCCTCGGCGGCGCCAAGATCTACCTGAAGCGCGAAGACCTCCTCCACACCGGCGCGCACAAGATCAATAACTGTCTCGGCCAGGGTCTACTCGCGCAACGCATGGGCAAACATCGCATCATCGCCGAGACGGGCGCCGGGCAGCATGGCGTAGCCACCGCCACCATCTGCGCATTGCTGGGCATGGAATGCGTTGTCTACATGGGCGAAGAGGACATGCGCCGCCAGGAGCTGAACGTCTACCGCATGCGTCTGCTCGGCGCAGAGGTGCGCGGTGTCAGTTCCGGCTCGAAGACCCTGAAGGACGCCATCAATGAAGCCATGCGCGACTGGGTCACCAACGTGCGCACCACGCACTACCTGCTCGGCAGCGTCCTCGGCGCGCATCCATACCCCACCATGGTGCGCGACTTCCATCGCATCACCGGGGAAGAGATTCGCCGGCAGATCCTGGAGAAGGAAGGCCGGCTGCCCAACGCCATCATCGCCTGCGTCGGCGGCGGTTCCAACGCGATGGGTGCCTTCTACGACTTCGTCCGCGACCCCGAGGTCAAGCTCATCGGCGTCGAAGCCGGCGGCCGCTCCACCGCTCTCGGTGAGCACGCTGCGCGCTTCAGCGGAGGCGCACCCGGCGTCCTGCAGGGCACTTTCTCCTATGTCTTGCAGGATGAGCACGGCCAGGTTTCACTCACGCACTCCGTCTCCGCTGGTCTCGACTACGCCTCCGTCGGCCCCGAGCACGCGGCCATGCACGACTCCGGCCGCGCCACCTACACCTCCGCCACCGACCAACAGGCGCTCGACGCCACCGTGATGCTCTCCCGCACCGAAGGCATCGTGCCGGCGCTTGAAAGCGCTCACGCCGTCGCCGAAGCCATCCGCCTCGCTCCAACTTCCCTGCCCGAAGACGTCTTTATCGTCAACGTCTCCGGGCGCGGCGACAAGGACATGGGCATCCTGGCGCGCGAACTCAAGCTCAGCGGCGCTAACGCACAGGAGAAGAGTCACTGATGCCGATCCGCTTCGCACAGAAACCCGGCCTCGTGATCTATCTCACCGTCGGCGACCCCAACCTGGCCACGACCCGCGCCATCGCGATCGCCGCCATCGATGCCGGTGCAGATGTCCTCGAGCTCGGGGTGCCCTTCAGCGATCCTCTCGCCGACGGCCCGGTCATCGAGCGCGCCAGCCACCGCGCCGTCGCCAACGGCACCACGCTCGCCGACGTCCTTGCCCTCGCACGCGATCTCCGCGCCACCCGCCCGCACACCGGCCTCATCATCTTTTCCTATCTCAATCCGATCATCCGTTACGGTCTCGAACGCTTCATGACGGATGCCAAAGCGGCAGGCGTCGATGGCGTGCTCGCCACCGACCTCACCATCGAAGAGGCTGAAGGAAAATACCTCGACGGGATGCGCGCCACCGGCCTCTCCCCCATCTTCCTCGCCGCGCCTACCAGCACCGACGACCGCCTTGCGCGCATCGCTGCCGTCAGTCAGGGCTTCGTCTACGCCATCTCGCGCGTCGGCATCACCGGCACGCAGCAGTCACTCGCCTCCGACGCCCGCTCACTCGTCGAACGCCTGCGGCGCTGTACGAAGCTGCCCATCGCACTCGGTTTCGGCGTCTCGAACGCGAACCACGTTGCCGCCCTCGGAGAATTCACCGACGCCGCCGTCATCGGCAGCGCCATCGTCGGATTGATCGAGAAGACCGCACCGCAAGACGCACCCGCGGCGGTGGCACAATTTATTGAGGCATTGCGGCCCGTCGCTGCCGTGCAAACCGCGCGCTAAGGGGGGAAGGTGTCATCCTGAGCGTAGCGAAGGATCTGCAGTCCGCCCGCAGGACCACGAAACACTCTCGTGGAGAAAAACATTCCACCAGCGAGGCTCATGATGGATATCAGTGACTGGCGCACGAGAATCGATGCGCTCGACCTCCAGATTGTCGAGCTTCTGAACCAGCGAGCCGAGGCTGCACGCGCCATCGGCAAGCTCAAAGAAAGCACGGACATGCCGGTGTACGAACCCAATCGTGAGCAGGTCATCTTCGACAACGTGCGCTCCCACAATCGCGGCCCGTTGCCTGACAGCGAACTGGTCTACATTTACCAGCGCGTCATCGCCGTCATGCGCTGCCTGCAGCGGAACGAACTCGCCTCCCAGCAGCCCGATCATCTTTAAATCGGCGTGAGTCGACAGTCCGGGGCCTCAACCGCTTTCCTGCGACGCCGTGATGCTAAAGTGTTCGAGCACACGGTTTGGTAATGGGAAGGCCGCTCAAACTGCATGTCTCTTTTCGACCTACTCTTCGGCCGCCCCCTCGCCAACTCGGAACAGCGCGCAGAGCACATAGGCTGCACTCCGGGCGTCCCCATCTTCGGGCTCGATGCACTCACCTCCGCGGCGTATGGGCCGGAGGCCGCGCTCGCCCTCTTAATCCCTCTAGGCATCGGCGGCGTGCACTACATCGTCCCCGTTTCGCTCGCCATCATCATTCTGCTGGTCATCGTCTTCTTCTCATACCGGCAAACCATCGATGCATACCCCAACGGCGGCGGTTCCTACACCGTCGCCTCGGAGAATCTCGGCACCCTTCCCAGCCTGCTCGCGGCCGCGGCTTTGATGATCGATTATGTGCTCACCGCTGCGGTAGGCATCTCCGCCGGCGTCGGCGCGCTCGTCTCCATCGATCCCGGCCTGTTGCATCGGCACACGCTCGCCCTTTGTCTCGCCATTCTCGCCCTGCTCACCATCGTGAATCTCCGCGGCGTGCGCGAGACCGGTGTCGCCTTCCTCGTTCCCACATATCTTTTCGTCGGCACACTGCTCGTGGTCATCTGCGTGGGCCTGGCTAAAGCCATCATCAGTGGGGGTCATCCGCATCCGGTGGTTGCACCGCCGCAACTCCCGGCGGCAACCGCCGCCGTTTCGCTCTGGCTCATTCTCAAAGTCTTCGCCAGTGGCTGCGCAGCCCTGACCGGCGTCGAAGCCGTTTCCAACGGCGTCACCGCCTTTCGGAATCCGCGCACGAAGAACGCCAAGAAGACACTCACCATCATCATCTCGGTTCTCATCGTGCTGCTCGCCGGAATCGCCATGCTCTGCCGCATCTACGGCATCGGCGCCGTCGACCCCGACTCGCCCCACTATCAAAGCGTCATCTCCGAGCTCACCGCCGCCGTCATGGGCCGCGGCGTCTTTTACTACCTCACCACTGCCGGCATCCTTATCGCGCTCTCGCTCTCCGCCAATACCGCCTTCGCAGATTTTCCCCGACTCACCCGCGCCATCGCCAACAACAAATTCCTCCCCGGCGTCTTCATCATCCGCGGCCGCCGCCTGCTCTATTCCCACGGCATCTACGCTCTGGTCACTTTTACGGCCATTCTGCTCATCGTCTTTGGCGGAGTCACGGATCGGCTCATCCCGCTCTATGCCATCGGCGCCTTCCTTGCCTTCACCCTCTCGCAGGCCGGCATGGTCGTGCATTGGAGGCGGCTGGGGGGCAAAGGCGCGGGCTGGCACATGTTCGTCAACGGTGTGGGCGCGTTTGCTACGGGCGTCACCGTCATCGTCGTGCTTGTCGCGAAGTTTGCCGAGGGCGCATGGGTCACCGCTGTCATGGTGCCTCTCCTCATCCTCGGGATGTTGCGCGTCAAGAAGCACTACAACCGCGTCGCCGCCCAAGTAGACTTCAAGACGCCGATCTGTCTGGATGACATCGATCCGCCCATCGTCCTCCTTCCCATTGATCGTTGGAGCCGCATCTCCGAAAAGGGCATGCGCTTCGCCCTTATGCTCTCCCAGGATATTCGTGCGGTCCATGTCCACACTGGCGACGATCAGGACGTCGAAGACAAGGATGACGAGCTCACGCCCGTCTGGCAGAAGATGGTTGTCGAGCCGCTTCAGGCCGCAAAACTTGCCGTGCCCAAGCTCATCATCCTTCGCTCTCCCTACCGCTTCATCGTCCAGCCGCTGGTCGAGTACAGCCTCAAAGTCGAGGCAGAGAACCCGCATCGCCAGATCGCCGTCATGGTGCCGGAACTGGTCGTCAGCCGCTGGTGGCAGAACCTGCTGCACAATCAGCGCGCTCAGGTGCTCAAGCTGCTGCTCCTGGTCAAGGGCAGCCAGCGTGTTGTGGTCATCAACATTCCGTGGTACTTCAACAAGCCCGCACCCGTGCCGGTCCCGAACGAGAGCCATGCTACTGCGACGACTGTCCCTCCGGGAGCAAAGGCAGACTGACGCGTCGCGGCGCTGCTTGACCGCTATCGAAGTGCTCCGTGAGCATTCCGTTCAGGAAGTAATAACCCTTCTGCGCATTCGACTGTGCGCTTCCGCGGTCAATCGTTCCCGAGAAGCTCCACCACAGCCCATGCACCTGCCGCGTGATGAACGTAAGTTGCGTTGGGCTTACCGTGGTCCGTGCAAAGAAGTAGGTCAGCGGCGCACCCCGATCCGATGCACCATCGCCCATGCGCGTCAGGTAGCCCTGTAGCCGGACCGAGCTGCCGTCTCCGTTCAGAATCATCTCGATGATCTCTGCCGGATTCGGACTCAGCGCATACGCGCCCGCCGCCTCCTCGGGAACGTTCGATCGCCCCGCCCGAAAGATGCCGTCCTCCGCCATCGCTTCTCTCCGCCGTTGCAGCCGCGGCAAAGGAAGCTGCTGCTGCGCAGCCGCAGTTGGAAATGGCAGGAACGGCAGCAGGAGCACACCGGCAATGCCGCGCATCGCCATCCGACGCCACGAAACCCGCGGCTTACTGGCCAGCCATGCTCTTCTTCCGCGGCGCATCAAACTCATCTCCGGCCTGCCAGCCTTGCACGGTCTTTGCTTCGGATGCCAGCCAGCCCAGATCAAAACCGAACTGCGCCATCCGCGCATCCCCCCGGAAGTCCATCTCCGGTTTGTATTCATCGCTCGGCTGATGGTACCGCTGCGCAGTGAACTCTTTCATCTGCTCTGCGCCCCAGCTCGCGTCGTGTCCGGCAAAGAGCGTTCCCTGCCCAATCGAAAATGCCGGAATCCCATAGCGCGCCAGCGAAAAATGATCGGAGCGATAGTAGTGACCTGCGGCAGGAAACTGATCCGTCTGAATCTCCAGGCCAAAATCCTTCGCCGTGCTCTCCACTGCCGGATAAAACGTCGTCCGCTCCGCGCCCAGCACATCCGTCGATGTCGGCACACCGATCGGCAGCAGCATGTCGTAATTCAGATCCAGCGTAAAGTCTTTATCCGCGACCGGCGGATGCATTCCCAGATACTCCGACCCCAGCAATCCCTGTTCCTCAGCCGTTACCGCCGCAAAGTACATGCGATGCGGGGGCGGCGTCCCTGCCTTCGCGGCATCTTCGTAAGCGCGAGCCATCTCCAGCAGAATGGCGCAACCCGTCGCGTTGTCCGCCGCGCCATTGTAGATTTTGTCGCCCGGAAGCTTCGGGTCCATGCCCAGGTGGTCGAAGTGCGCCGTGTACAGCACCGACTGTTCCGGCCCAGCGGCCTTCGCAGCCACCATGCCGACCACGTTCTCCGAATCGAACGACCGCTTCTCGCTGACAATATGCGCCTTCAGCCGCCACGTCGTCTCGCGCGACACATTGCGCTTGCCCGCCTCGTCGATCACGTCGTCGATGTCATAGCCGGCCGCCTCCGCAATCTTGTCGGCGATGTCATGCTGTATCCACGCCGCCGCTTCCAGCTTCGCATTCGGATCGCCTACCAGGTAACTCTTCTCGCCCGACCACGAGCTCCGCACCACCTGCCACGGATAGCTCGCCAGGTCTTCGCGATGGATGATCAGCACGCCAATCGCCCCCTGCCGCACCGCCTCCTCATACTTGTATGTCCAGCGCCCGTAATATGTCAGCGCGTTGCCCTTGAAGAATCCTTGGACCTGCGACGGCGGCTCGTTCACGATCACCAACGCCACCTTCCCTCGCACATCCACGCCCTTGTAGTCGTCCCAGTCGTACTCCGGTGCGCGGATGCCATAGCCCACAAACACGATCGGCGCGTCGATATCGGCGACGGCCGCGCCGGTCTGATTGTTGGTCACAAAATCCGCGCCATACTTCAAAGTCAGCGGCTCGCCACCCTTCGGCACCAGTTGAAACGTCGTCTTGTCGGGAACTGTCCTCACGGCATAGAGCGGCACCTTCTGGTACCACGATCCGTTGTCCCCCGCGGGCGTCACTCCGTACGAAGCGAATTGATCGGCTAGATACTTCGCCGCCATGCGGTCCCCTTCCGTCCCCGGACCGCGTCCCTCCAGCTTGTCATCCGCAAGATATTTCACCGAAGCACGAATTCGCTCCGGGTCGATCTGTGCCGCCGCTTGCTGCGCCGCCGTGGGCACCCCTGCCACCTGGGGCACTGGCGGAAGCCCCGGCTGTGCTGCCTGTGCCGTCGCTTGCACACCCAAACCTGCAATCGTGATGGTCAAAAAAACACCGCGCACCGTGCTGAATGGCATCTTCGATCTTGCTCCTGAAGTCAGAGGAAGCCTATCATCCTTCCCCGTGCACGTCCTGGCGGCCAGAGGGCTGCCGGGACCGGCTCCGCAGTGATTCCCCCAACGCGACCTTGGCGCTTTCGTCCTTGGGTGGGATGTCTCATATGGGCAATTCGCGGCGTGATCGCACAAGGCCCTCCAGGCACTCATCCCCGCATGCCTTGGGAATCTCTTTGCTTTTGATCCTGCTCACGGCCTGTGGGGGCGGAAGCGAAAGCAGCAGCAGCAATCCGCCTGGTTCTACGTCATCCGCTATCTCTTCCGTCTCACCCGTCTGCGCTCCTTCCACGATTGCCGCAAACGCGACCTCGCAATGCAATGCGACAGTGAAGGGTTCCGGGAGTTACAGCTCGGCGGTCACATGGTCCGCAAGCGGAGGCACCGTAAGCGCAAGCGGCATTCTCACTGCGCCAGCCACGGCCGGCACCGTGACCGTGACCGCAACCAGTACGCAGGACCCCACGAAATCCGGTACCGCATCCGTCATGGTGCAGCCGCCCTCCCCCACCATCACTTCGGTTCAGGTGGCCTGCAATCCATCCACCGTGAACGTCGGCGCAAACTCGCAGTGCAGCGCAACGGTCAAGGGCACGGGAAACTACAGCTCCGCGGTCACCTGGTCGGCAAGCGTGGGCACCATCAACGCGAGTGGGCTTTTCACCGCCGCTGCCACAGCCGGATCAGCGACCATCACGGCAACCAGTGTTCAGGATGCGGCGCAGTCAGGCGATGCGACGGTCACGGTGGAATCGCAGACGCCGCCCCCGCCGACGCAGAGCAGCCACGTCGTCATGGTGGTGGAGGAAAATCAAAGCTATGCAACCGTGGTGCGTAACACCACCGACTGGCCGAACCTCAATAACCTGATCAGCAATGGTGCACTGGCGACAAACTACTACGCGAACACGCATCCCTCGATCGGCAACTACTTCATGCTCACAACGGGACAGGTGTTGACCAACGACGATCAGTCCGCCACAGTCTGGAACGTTGATAACATTGCCCGCCGCATGCTGGCTGCCAACATCCCGTTCAGAATCTATGCCGAGGGCATCACTCAGGGCTATGTTGGCGGGAACATTGGCCTCTATCTGGTCCGGCACAATCCATTCGCCCGGCTATCGGATATCGCCAACAATCCGCAGGTGGCCAATCAGCGCATCTGGCCGTTCACGCAGTTCGCCTTCGATCTCGCGAACGGAGCCTTGCCGCAATTCTCCTACATCGTTCCAGACGTAGACGACGACGCGCACAATGGAACCGCCCAGCAGGCCGACTCCTGGTTGCAGACGAATCTCGTTATTCCGCTTTCCAACGACCCCGCGTTCGCACCCGGAGGCGACGGCCTGCTTATAGTGGAATTCGATGAAGCGGCCACCAGCGATATCACCAACGGAGGCGGCCATATCTCTCCCGTTCTCTGGGGACCCACCGTAAAAGCCGGCTACACCCAGACATCAAGCACGCTCTATCAGCACCAGAGCATGCTCCGTACCGTGATGGATCTTCTCCAACTACCGAACCCACCGGGCGCCGCGGCCACTGCGCCCTCCATGTCGGAGTTCTTCACCCAGCCATAGCCGCGTGAATCCTTACGGCAAGCAGCCCAGCCGTCGCAGGACCTTGCGCGTAAGCCCAGTCAGCGGTCGCCCGGACAAATCGGGCACCGGCACCCACTCACCTTCCAGTCCGCGCGCCGTCCCGCTTCGCACGTACACATCCACCACATGATTCGTAACCGTGATGGCATGCCGCACCGTGAACTCCGGCGAGTCGGCGGCTGTCGCTTCATACGCCGGCAACTCCCACATACCCGCCATGAGGGACGAATCCGCCGCCCGCTGAACCAGGCGCACCTGGCCCTTCGAACCGGCCCCGCGCAGCCATACCACGCGCGCACCGTGCTGCCGCTGCTGCGCGCGCCGCGCCGGCACCGGATGCTCACCCCGCGTGCGGCACCACGGCTGCCACGGACATCCGAGGCACAATGGACCACGCGGCAGACATACCGTTGCGCCCAGTTCCATCATTCCCTGGTTAAAGTCCCCCGGCTGCTCCGGGTCCACCAGCGTTTGCGCAAATGTGCCTACGCGCGTTGCAAATCCCGCCTCCGCGGCCGACCAACCTGCCACCCGCGCCAGCACACGCTCCACGTTGCCGTCCACCACGGCGACCGGCTCGCCGAATGCTATGCTGGCCACCGCTGCTGCTGTGTATGCGCCTACCCCAGGCAGCGCGCGCAAGCCTTCCGCGGTGCACGGTATCGCTCCGGCGAACTCCTCCACCACTATCTTCGCCGCGCGATGCAGCATGCGCGCGCGCCGGTAGTAGCCCAGCCCGCTCCACAGCGCCAGCACCTCCGCCTCGCTGGCCGCCGCCAGCGCCTGCACCGTCGGAAACGCCGCCAGAAAGAGCCGGTAGTGCTCCAGCACCGCAGCCACACGCGTCTGCTGCAGCATGATCTCCGAAACCCAAATGCGATATGGATCGCGCGTCGTGCGCCACGGCAGATCGCGCTTGTGCGCTCGGTACCACGTCAGCAACGCGGCGCGCATCTCTCGCACTTCATCCGCCGCGGGCTGTAATACAGAATCCGCTGCGGGCGCTTCTTTGGCCGGCTTCGCCGCCGCGGGCTTAGCGGCAGCCGCCATTGCCGCCACTATTGCCTGTAGTGGTCAGGTCATGCACCGTCAGCAGATAACCGCGGTAGTCCTTGCTCTTATCGGTCTTGCCCGTAGGCTGTGGCTGTTGCCACACCGCCAGCGCGCTCAAGGTCTGTGGACGTCCCGCGCACCCGGCGCCGGCCTCTGCCGCCACGACTTTCTCTGACTGTATCTGCACGGTGTACACCAGGTTCACGTCGTTCACCGCGGGCGTCACCGTGACCGCGCTCACCTGCACGCCGTGAATCCCCAGCGACTGGAGCCACGGCACAATCTGCGCGCGCGGCACCACCTGCCCATCCACCCGCCACACCGCATTCGGCGCCAGCAGCGCATTCGCCTGCATCCACTTTGCCTGCTCCACATCCTGCCAGAAGATGCGATCCACCTGCTCGGCACTCGTGGTCTGCATGACCGTCGGCTGTTTTTGATCCGGGAACACCGTGCAGCCGCCAAAGGCCAAAACCATCAAGCCCACGGCCGCAAGCCCTGCGCTGCGTGCGCCGCCACACACTCGCCTGCCTGAGCCATCACCCGATCGCCACTGTGCCGTGCCGTGCATACCCGCTAGCGTAGCAGCCCCTTGCTGTTCAGGCGAAAGGCATACACCGTCGCCGCAATATGAAGAACCAGATTGGCTCCTCCCAGCAGCAGCGGGTGCAGCGCGGCACGTGTCGGCAGCGCAAAGTACCGGTGCAGCAAGAGCGGCCAGGAGATCGCGCATAGCCCCGCAACCAGTACCGTGGACGCCAGCATCAGCCCCGCACCAATCCGCCGCATCGCTACCAGCAGCCAGGACGCCACCACCATCAGCAATGCATTCAGATCGGCAATCGCCAGCGAGGCAAGGGAAGCCGACGCTAGACCAAGATGATGCCGCATCTCCGGCGTGAACTTGAAAAACAGCACATAGACGACGCTGCCCAGCGAGTAGAGCCACATCGCCGTGAAATAACACGCGACAATGTACACCCCCACCGGCTTCCTCGTGCTGCCCTGCTCCGTCATCGCACAAGTATTTCATGGCCGCCTGCCACCCGGACGCAACAAAGGCCGCCATCGCTGGCGGCCTTCGTTTGTTTCGCTGCGGGCGCGAATTAGTCGCCCATCACCGGCTCTTCCGTTTCGACCCGCACCTTCGGAGCGGGCTTGATGGCGTCGAGCGAAACCAGTCCTTCAACCGGCTTCTCGCCCAGCACATGCTCCTTGTACATGCGCGCCATCTTCGCATTCTCGGCGTCGTTCTTGATCTTGGCATCGCGCGCGCGGATCTTCTCCTCGCGGCTGTTCTTCGCAATGCCCGATTTCTCGAAGGTATCGTTCGCCGCGGCATTCACGTGATCATTGTTCAGCACCAGCGTGTGCTCCGCTTCGCCCAGCCCTACCTTCTTGCCGCCCGCGAAGATCTCATGCCGGCCATGCTCCTCGTACCACTTGGTGAGCGTGGAGGTCATGTGCATCTTCTCGATGATGTTCCGCCAGCCCACGCCCGTGTTGTAGGCGCAGAAGCTGATCTCGCCCTCCTGCGTCGCGTAAGGGATGATGCACTGCTCGGTGCGGCGGAAGTCATAGTTGAACAGGTCCTGGAACCACATGCCTGCGATGAACAGGAAGTTCCAACGATCTGCGCGGCGCTTCTCGATGTCCGCCATCGTGCGGTCGCCGGTCACCTTGCCGTAGTTGCGGCCGGTGGCGCCGAAGCACTTGTCGAACTTCTGCAGCAGATCCATGATGCGGAAGTGCGTCGGCGACTTGGTCGGGTCGTAATTCCTTAACAGCGCGAGCGATACACCCACGATGGAGAGGAACTTGCCGCGCGCCGCATCGTTGACCTTCGCGATGTCCTTCGCCAGGCGATCTGCGTTCAGGAACGCGGTGACCGGCACGGCTTCCTTGGTTTCTTTGTCGATCATCAGCGCCATGCCGATACCGCAGTTCGGGTGGCATCCGCAGGAGAGCTGTCCCCAATCCGCGTCCGGCCCGTGCACCAGGTCGGCCCAGTCGGAGAAGGTGCTCATAAAGCTGATCGGGAACCAGTCGCGCTCGGGCACGCCCATGCCGGTCTGGTTCTTCACATCGTGCGCCAGATGGCTCAGCGTGTAGCGCTGCGCCTCGCGGCGTTCGTCGCTCACTTCCTCGTCGCGGCCGGTAAAGCTCACCGGCTGGAAGCTCAGGAAGTTGATCCGCTTCGGGTTATCGAGTGCGAACTCGATGATGCGGCCCACCTGCTCGTTGTTGATGCCGTTCACGATCGTGGTCACCGGCACGATGTCCACGCCCGCCTCGTGCAGGTTATGGATCGCCTGCAGCTTCACGTCGAACGCGTTGCCCACCTTGCGGTGCGAGTTGGCTGCATTGCCGATACCGTCGAACTGCAGGTACGCATAGCGCAGGCCGGCTTCGGCAGCCGCGCGGCAGAATTCCTTGCTCTTCGCAAACTCGATGCCGTTGGTCGCCGCCTGCACCGAGTTGTAACCCACCTTGCGGGAGTATGCGACCGCATCCAGGAAGTAAGGCGACAGCGTCGGCTCGCCGCCGGAAAACTGCACCGACATCTGGCGCCGCGGCTTGATCTGGATCGCGTTGTCCAGCATGGTCTTGATCTCGTCCCACGTCAGCTCGTGGACAAAGCCCACCTGGTTCGCATCCATGAAGCACGGATCGCACATCATGTTGCAGCGGTTCGTCAGATCGATCGTCAGCACCGAGCCGCGGCCATGCGTCACCGTCGAGGTGCCGTGGTTGTGCAGCTTCTCGTCATTGTGGGCGCGGATATCGCGGCCCGGGAAGACATCTTCCAGGTGCTTCATGAAGGCGGTGTCGATCGACATCACGTCTTCAAAGTGCCCGTGCTTGGGGCAATCCTTCACCATCAGGATCTTGCCGTCGCGCTCGATGATCTGCGCCTTGATCTCGCCAACCTTCTCGTTCAGCAGGATCTCGTGCGGCAGCTTCCCGTCAATGATCTGCTGGCGAATCTCCGGCACGCACTTCGGGCACAGCGAGTCGGTGGTACGCGGCCAGCCCAGCGGAGGCTTCTCCTTCTGGTAGCTCTTCAAAAGCGGCTTATCGGACCACTTGGGGGTGAACGAAGCGTTCGGCTTGATGCTGTTCAGCTTCTCAAAGACGGTCCACGCACCCTGGGCAACAACCGTGACTGCCCGTTCTGCGTATTTGACGGCTTTCGACATTTAGATCTCCTGTGTGTGAGCCCGCAGGCTCCAATCGCACATCGCTCCCATTTTGGAACAGGAGGCTTAAGTCTAACCAACGATTGACACGACTGCGGCGGTACCAATCAAGAATCCCGCGATGGTCGGGCGGTACTCTTTCAGCATCAGGCTACTTGGCCGGTGACAAACCGGGAACACCGCTACGCCGAACGGCGAAAAACGGGGCTTAAACGGTAAAAGACGGCGTCGGATGGCGCGGGCAACCTTTCGTAAGTTGCTGTCTGATAAGCCAGTTACTCGCAAGATTCCCAGGCTCGTTTTTCGCTTCGCCAACCCGGCAAAACAACGTTACGTAACCGCAAAGCCAATCCCAAACCGGCTATCACCCGTCACTGCACAGACAAGCTCTACGCAAAGGGGTGGCTCAAAAGAGGTGGCTCAAAAGAGACGCGGGCCGAAAATTCCCGCAGGCGAACAAATCAGGCCTTTCGACCGACAAACTCCACCTGCCCGCAATCGCGAATCAGCTCGGCGTAGTGCAGCACGCGCAGCTCAGGGAAGGCATGCAGCAGCTCGTTCTCCTCAAACAGATAGTCAGGATTGGTCGGGCCGCCCCCGAACTTCGCCTGCTCGCGCGTGTATCCCTTGTAGATCAGCAGGCCACCCGGGTTGAGAGCTTTCACCAGCTCGCCAAACATCTCGCGCCGCACGAAGAAGAAGACCATGATGAGGTCGTACGAAGCGCGGCTCCCCTCAAATTGCGTCAGGTCTTCGACACTGAATTCGACCTGGCCGGCGAAGCTGTCCGCATTCTTCCGGGCATTCACAATGCCCGCCTCCGCAATGTCGGTCAGCCGCACCTTCCAGCCCTTCGCGGCAAGAAAGATGGCGTGGCGGCCCGTGCCGCCCGCAATGTCCAGAGCACAGCCCGCATTCGGGAAGAGCGGCTCGATATAACGATCGAAAGCATCGATCAGCAGACGATCCGGTGCCAGCGTTCCGTGCGTTCCTTCGACATAGCGCTGGTTCCACTTCTCCCGCTCGCGTTCCTCGGTTGCATCGTCCATGCATTCGCTCTCTGGATTTCGTCTCGGCTCAGACCCCAAACTGCTGCAGATGATGGTCCAGATGGACATACATGAACGACGCCCATTCCGTGGGCGTGAGCGGCCCAAAGAAGCTGTGCGGATGCCGCGTGCATCCCTCCGGACCACCTGCGGCGAAACGTTCGAGCAGTCCGCGCAGCCGCTGCCGCTCCGCTTCGAAGTCTCGATCTTCTTTTACGATGAGGCTCTTGTCGGATGGCGAATTGCGCCGGAACGGCTTACCTTTTGTAAGAATCGCGTACTTCGCAAGCGGGCCGAAGAGCCGTCCAACGAATCGTCGCGGCGGAAACGTGATCCCCACCGCCATCTCCATCGCCGCTGCATTATGCGCCAGCATTTGCGCTACGCTCATCTTGCCCCATAATCGCTCGCTATCCGGCCGCAGCAGTGCCATCCGGCCGTTTACCTCTTCCAGCGTTGCTGCTGCAAAGAGACTCTTCCTGCCTGCTCCGTCTGTTCCGGAATGGTTGCAGCCATCTTGCCTCCTGTCTGAGTCAATTCAGGAACGCCGGCTTCTTCACTGGCCCTGTTCGTCACGCAAATGGGGTGAACAACTTCCCTCTCATCTCCCTCGCACCACCGCCGGAAGCATTTCGCAGAGATCCTTCGGCTCCAATCGGCGCTGTACATCACGCTCCACAGGAACATACTCCGGATCGACCCACCACCGCGCAATCACTTCCCACCGCCGCACCGTGTCGTAGGCCCGGACGGCAGAGCGATAGGAGCTGGCAACGTGCATACCGATCGGCGACAACGAAGGTGCCGCGCCTGTGGAAAGCATGAGCGCCAGGATGGTTCCGGCCAATGAAGTGGTGGCAAAGCTCCGTGTCGATTTCATCTCATCTCACCTTCTACTTGTATGTCGTTTGCAGGAGGTCGAAATCGACATTCCCTCTGAACTTTCCAGAAATCGAGCATCTTCCCCGTACCCTGTAAACCGGGCGGCGAAGCTGAGTATGGCCTACGTTAAGCAGACGCCACCCCCAGGGTGCGCGTGCTTCTCAGGCGCATTTCAGGAGTATCTATTCAGCAGGATCTAAAGCAGGTTGGATGGGATTGTTCTTCTGCAATCGAAGCCGTCGAGCCTCAGGGCGTCACCTTCTGGTGTCAACGCTGGTCGGGCCGCATCTCGCACACATCGTTCGGCTTCAATGGGGGCAGCTTGCCGCGAACCGCCGCGGCGTACCCCGGATCGAGCCACCACCGTGCGATCAGGCCCCACGCACGCGCCTTGTCGTAGGTCCGAACAGCAGCATGATAAGAAGCAGTTACCTCGCACCCGATGCACGAAAACGAACGCATCGCGCCCGCAGCCAACACGAATGCCAGAAGCATTCCAACGGACGATGTTGTGGAGAAGCTCGGCTTCATGGTCTTGGTCGCTTTCTACATGTATGTCGGCCGGGTACGCCCGGATGCGACATTTTTTCTATCATCTGAAGCCAATGTGTTTCGCGCGGATGAACCGAAGTCCGATGCGAGCCTGTGACGACGGCTGTCTTTATGTGCCTGTACTGACGAGGTCAGAATGCGGAAGTTTCGTAGCTGCCCGGCGCTTCGGGTAACCTCGGCCCGTGCCGATGTATGCCCATCACGGGCTCGGGCGCTTCAGAGTGTCTTCTCAAATACTGCCGAGGTCTTCACCCGCGCATACCCATCCCGCAGATAAAAAGCATGTGCGCGCTCCCGGATCGCATTCGATCGGACCCGCAGCCGTGCAACGCCCCGCGCCCGGGCCCAATCCTCAGCCGCCCTCGAAAGCCGCAGCCCAATGCCCTGCCCGCGCATCGACTCCGAAACCACCAGCCCGCCAATGAAAGCAGCGGGCTCTGATTGCAGGTGGTATTCGATGCTCAGATCGATCCACCCCACCACCTCATCATCCAGAGACGCGACCAGCACCGCGCGATTCGAATCGCCGGCAATCTGTTCCATCCTCGCCAGCAAGGACGGCACATCCGTTGGATAACCAAGCTGCGCGCACAACACCGCCGCCGCTGCAGCATCCGCTCGTTCTATCGGTCGAATGTGCACTGTGTTCATCGGCTCAGCATTTCATGAAAGAGGCGAAGCCCCACCCTCAGACGGGCTCCGGGCAGTGTGTAAGGGAGGATTGGCGAAAAACCACCGGGCGGCGATAGTGTCCGCCTCAGACCTGCATGACTTCCTTCTCTTTGTTTCTAGAGAGCTCTTCCATCCGCCTGATCTCTTCATCGGTCAGCTTCTGGATCTCATCGAGCGAGCGCTTCTCCTCATCCTCGGAGATCTGCTTCTCCTTCGCCGCCTTCTTGATCGCCTCGTTGCCGTCGCGCCGCACGTTGCGGATACCGGTGCGATGCTCTTCGAGCACCTTGTTCAACTGCTTCACCACATCCTTCCGCCGCTCTTCGGTCATCGCCGGGATCTTCAGCCGCACCACTTTGCCGTCGTTCTGCGGATTGAAGCTCGAATCCGCCGTCCGCAGCCCCTTCTCAATCTCCGCAATCGCCGACGGATCGAAGGGAGAGATCAGGATCGTCTGCGCATCCGGAATCGAAAGCTGCGCCACCTGATTCAACGGCATCTCCGTGCCATAGTAGGAAACGCGCACATGATCCAGCATTTGGATATTCGCCCGCCCCGTGCGTGTGGAAGCCAGATTCTGCCGGAAATCGTTCACAGCCTTCTCCATACGCGTCTTCAATTGCTGGTATACCGTCTTCAGCGCCGGGATGCTGGCCATCGTCGAAACTGCCATGGTGTCTCTTCCCTCCTGGTGGCAAAGCTAGATTCTAAAGCGTTTTCACTGTCGTTGCGTCCAGCCGGATATAGCGGAGACGAGCCTATCCCATCCGTCATTCCGAACGGCAACTTCCGGTGGCCAAAATACTGCATCCAAGCCCATCAGATCGAGCGCCGGCCTTTGCGTTTCCCCCAGGATCGGCATACAAGCCAAGCACAGACGGGCGTAAGGTGGTAATCCATTCTGAACGCAGCCGTTCGATCAAGGAACGGCTGTACAGAACGAATCTCACCACTTCACAATATCTGTGCTTGGCTATTACGCTTTCGATGTTTTCTCAAGTACCTGAGAGGGAATAATGGCGATGGAAACACGGTCTTCCCGGCTGTTGCACGGCCTCCTCTTCTGTTGTCTCGGCGCAATGCTGCCACCCGCATTGCATGCGCAGGATCAACCAAAACCGCAGGACAACCGGCAGGCGCAACCTGCGGCCAGGCCAGCAGCCAGACCGGCACCCAGGCCAGGCGGAAACAGCGCCGCGCGTCCACAACAGCCCGCGCCCCGCCCACAACAGCCCGCCGCACGTCCGAAACCTGCGACGACGCGCCCAGCACCGACACACACAAAGCCCAAGCCACAGCCCTCGCGTCCGCCGGCACGCCCGCAACCAGGGAAACCCGGGACAAGACCACCCACAAACCGGCCTCCATCGCATCGCCCGGTACAAGGCCGTCCGCCGCATTCTCGTCCGCCGCAGTGGGGACGTCCGCCACATTCCCGGCCTTCCTATTCCTTCCGCCCTACGGACCGCGATCGCCTGCGCAGGTACTACGCCGCCCGCATGCGCGCCATCAATCGTGCCAACCGCCCGGTATTCGCGGTCGGTGGCTACTATCCCTACGCGGACATCGGCTATCTGCAGCCGGTACCTCCCGACGTGTACGGATATCTGCCCCCGCCACCACCCGGCTACCAGATGGGCTATTACGACGGCTACGTCGTCGTCTATGACCCCATCACCTACTTCATCACCAACCTCATCGACCTGATGCAGTAGACGCCAGGCCGCCTGACGCAACGAACCCCGCTCTTCGGAGCGGGGTTCTTATTTGTGAGTCACGATTGGCTAGAAAGTCGAGTTTGCCGCTTCACTCGTCAAATCCACGCTGCCGCTCAGCGGCGTGTCCTCGACCGAATCGCCGACGTGCACGGTGAACTTGCCGGGTCGATCGTCCATTTGCTCGCGCTCGTATCCCAGTAGGCAAAGGCCCGCGCATCCAGTGTCACGGAGACATGCTTGGTCTCCCCCGGCTCCAGTGAAACGCGCTCGAAGCCCTTCAACTCCCGCTCCGTCCGTTGGATCTTCGTATGATCGGCGTGCATATCCGAGACGTAGACCTGCGCCACCTCTGCACCCTCGCGCGATCCCGTATTCGTCACATCGAAAGTGACATTCACTTGCGGATTCGCACCAGCCGACTCCGGACTCACCACAAGATTCGCGAACTTGAAGGTGGTATAGGAAAGCCCATAGCCAAACGGAAACAGCGGCTTGACGTGATTGTGCTCATAGCCGCGATAGCCAATGAAGATGCCCTCCTTGTAAACGACGCGCTTGGTGCCCGGCTCCGGATAGTAGTTCGCGAAGGAAGGGTTGTCTTCTGCGCTGCCGCTCAAATGTAGCGGGCAGATGACCGGATGGATTCACCTCGCCGAGCAGGATCTCAGCCAGCGCCTTGCCTTCCTCCTGTCCGGCATACCAGGTTTCCAGCAACGCCGGCACGCGATCCAGCCACGCGTTTGAATCCACATTGCCGCCGGATGTAACCGCGACAATCACTTTTTTGTTGGCCGCCGCCATCGCCTGGATCAATTCATCCTGGCCGTACGGCAATGCAAAGGTGCGGTCGCCACCCTCACCCTCGCTATCCGGATCGAAGCCCGCCGCCACTACGACCACATCCGCCTTCGCCGCCAACTCCTTTGCACGCTCGCTCACGATCTTCTCTTCCGGCACAATTGCGACGCGAAGCTTGCCCCCGACCGCGAAATCCTGCCGCTCTTCAACCACCACCTTGTGCGCTCCCGCCGAGAGAACGAGCGTGACGTGAGGCTGAAAGGCGCGCACCAAATCCCAATCGTCGATCACCTGCTTGCCGTCCACGAAGACGCGATTGTTGGATCCTTCTCCAGAGGACTCCAGCGCCAGGATGTAGCGGCCATCCGACGGCGCCGTGTAGTAGCCGGCATAGCGCCGCGAGGCTTTGCTGCCCGGTGGAAACAGCGCCGCGACCATTGCCGGATCGCTGTTCATCAAATCCCAATTGATGCCCGTCACATTGATATTTTTCGCCACGCTCACGCTCGCAGGCTGGCCGCTGAGATCATGATTGTGAAATATCTCGAGCGTCAGGCCAGGCTTGCCGTTCTTCGCTTCTGTAGTGAAGTCGGTCGTCTCCGCCAGGTCGGCGATCTTCGGAACCCCGCGGTCATAGAACACCGTCGCGGTCTTGCCCAGAGCATCCGTAATCCCCTCGAGCGGCGCTGATCGCATAAAACGGCACCACGCCCGCGCTTCCCCCTGCCACCGGCACAGCCGGATACGCATCCGGACCCACAATCAGAATGCTCTTGATCAGCGCCTTGTTCAGCGGCAGCAGGCCGCCTTCGTTCTTCAGCAGAACCGCGGACTCCCGCGCCGAGTCCAGCGCCGTCTCGCGATTGCTGCGGTCTACGTAGGAGATCGACGAGTCCGTCTGGTCGCGGTCCAGCCAGCCGAACATCATCGCGGTGGAAAGGATGTGCCGCACCTTCTCGTCGATCGTCGCCTCGGAGACCTTGCCCGCTTTAATAGCTGGTTCCAGGTTCTTGCGATTCATGTACCTGCCGTGGGGCATCTCCAGATCGAGGCCGCCATTCGCCGCCGCGACTCCGTCATAGGTCGAGTCCCAATCGGACATGATCGTGCCCTCGAAGCCGAACTCCTTGCGCATGATGTCGATGTTCAGCGTCGAATTCTGCGTCGCATGCTCACCATTGACCAGGTTGTAGGAGTCCATGACGGCGCCGACGTGCGCCTTCTTCACCGCGGCCTCGAAGGACGGCAGATAGATCTCATGCATCGCGCGCTGACCGATGATCGAATCCGAATCGTGACGCAGATACTCGGAGTTGTTGCCAATGTAGTGCTTGATCGTCGAGCTGACGCCCTGCTCCTGCATGCCGGTGATGTAGCCGACAGCGATGTTCGAGGTGAGGAACGGATCTTCGCCAAAGTATTCGAAGTTGCGGCCATCGCGCGGCGAGCGATAGATGTTCACCGCCGGACCCAGCATGAAGTTGATCCCGCGCGCCCGTGCATCGCGCCCAATGCCCGCACCCACGCGGTGCGCCAGCTCGCGATCCCAACTCGCCGCCAGTCCGATGCCACCTGCGTACGTCGTCGAGGGGAAACCCGAATCCAGCCGAACGCCGACTGGCCCATCGGACATCTGGAGTGCGGGCACGTTCACCGACGGAACCGCGCGAATCGTCATCTCCTCACCGCCGATGTAATCCAGCTTCTCGGCCAGCGTCATCTTGTGGACGATCTCGTCGATGCGCTGCCGGTCGGCGCGGTCAATGGATGCGGTGCCTGCGCGAGCGAGGTCGGCACAACGACGGAGCTTGCAACAAGAATCAGGCCGGCAACGCGGCACAGCAGAGGCAAGCGATTGAGCATGACGGGACCCTCGGACCAAACAACGCGTCCGATGTTAGTGACAGAACTGTCCGATTGCAAAAAAAGAATGTGCCGAAGAGGAAGAACCTTCGACTATGCCAAAACAGTCAAACCAGTGCTCGCTGCCTGCTCGTGCGCGTGGTAGCTCGACCGCACCAGCGGACCCGACTCCACGTGCCGGAATCCCATCTGCATCGCCGCCGTCTTCATCTCCGCGAACTCCTCCGGAGTGTAATAGCGCGCCATCGGCAAATGATCCTTCGAGGGCCGCAGATACTGGCCCACGGTAAGAATGTCCACACCCACGGTCGCAAGATCGCGAAAGACGGCAAGCAGTTCATCCATCTCTTCACCCAGACCGGCCATCACGCCGCTCTTGGTGATGATCGCCGGGTCCAGCCGCTTCGCTGTTTCCAGCAGTTGCAGCGAGCGCTCATAGCGCGAGCCGGAGCGCACCACGCGATAAAGCCGCGGCACCGTCTCCGTATTGTGATTCAGCACTTCAGGACGCGCATCCACCACCAACCGGATCGCCTCTTCGCGGCCCTGGAAGTCCGGCACCAGCACTTCGATCTGGCAGCCCGGCGCTTGCCGCCGTACCTCGTCGATCAGTATCGCGAATGCGCGGGCGCCGCCCACCACATCGTCGTCGCGGTTCACGCTAGTCACCACAGCGTGCTTCAGTCCCAGCGTCGCGATCGCCTCGGCCACACGCCGCGGCTCATCGAAATCGATCGCCTCTGGACGTCCCTTGGGCACAGCGCAGAAGCCGCAGCGGCGCGTGCACAGATTGCCCAGCATCATGAAGGTGGCTGTCTTGTGCTCCCAGCACTCGCCGATATTCGGGCACTGCGCGCTCTCGCACACCGTGTGCAGGTTGAGCGACCGCGCCAGCTTCTTCAGCCCGTGATAGTTCTCGCCTACCGGCGCCTTCGCCTTCAGCCAAGCGGGCTTTGGCCCGCGGACGCGCGGCGCGGTATCGATCTGCACCAGGTCCGTCAGCGGTGCGGAGGGCATCGAAATGGAGGGAAACGCCTGAAGATCGGCCATGCGGAATACCTGCACTTATTGTAGCGAAGCGGCAAGATGCAGATGAATGACCCGCCTGCGTCAGAACAGCGCACTACCTCTACGGCTCAACGCAGCCGATCCCGCACCTCGGGTCGCACCAGATACAGAAAGAAGATCAGGTTCAGGAACGACATCACGAGCGCCGCTGCCATCCGGGTATGGATATACGCCCATACTCCATAGCTCATCAAGAGGAAACTGGCTGCCGTGGTCAGAGCCCATCCCCATCGATAGAGCCGGATCAGTCCCACTGCCGCCGCGACAAAAAGCACGCACACGATGAGAAAGAGGCGCGGGAACCGCCCGGTCGCCGCCCCAAATCCAACCACGCCAGCCAGCACCAACATATACAGCGCGATGCCGGCCATCGCCGGCAGCAATCCCCGGTACTCGGTTGGCGGGGTAGGCGATTTCTCATTCGATAGCTTGGTCATGAA
This sequence comes from uncultured Acidobacteriaceae bacterium, assembly GCA_963815025.1. Classification (GTDB taxonomy): domain Bacteria; phylum Acidobacteriota; class Terriglobia; order Terriglobales; family Acidobacteriaceae; genus KBS-83. The sequence goes on along the minus strand of CAWFFD010000002.1, from coordinate 1,300,364 downwards.
TAGCTCACAGCGTATGCAGGTAGTGCAGCAGCTCCTGGAGTTGCTGATCCGTAAGGTCGCCGCCTGAAGGAGGCATCAGGTTGCGCCCGTGCAGGACCACTTCCATCACCCGCTCGTCTCGCGCCGGCGCGCCGCTCGGCAGATACGGTTTACGAAAAACCCCGAACAGGCTCGGCCCGTGCAGCGCCTGCGTGTCGTAAGCATTGTGACAGCGTGCGCATGTAGACACAAAAACAGCCCGGCCGCGCGCCTCCTCCGGAGTCAGCGATGCGAGCGGCTTGCCCGGCGGCAACGATTTGCATCCCGCCACAAACAGCAGACCGAGCGAGACGGACCGGAGCAGCAGTGGAAAACGAGCGCGCAAGAGACGATTCTATCTACCCGGCACACGAACGCTCGCTACTCGGCCTGCCAGATCATCTCCACCAGTTGATCCATCGCCTTCGACTCGGCCTTCGAATTCGGCTGATGGTCGTTGACGAGAATCGAAATAACCAGCGTCCGTCCCGAATCCGTCGTCAAATATCCCGAGAGCGCCCGCACTTCGCCGAGTGTCCCGGTCTTCGCATCGAGTTTGCCTTTTACCGGTGACTGCGTGAAGCGGTCGTCCAGCGTGCCATCCACGCCCGCAACGGGAAGTGCCGCCCGCCAGCTCTGTCCCCACGGCTGCCGCGATGCGTAGGCCAGCAGCGCGGTCGCCGCGCGCGGCGTGATCAGGTCCGCGTTCGACAGGCCCGAGCCATCGTAGAAGAAAAAGTCCTGCGGCCGAATGCCGATCGAGATAAGAAACTGCCGCACCACCCGCGTTCCCTGTCCCAGCGAGCCATCGCGCGCCAGCAGCTTGCCCAGCGTCCGCAGCGTCAGTTCCGCGTGGAGGTTCTGGCTCACCTTCAGGGTCACCGTCATGTCCTCGATCAGCGGTGGTGACACGTGCGAAGCCAGCACGCGCTTCCCCGCCGGCGCCGTGGTCACCGTCTGGAGCGTTGATGGAGTCAGCGGCAGCGGCTCCTCCTGCTCCTTGCGAAAGCTATCCGTATCCACAGAGTCGCGATGACGCGCCTTCGCCGTGCCCGTCACCGCGATGCCGCGCTGGCGCAGCATGCCGAGAAACGCGCGCGCCGCAAAATCCGCCGGATCTTCCAGCGCCAGCCCTTCGTGCAGCCCTTTGCCGCCGATCGCAATCGCCCCGTAGACGCGCACATCGAGCGAGCCCGGCGCACGATCGAGGCCGTACTCCGCCTTGGGTCCGTTTTCCGTGTCGCGCGCTGCCGTGGTCAGCGAATTCTGAAGCGTGTAATAAGGCACCGCCGGGTCCCATTGCGGCGTCACCGCATTGCCCGGCTGCGCTCCAGGGTCCGCATTCAGAAACACGGCGTTGTCGTTCACCGTCAGCGCGGAGATCGGCGCGCCATAGAGCCACACCAGATCGTCCCAGCTCCAGCCGGAGCCATAGCGCTCTGCCGGAAACCACGTGTCGTCCCCGATGACGTCGCCATCCACCGCCTTCACGCCACTCTTCGCCACTTGGTCCGCCATCGCTTCTAGCGCAGCCAGCGGCGCATCGGTCCGCTCCGTCTTTTCGCTGTACGGCAATACGCGCCCGGAGATATTCGGATCGCCCACGCCCAGAATCGCGATATTGCCGTGCAGCGTGCCGGTGCTGTCCATCGGCCCTTCCGCCACCACGTTCGTCGTGTACGTGAGCGATAGCGGCAGCAGCGCCGCAGCCGTCGCGGTGGTAAACATCTTCGCGTTCGACGCCGGCTCGAAAAGCTGCCCATCGTTCAGCGCAAAGACCTGTTTGCCCTCCAGCGTCGTCACCGAGACGCCCCAGTGCGAGTTGGCGATATCCGGCTGGGCCAGCAGCCGGTTCACCTGGATGGCCAGCGCCGGCCCCTTGTGCCGGATGTGCCGGCGGTGATGCGTGGATTGCGCTGCCAGCGGAAACGGCGCAAGCAGCAGGAGAGCGATGGCGGGGAGGGAGCGATAGTGCATTTGTCCTGTAGGTATATGTCAGAGAGCAGATATTTTCGCAGCTTTTCCGTTAAGAAAAGCTGCACATCACCATACTTGGCTGGTACATCGCAACAGGAGAAATGCTCCAGTGCATGCACGCGGAGTGTATCAAGGTGTTACTCAATGACGTTGCTCAACACTTCCCCTATTCCTCCAACCGAACATAAGCTGTGGTCGCAGCTTTTCCTCGAGAAAAGCTGCTCTGCGCGGAGAATAGACAAGAGCACTCCATAGGGGAAATGTTCCCTTGATACCCTGCCCACATGCATCGCCGTGCCCATTTCGACTGGAAGCTGCGCACGCGTTCGCTCGCGCTGGGCAAGGTCACGCGCGTCATGGGCATCCTGAACATCACGCCGGATTCCTTCTCCGACGGTGGCCTGCTGCACTCGGTCGACCAGGCCGTTGAGACCGCGCTCACCATGTTCGCGGACGGCGCCGCCATCGTCGACGTCGGCGGCGAATCCACCCGCCCGGGCGCCGGCGGAACCATCTCCACGCAGCAGGAGATCGACCGCATCCTGCCCGTCATCGAAGGCATCCGCCACGCACAACCCGATGCCCTGCTCTCCATCGATACCTATCGCGCCGCACACCGCGCAGGCTGCGATCCAGGCAGGCGCAGAGATCGTCAACGACGTAAGTGGTCTGCTTTGGGACGACGCCATGGCCGGCACCTGCGCCAGTCTCCAGTGCGGGATCATCCTGATGCACGCCCGCGGACGGCCATCGGACTGGAAGTCCCTCCCGCGGCTCGCGCCGGAAGAAGTCGTACCGCTGGTCAGGCATGAACTCGCACAAAGGCGCACAGCGGCTTTCGCAGCCGGTATCGCGCCGGAGCGCATCGTTCTCGATCCCGGCTTCGGCTTCGGCAAGATTCACGATGCCAACTACCCGTTGCTGCAGGGACTCCCCACGCTCGCCGCGCTTGGCCAGCCGTTGCTGGCAGGCGTCTCCCGCAAAAGCTTCCTCGGCCACACGCTCGCGCCGCTCTACGGCGCCGCAGGCGCGCCGGTCACGGCACGCGAACATGCCTCACTCGCCGCAACCACCATCGCCATCCTCATGGGCGCGTCGCTGGTGCGCGTGCATCAGGTGCGGCCGGCCGTGGAGGCAGCCCTGATCGCAGACGCAACGCTGGCCGCCGGAGATTAGTCCCGGACGATTCCCATATCCAACAATGGCTCTTCGTGATTGTTCTGCGGTGGTTGGTGCTCAGTGCTTGCTGCCCGGAAGCATGCGGCTGGCTTCAAAGCTGACGATCTTCCACTCGCCCGAGCGGCGGTTGTAGACCCGCGTGTAGTGATACCTGCCACTGATGTCACGGTCCCCGTCGTGGCCGACGACATCGACGCGCGACGTGACCACGGCCGTGTCCCCGTAGATCCGCACCTTCACGTTATCCGGCTCGATGGCCGAGATCTTCACCGTACCCGAGCGCCGCTGGGCCAGCGCATCGGCCTTGGTCTCCAGGGTTCCGTTGGGGTTGATGCCGAGATAATCATCCGCCAGCAGCCGGTTCACGGTCGCGACGTCGTTTTGGATCACTGCCGTCCGCCACTGCGATTCCAGGTTCTCCACCTCACGGTGCACACGGTCTTCCCGGTGCAGCAGTGGGAGCGTCGCGGCATACCCGCGGATCGCGAAACCAGGCAGGCACACCGCCAGAAGGAGCACGATGGCTCCGTCACGTGCGGTCAACCGTCGGGCCCTGCGGTGGGGATGCATAAGCGTATGGATGGTATTCCGGTGCGAAACTCTCAGTCAAAAAGATGCGGCCAACTGCGCATTACCGCCGCTGAACGGCGTGAATGAGGTGTCAGATGAGCGCACAAAGATTTTCGCTGGCCCGATCGCGCAGCAATTGATAGAGCCCCTGGATGGCATACCGGCGATAGTGCGCGCTGGAGCGATGGGCATCGAGCGCCGCTCCGTCGGCATACTGTTCATAAATCAGCACCGTATCCGGCTCGCCCTCGATGCGGTGCGGTACATAGACCACGCACCCCGGCTCCCGTCGCGACTCTTCGGCGAGCGAGCGCAGCATTTCGCTTACCTGTTCCCGGTCTCCCGCATCGAATCGCATCCTGACAGTGAAGCTGACCATCCCACTCTCTCCTTCAGCAGATCCCTGCGCCCCGGACAAGCCGTTCTGTGATCGTTGCCGCAGGAGGAATTGTAGCTGCGAATTCAGTCAAGAAAATCCCGCCTCATTCATCCGAACCCTGCACCGCAATATCCTCTCTATGCCTGCATGGCATCGAGCGCCGCACGGAACCCCGGCATCTCCATAGTCTGCTCGCGGTCTGGACCCGTCGAAACCATCCCAATCTTCGCTCCGGACTCCCGCTCCAGAAAGCGGAGATACTCCTGCGCCAGCTTGGGCAACTCCTCGAAGGATCGCACACCCTCTGTATTGGACTGCCAGCCCTTCAATTTGGTGTAGACCGGCTCGATGCGCTCCAGCCCGCTCACGTCCGCCGGAATCAGGTCTGTGTCCTTGCCGTCGATGCGATAGCCGGTGCACACCGGAATCTCTTCGATCGTGTCCAGCACGTCCAGTTTGGTCACCACCAGCCATTCCGTCCCGTTGATCATGTTGGAGTAGCGCAACAGCGGCAGATCCAGCCAGCCGCAGCGCCGCGGCCGTCCGGTCACCGCGCCGAACTCCTGCCCGCGGCGGCGCAGCTCCTCACCCATTGCATCGTGGATCTCGGTGGGAAACGGCCCCTCGCCCACGCGCGTCACATAGGCCTTGGTCACGCCAATCACCGTACCGATCCGCGTCGGACCCACACCGGTGCCCGTCACCGCTCCACCCGCCGTCGCCGACGACGACGTGACAAAAGGATACGTGCCATGGTCGATGTCCAGCAGCGTACCCTGTGCGCCTTCGAACATCACGCTCTTGCCGTCACTGATCGCCTTGTTCAGCAGCGCGGCAGTGTCGGTCACATAGGGCCGTACTCTTTCCGCGGCCTCGGTGTACTCGTCGTAAATCTGTGCCGGATCCAGCGGATCGGTGCCGAACAGCGCATGCGCAATCGCGTTCTTCTCGCGGCAGGCGTTCTCGATGTGCGTCTTCAGCAGCGTTCTTGTTCAGCAGATCCACCACGCGCAGCCCGTTGCGGTGCATCTTGTCCTCGTACGCCGGACCGATGCCGCGGCTGGTCGTGCCGATCTTCGTTCGCCCGGGCGCGCTCTCGCTGGCCAGCTCGATCATGCGGTGATACGGCAGGATCACCTGTGCCCGATTCGACACCACAAGCTGCCCGCGCGTATTCACGCCCAGCCCGTCCAGCTTCTCAACCTCTTTCAGAAAGGCGATCGGGTCCAGCACCACGCCATTGCCGATCACCGCCTGGCAATCCGGCCGCAGTACGCCACATGGCACCAGTTGCAGAATGAACTTCTTGCCGCGAATGATGACCGTGTGGCCCGCATTGTGGCCGCCGGCATAGCGCGCGACCACAGAGAAGCGCTCCGAGAGCACATCGACGATCTTGCCCTTGCCCTCATCGCCCCACTGGGCGCCCAGTACAACCGCAGTCTTGGCTCGCATCCTGAACTCTGTCTTTCTCCGAACTCTGGCTTCTGCTCCGGCGCCAGACTCCCGCCAGCCCTGACGCACTGCGCGTCAGTGAATTCCTGGCCAACTTGAGGAGAGGCGCTGCCGGCATCGCACCGCGTCGAGCGAATTTCCGCTCTGGCCGCGGTACCAAAGCTGATGATATACGGCAGGCAGGAGACGGAGAAAGCGTGAGGCTCGCATGACATTTACGGGCGTTAACGGCCCGAAATCAGTGAGTCAGGTCGCGCGGAATCCAAACACCGGGCGTGGTTTCGACGAGAGGCAGGGAACCGACGATGCTTCTGTCCGGGATCAGCCCAATCTTGCCAGGATCGCTGTCCGATTGATGAAGCACCCATACGTGATTCGCCCGCGTGATGGGAGTGCCGGTGACTAGAATGTACCGGCGGCCATTGTCTTCGAACGTGATGCGGTTCAGGCGGACGTCAGCTTGGATGCCGCCCTTGAGTTGAACAAGCGAAATGAAATAGCTGCCTTGCTTGGGCAAGGATATCCAGGCCGCCTGGTCGAGTTTGTCCACAGTGACAGCGCCGCCTTCCATATCACCGATCACGTCCTTGCCCTGCAGCAGCATCGGCGAGATGATGCGCAGTTCTTCCGGGCCGGGATCGATCGTGTGCGTACCCATAAGGGAGGGCATATGGTCGAGCCAGTTGCCCTTGATGATGAGCGGCGCAAGACCCGGGACGTTGACCTTCAGAGTGTCGCCTGGCTCAAACCAGAACTGCTGCTGGGGCTGGCGGTCGATATCAGCGAGGGAGTAACTGCCTGAGCCGTGTAGGAGGGGCCAGGTTCGCGTGCGAATACCGAGTTGGACGCGGCTGTCGCTGCGGGCAAGGAGTCTGATTTTATAACCTAGAATGCTGTTGAGATCGGCTACCTTTCCGATCGACGCGCACGAACCCCCTCTCTTATCCACGGCGGAAAGCGCACACTCGTGAGGTTGACCGCTGCCCGTAGACACGGTGAGCAGCACGACCGTACCCTCGTCGCGGGCGCGCACTTTGACCAAGGCAAGACCGGAGGCCAGTGCAAGGACTCCAGCGATCAATACGGCAAATGCGAGCCTGGGGATTCTCATGGTTCCCCATCCTTTCTGCCACACAGCCGCGATGAGGTTCTGCGGCTTTGTCCAGATGCGGGGGCCAATCGCCTTGCACAGCTCACGGCTTGCGATAAGGCGCAAATCGACGGCAAAGGCGAGGTATTCATTGAGGCGCGCCTGGCAGGCGTGACACGTGCTGATGTGTTCGGCCGCTGTGACCGGGATGGTTTCCCCGTCGCAGAGCGCGGAGACGAATTCGGCGGCGCTATCGCAGACCATGGGGATCTCCTGCAGGGTTGGGGGCTGCGTGCCAAATGGCTCGAAGGGCCTCGCGTGCGGCGAACAGACGAGACCTTACGGTGCCGATAGGAATCTCGAGGATGCTGGCGAGCTCGGCGTAAGACTGTCCCTCGACTTCACGCAACCAGAGGAGGGTGCGCTGCTCAGGGCTGAGGCGATCGAAAGCTTCAGCGAAGATGGATGCATTTTCGATATGGCAGGGCGTTGATGGGTCGAAAGCGAGTGCGTCAGCCGGTTTTAGTTTGCGACTCCATTCGGCAGCTTGCCTGCGTGCTACCCCAAAGAGGTATGCGCGCAGCGTGCCCCGCTCAGGGTCGAAACCAAGCGGGCGGCGCCAGATTTTGAGTGAATGTTTCCTGCATGACGTCCTCAGCGGCCTGTTCATTTCCAAGAAGGTGTCGGAGAAAAGCAAGCAGCCGTGGCGCAGTTTCTCGATACCAGATATCGAATGCCTCGGCGTCGCTGTTGGAGATTTTCTTCCAGAGTTCCGGCTCTTCGAACAATTGGCTTCTCCAATGTGTTCTTCGGGTTTAGGAAGAAAAAGGTTCGGTTGCAATCAGAAATTTCTGCTGAAGATGACCATTTTCATGCAGCCGGTACAAGGCAGATCAGCACCTTCACTGGCAAGCCGCGCTCTGGGAGAATAGGAATTCAGGCCCAACCTTCCCGAAGCGGACCGCCTCGCTGGCGGAGATCCATCTGCCTTACCTTCAATTTCAATTTGGAGACAGGACCGTGATAGTCCCATCATCCGCATTCGCCGTGACGAGCTCCCCGCGGCGGCTGCCGCGCAAATGCGTCATAGTCACCGCCCCCCAGCCACCCTTGGCAGGCTGGCTCGATGTTGCGAAGTGCCCCTTGCCGTCACGCGCAAAGATCAGCAGATTTCTGCTTTCCGCACATGAGACAACAATGTCCTTTCGTCCATTGCCATAAAGATCGCCTGCGGTGAGGCTGTTCGGTCCGTGGCATCCCGCGAGCGGCAGCGGAGAACCCGCCATAGGCTTGAATCCGCCCATTCCATCGCCCCGCAGGATGGTCAGCGCATTCTGCGACGGGTCAGCAATGTCGCGTTCATACGGGATAACCAGCAAGTCAGCATTGCCATCGCCGTTCACATCATCGATGGCGACCTCCCATGGCTTCGCACCGGCAGGAAACGGCGATCCGCGTGCGTTGCGGAAACCGCCCTTGCCATCCCCCAGCAGAATCGTCACCGTTCCATCATCCAGGTTGGTCGTCACGATGTCGGGAATCCCATCCCGGTTGAAATCTGCGGAGCGCAACCGCTCATAAGGGCGATGTCCTGTCGCAAAGTACTTCCCGGGAGTCTCCAGGCCACCTTTGCCGTCACCCGGCAGCAATTCGATCTGGTTCGTTCCCCAACTGTCGGTGACCACATCGGGATGTCCATCTCCATCGAAATCTGCAGCAACGACGCCGTGCGGGTGCGGATGGGAGTGAACATCCACCGGCGAGCCCGGTGCGGAACGGAATCCGCCCTTGCCGTCGCCAAGCAGAATGGTGAGGAACGGCGACTGGTGATCTGCAATCACCAGGTCAGGATTCCCATCCCCGTTCATATCGGCGACCGCGATGTCGTTTGGAAGATGTCCGGCGACAAATGGCGAACCCGCCGGCTCATGGAACTGACCTTTCCCATCGCCAAGCAGCACCGTCACGGTTCCGCTGTCTGCATTCGCCACCATCAGGTCCGGATTGCCGTCATGGTTCACATCTGCCGCTGAGATCCATTTCGGCCCTTTGCCGACCCGAATCGTCATCTCGCTGAACTGCCCTCTGTGATCCGGCGATTGGCTGCCAGCCACACCCAGAAGCGGTAATGTCAGGCTCAGAAGAAGCGCTCGCATAGGACACCTCGACGACCGGCGAAGATAGTCTAGCTGGAGAACTCAAGACCATGCCCGAACTCCCCGAAGTCGAAACCGTAGCCAATGGCGTCGACGCCCGCATCCGCGGCGAGCGCATCGAGGAGGTCTGGTTCTCGAGCAAGCGCGAGCCGATGAAGACCCCGCCCGCCGCCATGGCCAAGGCCCTCACCGGCCGCACCGTCGAGCGCGTCCATCGCGTAGGCAAGCACATCGTCTTCGATTTCCGCCCCGATTCCAACCGCGACCCGATCCAGTGGATCGTGCACCTCGGCATGACCGGCCGCCTGCTCGTCGCCGAGCCCGATGTCCAGCGCCCGCCCCACACCCACGGCGTTCTCGTTCTGCGCTCCGGACGCGAACTTCGCTTCATCGATGCGCGCCGCTTCGGCCGCATGGGCATACACAGTATTCAGAAATCCGCCGGCGCCGCGCAGACTTCCGGCTTCACTGAGCCAGGCGGCTTTAAGGGCCCTGGCAAAGAGCCCCTCCGTATCTCGAAAGCCGACTTCCGCCAGCTCTTCCATGGCCGCCGCACTTCCATCAAGGCAGCACTGCTCAACCAGTCTCTATTGCACGGCGTTGGCAATATCTATGCCGACGAAAGCCTCTTCCGCGCCGGAATCCGTCCCCGCCGCATGGCGTCGCGCCTGACCGCACAGGAACTGGACCGCCTCCACGGCACCGTCCAGAAGGTCCTGCGCGAGGCGATCCGCCTCGGCGGCTCCTCGGTCTCCGATTACGTCGACGCGGCAGGCGAGCGCGGCTTTTTCCAGCTCCGGCACAACGTCTATATGCGCACCGGAGAGCCCTGCCTGGTCTGTAAAACGCCCATCCGCCGCATCGTGATCGGCGGCCGTGGCACCCACTATTGCCCCGTCTGCCAGCGGTGAGCATGGTCTCGCGGCTACGAAAAGCCGGAGTCCGTCCCACCAAATTCCAGAAATCGGAAGACGTTGAGCCCCGCCTAACTACGTAAAGTATTGAAAATAATCAATTTGATGATTGGCACGGGAACTGCACTTAGGTTGGGCAGCCAGCGACGCACGCGGCCCCCGATTAGGAGAGGGTCCGGCGATTCACTTCCGGCTGAGCAGAGTTAGGCGCCTACCAGGCCCTGCCGCCACCGGACTTTACTTCACCTACCGTTCGGGCATGCACTTTCGCATGAAAAAACGGGTCGGTGATTTCGGGAGGCCAGTGATTGGCCATTTGCGACAACGCCGCCTGTCTCGTCGGGCGGCGTTGTTCGTCACTACCTGATTCTCTTTCTGCCTTGTCTCCTCCTTCCGTATCACCCGCTCTGCGACTTTTGCACTTGCATTGAAGCAGGCCAGCACGTATGCTTGTTCTTGCCTATCGAGCGGCTGATGCCCTCACGTGGACCGGGTGGTAGCGATCCAATAAGGATCGGATCCGGAACCAGACTGAGGGTTCGCCCTACTTCGAATAGTCATCACGGTATGATCCGGGATTCAGTGCTTCGGGCTGCAATCACGCCCTCGGAAGCCTGTATGAACGGTTAACACCAGCACTAAGATCGCTGTTGAGAGCAGACAATACGCTCGAGCCCGTACAAAGCACGTTGCCACGCCAGCAGTCCCGTTATGCGGATGCCTCGCGTCTCCTTTTCTGGAACTCCATTCCGGCCCCCAGGAAGTATGCCGGTGCTCCCGCTGCTTAGTCCGTAGCAAGGAACACTGGCGCTACAAAGAAAGATCGTTACTGCAGAAATGCACCAGGAAGTGCACGAATGACAACAGAACTAAACCCGTCCCCGGCCTCTGAGCCGCAGGGAGCCGTGCAGGCGCAGCCCCAAAATGGCGCGCCGCAGAGCCAAAACCCGCAAGGACAACACCCACCAGGGCAAGGGCAGGGACATCGCCGCCGGCGCCGCCGGCGCAACAAAGGCACGCAGGGAAAGGGGCAGCAGAACAGCGCTCCCCCGCAGAATGGCGCCCCCATGAATGGTGCCTCGGCGAACGGCGGATCCTCCCCGGCTCCCGCCTCTCACCATCAGGGCCAGAAACAAAAGTCCGGCAAGCGCTTTTTCCAGAAGAGCCCGGGCAATCAAGGCAGCTACAACGGCGGCAACGGCTTCCGCCCCTCGCCCGGGAATGGAAACGGAAACAGCGGCGGACGCCGCAAGAACAAAGGCGGACGCCGGCAGCAAGTCTTTGTCGGTCCCATGGATCACAGCTATCGTGGCGGAGCCAACGGCAACGTTGCTGATCCCGCCACCCATTCGCAAAACAACGATTTCCGCGGCATGCCGCACAGCGGCTTCTACTCGGAAACCGATTATGTCCAGCCCGTGCCCATCCGCGAGGACGCGCCCACCCGGATCTACTGTTTCATCGAAGACCTCTTCATCCTGGCCAAGATCCAGGAAGTCTCGAAGAAGCTCGGTATCAAGGTCGCCTTCCTCAAACCGGATAAAGACATCGTGGCGAAGCTGGCCGAAACCAGCGAGGAAGACCGCCCGGCTCTCATCCTCTTCGATCTGAATAACGCAAACGCCAAGCCGCTTACCCTGATCCCCAAAATCAAAACCAAGCTCAAGCGCGGGACATCGATCATCGGCTTCCTCGCGCATATTCAGGGCGAGTTGAAAAGCAAGGCGATCGAGGTCGGCTGCGACACCGTGATGCCGCGCTCCACCTTTTCGCAGAACCTGCCGGGCCTGCTGCGCCGCTACGGGATCGTCGAAGAGGCAGAAGACGAGATGCAGCCAATCCAGGCATAAGGCCACGCTCGCATAAGGCCACGCTCAAAGACAGGAAGGGCCCGCTTATCGCGGGCCTTTTTGCTTTCGTGCCTTCATCCATACGTGCTATCAAACGGCCATGCCGCGGCCGTCTCCTGCAAAACAAAAGATGCTACGCCTCATCTGCTGGAACGAAGTGGATGCAGCGGCACGCGCCATGATTCTGAAACGCGCAGGCTATCGCGTCATCGCCGATCCTCCCGAGAATCCCGGCGGCATGGTTCGCTATTTTCGCGAACTGGCGCCGGACGCCGTCGTCATCGACCTCGACCGCCTCCCTTCCCACGGTCGCGAGCTGGGTCTGAGTCTGCGCGCGAGCAAGAGCACCAGCCATCTGCCGCTCGTCTTTGCAGGCGGCGTTCCAGCGAAGATAGAAATCGTACGCACCGCAATTCCCGATGCGATCTTCGTTCCGTGGGACAACAGCCTAGTGCACGCCATCGAACGATCGATGAGCCAGCCCGCTTCACCGCGGCTGCGTTCGCGTGAGCTGCCCAAAGACGCCGGGGCGGGATCGCTCGAACGCAAGTTGGATATCAAGCCGCAGACGCACTTTGCGATCGTCTATACCAACCGCAATGACCAGCCGTGGCTGACCGAGCTGCTCACTTCCATACCCGCAGATGCAATACAGCAACGCCGCATGGATACCTCCACGACGCTCGCACTCTTCCCCGTCGCCACCCGCCGCGATCTCATGCACGCGTTCGAGGTGGCGCGCGCATCCCTGCCGCAGAAGGCATCCTTGTGGATCGTGCATCCCAAACAGACCAGCCCGCTGGCCGCGGACTTCAATCAGGACGATGTGCGGGAGGCCGGACTGGCCCACGGTTTCGTCGACTACAAGGTGTGCGCTGTCGACAAGGATTGGTCAGCATTGAAGTTCGCCCGCCGCGCTGTGACGAAAGCGAAGCCGCACATCATGCGCCGCTGATGCTGTCCATCAACGTGTGAGGCCGCTCCCAATCCGCAAGAACGACTGAAGTTTCGATCTGCCGCTCCGGCACATTCCAATAGGTGCGCAGCAACCGATCTTTTTCCTGTTGACTGACACGCGTAAAGCCATGCCGCTCGTAGAAGCGAATCGCCCACGCAGCCGCCTCCCAGGTTCCAATGAGTACGGGGCCGCTCGTCATGCTGCGCAAATGTGTCAGCAGATGACTGCCGATGCCGCGCTGCTGCTCATCACTGCGCACATACGCATGCCGGATGAGCGTTACGTCTTTCACGCGCTGTATCCCCATCACTGCCAGTAACCTGCCGCCTTCTTCGTATCCCCAGAAGACAACACCTTCCGCGATCTGGCCGCGCAGCTCGTCCTCGGACATATATGGTTCGGCGCAGCGGTCGGCAGGGATCACGCCGCGATAGGCCTGGGCGCCATCGTTGACGATCTCCCAGATCTGCTCGAGTTCCTGCTCTTCACATGGACGAATCATCTCGCTGAGCAGCCTTTTGCGTTAGCCCGGAGGCCAGTGCATCGCCCGCCCGCCCAGCAGATGCAAATGCATGTGATCGACCGTCTGGCCGCCATCTTCGCCCGTGTTCATCACCGTGCGGAAGCCTTTCGCAAGCCCCTTCTCTTCCGCGATCTTCTTCGCCACCGCATGCAGGTGCCCGAGCAACCTCTCGTCTCCTGGCGACAGATGCGCGAGCGAGGCAATGTGTTTGCGCGTGATCAGCAGCACGTGTACCGGCGCCTGCGGATGAATATCCGCGAAGACCACCGCGTCGTCGTCTTCATAGAGCTTCTGCGCCGGAATCTCACCCGCGGCAATCTTGCAAAACAGACAGTCCATGCCGACCAGCTTAACGCAGCGTGTCTTTACTTCGAAAAGAAGCGCGGCTGGCCCCCGGCTCGCCAGGGATCGTACTCTCGCGCGAACTCGGCGCGCGCCGCAATCGGCGGATGGCTGTACGTCCAGAAGACCATCCACGGATTCGGATCGGGAATGTCGAGCGATTCTTCACCCAGCGTCTGAAAGCTGTGTACGGCGGTCGCCTGCGGATCGGCCACGATGCCGTGCACGACCTCCTGCCCATACACATCGGCGCGATGCTCAATGTACCGGCTGATCGCGTTGCTGACCGGCTCACTCAAAATCGAAAACACAGTGAAGACCAGCAGCAGCACCACGACGGCGCTCCAGTCCTCCACCGCCGGCACCTGCCAGCGTGCGCCATAGCGGCGTACCAGCCAGTGCACACAGTGAAACGCAAGCCAGAGCGCCAGCAGCGTGCCCGCTGCCGCCATCATCAGGCCATGCACCACATCGCCCAGCACGTAATGCCCCAGCTCATGGCCGAAGATGTAGAGCACCTCATCCGGTGACGAGTTCTTCAGGGACGTATCCCACACCACCACGCGCTTCGAGCTGCCGAAGCCGGTGACATAGGCATTCATCTCCGTCGTCTTCTCGCTGGCTTTCATCAGGAACATATGGTCCGGCGGAATGCGCTCGCCGCTGCGCTCGACCACACGCTCCAGTTGCGCCACCAGCTCCGGATGCGACTGCGAGAGCGGCTCGAAGTGATTGAACAGCGGATCGACGATGAGCGGTTCCGCATACACGCCGGCCAGCATCAGCGGCAGCGACAGCAGCCAGAACCACAACCACCAGCGGCGCGGCGAGTGGCGCACGATGGCAAAGAGAAGCGAGCCCACAAAGGTGGAGACCGCTACGCTCACCAGCAATCCTTTGGTCCAGTCCCAGAACCACGCCGGCCAGCGCTCGATGGACAGCCCATACGAAAGCCCGAGATGATGCCCGATCAGCGACAGCGGCAGATCGAGCAGCCGCATCGCGAGGATCAACAGCGGCAGAAAGATGAGGCCCTGCACCCACGGGCGGGATGCGATGCTGGCAGCGGCACGGCGCAGCCCCGCGGCCCAGTGCAATCGCAGGAAGAGCAGCAGAGACACCAGCCCCCAGACCGTCCCGATCGCCCACAGCCAGTCGCCCTCGCGATTCAGCGCCTCGGCGCGCTTCAGTTTTGCCGGCGGCAGTGAATACGCCGGGCCGCTGGGCAGCGAATGCATCTGATAGGAGGTGGCTGGCGCGGTGGCGGCCGGCGTCTGTGCGAACAGGCATCCGGCAAACAGGCAGAAGAGCAACAGCGCGCGAAACCGCATGTCACGTTGTAGCAAAGCGAGGCTCTCGCATGCCAATGCACACACGCGCGAGATAAATCGCGGCATAGCGTAGGTAGCTAACGCATTCGCGTCCACATCCGGACACACATGTGCGGTTGCGAACACCTCTCCGACCTGAAAGGGCAAGATGGCTCAGTCACTTAGGGTCGGTACTTTGGCAGGCCAGTTGCTTGATTCCTAATGACGAAATCTCAAGGAGATATCTATGCACGGTTTGCTGCTCAACCTGCGACTCGCGCTGCGCCAGTTGCGCCGCACCCCCGGCTTTGCGCTCACGGTGGTGCTCACGCTCGCTTTGGGCATCGGCGCCACCACCGCCATCTTTTCGCTGGTGGAAGGCGTGCTGTTGCGTCCGCTTCCCTTTCAGGATCCCTCGCGGCTCGTCACGCTCAATGATGCCCTGGAGGCCCAGGGCCTCAACAGCATGCAGGCCGTCACCAGCGCCGAGGTAGGACAATACATTCGCGGCACCAGCAGCTTCGCGTCGCTGGGCGCCTACACCGGCAATGGCTATGAGCTCTCCGGACGCGGCCAGCCCGCGCAGATCAATGGCACACGCCTGACCGGCGGCGTATTCCCCACGCTCGGCGTCCAGCCAATCCTCGGCCGTGTATTCACGCAGCAGGAGGATACGGAGCATCAGCAGGTCGCGGTGCTAAGCTACAGCGCCTGGCAAAGCCGCTTCCATGGCGATCAAGGCATCATCGGCAGCAAAATCCTGCTGGACCGTAAGCCGTACGAGGTCATCGGCGTGATGCCGCGCAACTTCGAGTTTCCCCTGGCCCCGGGCAGGCTCAACCAGTCCGAGCTCTGGGTGCCGATGAGCTTTACCGCCGAAGAACTCTCCTCCGGCGCGAACAATGGCAACTGGAATTACCAGATGGTCGGGCGTCTCAAGCCCGGCGTCACCATCGAACACGCGCAACAGGATGCCAATCGCGTGGCGCAGGAGGTCATGCGCAACTTCCCACCCGCGCTCAAGACCATCCACATCCACGCGGTGGTGGACTCGCTCAAAGAGTCAGCAGTGGCGGCAGGCCGCCCGCTCGTCCGCATTCTCACCTTCGCCGTGCTGGTCGTCCTGCTCATCGCCTGCCTCAACGTCGCCGGCTTGCTCCTGGTGCGCGCCATTCGTCGTCGCCGCGAGCTGGCAGTACGGCTCGCGCTCGGCGCATCTCCGCGCGCGCTCGTCAGCAGCTCGCTTATCGAAGGCTTGTTGCTCAGCGGTGCGGGCGGCCTGCTTGGACTTCTCCTCGCCGCAGTCACGCTCAAAATCGCTGTACCGTTGCTGCCGGAATCCATGCCGCGCGTGGATGGCATTCATCTGGACATGGGCGTCATCGTCTTTGCGCTTTGCCTCGCGCTCCTCACCGGCGCGCTCTGCGGCATGGCTCCGGCCTTCGCTGCGCTGCACACACGTGTGAATGAAAACCTGAAGGAGGGCGGCAGGACCGGAAGCAGCGGCTCCAGCCACGGACGCCTCCGCTCTGCGCTCGTCGTCACGGAGATCGCCGTCGCCCTGGTTCTGTTGACTGCTGCCGGAGCCTTGCTGCGCAGCTTCCAGAAGATGCGCGATGTCGATCCCGGCTTCCGCACCGACCACGCACTGGTCGCCGGATACAACCTGCCCCGGCAACTCTACGGCACACAGAGCGCGATCGACACCTTTGATCGCACTCTGCTGGAGCGCCTCCAGGCGCTGCCTGGCACCACTGCCGCCGGCCTGACCAATATGCTGCCAACCGCGGGCTTTAACGGCGGCAGCGGCTTCGTCCTCGATGAAACAGCACACGATCAATCCGCGAAGCTGCGCGTTGCCCCCTGGTCACTCATAGTTGGCAACTACTTCCGCGCCATGGGTATTCCGCTCATCAGCGGGCGCTACCTCTCGTCAGCAGACAGGCAGGACGCGCCGCTCGTTGTGGTTGTAGACCGGACATTGGCGCGCCACTACTGGCCCAATGGCGATGCCCTGGGCAAGCGCCTGCGCGTCGGCACGCAGGAATCGAAGACGCCCTGGGCCACCATCGTTGGCATCGTCGCGGATACCAAGCTCGGCTCGCCCGACACCCCAGACCAGGAGCAGATCTACTCATCGGCACAACAGTTCAGGACCATGCTTGGGTCCTTCGCGTCGCCCGGCGATGTCTTCGGCGACGGCGGCTACATCATGTTGCGCTCCGCTCTGCCGCCGGAGCAGATGACCAACGCACTGCGCTCCACCGTTGCCTCACTTGATCCGCTGCTCGCTCTGCAGCAGATGCAGACCATGGACGAGGCTCTCTCCTCCACCGAGGCACCGCGCCGCTTCAACACCTCCATCATCACCGCATTCGCTATGGGAGCGCTGCTGCTCGCCACCATCGGTGTCTACGCAGTCATCGCCTTCTCCGTCTCCATGCGTTCGCAGGAGATGGCCATCCGCATGGCGCTTGGCTCACGCCGCGGCGAAATCGTGAGGCTCGTTCTCATCTCGGGCGCAAAGCTGGCCGCCATCGGCTGCGCCGCAGGACTCGCCGGCGCGCTCGCTGTCTCCAAACTGCTCGGATCGATGTTGTTCAATGTGAGCGCAACAGATCCGCTCATCCTCACCGCATCCATCGCGACCATGATCGTGCTGTCGCTCGTGGCCTGCGCCATCCCGGCGCAGCGCGCAGCCTCGGCAAACCCGGTGGACGCATTGCGCTCCGAGTAGGTCCGCTACAATGTCATCCTGAGCGAAGCGAAAGACCTGCAGTGTGCGAGCCGCCACGGTGCCCTGACGTGTTCGTACACCTGTTCCGCTGAACATGAGCGACCAAAGGAAGCGAACCTCACAACCCGCGCCGCCGGCGCGTCTGCCCGAACGGCGAGTTCAGTCCAGCCGCACCAGGTAGGCTTCGCCTTCGCTCGGCTTCAGCTCCTTCGCAATCTCCACCGCGCGATCCTTGTCATCGCGGTAGGGACGAATGCGCACCCAGTGGCCGGTCGGCCCGGTGAATTCAATCACATTCGCGGTCTGATACTTGTGGCTCAGATGGGAGCGCAGCTTGTCCGCCTCGTCCTCGTCCTTGAACGCGCCGATCTGCACGCACCACCGGCCACCCTTATCGATCGGTGCAGGCACCGCGAAGACATCGATGCGCACCGTCCCCGTGCCCGCCACATACAGGCCCAGGGCCTTGGCCGATGCCATCGAAAGGTCGAGCACGCGGCCAGGCACAAACGGTCCGCGATCCGTCACGTGCAGCACCGCCTGCTCTCCGGTGCGCACATTGGTCACCCGAATCAGCGAATTCAGCGGCAGCGTGCGATGCGCCGCGGTCATCGCGTCCTGGTCGTAGATCTGTCCGTTGGCGCCGCGCCGCTTGTTGTACGGCGGCCCATACCAGCTTGCGACACCGGTCTCTGTCCATACCGGCGTGTGGCTCGCAACGAAAGCCAGATCCGCGGCACTGGTCACGCCAGGATTCGCCGAAGCGGGTGCAATAGGCGCATTGCTCGCGATCGAAGGCGGCGCAGTATTGGCCCTCGGAGCAGGAAGCAGCACCGGTGCTGGCGGCGCGTAGACCGTCTTCTGCCGATGACCGCAACCTGCCACTAGACCCAACGCAACAAGACCCTCAACAAGACACAGGAGCCCCGGTTTGAACTCAGACACGCGGCTTCTCTCCGGCCTGCTGCGCCTCCGCCGTGCGGCGCTGGTCCAGGTGATCGGCCAGCCGTCCCAGTTGTTCAGCCGCCGCGCGGAGTGCCGATGACGAGTTCTGCCGCACCTGCGGCACCACCTGATCGTTGAGATACCCAATCACGCGTTTCACCTCGTCTTCGATCCGCGGCCCGATGTTCCCGAATTGCGCATCGACCTTGCGGCCAAAGTTCTCAAACGTGCTCCTGCCGCCCTGCGATGTCTCCGCCATACGCCACCCCACCTGTTCCAACAGTCTCCGCGTCCGGGTGCGCTCCGGTCAATTGCGTTCCCCCCAAAAGGTCTCCGCCGCGTTACTGCCGCGTTAGGACGAATGGAGGTTGGCTGATACCCTGCATCTCAGAACAAAATGCCACCTTCATACTCGATTTTTCAGTGCGCTCCCCCTCAGCGTGAAGACTTGCTCGCTCGCATGCGCCCTTGCCGCGCGTCTCGCCTCATTCTCCCTGCTGCTCTCGTGCTCCTCTTGGCGCTCGCGCCAATCTGCAGGGCGGAAAACAGCTCGTCATCGTCCTCCTTGCCGGATGCACCGCAACCGCAAGTGAATAAATCCGGCAAGCGCGTCACCGGTCAGACCAACACCGGTCGCGACAACACCGTCTTCACCGTGCACGTCGGCCCCGGCTATCCGGCGCAGGCCGACAAATGGGATACCATCATCGATCCCGGCGAGCGAGCGCAACACTTGAGCGCTACTGACAAGCTGCTCTACGCGGGGCACGAGCAGATACAGCCCGTCGTCTTTGCGCCCGCGCTGTTATCTGCAGGCTGGGGACAATTGACCGACGCCAACCCGCACTATGGCGTCGATGCCGGCGGATTCGGCGAGCGCTTCGGCTCCGCCCTGTTGCGCCAGGCCACCGACCGCATCAGCGGCGATGGCATATTCGCGGCCGCCTTCCATCAGGATCCCCGCTACTATCGCGAAGGTGACGGCACCTACGTCCACCGCGGCCTGCTCGCCGTGCGTCAGACATTCTTGCGTCGCAACGACGAGGGCGCAGAGCAGGTGAATGTATCCGGCATTCTCGGCCATGCAGCGGGCAACTATCTGGCGATGACCTACTATCCCCACGTCAGTGCGACTGTCGGCGTTGCCTCATCCGGCTTTGCCACCTCGGTCGCAGCCGATATGGGGAGCAAACTGATCCTCGAATTCGGCCCCGACCTGCTCCATCTGGTCTTCCGCCGCAATCAGTAAGCCGCGCGACATATCGCCGCGTATCTTCGTCCTTATGAGGAGGACAGGCACACCGGAGATGCATCGTGGACGGCTACGCAGATGGGCTCGGCTCGTCCCCACTCTCGTGGGTCTGACCTCGCTTGCCTGCTGCGGCGCCAGCGCACAACGAAACCCCCTCGCCGATCTCACCCCAACCCTGCCGCCTCCCCTTGATCTCCCGGTCGCCGATCTTCCAGTCGCCCGCTTGACTGCAGCCGATCCTCCGGAGATCGCGGCGGCAGAAGAAGCTTTGCCGGACGCTCCCACGCCAAATCTGCCAGCCGCAGATCCAGAAAAGCACGATCCAGAAGCGAGCGATCCAGAAACAAGCGATCCAGAGGCGAGCGATGCGTCTCCGAACGCTTCCAGCGCCCGCGATACGCCACAACAGACCTCGCCGGGATTCCCGCCCGTAAGCCCGATCCCACGGCCCTTGCCTCCTTCGCCCGGAGAGCATCCCAGCATCCCGTCGACGCCCCTCCCGTGCCAGGCCGGCGTCTCGACGTCCAGCCCTGCCAACATCAGTTGTGGCCAGAAAGTGAACTACTTTCAGCGCTTCGTCGACACCGGCGTCCATCCGCTGACGCCGCGCCAGAAGGCCATCCTCGCCTTTCGCAACACCACCGACCCGTACAACTTCGCCACCATCGGATTCATCTCGGCCCTCTCCGTGGCCTCCGATCCGGATTCGCCATACGGCCCCGGAGTCCCTGGCTTTGGCCGCAACTTCGGCGTGGCCTACTGTGAGACCGCCGTGGGCGAGTTCTTCGGCACTTTCCTCATACCCGCCATCGCGCATCAGGATCCCCACTATCACCGCATGCCCAATGCCTCGTATATGCGTCGCATCGGGCACGCCGTCTCGCAGGTAGTGTGGGCGCAAAGCGACTATGGCGTCGGCATGCCGAACTACGCCAACCTGATCACCACCGCAGTGGGAGATGGCCTGGGCAACCTCTACGTTCCGGGACGGGAGAAGAGCTGGGGAGCCGCCGCTTCGCGCTACAGCATCGCCATCGCCACCGATCCCATCGACAACTTCATCACCGAGTTCCTGCCCGACGTCGCGCGCCGCGTCAACGTCCACATCGTCCTGGTGCAACAGATCGTCAACCAGGTGGAAAAACAACAGTGAGCCGGCCTCGCGTACCTGCTCAGCGGCAACCCTTGGTCAGGCCTGTGGTTATTGATGAAGCTCGCTATCGACGCACGCCGCATTGCGCGCCACCGGATTGCAGCGCGCCATCGCGCCACCCGCGAAGCTGACGGAATACCCTGTCCACTGCGCCGGCTCCGCCTTCGGATAATCCGTGCTCAGAATCTGTGCGCCGCTCGCGATCGCATGATCGCGCCGCACCGTCGATCCGGATCGGCCCTCCTTGGTGTCCGCGTCCGTACGCGTGCGCACCAGGTATCCCTGCTTCACCAATGCCGCAATCTCCTGTTCCGTACCGTCGTTCTCTTCCGTGAATGCCGCATCCGGCTGGCCCGGAGCGGCATTCGTAAACAGCACGCGCCCGCGCAGATCAGGATGTCCTTCGAGATAGACCGGCCCCACGTTGCGCTGGTCCATCAGGAAGATGACCTTGCCGCGCGCCTTCTCGAGCGTGGGCCACGCGCCCGCGCGCGCTGCCTCATTCGGCGTCGCGTGCTTGCCGCGCATATCGTCCGGCGTGATCATCTCGTCCGCCGCGAAGACCGAGCGGATCTCTCTGATCGAGTGCATCAAACGTTGCCGCTGTAAACGGCTCCGGCGTCGTGGCATGCGGAATATTCAGCGGCTTGCCCTGCTTGGTCTCCACCAGCACAAAGATCGGCAGATGCTGCGGATGCGCCTTCGACCAGTCGCGCACAATCTTCAGGCACGCGGTAAACGGCTGGCATGAGCTGTGCTGGTCCAGGTCCTGCACATGCATCACCTTGAATCCCGGCTTCATCATCACACCGAGACTCGCGCCGGAGAAATTCTCCATCGGATCAACCGTCACGCCCGCAGCCGCCTCCGCCGCTGGTCCCGCCGGATGCGCGTAGTGGCCGCCCTTGCTGTCGGCATACACATCCAGTTCAATCTGTCGTATGCCGCCGTTGAACTGCTCGTCCAGCGGCGGGTGCGCGTAGTCCAGTCCGCGCAGGCTGTCCGGCTTCTCCTTCGCCAGAAACGCGCGCACGCCCGGCAACAGCCCTGCATGGTAGCTGTTGTGCGAACCGATCACTTGAATCTGATTGATGCGCACCTGCGCATCGGAGGAACTTGCGCCGCTCTGTCCTGCTGCGGCTGTCGCCGCCAACAGCACGGCGGCGAGATGCATGGCCTTCATGAAATGTCCCGTCTCTCTTTGGAGTTATGATGACGACCTTCCGCCACCACGCGAAAGTGTAACTCCGAGAGATCAGCGAAAAGATCAACGGGCTGTTGCAAGGCGCGAAACTTCGACGCGCGACGACGCATCCGCCGCCGCCAGCAGTTCATACGATCGCAACCGCGCCGCATGATCGTGCACGATCGTGACCGCAATCACCTCATCGAGATTGAGCGCACCCGCAAACGAAGCAAGCTGGTCATACACGCGCTCGGGCGTTCCATAGAAGTAGCGCGGCCACTCACCTTCTTCCAGCGGCACCGGTCCCTGTCTCTGCAATTCGCGCAGCGCATCCTCAGGACGCGGCACCGGCCGGCGGTCTCCGCTGCGAATGCGCCGGCTCAGTAGACGCGGACTCGCCATCAGCAACTCCGCCTCTTCTTCTGTCTCCGCACACAGCACCCCCACCGCCACGCTCTTGTGCGGTTCAGCAGCGTGCTTGCTCGGGCGAAACGTTTCCGTGTAGTGCTCGATCGCCGCCCTTGTGTGCACCGGGCTGAAGAAGTGCGCAAAGGAATACGGCAATCCGAACTGCGCCGCGGCCTCCGCGCTCCACAAACTCGAGCCCAGCAGCCACACCTCCGGTCCGCCCGGCATCTGCGGCGACACCGTCAACTGCGAGAACGGATGCTCCGCCGGAAAATCTCGATTGAGAAATGACAGCAGCTCTGCAAGCTGATCGGAAAAATCGTCGGCTGGCCGCTGACGCCGCTCGCGACGCAGCGCATGTGCCTCCAGCGGGCCGCCACCCGGCGCGCGCCCAACCCCCAGATCCACGCGGCCCGGATACAACGCATGCAACGTGCGAAAGACCTCCGCCACCTTGTACGCGCTGTAGTGCGGCAGCATGATGCCGCCGGAACCGATCCGAATCCGCGACGTCTCCGCCCCAATGCGCGCCAGCAGCACCTCCGGCGCCGTGCAGGCCAGCAGGTCCATCGCGTGATGTTCCGACATCCAGTAGCGGTGGTAGCCCAGCCGCTCTACATGCTTCGCCAACTCGATGGAGTTCGCCAGCGCCTGCGCGGGGGTCGAACCCTCCGGCACCGGCGACTGATCCAGCACGGAGAGCCGCACCCGCTTGCCGCCTGTCGTCAACACTGCCTCAGCATCCATCTCCATTGGATGACCGTGAACCGCCTCAGGACTCGGGCCGCTCTACACTGGTTCTCCCATCGCATTTCTCCTGTAGGTGCAGGTTGGAGAATGGATCTTTACGCAGCTTTTCCGTCAAGAAAAACCTGCACAGAACGGCTCTCGGATAGCACACAGCAACAGGAGAAATGCTCCATGTCCACCGTCCCGCCCATGCCGTTTCCCCTCCGTAGCGACAGCTACAAGCTCACGCACTGGCTTCAGTACCCGCCCGGCACCACCGAGGTCTACAGCTATCTGGAATCGCGCGGCGGCCGTTTTCCCCAGACCGTCTTCTTCGGCCTGCAGCCCTATCTGTGCAGCTATCTCGCGGGCAGCGTCGTCAGCGCCGAGGACGTCGTCACCGCCGATCGCCTCGCCGCCGCACACTTCGGGCGCCCCGGCATCTTCAACCGCGCCGGCTGGATGCACATCGTGGAGCAGCATGGCGGCCGCTTGCCGGTGGAAATCCGCGCCGTCGCCGAAGGCACCCCGGTGCCGACGCACAACGTCCTGATGACCATCCGCAACACCGACCCCGCCTGCTACTGGCTCCCCAATTTTCTGGAGACGCTGCTGCTCAAAGTCTGGTATCCCACCACCGTCGCGACGCTCTCCGGCGCCATGCTGCAAGTCATCGAAGCGGCGATGAAGCGCAGCGGCGAAGATCCCGGCCCGTCCAACATGATGCTCCACGACTTCGGCTATCGCGGCGTATCCTCCGAGGAGTCCGCCGGCCTCGGCGGCGCCGCGCACCTCGTCCACTTCCGCACCTCGGACACCCTCATCGCCAACATGCTGCTGCGCGAGCACTACGCCGGACCCGATACGCCCGCTGACTGGATGCCGGCCACCTCCGTCGTTGCCACCGAGCACAGCACCATGACCGCGTGGGGCCGCGATCACGAAGTCGATGCCTATCGCAACGTGCTCGCTGAATACCCCGCGGGCATCCTGTCCATCGTCGTTGACAGCTTCGACGTCTATCGCGCCGCCGGGGAGATGTTCGGCGGCGTATTGCGCGAGCAGGTGCTCGCCCGCGATGGCCTGCTCGTGCTGCGCCCGGATTCCGGCGATCCCGTGCAGGTGCTGCTGCGTCTTCTGCCCGCGCTGGCCGAGCGCTTCGGCAGCACACGCAACCATGGTGGATACAGATTGCTTCACCCCAAGATCCGCCTGCTCTGGGGCGACGGCATCGGCCTCGAATCGGTCGAGCGCATTCTTGACAATGTCCTTGCGGAACGCTGGTCGGCGGCCAACCTCATCTTCGGCATGGGCGGCGCGCTGCTGCAGAAGGTCAACCGCGACACCCAGAAATTCGCCTTCAAGTGCTCCTCCGCCACCGTCGACGGCGAGCTGCGCGATGTCTTCAAGGAGCCCATCACCGATCCCGGCAAAGACTCGAAGCGCGGCAAGCTGGCCCTCATCCGCACCCCACGCGGCCTGGAGACCGTGCACTGCCCCGGCAACTGCGAGATGAACGGCGATCTACTCGAACCCGTCTTCCGCAACGGCGAAGTCCTTCGCCATCAGACTCTCGATGACGTGCGCGCGAGAGCAACGGGTGCCTAGCGGAGAGGCATCTGTGAAAGCCATTCCTCCGCACTGAGTACGGCAGGATCGTCAGAAATTTTTGTGACTCTCTTCGGATCCGGAACCCGTGTCTCTGGCTCGATGCCTTCCGGATAATCGTGCCCGCGCCGGTCGTAAACGCGCTGGGACATGATGGACAACACTGCGCCATCGGAGAGATCCCAATATGTTCCTGAATCCGTCAGGCCAGCCGTGCGCTCTCCAAGAAAGAGCGTCCTCTTACGTCCCTCGAATGCGATCGCCAACGATTCGCCTGCGCTCTGTGTTCCTCGATCCAATAGGATGACCACCGGCGCCTTCGTTTCGTCCGGGATTTGCTTCTCCTCAACATTGCCCTCCACAGACTCTCGTCCAAAACCCGCGCGGTTTAGAACAGCTCCACCCTTGATAGACAGTCGGTTCTTGGCGCCCGGACCGCGAAGCGCGAGGACGTTTCCATTCTCCCAGCAATGACTGAACTCCAGCCAGCATGGGACCCAGGTAGCCGCCCGTATTTCCGCGCAGATCGACGATCCATCCCTGCGCGCCTCGTTGTTTGGCTACGGTGACCAGATGAAACAGATCTTCGGCCCACTCGTTATGTCTCTGTGGATCGCTGTCCCGGCGATAAGGATACGCACTGTATGGAATGACCAAATACGCATAGCGTCGCCCTCGGCTCTGAAGCATCGCCAAAACAATCGAACTTCGATCGGCAAACGGCGATGGCTCATCGGATATAAGTTTCCTTCCATGGGCTTCCTTCGCAGCCAGCATCCCGATGTTGCTGCTTTGGTTCAGGATCGCGATGGGCGTACCATGCGGCTCCTCGAGGTGACTGGAATGATCCTTTAGCTGCAAGCATGCATACGTAATCGCAGGATAGGTTTCCGCCGGCGTTTGAGCGTCCTTCGCATATGCAGTTGCCGCGCGCCGCAGCTGCGGCCAGTCAATCTCCTTGCGGTGCAAGGCGTGCTGCTGCATCAGATCGAGCGCATGTTTGAGATAGTCGGATGCCGCTCGAGACATCTCCGCGGAAGTTGTCAAAGCTTGAAAAATTATGAATACAACGAGGGCAAATCCGGAGATCCTCGTGATCTTCATAAAGCGGTTGGCCTGTCTCCAAAGCAAAATTCAGAAGTGCTGCCAGCCCTCGGGCTTAAGCTCGCTTCGCTCTCCATCTTTGATCAGCGTCATCTGCGGCCGGCCCGCCTTGGCGCCGCAGCATGCGGCCAATCCGATGCACTGGCACCCCGGCAACGCTGCGCGGAATGCGCGCACCGGAATCGGCCGTAAACAGAAGCTCGTAATCGTCGCCGCCGTGCAGCGCATCTTCCAAAGTCGCGCCTGCGCCAATCGGCAGCAGCGCCGCGTCCACCTCCGCCCGCACGCCCGACTCTTCGCACAAATGCTGTAAATCCACCGAAAGCCCATCGCTGATGTCAATTGCTGCCGTCGCCAACCGCTTCCGCACCAGCGCACGGCCCACATCTAATCGCGGCTCCGGAAAGAAATGCGGATGCTCCGCACTCGCCGACGTGTTCCCACGAAAGCGCCGGGGCGATTGCGTCACCGCAAGCAACTCCGCCGCCGCTCCACCCAACGTTCCTGTGACATAGATCGCATCGCCAGCCTTAGCGCCGGAGCGCAGCAGCGCGCATCCACGCTTCCACCGCCCCCACCACCACGATGTCCGCTGCAGCCCGCGCATGCGCGCCGCCGGGCGACTGTGCCAGATCGCCACCCGCGAGCGGAACCTGCCATCGCCCCGCCAGCGCCAGCAATCCGTCATAGAAACGATCGACCCAACTCCGCTGGCCACGCGTGAACTCCCGCGGCACGGCAAGCGACACAAACGCCGCCACCGGCCGCGCACCCATCGCCGCAATATCGCTCAGCCCGCGCGCCAGGCACTTATGCCCCACTGCCTCCGGCGCATGCCATCCGCGTCGGAAGTGCACGTCTTCAAGCGAGAAATCCGTCGTGACGACAATCTCTTCCCCGCGCCGCACCGCCAGTACCGCTGCGTCGTCGCCGACGCCCACCCGCAGGCCATTCCCGCGACTGCCTCCGCGCATCGCGCGCGCGCGAATCTCCGTCAGAATTGTCCGCTCTAGCATCTTCGGTATGAGTGTGGATATTTAACGATTGCTCTTGTGGCTTTTCGTAAAGAAAAAGCCACGCCGAGTGAAACTCTGCAGTCCAAAGTGTTACCGAAAATGCTATCGTGCTCGCCCACATCGCTCCTACGGCTGCATCGGCAGCAGCTTGCTCAACAGCGGCACGGGCACCGCACCCTCATTGAGCGCGGCATCGTTGAAGTGCTTCAGATCGAAGCGCGCACCCTCGCCCTTCTGATATGCATCGCGCAACGCAATCCACTGGTGGAAGCCGATGTAGTAGGTCGTCAACTGCACCGCTGTCAGCTTGGCGCGGCGCAGCTTGCCCACGGCTTCGGCATGCGTCTGGAAGGCGCCCTGCTCCAGCAGCTCCAGTGCCTCCGCGTCGCTCATCTGCTTCGTTTGCATGCGGATGTCCAGGATCGTGTTCGCGATCACGCGCATCCGGATCTTCAGCACCATCAGCACGAATCGCGGATCGTTCCCCGCGTATCCCGCGTCCACCATCTCCTTCACGCCGTACTCGCCCCAGCCCTCTAGGTACGCGCCGTCGGAGAGCAGCGCGCGAATCAGCCGTCGCTCCGGTGGCTGCACATCGTTGGCATGCTCGAACTGCGTGTAGTGCCCGGGCAGCGCCTCGTGCATGGTCAGGTACTGCAGCATCCAGTTGTTGTACTCGCGCAGCTTCGACTCCGCCGCGCTCTTCGGCGTATCCGTGCTTATCGGCGTCACCCAGTAGTCCGCCTCTGCTGTCGGATCGAGCGGCGGGGGCGCGTGAAAGCCGGCCACGCTGTATACGCCGCGCAGGAACGACGGCGTCTCTACAATCTTCATGTTGTCCCGCGCGCTCAAGGTCAACAGATTCTTATCCAGGATGAACTGGCGAATGCCCGCAGCCTGCGACCGCACTTCCTTCAGCAGATCGGCAGGCGCCACGTGATCGTCGTTGATCCGCCCAATCACCGCCACAATCGTCTGCTTCTGCCGCTCCGTTTCACTCAGCGACGCCGGTAGCGGCTTGTCCGCAAACCATTTCGCGTACAGCGGCGCAGCCAGCCCGTACATCTGTTGCCGCACGATCACCAGATCGCGTTCCGCTGACGCCAGTGCAGTCGCGGGCGTCATCCTGCTCTCCGGTCCCACCGAATCCGCGAACAGATGCCCGTACACGGTCGCTCCCGTGCGCCACGTCCGGGTATGCGGTTGCTTTGCCAGATCGTTCTTCAGCCACCCGGTGAAATCGTCCACCGCTGCCAGCGCCTGCTTCGACGCGGCATCGTATTCCGCGCGCAGCGGCGATCCCGCCGGAATGCGCTCGCCGATGGACGCGATCACGTCGCGATTGCCCGCATTCTCATCCACCGCCGTGTCGATGAATACCGGATCGGTCCCGTGCAGGTTCGCCTTCGCCTGCGTGTACACGCGCGGCACCTGGCTCATCAGCGCAACGACGTTCTCCAGCCGCTGCTGCTCCGTGCCATTGGTCCAGGTCAGCGGAAAGAACAGCGCACTACCTACCAGTTCCACATAGTGATCGGGGCGGTAGTGCTCGTCCTGCACCTCGGCATCGCGGTACAACGAGTCCGCAATCGACCTCCGTATCATCTCCAGATCCACGGCATCTTCCGCCGGCAGAGATCTCTCGTTGAACCGCGCGAAGCATCTCTGCCCCTCCAGCAGCAGCTTGTGCTGCGCCGCCAGCGCCGCCGGGCTGAAGTCGTCCATCTCGCGGTCCAGGTTGCGTCCCTCGTAGCTGTGCAATCCCGCCGCAGCCGCCTCCACCGGCGACAGAGCCAGTTGTGCCAGCAGGAAGCGCTTCGCCACCACGGGCAGCGCCGATCGATCATTTGCCGGACATAACGTTGCGGCAGAGGCGGCGACCTGCGGCACCGGCGCGTTCTGCGCCTGCGCCATCAGACCAGCCACCATCGCCAAAGCCACACCTGGGAGCCTCATTCGCATGGCTGCGAGTGTAGCAACTTCGTTCTAAACGCCAACGGCAGGCCACCATTGCTGTGCGGCCTGCCGTCGTCTGCTTCTACTTCTCGTGCCTGCGGTCGCCGATGCCAACCTCTGCCATCTCCGGCTCGCGCCGTCCTCCGGATGCTGGCTCCTCGCCTCAGTCGTGCAGGTCGAACCGATCCAGGTTGGTCACCTTGGCCCAGGCAGCTACGAAGTCGTTGACGAACTTCTCCTTCGCATCCTCGCTGGCATAGACCTCGGCCAAAGCGCGCAACACCGAGCTCGAGCCGAACACCAGGTCGACGCGCGTACCGGTCCACTTCACCTTGCCGGTCTTGCGGTCATGCCCCTCGAACACCTCCCTGGCGTCGGAGACAGGCTTCCACTGTGTATCCATACCCAGCAGCTTCACGAAGAAGTCGTTCGTCAACACACCCGGCTTATCCGTGAATATGCCGTGCTTGCATCCCTCGCCGTTGATATTGATCGCACGCAGACCTCCCAGCAGCACCGTCATCTCCGGCGCGGTCAGCGTCAGCAGTTGCGCCTTGTCGATCAGTCCCACCTCGGCGGGCACCGCGACTCCAGCCTTCCGGTAATTGCGGAAGCCGTCGGCCAGCGGCTCGAGGGCGTTGTAGGCGGCGACCTCGGTCTGCTCCTGCGAGGCATCCGTGCGGCCCGGCGTGAACGGCACTGTCACGTTGTGGCCGGCCGCCTTCGCAGCCTGCTCCACACCGGCGTTGCCCGCCAGCACGATCAGGTCGGCAAGTGAAACCTTCTTGCCCCCGCTAGCGCTCTTGTTGAACTCCGACTGGATACCTTCCAGGGCTTTCAGCACCTTGGCCAGTTGCGCGGGTTGGTTGACCTCCCAATCCTTCGCCGGAGCAAGACGGATGCGGGCACCGTTGGCGCCGCCGCGCTTGTCGCCGCCGCGGAAAGTCGAGGCCGAGGCCCACGCGGTGCCGACAAGTTCGGACACGGTCAGACCTGCGGCCAGCACCTTGGCTTTGAGTGCGGCAACCTCTGCATCGCCGATCAGCGGATGATCGACAGCGGGCACCGGGTCCTGCCAGATCAGTTCTTCCTTCGGCACCTCCGGTCCCAGGTAGCGCGAGCGCGGGCCCATATCGCGATGGGTCAGCTTGAACCAGGCGCGGGCGAAGGCATCGGCGAAGGCCTGCGGATGCTCGAGAAAACGGCGCGATATCTTCTCGTACAGCGGGTCGACCCGCAGCGACAGGTCGGTGGTCAGCATGGTCGGCTTGTGCTTCTTCGACCGATCGTACGCATCGGGGATGGTGGCCGCGGCGTCCTTGGCCTCCCACTGGATGGCGCCCGCTGGGCTCTTGGTCTGCACCCACTCGAACTTGAAGAGGTTTTCGAAGAAGAAATTACTCCACTGCGCCGGCGTCTGTGTCCAGGTGACCTCCAGGCCGCTGCCGACGGCGTCCTTGCCGCTGCCGCTGCCGTAGTTGCTGATCCAGCCCAGGCCCTGCGATTCCATGTCGGCGGCTTCAGGCTCCGACCCCTTGTGCGACTCGGGCGCTGCGCCGTGGGTCTTGCCGAAGGTATGGCCGCCGCCGATCAGCGCAACTGTCTCCTCGTCGTTCATCGCCATGCGGGCGAAGGTTTCGCGGATGAATTTCGCGGCGGAGACAGGATCGCCGTTCTTGTCCGGGCCTTCCGGGTTCACGTAGATCAGTCCCATCTCCGTGGCGCCGAGATGCTGTTCGAATTTTTCGAGAGGCCGGTGGGCCAGCCAAGCGTTTTCGGTGCCCCAGCTCACGTCCAGGTCGGGCTCCCAGGTATCTTCGCGGCCGCCGGCAAAGCCGAAGGTGCGAAAGCCCATGGTCTCCAGCGCCACGTTGCCGGTAAGGATCAGCAGATCGGCCCAGGAAATCTTCTGTCCGTACTTCTGCTTGATCGGCCATAGCAGGCGGCGCGACTTGTCGATATTCACATTGTCCGGCCAGCTGTTCAGCGGAGCAAACCGCTGCTGTCCGCGCCCGGCCCCGCCGCGTCCATCACTCAGGCGATAGGTGCCCGCGGAGTGCCAGGACATGCGGATGAATTGCGGGCCATAGTTGCCGAAGTCCGCCGGCCACCAGTCCTGGGAGTCGGTCATCAGCTTGCGCAGGTCGTTCTTCAACGCCACGTAGTCGAGCTTCTTGAATTCCTCACGGTAGTCGAACTTCGGCGCCAGCGGATCGGACTTGGACGAGTGCTGGTTCAGGAGGTCAATGCGCAGCGTATTTGGCCACCAGTGGCGGTTCTCGGTAACAGGAGTGGAGGCGTGGCCCGGAAACGGGCATTTGGCTTCAGTTGCCATGGCTTTTCTTTCCTTTGTAGGGTCGGGTGATCACAATTACGTACGGCAAATGCCGCGAAAGAACTTACTTAACAACAATAATTATTGTTCTGGGCCTTTTGCAAACTCGCGACCATGGATGCTCGCAGCGCTGCCTCATTTGTTGTGCGTTTGGTATCGGAGATTATCGATAAGGTAATACTTTTGTCGTCATCAAGTTTCATCGCCTATTGTTCGCCTATACAACTTCAGTCAGCTTGCAGGCGTCTTTCCCAGTTTGGTAGGGTGTGAATGCGTTCCCCCTAATCGCATTTGGCATTCGCGCTCCCTTCGCGGGCCACGGAACGAATCACGTCAACTCGGGAAGGAGCAGCCCAGTGCGCAAGCGCTACTACATCATTTTTGTGGCTCGTGAAGACGATGGCCGCCTCCGCAAGATCCCGGTACCGCTTCACTACGCGTATGTCTTCGTCGCTGCCGCCGTTGTCGGCCTCTTCACCATCACCGGCATGGCTGGCTCTTACAGCCGCATGCTGCTGAAGACCGCCCACTACAACCAGGTCCGCTCTGAGAAGGAAGCGCTTCGCCACGATTACCTGCACATGCAGCAGGTCGCCCGGGATAAAGACGTGCAGGTAGCCTCCCTCGGTTCGCTCGCCAGTGAAGTCACCGCCCTCTATGGCCTGCGCCAGGACCACTCCAGCAAAGCCGGCACCGACCCCGTCATCGCCCCGGTTTTCAACGCCGCGGACGACTCGAGCAGCTATCTCCATACCCTCAACCAGCTCACCGCCCTGCGCAGCTCCGCTCTCTCCGGCCACATGCGCCGCTCACTCGAGCCCGCCTTCGGCTCCGAGGACAGTTCAGATTGGGGCAGCGCCTCGGACCTGCCTACGCTATGGCCCATCGAAGGCCCCATCACCAGCTCCTTTGGCGAACGGCTGGATCCGTTCAACGGTGAGGGCGCCTTTCACAAGGGCATCGATATCTCCGGCACCATGGGTGAACCTGTACGCGCCCCTGCCGATGGCACGGTTCTCATGGCAGGCCCCGCCAGCGGCTATGGCCAGGAGGTCATGCTCGATCATGGCCGTGGCGTCCACACCCTCTACGGCCATCTCTCCGCGTTTGCCGTCACCGCCGGACAGGATGTCCACCGTGGCGACATCATCGGCTACGTGGGCAGCGAAGGCCGCTCCACCGGCCCGCATCTGCACTACGAAGTCCGCATTCACGACACCCCGGTCAACCCGCACAAATACATGCGAGAGACCATGCAGGAGTTTGCCTCCGCCAAGCCGGCTGGCAACGGCACCTCCGCGGGCATGATGTAAATCTCAGCAGCTATCGGCTCGAACGGCCTGCCCACGCGGCAGGCCGCTCTGTTTTGGTTGTATAGCCAAAGCGCCTTTTTCGATACGCAAAGATGCTTTTCCATCTCTGGTTGGGTTTTCATCAAGCAGCGAACAACATGGCTCGTCTTCCCGGAATCGAAGCCTTCCAGGAGACTTCATGAAACCAATCCAAAAGGTTATAGCCCTCTCTACAGTAGCCGTCGTGCTCAGCAGCGGTGGGTCCCTCTTTGCTCAGGATCATCACGACGACCATCATGACAACCATCACTACGTGCATCATCAGGAATGGCGAAAAGGCTCGCGCATGAATCATGACGACTGGAACCGTGGCGAGCGGGTCGATTACCGCCACTACCACCTCAATGCGCCGCCCCGTGGCTATGAATGGCGAGAAGTCGACGGCAACTATGTCCTGGCCGCAGTGGCCACCGGGCTCATTGCTTCAGTCGTCGTCGCCTCTGCGACCCACTAAATCCCCGCGGTATGCCGGCCGGCACGCCGTTGCGTGCTCATTGTGGTGCGGTGGGAGCAACTGCCACTCGCACCACATTGCACGCCACTTTCTTGTTGTTCGGCGTCATGATCTTCACCTTCTTGCCGTCGATCAGGTAGTGAATGCTGCCGCCCACGACGAAATTCGTAGGATTCATCGATTTGTCGCTGTCCGTGCGACAGATATATTCATTGCCACCCGCATCGAAGGTCAGGTCGAAGACCTGATGCTTCATATGCTTGTCATGCTTGTTGGCCACACCGGCCGGCTGTGAGTCTTTGAGAACCGTGTCGCCTTCGAACTTCTGCGCCGCAAGTGCAGGGATCGTGACAATCACGGCAAGGAATGTGCTGGTGACAAGTTTGAGCATCGATCGTTCTCCGGGCTCGATTCTAAAGTGCCCTCGAATCTAAAGCGTCCCTGATTCTAAGGCGTCATATGACCTCACCGCTATAACGATTCGCTCCCGCCGGCAAAGCCGCGATTCATTGCAGGAATATGAGCCCGGCGCCCTGTCAATGCAACGGAGCATAATAGCCCGAGCGGACCGCGATGCTCTCGACCCGCGCGGGCCCTTTCAACGCGATCCGGTGGAAGGATCCGTCACGCTTCAGCTCTGCCGGCTTGTAGATGAGCCGGTACTGGTTGCGCAAATCCGCCTCGATCGTTCGCAGGTCGGTGTAGACCTCCGCATCGGAGCCGGCGTCGTAGAAGACGTGGCCCCCGCTCTTCGCGGCCAGCTCCGCCAACGTCTTCGGTCCTTCCGAGAAACTATCCTGCGATTGCGCGCGGAAGATATAGATGGCCGTGTTGGCGCGCTGGCACATGCCAATAGCATCCTTGACGGAAGCCTGGCTGGCGTTATCTTCTCCATCGGAGAAAAGCAGGATAAAGTTCGCGCTGTCCGTGCGATCGAGCCTCCCAAACTGGTTGAGGCACGCGCGATAGACGGCGTCGAAGATAGCCGTGCCGCCGCTGTGGCCTTTCCCGTTTGCGACGAAGCTGTGGAGGCCCTCGGTCAGCAAAGCCGTACTGCTCGTCCAGGACTGCGTCACCCTCGATTGCGAATCGAAATCCATCACAAAAGCCTGGTCCGTCTGTTGCCGCAGCAGCCGCTGCGCATATTCGAGCGAGATCGCGCGGTTGCGGGCGAGATACCCCTCCATCGACACACTCGTATCCATCAGAAAGCCGGCGCGAATGGGAAACTCCCGCAGCGACCCAAAGGCGACGATTCTCCGAGGCGGTGTGCCGTTGTCGAGAAGGTTCAGCTCATCCAGCTTGAGGTCGTTCACCGGCAGACCATGCACATCCGCCGCGTGGAAGTTCAGGCTGACCTCATCTACCGACACGCTGAGACTGTAGGGAGCGCTTTGCGGTACGGCAACCTTCGCCTGCGGCTCCGCGCCACGCGCACCGGCACAGTGCGCAAGCAGGAACAGCCCGCCGGATATCCAGAGTGGACGCATCAGGATGGACGCACTTCCTAGGAGCTTGAAGTATAGCGGCGCGATCATTTGTCTTCAGAAGCCGCATCCACTACAGCGGGGAAGGCCATCGAAAGGAGCGACCGCGCCGGGCCGCCCAGCACCTGACTCACCGAAAAAGTGGTAGCCTTCTCCGCGACGTAGCCGGGCCCGGCTGCTGTGTTGCAGCGCAGCTGATTCGAATTCTTCGAGGGAGCACCAGGTTATGAATCGTTCCGTCCGCTATTTGCTTCTCGCACTTCTTATGCTGATGTCGTTCCAGCCGCTACGCGCGCAGGTCGCCATCTCCGTGGGCTTTGGACCGCCCGCGCTGCCCGTGTACGAGCAACCTCTCTGTCCCGACGAAGGGTATATATGGACGCCCGGTTATTGGGCCTACGATGACGACGACGGCTACTACTGGATTCCTGGGACGTGGGTGCTGGCGCCGCAAATCGGCTACCTGTGGACACCGCCGTGGTGGGGCTGGGGCGGCAACGGATTCCTCTTCCACGAAGGCTACTGGGGGCCGCAGGTCGGCTTCTATGGCGGCATCAACTACGGCTTCGGCTACTTCGGGAACGGCTTCGAGGGTGGCCGCTGGCAGGGCGAACGCTTCTACTACAACCGCGCCGTCGTGAATGTGAATGTCACCAACATTCACAACGTCTACAACACCACCGTCATCAATCGCGGAGTGGAGAATCGCATCAGCTACAACGGTGGCAACGGCGGCATCAATGTGCGTCCTACCCCCGCCCAGGAAGCCTTCGATCATGAGCGGCACCTTGCGCCCATCGCTGCGCAGACGCAACATATACAGCAAGCGCGAGGAAATCCCGAGCTCCGCGCATCCACCAATCACGGCAAGCCACCCATCGCTGCGACCGACCGGCCAGGGTCGTTCAGCGGCCACGGTGTTGTCGCGGCAAGAGAAGCCGGCGCACCCTACCACCCGCCCGCCAATGCCCGGGAGAACCATCCCGGTGCGAACGGCGGAGAGAGCCGACCCGGTGCGCCAGCAGGCGAAAACCGCCCGGCCAATCCAACCCACGCGAGCGAGCTTCCGCAGCACCAGGTCGTCACACCTCCCAGCTCCGGCGACGCGAAGCAGGACAGGAAGTATCAGCAGCAGCAGGAAAAGCTGGTAGCCAAACAGAATCAGGAACACCAGAAGCTCCAACAGCAGCAGGCGAAAGAGGATCAACGGGCCCAGCAGCAGGTAGCCAGACAGCAGCAAAATCAGGCCCGCCAACAGCAATATCAGGTCAGACAGCAACAGACCGAGCAGCGCCACGCGCAGCAGACCCAACAGATGGAAGTGCGGCACACGCAGCAGACGCAAAGCTTTCAGGAGAGGGAGGTCAGGCCCGAAGGCAGACCTCACTAGCGTCGTCATCCATAATCCGGACACAGCAATCCGGATTCACTCATCCGGATTCACTCATCCGGATTCACTAAAGACCAGCGTCTAACGTAGAACGGCCTGCCATGTGCAGGCCGTTCTACTTGCACCGACTTCCGCCAACCCATCGGATAGAGAATCAGTTTCTAGTGGTGACCGCCGCCACCGTGAGCACCGCCGCCATGGCTATACCCGCCGCTGTGTTCACCGCCTCCATCATGGCCCGCGTTGCCTACGTGGCCTCGTCCATCTCGCGCTTCGTTCGCGTGAAAATTGTTGAACGCCCGCGCTCCACGCTGCGGCATCGGTCCCGCATATCCGTGGTGCGGATCGTAGCGATTGTCGACGTGGCCATAGAAGTCATGACGGCCATGAAACCATGGGCCGGCTCCAATGAATATGCCGCCATTGAACCAATCCGGCCCGTAATAACCATAGGGAGCGCAGTCATACGGGGCATAGTCGAAGTATCCATACGGGCACACCGGCGGCACTCCGATGTTGATGGAAACCTGAGCCGGAGCCACAGACACACTGCTCACCATTGCAACGGCGAGAGTAGAAAAAGCCAGAGCCTTCCATCGCAACATAATCTCTCCTGGGTTAACTGCAGCTAGAGTCTAAAGAAAAAATGGCAAATCTGTCTCCGCGCACGATTCCGCCGGAAACCTGATTCCTTCCCCGTACATGGGATGCATTCGCAGCGCACGTCGCGCGCATCGCACAGAGCGGATCGGACAGATCTGCAACGGACGCGCCGGTAATCTGTAGCATGGGTATCGAGGAACTGACCGCTATACATACGTTTCCCGAATCTCAGGACACATTGCGTCATCCGACAGTTGTGTCATTCACCAAAGCTCAGCGCCAGGGCCGACGCTATGTGAACCCCGTGCCGACGAAGGTCGGCGGTCTCTCACTGGCGCTCAAGGTATTGCCGCGCTTCCTTTTCGACACGGCGGCGCGATCCCCAAATCACCCCCTGGGTCCCTTCCATACCGACCCTCGGGTCTATGAGACAAGCCCGGCCTCCGGCCTGCGCATCACCTGGTTCGGCCATGCGTCCACCTTGCTCGAGATCGACGGAGTCAGGATTCTCATCGATCCGGTGTGGGATGAACGCGCCGCGCCAACAAAATGGGCCGGCCCAAAACGCTTTTTCCCGCCGCCGCTTCGCCTGGAAGACCTGCCCTCCATCGATGCCGTGCTCATTTCCCACGATCACTATGACCATCTAGGAGCGGGCACGGTCGAGCGGCTCGCGCGCATGGAGAGCCTGCGTCGCACACGCTGGATGACCAGTCTCGGCGTGGGCGCGATACTTGCGAAATTCGGCGTTCCGCCCGACCGCTGCACCGAACTCGACTGGACAGACGAGACCCAGCTCGGATCGCTGACCATCACCGCGCTGCCCGCGCGCCATTTCTCTGGACGCAGCCTCTTCAACCGTTTTGAGACGCTATGGAGCTCCTTCGCTCTGGTCGGCCCAAAGCACCGCGTTTACTACGGCGCTGACTCGGGCGAGTGGTACGGCTTTCGCGAAATCGGCGAGCAATTTGGCCCATTCGACCTCACCATGCTCGAGATCGGTGCCTCGGATCCGCTATGGCTGGACATCCACATGGGTCCGGAAGGTGCCGTTCGCAGCTTCAGAGCCATGGGCGATCACGGCCTGCTCATGCCGATCCACTGGGGTCTCTTCGATCTTGCTCTCCACCCCTGGCAGCAGCCGATCGAGACTATCGCCGCAGTCGATGACCTCAAACTCTGGTCTCCCACTCCAGGGATACCCACAGAGGTCGTCCGCAGCGAAGAGCTCCGCTCCGACTGGTGGCGCTGAAGAAACGGGTGAGTGAGCCACCTTCGCAATGGCAAACGGCTTCCCGTCACGGACGCAAATACTCAGGGCACCGCAAACTTTACCGTCCCGTGAAAATACTGCGGCTTTCCGTCGCGGATCAAAGAGCGAAATGTCCATTGGCTAATGGCATTCATGACTGGGCCCTGCAAGCCTGAAGGTACTTTGCTGTATCCCTCACCCCGCTCCGTTTTCTTACCGTCAGCAACGACGATCATCTGTCGCATGCCGCCCTTCGCCGTCACCTCGCGGCGCCACTGTGAAGGAGACGCCCACCACTCCTCGATCGTCCCCGAGTAGGGTGACTCGACGTTCTCTGGCTCCGATACGGATACGCGGATGTGAAAAGGATGCGCGCCTTCACCCAGCAAAGAGCCCTCGGCCAGCGACTTCTCCACCGCGTCCCCCATCGGAACACTGGTCCGTTTGATCTGGCCATGCACGGCAGCTGTTGCAAATAGAAGAAGAGCTGTTGCGACGGTCCCTGACTTTTCCATGCAAAAAAACCTACCGGACCGTTGCCAATTCGGCCATCAAAATCGCCCACTCTTCGAGACAATGAATTGGCAATTCCGAATGGAATGCGTTCTTTCTACGCCGTCGGAATCACACCCAACTGTTGCATCATGCTCATCGTGTCCATCAGGATGCGGCTCTTCGCCATCTTCCCGGACGCCAGTTGGTCGATGACCACACCCTTCACCGTGACGCTCCTGCCCGTCGCCGGGATACCAAGGAATGCGCCGCGCTGCGTGCCCGTCCAGGTAAAGCGGGTCACGACCTTGTCGTCTTCAGCGATCATCTCGTCGACAACCCAGTGCATATCCGGAAACGACATGCGCAGGCCGCCGATCACATCCTTCAGACCCTCGCGTCCCTGCTGCTGGCCCGGCAGCGGATCGAGTTCCACAAAATCAACAGCAACCAGATCGTTCGCGCGCTCCAGCCGGCCCTGGTTGATCACATCTTCGATGAACGCAGCGATCACTGCTTTGTTTTCAGCCGTCGACATGTCTTTCCCACCTCGCAGAACCGAATGCATATGGGGGATGAGAGCGCCGCCAGAATACATGAGACCTTCGCGCGCCTGTCTGCGAGATGCCGTTCAGGTGCTTTCCACCCGCACCATGATGCCCATCGTGTGCGTCGCGCCCGGCTGCAGTGTCACCGCATTCTCTGCTGCATTCGCCGGCTCCACGCAGACCATGTGCGGCCACTCCGTGTCGCCCAGATCCGCCAGCCGGCTCGCCTTCTCGACCCATGGATTCCACACCACGGTGCTGTTCGACCCGTGCTTCTCGATCACGATGCGCCGCTTCCATTCGGGATCGGATATCGTAACCGCAGCCTGCGTATTCAGATGAAGCTGGTCCGTCTCCCCCGCGAAGCGGATGGCGCCCGCACCCTGATGTCGTGGCTTCGCGTTGTCGGCGCGATCGAGATAGTCAGTGTCACCCTCGCCGATCACTTCAATCTGCCGCACATCGCTGACAGAGTAGTACGCATGCAGCGCCTCTTCGAACGTCAGCGTGCTGTCGCCAACATTTTCGACCTCGAGCGCCAGCATCAGCCTCTCGCCGACAACAACTTCATAGATCAGCACAAAATGGTCGAAGCCCAGATCGCGCGTCGTCTGGTTGGGCAGCAGTTTGAAGCTCAGTGCCACACCTTCCCGCCGCTGCTCCGTAGCGACCACCTCCCACGGCAGGGTGCGCGCAAATCCATGCGCCGGCCCCGGCAATCCACCAGTGCGATCCGCAAACCACGGAAAGACCAGCGGCACTCCGCCACGAATCGCCTTTGCCTGCCGCGAAGTGGCTCTTCGCGCTCATGAACAGGACAGGATGTTCCGCGCCCGCCGGCTGCCACGCCGCCACATGCGCGCCCTGCAGGTAGATCTCCGCCGTCGCCGCTTCGGTCGCAATCGTCGCGCGCGTCAGCCCGCCGGGACCATCCTCAAACCGCAGCGCGCCACCTAATGCAAAGCGTCCATTCAACTCGTCGATAGCGTTCATCTATCCGTCCAGCTTCTTCGTGACCAGCTCGTTCAACAACGCGGGATTCGCTTGCCCCTTCGACGCCCGCATCACCTGCCCCACAAAAAACGCTGCCACCGTTTTCTTGCCGCCGCGATACTGTTCCACCTGCTTGGGATTCGCCGCGATCGCCTCGTCAATCATTGCCTCGATCGCCGCCGTGTCTGTAATTTGTTGCGGCTTCTCGCGCTCATACACCACGCCGAAGTCCTCGTCCTTCTCAAACGCGATGTCGAAGAGCTGCTTCCACTGCTTGCTCGAAAGCTTTCCCTCTTCCGCCAGATCCGCCGCCATCACCACGCCATCCATCGTCACCGGCGACTTGTCCAGCTCCAGACCCGCCGCGCGCAGCCGTCCCATCAGCTCGCTCTGCACCAGGTTCGCCACGCGTCGCGGATTCTTCGCCCGCTTCGCCGCCGCCTCAAACGTATCTGCGAACTCTCGCGTCGCCGTCAGCGTCTGTGCATCCTGCTCGCTGATCTCGTACTCCTTCACCATGCGCGCGCGCCGCGCCTCGGGCAGCTCCGGCATCGCCGTCAGAATCTCTCGCTTCCACGCATCGCTCACCAGCAGCGGCGGCAGATCCGGCTCCGGAAAATACCGGTAGTCGTGCGCCTCTTCCTTCGACCGCAACGAAAAGGTCCGCCCTTCCGCCGCATTCCACGAGCGCGTCTCCTGCATCACGCGTCCGCCCGACTCGATCAGCTCCACCTGCCGCTCGATCTCGTACTCCAGCGCCGCGCGAATAAACCGGAAGCTGTTCACGTTCTTCACTTCCGCCTTGGTGCCGAACTTCTCCTGGCCCCGCGGACGCACGCTCACATTCGCATCGCAGCGCAGCGAACCCTCTTCCATATTGCAGTCGCTCACGCCGGTGTAGAGCAGGATCTCCTTCAGCCGCGTCAGGTACTCATACGCTTCATCCGGCGTCCGGATATCCGGCTCGCTCACAATCTCCACCAGCGGCGTGCCGCAGCGGTTCAGGTCCACATAGCTGCGCGTCGCGGAATCGGCAAAGCCCTCATGCAGACTCTTGCCCGCGTCCTCTTCCATATGCAGCCGCGTGATGCCGATGCGTTTCAGCCCATTTCCGGTGCTGCCTCCGGCGCCATTTGCGGATGGCACATCGATCCACCCATGCTCCGCCAGCGGCTGGTCGTACTGCGAAATCTGGTAGCCCTTCGGCGAATCGGGATAGAAGTAGTTCTTCCGCGCAAAATACCGAGCGCGCACGCACCTCGCAGTGCAGCGCCGTCGAAGCGAGCACGGCAAACTCCACCGCCCGCTTGTTCAGCACCGGCAGCGCGCCCGGCAGCCCCAGGCACGTCGGGCAGACCTGCGTATTCGGCGCCGCGCCGAACTGCGTCAGGCACCCGCAGAAGGCCTTGGTCGTGGTCAGGAGCTGCACATGCACCTCCAGCCCGATCACCGGTTCGTACTTCGCCAAAGCTGCCGTGCCCACCGCAGTTGCTGTCATATCGCCTGCTGTCCCCGCCTCTTTCCCGTCTGGTCTACCCTATCCAGACGAGTGTATCGTTTCTCTAACCGGACACTGCTGGAGCGGTCCCAGCCACAATCGGTTCCAAAATGGCCCCGACTTCCCCCAGATCTCCCTCAGAAACATCTGCATCGGGTACCGCATCGTACTCATCACAGTCGTGCAGTGGTAACAGGCTCCGTGCGTAAAAACTTGCCGTGCTCTATAGGTTCTGCAACCGTATGCTCAGACGACCCAGACCGCTTATGGAACTCGCCATCCTCCAATCCGCATTGGTCGAATCCAAAGACGAACTCGACCGCCTTGCGCCGGCCATCCGCCGTCTCGCGGCAGACACCCTGCATGGCCAGGACACCACCGCCTTGCCCGACTACTTCCTGCCGCGTGTCTCCGATACGCGCCGTCCTCGCGTCGTCGTCTGCTATGAGCAGGGGCGCCTCGTCGGCGTGGTCTACACAGAAGAACTGCTCTTCGCCGGCCGCGCCACCGGATGGGTCTTCGGCGGCGACCGCATGGGCCGCGGCCTGGTCCTCGCAGCGCCCGAACGCGAAGCGGAAGTCATCGCCACCGCCTGCGAATATCTCCTCGCCAATGGCGTGCATGCACTCCGTCTCTGGTGGCGTTCCACCGGCAACGAGATTCTTCCCGTCCTCCAGTTACAACGCCCCGGTCTGCAGGTCTGGTGCAAGTCGGAGATCCGGCCCGAGGGTGACTGGCTGCATCTCGACGGGAGCTATGAGAGCTTCCTGCATAGCCTCGGCCCGCACACGCGCCGCAACCTTCGCAACTACCGTCGCCGCGCAGAGGAACAGGGCTACCGCTTCGTTCCCGAAATATCGCTTGCGGCGTACGAGTCCGCCGCCCACGCTCTGAATCAATACGCCGGCTCCCCGGAGACCCTCGAGCACGAGCAGCGCGACCATCGCTTCTTTGCCCAATTTCGTAACCAGTTCGGTAGCCAGTTCGGGCCGCCCGTGCTCGCCGCACTCGCCGCGCCGGATGGCCGTTTCGTCTCCGTCCTCGCCGGCGTGCGCGCCGGCAACCATCTGCATCTGCTCTCGCAGTTCAACGACGAATCGCTCGACGGCTTCAGTCCCTCACTGGTCCTGCGCGGCTATCTCATCGAACAACTCATCGCCCAGGGCATCGCCTCCATTCACTTCGTCAATGGCGCCTCCGGACCTCTCGCCCGCTTCTGCGATCCCGTGCTCATGCGCACCATCTCCGTCGACAGCCGCCG
Source organism: uncultured Acidobacteriaceae bacterium (assembly GCA_963815025.1). Classification (GTDB taxonomy): domain Bacteria; phylum Acidobacteriota; class Terriglobia; order Terriglobales; family Acidobacteriaceae; genus KBS-83. Next base: position 1,257,884 of record CAWFFD010000002.1, on the reverse strand, counting down.
CTCCGTTCTGCATCCGGTCAAGCTCGCGACAGCCACCGCCGCGCGCCGCTGGCAGCGCAGAGGCCGCTGGGTCCCGGTTCGCCTTCGCGGACTCCTCGGCAGCTACATGGCGACTCACTAGACACCGTGGGCCGATTCTTCGTAACGGCTCCGCCTGACAGATCCGATCAGCCAACGATTGCAATGAGGCTGAGAACGTGCTCTGCGAGCGCTCTGTCGCCGCTGATCGTGAGCTGCTGACGGGCAGCGTCCTTGTCAATGCCCTTCGTAAACAGACGCCATGCGATCTCTTGTGGAATTACGATCTGCGAAGCGATCGCCGATAAAAGCTTGCTCGTAAATTGCCAGATATCGTTCGACCTCAGAAGGCACCACCGTCCGCCGCAATCCCCTGAGACTTCGATCAGAACCGCTGTGCCATCTACGGCACTCACGTCCTTATAGGCATGCGGAAGGCCACGCAAAAAGGTATCTAGGACCGGGTGATAGAGCGACGGGGTCATGATGCCCGGGCGATTGGTAGCGAGGCGGATTTGCTGCTGATGATGCCACCGCTCCGTGAGTTCACGAGCATTGTCGAACCACACCAGCGAAGTCATCTCTCCCGCCCAGCTGACCCCAATCCCGGCGGTCTGGAACGGGTCTAACGACTGATAGAAATCCGCCGTCTGGGCGCACGCAATCTGCATCAGTTGCGTAAGAACAGATGGGCTAAGACGCCTGTACACGAAGACGCCTTCACGATTGAGCCGGTTCACCAGCACAATCACATCCTGATGGGAACGTATGTCGACTTTCTCCACCAGGCACTTGTCACGCCCCATGGATAGCTTGCGCAACGCTGTGTCGAGAAGATGCGCAGCAACATCGCGAACGCTCCAGTGCGGAACGATCGTGGGCAGATCCCACTCCTCCGGCTCGAGAGCGGCCAATAGCTCGATGAGATATTGATCGACCTGCCGGATGACAGGCGCACAGAGGATAGGCTCCGTGCCGCAAAGTGTGTGGTCGATGTTCATGCGCTCAGTGAACGCCGTTGATCTTGCGGTCGTATCGCTTCATCTGTTCCGCGATCAAGGCCGTGGCCTTGTCCAGCGCTTCCTGCGAATTGGAGTCGAGATCGGTCCAGTTGCGCGAGATAGCCTGCCGTTCTACTGAGGACGGCACAATCTGCCCATCCTCGCCGATCATCGCCGCCATGATCAGCGTGACCGTCTTCAGGTGCGCATCCACAGAGATCTGCCGCACCCTGTAGCTGATGTCATTGCATGCGTCCAGATGCGCCGCATCGCTGTGGCCCCACCCGATCTGGTTGGCCCGGCATGCCTTTGTATTCCGGTAAAAGGTAAAGAAGGAGATCACATACTGTTCCTTCTCCTCGAAGTCCGTGTAATTCCGCTTCAGCCAGTCCGTACTCGTCACATCGGGAATGTAGATCTCGACATCGTGATCGCCGGCGACCTGCAGCGGAGTGGACCACTGCATGGTCTCATCCAGCACCTGCGTCGGTTTTCCGAAGGCTCCGCGTTGGACAAGCTGCTGTCCGAAGCTCGTAGCCGGAACAACCCCGGACAAGAACGAAAACGCGAAAACAAACGTCAGGATTCGCTGCTTGCAAAGACCCATATCGAATCGCCCCTTGGTACCGCCCCGATCAAACATAGCCAGATCAATATACCCAGATCAACAGACGCGCGCCGCCCTCGGATTGATCGTAGTTTCTTCGATTCAATGTTCTCTCGATCCAACCGTCAATCCGGGGCCTGCGCGCATTACCCATCCGCGCGTTGTCTCTGCCGGTAGGCGGCGACCTTCACCCTGTTGCCGCAGATGTTCATGCTGCACCATCGCCGCGAACTCTTCTTGCTGACATCGTAGAAGTGCATAATGCACGACTCGCACTTGCGGATCCGCGAGGGATCCACTTCGGTCAGCAGGTCGGCCGTGGCCGCGGCGATCGGAGCCCACACCTCCGATGGTGTCGAGGGCTCAAAAAGCACCTCGCGCTGCAGCTTGCCGCCCGCGGCCGAGAGCGCAATCCGCGCCGGATACTTCTCCAGCAGCCGATTGAGTTCCGCAAGAAACCTGGCAGAAACAGACTCTCCCGCCTCCCGCTGAATAACCACAGCTCGCAGCCGCTCCCGGAACCTCCGCAACTCCTCCAGGAAGCTCTGCGCCTCCGCGGAATCTCTCCATCGGCGCAGCAGCCGCTCTCCATTCGTACTCGTCACCAACCCGGCGGCGATCAGCCACTTTTCCAGTGCAACCGTATCCGGCAGCAGCTCAACAGAATCCCGCTCAGGGATGATCCGGGTGTTCAGCAAGTCCAGGGCAAGATGATTTCCGAGGAATAAAAACCCGTCTACCTCCTCTTTTTTTGCCCCCTGACCCTCTTTTTCATTGAGACCCCCTTGCAATCGTCTCATCCAAAGTATACACCGGTAAATAAAGCGTTTATTGGTGTTGTATTTCGGTCTGACGTTTGTGAGTACTCCATTATTGACTATTGACGGTGATGTGTATGGCCACGAAGAGTGCTGTGAAGAATGCCGTATCAGAAGATATCTCCACCGAGTTGTCGCAATTCAAATTCCATTTGCGAGATGGCCTTCTAGTCTGGCAGCTAAATCCCGAGTTCACGGGAATTGTTGGGCTTAATTTTTCGACGCATCGGCCCGACGGGCTAGTCGGATTGAATCCGGTCGTGAGCATTGCTTGCCGAAGAATTGAGGAAGCGATTGTTGAATTATCAGACGGTGCAGAACGTAAACCCCTTCCAAGCTTGAGTTCAGCGCTTGGTTATCTGACACCAGAACTGCGATTTTTAGAGTGGCTCTTTGAACCGAGCGCCCCCAAGTCCGATCGCATTCCGGAGTCACAAAGAATTGCGAAGGCCATCGAGCTATATGGAATCACTTTCCTAAAGGAACATGCTTCGATAGAGGTGATCGCGAGGTGTTTAGAAGAAGGAAAGTATTCGTATAACGAGCGTGCCGTCTATCATTTGCCGGTGGCATATTGGCTCCTCGGGGAAAAGTCGAAGGCGGGAGCCTACATCCAACAACAACTATCTGACCTCAAAGATCGTAGCGATGTGGCCGCGATCCAATATCGCAGATTTGGGGATAATTTCCTTTCCCGCCATAGGCGTGCCGCCATCTGACGGCCATCGGGACAGGTGCCAGTCCGAGCCGAGTGCGGCGCGATGCGGCTCGCTGAACTGTTCCGCAACCCAAACGATAGCTTGGCGCCAGAAACATCTGCGCCAACGCCTGCCGCGTGGGTAAGCAGTTGACCAAGGTGTGAATGATCCGTCGTGCCGAACTGATTAAGGATTCGGCGATCCGGATAAATCGCTTCAACCGCAGGAAAGAGGATGAGTATGAGTTCGTTTGCAAAAAATGCTACAGCAATTCTCGTTCATGGCGCATGGGCCGACGGAAGCAGTTGGAGTCAGGTGATTCTGCCGCTCGAACAGCAGGGCCTCAAAGTAGTCTGCGCGCCGATTCCTCTCACGTCTCTATCGGACGATGCCGCTGCCCTCCGCCGCGTGCTCGAAAGAATCGATGGCCCCGTGTTGCTTGCTGGGCACGCCTACGCGGGCGCCGTGATCGCGGCAGTCAGCGATGCGAAAGTGAAATCGCTCGTCTACATCGCGGCCCTCGCTCCGGACCAGGGCGAGACGGTCGCGCAGGTCTTCTATCGTGATGAACCGCACGCGCAGGCGCCTCATCTCGAGCCCGATGCGCATGGTTTCATCTGGATGCCGGAGGATGGCTTCCACAACGCCTTCGCGCAGAATGCCTCGGACGAAGCGAAAGCACTCTCAGCTTCGGTGCAGCGGCCTATCCACGTCCAGTGCATCCAGGAAGCAGCGCCGCAGCCGGCGTGGAAATCCAAACCATCCTGGTTCCTGATCGCGGAAGAAGATCGCATGATCAATCCCAAAACCCAGCGCTTCATGGCGGAACGCATGGGCGCAACGACAGAGACTCACTCTGTCGACCACGCCCCGTTGCTCACCGCACCTCAACTCGTCGTCGACATCCTTCTGAAAGCTGCGCGCGAAACGCTTTCGTCCACCAGGTAGGCCGCTTCGAACGGCCAAGCAGGAAAGGAGATTTCCGTATGAAGAATTCTGTCGCCATCGTTACCGGCGCGAGTCAGGGGATCGGCCGCGCCACAGCCGTCCGGCTTGCCCAGGATTTCTCTGCGGTCGTACTCGCTGCACGCAGCGCGGAGGCACTTCAGGAAACCGCCGCCGAGGTAAAAGCAGCCGGCGCCGAGCCGCTGGTCTTTGACCTCGACCTCAGCAAGAAGGAGTCCGCCGACGCCCTCGTCAAGGGCACGCTCGATCGCTTTGGCAGGATCGATGCGCTCCTGAACATTGCCGGAGCCGTACCCCAGATCGATCTTTTTGAAATGACCGACGAACAGTGGCGCTCCGGCATGGAGCTCAAATTTCACGGAGCACGCCGCCTCACGATTCTCGCCTGGGACGCACTGAAAGCCTCCAAGGGCTCCGTCGTCTTGATATCCGGCAGCGCCGCGCTCGATCCCCAACCCGGCTTTGCCGCGGTCGCTGCCACCAACGCCGCCATCATCGCGCTGGCGAAGGCCTTTGCCGAGCAAGGCATCAAGGACGGCGTGCAGGTCAACAGCGTCGTGCCGGGCGCAGTGATGACCGGCCGTCGCCGCTCGTTTATGGAGAAGTGGGCGCCGGAACACGGCATGAGCGTGGAGGAAGCAACGAAGGCCTTTCCCGAGAAGGCAGGCATCAGCCGCTATGGCGAGCCGGAAGAGATTGCTGCGTTGATGGCCTTCCTCGTATCGCCTGCAGCAAAGTGGATGACCGGCACATCGGTTCGCATGGACGGCGGCGAGATCAAGGGCGTCTAAGCGCGCTGGACGCTGCAATGCTGCCTGTTGCAGGCGTGCATCTGCAGCATATTTCCTCCCATATTCGATTTTTCCGAACACCCCAGGCCTCCGCATCGTCTTAGCCTGTGAATCGAGCAGCGGCGCATGGATCTGGCCACTACACACGACTGGAGGGAGGGCGCGGTCGTGCCCCCAAAGACGTCCGAAGAGGACTCACGCGCAGACGAAGCCGCATTCCAGTCCTTCGTCGAGCGCAACCTCCGCTTCGCCTTCCGTGTGGCCTGGGCGCTGCTGCGCAATCGCAGCGACGCAGACGATGTCGTGCAGGAGTCCTTTCTGCGGCTGTATAAGAAGCGGGCATGGCGCGGAATGCCAGGCCTCGCAAAGAAATCAGAGGAATCAAAAACGAACGTGCATATCTCGCACGCGTCGTCTGGCGCATGGCGCGGGACCGCCAGCGGCGCCCTGCCAGAGAGGAAGGCGGAGTGGAAATGGACACCATCACAGCGACAGATCACTCGCCGGAAGCAGCGGCGGTTTCGAGTAGCGGCATCGCACGCATCCATCGCCTCATCGACACCCTGCCCGAAGAGCTTCGCCAGCCGCTCGTGCTCTCCACGCTCGAAGAAATGACCTCCGGGCAGATCGGCGTGGCACTCGGCATCCCCGAAGGCACCGTACGCACCCGCATCCAGCGCGCCCGCACGCTGCTGAAACAAAAACTGGGCCCGCCACCGGAGACCCGCCATGCCCGATAGGCACCCTCTTGACCATTGCGACGATCGCGAACTCGACAAACTGCTCGACAGCGCGCTGGCCAGCTACGTCGACCAGGAGCCGGATGCGTCGTTGCGCACTCGCGTCCTTGCCTGCGCCGCGGAGGCCAGACCCCAACCGTGGAATGGCTGGCTGCTCGGACTTGGCACTGCATGCGCATGCGCTGGCCTGCTGGTTTTTCTACTTGTGCATCACTGGTCCGCTATCGACAGCACGCCGCCGATGGTGCGGCATTCGACAACCGCAAGCGTGCCGCCACGAACGGCGAAGCACTTTTCCCCCGCGGTCCGCAAAGTTGCAGCGGACACGTCTCGGCATCCCCGCGTCAGCGCACGGCACGAGGCGCCAAGGCTGGCAGTTTTTCCTACCCCCGCACCGCTGACTCATGCGGAAGAGGCTCTGCTGAGAATAGCCACTCGCCATCCCGCTCAGGCACGCCGTATCTTTGCGTCCGCCGAGGAAGATCGAAAACCATTGCTGGCCCCCATCACCATCAAACCCATCGCCATCGCGGCGCTCTCCACGGTGGATGGAGAGAAATCTGAAACCAGTTTGGTCTCACAGTAGAAATTCGGAAGGAGCATTCCCATGCGACGCGCTATAGTTGCGGCTTACGTTCTGTCTTCAACGTTCCTCTCACCGGTAATAATGCACGCCCAAGCCAAACCAGCGGAGGCAGCCTCCACGCATTACAAGCTCGTCTTCCGCCTGCTGCAGCTCGATGCGGGCGGTAAGGTGTCTAACAGCCGCACTTATACCAGCATCATCTCGGCGCGCGGAGATCGAGGCAGCGCTGCTGCCCAGATACGTTCGGGAGACCGCGTTCCATTTCAAAGTGAGCCAGGCAAGTTTGATTATGCGGACGTGGGAACGAACATCGATGCATACCAGGCAATCCCGCGAGATAATCAGCTCAGTATGCACGTGTCTGCTGAGATAAGCAGCGCGGTGAAGAGCACCAACGATCCCCAACATCTCCTCCCGTTGGTTCGCCGCACAAGCTGGGGAGCGGACATCTCTGTTCCGGTGGACAAGCCGACCATCGTCTTCAGCTCAGACAATCCAAGCGACACCGGCAAAACCGAACTCGAACTCACAGCAACCGAAATCAAATAGCCTTGAACGTACATTGCGATCCCAGAACGGACCGCCTCGCAAACATTCGCGCAGAAACCTGCCAAATCACCCCACCGGAATTGCTAGCATTGAAATAGGCCTGAACCTTAGAAACGAAAGCCACGGAAACCATTCCGTGGCTTTCGTCTTTTGTAAGCCCTTTGTTTGGACGAATTTACCGATAACGCCAATAAAATGACGAATTTAGCCCTCGGAAGAGGCTTCAAGCCCATGACACCACGAGATTTACGCACCGGCCTCCCGCACCGGGAGGGGGGAGGGGTGGGTGGTACCGTGACTTTCACAATCAGGCCATAGAATCAGAACAGCATGGTCCTTCCCTTTGTTCGCGATGCCCTCGCGAGCATCGAGCACACCGACAGCTTCGAGCGTGTGCGACGGCATCTCAGCCTCGCGCGAGGGCGCAGACGTGTCTCTGGCCTGACCGCGACCGCCCGCGCCCTCTGCATTCCGCTCTTCGCGCACGCCGCCCAAGCCACCGTCGTCGTTCTCGTCGCCGACAACAAGGCCGCCGAATCGCTGGAACTCACCCTCCGCGCCGCCGCCGAGCTCACCGGCGCCGTCGAGCCGAAGCGCATCCTGCGCCTGCCCGCGCACGACGTGCTGCCCTTTGAAGGCATCTCGCCGCACCCGGATGTGCAGGAGCAGCGCGCGTCTGTCCTGTGGAAGATCGCAAGCAACCGCGCCTCCATCGTGGTCGCGCCGGTCGAAGCCGCCTGCATGCGCCTCTTCGATGCGCCCTACTACGCCGGCCTGGCCCAGCAACTCCGCCGCGGCGAGGAGGTGGATATCGAGATGCTTCTCGACCACCTCCGCGCCATCGGCTACACCCAGATGGACATCGTCGAGATGCCCGGCCAGTTCACTCGCCGGGGTGGCATCCTCGACGTCTACTCGCCGGAGATGGATCGCCCCGTGCGCATCGATTTCTTCGGCGACGAAATCGAATCCATCCGCAAGTTCGAGCCGGAGTCGCAGCGCTCCTCGACGCCGCTCGACGAAGCGCTGCTGCTGCCGCTCACCGAGACACCGGTCTCGGAGAAGCTGCTGGCCGCCGTGCACGCGCGCCTCAGCCGATCGCGGATGGAAGCCTCCGGCGACGAAGCTGCGACCGATCTGGTGACCCGCGCCGTCGCGGCCGGCGGCGTCACCGTCTTCCCCGGCTGGGAGTTCTTCGCCCCCGTGGCCGGTGCCGACCGCACGCTCTTCGACCTCCTCCGCAACCCGCAAATTTTCGTCGAAGAACCGGCCATGCTGCAGAACCAGGCCGAGCGCTGGTGGAACAAAGTCGAGCAGCGCCACGAGCGCGCCGGCATCGGCGGCCTCATCACCGCGGCAGACATCTATCTCAACCCGTGGGAGCTGAAGGACAAGATCGCCAGGCTGCCCGGCCTCGAACTCGATCAGCTCGGCGCCGTCGATGTGCTGGACGAAGATGTCAACGCGCCCGCGGAAGTCGACTTCCCTTCGCGGCCCACGCTGCGCTTCCACGGATCGATCCCCGCCTTCGTCGACCAGCTCAAGTCGCTCGCCGCACAGGAACATCGCGTCATCATCGCGGCGCCCAACCAGGGCGAAGTCGAGCGCCTCGCCAACCTGCTGCGCGAATACGGCCTCGCGTATCGCCTCGGCTCGCGCACCCAGCACACCGGCTCGGAGACCATCTACGACGAGTCCAGCTACCTGGGTGGCGACATGCGCACGCCCATCATCGTGCGCACCGCCATCGCCAACGGCGTCAGCTTTCCGGACGCGAAGCTCGTCATCATCGGCGCGAACGACCTCTCCGACGATGCCGATGTCGCCGCACGTCCCCTGCCCACCCGCTCCAAGTCGAAGACCGCCGCCTTCGTCTCGGACTTCCGCGATCTCGCGGTCGGCGACTACGTCGTCCACGTCGAACACGGCATCGGCCGCTACCACGGCCTCAAGGAGATCCAGCAGGACGGCCTCAACGTCGAGTTCATGGTGCTCGAGTTCGCCGACAACGCGCGCCTCTATGTGCCGCTCACCCGTCTCGACCTGATCCAGAAGTACCGCTCTACCGACGCGGGGCCGGCGCCGGTGCTGAACAAGCTCGGCAGCCAGCAATGGGCCAAGACCAAGGCGCGCGTGAAGAAGGCCATGGCCGACATGGCGGACGAGTTGCTGAAGCTCTACGCGCAACGGCGCGCAGCGGAGGGCCACCCCTTCCCGCCGGACAACGAGTTCCAACGCGAATTCGAAGACGCCTTCGACTACAACGAGACCGACGACCAGCTTTCGGCCATCGCGGATATCAAGCGCGATATGGAATCCAACCTGCCGATGGATCGCCTGCTGTGCGGCGATGTCGGCTACGGCAAGACGGAAGTCGCCATGCGCGCAGCCTTCAAGGCGGTGCAGGACGGAAAGCAGGTGGCTGTCCTGACCCCCACCACCGTCCTCAGCTTCCAACACTACGAAACCTTCCGCCGCCGATTCTCGCAGTTCCCCATCAACATCGAGATGATCTCCCGCTTCCGCACGCCGAAAGAACAGAAGATCATTCTCGAAAAACTCGAAGCGGGCCAGATCGACATCCTGATCGGCACCCACCGGCTCCTCTCGAAAGACCTGAAGTTCCAGGACATCGGCCTGCTGGTGGTCGACGAGGAGCAGCGCTTCGGCGTCCGCCATAAAGAGCGGCTGAAACAGCTGCGCCAGCAGATCGACGTGCTCTCCATGTCGGCTACGCCCATCCCGCGCACGCTGCATATGTCACTCGTTGGATTACGAGATATGAGTGTGATCGAAACGCCGCCCAAGGACCGCATGGCGATCCAGACCGTGGTGGCCAAGTTCGATGAGAAGCTGATTCGCACGGCAGTCGAGCTGGAACTGGAGCGCGGCGGTCAGGTCTACTTCGTGCACAATCGCGTCGAAACCATCTACGAGCTCGCCGCCAAGATCCAGGAGTTGGTGCCGCAGAGCCGTGTCGTCGTCGGTCACGGGCAAATGGGCGAGGCTGACCTGGAGAAGACCCTGCTCGCCTTCATGAATCACGAGTACGACGTCTTCGTCGCGACAACCATCATCGAGAACGGCATCGACATCCCGCTCGCGAACACCATCATCGTGAACCGCGCCGACCGCCACGGCCTTTCGGAGCTTTACCAGTTGCGCGGCCGCGTCGGCCGTTCCAACCGCCGCGCATATGCGTATCTGCTCATCCCGCCGGAGCAGGAATTGACGGACGTAGCCCGCCGCCGCCTCGCCGCGCTCAAGGAGTTCTCCGATCTCGGCGCCGGATTCAAGATCGCCGCACTCGACCTGGAGCTGCGCGGAGCCGGCAACATGCTAGGCGGAGAGCAGAGCGGCCACATCGAAGCAGTCGGCTTCGAGATGTACACCTCCATGCTCGAAGAGGCCGTCTCCAAGCTGAAGGGCGAGGAGAAGCGCGACCACATCACGACGCAGCTCAACCTCGGCATCAGCCTGCGCATCGACGAGAGCTACATCCCGGAGGAAAACCAGCGCCTGCGGGTCTATAAGAAGATCGCCGGAGCGCTCGATGAGTCGACGCTCGCGGATGTGCGTGCGGAACTGGAAGACCGCTACGGTGCGCTGCCGGAGAGCGTGATGCACCTGCTCGATGCTGCGACACTTCGTCTGACTTCCGAGCGCCTGGGCGTGCAGCAGATCGACCGCAAGCGCGATCAGCTCCACATCCGCTTCAGCGACAAGGCCGAGGTGGATCCCGGCCGCCTGATGAAACTGGTCGCGCGCAACGCGAAAAAAGGCGCTCAGTTCACGCCGCAAGGCGTGTTGCGCTTCCCGCTTGCCGGCACCAAGCCGCCGGAGGTCTTCCAGGAAGTCCACGCATTGCTCGAACAGCTTGCACTGGAGCCCGTCACAGCTTGAAGAGCATTCAACCTTAGGAGACCACTTTGACGAAGTCACGCATGATCCGCCTCGCCGGTGCAACCCTGCTTGCCACCGGTGTTTCCATCTCCGGTCCCATCTCGCATGCAGCGGATGGCGGCAATGCCGCGTGGAACAAGCTCGCTGACCAGTATTTCGATACCGCCTACTTTCCCTATCAGCCAACAAACGGCACCCTCACCGGCTTCCATCAATACGACGCGCAGCTGGAACGGTATGATCGCGGCTCTATTGCCAAGCAGGCCGCAGCGCTTCATGACTTCGAGCGGCGGGTCTCCGCATTTCCGAAAGATGGCCTCGATGAGTGGACAGCCGGAGATCGTCAGCTCGTTCTCAGCAACATTCACAGCACGCTCCTCACGTTGGAGACGATCAAGCCCTGGGAGAAGAACCCGGACTACTACTCCACCGGCATCACTGGGAGCGCCTTCTCACTGATGGAGCGCAAATTTGCGCCGCCGGAGGATCGACTGCGTTCTCTGATCGCTCGCGAACGCCAGATGCCGGCCGCACTCTCCGCCGCACGCCAGAACCTGCATGACTGCCCGAAGATCTACACCGAGATTGCGCTCGAACAACTACCCGACGACATCGACTTCTTCCGCAACGATGTGCCGGCTGCATTCTCGGAAGTCAAAGACCAGAAGCTCCTCTCTGACTTCAAACAGAGCAACACCGCCGTCATCGATGCGCTCAGCAGTTATGAATCATGGATGAAGAGCGATCTGCTGCCGCGCTCGAACGGCGACTACCGCCTCGGCAAGGACACCTTCGCGCTGAAGCTGCTCTATGACGAGATGGTGACGACACCGTTGCCCCAGCTTCTTCAGATTGGCTACGCCGACCTGCACAAGAACCAGGCAGCCTTCAACGCGCTCGCCCATGAAGTAGATCCCGGCTAAGACGCCGCAACAGGTGCTGCTGATGCTGGGCGAAGATCATCCTGCCCCCGACCAGTTACTCGCGAGCTTCCGTGACACGTTCAACGGTCTGATCACATTCATCCGCGAGAAGCACATTGTGACCATTCCCTCCGACGTACGGCCCACACTTGAAGAGACGCCACCATTCATGCGCGCCACAACCCAGGCGTCCATGGACACGCCCGGTCCTTTCGAGACGCACTCCACCACTGCCTACTTCAATGTCACGCTGCCGCAGAAATCGTGGAGCGCCGAGCGCACCGCCGACTACATGCACGCCTTCAATGTCGGCACGATCGTCAGCACGTCCGTGCATGAGGCCTATCCAGGACACTACGTTCAATTCCTCGTATTGCCGGAGGTGCACTCCAAGGTCCGCAAGCTGCTTGGCGCAAGCACGGATGTGGAAGGCTGGGCGCACTACTGCGAGCAGATGATGCTCGACGAGGGCTACGGCCAGCCCGGCACCGGCGCCAAGGACGCGCGCGAAGCCAAACTGATCCGCCTGGGGCAGTTGCAGGACGCGTTGTTGCGAGACGCGCGCTTCATCGTTGGCATCCAGATGCACTCCGGAGAGATGACTCTGGATCAAGCGAGAGAGTTCTTCGTGAACCAGGGCTACCAGTCACGCGAGATCGCGGATGTAGAAACAAAGCGCGGCACTGCCGATCCGACATATCTCTACTACACGCTCGGAAAGTTGGAGATATTGAAGCTTCGCGCGGATGTTGCGAAGAAGGAAGGTAAAGATTTCTCGCTTCAGAAGTTTCACGATGAATTTTTACGCCAGGGTTTCCCGCCCATCGCCATCGTTCGCCGCGCCATGCTCGGCGACGATTCGCCTGCGCTTTAGCCGGCGGTAAATCTGGGCGAATCCGCTTCTCCAGGCTGTGATCGGGCAACTCCACCTTGCTTTTTCAGCGTCCGTATAATCATTCACAGCAGAGAGTCATCCGCGATTCACGCGGGCGTCACATAATCCCGAAGGGCACCCAAGAGTTCATGACCAAAAAAATTCACAAGGCAGTCTTTCCGGCTGCCGGTTTTGGCACACGTTTCTTGCCGGCAACTAAAGCCATCCCCAAGGAGATGCTCGCCTTGGTGGACAAGCCGCTGATCCAGTACGGCGTCGAAGAGGCGCTGGCCGCCGGCGTCGACGAAATCATCATCATCACCAGCCGCGGCAAATCGGCGATCGAAGACCATTTCGACATGAGCCCCGAGTTGGAGTGGAGTCTTGAAGCGCGCGGCAAGACGGAATTGCTGGAATTGACGCGTAAGGTTTCGACCATGGTGCACGTCTCCTATGTGCGACAAAAGGAGCCGCTCGGCCTGGGACATGCCGTGCTGCAGACGCGCGATATGGTCGGGGATGAGCCGTTCGCCGTCATCCTTCCCGACGACATCATCGACGCTGCCACGCCTTGCTTGAAGCAGATGGTCGACGTATTCCACGAAGTCGAATCGAGCATCCTCGCAACGCAGATCGTCGAAGGCCCGGCGATCTCTTCTTATGGAGTGCTCGACTGCGATCCTGTAGAAGGCAATCCGCGCCTGCATGCGGTCAAAGCTCTCGTGGAAAAGCCGAAACAGGAAGATGCGCCATCGAAGAACGCGATCATCGGCCGCTACATCCTGACGCCGCATATCTTCGAGCTGCTGGAGCGCATTCCCAAAGGTGCCGGCGGCGAGCTGCAGTTGACCGATGGCATCAAGGGGCTGCTCGACACGGAAAAGGTCTTCGGCTACACCTTCGAAGGCAAACGCTACGACGCTGGCGACAAGGCCGGCATGCTGCAGGCGACGGTCGACTTCGCGCTCAAGCGCGCCGACCTCGGCCCAGCCCTGCGCGAGCACCTGAAACAGATCAAGCTCTAGCCGCTACGGCCAATGCAGCGAACGAAGCGCGCCCAGAATCCGCAGAAGCGGGAACGCTGGTGGGCCCAGAGGGATTCGAACCCCCAACCAAGGGATTATGAGTCCCCTGCTCTAACCGTTGAGCTATAGGCCCTTCAATGATTTACGGCAGCCACCCGCGCTAGTGTAGCGGATACTGCAGCGGGTAGCAGTCGGTTCGCTTCGATTTCCGGCCCCGCGCCATGCAATCGAAGCCGCTCGAAGCGCGCTCCAATGCCTCAGGTGTGGGATGGATCTTCCGCTGCGATTCGGCAATGCTGACAATGCTATTGTGCCGGACGATTCGGGATGATGGTGAAACGCGTCCAGCCCGACGGCTTTTGCTAGAATTGCGCGTCTCCACCTTCGTGCAGCGGTCACCGATTACCGGACAAGAGGGCTTTTTTGAGCACATCAAACGCAGGCCTTCAACCCGGCGTATTCATCGAGAGACCCAGGAAGCATTTCGACGGGACTCTAATAAACTTTGCGATCGCTTTTTTGGTGGCTTACTTCATTCTTTTTTGGGGGATGACGCTGCGCCCCGGTGCGTATGACGAAGGAATTATTTTAACCGGATCGATGCAGGTAGCAGCAGGGAAAATTCCTCATCGTGACTTCTACGCTATATATGGTCCGGCTCAGTTCTATATTCTCGCAGGATTTTTCAAGCTGTTCGGAGAGTCGGTTTTGGTCGAGCGGCTTGTCGATCTCTTTTTCCGAGCATCTGTCGTAGCATCCGTCTACGTAATCTCTTTGTCGTATTTTCGCAGGTCGATCGCTGGCTACACGTCGCTTGTCACTCTGCTCTGGCTCTTCAGCCTGATTGACACCACGGCTGGGAATGCGACGATACCTGTCTCTTTGATGAATCTGGCCAGCACAGCCCTGGTTGTTGCTGTCTTCACGCGCGTCGTATCAAAGCGGCGAATGGCTGTCGCCGGCGTTACTGCTGGATTGGCGCTTTTATTCCGATATGACACAGGAATAGCACTTCTAGGCGTGCACACCTGCATCATTGCGATTGGCATATGTCTTCATGTCAAGGACAACCGGATGCGCGCATTTGCGTCTACCTTCTGGCCCTATCTGGTCGGCTTTTTGATCGTAACTCTACCGCCGGCATTCTATTATTTGTCCGTTGCACCTCTTCACCCTCTTCTCTACGATATTTTCATTTTCCCGAGCAAGTACTATCATCGTGCCCGCAATCTCCCATTCCCTGGAATCTCTCTCAGAAGCCTCCATAATTTCGCTATTTATCTACCCATCGCTGCTGTTGGCGTGTCCGCTTATGCTGTATTGGCTCACTCTCTGAGAAAGCGAAGTAGCGAACCATCAGCTCGCAAGACTTCTAATGAACCACGGCTATATGGCTTCCTAATTGCGTTCGGTTTGCTCACTATAGTCATGTACTTGAAAGGTTGCGTGCGGGTCAGTGTTATCCAGATGTATCTGGCCACGATTCCGTCGCTGCTTCTCATAGCTGCGCTCTTTCAGCAGAGATTCATTTTTCGGCGCCCTCTGCGTA
The DNA here is from genome assembly GCA_963815025.1 of uncultured Acidobacteriaceae bacterium. Lineage (GTDB taxonomy): Bacteria > Acidobacteriota > Terriglobia > Terriglobales > Acidobacteriaceae > KBS-83. The sequence goes on along the minus strand of CAWFFD010000002.1, from coordinate 1,242,836 downwards.
TATTCATCACCGTCATGGTCTCGTTATCTGTTCTTGCGCCCGCATGGTTCTCTGTGCGAGAGATGATGGTTCTGTATTGGTCGCACTCCTCTTTACCGGAGAGGATATGGTCTTCAGTTCGAGGCAACACGCCAGCGATAAGGGCTGCCTGGTGCAATACTGAGAATGCCGCCACACGAGGTTTGTGCTTTTTACCTGAGGACGACCGCATTCAGACAATCGAATTCATCGATAGCCACACGCGGCCCGGTCAGACGTTATTTCTTGGGGTGCCGAGACATGACAAGGTATTTGCAAACGACATGTTGACCTATTTTGCGAGCCAGCGTCTCCCGGCGACCATGTGGGCGCATTTCGATCCCGACTTGCAGACCAGGTATGACATTCAGGTTCAGATGGTCCACGATCTCGAGATCAATCGTCCCCCTTACGTCGTCCTGGATTCCGAGTACGACTTGATCCATGAACCGAATGACAGTTCAAAAAGTAGCGGGGTTACGGTACTGGACGAATACCTTCACAAAAATTATCGTCACATCGAGACATTTGGCGACATGGCCATCTGGCAGCGAACACCGTCCGCGTAGACAAACTCTATAAATAATGACCAGCAGAGAAGATATGACAGATACTGTCAAATAATTGGATCAGTTGAAGGAATTGTAGATATGACTTATCGAAAGGCGGCGCGCTCACATGTGGGACCTGGCCAGTACCCTCGCACCCCTGCTCATAGCATCGGCAGCGAGCGTTTGACAATAGACATGAATCATTGGATGCGCCCCATCATGGAAACCTCCGAGGCCACTATCCCTGATGGCTTCCCATGGCGCTAACTCGAAAGATCATTATTACGGGAGCGGCCGGCCTCGTCGGTCAGAACCTTACCTCCCGCCTCATCGCAAGGGGCAACACGCAGCTCGTCGCGATCGATAAGCATGCTGCGAACATGGCGACCTTCCGGCAGCAATTCCCTGCGGTGGACGCGATACGAGCTGATCTGGCGGCGCTGAATGATGCGGCTGGATGGCAAGGCGCACTTGAGGGATGCGACGCGCTCGTTATAGGGCACGCGCAGATAGGCGGCTTGAATTCCGAAGAATTCGTGAGGAACAATATTCAGGCGACTGAGCGACTTCTTGAGGCTGCTATCAAGCACCACGTGCCTTATGTGGTGAACATCTCCTCTTCGGTTGTGAATTCGATGGCTGTGGATGACTACACGGAAACCAAAAAAGCGCAGGAGAGTTTGATTGCTTCGTCTGGTATCAGGCAGATCGTCCTCCGGCCTACGCTCATGTTTGGCTGGTTTGATCGCAAGCATCTTGGCTGGCTCGCAAGATTCATGCAGCGCACACCTGTTTTTCCCATCCCCGGCACGGGTAAATTCCTGCGTCAGCCTCTCTTCGTCGGTGACTTCTGCGAAATTATTTTGTCCTCCGTGGAGAGATGAAGACAGGGGCCTTCAACATCAGCGGACTGGAGAGAATTGACTATATCGATCTGATCCATGCTGTGAAGGAAGCCACTCAAGCAAAGACGAGGATTCAGAAAGTGCCGTACAGCCTCTTCTGGACCGTGCTGAAGCTCAATGCCCTGTTCGACAGAAATCCAGCGTTCACCGCGAAGCAACTCGAGGCGCTTGTAACACCTGACCTCTTTGAAGTTATCGATTGGCCGGGCATATTCGGAATTCGCGCTACCGCTTTGCAACAGGCATTGAACATCACCTTTCGCGATCCAGTCTATTCAAAAGTAGTCCTGGCCTTTTAAGCTAAAGGTTCCATATCTGTTTCACGTCCGAGGAACATAACGCTCGCGTTATTGTCACTGGATCCGGGCTGCCCGTAGCGTAAGAAGAGGTGCTTTATCGCTAATGTAGTGGTTATAGGATCGGGAGCGATGGGTCTCGCCGCCGCTTTCCACGCTGTTAAGGCGGGGCACACGGTGGACGTCCTCGAGGCAGCGCCGGAGCCGGGGGGGATGGCTGCGCACTTTGATCTGGCCGGGTTATCCATCGAGCGCTTTTATCATTTCGTCTGCAAGAGTGATATCGCCACGATGGAATTGATGGACGAACTTGGCATCCGCTCGCTGCTGCACTGGAAAAATACTTCAATGGGGATCTTTACCGGGGGCAGGCTTCGAGATTGGGGCAATCCTGTTGCCCTTTTGAAGTTTCACGAGCTCAGTCTGCTCTCACGACTACGGTATGGACTGTTTGCATTCCTCTCCGTGCGTCGAGAGCGATGGGACGCAATCGAGACAGAATCGGCGCATTCCTGGATTACCCGGTGGTGTGGAGATGAGGTGTACGACCGGCTCTGGAGCCCGTTATTCAGACTGAAATTTCACCAGTACGCAGAGAACATATCGGCGGCATGGATCTGGACGCGGATTAAGCGTATCGGACGCTCTCGCAAATCGATGATGCAAGAGGAGCTCGGCTATATCGAGGGCGGAAGTCAGACGCTCGTAGACTCTCTCTGCTCGGCAATTCTCAAGGCCGGAGGACGAATTCGCACACAGTGTCCTGCGCTTAGAGTCATTGTGGAAGGTGGCAAAGTAACAGGTGTAAAGACACCGCAAGGAGTCGTACCCGCCGATGCGGTCATAAGCACAGTGCCAACACCCTTGATTTCAGCAATGGTGCCGGACCTTCCTGCCGACTGGAAGGCCCGGTACGAATCGATTGTCAACATGGGCATTTGTTGCCTGGTCTTTAAGCTAAAGCGATCGATCAGTCCACATTTCTGGGTCAATGTGAGTGAAGCCGATATAGATGTTCCGGGAATTATTGAGTTTTCAAACCTGAGATCCGTGGGCAGTGAATCAGTGGTCTATGTTCCTGCTTACATGCCAAACGACCACGTTAAGTTCAAGTGGACTGACCGGGAGCTTCTGGATGAGGCATTTGTGTACCTGCAGAGAATGAACCCGGAGCTTACGGAGGCAGATATCGTTGCCTCCCATGTCGCGCGCCTTCGTCATGCGCAGCCCGTTTGCGAACCAGGCTTTGCAGCAAAGATCCCTCCCATTCAGACTCCGATCCTAGGCCTGCAGATCGCCGATACGTGCTTTTACTATCCCGAAGATCGGGGGATATCGGAGAGTGTTCGAGTTGGCCGGGAAATGGCAGGGCGGCTTCCTCCTCTGTGAAACTCCCTCCTCTGTGAGGATGACCGATGAATCGGACGTCGTCGCGGCTTCGCTCAGTTGGGCTGCCGGACGCCGATAGGCTACACTGGCGCGTTCTGCAATCCATCGCACAGGCTGGCACGCCATCATCATGCAGCGACGCGATCTCCTGAAGTTCGCGGCCCTCACCGCCGGGGCCACAGCCACAAAGCGCGCCCTCGGCAGCACCCTTTCGCCACCCGAAACTCCCAATCCGGATGTGCGTCGCGTGCTGGTTGCGTTCAAGTGTCATCTCGACGTCGGCTTTACCGACACACAAGCCAACGTCATGAAAAAGTACTTCGACGTCTACTATCCGCAGGCCATCGCAACCGGCGCCGCGCTCCGCCGCGCGGGAGGCGACCGTTACATCTGGACGACAGGCTCCTGGCTGCTCTACGAATATCTGGAGCAGGCCACAACGGACCAGCGCCGGGTCATGGAGCAGGCCATCGCCGCGGGCGACATCAGTTGGCATGCGCTTCCCTTCAGTTGGCAAACGGAGATGCTCGATCGCTCGATGATCGAAGGCGCCCTTGGTCTCTCGCGCTCGCTCGACGCGCGCTTCGGCCGCAAGACCATCGGGGCAAAGATGAGCGACGTCCCCGGCCACTCCCGCGGCATCATTGCGCCCCTGGCCGCTGCGGGGATCTCCATGCTGGATATCGGTGTCAACGGGGCAAGCACACCGCCAGAAGTGCCGGACGTCTTCCTCTGGAAGAGCCCGGACGGCAGTACGCTCCCGATGATCTATCACCACCACGACTACGGTGGCACCGTCATACTCCCGGGCACGGACGCGGCCTTCTCCATGGAGATGCGCAGCGACAACGGCGGCCCGCATACGCAGCAGGAGATTCAGCAGATCTACGCCCGCCTGCGTCAGCGGTTTCCCAATGCCACCGTCGCCGCCGCAACGCTCAGCGATGTCGCTGCAGCGCTGGCCCCCGCGCGCGACAAACTGCCGGTCGTCACGGACGAGATCGGCGACACCTGGATCTACGGCATCCCCAGCGATCCGCTCAAGGTCGCGCGCTATCGCGAAGCCGCACGGATGCGACAGGAGTGGATTGCGCAGAAGCAACTCGAGATTGGCGGAGATGTCGACCGTGCCCTGCTGCGCCGCATGGCTCTCTCGGTGGAGCACACCTGGGGCACGGACACGAAGCGCTATCTTGACCACGACCACTACAAGCCCGCCGACCTGGATGCCGTTCTGAATCAACCCGGCTCCCGCGCCCTGGGTTACCACATCATGGAGGCAAGCTGGCAGGAAAAGCGCGACGACCTCGGCGATGGCATCGGCCATCTGCCCGCACCGATGCGCGTCGCCATGGAGCAGCGACTGGAGACACTGCACGTTAGCTCGCCCAGCCCCGTCGGCATGCGCCCGCATCCTGCCTCGCGCATCCTCGATACGGCACACTTCCGCATTGCTCTCGATCCGCGAACCGGCGCCATCATTGCACTCGTCAGCAAAGCAACGCAGCGGGCATGGGCCTCGCCAAAAAATCCGCTGGCACTCTTCACCTATCAGACGCTGGGGCCTGAGGTGTATGACGCCTTCATTGCCGCGTATCTCACCGTCAAAACCTGGTGGGGACCGCAGGATTTTGGCAAGCCGAACATCGCGCATTTCGGCGCTGCCAGCCGGGAGTGGCACCCCATCCTGCGTCAGTGCTGGATCAGCGAGGACGCGCAGCAGCATCGCCTGCTGGCGGAGCTCGCCATCGATGACCCTGCCAGCGCAGCCGCCGGTCTGGTCGCCTGGCCCGCTTCCATCTATCTCGAAATTTCGCTGCCTAAAAACACACCCCAATTGCAGATACGATTCACCACGCTCGGCAAGCAGCAGAACCGTCTTCCCGAGGCGATGTGGCTCACCTTCAACCCGATCACGAGCGACTCAAACGGATGGCAGATCGAAAAAGTGGGCCAGCCTGTACGTCCGGCGGACGTAGTTCGCGGGGGCGGCCGCAGCATGCACGCTGTGTCGGAACGACTTAGCTATCGCGATGCGCACGGCGCCTTCGAACTGGCCACGCTCGATGCGCCAGTCGTGGCTCTCGGCGCCAGATTGCCTCTCGACTTCTCGCTCGAACTGCCCACGATGCAACACGGCTTCCATGTCAGCCTCTACAACAACGCATGGGGCACCAACTATCCGCAATGGTGCGGCGGTGACTGGATGTACCGCTTCACCCTGACGGCATAACAGGGGCAGCATCGCGGCTGCATAATCAGAAACACTGCATGCCGGTGACTCCATCCGCCCATCACGAAGAAATCTGCGATCTCCTGGTGCTCGGCGCCGGGGCAGCGGGCCTCATGGCTGCGATCACCGCCGGACAGCGCGGCCGTCGCGTCATAGTTCTCGATCATGCCGATCGCATCGGCAAGAAGATCCTCATCTCCGGCGGCGGCCGCTGCAATTTCACCAATCTCCACTGCTCGGCCGACCGATTTCTCTCTGCCAATCCACACTTCGCCCGCTCCGCGCTCGCCCGCTACACGCCGCGCGATTTCATCGCACTGGTCGAACAGCATCGCATTCCCTTCCACGAGAAGACCCTCGGCCAGCTCTTCTGCGACCGCTCAGCACGCGACATCGTCTCCATGCTCGAAGCTGAGTGCCGCGCCGCCGGCGTCCGCATCGTTCTCAAGCAATCCGTCACGGAGATCCGGCAAAGCGACGGATTCCTCGTCCATACCCCAACGGCGAACTACCGCGCCCACGCTCTGATCGTCGCCACAGGCGGCCTCTCCATTCCAAAGATGGGTGCCACCGATCTTGCCTACCGCATCGCTGCACAATTCGGTCTCGCCATCGAGCCATGCCGCCCCGCGCTCGTGCCGCTCACCTGGCAACCTGAAGACAGTGCGCGCTACACGGACCTCACCGGTCTCTCCACCGAGGTCATCGCATCACAAGGCAAGACCCGCTTTCGCGAAAAGCTACTTTTTACGCATCGCGGCCTCAGCGGACCTGCCATCCTGCAAATCTCTTCGTATTGGAAACCAGGTGCATCCATCGAGATTGATCTTGCACCGGAACAGGACTGTACCGCTCCGCTGCGCGCACAACCCGGCGGCCGCGACGACGCCGCACTCCGCGCTGCGCTGCGCGCCCTCTTCCCGCAGCGCCTTGCAGACCGCTGGACCGCACTCTACCCGCCCTCCGGATGGAGCAACTCAGCACTCCTCGAGGCCGAGGAGCGATTGCATCGCTGGCAGGTCACGCCCGCCGGCACCGAAGGGTATGCCAAGGCCGAGGTCACGGCCGGCGGCGTGTCCACCACCGAGCTCTCGGCTCAGACCATGGAGATCCGTCGCGTGCCGGGCCTCTACTTCATTGGCGAAGCAGTGGATGTCACAGGACACCTTGGCGGTTACAATTTCCAGTGGGCATGGGCGTCGGGCGCGGCAGCCGGCCGCGCCGTATAGCACTTCAATTTGAAGGATTCTGCCAGCCGCCATCGGCTTCGGCCAGCTTTTCTGCCTCCACCGGCCCCCATGTGCCCGGCTTGTAGATGTGCACCGGTGGCATGTTCTTCAGCAGCGGATCCAGGATGCGCCAGGCATCCTCCACGTAGTCCGCGCGCGCAAACCGTGCCTGGTTGCCCACAATTGCATCCGCCAGCAGTTCTTCATAGGGCAGGATGTCCTCCGCTTTGTTCGATTGCGTCGCCAGCATCTCCACCGCAGCCCCGCGCGGAACCTCGCCCGGCAGGCGGACATGTGCACCGATCCCAATCGCCATCTCCGGGCTCACCCGGAACCGCACATAATTTGGCGGCAGCGGATCGAGCGAAAAAATCTGCGGCGCCTGCCTGAGCCGCGCCACCACCTCGGTCTCTGTCACCGGCAGCGACTTGCCCGTTCGGATGTAGAACGGCACATCCTTCCAGCGCCAGCTATTGATGCAGACCTTCAGCGCCACGTACGTCTCTACCTGCGAGTTTGGCTTCACTCCCGGCTCCTGCAGGTATCCCTCGAACTGGCCGCGCACCACCTTGCTCGGCTCCATGCACTGGACGCCCTTCAGCACCTTGGTGCGTTCGTCGCGCAGCGCCTCGGCGCCAGCGCCGATCGGCGGCTCCATGGCGACGTTGCTGAGCAGTTGCATCAGGTGGTTTTGCAGCACGTCGCGGATCGCACCCGTCTCATCGTAAAACGCGCCGCGCCCCTGGATGCCAAAACCCTCCGCCATCGTGATCTGCACGCTCTCCACGTACTGCCGGTTCCAGATCGGTTCGAGGAAAGAGTTGCTGAAGCGGAAAAAGATCAGATTCTGCACTGCGTTCTTGCCCAGATAGTGGTCGATGCGGAACACATCGTTCTCATCAAAGGTCTGGTGCACGATCTGGTTCAGCGCGATCGCCGATTCCAGGTCGTGGCCAAACGGCTTTTCGATCACAACGCGCGCACCGTCCGCGCATCCGGCTTGCTTCAGCTGCTCCAACACCTTGCCGAACAGACTCGGCGGGATCGCCAGGTAGTGGATCGGGTGGCTTGCGCCCCCGCACTGCTTGCGCACCTCCTGAAATGTCGCGCTGTCCAGATAGTCGCCGTCCACGTAGCGCAATAGCGCGATCAACTTGTCAAAGCCCTCAGGGTCCAGGCCGCCGTGCTGCTCTACACTGTCGCGCGCACGCTTTTTCAGGTCATCCAGCGTCCATCCGGACTTCGCGACCCCGACCACGGGTCCCTTCAGCTTGTCACGCTTCGCCAGCCGCTGCAGTGAGGGAAAAATCTGCTTGAACGCCAGATCTCCCGTCGCGCCAAAGAACACCAGTGAATCAGAAACCGGTTGTTGCGTCACTTGCGATTCTCCTCATCTAATCTCGTTCCAACGGGCCACGCCTAGGGATGCTGCTGATCATACCCGCCCGGCCGCACCTCTGGCTCCTCACTCATGATGCCATTGGGGCATTTCGGATTCATGACACGACCGGTCACACTATTGAAACAGCACGATGTTTCAACAGGTACAATCCGTGCAGCGATTCTCCCCGGGCACGCAACATTTCCCTCCTGCCATGAAACTCCTTCACGTCATCGCTTCCATCCGTGCCGCCGGTGGGGGCCCTGTGGAAGCCGTGCGGAGCCTCTCCGCCGTTCACCAGCGCGATGGCCACACCGTCGAAGTCGTGTCTCTGGACGATCCTGCGGACGCCGAAGTCCAAGCCTTCCCGCTGCGCCTGCACGCACTCGGCCCTGCGCGCAACGCCTATTCCTTTGCTCCCGCCTTCGTGCCCTGGCTGCGCAGGAATCATGCCCGGTACGACGCCGTCGTCATCCACGGTCTCTGGCAATACCACAGCTTCGGCGCGTGGCGCGCGCTTCGCGGCACTCCGACGCCATATTACGTCTATCCACATGGGATGCTCGACCCCTGGTTCAAACGCAGCTTCCCGCTCAAACATGCGAAAAAGTGGCTCTACTGGCCCTGGGCGGAGTACCGCGTCCTGCGCGACGCGCGCTCCGTCCTGTTTACCTGCGAGGAAGAGAAGCTGCTGGCGCCCCGGTCCTTCGCCCTCTATCGCGCCCACCCTGTAGTCGCCGGCCTGGGCACGGCATCACCGCCGCCGGACGCGAACGCGACTGCCTTCCTCGATCTTCACCCCGAGCTCCAGGGCAAACGAATCCTGCTCTTCATGGGCCGCCTGCATCCGAAAAAGGGATGCGATCTGCTGCTCGAGGCGTATGCCGCCACCATGGCGAACCATCCCGAGTGGCGGCTGGTCTTCGCCGGGCCAGATGCCTTCCACTGGCAAAAGAAGCTTGTCGCGCGCGCCCGAACATTGCGCATCGCCGATCGCATCGTCTGGACCGGCATGCTGCGCGACTCCATGAAGTGGAGCGCCCTTGCCGCGGCGGAGGTCTTCGCGCTTCCCTCGCACCAGGAAAACTTCGGCATCGCCGTCGCAGAATCTCTCGCCTGCGGCGTACCGGTCCTCATCTCACGCGAGGTCAACATCTGGCGCGAGATCGAAGCAGCCAACGCCGGCTTCGTCGCTCCGGACACTCTCGAAGGGACCACCAGCCTGCTCAACCGCTGGCAACAACTCCCGGAATCAGAGCGCCGGGCAATGCGGCAGAACGCGCGTCAATGCTTCCAGCGGCACTTCGACATCGAGCACAGCGCCGCGCGCCTGCTCGAAGCGATCGAATCGACCTTCAACGAGCCGGCAGACCGCCCTTTGGCCGACGTGCCCACTCCCTGACTTGCTCCCTGCAAACGATGTCTTCCTGAGCGGAGCGGACCATGGATGCACATCATCTGTCTCATGCGAGCGACCAAAGGAAGCGAGTCAGCGGCATGCGCCAAAGGCGCTCCCGCCCGTGCGGCCAGGACCTATCGCGTATCCACCTCGTTCCAAAGAAACGACAGAATGTCCGTCTCGTCCTGAATCTGCTGCGTGACGGAAACACCCGAGCTGTGGCCGCCCTTCAGGCTGTAGTGCAGCAGAATCGGCCGGTCGCCGCTGTTCGCCGCCTGCACCTCCGCCGTCATCTTGCGTGCGTGCAGCGGATCGACGCGGGTGTCGTTGTCGCCGGAGAAGAACATGATCGCGGGATACTTCGTCCCCGGCTTCACGTTCTGGTAGGGCGAGTATGCGCGAATGTATTTGTAGTCCGCCGCTTTGTCCGCCGAGCCGTACTCCGTTGTCCACAGCCGCCCGAATTCGAAGTTCTGATAGCGCAACATATCCAGCAGCGGATACCCGCACACGATCGCGCCATACAGCTCCGGATGTTGCGTCATCGCCGCACCCATCAGCAGGCCGCCATTCGACCGGCCCCAGATCGCCAGGTTCGCCGCGTCCGTGTACTTCTGGTCAATCAGGTAGCGCGTCGCCGCGAAGAAGTCGTCGAAGACGTTTTGCTTCTTCTCGAACATGCCGGCTTTGTGCCAATCCTCGCCGTACTCGCCTCCACCGCGCAGGTTCGGCACGGCGAACCATCCGCCCTGCTCCAGCCACCATGCGTACATCGGGTTCCATTCCGGCGTCATGCTGACGAGGAAACCGCCGTAGCCGGTCATCAACAACGGCGTCTTGCCATTCTGCGGCAGACCTTTCTTGCCCGCGATGAACATCGGTACGCGCGTACCGTCCTTCGAGTTGAAGAAGACCTGCCGCACCTCGTACCGCTCTGGGTAGAACGGCACCTTCGGCCGCGCGAAGATGCTGGTCGTTCCCGTGTCCGCATCGTAGCGCCCGGTCTCGTACCTATAGATCGTCGGCGGCACGTTGAACGAATTGAAGCTGTAGAAGCCCTCCTTCACCAGGGGCCGTCCATACGGCACGGTTGCGCTGCCGATGCCCGGCAGCTTCATCGTCCCTTCCAGCTTGCCCTCGAGCGAGTAGATCGAAATCTCGTTCTTCACATCGATCAGCCGCTCCACAAACAGCTTCCCGCCCAACACCGTGGAGGCCTCGATCACATCCTTCGCCTCCGGCACCACGGTCTGCCACTGTTGTGGCGGCGTGTTCGGATCGGCGCGCAGGATGCGGCGCTTCGGCGCGCCCATGTCCGTCTCCACCAGAAACGCGTCCGTGCCGGTATCAATCAGATTGAACCGATTGTCGATTCCATAAATCAACGGAATGAGCGGGCCATCGGGCTGCCGCAAATCCTTCAGCAGGATGTCCTGCCGGGTCGCCGGAACGCCACGGTCGATGCTGAGAATCAGCCAGTGCCCGTTGTCCGAAGTGCTCACGCCGATCAAATCCAGCTCGCCCAGCGGTTGGCCCTTGTACTCCTTGCCGAAGATCATCTTGTCCGCGGATTGATCCGTCCCAAACGCATGCCAGTACACCAGCGTGCCCGAGTGTTGAAACACCGCGTAATACAGCCCTTTCTTGTCCGGGCTGATCTGCAGGCCGAAGTAGCGCTGGCTGGAGAGCCGGTCGGGCAGCTCCTTCCGCGTCGCCACATCGATCAGGTGCACCTCTTGCTCATCCGCCCCGCCCTGGCGCACGCCATACGCCAGCAGCGAGCCGTCATTCGTCACATCCAGGATGCCGACCGACGTATTCTGGTCCGCGCTCATCTTGTTCGCATCCACCAGCCGCTCGTCCGCGCCGCCGACGCCGTGCCGAACATAAATGGAGCCCTGGTTTTCATCGGCGAGCCGCTTCTTGAAGAAGTACAGGTTGCCGCGCAGCATCGGCGTCGAATAGCTGTCCACCCGCTCCAGCTTGGTCAGCTCTGCTTTGATCTCCGGCCGGATCGTCACCTGCTGCAGATAGCTGTCCGTATAGTCGTTCTGCTCGTCGATCCACGAACGCGTCTCGGGATCGTGCTGCTTCTCCAGCCAGCGATAGTCGTCCGTAATCGTGTCGCCGTGCAGGGTGTCGGTCACTGGGTGCTTGGCGGTCTCGGGCGCGATCGGGCAGCGCCACGCCGTTACCCCCACGCACCTGCCCCGCTCCCGGGGAAGGCGTCCGCTGCACCGTCAGAACATTGTTGGTGGTGCCGTTCGCCGGATTCGCCTCTTCGCCGCCATGCCGCTTGGCCACCTGCCCCAGGTGCGAGGACGATTGCTGCTCCTGTTGCTGCGACTGTGCCATGCCTGCGACCCCCGCGAAGGAACAACCCAGAACCCCTGCCAATACCGCGACTCGTAAAGCATTTTTGCGAATCGTCTGATCCGCGGAGTGAATCTCGGAGTGGCCTTTCTTTACGGAAAGGCCACAAGAACTATCGCTGGCCGGTTTACACCCATAGCAAAAACGCTCTAGCCCCATTCAACCCTCCCCATGCCCAATACCGCGCCGACACATGGTTATAAACCCAACCAGCCGCATAAATCGCCTGAAGAGTTGCACCGCGCAATCCCTTTGGCACCTTTCGCAATCCCTTTGGCACTTTCGATGATTGGCCGCAAAGCCTGCGTAGGCCGCAACGAACCGCTTGTAGTCCCGGCACAATGCGGGTTGCGCGGATTATTGCCCTGCCAGGACACTAGGAACAGAGGAGCAACTCATGTCCGACCAGAAAGAGAAAGCCCTGCACTTCCGTGCTCTGCACCAGCGCGATCGCGCATTCATCATCCCGAATCCATGGGACGCCGGCACGGCAAAGATGCTGGCGCTTCTAGGCTTTGAGGCCCTGGCCACCACCTCCGCCGGCTATGCCTTCTCCGCCGGCCTGCAGGACGGTGCCGTCGGCCGCGACACCATGCTCAAACATGTTGCCGATATCGTCGCCGCCACCGATCTGCCCGTCAGCGCTGACCTGGAAAACGGCTTCGGCGACGCGCCGGAGATGTGCGCGGAAACCATCCGGCTCGCCGCCGAGACTGGCCTCGCTGGCGGATCCATCGAAGACGTCCGGCCCCGTCCTGAAGGCACTCTCTACGCCTTCGAGCACGCCGTCGAGCGCGTCCGCGCCGCTGCCGAAGCCGCTTGCGCCCTCCCCGCTCCGTTTGTCCTCACCGCCCGTGCAGAAAACTTCATCGCCGGCAATCCCGACCTTGCGGACACCATCCGCCGCCTTCAGGCCTTTCAGGAGGCCGGCGCCGAGGTCCTGTACGCGCCCGGACTCAAAACCAAAGAAGACATCGCCTCGGTGCTCAGCTCCGTCGACTGCCCCATCAACGTAGTCATGGGCCTCTCCGGCGTGCAGCTCGACCTGGCCACCCTCTCCGCCATGGGCGTAAAGCGCATCAGCGTCGGCAGCTCGCTCTCGCGCGTGGCGCTGACCGCGTTCCTCCGCGCCGCGAAGGAGATGCAGCAGCACGGCACCTTCACCTTCGGCAACGATCTCGTCTCCTACAAAGAGATCAACGACATGTTCGAGCCTTGAATCCTCGAATAGCGTTCAGCGCAAGTCGAAGCGGGTGCCCCATCCTACGCAACGCGTAGGGTGGGTGAGTATAGACGCAAAGCCTCCTTCAATCTCCCAGCGGTGACGTCGCCGCTCGTTGCCAGAAGGCAAACGTCTCCGCCGTGATCGTGCGCCGTCCTGCCGCGCTCTCGCGTTCGTAGAGCACGCGCAGAGCCTCCCACAGCGCCGCCCCCTCGCGCTCCAGCCCCAGCACCAGTAAGGAGCGCAGCATCCGGGTCAGCCGCAGATGGTTATGATTCCCCTCGTGCAGCCAGTTCCGCGATGCAGACTCGAACTGCGTCCCCTGCACCACAGCATCCCTCACCAGCCCAAATCCATAAAACGCCAGCATGCGCAGAAACGCCGCGCGCAGCCGCCCCTGCATCTCTGCACTGCCGCGAATCGCCGCAATCGCCGCCCGGTCCAGCACCGGCGCCCACGGATTCGCCCCACTCCGCTCGGGCAGCGGAAAGATCCACTGGATGTAATCGTGCACCATCTCCAGCCGCGCATCCTCCCAGCCCAGAATCTCGTCGAAGGTACGGCCATCGTCATCCGCCCCACCGGCAAAGAAGCGCGTCAGTCTGTCATCGCGATCCATAGCAACCTGGAAGCCAGATGAGGCTACATCGTTGCCGCATGCGCCTCCCTGCACACTCCCGCTCTCGCCTCAGCCCCGATAAGCTGGAGCGAGCACGCATGCCCGACACCGCACCCCCAGCCGACTCGCCGAGATGCCTCCGCCCGCCATACCGCAATCCGGGCCGAAGCAGCCCCACGGCCGCGCCGCCGCCCTGGCCGTCGCCACCGGCATCCTGCTCTCCAAGCTCATCGGACTCATCCGCGAGCGCATCTTCGCCCACTACTTCGGCAACTCCATGGCTGCCGACGCCTTCAAGGCGGCCTTCCGCATCCCCAACATGCTGCAGAACCTCTTCGGCGAAGGCGTTCTTTCGGCATCGTTCATCCCCGTCTACGCGCGCCTGAACGCCGAAGAGCGCCACGAGGAGGCCACCCGCACCGCCGCCGCCATCTTCGCCATCCTGGTTCTCGTCGGATCGGTGCTCGTGCTGCTGGGTGTGCTCTTCGCCCCCGCGCTGGTGGACATCATCGCCTACGGCTTCAAGGGCGAGACGCGCCTGCTTACCATCCAGCTCGTCCGCATCCTCTTTCCCGGCGCGGCCCTGCTCGTGCTCTCTGCCTGGTGCCTCGGCATCCTCAACAGCCACCGCCGCTTTCTCCTCTCCTACACCGCCCCCGTGGTCTGGAACGTCGCCATGATCGCGACGCTCGTCTGGCAGGGCCGCAGCCTCATCGCCCACGGCATCACCGCCACCTCAATCGCCGAGCCGCGCCTCGCGGTCGCTCTGGCGGTCGGCTCGGTCATCGGCTCCGCGCTGCAGTTCCTCGTACAGATCCCGTCGGTCCTGCGACTGCTCAGCCCCCTCCAGTGGAAGGCCACCTTCCGGTCCGAGCACGTACGGACCATCGTCCACAATTTTTTCCCGGTCTTCATCAGCCGCGGCGTGGTGCAGTTGAGCGCCTTCGTAGATCAGATCCTCGCCAGCGCCCTGCCCACCGGCGCGGTCGCCGCCCTCAGCTACGCGCAGATCATCAACCAGCTTCCCGTCTCGCTCTTCGGCATGGCTGTCTCCGCCGCGGAGCTGCCCGCCATGTCCTCTGCACTGGGGACTCCTGAACAGATCGCCGCCAAGCTCCGCGCGCGCCTCGCCGCCGGCCTGCAGCAGATCGCCTGGTTCGTCGTCCCCTCCGCCGTCGCCTTCGTCGTGCTCGGCGATGTCGTGGTCGCCGCCATCTATCGCACCGGTCACTTCGATGCGCGCTGCCGTGACGTATGTCTGGAGCGCTCTTGCCGGCTCCGGTGTCGGGCTGCTCGCCAGCACCTCCGGACGCCTCTACTCATCGGCCTTCTACGCGCTGCGCAATACCCGCACCCCGCTCAACTTCGCGGTCATCCGGGTCGCGCTCACCCTGGTGCTCGGCTACTTCTTCTCGAAGCCGCTGCCGCACCTGCTCGGCATCGACCCGCGCTGGGGCATAGCCGGCCTCACCTTCTCTGCCGGGCTCGCGGCGTGGCTCGAGTACTCATTGCTCCGCCGCGCCATGAATCAGCGCATCGGCGCGGTCGACTACCCCGCCAGCCGTGTCCTCCGCCTCTGGATCGCCGCCATCCTCGCCGGGGCACTCTGCTTCCTCTTGCATCGCCACCTGCCCGTCGGCAGTCATCTTTGGGGCCACGGATCGCGCGCCGCACTCCTTACGGCCATCGCCGTTCTCATCCCCTACGGCGTGCTCTACGTCGCATTCACCGTGATGATGAGAATCCCCATCCCCGGCAGCCTCCTCCGCCGCTTCAAACGAAGCTGAGACATGCCCCGCGGTCTGCCGGCAGTCGGAGTCCAGCAGTCCGAGTCCAGGAGTCGGAGTCCAGCAGTGGGAGTTATGACACGCGGCAGGTCTGCAAAAGGCTACCCGGAAGCCTCGTCACAGAAGAGTAGAGTGGAGACCATTCCCCTGGCGCCTGTTCCATGTTGGTCCCGGTGCAACGAAGTCGGGCTCTTCAACACTATTTGTTCGACGAGAGGTGCCTATGCCTTCCAGGAGAATCCTGCGGACTGCCATCCCCGTGTGCGCAGTCGTTTTGTGGCTAGCAGCTGAAAGACCGCTGCTGGCTGACGCAAGCTACAAAGAGACGACCCAGATCACCGGCGGCTCGCTCATGGGAATGATGAAGATGGCCGGCGCCTTCAGTTCGCAGGCGCGCAAGGCGAACCAGCCCATCACCTCCGCCGTCTACGTGAGCGGCAACCGCATGGCCCGGGTAGGACCGGACACGACGGAGATCATCGACCTGGACGCCGGGACGATTACCCACATCGACCTGGCGAAGCACCAGTACACCACCATGACCTTTGACCAGATGCGGCAGCAAATGGAGCAGGCCCAGCGTCAGGCCGAAGCCAAGGCGAAAGAAGCCAAACCCGAGGCGCAGCAGCCGGCAAGCCAGCCGCCGTCGAATGTGGACATGTCCTTCGACGTGCACGTGCGAGAGACTGGCGCCACGAAAGAGGTCTCCGGCCTCAACACCAACGAAGCCATCATGACCATGGCGATGAACGCCACGGACAAAGACACCCAGCAGACAGGGGCGCTCGCCATCACGAACGATATGTGGCTCGCCACCAGCACACCGGTGTACGACGAGGTGCGAGCCTTCGATGTGAAGTTTGCGGAGAAGATGGGAACGGTCTTCAGCGGCAACCAGGGCTTCCAAGGCATGCAATCCCTGATGGCACAGCCAGGCGCCGCCAAAGGCATGTCGGAGATGGCGACAGAGGTGCGCAAGCTGAAGGGTGTGCCGATCATGCAGGTGATGCGAATGGGCATGACGGCTAACGGGCAACCGCTACCGGCGGCCTCAGAAGCGCCGCTGCCGGCTTCCAATGGACCAGCGATGCCGACCGCCGGCGATGTCGCCCAGCAGACCGCGACGTCGACGGTGGCAAGCAGCCTCGGAGGAATTGGCTCGGCACTGGGCGGCTTCGGTGGATTCGGGCACAAGAAGAAGGCAGCGGACCCTGCCCCAGCGCCCGCCGCGGACGCTTCCAGCACGGGGTCTGCAACCGATCCGGCATCGAGCGTGCTGATTGAATCGAGCACCACACTCAGCGACTTCTCGTCGGCGCCGGTCGATAGTTCCCACTTCCAGGTGCCGGCGGGCTATCAGCAGGTGACGACGTCCGGTCCATCAACAAGCTGAGGCTTCCAGACGCACAAAAGCCCCGGGACGGCATACTGCGCCTTCCGGGGCTTCGCTGGTCGTTGAAGGTTCTGCGCAGGTTCTGCGGCTTAAACCGAAACCGGCTTCGCTGCCTCGCTCGGCTTGTTGTCCGGGCTGCCTGGCTTGCGGATGTCGATGCCGCCCTTGAAGAAGGCGCCATCCTCGATCGAGATACGCTGCGCGATCACGTCGCCGGTCAGCGAGCCTTCGCTGCGGATATCCACACGGTCGCTGGCATTGATGTTGCCGCGCACCTTGCCAAGTACCACGACCTCGCGGGCAGAGATGTTTGCTGCTACCTGGCCATTGCGGCCAACAGTGACGCGGTTGCCCGGAAGGTTGATCGCGCCTTCGACCTTGCCGTCGATGTAGAGCGACTCAGAACCGGTAACTTCGCCCTTGACCACCAGGCTCTTGCCGATGGTCGCCTGGTCTGCTGCGGCAGACTGGGCTTGCGGCGCTGCGGGGCGCGAACCGGCTGGCTCAAACCCGCCGGAAGCAGGAGTCGCCGGACGGTTCGGCTCGTTGTTGGGGGATTGGGGAGTGCTGCCGGGCTGATTCGGTTTCCACATCGCTTGGGTGTTTCCTTTCAGATAACTGCGTAATATGCCTTGCCTGCCGACGGCCCTGCGGGAATCACTCGCCCGCCCTCTGCGCTGGTCCATCCTTCAGCAGAGACAGAGTGACTGGGGATCCCGCGCCGTACGCGTCACACCCGCGCCAAACCTGTCCGTTGTCTGCATATTACTCACCTCTCCCTGAAAATTGCATCCCTCGTCAATAATCTTTTCGCCCAATCTTGCACCTAAGTGGTATCCCCACAGGCGCTTGCAGGGCCCAGCGGCGCCTCGCGGGATACCATCGAAATCATCATGCCCTCGGACCGCGATCTGATAGCACGCATCGGCCGCTCCTCCGGCGGCCGTGCCGGTTACAAGCAACTCGTCCGCGAACTGGGCCTCGGCGGTGGCCGCGAACGCCGCCTCCTGCTCGAACAGCTCGCCCGCCTCACCGCGCGCGGCTCCCTCGTCAAGGCAGATCGCGACCACTGGAGCCTGCCCGAGGCGGCCGCTGCGCGCACCAATCTGATTGCGGGCCGGCTCGATCTGCACCGCGACGGCTTTGGCTTCGTCCGGCCCACCAGCAATATCGGCACGGGCAGCGAAAAGGGTGACGACATTTTTGTCCCGCCCGCCGAGCTCAACGCAGCCATGCAGGGCGACCTCGTCCTCGTCGAGCTTCTGCCGCCCCGCAACCAGGGCCCTAACGCCGGCAAGCGAGCCGGGCGCATCGTCCAGATCGCGCATCGCCGCAACCCCACCGTCGTCGGCCGCTTCCGCTATGCGACAAGCGGCCGCGGGCAGGCATTTTCGTCACGTGCTCAAGGCAATTACGTCGTCCCCTTCGACGAGCGCATGACCCAACCCATCCTCATCCCCTTCGGCGACGAGATCCCACTGCTCGAAGCCGAAGACACCCCGCACCGTGTCCTGGGCGGGGACGCACAACACGCCTTCCGCCCGCAGGACGATCTCGAAGGTCTCGTAGTCGACGTCGAGATCACCGACTGGCCCACCCTCCACCGCCAGGCACGCGGCCGCGTCCTCGAAATCCTCGGCGATCCCGACGACTTCGGCGTCGATGTCGAGATCATGATCCGCAAGCACCACATCCCGCACCTCTTTCCGGATGCGGTGCTCGAGAACGCGAAGCATGTCGCTCATCTCGACCAGCAGGAGATCGCCGCACGCCGCGACTTTCGCGATCTCCCTATCGTCACCATCGACGGCGAGACCGCAAAAGATTTCGACGACGCCGTCTTCGTTAAAGAGACCGCACACGGCTACGAATTGCAGGTCCACATCGCCGACGTGGCGCAGTACGTCACGCCCGGCTCGCCGCTCGACCTCGAAGCCCGCCTGCGCGGCACCTCCGTCTACTTCCCCGACCGCGCCGTCCCCATGCTCCCGCAGGAGCTCTCCTCGGATATATGCAGCCTGCGCCCCGACGAAGATCGCCTCGTCCTCTCCTGCATCATGCAGCTCGATCGTCACGGCGCCGTCCTCAGCTACGAAGTCTCGGAAGGCGTGATCCGCTCCGCCCGCCGCATGACCTACACCCAGGTCCACCAGATTCTCTCCGGAGACGATGCCACCCGAACCGAATTCGCACCCCTCGTTCCCGAGTTCGAACGCATGCTCACCCTCGCCAAAATCCTCAACCGCAAGCGCGAGCAGCGCGGCTCCATCGATTTCGACCTTCCCGAGCCCATCATCGACTTCAACGACGAGGGCGAGATGCAGGGCATCCTGCGCTCGGACCGGACCTGGGCCAACCGCCTCATCGAAGAGTTCATGCTCTCCGCCAACGAGTGCGTCGCCGACTGGCACCAGCGCCTCGGCGTGCCCAGCATCTACCGCATCCATGAGAAGCCCGACGCCAAGCGCGTCATCGACTTCGAGGAGACTGCCGCGCACTTCGGCTACTCACTCGGCCTCGGAGCACTCCCGGTCCAGCGTGTTCAGTTCAAAAGCGAGCGCCGCGAGTTCCGCGCCCACAATGCGCGCAGCCGCAATAGCCAGCGGCAGCCGCCGCGCCAGCACGAGATCCCGCAGGACATTCCGGTTACGCCTAAAATGTATCAGCGCTTGGCACATAAAATCGCCGGCAAACCGGAGGAGCGCATCCTCGCCCACCTGATGCTGCGCTCCCTTAAACAGGCCCGCTACTCCGAAAAGAATGAAGGCCACTTCGCCCTCGCCACCTCGCATTACACCCACTTCACTTCGCCCATCCGCCGCTACCCCGACCTCATCGTGCACCGCATCTCCAAGGCGCTGCTCGACGCCGGCGCAACCAATGTTGTCATCCTGAGCGAAGCGACGGACTTGCAGTTCCAACCGCAGCACTCCGAAAGCGGATCAAATCGGGTGCCCCATCCAAGCGAAGCTGGGCGGGTTTGAGTGACGACGACCTCAGCGCGATCGCCAAGGAATGCAGCGACAACGAGCGCCGCGCCGCCGAAGCCGAACGCGAGCTGATGGAGTGGAAGAAAGTCAAGTTCATGCAGCACCGCATCGGCGAGGACTTCGATGCCATGGTGATGAACGCCACCAAGTACGGCCTCTTCGTCGAGCTCACCGATCTCTTCATCGAAGGGCTCGTTCCCCTCAACAGCCTGCTCGACGACATCTACACCTACCGCGAGAACACCCGGGAAATCATTGGCAATCACTCCAGCCGCCGCTTCTCCATCGGCGACCGTCTGCGCGTCATCCTCGACCGTGTCGACGAAGTCGAACGCCGCCTGCAATTCTCCATCCTTGACGAACCAGACGAGCCACAGGTGCAGGCCGCACGCGCCGGCAAGAAGAAGCAGAAGCCGAAGGCGGCGGCGAAACTCGAGCCCAGCCACGCGTCGCGGCCCGCCAACCGCGGCAAGCTCCGCCGTCAGCCCAAAGGCAAGGGCAAGCGCAAATAAGAGCTGCTTTTACGGCGCCGGAGGCTGTGCGGCTGTCGGCAACAGCCCGCGGTCAACCAGCACCGGCGGCCGTCGATGATGCGTGTGCAGTTCGTAGTCGTAGGCCCAGCCGATCATGTCGCCATCGTGCCACTTGCGTGTGCTGATCTCGATGCCGAACGGGAGCCCGTCGGCATAGAAGCCCGCAGGAAAGCTGATGGCTGGCACGCCGAGCATGTTGACCCAGGCGGTATCGCTATGCGGCCCATCACCCAACGGGCCGTCCTGCGGCATCGTCTCATCCGGGGGCGGCATCTGGATCGCGGGGTAGACGAACCCATCCAGGTGCAGGCGGTCCAGTTCCGCTTGGTAAAGCGCCATCACCGCGCGCCGCGGCCGCAGGAAGTTTGCTTCCGCCTGCGGATCGCTCTCCAGCGTCTCCTGCGGAACGCTGCCCTGCTGACTGCTGCCAACAATCACCTCGGGCAGCGGTTTGCCGACGGCGTGCTCGTACTCCGCAGCAGAGTGATACCCGGCAGGACCGAAATGAGCCAGGAACGTTTCCGTGCCCTCGCGGACATAGGGCCGCGTGCAGATGTGGGACGCCGCATCGGCAAAACTATCCGGCAGAATCTGCGGATCGATCACTACGGTCGCTCCGGCAGCCCGCAACTCCTCCACCGCTTTTAGGAATGCCTGCCGCGTCTCCGGCTTCAGCGGATTCTTCGCGTCTTCCTTCGCCTTGGCGAATTGCGCGGACGTCGCATCCGGACACACTCCCTGAAACACGGAACCGTCGCCGTCCAGGATGAATGCAGGGACCCCAAAGCGCTTGCCCTTGAGCACACCCGGCTTCAAATACCGCGTGTAAGGACCGGGCTGCGCTTTCGCAGCAGACCCAATCGTCACCGGATCGAGCACATCTTCGCCGGTCATCACAGTGAGTGCAATCGCCGCATCGGTGACATCGCGCGAAATCGGACCGGTGTTGTCGAGCTGCCAGTCCAGCGGAGCGATGCCCGCCAGGCTGACCAGCCCGCGCGTTGGAAATATGCCTACAAGGTTGCTGGTGGCGACCGGCATGCGGATCGAGTTGCCGGTATCGGTCCCATTGCCCAGAACCGCAAGGTTCGAGGTCACCGCTGTCACGGTACCGCCGGACGAGCCGCCGGGCGAGAAGCGCACATCGTAGGCGTTTCCGGTGCGGCCAAAGGCCGTCGAACGGTTGGTATCGCTGGCGGCAAAGTCCGGCATATTCGTCACGCCAATCAGAATTGCGCCCGCCACGCGCAGCTTCGCCACGATGGTAGCGTCGCGCGGCGCAACCAGTTCGTGTCCGGGAAGCATGTAGCCGCGCCAGCCGTCGGTCGTGATCACTCCCTTCACGCTGGTGTTGGCCTTGGTCACGACGGGCACGCCCCACAGCGGACTGGGCTGGAAGCCGGGCTTTTGCGCCTCGGCATCCTCACGCGCCGCCTCGGCCAGCGCGGATTTGGCACTCACTGTCTGTACCGCGCGATAGACGCCGTTGTACCGGGCAATGCGATCAAGGTGCCACTGGACCACCTGCATCACGGTGTAGCGATGTTCACGATAAAGCCCTTCCAGCCGCTCGACAGTGACATCCATAAGATCGCGGTCCATCGCTGCTGCGCGAGGCACCGGAGCAAATGAGATGCCCTGGCCAAGAATCGGCTGCGTGATCCATAACAGAAGCAGGAAGAAGCGCATGATGGGAAACCATAGCACCGCACCTCAGAGCGAGAGGAACCAGGAGCGGGAGGCTACATGCACCCCTGTTTCTAACTCACGGCTTCGGTGCGCCAGTCGACGGGGCGCTGGATGACTCCGTCGTCTCCGGTTCATCCTCACTAAGTCCAAGCCTGGTTTCGATATTCACCGAACCCCTGCCCCGCTCCGCGTTATGCCGCTGCTGGCGCAGGTTGACGACGAACAAGCCCACCCGCAGCAGCAGGACGCCCAGCAGCACCGCCACCAGACCCCACTGCGTCTGGCCGCGCCCATGCATCAGCCAGAAGATCGCCGCCAGCACCACGATCACGAATAACGCGAATGTAAGCGTCCCGGTCTTTTTCATGCTGACTCGCTCCCTGAATCTCTGTTCTGGAATGCCGTATCGCCGTCTCGAACACTTTAGATGGAAGATCCACGCCTTGTCGCTGCCAGCTCAAGGCTGTGCCAGTTCAGGAATGACGCGGAAGTGTCAACGGCATGGGTCCAAATAATCCTTGCCGAAGGGGAAAGACGAACGGTATAACGACGCCAGCCCACCCCTTTTCCTCATTTTTTTCAGTCATTGTTTCTTGGTTCTGTCACTGTTCGAGGTCCCTGTGCGACGCCGGTCCCTGCCCGTATCCCTCCTTTTCTTCTCCCTGTCCTTCTTCTCCCTGTCCATCGCTCCTTCCATTGCTTTCGCCGCCGACTGGCAGCAACCCACGCCGGAAGAGCTCAAGATGACCTCCGAGCCGGCCGCTCCCAACGCCGACGCCGTTTATCTCTACCGGGAAGAGACCACCGACGACAAACTCCATGTTGAGAGCGTCTACGTCCGGATCAAGATCCTGCGTGATGAAGGCAAGAAATACGGCGACGTCGAAATAATCGGCAGCAGCAACTACATCGGCATCACCGACATCCAGGGGCGGACCATCCACAGCGATGGCACCGTGATTCCCTTCACCGGCAAGCCCTACGAGAAACTGCTCTTCAAGACGGCTAAGATGCAATATCGCGCCAAGGTCTTCTCCTTGCCGGATGTGGAAACCGGCAGCATTCTTGAATACCGTTACAAGCTGCGGTACGACGACAATTCGGTCATTTCTCCGACCTGGAACATTCAGCAGCCCATTTACATACGTAAAGCGCACTATCATTTCGTGCCCACCGAGCGGCAAGTGCTCTCTAATGTCGATAAGGGCAGCGCAACCACCCAGATCGCCTACAGCCAGATACTGCCGAAGGACGACAAAGTGGTGCTCACACGCGGCGTCTACGACCTGGATGTGCAGAACATCCCCGCGCTTCCACGCGAAGAATACGAGCCGCCCATGGGCGCGTTCGCCTATCGTGTGCGCTTCTACTACACCAGCGTTCGCAACCCGCAGGAGTACTGGAACTCCTACGGCAAGACCTGGTCGCATGGAGTCGACAAGTTTGCATCGCCCTCACCTGCCATCGCCGACGCTGCCAAAGAGCTCACATCTGGAGCAACCACCCAGGACGAGAAGCTCAACAAGCTCTACGACGCCGTGATGAAGCTGGAGAACACCCGCTACACCCGCGAGCACTCGCAGGATGAGAACCGGGTCGAAGGCATAAAGCACGTCAAGACCGCATCGGATGTCCTCGCGCTCAAGCGCGGCTCTCCAGAAGACCTCGCCATGCTCTTTCTCGCGCTCGCCCGCGCCGCGGGCTTTCACGCCGAGGCTATGGCCGTCGTGGACCGCAACCGTGACTTCTTCCAGCAGAATTACCTCAACGGCGATCAACTCGACGACCTCATCGTCTTCGTCACCGTCGATGGCAAGGAACGTGCCTTCGATCCTGGCGAGCGCTACGCCACCTACGGCACGCTGCAATGGACGCATACGCTTGCCGGCGGCATCCGCCAGCAGGATGGTCACATCGCCATCGCCAACTCACCCGGCATCGGCTACAAGGACACCATCGTCCAGCGCATGGCCAACCTCACCCTCGCACCCGACGGCACCGTCACCGGCACCGCGACCATTATCCTCACCGGTCAGAATGCCCTCCGCTGGCGGCAAAAGGCCCTCGAAGGCGATGAGGTCGAGCTCAAGAAAGACTTCGACGATCAGCTTCAGCCGGACCTTCCCCCCGGCATCGTCATCCACACCGATCACTTCCTCGGGCTGGACAACGAGGGCAGCAACCTCATGGTCCGCATGAACGTCAGCGGCTCGCTCGGCACCGCCACTGGGAAACGCATCTTTCTGCCGCTCTCCATCTTCGCTGCCGGCACCCGCGATCCTTTTGCCAGCTCGCATCGCGAGGAGCCCATCGACCTTCAATACCCCTATCTCGAAAAGGACGAGGTCACGCTCCACCTGCCCGCTGGATTTCAGGTGGAGAGCGTTCCCACTAGCGCCCGCGTCGACCTGCCGCAAAACGCTGTCTACCTTTCGGCAGCCAAGGCAGATGGCCAAACCGTCACCTACCAACGCAACTTGATCATGGCAAACATCCTCTTCAACGCCTCGGAGTACGACAAGCTCAAAGGCTTCTTCGACGATGTCAGCAACAAGGACCGTGCGCAGGCTGTCCTCCACGTTGCTCCCGCGGCACATCCCGGCCAGTGATGCCCAACAACCCGCGCTGGTTGCTGGCTCCCCTGGCTCTAGCCATGACACTCCCGGCCACGGCAGGCACACCCCAGCCGCCGGACTGGGTACTCACGGCCGCCCATGCCGCCACGCCTGACTATCCCAAGACCACGATGGCCGTCGTGCTCGATGACGAAGAGACCCTGACTGTCCAGCCGGACGGCAAGGCCACGCTCCTGAAGCGCCGTGTCATCAAAATCCTTCGCCCGCAGGGCCGCGGCTACGGCATCGTCGTTGTTCCCATTGATCGCGACCGCAAGCTGCGCTCGCTCCACGTCTGGAGCATCGCCGCGGACGGCCATCCCTACACCCTGCGCGACAACGAGATCACCGAGGCCGGCGATGACGAATACGGCATGCTCTACGTCGATCTCCACGCCAAGGTAGCCCACGCACCCGCGGCCGATCCCGGCGCCGTCATCGCATATGAGTACGAGCGCGCCGAACGTCCCTATGTGCAGGAATACTCCTGGCGTTTTCAGGACAGCATCCCCACCCTGCACTCCGTCTTCGAGCTGGTCCTGCCGCCGGACTGGCACTACTCGGTGGCCGCCCGTAACGCCGTGGCAGACCGAAAGGATGACACCGGCATCACCACCAGCCAGCCCGCACCCGGTCACTATCGCTGGCAGATCGATCACGTTCCCGGCGTCGATCTCGAAGACGTCCCCATGACGCCCGAGTTTGAATCCATGGCCGGCCGCCTCGTCGTCCGCTACTCGCACGATCCGCAGCCCACTGGCGACGCGCTCTGGACCGCCATCGGCGACTGGTACACCGCGCTGGCGTCGCCCAGCGCCCAGGCCACCCCCGACCTCAGCGCCAAGGCGAAGGAGCTCGTCGCCGGCCAGACCGACTTCACCGCGAAGATCCAGAGCATCGCCACCTACATGCAGCGCAACATCCGCTATGTCGGCATCGAGATCGGCATCGGGGGTCTGCAGCCCCACTCTGCGGAGGACGTCTTCCGCAACGGCTACGGCGACTGCAAGGACAAGGCCACACTGCTTCGTGCCATGCTGGAAAGCGTCGGCATCCACTCCACATGGGTGCTGGTCGATACCCGGCGCGGCTTCGTCGATCCCAAAATCCCCTCTGTCGATGGCAACCACGCCATCGCGGCCATCGAGATTCCCGCAGGCTATTCCAATCCGCTCCTGCAGTCCGTCGTCACCGCAAAGAGCGGCAAGCGCTACCTCATCTTCGATCCCACCAACGAGTGGATTCCCATCGGCCAGCTTCCCCCGTACCTGCAGGGCGGCTATGGCATCCTCACCGAGGGCAATCAGAGCCAGCTCATTCCCCTGCCCGTCATGGCGCCCGCATCCGACCGCATCGACCACACCATCCATGCCCAGCTCGACGCCGATGGCTCGCTCGAAGCCTCCGTGGTCGAGCAGCGATTCGGCTATGCCGCGGAACGGCCGCGAGTGACCTTTACCGAGGGCAGCCAGCAGCAGCAACGCGACTATCTCGAAAAGCGCCTGCGCCGCGATCTCAATAGCGTCACCATCGAGAAAGTCGCGGCGGAACACTCCACCGACCTCAGCCGCCCGCTGGAACTCAGCTACACCATCCGCGTCGCGAACTACGCGCGCAACGCCGGCGATCTCCTGCTTGTCCGTCCTCGCATCCTCGGCTCGGACTCCTGGCCCCTGCCCCGCGAAACGCGCGCGTGGCCCATCGACCTCAGTGCCGTCCAGACCCGCAGCGACCACATCGATCTCATCCTGCCGCCCGGCTACGTCGTCGATGAGCTTCCCGAGCCCGTCAGCCTAGAGACCGACTTCGCCTCCTACCACAGCGCCGTCACCGCCGATGCCACCACGCTGCACTACACCCGCGACTACACCGTGAAGCAGCTCCAGGTCGATGCCTCGCGCTACGACGACCTGCGCAAATTCTCCGAGCGCGTCGCCTACGACGAGGCCACCAGCGCCGTCCTCAAGAAGAAGTAAGCGACTATGGTGTGGCTGCAATCCCTGAGCAAGGAGTAATCGAACGTGATTCGCAAGTCAGCTCTATGCACTTACCTCTGGCTCGCGATGGCAATGGTCGCTCTGGGTCAGGACACACACGAAGACATGCAGAAGTGCCAGTCGGGCAGCCCCGATGCAAGAATCAGCAGCTGCACAAACCTAATACAGGCAGGTTTGCTCACGACGTTAGAGACAGGACTCTTTTTGCCCGAAAGGCGATCCGTCGTCTATAACAACCGCGGCGTCGCCTACACGGACAAGGGAGACTACGAACGAGCGATTCGGGACTACAACGAGGCGATCCATCTCAACCCAACTTCCGTAGGAACTTTTTACAGCCGCGGATACGCCTACAAGAAGAAAGGCGACTATGACCGCGCCATTCAGGATTTCAACGAAGCGCTCCGTCTCGATCCCCACTTTGCATTGGCCTACTACGAGCGCGGCAACTCCTACATCGACAAGGGTGAGTACGACCGGGCCATTCAGGATTTCAATCAAGCGATTCTGATAAGCCGAGCGCCAACTTCTATAACAACCGTGGCGTCGCACAATACAGAAAAGGTGATTACGGAAGAGCGATACAAGACTTCGATCAGGCGATTCACCTGAACGCGAATTACCTGAGCGCCTATGAGAGCCGTGGCTATGCCTATTCGGCACAGTCCGATGGGACAGCGGCGCTCACGGACTTTATACACGTCATCTCCACTGCCCCATCTTCAAGTTCGGCGGTGAGTTCAGCTCTGATGCTGCACGTGATCATGAGGAGGCAAGGTCATGATGATGCGGCGCAACTCGAGCGAGTCGCAGCAGGGGCCGACCTATCGAAATGGCCGGGGCCATTGCTGAAGCTCGATCTGGGACAGGCGACAGCGGATGAGGTAATGGTGGCTGCGGCCAGCGGCGTCCCCGCTTGGCAGAAGTGGCAGGTTTGCGCCGCCAACTACTTCATCGCCGAGGACGCGCTAATACATCATCAACGGACGACGGCGCTGGCGCGCCTCAAGGCCGCGCGCGATGGCTGCCCAAAGGGTGGTCCGCAATACACCGCGGCGTTGGTGGACCTGAAGCGGTTAAGCGCATCGGCTGCTCAGGGCAAATAAGGGCAGCGCTGAGCGCCGAGGATCAGTCGGCTTCTCGTCAGTGCCACTTCGTGCCGCGCCGGCAATTTCTCGTGCAACTGCGCGCGCTAATCACCGAAACTCTAAATTGGCGGTAATTCGCACAGAATTCGAACTCAGGGCGCATATTCGGTGTCCCGGAACTGTGGCCACAAGTTCACGGTTCGTGCCATTCTAAGGACCATCTCTTCGAGGGGGGCCATAGATGTGGATTGACCGGCAAGATTTTCTTTATACGATCCGTTCGGCACGTCGCGCACCGCTGCTTTCCATCACCGCGGTCGTGGCATTGTCTCTTGGGATTGGTCTCAATGCGGGTGTCTTTACACTGCTGAATGCGTTGTTTTTAAATCCGCCGACGCAAAGAGACCCCTCGCGTTTCGTCCAAGTCTATCCGCGGTACGAAGGCTGGTTCACGGGGGCCGGACAATACTCTTCATTCACCACCGAGGACTACGATGCGGTTCGCGCGCATGCCACTACATTTGAGGACGCCGCAGCGTGGACGGAGAGTGCAGTCCTTCTTGAAGAGGCGCACCGGAGCGTCCCGACTCTGCAGGTGACCTGCAACTATTTTCACTTGTTCGGAAACGATCGGCCGCTCGTGGGCCGCTTGTTGACTTCTAGCGAATGCAAACGCGGTACCGTCGTCCAAGTCGCCGTGCTCACCGAGCCTTTTTGGAAGAATCAGTTCGACGGCAATCCGCACATTGTGGGGATGACCATTCATCTCAATGGCCTGCCTTTTACTGTGGTGGGCGTCGTGCCGTCTGACATTGCCAATCACACAGCAGGCGGAGTCTACGTACCATATACAGTCAATCCGCTACTCGATCACCTCGCCACGAGCCCGCTCACGGATCCCGATGCGCCGTGGCTTGCGGTCGCGGGACGGTTGCGGCCAGGATTTTCACGCGCGGACGCCAAGGCAGAACTGACAACCATCCTTCGCCAACAAGACCGCGCCTACGTCGAGCGCAAGTTCACTACCTTCAACCGCAAGACGTCGGTGTTGCTGACCAATGGATCGTTCGTCCAGGATCCTGTGCAGCATGACACGATTGCCGCGCTGATGGCGTTGATTCTGGGTCCGCTTTCCCTCGTGCTCCTGCTGGCTTGCAGCAATGTGGCCATGCTGTTTCTCTCCCGCGCCGTAGTGCGGCGTGGTGAGATTGCGGTACGGCTGGCTCTTGGAGTGAGCCGGGCGCGGCTGCTGCGCATGCTGGCGCTGGAGAGCTTTCTCACTGCACTGATTGCTGGACTGCTGAGTGTCGTCCTGGCCTACCGAATACCGCAAATCATCATGAATGCGGTAAATCACAATCAGGCTGCCCTCGTCCCCCTCATGCACCCCAACTGGCGAGTCTTCGGCTATCTCGCCGTTCTCGTCTTCGTAGCCACCATCGCTTCCTCGCTCGCGCCCATGCATGCTGCGTGGAAAACGGATCTTGTTACCGCGCTCAAAGCGCGCGATGGCGCAACCACCATGCGCTCGCGGACCACCGGCGGCCTGATCGTAGTGCAGATCGCCATGACCTTTGTGCTTCTCGTTGCCGGCGTCATGTTCGCACGCATACCTGGGATGGTCACCGCGATGGATCCGGGGTTCGAAACCCGACAAACGCTCTCGGTTCCGCTGACCATAGATACCTCTCCGCAAAATCGGAGCCGGGCGCTGAATCTTTATCACGTTCTTGAAGCCCGCATCCGAGCCATTCCTGGCGTGCAATCGTTGGCCTACGCGACGGCGAGACCGTTTCGCCAGGGCCCTCCAAGCGAGATTCGGCTTCCGCAACAGGCGACGGGGCAGGGCGAGCCGGCGACCATCGATAATGTCTCCACCGGCTTCTTCTCCACTTTCGGCATCCGCATGATGGCCGGGCGGTCCTTTCTTTCTTCCGATCCAACTTCAAGCAATGCAACCTCGGTCGCCGTCGTCTCCCAGGCATTCGCAAAGCAGTTTTGGCCCGGCAAGGACCCGATCGGAAAATTCGTGATCACTCCCGACGAAAAGCACTATGAGGTGGTCGGAGTCGCAGCGGACACCCGGTCCGAACGCTTCGGAGTTCTCGATGGTCCACGCCTCTACACCTTGCGCGATCCGTCCGCGCTCGACGGACAACTGTATGTGCGCTTCAAAGGAACCGCATCCACCATGGAAAAGACCATTTACGACGCAGTGAAGAGTCTGGACCACACGCAGGAGACGACACCTCAGACAATTTGGGAGGAGTTGGAGGCAGATGCCGAGAGCGTGCGATCGCTGGCGCGCATTATTGTCGTAATGGCTTCGATTGCCGTACTGCTCGCCGTCACCGGCGTTTACGGGGTGCTGTCGTTCGCTGTCAGTCAACGTACACGCGAGTTCGGCGTTCGTTTGGTGCTGGGCGCGAACCGCGTCACAATCTTCCGCTTCGTTCTGCTGCGAGGCGCGCGCCAGATCGCGGTCGGATTGGCGTGTGGCATTGCGCTCGCGGTACCGGCGGTGTTGGCATTTGCTCACTTGGCTAGAAGGTCGCCATTCCCCTTTCGGAGCTTCGACGCATCGGCGTACGGCATCGCAGCGGGCTTGCTCGTTGCCGTCTCACTCGCTGCCATGTCCGTCCCCGCATTGCGTGCCACGCAAGTCGATCCGATGAACGCGCTACGAACGGAATAGCACGCAACCTGGTGCTTCCACTTGAAGTGGTGACAAATCGCCAATGCAGGCTTCTCGTCAGTGACACTTCGTGCCGCGCCGGCAATGCCTCGTGCATCCTGCGCCGAGGTAACTCCCACATCGGGAATCCGCGCAAAAACCTGCCGTTTTAACCCACTCAATTTGCTACTCTGGAAATAGATACAGTTTCAGTCACAGAAGACAGAGACAAAAAGCCACCATCCCCGTTCCATTTCCTGACCGTCGGATCGAAGAGCGCTGCTGACGCAGCTTTTCCTTTAAGAAAAGCTGCTCATCGCTCAAGCCCGGCGAAAGCCACCTGAGGAAATGGAACGGTCTCGGTGGCTTTTTTAGTTTTGTTTTGGGTTTCAGGGTCGGCCACAAATCCAACCGTGAGCGACAACGGAGCGAACCCGGCAGCCCGCGCCGCAGGCGCGCCTGCCTGGATGGCAGATCCTAACTTCAATGGTTGGACGAATTTAGCGGTAACCCCTTTAGAAAGACGAATTTGATGCTCGGAACAGTCCATATCCTCATGATTCGGCACGGTTTCTACCGCAGCCTCCCGCACCGGGAGGGGGGAGGGGGTACCGGCACCGTGGCCGACCGGAAAGAAGAGCTCCGCCGCCAACTCCGCATCGTCCGCCGCAACCCAAATCTGATCGCCGCACTCTTCCTCCACCAAACCGGCCTGCAACCAACCGGAGACGATCTACACCTCGCCGCTCTCGGCCGACTCCACCGCAAACAGGCAACGCTGCGAAGGAAATACCTCGCCGCCCAGGCACGTGAGCTTCACAGGCCTGTCATCCTGCCCCTGAGCGAAGCGAAGGGCAAGGACCTGCAGTCTGCAACGGTCGCCCACAAATGCAGCAGTGAGCGACAACGGAGCGAACCTCTCAGAACGCGCCACCGGCGCATGTGCCCGGACGGCCAGTCCCCGATACAATGGAAGCAGTTTCGCGTCCAACAGAATGCCCATGCGCCCAGCTCCCCTCCTGCTCTCCGCCGCCCTCGCCGCCACGCTGTTTGTCATGCCCGCAGCCCTCTCAGTCCGCGCTGTGGCCCAGGAAAGGACGGAGGTGCACAACACCGCGCCGCTGCATCCGCCGGCCGGTGCGCGTGTCGCCATCGTCGAGTTTGGCGATCTGGAGTGCCCGGACTGCGCCCGCGCCAATCCGCTGCTCAAGGCGGCTGCCGAGCAGTACAAAATCCCCTGGCTGCGTCACGACTTCCCGCTGCCGCAGCACGACTGGAGCTTCCAGGCAGCCGTCAACGCCCGCTGGTTCGACACCAAGAGCAAGAAGCTTGGCGACGAATATCGGGACGCCGTCTTTGCTCACCAGAATGAGATCACCGTCATCACCGACGCCGGCACCTATGACGGCAGCAAGGGGCTGCCCAACCTGCACGCCTTTACGGAGAAGTTCGCTGCCGACCACAAACTGGCGCTGCCCTTCGTCATCGATCCCCAGGGCAAGCTCGCCGCCCTCGTAAAAGCCGATTACGCGCTCGGCCAGAGTATCGGCATCCAGCACACCCCCACCATCTGGGTGGTCACCAACCAGACCCGGGGCACGCCCTTCGTCGAGGTGGTGGATCGGACCAAGCTCTACTCCATGATCGACGATGCTATCGAGGAGACCAAAGGCAGCGCGCCGGAGCACGCCGCCACGCATCACGGGCAATAGCCTCCTGTAAGTCGCCCTTTGGCGATTTCGAAGCGTTAACCTTTGTCCACTGCCGAACATAGCCCGTCCGAAACCGGACGCGCGGCTCGTATGCGGCCCAGCCTGCCATCATTTGCAGCCTGAAGAATCAATGCGTTGCAGCATTGCATGCGGCCAGGTTCATGGATGACCAATTGCACTCTCCTGTGCAGGGATTTGGTGTCTTCTATTCCAGGAGCTGCAGACGATGACGAGTTTCCTTGCCCACGATCTGCTCTATGCCGCGCGGCAGTTGCGCAAGAACCTCGGCTTCACCGCTGCCGCCGTGCTCACACTGGCGCTCGGCATCGGAGCCAATCTCACCGTCTTCCTCATCCTCTATGGCGTTATCCTCCGGCCGCTGCCCTTTCCGCAGCCGCAACGCGTGGTGCGTATCAACCGCTTCTATCCGGTGCTTCATGACACGGTGGTGCCGGCCTACTCAGGAACCAAGACGCTCTTCATGCACCGCGCCAGCCGCACCCTGGAATCGGCCGCCGCCTACGACTACATTCCCAGCCACGTGAATCTGCTTCAAGGCGATCAGGTAGTTCCGCTGGAGGCACTGCGCGCCACCTCTGGCTTCTTCCATGTCTTTCAGATGGAGCCGAGGATCGGCCGTGGCTTCTCTCCGGCAGACATGGTCCCGAACGTCCCCGGGGTCGCGGTCTTAAGCGATGCAACCTGGCGGCAGCACTTTGCTGCCGATCCCAGCATCCTCGGCCGCTCCATCACCCTCGGCAACAAGCCATACACCGTCGTCGGCGTCGCGAATCCCGCGTTTCGCCTCGATGCCAAAGTGGACGTGTGGACGCCACTGCCGATCACGGAAAGTCCCAAAGATCAGAGCAACATGTACAACTTCGTCGGACGGCTCAAGCCCGGCGTCACCCGCGCGCAGGCCGAAGATGATCTCAGACGCACTCTGCTGCAATTGAAAAGCACCTATCCGGACTTGTGGAATCAATACGAGATGGTGCGCGTTCTTGATTTCCACGACTCGCTGGTTGGTCAGGTGCGGCCGGCTCTTCAGATGCTGATGGGCGCCGTCGGCCTGATTCTGGTGATCGTCGCCGCGAATATTCTTAGCCTGCTGCTCACGCGCTCCATCGCGCGCCGTCGTGAAATGGGTCTGCGCGCCGCGCTTGGCGCCTCCGGCTGGCGTATCCTGCGGCAGCTTCTGGTGGAGAACGCCCTCCTCTGCATCCTCGGCGGGGCAGCGGGAGTCGAGTTGGCGACATTCGCCACACCGGCGCTCATGCACCTTAGTCCGCTGCCGCTGCCGCAGTTTGCCAGTCTGCATATTGGCGGATCGGCTTTGCTCTTCGCGGCTGGATTGATGCTGGCCTGCGCTCTGCTCTTCAGCCTGGTGCCCGCCGTCGAGAGCCGGCGCACCCAGCTCAACGAGTCGCTCCGCGTGAACTCCGCGCAGATGGCGGCCGGCCGCAATCTGCCGCAGAAATCGCTGGTAGTGAGTGAAGTGGCCGTATCGCTGGTGCTCATGGTGGCCGCCGGACTGCTGCTCACCAGCTTCTGGAAGCTGGTACACGTCTCTCCCGGCTTCGACTCGGTAAACGTACTCACCTTCAAGACCAGCTTCACCGGGCAGCAGGCCACCACCAGCGCCTCGCTCGGCCAGCGCATGGATGAGCTCGCTGCGCGCCTCGAGGCGCAGCCCGGCGTCGAGGCCGCCGCTGCCGTGAATACCCTACCCACGCAGCTCACGCCGACGATGCCCTTCGACATCCTCGGGCGGCCAGCAGGCACCCCGAACGCTGGCGGAAGCGAAGATTACATGCCCGTCACGGCCGATTTCTTCGACGCATTGCGCATTCCCGTGATGGCGGGACGCAGCTTCCGCCTCTCCGATACCCACGGCGCCGAGCCTGTGGTCATCATCAACCAGCAGGTCGTGCTTGCTTACTTCAAGGGGCAGAATCCCCTCGGCCAGCACATCCGCATCGGCGCGGTGATGGGTCCTGGCTTCGAAGACAGCGTCCGGGAGATTGTCGGCGTCGTCGGCGATACGAAGAATGCCGGACTGGATGCGCCAGCACCGGCAATTCTGTACCTTCCGCAAGCACAAATTCCCGACCGGGAAACACAGGAATCCGGGCTGCTGGGCCAGAGTTGGGTGGTGCGCACCAAATCAAGCCAGGTTGACGTCACGACCGCGGCCCGGCGCATCTTCATGGACAATGCGCGCACTCCGCTGCTCAGCGTGGAGACCATGCAGAACGTCATGCGCGCCTCCACGGCGCAGCAGCGCTTTACCATGCTGCTGCTCGGCTGCTTCGGGCTCATGTCCCTGCTGATGGGCGGCGCGGGTCTCTACGGCGTGATGTCGTACTCCGTGGCCCGGCGCACAAAAGAGATCGGAGTGCGTATGGCCATTGGCGCGCAGCGGACGGATATTCTGCGCATGGTGCTACGCGAAGCTGGTCTGCTGGTGGGTCTGGGGCTGGTCGTCGGATTGGCCGCTTCGCTCGCCGGCGCGCAACTGCTGCGCAGCCTGCTCTTCGGCATTGCGCCGCGCGATCCCTTCACGCTCGCTGCGACTTGCGGCGTGTTGTTGCTCACCGGCCTCTTCGCGGCCTGGTGGCCAGCCAGCCGCGCTGCCTCCACCGAGCCCATGCAGGCCTTGCGTATGGAATGAAGAAAATCACCAGGATGTGATCCAGAATATCTTCGTGAAGATGTCATCCTGAGCGAAGCGAAGGATCTGCAGTTTGCCCGCGAGAAATTGGATACTCCAAGTGAGCGACCAAAGGGAGCAAACCCATCGGAACGCGCCAAAGGCGCAGTCGCCCGTGCGGCAAGCACCGCCGTTGCCCGGACGGTCAGCCCCTAGTGAGCGGGAGTGCGCTCTACACGGATCGACAGTTCGCCCGCGTCCGTATTGTTCGGCGCATACATCAGGTCGAAGATGCTCGCCGCGGTCTGCAGCCACTTCTGGCGTGCTGCCAGCGGCCACTCGGTCTCCGGATGAGGCAGCTTAGAAAATAAGCCTTCAATCAGCGGATGCGTCCACTCGGCGATCTTTCGTGGGGCCTGCGGCAGTGCGGCCGCACGTTCCTGTTCGCGGTCCGGCTCGCGATCCAGGTGTCGATCGGTATTCCGATCAAGCTCCCGTTCCAGTTCCTTGCCATTTCGTTCCAGCACTCGCTCCAGCCGATCCTGCGCTCGCACATCTGCAGGATTCCGGTCGTCGGCGCGATCCAGCTGGCGGGCCAGATTCCGGTCGGGATTGCCACTGCCATTGCGCTCGGGGGCGGGCGCGCCATTCCGCTCCAGGCGGTTCAAGTCATCAAAAGGGCTCCGCGCAGAGCTATCCGCCTCAGGAGCGGTTTTGAAGGACGGCATGACAGGGCGATCGTTTCCGAATAAAGCCATAGTTCCACAACTATGCAGAAATACAACTTCTGCCTCAATGGCACTCTTAGGTGATGTAGGCTGCGCCCGAAACGGGCTGCCACCTTCGGTCCGCGCCTTCACTTCGCCAGTCAACGATAACCGGACAAATACTGAGCTCTCCGCAACATACGCCGCTCCCAAAGGGTTACTGAGAGTGACCGCAATACGCTTGACGATGGCCTGCCACGCAGCCTACATTCGGCTCACTCGACCGCATCACACCATTAGATA
This sequence comes from uncultured Acidobacteriaceae bacterium, assembly GCA_963815025.1. GTDB lineage: Bacteria > Acidobacteriota > Terriglobia > Terriglobales > Acidobacteriaceae > KBS-83. Next base: position 1,207,080 of record CAWFFD010000002.1, on the reverse strand, counting down.
GAAAGGCGCGCCAATGACGAACATCTTCATCATGATCTTCTTTGGCGTCGCACTGATCATCGGCGTCTACTTCACGTGGATCCTCCTGCGCAACGAGATGGCGGGCCGCCCCAAGCCGCCACCGGACACCTACGACTTCGGCTTCGGACCGCCTCAGCCTGACCACAAAACCCGCCCGTAGACTTCCGCGCCCACTGCGGTACCGCGCCTCCCACCCTCGGGGAGTTCCCTGCCGGTCCACACCCCGCTACCCTCGGGGCACTATGCAACTCCGGCTGCGCACTCAGGCCCTGCCTCTTCTCCTGCTCCTCTCTCTGCCACTTTTGCCTACTCCCCTCTGGGCCAGCGGCCGGGCCAAGCCCCATACCGTCGGTATTGGCGCGGGCAAGCGCGTTCCCTACAGCATCGTCTCGGATCCCTCTGGCGCCGCTCCAGACGAAAAGACTCTTCACGTCCGTCCCCTCATCGTTGACGACAAGGTGAAGGACTGGACCACCGGTGAAGTCCACGACATCACGGACCGCAGCTTCGTCGTCCGTCGCGCCCTGCGTCTCAACGACTCCCTGCCCGGTGACAAGACCGAGCACTGGATCTGGCAGCGCGGCCCCTGGATCATGATCGACCGCACCAACGGCCACGTCACCGCCATGAAGCTGCCCGACTACGACCCAGCGGTCTCTCAGGTCATCTGGTTCCGCGACTACGCCGCCTACTGCGGCCTCACCTCGGGCGGGCATCAGCTCTATGCTGTTGTCGCGCAGGTCGCCGCCCGCCGACCCATCCTCGCCAAGAAGATCGGCCCCTGGACGCCAACGCCTCCGGTCTCCGGCCCTCCAGCCCTCCCTGCCTGCGCCAAAGCCGCCTGGCAGCGAGATCCCCTCCGCGTCAGCTTCAGCCCCACAGGCGTCGCCGAGCCCATGAACTTCAACCTCGTCGGGCTATCGGCAGTCCTGGTGGAAGACGGCGACACCGACGAGAGCAGCAGTGGAAATGCAGGCTCCGCTAGCAACTAGCCAGCAGATCTGTTCTTAGCCACCCAAGGTGAATATGACATTGATCTGAGTTTGCACAGCGACGGGCTTTCCTTTCAGCATGTACGGTCTATAAACCCACCGTTCGACTGCGGCAAGAGCAGCAATAGATAATGACTCGTCGCTAGTGGAGACGACGCGCAGTTGATGGATTCGGCCGTCAGTGCCAATGCGGGCCCGCATAACCACCTTGCCCTGAATATGGTTCTGCTTGGCCCGCTCAGGATAAATTGGGTTCGGGCCACCGATCTTATTCCCCGTCATAACTCCGGTAGATAGATCCACCTGCTTCGGCGGCATTACCTTGGCGAAGTTCGTTGCTGCATTGAGTGCAGAAACCTCGCTCTGACTCATGCCAGACAGGCTGACGAGGTGCATGCGAAGGAGCGGCTTGCCGTCATCGCTCAGGGCAATGTCTTTCGCGAGATAGGTACCATGGAACGTTGCCATCTGATTTCGTATCGCTTCGATACTGCCGTCGAAGAGCTCAAAGCGAAGCATGTCGCTGCCGAAATTGAAGCAATAGGTTGGAAACAATCCCAGCGGCCAGTGGGTCTTCTTCATGGGTTGCGTCAGCATCAGGCAACTCAACTTCACCGACTTTGTTACGGAGAATGGATGAAGCTCCGGTTCGCTGCCGTCCGTGTCGTCACCATCCGGCATCGGATGGCTGAATTGTTTCGTAATGAGAGACAGCGGCCAGGGTGCCGCGCCCGCGTCCGTTTCGTAGAATGATCCGTCTGTCGACTCATATTCCGTTTGATTGAAAAGTGTGCCGGTGTACGTGCGCTTCGATTTAACCGGCGAGATACGCCATTCCTCATAGGTGCCCTGATCTACGGGCTTGCCGGCCGCATCAAAAGCTTCGTAAGACGCCACCAAATGCCATGGCGTTAATCCTGATACGTCCAGACTGTTTGCAGAAATGGCGAGGGGTAATAGAACCTCCGGATCGTTCAGATTCGTCCCGGCCGGGATGGCAGGAAGGGGAAATTGGCCTTGACCAAACAAACTGGACACACACAGAAAAAAGCAGATCGGTGACAACCAGGGATACAAAGAGCTACGAGTCATTGGCTTTCAATTTTGATGCGGGAGTCAGTGGAAGACAAGAAAGATCTGGTCAGCCTTGCTGATCCCTATTCCCGTAGCCGGCGTTGTTGCACGCCACGCCATGCATGTTCGAGATCGGCTGGATCGAGAAAGAGCACATACGCCGTCAATACGTCCCATTCGAACATGGGCAGGTTCAACGCATATTCAACAGACAGGTGGAAGAGAACCCCGACCAGCAGCAGAGGGTAGCGGAATCGCCGGAACCAGATGAGAACTCCCAGACTGAACTCGAGCAAAAGGGTAAACCAGCTGCCGATCCTCAGAATTGCTGGATGCTGAATCCATCCAGGTAGAGGAAATCGCGCAATGGAGTGGAGGTGGAGGACGTAATAGAGCGCCGTCCCATGCAGCCACGTGTGCCCCTTCAACTTCCAGCAAAAGGCGGTGAAATACATCAGCGCCAACTCGAACTGGATCATGCGTTGCGCCCATGGAGCTCTCGGCGCAGGAGCAGGCCCTTCCAGACCTCTGCGGATTCGTATCACACGGTCCAGAGACAATGCCGCTCCCGCGGGCGCAAACATGAGGAAGAAGCCTGCGACCCGCAGGAACGCATCACCGCCGTGCAACATCCACAGATTTCTCTGCTGTATGGAAACCAGGCAGAGAAACACGGCTACGCAGCTGAAGCGCGTCCACAAACCGATCGTAAGAAGCAGAGCGAAGCCCAGAAAAACCCAGAAGAACGCTGCGATCCAGCGATCGTCCTGTGGCATCAGGGCGAACAGGTTGAGCCGCACACCGGGTTCCACCTTCGCCGCCGTTGCCGTCGAAATCCAGCGGTGTACACCAAACCAGTCCAGCCAGTCTCCGTGCAGCAGGATCACCGTCGCCGAGACGCAAAGGCCATAAATGATGCGGAAGAGCGCGATGGGGAGCGGAGATTGCGGAGTGAAGAAGAACTGCTCCCACGCCCTTACCAGTCTTTGCAGATTCACTTGAGATCCCCGGGCTCGACATAGCCCTCATAGAGAATGTGCGGCTCGGCGACCGAACCCGCGGACTCGTCCGCCCCCGGCTTGATATCGGCCCGGAATTGAATCAGCAATACCTTGTCCGGACGATCGCCGGGGCTCTTCAAAAGCCGCGCGATATGAGTTGCAACATCGGGCCATAGAGTTTCGAGCTGTTGATCCTGAAGCGCATCCTCGAACTTTCGATATCTCTCTTTGCGATACCGCTCCCGAAAGCTGAGCTCCTCCATTCGAGGAAAAGTCCACACCTTCATATGCCGATTCTCGGTGATGACGACAGCTTTGATATACGAGTTGATCGACTTGGGATTCGGCGCGAACATGTCCCACGTCTGGAACAAACCACTCCAAACCATGTAAGGACGAACCATCTCCCTTACTCCTCTCAGAGGAGCGACGTTCCACGGCAGAGCCCAGCATGTGATGGCAATCAGATGGAACAGTATGAAGATACTGATCGCCCCATGCATGAAGCCATGATCGGATGAACTTGCCGCCCCTCTTCTGCCGGAAACAGTTCTCCCTCTTCGGGCGTCGGCCTTCACGCGACCGCGTTCCTTGCCAGGCCGGCGATTTGTAGTCTCACTCATCGTGTCCCTGATCCTTATTCACAGCATCCTATTCGCGCCATGGATGTGACGATAGCCGGACTCGTTTCGCTCGTGCAATTTGCCGGCAGTGACACGCACACACATCCACCAAGCATCACCCCCCGGTGCGGAGCGCAGAATGGACCCAGAGATTAAAATCCAGGAGCATGGAATCCTTCAACGAACTCCTCGCCATGGCAGAAGTCGCGCATGGCCACCTGTGCGCCGGCCAGATCCTCGGCGTTCGTATGGCCATGCTCGGCTGTCACCGTCTCGGCATCGATGAGCCGCGCGGCCGCGATCGCAAGCGCCTCGTCACCTTCGTCGAAATCGACCGCTGCGCCACCGACGCCATCGGCGTGGTGACCGGCTGCCGCCTGGGCAAACGCGCGCTCAAGTTTCGCGACTGGGGCAAGATGGCCGCCACCTTTATCGATCTCCCAAGCGATCGCGCCATCCGCATCGCCGCGCGCGAATCGTCAAAGGAACTCGCCCGTACGCTGCACCCCGAGATCGACGGCAAGAACCAGCAGCAGATGCTCGCCTACCGCGAAATGCCCGATGCCGATCTCTTCACCGAAGAGTGGGTTCGCGTCACGCTGCCACCCAAAGAATTTCCCGGCTACAAAGGCGAGCGACTCGCCTGCGCAAAATGCGGCGAAGGCATCAACTACGACCGCTTCGTCGAACGCGATGGGAAGCACCTCTGTCTCGCCTGCGCCAACCCGGAAAAGCGCTACTACCAGCCGCTATAAAGCGCCGCAAATCATAGTCGGCACGGCAATTCTCATATTCGTCACAAATCCGGGCCCGAATCACTCCTCGCACACTAGACTGTCCGCCGGCATACTTGAGTCCAAAATTCTTCCCGAGGAAACCGCATGAAGTCACTCATCACGACGATGGCGCTTGCCTTGGCCTGCATCCTCCCCGCAGGAGCGCAGCAGCCGAAGCCCGCACCCACCCTGCGCTCCATCCTGCTCGCCCAGCTGCACAGCACACATGACAAAAGCGAATGGTTCGTCTGCGGGAATGTCGCGGTCGCAAACCTCACACCCAAGCAGGCCAACTGGACAGACGGCAAAGGCAACCATTCCGTCGGCCAGCTCGCCTATCACCTAGTCTTCTGGAATCAACGCGCGCTCCCAGCAGTTCCGTGGTGAAAACCCCCCGAACTTCAACCGGCACAACGACGGACACCTTCACCGCTTTCAACGCGAAACAGTGGAACGACACCGTCCACCAACTCGATCAGGTAATGACCGACATCGAAAAGGCAGTCGAGTCAGCAACGGACGCACAGCTCACCGAATGGGCACCAACCCTCGCGAACATCAGCACGCACAACGCGTATCACATCGGCGAGATCGTCATGGTGCGCAAAGAGCAGGGCGCGTGGGATGCCAGCAAAGGCGTGAAGTAGCTCCGCAGCTCGCTTGATTGCTACCTGAAGTGCCACCGCTCTATTTCCGGGCGGCCAGTCCCTCAATAGCCCGCGCGCGCGCGAAGGACCGTGCCCTCGCCAAAGTGTGGCCCCAGCACCTGCGCGCCGATCGGCAGTCCTTCGCTCGACACACCGCACGGCACGGAAACACCGCAGATCCCCGCCAGGCTCGCGGTGACGGTGTAGATGTCCGCGAGATACATCGATACCGGATCGTCCGTCTTCTCGCCGATGCGGAAAGCCGGTGTCGGTGCGGTCGGGGTCACGATCACATCCACCTTCGCAAACGCCTTCAGAAAATCCTCCGCCAGCACACGCCGCACCTGCTGCGCCTTGCGGTAGTACGCGTCGTAGTAGCCCGCGCTCAGCACGTATGTACCCAGCAGGATGCGCCGCTTCACCTCGCGCCCAAAGCCGCCGTCGCGCGTCTCGCGGTACATCTCGGAGAGCGTCTTCGCCCCCGGTGCGCGATAGCCGTAACGCACACCGTCGAATCGCTCCAGGTTCGCGCTCGCTTCCGCGGTCGCCAGCACGTAGTACGTGGGCACCGCATAGCGCGTATGCGGCAACGATACCGGCGTGATCGCGCAGCCCTGTGCGCGCAGCGAATCCATGGCCTTCTCGACTGCGAGCCGCACCTCCGCGTCCAGCCCCTCGGCGAAGTACTCCGCCGGCACACCCACGCGCAGACCTTCCACCGGCTTGCTGCACTCCGCCACATAGTCCGGCACCGGCCGCTCCGACGACGTCGCATCCAGCGGATCGTGTCCCGCGATCACACCAAGCACCGTCGCCGCGTCCTCCACCGTGCGCGCAAACGGCCCGATGCGATCCAACGACGACGCAAACGCGATCAGACCATAACGCGAGACGCGCCCATAGGTCGGCAAGCACGCCCACCACGCCGCAGAACGATGCCGGCTGCCGGATCGAGCCGCCGGTATCCGTACCCAGCGCTCGCCGCTGCCATCTCCGCCGCTACGGCCGCCGCCGAACCGCCGCTCGACCCCCCTGGCACGCGATCGAGCGCTGCCGGATTCCGCACCACTCCGTACGCGGAGTTTTCATTCGAGGAGCCCATCGCGAACTCATCGCAATTCAGCTTGCCCAGCATCACCGCGCCCGCCGCCTTTAGCCGGCGCACTGCTGTCGCGGTGTAGGGCGGCGTATATCCCTCGAGAATCCGGGAGCCCGCCGTCGCCGCCATGCCTTCCATCGCGATCACATCCTTGACGCCCACCGGTACACCGGCCAGCGGTCCCAGTGGATCACCGCGCCGCGCCGCCGCGTCCAGGTCTTCTGCAGTACGTTGCGCACTCTCATTAGCCACGGAAAGATACGCGTTGATTTCCGGATTGCGCGCCGCAATGCGCTCCAGATAGCCGCTCACTAGCTCCGCGGCCTTTAATTCGCCGGAGATGACCCGTTGCCCCAACTCACGAAGCGTCATCGTGGGCGCCGCTATGCTGTTCGTCTGAGTACTCATCGCCCAATCACCTGCGGCACTTTGAAGAATGCGCCGTCGGTCTCCGGCGCTGCCTGCATCACTGGCGCACGCTCCAGACAGGGCACGGGCGTGTCCTCGCGCAGCGGCGTTTCGGCATCCGCAGCCGCCGCGTCCGGAATGATTTCCGTCACCTGCGCCATCGGCGCAATATTGGCTACATCCAGCTCATTCAACTGCGCAATGTAGCCGAGGATGGCATTCAGGTCGCGCCCCATCGCCGGAAGCTCCTCCGGCGTGAGCTCAAGATTCGCAAGCGCCGCAACCTGCAGCACCTGTTCGTCAGAAACGGTCTGGATGGATCTTTCGCTCTCTCGCTCGCTCATGATCTTCTGTGCGCACGCAACATGAGGCCCGGCAGGGCCTCATCTCACATCTGTTTTCGAGTATAGAGCGTATTTCAGGCACGTACAGCGATGCGAACTTTAGACAATCGCGCTCGGCTGCGGCGGCCTCGCCTTGCTACGCATCACGCACACCTGAGCAGTGCGCAACATCAGCCCCATATCGCTGCGGAAGGTGGAGCGTTCCGCATACGCGAAGTCCAGGCTCGTCTTGTATGGCGTCAGCTTGTACTTGCAGAATGCCTCGATCTGTTCTTCGGGAATCTGCCGGAGCATCTCCTCTTCGCAGCGAAAGACCAGCGTGGCCGCACCTGTAATTCCGGGCCGGAACGGCATGGACTGTGCCTGGCGATGCTGATGGTCAGGAAGCTTGGGCCGCGGACCCACCAGACTCATGTCCCCGAAAAGCACATTCACCAGTTGCGGCAGCTCGTCCAGTTTGTAACGGCGAAGTAGGCGTCCCACCTGGGTGACCCGGCGGTCGCCATGCCGCGTGACGGAAAGACCCTTCGGCTGGGGCTGGGCCTCCATGGTGCGGAACTTGTAGATGGTGAACAGTTGCCCCAGGCGGCCTACCCGCTGCTGGCGGAAAATGATGGGGCCGGACGAACTGAGCCGCACTGCGATCGCAAGGATGCCAAAAACAGGCGAGAACAGGAGCAGACCGAAAAACGCCAACGTGAAATCCATAGCGCGGCGTAGCGAGCAGAGGGACCACTCGCTCCCGTTCGGAACGACCGCGGCTTCTACTTCAACTTCTTCGATTGCAACTGCTGAGGCCCCGCCTCCACGCAGCCGCTCCTCGCGAAGGGGGCCGGCGCTCTTCCGTGAATAGTCATTCCACAAAGGCTGAACGGAGAGGCTACGTGAGGTTTCAAATGAACTCATTCAGTATCCTTGGATACACTTTTTGCCCGTCTGTTCGGCGCGCGCGGGGATTTTTCTCCCCACTCTGACGCGTTAAGGTCGAGGCTGCATCCTGTTAGCTCAGATGCAGCGGGGGAATCGAACATCGGGTTACCCAAGTTCTAATACTGCAATTGAGTGTGTCACGCTACCCGCGTCGAGGAAACTCTTTTTCCCGTTTACAGCCAGCCCTATCTCATACGCAGATAAGGCACCTACTCATGAAATTATCGCAAAAGTATCGCTAAGCACCGCTTTGAGATCGATTGAACAACACAGCCTGAATTGGAACCTTCCACGGAATGAGTTTACCCCTACGTACTGAATCGATTGCCTGTTTTACTACGTGGTAAAAAAGGCATCTGAAACCACAAGTCCACTACTTTTCATACATTTACGCTTTGACAACAATAGACGATACACCAAAATTCCGGGTTTCAACGCGAACCTTCAACAATGTGAACAAGCTGTGGTAACAGCAACTCCTGCAGATAGTTGCGCGAACCGGGATTGATGCCCACCCGGCCCCCTTCGTCCCAGTTTGCCCAGTCCGCCTCCAGCCAAGCCGTCAAGCTGGCTACATCCCCAAAATCCACCCGGATGTAGCTGCTGGGGCCAGCCTTCTGTCCCCGGTTCTTCTCCTCGTTCTTCTCGTCCATGATATCGCTGATGTGGCTCCGTTCCGGCCCTATGTACAAGACCGGGCTGCCGACCGCGAGGATGTTGTAGAGCTTCGACGGATGGATCGTCCCTACCATCGCACTTCCCAGCACCACCGCCTGCAAATCCGCGGCGGAAAGCGACCCGGCAAGCGACTCTATCGGCTCATAGGGTAGAAACTTGACGTTGGCCAGTCCCCGTGCCTCAGCGGCCCCGCGTAACCGGCGAAACTCGCTCCCACCTCCGACGAAAACAAAGCAGAAGCGCGGGTCGGCTCCTAACCGGATCGCCGCCTCCAGCAGCGTATCCAGGGGATGCACCGGACTGTGGTTGCCGGAATACATCACCACATACTTCCCCGTCGAGCCCATGCCGCGCCCGAAAGGCCGCCCGGCCCTCCGGGTCCCAAAAAGCATATCGATCCATGCACCATGGCGGCACCACCCACACCCGCTTCTCCGCCACCCCCTTGGCCAGCACGCGCTCCCGCATGTACCGGTCCAAGACGACGACCGCATCCGACGCGTGCAATGTAAAGCGCGAAACCCGCTCCAGCAGCCAGGCCACGACCCCCGGCCGCAGCCATCCCGCCGCCAGCGCCTCGTCCGGATTCATGTCCATCACCCAGTAGACGAACCGCTCGCCGCTCAGCCTGCAGCGCAGTGCAGCCAGCGCCGCCACGAGCGGTGGTGATGTCAGGGCCACCACACAGTCGACCTGCGGTGCCGTCAGAACGCGCACCGCCGCAAGCAGCAGGAAGCTGCCAAAATCCAGCGCACGGCGCCATTTCGCATCCTTTCCGAACCCGGTGCCACCCACACGCTCGATCTCGATACCGCGGTATCGCTCTCGTTTTGCAAACCGCCGCGCCGGATCGTCGTAGGCCCGACGTGCTGCCAGCACTCGCACCTCGTGCCCGCGCTCGGCCAACGCCTCCGCCAGACCGGTCAGGTACTGCGCCGTCGCCACCACGTCGGGATAAAAAGCCTGGTTCAGGAGCAGGATTCGCATGAGCAATAGGGCAGGCTGCCGGCAAAGCTCAGCCGCAAGGCGCCGCTCACCGGTCCCGTTTCTGAGCCCGTTTCTGGACTCGGTCCAGAGCCTCGCGATAGACCGCGAGCGTCCCCGCGGCAGCCGACTCCCAAGTGTATCGTCCCACCCGTGCGCGACCGGCATGGACCTTCGCGCCAAGCAGCGTGGAATTGCCAAGCAGCCGCTCCAGTTCCTGCTCCAGCGCTCCTTTCGTTGCCGGGTCGAAGTAATAGGCGGCATCGCCGCAAATCTCCGGTAACGAGGAGGTGCGGCTCACCAGCACCGGGCAGCCCGCACTCATCGCCTCCAGCGGCGGCAATCCGAATCCCTCATACCGGCTCGGATAGACGAACAGCGCGGCACCACGATAGAGCGCGCCCAGCGCCGCCTCTTCGACGCGTGGCAGCAACAGACTCGATTCTCCAGGCCGTTCTCCGCCATCGCCGCGCGCTCGGCATCGCTCCACGCGCCGCCGCCCGCCACCACCAACCGCATCGAGCGCGCAGACTCCGCTTTCCCAAACGCCTGCATCAGCGCGGGAAAGTTCTTATACGCACTTCGCGATCCCACGTAGAGCACATATGGCCGCGCGTCGCCATCCTCGAATGCGGCCGTCGTCTCGGCAACCGGCGTCACTCCGTGATGGACCAGGCGGGTTCGCGCCTCCGGGACCCGGTAGATTTCCATCAAATCCTGCCGCGCAGACTCCGAAACGCAGATCACGATGTCGGCTCGTTGATAGAGCCTGCCCTTGCGGGTGCGGATCGCCGCCGCATTCCGAAACAGCTCGGGAAATCTCTCCTGCGTCGCATCATGATGCGTTGCCACCAGCGCGCGATGCCGAATCGCCGGTTCCCATCGGTGATAGCCGGCATGATAGATGTCGTATCGTCCCCGCGCCGGCGCGGTCGCGGCCGTCCACAACGCATTCATCGCGTAGCGCGCATAGCCAGCTCGCATCCGACTCTTCCAGCTTCGCGACGCGCACGCCCTTCGCCCTTCAACTCCGCAAACGGCAGCACCGAACTCTGCCCGCCGAGCAGCAGATCGAGCGACACGCCCTCGCGCCCGCGAATCTGCCGCGCCAGCTCGTAGTGATAGCGCGACATCCCGCCGGCATCCTGTAGCGATGTCACCTGGTGATCAAAAGCGATCTGCACCCGCGACTCCTCATCCATGCGTGCCCGGCCAGGCGCGTTGCCCGCCGCGTCGTCAGGCGTTCCCACAGCGCGCTCCGGCTCAACCGTGCAAATGCCGGGTCCGCATAGCTCCTCTGGCGCAGCTACGCGCGCCGCCAGCCGCAGCAGGTGCATCCCGCGCTCCAGTGGCCCTCGATATAGATCCATGAAGTCGCTCTCCGCCGAAAGAAAGTGGCGAAGCGCGCCGGCGTCATTCGCCGATCGTAGTCCAGCATCGCCATCTCGTGTTCGAGTCGGAGATCGCCTGCAATGCGTACCGACAATCCATGCTGGTGCAGCCGGTGGAAGAGCATCGATATCTGAGTAATCCAGCCAGAACCGCGCGCTGTAACCGCCGATCGCCTCCAGCACGCGCACCCGCATCAGCGTTCCGCTGTTCGCCGCAAAGATCGCCCGCGTCTCCGTGTATGGCTGCGCCGGGCGCGGCAGCGGCACATGACGGGCAAAGCGCCACAGTCGCGGTGACATGCAAAATGTCCCCGCATAGAGAAACGGAGCAACAGCGGCAATGCGCTCATCCTCCGCAACCTGCGTGGCATAGCCCAGCATTCCGCGCAGAAACTCGGCGGTCACGGAGGTGTCGTCGTCCAGCAGCAACAGCCATGCACAACCGCGCTGCTCCGCTATGATAGCCGCGGCATTGTAGGCGCCGCTCACCCCCTCGTTTTGAGCTGCGTGCTGGTAGGTAAACGCGGAGGGCAGCGAGCGCTGCTTCGCGCGTCGCCGGGCCGTTGTCCCACACCAGCACGCCCAATTGCTTCCCTAATAACGAATCTTCTGCAAAAGCCTGCGCCAGTCCGGCCAGCGTCCTGGACTCTGCCAAGGGCCTCCGATACAGCACCACCACGGCCAGCGCGCGCACGGGCGCCTGGCTCCCCTGCTGCAGCATTTGCGGCATCAGCGATTCCCCATTGCCACCGCGGCCGGCCGGCCGCCCATCGATTGCTGCCAGTGGGCAATGCGGCTGCTTTTGCGCACCGTCAGCCGCCGCCAGAGCGCGCTCCACGTTGCGCGGCGCACGTCTCGCGTCTCACCCCGGAGCGTCTGTTTTACCAACCGTCCCGCCAGCTGCACGCTATGCGCGGCGCCCGCAAGCGGGGAGCAGTACACGTCGAAGTATGCCGACTCCGCCGCCAGAAAATTGCGAAAGCGCTCGATCGAAAGTCGCTCTTTGTAGTTCAACAGCGAGAGTCGGTGCTCCAGGTGCACGGAATCCAGCACATACATGCGCCAGCCATGCATGTAGAGGCGATGATGCAAGCAGCAATCGAGATAATCCAGCCAGAAATTCGGATCGAGGCCACCGACCGCATCGAGCGCTTTCACTCGCAACAGCGCCGCCGAGTTGAACGCGCGCGCTTCCCGTGCAGGCACCCCGGCAAACGATGCCGGCATTGGCGTATTGCTGGACAGTCCCACATATGTGGGCGACAACAGCCGCGCGCCTTCGACAAGATGGGGCACAATCGTACCGATACGCGAATCTTCTTCCGCCGCGCGCAGTCCCGGCTCGATCGCAGAAAAGAAATTCAGCGGCAGCGCCGTGTCCTGGTCCAGCGTCAGCAGCCAGTCGTAGCCTTCCTCCCGCATCCTGCCGAGCGCCGCTTCATACGCGCCCAGCAGTCCATGATTCGTAGCCTCTGCCTGGTAACGGAAGCCTGCCGGCAGCGGCTCCGCGCGATCGTCCGCGCAGCTGCCGGCACTGTTGTCATAGACGAGAACGCCGCAATCGGCGCCAGCGGCCTCCAGCGCACGCGCCAGGGTCTCCACCGTCACCGATGCGGAGGGGCGCTGCTTGTACAGCACAACCACGGCAAAGATCCGTGCGCGATGAGTTGAGCTCTCGCCCGGCAAGGCCAGCTCCTAGACCAGATCGTGTGAAGTGTGGCTCATCCTGGTGGAAAAGCCACCGGAGTGTTGTGCGTGCAAATATACCTGCAGTGAAATGTCTAGCCCCGAGGGTGCATCGCCCGTTTCACCTGCAGATAGCGATCGCGCAGCCGAGGGTCTGTCTCTGCATGGGTGTACACATAGATCACGGCCACCCGGATGCAGCCGAACATGGTGCCGATTACCAGCCCGAGAATCAGGAACAGGAACGGCTTCGGCCACGATTTTCCCTTTGGCACCTCCGGCGGATCGACCATCTGCACCGCCGGCGACGCCTTGGCCTCGTCGATGCGGGCCGCCTCCAGTTGCCGCGCCAGCAGATCGTAAAGCGTCTGGTGGTACTGCATATCGCGCTCCTTGCGGATGTACTGCAGCCCCGCAGCCGGAAACTCCCGCTGCGACAACATGGGCCCGTTGGTGCCCTTCTGCTGGAGCTGCAGTTGCTCGCGCAGGCCCTTCAGTTCCATGCGCAGGCGCACGACATCCGGGTTCTGCTCTGTGGAGGCAGCCAGCAGCGCACGAAGCTGCACCTCGTGGGCGGTGATGTTGGCATGAATATTGGCCTCCTGGCCGATGATGTTCCCCGCCTGCCCGCTCAACTGCAGCACTCCGGTATTCTGCTGCGTCAGCTTCAACGCGATCTCGGCATCCGCCAGATGGTCTTTCTCCTCGGCAAGCTGCTGCTGGAAGAATTTGCGCCGCTGAGACGCAGCCCCGAACGCAAGGCGGTTGTTCTGCACGAACAGCTCGTCGGCATAGCCGTTGACCAGCGCGGCCGAACGCTTCGGGTCGCCGTCTTCCACCGTAATCTTGATCAGGCCATCTTTGTTGGCAACAAACTTGGAGCGCTTCCGCAGCCTGCCCGCCGCCGCATCGAGGTCCTGCATCTTGTACGCATCTTCCAGTTGGAAGGTCTTAACCATGTTTTGTGCAACCAGGTTGGTCTGCAGAATCGCAATGTACAGGTCCGCTGGATTCTTCAGCCCCAGGTTGCTGCCTACGCCGGCAAATGCCGTCAGCGCGCCAAGCTGGCTCAGCAGCGCTGCGCTGGACTGCTGTTGTTCCGGCGGCATAATCGTACCCTCCGCCTTGTACAGCGTAGTCGTGCGCACAATCGCGATAATCGCGATCACCAGTCCCGCCACAGCCCAGCCGAGAATCAGCCACTTGCGCTGCGCGCAGATTAGGAGCACGTCCAGCACATCCAGCCTGCGGACGCCTCCCTGTTCAGTGTCGCCCTGCTTTATTTCGACAGTCCGGCTCAATTCGTAATCACCGCCAGTGCCCCGGCGCCGAGGGCGATCGAGGAGAAGAGTTGCGAGAAGTCGAGCAGCGTGCGGATACCGTTACCGCGGTAGGTCTTCTCCGGCACCACGATGGTGTCTCCTGGATGAACACGAGCCTGGTCGAATTCATTGCCCCAGAAGGTCTTCGCCGAATCGCGGCTCATCACGGAACCATCCGCGCGGATGACAAATGCATGTTTCTTGTCCGCATCGCGGTTCGCGCCGCCGGCCTGTTTCAGGTAGCCAAAGATGCGCCGCTGCGGATCGAACAGGAACGAGCTTTGTTCGTACACCGCGCCCACGATGTTCACACTGGAAGGCTTCGGCGGAACGATGAACCGGTCGCCATCTTCCAATCGCAAATCCGGCAGACTGGCCACGCTGTCCGCGTCCGGTGGCAGCGATAGCACCATGCGGCCGCTTGCGCGCAGTTGCCGCAGGCGTGCGATCAGCAGTTGCGTAGCGGCAAGTGACGCCGCGTTGGCTGTCTGATCCGTCGGCGTGATCGCGCCCGCGGCGCTCGCGGCGCTCGCGCGGTCGGTTTCCAGCTCCAGTTGCGTGACGTAATCGTCCAGCCGCTGCTGCTGCACGATGCGAGTCGATTCCCGCGTCAGCTCGGCTCCAAAAAGATATGCGTTCGGCGTAAGGCCGCCGGCGCGTTCAATCAGATGCCTCAGTGTCTCGTCGGGCTCAGCACTGTAGATGCCCGCATGCTCCACCTCGCCCTCGACCCGGATCGAGCTTGGTCTGCTGGCTCTGCGGCACCCGGATATCCGCCTGCGAGAAGATCGTGATGACGTCGTGCGGCATGACCGCCAGATCCTGGCTGGGATCGTGCTCCCTCACCAGCTTGCCAAGATCGAACGGAATCAGCGTCGTCTTCAGCGTGACCGGATCCATGCGCTCGATCACGGCGTACGACCAGTCGATCTCCGGCGCCATCAGGGACACGTCATTCAGGTAGGTCGCCATGGAGGTGTTTTCGGTCCGCGCCATGCGCTGCTCATCGGCCAGCGATCCGCCGCCGATCGTATTGTTGCGCGGGATCGTGGTCTGCGGTACTCTGCGGCGGCTGGTTCGGCACCGTCCCGGGTAGCTGCTGGATCGGAGAATTCAAATCGCCGGTACCGCTGCCGTTCGCCATATTGTTATTGTTCGATGTCGCCTGTGTGTCCTGTGGGGATGCCTGCGACATGCCCGTGGTCGCTCCCTGGGTGCGCCCGTCGCCCCCTGGCTCTGATCTGTGTTCTGCGCCGCCTGCTGATCGGATTGCGCCTTTTCCTGGTTCCGCTGCAGGTAAAGCAAGTACTGGCGCTGATTCTCCGCCTGGGTCTGGCGGTAGGCGGTGAAGCGCTGCGCGTAGTCCGGCTGGAAGCCCGGAGAAGGGAGTCCCAGTTGGTTCCGTTTCTGCCAGTAGTCGCGTGTCACCAGCGATTCGCTGTTCGGCAACAGCTCACTCAATTTCATGCCGGGATGCCACCCAAACCGGCCCGGATCCGCTACATTGCCGCGCACCGTGACCGTCTTGTCGAAGCTCGGCGAAATCGGCAGCACGCGAATAATGTCTCCGTCGCGCATCGGCATGCCCTTGCCCGCGGCATCCAGCGCGACATCCATCACGCGCTCATGCTGGTCCGCATCGATCCGCTCCAACGAGGCGCGCGTCAGCGAAGCCGTGCTCGACAGGCCGCCCGCGTCCAGCAGAACATCCCCGAGCGTGGTCGTCTCTTTCTGGTCCTTCAGTTCGTAAATTGCTGGCAATCGCACGCTGCCGTACACCGCTACCTGCGGTCCCACCGGCGGGATGTAGATCACGTCCCCCGGCAGCAGCGACACATCGTGCGACTTGTCTCCGTTCACCAGCAGGTCGTAGATATCGAAATCCGCGATGGTGGTGCCGTTGCGCCGCAGCAAAATATGGCGCAAGGATCCCTGCGGCGCCGGGCCGCCGGTAGCAAAGATCGCGCTCACCAGCGTGCTCATCGAACTCACCGTGTAACTGCCCGGATAGCGCGCCTGTCCGGTAACGAAGATGCGGATGGGGTGCAAATGCCCCAGATTGACCGATACGTCGAAGCTCCTATAAATGCGCCCAACGCCGTCACGCACCTGCTGCTCCAGGTTGCTGTAGAGGACGCCGCCCACGTGAATCGCGCCCACATGGGGGACGTAGACCATTCCTTCGCGGTCCACCGTCACCTCGGCGTTGAAGTTCATCTGCCCCCATACACGGATCAGTAGCTGATCGCCCGGACCCACCACGTAATTCGAGGTGACCGGTACCTGGTCCACCGGCGCAAAAGTGCTCGGGCTCTGCAGAAAGAGCTTCGCGCCATAAATTGGCAGCATCTGGCCCACGGACGCATACACCATCCGCTGAAATTCTGTCGGCTGGTCAGGGGCGAAGAAGCGCTGGTAGTAGAGGGGATACGAATGAGCGTTTGTGCCTTCCGTCCGGCCGCCGCCCTGATCGCTCAGATTGTCGACATAGTTTGGCACCGGCTGAAGATCCACCGACTGCGAAGGGCCGGTATAGTTTCCGCCGGCGCCCCCCGTGGCGCTACCCGTCCCGTACGGGTTCTGCTCCGATTGCGTCGAGCCGGGGACGGTGGGATTCTGCAGCGACGGAAGCTGGATTTGCTGGCCGGTGGAGGATGAGCCTCCGCCACAGAAAGAATTGCTGGGATCGCATGTCTGGCCGAGCGCCCGCAGGGGATGCAGCACCACAACCGCCAGTGTGCTCGCCAGAAGGACCGTTAAGGCATTTTTCCTGCTACACCGGAAAACGGAAATCCACTTGGAGTGGTCTTCCCGCAAAGAAAGGTCACAAGAACTGTCATTGGTTCGTGTCAACCTCCAGGAAAAATGCGTTAAGCGCTGACTCATATTTGGGGGTTTGCAGCACGCCGATTCAGTCTGAATCGATCGGCACGCGACGCTCGTTTCACTCCTTAGAACAATCCTTGGCAAGGCCTGCCACGCAGCCCGCGCCCCCACCAGTGTAGAGCCTATGGGGCATCTGCGCATGCTGGTTTCGATTCTGCCCCGGAAATGCGAAAGAACTTTCCTTTGAATGCCGAACTCCAGCTAACATCAGCGTCCGTACCGGTTCCAGGCCAGTGTCTCAGCCGTCGCCGCAGGCGGGGACGGCTTCACCTTCTGTGTCACGAGCTCACGCATCCCGCCCCCTATCAGCTCCCGCCGGGAAGCCGCCATCAAACAAAGAACGCACAGCGAGAAAGGACTGCCGAAGCTGAACAGGTAGCGGGTTGAGATGTTATTCAGGAAATACACGATCATCAGGCACCACAGCACCATGTAGTAGCGCGTCCAGGCGTTGTTTTCGATGGGGCGCGAGACCCGCCACAGCAAGAAGAAGACGCGGAGCATACTACCCAGGATCATCAACCCGGCGATCAGGCCGCTTTCAAACAGCAACTGAACATAACCGTTATCGATAGTGCCCACCAAGCGGTCGCCGGCCCGGTAACCGAAGCCGAACAGCCACCTGTTGTGTGCACGCAGGATGCTGAAGGCGAGCTGCCAGATACCGGTGCGCCCCGATAGACCAGACTTCAGACCGCGCTGATTGGAGGTCAACGACAGGAAGTCATTCAGATAACTAACGATGTTGCCGATGCGGTTGTGTTGGAGCAGAAGCGCCGTTCCCAGCGGAATCAGAATCAGGGCAGCCATGATGTGAAGGTGTCCGATTCGGATCTTTCGCAGCCATCCGGAGCCCAGCGCCCGGACCAGCATCGCACCTGCGGCGATAAGCACGGCAGAAAGACTGCCCCGCGACCCTGTCAGGAAAATGAGGCCGAACGTAGCAATGGAGAGCCCAATCAACACCCGCTTCCTCCACCGCACCCTCTCCTCCATCGCCCGCCAGATAATGACGGGGAAGAAACCGGCCATGACAAAGCTGACCAGGTTGGGATGTGCCCGGGTACCGCCGGCGAACCTACCTTCGCCCGCAAATAGAGTCTGCCGTCCGGTGATGAGGATCACGCAGGCCGTCAGAATTCCCGCCTGAGAGTACGCGCGCATCACGTTCGGAATGCCAATCTCCTGCACGACAAGCCGCGCGCAAAGAAATACCCCGATGAACACCAGCCCATAAAGCTCAGAGTAGGTGTCATGCGACGTATAGGACACCACCTCGGCGAACAGCACCGCCGCGAACCACAGAGCGCCGCCGCTCAGGATGTGCTGCAGGCGCTCCGTGCGCTGCCGTCCGCTCAACACCAGCAGGCCACAAAAGGCCAGCGCGGCCAGGGGCAGAAATGCTGTGATCCCGATGGAAATTGTGTACTGAAGGAACGCGGACAGAAAAGCGAAGCACAGACCGGTGCGCACCAGCCACGGAATGCTCATCCGCGCAGCCAGTGGCGCAGCGAAACCAGTACTCACCGGCGCCGTCCTTCTATGCGTCGCGCCATCGCCATCTGATCACCCTTTCAACGCCTGACCGATCACTGCTACAGTCGTCGCTGCTGGTAAGCATTCCGATCTGCACAGTTTATTACGCTGCGTCGGCTGACCTGCGAGGCCGCTCGCCTCTCTGGCATTCCGGCTGTGCGTTCTGTATCGTTCGACCATGCTGAACGCTCTGCGTCATGTGTGGCGCCATCCTCTCAATGCAGAGGCGCGGCTCTCAGGCATTGGCCGGTTCGTTCGGTGGCAGATCGCCACTCGCTTGCTCCCTGGGGCCGCCGTAGCTGTTCCCTTCACCGACCGTGCCAGACTCCTCGTCTCCCGCGGAATGTACGGCGCTACACAAAACATATATTGCGGGCTCAACGATTTTGAGGATATGAGCTTCGTCCTTCATTACCTCAGAGAGAACGACATCTTTCTCGATGTGGGAGCCAACGTAGGCACCTACACCGTGCTCGCCTCGGCTGCCGCGCGCGCGCGAAGCTACGCGTTTGAGCCCAGCCCCGCCGCCATCCAATCGCTACATACCAACGTTGCGCTCAACCGCATTGCTGACCGCGTCAACATCGAACCCTACGCCATAGGACGCGCTCGGGGCAGTGTCACCTTCGCGACCGGCGGTGCCTCGGCGATGCATCACATCGGCGGCGACGGATCCGGCTCCCGGATTGAAATGCGTACCATCGACTCCTACCATCTCAGTCCGGCGATTATGAAGATCGATGTCGAAGGCTACGAGGCAGAGGTTCTCGCCGGCGCCATCGAAACCGCATCCCGTCAGGAACTGGTCGCCATCATCACGGAAAACAGCGATGACAGCGGGAAATACGGAGACGGCATCCAGAGTGTTTCCTCCTTCATGAGCCAGCACGGCTTCACCGCGTTCACCTACGATCCTTGGCGGCGGAACTTCACCGCCAAGCGCAAGTCAGACAATACCCTCTATCTTCGCGATATTGAAAAAGTGAAGCGCCGCGTCGCCGAAGCAGAGCCGTTCCATGTCTTCGGACGCTCCATTTAGCCTCGCTTTGTGCGCCTAGCCGCCCGCAGCACTCCACGAGCGGCTCAACATCAGGCTGGAGAACATGAAGGCATTCCTGAGCCTGGTCATCAGCGCGATGAGAATCGCTTCATACATTGATGGTTTAGGCTTTGCTCATGAATCCGACCCGCATGCTGGAGCGCTCTTTCGCTTACTTTGCGCGATTCTGGATCGCTGTCCAAAACCTCGGCTTTGTCAGCGCCGTTCGCGTCTTCAGTTCCATCAGAAACGGGTCGAAACTCCAATCCATCTATGCGCTCAACCGCACGGTGTTCTATCGCGGGGCGGCCGATCGTGGCGTGATGGCGCACTTCTTCTATCCGCAAACACGCATCATCGACTCTGCCGCCAATCCAGTGCGAGTGATCGTGGATGCCGGCGCGAACATCGGCATCGAAACCATACGCATGCGGCACTTTCATCCTCAAGCGAAGATCCTCGCCATTGAGGCGGATCCCGGCAACTTTGCCGTGCTCACGAAGAATGCCGATGAAAAAGTGGAGGCTCTGCATTGCGGCGTCTGGTCCAGGGAGACCGGCCTCCGTGTCCTGCCCGGCGATACGAATCAGGGATTCTCTGTGCGGCCGGTGAAGTCTGGCGAGACTGCGGACATTGAAGCAGTACCCATGCGCACCCTCCTTGAGCGGGTGGGCGGGGAGATTGACATCCTCAAGATGGACATCGAGGGTAGTGAGTTCGAAGTCTTCTCGAGTGATACTGGCTGGGCGGATCATGTCAAAGCATTCATCATTGAGTGCCCCGACAATGACCATCCTGGCGCCACGCAAAAGATATTCCACACTCTCGGCCACTTGCCCCTAGATGCGTTCGTGAGCGGGGAGAATCTCGTCTTGATCCGGCGCAACACCGGTTGGAAGGTTGAATCGACGCCTTACCTGTAGGGCACACGTCATCCATACTGGCCACCTTGACGCCTCGGTCTGCACCCGCATCATTCCACAGTCAAATTCAAGGTCACGCTGTGCGACACGCCCGGCGCTCCCGCCGCTACCGTGATCGTGTACGCGCCCTGACCGCTATCGCCGCCCGATCCCGTCGCCGCTCCGCCATTGATGGAGAGCCCGCATCCCGTCAGCCCCAGGCACAGCGCTCCCAGCACCAGCAGCACGCGCCACCGCTCGAGCGATCGCGTCCATTCCCGTCTGCGCCACAGCACCAGGCAGCAGCCCAGCACCGCCCCGGCTGCTGAGCTGCTCTTCCACGGCGGCGTTGGCGCGGAGTGCGCGCTCGTCGCCGCCGTCGTTACCGTCACCTGGATCGTCGCTGTCGCGCCCGTTCCCGTCATCGTCGCATTCACCGGGTTGGTTGAGCAGGTGCTGCCCGCCGGCGCACCATTGCAGGTAAAGGTGACCTGCCCCGCCGATGCGCCCACCGGCGTCAGAATCAGCTGATAGGTTGCGCTGCTCCCGCCCGTTACGGTGTTGCTCGATGCGCCCTGCACGCTGAGCTGGAAGTCGGCGCCATCGCCCGTCAATGGCACGTTGAGCGGCGCGCTCAGTCCGCTGGCCATCACCCGCACTGTGCCCTCCTGCTTTCCCGTCACCTGTGGAGCAAACGTTACGGCGACGGTGCAGCTCGCTCCGGGGGCGATCGTGACCGTGCAGGCATTTTCGGCGATGGCGAAGCCCTGGCTCGCCGCGACCGAGATGCCACTCAGCGCGTTCGTGCCCGTGTTGATCACCGTCAGCATCTGCGGCGAGGAAATCGAATGCACCCCCTGGATCCCGAAATCCATCGTCAATGGCGACGGCGTTGCTGAAAAGCCGCTGCTCGTGGACGGCGGCGTGCCCGTGCCGTTCAATGCCACCACCTGCGCGTCCAGCGCATCCTGGATCGTCATCTGGCCGCGCTCGACTCCCACCGCCTTGGGCGAATACACCACCTGCAGCGCACAAGTGCTGTGACCCGGCAGCGATGTCCCGCACAGGTTCGTCACCGCGAAGTCACCCGTCACCTGCAGCTTGATATTCGTCAGCGGGCTGTCGCCGGTGTTGCTCACCGTCACCTGCTGCGCCGTGCTGGTAGTTCCGATCGTCTGCGCAGCAAAAGTCAACGCGGTCACGCTCAGTGTGTCGGTCGGGCCGGTCTGCCCGTTCCCACTCAGCAGCGCAGTCTGCGTGCCAGCATCGTCCGTCGCCACCAGGCTGCCCGATGCTGTGCCCGACGCATTCGGGGAAAAGATGACGCCCACCGTGCAGCTCGTATTCACCGCCAGGGTCGAGCCGCAGGTGTTCGCTGAGATGGCGAATGGCCCGCTGATGCTCAGCGGCTTCAGTCCCGCCACCACCGTGCCTGTATTCGCAACAGTTATGTATTGCACCGGACTGGTTTGCCCGATGCGCACCGAACCGAAATCCAGCCGCAGCGGCGTCAACGCGATCGTGCCTCCCGGCGTGCCGGTGCCCTGCAGATTGGCGGTCAGCACGCCGCCCTGCACATTCGCCGCCACCGTCACCGTCGCACTGCGCTGCCCCGTCGCGGTCGGCGCAAAGATGATCGAGATCGCGCAAGATGCCGCTGCCGCCAGGCTCGCCGGACACTTGTTGCTCAGGACGAAATCGCTGCTGCTCACGGTTGGCGCGGCCAGCGTCAGCGCGATGCCGCTCGTGTTCTGAACGGTCAAACTTTCCGCGCCGCTCGTGGTGCCTACCGTCTGCGCGGCAAAGTTCAGCGTCGCCGGGCCGATCGTCGCCGTCGCCATCTGCGTCTTCAGCGCAGTGCTGGCCAGCTCGGCCTGCCACACGCCGCGCCCCTTCGTTCCCGCGCGCAGCCACTTCTCCCCATTCGTATCGACTGCGCTCAGCGTCGTTACCCGCACCGCCGGCAGACCAGTCCCGTAGGCACTCCAGCAGTTCTGGGTCACGTTGGCGCATTGTGGCATCGACGTGGTGACATATACGCCGACATCGGTTCCCACATACACAATCGCCGGATCTTCCGGATCCACCAGCACCGCATTTACCGGCGCATTCGGCAGACCGTTGGTCACGTTCTGCCAGTCGGCGCCCGCATCGGTGCTGCGATAGAGCACCGGCACGTTCGGCCATGTCAGCCTCGCAAGCCCCTGCCCCCCAAAGCCGCCAATTCCCACATACACGGTCTTGCCCGTCGTGTCCGTGGAATCGACCACGATCGCCGAGATGCCCACCCCGGCCCGGTTGAAGACCTCGGAATCCGTCGGATCGTTCGTGACCGCGCTGCCCGTCACATCTCCCCACGTCGCCGACGTCGCCACCGACGATGGCGTCACCAGCGCCGTCATCACATGGCCCGGGCGGGTCATCGCACCATCCGGCCCCCCCGCCAGCCCCACATATATCCGCTCCGCCTGATCGCCGCGTCCGGAGATCGCCCCCGACGCCGCCAACGCCCGCACTTGTGTATTGCCCGGCTGGCACACGGGCGCGTTGTTGCCGTCCAGCATCTTGCTCAACGCATTTGCCGCGCTCCAGCCCGTGCCATCCGCAGCGCCGCGCCACACCCGGCAGGTCGCTACCAGCATGCGGGTCGGATCTTCGGGGTCCAGCGTCCATACCGCGGGCGTACTCAGAGCCGATCCATCGCCGCTCACCTGCCCATTGCCGATCGCGCCAGCAAAATCCGATGGACCGCATGCCGCGGCCGCCGTGCAGCTGCTGATCGAAACCCCCGCGCCCGAGGTCGCAAACCACGTGCCAGCATTCGCGCCCCAACCGGCATCCGTAGAGCCGCCCGGCCCGTTCAGCAGCAAGTGCCATGCACCATCGCTGCCGCCTGCGGTTCCAGCAGCGCCCATCCCCGCGAGTAATTGGTTCGCGTCCGCCGGATCCTGAGCCAGCGACGTCACCTCCGCCAACGATCCCAGCGTCGCATTCAGGTTGGCGAAGTGCGTTGCATCGTCGGCGGAACAGGCTGCCTGCTGCTGGTTCACCGCATCGCTGGTGCGCCACAGTCCGCGATCGTTGGCAAAGTAGAGCGTCGCCGTATTGGCAACCCACGCGGCGCCATGCTGGTTCGCACCCACCTCGGCCGCCGCGCAGCTATTCACGTTTGTCGTGTTGCGCCAGACGCACCCGGCCGCCAGGCTGCAGCGAAACAGATCCTGCGTCCCCGCAAACAATAGGGTGTCATTACCCGAAGGAATTGCCTCGAGCCACAGCGTATGGCTCGCCCCCGCAATGACGCCCGCGCTGGTCTCGAGCGCCGCGTTCCCGATCTGTTTGCCGAAGACCGGAAGCGGCGTCGAACAGGAGCCGCCCGTCGCACCGCACACATCCTCCCACAGCCCGCTGTCCGCATCCGACTGGTTCGCCAGCATCGCGAACATGTCGCCGCTGCCCGGTTGCACTGCCAGTGCCGCGCTGTAGATGGGACAGTTCGGTGATCCGGCAGACGAAGGAGGGCACGCGATGGTGGTCAGCCCCGCCCCGGGCTGGTTCTGGAGTCGTGTCCACGCCACACCATCCTGCGACGAATACAAGCCATGGTTGCGCAGCGCCGCGACGAAGATCCGACGAACGGGATTCCAAACCACCGCCAGCGCCACCACACCTGTCTCCTGCCCCGGCCCCTGCAGCAACTTGTTCGTTCCGTCCTGGATCGTCGCCAACTGCCAGGTCTGCCCGGCATCCTCGGAGTAGTAGATTCCGCTGGCGCTGTTGCCGCTCGTCTCTGTATACCCGGCATTGACCCTGACAGCTCCCGGTGCAGTGGTTACTGCAGCCACCACCAGGTTCGGCATCGTCGTGCTCCAAACGAATCCTGCAAATGCCTCGCCGTAGAAGCTGTTCTGCTCCAGGCCGGTCCCCAGATCGCGCGAACCGGTGATCGTCGTCCACGAATTGCCGCCATCTGCCGAACGCAGAATGCCCGTGCCGTAGAGCGAGTCCGGTTCGTTTGTCGGGTCGCCGGTGCCCGCCAACACCACATTCGTGCCGCCCGGCTGCACCGTCACCGCTCCCGCGGCCACCAGATTGGTGTGGAAGTTAGCCACGTCCAGCGCCGGTAACAGGTCCGTGACCGGCACAAACGTAGCCCCACTCGATGCCGCGTTCGTCGACTTAAAGACTCCACCGGTGGTGCCGATATATACGGTGTTGCCGCTCGCGTCCGATGGATCGACTGCGACGCTCAGCACGCGTCCGCCCGCCCCTCCCGTCGCTGCGGTCGTCAGGCTCTCGGGTGCCAGTGGGGTCCACGGAACATTCAGCGCCGCTGTCCCACTCTGGGCCAGCAGCGGTGCATGCGCAATTGCCAGCAACAACAGCAGCAACGACAGGCCAACGCGCTGACGCGTCAGCATCCTCTGCTGCATGAGCCCGTGCTGTTGCATGATCCGGAGTCGGCCCTTTCCCCTCCGGCGCATCACGCATCGCAGAGGGTCCCGAACCGATTATCCATTGGAAAAGAAAGGAATTAAGGCTGTAACCGGAACAGTCACGTTACCAAACGGGGACAAGGAGTCCCACTTGGGGGCAAGGCGCCTCGAACCATTTCGCATCCAAAGCAGACTTACTCCCAGACAAAATCAACAAACAATACCTTCGTCTGTCAGCCATCGTGCCTTTGCGGCTCATCGCTAGGAAACCTGAGCGCTCTTTGCCGCCTGCTCTGCAAATGCCTCGCGATACCAGTCCACTGTTCGCTTCAGCCCTTCTTCAAACCCAACCACCGGCTTGTAGCCGAACGCCTCGTTCGCCGCAGAAATGTCCGCCTCCGAATCCGTGATGTCGCCCAAGCGGGGTGGCCCATACTCTGGCGGATGGGAAAACTGGAGCAGGGCCGCCAGAATGCCGTAGGTCTCGTTCAGCGTGTGCCGGCCGCCGCATGCCACATTGAAAGTCCTTCCGCCGATCTTCTCCTTCGGCGCCTCTGCCGCCAGCAGATTTGCCGACACGGCATTCGCAACATAGGTGAAGTCGCGCCCCTGCTCGCCTGTGCCGAAGATCGTCGGCGTCTCCCCACGCATCATCTGCAGAATGAACTTCGCCATCACCCCGCTGTACTGCGAGTCCGGCGCCTGTCGCGGCCCGAAGATGTTGAAATAGCGCAAGCATGCCGTCTCGATTCCGTACACCTGCCAGTAGCTCTTCATGTAAAGTTCGCCCGCCAGCTTCTGCACCGGATACGGCGCAATCGGCGCCGGCGTCATCGACTCGCGACGCGGCATTCCCGGCTGGTTCCCATACGCCGATGACGAAGCCGCATAGATGATCCGCCGCACCCCGGCACCGCGGGCCGCTTCCAGCAGGTTGAAGGTGCCGTTGATATTCGAGTCGTGGCTGGTCGCCGGATCTTTCACCGAGCGCGGCACGGAAGGCAGCGCGCCCTCGTGGAAGATGATCTCCACGCCGTCACACGCATCCCGCATCGCCGCTGCATCCCGCAGGTCGGCTTCGCGGAAGTCCATGCGCTTCAGAAACGGCTCGACATTCGTGCGTTTCCCAGTAGAAAGATTGTCGATCCCCCGCACATCCTCACCGCGCCCCACCAGCGCCTCCGCCAGCGCTGAGCCGATAAATCCCGCCACACCCGTAATCAGATATTTCGCCATCGCGCTCCCGTCCCCACGATGATACCGGCTCTTCAGGAAAAGCTTTCGGGGCACCCCCGGACCCGCATACACTCATGCGGGTGATAGCTTTGCCTGCAACGGCAAACCTGCAGGAGCGATTGAACTATGTGCTTTTCCGCAACCGCAAACTTCGTAGGCAGCGGAGCCCTGGCTGCTATCGGCGTCGTCACGCTCACTCGCGTGAAGCACCGGCGCGAACTCCTCTTCGCGGCGCTGCCCACGCTCTTTGCGGTACATCAATTCATCGAGGGATTCGTCTGGCTCGGCCTGGATGGCATTCTTTCACCGAAGACCGCGCACAATATGGGTGCGGCCTTCATGCTCTACGCACAGGGGCTACTTCCACTTCTCCTGCCGCTCAGCGTGCTGCTCTTCGAGCCGGACAAAGCCTCCCGCATGCGCATGCGTCCTTTCCTCGCCCTGGGCACGCTAACGACGCTCTATATCCTCTGGGCACTCAGCGCCTATCCAACCCAGGTCTTCGTCCGCGGCAACAGCATCGTCTATCTCAACGCCGCCACCAACAACACTGCTGTCGCCATCCTCTATGTCATCGCGACCTGCGGGTCGCTGCTGTTCTCCAAAATCAAGGACATGGTGATCTTCGGGATCGCGAATGTCGTCATCCTGCTGGTCGTGATGGCGTTCAAGAGCTACGCCTTTACCTCTCTCTGGTGCGCCTATGCCGCGATTGCCAGCATCATTATCCTCGCGTACTTCTGGAAGAGCCACGCCACCCGGCCCTTCCGCTACGCCGAGGTGCTGTGAAAGACGTACCGCACGAGGATGTCCACGTGTCTTTTCCAATTCGCGCTCTCAGTGCCAAGCAGGAGTTAGGTGCTTCCCGCGCGCCATTCTGCCAGGAAATCATGGTAGTCGGTCGATGCAGGCACGTAGCCGAGTTGCCGTATGAGCAGCGCAATCTGCCCGCGATGGTAGGTCGAATGGTTGATGGCGTGCTGAATGAGCTCGCCCAGAGATAGGTATCCGTATCCAGGATGCACGGCGCATCCAGCTCTGCCTGCGTCGGGCGATGCAGGTAACCCGGATAGGCGTCGTCGTGGTGACTCCAAGCGCTTCGCAGGCTCGCGAAACCTGAGTATTCTCCCGCAGTCGGTGCGGGCACAAAGCTGCCGGCCTGCCAGAAGTGAAGCCATCCCTGCTCGTCCCAGAGAATGTGGATCAGGGTGCCATGGAGCGAACCGAAACTGGCTCGCAGGTCGCGTTCGCGCTCCTCGTCACTCAGGGTAGCTGCCACTTGCAGAAGGCGAGCGTTCGCCCAGCGATTGTAGAGGGCCAGTGATTGCAGTTGCTCAACCGTCACAGCTTGGAGACCTCCATGGAACCGCCTTCCGGAATCAAGCCAGAAAACCGATCGCCAGGGCAGAGATCAGTGCGAAATAAGCTAACGGGTACGCCCACTTTCCCTTGGTGTGCAGTTTCACCGCCAGCGGTCTCCTTCCGTGCTGCTGCAGCAGAAAGACCGCCGCTATCTCAAAGATGCAGAGAAAGCAGAAGGTGAAGCTCGCGAGAAAAACCGCGTCGAGAAAGGTGAGGTAACCGACGCGAGGAAGGTCGCGTGCAATGGTGAATTCAAACGCGACCATCGACAGCAGCATGGTCATGGGAATCTTCAATATCCAATCGAACTGCGATACGTCGATCCAAAACACGACCATTGGAATCATGGTCAGCATCAGCAGCGGCACGAAAATCTTCCAGACATAAAAGCCCGACCGGCGCTTCACGACAATTTCAAAATCCGCGCCGCTGGTGGGTGGAATCGCTCGATCTTCGACGACCTTTTCCGTCTTGTAGCGAATGTCCTCAATGTGCCAGGCAGCCAGCTCCGTATGTTGCTCTGGGCTAATTCCAGTGGAGGGCAAGGGCTGCGCAGCAAATCGAATCTCGGATGCGCCGGAGAGGAACGGATGAAATTGAAACCGCAAATCCTGGGTATCGAAGGGAAATTTCCTCAAATCGAAATCGCTGGACAGATTCGCATCGAATCGTTCGATGTAGGTCACCAGCCCATTTCTGTCTGCTGATAGAAGCGATTGAGTGGTCTTGTGGGAGATGGAGTTCGCAGATTCAATGGATGGAGTCCACAACTGGTTCATCCGAAACGTTCGCGTCGCCGGCGCATCGGCAGCCGCATCCGCAGGCAATGCGAGCCGGGGGTCTATCCATTTGGCGGTTAGATAGCCACCCACCTCGAAGGCCTCGTGTGTCTCATCGATGCCGACAAAGTTCGTGATGTAGAGGCCGACCGCAACATCCACCGGCGTCTTGCCGCCTGTCGGATGCTGGCGAAGGTCCGCCTCCGGTTTCGTCGCCATCTTGCCCGGGGCCGCGCATGCGGGCGCCACCACCGACATCAGCAGCCACAACACCGCAAGGATCGCACCGGACAAACCGGGTCGCTTCATCAGATATCCAGTAGAAGGGAGTGGTGCTAACTGTAGCAGAGTGTGAACGAGCAGACATGAACGGCGGAATCACTCATTTGCCGTAAGCAGCCGAAGTCAATCGACGAAGCACGCACCGTCAGATTCGTAGTCGCGGCAGATACACTTCACTTCGCATCAGTCTTTGCCTCCCACTGGAAGCACAGTCCATACCCATCCGGATCGCGCAGCGACATTTGCTTCATTCCATACGGAGCCACGTGCGGCTTCGTCACCTCCACGCCCTTGGCGCGCAGTTCTTCGTAGGCTGAATTCACGTCCGGGCAGCCAAGAAACAGCCCGGTGTCGCCATGCGCCGCCACCCTTGCCTCATCCGGAGGCACCGGCCGCTCCTCATCGCGCTCATACGCCGTGTTCAGCATCACTTCCGCGCCGCCCAACCGCAACCAGCACCAGTGAAAGCGATCGGGATCGCCGCCAAGGTGCGGCGAGTGGCTTACCATCTCGAATCCCAGCACATCACGATAAAATCGCACCGACGTCGGCATGTCATACACCTGTAGCAGCGTCGTCACCCCACGCACATCCAGCGCCATCGTTCACCTCTCTCTGAACGTCCCGACGAGGACGTCTTCATCGCACTTCCTACAGCGGAGCATCTTTCCGAGGTGTTCACGTCGCCCCTCCGCGGTCACCACCCACGGCCGCATCTCCCACGGCGGACGATGCCGCACATGCTGTCCATGGCCGCACTCCAATTCGGCAACCCAGTCGCCCTGCTCATCCCGACGAAATCCGACGATCGTTTGCTCCGCCATCTGCCGGCAATCATAGTGAGCCTACTTCACCCCGGACAGGCCGGTGAACGAGATTTCTTGCCACGCCGTCCCCCGCTGCCGGTAAAATCCCTGCACTGCGGGTCTACTCCCGCACAGGGGACCCTAATGAAAATCGCTCTCCCATCTTGCGCCACCCTGCGTCGCAAAACGATGCCCACCATCAGCAAGCGCGGCATCCAACCCCTTCGACGTGGATGGAAAGCGCTCCTCTGTACAGCGGCGTTCTTTGCCCTTTTGGCCATGGCGCCCAGGGCCAACGCGCAAGTCTCCATCAACATCGGTGGTCCGCCCCCGGTCTGCGCCTACGGCTACTACGACTACGCACCCTACGGCTGTGCACCCATGGGCTTCTACGGCCCCGGCTACTTCTATAACGGCATCTTCCTCGGCGTCGGCCCCTGGAGGCACTGGGGCTATAACCATGGCTGGGGTAGCCATCGCTTCGTATCCTCCGGCGGAGGAAGGTATCGCCCGCGGCCCTATCACGGCAGACCTGCATATGCCCATGGCGGCAGACCAGGCTACACTTCGGGACACCGGCCTGCTCCACGCCCAGGCGTTCGTCCCGGCAACGCACACTCCAACGTCGGACGTCCCGTTGGTGCACGTCCCGGTGGTGGACGCCCGAGCGGAGCACCGTCTGGTGGAGGACGACCCGGAGGCGCACCGTCTGGTGGTGGACGTCCGGGAGGCGGTCGCCCGGGCGGCCCCAGATAAACTGGCTGTGACGGAAAGGCCACCGTATGGTGGCCTTTTTTGCGCTCAGAACACCGCTCGTGACCTAACAGCAGGCGCAACTCTGCCCGCGCCATGCCATGCGTCCTTCGTGGATCAGGATCGGCACCGCGACGAGCGCGGCAACAGAATCGATCCACGCGATGTGTAAGATAGCGTTCACCGCCAGCCCCACCAGTGTGATGAGCGCCAGATAGGCGCAGGTTGCGGATTGCACCGCATCGGCGGCCAACGCTCGATTGCCAATTCGCCGCGCCTCACGCCGTTTCAGCCACGCCAGTGCCGGCATCGCCAGCAGCGCCGCAATCGTAATCGCCATCCCTACCCTGCTCGCCTCAGGCCTTATTCTCAGCATCAGTGACATCACCGCTATCCCCGCAACCAGCACCGCCAGCAAAAACAGAAGGCCGCCTGCAAGCCGGCTGGCGCGTCTCTCCGCGATCGAAATCCCGGGAATCCATTGCGCCAGCACCACCGACGCGGACAGCAGCTCCATAAAACTATCCGAGCCGAACGCCAGCAGCGCCGCGCTGTGCGCCATCTTCGCCGCGTAGATCGAGACTCCGCACTCCACCAGCATCCACGCCAGCGTGATCAGTTGCAGCCACAGAACTGTCCGCGATGGGCGCGCAGGAGTGCACGCCGCCGGCCCAATACCAAACTGAACCAGCTCGGCCATGCCTGCATGATAGACGTTCTCTGCAACACCAGAATTCCCGTGCCAACCGTGCTATCCGCGTGTCAGCATGGTCTCCCCGTAATCTCGCACTGGATGTCCTCCACGTCCATAGCCTCGAGGTCATGCCATCATGCGGACTCCGCATCTTCTCGCCGTCGCGTTCCTCGCCTTGCTCTTCGCTCCGCCAACCCTCGCTGCGCAGGCTCTCGCGGAAAAGGCGCTCACCACGGCAGCCAATCCCGCCCCCACTCTCAGCCTTCCGCACGTCAACATGCCGCATGCCACCGTGCCCAGCACATCGATGCACTCTTACAGCGCACGCCACACCACGTCCCACGCGCCAACGCACGCGACTACACATCGCAGCAACACGAAAACGGCGCATAAGAGCAACGGCGCCGGAAGCACTCCCGCACATGTCACCTATCGCCGCATTCAATAGCGGCGTTCAACGCGAGCAGGTCAGAGAGCAGGCACAGAACGCCCACGCGAGCCTATCCGGCGATCGATCCACACCATCGCGTAGCCGCACACCATGAAGGCGACGGCGATATAGAAAGCGTTGAGCGCAGTGCGTGACCAGCCCAGCGTCAGCACGTTCAGGAACGGATAAGCGTACTTGCCCGTCGTGACTCCCCGTGCGATCGCATACACCAGATAGGCCAGCGGATAGATCGCCCACAGCAGCGGATCTCTCCACGCGAGGCCGCCTTTGCGCGCAAAGAAGATCCAGAACAGCGGCGCGCACGCAGGCGTCACCACGTGAAGAAGCCTGTCCACCAGCGCAGAGCCGCCCGAGAGTTCCAGCAGCCCCCACAGCAGCAGAGCGTTGACCACGCCCACCAGCAGAATCGAGAGCGTCGTTCCAGCAACGATCCAGTCGGCACGAAGCATGCCGCGATCGAGGGCGATGCAACTGAAGACAATCGCTACCAGGACGTTCGTCGTGATGGTGAAGAAGGCGAACATCATCCACAGTGACATTACCGCCGAGTGGATGCGGTAGAGTTCGGCAAACTGGACGATGAGACCAATCCACGCGACAGTGGCGATACATGCGGCGAAGATGCGCCCGGCAATCCCAACGCTCATGGCCGCTATGCTCTCAGGCCGCCAGGTGTCGTGCAAGCGGTCACGATGGTTAGGCTTGCAACACGCTGACCTCTACTCAAGCGTTCGAAACCTACTGCAATGGTTCCTTGGTGATCCCCAACAGCTTGACACCGTCGTCCCTATCAAGAATGGCCGCAGAGGCGCGGACGCACTCTATGCAGATATAAACCTCGCCCTGCCCCTTGCGAGCCGCCTTTGGTGCCGCATTGGGTGCCGCCTTGGGCGCTTTGATAAGTGCCTTCACCGCGCTGGCTGGCTTGTCACAAAAAGAACATCGTGCCTCATGCATGCCTCATCCTTTCCGCGCGCTTAGCCTTTCCCATGGATCAGGCAGTGCAACACAAGCGTGTTGTGTCACCCATTGCCGCGAATACTTAGTTTCCTCGGAAATGACCCCACGGTGGCAAGAAAATGTCAGCTTTGTGGCCAGTGCCCCGCAAACAAACCAGAATTATCGTGCAAATCCCACAATCCGCGTGGCAGCATAGAAGTCCCCGAAAATCCGAACTGGGGTGCTTCATGCGCTTTGCACGCCTTCTCGCGGCCTTGTTCCTCACATTCTTCCTGATCGTTCCGGCCGTCGAAGTCCGCGCACAGACCGCCCCCGGCCACGCCTCCTCAAAACCGGTGGTTCGTCATCCCGCAGCCCGCAAAGCGACCCACCCGGTCGGCAATCCCCACATGAAAAAGAACAGCCATCCCGTCGGCGCGCCGGGCACCCGCAAGCACCACAAGTGGCTCTAGCCCATTTGAAAAATCCCCCGCGATCGCTCAAACCCGGGTCGCCGCCGCAAATAACTGTTCTTTCGCCATCTCCGGGTTCGCGACCAGCGCCATGTACAACCGCGAATCGAACTTCTTCCCCGTCGAAGCACCGGACATATAGCGGATCGTGCCGAAGATCTCGCGCTCGAACCACGGCCGGTCGAACTTGCCTGCGATCGCCCATGCGATCCCGGCGTAGGAGTTTGGATCGCGCCCGTCCAGCTCGTAGGTGTCGTTCAACAGCACTGCCCACTCAAAAGCCCGGGCCGGATTCGGCGACCACTCCAGAATTTTCTTCCCCCAGTACATCCGCAATACGTTGTGCATCCATCCGTAGCGCACCATTTGTAACTGTGCCGCGTTCCAAAGCGGATCGTGCGTCTCGCCACGTTCGAGCTGCTCGTAGGTATAGTCATACGCACGTTTGTCGCGCATGTGCTCGCGCAGTGTCTTCTGCGCCCATGGTTCCGCGCATTCGATCGTGTCGTAGGTATCGCGCGCGTAGGTGACGAAGTTCACCGCCAGCTCGCGCCAGCCGACGAGCTCGCTGATCAGCGTGTCGTAAGCACCCTGCGGAACCTTGTGCGCTGCCAGCGCCTTCTTCGCCTCGAGCACGATGCGCAAAGAACTGATGTGCCCGAAATGCAGGTAAGGCGAAAGCTGGCTGGTCCCGTTGATCTGCGGCTTATTCCGCCCTTTCTCGAAGTCGGCCAGTTGATCTTCCACGAAGTAGCGCAGCCGCCTCCGCGCAGCATGGGTACCGCCGCGAAAGGTATCCACCGGCTTCACGCTGCGGTCGAAGTTGCGCCAGCCTCTGTGTGATGTCGTCGTCGAGTATCCAGCGCTCGACCTTCCGCTGCGGCGACCAGTGCTTCTGGAGCCTTGGGATCTTCGGCTCCGCCAGATACTCCGGAAGCAGCGGATCGAGCTGGCGCCGGAAGAGGTGCTGCGCATAGAACCCTTTAGTGAACAGCCGCGATGGCACGATCACATCGGCATCCACCGTCCAGAAAGGGATCCGCAGCCGCCCCGCGAGCACCCTGCGCCAGCGCTCCGGCTCGCGCAGCGGATTCTCGTCCCCGATCACGATGCCCGCGCCCACCTCGTGCAGGAACGCTTCCAGCTTGTTCTCCGGCGGTCGGCGCACGATCAGCGGCACGCCGCGCGCTGCCACGTCCTCCTCCACATCATGCAGCCCCTGGTTCAGGAAGGCGTAGTGGCGCAAGTTGGCCCGCGGGAAGTTGGCGATGGCGGAGAAGAAGGCGACTACCGGGAGCCCCAGTTCATTCGCGACCTCGATCGCGCAGTCCAGTGCCGGGTTGTCGACGCCGCGCTCCGCCCGCTGCATCCAGTAGACGACGCACTGCGCGTCCGGCGCGGGAGTTCCGCCCCGCCGGACACGCACCCGCGGCGTGCTCGGCGATGGCGCGTAGCGGCTCAGGCAGACTGGCGAGCGGGCCGGAAGTCTCTGTCATCGGTCATAGGATGCAGCAGACCGCAGGGATGCAGCAGAACGGGCGGCTCGAAAAGCCGCCCGTGAAGGAGAGATGCGCCAGCCTCTTTACCAAAGACCCCATGCCCGGCTGATGTAGTCGCTCAACGTCATGGTAATGAGGACAAAGAAAGTGAAGAAGCCGGCGCCCACGGTCAGCTTCACCAGCCGCGAGCTGTACTTGACATGCATGAAGAACAGGACCACGAGCGTTGCCTTGATGACCGCGATCCCGATGGCAGCGATGGGGCTGAAGATGCCCAGATTGATGAAAGCGATGCCTGTCGTCAGCGCGGTAAGACACAAGAGCGCCAGCAGGATGAGTCCGTAGGTCTTCGGTCCGACGATGTGGTGCTCGGTATGGACATCTTCAAGCGTAGGATGCGACGCCACGGTGTGTCTCCTCAAAACGGATGATCGGATTTCTAGTGCAGCGGATGACGACTGATCAGGTAGAGCAATGGGAACAGGAATATCCATACAATATCGACGAAATGCCAATACAGCCCAAAGTTGTCGATGATCGACGTATGTCCGCTGGTATAAGCGCCTTTTGACGCTTTATAGAGCAGGAAGAACAGGATCGAGACGCCGATGATCATGTGCAGGGCGTGCATTCCGGTCATGGCGAAGTAAAGAAAGAAGAAGATCTGCGTGTGCTGCGCAACGTCAGGCGGCAGAGCCACATCGCGCTTGTCCACCGGGTGCACAAAGTCGTCAATAGAGAAGTTCGCGCCCGGGATGTGGTGTTCGACATACTTCTCGTGATACTCGATCGACTTGATGCCGAGGAAGCACAGCCCGAGCACGATGGTGAGCGTGAGCGACAGCATGAGCCCGCGTCTGTTGCGCTTCTCTGCGCAATAGACGCCCATCGCCATGGTGAAGCTCGAGACGATCAGGACTGCAGTGTTCGTGGTGCCCAGCCCGACGCCAAGCGTGTTTGATGCCGACGCGAAGGCGTCGTAGTACCAGTTGCGGTACAGCAGGTAGGCCATGAACAGGCCGCCGAAGAACATGATCTCCGTCAGCAGGAAGAGCCACATGCCGAAGGAGACAGCCTCCTTCTGCTGCTCCACCGTCTCGAAGTGGTGGCGCAGGTAGGGTGGATGTGCGCCTTCGTGATGCACGATCTCCTCTTGCTGCCGGACTGCAACAGTTTGGCTATCCAACGGTCGTTACCTCGTGCTGAGTCTTGTTCGCCAGCCACTCGTAGTCGTACGCCTCGTGGTCCATGATCGGAATCTCGAGGAAGTTCTCGGTCGGCGGCGGCGACTGAATCTGCCACTCCAGACCAGTGGCCTGCCAGGGATTGGAGCCTGCAATCGCGCCATACTTCAGCGACCAGGTCATATAGATTATCGGCAGAAGATAGCCGATTCCCAGCACCGTCGCGCCCGCAGTAGAGAGCACGTTGAGCACCTGGAACTCCGGCGGGTACGCGTGGTAGCGGCGCGGCATGCCGAGATACCCCAGAATGAACTGCGGGAAGAAAGTGAGGATGAAGCCGATGAAGGTGACAACTGCGGCCAGCTTGGAGAGCCCCTCCGGATACATGCGCCCGGTCATCTTGGGCCACCAGAAGTGGACGCCCGCCAGATAGGCCATAAGCATGCCGCCCACCATGACGAAGTGGAAGTGAGCCACGATGAAGTAGGTCTCGGTAAGGTGGATGTCCATGCCCAGCGATCCCAGGAAGACGCCGGTGAGGCCGCCGATGGTGAACAGACCCATGAAGCCGAAGGCGTAGAGCATCGGCGTCTCAAAGGTGATCGATCCCTTGTAGAGCGTGGCGGCCCAGTTGAAGATCTTGATGGCGGAGGGCACTGCGACCAGCATGGTGAGCAGCGAGAAGACCAGTGCCGAGTAGTTGGAGACGCCCATGATGAACATGTGGTGCGCCCAGACAAAGAATCCGAAGACCGCGATGGCGACCGACGAGAAGGCGACGGCGGTGTAGCCGAAGACACGCTTGCGTGAAAAGGTGCTGATGACCTCTGAGATCACACCCATGCCGGGGAGAATCATGATGTAGACGGCGGGATGCGAATAGAACCAGAAGAGGTGCTGGAAGAGAATCGGATCGCCGCCCTTGGTCGGATCGAAGACACCGATGCCGAAGACGCGCTCGAGCGCGACCAGCGTGAGCGTGATGGCCAGCACTGGTGTACCCAGCACCATCAGGATCGAGGCCGCGTAATGCGACCACACGAAGAGTGGTATGCGGAACCAGGTCATGCCGGGCGCCCGCATGCGATGCGTCGTGACGATGAAGTTGAGCCCGGTAAAGATGGAGCTGAAGCCCGCGATAAAGACGCCCATCGCCGCGGTGATGACGTGGGTGTTCAGGTAGTGCGTACTGAGCGGCGTGGTAAAGGTCCAGCCCGTATCGACGCCACCCAGAACCAGTGCCGAGACGGTGAAGATGCCGGCCACGATATAGAGATACCAGCTCAGCAGATTGATCTTGGGGAAGGCGAGGTCGCGCGCGCCCAGCATGATGGGCAGCACGAAGTTTCCGATGGTCGCCGGCACCGACGGCACCAAAAACAGAAAGACCATGATGATGCCGTGCATGGTGAACAGCTTGTTGTAAGTGTCCGAAGCGACCAGGTCTGGCATCGGCGTCAGCAGTTCCAGCCGGATCAGGCCCGCGAACGCGCCGCCGAGGAAGAAGAAGAACGTGATCGAGATCAGATATAGGATCGCGATCCGCTTATGGTCCCCGGTGAGCAGCCAGCTCTTCAGGCCATACTCCTGGTTCAGATAGCTGCGTTTCGGCAGCGTTGCATCTTGCTGGTTGGGAAGACGGACGATTGTACTCATTGTGGCGAAGGCCCCATCCCCTTCGAAGTCGATGTATCCGGCACCGCATCAGGCATCTGTTTCGCGCCGGTGATCTGTCCCGCCCGGTAATTTGGCGCGGCACCCTTGGCGCCAGCCTGACTGGGCGAGAAGTTCGAGTCGTTCAGTGTCTGGTGAATGCGGTCGTTGTTATCCAATCCTTTGATGTATTCCACGAGATCGATCAAGCCCTCTTCGCTGACCTGCCCCTGATAGGTGGGCATAATCGGCGCATAGCCCGCCATCTGATGGGTAGTTGGATTCAGGATACTGCCTCGCAGAAACTCATCGTCGGCGGTTACCGTGCGTCCGCCCTCTAATGTCACCTTGCTGCGATAGATACCGGCCAGATTGGGACCGCGTGCTCCGGCTGTACCGCTGTGGCAGGAGTTGCAGCCGAGGCTGGCGTACAGACGCTCCCCGTTCTGGGCCAGCGATTGACCGCTGGTCGATCCGGCGATCCATTTCTGGTAGTCGTCCGGCTGCATTACGACGATCTCCCCAATCATCGAAGAGTGCAGCGTGCCGCAGTATTGCGTGCAGAACAAGTGATAGGTGCCCGGCTGTGTCGCGCGAAACCACACTGTCGAATACCGGCCCGGGATGACTTCACGCTTCACGCGAAAGGCCGGGATCGAGAAGCTGTGGAAGACATCCTGCGAGATCATGGTGAGCTGCACATCGCGATTGACCGGTATGTGCAGCGCATTGATCTCATGCTGCCCGCCCGGGTGCTCGGCCTTCCACATCCACTGTTTGCCCACGATGTAGATATTCATCGCGTTGGTGGGCGGGTTGTAAATGCGGAAGTACAGCAGCGCGCCCCAGACAAAGCAAACCATGAACAGAGCCAAAGGAATGATGGTCCAGGTGGCCTCCAGCAGCGTGGAGCCTTCGATGTGCGTCGCCTGCGGGTTCTTTTCCTTGCGGAACATGATGGAGAAACAGCCCACCATGAGCCCCACCAGTGCCAGACCCACCAGCGAGATCAGCACCAGGAAGAAGTAAAAGGCGTCCATATAGGGCGCAATCGCCGATGCCTGCGGCGGAAACAGCGCGAACTCGGTGAGCCACTTGACTAAGAATTGCCAAAGGACTGGACTGAAAAAATGCATCGTTCCCTTTACCTGCGTTCCTTTTTCCTAAAACCTGCAGTGACCTGCCTGGTTCTGTAACTTACGCTTTCGCTGAATGTTGCTGGTTGTGAAGTGCTCGACTGCTTTGGATATCCCGGCGAAACATCACAAACATGTAACTGCCTAAAATCAAAACGGTAAGAAGACACCCCGCCTGGACAATGCGCGCGATGATCAAGCTGTGCCGGTTGACAGTCGGATCGTAGTGGTAACAGTAGGTCAGGATGTTATCCACGCGCGTCCCGATCTGGTGATGCGAGGCCTCGATAAGCCCCAGCCGCAGATCCTGCGGTGAATACTCAACCCCAAGGTAGTACTGCGCAATCCTGCCCTCAGGCGTCACGATCTGGATGGCGCTGACATGAGCAAACTGGTTCTTCTTGCCGTCCGGACCAGAGCTGGGAACATAATCGAAACCGGTCGCTTTGGCCACGGCAGCGATGGATGCCGGCTGCCCGGTCAGAAAGTGCCACCCAGGCGCGCTCTCCGGATGACCGTAATAGGTGACATACTCGTTCTTCGTTGAAGCCGCGATCTTAGGCGCGTCGGTCGGATCGATCGAAACCACGACGATCTGGAAGTCCTTGCCCGGCTGATAGCTCACCATCTCCAGTGCGCCGGTCAGGCCCCGGAGTTCTTCCGGACACAGGATCGGGCACTTGTAATACA
Organism: uncultured Acidobacteriaceae bacterium; assembly: GCA_963815025.1. Classification (GTDB taxonomy): domain Bacteria; phylum Acidobacteriota; class Terriglobia; order Terriglobales; family Acidobacteriaceae; genus KBS-83. Next base: position 1,168,368 of record CAWFFD010000002.1, on the reverse strand, counting down.
CCAGCGCCAGAATCGCCGGGTGCTTGCCATCGAAATACTGACCCAGCTTTACGGTCTTGCCGGTTTCATCGACGAATTGAGTATCAAGGGGAAGCTGCTGGTTCAGGCGCTGCTCGACGTTGACGCCATGCAGAAGCGTCGGCAGCTTGACATCGGAAGGCTCGCCCATTTGCTTCTCGCCCGTCGGAGAAACCTGCGCATGCGCACCTGCCAGACACGTGAACAGCAACACGCCCGCGGCCGCGAGCATGCGGCCGCGCCGGAGACCGGTACGGAATGTGTTCCGGCCAGCCCTCACGTGCTGCGTCGATGTTGACTGCTGCGCCATGCTGCGGATCCTTCTCTTCTGTTGCTACGGGTGTACCGGCGTCAATCGCGCCTGCTCACCCGGCTTTGCTTCCTTCTGTTGCTCCTGCTGCCGCGATTGCTCCACTTCCAGTTGCTGCTCGTATCCGGTACGGGCAAAGCCGTTGGTCAGCGGCGCCGTCACCCGCGGCTGGACGTCGGCGGTCATCAGCGGTTGAGTGGGGCCGCCGGACACGACAGGCAGGCCGCGCTGGGCGATGATCTGCATTGCCTGACCGATCGGTATGCGCACCACGCCCTGCTGTTGGTCGACCCAGGTGTAGTGATCCAGCAGCAGATCTTCGCGGTTGTGCAGGTTCACGACATCCTGGTTGCCATCGTCCATCTGCAGTTGCGGCGTAGGGAATCGCGCAGTCATCGCCTGAAGCTGCTTCTGTTCCAGCACCGCATTCGATTCCAGATTCTTGCCCGGATTTTCGGGAGAGTACTGGAACTGATTCCACTTGTTCGGCGGCCCATCGTGCTTGATAAGCGCAGTGTTGATCACCTTGCCCATGAAGAAGCAAACCACGAAGAATACGACGAGAAAAATGACCAGGGATGCTACGAAGACCACGATGCCCCCGACCCTGACGTCCGACGTTTCGTAGCCCGGCGTACTCGCGCCGTAGCCGGTCGAGGAGAGGCCGTGCTGCTTCTGCGGACCCTGTTCCGGAGTGTTAGGCGTGTGCATGTTCAGCCTCCAGAATCTCCGCGAGATGCGGATCGTTCGTCTGCACCAGCGGCCGCTTGCCAAGCTCGCGGAGATAGGCGACGACCCAGAACGAGATCATCGCGCCTGGGACAGCGATGTACTCCAGAATACCGATCGAGAAGTGCAGGTGGCGCGGCGAGAAGTTCGGCTCGATAAGCATGAACATGTCGAAGCAGCGCGCCCAGATCATCCACATGCCCACCATCACGATGCGCCGCTTGTTGCGCTTGATATCGCGCGACAGCAGCAGGCAGAACGGGATAAGCCAGTGGAAGATGAAATCGAAGGTAAAGAACACACCCCAGTGACCGCGGATGCGGTCCAGATACCAGGAGATCTCCTCCGGCGAGTTGCCCGACCAGATGATCAGGTACTGGGAAAAATTGAGATAGATGTTCAGCATGACGAAGGCGAACATGAGCTTGCCCAAGTCGTGCTGCTCGGTGGGCCGCAGGATCGTCTTCATCGGCTCGGCCTTGGAGAGGCTGACCACCGTGATGACCGAGAGAGCTAGGACGGCATAGCCCTGGGCGACCAGGTAATTGAGGCCGTACATGGTCGAGAACCAGGTGATGTTGGTGGACATGACCAGGTCGATCACCAGTGCGGTGAGGGTGATCGCGTAGACCACGATGCCGAAGCCGCTGATGTTTTCAAAGCGCTTCTGCCAGAACGGCACATTTGGGTTCGGGTCAGCATCGCGCTGCAAAGACCGGCGGTTCAGCAGGAATGTGTAGCCCAGCCAGATGGCAAAGCAAATGACCATCTGCACCCAGACGCTGATCGGGCTGAGCATGGGGTGCTTCCAGTTCAGAGCGTGCGCTTGACCCTTGTCGATGAGGCCCTGGCTCAGCGCCTGTGCCACCTCGGAAGGATTGCTGTACCGTGCCCAGAGGTAGAGCTTCTTCATGAAGATCAGGATGGGCAGGAACATCAGCGCCGTGAGCCACAGGGTACGGCTCATGGCTTCGAGCGGGCGGCGGATCAGCAGTCCCCATTTGCCGCCGGAGCAATACTGCACCATCAGCAACGCCAGGCCTCCGAGCGCGAAACCCCAGCACATCATGGCGCCCATCAGCCAGGAGGTCAGCAGGTGGAGAAATCCGTCCTTCTCCATCACCTCGGCCAGGACCACCAGAACCACGGCCAGGATCGTAAAGACAGCCCCGAAGGTGAGTGCGCGACGGCGCCATTTCGCCATCAGAGCAGCAGGGGCGACCAGGTCGCTGGTCAAGGCTCGCGTTGCGTAGCTGTATCCGTTCGTCACCGTATTCCTATCCTCATGCGCGCTGACCTCACTTCGCTCCGCCTGCTTTGGCTGGGGTCACAACATGCTGACGCGTCGTGGCCGGGGACGCGGCCGGAACGCCGGGGGCGTTGGGGCTGTCTCCGTTTTCAAGCTCGATCTGCGGGTGCCGGCTGGCATCCGGGGTAGTAATGTTCTCAGCCGGGGCCATCGCGGGCATTCCAGGTCCCGGCGGTGTCGCATAAACGGCCGTGCCCGGCATCTTCCAGGGCTGAGCGTAGCTGGCCGGAAGACCCTGCTGCTGCGCTACTTCGCTCAACTGCTGGACGCCGATGCCGGCAGGCACATCGCCCTGCTTCGCGTTTTGACTCAACTGCAGCGCGCGGATATACGCAGCGATCGCCCAGCGATCCGCAACCGGCACCTGCGCAGCGTAGTCGGGCATCGCACCGTAGCCGTTGGAGATGACATAGAAATAGTGGCTCAGAGGCTCGGCCAGCCGCTTGGCATCGTGGAAGTTGCCTGCCGGCTTATAACCGCGCTCGACGATCATGCCGGCGCCATTGCCCACCCGGGAGTGACACGGCGTGCAGTAGGTGTTGAACTCCTCCTGCCCCCGCTCCAGCACAGTGATCGTCACCGGGAAAGGAAGCGCATCGACCTCTTTCCCATCCTGCAATCCAGTGTGGAAGAAGTCGCCTTCGCTCTCCTGACCGCGAGCCACGGTGTGCATCACCTGAGCACGAGCGGAACGGCCGTCAGGGAAAAAAGAGGTCCCGCGCTGGGGAACGAATTTTGGCTCGTCCTGCATGTCCTGGCGGCAGCCCGCAATCAGGACTATGGCTGCCATGGCACACAGGCCAAGGCCCTGCCGCATGCAGGTACGCGAAATCCGGAGGCGATTTGGACTCGTCGGCTTAATACTCCACCTCCACGATCGAAACCGGGTGCATGGCCTCGAGATAGGCTCGCGACTCGGCGATCGAGAACTTGGGATCACGCGCCTCGAGGCACAGGAAAAGCTTGTCCGACGTCGCACCATTCCGGAAGTTCGGCGCATTGAAGAGCGGGTGATATGGCGCCGGCAGACCGCACATCGCAAGCATGCCGAAAGCTGCCGTCAGACCGGCCCAAAGAATCGTCCACTCGTACGCCGGAACCACAAAGGCTGGCCAGGAGTAATAGGGGCGCCCGGCAATGTTCAGCGGATATGCCCAGAGGTTGATCCAGGTCTCCAACAGGAACATCGCGACGCAACCCATCAGGCCGCCGACCAGCGTGATCAGCGGAACAAAGTTGCGATGGAAGCCGATCGCCTCGGCCGCCTCTTCGCAGGGGTATGGCGTGTAGCAGTCCAGACGGCGCCAGCCATCCTTGTAAGCAGCGGCGGCGGCCGCGGTCAATGACGTGACGGAGTCGAATTCGGCCAGCAGGCCGTAAGTACCCTCAGGGAATGGCATCAGTCACCAGCCTCATGAGCAGCTTCCTGCGCGGGATTCACCTTGGCCTGGGGCAGCAGAATGCGCAGCTCCGACATGGGAATCATGGGCAGGAAGCGAATGAACAGGAAGAATAGAAATGTGAACAATCCCAGCGTGCCGATGAAGGTGCCGTAATCCCAGCGGGTGGCCTTGTAGGTGCCCCAGGAAGACGGCAGGTAGTCACGGTACAGGCTGGTCACGACGATCACGAAGCGTTCAAACCACATACCCGTGTTCACAATGAAAGACATGACGAACATGAGCGCGACGTTGGTCCGCACATAGCGCAGCCACAGAAACTGCGGCAATGCGATGTTGCAGGTGATCAGCACCCAGTAGCTCCACCCCATGGGGCCGAACATGCGGTTCCAGAATGCGAAGTACTCCCAGTGGCTGGCCGAAAACCAGCTCATGAAGAGTTCCATCGCGTAGCCGTATGCCACGATCAGGCCCGTGGTGAGCATCACCTTGCCCATGTTGTCGATGTGGCGGATCGTGATCAGGTCTTCCAGGTGATAGAACTTGCGGATTGGAATCGCCAGCGTGATGACCATGGCGAAGCCCGAATAAACGGCGCCTGCAACGAAGTAGGGCGGGAAGATCGTCGTATGCCAGCCGGGAATGATGGCCACCGCGAAATCGAAGCTGATGACCGTGTGCACCGAGAGCACCAGGGGTGTCGCCAGGCCAGCGAGCAGCAGCGAAGCTGTCTCGTACCGCATCCAGTGGCGGACCGAGCCGCGCCAACCGAGCGATAGCAGTCCGAAGAAGTACTGGGCCACGGGAGACTTCGCACGATCACGCAGGGTTCCGAGATCTGGAATCATGCCGATATACCAGAAGACGACCGAGATGGTGGCGTAGGTCGAGACCGCGAAGACATCCCACAGGAGCGGCGACCGGAACTGGGGCCACACGTTCATCGAGTTGGGATAGGGGAAGAGCCAGTACCCCAGCCATGGGCGGCCGACGTGGATCAGCGGAAACATGCCGGCGCAGACCACGGCGAAGATCGTCATCGCCTCGGCAAATCGGTTGATCGAGTTACGCCAGGTCTGCTTGAAGAGCAGCAGGATGGCGGAGATCAGCGTGCCGGCATGGCCGATACCGATCCACCAGACGAAGTTGACGATCGCGAATCCCCAGCCGACCGGGATATCCAGACCCCAGATGCCCACGCCCTTCAGGAAAAGCCACGTCAGGCAGGTCAGCAGCAGCATGACAACGCCGCCGGCAACCAGGAGGCCCAAGAACCAGCCCACAGGCGTGTGCGCGGTGAGGACGATCCGGGAAATCTTCTCCGTGACCGACTTAAAGGAGTGACCTGGTGCAATGACCAGCACCTCGCCGGTGATCGGGTCCAGCATCGGGTCGTTTGTCGATAGATCTCTGGTCGCCATGTCTTCTGTGTCTCGCTAGCTGTGCTCGGGCGCGTGTTCCACCGGCGCGCCAGCCAATGCCTGATTCGGGTTGATCACTTCTGCGATGTAGGTGGTCCGCGGACGCGTGTTCAGATCGGCAATCACGCCGTAATTTCTCGACTGGGCCTTGATCTTGGACACACGGCTGTTCTTGTCGTTGATGTTGCCGAAGGTGATCGCGTTCGTGGGGCAGGCCTGCTGGCAGGCGGTCACAATCTCGCCGTCACGGATCTCGCGGTTCTCCTTGTCCGCCTCGATCTTGGCAGCCGCAATGCGCTGCACGCAGTAGGTGCACTTTTCCATCACGCCGCGGCTGCGGACCGTGACATCCGGGTTGCGCATCAGCTTCAGGCTCTCCGTCTCGTAATCGGAAAAGAGCAGGAAGTTGAAGCGGCGCACCTTGTACGGGCAGTTGTTCGAGCAGTAGCGCGTGCCGACGCAGCGGTTATAAACCATCAGATTCAGCCCTTCGGGCGAATGGACGGTGGCTGCCACCGGGCAGACCTGCTCGCAAGGCGCGTTCTCGCACTGCTGGCACATCATGGGCTGGAAGTGGGCCCGCGGCGACTGCAAATCGCCCTCGAAGTAGGTGTCGATGCGAATCCACTGCATGTCGCGGCCGGTCTTCGTATTGTGCTTGCCCACGACCGGGATGTTGTTCTCCGCATAGCAACTGATCACGCAGGCGTTGCAGCCCACGCAGGAGTTCTGGTCGACCGCCAGCCCCCAGGCATTCTTGTTGTAGGGATAATTCGGGAAAAGGGTATTGTCGCGGGCGGGATCCTCGGGAAAGACCCCCTTCTCGTGCGCGAAGTTCGGCTCCTGGCGGAACTCCTCCAGCGTCGCCGAACGGACAATGCCACGCGTGACGGCCTCGTCGCCCTCGAGTGAGTGCGAGCTCATATTGCCGGTCTGCGCAGAGCCGGCCAGCGCGCGGGCACCGCGATCGTCGCTGTAGTGGCTCTTGGTAACGGCGAGCTCCCAGCTATCGCCGGCCTTCTTGATCTGTGCACCGGAGGTGAACAGGGGGGCGTCGGAGGTGCGAAGGAGATAGGCGTTGAAGCCCATACCTGAACCCACACGGCCGGCGTTCTCGCGGCCATAGCCCAGGTGCAGCGTGAAGGCATCGTCCGGATGGCCGGGAACGGAAAGCACCGGACCGCGCACCTTGTTGCCGTTGAGCGTGATCTCGATGCCGTCGCCCTCTTCCAGGCCGAGCTTCATCTTGGTGGGACCGCTCATGATCACGGCATTGTCCCAGCAGTTGTTCACAATCGGCTTGGGCAGCTCCTGCAGCCAGCCAATGTTCGAATAGCGGCCGTCGTAGATCGACGGATCGGCGCGGAAGACGACTTCGATCGCATCCTCGGGCGTCGTCGGCTGAGGAATGCGCGCCGTAGCCCCGGCAGTGAGTGATTTCGCCGGAAACGCGGTGTCGGCCAGGAAGCCGTCATGGAGCACCTTGCGCCATGCCGATTCGAAATTGCCCTTGCCGCTCAGTTGCGTCTGCCAGTTGGCCTGCACCGTCGCATAGGTCGAGCGCGCCGGATCGTCCAGCAGCGTCTGCATCACGTCGTGCGCAGACTTGCCACCGTAGAGCGGGTCAATCATCGGCTGGATGACGGAGAGCGTGCCGTCGTAGGCGCGCGCATCCGACCAGGATTCGAGGTAATGTGCGCTGTTGATGTGCCACGTTGCAATCTGCGCGGTCTCGTCCACATGGCTGCCCAGATGAGCGCTCTGCGGCACCTTACCGAGCACTTCGGCGAACTTCAGATCGACGGGCGAGCTATAAACCGGGTTCGCATCGAGGATCAGCAGCCACTGCACTTTGCCGGCGTTCATGTCGGCAACCAGCGACTTCAGATCGTCGAGCTGGATCGACGGCAACGGCTGCACCGTCTCGGTGTAAATCACTGTCTTTCCGACATTGCCGAGCGCCTGGTTCAGAGCGATGGCGGCCAGGTGCACGTTGGCGGATTGCTGCTCACCCGGGATGACGACGCACTTGCCGCCATTGTCCTTCAGGTCGGCTGCCGCCGCGGCGATGAATGCCTGCTGCTCGGCGGTCCAGTTGGGCGCCGCGGCGCCCGCGGATGTCTGTCCGCCACCGCTGATGGCAACCGCAACTGCTTCCACCAGACTGGCCTTCACCTTCAGCCGGTGATCGGCCTTGAACCCGGTCGTGGTCGGCATGCTCTCGACCGCGTACAGCCGGTTCATCTCGATGGATGGATCCATCAGCTTGCGGCGATTTGCATAATCGCGCACCAGCTTGACGAAGCCCGGATGGGTGATGCCGGAGAGGAAATCCGCATCGAGCGACAGAATGACATCCGCCTTGTCCAGCATGTACTGCGCGTCGTAGAAATCACCGAACGCAGCCTTCGAGGCGCGGCGCGCGGAGTCGCGATTCACCGGGTCGTACTGGATCAGCTTCGCCTGCGGGAAGCGCTTCTGCGCGTCTTTCCATTGCCCGGCAAGGGTGGGCGAGGTAATGGTCGTGCTCAGGATGTAGAGGCCCTGTCCGCCCGGCATGTTTGCCAGATCGTGAACCAGCGCCTTCTGGAAGTTGGCAAACGAGCTCGATTCCAGGTGGTAGAGGACATGCGGCGAGCGGTCCGGATCATAGAGGCCCAGCAGCGAACCCTGACTCAATGGGTCTGAGCCGCCCAGGCTCATCGGGTGCTCCGGATTGCCGTCCACCTTGATGGGACGATAGGCATCGCTCTTGACCAGCAAGGGCAGCGCGCCGGTCGAGAACGGGAAAGCGGTCGCAAAGTAATTCGGCTTGCCCAGAATCAGGTCTTCCGGCGCCTTGACGTAGGGATAGATCGGTTCGTCGGGCTGCTTGGTGCAGCCGGCCAGGCCGGCCATCGCCATGGAGGCGCCCATCAGCTTCATGAAGCCGCGGCGCGATACCGGATCCACCCACTCTCCCGCGTGCGCAGGAAATTCCTGCTCCACGCGGCGGTCAAAGCCCGGCTCCCCGGCCGCCTGGTCCAGCCCGCTCCAGGCTGTCCCCTTCCCGGCCGTTCTGGAACTCTGCGGGCTGTCCAGCTCGGCGCGGGCGCCTGCCAATGTCATGCCCGGCCCCGATTTCGAGCCTGCGCCGGCTTGAACCGATTCCAGCACCGTCAGCCCTGTATCCTTCGCCACGATTCCGTCCTGTGTGTCCATCGTTTCGGCTTTGCTCTCAGTTCCTTATCGTCATCCCGCAAGCGCCATCGCTTAGCGGTGGCAGGTCTCGCACGAGCTCAGCTCATGCGGATCGCGTATGTGGTATTGCTTCAGCAGAAATAAGCCCAGAGCCTCCTGGTTGGTGAACTTGGTGTAGTTCACATTGTCTGCGCCGGTCGGTCCTGCAGCGCCGTTCGGATGCGCGGATACGTCCAGCATGTGGGTTTCCGGCTGATCGGTAGGCGGCAGCATGTCCAGCGATGCGGTGTGTGCTCCCACCTCTTCTGGATTCACCGTGGTGCAGTCCACCGTCTGCGCGGTAGGCGTCCCATTCTTGTCGCCTGCGGTTCCGCACCAAACCGGCTTCTCCTTCGAAGGACCGGCCCACGCCATGTTGTAGACCTGGTTGGCAGGCCGCAGGTTCTTCGCCGGATCGCGATGGCAGTTCAGGCACCACTCCATCTGCAGCGAGTTTTCCTGATACATGATCGGCATCAGGTCGACGCGGCCGTGGCAGGAAGAGCAGCCAATGCCCTTATTCACATGTATGGAATGATTGAAGTACACGTAGTCGGGCAGGTCGTGCACGCGGATCCAGCGGATCGATTCGCCTGTTGCCCAACTCTCACGCACCGGCTCCAGCAATTGCGCATTGGTCCAGATCTGCGCATGGCAGTTCATGCAGGTCTTGGTCGGAGGAATGCCGGCGTAGCTCGACCGCTCCACGGTGGTATGGCAGTACTGACACTGAATGCCAAGGCCCATCACATGGTGCTTATGACTGAAAGGGACTGGTTGATCCGCACGCTGTCCCTGCCGGGTTACCCATGGGGAGCGCTGCAATTGATCTAGCGTTACTCCCAACGCAATCACTATCAGTCCCGTCAGGATCAGGCTCATACGCGCCAGAGCGTTTGAGCTGCGGTCAAAAATCTGCGGCATCGATCCGTTCCTGCTTCCCTCACGTCAAAGAGAGGAGTTAGAGGTCCACTGCAATCAGCATTTTGCGACCGCTCTAGTCGTATATAAAAAAGACCATTGAGGGGGCAAAGCAGGACTATATCAGCATTTCTTGTCTAAGTAGTAATGGGCCGTGTCCGATGACTTCGATGGTGCACAACTTCTGTGCTCTGTGCGGTGCATTCAAAGCAATGCCCAGCAAGGTTTTTGCAAACGAAATTGCTTTTTTCGATACCTTTCCACAATCTCTCCACAAACCATGCCGCATCCTGAACCTCTCCGCGCTCCGATACACTCAACTCCGTCATGAGCGATGGTCGCCGCAGTGTTCACTACGATCCGGAAGAGGCAATTGCCGCGTTGACGGAGGCAGATCCGAAGCTGGGCGAGCTGATACGTCGCGTGGGCCCGTTCACCATGCGGCTGAAGAGCCAGCACTCGCCCTTTGAGGCTCTGGTGGAATCGATCATCTACCAGCAGATTCACGGTAAGGCCGCCTTCGCCATCCTCAGCCGGCTGCTGCACGCCTTCGGCGATATCCATCCCCAGCCGGATCACATCCTGGCCGTGCCGGATGAGTTGCTGCGCGGCTGCGGACTTTCCGCAAACAAGATGAAGGCTTTGCGCGATCTCGCGGCAAAGACGCTGGACGGCACCGTCCCCACCCTGTCGCGCATCCGGCGCATGACCGATGCAGAGATCGCCGAGCGGCTGACGCAGGTGCGCGGCGTGGGGCAGTGGACGGTGGAGATGCTGCTGATCTTCCGGCTGGGCAGGCCGGATGTCTTTCCCGTCAGCGACTACGGCGTGCGCAAGGGCTTCCTTCTGACCTTCGGGCGGCCGCCGAAGTCGAAGCCGATCACGCCCGCGATCCTGCCCAAACCGGACATGATGCTGCGCCGGGCGAAGAAATGGCAGCCCTGGCGTTCGGTTGCAAGCTGGTATATGTGGCGTGCCTGCGACCTGCATGGCACCGCGTCACCGCCGCCGGAATAGGCCCTTCTTCAAGCGTTAAGCTGGACGGTATGGGCAAGCAATTTCCCAGCATGACGCCTGCGCATCGCGACTTCATCACCCGGCAGCGCATCTTCTTCGCCGCCTCGGCGACGGCGACCAGCCGCGTCAACATCTCGCCGCGTCCCACGGATGTACTGCGCGTTCTCGATGAGCACACGGTTGCCTTTCTCGACCTGACTGGCAGCGGCAGTGAGACAGCCGCCCACCTGCGCGTCGATGGCCGCATCACGCTGATGTTCTGCGCCCTCGACGAACCACCCTCCATCCTGCGGCTCTATGGCCGCGGCGCCAGCCTGCCTCGCAACAGCAGCGACTACACCGCGCTGCTGGCTTCCGCATTCGGCAACCAGGAACCGCTGGGCGCACGGCAGATCGTCCGCATCGATATCGACCTGGTGCAGACCTCCTGCGGTTACGGTGTGCCGCTCTTCGAGTACGTGGGCGAGCGGGAGACGTTGCACCGCTGGGCGGAACAGAAGGGCGATGCCGGACTCGAAGAATACCGCCGCCAGAAGAACGCGCGCAGTCTCGACGGACTACCCACTGGCCTCGCCGAAGAGCCATCCGAGCCACTTGCCGCGCCGGTGACCTCCGAAAGCTGACGCACTCCGTTCATTCACAAAAGGCCGTCGGGCATGCAGACATGCGCCACGGCCAGCTAGACTAGTGCGGCATGTCCGTCTCTCCCGCTCACCGTTTTGTCTGTGTTCACGGACACTTCTATCAGCCGCCCCGCGAGAACCCCTGGCTCGAGGCCGTCGAGACACAGGATTCGGCCGAGCCTTATCACGATTGGAATGAGCGCATCACGGCGGAGTGCTATGCGCCGAACGGCGCCGCCCGCATCGTGGACAGCAGGAACCGCATCCTGCGAATCACCAACAACTACGCGCGGATGAGCTTCAACCTCGGGCCGACGCTGCTCTCCTGGATGGAAGAGAAAGCGCCCCTGACCTACGCGATGGTGCGCAAGGCCGACCGGCAGAGCCAGAAGCACTTTGGAGGACACGGCTCCGCCATGGCGCAGGTTTACAACCACGTCATCATGCCGCTGGCCTCGACCCGCGATCGTGAGACGCAGATCGTGTGGGGCATTGCCGATTTCGAACACCGCTATGGCCGGAAGCCGGAAGGAATGTGGCTTGCCGAAACCGCCGTCGATCTGGAATCGCTGGATCTGCTGGCACGCCACGGAATCCGCTTCACCGTTCTCGCGCCGCACCAGTGCGCGCGCACCCGCCCTCTTGCAGCCGAAGCCGCCTCGACAGTAGCCGCGACGACAGCTGGCCCGGCGGAGGCTGCCGCCAAAGCCGTGGTCTGGAAAGACACGACCGACGCCAGCGTCGACACCACCCAGCCGTACCTCGTCCACACCAGCCCCGGCCACTCCATCGCGGTCTTTTTCTACAACGGCCCGGTGTCGCGGGCGATCGCCTTCGACGGACTGCTGAACAGCGGGGAAGCCTTCGCCGACCGTCTTTTGGGCGGCTTTGCCACGCGGGAGGGCGCGCAACTGGTGCACGTCGCCACCGATGGCGAGAGCTACGGACATCACCATCGGCACGGCGAGATGGCGCTGGCCTACGCCCTGCAATTGATCGAAGAGGGCGATACCAAACTGACCAACTACGCCCAGTTCCTGTCGAATTTCCCACCGACGCGAGGAAGCAGAAATCGTCGAGAACAGCTCCTGGAGCTGCTTCCACGGCGTGGAGCGCTGGCGCTCCGACTGCGGCTGCAACGGCGGCAAAGCCGGCTGGAACCAGAAGTGGCGTGCGCCGCTGCGCGAGGCGCTGGATTGGCTGCGCGACTCGCTGGCCCCGCCGCATACGCGATGCGGCGCTCCGAGCTGCTCACCGACGCGGATGCGGCGCGGAACGATTACATCTCGGTGATCCTCGACCGCTCGCACGCCTCGATCGATGCATTTTTCGCCCGCCACAGCATCCGCACGCTCACCGTGGAGGAACGGGTCCGCGCCCTGAACCTGATCGAGCTGGAGCGCAACGCAATGCTGATGTACACCAGTTGCGGCTGGTTCTTCGACGACATCTCCGGCATCGAGACGGTGCAGATCATCACCTACGCGGCGCGCGTGCTGGAGCTGGCGGCGATGCTCTTCCCGGAGACCCGCGGCGTGCTGGAAAAGAGCTTCACCGATCGCACTGGCCGAGGCCAAGAGCAACGATCCGCAGTGGCGTGACGGCCGCTATATCTACGACGAGTCCATCCGTCCCATGGTCGTCGATCTGGAGCAGGTAGCGGCGCATTACGCCATCAGTTGCGTCTTTCCCCGCGCCGGTGAGGTTTCGCTCGCGGAGCGTGACCGTCTCTTCTGCTACACCATCGCGCACCTTTGGGAGACCACGCTGCCTTACGGCCTGGGCCAGTTGCGGCTGGGACGCGTGCGCATCTGCTCCATCCTCACGGAGGAGTGCGAGGAAGCTGCGTATGGCCTGCTCCACTTCGGCGATCAGAATGTCTCCGCGGCGGTCAGGCGTGTCGATGAAAACGAGCAGGAGGCCTTGTCCGCGCTGGCAAAGGAGATCGAAGACGCCGTGGATGCAAGCAATCTCACCGAGGTCGTCCGGCTAATGGATGACTACTTCGGCGAGAGCCGCTTCTCCCTGACCTCGCTCTTTGCCGACGAGCAGCGGCGCATCGTGAAGAGCATCCTCGATCCGGCGATGCAATCGCTGGAGACCGCGCTTACCGATCTGTACTCCAGCCACGCCTCGCTGCTGCACTTTCTCGGCCGCAGCGGTCTGCCGCGTCCCGCTGCATTGCGCGTGGCGGCCCAGTTCGCCATCCACGCGCAACTGCGCCGCGCGCTGGAGGCCGACCCCATCGACGTAGCAGGGGTGGAAAGACTGCTTGCGCAGGCACGGGAGGATGCCGTGGTGGTGGATCACCCGACCCTGGGATATCTGGCCGACGAGCGCATGCATGCGGCCATGGAATGGCTGCAACGGACCCCGGCCGATCCTGAGGCGGTGCGGCATGCCCTCAGCCTGGCGACCGCCCTGTGCGCGCTGCCGTTTTCCCTGGACCTGTGGCAGGCGCAGAATATCTGGTACGAGCTGTCTCCGCACGTTGTGGGGAAGGAAAAGGCGCTCCGGGACGACTTCCTGGCTCTTGGGTCAGCACTGAATATTCGGGTAGACCGGTATGCCAAACCCCAACCCTGAGCGCGTATCGCCTGCGTGCGAAACGGGCCTAACAATCTCTTGCCGGGGAAAGCCACGCGAACGGTTACCTGGGAGCCATCTGGTTTCAGCAGGAATGGTCTTCCAAGCCGAATCGGGAATCCGGAGGTGTACCCGGAAGCCTTCGTAGTCATCGTAGTCTTATTACCGTCGTCTCGAAGTTTCTGCATGCTTCGCTCGCTTGAATCGGTGAGCGGTGCGATGATTTTGCCTATGACGCTCCTTCGGATCCTCGTTCCCGCTGCTCTGCTGACGCTGATGGCAGCGCTGCCTGTGTCCGCGGGCGGCCAGAGCTATACGCAAGACAATCCGCTTGCCGAGAGTGCGCCGTCTCCCAACAGTATCCCGTCGAGCGAACTGCGCAATATGAGCGCGGCGGAGTTTCAGCGCCACATCAACCGGGAAGGCGCCCAGCACTTTGTGCAGCGCCTCATCAAGGATGTGGATCCGCACAGCCCCGAAGAACCGAACTACGACATCGTGCTGGAACGTGTAGCCGAAGGCAGCAATGGCTGGCTTCACGCAGCCGCCGAGATTGCTCCGTACACCGACGCTAACTTCGGCCAGGGCATCCGGGTCGCCATCGCCGATGCTCTGGTTGCCAATCCAAGCGGCGTGTTGAAGATGATCGGCACCGAAGAGCACTTCGACGAAGCGTGCGGCTACCCGTTTGTCCGTCAGAGCACCAACTATATGCAGCGGCACAAGCGTGAAGCGCTGGCCGCTTTGAACCACGTTCATCAGCCTGCGCTCGCGGCCAGGAAGGAAAGCTGCCGGCAGAGCCTGATGGATGTGCCCACCACAACAGCAAGCCATGTGAGTGAGCCGTCCGACCGAAGCGAGCAACTAAGCCACCTCGTATCGTTGTTTCCAGCTTCGCCAGCGCTATTTCTAGCTTCGCCAGTGCAGCGTGACCGGACCCTCCATGGGATGGGTCTGCTCCCCATTGAGCCGTGCCTGCTTCAGCGCGAAATACCACTTCGCCGGCCGGTCCGCATCGTCAATCAGCATGAGCGTCGGGTTGTGGCGCAGGCCCTGCGCCTGTTCGATCATGGTCTGCTGATCCTGACGCACAAAGCGTGCGCCGAAGAAGCGCGCAACCGCGGTGACAAACGGTACATGATAGAAGACATTCCATGCCGCCATCACATCGATGCGGCAGGTGGATGGCGTGACCGGTGTGACTGTCGTCAGGCTGGAGAACCACTTCTCTCCGCAGCGAATGGTCTCCCAGCGCCGGTTGGGCAGCACGAAGTCGATGGTCGTCGTGATCGGCTGGCCATACACGCCGAGTAATTTGTAAGGCGCGCTGTTGCCGGAGGGCGCGTGCGCCGACATGCGAAACCCCTGCGGGATGGGCTCGAAGTTCTTCTGCTTCTCATGGATGCTGGCACGAGAGCGCCACCACCATGCCTGGTGGACGAACGGGCCGTGCGCCGGGTCCATCAGGCCGATGATGCCGTGGTCCACATTGCAGGGCAGATCGGCCGAGAGATGCGCCGAGCGGCAGCGTTCGCTGAAGCGCGGCAACAAAGGCGGTTCCGGCAAGTCTTCTGTGCGCAGGCGGCCGCGGCCGGCATCCGGTATGTACACCCAGGCGTAGCCATCGCGCTCCACACAGGGATAGGTCGTCGCGTAGATGCGCGCCGGGTCGAGCGTGTCTTCGCTGGTGAGCGAGGGAATCTCGCGGCACTGGCCGGAGCCCGCCTCGAAGGCCCAGCCGTGGTACTTGCATGTCACGGTGGCGCCATCGAACCAGCCGCAGGAGAGCGGAATGCCGCGGTGCGGGCAACTGTCGCGCATGGCGAAGATGGCGCCATCGCTGCGCCGTCCCAGACCAGCGGAATGCCCAGCAGCATCGCGGTGGTGAGCCGCTTGCCGCGCAGCCGATCGCTGCGCAATGCCGGATACCAGTCGTCGTACATCAGCGTCGTCGCGGGTGCGGAGGCCGTTGCAGCTGCGGGCGCGATCTGGATGAGGTCCTTCGCCATTGAACTGCGTCTACTCTCAGACGCATATCCGTTGCAGCCGGGATGCGACAATCGCTCTCGATGCAGCAGCCGTGAACATGCAGCAAACGGAGACCAGGCACTTCACGCCGCGCCGCTGCTTCTGATCCTGATCGCGCTCTGGCTGCTGCTTTATGGCAGCTTCACGCTGCGCGGCCGCCACTGCTGGACGACGCCGACTCCGTGCACGCCGAAGTGGCGCGCGAGATGGTGGCGCGCCACGACTGGGTCACGCTCTACGCCAACGGCATTCGCTATCTGGAGAAGGCGCCGTTGCTCTACTGGAGCATGGCGGCGAGCGTCCAGCGGCTTCGGCGCGCACACCTGGTCGGCGCGATTGCCGCTGGCGCTCTATACGCTGCTGCTGCTGCTCCTGGTGTACGCGCTGGGCGCGCGCTGCTTTGGCGATGCGATGGCCGGTTTCTACGCGGCGCTGGTGCTCGCGACCAGCTTCGGCCTGTTCATCTTCACTCGCATTCTTATTCCGGACGCGATGGTGTGTCTGTGGCTCACCCTTGCGATGCTCTGCTTCTGGCGATCGCTCGCCGGGTCAACCCGCGCGAATGCCGCTGGCTTTGCTGCCGCGTGCGCGCTCGGCGTCTTGACCAAGGGACTCATCGGCGTTGTTTTCCCGTTGCTGATCGTCGCCGTGTATCTCGCGATGACGCGCAATCTCGCGCATCTGCGGCGCTGGCATCCACTGCTGGGCGCGCTGATTTTTTTTGCGATTGCGGCGCCGTGGCATGTGGCGGCGGGGATGGCAAACCCGACCGAGGGGCACCCGGGTGCGCTGCCCACGGCGGGCAATGTGCATGGCTGGTACTGGTTCTACTTCGTCAACGAGCACCTGCTGCGGTATCTCAATCGGCGAATCCCGCGCGACTACGACACCGTTCCGCTCGCCCTTTTCTGGGGGCTGCTGCTGGTGTGGATGCTGCCGTGGAGCGCGTTCCTGGGCCAGGCGTTGTGCCGGGTGCCGCTGCGCCGCTGGTGGCGCAGGGCACCGTTGAACCAGACGGAGCCGGCGCGGCTGCTCTTCTTCGTGTGGGCGGCGGTGCCGATGCTCTTCTTCAGCTTCTCCACCCGGCAGGAGTACTACGTGCTGCCCGCGATGCCGGCGCTGGCGCTGCTCGCTCGGCGGCTGGCTGGCTGAGGATGCGGGCGCGGCGATCGCGGCGCGGCCACCCATGAGAGCCGCGTGGCTCCTGTTTGCCGTGGGCGCTTGCGGTGCGGCAGCGGCGCTGTTCTTTGCGCTCCATTCCGGCTCTCCGCGCGGTGATTTGGCGGCGGCACTGAGCACGAATCCCGGCGACTATGCGCTCTCCTTCGGACACTTCCTCGACCTGAGCACGCGGGCGATGGCTTTCTTCCGCGTGCCGCTGTTGCTGACGGCGGTGGCGCTGTTGATTGGCACCGGCGGACATCTGCTGCTGCGGCGCGCGGGGCGTGGAGATGCGGCGATTGCCGTCACTCGCCGCGGGCGGTGTGCTCTTCCTCGTCGCGGCGCATATGGCGCTGGTGACCTTCTCGCCGGTGCTGTCGTCGGCCACGCTGGCGGATGCCATTCGTCCGCGGCTTCAGCCCGAGGATGTGATCGTGCTGAACGGCGAATACGAGAGCGGCTCGACGCTCGGGTTCTATCTGCACCGGCAGGTGCGCATTCTGAACGGCCGCAGCTCGAATCTCTGGTACGGATCGTTCTTTTCCGATGCGCCGGCGATCTTCGATGACGATGCTTCGATTGCACGGCTGTGGAGCGGGCCGCGCCGGGTCTTCCTGCTGACCGATGCCGCGCAGCCGCCGCATCTGCCGGGTGCGGTCTTCATACTTGCCGAGTCGGGTGGTAAGGCTGTGCTCTCCAACCGGCCTTGAGTAAGGTTAACGGTACTGCCTACCCTCCCCCCTCCCGGTGCGGGGAGGCATCCTCATAAGCCATTTTGTTTCTGAGGTTTAGACCCCGTTCCGAGGGTCAAAATCGTCATTCCAAACGACTTATCGCTAAATTCGTCCAACAAAAGAACTTAGGGCGGCAGCGCGGCGAGCCGTCACCCGGAAAGTGTTCCCCTATTTCAAGGCTAGCAAATCGGGTGGGGTGATTTGGCAGGTTTCTGCTGAGGAATGGGAAGCTTGCCCAATGCGGGAAACCGATTCGACTCCTAGTCCTTCGCGACGTTCTTTTGCACTCCGTCCTGGGTCATGAGAAATCCTGTGATCTTCTTCGTCCCGGGATCGCGGAGGAACTCAATCTGCACGTCGATCTCTTTTAGAAAGAATTTCGTCGTCCCTTCTGCGTACAAAACGTACCGTCTGCCCGCTGGCGTCGTTGCGATGAGCTGATCGCCCTCCGCGCTGATTGTGATTGCGAAGGGATGAGCGCTGTAATGTCCGGCGTAATCGGCGAGGATGGCGGGCGAGACATGGATGATCTTGCGATCGGAGTTGAGGATCAGGGTTTCGCCATAAGCCACTTTCCCAAGCTGCGCTGCGATTTTGTCTGGCGCTTCGGTCCTCACATTACCCAGCACCACAATCGTGAGTTGACGGTCGGGATAGAAGTTGAGCGAACTGTCGAAACCTTCGATGGTGCCGTTGTGAGTGATGACGGAGTGGTGCGCCGCGTCCCTGATGAAGAGGCCCATCCCATAGTCGCCCAGATGCGGAGTCGTCATTTTCTTGAGAGAGGCCGGTGAGAGCAGCTTGCCGCCAAAGAGTCCGCGCTCCCACTTCAGCAAATCACTCGCGGTGGAATACAAAAACCCTGCTGAATAAGGGACAGTCATGCTGATGTAGCTGGAATGCCGGAAGCCGTCTGGAACGGAATCGTAGCCCTGGGCACGCTCGGGCAGGATGGAAGCGGGAATGTCGACGCCCGTGTCGGACATGCCGAGAGGCGTCTGGATATTCCGCTGGAGAAAGTCCGCATAGGACATGCCAGAGACCTTTTCGACGATCTGGCCGAGAAGGATGTAGTTGGAATTGCTGTAATAGAACTTCGTTCCGGGCTCAAAGTCGAGCGGCTTGTCGCGAATGCGGGCGATGCTTTCCTGCGGAGTATGATCCTGCCGCTGGTACAGATCCCAGCCAAGGCCGCCGGTGAAGTTGGGAATGCCAGAGGTGTGGGTCAGGAGATGGAAGACGGTGACTTTCTCCCATGATGCGGGGGCGTCTGGAAGCCAGGTCTTTACCGGGTCTTCGAGCTTCAGTTTTCCGCGCTCCTCGAGCAGGAGAATGCTGGCCGCCGTGAACTGCTTGGTGAGTGAGCCGATGCGGAACTTCGCGTCTGGGCTATTTTTGATTCCCCACTCCAGATCGGCATCGCCATAGCCCTGCGCCAACAGCACTTTGTCCTTTTCAGCAACAAGGACGACGCCCATGAAGCTCTTGTTGTCGACGTAGTTCTGGACCACCTGCTGCATGCGTGGAATAGGGATTGGCGTAGTCTGCGCGAGCGTGGCTGGAACAAGAGGAAGACCGAGCAAGAATGGAATGGAGAGTCCGAGACGGGTCACCGAATGCCCTCAATGAAAACGAGATGCTCTCCAGTACGCAGAGAGATCGCGCATTGTTCCTGTGCCCCAAAGGTGTCTCGCCGGGACATAATATTCCCTGTGCAAAGAGCTGGCAGATTGATCGTCGTGTGTGGCTTGCCGGGCTCAGGGAAGACTACGCTCGCTCAGGCGTTGGAAAGCAGAGTCCGAGCGATTCGCTTTTCTCCCGACGAGTGGCTGGACGCTTTGTCCATGAACCTCTATCGCGAAGATGTCCGCGAGGAGATTGAGGCGTGCAATGGAAGCTCGCACAGGAGCTTCTGGCGCTGGGCGTCACTGTCATTGTTGAATGGGGTACCTGGGCACGGTGCGAACGGGATACGTTGCGCCTCGGAGCGCGTGCCGTTGGCGCTGCTGTCGAGTTGCACTATCTGACAGCGCCGGTCGATGTCCTCTTTGAGAGGCTGCAACGCAGGAGCAGGGAGAATCCGCCTATAGAGCGAGATGCCCTGGTCCAATGGTCCGAGATATTTTCAAGTGCCTACCGCAGAGGAGATGGCGCTCTTCGACGAGCCGCTGGTGTCCGATCTCTCGCAATCGGATTGAACCCGTCTTTTGTGCGATCTTCCGCGCTTAGGAAGCGGCGGGTTTTGGCTGGATGCGCGTCAGTTTCCCGCGCTTCAACAGAAAGCGCTCGCCGCGCCAGGTGACGGTGTCGCCGGCGAAGCTCCAGGCCCAGAGGAAGAGTGCGATGAGGTCGCGGGGCAGCAGGAGGAGAAGATCGCGCAGCACCTGCATGTCGCCGAGGATGCCGACGCCGACGACGAGTGCCAGCGCCACGCGCACCAGCAGCGCGAGGACGAAGAGCGCGATGCTCTCCAGACTGAGGCCGCTGGCGATGAGGTTCAAGAAGGCCCAGGGCAGGCCGAAGGTGAAGACGAGGCCGGCATAGCCCCAGCGGCGCGAGTCGCGCGTGGAGCGGCACCAGCGGAGCTGATGCTGAAAAAATCCTGCGGCGTCGTAGGGTGGCACCCAGGTTTCGACGACCTCCGACGAGAGCTCGACGGCATAGCCTGCGGCAGCGATGCGCGCGCCGAGTTCGTAATCGTCGGCGAGATAGTCGACCAGCGGGGCTAGACCGCCGATGCGGTCCAGCGCTTCGCGCGAGACGGCGAGCGTGGAGCCGAGACCGAAGTGGATGCCGCCTTCGATGCGGCGCGCGGTAAGCACGCCGGGGATGAAGTCGGTGGAGATGCCGAGCGCCTCCATGCGCGAGCCGAAGGTCGGCTCCCGGCGTGGCAGGCCGTGGGCGCGGCCGCGATAGGGCGCGGTGACCATGCCGACGGAGCGGTCGCGCTGGGGCGATGGCGCGAAGCCCGCCATGATATTGGCGAGATAGCGAGGCGAGACGACGATGTCGCTGTCGTTGATGACGACGTAGGGATACTGCGCGTGCGGCAGCATCTGGGTGAGATTCGAGACTTTGCCGTTGGCGCCGAGCAGCTCCGGACATTCGATGATGCG
The DNA here is from genome assembly GCA_963815025.1 of uncultured Acidobacteriaceae bacterium. Lineage (GTDB taxonomy): Bacteria > Acidobacteriota > Terriglobia > Terriglobales > Acidobacteriaceae > KBS-83. Next base: position 1,147,776 of record CAWFFD010000002.1, on the reverse strand, counting down.
GATGGCGTGATCCGGAAACTCCTCCTGAAGCTGGCGGACGGCGACCAGCGCTGGATCGTCGAGCGCGCTGACGCCGAAGAGGATCTCGTATGCGCCGGCGTATTCCTGGCGGCAATGGCTGGCGAAGGCCGAGTACATCTCGTGATCGAGGCCGCGGACCGGCTTGAGGATGCTGACGCCGGGCGTGAAGGCAGCCGGGGCGCGGCTCAGGCTGTGCACGAAGGAGCGGGCGCTCCACAGGGCGAGGAGATAGTAGCCGACGCCGGCCCAGGCGAGGACGGTGGTGATGCCGGCGACGATTTCGGCTACGAGAAGGGTGTTCAATGATTTGGGGCTGGCCGTCCGGGCGATTGCGCCTGTGGCGCGTTCTGTGAGATGCGCTTCCTATGGTCGCTCACGCCGGGGGTCGTGGGCTACCTGACTTTATCCCACATCTCTTTGAGAATTGGGCCAGCCGTTCAGTTGACGCTATTCGTAGCGCAGGGCTTCGATGGGATCGAGGGTCGAGGCCTTCCACGCGGGGTAAATGCCGAAGACCAGTCCGATGACGCATGACACTGTGAACGCGGTGATGGCCCAGATGACGGACATCTGCGCGGGCAGCACGGAGCCGAGGGCCAGCTTGAGCACCAATGTGAGAATGGCGCCGATGACGACGCCGATGACGCCGCCGAAGGCGCAGAGCGTCATGGCTTCCAGCGTGAACTGCAGCATGATGGTGCGCCGCGTGGCGCCGAGTGCTTTGCGCACACCGATCTCCCGCGTTCGTTCGGTGACCGAGACGAGCATGATGTTCATGACCCCGACGCCCCCCACCATGAGGCCGACGCTGGAGACGCCGACGAGGAAGACGAAGAGGCCGCCGGTGAGCGCGTTCCACAATTCAAGCAGCGAGTCCGAGGTGAAGATGGCGAAGTTGTCCGGCTGATCCGTGTGCACCTTGCGGCGCCGACGGAGCATCTCGCGGATCTCGTCTTCGACCGCGACTTTGTTCTTCGCGTCGTCGTACTTCACGCTGATCCAGTAGTCGAGGATCTCGGGGTGGATCTTGCGGAAGGTGAAGAGTGGAAAGTGGGCGGAGTTGTCGTTGGGATTCGTGCCGCCGCCGAAGACCTGCTTCTGTTTGGCGAGCACGCCGACCACGGTGAAGATGTCGCCTTCGATATCGACTTCCTTCCCGATTGGCTGCTCCTGGCCGAAGAGCTGTTCCGCGGCGTCGTGGCCGAGCACGACAACGTTGGCGCGCCGTTCCTCTTCCTCCGTGGTGAAGAAGCGCCCCTGCTCGAGATCGATGTCGTAGACGATGGGGTTCTGCTCGGACTCGCCCGAGAGGATGGTGTTGGTGACCTTGCGGCCTTTGTATTTGACCGCGAAGCTGCCGAGGACGCCGTTGGGCGCGCGGTATTGCTGCGAGGCATCGACGCCGAGGACGTGGGGCAGCTGACGCAGGGCAACGGCGTCTTCGTAGGTGAGCTGCTTGCGGTTGATCATCTCCTGCGTGGGACGATTGCCGAAGACGGGGAAGCGGAAGACCCAGTAGACGTTGGTGCCGAGCGACTTGACCAGGGTGTCGACGTTGGCCGTGAGGCCGTTGATGACCGAGGAGATGAGGATGACGGTGGTGACGCCGATCATGATGCCGAGCATGGTGAGGCCGGAGCGCAGTTTGTTCGAGCGCAGCGTATCCGCCGACATCCTCACTGCTTCCTTGATATCACTTAGCCGCATCGATCGCTCCTGAAGATTTCCACGCTACAACTCAGCACGCAAAGCAACGATAGGATCCAGCCGGGATGCCTTTCGCGCAGGATAGACGCCGAAAAAGAGGCCCACCGCAGTGGCCACGCTGAGACCGAGCAGGACCACCCAGACCTTGATGTCCGATGGGAAGCCGACGATAAGGGTGATGAGCTTCGCCATGATGATGCCGCTGAGGACGCCGCCCATTCCGCCAATGAAAGACAGGGTCGCGGACTCGATGAGGAACTGCGTCATCACGTCGCTGCGGCGCGCGCCGAGCGCCTTGCGGACGCCGATCTCGCGCGTGCGCTCGGTAACCGAGACCAGCATGATGTTCATGATGACGACACCGCCGACGACCAGCGAGATGGCGGCGAGCGAGACGAAGACGGCAAAGAAGCTGGAGCTGATGCTCTGCCAGATGCCGACGAAGGTCTGGTTGGTATCGATGGAGAAGCTGTCATCCTCGCCGGGGCGGTCATGGCGAATGGAGCGCAGGATGACGCGCATCTGATCGGAGGCCACCTCGAGCGGATCGCCGACGCCGAAGGCGCGCGCGTAGAGGGTGAGGCTATTCTTGTCGGCGCCGTGGGTATCGAGAAAGGTGGTCAACGGGACGGCAACCCAGTTGTCCTGGCTCTGGCCGAGGGTTTTGCCCTTACGCTCGCCGACGCCGATGACGATGTAGTGCTCGCCGTCGACGCGGATCTCCTTGCCCAGGGGGTCCTCGCTGCCCATCTGGTTGTCGACGATGTCGGGCCCGATCAGGGCAACGTGCAGGCGGCGGTCCACCTCGCCCGGCGTGAAGGCACGGCCGCGCTCGATATTGACGTCGTAGATGGACGGCATATCGGCGGTCCAGCCGCGGATGTCGATGTCCGTGGCGGAATGGGTGCCATAGACGACGGAGCCGGTGGCGTTGGCCATGGCGCCAGTGGTCGCGCATTCGGTGCAGCGCGCGGCGATCGCCTCATACGCGTCATACTTCAGGTCCTTGCGTTTCTGATACTTCATGAACTCCGCGTCGCTAAAGACGACGGAGGGCTGCTTGGAGGCGGTGAAGACGTCGGCGCCGTAGCCATAAATCTTGGTAGCGACGAACTTGTTCACCCCAGCTACCAGCGTCAAGACCATGATGACCGAGGCCACACCGATCACCACGCCGATGAGCGTGAGGATGGAGCGCAGCTTGTTCGCCCAGAGCGACTGCAGCGCGATGCGGATAGCTTCTCGGAAGGCCATAAGGACAGCTAAAAGGTAGAAACGAGTGTAGCAGCGCAATGGTTCCGTCTGTGGCGCGATTGGGCAACGTTCTTATGCCCTTTGTCGCTCCAACGGAGTGATGGGACGAGTGACGCGTCCGAGGTGACGGCCCTCCCACGAAATTCCGGAAATTCCCGGCGATACGCCGGACATTTCTCCCTGGTCGACGCTTCGGCACACCTCGCGCAGCGCCCCGCCTCTTCACCCGAAAGGAGCAGTACCCAAATGGCCTCGAATCATGGCGTTGTTTACCTTGGCCCGAACAAGGTTGAAGTACAGACGATCGATTACCCGAAGATGCAGAATCCACAGGGGAAAGCGATCGAGCATGGCGTAATCCTGCGCATTGTTTCCACCAACATCTGCGGTTCGGATCAGCACATGGTGCGGGGGCGCACCACGGCGCCCAAGGGCATCGTGCTGGGCCACGAGATTACCGGCGAGATCATTGAGAAGGGTAAGGATGTGGAGTACCTGAAGGTCGGCGACCTGGTGTCCGTACCCTTCAACGTGGCCTGCGGACGCTGTCGTGCCTGCCGCGAACGCAATACCGGCGTCTGCCTGAACGTGAATCCGCAGCAGCCGGGCGGGGCTTACGGCTATGTCGATATGGGCGGCTGGGTGGGCGGCCAGGCGGAGTACGTGCTGGTGCCCTATGCGGACTTCAACCTGCTGAAGTTCCCGGACAAGGCGCGGGCGATGGAGAAGATCACCGACCTGACGATGCTGTCGGACATTCTGCCGACCGGCTTCCACGGCGCGGTGACGGCGGGAGTCGGTGTCGGCTCGACCGTTTACATTGCCGGCGCGGGACCGGTGGGGATGGCGGCGGCGGCGAGCGCGCAGATTCTGGGCGCGGCGGTGGTCATCATCGGCGACCGTATTGCGGAGAGGCTGGCGCACGCGAAGAAGATGGGGTTCGAGACGGTCGACATCTCCAAACACGACAAGCTGGGCGAGCAGATCGCGGAGATCCTGGGCGAGCCGGTGGTGGATGCGGCAGTGGATGCGGTGGGCTTTGAGGCCAGCGGGCATGGGTCCAAGGGAGAAGCTGCGCCGGCAGCGGTGCTGAATGAGCTGATGGAGATCACCTTCGTCGCGGGAGGGCTGGGGATTCCGGGGCTGTACGTCGTCGAAGATCCGGGCGGCGTGAATGAGGATGCCAAGAAAGGCATGCTGAAGCTGCGCATCGGCAAAGGCTGGTCGAAATCGCTGCACTTCCATACCGGGCAGGCGCCGGTGCTGCAGTACAACCGGCAGTTGATGCAGGCCATCCTGCACGACCGGCTGCCGATCGCGAAGATCGTGAACGCGACGGTGATCCCGCTGGATCAGGCGCCCAAGGGCTATGAGGACTTCGACAAGGGGGCGGCGAAGAAGTTTGTGCTGGACCCGAACGGGCTGATCGAGATCAGAGTGCAACTGAGCTTTCCGCTCAGAGAAGGCAGTTTGAGTGTGTCGCAGTAAGCGGATCGATCCGAGTCGCACCAAAGGTTGAAGGCCCCGGCAGAGTTGCGGGGCCTTCTCTCTTTGAACGTCAGCTTGAGATCTTCCGTTTGCTTCGACTTCGCCTCAGACCGTGCATGGCGGCAATGGGGCAAGCAATCGCGATAAAAAGAATGGCGAGGAAAATCGACGCGTAGCCCATAAAAAGTCCTTATGTTGTCGCCGACCTGCCCTTGAAGAGCCGATAGATGAACAGCAGGATAAGCGCGCCGACCAGGGACGCGATGAAGCCCGCGCTCTGGCCTTCCTTGTACCAGCCGATGACGCCGCCCAGCCAGCCGGCAAGCAGCGCGCCCGCGATGCCGAGCAGCATGGTGATGATGATGCCGCCTGGATCCTTGCCTGGCATGATGAACTTTGCCAGAGCGCCGACGATGAGCCCGATGATCGCCTCCCACAGCAGATGAAGCATGTTCCCTCCCCAATGGATGTGCCCCCACCACGTGTGGTCAAGGCAGATTTCCGGTACGGAGCATCGTAAGCCTGTTCGATTGCGCTGAAGCGCTTTCGTGAGAAGAAATTTGCAGGCGGGCCTGTAAGCCGAATTTTGTCGAGGACGGCCATTCCTCTAGACGCGGCATTGCTGCCATCGTTCATCAGCGACCTACCAGTGGCCGGTAATGAACAACCCTATAGCGATACAAACAAGAGCTATAAGGCCACCCATGATCCACGGCTTGAGTGGGTCTCTCGTTCCCGCCAGCCGATACTTACGGCTACGACTCGCGATGAGTGCGCACAGTACGCCAATGCCAAAAACCGTGCTGACGGCGAGTGTTTGCATTTGCATTTCCCTCTTTTATCTCCAGGGATTTGGTTGCATACCATTTCGTGTAGTATCTGCCATCCAAAAATCTGCAGGCGGGCCTGTAAGCCGAATTTTGTCGAGGACGGCCATTCCTCTAGACGCGGCATTGCTGCCGTCGTTCATCAGCGACCTACCCGGAGGTTTCCGCTACGGCGACTTGCGTCACCGCAGGGCCCACGTGGGCGCGCCGGGCCGGCACGCGACTGCAGGCAATTGGGCCAGCCTGCGGTCTCCCTCCCTATTTGGTCTTGCTCCGTGTGGGGTTTACCCTGCCTCCGACCTTACAGCCGGAGCGGTGCGCTCTTACCGCACCTTTTCACCCTTACCCTCGCGCTTGCGCGCGATGGCGGTATCTTCTCTGTGGCACTAGCCGTCCCGGCGCCTTGACGCGCCGGTCCCGGACGTTATCCGGCACACTGCCCTGCGGAGTTCGGACTTTCCTCCCCCGGGCAACAAGTGCCCGGCAGCGGCCGTCCAGCCCGCCTGCATGGGTTAGTTTACGCGACTTGGTGTGCGGTGGTGAGATTGCTGTTTGCAGTAGATTCTTACTGCATATGCAGTAGGTTCTTACTGCAAGGAATTCCCTGCGGTTGGCTCATAGGCCCGCTGCGGTAGTGTTCACCGCCATAGATGCGAGATCTTATCTTCACTGTTGCGATTGGTTGGGCGAGCCGCACTCTGATGCTGCGAGACCGACTGCTTGGGTTACCGAAGAAGGCCGCCGAAGCGGAGGAGGGCAGTTCGCTCACACGGCATCGCATCCCGAGTGGTGACAATCTGCTGGATGCGGTATTTGTGCAGCCTGTCGGACGTCCCACACGTGCTGCTGCCCTGATCTGCCACGGCATTGGGGAGACGGTGGAGCACTGGCGAGCGGCGCAGAGACTCCTAGCCGAGAATTGCGTCGCGTCGCTGGTCTTCAACTACTCCGGATATGGGCGAAGTACAGGGCGCATTGATGCCGAACAGTGCGAACGCGATGCCATCGCGGCCTTCCGCTTTCTGGAACAGCTCGCGCCTTCACAACCGCAGTCGCTATTAGGATTTTCGCTGGGAAGCGGTATCGCTGCTGCGATTGTGGCAAGGGTTGCGGCCCATCGCCTCGTGCTCTGCGCCGCGTTCACGTCGCTGCGGAAGGCAGCGTGCAGTATCGGTATGCCCGGTGTTTTGGCGAGTCTGCTGCCTGCTATCTGGAATACGGAGGACACGCTCGGTGCCTGCATGACGCCGGTTGTCATTGTGCATGGCGAGAAAGATCGCCTGTTTCCCGCAAAGATGGCGCAGGATCTTGCAAGTGCCTGCGGTGGACCGTGCGAGCTGGTGCTGGTACCGGAGCTTTCGCACAACACTCCCATCTATCAGCCAGAACTTTCTTACTGGTCGCTGGTCATTGCGCGGATCGCGAACCGCCCGTAAGGATTTTCGACCGCGAAATCCGATTACTCTGCGCCCGGCCTGGCTCCGGGCAGGCGTTTCATTAGTCGCCCGTGGGAACGATCCCGGCATTCTCCACCATCAGGATCACGGTTCTTTGTGGAGCGCGCGTGCGATGCATGACGCCTTTGGGCACGACGAAGCCCTGCCCGGGCGCGAGCTCGACGATGCGGTCCTTCTGCTGTTCACGTTGAAGATCGATGAGCAGCTTTCCTTCCACGACATAGAAAAATTCATCGTCGTCATCATGCTTGTGCCAGTGATATTCACCTTCCACAACGCCCACGCGCACGACCGACTCGTTGACCTTGCACAGCGTCTGGTTGAACCACTTGTACTCGCAGGCGTCGGCTAGAGACTTTACGTCGATCAACTCCAGCGGCTGGTGCAGGATGTTGAGGCGTGTTTCGTACGCATATGGAGCGGAATCGGTCATAGGGCCACCTGAAGTCAGGTTATTCGTTGGACTACTCCGCGGAAGGCTTGGCGCCCGGCAGACGTTTGCGCAACATCGCGATCTGGCCGGTGTGATGGGCTTCGTGCTCGCAGACGTGGAACCACTTGCAATAGGTATTGGTCGGGCCCCATGGCCAGTCTTTGTCGACGCTCATCAGCCATGCGTCGTCACGCTTTTTGAATTCGGCCAGCGACTTTGCCCGCACCTCCTGAAGAATGTTCAGGTAGTAGTCGCGGTCGTGCCCCTTGATGGTCTTGCGGCCCGCGTCGCCAAGATCCATGGCGGGGTCCCACTTCTCCTTGATCGACTTAGACCAGCTGTCCCACTTCATCCCGTCGAAGGTATTCATCTGGTAGTAAGTTTCGGTGGCTGCGAGATGCAGCATCAGCGCGCCGATGGAGTTGGCGTTCGCGTCGAAGAGATGATCGAGATCCGCTTCGGTCAGGCCTTTCGTCGCGGTGATGATGCCGTTCGCTTCGCGCATCCACGTCAGCATGGAGACCAGTGTGCCCACCTGCGGCGAGTACCCGGCCTTGGGGCCAATGATGTCGAGGCCTTCCGGATCCTTTGCCTGAGCCAACGCGGGCGTGGGCAGCGTCTCTGCAAAGAGACCGCAGAGTCCGGCGCTGAGGACTGTAGAGCTCTTCAGGAAAGTTCTCCTGTCTGTGACGAGAGGAATGGCGGATGTCAGTTTGCTCATGATGTGCTTTCAACCTCGGAAAAGAATTCAAAGTTGCCGATGGCCCCCGGATCTGTCCCCGCTTCTGGGAGAGGCGAATTGTACCAAGTCCTGCTGGCCGCATTCCTGGAAGAAATAGCGAAGATGAAATAACGAAACGAAATGGCCCGGGCCATCGTCCTGTGGGATCATGGTTGGCAGTTCTGCTGTGCCGCGAGGGCGAGTTATGCAGACATTGCTTCAGGATTTTCGTTACTCACTGCGTCAGCTCATCAAGAACCCGGGATTCGCTCTGACCGCGATTCTCTCGCTGGCGTTGGGCATCGGCGCGACGGTCTCCGTCTTCAGCGTGATTTATGGCGTGCTGATGCATCCGTTTCCATATCCGGACGTGGAGCGAATTGGAAATCTGAGCATTCGGAACACGCGCGGCATCCTTTTCGATGCGGAGTTTACCGGGCCGGAGATACGCGAGCTGCGCAAGGTGCACGCCTTTGAGAATCTCGCTACCTGGCGGCTGACAGACCTGACTGTGACGGGGGAGGAATTACCCGAAAATGTCTCCGCATATTACGGAATCGGAAGCACGTTTCCGACGCTTGGCGTCCCGCCGCTAATCGGCCGCAACCTGGGCCCTTCCGATTCACCGGACGGTCAGGAGCCGCAGCCGGTTGTGGAACTGCACTATCGCTTCTGGCAGCGGCATTTCCATGGCGATCCGGCGATTCTCGGAAAGACGCTGGAGCTGGCACATAAGAAATACACCATCGTCGGCGTCACGCGACCGAACTTCACAGAAGGCTGGGGCACGGATGTGTATCTGCCGGAAGAGATCGGCAGCATTCGAGATGCGGGGGTGATGGTGAAGTTGCGCTCCGGCGTGAGCTGGGATGTCGCAAATGCGGAATTGACACCGCTGCTGGAGCGTTTCGCGCGCGAGCAACCAGACTATTTTCCGCGGAAGTTCAAAGTAGATGTCCGCCCGCTGACGTATGAAATCGGGCAGAACATGGGCGGCACGCTCTATCTGCTGTTTGCCGCAGTTGCCATGCTGCTTGCCATTGGCTGCGGCAATGTCTCGATTCTGCTGCTGGCGCGGGCAACAGCGCGGCAGCATGAGTTCGCGGTGCGGGCCGCCGTGGGCGCCAGCAGCTTTCGCATCGTGCGGCAGTTGCTGACGGAGTCGCTCTTGCTGGCGGTGACAGGAACGGGACTTGGCATCCTGCTGGCCTACCGGCTGCTGGCGCTGATCGTGGCCTGGATGCCGGAGCATTTGTTTCCTCCGGATGTAGCGATTCACATCAACGTTTCGGTGCTGCTGTTCAGTGCGGGCCTGGCGCTGGTGACCGCGGTGCTCTTCGGACTGATTCCCGCTTTGCAGATGGCGAAGCCGGAGATCAGCCAGGTGATGCAGTCCAACTCCAGCAAAACCGCGGGCAGCGTACGCGGCAAGCGCCTGCACGGCTCGCTGGTGGCGGCGCAGATTGCGCTGACGCTGCTGCTGCTGACCGCGGCGGGCGCGGCGATTCAGGGATTTGTACGTCTCACGCGCGTGCCGCTCGGCTACGATCCGCACCATGTTCTGTCGGTGGGCATTCCCTTGCAGGAGAATGCCTACACCACATGGCAGGCGCGGGTGAATTACTTCGAACAGCTTCGCGCCACGCATTGCCACGTTGCCCGATGTCGCCTCCACAGCCGTCACAGGCAACGGAATGCTTCCCTACGGCGGCTTTGAACTGCGCTTCGACCTGCTAGGGAAGCCGGCCGCGTCGCCCGAGGCGCAAACGGCCAGAGTGGAGTTCGTCGGTCCCGCCTATTTCAGTACTTTGCATATACCGCTGCTCGAGGGACGCATCTGGAATTCTGCCGAAGTGTCGCACGGCGCGCTGCTGGTCCTGGTCAATCAGAGCTTTGTCAGACGCTATTTGCCGGGCGGCGACGTCATCGGACATTCGGTGAAGCTCTCGAAGCTCTCCAACCACCCGCCGCGAACTTTCACCGCACCCGGCGCCGATGGCTGGCTGCAGGTGATTGGCGTGGTCGGTGACGCGTTGAACAACGGTCTGGAGAAGCCGGTCGAACCGGCGATCTTCTCACCTTACAGCTTGCAGCTATGGATGGGCACGGAGATTCTGGTGCGCACCCGCGTTGCGCCGGAGGCAATTGCGCAGAGCATCCGCAGGCAGGTGGCGGCAGTGAATCCAGACCAGCAGACGGATAGCAAGATTGAGGATCTTGAAACAGAGATCCGGCAGGAACCGGTATGGGCGCGGGGCAGGCTGATCTCCGCGCTCTTCGCCGGATTTTCAATTCTGGCGCTCGTTCTCTCCGCCGTTGGACTGTACAGCGTCTCTTCCTACGCGGTGGCGCAGCGCACCAATGAATTCGGTATTCGCATGGCTCTCGGCGCGGGACGCGCTCACGTCTTTCGTATCGTGATGGCGTCGGCCGCGGTGAGCGTCGGCATCGGCATCGCTGCCGGGCTGGCATTGAGCCTGGGGCTGAACCGCTTTATCTCCGGCTGGGTAGGAAGCACCACCAGCCATCCGATGATCGCGATGGGCGTTTCCCTTCTGCTGCTGATGGTTGCGGCGATGGCCTGCCTGGCGCCGGCGCGCAGAGCGCTGGCTGTCGATCCCATGATGGCGCTGCGACGCGAGTAAATCGCTCAAGCATTTGCCGCATCCCCTCACCGGATACAGTCACGGCGACGAAAGTCGTATTCGAATCTCGCGGGAAGAGCCGTAGCCTCGAAGCCATGGATACTCTCCTCAGAATTCGTGAATCGTCCCCGTCCGAGCTGCTGGCAGATCGCCTGGAGCGCGAGGCGCAACTCGCGGCCAACGATAACCCCGCGCAGGCACAGGACTATCGCCGCCAGGCAGAGATGCTGCGCACCATGATCGCGATCCAGAAGGTTCCGGCGCGCAACATGTTCGCTGAAAATTTTCTGACCAACGCCTGACCCTCGCAGGCGCGCGAGTGCGCTGGAAATCCAGACACTTCCGCCACCGCAGCGACCTGGTCCTTACAACTGCTTCGCCATCAGGATGAAGTGCCCCGGGATGGTCATCTTCTCCATCAGCTCCGCCGGATACTCCTGCGTTCCCGTCTCCACATAACCGAGCCGGCGATAGATGGACAGCAGTTGCTCCGCGCGCGGGCTCACCACGCGCAGGTCCATCCACTTGCAACCCTGCTGGCGCGCAAAGTTCTCCGCCGCGATATTCAACTGCTTCCCTAATCCCGCGCCCTGCCGCTCCGGCACAATCGACAGCAGCCCCAGGTACGCGCGATCCCCACGCGGCTCCACGTAGACGCAACCCACCGGCACGCTGTCCTCTTCCTTCACCAGGAAGGTGCCGCGCTCCCACAGGCCTTCCAGTTCGCCATCGCCCTGCAGCCGATCGCCGCCACCCTTCTTCAGGAAGCGCTCCACATCGAATGCCTGATTCACCAGCCCGCGGATCGCCTCGATGTCCTTCGCCACCCGGATGGTCCCGCGATCTGTTTCCTTCATACCGATAGTTCCTTCACTCACCCGTACGTTGCTCATACCTATTGGATTCTGCAGCATCGCGGACGGCTCGTGTAACCTCGGTCCGGATATGCCGTCTCATCGATGGGGGAATAGCTGCCGGCCGCCATCCATCCTGCGGCGTGCGGCGTTCTCCCATCTGAGGGTTTCTTATGCGTACTTCGCTCGTTCATTCGTTTCTCGCATTTGTTCTGGCTGTCCCGCTCGTCGGCTGCACTGCCAGCGCCGCATCGCACACGCCGATTCCGGCCCCCGCCACCGACGCGACCCTCGCCGCAAAGAGCGGCAAGCAGACCGCGGTCTTCGCCGGCGGCTGCTTCTGGGGCACGCAGGCGGTCTTTGAGCGCGTGAAAGGCGTGTTGAAGACGGCTACCGGCTACTCCGGCGGATCGGCCGCGACCGCTACCTACGATCAGGTCACCACGGAAACTACTGGCCACGCCGAATCGGTGCAGGTCGTCTTCGATCCCTCGAAGATCACCTACGGCCAACTGCTGCGCATCTTCTTCTCCGTCGCGCACGACCCCACCCAACTCAATCGACAGGGCCCGGATCAAGGCACCTCGTACCGCTCCGCCATCTTCTACGCGAACGATGAGCAGAAGCGACTCGCCACTGCCTACATTCAGCAGCTCGATGCCGCGCATGTCTTTCCGCGCCCCATCGTGACGCAGGTGGTTCCGCTCAAGGGCTTCTATCGCGCCGAGGAGTATCACCAGGATTACGCGCTGCACAATCCGGACAATCCCTACATCCTGGTTTGCGACCGCCCGAAGATCGCAGCGTTGAAGGAGCAGTTCCCGAACTTGTTCGTCGACTACAAGGGCAGCAAGGAGTAAGGAGGCGTCCTGACGCGGATGGATTCAGGGCTGGGCGTAATATCCCATGTTGGTGCGCGCCGTCAGCCCCGGCTTGTCCACCGTGACCTCGAGCGCGTGATACACATCCACGCGGTCGGCCGGCGCGGCGTTGAATGACAATTCGTAGTAGGCATTCGCATCCGCAACGCAACGGACGATGCCTCCATAGATGTCGCCGATTGGACCAATGGCGCGGCCGCCGCTCTGCTCCGCGACAACCTGCAGCGAAAGATTTCCCGCATCTGCCTGCTTCGCGTTCTCCACGCCCTTCATATAGCTCTGATACAGGTAGGCGTAGACCTCGTTTCCTCTGTCCAGGTCCAGCGGAATCACGCCGTAGAGCGCCACGCGGGCTTCGCGGAGGCTGGTCGAGAGATCAACGATGGAATGAAAGAAGCTGGCCTGGTTTCTCGGGTCCATGCGATATAGCGCATTGGAGAGCGTCGGCCATCCGCTGCCAACCCAGATCATCAGCTTGCGACCCGGCTTGGTCGCTTCATAGCGGGTCATCTGGCTCAGCCCATCGACGGACCGGCCGAAGCGCAGTATCAGCCCGTCCAGCCCCTGCGCGCTGTTGATCACATGGACGGGCGCCGGCAGCTTCTCGATATCCGCGGCCAGCGCGTTGCCGTCGTGCGTGGCCCGGTTCGCTTTGATGCCGGTGTCGGTAAGTAAGATCACTGAGACCGGCAGCGCGAGATGGCCGCTGTCCTGCCGCAGAAACTTCTGTACTCCCTGGCGTACCACGGCCATCTGCTGGAACGAGGTGTTCATCGTGTCCAGAACCAGAACAATCTCCGCCGGCGGCTCCGTCGTGAGCCCGTTCACGGCCTGGAAAGAGGCAATCGGCTGCGCGCGGTTGTCATCCAATACCGTGAAGTCCGACTGCCCGCAGCCCGCTGACCGGATGGCCAGATGGGTCGGTCACCACCACATCGAGATGGATGCGGCGCTTCGCCTTCTCCATTTGTCGGATGACCTCCGGGGTGCGCTGGATAAGCGTCGGTTCGCGCGGAGTGGATTTTGATGAAGCCCTGGGTGACGCGGAAATCGGCGTGCCCCTCGTTGACGATGGATTGGTGGCCACTGCATGTGCTTCTCCCGGCACGCCCGCGCTGTTGACTGCGATCTGCTGCGTCGCTGCCCTGCCAGTGTTCCAGTCGTAGATGCCGGTGGTGAGCGAGACTGCGCCCTTCGGTACATCGATTTCCATTGATGTGTGTATTTGTCGTTCCTTCACCGTCGCATCGTCGGAGGGCTTCACGTTCACGATGCCGGCCTGCCAGTTCAATGCTTGACCGTTCGCGTCGAAGGCAATCACCTCCACCTGCATACGGCCTAGATGTGCGCTGTCAGGATGTGCGCTCTGCACCGCCGGTTCACCGCCGCGGTGAATCACAAATTCCACGCCGTAGCGTGTCACTGATCCGGTAAGCTTTGCGTTGCCCCCGATGCGCGCGGCATCTTTCGCGGGCTGCGGATTTTCAATCTGTGCGTGCACATCATAGGCAATCTGCGTCAACGAGGTCATCCCGCTCCGCATCAGCGGTGTGAGTGGATCGCCGGCCGGGGCCGCGGACTGCGCCACGCTTGCGGCGGCGCCAGGCGTTGGGCCCAGCATCGCATCGGTCGCATAGTAGCCTCTGCGATACGCCAGCTTGTAATTTCCATTGCGGAGCTTTATGTCGATACGCCGAAAACTCCCATCTGCTTTCTTGTTTGCCGGGGTGTAGCTCAGCGTGTAGTACTGCGATCCGTTGCGGATGGCACGCGCCAGCACTCCGCTCAGGTCGTTGCTGGCGGGCAACACCTGGCCGCCGGTATTGGAGGCCAGAGCATGCATTGCCGCGTCATTCCCGGCGTGCGCTTTGTCTTCCTTAGTCAGCCCCTTGGAAAGAGCAGCGTAACTGTAGTTGTCGCCGTTGGAGTTCTGCTGGTAGGTATCGGAAGGGGGCGCACTACCGGTGGGCATACTGGCTCCGGGGCGCTGCTGAGGTCCAAAGTAATCGCTTGCGTCGCCTGTTGTCTGTGCCGCGATGCCTTGTCCCTGCACCGGATAAATCGCCACCCTGGCAACGGCTAGCAAGTTCGTTGTCTCCCGGATCTGCCGATCGTGATCCGTCGTCGCGAGGGAGGACCGCGGATTGGAATCGGGAAGGACCGCGGCGGGAAAGGCGCTAGAGAACCAGATCAGGTTTTTGCGCCCAGGCGTTTTCGCGAGGTACCGCGCCAGCCGCTGAAGCGCTGCTGTCGTCATCGCAATGCGCTGGTCGTTCTGATAGGTCTTGTGCATCGCCTGCGCATTGCCAATCATGTCTGCACTGCCGGCGATGGGGTTCATGACTGCTATTTGTTGGGCGCGCATCTGGTCATCCACGTCGTCCAGTGGCATGTTGGAGGCCGCATTCGTCTCCGACCACGCTCCAGTCTTGTTGTTCTCCACTGCCGCCAGCAGGAGAGAGCGATCGGTAGTGAATCCCTGCACCATGCGCAGCGTTTGCCCCAGCGAAAAAACAGCCAGGGATGTCCCCGGCGGCATGCTCTTCAAAAAGCTGCCCACCCGTTCGCGAACATAGATCGAATCTTCTTTGGGAGTATTCAGGGTGTCGATCAGCAGTACATTGGTCGCGGCCGTGTTAACCGCGGCATCGCTGTGCATCGTGTCTGATGCGTGCTCTTCAAAAAACGTCGCGGTCTGTGGGCTCCCATCCTCCGTGACCACGAAGTCTTCCCTGCGAAGCCCCTTCACTGGCTCGCCGCCGCTGTCGAGGACGACTACATCGACTTCGACGGCGCGCGTCTCCGCCTTGAAGGTGGCTGATGGCGCCTGCCCTGGAGCGGGAATGGTTTGAGCGTGGAATGGGATCGTGCAAGAAAGGAGCGCGATCGGAACGAGACCCCGGCGCAGGTGCACTCAACTTACCTCACCGGCTATAGAGACTAAGGGAGCGGCGCGAAAGTCTCAAACTTCTTCCGCGCCCCGCTCTTTAGTAGATATGGAAGTTGACTTCGATGGTGATTTCGACGGGGACGGGTTTGCCCTGGTACATGGATGGTTTGAACTTGTACTGTTTCACTGCTTCGACCGCCTTCTCGTCCAGCCCCATGCCCAGCTTGCGCATCACCCGGATCCGCTGCGGCAACCCGTGCGCATCCACGATCAGCGACACCACCGACACACCCTGGTACTTCGCGCGCCGCGCCTCGTCGGAGAACTCCGCATCCACCGAGTAGATCAGCACCGGCGGCGAGACGCCGCCACCCACGTGATAGAGGCCACCGCCGTAGCCGCCGCCCTCGCCCGGCCCATAGCCTGCGCCCGAACCCGATCCGATACCGCCGCCATCGCCCGAGCCCAGACCCGCACCCGAACCTGTCCCATTCGACAACGGGCCGGTGATGTTGGTTCGCGGATCGCCCAGGTTGGGCAGGTTGTTGTTCGGCAGCGCGATGTTCGGCGGCATCTTGATCGTCGGTTCCACCGCCAGCTTGGGATGCTCATTCACCGCCAGCATCGGCGGCGTGATCGGCGTCTCGGAGAACTTGGGCAACCGGCCTTTGGGCGCCTGCACCAGCTCATGCGCACCACCACCGCCGCCACCACCCATCGCCGGTCCCTTGGGCGCGATGGGACGGAAGGGCGAGATGTCGACTGCCGCCAGCTGCGGCTTGGGCGGCGGGGGCACGATATGCTTGCGCGCTTCGATGATCAGAAAAATGATCAGCGCGATGATCGCGACGTGCGCGCCCACCGACAGGGACGACGACAGCGGACTGCGCTTTACCCGGAACGGATCCGGCACCGCTATCGGCGTCGAAGTCAGAACTAAAGGCGGAAGCGTCTCCCGCTGAAACAAGCCACGCAGATCCGTAAGCCATGTCCGCCACACCGGCTCATCCACCACCGGATTCCATAGGCGGGGCTCGTACTGGAGCCTGCTGCTCAGTCTTCACGAGATGCATGCGCGCCTCCACAGCCTGCGCCAGCGATGCGGGCGCGACCTCGCGCCGCAGCGCATTGCGTAGCTGTGCTTCCAGCTCGTCCAATTCTGTCGGTTTCGTTGCCATAGGTGACATTGGAAAGCTTCCATATATCAGTTGTGAAGGCGTTTCGCCTTGATGCGAAGTACCTTCAGTGCTCGCTGCAGGTGACTCTTTACTGTTGCCAGCGGCATATTGAGCAGTGTGGCAATTTCTTCCGGCATCAATTCCTCCTGGTAGCGCAGCACGATTACCGTCCGCGGCACGATGGTCAGCGACGCAATCATCTGCTGCAAGCGATCCGCCAGCCACGGGTCTGTTTCCTGCTGGGCTGCTGCCGGCTCGGCAACGCCGGGCGCTGCAAAGCTGACAGCCGCGTGATCCTGAGGCCGACGCAATCTGCGCCGCGCCTGGTCGATCGAACGATGCACCGTGACCCGCCGCAGCCAATGGACCACATGTTCTTCAGATGCAAGCGACGGCAATTGGCCGTACAGCTCGAAAAACACATCCTGCGCCACCTCCTCGGCCAGCGATGGATCGTGAACGATACGCCGCGCGATGCTGAACACCATCGACTGGTGCTCGCGCATGAGCAGACGAAAGCTTTCGAGCGATCTCTGCAGGTGGCCACCTGGAACCCGGCGACCGGGCCGGAGTTGAATTGCTACCTTCACTCTGCTATACGCACGGGAGACACACGAGTATGCAGTTTTTCGCGCATGTCTCGGAATATCACTTGAGGTGCCCCGCCAGGAATTTTGCCATCGCCCGGTTGGCTTCGATTGACTCGGGCAGCTCCGGGTTGTACCAGAAAGCATGCGGCAGCCCGTCGAAGACCATCAACCGGGCATCGTCGCCCGCACGCAGAAAGGCGCGATCGAGGTCCGTCGTCCCGCTCAGCAGCAGGTCGCGTCCGCTGGTCACGAACAGGGCCGGCGGCATCCCCTTCAGATCCGCATACATCGGCGAGAGCACCGGGTTCTTCAGGTCGGTGCGGCCCACATACGAGAGCGGCTTCTCATCGCCTGGGGGCGCCAGATATCCGGTGAATCCACGCAGCCCATAGAGGTGCACCGAATCGCCCGACCGCGCGAAGTCTCCAAGGCCGCTGAAGATGCCCAAGGCCGCCGGCTCCGGCAGCGACAACTGTTTCAGCTGCACCGCCACTTCGCCGGTCAGGATGGCGCCCGCCGAGGTTCCGTAGATCGCAATCTGTTCCGGCTTGTGTGTCTTCAGCAGCTCGCGGTAGACGGCGACCGCGTCATCCACCGCCGCCGGAAAGGGATGCTCCGGGGCCAGCCGGTAGAGCGCTGCGACCACCGGGACGCGCGCGTAGTAAGCAATCGGAATCGTCTCGGTATAGCTGCCCGAGTCTGAATCGAAGCCGCCGCCGTGCAGATCCAGCAGCACCTTGCCCGCATTGGCAGCGGGCACATGCAGCGGCGTGATACGCCGCACCGGAACGCCCGCCATCGTATCGTTGGCAACCGTTACCGGACAGATCTTCCGCCACTGCTTCTCGGCGCGCGCCGTATATGCTCCATCATGGCGCGCCGTTCTTCGAGCGGCACAGGAATGTCGGCATCCGTCTCCGCATGCCGCAGCGTCGCCTGCGCCTGTGGACTGAGCGACTGCGGTACCGGCACGACCCGCCCCACATGCGCCGTCCCGTTGGGTTCGATGTAACTGGAATTATGCGAAACGGCTGTGGCCGCGGTGGTCGCTGCCGGAGTTGCCGCCGCTGTCTGTCCCCAGGCCGTGCTTGCCGCCAGCACACCCAGGCACGCAACCAGCGTGACTCGCTTCTGTCCCAAAAGCCGCTTCATCCAGTCGTTCCTCCGGAGTGTTCCGTTCCGTCAATGTACTCCTGCGGAACGCAATCGGAGGAACGCCGGGCTGACTGCTCAGCTCATGACAATCCCATTGTCAGCTCATGACAAGGCCATCGACAGATCCGCCGTCTGCAGCCGCTTGGCGAAGCGTTTGCGCAGCTCCAGCCGGGCACGGTGCCGTCGCGACTTCACTGTGGCCACCGGCCGATTCAGTTGTGCGGCAATCTCCTCCAGCGAGCGCTCGTCGAAGAACTGCCACAGCAGCACGGAGCGCAGCGACTCCGGCAGCGATCGCAGCGCAGCGTGGACCAGCCGGTTCCGCTCCATCGTCAGCAGGCGCTGCTCCTGCGAGATCTGGCGCCGCGTCAGCGAACTCCCAGCCTCCAGCACCGCCGCCAGACTCTCGCTCTCCATCTCCTCCAGCCGCATGCGCGCGCGCTTTCGCTGCGACTGGAAGACCTCGTTCATCAGCACGCGCGTGATCCAGGTGGCAAAGCGCGACTCCCCGCGAAAACCATTCAGCCCCTGCCACGCCTTCATCATGGTCTGCTGCACCACGTCTTCGGCATCCTGCGCGGTCAGCCGGTACTGCAGGGCCAGCATCTGCAGGCGCCGATGATGCCGCGTGAATAATTCGGCGAAGGCGTGCTCATCGCCGCCGCGCGCCGCATCCACAAGCTGTTCGTCCGTCAAGTGCATATCTCCCTCTAATGCATCGCTGCTCCGCCGTGCGATTTCCGCATGACGAAGGGCAGCGGAACCATGCAAAGCGCGGCGAAGGCAAAGAAGCGAATGATGTCGATGTAGGACAGCATGGCGGCCTGCTGCTGCAACTGCTGATACAGGCGCAACATCGCGGCGCTGTTCGCTCCGCTTGCGGAGAGTCCGCCCGTCACCATGTGATGACTCATCTGCGTCATCGCCCGCAGATAGGAGGGGCTGCCCCCGGTCATATGCGCGCCCAGATAGGACTGATGCCGCTGCGCCTGCCGCGCCAGCAGCGTCGCCACCAGCGCCGTGCCCACCGAGCCGCCCATGTTGCGCGCCAGGTTGGTCAGGCCGGAGACGTCGTTGTTCGCCTCCATCGGCACGCCGACATAGGAAAGTGTCTGGATGGGAATGAACATGAAACCCAGCCCCGTTGCCTGAAAGAAGCGCAGCCACGCGGTATAGCTCAGGCTCATCGACAGATGAATCGTCGTCATGTGGAAGAGCGCGACCGACGTGATGGCGAATCCGAAGGCCAGCAGATACCGCGCATCCACTTTCGCGATCAGGATGCCCACGATCGGCATGCAGATCAGGGTTGCGATCCCGCCCAGCGACAGCGTCTTGCCTGCATTCGTCGCCGTGTATCCCATCAAGGTCTGCAGCATCTGCGGAATCAGGATGGTCGTCCCATAGAGCGCGATGCCGAGGATGAACATCATCACGAACGACAGTGCGAAGGTGCGGCTGCGGAAGAGCCGCAGCTCGATGATCGGCTTGTGTCCCTTGCGGATCTGCCACAGCTCCCAGACGATCAGCGCCGCGATGCTGGTAATGCAGATGATGGTGAAGGTGGTGATGAAGTGCGAGCCGAACCAGTCATCCTCCTGCCCCTTGTCCAGCACGACTTCCAGGCAGCCGAAGCCCAGCGCGGTGAACACAAAGCCGGTGTAGTCGATCTTGATCAGCCCGGCGCGCGCCTTCTTCACCGCTGCGATCAGATGCGGCGGATCTTCCACCACGCGATTGGTCAGGTACATCGAGATCAGCGCTACTGGCACATTGATGAAAAAGATCCAGCGCCACTGGTAGTTGTCCGTGATCCATCCGCCCACCAGCGGCCCGATCGCCGGAGCTGTCACCACCGCGAGTCCATACAGCGCGAAGGCCTGTCCGCGTTTCTTCGGCTCGAAGGTGTCGGCCAGGATGGCCTGCTCCGAGGTTGCGAGTCCGCCGCCGCCCAGCCCCTGCAGCACGCGGAAGAAGAGCAGCATGCCCAGCGAAGGCGCCAGTCCGCACAGAAACGAACTCACACCGAACATGGCCACGCAGCTCATGTAGAAACGCTTGCGTCCGATGAGCGTCGCCAGATAGCCGCTGATCGGCAGAATCACCGCATTCGCCACCAGGTAGGAGCTGATGACCCACGTGGCCTCGCTCTGGCTCGCTGCCAGCGATCCGGCAATGTGCGGCAGCGACACGTTGGCAATGGAGGTATCCAGCACCTCCATAAAAGTTGCCAGGGTGACCGTCAGCGCGATCGCCCACGGATTGTGCCGCGGCTTCCACATAGCCTGCCCGGCCGCCTGTCCGCCCGGTTTCGTCGCCGTCACTGCCATATGGAAAAAATAGTACCATGCGGTACATTAAATCAAGCCCGAAGAGCCGGCGCTTCGTCACATTCGCTATGCTTGTTTCCATGAGAGTCAAATCCGCGCGTCAGGCAACCCGCAAGGTAGCTGCACGCAAGCGGAAATCCGCCCGCGGCCGCCCACCCGCCGAGGAAGTGGCCAGCCGTGCCGAGCGCCTGCTCGACGTCGCCACCGAAGTCTTCCTGGAACAGGGATTCAAGGGCGCCAGCATGAGCGAAATCGCCCGCCGCGCCGGCGCTTCCAAGCAGACGCTCTACACTCGCTATCCCAGCAAGGCCGCGCTCTTCGCCGGGCTGGTGGAGCGCAAGGCCTCGCGTCTGTTTGACGCCGTCGGGCCGCTCGGCGAAGGCCGCGGCCTGCGCGACACGCTCGTTCACTACGGGTCAGAGCTGCTCGAACTCATCGTCTCGGAGGACGCCCGGGGCGTTCACCGCGTCGTCACCGCAGAGTGCATGGAGTTCCCCGAACTGGGCGTGATCTTCTGGGAACGCGGGCCGGGCCGAACGCGCGCGACGCTGGCGAACTACCTCCGCGCGCAGCAGAAACTCGGCAACATCCAATGCGGCGATCCGGAGCAGGCGGTCGAAATCCTGCTCGCTATGATCATCAGCGCTACCAGCCTTCGCGCCACGCTCGGTCTCGAGGCCGAGGCCGTCAAAACGCAGGCACAGCGCAAATCCTGGGTCAACTTCGCCGTCGACATGTTCTTATCCGCTATGCAGGCGAACGCCGTCCGCTAGGCGCGCAATACTCGGAGTAACGTGATGCATCCTGAATGGGCAACGTATCTGCGAGTCCTGCTGACGCTCCATATTTCGTGCGGTGTCGTGGGGTTTGTGTGCGCTCCTGTAGCCCTGGCAACAGCCAAAGGCGCCAAAGTGCATCGGCGATTTGGCAAGATCTACTTCTGGGCCATGGCAGGCGTTGCAGTCACGGCGCTGATTTTGTCATTCGCACTGCCAGTTTATTTCCTGGCCATGGTTGCGGTGTTCAGCTTCTATTCAGCGTTCGCAGCCTATCGCGTTCTTTACTTGAAGGACATGTACAAAGGTGCGCGACCTAAGGCGGTGGACTGGCTGGCTGCGGTGGTAACAGTGTTGTCGAGCCTGCTGCTGTTCCTCATGGGTTTCTTGCGGCCGGAGTTGATGCAGGTGGGCGTGATCCGGATAGCCGGACACACGGTGAGCATTGTTTCCATTGTCTTCGGGATCATCGGAATGCGCATGGGGCTGGGTTCGATCCACAGATTTATCAAGCCATCGGGAGAAAAGATGTTTTGGTGGTTTGGCCATATGCAAGGGATGATCGCCAGTTACATCGCGGCAATGACCGCTTTTTCCGCAGTGAATCTGACGCACTGGTTTGGCGCGGCTTGGTGGGTATGGCTATGGCCCACGATCGTAGGCGTACCGGCGATTGCCATCTGGACTGCGTACTACAAGAAGAAGTTTTTGCCCAAGCCGAAGATCGCCGCGGCGTGATTCTTCAGACGTATCAGTCGGCGTCGGAGCCGGGAGCAGCTTAATCTGACAGCAGCAACACCGGCCCTTGTTCTCACGCATGAACATCCTTCGCTATACCATCCTCGCCGTCGGCACCATCGCCTGGTTCGCGCCGTTTCCCATCTATTACACTCGCGGCGCCAAAGGTTCGCTCACCAAGGACTATGCCGCACGCTGGGGCATCCTGCTCGAATGCGTCGCGTACTCGCTGCTCTGGCAGGGGCATTTCTGGCTGCACACACCGGCGCTCTGGCAACTGATTCTTTCCGTCGCCCTATTCGTCATCGCCGCAGTGACATCCTGGACCGCCAGCATCGCCCTCGGACGCTACCTCCGTGTCGATGCTGCGCTCGATACCGAGCATGAGCTCATCCGCTCCGGCGCGTATCGTTTTGTGCGTAATCCCATCTACAGCTCGATGCTCTGCGTGCTCCTCGCCACCGCGCTGCTCGTCACGCCGCTCTGGCTTTTTCTCATCGCGCTCGCCGTCTTCCTCGTCGGCACCACCATCCGCATCCGGGCGGAAGAAAAACTTCTCGCCGCCCGCTTCGGCGAACAATTCACGGCGTACCGCAGATCCGTCTCCCGCCTGATCCCTTTCGTCCGCCTCTAGGCCTCTTCCTCTAGGCCTCTTCGCCGACCGGCCCCATCGCCGGAGGCGCATCCGTGGAAAGCCACCATCCGGGTCCCGCCAGCCAGCAACTCCACCCCGGCGCATCGTCGCGGTGCAGCGATTTCACCTTGTTCCAGTCACGGTTACGAAATGCCTTTGCCAGTCGGCGCTCCCCGGCCAAGTCGCGTCCGCCTGTGCACTCGACGAATTGTGCCTGGCAGAGAAACTGCGCCGCGTATACCTCGCCATCTGTCCGGGTAATCAGCAGCATCGCGCCCCCGCCCTCATCCGGCGTCAGCGGAAACAGCAGCCGCCCTCCCGGCTTCAGCGCATCCAGCCATACCGGCAGCGGCGCGGTCGCCCCGGCATTGACGTACAGCACATCACACTCCGGCAGCGGCCCGCTGGTTCCGCTCTGCGCGTGCAGCGTCACCTGCGGCAGTCCAGCAAGGTTCTCTGCCGCGCGCCGCACCAGTCCCGGCTCGATCTCGTAGGCATACACAGCACCTTGCTCACCCACCAGCTTCGCCAGAATGGTGGTGTAGTAGCCGGTCCCCGCCCCTACGTGCACAATCGTGTCGCCCTTCCCCGGCCGCAGTGTGGCGATGCACACCGCGTGCAGCGAGGGCTCTCCGTTATTCAACCCGTCCGCGCCCAGCGCCACCAAGACATCCTGATAGAGAAACGCCGGATCGTCGGAAGGCGGTTCGACGAAGCCGTTGCGCGTCAAAATCCGCCACGGAGGCCCGCCCACAAATCGCTCTCGGGGGGTCGAGCGAAATGCCGCGGCCAGCGCGCCACCCGCAGGAATGCCGGCACGTGAGGCAATCAGATGAGCATAGAAGGCTCGGTGAGCCTCCAGGCGTTCTGCATCCGTATGCCATTGTGGTTTCTTCTGCATGGGTCCCTGCGGCCCCGGGTCGCGGCCTGCTAAACAGTAGGATGATCCGCCGCAAGCGCCGCTGCTTCCCAGAATGAAATGATTGCGCTGCGGCTTCCCGGCAAATCCCGCAAAAATCCCCCGACAAACGCCATCTGCCGGTGCAATGATGTAGGCCCGGTGACCGAAGCCATTTCGCTTCGTCCCACAAAGAGCCCTGATGTACATCGCCAGCAATCTCCCGGCCCGCACAGACGCTCGCACAGATACAGATGCTTCCGGTGCATCCTCGCCCCGCGCATCCTCGCCACGGCCCAGCCGCGGCATCCGGGGAATTCTTCGCGTTCTTTTCCGTAATGTCCTTTTTCGCCGCGTCCTTTTCTGTAACGTCCTCTGCGCTCGATTGCCCGCATTGCTGTTGGCGGTTGCGCTGTGCACCGCGGCCCAGGCCGCTCCGACGACGCTGCCCACCTGCCCGCAAAAGAGCCCGCTTGCATCCCCGCCGCTGGCGCGCGCAGCCTTGTCGTATATGGATACGGCGACCAGCCGCGCGAACTCCATACCCAGCCCGGCAGCAGGCAGCACTCCGTCCCTCGCGCTTCGCAAACTGATCGTCATTGGCTTTATGGGTGGCAATGTTCAGGCGGACAACTTCGTTCACCGGGAAGCCAGCATGGCGAAGGATCTCGAGCAACGCTATCCGCTCGCGCTGCATGCTGCGGTCTTTGCCAATCGCGACGGCGATGCCGCCCTTGCCCAGGTGCTCCGACTACTGGACAAGGACGAGAACGGCTGCCTCAGCGCCAATGAGAAAAGCACCGCCCGCATCGTCATCTACGGCCATAGCTGGGGCGCCTCGGAGACCGTCGCGCTGGCCCGGCGGCTGAACCATCTCGACATTCCGGTGCTGCTGACGATTCAGGTGGACAGCGTGCAAAAGTGGAACCAGCATGACGGGCGCATCCCGCCCAATGTCCACGAGGCCGTCAACTTCTATCAGTCCGAGGGCCTGCTGCACGGCCGGCCGGTCATCGAGGCGATGGACCCCGAGCGGACCACCATTCTCGGCAACTTCGAGTCCGCCTACAAGGACCATCCGGTATCCTGCGCCGGCTTTCCATGGTTCGCACGCGCGTTCATGAAGGAGCACATCGAGATCGAGAACGATCCCCGGGTATGGAACAGAATCGAAGCACTCATCCAGACCAAGCTGCCGTAGACCAAACTGCCGCAATAAGGCCGCTCACCTGCACGTCACTGCGCAGACGGCTTCATCTGCAGTGCATGCTCTATATACATCGTCCGCTGTGCGCTCCGGAAAGCGGCGTCGCTCACATGCACTGTGCCCTGAAATGGCCGGTCGATGTCGGCAATGGCGACGAGAATCAGCGCGATCAGCAGCGAGAAGAAGGCAACCTGCAGGGTGTGGAGAGTCATGTTTTCCGCGCCAAACATGCAGGCGGAAGTCACCGTCAGCAAGCCGCCCACCAGCAGGACCCACCACAGAATTCCGGGGAGCCGGGAGCTGCTCGACAACTGCCGCGTACGCCGGTAGCTACTCATCGCGCTTAGTTCGGAGATCGCATGGTCCTCCGCAGTAATCTCGGTAGGCGATGCCGCCTTCACCGTCATCAGGATGTGCCACATCTCATCTTTTTGATCGGTCGCGACAAAGCTGGAGTCACCACGCGCCATGGCTGGCCATTCCGTATTTACGACGGTGCCGACATAGGCCATCGCGGCCTTCTCCAAGGCGTCGCGCTGGCTTGCCGGAAGCCCCTGCGCGAGGTGGTACACGTTCACAATGGCGTTTGCCTCGGAGCCGGCATTGATCTCTGCCGTCCCGAAGTTCGTCCACACCGTATACAGCATGAACCCCATGATCACGGCATAGGTCGTCCCCAGAACCGTAAGCTGCCATCCGATGAGTTCGTTGTGCGCGCGCCGCATCTGCGACGGCCAGAGGCGATTGATCCCCAAGATCAGCAGCAGGGACGCAACCACGGTAAAGATCACCAGCAAATAATCTTGCGTTAAATTCAGCATGCAGATCTTTTCTCCCGCGACGCCATTGCCTGTTCCACTGCCTGACTATGCGTGTGCGAAGACGAAGTGAAGCGGCACCGTGCCAAGACTATATCCCCGCTCCCGGATCTCGCGTCCGGATCAAAGAACTGTTTCGGTATTCAAGATGGCGCAACGTTGCCAGAAGACGCGTTCAGCAGGCGACGCACTCGACATTTACCGGCAGTGGCGCACCCTCCAGCGCGGCAAACTTGTCGAGCGCGCAGCAGGTTTTCGTCAGCCGGGCGCGGTCTGCCTGCATCGCCTTGTCCGTCTTCAGCCACGCCAGCGTCTGCCGAAACACCTGCGCGGCGCCTTCATGCTGCGGCATCACCAGCCGGTAGTGCATCCACTTGCCCTCGCGCCGCGCCGCCACCAGCCCCGCACTGCGCAGGAACGCCAGATGCCGGGAGATCTTCGGCTGCGGTTCTCCCAGCACCTGGACGAAGTAGCAGACACAAATCTCCTGCTCGCCCATCAGGTTCAGCAGCCGCAGCCGCGTCCTGTCGCCCAGCGCCTGGAAGAAGCGCTCCATGTCGAAAGATCTCGCCGCCATGACAGCATTATATATGCCTTGACGCATATGTATATCGCACCATATATTCGTTTTACGAGATATGTTTCAGGAGGAAACCATCATGGCCGAGCCCCAGGTTCAGACCCAGGTTGAGACAACGATCGATGCAGTCAAAGTGAAATACGGAGCCGTCGCCGAGAGCACGCTCTCCAGCGATCACGCGGGCGTCAAGGCGGTAGCGGAGGCCTTCGGCTACACCGCCGACGAGCTCACCTCTATCCCGGCAGCCGCAAACATGGGGCTCTCCTGCGGCAATCCCACCGCCACCGCGCACCTGAAACCTGGCGAGGTCGTGGTCGATCTCGGCTCCGGCGGCGGCCTCGATGTCTTTCTGGCCGCGCAGAAGATCGGCCCCACCGGCCGCGCCATCGGCATCGACATGACGCCGGAGATGATTGAGCGTGCCCGCGCCAACGCCGCAACCGGCGGTTACACCAACGTCGAGTTCCATCTGGCCCCCATCGATCGCCTGCCGCTCCCGGATGCCTCCGCCGACTGCGTGATCAGCAACTGCGTCCTCAACCTCGCGCCGGACAAGCCCGCCGTCTTCCGCGAAATCTTCCGTGTGCTCAAGCCCGGCGGCCGGCTCGCTGTCAGCGACATCGCCCTCAAATCCGATCTGCCGGAATCCATCGCAACCAGCCTCGCCGCTTACGTCGGCTGCATCGGCGGCGCCATCCGTATCGACGACTACCGCACCGAACTCCGCAAGGCTGGCTTCGAGTTCGTGGAGATCGTCGACAGCCACGCCGACCTCAACGCCTACGCCAAGGTCGAAGGCCAGTCCGGTTGCTGCTCGCCGGGAATGGAGAGCGGCAGCTACTCCTGCTGCCATCCCGACGAGTCGAAGACGCTGCATCAGGATCTCGCCGCGATGCTCTCCAGCTACGACGTGAACTCTGCGGCGGCCAGCGTCAAGGTATACGCGATCAAACCCGCCGCGAACTCCTGCTGCGGCCCCGCCTGCTGCGCCTGAGAGTCGATATGACGGCAAATCATTACAACATCCTGTTTCTGTGTACTGGCAATTCAGCGCGATCCATCATGGCGGAGGCGATCCTCAACCATAAGGGAAAAGGACAGTTCCACGGATACAGCGCTGGTAGCCATCCCACGGGCGCAGTCCGGCCGGAAGCGCTAAGCCAACTTGAGTCCGCTGGCATTTCAACGGAAGGCTTGCGCAGCAAGTCATGGGACGAGTTCTCCCGGCCGGATGCGCCCGAGCTGCATTTCGTCTTCACTGTCTGCGACAACGCCGCCAACGAAGTCTGCCCGTATTGGCCCGGACAACCCATGACGGCGCATTGGGGCGTCCCTGACCCGGCAGCGGTCCAAGGCTCGCGGGAGGAGATTGAGCGGGCCTTCCACGGCGCCTTTCTCACACTCGAGCGCAGAATCACTTTGTTCCTGTCCCTCCCGTTCGCCACACTCGAAAAAATGACCATTCAAGAAGAGATCAGGCGGATCGGTAAGCAATGACGGCAACGCGAGCGCGTCGCGCCACGGCCGAGTTTTTAGGAACCCTCTTCCTGTTGACTGCCATTGTCGGCTCCGGCATCATGGGCGACCGGCTGTCTTCCGGCAATGTCGCAATTGCCCTCTTAGCGAACTCCATTGCCACGGGCGCAGCCTTGACGGCCTTGATTCTCGCCTTCGGCCCGATTTCCGGTGCCCATTTCAATCCCGTGGTAACGCTGGCCGATGCATGGCAAGGCGAGACCGTCTGGCGCGATGTTCCCCTCTACATTGCGGCACAGCTCGGAGGAGCGATTGCCGGAGTCGCCGTCGCGCATCTGATGTTTGGTGAGACGCTCTTCCTGGCCTCCTCCCATGTGCGCAGCGGTCCCGCGCAGCTTTTGAGTGAATTCATCGCTACCTTTGGCCTGCTGGCTGTCATCTGGGGATGCGGCAGACCGCGCCCTTCTGCCGTTCCGTATGCGGTGGGTGCTTATATCGCAGCAGCCTATTGGTTCACCTCGTCCACTTCCTTCGCCAACCCTGCGGTCACTCTGGCTCGGGCAATGACGAACACCTTTGCAGGCATTCGCCCGCTGGACGTTCCCGGCTTCATCCTCTTCCAGATTGCCGGTGCGTTCGCGGCGTCGCTCCTGTTTCGCTGGTTGCGGTGATACATGCGCTCCATCCCGGCCGCTTACATCCCGCTCTGCATCTGCTGATGAAGCAGTTCGACGGAGCGCTTCGGGTCGATGTTGTGGCGGCGTCCGTCCGCGCTGGGGGTCGCGCCGGAGACGATCAGGTGAATGGTCTCTGGCGGCGTCAGCTTGGGATCGAGCGCGAGCAGCTTCGCCGCAAGATTGACGACGTTCGGTGACGCCATCGAGGTTCCGCTGAAGCGAACCTTGGCACCGCCGGGCAGCACCGACTCCACCTGGTATCCATCGGCATCCACCAGAACGGTGTCGCCATAGCTGGTGAAGCTGGCCTCGTCGCCGGCCTGGTCCACTGCGCCGACGGCCAGTACGTTGGGCAGCTTGAAGGAGGACGGAATGTCTTCGATGAAGCCGTTGTTGCTGTCGGAGTTGCCGGCCGCGCAGATGAAGAGGATATCGGGCGCACCCTTGATCGCCTCGTAAAGACCCTCGCGCTCAATCGCGAAGAGCTTCTTCGCGATGGCCTTCCTGTCCGCCGCATCCTTGCCCATGCCGTTTTTCTCCAGCGCCGATTCGTCATCCTGCGGACCGCCGCCCCAGCTCATGTTCACCACGCGGATGCCGTTCGCCTTAAACCAATTCACGTACGCGCCGTAGTCCGCCGCTGCCCGCCGGCTCAGCTCTTCGCTCGGAGCCAGCGGAATGTTGTGCCAGTCGAAGGTAATGCGGCCCACTGCAAGCTGAATGGCCGGGTTGCCGCGCGAAGCGATCCCCGCCACATGCGTTCCATGCGAGTAGATGTCGAAGAACTCCAGCTGCTCCAGAAAGGCAGGAACCTGCGCCGCCGACATCCCGGCCAGCTTGTGCTTCAGCGCCGTGCCCTCGGGGCTGTCGATGGAGAGCTGCAGATCGGAAAAGCCCTTCAGCTCGTCGCGCATGCCCGGATATTGCGTCTGTTGCTCTGCGTCGAGCGGCAGCAGATAGCCGTGCGTGGGAAAGCCCTTCAGGTCAAAGGCCAGATCGTGCGGATCGCCGTCAGGGCCGGGATTGGGAACGGTGTAAACGCGGCCAGGAAAAAGCGACAGGTCGGAGCCCGTATCCCAGATGGCGACCTTCACCGGCGTCAGCTTGTCGGCCTCGGTCAGCGTGACCTCGCGTGTCTCCCAGATATCCGGCTTCTGCACATTGTTTTCCGCCACTTCGCGCGTCAGCACGGCGACGGTCTGGTCTTTGAGCGGAAGCACCTGCTTGAGCGCGACCCGCGCCCCGATCAGTCCCCATGCCAGATCGTTGCTGAGCTGATGCGTCTTCGCCGCGGCCGGGTCGATGGAACTCTTCACGCTGCCCAGCACCAGAGCCGGCGTCACAATCTCCGCCGTGCTCTTGCTCTCCTTGATGCGGTTGCCCACGATGGGCCACGGCAGCGGTTTCAGGCTGGCGGCGTATGCCTTGGCAAAAGCCTGCTCATACGCCGCGCCGGAGCTCTCGCCGGCGGTGGTCGCGGCCTCAATGCGCGCCTGTGTCTGCAGGCCGCTCAGCAATTTGGCGTCGGGCTTGTCTTCCAGCTCGCGGATCTTTGCCACCGTCTCCAATGCGTCCTTGTTCTCGCCAGCCAGCAGTTGCAGCTGCAGGCGAACGCCGAGCAGACTGCGCAGCGTGGCGCGATCCTGGATGTCGTAATCGTTCAGAACCGAGTCCACATCGGTCTTCACCTTGGCGGCAAAGACGTTGAAGGTGGCGTCGTCGGACGTCAGCAGCTCGGTCGCCGTGCCGGGAATCGCGTAATTGAAGCGCGGCAGATCGTCCTCGGTCTTGACGACCTTCTTTGCCGTGCTCTGGGCATAGGAGACAGTACCGGGAAGCAGGAGCGACGCAACGGCGAGAGTGAAAAACAAGGGACCCGAAAACCTGCAAAAGGCGCGGCGGATCATGTGTGTGCTCGCGGAAGGAAATTTGGTGCCTTAGTGTATGCCGTTCCGTTTGAGCTTCGAGATAAATGTGTTGGTAGGCAGGAGGTCGAAAGCGAGCTAAATGTGGCGAGGTTCCAAATTGGCCCCGCATCGCCTTCAGCCGTCAAAAACCTGCCAAATTACCCCGCGCAAATTGCTACGCTTGAATTAGATCGAAATGCGAGAAGCGCCCGGTACCAAATCTACTCCGCAGATGTGCTCCCCGGTTTCCAGCTAAGCCGTTTCATTGGACGACTTTAGCGGCAACCCAAATGGAATGAATACTTTAGCTTGCGGGAAACCGCCCAATCCGATGAAACAAAACGGCTTATAAGACGCCCTCCCGCACCGGAGGGGGGAGGGGTGCCGGTCACGTTACCCTCCGCAACATTTTGCTGGAATCACCGTTCACATGTCTGTCTGCAAGGCAAGCTAAAGGCAGACACGAGGCCGGACGGACAGCGCACTCCCGGGCAGGACGCTTCACACGGGAGAGATGCAGTAGGAAGCATCAGCGACGAGCCGCCGGCAAGGTGAAGGGTATGCGCATCGCTACGGTAGTTCGCTCTCTGATTCTGGCCGCCGCGGTCAGTATTATTCCGGCGGCATCATTCGCAGGCATCTTTGTCTCCATCGGCATCGGCGCACCGCCCGTTCTACCGGTCTATGTGCAGCCCATCTGCCCTGCACCCGGCTACATGTGGACTCCCGGCTACTGGTCCTACGCGGATGATGGCGGCTACTACTGGGTACCCGGCGCCTGGGTGCTCGCGCCCTATCCCGGCGCGCTCTGGACGCCCGGCTACTGGGCCTATGGCAACGGCGGCTATGGATGGAACCCCGGCTACTGGGGTCTGCACGTCGGCTTCTACGGCGGCGTGAACTACGGCTTCGGCTACGGCGGCCGTGGCTACGAGGGCGGTTACTGGAACGGCGGCGTCTTCCGCTACAACACGGCCATCGTCCACGTGGACAACGTCCGTTTCCACAACGTCGTCTACAACAGGACCGTGGTCAACAACTACGGTTCGTCACGCGTCAGCTTCAACGGCGGGCACGGCGGCATCGACGCCCGTCCGTCCGCGGACGAGCAACGCTGGGCCCATGATCAGCGCACGGAACCCCTGGCCGCTCAGCACCAGAACGAGATGCACGCGAGCCAGAATCACGCGCAGTTCGCGAACGTAAACCACGGTCGTCCGGAGAACCTGGCTCATAGCGAGCCCGCCTCCTTCAACCGCAACATGCCGATGAACAACAACCGGCCTGCCGCCAACGTCAATCGTCCGGCTGCGAACCAGAACTTCAACCGGCCGCAAGGCAACAACTACAACGCCTCGCGTCCGCCGACCCAGACATATCGTCCGCAGACGAATACGCAAATGAACCAGCACACCCAGCCCCAACAGCAGACGTATCATGCACAGCCGCAACAGCAGACGCATACGCCGCAGCCATCCCACACCGAGCCCGCGCGCAGCAATAGCGGCGGCGGACATGAAGGTGGCCACGAAGGCGGCCATGGCAGGCCGGGGCCGGTAACCGGCAACAGCAGCAGAAAGGGCGGACCGAATCAGGTCCGCCCTTTTCTTTTGGAAATTCGCTTACGGGTGCGTCGCCGGAACCTCGCTGATGCTGTGCGCCAGTCCCGCAGCTTCCATCGTCGCGCCGATCATCGCCGGAAAACCCATGCAGGAGTTCAGCATGAGCTGATAGAGCCGGTGATCGTTCCACTCCTGGTTGTAGAAGCGGCGGATGTAGCTGGAGCGGCGGCGATCTGTCGCCTCCAGTTCCTGCTGCGCGTTTTCCGCGCGGCCGGGAAACTGATCGCGGAACCAGGCCAGCTTGCGCGCCGTGGAGGCATAGACGAAGACATGGAAAGTGCCCGGGACATTGACCAGCGCCGATGCTGCGCCGCGTCCCACCACGACGCAGTGCCCTTCGGCGACGCGATCCTTCAGGTAATCGCGAACCAGGCTGGTCATGCGCTCGCTGTCGAAGACCTCGGAGGAGGACATGATGGCCGGCATCCGCTCCACGCTGGCGTGCCAGAAGGTCTTGCCCAGCCGGTAATACCACGGGATCGAGCCGCTCATCGCAGTTGGCGACGGCAGCCTTCTCCAGCCCCAGCTTGGTGGCAATCTCGTCCACGATGCAGTTGTCGATGAGGCGCCAGCCCAGATACTCAGCCAACAGGTGGGCGAACTCGCCACCCCGGCTGCCGTACTCGCGCTCGACTGTGATGATCCGTACCATGCTGCCTACCCGTGCGCCGGCGTCCTCGCCGGCAGGATTCGAAGGGAGCTTACCACTCGCCCGTCGTGCTGACTACTGAGACGTCGCATGGGGAAGATTGGTTACTGGCCCGAGATCGCCTGTTGCCGCAGATTCTCTATTGCCGGAGATCAACGATGGTCGCGCCGGAGCCGCCCTCGGCCTGGGTCGCCTCGGTCACCGTGGCGACGTGCGGATGGCTGGCCAGCATCGTCCGCAGCGCGCGTCGCAGCACGCCCATGCCCGTGCCGTGGATGATGCGCACCCGCTCGAGCCCCGCCAGGAAGGCGTGATCCAGGAAGCTCTCCACCTCGGCGCTGGCCTCGGCCACCGTCTGGCCGATGACGTTGAGCTCCGCCCGCATATCGTCGCTGGACGAAGCCATGGTGACGGAGACTCCCCGGCGCCGCGCGGCCTCGATGGGGTTCAGCTCCGCCGCTGCACGCCGGCTGGAGATCACCTCGGCAATGTCCCCCCGGGGCACCCTCATCTTCATTGGCCCCATCGCCACTTCAAAGTTGCTGTCGTCGATCTGCCGCTCCACAACGGCCACGCGACCCAGCGACTTAAGCCGGACCGTGTCGCCCGCTGAGACGTGGCGCACGATGTGCGGCTGCGCCTGCGGGTCGCCTTTGTCCGCACCGGTGTGCTGGGCGATAGCGGTGGCGTTGAACTGCTCTGCGAACTCGCGGCGCAGCCGCGCGATGCGCCGCTCTGCCTCCTTCGAGAGCTTCTGCTGCTGCATGCGGTCGTCGATCGCCTTTACCGCTTCGCGCATGCGGAACTCGAAGTCCTTGAGCAGTGCGGCAAGCTGTTGTTCCAACTCGCGCACCTTCGCCTTCCACTCCTTCAGACCTTCTGTCTCGAGGCGTTGCCGCTCGCGTTCGACCTCGCTCTCCCGTTGCTGTAGCGCTGCGCGTTCGCGATCCACGGCGGCTAAATCCGCATGCAGACGGTCGAGGAAATGCGCGATGTCCTCGGTCTGATGGGAGAGTTGGCGGCGCGCGGCAGTGACGATCGCGGGGTCGAGCCCGATGCGCTGCGCGATATTGATGCCGGCGGAGGCGCCTGGCACGCCAAGACGAAGCGCGTAGGTCGGTGCCAGCGTTTGCTCATCGAAGCCCACGGCCGCGTTGAGCACGCCCTTGTGTTTTCCTTCGTAGACCTGGGCGGCGTAGACCTTCAGCGACGTGTGGTGCGTGGAGATGATGGACCATGCGCGCGCCAGCGAGAAAGTGACCGGCGATGGCCACGGCAAGCGCCGCACCCTCCTCCGGATCGGTGGCCGAGCCCAGCTCATCGAGCAGCACCAGCGAGTGCTCGTCCGCCTTTGCAGCGATGCGGTTCAGGTTCACGATGTGCGCGGAGAAGGTGGACAGATTCTGCTCGATCGACTGGGCGTCGCCGATGTCGGCGAGGAAGGAGCGGAAGACGGGAAGCACGAGCCGCTCCGCGGGAACGGGAATGCCGGCCTGCGCCATCATGGCGAGCAGCCCCGCTGTCTTGAGTGCAACCGTCTTGCCGCCGGTGTTGGGGCCGCTGATGATGAGCTGCCGGGCGGCGGATTCGAGGCCCAGTGTGAGCGGAACAATCGTGCCATGGCTGCGACGGAGACGGCGCTCCAGCAGCGGATGGCGCCCGTTCTGGACCAGCAGCTCCGGTGATTCGTCGGTGGCAAAGATGGGTGCGGTGCACTCGTATTCCTCGGCAAAGCGGGCCCGCGCCTGCAATGCATCCACCTGTGCAAGAACCGATGCGCCGGTCGATAGCGTGGAGGCCTCGCGAGCGATCTCGCTCGTCATCTGCACGAAGATGCGGTGCACCTCGGCCTGTTCTTCGTCGAGCAGGCGGATGAGCTCGTTATTCTGCTCGATGGTTTCCAGTGGCTCGATGTAGACGGACTGGCCACTGCTGCTGGCGCCGTGCACCACGCCAGGGATGCGGCGCTTCCACTCTGCCTTCACCGGGATGACGAAGCGTTCGCCGCGGATGGTGATGAGGTCTTCCTGCGTGGAGCCCTCGCCGGAGAAGCGGCGCAGCGCCTGCCGCAGGCTGCTCTCGATGGCGCGCTGCTGCCGCTCGATCTCGCGGCGGATGCGCTTGAGGTCGGGCGAGGCGTCGTCGCTGAGCGTACCGTCGGGGCTGATGCGTGAACGCAACGAGCGCAGAAGCGGCGCAAGCTGGTTGCCGCGCAGCGGTTCTGTCATCGCACGCAATGCCGGAATGCGCGGTGCGAGGTCCTCGCGCGGCTCCTGCATGGCGATGTACCAGGCCACGACATCGTCACCGAGCGCGAGCAATGGCAGGAGCTCCTCTACCTCGAGTGCGGTGCCGGGGATCCGCGCCTTCGCCGTCGATGTGGCCGGATCGAACAGCGCTGCAAGCGCCGGCCGCACACCCGCGACTATGCAGATGCGCATCTCCGCCACCAGTCCATGCTGCTCCGTGGCCCATGCGCTGGAGATCGAGGGCGCGAGCGCCATCAGCCACTCACGCGTCACCGCGGCGGTGGCGTATTGCGAGAGGAGCGCGAGCAGTCCTTCCCACTCCAGCGTGGCGGGGCTGAAGTCGGCGACAGGCTCGGGAATGGATGGCAGCAGACCCACGTTCTCACTCTACCGTGTCAGGGCTAGATAGAATGCTGGCATGGAGTTTCCGCAGACCCGACTTCGCCGCCTGCGCACTACGGCGCCCATGCGCTCCCTGGTGCGCGAAACGCACCTGCATCCCGGCGCACTGGTGTACCCGCTCTTCCTTTGTCCCGGTGAAGGGGTGCGCCGCGAGGTGAAGTCGATGCCGGGGGTCTACAACGTCTCGATCGACGAGGCGGTGAAGGAGGCGGAACAGGCTGCCTCGCTGGGCCTGGGTGGACTGCTGCTGTTCGGCCTGCCGGAGGCGAAGGACGAAGAGGGCAGCGGCGCCTACGATCCGAATGGCATCACGCAGCAGGGCCTGCACGCGCTGAAGCAAGCGGCAGCCGCGAAGAAGCTAGTACTGATCGCGGACGTCTGCCTGTGCGAGTACACCTCCCACGGCCACTGCGGCGTGGTGCGACGCGATGGCGACGAGTTCCATGTCGATAACGATGCAACGCTCGACCTGCTGGCGAAGACTGCGGTATCGCTGGCCGAAGCGGGCGCGGATATCGTTGCGCCCTCCGACATGATGGACGGACGCGTGGCCGCCATCCGCGATGAGCTGGATGAGGATGGCTTCGAGCAGGTGCCGGTGCTCTCCTACGCGTCGAAGTTCGCGTCGGCCTTCTATGGGCCGTTTCGTGAGGCGGCGGACTCCGCACCGCAATTCGGCGACCGGCGGACGTATCAGATGGACGGAGCGAATCTGCGCGAGGCGATGCGCGAGATCGAGCAGGACCTGGGCGAAGGCGCGGACATGATCCTGATGAAGCCCGCGATGCCCTACCTTGATGTGATCCACGCGGCGCGCGGACGCTTCGATGTGCCGATGGGCGCGTATCAAGTCTCGGGCGAGTATTCGATGATGCAGGCTGCCTTTGAACGCGGCTGGCTGGAGCGCGAACGCGCCATGCTGGAGTCGCTGATCTCCATTCGCCGCGCGGGTGCGGACTTCATCGTGACTTATTTCGCCAAGGAAGCAGCGAAGCTGTTGTAGACGTCACCGCTGCGTGAGCAAGGCGTGGAATTGTGCTTCAAGACGCGCAGTGAACTCCTGCGGCGTCTCGCTGGTTTCCATCGTTATCGGATCGCCCACGCGAATCGTCACCGTGCCCGGCCGGAACCAGCGCCGCTTGCGCTGCTTGATCTCACCTAGACCGATCATCGCCACCGGCAGCACTGGCGCAGCGGATTCGCGCGCCAGCAGACCAATGCCGGACTGAAATGGCGCGAGCGTCGCATCTGCAGATCGGTGTCCCTCGGGAAAGAGGATCACCGACATGCCGTGGTCCATCGCCGCACCCGCGTGCGCGAAGCTGCGGCGAAAGCCCGCGCCCTGCGGCAGCGGAAAGACGTTGAAGAGCGCGGTAACCAGCCAGTACGCGAGCGGCGTGAGTGGCCGAAACCATGCGTGCCGTTCCGCGCGGGCATGACGCCAACCCGTGAGCAGACCACCGGCCATCGCGACCGCGGTGTGGCGCCGGAGGCGCGCGGGTAGCGCGGCGAGGACGAGCGGGGCATCGAAGGCGGTGACGTGATTCGCGATGATGAGCATTGGTTTGCCGCTTGCGATAGTTTGCGGCCGCACGATGCGCGGACCGAGCAGGATGTGGGTGAGCGGAATGGAGATGCACTCCAGGAAAGCGACGCGCAGCCAGCGGATGGGCGCGTTCCACGGCCACTGCGGGTAGATCGTGTTGTCGGTAAACGGCTGGCGGCTTACCGAAGCCTGAACGGGCGCAGTGTTTGCAGGGCTTGTGGCGGCTTCCGCCGTTCTCGCTTGAGGAGAGATGAGCGTGCGCAGGTCGCCGACGGTGCGCGCCTGTTGCCACGCGTCATCGGGAATCTCAACCGCGAAGCGCTGCTCGAGCGTACTTTGCAGCTCGACCAGACCAAGGCTGTCGATGCCGATGTCTTCGCTAAGGCGGCTTGCGTCCGAGATGTTGTCTACACGCGCGCCGGGTATCGCGCGCAGCACCTGCATCAATGCGTCATCGCTGGCACTCACCTCACCCTTCGAGGCGAATGCGAGTTGCGCGCGCGCCGCTATCTCGCGACGCTTCACCTTGCCGGTGGAGGTGCGCGGAAAGTCGGGATCGGGCCAGAGCAGCCAGCGGCGTATCTGCTGGTGGTCGGCGAGCGTTGCGTTTGCCGATGCCACTGCTGCTTCTGCCATCGATGCATCCGTCATTTGCAGCGCGGCTGCCGGCTGGGGACCGCCGCCGCTGTCAAAGGCGAAAGCGCACGCATCGCGCACACCGGGCTGGTGTGCGAGTGCAGCTTCCAGATCCTGCGGATGCACGTTGAGCCCTGCCGCAGTGACGATGAGATCGCTCTTGCGCCCGGCGAAGACGAGCTCACCCTCGGCATTGCGTGCGGCGAGGTCGCCGGTATGCAGCCAGCCTTCGTCCGAGTTGCGCGTCTGCGTTTGTCCCGCACGCCACTCGGCGTCCGCGATGGAGTCGCCGCGGACGAGGATCTCTCCGTCCTCGGCGACGCGAACCTCGCGGCCGGCAAGCGGTTTGCCGATGCTGCCGCGCGCGGTATGGAAGGGATGGTTCAGCGTGACCAGCGCTGTGGTTTCGGTCATCCCGTAACCCTGGACGAGTGCGAAGCCCAGGCGCGTCCAGAACTGTTCGAGATCCGGCGGCAAGGTTGCGCCGCCACAGACGAAGGCCCAGAACTTCCAGCCGAAGAGGCGATGCTGGCGGCGGAAGCGCCACCAGCGGCCGAGAGCGGAGAGATCCTGTGCGGCTTCGACTTGGGCAGCGAGCGTTGTGTCGAGCCGCATGAGGTGGCTGCGCAGCAGTTCCAGCACGCGCGGCACAGCAGCCAGCACGGAGATGCGCTGTGCGCGGATGAGCTGGATGAGGCGTGGCGCGTCAAGGCGGGATTCGAAGTGGACTTCGGCGGCGAGCAGGGGTGGCACCCAGAGCCCCATGAACTGCCCGAAGACGTGGGAGAGCGGCAGCGTGTGGAGGAAGCGGAGTGGATGGAAGGGCCGCTCGTAGCGGCGGTATCTGGCGATCTCACGCTCGATGGGGTCGAGGGAGGCGAGGACGTTGCCGTGGGTGTGGACGATGCCTTTTGGCTCCGATGTCGTCCCGGAGGTGAAGATGATCTGGAGCGGCGTGCTGCGGTTGAGGGTGTCAGCCGGAGTGTAGTCGGGAGCGGGGAGCTCCGTTGCATCCAGCGCGAGGGCTGGGACATCAGATGGCAGGAGCTTCTGCAACAGTGACGGATCGCCGACCAGCAAACGTGGAGACGTCTCGGCGATGACTCGCTGGGCGAAGCGCGGATCGCCTGCGGCATCGAGCGGCACGACGAGGATGCCGCGGAGGATGCAGCCGTAGAAGGCGGCGATCCACGAAGCGGAGTTCTGGCCCCAGAGCAGGATGCGATCGCCGGACGCGATGCCGCGGCGCGCGAACTCGGCGGCAAAGCGGGCGCTGAGCTCAGCTAGTTCGGCATAGGTCGAGGGCAGGCTGCGATTGCCGGTGTGGCTGACGACCGCGCGATCCGAGCCGTAGCGGCGGAAGTCGTCCAAAAGCGTGGCCAGATGCGGACGGGCCAGATGCGGATGCACAGGGGTAGTGTGTCATAAGCGCGTAGAATGACGTGTTTGGCTCGAAACAGCGGTGTTGACGGAACGAAGGGGAGCGAAATTGGCAGAGACTACTTATGATGTGGCGGTGATTGGCGGGGGGCCGGCGGGGTATACGGCAGCCATCCGGGCGGGGCAGTTGGGACTGAAGGTGGCGCTGATCGAGCGCGAGTCGAAGCTGGGCGGCACCTGCCTGCACGTGGGCTGCATTCCGACCAAGTCCATCCTGTTCAACGCCGAGGTGTATGACCACCTGAAGCACGCCAAGGAATACGGCATCGAGGGCGTGGGCGAGGTGACGCTGAACTGGAAGGCGATCCTGGACCGCAAGAACCAGATCGTCACCAAGCACGTGAAGGGCCTGGACTTCCTGATGCGGAAGAACAAGGTCACCGTGATAGCAGGCACCGGGAGCCTGACCGGCGGCGCCAAGGGCGGCGTTCATACCATCTCGGTGAAGGGAGCGGACGGCAAGACGACGCAGGTGTCGGCCAAGAACGTGCTGGTCGCTACAGGCTCCGATGCCAAGATGCTGCCGGGGCTCAAACCGGACGACCGCATCCTGACCAACATCGAGATCCTGAGCATGGACCGCATTCCGAAGTCGCTGGTGGTGATCGGCGCGGGCGCGGTGGGTGTGGAGTTCGGGTCCATCTTCAAGAGCTTCGGGTCGGATGTGAGCATCGTCGAGTATCTGCCGCGGATGGTGCCGAACGAGGATGAGGACGTGAGCAAGGAGCTGGCGCGGGTCTTCCGCAAGCGGGGCATCGAGTCGAACGTGGGCGCCAAGGTGGACAAGGTGGAGCGCACCAAGGACGGCGTGAAGGTCAGCTTCACCAGCTCGGACGGCAAGCCGCAGGTGAAGGAAGCCGAGAAGGTGCTGGTCGCTGTGGGCCGCGCGCCGCGCACCGAGAGCGTTGGGCTGGATAAGACGAAGGCGAAGCTCGAGCGCGGGTTTGTGCATGTGAACGAATGGATGGAGACGGCGGAGCCGGGGGTTTATGCCATCGGCGACATCGTGGCCGGTTTGCCCCAACTGGCGCACGTGGGCGCGATGTGCGGCATCGTGGCGGTGACGAAGATCGCCGGCAAGCCGGCGCGGCCGGTGAAGCGCGAGCGCATTCCGGCCTGCACCTACTGCGAGCCGCAGATCGGCAGCGTGGGGCTGACCGAGGCGCAGGCCAAGGAAAAGGGCCTGACGGTGAAGGTAGGCAAGTTCCCATTCTCCGCCAACTCGAAGGCGTCGATTGTGGACCAGCACGAGGGCTTCGTGAAGGTGGTGGCGGACGCGAAGTACGGCGAGGTGCTGGGCGTGCACATCATCGGGCCGCAGGCTACCGAGCTGGTTGCCGAAGCGGTAACGGCGATGGAGCTGGAAGCGACGGTGGACGAGATGATGTTCACCATCCACGCGCATCCGACGCTGGCCGAGGCGATGCTGGACGGCTTCGGCGCCGTCGAGGGCATGGCGATCAACGTCTAACTTGTGATCGAGGCTGCGAAGGCAATTCGCAGCCTCATTTTGATCTCACCACTCCTGTCACCTATCCGACTCAGTAAGTCGTTACGGTTCGTATATAACCGTATAATGAGGCTGATTCGAGATCGATTCCTGGGCCGCCGCCGCGGCATTCTTTGCACACTCTCCCTTTCGCTGGCTTGTTTGCCAGCTTTCGCGCAATCCAGCACTTCTGCTCCGCAGCCGGCGCCGGCACAAGCCCCGCAAAGCTTCATCCAGCGTTATCAGGCGCGGGTGACAGCGACGCAGAGCGTGCAGCCCCACTGGATCACGCCGCTGGTGACGGTGACGCCGCGACTGGAGCAGGAGCTGCGCACCGACTTCGTCCATCAATACAATCCGAAGGCTTTTGCGGTATGGAACTACGGCAACGGGAAGGGGCTGGAGTTCATTCCGGAGAAGAACATTGAGATCCTCATCAATGTCCCACCCTTCTTCAACCGTACCAATGGCGAGCAGGACGGCTTCGGCGATCTCTCCTTCAATTCCAAGTACCGCATCTTTGCGCGGAACGAGGAGCACGGCAACGCCATCGTCACCGTCTTCTTCGCGGCCTCCGTGCCTACCGGCAAGAACGGCAACGGAAGCTGCTGCGCGGTGGTGACGCCGACACTTGCGCTTGGCAAAGGCTTCGGCCAGTTTGCATTCACTTCGACCGCCGGCGGTTCGTTACCCATCACCAACTCCAAAGGGCTGGGGCACACGATCACGTGGAACAACGTTGTCCAATATCGTCTCGGCAAAACCGGCTGGGCGCGCCTCTTCTGGCCGGAGTTTGAACTCAACTCCCTCTACTACCTGGGCGGAGCCACGGATGGCGACATCGCCGTCTTCGCGACGCCGGGACTCGTGATCGGCCGCATTCCGCTGACGCACGATGCCACGGGGAAGCCGGGCCGGTTTGGCCTGACCTTCGGCTTCGGCGAGCAGATCGCGATCAGTTCGTACCACCCGGACAATCATGCCCTGGTGCTGACCGCGCGCCTGCCCTTTTGAGTCCGACAGGCGGGGCCGCGGTCGCGGCTGTTGCCTCCTACCGTGACCTACCCCTCCCCTCTCCGGTGCGGGAGGCTGCTTCGTAAGTCACTTTATTTTCATCGGTTTAAGCCCTCTCCCGAGGGCTAAAATCGTCATTCCACTGTGGTTATCGCTAAATTCGTCCAGCGAAAGGACTTAGCTTGGCCGAGTTCTGCTCGTGAGCTTGCCGCGGCTCGAAAAGGTCCTTTTCGTCCCCTATTACTAATTCTAAGAAATTCGACAGGGACTTTTGGCAACTTTCTGCGGTCTGATGCGGCTGCATCCCACTTTAGGAAGACCGGAGGATAGGCGATGACCAACAAGAAACGGATGGCGATTGCGACACTTTGTCTGAGCATGGGGATGGGCATGGCGGTGGTGGGAACGCCCGCGCTGTTGGCGCAGCAGACGGATGAGAATGGGCAGGCAATGAATCCGCAGCCGCACACGAAGAAAGAATTGAAAAACGAGAAGAAGCACGAGAAGCAGGAACTGAAGCACAACCAGAAAGCAGACAAGGCCGCGAAGAAGGCGGACGAGCATCAAGGCAAGGCGGCCTACCAGGATGAGAAGTCCGCGAATGAGGCGGCGAAGGCGAACCAGGAAGCGCAAAAGCCGAATTAGTCAGGGCGTAAATGTGAAAAGGAAAGGCCAGCCCTGGAGGCTGGCTTTTTGCTGTCGGACTAGAGAAGCCAACGGAGAAGGGCTGCGATACTATCGGACATCTCCCGCACAAATGGCCGACACTTCTCAGCGTCACATCGAGGCTCTTGATGGCATCCGCGGCTTCGCAGTCATTCTGGTATTCATCTACCACGTCTTCTTGACGTGGGTGACGGTCGATTCGCACTTCACGGGCCTTTTACATGGGTTAGGTCTCCGTTGCTGGATCGGTGTAGACCTTTTCTTCATCCTATCCGGCTTTCTTATCACCGGGATTCTGTTGCGCGCGAAAGATGCGACCAACTACTACCGTGTGTTCTATGCGCGGCGGGCGCTGCGTATCCTACCGCTCTACTACCTCGTGTTGTTTGGCCCGATGCTGCTATTCCACGTCCATCCGCCAATCCGTTTCCAAATCTGGTACTGGCTCAACGTCTCCAACATCATCACAGCCTTCTATCCCATGCTGATTCCGTGGCTGGCTCACTACTGGAGCCTGGCAATCGAAGAGCAG
Source organism: uncultured Acidobacteriaceae bacterium (assembly GCA_963815025.1). GTDB lineage: Bacteria > Acidobacteriota > Terriglobia > Terriglobales > Acidobacteriaceae > KBS-83. The sequence goes on along the minus strand of CAWFFD010000002.1, from coordinate 1,105,389 downwards.
TTTTACTTTGCATGGCCCGCATTGGTCCGCAAAGTGAGTCCGATGACGCTGGCGCGACTTTGTGTGGCTCTGATCGTGAGTTGTTTCCTGCTTCGCAATTTGCCGATCGTGCTGGCTTGGAATCATCGTTGGCCAAATTTTGTCTATCGTCTGACGCCCTTTCGCATCGATACGCTTTGCAGCGGAGCACTTCTGGCTGTGCTGGCATATAAAAAGATCGACTTTGGCAGATATCGATGGCACCTGCGTGCTGGCTGCACCCTAGGCGCTGCGCTCTTCGCGATATCGAGTTTCAGAACGGATTGGGTAGTCCGATTCGGATTTACCGGACTAACGCTTTGTTTCACAGGTCTGCTGGCACTGGTACTTAATCCAAAAAGTTTGACGGCAAAGATCTTTGCGAACGGTTTCCTGCGCCGCATGGGAACGTACAGTTATTGTTTTTATCTGATCCACACATTCGTGCTTTTGGGTCAGCCATTCGTCGTGCGGACGCTGGCAAGAGGACATCTGATTACGGGATTTCCCAGCGTCACCGAACTCCTCGCAGCCACGATCCTCTTTACGGTGACATTCGGGCTCTGCGCGATTTCTTACAGATTTTTCGAGTCGCCGATCCTTGGGCTCAAGAGGTACGTGCCTTACCGGTATGCCGAGTATCCACAAGCACTTGCAGTCAGTTCGACGCAGATTTGATTCGCTGCGTTCATCGCCAGCGTAACCAATATAGGCGAATGGACACGAAACCTACAGCAACCAGCGCAGGATGCGGCGGGTGGTTTCGAGCGTGGCTCCGTAGATGAGCGCCGCAGAGAGACCGCCGTTCTTGACGGGTGCGATTTTCTGGCGGGTGCCGAGGTTGAGCCAGGGCAGCATGGCCTGCGAGCCGCCGAGGAAGAGCAGATTGGAGTAGCCGGTGCCGTAGCCGCGGCGGACGACGGGCAGAATCTCTACGGCAAAGCCGTAGGCTCCGCCGGCAAGCGCGCCGATGGCGTATTGCACGATGGGAGCTGCGTTGCGGCGTTGGTTCCGGCTCAGGCCCTTGCCGAAGGTGGATTGGGCGATGCGTTCGGCGGCTTCGGCATGGGCGAGCTGCTGCTCGCGAAGGCGATCTTCCTGCCGGCGGCTGAGGATAGGCCCCGCGTTGACGGCGTTTTCCGCGGCGCGCGTGGCTTCGAGAGCTCCCTGCTGGTATTTGTCGAGCACCCAGGTGGCGACGATGCCGCCGAGGATGCCTGCCGCGAGGCCGCCGACGAGCTTGATCTCGCGCCGCTTCTTTGAGTTTTTTTCGGGCTTTTTCTCGGGATTTTTTTCTGGTCGCCGTTCCTGAGTGCGTTTGCGGCTGGCGTCGTTCGACGTGCGGAACATGATGGCTCCTGTCTGAACTCTTATCGAAACCAAGGCTACAGGGGGAGAGATGAGGTTTTAGGGGATGGGGATGTGCCAAGGATAGTCGACGCAGATGACTGCCGAGATCCAATGCAGAAATCCGAGGACACGGACCGTTGCTGCCCGAAGCGGCGGGAATCCCCACATCCCGGACGCGAGATGTGGGGATCCGGTACGACGATGGTGTTATTTATGCAGACCGGCGGCGGCGGCCGCTGATCAGGTAGATGGCGGCGCGCAGGTCGGTGGGCAGGGGCATTGGAGTCTTCTCCTGAATCGGTAAGAGGTTTCCGGGGCGGGGACGCTGGTACTGCGTCACTTTGATTTCAACAGGATGGCAATAAGGACACCAACACAGCAGGCAAGAAAACACCAACATGCAAAACGCCTGAATGCTGGAATGTAACTGCGCTGGAATAACCCGGCATAGGTGGATGCGACCTCATCGCCGCCGCGTCTCCACCATGCCAGTTTGTCCCGCGAGGTTTCCTGTCTGGTGAGACGAACAACTCTCATTCCAATCTCACCGCAAATGCTCAGAACTGCCAAGGCCGGCAAGAGTAGAAAGAAAACAGGAAACAATGATTCGCTGGCCTGCTATCCAAGAGTCTTTGGACTATTTGTCGTATGGCATCGACAGCAGGCCCACTCTCTAGCCCTTGAGGAACGCTAACAGGTCGGCGTTGATCGTTTTCGCTTCCGTGGTGGGCATGCCGTGCGGGAAGTCCTTGTAGGTTTTCAGCGTGCCGTTCTTCAACAACTTCGCGGAGAGCGGCCCGGCGGCGACGTAGGGAACGATCTGGTCGTCTTCGCTGTGCATGACCAGCACCGGAATGGTGATCTTCTTGAGGTCTTCGGTGAAGTCGGTCTGGGAAAAGGCCACGATGCCGTCATAGTGCGCCTTGGCGCCGCCCATCATGCCCTGGCGCCACCAATTTGCGATGACCGCCTCCGAGGGCTTCGCGCCTGGACGGTTGTAGCCATAAAAAGGTCCTTCCGGCAGAGCGCGATAGAACTGCGAACGATTGGCGGCGAGCTGCGCCTGCAGATCATCGAAGACGCTCTTGGGAAGGCCCACGGGATTGGCCGCCGTCTTCAGCATGAGCGGGGGCACCGCGCTGATGAGCGCTGCCTTGGCGACTCCAGCCTCGCCGCGCCGTGCCAGATAACGCGTGACCTCTCCGCCGCCGGTGGAATGGCCGACGTGGATGGCGTTTTTCAGGTCGAGATGCGCGGTGAGGGCGGCCAGGTCATCGGCGTAGTGGTCCATATCGTGGCCGTCGCCGGTCTGGGTGGAGCGACCGTGGCCGCGGCGGTCGTGAGCGATGACGCGATAGCCTTGCCCCATGAAGAACAACATCTGGTTGTCCCAATCATCGGCGGACAGGGGCCAGCCGTGGCTGAAGACGATGGGCTGGCCCGAACCCCAGTCCTTGTAGAAGATTTCGACGCCGTCTTTGGTGGTGATGGTGGGCATATGGACTCCTTGAAATGAAATGGGCCACTGACGAAATTGAAATTGGTCACTGACGCCAGGAATTAGACCGCACTGAGGTCTATGGATGATGAAGCGAATCGGAAGACTCGATTATTCGTCGTACGGCAGATCACCCGGGTGAACACCGATGTAGTCCGGTTCGGGATCGTGAATGAAGCGGACTGCCTCAATCTCTGTGCGATTTTCCAGGAGCGCTTTACAAACGCGATGCATTCCGTCCATCACGCGGCCGTCGCTGGAAAGAATGATTGGGAAGGCTAGATCGCAGTCGAGCATCAAGCGCGCATGATCGACGACTTCGCGACAGGTCATTCGACCGCCTTCGTTATTCCAGTAAGGCTCGTCGAGCTCACGAATCGCTGACAGCGGAACCCGCTCGCGGGGCAGAGCGCGGGATTGCTCGACGAGACGACGAACGTTCCATGCGCAGAGACCCTGAGGTGATCTGCGGAAGTGATATTGCGGCCGCATGCGCTCTAGCTGAACTGTTTGAGGTCCATGCCCAGCTCCCAGTTGTCGTGGTCTTTCTGCAATTCGTCCCAGGTGGTTTCGTGGCCGGTGTAGGCGGCGTGGCGGCCGAGTATGCAGGCGAGCGCGGTTTCTACGCCGGCGGCGATCTGGTTGTGGAACTGGCCGCTGGTGATGCTTTCGATGAAGCCGCGGTCCTTTTCGCGATCGGCGAACTCGAGGTTGTCCAGGAATGCGCCGTTGGCAGCGAACTTTGCCGGCTCCGCAGGTTTGGTCTGCTCGGGACCGGTCTGTTCTGGATCGACCCACGTCCACGCATTCTTGCCGAGGATGCGAAGTGGGCCAGAGTAGGGCATCTCGGCAAGACCGTCGGCGCCGTAGACGCGCTCGGAGACGTCGAAGCCGAAGTCGCCGAACTGCGTGGAGGAGAAGGTGACGTGGACATCGTTGGGGTAGGTGAAGATGACCTCGTAGTTGTCCCAGATGTTGCCGGCGTGGGTGAGGACGTTGCGGCCGCCGGTGGCGACGGCTTTGACGGGATGCGCGCCGAGGACCCAGTTGCAGATGTCGATGACGTGAATGTTCTGTTCGAGCAGGATGTCGCCGGAGAGGGTGCGGTCCCAGAGCCAGTTGCGCAGGCGCGTCTCATCGGGGGACATGCCGGGCTTCGCGTGGTCCACGGAGGCCGGTGCGTTGTAGTAGGCGGTGATGCTGGCGAGCTTGCCGAGCGCGCCGGAGTGGATGCGGTTGACGATCTCGACGAAGGGCGGCGCGCTGCGGATCTGGAATCCGACATCGACCGAGACCTTGCCTTGCGCGCGCTGCGCGATCTCGAGGGCTTTGCGGGTCTGCGGGACATCGACGCCCATGGGCTTTTCGCAGTAGGCGTGCTTACCGCCGGCGACGACAGCTTCCAGATGTTGGACGTGGAAGAAGGGCGGGGTGGAGATCTGGATCGCGTCAACGTCCTTCGATGCGGCGAGCTCTTCGAAGGCGCGATAGCCATGGAAGGTGAGCTGCGGGTCGATGGCGGGCTTGTTGACCGAGGCGTTGAGCTCGTCGAAGTGCTGCTTTGCCGGCGGCGAGCTTGTCGGGGAAGATGTCCGCGAGCGCGATGAGATGCGCCGGAGTGTTCTTCACGAAGGAAGTCGCGACGGCGGTGCCGCGGTTGCCGCAGCCGAGCAGGCCGAGACGCACGGCGGAGTTGGCCTGGTATCCGAAAGCAGTAGACGGCTTGACGATGAGGAGGCCGCGGAGGCTGCGGTGGTGGTCTTGATGAAGTCGCGTCTGTCCATGATTGGTTCGATTCCTTTACTGATGCGAGCTAACAGCAGATCCCTCCACTTCGGTCGGGATGACATGGCAAAAGAGAACGATGCGTTATGTAACCTGCGCGAGCACCTTTTCGAGGTACTGCTTTTCCTTGCGGACATCTTCGATCTGCTTAGGACCGTGGGTTTCGCGCTCGATGGTGATGGCGCCGGTGTAGCCGGCTTTACGCAGGCCTTCGAAGACCTTGTGGAAGTCGACGAGGCCGGTGCCGATGAGGACTTCTTCGCCGAGCTGGTCGGGATCGGTGGGCCAGCGGCCATCCTTGGCGTGGACGGCGTGGACGTGCGGGCCGAGGATGGCGACGGCGTCCACGGGATTGGCTTTGCCGTAGAGGATGAGGTTGGCGGTGTCGAGGCCAACGCCGAGGTTGGGCTCGGCAACATCGCGGAGGGCGCGCGACATGGTGGTCGGGGTCTCCTGGCCGGTCTCCATGAGGAAGCGCTGATCGTTTTTGGCGCAGTGCTGCGCGACCTGCTTGATGGCGGCAACAGTTTCCTTATAGAGCGGGTCGCCGGGGTTCTCCGGGATGAAGCCGCAGTGCGTCTGGACCTGACGCACGCCGAGGAGTTTCGCGAAATCCGATGCCTGCCGGAGCGCGTCGATGCGCGCGGCGCGGGTGGCGCGCGGGACGAGACCGATGGTGGATGGTCCCTGCATGAAGTCCCATACCAAGGGCGGCGGCCCGACGACTTCGACGGTGGTGCAGGTGACGTTGTACTTCGTGAGGAGGCCTTTGAACTGCGTGGCGAGCGTGGGTGTGAACTTGCCGATGTAGGCGTCGAGCGAGAGGAAGCAGGTGGGCAGGCCGAGCTCGTGAACACGCGAGATGGTCTCTTCGGGGCCATCGGCGGGTGTGATGAGGAGGCCGAGCGGCATGTCGTGCGCGCCGGATGCCGGAGTCGGAGCTTCAGCGGCGGGCGCGAAGGTTTCGGCGAGAGCGGCGGTGGGCAGGAGGGCCGCCGCGGCTGCGGCGGAGGAGAGGAAATCGCGTCGGCGCATGGGTTCTCCGAAGTGGGTTGGACGCGTCCTTTATTGCATCTTGGGGTGGGAATGTCCAATCAGGCCGCGGAGATGCGCTCGTCCAGAGTGAGGCCGAAGCGGGCTTGCATCTCACGGCGGCCGGTGGCGGTGACGGTGAGGATGCGGCTGTCGAACTGCTGCGTGACCCAGCGTTTTTTCAATGCAACGTGAAGGACGGCCGCGCCGAGTGCGCCGCCGAGGTGCGGACGGCGCTCGCTCCAGTCGAGGCAGGCGAAGGCGAAGCGGCGGCGGAGATTGCGCGTAGCGTCGACGTCGATGCCGAGCGAGGCGAGAGCGCTGTTGCCTTCAAGAGTGAGCGTGTAGGCGTCTTCACGCGCTTTATCCCGTGCAGTATCGAGCGTGATCCAGCGCAGTGCGGTGAAACGATCGTGCAGTGCGACGCCTGCCGTACCGGCCATGTGGTCGTAGCAGGTGCGCGCGAAGCGCAGGGGGCCCGGAGTAGTTGGCGTGAACGCTTGACGCGATGCGCCGGCAAGGACACTGAGGCTTTCGAGCGCGGCGCCCACATCGACGCCATGAAGGCTGTAGTAGCGGCATTTGCCCTGTTCGAGAACTTTCACGAGTTGTGCGGATTTGAGGCGTTGCAGATGCACGCTGGCGGTCGAGGCTGTGACGCCGGCGATGGCGGCGAGCTCGGTTGCGGTACGGGCGCGTCCATCCATGAGGCTCGAAAGCATGCGGGCACGGGCGGGCTCACCGATGGCGGATGCGACATCCGCGACAGTGAGACGTGATCCAGAAAGGTGCGGTTTTGCTGGTGCATGCATGGTTTGACGGTAGACGAATCGTCCATGACTGCGCAAGCGGCATACTGCGGACGCATGCGAGAGTCCGAATATTCCGTGGCGAAGGTGAGCCGGCGCAGGGTGCTGGGCGGCATGGTGGCAGCGGCGGGTGCGCTACTGACGACGGCGGGTTGCGATGCTCCGGTTGTGGTGGAGGGAAAGGCGAGGATGACAGTTACGTGCTTTATCCGGTATCAGATCGATCCGTTTCAGCGTGAGGCGTTTCAGAAGTATGCGGAGAACTGGGGCCGGATCATTCCGCGCTGCGGTGGTCGCCTGGTGGGATATTTTCTGCCGCTGGAAGGAACGAACGATGTGGGGTGGGGACTGATCGCCTTCGACAGCCTGGCGGCATACGAGGCGTATCGCGCGCGGCTGCGCACGGATGCGGAGGCGCGGGCGAATTTTGCTTTCGCGCAGGCGAAGCGGTTTGTGCTGCGCGAGGAGCGGACGTTTCTTGAAGTCGTGGACGGGACGTTTTGTCTGCCGGCAGCGACGGTGAGTCACGGCGGGGCGCTGTAGAGACCCGCTAGAGCGAGGTTTCGGGTGACTCCGGGAATTGCGGCGTTGGCGACTCGTCTGCATAATCCAGGCGATGGGCAGGACGGCGAAGGCGATGCTCCATGCTGCGAAGCCGCGGATGAACCAGTCAGAGCCGATGCGTTCGGAGACGGACATGCCGAGGCGGAAGCCGAGGGTGAGCGCCAGGCATGTTGCTGAGAGCAATGTTCCGGCGAGCAACAGCGACCAGTGAAGGCGCTCTTCGCCGATCAGACCATCGAGACCGCAGCCGACGAGCCACCAGAAGGGCAGTGCAAAGAATGGAAAGACGAGGGCCTGCCAGGTCTGGAGCGTAAGCGCCTGGGGATGCCAGCCTTCGGCTCCCGATTTGAACGATGGAAGGGAGATGAGCGCTTGGACGATGCTGCCGGGAAGGTTGACGGCCATCATCAAGTGAGCTTTCGCCGTCGTCTCGATCCGGATAGCCAAAGGAACGATTTGATCGCGCGGGAGGGTCATTTCGAATTGCCCGCTGTGAATGTGGATCTGGGTGGCACCCTTCGACGCTTCGTAGAGGTGGACGGAGGTCAACGTAATCGGGACGATGACGAGCAGGACCAGGAGCGCGAGGTCGACGACCGGCAGGATGTGCGAGAGGGGGATGCGGTCTTCGCGCATGGTTCGAGGTTAGAAGACGGTGCGGTGATTTGCAGTGAAAATCGGCGAGGCGTGGGTGACGCTGGTGCTGCGGGGGCTTCCCGCTTCCGGGAATACAATGGCGCGGTACGCATTCGATTGTCTTGAGAGGTATCTGCCATGAAGCCGACGCGTGTCTCTGCGAATCGCCGTAGTTTTCTGAAAGCTGGTGGCGCTGTAGCTGCCGGGCTGCTGGCGCAGGGTGCCGTGCCCGTGCGGGCGGCGACGACGCTGGGACCGATGCCGGCGAATCCGCGAACGATGGCTGCGATGCCGACGCGCAACCTGGGCAAGACCGGCTACAAGGTGGGGATCTTCAGTCTGGGCGGGCAGGCGGCGCTGGAAAAGCCGGACAACTTCGATCTCGCGGTGCCGATCATCGAGCGGGCGCTGGACCTGGGCGTGAATTATCTGGACACATCGTCGATTTATGGCGGACCGCCGCGCTGGAGCGAGCAGTATGTGGGGCGGGTGATGAAGACGCGGCGCAACGAGGCGTTCATCGCGACGAAGACCAAGGAGCGTACGCGCGACGGGTCGATGCGGATGATCGAGCGGTCACTGCAACTGCTGAATACCGATCATGTGGACCTGTGGCAGTTGCATGATGTGGGGCTGCCGCAGGATGTGGACGCGATTTTTGCCAAGGGCGGCGCGATGGAAGCGCTGGTCGAGATGCAACAGCAGAAAGTGGTGCGGTATCTCGGCGTGACGGGACACTATCGGCCGGATTCTCTGATCGATGCGATCCAGCGCGCGGCGGCGGGGGGCATCCCTTCGACACCATCCTGATGGCGCTGAACGCGGCCGATCCGCATATCTACAGCTTTACCGACAAGCTGCTGCCGCTGGCGGTGGAGAGGCAGATGGGGATCATCGGGATGAAGGTGCCGGCGCGCGGGCGGCTGCTGGCGGGCTGGACGCCGCCTCCGGTGGAGCAGCAGCACCATATGTGGGAGGGCTCGGCGATTGCAACGCGGACGGGCGTGATGAAGATGCGCGACGCGATGCAGTACACGCTTTCGCATCCGGTGAGCACGGTGATCATCGGCTGCGACAACGTTCAGCAACTGGAGGAGAACGTGCAGATCGCGCGCGAGTTCACGCCACTGTCCGAGACGCAGATTGCGACGCTCAAAGATATGGCGGCGCCGGTGGCGAAGCAGTCGCTGTTCTTCCGATTTACGGACCGGTCTAAAGGCTAACGGCCGGTGGGCTCAACCACCGGGGCCAGACCACCGGCCTTCGCGGCATATCTCTATACAGCCCGCGGAAACATATTGGACCGCTCTTGTGCCAGCGCTCAGTGGAAGCGCAGGACGATGCCGGTGCTGAGTGTGACGGGCCGCAGGCGGCCGGAGAAGGTGTTGAGCTGGCCGTAGGAGACTTCGATGACACGCCAGTCGAGATGCGGGAGGACGGTCTTGTCCAGGCCGCCGAGGACGCGCCAGTCGAACTGGGTCGTGCTGGGCTGGTTGTTGCCGTAGCTGAAGTGGCCGGGGCCGAAGATGCATTCGACGTATGGGCTCAACGGAACGATCTTGGGGTGCAGGACGAGACGCGGACCGACCAACGCGCTGAAGAGCGTGGTGTTGCTGGCGGGGCGCACAAACTGGAAGCGGATGTCGGCGCCGACCTTGCCAAAGGGCACCTTGTAGAAGTCGGAGTAGAGGCCGAAACCGCCGCCGTAACCCCAATCATTGAGGGGAATCGTGGGGTTGGGAAGACTATTGAAGTGCGAGGCGCTGAACTGGCCGTACAGAGCGGTCTGCGCATGGGCTGCGGTAAGGTTGCCGGCTACAAAAAGGAGCAGAGCGAAAAGGGCACAGTGCAGGCGGGGGCGACGGGTCGCAAATCTATTCATTCAGGAAAATGCCTCTACTTCAAAAAAGGGGCGTGACCGCGTGCTGGTGGTGATGGTCCGTCCCTATTGTACTTTCCGTACTGTATCGACTTTCCGGTTTGCATGTTGGACGCCCTAAACGGGCCCGGGGCAGGTCTTGCCTGGAAACCGGGCTGCAAACCGGGCCGGCTGGAGCGGTTCAGGGAAGACGGAGAACGAGGCCGGTGCTGATGGTCTTGGGATGGAGATTTCCGTTGAAGACGCTGAGGCCACCGTAGGAGAACTCGACGACGCGCCAGTCGAGACGCGGGATCAGGGTGTAGTCGATGCCGGCGAGAAACTGGTACTCGAACTGGGTGCTGCTGGTGCCCGGTCCGGTGCCGAAATCGTAGTGGCCGAGACCGCCCAGGGCTTCCAGGTACGGCATGACAGGCAGCACGTGCGGATGAATGGAGACCCGTGGTCCGATCTCACCGCTGGTGAGCGTGGTGGTCTGGGATATGCCCAGGACGGAGGCGCGCAAATCCGCACCGAGATGCACGATCGGGCCGTAGAAGTCGTGGTAGCCGCCGAAGGTGGGACCGTAGACCCACTGATTGCTGGGTGCGTCGACCTTGGAGCCGCCGAACTCGACATAGATGCCGGTCTGGGCCTGGGCTGCAATCGTGGCGGCGACGATGGCAAAGAGCAAAACGGCGAGCGTACGAAGATGGCTGGAATATCGGGACCGCGATGAAGTCATTGGGGGGCCTCTCTTCAAAGGTCAGTGCGAAAGTGTCATGCGTCCTCAACTTGCCGGCTTCGCCGTCCGAAGGCAGCGCCACCGGTGACAGAATGGATGTAAGGACGGGTGGGATCGGCTAGTCGGTTTCACAAAAAAATTGTGATCTTGTGAGATATCGCAAAGGGCAGCTTTCCTGACGGAGAGGCTGGGGCGAAGAGTTTCTGGAGGGCTGGGCCGGCATGGTGCTTTCGGTGATCTATCTCGGACGGATCCCGTATCGCGCGGGGCTGGAGGTGCAGGAGCGGCTGGTGGGGCTGCGCAAAGCGGACGCCATCGGCGATGTGCTGGTGATGCTGGAGCATCCGCCGGTCCTGACCCTGGGGCGGGCGATGGGCCGAAAGGACGGCGGGCGGGAGCACGTGCTGTTGACCGAGGAGGCGCTGCTGGCGCGCGGCGTGGAGCTGGTGGAAACCAATCGGGGCGGCGACGTGACCTACCACGGGCCGGGGCAGCTGGTGGGGTATCCCATCTTTGACCTGAGGGGTCCGCTACGGGCAGAGGGTAAGCGGCTGGGGCCGGTGGACTTTGTGCGGCAGATGGAAGAGGCGCTGATCCGGACGATGGCGGACTACGGCGTGGCCGCCATGCGGGTGGCGGGGCGCACCGGGGTGTGGACGCAGCCCAACGGCACGGTTCTGGAGAAGAAGATTGCGGCGATCGGCATCCATGTGTCGGCCGGGGTTACCTCTCACGGATTTGCACTGAATGTCACCACCGATCTGAAGGATTTCGAGTGGATTGTGCCCTGCGGGATCAACGACCGGGCGGTGACCAGCCTGGAGTTGGAGAGTCGGGAGCCGGATCTGACGCTCGAAACGGCAGCGGCGCGGGCGGCGCGGCAGTTCGGCCAGGTCTTCCATGCGCAGATGCTGTGGCTGGAGTCGCTGGAGGATCTGGCGCCGCTGGGAGAGAACGCGCACGCGGAGGCGTAAGTCGTGCTGCGAACAAGAGTTGTAGACCGCGATAGTGCGCACGCGGATGCCTCAAGAGCGCTTTTGGCATAAAATGACCAGTTCGGTACTAACCGACCAGGATCGCTGTCGATGGCGAGTAGAAAAACAGAAGTGAAGAGCGCAGAGGCGTCGTCTGCCTCGGCGAATGGGAAACCGCAGAACTCCAACGGTAGCAACACATCCCCCAAGCAGCCACCCCCCACAAAGAATCCCAACGGCATCCCCGACTACCGGCTGGAGCAGCTGCCATTCCACATTGAAGGCGAGTGGAAGAACGGCAACTACCACTACAAAGTGGTGGGCGACACGACCGCGCCGGCGCCACCGCTGCGTCCGTCGAAATACCTGACGCGCGAGCAGTCGATCGATATCTACCGGCTGATGGTGACGAACCGGAAGATGGAAGATTCGCTGGAGCGGATGTACAAGCAGAGCAAGGTGATCGGCGGCCTGTACCTGAGCCAGGGGCAGGAAGCGACGTCCGTTGCTTCGGCTTACGCGCTCGGCGAGGACGACTGGCTGGGGCCAATGATCCGCAACCAGGGCTCGATGATCGTGAAGGGCTTCAGGCCGCGCGACACCATGATGCAGTACATGGCCAAGGGCGGATCGCCGACCAAGGGACGCGAAAGCGGCTCCCACTATGGCGATTACAAGAAGCTGAACGTGATTGCGCCGATCTCGCACCTGGGCGATTCGATCAGCGTATGTGCTGGCGTCGCGCTGGGCGCGCGCATCCAGGGCAAGAACATTGCATGCCTCGCCTACATTGGCGATGGCGGCCAGTCGACCGGACCGACGTATGAGGGATTCAACTTTGCGGCGGTGCAGCGGCTGGGGCTGGTGCTGATGGTGGAGCACAACCTGTGGGCCTACTCGACGCCAGTGGAGCTGCAGTTTGCCTGCAAGGACCTGGCGGACCGTTCGCTGGGCTACGGCGTGCCGGGCGTGATCGTGGATGGCACGGATGCGAACCAGGTCTATGACGCGACGCATGAAGCGGTCGAGCGTGCGTATCGCGGCGAGGGCGCTTCGATGATCGAGGCCAAGCTGATGCGCATGAAGGGGCACGCCATGCACGATGCCGCCGTCTACGTGCCGCCCGAGGTGAAGGAGTACTGGAAGCGGCGCGACCCGATCCTGCGCATGGAGAAGTACCTGATCGAGCGCGGCTGGCTGACGGCGGAAGAGGCGAAAAAGATCCAGACGGATGTGGACACCCTGATGGAAGAGGAGCGCGCCTTTGCCGAGGCTTCGCCGATGCCCGATCCGGCGGACGCGGGGACGGATGTGTACTTCGACAACGAGACGGGTATCCCGCTGAAGTACGGCGAAGTGCGGGTGCAGAACGCGAATGCGAGCGCCAAGCTGGCCGAGTCCAGCGCGACCACGCACTACAAGTAAGAGCGCGAGAGAACGCCCAGAAGAACGCGAGGATTGATTCAGCAATGGCAGCAGTTACGTATTTAGAGGCGATCCGCCAGGGCCTGTGGGAAGAGATGGAGCGCGACCCGCGCGTCTTCGTGATTGGCGAGGACGTGGGCGTCTATGGCGGCGCATTCAAGGTGACAGAGGGCTTCCTGCAGCGCTTCGGCACGGAGCGCGTGGTGGATACGCCGATCTCCGAGATGGCGATTGCGAGCGCGGCCTATGGCGCGTCGCTGACCGGGCTGCGGCCGGTGGGCGAGTTCCAGTTCATGGACTTCATCAGCTCGGCGCACTCGCAGATTGTGCAGATCCTGGCGAAGAGCAACTATCGCTGGGGCGCGCCGGCACCGCTGGTGCTGCGCGGACCCTCGGGCGGCGGTGTGAGCGGCGGCCCATTCCACTCGCAGAACCCGGAGATGTTCTACGTGCACACGCCGGGGCTGAAAGTGATCTGCCCGGCGACTGCGCGCGATGCGAAGGGGCTGATCAAGTCGGCGATCCGCGATAACAATCCGGTGCTGTTCTTCGAGCACAAGTATCTGTACCGGCGCGTGAAGGAAGAGCTGCCGGTGGAAGACTACACGGTCGAGATCGGCAAGGCGCGCATCCATCGCGAGGGCAAACACGTTTCGGTGATCACGTATGCGGCGATGGTCTACGTCGCCGAAGAGGCGGCGCAGATCCTGGCGAAGGAAGGCATCGAGCTGGAGATCGTGGACCTGCGCACGCTGCTGCCGCTGGACAATGCGGCGATTGCGGCGACGGTGGAGAAGACCAACCGCGTGATCATCCTGCATGAGGACACGAAGACCGGGGGCATCGCAGGCGAGATCGCGGCCATCATCAACGAGGAGGCCTTCGACGCGCTGGATGCGCCGATCGTGCGCATCACCTCGCTGGATGCGCCGGTGCCGTTTGCGCCGCCGCTGGAAAAGGCCTTTCTGCCGAAGGTGGAAGACGTGGTGCGCGAGGCACGGCGGCTGGTGGCCTATTGAAGTGACGTACTAAGGCAGTTTGCAGAGCGATTGCCTGCGGGCCTTATGATCGAAATTGAGTGCGTAGCGGTTGCGCGACGCACGGTTTGAATGGGAAGGCGAGAGAGAACATGCCGACAGATGTCGTGATGCCCCAGATGGGCGAGTCAATCTTCGAGGGGACAATCACCAAGTGGCTGAAGAAGCCCGGCGACAGCGTACAGCGGGATGAGCCGCTGTTCGAGATTTCGACCGATAAGGTGGATGCCGAGATTCCGTCGCCGGCCGCCGGGACGCTTTCCGAGATCAAAGCCGAAGCCGGCAGCACGGTGCAGATCAATACTGTTGTCGCGGTGATTGTTGAAGCCGGCGGCGCGGCGGCGAAGCCCGCGGCCGCTGCTCCCGCACCGCCGAAGCAGGAACCCGCGAAGGAAGAGAACAAGCCAGAAGCGCCAAAGGCCGCGACAGCTCCGGCAGCCACCCGCGCCGGCAGCCGCTGCGCCTTCCGGCGGCGGCGTCGACGTGGTGATGCCGCAGATGGGCGAGTCCATCTTCGAAGGCACCATCACCAAGTGGCTGAAGAAGGTGGGCGACAGCGTGCAGCGGGATGAGCCGCTGTTCGAGATTTCGACCGACAAGGTGGACGCGGAGATTCCGTCGCCTGCGGCCGGGACACTTTCCGAGATCAAAGTCGAAGCCGGGAGCACGGTGCAGATCAACACCGTGGTTGCGGTGATTGGCGGAGGCGCCGCGAAGGCGAGTGCTCCTGCGACTGCACCCGCGCCCGCAGCAACGTCGAATGCAGCCGCTCCGGCGGCAACTTCTGCCGCGCCCGCTGCACCAGCCGCTGAGGCTTCGCACGGCGAACGGCTGCGGTCCTCACCGCTGGTGCGCAAGATTGCGAAGGAGCATCAGTTGGATCTGCGGCAGGTTCCGGGCACGGGATCCAGCGGCCGCATCACCAAGGACGATGTGTTGCAGTACATCGATAAAGGCGGCGCGAAGGCTGCCGCTCCGGCAGCAGCACAGCACCACCACCCGCCGCGCCGAAGCCGGCTGGCGCACCGGCGCCGGTGGCTGGTCCTCAGCCGGGCGAGCTGGTCCCGCTGACGCGCATGCGCTCCATCATCGCGCAGCGCATGGTGGATTCGAAACGCACCAGCGCACACGTGCACACCGTCTTCAAGATCGACCTGACGCGCATCGTGAAGATCCGCGAAAAGGAGAAGGCGAAGTACGAGCAGCGCAACGGCGTCAAGCTGACCTATATGCCGTTCATCACGCGCGCTGTTATCGCCACGCTGCGCAAGATGCCGATCATCAACGCGTCGATGGAAGGGGATGCGATCCGCTACCACCAGAACGTGAATGTAGGCATTGCGGTGGCGCTCGACTGGGGTCTGATCGTGCCGGTCATCAAGCAGGCGGAGGACAAGAGCTTCCTGGGCATCGCCCGCTCCATCGTCGACCTGGCGGAACGCGCGCGTTCGAAGAAGCTGAAACCGGACGAGGTAGGATCTGGCACCATCACGATTACGAATCCGGGCATCTTCGGCGAGCAGTTCGGCACACCGATCATCAATCAACCGGAGTCGGCGATCCTGGGCGTCGGCGGCCTGTTCAAGGAGCCGACCGTGCTGACGGACAAGGATGGCAACGACTCAATCGCCATCCGCAGCATCATCCGGCTGACGCTAGGCTTCGATCATCGGATCATCGATGGCGCCGATGCCGGCAAATTCATGGCGGAGTTGAAGAAGTATCTGGAGAACTGGTCGGAAGAGATCGGCTGATCTCCGGCGCATCTGCATGGGCGGCGGGCTTTCGGGTCCGTCGTTCTGTTTAGAGGCGGCTTTTGGCGTCGAGGACGCGCTTCACAGCATCGTCCGGCGTGTCGCCGATGGCAGAAAGGTGTCCCATTTTGCGGCCCGGACGCGGGGAGTGCTTTTCATAGAGGTGCAGGCGCACGCCGTCGACTTCTAGCGCGCGATCGAAGTGCGGCGGGCCGTCGGCCCATTGATCGCCCAGCAGATTCGCGATGGCCGCGGGGCGGAGAACGTCCGTGTTGCCGAGCGGAAGATCGCAGATCGCGCGTACATGCTGCTCGAACTGGCTGGTGACGCAAGCACGCTCGCTGGCGTGATAGCTGTTGTGGGGACGCGGCGCAAGCTCATTGATGAGCAGCGCGCCATCCTGGGTGACGAACAGCTCCACCGCGAGGATTCCTTCCAGCGCCAGTTTTTCGGCAAGCGAGCGCGCGATGCGTTGCGCTTCCAACTCCATCGCCGCGGGAATCGAGGAGGGAATCACGCTCCAGGCAAGAATCTGGTTCTCGTGATGGTTGGTGGCGGAAGGAAAGGACTTGAGAGCGCCGGAGGGTGTGCGGGCGACGAGCACGGAGATTTCGCGCTCCAACGGGATGGCCTGCTCCGCAATGGATGGGCGCTGCCCCAGGGCGCGCCAGGCTAACTCGGCGCTTTCGCCGCCGCGCGGAGTGATGCGTAGCTGGCTGCGGCCATCGTAGCCGCCACGCGCGCTTTTGACGAAGCAATCGTGGCCGAAGGCATCGAGTGCGGCGCGCATGGTTTCGAGCGAGCGGACGGAGCGAAATGGGCCCACGGGAAATTGATGCGCGGCGAGCCATTCCTTTTGTGCAATGCGGTCCTGAATGATGGCGAGCAGAGCTTCCCCGGGGCGCACCGGCGCGTATCGCTGCGCGGCGCGAAGAGTCTCCAGCGAAAGTTGTTCGATCTCCAGCGTGACGACATCGCAGCCACGAGCCAGATCTGCCGCGGCCTTGGCGTCGTCCCAGGCGCCCTCAAAGCAGGCATCGACGACGAATCGTGCCGGGCACGACGGATCAGGGTCCATCACCTGGATGCGATAGCCAAGCGACCGTGCCGCCATGGCGGTCATACGGCCAAGCTGGCCCCCGCCCAGGATGCCGATGGTTGCGCCGGGAAGGATTGCGCTCACTGCGGCAACTCTTCTGCGAGCACCTCGCGCATCCGGCTCTCACGCCACGTCTTCAGGCGCTGGCGCAGCGCAGGGTCATCGTTGGCGAGAATTTCTGCCGCCAGCAGCGCTGCATTCGCAGCGCCGGGGCGACCGATCGCAAGCGTGCCCACGGGAACACCCTTGGGCATCTGCACGATGGAGAGCAACGCATCCAGTCCCTGCATGGATGTCGCCGGCACGGGGACGCCGAGAACCGGCACCAGCGTCTTCGAAGCGAGCATTCCGGGAAGGTGCGCCGCGCCACCGGCGGCAGCGATGATCACCTTCAACCCACGGCCCTCCGCCTCGCTCGCGTACTGAAAAAGCAGATCGGGCGTGCGGTGCGCGGAGACGATCTTCGTTTCCGCAGGTATGTCAAATTCGCGCAGCAGCTCCACGCACGGCTCCATCGTTGCGTAGTCGCTTCTGCTGCCCATCACAACACCCACCAGAGTTGAGCGCGCCATCGTCGCATTAGAGCATTTTTCCTGTTGCTGTGCACGGCGGAGACTCTCTCGACGTGCCCTTTCTTTACGGAAAGGCCACACGAGCCGTCGCTGGCCGGTCCATATTTACAGGAAAATGCTCTACACGGCGCGTAAGTTATCGTGGCCGCAGCCACTCCACGACAAGCTGCAGCAGCGTGAACAGCAGCCCGAAGGCGCCGGCAAAGCCCTTCACCCGCTGTACGCTCAGTTCGTGGCGCTCCACGCGTTCCTCGAGCAGGCTAAGCCGCCCGGGCTGGCCATCCCCCAGCAGAGACGCCATCTGACTCTTTACGACGCTCAGGTCGGCCAGCACCTGCGCTTCGAATGTACTCATCATGTCCATACGGCTTGTACCCACATCTCGTTTCATTTAGGTAGCTGCATTCACAAATATGGCGCTGGAAAAACGCGAGTAGTTCGGCGGCGTGGCGCCGTCGTACATGCGAACGTAATAGCGCTCCACCGGCGCCTCGCGGACGATGGTGAAGTTTGCCACCGGACTGCGCAAGACCAGGTCCGCACCATCGCCCGCACCGAATTTCCAATCGCTGCGGCGTACCTCGAAACCGCCGCCCGTCGCAGGCGTCAAACCGGCCTGTACCAGGATCTGCGTCGTGCTGACGCTGCTTACCAACAGGTCGCGCGCAGATGCCAGAGCCGTCGATGCGGTCAATGCCGTCGGCGGCAGCCATGCGCTGAGCGGCGCGCCTTCATTCAACTTCAGCGAAAGAGACTCTGCCCACTCGTTGGCGAACGCAACCGTGTAATTGAGCAGCTCCGGCGCGCAGGAGGTCGCACGGATCTCCACGCTGCGCACCAGCAGCGCGCTCGACATATCGGCCGAGGGCGCCTCTACCTGGAGCAGATCGCCAGGCCACATATCTGCGCTGTGCTGCGGATTCCAGCATGAGTATGTCCCCTTCCATGCTCCATCGGACCATGTGGAGGTGTTGAGGAGTGCCAGCGCGGCGTTCTCGCAGTCGGCGGAGGTACGCGTCACCGGATGTTCGGCGGTGAGAATCAAGCTGCTGGTAGGAGACGAAGTGGGTACCGTCATGCGTGCAACCGCGCGGCCGCCGATGCGATAGTTCACCTGGACAACAGTGGCCGCTGCAGGCACATAACCCGGATAAAAGCTCATCCTGCCGGTGCTGGCTATCTTTGCCTGCGATGTTTGCGCGCTGGCTCCAAGCCGCTGGGTTGCGGCCGCCGAGCCAGTCGCCGTGCAGCTTACCCACACCTCGCCTGGCCGCGTCAGCTCAAAACTCGCCACACTGCCAAGGAAGCTGATGCTGTCCGCTACCACCGGCGTGCAACTCTGCGGGACTTGTGTCACCGAACCGTCATACAGAACGATGACGGGGAACTGCGCTCCGCCAGTCGTCTCCTGCACCTCCATCACCAGGTCTGCTCCCGCCATCAAGACCTGGCCTCCCAGCTGGAGTGGACCAGATGCTCCGCCAGCGACGTAGCTCTGGAGCACCCGTTGCCGATCCTTGCAATGAAAGCGTAGTCGCAGCGTATACGTGTGGCCGGTCTCGAGCGTCGTCGTCGCGCCGGCTTCCACACCCAGTACCATCGGCGCCACAACCATGCTCGTGCCATTCAGCCGCACATGAAAGCCAGCCACAATGTTCACCGGATTCAATCCTCCGGCAGACAAGCTGGCAAAGTAGCCTTCGCCCAGGCTATCGATCTCCAATCCGCTAAGTTCGATCAGGAGTACGCCACCCATTTCGACGGCGTCCACCGCTACCACACTGCTGGCGCCGCCCAGCGTCAGCCCCCGAGCCGTGAGCGAGATGTGGCCGCCGCTGTCGACAACCACCCAGCTCTGCGGATCGATCACGCTGCCGGAGAATGTGTCGAAGAGCAGCGTTGCTTTTTCCACCAGCGGCGCTTCGCCCAATTGGAATGCGGACGTCACCCCGTCGCCTTCGAAGATCTCTGTCACGTAGGCCTGTGGCTCTTCCTTCCCACAGACCGTCACATCATTCACGGCAAGACGCGTGCGTTCGCCTTTGAATGCGCCATGATCGAAGCTTCCGTTGCTCTCCGCCAGCGTGTGTACCAGGTCACCGATATCATCGAACAGCAAATCGTTGTTCACAACGCGATAGCTCGCGCGCGCCGCGTTTCCCAGCGCGCCAACGTTCTCTGACCAGCTCTTGCCCGCCAACGGCTGAAACCCGCCAATGCGCGTGGATATGGCGTCGCCACTCATCGACACCCCTGCTGTTGTGGCACGCCCGGTAATCTTCGTCAGCAGATCGCCCGCCGCAGTGGCGACGCATTCGATCGTCTTCTCACTCACTCTGGCGTCGAACACGACTTCATCGCTCAAACACGAGACCTCGAGCGCGTATGCGGGTCCAGTCGTTCCCATCCCGGCATACATGCGTGCCGGCGCAGCGATGGCATAGCCGGTAAAAAGAACCACGCCGTTATCGGCCGTCACCACAACCCGCGCGCCGCTCGCGGGAACGGCAAAACTTCCCTGCGCTACTCGGAATACGCAACTGCTTGGCTGGTTCAACTTCCGTTCTATCGTCAAGGGCACGGCGCTACTCAGCGCGCCTGTGTAGTCCAGCGCGCCGTTCCCATCAAGATTGTCGATCGTGATCTTCACGCTCTCCTACTTTCTTCGCGTCTTTCTTCGCGTTCGGCAAACTCACAACGGATTTCTTAAATGTCGCCGTAAGCCGGACTTAGAGATCCGCCTACATCTGAGCATTCACGCATGGCAGATAGGTGCGATAGCAGCACACCTGAGAGCCATCCATGGAGTCGGCAATGGGCAGCGCGATAAACCGGCCACTCAGTAGAACCTGCGAGAGAGGTGCGGTCAGGGAAACGAGAATCTCCGCTGGGCCGCCCATCGTCTGCAGGCGCGGGTAGTAAAAGAACAGCGCATCACCCTGCTCTCCCTGCATCAAAAAGAGCGCCGACCATTCCTGGAAAAATGTACCGCCCTCGCGATCCTGTAGAGCGACCACTGACTGCGCCTGCATCCCCTGCGTAGGTACACCGGCCAGCAATGGCTCTGCAAGCTGCAGCCCACTCGCGGTTACGGCCGTCACGCGTCCCACGTTCAGGGTCATGCGACGAATCCAATGCAGATCGCTGCTGATGGCGGTCGCCAGGTACGCGGCGGAGGCTCCCGCGCCGACGTAACCCGTCTGCCCGGTGTAGTCCGCGTCCAATGCGATCATGTCTCCGGCCTGAATCGTGCCGGCGCCGTTCGGCGTGCTCAGAAACGTTGCCGTCGAACTTGCCGCCGTGATGGCGACTGGGTTCGCGCCCGATTCCAAAACATTCGTCTGCTGCGCACCGCACGACAGAGCCATCGTCAGCTTCGACCAGCGCTCGAACGTCATGCTCACCGTCGCGCCAATACTCTGCCGCCCCTGCAGCAGAACCGTGCCCGGCGCCCCGCTCTCCACCACCTGAAGCTTCGTCTCAGACGCACGCGTAAAGCCATCGATCCATCCCAGATCCACCCATGGAGCCGGCGCAGCGTCAGGATCGAAGGCCGACACCGTTGTCGCATCGAATGGGGTGGGCGCCGCTGTGAGCCGATTCACCGGCCCAAAGTATCCGCGCACCCGGCGCACCGCTGGAGGCAGGCTCGGCTGCATCACCAATGCTGGTGTACTCATAGCTCTCCTGCCTCCTCATAGCTCACCACGGTGATCTCGGCTATGCGCACTAGCCGATCGCGCTCCCTTGCGACAGGCTCAAACACCGGCCCCGTCCAAGAGACGCGTGTCCCCATGGCGACTGGCGGCGTTACGGTGTAATCGGTTTTCTGTACCTGTTGCGGTTGCAGAATCGATAGCAACTCCGCATCCATCTCCGTCAGGAGGCTGCCGCGGTCCAAACCGCCGGCGGACGCCGTCCCCGCCGTCTGATACTGGATCTCACAAGTCTGTTGCGTGCGTACCAGCACGTGCTGCTCATCCGCCAGCGCCTTTGTCCACCGCAGGACAAACACGTTGTCCGGGACGATGGCCGCAAAGCTCTCGTTCTCTTCCACCAGTACGCCAGGCCGCGACACGCCGCGAATCATCACTTGTCTTGCGGGATTGAGCACCTGCAGCCTATCCCGCAATGCCACATAGAAAGAATCACGCGCCTTCTTCATGCCACCCTCTCTCTCAATAGCTCTGCGTTGCGGCTTCCCGCAGCAACACGCGATATACGCAGGCCAGTCCCGCCGCGCTGGTGAAGGAGACGCCTTCGATGACGAAGAACTCCTTGCCGACCGTAATTCCCAATCCCATGGCAAACAGTATTTCGGCGGAGGAGAGCCCGAGTTGACTCACCTGCGCTTCCACCGCGGCGGCCGAGATCAGCAGCTCATACTTCGCCTGGTTGCCATCGCTGACCGCCACTCGCACCTTGCGAAAGGCCGCAGGAGAGAGTGGCATATCGGCAAAGCCGGCTGTAGGCGCTCCCAACTGTTCCCCAATCGCGGTAGTCGCCGCCACCGGCAGGCGCAGCATAGCCACCGATCCGCCCAGCGAGCGCAGCAGTGCGTCTGTCATGCGTTGCCATCCTCCCTGCTTCGGTCTCACGCTCAAATCACTCATCGTTTATCCGTTTTCACAAAAGGTGTAGTGGAATAGGAACTGCTGACGCAGCATTTCCGTTAAGAAAAGCTGCTCCTCACGGTGGCTGACGACCTCACAATATTTGTGAAAACGGCTTATCCCAGCCTCGTCGCCACATAGGGCCGCAGCAACTCCTGCACTTGTGCATCCATCAGCGAGTTGGAGAAGTACTGCATCTGCATCGTGTCCATCTTGCTGGACTTCACATTCAAGCCAGGTGTGGACTGCGCATTCTTCACCAGTTGTGCGCAGGCAATCTTCACCGCCACCGGCACGGCAGCACATCCTGCGGTGTAGGTCACTTCGATCTCGCTGTAAGGCAAGCCCAATATGTTGTAGGGCAGTGTCAGCTCGCCGGTGTCGCACGCAAAGTCGATCGAATTCGGATCCACCTGCGTCCATGCGCCAGGCAGCGAAAACGCATAGGCCACCGCGTCCAGTCCGGCCGGCCACAATTCGCCGCGACGCGGACGCGTATATCTGCCGCGCACCGTCACCAGCGGTATGGTGGCCGGCAATACCGCGAGAAGCGGCAGATAGCTCAGCCGCACTGTCTGGCTGCCCGCCACCACGCGCAGGCGTTCCACATACTGCGTTGCCAATATGCCGGCGCGGCGGCAGTATGCATCGATCATTCCAGAAGCTATGGCAATCCAGTCATCGGTGGTGTCGGGTGACAGGCCATAGCTCTCGTATTCCGTCGTCTCTAAGTAGGCCATCCGCACTCTCTCCTCATCCGCGGTTCGCATTGCGCCCGCGCGGTTCTCATACTTGGCATGGTTCGCATACAAAAAAGGGGGCGGCTTTGTCACCGCCCCCTGATCGATCACGCCGCGCTGCTCGGGTTTGGGCAGCGCGTCGTGACTTAGCGCTTTTTCACCGTAGGTCTATACAAGAGCGTCACTGGCCGCGTGGCTTTCCCGTCAGGAAAAGCCACACTTCCCGGCGCTTGGCTGGCACACAGTCACAGTGAAAAACGCTTTAGCGCTGCACGGTCACTTGTGCGTGCGCGTAATTGGCTCCCTTCACAACCACGCCGCCAAACTTCACCACGACGTACTGTGAAGCCAGCGAGTTGGGCAGACCAAGCTGGAATATGCGTGGAGCCGGACTCGCTCAGCCAGTGGTACTCGATCAGATCCTCCGTCACGATGTACGCCGGCAACAATGCGCTGCCAGAACCCGGCGTGCCGGTATAGCTCAGCGCCCACTCAGGAATCAGCGGTAACTCACCCGCCTGCGTCGAGAGCGTCTTCACCGTGAAGCCACCGGTGATCTCACGCGAGTTCAGCACTACATTGAACTCGGTCTTCATCTCGCGGTCGATCAGATCCAGCAGAACCGGATTGGCATAGATAGCCGTCGGACGCACTGCGAAGCTGGTGCTCGCCACCATCTGCGCAATCTGTGACTTGATCCCATCCACAATGCTCTCGGTGGCGGTGATCGTGGTTGCATTGCCGCCGGCCGCGATCTGGCCTGCCGCGCCAAAGTACTGCAGCGTCGTCGGCGCGCTCAACGATGTATCGTTGCCGTTCCACAACGCCACATCATGGGTGTGCAGCACACCGTCCACCGTATCGATCAGATCTTTCGCCTGCAGATACGCAAACTGCTTCTGCTGCGCTCCCAGTTCCATGTCGAACAGGTTGTAGTTCAGTTGCGCAACCAGCCCCTTCAGCGGAACGCTGCGCTCCACGCGGGTCGGAGCCACAAGTGTGGGAGCGATGTTGCGTGGATCGACGAAGCCGGCGGTCCCTGGATTCGGGATCGCGGTTTCCTCGAAGTAGCGCGAGGGGTGGCCGGTCGCCGGTACCTGCTTGATACGCTGGCCGAACATGCCGCGGCGGCGAACCAGATCGGTGATCTCCGTCTGGTAGAACGGGACCTCAATGGCGCCGGGCCCGATGTAGTCTGCCGCCGAATGGATATCGAGAAACTGTGCGTTCATGGATTCTTCCTTTCGCTCTAAAGAGAGCAGTCACTGTTAGGAAACAAAAGGGGCACCCGATGCTTCAAATCGCATCGGAATGCCCACCGGAAGACTGCTTGATATGTGCGCTTAGACCAGAGCGCCGGTCCGGATCAACTGCGCCTTCACGGCAACCCGCTGCTCCAGGCTCAATCCGGTCAGCGCGGCATCCAGCGATCCGGCTTCCAGGCCGTCGACACTGCCAATGCCCTGCTTCGCCAGCAGTTGCATCGTTGCTACCGGCAGCGTCTTGCGACCGCTCGTCTGCCGCAGCCTGCGCCTTCAGCTCGGCAATCTGCTGCTCGGCCTCCTCCAGCTTCCGCTCCAGTTCGCGCTGCCGCGTATCCGCGGTCGCGTCTACTGTGGCCACGATTCTCGCCACGTCGCCGGTCATCGCCGCCTGCCGTTCCTCCAGCCATGCGACCGTCTTCTCCAACCGCTCGGTCGCCGCCTGCAGCCGCTCTGTAGCATCGATCGCTGTTCCACCTGCATTGTGTTCGTCCATCGTTTCCTCGCTTTCCTGTTTGCGCTTTTCTGCCGCGCTTTCTCTTGCCGCGCTTCCACCTGCTTCAGGCTCCGCGTGCTGCCAGAGCCTGCCTTGCTTCACTTCTGGTTTTCCCTGCGCACAAGCGAAAGGATGTTCTGCCATAAGCAGCCTTCTCGCGCAGCAAGATCGCTGCTCCCGTGAAGGTCACCTTCGTCAACCGCCACACCGAAGCCCGCATGTCTTCCACGTGGGCATCTGCAAGTTCGTAGCTCATGCCCATCTGCTCGGCTGGCGTTGCGCGCAAATGTCGCTCCACCTCCGGAAAATCCCGGCCGAACAGATATCCCGCCACACGTATTTCGCCTGTTCCTCCACGCGAGCTCACGATCTCCGCGTCCGTGATGATTCCGCATTTCCGCCGCGCATCGTGCCCATCCCAGCCGGGACAAAAGTCCACTCGCCATGCCCAGAAGTGACGGCAGCGCCGCATCCGCAGCGCTGCGCGTCAGGATCACGCGCCTGCCACGCGATCCCGAAGGTGCACGATCGCTCGGCACGTCCACATACGTCAGCACTCCCTCGAAGGGCACCCGGTTGGGATGGTCCCGCACCAGCGGCATCGTCACCGCCATCGCATCCAGCTTCATTCGTTCTCCTCGATACCCTGATTCACCGCGTTCCGCCACCTCTTGTTCTTCCGGCTGCACCGCGCCTAATCCGCGCAGCGCCCGTACCTCGCTCACCGTCAGCACTCCCGCCTTCAACAGCTCCATCTGGATCTGCAGCTCCGTCGCTTCATCACGAGACTCGAGTTCCGTGAATCGGAACTCGAATTCGCGCCATCCCAGCCGCTTGCCGAAAATATCGCGTGTGATGTGCTGCTCCAGCAGCCGCGCCACCGGCACGATCGCCCCACGAAATGCCTCGTCGCCGAACTCCGAGGAGCTCGCGCGGTTCACATCGTTCTCCAGGCCCAGCAGCATCGGCGGCAAACTGAATGCATTCGCCACCATTCGGATCAGAAATGTCTGCCACTCCATCCGCAGATCGGCATCGGTGCCGCTGCCGAAGCGCAATACTTCCGGCTTCTGCTCCGTACTCAAAACCGGCACGCGCCCGGTGCCCTCGACCTCGTCCTGCCACCAGCGAATCAGCCGGTCATGCTCGGCCGGCGTCGCCTCGTTCAGCCACAGCGCATACTGCACCACGGCATTGCTCGCCAGCTTGCCCGCAAAACGTTGCGCGCTCAGCAGGCTGTTCACCGTCTCAAACGCGACTTCCAGCGGCCCCAGACCAAATGGCGTATGCGTGCGCGGATTCATCCGGATGTACATCAACTGGTCGTCATCGAGCGGGATCGCCTTGTCCGGGCTCTGCAGCAGATTCGCCTGCGCGTAGCGTGGAACCTCATCGCCGCCCTTCCACCTCGGATTGATCCGGATCGTCGCGCCATCCACCGGCCACAGCGCAACTGGCTGCTCTGCATTGCCGGTCAATTCCATCTCCACCGCACCGAAGCCACCCACCAGCATGTCTTCCAGTACCTGCTCCAGCAGAGTGCGCAGCGAGTCCGACTCATTCGGCTCTTCCAACGACAAACGCAACGCCGCCATTCGCTCCGCCGCGTCGTCCGGTATGGCGTAGTGCGCCCGCACCCGTACCTGCCACTGCATCGCGGCCACGCGATCCTTGATCAGGTTGATCGCCCGCCGCACCACCGGTGTCTCGGCAAAACGCCGCAGATTCTCCGGTGTCGGCTTCGGCAAAAGCACCTGTCCCGCGTGATAGGGATTCAGCACCAATGGCAGAACCTGCGTCTGCCGTGGCAGCACCGCCGCTGCGCCATCGCCTGCATGGATCGAACTCACCTTGCGCCAAAGCTCACGCACATTCGCTCGCACATTCATCCGCCCCGCTCCTTTGGTCTATTCGCTTCGCCGCAAAGAAAAAGGGTGAAGCTTATCGCTTCACCCTCGCCGCTCAGACCGAGCTTAATCTACTGTCGTCTGCTGTTCTCTGTCATTGGCTGTAGTCCGCTTTACACCCGCAACTCCCGCCGTGCCGTCTCGACTACCCGCTCCAGATCAGACGTCGTCAGTACACGGATGCGCTCCCGCTCCATCGTCTCCACACCGAATCGGTACGAAGCTTGCTCCTCTTCCACATCCCCGGCAGCGATATCTCGTATCGGCTCAACGATCGCCGTCAACTCCAGCGTCGCGCTCTCCACCCGCGCCACGCCCTCCATCAAATCCGCAGCAGAAAACGCCAACACCTTCGCGCCTTCTACATCTCCCGCCAGCGACACCGCCTGAAACATCCGCACCACGCCATTCGGCCGGTATCCGCAATCGATACGCAGCGGATCGCCCGCCCGCGTATACCGCGCCGCGCTGATGCGCCGCTGCATCAGATCCCACACCCCTGCACGCTCAAACTCCGTTCGCATCCGTGCCTGCAACGCGGCGCGGCCGGTCCGCCGGCTCTCCCGTCTCCGCTTCGCCGTCAGCACATACAACGCCATCAGGCTCTCAAGTTCCGTCGCAAATGACTCTGCCAGGCACGCCTTGGCCTCGGTCAGTTGCACCGCATTCGACAGTGCATCCTCGAGCGATGCCACGCCTGCTCGCGCGTCCTCAGCGAGCCGCCGCCCAATCTCTGTCTCCAGAGCCTCCAGCATCGCCGTATCGGCGTCGGGATCCACGCAGCGCACGCGGCTCCAATCGCGTGTAAAACGCACCGCCGCCCGCGCGTCCTCCCCTCGCAGCAGCACACCAATATTCACGAATTCATTCTTCACTGGATCCGGCACATACCGGATCAGCGAGAACTCACAACGCTGTCGGACAGCCACTTCTGAACCCCGCTTTGACTGTCAGTGCTAAACACCGCTTCGCACTTCCTAATTCACTTCCTCATTACAATTCTGATACTCCACCATATTCTTCCACCCGCGCACCTTACATCACCAGCTTGCCCGCACCCATTTTCTTCCCCCACTCCCTCTTTGGGAATGGTTCCGGAAAGATTGCCGGCAACACCTCTGCGGCTTGCCTTCCCCAGTGCGGAAACGGCATCCGATGCGACTCACGAAATCCGTCAATCAACTCACGCAGTCGCGCACGCCGCGCGACCAGCGCCTCCACCAGTTGCTCGAGCTCCGCTGTATCCCCGCCGTACCACTCCGGCGGGATCGATTCCGCCGCCAACCATATCGTCTGCGCGTCCATTCCCTCCACGCGCCCCAGCCACGGCTCGAAGCTCTCCCACCCCACCACTCTTTCGTACACCAGGTTGCTCGCGAACACGCCGCGCAGCGGCGTATCGATCAGCTTCCACTCCCCGGCATTGAAGCAATATCCCTGGTCTATAAACGTCGCCGTATACCGCCGCTCGCGTGGCCGCTTGCCAAAGACCGCCTGCCGCCCATTCACATTCGACGTCCACTTATCCATCACCAGCATCCCGGCAAACTCGCGAAGATTCTTCACTTCCGCTAGTTGCGTCTCCGGCAGCGTGTCTACTACCTGCCCCGGCATCAGGCCGCCCACAAACCGCGATCCGAAATGCAGTCCCGCCCGGCAACGCTCACGCCCGTTCGGCACCTGGATCAGCAGTTCCGGCGTATTCGCAATCAGCCACTCCGTCACCTCAACCACATCGCACGCCGGCACTGTCAATCCAATGCTCGCCGCCAGTCGCGTCGCCAGATACTCGTTTGCCAGCACCCGCGTGTGCTGCGGGTTGTTCTGAAACTTCACTACCCACAGGTTCTCATCCGAACCCAGCATCAACTGGCTCTGTGCCCCGCCACGCATCGCCCGAATCTGCTGTACTGCCAGCACCGCCACGCGTCCGTCTCCTGCCACCGATTCTAACGGGGCCGCGCTCACCTTACCGGTCACGTCATCCTGAGCAAAGCGAAGGACCCGCAGTTTGCCCGCTCGCCCGCTCCTATATATGTGAGCGACCAAAGGGAGCGAACCCAGCGAACCGCGTCGCAGGCGCGTCCGCCCGAACGGCCAGTTCCCGAACGGCGAGTCCGATGCCCATCGCCATCACCAGATCGTCATGCTGCCCTTGAGCCGCGCCAGTCCGCCCGCGAGCATCGCGTACAAATGTCTTCATCTCCCGCAACAGCCGCGCGCTCATCACGCTCTCCGCGCCCTCACCCAGCAATCGCTCGATCTGTTCCAGCACACGCGGCCGCGACAGTGCCGTGGTCAGCCATCCCGCTTGTCCATCCTGCTCGAAGATCCGAGCGTACTTCACCGTACCCGTCAGATGTGCAAGCACGCCCGCTCCGTGATTGTTTCGCTCCACGATCACCACCGCACCGTTGTACTCGCGCGCCAGCGTAGCTGCCCGCTCCGCCAGCTCCAGCAAACCGCACCGGCCCTGGAACTCTGCGCATTGCAATCCAGTCGCCGCGTCCAATACCTGCATCGCCGCATAGTCGCCTTCGCTCCCACCGCCTGCTGGATCCACCGCCACCAGGTACTCACGTCCCGCCATCGGATTCAGCCACACCTCGAGCACACCCGCCCAGCGGCGCTCCACCGCCGCCGGCGCCTCACGCAATCGCCGGTCGATCGCCTCCGTGTCGAACACGCAACTGCCGCTCGCCAGAAAGCAGTCATCCGCGCTCTCCGGATACTCCTGCCGCGCCAGCACACCGAACTGCCGCTGCAAGCGTCGCCGAAAGGCAATCTGCTCTCGGGTCAATCCATGCATGCTTACCAGCGCACATTCTTCCTCTGACTCCGCATCCTCACCCACATCGAGCCAATAACTCGCCTCCCACCACCAAGGAAAGAAATGCCGCACCCAGCCATTCGCCTCGGCGTGCATCCACTCTTCGTAAAAGCATCCATGCGCGCCCTGCGCGGTCGACTCCAGCACTACCTCGCCGCCCGCCGCCGGCATCGTCGCCAGTAGCCCTGCCAGCGTCGACCGCGCATCGCCCGGCCAGCGCGCAACCTCGGAGCAGTGCAGGTTCTGCACCGTTAGCCCGCGCCCCGCATTAGGATCCCCCGCCGTCTCCACGCGGTACTCGCTGTCTAACTCCGGAAACACCAGCGACCGCGCATTCGCCCGCGATGTCCGCAACACTCCCTCGCGCAACGCCTCCGGCAACTCGTTGTGAAACCGCCGCACCACGCGGAATATCTCCTCCGCCGCCTCCTGCGTGTGCGCCACCTGCAGACTCAGCGTGCCTGGCTGCGTCACCGTCTTCAGAAAGAACCGTCCAGCTACCCATGTGCTGATGCCCATCTGACGCGCCTTCAGCACAACATTTGCACGACCACGACACCGCTCGAACTCTCGCTGCGCACGGTTTGGCTTGAGCGGTGCGAACGCCCCCGCACGCGTCCGCACCTTTAACAGCGTCTCCGCCAGGAAGACTCCCGCCGTCTCCCCATTCAGGTTTGCCGCTGCTACATCCAGCAACTGCCCTAACCCCAGCAGCTCCTCCAGATCGCCATCCATCCCAGCTCATCCTCTCGGTCGTGCTGAGCAAATCAGCAAGATCCATGTCGTCGTCTCACGAGGGAACACAACGCCGGCTTTCGACGCCCTATGCGCCCTCTACGTCGGCGTATACCGTTTTGAGCGCAGCTTCGATACTTGGCAGGAAGGCGATGAAATCCTCGACCAGCTTCATCACATCCTTCACCACTGGTGCCAGCGCCACCAGGTCCGCAGCGACATTCTCACCACCGCTTGCCACGACCGGCGCAAGCGGAATCGCAATAGCCTTCGCATCGTCCACAAGCGTTGCTAAGTTCGCCTTGAACTCAGGCGACATAGCCTTCACATCGGAAATCACCTTGAGTACCTTGCTGCCTACGGTCAACACATCCTCGGCGCCTTTGGCTACATCTTTCACTGCTGTCTCCACGCCGTGACCGATCTCCACAAAAACATTGCTCATTCCCATTGACTCCCCCTTTATCCTCTTGTTCATCCCCAGCGCCGTTACCGCTGCAGCCACGGCACTCGCGCCACCACCGATCAGAGCCGCTGCAATGCCCTTCGCCCGTACGTTCCAACTCAACATTTCTTCACCAAAAGAAAAAGGCCCGCGATATCGCGAAGCCTTTTCTTTCTACCCTTTTCCTATTTGCCACCTTGGTGGCAAATAGAATCACACCGTCATCGCTTGGGACGACGACTACCCAGGCGCTAGATGTCCGCTCGTTTCCTCATCGCATGCGCGAAGCAGCAAGGCGCCATCCGTCGGCATTACTCGTTCGTGACACCGGGTGAATCAGCCAACCATGCCGATTGTGCAACTGAGTACGTGAAGTGCTCCGAAGAGCACTTGCTCGCCGTAGAACCCACCGTAAACAGTCCGTGCACATTCTCGGGCCCTGCGACCGTGAATCCGCCAGTGGCATTCTGACAAAACGTTAGCGTCTTCTCCTGCCCGTCCGCACCGGGCGCCAGACTGAAGCCGGTCACGCTGCCTGTCAGCGTGATGATGCTCGCGCGCGTCGTGACGGAGAATGTTGGCGTCGCCGAATAGGTCACTGTCTCGGAGCTGGCCGCAGTGTTCGCGGCGGTCCGGCTATTGCAAACCTCGGCAACGTTTGCAAACGTCTGGTAATTCGCGGTGGATGAAATCACCGTGAAGTGCAGGAAGCCCACAACGGTGCCAAGATTGATTGGCTGCCCCGAGCAAGTGGTGACGAAGCCGGCGTTATAGTTGATCGTGACGTTACTGTTGCCACCACGGACATAAAAATCCTGGCCTGCCTGCAAATTCTGAAAACCGTTAATAGTCGCCGGCGACGTATCTACGGGATTGATCACCGCCAGGCCCATCATGTTGACGATCGAGCCGGTGCCCACTGTAACGCTCGTAAGTCCTACCGACTGCGGCAGCCACACTTGACCGGCTAATATGCCCTCGCCTGGGATGAATTGGTAAATCCCGCTGCCACCGACACCCCAGGTTGAGCCACTCTGATTCAGAATGTCCGCCGTCTTATAGGTCGGCCCGTATCCGGCGTTGTCGGAAAAAGCGACGCCCTCCAGAATCGTGCCCTGTCCGGTTGAGAAAAACTGATCGCAGGTGCCAGCAAAGTTCGCTTGAATCTGCCCGGTATTGAGCGTTGCCGCGTTGGAAGAGGTGCAACTGCCATCGATCATTCCGCCGCGCACAGCAATCCCAGCATCCGTACTCCAGAAGCCCTCCAACCGGGCGAAGTCGATACGAATGTTTTCGTATTGATCTCCGGCACCAGATCCGTAGGGTTGCGCAATACCCACCTGACCGAGTTGCGGCCAGAGATGGTCGAAATGGCTGTTGCCGCCACCGCCCAGAATGTCCGCCAGATGATGATAGTTGAAAGTAGACGCCGAATCGAAAAGCCCATAGGCTTCAATCCAGTCCGCCATCCCATCCAGGCCGCAGCATTCAATACTGCCATGCCACCCATCCGCAACCGTTGCCGTTATCTTGTAGTAGTACGTCGCTGCGGCAAGTGTTCCGCCCGTCGTCGATGGCGTGGCCGTAATAGTACTGGGTGCGGCTAAAGCATTCGTCACCGTATTGGTGACAGGATTCGCGGTACCAGCCGCGCCGGTATCCGTGAATGAATTTGTCTCGGTCAGGTAGAAGACGGACTCTCCACCTGCGGTCGTGCCGCGATAGATCACATAACCGGTCGCGCCGGAGACGGCAGGCCAACTCAATGCCACCGATCCGGTCGTGCCGGTCGTTGCAGCATTCACTTCAGTGCTCGTTGCAGACTCGGTTACGCCCTTATATCCGCCGTAGTAATACCACTCGTCATTGGCAGCGAGTCGGATATGAAACACCTTCTGATCCTGCCCATCCACTCGGATACCATAGCCGCCGAACGCCTCGGCAAAGATGTGTTCGATGATGCCGTTAGATATAAATTCCAGGCCGGTATTGTAGGGGCCCGCAACCAGATAACTTGCCGTATCTCCAGGAGCATTCGAGCAACCGCCTTGCGCACAACCAGCGAGCGTGAAGTGCGAGACATGCGTTAGACCAACACTATCCGTATGGCTGTTCCCGTCCGAACAGGTCAGTGTCATCGTCAGGGGTGCGGTGGCCAGCGGATGATTGTTGTAAATCGAATGGAGGTAGGTCCCGCCATCTGCCTGTGCCGTACCTTCCCACGTAGAGCCCGGCGCCATCTGCAACTGGTCCAGAGCGTAGCTGCCCTGGGGAAACTTCGCCACAGCTTGCGCTACTTTCCCCATGGCCAGGTCGCAGGCCATCTGGTTCGACATCGCCTGTATCGCTGCCGCCTGGTGCACTGGAGTATCCTGCGCACCCCATCGCGGATCCCGCGGATCGTAAACACCGGCGTTCAGATCGTCGTCCCAGGCCACACTTCCGTTTACGCCGGTGACGCTTACTCCCTTTTCCATCATGGAGACCGCGCCGCCGTTCCCGCTTCCTGCAATCACGCTCTGTGACTGCGGCAGTTGTGCCCCGGCACGCGCATCCACATACTCCTTCGTGACCGCCTGCATCGCGTTCGTCGGATCCGTCGACAGATTCAACGCTCCGCTCATCGTGCCGCCCTTCAACTGCAGATAACTCGTCTGCAGCCCGCTGATCGACGCGTCGACATACTGCTGCGTCACCGATTGCTGTGCCACCGCGGCCGGTACTACCCGCGCCCGCAACTCGGAAATCGTCGCCGTTGCAGCCTGCGGCACAACCCAGTATTCCTTCTGCACCGTACCGTCGGTCATCTGATACACGACCGTGTAGTACGTTCCCTGCGGATTCGCGCCCACGTTGGGGGCCAGCGTCATACTTACGCTTCCGTCCGGCGCGATCGTCACCGAGGTGTTGCCTGCGGCCACCGCGCTCCCGTCCGCTGCCGTAAACGACGGCCAGCTCACCAGCATCGTTCCCTGGGCCAGGGAACCATCTGCTCTGTACACAATGCCCTGGACGCTCGTGGTTTGTACCGTCGCGAAACCGTGCGTCGGAACCAGCAACAATAGACCCGCCAGCAACAACACTCCGCGCCACCGCAAGCACTCATCCATTTTCAACATCGCTGCCACTTGTCGCTCCCCCGTTGCTTGCTTCGTTCACCGCTGAAATCCGCTCTTCCGACTTCGCGCCGTCTACCGCTGCTTCTCGCTCATCCTGCCGTCTCTTCAGTTCATCCAGCAGCATCGCGCTCAAACTCTTCGCGCCGCGCCGTTTCGCTATCTTCGGATCGCCGAACTTGCCAATCTGCAGCAGCAGCCGGGTCTCTTGAATGCCTCCGCCTCTTGCCTTCTTGATGAGTGACTTACAAACACCGCGAAACGCTCTGCGAAACTCCACATCCGTATGCCGTTGAATGCAGCGCACGGGGCGCTTCTTCTTCGCCTTCTTCTTCGGTCGTTCTGATATTGGTTCTTTGGGCATCGCAGTTGCCATCGCCTCTGCTTGCCCGGTTATCTCGTTGCCCTTCGTTTCAGCCGGTTTTCTCTCTGCTATCTCATCCGGCGCTTCACTTTTCCGTACTGCCTTCTTCTTCGTCACGTCTCAATCCACACCCAAACCAGGCAAAAACAAAAGGGTGAACCGCCTCGAGCAAAAGCACAGACGCGCAATGGAGAGCACAGCTCTGGATGCAACCGGTCTCTCAAAGAACGGTCGCTCCTAACCGAATTCGTCCCATCACGCTATCTGTGCTTTTGCTTTAGGCGGCCACCCTTCTCTCTTGTCTCAACTCTTAAATCCAGAATATCAATTGGCGCAGGATGATTTGGCAAGTTTTTGCAGATATGTAACTCGCATACTTACAAGGATTTAACTCCACTTTCCCAGTAAGCTGGGGCTTGACAACTTAGCGAGCACCCGGCACCTGCAGCAGTTTCAGCCGCAAAAACACACGAGTCAGCCGGTCCAGCGCGTCCGAGTAACGGCGCACCACTGTCCGGATACTCATGCCCGTCAGCTCGGCAGTTTCCATGAGCGTGTACTCCTGCAAGGCAATCCGCCCCACCAGTTCGCGCTCCACGGCGTTCAGCCGCGTCAGGCATCGGTCTACGTCATGGACGAAGATCACCGCGTCCTCGAAGGTGTACCCGCGGCGGTTGCTCGATTTTCCGCGAAATGAAAAGTCCCCCAGCAGCGAAGGAACCTTTCCTATCTCCATCGAGCGATACATATACCGCCGCAACATTCCCTCCGTGTACTTGCGATAGAAGGCCAGCTCTACGGGTGGCTTGGTTGTCGAGGTCTGCTCCTGCCCCTCGGCAGCCCGCTTCGCTTGCATGCACCGCACCACCAGCGCGGCGCTCAATTTATGCCTCCCATCATCACAGCTTGGCGCATAGCCATTGCGTGCCGTTTCGTCCGCCGCTGGTCCGGTCTCGGCTTCGCATGCTGTGCCAGCTTGCTTGCGCAACACCGTCCATAAACATCCTCTGCACTCTGTGTGCGGAACCAAAGATTTCCGCACCCTTCACATACTTTCAATTGAACGCGCAAATACTCCATCGTTTTTCTCCAAGGCCTGCTTCAGGGCCCGCTGTCGCACCCTGATAACTCATCAAGGCGTCGCGGCAGGCTCGTTGTAAGTTCACTGCTCTCTCGCGTCCATGGGGACGGTCGGCAGCTTGTCGTGGATTGCCCATCGCGCCATGCCGCTGCTTGTTGCAGCATGGCGGCAGCAGGCTTCCCCTGTGCACAGATCGATTCCGGGTTTTATTCCGCAATTTATTGCCGCTAGCGCCGCGCGACCCCACCCGCTGCACCAACATTCGGTCAGTCGCAGCAGTTGTTACTTCGTCATCGTCGCGCTATCAGTTACTGCAGATGAAAGCAATGCGACTCTAAAGACTGTTACCGGTAGCGTCAACAATACCGGCGTCGACAGGAGAGTGCAGTTTGCCATTCCATTCCCGAAAGCCGATTACCACAGGAACCGGTAGCAGTTACGTTTCGCTGAGACAATCTGCCACTATGGCATCTTTATCTACTGGCTAACTTTCCACATGAACTTCACCCAACTGCAAGAGCGTCTCCGCATGGAACTACTACGGCGGATCGATCGAGGCAGTGTGAATGGAGCTGTTCTCGCACGCCAGACTGGCTTTCAACCCTCGCATATCTCCAACTTCTTGCGCCGACGTCGCACCCTCAGCCTCGGCGGTCTCGATCGTCTTCTTGCCGCTCAGATGCTCACGGTCGGCGACTTGCTCGCGTTGGATGACATGCTTCCCGGTCCACGCGAAGCGCCAAACAGCCTCACGCATACTGCTATTCCCGTTGTGGCACCCAGTATCGCCATCCACGATGCGGTACCGCCCAGCTCGGCAACCCTCGATACTGTGCAGTTGCCGCTTGGCATTCTCGAGCAGATGCGCTCACGCCGAGCCACTTCCCGGCGTGGATGGTCTCGCTTCGTCTCCGTCCGTGTCACGCGGTTGCAGGCCACCGGCATGCAACCTCTGTTGCCGCCGGACACTC
Source organism: uncultured Acidobacteriaceae bacterium (assembly GCA_963815025.1). Classification (GTDB taxonomy): domain Bacteria; phylum Acidobacteriota; class Terriglobia; order Terriglobales; family Acidobacteriaceae; genus KBS-83. The sequence continues at coordinate 1,069,673 of CAWFFD010000002.1, read as the reverse complement.
TTGCCGTCATCGACCGCCACTACAACTCTCCTGTCGCCTATCAGCCGCCGCAGCCCTCGGTCTTCGCCGTGCGCGTCGGCAACGCTCTGCAGCTACGGCTCACCGAATTTGAGAACAATCGCCTCATCCTTCGTCCGATCGAGCTCGGCCACCCCGTGCAACTGCTCGCTCTCGGGCCGCACGAAATGCCATCGGACCTCATCATCGGCCGTGTCTGCCTGGTCCTCGCGCCCATCCCTTGACGAAAGGGGAATTATCATCCCCACCGGAGCCGTGATGCATCAGCGACCCAGGCGACAATGAGGGATCTGCTGTTCACTCCGCGTACACCAGGATCCAATGTGAGTGACCCGAGGGAACGAACCCGTAGTTCGCGCCGCAGGCGCAGTCGCCCGGACGGCCAGTCCTCTGGTAGCATCGGCATCGGAGGACGCATATGGAGCAACCCGCCACATTGTCCAGCGCCGCTCGCCGTAACGAAGATATCGCCTTAGATCTGCTCAAATTCATCGCGACTACGACCAACGCCGGCCGTCCCGCTACTGCCTCTACCGGCTTTACCCACCCCACCTCCGCCAAGCCTGACGATCAGGTCACGCACCTGCTCGAGCTCTACACACGCTGCCTCGCGGTCGTCGGGGGCAAGAGCGGATCCCAATAGTTCAAGTGGCGTCCGCTTCTCCGCATTCCATCGGGTTCGCCATCATCGGCGCCGGCGCCTTCGGCACCAACCATCTCCGCGTGATTCGCGAATTGAGCGCAGCCGCGGACGCTCCCGTCTGTCTTGTGGCCATCGTCGAAGCCGATCCCGCGCGCCGGCAGGCACTGCAATCCGATCACCCCCAAGCCCACCTCTTCCGCGACCTAGACGCCTGCCTCGCCGCGCGCGCCGCCGGCCAGATCGAGCTTCACGCCGCATCCGTCTGCGTGCCCACCAGCGCCCACGCGGCGGTCACTGGCGCCCTGATTCAATCCGGCATCGATGTTCTGGTAGAAAAGCCGATTGCCGCGTCCCTGGCTGAGGCCGACGCACTCGTCGATCTGGCCGCGCGTCATCAGCGCATCCTTCAGGTTGGCCATCTGGAGCGCTTCAACCCCGCGGTGCTCGCCGTGCAGCCATACATCCACATGCCCATGTTCTTCGAGGCGCACCGGCTCAGCGTTTTCACCCCGCGCTCCCTCGATGTCGACGTCGTTCTCGACCTCATGGTGCACGACCTCGACATCGTGCTTCGTCTGGTCCAGTCGCCGATTCACTCCCTGCAGGCCGTCGGACTGCCTGTCCTGTCACGCAAGGTCGACATCGCCAACGTCCGCATCGAATTCGCCTCCGGCTGCGTCGCCAACTTTACCGCCAGCCGCGTCAGTACCGAGCGCGTCCGCAAGCTCCGCTTCTTCCAGCCGCATCAGTACATCTCGATCGACTACGCGCGGCAAGACCTGCTCTTCATCGATGTCAAGCCACAACCCGCTTCTGACGCTGCTCCGCCAGACCCCGCCCGCATTCTCAGCGGCCTCGCACTCTCCAAGCCCACCGTCACACCCGGCGAGCCGCTGCGTCTGGAGATCGAATCGTTTCTGGAAAGCGTACGTACCCGCCAGCAGCCGCGAGTTACAGGCCAGGAAGGCCGCGCCGCTCTCGCACTGGCATTGGACATCAACGCCGCCATCGCCGAGCACGCAATCCGAGCCCAGCTCGACCGCTTCGTCTAACGTCGGCCTTCATATACGGCTACGGCGGTGTCATTCTGAGCGAGCGAAGAAACTGCAGTTCGCCCGCGTAACAACAACACCGGAAGCGAGCGACCAAAAGAAGGAAGCCCAGCGATACAGGCTGAAGGCGCATCCGCCGCGCGGCCAACACCTATTGGAGAGTCTGGAGCTTGTAATCGCTGGGAATCGTCAGCTCGAACTGTTTATCGGGCAGGGGCTGATTGATCACTACCTTCTGCACCGAGATGGTAATCCGGTATGCCTCGCGTGGCCGGTAGATGACAATCGAGCTCGGCATGTGTGCCGTGCCGAACTGTTTGTACGGCCCGTACTCCACGTGCGTTACCACTCCGCCATCCTCGCCGTAGATTTCCTGTCCGATCGGCAGCAGCGTCAGCCGGCTGAAGCGGATCACTCGTGTCCCTTTGAGCACACGAACCTTCAAACCATCCCTGGCCTGCGGATCCTCTTCCCCGATGTGCAGGTCATACTCCGGCGTCTCCACCAGTTTTTTGTCCTGCCTGCTCGTCTCCGATGCGCTGGTCAGGTAGACCACCCTCTCCGGCGTGATCGACTTCACCAGCACCGAGTCCAGAAAAATATCCGGACGCAGATTTTCGATAGCATTCGCGGACGGCTTCGAAATTGTATTGTGGCCAACAATGGCCCGGCTCTTGGGCGGAATCACCAGCTTGAACGTCACTCCGTCGCTGGCCAGCTCGAAAGCGCGGGTGCGCAGCACTGGCAGTAGTGCGATCACGCGCAGCATCGCCGGCTTGCGCATCAGGATGTAGCCATGAAACGGCGTGATATCGGTCTGTTTGCCCTGCCGCGCTCCGCCGGTAGTCGCCTGGAAGTCCACCGTCGCGGTCAGGCTGTTGATCGCCTCGTAGCGGTCATTCACGCCATTCACGAGCTGCGCTACGCTCGCGTCCATGACGGGACCGGCCAGCGTGGTCTTCTCCACTTTGTGGGTGCGGTAGAGGCAGCCGCTCAGCCACGGCAGCACTGCCAATAATCCCACACTCCACCATCGTCTTTGCATCACGGGTCTAGAGCATTTCTCCTGCAAATATCGAGGGCTGAACGAGAATTCAAGTGGCCTTTCATTTGGGAAAGGCCACGCGGAGCATATCTCACCACTGCGCATCTGCGGGAGAAATACTCCGATCCGGGCAGCAAACCTTAAGTATAGCTGGATGCCCGAGCATGTTTCCTGCCATGAGTTAATCGGCCAGCTACCATGCTTGAGGCCTTTCCCGGAACGAAAGTCCACGCAGAGCGTATCTCCGCTCTTCACCGGAGCAGGAAACGTGCTCTACGGTGTGGCCCCGCCTGCCCGCTGCGCCTGGCGGTACGCCGCCACATTGCGCTGGTGCTCTTCGAGCGTCTTGGCAAAGAGCGAATGCCCGCTCACCCTGGGATCCGCAACGAAATAGAGGTAATCCGTCGCCGCCGGATGTAGGGCTGCCTTCAGCGAAGCCGCGCCGGGACTGCAGATCGGCCCGGGAGGAAGTCCAGTATGCCGATACGTGTTGTACGCCGAATCGCGTTGCAGATCGGACTGGTAGATCGTCCCGCGGTAGCGGTTTTCGAGCATTGCAGCATAGATCACCGTGGGATCGGTCATCAGGGGCATGTTGTCGCGCAGCCGGTTTTCCATCACGCTCGCCACCAGCGGCCGATCCGATGCGACGGGCGTCTCCTTCTCCACCAGCGACGCCAGCGTCACCGTGTGGTGCGCATCGCCGTTCAGCCCGATCTGCGTCGCCTCCTGCCGGAATCGCTTCACCATCGCGTGCAGAATGGTCATCGGCGTGTCGCTACGCTGGAAGCGGTAGGTATCCGGATAGAGGTATCCCTCCAGGCTCGCGGCCGTCGGGTCCAGATCGGCGATCAACGCTGTGTCCTTGTGCGCTGCCGCCAGGAAATCGTCGCGGGTCGCGAGTTGCGCCGCTTCCACCGCGGTCGCGATGTCGAAGAGGTTGTAACCCTCCGGAACCGTCACCACGCGGTAGTACACGTCGCCGCGCCGTAGCCGGTCATACACCGCGAATACGGTCGCCGGATGATCGAAACGGTACTCGCCCGCCTTCAATGTGCCGTGCTTCACCATGCGCACTACATCGAAGGCATAGCGGCTGCGGATGATCCCGCGCGCCTCCAGCAACCTCCCCATCCCTTGCGAGGAAGTGCCTGGCGCAATTTCCACAAATGTTTCCAGGTGCGGCCCCGCCGGCGCGAACAGAAACCAGGCGCCGGCACCCAGCGCGAGCAGGAGGAGGAGCAGCAGAAAGCGACGCAAAATGGGTCAGATCCCTTCGCGGGTCAATCGAATCACTCCGTCGATTGTAGTCTCCACTCCGAGCGCCTCTGGCTATCATGAAAGCGTGTCGGGAGTGCCACTTTCGGGTCAATTGGAACCCCGGCGGGAGCCCGTGGAGTCCTGGCTGGGCCTCGATGTCGGCACGCGCCGCATCGGGGTAGCGCTCTCCAACGTCCTCGGTATCGCGCAGCCTCTCCTCACCTTCGAGCGCAGCCAGCCCCGCCGCGACCAACGCTCAATCCTCCGCCTGGCGCGCCGCCACGGCTGTGCCGGCATCGTCGTTGGCAATCCGCTGCACCTCTCCGGAGATCGCAGCCTTCAGACCGAGCGCGTCCATCGCTTTGTGGATGAGCTGAAGGCGCTCATTGCCGAGACGTCAATCCAGACCAACGAAAATGGAGAAGAAATCTCCGATGCGGACCGAGTCCGCCTCACCGTCCACCTCTGGGATGAGCGCCTCTCCACCGCCGAAGCCGAGGCCGCGCTCGAAGCTACTGGCCGCCATCCCGCGGGTCGCGAGATGCGCCGCACTGGGATCCGCAGTGGGATCGTCGACCAGCTTGCCGCCGCCCTCATCCTGCAGGGCTGGCTCGATGCTCAGAGCGGTTCCGTAACCCTCCTTCCGCCAGGTCCATAGGGGACCCCACCCGTCGTATAATCAGCTTTTGGCGGATACCGGATCCCTGCCGTTCCTTGCGGCTTGTGCTTTTCCCAGGCCGTCACGGATATTTTCATGCCCGAACACATCAAGAAAAAGTTAGAAGAAGAGATCCGGCAGATGGAGCACGAGCTCCAGCACGAGCTGCCCCAGGAGATCAAGAAGGCCGCTGCGCTCGGCGATCTCAGCGAGAACGCTGAATACCACATGGCCAAGCAGCGCCAGGAGTTCGTCAACGCGCGCCTTGGCCAGCTTAAGAAGCGCATGGCGGAGCTCTCACTGGTCAATCTCTCCAACATCCCCCATGACCGGATCGCCTTCGGTTCCACCGTCCGCGTCTTCGACAACACCAAGGACGAAGAAATTGTGTACAAGCTCGTCACCTCGGAAGAGTCTGACGTGAACAAGGGACTCATCTCCACCACCTCACCCATCGGCCGCTCGCTCATCGGCAAACAGGTCGGCGACACGGTCACCGTCGTGACCCCCAACGGAAACCGTGAGCTGGAAGTTCTCAAGCTCACGACCATCCACGACGAAGCCGCAAAGGGCGAAGCCAGGTAATCGGAGAATGATGTCTCGATGATTTGTGGAGGCGCATCGTAGTGATGGGGAAGACCTGTGATCCGAGGAGACGGAGCCGATGACCCCGAAGGCGGAGTCGATGACCCCCGGAGGCGAAGCCTATGACTTGGACTAGCGCCTTCGGCCGCGGCGCCGGCGTCATCCTCCAGGCAATCGTCAACGGGCTCGCTCTCACGCGCATCTCGCCCAACGTCCTCACCTTCATCGGCCTGCTCATCAACACTGTCGCCGCCATCTTCTTCGGCCTGGCCAACAGCCATAACTACGTCCGCTATTTCCTCTATGCAGGCCTGGTCATCATCGGCGCCGGCATCTTCGACATGGTGGATGGCCGCGTCGCGCGCCAGACCGATCAGGTCACCGTCTTCGGCGCCTTCTTCGATTCCGTCATCGACCGCTACTCCGACGTCGTCCTCTTTTTCGGACTGCTCGTCTTCTACGCGCGCGGTAATCGCTTCTTCTACGTCGTGCTCGCGGGCTTTGTGATGATCACGTCGCTGATGGTCAGCTACACCCGCGCCCGCTCCGAGGCTCTCATCGGCTCCTGCAAGGTCGGTTTCATGGAGCGGCCGGAACGCGTCGTGCTCATCATCCTCGGCGCACTCTTCGAGCGCTGGGGCGCCATGGCGCCCGCGCTCTGGGTGCTGGCGGTGCTCTCCACCATCACCGTCATCCACCGCATCTCGTACACCTACACCATGGCCAAGACGCTGACGCTGGACGCGCCTTCGGGCGCCGCGCGCACTGTTCCCATACGGCCCACAGGCAGCCCGGGGCCCGTCTCAAGCACTGCATCGGTCAGCGGAGCCGAGCACGAACTCGTCTCCGCCCCCAACGCACCCCGCGCCTAGACCCACGCAGCGTCTCTATTCCGTCCGCAGCGCCCGCATCGGGTCCACCGAGACTGCCCGGCGCGCCGGCAGCATCGCGGCCAGCAATCCAATCAGCACCAGAGCCAGTGCCGCCGCCGCAAAAACTTCCGGATTCCCCGGCTGCACTTCAAACAGGAAGCTGCGGATCGACCGCGCGGCAAAAACTCCCGCAACGCCTCCAGCCGCAACTCCCAGCATAAGCAGCACGGCGACCTGCCGCATCACCATCGCAAAGACCCGCATGCGCGTAGCTCCCAGCGCCATCCGCACGCCGATCTCCCGGGTGCGCTGCGCCACATTCCACGCCACCAGCCCATAAATCCCAATCCCGCTCAGCAGCAGAGCGAGGCCGGCGAAAAATCCAGAGAGCTGTGCCAGTAGTCGTTCGATCGAGACCGATTCGTCGAGCTGCACAGTGACGGGAATCAGGTCGAACTCAGCCTTCCCGGGAGCCAGTTCATGGAGCGCCGTGAGATACGCCGCTCTTGCGTCAGCCAGTGACTGGGAACGAATCAAAAAATTCCACAAGCCAGGATTGGGGAGATCTCCCGCGACCGGCCGATAGACGGTCGCTTCAGCGGGCCGGCGCAGATCCATCAGCCTCGCATCCCCTGCCACGCCGATAATCTCGCAGTCGTTCGTCGCGGTACCGCCCGTATCCATCGACATCTGATATTGCCGCAGAGTGCCTCCAAGGGCCGGCCTGTGTGGAAAGAACTTCCGGGCCGCCGACTGGCTCACGATGCAGGTGTTTGCATCGGCATCGCTGTTCACAAAGTCGCGGCCGGCCAATAACGGAATGCCAAGCTCGGAGAAAAAGTTGGCACTGACCTCATTGAAGAGAACGTTCTGCTTTGCCGGCTTCGCGGTTGCCGTGCCGTCCATCACACTGAACTGGGCGCCCGCGGCGCCGCGGAAGGGCGGGATCGCCACAGCACTCACGGAGCGGACGCCCGGCATCTCCTGCATCCGTTCCGCAAGCCGCCAATACAGATGTGTCGCCACGCTTCTTTGCTGCTGAGGCCGCACGTCGACGGTGGCAAAAAAGTTGTGCTCCAGATGGATGCCGGTTCCCCCCGCATGTAGTTCCACCAGCGTGGCGCTCAGGAGTCCTGCCATCACCACCAGCGCCAGCGAAAGCGCCAACTCCAGGCACACGAAACCCTGGCGCAGTCTGCTCCTCTCGCTGCGTGTCGAGCCATTTCCGGCGCGGCGCAGCGCTGGCTCCAGTGCAGTGCGGCTGGCAATCCATGCCGGAGCAATGCCAAAGAGCAGCGCACAAAGGATGGAGCAGCCTGCAGTCGCGAACAGCACACTCGTATCCGGCCGTGTTGTCAGTGTCGTTTGCGCTGTGCTCCACGCATCTCCAGCAAAGCGCTGCATGAGCATGCGGCATGCACCCCACGCGAATCCCAGGCCGAGCAGCGCGCCGGGAATCGCAAGCAGAAAGCTCTCCACCAGCATTTGCCGCAACATGCGCGTGCGGGCTGCTCCCAGGGTCACGCGCAACGCGAACTCATGCTGCCGCGCCGACGCCCGGGCCAGCCCCAGCCCGGCAAGGTTCGCGCAACTGATGAGCAGCACCGCGCCCACCAGCATCTGTATCAAGAGCAGTGGACGTGCGTATTGCTGGCGCAGATAGCTCCAACCCGATCGCCCAGGCAGCGCCACGAAGCGCGCACGCTGTACTCCCGGCAGATTTCGTGCCTGCGGCGGCAGCGTATCGTCGATCACCTGATGCGAGAGCGCGGATACTTCGGCGGACGCCTGGCCGATGCTCACCCCTGGCTTCAGCCGGGCCATCGGTGTCAGCCATAGATTTCCCGGCCGGTGCAGCATGGAATCCCCAAAGGGCTGCCGGATAACCGGCTCATACTCCAGCGGCATATAAAAATCCGGCCGCGACGTGACAATGATCCCCTCAAAACGCGCCGGAGCCACGCCGACGACCGTCATGCCGTGGCCGTTCACCGTGACCTGCCGTCCAATCACGGCAGGGTCGGCATGATAATGCTCCACCCAGAACTGGTGACTGATCACCGTAGCCCAGCCATCCGGACCGCCTCCGGGCCGATCATCGGCAGGCGTAAGCAATCGCCCGGCAGCAGGTTGAATCCCCAGCACTTCGAAGGCGTTCCCGCTCACCATCGCGCCGGGGTAGCTACGCATTGAGCTGCCTTCCTTCAGGTCAGCGCCATAATCGCTCCATCCCAGGATCCCGGAGGAAGATACGGACCGCCGCTCGAGCGATTGAATCATCAGGAAATTCAGTGGCGCTCCGTCACTCTCTGTCTTTGCCGAGTCGAAAGTCAGCGCGATGCGCGCCAGCCGGTCCGGCTCAATCACCGGAAGGGTCTTCAGCAGGAGCGCGTTCATCAGCGTGAAGATCGCTGTATTTGCGCCAATGCCGAGCGTGAGCGTCAACACCGTGACAAGTACAAATCCTGGAGAGCGCCGGAGCTGCCGCGCCCCGAAGCGAAAATCCTGCGCCAGTTGTTCCAGCCAGTTCCAGGACCACGCGTCGCGAGTCCGCTCGCGTAACACCGTGGGATTCCCAAACGCCCGCAGTGCCGCATACCGCGCCTCCGCGGGCGACATTCCCGCCGCGATATTCTCTGCAATCAGTCCGTCGAGATGAAACTGCAACTCGGCATCCAGGCGCTGATCTTCCCGCTTGTGAAACAGCAGGCCACGCAGCCGCAACAGCATCGCTTCCAGCCAGCGCATCGGACCCTCCTTCAGTGAGCCTGGACAGCCGAATCTGTCATACCAAGACTATCTACACATTGGCTGTGTAGATAGTCAAGGGGTCCGCCATCCGCCTCTGAAATACCTGCCGCAACTCCGCCATGTAGGATGATCTGTTCGCATGCCTGATCGACCTATCCTTCTCGTCCATGGCGGCGCCTGGGCCATCCCTGACGACGCTGTCGAAGCCCACACCTTCGGTGTCCGCAGCGCGCTGCTCGCCGGCTACGCGTTGCTGGAACGCGGAGCCACGGCCGTCGATGCCGTCGAAGCTGCCGTTGCTGTGCTCGAAGACGACGAGGCCTTCGATGCCGGCCGCGGCTCCTTTCTCACACGCGACGGTAAAGTCCAGCTCGATGCACTGCTGATGGACGGCGGGATCACCGGGACCATGCGGGCAGGCGGTGTGGCCTGCGTCGAACGTCTGCGCAATCCCATTCACGCCGCGCGCCTTGTGCTGGAGAAGAGCCCGCATGTCTACTTCGTCGGCCGCGATGCCGAGAACTTCGCTGCCGAACAAGGGATGGCGCTCATCGATAACGCCGAACTGGTCCTCGATCGCGAACGCGCGCGTCTGGCCGATGCGCAGGACAAAGAGCGCGCCGGCTTCCCCGATCAAACTTTCTCCGGGGTGCAAAATACCGCTGAGGAGACGGACAAGGAAGCTCCGAGCCGCGCTCCATATGACGCGTCCTCACACGACACGGTCGGCGCCGTGGCGCTCGATGCCGGCGGAAACCTTGCCGCCGCCACCTCCACCGGCGGCACGCTCAACAAGGCGCCCGGCCGCGTCGGCGACTCGTCGCTGATTGGCTGCGGCTGCTATGCGGACAATCTCAGCGCCGCAGTCTCGCTCACCGGCTGGGGCGAACCCATCATGAAGCTGGTCCTCGGCAAATGGGCCGTCGACCGGGTACTGGCCGGCGACGCACCCGAAGCCGCCGCCCAGGCCGCGATCGCCTATCTCTTCCGCCGCCTCGGCGGCCACGGCGGCATCATCCTGCTTGGCCCGGATGGCCGCTACGGCCTCGCGCACAACACACCGCGCATGGCATGGGGCGTCTGCAGCCAGCGTGGAGTGCAGGTGGGGATCAAGGCGTGAGCGAGCAGGAGATGCAAAGCGGGCAGACTCCCTCGAATAGCACACAGAACAGCGCCCCGTTGATTCTGGCCTCCGCATCGCCACGTCGCCGCGAACTGCTCGCGCAGGCAGGCTTTTCCTTCGAGGTTGCTCCGGCCCATGTGCCCGAGGTTCGCAAGCCCGGCGAAGACCCCATTCGCTTCGTCACTCGTCTCGCGCGTGAGAAAGCGGAGGCAGTCGCCCAATGCCGGTCGATCACGCCCGACACTATTGTCCTGGGCGCGGACACCATCGTTGTCGTCGAGGAAGAGGTGCTTGGCAAGCCGCAGGACGCAGCCGACGCGGCCCGTATGCTCCGCCTGCTCTCTGGCCAGACTCATCAGGTCATCACCGGCGTGTGTCTCGCCAAAGGCCGCGAACGCCAGCGCGCAGCCGAAGTTACATTCGTCCGCTTTGCGACGCTCTCGGATGAGGAGATTGACGCCTACGTGGCCACCGGCGAGCCGCTCGACAAAGCCGGCGCCTATGCCATCCAGGGCCGCGCAGGCCGCTGGGTGCCGCGCATCCACGGCTGCTACTTCAACGTGGTGGGCCTGCCGCTTGCGCTCGTCAGCAGCATGATCGAAGCCATGCAGGTAAGCGCAAGAACCTAGGCAGCGTGCCGGCCGCGCCGCACATCGCGCGATGCCGACGCAATCCTCGCCACCGCAGGTTGCGCGTCCTCGTTCCGGACCAGCATCACGACCAGGCTCAGAACCGCCAGCAGCAGCATTGTCTCAATCGTCATCGCCATCGAAAGCCTCCAAAGGTGCCATCCCTGCTCAGACTGTCGTTGCAATCATCGCGGCAAGAAGGGCTGTCCTGTAGACGAGTGAGTCGATGCGGATGGATTCATTGTCCGCGTGCGCGCCGTTACCGATGGCACCCATGCCGTCCAGCGTCGGTACCCCCAGCGCCGAGGTGAAGTTCCCGTCCGAGCCGCCGCCGGTCGCTGCCTCCTCCAGCGTGAAGTCCAGCTCCGCGGCGAGTTCCTTCGCCTGAGCAAACAACGCCGCGGTGCCTTCGGTCCGCTCCATCGGTGGCCGGTTCAGGCCGCCGGTCAGCCGCAATTTGCATTGCGGATCGCGCGACTTCAACGCCTGCAGCCGCTCTGAGACCGCCTCAGCATCCGCAATCGTCTTGACCCGCAGATCGATATCGGCCCACGCCGAGGCCGCCACCACATTCGACTGTGTGCCACCGCCCACCACCCCTACATTCAGCGTCGTCCCGCGCTCCAGATCCGTCAGCGCGCTGATCTGCTCAATCTGCCATGCCAGCTCGCGCACCGCGCTGTGCCCTGCTGCGAAATCGACCCCGCTGTGAGAAGGTACCCCGCTGATCTCCAGCCGAAACTGCCCTACACCCTTGCGCGCGGTCTTGTATGCGCCCCGCGGCCCCTGTGCCGGTTCCAGCACAAAGACGGCACGGCATCCCTTCGCGGTCTCTTCAATCAGCTCCCGAGAGTAGCGACTCCCCGTCTCCTCATCGCCGCTCAGCAACAGCACCACCGGCCGATCCGGATCGACCTCACCTGCGAGCTTGATCGCTTCCAGCGCCATCACCACACCTGCCTTCATATCCAGGACCCCGGGACCGAACGCCCACCCCTCTTGCACGCGCCACGGCATCCGAGCCAACGTCCCAAGTGGCCATACCGTGTCCAGGTGCCCCAACAGCAGCACCGGCTGTCGCGTATCGTCGGGTTTCCCGAATCGGGCCTCGAGCACGCCGCCGCTGCCGCTGCGGGCATGCCGTTTCGCCCGTCCGCCCAGCTCCTCAGCCCACGTCGCTACAGCGTCCTGGGCTGCGTTGACTGCGTCAGAATGACTCGTTGGGCTTTCCTGGCGAACCACGGCGGATACCCGTTCCAGTATTCCGTCAAGTTGGTCGTTCAACCGGGCAACCCAATCGCGGAGTTTTATATCTTTTTTATTTACAGGCGCTTGCAGCTTTGCGGACGCAAGTTGATTGTGTTGTATCTCCGTCATTTTTGCAGCCTTTATGTCGTATCTTTACCACAGTGAAACTTTTGTCAGCATGGGTAGTCTATTCGCGGTAGACACACGGCAGGGGTGCCCACGCCTTACATGCAGGCTCAACTGGAACAGACAATCGACGGCAGCATCGCTTTTTCCGGAATTGGTCTTCATAGCGGCGCCCCCGTCCAGTTGCGACTTCTCCCTGCACCCGCCGGCACCGGCATCGTTTTCCGCCGCACCGACCTCGACAACTTTGAGATTCAGGCCATCGGACGCAACGTCGCCAAGGTCTCCTACGCTACTAGCCTGATGCGCCAGGGCGTCCTGATCTCCACCACAGAACATCTGCTTTCGGCCTGCATCGGCACCGGCATCGACAACGTGATCGTCGAGCTCGACAACCTCGAGCTCCCCATCCTGGACGGCAGCGCGCTCCCCTATGTTGAAGCTTTTCAGAGGGTTGGCATCAAAGTCCAGCGTCGCCGCCGCGAATACCTCCGCATCCTGCGCAAGGTGGAGGTGCGCGAGAACGACAAATTTATCGGCGTCTATCCCGGCGACGGCTACAGCATCACCTACGAAATCAACTTTCCCGCGCCCATCCATCGCCAAGAGTTCACCGTCGACCTCGCCGCCGATGCTTACGGCGCGGAGATCGCCGCCGCCCGCACCTTCGGCTTCCGCGAAGACGAGCGCATGCTGCGCAATATGGGCCTGATCCGCGGTGCATCGGAGGCGAACGCCATCATCCTGACCCGCAATGGAGTGCAGAATGGCAGCCTGCGCTTCTCGGATGAGTTCGTCCGCCACAAGGTGCTCGATCTGATTGGCGATCTCGCACTCGCGGGCCACCGCATCCTTGGCCGCGTCGTCGCCGAGCGTGCCGGCCACGCCATGCACACCGCGCTGGTCTCGCGCCTGCTGGCCGATCGCTCCGCATGGGAGCTCATCACTTTGCCGCAGCTCGAAGTCACCCGCCGCCCGGCACGCGCAGCACGCTTTGCCCCCGTTCAGGTTTAGTACAGGTTTAGGTTGAAGCGCCAGCTTCCTGCGGCGTAGCGCTGCGTTCCGACTCTCGCGCCCGCTCCACTTCTGCGGCCATTGCATACTTCAGCGCATCCACACCCAGCCCGCTCACGGCTGAAATCGCATAGAACGCCAGCTTGCGCCGCTTCGCCATCGCCTGCAGCTTCTTCAGCTTCTCCGGGTTCGCGACATCTGTCTTGGACGCCACCACGATCATCGGCTTCTCATCCAGGCCGTGGCCGACGTTTTTGAGCTCCGCCTGGATCACCTTGAAGTCATCCACTGGTGACTCGCGCCCGCTGCCATCCGATACATCCACCAGATGCACCAGCACGCGCGTGCGCTCGATATGCCGCAGGAACTGCACGCCCAGCCCAGCGCCCTGGCTCGCGCCCTCGATCAGCCCCGGTATATCCGCCACCACAAAGCTCTGCTCATGCGGCGCTTCGCCCACCGTCACCACACCCAGATTCGGCTCCAGCGTCGTGAATGGATAGTCGGCGATCTTCGGCCGAGCCGCGGAGAGTCGCGAGATCAGCGTGCTCTTGCCAACGTTGGGATAGCCCACCAGTCCCGCATCCGCCAGCAGCTTCAGCTCCAGGCGGTAGTTGCGCTCTTCGCCTGGGCGGCCGGCTTCGTGCTCCCGCGGCGCCTGGTGCGTCGAGGTTGCAAAGTGCTGGTTGCCGCGACCGCCGCGGCCGCCACGCGCCACCACGATCCGCTCATCAGGATGCGCGAAATCATGTACCAGCTCGCCGCTTTCTTCGTCATAGAGCGCGGTGCCCACCGGCACCTTCAGGATCATGTTTTCGCCATCGCGGCCGGTGCAGTTCGATCCTTCGCCGTGCCGACCGCGTTCGGCCTTGTGCTCGGGATTGAAGCGGAAATGCACCAGCGTGTTGTGCCGCTCGCTGGACTCCATCACCACGTCACCGCCGTGCCCACCGTCCCCACCCGAGGGGCCACCACGGGGAACAAACTTCTCTCGCCGGAAGGCCATGCAGCCGTTGCCGCCATCGCCCGCCTTCACCCGGATTCTTGCTTCATCAATAAACATGGTTCGTCTGTTCAGTCTATCGGACGTAGGCGTCGCCCCACTTATGGGTCATGGAGGTAGCGGCGCGTCTCAAGCATCATCGAAGCAGGCCGGCTCCAAAGCCGCAATCCAGACACCGCAACTCCGGACCGGCGAATCGGGAGCAGGGGCCATGCCGCAGCGCGGCGCGCGTTGGGGAACGATTTCGAGAAAGTGCGCACTTTCCGGCATCGTTACAACGCTCTTCGTTACATTTGTTTTCGTTTCATCTCTCCAGGGCCAGTCCACCACGCAGGGCGTGGTTGGCGGCGTGGTGGCCGGTCCCGGAAACGCCGCCCTCGCCGATGCGGAAGTCGATCTCACCAGTGCCGACACCGGTCACATCTTCCAAGCTCGCACCGACAGCCAGGGGAATTTCCGGTTTCCCGGGCTGCCGCCCGGCAGCTACGAGGCGTGGATCACCCAGAGCGGTTTCGCACGCCTGCATATCACACGCGTGAGCGTCGAGGTGGGCCGTTTCACCCCGCTCTCTGCGCACCTCACTATTGCACACGCCGAGGAAACCATAGAGGTACGCGAGCCGGGCGCCGTCCTCGACCTAAGCTCTCCCGCGCTCTCCACCAACATCGACGAGACGTCCATCGACGATCTGCCCAGCAACAGCCGCCGCTGGTCCTACTTCGCGCTACTGACTCCCGCCGTCGCGCCGGACCAGCAGGGATACGGCCTGCTCAGCTTTCGCGGCATCAGCGTACTGCTGAACAACAACACGCTCGACGGCGCAGACAACAACCAGGCCTTCTTTTCGGAGGAGCGCGGCCGCACCCGCACCGCCTACTTCACCAGTCAGGCATCGGTGCGCGAGTTCCAGGTGAATACGTCTAATTATTCCGCCGAATATGGCCGCGCCGCTGGCGGCGTAGTGAACACCGTGACCCGCAGCGGCACCAACCAATTTCATGGCCGCGCCTTCCTGTTCGACCGCGACAATGCCTGGGGCGCGCGCAACCCTTACACGCAACTAGCTCAGTTACAACCGGACGGCACCGTGGCGGCCGTGCCGGTCGCGCCGACCGACGACCGCCAGCAGTGGGGAATTGCCGCCGGCGGCCCGGTCCGCACCGACAGACTCTTCTGGTTCTTCACCTACGACCAGTTCCACCGCAATTTCCCCGCCATCTCGCGCCCCGGCAACATCACCACGTTCTTCAATCGGCAGCTCACCTCGTCGGATCTCGCAACATTGCAGGAGCGTCTCGGCGTGCCGCTGCCCAGCTACGCACTCGAGGAGTATCAGCAGTTCGTCTCCGGCCTTATGGGCGAAACCGGCCTGGTGCCGCGGAGCGCCAGCCAGCTCATCCTCTTTCCCAAACTCGACTGGCAGCTCAACGATCGCAACCATCTCTCTCTTCAGTACAACTATCTGCGCTGGAATTCGCCGCACGGCGCACTCACCCAGACAGCTGCGAGCTACGGTATCTCGAGCTTCGGCGACGACCACGTCACCGACGATGTGCTCATCGGCCGCTGGAATACCTTTCTCACCGCCAATCTCATGCATGAGTTGCGCGTGCAGTATGGCCGCGACTTCGAATCGGAGTTCAGCGCCCCACCCTCCGCTTTCGAGCAGCCCTTCAGTCAGAATGTGTTCGGGCGCTCGCCGCAGATTACGCTCATCGGCTCCGGCAGCGGACTGCGCATCGGCAAGCCACCGACCCTCGATCGCGCTGCACTCCCCGACGAGCATCGCACGCAGGTCGCCAGCACCTTCAGCTACGTGCACGGCAACCACACCATCAAGCTCGGCTACGATTTCAACCACGTTCTAGACGGCATCAACAGCATCTACAACGGCAACGGCAGTTACGATTATTCAAGCCTGCTGGACTTCGCCTCCGACGCGCTTGCCCCCAGCCACTGCGACGCCAGTGGCAACGGCGTTGGCACTTCGCCCTGTTACGACTACTACACGCAGCAACTCGGACCGCAGGTCTTCAGCTTCGATACGAACGACTACGCCATCTTTCTGAGCGATGAGTGGAAGGTGCAGCATCGCCTTACGTTCTCCTGCGGCTTGCGCTACGAGTACGAGCAGCTTCCGCCGCAGAACAAGCTGCTGCCGAATGCCGCGTTGCCCCAGACCAGCTTCATCCCCAGCGACCGCAACAATTACGGCCCGCGCGTTGGCGCTGCCTACGATCTCACCGGTCATGGCAACACCGTCCTGCGTGGCGGTTATGGCATCTACTTTGGCCGCATCATCAACTCCACCATCTTCGCCGCCTATACCGAGACCGGCTCTGCGGCGAGTCAGCTTGGCTACTACTTTCGCCCCGGCGATGCGGGTGCGCCATCGTTTCCATACATCTTCAGCGGCCGCGCTGTCGTGCCGGAGACCCCGACCGCCGACTACTTCGATCGCAACTTCCAGAATCCGCGCATCGCTCAGACCGAGATCTCGCTTGCCCAGCGCATCTCCCGCAACACCGAAGTGACGGTCAGCTATCTGCGCAGCGCCGGGCAGGATCTGCCCAACTTCATGGACACCAACATCGATCTCGCCACTGCGACTCCTATCGCCTATACCGTCAAGGACCCGCAACATCAGGGACCGCTCAAGCAGGCGACCTACTCGACGCATCTCTTTATCCAGCGCCTCAATCCAGCCTACGGCTCCATCACCGACATCAACAGCATGGTCGGGTCGCACTACCAGGCGATGGTTGTCAAAGCCACGCACAACGGCGGCCGCTGGCTGCACCTGCGTGCCAGCTACACCTATGCGCACGCACAGGACAACAATCAGAACGAGACCACCTTTACCGACGTCAACGACGTTCTCGATCCCACCGATCTGAGCCTGGAGTACGCCGACTCGAATTTTGACGTCCGGCAGCGCGCCACCGCTGGCATAGTTCTGCGCGCACCATGGAAATTCCAGGGCTGGCGCGGCGCCCTGGCGAACGGCTATGCGCTCGCTCCCACCGCCAGTGCACAGACCGGTCTTCCGTACTCCCTGCGGACCGGGGGAGCGATTCCGTATTTGCGATACATCAATGAGTTTGGACAAACTGAAAAACTCTCGGGGCTCGCCGGGAGCATCAATGGCTCCGGCGGTGCGACCTGGATTCCGTGGGTGGGCCGCAACACCTACCGCTATCCCGGCACCTGCACTGTTGATCTGCGCGCCTCACGCACCATGCGGGTCAGCGAGAAGGCGCGGCTCGAGCTGATGGTGCAGGGCTTCAACGTGCTGAATCATCAGAACGTTACAGATATCAGCACCCTTGGTTACGAGATCAGTGGAGCCGCCAGCGCCAATGTGAATCCAACGCTCAACTGGCAGCCGACCTTCGGCACCGTGACCAACAGCAACAGCACCAATCTCTATCGCGAACGCCAGCTCGAACTGGTACTCCGGCTGCGCTTCTGATCGCAGCTCCTGTCATCCACAATCGAAAGCTGTCATCCACAACCGGAATCTGCCCGGGCCTCTATTTACCGTGCATTGATCCGCTTCTGTGAGACTAAAGTGAATACGGATACCGTCGAGTGAAGGACCCCAGGAGCGGTCCGGCTTGGCGTCACTGATCCTGCCTTCGGTCCCCTGTGTCCCGGGCAGGTTTGCAGATCGAAGTTTGATCCTTTTGAGGAGAGCCAGATGTTTGCCATCGGACCCCGCAGGGCTTTTGCCCTGCTAGCCTTTGCTGCGGTTGCGTTTGCACCCGCCGCCATCTATGCCCAAACGACCACTACAGGTGCCATCTCAGGCACGGTGAAAGATCCAGCGGGTGCGGCCGTCGGCGGCGCCACCGTCGTCGTCCACAACGACGCAACCAACGCCGAAAGTACGCTCACGGCCGATGGCAGCGGCTTCTACAACGCCGCCCAACTACAGCCGGGGAGTTATACGATCACCATCTCGGCCAGCGGATTCGGTACGCTCAAGGACACCGGCATCGTGGTCGCCGTCGGTCAGTCGACAGCGCTCTCTCCTGCACTCTCGGTAGCCTCCGGGACTCAGGTGGTGACGGTCAGCGGGGGAATGCCGCTGCTCAATTTCCAGGGGCCCGCCTTCACCTCGAACCTGACAGCGCAAAACATTGAGAATCTTCCCATCAATGGCCGCCGATGGTCGGATCTCACCCTTCTCACGCCGGGCGTTGTCTCCGATTCCAACGGCTTTGGCCTGCTGAGCATCCGTGGCATGAGTCCGCTGCTCAACAACGTCACTATCGACGGCGCCGATGACAACCAGGCGTACTTCTCCGAGGAGCGCGGCCGGACGCGCGAGGGCTATTCGACGCCGCAGGTTGCCGTGCAGGAGTTTCAGGTCAACACCGGCGTCTATTCGGCCGAATACGGCCGCGCCCTGGGCGGCGTGATCAATTCCGTCACCAAGAGCGGAACCAACGAGCTCCACGGCGAACTCTATTTCTACGATCGCGACAACGATTGGGGTGCAAAGAACGCCTTCACCAAGCTGACGACCTTCGACCCAGCCACCGGCGACACCACCACCTCCCAATACAAGCCGAAGGATTGGCGCAAGCAGTGGGGATTTGGCGTTGGCGGTCCACTCATCAAGGACAAGCTCTTCTGGTTCTATACCTACGACGGCTACCGCCGTAACTTTCCGGGCACCGCGGTCGCCTCCAGCCCGGCAACGTTTTACAAGACCCCGGACACGGTGATCACCGCGATGAATCCGGCCACCGGCCAGCCATGGACCTGCCCCGACCTTATCGCTGCGGCGGGGAAGGGGACGGGCCTGCCGCAGGATCTGGATTCTCAGGCCTGCGTGCTGCAAGCGCGCCTCGCACTACCTACTTACGGAGCCGCCGTCGCGCTCTACAACAAGGACCTCGGCGCTCTCAGCTCCGTTCTGGGCGCAGTCCACCGCACCGGCGATCAGACCATCAACATGCCCAAGCTCGACTGGCAGATCAACGAGAAGAACCGCGTCAGCTTTACTTACAACCGTCTGCGGTGGGATTCGCCGGGTGGGGTGCAGACGCAGGCCACCAACAGCTACAGCAATGACGCCTTCGGCAACGACTTCGTCAAGCTCGACTACGGCATTGCCCGGCTCGACACCGTCTTCACTGCAAACATCGTCAACGAGCTGCGCTTCCAGTACGGACGCGAGCTGGACGACGAAAGCGCGCAGCCCGTCAGCGCCTATAACTCCGGGTTCATCACGCCTGGCTCCTTTGAGAGTCTGCCGCCCTCTATCGGTCTGCCCACCGGCGCCTTCTCTGACTCCACGCAGTACTACTCCTTCCGTCAGGCTTACCCGGACGAGCGCAAGTGGCAAATCGCGGATACGGTCACCTGGACCCACGGTCAGCACACCTTCAACTTCGGTGGCGACATCGTCCACAACGCTGACCACATCCAAAGCCTGGGCATCGGCCCGTACTCGCCGAATGGCGATTACAGCTACACCTACTTCGGCAATCTCTTCGCCGATATCGCCAGCCCCGCTGGTACATGCGGTTCGAGCGCGAGTGAATTCAACCTGGGTTCGCTGCCGTGCTATTCCAGCTTCGGCCAGAACTTCGGGCCGGCCACCTTCGACGTGGCTACCGTCGACTATGGCTTTTTCTTCCAGGATGATTGGAAGGTCACGCCGCAGCTCACGGTAAACCTCGGCCTGCGTTACGACTATCAGGACAATCCCGGGCCTTTTCAAAACCTGCTGCAGCCGGTCGGCACGTTCACACCTCTGCCACAGATGTCGAATCGGCCGGATGACAAGAACAATCTCGGTCCGCGTGTCGGTTTCGCGTATGACCCATACGGCAAGGGGAAAACAGTCATTCGCGGCGGATTCGGCATGTATTACGGCCGCCTCGTCAACAACATCCTCCTGTCGGCATATTCCGCCACCGGATCACCGGCCAGCCAGATCGGCATCAGCTTCAAGAACTCTCAGGGAGGTCCGCTCTTCCCGCAGATTGAGCCGTCCAGCTTCTCGCCCACCAAGCTGGCCGCGCCCAGTGTCCAATATTTCGACAAGCACTTCCAAAACCCGCAAGCTCTGGAGTATGACCTCTCGCTGCAGCAGGACTTCGGCGGCAACACCGTCTTCTCGGTCAGCTACCTGGCTTCGCTTGGTCGCGAGCTGAGCAACTTCGTCAACACCAACCTGGTCAACACGCCAGCGCCGAACAATAACAGCAATGCCGGCAATGGCTACACATTCGTGAACTACGTGGTGCAGCCTGCCTCCGGCAGCAGCAACTGCGGACCGCTAAAGTGTGGCAGCACCTTCAACACCAAGGTCTATAACTTCGGCTATATCAACCCGGCATTCAGCGCGGTTACGGACGTCGTCAGCAACATCAACTCCAGCTACAACGCGTTGGTATTCGAAGTGGTCAATCACACCTTCCGCTACGCGGACTTTGACGCCAACTACACCTGGTCGCACACACTCGATGAGAACCAGAACGAGTCTACGCAGGCCTCCACCAATCAGCCGCTCGATCCATATAGCTCTCAGCCGTATGCCAATTCCAGCTTCAACGTACCGAACCGCTTCGTGGGCTATGCGACTCTCAAATACCCCAAGCAGTTCAACGGTTTCAAGAGCAGCCTGCTCGATGGCTGGAATTTGAATCCGCTGGTGCAACTGCAGAACGGGCTGCCGTACAACTTGGTCACTACCAGCTTCGCCAGCTCCGCAGCGGCCTTTTCGGGCTGGAACGGAGCCGGCGGCAGCCCCGCCTACGTCCCGGTCCTAGGCCGCAACGCGTATACCTTGCGCCGGACCGAGGTGTTTGACCTCCGCGCGGAGAAGCAGATCCAGTTCCACGACCGCTACACGCTGCAATTCCTGGGCGAGTGCTTCAACGTCTTCAACCATCAGAACTACACCTCGGCAAACGGCACCGGATACACGTTTGGGACAGCCACCAGCGGCATCGACACCAAGGGTTATACCGGTCCGCAAACCTACACCACGCAGTTGAACTACAACAGCAGTTTTGGCACCTATACGAACTCCAACAGCAATTACGCCTACAGCCCGCGGCAGGTGCAATTGGCGCTACGCTTGTCGTTTTAGGCGGTTCTGAAGCGAACCAGCGCGGTGGCTTCGGCCGCCGCGCTTTTCTCTGTTCGTTAAAATGAAAGGAGCCGATGCCTTTTACAGAACAATACGACGTCGTCATCGTCGGAGCCGGTCACGCCGGCTGCGAGGCTGCCATGGCCGCAGCGCGCATGGGCCTAAGGACGGCGCTTTACACCTTCAATCTCGACCTGATCGCGCAGATGTCCTGCAATCCGGCCATTGGGGGGATCGCCAAGGGACATCTAGTGCGCGAAATCGATGCTCTGGGCGGCGTCATGGGCGAAGTCGCAGACGCCGTTGGCATCCAGTTCCGCCTGCTCAACACTTCGCGCGGCCCCGCCGTGTGGTCGCCCCGTGCGCAGTGCGATAAGCAGCAGTACCGCGTGAAGATGCGCCAGGTGCTGGAAGCGCAGGCGGGCCTCTACATCAAGCAGGCCGAAGTCATCGACCTTCTGATCGACACCGCCGCGGACGGCACGCGCCGCGCCCACGGCCTGAAGCTGCGCGATGGCCGCACTGTCGAGGCTGGCGCAGTTGTGATCACCACGGGCACGTTTTTGAACGGCCTGATCCACTGCGGCGAGGAGCAGTATCCGGCCGGCCGCAGCGGAGAGCCGCCCAGCGTCCTGCTCGGCGAAAGCCTGAAGCGCCTTGGACTGCGCGGCTGCCGCCTCAAGACCGGCACGCCGCCGCGCTTGGATGGCCGGACAATCGACTGGTCGCGCTTCGCGGAGCAGCCCGGCGACGCCGACCCGACCCCGTTCAGTTTCCGCACCACCACGCTGCCGCAGCGCCAGGTCTCCTGCCACATCGCGTACACAACGCCGGAGACGCTGCGCATCATCCGCGAGAATGTCTCGCGATCGCCCATGTACTCCGGGCAGATTCAGGCCATCGGACCACGCTACTGCCCGTCCATCGAGGACAAAGTCGTCCGCTTCCCGGACAAGGAGCAGCACCAGTTCTTCCTCGAGCCTGAAGGACTCAACACGCACGAGGTCTACGTGAACGGCATGTCCACCTCGCTACCCATGGATGTGCAATGGCAGGTCGTGCGGTCCATTCCCGGCCTTGAAAACGCCGAGATGCTCCGCCCCGGCTACGCCATCGAGTATGACGCGATCGATCCGACCGAGCTGGACCGCAGCCTGCGCGTCAAGTCGATCGCCGGCCTCTACCTGGCCGGCCAGATCAACGGGACATCCGGATATGAAGAAGCAGCATGCCAGGGTTTGATGGCGGGCGTAAACGCTGCTCTCGCCGTCCGCCACGAGCCCGCCTTCACGCTCGATCGAACCGAGGCCTACACCGGCATCCTGATCGACGACCTCATCAGCAAGGGCACCAACGAGCCCTATCGCATGTTCACGTCGCGCGCCGAGTTCCGGTTGCACCTGCGGATCGACAACGCCGACCGACGGCTTACGCCTTCCGGCCGGCGCCTTGGGCTCATCGATGACCAAGCCTGGGCCACCTACGAAGGCCGACAGCAGCGCGCCGTCGCGCTGGAAAAGCTGCTCGCCACCACGCGCGTCGATGCCGACCGTGTTGCCGACGCGTTGCCTGATCTAAGCCTCGATCCCGACAGCATCGCGGGCCAGAGCTACGCGCAGTTGCTGAAGCGGCCAGAGATCACCATCGACCGTCTGCGTCCGCTGCTTCGGGCCATCCCGCTTTCGGAGGAGACCCGAGCGGTGCTTGCACCCATTCTGTCCGATGCTGCGCTCACCGCTCGCGCACGCAATGAGCTCCGGGCGGTCGAAACAGAGATCAAGTACGCGGGCTATCTTGACCAGCAGCGCAAGTCGATCGAGAAGCTGAAGCGGGCGGAGAGCCTCAGCATCCCCGCATGGTTTGACTATCAGGCGGTCAGCGGCCTGTCGCGCGAGATGCAGGAGAAGCTGGGCCGCGTGCGGCCGCAGACCGTCGGGCAGGCCAGCCGCATCCCCGGCGTCACCCCTGCGGCGCTCTCGCTCATCCACATCTATATCGAGATTCAGGGCCGCAAGCGCAGCGCGGTCGTCGCCGACGCTATCGTCGGTTCGTAATTTCTGACCGGCGCTATCGGCGGCTCCCGGTTTTTTCCAGCACCAACGCGGTGTCATCCCGACCAACGCGAAGCCTCGCGCTCTTTTGTCCTCTTGAGCAGAGGACCTTTGCTAAGCTACGACGACGATGCACACATTGAAAGAGCTGTTAGCAAACGGCTATCGTGCCCGAGCAGAGAATGATCCGGCGGAATCGCGCGCCGCATTTTTTGAAGCGGTACGCATAGCATCGATAGAGGTCGATCGGCCTTCGCTAGCAGAGGCGCTTTGCGGTCTGGCCCAGGCCGAACGCGACATCGGCGCCCTCGGTCCTGCGAGTCATCAGTATGCGAATGCGACAGTTCTCTATCGTGAGATAGGGCCGCCGGACAGGCTGGCATATGCGCTTCGTCACGAGGCAGATGTGCTTCGGGAGATGTGCCGGCCTGCTGACGCTGAGCCACTCTATCTCGAGGCCGAAACAATCTACCGCCAACTTGGTGGGCCGGCTGTCCTCAACTTGGCGAACACCCTCAGAGGTTTGGCTTTGGTGAATGAATCAACAGGCAACACGGACCAATCGAAGAAGCTCTGGAACGAGGCCCGCAAGCTCTATGCAGACTGCAACGTCGAAGCGGGCGTTTCCGAGTGCGATAAGAAGCTCTCTCAACGGACGCAATAGCGATCGTCGCGCGTTTGCTTCGCCAGGATGCGTTGACCTACTGCGGAGGCTGATTGGTCCCGGCTGGCGCAGGCTGTATGCTTTGCGGCCCCTTGTAGATCAAGGGAATGTGCAACGGGAGCGCCGCGTTGCTCTTGCTGGTGTGTTGTTCGGCAGCCCTTTTCTTTCGTTCATCTTCCGTGGCCACCACAGTGCGCTGCGCATTGATGCACTGCCAGTTTCCCGCGCTGTTTTTGCGGAAGACATGCGTGAATACGCCCTTCTCCGCCACCTTCTGCTGGTCGCTCGCACCCTGCCACTCCATCACATAGGTGCCGTTCACCACCGCCAGATCCCCGATCACACGAGCGCCAATCACCTTCTGGGTGAGCGAAACCGGTTCTGCGCCCGCAATGAAGAGGTGCGAAATCTGCTGGTTGCGTGTGGTGACGTCCCCCTCCGCGCTGATGCCGACGAAATCGCGCGAGAGCAGATTTTCGAGCCCAAACTGGTCGTGCTTCCCGACGGCTGTATCCCAGGAATCTTCTACGGTCTGCATCTGGACAACTGCCGGCGATGGGTCAGCAGGTTGCGCGGCTAGACTCCCAACGGAGAGGGCAAAAACAGCAGCGGCAAGTGTGCAACGGACGCGAAACAACAACATGAACGGCGTTCTCCAACGGACATGATACAGGGCCTGTATGAACGCCAGTTACCAACACAAGGACACGCGTGATTCACAGAGCGGCTGGAGGCGAAAATAGAGCAACATAGACTTCATGGCTGCTTTTCCTGACATCTCGCTCGAGCGCGGCATGCCCGCCAGCCCGGACGCTGAACGCTCCATTCTCGGTGCGATTCTGCTCGAAAACGCGCACTTCCACGAAGCGGCCGAGAAAAAGCTCACCGCGGACGATTTCTCGCTCGACTCGCACCGCCGCATCTTCGCCCGCATGGACGAACTCATCAGTGGCGGGCGCGCCGTCGATCTGGTCACGCTGGTTGAGGAACTCGCGAAGAAAAAAGAGGTCGAATCTGTCGGTGGGGTCGCCTACATCGCCTCGCTCACAGAGGGCCTGCCCCGCCGCGTTTCCATAGAAGAATATGTGCGCATCGTCAAAGACAAATCGCTCCTGCGCCAGCTCATCCACGTATGCAACACCGCGATGACGCAGGCGGTCGACCAGTCGGACGAAGCGCTCGAGGTGCTGAATGCTGCCGAAAGCGCGCTGCTTCAGGTCTCGGAGAGCGGCATCACGCGCGACTTCGCGAACATTCCCACCGTCGTTAAAGAACACTTCGGCACCATCGACAACATCTGGAAGCTGAAGCGCGAAGTCACCGGACTGGCCACCCATTTCAAGGACTTCGACCGCATGACCAGCGGCCTCCAGCCATCGGAGCTCATCATCATCGCGGCCCGGCCCTCCATGGGCAAGACGGCGTGGGCCATCAACATCGCGCAACAGGCCGCGCTCAAGGATGGCCGCGTTGTTGGCATCTTCTCTCTGGAAATGTCGAGCGAATCGTTGCTCCGCCGCATGCTCGCGTCCGAGGCCTTCGTGAATATGCGCAAGATCCAGTCGGGCTTTATCAGCCGTGACGATCAGGACGCGCTGGTCAATGCCGCGGCCAAGCTGACCGAGTCGCATATCTACATCGACGACACGCCCGGCATCTCGCTCGCCGAGATGCGCGCCAAGGCGCGGCGCCTCAGGCAGCAGCACGGCCTCGACCTCATCGTCGTTGATTATCTGCAGCTCATGTCCGCCTCCTTGCCCGGTTTGGCAGGCAGCAAGCGCCACGAGAACCGCACCCAGGAGGTATCCGCCATCTCGCGCGGCCTCAAGGCGCTCGCGAAGGAGCTCCGCGTCCCGGTCATCGCCCTCTCCCAGCTCAGCCGTGCCTCCGAGCAGCGCGGTGGCGACAAGAAGCCGATGCTCTCCGACCTGCGCGAATCCGGATCTATCGAGCAGGATGCCGACGTCGTTGCCTTCATCCATCGCGACAGCTACTACAACAAGGACGAGAACGGCGAAGAAGACCCCGACTCCAAAGGCAAAGCGGAGATCATCATCGCCAAGCAGCGCAACGGCCCAACCGGATCCGTGCATCTCGCCTACCTTAGCGAATACACTCGCTTCGAGAACATGGCGCACGAAGGTGACGGCGGCAGTTACGAATGACGCGGCCCTCTTCCACCCGGCCCACCTGGGCAGAAGTTTCACGTAGCACGTTGCTCAGCAACTACCGCATCCTGCGCGAGCAGGCCGCACGCGCGGATGCCGACGCCGTCGCGGTCATCAAGGCCAACGCCTACGGCCACGGCGCCGCAGAGGCACTCGCAACGCTCGTTGCCGATGGCTGCCGCTGGTTCGCGGTCACCTGCCTCGACGAGGCGCGCCTTCTGCTGTCGCAACTGAAGAGCCATCGCATGCTTGTGCTTTCCGGCCTCTTCGATGGCGAGTCTGCAGAGGTCGTTCGCTATGGTCTGACTCCCATACTCGGCTCGGTGCAGCAACTGGAGTGGCTTGCCGAAGCTGTCCCGCCCACCGCCGAACCGCCCTTTCCACTGCATCTCGAAATCGACACGGGCATGGCGCGCCAGGGCATTCAGTGGGATGACATTGCCGCGCTTACTGCATTCGCCGTGCATCTCGCACAGCGTCCCCAACTTGTGCTGGAAGCCGTTATGACGCACTTTGCGTCCCCAGAGGATCCTCACTCTACCCAGACCCCCGAGCAACTCGGCCGTTTCCGCGCCGCGCTTGCCACCCTGCGCGAGCACGGCGCGACGCCGCCCATCGTCCACGCGGGTAACTCCGCCAGCCTCTTTGAGCCCGACCAGATCGCCGCGCTCCGCGAGATCGCGCAACAAAGCGGCAGCCGCCTGTTGCTGCGGCCGGGCATCTCGCTCTACGGCTACGGGCCGCACGCAACGGAGCGCGGATTGCAGCCGGTGTTGAGCTGGAAAACAAAGATCACTGCGCTGCGTGACATCGCGGCGGGCGAAGGAGTCAGTTACAACGCCACATTCTGTGCGTCTTGCCCCACGCGTATCGCACTCTTGCCGGTGGGTTATGCGGATGGCTACAACCGTCTGCTCTCAAACCGCGGTTACGTTTTGCTGCGGGGCCAACGTGTATCCATCGCCGGACGCGTCACCATGGACCAGACCATGATTGACGTGACCGACATTCCCGAGGCGGCGGTCGGCGATGAGGTCGTACTCCTCGGCCAGCAGGGCAGCGACCGCATCACCGCAGACGACCTGGCCGCGCACACCGGCACCATCGCCTACGAGGTGCTATGCGCAATCGGTACGCGCGTGCCCCGAGTCTGGACGTGAAACGCAAGAACGGTTGGCTCGCTCACGAACTCCAGGCGTGAGCGGCGCGTCTGCCTGGATGGCAAATCCTAGAAGCTGAAGCTCATCTGCAGGTCGATGGTGCGCACCGAAGTCTCGTTGCGATTGAAGAACTGTCCCGCCAGCGCGAGGGATTGGTCGAAGTTCTTACTGCTCACCACGTTGCTTGGCTGCGCCAGGTTCACCACGTTGAAGACGTTGTTCGCGGCAACCGTGAAGTTCAGGTTGTACTTGCGCCGCACCGCATTGGAATGTGGGCCACCGAAGAAACCGCCGCTACCGCTGCTCGATAGTCCGCCTGGCCCAAGTCCGCCGCGAGGACCGGCACCGCCGCCACCACCACCGCCGCCACCGTGGTGGCCCCCACCGTCACCCCCACCACCATGACCCGTTAACTTCGGCCCAATGGCAAAGTTCCTGCTTAGCCGCACATTGGCGCTAAAGTTCGCCGGTCCTCGACCGCTGCCATAGGGGATGATCGTCTCGCCCGGCTTGGGTGTGATATTCAGACAGCCATAGCGTGTTGCGTAATACTGCGTGGAGCCAGGGGTACAGAAGCTGGCGTCTACAATCGATGGCCGCTCGTTGTACTGGTTGTCACCGTTCAGGTCCTGCCCGGTCGTGACGTTGTAAGGCGCGCCGGCATTGGCAATGGTAAAGATAGATCCCTGGACGCCGTATGGCAGGTTGGTGGTGGCCAGCAGGAAGAACCGGTTGCGCACATCGTTGCTGGCACGGCCATAGTCGAAGGCAATGTCGTCCTGGCGCGATGGAAAATAGTTCGCGCCGCTCGTGTCGCTCTTGAAGAAACTCAGCACATAAAAGCCCGAGATGGAATACATGCGAGAGCGCGCATTGATCGAGGTGATGAGCTGATCCTGCCTGTAGACGCCGTTCGACTGGAACTGGTAGAGATTTCCCTTTCCGGGGAAGGGATACTCCTTGTTCCCGGCAGCATCGGTGATGAACGTGTTTGTCGCGTAGTCGAAAAGCGGCGCGTTGATATTGTCCGATAGATACTGG
The DNA here is from genome assembly GCA_963815025.1 of uncultured Acidobacteriaceae bacterium. Classification (GTDB taxonomy): domain Bacteria; phylum Acidobacteriota; class Terriglobia; order Terriglobales; family Acidobacteriaceae; genus KBS-83. Next base: position 1,041,451 of record CAWFFD010000002.1, on the reverse strand, counting down.
TGAATGCCACGGCTGTACAGGTAGGTCACATTGCCGGTGATGGACTTCGTGACGGTTCGATCGACGCCCACGGCTCCCTGCATGTCCAGCGCCGCTTTCGCGTTGGGGCTGATGCTATAGGTTGCGGAGCGTGGGTTCGCTGTACCGTTGCCGGAGGGCGGTTTGCCCGGTGTATAGATTACGGGAGACGTCGGGGTTGCGTTGTAGATGATCTGCTGCTGGTTCACGCCGTTCTGGTGAATTGCCTGAATCACGCTGGCGTCGCTGAAGCGATTGAAGAACCAGCCGTATCCGGCACGGATCACCGTCTTCGGCGGCCGCTTCTTGCCTCCATCGACCGCATAGGCAAAGCCAATACGCGGGCCCCAATCTGCATGGTCGTGGATGCGATTCTGCCCTTCGAAGCGCAGGCCATAGTCGAAGGTGAACTTCCTGTTCACCTTCCAGTCATCCTGATAGAAAAGCGCCGCATCGAACAGCGTGGCGCGCGCGCTGAAATTCGTGATCTTCGTCACGCTGCCCTGCGAGGGCGTGCCCTTGATGAAATCTGCACCGCTGTCGAAGTTGTAGTTGCCGTTGGTGCCGGCGTTGGAATAGTCCGACTCGCGATACGCGCGCAGCCGGGTGCCGAAACGGAGTGAGTGATTTTTGAAGGAGGCGGTCGAATAATTCTGCAGTTCGTAGTGGTCTCCCGCGGTGCGCGAGGTGCCGTCATTGCTGCCGCCACCCGTGAAAGCGCCCTGCACCGTCAGCGTTGGAGAGGTGTCCTGCGGCAGTTGGTTGTCGCGATCGCGTTCATATTGAAAGCGCGTGTCGTTCACCAGGTGCGCGTTGAACACCTGGGAATCACTGATCTGGAGCACGTTTTCCAAGCTGTAGGTGTTATAGGCCTGCGAGGATAGCGCGTACTGTCCCGGACCGTCTCCGGTATCCACACCGCGGTTGTACTGGTAGCGCACTGTCAGGGTGTTGCTGGGCGTCAACTGGTAGTCGATGCGCGGCGTCAGGTGAATGCGCGACTGCGGGTTGTCCAGGTTCTGCACGAAATTGTTGTCGCCGTGGTCCGCATAGTAATTCGGATCGGTAGGAGTTCCAGGCGCATTCACGATCAGGATGTTCTGGCTGCTGCGCGCGAACACGGAGAAGAAATACGACGCCCGTTTGGAGATAGGTCCACCAACTGAGCCATTCAGGAAGAACTGGTGATAGGGCGGTGTGCTGGTGACGAAATGGCTGGTATTCAGCGCCGAGTCGTTGCCGCTCGCTTGAATGTATCCGTGCAGCTTGTCCGCGCCTGGCTTAGTCAGGATCTCGATACGCCCGTAGCCCAGCTTGTCGAATTCCGCGGAGAATGGGTTCTGGTTGATGCGAATCTCGCGGATCGCCGATTTGGGAGGCAGGTCGCCGCCGGTGAAGCCGTCGATATAAATCTGGCTCCCACCGTTTCCCGCCGCGGGGCCGGCCAGCGCGGTCAATTCGTTCTGCATCTCGTCCGGATCATCGGAGAGCGCATCCAGATCCTTGCCGGAGAGTACGACGGCGTTGCCGTTATCTGCGGGCTCTGTATCCAGTTGCCGCGTGTCCGCGGTCACCTCGACCTGCTGTTGCTGGTTGGCAATGGTCAGCGGGATATTGAGCGTGCGCGAGGTCCCGCCCACGACCGACACGCCCGTTTCAGAAAACGGGGTGAACCCAGGCACATTGACATCCAGCGTGTAGCTGCCGGAAGGCAGTTTTCCAAAGGAGTAGCTGCCATCCCCGCCCGCAGTCGCGGAAAAATTTCCGCCCCCGCCGGATAACTGCACACTCGCGCCGGGCACGATAGCGCCGCTCGGATCGGTCACCTGCCCATGCAACGATCCGCTGCTCTGCGCATATACAAGAGGTGTCGCAATCATCGCCAGACAAACGGCAAGAGCAAAAAATAAACGCGACAAACGAGTCATCCGATTCCTGAATTTAACCTTAAGAAAATATGGACACTACAGGCAGACGCTAGAGAGCGCTTACAGACAGAGACGGAAGAACAGCGTAAAAAGTTGAACGTTTAACGATGAAAAAGCTCCAGATCATCGTTTGCCGCAGTATGTGAACGATATCGGTTCGGCCGCCGGCAATCCGTCTTTTCCGGATCGGCTACGATAAGTGTAATGTTGAGTAAGCTCTACGCGCGTTGGATGTTCGCGTGGGAAACCGCGTTGACCACGCGAGACACCAATCGCCTGGTTCGTCCGGTCGAATGGGGTTTCGATTGGCTCGAAGATTTTGCGCGTCCGCGCGGCCTCATGCCCGATCCGGCGGTCGAACACGATCCGCAAGCCGCGGAAGACGCGCTGCTCGCCATCAGCCGCGCGATCCTCGCCGATCGCGAAGCGTTTTACGGCTATGTGCGTCCCGCTGATTTTCGTCTGGAAGAACGCCACCCGCAGCTTTTTCCTACGAATGTTCGTCCGGAAACGCTGCGTCGCGATGCACAGCTCCGCGCTGCCGCAGCCCAGGGCCGCACGAAGAAGGCGCAGTTTCTGCGCTTCACCTCGCCGGTACGCACACGGTATCCGGAGAACGATCTCGTGAACGCGCGCTGGTATCCGGCGCCGCCCGAAAAACAGAAAGCAGCCCGCCAGCAAGGCAAGCCGCGTCAGGCCATCATCGTAATGCCGCAGTGGAACGCCGATGCCTTCAGTCACAACGTCCTCTGCGCGCTCTTCAATCGCTTCGGCATCTCTGCTCTGCGCCTTTCAAAGCCCTACCACGATATACGGCGCCCCGCCGAGCTGGAACGCGCCGACTATGCCGTCAGTTCCAACCTCGGCCGCACCGTCGCCGCCTGCCGGCAGGCCGTCATCGATATCCGTGCCTGCCTCGACTGGCTCGAGCTGCAGGGCTACGAGCAATTCGGTGTCCTGGGCACCAGCCTTGGCTCCTGCTATGCCTTCATCGCCGCCGCCATGGATCCTCGCCTGCAGATCTGCGCCTTCAATCACGCTTCCATGACTTTCGGCGACGTGGTGTGGACCGGCCAAAGCAGCCGTCATATCCGGGCGGCGTTCGAATCCGTCATGACCCAGGAGCAGCTCAATGAGATCTGGGCCTGCATCAGCCCTGTCTCGTTTATGGACCTATTTTCGGCCCCGCCGCGCAAGGCATTGGTCGTACACGCAACTTATGACCTGACGTTTCTCCGGCGCTATTCGCTCGATGTGCTGGAGAACTTCCGCCGCTTTAGCGTCGACTTCGAATCGCGCGTGCTTCCTTGCGGCCACTACACCACCGGTGAAACGCCATACAAATTCATGGACGGCTGGTTCCTAGGCTCCTTTATCCATCGTGCCTTCAAGGATCTGGCCATCTCCGGACAGCGTCCCGTCCAGCAGCCGGATCGCGAGTTGGCAGCACGCTAAAGCACGAGGATTGTTGAGCGGAGGCGCAAGGTAAGCCCGAAGGCCGGCAGTTCGGGGCGGCAGCTAGAAGCCCGCCCCGGGAAGCTCTAGAATCTGTACATGCCCAGCCAGACCTCGTCCGTCCAGAACCGCGTACTCGCCCAGGCCGATCCCGTCGTTGCCCAGGCCATCGCCAACGAAGTTGCCCGCCAGCACGACGGCCTGGAGATGATCGCTTCGGAAAACTTCGTGAGCCGCGCCGTCCTCGAGGCAGCGGGCTCTGTCTTCACCAACAAGTATGCGGAGGGCTATCCGGGCAAACGCTACTACGGCGGTTGCGAATTTGCCGACGTGGTTGAAAACCTCGCCCGCGACCGTGCCAAGCAGATCTTCGGCGCCGAGCACGCCAATGTGCAGCCTCACTCCGGCTCGCAGGCCAATGCGGCGGCTTACATGTCCATCCTGCAGCCCGGCGATACCATCCTTGGCCTGGACCTGGCTCACGGCGGCCATCTCACTCACGGGCATAAGCTCAACTTCTCGGGTAAGCTCTATCGCGTCGCCTCCTACGGCGTGCGCAAGGACACCGAGGTCATCGACTACGACGAGCTGGCCGAGATCGCACGCCGCGAGAAGCCTAAGCTCATCATTGGCGGCGGCAGCGCCTATCCGCGTACCTTCGATTTCCCGCGCATGCGGGCCATCGCCGATGAAGTGGGTGCCCTGCTGCTGATCGACATGGCGCACTTCGCCGGCCTGGTCGCAGGTGGCGTGCATCCTTCGCCCGTGCCCCACGCGCAGTTCGTGACCACCACCACCCACAAGACGCTGCGCGGTCCGCGCGCCGGCATGATTCTCTGCCAGCAGCAGTACGCCGCCGGAGTCGACAGATCCGTCTTCCCCGGGCAGCAGGGCGGCCCTCTGGTCCACATCATGGCGGCCAAGGCCGTCGCCTTCGGCGAAGCGCTCGAGCCCAGTTTCCGCGACTATGCCGCGCAGATCGTCAGCAACGCCAAGGTGCTCGCTCAGGAGCTCGCAGAACTGGGCTTCCGCGTCATCTCCGGCGGCACCGATACCCACGTCATGCTCATCGATGTTTTTGCCAAAGGCATGCTGGGAAGCGAGGCCGAGACCGCGCTGCACGCTGCCGGCATCACGGTAAACAAGAACGCCATCCCCTTCGATACCAACCCGCCGATGAAGCCGAGCGGCATCCGCATCGGGACACCTGCGCTTACCACGCGCGGCATGGGCAACCCGGAGATGCGCACCATCGCCCGCTGGATCACTGAAGCGCTCGACAAGCGTAGCGACGAAGCGGCGCTGGCACGCATTCGCAACCAGGTGCGCGAGCTGGCCGATAGCTTTCCGCTCTACGACTGGCTGCGAGAGCCGCAGTTAGCCGGCGCAGCCCACTAGCACCTTATCGAGCGATCCGTTGCATAATGAAAAGCCACCATAACGGTGGCTTTTCATTTCTGGGCGAGGGAGGGCCGTCGTCTGCCGCTCTCGTTCCAAGGATAACGCCGCCAATGCAAGCATCACCTGGCCGGCCAAACTACTTTGCTTCGAGTCGGGCTCCAGGGCACTTCGTTGGCGGAAACAGATAGAACCTGTCGTGAATGCGAAAAGAGCAGGACCTGGCGTGAACGCCTGATCGGCGGCAAGCTTTCCTGTATTGCACGGCTGACGAGGCGATTTAACGCCAAGTGGGTGCCAGGCACATTTAGAAGACGCGATACTCCACTTTCTGATTGAATTTTCGCAAAGCCGCATTATCCTTAACCAATTCCAGCCGTATACGGGTTCTCAACAGGCACTTTGTTGTCGGAAGTGCGGGCTGTTTCCGGCGTGGCAACCTCGTCGTTGCCCTTGAACACTTATAGCCGTATCCTCAAAGACCTTCGAAATCTCTGCTCCGCAACGCAGGCATACCTTTTCATGGATGAGGTCAGTGAAGATGTCTTCCGGTGGACGTGTTTCCGCACTCTTCCTTCGACTGTACGGTCTAGTGACAGTCATTGCGTTGTCCGCTCCGCTGGTGGTGGCGCAACAGACGCTTGGCGGCATCACCGGAACAGTCAGCGATAGTTCGGGTGGGGTGGTCGCGGGCGTGACCATCAAGCTGGTGGAAGAACACACCGGTTTGAGCCGCGAAGCCAGGACGAATGCCTCCGGAGAGTATCTCTTTCCCAATCTGCCGATCGGCGACTATGTCCTCACCTACACCGATCAGGGATTTGAGAGCCAAAAGCTGCCACACATCCAGGTGCAAGGTCAGCGAACCGCGACCCTGAATGTGCAATTGAAGCCCGGCGCCGCCAGCACGACCATTGAAGTCCAGGAAACGCCGCTGCTCAATGCCGTAGACACCACCAACGGATACATTTTGGAGAGAGCACAGATCGACTCCATCCCCTTGCCTACCGGCAGCTTCACGGGGCTCGCGATTCTCTCTCCGGGGGTGAATTCCGAGCTGAACGGCGGCACGGGAGCGAACACCGGACTGGGCAATGCGCCCATCTGGGCGAATGGGCAGCGCGACACCAGCAACAGCTTCCTGCTGAATGGTGTGGACGCCAGCAATCTCTTCAATGGAAAGAGCACGAGCCAGGTCACCTCCGACCGCGTCGTGTTGGACACAGGCGAAGGCAATTCCAACGGCGGCGGCGCCATCCAGAGCAGCGCGTCCGTCTATCTCGCGATTGGGCAGGCGCTGCCCACTCCGGCCCCGGAAACCCTCCAGGAGCTGCGCGTGAACGCCTCCATGTACGACGCACAGCAGGGCTCAAGCAGCGGCGCGCACATCGACATGAGCACGAGTTCGGGTACAAATGTGATGCACGGGAGCGGCTATTTTCGCCGGGGAACCGACTGGTTGAACGCTGCCCCGTTTTTTTTTAAACAGGATGAGAGCATTCCCGCCAGCGAGAAGCTGCCCGAACTGCACCGCTACACGGCTGGCGGCACCTTCGGCGGAGCACTTATCAAGGACAAGCTTTTTGGCTTTCTGGCGTATCAACACATCCATGTCGGCGATCAGGAGATCGGTATTTCGCGGTTGACGGTTCCCGCAGGGTTGAGCGACGACCGAAGCCCTGCCGGACTTGCAGCGCTCTCGAATCAGAACTTTGGATCGACTCTAACGCCGGGCCAGATCAGTCCCGTCGCACTTTTCCTGATGCAGTATCCCGCGCTGCCCGGAGAGCCAGGGAAATGGCTGATTCCCAATGACGATGGCCACACTCCCAACTCTGCCGATCCATTCAATGCCTCTATCCCCGGGACGTCATACTTCACATCGGATCAGGCAATTGCCGACCTCGACTGGAATGCAAGTGCAAAGGATACGGTCTCGGCAAAGTACTACTATCAGCACGACCCGACGGTGGCCCCGTATGCATACTCCAACATACCGGGCTTTACCGAGCATATGGATGCGGGCAGCCAGGTCATTGCGCTGACGAACACCTTGCTGCTCAAGCCAAATCTAAGCACGAACCAGACATTTGGGTTCGTTCGCGAGAAGGCTTATGGCGTGAATGATCAGCCCTTCTCCCCACAACAGGCCGGCATCAACACCTTCGGATCCTCGTACTTTCCGGGTATCGAGATCGTGGACGCGCTAGGCAACAACAACGTCGGTGGCCAAAATCCGGATGACCTCTTCGACGAGACCCTGAGCCTGGGGCCAGAGAGCAGCTCGCAGGGGCCAAATACCGGACTTTTTCAGAACCGTTGGATGCCTTCCGCGAATGCTGTTTGGACTCTCGGCAAACATAGTCTGACATTCGGTGGCAGCTATGCCTACACGCAGCTCGATGTGCGCAACGACCGTACCGATAAAGGCGGAATCGCAACCGCGGACTTCGCCGGATTCCTTGCCGGAAACATCTCCTACCAGAACAACGACTACACCACCACAACCTTCCTGCTGGGCAATGCAAACCGCTATTACCGCGCCAATCAGGTCGGCATGTATCTGCAGGACAAGTATCAGATCCACCCAAACCTGAGCCTCACACTCGGCCTTCGCTATGACTGGAATGGCGGACTCACGGAGAAGGAGGGCCGGATCACCAACTTTGATCCCTCTCTCTATTCGTTCAACGAGGGCACCGGACAGGTTGTCACCAACGGATTCGTGGTGGCCGGCAACAACCCGCTCTTTCCGACCAAGGGCGTCAGCGACACCACGCTGACCGGCAGGCAGTGGGGCTTTGGTCCTCGTATCGGCGCCGCCTGGCAACCGGAAAGATTCGATAACAAAGTCGTGGTTCGTGCCGGAACCGGCATTTATTACGATCGCGGTGAACTATTCACGTATCTGTCGCCCGGATATGCTGCTGGCGAGGTGGCGGGCGGCGTCTTTGGCGTCACGCAGGCGCCTCCGTATGTGAACGCCATTCAGTGTCCGAATTCCCCTGCATTTGTCTCTGCCTGCACTCCGGACGCCTCCGGGGGATTCACGCTTTCCAACCCCTGGGGCACCACCCCTGGAAACCAGCCCAGCGGCAATCCAGCAGACATCAACAAGTACCTTCCGAGCACGGCGGATATCGCCAACGGGGCGCCGCTCTTCTCCTTTGCCACGTACAACCGGGCCAACAAACTCCCTTACAGCATCAATTACACCTTCGACATCCAGTGGCAGCCACGCAATGATGTGGCCGTGGACATCGGCTACGTTGGCAATGTCGGGCGCCACCAGGTGATTCCGGTTCCATTCAACCAGGCAAACATTGCCTCGCCCAGCAATCCGATTCACGGCCAGTCGTACACCTACGGCTATACCGTGCAAAAGGCGGGCACAGATCCGTTCCAGTACTACAACGCGAATCCCGATAATCTTCCGGACGGCACATCGTATCTCGCTACCTATGAAGGTGGAAATATCGATCTGCGCGTACCCTACATCGGTTATTCGGCGGAGTCGGAAACATACAAAGCCGCAGGTATTTCCGCGTACAACGCGCTTCAGACTCACGTGGAGAAGCGCATGGCGAATGGCCTGCAGTTCGGCTTCTCCTATACGTATTCGCATGCGCTCGATGAGCAGAGCGCGCTTGGCCTGTTCTACAACGGCAACAATCCAGACAATCTGCGCGACGGCTATGCATCCGCGGATTTCGATCGCACACACGTCATCAATTTCAACTATCTGTACCAGTTGCCTAGCCTTCGCAGCGACCATCTGATGATGACGCGAATCGCAAATGGCTGGGCAATCCAGGGTCTGACCGTTTTGCAGAGCGGCCAGCCTTACTCCGTCATTGATTACTCAGGAGCCGTTGGGAGTATCTATTACGGTGTCGCCGACGGCATCACCAACCCGATCGTCCCGTTGGCTTCTGGCTGCACGCCGCAGAGTGCGAAGACCGGCGCGTCCGGGGCCTTCACGCAAGGCAGCGGCCAGCCGGCTCTGAAGGCTTCCTGTTTCACTCTTCCCACAGCCGCCCCCGGCGCACTGAGCGGAGGCATCCCGTCCAACGACTCCTACGAAACCACCTTCACCAGCGGTCAGCGCAATATCTTCCGCCAGGCGTGGCAACGCAGGGCCGATATGTCTCTAGTGAAGACAATGCAGTTGAGGGAAAACTGGAATCTTCGTTATACGTTCGATGTTTTCAATCTCACGAACACCACGAGTTTCGACGTTCCGGGCAATAACGTCACGCAAAACGGTGGATACAATCCGTTCCCGATTCAAGGTCAACCCGCTCTCCCCACGGGCTGCGGCCAAGGATCGAACACAACACCTAGTAGTTTCTTCAATTGCCCCAGCGGCCTCGGTATCACCAAGAATGCGATCGGCAGCCCGCGGCAAATCCAGATGTCCCTGCGACTGCAGTTTTAGCCGCGTTTGGAGAATGCAGAATCTCCTGCCTCGAACGCTTCATTTCGCAGAAAGACTGGTGCTGCCGTCGGGCAGCTTCCAGCGGCGCACGATAAGGATCATCCAAATGAAGTTGAGAGCGGCGATGATCCAGGATGCGATGTAGACCGCCAAGAAGTGGCGATTGTGGACGTCGTGAATGTAGTAGGCCGGCCCAATGACGATGATGCACTCCAGCGCTGCGAACCCGAGAGCAAAAGAGAACTTCGACCAACTCCAGAGTCCGACACGCTGCTCATCCCGAATGCCAGCAGCGATAACGAGGAACTGCGCGGTGACAATACATATCCACCACATGGCTGATACCCTCCGCGAGCAAACAATTTAGTTGGGCTGGCTACGTACTAAGTACGGTTTCCGTGCAGCGGATTGTCGCGACTGCCGGCGCCATGCCCACCCCATGAAGCAGATGAACAGGATCCCATCAAAGATCACGGCAGCAATAAATAGCGGTTCGTACTGCGGATGTTTCTCGTACAGCAGGACCGCGGGGATACCGGTTCCGTAGAGGAAAATAACGAAGCCGAAGGCGATCGGCCATATGCGCCAGTTAAGCTGACCTTTGCGAGCAGCATCGCGCAAAACGACAATGTCCCAGACAATTTTGAAGAGTTCGAACATATAGCGTCTCCTGGAAGCGTGATATCTGGCCGGATACCACTGCCCGCTCGAATTGGAGCATTTGCACTCAATGACGAACTGCACAAGGCCGTCATAGCTGTCGTGAGACTCGTCGTTGGAGGAATCCCCTGGGCATCGCCGACGCGGGGAAGGTCGGCGTCAGCACGCTGGAAAGAACGAAGGCAGTAAATAGAACAGGTTTCATGACGGAATGTTTTTAGGCTGATGGTTGGATTGCCGGGGCGGCCGCTCACAGCCGGTTCGAGAGCAGGCGCCCACGGTCATCATTGGGTTAGTAAGGCTGTCCGTTGCCGTGAACCTTGGTGTCCTTGGTCCAGCAGTTGTCGGTGGCGGTGTTGGGGTCGACGGTGTTGTCAGTGGAGCCGAAGGTGCGGCCATCGGAGAGCGCCGGCCCGACCGGACTGGACCAGACATTGGAATATTGGCTCGAGGTCTTGTACGTGCCATTGGCTCCGCTCACTGTCTGCCGGTCCAACGAGTAATCCTGCATGTCGGAGGCCGCGGTGGTGCGCGCGTTCATGCTGTTATTGGCGTTGCGCATCGAGCTATCGGTAGACCGCTGAATCTGCTCCATCCCGGCCTGGTGCTCGGCATTCAGCCTCGCCGAGCTGTCCAGATATTGCTGGTGCAGCATCTGGCTGCTGGCGTCGGCGTTACGACGTTGTTGGGCAAGCGCCTGGCTCCCGGCATCGGCATTGCGGCGCAACTGTTCCATCTGCTGGGCTCCGACTCGCTGCTGATGGTTCATGAATGCGGCCTGCCATTGCTGAGTGGGCCGGTCCTGGACCATGTTGTGGCTGTCCACCAGAGCCAGCAGCGCATTGAGCCGGCCTTTCGGAGCGCGCAGGATATCGACTCTGGCGAAGCAGTCGCCGCCCTGCAAGCGTTGCCGGCACTCCACCCAGGCACGCAGTCGCATCTCGTGTCCGCTCGAGTCGATGGCCTGCATGGCGGCCACGTCTCCCGTATTGCGCGCCTGCAACATCGGAAGCAGGTGAGCGTTGTTGTTGTTGGCTCCCCTCGTGAAGTTCTCTTCACGGCGGCGAAAAGCGTCGGCGATCGGCATCGTGCCGAGCACACGCACGCTCGGCACTCTTGCGGCAAATTTTTGAAGGAAAACGGCCGCCTGGACCGGTCCGTTCAATGGAATGCAGCCGTTGTTGCCTTGCCCGCTTTGTCCCCAACGCCAGCCGAAGATGGGCAGCACATGCATCTCGCCCTGCCCGTTGGGCGCAACAGCATCCCAGGTCGCAGAGGGAAGGTACGTGCAGGGACTCGAGATCATCTGACCCTGGACCCGCCAGCCGCCGGGGACAGTAACCTTGGTAGCCTGCATGCCTCCGTAAGAGGCGTCGGTAAGCACGGCAGTAGTCAGGGCAGCGCCGGCATTCCCGCTCGATGCCGATGTGCGCTGGACAGCGCCCGAGCTTCCCGATTCCGGAATCTCCACCGAGGCCGGCTCTTCCGCCCGCTGCTCGATCTCGTGCGATTGGCAGCCAGAGACGGTTGCGAAGAAACAAAGTGCCGCGACCACGGCCGGCGCGACGTTGCGGAGATACAAGGTGTTCATGACAGTGACCTCGTTGGGAAACGGTGAAGTGATAAATGGCGGGGAGTTCCGCTCTAGTAGGCGACAACGGCGAGGAAAATGACTCAGGGAAAATTGCGAACGCCCAGGGCCGGTGCGGTGCGCGGCTGATTCGGAGCAATCTCGAATCGTAATCGGCAGCAGGTCCGACGGTACCTTCCTCGATCGCAAAATAGCGATGATGAGTTAACCCGGTTGCACTAATATCAAGGTCGATTCAGCGGTAGTCGGCAAAGATAATAGGCTGTCTGTCAGGACAGGTACCCCGGGGAAGGATCCGCTCGATTGGCCCAGGCTGGCGACGTTACAGAGCTTCTTCGAGAGTGGAGCGAAGGAAAACCCGACGCCATCGACCGCCTCTTTGAGGTCGTCTATCCGCAATTGAGGCAAATCGCAGGCGCGCTCTTCCGGGGAGAACGTCCCGAAAATGTATTGCAGCCCACCAGCGTAGTAAATGAGCTATTTCTCAAGCTCATACGCCAACGAAGCCTGCGCTTCGAAGATCGAGAACATTTCTACAGCCTCTCCGCGCGATTGATGCGTCGTGTCCTTTTGGATCATGCACGCAGCCAGCAACGGCAGAAACGAGATGGTGGGATTTCCGTTCCACTGGACGAAAAGCTGGCATGGATCGACGCCAAACAGGTCGAGTTGATGGACCTCGACCGTGTTCTTGACGAGCTGGAGGAGCTGGATGCGAAGAAATGCCGTATGGTCGAGCTTCGCTTCTTTCTTGGATTCACCGCCGAAGAAACGGCGGAACTACTCAGCACTTCGAAGGCTACCGTCGATCGGGAACTGAAATTCGCACGTGGCTGGTTGTACGAGCGCCTCCATCATCCGGGCACCTGAGGCACTTTCTCTCGATTTCGCGCCAACCTGAAGAGTGAGTCCATGCCTCAAGACTCCGAAAACTGGACGCTGTTGCAGACCCTGTTTGACCTGGCGGAGAGAACTCCTGAGCCAGACCGGGAACGCGTCCTCGCGGAGCACTGCGCTGATCCGGAACTACGGCGCCGAGTCATTACCATTCAGCACGGTGCGAACCTGGACGAACCCACGAAGGCTCCGGACAACAATCCTTCCCCCGGACGGATCGGCCCATATTCTCTGATTCGGTTGCTTGGAGCCGGCGGCATCGGGTCTGTTTATCTGGCTGAAAGGATCCTGGGCGGCACTCCGCATCGGGTAGCGCTGAAGGTCCTGTCTCCCCATGCAGCCGGCCCTTCCTTTGTTGAGCGATTCCATCGCGAACAGCACATCCTCGCATCACTCGATCACAAAAACATCACGCGCATGCTCGATGCAGGCATGAGCGACGACGGGCAGCCATACCTGGTCATGGAGTATGTTCATGGCGTCCACCTTGATCAATACTGCGACTCGCAGAAGCTCGGCATCCGCGAAAGAATCGAGCTGTTTCTTCAAGTCTGCGATGCCGTGGCCTACGCCCACCGCAATCTCATTGTTCACCTCGATCTGAAGCCATCGAATGTACTCGTCAATGAAGAGGGCACAGTCAAGCTGCTCGATTTCGGCACATCCAAGCTCATCCAAACCGATAGTCTGCTGACCACAACGGTGCTGGCCACACCCGCCTACGCCAGCCCAGAACAGCTGCGGAACGAGCCAGTCACCACTGCCTGCGACATTTATTCGCTGGGAGCGGTTCTATTCGACTTGCTTGCCGGACGGCGCGCCACCGAGAAGGCATCCGCGGCAGCAATGTTCGAGCGTGCCATGACCGAAGCGGAGCCGGAGCGGCTGCCCGATGCGGTCACAGCCGAGGCCGCGAAAACTCGCGGCGTTGCCGAAGACCGCTTGCGACAGCTTTTGACCGGAGACCTGGCGACGATTACGGCAAAGTGCCTGCGGCCTCGACCGAAGGATCGATATCCGTCTGTAGATGCTTTCGCAGAGGATCTTCGGCGGTATCTCGACGGCCGATCTGTTCTCGCCCGTCCTCAGACCGCGATCTACCGGCTCGGCAAATTCGTTCGCCGCCATCGGGTCGGAGTTACAGCCGGCCTCGTCGCGACGGTACTCCTCGTTGGCAGTGTCAGCTATGCGACCTGGCGCCAACACCAGGCACTCCGCGAGGCGCAGCGTGCCGAGCGAATGCAGACCTTCATGCATCAGCTCTTTCGTCTTGCGAACTCCAACTACACCGGCAAGCCTGCCGTCACCATTCCGGAATTCCTGCAGCTGGGGGTGAAGATTCTGCCGGACTATATCCGGAATCCTGCGGATCTGCTGCAGGCAAAAATCGCGCTTGCAGAGTCGATGTACGACAACGGCGCTCTCAGTGATGCGAGCATCATCTTCCAGCAGACGGCTGTGACCGCTCGGTCGATGGGCAATACCGATGCGGAAGCAGAGTCAAAAGCGTTTGCGGGGCACATCGCGTTCTCTCAGGGAGATGTACACAAAGGGATGGAGCTCACGGACGACGCGCTCAGACTGTCGCGGCAGCCCGGAGTTTCGGCGATCGTCCGTGTTCGGGCGGCGATCTACTATGCCTGGAATCGCGATAATTATTCCCTCTCCGACGAGGACCTCAATTTGTTGCGATATGCCGCAGATGAAGCGCGCCGCAACAATCTACCCTTACATGAGAAGGCCGATGCAATCCACGAACTTGGGAACAACCTGTTATATCGCGGCCACCTCGTTGAATCGCAGCAACTGGAAAATGAGGCACTCGCGCTTCTGAAGCAGGATCCCTCGTCGATTTGCGATCAATCGGAGATCTACGGCGAGTTAGCCGAGACGAAGCAATTGAATCTTGATTACCAGGGCGCTCTCACTTTGTGGCAACGCTCCTACAACGGATACAGCGCGTGTTCGGGTGCGGACGGCCGGGAGACGATTTCGATGCTTGCCTACGAGGCGCGCAATCTGGTCTACATGGGGAGGGCGCCGGAGGCTGTGCGTCTGCTGGAGCCATCCAGACCCTCTTGGGAAAAACTGCCCGATCCTTATGGCCGTTGGGGAGTATTCGCGGTCTCTCTTGCGAATGCCTACGTCGCAGTAGGCCGCTACAAGGAAGCTGAAGACCTGATCAGTACCGTGATGAAACGTACTGAGAAGCTCTCGGCGTCCTGGAGCCACGGCTATGGGGAATACATTTGGGCCGGTTCGCTCGCCGGACAGCAGAGGTACGAGGAAGCGTTAACGCACGCTGAGAATGCGACCAAAGACTGGAACGCAATTCCCGCATCCATGACGCTCAACCCAGAGGACTACCGGAGGCTATCGGACCTCCACCGCCTTCTCGTCGATATCCGCGCTCATCTGGACTCTCCACCCAATTCCGTGCCGGGCTCTAATCCTCACGCAAACTGATTTATCTCTCCGGCGCCGGCCTTCCCGCGGTACCGTCAATCGAAAATCATCAAATCCGCATCGGCATGATGATGTAGCGGTATTTGTACTCGTCGCCGGCGTCTTCCGGACGCATCTGTCCGGCGGACTGGGCATCCTTGAACTCGAGGCGGACTTCGCCGGTGTTGCCGATGGCTTTGAGGAAGTCGAGCATGTACGCGGAGTTGAAGCCGACGACCAGCGCGTCGAATTGATAGGGAGACTCGATGGTATCTTCCGACTCTCCTGACTCCGTCGACGAGCTGGAGATACGCAGCTCGTTCTGTTCCAGGCGCAGCTTGATGGCGCCGGAGCGTTCATCCGCAAACTGCGCGACGCGTTGAATCGAGCTTGAGAGATCTTCCGATTTGATGATGATGAATTTGTTGTTGTCCCGCGGGAGTACGGCCTCGTAGTTGGGAAATTGGCCGGTGAGCTTTCGCGAGGTGAGGACGCGCTTGCCGATGCGGAAGAAGAGCTGATTTTCATCATCGGCGAACTCGACTTGCGGAAGATTTTTGTCCTTCGGATCGACATCGGCCAGTAGCGACTGCAACTCCGCGAGCGCTTTGCGGGGGATGAGGGTCTTCTTCTCGCCGCCAGGGATGGAGCCTAAGTTTTCGCCCTGCTTCTCGATGTGGGCAAGGCGGTGCCCGTCAGTGGCAACCATGGCGAGCGACTCCGGCTTGAGGATGAGCAGCGCGCCGTTGAGGGTGTAGCGCGACTCCTCGTTCGAGATGGCGAAGATGGTTTTCGCGATGAGGCTACGGAAGGTGGCGACAGGCAGCGAGACGGATGAAACGGTCGGGAACTCCGGCACCTGGGGAAAATTGGCGCGAGCCATACCGACCATCTTCGTGTTCGAGCGGCCCGAGCGGATCTGCACCCAGTGGTTGTCCTGGAGCTTGATCGAGATATCGCCGTCCGGAAGCAGCTTGATGTAGTCGTAGAGTTTGCGCGCGGGAATGGTGCAGGAGCCGGGCTTCTTCACCTTGGCGCTGCAGGAGGTCTTGATCGATTGATCGAGGTCGGTGGCCGTGATGGTGAGGCGTCCTTCGGCTTCGTCAGCTTCGAGCAGAAAGTTGGACAGGATGGGGATCGTGGTCTTGCGCTCGACGACGGACTGGGTGGCGGTGAGCTCGCGAAGCAATTCCTGCTTGCTGACGGAGATCTCCATGGCGAATCCCTGAACGGTGTGCTTGTCTGCTTCGAGTCCTACGCCGGGCATGTGCGACTCCCTGAAAGGCGGTGCTTGCTTGGAATGGATTGCCCACACTCTACACCAGACGGGAGGCGGGAGTGCAGGAATCCGAACGGTTCCATTCTAGCGGTGGGGATGGAGTGGAAAGGTAGGCGTTTCGCGGGAAATCCGGACGGGAAGACCGGATTGGGAGACGGGTGACGGGTCCGCGGTTGGGTGGGTGGAAACGACGGCTACTAAGACCTATTTCTAGATGTATGTGTTTATAGCCGTAGTAGTCGTTTGCTGTGGGGAAGTGGGAATACGCGGCGAAACCGCGTGGGGAAGGGCTGCGAGGCTGGTGCGCGATTTCTAAATCCGGATTGCCTGGATGTGCGAGTTGCGGAGAACCGGTGGATTCGGTTCAAAGGAGCAACCGGTTCTCCGAAGCGGTCCACAGAGAAACCGCGTGATACGCAATGCTGCTTTGGTGGATGGGTGGAAATTCGGACTTCGCCTACGTCTGGGGCGGAGATGGAGCCGATCGGTTTTCAACCGGTGCGCCATTGGGGATAGAGTTTGCAGTGAATCCACAGGTTACGACCGGCTGTGGAGGAACGGTACGTCTGGCGGCAACGTTTCTCATCACTTTCTACTGCCCCTTGCGCCGCTGAGTTCCTGCACCAGCAACACGAGGAGAATGAGCAGGGCAAATCCGATGACGAGATTGGCGGCATCTTTGAAGCTGACGAGATTTGATAAGACTTGATGGGCGCCGGAAGCGCCTTAGTGGTCGAGCACTTTGCGGCGGCGTCCCACAGCGAAGATCGCGAAGCCGGTGAGGATGACGGTGAGGGTGGAAAGCAGCACTTTAGCGACGGCGAGGGGCGGGTTGGCGTCGTCCGGCGAGGGGATGGCGGAGAGCACAATGGTGGCAGCCGTGGCAAGAAATCCGATGCCTGCGAGGATGACAGCCACGGCTGCTCCTCCGGGAAGTGGATAGGAGCGGATGACTCCTCGCACAGCAAGGCGAATCAGCGCCGCAAAAAGCAATAGGAACGGCAGGAATGTCGTGACGACCGTAAGGCTCACGAGCACGTCATAAGCGCCGCGCACAGATGTACCCGCCTGGCCGAGAATGGCGACGGCGACGCCCGCGAGTCCGTAGACCAGGATGGCTACCCATGGCGTCCGATAGCGCCGGTGAATATATCCGAAGGCCGCAGGCAAGCACCGGTCGAGACCCGCGACGAATGGCAAACGCGAAGTAGCCGCAAGATACGCAGCGGCGCCACCCACCGCGCTGAGGGTGACCAGGATGGCGGCGACTGGGGACAACCACGGCAGGGACAGGCGATTGCATAACTGCGCGATGCCGCGGATGAAGCCGTCCAGGCCGGAGACCGCATCACCGGGCAACGCCACCAGCATCGCGGCAGTGCCGGCAATGTAGGCCAGCGCAACGATGACACCGGCGAGAAGAAGGGCTCTGGGCAACGTGCGCCTCGCGTCCTGGATCTCGTCACCCATCATGGAGCCCGCTTCACATCCTGCGAATGCGAACACAATCGTGGACCAGAAAACCGCATTGCGGAAGGTAAGATGCGGCATCAACGCGGCTTTGGTGAAATGCGTGGCGGAACCGTAGCGCGCAGCCACTACAGCAGCCAGGACGACAAGGATGAGCACAGGAACCCAGTTGCCCACCGAGCAGATGTTGTTCAGCCACTTGCCCGCTTCGATTCCGCGTATGTTCAGCGCGACAATCACGGCGAGCCAGAAGACGGCGAATCCCATGTGCCACGCCGGACTGCCGGTGAGCGCATGGCCGCGCGCTCCAAAGACGACTATCAGTGTGCTCGCCCCAAAGTAGAGGATGCCGGGGAAATACGGCAGATTGGACATCCAGTAGGTCCAAGCGGTGACAAACGCTGTCCGGTCGCCGAAGGCTTCACGTGTCCAGATGTAGATGCCGCCTTCTTCCGGGTATTGAGTGCCGAGCGCGAGCACGCTGACGGCGAGCGGCAGAAAGAAACAGAGCAGTCCGCCGATCCAGACCAGAAGCGTGCCGGGGCCGGCTGCGGCCGCGGTGGCGATCCAGCGGATGCTCAGCGTTGTCAGGACGAAGAGAACGGTCAGGTCGCGGATGCCGAGCGAGCGTTTCAGCCCAGGGCTGCCCGGCTGGCCGCCTGTAGCAGGTGAGACTGCCGGAGGCGCGAGGTCAGCCAAGCGTGTCCGCCGTTCGCAGGATGCGATCGGGGGAGGCGTGGTGCGTTGCTTGGGCCTTCGTGTCGGCGAGGACAGCCATGGCGGCGTTGCGGCCGTTGATGGCGATGACCGAGCCGCCGGGATGGGTGCAGGCGCCACACATGTAGAGGCCCGGCATGGGTGTGCGGCTGGAGAGGCGGTTGGCCCACATGTATGGCGGCAGGCACTCGCCCTGGAAGATGTGGCCGCCGGTGAGGCCGACCTTCTGCTCGATGTCTGGCGGCCCGAGGACCTGGGCGTCGATTACGGCAGAGTGGGGGCCGTCGATGTTGGAGCAGAAGCGGCCGATGGATCGGAGCGCGAGGGCGCGGACCTCGTCGCGACGTGAGTCCCAGGTGCCGTCCTGGAAGCTGTAGGGCACGTACTGGGCGAAGACCGACATGGTGTGCTGGCCGAGGGGCGCGACCGTGTCGTCATGCGCGCTCTGGAAGTAGAGCTCGCACCAGAGGTGTTGGGGCAGGTAGCCGCGCTTTGCGGCGTCGAAGGCGGCCTGCCACTCGGCGTGGGTGAGGGGCGCGTTGATCTGGCCAAGATGGTGGGGCTTGTTCTGACCTGGGCGGGAGAGGAAATCGGGCAACTCCGACAACAGAACGTTCAGTTTGACGGTGCAGCCCTGGATCGGAACGGATTCGATGCGCTCGCGCCATGCCGCGTCGGCGCTCTTGCCGAGCATGGCGAGGGTACGGATGGGGTCGGCATTGGAGATGATGATGGGTGCGGCGATACGCTCGCCGGAGTCGAGCAGGACACCTTCGCTGGGTAGGATCTGGGCGACGGGGACGCCGCATGCGATGACTGCCCCGGCCTCCTGCGCGGCGTCGGCGATGTAGAAGGACACCATTCCCATACCGCCGGCGACGTAGCCCCACATGCCCGGCATGCCGCCGAGGCGTCCTGAGGCGTGGTGGAAGCGGATGGAGGCTGTGCCGGGGTCGAAGGGGCTGGCGTTGGTGCCGATGACGCCCTGGCCGAGATAGGCGGATTGCAGGCGCGGGTCGCGGAGGTAGTGCTCGACGAACTCGGCCATGGACCAGTCGAAGAGGAGATGGCGGGCTTCCTGATCGTCGCCGAGGCGCTCGTCGATTTCCTCGGGGGTAGGGGCGTCGCCGATCCAGAGATCGCGAGGGCCACCCGCGCCGCGACTTGCGGGACGGAGAGCGTCCCGTAAGCGTTGCAGCGTGCTGTTCATGGCCTTCCAGCCCTCGACATCGCCCGGGGCGAAGCGGCGGACCTCGGCTTCGCATTTCTCGTCATCGTCCCAGAGCTGGATGCTGGTGCCGTCGAGAAAAGGGACGAAGAGGCCGTTGACAGCCGGCGTCCAGCGGAAGCCGCGCGCGGGCAGCGAGAGCTCTTCGACAACCAGCGGATGGAGCAGTCCGGCGAGGTAGGCGCAGGGAGACATTTTCACGCCGGGGAAAGGCTCTTCGATAGTGCAGGCGCCGCCGACGCGTTGCCGCGCTTCGAGGACGAAGACGCGCTTGCCGGCGCGCGCGAGATAGGCGGCGCAGGCGAGACCGTTGTGGCCGGCGCCGACGATGATGGCGTCCCACGGCTTGGCGGCTAGTTCGCGGATGGGCGCGGGTAGGCCTAGCTCGCCTAGTTTTTGCGCGGTGGGTGATGTGGGTGCTGGCACGCTGAGCGGGTTCCTCCGGCGTGGCTATGGTAACTCGTCACTCAATAGGCTGCTGCTCGACTTTCCCCCAAACGACTTTCCCTAACTTCCGTAGATTCTGGGGACCACGGGCGTTTGTCATATAACGCTGAACTCAGTGAGGGTTGTAGGCCAGAGGATCATGAAATTCTCGCCGGGCGGTTCGCGGTATGCGGCCCGCATGCCTTGTTGCAGCCGTTGATCACGAATAATCCGGTGTGCTTTGTCGAAGACCATTGCTGGTTCGGCGGTCAGAATGAAGATGTTGAATTCTGATTGTCCGAAGTCGTGACCGTCGACGATTGCGCTGTATTCCAGTGCGTCGATGAGTTTTTCCTCGAGAGCTACAAATTGATCGAATTCAGCAATCGTGTCGGCCGTGAATTGCAAGACGAGCTGATATCTCACCGCCGTTCCCAGTGCTCCTCGTGCCTATCGTCGTGGAAGAGGATGCCGGTGACTCGGCCGCTCGAGTCTTTCTGGAAGATGATTCTGGTCGGGCTGCCGCTGGGGTAGAAGAACGTCGTCGGGTTCTCCGGCAATAGCTCGTTGAGATCGTTGGTGCGGTTGCGGGAGAAGAGCTTGTCGCCTTCGACCAGGATGGTGACCTGGCGGACGTCGCCATCGTAGTAGTCGCCCACGTAGTCGTCGTAGATGTCAGGGTCGACCTTGGCGGGAACGGGATGCAGCGGGATGGTGAGCTGCTCCGCCTGGGCGTGCGCGTTGGGGATATCCGAGAGACGATGCGCAAGCAGCCACTGCGGCAGCGAACGCTCGGCGTAAGCCTTGTCCCAGGAGTTGTGGTGCCAGCCCTCATAGAGCCAGAGGCGGACGTCGCCGCCAGTGGCGGAGAGCGCCTGGAACATGATCTGCGATTCCTTCGCGGGAACGACGGGATCGAGAGTTCCGTGGAACATCCAGACCGGTGTCTTGCCCACAGCACGCACGTAGGCCTCGGGCAGGATGGTGGACTGCTTCCAGCGCTGCGGCTCGTAGGACCAGAAGATGCCGCCGGAGACAGGCACGATGGCGGCGAAGCGCCCTGGGTAGTCCTTGGCGATCTCCCAGACACCGTAGCCGCCGAGCGAGAGACCGGTGAGGTAGACGCGGTCGGGGTCGCCATGGAACTCCTTCATCTCGGCATCGAGGGTGGCGAGGGCCATGGCCATCATGTCGGGGTCGGTCCAGTGGTGGTGGGTGTAGGGAACCTGCGGCATGACAACGATGAAGGGCCAGCGCTCCGGATGGGCGCGGATGGCGTTGGGCAGGCCCACCTGGGTCTCGTCCATGCCGTCGGATCCTCGCTCGCCGGAGCCGTGCATGAAGAGGATGACGGGCCAGGAGCGGTGCGGGTCGTACTCGACGGGCAGGTAGACGACGTAGCGATAGCTGACGCCGTTCAGAACGATGACGCGGTTGAGGAAGCCGGTGTCCTGCGGACGGACCGCGGGGTGCTGCGGCTCGCGCGTGGGTACGGGCGCGGCGGGGTGATCGCTGCCGTGGCTATCGGCTCGTGCGGCGAGTGGTGTGGTGGCAAGGAGCCCAGCAAGCAAAACGCTGGCCAGATGGCGGTAACGGCGCATTTGGGGAAGGATACCGCACGGACTGGCCGTCCGGGGCAGATGCGCCTTGGGCGCGTCCTGTGGGGCTCGCTCCCTTTGGTCGCTCACAGAAGGCGTTGTGACAATGCCTGAACGCTGCAGATCCTTCGCTTCGCTCAGGGTGACAACCCTTATGGAGACGGTGCCAGATGCTAGTTGTTCAACGTCTCCATCAGCTTATTGAGGGTCCGGTTCAGATCCTTGTCGGTGCGTTTTTCTTCGTCGATCTTGCCGATGGAGTGCATGACGGTGGTGTGGTGCTTGCCGCCGAACTGTCGGCCGATCTCGGGCAGCGAGGCTTCGGTCATCTGCTTGGCGAGATACATGGCGATCTGGCGCGGGACCACAACGGACCGTGAGTTGTTCTTCTGTTTCAGCTCGGAGACCTTCATCCCGAAATGTTCGGAAACCGTGCGCTGGATGGCCTCGATAGTGATTTTGCGGACCTGGGTGTCGATGAACTGCTTGAGTGCCTGCTGCGCGGTCGACAGCGTGATTTCGACGCCGTTGAGGCTGCTCCAGGCGAGCAGCCGGGTGAAGGCGCCTTCCAACTCGCGGATGTTGGTGCGGATGTTGGTCGCCATGTAGAGAGCGACGTCCATGGGCAGCGCGCACTGCTCGCTCTCCGCCTTCTGCTGCAGGATGGCGACCTTGGTTTCCAGGTCCGGTGGCTGGATGTCGGCGATGAGACCCCACTCGAAGCGTGAGCGCAGCCGCTCTTCGAGACCGGCGAGATCTTTGGGCGGCCGATCGGAGGCGATGACGATCTGCTTGTCGTTCTCGTGCAACGCGTTGAAGGTGTGGAAGAACTCGTCCTGCGTGCGCTCCTTGGAGGCGAGGAACTGAATGTCATCGATGAGCAGCACATCCACGCCGCGGTACTTGTCGCGGAAGCTGGACATCTTCTCATTACGCACGTAGGAGATCATCTCGTTGGTGAACTTCTCGCTCGAGACGTAGCAGATGGCAGATTGCGGCTGGCGGCGCTTCACCTCGTGCCCGATGGCGTGCATGAGGTGCGTTTTGCCGAGGCCGACGCCACCGTAAAGGAAGAGCGGATTGTAGGCCTTCGACGGGCGTTCGGCGACCGCCTCCGCCGCAGCCCGCGCGAACTGGTTTCCGGCGCCGGAGACGAAGCCGTCGAAGTTGTAGCGTGGGTTGAGCTGCGAGGCGGAGTTCCAGTCAAAACGTGTCTGTTGGCCGTTACTTATGGGCGCTGCGGGGCGCTGCCCTGCCTGACGCGGCGCGCCGGGTGCATGCGCGGAGGAGGGCGGAAAGCCGCCGTCTTCGCGGGGCTCGCGCGGGCGCTGCGGGACGGAGGGATCGTTCTCGAGGGTGACGAACTGCACATCGTCGAGCTCCAGCTCGAGCTTGTCGATGGCCTCCTGGATGAGATCGCCGTAACGATCGCCCACGTGCTGAAAGTCAGCCGAAGGAATGCGGACGAAGAGGACGCGGCCCTCGAGATGGCTCATGCGCGTGGGCTTGAGGAAGGTGTTGAAAGATTGCCGATTGACCTTTTTTTCCAGTGCTCCGAGGATGCGTGTCCATGGATCGATGATGGTCGTGCTGGTTGGAACAAAAGACATACGCTTCCTTGAACTGACGTGGGATGCCTGTGTGGATCGCAGAAGAAGAGAGAAAAGAAGCAACAGCGCGCCTCCCTCAACGGGAGACGCGGTGGGTGCAGGCGCTGGGCCTACGACTTAGCTTCTTTGGCTCCTCTACCGGAATCGCGCCGCGACGGGGAATCTGTACGCTGACGCTCGATCAATCCAGAGTTGGGCATGACGCCAGAAAATTCAGTTGTGAACGGAGCCGATACTAGCACAGACGGAAGCATCGGGTGCGCGGCTTTGTCAGCAAAAAATCGTGTTGCACCACTGCTTGTGAAGACGCGTGAAGCAGCCTCGGAGATGCTCAAGTTTTTCGACGAGTTGACGACACAAATGCGATGCACGCGAAGAAGTGCGGCAATCGAAGATGAAGATTCGCCGAAGCGAAGGAGTCTGTTCGTCGTAGCGACAACGTGCTGTTGCGCGTGGAGCAAACTGCTCGAAAATGGACAATACACGATGCCGGTGCGGCGTGATCGCGTTCTGGAATGGGAACTTTGCCTGATTTGCACCGGATCAGCTATACTCAAAACTTGCCCGTAAGGCAGTGATTCTCTTATCAGGACAGTTCGATGCCCAAGCGTACCTTTCAACCCAACCGCCGCCACCGTTCGAAGGTGCATGGCTTTCGCGCGCGTATGAAGACCAAGGCGGGAGCGGCTGTGTTGTCGCGCCGCCGCGCCAAGGGACGGCACCGTGTCTCCGTGTCGCCGGGCTTCCGCGACTAACCACAGACCTGTCGCGTCCTCTGGCGCAAAGCCGGGAGGACGCGAACCACGCAAGACTCCTACCGCAGTGCCTCTTTCCACTGCTCCTCCGTTGTCAGTAAAGTCTCCGATCGCGCCGGATTCGCGTCCGGTGGCCGGCTTGTCTGACCCAGCGGAGGTTTTTCCGCGTGGGCTCGGTTGGCGGCTGCACAAGCACGTGGACTACCAGCGCGTGTACCAGGCCAGCCGGAAGCAGTTTTCGACACGGATGAGCTACTTTGTTGCGGCGCAGCCGGCGGGAAGCGCAGGCACGGGGCCGCGCGTGGGAATTACCGCGGGCAAAGTGCTGGGTAAGGCCGTGGAGCGCAACCGCATCAAGCGGCGTATGCGTGCGGCCATTGTAGGCAATCTGGATGTGCTGCGGAACGGCGTGGACGTGGTGCTGCATCCGAAGCGCAGCGTGCTGACCGCCGAATGGGCGGACCTGCGGAACGAAGTGCGGAGCAATCTTCGTAAAGATTGAGGGGTTCCGTGCGCAGGCTCGACTGGAGCCGGACGCCCCAGAGCGTAAAGAGCGTAAAGCATGATGCGTTGGCTGCTCTGGCTTTATAAGCGCGGCGTATCGCCAGTGCTCCACGCAGTGGTGGGCGTGAGCGGTGCGTGCCGCTTCCAGCCGACGTGCTCAGAGTATGCGGCGCTGGCGATCGCCACCTATGGGCCGGTCCGTGGAACCTGGCTGGCGGTCCGGCGCGTGCTGCGGTGCCATCCGCTGTGCCGGGGTGGATTCGACCCGGTGCCGGGCACCGGTTACGACGCCAGGGGCACCGGTCGTCCGACGGAAGGTCGAACCAACCATGGTCCTGTGACCTGATGCATTTACCATAACGTGAGAGGCAACGCCCTCAGCAGGCCGGGCCTTCGTCCGCGCCCTCGAGCGATTTTTCCGATCCGGCAAGAGAAGTAACGAAGAGAAAGAGCGAGCAGAGTTTCCTTGGCAGAGATACGCAATCCCAACCAACAGAGCGGTGGCAAGCAACAGGACTCCCGTTCTTTCCTCGTCTTTGCGCTGGTGTTCCTGGTGATGTTACTGGCGCTGCAGTACTTCCGGCCGAAGAAACCACAGCCCACCGAGCAGCCGAAGCAGCAGCAGAGCACGGTCCCGACCCCTGCTTCCACGGCGGGCGATACGCCTGCCACCGCTTCAACGGAAAACGCAAAGGGAGACAACGGCGCGAGCGCATCAGCGGTGCCCTCTGTTGCCGCGGCCAGTGAACAGACCACGACGGTGGAGAACGAGAACTACCGTATCGTCTTCACCAATCGCGGCGCACAGGTGAAGAGCTGGGTGCTGAAGCGGCAAGAGGATGACAACGGCAAGCCACTGGACTTGGTGAACCCGGAGACGGCGGCGAAGTTCGGCTATCCGCTGTCGCTTTACAGCTACGACACAGGGTTGCGGCAGCGGCTGGCGACCGCGCTGTATGCGCCGTCCGCGACAGGCGATCTGATCGCTCCGGGCGAACTGACCTTCGACTATGCGAGTGGCGGCCTGGTGGTGAAGAAGACCTTCCGCTTCGATGCCAGTTATGTCATTCACGTCACGGCTTCGGTCATAAATAACGGCAGCCCGCTGCCTACGCTGCTGAGCTGGCCGGCCGGCATCGGCGATCAGAACACACTGGCCTCCTATTCGAAAGCGCAGTTCGACACTTCGCAGAATGGAAAGTTCGAAAAGACGGCGCCGAAGAAGGTGAGTGGGGGCGCAACGCTGAATGGGCCCTTCGATTACGCGGGTATCAGCGATCTGTACTACGGTGCCATCTTCCTGCCGGATCAGCCGGACCAGACGTCGGTCATTTCACTCAACAACGGATGGAGTATTCCGAAAGATCCGAAGCAGCCGAAGGGCGCAAGCGAGTCCGTGCCGCTGCTGGGTGCGGCAGTGGGCTCGATGAGCACGCCGGTATCCCTGCGCGTCTTTGCCGGACCGAAGATCATCGCCGTACTGAACAGCATAAAGGCCACCGCGAGCAATGGCACGGAGACCGGTCCGAACATCGAACCGATCCTGAATTTCGGCTGGTTTGGCTGGATTGCGAAGCCGCTGTTTGTAGCGCTGCGCTTCACCTACGACCACGTGGTGCCGAACTGGGGATGGTCGATCCTCATATTGACTCTGGTTCTGAACGTGGCGATGTTGCCGACGCGCATCACCATGATGAAGTCCGCGCTGAAGATGCAGAGGATTCAGCCAGAGATGCAGCAGATCAAGGAGAAGTACAAGAAGTACAAGGCCACGGATCCGCGGCGCCAGGACATGAACAAGGAGATCATGGAGCTGCAGAAGCGCGAGGGCGTCAACATGTTTGGCGGCTGCCTCCCGATGCTACTTCAGTATCCGTTGCTGTATGGCTTCTACGAGATGCTAGAGAACGTGATCGAGCTGCGGCATGCGCACTGGCTGTGGCTGCACGACCTGGCCGCGCCGGATGCGCTGCACATCCTGCCGATCTTTGTCATCGTCACCATGTTCACCACCTCGTATCTGTCGCCGTCGCCGGGCGTGGATCCGGCGCAGCAGAAGATGATGGCCTTCATGATGCCGCTGATGTTCGGTTTCATCATGTTGAACATCGGTTCCGGCGTGGCGCTGTACTGGGCGGCCAGCAACCTGATCACGACGGGCATGCAGGTCATCATGAACCGGACCGGCCTAGGCAAACAGATGAGGGAAATAGCGGCCAAGCGTGCGGCAAAGAAGTTGCCACGCAGCGGGCGGCGCACCGCGTAAGGAAAGGTGTCCCGCGCTGACAAGGACTTCAGGCGAGGTACAAGCAAGGCGATGGATATAGGATAGGGAGCTATGCCGATCGAAGACTACCGCGCTGCGGCCACTACGATTTCCGAGTTCTTGAAGCTGCTTTCCACCACCGGTGGCCTGCGGTTGAAGTACCGCATCACGGCAGGCGAGGGCGCCGCTGATCCGGATGGGCTGGAAGCGCGCGAGATCTATGTAGAGATTGCGGGGCAGGATGCGCCGATGGTGACGCAGCGTAACGGCGAGTTGCTGCGCGCTCTGGAGCACATCGCGGCCAAGATGGTGCGGCTGGAGCCGGAGGAGCACGATCGCATCTCTTTCGACAGCGGCAACTTTAAGGCGATGCGCGCGCGGGAGATGAAGATGGCTGCCGATGCAGCGGCGGAGCGCGTGCGGCGGAGCGGCGCGCCCTACAGCTTCCAGCCGATGAGTTCGCGCGAACGGCGTATGCTGCACCTGGCATTCCGGCAGTTTGACGATCTCGAGACAGAGTCGAGCGGCGAAGGGCTGAGGCGCTTTGTCGTGGTGTACCGCAAAGGCGACAAGCATGTGCCTCCGGTGGCGGCAGCGCCTTCCTTCCAGCGTGGCGGACGCGGAGGGCGGGATTCGCGTGGCGGCGGATCGGGCCGAGGACGGGGGGATGACCGGCGCGGTGGACGCGGTGGCGACCGCCGTGGTCCGCGCGGCCCTCGCCGCTGAACTGCGTGACATTGCGCGGCCTCACGACTCACCGCTGACGCACGATCCGGCATCCGAACATGGCGGCGAATAGTATGGCCGGGAGCATTGCCACTACGAGCACTACCGCGCGCACCGATGACGACACCATCGTTGCCATTGCCACGGCGCCCGGGCGCGGCGGCATTGGGATTGTGCGGCTCTCCGGACCGGATGCGCCGCACCTCCTATCGCCACATTTGGAGTTACGATCTTCACTCCTGCCGGGGCGTGCGCGCTACTGCGCCATCGTGGATCAGGGCGCCCGGCTGGACGAGGGCGTTGTGACTTGGTTTGCCGCGCCAAATTCCTACACTGGCGAGGACGTACTGGAGATTGCGGCGCATGGATCGCCGGTAATCCTGGACCTGCTGGTGCGGCGGGCTCTCGAAGCGGGGGCGCGGCTGGCGCGGCCGGGCGAGTTTACCCAGCGCGCTTTTCTGCATGGACGCATCGACCTGACCCAGGCTGAGGCAGTGCGCGACCTGATTGCGGCGGAGACGCTGTACCAGGCGCGGGTGGCCGCGGAGCAACTAGGCGGTGCGCTGAGCAGGCGGGTGGCTCCGATAAAGGAGCAACTGGTCGCACTGGTGACCCTCCTTGAAGCGGGTATCGACTTTGCCGAAGACGACATTGACGTAACGCCGGATGTGGAGATTGCGAGGCGGCTGGACGCGCTCGATGCAGCGCTTGCGCCGGTAGCAGCCAGCTTCCGGGAGGGAAGGCTGGTTCACAACGGCCTGACAATGGCCATTGTTGGACGGCCGAATGCGGGCAAGTCCTCGCTGTTCAACCGGCTGGTGGAGCGCGAACGCGCGATTGTGACAGCGACGCCGGGTACCACGCGCGACCTGGTGATGGAGCGCATCTCGCTGGGTGGTATTCCCGTGGAGATGGTGGATACCGCCGGGCTACGGGAGACCGAGGATGAGGCGGAGTCGCATGGCATTGCGCGGACCGAGGGCGCAATGGCAGATGCGGATCTGGTGCTGTTGCTGCTGGATGCAACGGCGGCTGTGGACGCTGAGGGCACTCTGCGGTTGCCGAAGGAAGATGCGCGGCTGCTCGCGTCGCTCGATGGGCGGTCGCCATTGCTGGTGCTCAACAAGATCGATCTCGCGCGCCCAACGCGCGTCGATGCAGTGCGGACCGCGAACTTGGATGGCGGAATCAGTGAGCTGGCTCAGGTCTCGGCGCTGACCGGCGAAGGCGTGCTGGCGTTGCGTGAGCGGTTGCTGGAGCGGGTGCGCGGCTCTGCAAGCAACCCAGGAAACAGTGCCGAAGGCGGGATGCTGACCAGCCTCCGGCACTATGAGGCGCTCGAAGGTTGCACGCAGGCATTGTCGCGCGCGCGCGATGCATTGGCGGAGCACGTTCCGCATGAAATGCTGCTTCTGGATCTATATGCGGCGCTGCAACAGCTCGATCAGCTCACCGGAGCTACGACTGCGGATGACATTTTGAACCGTATCTTTTCCAGTTTCTGCATCGGAAAGTAAACCTGATTCCAGTACGGTCCAGAGAATGTAGAAGGTTGAGATTAATCCTTGCAGATAGGCTACTTTCTGTCCTAGAGTGTCCAGCAAGAGACATAGAGAGCCAGTAGGAAATATGTCTCCTCTATGTCTCCGAGCGGTTGAAATTATCCAACAGTTGCTCTGGAGACATACAAGAAGGGACAGAATGGCACTCACAGACGCAGAAATCAAAGGTTTGAAGCCAAAGGCAGCACGGTACTTGGTGAGCGATGGCAGAGGGCTTTCCTTGGACGTACTCCCAAGCGGCAAAATGTCTTGGCTGTATCGCTATCGCTTGAACGGCGAGTACGGCAAGGTGAATCTCGGCCACTATCCCGATCTGACCTTGAAGGCGGCGCGGGTGGAGCGGGACAGGCTAGCAGCGCAAGTGGCCAGCGGCAAATCTCCCGCCTTGGAAGCGAAGCAAAGGCGCGCCGGGCTGGCCCTCAATCCAACCGTCAGAGAGTTTGGAGAGCGGTACTTCCAAGAGCAAGTGGTGAAGAACTGGAAAAACCCCAAGGACATCCGCCGCTACCTGGACAACGAAATTTTCCCGACTCTGGGAGACAGGACCCTCAAGGACATAAACGCTTTGGACGTGCAAGCACTGGTCTACCGCAAGCGGGATAATGGCCGCACCGCGTCGGCAATGCGGATTCGCAATGTGCTAAAGCAGATGTTCGACTATGCCCTGGAACTGCAACTGGTGACGCTCAACCCTGCCGCGATGGTGGCGACGCGCTATATCGGCAAGGCGCGCAAACGCTCCCGCGTGCTGACAGCCAAGGAAATTCGCTTGTACCTGCGAACTATATATATGTCCAACATCCGGAGGCAGTTCAAGCTGGCGCTGCACATCATCCTGCTCACGCTCTCCCGTAAGTCAGAACTCTTGCTGGCGCGGTGGGAGCATTTGAATTTTGATGCGGGCGAGTGGCTCATCCCGGAAGAGAACGCAAAGGGCGGCAAGCCGCACATCGTCTATCTCTCAGCGCAGGTTGCGGCAATGTTCCGGGAGCTGAAGGTGCTTGCCGGTAGCTCGGAGCTGGTGCTGCCGGGACGAAGCAGCCTTCGCAGGCCTTTTGCGCACAATGCGCTTAATAAGGCGCTCGAAGGACTCACGTTTGATATGGACCCGCTGACCATTCACGATTTACGCAGGACGGGCGCGACGCTGCTAACAGAGAACGGATTCAACCGAGACGTGATCGAGAAAGCCCTGAGCCATGAAGCCGCAGGGATACGAGCCGTGTACATCGTTGCAGAGTTCGCAGAGCAGCGGAAGAAGATGCTCCAGTGGTGGGCCGATTACGTCGACGGCATCGTAAATGAATCCAATGTCATCGTAGGTCATTTCGGTACGGCCTAGACCTTCCGGGGAGAGACGGTGGCGGCTTGACATATCCGATAAGAACTTTCAGAATCGTCTCCAGGTAACCGTAACTGCTCCGATCTTCGTATGCCCTGCCCCCCGTAAATATTCGCGGGACTCGACAGGGCGCGAACGTGACCGGTCAAACTAACGCGTAGGATTTGGCCACCGCCCTCGCTTGAGGGTTGTGGATGGCCGCCCGACAACATGAGTTCGGCTTTCTCTTTTGCTGAACCGTTGGAGGGCTATGTCCGCACCGCCCGAAAATCCCACTCATCTTCTCCGCCTCCCCGAAGTCAAACAGCGCGTCGGTCTTTCGCGTTCCTCTCTTTACGCGAAAATTCAGCGCGGCGAATTCCCAGCACCAATCCACCTAGGAGAGCGTGCTGTCGCGTGGCCCGATAACGAAATTGCGGAATGGATTAGTAAGCGCGTGAATGCATCTCGGGGAGGTGCGCAATGACCGCGCAGCAAATCGCCGATGTGCTCCACGCGAGGCGCACCGGCGATGCTCGATGGATCGCCCGATGCCCAGCGCACGCCGACCGCAGGCCGTCGTTGTCGATTCGTGAGGGGCGAGCCGGCCGCGTCTTGCTGCGATGCTTTGCTGGATGCGAAACAGCAGATGTATTGCACACGCTCGGACTCAGATGGGCAGACATCTGCGGCTCGCCCATGACGCCGGAACAGGCTCAGAAAGCCGCCGTGGAACGCCAAGCGCGAGAGCTGCGCCAGCACTGGCAACGTGCAGTTGAGCGGGCTTCGTTTGATCGACTTCGCGAGCTTCACGCCATCACGGATGAGTTAGGTATACGGCTCGCGAACGATCCAGATGGTCCGGACGCCGATGCGGTTGCGCAACTCTTCCACGAGGCGTTGAACAAGATCCGGCAAACGGAAGCGATGGTGACTCGATGAGTAAACCACGCACCATTGTCGATTGCTACCCTCCACAGTCCGATCCATACGCCGATACCACGGTCGATGAACTTGCCCGTCTGGTGCAGGATGCGCCACGAATCCTCGCTGGAGAAGACATATACGGAGGCTGGTCGGTGCCGGAATCACTCGGTACGGAGCTTCCTAACGTTCCAGCGTTCGACGCGGGGCTGCTGCCGGAAGTCCTTCGCCCACTCGTGGAGGACGTGAGCGAGCGAATGCAGACGCCCCTTGACTTCGCCGCCGTCGTCTCTGTCCTTTCGTTGGCTGGAGTGACGGGTCGCAGGGTGCGGATCCAGCCGAAAGAAGCTGATACGACTTGGACCGTTGTTCCCAACCTATGGGGCGGCATTGTTGCGGAGCCGGGTTGCCTTAAGTCGCCGTTGATTGCAGCCGTGACCAAGCCGTTAGCGATGATCGAGGGCCTCTGGCGGGTCGAGTACGAAAGTGCACTTGCTAGCTACAAATCGGAGAAAGAGCAGCAGGAGCTGAGGGAAGGAGCGTGGAAGCAACTCTATACGGCAGCCGTCAAGAAGGGCAACGAGCTGCCGTTGCGCCCCGACGACTCGATCGCCCAGCCGCAACTTCGGCGGCTGATTACCCAGGATGCGACGCCGGAGAAGTTGCACGAAATTCTGCATGATAATCCTGCCGGCGTCCTTGTGATTCGGGATGAGCTTTCAGGGTGGTTCTCCACATTAGAAAAGCAAGGTCGAGAAGGTGAGCGAGAGTTTTTCCTTTCAGCGTGGAACGGCGATACAGGGCACACGATTGACCGCATCGGGCGCGGCAGCGTCCACGTGCCGGCATGTTGCGTGTCGATTCTCGGCGGTATCCCGCCTGCGCGGCTTCGCTCTTATCTCGCCGATGTACTGAAGGACGGCCCCGGTAACGACGGGCTGATGCAGCGGTTTCAGTTGCTTACTTACCCAGACTCCACCGGGGAATGGCGGTATATTGACAGGCTTCCCAACCACAAAGCTATCGAGCGCGTGAACGAGGCGTACCGAACGATTGCGCAGATGGATTCTGAATACCCGCTGGTTCTCAAATTCACGCCTGATGCACAAGCACTGTTTCAGGGGTGGCTACGTCTGCTTGAGGCTCGTCTCTGCGGCGATGATCTCCCGTCCGTTATGAAAGCTCATCTTGCCAAGTTCAGGAGCCTGATGCCCTCGCTCGCGCTTTTGTTCTCTCTGGCGGATGGCCTGCTTCAGGCCGTCGATCTGCACCACGCCCAGCTTGCCGCCGACTGGTGTGGGTATCTGGAAGCTCACGCAAATCGGATATATGCCTCCCGTATAAACCCCGCACAGTTAGCTGCCATCACGCTGTCACGCAGACTGCTTACCGGCTGGAAGCGTGACGAGGGACACTTCGCTCTGCGGGACGTCTACCGCAGCGGATGGACAGGTTTCGGTACGCCGGAAGAGTCCCGCGCCGCACTCTTATTGCTGGAGGAGGCTGCTTGGATACGGCGCGAGGGACAAGCTCCGGTACCGGGGAGACCATCCGAAAGTTTCAGCATCAATCCGCGCCTAAAGGAGGCCACGCATGCGAAGCATTGACTATTGGCGCAATTGGACTCCCGGCAAAAAAATAATGGAGGAACACCCAAAAGCAGAGCCGACAAAACCGAGTTCTGTCAGTTTTGTCGGTTCGCACTCGGGGCAGCTTCCTACTATTTCGTGCGCCGCCTCTAGCATGGCAATCCATGACTCGACGGCATGGGCTGAGGACTTCCATCGTTGGGCAATATCGCGCTGTGTCTTCAGGGACCGTTCCTTCGGCGGCATCAGCGCGTTGTGGCGTGACTTCGCCGAATGGCAGGTGATGCGTGATGAGGTTCCACCGACACGGCGGACATTCGAGGCACTGCTCAGGGATGCTGGCTTCCTCTTCGCAGATGGGCTTGTCTACGGTCTGCTGCTCAAGCCCAAACTCGATCACGCGGTGCGCCGTTTCGCACGGTGAAGATGTTCATCGGAATGCCTCTTAAATTCATTACTGCATGGCAGCATCGGCCGCCGCGATGATCTCGTCTACTTTAACTGGCGATGAGATCAACAGTTTCACCGCCGGGTGATAGTGGAAGATGCAGGGATAAGGTGCGTCCAACGTCTCGGTATCCGGAGCATGGAGAATGACGGGCTTACTCAAAGCGAGCGCAGCGCCAATCTCGACGTGAGTGCCGAATCCGCCTGGCAACAGAACAATGAGAACGTCCGCGTCTCTCACGCCCTTAAGTTCCGCAATTGCGGCTTCGGCAAATTGGGCGGAACTGACGCCCTTTCCAAGATCAGCCCACGTGTATGTTCTTTCCCAGCCGGACACGTGGAGAGCGGAAGCGAGGCTTTCTGCTTCGGAAGCGCGATCCTTTCGGGTCGAGAGGTAGTACCGACGAGACCTCATCCGAGTTGCTCGTTGCCGAGCGTCCTCCAAAGATACCAGCATGCGACTGAGCGGTACGGGCGCCATACTTCGCTGAGCTCTGACAGTTTGGCTGCTTTGCCATAGACATTTGCGACTGCTCGCAGTAGCCCTACATCGCCTTCAGGGAGAACGTCTGCGTCCCGCAGTACCATGATGCGAAATACGGCGATCGTCCACGGACCTATCCCCTTTATGCCGGCTAGTGCATGCGTCCAGGGATACGCGTGTGGGTCTATCAGAACTCCCGCACGACTCCTGTCTTTGCGGGGTCTGACACTCACCCTACGAATAGCGACACACAAGGCCTCGATGTCTTCCGCACCGGAGGGTACTCCGGACAACGAAACAGCTCTTTGGGCAGCAACGTAGCGATGGACCGCATGCTAAAACTGCGATTCATCGCGTCAGGGATGCCGCTATGACGCTTCTCTCACGGATTGAGGGCCCTCAATGGCTTTGCGACGAAGGAAAACGATCGTCCAAATGATGAGAGCTTCGCCGAGGATGAGAATGCCGAGGAAGACATAGGTGGTCCAGATGTGTCGGTATTGTCTGTAGAGCAGCCAGTAGGATTGTGGGCCGAGTTGCGCTTTGTCGTTTGCGGCCTCCCAGGTTGTGGGCCCGACTGGAGATGTTTCGATGTGCAGAGTCTTCGTGTTGAAGACGAAGTTCTGCGGGCTTGAAGACTGGAAATCGAAGAGACTTCCACGAAAGATGTCGCCCACCCACGCGACGTCGATGATGCTGCGCACGTAGCCGGTGCCCGTTACTGGGACATCAGTCTTATAGCCGGGAGCAACGATATAGCCGCTGTAGGTGTTGAGACTGCCGAGCCTGAAGCCGTTGGGAAGGGTGACGTAAGGATCGGGGCTAAAGCCGACACTTTGGTGGGCGACGTCATTGGAGATGACGACGTGCAGAATGAGCGCAGCCAGTAACCACAGGAGTCCGAGGAAGGGCGCTAGCGTGCTTGTGATGCGGTACGTGCGGGTCGCGGCTGTGGATTTTGGGCAGGTGCGCTTTGCGGACCGGTACAGCACGACAGAAAGAATGATCGCGACGAGGAGGAGAACAAATCCCCAAGTGAGGAATTCCATGAAGACAGCGAATCCGGCCATCGCGGCATTCTACGTGTTTCAGGCTGATTGGCTACGCTGGCGATTAAGTAGGAAAGTCTCCAGTGGTTCATCTAGCGCCCGGAGGGCAACCGTATGCCATCGTGCGCCGGCCAAACGGGCGATTCGCAGTGCGGTGTTGCGTCCATTCCGGAGCCGATGTCGGAACCACTGGAGAGCGGAAGACGGCGTCGATGGCCCTCCGCACAGGGGTACCCGGACAACGAAACAGCCTTCTGGGCAGCAACAGGCCGATGGACCGCCCAGTGTGGGCGCGTGATCTGCTGCATGGGAAGGTGTGGTGTACCGAGCGCGACCGGAAAATGTGAATGCGCCACTACGGTTGTATCTGAGGTGAATGCATACGTCCCGCTCTACTCTGCGTGACGAGCGGAGAGACCTGTCCGAGGAGAATGACCGCATGGACCACTGTAAAGCCGGCAGCGCTGGCCAGAAATATGGCCAGGACGATCGAGATCATCCAGTTCGCGGTCCGATGTTGTGAGGATGCGGTGCGCATGGTGGTATCTCCATCGAGGGCGTCGTGTAAACAAATGCCTTTACCTACAAATGCGCAAGCGGATTCGAAAACGTGCCAAGGGTCTGAACGTAAATTTGCCGGCGACGAGATAGCAGAAAACTCGGGCTATTCCAAGGGAGGAGCGCGTAACATTGAGCGCCGAAGATGACCAGGGAGCCGGCGCATGCCCGATCATGGCGAGCACGTTGCAGCGTTGTTCGAGGCCGCAGTGTCCCTCGATCCGGAGCAACGGTCTGCCTTTCTCGACCGCGCCTGCGGGGATAACGGTGCGCTTAGACAAGAGGTCGAAGAGCTGCTCCTCGCGGACGCGGCGGCTGGCAGCTTTCTCAATGACCCGGCGTTCCACCAGCCGACCGCGGACGACACCCGTGCTTCGCAGGCGACGATCGGGCCATATCACCTGCTGGAACTGATTGGCCAGGGTGGGATGGGTGAAGTGTGGTTGGCGGAGCAGAAGCAGCCAGTGCGCCGCCGGGTAGCCATCAAGCTGATCAAGGTGGGGATGGACACACGCGAGGTGATGGCCCGCTTCGAGTCCGAGCGCCAGGCGCTGGCCTTGATGGACCACCCTGCGATTGCGAAGGTCTTCGAGGCCGGCTCAACACCGGAGGGCCGGCCTTACTTCGTGATGGAGTATGTTGCCGGCATCCCCATTACGGCCTACTCCGACAAGCACAAGCTGACCGTGCGCCAGCGCATGGAGTTGTTCATCCAGGTCTGCGACGGCGTGCAGCACGCGCACCAGAAGGCGATCATCCATCGCGACCTGAAGCCGTCGAACATTCTGGTGTGCGAGGTGGACGGGAAGCCGATGCCGCGGATCATCGACTTCGGCGTCGCCAAGGCGATCTCGCAGACGCTGACCACCGCCACTGTCTACACGCAGATCGGGACCCTGATCGGAACCCTTGGCTACATGAGTCCGGAGCAGGCGGACGCCGGCGGAGAAAATATCGACACGCGGACCGATGTGTACTCGCTCGGTGCAGTGTTGTTTGAGTTGCTGGCGGGTACGCTGCCGCTGGATCTCGACAAGCTGCCCTACGACGAGGTATTGCGGCGACTCCGGGATGAGGATGTGCCTCGCCCCAGCACCAGGCTGAGCACGCTCGGCGAGAAGTCAAGCCTGACAGCGAAGAATCGTGGCGCGGATATTTCATCGCTCTCTCGTCTGTTACGCGGCGACCCCGATGTGATCGCGCTGAAGGCGCTGGAGAAAGACCGCGCACGACGTTATGCGTCGGCCTCGGGCCTGGCGGCAGATATAGGGCGGTATCTGCGCAACGAGCCGGTGACCGCGCATCCGCCCAGCACTGACGTACCGCGCCCGCAAACACATTCGGCGCCACCGCCTGGGAGTGGCGATGGCGACCGCGGGTGTGCTGCTACTGGTCGCATTTGCCATTGTTCAAACGGTTGAACTGAAGCAGGTCGCTCGCGAGCGTGATCGAGCCACCCGTGAGCGCGACCGTGCCGATCGTATCTCACATTTCATGACCGGCATGTTCAAGGTTTCGAACCCGAGTGAAGCGCGGGGCAACACAGTCACAGCGCGGGAAATCCTCGACAAGGGAGAGAAGGAAATTGACAACGGCCTGAAGAATGAGCCAGAGCTGCAGGCCAGAATGATGTACACCATGGCGGAAACGTATGAAGGGCTGGGTCTCGAATCCCGTGCACAACCACTGCTCGAACGTGCATTGGAGATTCAGAAAAGGGTGCTCGGCGTTGAGCACCCGGACACGTTGCGCTCCATGGGTACCCTGGCTCGCGTTGTTGGGGATGAAGGTCATTATCACGACGCGGAGAAGCTCCAGCGAGAAACACTCGAGATTCGGCGCCGGGTCTTGGGAGCGGAACATCCGGATACGCTGGCATCGATGCACTTGCTGGCCGGAATTCTGCTTTATGAAGGTCATGACTCGGAAGCGGAGAAGCTTGAACGCGAGACGCTTGATATTCGGCGTCGAGTTCTAGGCTCGGAGCACCAAGATACGCTCGCCTCGATGAGCTTGCTTGCCTTCGCTCTGTCGGGAGAAGGGCGTTTCACTGAATCGGAGAAGCTGTTCCGAGAGACGATCGATGTCCAGCGTCGCGTCCTCGGCCCGGAACACCCGGATACGCTCCTGTCAATCAGTAACCTAGTGTTTTCCCTGGAGGAAGAGAATAATTTCGGCGAAGCGGAGAGACTGTCCCGCGAGGCTCTCCAAATTCAGCGCCGTGTGCTTGGTCCGGAACATCCGGATACGCTATATTCCATGGCCAACTTGGCATACGCGCTGATGGAAAAGGGCAGTTATGCCCAAGCGGAGAAACTTCAGCGCGAGACGCTCGAGATCCAGCGCCGAGTCCTCGGGCCGGCGCATCCAGACACGCTTAACTCCATGGAATCCCTGGCGGAGATATTAATAGCAGAAGCCCAATATTCCGAAGCCGAGAACCTGGATCGCGAGACGCTTGACATCACTCGTCGTGACTTCGGCGCCGAAAACGAGAACTCTCTTGGTCGCACCAACAGCCTCGCGGAGACCCTGATATATCAAGGCCGTTATGCCGAAGCAGAGAGCATGATCCGCGAGACACTCGATAAGGGGCGCCGCATTGTTGGCGCGCAGGCCCCCGTCATGTTGACTGCCCTCGAAATAGAGGCGCTTAATCTCAGCCGTGAGAATCGCTACGACGAAGCCAAAGAGCTATACCGCGAAGCGATCCAGACCGCGGAGAGGACAGGCGAGCCTAGCGTGATTGCGTTCGCCTGGTATCAGTTCGGCCGCGGGGCTGCCATAGCTGGTCGTCACGACGAAGCGCTTGAGTATCTGGACAAAGCGGTCTCCCTGGGCCACTGGTCTCCCGTTGTCATTTCGACAGATCCCGACTTGAGATCCCTCCATGGCAACAAGCATTTTGAAGCCCTGGTTGCGAAAGCCCGCTAGAAAACGCCAATGCCAGAATCCCACGAAAAGTAAATTGCCCGTCGAATTCAGAATTTCTACCTTCTGCCCCCAAAATTTCGTCTTCCCGCTTCATTCTCTTTCTCGAAACACCCAAAGAGGAAGGCGCTAACTGCCGTTGAAAGTTTTTCGCTCAATTTCGCCTGCGACTTGATTTTTTTCCGTGCGCCAGCGCGCCCAAGGCGTAACTGAAGTTCGGACATAGGGTGTCCCGGACAACGAAAACGGCCGTCAGTTACTTCGCCCAGAATGCGCTTGTTTTGAGAAAGACCGAGCGCTTGAAGAGAGGGGGTATGACGACCTTATGCCTCGGGATGTGCGGGGGCAAAACCCGCCTCAAGATGTGCGGGTTTCTTGGGGAGCAACACCAGCCAAGGTCCGAGACTGGACGCCGACTCTTGCGACAGGCACGGGTGCACTTTATGTCTCCTGTATGTCTCCAAGTCGGCCTCGCTAGATGAAAGCATTATGGATATTGGAGATTGTTGCGTTTTCCACCTTCGCATCGGCAAATAAAGCCATGTCTCATGGGCCGAGTGGCATCAAGTTAGGAAAAGCGCGCTGTCCCGGTCATTGAGCCGTAGTGGGCTTCGCTCCCTGTGCGTGTTGCCGCGCCCGAAGCTGTGCACAGATTTGGCGCTCTTTCGCTCCTTCCACAGAATTTCCCGATTTGTCCAGAGCCGTTCCGAGAATGAAGTGTGCCTGCGCATCATCGGGCGCCATGGCAATCGCCTTCTTCAATGGCTCGACCGCCAAGGCCGGCTGCTCGAGTCTGATGTAGGACTCGCCCAGCTCCAGCAGCGCGTCTTGATACGACGGATTCACCGCGAGTGCAGCTTTCAGGTAAACGATCGCCTCTGAAGTCTTGTTGCGCCTGCGCAGAATCCGGCCCAACGTGCAGTTCGCGATCGGATCCTGTGGGTAGCGGCTTAACTCTTCGCGAAACTCGCGCTCCGCCGCATCAAGATTATCGTTCCGCCAGTAGATAATGCCGAGTCCGGTGTGAATGCCGGGATAGGTCGGATCGGAGGCGCGCGCAGCCTCGAACTCCCGGATCGCATCCTCTTCGCGATACATCTTGTCATAGGCCATTGCCATCAT
This sequence comes from uncultured Acidobacteriaceae bacterium, assembly GCA_963815025.1. Taxonomy (GTDB): domain Bacteria; phylum Acidobacteriota; class Terriglobia; order Terriglobales; family Acidobacteriaceae; genus KBS-83. The sequence goes on along the minus strand of CAWFFD010000002.1, from coordinate 1,002,055 downwards.
CGTGTGCGCCGCCGCAGAGTCGGGATTGAGCGTCATGATCTGACGGAAGACATCCGTCACGCCCGCGTAATTCCTGGTCCGCAAATACGCTTTGCCGAGCATGTCCAGCGTTTCGATGTCGCTGGGCTGCAGACGATGGGCCGCCTGGAGATAGCGGGCTGCTTCCTGATAGCGATCCAGCGCGAAGGCATCCAGCCCGGCAAGTTCGAGCGCTTGAAAGGTGGCACTTGTCCTCGCCGAAGTTTCCAGCAATGGGAGCGCCTGTCCGTATTGATGCGCGCGGAAGTATGCGACGCCCAAGTTGCGTTGTGTCACAACGTCGCCGGGTTTGATCTTAAGGGCGCGCTCGTATAAGGAGATCGCCTCGGCTTCCCGCTGTTGGCGCGCAATGGAAATCGCGAGGTTGTTCAGAATCTCCACCGAGCGGGGATCCAGGTCAAGGGCCTTACGGAACGCCCGCTCAGCCGCCGCGTCGTCTCCCTGCTGCAAAGCCTGCGATCCATTGGCTACAAATTGCGTGAATTGCTGCTGAGTCGAGCTGGTCTTTTCTGATGCACTTTGGCCCCGGAGCAACTGGCACATGGGCGCCCACAGAACAACGAGGCCGAGCAGGGAGATACGAAGCTTCAGACGAGTTCGACTCCGTGCCTTCCCGCGAGAGGTGTCATTCATAAGGAACGAGCCTACCGAATATTCCATGCGCAGGCTTCGTGAACGTTGGGGCAGAATGTTCAATTCGCTTCCGAACGAAAGTTTTGATTGACAGATATGGCATAGTTGACTATTTTTGCCCCATCAGGCACAAGCGTTCTGCACGTGTCTTTCTCTCAAGGCTTGACCAGGCTGAAGCAACAGGCAAGATAATGGCGCGCTTGCGTAAGAAAAGCGACGCCACCTGCTCAAGCAATTCCGAACCATTTCGTCTTCAGGGGGCTCTCAGATGCAAAAGCAAAAATTGCTAGTTGCAACGCTTACGTTGCTTTTTCTGTGCTGTTCGATGATATCGAAGGGACAGGAGTTGGCGGCCACCCTTCTTGGCACGGTGACCGATCCTTCGGGAGCCGCCATCCCGAGCGCGACGGTAACGATCGCGCAAAATGGAGTGAATGGCGCCTCTCGAACCATCCAGACGGATGCGCGCGGCAACTATACGGCAACCAACCTGGCCGCCGGCAACTACACAGTTACGGTAACCGTCGCCGGATTTCAAACGTACACGGCTCAGAACGTTGTTTTGAACGTTGCGCAAACCCGTTCCGTGAATGCGACGCTCAAGGTGGGCGGCAGTAGCCAGACGGTCACCGTGGAACAGAGCGCGGTGAGCATCGATACTGCCACCAGCGCACTGGCAGGCACGATCTCAGGGACGCAGGTTCGGGAACTGCAGCTGAATAATCGAAATTTCGAGCAGTTGGTGACTCTGCAACCAGGCGTTGTCAGCGCTTTACCCGACACGGTCGGGTTCGGTCTGAACAACACGTCATCGGTTGCAGTAAACGGCGTTCGCGACACCGCCAACAACTGGACAGTAGACGGGGCGGATATCAACGACAGTGGGTCGAATGCCACGCTGCTGAATGTGCCGAGCGTGGATGCGATTCAGGAGTTCACGCTGGAAAGAAGCACCTACGATGCCGGCTTCGGCCGCAGCGGTGGTGGGCAAATCCTGGTAGCTACTAAATCCGGAACCAGTTCCTTCCACGGCGATGCCTATGAGTTCAATCGCAACGACGTCTTCAATGCAAATAACTACTTCAACAAAAACGCTACACCCGTAATTCCGAGAGCGATCGAACGGTACAACAACTACGGATTTACTATCGGTGGTCCGCTTTATATCCCCAAGGTTTACAACACAGCGAAAAATAAGACGTTCTTCTTCTGGTCCGAAGAGTGGCGCAAGGTCAGTGCTCCGGTAACTTCCAGCCTCCAGCCCCCCACGCAGGCGGAATTGAACGGAACATTTGCCGGACAGATCTCAAATGCGCCTCCCGGCTGCGTTGCCTACAACCCGACGACGCAGACGAGCACGATCAATCCATCGTGTTACAGCCAGAACGCGAAAGTGTATCTGACAAATCTGTTCGATAAGTTCGCACCGAACAGCAGCAATGGCACCTATGTCGCAAGCTATTCCCAGTTGAACAACACTCGCGAAGACCTGGTTCGCCTCGATCACAATTTTAGCGACAAGCTGCACTTCTTCGGCCGCGCTATGCAGGACGAAACCCCGGAGAATTTCCCAGAGGGTCTTTTCGCCGGGTCCAACTTTCCCGGCGTAGCCGGCTCCGTGGTGAATGCGCCAGGACAAAATGTAGTGGGCAACCTGACGTGGACCATCTCGCCCCGCATGGTGAACGAAGCGGAGTTCGCATATACCCAGGGAACGATCTCTTCCAGCTTCACGGCAGGCTCTATAGCCAACGATCCCACAATTGCCAAACAACTCACTAACAACACTGCTTACGTCGATCCGTATGGTCGCATTCCTGGCATCTCCTTTACCGGCGGCGCTCTGCAGGGCTTCGCCTATGGGAGCACTCCTTACTTCGAGCGGAATCTGGACAGAACACTATTCGACAACTATTCCGTCACCCTGGGGCGGCATACACTGCGGGCCGGAGCTACCGTTTCCCAGATGTTGAAGACGGAGAATGCTTCCAGTGGAGTCGCAAACTTTCAATTTTCGACCTTCCAGGATTTCCTTTTGGGCAATGTTCAGAGCTATTCGCAGAACAGCCGCGACACGGTTCCCGATTTGCATTACTGGAACTTCGAAGCGTATGTGCAGGACGATTGGAAGCTTACCAACCAGCTCACGATCAACGTGGGGCTGCGTTATAGCTATTTCCCATCTCCCGCTGATGTTCTGGATACGCTGAACAATTTCGATCCGACGCTCTTTAACTCGACCAAGGCGCCGATCATCGACCCGGTCAGCGGCAACTTTACCGGCAACCAAATACCGGCGACGTATGTGAACGGTTTGATCTTCCCCACCGGTTCGGCCTGCACCCGTGCACAAGCCATCGCTCCGGCCATTACCTGTTCTCCCTACGGTGCGCACGTCAATCCTGATCCGAAGAACAACATCGCACCCAGACTAGGCTTTGCCTACGACGTGTTCGGAAATGGCAAGACGGCGATCCGTGGAGGCTACGGTATCTTCTATGACCGCATGCTCAACGGCATCTGGGAGCAGAATGCCTTCCAGGATCCGCCGCTGGTGCAGACAGCAACTATCAACAACACGCAATTCGATCATCCGCTCGCGGGGTCTTCTGCTGTTTCGCTCGGCCCCAACCACATCGTCTCCACCGGCGATCCAACCATGCCGAATCCCTCCTACATGGACTTTAACCTCGGCGTTCAGCAACAACTGATGCCTGGCACGGTCATGGAGGTCGCCTACGTTGGTTCGCTCGGGCGTCATCTGTTAGGAGAACGGGACACCAATCAGCCCACGCTGGCTTCGAGAGAGGCCGATCCGAACGCCTATGTGACTGCGGCTGTGCCGCATCTGGGGTACTCATGGTTTGCGGCGCGCATTCCAAACACCTCCAGCAACTATCACTCGCTGCAGGTATCGCTGCAACATCACACTAACTACGGTCTGACGTTAGGAGTTGCGTACACCTGGAGCAAGACTCTTACGAATCAGTCGAATGATCGGGGTACGGAAACGTACGACACTTACAATCCCAGCATCGACTACGGCCCTTCGGCGCTCAACCAGCCGCAGACCTTTGTCGCCAACTACGTCTATGAGCTTCCCTTTTTCAGAGAGCAGCATGGACTGGTGGGGCACACCCTGGGTGGTTGGCAGATTTCTGGAATCACACAATTCGACTCTGGACAATCGCTCACGATAAGGCAGTCGTCGGATAACTTCGACTGCCCGTTAGCCCAAGCACCCCTTACTGGATGTGCTGCCGGTAGCCCTCCGAACACGTTTTTCGGCGGTCTCAACATGGATGTGGCCGACATCGCTCCGCGTCCGGATAAAGTCGCTCCGCTGCACCTCATGAAAAAGCAGGCGCAGTGGTTCAGCACAGCTTCCTTTGCCGATGCCATCGGTCACTTTGGGAACTCCAGCAGCGGAAACCTGCTCGGCCCCGGTATCGAGCTTTGGGACCTGTCGGCGATCAAGAACGTCAAGTTTGGCGAGCGCGCCAGTTTCCAATTCCGTGCGGAATTTTTCAACGCATTCAATCACACAAACTTCGAAGCGGTCACCGTTAACACAGATTCTTCTTCTTATGGACAGGTCACTTCCGCACATGATCCGCGTGAAATTCAGCTTGGCGGAAAGATCTACTTCTGATCAGAAGGAAGGTCTGCACCTCGGCGTCCAGCAAATCTGTCGTGCCGTAGCTACGGCGTATGTGTGAACCGTATACGCCCGTCGCTCCGGCAAGCAGACGATCGCTGCACGGCTCGCTTGTGAACTCCTGCTCCTGAGGCGCGGTGGGCTGGCGATTGCTTTGCGCGGCTGACCTACTGCGAGATGATCATCGTGGAGGTGCTGGACATGGTCCAGATTTTGCTGGGAATGAATGGGATCGACAACGTATAGGGATACGTCACCGTCACCGTTATCTGGTCGCCGGTGCCTTGGCACCCTGCTGTCAGGCAGGCGGTTTGTCCGGGTGCGAATGTATTCGTGGCGGTCACTTGGACATTGCTTGCAGTGATGCCGGGATATCCGTAGTTCTGCACTACGGTCTGGAGTTGTGCGTTGCTATCGTTGTGGCAGGAAGTGGTGCCATTCGCGAGGAAACAGTTCGATCCATGAACGATGGCGTAGCGCGCCCCCTCGCGCGCGTATTCGTTGACCACCTGGTAGGTATAAAACGCGAGGCACAGTTGCATGATGCCAAAGAGAAGGCCCATGACGACGATAAACGTCAAAGCGAACTCCACGATCGACGATCCCTGCTCATCGCGTGAAGGATCGACAACTCGAGGCAATGAAACGCTCCAGCTCATTTTTCAACATCCATGATGGCCCGGCCCGCGAGCGTGTACGAAGCGGGCAGGCCCGGCAAATGAAACAGCGGCGTCACTGCTGCGGAGGTATTGACCTGGACCTGCTCGATGATCATGAAGGGAGCCGGGCATTGGGTAATCGTGGCGCAACCTGTGCCGGCCGTAGCGCCGGTCGAGGTATTGATGCACTGGCATGACTGGCTTGGCGTTACCGTCATGGTCGTGAGCGCGGGGGCATCGCGTTTCGCTGCGGTGGTGATGTCCGTTGTATCTGAAGCAGCCGCTCTGGATTGGGCGCCAAATTGCGCTCCCGCGCGCGCTGCATTCTGAACCTGAACGGCGGACCAGGCGATGCTGGCGATCTCAGCCGTTCCCAGGATCAGGATGAAGAAGAGAGGCAGGCAGAGGGCGACTTCCACCATGCTCTGGCCAGCTTCGCGACGCAGGAGAGAACGGAACGTGAATGGCTGGAATCGAAGACTGTGTACGAAGGAGTCTGCTGTGAAGATCCTTTTCATATTTCACTCCACCAAGGTCACAACTGTCAGGGGAGAGGTGACGCTGCCGCCCAGTGCGGCATAGTCCTGGAAGCCGACATTTCCATTCAGCACCAGTGAACTCACAACAAAGTCGGTGTAGATGGTTGTGCCGCTGTTTCCGTTGATCGTCACTTGTGCACCCGGAAAATACATCACTCCCTTAAGGTTTGAGCCAGCATTGCCATTAATGATTGCCGGGCTTGTATCGCTGGCGCTCTGGTCGAATAGCACGCCGTTGAAAGTGCCGGACGTTGGAGCCGAAAGGTTCAGGGATGTGTTGCCATTCACCTGAATAGCTCCGTTGGCTATGTAGAACGTTACTCCCGTCCCGTTGATCACGCTGTTGCCATTGAACTGGAGCCCGCTGCTTCCGTCGATGATGTATGTGCCGGGGTTGAAATTCACCGTTTGGTTGCCATTGGTGGTGAATCCGTTGAAACATCCTGGGGAAACCGTGACGGTATTGTTCCCGTTGTAATTCGGATTGGCTTGGCACGTAATGTTCGACCCGCCACCGGGAGGCGTGCACGCGCTCGCCGTACAGGAATATCCCGGAAGATAGGACAGGGGGTCGCTGTAAGGGACGATGCCCGTAGTCGGCGTGGCGGGCGTGAGGCTTACATTTCCGTTCTTCGAAAAGCCGCCGACGATGCCGATGGACGCCATGTCCATCGTGATGTTTCCGTTTACGGTCATTGCCCCGCTGCTGCTGGAGTCGACGTTCAGTCCGCATTGCGGAGCCTGAATATTGGCATTTCCGTTGACTGAAAAGTCCGTTCCAGTTGCGCCTAAGGTGTACACGCAGCCGGTGTTGGCCCCATTGCTCGACTGCGCCACTGCCACTGCCCTCGCCCCAACCGGTACCGAGCCATGACCGAAGAGGCCCATAAAGATCGTCGGCTCGGTCTTCTGGATGATGGCTTCGTAATAGCCAGGCTGACCGAGATACTCTCCGGAGGTTGGCGTTGAGTTGATGGTGACCGTTACGGTGCCTCCATTGGCAAAGCCATTCGCAGCGCTCGCATTTTGCCCGGCTGCTGTATATCCAGTCGCGTTTCGGCTCATGGCCGCAGCAATGGCGGCGGCGTCCGCGGCAACCTGCAGCTCCCTCTTGTTGTGCATCAGCGAACCGACATCCACGGCGAGCCCGATGAAGCCGAGCAGGCTGGTGAGGCCAAGGGCAACAACGACCAGGGCTTGGCCACTTTCATCGCGCAGCGATCTCATGATTCACTCCCCCGCGGGATTCCTATGGCCCTGGTAGCCCGATGTTTATGACTGTGTGGCCCTCACCCGTCCTGATTTGCCGGCACGGGTGGACTCGCAAGGGGAATAGCGAGCAAAGGTGGAACGATGAGGCTTGGGGAAGCCTGTCCAGGTGATTTTGGGGGGGTAACCGGTCGGAATATACCACTGCGTCAACAAGGCCCACAAGCAAATGATGGGTCTGGCTGGTGGTGGCGAGTGCGCGAGCCCGATTCGGGAGCCACACGCGCGGTATTGGCAAGGAATTATCAACCACGGGTGAACTATGCCAATGCCGAGGACGCCTTAGTCGAGGATGCCTTAGTGGTGGCCTCCGCCTCCGGCAGATCCGTGGCTGCCGCCACCGGTGCCGCCGAGGGATGCACCGGATCCGCCGAAGGAACCGGTAGAAACGGCCTGGCCGCCACCGCTTCGGCTGCCGCCGGAACCGGACGAATTCGAGGAGATTGCGCTCGAATGGCTGCCCGCGGGCATGGTGTGGCTGGCGGTGGCGCCGTGGCCCGCTGCCAGCGACGAGGCGTGCTCCTGCTGCCAGCCACTGGGTGACGACCCGACGTATACCGGTCTCTCCACGGAACCATGCTGATCCACGCTGGCGGAGATGTGGTTGAGCTTTCCGAATGTGCTGCGGGGGACCCCGAGCCCGGCTGAGTCCTTGCGGAAGGTGAATGCGTCCTGGCCGTTCATCCTGGAGATCACGAGTGGCTTCTCGTTGACCGCGACCATGGTGGCGCCGAGGGGCATGGGACGAGCTGGCAGCTTAAGACGGATCGGCGAGCCCGGCCGGCTTACCGCCGGAATGTTCCGCAGCCCATTCCATTGATTGCCAGGCTGCCATCCCCAGCTACCGTTGCAGAGGTTCCAACTACCCGAGTGAAAGGCTGTCCAGCCCCAGGGATAGGGCGAGACCCACGAGTAGCCGGCTCCCGGATACCAGGCAAAGATGCCGTTCGCGTAGGGACTCCAGTTCGCGCTGACGAGGTAGGGCCGCCACATCATGCCGCAGCCGCCGATACTCGCGAAGTTTCCGTAGTAGTTCATGTCGTTCAGGCCATAGGCGTACGGCGTGGACGCATATTCGCCGTTGGTGGGCGCGAGACGCTGGTGATAATCCACCGCTTGCTTGTCCCATGCATCGTAAGCGCCTTTTTCATTCTTGCTGACCAGTGTAGGAGCGCTGGAGTTCGTGGAATCGAACAGGAGCTCCTTCTTGCGGCCGACGGTGGTGGTGGAGGCGCCGTTCGTCGCCTGCACCGTGCCATCCAGCACATCTAACCGAGGCTGCTTGCCGTCGACGGCGAGTTCGATATGGGCGGAGGGGCTAAGGGCGAGCGTTTCCTTGCCGAAGGTGAGGTTGACGTTGCTCTCTTTGCTCTTCGTCAAGCTGACGTAGACGGCGCCCTCTACGACATGAATTGTCGATGCGCGGATTCCATCATGGCCAAGCGAGAGAACGGGAAACTCCACGAGGCTGTGCGGGGTCAGGCGAAGGCTGCTGTTGTCTTCAAATTCGACTTCGGCGACGCCGTTGCCGGTGCGCAACCTTCCGCCCTGGGTGATGGGCAGGTTGGCGAAGGCGGCTTCGAAGCCGCGGCCTGTCTGTCGGTCCAGTTGCACCTCACCATTCACCTGGCTGAGCCGGACGATCCGCACTCCGGGTGCGGCCGCATCCGATTGGGGGGCAGAGACAGCGGGTGGGCTGTCGGGCGAATCGGCTTGTGTGGCCTGCTGTGCGAGAAGTGGTGCGCCGCAAAGCGCGACGGCTAGAAGGACTGCCGCGGATGTGGATATGGGAGAGTTTGTCATAGTGGCTCCCGTCTTCCTGGCGAGGAACCTGCCCGGCATCTACTGTTGGCCGGGAATCTGCCCCGCGAAGGCGAGCTGAGTATAGCTCCGCAAGCCTATCGCTGGCGCGGAACAATTGTTTCTGAATTGTCATTCGTCTGGCGGGCGCAGCGAAAACCTTGTTTTTGCGGCATTTGGTTACGGAGAACGACTCATGAAAGCAGCATTCGGATCCTGGCTTATATGCCAGGATCCCGCTGGCTCGACGGGATTAGGCGGCATCGCCCTCGTAGCAAACAGATAGGATATTGCGAGTGCCTCTTGCGGCTTAAGAGATGTTCCATCTCGGGGGCGAAGATATTGAGTTGAAAACAAATGGCGATGCGGATCGTACTTTTTGGTGGGGGCAGCGGCCTCGCTGACTTTCTCAGTGTTCTACCCGATCATGTCGAGGTTGTTTGCCTGTGCGACAACGACCCGAGCAAGCATGGAAAGATCGCCTCGGGACATCGGGTTTTTGCTCCGGATGTGCTCGAGACGAGCGTCTACGATTTTGTCGTGGTCACTACACGCAGCGGCGACGTGATCCGCAAACAGCTTGTGGATCGAGGTGTACCGAGGGAAAAAATTCTCTTGTTCTATTCCAACTTCGACGGTGAGCTGCGCCAAAGAGTGAATCAGGACCTGGAGGCGTTGAATCGCCATCTGGGGCTTGGCCTCCACCCGTTTTCCCTGTGCACCATGCCCATATGGCCAGATACTCATCCAGAGCTGGGACCTAGTCAGGACGATTACTGTCGCATGATGTCAGTGCGGCTGGCGGCGGATCGCATCGTCGAACTAGGAGTGCCGGGATCGATCGCAGAACTTGGAGTGTACCGCGGGGAACTCGCGAGTATCCTCAATCGGCTGTTCTTCGAACGGAAGCTCTACCTCTTCGATACATTTGAAGGGTTCTCTGAGAATGATCTTTCCGGCGGTGAAGAGAAGAGGCATTCGAAGGCTGCTGTGGGAGACTTCCAGGACACCAGCGTCGAGATGGTGCTCTCGCGTATGACCTTTCCGGAAAAAGTGTTTATCCGGAAAGGATATTTTCCTGAGACTGCAAACGGTCTCGATGAGACCTTTGCATTCGTGAGTCTCGATGTCGATCTCTACAAGCCGACACTGGCGGGACTTCACTACTTTTATGAGCGGCTCTCGCAGGGCGGATACATATTTGTCCACGACTACAACAATCGCCGGTACCGCGGGGTGCGAAGTGCCGTGGACGAGTTCTCGAAAGCGACCGGTGCTCGAGTGGTGCAACTTCCGGACATGGCGGGAACGGTGATCATCACAAAATAGCGAGCCCCGATTTTTTACTAGCCCTCCGGACACAAGGCGCTCCGCGGGGCGGACTCTGGATTACTTCCTCGAAGACTCCTCTGTACCCGACGGCATGAGGCGTACCTTGTCGAGCCCGCCTGCAGGAGATTCGATTGGATCAGCCATACCGCGGGCATAGATCGTCTTTCGCAGGGATGGAATCTGGGAATATGGGCTCTCGATGTCATCGATACGGATGGCTTGGTGCGCCTTCACCGGATTGAGCAGCAGCTCACCGTTCATCAGCTCGCGGCAGGAGAGCTGTCCCTTGTGCAGCGGGATGGCCAGATAGATATCGCGATCAGTGAGCTGATGGCCTTCCGGTAAGTCTCCCTTTGCATAGACACCACGGACGAGAGCATCTAGATATTCAATCTCTTTTTTGGGCGGAATGCGTTTTTGCGATCCCGGAGCGCCACACATCGCTTTTGCCTTCTGGAGGGCCTTAAACCACTCATCGATCTGGTGCGGCAGGCTGCAGTACGGCGCCACCTTTGTGCCATCGCTATCGGTGTCGATATGCCGTTCGAAAGTACGCGCACCCTTGGCATACGCAATCAGCATCGAGTCTTTCCAGTCGGAACATTCGTGTGTCGAGAAGCCGATGGTGTTGTTGGGATAGCGACTGCGCAGAAAGTCGATCTGGTTGAGTTCGAGTTCGGAATCCTCCGATGGGTAAATCGACACGCAGTGGTTCACTCCAAGAGGAATGTTGCGGTTTGCAAAGAAGGTGACGACATCATCCATGTCCTTCAGTGAGGACCCGCCAGTGGAGATGATGACAGGCTTCTTGGTCTTCGCGATCTTTTCGAGCAGCACCCAATCATTCAGGTCAGAACTGGCAACCTTGATGATGGGCAAGCCAAGCTCAACGCATAGATCTACGGAGCGCTCATCGAAGGGGGTAGCGGTTGGAATACAGCCGGCCTGACGGATTGCTTTCACAAGCGTGGCGTACTCATCGTCGGTTAGCGCGGTGCGCAGCGTCTTGGCGATGTAGCGTTCGCTGGAGTTCAGATAGTCCTTATGGACGAATGTGCCGACGTCACGGAACTGCAGTTTGATTGTCGCGCGGACATTATTGAAGCGGACGACCTGCGCAAACTCCTGGATGATTCTGAGACCGCGATCGACACTGCCGAGGTGATTGTTGGCTAGCTCGAGAACAAACAGATCTTCAAAGATGTCTTTATCGATCACCAGGCGTTCTCCACTGCCAGATATGGCATAAATTCAGAAAAGCTTCTGAGTTTGAGCATTACCGGATGCGCAGAAGAAACCTCGCCGTATCCGTGCGCCATGAATATGAAGTTGATCCTATGCATCGCGGCTGCACCTGCGTCTTCCATTGTATCGCCGACCATGACGCAGTCCTGCGGGGAAAGATGCTCATCGGTTAACAGCGCGTGCACCATATCTGCCTTGGAGACATATGGAGGCTCTTTGGATTCGCGCGTATAGATTCTCTCAAAAAGGAAGGCCGCGCCTTCTGCCTCGATAGCCATAGTCGAAATGTGGCGGGGCTTATTCGTAACAATAAACAGGCGATGGCCGCTCTTTTTCATTGTCCGCAATACCTCCAGAGCCCCGGGAAAAAATGCCGATTGCCGCCAGCCTTCGTTGTCATAGCTTGCTCGAAAATGCCGTTCCAACGTATCCAGGAGAGCCGGATCATCTGTTTCTGCCGCACGCGACAGAATGATGCGAATCGGAGGGCCGATCAGCTCGCGAAGATCGAAGGTTCGTTCGGGCAAGCCTGCGGCATCAAAGGCAGCTTTTACCGAGTATTCAATCCCAGGAAGCGAATCGAGAAGAGTGCCATCCATATCGAAGAGCAGACATCGCGGAAGCTTGACACTCACCTGGTCTTCCTTCGCCAGCATATTTTCCGCCAATTCCTCAGGCGAGAGAAACGGATACATATCTTCCAGATTCGGAGTCGTAATTTTGCCATCGGGGGCGATCTTTGAGCGAAGGCGTGGCTCAAATTCCTGGGCGGGGTCGAGCTGGACATCAAACAATGTCGGGCCCGGAGTATCCAGCTCCCGTCGAACGATCTCGAGGTCCTGCACCGTTGCGATGGGAAAGGAAGGCAGACCGTAGGCGTGACCCACTTTCAACATGGATGGAATGGTGACGCCGCTGTCCTTGCTTTCGCCAATCTTGCGTCCTTGGAAAAATCCGGTCTGGGTTTGGCGAATGGAAAGGTATCCATTATTGTTCAGCACGAAGATTTTTACCGGCAGATGGTTTCCAACGACGGTGGCCAGTTCCTGCACATTCATCTGGATGGAGCCATCTCCTGCAAGACAGATCGCCCGCCTGCCAGTGGCAACGGCGACGCCGATGGCGGCCGGGAGGTCGTATCCCATGGAAGCGGAGCCGGAGTTCGAGATGAGACGACTCGCCCTTTTTCAACTTACCTGCCTGATACGGCACGATGCAGGCAGTCGCGTTGCCGCAGACAACAGCATCGTCGCCAGTGAGCATGGCGAAGAGCTTGTCGATGAAATCGTATGAATTCAGTGGTGGTCCAGGGACACGTTGCTTCTCCTGCACGACTGGATATTTTGTCTTCCACTGTTTTGCAAAGCAGAGCCACTTTTCGTGTTTCGGTGAATACCCCGCGAGTTGACGTGCCATCTCTGCCAGGAACAGCTTTACATCGCAGTGAATGGGCAGGTCCGGCTGCTGCAGTGGCTTGCGCAATTCGGCTGCGTCTACATCGACTTGTATTTTTGTTGCGAAGCGTGCGAATGACGCCCAGTTATAGCTGGTTTGGCGGATATTCAGCCGCGAACCCAGGACGAGGAGAACGTCCGAGTTCTGCACTGTGAAGTTTCCTGCGCGTTCGCCGATAGTGCCCGGGCGGCCGCAGAAAAGCTCATCATCCGATGCAATCAGATCGTGTGTCCACGCGGTGACGACGGGCACGCGCAGCAGGCGAATGACCTGCTCGAATTCGTTGAGCGCGTTGCCGAGGCGTACGCCGCTTCCGGCGAAGAGGACAGGCCGATCCGCTTTCGCGATCCGTTCCAGGACATCTTTGACCTGCGCGGAAATGGTGGAGGGGTCGAACTGTAGCTCGTCTTCGAGGGGATCGTAGTGACGCAGTGTCGTCCGGATCGACCTGTGCTGATTGAACGTCCACTGGAATATCCAGCCAGCATGGGCCGGGCCTGCCATTCTGTGCGAGATGCCAGGCGCGCTCGAGGTGATAGGCAATGGAGTCCGGGTCGTTGACGAAGACAGAGTACTTCGTGATCCCCTTCACCATGCGGATGATGTCGACTTCCTGATCGCCAAGTTGGCGCAAGTCAGTCAGACCATAGGTGGCCATGCAGGTTTCGCGCTTTACCTGTCCCGAGAGGATCAACATCGGGATCGAGTCGGTCCACGCGCCAAAGACGCCATTCAGCGAATTGATGCCGCCTGGGCCGGTGGTTACATTCACGATGCCTGGAGCGTTCGCAATGCGTGCATAACCTTCAGCAGCCATGGCGGCGGCCTGCTCGTGGTGGGTGCAGATGTAATGGAGGCCAGAGGTGCCAATGGAATCGTTGAGGTGCATGGCGCCGCCGCCGGTGACTAGAAAAACGTGGCGTGCGCCCCATTCCTTCAGCCTGCTGAATACGTAGTCCGATAATTTCACTCGTGCAACACCATTCACGCTCGGGGGTAAGAGGTTAGTCAGAGCACAATTATATTCACCGTCATAGATGCAGCGTTTCGCGCAGATCGCGTGCGGCGCCAGCAGGCGTGGAAGATGGGATACCGCTTATGCAGCCACTGCCGAAACCCGCCACGCACAGGACGACCATTGCCGTAAGCGCGAGATCCTCCGAATTGCTCCTTGCCGCGTGCGCAATGTCTGTCATCCGACGGCGAAAGGTAGCAGAGGAGGTGACACGAAGGTGGAGCTTGAGCTGGCAATCGGCGCGCCATAGCGGATCATTTCGGGAAATGAGTACGGTAGTCACGGTCACGCGCCGAAGGTGGGAGGGCTGGCCAGAAGGGACGGTGGAAGGATCGTTATGCGGCATCCGGCTGCGGAGAACGAACATGAAAGCAGCATTCGGCATTTTGGCTTTATATGTCAGCATCCCGCTGGCAATTGTGGCGGCGCAAAACGTCGTAGCACACGAGGCAACGCTCCAGCAGAGCGCCGCACATGCAGCGGTAGCTCAGGTGGCTCCGGCCGCGATCGTGACGGCACGTTAACCCGAACGCGGGGCGCCTATGCAGCAGCGATGTGGCGGGTAAGGTCGTCCTGCTCGCGCTGCGACTCCGTCCCGATGGTGAAGGCATCGAGCACACCGCTGCCCAGTGCGAAACGCACTGCCTCCGACGGCCGGTCGCGCATCGCACCCTGGCCGAGAATCTTCATGCCAACGATACCGGTGCCGGCCTTACGCATCTGCTTGATCACGCCGATGACGGTGTCTGCATCGGCATCCATGTGAGCGCCAACCGGATTTAGCCGGACGAGGTCGATATCCACCCAATCGGATGCCGCGGCCGCGGCACGAAGCGCCTCGATGCTGTGGCAGGAGACGCCGTGGGCGCGAATGATGCCCTTCTGCTTGGCCTCCGAAAGAACGTCCATGACGCCGCGATATCGAGTGGTCCAGTCCCCTTCCGTAGTGCAGTGAATCAGCAGAATGTCGATGTAGTCGGTGCCCAGCTCGCGGCGGAAGCGGTCAAGATCCGCGCGCACTTCCTTCGGATCGCGGTGATCGGTCTTGGTGAGCACGGTCACCTTGTCACGCGGCAGTTGCTTGATGGCTGCGGCTACGTACGGATGACTGCCGTAGGAGTCGGCCGTATCGAAGAAGCGGAGGCCGTTCTCGTGGTAGCCATCGAGCATAAGAGTGACGAAGGGGCTGGTGCCGAGGCGTGTCTGATTGGACTCGCCGCCGCCGCCGATGGTGCCCGTGCCCATGGCCAGACGGCTGGTGCGGATGCCGGTGCGGCCAAGAACCACGTCATCGTGCGCGCGGTACTTGCCGGAGGGTTGCGGTAGTACAAGGCGGGTAGCCCGCGCGGCTCTGCTGGCAACCCAGGTGGCTGCCAACCCGGAGGCGGAGCGGCGAAGGAAGTCTCTGCGCAGCATAGACGTACTCCTTTGCCAGACAGAATACTCCCAGGACGCGGTGCCTGTGTGAATGGCGCGGCTATTTGCGCGGAGTTATTGAGGTCCTGAAAGCGAAGCGTCCTGCAGGATGACGAAGCGACCGTCGGCATTGCGCTCGATGGTGGGCGCGTAGGTGCCGAGAAGCTGACGGCGCCACCATTTCCCAGTGGTGCGTTTCTCCCCCATCGAAGTGAACCAGTATTGCCAGAGAACGGCACGAACATACCGCGGTGGGGTGCCGGCGAACGGGTTTCCGGCGAAGAGCTGGAGTACATCGTGGTCGTTGGTGAGCAGGAGCTCCAAGGCGCGAGGCACGATGGGGTAATCCGGCCATGCGCCGAGCGAGGCAAACCAGAGATTCCAGTCGAAGCGTGGTTGATAGGGAGCGTAGAGGCCGGGGGCGCCGGATAGGTCCTGTGGCTTGTAGCGGAAGGGATAGGCGGTCCAGGTGGCGCCGTCCTGGGAGCCCTGGAATTCGACCTCGTAACGGTGGGGCGTCATCACAGCAAAGAGGCCGTATTGGTTCGCGATGCGGAATGGCTCAAGGGCGACGATGGGTTCGCCAGGCAACGGCTCTGTACGCCAGAACATATGTATCAACAAGAGCGATGTGTCGTAGAAGACCCAGGTGAGCATAACGGCGGTGACAGCGAGACGCAGCGCGCCGAGATGACGGCGAACCGCGGCGCGCGGCCGGCCGATGGATGCTTCCACGTCCGGTTCGGCATCACGGGTGACCTCATCCTCCAGCGACGCCGGCTCGGGAAGTCGCGGGAAGCGGTCGCGGAAGCGGGCGGGGAGAAAACGGCAGAGCAGACGGTCGTCCAGCAGCAATACCCCGAGCACGAGAACCAGATAGTTGAGGAAGGTGTAGTTCGCGGTAAGGATGACGCCCGCCTGCCATAAAGTGACGATGCAGAAACATGCAATGCGCCAGCGCCGTGGCAGAAAGGCCATGAAGACCAGGCCGAGTTCCATCAGCAGGGTGGTGAAGGCAGTGGCTTTGTGAAACCACTCCGGCAGGTGCTGGATGTACCAGCCGATCCAGGTGGGGAGCGGGCCGTTCTGGTAGTACTCATCCATCGCTGTGAAGTTGCGCCAGGTGGGGTCGCCGCTGAGCAGCTTGACGGCACCGGACTCGAAGTAGATGCGGAACCACTCCCACAGCAACAGGAGAACGCTGGCGCGCGGCGGTGGTGAAACTGCGCCCCAGCCGGGAAGCAGGCCGTAGGGCGCAAGGAAAAGGCTGATGAAGCCTGCTTCGAGCAGCATGCCGTCTGACTGGTAATTTGAGAAGTCCTGCGCCGCGCCGACGAAAGAGAGAAAGCCGATGAAGCAGATGACCAGCATGGCTCGTGGCCAGATGTTTGCAACGAGGAGCAGCGACGCGAGCATGCCCACGATGGAGAGCGCGATGAGCATGTGGTTGCTGGCGGAGAGCCACAGGATGGTGGGCGCATACCAGAGGCGCAGCGGACCAACACCGTGCCGGACATGCTCGAGGTATTCGCCTGCCGGCAGAATACCCTGCGGGCCGATGAGGCCGCGGATCTGGAAGACAAGTGAGAAAAATGCGGAGAAATAAATAAGGCCGAGCGCCCGTAGGAAGAGCCAGCGGGCAATCAGGCGATTCGACATACCCTGCTTTGCATCCGGCGTTGAACCGAAGAGATATCGGATGAAGTTGGATGGCGCGGAGGGCATGCTGGCAAATCTCCGATGAAGGTTGGTAATTACGGCGTCGTGGCGAGGAAGCTGGTGACCTCTTTCAGCCGTGCGACGAGGCTATCCTTCTGCTCCTTAGCGTAACGCTGTTGCAGCGGCAACGCTTTTTGTCCATGCATCCAGTCGTCACGGCAGTACGGGAATCAAGGCTTCGTCGAGCCTGAGGTGGATGAATATACGAATTGCCGGACTTCGGCGCGTTCCTTATCGACCTCGTCCAGGTGATGTGTTTGGAGTTGCTGGAATGTCTGGAATTCCTGCTGCGCCTGATTCTTCTGCCCGGCGTGGACATAGTATTGGCCCAGCCGGTAATGAGCATCGGGAAGATTGGGATCCAACGCCACAGCGCGGGTGTACTCCGGAAATGACTTGGCGTACTCATGCTGGTCAGAGTAGAGAATACCCAGTTGTAAGTGCGCTTCCGCCAGAGTTCCATCCAAGGCGATCGATCTGTGCAGCAATGATTCGATCAACGGATAGTCGATGCTGGTGGCTTCGGATCGTTTTCCCTTCCACAAACTGACGGCATAGTAGTACTGCGCCAGCGCGTTCCCGGGTTCGACCTCGGAGTATCGCCGGAATCTTTGAATGACGTCGTCCGCCTGAGTTGGGGAACTGAAATATGCCTTCGATAAAAACAGATAACAACGAGGATCGGTAGGACTTAGATCTGCTGCCGCGAGTAGGGCCTTGATCGACTCCTGATACCTGGTGCGCGCGTAGAGCGCCATTCCCAGGCCGACCCACAACCGAGACGAATTCGGAAAGCGTTGTGTGGCCTGCTGAAAGACCTGAATGGCGGGTTCGTAGGTTCTGTGAAGAAGAAGTTCGCTCCCCCAAACAAAAAGGTTATCTTCACTCGGATCCATGCGGGTTGCAGTTTCGAACTCGTTTGCCGCGTCGATGAACTTGCCATCTTTTTCGTCGATCTTGCCGAGCAGGTTGTGCAGCTCACCCACGTCTTTCTGTTGCGCAATGCTCTTCGCGAGCTGCCTCGCGTCGTTCAGGCGGCCGGTGAGGAAATAGGCCATCGCCAGGTTGTAGTTGTTGTCGTAGGAGGAAGGATGGATGTGCCGCGCTTTTTCGAGAAGCGGTATCGCCTGCGGAATCTTTCCGGATTGGAGATAGAACTCAGCCAGATTGTGATTTGCCTGGAAATCATTCGGCTCCAGGGCGAGCGCCTTGCGGAACTGCTCTTCAGCCAATGGAGACTTTCCTAAATGGAGGAGGCCTGTTGCCAGATTCGTTCTCGCTGCTGCCGAGTCCGGTCTTAAGCGCACGGCAATTTGTAGTTGCTCGACCGATTGCTGGCTCTTCGATTGTGCAGCGTAGACCAGACCGAGTAGCTCGTGGGCCTCGAAGCTCTCGGGTACCTGAGGCAGAAGCTTTTCCAGTTGAGCTGCCGACTCGGGCAGATTGCCAGCGTTGTATTGCGCGACCGCTGATTGAAATTCGCGATTCAGAACTTTGCTCTGATCGTCTTGCGCTGCGGCAAGTGCCGCACAAAAAAGCATGGACCAAATAAAGACGCGCCGGAATGGAGACCCCTTGCTCACAAACCACCTCGGCCATTATCGCGTGAGCATTGCGCTACGCAAAAGAGAAACACCTCGGAAAGATGGTTCCGGGGTGTTTCTCCTCGCCTAGAAGGATAGCGTTAGTAGTACAGCTTCAGAGCAAACTGGATCTGCCGTGGATCGTAGGGAGCGTCGCGAGTGGACCCGATTTGACCGAAGGCGGCGTTGGTGAAGTTGCCCGAGCCTCCAATGGATGACACTCCGTTGCCGCCGAAGTTCGGTGCATTGAAGTTCGGATGGTTGAGGATGTTGAAGAACTCCGCCCGGAACTGCATGGAGATGCGTTCGTTGATCTGGAAACCCTTGAAGGCTGAGAAGTCCAGCCGATGGAAGCCCGGACCGACGGACTGTCCAGGCCGATCACCCAGGATCGCCAAACCGGGGAGGGGCACGCATCCGGTTGGTGTGAGTGGCGTCAACAGTTGGCCATTTGGCCCCAGCTGACAGGGCTGATTGAAGGCAGCCGGATTCCCAAACCAGAACAGGTTGATCTTGCCGTCGGTACCCGTTTTGGTTTTCAGGCCAAGCTTCTGGCTCTGCCCGGGAACCGCCAAGTCATTGCAGTTTGTCCCAGAAGTTGTTGCGTTTGGGCAACTGAGAACGATGGGCTGACCACCTTGGAGAGTCGCGAGCCAGTTGACGCTCCAACCTCCCACAGCCTGATTGCCGAACTTTCCGATATTGGCCAGGTATTTCTTATTTTGGCCAAGCGGAAGCTCGTAGGTGCCGTTTATGTGAAATACGTTGCGGATATCGAAGTCGGCCGGACCCCAGTCAAAGCGCGGGCCCGCACCCGGAATATATGGTGCTCGAAAACCTTCGTTGGGACTGCCGTTGAGCAAGTCGCCCGCATCGGAAAACGTCTTGGAGTAGGTGTAGGTGAATAGATAGGACAAGCCGTTGGAGAGTTGCTGTTCCAGCTTGGTTTGCAAGCCGTTGTAGATGCTGCTTCCGACATTTCTCTGATAGCTACCGCCCTGAGAGAAATCCGCGAAAGGGACAAAAGGAGTGGTGCTCGTGTTGGCCGCCACAAGTTGAGAAACTCTATTGTTACCAACACCGTTTTGAAGATCACTCCCATCGGTAAATACGTACGCCGCTTGTGCTGTGATTGTGTTGGTCAGCGCATATTGGAGAGTCAGGTTCGAACTCAAAGTACGCGGCGTCTGGTAATTGAACTGCAGTCCCTGCAGCGCCAGTCCTTTCGCGTTGACCGCCAGAGGAGTAAAGGCGGCGCAGCTGAGACCAGTGCCGATCGGCGCACTGCCGCCGACACCTGCTGTTCCGCATGTACCATACGGATTGGGTCCAGCACCGAAGGGCGCGCTGTCAGAGCCATTTGTCTGGAAGTTGAAGTTGTAAACGAAAGGATAGTTTTCGCCGATGTTGGGGCCGTATCCCTGATTTTCAAATGAGTTGAAGAAGAGGCCGATACCGCCGCGCGCGACAAGTTTTGAGGTAGCTTGATAGGCGAAGCCGGCACGCGGAGCGAAGTTGTATTTTTGCGTCTGGACCAGCGCATTTCCATATTTGCTAGTCGAGCCGAGCGCGATGCCGTCCTTGGCAAGCAGGTCGAGGAAGCCTTCACCGTTCAACGACGGATTGTTGGCGGTTGACGACAGCTGTCTATCGTCTTTCCCCGATGCCGGTATCAGGAAGGTCGGCACACCATTGGGTGGTCCGGACTGGACAAAGTTAGCCTGACCACCGTTGGTCTCGGAGATGGGGCTAAAGTAATCCCAACGCAGACCGAGGTTGAGGGTGAATACGGGGCTGAGCTTGATGTCGTCCTGGAAATAGACCGC
Organism: uncultured Acidobacteriaceae bacterium; assembly: GCA_963815025.1. GTDB lineage: Bacteria > Acidobacteriota > Terriglobia > Terriglobales > Acidobacteriaceae > KBS-83. The sequence goes on along the minus strand of CAWFFD010000002.1, from coordinate 981,867 downwards.
TAGGTAAGACCTCTGGTCGTAGGTCTTGCTGATGTTGGATGCCTGTACTTGGTTAGCGCCGCCAATGCCGTTGATACCACCCGGAACTGTCGAATTGGTCGGAACCAGCAGCATTGCGGCGCGACCGGTCTGGTCGCCGCCCTGGCTTGGAACGCCGGCGTAGTTACCGTTGAAGTTGAATTGACCTCGCGAGAACGCAGGCTGCAGGGTGTTGAAGTTTACGCTCTGATACTCCATGCCCATTTTGAAGCTGTTCTTGCCGTAGATTTTGGTGAAGTCATCTGTGACCTGCAGGGTTTGGCTGACTTCGTCGGAGGGCAGATAGTCATTGCTGCCGAGTTCAGTTAGACCCGCGATTTGGATCGCCGGGAGGCCGCCATTCTCACTGTTCTGCGGGACGCCCTGAATCCCGAATTGCGCCGGGATGCCTTGCGTGCTGCCTTCCGGTCCGAAGCGGGTGGTATGGAGGTGGTTGAAGCCGACTCGTGCCACGTTGATGGTGCTCGGCGTGAAGACGTGGGTATAAGCCAAGACTGACTGATTGGATTTGTACGTCTGAATGCCCTGATTGAAGCTTCCGCCGTCCGCTATGCCTCCAAAGATGCCGGGAATGAATTGCGGGTCATCCGCGTAGCTGAAGCGACCGAAGACCTGATCTTTTGCGGAAGGGTTGAAGTCGACGCGAATGTCGTAGGCGTTCTTATGTTCAAAGAGTTTGGGGCTGTTGGTGAAGTTGTTGGTGAAGCCACCGGTGGTGGGCACGGGGAAAAGATTCAACAGTTTGACAGCGTTTGGATCCAGACGGCCGACAGGAAGTTGATTCAAGCCGCAGCCCGGGAGCGTATAGATGGTTTGGCTTGGTCCGCACGATCCGAACGGGTCGCGAACGAAGCCTGATTGCGTCGCCCGGATGCCGGAAACTGGATCCACTGCGCCAGCTGTGACAGCACGAGTAGTTGCAGGATCAAGAACCGTGCCATAGGGTATGGATCGGCCTAACGCATCGGTCCGCGGTGCACCGTTCTGGAGGGTGATCAGGTCAGAGAGATTGGTGAAACCGCTGTTTCGTTCGGTGAGTGTCGGCACGCTACCGGGAAGGACCGTGCCCTGCACGCGGCGGAAGCCTTCATAGTCGCCGAAGTAGAAGAGTTTGTCCTTGATGATCGGGCCGCCGATGGAAGCTCCAAACTGGTTCTGGCGCAACTCACCTTTTTGGATGTTGGAGTTGTCTTCAAACCAGTCAGCAGCGTCCAACTTGTCATTGCGGAAAAACTCCCATGCAGCGCCATGAATGCTGTTGGTGCCGGACTTGATAGTGGCATTCAGGACGGCGCCAGCGGAGCGGCCAAGCTCAGCGCTGAAGTCCGCCGTCTGCACCTTGAATTCCTGGATCGCGTCCAGTGGAGGAAGGATGACGAAGTTGGTTCCGTTCAGAAAGTCGACGGCGTTGGAGTTGTTATCGATGCCGTCCAGCAGGTAGTTGTTCTGCGCCGGCCGCAGACCATTAGCGGAGAAGGCACCGGAGGCGGCGTTGCCGCGGGTGTCGGCCTGCGGCGTGTTTACGCCCGCGACAGTCTGCGCAAGAAATGTAAAGTTGCGTCCGTTCAAAGGCAAACTATTTATGGAATGCTGGTTGACGACTTGTCCGACTGACGCTTCATCTGTCTGCAACTGCGGTGGCGCAGCAGTGACCTGGACCGTTTGCGACGCGGAGCCGAGGCTCAGCTTGACGGGAACGAGCAGGTGCTGGCCGACTGTTACGGTCAGGTTTTGCTGGGTGGTCGTCGAAAAGCCCGGTGCCGTGACCGTAACGGTGTAATGCCCGATTCTGACCGGCGAGAAGACATATTCGCCAGCGGCGCTGGTAGTTGTTTCAAGGGTTATGCCCTGATCGGTGTTCAGGAGGGTCACGCGCGCATTGGGAACCACCGCGCCGGACGAATCCTGAACCAAACCGTTGATTGCGCCTTCATCCACCTGGCCAAATAGGTGTTGCGGTTGGACCAGTAGGAACAGGCATGCAAAGGCTACGCAGGCGACACGTCTAAAGCATGAGAAAACGTTGCGATCAGTGGCCATGAAAATACCTCACTCTCTCCCTCATAAGGCCCATTCTTGCATTTAGAGCAACTACCCTCTGTCTTTGGCCCGGCTTAGGTAACCGGTTACATCTTGGTTGGCAGAACACGATAAGTAACCGGTTACATGCCAGCGGAGAGGAACATATTCCACTCTCCCAAGACTTGTCAACCAAAAGGTGGAGCAGTAGATGGTTCACAGGAACCAGAGAGTTAACACGGCGAGCCGCACGTTTACTCAAAGTAAACTCCTTTCGCGAACGAGCCGGAGAAAAAGGCCAGCTCGGCAATTGGTGATAGCATTCCGTCTGCACGGGACCCCGTGAGGATGCCGCGTCACACGAGAGAAAATCACACCCTGTCCCGACGGACACTCCTGAAAGGCCTGGCGGTGGCGCCCCTGCTGCTTCGTCCATCGCCTCTGCATGGATATTCGCTGTTGTTCGGACCCGCGGGTGCCCTTGGCGATCCCGATCCCCGCTTCCACTTTTCTGATATCCGCCTGATTCCGCACTACCCCGCGAAGTCTCCTCTGGAAGATGTTCTCCGGCTTGTACCACCGGGCACGGATGAATACGTCAGCGAGAAATATGCCGTTGAAATTGAGGCTCAGCTTCATCAGTGGGGGTCCGCGCTTCGGAGATCGGTCCATGACCATTCGGCCTTGGCGAACCTGTTGGATGAGGCGATCGAAGCTTCCTCGCTAGCTGATGCCAGGGAAACCAAGCTGCGCGCCGGATACGGAATCGAGGTCGTGAGACGAGGATTTGGTACCGCTACGGTTCACGGCCATGAGCGGGTTCTGCAGGAAATTCAGAACTGGTTGGCTCAGCTTTCACGAATCGACGTCGCGGAGTTTCAAATTACGGCGATCGAAGAGACCGCGAGCAGTCCGCTGTCTGTCCGACTGCAGATTCGATACGACATCGTCGGCGACCGGATAGACAATCGTCGCGAGGAGCGTGTTGGAACCTGGCGCACCGAGTGGGTGCGCAACGAGCCAACGGCCTGGAAGGCTACGCGCTGGGAAGCCGGCGAGGAAACGCTGAGCCGGGTCAGTATGCCCGCGTTTATCGACGTTACGCAGCAGGCCCTGGGCGGAGCGGAGTCGTATAAGAGCCAGATGCTTCGTGGCGCCGACTACTGGCGCACGGTGCTGGATGGCGCGTGCGGCATCGATGTGTACGGCAACAACGGTATTGCCGCGGGCGACTTCGACAATGACGGCTTCGATGATCTTTATGTGTGCCAACCGGCGGGATTGCCCAATCGGCTTTACCGCAATCGTGGCGACGGAACCTTTGAAGACGTGACAGAAAAATCTGGAGTCGGTGTGCTGGACAATACCGCGTGCGCTCTCTTCGCCGATTTTCAAAACAAAGGGCTCCAGGATCTTCTGGTGGTTTGCGGCGGAGGGCCCTTGCTGTTTCTGAATCGAGGAGACGGCACCTTCGCGATCAAGCAGGATGCCTTCCAGTTTGCAAGGCCCCCTGAGGGAACTTTCACGCATGCTGCGATCGCCGATTACGATCGCGATGGACGCCTGGATATCTATCTTCTGCACATACAGCTATTACTTAGGCCTGGATCAGTATCACTATCCGGTGCCGTATTTCGACGCGCGAAACGGTCCGGCGAATTTTCTGTTGCATAACGAAGGAAATGCGACGTTTGTCGACCGGACCGAAGCGGCGGGGTTGAACGCTGAGAATGACCGCTATAGCTTCGCGTGCGCCTGGGGCGAGTCTGACCCCAGCGGATCGCCTGATCTTTACGTCGCCAATGACTTTGGACGCAGCAACCTGTATCGCAACAAAGGCGATGGCACGTTTGCCGCAAGTTCCAGTGAGGCCCACGTTGCGGACGCTGGGGCCGGCATGAGCGCATGCTGGTCCGATTTCGACAATGACGGCAAGCAAGATATCTATGCTGCGAATATGTGGTCGGCAGCGGGTCAGCGGGTCTCGACGCAGAAGTTCTTTCACGAAACATCTCCGGAGGACATTCAAGCGCTCTACCGGCGGCATGCGCGCGGCAACTCGCTCTACCGGAACAAGGGAAATGGGCAGTTTGAAAATATCAGCCAACAGGCCGGAGTGGAGATGGGACGCTGGTCCTGGTCCTCCGATTTTTTTGATTTCGATCACGATGGCTACCCTGACCTCTACGTTGCCAACGGCTATATTTCCGCGCAGGAGCGGAGCGATCTCGCGAGCTTTTTCTGGCGTCAGGTAGTGGGACGATCGCCAGACGATGCCACGCCCGCGTTAGCTTACGAACGCGGATGGCAGGCGCTGAACGAATTGATTCGATCGGATAGCTCCTGGAGCGGCTACGAGAGAAACGTCATGTACGCGAACAATCGCGACGGAACATTCTCCGAGGTTTCGGGTGCGGTGGGGATGGATTTTCCGGAAGACGGTCGTTCGTTCGTTCTCGCCGATCTCGATCACGACGGACGGCTTGAGGTCGTCCTGAAGAATCGGAATGCGCCGCAACTACGGATTCTGCACAATGCGATGAAGGAGATTGGTCACTCGATCTCCTTTCGCTTGCGAGGGACAAAGAGCAATCGCGATGCCATTGGGGCGGCGATCACAGTCGAATCGGCAATACTTCGACAGACCAAGTATCTGCAGGCCGGGTCGGGCTTTCTCGCCCAGCATTCCAAAGAGATTTTTTTTGGGCTCGGAAAAGAGGAAGGAGCAGTCCGAGCCACGATTCGCTGGCCAAGCGGGCTCTCTCAGGAATTGACGGCTCTGCCACTAAACCATCGAGTCGAAGTGGAAGAGGGTTCCGCGGCATTCGTGCTTAAGCCCTTCACCGTCCCTCCTCCCGCCTACGCACAAGCAGGACCGCGGCCGACGCCAGAGCAGTTACCTACTCAAGTGGCGACGTGGCTCATTGAGCCGTTGAGGGCGCCGGAGTTTTCCCTGCCGGATCTTACGGAGAGACAACGGGAACTTCGGGAATTTCGCGATGACTTCGTGCTTCTCAACTTCTGGACGACGACCGCGCCGCTTGCAGGCGAGCAGTTGGAACTTCTCCATCGGCACCGGTCCGCGATTGCTGCGAGTTCATCTGAAAGTTTTGGCGATCAACGTGGATGACGCGAGCGCTGTGACGTAAAGCACGCTCGTTCGCGGCCCAGGAGGCGTTTTTCTTTCCAGTTCTCTTTGCAACGGCGGATGTAGCAGGAATCTATAACATCATCTACCGGTATCTCTTCGACCGCCGCAGAGACCTCGGAATTCCGACCTCCTTTCTAGTGGATAAGACAGGAATGATCGTGAAGGTGTACCAAGGGCCGATCGATCCGGAGCGTGTTCTTGCAGACGTAAGATCTGTCCCGGCCACGGCAGCCGAGCGTATGCGCAGCGCGCTTCCGTTTGCCGGAACCCTGTACCAGGGCGCATTTCAGCGCAATGATTTCACCTACGGTGTCGCGATGTTCCAGCACGGCTACCTGGATGAGGCGGCTGCGTCCTTTCAACAGGTGGTAGCCGCCAAACCGAACGATCCTGAGGCGTATTACAATCTTGGGACCCTCAGCCTGCAGAGACATGATTTTCCGCAGGCGCGCCACTATCTTGAACAGGCGTTGAAACTTCGTCCGAATTACCCGGAAGCGTGGAACAACCTCGGAATGATGGCCGCTCAGCAAGGAGATGCAGACGAAGCGATACAGAATTTTCGGCAGTCATTGCTGTTGAGGCCCGCTTATGCGACGGCGTTGCTGAACCTGGGAAATGTGTATCGGCGGCAGGGCGATTTTGAGAAAGCACAGGAATCCCTGAAACGCGCGCTCGAAATTCAGCCCGACGATCCTGAGGCCAACTACAGCCTTGGAATGTTCTACGCTCAGCAAAACCAGTTGCAGAGCGCGGCCGTACTTTTTGCGAGAAAGCCATCGCACTGCGGCCGGGCTATCCCGAGGCTATGAACAACCTGGGCGTTCTCTTTGTGCGCGAGCAGGATTACGCGAAGGCGGAGGAGCAGTTCAAGAACTGCATTCGCATAAATCCGGGCTTCGATCAGTCCTATCTCAATCTAGCGCGCCTCTACGTCATGCAGAACGACAAGGCAAGAGCCAGAGATGTACTGCAGGATCTGCTCCGCATCCAGCCGGAGAATCCGACTGCCATGCAGGCCATCGAAGTGCTGAACTCATTGCCGTGACGGGTCGTGCAGTTGCCCGCGAATGTCAGGCTCGGTCTTTATAATCGCAATCACTCTTTATGAATTTGCCACGGCGGCGTTTCCTCGGATCTTCTCTCGTCATGCTCAGCGGCGCGTTGACGGAGGCGCTCGCGACCCCGCTCTGGAAGTGGAGAGATCCGGCCCTCTTGCAAGCCCCCTCGTCCACTCCGGCCGCGTCGCCAGTTCAGTTTGTGGACGTGGGGCAAAAAGCGGGGCTGAATGACCCCAACGTGTGGGGAGGCGTGGACCACAAACGGTCGATCATCGAGGCGAAAGGCAGCGGACTAGCCTTTTTCGATTACGACAATGATGGATGGCTGGATATCTACCTTACGAATGGCGATCGGCTGGATGCGCATTGGCCGCCGGGGAAGGCGCCTACCTCTCGCCTCTACAAGAACAACCGCGACGGCACCTTTACAGACGTAACGGAGAAATCAGGGTTGGCGCGGACGGGCTGGCAGACCGGCGTGTGCGTCGGCGACTACAACAACGATGGATGGGACGATCTGTTTTGCTGCTTCTGGGGGCATAACATCCTTTTCCGCAACAACGGGGATGGCACCTTTACCGACGTCACGCAGAAGGCAGGCCTTTCGCAGAAAGATGTTCGATGGGGCGCGGGCTGTACCTTCCTCGATTACGATCGGGATGGCTATCTCGATCTTTTTGTCTGCAATTACATCAAGCTGGATCCGGAGAAGATTCCATCCGCGGATGCGACGCACTACTGCCAGTGGAAGGGCGTCCCGATCCTGTGCGGTCCGCGCGGTCTTCCCGCCGATACGAACATTCTCTACCACAACAATGGCGATGGAACGTTTACGGACGTATCGGAGAAGGCGGGGATTCTTAAAGCCGGTCCACGGTACTCGATCACTGCCGTCTCCTATGACTTCAACAATGATGGGTGGCCGGATATTTATGTTGCGGTAGACTCCGAACCCAGCATCCTGTTCCAGAACAATCATGACGGCACGTTCACGGATATTGCGGTGATGGCGGACTGCGCTTATAGCGATAGTGGTCACGAACAGGCCGGAATGGGCATTGCTGTTGCGGATTACGACTGCGATGGCTGGTTCGACATCTTCAAAACCAATTTCGCGGACGATACCTGCAATCTCTACCACAACAATGGCGACGGGACATTCAGCGACGTGACGTTTGCCGCCGGCATTGGAGTGAACAGCGGCTATGTGGCGTGGGGCTGCGGCTTCATTGACTACGACAATGATGGCTGGCCGGACATTCTTCAGGTGAATGGGCACGTCTATCCCGAAATAGACAAGTACGATTTCGACCAAAAGTTCAAGAATCCGCGCCTCGTCTACAAAAACCTGGGCGATGGCCGTTTCAAGGATGTTTCTGCGCAAATGGGCCCCGGCATCAGCGAGCATTTCTCGAGCAGAGGCGCGGCATTTGGCGATTACGACAATGACGGCGACATGGATGCACTGATCCTGAACATGAATGATCTGCCCTCGCTGCTTCGCAATGACGGCGGCAACAAGCAGAACTGGATCAAGATCAAGCTGGTAGGAACCAAGTGCAATCGCACTGCAATCGGCGCGCGGGTACGAGTCTTCACCGGGAAGCACATCCAGATGGACGAAGTACACAGCGGCGCCAGTGTCATGTCGCAAAGCGATTTGCGCCTGCACTTCGGCCTGGGAAAGCTTGAGACCGTGGATGCGATTGAAGTGAAGTGGCCGACTACGCAGAAAATCGAACGATTCGCGCAGGTCAAGGCGAACCAGATACTCACGATTCGCGAAGGCGATGGCATCGTTGCGACGTTCAAGTCCAAACTGAAATAGGGCTTCTTTACTGGGCCACGGAAGTTGCCGGCTGCCCCTGCACCACTACGAACTGCTTGACGTCCCGACGCTCGCGCTCAACGGCCGCTGCCTGGCGTTTTTCGATCTCGTCATGAAGCTGGAATTCCTGCTGGGCCTTCTCGCGTTGACCGAGCCGGTCATACGCGACACCCAGCCGATAGTGCGCCTCGCCCAGCTGCGGATCGATCTCGATCGCCTTGGTGTAAAGCCGAATCGCCTTTTCATAATCATGCTGCGAAGCCGCGAGGATGCCGAGTTGGAGGTATCCATCGAAGCATTTTGGGTCGAGCGAGACGGCTTTTGAGAGCAAGTCCTCTACTTGTGGCGTAGCGAGTTTGTTCACAGACAATTCCTGCCGTTTCCAGATAGCCATGGCGTAGAGATAATTCGCGAGAGAGTTGTCAGGCTTCTCCCGCGCAAAGCGCGCCAGCTTCGCCTCAACGCAAGGCAACGGCGTGGGCGCGGCCATCTCAACCTTGCCCATGAAGGTGTATGGCTCTGGATTCGCCGGATCCAGATCGGAAGCATCGCAAAGGCTGCGGGCTGCGTCATCGTAGACGGCGCCGGCAAAGAGCGACGTGCCCAGTGCTGTCAGCAATCTGGCGGATTTCGGATGCGCCTTGACTCCGTTTCTGAAGACCTCTGCCGCTTGCCACACCGCTCGGTGCACCAGCAGCTCCGAGCCCCATGCGAAGTAGTTCTGCTCGGTTGGATCCAGGTTCACAGCCTGTTGATATTCCTTCGCCGCCGCGAGGGGATTGCTGAGCTTCTCGTCGAGCTCCCCGGCCATGCGGTGCAGATCGGCAGTGCTGTTGCGGTTGAGGAGATTCTGAATGTGCTCGCGGGCCTGCTTCAGGTCGCCTGTTTGTTCGTACGCCAACGCCAGATCGCGCTCATTGCCGTCATTTGCAGGATCGATCTGGTATGCAGCTTGCAGCAGCGGCAGTGACTCATGGTATCGGCCTGTCTGCAAGTAAAACTCGCCCAGCCGATGATTGGCCGCGAAACTTCCTGGGGCGCCGGCAAGCGCCGCGCGCAGCCTGCGTTCCGAGGCATCGTTCTCATTTGCATTGCCTGAGGTGTCGTGTGCGGCACCTTGCGCTTTGAGCGCGAGAGTTTCGCGCGCGAGGTCCTCGCTCGTTCGCAAAATAGAATCCGACCCATGTCCGCCGACTGCCGTCCAATCCGTCACTCCGGCGACGGTGAAGTTCGGCTGATCGGAAAAACTCATCGCCTGGGTTGAAGGTGGTGCGCTGCCTGATGCTCCAAGAACTACGTCGATATGCTTTCGATCACCTTCGGATACTGCAATAGCCGCCATGCGAGCGCTGAGCCCCGATTTCTCCGCGCTGAGCGTATAACTGCCGGCTGCGAGGGCCGAAAACCGGAACGTACCTGCCGCCGTTGTGCTTGTCTCGATCGGATTTCGAGCGCCCGCTGGTTCAAGCTTTACGGATGCTTCGCCCACCGGTTTGCCGCCCGCGCTGCGGACAGTGCCCTGAATCTCAGCACTCTGGATCTCAGCGCCATCCAAGCGCGCCGGCGAAGCCTGTTGCGCGATGACTGTCAGGGTCGAGATGCCGATCAGTATCGCGATCAGCGCGCCCCCAACGTGCCGGCGAGTTGTGGCATCAGGCCGGGACTGCGACTTGCGCCAACCGTTCACGACTGGACCGACCTCGCTACCTGCGGATTCTACCCGGTGTGCCTCCAAGCTTACCCGACTTTAGGAAAGCGCTTGCATGTATGCTGGTTGCCGATTGCCGTAGCTCGTTTCGAGCCGGCGAAGGGGGATGTTTCATGGACCGGAGAGGCTTCATCAAAACCACTGGCACGTTGATTGCCGGTGCAACATTTGTGCCTGGCGCCCTTGCTGCGGATCGCGATGCATCGGCAGAGACGGAGACCGGTGGACGGATGATGCTGCCAATGAATCGAGGCTGGCTCTACAGCCGCACTGCCGAAGACGGTGCGACCGCGCGCGAATTCAACGATGCAAGCTTTGAGCGCGTGGTGGTGCCGCACACAAACATCAAGCTGCCGTGGCACGGTTTTACCGAGCAGGACTACACATTCGTGTCCACCTATCGCAGACATTTCAAGCTGCCGCAGTCAGCCGCAGGCCGGCGCGTTTTCGTCGATTTTGAAGGTGTGATGACGGCCTCGACCGTGTGGCTGAACGGACAGCGTCTGGGCGAGTATAAGGGCGGCTACACGCCGTTCTCGTTCGAGCTTACGCCGCACCTGGATGCAGGCGGCGATAACGTGCTGGCAGTTGAAGTGGATTCCACAGAGCGCCCCGACATTCCGCCCTTTGGATACGAGGTGGACTATCTCACCTTTGGCGGAATTTATCGCGAGGTTGCGCTGCGGGTCGTGCCGGAGACCTTTCTTGAAAATGTATTCGCAGCGCCGAGGAATGTGATGACGCAGCCGGCCGTCGATGTGAAGTGCTATCTGGAGCACCCGGCGAATGCCAATCATGAGCACTATTCGCTGACAGCGGAAGTGCTGGATGGCGACCGTGTGCTGGGCAAAGGGACGAAGGAGATCCCGGCTGCGAGCCTGGCGCACGGCGAGCTGGAACACACGGTGGAGATCCCGCAGCTCGATAAAGTTGAGCTTTGGGATCTGAATCGTCCACAGCTCTATCACGTGCGCGTGCGGCTGATGCGCGGTCACCAGTTAGTGGATGAGCAGACGCGGCGCATCGGATTTCGAGAGGCTACGTTCACCGATCATGGCTTCTCGCTCAACGGGAAGATCGTGAAGCTGCACGGGCTCGATCGGCACCAGACCTTTCCCTACGTCGGTCAGGCGATGCCAGGCCGCGTGCAACGGCGCGATGCAGACATCCTGCGCACCAACTTCCACTGCAACATCGTGCGCACTTCGCACTATCCGCAGTCGCGGCACTTCCTGGACCGCTGCGACGAGGTGGGATTGCTTGTGCTGGAAGAGATTCCGGGCTGGCAACACATTGGCGACAAGGCATGGCAGGATATCGCAGTCGATAATGTGGGCCGCATGATTCGCCGCGACTGGAACCATCCGTCCATCATTCTGTGGGGCGTGCGCATCAACGAGTCGCGCGACAACCACGATTTCTATACACGCACCAACGCGCTGGCGCATCAGCTCGATAGCACGCGGCAGACGGGCGGCATCCGCTACTTCCAGGAATCGGAGTTCCTGGAGGACGTGTTTACTATGAACGATTTTGGATGGCCGCTGAAGAAGCCGAACCATCCGCGCTACCTGAATACGGAGTTCGTTGGGCACACATATCCCTGCAAAACATTTGACAGTCTGGAGAGGCTGCGTGAACACACGATCCGTCATGCGCGTGTCCATGACGCACTTGCGTCCGACCCGCAGTATGCGGGCGGCATCGGCTGGTGCGCCTTTGACTACAACACGCATGCGAACTTTGGTTCCGGCGATCGCATCTGCTACCACGGCGTGGCGGATATCTTCCGCGAGCCCAAGCCCGCGGCATTCTTTTACAAGTCGCAGTGCGAGCCATCGGAAGAGATTGTGCTGGAGCCAGCGTTTCACTGGGCCCGCAACGACGAATCCACCGGCTTCACCAAGGGGCTCATCTGCTCCAACTGCGATCACGTGAAGATCTACACCATCACCGCGTCGGGCGAGCATCTGCTGGCAGAAGCCGATCCAGATCGCACGCAGTTCCCCCATCTGAAATACGCGCCGTTCGATGTGGACTTTGGCGACAAGATCCGTGAGAACTGGGGCGATCTGCGCATCGACGGATACATCGGCGGTAAACAGGTGATCTCGAAGCGCTACTCCGGCGACGGCGTGGATCATCAGTTCGTGGTGCAGCCGGACGATACCGAGCTGGTGGCCGACGGGGCCGATACGACGCGTGTGGTGCTCCGGATGAATGACCGGTACGGAGCAATACGTCCATTTGCGAGCGATGGGATTGTGCTCGAGTTGGACGGCCCGGGCACCTTAATCGGCGATAACCCAGCTACGCTGATCGGCGGAGCGGTGGCGGTGTGGGTTCGCGCCGGCGAGCAGCGTGGCTCGCTCACCCTGCGGGCGAAACATCCGAGGCACGGAACGAAAGAAGTGAGCTTCACGCTGAAGCAGTCCGAGGCCGAGCAGGTCTGAATGGGCAGATTTGGGCGAGCGTTCAGGCGCGGACGCTTGCCTCGGCGTCCGCCGCTGTGGGGTAGTTCTTCAGGATCTGGTTCACCTTCGTCATTTCGAGCAGCGCGTTGATGCGGTGATTCGCGCCGGCAAGCAGCAGTTTGCGGCCATTCTTCTCGGCGGACACATAGTAGTTCATGAGCAGGCCGAGACCCGCTGAGTCCATGTAGGGCGACTCGGTCAAGTCCAGGACGAGCAATGCAGGCTTGTGCTGGGCGAGATCGTTTTGGAAGTCGAAGCTGCTCTGGAGGGTGAGGGGTCCCTGGAGCACGAGGATAGTGGTGCCCTCATGCTGGCCGCTCTTGGCAGTGACGGTAAGCGGTTCATCGCGCATGGCGTTGAGTGTATGGAGCCCTGGGTTACGACGAGATGAATTTTGACCCTCGCGGGAGCTGTCAGCGCTGCAGGCGGGCGAGGTCGGATGGTGTGTCTATATCCACGTCGCCCCCCGGCAGGGGGATGAGGTAGACCGAGGCGGCATGGCGGGTCAGGATGGGTCCGGCGCCACGGTCGCCACTCAGTTCGCGTAGCTCGGCGAAGTGGCTGGCGGCGAAGAGGGCGGGAACGCCTCGCGTACCGGCATAACTGGAGGCGACGATACTTCGGCGGGTCTTGCGCCAGGCCAGGACCAGGGCGCGGAGGTGAGCCGCGGTGACGGCCGGCTGGTCACAGACGGTGACAACGACGGCGTTGCAGTCGCCCGCCGCATCGAGGCCGGTGACCAGGGAACTGGCCATGCCGGATGCGGCGACCCGGTTCTCCACCACGCGCAATGGCAGACCGTAGAGCAGCGGCCGGTGCTCCGCCGCGCGCGGCCCTAGCACGACGATCGGCTGGGCGAAGCCGGCGTCGAGCAGCATGCATGCAGCCCGGGTGAGCATCGGAACCTGGCCGATGAGCGCGGACTGCTTGTCCATACCGAAGCGCTGGCTGCTGCCGGCAGCGAGCAGGAGACCTGCGACGCCATCCATCCTCGAGGCGGTCATGTTTCCACGGTAGCAGGCCGGTGAGTAGACTGGAGGCATGCAGGAGCATGCCCGCATGATGGCCGCCTATTCGGCCGTACAAGCTGCGGGCGGAGTGTGCGTGCTGGCGACCGTGGTGGGTACCCGCGGATCGTCGTACCGGTCGCCCGGCGCGCGGATGCTGATCCTGCCGGATGGCTCACGGATTGGCGCCGTCAGCGGCGGCTGCCTGGAAGGCGAGCTGTGTCGGCGTGCGCACTGGTGGACCTCCGAATCGCCTGCCGTAATGAAGACCTTCGATACATCCACCCAAGAGGACAATGAGGGCTTTGGGCTGGGCTGCGGCGGAGGCATCGACTTGCTGCTGGAGCGGCTTGACCGTGACGCTAAGTTAGAGCGGCTTGACCGTGACGCGAGTGAGACGCATCCGTTGCTGGCGCAGCAGCGTGTGACCGAGAGCCGCGAGGCTGCGGCGCTGGCCGTGGTTCTCGAGGCAACGGACGCATCCGGCCTTCGCGTGGGAGAGCGGTTTGCGCTGGCAAATGTGCAGCAGCATCCGGAGAAACAATATCTGGAAGTTGCGACCTTGCTGCGGCGCTCCATGGAGATTTGCTATTCGTTCAGCGCAGTGCTGCGGGAAGGCCGGCTGGCGGGATGCCGTGTGTTTGTCGAGTGGCTCGCGCCCCCGGTGCAGCTACTGGTGTGCGGAGCCGGGACGGATGCGCAGCCGGTGGTGACGCAGGCCGCGGCGCTGGGCTGGAGCGTGGTGGTGCTGGACCAGCGTGCCGACTTTGCGCGGGAGTCGCGATTTCCCGACGCGGACCGCGTGATTGCAGCCAGGGATGTTGCGGCGCTGGATGGGCTGCGGCTCGATGCGCGCACGGCCGCGATCGTGATGAGCCATAGCTTCGCGCAGGACACCTTCTTTCTCGAATCGCTGCTGCAGCATCCGCTGGGCTACCTGGGGGTGCTGGGTGCGCGGCGGCGGACGCTGGACCTGCTGGCGCGGCTGGGGCGCGATGCCATGCCGCCGGGTCTGCATGCGCCTGCGGGACTGGACATTGGCGCCGAGACGCCGGAACAGATTGCGCTTTCCATCCTGAGCGAGGTGCAGGCCACGTTTGCCAAACGGCGCGGCGGCGCACTGTGCGAGCGCGATGGCAGCATCCATGACCGGAAGCATGACCGCGGCAACGAGGATCGCCAGGATGTCGGCGGCGGAATTCCGTTCCCGCTCCGCGCCCGGCTGCGGCCTTCTCTGAAACCCCGCCTTGACCTCGGTAGAACGTACCTGGTACCGTTACCTATCCCCCTCCCCCCTCCGGCACGGGAGAGCGGCTCGCAACTCTTTTCGTAACAGCAGTTTAGCGGGTCTTCCGATAGCCAAAATCGTCATTCCACGAGACTTAGCGGCAAAGTCGTCCAGACAAAGGACTTAGACGCGACTAGATTGGCGGCGACCTCACCGGGATGCCTTTCAAAGATCGACCTATTTCCATGGTAGCGAATTGGGTGGAGTGAATTGGCAGGTTTCTGCGAGACTCGGGTGCGCGTTTCCTGATTTGGATTTTTGCGGAGAGAGATATGAAACGGTTTCTGGTGACATTGGTTCTCGCCATTTCGGCTGGCACTGCGGTGGGTTCGGCGTCCCCTGCCACGGATCCAACCTCATTCGCGGTGAATCTTCACGTATCGAAGAGCAGTTTAGAGATAGTGCCTGGCGAAAAGCTGAACACCCTTGGGCAGCGGCTGGACGCGACGATCGATGGTCGCCATTTGGTGCTCGAAGGAAACGCGATCGTTGGCAAAACGAAGCTCTTCGGCCCAGGAATGTGGCTGCTGCCGGTTGGGGATTACAAGGCGAAGGTAAAGAGTGACGACACAGCGCCAAATGGCGTCCGTTTGCGACAGTACGAAATCCTGCTGAAGGATGGTTCGAGCTGGGGTTGCTATGTGTTCGCGGAGAGCGAGTGATTCGATGGGCGGGGCGCCGGCCTCTTGATCTGCTGACATTGCACTTTTGATATGCAATCACTTCCGGTTCAGACGGTACACTCCCCGATGAACACTACACGCGGATAGGCGATTGACGATCCAGAACTTCACGGCTCGGGACCTGATGGCTACTCCGGTGGCCTTCATTCTGCTGGGCTTGTTCCTTGTCGTGCCGGGATATGTAGCTGGCGCATTGCTGGATGTTTTCGACTTCGCTCGCAGGAGCCTGCCGGCGCGGCTTGCCATTGCGATCTGTCTTTCTGTTGCTGTTGTTCCCATCCTGACCTATCTGAACTGGCGTTACGTGCCGGCAGCGCCCTGGGCTGTGTGCGCGGCCGCGTGGCTGGCGCTTCCGGTGATCGTTGCCCGGCGCCCGCATTGGCAGAACGCTGTGCACGGGCCGCTTTCGAAGGAACGAAAGATTGTGCTGGCGATTGTGGCCGGATGGCTCATCGTGGGCACGCTGTGCCTGATCGACCTGCAGATCGGTCACCGACTGTATTTTCAGCTGACTTCTTACGACTACGCGCTTCGCGCAGCGTTTACTGCGGCCATAGCGCGCACCGGCGTTCCTCCCTTGAACCCATTCTTTTATCCCGGCCACGGTTACGTATTGCGTTACCACTATTTCTGGTTCATGCTGTGCGGTCTTGTGGCTCGGATGGGGGGGCCGATCATCACGCCGCGCATTGCTATCATCGCGGGCACGCTGTGGAGCGGTGTGGCGCTGGTGGCGGTGGTCTGCCTCTATGCCCAGTTCTTCGGCGGCCAGAAAGATGGAAACCGAGAGAGACGGATGCTCGTCGCGGTGGCGCTATTGGGCGTGACGGGGCTGGATGTCCTACCCAACGCGATCATGATTCTGCTGACCAGACATTTCAACGCGAGCAGCGAATGGTGGAATGGACCGGTGCTGTCCTGGGTGAACTCCGTGTTCTGGCAGCCACATTCGATCGCGGCGATGGTGGCCTGTGCGACTGGGCTGCTGGTTGCGTGGGATGGTGTGAAACGGCCGGAGCGCTGGGCAACGCTCTGGTGCGCCGCTGTGTGCGGAGTTGCGTTTGCGAGCGCGGTGGGGCTGTCGATTTATGTCGCGGTGGTTTTCGGCATCTCCCTGGCAGTATGGGTGGTCACATTGTTCTTTCGTAGGTGCCGCCGCGAAGCAACTGTGAACTGCATTGCCGGAGTTCTCGCACTTGTGTTTGCCAGCCCGTTCCTTGCGGAGATGTTTTCTGACCGCGGATCGGCTGCTGCCGGAGCGCCGATCAGCCTTGGAGTCCGGCAATTCTTCTTAGCCGAGGCCATGTTGGGCTACGCTGGGCCGCGGTGGCACATAACGCTGGCGGATTTGCTGACGCTGCCCCTGAATTATTTTCTGGAGCTGGGATTCTTCTTCGCGGTTGGCATTCTGCAATGGAAGAGAATCCGCAAGCAGGAAAAGTGGAGCGATGAAGATGTTTTTGGCGTGGTGATGGTGATCACCAGTCTCGTGATCTCTTCATTCTTCCGGTCGAATACCATTGCGAACAATAATCTGGGCTGGCGAGCGACCATTCTTGCGCAATTCGTGCTGCTGATCTGGGCAGCGGACTTATGGGAGGGCGGCTTGTTTCCCGTCGGGCGACGATGGTTCAGTGCAATGGGGGTCCTATTGCTTCTGGGTGCCGTACCCCTCGTCTACGACATGGTCATGCTCAGAATCTATCCGGTGCTGTTGGACGATCGCCCGATTCCGAGATATCCGTGGCTGGCTCCGGATCATAAGCTGGGCGAGCGGACGTATGCTCTGCGACAGACGTATGAGCGGCTGAGCACGCTGCTGCCCAGGCGCGCGATCGTGCAACAGAATCCGAATGCGGCGCCGGAGGATTTGTTCTATGGACTGTATGCGGACCGGCAAACCGCCGCGGAGGGTGGGACGTGCGGCACGCAATTCGGAGGGCCGCAGGCACTGTGTCCGGGGATATTTACGCCTATCAATG
Organism: uncultured Acidobacteriaceae bacterium; assembly: GCA_963815025.1. GTDB lineage: Bacteria > Acidobacteriota > Terriglobia > Terriglobales > Acidobacteriaceae > KBS-83. Next base: position 964,627 of record CAWFFD010000002.1, on the reverse strand, counting down.
CATTGTTTTCTTCGTCCGGTTACAGGAACTATGCGCAGGTGGAAGCTATCTGTCGGCAACTATCCATCGAAGCGGTGGTGGTGAAGGATACCGATCCGGTTTGGAGCGACAGGAATTCGTGGGTTTGGAAGACGGAGCCCGCGATCGGAGATGCCTATTCGCGGGCGTTTCTTTGCAGGGCCGGATTGCGCTAGAGCGTGCTGGCCAGGCCGTCAGACGGGGCTGGAATCGAGTCCGGTTAGGACCGATTGTGGTGGAGTGGTGCCAGGGGCCGATGCGAGTCTGTCGAGGCCACACGACGCACAGAATCGTTGTGCCGGATGGACTGGCTGTCCGCATTGTGGGCACGGCGACATGATCGGCCGGCGCAATGCGAAGTAGAAAAGAAATCCAAGCAGGTTGGGAACGAGAGCGGTGATGAGCGTCCAGGGAATGGCCGGCATGGCGCGTCGCCGCGCGTCTGCGTAGACGTACCCGAGACAGAGAATCCAGACCGCAACCAGGCCGCCGGCGGCCAAACCGATGCCCGCGCCGAAAAAAGGCTGAGACCATATCGGAAGTTGCCCGGTATCGAATCCTTCTCTGAATCCAACTGCCAACCCACCGAGCACTGCGACGCAGACTATCGCGCAAGCAACGAATCGAACTCGCTGAGGAACGACACTCCAAAATTGACGGCGTTTCATATGATCTGTCCTTTCCCGTTCGCCGACCTGGCGGAAACGAGGAGTAGTACGGGCACTAAGAGAGCGAGGCCCCAGGAGGGGGCGATCCAGAAGGTGAACAATCCGGCCTGGGCCTGAGCGAGGGGAAGGTGCAAGAGTGCAGCGAGCGGATCGCCCAGGTACAACGCGCCGAAGGAGCCCACGATCGTAAGCAGAAAAGCGGCAATACTGATCCGCACGATGCTCTGGTAGCTGGGGCGCTGACGGTTGGGCTGCGCGGCTTGCAACTGCTGCATGCGCAGGTCGAGAGCGGCGTGGACTTTTGCCTGCAGGCCGGGATCTGCCCCGAAGGGGGGGAAGGAAAAGCCGTTGAAGCTGACGATGGCGCGGCGACTATCGCCCGCGTATTTCTGGCACGCGGCACACCCAAGGAGGTGCTTCCGGAGTTCCTGCTGCTCCGGAGCAGAGGCCTCGCCGACGAGAGACTTGTCGACGATGTGACGCATTGCGTCATGAAGGTCAGTCTGCATGCTCTTCTCCTTCCATCTGCGCTCGCAAGGTTGCGAGGGCTCTGTAGATGCGTGAGGAAACGGTGGTAAGGGGTACGCCCATGACGGTGGAGATCTCCTGCAAAGACAGCTCTTCCTGAAAGCGAAGCACGAGTGCTTCGCGATAGATGGGCTGCAAGCTCTCGAGTGTGTGCGCGATGCGGTGCGCCTCCTCCGTGCGGGCCGCCAGCTCGAATGGCGACGGATCACTGGAGACGAGCGATGGCGGTTCGCGATGCTGCTCTGGATCGTTGCTGGAATCCGCATTTGCATCCAGGCTGAAGATGCGGCGTTTGCGCAAGTGGTCCATGGTGAGATTGCGCGCGATGGTGAAGAGCCAGGGCTCGAAGCGGGAGCGTCCGTTGTATGAGCGGCCGTGCTCCAGAACGCGCAGCCAAGTCTCCTGCACCAAATCGTCGACGACGGAATCGCGGCGCCCGAGCAGGTAGATGAGGTAGCGGACAAGACGGAACTGGTACTGCTCGACCAGCTCGTGCAGCAGGGCGACGTCTCTTTGGCGAAGGCCGCGTGCGATCCGCTGCGTGTCGGTCATTAAAGCGTCCGCCAATGTCTCGCACTCCAGCATACGAGGGGTATACGGGGTAGGCGGGCGAAATTACGCATGAACGGTAAAAGTATCGGATTAGCGGGGATACACGAAGACCGGCCCACGACCTGGCTGCGCGCCCGGCAATGATCTCCTCCAGCTTATTCGGCTTCGGGGGGCAGAGTGCACTTCTTCTGAGCCAGCCGGCGGTACATACCGACGATGAGTGTGCACCTGCGGCGTGCAGTAGCCGTGGAGCCAGGCGGCATCTGGCGTTTCGACAGATGGCTGCGATCTCGTGGGCATGGTTCCACTTTGACTTGTCGTCCTATCAGAGGGCGGTGAGAGCGCCGTAGGCACCTGCGTAGTCAGCTGTTAAGAGTGGCCAGACTGTCATGGTCCAGGTCGCTATTCTGCTCGCCTGCAAATCGCCACTGCGGCCTTTCCTGTCCTGGGCATGACTCATGGGGCAGTCTGCGTCGATGGTACTGGCCGCAACAAGCGCGATCGCCGTTTCACCCGCAGTCCGATAGCCTCTTTAGCCCGGCCGTGATCTGTAATAGAGCGGTTGCGAGTCAGATGTAGATGTGCGGAGCTCGATATCGGAAGGCCCACGACGTATCTGACCGCGGTTTGAGCGCGCTGGAGGCCGCGATCACCAGACCAGATCTGTCGCATTCTGCGGCAGAAGCGCGGACTTCTTGAAACTGGCGGTGGAGATTGCTGCGCCGCGCGGACTCCCGTCGGGAGAGCCGGAAAGCGAGTAGACCAGGGTCGTCCGATGGCAGTGGGTCGACTAATCGAGGAGTGCCGTTGAGTGACAAATGGCGAGAGTAGATCCATTGCCGGACCGCCATCACTCGCGGCAGGAATCAGCATTGCAGCGGTCCGGCTGAGCAGCGTTCGATCGCCGTAACGTGCCCATCTGTTCCGATCAGAGATCTTGAGTGCGACGGATGCGGCCTGAACGCGAGCCGAGCGGGCACCGGCCGGATAGGTTGGATTGGTAGTCCCTTTAATGAGGTGCAGCTTTGCCTGGTCGTGGTCAATGCTGAGCGAGCGATCTGCGCACTGGCGATGTTGCCGATCATCTGGCGGCTGGTCGCCACACCCGGATCTTTCTCGAAGCCTTGCTTGCAAATGTGCCGGGAGGGAACGCAGCGGTGCAATTGCTGCCCGAACTGAGCGTGTGATTGATTCTCATCGCTCTTACGTGGAATCGTCGGAGAAGGCTCCAGTTACAGTTCGATCGCCTTGCCTACGATGAGAGACCCGCTCTTTGCGATGAACTCCGGTAACGGTATGGAGCCCTGGTCGCCTTTTCCTCTGACGCGTACGCTGACGGCGCCGGCTTCCTGTTCCTTGTCGCCGAAGACGAGGAGGTAGGGGATTTTCTGCATGGTCAAGTCGCGGATCTTTGCGTTCATCTTTTCGTTGCGGCTGTCCAGCTCGACGCGTAATCCGGCGGCCTTGAGCTGCTCCATGAGCGTTTTGCCATAGTCGTTGTGACGTTCTGCGATGGGTACGAAGCCGACCTGTATCGGCGCGAGCCAGAGCGGGAAGTTTCCGGCATAGTGCTCGATGAGGTAGGAGACCATGCGCTCCATGGTGCTGATGATGGCGCGATGGATCATGACGGGCCGGTGCTGCTTACCATCTGCGGCGGTGTAGACGAGACCGAACTGGCTGGGGAGATGGAAATCGATCTGGATGGTGGAGTAGGTCTCCTCGTGCCCCATCACATCGGCGAGCTGGATATCGAGCTTGGGGCCGTAGAAGGCAGCGTCGCCGCGGCTTTCGCGATACGGCAGTCCGAGAGAGTCGAGCGCTTCGCGGAGGACGCGCTCGCCGAGCTCCCACATCTCGTCGTTGTCGACGTACTTCTCCTTGTTTGCGGGATCGCGCAGCGAGAGGCGATAGCTGTATTTGGTGATGCCGAGATCGCGATAGACGCGCTCGACGAGCCGCATCACGTTGGAGAACTCTTCCTTGATCTGATCCGGGGTGCAGAAGATGTGCGCGTCATTCAAGCGTCATGCAGCGCACGCGGCTGAGGCCGCTCAACGCTCCAGAGCGCTCGTAGCGATACATGGTGCCGAGTTCGGCAAGGCGCAAGCGGCAGATCGCGATAGCTGTGGAGCTTCGACTCATAGATCAGGATGTGATGCGGGCAGTTCATCGGACGCAGGACGAGCTGCTCCGTCTTCAGATCCATGGGAGGAAACATGTCTTCGTGGTAGTGCGCCCAGTGGCCTGAACGGACGTACAAGTCCACCTTCGCGAGTGCCGGCGAGTAGACGTGATCGTAACCAGCTTCGCGCTCGAGCTGGAGTATGTACTCCTCGAGGAGACGGCGAATCGTTGCGCCTTTGGGAAGCCAGAGCGGCAGGCCGGCGCCGACGTCCTCACTGTTGGTGAAGAGCTCCAGCTCTTTGCCAAGCCGCCGGTGATCGCGGCGCTTCGCCTCTTCGAGCAGAGCGAGGTATTCGTCCAGATCTTTTCTGGAGAAGAACGCGGTGCCGTAGATGCGCTGCAGCTGCGGGTTCTTCTCGTCGCCGAGCCAGTAGGCACCGGAGAGGCTCATGACCTTGAAGGCCTTGACGCGGCCGGTGGAGGGGACGTGCGGGCCGCGGCAGAAGTCGACGAACCTACCGTTGCGATAGAGCGAGATCTCGTCGCTGGGCTTGGTGAAGCGCTCAATGAAGTGGACCTTCATGAAGTCGCCCTGGGCGGCGTATTCAGCGAGCCCCTTTTCCCGCGGCTCATACTCGCGGACGAAGGGCTCATCGCGCTGGACGACTTCGGCCATCTTGAGCTCTATGGCGGAGAGATCGTCGGTGGTGAACGGCGTGGGCCGATAGAAATCGTAGAAGTAGCCGGCGTCGGTGGCGGGACCGTGGCCGAGCCTCGTCTCCGGAAAGAGCTCGAGGACGGCAGTGGCCATGACGTGCGCGGCGGAGTGGCGGACGACCTGCAGCGCGTCGGGATCCTTTTCGGTGAGGAGCTGCAGGTGAACGTCTTCGGTGAGCGGAGCGCGGAGGTCGACGAGGCGCTGGACGGAGGCGTCGGGTGCGGCATACATGGCCTGCTCGCCCGGCTCGGATTTTTCGTCACCGGGAGCGTTGGCGGGTGCGTGAGGAGCGGCGTGAACGGGCCTAATACGCGCGACGATAGCGGCGGCGGCGAGGCGCGGCGAGATGGACATGGCGACATCGTGCGCGGTCGAGCCGGCGGGAAGCTGCTTGATGGAGCCGTCTGGGAGGTGGATCTGGATCTGGTTGCTGGAGTCGGACATGGTCGTCATTAAGGATAGGGGAGTTGCGGGGACGCGTCGAGGCGGAGACTCGGCCGCTGTCAGCGCAGCGGGAGGCTGGCCGACGGTGCTGCTGGTTCCCGTGATAACGCCCGTGCAAGAAACAATAAGGTTCCAGCGAAAAGCAGCGTATCCGCCACATAGTTCAGCGCGTCGACCTGTGACGATGGCGCCGCCATGGCCAGGATGGGCGTGTACAGAAACAGAGTAATGAGTGTCATGACCAATCCAAGGCCTGCCGCGGCGCGTTGACCGTACTTATTCAGCAGGATTGCCAGGCCACAGACGACCAGCAGGATTCCGGTAAGGATCGACCACACAAATGGTAGCGGCACCCAGGAAGGAGTCACCTTCGGGAGGGGAAGGCCGGGCGCGATCTCCGGGTGAAGGAAATATACGATGCCAAAGAAGATCAGCGGTATCCCCACGAGGAAACGTCCCAGAGGAATTAACGCCCGTGAAAGGCGAGGCCGCATCTCCGCCATCAGAAATCCGGCAAGCGCAAGCGAAGCTCCTCCGAAAACGGTCTCGCGAAGAGCGATCGTCCAAAACAATCGCTCTTTAGGGTGGGCGATGACGTTGGGCGCATGAATCATCAGGACAAAACAGAAGAACATCGCTGCCAATAGCGGCACGGATAGCCGCACACACTTCTTTGCGACAAGGCTGAGGGCAGCAGCAAACAAAGCGGTGCCTACCAGATATACCCAGAACAGGTGTGCCGGAAGCCATGCCGGCACCATCCCGGCCATGAACTGCCCAGCAACAAAATGCTCCGCGCCGAACGTCGCCAAAGAAGCAGCGACGAAGACGCTTCCCAAAGCGATCAGTTTGTCGAGCCAAGCGGCCGTTCGCAGCTCACGTTGCAGGGCGAAGAGTCCTGCAACGAGAAAGACTGCTCCCGCAATGCCAGGCCAGAAGAAGAATCGTGAGATCACATAGACCTCGGTCTCGTTGAGTCAGCAGATTCTATTTTTACCTCGGCTTGGTCGCAACCGTTTGCGACGGAAGAGAGGCCAATAAGGGTTCAAATAACCGATGGCCGTTCTGGCCGTATCAAGAATGTAGCCGGTTTTGATGGGCGGAGCCTCCAGAAAGCCCAAAAATTACCCCTTGCACTTCTACAGAAGAATCAGGTATTCATTCCTGTAGAAGTGAAAGGGTAGGCCATTGACAGCTGAACGCATCGATCTTCCGCAGGGCACGCTGGACCTTCTGATATTGAGGACGCTATCGCTGGAACCGCAGCACGGCTGGGCCATTTCCGAGCGCGTGCAGCAGGTGTCGAGCGATGTCCTGCGCATCCAGCAGGGATCGTTGTATCCCGCGTTGCACCGGCTGGAGCGGCACGGGTGGATCAAGGCGAAATGGGGCACGTCAGAAAACAACCGGCGCGCGAAGTACTACGAGCTGACGCGCGTGGGGCGGAAGCAGCTTGAAGCGGAGACCGAGAGCTGGCGCAAGCTGGCAGCGGCGGTTGCACAGGTTCTGGAGAGTGTGTGAGGTTCTGCCATGTGGAACGAACTGAATTCTTCCCTGCGCTCGCTGTCTTTTCGCCTGCGGGCCCTGTTTCGCCATCGTGCTGAAGAGACGGAGCTGAATGACGAGCTTCGTTTCCATTTGAGCGGCAGGTGGAGAAGTACAAGTTGTCCGGCATGACGGAGGAAGAAGCGCGTCGCCGGGCGCGGCTCACGTTTGGCGGCCACGAGCAGGTGAAGGAAGATATCCGTGAGGCGCGCGGGACGAGCTTTGTCGAAAACGCGCGGCAGGATCTTCGCTACGCAGTCCGGCAGTTGCGGGGCAATCCTACTTTTTCGATCGTCATTATTCTTACGCTGGCGCTGAGCATTGGGGCGAACAGCGCCATCTTCAGCGTGATTGACGGCGTGTTGATCAAGTCGCTGCCCTACCGCCAGCCGGAGAAGCTTGTCCGGCTGTTTCTTAGCAATGCGGCCTATCCCCGGTTTGAGCTGAATCCTTTCGATTTTCGGGACTTCCGGACGCGCAGCAAATCCTTCGACGGCCTGGCTGCTTTCATGCGCGGAGACGTGCAGCTTTCCGGTTCAGGCGAACCAGTGCGGTTGAATGGCATTGGGATTACGTCGGGATATTTTCGCGTGCTTGGCCTGACGCCGGAGCTGGGGCGCGAGTTCGACTCGAAAGCAGAGATACCTGGCAATGGGCTGCAGGTGATCCTGAGTGATCGGATATGGCGATCGCGTTTTGGCGCCGCGCCGGACATTCTTGGACGCAAGATCACGCTGAATGAGCAGCCGTTCACGGTGGTGGGGGTGATGCCACCGGGCACGGCGCATCCGGGCAATGTGTATCAGCCGCTGGCTTATGGCGAGGATGTGGATGCGTGGTGGCCGTTTGCGTTTGACGGGAATCCGGCGCAGCGCGGCTCGCATTTCCTGGAGGGCGTGGGACGATTGAAGAAAGATGCGACGCGGGAGCAGGCGAGCGCAGAGATGAACGCGATCATGACGCAACTGGGCCATGAGCACGAAGGGGACGTGGGCTGGCAGGTGCTCGTCGTTTCGCTCGGCAACGAAGTCGTGGGCACGACCCGGCCGTTGTTGTTGGTGCTGCTGGGCGCGGTAGGGATGGTGCTGCTGATCGCTTGCGCGAATGCAGCCAACCTGATGCTGACGCGCGCAGCGGCGCGGCAGCGGGAGATCGCGGTGCGTGTGGCGCTGGGAGCGCCGCGTTCACGTGTGGTGCGGCAGTTGCTGACCGAGAGTCTGCTGATCGCCTTTGTGGGAGGCGCTGTGGGGATGGCGATGGCGCTCGTTGGGGTGAAGCTGCTGGTCTCGCTGTTGCCGGCGAATTTTCCGCGCGCGCATGACATTCATGTGAGCGCGCCGGTTTTCCTGTTCACGCTGGTGGTCAGCGTGGCTACGGGTGTTCTCTTTGGTCTTGCGCCGGCGCTGCAGGCCTCGCGCACCGATCCGCGGGAGGGCCTGCACAAAGGAGGCCGCGCCGCGACGGGCGGCCGGCATCAGGGCAGGCTGCGCAATGCGCTGGTGATCTCGGAGGTGAGCCTTGCCTGCGTGCTGTTGATTGGCGCCGGGCTAATGCTGCGCAGCCTGCTGAACCTGATGCATTTGAATCCGGGATTTCAAACAGAGCATGTACTGACGGCGAAGCTCTCCTTGCCGCACGAGCGATACAAGACGCCGGAAAGCTTATTGCATTTTTACGGTGATCTGCCGAGGAATCTACAGTCCTTGCCGGGCGTCGAGAGTGCGGGATTGGGCAGCGACATTCCGTGGACGGGCTACGACGACAACACGAGCTTAACGATCGAAGGCAAGCAGCCTCCGCCGCATGAAGAGTTCCATGCGCGCTATCACATGGCGTCACCGGATTATTTCAGTGCGCTTGGAATTCCTTTACTACGTGGGCGGTTCTTTACGGATGCAGACAAGGTAGATTCGCCGCCGGTAATGATCATCAACCATGCTATGGCGGAGCGATACTGGCCGGGCGAAGATGCCGTGGGCAAGCGGATCACCTTTGAAGACCAACCGAAGGAGAAGGACTGGATAAGAATTGCGGGCGTTGTCGGCGATGTGAAGGACGAGCCGAACAGCCCGGGGGCACGACCGGCATTCTGGTGGCCATTCACCCAGACCGGATATGGTTCGCCGAATCTATTGCTTGTGGTTCGCTCGAACTCCGATCCGCAACTGCTGGTGGGCGCGATACGGAATCAGGTCGCCCGGCTCGATCCGGCGTTGGCAGTGGCGGATGTTCAGTCGATGGACCAGGTTGTTGCCGCGTCGGTGGCTACACCGCGTTTTGCTTTCATCCTCGTGGGCATATTCGGCGCGCTGGCCATTGTGCTTGCAGCGATCGGGACGTACGGGGTGATCGCCTACTCGGTAAGCCAGCGGACGCCGGAGTTCGGCCTGCGCATGGCGTTGGGCGCGCGGCAGTTCGATGTTCTGGTGCTGGTTCTACTGCAGGCGGGCAAACTGATTCTGTCGGGCACGGTGATCGGGGTGCTGCTTGCCCTGATGCTGGCACGCGCATTGAAGAGCCTGATATTCGACGTCAGTCCCGCGGATCCTTTGACATTCACCGCGATTGGCTTCGCCGTGGTCTTAGTGGCTTTGCGTTGCCTGTTACCTGCCGGCTCGGAAGGCTACCAAGGCTGATCCGATGATTGCTTTGCGGGCGGAGTGACGATTCGACCCCGATGTCTACCGATATACGAAAGGCCCGCTGGTTCGCGGGCCTTCTGTATCTGTAAGCATGCATAGTCTATTTCTGTTCCGGTACCGCTCCCGGGAAGACATCCTTGAGCGGCGCGGATTGCTGGTCGCGCAGTTCGGGGTGGGGCATGGGCTTGCGTGGGATCATCTCGTCCCGCATCGCGGCGTTGTAAAGGAAGATGGCCTCGACGGTGGCGATCTGCGCCAGGTCGCCGGGCTGCAGGCGCTCGTAAGTATCCATGTTGGAGTGGTGGGTGCGGCTCTCGTAATCCATCTCGTCCTGGATGAATTGGAAGCCGGGCAGGCCGACGGCGTCGAAGGAGAGATGATCGGTGCCGCCGGTATTGCGCATGGTGATGGTGGTGACGCCGAGGTCTTTGAGCGGCGCGATCCACTGTTTGAAGATCGGTGCGCAGGCTGCATTGCCCTGCAGGTAGACACCGCGGATTTTGCCGGTGCCGTTGTCGACGTTGAAGTAGACATCGAGCGTCTTCCACTCCGGCTTGGTCTCGATGGGGCCCGCGGCCTTGCGGATGAACTCGGGCATCTTCATCGAGTCCGGATCGGTGGCAAGCGGGTAGGAGCCGAAGTGGTCCTTCACGTAGCCCTTCGAGCCGAAGAGTCCTTCTTCTTCGCCGCTCCACAGTGCGATGCGGATGGTGCGGCGCGGCTGAATGTTGAGTGCCTTGAGGATGCGGACTGCCTCCATGGCGACGACGGTGCCTGCCCCGTTGTCGGTGGCGCCGGTGGCGGAGGCCCAGGAGTCGAGGTGGCCACCGACCATGACGATCTGGTCTTTGAGCGTGGGATCGGTGCCAGGGATCTCGGCGACGGTGTCGAAGCCGTGCTGGTGGTCGCCGGTGAATTTGGTTTCGACATTCATCTCCAGCGTGACCGGCACGTGCGCCTTGAGCAGACGATAGACGCGGCCGTAGTTCTCAATGGCGGTAACGACGACCGGGACCTTGACCGCTTTGTCCGCTTTATATGGTTGCGAGCCGAGCGCCGCGCCGTTGTCGTCGAAGAATGTGCCGCCGGAGCCGCCCGAGTTCTTGCCGTCGCGGCTGGGCAGGATCACGCCGGCGACTTTCTCGTCGACGAGGAACGCAGCGATCTTGTCGCGCATCGCGTAGCGCTGCAGATAGCGCTTCACGCGAGCGGCGTAGTCGCGGTTCTGATCACCGGAGGGATATTCGGCGAGTTCTTCCAGGTCCTTATCGGTATAGCGCTCGAAGAGTGGCTTGTCGACAGGCGGAACGTCACGCATCTCGCCGAGCAGAACGATCTTTCCGGCGAGCTTGCCTTTGTACTTGTCGAAGTCTTTTTCATCGTCGATGTTGACGTTGATGGCCTCACCGGTCACAGCGCCGTTGGTGGCGGGCGACCATGGCGTGGCCTGCGCGATGAAGGGCGCGGTGTCGGGCGCGGTCATGCGGACCCAGGTATTGAGCTGTTGCCATCCCATGCCGAACTCGCCCCAGTCTTCGAGGTGCGCGTTGACGAGGCCGAGGCGCGTGAGCTCATCGCGCGTCCAGTCGTTGGCCTTCTCCATGTTGGGCGAGCCGGTGAGACGGCCACCGATGTCATCGGCGAGCGCGGAGGCGAGCTCCATCACATGCGAGTGGGCGATGCCCTCTTCGCGAATGCGGGCATAGGCATTGAGGTCGAGTTTTTCGATGGCAGGCTGCGGCGCGTCCCACGGGTTGGCCTGCGGAGCCGCTGCGGCGGCGTTGGCCTTCTTGTCTTTGGATGCGGCGGAGACGGGCGAGATGGGGATGGCGAGGATAGCGCCGGCCAGCGCAAGGAGCGCGGCCGCGCGAGCGGTGTGCATAGGGTGGTGCCTCCAGGAAGAATTGCAGTCGGCAGGAAGGATAGCAGGACTGGCCGTCCAGGCAACGGTGCAGGCGGCGCGTGTTGTTGGGGCGGCTCGCTTTGGTCGCGTGCCGTTGGTCTGGTGGGTGCCCCAATCCAGGAGGGAAGAAAACGCGGGCCGCGACAGGAAACGCGCGGCCCGCGGTGAGGAGTGAGCTTATTTGTAGACCGGGGAGATGGTGATGGAGTCCAGGTCGGGTGCGTAGTTGGTGGGGTTGCTGAAGCTGATGCTGTTGTCGCCGGCCTGCAACTGCACCGGGATCACGGTGCTGGCAGGCGAGTTGAAGCTGCTGCCGTTGAGATCGAGCTCCTGCGAAGTTCCATCGTTCACGGAAACGAAATACGAACGCGGCCCGCTGGTGAGGTAGTCGATCTCCATGTTGTATGTGCCTGCGGCAGGCACGTTGACGGTGGTGAAGGTGGCAGTAGCTCCCGCACCGAGATTGCCCGCCTTGGCGAGCCCGGAGCAGTTACCGCAGAAGCCGCCACTGGCGCTTCCAGTGAGCGTGGCGTATTCGCCTTCATAGGTCGTAGCGGTGGGATAAGGCTCGTTGCCATCGCCGCTGACGACGATGCGATCGAGGTCAGGCGGGTAACTGACGGGATTGCCGAACTCGATGCTGTTGATGCCGGCGTTGAGTTTGACTGGAATGGTGAGCTGCGAAGGCACATTGCCGCTGCCGCCGCTGGAGTTGAGCGTGATGTTGGGGCCGCCGTTCACGTTGATGATGTAGGAGCGGGTGCCGTTGGTGAGCGAATCGACTTCCATGCGGTAGACGCCGGCCTTCTTCACCTCAACATCCGCGAAGGTAGCGTAATTGTCCGGACCGATGCCGAGATAGGTGATTTTCGAGCCGGAAGCGCACAAGGGGCAGGGTTGAATATTGGCAGATCCGTGGAGGATGGCCGAAGAGCCGTCATACGTCTGCGATGGCGGAGCGGGAGCCTTGCCGACGCCGCGCACCAGCAGCAGTTGCGCACCGTGGCCGGGCAGAACGGTCGAGATGGAGTTCAAACGTGTGCCTAGTTCTCTGTGGCCCCAGAGATCGCGCACTTCGATCGCGTTTTGGAAGCCAAGATCCTTCCAGTCGAAGGTCAAGCTGGAGGGAAGCGCGTTGAGGTTGAACAGTCCGACGTAATAGCTGCCATTGCCGAGGTTCGAGGCCCAGACCTGGGTGAAGCCGGCGTTGATCTGCGTCGCGGGATGGCCGGACCGATCGACGGCGAGGACTTCGTCGTTGGTGAGCGCCTGCTTGCCGAAGGAGGTGAGCTTGGTGAGGTCGCCGCCGAGCGAGAGCGGCGCGTTGGCCATGGCCCAGAGGGTCATCGCGGTCTGTTGCTCGGTGTGCGTGATGCCATCGTTCGGATCGTTGCCGACTTCAAGCGAGTCGAGATCGTTCCAGCCAAGGGTGGGGCCGGAGGTGTGCTCCCAACTCGGCAGATCGAGGAAGCGGACTTCGATGCGCGGCCACTCGGTAAGCAGCGGGCAGTCGCCTTCGCACTCCACGTCGCCTTCGATGCGGCGTGCGTTCGAGTACTGCTGCCAGTCGCTGATGTAGTCCTCGTCGAGCGCCCAGGAGATGGTGAACCAGATGGGACGATGGCTCTGCGCGATGGCCTTCGACATCGCCATCACGTCGGGAATGTTGTTGATGGTCAGGTCGTCGTTGTAGGAGCCGGGCGTGACGCAGTCCAGCTTGATGAAGTCGATGCCCCACGACGCGAAGAGATCGACCATCGAGTTGATGTATTCCTGCGCGCCGGGCTTGGTGAAGTCGATCTTGTCTGCGTAGTCGAAGGCGTTGCCGCTGGTGAGCGGCTGCACCATGATGTCCTGCACATGGTAGGAGGTGCCGAAGATCGGCAGGTTCGCCGAGACGGTAGCGGCGCCGATTCCGGGATTCAGATAGATGCCGACCTTCTGCCCGTTGGCGTGGATGTGCTGAACCATTTGCAGGAATGTGGGGAACGCAGTTGTATTCCAGAGCGGACGGCCATACTGTCGGTATTGCCGCTCCAGCCCGCGTCGAGGTTGATGTACTGGAAGCCATGAGCGGTGAGGCCGGAGGCGCGCATGGCGTCGGACTGCGCGAGAATGTTCTGCTCATTCATCACGCTGCTGGAGGGAACGATGGTCTGTTGGCTGTAGGTGCTCCAGCCCTGGAGCGGGCGCGCGCCGACGCTGTTGAGCTGCGCCAGCGCTGCAGGAGCCAGGGTGAGGAGCGCGGCGGCGAAGGCGGCAGCTATGCGTCCGAGGCCGCGGGTGCATCTGACGAAAGGTTGGGTAGCTGTTGCGGTTGGCGTGGAGTTGCTGCGTTCCAAGGGGGTCTGTCGTCGGCATCGTCACTCACCTCAAATCGAGTGCTCCATTTCAAAAATGAAACGGAGTTTTCATGCGCGAAACACTCTATACCGCGAATGTAAGCGGTGACAATGCAGTGCCGAAAATTAATTTTGACCACACGCGCGCCGGGAGTGGCGGCAGTCCTTAAAAGAAGGCAGGCAAGTGACTTGCGGCCGGGAACGACAGATTAGGACGGCCGATCAGGGACGGCTAAATCAACCGGACGCCGGTCAATTCCTGGAGGACGGTGAGCGGCGCATGCTCGGGGGCGACCATGGCTTCGGGTGCGACGAGATACGTCTGCTCCAGCGCGTACTGCCCGCTGAGCACGGCGTGCGGCACCATGTCGGTGTAGACCATCCAGCTTGAGCCGGCGGGGAACTGGTAGTCGTATTTCGCGCAGGAGCTTTGGAAGTCGTGGTTCTCTTTGAGGAAGTTGTGGAAGCGCATCATGAACTCGTCGTACGGCGATCGCTTGAGCGCAGGCGCCGCGGCGCCGAGGCCGATGCCAGTGGCGAAAGATTTGAAGGTGCGGCCAATGGACGAATCAGGTTGCGGCAGCGCGATTTCTGCGGGCGCGTATTTTGTCGCAACGGCGCGAAAGGGATCGCTGACGATCCAGTCGCGGGTACGGGTGGGATGAATGTTGTTGAAGAAGCGCAGAATGCGCGCGCCGTGCGTGGGCCGGGTGGGGAAGGCATCGGTGTGCAACAGATCGTTGCGGCGGCGCAATGGCAGGTCGCGGCCTTCTTCCTCCTGCGGGCGAAAGCTGGCGTAGTCCAGCTGCCACTTGCCGGCATAGGGCGAGAGGAAGCCGGTGAGAAATGCGGTGACGGAGTGTGAGTAGCTGCGCATGATGCCGCGCAGGTGCTCGACAGCGGCGGGGTTCGCGGTTTTGCTATCGACGCCGGTAAGCTCGTCGGCTTTGGGCTTGTAAGCGATGTTCTTATGCAGCGAGCTGTCGGTCTGCTGCTGACCGCGGAGGAACTGGAGATCGGAATCGCTGAGCGCGATGGGGCTCTGCGGAAAGAAAAGGATCGAGCCGGCTTCCAGGCGCTCGCACCATTCGCGGTGCTGGGCGGGTGACGCTGAATCTGTCGCAGTGATGGTGACGAGTGACATGGAAGTGTCAGCGGATGGTAAGTTTGCGGTGCAGCCAAATGCCGAGGAGCACGGCGAGAGCTGACGATCAACACGAAGATGCCGGCGGGCAGCGCGATGAATTTGTAGCCGGTGTCCAGCGTGATGTGATGGCCGCCAGCCCGGTTGTAGATCATCAGGCCGAAGATGCTGAGAAAGGTGACGCCGAAGAAGGTGATGAAGCCGAGCGCGACGGCGATGAGGGCACTGGCGAAGAGGCCAAAGTCGCCGACGGGCACGCCCCAGATGTGAACGTCGCCGCGGGAATGTGGTGCGGGGCCGGAGTTGCTGGCAGAGATTGCAGACATATAGGAATAGCGCTCTCAGCTAGAATACTCGGGATGGGGCATACCGCACAGACAGAGCTGCTGCCAGCCGCGCAGGTGGCGCGCGAAACACCGGTGCAGCAGGCAGAAAATGGCATCTGCTACGCAACCTTTGGCGACCACAAGCTGCCGGCGGGCGAGCTGGAGCAGGTGATCGGCGCGGTGCCGCGGGACGTGGCCGCCGCGCTGAAGCATCGCGCGTATTATTTTGTCCCACTCACGATTCATGAGCAGGACGGGGACAGCATCCCGGAAGATGCGCATTCGAGCGGCGAGACGCTGATTGCGCCGCAGTTCACGACCGAGCTGAGCGATCGCGCCATCTGCCACCGCAACGTGCACTTTGCCGGCGCGGATTACATCTTCATCTCGACTCGGCTGATGCAGGACAAGTTTGCGCTAGCCTTCGAGCTGTTCATCAATATCGGCCACCACTTTGTGGATACGGCCGGGGTGCCGGCCGGCTTTGGCGAGCTGGTGGAGCGGCAGGCGCTGGCGCAGGTGCGCGGCGAGACCAGCCACGATGCGTGGGAGAGCCGGGCGCGCGCCTACGGTGAGCCGCGGGTGGAAGGCGCAGAGCGTGGCCGCGGAGGACGCGGCGAGCGCATGACGGCCTATGAGCTGCCCGCACCGAGGATTGACGAGAAGGCGAAGACGACCCATATCCATGCGGCATTCGCGGATGCTCTCGCGATCTACATGTTGTCGCTGACGCTGGACTTCGACTACGCCGATCTGCGCGAGCGGGAGTATCCGCTGCTGGCTCCGCCGGCGCTGGCGGACCGGCTGCGCGCAGTGGCGGCGTTGTTTCCGCCGAACGCGGGCTACCAGTTCCAGGTGCTCTACCGCCGGGACCTGCCGTCCCGGCGCTAGGACTGGCCGTCCGGGCAACGGCGCCTGCGGCGCGTGTTGTGTGTGCGACTCCCGATGGTCACCGCCAATAGGTCGCCGCTGCGCGGGCTTCGCTGAATCTCATAGTGGTACCGCGAATCTGATCTCACAGGAGGAGTTTTGGTATCTCGCGGGACAGCGATCTTTACGTTGCCGGAGAATACGACGCGGCGTGGCAGCGAGACGATCTTCACCATCCTCGCGGCGATCAGCGCCTGCCATCTGCTGAACGATCTGATCCAGGCCACGATTCCTTCGCTCTATCCGCTGTTTCAGCGCATCTTCGGCTTGTCGCTGGGGCAGATCGGAATGATCACCTTCACCTATCAAATAACGGCGTCGCTGTTTCAGCCATTTGTCGGTATGGCAACGGACAAGAAGCCGATGCCGTACTCGCTGGCGCTGGGGATGAGCTTTTCGCTGGGCGGCCTGCTGTTGATGGCCTGGGCTCCGACGTATGGGTGGCTGCTGCTGGCGGGTTCGCTGGTGGGGCTGGGCTCGTCGGTCTTCCATCCTGAGTCGTCGCGGGTGGCGCGGCTCGCTTCGGGCGGCCAGCATGGGCTGGCGCAGTCGCTGTTTCAACTGGGCGGCAACATGGGCTCTGCGCTGGGGCCGCTGCTGGTGCTATGGCTGGTGCTTTCGGCACGCAATGTACACGCGGGACAGCATCGCATCGTGTGGTTTTCTGTTGCCGCGCTGGTGGCGATTGCCATCTTGCTGGTGATCGGCGGATGGTACAAGGCGCGTGTGCGTGAAGGCGCTTCGGGCAAGAAGAAGGTCGAAGAGCATCCGCACACCGAGTTATCGCGCGGCAAGCTGACGCAGGCGATGGTGGTGCTGATGACGCTGGTCTTCTCGAAGTACTTCTATCTGGCCAGTATCACGAGTTACTACACCTTCTATCTCATGCAGCGTTTCCGCGTGACGTTGCACGCCTCGGAGATGTATCTCTTCATCTTTCTCGGTGCGGTGGCGCTGGGCACGATTCTGGGCGGCCCGGTTGGCGATCGCTACGGGCGCCGACTGGTGATCTGGGTGTCGATTGTGGGCGTGCTGCCCTTCACGCTACTGCTGCCGTACGCCAATCTCGAATGGACGGCGATCCTGAGCTTCATCATTGGCACGGTCCTGTCCTCGGCCTTCTCGGCCATCCTGGTCTATGCGCAGGAGCTGGTACCGGGCCGGGTGGGGATGATCTCCGGATTGTTCTTCGGGCTGGCCTTCGGGATGGGCGGACTGGGCGCGGCGCTACTGGGCAAGCTGGCGGACATGACGAGTCTGAACCTCGTCTACCACGTGTGCTCCTACTTGCCGGCGCTGGGGCTGCTTACGGGATTGTTGCCGAAGATCGAGGAGCACCTGCTGCCGCGCCGAGCCGACGAGCCGATGGAGGCATAACGGGCCCCACGTTAACCTCTTGTTCGGGAGCTAAAATGCAGCCGGAACGACAGTCTATATGGGTACCCGCCGCGGCCCACCCCGAGTTGGGGTTATGGCGGGGGCGGAACTCAAGTCTTCGTACCTAACCCATAAACGGAATGCTTTCGATGAAATCAAACTTTTCTTTATTGGTTGATGGCCTAAATGTCCTGAATGATCGAATCGTGCACTACGACGACTGGCTAGTGTTTGATCGCAGACTAAACAATCTCATCGAGGAGGGGCGAGCCAGAAAAATACCTACTTTGAAAATGCTATACATGCCCGATGAAGAGTGGTACATGGACAGTTCCTCCGGTGAGGTTTACGTATATGTCAGGCCCGATGACAAGATACTTCCAAGGTGGTCGCCCGTAGATGTTTTCGCATTACCGGAGCAGTCCAAGTGTTCTAGGACGGGCCTCGATGCAATTCCGGTGCGCAGGATGAGCGAATTACAGGCAGCCTCTCTTAAAGAGTTTCTTAAGGTATTGGTAGAGCAGGGCCTCGCGAAGATTATTGATGCTCCTGCAGGTACGCGTGCTGCGACTCCAGGAGAAGAGGAAACTTGGTATAAAGACTCACGCTCGGATTTGGACTATCGATTAGTCTTGGATTCAGGTGGCACTAATAGCCGATGGGAATTCATTCCTCATCAGCGTCTCATATCCGATAAATGTTGAGCCCGGAAGTGAAACGCATGAAGATCCTGAGAAGTTGGACGATCCTTGTTCTGCTCAGTCTGGTTTGTTGTGCCGGCGCCTTCTCCGCGACACCGAGTCAGGAAGACAAGGATCGCGCCGCGCTGGAGCAGACCAGCAAGGCTATTCGCGATGCGTTTGCGCGCGCGCGGCGACCTCGCGACCGTGATGGCCTATCACCATCCCGATGTCATTAAGGCGCTCAGCTTTCACAATTACCAGAGCGGTCGCGATGCGGTCGAGGCAGGCCTGCGCAGCGGGTTTCAACAATATCGCATGGAGTTTGTAGAGCATCGGCTGGAATATCTCATGATTCGAGGCGATACGGCGATCGAGCAGAGTCTCTTCACGATCCGAAGCACCCCGAAAGCCGGAGGCGCTCCTGTCATCTTCCATGGCCGCGCGATGGTGGTCTACGTGCGTTACGCGAAGAGTCCGACAGGATGGGCTTCTATTCGCGAGATGATCCAGCCGGCGACGGACTGACAGGCCATTTCAAGCTGACGAGGCTGCCAGCTGATCCATGATCGCCTGGATGTGGACACGCGCCCCGTCCAGGTAGGGAAAATCAGTGTTTTCCTCATTGAAAACGAAGGCGAGGTCCGTTCCAGCTAGAAGGATGGCATCCAGGTTCTCACGCTTGATGACTTTGTGAGCGAGCGATCGTAACTGCTCGTAGTCTTCCGAGGATGCTTTTGCCTCCTCCACAACACGGACATAGATATTGCTGACGAGATTCGTTTCCTCGCTGCTCAGTCCGACGACATCGCGCCCCTGAAGCCTGCCGAAGAGGTGTGTTTCCATCGTCACACGTGCACCGAATACTGCTACTCGCTTCAATTTCCTGCGGGCTGCTTCCGCGGCTATCGCGTCCAGAAGATTGACAAGCGGAAGAGGAGTCATTCCGGCCAATTCCGCAGCACAAATTTGCGGAGAAAACGCGGGAATGGTGGCCAATTCTGCCCCTCCATCGGCGAGGTACTGCAGAAGGCCGGTGAGGTATTCCGCGAGTTCAAGTGCTTCGCGTTCCTGCGCCAGCCGCATGACTCTTCGTACGTCAGCATGAACCATCAAGAGGCTGGGTGATAGGCCACGCGCAAGGTGAGCATCGACGAGGGACTTGTAATAGAAGATTCCCGCTCCGACACCGAGACCGGCCACAAGGCCGAAGGTTCGTGATGCATGCACGTTTGTTTTCACCCTTCATTGATATCGTGGCAAACCACACTGGAAGTTCATGCATTGGATTGCCCGGGCAAGGGAAACGATCCACGTGACAGATCCACGCGGTAGTGATCCACGCGGCAGTTAAGATAGCCGCATGATCGCGCACCTTCGTGGACGTCTTTTAAGCAAGCAGCCGCAGCAGGCCATTGTGGAGGCGGCGGGTGTCGGCTATGACGTTGCCATCAGCGTGACAACCTATACCTCACTTCCGGCGGAGGGCGCGGAGGTTTCTCTCCACATCCACACCCAGGTGCGCGAAGACACGCTGGCGCTCTACGGCTTTCTCGACCGCAACGACAAGCGCATCTTTGAGCGGCTGATTACGGTGAGCGGCGTGGGGCCGAAGCTGGCAATCACCATCCAGAGCGGGCTGCCGACGGAGCGGCTGGTGGCAGCGCTGCGCGCGCAGGATCACGCAACGCTGACGCGCATCCCCGGCGTAGGCAAGAAGCTCTCGGAGCGGCTTGTGGTGGAACTCAAAGATAAGCTTGAGGATATGGCTGTAGCGGCGCCGGCAGTGGCGGCGGCGGGTCCGGCGGCGGAGGATGTGCTCTCCGCGCTGGTGAACCTGGGCTACCAGCGCCCCTCGGCGCAGAAGGCCATTGAGACGGCGGTGGCCAAGGACAAGAGCGTTGGGGAGCACTTCGACGCGCTCTTCCGCGCGGCTCTGATGACCATCCGCTGAGCGGTCGTTTGGGTCTGGACCGGCCGGAAGTACCGATTTGGATTCGGCAACTGAGATCGGCGGCACGGGGCCTTGCGACTGGTTTCCGGCAGGGAGTAGAGTGGGCACCGCGTGGAAGGTAATCCCGCCGGAGGTGTTGTTATGCGCCGTCCCTTCTCGCCTTCAACCCTTGCAATTCTGACTGCCGCGGGGCTGGCTGCACCCGTTTGTCTGGCTGCGCCGGCTGTGGTGGCAAATCCGTCAGCGTGTCCGGTGGAGCTTTCGGCCCAGCAACGTCCGGGAAGCGAGCTCGTCCGCACTCATAAGATTGTGCCCCCCGGGCCTGGAGCGGAACCAGCTCAACCGCAGCAAACGATCGATTTGTCCATGAAGAATACCCGGCTGCAGCGGATTGTCGCCGCGGAGCTCGAAGTCCACGGCACGGCGAACAAGAACCGCGTGGTGCGGACAAACGCCGTTGCCGACGAGCCAATGGCGGACGCGGTACGGAATGTCCACCTGGTGAACTCGGTTCCGGCGGACCAGACGCGTATGCGTACGGTTTCCGTGAAGGACTTGACCTCTGTGGCGTGGGTCTCCGTGATCGAGCTGCGCTACGCGGACGGCTCGACGTGGCATGCACGTCCGGGAGCCGAGTGCCGCGTGGCGCCGGACCCGTTGATGCTGGTGGCCGGCAAGTAGCTCCGGCATTTCGCCGAGCTCACATCCGGCTCACATTGATGATCAGCTCGTCCTTGCGGGATCGACCTTGACCTCCATTGAGCCCACGTGGCCGCTGCCGTCGTCGCGCACGACAAAGCGCAGCTGGTTTGCATCGCGATACGGCATCTCGAAGCTGACGCCGGCCTGGACGTTTGCCGATGGCATCGTGCCGCCGGGCATGGAGACGGTGTACACACGGAGCATGCTCGGCTTCCAGGCGCCATGTTTGCCGCGATCCGCCGCTCCGATGGTGATCTGTGCGCTGAGCTCGCCCTTGGAGTTGGCTGTCCAACTGAGAGAGGTGCTGGGAACAAAAAAGCGGATGGTGACGTGGGGCGTTGGGGATTTGCTCAACCTGGTGTAACTGGAGGGTATGGGAACGCCGCCGAATGGGATCGGGGTACTCAGTGACCCCGCGAGTTCTTGAAGTTGACGGCTTGGATCGACCGTCTGGCCCTCCGGTATTGCGTAGTAGCCATCACGCGTCTGCACCTTCAGATCCGGCCGATTGATGACTGTGATCTTGATTTTGCGGAATTCGCCATGGAAGTCCTTATTCGACGGTGAATACGCCAGCGTGTAGTAGGTATTGCCATCGGTGAGGCTGGTGGCGATCTCACGATCAACATCGTTCCGCCCATAGAATGCGTGACCGCCGGTTTGCGTGGCCAGGGTCTGGATGGCAAGGTTGCCGAAGGCCGCGTCGTTTGTCTGGTTGAGACCGTTGAGATACGACGCATAGGCGAGGTTGTTGCCAGCGATGACGCTGGAACGGGCCTGAACGCCACGGGGATCGATGCTGTAGATGCTGATGCGCGCCTTCAGGAGCTGATCGGAGAGGTCGGCGGATGGAATCGAACAACGCCTTCTCTTGATCTGCGGTCAAAAGCAAGGCTCCGAAGATGGGCAGTCCGGGGCTGATCCAGACGATGTTTTTGTGGCCCGGCGTGCCGGTGCTGGCAATGGCGATCTGCTGCAGCGCTGTCATCGAGAGATTGATGCGTTCCAGCCCGAAGTAAAAATTGTGCTGCAGGCGGTAGGGCAGCACGGACTTGTGGGACGCGGAGTGCCGCGTCGATGGCGGCGGGATCGCGGGTGTAGTTTTGCAGCACATGCAGGCCATCGTTGCTAAGGATGTACAGGGCGGTGGGCTGCTGGAGCTTGGCGCCATCATGGTGAAGCAGGCGATTGACGGAGTAGCGCGTGTAGGCCATGTCCGCAAAGTGCGTGTTCAACTCGTCGACCAGCAGGATGGTGTGCGGCGTGGCGTCTTCCGCGGAGTGGCCGGCGGTGACGGCATCGAAGGATTGTGTCGCCTGCGGCGTATTGTCTTCGCGGATCACGAAGTCGTTGCGCGTGAGGCCGGGGACGACGTTGCCCTGCTTGTCCGTCACCACTGCGTCCAGGATGACGTCGCGCGTGGTGGCATTGAAGAGCGGCGCAACATAGGCTGGAGATGACGATTGCGGCGAAGATGCAGGAGAGGCTGCCGGTTGTGGCGGAGTTTGTGCGAAAAGCGTGATAGCTGTGAGCGGCAGAAGAAGAACGTGCAGGAGACGCATGGTGCCTCCGATCATTGCAAACCTGGTGCGTGCGGGTGATGTATCCAGCAAGCACGCATGCAGCAGGCAACACTCTGAGACGCGCTCCGGGGCGGGAAAGACGCAATAGATATGGAAAAGGGAGCTGAAACGAGCATGGGACGGCCAGATTCCGCCAATCAGAAGGCGCCGGCGAAGAGCGCGCAACTGACGCAAGCCTATTTCACACCGACGGGGTTACGTTTTCTGCGGGGACTCGCGCGCAACAACAACCGCGACTGGTTCAACGAACGCAAGCCGGTGTACGAGGCGGAGATCAAGCGGCCGATGCTGGCGGTGATCGAAGCAGTCACCGGAGCCATGATGGATTTTGCACCGGGACATGTGCGCGCACCGGAGTCGATCATGATGCGGATCTACCGGGACACGCGCTTTTCCAAGGAGAAGCTGCCTTACAAGACACACATCGCGGCGTGGTGGGTGCATGATGGGTTGAGGAAGACCTCGGGCGCGGGCTTTTACCTGCACGTATCCGGCAAGCAGGTGGAGATTGCTGCCGGCGCTTTCATGCCGGAGGCGGAACAACTGCTTGCTATCCGCCGCTTTCTGATGGAGCATCACCAGGAGTATCGAAAGCTGGCGCAGGCGCGTGGGCTGCGGCGTCTGTTTACTGAGGATGAAGGCCGCGAAGGATTGAGCCGGTCGCCCAAGGGATTTCCGGCGGAGCATCCGGCGGCGGAACTCTATCGGCAGAAGCGCTGGGGCTTTGGCGCAGCGCTTGAGCCGGAGACGGCGATGAAGCCGGAGTTTGCGAAGGTGGTGGCGCAGTATTTTCGCGCGGCGGCGCCGCTGGTAGCGCTGCTGAATCGGCCGCTGATGGTGAAAGCGGAGCGGCCCCGGCGGCCACTATTCTGAAGTTTCTCACCGCACGGCTGATGGCCGCACGGGGCGCTGCACTGTAGCGCGAAGCCAGGAAACTGCGGCAAAAGTTGTAGAAAACGGTATAAAACCGGCCAAAATCCTAAAAAACACGAATAAAACTGTGGAAATGCCTGATTTGCGGTTGACAAGCGGCGGCGAAAGGCCGCATGGTGATCCTCGGTAGGAGTTGCGGGAACCCGCATAAACACTGGCGATTGTCACCTTAGGATCGCCAGGGCCCGGACCAGAGATGGTGCCTGGCAGGCGGGCGCGGAGCTTCCCCCTAAGGCGTTCTTCCTGGCGAATTGCCGGGAGGGTCGCTACCCAAAAAGTCACAGGAGGAATTTCGATGGCAGCAGGACTGACCAAGACACAGCTGGTTCGGCATATGGCCGAAAAGCTCGAATTGACCAACAAGCAGGTAAGCGCATTCTTCGATCTGCTGACGGAGACGGCAGTGAAGGAGACCAAGCGGAACGGCGTATTCGTGATCCCCGGATTGGGCCGCCTGGTAAAGGCAGAGCGCAAGGCGCGCATGGGCCGCAACCCGCAGACGGGTGAGGCGATCAAGATCAAGGCGAAGACCGTGGTGAAGTTCCGCGTCGCCAAGTCGGCGAAGGACACCATCGCGCCGCCGAAGAAGTAGCAACGCACAAGATTCCGGGGCGGTCAGTCGTTGGCGCCGGATCCGGTGTTGATTGTCAGCTTGATGGCGTGGCCGAAAGGTCACGCCATTTTTTCTGTTGCCGCTTTTATCGATCCGCTTTTTTCCCAACCGATGAGCTGTACTCCGGATGCTTGCTGAGAAAGGCCAAAGCGAGGGGACAGATGACATCCACGCGAAGTTGATGCTGCTTCGCGTATTCGAAAGCAGATTGGGCAAGCTCGGAAGCAACGCCGCGGCCACGCATGATTGGCGGTACTTCGGTATGCCAGATCGTCATCCAGCCCTGACTGTCTGTCTCGAACTCGAGATACGCGACCTCCCCGTTGTCTTCGATTTCGAATCGGCTTCGGGTGACCTGACTTGGCTCTCGGCTCATCGTTCGGCGCCTCTCTTACGAAAAGTTTTCGATTGCGGCTGTCCCTTGCGATGGCACGAGCGCACGCGCTACCAGCGACAGACCGAAGGCGATGACCAGCGCCTTCAGCAACAGCTGCGGATTGTAGCGCCATGCCAGCGCGGCGAAGCCAGCGGCATAGCCAAGCGGCCATAGCTCGCTGAGCAAAGCGGCGAGCGCTTTGCCCGGACGCATGGCGACGAAGCGCGCTCGCAACGCGACGATCAATAGCAGCGCGCCGAGAAATCCGACAGCGGTCCATAGCGGCATCAGGATCGAGACGGAACAGCCGAAGAGAAATGCACCTGCCGCCCACAGTACAGAACTGCCGCGGATGCGCGCGGCGATGGAGAGCAGCGCGCCGAACGCAGCGGCCACGAGCGCGCTAATTGTAACTGTCATGGTTGCAGATTCGAGATGCACACCGTGGCGCGCGAGCGTGACCGGCAGCGCGAGCCACGCCATGGTCGTGGCGGAACTGAGTGCATCGGCTGTCCTATCCCATGGCGCCCACAGGAAGAGCGCAAAGATGAGAACCATGGCGATGTCGAAGACAACAATCAGACCGTCTTTGCGCAACGATGGAGCGCGCGTCATGCCTCGCCCGCGACGTGTGACGCCGTGATCCGTTCCATGAGCGAGTCGAAGGCTTCGAGGTTGGCGTACTCGATGATGACTTTGCCCTTGCCGCCCTTGTCTTCGATCGCAACCTTGAGGCCGAGCGCGCGCTGCATCTGATCGCGCGCTTCGCGCACGTTGGGATCGAGCGGCTCTTTGGACTTCGGCTGTTTGGCCGCTTTCTCTGGATTGAGCATGTTCTGCACAAAGCTCTCGGTCTGGCGGACCGACATGGAGAGCGCGAGCACCTTTTGCGCCGCCTTGAGGATGGCGTCCGGCGATTCGAGCGCAAGCAAGGTACGGGCATGGCCGAAGGAGAGTTGTCCGGCTTCGACCTTTCCCTGGATCTCCGTCGGCAGGCGCAGCAGCCGCAGAAAGTTGGCGACCGAGGCGCGGTCCTTGCCGGTGCGCTTGGCCATCTGTTCCTGGGTCATCTGAAATTCTCGGCCAAGGCGATCGAAGGCGCGGGCCTGCTCCATCGGATTGAGGTCGGCGCGCTGGAGATTTTCGACGATGGTGATCTCCATGGCCTGCTCATCGGAGGCCAGCTTGACGACAGCGGGAATGGTCTCTTTGCCGGCCTTGCGCGATGCCATGAGGCGGCGCTCGCCGGCGATGAGCTGGTAGCGGCCATCCGCAATGGGACGAACCAGGATCGGCTGCACGACGCCGGTGGCGGCGATGGAAGTCATCAGCTCTTCCAGCGCAGCCTCGTCGAACTGGCTGCGGGTCTGGAAGGGATTGCGGTCAATAAGATCGACAGCGAGCTCCAGCGGGGTGCCATTCGCGGATGGCGGGGGTGCGGCGTCGGCGGCGGCGTGGATCTGGACAGGCTGAGGTGCGGTGCGGTGCGGCAAAAGGGCTTCCAGACCTTTGCCGAGGGCGCGTCGTTTGTCGGGTGTGCTCATGGGTGCATCTCTCAATCTTGGGGAAGGGCTGTTCTAGACATACGGCCAGAACCGTAACTTACTGTTTTTACGTGCTTTAGCGCTCATTTCGCGCTGCTTTGCGGCGGGGCTGACGATCTTGTGATTGGCCAGCAGCTCATCGGCAAGGTCTCGGTAGGCCTCGGAGCCGCGGGATCGCACATCGTAAAGCTGGACCGGCTTGCCATGACTGGGGGCTTCGGCCAGCCGCACATTGCGCGGGATCGCCGTCTTGTAGAGCTTGTCGCCAAAAAAGCCTTTGAGGTTTTCAGTGACCTGCTGTGCGAGATTGGTGCGCTCGTCGTACATGGTGAGGACGACGCCTTCGAGCTCGAGCTTAGGATTAAAGGCCTGCTGTACCCGGCCGATCGTGCCAAGCAGCTCGCTGACGCCCTCCAGCGCAAAATACTCGGCTTGCATGGGGACCAGCAGGCGATCTGCCGCGACGAGGGCGTTCAGCGTGAGGAGGTCGAGCGCTGGCGGACAGTCCAGAATGATGAAGTCATAGGCAATACGGAGCTCTTTGAGCGAGTCGCGGAGACGGGTCTCTCTGTTCTTGGCATCGACCAGCTCGAGATTGGCGCCAATAAGATTGCGGCTGCCTGGAATGATTTTGAGAGTTTCAACGGGAGTGGGTTGGAGGAGTGTATCAACGGAGGCGCTGCCCGTGAGCAGGTCGTAAACGGAACCGTGATCGCCATCGCGGGCGACGCCGAGGCCGCTGGAGCTGTTGGCCTGGGGATCGCAGTCGATTAGGACGCACTGCAAGCCTTCCAGGGCGAGCGCTGCACTGAGATTTATCGCGGTTGTGGTCTTGCCAACACCACCCTTTTGGTTGGCGATGGCGAGGCAGATGGCTTCAGACATTGAAAACAAAACTACGGCGAAGCGGATTCGGATGCAAACACGCGGTCGGTGGGAGTTGTGGAAGACATTGTGGAACGCTGGGACATTGAGAAGTGTTCCACGTGGAACGTCAGAAGACCCATAGAGTTACGTGTTCCACGTGGAACGCTACATTCGTCGCCCAATGTGCAAAACACGGACATTTACGCCGGGAAATGGAAGACTTTTCCACTGCCAGTTTCGAAAGGCTGGCGCATCCGGCGGCCGAGAGGTGCCAAAGAGACAAAGAGCGCCCCTGGAATCGACCAGGTTTGCCGCTTCGGGGAGATTCGCAGTGCTTTTGTCCACTGCGCGCATCCATACCGCGTCGAAACTGGCTGGTGGCAGGGTTTCTGCGCGCCCGGCATGCACCGAGGCGCGTAAATTCAGTTTGCGGAGCGGCCTCCTGCAGGAATGCAGCCTTTTTTCTTTGAGATTCGGCCAATGTTACGTGGATAGAAGCTCTGCAGAGCGCGATGGGGATACCGGGAACACCGTTTCCGGAGCCAAAATCCAGTGCCGTGGCCGCTTCAGGATGATGTGCAGCCGCGAAGACGCCTTCCATCAGGTGCCGCTCGATGAGTTCCGCTTCATCCCGGATAGCAGTCAGGGAGATCCGGGTATTCCATTGCAGCAGCAAATTACCGTAAGCGGCCAGGCGGTCTGTAACTGGCGCCGCAATCTCCGCCAGTCCCCAGCGTAGAGATGCCTCTGCCACCTGCTCCGGCGTGATGGCCATGGCTAGCCGCCGTTGGATTGGGGTTTCCAGGAGGCTGCCGCCTCCACGAATGCCCGGAAGAGCTCGCGCGAAAGGGGGCTGGAGTCGAAGGTTCGCTCGGGATGCCATTGCACGCCGAGCACAAACGGCGCGCCTTTGGGTCCGGCCCGGGGCCTTCCACAGCCTCGACCGTGCCATCGAGCGGGCTGACCGCTACGGGCTGCAGCTGGTCGCCTATGCGAGCCACCGCCTGGTGGTGGCTCGAATTCACGAGTACCGGCGACATGGCGGATTGGGCTATCTCGACGAGATCCCCGAGCCGGGTTCCCGGAGTCACTGCAATCGCGTGGGCCTCGGCGATGTGACGTCCCGGCGTGTGGTTTACCGGCGTCACCAGGTCCTGCACTAGCGAGCCTCCGCGCCAGACGTTCATGGACTGCATGCCGTAGCAGATGCCGAAGATGGGCTTCTGCAGATTGAAGGCGTCTTGCAGCAGGAGTTCGTCCGCCGCCTCTCGGAGGGGATCGGCCGGAGCGGATTTGGGATGGAGCGGCTCGTTCCATTTCTCAGGATTGATATCGGCGTGGCTGCCAGGAAGCAGCACGCCATGCGCGCCCGCGATGAGCCGGGCTTGTTCTTCCTGGCTGGCATGCAGCGGCACTGCCACCGGGACGCCGCCAGCCTGTTCTACCGCATCGGCGTATTGATGCCAGCCGCGCTGGTTGTACTCGAGGTCGTTGGAGGTGGGTTCGGGGATAAGGATGCGTGGCTTGGACATATTTCTTCGCTTTCAGCGGCCGGACGGCGGCGCAGCCTGCAGTTCCTGAATAGTTTGCCGCAGTTGTACGGTCAATGCCTCCGACTGGCGGGCGGTTAGGCCAGTGGTGGGGATGGGGGTGCCGATGCGCAACTCCAGCGGCCGCGGGCTGAAGTGGCGGGTGTGGATAGGCAACAGCTCATAGGTGCCGATCAATGCCATGGGGATGATTGGAACGCCTGCGCGGATGGCCATGTAGGCGGGGCCGCTCATGAACGTGCCGATTTGGCCGTCGTGGGCCCGCCCGCCCTCGGGAAAGACAAAGAGCGGCATGCCTGCCTTGAGGGCACGTACGCCGTTGGTGAGGCTGCTGATGGAGGCGCGGGGGTTATCAACGGCGACCGGGATCTGCCCGGAGCGATTCAGGTGCCAGCCGATAAACGGGAGCTTCCATAGATCGCTGCGAGCCAGGATGCGGAATGGAAATGGCAGCGCGGCAAAGATGGCCGGCGTATCCATGTAGGAGAGGTGATTGCAGGTGTAGACGGCGACGGGATGGTCATGAAGTACGTCCAGCCCGATAACGTGGATGGGCGAGCGAGCGATGGCGAGCGAAGACTTGGCCCAGGCGCGCGCGATGCGATGCTGGCGGCGGCCGTCTTTCTCGGTAAGTGAGGCGAGCAGAGAAACGGTGCCGAAAGCCGCGGTCGCGCTGAAGAAGAGCGGAGCCTGAATGAGGTTCGAGATCAGGGTCTCTTTGACGCCGATTTGGCGCGGCAGCGTGGCGAGAGCGGTCTCGATATCAGCCGGCATCGTAGGTCGATTCTGCCGGTTCCCAGCCTTCGCGGATAAGAAGAGCGCGAGCTTCGCCGACCAGGTAGACCGAGCCGGTGATGACGGCATCCTGATCCTTCACCGCGGTGAGTGCGGCGGTGAAATTGGGTTCCAGCTCTGCTGCTGCGCTGACGGATTGCGCGGCGGCAAGGAGCCGATCGCCCGATGCGGCGCGCGGCGAAGGCACCGCAACCAGCAAGACGCGTTCAAAGAGCGGGAAAAGGATCTGGGCCAGCTCTTTGACCGGCTTATCGTCCAGGCAGCCAAAGATCAGATTGCGGGGCGGCGGCTTTTCGGCAGCGAGCGCGGCGCGGAGGGTCCAGGCGCCAGCAGGGTTGTGGCCCACATCGAGGAGGACCGACCGGCCATTGCGGGTCAGCTTTTCGAGGCGCGCCGGCCAGCGGGTCTGGCGGATGCCGGCGGCAATGGACTCCGCATCGATATTGTAACTGTATCGATTACGTAACTCAATCGCTGCAGAGATGGCCAGCGCGATGTTGCGCTGCTGGTGTTGCCCGGCGAGCGGCGAATCGACTGCTATTTCCAGGCCGGCAATGTTCAGCTGATAGCGGTTGCGGGTATCTGTAACTGAATTGGTGACATATGGCAGAGCTTCGGTCGCGTTGATGGCGCGCACATTGAAGCGCGACGGCGGCTTCCCCGATCGCCTGATTGGCTTCCGGGTGCTGCGGTAGCGTGACCAGCACGCCGTTCGGCCGCAGGATGCCGGCCTTTTCACGCGCGATCTCGGTAATGGTGTGGCCCAGCCACTCGGTGTGGTCGAGCGAGATGTCGGTGATGATGGAAAGCACCGGCTCGACGATGTTGGTCGCATCCAGGCGTCCGCCGAGGCCGACTTCGAGCACCGCGATATCGACTTTTTTGGCGGCAAATTGCAGAAAAGCCATCGCGGTGACGGTCTCGAAGAAGCTGGGGGGACCGGGCAGGCGGCCTTCGGAGACCAGTTTTTCCGCCGCGTGGATGACGGCTTCGAGCCGCTGGCTGAAATCGTCGTCGGGAATCAGGGTGTCGGTAACCTGATGGGCGGTATCCGGTGTTCGCGACAATATCTGCATGCGCTCGTTCACGCGCACCAGGTGCGGCGACGTATAGAGGCCGGTGCGCAGGCCGGAGGCGCCGAGGATAGAAGCGAGCGTGGAGGCGGTCGAGCCCTTGCCGTTGGTGCCCGCGATGAGGACGGAACGGAATTGCTGTTGCGGATCGCCCAGCGCAGCCATGAGGGTGCGCATCTGGGCCAGTTCGAACTTGCGCCGGGGCTGGCCGGGGGCGGTGTGCAATTCGGCGCCCAGGGCCTGCAGGCGGTCGACTGCCTCGGTGTAGAGCATATTCCTCAGTTTACGGGAGTTTCGTGAGCCGACGGGCTGTAAGCCAAATCGCGCGGCGAGTGGTAGTTTGATCGGCAGGGACCGAGACCATGCTGGAGCTTCGAAACGTCTGCAAGAGCTATTCGAGCATTCCCGCCGTTCGAGACGTGAGCTTCGTCGCGCGGGCGGGAGAGGTCACCGGATACCTCGGAGCGAATGGCTCAGGCAAATCCACAACCATGAAGATGGTCACCCGGCTGATCGAACTGGACTCTGGCGAGATCCTGTTCGGGGGCCGGCCTATTCGCAGCGACGTGATGGCCTACAAGAGCCGAATTGGCTATGTACCGGAGGAGCCTCAGCTCTATACCCATTTGAGCGGCAGCGAATATCTGACGATGGTCGCGCAACTGCGCGGTCTGCCGTCGAAGCGGGCAGCGGACTCGATCGAGGAGTTGCTCCACTTGCTCAGACTTCATGCTGACCGCCACGTTGCGATGTCTTCGTATTCGAAAGGCATGCGGCAGAAGGTGCTGCTGGCGGCGGCGCTGCTGCACAATCCCGATCTGATTTTGCTGGACGAGCCGTTCTCAGGGCTGGATGTGGGCTCCTCGCTTATCCTGCGCAGCCTGATCGGGGAACTGGCCCGACGAGGCAAGGTCGTGC
Organism: uncultured Acidobacteriaceae bacterium; assembly: GCA_963815025.1. Taxonomy (GTDB): domain Bacteria; phylum Acidobacteriota; class Terriglobia; order Terriglobales; family Acidobacteriaceae; genus KBS-83. The sequence continues at coordinate 933,775 of CAWFFD010000002.1, read as the reverse complement.
TGCTCAGCTCTCATGAACTGGAGACGGTGGAACGTCTGTGCTCGCACGTGGTTATTCTGCACCGCGGTAGCGTCGTCGCTGACGACTCGATTGCGAGGCTGCGAGCAATGATGGAGTTGCCGACGCTGGAAGGCATTTTCGCGCAACTTGCTGTGGAACAGGACAGCGAGGCCATCGCTAACAACATCGCGGATTCGATTCGGGCATGAGAGGTGCCATAGGCAGATCGCAGTTTCGTGTTCTGTGGCGGGTCTTTTTGTTTCGGGTCATTGATCTTGAGGTGCTATCGACAGAGGGCGATACGGCAAAACTGCTCGGTCAGTTCGCCACCATTTTTGCAGGCATAAGCTTTCTTTTCGCCGCACCTGTTTTCATTCTGGGTGGAAATCTACCTGAGCCCTCACTCTGGACAACTGAGCACCTACTCATCGCGACCACCATCACCGCGGTGGGCGTGGTCTCGATTTTGAGCTGGGATTCTCTAGCTCCTGATCGCCGCGATGTACTCGTGCTCGGTCCCATGCCGATTCGCACCATCACACTTTTCACTGCCAAGCTTGCGGCGGTGGGTGCCGCGGTCGGGCTGGTCATCGTGTCTCTTAATATCTTTTCCGGTGTCGGATGGCCGCTGTTTTTCACTGCATCCGGCGGTTCGATCGCGACGGTTCGATCGCTGGTTGCTTATTGGGTGACCGTCATGCTGGCCGGGGTCTTTACCTTCTGCCTCGTCCTGGGTATTCAAGGAGCCGCTGCCCAGATCTTTCCCCGCCAGATATATCTGCGGCTGTCGTCCGTTCTGCAGGTTGCGGGCTTCTGTCTCTTCGTAGGGTTGTATTTTCTGGAGCCCTCGCTGGAGACACGCGCAGCCCTCGCTTCACCGGCAAACCACAGGATGTTGACCTGGCTTCCCGGATATTGGTTTCTGGGGCTGTTTCAGCAACTCAATGGAACGGCCTTTCCGGGATTTGCATGGTTGGCTCAGCGCGCCTGGCTGGCGCTGATGCTGGCTTTTGTGACAGCGGTCTGCGTCCTGTTTGTCTCTTACTTTCGAACGCTGCCGAAACTCGTCGAGCAACCGGACCTCCTGCCGTCGCCGCGCCGGATCACCTGGCGGCCTGGCCTAGGAGAGCTGACTCAGATGGCGATCGTCATTTTTGCGGTGCGCACTTTGCTTCGCAGCCGCCAGCATCGTCTCATTGTCAGCTTTTACCTGGGAGTTGGATGTGCCGCAGTCCTCGCCTATATGCGGATCGCGGCGCCCGACGGAGGTGTCCTTCAGGCAGTGCGAGCGGAGGGAAACCGCGTGATCGTCCTCAGCACTACCATCCTGCTGATGTGTGTCGCGGTCGGGTCCATCCGAAGCGTTATTTCCCTGCCGATCTCGCTCCGCGCGAACTGGATTTTCCGCATTACAGAAAGGCTCGATGTGTCCGCATATGTCGCGGCCGTTCGCCAAAGCGTGTTTCTGATGGGTGTCGTTCCAGCATGGTTCTTCCTTGCGATCGCACTCTGGTCGTTGTGGCCTATGCGCGTGGCCATTGAACATCTGCTGGTTCTTGTGCTGTTTGGCGGTTGCCTGGTGGAGTTCAGCCTCTCCGGCTTTCTGAAAATTCCTTTCACCTGCTCGTATCTGCCGGGCCGAGCGGCGGCTCACATCAGATTCTGGGTTGCGGTCCTGCTGCTGATCCCTCTCGCAAATTTAGCCGCTCAACTTGAATTTCATATGTTGAGTCATGCGGCCAGCGCGACGTTCCTGATCGTTATTCTCGGCGTTGTGCTGATGAGTGCTCGATGGCATACAAAGACGAAAGCCATTTCCGCTTTAGAATTGAAATTTGAGGACAATCCAGCCCCTGAAGTCTTCGCACTGAATCTGGATCGCAATTGACAGGTGGAATTCACTAGGCGACGGGGCCGTCATGGACGACAGCGCCCGGTATATATTCCTTCAGTTCCTGGCGGCACCGCGGGGTTGAGCATGCAGTGTTCCAGCAAGGAATTCAAGAGCCGTTCCGCTTTCCTCTGTGTAAAAGTAGAGTTCTGCAACCTTTTTCTCTTCAGAAATGTCTTAGGAGCGGTGCGCGTCTGGCAGCTCGTGTGCGCCTTACGCTGTTTGTAGTGAACTTATAGTTAGTGCCCCGCGGAAGGAGCTAACAGCCACATGCGTGCCTTTTCCCATTGGAGAAAGATGAGAGTGTTTTTGGTGACTGCCGTTGCCGCACTCCTGAGTTGCGTGGCAGTCAGCACACCTCCGGGAGAAGCTCAGGAGCCGCCGAGCATTGTCGGAAGCTTCCCGCTACGCGGGCTGTCCGGCGCCACGGGCTGGATCAATTCCAAGCCTTTGACGGCGAAACAGCTCAAAGGGAAGGTGGTACTCATCGACTTCTGGACGTATTCCTGCATCAACTGTCTTCGCGCTGTGCCCTATGTGCGTGCGTGGGCAGACAAGTATAAGGATAGCGGCCTGGTGGTGATCGGAGTCCATTCACCTGAGTTCGAGTTTGAAGGACAGATGCCGAATGTAGAGAAGGCAGTGAAAAAGTTTGGCATCACGTATCCCGTTGCACTGGATAGCAATCACGCGATCTGGAATGCCTTTCACAATGAATACTGGCCCGCCCATTACTTCATCGACGCGACAGGAAAGGTGCGTTACGAGCACTTCGGCGAGGGCGACTATGAACAATCCGAGCGATGGATACAGGAGCTGCTGAAGGAGGCGAACAAGAGGCCGATGCCGGCGAGCACTGTGAAGGTCAATGCGCAAGGCATCGAGGCTGCCTCGGACGCAAGCGATGTTGGCTCTCCCGAAACCTACATCGGCTATGAACGTGCGGAACACTTTGCGTCTCCAGGCGGGATCAAGCAGGATGCGGACCATCTCTACACTGCGCCGGGTGCGCCTCGATTGAACGAGTGGGGCTTCGCGGGCAAATGGGACGATCACCCGCAGGTTGCCGTGCTCCGGTCCGCCGGGGGAAAGATCCTATTCCGCTTTCATGCCCGCGACCTGCACCTTGTGCTTGGCCCGCGCGCCGACGGGGAGCCGGTTCGCTTTCGAGTCACGATCGACGGGAAGAGTCCGGGAGCGGATCACGGAGTAGATACGGATGCCGAAGGCAATGGCGTTGTAAAGGATCTCCGCCTCTACCAGTTAGTGAGACAGAAGGGGCCGATTGCTGACCACACCTTCGTGATCGAATTTCTGGACCCCGGAGTGCAGGCCTTCTCCTTCACCTTCGGATGAAGCCGGTTCCGGGCCAATAGGTTTAGTACTGCAAAGCTCAGGCGGCAGCGGTCATGAAGGAGAGCGCGCGGTCGATGTAGGCCTTCAGCTCCTGCCGTGGCACTACGGCGTCGAGCATACCGTGCTCCAGCAGAAATTCCGATCGCTGGAAGCCTTCGGGGAGCTTCTGGCGGATGGTCTGCTCAATGACGCGCGGGCCGGCGAAGCCGATGAGCGCGCCGGGTTCGGCGATGTTGAGGTCGCCCAACATGGCAAAGCTGGCAGTGACACCGCCAGTGGTGGGATCGGTAAGGATGGAGATGTAGGGGATGCCGGCGTCATCCAATGCGCCAAGGCCGCTGGAGATCTTGGCCAACTGCATCAGGCTGACGATGCCCTCCATCATGCGCGCGCCGCCGGAAGCGGAGACGATGATGAGCGGCCGGCGCGACTCAAGCGAGCGATCTACAGCCCGCGCTATCGTCTCCCCGACCACCGCGCCCATGCTGCCGCCGATGAAGGCATATTCCATCACGCTGAGAACGACGTCATGGGATCCGAGGCGGCCGATGGCATTGACTATGGCGTCGTTCAGGCCGGTGGCTTCCTGCGCCTTGGCCAGGCGGCTCTTGTAGGACTTGACGTCGTAGAAGTTCAGCGGGTCGGTAGACTTGAGCTCCAGATCGACGAGCTCATAGCCGGGCTCGAGCAGCGCGGCGACGCGGGCGCGCGCGTCGATCTTGTGATGGCGGCCACATTTGGGGCAGACCTGCTGGTTCGCCTCCATTTCGGCTTTGAAGATGAGCTGGCCGCAGCCTTCGCACTTGACCCAGAGTCCCTCGGTGCGGACGCGCTTCTCCTGCGTGTTGCTTTCAATCTCGTTGTCCTGCCGCTTGAACCAAGCCATCTGTCTATTATCTCCTCAGTCGCCCACTCGTGGCATTGGCTGTCCCCGTGTGATTCTTGATATCCGCGGCCGAGCCCCTCCTCTAGTCGGCCCGCTTGCTGATCGCTCGCCGGGGCTTCGGCTTGCTCTTGCCCTTGCTCGCATTTTGGAGATTGAGCGCCACTGCAGCGCGTATGAGGTCCTTCAAGGCCGCCTCATTGATCTTTTCGCCTTCGTGGATGTCGATGGCGCGCCGGACATTCCCGTCGAGGCTGGAGTTGAACAGACCGGAAGGGTCCTCTAACGCAGCTCCCTTGGCGAATGTCAGCTTGACCGCGTTCTTGTAGGTCTCTCCGGTGCAGATGATGCCGCCGTGGGAGAAGACGGGAGTTCCCCTCCACTTCCACTCTTCGACGATCTCCGGGTCTGCCTTGTGAATGATGTCACGCACTTTCGCGAGCGTCTTTCCGCGCCAGTCTCCAAGTTCCTTGACCTTCTGGTCAATCAATACAGATGCAGATTCCATAGCGGCGGCCTTTTCTTTGCACTGCAAACTCTCGCACTCAATTCGGGCCTTCCACTAGGCAAGCCAATCGTAAAATTCAAACTCTCAGCGAGCCACGGAAACCCCTGGCGGCATAGTAAGATTCCGCACCATTGTGATACAGGAAAACAGTGTCGTAGCGGCGATCACAAAAGAGTGCGCCCCCAAGTTTTCGGATAGGAGAAGGTGTTTTCACCCAGCTCGATGTTTTCGTATCGAAATTTCCCAGCTTCTGTAACTCTCGATACTGTTCTTCCGTTAAAAGCTCAATGCCGATGGCAGTTGCCATATCGATAGCATTGCCTTCCGGCTTATTTTCTTTCCTGGATTCCAGCGCTTCACGGTCGTAACAAAGACTCCTTCGGCCTTTAGGACTCTCTGCTGAACAGTCATAAAAAAGGTATTCGCCCGCCTTCTTGTCATGACCAACAACGTCCGGTTCCCCGCCGGTTCTTTCCATTTCATGGAGGGACCACAGCTTTTCAGCATTCGCTTTCAACTTTGCTTGTACTTGAGCCCACTCAAGACCTTTATGACGGTTCATGCTTTTCTCAAAACGGGCTTTCAATGCGCTGAGCACTTCGTCGCGTTGTTGTATTGAAAGGGCTGCATTTGGCATGGTTCTCATAGCGTTCATGCCGGCCTGCCGTTTGTAGCCGGAATAAGCGTGCCGATGACACGGCTTTCTGGCCGCAGTGCCCAGGATGCCACCGTAAGAACAGCAAGGAAGAGAGGAACGAGGACGTGAAAGGCGTAAGCACCGTAGCCGCCGACTGCAGCGGAGGATGCGGCCGCGCCTGTCAGGTCAAAGAAGATGCCGGCGTATGCCCACTCCTTGAGCCGCGGAAAGCGGGGCACGAGTATGGCAATCGGTCCAAGCACCTTCCAAACCCCCAGAATGGTCACGAAGTACGCCGGGTAGTGAAGGATGCGCACGAAGCCATCGACAGTGCCCTGCACATGCGCCACCTGAGCGAGGCCCCCGCCACCGATAAAAAACGCGATGAGGATGGTCGTAGTCCAATACGCAATGTTTTTTGCCTTTGTGGTCATGCCAGCCCCCCAATGACACGCTCCAGGTTGCCGATGAATTTCTGCCAACCGTACTTTGCACCTTGATACGCTGCCTGCTGATCGGGACCGAAGCCGGACTGCTCCATACGAAGGTGGGTGCCACCTTCGGCGGGAGTCAACGTCAACTGCACCACCCATTGCAGCCCGCTGTCACCTCCGCCAACGCCCCAGTTATAGGAGAGGCGTTGGAGTGGGTCGACGATCAGCACTTCGCAGTCGACGACACCATTCCAGTTCGGCATGGGGTCGGCGCGGAACTGGAACTTGCGCCCGACCACCGGTTCGAAGTCGTTGTTCATCATCCATTGCGCGAGGAGCGGGCTCTCGGTGAGCGCGCGCCACAGCTTTTCTGGCGGGTGTGCGAATACCCTCTCGACTACAAGGGAACGGGGAGTCTCTGCTGGATTGCTTCCTGAATCGTTCATGGATCCATCCTTTCCAGAAGGGTTTCTAGACGGTCAAACCGGTCGCGCCAGAAGGCGCCGTAGTGATCCAGCCAATCCACCATCGGTGCCAGCGCATCAGGTTGCGCGCGATAGTGCGTTTCCCGTCCCTCGCGGCGATGCCGTACCAGCTTCGCCCGCTTCAGCACTGTGAGGTGCTTGGAAACAGCGGGCTGAGAGACGCCCGCATAGCGAGTCAATGCATGGACGGTTTGTTCGCCCTGGCGGGTCAGCTCCTCGAAGATGGCCCTGCGGGTCGGGTCGGCAAGAGCACGGAAGACGTAACTGGCATTGGCCGGCTTCACACGAGAACAATAACCATCCGGTTATGGTTTGTCAAGAGACGACCCACTGTTTCGAACTGCGGCTTTGCGTGATATCAAATTTTTAGATTGCTCTACAGGCAGGCAGAAACACTACAGGCCACAGATCCGAAAACGAGATTCGCTAACCTCGCTGACATGCTCCGGATCGCGATGAGAGCCTCATCGCCGAGTCACTTATTGGGTAGCGATCGCTACTAAATAAGTTGGCTTAGGGAAAGGATCGGGGTTACTTCCGAGTGGCGACCATCCGGAAGGATGCGCAGGGCCAATCGTCGAAAGCACTTATGAGATAGATCTAGTATTCAATGCCGCGCTGCGCCAAGATGCCGTTTTCGTAGGCGTGCTTCACCTGGCGCATCTCGGTGACGGTATCGGCGATGGCGACCAGGTCCGGGTGCGCGTTGCGTCCCGTCAAGATGACGTGCACCATCTCCGGCCGCTGCTTCAGCGTCTCGACGACCTTGGCCGGGTCCAGCATGCCGTAGCCGATGGCGTAGTTGATCTCGTCGAGCACGACCATATCCCAGTCGCCGGAGAGAATGGCCTTGCGCGCCTCGTCCCAGGCGGCTTCCACCATGCGGATGTCCTCGGGGTCGGTCTCCGCGCCGCCTACCTTCACAAAGCCGCGGCCAAGCTGCTTCATCACGAAGTTGTCGCCGAAGGACTTTACGGCGTCGAGCTCACCGTAATGCCAGGAGCCCTTCAAAAACTGGAGCATCAGGACGCGCATGCCGTTGCCGACCGCGCGCAGTGCTGTGCCCATGGCGGCGGTGGTCTTGCCCTTGCCGGGGCCGGTGTTGATGAGGATCAGTCCGCGTCGTGATTCATTCATGGCATGTTCGGCAGGTAAACGGCGTGGAATCAATGGCCGCCGTGGTAGGGGTGCCCAGCAAGGATTGTAAATGCGCGGTAGAGCTGCTCGGCCAGCATCACCCGCGCGAGCTCATGGGGAAAGGTCATGGGCCCGAAGGAGAGCAGCAAATCGGCGCGCTCGCGTGACTCTTTGGACCATCCATCCGCCGGCCCGATGGCAAAGTGCAGATGTTGCGTGCCGCTGTCGCGCTCTCGCCCGATCCAGGCTGCGAGTTGTTCGGAAGACTGACGTTCACCGCGGCTGTCCAGCAGGACCAGAACCGGGCGGGTGCGCCCGCTGTGCGACACCTTTTCGAAGAGCTTCGCCTCGGACGGAACGCGTTGCGCGGAGCACTCCGCGTACTGCTGCAGGCGCTGCTCATAGTGCGTAGCAAGAGCCGCGGCTGCTTCGTTCTTTTCGCGAGTGGCTACAGCCAGGATGGAAACACGCATTTTAGACCTTACGGCGACGAACAACAGCCGGGCCGAGGGATAAGGAGCCGCCGTCTAGCCATTCCGGCCCAAGCCGCATGTTACGGGCAAGCCGAACATTCGCAAATTCGGGAGTAGCCCGCCTCAGATCTACCAAAAAGCGTAGGGCGCATTGCGGTCGCAGGTGCCCATTGTTTTAAATGAAAATCCCGGCATTCTGACATCTTTTTAGGTAATTTCAACCCTGATTTGCGTTAACTCATGCGTTGGCCGGTCGCGTGCAACGCACGGTTTCAATCGCAAGGGCTGTGCTTCGCAAGATGTGCTGAGGTTTGTTTCCCTGCGTTGAGCATTATTCGGAGGATTGGTTCCATGCCAAAGTCTGGATATACCCGCCATGTCCTGTTGTCCGCCGCTCTCGTCCTGACTGGATACATCGCTTCCGTTGCCCCGGTCGCCATCTTTGGCCAGGCCACCAGCGGCGATCTGGTAGGCACAGCGATCGATCCCAGCGGTGCTGCTGTTCCACATGCTTCAGTCTCGGCAACAAACAACGCGACGGCAATCTCAACCACGGCAGTAGCAAATGAGCAGGGTGAGTTTCGCATCTCAAATCTGCCGCCGGGTCGCTACACGCTCAAAGCCTCCGCACCGGGTTTTTCGACCCTCACGCTCCAGGATTTCTCGGTCACTCTGAACCAGACAGCGAGCGTGCAATTGAGGCTGCCACTGGCATCCGCTTCTACAAGCGTCGAAGTGTCCTCCGAAGCTGCAACCGCGATCGATACCACGACCATCCAATTGCAGCAGACCTTCACCATGAAGGAGACGCAGGATCTGCCAACCGCTGCGCTCTCGGGCGGTCTGGGTGCTTTGAACCTTTCTCTCCTTAGTCCAGGTGTCGCTACAAGCGGCGGCATCGGCGCCGGTACGGGCCCGGCAGTCGGAGGACAGCGGCCTCGCAACAATAACTTCACCATCGAAGGCATCGACGATAACGACAAGAGCGTGACCGGTCCGCTGGTCACCATCCCAAACGATGCGAATGGTGAATTCACGCTCCTCACCAATCAGTTCTCACCGGAGTTCGGCCATTCCACCGGTGGCCAATTCAATACGACGGTTATCAGCGGAACGAATCAGCTTCATGGCCGCGCTTACGAGTACTTCGGAAACCGGAACCTCAATGCGATCGATGCCTCAACGGCGCGTGGACAGAACCCGGGAGACATAGTGAATCCCCGGTTCGACCAGAACCGGTTTGGCGGCGAGGTGGGTGGTCCGATCCTGAAAGACAAGCTCTTCTTTTTCTCGAACTTCGAGAAATTTCAGCTGGGGCAGAACCTGGCATACGCGCTTTGCACGCCGACCGCCGCCGGATATGCCGCGATTGCCGCGACGCCGGGCCTCTCGGGGGCCAATCTTGGGATCCTGCAAAAATATGTGCCAGCTTCAGCGACGGAAGATACTGCGGGAGCAGCCTGCCCGAGTCCGACCATTTCCGTGGGCGGCACGGATAATGTTGCCGTGGGAGCGTTGCCGTTTTCCGGCGCGTATTTTACCAACATCTATCAATCGACCAGCAGCATTGACTACACCAAGTCGCAGAACAACCAGTTCCGCTTCCGCTATATCTATGAGCGATATGCCAGTACGGATACTGCAGCGAACCTGGCAGCGTTCTGGCAGCCTATTCCCGATCGGTATCATCTCTTCGCGGCGAGCTGGTTCCGTGAGTTTTCTCCCAATCTGACCAACGAGCTGCGCCTGGGATATAACCGTTATTCCAATATCACGTCCTCCGGCGACTTCAGCTTTCCCGGCACAGACAGTTTCCCCAATCTGACTTTCGACGATCTCGGTTTCATTCAAGTAGGACCCGATCCCAACGCGCCGCAGTCTGCGATTCAGAACCTCTATCAGTTGGTCGATAACGTTACCTGGGTCAAGGGGAACCACACACTGAAGTTCGGCTTTGACGGACGCAAGTACATCTCGCCGCAGAGTTTCACGCAGCGTGTCCGTGGCGACTACGAATACGCAGCGCTGGACGACTACCTCCGGGATGTGAGCCCCACGACGTTTGGCGAACGGAGTTCAGGGAACTTCTTCTATTACGGCGACCAGACGGCGTTCTACGGGTTCGCCAATGACATCTGGCGCGTAACCCCGCACCTCTCTCTGAATTATGGTTTGCGTTACGAATTCACCTCGGTACCGGTTGGCATGCGTGAACAGCAACTGAACCAGGCGGCAAGCGTTCCCGGCCTCCTCAATTTTCACGCACCCCAGCCGCAGGATGGCAACCTGGCACCGCGCCTAGGCTTCGCCTTTGCCCCTGGGAATGGGGACTGGTCCATCCGTGGTGGATTCGGCATGGGCTACGACGTGATCTACGACAATCTCGGTCTGCTGAGCTTTCCTCCGCAGTTCTCTTCGACAGAAGATGTAAACACCGCCAACTCAACGCCGAACTTCCTGGCGAAAGGCGGTCTGCCGCCGGGCACTGGTTCGCTCCAGACCTTCCCCACCGTGGCCGCGCAGCGGCAGGCGACCTCTGCCTACCTGCCGGACCAGAAGCTGCCTTATTCCGAGCAGTGGAACCTGAGCATCCAGCACGTATTCCTGAAGGACTACACAGCACAGATCAGCTATGTGGGAACACGGGGTATCCATCTGCCCATGCAGATCCAACTGAATCGGCAGGCCATCACCACGTCCACGAATCATCTCACCCTCTTCTCGGGGACGCCTGATCCGGGCAGCCTGAGCGGGCTCAAGACGCTGGCCGAACTGGCTCCCACGAGCGCGGGCGATGAGTCGTACCTGAGCTACGTTCCGGCTTATGCCGCCGCAGGCTTTGGGCCGACGGGTGCGGATGACCCGAACGGTTACAGCAATCTCACTTCGTATCAGCCTTTTGGCCAGTCGATCTACCACGGTGTCTCCGCCCAGATCACGCGGCGTCTGCAGCGCGGCTTGCAGTTGAATGCGGCCTACACATTCAGCAAGGCAATGGACAACAGTACAGCCGATGTCTTCTCGACGGTGCTCAGTCCACGGCGCCCGCAGGATTTCCAGAATGTTGCGGCCGACTACTCCCGCTCTGCCCTGGATCACACGCATCGCCTGACGGTGGAGTTCATCTGGGACATTCCTTACTTCCAGAGTGACAGCCACTGGCTGCTGAGGAACGCGCTCGGCAACTGGGAGATCGCACCGATCTACACCTACCAGACTCCGGAGTTCGGCGACGTGCAGAGCACGGCGGACGCTAACCTGAACGGGGACGCAGCACCAGACCGCGCTGTCTTCAATCCGAAGGGTGTCAAGGGGACCGGTTCCGGCACCACCGGTGTCTACGATCCCAGCCGTGCTCGGCCTGTGCGGCGTAGATGATTCAGGTGCTCCGGTTGTCCAGTGCAACGGCAATCTAGTTGGCTACACTGCCGACAATCCGAATGCTCAGTACATCACGGCAGCAAAGGGTGTGTACGCGAATGCCGGTCGCAACACACTTCCGGTACGGCCGATCAACGATTGGGACGCGACAGCCGTGAAGCGCATCAACTTTACCGAGCGCTACTCCTTCGAGTTTCAGGCGCAGGCGATCAACGTCTTCAACCATTCGCAGTACATCTCGGGCTACCTGAGCCAGATCAACTCGTATGGTGATACAGGAGCACTGAACTTCCTGAATCCCGGGAATACGCAGTTCAACCAGCCACAACTGGTCTTCCCGAACAATGCACGCCAGATGCAACTGGCGGTGAAGTTGATCTTCTGATCTTTGCAGCCGACCATCATGAAGGAAGGGAGGGAGCCATGGTTCCCTCCCTTTCGTTTTGGCACCGCGAAGTCTCTCACGATCACAACTGAAGGCTGCGGCCTTTTCTCCGTAGAGAATTGCGAATCGTAAAATGCAGCAAATCGGGGCGGTCGCGTCGGCAGACATAGTTTGCCCGCGAGCGTTGAGTAGGACGAGTTTGCCGTCCCCTGTACCCGGGCTTCTTTGAACAAACTGACTTGAATCGACTTGCGTAGCGCCGCGCCTCGCTGACGAACCGCCCTGCTGCAAGGTTACGTAGTGCCCAAGGCGCGCGGTGAACTCATCGAGCGCGTACTCGAGCATCCGAGCCCTTCTTGCGAGGGGTGACAGCGGACAAAGTCAGACGCATTCTGGTCGTCCGGGCGTTGAACTACCCTGAACTCATACATGAAATTCCAAAAGCTGGAGAATAGTCGCGACATCAAGTTTTATTTAAACCATGAATGCGTTGTTATGCCCCTGATATCCGGAATTTCGTCACATCCGAAAGCTCATCGACCCCTTTTGGCCCCTTGTGTGCACACAACAAAGAAAGACAGTGAACAGCAGATTCTAAGATTCATTGTCTCTGAAGTTCCTTTCTGGAGGCGGGTATGGTTCGATTTCGCAGAGTTTTTCTCCTTTGGACTCTCGCAGTAAGCGCATTACTTCTGGGACCTGCGGCGTGGGCGCAGACAGGGAGTATCACCGGCCAGGTGCTCGACCAGGCCGGAGCTGTGATTCCAAATGCAACGGTAACGGCGACTTCCGCCGCGACGGGTGCGAGTCAAACGGTGACGACCAGCTCGGCAGGGCTGTTCAACTTCGCGGCGCTACCGCCCGCAGTGTACACAGTTTCGGCGAGCGCAACGGGCTTCACCACAACGACCAGAGACAATGTCACGCTGAACATCGCGGCCACGTTGCCGGTGAACTTCAAGCTGGCGGTGGGCGGCGCGAGCACCACGGTGACTGTCGCCGGTGTGTCGGCGGCGCCGATTGAGACAGACAGCTCGCAGCTGTCGACGGTGATCGATTCAAAGCAGATCAACAATCTGCCGCTGGTGCTGCGCGATCCTTATCAGCTGGTGTTGCTTTCTCCCGGCACGGTGAGCGCCATGAACAACGACGGCGGTTTCTCGGTGAACGGGCAGCGAGACCGCAACAACAACTTCATGCTGGACGGCGCAGACAACAACGACACGTCTGTACCGGGCATACCGGGCGGGTTGGTCTCGGCGAATCCGGATTCGGCGCAGGAGTTTCGCGTCATTACGAACAACTTCGACGCGGAGTTCGGCCGCGATACGGGCGCGATCATCGACGTGGTGACGCGCGGCGGCACGAACACCTTCCACGGCAATGCTTACGAATTCGGCCGCTACAACGCGCTGGGCGCGCGCGACTTCTTCAACACCAAGGCCAATGGGCCGCAAGATCCATATGTGCGCAACGATTTCGGCGCATCGCTCGGTGGTCCGGTTCTGAAGGACAAGCTGTTCTTTTTCCTGAATGGCGAGATACAGCGGTTCCGCACCACGCGCACGGACGACCAGCAGGTGCCGAATGCTGCATTCAAGAGCGGCGTGTTCACCTACAACTCCCCGGTGGACGGCAGCTCGACGCCGGTGAACCTGAACAATCCAGGCAGCAATCCGAACAATACCTCCGGGCTGGGGTTCGATCCGACGATGGCGAAGCTATTGGCGATCACACCGAACGGACAGTCGGATGTGGGGGATGGCGTCAGTTCGCTGCTCTTCTTTCCTTCCCCGGACTCGCTGAACGATTACACGCTGACTGGCCGCTTCGACTACACGGTCACCCCAAGAGAACAATTAACTGTGCGCTACACCTACGGACACTCGGCGGATAGCAATCCGGGGCACAGCGAGGTACTACCGGGCATCGGCTTCTACAGCAACATTGCGACCGCCCACAACGGCGTAATCTCACTGACTTCGACGCTGGGCTCGAATATCACCAACCTTGCGCGTGCGGCCTACAATCAGTCCGACGACGGCTTCTTCTGCCAGGGCTATCAGCCGATCGACGCCATTACCGGTCTGGATTCCTTCGGACATGGCCGCGATATTGCCCTGCCCTACTTCGGCTTTGGCAGCCTCACCTATGGCTGCGGGGTGCTGGGGGACAGCAACGGTCAGGCGCGGTTGAGCTCAACGATGCTCTTTGGTGACACCATGACGGTGGTGAAGGGCGCGCACTCGATCAAGTTCGGCGGCGAATTCCGCAACGTCAAGGACACGAATTTCGACGACTTCTCCTCGCGCGAGGACCTCGCCTTCAATAACTTCACAAATTTCGGTGTACCTGCCTACAACTACAACGGGGGTACGAATTCGGCGGACTATCCGACATTCGAAGACCTGGTCTGGGGACCGACAGGAGCAATTGCGAACTCCTTCGAGAATCAGTTCTTTACGGCGGCGGGCGCGCGGCAGCCGAACGACCTGACGCGTTTCGTGCAGCGCGAATGGACGGTGTTTGCGCAAGACAGCTGGAAGATCACTCCTCGCTTTACGGCGATTTTGGGGCTGCGATATGAGTTCAACGGCGTGCCTTTTGAGCGCGACGGCAACTTCGCGAACTTCTTCGGCAATGGCTCGACGGTGACGCCGGCCGGAGGCTTTGCATTCACCAACGTCGGGCCGGGGACGGGGCATCAGCTTTACAGCGATAGCTGGAATCTGGTGGAGCCGCGCATTGGCTTTGCCTGGGACCCGAAGGGCGACGGCAGGACGGCGATCCGCGGCGGCTTCGGCACATTCCACGATCGCATCTTTGACAACCTCTTCGGCAATGCGAAGTCGAATCCGCCTTTCCAGGCAACGTCGAACTTATTCCCGTTCGATGGCACGCCGACGACGCCGCTGATATCGAACACCTCCGCACCGGGAACACTGACGCCATCGCGGTTCGTAGTGGATAACGACTTCTTGGAGCCGGTGGTGATCGATCCGAAGCTAAAGATTCCCGGAACTCAGTCGTGGAACTTGGGAATTCAGCACCAGATCAACGATCACCTGACGGCGGAGGTGAACTACGTCGGCAGCCATTCAGTGCACGCGCTGCGCGAAATCGACGGTGCGCCGCCGCAGCCGGCGCTGATCCAGCAGCTTCTCAGCCAAGGTGTTCCGGCCAGCGCTCTACAGAACAACGCGCTCTACACGGGAGGTCAGTACACAGACAATCAAGGGAACGTCATAACGTTCGACCCGGCAGTAAACAATACGGCCTTCTTCCACATCCTGTTCCAGACGGCGGCGGTCAACGGCAACTACAACGCGCTGCAGGCACGTTTAACGGAGACGGTCGGCGGTCTGTCGCTGACCGGCAGCTACACCTACGCGCATTCACTGGATAACGGCAGCGATCCGCTGGTGCCGGGCGCGGGTGGTTCAGGTCTGCCGCGCAATCCTTTCAATCTTGCGAACGAATACGGCAACTCCGATAGCGACGTGCGGCAGCGCTTTGTGGCGGCGGGCACCTATGAACTGCCGATCGGGCACGGCCAGCACTACCTCTCCAATGGTTTCCTGGGACGAGCTTTCGAGGGGATCCAGATCTCGGGCATCCAACAGGCGCAGACCGGCCTGCCTTTCGATCTGCGCGGGACTATCGACAACCTCCATGCCGGAGTGGTCGACCGTCCGCAACTGGTGGGCAAGCCGTATCCGTCCAATCGGGGGCAGATCACGGCGACGGGCGTAGTGACGGGACCGGCGGCGAGCGCGTTTGCCAACGCGCCGTACGGAGAGGATGTCGGTATCCGCCGCAACACGTTCCACGGGCCGGGATTTGTGGACACCGATGCGGTCTTCCAGAAGACGCAGCAACTGAAAGAACGCCTGCAGCTGGTGCTGCGGGTGGAGGGCTACAACGTCTTCAACCACCCGAACTTCGAGTCCCCGAGTTCTCTGTCGATATCGAGCTCGACCTTCGGTCAATCGACCAGCCAGGTGGGTCAGAATGACGGAACAACGGGTGCGCGTCAGCTTCAAGGCGCGATCAAGGTGGTGTTCTAAGCAATCTCCAAAAGCCGATCAATAAGGGAGGCCGTTATGGCCTCCCTTCATTCTTGCTTTATCGCAAATTCGCTGAGGTAAGGTTTCGCGGTCTCAACTGGACGCGGCGGCGATGCCGACCTTGACGATCACATACAACAGCCAGACGCCAAAGACGAGCATGATGCCACGAAGCGGCTTGACCCTGGAGACGATGGCTCCCCCGAAACCGGCGAGCGCCAATCCCCATAGGGAGAAGACATCAAGCGACTTAGCAAGGGACATGAGCCAGGGCGCCGCACTCGCATCCAGGAAATAAGCCAGGCTGGCGGGCGAAGGCACATTGAGGTTGTAGGTCTGTGGGTCGCTGACGAATGCAGTCACGATTGAGACCAATGAGTTCAGTGTGTTCGGTAGTGCGGCGAAGATGGCGACGGCAAACATCTCGCCGTAGGTCGTGGTTCCTCCCAGCACGAAGGCAAAGCCGCCCCAGAGCAGAAGCGCAATCAGCGCATTCAGAATCAAAATCACGGCCGGGCTGCCGACCATGAAGCCTTCCATGATTCCCTTGGTAACGGAGAGCATCTGCGCCTGTTCGGCGGGAGTGGATTTGTCCAGCCGTTCCGCGTTCTTCGGCTGGCTCCTGAGGACATTGGTGGTGAGCGACTCCCAGCCCACATGCTGAACCGCAGCGAAGCAAAAGCCGTAGCCCAGCACCACCAGAATCAGGAAGGGCAGCCACCAGGAACGGTTTCGCTTGATGTCGCTGAACGTCTTGGAGGGTTCGATGAACGTGTTGACGACACGTTCGAGCTGAGAGAGATGCGGTGCATCCTGATCATTGGCGAGGGCACTGGCGGTTTCCGGCATCGCGCTACTCCGCTACGAGAGATTGAACAGATGCTCTGGAGCCACGATACCCGACCCGCCCGTATCCGTCGAGAAAACTGCGCCGCAGCGACCCTAAGATGTCACGCTCAGCGTGAAGCCGTGGCCACCTTGGTAGCAACCCGTTTTCTCGTAGAAGAGGTCTTCTTCTTCAGGGTTTTCTGCAGTTCCACCGCGTCCACGTGTTTGGCCGATTTGCGCAGACGCTCGATATCGTAAAAAGCGCGTTTCTCGGAGAGAAAGATGTGGACGACGAAGTCGACGTAGTCGAGCAGAATCCACTCGCCCTGGCGCTTGCCTTCCACCGAGTTGGGATAGGTGCCGAAGTCGCGCTTCAGGCGTATCTCAACCTCATCGGCGATGCTCTGCGTCTGCCGCTCGTTGGTGCCGCTGGTGATGAGAAAGAAATCGGTGAAGCCGGCGTCCACGGCATCCAGTTCGAGAATGCGGGTGTCTTCGGCTTTTTTCTCATCACAGGCTGCTGCTGCCGCTGCCACCATCTGGCGCGTGGTTTCGGGGATGAATCGCTCGCCGCTCGGCTTGGGCGTACTAACGGCCTTCTTCGTCGGACGGGCATTCCCTACCGGCTGGGGCTTTGCTGCAGTTTTCACGCTGTGCCCGGTTGCGGTCTTTTTCGTGCCGGCTGCTTTGGTGCGGCTACTATGCTTCTCGGCCTTTTTGCCACTGGTCTTTTTGCCGATCTTTTGGTTGCTGGGTGCTGCCATTTTTTCTCCTCGATAAGACTTCAGATATTGATCGTAACTGCCAGTGCGCCTGTGCGTCGCCGTTCAGGCGCGGCCGTAGAGCTGGTGTTCGCGTGCGTATTCGGCGACCCGCGGGTCCAGTATCCGTTGTGGGATGCCGGCGGAGTGATCGGCGAGCGCGGCTCGTAACTGGGTGGCGGAGACCTCGTAGTGCAGATCTGGCAGCAGCCAGAGTGTTCGCTGGCGCGCATCGCTTGTTTGGGATGCAACAGTCTCGGGGGCCGTCCTGCTCAACAGTACTCGGAGCCAGCCCTCGCCGCGTTCCGGGGCTCCCGCATGCACGCCGCCGGGAAGCAATGCTTCCAGCGCATCCAGTGTGAATCCGGGCCGCGCGGCGACGATCCACTCGGCGAGCATCAAAGCTTCCGCGGCGCGGTGCCAGTGGCGCAGGGTCTGCAGCGAGTCAGCGCCGACCAGGCAGAAGAGCTCGTCGCCGGCTGCCAAAGTCTCGCGCAGGTGCTGGAGTGTGTCGCAGGTGTAGTTGTAACGGCCATCCATCCGCGGCGCGTCGATGGCGCTCGCAGCAACGGGCGGATGACCGGCGCAGGCAAGCTGCACCATAACCATCCGGTCTTCGTAAGGCGATTGCGCCTGATCCCGCTTCAACGGCTGCCGCCCGACCGGGGCCATGAGCACGCGGTCGAGATGCAGGCGCTCCACCGCGGCCATGGCGATGCCGAGGTGTCCCGAGTGCGGCGGGTCGAAGCTGCCGCCGAAGAGGGCGATGCGCATCGTCTGATGCTAAACGAGGGACTGGCCGTCCGGGCATATTCGCCTTTGGCGCGATTTCTGGGTTCGCTTCCTTTGGTCGCTCATGTCTAGTGTTGTGGCGAACTGGCTGAGTTCGTTACTTCGACACAGAGATTGAGCACCGACTCGCGGTTGTGGTGGATCCATAGCCTGACTGAGAGATCACCGCCGCATAATAAGGAGGTGCCCATTGCTGCCATCGGACTAGGTGCCAACCTGCCCTCGGCGGCGGGTGCGCCCGCAGAGACGATTGCCGCTGCGATCGATCGCCTGGCAGAGTATGGCCGCGTTACGGCATGCTCGGGCTTCTACCGCACGGCGCCGGTGGGCTACGTGGACCAGCCGGTGTTCGTAAATGCTGCTGTGTTGCTGGAAACAGAGCTTGCGCCGCTGCCATTGCTGAATGTGCTGCTCGGTATCGAGCGCAGCTTTGGCCGCGACCGCGCCGCAGGTCCGCCGAAGGGGCCGCGCACGCTCGATCTGGATTTGCTCCTGTATGACGATCGTGTGCTGGACGATCCGGCACTGACTTTGCCGCATCCCGCAATGCACGAGCGGCGCTTTGTGCTGGCGCCCCTGGCGGAGATTGCACCGAACTGGTGGCATCCGGTGCTGGGACGCACAATCTCGGAGTTGCTGGAGGATTTGCCACCGGAAGCGGGTTCTGTGACTAGAATCAGCGAGTGAGTCTTCCGTTTGAAATCATGGCGACTGCCGGTGCCGGCCGCCGCGCCGTAATGGACCTGCCGCATCGGCAGGTGCAGACGCCGGTCTTCATGCCGGTAGGCACGGCAGGCTCAGTGAAGGCGGTGCCGCAGCATCTGCTGGAGGCGCTGGGCGCGCAGATCATTCTGGGGAACACGTATCACCTGTATCTGCGGCCTGGTCATGACCTAGTGCGGCGGATGGGCGGGTTGCATCGCTTTATGAGCTGGCCGCGCGGATTGCTGACGGACTCCGGCGGATTCCAGGTCTTCAGCCTGAATGAACTGCGCAAGGTGACGGCGGAGGGCGTCGAGTTCCGCTCGCATCTGGACGGCTCGACGCATCTGTTTACGCCGGAGCGCTCAATCGAGATCCAGATCGCGTTGGGCGCGGACATCCTGATGGTCTTCGACGAGTGCACAGAGTTTCCGGCGGATCGCCAGCGGGCGCGGCGCTCGCTCGACCTGACGCTCGCATGGGCGGCGCGCAGCAAACAATACTTTGAAGCGCACAAGCATGAGGTGCCATGGTTCCAAAATGACCGTCGTGGCGAATTCGGCGGCCGCACGCAATCTCTGTTTGGCATCGTGCAGGGGGGAATGTATCCGGAGCTGCGACGTGAATCGGCGGAGCGGCTGGTGGAGATGGACTTTCCCGGCTACGCCATTGGCGGCCTGAGCGTGGGCGAGCCGCGCGAGTTGACGCGCGAGATCATCGCAGAGACGCTTTCCGTGCTGCCCGCGGACAAGCCGCGCTATGTGATGGGCGTGGGCTATCCGGATGAGATCGTGGAGTACGCAAAGATGGGCGTGGACATGATGGACTGCGTGCTGCCCACACGCGCGGCGCGCCATGGGCTGCTGTTCACCACCGACGGACGGCTGAACATCAAGAACCAGCAGTTCGCCGAAGATCAAAATCCGCCCGATCCGTATTGCCGATGCCTTGTGTGTGCGCGCTACACGCGGGCCTATCTGCGACACCTGGCGGTGGCCGGTGAGCCGCTCTCCGCGGTGTTGAATACGTTGCACAACCTGGCCTTCTATCTGGATACGATGGCGCGCATGCGAGAGAGCCTGGGTCGTGGCATACCGCCGCTGTCGCCGACGACCGTGGGCGCAGGCGCACGAAGCGAGTAATGCGGCGGGCATAGAATGCCCAGAGATGCACGCTTTCCTGCGCAATCTTCCCGCCGCTTACGTCGTGATCACCGTTTCTCTCGTAGTGCCGGGGGGATTACCGGCTTCCTCACAGACTCCCCCTCCCCTTCAGCCTTCGGCAGCCTATACACAGAGCTTGGATGCCTGGCGGGAGTACGTTCCGAAGTCGCCCGATGAGAGCCAGTGGATGGATGGCGGTGACCGATACACGGTGCTGCAGCCGTCCGCCTCCGATAAAGACAGTATGGATCTCGTCGCATTCGATACGGAGTCAGGCGAACGGAAGGTGCTGGTGCCGGCGAAGGAATTTGTGCCTGCCGGAGCGCAGAAACCACTCAACGTCGAGGGATACAGCTGGTCGGAAGACCAGCAGAAGCTGCTGATCTTCACCAACTCCAAGCGGGTGTGGCGCGAGAACACACGGGGCGACTACTGGGTACTGACACTGGCCGGCGGAAGGCTACAGAAGCTCGGAGGCAACGCTCCGGCTTCGACGCTGATGTTTGCGAAATTCTCGCCGGATGGGCGATCGGTGGCCTATGTGCGCGAGAACAATCTGTACGTAGAAGACTTGGCGAGCGGGAAAGTCCGGCCATTGACGATGGATGGGACGGCAAACAGGATCATCAATGGAACCACGGACTGGGTGAACGAGGAAGAGCTGTTTCTGCGTGACGCTTTCCGCTGGAGCCCGGACTCGCGCAGCATCGCGTATTGGCAATTCGATGAATCGGGTGTGCAGGATTACACGCTGATCAACGATACGGAGGAGCGGTATCCGACGATCTCCGTGTACAAGTACCCTCAGACGGGGACGAAAAACTCGGCGGTGCGGGTCGGCGTGGTTCCGGCAGGCGGTGGACCGACGCGATGGATCCGGCTGCCGGGCGATGCGCGCAATCATTACATTCCGCGCATGGACTGGGTGGGCGCGCAGGATGAG
The DNA here is from genome assembly GCA_963815025.1 of uncultured Acidobacteriaceae bacterium. Lineage (GTDB taxonomy): Bacteria > Acidobacteriota > Terriglobia > Terriglobales > Acidobacteriaceae > KBS-83. Next base: position 912,949 of record CAWFFD010000002.1, on the reverse strand, counting down.
CTGGCGGTGGAGTACCTGAACCGTCCGCAGAATGACGATCAACTGTATCTGGCGGATGCGCGCACCGGCGCCGCGCGGCTGCTCTTCGAGGACAAGGACGAGGCCTATGTGGACATCCTGGGCTCGCTTGAAGCGATGCCACACCTGCGCTGGCTGCCGGCGCCACAGGCCAGCAAAGACCTGCTGTGGCTGAGCGAACGGGATGGATGGATGCATGCCTACCGCGTCTCCCATGCGGACGGCACGCTTCATTTGATGACGCATTTCGATGGGGATCTCATCACGCTGGTCGGTGCGGATGAGCGGGACGGCTGGCTGTACTTTACGGCTTCGCCGCAAGATCCCATCCGGGAGTACCTCTACCGCTGCCGGCTGGACGGAACAGGCAGCGTGGAGCGGGTGACCGCACCCGATGTTAGTGGAACCAGCTCCTACGATGCTGCACCGAACGGCCGATGGGCGATTCGCCAGCGGTCGTCCATGGCGCAGCCGCCAATCTATTCCCTGGTTCGCCTGGAGGGTGACAAGTCGCTGCGCGTGCTGGAAGACAATTCCACGCTGCGGCAGAAGATGGAACCGCTGCTGACGCCGCCGGCGGAGTTCGAGGAGACGACGGTGGGAGGCGGCATAAAGCTGAGCACGCTTCTCATCAAGCCGCCGCATTTCGATCCCAGCAGGAAGTATCCGGTGATCACGTATATCTACGGCGAGCCAGCGGAAGCAACGGTGCAGGATATGTGGGGTCACGGCCAGATGCGTTTCATGGCGCGTGAGGGATATCTAGTCTTGAGCTTCGACAATGAAGGCACGCCGCAGCCGAGAGGCCGTGCCTGGCGGAAGGCGGGCTACGGCGCCATCGGCGTGCTCTCTTCGCAGCAGCAGGCGCAGGCGATGCGCGAGTTTGCGCGCACGCATCCTTATGTGGATACCAGCCGCATGGCGATCTGGGGCTGGAGCGGCGGCGGCACGAACACGCTGAATCTGATGTTCCGCTATCCGGGGCTGTACAGCACGGGGGTCGCGGTGGCGCCGGTTCCCGACCAGGCACGCTACGACAGCATCTATCAGGAACGGTACATGGGGCTGCCAGGCGAGAATGCGAAGGGATACCACGACGGCTCCGCGATCAATTTCGCGGAGGGATTGACCGGCAACCTGTTACTGATCCATGGCTCGGGCGATGACAACGTGCATTTCCAGGGAGCGGAGCTTCTGGTGAACAGGCTGGTTGCGCTGGGCAAACCGTTTACGTTCATGGATTATCCGAACCGCTCGCACGGCCTCTACGAGGGACCGGGCACGACCAAGCACCTCTACATGCTGATCATGCGGTACATCGAAGAGCATGTGCCGCCCGGTTCGCGATAGCGGACTGGCCGTCCGTGGCAACTGCGCCGGCGGCGCGATCAGCGGGGTTCACTCCCTTTCGTCGCTCACGCCTGGTTCAATGGGCGACGCTCACAGACTGCAGTCCTTCGCTCTACCTTCGGTTACGTCAGGATGAAGGTGACGTGATGCTGCTTCGTTCATTTATGAGATTTCCTTTTAGCTGTCGCGCAGCGCGGCCATCGGCTCGACGGCGGCGGCGCGCCGTGCCGGAATGTAGCTGGCAGCGAGCGCAACGATAAGAAAGAGCGTCGCCGCAAGCACAAATGTCACCGGATCGATTGCTTTTACCCCGAAGAGCATCGTGCTCAACAGGCGCGTGAGACCGGCGGCGGCGGCAATGCCGAAGACAACGCCGCCCAGCGCAAGGCCAAGCCCCTGACGCAGCACCAGCGCGAGAATGCTGCTGCGCTGCGCGCCCAGCGCCTGCCGGATGGCGATCTCCCGCGTACGTTCCACGACCGAATACGAAATCACGCTGTACAGCCCAAGCACGGCGAGCAGCGTTGCGACGACGGAGAACGCGCCGAGGAGCGAGAACATCAGGCGTCGCTGGCTTTCCGAGGCGTCGAGAACGGCGGAGAGCGTCCTGACATCGGAGATGGGCTGATTGTGGTCCAGCGCGAGCACCTGCTTTCGTACCGGAGCGGCGAAGCTTGCCGGATCGCTCTTCGTGCGCAGCATCAGGATCGCAGCCTGCGGCGGCGACTGCGCATCCGGCAGATAGAAGCCGGGCATGGGATCAGCATCGCGGCCCTGCTGATGCACGGCCGCGGCGATGCCGACGATCTCAAGCGGCTGCTTGTGGGAACCAACGAGCAGGTGCTGGCCGATGGGATCTTCGCCGCGCGGATAGAGCGGCCAGAAGCGCCGCGCGAGGCCCTCGTCGATGATAGTGACCGGCGGTGCGGTGGCGTTGTCGCGCGATGTGAAGGCCCGGCCGCGCTTCAGCGGGATGTCGAGTGTTCGGAAATAATCCGGTGAGATCTGCTGCACGATCGCGATGGGCCGCTGGTTCAGCAACAGCTCGGGACGCCCTGCGATACGGACCGGCGCGCCGGCCCAGCCGGTGGTGGGCAGCGTGAGGGTGACACTGGCGTCATCGACACCGGGCATCGCTTCGACGCGCTCCACAAGCTGCCGGTAGAAGTCGGCGCGTTTCGCATCCGTATCGTATTGCGCGGGCGAGAGCGAGACCGACATGGTCAGTACGTTGTTCGCGCGAAAGCCGGGATCGACCTGATAGAGGTGCGCGAGACTCTGCAGCAGCAGGCCGGCACTCACCAGAAGAACGAGGGACAGGGCCACCTGGCCGGCGACCAGCAGTCCGCGCGGGCCTAAGTTGAACGGAGCGGCAAGACGGCGGCGGAATCTGCCGCGCGTCGTCGCGAGATTGCCCTGCAGGACGGCGGCGAGATCCCGGCGGAATGCCGAGAGCGCCGGCGCGAGGCCGAAAAGGATGCCTGTGCACAGGGAGAGCGCGAGAGCGAAGCTGAGGACGCCCAGGTCGAGATGGATCTCGGAGCTACGCGGCAGGTCGAGCGTGGTCGCGGTGCGAATGCTGCGCAATGCCGCCCATGCGAGCAGGACGCCGAGCACGCCACCCAGCATGGACAGCAGCGTGCTCTCCGTGAGCAACTGGCGCAGCAGGCGATTTCGTCCCGCTCCGAGCGCTGCGCGCACGGCGAACTCGCGGGCGCGCGTCGCGGCGCGAGCCAGCAGCAGGCTGGCCACATTCGCGCAGACGATAAACAGCAGCAGCCCCACGGCGCCGCTCAGCAGCAACAGCGGCAGCCGCACGTCGGCAACGATGGACTCCTGCAGAGACTGGATGCGTGTGGGATCGCTGGAGGTGCTGGTCTTCGCATCGAGCATGGCCGGATGCGCCGTGGCGTATTGCCGGTTGAGGACGGTGAGCTCCGCGTTCGCCCCTTGTATGTTCACGGCGGGCTTGAGCCGTCCGAAGATATGAAGGTAGGGGCTGAGGGGCCGTGATTTTAGCGGCATCAGCGACCACTCGATGGGCCGCGTGATCCACACATCCGTGTCCGCGTCCGCGAAGGGAAAGGTGAAGCGCGGCGGCAGCACGCCGATGATGGTGTAGGGGATGCCCGCCAGCGTCGCCGTGTGGCCGAGGATTGCGGGGTTGCCGCCAAAATGCCGGCGCCAGAGACGGGTGCTGATCATAGCGACATCGGGACCGCCGGTGCGGTCTTCGAAAGGCAGAAACGAGCGGCCTATCGTGGGTGCAATGCCGAGAATGCTGAGGAAGTTGCCGGAGACGCGTGCAGCGCTGACGACTTCAGGCTCCTGCCCTTTACCATTGGGCCCTCCGGTCAGGGCCATCTGTTCTGCTCCTACCGCGAAGACGCCGGTTTCGGTGTACGAGCGGGCGGAGGCGCGGAACTCGTCCACGTGGATGGGCGTGGCGCCGCGGGTCAGGATGACGAGCCGTTGCGGATCGGTGTAACCCAGAGGGCGCAGCAGCACAGCGCGCAGGACGGAGAAAAGCGCCGTGTTGGCACCAATGCCGAGCGCGACCGTGAGCACAATCGCCGCGGAGAAGCCGGGACGTTTGGCGATCATCCTCGCGGCAAAGCGTAGATCCTGCCGCAGTGCGCTGAGAAATCCGAGTCCGTTCATGGCCGGCCTCCCCGCATGCCTCGCGATTTCACTACCTTATATCTGGAAGCATCGCGTATGCATGAGAGTCATCCCAATTCGCGAAGGGACATATCGTCAATGGTGACATCATCTGGATTCTCTTCGGTCATGCCGGTTGTGCTGCGCGTTGCGGTGCTATCCGCGGCGCTTTGTGTCCTGAGTGGTGGCTGCAAGGCCTCGACAGAACAGTCCGTCTCGGCCCCTTCAGGAACAAGCACCGAGACCATCGTTGTCTTGCGTCATGGTGAGAAGGCGATCGACGGCCTGGGGCAGCTCAACTGCAAGGGCCTGAACCGCTCCCTGGCATTGCCGAAGCTGCTGATCGGACGCTTCGGCCGGGCGCATGCGATCTTTTCCCCCAGTCCCGCATACCAGATGAAGGAAAGCGCCTTGAGCGGGAAGTCCTATTACTCCTATGTGCGGCCGCTGGCGACGATCGAACCGACGGCTGTCCAGCTTGGCTTGCCGGTCGACACGCAGTTGGCGTTCAAGGACATCGCCGGCCTGCAGAGCGCGGTAACTGCCCCCGCCTATGCAAACAGCACAGTCTTTATTGCGTGGGAGCACAAATATGCGTACGACTTTGCGCGGCAGATGCTTAGCTCTTATGGACTTGACAAGTCCCAGGTGCCCACGTGGGATACCAACGATTTCGAGATGATGTACGTGTTTCACATCACACGGACGCCGGGCAGCGCGTCACCCACCATGACGTTTGCCGTGCAGCAGGAAGGCCTGGGGAGTTCTTTGTCCAGCACTTGCCCCTCGCCGTAGACGCCGTAGATTGGTCAAATGCGCTCTGACCGCACGCTCGCGCAGTACGGCGATCCGGTGGGGGCGGTATGACGGGTACTGCTGCCATCCCTTGACACAAACCACAGACTCCGTGATGCTAATTGCTTAGGTATCCTGCCCATCTGTGTGTCCTGTGCGTGCCCGTCTGCGGGTGCTTCGCAGGCTGGGATCGGGCGGGATGAGCGATGGTCCGGGTTGCAGTCTGCCGTCCGGCCACGCTTGGGCTTGCCTGGCCATACCCGCTCCTCTCCCGTGCGCTCCGCACCTGAAGCTGCAGCCGTCGCGAGTGCGTCTCCGGGCCAGCCTGCAGAACCGGCGCGGCGGGGTAGAGCAGCTTGATGGAAGAAGGATCTTCGTGTTCGTTGAAATTGTTGGTTTTTTTGTGGGCGGCCTGCCCACGAACTACATTACCTTCCTACCCGCCGTTCTGATGGTCGGCGTCTTCTACCTGCTGCTCTTCCGGCCCAACCAGAGGAAGCAGAAGGTGTGGCAGGAGATGCTGAACAACCTGAAGATCGGCGACAAGATCACCACCACCGGCGGGATGCGCGGCACCATTGTGGCGCTGCGTGACGACGCGATCCAGTTGAAGCTGCCGCCGGATGGCGTCAAAGTCGAAGTCGTGAAATCGGCCATTGCGGCCGTAACCACCAACACACCCGAGGAAGCCAAGTAGAGCATTTTCGGTAATGCTGTATCCTGCGGAGCGTCACTCGGCGTGGCTTTTCCGTAAAGAAAAGCCACAAGAGCAACCGCTGGACGATCTACACCTATACCGAAAATGCTCTAACGCCGCGAAGAGGCGACCTGATCCATCATGATGCGCAAGAATCTCACTGGTAAAGCAGTTCTCATCGTCGCCACCCTCCTGGTCTTTGTGTTCGGGATCTTCGGCATTCCAAACGGCATCAGCGGCCAGGCGTGGCGCGACGCGATCGCGAAACGCATCAGGCTGGGCCTGGACCTGAAGGGCGGCACCCACCTGGTGCTGCAGGTGATGGTCGAAGAGGCTGTGAGCGCGGAGACGGACAACGCCGTGGGGCGTCTGCAGACCGACCTCCAGCTGGCGGGGGTTTCGCCGAGCTCGATTGTGAAGCCGAACCCGTCGGATCCCACCACCATCCAGATCAATGGCGTGTCGGCCGCCAAGTCGAGCGATGTGCGCAATACGCTGGACACCAGGTATGGCCAGCAGTACAACATCAGCTCCACTTCAGACGGCTACACCCTGACTTTGAAGCCTAGCGAGCTGCAGGCCCTGGAAACCAAGGCCCTGCAGAATTCGATCGAGACCATCACCACGCGTATCAATTCGCTGGGGGTGACCGAGCCGACGGTGCAGGAGTACGGGCTGGGCAAGAACCAGATCCTGGTGGAGCTGCCGGGTGTGGACGATCCCGGCCGCGTCCGCGACATTATCCAGTCGACAGCGCGCCTGGAGATCCATGCGGTCACGGGTGGCCCGTTTGCCTCGCAGGCAGCCGCGGCGCAGTCGACCAACGGTGCGATCCCGCCCGACCAGGAGCTGATGGCCTACGGCGGCAACGAGGAGGGTCTGCAGGGGCAGTACTACCTGCTGCAGCGGATCGCTGTGGTCTCCGGTTCGGACTTCCGCGACGCGCAGCCCGGCAGGGACGAGAATGGCCGCCCGGATGCGACCTTCATCCTGACCCGCGCTGCCGGCGACCGCTTCTACGACTTCACCAGCAAGAACATCAACAAGCCGATGGCCATTGTGCTGGACAACAAGGTGCAGGAGGTTGCCAACATCCAGGAGGCGATCCGCGACCAGGGCCGCATCTCCGGTCTGGGTGAGGAGAAGGCCAAGGATCTGTCGCTGATGCTGCGGACCGGCGCGCTGCCCGCCTCGATTCACTATCTGGAAGAGCGCACGGTCGGTCCGTCGCTGGGTGCGGACTCCATCCGCAAGGGCGTGACGGCAGCGATCGTCGGCATGCTGGCGGTGATGATCTTCATGCTGGTGTATTACAAGGGCGCCGGCATCAACGCGGATCTTGCGCTGTTCCTGAACCTGGTGATCCTGCTGGGCTTCATGGGCTTCGCTGATGCAGTGCTGACCCTGCCCGGCATTGCGGGCGTGATTCTCACCGTGGGTATGGGTGTGGACTCGAATGTGCTGATCTTTGAGCGCATCCGGGAAGAGATTCGTGCCGGGAAGTCGCCCGGCGCGGCCGTGGACCAGGGCTTCGCGCATGCTTGGACGACGATCCTCGACACGCACGTGACGACGATGGTTTCGGCGGCTATCCTCTTTCTCTTCGGCACCGGTCCGGTGAAGGGCTTTGCCATAACGCTGGTCTTCGGTCTGGGCGCGAACCTGTTCACGGCCGTCTTTGTGTCGCGGACGATCTTCGATGCCCTTCTGAACCGCAAGCAGCGCGGGGAGGCGCTTTCCATCTGATGCGACTTGCGATTGTGGGTGCAGCGACCGCGGCGGGGCTTATCGGAATCGGCCTGGTGACTGGCGCTTTACTGGTGGTGGCGACGGTGGCGACGGAGCGGATATTGACGCGGGGCACCTCGGCAAGGTTGTTGGGCAGGAAATGAAGTGCTGGCCGCACGGGCCATTCGCTCCCGTTCGGATTTGCGGGCGAGCGGAAAAATGCAGGTTCATCGCTTCGCTCAGGATGACAAAATAACGGAGTTCTAAGTGGAACTGTTTCACGGCGTAAACATCGACTGGCTGGGGAAGAAGTGGTATTTCCTCAGTTTCTCTCTCATCTTCAGCGTGGCTGGATTGCTGTCGATATTCTTCTGGCACGGCATTCGACTGGGCATTGACTTCAAGGGCGGCACCCTGGTCTACGTCAAGTTTGAGGCGCCGCCATCTGCCGATCGCATCCGTGCCGCGATCGACAAGGCCGGCATCCGCGACAGCCGCATCCAGCCCTTTGGCAACCAGATAGGACAGGGCCCGAGCAACCAGGTGATCATCTCCCTGCCGGAGAAAGAGGTGCAGGAGACGAATGCCGAGGCGGGCAGCGACACCATTGTGAAGGCTCTGGGCAGCTACTATTCGTCCACGGGGACGGCCAATTCCGGCAAGCTCGACCTGGATAACGTGGGGTCGGGAAGCCTCGCCGACTTCCTGATGCAGCAGGATCCGGAACATCTGGGCCCGGATGCCGGGAAAACCAAGTACACGCAGCAGGCGGAAGCCATCCTCAACTATCGCGACAGGCAGAAGGATGGCCTGATCCCCAGCTTCGATGCTCTGAAGAGCATCGCCGATCCGGCCGTAGTCTCGACGCTCCAGCAGAAGACCTATATCTCCGGCTTCCATATCTTCAACACCGAGATTGTCGGTCCGCAGGTAGGAGCGCAGCTTCGTGGCCAGGCCATCCGCGCCACGCTCTATTCGCTGCTGGGCATGCTGATCTATCTCTGGTGGCGCTTTGAGCTGATCTATGGCGTCGCAGCGGTGGTTGCTGTCTTCCACGACACACTCATCACCATCGGCGCTTTCTCGCTGGCCAACAAGGAGCTGACGCTGACGGTGATCGCGGCCATCCTGACGCTGGTGGGCTACTCGATGAACGACACCATCGTGGTCTTCGACCGTATCCGCGAAAACCTGCGCATGAGCCGCCGCGAGCCGCTGCCCGACCTGGTGAACCGCAGCATCAACCAGACGTTGAGCCGGACGGTGCTCACCTCCGGGCTCACCTTCCTGACCGTGCTCTCGCTCTTTCTCTTCGGGGGCGAGGTATTGCACGGCTTCTCGTTTGCGCTGGTCATCGGCATCCTGATCGGAACCTACTCGTCTATCGCTGTGGCTGCGCCCATGCTGGTGGCGTGGCAGCAGTGGCGCGCCGGGCACGGACGCTCCGCGGCACTCCCGGCTGCCAAGCGGGCGCGTGTCTAACGGTGGCGAGCTGTCGTAACGGGTTGATTGGCCTGCACTGTTTTCAGTGCAGGCCAAATTATTTGGAAATTTGCGGGAACAAACATGGCACTATCAGGTGTCTATAGCCAAGAAGTCGCAGGCCCAGTCTCCGTTCACCCTTCGTAGATAAACCGCGACTGCTCCCCGAGCTGGGAGCGGCGGTCCTTTCCTTGAAGGAACGGAGAGTTGGTGTCTAGCACGCTGGTTTTTCGAGGTACGCCATGTTCGAAGACTCCCTGATGGAATCCGGGCACAGGATCAAGACGAAGAGCAAATACTGGTCCATCCTTGCGCTCGTCCTAAACTGCGCGGTTGTGGTGGGACTTATCCTGTGGCCGCTGATGCATCTTGAGTCGCTCCCGAAGAATCTGATGGCCACGCTGCTGGTAGCGCCATCGCCACCCCCTGCCCCACCACCACCGCCACCACCGCAGGCACCTCAGCCAAAGGTTCATGTGCAGACGGTCGATCCGTTCCAGGCGCCGAGCAAGATCCCGAAAACGGTGAAGATGGTGAAGGAAGAGCCACCGCCGCCGACGAATGCCGGCGTGGCCGGCATGGAGGGGATGGGTTCCGGCGGCGCGATTGGCGGCATCCTGGGCGGTATGGGCAATGAACCGGCGCCGGTGGTCAAGGCTGCCACGCCGAAGAAGATCGCCATCTCATCCGGCGTGATGACCGGTCTCAAGACGGGCGGCGTGAATCCCACCTATCCTGCGATCGCGCGCGCCGCGCGTATCTCCGGTACTGTGGTACTCCAGGCAACGATCTCCAAGACCGGTAGCATCGAAAACCTTCACGTCATTAGCGGGCCTCCGATGCTCACCCAATCGGCGCTGGAAGCGGTGCGGACCTGGAGATACAAGCCCTATCAATTGAACGGCGAGCCGGTTGAGGTGGAAACCACGGTGAATGTGGTGTTCAACCTCGGCGGCGGCTGATCTGCCGCCATCCTCCTCCGGCGAGGGGGATGGCGATCCACCAACTGGCATCTTCGTGTCATACAGGGCGCGAAGATGCCGGTGATAGCATCGGGGTGTTTTTCGACTGCACCGCGATCTCCAAGCGACTTAGTTATTAGCTTTTGTACTACCCAGGAGGAAAGATTCAGTGATTCTCGCTCAGCTCACTCACGTTGTCCCTCACATTTCGAACCTTGGTTTGTGGTTTCAGGACCAAGGCGGCACCGTCGGCTTCAGCTTGCCTGAGATGTGGTCGAGAATGGGCATTCCGGCCAAGGCCGTGGTGGTCATTCTGTTCATTATGTCGATCTGGTCGCTTGCCGTGATCATCGACCGCGCTATCTATTTCAATGCTGCCCGCAAGCAGTCGCGTGAATTCGCTCCCAAGGTTGCCGGCGCGCTGCGCGAAGGCAAGCTGGACGAAGCCGTGAAGGTGGCGGACCGCAACAAGAAGTCGCATCTGGCCGAAGTTGTCACCGCTGGTCTGCAGGAGTTCCGCAGCTACGGCAATGGCGGCGCTATCACCGAAGACCAGATTGAATCGAGCAAGCGCGCACTGGAGCGTGCCGAGGCCATCGTCCACGCCAAGCTGAAGCGCGGCCTGGGTGGTCTGGCAACGATCGGTTCCACCGCGCCTTTCATCGGCCTGTTCGGCACTGTGGTCGGTATCTTGAACGCCTTCCAACAGATCGCCACGCAGAAGTCGGCGGGTATCGGCGCCATCGCAGGCGGTATCTCGGAGGCACTGGTGACGACTGCATTCGGCCTGCTGGTTGCCATCCCGGCCGTGATGTTGTTTAACTACTTCACCAACAAGGTCGAGGCGTTTGACGTCGAGATGGACAACTCCTCGAGCGAGCTGGTGGACTACTTCATCAAGCAGTCGCAGCGCCGCTAAAAAGCAGACCCTCTGCGGCGCCGTCCGAGCGTGAATCGAAATGTGGCGGGGTACTGAGACCCCGCCACCCTCCTTCCCGCAGATAGACACGGGGACGGCCGTATTCCGAGTACGATGGAGCTCAACCGGGAAGCAAACCCAGGGGAGCAATCCAGGGAGCATATATGGCACTTGCAGTTCGAAATGAAGGCTCCAAGGTCAACTCCAACATCAACGTCACCCCGATGGTGGACGTGATGCTGGTGCTGCTGATCATCTTCATGGTCATCACGCCTATGGTGCAGAACAAGGTCAATGTTGACCTAACCAAAAGCATCGATGCGACGCCGATGCCCGATGCCGAACACGAAGATTCCGTGGTGGTGGCGATCACGCGCGACGGCCGGGTGTTTCTGGGAGCCAACCAGATGGCGTCCGCCGACTTAGGTCCCAAGATTACCGACATGCTGCAGAACAAGACCAATAAAGAGGTCTATCTGCGGGCGGACACGCGGGCGAACTATGGGGTGGTGATGGATGCCATCGACAACATCCGCACATCCGGTACGGATACGCTGGGTGTATTGACGGACCAGCCGAACACCGGAACCGTGGGCGGTATGCAGTAACAGCATCCCTGCCGTTTGGCGGGGCTTGAAGAAGCGAGGAATTTTCTCATGTCATTCTCAACAGGCGGCGGCGGAGGCCTTTCCTCCGATATCAACGTAACCCCGATGATCGACATCCTGCTCGTGCTGTTGATCATCTTCATGGCCATCACGCCAGTCACGCCCCATGGGTTGGAGGCGCTGGTGCCGCAGCCCCCGAAGAACAATCAGCCGCAGAAGGAAAACGACACCGCCATCGTGGTGCAGATCCTTCGCACCAATAGCGGTCAGCCGTCCTACAAGATCAACGAGACGGATGTGCAGAAGTCGGATATAGCCGGCAGGCTGCAGACGATCTTCTCCACGCGCGCCACCAAGGTGATGTTTATCAAGGGAGACAAGGACCTCGACTTTGGCCCGGTCGCCAACATGCTTGATATCGCCAAGGGAGCGGGCGTCGATCACGTTGGTTTGATGACGCCCAAGATTCTGGCGGGCCAGTAACCGTTTTGTTACCATCTAAACCGCGGCCGGTCTCGGCCGCGGTTTGTTCTTACCCCGTTTTCAAGAGCACTGTGATCTGGTCAGCGAGCAGAAAAGGCAGCCTTCCTAGTCGAATAGCACAGCCAACATTCTTTGCGGGCCATGTCCAACGCAAAACGCCTTCTGCAGGACTTGCGGGGCCGAAGAAAACAGTTACAATCACTGCGCAGAGAAGTTTCTGTTCGCTGCCCAGTAAACGGACCCCACAACGCGCCGCGGTCTGGCACCTATTCAAGGAGAAATGAAGCAGAATGATGCGTATCGCAAAAGTGTGGATGCCGGCAGTTGCCAGCCTGTCGATGCTCCTCGCCACCACCGGGTGCAGCAAGCTAAGGGCGCGCGATCAGCTCAACAAGGGAGTCCAAGCATACAAGAACGCCAAGTATGAAGAGGCGATCGAGCACTTCCAGACTGCAGTGAATCTGGACCCGTCGCTCACCATGACGCATATGTACCTGGCCACGGCATATGCGCAGCAGGTTGTTCCCCAGTCCGACACGGCAGCGAATGCGGCGCTGGGCCAGCACGCGATCGCGGCTTACAAGGACGCACTGCAGATTGATCCCAGCAACGTCAACGCGATCAAGGGCATTGCTTCCATTTACTTCAGCATGAATAAGCCAGACGATGCCAAGGCGTGGCAACAGAAGGTGCTGGCTGCCGATCCGAAGGATCCGGAAGCCTACTACACCATCGGCGTCATCGACTGGAACAAGGCGCGCAGGAACTCGCTACAAGTTCTCGCCGACAACGGGCTCACCGATAAGGGAGATGGAAATCCCGGCCTTCCCAAGAAGGCTTGCGATCAGCTCGCTACTCAGAATGGCCCGCTGGTGGACGAGGCGCTTGACGTGCTGCATAAGGCGGTCGATCTGCGGCCTTCCTATGAAGATGCCATGGCATACATCAACCTTACGTACCGCCGCAAAGCCGAGATTGAGTGTGGCAATGCGGATGCCCGTAAGGCCGATGTGCAGCAGGCGCTGGACTGGACGCAGAAGGCCCTGGGTGCGCGCAAGGCGAACGTCTTGAAGGCGAACCAGTCCACCAAGCCCGGTGTGGACACGACAAAATAGCCGACATCCACGAGGAAAAGGCAGGAAGGAGCCCGCGAACCGGGCTCCTTTTTTTGCGAGAAGAAATGCTGTCTGCGACACATTCGAGCGGATGGAAATGTTGGGGCTAACAGGCGCGGGCAATTCAATTTAGAATCCCTCACTGGTGGCTCCTCTTCGCAAGATCCTGATTGCCAATCGCGGCGAGATCGCACTGCGCCTGGTTCGTGCGTGCCATGAGCTGGGCATCGCAGCGGTGGCTGTCTATTCCGACGCGGACCGCAGCGCATTGCATGTGCAGCACGCTGACGAAGCGTACCGGCTGGGGCCTGCGCCTTCGGTCGACTCTTACCTGTGCGGCGACCGTATTCTCGAAATCGCGCGCAAGTGCGGAGCTGATGCGATTCATCCCGGCTACGGGTTTCTCTCCGAGAATGCCGACTTTGCTGAAGCCTGTGGAGCGGCGAGGATTACTTTCATCGGGCCGCCGGCACCCGCCATGCGTGAATTGGGATCGAAGACACGCGCGCGCGCGGCCGCCGACCGTGCCCGCATGCCACGTACACCGGGTTCGGTGAGCGGGCTGGCCTCTGCTGAGGAGGCCTTGAAGCTGGCGCAGGAGATCGGTTATCCCGTGATGCTAAAGGCCGCGGCTGGGGGCGGGGGCAAGGGCATGCGCGCCATCCACAGACCGGAAGAGATGCCGTCCGCGTTTGTCTCTGCCAGCGATGAGGCTCTGCGTGCATTTGGATCGGGTGAGGTTTATCTCGAAAAGCTGATCGAACGGCCGCGTCACATCGAGATACAGCTGCTTGCGGACCAGTATGGCCACGCGGTGTATCTGGGGGAACGTGAGTGCTCGGTACAGCGACGCCACCAGAAGGTGATTGAAGAGGCGCCATCCGCGGTGGTGGGTCCAGAGCTGCGCAAGCGCATGGGCGAGGCGGCGTGCCGGCTCGCGCTGGAAGCAGGCTATGTGAACGCGGGCACGGTGGAGTTCCTGGTCGATGAGGCGCAGAATTTTTACTTCCTGGAAGTGAATACGCGCTTGCAGGTGGAGCACGCCGTCACCGAGCTGGTCACTGGGCTCGACCTGGTGCATCTGCAGATTGCGATTGCCGAGGGCAAGCCTCTGCCCTTTACCCAGGACGAGATTGCGCTGCGCGGACACGCGATTGAAGTGCGCGTCTACGCCGAAGACCCGGAGACTGGCTTTCTTCCATCGCCTGGACGGATTACGCGACTGCTACGGCCGGGAGGCCCAGGGATTCGCGAGGATGAAGGTGTATACGAAGGTTGGGAGGTGCCCACCGAGTACGATCCCATGCTTTCCAAGCTGATCGCGTTCGCGCCGGATCGCGCGACAGCGATTGCGCGATTGGGCTGCGCGATCGATGAGTATGTGATCGGGGGCATCCGGACCAACCTGAAGTTGCTGCGCCGCGTTCTGGGCGATGCGGACTTTCAGTCGGCGCGGATCGATACCGGCTATCTCGACCGGCTGCTCGCAAACGCCGGTGCCGGCGAAGCGCCGAAGCAGCCGCAGAGACAGCAGAGGCAGCGGCCATCGCCGCCGTTCTATTTGCAACTCCCGCAGCCGCGCCGTCCTCCGTGCAGGCACAGACGCCGTGGCAGGACGACGCCCTTCGAGCGGGGGTTGCGCCGATGACGTGCCCTACTCCTCGAAGTCGAAGTAGACGGCGTGGTGCGCCGCGCTTGCCTTGGAGCGCCACGATGAAGGCTACGTCGCCCACATGGATGGCCGTTCGATCCTGGTCGATCTATGCGAGCCGTCGCCGGGCGTGATTTCGCTGCTGATCGGCGATGGTACTTGGGATGGTTCTGCGGACGGTTTTGTGGGTGGGCACTCGTACCGTTGCGTGCGCACGGTCACTGCGGATGAGGAGACGATTGCGGTGGACGCCCGACAGCACCGGGTTGCCGTGAATGATCCGCGCTCGCTGCGTGCTCAGCGCAAGCGGCCTGGAGCGGGCAATGGCACGCTGCAGATCAAGGCTTCCATGCCGGGGCGCGTGGCGCGCGTGCTGGTGACGCCAGGCGAGGCGGTGGTGGCTCACCAGGGAGTCGTCGTGATCGAAGCCATGAAGATGCAGAACGAGCTGAAGGCCGCGCGTGATGGCCGCATCGCGGAAGTGCGTGTCGCGGCGGGGGACAAGGTCACGTCCGGGCAGGTGCTCGCCGTGCTGGAATAATCGATCAAACCTGATCGGTTCATCTGGAGCGAAACCTCAACGGATGCGTTCGCGGCACCCACTGTGCCAACTGCGGAAGGCCGCATCGAGAATGCGCTGGTTCTGGACGCCGTCCTCGCCGGTGCTGGCGAACGTTCCTGTCCCTTCCACGGTGGCGGAGAAAGCATCGAGCATGTGGCTGTATGCGTCACGATTGGACACTTCTTCCTGGGCCACCGTCGTGCATGCCGCCTGGTGGATGATGGTCACCGGGCGATCTACGCTCAGGCCGCACTCCGCAGTGAGGACGCCATTCTCGCCGACGACCTCAACGAGTGTGCGGTAGACGGCGCGGAAGCTGACTTGAACATTGGCCAGCGCTCCGCGGCTGAACTCCATCGCGATGACCGCGCTCTCTTCGAGTTCGCGATATGGCGTTGCGGGTTGTAATTGGTCGGCACGGGCAAGCGTGCTGACGGCGAGGACCTCCTGCTGCAGGAGGAAGCGCAGCGCATCGATAGCGTGGATGCCGACGTCGCCGATGGGGCCGCCGCACGCCATGCTGCTGTCGTTAATCCACATCCGCGGACTGTTGCGGCTCTGGAAGCTGAAGTGCGCGGAGGCGAAGACGGGATCGCCAATGGCGCAATCGGCAATCCGTGCACGCATGGTGAGAAGGGAGTCGTTGTAGCGGAAGTTCTGGGCCACGCCGAAGGGGCGCTTCGCGGCGCGCGCAGCACTTGCCATACGGGTCGCCTCGGCAGCGTTCATCGCCAGCGGTTTCTCGCACAGCACGGCTTTGCCATAGCGTAGCGCCAGCAAAGTGTGCTCGCAGTGCAGCGCATCCGGAC
Source organism: uncultured Acidobacteriaceae bacterium (assembly GCA_963815025.1). Lineage (GTDB taxonomy): Bacteria > Acidobacteriota > Terriglobia > Terriglobales > Acidobacteriaceae > KBS-83. The sequence continues at coordinate 897,109 of CAWFFD010000002.1, read as the reverse complement.
TGGCAACGAAGACCGCATCCACAGCGGATGAGGCGCAGAGCTCCTCCGGAGAGGCGAATACATGTGCGATGTGGAAGTGCTCTGCATTCTCACGGGCGCGCTCCTGATTGCGACGCCAGATACCGATGAGCTGCGAATTCTGCGCGTGCTCGAAGGCAGGTGCGAGCCGACGCTCTCCGTGATGGCCGAACCCAAGAATGCCGTAGCGGACCATTCCACCTATCCTAAAGTCATGAGTCTTTATTTACGATGAAGGTCATTACGATAGACGATGCCGCTCTTCATCACAAAGACGGGGTGCTGCAGCACAGTGATGTCCTTGAGCGGATCGCCCTCGACGGCCACGGCATCTGCCCATTTGCCGGGATCGAGTGAACCGACGCGGTCACTCCAGCCCATGAGATCGGCAGCGTTCACCGTGCCCGTGCGCAGCGACTCCAGCGGTGTCATGCCGAAATCACGCACGTAGACTTCGAACTCGTGTGCATTGAGCCCATGCGGGTATACTGCCGCGTCGGTGCCCATCGCGACCTTCACGCCGGCCGCAATGGCGCGCTTCGCTTTGACCTTCTCCACGGCGCTCACATCCTGCATCTTCTTCGCGTAGAAGGCCGGCAGGTGGCCGTTCTCGCGCATCCAGTCGATGAGATAAGCCGTGGGCACGAAGTAGGTGCCGTGGGTTTTCATCATCTGAATGTCCTCTTCGTTCATGTAGGTGCCGTGTTCAATGGAGTCGACACCGGCCTCGCTGGCCCAGAGGATGCCCTGCGCGCCGTGCGCGTGTGCGGCGACCTTTCGGCCCAGGCGATGGGCATCGGCCACGATCGCCTGCATCTCCTCGAGCGTGTACTGGCTGGCCTGCGGGTCGTCGCCCTTGGAGAGTACGCCGCCGGTGGCGCCGATCTTGATCAGATCCGCGCCGTACTTGATGTTGCGGCGCACCATATGCTGCACGGCGGGGATTCCATCGGCTACGCCGTCGCCGACGTCATGGTAGGACTCGGGGAGCAGGTTGTTGTCCATGTGGCCGCCCGTGATGCCGAGCGCGGGTCCGCTGACCTGCATGTGCGGGCCTTCGATGAGGCCTTCATTGATGGAATCGCGCAGATCAACATCGGCGAAGCCCTCGGCGCCGACGTTGCGCACGGTAGTGATGCCGGCTTCGACCGTGATCTTGGCGTTGTGCGCGCCGATGAGCGCGCTCTTGGCGACGCTGGTGGAGAGCTCGTGATAGGGGTCGAAGTTGGTGTCGTCGGTGAGGTGCGTATGCACATCGATCATGCCGGGGAGCAGGGTGGCGTCGCCGAGATCGACGACGGTATCGCCGGGCTGCGCCTGCGCCTGGGCGGTGGGCTCTACGGCAACGATGCGATCGCCGGAGACAACCAGTGTCTGCGCATCCAGCAACCGGCCAGCGTGTACGTCCACCAGATGCGCGGCACGCACCAGAGTGCGCGTCGCGGGCGGCTGAGTTTGCGTGAAGCAGATGGAGGGGAGGGTAAGAACACAGAGCAACAACAGCCACGATGGGCGATGGGACACGTGCAGCCTCCAGAAAAGGTGTGTCAGTGTAGCAAGCGCCCAGTAGGAAAGAGTGTCAGGTGGAGTGCTATTGCGCGCCTTTCTTGAAGATCTCCTCCGCGTAGTAGTTTTCGACGTGCGCCTGGTCGCGCAACATCTCGTCGTAGGCATTGCGCAGGAGCTGAGCCCGGCTGTCCCGCAACTGGGCGCGGATCGTCTGCTGCACGCGAGGGTCGTTCAGTTCATATTGGCCGGCCGCTTCCCTGTCCAGAAGCTTGTAGATCGCGTAACCATTCGCTTTATGGTTCTGGTCATAGAGGGGTATGACACTTGTGATCTGGCCGGGACGGAGCGCTGTGATCGCGGCGAAGACGGCGCTGTCCGACCGCAGTTGCGACTCGCTAAGGCGCCCCATGTCGCCACCGCTGCTGGCATTGGAGGTATCTTCGCTGAACTGCGAGGCCAAGGCCCCGAAGTCGTCGCCGCTCTCCAGACGAGTGTGCAGCGCTTCGATCTTCTTCCTCGCCTCCGCGTCAGTGTTGCCTTTGACGTTTTGCATGTTGCCGGGTTGTTGTTGGGGAATGGCGGAGACAACGATCTCCGCTACATGAAACTCCGGCTCGACTAAGTTAAACAGGGACTTGTTGGTGTTGTAGTACTGCTGGATATCCTCGTCCGTGATGTTGATCTTCGAGGAGATCTCCTTGTTCATCAGCTTTTGGCTGGTAAGGCTCCGCCGGATCTCCCGCTTCAGGTCATCCAGCGTCATGTTTTTTGCTTTGAGCTGGCGGTTGAATTCTTCCTGGGTGAAGGGCGCCTTGATCTGGGCGACTTGGGTGTCCACCTCTTCGTCGGTGGCGACAAGGTTGAGCTTGGCAGCACGCTGCTGCTTGATGTCATCGTCGATCAGATTGCGCAGGATTTCGAGGTGAGCGATCTGCGATTGCACCTGGGAGGGCTGCTGCGGGCCATTGCCGAGATTGCTGTGGTAGTACCGTTCCAGCGTGGCCCGGTCAATGGGATGGCCGTTCACGGTAGCAACGACGTCCGGCTGGTGGGGACGGTTGCAGCCGGCGACGACAATCAGGGGCAGAAGGCCGAGGGTGAGCCAGAAGGCGGAACGGTGAAATAGGCAGGGTGGAGCGATACTGGATGTAGTCAGCGGAACTTCTGGCACTCGATCTCCTTCGAGAGGTGCTCCGGTACGAAACACATCTCACCAGCTCGGGACGATGCACCGGCACCGGCACCCAAAGCTTATCGTATCTCTCCAACGCCGGGGGACTACCGGCAGGACGCAGCCGCCAGGAATTCGATAGCCGCCTGGCGAGAAATTGCTGCTATCTGCAACCTTTCGGAACGGGAGCGGCGTTCGTCTTTACCTGCTGCAGGGTCAGAGACTACGCGGTCTCCGGGTCCGCCTTACCGTGACGGAGCAGGTTTGATCTGTGGAGCTGCCGGGGTGGGTGCTGTATCAGCCCTCTCCGGGGGAGTGATGCCGTTTGCCTTCAGTGCGCGATCGATGGAATCCCAAACGGCTGACGTGGGCTGGGCGCCGGGGGCGACGCGCTCCCCGTCCACAAAGAGCTGCGGCGTGCCGTCGATACCGAGCTTCTCTCCCTCGTGCATGGAGGCGCGAATGGCGGATTCGTCCTGCTTGGCAATACAGGCATCCAGCTTCGCCTGATTCAGATTGGCGCTCTTGCCGATGGTGCGGGCCTGTTGGTCCAGCGTGGCGAAGGATTGCTTGGAGTCGTTGCCGCTGCCATCGATCTCGTGGCCGTGGCTGTGCGCGTAGTCGACGAAGGTCCAGTAAGCATCATTGTTCTGGTCCGCGATGCAGTTGGCATCCACCGCTGCGTGCATTGCCCAGGGGTGGATGTCGACCAGCGGAAAGTCCTTGTAGACAAAGCGCACCATGCCTTTGTAATGGTCGAGCGTGGTGGGGAACAGCTCCTCGTGCATACGGGCGCAATAGGGGCATTCGAGGTCGTCATAGTTGACGACGGTGACCTTGGCATCCGCACTGCCACGGACCGGGCGATGGTCGAGTGAATAGATGGACTGCGGATCCTTGCTGATATCGAATTTCTCGAGCCGGGCCAGGGTGTTGCCGTCCTTGGAGATCAGGAAGGTGACGGTAGTCTGCTTGCCGTTGTGCGAGAAGGTCACCGGCAGGTTGTCATAGCCGGGGATGTCGCTTTTCGTCTTGCCGCCCAGCGAAACGTCATAGTCCGAGGGAACGTTGAACTGCGAGCGCACCAGCACCTCGATGCGGCGTTCCACCGACGCGTTGGGAGGAGGGGTCTGTGCCCGGCAGCCGAGGGTGACGATAGCTGCAAGAGCACAAATGAGGACAAGTTGAGAACGGGACAAACAAGCCGCCTTTCGCTCGTACGACTCCTCCATTATCGCAGGGTGCCGGGACCATGGGCGAATCGGTGTATGGAGGGCCTGAGGCCGCTTCTAGTGCTTTGGCTTGCTGAGACTGCGGGCGGCCTCGCTGATGAGAAAGCGGCCTTCGTCCTCGGAGACCTGCTCGAGGTCCATGGAAAGAATGTCATTGTCACCCACCACGTTGATTTGCGCACGAACGTAGTAACGCTTGCCCGCCTCGGCGTCGAAGTTAAAGAGCGAAACCTGGTCCGACAGCTTGCCGAAGTGCGACTGCCACTTCGAACAAAGATGATGCGTGCCGGGAACAATGCTGGCGCTGACATAGGTAAAGCCCTGGGTAGCGCCGATCCAATGGCCGTCTAACCCGTGTTTGAGCGTAGGGCGGCCGAATTTCCCTTTATCCCGAAGGTTGAAGAATTCGACGATGTAAAGGGTCGCCTTCCCCTCCTCGGGTGGCTCCATCTGATCCTTTACCTCGCCGCGATCCACATCGAAGGACACTTTGTCATCGCCACAGGCGGCTAATGGTGAGGGTGGAGAGCCGGGCGTTGCGGCAGGGGCTTGGGCGGCAGCGGTATGAAGCGTGTAACCGGTCAGACCGGAGATAAGGAGGATGATGGGTGCGAGGCGCAAACGTGACCTCCAGGCATCGCAGATGGCGGGATTCTGTCACTTCCGCGCTGCGGGCGCCACCAACATATCCAAGCAGGTCTCTAGTAGATCAACTGCGACCGATTGATGTTCCCAGCGTTGCCAATGCCCGGAAGGGTGAAATTGAAGCTCTTGTAGGTCTCGTTACGCTGCGCACCGAGAGCCAGCTTTCTGTATTCGAGAGTCAGACCGCAGCAGTTCCAGTTGTATGTGGCCTGCACGCCGGCGTATTGCGTTTTATCGAGGTTCAGGTCGTAGCCGCCATTGATTCCAGCGCTAAATCCGGCCTTGGTGACTGCGCCGTAGCCCAAAGTGGCGCCGATCTGCTCATAGTTCGTGACCGGCGATGGCATGGCGGGCGTCGGGATTGTGCTTGGGTTTAACGCGTCCAGCCGCGCGTGGCTGACCGAACCGAAGAACCCATCGCGCCGCGCTTCTAAATAGACGTCACTGCCGTTGATGCGGCCAGCGTGAAAATCGTAATCCAGGTCCCAGCCAAAGCTCAGCGTCTCGCCGGTACGCAGTGCCAAACGGGATATGAGCGGCGAATAGTCGCGCGGTCCGGCGAGGAACGATATGCCGGTGAGATCGAGCGTGGAGTCCAGCACATTGCGCCGGCCGTTGAAGACCGCTCCACCGAAGTTCGGGTCGAAGTAATGCTTTTGCGCGAGCGTCCAGCTCAGGGATTCGCTGGTGTCAGTGTTGGAACAGTCGTGATAGTCGATGGGCAGGTACACGCGGCCGTAGCCTTCGGGAGGAAGCGGCGAGTTGGTGCAGGGCTTCGGATGCAGCTTCTTGAGATAGAGGCGCTGCGTAACTGAGTACTCAAGTTCGTTGGTATCGCTGGCCAGATCGACGGGATCGAAACGCAGGACATTGGCGAAATTATCGATGCCGGATACGAACTGATAATGCGCTTCCGGCTCGATGGTATGGCGTAAGGCGCGGTCGTGCCGTGCCAGCCATGCCGGTGTGAAATCACGCTCCAAAACTGGTGCTCGCAGCTCGAGTCCGGCTTCCACGTCCTTGCGATCCAGACTGGCCGAACGATAGACCGGCACAAAGGCCCCGGTATCAGGATCGAGAACGAATGTGGGAGCCTGGCTCTTGGTATAGAAGGTCTCGCGCACCGCGAAATCGGGTCGAATGTTGAAGCCGCCGAAATGGAAGGGTGCGGAGAGATCGGGACGGATATCCAGCCGGCCCACCTCGTGAGCAGTCTCAAAACCCGGTTCGCGGCGATTGAGACCGGCTGCACTGCCGTCCACATTCCAAAACAGCGGCGTGCCGCTCAGCCGACGCTCCACCCCCGTGCCGTCTATCGACGGCAGGTGTCCGATGACAACGTCCTGGATGTAGGGGTTGACCTTCGTGTAGTTGATGTAGCGGGCGAAGTCGGCCGTTTCTGAAAAGCCGTCGTCGTTGTGCGTGACATAGACGTTGGAATTCACCTGGGACGCAGTGGCCTGAACGAAGTTCTCAGCGAACGCCTCGCGGTAGATGATCGAACTCAGGTATTCGGCATTGCTAACCAGGCGGGTGTGGGGGTCAAAGGAATATCGGCCGTTGATCAGGATGTCCGTTCCTCCCTGATCGGTGGGTTTCTGGCCAGCGCCCAGCACAATACCGCGGTCAATGAGCGCGGTGAAGCGGATGTCCGCGAAATCGTCACCCCGTCCGCGGTAGCGGTACTCGCCGCTGGGCGCCCATCCGCGCTTGGAGTAATAGCTGGTGCCAAAGGTCAGGTCCATGCTGCGGTTCACGACCAGGTAGTACTGCTCGCCGATGACATAGCCCTTGGTGGAGGACTGAGACAGGTTGGGAATCAGGAACCCGGACTGGCGGCCCGACGACAGGACCGGATACGTAAAGTAGGGCAGATAAACGATCGGGATATTGAGTATCCGAAAGAGCGCATTGTGGGTGCTTACCTGCTTGTTCGCCATCTCAATGCGTGCAGCGTCGATGACCCAGTCCGGATGGGGCAGGCGGCAGGACGTCATCGTTCCGTCGATGACGCGGAACTGCTCCGGCCCGTACTTGATGACGACGCGGCCGGTAAAAAGAAACGGGTTGGTCGTGGTGTAGATGACCTTCTTGCGGCTGACGTTCTCGCGCACGCCCACGCTGCCGGTCACGTTGTAAAAGCGGCCGGTATCGAGATCGAGATTCATGGTGGCGTGGTCGGCAAGGATGTGCTCGTCGGACGGTCCACCGTCGAGTTCCACGTGGCCTTCCGCGCGCGCCTCTCCCGTGTCTTCGTTGTAATTCACCTTGTCGGCGTGAATTACGTAGTCCTTGTAGCGAATCTCGACGTCGCCGAGCAGGGTGTAGACCGAGCCGTCTTTTCGCTGGGTATTCGCTACGATGTGGACCGGGACCATGGCCTTGCCCGGTCCGGGAACTGGTTCGAGGACAGGCAAGTCGTCCGCGTCAGGAACATCGGGCAGCGCGGGCGATGCAGGCGCAGACGATCCTTGCGTCTGCTGTGCCGGTACCGCGCTTGATTCCGGGTGCCCGCTCTGCCACGCCCAAAGTGCAAGCTGCGGATGACACAGCCACACCACCGTGATACATAAAAAACTGCGCAGGTTTTTCGGCACGGACAAGGCCAGAATAGAGCATTTTCCCGGATGAGAGCAGCGGACAAGCGATCGTAGTTACAGACGGCCCAGATAGGGCGGAGTTTCGCTTCTCACTGCGACAGGAAAATGATCAGGAATGGCGGCGCCTTGCTTCGGACCTGGGAGACCGCGTAGTTGTGGCTCAGACGACGCCACCCATGGCGCCTCTTCGCCGCTCCTTGCGATGATCCGGCGTGGTCATTCATTCCCCCGGCCGCTTTGTCAGCTGGCGGTGACGTCTGCCTCGCAGGGACGCGATGCAGCGGTCGAGGAATGTGGAGAGCGCAGGACGCGCAATGGGCGCAGTAAGCTGAAGTGACGCCGGAAGCAGGGACGAGAGTGATGGCAAAGTTTGTACCGGATGATGTGCCGGCGTGGAAGACAGAGCTGACCGAGAAGCTGGCTGCCAGCCGCGCGCGGCGATCCGGCCGCGGCCTGAGCCAGCCACGCCTGCCACTGGAGAACCAATCCATAGATGCTGCAGGGGAGTCCGGCCGCGCCCATGTTGCCGCAGCGGTTGCCGCTCGCTTTGCGGGACGGCCCAGCTATCGCGAGGTGCTGGAGCGGGAGGCTGAAGATGCTGCCCTGGCCGCCGAGCAAGCACTGCTGGACGCGCAGGCCGCGCAGGAGGCAGTGCGCCTCCGCATGGAAGATGCCCGCATTGCGGAAGCAGCCGCCGCCGAGGCGCGCGAGGCGGAGGAGCTGCTGCACGCCGAGCAGGAACGCCTGGACCGCGAAAGCATTGAAGTGCGCTACGAACTGGATGAGCGCACGCGGCATCAGATGCAGGCGCACGAGGCACGTCGCTCTGCGCGACCACCGCAAGCCACTCCGCCGCCTTCCCCGCCGCGAATCTCCGATCCTCTGGAAGAGGAAACGGTCGCCCCGGCCACTCCGTTGGCGGCGAATCTGATCGAGTTTCCGCGCGAGCTGGTAGCACCGCGCAGGGCGCGTCCCCGGCTTGCCGAGGGGCCATTGCGCGATGCCGAGCCGCAGACGGGCCAGTTACGCATCTTCGAGGTGGAACCGGAGACGATCGATCACCGGCCGGGGATGGCTGCGCCGGCTGCGGGGCTGGACTGGTCATCGATCCGGCTGGATACGCCGACGCCGGAACGTGCGGCACGCACCTCGCGCGTGGCCGTGCGGGAGGCTCCGATCCGTCCTGCCGCCCTGGAGGACCGCATCATGGCGGCGCTGGTGGATGGCGCGCTCAGTTTTGCCGGATTCCTGATCTTTGTCTTTGTCTTCAGCTCGTGTACGGCGCACCCGCCGGCTGGCAGGACGGCGATGGCGGCGGCCTGCCTGGCATTCGTGGTCACTTTTGTCGCGTACCAGTGGCTCTTTTTCCGCTTCGGCGAAAGCACGCCGGGCATGATGTACGCGGGCATCGCATTGTGCACGCTGGACGATGACAATCCCACACGGCCCGCGATGCAACGTCGTGTCGGCGCCTTGCTGCTCTCTGCCCTGCCGCTGGGGATGGGGTTGCTGTGGGCGGTCTTCGACGAAGACCACCTGGGGTGGCATGACCGGATCAGCGGGACCTATCAGCGTTCGTACAAATGAACACCGCTTCGCAGGAGTGAAACCCTGCTTCGCAGTATGGAACGCTGTTTTGCCTGTCTCGTCCTGCTTGTGATCGAATTGTGGCGATGAATCGCCGCCGTTTTCTTTCTCTCTCTGCACTTGGCACCGCTGCGTTGCATCCCGCATCCCGCCTGCTTTCGCAAGCCGCACCTCTACCGGTCACCCTCACCATCGGCAAGCCGACGGGCCGCCACATTGCCGACGACTTCACCGGGCTGAGTTACGAATCGGCGCAGCTCAGCGATCCGGAGTTCTTCGCGGGCGAGAACAGGCAGCTCATCGAACTGATAGGAGGTCTCGGTCAACGCGGTGTATTGCGCATTGGCGGCAACACCAGCGAATACTGCTTCTGGAGATCGGATCCGAAGGCGCACGGAATCTCGGCGAATTCGATTCAAAATGCCCTGGGACCGGATAAAGGCAACAAGGCGCCGCCGCGCCGCGTGATTAGCGAGCAGGCTGTCCGCAACTTGCGTGACTTTCTCGATCGCTTGCCGGGATGGTCGCTGATCTACGGACTCAATCTCGGGCTGGGTACGCCGGAGATGGCTGCGGAGGAAGCAGCATTTGTTTCCCATGCCATGGGATCGAAGCTGCTGGCCTTCCAGATGGCGAACGAGCCCGACCTGTTCTACAAGAACGGGCTGCGACCGCCCAGCTACAACGCGGATCAATTCATCGCCGAGTGGCGGCGCTTCTTTGAGGCGGTGCGCAAGCGCGTGCCGGATGCGCCCTTCGCCGGGCCGGACACTGCGTATAACAACGACTGGCTCGTGCCATTCGCAAAGGCCTTTCGCAACGACGTGAAGTTCGTCTCCTCGCACTATTACGCCGAAGGGCCGCCGACCGATCCCGCGATGGATATTCCACGGTTGCTTGAGCCGGACCCGAAGCTGGAGCGCGAGTTCGCCGGGCTCCAGCAAGTGACGAAGGACACAGGGTTACCGTTCCGGTTGGCCGAGACCAACTCCTGCTACGGCGGCGGCAAGAAGGACGTGAGCGATGCCTTCGCATCCGCGCTGTGGGGAGCGGATTATATGTTTCGCATCGCGCAGGCAGGCGGCATCGGAGTGAACTTTCACGGCGGCGGCTACGGCTGGTACACGCCGATCGCCGGCGCACGCGCGAAGGGTTTCGAAACGCGGCCGCTGTACTACGGTATGAAACTATTTCGCGAGGCATCCGCAGGAGAGTTACTCGATACAAGTTTGAGCACCGCGCCCGACGGGTTGCGGGTGTACGCCGTGCAACGCGCGGATGGACACGTGACGCTCACAGCGCTCAACCTCAGCCTGGATCATCCGATCGAGCTTGCGCTGGAACAAAGGCTGACGGGAAAGTCGCTGATCCGGTTGAAAGCGGCCAGTGCGACGTCGAAGACGGGCGAGACGCTTGGCGATGCAACCATCGGAGCGGACGGTGGTTGGCACACGAACTCGCATGAGACTACAGGCGCGCGTCTGCAACTGCCGCCTGCGAGTGGTGCGCTGATTTATTCGTAATGCATGCGTGGCAGGAATAGCCACCGAAGTCGATTATGAAATGTAGCTAGAAGGCGTGCGGCTCGTCCGCGAAGATCTCTCGCGTGCGCGCCATCAACGTTGCTGCGTGCGTGTCCTCGTCGGTGGCCTGCGGTTGGACCGAGTACAGCTCCAGCAGATTGTTGACCAGCATCCATGTATCGCGTCCGGGCTTCTCTGTGACGAATGAGGGCAGCGGCATGTGGAGATATTGCGAGAGTACGAGGACGTGGCCTTCGTACATCCAGCGCAGCTTGCGCAGTAGCGCCAGCCGCTCCGGCTCGAGGCGCAGACGGTAGCCGGCTTTGCAAAGAACCTCGGTAAGCTGGACCAGCTCAGGCTCGGTGAGGCGCATGGGCACGTCTTTCGGATCGGTCGCGCCGGCGGCCGGAGCTGCGCCCGGAGGCAACGGCTTGGGCATCGGGACTGGCTGCATATTGAAGACGAGCAGCAGATCCACCACCGTGTGGCGCGCCATGGCGAAGGTGAGCCGCGCCTGACGGCAGGCCGAGCACTCCACGATACTGAGCAGCACGGCGCAGGTGTCGAGGATGGCGGTGATGGCGCTGAGCCAGCTCTGGTTGTCATGCTGCGAGCGGAAATAGCACAGTAATGGATACGAAATGTGACTCTCCAGCATCTCTGCGGACCAGCGCTCCCACTCGTCCAGCAGATCCACCAGCGCATCGTTGCCGCCATCGCTGGCGTGGCGGCGCAGCAACTCGCTTGCGGTGGGCGGCGACCCGGCGCGGCCATCGAGCAGCGCGATCGAGCCTTCGCGTCGCGAAAAGGCCTGATAGAGCACCGGCAGGTAGCCGATGACGACGGCGACGAAGCCAAGGCCGGTGCCGGCCTCGATAATGACCAAATCGCGCGCCCAGTGGTTCAACGGAATGATGTCGCCCAGGCCGAGCGTGAACAACGTGGTGCCGCTGATATAGATCGCGGTATGGAGCGGGTGCAGCCCAAGCGGATCATGCAACGGCGGGCCGAGTCCATAGAATATGAGGCCGAAACCCAAGACCAAGCCGGCAGGCCCACAGGGCTATCAGAAGAAGCAGCGAGAGTGGGCCATAGAAGCTGAAGCCGGTTTCGCGCAGGCGGCGGTTGCTGTAGCGGCCTACCACCGCTGCCCACGGACGCCAGGTGAGCACGTAGAAGAGCCGGGTAAGTCGAATCTTCCCGCTGGCGCGACGCGGCAGGATGATGGTCTCGAAGGCATCGAGCAGTACAGTGCCGATAGCGAGCAGTCCGAGGATTAAGCCGAGTGGGTGCACGGTTGTATTGTGCGGCTTGCCCGATCACCCGCGCCAGTCTTTGCTGCGTGGCCTTTCGAGGATCGTACCGCGCTGGTTGATAGTGATGCTGTGATATGGCTGGAGTTTCAGATACAGGCAGAATGCTACTTCTTGTGCGCGATCAACTCCTCATAGAGAGCGATCGTCTGGTCGGCGATGCTGGACCAGGCGAAGTGCTGCTCCACGCGTTTGCGGCCGGCGTCACCCATTCGCTTGCAGGCGGCGGGGTCTTTGAGCAGCGCGGTGAGTTTCGCGCCGAGCTCACGGGCGAACTGATCGGGATCGACGGGGAAGCTGGTGACGGGGTCCTGCTCGAATGGGACAAGGTAGCCGGTTTCGCCATCGACCACGACTTCGAGGATGCCCCCGGTAGCGCTGGCGACCACGGGGGCACGGCAGGCCATGGCTTCGAGGTTGATGATGCCGAAGGGTTCGTAGACGGACGGGCAGCAGAAGACCCGGGCATGGGAGTAGAGCTGGATGGTCTCGGCGCGGGTGACCATCTTCTCGATCCAGACGATGCGGGGGTTGTGGTGCCGGGCCTCGTCGACCTTGGCGCGCATCTCGGCCGCGATCTCCGGGGTGTCGGGGGCGCCGGCACAGAGGACGATCTGCGTCTCCGGCGGCAGGTAGCGGATGGCGTCGACCAGGTGGGTGACGCCTTTCTGGCGCGTGATGCGGCCTACGAAGAGGACGTAGGGAATCGCGGGGTCGACGCCGTACTGGCGCAGCGCGGTGGTGTCGGGGGTCTGCTGGTACTCGTTGAGGTCGATGCCGTTGTAGATGACGTGGACGCGGTCCGCGGGCACGTCATAGGCGCGCAGCACGTCGGCCTTGGTGCCGTTCGAGACGGCGATGATGGCGTCGGCTTCGAGGATGGCGGTGCGCTCCATCCATGAGCTCATGGCGTAGCCGGAGCCGAGCTGCTCGGACTTCCAGGCGCGCAGCGGCTCGAGCGAGTGCGTGGTGAGCACGAAGGGGATGCTGTAGAGCTTCTTGGCGAGGAAGCCGGCCATCGAGACGTACCAGGTATGGGTGTGGCAGATGTCGATGGCTTCGAGCGCCTTGACCTGAGTCAGGTTGAGGCTGAGGGCTTCTAGGGCGCCCTTGAACTTGCCGGTGGTGCCGTGGGTGATCTCGTCCCAGGGCTCCTGGCCGCGGACGTGGAGGCGGCCGAGGTCGGCGTGCTGTTTGCCCCAGCAGTGGACTTCGACGTCGATCTTGCGGGCGAGCTCGCGGCTCAGGTAGTCGACGTGGACGCCGGCGCCGCCGTAGATGTGCGGCGGAAATTCCTTGGTAAAGAGCGCTGCGCGCAAAGGCTTCTCCTAACAGGTCGAGTCAGGATAGGGCTTCGGCGGAGACGGCGGCAAGCTGCGGTTGCGGCAATGCCGATTTCGTGCGCTCGGCGAGGCGCGCGAGCTGGCGAGCTTCGGCGCGGCGGAGTCGCAGGCCGAGGGTCGCCATGCGATGGCAGCGCAGGCAGAGCGTGCGCAGGTTCGATAGGTCGCACTCGCCGCCGCCTTCGACGACGGGGACGATGTGGTCGGCCTCCCAGAGGGAGCGGCCGGTGTAGCTCGGCAGGTCCCAGTAGTTGAGCAGGCGCTGGCGGGTTGCGCCGCGCGAGCGCTTCAGGATGCCCGCGGCGAGCAGCGTATTGACGCGACAACTTTTGCAGACGCCACGATCGCGCTTGAGCACCTGATCGCGGAGGTAGCCGGGGTCCGAGCGGACGCGCCAGTGGTGGACGCAGCCGTCGGAGCAGAAGGTGCGGCGGCCTTTTGGAACTTCGGTCGAGCACCAGCGGCAGAGGCAGCGTCCGCCGGCGCCCCGGGGGAGGGTGCGATAGGAGGCCCAGCCTCCGGGCATGGTGCGGCGGGTGCTCATGCCTTCTGGTTATAAGGATGAGGCGGCGCGCGGACAACGGATGGGAATCGAGTTGGGTAACGGCGACTGCAAGCTCTGGGGATGGGACCCCCCTCCCCCCTTCCGCTACCGGAGGCTGGCTCGGAACCTGCTTCTTTTCTTCGGTTTAGACGGCATCCCGAGGGCTAAATTCGTCCATCCATTGGGGTTATCGCTTAAATCCTCTTTCTAAATGGCTTACGGGCGCACGAGTGCACTGTTCCCGCTGCAAACGGGAGTTCCGGTTGGTACATTGCTGATAATAGGTTGGTTGCCGCTAAATTATTCCAGCGAAAGGACTTAGCGGCGAGTCAGGCGCGGCTGGTGTCGAGCGTCGAGAATCACCCTATTTCTAGGCTAGCAAATTGAATAGGGCGATTTGGCAGATTTTTGCGGACTCGTTTCATTGCTGTCCTGTTTTGGGATTCGTGAGGGCCGTCACTGGAAGTTCTCCACCATCGAAATTGTGGAGTTTTCGAATTCAACCTGCGCATAGAACAGCGTTCGCCCGTCACGCGAAGCAGCCAGGTTCGGCGTCCATGGGACGGATCCTTTTTCAAAAGTCAGGATAGGAGAAAGTCGCCGAGTTTGAAAGTTGTAATACATGATCGCGGGCCCACCCTTCGCGTCGGCGTCGACAAGATAGAGGCCGTTATCGGTAACGGCAAAGTTGCCCCAGTATCCGAGGTGCAGAGAATCTGTGACGAGGAGTTCCTGACCGCCTCCGACCGGCATCTTCCAGATGCCTGCGCGATCGAATTTGGAGTAGTAGAGCGTCTTTTCGTCGTAAGACTCAAAGGCAGCAAAGCCGCCGTTTTGCGTTATCTGTGTCTCTTTTCCAGTGGAGATTTCGCGTCTCCACGTCTGCCGGTCACCACTGCGGTTGGAGGCGAAATAGACGGCTTTGCCATCGCGCGACCAGCTGGGAACGTTATCTACATAGTCGTCAGAAGAAAGGCGGCGAAGATTGCGACCTTCGGAGTCGATCAGGTAGATCTGACCTCTTTGCGTTGCGCTGGTGTAGTCGAAAACAATCCACTTCTCGTCCGGCGACCAGCGAGGGGTGCCTGGGAAGCCTGTATCGAAAGAGGTGAGCTGCAATGCGTCGCTGCCATCGGCATTGCTCCTCCATATCTGGTCGGTGCCGGAACGCGACGAAGGGAAGGCGAGATATCGTCCGCTGGGTGAGAGTTGTGCCGAGGAATTTCCGCCCGGAGCGGAAACAAGAACCCTGGATTGCGAAACAACATTTCCGCCGGCATTGGCTAGTTTTGCGCGCCAGACCACTGGGGCAAAACGCCAAACTGCCGCGGGTTCGACGTATGCCAGGCGGCGGCCGTCACGCGAAAGTGTTCCGATCCTGGGATAGACGGAGTTGAACTCGATTGCGCCTCCCAACGCTGGGACGCGCGCCATTCGATCTCGACTGTGCTCAAATTCGATGTATTTTCCATCCGGCGACCACATCAGCGTGAATTCGGGCCAGCTAAGTTCTTTTTCTTCCTTTTCCCTCGTCAGTTGTCGCAGGTTCCCTCCCGAGAATGCCACGGTATCGATTCCGTAGACACCTGTCCCCGCTCTTAAGAACGCTACAGTTCTCTGATCAGGAGAGAGTATGGGGTTGCCATCCGGTTCGTCATATGCAGACGGAGAATGCAGGCAGCGTTTTTCACCCGTCTGCAGAGAAAACACCATGACGCCAGGAGGTGCGCCTGGCGTACAGCTGTCAGCAAGCACGAGCGATTTTCCGTCCGCAGTCCATTTGGCGTCTCCGGCTTCGCCGTATTGGCACACCACGTCGGTAAGTTTGCGTTCGGAGCCACCCAAAGCCGGTATGGTAAAGACCCCGCCGCCATGGTCGTCACAGCGGCCGAAGACAATCTGTCGTCCGTCGGGTGACCAGTCTGCACAGCACACGTAGCCAGTGCTGGTGTGGGTAAGCCGCAGCGGCTTTTCGCCGCCGACCAATTGCACATACAAATCGCCCCTGACCGGGTTTTCTCCGTCCCAGATGAATGCGATCTGTTTACCGTCAGGGGAAAATGTCGGACCTGAATATTGACCGGGAAGGCTGGTGAGCTGGGTGATGCGCATGTTTGGAAATTGGGACCTGGGGGGTGTCTGCTTTGCTCGAGTGCTAAAGACACGGTAGCCCAGAAGCCCGGCGATAATCGCCAGCAATGCGAGGCCGATCAGAATGCCCTTAGCGAAGAGGGGCCGGGCCGGGGCGGCAGTGAGAGTCGCGTTCGCGTCTGGCGATGAGTTGAACTGATCCTGCGCGCCATTCGCGGTCGTCGTGCGCTCGCCCGTCAGGGGAAGCTCTGAAGGGGAAGCGTCTGCTGTTCGCGGCTCATCGTTTTCAATGGCCGCGATAAAGCGGTAGCCGCGCCGGGGAAATGTCTCGACATAACGCGGCTTGTCGGCGTCGTCTCCCAATGCCGCGCGGATCTGGTTGACGGAGAAATTAATGCCGCGCTCGAAGTCGACGAAAGTGTCGTTGCCCCAGATGTGTTGATGGATTTCTTCGCGGGAGACAATCTGCCCGGCGCGCTCTATCAGCAATAGCAGTACGGCACACGGCTGGGGATGGAGCCGGACCAAGTAGCCGCGCCTGCGCAACTCACGACTGTCGGGATCAAGTGCGAAGGGGCCGAAACGAATTAGTCCCGGCGGGTTCACTAGCGACGCCATACAACGCCTCAGCACGGATGGTGATGGTGGCATTCTAAGCCGCGCCGGTAGGTGTTAAGCAACGATTTTTGTTGCAGTTGGTCGCTAACACCTTTCGAAGGCAAATCTAAGCCCTCTGTCATTGATCCTCGGTGCAAAGAGCGTTTTGATGCGAGGCGAAGGCAATCGAGAGATGCCTCAAAAGGAGAACCACCATGAAACGCATTACCGCACTCGCATTCCTTACGGCGGCCTTGATCTCGATGGGCAGCGCATGCGCACATGCCCAGGCAGCTGGGTTCAAGGTTCCGTTCGACTTCACTGTTGGCAACCAGATGCTTCCCGCCGGGACCTATCAGGTAAGCTACTACGCGCCTAAGAGCGCGATCATGATTCGAAGCGAGGACGGGCGCTTCCATGCATTCACCGCAATTCATCCTGCTGACCCGTTGACCAGGGACAGTGAGGTCGTCTTCACGAAATACGGCAACCGGTACTTCATGCATGAAGTGCTTTGCAGCGCCCTGTCCATGAATGTAGCGCTTCTCACGTCCAGGATGGAGAAACAAGCTCGCATCCAGGAAGCCCAACTTCCCCACAGCGAAACCGTGGCGGCTCTCCACACTGGAGCGAAGTAATGTCCACCGGCCGGGAAGACCCGGAGAAATCGAGGGAGAACGTCAACTTGAGTTGGAAGCGACCGTCGAAGCAGGCGATTGCGCGGGCGCTCCGACATCGCGCTCCGTTCGCGGCGGGTCAAAGGCCGGTGACATTGACAGAGCTCCTTGGGAGTGCGGCACGCACGCATTGATGGTGCAGTACGTTCTCGGAATCAGTCTTGGACAACCAGGAAGTCTGACGGACAACAGAGGATAAGCGGCTTGCCTTGTTGATGCATGGCGGGAGAAGAAGGTGCACCGTGCCGGACCAACCGGCACGGTGCGGCCTTGCGACGTTCTATTTTGCGGCGAGAACGCCGGTGACGCCTGATTCGATGGTGGCTACGAGTGGTGTCGCTATTTTTTGGATGTGCCACGAGACGTAGTACATGGAGTTGCCTCCACAGCCTGTGGCGGAGTTTGTTCCAGGATGCTGCGTGGTCTCAGCGAAGTTCCCATTGGTGGTTCTCTGGAGCAGATCGCTGTAGGTGAAGGTGTTTTGCTCCGCGGCGACGGGGCCGTCGCAGTTGGCATCGAGGATTCCGGTGAGCTCTCCGGCAAGCCAGCCGGCGAGGGCGCCGATGGCAGTCCCGAGTCCGGGGATGGCACTGCCAATGATAGCGCCGGCGGCGGCCGAGGCTCCCGCACTCGCAAGTTTGGCGCCCGTGCTGTCCAGGAGGGTATAGATCGAGCTCTCGCTGGAGTGACCGGAGTTGACGATCAGGTAGTTGACCACAACGGTATCGTCGGGACCGACCTTGACGTTGGGGAAGGTGAGATCGACCTGATAGGTTCCGTTGTTGAGGTTTCCCATGGACTTGGTCAGGGTCTGGGGAGCGGCTGCCGGTCCGCCGTTCGGCTGGACGAGCAAGGTGAAGGAGACGTAGTCGGTGTCTTCGTGGCGGGAGCGGGTGTCGGTGATCTGAAAGGAATCGAGAGTGAAGGTGAAGTTGGGCGGTCCGCCGAGGATAGGTCGTCCGAGGATGGGACCGGTATGAATTGGCTTGGTAGGAATCGGCTCGGACTTGATGGGATCAGACTGGATGGGACCCGACTTGATTGGGCCTGTAGGTTGCATGGTTTTTCTCCGATAGTTCGCTGTAGATCGTCCAGATATGGCCTGTTCTTAGAAGGCCGGCGAAGTTTGGGATGTTCTGGAACGGGGGTAAGGGAGAGAACCGGCTGACGTCATCTGGCTGGCCAATGGGTCGGCCGCGTCGTCATTCCGCGCAACGGGCGGCGGACAAAGCGGGCAGAAGCCCAACTGCCGTCTTGCACCCGTGCACCTGTATAGTGCGCGGAAACCGCAAATGTTACGAGATATCTTCCGGGGTGTGTCTGGCTGTGCCGGGCGGTGGCGATCTTCAGCCGGCAGGATTTGGTTCGCGATGCGGAGGTCCGAGCCAGCGGGTGATGGCTTCGGCGGCTTGGGAGGGATCGGGTTCGCTGTCGGTCGCCCAGGCGACGAAACCGTCTGGGCGCACGAGTAACGCGGAGAGGCCGAGATTGTCCTTTGCTTGCGCGGAGAGATAGTTGAGCCGTCCGGACCATGACTCGGCGAGGGTGCGGAGTTGATCGTCGTTATTGAGGCCATTGAGGCTGAGCAGGAGCGCCTTTCCTTCGTGCAGGTGTGCGCCGAGGCGGGTGCGGTCTTCGAAGAGGAGATCGGGGGCGCTGCCTCCGATGAGGGGATGATCGCCGGGCAGGTCGTAGCGCAGCCAGGTGCCGGCGATTTTCTGTGCGAAGAAGGTGGCGCCTGCGGGGGTGTCGATGATTTCGCGCACGATGGCGGCCATGGCGCGCGCATGCGGCTCGGGGCGGAGGATGGCGACCTGCGCGCGCGTCCACTCCAACGCCCATGCGCCGATGGGATGACGCTCGCCGGTGTAGGTATCGAGGAGCGTTTCATCGGTCCAGCCCTTGATGACGGCGGCGAGCTTCCAGCCGAGGTTCATCGCATCGCCGAGACCGAGGTTCATGCCCTGTCCACCCATAGGCGAGTGCACGTGGGCTGCGTCGCCGGCGAGCAGGACGCGGCCTTTGCGATAGGTGGCGGCCTGGCGCGTGTTGTCGGTGTAGCGCGTGACGAGCGGCAACGCGGTGACCGTGATGTCGGTGCCGGAGACGCGACGCAGAGTCTCTTGAAATGACTCGAGGGTGATGTTGCCTTCGCGCGCGGATGCGCCGCCATCGAAATCGACGAGACTGATGCGGCCGGCGACGAGGACGTTGACGTACATGCCCTGCGCCGTGACGTTAGTGCCGGGCAGGAGCTTTTCCGGATCGGCAAATTCCGCCAAAGCGACGGTTCCGGTGTACTCCGGATCGGTGCCGGGGAAGTCGAAGCCGGCGCGCTTGCGCACGGTGCTGCGGCCTCCATCGCAGCCGACGAGCCACTTCGCCGGAATGGTTTCGTCACCGATGTGGACGGTGACGCCGTCGCCGGTCTGGGTTAGATCGGTCTGGGTGACATCCGTGACCTCGGCGCCGAGGCGCAGCTCGACACCGAGTTCGGCGGCGCGTTCCGTGAGCAGCGACTCGATGGCTTCGAGGCTGACCATGCCACCCGAGGCGGAGGGGCCGCCGACCCTGTACTTGGCGTTCGAATCACTCGAGAAATCGATCTTGTTGCCGTTGAGCATGATGCCGGCGAAGTGTCCGGCGAATCGGGGTGCAGACGGGGGCGCGGCGGCAGTGTCTGTAGTGCCAGTGTTTGGAGTGCCAGTGCTCTTCTCCGCGATGCCGACGCCCCTTGCACGATCTGCGTCCATCCAGCCGAGTGCGGATTCGCGCACAGCGTGCAGGAGCCCGCGACGATAGAAGGCTTCCACGGATGGCAGATTGAGGCCGCGCATTCCCATGGAGTTTGCTTTGAGCGGGGTGTGGGTGTCCTGCATCCGCTCCAGGACCAGAACCGAGATACCTGCCAGCCGCAACTCACAGGCGAGAAACAAACCTACCGGGCCGGCACCTGCAATGACTACGTCGTAGATCAACCGATCGTCCCCTGTAACACAAGCTGACTGCACTGCATCGCTGTACTGCTTCACTGCATTAGCAAGGGTAAACGGGATGAAGTGAGACGGCATGGATGTCCGGTTCCGGACGACGAGAAACGCGGATGGACAGGCGGAATGCTGCCGCCGATGCGTAAGTTATGGATAAATCGGGGAAACGTCGCCTAAAGGTTTGGATGGCCGTTTGCTCTCTCCCCCAGCGGAGACTGCGAGATGACACTGGTTCAGGATCTTCGCTACACGCTGCGGCAGTTGCGGAAGACGCCGGGGTTCACCCTTACTGCTGTGCTGACCCTGGCGCTGGGGATTGGGGCGAATGCCGCGATCTTTACCCTGGTGCATGCGTTGCTGCTGAAGAGCCTGCCGGTGGCCGATCCGAAGATGCTGGTGCGGGTGGGCGACGACATCGACTGCTGCGTGAATTCCGGGACCAATGACAACGGCGACTATTCGTTGTTCTCGACCGAGAGCTGGCAGCAGATGAAGAAGAACGCGCCGGAGTTCCAGGACCTGGCGGCGATGCAGGCGGGCTTCGGCTTTAACCCGATCATCGTGCGGCGGGAAGGCGATGCGGCAGCGGCGCGGTCGATGATGGGCGAGTTTGTTTCCGGAAACTATTTCCGGACATTCGGGCTGCGGCCTGAGGCCGGCCGGCTGCTGAGCGATACGGACGACGCGCAGGGCGCACCGCTGACGGCTGTCATGAGCTACGAGGCCTGGCAGCGAGACTACAACGGCGATCCGGCGGTGGTAGGCGGCACCTTCTGGGTGAACACGAAGGCGGTGACGATTACCGGGATTGCGCCGAAGGGCTTCTACGGCGACCGGCTGTCGAGCACGCCTCCGGATTTTTATCTGCCGATCGAGTCCATCGCGGTGATTTCGAATTCGCCATTCGTGCATGATCCGAATGTTTACTGGCTCTATATCGTTGGCCGGGTAAAGCCCGGCGTGAGTCTGCCGGTCCTGCAACAAAAGCTGAGCACCGCGCTGCGGCAATCGTTCGAACACGCCAAGGTATTTTCTGACGTCGAGGGCAAGAAGGCGCTGGCGAAGGCACATGTGGTGCTGGCGCCGGCGGGCGGCGGGATCCAGGCACTGCAGCAGCAGTATGACTCTAATCTGTATCTGCTGATGACGATCTCCGGCCTGGTGCTGCTGATTGCGTGCGCGAACATTGCGAACCTGCTGCTGGTGCGCGGCATGGGACGGAAGGCGGAGATGTCTCTGCGCACGGCGCTGGGCGCGATGCGCGGCCGGATCATCCAGCAGCTGCTGACGGAGAGCATTGTGCTCTCTGTGTTGGGCGGCTTAGCGGGTCTGCTGGTGGCATACCTGGGGGCTCGAGCGCTGTTGATGCTGGCGTTCCCGGGCGCGCAGGGACTGCCGATCGAGGCTAGTCCTTCGCTGCCGGTGCTGGGATTTGCGTTTGGACTGTCACTGGTGACGGGCATTTTGTTTGGCGTGGCGCCGGCGTGGATCGCTGCGAAGACCGAGCCCGCAGATGCATTGAGGAGCGGATCGCGCACAACGACCACGCGCGCCTCTCTGCTGCAGCGCGGACTGGTGGTGACGCAGGCGGCGCTGTCGCTGGTGCTGCTGGTGGCTGCCGGGCTGTTCACGCAGAGCCTGAACAAGCTTGAGCACGCAGACATGCGGCTGGATACGACGAACCGCTACATCGTGCACATCAATGCGCAGGCAGCCGGTTACGGAGCGAGACAACTTGAGGCGCTGTATCGCACGATGGAAGACCGCTTCCATGGTCTGCCCGGCGTGGTGAAGGTGGGCATCAGCGCATATACGCCGATGGAGGACAACAACTGGGGTACAGGCGTGCAGGTGCAGGGGCAGCCGAATATCGGACATGAGGCCTTTGCGTCGATCGTGCGCGTGAGTCCGGAGTACTTCGATTCGGTGGGAACGCGGGTGGTGATGGGTCGCGGGATCACCGCGCAGGACACGTCGACGGCGCCAGCGGTCGCGGTGGTGAACCGGACTTTCGTGAAGAAGTTCTTCCATGGAGCGAACCCGATTGGGCAGCACTTTGGAAATGGAGAGAAGTCGACCGGAGATTATCAGATCGTCGGAGTGGTCGAGGATACGTCCTATACCAGCGTGCGCTGGAAGGATCATCAGATGTATTTCATTCCGCTGATGCAGCGGGCAGCGAGCGACAAGGGCGCGATCGAGAAGGACATGTCGCTTTATGCCGGCGCGATTGTTTTGCAAACGGCGCGCCCGGTGAGCGATATGGAGTCGCTGACGCGGAGGACGCTGACGGGAATCAATCCCAATCTGACGATAGTGAAGTTCCAGACCTTCGATCAGCAGGTGGCGGACCGATTCAATGATGACCGGATGGTGGCACGGCTGACGATGCTGTTTGGCGCGCTGGCGCTGATGCTGGCGGCGATCGGTCTGTATGGCGTGACGGCGTACACCGTGGCGCTGCGCACATCGGAGATTGGCATTCGCATGGCGCTGGGCGCAGAACGCCGCAGCGTGGTGGCGATGGTGATGCGCGGCGCAGTCATCCAGGCTGGGATCGGGCTTGCGATTGGGATTCCAGTGGCGCTGGCGTGCGTGCGATTCGTGAAGGCGCAGCTTTACGAGATCACGAATGCGGATGCGAGTGTGATGGCGTTCGCGATTGTGACGCTCGCAATAGCGGCGTGTGTGGCGGGCTTGATTCCGGCACGGCGCGCGGCGTCGATCGATCCCATGCAGGCTTTGAGAACGGAATAGGTTTGTGAAGGAGTGGGGATGACGCTGATTCAGGATCTTCGCTATGCGCTGCGGCAGTTGCGCAAGACGCCGGGCTTTAC
Source organism: uncultured Acidobacteriaceae bacterium (assembly GCA_963815025.1). Lineage (GTDB taxonomy): Bacteria > Acidobacteriota > Terriglobia > Terriglobales > Acidobacteriaceae > KBS-83. The sequence continues at coordinate 874,432 of CAWFFD010000002.1, read as the reverse complement.
CCTGACCGCGATCCTGACGCTGGCGTTGGGGATTGGGGCGAATGCCGCGATCTTCACGCTGGTGCATGCGGTGCTGCTGAAGAACCTGCCGGTGGCCGATCCGAAGACGCTGCTGCGAATTGGCGACACGAATGACTGCTGCGTGGGTCGGTGGTGTGCCGGATGGCGCAGACTACTCAGCCTTCCCGACGGCAACCTGGCAGTACGTGAAGAAGAATGCGCCGGAGTTTGAAGAGCTGGCGGCGATGCAGGCGGGATTTGAATACACGCCGATCACGGTGCGGCGCGGGGCGAGCCAGGAGGCTGCGCAGTCGGCGGTGGGCGAGTTCGTTTCCGGCAACTACTTTCGCACCTTCGGGCTGCGGCCGGAGGCGGGACGGCTCTTTACCGATGCGGACAACGTGCAGGGCGCGCCGATGGTTGCGGTGATGAGCTACGAGATATGGCAGCGGGACTATGCCGGCGATCCGGCGGTGGTGGGCAGCACCTTCTGGGTGAACACGAAGGCGGTGACGATTGCCGGAATTGCGCCGAAGGGCTTCTTCGGCGACCGGCTGTCGAACACACCGCCAGAATTTTATCTGCCGATAGAGTCGATGCCGGTGCTGACCGAGGCCGCGTATGTGCATGATCCCGATCAGGACTGGATCTACATGATTGGCCGCGTGAAGCCAGGCGTCTCGCTACCTGCTTTGCAGGCGAAGGTGAGCGCGCTGGTGCGGCAGCAGTTCGCAGATACTGCGAGGTTCGCGAATGCCGAAAACAAAGCGAAGCTGCCGAAGGTGCACGTGGTGCTGACGGCGGGCGGCGGCGGGCATCCAGAACATGCAGGAACAGTATGGATCGAACCTGCATCTGCTGCTGTGGATCTCCGGCGCGGTGCTGCTGATTGCGTGCGCGAATATTGCGAATCTGCTGCTGGTGCGCGGCATGGGACGCAAGGCGGAGATGAGCGTGCGCACGGCGCTGGGCGCGACGCGCAGAAGGGTGATCCAGCAACTGCTGACGGAGAGCGTGCTGCTGGCTGCGTTGGGCGGCGCGGCGGGACTTGCCGTGGCGTATGCGGGAACGCGGATGCTGCTGATGCTGGCGTTTCCCGGGACGCAGAATGTGCCGATCGATGCCAGTCCATCGACAGCGGTGCTGCTGTTTGCGTGCGGGCTTTCGCTGGTGACGGGAGTGCTGTTCGGTGTGGCGCCGGCGTGGATTGCGGCGCAGGCGCAGCCGGCCGATGTGCTGCGCAGCGGTGCGCGCACGACGACGACGCGGGCCTCGCTGCTGCAGCGCGGGCTGGTGGTGCTGCAGGCGGCGCTGTCCCTGGTGCTGCTGGTGGGCGCGGGATTGTTTGCGCAGAGCCTGAACAAGCTGGAGAGCACGGACCTGAAGCTGGATGCGAAGAACCGTTATATCGTGCACATGAATCCGGCTGCGGCAGGCTACTCGGAGGCGCAGCTCGAGCCGCTGTTCCGCACGATCGAAGAGCGCTTCCATGCGCTGCCGGGCGTCGTGAAGGTGGGCATCAGCTCCTACACGCCGATGGAGGAATACAACGACAGCTGGTCGGTGCAGGTGCAAGGGAAGCCGGACCCGCATCGGAGCGCTTCGTATGTGCGGGCGAATGCGGAGTACCTCGATGCTGTAGGGACGCGCGTGGTGACAGGACGCGGCATTCGCGAGACCGATACATCAACGGCGCCGGCCGTAGCAGTCGTGAACAAGGAGTTCGTGAAGACGTTCTTTCATCCGGGCGAGAATCCGATCGGCCATCGTTTTGGGAGAGGCAAGAGACACAGCGGCGATTATGAGATTGTCGGAGTGGTGGAAGACACGACGTATACCAGCGTGCGCTGGAAGGATCACGGGATGTATTTCATCCCGCTGATGCAGCGGCCGGAGACAGAGAAGGACGATCCCCTGTATGCGCGGACGATCGTGCTGGAGACGGAGCGTCCGATGAACGATATGGAGTCGCTGGCGCGGAGGACGCTCGCGAGCATCAATCCGAACCTGTCGGTGGTGAAGTTCCAGACCTTCGATGCGCAGATCGCCGATGAGTTCAATAACGACCGCATGGTTGCGCGGCTGACGATGATGTTTGGCGGGCTGGCGCTGCTGCTGGCGGCGGTGGGCTTGTATGGCGTGACGGCCTACACGGTGGCGCGGCGCACATCGGAGATTGGCATCCGCATGGCGCTGGGTGCGGAGCGCGGAAGCGTGGTGGCGATGGTGATGCGTGGCGCAATGCTGCAGGCCGGGCTGGGGCTGGCGATCGGGATCCCGGTGGCGCTGGTGTGCGTGCGCTTTGTGAAGGCGCAGCTTTACGAGATCACCAGTGCGGATGCGAGGGTGATGGCGGGCGCGATTGTGACGCTGGCGCTGGCGGCGTGCGTGGCGGGATTGATTCCGGCGCGGCGCGCGGCGTCGATCGATCCCATGCGGGCGCTGCGGGTGGAGTGACTGTCGTGACAGAAGAACTGCCACGGGTGAGCTATCGCGATGGCCATTGCCAGCGGGGGCGGCGAAGGCGCGGGTCTTCTGTTGAGTTGTCGGAGAGGATGGTTTCTCCGAAGGACTTTTCGAGATTGAGATGTCTGCATCCGGCGACCTGCTGGAGCGATTCAATCAGCGGCTGCGCGTGCGAGACGACGATGACCTGTGTGTGCCGGCTGGCAGCGGCGATGAGGCGGGCGAGCGGCGGCAACAGGTCGGGGTGAAGGCTGGTCTCCGGTTCGTTGAGGACCATGAGGCCGGGCGGACGCGGCGTGAGCAGGGCGGCGGTCCAGAGGAGAAAACGCAGCGTGCCGTCGGAGAGCTCGGCGGTGGAGAGCGGGCGCAGCAGACCGTGCTGCTGGAGCTTGAGTTCGAAGCGGCCGGCCTGCACTTCGATGCTGAGGCTGCTGCCGGGGAAGGCGTCGTCGATGGTGCGCGCCAGCGCCTCGTTATCGCCGATTTCGCGGATTGTCTCGAGTGCAGCGGGCAGGTCGGTGCCGTCGTTGTTAAGAACGGGCGTGCGGGTGCCGATCTGCGGGATGCGGATGGGTGATGCGAGGTCGGTGCGGAAGCCATCGTAGAAGCGCCAGCCGCGGATGAACTCGCGGACGGCGAGCATCTCCGGTGCGCGCTGGGGATCGGCGATGGCGGCGAGCATGCTGTCGGCCGGACTCAGGCCCTGGGTAAGAAATACTGGCTCCTCTCCACTGCCGGGTAGGGTGACGAGGTTGTGCTGGCGATCCACGAGCGCCGCGCTACGGCGGTATACGTCACCGTGCCAGATGCATTCTCGCTTGATCTCGGGATCCAGGTTGAATAGCGAGACCCCGGGCGGCGGATAGCCGAGGTCGATGGCGTAGCTATAAGGTTTAGCGGCAAAGCCCAGATTGAGGCTGACGGACTTCTTGCGAGCGGTGGGTTCGACGGCGTAGTCGCCGCGTTTGACGGCGCGACCGATGATCTCCGGCCCCGCCCAGAGCGTGGAAGGCAGACCACCTTCGCGCGCGAGCGAGGCGACGACGGAGTTGAGTGCGGCGTCGGCGAGCAGGCGCAGCGCGCGATAGAGGCTGGATTTGCCGGTGCCGTTGGCGCCGGTGACGAGGGTGAGGCGATCGAGGGGCAGGACGAGGTCGCGGAGGGAACGATAGCCGGTGATCGCGAGGGTCTGGATCATGATGATGTCGCGGGTGCGGTGGATTTGCTGCTTAGTCTACCGCCTGTGCGCGTCTGCCAGTGCGCGTCCATGTCGATCAGGCCTATCGCGGAACTCTATCGAGTGCCGCGCATTTACCAATCTTTACCTTACTTAACCAATCTTTATCGCACTGCCTAGGGCGCACTGCTGGAATGGGTTTACGAGGTGAGCCCTTATGTTTCAGCAGTGGTTACGATATTCAGTGCTCGTGGTGGTTGCGGCGTCTTTGAGCGGGGTGCGTGCATTCGGAAGCAGCCCGGCTGAGGATCAGTTGTTGCGTCTGGTCCCGGCGCATGCGGAGATTGTGGCCGGGATTGCGGATCCTCATCATGGAGATCAAAGCGGCCGGCTGCTGATTGTGACGCATAACAATAACGTGGATTTCAAGGACTGGATCGGATTGGTTGGCTCGGACGACCGGCAGGAAGTGGACAAGCTGGTCGAGGTCGCGATGTCTTCGCCGCGCGGGGATTTGAGCGAGCATCTGCTTCTGGCGCGCGGCTCTTTCGATGGCAGGCGCATTCTTGCGGACGCGGAGAGCAATGGCGGCAGCCGGACAGAATACAAAGGCGTAAGGATTGTGAACCTGAAGCCCTTCCCGCGCGAGCAACAGGAGATGCGGGACACGCGCTGGCTGACGGTTCTCGATGACAACACGGTCCTCTTCGGCACGCCGATTACAGTTATGGGCGCTTTGGATCGCTACCTTTCGTCCTCGGCGGTGGACGGTTCACTGGCGAAGCAGTTGCAGGCATTGAAGCCAGATGTGAATTGCTGGAGCGTTCTGACCATGCCCGGGGCGGTGCTGACGCATCACCTGCGCGCGGGTGTTCTGGATGAAACCGGGAGCGCGCTCCTGCGTGGGGTCGGCGATATTGCGATCGGGATTCATTACGGGTCAAAGGACAGAGTGGATTTCGCTTTCGGTACGGAGAACGCGGAGGCAGCTCGTGCTTTGGCGACGGCAATGGATCAGCAGGCGCAACTGCTGCCGATCGCGGGCACACTGCAGGCGCATTTTGAGGGCGTGTCCATGGAGCAGAATGAGGTGCGCGGCTCGGTGCAGGTAAAGGACAAGGCGTTCGATCCGTGGCTGGCGGCGGTATATGCGCAGCTGTCGGTGGATGGCGCGGCGAGTGGGGAAGTTGTTGCCCGAGTGCGGTGATGTGCGGTGAGCTATCTCTTCTCTGCCGTCGGTTTCGACGATGACTGACTCGGGAGCACCCACCCTAGCTCCGCCAGGATGGGGCACCCGGGTTTCCGAAATCGCCTTCAGCAGTCCGGCTCTGCCGGGCTATACTGCGCCGCATGCGATCCACACTACTGCGCGCTGCCAGGTTTGCCCTCATTGCTGTTGTAGCCATGAGCGTTCTGCTGCTGGGCGCCCGGCACTTCTTCCTCTATGGGCAGGATAAGTCCGGTTTTCCGGATGGCTTCGATGCGGTGCAGGCTGCTCCCGCCAGCCACAAGGTGATCTTCGAGAACGAATTTATCCGCGTCCTCCAGGTCACGCTGCCGCCGGCGGGACATGCCGAGCCGATGCACTTCCATCGCTGGCCGAGTCTCTTCATTGGCTACGATACGGGCGGCAGGACGGCGCACATCCGCTATCACACAGCGGACGGCAAAGTGCGTGATCAACCGAGCGAGAACGAGCCGGTGCATCCGGGCGAATGGGGTGCTTCCTGGATGAAGCCGGAGCCGATGCATTCGATCGAGGTGGTGGAGAACGCGAAACCGGGACCGGGCGGCTTTCCCGGCTGGCTGCGCGTGGAGATCAAATGCGCGAGGTAAGTCGAGTTCGATTGCCGGAAACAGTATAGAAGCGCCGTCTAGCGCGTCCTGGTCGAGTTCGGCGGCGGTGCCGGCGCCTATGACGGCTGTCTCGGGAGTTTCGGGGAGGCTTTCCACGGAGTAGCTTTGCAGCGGACTCATCTTCACCATGTCCCACAGATACTGCTTGAGCAGCTCCAGATCGAGGAAGCTGATGTTGAGTCCGGTGAGATAGAAGCGGCCGGGGCCTTCGAGGTGGATGGAGGTGGCGGTGCCGGCGGCGAGCGCGCGGTGCCAGCGCTTCACAAAGTCGGCACAGCGCTGGTCGCCGTTCTTTGCGTTGGCGAAGATCTCGTCCGGCTCCATGTCCATGAAGCGGAGGCGCATGGCGCGATGGCCAACGATGCCTTCGAGGTGTCCGACACCACCGCAACCGCAGAATCGTTCCTTGGGGTCGAGCGAGATGATGCTGTGGCCGCCTTCAAAGGGGCCATCCGCGTCGGGATAGCGACCGAAGCCGATGCCGTTGCCGAGCGTCCATACGCGGACGGTCTTGTCGAGCAAGTTGCGGGTGGCGGCGATGCCGGCGGCGGCGGCATCGGCATCGTTGAAGAGCGAGATGGGCGCCTTGATACCGCGCGCGTGCAGCACGGCTTCGACTTTCTGCGAGATCTTTGCGCCTTTGAGCTGGCCGAGGTTGGGTGAGTCTTCGACGACGCCCGCGCGAACGATGCCGGGCAGTGCGATACCGATGGCGTCCAATTTTTCCGCCTCGGCACTCCCTTGAGGCTTGAGCGCGGTGATGAGATCGCAGATCACGCCGACCAGCTCGTCGGTGGGCAGGTCAATGAGGCCGTGGAGCTCGTCGGGATCTTCGGGATAGCGGCTCAACTTGCCGATGAGCCGATGGTCCTCGATCAGGCCGGCAGTGATGTCGTTGGTCATGACCACGCCGATGCTTCTGCCCATAAATCACTTCCCCTGCTACAGATTCCTAACGATGCTGCTTCAGTTGCTGTCTGGGCCGCGGCCGAGACGGTTGATGCCGTTATACGCTGCCGTTTTGTAGGCCTCGGCGAGCGTGGGATAGTTGAACACCGTATCGACGAAATAGTCGAGTGTGCCGCCGAGCGCCATCACCGCCTGGCCGATGTGGAGCAGTTCGCTGGCGCCTTCGCCGATGATGTGGACGCCGAGCAGGTGGCGCGTCTCGCGATGAAAGACGATCTTGAGACGGCCGGTGGTGTCGCCGCGAATCTGTCCGCGCGCGATCTCGCGATAGTAGGCGACGCCGACCTCGTAGGGCACGTCTTCATCGGTGAGCTGCTCTTCGGTCTTGCCGATGAAGGAGATCTCCGGGATGGTGTAGATGCCGTAGGGATAGTAGGTGGGGTCGGAATGTGCGGAGATGTCGTTAAAGGCGCGCGCGACGGCGATGCGGCCCTGCTCCATGGAAACGGAAGCGAGCGAGGGGAAGCCGATGACGTCTCCGACGGCGAAGATGTTGGGCGTCTTGGTGCGGTAGTCCTTGTCGACGGGGATGCGGCCGCGTGAGTCGGCTTCGATGCCGGCGTTGGCGAGGTTGAGCGCGTCGACATTGCCGGAGCGGCCGACGGCGTAGAGCAGCGCGTCCCCCTGGATGCGCTTCTTGCTTTCCAGATGCGCGACCACGCCACCCTCGGGCAGCTCTTCGACGCTGTCCACCTCTTCGCCGAGCCGCATGGTGACGCGGCTGTCGCGCAGGTGATAGCTGAGCGATTCGATGATTTCCTGATCGGCGAACTCGAGCAGGCGCGCGCGTTTTTCGATGAGCGTGACGCGGATACCGAGCGCGGCAAACATGGAGGTGTACTCGACGCCGATGACGCCGCCGCCGACGACGATGAGCGTCTTGGGCAAGGTGGGCAGGTTGAGCACCTGGTCGCTGTTGATGATGTTCCGGCCGTTGATGGGCACCTTGGGCGAGAAGGCGGGCTGGGTGCCGACGGCGATGACGGCGCTTTTTGTTTCGTAGACGGTGGAGCTGCCTTCGCCGGTGACGCGGATGTGGGTGGGGTCGTCGAAGCTGCCGATACCGTAGAGCACATCGACACCGTTGCGTGAGAGCTGGGCCTCGGTGACATCGACTTCAGTCTTGATGACGTGCTGGACGCGGAAGGCGAGATCGGCCATGGTGATCCGCTCCTTCACGCGATAGTTCATGCCGTAGATGGAGCGGTAGTTATAGCCGGAGAGATGGAGGACAGCCTCGCGCATGGTCTTCGAGGGGATGGTGCCGGTGTTGATGCAGACGCCGCCGACCGAGCGCATGCGCTCGACCACCGCCACCTTCTTTCCCTGCTTGGTTGCGTAAATAGCGCCACGCTGTCCAGCCGGGCCCGATCCGATGATGATGAGGTCGTAGTTTGCCATGCTCGAGACTCAAGGGTACCGAAGATTGCCTGCGAACGCACATACCGAGCAGATTCTCTGCCGGGCAGCCAGTCCGCTCCATACCCTACTCCTTCCATGTTGCAATTTGCCGCATCCGTAGAATGGCGGCCATGTCGAATGTAGAAGTCTGGCCCGATGCACTGGATGCGTTGCATGCCGCGCCGCGGTATCACACGCTTCTGTTCGAAAACGAATGGGTGCGCGTTCTGGAGACCCACGTTCCTCCGGGAGAGACGGTTCCGTTGCACACGCACCGATGGCCGGCGGCCTTGTACATCCTGTGCTGGAGCCACTTTGTGCGCCGCGATGGCGCGGGGGCCATTTTGGCCGATAGCCGGTTGAGCGAGAAGCCGGCCGAGGGGATTGCGGTCTGGTCCGGCCCGCTGCGGCCGCATACGCTGGAAAATGTGGGCGAGTCGGAACTGCGGGTGATCAGCGTGGAGTTAAAGAGCCCGGGTATGCCCCCTTCGGTCTGAGAGCTGCAGAGTCTGAGAGCTGCAGAGTCTGGGGTCTGCAGAATTGAAAGCTGCTGGATTCGCGGGATATTCATTGTTCGGGTGGGGATGCCGGTAGACTTTCGGAATGCGTCTTTATGCCATCACCGACCGGCGCCTGTTGCCGGGTACCCATGAGTCCGGCCGTTTGAGCGCCGCAGAGCGGGATGGACTGGTGAAGCTGGCGGCAGAGTGGGCGGCGCTGGGCGTGGAATTTGTGCAGTTGCGTGAAAAGGACCTGGGAGTGCGAGAGCTGACGGAACTGGCCCAGGCGATGGTGGCAGCGATGCGCGATGCCGGGAGAGGCCGGCCGCGGTTGCTGATCAATGCGGGTGCGGCGGGCGCAGCAGAGGCGGCGCGGACGGCGGGTGCGGCGGGGATCCACCTGCCAGGCAGATGGAGAGCCGAGCAGGTGGGTATGGCGCGGATTGCCGGAACCGTATCGGTGGGGTGCCACTCGCTGGGCGAAATAGCCGTGGCGGCGGTGTCCGGGGCGGATATCGCGCTGCTGTCGCCGGTTTTTCCGACGGAGAGCCATCCGGAGGCGCGTCCGCTGGGGCTGGATGTGCTGCGAGCGGCGAGCCAGACGGCGGGAAAGATACCGGTATTTGCGCTGGGTGGGGTGAATGCCGCGAACGCGGCATCCTGCATCGAGGCGGGTGCGGCGGGCGTGGCGGGGATACGCACATTTCTGTCGGGACGTTGGGCGGCGGCTGTGTCTTTGAATTGACGGACCGGGAATTGACGGGCCGGGATGGACAGATCGGGGATTGACGCATCGGGCATTGATGATCGATCCGGCGACTGCCCAGCGAGGGGCTGACCACTGCGGGGACATCTTTTCGATCGCAAGCTTGTCTGGTTATCATGGAAGCGTTATGCCTTTTCCGATCAAAGTCTGCGCGATCTGTTCAGAAGAGTTTGAACTGAGGCCCGATAAACCTGGTTTCGCCAACCGCTGCCCCGAGTGCAGCGCGATGGATGAAGCCGACGTGGCTGCGAAGCGCGGCGAAGCGAGTGCGGGCAACGCTGACAAAGGCCTGAACGAGGCGCGTCGGCACGCCATGCGCGACCTGCTCTATCGCAAGGACAGCTAGCTGGCCAGCGTTCAACGCCGGGCGGACGTGATAACGGAGTCGAAGATCCGTTGCGCGTACTTTGCGCTCAGGTCCTGACCGAGCAAGGCACGCAGCACCTGCGGCCCGATCAGCAGATTGATGATGAAGTCGGGAACCACGGTTTCCGGCAGCTCGCCGGCATCGATCGCTTCCTGCACGACGGTGCAGCCTTCCGCGCGGCGGGGCAGAAAGACGTCCTCGTAAAAGCCTTTCCGGAGTGCAGGGTCGTCCTGAATGGCTAACAGCAGCCGGAGAAAGACGCAGCCTTTCTCGCTCTTGAGAAATTCCGCAATGCGCAGGGTGTATTTGCGCAGCCGGGCCAGCGGGCTGCCGGATTTTGCGGTGGGCAAAAGGTCGCGGGTGGTCTCGAGGTAGGCGTCGAGCAGGATGGCCTGTTTGTTATCCCACCAGCGATAGAGCGTTGCGGTGCTGACGCCGGCTTGGATGGCGATCTGCTGGGTGGAGACGCCGTCGAAGCCCTCACGCTTGAGGAGATGAAAGGCCGCCTTCAGGATGGCCTTGCGTGTTTTCTCGCTACGGGGGCGGCCGGAGGTACGCTTCAACGGTCCAGGTGCGGATCCAGATGCGCGAGTTATCGGCGCCTTCAACACGAGTCACTCCCATCCAAAAAACGCCGACGGCATGGACGAGTCTCCATCTGCCGGTGACCACGTTACAATAAAACGAAAATTATCGTTTCGTAATTACATTTACAAGAGATGTTTTCAGGAAATCCGTGAGCGCAGCAGCCAGCGTCGCCAATCCGGAATCCGAGTGGACGCCAAGGGCCAATCCCTGGCTGATTGCGTTTGTGGTGTCGCTGGCGGCGTTCATGGAGGTGCTGGATACCAGCATTGCGAATGTCGCGCTGCCGCACATCGCCGGCAACCTGGGCGCGAGCAGCGACGAGAGCACGTGGGTGCTGACCTCCTACCTGGTTTCGAACGCGATCATTCTGCCGATTACCGGATGGCTGGTGTCGCTGGTGGGACGCAAGCGGTTTTTCATCATCTGCATCTCGCTGTTCACGGTCGAGCTCGCTGTTTTGCGGCGTGGCGCCGACGCTCGGCCATCCTGTTGCTGGCGCGCGTGATTCAGGGCATTGGCGGCGGCGGCCTGCAGCCGATGGCGCAGGCGATTCTGGCAGACACGTTTCCGCCGAAGAAGCGAGGACTGGCCTTCTCGGTCTATGGGGTGACGGCGGTGGTGGCTCCGGCGATCGGGCCGACGCTGGGCGGATGGGTAACGGATAGCTATAGCTGGCGCTGGATCTTCCTGATGAATCTGCCGGTCGGCATTATGGCGATATTCCTGGTGCTGCGCTATGTCGACGATCCGCCGTTTCTGAGGCGGACGACGCTGCACGAGAGCAAGATCGACTACTTCGGCTTTGGACTGCTGGCCGTGGGCGTGGGTTTTCTGCAGATCGTGCTGGACAAGGGGCAGGAGGATGACTGGTTTGGATCCCACTTCATCATGACGTTGTCGATCATTGCGGTGATCGCGCTGGTGGCGCTGGTTTTCTGGGAGTTGCACGTCAAGCAACCGATTCTGGATCTTCGATTGTTCAAGAATGTGAACTTCGCAACGGCGAGCGTGATGATGCTGATGGTGGGCGCAGCGTCGTTTTCGACGACGGTTCTGGTGCCGCAGTACCTGCAGACGCTGATGGGATATACCGCGACGAGTGCAGGCATGGTGTTATCCGCGGCCGCGGTGCTGCTGCTGATCGAGCTGCCGATGGTCGGTCAGTTGACGGCGAGGATCCAGGCGCGCTATCTGATCGCTTTTGGCTGGGGGACGCTGACCATTGCGATGTTCTATTCGACGCATCGCCTCGACCTGCAGATGAGCTTTGCCTCCGCGACGTGGCTGCGCATTGCGCAGTATCTGCCGATGGGATTCATCTTCATTCCGGCGACGATGGTGGCGTACCTGGGCCTGCCGCAGGAGAAGAGCAATGCTGTGGCGGGGCTAATCAACTTTGTGCGCAACATTGGCGCCAGCGCGGGGACTTCCGCCGTGACAACGGTGCTGGCGCGGCGCGCGCAGGTGCACCAGGTGATGCTGGCGAATCACACGGGTCTGGGCAACCGGATGTTTCAGAGCTCGGCGGGCTCGCTTGCCGGGCAACTGCGGGATGCCGGCGGCAGCCAGGCGCATGCTCTGGCCTACGGCAGGATGTATCGCGGGATGCTGAGCCAGGCCTCGACGCTCTCGTATATAGATACGTTCTGGCTGCTGGGTGTGACGACGGCGATCATGTTCTTCGCGTCGTTTCTGCTGCGGAGCAATCATCCGCGGAAGGCGGATCCGCAGGCGCTCGCGCATTAAGTGCTGGCCGCATGGGCGATTGCGCCTGCGGCGCGTGTGGCTAGGTTCGCTTCCTTTGGTCGCTCACTCGCGGAAGGAGCGGCGGAGATCAGGCCTTGTTGCGTGGCGAGAAGTTGCAGCAGCCCGGCGAGCTGTATGCGCTGCGGCTTTGATAGTCCGGCCAAAAGGGTCTGCTGGTGCTCCTGCGCAAGCTCGGAAGTGGCGTGATACGCGGCTTTCCCTGCTTTGGTCAGGTACAGGGCATTGTTTCGCCGGTCGCTCTTGTGCGGCTGACGCTCCAGCAGACCTCTCCTCTCGAGCTCATCGACGTAGCCCACCATTCGGCTGGGAAGTGTTCCGAGAGCCCTGGCAAGCGCGCACTGGCTCATGCCCGGGGTACCGGCCAGGATTTCGATAATGCCTGCGTGCGCGGGAGCGAGCTCCAGCACAGCCAGCCGGCAGTTGAAGCGCGCAGCCGCATGCGCGCCGAGCTGGGCAAGCAGGGATGCCGTATCCGAAGCTGACCTCGTCTCCGGCACTCCCCTTTTTGCGATACGCGGCGCAGGCATATGACCTGTGGCACGGGGGAAGTATGCAAGCGGCTTCGGCATTGAACTCATTTGGTTCTCCAATCAGGTCTGTCTGTGTCGGTCTGTCTGTGTCTAGGTTCCGGTCCTTTATGAATCCCGCAGGAGTCTTGCGGGATCGATGTGCAGAGCGCGGCGCGCGGGGATCCAGGTAGCGATGAGACCGAGCAGCATCATGGTGATGATGACGGCTGAGAGCACGAGCGGGTCTCGGGTGCTGGGAAAAGAAATCAGGCGCGCAAGGACGCGTGCGGTGAGCAATCCGCCACCGAGACCGATACAACATCCGCCGAGCAAAATGACGATGGGACGGCCGAGCGTGGAGCGCAGGACCTGGAGGTGCTGCGCACCGAGGGCGATGCGGATGCCCTGCTCCTTCATGCGCTTTGAAACCGAGTAGGAAGCCATGCCGAAGATGCCGGTGACGGCGAGCAGAGCGGCCATCAGGCCCATGATGCCAAGGACTGTGGCGGCGGTGCGGGCCATCATCATGGAGCGGCCGATGGCATCGTTCCACGAGAGGACGTTGATGGGAGCGGTGGTGACGACCTTGGAGAGCGCCTTATACAGCGCGCGGGTGACCTGATCCTGCGGCAGCGGTGATCGGACAAGCACGGTCACGGGGCTGGAGACGATGTATGGCCCGATGCCCTGCGCGTAGGCGATGAAGATCGCGGGTTGAGGATCTTCGCCGGGGTCCCGGTATTTGCCGTCTTCGACAACGCCGATGATTTCGAACCCGGCAGGGTCGAAGAGCTTGAAGCGCTTTCCGACGGCGCGGGTGGTGCCGAAGAGGCGACGGGCGAAGGTCTCGTTGACGATAGCGACGACAGGCGAGCCCGGCTTGTCGGCGGGTGTGAAGTCACGGCCGGAGAGGAGATGCGTTCCGGCAACCTTGAAATAACCGGGAGAGGCGGAGTATGTGATTGCGTCGAAGGCGACGTGGGAGGGCAAAAAATCCGTGGTGTCCCAGGAGTAGACGGACCAGCCCGAGGCGCCGAGGAAAGGAACGTCATCGGCAGTAGCGGCGGCGGTCACTCCAGGGATAGCCGCGGCCGTGTCCAGTAAGCGTTTCAGGACAATTCGAGACTGCGCATCGGGGACCCCGGCCACTTTCAGATCGACCTGGGCGACGGTGACGCCGGCGGGGGCAATGCCGAGCGGCGCGTGCAGCCGCTTGATCATGCCCTGCACGGCGACCAGCGCGCTGGTGACGAGCAGGGTGCAGACGGCGACCTGGATGAGAAGCAGGGCATCGCGCATGGCAAAGCGACGGAAGGAGCCGGCGGAGACGTAGCTGCTTTTGATCGCCTGGAGGACATCGGTGTTCCAGACCTGTCGGGCGGGAAGGAGGGCAAAGACGATGCCGCTGGCGATGGAGAGAGCGATGGCGACGAGGTAGACGCGCAGGTCGGGCGCGATGAGGAAATGGGTGGGGAAGTCTCCGGCGCGCCAGTGGGCGAGCGCGCCGAGCAGCAGGCGAGCGAAGAAGGTGCCGACGATGCCGCCGATGAGAGAGACGAGCACGGCTTCCGTAAGCAACTGGCGCGCGACGGCCCAACGGCTGGAGCCGATGGCGAGACGGATGGCGAGCTCGGAGCTGCGGTCGGCGGCACGCGCTGCGAAGATGCCGGCGAGATTGGCACAGGCCGCGAGCAGCACGAGCACGGCCAGGAGGGTCATGCCGAGGATCACTTTTTTGGTGGGGTCGTTGCTGTTACCGGCAAGCCCTGGTTCGTGCACGGTGAGGGTGAGGCCCTCGTCGTCGGGGTACTGCTTCGCCATGCGACGAGCAATGGCGTCCATATTTGCCGTTGCCTGCTGCTGTGCGACGCCGGGTTTGAGGCGGCCGAGGAGGGTGAAGCCGCGGTGACGGCGCCAGTCGAAGTCGTCCCAGCCGGTGACCTGCTCGGCGTTGACGGCGGGTATCCAGTAGTCGGGCCAGAAGAAGTAGTCGGTGCCGTGAAAGTTCTGCGGCGCGACACCGATGACGCTGAAGGGATGCTGGTTGAGCGTGACGACTTTGCCAAGGATGTGCGGATTTGCGGCAAAGCGGCGCTGCCAGAAGTCGTAGCTGAGGACGATGTAAGGAGCGGAGCCGCGGCCGTGCTCGTCGGAGGCGTGAAAGAAGCGGCCGAGAGCGGGCTGCAGGCCGAGTACGTCGAAGTAGTTGCCGGATGCGGCGTTTCCCCAGCTTGAAGAGACCGATTTATCGATGCCGATGCCGACGCTCAGAACCTTGTAGGCCAGCATTCCGCTGAACGACTGATTGCGATCCTGATAGTCGCGGTAGTCGGGCCAGGACTCGTACGTTCCAATCTGCAGGAGATTTTCGGGATGAGGAACATCGAGGGGGCGTAGCAGGATGCCATTGAGGACGCTGAAGGTGACAACGTTGGCGCCGATGCCGACGGCGAGCGTGAGGATGGCGGTGAGGGCGAAGCCGGGCGAGTGGCGCAGCTTGCGGAAGGCGAAGCGGATATCGGCGAGGATGCTTTCGGCGCGCGGCCACATCCAGGGCTCGTGGCCGGATTCCTCGATACGGGTGACGTTGCCAAACTCGCGTTTCGCCGCGTATTCAGCGTCCTTGCGGGTCATACCTCCAGCCATGAGCGCCTCGACTTTTTCGGACAAGTGCAGCCGGATCTCCTCAGAGAGATCGCTGTAGATCTTGCCGGCGGGTGAAGAGCTGTCGCAACCAACGCATGATGCGCCTCCTAAAACTCGGCGGGTCTTGTGACACGGGGGAAGTATGCGAGCGGTTTCGGCATGGAACTCATTTATTTCTCCAATCAGGACTGCGTGTCAGGTCTGTGTGTGTCTCGGTTCCGGTCCTTTACGAATCCCGCAGGAGTCTTGCGGGATCGATATGCAGAGCGCGGCGCGCAGGGATCCAGGTAGCGACGACGCCGAGCAGCATCATGGTGACGGCAACTCCTGCAAGCACGAGCGGATCCCGTACGCTTGCGAAAGAAATGAGGCGCGCCATGATGCCGGCGGCGAGCTCCCCACCGATGAGGCCGATGCATGATCCGCCGAGCAGGATGAGAACGGGGCGGCAAAGCATGGAGCGCATGACCTGGAAGCGCTGCGCGCCGAGGGCCATGCGAATGCCCTGCTCCTTGATGCGTTTTGAGACGGAGTAGGAGGCCATGCCGAAGAGGCCGGTGACGGCGAGCATGGCAGCCATGAGGCCCATCACACCGAGGACTGTGGCGGCGGTGCGGGTCATCATCATGGAGCGGTCGATGGCGTCGCTCCAAGCAAGCACAGGGATCGGAGCGGTGGTGACGACCTGGGAGAGCGCGCGATGCAGCGAGCGGGTGATCTGGTCCTGCGGCAATTGCGAACGGACGAGCACGTATATCTGGCTGGAGACGATGAACTCGCCGATGCCCTGGGCGTAGGCGAGGAACATGGCGGGGTGCGGATCCTCGCCGAGACTGTTGTACTTGCCGTCTTCCACCACGCCGACGATCTGATATCGCGCCTTGTCCCACATGGCGTAACGCCCGCCGATAGCATGAGCGGTGCTGCCGAAAAGCTGGCGGGCGAAGGTCTCATTGACGATGGCGACGGCGGGTGAGCCAGGCTTGTCGTCGTCGGAGAAGTTGCGGCCGGCTACAAGACGGGTCCCGGCGAGCTGCAGATAGCCGGGAGAGACCAGGTAGACATTGGACCCGAAGAGCACGCGCGAGGGCACGAATTGGGTGGCGTTTCCCGGATAGACAGACCAGCAGCATCCGTTCATGAACGGGAGATTGTCTGAGCTGGCGACGGAGGTGACTCCAGGGATAGCCGCCGCTGCGTCCAGCAGACGTCTCTGGACAAGCCGGGATTGCGCGTCGGGAACACCGGCCACCTTTAGATCGACCTGACCGAAGGTGACGCCGCGCGGCTCCATGCCAAGAGGCACGTGGAGGAGGCGCATCATGCCGCGCACGGCGACCAGCGACGCAGTGACGAGCAGGGTGCAGACGACGATCTGGAGGAGAAGCAGGACGTCGCGCACGGCGAAGCGGCGGAAGGAGCCGGCATATATGTAACCGCTCTTGATCGCCTGAAGGACATCGATGCTCCAGACTTGCCGCGCAGGCAGGATGGCGAAGAGGATGCCGCTGGCGATGGAGAGGGCGATGGCGACGAGGTAGACGCGCGCGTCGGGCGCGATGAGGAAGCGGGTGGGGAAGTCTCCGGCGTGCCAGTGGGCGAGCCCGCCGAGCAGCAGGCGAGCGAAGAAGGTGCCGACGATGCCGCCAATGAGTGAGAGGAGCACGGCTTCCGCGAGCAGCTGTCGCGCGACCATCCAGCGGCTGGAGCCGATGGCCAGACGGATGGCGAGCTCGCTGAGCGGTCAGCGGCGCGCGCGGCGAAGATGCCGGCGAGGTTGGCGCAGGCGGCGAGCAGGACCAGCACGGCCAGCAGGGTGATGCCAAGGAGCGCGTTCTTCATGGGGTCCTGCGGGTCGCCAGCGGGGCCCGGGCGGCGCAGGTTCAGGGTGAGGCCTTCGTCCTTTGGATCCTCTTTTGCCATCTGATGCGCGATGGCGTTGAGATTTTCCGTTGCCTGCTGCGGCGCGACGTTCGGCTTTAGGCGGCCGAGGAGGGTGAAGCCGCCGTGATCGCGGCAGCAGAAGTCGTCCCAGCCCGTGACCTGCTCGGCGTTGACGACGGGGATCCAGTAGTCCGGCGAGAAGAAGTAGTCGGTGCCGTGAAAATTTTCGCGGGCGACACCGAGGATGGTGAAGGGATGTTGACTGAGCAGGACGGTGCTGCCGATGACGCTCGGGTTGCCGGCGAACTGGCGGTGCCAGTAGTCGTAACTGAGCACGATGTAAGGCGCCGAGTCACGGCCATGCTCATCCGAGGCATGAAAGAAACGGCCGAGCGCGGGCTGCTGGCCAAGCACGTCGAAATAGTTGCCGGAGGCGGCGATTCCCCAGCTCTGCGAGACCGACTTATCTATGGTGATGCCGACGCTGAGAATCTTGTAGGCCAGTAGTCCGGTGAAGGACTGGTTGCGGTCGCGAAGGTCGCGGTAATCGGGATAGGACTGCGAGTCGCCTTTGTCGTTTCCGTGCGAGACCTCGAAGAGGTTCTCTGGCTGAGGGACGTCGATGGGGCGAAGGAGGATACCGTTGAGCACGCTGAAGACGACGACGTTGGCGCCGATGCCGAAGGCGAGCGTGAGAATGGCGGTGAGGGCGAAGCCGGGCGAGTGGCGCAGCTTGCGGAAGGCGAAGCGGAGGTCGGCGAGGATGCTTTCGGCGCGCGGCCACATCCAGGCCTGGTGCCCGGACTCTTCGATCCTGGCCAGGTTGCCGAACTCGCGCTTCGCCGCGTATTCGGCGTCCTTGCGGGTCATGCCCTCGGCCATGAGCGCCTCGACTTTTTCAGACAAGTGCAGCCGGATCTCCTCCGAGAGATCGCTGTAGATCTGCCGGCGGGTGAAGAGCTGTCGCAGCCAACGCATGATGGGCCTCCTAAGACTCGGCGGGAGCGAGGACGAGATGGATGCCTTCGAGCATCTGTTCGAAGCTGGAGACTTCGCGCTCGAGGTGCTTGATACCCGCGGGCGTGATGCGGTAGGTGCGCACTTTGCGATTGCTGGCCGAGGTTTCCCACTGCGCTTTGAGCAGGTTGTCCCTGAGCATGCGTTGCAGGGCGGGGTAGAGCGAGCCTTCTTCCACCTGCAGCAGCTCGTTGGAGCGCTGCTTGATGTGCTGGACGAGAGCGTAGCCGTGCATGGGCTGGCGGCGGAGCGACTGGAGGATCATCATCTCGAGCGCGCCGCGAAAGAGGTCGCGCGATTCCGATTTAGAGGTCGAATCCATAGGCATATGTCAAACAAGCCTAGATTAAAATAGTGTTCGACCGGAACTGTCAAGAAAAGAAATGAGAGGAGAAGCGCAACATTTTCTTGCCAGCATTTTTCTTGCGATCTTCATAGTGCCAATTCGGGAAACGCGGTGCGATTCACTCCATCAACAAATGTTTCGAGCTGGTATGCGAGAGGAGATTGAAACCACTGTGGCGACACGCTAGACTGCGGACGCTGAGTACGACTCCCCCGAAGTATCCCCCGTTTGATCTGCCAGGTAGAGGACTGTCCGCGCCACAGGCCGGTCCTTGTTCGATTCCGCATGCCAACAGGAAATAGAGAAGGCGAAGTTATGAGAACCATCCGCACCATCGCTTGCGTGCTTTTGTCGTTTGCCGCTCCCGCATTTGCCACCGTTACGGTTACCAGTCCCAAGAGCGGAGCGACCGTGACGTCGCCTGTTTCCTTTGTGGCGACGGCGACTACGACGACCTGCTCCAAGGGCGTCGGCTCCATGGGCATCTACGTCAACAACAAGCTGACGTATGTGGTGAACGGCACGAAGATGAATACCACGCTCTCGCTGGCGCCGGGTTCATACAGCACGACGGTGGAGGAATGGGATCATTGCGGCGGAGCCACCTACACCAAGATTCCGATCACGGTTTCGGGCAGTGGCGGGGGCGGCGGTACTGGCAGCGGTACGCCTGGGGTCACAGTGACCGCTCCGGCTGCCAACAGCACCGTGACTTCGCCGGTGAGCTATATGGCGACAGCGGTAGCGGCCACCAGTTGCGCCAAAGGCGTGGCTTCGATGGGGATCTACGTAAACAACAAGCTGATCTATGTCGTCGATGCGGCGACGCTGAACACCAGCATCAGCCTGGCTGCCGGGGCGGAGCACACGGTTGTCGAAGAGTGGGATAAGTGCGGCGGAGCTTCGTACACGACGATCAATCTCACCGTCGGCACGACGACCAAGACGCTGAAATCGATCGCGGTGACGCCGAGCAATCCGAGCGTGGCGACTGGATCCACGGAGCAGTTCACGGCTACCGGGACGTACAGCGATGGATCGACGGCAAACGTGACCTCGACGGCAACGTGGGTGGCTGCGAATACAGCGGTCGCGACGATCACCGCGGGCGGATTGGCGACCGGAGTGGCGGTGGGCTCCACGCAAGTGACAGCTTCGCTGAGCGGCTTCACGGGAACGGATTCGCTTACCGTGACGACGCCAGTGAGCGGCGGCGGGGTCAGTGTGACGACGTGGCATGTCGACAATAACCGCAGCGGATTGAATAACAAAGAGACTACGCTCACCCCGGATAACGTGAGTTCGAAGACATTCGGAAAGCTGTTCTCGTATCTGCTGGATGGGTATGCGTATGCCGAGCCGCTGCTGATGTCCAATGTCACCATCAAGGGCGCCACGCATAATGTCGTATATGTCGCGACGGAACACGACAGCGTGTACGCGTTCGATGCGGACAGCTATGGGAGCGGCACGCCGCTGTGGCAGGTCTCACTGCTGAAGTCGGGTGAAACACCGGTCACCGGCAGCGACATTCTGCCCTTCCTGGGGGTCACATCCACGCCGGTCATCGATGCGGCGTCGAACACGATTTATGTGGTGTCGTCGCAGAAGTCTACAGCGAGCGGCTCCACCTATCGTCTGAATGCGCTGGATATTACGACGGGAGCGCAGAAGTTTGGCGGCCCGGTGACCATCCACGCTTCGGTTGCGGGAACCAATTCGACGAATGTCAACGGCACCGTCTCGTTGCCGGGATCGTGCATCCAGCGAGCGGCACTGCTGCTGGCGAATGGCAATGTGTACATGGGCTTCGGCAACTGTCATAGCGGGTGGCTGCTTTCCTACAACGCGAAGACCCTGGTCCAGAACGGAGTCTTCAATTCCAGTCCCAACATAGATGGCGAGGGCACCTACGGCGGCGCGGGCGGCGTGTGGATGGGCAGCGGCGGCCCGATTGCGGATAGCGCCGGAAATGTCTACGTGTCGACCGGAAATGGGCCGTGGGATGGGAAGACGGCCTACGCGGACTCGATTCTGAAATTCAGTCCGACACTGAAGCTGGAAGACTACTTCACGCCTTTCGATTACGCGTATCTGAACTGCCATGACGGCGATCTGGCGGCAGGCGGAATACTGATGATTCCGGGAAGCTCGGACATCGTGGGCGGCGGAAAGGGCGGCAGGCTGTATCTGGTGAACACGGCCAACATGGGGAAGGAGCAGGCCAACGACGCCGGCGCAGTGCAGACGATCTTTTTCGAGTCCGATCTGAGCGCGCCTTATTCCGCGAGCTGCACCGACGCATCGGGGACGCATACGTCGCAGTCGAATTCGTATGAGATCTTCGGAACGTCGGCGTACTGGAACGGCTCCATCTATCTGGGTGTCTCGCCAACGACCACGACGGCGCCGGCCGGGATACGGGAGTTCGTCTACTCCGGAAAATTGAGCTACGGAGCCGAGACGAAGCCAAGCATCCTGGAGAACACCCGTGGAACGACACCGTTCATCTCTTCTGACGGGAATGCGGATGGGATTCTCTGGATGATCGACACGGGGACGCCGCTGCAGCAGGGCACCTCAACCAGTTCCACTCTCCGCGCCTACGACGCCAACGACCTGGGCACGGAGATTTACAACAGCAGTGAGAACTCCGCGGATGTGCCGGGATACGGAATCAAGTTCAGCTCCCCGATCGTGGCGAATGGGAAGGTTTATATCTCCACCGGGAAGGATCTGACGACAGTTACGAATCCGCGGGGAGAGCTGGATGTCTATGGCCTGAAGTAGGGTGAGGCCATGAGCCTTCGCCTGCCTGGCAGCAGCAGCTACCGGGCAGGCGTTGTCGATTCCTGAATCGATGAAGCGGCGGCTATTCGTAGCGGAGCGCCACCACGGGATCGACCCGCATGGCGCGCCGGGACGGCAGATAGGCAGCGAGCAGCGCGATTGCGAGAAACAGAAGCGAGACGCCGATGAACGAGACGGCGTCGATGGTGTGGACTCCGTAGAGGACGCTGCGTAGCAGGTACGAGGCTCCCGTCGCGAGACACAATCCGACGAGCAATCCTGCGAATACGGGCCGGGCGCTTTCACGCAGCATAAGTGCGAGGACGTGGTGCTTTTGCGCGCCGACTGCCATGCGAATGCCGACCTCGCGCGTGCGCAGGACGACGATGTAGCTGACGGTGCCGAAGATGCCCATGGTTGCGAGCAGGAGGCCGAGCATGCCGATACTCGAAGCGATGGTTGCCGATATGCTCGAAGCGAGGAAGGATTCCGTCTGGCGAAGCATCTCTTCGAGAGTGAAAGAGTATGCCATTAGATTTGGATCGATGGACGAGATCGTCGGTCCGATCAGATTCATGATCTGCGCCGGGTCTGTGCGAGTGCGAATCAGAACCGGGTAGTTCTGCAGCTGACCTTCGGGCATCGGCATATAGATCTGCTCGGAATCGCTGCCGTTCAACAAGACTCCCCGTGTGTCGCGAGCCACCCCGATCACCTGGTACGTTGGTCCGTCGGAAAGAATTTCGCCTTTCATTTCGAACTGCCCCCCAGGCGCCAGGCGCAGGCCGTGTCCGATGGGGTTCTGTCCCGGCCATAGCATTTCCGCAGCCGATTCGCTCAGAATGACAGCATTCTCCGGCTGGCCGGCTTGCGTTTGAAATCCGCGCCCGAAGAGCAGCGGAATGCCCAGCGTTTGAAAGTAGTTCGGCTGAATGTAGGTGTAATAGAGGATCGCCCGCGTATTTTGTGGCGAGGGTTTTTCTCCATTCAGCGAAACAGCCGCCGTTCGAAATCCGCCGCCGTCCGGCGCCCGTGCACCAGTAATCGCAGCCACTCCAGGCAGGGCAGCTAGCCGTGTGCGAAGCTCGCGGACCAGGGTAGCCTGACGGTCGGCGCTGTATTTCTGCCCCTTTGGGAATCGGAGCTCAACGCTCACGACGTGTTTGCTGTCGTAGCCGGTGTCCATGTGCAGCGCACGCATCGAGCTCCGAATCAACATGCTTCCCGCAATCAGCAGCACCAGCGAAACGGCAACCTGGGCCGCCATCAGGAAGTCGCGCATCCGGCGACTGCGCAGCTTCGCGGTTCCCGCATTGGACTTCAGTGCAGAAGAAAGAGCGGCGCCAGAGCTTTCCAGAGCTGGCGCCAACCCGAACAAGATGCCGGCCACCAGGCTGACGCAAAACACGTAGGCAAAGATTGCCAGGTCCGGTGTCACGTGGAAGATGAAGGTGCCATATTCCGCCGGAAATGCATCCGCGATCACAACCACCGCCCCCTCCAGGAAGGCCCAACTGAACAGCAGTGCAACGGCTCCGGCTAGCAGACCCAGCAGTGCGCTTTCCGTCAGCAACTGCCGGACGATCCGCAATCGGCTGGCTCCCAGCGACAGCCGCATGCCCAGTTCATTCTGGCGCGAAGCGGCTCGCGCCAGTTGCAGGCTGGCCACATTCGCGCAGGCAATCACCAGCACCATTCCCACGCCGGCCAGAATCAGCAAAATCGCATATTCCAGCCCGCCGACCATCTTGAGGGGGTACGGAAATGGAGAGCCCGGCCAGATCGCGGCCTTCGCGGGTTTGCTCCAATCGGAGTTTGGGTCGTGCAGGGTGCCGAGGCGGCCGGCAACCAGAGTCATCTCTGCCTGCGCCTGATCCATGCTGGCGCCGGAAGCCAGGCGGCCGTACAGCCGGCAGCAGAAGTTTTCGCGGTTGCGCAGCCAATTGTCGTCAGGATGAACCAACGGTTCAAGGCTGAGCGGAAGCCAGAAATCCGGCGCTTCCACATTCGTACCTACAAAGTTGTGCGGTGTAATCCCCACGATCGTGAAGGCGATGCCATTCAGACGTATGGTTTTGCCCAATACCGTCGGATCTCCGGCGAAGCGCTTCTGCCAGTAGTTTTCGCTGATGAGTGCGGAGGGCGAAGCGGCGAGTTCCGAAGCGTTGATGGTGTCGAAAGTGCGGCCGCGCAGGGCGTTGACTCCCAGAACGGAGAAGTAGTTTTCGGAGACCAGATACGTGCTCGCGGTCTCCCCGTTTTCCCCGTGCGGAAGCAGCCCCAGTTTCCCCACCAGCGAACCAGTCGAGGCACTGTGTTGGCTCACAACTCCTCCGGCTCCGGTGAGCGTCAGGTCCTGCGGAAAGCTTGTAGCGATCAGCCCGCTGAAAGAATGCACATGGTCCCGATATGCTTCGTAATCGGGAATGCTGAACCAGGCCTGCGGATTGGCCTCCTGATCGCCTGAGCCGGAGTGCAGCATCAGCGCCAGGTTGACCATTCGCGCGGATTCGCGAGCCTCGAGAGATCGTTTGAAGAACGCCTGGTAGGCGGTAAAAGCGGCCGTGTTCACTCCAATGCCGATTGCCAGCGCGAGCACGGCAGCGATCGTGAAGCCCGCGTTGCGCCACAACATGCGGGCGCCGTAGCGCAGATCCTGCAGGATGGTCTGGGGGAGGATCATGAGGTCGATTTCGCTCATGCGCTCGCGCCATACGGAGGGATTGCCGAAGCGGCGCCGGGCGTCGCGTCGCGCTTCCGGATGCGGCATGCCGTGCTCGACATTCCACTGCTCACGCATGGTGAGGTGAAATGCGAGCTCGTCGTCGAGGTCGCGGGTGAGCCTGTCGTTGCGAAAGAGCGCGCGGCGAAAGAGTGCGCGAAGACGAGAGATCCATGCCATGAAAGGCTCCTAGGCCGGTGACGGCCCGAAATCCAACACCAGCGCGACTGCCTGGGTGATCTTCTGCCAGTTCTCCCGCTCGGCCTTCAGCTGCCTGCGTCCGACGGCGGTGAGGCGATAGAAGCGCGCGCGCCGATTGTTTTCACTGAGACCCCATTCCGAGGCGATCCATCCCTCCTGCTCCATACGATGGAGCGCGGGATACAGGGAGCCTTCTTCCACGCGGAGGACTTCGTTGGAGATGCGCTGGATGTGCAGCGTTATTCCCCAGCCGTGCATGGGTTCCTGCTCGAGGCTCTTGAGGACGAGAAGCGCCAAGGTTCCCTGGAGGGCGTCGCTCTTTGCGCGAATCATTTCATCATCTCCCCTAGATATCTATAGAAGATGCTATGTATCTGTCGGAGATGTCAAGGGCCGTTCTTTGCGGGTGATACCTGCGCCGGGACGGCAAGCCGTCGAGGAACGTCGGGAGGTCGTAAAATGGGAGTGCGATGTTGATTACTGTTGCAGATCTTCAGCTTGATCCGGTTGAGTTTGACCAGCATTTTCCTCCCGAAACGATCGATTACGGGCCGGATATCCGGCAGGTAAGCGTCCTGGACACAGAGGGCAGGGCGGACCTGATTGAGGAGCACCGGGGGCACAAACAGGTGGTGCCGGATATCCGGGTGCGGGGCGACTATTCCGGGCGCTTCGAGATGCCCTGCGCGCGGTGCGTGGAAACAGTCGAGCACCCGCTGAAGGCGTCGTTCGACCTGCTGTACCGGCCGACCGGCGTGGACGCCAGTGGGGCGGAGCGGGCCATCTCGACCCCCGAGACCGAGATCGGATACTATAACGGAGACGGTCTAGTGCTGGAAGACGTCTTGCGCGAGCAGGTGTTGTTGTCCCTGCCGGAGAAGACCCTTTGTCGCGCGGACTGCAAAGGGCTTTGCCCAGGCTGTGGCCGGAACCTGAATACAGAGGAATGTTCCTGCGAATCGACTGAAGCCGATACGCGCTGGAGTGCCCTCTCAGACCTGCGCAGCAAGATCAAGTCTTGAAGAAGCACGAGGCCGGAAGCCGGCGCTGATACGGGATTGCGTAAGCCCGAAGCGCTGATAACCGGCTGGATCGAAAGGAATCTGTCATGCCTAATCCGAAGCGGCGCCATTCCAAGGCCCGCACCTCCAAGCGTCGCGCGCATGATGCGCTGACCGCCACCGGGCTCTCCGAGTGTCCGAATTGCCACGAGCGCAAGCTGCCCCACCGGGTATGCGCCAAGTGCGGCTACTACAAGGGCCGCGAAGTGCTTGAGGCAAAGGAAGCGTAAGAGCGATTTCCGATGCTGGTCAGATCGGTAGGAGAGATGCGCGGCTTTTCCTGATGGAAGGCCGTCTCAGCAGAAGCGCTATGGTTCATATTGCCCGGAACTCCGTCCCTAGGACGCACTGGTGTCGCTGACCGATATTGCTGTCGACGCCATGGGTTCGGACCTCGCGCCGGGCCCGGAGATTCGGGGCGCACTTCTGGCCTGCCGCGCCTTTCCTGTTCGCGTTCATCTGATCGGTCCTGAGGCGAAGCTGCGCGCCGGACTTGGCCGGCTGGGCCATCGTGTGGCTATCGAGATCGTCCATACCGACGAGTGGATCACCATGGACGACAAGGCCGCGAAGGCGGTGCGCGAAAAGCGCAACAGCACCATGCGGCTGGGTCTGAAGATGGTGAAGGAGCGGCGGGCTGCCGGGTTTGTGACGGCGGGAAACACCGGCGCGGCCATGGCATCGGCCAAGATGGTGCTGGGTGCGCTACCCGGCGTAGAACGCCCGGCGCTGGCGATGCCCCTGCCGACGACCACCGGTTCGCCATGCGTGCTGCTGGACGTGGGCGCAAACGTCGACTGCAATGTGCGCAACCTGGCGCAGTTCGCCATCATGGGCGAGCTGTATGCGCGCTCCGTGCTCATGATTGAAAAGCCGCGCGTGGGCCTGCTCTCCATTGGCGAAGAGGAGAGCAAGGGCAACGAACTGACACGCGAGGCGCTGCAGGTGCTGAAGCAGTTGCCGATCCGGTTCATTGGGAATGTCGAGGGGCGCGACCTCTACAACGGCCACGCGGACGTGATCGTGTGCGATGGCTTTGTCGGCAACGTGGCGCTGAAGACCTCCGAGGGACTGGGACGCATGGTGCGCGAGATGCTGCGCGAGTCGCTGATGTCGACAGTGAGCGGACGCGCCGGAGCGTTGCTGGCGCGGCGCGGATTCAAGGAATTCAAGAAGCGCTTCGACCAGTCCGAGTACGGTGGCGCACCGCTGCTGGGCGTGCGCGGGCCCTGCATTATCACGCACGGTTCGGCGGACGACCGCGCGATCCTCAACAGCATCCGGGTGGCGGCGGAATTTGCTGCCTCCGGCGTGACGGACCGGATTGAGGGCGAGTTCAGCGCGCCTGTGGTTTCCTCCTAAACGCAACCAGCTTCCAACACTCTTCCCTTTGTGCATCATCCAACGCGGTGAGGATCACGCCCGCCGTGCGAGAATTGCGCGTTGTTGTGAACGACACTTATGAGCGAACAGAAGATGAGCCACAGAAGATGAGCAAACAGAAGATTGCATTTCTATTTCCCGGACAGGGTTCGCAGGCGGTGGGGATGGGCCGCGACCTTGCAGAGAAGTTCTCCGTGGCGCGCGACACCTTTGCCGAGGCCGATGCGGCGCTGGACTACCCGCTTTCGAAGCTGTGCTTCGAAGGGCCCGCGGAGCAGTTGAAGCAGACCGAGTTTACGCAGCCGGCAATCTTTGCGGTGTCGATGGCGGCGTATCGCGTGCTGGCATCGCGCTCGATTGAGCCGCAGATTGCGGCGGGGCATTCGCTGGGTGAGTACGCGGCGTGTGCCGCGGCGGGCGTGATGAGCTTTGCAGATGCGATCCGCGCGCTGCGCTCGCGCGGACAGTTCATGCAGGAGGCCGTTCCGGAGGGCCAGGGCGCGATGGCCGCAGTGCTGGGGCTGGATGCCGATGCGGTGCGCGGCGTGTGCGAAACGGCAGCGAAAGAATCGAACGAGGTGGTGTCGCCGGCGAATCTGAACTCGCCGGAGCAGATTGTGATCTCGGGAAGCGTCGCCGGAGTGGCGCGGGCGAGCGAACTGGCGAAGGGAAAGGGCGCGAAGAAGGTGGTGCCGCTGCAGGTCTCTGCCCCCTTCCATTGCGCGCTGATGCAGCCGGCGCGGGACCGGCTGGCGGAGGTACTGAAAGAGATCGATGTCGAGGATCCGCGCTTTCCGATTGTTTCCAATGTCACTGCAGATGTGACAAAGCGGGGCGGACGGGAGCGCGACCTGCTGATTGAGCAGGTGACGGCGCCGGTGCGCTGGACGGAGTCGATGCGGTGCATGATCGACGCCGGTGCGAGTTTCTTCGTGGAGGTTGGACCGGGCAGGGTGTTGACGGGTCTGTTGCGGCAGATCGATCGCGCGCAGAAGTGCGTCCACGTGGAGGATGCAGCGAGTCTGGAAAAAGCGCTTGCCGGGTGACTTGCCGTCCAGGCAACGGCGCCGGCAGCGCGTTCCGTTGGGGTTTCGCTTCTTTTGGCCGCTCGCCGCTTACGCGGCGCCGTCGGCAGCCTTGACACGCGGCCCTAACGGTTGGGCAAACCTCGTTCCACTACTCCGAGCAGTTAGGGGAAACAAATACACATACAATACGGAAGTCCAAATGCTGGAGGATAGTTGATGAGCTGTCCATCTATCGCCCGTGTCATTCTTTACGTAAAAGACATTCAAGCCGTCGCTGCCTTCTATGAGCGTTTCTTCAACATGACGCCCTTGCCGGGTGCTACAAAAGGCTGGTTAGAACTGTCTGGTTCTTCGGGCGGCTGCACCATTGCACTTCACCAGGCTGCCAAGTCGCAAAAAAGCGGAGCAGCGATCAAGGTCGTCTTCGCGGTTGCTGATGTAGAGACCTTCGTCGAGGCGAAGAGACGAGAAGGGCTGCAATTCGGCCCCATTCACCGGCCAGACGGTTTTCAGTTTGCCAACGCTAAAGACCCTGCTGGGAATTCCATAAGCGTGTCGAGCAGAGGGCAAACGAGGACGGAGTGAAGCTCACGTCTCAGGATGACACTGCTCGTTTGCGATTCGCTTACTGGTAGCTGACTTGCCAGTAGGTGAGACCGAACTGGCCCTTCTGCGGGGTGAGCGAGAAGGGTGTGAAGCCGATGACACCGTGCGTGACGCCGAGGGTCACCAATGTCTTGCGGCCATTCACGCTGACCGCCATCAGGGTGCTGTTGCCCAGGCTCGATGTGGCGTAGAGGATCTTGTAGCTCGTGATCTTGCCGTACTCCCCGTTCAGGCTCCAGTCGTCGAGGAACTTGTTGTAGGGGTAAGCGGCGGTCTTGTATTTGTCAGGGTGCTGCTGCCAGTCAGGATCGTCGTTCCAGATGCCGTATGCCTTTTCAAACTGCTGCTGCTCAAGGGCGGTGAAGAAGCGGTTGACGCGATGCTCGGCCGGCCAGTTCCAGAAGATCCAGACGAAGATGCCGATGATGATCGCACCGACGATCGAGGCGAGGATGATCCGGCGCCGTTTGCGGGCGCTGGCGGCGTTATAAGAAGGAGCATCGAGCAGAGTCATGGACGTCGTCCCGGGAGCAATTTTACGCGCACCTGGCACTGCAGACACCGCAGGAGGGCCAGTTGTTCCTGGATAGACTCTCCCTGTGACCATTCAACCCACAGAACTGTTCAGCCCCGCGTAACCGTTCAGACCTGCGCGAGGACTGACCGTAGTTTCTCTACCGCTGTGGGCATGGTCTGGGCAGCTACGTTGCCATAGCCAAGGACGAAGCCCTTGCGAACATTTTTTGTCACATAGCTCCTGGACAAAGGCCATAGCCATAAACCCTGTGCCGCTGCCTTCTCGGCCACGGCCACATCATCGCGATCCGCGCGGAAGGTTGCTGTGAGGTGCATGCCGGCTTCCGCGCCATGGATCTCGAAGGTGTTTCCCAACGCCTTCCGGAGCTGCTCCACCAGCATCTTGCGCCGCTCGCTGTAGAGCAGGCGCATGCGGCGGATATGCCGTGCGAAATGACCCTCCCGCATGAAATCCGCGATGACCTCCTGGTACAGATAGGGCGGGAAGATATCCATCACGTAGCGCATGGCGACGAAGCGCTCCACTAAATCCGGAGGGATGACCACATAACCGAGCCGCAGCGATGCGAAGAGGACCTTGCTGAAGGTTCCGATGTAGATCACCCGCGAGCTTGTATCCAGGCCTTGCAGTGACGCGATGGGCGGGCTTGCGAACCTGTATTCGCTGTCGTAGTCGTCCTCGATGATCCAGGCGCCGTGCTGTTGTGCCCAATGCAGCAATTGCAGGCGCCGCGCCGCGCTCATGGTGCTGCCCAGCGGATATTGATGGGAAGGCGTCACGTAAGCAGCCCGGGCCTGGGCGCATCGCTTGATGCCGGCTGCCACATGCAATCCCTCCTCATCGACGGGCACCGGGATTGGGCGGCAGCCCGCTGCGGAGAAGACATTGCGCGCCAGCCTGTAGCCGGGCTCCTCCATCCATACCGAATCGCCGGGATCGAGCAGGACGTTGGCGGCAATCTGCAGCGCCTGCTGCGAGCCGGAAACGATCATGATCTGTTCCGGCTCGGCCTGCACCGCGCGCGCCGTGCGGAGATAGTCGCAGATCGCTTCGCGAAAGCGCCTGGTTCCCATGGGATCGATACAGTGAATGGCGCGGGCGTTGGGATCCTTCGAATGATGGGTTATCAGCCGCGACCAGATGGCGAAGGGAAACTCATCGAACGCCGGTTGGTGCACAGCGAATGCACCCAGTCCGGCATGCCAGGGGGTCCGGGGCTCTACCGGACACTGCAACGCGCGGCGCGCGATCGTGCGCGGGCCGGAAGCCCTTTGCGCGCTGCCCGGGGCCGGCCGTTTGACCTGGGTCAGATGTTCAGGGAGCGAACGGCTGACAAATGTTCCGGCGCCCTTGCGGGTTTGGAAGTAGCCTTCCGCCAGGAGTTGCGCGTACGCGCCGAGGATAGTGATGCGGGAAACATCCAGTTCGGTGCTCATGGCGCGCGATGAGGGTACCCTCTGGCCGGCGCGGAGATCGCCGCGCGCAATCGCGTCCCGGAGCGCCCTGTAGACCTGCGCGTGCAGTGGCTGCGTGCTGCTGCGGTCCATTGTGATGACAGGAGTAAATGCGCTGGAACGCTTGGCCATGGCTCCATCATAGTGGTTCAGCCGAATATGGCATTTCCCCGCCGAGCCGCAGACCACATCGAATGATCCCGCGAAGCGCGTGCTTGCCGACAGCGGGACGTAGGACCACTTACGCTCGGACGCGTAAGTCCAGTGGATCCACAGCGGTGCCGACGGCGTCCTATCCATAGTCAGGTTTGCAAAACCCGAAGACGGGGAATGACCGACAAGAATGACGACAAGGACGACGAAGATGCCCGGAGCAAATCTTCCCCACACCGCGAAGTGGACGCTCACCCTTGGAGCCGTGCTGCTGGTCGCGCTGTCTGGATACGCGTGGCAGCAGGGCCAGCCGATGAGCGGCATGTCTGGCACGACGATGAGTGACGGCCATGCATGCGACGACATGGGCAGCAGCATGGGCAACATGAACGTGATGGGCGCGAGCATGGGCGCCATGACGAACCACATGTGCATCACCCCGCTGCGGACCAAGCAGTCCGGCGATGAGAAGCGAGCCGAGGCGCTGGTAGCCCAGGTCAGGGCGACCATCGACAAATACCAGGATTACAAGAAGGCCATAGCCGACGGATACATCCAGGCGAATCCGACGGTGGTGCAGCCGCAATATCACTTCATCAACACGGCAAATACGCACCTGGCCGATACCCAGTTCGATCCGACGAAGCCATCGGCGCTGCTCTACTACCAGACGCCGACGCAGCACTTCAAGCTGGAGGGTGTGATGTTTACCGACAGCACCAGCGCGACGGAGGATGAGCTGAACCAGCGTGTTCCGTTGAGCATTGCGCGGTGGCATGAGCACACCAACTTTTGCGCGGCGCCCGCCAACAAGGTCAACGAGTACCACGGCGCGCATCCCAAGTTCGGGATGTTCGGCTCCATCCATACCGCTGAAGGCTGCAAAGCGGAGGGGGGCACCTTCATGCCGGTGATCTTCAGTTGGATGATTCACGTCTTTCCCTATGAAGACAGCCTGAAGGATCAGTTCTCCATGAACGACGATGCTCCTCACGTCCATTGAGAGCCGGATGGGTGACGCCGGCCGTTGTCGGAATCACACGCCGGGAATGACACGCCGGCGCGCGACGGCCGTGAACCACAGGCTGCGGCCACAATCGGTGCCATAGAGCAGCGTTCTAGAGTCGTCTTCCCAGGCCGGCTGTATCTGGTTGCAGGGCACGTCGGCGATACGCCGGGTTGCGCCGGTCCGCTGATCGCGAACCCACAGGTTCCACATCCCGTGTTCCAGATGGCTGTAGGCCAGCCACGCGCCATCCGGGGAGAGCGCCGGATAGCGAGATTCGCCGAGACCAAGCGGCGCGTTCGAGTGCGCAGCGTCGGTCAGATAGACCTGCGGAGGCCGGCCGTCTTCCGCGGCGGAGAATGCATACTGCTTTTCGGATACGAAGGACGCTTCGTACACGTGAAGCGGTAGCGGGGTGAGTGCGGCTTCGCTTGCGGTGCCGGAGCCGCGACGCACCATCAGCCGGCCGCGGCCATGGTCGTCGCGCACGAAGGCCATGCTTTGTCCGTCCGCGGAGAGCATCGGATCGTGCGCATCGTTGAGAACTGCGTGTGTGGGATGCTGCAGGTCGATGATTTCCGAGTGGGGGCTTAGAGCTTTCTCCACCCACACCGTGCCGGAGTTGCCGGTGAACGAGAGATCGTCGCCGGGAAGGGCATCCATCCATGCGTTGCTCGTGTTTGCCGTGGTCAGGTGATAGCCGCTCATGGTGAAGGCAACATAGCGAAGCTGAGCGCCTGTAGAAGCTGGGCTTGCATGGAGAAACGCTTCTGTCTGCAACGGGAGCCGATAGGCGAATTCCTGTCGAACGGCACGCTGCAGACGAAGCGTGGAACGCACGCCGAGTATCGCGATGACGGCCATGGCGGCTGCCCACGCATAGTGAGTCCAGTCCCGCGTGTGATGCGTGAAGTCGTTCGCGTACTGTGTCCACTCCCATGTGGAAGCTTCGACTGGACGCTCTCGCCACAGCAATAGATACATGCCCAGAAGTAGCGTGAGCATAAGCGGGAGACGCGGTACGTAGAGCAGAATCGCCGGTCCCATCCTTGTGTGTGGGCTGGGCATGGGAAAGCCGATGCCGAGATAGACGATCAGCAGAGCTGCGAGCCAGCCGTACCAGTTGCGCTCCAGCAACGTTGCAGCGAGGACGCATACGGGCAGCACCATCAGCACGAAGTCATACGACGCCGGACTGGTGGAGATGGCGAGCGAGCGGTGATGAGAGCCGACCACTCCAGCAGGAAGCGGCGTGGCGAGCGATCGCTTCTGCGGATGAGCAATATGGCCGGCGCGAAGGCGAGCATCTGCAGTGTGGGTTGCAGCAAGGCATAGCACAGCGGAGAGTTGTGCCACGGATGCGGGTTCCATTGCGGCTCCGCGAGAAAGAGATAGTGCAACACGCTGGAGATGGAAGCACTGGCGGTCGCATATGGCGGCAACCCTTCGCCGTGGAGCGACCATGGCAGAACCTGAAGCAGATAGGTGCGATGCAGGTTCCAGCCGAAGACTGCGACAGAGACGGCGACGGCAGCGAGTCCGGTGACCGCTCCCCAGAGAAGTGCGCGCCAGTCTCTGCGCTGCAGGAAAAAGATAAAGAGCAGGACCGGGAAGACCTTGCAGGCCGCAGCGATGGCGACGAGCGTGCCTGCGAGTCCAATGCGCCCACGCAAGTATGCCCAGCAGGCAGCGACGAGCAACAACAGAAGGAGCACATAGAACTGGCCGTAAAGCAGGTTGCGATGGAGCGGAAAGCTAAGCGCGAAAATCAGCGCGATACGCCGGTATGACAATGCTGTAATGGAGCGCAGGAACCAGCAAATCGGAATCAGAAGCGCGAGGTTCGCGAGTATCCAAAGATGTTTGGCGGTGAGTGGTGGCAGGCCGGTGAGCGGCCACATGACCAGCGTGGAAAAGGGTGTAATGGGCAGGAGGCCGATGGGCGGGATATCGGGAATGCGATGGTCCTTTTCGCGCTCGAACCATACCCACTCATACGCGCGCGAGGTGTCGTAGCCCTCGTGGGCGAGCCGGGCTGACATGTAGTAGTTGGGGAAATCGGTGTTCAGTTTGCCCCATGCGCGCGGCATGGTGTGCAGGCACAGATAAGCGATCAGCAGGAACAGCGCGCCGCGCTCGACCCAGACGACGATGGGGTGATCCTGACGTACGGTCACGCCTCATGGTGTCCGAAATGCGGCCGGCGGTTGTCACCGGTTTGTCAATCCCGGGTCATTGGATTGCTGCTCAGCACCACACAGCATTGCGGACCCGGCGGTGTGGAGAGTTAGCGCTGGGGTGCGGTCACCGCGGGAGGATCAATTGAGACAATGGCTCCCACGGCAAACTCCGGATGAGGACTACAGCTTCCGCACCATGGCGTGGGGCGGTGGCAACCCGTATGTTGTGAACGACTTCAAACATCGGACAAGCTTTTGTGTTCTGCACCGGTGAGTGCATTCCGGATGAACGGGAGACGGGACGAGAATCGGGACTCTTCATAAAACGATGGCTCTTCGGCGCGCGGCGGTGTTCCTCTGTCTACTGGCAGCGGTGGCGACGTATGCGCATGCCTCGGCCGCGCTCCTGATGGAGGAGCCTTATGGCAAATTCGGTGCGATGAATCCCACCGGACACGCCGCCGTCTACTTCAATCGCATCTGCGCCGACTCGCCCACGGTGCTCCGCCTCTGCCACGACGGCGAGTATGGCGCCGTCATCAGCCGCTATCACAAGATCGACGGTTACGACTGGATCGCAATTCCCCTGGTCGCCTACTTATATGCGGTCGATTCGCCGAGCGAGATTCCCGCTACGGTGGACCGGGAAAAGGTAGCAGCGCTGCGCGAGGCCTACCGCCGAGAGCATCTGCTCGATCTCGCTCCGGACAACAAGCACGGCGAGCCCCCAAAGGGCGAGTGGACCGAACTGGTGGGCTCCGCTTATGACCGGACCATCCATGGCTTCCAGGTGGACAGCTCGCCGGGCCAGGACCAGCGATTCATCTCCATCTTCAACGACCGCCACAACGTCGGCCATTTCAACCTGCTCTTCCATAACTGCGCCGACTTCTCCCGCGTCGTCCTCGACATCTATATGCCGCACGCGATCCACCGCAACTTCATTGCGGACATTGGCCTGATGACTCCCAAACAGGTGGCGCGCTCGCTGGTCCACTACGGCAAGAAGAACCCCGAACTCAACATGCGCGCCTTCGTGATTCCGCAGGTTCCAGGCAGCATTCCCCGCAGCCACCCGGTCGACGGTGTTGCCGAGTCACTGGTCAAGAGCAAGAAGTACCTGATCCCCATGGTCGTGCTGACACCTGAGGTCGCCGGCGGAGTTACAGTGGCGTACCTCGTGGACGGGCGCATGAAGCTGCCGAAGAGCACACCGGTCTTCGAGATCGGCGATGAAGAGATGAGCAGCCCTGTGGAGGAGCCATCCCGGCAGGTGCTCCCGGTGCCGGCGGCAGTGCCGGCATCCCCGCCGACATCCACTACGCCTCCCCAGTAGCCTTAGACTTCGCCTCTGGTGCGTTTGCCGCATCGCCCCGCGAGGAGCTTATTCGTAACGCAAGGCATTCTGTGGGTCTACTTTGGCAATGCGGCGCGAAGGGATCCAGCAGGCGAGCAATGCGACGACTAAGAGGAAGAGCGGCACCAGTGTAAATGTCACTGCATCGTGCGGGCGGACGCCATAGAGGATGCTGGTCGCGAATCTGGAGAGGGCCAGCGCACACGGTACGCCGAGAGTGATCGCAATCAAGATCAGCGCCATACCCTGGCGGACGACAAGCCGCTGCACTGCCCCGATTGGCGCGCCGAGCGCGAGGCGAATGCCGATCTCGCGCGTGCGGCGGGTTACGGAGTAGCTCATGACTCCGTAGAGTCCGACTGCTGTCAGTACCAAGCCAGTGATGCCGAAGATGCCAAAGAGCGTGCCGGCGAGGCGGGGTAGGAAGAGCGCATCGCGAAGGTGTTCTTCCATGGTCTCGACGTTGAAGATGGCGATCGTCGGATCCAGCGCATGGATCTCGTTGCGCACACTTCCCTCCAATGCTGCGGGGTTGCCGTCTGTATGTACCAGAAGGGTGACACCGCGGAAATCGGGATCGCGACCAAGGTCCTGCTGGAGCGCGCGATACAGCACGGGACGCGGCGTCTCTCCGAGGGTTCTGGACTTCGTATCCTTGACCACGCCGACGATCTCGTAAGTTGCGCCGGTGCCGCTGACGCGCTGACCGATAGGATTTCTTCCGTCGAAGAGTTCCTTCACGAAGGTTTCGTTCACGATGGCAACTCGGGGTGAGTTGGCGCTCTCATGGTCGAAGTCTCTTCCGGTGAGCCGGGGGATGCCCATGGTTCGGAAGTAGTTGGAGGTGATCAGGGCAAGGTCCACTACTGTATCGGACTTCGTTGGTGCTGAGCCTTCGACGTGAAAGTCGTCCCATCTTCCATCCATCGACAGTGGCACGGGGTCGACGAATGCTGCCGATGTAACACCGGGGAGTGCGCTCACTCGCCGCTGCAGTTCTTCCACGAACTGCGTGGCACGCGTGGTGGAGTAGCCATTGAGCTGCGGATCGACACTCATCGTCAAAATGCCGCGAGAGCGAAAACCGATATCTATGTCGGAGGCTCGCTGCAGGCTGCGCAGAAAGAGTCCCGTAGCGCAGAGCAGCACCAGGGAGAAGAACATTTGCGAGAGAACGAGGAGATTGCGCAGACTCCAGCGGCGGTCGTTGTAGGCGGATACCTCTTCGCCCTTCAACGCTCTGGCGAGGATGGGCCGGGAGGCTGTCCATGCGGGAACCAGTCCGACGAATAGGCCGGCGGCGACGCTGAGCGCGAAGGTGTAGCAGAGCACCTTCCAGTCGATGCCAACGGTGAGATCGATGGGCAGCGGTATAGGCAGATGGAACGCGGAGAGGGCTGCTGTACCCCAGAGACAGAGAACGAAACCAAAGAGGCCACCGCCGAGAGCGAGCACCGTATTTTCGACGAGCATTTGCCTCATCAACTGGCTGCGCCGGGCACCGAGCGAAAGACGCACGGCCATCTCGCGCCGGCGGGAGAAGGCTTGTGCCAACAGCAGATTGGCAACGTTCGCGCAAGCGATGCAGAGCACAAGAAGCGCCACGACAGAAAGCGCCACGAGAAAGCCGATCAGTCCTGCCTTCTGATCCGGCGGCAAAGAGCCCGCGCCGCCCAGCTGAAAGCCGCGATCTTTCTCCGCTTCGGGATAGCTCTGGGCGAGTCGTTGGCCGATTGCATTCAGTTCCGCCGCAGCTTGCGCTCTCGCGACCCCGGGTGCGAGGCGACCTGCGACCTCCAGCCAGGTATTGCTGCGGGAGCGATCACCCATCTTGGGCATCAAGAGTTCCTTGTTGCCCAACGGCACCCAAAAATCGGATGTGTAAATGTCCAGTCCGCGGAAGGATGCCGGGGTGACGCCGATCACAGTAAAGGGATGGCCGGAGATGGAAACGGATCTGCCCAGGATGGCAGTGTCCGCAGCGAAGCGGTGCTGCCAGAGCTGATGACTAAGAACAACAACCGGAAGCTGCTCCTCGTCGCGGTGGAAGCCTCGGCCAAGAGCCATGCGGATCTGAGTCACGTCGAAGAAATTGGCGGCGGCCAGGCCTCCCCAGACGCGGACCGGCTCTCCATTGCCGGTGATCGACGCCGGCGTCGAAGGATAAAAGGCGGTGATGCCGGAAAATGACCGAGCCTGCTCGCGCAGGTCGTTGTAGAGAGGCCAGGAGAGATTGTTGCCGCAGCAATTACCTCGCTGCGTGGTGAATACGCTCATAAGCGTGGGGGGATCACCAACAGCCGGCGGACGCAGGAGGAATGTGCTGACGATGGAAAAGATAGTCGCGTTTGCAGCGATGCCTAGCCCGATTGAAATCACGACCGCGAAGACGAGGCCGGGCGACCTGTAAAGCCGCCGAAAGGTAAGAGCGAGATCCTGCCGCCAAGGGACCATGAAAGTCCTCCGCATAGATCACTACGCTGAAGGAGGAGCCTATTGTTCCGCCGACCTTCGATATTCGCTGGTCGTTCAGCGCTCGGAGCTGTCGACTCGACCCAGATCTAGCGGCTGTACTGCGTGTCGTCGCGTTCGGCGCGGCGTTCGAGGGCCAGTTCCAGCAGGCGGTCGATGAGATCGGAGTATTTGAGGCCGGAGGCCTCCCATAGCTTGGGATACATGCTGATGGAGGTGAAGCCGGGCATGGTGTTGATCTCATTCAGATAGAGGCGGCCGGGTTTGCCGGTGCGGCTTTCGGGCTCGAGCAGGAAGTCGACGCGCGCGAGGCCGGAACAGTCGCAGGCATGGAAGGCGGCGATGGCCATCTCGCGGACCTCCTTCATCTGTGCCTTGCTGAGCCGCGCGGGGATGATGGGGAGGGACGCGTCGCTTTCGTATTTGGCTTCGTAGTCGTAGAACTCTTTGGCCGGCACGATCTCGCCGACGACCGAGGCCCTGGGCTCATCGTTGCCGAGGACGGCGACTTCGAGCTCCCGGGCGCGCTCGGTGGGTTTGTTCTTTGTGGCTTTGCCGCCGACGCCCTGCTCGATGATGATCTTGCGATCGTAGCTGGCGGCGAGCACGATGGCGGGCGCGAGCTCGGAGCGGTCGTGAACCTTCGAGATACCGACCGAGGAGCCGAGGTTCGCCGGCTTGACGAAGAGCGGGTAGCGAAGATTCGCTTCGATCTCTGCGATGGCTTTGCGCGGTGCTTTGTGCCAGGCGCCACGCAGCAATGTGATGTGCTCGACGATGGGAAGACCGGCGGCGGTGAAGAGACGCTTCATCACATCCTTGTCCATGCCGGCGGCGGAACCGAGGACACCGGAGCCGACGTAGGCTTTGCCGGCGAGCTCGAAGAGACCTTGAATGGTGCCGTCTTCACCGAAGGTGCCATGCAGCACGGGGAAGAGGACATCGACGCCGAGAGCTTCTGCCTGGGTTTGATCTTTGCCAGGTTTGGAGGGAACGAGAAGCGAGCCGGTGGCGTGCGCTGAAGGCACCAGGGCGTGCTGGCTGGGCGCGCGGCCTTTCGTCGCCGCCGTCGCCGCTGTGCCGCCGGCGAGCATCCATTTGGCTTCGTCTCCGAGAGACCAGTGGCCGGTCTTCGCGATGCCGATGGGGACGACCTCATATTTCTTCTTGTCGATAGCGGCAAGCACGGAGGCGGCGGAGCGGAGCGAGACTTCATGCTCGCCCGAACGGCCACCAAAGACGATCCCGACGCGCAGTTTGCGGGGCATAGTGGCCAGTCTATCTCTGTGATCGCACCAGCGTCAGTGACGCGAAATGGTGAGGTATATGGTGCGGCACTACGGGTTGCGCGCCGATGCGAATTGCGATCGGACGCTCCCACGGGCAGCGATGTGGCGCGGGCGTAGTATGTTGGCGAACGGCAGAGGGGAACGTTTTCCATGGGCAATCTGACACGCCGCCGTTTTGTTCAGAACGGTTTGATGACGGGTGGTGCTCTTGCGGTGCCACGCGGCGTGATGGCGTCCGCCGCCGCGATCCCACCGAGGCGAACCCAGCTCACTCCGGTGGCCTACGAGCAGGTGCGGCTACTGGATGGTCCGTTGCGCGAGCAGTTCGATCACAATCATGCGTTCTTTCTCGCGCTGAGTGAAGACAGCCTGCTGAAGCCCTTCCGGCAGAAGGCTGGACTGCCCGCGCCGGGCGAGGATATGGGCGGCTGGTACACGTTTTACGCAGACTTCAGCCCGAAAGGACCGTTCCATGGCTATATTCCGGGCCACAGCTTCGGACAATACGTCTCCGGGCTGGCGCGTGCGTATGGGCAGACGGGATCGAAGCCGACGCAACAAAAGGTGCACCGGCTGGTCGATGGTTTTTCGAAGACGATCACGCCGAAGTTCTACGTGGACTACCACCTGCCGGCGTACACCTTCGACAAGACGTGCTGCGGGCTGATCGATGCGCACGAGTTCGCGCAGGACCCGGTTGCGATGCGCGCGCTGGGACCGGCGACAGACGCGGTGGTTCCTTTTCTGCCGGGACGCGCTCTGAACCGCAAGGAGATGTATGCGCGTCCGCACAAGGACGAAGCCTATTGCTGGGACGAGACGTACACGTTGCCGGAGAATCTGTTTCTGGCCTACCAGCGCAGTGGCGAGGTGCGCTATCGCGAGATGGCGAAGCAGTACATCGAAGATGAGAGCTGGTTTGCGCCGCTCTCTGAAGATCAGAACGTACTGCCCGGCCAGCATGCGTACAGCCATCGTGAATTCGCTCTGCTCCGCGATGCAGTCGTACCTGAATCTGAACGACGAGCGCTATCTGCGGGCGGCACGTAACGGCTTCCGCATGGTGGAGGAGCAGAGCTTTGCGACCGGGGGCTGGGGACCGAGCGAGAGCTTTGTGAAGCCGGGCAGCACGATGCTGGCCGAGAGCCTCGCCAAGACGCACGCCAGCTTCGAGACGCCATGCGGCGCGTATGGGCACTTCAAGATCACGCGCTATCTATTGCTGGAGACGGCGGACAGCCGCTATGGCGACAGCATGGAGCGCGTGCTCTACAACACGATCCTGGGCGCGAAGCCGCTGCAACCGGATGGCACGAGCTTTTACTACTCGGACTACAACGAGAATGCGCAGAAGGTCTATGACGACGACAAGTGGCCATGCTGCTCCGGGACATTTCCGCAGATCACGGCGGATTACGGCATCAGCGCGTATATGCGGCGTAGCCCGGATGTGTATGTGAATCTCTACGTGCCGTCAGAGCTGCGCTGGCGGCAGAACGGTGCGGCGTGCTTGCTGACGCAGACGACAGAGTATCCGACGTCATCCGAGAGCACGATCGCACTGACGCTGGATCGGCCGCAGAGCTTTGCAGTGCTGCTACGCATTCCGCAATGGGCCGGGCCGAAGACGCGTATTGCGGTGAACGGGCGCAAGGCGGACGCGGCGGTACAGCGTGGCACGTTCGCGCGCGTCGAGCGGACATGGAAGAGCGGCGATCGCATCGAGCTGGAGCTGGATATGCCGCTGCGGCTGGAGCCTATTCCCTATCAGCAGATGAGCGGGCAGCAAGTGGCGTTGATGTATGGGCCGGTGGCGCTGTTTGCCGTCGGCGATCTGTCAGCGCCAGTCACGAAGGCGCAGTTGCTGGCAGCAGGTCGGGTTTCAAAAAGCAGCACGGATTGGACCGTGGCCACGGCGCGCGAACCGCTGACGATGCGGCCCTTCGCGGCGATCGGCGATGAGCATTACCGGCTGTATCAGACGGCGATGGATTGGTCGACGGGTTAGTCCACGATGGGCGCAACGGCGCTGAAGCGCTTTAGCGGATGCCCTTCGGTGTTGAAGACAAATTTCGTCCAGTCGACGGTGTCGCGTGGGGCGTAGAGCAGATAGAGATACTTGAGTGTCTCGGCGAAGAAGAAGCTCTCCATCTCATCCTTCTGCTGCTTGGTGCGCACGTCGGTGAGCGCGGCATAGGCGACAGGTGTGCGGCACCAGCGGACGAGCGAATCGAAATAATCCTGGCCCATGTGCAGGTAGAGGGGATCGCCGGTCAGGTGATGCAGATAGTACGTGGACTCGATGATCTCCGGGCGCAGCGGGTAGCCGGCATCGGGTGTGGCGAGCCGGATGTAGTCGAGTGTGTCCGGCTCGATGCCATAGATCGTCCACATCTGGAAGCTCGAACGCTGCAAGGCTTCGGCGCGGGGCAGATGGCCGCCCAGCGCGAGCAGCGCAGGAAAGAAGGCGTCGAGCGCGCCGTACTCATGCGTGGTGCGCGCGCCGGTGCGCATGTCGGCTTGGCCGTACCAGAGGCCAAGCCGGGTGTCTTCTGCGAGGTATTTGTCGATGGCGACAATGCTCTTCTGCCACATCTCCAGGCAGTCGCGGTCGCCAAAGAGCAGCCAGCTTTTGAGCAGGTATTCGTCGAAGGAGTCGATGCCGCCGCTGATGGTGGAGGTGGAGTCGGTCCAGTCACCGGTTTCGACGTTGATGCCTAGTCCGACGAGGTCGAGAGAAGATCTGCGTTTCCATAGCTCGGTCATCGCGCGCTTGGCGGTGTTGTAGTAGACAGGGTCGCCGGTGAGTTTGGAGAGCGTGCCGAACTCCGGCAGCAGTGCGACTTCCGCGGGGTTGGTGACGGCGCCTCGCACCTTGCCGGTGCGAAGGTTGACGAACTCATAGGGCATGCCGGTGGGTGAATGGAAGGCGGGCAGCAAACGGCGGCCGAGATCCGTGGCGAGCTTGAGGAGTTGCGGATCGTTGGTGGCCTCGTACTCGCTGAGCAATCCGCCGAGGCAGCGGATGGTGATCTCGAAGTTCTTGACGTAGATGTCCTGATCGAAGGAGAGGTGCTTGTCGATGTCCTGCTGCGCTTCGGCTGCCTGCTTGTCCAGGCCCATCAGGATCATGGTGTCCAGGCCGTCAATCTCGCTCATGTGCAGCGAGACGCCGTACCAGTCGTGCGGCTGCCTGGAGAGCGGCTTGAGGGCGTCGTGGCCCCACGCGTAGGTGTGGTAGCCCTCCCATGCATGGAGGTATTCGGCTTTCACCTCTGCGGCCATGGCTTCGCTGTCGGCGGGTGTGCCGAGGGTGGGGACGGGCTGGGCGATCTGGGCGCGGACCGGAAGGAAATTG
The DNA here is from genome assembly GCA_963815025.1 of uncultured Acidobacteriaceae bacterium. Taxonomy (GTDB): domain Bacteria; phylum Acidobacteriota; class Terriglobia; order Terriglobales; family Acidobacteriaceae; genus KBS-83. The sequence goes on along the minus strand of CAWFFD010000002.1, from coordinate 832,574 downwards.
AGTGCGATGGCGGTGAATATACAAAAGAGAATCCGCTGGGGCATGAGAAGGCTTATTCCAGTCTCTTGATTAGCAGCTTCGCTTATTCCAATTTATAGCTTAAACTGGAATAAGCGGACGACAGACATATCGTATGAATGGCAGATTCATCACAATCTCGACTCTCGGCGAAGAAGTAAAGGCCTATGTCCCACCTCCGTTGCCACCAAATCCAAAGATTGACCTGTCGCCATTCTATGGCAAGCTCGACCTTGCGAATCAAGCGCTCGGACGACTAGATGGTCTTCACGCCACACTCCCCGACACGGGTACGCTCCTCTACTTTTACAACCGGCGCGAGGCTGTCCTCTCATCGCAAATTGAGGGGACGCAGTCTTCCCTTTCGGAACTGCTGCTCTTTGAGAATGAGTTGGCACCGCCCTCCGAAGATGTGACAGAAGTTTCGAATTATGTCTCTGCCTTGCAGCATGGTTTAAAACGTCTCAGAGAAGGATTCCCTCTATGCAACCGGCTCCTGCGCGAAATGCATGAAAAGCTGCTGCGGACCGGACGAGGATCTGACAAGCAGCCAGGCGAATTTCGCCGTTCGCAGAACTGGATCGGGGGAACACGCCCGGGAAACGCAATCTATGTTCCGCCACCCGTAGTGGAGATGGAAATTGTCATGAGCGATCTGGAGCGTTTCCTCCATCGCGAGGACAATCGTCTGCCGCTCCTGATCGACGCTGCACTGGTCCACGCTCAGTTTGAATCGGCGCATCCGTTCCTTGATGGCAACGGCCGTCTGGGAAGAATGCTCATCGCGCTGCTGTTCTTTGAGCAAAAGGTTCTGCGAGAGCCGTCTCTCTATCTCAGCCTATATCTGAAGACACACCGCGATCTCTATTACCAGTTGTTACAAGAAACCAGGACTCACGAAGCCTGGGAGCCATGGATTGCTTTCTTTCTCGAAGCTGTGCGATTTACAGCCGATGAGGCGTGCGCGACAGCGCAGCGTATCCAGCAGCTATTTTCGGCTGATCGCGGGCGGCTGCGAGGCGTGCTGCGGCCGGCCTCGATGCTCCAGTTGCACGAGTACCTGCAAAAGCATCCAATCACCGGTCTGCAGTATGCCGCACGTGTCACTGGTCTTTCGATTACTACTGCGGGATCAGCTATGGAACGCATGGCGGACATCGGCCTTGTGAGGGAGCAGACAGGTAAGCGACGGGGTCGCGTCTATATCTACGCCGAGTTCCTGAAGATCCTAGAAGAAGGAACAGATAAGCCTTTTCCGGTCTAGAGGATCTTCTTTCCAAATGCCGAGGAGATTAACTCGACCGCGAGGTGCGCGGTGCGATTGTGCTCGTCGATGACGGGGTTCACTTCGACGATCTCGAAGCTCAGCATGCGGCCGTGGTCTGCCAGAATCTCCATGGCGAGGTGGGCTTCTCGATAGGTGGCGCCGCCGCGTACGGGCGTGCCGACGCCAGGGGCATCCTCGGGGTCGATCCAATCCATGTCCAGCGAGACGTGATAGCCGGCGGTGCCGCGTCCTGCGGCGCGGAGAGCTTCTTCCATCACCGTGCGCATGCCGCGCTCGTCGATGTCGCGCATGGTGTAGACCTCGGTGATGCCAGCGCGCTTGATGTTTTCCTTCTCGGTAGCGTCGATATCGCGCACGCCGATGAGCACGACGTTGTCGGGCTGAACTTTCGGTGAAAAGTCGTATATGTCGGAGAGCTCTTTCGGGCCCAGGCCCAGGAGCGCGGCCATGGGCATGCCGTGGACGTTGCCGGAGGGCGAGGTCTCCGGCGTATTGATGTCCGAGTGCGCATCGATCCAGAGGAGGCCGATCTTCTGCCCTTTGCGGCGGTAGAACTCGGCGACGCCCGAGACCGAGCCGGCCGCGACAGAGTGGTCGCCGCCGAGGATGACGGGCGTGGAGCCCTCTTCGAGGGTCTTGACCACGAGGTCGGCGGCTTTCAGGCAGGTTTCGCGGATCTCCTTCAGATATTTCGCGTTCTGCTCGCCGGGCTTCTTGGTTTCGGCGATGGCAACGCCGATGTTGCCGCCGTCGGTGACGACGTGGCCGAGAGCTTCAAGGTGCGCTTCGAGGCCGGCGACGCGGACGGCTGAGGGCCCCATATCCACACCGCGGCGGGATTGGCCGAGATCGAGCGGCACGCCGATGACGCGGATATGGCGGGGCGGCAGCGCCTGGACGCCGCTGTAGATCGGCTGGTGGCCGCGGGAGGTTTCTGCGTGGATGGTGTCGTCGTGCTTGGTCATAGAAGGGTTCCCCATCGCGGGGGAGCAAACCCCTAAGGATAGAGAGGCTTTGGCATTCGGGCAAATGCAGCGAATCTGTAGGCCGAGAGCTGGGGGAACCTGGAGCTGAAACGATTGCGCGCGGCGAAAACAAGGAAAGGACTCCCGGGGCGGAGTTCTTGCTTGATAAATCAGACGGCTGGCCGCAGAGTTCAACCATACGTTTCGATCCCAGCGAAAAGAGGCACCGCATGGTACTTGGAATGAGTTTAGGGACCTACACCGCGATCCACGTCGCTCTCAGTCTTATCGGCATTGCATCGGGGCTCATTGTTCTTGCCGGGCTTCTCGGCGGCCGTCTGCTGGGGTTATGGAATCACGTGTTTCTCATCACTACGGTCCTGACCAGCGTTACCGCCTTTGGCTTTCCCAACACCAAGGTGACTCCAGGGATCATTCTCGGCATTCTCTCGCTGATTGTTCTGGCCATAGCCATCTTCGCGCTCTACGCCCGTCATCTGAGCGGGATCTGGCGGCGCACCTATGCCATCACCGCCATGATCGCCCTGTACTTCAACATGTTCGTTCTCGTTGCACAAACCTTCGAGCATGTGCCTGCCATTCACGCCCTCGCGCCCACGCAGACGGAGGCGCCATTCAAGATTGCGCAGTTGCTGCTGCTGGTCGTCTTCGCCGTCTTGATCGGCGCGGCGGCGAAAAAGTTCCGGACAGTGCCGGCATAGGGGATTCAGGGATAGATACGGTTCAGCGTTCGGGCAAATGGGATGGTTTCGCGGACGTGCTCGAGGCCGCAGATCCAGGCCACGGCGCGCTCGATGCCCATGCCGAACCCCGAATGGGGTACAGACCCGTAGCGGCGCAGATCTAAATACCACTGGAACGCGTCGATGGGGAGTTTGTGGTCCTCGATTCGCTGCTTCAGCAGCTCATAGGAGGCGATACGCTGCGAACCGCCAATGATCTCGCCATAGCCCTCGGGTGCGAGGACGTCCACGCAAAGCGCGTACTTGGGATCGTCGGGATCGGGCTCCATGTAGAAGGCCTTCACCGCGGCGGGATAACGATGCACCATGACCGGCCGGTCGAACTGCGAGGAGATATAGGTCTCGTCGGGTGAACCGAAGTCATTGCCATACTCGAACGGATGTTCGAGCAGGCCCTTGGCGTGCGCGTCATTGAGCATGGCGGCGGCTTCGTCGTAGCGCAGGCGCGGGAAGGGCGCCTGGATGGATTGCAGTTTCGCGATGTCGCGCTCGATCACCTTCAGGTCGGCCAGACGGCGCTCGAGCACGCGGCCGACGATGAAGCTGAGGAAGTTTTCGGCCAGCACCATCAGATCGTCGAGGCCGGCATAGGCGAGCTCGGGCTCGACCATCCAGAACTCGGTGAGGTGACGGCGGGTCTTGGATTTTTCGGCGCGGAAGGTGGGGCCGAAGCTGTAGACCTTGCCGAGCGCGAGTGCGGTGCTCTCGATATAGAGCTGGCCGCTCTGGGTGAGGAAGGCCTCGTCGCCAAAGTATTCCACCGGGAAGAGGGTCGAAGTACCTTCGCATGCGGCGGGCGTGAGGACTGGCGAATCGGTGAGGGTGAAGCCGTTGTCGTCCAGGTAGTCGCGGCAGGCCTTGATGATCTCCGCGCGGATGCGCAGGATGGCGGACTGGCGCGGCGAGCGAATCCAGAGATGACGGTGCTCCATCAGGAAATCGACGCCATGCTCCTTGGGCGTGATGGGATAGGGCTGCTCCTCGGGCACACGCTGTACCACTTCGACGTTCTCGACATCGAGCTCGTAGCCGCCGGGGGCTCGCTGATCGGCGCGGACGCGGCCGGTGACGATGATGCTGGACTCCTGGGTGAGGTGCTTTGTGGTCTCCCAGATTTCGGGTGTGACCGCGGCCTTGGGCATGATGCCCTGCACGGTGCCCGAGCCATCGCGAAAGATGGGAAAGAGCAGCTTGCCGGAGGCGCGCATGTTGTAGAGCCAGCCGTGCAGGATGACGGTCTGGCCTTCATGCTGCTTCAGAGAGGCGATGGTGGCGGGGACTGGCGTGGCGTTTGTGCTGGACTGTGTGCTGGGCGGGGTTACAGATGTGTCCGTCATGTTTGCGACTTGAATCCTAAATATCAAACTTTCTTAAATGCCGAACTTCTCGAACGTGGCGACAGCGCGCTGGGCGACCATGTCAGGGGTTTCGCCGAGCTCGTAGTGGATTTCAAGCAGTGCGGCGGGTGAGCGCGGCGCTGTTTTGAGCGCGGCGATGGGCGCTTCCCATGCGATGGTGCCGTCGCCTGGCCACAGGTGCGCGTCGCGGTCGTGATGATTGTCGTGCAGGTGCGTCGAGCCGATGAGCGGCAGCAGTGTTTCGAGTGACGGATCGACGCCTTCCATCAGGTGCGCGTGGCCGATATCGAAGCAGACGCCGACGTTGGCGAAGTGGCCGACGCGGATGATCTCCACAAGGTGTGCGGGCGTGGTGACGTCGTTCTGGATGTTTTCGAGCAGCAGCTTGACGCCGAGCGGACCGCCGAATGCCTTCAGGTGTTCGATGGCGGTGAGCGCATTCTCGAGTGCTCGCTCGTCCCACTCGGAGTCGCGGTCACCGATGTGCAGGACGAGGAACTGGTAGGGCAGGATCTCCGCCGCCTCCAGCGCACGCTTTACCTCGTCCATGCCGTCGATGCGGCGGGACTTTTCGCTGTGCAGGACGTTGATGGCTGGCATGCCGCCGCGTCCCATCTCCGAATCGGCATACATCGGCGCGTGCAACGAGTGCGGCTTCACATCGCTCGACTGAAACCAGTCGGCGATCTCCTTGATGTGCTGGCGGCTGGTGTAGTCGAAGTGCGGCTTTGCGGCAAAGACTTCAATGGCCTGGGCACCGCCGCGGGCGAGCGTGTCGAGCAGGCCGGGGTGCAGACGCTGGCGGAGGAAGACGTGGGTGGAGAGGGCTCGAAGCATGGGTGGGTTCCGAAGGCTATTCTCTCATTTGCGTCTTCAATCTGAGCGGAGGGCTTAGCCTGGCCTGTTAAGTGAGAGTAACCCGTCGTAATTTAGTTTCCAGCGTCTGGATAGAGGCCCCATCCAGCGTTGAACGGTCGGGACGGTTGGGTTGGAAACGAACCATCACTTGTTCGTCCTTGGCCTCGCGAAGGTAATCCGCCGCTTCTGCCTCGCTCCGAAACATCGAAGAATACTCGCCGGATCTGAACTCGTCGACGAAATAGGAGTATTTGAGAGTGACGACCCACTGCCTCAGGTTCGGGAGATCTTTGACCTCTCCGGACAGGATGCGGCCCTGAAGCAAAGTCCATCCAACTCCGCTGCGACGTAAACGGATTCGTCCTTGCCAGATGAGGTAGCGAACACAGCTGACCACAGTTACGGCGATACCGGCGTCGATTTCCCAATTGAAGTGCAGGTTTCTGAGCAAATGAACGATCGATATCCAGAGGGTATGCATGGTTTCAATACCCGGCGGCTTTGCCGTAGTGCTGGCGGTGGTCCTGGCCGCCTTCCAGTTTGCCGGTTGTCGGATCGACCGAGATGCACTCGCCGTCGCTCCAGTGACGGCCTTGCTTGAGGGAGTAGCCCTCGGCCGCGAGCTTCGCAGCGATGGCGGCTGGGAAGCCGGCTTCGACGTAGAGCGTATCCGGCAGATATTGATGGTGGAAGCGCGGGGCGTCGACGGCCTGCTGGATGTTGAGGCCGCTTTCGGCGACGCTGAGAAAGATGTTGAGCACTGTGGTGGTGATGCGCGGTCCACCCGGCGACCCGAGCACCATGCTGACCTTGCCGTTCCGGAGCACGATGGTTGGCGTCATGGCCGACAGTGGGCGATGTCCGGGAGCGATGGCGTTGTTGGGACCCTGGATGAGGCCGTACATGTTGGGCGTGCCCGGCGCGGAGGCGAAGTCGTCCATCTCGTCGTTGAGCAGGAAGCCGAGGCCGGTCGCGGTGACATGCGAGCCAAAGCCGTTGTTGAGCGTGGTGGTGACGGCGACGGCATTGCCATCGGCGTCGAGCACGGAGTAGTGCGTTGTGTCAGTGGATTTCGACTCGGGCACGGTAGCCGTTGGCGGCGGCGGCAGGAAGCCGGCAGGCCGCTTCAGGTCTTTTGACGGCGTGGCTTGACCGGGCACGATGCTTTTGCGCCATGCATCGGCGTAGGCGGTGCTGAGCAGCGCGGCCTGTGGAATTTTGGCGAAGTCAGGATCGCCGAGATAATCGGTGCGGTCCATATAGGCGCGGCGCATGGCCTCGGTGATGAGCTGAACTTCCGGAGCGGTACGGTCGCCGAGCTTGGCGAGGTCATAGGGGCGCAGGATGTTGAGCATCTCGATCAGGCCGATGCCTCCCGCGGAGGGCGGTGGCGCGCTGAATATCTCGTAATCGTGGTAGGTGCCTTTCGCCGGAACGCGTTCCTTGACCTGATAGTGGGCAAGATCGGCTTCGGTGATGAGGCCGCCGTGGGATTTCATGTCAGCGGCCAGCTTCTTTGCGATCTCGCCGTGATAGAAGTCGCCGGGATCGGCGGCGATGCGCCTGAGGGTGGCGGCAAGATCGGGCTGGCGGAAGGTGTCGCCGGGTTGGTAGTAGGCGCCGGTCGGAGCCGCCAGCCCGTTGTTGCTCCTGGTTTGAAAGATCCTGTGGGACTCGGGGAACTTCGCGAGGTCGGGATCGTGCAGTTCTTTGGCCTCCTCGTCGCTCAAAATGAAGCCATCCTCGGCGAGCTTGATGGCAGGGGCGATGACCGCCTTCAGGCCCAGTGTGCCGTACTTCTTCTCCGCGTAAGCCAAGCCAGCGACCGAGCCGGGAACGCCGATGGATTTGTAGCCGAGCGTGCTGGCGCCGGGGATGACGTGGTGCTCGGCGTCGAGGTACATATCTGGCGAGGCGGCGTCCGGTGCTTCTTCACGGTAATCGATGAAGAGGTCGCGCTTGCCCTCATGTGGCTTTGCGAGATGGACGAGCATGAAGCCGCCACCGCCCAGATTGCCGGCGACGGGGTGGACGACGGCGAGCGCGAAGCCGGTGGCGACGGCTGCGTCGACCGCGTTGCCGCCCTGCTTCAGGATGGCGAGTCCGGCGTCGGTGGCATCGTGATGCACGCTGACCACCATGGCGTGGCCGGCGGTGACCGGGGTTTCGTCCTGCGCGATGGCATGGATAGCGAACGATACTGGGCTGAGAGACAGCAGGAGCAGGGCGGAAAGAGGAACACCAGACTGGCTCGGCATTGGAGAAGTGTAGCGAAGCGCCCGCCCATTTCCACTGGCCGGCTATGGTTCGGCCGGCGCGCTGCCATTCCTCTGCCGAAGCGCCTGCAGGACTTCGGGATCGATAGATCGTAGATGCAGGTCGCGTTGCGGAAAGGGCAACTCGATCTTTGCTTCTGCGAATGCAGCAAAGATCGCGAAGTACAGTTCGCTCCGCAGGAGGGCGGGAAACTGCACCTTACTGGTAGTGGTGACACGCAGAACGAAGTCGAGCGAGTTGTCGCCGAAGTCCTTGAAGATGACGGAGGGCGGGGGATCGTCGAGAACATCGGGGTTGGCCTGGGCCACACGGAGCAGGGTCTCGCGGACCTGGATGGGGTTGCTGCCGTAGCCGACGCCGACCGGGATGGGGATGCGCACTTCGCGGTCGTTGACGGTCCAGTTGGTGAGCTTGTTGGTGATGAAGTCGGAGTTCGGGATGATGATGACGATGTTGTCGTTGGTGCGCACCCAGGTGCTGCGTCCGCGGATGTCGAGCACGTCGCCGGAGGTATCGCCGACCTCGATACGGTCACCGACGCGGATCGGTTGTTCGAATAACAGGATCAAGCCGGCGACAAAGTTGGCGACGACGGTCTGCAGGCCGAGCCCGACGCCCAGGCCGAGCGCGCCGCCCACGACCACCAGGCTGCTGAGGTTGAGCCCGAAGGATTCCAGGCCAATCACGAGTCCAAGTGCAAAGATGCAATAGGAGGCGACGCGGGCCAGGGCAAACTGCTGCGGCAGTTGCAGTGGGGTATGGGTCAGGATCCGCCGCTGCAGGATGTGAAGAACGCCGTTTGCCACCACTCCCAACAGGATGAGGAAGAGGATGACCTTGACCAGAAAAGTCAGCGTGATGGGTACTTTGCCCAGAACAAAAAGGGGCAGCACGAGGATGTCGTGCACATGAGCGCCAATGCCGCCGACCAGTGCGCGGTTCATGCTGCCGAGCAGACCGGCAATGACAAGAGAGCCGATGACGGCGACAGTCAGCAGAATCGAGCTGCGTTTTGGCGAAGAGGGGGTAGTCGGCATTTGGCTCGCAGGGTCACGCGCGTAACTAGACCCAGCGACGTGATGGGTGATGGGATGCGCAAACCCCGGAGATGGGCGACCCGATGGACTGCATAGAATGAATCCAGGCATGTCTGTCACGCTGCGTTCGTTCGCGAAGATCAATCTCGGGTTGGCCATTGGGCTGGCGCGCCCGGATGGCTATCACGCGCTCGCGACGGTATACCAGACGATCGGGCTGCACGATCTGGTGACGGTGACGGCCCGGCGGGCCGCAGTGACCAGCATCGTGATCACCTCGAACGACGAGCGTGTGCCTCTCGACGCGCGCAACACCGCGTGGAAGATGGCGGAGCAGGCATTGCCGGTGCTCGGCGTGGCGGCCGAGGTCACGATCCATATCGAGAAGCGATTGCCGGTGCAGGGTGGGTTGGGCGCGGGTTCCGCGAACGCGGCTGCGGCGTTGCTGGGGCTGGAGCGCGAGCTGGGCGCAGCCCTCTCCGAGCAGAACCGGCTTCGGGTAGCGGCGGAGGTTGGGTCGGATGTCCCGCTGTTCCTGCTGGGCGGCGCCGTATTGGGGCTGGGGCGGGGTGAAGCGGTCACTCCACTGGCTGATTTTCCGGCTGTGCCCTGCGTGGTGGCGGTTCCGGAGATGGGAGTGTCGACACCTGCGGCTTTTCGGGAATGGGATGCGCGGCATTCCGCATTGACCCCCGAGGCATCAGCCGATAGACTTGAAGGGTTGAGTCGGTCTGTCTCCGCAGCATGGGGTCAGCCGCACTCCTCCGGTGTCTCCAGGGCAGCCTCTTCGGAAGGAATGTTTTCCGAAGCGGATCAAGCCCACAAGGGAGACCTGGCCGAGACTCCGCTTCTCGCGCTTGTCCGCACCGGGATGGCAAACGACTTCGAAGAGGTCGTCTTTGCGCAGTATCCCTCTCTTGCAGACATTGTGCGTGTGCTTCGGAACTCCGGTCAGCCTGGTTCAAGCCAGCCTGGGGACGCGGCGGTCTATGCGGCGCTTTCCGGTTCGGGTTCAGCCCTGTTTGGGCTGTACGCGAGTGCGGAAGCAGCAGACCGGGCGGCAGGGCGTCTTCGGGATCGCGGCATTGTGGCGCTGCGCACCGAAACCTTGCCTCGCGAGCAGTATTGGCGCACGATGTGGATGGAAAAGTAGTAGCTTCCGGCGAAACTGCTGGCAGCAAACCATCCTCTCTCCGCCAGCAGCCTGTTGGGCGATCGACTAATGGTAGGTCAAGTGCCTTTGGAGCACTTTGTCTAGGTTCGAATCCTAGTCGCCCAGCCACTCTGTTCCGGTGCACTGTGCCCCGGAGCGTCTGCCGCGGATGCAGTTGAAGCCGTGGTTCGAGCGTCAATTTTGTTGACTAGCGGCAGTTCACCAACGCAAACCAGCTTGGGAGACACGTGATGAAGCAAGAGACGGCAGTGGTCACCGAAATCGAGCCGGAAACGGCGAGCAGCAACAACTTTCAGCCCGCTCCGGAGCGCAAACGCAACCGCGGCCTGAGCGAAGACAAGCGCTTCAAGATATTCGCGGGGTCGGCGAACCGGCAGCTTGCCGAAGAGATATGCAAGCAGATCGGCGTGCCGCTGGGTGAAACCAAGATCCAGCGCTTTGCCGATGGCGAAATCTACTTTCAGTTGCTCGAGAACGTACGCGGCGTGGACGTCTTCGTGGTGCAGCCTACATGCAATCCGGTCGATTCGAACCTGGTGGAACTGCTGATCATGATCGACGCGCTCAAGCGGGCATCGGCCGGCCGCATCACCGCCGTCGTGCCGTACTACGGCTATGCCCGGCAGGATCGCAAGGACCGCCCGCGTGTCGCCATTTCTTCCAAGCTGGTGGCGGACTTGCTGGTCACGGCTGGTGCGAACCGTGCGTTGTTCATGGATCTGCACGCGGCGCAGATCCAGGGGTTCTTCAATATTCCGGTGGACCACATGTTTGCGAGCCCGGTGATGGTCGGCTACTTCAGCAAGAAGAACCTGCCGAATCTCACCGTCGTCTCGCCGGATGCCGGCGGCGTGGAACGCGCACGCCATTTCGCGACCAAGATGGGTGCCCCGCTGGCCATTGTGGACAAGCGGCGTACGGACATCAATGTGACCGAGGTGATGAACGTGATCGGCGATGTCGAGGGGCAAACCTGCCTGATCATCGACGACATCGTGGATACGGCCGGGACGTTGGTAAAGACAGCGCACGCCCTCCTGGATGTGGGGGCTGTCGAGGTCTACGCCTGCGCGTCGCACCCGGTGCTCTCCGGACCGGCCATCGAGCGCATCGTCAGCTCGCGGATCAAAGAACTGGTCGTGACGAATACCATTCCACTGCGCGAAGAGGCGAAGACTGTGGAGAAGATCAAGGTGCTGTCGGTTGCGGGTCTCTTTGGCACGGCAATCGAGAACATTCACATGGAGACGAGCGTGAGCTCGCTCTTTAACTAAGCGGCAGGAAAGGGAGCGGCCGCAAGGACCGTGCCCGAAAGGAAAAGAGACGCAATGGCAAGCACAGAACTGGTAACGGCAGTGACCCGCGAGGGCAAGTTCAACAAGAACGCAGCGCGGCGCGTACGCGTGGCGGGCAAGATTCCGGCGGTCATTTACGGCGCCAAGGAGCCTTCGGTCGCGGTCGAGCTCGATCCCAAGCAGATCCTGCGCATTTTGCACTCAGACTCCGGCCACAACACGATCTTTGACGTGGATGTGAAGGGCAGCGCACGCGTGAAGGCGATGATCGTGGACTGGCAGTACGAGCCCATCAAGGGCAGCCTGCTGCACATCGACCTGAAGCGCATCGCGATGGACAAGGCGATGGTCGTCGAGGTGCCGATCCAACTCGAGGGCATCCCGGTCGGCGTCAAGAACGAGGGCGGACTGCTGGAACAGGTGTTGCGCGAGGTGGAGATTGAGTGCCTGCCGGCAGACATCCCGGCACACATCACGCTCGATGTTTCAGGGCTGAAGATTCACGACGTCGTTCGCGTCTCCGATCTGCCGCACGAAGGCAAGTTCAAGTTCATCACCGACGAGGACGCGACTGTGGCCCACGTCACGGTGATCAGGGAAGAGGTGGCACCGGAGCCGGATGCGGTTGCGGCTGCTGCATCGCCGGCTGAGCCGGAAGTGGTGAAGAAGGGCAAGCAGGACGCGGAAGAGGCAGGCGGGGATGCTGCCAAGGCCGGCGGCAAGAAGTAACGAGTGCTGCCGCCAGCAATGGAAGCCGGAGCGATGGAGCCGGGGAGTGAAGCGCGGGAGGCCGACGGCCGGAATTCGGACCGGGGGCCATACAGCGGGCCGTTTCTGGTCGTCGGCCTCGGCAATCCGGGCATCGAGTACCAGTGGACGCCGCACAACGCGGGGTTTCTGGCCATCGACCGACTGGCCCAGCGCACCGGGGCAGTGGTGAGCAATCGCCGCTGCCGCGCACTCACCGCCACCACGCGTCTTGCGGGGCGTGAAGTGGTGCTGGCCAGGCCGGAGACCTTCATGAACCTGAGCGGGTTATCCGTTCGGGCACTGGTGGAGGAGTTTGGTACCGATCGGCCGAACCTGCTGGTCTTGTACGACGAGCTGGCCCTGCCGCTGGGCACGCTGCGGGTGCGGGCTGGTGGATCTTCTGGCGGCCACAACGGCGCCGGGTCGGTCAACGGTGCGCTGGGCTCTGAGGATTGGGCACGGATCCGGATCGGCGTCGGTCCGGATGGGCTGGAGACAGCGTCGCGGCGGGGGAAGGATTACCTGCTGACGCCGATGAGGAAGAAGGAACTGGCAGTACTCGACGAGGTGCTGGATCGCGTCGCCGAGGCAGTGGAGACGGTCATCGTGAGCGGAGTTGGCGCGGCGATGAACAAGTGGAACGGGCCGGCGGGGAATGGATCCTCGAAGACCGAGTGAAAGTGAAGAAGAGAGAACGAAGTCAGTGTCTGTAATTCAGAGTTCAGGGAAGAGAGAAACACATGCAACGTAGCTATGAAGTGATGTTCATCGTGCGCCCGGATATGGAAGAGGCGGATGTCGACAAGCTGATCGCAGGACTGGAGCAGACCATCACCCATGGTGGTGGCACTTTGAAGTCCACTGAGAAGCTGGGCCGGCGGAAGCTGTCCTACATGGTGCGCAAGTTCAATGACGGCAATTACGTCCTGCTGGTGATCCAAGCCGAAGGCGGCCTGATCGCCGAGGTGGAGCGCCGTCTCCGCGTGACGGAGCCGGTGATCAAGTTCATCACCGTGCGTATGGACGAGGAAGAGAAGCGCGCGGACAAGATCAAGGCGATCCGTGCCACGCGTAAGAAGCTGAGCGCGCAGCCCGCTGTGGCGGCTCCTGAAGCCGAGACAGCAGTTGCCACTCCTGAAGCCGCGGCAAGCGCCTGAAAGTAGCGCCGGCCACGCGCCGGCAAACCATTTGCAGCCGGTCCTGTTTGTGCAAAGAAGCACAAGAGCAGGGCCTATCCCGCCGACTGATCTGAATACGAAAAGCCGGGCGGGAAGAAAGATAGGGAACCATGGCTGAGGAAACCAGCACAGTAACAACGACATCGGGCGCCGCAATCGAGCGCCCTGCCGGCGATCGTCCTTCCGGGGATCGCCCAGACCGTCCGGCGGGAGACCGCCCGGAGCGTCCCGCGGGGGATCGTCCAGGTGGCGACCGCCGTCCAGGTGGCCGCGGCCCAGGTGGCCCAGGTGGCCCGGGTGGCCGCAAGTTCTTCCGGCGCAAGAAGGTCTGCAAGTTCTGCGTGGAGAAGATCGACTCCATCCATTACCGCGATGTGCGCCTGCTGCAGCAGTTTGTTGCCGAGCGGGGCAAGATTGTTCCCCGGCGCCTGACCGGTGTGTGTACCCCGCACCAGCGGAGACTCACACGCGCGATCAAGCAGGCCCGCAACATCGCCTTGCTGCCATTCGCTGCGCGGTACTAGTATTGCGCGTTCCGGTTGCGCGGCGCTTCCGAGCGCCGGCAACAGCGGAGCGCCCACAACACTGAGGAGAGTTATGGAAGTCATTCTGAAGGAAGACGTCGACACACTGGGTCACCGCGGAGACGTGGTGAAGGTAGCCGACGGCTACGGACGCAACTTTCTGCTGCCGAAGAAGCTTGCGATTGAAGCCACGGCAGCCAACCGGAACGTGATCGAGCAGATGAAGCAGTCGGCTCTCCGCCGCTCCGCCAAGGAGAAGGAGAGCGCGCAGCAACTGGTTGCGCAGATGGAGCTGGTAGAGCTGGTCTTCACGCGCAAGGTGGGCGAGAACGAGCACCTCTTCGGCTCGGTCACCTCATCGGACATCGCGCACGCGCTGGAGCAGAAGGGCTATCAGGTCGACCGCCGCAAGGTGCAGCTCGACGAGCCGCTGAAGCAACTGGGCGAGTTCCACATTCCGGTGAAACTGCATCGCGAGGTGAGCGCGCACATCAAGGTCACGGTGAGCGCCGAGGCCGGCGAAGCCTAAGTCTTCGTCCTGTTCTCAAAAAGGGCACGCTGCCTTGCGCCGCGTGCCTTTTTCTTTGCATCGCGCCCCGCCATCAAGGAGGGATTTTCTCGGAGACCTGGAATAAATCGGCCGCGACTCAGTTAGCGAAGTCAGCGAGCTGCCGATGCCCCAAAAGATATCTCCGCTGACCTCGGTGCGTTTCTTTCTTGCATCGTTCGTGTTGTTCCACCATTCGGTGCGAACTTTCTTTCCTGTTTTTTCCGGCAGAGGCGCGCATGGGGTTCCGAATGATTTTTTAGGCATCGTCTCGTTGGGCTTCCCAGTTGCGGTCAGTTTTTTCTATCTGCTCTCAGGTTACGTGCTGAGCCTGGTGTATTTGCGCGATGGGCAGGGTCTCAACAAGAGCCGATTTTTCGCTGCACGGTTTGCTCGCCTGTATCCGCTGTACTTTGTCATGCTGGTAGTCGCCGCGCCGGAACTTCTGGCGTGGGAAGTGCGGCGCTACGGCATGAAAATCGGGATGATCAAGACAGCGGAGATCTTTGCGGCAAATGTGGTGATGACGCAAGTCTGGTACCCGCGCCGGCTGCTTCGTATCAACCCTCCGAGCTGGTCGCTGTGCGGTGAAGTTTTCTTTTATATGTGCTTCCCTCTGCTCGGCGCTTTGCTGTGGAAGCTGCGTGGAGCCCGCCTATGGATGGCCGCACTGATCCTGTACGTCGGAGGCCAGGCGCTGGTTTGGGGAATGCGAAGGCAGTTGGGTTTTGGGATGGCAATGGTCTTGCCGCCGTTCCACCTGTCCACGTTTGCGTTGGGGATCCTGCTGGCCCGGTGGCAGACGCTTCAGCAAGGACAAAAGGGCAAGGGTCGAATACGCGTTTGGCAGGCGAATGCCGTGCTGGGACTGTCGGCAGGCGGAGTTGCTTTGAGCGTATGCCTGGTTCCTTGGTTTCGCGTAGTGGCACCTTACAACAATGGACTGCTCGTGCCGATTTTTGCGGGCTTCATCTGGGGGCTATCGGCTGTTTCCACTCCGCTGTCGCGTTGGCTGTGCGGGCGATGGCTGGTGGCTCTGGGGAATTCCAGCTATGCACTCTACCTGATCCATACGCCAATGCTCGCCTTATTTCTCCGCTTTCATTGGGTGTCCCATGCGTTCTATCCGGTATACCTCGCACTCTGCGTCGGGCTAAGTGTGTTGAGTTTCCATTATTTCGAAACTCCCGTCCGCCTCTGGTTCCTGGAGCGCTTCCATATGCATTTGACTCGAAATACACCACGCACGATCTCCATCGTGGTTTCATCGTCTGTGACTGGTGTGCAATCCGCATCTGCTCCATGACAGAGGATGGCTTGCAGGTCAGCTTGTGTCCAGGTCCGCTTGTGTCCAGATCAGCTTGTGTCGGTCAGTTTGTGTCATGGATAAGCTGCTTCCGGGGACGATCGCTGTCCATTCACTTTCCTGCTGGGACAAAGATAATGCTCATGACGGACAATCCGGAGACCATCGCTCTCCGTTCCCGCTGGGCTTAACTTTCACGCCACCCCTCGCAGCACATTCCGCGTTCCCTGGCTCCACGATCCGGCATGATTGAGGAGACAGCCTGAGCTCCGGCTCCTGCGAGGTGCTCTTTGTGGCCATTGCCCGTCCGCTTGTGTGTTGCTCTTTCACCCTCTTGTTCGCGCTCACGCTCGCCGCTCAACAGACAAACGCGGCGCCGCCACAAGAGGGGATGCCCTCCGTGCGGCTGCCCAACGGGCACGCCGGGCTGACATCGCCCATCGATAACGCGATGGTGAAGACGAACAGCGCACCGGCAGGCGCGCTGCCGCCGGTTGTGCCCGCGGACCGGCCGAGCATCGGTCTGGTGTTGGATGGGGGAGGCGCGCTGGGCCTCGCTCACATCGGCGTACTGAAGTGGTTTGAAGAGAACCGCATTCCGGTGGATCGCATCACCGGAACCAGCATGGGTTCACTGATCGGTGCTCTCTATGCAACCGGCCGCTCCGCGGACGAGATCGAGGAAGTCGCGACCGGCGCCGAGCTGCCAAATATTTTTCGTGTGTCGGTGGACTATGACCAGCTCAACTATCGGCGCCGGCAAGACCGCCGGGAGTTGCCAGGTGCATTGGAATTCGGCTTGAAGGACGGCATCAGCCTGCGTAACGCCCTGCTGACCGACCGCGGACTGAATGCATTTCTGCATGAAGAGTTCTACAGGTACGACGGCGATCGCGTCCGCTTCGACGAGCTGCCCATTCCCTTCCGCTGTGTTTCCACAGACCTGAACACGCTGCGTCCGGTGATCTTCTACGGTGGATCGATTCCGCTGGCGGTGCGCGCATCGATAGCCATTCCCGGCATCTTCGCACCGGTGAAATACCGCGGTCACTACCTGGTGGATGGCGCGATCATGGAAAACCTGCCCACGGAGGTAGCGAAAAGGGATCTCCGCTCCGATGTGGTGATCGCGGTTCTGCTGCCGTCGACGGAATTTACAGACAGCGACGTTGCTTCGATCGTCGGAGTGTTTGCGCGTGCTTTTTCGGCCGGCACCGCACGCAATGAGCGCGAGTCTGTGAAGCTGGCGAATGTCCTGCTGACTCCGGACACGGGCAAGTACGGCGTGGGGGACTACGGCAAAGCGAAAGAGCTGATCGCTGCCGGCTATGAGGCCGCGAAGGCGCAGCGTACAAACCTGCTCAAATATCAGCTCTCGCCGGAGGCATGGCAGGAGTATCTGGCAGACAAGCGCGCCCGGCAACGAGCTCGCCCGGGTGTGCTCGAGACCGTGAAGGTGCAAGGCGGATCCTCGGAAGCGCAGAACACAGTTTATGAGTACATGAAGCCATTCAAAGGCAAGCCCATTGAGCCGCAGGCGATGCTCCAGGCGCTGAGCCACGTGCAGAAAAATGAGACATACGAGGCCGAGTATGTGACGACGGGACCGCAACGGCCGGGAGATACCCGGGCATCCAGCCCAGACACGGGTGTTCTCGTCACCCTGGAGCCTACACGCAACGGTCCGCCATTTCTGTTAGTGGGTGCCGACATTACGGCCGTGACGGATAACGTCACGCGGGGCACGCTCGACCTACGGCTCATCAACAACGACCTTGGCGGATACCGGTCGGAGCTGCGTTCCGATCTGCGTGTCGGTTACCTGACGCAAGCTTCGACGGAGTATTACCGGCTTCTTCGATCGAATGGATTATTTGTGCAGCCGCACATCGGCCTGCTGCGGCAGCCGGTATATATCTTTGACAACCAGCAACGCATAGCAGAACGGCTGCAGCAGAATGCCGGCGGCGGACTCGACTTTGGCCGGACGTACCACTCGCGCTCCCAGCTGGCGGCGGAGTGGCGTTATGAAGTAATCCGCTGGCACACACAGAGCGGCAACGACTTTCGCCCCGACCTCTCAGGAACAGCACAAACCGGTGAGCTGCACTACACCTACAACAGCCAGAATGCGGGGCAGCTTTCCACCCGTGGGTTGCTGTTCGATATCTCCGGCGGCGCGCTTTATCACTCTCTTGCCAGTCAGAACGCACCAGTTGTGCAGTTCGATACCAGATACTCGAGAGAGTTCGCTAACAAAAACATTTTTGGACTGGCGCTCTCCGCAGATACGTATTTCCGGCGCGATGTGGCAGACCCGCTGCGTTTCACGCTGGGTGGCCCCCTGCGGCTCTCTGCGTCGTCGGTCGACGAATATCGCGGCACGGACGACATGCTGGTACGCGCAGCTTATCTGCGGCGCATGGCGTCGCTGCCTACGCAACTGGGGGACGGGCTTTACATCACCGGCGCCTACGAGGGAGGCGAAATATGGTCGCCGGAGCGGCCGGCATTCCTGCGGCAGGATGGAGTCCTGGGCGTGCTGGCGGCGACGCCGCTGGGCTCCATTACGCTGGGCGGCTCCATCGGTGATGCGGGCCGGCGGAAGTTCTTCTTCACCTTCGGCAGGCTTTTCTGATGCTGCCGTAGACTGTTGCCATGGCGCGGACCGAATCCACGATGCAACCCCTGGGGACAATTGCCCCCGATCTCTCGCTTCCCGATGTCGTTTCCGGCAAGACGGTGACCCGTGACAGCGCAAAGGGCGCGGGCGGCCTGCTGGTGATGTTTCTGTGCGTACACTGCCCGTTCGTGAAACACGTTGAGCAGGGCATTGCGCGCTTTGCCGGAGACTATGCGGGACAGGGCCTCGGCATCGTGGGTATCAGCAGCAATGACATCGCCAGCCATCCCGACGATGCACCTGAGGGCATGCGAGCGCAGGCGAAGCGGCTCGGTTTCACCTTTCCATATCTCTACGACGAGTCGCAGCAGGTAGCGCGCGCCTATGACGCCGCCTGCACGCCGGACTTCTTTCTCTACGACCGCGATCTGAAGCTGGTCTATCGCGGCCAGTTCGATGCAAGCCGCCCCAGCCTCACAACCCCGGTGACGGGCAGCGACCTGCGCCGCGCCGTCGAAGCGTTATTGGCAGGCAAGCCGCCACTGGATCCACAGGTGCCGAGCGTCGGCTGCAACATCAAGTGGAAATAGAATCGGTCGAACTCCTGGTCACATTGTCGTTGCCACGGATTTGACCGGCTTCAGCGCGAAGTGGTGCATCACTGGCTGCGCGTCCTTTCGCTGCTGTGCGACGGATGAAGCGATAGCCTGCTGCATGGCTTGCTGCTCCGGCTCCGGTGCTGATTCCGGGTGCTCGTGGGTGCCGGCTTGGAGGGTGAAGAGCTGGCGTTCAAGAGCGTTGCGATGCTCCGTCTCCCAGGCCAGGGTCTGCGACTGCCGCAGCATTGGCGTCGCCATGCGTGCCAGATTTATGCCGTGCGACAGCGCGTCTGCCGTGAAGGTGGCGACTGGCTGATCGTCGATGGTGAGCGCATAGGAACCAGCGGCGAGTCCGGTCACGTTCAACGCCTCCTGGTCGAGCGCGGCCTCGACGCCGCCCGCTTCGATCGCCGCATCACTCACAGGATCGGTCGCGCTGAGCGGCAGCGGCAATGGCAGAGCATTCTCGATCTCTGTCCACTGGAGTTCATCGGTCTTCTTTTCGTGCTTCACGTCCGTGACGCTTGCGTTTTGCACGTCGGCTGCCTTGGCGCCATGCGCATCCACGGTCACGCTGCTGACGAGCGATGGCGCGTGCCATGCCTTCAGGATGGTCGCGGCCATCACCCAGTGGACGCCCTCGCCGGGATGGACGCGGTCTGGGATGAGGCGGGAGGCCAGATCGGGATGAGCGGTCTCCACCTTCTGGAGCACATCGACGACCGGCGCATTGAAATCGACGAAGCTTTGGCGAGTGCGGTCTGCTTCATTCCGGTCGAATTCACTATACTGCTGCATCACCTCGTTGTAATGCATGGTGGGATGTGTCACGTCGTCGTACGGCGATGGCCCGATAAGCGTGAGCCTCACCCCGGGAGCACCCTGGAGGATTGTGTCGACCATGGATCTGTAACCGTCCTCGTAGGTTTTCTGGACCGCCGGATTCGGTGGGCGATAGTAGCCATCGTTCATGCCGAGCATGATGGTCACGACGCTGGGCCGGTAAGGCAGCACGTCGCGCTGGATACGCAGATCGATCGGCCCCTCTCCTCCACCGGAGACCTTGTCGCCACCCACGCCTGATTGTGTCCACTGCACCTTCCACGCGGGGAAGCGTGTCAGCACGTACTCTTCCATGAAGGTGGAATAGAGTCGCTGGTCGGTGATGCTGTCGCCATAGATCACGACGCGATCGCCATCGTGAATTGCAAAATCGCTGGCGGCAGGGGGTGTGGCTGTTTGTGCTGTGGCAAAGGGGAGAGCGCAGAGGAGCAGGCCCGTATAGAGGGCAGCAGATTTTGCAAGATCACTCATGGAGCAGAAGTCTAAACCCAGAGCGGCGATGCTGCAGGAGCGCGGACGTAGTACGCTCAGCGTGTGCCAACCGAGTTCTCATCCAAGTTCTCATCTGGGCCCTCATCGAGCAGCCCGCTGCTCGCTATCGAGCAATTGACGATCGCGTTTCGCGGCAAGCCTGTGGTGCGTGAGTTGAGTCTTACGATTGAGCCGGGCCGGGTGTTGGGGCTGGTGGGCGAATCGGGCTCAGGCAAGTCGGTCACATCCCTCGCCATCCTTGGTCTGCAGGACAGCGCGGCGGAGGTCCGTGGCAGCATTCGCTTCGATGGCGAAGAGTTGCTGACGCTGCAGCCGGAGGCGATGCGGCGCTATCGCGGCCGGCGCATCGCCATGATCTTTCAGGAGCCGATGACGGCGCTGAACCCGGTGATGCCGGTGGGGCGGCAGATTGCGGAGGCGATTGAGACGCATCAGCCCACGCTGACGCGGCGCGAAGTCCGCAACGCGGTGATTGCGAGCCTCGAAGCAGTCGCGCTGCCCGAACCGGAAAAGCGGTATGCGGATTATCCGCATCAATTCTCCGGGGGCCAGCGGCAACGCATCTTAATCGCCATGGCACTCGCCAACCGGCCGCAGTTGCTCATTGCAGATGAGCCCACCACGGCGTTGGACGTCACGGTGCAGGCGCAGGTGCTGCAATTGTTGCGCGATCTGCAGCAGCAGTTCGGGCTGGCAATGCTCTTCATCTCGCACGATCTCGCCGTCGTTGCGGAAGTTGCAGACCGTGTGGCCGTCATGCGGCATGGATGGCTGCTGGAGCAAGGCAGCCGTGAGCAAATTTTTCACACTCCGCGACATCCTTACACGCGTAGCCTGCTGGGCGCGGTTCCCACACTGGCTACCGACCGCGCGCAGCCTCTGGCGACGCTGCCGCCGGAGGCGTATGCCACGCCTGGGTCATGGATGGAGTACGACATTGGTCACCAGGTACGCGAGCTTTCCTGACGGCACGCGCGGCGATTCGTGACATCCTAGAGATGATCTTCATGATGGAAGACTGTAAAACAATAAGTCGCAGTATTTGCACTTATAGAAGGCTTCCCCGACTTCGTTCATGCGCGCGCTCATCCTTTCGGACATTCACGCAAACATGCAGGCATTGGCTGCCGTGCTGGCTGCTGCGCCGGAGCATGACGTCGTGTGGAACCTGGGTGACGTTGTTGGCTACGGCGCGTCGCCGAACGAGACGATTGTTTGTTTGAAAGAGTTGAACAGCATATACGTGCGCGGCAATCACGACCGCGCGTGCTGCGGACTGACGTCGCTGGATGATTTCAACCCGATTGCCCGGCAAGCTGCCGAGTGGACGCTTGCGCAACTGTCGCGCACACGCCGCAAATGGCTATGCGAGTTGCCGCAGGGGCCGGTCACGGTCGGCGATGGGCTTGTATGTGTGCACGGATCGGCGGCGGATGAGGACATCTACGTTCAGTCGCTGGGCGAGGCGATCGATGCGTTGCAGGCGGCGCCGAGCGCGTGGGTAGAGTTCTACGGCCACACGCATGTGCAGGGCGGCTTTGTGCGCAGCGACGATGGCTGGTATGTCTTCAAACCTGAATACACCTCAAAGCACAACGAGGAATATTTCGATCTGCCGATGAGGCGCGGTGTGCGCTATTTGCTGAACCCGGGTTCGGTAGGGCAGCCGCGTGATGGCGACTGGCGCGCGGCCTTCGCCTTGTACGACGATGTGGTCTCGGTGGTGCGCTTCTTCCGCGTGCCATATGATCTGGATCGCGCCCAGAAGAAAATCATTGCGGCAGGACTGCCGGAGAAATTGGCGAGCCGGCTGGCCGACGGGCTCTAAGCTCTTATGACCTGGGCCGCGAAGCGCTCCATCTCCTCGCGCTGCGGGCTGGATTGCAACAGCAGCAGATCGACTCCTGCGGCGCGGAATGCAGCGACGCGCTCTTTCACTTGCTCCGGCGTGCCAACCAGTCCGCTGCGCAGCCCGCGATTCGAGACGGAGTAGTCCTCCAGCGAAATCTTCTGCTCCAGCTTCGATCCAGTTATCCATTGCTGGTAGTTCAGGTAGCCGCGCGCGGACTGCTGCACATCCGTGATGCGCGCGACCTCGCGCTGTGCCTCAGCCTCGGTATCGCGCACGATTGCGTAGCCGGCGACACCGTAGGTCATAGGCGGCAGACCAAGTTTTTCCCGGCGCTCGCGCATACCGGTGATTTTGCTGGCAACGATCTCGGGTGGATCGCCGTGCATCAGGTAGGCGTCACACTTGCTTGCGATCAGGTTCTTCGCGGTCTCGCTCTCGCCACCGGCGTAGATCGTAGGCCGCGGCTCGCGCACGGGCTTGGGCGCGAGCACGTTGTCTGCGACGGAATAGTAGCGGCCACTGTAGCTGAAGTGCTGCTGCTGCCAGCAGCCGTCGATCACATCGAGCCATTCCGAAGTGCGAGCGTAACGATCGTCGTGCGTGTCGAAGTGCACACCATACTTCGTGGCTTCATCGGCCCACCAACTGGAGACGACGTTCAGCGTGAGGCGGCCATTGGCGATGCGGTCGATGTTCGCGGCCTGCTTGGCCAGCAGCGCCGGATTGTGGAAGGTAGGCCGCACCGCGACCATCAGTTCCATCTTGCTGGTGACGGCGGCCAGCGCGGCGGCGGTCGACCAGGCATCGAGCGAGGGCGCTTCGACACCCTTGATGTCGTTGAGGTTCAGCTCCGCGATGAGCGAGAGATCATAACCGAGCGCCTCGGCGTGGATCGTGAGATCGCGCACGTACTCCCATGTCGCGGCCATGCTCTCGTCTTCGACATTGCGCAGCCAGCCGCCGAAGACAGGCATCCAGAAGCCGTAGCGCATAGGGCGCTCAACCATGCGTCAACTCGGGCACGCGCGTTGTTTTGGCGGCTTCCGCTTCCAGCCAGTCGGCCAGCTTCGCGAAGGGATCGAAGCCAATCACGTTCTTGCCGTCGGCGACAAAGTTGGAAAGCGCATTGATGTCGTAGTAGAGGCGCTGTCCATCGCGGTCGTCGGTGATGTATTCCACGCCGCCGATCTCGATGCCGGCATGCTGCATGATGCGCTCGACATCAGCGATGACCTCGCGCGGCGGCTGATAGCCTTCCACGCGTATCCCGCTTTTCGGAGCATCGATGGCGCATGCGGCGCGATTCAGCTCAACGCCGCTGGTGGTGCGGCAGATATCCGCCGGGCAGAGATCGAAGGTTTCGCCGGTGATGTGGACCTTGATCGCGTAGATGTAGCGGCCATTCAACACCTCCACGCGCACGATGTGTGCGTCGCGCGCGGGAATGAATTCCTGCACCAGGGCCGTCGAGTCCATGCCCAGCGCGAGGCCCTCGGGCGTGCCGGCGGGTTCGGCAGCCGCGGCAGCGAGTTGTGTTGGATGATCGAAGCGCTTGACACCGGCGCCGCTGCCGCCGATGTTCGGTTTCACGACGATGGGCCAGCGGAGGCCCTCCGTCACAGACGTGGCTTGAGCGGCGCGATGGATCACACGCGCCTTCGGATAAGGCAGGCCAAGCTCTTCGAGCAGCGAGAGCTGGGCAGCCTTGGAGAGCTCGGTGCGGAAGGCCTTGAGGCCGTTGATGACGCGCACGCCACGGCGCTCCAGGTGATCGAGGAAACCGAGCGTGTAAAAGATCTGGTCGCCGTGATCGCGGTTCCAGGCGGACGGGCTCATGCGGTTGAAGACCAGCGCGTATTCCTGCTCCGGGTGCTGTTCGGGAGCGAAGGTATGCTCCGGGGCGTGCAGCTTTACGTAGCTGGTACCGCGCCGGTCGAGCTCGGCGAAGAGCGGTTTGAACCAGTTTGGCTGCTCGTAATAGATGGCGATCGGCAAAGCGGAGGAAGGCGGCATGGCACTCCTGTGACGCGGCAAAGGGCGCCGCGTTACAAGGCTCGCGGCTCTCTTCACGTTAGCAAGAGGCCCAAAGAGTCGCAACTTCGTGCCGGGCAGAGCTAGGTTTTCGGTTTTCTCTGATCGATGCCCCAGTGATAGACAAATTCGGCGTAGCCGTAATTGCTGTTTGGGTCAGCGGGGTAGATTCGGTCGATTACGGTCTTGCCCCAGACGTGCGCGTAATAGAAATTGAGCCCGATGGATTTGGTCATCTGGTAGTCGGCACTGATGTCATAGAGCGAAGCGAAAGAGCTGGCGCCATTTGCCGGACGGCCGGTGTAGCCGAAGACCTTGTTGTCGAAGGCGCCGCCGCCCTGGTACCAGAGGTCTTTGTTCGAGGTAAGTTGCAGCCAGTGGAGATCGCTGCGGACAACCAGCTTCTTCGTCGGCTTGTCGATCACCTGGATGAACTCGTCGGTGTTGTTCATCAGGTTAAAGAAGGGATCCCGGGCGTACACACGCGGCGTGGTCAGCATCTGGAAGAAGGTATTGTGTTTGGTGTCGTTGGGGTTGTTATCGCCGCTGCCGCGCCACCAGCCTGCGCGGAGCCATGGCGCAGTGGCAACTTTGGTGAACTGATAGCCGCCTTCTACGGCCTCGCCGTTGGCACTGTGATCGAGCTTGCCCCAGCTGCCATTCTGGCCGGCTACCCAGAAGAGAAAATCGACGCTCCCCGGTCCTGCTGGAGCAACGGCGGCCACATCGCCGCCGTAGGTGCCAATGCGGATGTTGTCGTGATCGGCGCTGCGGATGGGGAGTGCGCGATTGTCGGTCTTGGTGATGCCGGTGCGACCGTCGTGATAGCCCGCGCCAAAGGCCCGCCACAACACGTGGCCACCGAAGAGCGATTGCGTAAAGGCGAGATACTGCGCGTCCACGTTCAGCTCAGGGTTGCCGTTCATGTTGAAGACACCCTGATCGGAGCGGGCTGCGAAGCCGGTGACGTCCCAGGAGTGCGAGACGTAATGGCCGTCGACGCCATCGAAGCTGCGCTGCGCGTTCGTGAAGGCAAAATTACTAAGCAGACGGTTCGCGATGCGATTGCCCTGCAGCCACGCTATGGTGGGATTCTTCGGCTTGGTCTCCATGCCGTCGAAGAACTCGAAGCGGCCGAGGCGAAGATTGCTGCCCCCCCAGTGGTAGCGGGCATAGCCCTGTTTGAAGAAAGCGGCGGCCGGCTCGGTGTTGTTGCCGTTGGAGGCGTAGTAGGTTCCCCCGAGACCGAGCTGCCCCTGCGCGGTCACCGCGGATACGGCATTGTTCGGCAGGCCGAGAACCGCAGGCTGCGAAAGCTCGAGCGCCCAATCCCAATTGCGAATCCGCTGCGCTAAGCCGATGCGCAGCAGCGACTCGACGTAACCATAGGTCTCATTTTTCGGCGGTGCGGCAAACCAGTTCCATGCATCGACGCGGGTCCGGTCGTTCACCGTGATGCTTACTGGGGAATTGCCGGGTTGCGCCTGAACAGCAAGAGACGGGAAAAGGATCGAGAGCAGGCTGCCGGCAAAGAGGGCGCGGCGCTGCGAAGTGCGGATCGGCAAGAGGTACAAGTGTGCGGTCTCCCCAAAAAGAGCAATCCATAAATCTGGCTGGAAATGATTGCTTCAAAGCGTAGGGGCAGGCGCACCGTGGCGCATCCATCGGAGGGTGGGTTCTAAAGCCAACCCGGCAAAGCGCAATTCCTAGAAGAGCAAGTTGGCCTTGCGCGGCAGGGGCAGATTGAAGTGCTCGTAGGCCAGCCGCGTGGCGACGCGCCCGCGTGGTGTGCGGTCGAGAAAGCCGATCTGGATCAGGAAAGGCTCGTAGACCTCTTCGAGCGCGTCTTCTTCCTCGGCGAGCGTAGCGGCGAGGGTGTTGAGCCCGACCGGACCACCGTCGTACTTCTCGATGATGGTCAGCAGCAGGCGGCGGTCGAGCTCGTCAAAGCCGTGCGCGTCGACCTCCAGCATCTTGAGTGCCGCCTGCGCGGTCGCGCGGTCAATGGCGCCCGTGCCGCGTACCTGTGCGTAGTCGCGCACCCTACGCAGCAGCCGGTTGGCAATGCGCGGCGTACCACGGGAACGGAGCGCGATCTCGGATGCGCCATCGGCATCGATGGGTACCTGCATCACCTCTGCCGAGCGCTCGACGACATAGCGGAGCTCTTCCTCGGTATAAAACTCCAGCCGCAGCAGGATACCGAAACGTGACCGCAGCGGCGACGAAAGTAGCCCCGGCCGGGTGGTGGCGGCGACAAAAGTGAAGGGGCGGATCTCCATGACGTGGGTGCGGGCCGCCGGGCCCTGCCCAATGATGATGTCGAGCTTGTAGTCCTCGAGCGCGGTATAGAGCTTCTCTTCCAACACCGGTTGTACGCGATGGATCTCATCGAGAAAGAGCACCTGGCGTTCGCGCAAGTTAGTAAGGATGGCGGTGAGATCGCCCTGGATCTGCAGCGCCGGCCCGGAGGTCTGCTGAAAGCCGACGTCGAGCTCGTTTGCGATGATGGACGCGAGCGTGGTTTTGCCCAGACCCGGCGGTCCGAAGAGCAGCACATGATCCAGCGCCTCGCCACGGCTCTTCGCCGCCTCGAGCGCAATCGCCAGTTGTTCCTTCGCCTTTGTCTGGCCGATGAACTCTGCGAGCCGCCGCGGCCGCAGCTTCAGCTCGAAGGAGCTATCCTCCTCGCCCCGCGTTGCCGAGACCAGCCGCTCCGGATCATTGTCGCTGCGCTTCACAATCCGGAGTGTATCAACCGATCAACCGACCGAGCGCCTCGAACGTTTTCAGTGCAAGTGCAACAGGACCGCCACGGTGCAGAACCTGGCTGGGCACGCTCCCAGTGAAAACACTCTACTTGCGGAAGTTCTGCGTGTAGGTATCGGAGGGCATTCCGGCCGCGCGTGCCGCCTCGCGCCGCACAAACGCGCTCCTGGCGATCCGTGCCGCCGCCCAGAGTGACCAGATACGGCGCATGCCCGGTCGGAGTGAAGACCTGTGGTTCAAGCTGCGGATACTTCGCGGCCAATTGGGCGGCCATGCGTTGTGCAGCCGATTCACGAAGGTAGGTATATGCGACCACGTGCCAGACGCTGCGTGGTTCGCCGCTTGCAGGCATCGGCGTCGGGAGTCGACCTGGCAGGCGATGGCCTCGGCGCGGGCTTCACGGTCCGGGGCGCGCCGGTGGCGTTGGCGGCGTCGCCCGCAGGAGTTGCCGCAGGCGGAGCGGCGGCTGTTGTTGCAGGTGCCGCTTGCGGTTGACTGGCAGGGGTTGCTTCGCCGCTGATCGGAGCGGGGTGGGTGGGCCGTTTGAAGGCATACCAGAAGACCACGAGCACGATTGCCATGATGACAATCGCGGCGACGGTGACGGAACGCCTGCGCGGCCGGGAGTCCAGTTCGTCCTTCGAAGCGGATGGACGGGGCGCGGGACGAGGCGTTGCGTTAGCCCGCGACACCGCCGGTGTAACCGAGGCACTCGCCGCAGGGGCCGCGCCGGCGGCCGATGGAGTGGCGGCCGAGGTTCCAGGGTTGTTGACAGCCGGGCCGCTCAGAGCGCGGCGCATCGCAGCCAGGGAGCCGTTGCTGCCGGCCCCGGCGCGCACTAGCGTCGCAAACGGAGCGGGAAGCTGCAGGGCATCGCGCTCGCTGGAAAAGCGGCGTCCGGTCAAGGCGTTGTAGACCAGGGCGGCCAACGCCGGAGCATCGCTGTCACCATGGCGAGCCGTCAGGCAATCGCTGCGTAGCTTGATCTTGTCGCCTACGCCCAGCACGCCGGAAGCATCGATGTGGCCGTGATAGAGGCCAGCGCCTTCGACGGCCTCAAGCGTGCTCAGCAGGGTTTCTGTGACCTCTCGCGCCTCCTCGGGAGCGAGCGTACGATCGCGCAGCACCTCGGCCAGCGTCTGATCGAACGGCTCCAGCAGGGCGTACACCAGCGACTCTTCCCCCAGGCGTCCGGCGCCGGTCCCGCGTATCACAAGCAGTCCGGGATGCTGGAAACGGGCGGCCGCCTGCAGCCGGGCCAGCACGGTGTCCTCATCGTTCAGCGCCTCGAAAACGCTGACCGCTGCGGGTCCTCCATCGGGGTCTTCGGTGGAAAACCATGCGGTGCGGCCCTCGCTGCGCAGCAGTTTCCGCAGGGTGAGGCCATCGAGTGTTTGTCCTTCGATCTCATTCCAAAGCGGCATGTGCATTCATCCCCGTGGGTGGAGTGTCGGGCAGAAGGAAAATACGGCACACCCGCGCCACCTCGCAGCGGGAGGTCGCGGCTGCGCAGCAAAAAAGGCCTGCACGCAGCAAATGCCGGGCGCACGGTATGGCTGCGCCCGGCTGCACTGCTCTTGTTCTTTGGTGAGTCTACTCTTTAGCGATTCAGGCGAGATTCACTTCGACCGGCACCGGCCCAAGCAGCGGCTGATTTGTGGCCGGGGACGCTGAACCGCCGGCGACGACGCGGCCGCCCGCGCCCGCGCGCGCCAGCAGGCGCATGCCTTCTCCCGCCATCTCGCGGGCCATCTGACGCAGCTCTTCCGGGCGCTCGTTGTGCGTATTGGTCAGCTCCACCAACGCGGCGGCGGCCTTCAGCTTGGCGACGCCATCAAAGGATGCCAGGCCTGCAGCACCACCCGAGGCCTGGATAATGTTGTCGGCCGTGATCTTGAACATCGTGTCGCCCTGAATGACAAAGGCGACCAAATACTTTTCCGGGGTCGTGGGTGCAGTGCTCATGTGTAGCAATCCTCTCGTGCAGTGTTTCCTGGCTTCTTCAGAACACTCTGTGAGACGCGTTTGGGTCAAGAGCAGAACGTCGAATCCCAGTACACATTCTGATTCCTGTGCGCCACTGCGATACCATCACGGTGCACATGTCCGATTCGCATTCATCTACAAACGCTGCCCCTGCCCTCGCAACGCTGCTCACGGAAACACGCTACAAGCCGAGCGAGCGCATTGACGAGCTTTCGACTACCGAGATGCTTCAGGTGATGAACGCCGCGGACCGCGAAGTGGCCGGAGCGGTGGGCCGGGAGATTCCCGCGATTGCACGCGCGGTGGATGCGATTGCCGCGGCGCTTGATCCGGAGCGGGGCGGCCGGCTTTTCTATGTCGGCGCCGGAACATCGGGCCGGCTCGGCGTGCTCGACGCATCGGAGTGCCCGCCGACGTTCAATGTGCCAGCCTCGCTGGTGCAGGGATTCATCGCTGGCGGGGACTACGCGTTGCGCCATTCCATCGAAGGCGCAGAGGACTCGCACGAACTGGGGGCTACCGATCTGCGAGCGCATGGTTTCACCGCCAAGGATGTGCTGGTTGGTATCGCAGCCAGTGGCCGGACGCCTTATGTGCTGGGTGCCATGGAGCATGCGCGGTCGCTCGGGGCGGTCACCATCGGGCTCAGTTGCGTGCCGGAATCGGCAGTTTCGCAGGCGGCGCAGATTGCCATCGCACCGGCGGTAGGACCGGAGGTAGTCACGGGTTCCACGCGATTGCGCGCGGGGACCGCCACCAAGCTGGTGCTGAACATGCTTTCCACCGGAGCGATGATTCGGCTGGGAACGGTCTATAGCAACCTGATGGTGAACGTGCAGCCCACCAACGTGAAGCTGGCCGACCGCGCGGAGCGCATCGTTCTGGAAATTACCGGTCTGCCGCGGGAGCAGGCGGCGGCGCTGCTGAATGAGGCTGGATCGATCAAAGCCGCCGTTCTGATGCACGCGCACGGACTAAGCCGCGAGCAGGCGGATGCGCTGCTGCGAGCCGCGCATGGACACCTGCGGCATGCGATGGAGACGGCTGCGCAGTAGGCTCCAGAGGCGAGGTCGTCCGGTACACTGAACGGGACGCGTCCTCATGTCCCAAGACACCATTTCCACGGCCGTGATGCCTGCTTCCAACAGCGAGGTGTCCGGTACAAAGGCGCGCACCGGCCACCATCTGCGACGCTTTCGCTTCGATCGTCCGCAGAAGATTGCGGCGCTGTTGCTGCTTTTGTTGTTGGCGCAGTGTCTGCGCCAAATTGCACGCACGCCGCTGACCGACAAGGATTACCAATACGCGCGCTGCGGCCGGGAGATGTGGGAGCGGCCATCGTCGATCGGCGGCTATTTCACCAGCTGCGGCAATATCCACGACGGCGTGCTTGCGTACCGCATGGCGGGGCTGCCGCTCACCCTCCAGCGGCTTATCCTGGGCCAGAACCGCGATACCAGCACCTGGGAGATGCGGCACGAATTGAGCTACGTGCCGTTCCTGCTGCGTTTTCCCTTCACCATGGCGGCGCTCCTGCTGGGGGGCGCGTTGTGGTGGGTCACGCGGCGGCTCTTCGGCAATTCCGGCGGCTTTGTTGCGCTGGCGTTCTACTGCGTCTCCCCGGCGATCGTGGCCGCAGGCTCGCAGCCGAACGCGGAGATCACGACCGCCCTTGGCATATTTGCGGCCATCTACACGGCCATCGGTGTTGCGCACGCCATGCAGGGGCCGCGGCGCAAATGGCGTCCACGCATCGTGCTGCTGGCCGCCGCGCTTGCCCTGGTGGCGGCGTCCCACTCGGCGGCGCTTCTGCTGACGTTGCCGCTGGCGCTCATTTTTATGGTGTATCTCGCCGAGCGCAATCGCACGGCGGTTCCGATGGCCATGGTCGCGGGCACGCTCGGCGCATTCATTCTGCTGTTTGCCTGCTATGCCTTTCGCCCGGATGCGCTGAGCTACTACTTCCGTTCGGGCGCGGGCCTTCTTGGAATCAGCACGGCTGCGGCGCGCACGCACCTTTTCTCATTCGGCGATGCGGGCATCGCGATCGCTTTGGCGGCTGCGCTGGTGTTGTACGTGGCGACGCGCCGCTCGCGCTACTTCGGCAATACCACGCCGCTGCTCATTGCGGCGTGTTTTCTGCCCCTGGTCACCACGGGGGTGTTTGGACAGCCGTGGCTGTGGGCAATCCCCTTTCTCATGGCCTTTATCGGCGGCGTCTTCGCCGACGCGCTGGAGACGCGCCACGCCCGAATCTTCCGCTGGGCCGTGATCGCGATGGTGGCGCTGCAGGCGGTGTTGACCGTTGCCCTGCCTGGACTGCCGTAAGCCCTGTTCAGACCGAGGCGTGAGCCTGTGCGGAAGAGGGTCTGAGGCTGCAAAAATAAGCCTTTTGGAACCACATCAGTGAGGCGGAAATATGCGCCATTCCTTGCTAAAATAGACACAGAGCCCATTGCTTCATGCATATCCTGAACCGCGCCGGCATGGCCCGTGTTTTGGCGCTGCGACCGGCTCTCCCTATCTATGGCAGACGATCAGAATCCTCAGCTTCCTCTCGGCGGACCGAACGGCAATGGAGACGGCCCGACGCCGCCAACCGGCCCCGGCGCCGCCAACATGATTCCCATCAACATTGAAGAGGAGATGCGCCGGTCGTATCTCGACTATTCGATGTCGGTCATCATCGGCCGCGCGCTGCCTGATGTGCGCGACGGCTTCAAGCCGGTGCATCGCCGCATCCTCTACACGATGCATGAGATGGGCCTGCAGCACAACAAGAAGTACACCAAGTGCGCCAAGGTGGTCGGACAGGCCATGGGCCAATACCATCCGCACGGCGACTCGGCGATCTACGACACCATGGTCCGGCTGGCGCAGCCCTTCAGTCTTCGCTATCCGATGATCGACGGCCAGGGCAACTTCGGCTCCGTGGACGGCGATCCGCCGGCGGCCATGCGTTACACCGAAGCGCGCATGATGCGCATCGCTGGTGAAATGCTTGCCGACATCGATCAGGACACGGTCGATATGGTGCCCAACTACGACGAGAGCACGATGGAGCCGGCGGTGTTGCCGGCGCGGGTTCCGAATCTCATCGTCAATGGCTCAAACGGCATCGCCGTCGGCATGGCGACGAACATTCCGCCCCACAACCTGACCGAGATCGTCAACGCCACCATCGAGCTGGTAAACAATCCCCACGCGGGATTGGCCGAGGTGCTGAAGCACGTACACGGGCCGGACTTCCCGACGGGCGGCTTCATCTACGGACGCAGCGGCATCCCCGAGGCCTATCGCACCGGGCGCGGACGTTTTCTGATGCGGGCAAAGTGCGCCATCGAGAATATCTCCGGGGGCCGTCAGGCCATCGTGGTCACGGAGATTCCCTACCAGGTGAACAAGATGAAGCTCATCGAGCGCATCGCCGACCTGGTGAACGACGGCGTCATCACCGATATCGCGCGCGATGAGTTCCGCGACGAGAGCGACCGCGACGGCATGCGCATCGTGATCGGGCTCAAGCGCGGCTCCGAAGCGCAGATTGTGCTGAACCAGCTCTACAAGCACACCCAGATGCAGGAGAGCTTCTCCATGATCTTCCTCGCGGTGGTGAACGGCCAGCCGCGGGAACTGCCACTGCCGGATGCAATCCGCCACTTCATCGACCATCGCGTCGATGTGGTGCGCCGCCGTACCGCATATTTGTTGCGCAAGGCGCGTGAGCGCGAGCACATCCTGCTCGGCTACCAGATCGCGCTGGATCATCTGGACAGCGTGATCAAGATCATCCGAGGATCGTCCTCGCGTGCGGATGCGCGAGAGAACCTCTTCCGGTTCTTCTCCGGCACGAAGATCCAATTGCGTGGCTCGGAGTTGAAGGGTGTATCGCTCGACGCGGCGAAGTATGGCATCGATATGGCGACGCAAACCACCGCGACTCTCATCCTGAGCTATCGCCAGATCGACGCCATCCTCGAACTGCAGCTCTATCGCCTGACCCAGCTCTCCATCGATGAGTTACAGAATGAGTTGAGGCAGGTACGCGACAACATCGCCGAGTACGAATCGATCCTGGCGTCGGAGAAGAAGCTGCGCGCGGTCATCGTCAAGGAGCTGGAGCAGATCCGCAAGGACTTCGGCGACGAGCGCCGCACCCAGATCCTGGATGAGACAGCGGAGTTGCAACTGGAAGATCTGATTGCCGATGAACAAGTCGCCGTCACGGTGTCACACTCCGGTTATTTGAAGCGCACCCCGATCTCTACGTATCGCCAGCAGCGGCGCGGTGGCACGGGCCGGTTGGGGATGAAGACGCGCGAGGAAGACTTTGTTTCGCAGCTCATCGTCGACTCGACCCACGCCTATCTGCTCTGTTTCACCAACACGGGACGCGTCTACTGGCTGAAGGTCTACGAGATCCCCGACGTGGGCGCAGCGGGTAAGGGCAAGTCAATGGCCAGCCTCTTAAACCTTCAAGCAGGCGAGACTGTCCGCACCATTCTGGCGCAGCGCGATCTCGAAGAGGAAGGCAAGTTCGTCTTCTTCGCGACCCAAAAGGGAACAGTGAAGCGCACCCCGCTCAAGGACTTCTCCAACGTGATGGCGCGTGGCATCATCGCCATCGGCATCGATACGGATGACGAACTGATCGGGGCGCGCATCACCTCCGGGGATGAGATCGTCTTCCTGGCAACGCATGACGGCATGGCCATCCGCTTCCATGAGACCGATGTGCGTTCCATGGGCCGTCCGGCATATGGCGTGCGCGGCATCGACCTGTCCAAGGGCGATTATGTCGTCGGGCTCGCGGTCACGCCGAAGGAGCGCAAGAAGAATGGGAATGGCGGCGATTGTGCCTGCCTCATCCTCTCGGTCACAACGCAAGGCTTCGGCAAACGCACCGATGTGGACGAGTATCGTCTGCAAACGCGCGGCGGCAAGGGCGTCATCAACCTGAAGACCATGGCGCGCAATGGCAAGGTAAATGCCATCCAGCTCGTCGACGAGTCGTCCGAACTGATGGTGATCAGTCAGTACGGCAAGATCATCCGCATCGACACCAAGACGATCCGCGCTGCGGGCCGCTCGACACAGGGCGTGAAGCTGCTGAATCTGGAAGAAGACGACAAGGTGGCAGCCGCGGTCGTCATCCCGCCGGAAGAAGCAAAGATCGAACCGGAAAACGGCACGTTATTGCAGTGACCCCGCCGCGGGCGCTGCTGCAATAGCATCGTTCTGGACCAACACATGAGGCCTCCCGTGGGAGGCCTCATGTGTCCTTGCTGCACCCCGGTTAGCCGACTGCTGTTCGAACTAGACACGATCTGCGAATGCAAAGCTGCTATCGCTTCCTGGGCAAACATAGATCGAGGCAACCCATCTATAATCAACAGTTCATGCTGACCTCTGCACGTATCGCGGCCGCCCGCGAGCGCATCCGCGATGTCCTTTACTATTCGCCGTGCCAGGTATCGCACGATCTCTCCGAGCTGGCCGGCCATCCCATCTATCTCAAGCTGGAGAATCTGCAGCGTACCGGGGCCTTCAAAGAGCGTGGCGCCCTGAACCGGCTGCTGCAGCTCACGCCGGACGAGCGCGCACGCGGTGTGATTGCGGCGAGTGCCGGCAATCACGCTCAGGGGGTTGCGTTTCACGCAGCACGGCTCGGTATTCGCGCGCGCATTGTCATGCCGCAGCCGACGCCCCTGGTCAAGGTTTCAGCGACACGTGGCTTTGGCGCGGATGTCATCCTGCATGGCGCGAACTACGACGAGGCGTGCGAAGAGGCCACGCGTCTGCAACGGGAAAAGCAGCTCACCTTTATTCATCCCTTCGATGACGATGAAGTCATCGCCGGGCAGGGAACGATCGGACTGGAGGTGCTGGAGCAGCTTCCCGATGTCGAAGCCATCGTGGTGCCCATTGGCGGAGGCGGCCTGATCGGCGGTGTGGCATGCGCGGTGAAAGAGGCGCGGCCCGATGTGCGTATCGTCGGCGTGCAGACGGAGCGGCTGGCCTCCATGCTGCGTGCCGTCGAAGCGGGAATCCCAGTGACGCTACCTGCGCAGGCCACTATCGCGGATGGCATCGCCGTGCGTCGCGCGGGCGAGCGGACGCTTCCCCTGGTGCAGCGTTACGTGGACGAGATCGTCACCGTGGACGAAGAAGAGATTTCGAGCGCCATTCTGGTGCTTCTGGAGAAGGAAAAAACGTTGGCCGAAGGTGCTGGCGCGGCGGCGCTGGCCGCTCTGCTCCAGGGCAAGACGTCTCTGCGTACTGAAAAAACCGTTGCGCTGGTGTGCGGCGGCAATATCGATGTCACGCTGCTGTCGCGCATTATCGAGCGCGGGCTGGCAAAGGATGGCCGCCTGCTGCGCATCCGCGTGTACCTGCTCGACCGGCCGGGATCGCTGCATCAGCTCACCCGGATACTCACGGAGTGCGAAGCGAACATCGTGCAGACCAGCCACAACCGCTCGTATTACGGCGTGAACCTGGGCGACACCGTCATTGAGATCACACTCGAAACGCGTGGCGCTGCCCACATCGCGGCGATCGCCGACGCGCTCACCGCATCCGGCTACCGGCATGAACGCGTCCACTGATTCTGATTGCGAAGCAAATGCAACAAGAGCGCCCCGGTTAGGGCGCTCTTGTGGGCTCGATCAAGACGACTAGCCTAAAGCACAGATGGTGCAGGGAAGCTAACCAAATTTAACGCAGCCGTTCGATCAAAGGAGCGGCTGCATGGGAGCGGTCTTTCACCACATCACAATATCTGTGCTGTGGCCTCTAGCCTGGTGAATCAAAGGACAGCAGTATTGCAATTGCAAATGACCGCAGCCAGCGAGCCGCGGTAAGCAGGGGAAATGCTCTACTCCTTTTTCGCGTATTGCTTGAGCTTCGCGACGCTGTCAATGTTCGATGCCTGCATCAGACCGGAATTGCCGCAGTTGTCCACCTCGTAATCGTTGTAGTTGCGGTGAACGAAGAGCAGATACTGCTTGCCCGTCTGCATCGGAAACTTCGTGGGGCTGTTCTCACTGAAGATGTGCACCACATCGGTGCTGATCATGCGTCCCTTGATGACGCGATCCACGTGCACAACGTAGTCAATGCCGTCCAGATGGAATGAGGAATCCGGAACCGGCGCGGCCGCTTCCACCGTGCCAACCATTGTGGTGCCGGCGTCCTTGAGCTCCTGGTTCAACGAAATCCGATTGCTCTGGCATTGGGCAAGGCAGGTTGCCGACGCTGCGGCGATCGCAAGCGAAACAAATAAAGACTTCATGTGGTGTCTCCCATAGTGCAAATGCTGCTATTTGCTGCTACTGCGCGTGACTGGAGAATCCCATGCAGCGTTGAAATCACAAAGCGAAACCACGGCAGACCGTGTGGTGAACCCCTTACGGGGGATTACACTTTCCGGGGTGGCCCAAGTCGTGCAAATAGTACTTGCGTAATGTAATTAAGTCATTAACTTGTCTAGTTTAATCATGTAAATGCTTGAAATTAAACAGCTTGTCGAGCGATGGTTATTAACTTCTTAACGTAGCGATTACCTGGTTACCGCTTTGGCTTTTCAGGCTCCGGAAGTCAACCCCAACGGTCTCCCCTTCCCTTTGTGCGCGCTCCGTGCAATATGGAAGCAGCTATGTATGTAAGGCGTACCGCGCGCGACGTGCGGCAGATGGTGGCAAATCATGGCTGGGCGGCCGCGGCGCGGGATGCGCGCGACCGTCTGAAGAAGAAGCTGCGTCGCTCGCCGCCGGAGGCGACGGATGCCATCACCTGGCTGCCTACCGCTGAGCACGAGTTCGACCGCCGCTACGGTGTGGACACCAGCGGACTCGTCTGGGGTCTCGACCTGAAGACCGGCAGTCGAAGTGACGCATGGAACACCGCGTATTACGGCATCGGGCCGTCGGTCTTTCACCGGGTCATGGCGCAGGTGCCGGAGTCTCACCAGAGAGGCGCCACGTTTATCGATCTTGGGTGCGGTAAGGGCCGCGCCGTGCTGCTCGCCTCGCAATACCCGTTTGCCCGTGCCATCGGCGTGGAAATTGCGCCACCGCTTCATCAGGTCGCGGTGGAAAATGTCGCGCGCTACACTGCCGCACGGAACCGAGAGCCGCAGCCTGATGCCGCGCCGATGAGCGTTCTGCTGGAGGATGCAGCGCGCTATCGCTTTCCCAGCGGGCCGCTCGTGGTGTATCTCTATCACCCGTTTTGCCGCCCCGTGCTGGACCAGGTGCTGCGCAATCTTGGCCGTTCCCTCGCGGAGGATCCGCGACCCGCGACCGTGATCTATATCAACCACGAGCTGCGTGACGCTCTGGATCGCACACCGTATCTGCAGCAGGTGTGGTGCGCAACGGTGGAGATGGATGCCAGCGACCGGCTGGCCGACCGCGTCGGCTCGAGCCAGGAGGACTGCGCCGTCTATCTGACGCGCAGCCAGAACTAGGGCGGCTCTGCGGCATCGTAGTGAGAGAGGCGGTCATTGACGAAGGCCGCGTAGAATTCCACCCAGTCCCTAATAACAGAAAGGCAAAAACATCATGGCAAGTGAAGTGACGCTGGATGCAGCGCGTCGTGTGATCGCAGCGGCGGAGAAGAAATCGAAGGAGATCGGCCAGCCCATGAACATCGCGGTGGCTGACGAAGGCGGCAACCTGGTGGCCCACGTACGGATGGACGGCGCCTGGATGGGCTCGGTGAACATATCGATCAACAAGGCCTGGACAGCCCGGGCATTTGATATCTCGACCAAAGACCTGGGCGAAAATTCGCAGTCCGGCAATCAGTTCTTCGGGATTCACGCGTCGAACGGCGGCAAGGTGATGATCTTTGCCGGCGGCATTCCGCTCAAGAAGGGCGGCAAGGTTGTCGGCGCCATTGGAGTCAGCGGAGGATCGGGCGAACAGGACCACGCGGTCGCCGAAGCCGGTGCGGCAGCATTCGGTTCGTAGCTGCTGCAATTACGTATGTCCGATAATCTGCAAAATCCATAGTGTTGATAGGCTTTCCCGAGCCGCACGTATACGACTGGGCACTTCGCCAGAGCGGCGTGCGGCGCTAGGATGAAGATATCTGGCATTCTTCGCGTACCTGCTCTCGCGCATGCGCTGTCTTCACCCTTGTCATCGTCGTTTCGCAAATATAGTTGCGCTCTTCTGCCTTGGATTTTTCCTGCTGCCCTGCGTGGCACTGGCAGCGAGGCATCGGCAGCGCCCTGCCTCGTCACGCGGGCAGGCAAAAATCGCCGCCCTCCGTCACCGAGCGTCCCATGCTGTTCACGCCTCGACGCGCAGCACGCGGAGCGCCGGCGCACGGCTGGTCCGCGTGCGCAGCGTTCGTACGCGTGAGCATCATGTGCGGCCACACACAGCGCGTGCGCTGCGACGTGCACGCAGACACGGCACGGAAGCGGTGCGTGCAGCGGCCAGCCACGAGACAGAGCGCGTCGCCCGCGGTGAAGACACCGACAGCGAATCCGCATCGCTGAACCTGCCCGAGCAGCCGCTTGCCGCAATGAATCTGCCCCCGCTGCGCGGCAGCCACGAGTCGCTGGTGCGCCAGAATGAGCGCGCAGAGCAGGACGGGCTGCTGCGGGTGAAGGATGACGATGATCTCGTCACGCTGCGCCACGAAGGCAAGCTGGTTGCGCTACCGGAACTTGCTTCCATGCACGCGGACAGCCGCCTGCCGGTAAACAGGCGCTACTGCCGTGCCTGGACCGGCCGTTTCCTGGCGGATCTCGCTCGCGTCCACTACCAGCGATTTCATACGCCGCTGCAGATCAACTCGGCGGTGCGGACCGTCGAGTACCAGCGCCATCTGCTGCATATCAACGGAAACGCCGCGCCGGCAGTGGGTGATGTCGCCTCTCCGCATCTGACCGGCGAAGCCGTGGACATCGCGAAGAAGGGACTCACCCCATCCGAGGTTGCGTGGATGCGTGCCTATCTGCTGCCATTGCAGACGGCGGGAAAGATCGACGTGGAAGAGGAGTTCCAGCAGTCCTGCTTCCACATCTCGGTCTACAGGTCGTACATGGCGCCGCGTCCGGAGCCTACATCCTCATCGCGGCCACCTGCGTTGATGGCCACCGGGGTTCACTAGTCCAAACCAGCACATCCAACTCTTACAAGGCCGCACTGACGATGCCGGTAGGATGATCGGTAGCGCCGGAGCGCACCTTTCAGCGGATGGAGGACGCAGCATGCCTGCCAAGTGCGGAATTGGAAATGTCACGGCTAACACGGAACTGCTCGAGATGGCGATGGCGTACTCGCAAAGCTGCGTCTTGAGTGCCGCGGCGCGGCTTGGCATCGCCGATGCGCTGGGCGACGCAGATCGGAGCGCGCAGGAGATTGCCTCAACTTGCCAGGCGGATGCGTCGGCCATGTACCGGCTGCTGCGCGCCATGGCGGCGCTCGGTTTGCTCCAGGAGACGAAGCCGCAACACTTCCGACTTACCGCGATGGGCCAGCCATTGCGAAAGGACGCGCCGGATTCGGCGTGGGCCGGTGTGGTCTTCTGGTCGGATCTGCTGGCGGACTGCTGGTCGCAGCTTGGCGAGTGCGTCCGCACCGGGCAGAACGCCGTGCAGGTCATGGCGGAGGCGGGCCGGATTCCGCGCTGGTCGCAGGACCCCAACGCAAGCGACATCTTTCGCGCCGTAATGGGTACAGCTTCCACCGAAAACTACGCGCCGATCGCCGCTGCGTGGCCGTTTCCCGCGACCGGCGTTGTGGCCGATCTCGGCGGCGGCGGCGGTTCGCTGATCCGGGCCGTGCTGGAGCGGCATCCGACGCTGCGCGGAATGCTGGTGGACAGACCGGAATCCATCGAAGCGGCCGTGGCGCACTTCAAAGACGCAGCGACGGCGGACCGCTGCGAACTGATCGCGGCCGATCTCTCCGAAGCCGCGCCGCCGGGCGCCGATGTCTACATGCTGAAGCATGTGCTGCACGGCCTCACAGATGAAAAGGCGGTGGCGATGCTGCGCCATTGCCGCGCCGTCGTTCCGTCCGCAGGAAGCCTGCTGGTGATTGAATTCGTCTTACCGGACGTTGTCGCAGCTCCAGCACCAGAGCTGATCTTCCGCTTCATGAGCGATCTGAACATGATGGCGGTGACGGGCGGCCGTGAGCGCAGCGAACACGAGTGGCGCCAGCTGCTGAATGAGGCAGGCTTCACGCTTGCGCGCAACATCCCGGTGCCGGAACTGGATGTCTCGATCCTCGAAGGTCATCCCCTACCTGCGGCGGAATAGATCGAACGAAAGCAGAAGCGCCGCGAGATTGCTCGCGGCGCTTTTGTAGATGCAAGACCAGCTATTCGTGCCAGCGCTTGAAGACCAGCGATCCATTCGTGCCGCCGAACCCGAAGGAATTCGATAGCGCATACTCCGTTTGGATCGGCTGCGGCTTGTTCGGCACATAGTGCAGCTCGCAGGCGGGATCCTGGTTCACAAGATTCGTCGTCGGCGGTGCCGTCTGGTGAATGAGCGCCATCACTGTGATGCCCGCTTCGAGTCCGCCGGCGCCGCCCAGCAGGTGGCCGGTCATCGACTTGGTGGAGCTCACCGGCAACTCGCCGCTCAGTGCGCGCTCGCCGAAGAGCTTCTTCATGGCGGCCGATTCCAGCGCGTCGCCCAGCGGCGTCGATGTGGCGTGCGCATTCACGTAACCGATCTTGTCCGGCGAGAGCTCCGCGGATCTCAGCGCGTTGCCCATCGCGCGGAAGCAGCCTTCACCTTCCGGAGCCATGCCAGTCATGTGGAAAGCATCCGAACTCAAGCCGTAGCCCACGATCTCTGCGAGAATCTTCGCGCCGCGCGCCTTCGCGTGCTCCAGCTCTTCGAGGATCAGGATGCCCGCTCCCTCGCCCACTACGAAGCCGTCACGATCCTTGTCGAAGGGACGGCAGGCGTGTTCCGGGTCATCGTTGCGTGTGGAGAGAGCCTTCATCGCGGCGAATCCGCCAATGCCCATCGGGGTAATGGCGGCCTCTGACCCGCCCGCGATCATCACGTCGGCATCACCGCGTTCGATGACGCGATAGGCATCGCCGATGGAGTGCGCGCTGGTAGTGCAGGCAGTGGCTGTGGCCTGATTCGGCCCCTTGGCGCCGTAGCGGATGCTTACCTGGCCGGCCGCCAGGTTCACGATGGCGGCGGGGATGAAGAACGGCGATATCTTGCGCGGGCCGCCGTTGAGCATGTTGCTGTGCTCGCGCTCAATAATGTCGAACCCTCCGATACCGGATCCGATGTGAACACCGATGTGCTCGGCATTTTCCGGCGTGACCTTGAGTCCGCTGTGATGGAAGGCCTCATCGGTGGCGGCGATGGCGAAGTGGATAAAGCGCGCCATCTTGCGCGATTCCTTCTTCTCAATGAACTTCAGTGGATCGAAGTTCTTCACTTCCGCTGCGAAGGTAACGGGAAAATGGGTGGCATCGAAGCCGGTGATCGGCGCCATGCCACTCTTGCCGGCCAGCAGGTTCTGCCACAGCTCTGGCGCGGTATTGCCGGGGCCTGCGATAAGTCCGAGCCCTGTCACGACCACCCGTCGATCGCACCGCAAGGTTATTTGCCGCCTTTCGCGTGTTTCTCGATATATTCGGTCGCGTCCTTGACGGTCTTGATCTTCTCGGCGTCTTCGTCTGGGATCTCCATGTCGAAGGCCTCTTCAAACTGCATCACCAGCTCCACCACGTCGAGCGAATCTGCTCCCAGATCTTCCTGGAAGGAGGCGCTGGGCGTGACTTCAGCCTCATCCACCTGGAGCTGCTCCACAATGATCTGCTTTACCTTCTCGTCCACTGCTGCCATGCCTATCTCCTCAATCACCTGAATCGAATGAAATGAATCCCTTTGAGACTATCAGGTACGCGACGTATGGGCGCACCACCGGCACGCCCACACCCCGGTCGTTGGATGCTGGTCCCGAACCTTCAAGTCTACCGAGGGCCTCCAGGGGTGTAAAGACGGGCGACCCAGGCCGATTCAGTCGGCACAACGTCGATCGTGCGTCGTAAAGTCCGAAGCAGCGGTTGGGTTATGAATGTCATGGTCTATCTCTTCGCTGCCCTCGCCTGCCTCGCCATTGGCGGCCTTGTGGGATACCTCGTCGCGCTCTCCCGGCAGGGGGCTGTGGCGGCGGAAGCGGCACAGTTACGCGGCCAACTCGCGGCGCTGGACGCCACTCTGGCCGCGGAGCGCGCTGCGCAGTCACGTTTGGATGACGGACGCGATCTGATGGCCGACCAGTTCCGAGTGCTGGCCAACGACATTCTGGACGAGAAATCGCGCCGTTTCGCAGAGCAGAATCAGGCCAACCTGGGGCAACTGCTCGATCCGCTCAAGATGCGGCTGCAGGAGTTCCAGTCGAAGGTCGATCAGGCGTATGTGCAGGAGAGCAAGGATCGCAGCGCACTGGCCCAGCAGGTCACGTCCTTGCTGGAGATGAACCAGCGGCTCGCCGACGAGGCCAAGGATCTGACCCAGGCACTGAAGGGCTCCTCCAAGACGCAGGGCGACTGGGGCGAAGTCATTCTGGAGCGCATCCTTGAGGCGGCGGGTCTCCGTCGCGATCACGAGTACACGTTGCAGGAGACGGTCGCGCGCGAGGATGCCACCCGTGCCCGGCCCGACGTCATCCTGCATCTACCGGGCGACCGCAAGCTGGTGATCGACGCGAAAGTATCGCTGCTCGATTACGGCACCTACTGTGCGAGCACGGACGAGGCTCTGCGCAAACACGCCGCCGCGCGGCACTGTGCGTCCTTGCGGGAACACATTCGCAGTCTCGCCGCGCGGAACTATCAGCGCCTGCCGGGACTCGAAACGCTGGATTTCGTCATCCTCTTCGTGCCCATTGAGCCGGCCTTCCTGCTCGCTCTGGAAACCGACGGCAACCTCTGGGTGGATGCGTGGGAGAAGAACATCCTGCTGGTCTCGCCCAGCACGCTGCTCTTCGTCGTGCGCACCGTGGCGCATCTTTGGCGGCAGGAAGAGCAGGCGCGCAACGTGCAGCAGATCGCCGAACGCGGCGCTGAGCTCTATGACAAGTTCGCCGGCTTTGTTGAGGACCTGAGTAGAGTGGGCGCGCGCATCGAGCAGACGCGCAACGCGTATGACGCGGCCTTCGACAAGCTCACGCGCGGGCGAGGCAACCTGGTGCGCCAGGCGGAGATGCTGCGTGTCCTCGGCGTGCAACCGTCCAAGCGGTTGCCGCGGCAATTGACGCAGCGCGCAGAGGACGTGGCACTGTTTGAGGAACTCAGCCCGGAAGTTGGTCCCCGACAACCCAACCCAGGACAATCCAACCCCGGACAACCTGACGGCGACGAGGGCGGCAAGACCTAGTTGCGTCGCTTCCGTCTAAGACTCGGGACCGCAGCGGTGCCATCCCCCAAATGGGTAGCTTGCAAACCGCGACGGCGCCCGTTAGCATCCGATCAGAAACCGGCCTGCAAAGCAGGTGCGGAGCTAACGCTGGTAGAACCTATAATTCTTGAACAGGGACTCGACTCGATTAATTGGCTCGGTGTGCAGTGTCCGCCAGTCCGGAATGCCTAAAGAGCTGCGGAGAGTCCCACCGTCTTAGGACGGGTTCACCAGCGCGCAACGCACGGCCCCGTGGGTCGGTTTTGTTGTTCTTCTTCTTCCCGCCGAATCTCTTGCACTGTGCTGCGAGGTCCCTTTCTTTCGGATGTATCCTCGCTTCCTCCAGTTCGGCGCCTTCGTGATCTCCACCTATGGCG
Organism: uncultured Acidobacteriaceae bacterium; assembly: GCA_963815025.1. Lineage (GTDB taxonomy): Bacteria > Acidobacteriota > Terriglobia > Terriglobales > Acidobacteriaceae > KBS-83. The sequence goes on along the minus strand of CAWFFD010000002.1, from coordinate 789,259 downwards.
TGCTCGCGGTCGTCGCAGCATTCTGCGGCATCGCGCTCTGGAACAGCATCGCGCGGCGCATCGGCCTGGACTCGGCAAAGATTCAGACGGCTGGCCTGCTCACCGTCCTTTGCATCGTTCTCGGTGCGCGGCTTGCCGTCGTGATCGACAACTGGCGCGGCTTCCTTCAGGCGCCGCTCCTCATTCTGAGCGCCGGCACATTGAGCACCGGCAGCGCAGCCGTCTTCGGTGTGCTCCTGGCCGTGGTTGCGGCCATCGCCTACCTGCTGCTGGTCCGCGTGCCCGTTATCCGCGCCCTCGATGCGGCCGCGCCTGCCGTAGTGCTGGCGCTTGCCATCCTCGACATGGCAAACTTCGCCGCTGGTTCGCACTTCGGAGCGCCCACCGCCGTGGCCTGGGCTGTTACCTATAGCAGCCGCTTCGCCGCCCGCACCACAGGCGTGCCGCTGGGCGTCGCCTTGCATCCGGTGCAACTCTATGCGGCCATTGGTCACTTCGTGCTTGCCGCCGTACTGGTCACGATGCTGCGCAACAATGTGCAGAACAAAGAGAGCCGGCCGGCCGAGGTCCTCGGCACCGCTCTGTTCGCGGACGGTGTGCTGCGCTTTCTACTCGCGCCGCTGTCGGGCGACTACGCGGACGCTTCCGTTCTCTTCCACACCGTCACACCCGCGCAAGCCATTGGCATGCTGATGGTCGTGCTCGGCGGCGCCTGCTGGCTCGGTCCGTCCAGGCTCGGCCGGCAATCGCAACCTTCGGTGCGTCATGTCTGATACGACACCCACAGCGCGTACGCTCGTCGTTCCCGCCGAGGCCGCCGGCCGGCGACTGGATCAGTATCTGGTCGAAGCGCTGGCCGTCAGCCGCGCCCGTGTGCAGTGGCTGCTGTCGGAGGCCAAGGTGCTGCTCGAAGGCAAGCCGCCCAAAGCCAGCCTGAAGCTGCGTGGAGGCGAAGAAGTCTCGGTCACCGGTGAGACCGAGGCACGCCCGCTGCGCGCTGTTCCTGAGGCCATCACTCTCGACATCGTCTTTGAAGACGACGACCTCGCCGTCGTGAATAAACCGGCCGGCATGATGGTGCATGCGGGCGCGGGCTCTACCGACGATGCGCGCAACCGCGGCACGCTGGTCAACGCGCTGCTGCACCATTTTCAGGAGCTGTCTTCGCATGGCGGAGACTTGCGTCCCGGCATCGTGCATCGGCTGGACAAACAGACCAGCGGCCTCCTGCTGGTGGCGAAGCATGACAAGGCGCACGCGAAGCTGTCGGATATGTTCTCTCGCCGTCAGGTGCGGAAGACCTACATCGCGCTGGTGCATGGCGCAGTTGCAGCGGAGAGCGGGACCGTGAACGCCGCCATAAGCCGCGATACCGTCCGCCGTACACGGATGACGACGCGCCGTGACGATGGCCGCATCGCCATCAGTCATTACCGCGTGCTGCGCCGTATCGAATCGCCCTTTGGCCGCTTCACCCTCGTCTCGGTGCGGATCGAAACCGGCCGCACTCATCAGATCCGCGTTCACATGGCATCGCTGGGGCATCCGGTTGTCGGCGATACGCTTTACGGCGCACCGGCTTTGATTCACCTGGCGCCGGAGACCGGCCGCTCCCACACGCCGCGCCGTCGTGCTCCCGCATCCAATGCCCAGGCGGAGCCCACGCTGCAGCTCGAGCGCAACTTCCTTCACGCGGCGGAACTGGCGCTGTCGCATCCGGTCACCGGGGCGCCGCTCGCCTTTGTGGCGCCGCTGCCTGCGGAGCTTGAGTTATTTGTTCAACAATTGACGACCGAGTTGACCATCCAGCGCCCTCCCGCACCGGTAGCGGCTTCTGCGGGTAAGGAACGCATACAATGAAAGCAGCCTCCATGAGTCCTCGTCTTCCCTCTGCCCTGGGCCGTTCGGGCTTGCACCGCTTCGGCATATCTCACTACTTGCCGGGCGTTTTTTTGACAGGCCTGCTCGGCACTAGCCTATTCGTCACGGGCCTGCCTCTTGCTGCCCAGACCACGACATCTTCCGCACCCCAGACAACCGTCCGCAGCCCGCACCGAACACGTTGCCCAACGCGCCCGGGATCTCTGCACCTCAAAAGCCGGCCTCTCCACCGCCTGCAGCCCCGGTGACACAGCCGCCGCCAATCCCGGCCGCGCAGCAGCCTGCGATGCCGCCCGCGCAGGCCCCCGCTACCGACGGCAAAGATCAGGAGCCGGAGCAGGCCGCACCCGGAGACGAGGAAGGCACCTACACCCTCAAGACCAACGTGAACGAGGTCAACCTCACCTTCACCGTCACCGACCATCACGGCCACTTCATCAACAATCTGCAGCAGCAGGACTTCGCGCTGCTCGACGATCAGCGCGCTCCGGCGCAGGTCTATAGCTTTACCCAGCAGACCAATCAACCTCTGCGCGTCGGCCTGGTCATCGATGCCAGCACCTCCATCCGCGCGCGCTTCAAGTTTGAACAGCAGGCCGCCACCGAATTTCTTCTGAACATCCTGCGCCCGCGCACCGACCGCGCCTTCATCATGGGCTTCGATGCCACCTCCTACGTCACGCAGGGCTTCACCAATAATCCGGATCTCCTGGAGACGGGGCTGAACCGGTTGAAGCCAGGCGGCGGCACGGCAATGTACGACGCGGTCTACAGGGCCTGCCGCGACCAGATGCTCAAAGGCGTTCCCGCAAATGCCGAGGTGCGCAAGGCGCTCATCCTGGTCTCGGACGGCGACGACAACCAGAGCCGCGCCTATATGGATGAAGCAATCAAGATGTGCCAGCGCGCGGAGACCACCATCTTCACCATCAGCACCAACACCAGCCCCACGCGCGAGCGCGGCGACGATGTGCTGAAAAAGATGGCGCAGGCCACCGGCGGCAGCGCCTTCTATCCGCAGCGCCTGGAGGACATTTCCAACGAGTTCCATCGCGTTGAAGAGGAGCTGCGCTCGCAGTACTCGCTCGCCTACAAGCCGGCCGACTTCCGCGCCGATGGCTCCTTCCGCACCATCTATCTCACCGCGTTGCGCGGCAGCTACGTGGTGCAGGCCCGCACGGGATACTACGCGCCGAAGTAGAGCATTTCCCCTGCGGCCCTGAAGCAGCGGAGAGTATTTCGGCGTGGCCTTTCCTGAATGAAAGGCCACATGAACTTCCGATGGCCGACCTATACCTGCAGGGAAATTGCTCTAGCCGCTACTGCGGCGGCTGGTTCGGCAGAGGCGGTGCCACGAAGCCGCTGTCGTGGATCGCTTCCATGAAGATGCCGCAGCGCTCAAAGTACACCCTGCTCGGATCCAGGACCACGATGGTATCGAAGGGCAACGTGCCCGGCGAGCCAAGCTTGATCACCTCGACCTTCGAACCGCGATCCAGGTTGAGTTCGTGCATCGTCACACCGGCTCCCAGGTGATGCGCGCTGAACTCCGCGGGATCCACCATGTTGACCTGCGCCGCCGGGTCGGTCGCTGTTGCTCCGCCCCACACGATATTGCGATCGCTCATCAGGATGCGGCTGCCGCGCGCCATCTTGCTGAAGAACGCCGGATTGGCATCGCAGCCAGGAGTGGCTATGGGCTTCTTTGGGTGCATCCTGGTGATCTTCCAGTAGCCGCCTACGCCGGCCGGCAGGTTCTGGGCGAGCGCCGCGGGCGCCATCGCCATCAAGGCAGCGGCGCCGAATGTCATCCACAGGGGCAGTGCATTCTTCATCCAAGCATCTCCAGTAATTTTGCTTCACCGATCACCGGCACCTTCAGGTCGCGGGCCTTGTCCAGCTTCGACCCTGCGTCCTCACCGGCAACCACGTAACTTGTCTTCTTGCTCACCGAGCCGGATACCCGCCCTCCCGATGCTTCGATGCGGTCTTTTGCCTCGTCGCGCGTCAAGGTAGGCAGTGTACCCGTAAGCACAAAGGTCAGGCCCTCCAGTTTCGCGGTACGTTTGCGCCGTTCCGCGGTGAACGTGAGCCCCGCTTTGCGCAGACGCTCGATCAGCTCTCGATTGCGCGGCTCGGCAAAAAACTCATGCACCGCGGAGGCCACACGCGGTCCCACCTCCTGCACCCGCTCCAGATCCTCGGGCGTTGCCGCCAGCAATGCATCCATGGAACCGAAGGCGTCGGCCAGCAACTGCGCCGTGCGCTCGCCCACGAATCGGATTCCCAGCCCAAAGAGCACGCGATCCAGCGGCGCTTTCTTCGATTGCTCGATCTCTGCGATCAGCGAGTCTGCCGTCTTCTGCCCGATGCGCTCCAGCGCCAGCAGTTTCTCGCTGGTGAGCGAGTAGAGGTCCGCCACGGAATGCACCAATCCCTGCTCCATCAACTGAGTGACAACAGCCTCGCCCATACCGTCAATGTTCATCACGCCGCGCGAGGCAAAATGCAGCAGGCTCTCGCGCAGCCGCGCCGGACAGTCCACATTCACGCAGCGGTAGTCGGCCTCGCCCTCGGTGCGTACGATCTCGCTGCCGCACACCGGACATTTCGCGGGAAAGTGGAACTTCTTGTGCCCCCGTGGATGATCCTTGTCGTCCACGACTTCGACGATCTTTGGAATCACATCGCCGCCGCGCTCCACCCGCACAAAGTCGCCGATCTTCACCCCCAGCCGCTCAATTTCATCGGCATTGTGCAAGGTCGCGCGCGTCACCGTGATGCCGCCGATGGCACAGCGCTCAGCACGGCCACCGGCGTCAGCTTGCCGGTGCGCCCCACCTGCACGGTGATGTCTTCCAGGCGCGTCACACCGCCCCGCGCCGTGAACTTGTACGCGATCGCCCAGCGCGGCGCTTTGCCGGTGAAGCCGAGCCGCTTCTGCACCGCGGTGCTGTTCACCTTGATGACCACGCCATCGATCTCATAGCCGAGCGACACGCGCTGCTCCTCGGCACGCGCCACGAAGGCCTGCAGTTGGTCGAGCGTCTTCAGCGCCTCACGATGCGGGTTCACGCGGAATCCGGCCGTGGTCAGTGCATCCAGCGTCTCCACCTGCGTCGCGAAGGCATTCTCGCCCTCTTTGCCTTCGCGTGAGTTGCAGCGCGAAGTAGCCATAGAAATCCAGCCGCCGCTGCGCCACGATATTCGGCTCGATGGTGCGGATGGTCCCCGCCGCGAAGTTGCGCGGATTGGCCGCGGGCGACTGCCCCAGCGCCTCGCGCTCCTGATTCATCTTCAGAAACGCGGCCATCGGCATCACGACTTCGCCGCGCACCTCGAACGGCACAGGCAGCTTGCTCTTGCGAATCTTTTCTGCCGAAATCGAAAGCGGCACGGAGCGGATGGTCCGCACATTGCTGGTCACGTCCTCGCCGATGGTCCCATCGCCGCGCGTGATCGCACGCGCCAGCACCGCGCCTCCGCCGGCATTTGCTGTCGCGCCGCGAGCGGGGTTTGCAATAGCGCCTGCGGCGGGGTTTGCAATATAGTGCAGTGCCAGCGAAAGCCCATCCAGCTTCAGCTCGGTCACATAGGCGATCTCCGCATCGCCGCCGGCCAGCGACCGCACGCGCCGGTCCCAGTCCGCCAGCTCCTCCGGCGTGTTCACGTTGTCCAGCGAGAGCATCGGCCGCGAGTGCGCGACCTTGGCGAAACCCTCTTTCGGCTTGCCGCCGACACGCTGCGTGGGCGAATCCGGCGTGACCCACTCCGGATGCTTCGCCTCGATCTCCTTCAGTTCGCGCATCAGCGCGTCGAAGTCCGCATCCGTCCAGCTCCGGCGTATCCAGCACGTAGTAGAGGTTCTCGTGGTGGCGGATCTTCTCGCGCAGCGCCTCGGTCTTAGCCAGTGTGGGTGCCTGTCTGGTTCGCTCGGCCATCGTCACGGATTATAGAGATGCAGACGCGGTGGCTGTATGCTTCCCTCGAACGCCAAACATTCCTTAACGAACCGATGGAACCCGTCACCCACCTCCTCACCGGCGCATGCCTGGGCCGCTCCGGCTTCAACCGCAAGACCGCATATGCCACGCTGGCCATGACCCTGGCCGCCGAAGCGCCTGACCTCGACATCGCGTGGGGCTTCCGCGGGCCGCTGGTCGCCTTTCAGCATCATCGCGGCTTCACCCACACATTTCTGGCTGCGCCGCTCATCGCGCTCGTGGTCACGCTCTTCTGCTGGGGTTTTCATCGTCTGCGACGAAAGAAGCCGCCGATTCCGCCGCGATGGCTGCTGCTCTGGCTCTTCGCGCTCATCGCCGACCTCAGCCACCTGCTCCTGGACTACACCAACAATTACGGTTTGCGGCCTTTTGCCCCGTGGAATCCGCATTGGTACTCCTGGGATATCGTCTTCATCTTTGAGCCGGTGCTGTTTGTCATGCTGCTCGGTGGTCTGGTTATTCCGGCGCTCCTCGGCCTGGTGGATCGTGAGATTTCGAGCCGCAAAACCGTCTTTCGTGGCCGCGGCTGGGCCATTGCCGCATTGGTGGGCGTGGCCGCGCTCTACACCCTGCGCAGCACGGAGCACGCACGCGCGATTCACCTGCTGCAGCAGACCTCCTTCGACCGGCCGGTGCGTACGCGTGGCCGCCGAACCCTATCCCATCAACCCGTTCCACTGGCAGGGCATCGTGGAGACGGACAATGCCTACCACTTCGCAGATGTGCAAACGCGCAGCGACAGCGTCGATATCGACGAGGCGGCTGGCACCATCTACAAGCCGCCCGTGACTCCCTTCGTCGTCGCGGCAAAGCGCTCCTGGCTCGGCCGCGTCTATCTCGACTGGTCGCAGTTCCCGCTGGTGGAGGACATCGGTCCCGGCAGCCCGCCAGACATGCCGGAGGATGCGAAACAACACCTGGAACAGGTGAACTTCCACGACATGCGCTTCGGCTATACGGACTGGTTCGGCTCTCACCAGAACCGCAAGCCGCTCTCCGGCTCCGTCTTCGTCGCGCCGGACGGCCAGATCGAAGCCACCTACATGGATGGCCGGCCACAGAATTGACGAAGAATGCGCTGCGAAGAGCTTCTACATCGGCGCGCGATGAAATGGAGGACTGATAAAATGGAAGATCGAGGTCGCCTATGTCCGCGTTCGTCTTAATCCTGGCCGCTCTGGCCAGCCGCATCGCCGCTCTTTCCGGCTGGTTCAACTTCACCGCCGTTGGCGGTTCGTTGCTCTACTTCGGCGCACGCCGCCCCCTGCGCCAGGCTGCCTGGGCCATCGTGCCGTTCATGGCCATGGATGTCTTCCTCACCACCCGCGTCTACCGCATGGCCTTCCACGCGCAGGACTACCTCATTACCTGGGTCTGGTATGCCGCCGTGCTGGTGCTGGGCTCGCTGCTCCTGAAGCAGCGGACCAATGTCACGCGCGTCGTCTCGGGCGCGGTGCTCGCATCGACCTCATTCTTTGCCGTCAGCAACTACGCGGTCTGGGTCGGTTCCGGCATGTATCCGCACACGCTCGGCGGACTCAGCGCCTGCTACGCATCGGCACTCCCGTTCTACCGCAACGACCTCATTTCCACCCTCTTGGTGACCGGCGTTGCCTTCGGCGTCGAAGCGCTGGTGCGCCGCTCGCGCGAAGCGCACGCCGCGAACCACGGACAGATCGCTGCCTGACCGCAATCTGATGCAGCAATAAGAAGGGCGCGGCTACTGGCCGCGCCCTTCTTGCTTCCATAGGGTCTAGAACGCCGTCTTGACGCCATCGCCACGGCGTTCGATTACAGCTAGAACCACTCTGGGTCGAAGCACCTGCACGCTGATTTATCCTGACGTTTGACCATGCCTGACGATTCGATACCTCAACTGGGCGGCTACGATGACGCCTCTCTGGACCGGGCGTTTGCCGCGCTGACCGCCGATCTGGAGCGCTCCGCCGCCTCGCTCGACGGCGCCGATGCCGTGGAGCACTTCCGCCTGGAGTGGCTGGGCCGCAAGCAGGGCCGCCTCAAAACCGTGAGCGATGCCTGGCTGAAGACCGCGCCCGCGGAAGCGCGCCGTGCCCTGGGCCAGCGCTTCAACGGGCTCAAGGAGCGGATTGAATCCCTCCTGACCGATGCCGCCGCCGGCAAGCGCCATAGCCCAACCGGCGCAGCCATCGACGTCACCCTCCCCGGCACGCGCCCGCAGCTAGGCGCCGAGCACCCCATCCTGCGCACCTGGCACGAGGCCGTGCGCATCTTCGCATCCATCGGCTACTCCGTCGCCACCGGCCCGGAAGTCGAGACCGACTACTACAACTTCGAGTCGCTGAACTTCCCGCCCAACCATCCCGCGCGCGATACGCAGGACACCCTCGTCGTCGCCCGCCAGGAGCGCAAGCCGCTGCGCGACCGCCTGCTCATGCGCACCCACACCTCGCCGGTGCAGATCCGCACCATGGAGCAGCAGCCGCCGCCCATCCGGCTCGTCATCCCCGGCAAGGTGCATCGCAACGATGCCGCCGACGCGACGCACTCGCCCATCTTTCACCAGCTCGAAGGCCTCTGCGTGGACGAGGGCATCACCTTCGCCGATCTCAAAGGCACGCTCGACTACGCCATGAAGGCTTTCTTCGGCTCCAGCGTGAAGACACGCTTCTTCCCGTCCTTCTTCCCCTTCACCGAGCCCAGCGCCGATGTGCAGATCTCCTGCATCTTCTGCGGCGGCAAGGGTTGCCGCAAGTGCAAGCACTCCGGCTGGATCGAGCTGCTGGGCTGCGGCATGGTGGACCCCGCCGTCTTCGGCTTCGTGCGCGAAAAGCAGCCCGCCTATGACCCGGAGAAGATCTCCGGCTTCGCCTTCGGCATGGGCCTGGACCGCATCGCGATGATGAAGTACGGCGTCAGCGACATCGGGCTGCTGTATTCGGGAGATGTGCGGTTTCTGGAGCAATTCGCGTGAAAGATGATGAGCATGCGAAGACGGCGCCAGACCCGGTAGGTTGAGGTGGGCGGCTTTGCTAGCTCTGCACACGATCACCTTTGTGATCGGATACATGATCGCGATCCGAGTTCTTTGGGGTGCGGCAGTGATTTTGACGAGAAGTGGGGCTCAAATCGATCTAGCGTCCATTCTGAATGATCATGGGCTTTGGGTCGCATCTGCGGCGGGCTTTGTTGTGGGCCTGATAGGTATAACAGGCATTGAAGCGACATTCGGCAGCATCCGGGCTGGACGATCCTTCGTAGAGCAACCGTCATTGTTTGTCGGCATGGTATTTGCTGCATGGTTCGTTGTCGGAGTACTCAGATGGACGATGACAACGATGTCGCAGCAGTACAGTGTCCTGGCGGAGAACTCGACGCGCTGGTTTGCTGGGTTTGTCGATACATTCTTCCTCGCAGATTGTCAGCCTGGTTGGTTGATCAGCCAGCGAAACTTTGATTCGTGTAGCAATCAGCTGGCGTATACCACGTTGTTTGTAGGCTCGGTGGGCTATGCCGCTTCTCGCTTGGTCGCAGCATTGGCTCGGGCCCATCAAACCGACGCTGCAGCATTGACTGCGGATGATGATTCGGCTGAAGAGTAATAGACGGAATATGAAATGAATATTCTTACGAGATGGTTGCGCTCTTATTTACCCGAGCTTGCTGCGGACGACCGGCAACTTGCCGACGATCTCACTCTCCGCGGCATCGCCGTCGAGGGTGTCTTCGACGTGACTTCGCCCGTCGGCGGCTCGCTCTTCGAAACCGACATCACCACCAACCGCGTCGACGCGATGAATCATTACGGCATCGCGCGTGAAGCAGCGGCGATCTACGGACTCACGCTCGCACCGCTCGATACGAAACTGCCGGAAGCCAAACCTGGTTCTGGCCACCCGTCCATATTGAGGCTCCCGAAGCCTGTGGCCGTTTCACCGCCCGCATCCTGCGCAACGTGAAGATCGGTCCATCCCAGGGCATCGTCGCGGAGCGCTTCGTCGCCCTCGGTCAGAAGCTGATCCTCAACGCTGTCGACGCCAGCAACTACGTCCTGCTTGGCATGGGCCATCCCACCCACGCCTTCGACCTCGACAAGATCGAGGGGGCCGTCATCGTCCGCCACGCCCGCGCTGGCGAAAAGCTCAAGACGCTCGACGGAGTAGACCGTGTCCTCGATGCCGACGATGTCGTCGTCGCGGATGAAAAGAAAGCGTTGGGTCTCGCCGGCGTCATGGGCGGATGGGACACCATGATCACGCCGGAGACGAAGAACATCCTCGTTGAAGCGGCTTGGTTCGATCCCGCCGTCGTGCGGCGCATGAGCCGCCGCCACGGTATTCACTCGGATGCGTCGCATCGCTTCGAACGCGGCGCCGACTTCCACGCGCCGCCGGTCGCATCGGCGCTGGTCTCGCAGCTCATCCTCCAAACCGGCGGCCAAATCGAAGGTGAGTTCGTGGATGTGGTCATTCCGCAGGTGCTGGCGCATGTGGCGGCGCGGCGTCCCATCGTCATTTCTGTCGCGCGCTGCGCGTACTTGCTGGGCCGCACCAGCGAAGGCCCTGGCATCACCGACGAGGTCGCCACCGGAGTCCTCCGCGCCCTCGGTTGCACGCTTGCGCCCACAGACGCAGGCCGCTATGCCGTCACTCTCCCGAGTTGGCGGCTCGATCTCGAGCGCGAGATCGATCTCGTCGAAGAGGTCGCGCGCGTCTACGGCTACAACCGCTTTGCCAACACGCTGCCTAGTTTCTCCGGCACGGTGCTGGAACTGCCCCACGCCTCAAAACATGCAACAGTGCGCGATCTGCTTCTGTCGGCTGGCTACCACGAGGCGATTTCCTCTACCTTCTGCTCTGCAACCGACGCAGCGACATTTGCCGCGCAGCCCGGCAGCGCCGTCGCCATGGACAATCCGCTCAGCGAAGAGGCCGGCATGTTGCGGCCGTCGCTGGTCCCCGGCATGCTCACCATGCTGGCCCACAACCTGAATCGCAACGTGGACGATGTGCGCCTCTTCGAGATGGGCACGGTCTTTTCTGGTTCTCCAGACCGTGTCGACGAGGCGCAGTGCCTGGCCTTTGGCGCCACTGGCCAGCTTCGCGATGGCCTGCACTCCGCGCGCGCTGTCGATTTTTACGACCTCAAGGGGTTGGTGGAAGCCATCGCTGGCCGATTCGCCTCCCGCTCGGTCTATTACGACGCATTCCCGCCGGAGAGCGGTCTCCTGCCCCGCTGGCTCAACCCCGCGCGCGCCGCGCGCTGCGTGGTCGACGGCTCGACCGTCGGCTACTTCGGCGAGCTGCATCCGGACGAAGCTGCCCAGCGCAAATTAAGACAGCCTGTCTTTATCGGCGAAATCTATCTCGATCGCCTCTTCCGCCAATCGCTGCGCCAGCCCGCCGCGCACGAGCTTTCGCGCTATCAGCCAGTGCGCCGCGACTTTTCGTTGATATTCCCGGACGCTGTGCACTGGGAAACGGTCGGCTCCGCGCTCGCCGGCCTCGAGATCGCCGAGTTGCAGGAGTACCGCCCCGCCGAGATCTTCCGCGACGCGAAGGGCAAAGCGGTCCCGGCGGGCCATTATTCGATGCTCGTGGCAACCACCTTCCAGTCAACGGAGCGCACACTCCGCGATGACGAGCTGCACGCCTGGTCGAACACCATCGTCAGCACCCTCGAATCCCTCGGCGGCAAGCTGCGCGCGTGATCCAACAACCGATGGCAAGAGGTTGTCAATTACGGCACACATATGCACAGGGAGCGAATCGGATTTGCCTTCACGCGTTTGCGTAGGCGATATACTGCGGTTTAGGTAAGCATCATTCCCCCAATGCAGTGAGGATGTATGGCAGCTGTCGCAATGGACATCACCGATCAGGGAGCAGAGACCCTGGCAGCAGCCGATTTTCAGGCTCTGGAAGAGCGCGTTCTACGCGCGGTAGAGCTGCTGAAGGCAGAGCGTGAGGCCCACGCTGCCGCCACAGCGAAGGTCGAAGAGCTTCAGCGGCACAGTGCCGAGCTGGAGCGTCAACTGGCGAGTCGCGCCGAGCAGTCCACGCGGCTGGAAGGCGAGATCGGCCAGTTACAGCAGGAGCGGGACCATGTACGCGGCCGCGTCGAGCGGCTCTTGAAGCATCTGGACGAATTCACCGCGTAGTCGCCGACTGCGCAGCACGCGCGGCCAACACTGCGCCAGTCAGAAGGAGAAATCTAGCCCGCGATGATGAACGATACCAGCCAAGGCGTCACCGTTGAAATCTACGACCAGCCCTATCACCTGCGCGGACAGGATCCCGCGTACATCGAGCGGCTGGCCAACCTTGTCGACACCAAGATGCGCGCCGTCGCCGCGCAGGGCACCACTGTGGACTCGCTGCGCGTCGCGGTGCTGGCCGCCATCAACATTGCCGACGAGCTGATGACACTGCAGGCGCGCAATCGCAATGCGAACCAGACGGAAAGCGCATTACGCACTCGCGCCAGCAATTTGAACGGACTGCTCGACTCGGTTCTCACCGGCGAGCGTCGCACCGGCTAAAAGGCCTCTTCATGCGTCATCACGACTGAAGCGGCAGAGCCGTGGCGGAGGGATTTCCTGCGCTTTTTTTTCAGCCCACGCTCTCGCAGTCTTAAAGCGCCGCAATACTGACGTTTCCATCCGAAGTGCGAATGGTGAGCGGCGTCCCCCCGCCGTTCAGACGTCCATGCACCGAGTGGCCGGACGACTCGCTGCTGTCGTAGTGATCCATCGTCAGTGGAAGGCTGCAATCGAGGCGACCGTCGCTGGTGGTGACGTTGAGGTCGGCAGCGAGTGTCGCCGGCACGTGGACAACAACATGTCCATCCGAGCTCTCGATGCGCGACGCGGCATTGAGTTGCGAGCCCGCCGCAAGGGTCAGATCCAGGTTGCCATCGCTCGTGTGCATCTGGACCGCACTGAACTGCCCGTCCACCTGCATATGGCCGTCCGAGCCGCGTGCCTCCAGTGTGCCGGTCGCGCCGCGGATCACCACATTGCCGTCGGAAGAGGTAAGGCGCAGCGCTCCGTGGACATCGTCAAGCGCCACGGAGCCATCTCCCGAGCGCACCTGAAGATTGCCCGTGAGTTGGCGCGCGGAGAAGTTGCCATCCGCCGTCTTCGCGTCAAGATCGAGATGAGCCGGAGTCTCTACCGTGACCTTCGTGCCTTCGCCCTTCCAACCCACATGAAAGCCCCACATCGGCTTCTCCTTCAGCGAGAAGGAAACATGATCGCCGTCCTGATGTTCTTCCAGGTGGTAGTCATTCAGGTCACGCCCAGAGTGCACCTGCACCCGGATCTCCTTGCAGTCGCCGCAGGACTGGATATCCAGGCTGCTATCGCCGGTCTCGATTGCCAGCGATGCGCTGCCGCTCACCGCATAGGTCTTCTGCCAGTCATGCCCCGATACCTGGGCCAACGCAGGGAACGATGCAAAGGAAAGTGTGGCTGCGGCAGCAAAGGCACAGCCAGCAAGACGAGCGGATAGGAAGGACATGGGCTTTCTCCTGGCCGCGGATACGTCGCCAGGAGAGCACGGGTTCCGGAAATCTCCAAAAAACGCAGAAAACGCGCAAAAGCGCCCTGAACATGCTGCCGTGAGGGTGTGTGGAGCGGATTAAGGCTTCTTCTGCGTTCCGCCTGTCGTTCCCGTAAAGCTGCCGGTGCTGTGCTGGCCGGCATTCTGGCCCGCAGGAGGCCGAGCCTGCTTCTCGTTCACGCTCTTTTTCAAGGCCTCTCTCTGCTCGCGATGCTGTCCGCTGGAGGCATAGTGATCCTCCGGCGCGATGTGCTGCACCGAAGTCGGGGCGCCCGGGGGCGTCGTCGGTTCTTCGGGCTTCACCTTGGTCTTGTTGCTGGTCTTGTTGCTGCTCATGGCCTTCCTCCTCACGCGTATTGCGTCCGGCGAAGTTAGATGCTCGCCAGAGCCTCGCGCAGGCGTTGCCAGGTCTGTTCCAGCATCTCGGGCAGCACGCGGGTCTCGCTGGCCACCGTCATGAAGTTCGTGTCGCCGAGCCAGCGTGGCAGCACGTGCATGTGCAGATGTCCTGCCACCCCGGCGCCCGCCGCGGTTCCCATGTTCAGCCCCATATTGAAGCCGTCCGGCCTGTAGACACGTTCCTGCGCCCGTATGCTCCGCTGCGATAACTCCATCATTTCGGTGGCGGCATCGGCCGCCAGCGCTGCCAGCGACCCCTCATGAACGTAGGGCACGATCATCACGTGTCCGGAAGAGTACGGATACGCATTCAGGCAGATGTAGCAGGTGCGGCCGCGCAGCACGATATTTGCCGCGTGATCTGCCTCCTCTGCAGTCATGCCGTGCTCGACCGCGTAGTCGGCGGCTGCGATCAGGTTGCAAAAGACGCAGTGACGGTCACCTGGCCACGCAGCGAGCCGGGCCGGGACGCCGGCCCGAGCCTCCCCCGCATCGGGATTCTGATCCTTGGGTTGGGTGACGTACGTGTAACGCCAAGGCGTCCACAAATGATCCATAGAGCCCTTTTCTATAAATCCAGTCCTGTGATCCCAGATGATCCTGTGATTCCCGATGAAACCAGCAACCGTTCGCACGGCCTTTTTGCCAGGAAAAGTTATCGGGAAAGACCACGTCTAGAGTTTCTCCGCTTTTGAGCGCAGCGTGAGAATGCTCTAGCGGCGAGTATAAGGGCCAGTCCGCGCTGCCGCCGGTCCCGGAAGGGGACTCGCGCGTTCACGATTTTTTCACAGACTCTATCTGCGTGAATCCGAACTCCATCCGCGTGAATCCTTTGTTTGACTGGCCTATGGCCGGTTGCTACACTTGGGACTGAAGCCCTGTCTGCTGGATTCGCAGGTGCGGCTTCCACTGCGATCCCTGCCCATTCCGAAGCCAAGGCAACTCCATTACTGGAGACCTGCAGCGCATCCGCCGAACTTGTGCGGATTCCCAGCGGGCCCAGCGGAATCGCCTCTCGATAAGGATGCAGGCAGCAGCAGCGAGTGCCCTGGGTTCGCCACCGTCAGGAAGCCGAAGCGGAGCAAGGCGCGCCGGTCTCTCCGGAACCGCTTTGTACCGTACCTCGAAGAGGACCTGACTTCCCCCGATTGGCGCGCCCCGACGGCGACTGTCCGATGCGCCCCGTTGCGGGGCCCGTTTGCCAGAGCGCCGAAGGCGGTAGAAGGGACCGCCGACGAATCCGGAGCTGGTAGCTATGGCAGACGCCCTACATTCTGAACAAACCGAGAGCAAACCCCTGAACACCGAATTGGAAACCCCAACGCTTGATGCCGCGACGGAGCACGAACAGCCGTCGACCGAACCCACCTACAACCACCAGAGCGCCGAGTATCACCACGGCGAAGCTGGCCAGACCTCCGTGTCTGAGTCTCATGACGCCGTCGCGACTGCCGAACCGGCAGACGTAGCCATGAGCGCGGATGAAGACATGAGCATGGAGGATTTTGCCGCGGCACTGGAATCGTTTGACCGCGAGCAGGCCGCCGAGGCCGCCATTGCCCAGGGGGATGAGAACAACATCATCCAGGGCACAGTGGTGAAGCTGACGGACAAGCATGTGGTGGTGGATGTCGGACTCAAGAGCGAGGGCCTCATCCCCCTGGAGCAGGTGACCGATCACACCGGTCAGTCCAAGCTGCATCCCGGCGATGTGATCGACGTGGTGGTGGAGCGCGAGGAGGCCGAGGGCGGCTACCTGCTGAGCTATGAGAAGGCGCAGCGCCACCGGGTCTGGGATTCCATCGAGAAGGCCTACACCGAGAAGGTGCCGATCACCGGTACCGTGCTGGGCCGCGTCAAGGGCGGCGTCACCGTCGACATCGGCATCAAGGCATTCCTGCCCGGCTCGCAGCTGGAGATTCGCCCGGTGCGCAATCTGGATGCTTACATCGGTCAGCCCATCGATGTCCGCGTCATCAAGCTCAACAAGAAGCGCGGCAACGTGGTCGTCTCCCGCAAGGAGATCCTCGAAGAAGAGCAGAACAGCAAGCGCACCCTGACTCTGGAGCACCTCGAAGAGGGCGCGATCCTGAACGGCACGGTGAAGAACCTGACCGACTACGGCGCCTTCGTCGACCTGGGCGGCATCGATGGCCTGCTGCACATCACTGATATGTCCTGGGGCCGCCTGACGCACCCGCGCGACCTGGTCAACGTCAACGACGAGATCCAGGTGAAGGTGCTGAAGTTTGACAAGGACAAGCAGCGTGTCTCGCTCGGCTTCAAGCAGCTCACGCCGGATCCGTGGCTCGACGCCGTGGAGCGCTATCCCATTGGCGCGCGCGTGCGTGGCCGTATCCTCAGCGTCACCGATTACGGCGCCTTCGTCGAATTGGAACAGGGCATTGAAGGCCTGGTCCACGTCTCCGAGATGACCTGGTCCAAGCGGATGAAGCATCCGTCGAAGATGGTCAAGCCCGGCGACGAGGTCGAGACCGTCGTCCTCTCCGTCAATCCGAACGACCGCCGCATCTCTCTCGGCATGAAGCAGTTGCTCGAGAATCCCTGGGAGCACCTGTCGGAGCGTTACCCGGCAGGCGCCATCGTGGAAGGCCGCGTGCGCAACCTCACCGACTTCGGCGCCTTCATCGAGATCGAGGATGGCATCGACGGTCTGGTCCACGTCTCCAATCTGAGCTGGACCAAGCGCGTGAAGCATCCCTCCGAGGTGTTGAAGAAGGGTGAGAAGGTGCGCGCCGTGGTGCTCGGCGTGGAGGCGGAGAATCGCCGCCTGTCGCTCGGCATCAAGCAGCTCCAGCCCGATGTCTGGGAGACCTTCTTCGATCAGCACCGCGTTGGCGACGTATTGAAGGGCAAGGTGCTGCGTTCCGCGCAGTTCGGATCCTTCATTGAAATCGCCGAGGGTATCGAGGGCCTCTGCCACGTCTCCGAGGCGGCCGATGCGCTGGGTCAGCCGGTGAAGCTCGAAGCCGGGCAGGAATACGACTTCAAGATCATCAAGATGAACCCGGAGGAGAAGAAGGTTGGCCTCAGCCTGCGTGCCGTGGGCGAAGAGGGCAGCCGCGCCGATGTGGAAGCCTACAAGGCGCCTGCTGCTTCCGGCTCCACAACCACGCTCGGCGATCTGATGAACTGGAAACGCGGCGAGTAAGCGCACTTCCATGCAGCAAGCGAAGGCCGCCTCACCGAGGCGGCCTTTCTATTTGACTGCAATCATCTGACATCCTGAACGGAACCGAAAGGTCGAGTGGGAACCTGCTGTACCTTCCGTTCCAAATCAACCGAATCTCAAATTACGCGCCGATCTTCAACACGATATTGAATACCTTCTTGTTATCAAAGGAGCTGACTCCCCGTTCTTTCGACTTCTTCCCCTGGTACTCCGCCCACACCGTGTAATCGGCATCCTGATTGAGCTGCCCAAAGCGGAAGCTGCCGTCGGCGGTGCTGATGTAGGTGCGCACTTCGAGCGTCTTCCCATTCTTGATGTAGACGATGGCGCCCTTCGCCATGTCCCCGCTCGAAAGTTCCACCTTGCCCTGTACCACGCGCTGGTCTGCCTGCGCGATTGCAGCGGCAGGAAAAGCAACAAACATCGAAGGCCCCACAAGCAGCCCGCTTAGAACCACAGGCACGGCCAGACATCGTCCGATGTGGCGCGTGCGAAAATTCGGCATCCTTACTCCTCTTCCTCATCTTTGACTTCTGCGTCTTCATCATCATAGCCATCTTCCACTTGGGAGAGCTGCAGCGGCTCGGTGGCTACGATTTCGAATTCGGTCCCGCACTCTTCACACGAGACCACGTCGCCTTCTTCCACATCGTCGGCGTCAATATCGAGTGCGCTTTCACATTCCGGACATGCTGGCATTTCCTGCCCTCCAGGCTAGGACGTTCACTGAAGATGTAACGCCGGAGCGCCACTGTCTGTATGGCTCTCCGTCAGGAGAAGCCACCTTCGCGAGTCTTGCTGCTACATCGCAACAGTGAAAACGTTCCAGTACGATCACTTACGGATTGATGATGACGGCGCTGGCGCCAAGGGTGCCAACTCCGTTCATTTTCCTCATAAATCTAGATTCATCGCAAGCACGCGTCAGCGCATCGTCAGTGCCCGGATAAAACCGATACCTGCCTGAGAACATTCTCTCAAGCATCCGCCTTACGGCTAGTTTTAGAGGCAACCCCCCGGGGCGTCAAGATGCTCATGGGTTACGAATGTCGGATATGAGACCATGCGCGTGTGAATTCTATCCACGGAGTGCATCGCTTTTGTAGCGGGAGGGCTTCGCGTCAGGCCGCTACACCCTCGAAATCCATCGCCGCCGTCGTATGCAGCGCGGTTTTCGCATCGCTGGCCGTTTGCCCCGGCCTGGCCGCTCCGGCCAAGCCGGCGGACACCGCACATCCCATCTCTACCGTCGCTGCCGATCCGGTCATCGCGCACGCGCTCGCCGGCGTTTCCGCCGTGCATATCCGCCAGACCATCAGCACGCTGGTCGACTTTCATACCCGCAACACCATCTCCAGCATGGATACGGACCGTCCGCCGAATACAGGCGTGACCGCGGCGGCGAAGTGGATCGAGCAACAGTTCACGCAGATCTCGGATGCCTGCCACGGCTGCCTCGAAGTAAAGACCGACACCTTCACCGAGCCCGCGGATTCCGGTCCGCGCAGCCGTATAAAGGTGCCTACAACGATTACGAATGTCTACGCCATCCTGCGCGGCACGGATCCCGCCCAGGCCAGCCGCATGTATCTGGTTACCGGCCACTACGATTCGATCAATTCCCATGTGTTTCGCAACTGGGCAGATACTTCCGGCGATGCCCCTGGTGCAAATGACGATGCAAGTGGCACCGCCGTGAGCATCGAATGTGCGCGCGTTTTGAGCCCGCACCGCTGGCCCGCCACCATCGTCTTCGTCGCGGTTGCCGGTGAGGAGGAGGGGCTCTATGGCAGCAAACACCTGGCGACGCTTGCCAAAGAGCAGGGCTGGCAGCTTGCGGGCGTGCTCAACAACGACATCGTGGGCGGCGACACCACGCCCGGCGACACATTGCAGGACAAGACCCGCGTCCGCGTCTTCTCCCAGGGCATTCCCGCCACGGCAACGCAGGAGGAGATCAAGCGCACCCTCGCACTCGGCCTCGAAAGCGACGGACCCTCGCGCGAGCTGGCTCGGGTCGTCGCCGGTGTCGGCCGGACCTATTTTCACACCAGCCCAACCGGGTTCCGTCCGGTCCTGGAGTTCCGGCTTGACCGCTTTCTCCGCGGCGGCGACCACCTCTCCTTCAATCAGCAGGGCTTCGCCGCCATCCGCTTCACCGAATGGCGCGAGAACTTCGATCATCAGCACCAGGACGTCCGGGTCGAGAACGGCAAACAGTATGGTGACCTGCTCAAGTATGTCGATTTCAACTATGTAGCGAACGTGGCCCGGCTGAACGCGGCCACGCTGGCCACACTTGCCTCTGCGCCGGCTGCACCGGAAGAGGTGCGCATTGTCACCAGCAACCTCGACAACGACAGCACCCTGCGCTGGAAGCCCGGACCCGGCATGCCTGCCTCTGCCCACTTCGATATCGTCTGGCGCGACACCTCGGCGCCCGACTGGCAATACCACCAGCCAGTCTCCGCTGCCGATGCCGCCACAGGCTCCATGACCCTCCCCATCTCGAAGGACAATGTCATCTTCGGCGTCCGAGCCTGCAACAGCGCCGGTCAATCCGGTCAATGCAGCCCGGCGGTAGCACCGCTCCCGGAACGATAGGGTCGAATTGGGGTTGCCCTGTTAAGAAAAGTCGCTCTTAGGTAGAGCCAGCTGGGCATAGCAATGGGAAATCCGCTCTAATAGGGAATATGCCCGGTTCTCGACCGCTGACGCTGTCCTTCCCGCCCTTCGCGGGCATGACGAGGAACCTGATCTTCGTCAACCTCGCCGTCTATACGGCGTGGCTGCTGGCGCGTTTCCTGCACCCACTCGCGCTCGTCCCGGCGCTGCTGGCCCTTACTCCGTCGGCCGTGGTGCATCGCTTCCTCTTCTGGCAGCCCCTCACCTTCGGCTTCGTCCCGGACATGTCCCTGCTCAGCATCATCTTCACCATGCTGTCGCTGTGGTTCATGGGCTTCTATCTGGAGGACGTGAAGGGCAGCCGGTGGCTGCTGGAGACCTATCTCGTCTCCACGCTCGCCGGCGGCATCCTGGCCACGGCGCTCTCCTTTACCGGCATCCTCGGCATGGCGCCCAACGGCACCATCCCCGGCACGGACGTGGCGCTCTTCGGCCTGCTCACCTGCTTCGCCGTGCTCTTCGGCGACCAGCAGTTCTTCATGTTCCCGCTGCCCTTCGGCATCAAGGCCAAATATCTCGCCATCATCTTCATGCTGATCGCCGTCGTCATGCTGCTGGGTGGCGGCAACCCGGTCGAGTACGTCGCCTATCTTGGCGGCGGCCTGGGTGGTTATCTCTACGCCAAGATGGCCCCGCGCCGCGGCTATGGCTACGCCGCCAGCGAAGGCCTCTACGGCATGCGCAACAACTACTACCGCTGGAAGCGTGCCCGTGCCGCACGCAAGTTCCAGGTCTACATGGGCAAGCAGGGACGCGAGGTTCACTTCGACAAGGAAGGCCGCTACGTCGATCCGGACGACCGCCGCCGCATGCACTAAGGCTCTGTAACCGGAGCAGCTTTCTCGCGTCGCACGAGCAGGAGTAGTTTTCCTCATGGCTGACGACCATCTATCTCTAGACCCGGATTCTCCAACGCCGGAACAGCGCGTGCCAGCCGTGGCGCCGGTCCCCGATCCGAGTCCCGAGCCGAATTCCGACCCAAATCTCAGCGGTCCCGACATCCCCCTACCCGCTCAACCGCCAACCCCCCTGCTCACCTTGCGCGAAAAGCATCCGCTGGCCACGCGCTGGATGCACTGGCTCAACTTCCCGCTACTGGCCCTCATGATCTGGAGCGGCCTGATGATTTATTGGGCTGACTCCGCAGCGAGCGGCGACTACTCGCATCAGGTCTACCGCATCGGCATCGGTTCCTGGACGCTCTTCCGCTTCTTCCCGGATGCGTTCTACGACAAGCTGGGTATCACCTTCTCGCTGGCCAAGGGGTTGAGCTGGCACTTCGTGCTGATGTGGCTCTTCGGCATCAACGGCCTGCTCTACCTGCTCTATACCTTCATCTCCGGCGCATGGCGTGACCTCCTGCCCGGCCGCCATGCACTCCGTGACGCGTGGCACGTCTTCCTGCACGATCTGCATCTGCGCCGCGAGAAGCCCTCGCAGGGCAAGTACAACGCGGCCCAGCAGATCGCCTATACGCTCATCCTTCTCGCGGGCGCCGGCTCTGTCCTCACCGGCCTCGCCATCTACAAGCCCACGCAACTCCACTGGCTCACCACTGTGCTCGGCGGCTATGAGTTCGCGCGCTTTCTCCACTTCTGGCTCACTATCGGCTACGTGGTGTTCTTCGTCGTCCACGTGGTGCAGGTTGCCATCGCAGGCTGGAACAACTTCCGCGCCATGGTGGCCGGCTTCGAATTGGTGCAGAGCGTGAACGGTGTGCATCAGCAGGAGCGGCGATGAGCGGCGAAGAACAAGACCGGCCTCTCTCTCTGTTTGGCGAGACGCCGCCCGCAGATCCGGATGACGCGGTTCGCGCGCGGGCGCGCCGCCGTACCCGGCGCAGTTTCCTTGCCGGCGCCGTCGGTGCCGCTGGCCTCTATGGTGCATGGCGATGGGCTCTCGGAAGACCGGAGATCGGTCAGGTGCCCGCGCCACTGCGCCATGTTCTTGACTTCGACGGCGATCTCTCCCATGCGCTCTTCGGCGATCGCGGACTGGCCCCCACATTTCCTCGCTCGCACGCGGTGGCTGATGTCCGGGTGAACGGCGTCATCGGTCTCGATCCGGCGCTGCGCCTCGATCGCTGGCGGCTGCAGGTGAAGAACCTTGCCAATGCACAAAGCTCACCTCACTATGTGGCCGACGTAAACACATGGAAGTACGCCGACGACCCCGCCATCATGGCGCAGGACGACAGCCTCGACACCTACGTCGAAGGCGATGGCAATCTGGACCGCTCGAACGGCCAGCCGAATGGTCCGGAACCTGGCCTGCTGCTGACCATGGATGAAATTCGCGTGCTGCCGCATGTCGAGATGGTGACGCAGTTGAAGTGCATCGAGGGGTGGAGCGAGGTGGTGCACTGGGGCGGCGCGCGCCTCAGTGATTTCATCCGTGCCTATCCTCCTGCACATGGCGCGCACGGGCGCCTGCCGCGCTACGTGGGCATGGAGACGCCAGACCGGCAGTACTACGTTGGCCTTCGCATGGACGATGCAATGCACCCGCAGACCCTGCTCTGCTACGAAATCAACGGACAGCCGCTCTCCATCTATCATGGCGCGCCGCTGCGGCTGGTCACGCCGCTCAAATACGGCATCAAGCATCTCAAGCAGATTGGCAGTATCAGCTTCAGCGACGCGCGGCCGCGTGATTACTGGGCAGAAAATGAATATGACTATGATGAAGGCCACTGATGCCGTGACCGCTCGCGCGGAAAACGCCGAGCCGCCACCTTCCCTATCCGAACGGATAGCCGATTCGCGCTATCTGGGAATTTCCGCGTTCCTCTTCGCGGCGCTGCAGACCATCTGCCCCGCCGTGGTTGCCATTGGCGCGCTGCGCGTCTTCATCGGACTGGGTGCGTTGGCGGCCGCCGTCGGCACAAGTGCGTCGCTGCAGGTGTGGCACGGGGACTCGATCCGCATCCCCATGATGCTCATTGCAGCCTTCGGCGCAGCTCTGAATCTGTTTGTCATCTGGCACGTCCGGCGTCTGCGCGCGCGGCCTGCGGCACAATGGCGCATTGGCGCGCTACCTCCCGGTAAGCTGCGCGGCGAGCGCTGGCAGATCGCCCTTGCCATCCTCACCTTCGTCTGTCTCGCGGCGGAGGAGATCACACACGTGATCCTGCATCATCCGCACTAGCCGCCGTCAGGCCCAGCCTTCGCCAGTTCCTCACCAATGCGCTCATGCAGCCGCTCGCTGTAACCCAGCGGCAGCCGGAAGATCCGATCGTCCGCAGTCAGCACCAGGATGTTGTGCACCGAGTCCAGAATCGCCGAGCACACCTCGCACGTTTCCAGATGCTGTTCGATGGCGTGGCGTTCTTCCGGCGTTACCGTGTCGTCGATGTAGTCGGAGATGTAGGGCCACACGTGCTTGCAATCGAGTTTCATGCCCTGCCTCCTAACCAGGAGAACCACCGCCGCCGCTGCGGCAGTTCGCGCTTCAGGTATGGCGCCAACTGCTTTTGCAGCATCATGCGTGCGCGGAACAGCCGCACCTTCACCAGGTTCGCCTTTACCCCCAGCGCCTGCGCGATCTCCTCAATCGACATCTCCTCTTTGTCGCGCAGCAGAAAGACTTCGCGATAACTCGGCGGCAGATCCTGAATCGCCTGCTCGATGTGCTGCGCCAGCTCTTCGCGTTCCAGCGTCTCGCTCGGAATCTCGCGCCAGTCGGCTACCAGGAAGGGCGTGTAGTCCTCTTCCTGATCCGTACTGTCGAGCGATTCCACCCTCACCTTCGCCGTCTTGCGCAGGCGGCTGCGCGCCTCATTGAGCGTGATCGACGTCAGCCAGGTGCTGAACTTTGCATCGCCGCGAAAGCTGCCCAGCCCGCGATATGCCTTCAGCATCGCCTCCTGCGCCGCGTCCTCCGCCTCGGCACTGTCGCGCAGGATCGAGATAGCTGTCATATACACCGCACGCTCGTAAGGTCGTATCAGCTCATGGAACAGGTCGCGCTCCCCCTTCAGGATGCGCGCGATCCACTCCAGCTCTTTCGGTAATGCCTGCACCATACGGTTCTTAGTGTCTCTCCTGGTCGGTCGTCTGCTGCAATGCGCCGTCCAGTATCCGGCCCAGTACCTCTTCACTTTGCTCGCCGGCCTGGTTGTAGACCGGCTTCCCGTCGCCATCCAGCAGGACCAGGTCCGGGATCGACCCCCCGTAGTATGTCTGCACCAGCTTGAGCTGCGCGGGCGACTGCGGCTTGTCCAGGTCGATGATGACGAAGTTCACCTTGTCTCCATATCGCTCCGATAGAGCCACCGTGCGCCGCGCCTGCCGTTTCGAGTTGTAGCAGCCCTCGCCATAGATCATCACGTAGTTCGGCTTGCCCGCGACAACGCCGGTCTGCGTATCGTTGCCGGTAATCAAGGGCCCATCCACGCTGTCGCTGCTGTAGTCCAGGTGCGGGTTCAGCTTGAGCTGGCCCTGCGCCAGCAGCACCGCCGCAAAAACAAGCGCCGCACTGACCAGCAATGCAATCCTGATTCCCGTTGTGAAACGCGCCATGCTCATCCTCCCGGTGCGCATTGGACGCAGGGAATCCGGGCCAGTTACAACGAATCAGAGCGCTTCCGGCGGGCGATGTCTCGCGAATTACTTCGCCTTGACCACCTCAATCAGATTCGCGGCGCTGCCCTCCCAGGCCGCCGCACCCGTATGGGTCAATTTGTGCGCCGCATCGTCCCAGTGCAGGTGCGTGATCTGGCTTTCGCCCTTTTCGTAGGCATACGTCTTGCCATCGTCGTTGTAGAGCGTGAAGTCCGCATCCGCCCCGACGTAGATACGCAGCTTTTCAAGCCGCTGCGGCTGCGACGTATTCTCCACCGGCGCACCCAACGGCAGGATGGAACCCGCCCGGACAAACAGCGGAATGGTATCGATCGGGGCGCTCGCCTCAATCCACTGGCCGCCGTGCAGCCGTTCGTTGGTCCAGTAGTTGTACCAGTCCGCACCCGCGGGCAGATAGACATGCTTCGTCGTCGCGCCCTGCTCCGTTACCGGAGCCACCAGCAGCGCCGGCCCGAACATATACTCATCGCCCAGCTCTGCGACCTTGGGATCGTTCGGGAAATCCATGAACAGCGCCCGCATATACGGCGCGCCGGTTTCATGCGTCGCGTAACCGAGCGAGTAGATATACGGCATCAACTGGTAGCGCAGCCGCAGATACTTCTCCAGAATCGGCTCCGCCTGCTTGCCATAGGACCACACCTCGTTATGGTTGCGGCTGCCGTGCGTACGGAAGTTCGGCTGAAAGACGCCGTACTCGAACCATCGCGTATATAGCTCCGGATAGTCGTCGTAATAACCCACGTTGTCGCGCGCATCGCTCGGATCAAGCAGCGGCGTATGCAGTGGCACGTGGCGATAGGGCAGATACTGCCAGCCCCCGATGTCGTTGCCCCAGTACGCAATGCCGGATGCGGTCACGTCGAGTCCGGTGGGGATCTGCCGCTGCAGCGTGTTCCACGTTGGCGCGATATCCGACGACCAGAACATCGTGCCGTTGCGCTGCGCGCCCAGGTACGCATCGCGCGACAGCACCAGCGCGCGCGTCTTCAGGTCGCGGCGGAAGCCGTCATAGATCGATGCGGTATGGAACAGCGGATAGACGTTGAAGTAGCGCGTGCCCGGCCCGATGGAGAAATAGCTTCCGTTCGGTGGCAGATCGGGCTCCGTCTCATCCGCCCAGAAGGCGTCGAAGCCCTTCGACACCAGGTTGTCGCGGATGATCCCCCAGTACCACTTCGCCGCATCCGGATTGGTCGTGTCGATGTCCGAGCCCGCCTTGTCATAGGGCAGTCCGTTGGTCGGCGTACCGTCGGCCAGATGCTCGAACCAGCCATTCTTCAGCACGAAGTCGTAGTAGCGCGAGCCTTCGGTGAAGCGGGGCCATACGCTGATCATGGTCTGGATCCCTTCGGCGTGCAGTTGCTTGTTCATCGCCGTCGGATCGGGCCACTTCACCGGGTCCATGTCGAACTGCCCCATCTTCGTGTAATAGAACCAGTCCACGACCAGGACATCGAGCGGCAAGTGCCGTTCGCGATAGCCCTTCGCTACCGCCAGCAGCTCGTCCTGCGTCATGTAGCGCTGTTTGCACTGGATAAATCCATAGGCCGCCTTGGGCAGCATCGGCGTCGCGCCGGTCAGCTGGCGGTAGCCCTCGTAAATCTCATCTGTCGTCCGTCCCGCGATCACGAAGAACGACACGCGGTTCCCCACCTCGGAGGTCCACCGCGTCTGCTCGTTGAAGCCGGGCTCGATCGGTCGTCTGCGATGGATTGTCCCAGATCAGCCCATAGCCCTTATTCGTAACCGCGAATGGCACACAAAAGCTGGGGCCGCCGGTCGCGGTGTAGTTGTTCCAGCACTCCACCGTGTGGCCGCGATGATCCAGAAACCCATGCTGGTCCTGGCCCAGCCCGTAATAGTGCTCGTCCGGCGGCGAGACGAACGTCGCGCCTACCTGGAAGAACGCCTCATCCCCCGGGCGCTTGTCGTACAGAATGTCCGCATTCCCGTCCTTGTGATTGGGTACGGACTGCTGCCAGCCCACCATATCCACCAGCGTGGCGCCCTCCGGCGTCGTGACGCGGATATGCGCGCCCGGCGTGGACCCGGTGAAAAACTTCGCGATATCCGCCTGTGTCAGGCTTTGCTTGCCACCGTGGTGGCTCGCATCCAGCGTCACTACCATCCGCGAGGATCGGTAGGTGTCGCCATGGTCATCCGACGTGTGCGTCCACCCATCGCTATTCGGCTTGGCGACAAAGCCATATCCCGGCGCGGCGACGGCAGGATCATGCTGCATGCTCAGCGTCACCCGGAGGATGTTCGGCGCATACGGCTCGAACATTACCGTGCTGCCATTGTGGTCCATCACCACGGCCTGCTGCTGCGCCTCGAGCGGCGCAAGCCAGCCCGCGGCGAGAACCGCGGGTAAGAGAACGCGAACCATGATTCGAAGAGCCCGGAAAGCCATCGGGAATTGCCTCCAAGAGCGCCGCTGCGCCAGGGAATGGCGCACACGACAGAGTTTCAGAGAACGTTTCGCGGATTCAGGGTAAGCCACATTGCCGGCTGCGCAAACCGCTGGCCATATCCTGCATCTTGCGCTTCGGACCGCGGCAGCGTGGATGCCGTCGCACATCGCTCCGCAGCCCAGCCTGGAGGCGCCACAGGGGACCGCTCCGGGTTTCGGCCCAAAAACCCCTTTACCAAACCCGCCTGGCTGCAGCGTTAAGCAATCCGGTGGCCCCGAACTCGTGGGCCGCAAGCCATTTGCCGCCCGGCGCGGATACAATACCCCTACACCCCGTTTCGGTAGCACTCACTTTCCGTCTCGGCTTAACGAGGGATTTGGATTTGCAGTCAGCTTCGCGCAGTACCCTGTCGTCTTCGCGCTGGTCCTTCCGCGCGCTTCCGGTTGCCGCTGCCGTTCTCGCACTCGCGTCTGCCGCCTTCGGCCAGTCGCACGCAGCCGTTGCCACCACCACGGCGCTCACCGCTGCGCCCGCCAGCGACGCCTCCGGCAAGACCACCTTCACCGTCCGCGTCGAGCCCATTCCGTCAGCGACCACCGGGAGCATCGATTCCGACCGCGGCACCGTCTCCCTGGAGGAGACCGGCAGCGACGGCCAGACTCACTCGCTCGGCTCTGCTTTTGTTAGCGCCGATGGCAGCGCTAAGCTCACCGTCTCCGCTCTGCCGGCAGACGCGCATGATGTGCGTGCCGTTTACAACGGCAACGAAAGCTCCGCCGCCTCCACCTCCACACCGGCAGGGGTCACCGCTCAGGCCACGGCGCCAGATTTCTCGCTTACCGCCGCGCCCGCCACTCTCAATCTCGATGCGGGTGTGCAGGGCACGGTCGCGGTCTCCATTGCGCCCCTCAACGGCTTCAGCAACTACGTCAGCCTCTCCTGCGCCGGCCTGCCGCTCTTTACCACCTGCAACTTCCTGCCCTCCAACGTGGATGTCACCGGGGCCAGCCGCAGCACCATGACGCTGAACACCACAGCACCCTCCGGCAAAACTACTTTGCTGCGCCGCGATGCCGGCTTCGTTTACGCCTTCCTGCTGCCCGGCGCGCTCGGCCTGGCGGGGCTGTACTTCGGCCGCAACCGCGGCCTTCGCATGCTGGCCATGCTCTGCGTTGTCGGCAGCCTCATTGGCGGTGCCAGTTCGTGCGCGCAGCGCTACCGCTATCTCAACTACGGCCCCACCGATAATCCAGGAACGCCCAACGGCCAGAGCATCATCCGCATCTACGGCACCGCCGTGACCGGCGCACTGTCCACCAGCAAATGCTTCCAGGTCACCCTCAACATGACCTCGACCAATACCACCGGCACCGCGGGCAACAATCTCACACCCTGCAACTAATCTGAAGCGACGCAACCGGCGACCGCTTCCCTCGCCGCCTGCTGTGTCTCGGGATCGTTGCCGAAACCCGCCAGCCATCGCACCTCCGGCTCTCGCCGGAACCAGGTGAACTGACGCTTTGCATAGTTGCGGTGGCCGCGCTGCGCGGCCTCCACCGCCTGCGCTTCGCTCAACTCGCCCGCCAGAAGCTGCCGCGCCTGCCGGTAACCCAGCGCATCGAATATTCGGCGATCCGGCCCATACTTCGCCATCAGCCGCTCCGTCTCCGCGGCCAGGCCATGCTCGAACATTGCCGCCGCCCGTGCATCGATGCGCCGGTAGAGCGCTGCGCGATCCGGCGCCAGCCCGAGCCGCAGGATGCGGTAGCCGGTCAGCGGTTCCGCGCCTGCCGTCCACGCCTCCGTGATCGGCCTCCGCGCTTCGAGCGTGACCTCAATCGCGCGGATCAGCTTCGGCGTATCGTTCGCATGGATCCGCTCCGCTGCCGCAGAGTCCAGCCGCTCGAGCAGGCGCGCCAGCCAGCCCGCGCCATGCCGCACTGCAGATCGTCGTAACCGATTCCTGAGCTCTTCGGATCGCTGCGGTCCATCGAACAATCCCTCCAGCAGCGCCCGCAGATACAGCCCGGTGCCGCCCGTCACAATGGGGCGTTTTCCTCGCGCCGTGATGTCGGCAATCGCGGCACGCCCATCCCGCTGGTAGTCGCCCGCGCTGTACTCGCGCTCCGGCGAAACGATGTCGATGCAGTGGTGCGGCACACGCGCCCGCTCTGCCGCCGTCGGCTTCGCCGTGCCAATCTCGAAGTCGCGATAGACCGCGACCGAATCGCAATTCACGATCTCGCCGTTGAATTTCTCAGCCAGTGCCAGCGAGAGTGCCGTCTTGCCGCTTGCCGTTGGCCCCAGCAGCACCACCAGCAGAGGCAGCGTAGCCGTCGATGGATGCGTTACCACCGCCACCAACCCTGGGGAAGCAGCTCGCCCCAGCTACCGTGGTGCAGACGCGCCCGTACCAGCGCGGCGATCAGCACCGCCAGCGCCAGCAGCAGAAGCCCCGCAATCTGTCGCTGCCGCAGTTGCATATCGCGCTGTTTCAGTGGGCGCGGGTCATCCGCCATGGCTGCATTCCATCATGGCATGCGCTTACTTACTGTTGTCTTCGGGAATGTTGTAGTAAAAGCCGAAGCGCAGCGCCAGATAAGGTCCCTTGAACTCCTTAGGCAGCGGTGGATACGATGCGCCCGTGATGCCGCCCCACGCCGCGCGGTCCAGCGCCACGTCGCCCGAGGGGAACTTCAACACCATCTGCTTCACGCTGCCGTCCTTGGCAATGATGAACTCGATGCCCACCTTGCCGGATTTATTCAGCGGCGGCCGTGCCGACTCCGGAATCAACGGGTTCCACGAGCGATACGTCGCCGCGATCACGCGCTGCATGTAGGGGCCAAAGTCCACCCCCATGGTGTCGCTAAGGATTTCGGCGCTGCCGTTGAGCCCGGGATGCTGCGGCGTGCGGTTGGCGCCATAGTCGCCGCTATCTTCCTGCTGCGGCGCCGCGGCCCCGCGCGCCGCCTGTTTGATCGCCTCGCCTGCCGACATGCCCGTATTGAAATTCGGCTTCGTAGGTTGTGGCTTCGGCGGCGGTGCGGGAGTCGTTCCCTCCGGTTGCGGTTGCAGCGGCTGCGCAGGCGTCGCCTGGGGTGGTGCGGGCTGCTGCTGTTGCGGTGCCGTCTGCTCGGGCGCCGGTGCCTGCTGTGGCGCAGGTGTTGGAACCGGCGGTCCGGCGCGCCGCATGGCTTGCAACTGCTCCAGCGTCTTCTTGTCCAGGGTCGGATGCCGCGACTCTGCCACCCGGTTCTTATCGGAAAGCGCCTTCGGGTTCTTGGGCTGGATGTTCTTCAGCGCATCCGGCGGCAGGCTCAGGTAGGTCATCTCCTTCTTCTGCCGGTCGGTCAGCACATCGAACGGGCTCA
The DNA here is from genome assembly GCA_963815025.1 of uncultured Acidobacteriaceae bacterium. GTDB lineage: Bacteria > Acidobacteriota > Terriglobia > Terriglobales > Acidobacteriaceae > KBS-83. The sequence goes on along the minus strand of CAWFFD010000002.1, from coordinate 759,181 downwards.
CTATCTTCGGCCGATGCAGGATGTAGCGCGGTCCGAAAAGGATCCAGAGGAAGATAAGCACGTGCGCCAGCAGCGAGATGTAAATGCCCTCGCGCACACGCGCCCGCGACCGCTCGTCTTCGAGGTTGTCGATGAGGTGCAGCAGCTCATCGGCTTCCATGCCCTCATAGCGAGTGGAGGATTTCCGGCGAAATTTGGGACCGACTGGCGGCTCGGGCGGCGCGCTCTGCGGTGGTGGAACTTCTGTAATCGCCATGGTCTCTGTGTGGAGGCCGGACGCGGTCTGCCACCTGGACGGCTCGCCAGGAACCCGCACTGCCGTCCGGTTATTGTCTCATTCTTCGCGCCAATGAGTCCTGGCATCCTTGCGTCGCGTCATACGTAACAGGGTTTCCCTGCAACGCGTTCCGCCACCCCGGACCCAAATCGGGCCGGATTGGAATTGCACCGCACACCATGCACGCCGGGGGCGTATGCTGTGCCACGGGTTCGCATGAAATTGAAATTGGAGACACACTGAAAGCCGACCATGGCCAGCACCCTCGGCACCTCCAGATCGCCCCGGCGCAAGCCGCACACCATGCCGCACAGCCCGCGTCCCAGCGTCCACAAGGGCAGTGAGTCGGTTGACGACTATCTCAAGGCCATCTTCGCCCTGGGTGGCGCCGAGGGCCGCCGCGTCGGCTCGACCGCCCTGGCCGAACGCCTGAAAGTGGCGCCCGCCTCCATCACCAACATGCTGCAGAAACTGGCCGCCGCGCAAAATCCGCTGGTCGAGTATGAACGCCACCGCGGCGTCCGTCTCTCTGCCGCGGGACGCCGCCGCGCACTGGAGATCGTGCGCCACCACCGCCTCATCGAGACCTTCCTGCACCGCATGCTCGATTACAAGGTCGACGAACTGCACGACGAAGCCGAGCGCCTGGAACACTTCATCTCCGAACGCTTCGAGGCCCGTATCGCGGCCAAGCTCGGCCACCCCGATCATGATCCGCACGGCGCCTGCATCCCGGCATTGGACGGAACCATGCCTCCCAGGCATCGGGTTTCCTGCAAATGCCCGGAGTGCCCGCGTAAACTACTCTCTGCTGATATATTATGTTGCTCAAAAAGCGGCCAAAGTACCGGCCACGCAGTACAACTATCAGTGATATCCATTTGATATCATTGCGCTTATATTCATAACTAAGCGTCATAAAAAGCGGCCATTATAGCGGCCATGTAAACAGACATCAAAAAGATAAAAGCGTAGTAAGCGCGCCTTAGGCCTTCTGCTCCGCCACGCCGGCGCCCATCAGGATCAGCGAGCGCTGTGCGAAGGGAGAGTAGACCAGAAGCGTCATGCACGCCAGCGCCAGCCCGCGGTTGATGTGATGCAGCAGAAGAAATGGCGAGAGCGACCACAAAATATCGAGCGGCAGCAGGAACCACCACAGCTTGAGAAATTTGCTGCGCACCCCCGGTGCATGGAGGAGCGCGGCGCACAGTAAAAAAACGCGGACCGGAATCAGGACCGCGGCGGTCACCATCAGGGCGATGTAGATCACCGTGGCATGCGGTAGCGCCGCAAGCAGCTCGTTGATCTCCGCCAGGTTCGCCAGCGCACCCACATAGAAGCCCAGATACATCAGTTGCAGTAGCAGAAAGAGCGTTTGGACGACCGCACGGGATATCTTCGGCAAATCCTCTGGCCTGGAGAGGACCCGTCCGGAGAGAACCCGATCCCGGAAGCCCGTGCTCGCATCCGGCGGAATTGCCGACAGGGTCTCGGTCTTAGAGTCGGCGGTCGCAGCCTCTTCCGGCAGTGCAATGCGCTCCACCTGAGCCACGAAGCGATAGCCGCGACGAGCCAGCGTCTCGATAAATCTCGGATGGCTCGCCTTGTCTCCCAGCGCTTCGCGGATGCGGTTCACTGCCGAGTTCACGCCGTGCTCGTAGTCGACGAACGTTCCGTCGGGCCACAGTTCTTTCGAGATCTCTTCCCGCGTCAACAATTCCCCGGGCCGCTCCAGCAGCAGGAACAGGAGCTGCAGAGGCTGCGAGTGCAGCTTGATGCGCAAACCCTGTCGGCGAAGCTCTTCGGTCGTCGAGTCTGCTTCAAAGACGCCGAAGCGATAGCGCATTTTCGGTAATCCTGTGGGTTGCGGAGAGCGCCTGGCCGGCTGTGGTCGGTAATCTCTGGCGCTCAGTGTATCCGAAGCGGACTGTGATCCGGCTTTTCGCGAACCGTGAGAACTTGCCGGAACACGAATCCCTGCAACCACTTGCGCCGTGAGGAACAATCCTCCTCCGCTTGAGGTGCATTGCATTGTCTTTGCCCGGCAGGACAGTGCAACTTCAAGGCATGAGGCCACGCTCCTTGTCGCACTCTCGAAAAATCTTGCTGATGTGCGCCGTGCTGTTGGCCCTTCCGTGGCCGCGCACTCTGCTCGGGCAGCCCACCCCTGCGGCCGCCTCGGCCTTTCAGGCCTATGCCCAGCAGGTGGAGTCGCGTCTCGCCCGGCAACACCAATCCGGCGATACCTTCCTCGTTCTCGCGAGCCCCGACCCCGTCAACGAAGCGACGCGCCTGCACGGCGGAGAAATCGTCGTTGAGCAACTCACCCCATCGGGCGCCGAACTCTCTGGATCGCTGCTGCATCATTGGCGCGGCACAGCCTTTGTTCCCGGAGCCACAGCGACGGACTTCGAACGGCTGATGCAGAACATCAAAGCCTATCCCCAGCACTTCTCTCCGCAGGTGCTGCAGGCCCGGCTGGTCGCGCAAAACGGCGACCGCATGCAGGCATGGATGCGCGTGCGCCAGCAGCATGTCGTCCCGGTCGTGTTGGACACCACCTATGACATCACCTATGGACGCCTCGACGATCAGCACGGCTACAGCACCTCGCGAAGTACGCAGGTTGCCGAGATCTACGGCGCAGGCACCAGCGCCGAACGAGCACTGAATGCCGATGAGGAGCACGGATTCCTCTGGCGGCTGAACACCTACTGGAGCTACGAGGAGAAAGACGGCGGTCTTTTCCTTCAGATAGAAGCCGTCTCGCTTACCCGCTCCATTCCGCACGGCCTCGGCTGGGTGGTTCGGCCTTACGTGGAAAGCATTCCCCGCGATTCTTTGGAGTTCACGTTGCGCTCTACATGCAATGCGCTCCGCAAGTAGAGGGCGCGCTTTATCGCCTTCGATGGAAAGGACAGAACGATGCATCAGCAAGCAGTCACAGCACAAAGCGCAGTAAGCTTCACACCCGCAAGCCGCGTAAACCAGTCATTGACTGCTGCGCTTGAAAAGCGCGTTCTGCAGTGGATGGCGCGCCGCGCGCCGCGCTGGCTCACCTCCGACCAGCTCACTTCGCTGGGCTTCATCGCTCAGATCGGGGCGGGAGCCGCTTACGCTCTATCGCGCGACAACCACTCCTTCCTGCTGCTGGTGAACGTCTGCCTGGTCCTCAACTGGTTCGGCGACAGCATGGATGGAACCCTGGCCCGCATTCGCTACCAGCAGCGTCCGCGATTCGGCTTCTATGTGGACCACATGGTGGACATCCTCGGGGCCACCGCGCTGATGTGCGGACTCGGCCTCTCCGGTCTCGCACACTGGCCCGTTGCCGTCGCCATGCTGATCGGATTTCTGCTTCTGTCGAGCGAAAGCTACCTCGCCACCTACACCTTGTCGCGCTTTCAGCTTTCGCAGGGCATCTTCGGTCCGACGGAGATTCGCATTCTGCTGATCATCGGGAATCTGGCGTTGCTCCACAGCCCCTACGCAACAGTCTTCGGCCACAGGATGCTGCTCTTCGATCTCGGCGGCGTAATCGCGGCGGCCTGCATGTTCGTGATGGTGATCGCCCTCACCGCTCGCCATACCGCGCAGCTCTATCGCGAGGAGCCGCTGTCCCGATAAGACAAGAGAGTCCACATCTCTGCGAAACCTCTGGAGAGATGTGGACTCCCGGTATTTCTGATTGGCTGAAAAGCGTTATGAAGATTACGAGTTCTTGAGCGACGCCATGTCGATCGAGAAGCGGTACTTTACATCCGCTTTCAGTAGCCGTTCATACGCTTCGTTGACCTTCTGGATCGGAATCACCTCAACATCCGACGTGATGTTTTGTTTGCCGCAAAAATCCAGCATCTCCTGGGTCTCCACGGTACCGCCGATCAGCGAGCCCGAAAGGCTCCTGCGCCCGAAAATCAGGCCGAATGAGGACACTGGGAACGGCTTTTCCGGCGCACCAACGAGGCACAAATTGCCATCATGCCGCAGCATACCGAGCAGGCCGTTGATGTCGTGATCGGCCGAAACGCAATCGAGGATGAAGTCGAAACTGCCCGCGTGCTTCGCCATCTGGTTGGCGTCGCGCGAAACCACGACTTCATCCGCGCCGAGCCGCAATGCATCGTCCTTTTTATGCGCCGAGGTTGTGAAGAGAACCACATGCGCGCCAAGTGCATGCGCGAACTTCAGCCCCATATGACCCAGCCCGCCCAATCCGACGATCCCGACCTTCTTTCCCTTGGTCACGCCCCAATGATGGAGCGGGGAAAAGGTAGTGATGCCCGCACAAAGCAGGGGTGCAGCTCCGGCCAGATCAAGATTAGAAGGCACCTTCAGGACAAACCGCTGGTCGACGACCACACTGTCCGAGTAGCCGCCGTAGGTGACGCCGCCAGTGTGCTTGTCGGGAAAGTTATAGGTGAGGACGAGATTCGGGCAGAACTGCTCCAGACCAGCCTTGCACTCGGGACAGGTGCCGTCGGAATCCACCATACAGCCCACGGCGGCGATATCTCCCACCTTGAACTTCTTCACACCCGAGCCCACTTTGGTTACGCGGCCCACGATCTCGTGGCCCGGAACGCATGGATACACGGTGGGCATCACCCCGCTCCACTCGTTGCGTACCTGGTGCAAGTCAGAGTGGCAGATGCCGCAGAACAGGATCTCGATCTGCACATCGGTATCGGTTGGATCGCGCCGCGCGATCGTAGTGGAGGCAAGCGGCGATGTGGCGCTGGCTGCGGAGAATGCTTTTGCGTTGTACATAGACGCCCTTATGATGCGCTGCCCCTGCGCGGATATTCAATAGATGCCCTCATCGCAGCTCTGCATAGTTTTTCGAACGGGATGGGCGGCGGCTATACTCGCTCGCATCGATAGGGGGAGATCTATGGCGCCGAAATCGCAGCCGGGCCTGACCGTGCGTCTGGCCACGCCCGAAGATAGTGCGGTCTGCGGTGAGATTTGCTATCGGGCCTTCTCCAAACTCAACGGGGCACACAACTTTCCCTGCGATTTTCCGGGACCGGAGGCCAGCACCGGCCTGCTTTCCAGGCTGTTTTCCACCCCCGGGCCGTACTGCGTCGTGGCGGAGATCGAAGGCCGCATCGTGGGGAGCAATGTACTCGACGAACGTGCCATCATCGCGGGCATCGGCCCCGTCTCCGTCGATCCCGATGTGCAAAACGTCGGCGTCGGACGCAAGCTGATGCAGGCGGTGATAGATCGAGCCAACGAACGCCACGCCGCTGGAATACGCCTCGTGCAGGCCGCTTTTCACAATCGCTCACTCTCGCTCTACGCCAGCCTCGGCTTCGATGTCCGCGAACCCCTTTCCTGCATCCAGGGACGGCCTCGGGAGCGCAACGTTCCGGGATGTCAGGTCCGTCCCGCTGAGGCTGCAGACCTGGGTGCCTGCAATCTCTTATCCCTCCAGGTGCATGGATTCGATCGAGGCGCAGAGCTGGCACAAGGCATCAGGGACAAAACCGCGGTGGTCGTGGAGCGAGCCGGGCGCATCACCGGCTACGCCAGTGCTCTGGCTTTTTACAGCCATGGCACAGCAGAGACCAACCTGGATTTGCAGGCGCTTCTCGCCTCTGCGGAGTCCTTCGGTGGTTCCGGAATACTCCTGCCGTCGCGGAATACCGCTCTGCTGCGCTGGTGTCTCGCAAACGGTCTGCGCGTGGTTCAGCCCATGACGTTGATGAGCATGGGCCTTTACAACCAACCCGCTGGCGCCTGGTTCCCATCCGTCCTCTTCTGATCCAGCCGGCAAAAGCCGCCCGTACAATCTAGCCATGCCAGCAAGCCTGCCGCAGCCCGCACGCGCTCCCGCCCGTGCTGTGGTTCTCACCATCAGCGACTCCCGCACTCGCGGCGAGCGCCCGGACCTCTCCGGGCCCGCGGTCGCGGCGTCTCTGCAATCGGCGGGATTCCTCGTGGAAGGCCCCTATCTCATCGCGGATGAGCAGCCGCAGATCGAGTCGGCCCTGCGCACCCATGCCGCAAGTGCGCAACTCGTCGTCACCACCGGCGGCACCGGCATTGCGCCGCGTGATGTCACTCCCGAAGCCACCCGCGCCGTCTGTACCCGCATCCTCGATGGCTTCGCCGAGCGCATGCGCTCCGCGGGAGCTCGCCGCACCCCGCTCGCCGCACTCAGCCGTGCCATCTCCGGTGCCTGCGGTCACACCCTCATCGTGAACCTTCCGGGCAGTCCGGAGGGCGCCGTCACTTCGCTCCAGGCGGTGCTCGACCTCATCCCGCACGCGCTCGTCCTGCTCAGCGGCGCCGACGCCCATACGGAAACGCCCGGAGCGCCGCGCACGTGAGCCACTTCCTCGCGAAATGGCTCGCCCGCTACAAGGGATTCGTCCTCGGCGTCCTCGGTCCCCTGGGCATTTGGGGCGCCGGCCTTGCCGGTCTGGTCGACTCCGGCACCGTCCCCATCCCCATGGACCCGCTCATCGCCACCTGGGCCTGGAATGACCATCGGCACGCGTACCTCTACGTCATCATGGCCGCGGCGGGTTCAGCCATCGGCGGCCTCATCCCGTTTTTGCTCGGCCGCGCCGGTGGCGAGCTATTCCTGCTGCGCCGCATCGACCGCGCCCGTTACGAAGCCATGATGGCGCGCTTCGAAAAGCAGGAATTCCTGGCCATGGCCATCCCGTCCGCCATGCCGCCGCCCACCCCGTGGAAGGCCTTCGTCTTCGGCGCCGGCGTCTTCGAGATGAAGATCTGGCACTTCATGCTCGCCGTCTTCACCGGCCGCCTGGTGCGCTTCGGCGTGGAAGCCGCACTCACCATCAAGTACGGCCCGCAGATCATCAACGTCGTCGGCGACCTCTTCAAGCACCACTTGACCGTGACCCTGGTCGTCTTGTTTTCGCTGCTGGTTCTGCTGCTCCTCTGGGTGATCAGGAAGCGCTACAGAAAATCCGGCGATGAAGCGGATGAAAACCTGGATGAGTCCGATCCGCGCCGCCGCAGACGCCGCTGGCTCTAACGCTCAGCGCATCAGTACTTTATGCAGCACGTCTGCGAATGCAACAGGTTGGCTGCTATAGCCGCCGTGATCTCCGGGGAAAACCACCGGAGCGACACCCAGCCGTTCGGCTAGGACGACTCCAGTTTGATGTGCGATCTGTCCCTTGGTGGTCTCGCCTACGCCGACAATCACGTGGGGCGTTCCCGCCTTGAGCGTCGCGACATCCGGCACATACTCCACAATCGCTTTCATCCCATACCCAAAGAAGAAGTCCAGATTGCCCATCACGCGGCGGAAAGCCTCCTGTGCCTCGGGCGGCGGTGGCGGGGCATCCTTGGGTGGTGGCGCATCCAGGCCGGTTGAGGACATGAACTTCTGCATCGCTGCGCCGGCCCCCTGCGCCTTATAGATTTCGTGAAGTTCTCTGTTGAAAGCTCGATGCTCCGCCACATTCGGCAGCAGTTCTACGCAAGGCGGTTCATGGGCAACCAACGTGTGGACACGTCCGGGATAACGCGCCGCCAGGTTGAGCCCAATCTGTGCACCGCCGCTGCTGCCCAGCACATAAGCGGGTCCATCACCCAGCGTGGCCAGCAACTGCGCTGCATCGTCTCCGTGAAGATCGAGGTGAAAGTCCTCCGGCGGTCCATCGAGCACGCTGCGCGAGTTGCCCCGCGGGTCATAGGGAACGGCCGTGTAGCGGTCGGCAAGGCATCGCGCGAGCGCGGTGAAGGCTGCCGCATCGGCCGGCCCTCCCGGAATCATCAATAGGATAGGCCCTGATCCATAGATCTCGTAATAGATCTGCGCACCTGGAACCTTGAGAGTTTGCGACTTGACGGTCACGGCAACGTCCTCCTGCTAATACGTCGTTCGAAGGCCAGGAATTTCGACACCCGGCTTCAAACTTTCGGTATTTAAAAGAGTTTGGCCTGCATGCCTTGATAGAGATAAAAAATAGGAGCAATAGAAAAAGCCCGGCAAGCGCCGGGCTTTTTCATCTTCTGAGTCGTCGTTAGACAGTCGCCGGTTTTGCGACGGCACCCTTCGCCGTCTTCACCAGCGCACTGAATGCAGCGGCATCGTTGGTCGCAATGTCGGACAGGATCTTGCGATCCAGCTCGATCCCCGCCACCTTCAGCCCATGGATGAGCTGCGAGTAGCTGGTGCCGTTCTGCTTCGCTGCGGCGTTGATGCGCACGATCCACAATGAGCGGAACTGGCGCTTCTTCTGCCGGCGGCCGGTGTAGGCAAACTTCAGGCCGCGCTCGACAGCTTCCTGCGCTGCCTGGTAGAGCTTTGATTTGGTAAGGAAATAGCCGCTTGCCCTCTTCAGAATCTTTTTGCGGCGGGCAAGCCGTTTGGTTCCACGTTTTACGCGGGGCATCTCGTTGGTTCTCCTTTGCGTACATCGTTATGCGGCTGGAGGCAGGAGGCAGCGCCCGGGAGGGCGTCTGCTTTTGAACCTCTTCACTCGCTCATCGCTCTGATCTTTCGGCTACTGCGTGTGGGCTCACAGGGAACGCGTTACCCCGGCCCGGCCGAAGATCAGGCGTACGGAATCATGCGCAGCACCTTTGGCAAGTCGGCTTCGGAGACCAGTACCGTGCCACCCAGGTGGCGCTTGGTCTTCTTTTCCTTCGATGTCAAAATGTGGCGCATCTTCGTCTGGCCACGGAGCACTTTGCCCGTACCAGTCTTCTTGAAGCGCTTGGCCGCGCCCTTGTGTGTCTTCAGCTTAGGCATGAGTATCCTGAAAATCGCCGGTATGGCGACATCAGCCAGTATACCGGAAGCCTCGGTCCAGAGCGAGGGCCCGTTCCGAAAGCTAGTCCCGTGGCGCCTTCCGGCCATTCAGTGTAATGAACGCCCTTTCATACTCAACATGCGCGAATTCAAGCCGCCGCTCGCGAGCCGACCACTTGCTCAATATCTCGATCCCCTCCGGCGGCCACCGCTTTGACAACCCAAGCAGCATCCAAACTGCCACACCAGCCAAATACAGGCAAAGGAACACCACCACCCATCTCAGAGCGCCCAAGTTGTATCTCACCCCAAGGTAGGCAGAACCGGCGATTGTGCCTGCCAGGAAGAGCCGATTCACCCAGCGGCGCAGCCGGACCGAGATCGCACAACCTCGACAGAACGGCACTGGGTATCGCAAGAACAGATACCGCCATAACCCGAGCACAATGTCGATCGCAGGGAAGAAGCCCCAGGAGCTACCGCCATTGCACGAAATCCTGACCACTGCCCCATCAGCAGGCGCTAAACACCGGGGACAGATCTGCGGAAACACCAGTTCGCACGAATGAACGACGACCTCATTTCCATCCTCATCGTCCTCGTCGACATGAACACGTGGCTCTTCCGGTTCTCGCACATGCGGCTGAAATCCATTGCTTCGTCTCTTGCTGACCTCCACATCCAGAGCATCGCGCGCCTCATCGACGAGGTCGTGGCGATCCTTGATGAGCAACCGAATCTCTTCATCGGAGCGTCGTGCGTACTCGCGCGCGAAATCCAGATCCATCGCGGTCACCGTCTACAGGTCAACTACTGATCATGAATCGTAACTGAGGGCCCGATGAAAAAGGCCTCGTCGTGACCAGCGTACCGCCCAGCCACCGGTTAGCATGTCCGGGTGGTAAGTCTTTAACGGCAGTCCGCCAATCCGGAGAATGCATGACCACTCTTCGTTACCTTCTCGTCTTTGCCGCAGCGTGTTCTCTCGCGCTCTCGGGCTATGCGCAGGATTTCGTGCAGCGCGCGGGCACCCATCTCACCGTCGCGGGCGCCCCGTTTCGCTACAGCGGTCCGAATATCGAGTGGCTCGGCCTCGAAGGCTATGGCCCGCATGACCCCGCCGGGCCACGCCTGCCCAGCCACTTCGAGATCGACGACGCCTTCGCCACCGCGGCGGAGATGGGTGCGAAGGTCGTTCGCGCCCAGACGATGGGCGACACCGTGGGCTGCCCCCTATGTATCGAGCCCGAACTAGGAAAGTTCAATGATGCGGCCTTCGCATCCTCCGACTACGCCCTGGCCACTGCTCACAAATACGGCATGCGCCTCATCATCCCGCTGGTCGGCGATTGCGCCACCTGCGCCGGCGGCGGTCTGGGGCAGTACATCGCGTGGAACCGGAAACAGAGCTTTCAGGATTTCTTCACCGATCCCGCCATCATCGCCGCCTACGAGGCTCATATCGACGCGGTGCTGAATCACGTCAACGCGCTGACCGGCGTCCGTTACAAGGACGACCCCACCATCATGGCCTGGGAGAACTGCAACATGTGCGGATTGGTCGCGCTGCTCACCGGCGGCGGTCCGTCTGCGCTGGCCAGCGTGGCCTCCTGGTCCGAGACCATTGGCGCGCACATCAAGCAGGTCGATCCGCATCACCTTTACCTCGACACCACCGGCATCTTCCCCTTCTATCCCAAAGTGCTGGACAACCCCTCGGCCGATCTCGTCACCTTCGAGTACTATCCCCACTGGCAGGCGCTGCTTGGTCCCGGCGGTCCGCCCACTACCGCCGAAACCTTCATCCGCGATGCCGCCACCGTTACCGGCCACGGCAAGGTTTTCATCGTCAACGAATTCGGCTGGGACCGCACCGACTGGAAGACGTCCGCGGATCTCCAACACGTTCTCGACACCATCGCGAAGGATCCCAACATCTCCGGCGACGGTTTCTGGGCGCTCCAGGCCCATCTCGACAACTTCGGCTTCCAGCCGATTCCCGCCGACACCAGCAATCAGGCATTCGCGGAAAAAGGCGAGAGCGGCGAATGGTGGGCGCTCTACTATCCCGGCATCAAGACCATGGTGAACTCCGCGGCTGACATGGCCGCCCGCGCGCAACAGCTTCGTGCGCATGCGTATGCCATGTCCGGCGCACCCGTCCCCAAACATGCGATCCCGCCGGCGCCGGTCGTCACCTCCACAGTGCTCGGCGGCCTCGTGGCGTGGCGCGGATCGGCTGGAGCCACCCGCTACTCCGTCGAACGCCTCGATCCATCGACCAAACAATGGCAGACCATCTGCGACAAGTGCGCGACGGACACCGACGACCCCTGGGTCGACCCTCATCCAGGCCTGTTCGGAATCCAATATCGCGTCACCGCATGGAACGCGGATGATGTGGCGAGTCCTCCCTCTCAGCCTCGCTGAGTTTTGGTGCCATGTTGATTCGTTGTGAAAAGTGCGTTCGCACTGTCTCCACAAACGCCGCTGCCGTAGCACTCACCCCGCCCACCCGTGTCCCGATGTCGACCGAAGTCCACCGCTTCGAACGGATCGGCCGGAAGATCGCGCCGGGAAACGCGATCGTTGCCGCGCACGCCGGCACCAGTGAAATTCCAAGCCCGGCGGAGACCAGCCGGACCAGCGTCGGAAACTGCGGTGCCTCCTGCACAATCGTCGGCTGAAAACCGGCATCCAGACAGCAACGCATCGTCCGGTCGAAGGCCAGCTCTCCCATGCGTCGTGCAAATAACACGAAGGGCTCGCCTTCGAGCGATGCCGCATCCACCCTCCGCTGCCGCTGCAGACCGATGACCGACCGGAAGCGCCACATGGAAAGGCTCCCGCAGCAGCGGCGTCATCTGCAGTTCCGGCCGCCGCTCGCCGTCACGCAGAAAACCCACATCGATCGAGCCATCGGCGAGCGCCACCAATTGCTGCGATGTCCACATCTCGCTCAGCCGCACCTCCACCCGAGGATAGGCACGCCGGTAGGCCTGGATCGCCATCGGCAGTTCCGTGAACATCACCGAGCCGGAGAATCCCACGGTCAGCTGGCCTTCTTCGCCGCGCGCCACACGCCGCGTCTGCTCCAGATCGTCCGCCAGCCGCGCCATGCTGGAGAGAGCTCGCTCGCGCAACACACTGCCTGCGGGCGTCAGCGTCACCCCGCGCGTTGTGCGCTCGAACAACTGAGCGCCCAGCATCTCTTCCAGCCTGCGAATCTGCTGGCTCAGCGGCGGCTGCGCCATCCCCAGCTTCTTCGCTGCCCGGCCAAAGTGCAGCATCTCCGCGACCGCCAGGAAGTAGCGCAAATGGCGTAGCTCGATTTCGTCATTCATATCTAAATCGTCTTAATCAAGAGCATTCAAATATTGGACATATCGTTCGCCTGATCCTAGCCTTGAATCAGGAATTGCGAAAGACGGATTGCGAAAGAGCCTGATACAGCCAGGCGGGAGGATCGAGCCCATGTCCGACGTCATCGTCAGAGAGTTTCAGCCCGCCGATGCAGATGCCTTCTTCGAACTCAATCGCGAATGGATCCAGCGCTACTTCTGGCTCGAACCGGCCGATCTGGAGGTGCTATGGCATCCGCAGACCGCGATCCTCGACACTGGCGGCTGCATCTTCATGGCGGTCCGCAACGGCGTCTGCGTGGGCTGCTGTGCGCTCATCGCCATGGGCCCCGGTGAATACGAATTGGCCAAGATGGCGGTGACGCCCGCCGAGCGCCGCCACGGCGTCGGACGGCAACTGATCGCAGCAGCCATCGCCAAGGCCGAACGCCTCAACGCAACGCGTCTCTATCTCGAAACCAACCACACCCTGACCGGAGCCATCGCGCTCTATGAGTCCATGGGCTTCCGCCACCTGCCTCCGCATCACCTCGCACTATTCGCGCGCGGATGTATTCATGGAGCGCATGGTCGCATCCGTGATGGCGGTGCTTCCACTAGCCCCGGCAAACCGCGCTCAACCGTCTGGCTGCTAACTCAGATCACTTGCCGGCCGTGTGGTGGAAGTTCATCTTCAGTGTGGCCTCGGTGGCTACCGGCTTGCCGTCGAGCGTCGCAGGCGCAAAGCGGAATTTCTTCACGCACTCTACGGCGCTTCGGTCCACCTCTGCCGCAACATCGTGATGAGAGGTGAACGCGGTCTCCGCGATCGAATGCGCCGTCGTCACATTGCGCGGCACGCCATGCGTGTCAATCACCAGACGCACCACCGATACGCCCTCGAGCTTCAGCCGCTGCGCCTCCAGCGGATAGACCGGCGTCGCCCCGTGAAGCACACGCGGCCTCGTCACGCCTCCCACTCGGTGGCAGTTATCGAATGTCTGCGAGTCGCAGACGACGAGTGATACCGCATTCGCCGCGTCGGCACCCGCACCGGCACTTTGAATCGGTGGCTCCGCGATACCGCGATAACCTCCGAACCCAATGCACAGGAGTACGGCGGTTGCGGCTCGCAGAAAGCATCGCGCAAGTCTTCAAGTGATCCCTCACCTATCGCGGAAACTGCTTCTTGAACGCATCGATGCAGCCTTTGCCCGTCGCCTTCTGCGTCATGCCGCCGCAGCCATCCTGCCAGAAGGGCAGCGAGCCCGGTCCCGGTCCATGCCCTTTCAGATACGCGCGCGCCGTCGCACCGGGCGAGAAGCTTGCACCGTAGCTCGTGTCGCAGCAGGTGCCGTCCTTCTTGTTCGTCGCTGGACTCGGTGTTGGTGACGCCGTTCTTCGAGAAGACCAGCACGATGTCCGCGCTCGCTTCATCGTCGGCCAGCGTGAACCGTCCCCACTTCGACAGTTCTTCGTCGGCCGCATTCTCGATCTGCGCGCCACCGGCGTTGTTACGAATAAAAACGGTCTTCGCCCGGAATGCCTCCGGCGGAACGCCCTGCGCAAAGACGATGGACGAAGCAAGAAAGAGACAACTCGCACGCAAGCAGCGACGAAGCAACGAAACGCGATGCAGACATGATGGCCCCCATAGCGGAAGTGCCCACCACTCTAAAGCATTTCGTGTGCAGATTCGGCAAACTTTGCTTCGGTCGGGTCTCAGTTTGACCAAACAACCGCGCAGCGCATTTGGGCAGATGACGAGAGCGCTACTCCACCGCCGGGACGGAATGATGTTCGTGCGTGATCTGCCATCGCCCATCGATTTTGCGCAGGCCGACCGTCAACCGGAAATCCAGCCTTTTCTGCTCACCGTTGGCTCCAGGCTCAGCACAACGCATCGTCGCGACGACGAAAGCGACATCCTGCCCGGCCGTGACGTTCATCTCCGTAATATCGAATGGCACCGGATCGCTGGACCAGGAAAAGAACGCGTCCCACGTCTTCCTGTAGGCCTCGATGCCCCTGGATTGAAACGGCGGCGGGACATCGAACATCACGATGTCGGAAGAATGGTTTTGGAGAATCCCTTCGAAATCTCTACGACGCACAGCGGCGGTCCAGGATTCAACCACATTGCGAACGGCCGCCTCGTCGTCTGAGCCATTCTGCCTTCTCAACCATCCGGAATTCCTCCAGGCTTGCATCGCGACGGAGCGGACCTCTCCGGCCTCTGAACCCAACACCAATGAGATTGACGACTCGCCACCGCGCGGATTGTCAGCCACGGTCCCAGTTTCTCGGATATCGATCGCGAGCCTAATGCTTCGCAGCCGCTACCTTCGCCTGCTTGTCTTCGCTGATCTCCTTCACGCGAAACCTCGCGATGCGCTCAATCAATTTCACCGGAACCGGCACCGACAGCGGGAAGCGGAGCGTGCCCTTGCTCGCCTTGTACCGGTCCAACTCTCCGTTGAACGCCGCAAGCAGCCGGTCATTCGCCGGATAGATCGAGTAGTGCTGCTTCCAGCCGGCGAAGTACAGCAGAACACTGCCATGCAATGTGTAGGCGGGAATCTTGTACGAGATGCCCTCTTCGGCTCCCCACGCAGCCGCGCGGATGGCGCACCGCACGCGTCCCAGGGCTACCTGCGATGCGGCAGGTTGCGCCGCTATGTACTCATCGATCGATCGGAAGTCAGGCCTGCCCATCGGTTGTCCCCATCCTGCAAAATATCAGTAGAGGAATGGTATTCCTCACTGTCCCGGCGACACCAACACCTTCTCCATCCGCACTACCGGCAGCGTTTCACCGTCTGGCAGGTCCACCAGAATCTCTGCCACCCGACGATACCCATGCCGCTCGTACAGCGGCACACCGCTCAGGGTCGCGCCCATCTCCGAGCGGCGAAAGCCTGCATCCCACGCCGCCTGCTCGCACGCGTGCAGCAGCCGGGTGCCCAGCCCGCGCCTCGACCACTGCGGATGCACGAAAAAGGCGCGAATCTTCGCCGCATCGGTTGCCGGATCCAGTCGCGCAGCATCCCGTGAAGCCTGGTGATGATCGCCGCCATAGAGAGTTTTTCGCCAGCTCCACCCGCCACAGGCCGCAAGCGTGCCCTCCGCAGTTTCGCAGACGAAATACGTCTGGTCGGCGATCAATTGCGTGTCCGGCGTAAATACAGAGGCCAGCGCACGTTCACGCTGGCCTTCGGAATATTCATGCTGTAGTCCGCGAACCGAAGCGGCAATCAAACCGCGGATCGCCTCCAGGTCGGCCGCCGCCGCCGTGCGCAATCGCGGTGCGCGCAAAACCGTCTTCGCTTACGACTGTGCCGTGACCGGCGCATTGACCGGACTGCTCACCGGCGCCTGTTGCGCGGCGGGTGGCTTTGGCGTCGGCGCCGGCCCGGCCTTGGCCGCACGTTGCGTCTCCGACTTCTTACCCGGTGCCAGGATGGCGTGCAGCGTCGTGCCTTCCATGCGCGGCATGAACTCCACGATGCCGGTATCGCCCATGTCCTGAATCAGCCGGTTGATGATGGCGTAGCCCAGCTCGCGGTGCGCCATCTGGCGGCCCTTGAAGCGCAGCGAGGCCTTCACCTTGTCGCCTTCATTCAGGAAGCGGACGGCCTGGTTCTTCTTGGTCTGGTAGTCGTGCTCATCCACGGTGACGGAGAATTTGACCTCCTTCACCACGATGACCTTCTGTTTCTTGCGCGCAGCCCGGTCGCTCTTGTCCTTTTCGTAAAGGAACTTGCCGTAGTCCTGAATGCGGCACACGGGCGGTACGGCGGTAGGGGAGACTTCCACCAGGTCCAGTCCGCGCTCGCGGGCAATCTTCAGGGCTTCGAACGGCTGCATGATGCCGAGCTGTTCCCCCTGATCGTCAATCACGCGAATCTCTTTCGCGCGAATGCGGTCGTTGGTACGGATGAAAGACTTGGCTGATCGTTTATCGAGTGCTATGGGATTTCCTCCAAAGTATTGCGAGGGTAAACCCTCGCGGGACGATTATAGCAGCGCCCTAAAATGAGGCCTCATCCATTCGCGACGACGCGCCATGCCGGAGCGCTGCCATCTCCACACTTGTTTAGATGAGATACGGCAGCCCAAGGCATCTGGTTCGCGGGAAATTCACCGGCGATTTCGATGGGAAGAAAGTTATCGCTTAAAGCCGGCGTTACCTGGCGTGCGCGATCCTCATCACTGGCCTTCAGCGTCACCACCGGCAGCCTGCCCTCGCCCGCACGCCTCCGAAACGCGGCCTGCTTCTCCTCGATCAGCAGGCGCAGCCGCGCCATGCGCTCGCGCACCCGCTCGCCCGGCACCGGATTCTCCTGCACCAGCCGCCATGCCACGGTTCCCGGCCGCGCGCTGAACGGAAAAAGGTGCAGATATGTGAAGGGCTGCTCCGCAATGAACCGGTAACTTTCCTCGAACAACGCATCCGTCTCGCCCGGAAACCCAACCATCACATCCGCCCCAATCGCTGCCTCCGGCATCGCCCTGCGGATCGCCGTCAGCTTCTCCGCGTAATGCCACGGGCGATAACGGCGGTGCATGGCGCGCAGAATCTCATCCGAACCCGACTGCAGCGGCAGGTGGGCATGCCGTGCCAGCCGCGGCCCGGTCTTCGCCGCATCCACGCGTCCGTACTGCCGGTAGAGCGCCAGCAAATCCGCGCTCCAGTCCATCGGCTCAACCGAGCTGATGCGCAGCCGCGGCAAGCTTCGTCCGCTCCAGAATCGCCGCAACCAGATCCTCGAGCCGTGTTGGCCGCTCGAGCTCCCGCCCCCACCGGCCCAGGTTGATGCCGGAGAGCACCAGCTCCTTGCCGCCTCGCCTCCACAAAGCGCCGGACGCGTTCCAGCACCGTCTGGAGAGGAACCGACCGGCTACCGCCCCGGGTCGTCGGAATGATGCAGAACGAGCACCGGTTTCCGCATCCGTCCTGCACCTTCAGGTTCGGCCGCGTGTCGCCCGAGGCTGCCAGATCCTCCGCCGCCAGGTTGGCATGCGCAAAGCGATCGTCCACCAGCATCGGAACGCCTGTCGCGCCTGCCACATCACCAAGGGCAACAAACCCCGGTCCCACGAATCCCAAGTGAAGGGGTTGGCCGGTATCGCCGGCCCGCCGCATCCGCGCAGCCACCTGCGCCAGCAGTTCCTTGTGGCTGTTGCCGACCACGGCATCCACCCCGGCCAGTCGCGCGACCTCGTCTGGCGCCCGCTGCGCATAGCATCCGGTCACCACTACCCGCGCGTGGGGATTCTCCCGCTTCACCCGCCGCAGGTAGGCGCGCGCCGTCCGTTCGGCTTCGGCGGTCACGGCGCAGGTATTCAGCACCACCAGGGCTGCATCCGCCGCGGAAACGGCGCTCTCGCCCTCGCGGGAAAGCTGCGCTACCAGCGCATCGCCATCGGCATGGCTGGCCCGGCAACCGAAGTTTTCTACGTGGTATCCTTCCACGTTCCCCAGTCTAGTTGGTTGTGGAGATGCCCGTCGCAAGGCTTCCACCGGGTCCCTGCTGATATCGTGTAGTGAGGGAAGTTACCTATGAAACGACGCATTCTGCTTGTAGATGATGAGCTCGCGATCCTGCTTACGCTGAAGGCCGTTCTAGAACTCCACGGCTTCGACGTGGAGACCGCCGCCTCCGCGCGCGAGGCGAAGTCCAAGCTCCGTGCCCACGCCTACCACATGGTCATCACCGACATGCGCATGGAGAATGAGCGCGCCGGCATCGAAGTGGTACGTGCCGCCCGCGAAGCAGAATACGATCCCGCCGTCGCCATGCTCACCGCATTCCCGCTGCCCGGCGAGGAGTGGGAGGATGCAGGCGCCGACGAGATGCTGGTGAAGCCGATGAACACCAACGATCTGGTGCTGCAGATCGAGGCCCTGCTGGTCACGCACGAGGATAAGAAGCAGAAGGCGAAGCAGGGTGTCCAGCCGGCCTTCGTTGCCGCCTCAGGCTCCAAGAAGAGCAACGGCGCACGCCGTAAGGCTGCCGCGGAGCGATAGTTCCACCGTCAGAGTCCGCCATCCCCCTGAAAATCAAGCCGCCCTTCAGCGGCCCCCTTCAGCCGCCCCCTTAGTGGCTCGGCGATCTCGATCCACATCTTTGGGATGCACGACTGGGCTGTCCGTCATCCGCTCCAACTCATGCGTGAGACGAGCATAGAGAACCAAGGATGAGAACCAAGGATGGCCTCTAGCTCATCGAGCAATGGGATGCGATGGAAAGCGTTCTCTGAGGCGCAGGAACCTCTCCGAGGCTATGAGTACGGCCTCGGGAGCAAATATTAGCCCCTAGTCAGCCTGCAGACTTTGAGTCAGACCCCGGCGGTTCTGCCGCCGTGCCGGAGCTTCCAGCCTGCACCATCGCTGCAACGACGGATTCCGCCTCCGCTGACCCGACCGCCTGCTGCGGCGTGACCCCTGCACGGCGATTCTGCTCGAAACAGGACCGGCACAGCACCGGCCGTCCCTGCGTCGGACGGAAGGGAACCGTGGTCTCCTGCTCGCACACCGAGCAGTGCGTCCGGGTCTCTGCCCGCACGCTGGAACCGCCGCCTCGCTTCAGCTTGCACGCCTTACAGCGCTTGGGATCGTTGTGAAACTGCTTGTCGTGAAAAAACAACTGCTCGCCGGCGGTGAAGACAAAGTCTTTTCCGCAGTCCACGCATTTGAGTATCTTGTCCTGGAATTCCATGACCCGGTTGTTTGCCGCCATGGGTCTGGCAGCAACGCCCGCCCTCCTCGGAAAATCGAACCGAACTACCTGGGCCCGGCCACCGAAGCGGCCTACTGCAACTGCCAATGACCTTCGGGGGAGGATGGATGGAGGGGGAACAAAATCATCCGTAACGCAGCCGGCTGAACCGGAGACACCGAGGGCCCGCGATTGTCTTATGCGAATCTGCGGGCCCGGGGGACTGCCGTTCGACCTTGGAGCAGAAGCACAGACGGTGTAAGGACTTGCGCAACTCCGAACGCAGCCGTTCTCTTAAGGAACGGCTGCTCAGAACCGATTTCGCCACATTACGTTATCTGTGCTTTTGCTTTAGTCCTGCTCTTTACGTGCCTTTTTCCGGTTACGCTTCCGCGCCAGTGCTTCCTTGACGCGCTTCCGCTCACCGGGCTTCAGGTAGAAGGAGTGACGTTTAACTTCCTTGATGATGTCCTCCTGCTGCACCTTCCGCTTAAAACGACGTAATGCATTTTCGAGCGGCTCGCCTTCCTGCACACGAACCTCTGCCAATGAACTACACCTCCAAACTTCCCAATGGGGTCAATTCCTAGAATACGGCACTGCTGCCAATACCAGTCAAGACATTTACTGCGGGACGGGGGCGGGTCACCGCCAGGCTGCACCATAGTCCGCATCTGGCAGGCACGAAAGGCACTCAGAGCCTTGCTCAGACGCGCGAAAGGTACCGCCGCCGGCAGTACGAGGGAGATGTGAGCCTGGCTTATGGGCGCTTTATGCCTCATGCCTCAGCTGCGGAGCGCCAGCGCCGGATCCACCCGTGAGGCCCTCCGTGCCGGCACCACGCAGGCCACGAACGCTACCAGGCTCAAGAGCAGCGCCGCCGCCACCACGACCAGTGGATCCCGCGAACTGCCCTCCGCCCAGTGCGCCAGCACCCTTTGCAGCGATAGCGTCAGCACCAGTCCCGCCGCCATCCCGGAGCCCACGCTCACCACAGTGGACGCGAAGACGATGCGCAGCACATGGGTGCGCGGGGCGCCCAGCGCCATCCGGATGCCGAACTCGCCGGTGCGCTGTGCCACCGTATACGACACCACGCTATACAGCCCCACCGCCGCCAGTACCAGGCCGAGCGCCGCAAACAGCCCGAAGAGCCACGCCACCAGGTGCTCCTGCTGGATCTCCGGCTGGGTGGTGATCCAGTGCTCCAGGTCCTGCACCTGGCCATTGATCTGCTGATCGGTATCGAGCGAGTTCACCTGCGCCGCGACCGCGTGCAGCAGCGTGAGCGGCGAAACCTCCGACCGCACCAGGATCTGCGTGCCCATGCCCATGTACATCGTGAAGGGGACGAAGACCTCGGGCTGAATCGGCTTCCGCAGGCCGTCATCGAGCTTATCCGCGACGATGCCGACAATCTGCAGCCATCCGGCTCCGTCCGGCGCGGAGAGAGTTGTAGGGCGGCTGGTCCTGGATCTCCGGCACCTTCAGCGAGTGGCCGATCGCGTCGCCGGCTGGGGAAGTACCGTCGCGCCATCGTCTGGTTGATCACCGCCAGGTGCGCGGCGTTCCGATTCTCTGTCTCATCCCAGATGCGCCCCTGCATCAATGGAATTCGTAACACCGGGAAGTATGTCGGGCTGACGAAATTCACCAGCACCTTCTGCTCGTCCTGTGCCGCTTTGCCCAGGAACTCGATGTGCGTCGGAAATCCGTTGGCGGGCGGCGTGGCGTTGCTGGAGATCGCCGTCATGGTCACGCCCGGCACCGTCGCGACCTTCTTCTGCAACTGATCGAAATAGGCAGCGCGCAAGCCCCAGGTCTTGTAGGTCCCGTCATGGATCGGAATGCCGACCGACATGACGTTATGGGGGTCATAGCCCAGCCGAGTATGCATCGTCCGCAGAAAGCCCTGGATCGCCGCGCCCGCACCGGCCAGCATCAGCAGGGTCAGCATGACCTGCACCGCAATCAATGTGTTGTTGGTTGCGCGGCCGCCCAGCCGCCCGGCCACTCGACGCGAACCGGATTGCATCACCTGCCCGACATCCGGCCGGGAGAGACGCAACGCCGGCCACAGCCCGAAGACGACGCCGGTAAACAGCGCTACACCCACGCTGAACAGCAGAACCGGCAGGTTCATCTGGATCGCCGCCTCATGCGGGAAGTAGTTGGGTGGCAGCAGCGCCACAATCGCCGCGATCGCCTTGTACGCCAGCAGCACTCCGAGGGCTGCGCCGGTGAAGGAGAGCAGCAGCGCCTCCGTCAGCAGTTGCCGCACGATGCGCCCCCGAGTCGCGCCAACCGCCGAGCGCAGCGCCAGCTCATGCTGCCGCGCCGTGCCGCGCGCTAGCAGCAGAATGGAAACATTCCCGCATCCGATGGCCAGCAACAGCGCCACCGCGGTGAACAGAAGAGCAAGCGTGCCGCCCAGTTGCTTGATGAAGTCGTCGTTCAGCCCGACTATTTCGAAGGTGAAGGCATCGAGCGGGAAATGCTTCGGTGTTTCCTTGGCAAATTCGTGGATCAGTGGCGTCAGCGCCGCGGCCGCCGCGGCGTGGCTCACTCCTGGTTTCAGCCGAAGCTCCGTCAGGTAGGAGGGCACCGGATCCTGCGTCACCTTCAGCGGCAGGTACACCTCGGCATCATTCCAGGTGAAGCGTGGTGCGGCGACCCCCACGATCGTGTAGCTCTTGTGGACCAGTTGGATGGTCTTTCCCACGACATCGGAGTTGCCATTGAAGTGCCGCTGCCAGAACTTGTAACTCAGCACTGCCACCGGTTGCGGATCGTGGCCGTCGATCGCGTCGGAAGGCAGCAGGCCCCGACCGAGCACCGTCGGTACACCCAGAAACTGGAAGGTGTTCGACGACGCATAGACGCCCTGCACATCTTCGGGCAGGTCGTGACCGGTCACCGTCAGGTTCCATCCGTCGGTCATGAATGCGTCTTCGACCGCCGGAGAATGGCGGATCACCTGCCATTGGCTGGCCAGTCAGCCCAAAATAGCGATCCTGTCCGTCCTTGTCCCGTAGCTTCATATGCGCCATGCGGTCGGGCGCCGCATACGGATACGGATTCATCAGCACCGCCATACACCACGCTGAAGACCGCCGCCGTGGCGCCGATCCCGAGCGCGAGTGAAACCACCGCGGCCAGCGCGAAGCCTGGACTATGAATCAGTTGGCGCACGGAGTAGCGAAGATCCTGAAGCAGGGTATGCATGGTCGCTCCGGTCGAACGCAAGTGGGCCCGCTCCTGAGAAAGGCACGCCAGTTGCCAATATGCCCAGCAGCTAACTCGCTGATTTGCAATCCATTCGCGCGTGCGTTTGGCGCGGGCGTGTCCGCTTTCGCAACTTCAGGTGTTCGCAAATGGAGCAGCCTGCGGCAACTTGGGCCCGCATTTCATACACTGGGTTCAGCATTCGCAGCAGAGGATACGGAGATTCACCCCGCATGTGGAATTCAAACTCGTTGAAACCGGTCTGCTCCAAACATGACGGTATGATCCACACGCGGCGCGCCGCCAGCCTCAGTCTCCGGAACGTCCGGTAAGAGCCCCTTGATTTCTTCAAAATTCGTCATCCATCTCTCGGCGCGGCTTCGGCGATCTTTCACGCGGCCCCGCCCAATCGCCGCCCTGCTGCTCCTGCTGGCAGGCGGCCTGCCCGCAACCGCCCAGCAGCAGACGCCCCTGCAGTTGGTGACGGCGATGGTGCAAAACGAAAAGCAGGCGCGGCAGCATCGCACATTCTTTCGTTACACCTCCGTCGAGCGCTCCTCCCGCACCGATGGTCATCTCTGGACGGAAAACATCGCAGAGACCCCGGATGGACTGCTGCGCAGGCTGGTTGCGGTAGATGGCAAACCCCTCTCGGCCGAACGTGCCGCTGCCGAAGATCGCCGCATCGCAGCGCTGGTCGCCGATCCATCCGCCCTGCGATCTGCCAATGCCGATCGCCGCGCGGACGAAGCGCGCGTCGCCAGGCTACTCGCCAGCCTGCCTCAGGCCCTCCTGTTTACAGCGGATGGCACGCAGGGCGACTGCGCGCGCATCGCCTTTCGCCCCAATGCAGCGTTCAACCCCTCGACCTACGACGAACGCATCCTCCACAGCCTTGCCGGCACCATCCTCGTCAGCATGCCGGGCGAGCGGTTGTGCGGCATCGACGGCCACCTGCTGGACCGCGTCACCTTCGGCTTTGGCTTGCTGGGACACATCGATCAGGACAGCCACTTCCGCGTGGTGCGCACAGCCGTGACGCCGGCGGATTGGAAGAACTCCAGAATCGAGGTGCACATCGACGGGAAGATTCTCCTGCTCAAAAGCATCTCGCGCGACGACGACACAACCCGCTCCGGCGCGCAGCCGCTTCCACCGAATCTCACTCTGGCACAGGCCGCGGCCCTTACCCGGCCGTGATGCACTCTCGCCGCTAATTCTTGCATCGGTACTTCTGCACGGCCACCATGCGGGACCGGAGCTGCCGCCAGCAACCTGGCCCGGCGTTGGCCAGCAACCTGGCCCGATGTTGGCCAGCAACTGGCCCGTTTTTGGCCAGCCATACACTGGAAGCATGATCCGCACCTATCTCGGCCATACGCCTGTCATCCCCGCATCCTGCTACGTCGACATCTCCGCCCAGATCCTCGGCGAGGTCACGCTCGGCGAGCACTCGAGCGTCTGGATGAACGCTGTGCTGCGCGGCGATGTGCACTCCATCCGGCTGGGCGCCAACTCCAACGTGCAGGACTGCGCCGTGCTCCACGGCATGCGCTACAAGTGGCCGGTCGTCGTGGGCGACTGGGTCACCATCGGCCACAACGCCACCGTGCACGGCTGTGTCATCGAGGACGCCTGCCTCATCGGCATGGGTGCCGTCATCCTCAACGGCGCGCGCATCGGCGAGGGCTCCATCATCGCCGCCGGCGCGCTCATCCCGGAGGGGACCGTCGTCCCGCCGCGCACGCTGTGGGCCGGCCTCCCGGCAAAGCAGCGCCGCGAACTCGGCGACAAGGACCGCGAGCAGATCCTGATGTACGCCAGGAACTATCTCGATTACACCGCGACGTATCTCGATGAACAGAAGCAGTGGAAGGCCCCGGAAGAGTAAACTTCCGTCCGTGCCGCAAAGAAAACCCGGAGAACAGCGATGAAACGCTGCAGTCATCTCAGCCAGATCAAGCGTGTGGTCAACCCGCACACCACCGGATGTGAAGAGTGCATGAAGACCGGCGACCCGTGGGTCCACCTGCGCCTCTGCATGGAGTGCGGTCACGTCGGCTGTTGCGATTCTTCGAAGAACCGCCACGCGACCAAGCACTTCCACGCCACCAAACACCCCATCATGCGCTCCATCGAGCCCGGCGAAACCTGGGGCTGGTGCTACGTCGACCAGTTGCAGCTCAACTTCGACTGATCCATCGCGTCGCATCAGTGGCTCGCCGATGGCGTGCCCTTGCTTGCGGTTCCATGCAGGTTCCTTTCGATCACCTGCTCGACAAACCCGCCGGCGTCAAAGGCGTTTTGAGCAACCGCGCCGAGAAACCGGATCCGTCCCGCACCATCTGTGATCACGACAAACGGGAAAGTCGCCGCACCAAAACTCCCCAACGTGGCCGATGGCGTCGTCAGTGTCGGCGTATGCAGCAGGTCCTTGAAGCGATCGTCCGTGAAAGGATCCGCTGTCGTCTCGTCTGCGTCCAGTGCCAGCAGACCATAGGCATGAATCTTCTCCGTCATGTTGCGGATGAGGAAGGCGCTGAGCGGCTGCATCATCTTCCAGCATTGCGCGCACCACTCTGAAAACATGAGGAGAACGGTCGCGCTTCCATAGTCGGGATTGATCCGCAGACGCGGGTTGCCGGGCGCCGCATAACGCAGTAGTGGAATCGGCGGCAGCTTCTCTCCCAGCAGCGCATACTGCGCACGGGCGCGTTCTATCTCGGCCCGGTTATCGATCTTTTCTGCCGGCACCTTCGCCAGGGCCGCATCGAGCGCGGCTCGCGCCTGCTCGGCCTCGTTCCGCCTGCCCGCATACTGCTCCAGATAGGCCAGCGCCAGTCCCTCATCGTAGAGCGCAGCACTTCCAATGGCAGTGCCGATGGATACATCTCCCGGTTGTTCCCGGAGAGCACTGCCGCTCCCGAGCGCGGTCAGCAGAAACGGCTGCCGCTCCCGCGCCAGTGACAACACGCCATCGTCCAGACTCATCGCGAGGTAGTGGATGAGGTAGGCCATCGACTGATCGACCGTCGCATCGTACGGGACTGAGTGAAGCATGCTCCGTGCCACTTCGATTGCCATCGTCGTGTCTTTCAGGTTGAGCAGTGCGTTGACGCGGATCGCATAAGCAAGCGCCTGATACGGCTGGGCCGCGCTCTTCTCGTTCGCGCTCCCGATGTATGCGGATGCTGCGGCATCGGCCGCGTTCCACTGCTGCCCGAAGGTGCAGATGCGCGCGAGCTGATAAAGATCGTCGCCACCGACGCTCCCGGGCGCCACCTGTCCGCAATATTGCTGCGCGCGCTTGATGCCGGCTGCAAGTGCAGCCAACTCAGCGGGCGACCAGTTGTCCAGCGAGCTGCGCACCTGATCGAGCGGCTGCATCAACTCCTTATAAACATTCGCCGGACTCTCCATCGGCGCGGGCGGGACCTGCGCTGTAGATGGCGCGCTCTGCGACTGCAGCGTAACGGCACACCACGCCATCAGAAATATGAAAACAAAGCCGGGCGCGGCAGAGAGCCTTCGGTCGTTGCGGTTGCGTTCAGCCACGGCATCTCCTAAGCACTTAGGAGATTAGAGACAGCAACCCCGCGTTGTCAATCAGCGTCAGTTCTTCGCGTCAGCTCTTCGTCTGCGTCGCTCGCAGCATCTGGAAGAAGGTGTCCCCGCGCACCACCTGGAAATCCGGGCTCAGCGATGCGACCAGGTTCTTCGCATCCGTCGGCGTCATGTTCCACGACTCCAGTCCCGCCGCCACAAACAGCGGTGCCGTGCCATCCCACGCCGCCGCTACCTGCGCCAGCTCTGTCTGCCCGCTGCCCAGGTCATTCACGCCCAGCAAGGTCGCCAGCGGCATGCCGTCGATGAAGCTCACCTGGCTTGAGGTCTCATAGTTGTAGACGATGCCCAGCAGCCCCGGAACATTGCGCTCGTAGCGATCGACGATCGATGCTGTGAACGGCAGATCGGTCGAGCCGTTGCGGTTGTAGGCGAAGAGCGTATCCATTCCCGTGGCCCGCATGTACGCACCGCTGCGTTGCGTATAGCCTTCGAGCGCCGCGGCCGGCCACACCGCCGGATACGTATAGCCCGCGCCCGATGGTCCCGCCATCAGCAGATCGTTCGCCGTCGCCGTGCGCTGATAGTAGCCGAAGATCGCCGGTCCAAGGTCGTAGAGAAACGCGCTGATGCTCCAGTTCAGCGGCACCGCGCCACGCCCGGCATCGTTCCAGATATCGCGCATGCGGTGCTGGTTGTACTGGGCGTTGTCGCCCTCCACCATGGTCAGCGTCAGGTAAATCTTGTTCTGCACCTTCGGCACCGGCGGATGCGTGATGCGCGAGCTGATCGCTGCCGGCGCACCTCCGGCGAAGACTGAACCGTTGATATAGAAGTCGGCCGCGATCACCGGCGAAGCATACTGCCCGCACAGCGTCACGCCGGGCATCTCGTTTCCCTGCGGGAACCAGCCCAGGTAAGGCGTGTCCGGCTGCGCGCGCTTCAGTATTTCGGTGAACAGCGCGGTCTGCGTCGGGTTGTCGGGATCGAGCCAGAAGACCGGCGCCTGCGCCGCCACGATGTAGTCGCGGAAGTTCGGATTTCCCTGCTGCACGCTCGGCGCGGTGGCCGTCGCGGATACGACATACTCATTCCACATCTCGCAGGAGAGCGTCAGCTTTTTCGTGCCTGCGGGAGGCACGAATTTGTAGATGAAATATTCCGTGCCATCGGCAAAGCGCCAGCCGCTCGCCGTCTGCGAGCTGTCCAGGTCGAAGACGTATGGCGTCTCGCCCGAGCTGCCCGGCTGGAACGACGCGATCGCGTTGCCGTCCGCCGTCACCGTCACCTGATCCACCGACGGACCCCAGCCATCGTTCGGGTACGCGTCCGTCCAGCGCACATACACCGCGCCGCCGCTGGTTAGAAACGGCGTCAGGTCGGCCGTGTACACCGCTTTGTTCGAACCGTCGGTGATCGGTTGCGTTACCTGCAGCAGCGTCGTCCACTGCACGTTTGCCACCTGCACGGAGTTGGTCGGGCTGATCGCCGTCAGGATGCGCTGCGGCATCTTTGGCCACACATTGTCGAAGGCCCATTGATACGCGGCCATTCCGTTTGCGAACTCGCCCGTCAGATCCTCGATGACGTTCAGCTGATGCGCCTTTGCCAGATCTGCGGTGCAGATGACGCCGCCACGCATGCTGGCGATCGCCGTCGCGACGTTGACGGTATCTGGCACGTTCACGTCGTACACCACAGCGCCGCGAATCTCCGAGCGATACTTCGCCAGAAACTCCCACGGTTCCGTGCTGACCTGGTGCGGCACCGTGAGCGTGTTGAGCCAGACCTGGTCGCTGCCGTCCGCGCTCAGAAAGAAATAAAGCCGCGGCTGCTTGCGATTCACTTGTCCCTGCAGGCTCACCAGCAGGCATTGCTCATCGCCGGTGAGCGCGGTCAGGTCCGCGGCGTCCAGAAAGCTCGCTCTGGGAAATGTAGGGAGCACGCCTGTAGAAGCAGGTGGCGTGTTCGAAGTGGCGGCAAACGCGGATAGCGCGCGGCTGCCGGCGGCAGCGCCGCTCAAAGCCAGGAATGTACGGCGGGACAATGTGCTTAAAGGTGCGGACATGCTCTCTCCTTCAGGGGGGTTGGGAGGTGGCAGGTGACGTATTTTTTGGCCGCTCTAAGATAGCGTTATCAGAGCGCAGCCGCACGATAGAAAATCGAGCGCAAGCTTGTCAAATCCTGCTGGCATATTTTTTCGACAACATCCACTATGTCTTCGACGCCGGCAACACTTCATAGGGCCGCATCATCTCGTTGTCCTCGTGCTCCAGGATGTGGCAGTGCCACACATACCGCCCCGCATATCCTTCAAACGGCACGATGATGCGCGTCACCATCGCCGGATCGGCGCGCACCGTATCCTTCCATCCCGCTTCGTGTGCCTCCGGCAGCTGGACCGGACCGGTAAAGCGCAGCGTACCCTTCGACTGATATTCGAAGGTATCGAAGCGCCGCCGGTCCAGAATCTGTAACCTCACCAGGTGCAGATGGATCGGATGCGAATCATCCGTCAGGTTCACCAGCTCCCATATCTCCGTCGTGCCCAGCGTCGGCGTCTCCGTGATCGGCGCATGCCACGGTGTGTTGTTCAAGAGCATCCCCATCGACCGTTGGACGTCGTCCAACCGCTCATCCAGGGTCAGCCGTCGCGTCCGAACGGCCGCCGTGGCATCCAGCCGCAGCGGCGGACGCAGCGTTGCGGGCAGCAGGCCCGTGTCGGCCGCTCCCTTCGCGGCCACTCGGAATTCCATGAGGTCGAACGAATCGCTCACCAGCTTTACGTGCGTGCCGGCCATCGCCGCAAAATCGACGACGATGTCCGTGCGCTCCGCTGGCGCCAGCGGCATACGCTTCACCGCAACCGGCGCGCTCAGCAACCCCTGATCGCTCCCGATCACCTGCATCTCGTGCTTGTTGTCGAGCGACACACGATAAAAGCGTCCATTCGATCCGTTCATGATGCGCAGCCGATACTTGCGCGGCTCCACGTCGAGATATGGCAGCAGCTTTCCGTTCACCAGGATCGCGTTGCCGAAGACCTCAGGCACCCACGGCCGGTCCGGATGCTCCGACACCGGGTAGACAAGCTGTCCATCCTTGCGCAGCAGCCGGTCGGTGAGGAGCAGCGGCACCTCATACTTTCCCGAAGGCAGCTGCAACGCCGATTCCTGCGCATCGCGCACGACGAACAGCCCCTGCATCCCGGCGTAGATGTTCAGCCGGTTTATCCCCATCGAGTGGTCGTGGTAAAAGAGCAGCGCCGCATCCTGCTTCGCCGGATAGAAACACGTCTGCGATTTTCCCGGCACCACCCAGTCTTCCGGATAGCCATCGCTCGCTGCCGGCGTCCTGCCGCCATGCAGATGCACCACCGACCGCACCTCCGGCAGTGATTTGCTCCGCCCCGTGCAGGGTGTGGTCGATCGGCAGAAAATGCCGCGCCGGGAGCTCGTTCGCCCACTCGACGATCATCGCCTGGCCGCTCTTCGTCTCGATCGTCGGTCCGGGAAAACTGCCCTCAAAACTCCACATCCGCGTCGGAGCCAGATCGCGGTGCACCTTCTGCTGCACCTCGCGCATCGCCAGCCGGTAGTAGGGAATCTGTTGGCCGGCCTGCTCGGGATGCGCCCGCATGCCCGTCGGCTTCATCACGCGCGGCACCGGCAGCGCATCGACGAATGGCGTCAGCGTAGATGGATCCAGCGCGTCGGTACCCGTATCCGTCGCATGGGGAAGCGCCAGGCCTGCACCGGCAAACGCAACCGCGCCGGTCTTCAGAAAGCCCCGGCGCGTCAAATCAAAGAAGTCTGTCATTCGATTATTCATTCCAAAAGAAAGAGGATACCCGGCCGGCTCGGCCGGGTATCCCAGCGATGTCTCAGTCAGCGAATGCGAGCACTCGTTTAGGCAACTTACGAATCTGCCGTTGAAGTTGAAGAGTGGAAGTCCCGTATTCGGATCCAGGAACAGCCGTGAGGTGTTGGCGCGGTGCGAGAAATCGAACATGGTGTCCATTGACCCCGCAATCGCGTCGAACGACCCGTTGCCGATCCGCTCGCCCCCAGCCAGTTGTCCTCGATGAACCGGATGATCGAGGTCTGGTCGGTCATCGTGTGGTCGACGTAGTTCTGCTTCGCGTAGGGCGAGATCACCAGCATGGGCAGGCGAGGACCGTAGCCGCAGCGGCCCTGCGCATGTGCCGCGCCGGAAGGACCGGCCAACGCCGGACTCGGTGCCATTGCCGCATGGCCGGGTCCCGTCAGCGCATCCATCGCGGTCGTCGACTGGTTCACGATCTGTCCAAGCTGGTGGTCATACCAGCCGTCCGAATCGTCGTAGTTGATGATCACCGCCGTGGAGTTCCAATCCGGCGACAGTTGCAGGAGATCGATCACCGTGCACTACGAATGCCTGCTCATCCAGCGGATCGGAGTAGCCGGCATGCGCATCCTGGAAGCCCGGAGCCTTCAGGAAGCTCACCGCCGGCAGATTCCCCGTCGCCAACGCAGCATAGAAGTCATCCGTGTCGTACTGGTGATTGGCCTGGTCGGTCCGTGCCGATCACTCGACTTCGAGGACGGCCGCAGATGCTTCGGATTGGCGGTGGACGTGTAGTACTGGAACGGCTCGTGATGCGGGATGTAATCCGCCTTCAGTGGTATTTGTCACCGCCGAGGTAGTGCGACCGTGCGCACCCAGTCGATGCCGTTCGGATTCTTCAGTGCTCAGATTGAATCCGCCCTCGAAGAAGCCCCAGGTGATGCCCCGCGCATTCAGCAGATCGCCGATATTCTTGCCCGGTCATCTGCACCACCGCGCCGGTCGTGGTCGAGCACATATCCCCGATCGGGTCCGCATCGCTGACCAGCGTGAAGCCGCCCTCGCCGTCTTCCACCACGTCGCCGGCTGGCATTCGACTGGTCAGTCACGCCATTGGTCTGGCCCGAGATCAGTTGATCGCGCCCGGTGTCGAAGGCCCGAAGTTCGTGTCGTAGGAGTTGTCGTTCATCGCGAAGTGCTGCGCATAGTTCCACAGCGCCGTCACCGTGTTGCCGTCGTAATAGCCCATCACCAGGCCGGTGGTCGTCTGCCCGGTCGGCGGAGGTCCCGGGGTGCCCGTGAACTCCGGAAACGAATCCATCAGCCCGCCGTGGAAGGCCTGCTGCTCGGGCGTGTAATCGTGATCCTGGTCCGCGGTCGCTGCCTGCGAGCGGTCCAGCCGGAAGGGATTGCTCGCGCCCGTACCGTTGCCGGCCTTGTTCAGAAGGTTCGGATTGTTGTGAGCAGCGCGTCGGCGATCAGCCGTTCACCGCTGGGCGTGCCCGGAGCTGCGACGAACCGCGGCTCGTACGCGGGGTTCGTGGCATTGGGATAGGTGCCGAAGTAATGGTCGAAGGAGATGTTCTCCCCGAAGATGACCACGACATGTTTGATGGGAGTTGCGGTGGAACCGTTGGGCTGCGCCTGAACCACGGCCGGAGCCAGGATCTGCGTGGCAACCATGAGCGCTGCCATCGAAGTTGCGAGTGCTTTTTGCATCACTGTTCCTCTTGCGGCCATTCAGGCCGACAACAAGAGAAATAGGCCCTCACTCCCTCTTCAGGTGTCACCACAAGGTTACAGTTCGAAGAAAAAATGCCGATGTACCGAGCGAATTAGCCCCCTGCTGCGTTGCAAGGTCCTCATCGCAAACGCCTTGCAACGTCCGCGGCGTCATTGTTAACGTTCGTTTAAATAAATGGCAGTCTCGTCTGCTCGAAGTCCACCCACGTGCGAGACCACCCACGTGCGAGACCAATCCCCGTGAACGTGCCGCGCGACGCGATGGCCGTCGACACCCTGAGCTCCGATCGTGCGCGATCTTCCCGCCGTCCTCTCCGTCGAAGTACAAACGCTCTCCTGACCCCAGATCGCGATCCAGATACTGTGATCGAGACGGTGACAATCCCGGTCGTACTGCCCGCGCATCTGCGCAACCTCACACGGGTCGGCGCGGAGACCTCCGCACTCCCTCCCTCCGTTCCGTTGCAAGCAACGGTAACGGATGCGTTTTCTCTCACGGATGTCGCCCCAAATAGTTTCTTTTTTGACGCCTTGTAGATTCCCCCTCGGCGCGCATCCGCTGAAAAAACTCACCAAACAGTGCATGATTTTCCGGTATCTCGACATCAAATCTCCATGACGCGCGCCATTCTTTCCCGCACCTCCTCATTCCTCTCATTCGACATCGTTTCGCTGCACATCGCCGCATCAAATTGAGAAGAGGAACGGGACATGGACGCCAGAATACTGATACCTATCGCTGCAGTCGTTATCATTTTCGTCATCGTCGCGGTGGCTTTGATCGTCCGCCGCCGCAGGACCGAACAACTCAAGCGGCGCTTCGGGCCGGAGTACGACCGCACCGTCCTTGAGCAGCGCGGCGACGCCCGCGTTGCCGAAGCGGCACTGGCGGAGCGCGAAAAGCGCGTGGAGAAGTTTCCCCTCCGCGCCCTCTCGGCGGTCGATCGCGAAGCCTACTTGATGGAGTGGTCCGCCGTGCAGCGCCGCTTCGTCGATGATCCGGCGGCAGCCGTAGGATCGGCGGACCGGCTGGTTGGCCGCGCCATGATCGATCGTGGCTATCCCATGACTGACTTCGAGCAGCAGGCCGCAGACATCTCCGTCAGCTACCCGGTTGTTGTCCAGAACTATCGCGCCGGTCACGAGATCGTGATGCGCCACGCCGATGGCCACGCGACAACAGAAGAGTTGCGCCAGGCCATGATCCACTACCGCACGCTCTTCGATGAATTGCTGCAGCCGGCTGCTGAGGCGAAGGTCGCACCAGCAAAGGTTCACTCGATCGATCAGAAGCGCAAGATCGCGCAAGAGCGGGCGTCCTGAGCGGAAGCCGCTCCTGACCTTTTCGAGTGGTGGGAAGGCTCCTGAAACGGGTGGGTTCCCGCGAGGGCGTCGCGATGCGCGGCGCCCTCAATTTTTTTCTGACGTGATCCGGACTCGCTTCTGCGGCGAGGTATGGCCGTGGATCACCTCCACGCTACGCTTGGGCGCGCCGAGATATTCCGCCAGCAGAGCGCATATCTCATCATTCGCGCGGCCCTTCTCCGGCGCTGCCGTAATCTTCACCTTCAGCACGCCATTCGCCATCACATCGGAGATCTCTGCCGTCCGCGAGCGAGGAACCGCCTTGATATCCAGCACCAGGCTGCCCTCGCGGGCCAGTCTGCGGCGCAGGTCCACGGCATGCTCCGCAAGGTTCCTCAGCGAATCGCTCATGGCTCCTCTTGCTGCTCCGGCTTCGGCTATTTCGACCTTTACGAATTCGACCTTTACGAATTCGGTCTTTACGAGTTCGCGCTTTACGACTTCATAGAATCGCGCAGCGAGATCAGCGTCTGGTCCAGTTGTTGCAGCCGAATCAGTCCCCGCCGCGGATACTCGACATCCAGGATCGTATAGACGGTCAATGTCACCGCCAGCGCCAGCGCAATCGAATACATCCAGTCGCGCGGACCCGCCTTCATGCTGTATCCGGCCATCAACGCGGCGCCGCCGCTGAACACAAACAGCAGCCAGTACACCACCTCCGGTGGATGCATGTTGAAGGCATTCTGCCGCGTCGTCGTGATGTCGATCATGTCGTTGATCGCCGGCAGCAGCAGCCTCGTGGCATCTGGACTTGCACCTTGCGACATCGCCGCAGCCGCCGATCGCTGCCATATCTCGCGTTGCAGCCGCACCGTCTCCGGTGAGATTTCCGCGCCCACCTCGTCGTACAAATGGAGCCGTGACGTTGTGTAGTCGCGGAAAAGCTGTCGCAGCTCAGGCTGCGCCTCGACTGGTAGCAGATCCAGCCGCAGATACGCGCTGCCAATGTCGTTCGCTTCCTGCGTCAGCAGTTGCCGATGCGTGTCGAAGCGCGAGACCGCTCCCGAGAAAGTGAACGCCAGCAGCAAACCGAACAGGCCGAAGATGGCCCCTTCGATCGCGCTGCTCACCACCGCTTCGGCGCGCTGCCGGCGCAGGCGTCGACCCACCTCCAGCAGCACGATCATCGCCGGCAGGAGCAGGAACGCGCTGTTAGGACTGAAATGCATCGTGTCTCGTCACTGCAGCGGATACAATTTGATGTCGCGGAAATAAACCTCCGCGCCCTCGGACTGGAAGAGTATCTTGCCCTCCTTGGGAAACGGATCCGTGGCCTCGTTCACCAGCTTGCCGTTCACGTACTGCCGCACCGTGTTGCCATCGGTCACCAGCTCCAGCACATTCCATTTGCCGTGCGGCCGTTCCACCTCGCCGGTCGGCGACCGGAAGCCGGTCACATTCTCCGCCGGAGCCTTGTCGAAGCGCGGAATCATCACCGCGCTTCCCGGCGGTCCGGTCACGCGTTTGCCGTCGCGCCCAGTCAGTGCAGCGCCATCCGTCAGCCAGAAGTCGCCCGTGCCGCCCTCGGTGATCTGGAACTCAATCGACCGCGGCCACACCTTCTGCTCGCCCTGAATGTTGTAAAGGATGCCGCTGTCGCGCGCCTTTCCCGCGCGCTCGCCGTAGGTGCCCTCGCCCCATTTGAACTCCGCCCGCAGATAGAAGTCGTGGAACGGCTGCTTCGTGATCAGGTAGCCCATCTCCTTGCCCGAGACGTGGATCATGCCGTGCTCCACCGTAAACACATGCTCCGGATCGGAGTTCAGCCCCTTCGTCTTCAAAAAGCTGTCGAACGCATTCGAGGCCATGCCCGTCGAACAGCACCTCCGCCACACCGTGCGGCGGAATCGGAGGCTTGTCCGCGGCCTTCGCCGTCGCAACCGCTATGCCACCAACCATCAGCGCCGCCAGCACTCTACCGGATCTCATCGCGTGTCCCTCCTGATCTTCATCATTGTCGTGATCATTGTCGTGGATCGTGAACCACCGTCGCGCCCCAATCCGCCGGGCTCAGATCGCGCGCATGCCGCGAGAAGAGCCAGTGGTGGCCTTCAGGGTCTTCCGCCACGTACTGGAACTCGCCATACACCGTCTCGTGCGGCTCCTCCAGAATCTTCGCACCGGCCGCCTTCGCGCGCGCATAGTGCGCATCCACATCATCCATGATGATCGTCAGCGCCTGCGTCCCGTGCGACGCGCGATCGGTGGCCTGCTTCAACATGACGAACGCCCGCGCCAGATAGACCTGCGCGCCGCTCATCGGTTCGCCATAGTGATAGTGCTCGGTAAAGCCAAACACCCGACCCAGCCACGCCACTGCCGCCGGCAAATCCCGATACACAAAATGCGGCAGAACCGTATCGGTCGGCACGGATCGGTTCACGCCTCGGTTCGCATTCATGCCCGCCATTCTACGGCGTCAGGCCAGATTCGCTCCGCTCTCCTTGACGTTCTACCTATCGCTGGTGTTTATATGTAGAACGTCATAGAGAGATCACGAATGCCCCTCGAAAAAGCAGACAAAGAAAAACCAGACAAGACCGACAAGTCCGATCTCCTTCAGGGAACCCTCGACATGCTCATCCTCAAAATCGTGGCTCTCGGCCCGGTCCACGGTTACGGCATCTCGCTGCGTATCCGGCAAATCTCCCGCGACGTGCTGCAGGTACAGCAGGGCTCGCTCTATCCCGCACTCCACCGCTTGGAAAAGCGAGGCTGGCTCCTCGCCGAGTGGGGCGAATCCGAAAACGGCCGCGAGGCCAAGTTCTATCGCCTCTCCGCCAAAGGCAAAAAGCAGCTCTCCGAGGAGGAGGCGTCGTGGCGCCGCCTCGCGGAAGCCATAGGGCTGGTGCTCGAAACCGCACGCTAGGAGTTCCAGGCCCCGCCAGGAGGAATCCAGGCCCCGCCAGGAGGAATTACAGATGCGATGGCTCTCGAAGCTCGGCCACAATCGCGATCGCGATTACGACCAAGAGGCTGATTTAGACCGCGAAGTTGCCTTCCACATCGACGCCCTCGCTCGCGACTACGAAACCGCGGGGATGCCGCCCGAGCAGGCCCGCCGCCAGGCACGCGTCGACTTCGGCGGCCGCGAGCAGGTCACCCAGCAGCTCCGCGAAATCCACATCTCTGCTCTCGTCGAAGCCATGCGCGCCAACGCCCGCGCCGCCTTCCGATTTCTGCGCAAGGCTCCCGGCCTCTCTGCCGCCGTCATCCTCACGCTCGCACTCGGCATCGGTGCCAACACCGCAGTCTTCTCCGCTATTGACGCCGTCATCCTGCGCCCGCTGCCATTCCCCCAGGGCGACCAGCTCATGACCATCGAGCAGTACGACACCAAGGGCAAATCGCCCGTCAGCCTCGTTGCGCCGATACGGCTCGAAGACTGGAACCGCCTCAACCACACCTTCCAGGCGCTCACCGGCTACGACTCCGAGAATGAGTCGGAGACCTCCGGCCCGCTCCCGGAATATCTGAACAATGCGCTCGTAGCGCCGCGGTTTCTCGATGTCTGGGGCGTCGCTCCGGAGTTAGGCCGCGGCTTCACGCCGGCGGAGGAACACTATGGCGGCCCGAACGTCGTGCTGATCACCCATCGCCTCTGGATGCGCCACTTCCACGGTGATCCCGGCGCCGTCGGAAAACAGCTCCACTTCGGCCACCTGGCTTACACCGTTGTCGGCGTCATGCCCGCGTCCTTCGCCTTTCCGGATCGCGATGTCAATGTCTTCATGCCCAGCCAGCCCGATGCTCCGTTTGCACAGGATCGCGCGTCGACCTGGTTCACCGTCGTCGGCCGGCTCAGGCCAGGTGTGACCCGTCAGCAGGCGCTCGCCGATCTCTCTACCGTCCAGCGCCAGCTTGGCGCGCAATTCCCCAAAACCGATCGCGACCTCGGCGTCCACATGCAGCCGCTCAAATCCGAGATCATTGGTGACATCGGCGACTCGCTCTGGCTGCTCTACGGCGCCGTCACACTGCTGCTCCTCATTGCCTGCATCAACATCGCCGCGCTCTTGCTTGCCCGCACCACCGACCGCGCGCACGAAATCTCGCTCCGCTTTGCGCTCGGCGCGTCCCGCCGCACCGTCATCGCGCAGTTGCTGAGTGAAGTGCTCCTGCTTGCCGCCCTGGGCTCGATTCTTGGACTGGTGTTCGCCGGCGGCGCCATCCAGCTCTTTCACCACTTCGCCAAAGCGCTTCCGCGCGCGGAAGAGATCAGTCTCAACTGGCGCTTGCTCCTCTACACCTTCGTGAGCGCGCTCACCGCCGCTCTGCTCTCGGGTCTCTATCCCGCACTGCGCAGCACACGCGGCGACCTCGCCCATACCCTCGCGCAGGGCAGCCGCGGGCAGGTCTCCGCCCGCGGCGGGCTGCAGTGGCTGCTGGTCGGCGCACAAGTTGCTTTCGCGGTTACATTATTGGTCGGCGCCGGTCTCCTCCTCCGCAGCTTCCAGGCGCTCGGCCGCGTCTCACCCGGCTTCGATGCTTCCCACGTCCTCACCCTCCAGATCAGCGCCGGCTGGGGCGAAACCGCCGACATGAAGCGCCTCACGCAGCGCATCCACCACGACCTGGACGCCATCCGTTCCATCCCCGGTGTGCAGGCTGCGGGCGCCGGGGGATGGCAGTTACCCGGCGTCCCCGGCCAGGCGCAGATTGAGCTGAGTCTCGCCGAAGGCGAACGGGATGAGAGTCATAAGATCATCGCCATCACCCACGTCATCTCCTCCGGGTACTTCGGCGCGCTCGGCATCCCGCTCCTTCAGGGCCAGGACTGCGACGAGAACGACGGCGGCGCGCCCTCCGTGCTCGTCAACCGCAGCTTTGCCAACCGCTATCTGCGTCAGGTCACGCCCATCGGCAGCCACCTGAGCACCGTGGCGCAGGACGCGATGATGCCCAGCGCGGTGATTCGCGGCATCGTCGGCGATGCGCGCGAGGATGGCGTCAATGCGGCGCCTTCGCCGACCGTCTATCCCTGCGTCAGCGCTCCCATGCCAACTCCGTGGTTCCTCGTCCGCACGCAGGGCGACCCCATGGCGCTGGCCGATACCGTTCGCATGAAGCTCCATCAGGTCGAGCCGTCGCGCTCGGTCTTCGGCGTCTCTGCGCTCGAAGACCACATCAGCGACTCGCTGAGTGAAAATCGTCTCCGCACCTCGGTCCTCGCCTTCTTCGCCGGGACCGC
Organism: uncultured Acidobacteriaceae bacterium; assembly: GCA_963815025.1. Classification (GTDB taxonomy): domain Bacteria; phylum Acidobacteriota; class Terriglobia; order Terriglobales; family Acidobacteriaceae; genus KBS-83. The sequence goes on along the minus strand of CAWFFD010000002.1, from coordinate 721,182 downwards.
CATTTCGCTCGCCTGCCTCGGCCTCTACGGCACCCTCAGCTATCTCGGCCGCTTGCGCCGCCGCGAGATGGGCCTTCGCCTCGCCATCGGCGCCACCCGCGCGCAGATCGTCGCCGTCCTTCTCAGTCAGGCGCTCCGCATCGTTGCCATCGGCTGCCTCGCCGGCCTCGCCATGGGCCTTGCTGCCAGCCATCTCCTGCAGGGCATGCTCTACGCCGTCCCGACAACCGATCCCATCACCTACGCCGCAATCGTCCTGCTGGTGGTCGTCGTCACATCTCTCGCCTGCCTGGGCCCGGCTCTCCGCGCCGCCACCACCGACCCCGCGAAGGTGTTGCGCGAAGAGTAAATAGACAGGTAACTCAGGCCGTCACAATCCTTGACAGTCCCTCGCATTGCGCCCAAGATAAGGCCCCCTGACAAACCTCCCTCACAACCGGGCCAAAATCCATCTTTGAAGGCGAATCATCATGAAACAGTACGGCATGAGCCTCTGCGCTCTCGCGTCTCTTGTGGCCCTGACTCTTCCCTGCATGGCGCAGGACAAACCCAATCCATGGAACGGCTCCTGGAACATGGATAAGTCCTCGCTGAAGTACAACGGACCCACCGCCATCGTTGCCACCGACGCCGACGGCTACACCGTCACCCGCGACGGCAAGGCTCGTCCCAAGGTGGTCTGCGACGGCAAGCCCAACGCACCGGTCGAGGGCACTACCACCACCTGCACCAAGGACGGGACCGGATATGACATCGAGAACGCCCGCGACGGCAAGACCGTCAGCAAGGTGAAGGTCGCGGTCTCCGCCGACGGCAAGACGACGACCCGCACCAACGAGATCACCCCGCCGGATGGGAGCAGCCCGTTCACCATCACCACCACGTCGAAGAAGATTGCGGGCGGCGGAACTGGCGTAGCCGGCACCTGGAAAGAGACCGGCTTCACCGAGTCGCAGGACACCGGAGTCCTGAGCATCAAGGTGAACGGCGACAGCGTCGACTTCAAGGAGACGGACAACGACAAGCCCGTCACCGTCAAGCTGGATGGCACGCCGACAGACGTCGGTGGAGGCCGGACCATGTCAGCCAAGATGGACGGACCCCGCACCCTCAAGGTGACCTACAGCGGCAACGGGAAGGTGCAGCGCGAGAACACCTTCGTCCTCAGCCCCAACGGCAAGACCATCAAGGAGACGGACGTCACCCCGGCCCCAACGGCCTCGACGATGTCAGTGATGTTCAAGAAGTCGTAACCAGCAGCGAAGCGGGGTACCGCCCGGTACCCCTGCTTGCTTGGCAAAGCATCTCGCCTGTCTCTGGGCGTATCTCTGGGTCGGTGTTTGCAGGTTTTCCCGATCCGGAGCTCGATCCCGATCCCGTCCCGCGCGCCGCGCCGACGTTTCGCAAAGAGCTTGTCCCGTCCACACCGGAAAAGCAAAAAGGGGAGTACTCGACTCCCCCATTCTTAAGATATAGCGCGCCGGGGGGCTTGCCGCAAGGCCCTGGTCCTTCCGTACAGTCGCACGAGTCGGCCACGCTCTTTTGGCTGGCTCAAAATCTTCAGGAATGGGGGATGCGACATGCGGAATACCAACGGAGCAGTGGCGATCACCGAACATGCGGTGGTGATTGCCGGAGGTGGTCCGACAGGGCTGATGTTGGCGGGCGAACTGGCATTGGCAGGCGTCGACGTTGCCATTGTCGAACGGCGCGCCAGCCAGGAGCTCCTTGGCTCGCGCGCAGGCGGTCTGCACTCGCGCACCCTCGAAGTTCTCGATCAGCGCGGCATTGCCGATCGCTTTCTGTCGGAGGGCCAGGTGACGCAGAACGCGGCCTTCGCCGGCGTCTCCTTGGACCTCAGCAGCTTTCCCACCCGCCACAACTACGGACTCGGGCTGTGGCAGAACCACATCGAGCGCATCCTCGCCGGCTGGGTCGGGGAACTGCCGGTAAAGATCTATCGCGGACGCGAAGTGACCGGCTTCGCGCAGGACGATACGGGCGTCCACGTCGAGCTCTCCAACGGCGGGTCGTTGCGGGCGCGGTATCTCGTCGGGTGCGACGGAGGACGCAGTCTCATCCGGAAAGCAGCCGGCATCGAATTCCCCGGCTGGGATCCGACGACGAGCAGCCTGCTCGCCGAGGTCGAGATGACCGAGCAGCCGGAGTTGGGCATCCACCGCACTGCCCTTGGCGTCCATGCCTTCGGTAAGGAGAAGTACGAGATCCGCGACGGCAAGATTGTCTACCCGGATGGGGGCCCGATACGGGTCATGGTGACTGAGGAGCACGTTGAACAGACCATCGAACCCACCCTGCGCGATCTCAGCGCGGCGCTCATCGCCGCATGCGGAACCGACTACGGGGCCCACAATCCCACCTACATCTCCCGCTTCACCGATGTCACTCGGCAGGCCGCGGCCTACCGCGACAAGCGCGTCCTGCTGGCGGGCGACGCCGCACACGTGCATGCCCCGGACGGCGGACAGGGTCTCAACACAGGCGTGCAGGATGCAGTGAATCTGGGCTGGAAGCTGGCCCAGGTAGTCAAAGGGACATCGCCGGAAAGCCTGCTCGACACCTACCACGCCGAGCGCCACCCGGTCGCTGCCCGCGTGCTGCGCAACACCATGGCGTCGGTCGCGCTTCGCCGCCCGGACGACCGCACCAACGCACTGCGCGAAACGATGTCCGAGCTGTTCAGTATGGACGAGCCGCGCAAACGAGTCGCCGCGATGATCTCCGGCCTGGGCATTCACTACGACCTCGGCGCGGGACACCCGCTGCTCGGACGCCGCATCCCCGATCTCGACCTCATCACCGCCAACGTCACCGCCAACGTCACCGCCAATGTCACCGCTGCGGCTCTTCACCCTGCTGCACCAAGCCCGGCCGGTGCTGCTCAACCTCGGTGAGCCCGGCGCCTTCGACATCACTCCGTGGGCGGATCGCGTTCAGCGGATCGACGCCAAGTACGAAGGCACGTGGGAGCTTCCGGCACTCGGGACGGTCACCGCTCCCACCGCCGTCTTGATTCGCCCCGACGGATACGTGGCCTGGGTGGCAGACCAGACTCAGGTCGGGCTAACTGAAGTGGCGCTAACGGACCCGCTAACCACCGCACTCACGACTTGGTTCGGACCGCCTGCTGCACTGTAGCGACGGGCGTCACGTCAGCGCCTTCACCCTCCACGATGTAGATGATGTTCAAGAAGTCGTTGCCAGAATCGAGAAGAGTACCGCCCGGTGCCCCGCGGCCTACGCTGCAACCTTTCCAATCGGCTTCGCCTTGATCTTCTTCCGGCGCGCCTGCCAGAGGTCATACTGCACCTGCAGCCGGAGCCAGATCTCTGGATCCGTGTTGAATGTCTTGCCGATCCTTAGCGCCATCTCGGCCGAGATCGCTGCATGTCCGTTCAGCACCCGGGACAGTGCGGTCCGGGTCACGCCAAGGTGCTCGGCCACCTCCTTGACGGTGTGGCCGGTTACGTAATTCGCCAGAATCCGTCCGGGGTGTGAGGGGTTGTGCATCGTTGCCATCGTTAGCTCCATCAAGGATCCGATTGTCTAGTGGTAGTCCTGATAATCGACATAATCGACCAGAACCGCATCTTCGCCTTCAAACGTGAAAGTCATCCGCCAATTCTTACTGACCCACACCGCATAGTGCCCCGCGAGTTCGCCCTTCAGCCTATGCCAGCCCCACGTAGGAATGTTCATCGTTTCTGGGTTCTGCGCGACGTTCAGGAAGGTGAGTTGGTCCGCAAGCGTGCTGGCATGGTTCGGTTGGATTCCAGCTTTCGATCCGGTGAGGAAGAACTTCTCCAGCCCTTTGTGCCGAAACGTCTTAATCACATCGTGTAGTGTAGCGTTACGCTATACGAGCTGCAAGGCAGAAGATCGCGGAAATGCGTTTCGCATCGATTCGAACTTGATACCCTGTTCGCTATCGCAGCACAGCCGGAGTCTCATTTCAGGAAGCAAATCAGGGAGCCACGCAGAATCCTGCCAAATCAATCCACTCCATTCGCTACACTGGAAATAGAGCACTACCAGACACAAAAGCCACGGCTCACGCCGTGGCTTTTTTCGTGTCCGTAACTTGTTTAGAAAGACGAATTAAGCGATAAACCTTTTGGAATGACGATTTTAGCCCCCGGGAGAGCGCCTAAGCCGCACATTCCAGATAACTTACAAACCAGCCTCCCGTGACGGGAGGGGGGAGGGGTCCCCCCTGGACAGGCTATTTGGAAAAGCTAGTTGGGCCAGCTACTTCTCGAACGGAACCGGCGGCGGATTCCGATCCCCGAATTGCCGCTGATGCCAGTACGGATAGATCGCCGGCCGGTCGCTCGCCTTGTCCAGCGCCGCCACCTGCGTCGCGGTCAGCTTGAAGTCGGCGGCTGCCAGGTTCTGCTTCAACTGCTCCTCGTTACGCGCCCCGATGATCACGCTCGAAATCGTCGGCCGCTGCAGCAGCCAGTTCAGCGCCACCTGCGGCACGCTGCGCCCGGTCTCCTTGGCCACCGCGTCCAGCGCATCGACCACTTTGTAGAGATACTCGTCCTCCATCTGCGGTCCCTGCTCGGAGGTCTTGTGCAGACGGCTCGTCTCCGGCAGCGGCTGCCCGCGCCGGATCTTGCCCGTCAGCCGGCCCCATCCCAGCGGACTCCACACCAGCGTCCCCACCCCCTGGTCGAGTGCCAGCGGCATCAGCTCCCACTCATACTCGCGGCCGATCAGCGAGTAGTAGCCCTGATACGCAACATACCGGGCCCACCCATACCGATCCGACACCGCCAGCGACTTCATCAAATGCCAACCGGAAAAATTCGAGCACGCAATGTAGCGCACCTTGCCCGAGCGCACCAGCGTATTCAACGTGTCCAGTGTCTCCTCGATCGGCGTCAGCGCGTCGAAGCCATGCAGATGATAGATGTCGATGTAATCCGTTCCCAGCCGCTTCAGGCTGGCCTCAATGGAACTGATCAGGTGATAGCGCGAGGAGCCCTTGTCGTTCGGCCCGTCGCCCATCGGAAACGTAGCCTTGGTCGAGATCAGCAGCTCGTGCCGCTTGCCCTCGATCGCCTTGCCCAGAATCTGCTCCGAGAGACCTCTCGAATACACATCCGCGGTATCGAAGAAGTTCACGCCCGCATCGAGACACAGTCCGATGAGGCGCTTCGCCTCCTCCACATCGGTCGCGCCCCACGCGCGGAAGAACTCACTCCCACCACCAAACGTCCCCGTGCCAAAGCAAAGGACAGGGACCTTCAAACCGGAACGGCCAAGCAGTCGATATTCCATATACCAGCCAAGATGACGCTTGCACCCGCGAGGATGCAGCTACGGCTCGACGACCCTGTGGAACGCAATCGCAGCAGGCACAGGAATCTGCTGCGCATCCAGCGGAATCAGCCGGTCGCCATCCAACCGGAAGAGCGACGTCTCACTGCTCGCGATCAGCGTGTACACAGTCGCGGTCGGATCGGCCGTTCCCTTGCTTGTAGACCACGATCCCGTCATCACAGAGGTCAGCGTCCCGCCCGGAGCATTCGTGTACACGCGCCGCAGCACAAACGGCGTCTCGTCCCGCCCGAGCTCGCCGAAACGCCGTTGCAGATATGGCGTCTCATCCGGCGCACTATAGAGCATGAGCGTCTCCGTGAGTGCAGTGCAGTCGCCGCATGACTCGCTGCGCTCGTAGGCAGCCACCTGCTCCATCCGCGAGACCGGCGCAGGATGCGCCTCCTCGGGCCCCAGCGGGTCACCCGAGACCGAAATCTGCACCGTGTACGGTCTTCTCCGGCTTCTCTGCCCGCGAGTAGCGGTGCCATAGACCAGCGTCAGTTCGCCCTCACCATGACCCATAGCGCGCCAGGTGAAACTGCTCGTGCCCTGGTCGCTCAGGCGGCCGCCAAAGACGCGCTGTGTCGCTGCCCAACTCTGTAAGCTGCGATGGCGCATGTCCTTGGACGCTCCACGTGCCGCCCGGCTCACGGCTCCGCGCCAGCGTCGACACGGAACACATCCCCGGGATGCAGGCACCTGGACGCGCATGCCGTCGTACCCGTCAGCCGCACCGTCACCGCATGTGCGCTGATGGCGACAAGTAGAGCGGCGAGCAGAAGGCGCGGATGCGGCATGCTGCGATTCTAGTGGCCCGCGCACGCAACGGGATGCCCTTCACGAGCCGGATGCACTAAACACGAGCAGGCCGCTACGAGCCAGACCGCCAAACTGTCCAGCCGCAGAAGGCGGCAATAAGGCCGTACGCGGCACCCGCGACCTGCTGCCGCCGGAGACCGAGCTGTGGAACCACATCGAGCGACGGCCCGCAGCGTCTTTGCGCGCTATAACTTCGGCGAGATCCGCACCCCCATCTTTGAGGACACGCACGCTCTTCGCCCGCGGCGTGGGCGAGGAGACCGACATCGTCTCCAAGGAGATGTACACGTGGGAGGACAAGGCGCGCGCGCAGTCGGAGAAGGCGCAGTCGCTCACGCTCCGGCCGGAGAACACCGCCGGCGTCGTCCGCGCCTACATCGAGCACAAGCTGGGCGAGACGGGCCTGCTGCAGAAGCTCTACTACATCGGGCCGCAGTTCCGCCGCGAGCGTCCGCAGAAGGGTCGCTACCGCCAGTTCTTCCAGATCGGCGCGGAGGTCATCGGACCGCCCAGTGCGGGCTCGGAGTCGCCGCTGCGCGATGCCGAGGTGCTGGAGATGCTGGCCACGCTGCTTAACGAGCTGGGCATCACCGGCTGGACGGCTGCTGATCAACTCCGTCGGCACCGCCGCAGACCGGCCGCGCTACATCGAGACCCTGCGAGCGCGCTGCAGCCGGTCGTGGGGCAGATGTGCGGCGACTGCCAGCGCCGCGCGGAGACCAATCCGCTGCGCGTGCTGGACTGCAAGCATCCGGAGGATCAGCCGATCATCGCGACCCTGCCGCGAATCTGGGACTCGCTCGACGAGGCCTCGCGCGCGCACTTCGCAGCGGTGTGCGAGGCGCTGGATGCTTGCGGCGTGCCCTATGACGCGCAACCACCGGCTGGTCCGCGGGCTGGACTACTACACGCGCACGACGTTCGAATTCCAGCATGGCGGCCTGGGCGCGCAGAACGCGCTGCTCGGCGGCGGCCGCTACGACGGACTTGTCGAAACGCATGGGCGGGCCGCGCGCGCCGGGCATCGGCTTCGCCATCGGCGAAGACCGCCTGGTGCTGACGCTTGCAGGCGCAGGCTGATGAGCAGCAGACGGCGAGCGCTAGCCGACGCCTACATTGCTCCGATGGGCGAGGCGCAAGAACGCGGCGGCACTCGCGCTGGCGCGGGAGCTGCGGCGCGCCGGGCTGCGCGTTGAGCTGGGCGATGGCAGCTTCCGGCTGAAGAAGTCGTTTGAGATTGCCGACAAGCTGGCGCGCAAGATCGTGATCCTCGGTGAGGACGAAGCCGCTTCCGGTATCCTGACAGTGAAAGATTTCGCTACCGGCGAGCAGACGAAGGTGCCCGCTGAGCTCGATGCTCAAGCCAGCATCCTGCTGCCGCACTAACTGAAAAGGAAATGCAATTGCTCGACTTTCTTGGAACATTACAGCGCACCCACACCTGTGGGCAGCTTCGCGCCGCGGACGCCGGCCAGCATGTGGTGCTGATGGGCTGGGTGAACCGCCGCCGCGACCATGGCAATCTGATCTTCCTCGACCTGCGCGACCGCACGGGCATCACGCAGGTTGTCCTGGACAAGGATCTTGCGCCAGAGGGCCACGCGAAGGCCGAGCATGTGCGGCCGGAGTATGTGGTTGCGGCGAAGGGCACGCTGCGCAAGCGTGACGCTAACGCGATCAATCCGAAGATGCCGACGGGCGAAGTCGAGCTGGTGGCGGATGAGCTGCTGGTGCTGAATGACTCGCGCGTGCCGCCTTTTTCACCCGCCGATGAGGCGATTGCGAACGAAGAGGTGCGGCTGCAGTATCGCTATCTCGATCTGCGACGCGCCGGAGATGCAGGCCAACTTCGCGCTGCGGCATCGCGTCGCGCTGGCCATCCGCGAATTACCTCGCAGCGCAGGGATTTCTCGAGATCGAGACGCCGTTCATGACGCGATCGACGCCCGAGGGCGCGCGCGATTACCTGGTGCCCAGCCGCGTGCATCCGGCGCACTTCTACGCGCTGCCGCAGTCGCCGCAGTTGTTCAAACAGATCCTGATGATCTCCGGCTTCGATCGCTACTTTCAGATCGTGCGCTGCTTCCGCGACGAAGACTTGCGCGCCGACCGCCAGCCGGAGTTCACCCAGATCGATCTGGAGATGACGCTTTCCGCAGCAGGAGACGATCTTTGCCGTGGTCGAAGGCTTCCTGAAGGCGGCGTTCCACGAGGCCGGCGTCGAACTCGACTGGCAGCTTCCCGCGCATGACGTTCGACGAAGCGATCCGCCTCTACGGCATCGACAAGCCAGACATGCGGTTGCCCGCTATGGCCGATGTGCGCAGCGCTGTGAGCGCACAGACCGCTGCAACGCTCAAGACGACCGCGGCATCGCCGGTGATCGCGGTGCGTATTCCGAACGTAGGCGAGCTGTCGCGCAAGGAGCGTGACGAGTTGCGCCTTCTGTATCCGCAGAAGCTTCAAACTCAGAAGATCAAAGTGCTGGACGATTTCAAGCGGCTGGAAAAGTCTTTTCCGGAAGATATGGCGAAGGTCCGTGCCACTGTAGGTGCCGCGGAGGGCGATCTTGCTGGTGCTTGTCGTCGCGGATGGCGAGGATGTGCCGGAGCAGAAGATGATCGGCAAGCGGCTGCCGCCGCGTGACCGTCAGATCTTCGAGGCGGCAGGCCTGGTGCGGCTGGCGCTGGCTCAGCAGTTTGCCTCACGCCATCGAGCCTTCGAGAAGCAAGGAAATGCGGAAGACTACAAATTTCTCTGGGTCACGGATTTTCCCATGTTCGAGTGGGATGAAGAGTCGAAGACCTGGATCGCGGCGCATCACCCCTTTACCTCGCCGGATGAGGACGATCTGAAAACCGGCCGCCTCACCAGTGATCCCGGTGCGGTGCGCGCTTTAGCTTACGACATCGTGCTGAATGGCACGGAGCTCGGCTCGGGTTCCATCCGTATTCATCAGCAGGCGGTGCAAGCGGAGATCTTCCGTGCGCTCGGCATGACGGATGAAGAGGCAAAGGAGCGCTTCGGGTTTTTCCTCGAGGCGCTCACCTATGGCACGCCGCCGCATGGCGGCATTGCTCTGGGGCTCGACCGCATCGCGATGATCCTGGCCGGAGCGCCCAGCCTGCGCGAGGTGATTGCGTTCCCCAAGACAGCCAAAGCAATCGATCTGATGGTGGACGCGCCGACGACGGTCTCCGATACGCAACTGCGCGAATTGCATATCCGGCCAGTGCCGAAGGGTTAAGTCAGCAGCATCAGTGGCCGACGCGCACGTGCGGAAACCATGTCATCTGCACCGAGGCGGTGAAGTCACTTTTCTGTCCTGGCGCGAGCACGGGTACGGTCCAGCGCTCGTATTGCGCCAGCGCGTTCAGCTCGACGTCCTTTTTTATGCGCACGATCGCGTTGGCCGCAATCAGATTCTGCGTCGTTCCGCCGGGCACGAAATCCTTCGCGGATTTGGCATTGCGATAGCTGAGCTGGATACGCTCCTGCGGCGAGAGCCACCAGGTTAGCCATGCCTGTCCGCCTTTGCCCTCGCGGCCAATCCAGTTGCCCAGCATGTAGCCCTTGTTGGTGTAGACGTCCTTATAAACGCTCTCCCAATAGATATAGGTGCCGCCCACGCTGCGGGATGTGGGCGGATCGGTGGAGACCGCTTCCGCGCGGAAGTCGAGTTTGGGCGCGCCCGGAAAGTGCGAAATATAGATGCCGGGATTGATTGCCGCGTGACGCGGCGCGTCCACCGGCGATACATCGTCATGAATGATCGAGTCGGAGTAAAGCGTCACCCAATTGCGCAGGAAGGGCAGCCGGTAGTTGAAGTCGAAGCTGGCATGACGCGCGCCGGGATCGTTGCGCGAGAGCTTCTCCGAGGGAGGGACGTTCTGGAAACTGCTAAAGCTGTGCCAGAACGATCCGAAGGTCAGCGGCACGTGGCCTTCGCCGGCAAACACCACGACGCGCGAGAAGCCGAACTCGAGATTGCGGAGTCGGCTTGAAGTTGATCTTCTCCGCATGCACCCAAGGCGAATTGGGATAGCGATGTCCCTTCAAGTCGCCGAATATACCCTCGTAGCGAAATGGCCCCAGAAACTTCGAGAGCAGGGGGATCTGAGTGGCTCGACGCGATTGATGCGTAGCGCATAAATCGGCTCTGCATTGGTGCTCCAGGCCATCGCGCCGCTCTTCGCCGGGTCCCCACCAGTCCTCGCTTTTGCCGACGGAGATCTCGTGATTCAGGATGTGATACGAGAGGTTCGCATCGATCAAGCGAAACTCGTTGGTCGTGTCGACCGGTGTTGCGGAGCAACGGGCGACTTCATCCATGTTGGCGATGGTCTGTCGAACGCTCAGCGGATACGCTGCGCGGCCTGCGGGCATGCTGGAACTCGCCGCGCACTTTTAATGACAGGCGGACATCTTCCGCACGCGCGCTGAAGCCGGTCAGTCGCATTGAAGCCGCCTTCATAGGCGCGGCCATAATCATTGATCGATCGTCGACCCGAAGTGCGATGAGTCATTCAATGGCCGTCCTCCGATGTACATCGCGCGCGCATACAGACGATCGACCTCCGCGTGCGCGTTGGACCGGTTGGGATCGAGCGCGTCGCGATCGTCCGTAGAGCTCCTTTGCAAGAGAATCGAAAAGTTGACGCGCTTCAAGATTGCCGGGTGAATCGGCGGCCCGTCGAAGATCTTCGCCTGCGATCTCCTCCAGCATGTGGAGGCAGCTGAGGCGCGTCCACGGGCGCAGTCCGAGAAAAGCCGTATCGATGTAGCCCAGCGATAGAGTCGCTCCATGGCCGGGTAAATCCAGCTATCCATCGAGACGTACACCGAACCGGAGATATGGTCGTCCGTGGGCGTGAGAAGACTTGGCGCTGCAGATTGCTGTGCAAAGGAGGAAATGCTGAAGAACAGTGCGACGGCCAGTGCCGTAAGACCAGGCAGACGACTCAGGGGAACACCTCGAATGCAAAACTGCGTTTCTTGATCTTACTTTTGTGGACCTTACTTTGCGAACTTCACCCGTTCCGGGCAGCGCGGCTCTCCATAAACAACCTGCCCCGCACGCACGGTGAAATGGACCTTGCCGGGCAACGACCAGCCGTCGAAGGGCGTGTTGCGCGAACGGGAGCGCGATGCACTCGCGCGAAAACGCCATTCCGTCTCGGACGCAAGCAGCACCACATCCGCGCTGGCGCCCACCGCAAGTGTGCCCGCGGCAAGTCCAAGAACCGCCGCAGGCCGGGCGCTGAGTAATGCAAGCACCTGCGCCAGAGGCATGCCATGTTGGCGATGCAGCACGGAGAGGCTCAGGCCGAGAGACGTTTCCAGTCCCGTGATGCCGTTCGGCGCTCGCTCAAACTCCTGCTCCTTCTCATGCGCGGCGTGCGGCGCATGGTCGGTGGCGATGCAGTCGATGGTGCCGTCGAGCAGGCCTTCGATCATGGCATCGCGGTCCGCGGCAGTGCGCAGCGGCGGGTTCATCTTGGCATGCGTGTCATATTCGCCCACTGCCTCTTCCGTAAGGACGAAATGGTGCGGCGTCACCTCGCAGGTGATGTGCAGGCCGCTCTTGCGTGCAGCGCGCACATGATCCAGGGCCTTCTTCGTCGAGAGATGCGCGACGTGCAGATGTGCGCGATCGCTCTTCAACTCGCGTAGCAGCGCGATATCGCGCGCCACAATGCCGGCCTCCGCCTCCACCGGCATGCCGCGCAGGCCCAGGCGAAAGGCAAATGCGCCGGCGTTCATGGAGCAGCCGCCGGTCATGCGCGTATCCTCCGCATGCTGGATGACGGACACCCCGGCAGCAGCGGCGGCCCGCAGCACGGCGCGCATCGTCTCATCGCCGAGGATCGGCTTGCCGTCATCGCTCACCGCCACAGCGCCCGCATCGCGCAGGGCCTCATAGTTCGTCAAAACCTCGCCCATGCTGCCCATCGTCGCCGCGCCGATGGGATAGACGCGCGCCTGCGCACCGCGCTCCGCGGCCTGCATCCATTGCGTGACTTCGACGGAGTCATTTACGGGTACGGTATTCGGCATCGCGGCCACGCTGGTGAAACCTCCCGCTGCCGCAGCAGCTGTGCCGCTAGCGATGGTCTCCTTGTAGCTCTGTCCGGGTTCGCGCAGATGCACGTGGATGTCGACCAGCCCCGGGGTTACGATGAGCCCGGTCGCGTCGAGAATCTGCGCACTCTTGGGATCGACATCAAGCTTCCCCTCCACCGCAGCCACGCGGCCGTCCGCGATCAGCAGATCCTGTGGGGCGTCGATTTTGTTTGTGGGATCGATGAGGTGGCCGCCCCGAATCAGAATCCTGTTGTGAGCATTGCTCGGCTTTGCACTCATGCGGGCACCGCCTCCGGCATCGCATCGAGAGCGCGCGCAATCAGCGCGGTGCGTATGGCCACGCCATGCCGCACCTGTTCTTCTATGGCGGACTGCGGCCCGTCCGCTACCTCGCTGGTGATCTCGAGTCCGCGAATCATCGGCCCGGGATGCATCACCAACGCGCGTGGCGCATCTTCCGCCAGCCTTGCGGCGTTCAACTGGTAGTTGGCAATGTAGTCTTCGAGATTCAATTCCAACCCGGCCAGCCGTTCCTTCTGGATGCGCAACATCATCACCACGTTCGCGCTGCGCATCGCGTGCGCGAAGTTCCGCTCGATAGCAATGCCAGGACCGATCTCCGCGGCGCTCTCCGGCAGCAACGCCTCCGGACCGCAAAGCACGACGCGTGCGCCCAGCCGCGGCAGCAGCTCCGCGTTCGATCGCGCTACCCGGCTGTGCAGAATATCGCCCGTGATCAGCACCGTGATGCCGGCGAGCGCACTCTCGTCGATCGCGGCGTTGGCGTGCTTCGGCTTCAGGCGATGCAGAATGGTGCGCAGATCCAGCAGCGCCTGCGATGGATGTGCGTGCATGCCGTCTCCGGCATTCAACACCGGCAACTGTACGACACGCTCCAGCAGGTAGGGGGCGCCGGAGTTGGGATGCCGCAGGATGATGCACTCCGCGCCGAGCGCGCGGAGCGTGAGACCGGTGTCCTTCAGGCTTTCGCCCTTCTCGATGCTGGAGGAAAGCGCACTGACCAGCGTGGTGTCCGCGCCAAGGCCTTTCGCTGCCAGCTCGAACGAGGTGCGGGTGCGGGTGCTGGACTCGTAGAAGAGCAGCGCTACCCGGCGCTTCGCCAGCCGATACGCGCGCCGCAGCGGGTCTTCCTGCTCCAGAAAAGAAGCGGTCTGCAGCAACTCTGCGATATCGGGAACGGAAAGATCGCCGGTAGAGAGCAGCGACCGGCGCCGCGAGGGAATTGAGCCGCTACTAATCAACCCGCTCCACCAGCAGCACCTGCTCGTCTTCGTCCACCTCGTGAAGCTTGACCTCGACAATCTCGCGCGAGGTGGTTTGTACCTTGCGGCCGACGAAGGTCGCTTCGATCGGCAGCTCCCGATGCCCGCGGTCGATGAGCGTGAGCAGTTGCACGCGGCGCGGACGGCCATGATCGAAGAGCGCATCGAGCGCGGCTCGTATGGTGCGCCCGGTATAGAGCACATCGTCGACCAGAATGATGTCGCGGGCATTTACGTCGAAGCCGATGTCGCTCGGCTGCACCACCGGGCGTATGTCGTGCGTGGAGAGATCGTCACGATAGAAGCTGATGTCCAGCACACCGGTATCGACCGGATGCTTCTCGATGTTCGAGATCATCCGGGTGAGGCGCTGGGCCAGCGGCACGCCGCGGCGCTTGATTCCGATCAGGCCCAGCCCATCCGCCCCGGAGTTCTTCTCCACGATTTCATGTGCCAGCCGGACGAGCGTGCGATCGATCTCCGAGGCCGACATGATGCGGCCTTTTTCCCGCAATTGCGGTGTAGTTGCAGTCATACGTGTGGGTTCCTGCCTAGGTTCCTGACGATGATACGAGGTGAGGCAGACGCGAGCAACCGGGCGTGCCCTGCTTTGTGCCGCTTACTGTTGAGCCTGTTGAGCAGAGCGGCGTGTCATACGCGCGCCCAGCATCCCGCCCAGGCCCGCCAGCAGCACGATGCCAAAGGCCAGCACCGCCGTGTAGAAGAACGTGTAGGTGACGCGCCCATCTGGGGAGAGGAAGAAATCCAGCATCGCCCGGGCCTGCTGCGCGTTCATCGTGCTGGCCTGCGACATCCGTTGCGTCGCCTCTGCGGATTGCTGTATCTGCATCGCAAACTGCGCATCGAGCGTTGAACCCTGGTGGAGCGAGTAGCGCTCAAAGATCTGCCAGCAGGCAAGTCCAAAAGCGGAGACATAGGCGGCCAGCAGGCCCAGTAGAGCCCCGATGCGGAAACCGGCTTTTCCATCCATCGGCGCGCTTCCCGGCCGCCGCTTCTGATAGAGCGAGATCAGGACAATCGGACCTGCGATGACCAGCGGAAAGAAAAAGGGTGCGATGAATCCAACCGGAATCGCGATCCAGAGCGCCAGCCGAATAATCTTCTGCCAGTCGATGGCGCGCCGGTCCCGGGTGAAGCTATGGATCGGGCCCGCGGCAGTCTCGGCTGTCTCCTCCGCCGGCGTGACCCTGAGTTGGGGAGCGGCGCAAAAGGGGCAGAAGCTGGCATCGTCTTCGAGTACGCCAGAACAGCGGTGGCAGTGAGCAACCATGCACTGTTGAAGCTACAGGAAGGGACAGTCGTGAGCAATTTGCCAGGAAATGCTCTAGTCGGTCTGGCGGTCCTTTTTCCAGGTTTCGGCGGGAAGGTCGAGAGCGATCAGCGTAAACTTTGTCGGCCCGGCGGCGGAGTCGGCGTCATCCTTGTCGAATGCCACGATGTGCTGGTGCCGCTTCGAGCCGGCGCGCAGCGTCAATCCGTGGTCCCCGGTATCCGTCTTGACGTGGTCGGACTGGTCATTCTCTGAGCAGGTCAGCCCTTCGGCGGTCTTCGCCGGAGAACCGATGGCCTCGTTTTCCTTGCACTCGATGACGTCCCCGTACCGGCTCAATGACTTGCGGTAGTACGTGAGCACCTTGTCCCGGTTATCGCTGGTGTTGAAGTGCGCCACCTGCACCCGCATCTTCCATTCGCCAAAGCCGAGCTGCACATCGGCGTCCTTGTCGCCATCGTGATCTGGGTCGGCTATGGCGCCGGGGTAGAGCGCAATCCCGAGACTGGCGGACGGTTTATCTGCGTTCACGTGAATGTTGCCCAGCGGGGTGTCGATCTTGACCTTCTTCTCCTTGCCGTTGGCGTCCTTGTCCACGTTGATGGAGCAGCCGGCCGTCACCAGCGAGAGAGCAAGGCACAGGAGCGAAACGAGCACACGGCGTGGAAGTACGGGCATGACGAAAAACCCTCCGCCAGCAAGATACGCCATGCGGGAACGTCTCGTTCCCAAATTCCTTTCTGCTGGATGACAGTGGCTTACAGCGAAAAACGTGCTATCTATCGCATTCAGCGCCTATACTGCCGGGGAAACGTGTACCGGCCCGGCCGGCGCGTGCAGACTTTATGGCAGGCAAGTCCTCAACAGCGGCGACGCGAACGATGCCCGGCAAAGGGGTGGCGAAGAAGGCTGCCGAGCGGAATGGACAGGCGCGCAACAAGAAGCAGACGCTGCCGGAGATTCCGGACAAGCTCTACTACCGCATCGGGGAAGTCGCGCGGCTCTGCGCGGTCGAGACCTATGTGCTGCGTTTCTGGGAGACAGAATTTCCGCAACTGAAGCCGAACAAGAGCGGCGCGGGGCAGCGGTTGTACCGCCGCCGGGAGGTGGATCTTGCGCGGCGAATCCGTCATCTGCTGTACGAAGAGGGCTACACCATTCCGGGCGCCCGGCAGGCGATCCAGGCGGAGACGCGCAAGCCGGCCGCCGAGAGCGGGCAGTTGCGATTGGCCGAGACAGGGCCAAAGTCCGCGGCCAAGCTGGGCAAGCTGCGCACGGAGCTGAAAGAGATTCTGGGTATTCTTTCTACCGCTCCGAATCGGCACGGGATGAAGCGGACACAAGCCGCCACTGCAACTCCGCGGCGCGAGCCGAAGGCCACGCGAGGCCCGGCACTCTTCGACTAGGCCCCTCCCCCCTCCCCGTCACCGGAGGCTGGCTTGTAAGTTGTCTAGAATGCGCGGTTTAGGCGCTCTTCCGGCTGCTAAAATCGTCATTCCACAGGGTTTATCGCTTAATTCCTCTGTCTAAAGGACTTATGGGGAGGACTTACAGGCACGAAAGCCACGGCAGGGGCCGTGGCTTTTTGTGTCGGATATTGCTCCTATTTCCAGTGTAGCGAATCGGGTGGATGTATATGGCAGGATTCTGCGCAGGCGTTCCTGATTTGGGAGGGTGGCGCTTCCTTCACCTGATTCCATCCCCAATGCGGGATGCGGGCGATGCAATGCAACGAGCCCAGAGGCTTTCCCAGAGCGCTTCACCCGCTGTAGTTGGCTACAACCCGTAGCGCCTTCCCGGTTACGGAAAGCTCCATAAACTCCCCTGTGCGTGTGCCTCGCTGGTTTGTGTAGTAGAGCAGCACGCTGCTGACTCCCCAGAGGACGTCCTCAAGATGGAAATGGAGTTCCGGATAGGCTTCCAGTCCCCGTTGAAAGTACGCTCGCAGGTTTGCCTTTCCGGCTACCTTCCCATCCGGTGTCTGGAAGAGTTGGGCGGCGGCCGGTGAAGTCAACTCGATGGCATCGTCGTAATGCGTCATGATCGAATCCAGATCGTGAGCATTCCAGGCTGCAACCCAGTGGTTTGCGAGATTCCAGGCCTCGTCTCGGGTCACGGCTATTCCTCCTGTCTGCCAATTGCCGACGCATTTGGGCATCTGAAAAAACAGCGATCGTGCTTGGGTCCACGGATCGCGAATATGGGTTTGGTGTTTCTCGTATGCGACGCGTCCTAGATGGCTTCTAGATGCGTCCTAGGGGCGGCGATTCGCGGTTGCTTTCCCAGGTTGCGGGAGCGCGCGGCTCAGGCGAGGGCGTCTTCTTCGGCCATCTCCTGAGCTGGGACCTTCTGGGTCATGAAGCGTTCCAGTGCCTGCATGGCGCAGCCTTTGCCGCAGAGATGGCGCATTTCCGGGTTACGGCTCTGGTCGGCGCTCCAAGGCGTGACGGAGAAGCGCTGTGGCACCTGATCCTCCTCGTCGCATGCGCAATCGGCGTGAGAGAGCATCCACCAGTGATTGGCTTCGCCCTTCGTCTTGCCGCAGACGTCGCAGGTGAAAGAGACATCCCAGACCATGAAAACCTCCGTCCTGCCAGCATTTCGGCGCCCCGGAAACGGGGCAGACGAACATGGTAGCGTGAATCTATGGCGATTTCCCATAGTGCAGAAGGCGGTCTCGATTCGTCGGTAACCGAAAGATCCGCGTTTGGCAGGAGTTGATGCCGTGACGTGCGTTGAGTGTTCCTCTTCCAGCTTCCGGTTGTCGCGTTTCCGGTGGACCGACCTGGAGCGGCTGGCGCTGTTGCAATATCCGGTACGGTGCCGGAACTGCCACAGCCGGACCTTTGCCGGTTTGCCGCTGGCGCTGGCGCTGTATCAGCGGCGGCGGGCGAAGCGCAAGACCGGAAGATAACCTGCGGCCTTCCACGGCGGAGTTTTTGGGACTGCAAGACGGTGGGTCGCGATTCCATGTCTTCAAGATTCATGTCAAGGAGCCGCGGGTCCCGCGGAAGAGCAGCGGTCCAGGCACTGGATCTTGCTATTTATTAGTCGTTAGTCCGCTGAGATCGAGATCATTGTCCGAGTTGGAGGTATTTGAGTCGTCCTGAATCGGGCGGTGACGCCTTCCCCAGCGAAGAGCTGGACGCTCGACGAAGAACCAGCTCATCGTCGCCGCCGCCAGTACCAGTGGAGTCGCTATGACAAACAGTCGGATCGGAGAGTTACGAAGCCCGAGGTGCTGGATCAGTAGTTGCTGAATGGGGAATGCATAGAGATACGTTCCATACGACAGATCACCAAAACGCATGACGCGATGCAAGGGGAAGCGCTCCCAGAACGCCAAGTACATCAGAAGATAGGTGCCGAAGACTGGAAATAGCAGTGCGTATCCCAGAGGGATGATGCATGCAATCGCCATCGCGCATACGGAGACTATCGCGCCCCCGCGATTCAGCCGGATCGAATCTCTGTAGAGGTAGCACACCACTCCTGCCAGATACATGGGAATAAATCTGGCCCATGCCTGCGGGTATCCGAAGAGCACCGCCAGCCGCGAATGCGACTCCCAGTGGAAATACAAAAAGAGGAGCGAAACAACGATACTGACCGCAAAGAGGCTGGCGAGCACGCGTCGCCGGCGGAGGACCATGGCCAGTCCAAGTGTAGCTACCCCGAGATAACAGAGAAATTCATAGCTTATGGTCCACAAAGACCCGTTCACGAGATAGGGCATAGGGTTGCTTGCGAATGTTCCCGATGACCTGATGTCTTGCAATCGCACAATGCTTTTGAATAAAAGCCAGATCTTGCCCAACGGGCCGTGACCCTGCACTTGTCCGCCGCCGAAGGGGACAAAACATACTGCCGCCAGCACCGACACCACCAGGAACCCGGGATAGATTCTGGCGATCCTCTTCTTTAGAAAGGACAGCAAGGAACTTGAACGCTCATAGCTGGCGGTAATGAGGAAGCCGCTGAGGATAAAGAATGCGTCCACCGCAATAGTTCCACCCGTGGCCTGCCCGCGAGTCAGGCGCCCGAGGGGCTCAGGGGCGTTGCTTCCCCGCGTCACTGGGAAAGAATGCGAGAAAACCACAAGAAGAGCGAGCGCGAGTCGCAGGAAGTCGATGTTGTTCAGACGCCTATCGAAGTTGGTCTGCATCGTTCTCTCGGCTCGCGCCAACGCATCTGATTAGAGGTCGCATGTATTCAGCGCGCTCTTCCCCGCAAATTTGGCTGAGCTTTTATTTAGGTATATAGCTTGACCGCATTGAGTGCACTACCCATTTGGATGTGTCACCGTGAGCTAACGGGCAGCGGATTTTTGGGCTGCAGGTAGAAGCAGAAGATCAGTTCGCCGAGCGTCTGACGCTGGTAGGTATAGGGTGCAAGTGCACGCTCGAGCGCGGCTTCGCACTCCGGCCCGTGCAGTTCGATGCTGAGATTGCGGACCAGCGGCAGCCAGCGTTCGGCGTCCTTCAGAAGGAGATCGACTTCCGCGCCCTCGATATCGATCTTCAGCAGGTCGATGCGGGTGAAGCCAGCGCGGGCCATCAATGACGGCACGTCCCAGCCATCCATGAGGACGGCAGGGTCGTCATCGGGAAGCGCTTCGCGGACGTGGGCGTCTCCTTCGTCTCGCCTGCGGACCAAAGCCAGCGAGGTTTGTCGCCACCATGCGCCTCCCTTGATCACGAGGGAGCGATCGCCATACTGCCGAAGATTCGCGTCCAGCGAAGCGAAGTTATCGGGATTGGCCTCGACCGTGACAACTCGGGCGCGTGGGAAGGTATTCAGAAACCAGGTACTGGCGAGGCCCACATTGCCGCCGAGATCGACCACGGAGGAGATATCGAGTGAGCGGGTGGGCGCGAACTCCTGATCGAGAAAGATCTGGCCGAAGAAGAAGGGATCGCTGTATTCCCGAAGATAGAGCGGATGTTCGAGACCCTTGAGCGGCAATTGATGCGTGAATCGGCGCAGGGTTCCCGACTTACGGCGCAGGTTGGTTGCGAGTAAGTAAAACGCAGCCCCGGGCCCGTACCGACGCAGGGCGACCCATGTCTGAGAAGCGATGACCCTGGTGCCGTGCGATGTCAGTTTCATAGAAAAGAGCGGACCGGCCGGACTTTCCAGATGATACGTGAGGCGCATGGAGGGCCAGCGAGTTTGCTCCGCTGAACTGTCGGCCGCACATCCAACGTTGCCGAAATTGTCTGTGATGAAAAGAGCGGCGATGGAGAGTGCAGTAGCCTCCAGCATGGCACTTGATAAAGGCGGGCAGTTGTTGCCATGCTATGGACGGCAGTCAGGATATTCCTTTGGCAGACGACCAACCTGGACCTAGCGTTGCTTTCGAGACAGATCATCTGACGCCAACTGCGGTCCGGGGTTCGAGGATTCTGATCGTGATGGTGCGGCACCAGACGCTGCTTCAGGATTCGAAGACCATTCGTACGCTGGGTGACTGCTTCGCCGAAGATCCGTCGTTGTTCGAAGACTTCTCGATTCTGGTCTGGGACAATACGCCTATCGCCCAGCCGGTTCCTGTGCTTCCGTTCCCGATCGAATATCGGCATAGCGACGAGAACGTCGGTGTTGCCGGAGCTTATAACTATGCGTTGGAGGTAGCGGAAAAACGTGGTTTCGCGTGGCTACTGCTGCTGGACCAGGACACCACGCTTCCATCCAATTTTCTTGCAGGCATGCACGGCCACGCGAGCCGGCGTGCGGCGGACGAAACCATCGCGGCGGTTGCACCCATGGTGCTGATGGGCGAGACGCCGGTGTCGCCGAAGATCATGTCGCGGTGGGGCGGCGCTCAAGACCCCACGCCGGGATTCCAGGGCCGGATGCGCAAAGAGCTCATCATCATGAACTCTGGCATGCTGCTCCGCGCTTCGGCGCTGCGGGCGATCGGAGGATACAGCATGGACTTCTGGCTCGACTTTTCCGATCGCTATGTTTGCCACATGCTGGCCAAACATCATTACGCCGCCTGGATTGCGGGGGAACAACAGTTGCAACATCATGTTTCGGTGATGGCGGGCGAAGGCGAGACATCTGTCGAGCGTTACGAAAATCTCATGGGCGCACAGGATGCCTATTTCTCCGAGTACAAATCGCTCCTGCGCAATGCCGTGTTCTGCCAGAGGCTGCTGCGTAACGGGTTACGGGAACGCAAGAGTCATCCGGAGCGTGCACGTCTGAACTTTTCGCACCTTCTCCGCCGGTTTACCGTGCCCAAACGCCGGCGTCTTGAGGAGTGGCGCAGCGCTGTGGGCGCCAAACGCAGGGCCGCGGCGGGGGACGCCCGTCCTTGACCTTCGCGGTTGCCTTCTGCACAGACCGGATGATGGAAGCGCCGCTCCACGCCGCCGTATGTTCGCTGCTCAGCTGTGCCTCAGTGGAGATTGATTTTTATTTCCTATTGAATGGCTTCGATGCACAACGGCGGGAGCTGCTCTTGCGAAGTATGGACATGAGCGGCAAGCCATATCACGCAAAATTTCTGGACGAGCCAGACTTCGAAGAGCTTGCCAGCCTGCGGCCTTTCCACGGGAACCGTACTCCGTACTATCGTCTGTTTCTGCCTGAACTGGTTCCGGCAGATCGGCTGCTCTATCTCGATTCCGACACGGTCTGCAATATCGACGTCGCTCCTCTGGCCCAGCTTGCCATGTCTCACGCGTCTGGATTCGTTCCGGAGGGAGTGACAGGCCATTACATCGAGCGCGAGCTCTTCGCGCGGATCGGCCTTGCTGCCGACACACCGGCCTTCAATTCCGGTGTCATGCTTTTCGATCTTGCTGCGTGGAGGAGCCAGAAGCTCGGCAGTGCAACGCTCGACTTCTGCCGCAAGCACCAGGAGTATGACCAGACGGGTCTCATCGCAGTGTCGGCTGGCCGCTTCGATGCACTGGATCGGAAGTACAACTTTCCTCTCTACACCACGACCCCGCTCGCACGCGCCCGTGAGCATCCCGGGATCTACCATTTCGTGGGCAGCCCCAAGCCCTGGGATATCGGTGGGCGCCAGTTCCACGCCTGCTTTTCCATTTACGCGCAGGCGCTTGCGAAAACGGTCTGGCAGCGGCACACCTCGGATTACTTGAGTCTTGCCCAGTGGAGACGCGCCTACAAGGTGAAAGGCGGATACGCGCGGAAGCTCCTCTATCTGGGGCTCCATCGCTGGCGGTAATCCTCGCTGGTCCGGTTCCGGATCGCCATCTCGGTTCCGTGGAACCAATTGCTGACCATGAACGTAGTCCTATTGCAATGCCATAGGGGATATGGCAGCATTCCTATGGGAACGACATAGGAGACGGGCATGGGTGACAGGGCGGATGTGTGGCAGGGGACGCTGGCGTTGATGGTGCTGAAGACGATCGAGGCGATGGGGCCGATTCACGGCTACGGCATTGCGCGGCGCATCGAGCAGACCAGCGGCGATGTGCTCTCACTGAACTACGGCACGCTCTACCCTGCGCTGCTGAAGCTGGAGCAGGAGGGCGCGATTGCTTCCGAGTGGGGCGCATCGGAGAACAATCGCAAGGCGAAGTTCTACAAGCTGACGCGCGCCGGCCGGAAACGGCTGGAGCAGGAGGCGCGCGAATGGGAGCAGGCGACTGCCATTGTGGCGCGGTTCTTCCAGCCTGGAGAGGAGCCGGCATGAGACATCTGGGTGCGCAGGTGCGCGCGTGGTGGCAGCGGATGCGTGGCTTCTTCGGCAAGCGGGCAGGCGAAGAGTTTTCCGCCGAGTTGGAAGGCCATCTGCAGATGCACATCGAGGATAATCTGCGCGCGGGGATGTCTGCTGAGGAGGCAAGGCGCGCAGCTCTTGTCAAATCAGGCGGTCTGGAGCAGGCGAAGCAGGCTTATCGTGACCGCGAAAGTTTGCCGTGGCTTGAAACGCTGTGGCAGGACATTCGCTTTGGCTGGAGAATGCTATGCAAGAGCCCCGGATTTACCGCAATCGCAGTTCTGACGCTGGCGCTTGGCATTGGCGCGAACGCTGCGATTTTCAGCTTTGTTGACGCTCTGTTCCTGAAGCCACTGGCTGTCTCGAAGCCGGAAGAACTGGTGCGCGTGTACGCCAAAGGGCCGTCGGGGCATTACGGCGCCGACTTTTCCTATCCCGAGTTCGCTCGGCTTCGCGATCACAATGCTTCCTTCGCGGCTTTGTCGGTGGAGACGGAGCGGCCACAACTGCATCTGGTGACCGGC
This sequence comes from uncultured Acidobacteriaceae bacterium, assembly GCA_963815025.1. Taxonomy (GTDB): domain Bacteria; phylum Acidobacteriota; class Terriglobia; order Terriglobales; family Acidobacteriaceae; genus KBS-83. Next base: position 698,127 of record CAWFFD010000002.1, on the reverse strand, counting down.
GGCGATTCCGAGGAGATCCGCGGTGAATTTGTTTCCAGCAACTATTTCAGTCTTCTTGGAGTTCAGCCGCGCCTGGGACGAGGTTTTTTGCCGGAGGAAGATGCAGTGCCGGGACGCGATGCCGTCGCGGTGCTCAGCGATCGATTATGGAAGGCACGTTTCAACGGAGATCCTGGAGTTCTCGGCCGTGAGATTCGTATCAACGGCATTTCGTTCAAGGTAATCGGTGTTGCCCCACCCAGATTCTACGGGGATCTAAAGGGGCTGCCGGTAGAAGTGTGGATTCCGGCGATGATGTTCGGCGCCGCGGGATATGGGTGCGATGACCATTCTTACAATTGCGCGCTCTTCGATGGGATGATTGGCAGGCTCGCTCCCGGCCAGACCCTGGCTCATGCGCAGGCCGAAGCCAGCAGCACCATGGTCTGGTCGGCGACCAACTGGCCGGAGCGGCCCAGCCGCAGACAGATCGTCCTTACTTCGGCAAACGGCGAATCCCCGGATGATCAGGCCGAGGATGCAGCGCAAATGCACCTGCTTATGTCAGTGACGGCTTCGCTGCTGCTCATTGCATGCGCCAATCTAGCCGGCCTGCTTCTGGCGCGAGGCGTCATGCGCAGAAGAGAGATTGCTGTGCGGCTCGCGATCGGCGCGAGGCGTTCCCGTGTCGTCAGGCAACTCCTGACGGAGAGCTTGCTGCTTGCGTGCTTCGGAGGTGCGGCCGGTGTGGGATTTTCCTTTGGGGCGAAACAGTTGCTCTCGAAGTTCTACGCCACCGACAGCGAAGGCTTCCGACATCTCTATGACTTGAGCTTCGACTGGCGGGTTCTTGTCTATTCCATGGCACTGGTCCTGATTACGGGCACACTCTTCGGACTGGTGCCTTCGCTTCGCGCCTCGCGACAGGACCTGGTGACAGAGCTGAAAGCAGGCGGAGCTTTTGAACTGCGCACTAAAAGTTGGCTGAGCCATGCGCTGGTCATTGGGCAGGTGGCGCTGTCGATGGTTCTGGTGATCGCCGCCGGACTGTTGATTCGCAGCGGCATCGAGGTGCAGCGAGGCACACATTTCGATCCTGACCACATGATCGTGCTTCGTATCCGGCCTGAGCTTATGAAATACACGCAGCCACAGATTGACTCCCTTGTCCGGCGTGTTGACCAGCGCCTTGGCGTCACTCCTGGCGTGCAATCAGTAGCGTTTATGGAAGGTGGAGAGGGCATGGTGTGGGGCTGGCAGAGTGGCCGCGATGCCCAGGTCAGCCTTCCCGGGCAATCTTTGGCGCCGAACGGAAGCCTGACGGTACTCAAACAAGATGTGGGGCGGAATTTCTTTCGGACGTTGCGAGTGCCGCTGCTCCAGGGACGCGAATTCGGTGAGCAGGATCGTTCGGGATCCCCTCGCGTTGCCATCGTAAACCAGGCTCTGGCGCAACGGCTGTGGCCGTACGGCGCCGCTGTGGGGCGGTCTGTACTCGTCGGTGCCCAGTCATTCCTCGTGATTGGCGTCAGTGCCGATGTTCAGCCGCGGAACGATCTCCATGCGCCTGAACCCCATCTGTATCTCTCGTATTGGCAGTCGAACGCGACGCGCGAAGGCGATATCCGTCTGGCTATCCGCGTAGTGGAAGATCCTGCACTTGCTCTCCCGGCGATTCGCCGTGTGATCCAGTCGCTGGACCCGAATGTGCCTATCGGCGAGGACATGCCCATGTCAGAACAGATAGACCTGGAATACATGCCTGTTCTGCTGGCGCAGAGGGTCATGTTGTTTTGCGGCCTGCTGGCGCTGTGTCTCAGCGCCATTGGGCTGTACAGCATTCTTGCTTTCGCGGTGCGCGCGCGCACGCGCGAGATCGGTATCCGGATGGCCCTCGGCGCCAGCCGGAGAATGTGCTGCGGCTGGTCATAGGACAGGGCGTGAAGCTCGCGTTATTCGGAGTGGCGGCAGGTGCGATCGCGGCGTTGATCTCGACGCGGCTACTCGCCAGCCTGCTTTTCGGTGTTCATACATCAGATCCGGTTACGTATTGCTGCGTGACGCTCCTGATACTGCTTGTTGCACCTCTGGCTTGTTATTTCCCGGCGGCACGGGCGATGCGTGTCGATCCTGTACAGGCACTGCGTACGGAATAGGAGAGATCATGCGAGGACTACGGGCGTGGTGGCAGCGGGTGCGTGGATTGACACGCGATGTACGGCGCGATCAGGAGCAGGCCGACGAGATCGAGAGCCATATCCAGATGCAGGCAGAGGAGAACCAGCGCGCGGGCATGTCTCCGATGGAGGCGCGGCGCAGGGCGATTTTGAAGATAGGCGGCGTGGAGCGGACGCGGCAGGCCTATCGCGAGCGGGACACGCTGCCGCTGATTGAGAACCTGCTGCAGGATCTGCGCTTCGCCTTTCGGCAACTGGCGAAGAATCCAGGCTTCGCGGTGACGGCCATCGTGATCCTGACGCTGGGGATTGCGGCGAGCGCGGCACTGTTTGCGTTTGTGGATGCGGCGCTGCTGAAGCCGCTGCCCTACTGGCAGCCGCAACGGCTGGCTGCCGTGTATGAGAGCGGCGCGAGCTTCGCGCACTCCAATCTTTCGTATCCGGATTATCTGGACTGGAAGCGGATGAACAAATCATTCCAGTCGCTGGATGCCTGGTCGGGCACCGGCTTTGCGCTGCGGACGCACGATGGTGTCGAGCCGGTCGCTGCCATACGGGTGACGGATGGATTCTTTCGCACGCTCGGCGTTGCGCCGATACTTGGGCGAGACTTCTACGCGGGCGAGGATCTGCCGAGCGGACCGCGGACGACGATGATCAGCTACACAACCTGGCAGCACCGCTTCGGCGGCCGGCGTGAGGTGATCGGACAGGCAGTTTCGCTGAGCGACGTGACGTACACGATCGTAGGCGTGCTGCCGCAGGGATTCAGCTTTGCTCTGCGGGGTTCGCCGGAGTTCTGGGCTCCATTCCATGCGGAGAGCGAGTGCGATCTGCGGCGAAGCTGCCACGGCATGTATGGCGTGGGGCGGCTGAAGGATGGCGTCTCCTTGGCGCAGGCTCAGCAGGATCTCGAAGGCATCGCGACGCAACTGGCCAAGGTGTATCCAGAGAATCACGGTCAGGGTGCTGCTCTGCTGACGCTGAGCGAGGCGATTGTGGGGACGGTGCGGCCGATCCTGCTGGTGCTGCTTGCCGGGGCCGGACTGCTGCTGCTGATTGCGTGCGTAAACGTGTCGAGCCTGCTGCTGGTACGCGCGGAGAGCCGGCGGCGTGAGATGGCGGTGCGCGGCGCGCTGGGCGCGTCGCCACTGCGGCTGGTGCGGCAGTTCCTTACCGAGGGCGTGGTGCTCGTAGCCATTGGAAGCGTGCTGGGCCTTGGTGTGTCGCTGGGCGTGATGCAGGTCTTGCTGCGCTCGATCCCGAAACAGGGTATGGAACAGATGCCATACCTCGTGGGCCTGGGACTGAATCTGCATGTGGCGCTCTTTACCGTGGCAATTGCAGCTGTGGCGACGGTGCTGTTTGCCGCGACGCCGCTGGTGCGGCTGCCGATGCGGGAGCTGCACAACGGATTGAACGAAGGCGGACGCGGTGCGGCGGGGACGCTGTGGCGGCGGCTGGGATCGAACCTGGTGGTGGCAGAACTGGCGATTGCAATGGTGTTGCTGGTAGGTGCCGGCCTTTTGGGTAAGAGCCTCTACCGGCTGCTGCATGTGGAACTGGGTTTCGTGCCGGAGCACGTGGCAACCTTCGAGATTTCCGGATCGCGTGGGGTCTATAGCAAGGACACGGATATCCGCCGATTAGACCGCGAGCTATTCGAATCGACTGAACGCAGTCCCGGGTGTCGAGTCGGCCGCGCTCACGTCGGATCAGCCTGTGGGCTCCAATGGGGATACAGACTGGTTGCGCTTCGAGGGACATCCCTACAACGGCGAACACAATGAATCGCTGGAGCGGGATGTGACGCCGGGTTATTTCCAGACGCTGAAGGTAAAGCTGCTGCGAGGACGGACGTTCACTCCGGATGACGATGCAACGCATCCCAAGGTAGCGATCATCAACCAGGCGCTGGCGCGGAAGTATTTCGGCGGCGAGGATCCGGTAGGCAAACGGGTGGGCGGCCTGGATCTGAATCCGGGTTCGATGAAGACCATCATTGGAGTGGTGGATGACTTCCGCGAAGGACCTCTGGATGAGGAGATCTGGCCGGCGATTTATTACCCGATGTATCAGAGCCCGGACAACTTTGTGGGCGCGGTCGTGCGCGCGAAAGGATCCGCGGCTTCGCTGTTGCCGGCGCTTGCCGCGGCCGTGCACGATCTCGATCGCGATTTGGGGATCGTCGACGAGACGACGATGAGCCTGCGCATCGAGGAGTCGCAGGCCGCGTATCTGCACCGCTCGGCGGCATGGATGGTGGGCAGCTTCGCCGCGCTGGCTGCGTTGCTGGGCGTGGTGGGGCTGTATGGAGTTGTCGCGTATTCCGTGGGCCAGCGGACGCGGGAGATTGGCGTGCGGATGGCGCTGGGCGCGCAGCGCGGCACAATCTACGGGCTGGTACTGAAGGAGGCGGCGCGGCTGACGGTGTTGGGCGTGACCGCGGGGCTCGTGTGTTCGGTGGCGGTGCTGTCGCTGATGGGCAAGCTGTTGTTTCAGGTGAAGGCGTGGGATGTGCCGACTCTGCTGGGCGTGTCGCTATTGCTGGGCGTGTGCGGCACTGCTGGCGAGCTATCTGCCTGCGCATCGTGCGGCCTCGGTGAATCCGGTGGAGGCGTTGCGGGCGGAGTGAGTGCTGGCCGCATTGGCGCAAGCACCTTTGGCACGCGCCGTCGGGTTCGCTTCCTTCTCTCAGGATGAGGTTGCGTTCTTGTCCCGCGTGAGACGTTCGATCACGTTGCGGTGTTGCGGAAAGTGCACCGCCAGCTCATTCCGTTTGGCCATCTCGAAGTCGGCGAAGTCGAAGCCGGGTGCGACGGTACAGCCGACGAGCGCGTAGCTATCCGGATGGCGCAGCGAGGAGCCGAACCAGCAGCCTGCGGGGACGACGGCCTGGAATTGCTCTCCTGACGCTGCATCGTTGCCGAGAAGAATCTCGCTGTATGTGCCGCCGGGCTCGATGACGTGGACGATCAGGCCGGAGCCGGCGTAGAAGTGCCACACTTCGTCCGAACGCAGACGATGCAGGGCGGAGAACTGATCGCCGGCGAGCAGGAAGTAGATTGCCGTCGAGGCCGCGCGGTCGCCAGCAAAACCCGGCAGGGCGGCTTGCGCCAGCGTAAGCGGGGCGCGGTAGGTCTGGCGATACCATCCGCCTTCCGGATGGGGCTGGAGATTGAGGCGCTCGATCCAGTGTTGGGCTGATTCCATGTCTGCCAATTTCCGCCGCTTGCTTCTCAGCAGAATAGCGTGCGATGCGCTGGACAGATCGCGGATCTGCGTGTGTGATGACGGCATGCGTCCGAGGCATGCGTGGCTTTCGCTGTTGGTGATTGGGCTGATTGTGGCATTCCGTTTGCTGAGCCATCAGCCGTCTTCGGATTCCACAGCGCCTATTGCGCCTGCATCTCATGCCGCACCCGTCGCGTCTCCTTCTGCGGTGTCACGCAGCGGCCGCGATGTGCCGGTTCCGCACCGCTGCACACCTGACGTGAACCAGAAGCTGGCCGGCCTGCTGGCACAACAGACGACGGAGTACGTGGACAACGTGATGGTGTGCGGCACGACCATCAGTCCGTCGCGCACGCAGCGCGGCGGCGCGCCATGGCAGCCACGAAATCCTGCCGCTGGTGGTGAATCTGCCGGGCGCGGGATCGAAGCTGGTCGAAGTGGTGATCAATGACGACCTGGATGGCGTGGTGACGGCGCCGAAGGGCGCGCAGGTCTACGCCTACGGCCAGGCCTTCTTCGACCAGGGATCGCGATTTGTGGCGGGCATCCACGACGTGCACTGCTCGACGCATCGCACGGCGGATAACGGCTGGGTGGTGGTGGACGGGCAGAAGTCTCCGACCAGTTGTCCCGCGTACCGCTAGCGCGGATCGCCCTGCAGGTACTCGCGCATGCTGGTGCGCTGCGGATGGATGCGGAAGTTGCCATACAAGAGCAGACGCAGGATGGCGTCTGGGCGCAGGTGCCAGCTTCCCCAACTCAGCGGCGAGTCGCCGTGGGCGTCCTTGGCGTCGATCTTTGCTCCGGCATCGAGCAGCATCTTGATTGCTTCTGCGTCGCCAAAGGCTGCGGCGCGATGCAGCGGGGTTTCGCCGCAGGTGCGGACGTCGCGCATGAAACCGCCGGTCTCGACATCGGGTTTGGTGGTGCGGTTGGGATCGGCCCCATGGGCGAGCAGCACACGCATGACGCGATTGTGCGCGACGCGCTCCGTGGTGCAGAGGGCGGCGTGGAGCGGAGTTTCGCCGGTAGCTAAGTCGGTGTAGTTGGCGTCAGCACCCTGCTCCAGCAGGAACTGTGCGAGCTGCCAGTGGCCGTGGAAGCAGGCGCCATTGAGGCCAAGGTCTTCGCCTAGAGCGCTGAGTGTTGCACCGTGTGCGAGCAAATATCGGATGGCGCTGACGTCGCCGTAGTAGGTGCAGTGCTGCAGGAGCGATACGCCGTTGGCGTCCGTCGCGGTGGCGGAGTTGCCGGCGGCGAGATAGTCGAAGACGAGATCGGTACGTCCGCTGGAGATGCGGTCGAGCAAGGGTGTGGGGCTGGGCATGAGTCACCTCACGGGAACTTTTGGTGGCGAGCCGGCGTTATGGTCTCACAGACGCTTGAATGGGCCATGGAAGCGTAAGATGTGGGCCACTGGAGGTCTGTCATGCACTTTACGCCGAGCACGATAGCGGCGCTGGTGATTGCAGCGAGCTTTGCCGCGGGCCTCAATGTCTATGCAACGGTTTTGACGCTGGGTGTGCTGGCGCGCCTGCACTGGGCGGTGCTGCCGGGAGGCCTGGAGATGCTGGGCGACTGGTGGGTGATCGGCGCCGCCGCCGCGCTCTTTGCGGCGGAGTTTGTCGCGGACAAGATTCCCGGGCTGGACCTGGTGTGGAATGCGCTGCACACCTTTGTGCGCATTCCGGTGGCCGCGCTGCTGGCCTATGGCGCGACGACGCATCTGTCGCCGCAGCTGCAGTTGCTGGCGGTGGCCGTGGGCTCCGCGATTGCGCTGGCTGCCCATGGATCGAAGACAGCGGTGCGCGCAGCGGTGACGCCGAGTCCCGAGCCGGTGTCGAATATCGCACTGAGCACGACCGAAGATGCCGCAGCGGTGGGGCTGAGCTGGCTGGTGACGGTGCACCCGTGGGCGAGCGCGACGATTGCGCTGGTGGGGGTGGCAGTGGCGATCTTCGCAGTGCGCTGGGTGGTGATGGCTATCCGGCGGATGCTGGGGCGCGCGCAGGATGCCTTCGCGGTAAGCCCGCGAACGAAAAGCGCTTAGTTCGGAAGGAGTTGGTCGGGACAGGCAGATTCGAACTGGGGCCGAACGCGGCTCCGCCGCTCCCCTCGCAAGACTTTCCTTTTACGCCTCCGCTGCGCTGCGGCGTGACATTGGGGCGCTTCGTGGATCGGCAGTCCAGAGATTATGCCGATACGAAGCGATGGATAATTTGCAAGTGAATTGGTCGGGACGGGCAGATTCGACCGGGCCGAACGCGGCTCCGCCGCTCCCCTCGCAAGACTTTTCTTTTTACGCCTCCGCTGCGCTGCGGCGTGACATTGGGGCGCTTCGTGGATCGGCAGTCCAGAGATTATGCCGATACGAAGCGATGGATAATTTGCAAGTGAATTGGTCGGGACGGGCAGATTCGACCGGGCCGAACGCGGCTCCGCCGCTCCCCTCGCAAGACTTTCTTTTTACGCCTCCGCTGCGCTGCGGCGTGACATTGGGGCGCTTCGTGGATCGGCAGTCCAGAGATTATGCCGATACGAAGCGATGGATAATTTGAAAGTGAATTGGTCGGGACGGGCAGATTCGAACTGCCGACCCCTCGCACCCCAAGCGAGTGCTCTACCAGGCTGAGCCACGTCCCGACGACGGTGAGGCAAGGGTCTGCTCTGATGAGTGTATCAAGAGTCGCTCTCCCGCTGCTTGTTTCTATTGAGCTGGCTCGAAGCCGGGTACGATGCGCGCGTTTCCGCGGAACATGTGGTACTGGTCGAAGGTGAAGACGTTCATTTGCGTTTCGTAGGGGCCCCAAATGGTAAAACTGAGGTTCCATTGAAGAAGCGTCGCAACTGAGCGACTTCTCGAAATATTAACGCTGCGAAGGGGCACAACGTACGTTTTCCCGCCGATCTCCATAGGGCCGTAGCTGACCATCATGTCCGATCGTTTCGTCGGAACGAAGTCTGGCAGATCGGATTCTGTCTGAACGCGCAGTATCGCGCCAGTTTCAGGATCGATGGCAAATTCGCCATGCGAATCAGCAGAAATTTCGACCCGAGCGTCCTTACTGCCATTTGGATAGCAGCACCCGACAAGATCCAAAGTTGGATCGCGCGTTATCTGGTAACGGAATACAGCACGGCGCCCATCGGCGGTCTTCTCCCACCATCCCCAGGTGACATTGCCAGGTGACTTCGACACGAATTGCAGGACGTTGAGGATCGGGCCAAATGTGCCATATGTTTGCAACTCGGTCCCGGCGTGCGGCGATTCACTACTCACGATCTCTTCGCCTTTGCGATAGAGCACGGTCTCTTTCGACTGTTGCTCAGCATGAAGAGGCTCCGACATGTTGATTTTGCTGAGTCCAGGATAAGGAGACACCTCGCGGTAATAATCCGTCGTACGGGTCGCGAAGAAATCGGGAAGCTTTGGGATAGCGCGGTTCAAATAATTGGCGGCAGCCGAAAGCATTCGCTGTTGCTCAGCTTGATCCGGCGGCGGATCGGCGGAGATTTCTGCAGACGGCGGATCAAGAAACGTAGATTCATCGGCGATCATCTCAAGTGATTTGCGAAGCTTTTTATCACGCAGCTCTGCCAAGAGTGACTGAAGCTTTGTTTTGCTGAGCCGCTCAGTCAGCACGACGGTCGAAAGCTGCCGCGCGGATGCGCCGCCGTGCACCGCGTGAAGCATCTGCTCAAGCTGAGCCACCGTGACGCGCTGGACCCCGGGATCGGGCGGGTCGCTGTAAAACGGCTGACCGTAGTAACCGGCAGATGTGTGAGCAGTCAGAGCCGGCTGACTCAACTCAACTTTCAATGAATGATATTCGTCCATGCGCTCCGCTAGAGGCGGGTCGAAGGTGAAGGTATAAGAGGCCTGGGCGTTCTCGACGCACTCGTTCATCTGCTCAACCAGACTTTTGGATGAAAGAAAAACTCGACCGCCGCTCTGCACGGCCAGAACGTTTTTGAACAGGTTCATCCAACTTGCTTGCTGGGCCGAAGGTGCAGGGACGAGAAACTGATTCCAGGCGTCCGTCACGGGGTTGTCTTCACCTATGGAAAAGCAATCGAGGGTGACACGAGCCTGACGCAGGAGTGTGGAGAACCATAAGATCTTTTGAAAGAGATCGCGTTTTACCTCCTCACCCTTCTTGCCGGAAGTGGAATAACCGAGCTTGCCTTGATTGGAAAATCCGAATAACGCGTTGCCATCGGGAGCAATTGCTCCGGTTCCGCGGTTCCCCAGACCGGGTCCGATCCAGAAGAGCAGTTTTCTGCCCGGCTGGGCGACCTCCCGCGTCGCGATGGTCCCTAGAGCCCTCAGTCCCGCTAAGGCGCTGTCGAGCGAGGTGTCGACCACTGCCTTGAACGGCGAGTGTATGTGAGGAGCAAGGAAGTATGCGTCAACTTTATTATCGGATTCGACAGCCGTGGCAAGCGCTTCCCCGTCAGTCGACGACTTCGCAGTAAGGAAAAATCCCGAATCTTCGAGCGAGTAGATGGTCACTGGCTGTGCCAGTTTCCCGGATTTGTGCCGCAGGAATTGCGCCGCCTCTTGCCGCTCGAAGGCCGCCAGGTCCGGCGGCAGATTCAAGGTGTCAAGCAGGATGATGACGGAAAGTGAATCATCGGCGCTGCCAGATGTGTTTTTCGAAGCGCGGAAAGCAATGATCTTTTGCAGTTGGCCATTATCGAGCAATTTGAAATCGGCACGCCCAAGCCCGGCTACCGGCTTACCTGCTTGGTCAACTACTGTTGCATCGAGGTGGATGAGCCCTTCGGCACTCACCGCTTCACTCGGAAGCTCCTTTCGCTCCTGCAACTGGGCAACTATGACCGGGGTGATTACGACGGGCTTGGGAAGTTGCGCGCGTGGCCGTTGGTTGGAATTCGAGAAGGGTACGACTGGTGCCTGAGGGGGGAATGCTTCGGACGGTCCGGTTGCGGAAGCTATGGCGCAGAAATAGATCTGACAGCAGAGGACGAAGGCCACCGGGCATAGACCTGACCAGGGACGACGCAATAGGCCCTCCTTCTTACAAGGACCTCAATCGTAGACGGCCGAGTCCGCTGAAAGTTGAAGAGCTGACGGCTTTATCCCAGGAATTTAGCCGGCCGGCGGGATGTAGTCCTGGGGCAGGGCGGAGCCTTCGCCGAAGAAGAACTGCTCCATCTGCTCGACCAGGAACTCCTGGGCTTCGCGCGTCCAGGGCTGGAGGCGGTATTCGTTCAAGAGCATCTTTTGGCGGTCGACCCACTCCTGCCAGCTTTGCTTGGAGACATTGTGGTAGACCTTGTTGCCGAAATCGGAGTCGAAGGGCGGCTCATCCAGTCCTTCCATCTCTTTTTTGTAGCGGGAATCCTGGACCATGTGGGCCATCGGTGCGTTCTCCTCTTGCAGTGTCCTTCTTATTGTAAGCAAAGCGGTATTGCGCGTGCTGCGATAGCATCGATTCGAGATGGTTGATACGCAACTTCAGACAAAACCACGGGTGCGCTTTGCACCTTCCCCCACCGGCATGCTGCATGTGGGCAATGCGCGGACGGCGCTTTATAACTGGCTGTTTGCGCAGCACAACGGCGGCGCGGCGATCCTGCGCATCGAGGACACGGATGTGGAGCGGTCGGAGACGCGGTATGAGTCGCTGCTGATCGAGGACCTGCACTGGCTGGGGCTGACCTGGGAAGAAGGCCCGCAGATGGGTGGGGCGCATGGGCCGTACCGGCAGAGCGAGCGGCTGCCGATCTACGCCGAGCACACGGAGCGGTTGCTGTCGGAGGGCAAGGCATACCGGTGCTTCTGCACGCCGGAGCAACTGGAGGCGGAGCGCGCGGCGGCGGTCGCAGCACATCAGCCGCAGGTATATAGCGGGCGTTGCCGGGCAGTTTCGGCAGAGGAGTCTCGGACGACGCGCGGCGGCGGGAGAATTGTTCGCCGTTCGATTACGAATTCCGGAGCACCCTATCCGCTTTCACGACCTGGTGCGCGGCGAGGTGGAGTTCCCCGCCGAGTCGGTGAGCGATCCGGTGCTGGTGCGGTCGAGCGGGATGCCGGTCTACAACTACGTGGTTGCGGTAGATGATTCGCTGATGGAGATCACGCATGTGATCCGCGGCGACGATCATGTGTCGAACACGCCGAAGCAGGTGGCGATCTACGAGGCGTTTGGTTGGAACGTGCCGGAGTTTGCGCACCTTTCGACCATCCTGGGCAGCGATCGCGAGCGGCTATCGAAGCGGCATGGTGCGACGTCGATCGCAAGCTTTCGCGAGATGGGCTATCTGCCGGAGGCGCTGATGAATTACCTGGCGTTGCTGGGCTGGGGCGCGGAGGGCGGAACGCGCGAGACGTTTACCCCGGCGGAACTGGTGGCGGAGTTCAAGCTGGAGCGGGTGACAGCATCACCGGCGGTCTTCGATATGGCAAAGCTGGACTGGCTGAACCGGCATTATCTGAAGCTGCGCCCGATTGCGGAGGTGGCGGCGCTGGCATGGCCGTACTTCGAGCAGGCAGGGTATCTGGGATCGCGGGAAAAGGTATCTGTGGAGATTGCAGATTGGTTTGAGCGGCTGGTGGCGGCGCTGCTGCCGGGCGTGGATCATCTGGACCAGTTGCCGGCAAAGGCCGCGTTCTTCTTTGTGCTGGACTCGGGAAAGACCAGCGCCGACGCGGAGAATGTGGCGCTGCTCGGGAGCGAGATGGGGCAGCGCGTTGTGGGCGCATTCACGGCGCGCGCGATGGCGGAGCCGGGACCGATAACCGCAGAGCGCTTCAAGGCGCTGATGAACGAGGTAAAGACCGAGACGGGCGCGAAGGGCAAAGAGCTGTTCCATCCGGTTCGCATTGTGCTGACGGGCGCGCACTCGGGTCCGGAGTTCGACAAGATCGTTCCGCTGATGGAGGAGGGCGCGGCGCTGCGGTTGGGCGTGAAGAGCGTGGCGGAACGGGCGGCCGCTGCCTTCTAACGGACTGGCCGTCCGAGGCAATCGCGCCCGTGGTGCGGGTTGTTGGGTTCGCTTCCTTTGGTCGCTCACTTCGGAATGATCGCTGGGCAGACGAATGACAGATCCCTCCGTTCCGACGGTCTCGCTTGCGCCGGTTGAGCACCGATCCAGTCCGTACCAGGGCTTGTTGCATAATGCGGCATGGCGGAAGTGAGACAGGAAGCGCCGGGGCGTAGCTGGTCTCGGGTCGATGGAATTGATCTGCTGCGCGGGCTGGCCATCTTCTTCGTGCTGATGAACCACGTCAACATGCAGCTATTGTTTGCGCATGTTCCGTACACGCGTGGACTACCCAGGCAACTGGTGTCCTCGCTGGTGTGGAACGGCCAGCAGGGCGTGCAGATTTTCTTTGCCGTCTCGGGGTTTCTGATTACAGCAACTTCACTGCGGCGGTGGGGCAGCGTGTCGCGTGTCTCCGTCGCCAGACTTTTATCGGCTGCGCTTTGCGCGCATCGCCCCGTTGCTGCTGGGACTGCTGTTGATCCTGAGTGTGCTGCACCTGGCGCATGTGCCGCATTTTGTGGTGAGGCCGGAGACGGGCGGTCTGGGCCGCGCGTTGGTGGCCGCGCTCACCTTTCATGTGAATTGGCTGGAGGCCAGCCGCGGCTATCTGCCGGGGAACTGGGACATTCTGTGGTCGCTGTCGGTGGAAGAGACGTTCTATCTTGCTTTCCCCTGGGTGTGCCGTCTGCTGGGGCGGGGCAAGCTGTTGATCGCGCTGCTGCTGGCATTTGTGGTGCTGGGGCCGTTCGGGCGCTCGCTGCTGACGCATGGCAACCCGGTATGGCGAGAGTATTCGTATCTGGGCGGGATGGATGCGATTGCGATGGGATGCCTGACGGCGATTGCTCTCAATGGACGCCGGCTTTCGCGCAGGTGGTTGTGCTGGCTGGGTGGTGTGGGTGCGGCGCTGCTCACGTTTTGCCTCGTCTTTTCGCGTACGGCTTACGCGTGGATACCGGAGCGCACCGGGCTGTATATGAGCGTCGTTGGCATCGGCGCGGCCATGCTGATCGCGGTGGCAGCGCAGACCGGATGGCGCAGTCCAAGCTTTCTTGCGCCGGTGCTGCTGGCGGGGCAGCGGAGTTATGAGGTTTACCTGACGCATATGTTTGTGGTCGTTGCGCTGGACGCGGCGTTTGTCGCAACCGGCGCCGCGATGTGGGCCGTGCCGCTGTTCTTTCTGGCGACGATTGCGTGCGCAGTGTTGCTGGGTGAGGTGGTGGCGCGCTTCTATTCCGAGCCGATGAACCGGTGGCTGCGCGGGCGCTGGGGAGACGGAGCGGGAACGATGGGATCGGTGCTGGAGGAGAAGGAAGCGGCGGCGCAGTGAGCGGAACTACGCGATCGCAGCGGAGCGCTCGAGCTTCATCAGGAGCAGGGTCATGTCGTCGTGCTGCGGGGCGGCGGCGGCGAAGCGGTCGGCCTCGGTGACGATGTGGCGGAGGATAGTGCTGGCGCTCTCGGGCAGTTTGGTGCGGGCGGCGGCAACCATGCGCTCTTCGCCCCATTCCTGATCCTGCAGGTTGAGCGCTTCGCTGATGCCGTCGGTGTAGGCGAGCAGCAGGTCGCCAGGCTCGAGATACAGGCGGCACTCCTCATAGATGGCCTCCGGCAGAAGGCCGATGACGGGGCCGCCGCCGTCGAGGGCGTGGATCTCGCTGCCGCGCAGGACGTAGGGCGGATTGTGGCCGGCGTTGACGTAACGGAGCAGACGCGTCGGTGGCTCGTAGATGCTGAAAAAGAAGGTAGCGTAGCGATTGGTGGCGGAGGACTCGTAGACGAGGCGGTTGACGCGCGTCATGAGGACCGCCAGGTCGGCAGGGCCGTCCATGGTCATGCCACGGAGCGAGGCGCGGAGGCTGGCCATGAGCAGAGCGGCGGAGATGCCTTTGCCGGAGACGTCACCGATGGCGAGGCCGAGTGTGCCGTCGTCCAGCATAAGGACGTCGTAGTAGTCGCCTCCCACGCCCTGTGCGGGACGGCAGGCGCCGTGGATTGAGTGGCCGGGTAAGGTGGGAAGTTGTTGCGGGAAGAGGCGCTCCTGCACCTCGCGGGCGATCTCGATTTCGCGATCAATGCGTTCGCGGCGCGCAGCTTCGCTGGCGAGCGAGTGGACGAGGGCGCTGATCTCGAGTGCGAGGCCAGCCTGGGTACTGACGGACTGGAGCAGGCGCAGGTCGGAGGGAGTGTAGGGCTCCTCGGAGCGCTTGGGGCCAAGGCTGATGAATCCGAGCAGCTTGTCGCGACCAGCCAGCGGGAGAAGCAGCTCGCTGGCGAGGGTGTCGAGCGCCTGGCGCTCGCGATCGTCGGCGAGGAGAACCCATCCATCCGGGTTTTCGCGGTAGAGGGTAGCGGGTTGATTGGAGCGTGCGAGATTGCGGACGGTGGAGGAGCTTTCTTCGAAGCGCTTGGGCACATCGCTGCCAATACCTATGCAGTGCTCCAGGCCGAAGCTGCGACCGTTGCGGAGGTAGACGGCAATGCTGGAGACGTGCAGGACCTCCGAGATACGGCGGCTGATGGTGTCGACCAGGGGCTTGGCCTCGGTGAAGCGCCGGGCCTGGTCGGAGAGCTCGCTGAGGACGAGTTCGGCGTCGTAGGCTTCGCGGAAGAACTTGCGGTCAAGCCAGCGCTGGATGCGGCTGCTGATGGAGTCATGCGAGGCGAAGAGCTTGATGAGTCCGGCCGCGATGAGGATGAGGACCGGGATGGCGACCGGCAGGTTCTCCTTGTGCCGGACAAGCGGGAAGACAAAGCGAACGAGTATGAAGGCGACAACGGCGAACTCGGCGACGAGCAGCGTGTAGCGGGCGAGCGCGTACCTGGTGCCCATGCGAACGAGAAGGCGAACGTCCAGCGCGCGCTGGACGACGACGACGTAGGCGAAGGAGAAGGGCGCGGCGAAGAAAAGCAGGAAACCGGGGAGGGCAATCCAGACATGCTTGCTGGGCGCGATGCCGAAGTGAGGAAGCAGAACAAAGACAAGCAGCAGCGAGCCGATGCCGAACACCGATCCGAAGGTGAGCACCTGCATGCGGCGTCGTGCGTCTGCCGTAGTAGCGGAGCGCAACTTATCGATGAGCGCGGCCACATAGATGAGGACGCATATCAGGTCGAGTGGGTTGATGATGCGACCGATCCAGGGAGCCAGGCGCGCGCTGAGGTCCCCATGCTCGACTGCGGCGAAATTCTCGATATAGATCACTGCCGCGTAGAGCGCGAGGCCGACCAGAAGCGGCGCAAGGACGAGCCACTTGGCCCAGGGGAATCGGCGATCCGCCCGCCAGCGTTCCGGGAAGTAAATTCCGAATAGAAACAGAGCCGGAGCGACCGAAACCTGGAGTGCGTCAAACCAGCCGCGTAGCAGGAACGCCCATGGATCTGGCCACCAGTGCGGGGGGGAGAACAGCGCGCAGGGAAACGCGAAGAGTACGAGCAGCAGCCAGGCGTTGGGGTCGCGGATGCGCGCGGCGACGACCCAGTAGCCGATCAGGAGGCAGATGATCGGCGGGAGAAGCTGCAGAAGATTGAGGCCCCATTCGAAATTGAAGGTCTTCTGCGAGGCCTTGCCGGCCACGGTGTGGATTTTGGCGCGATACTCACTGCCATCCACGCGCCGGACCATCACGGCAAGTGCATCGCCGGCATGAACGAAGTCCTTGCCGCCACCGGTGAGCGCAACAATCTGACGCTTGCCGCGGTAGGGCACGCCGCCAACTTCAAGCAGCCGGTCGCCTGGTTTGAGGCCGGCGGCAATCGCTTCATGCTCCAGGCTGCTGATGGTGAGCAGATCGTCATCCACCTGGAAAGGCATGCGGGCGTGTTCGCCGCGGTGCGTCAGCTCCTGAAAGGCGGCCGTGGTCTGCATGACGAAAAAGGTCATGCTCGCCACGATGAAGAGGCCGAAGGCGAGGTAGAGCAGCCGGGTTGCGGTCTTGCTGGTCATGGGTTGAGTTGCCGGCGGCACAGGGGCCGGCGCGCGATCGTCCGAAGCGTCTTCATAATAGCCCGACTGGTCGATGAGAATGGCGGGCATGGAGGATGGTACGCACCACTCCACGGGCCGGTTCCGCGAGAGAACGTTGTCCGATACCTACCCTTCCAGGTGCTTTAGGCGTTGCCGTGGGCGGTGAGCTTCACGTCGATGTTGCCCCGGGTGGCGTTGGAGTAGGGGCAGGTGCGGTGCGCGTCGGCGACGAGCTTTTCGGCGGCGGCCTGGTCGAGTGCGGCGACATGGATATCGAGGACAACGGCGAGGGTAAAGCCGTTGTCGCCCTCGGCGGGGCCGATGGAGACTTTGGCGTCGATGGTGATGTCGCCGGGCCTCAGCTTCTGCCGCATAGCCTGGTACTGCATGGCGCCGATGAAGCAGGCGGAGTAGCCGGCGGCGAAGAGCTGTTCCGGGTTGGCGCCGGGCTTGCCGCTGCCGCCGAGGGCGGGCGGCGCGGAGAGATCGAGGTCGACGCTGCCATCGGAACTGCGGACGTGGCCATTGCGGCCGTTCCTGGCGGTCACTTCCGCGGTGTAGAGCGTCTGAACAAGAGCGAGCATGGGTCGATTGCCTCCTGGGCGTTTACTGGGGGCTTTCCGTCGCGGACGGCGCACTTGTTAGATTCGCACAAGAGGAGACGCTACGAATGGCCGTCACCATGAACAGGAGTTTCGGGGCGGAGTGGACAGCCGAGGCGCTGCAGGCGCGGCCGATGATCCTGCCACGGCGGCATTTTGTGTATCCGGTGGAGGTGGAGGAGGTGGAGCGCGGCGCGCTGGAGTTGATGGTCCAGCCAGCAGCCGGGGAGGCGTTTCTGGCCACGTGCGCGCTGGGGTTTGCGAGTCCAGCGGTGCCGACCGGGGTGTGGAGCTGTCCCGATCCAGCGTGGCTATGTGCGATCGCGGGGGGATATGGGTACATGATCGACAGCCGCGCGCCAGAGCGATGGCAGCAGCTCGGGTATCGGCCGGTGACCGAGGTGCGACCGATTCCCGAGGCGGTGTTGCTGGTTTTTGTGAGCTTTCACTCGGTGGAGGCATGGGGCGCGGCAGGGCGGCTGTGGCAGACGGCGCGGCTCTCCTGGGAGGGTGTCCGGCTGGGCAAGATTTCGGCGACGGAACTGCAAGGCTGGGGATGGGATATGCGGACGGACACGGAGATGGAGTTCGTCGTCGATCTGGCGACGGGAAAACATACGGGCGGCCCGAAATTCTAGCCGGGCGTCATGCGGTAGAAGCTGAGCGCGGCGTCGCCTTGCTCCAGGATGCGGTAGCGATGGAGCCGGTAGCGATCGAGCGCTCCATAGGTATCGGCCAGAGTGGCAGATCCGCGGCGGGCGTGCTCGGCGATGACGACGGCTTCCGAAGCAAGTAGAGCGGCGGCTGAAGCGGCCAGCAGGTTGAGCGATTGGGTGTAAGCGGCTGCGTCTTCCCAGGGCGGATCGAGATAAACAAGCGTAAAGTGCGTATCGCGACGGGCTACATTGCGCAACGCGACTGGGACGCTGCGCTCCTCGAGTTGGAAGCCGCCGCGAATTCCGAGCGCGGCGAGGTTCGCGCGCAGGGCGGCGACGGCGAGCGCGGCATTTTCGATGAATGTCACGTGCGCGGCTCCGCGGCTCAATGCTTCAATACCGACGGCGCCGCTGCCGGCGTAGAGGTCGGCGAAGCGCGCGCCTTCAATATGCGGTGAGAGGACGTTGAAGAGCGTCTCGCGCAGGCGGTCGCTGGTGGGGCGCGTCGCCATGCCGCGCGGTGCGGTGAGCGGACGGCTGCGATAGGTGCCGGCGATGACGCGCATGGAGACAGAAGAACACGGACTGGCCGTCCGGGGCGATTGCGCCTTTGGCGCGTTTACTGGGTTCGCTCCCTCTGGTCGCTCCACGATTGCGGCAATTTTTCCTGTACGTGTTGAGCCGGATGGAAGGCGGCTCCTTTATGGGGTTTCTACGGGCGCTCGCATACAATGAGGCGACGCCGGCACAGGGACCGCACCGTGCCGCGGTGTGCCACCGGGGCCGTCGCGGAGAAGCGCAGGACGGGAAAGACAAGGGCGGAAGACAGACGCCGGAATTCACGCGAAATGAGATGAGCAAGAGACGATGATGCGTGGCTGGTCATTTCCGCTGGGGCGCTGGTGGGGCATGGATATCCGCATCCATACCTTCTTCCTGTTGCTGCTGGGTGCGTGCATGGGCTACGCGAGCATGATGCAACTGCCGCAATGGCATGGCTTTCTGCTTTGGGTTCTCCTATTTTTCGCGGTGCTGGCCAGGGAGATTGGGCGGGCGATCGCCGCGGCGTATCACGGGTTGCAGATTCGCAGCGTGCTGCTGCTGCCGATTGGCGGCCTGATGTCGTTCGCGAATGCGGAGAGCGTCGAACGCTCCAACGAACTGTCGATGCAGATCAAGATGGCGTTGGTCGGTCCGCTGGTGAGCTTTTCGATGGCGGCGCTGTGCGTGCTCACGATCGTGAGCGCGACGCCGGCGCTGAACCTGCTGGCCCGGCCGCTGATCACGCCGGCGCATCTGATCCGCTCCTTCGTGTGGCTGAACGCGTTCCTCGGCGTGCTGCATCTGCTGCCTGCCTATCCGCTGGATGCCGGCCGGGTGCTGCGCAGCCAGTTCACGCGGGTGCAGGGACGGGTGCAGGCGGCGCGGGCGGCCGCGGGATTGGGGTTGATGATCGGGGTCATCGCTATCCTGCTGGGGATTCTGCTACCCAATATGTGGCTGGCGACGGCGGGTTTTTTCGTCTTCATAGGCGCGCAGCTGGAGGACCAGGGAGCGGTCTTCCAGAGCGTCGTGGACACAGTGTCCATGCAGGACATCATGCTGACCGATTTTTCCCTACTGTCGCCGTCGGACACGCTGGAGGATGCGTTGGCGAAGGCCATCCATTCGCTGCAGGATGACTTTCCCGTGGTGCGCGGGCGCGATGTGGTGGGCGTGGTGAGCCGCCAGGTGATTGCGGATGCGCTGCGCGCGGAAGGCAACGGTTACGTGCAGGGCATTATGCAGCGGAGCTTCCATGTGGCCAAGCCGGAGGACTCGCTGGGTACGACGATCAGTCGCTTCAGCGGGCGCGGCATGTCGCTGGTGCCGGTGACGGATGGCGAGCGCGTGGTGGGCATCGTGACCTTGCAGAACCTGATGCACTCCATGACGCAGTTCGCGGAGAAGCGCAAGCGCCACGCGCAGGCGGAGTAGCCGGTGTCGGAAACGCGGCTCATGCCGGGGCTGTATCTGGTCGGCACGCCTATCGGAAATCTGGAAGACATCACGTTGCGCGCATTGCGTGTGCTGCGGGGCGTGGATCGCGTGCTGTGCGAGGACACGCGGGAGACGGCGCATCTGCTGGCGCACTACGAAATCCACGTACCCATGCAGAGCTGCGACGAGCACAAGGAGCAGGCCTGCGCCGCAGACGCAGTGGCGCGCGTGCGCGCAGGCGAACGGCTGGCGCTGGTGACCGATGCCGGTTTGCCGGGAATCTCCGATCCGGGCGCGCGGGTCGCCGCCGCGGTGGCGGCGGCAGGACTCCTGGTGGTGCCGGTGCCGGGCGCGAATGCGGCACTGACGGCGCTGGTGGGATCGGGGCTGGCGGCAGAGCGGTTTTTGTTCTGCGGCTTTCTGCCGTCGAAGGGCGGAGCGCGCCGGACGGAGTTGGAGCGGCTGCAGGCAATGGTGATGGCAGGCGCTGAGCCGCTGGCGCTGGTGTTTTACGAGGCGCCACACCGGATTCTGGAGATGCTGGAGGATGTTGCGGGCGTGTGGGGTGAAGGATGCCCGGTGGTGCTGGGCCGCGAACTGACGAAACTGCATGAGGAATTCCTGCGCGGCGGTGCGGCGAGAGTGCGCGCGCAACTGGCAGAACGGGAGCGCATCCGCGGCGAGATGGTGGTGCTGGTGGAGGCGCGTCCAGGGGCTGCGATTGTCCCCGGCAACGAGCCGGTTGCCGCGTTGGTGGAGCGGTTGATGAAGGAGGGCTTGACCGAGAAGGATGCGCTGAAGCGTGCAGCGCGGGAACGGGGGATGGGAAAGAGCGAGGTCTACCGGGAATGGACTCGCCGTCCAGGCAAACGCGGGACCTGCCGTCCAGGCGGCGGCGCCGGTGGCGCGTGAGGTAGGGTTCGCTTCCTTTGGTCGCTCACGTTGGAGTGTTGTGGTTTGCGCGGACAGACTGCAGGTACTTCGCTTCGCTCAGGATGACCGATCTGTAATAGGGAGCGGAAAGCAGATCTCTCCACTTCGCGGCATTGCCACTTCGGTCGAGCTGACGATTTCTTCGATTTGCCGGCCTGGCTCTAGTGGCCGGACGCGGCGTCGCTGGCTGGCGGGGTTTCGCGGCCTTTGAGGCGGTCGTACATATAGCTGTTGCTGACGGTGCCCAAGGATTCGTTATAGAGGCTGGGCTCGCCGATGGCTTCGCGCAGCTCTTCGCTGAAGCGGTGGATGGCCTTGAGGGCGTCGGCGGTGGCGGCGACGCGGGCGGTGGGCGTCTCGAAGAGCTTCTGGTTGCCGTGGTCGACGAGACTGGCGATTTTTCCGCGGAGGACCCAGCCGGGCGGCGTGATCCAGATGACGGGGTGGAGGGCGTCATCCGTGGCGGTCTTCGCCGTGTATTTCGGGTTGGGGGCGAGGATGGCGGCTGCCCCGTACTTGCCAACGGCGACCTGGCCTGCGACCCCGGGCAGGTTGCGAACATCGAATTGGTTATCGCGAAGGATCTGGAGCACTTGCTCGAAACTGCGGACGACAATTTTAGTGCGCATGGCGGGGCGGAGTTCCTTGTAGTGCCTGGCGGGCGGCTGGAGCGCTACACTATTAGAAAGTAGGCGCCAAGCGGTCCCGACCGGGTGCTTTCAGTGTCGCATATGGCTATGCCGTTTTCACAACAACGATGTACGTGTTGTCAGACCTGCTGACGCAGCTTTCCGCTTCTTGCGGAACGACATCACTGTACTTGTGAAAACGATAGAGGGTCGGACGAGATGGCTACTTCTACAGAAACACGGCAGATGTTGGGAACCACGCTGGCGGATCGCATCGGGAACACACCCCTGGTGCGGCTGGACCGGCTGACCGCGGAGCTGCCGGGCATTACGATGCTGGGCAAGGCGGAGTGGGCCAATCCGGGCGGATCGGTGAAGGACCGGGCTGCCTCCGGAATTGTTGGAGCGGCACTGGAGCGCGGACTGCTGAAAGGCGGAAGGCATCTGCTGGACGCGACCAGCGGGAATACGGGCATCGCCTACGCGATGCTGGGCGCGGCGTGGGACTTCCCGGTGACGCTGTGCGTGCCATCCAATGTGTCGCCGGAGCGGAAGCGCATCCTGGCGGCTTACGGCGCAAATGTGGTGTGGACCGATCCGGGGGATGGGTCCGATGGGGCGATCCGCAAGGCGCGCGAGATGGCGAAGGACACCGCGAAGTACTACTACGCCGACCAGTACGGAAACGATGAAAACTGGAAGGCGCACTATCGCGGGACGGCCAACAATCCGGGGACTGCAAACGAGATATGGCAGCAGACGGAGGGCCAGGTAACGCACTTTGTTGCCGGGCTGGGAACGAGCGGAACGTTTATGGGTACGACGCGGCGGCTGAAGGAACTGAACCCCCGCATCCAGTGCATCAGCATGCAGCCGGATTCGCCTTTTAACGGATTTGAGGGTCTGAAGCATATGGCCAGCGCGATTGTGCCGCCGATTTATGACGCCCAGTTGGCCGACCGCGATATCGAGATGGAGACTGAGGCGGCGTACACGATGGCGAAGCGACTGGGGCGCGTCGAAGGGCTGCTGGTGGGCGTCTCCGCAGCGGGCGCTACGGCGGCAGGACTGCGCATCGCTAAGGAAGAATATGCGCACGGCCGCGGAGCAGTGATTGTGGTGATTCTATGCGACGGGGCGGACAAGTATCTGAGCGAGAGATTCTGGAATGAGTAAAGACGGAGGAATGAGCGAGCGAGCCCAGACCGCGGCGACGCTGACAGTTTCTGCCGAGTTGTACGACACGATCCGCCGGCATGGCGAGCGCACGTATCCCCACGAGTGCTGTGGCGTTCTGTTGGGCACCAGTGGCGACCGCGGCAATACGGTCGAGTCGGCAGTGGAGGCAGGCAACACGCGCACCGATTCGGCGCACAACCGTTACAACATCGCGCCGCAGGAGCTGATCCGGATTCAGCGGCAGGGACGCGAGCGCGGACTGGACATCGTGGGCTTTTATCACTCGCATCCCGACCATCCCGCGCAGTGGTCGAAGACGGATTTCGAAGAGGCGCACTGGATTGGCTGCTCGTACGTAATCACGAGTGTGGAACAGGGCACGGCGCAGGTTACGAATTCGTTTCTGCTGAGCGGCGCCGGGGAAGAGGACAAGCGCTTTGAAGATCAGCGCGTGGTAGTCGTAGCACATGCAGCCTTGAGCGGTGTTCGGGATGCTGTCCGATGTTGACGCGGTGAACCGGCGCGGGTCGCGCGGCCTGCACTCCACCCAGCACATCACCTGAAGGAAAGAGGCACGATGAAGATCTTTATCCCGACACCGCTGCGGGCGTATACGGGCAAGCAGGATACGGTTGAGGTAGGCGGGGCAACGATTCACGAGGCGCTGGGCGGCCTGACTACGCGGTATCCCGATCTGCGCAAGCATCTGTTCACGGACGAAGGCAAGCTGCGGTCGTTTGTGAATGTCTATCTGAACGATGAGGACATCCGCTACCTGGACGCGAAGGAGCAGACCACAGTGAGCGAGAAGGATTCGCTTTCGATCATCCCCTCTATAGCGGGTGGGTATTAGCCATAAGGGCGGCCGCGCCTGCGGCGGGACCTGCCGTCCAGGCAGATGCGCCTGCAGCGCGAGTTGAGGGGTTCGCTTCCTTTGGTCGCTCACGCATGGTGGAGCGGTTCACTCGAGATATCTGGAGAGGATGGCAGTCTCCATCCGGAGGAGTTACGTCATGGCAACAGTTGCAGAAGCAACAGCGGCAGTCACCTTGCCGGCGCTGACGCACGAAGAGATCGCGCGCTATTCGCGGCACCTGATTCTGCCCGAAGTGGGGATGGAGGGGCAGCAGAGGCTGAAGGCGGCGAAGGTGCTGTGCGTGGGCACGGGCGGACTCGGTGCTCCGCTGCTGCTCTACCTGGCGGCGGCGGGAGTGGGCACGCTGGGGCTGGTGGACTTCGACACGGTGGACGCGAGCAACCTGCATCGGCAGGTGATTCACAGCACGCCGGACATCGGCCGGCCGAAGCTTGACTCCGCAGCGGACAAGCTCAATGCGTTGAACCCGGATGTGAACATCGTGAAGCACAACACGATGCTGACTTCGGCAAACGCGATGGAGATCCTGGCCGACTACGACATCGTGGCGGACGGCACCGACAACTTTCAGACGCGCTACCTGGTGAATGATGCGAGCGTGCTGAGCGGCAAGCCGAACGTGTACGCCTCGATCTTCCGATTTGAGGGGCAGGCGAGCGTCTTTGGCGCACCGGACGGGCCATGCTATCGCTGCCTGTATCCGGAGCCGCCACCGCCGGGGCTGGTGCCCTCGTGCGCCGAAGGTGGTGTGCTCGGCATTCTGCCGGGACTACTGGGCGTGATCCAGGCGACCGAGGTGGTCAAACTGATCTTGAATGTAAGAGACAAGGGCACCGGCGAGCCGCTGATCGGCCGGCTGCTGCTGGTGGATGCGCTGGGCATGCGCTTCCGCGAGTTGAAGCTGCGCAAGAATCCGGATTGCCCGGTGTGCGGTACGCATCCGACGGTGACCAAGCTGATTGACTATGACCAGTTCTGCGGCATCACGCCGCCGGCAAAGGAGACTACACAGGTGGCAAATGTACAGAACGGTGTTCCACAGATTGGGCCGGAGGAGCTGAAGCGCAGGCAGACGGCGGGCGAGGATGTGTTCGTGCTGGATGTGCGCGAGCCGCATGAATACCAGATTGCGAATATCGGCGGGCACTTGATTCCGCTGAACGATCTGCCGAAGCGCATCAGCGAACTGGATCGCGAGAAGAATATCGTGGTGCAGTGCAAGTCGGGAGGCCGGAGCCAGCGGGGAGCGGAGTTCCTGCAGCAGCAGGGCTTCACGCACGTGGAAAATCTGGCGGGCGGCATCACGGCCTGGTCGGAGAAGGTAGATCCGTCGATACCTAAATACTGAACGGGCAGAGCTGATTTGCCGCGAAGCGGGAGGAAAATTCCTTCCGCTTTTCGCTGTCCATGGCTGAGTGGCACTTCACCGCCGTATCAAAGTCAAGATACAGCAGATTCTTCGCTTCACCTCGGTTACGTCGAGGATGATGAGCTCATGCTCGAAGAGACGATCCCCCACGCTGGCGCTCTGAGGCGGTCGATCCTGCGAGTGCGCTCTCCGGCAGCGCGTCGTCCGAGGCACCCGTTTGCGGGGCATGCAGGATGGCGAGCAGCCGCTGGTTGAGCCGCGAGCGCATTTCCAACCGGTCCTGCGCGCGCGTGATGTAGCGGATGACGACCTCCAGGCCGCCGGTGGGGCGCAGTTCCACGATCGGCTCCGCGGAGAACGTGCTGAGGCTGCCGCGCAACTGGCTGAGATGCTGCCATTCGCGAGCGGCGACGTTGCGGTCCTCGCGGGTGATCTCTTCAACTGCGCTGCGGATGGCGTCACGCAGCGCATAGGGATCCTTGCCGGAGGGTAGTGCGATGTGCAACTCCTCCCACAGCCACTGGCCGCTGGTGGAGAAGTTGAAGTAGTGATCTTCGATAGCGTAGCTGTTCATGAAGGCGACGCGGCGCCCGGTGGGGCCGCTGCTTTCTGCCCAGTTGCCGCTTTCGAGCAGCGTGGTGCGGAGCAGGCCGATCTCGACAACTTCGCCGCCGACACCGTTGATCTCCACCCAGTCACCAACGCGCACGCCGTTTTTGCCCATGAGGATAAACCAGCCGAAGAAGGCAACGATGAAGTCCTTGAGCACGACAGTGAGGCCGGCGGTGGCGAGGCCGATGACGGTGGGGGTCTGACGCGGCGTGCCGAAGATGACGATGAGGATGAGCAGCGCGCCGACGAGTTGGACGCTGAAGGAAAGGACGAATTGCAGCGTCTGCTGGCGGCGGCGGTCGAGCAGGGTGCGGTTGGTGAGCAGGCGATGGAGCAGACGGCCGACCAGAATGGTGATGATAAGGATGGCGATAATGACTGCGAAAACACGCACGATACGACGCAGCACAGTGCGTTCCTGCGCACGAACCAGTGCGTCCCATTTGCCGTAGGTGTCGGCGAGGCTTTCGAGGTCGTGGATGCGATGTTCGTATTGCGTAATCGCCTCACGGTTGGCGGCGAGGGCGCGCAGATGAGCAGTGGTGGTGGCTGCATCGGCACCGAGAGCACCGTTTCCAGCCGCCGCGTTTGCATCCTCAGTGTCGCTGGAGAGGGCATTGCGCTGCTGGAGGAGTTGTGCGGCCAGCGATTGCGCTGCGTTGCGCGACGCGACGAGCTGCCGGCGGCGACTCCGCAGTGAGCTGAGGGCATGGAGTTTGCCGATGAGCGAGGTGAGCGCTTCCGGTGATTCCAGCGCTTCGGTCTGCGAGACGGCAGCGCCGGTTTCCTGCTTGTGCACCGCTTCATGTTCGTCGAGGGCCTGCTGGATGAGGGCATGGCGGTCGCCGCCGAGGCGGATGAGGGTCTGGTGCAGCTCGTCGGCCTCGTCAGTATCGAGAGCGAGTTGTGCCTGGGCCAACTGGAGCTGCGGATCGTCGTCCGCGGTGCCGGGACCGTGCTGGCGGGCGGTCACGTTGGCCTGCTCGGCCTTGATGCGGTCGTTCAGCGCATTGAGCCGCTGGGAGATTTTCAGTGCCTGGCCGGTCAGGGGCGGGGCGTGCTGGGTGGCGCCGCGCAGGGCGCCGGCAAATGCCTGATCGACCTCGCTATCGGCCAGACGCAACGCATCCTGGGCATATTGGCGCTCCTGCGGCACGGCGGCCTGCGGGGCCAGTTGGCGCGCCAGGAGCAGCGGCGACTGATCCACCAGCCCGCTGGCAGGAGGCAGGGCGGAGGGGGCATTGAATTCCAGGGACGGATCGCCCCCGGCGACCAGGTGTTGACCGATGAGCAGAGCCACGAAGAGCAGCGCCAGGACGCCGAGGGGGCCAAAGCGGCGAAAGTAAGCGAACCGGGCGCTGACCTGAGGAAGACGGGGCTTGGAGGGACGGGGGAGTGGGGTCATGTCTCATCAACAGGATGCAGTCCCGAAGGTGCCGAATCCGAATGGGAGTGGGCCTTCCTAGATTGTAAAGACAAACCGGGCTGAGGCGGACCGTAACCCGCCACATAGAAAGCCGCATTGACTCTTCTGCAGACGCGGGTACAATCTCCTGCATACCGGCCTAACTTGGCAGCAGCAGTTCGCGCCGGCAGACCATCCAACCCCCAAACTGATCATGCAACGAGTCTGCAAGCATCCCAAGGTGCGCGTGGTAGCGCGCGAAGACGATGTGGAATACGTCGAGTGCGAAGAGTGCGGCGAAGTCTTCGACGCCGACGAGTATCAGGAAATGTCGCAGGACAGCGGCGAAGAGACACATGCCGAGGCGGACGACGCCTGATTCTGCCGCGTTCTCAAGCGGAGTTGCGCGTTTCTTCTGAGCCGAGCCGCCGTGTCTCCCGCCAGGTGTAATGGAACCAGGAGATCAGGGTGAGCGCGAAGGTCGCGATGAGCGACAGCTTGCGCACGAGCACGAGCAATGGGAGAGGGTAGAAGGCCGCCCAGAGGGTGCTGGCGACGGCGATGATCTGTGCGACGGTGTTGGCCTTGCCCCACAGACTGGGGCGGAAGTCGCGTGCGCCGGTGGTCGCAAATAGGAGCGCGCCCACGATGACGATGCCGACATCGCGGCTGAAGACAAGAATGGTGACGCGGCGCGGGATGAGGCCCTGATGCATGAGCACGAGAAAGAGCGTGCTGAGGAGCAGCTTATCCGCAATGGGATCCAGGTACTGGCCCAGACGGGTACGCTGCTGCAGGATGCGCGCAAGCAGGCCATCCAGGCCATCGCTGATGCCGGCCAGGATGAAGAGCGCAAATGCCGTGCGGTACCGGCCGTCCAGCACGGCTGTGACTAGGAATGGAATGATGCATAGCCGCAGAAACGTCAACTGGTTTGGCGCGGCACGAAGGTCTTTCAGCACTGGGCGTCAGTCACATCTATCAAATAAGAACGGGGCGCGAGGGAGTTCGCCCTTCTGGAGACCCCATCGTACCGCAGCACGATTGCCCGTTCCAGCGCCGCTCATGAGCGCGCCCGATCCGATCTCTGAGCTTGGTATACTGAAAAGGCAAGTCCCACCCACGCGCAGGCGCGTAGCTCAGTTGGTTAGAGCGCTACCTTGACACGGTAGAGGTCAGGAGTTCGAGTCTCCTCGTGCCTACCATTCCTTCAACAACTTGCAGCGTCCCCTGAAATGCTCGAGGGTCCAGAAGGGTCCAATAAGGGCTCCTTTTGCTCAGCCCCCATCTTCTCCCGCAGCATCCCGACAACTTTTGATTGTGCCTTCCGCTTGTCGAGCGTCACCGCCTGTGCGTACACATCGAGCGTGATCTTTACGCTCGCGTGCCGCAACAGTTCCTGCACCACCTTTACATCTTCGCCGTTCGCTTTCAGCAGAGTCGAGAAGGTGCGCCGGAAGGTGTGCCATCCGATGTGCTTGGTGATTCCCGCCCTCAGTGCGGCAGGCCGGATGCATCGTTTCAGAATCGCGTCTGGACTGTACGGCTGCTTCCCCTTCTTCTTGGTGCTGGCGAAGATCCAGTCCTCCGGCTGGTTATAGGGAGTGGCCCGCTTCCAGGTCAGCAGTTCTTCAGCAATCCACGGATCGAGCGGCACCGGTTTCTGTGAGGCTTCAGTCTTGCAGCGTCCGACGACTCCGCGGTAGATCGACCGGGTCACCGAAAGCTCCAACCGCTCGAATAAGGCGTCCAGCCACTTTAAGGCCATCAGCTCCCCCCGGCGAA
The DNA here is from genome assembly GCA_963815025.1 of uncultured Acidobacteriaceae bacterium. Taxonomy (GTDB): domain Bacteria; phylum Acidobacteriota; class Terriglobia; order Terriglobales; family Acidobacteriaceae; genus KBS-83. The sequence continues at coordinate 669,729 of CAWFFD010000002.1, read as the reverse complement.
GTCCGGTGACCGCGTCGAGCAGTACCATCACCCGTTCCCGCAGTGAAAGCTCCTCGAACAGCGCCACCAACTCCCCAACCTCGAGGATGTCTGGAATCCGCATACGTTTTGCGCTCTGCCGCACCATCGCAATCGGGTTCTTGCCCTGTGGCAGGAACTCGTAACGAATGGCGTGATTGAACAGAACGCTCATGATATTGCGAATCTTCGCTTTGGTTGCTCTTGCCAGCGGCAGCGTGCGAAGCCATTTCTCGACCGACACAGCCTTAACGTCCCGCAATCCGGAATCTCCCCACTTGGGAAGAACGTATAACCGGAGAACGTCGCTATAGACTGTCCGCGTCGAGAACGACCTTCCTTCTTCGTCGTCCTGCGCTGGACCGAGCTCCTGCTTTTTGAAGTGGGTAATGAGAGTGGCCACCGAGACCGGTTGCTGTGGGAACCGGGGCTGCTCTTCGTTGATAGTGATACGTAGAGACGCCGCTTCCTGCATCGCACTCGTCTTGGTGGGGTATTGCTCCACCGTGCCGAGGACGACCTTGCGACGAACCCGCCTTCCACCGGCGTCTGTTTCCCGCCAGCGGAAGACCCAGCAGTCCGGGCCCTGGTTGCGTCTCACGCGAGACAACATTCCTTGTTGATATCGTGCGCGTCGAAACATTAATTCCTCCTGTTTCGGACGGCACAAACCGCTGGGTCCGATGGTGCCATAGCTTGGGCGATCCTGGCCTGAGTATTTGCCGTGACCTCCTTCATATAGGCCTCGAGCGCGGAAGCCCGGAATCGCCAAATTCCCCCCATTTTCGCGGCCACTACCTTGCCCCTGCGTGCGAGGCGCTTGAGGCTTTCCGGATGCACATGAAGCAGTGCAGCCGCCTCTTCGCTGTCCAGCAAGCGTTCGAACTCATAGTTGCCCCGGCCTACTGCTGGGTCCATGTCGCCTCCTAGCGCCTTTGTCGACACAGGCAGAGGGAGTTGTCCCTCAGAAGCAAATCTAGGGGTGGTTTATGGCACCTGCTGATGACAAAACCGGAGGGAGTATTGCGTTTAGGTCATCAGGGGCATCGCGCATCGGGCACAATTTGGGACCTAACCGATATCAGAGCGAGAGGGCTTAGAGGCGGAACCTTCTTCCCCTTCACGGAACACAGCGGGACCATGCTCGCAACGATTCAGTGGCTCTAAACGAGGCATCTACTGGCCTTTTCGACATCGTTAGTTCCATGGTCATTGGGGCCTTTAGCTCTTTGGCGGAGCATTTAAGTGACTTATACATCACTATTATGCGGTTATTCCTCAATAAGTGACGTATACTTCACTTTATGAAGACCCTACAGGAGCTCGGAGAAGCGCTCGCCGCTCGGCGAAAGCTCCGCAACCTTACGCAGGCTGAGGTGGCACGCTCCGCTGGCCTCTCCCGCGAGCTGGTGGCGCGCTTTGAAAAAGGACAGTTAACAGAATTCGGTTCCCGCAAGCTATTAGCAGTTCTCGCTGTCCTGGGCTTGGAGATGACCTTCATCGAAGTCGGTAGAGCTGGTTCCCTCGAAGAACTGCGTCGCGAACGGGGCGGCGCATGAAGCTCTCCGTCTATGTCCTCGGCAAGGAGATCGCCGTATTGGAATCTGTCGGCGATTTCAAGAGCGTGCTCACGTATTCCCCGAATGCAGCGCCCGATGATTTTGTTTCTCTGACCATGCCGGTGCAGACGGAATCGCATGTGTGGGACGATCAGTTGCCTCCTATATTCCAGATGAATCTACCGGAAGGCTACCTACTTCAGGTCCTCCAGGAACAGTTCGGACCACACATCGGAGCTGACCCCATTGCACTGCTCTCTGTCATAGGCCGCAACATGGTCGGACGGATTCAAGTGGCCGCAGCAGGTGCGGTGTTGGACGAGCCGGCCAAACCGATTGAAGTCGCCGAGCTGTTGCGAGGAGACAACTCTGAAGAGGCATTCGCCGAACTTGTCCGCGAGCACGCTAGTAGCGGCGTCTCCGGTGTTCTGCCAAAGTTTCTCGATACGCAGATCGAGTTACAACCAGAAGCGACGGCGCCCGAGAGGTTTCAGCATCACAAGAAAGTTTCCCTGCTAACGCGTAAACATATCATCAAGGGATCTTCCAGCAGACTGCCCTTTGCTGCTCTTAATGAATATCTATGCATGAAGGTGGTGGCAAAAGTATTGCCTTCTGCTCGAACAGAAGTATCGCGTGATGGAAATGCACTCGTGGTATATCGCTTCGACGTGGACGAAGAGGGACAACCGCTTTGGGGTATGGAAGACTTCTGCGCGTTGCTGGGACTGCGGCCTGCAGCGAAGTACGACACGACGTGGGAACGCATCGCCAAAGCGGTGAGAGACCACGTGCCCGGTGAGCGTCAGCACGAAACGTTTCGGCATCTTTCAGCGATATTGCTGCTGGCGTATGCCCTGCGCAATGCCGATTGCCACGCCAAAAACCTGGCTCTGCTCTACACCTCAAAGAAGGATGTCCACCTTTCGCCCGCCTACGATTTCCTGACAACGAGCGTGTATGCCGGCTATCAGAACAATCCCCCGGGCATCAGCTTTCTTGGCAAGAAGACGTGGGCTCCCGGGAAAAATCTGGCGAAGTTTATCACCGGCACATTTGGTGTCTCTGCCAAAGAACAAGCCCTTATTCTCGAGTCAATTAGCGACGCCGTTGCCAGTGTTGCTCCTCTTGTCCAGGAAAAGATGAAAGAGCATACCGAATTCAGAGACTTAGGCAAGCGCATCCTCCTTGCTTGGCAAGAAGGAGTTACCGGATTGCGAGATCGCCGTATCTACGCGGCTGGCGACTGGCCCTCCGGAAAGGTGTTTGAAGGCATCTCCGATCCGCCGAAATTAGAAAATCCCAGGGTCAAGATTGGCAGCTCTCTCCTTCTGGGAGAACGCTCCAGAAAGCGCTAATACCAATTGAGCATCGGCGTGACGTGGCTCAGCCATTCGGACGAATTGAGCTGAGGTTCTCCAGCCTCCTGATGGCATTCGACAATCGACTCTCTTTAAGTTCCACATCTCTGTTCATCGCCCGGACACTGCTTCGGGTCTCTACCGCCGCCCTTCACCGCGCGTGCTCTGCTTCGGCCTATCGGCCGCCCTTCCGGGTTTCGGTGCCTTCTCAAAAATCTTCTGCAACGGACGCAGAACATTTTCGAGCGACTCCCGAAAATGCGCACGCTCGCCTTGGGAGGCGGGACCCTCGCTTAGCTCCGCCCGCGTGTCCCGGTCGACTTCAGAGACCTCGGGACCGAAGGAGATCAAGCGATGGCAAGCGCAACTCAGCAGCAAACCGACTTCACCAACAACATTCTTCATGGCGACTGCATCGAGATGATGCGGCAAATGCCCGCAGCGAACGTGGACTTCATCCTCACCGATCCGCCCTATCTGGTGAACTATCGCGACCGCAATGGACGCTCTATCGACAACGACGCGAACAGCGACTGGCTGAAACCGGCCATGGCCGAGGCATATCGAGTCCTCAAGCCGAACCGCGTCGCCGTCATGTTCTATGGCTGGACGCGAACCGACGCCTTCTTCGAAGCGTGGAGAGAGGCTGGCTTCCATCCTGTCGGCCATCTCGTATTCCGGAAGACCTACAGCTCAAAGAGCCGATTTCTCAGCTACTGCCACGAGCAGGCTTATCTGCTGGCGAAAGAGAGGCCGCCACTGCCAAAGTATCCGCTGGCCGATGTGATCGAGATGCCCTACAGCGGCAACAAGCTCCATCCCACGCAAAAGCCGGTTGCGGCGTTGGTTCCACTCATCCGTAGCTTCTCGCTTCCCGGCGAGGTGGTACTCGATCCCTTTGCTGGCAGCGGCAGTTCCTGTGCAGCAGCGTTGCTGACCGGCCGAGGGTACATCGGCATCGAACTCAATGCTGAATATTTCTCCGAAGCGACGCGGAGAATGGATCGAGTCAAGGCGAGATCTCTGCAAGGAGATCCTCGGCATTCCACCCCGAGGTGATCGTATCCGCGCGCGCGCCGCGCCTCAAGGCGAGCATGCCCTTATCTGAGTTTCTATCGTTGCGGCCTTGACCCGCGGCGCGCCCGCGGTCTTCTCGCCTGACATGGTTGGAATGCCCAGCTTCGCGCCTCCGCGGTTTCGCTCTCACTTCTTGAGCGTTCTTTTCTCAAGGCAGTCTGGTGTAGTTTCCGAGTTGCCCGTCGCTCGCCCGGAACCCGGAAGACCAGACATCCTCCAATCCACCTGGAGCGCTCGATGAGTGACTCGGCGATTATGCACTCATTGTGAAGGGGCATCGGTAAAGAGAAGCGCGTTTATCAGGACCTATCCGGATCTAACCAGATTTTCGGATAGCCGGTTATTCGGCCACTTGCCAAGACATGGAACCCGATGAGCAGCTCGGCCGTTGTCGGATCATGGCTTCTTAGGCTCTTGAGGGCGAGTGCATACCGTCGCTGAATGACGTTCCACATTTGGGGAGATTGCTCAAGTTCTCTATCCCAGCGAGTGTGCTTGTCCAATAATCTCGGTTTGAAAGCGACGGCTATTTCGAGATGGGAATGAATCGCCTTGGAGCCGCAAGACGCCCAAATACTCGCGGACTGCTTGTGCATCGCCACTCTTGGCTCTGAGAGCAACGTAGCCATCTGGGCGCACGAGCCACAGGCCACTTCGATCATAAGGCGTGCGCAGCCTGGGCTCGAGAATGTCGGTGAACTCTCTTGCGACCGATGCAAGGGCATCGTCCTCCGCAGCAAACAAGACAAACCGCGGCGTAGTACCTTCCCCTACCAATGGCTCATCATTACGAATGGGAGCCCTCTTTCCGGGCGCAGGTCCAGAGTGCTCAAAATCACAGGACCGGTTGAGCGGACTGTCCGGATATCCGACCGAGACCTCGGAAAGCGTATTCGCCATCGCGTGCCGCACCGGAGCCAATCCGAATATCAAAGAAGCAATGTGGTTGCGAACGGTCTGCTTTGTCTCTCCTTTCATGACCGCCATGGCGGTTGTTCTGCCTGTCTGCTCAAGAACCAGCTTGGCCACGGCGCTGCGCTCCGGGCTGTAGCTTGCGAGCAAGGGCTCCGCGGCACACAACCCCCTGGACGCTAGCGACAGCTTCCACGCAAGGTTGAATGCGTCGTGCATTCCGGTGTTCATGCCCTGGCCCCCGGCCGGGCTGTGCACGTGCGCCGCATCGCCCGCGAGAAACACGCGTTGCGCCCGGTAATCCGCAACCTTTCGCTCATTAATGGCGAAGCCCGACAGCCATACTGGATTATTTGCCACCAGCCCTTTGGGGCCGCGAACATTAAGGATCTGCTGGATTTCTTCAAGCGTTGGAACCCCATGCTCCCCGATAGCCTTCGAAGCCGTCTCACCGACATCCGCAATGACGCGATATCTTGTGTCCCCCAGCGGAAACACCGCCAACGTTCCCTGCGCGTGCCAATAAATGTTGCCCGCCGGCGGCCCTTGCATGCCGTCGATATGAAGGTCGGCGAGAATCCAGTCATTGAGCATCGTGCTGCCCTCAAAACTCATCCCCAACTGGTGCCTTACCGTGCTGTGAGCTCCATCACAGCCGATCAACCACGAGGCCTCCACCTTCTCTTCGCTGCCATCCGCGCGCGCGAGGGTGCAGGTAACAACGTCTGAGCTTTGCTCGAACGTCTTGAGCTCGACTTGGCGTTCAACCCTCGTACCTAAGTCGGCCAGATGCTCCTCGAGCAGCCTTTCGGTCTCGCTTTGCTGAATCAGCAAAATGAATTTGTACGGCGTATCGACAGAAGAAAGATCGACCTGGGCGATCCGTTCGCCACCGGCAAAGATGTTCGTGTACTCCGTCTTCAAACCGGCGTCGATGAACCGACGTGCAACTCCGCCTCCCGTCCGGTCGAGCAACTCGAGCGTCCGCGGCCACACCGCAATCGCCTTCGATTTGTCCGTCCGCCCGGAGTCTTTGTCGATGATCCGAATCGACAGCCCAAAACGCTTAAGCTCTGCGGCCATAGTCAATCCGACCGGTCCCGCTCCGACAATCAGTGCATCCGCCTTCATCTCAAGTCCTCTTTCTCCTAGCGACTTCGAGATTAAGGTTGCAGGCCAGCGAAGAAAATAGAGGGTAATACACAAACACCCGTGTGGTACCACGCGGCCCGTATTTGCCACTGGACGGTCCGGGTGATTGACCAAACAGCCATAGAAGCTAAGCCGATGCCCAACGCTTGCTGAGAGACTTTCACACAAAGAGGATTAGCGTTCGTAGAATCGCAGGCGAAACCGGCTACACACATAACGCCTTATCGGTCGGCCGTTAAGAGCAGGATCTCTGACAATATCAATTCGTAATCAATGCGAAACTGCCATCGGTTCTGCATTTATGGGCTTCGCCAAGGATTAGTACTGATATGTCGAAACGCGTTTCCCGGTATTGATCTGGATCGAGCATCCCTCAGCGGACTACTACGTATGTGAGCAGGATAGCTGCGGTGGCGAGAGCGGCTATGCGCACTCGATGTCTCCGGTCCCAAATCCGATGTATCCGCTGCCAATCAGCAGCACCTTCCGCCACGCGACTAGCGAGTGGAACCAAGACAAAGATCGATGCCACCGAAATTAGGACCCAGATCGCATCCGCTGTAAGCAGGATTGCGCGCCCAGGCGTGTGCCAACTGAGCCAGGTCTGGATACCGAGAAACAGGGTAGAGACCGTGTACCAGACCGGCATCACCTTTCCAAGCACGAGAGCAGAATGGCTTAGCATCTTCAATTGAGATTCGGGTTCTAGCCGCGACGCGGCGGGGTTCACGAATGCCGATACAGAAAACTCGACGCCTGCCAGAGTAAGAACGACGAAGAGGGTCGCCATGTTGAACAAGTGCATAAAGGGCTCCTATATTGACTCTTCGCTAAAGACGCTTTCGAATGGAGCACTGATGCAGAAAGCAGCACTGACAAAATTGTCAGTTGGAGCAATCTATGGGCGTCTCAAAGAAAGAGATCTCACCATGCCCCATCGATGTGACGCTAAGCGTCATCGACGGGCGATGGAAGGGCACAATCCTCTGGCGACTGTTGGACGGGCCGATGAGGCCGAACGAATTGCGGAAGAGTATTCCTGAAATTACAGAGAGGATGCTTCTCCGTCATCTGCGGGATATGACAGGAGCCGGGATTCTGGAACGTCATCAGGAGCAAGGCTTGCCCCTGCGAGTGCGGTACTCGCTAACGCCGTACGGGATGACGTTGGTCCCCGTGTTGGATGTTCTCTGCACATGGGGCAGAGAACATTTGAAACGAGATCCCCCTACCTGATCCATGCTGAGAAGCTGTTCACCCTTCCTGCGGCAAACGAGATGCTGCCGCTGTCGGTCCTGTTCGCAGGCAAGTACCGAGAAGTCGGCTTCTCGTCAGTAGTGGCGGTCGGTGACGAGAGGGCGCGACCGATGCAGCAGAGCGACACGCATTGACCACGCAGTCTCTGTTGACGGCCTCCACCGCTGGAAGATATCTAAGCTACTCGATGGCCAGAAGATTCGGACGCGGGCCGCACTTCCCGCAAAGTCTGCTTTGCGGAAACCCGCCCGATTCGTAACGATAAACGCGCTTCTCGTCAGCTATTGCCGGTCTGTCGCGATCCGGAAGCTATGCTGCCGATCATTCTCAGTTGACGTTGAATCGCCTTCGTACTCGGCGAGAGCTGCAATGAGCGTATAGCGGAGTGGCCGATGCTTCGTAAAGACATCAACTACCGCCCAGTTCTGTCGATTCAAACTGAGCCGCCAACAAAATGCCGGCCCCGCAAACCAATAAATGCCCTGTGACTTTCCTGCGACAAAGTGTCTCGTTTCCGTGATGACAAAAATGCATTAGGGCGTCTGAAAGTGCATCAGCGACCCACGGGAATTGACCTTATTTTCGCTCCATGACGTTGCACGGAGAGCCGTCAGGCTCGCCGAAATGCAAACGGAAGGAGCCTATGCAGACCGATGCTTCCACAGAACCCCCCGCCTCCACCGGGCGCGTAAGCGGCGCCTCCTCACATTCCTGGTTCCCGCGGCCACATTGCTGGCAACCCTTCCCGCCCATGCGCAGGCTACCGGTAGTGATCCGTGGGATAACGCAGTTCAACGTACTCAAGACTGCATTCACCGGCACGATTGCCACAGGGTTGTCGCTAGTTGCCATCGTCGTGGGCGGTCTGATGTTCGCCTATGGCGAGGGCCAGTCGAAAAAGATGCTTGCCGGGATTGTCTTTGGCATCGGCATGGCTATCGGCGCTGTGAACTTCATGGCATGCCTGTTTCCCGGCTCCGGCGGGTAGACGACAGCGTAGTTGCAACCCACTCAACAGACCAACAGAAGGAGGTGAAGAGATGACAGCGGTCGATTCATGACGAAACAAAGTCTTCAAGACGATGAATCGACCGCTCACCATCCTCGGTGCGGAGCGAAGGCTGTTCTTTGTCGCACTGATTACTGGTGGGGCGATCTTCTCACTGATGCACTCCCTGCTTGGCGGAATCGTGTTGTTCATCGTCGTCGTCGTCATTGCGCGGATCGCGACCAAGCACGATGTCGAAATCCTGCGCGTGCTCTTCAACTCCGGCAAATTCCGTCGCCGCTATGACCCGCTGAAGCGGGGCCTCGTGGAAATCACGATCAGGAATCGCAATGCTCAGGACTGACCACATCACTAACGACTGGAAAGAAGCGGGCTCGTTCCAGGCACAGATCAACCTGTACGGCTTCTGGGACAAGCACTGCTTTCTGACAAAGTCGGGCGACCTCGGCGCAGTGCTGAAGATCGGAGGCATCGACTACGAAAGCCTTGACCACACACGACGCGATCACGCTGTACAGCGTCTCGAAGCAGCATTCCGATCGCTCGACGACCGGAGCCGGCTGTATCAAATTTTGTTCAAGCGGAATCGACCAGAGATTCCGCATGCCGAGTATGAGAGCCCACTCATACGCGCAGCTGTAGAGGGACGGATCGCATTTCTCCAGTCCAGAGCCGACCGCCTGTACTCCCATTGAAATCTTCTGGGTGGTGATGATCGACGGCAGCTATGCCAAGACCGGCTTGCTGCACGCTCTGGCGCAGTTGCCGAAGCAGCCGCGCGCTTCGCTGCGCGACCTGAGCGCACTGTTCTCTGGGAGCAAAGAGCGCGCGCTGATCTATGAACAGATCGAGCGCGACCGGTTGCGCTTAGAACGGAAGATACGGAGTTTGAGTGGACAGCTGAGCGATCTCATGAAGATCGAGCTGTCAGGGGCAGAAGAGGCTTTCCGCGTACTGCGGCGCCTCATCAACTTCTGCCCCTCCAAAATTCAGTCCGGCAAGCTGTCCTCGGCCCGCTACCTCGACTGGCAGATGTGCGATTCGGAGTTGGAGGCGCATCGCGGCTACCTCCTCCTAGACAACGACTACCTGCGCGTTCTCACCCTCACCGGCCAGGACGTATCCGATATCTGCGGCGATCTCCGGTTCCGCTGTCGGGAACTACACGCCGAACATCGTGAATGGAACATTGACCGTGACCGCGCAGGTAGCGGCGCTGGACTTCACTCTGAGGCTCACATCGGCGCAGAGCCAAACGGTGATTTCCGGCAACGACCCTGCTTCCAGCGACTAACCGCCCCTTGCGATTCCAGCGCCGATTGTTTCGAGGTCCGTCACGACTGCTACTCCGCCGTTAAGAACGCTCTCTCGCATTTCGACTCCCTCTGAATCTTTTTCATGGTGCAGCCATTTGCTAGGAAAGGTGCTATGGAGAACTATAGGTACTGAGCGACTCAAAATCCATTGCCGACTAGCTGTCTATTGCCTTACTCTCCTGTGGATATGGTGGCTTCGGCCTCCCTGATATACATTAGGGCTCGTTGCGAAAAGCAACCCGGATCATCCTGGGAAAGCAGGATTCGTGGAACTGTCTGGTGTCATAGTCAGTACTTTGCTTTTGTTAGGACCGCTCGCGTTGGCCACGGCCGGGGAATACCTTCGAATCATTCACGGGCGGTTTGTCCGGCACTACGAAAGAAGTCTAGATGATGCATACTTCCTCAACTTTCAAGCGCGAGCGGCCGAAGCCCGCAGGCTCGACGTAAATGTCGGGAACGCTCTGCAGCGGGCCAAACGAACTATAGATCAGATTCGACTAAGCTCCCCTGATAAACTCAGTATCCAGTCCGCGCTGGGTCGGGTTTCGGAGTTGCTAGACTCGGCCGCTGAAACAAGTGATCGCGCACTGCGTTCGCTCGAAGACGACCGCCTCCAGGCAATGAAATCTCAGATCAACGTCTTCACAAAGGATGATTTGGACGGCTAGAGGGACTATCTTGACGATATGAGTCCCATGCGAACGGTCAGGTTCTAGCGCTTTGTCCGAGCGCGATCGCAAGTTGGCTGCGTTCGGCAGCGACGTTAAGTGAATACCGCGCAGAAATGCTTCGTTCGCTGCAATATCACTCTGCAATTTCGTGGATTTGATGCATGCTCTTCATAGTCACACAACCATAGTTTTCTGTAGTTGTTGCCCTGTGCTAGCAGTATTCCCCTCACGGCCCACCGAGTGGGACACTCTGATCACGTATCTTGTCTCAGAAGCCCGGGCGGCGGCGCGGAAAGTCAAATGAAAACGCGGCCGTCTTTAGGGGCTCCACTCGAGGTGTTCCATATTGCGGGTTGGGTAAAACGGAGGACGCAGTCCAGTGAGCCATAAAATCCGCGACATCGGCGTTTCTCACCAAATTGGAAAATATAGTGACGCAGTCGAAGTACGCCCGAACTTGCGTTGGCTATTTACGTCCGGCACCCCAGGGCTGGAGATCCACGGCACACTCCCAGCCGATATTACAGGTCAAACCAAACTCGCTTGGACACATATACTCAGCGTGCTCGAGCAGGCGAACATGGATCTCACTGACGTCGTCAAAGTCACACAGTATCTCACCCGCGCCGAGGATATTGCCGCCTACGCAAAGGTGAGAACTCATTTTCTCGGTGATGCTGAGCCGGCATCGATGCTCCTGGTCGTACAGCAACTTGTGCGGCCCGACTTCCTGGTCGAGGTAGAGGTCATCGCCGCCGCCGAAGCCCACTGAGACACAACACTACAACTGAGATTGAATCTAACTAATTTCGAGGATGCAGCCGTGCAGTCTGAATCAGAAGCACACACACGAAGGAGGCGTCCCAGCAACTCGAGCCGCGATGGCCGGCAGCGATCGCGCTTTTCTCGGTGGGAGGACTACATTTAGCTTTGCCGAGGTCCCTTTCCGCGGGTCCGAGTTGGACGCTGCTCGCGGTTGTAGGGATTCTGATGATCCCAATTGTGTGGGCGCACTACAGCGGATTCGAAACGCTCAATAAGGTTCTGGGTTACATGGCGACCTCTGTCGTCACAGCTGATATGATTTGGTCCCTTTCTTTGCTCGTCGCAGCAATCCCAGCACGCAAAGAGTTGCCTCAGGACATGTTGAAGTCCGCAGCAGCCTTATGGATTACCAATATCCTCGTTTTTGCTTCCTGGTATTGGCGGCTTGACGCTGGAGGCCCACGGGAGCGGGAGCTTCGCGGCGTTCACACTGATGGCGCATTCCTCTTTCCGCAAATGACTCTTGATCAACAGGCTAAACGCGAGATGGGCGAAGATCGTTGGAGTCCAGGATTTATTGATTACCTATTTTTAGCATTCAACACCAGCACGGCATTTTCGCCAACCGATTCGCCGGTCCTATCCCGCTGGGCCAAATCCTTGATGATGATCCAAGCACTCATCTCATTTACTACGGTAGCTCTCCTCGCGGCCAGAGCAGTCAATATTCTCTAGAAATAGAGGCAACACAGTCGGATTACGGCGGTACCCTTTTATTCCGATTAGGTGCCAAGCGATGGGGGCCTTGCTAAGGGCATCGTATAACCTCGAATGCCAACGAGGGGCTTGTACTCGGGGTGTTTTGAGACGAAGTGAAACACGACTGGACAAACTACCTCAACCTTCAAGTGATTATCCTTTGCATACTCAAGAGCTAATTGGGCAAGCTCGTTCGCTATGCCGCGGCCACGTAGTACCGGGGAAACCCAGGTATGCAAGAGTGAAATCCACCCGGCTCCGTCAGTTTCATATGCCAGAAAGGAAACTTGACCATCCCGTTCGATCTCGAACTTCCCTTTAGCCGCTCGTGAGCTGTCGCTCAACTGCAATCTCCTTTCTCTGGAACGCTTCGTTGACTCGCTGGACCATATAAATGCCATGCACCGTGGAAGTCAGCATCGGGTTGCCGGGACGTGCGCATGCCAGAAAGCTGCACACGGTCATCGGCTTTGAGCGGACTGTCACATTGGAAGTCCCGAGAGGACTTCATCTTGCGGTTTCTGTTCAGCTTCTTCATTGCGGCCCATCAGACTGAGAGCTGCGGCGCAGATATTCGCAGTTGTAAATCCGAAGTTCTTCATGAGCTCCGCGGCAGGAGCTGAAGCGCCGAACCTATCGATCCCGATCATGATCCCATCCAGTCCGGCAAAGCCCTCCCACCCTAGCGTGCTTGCCGCCTCAACGGTAACTCTCCTCCTGACAGACTTGGGGATCACACTTTCCTTGTACTCGGCGGTTTGCTCGCGGAAGAGCTCCCAACTAGGCACACTAACCACGCGGGCGCGGATATTAAGCTCCATCAACCTTTTTTTGGCTTGTACACAGAGGTTCACCTCCGAACCGGAGCCAAGCAAGATGACTTCTGGTACACCACCTTCCGCGTCAGACAGAATATACGCACCCCGCTCTGTTCTTCCGTTGATTGCCTCGGAGCGGTCAAGCACGGGAAGGTCCTGACGAGTAAGTGCAAGAACCGTCGGGGTGTTGCGCTCTATGGCGAGGCTCCAAGCCTCTGCCGTTTCATTCGCATCCGCAGGGCGTATAACGGTCAGCCCCGGGATTGCTCGGAGGCCGGAGAGTTGCTCGATCGGTTCATGCGTGGGCCCATCTTCGCCTACCGCGATGCTGTCGTGGGTGAAGACGTAGATGGCCTTGACCTTCATCAGCGCGCCCAAACGAATAGAGGGCTTCATGTAATCCGAAAATATGAGGAACGTTGCGCTGAAAGGGATCACGCCGCCATGAGCAGCCATGCCGTTTGTCGCTCCTCCCATCGCATGTTCACGAACACCAAAATGAAAGTTCCGGCCGCTGTAATCCCACGCCAGGCCTACTTGCCCTTGGGTCGGAGGCTTATCCACTGGGGGCTCAAAATCACCAAGTCCTGTCATCGCTGTTTTTGTGGAGGGATTGAGGTCTGCCGACCCGCCGACAAGATTCGGAATCTTCCTGGCGAGGTCGTTCAATACTTTACCGCTTGCTTCTCGGGTTGCAATTGGCTTGTCCTCTGACTTCCAGGAGGGCAGGTCGTCCTTCCAGCCATCTGGCAGTTTGCCCGCCATGATCTGAGTCCACAACTCCGCATCATCAGGGAAGGCCTGCCGATACCGAGCGTGCAATTCTTCCCATGCCTTCTGCTTTTGATCGCCCTCTGCCACAGCTCTACGGAAGAACTGAAGAGCCTCATCAGGAATGAAGAACTCCTCCTGCGTGGGCCAGTTCAAGGCAACCTTGGTCGCTGCCACTTCTGCCTTGCCTAGGGGGCTGCCGTGCGCGTGGAAGGTGTCATGTTTTGCGGGGCTCCCGAAACCGATGTGGTTTCGTACAAGTATGAGCGAAGGCTTGTCCGTTACAGATTGGGCTTCTCGGATGGCGGCATCAACGTCAGCTAGGTCATTGCCGTCCGCTACTCTTTGAGTATGCCAGCCGTAGGCGTCAAAACGCACCTGAGCATCTTCAGTGAAACTCAGGTTCGTAGAACCCGATAAACAGATCTGGTTATTGTCGTAGAGGTAGATGAGCTTGCCAAGACGCAAGTGCCCTGCAAGGGATGCAGCTTCGGAGGCGATGCCCTCCATAAGATCACCGTCCGAGACGATGCCATATGTGAAGTGATCCACGAGTTTCAACCCAGGCCGATTGAAACGGGCGGCAAGCCACGCTTCTGCCATTGCCATGCCCACACCGTTCGCAAAGCCTTGCCCGAGAGGGCCTGTAGAAACTTCTACACCTGGTGTCTCGTGCCCGCGCTCCGGGTGCCCAGGCGTACGGCTACCCCATTGCCTGAACCGCTTCAATTCATCGAGCGGTAGATCATATCCACTAAGGTGAAGGAGGCTGTAAAGCAGCATTGAGCCGTGACCGGGAGAGAGTATGAACCGGTCATGATCGGGCCAGGAGGGATTTTTAGGATTGTGTTTCAGGAACCGGGTCCAAAGAACAAAAGCCATAGCGGCATTTCCTAGTGGCAATCCCGGATGCCCTGAGTTAGCTCGTTGCACAGCATCGATCGAAAGTGTGCGGATCGTGTTGATATAGAGCAATTCCAGATCGCTAGTCATCATTGCAACTCGTTCCTTTCAAAATGCGAAGACATGTGAGGATGCTCCGCGCCATCGCTAACCCCTTGTTTCAGGGTGCACACGTCAAGACGTCTCTGAAAGGCGACACTGAAACAGAGAGTTCACACCAGCCCAAACACCTTTGCCGCGAAGCCGATGGCGCCGGCAAAGCCGAATAGAATTTTGCTTCCAATATCTCTCGTTGGAGCCATCCTAGGACCAGAGTTGCTCCGTCGGAAACCAAAGAAAGCATAGGGGTCAACCTCTATTTTTCTGCAGGTCTCATCACGGTATGCCAAGGGGTATTTGCGCCATCGTCTGTTGGGTGCATCACAATATTGCAGAATTCGTTGAAGCAGCACCTCCTGCGGCTCGCGAACTCAGACTCTCGCGCCTTAACAGTGTCCCAGACAAACGCGAGTTGGTTCCCGACACCACACGAGCAAGCTGATCTTGTCGCAATCATCAAGCGGTTGATGATCAGATCGATAGCCTCGTCTTTCGATGCAATAGCCTCACGAAGCAACTGGTTCTTATAGAGCAATTCTCCAATGAGAACTAAGAGGCTCTCATGAGCGTTGTCCCCATTCATGGTCGTCCACTCCATTCCGTCCTGCGGAGGTGCTTTCGTCCGACGACTCTACGTCAGATTGGCTTCAGCTTCCACGATTCTGTTCGAAAAGCCCCTTCGTGGCGACATCGCATCCCACAGCCCAAATACTCTAGTTTTATCGAGGTGCACAGCGCGCGAAGTGCACTGCTCTAGGCCGGGGTCCCGCTGGTGGTATCAACGAGGATACGAATACCGTCGCCCGCGCCGGGTCTCTCATAAGCCCCTGTGTACCTCGACACGCGGTTTCCTATCCGATCCGCGCCAGTTCAGCACCTTTGGCGCTGATAACATCCATCAATTCGGTCCAAGACTTAACGAATGATTTTGCACCGTCATTTTGAAGCTTGAGGCCTAATGCATCGATGTCTATTCCCGCTTCTGAGAACCGCCGCAGGACGTCTTCGACATCGGGCTGATCCGGTGGCATCGCACGACCTACTTCGCCATGATCCCCAAGGGCAATGAGCGTTGCTTCGGGCATAGTGTTCACAGTAAATGGCGCCGTCAGTGCCCTTACGTAGTACGCATCCGGCAGCCCCGGATCCTTTGTCCCAGTGCTCGCCCATAGAAGTCGCTGGGCGCGGGCGCCAAAGTTGTAGGCACGTTGCCAGCGGGGCGAGCGCAGCAGCGCCTGGTAACTCCGATATACTTTGCCGGCAACTGCTATTCCAAGCTGTCCTCTGAGATACTCCGGAACCTTGTTCGCGACGGCCACGTCCCAACGACTAATGAACACCGAGGCCACCGACTCGACAACCGGCTTGAGACCTGCTGCGATTCGCCGCTCAATTCCGCGGAGGTATGCTTCGGCCGCAGCCACATATTGATCGGACGAGAAGAGTAGGGTCACATTGATGGGCACGCCCGCAAAGATAGCCTCTTCGATTGCCGGAAGGCCTTCGACAGTGCCGGGAATCTTGATGAAGACATTCGGTCGCGCTGCGCGGACGAAGAGATCCCTCGCCGCGGTAAGGGTCTTTGTCGTGTCATAGGCCAAAGAAGGTGGAACCTCCAAGGATACCCAACCATCAACACCGTTTGTGCGATCGTAAACGGGTCGAAAAAGATCCGCTGCCCGCGTTATATCTTTCAAAGCGAGATCGAAGAATACCGTCTCCCCACTTTTGCCGCGACGCGAGCCATCAAGAATCGCCGAGTCATACGCGGCGCTATTCTTCACAGCGTGATCGAAGATCGTCGGGTTAGATGTCAGTCCCGTGATCGAAAGATCGTTGATGTAGTGTTCGAGCGTGCCATTGTTCAACAGGTCACGAGTTATGTTATCGAGCCAGAGGCTCTGGCCGAGATCCCTTAGCAGCGCTGTCGCCTTCATCGCCTCACCATTCTCTTTAAAGCGTCTCATCCAACAAGTGGAGTTCGTCTGTCGTGGCTGTTTAGGTAGCGCGGTATCGGTTCGAAGTCGCGGTCGGAGTTCCAGCCAGAAGCCTACGCAGTGAGTATCCCTCATCACACCTGATAGCGCGACATGACTGCTGGTAGTAGTCATCCTGCATTTTTCTACAGTGACCGGGACGGCCGTCGCGCCTAGGAGTGTCTGGATTGGGTGAGATTTCCGAAGCTGCTCCAACGGATGACGCTGAACGAATGTTCAGGTGAGGGACTGGAGTTGTAGGCGGTGCCGGGGTATCGATAGTTGGCGCAGAGTATCGGTATGCTGGTTGAGCTGATTATGCTTGCGGCCGTGCTTAAGGTTGGGCTCAGCCTCCTCTTCTCAGAACTAGGCGAGACGATCTATCCTCCCACAGCCGGCAAGGAAACGACCGTCGATGCGCATAGGGCCATCAGCTAGTTGCTCCGAAGAGGCAAATCCGTTGACACCCGCCGCGAGCGCACTGCACCGAAGCCTCTATAGGCACCTAAAGAAAACTACAGCCTTCCAACTAAGGCGTTTGAGGATGGCCGCGACAAACTTCCGGCGCACAATCCTGGTGTGCTCGGCTCATCGTTTGCTGCTGTCGACTTCAAGCATTGCGACAGCAAACTGACGCGATGTACGAGTCCAGAAAGTAGTGCTCATGATGAACAAATCAGGAGCGAGAGGAGCCGGCCATGAAGTACTCGTTGCCCGACGTAGACATCCGCAAGACAGGAAGAATCGCAAAAATAGAAGGGCTGGCGGCGGTTTTCCTTCGTTACGGTTTGGTGGTCGCCATCGGCTGGATCGCAGCGATGAAGGTCACCGAATACGAGGCAAAAGGCATCCAGCCCCTCATTGCGAATAGCCCATTCCTGAGTTGGGGCTACAACGTTTGGAGCGTTCACCATTTCACGATGATCATAGGGACCATTGAATTGAGCATCGCGATATTGATTGCGCTTCGGCGATGGTTTCCGACGGCATCCGCGGTCGGAAGCCTGGGAGCGGTGTTTATGTTCTTGACCACGTTGTCATTCATCATCACAACTCCGGGCTGGGAGCCGACCCTCGGCGGTTTCCCTGCACTTTCAGGTGATGTAGGAGAATTTTTAATAAAGGATCTCGTCCTGCTCGGTGCTGCGCTCTGGACGCTCGCTGACGCTCTGAGCGCCGTCTCCCCCCAACCCAATTTTCTGCGGAATCACGAGTAGTCGTCGATGTGGGGCCGGTTGACTCCCTGCGCCACGACGCCTGACTCATTAAACTCACAAAGCTTCACAACGGAAAGAGAGGTTTCTGTGCATTTCGAAGGAAAAGTAGCGATCGTTACCGGCGGCAGTTCGGGAATTGGCAAGGAAACAGCTAAGCGTCTGGTTGCTCACGGCGCATCTGTAGTTCTCAGCGGAAGAGACGAGGCAAAGCTCCAGTGCGCAGCTAAGGAAGTCTCCCCCGACCCTAGCGTTGTCCGTATCTTTGCTGGAGATATTGGCAAACCAGCGACGGGAGTGGCCCTTGTAGACCTCGCGGTGAAGCAATTCGGCGGCTTGGACATTCTGGTGAGTAACGCCGGAGTCTTCAAGCCGAAGCCCTTCCTCGACCTGACGGAGGGAGAGTACGATTGGTTCCTCGACACCATCCTGAAAGGGAAATTCTTCTTGGCGCAGGCCGCTGCTAAGGCCATGAAGAAACGTGGTGGAGGAGCGATTGTCCATACCGGTTCATTGTGGGCCCTACAAGCAATAGGCGCGACACCCTCTGCTGCGTATTCGGCAGCAAATGCTGGGGTGCACGCGCTCGTTCACAATCTTGCACTGGAGCTTGCTGCTGACAAGATCAGAATCAATGCCGTCGCTCCGGCCGTAATCGAGACTCCGATCTACTCCACATTTCTTTCCAAGGAAGAGGTACCGAAGGTTCTGCCGACCTTCAATGCTTTCCATCCACTGGGAAGGATTGGTCAGCCCGGCGATGTAGCAGAAGCGATTCTCTTTTTTGCATCCGACCAGAGTGCGTGGATCACTGGAACCATTCTGCCGGTGGACGGCGGCGTGATGGCCGGCCGAAACTAGGCGGATAACGGGGAGGTGGCCCTTATGTTGTCGCCATCCTCATGCCCAATTGTGCGTCGCTTCGGGAGGTCTGCCCAGCCTCCCGGCGGAGCGAGGTTTGGAGGGGCAGATTGCCCCGATCGTACGCTGCACCATCGAGACCTCGATGTCTATGGTGCTGACAGTACCCATCTTCTTTGCGATGAAGGGAGAAGTATGCGAGAGTATCGTAAAAATTCAGAGGCTCTATCCAGACTGTCTCCGGAACAGTACCGCGTAACGCAGCGCGATGGAACCGAACGGCCATTTGAGAACGAATACTGGGACAACAAGGAGCCTGGTATTTACGTTGATGTAGTGTCCGGTGAGCCTTTGTTCACATCCGTAGACAAATTCGACAGCAACTCTGGGTGGCCAAGCTTCACAAAGCCCATCGATATTGACAATATTGTCGAAAACACCGACACCAGTCACGGCATGGCGCGCACAGAGGTTCGGTCCACACACGGAGATAGCCATCTCGGCCACGTTTTCCCTGACGGCCCCGGTAACGCAGGTGGTCTGAGATATTGCATCAATTCCGCATCACTTCGCTTCATCCATCTCGATGAGCTGGAAAGCGAAGGGTACGGAGAATACTGCAGACTATTCCAATCACCCGAAGAAAGTGAGTAGCAACATGAGCAGATCTACCGAAACCGCAATTCTTGCCGGTGGTTGTTTTTGGGGTATGCAGGATTTACTGCGCCGCTATCCTGGCGTCATTTCGACGCGTGTAGGATACACCGGCGGCGATGTCGTGAACGCTACATATCGAAATCATGGAACGCACGCGGAGGGTATAGAAATCGTCTTCGATCCGGAGAAATTGAGCTATCGTAAGCTACTCGAATTCTTCTTTCGGATCCACGATCCGACGACACTCAACCGCCAGGGTAACGATCGGGGGACGAGTTATCGCTCAGCTATCTTTTATACCAGCGGAGAACAGCGGAAGATCGCTGAGAGGACGATTGAAGAGGTTGAGATGTCAGGTCTTTGGCCGGGCAAGATAGTCACGGAGGTTTCGGCAGCAGGCCCATTCTGGGAGGCTGAGCGTGAGCATCAAGACTACCTTGAGCGTCATCCGAACGGTTACACCTGTCACTACATTCGACCGGCGTGGAAGATTGCCAGCTAACCCAGGCCTTCCGCGTTTCGCCAAAGGAACAGGGCGGTGGAAGGAGTTGAAAGGGCACGAATCGCCGGAAGCTTCACATGTCATCTGATAGATCATCTTCCGCCTGATGCGGAGGCACACTCCGTACAGCCCGTCGCGCACCATTGGCCATATTCGAGCCCTGGAATCAAAAGCCCCCTCGGCTTCATCGAGCCCTAGAGGACACATATACGACTAACGGTGGAGGATGTTCGCCAGCACTCCTTGGCACACCGGCCGAGACGCTCAAGAGTTCTTGCTCGACTATACTGCGCAGAGTCAGCGGTGTTCAGCTCTCGCAACGAGAATATGGTTCAAAACTCTCGGAGTGTGGCCGATCCGAAGTTTGCGTGAAAACGCTCGCAATAAACCGTCACTATGCTGAATTCCTCGAGGTCAGCGTCCGCCGGAATCTGATAGCTTTGATTGCCCTGATTTCCTTTGAGCTCCCCAAGGTCGACATGTCTCACTGCCGCCAGATTGAAATCTCTTGAGGCCTCAGGGTTTTGTCCATCCACAAGTAAAACGTGTAGCTGCGGACCATTCGACGTAGAAAAGTCGGTCAACCGTAGCATACGTGTGCCATCCGATTGCTTATAGATGGTTGCCCGGCCACTCGTCTTGTGAGCCTCACCAACAAATCGACCGGTATAGACCGGTGTGAGTGCACCCTGAGTCTGTGCGGGTGAAGCCTCGTTCACTTGCTTATTGATAAATAACTTTTCTGGCCTGAAGGCATACCAAAGACCGGCGATAACCATAACTGCAACGATGCCCACGACGACACGCTTTGTTGTCAGGGCTTTCGATGATAACGGCATGCTTTCCTCGCATGATGAATTGGGTAAAACGTGTGTGCTGGGTTTCCCCAACGACCGACATCGACCTGACGTTACTTTTCAAGCGGCGCGGCGCCGAAGTTTGCGTTGAACCGTTCGCAAAAGATTGAAACCGTTTTGTATTTAGACAAGTCGGTGCCAGCTGGGATCGAGTAGTTCTGATCCCCCTCGTTGCCTTTGAGCGAGCCGAGATCGACCCGCTCAACCTTCTCGTTGAAGAGGTTTTCATCGTCCCTAGCGTCAGTAGCCGCAATGAGGAGGACATGGACGTTCGGCCCGTTCGACGTCTTGAAGTGAGTGATTCTGAGCGCCTCCCCATTGGGGGTCTGATAGACGGTCGCGCGCCCAGAGGTATGGTGGGCGACCCCATGAAAGGTCCCAGTAGCTATGATATTGCCGTCTTGCGCCATAAGCGATGGCGCTCCTAGCGCGCTGAATAAAAACAGTCCCGCGATAATTGCCTTGGTCTTCATAAAAACTCCCTCGGTTATTACGTGAAGTTGGAATCCATACATTATGGCTATGTATGTGAGCGCCACCGGCGATCTCTCGATAGTGTGTATTCTTACCGCGCCGCGCCACACCATTAATTTGTTGAGCTAAATACCCATCCTTTTCTATAGCTATGTTCGGGGTTGCCAAGGTATGAGTACCGCGCGCGTGATACCGCCGAAATAAAGTGAACGTTGGAAGGCAGGGTTGGGGCTGCCGGGTATTCTGCGGCATTAAACAGTAGATCTGTCACCGCAAGGGCTCTCCGCCAAGCAAGCTGCGACATCAAGCTCACGATCTGACACACGCTGCATGTCAGCTGAAAAGATGCAGCTTCCTAGTGGCGAGTAGATTCGAACAGAAACCAACCCCTTCGCTGAGACTGGTCGATCCAGTTTTCGAGTAGGCTGGCGGTGCCTAAATCCTCCGCATCGTCACAAAGGGTATGCAGCGCCCGCATGATCAGGACAAGCCTCTTTTCATCCTCATGTAGCTCGCTCAGCATATCCGCGGGAGTAACGTAATCAGCGTCGTTATCGGCCAGACGCTGGAGACGGCCGATCTGCCCGATGGAACGAATGGTCGTTCCGCCGATCTTGCGAACGCGTTCCGCAACATCGTCCGTCATAGCAAAGATCTGATCCGCATGTTCGTCCAGAAGGAGATGATAATCGCGGAAGTGGGGGCCGGACATATGCCAGTGGAAGTTCTTCGTCTTGAGATAGAGAGCGAAGATATCGGCAAGGAGAGCGTTGAGTCCTCCGGCAATATTCATGACGGACTCTGGCTCGAGGTCAGAAGGGGTGTTGAGCGGCGCCTTCTGGCGGGTAATGAGCTCAGCTTTGGTTGTCATTAGTGTTCCTCTAAAATCCATGTGGGCGTCAAAGATGATCAGAGCTTCGATGTGGTGGAATCTGTAACACCCGAGTTGCGTCGATGCTGCTTGGATCAAGTTTAAAGAGCGAATTAACCAAAGAGACTAGAGAAAAATGCAGGTCATAGCCTACAAAAATCAACACCAAAGCCCGAATCGATATGTGTACTCGATTTCTCTTTTGTAACGTCGAAGGCAAATGACGCGACTGCTGACTGACGAGATCCGTCACCGCTTCTTCAGAAGCGGAAGTCGCAGCTTCGATGGCTGTCTATTTGCCGGCTGATCTGGAAAAGTCTGCGGTTGTGTCAGACGGTCATCGGAGACGGGCCCACGCTCGGGCGACCTGGTCAAAGCAGCTTCCCGGCCCCAGTTTCCCCAACGACCGCCGGGACCGCATCTGATCCCGAGGCGCCGATGCTTAAAACCTGCAGATATCTACAGGTGAGATACTGTTGAATGGGTCGTTTCACCAAACCGCGGGGTTGGTTAGTCTCAAAGAAGAGAGCAACGGCTCTTGACGGTTGCTGTCGTTTGCGGGACAGAATTGGCATCCCGGATGATGTCAGAACGATGAGCTCGATATGTTTGCCTGTTAGTCAAATGCTGTTGGCCGACAGAAGCCGTGGATACCGTACTTCGCCGTGTGGCGTTTCTCAAAGCTTCCAGGGGCTGCATTTGTCTTCGGCTATAGTCCAGACCGACTTGAGATTCACCGGGGAATATCCTCATTCGGCCATCACAAAGGGGGGCTCGTTGAGCTAGTTCTTCAATTTGGAGCTTATGCTCCGCAACGAGAGGCTGAAATGCCAATAGACAAGCAGATCCGCATCATGATCGTAGAGGACCACCCGGTCTTCAGAGGGGGTCTGGAGATCCTCATATCCTCACAGCCGGATATGTTGCTTGTGGCGCAGGCGTCGAATGCGGAAGAGGCTTTGCAGGAATATCGACGTCTCAGGCCCGATGTCGTCCTGATGGATCAAAGGCTACCTGGCGCAAGTGGAACAGAAGCTCTTATCGCCATTCGAAATCAATTTTCTGACGCACGGGTCATGATGCTCACCACTTCACGAGGCGACATCGAAATTCAGCGAGCTCTACGTGCAGGGGCCGCTGCATATGTCCTGAAGAGCACGCCGCAGGATGAACTGCTGAGGAGCATCCGTGCTGTCTCTAAAGGGCGCAAGTATATCCCGTCTGATGTGGCTGGCGCCGTCGCGGAGCACCTCGGTCAGGAGGATCTCACGCCTCGAGAACTTCAGGTGCTGGAGCTCATTCGAGACGGGAACAAGAACAAGCAAATAGCCGACCAGTTGTCCATCTCTGAGACAACCGTTAATTTTCACATCAAGAACATTGTTGACAAACTACAAGCAAACGATCGAACCCACGCGGTCGCGCTGGCATTGCGAAGAGGCCTCCTTGAGGTGTGATTGAGCCGCGGCAAATTCGACGTTCGTCGCTGCAGAGAGCGAGCAGGTACAGAACGCAGGGCCTTCTTTGGTCCATGGTTTATCTACTAGTCTTGTCCAACGCATGTATCGCGCGAGCGCTCGAGCCCGGAACAAAGATGAGCCAGTATGCTCACAGGGCGTGGCGACTCGGTGATGCCGGTCTTCTGGGAACTCCGCAGAGTATCACTCAGACTCAGGACGGTTACATTTGGGTTAGTACTAACAATGGCCTCTTCCGCTTTGATGGGGTTCGGTTTGTTAAGTGGGATCCGCAGCAGGGACAGTCTCTGCCAAGCAGTTCGCTTTGGTATTTGTTCGGGGCTCGCAATGGGTCGCTCTATGTTGGAACGGACCGCGGTCTTGCCAGGATCACAGCTGGCCGCGTCTATAACTATCCCGACAGTCCCAGATGGCCTGGACCATTTGTAGAGGACGCCGGTGGTGTCGTCTGGATGGGAGTGAGTGGCGCTCATAGCGCTCCGAGTCCTCTTTGCAAAATTGGAGAGCGCAAGCTCGAGTGTCTTGGGAACCCGAAGGGCTTTCCGTGCGGACGTGGACTATCAAATACGGTCACTGCCGATGGTTACATCTGGGTCGGCAGCAATGATGGTACTTGCCGGTGGAAGCTAGGCGCGAAGGCCGAGGCGCAAAGGGTGCCCTTGCTCCTAGAGCAAGACGGGCTCGGAGCGATCACGAGCCTCGCGAGCACTTCAGATGGCGCGCTGTGGGCGGGCACCCAACAGGAAGGAACAGGTCAAGGATTACTTCGATTTACACACGGCTCCTGGGGCACTTACCTATCGCGCGGTGTTGATGGCAGCCAACTCAGTGTTTCCGCTCTGCTCGCGGGCAGAAATGACGCTCTGTGGATAGGCACTACTGACAAGGGCCTGTACAGACTTTCAAAAGGTAAGTTGGATCACTTTGATGCCCCCGACGGTCTCAGCGGGCGACGCATTCTTTCAATCCTCGAGGATCATGAAGGGGATCTTTGGGTCATAACCCCAATGGGCGTTGACTTTTTCCGCGACTGCGCTGTCTTGAGCTTTACGTCAAACGAAGGAACCCTTGACGACCGCGCTCGCGCTGTAGCGGTTGATGGCATGGACAACGTGTATTTGGGAGGCGAGGCGCTTATCCGCTTACGCGACGGGGCGATCGATCAGATCAACGATCCGGGTGGTAAGCCGTTACGTGATATTAGATTCCTTTTTTGCGACTCGATGAGAAATCTTTGGATCGGTGCAGGAAACCGTCTGTTTGTCTTAAAAGATGAAAAGTCAATAGCCGAGATCAATTCTTTCTCAAGGTCGGGTGCGGATATCGTCGCCTACATCACTGAGGATAGAGATCACGACATCTGGGTATCGTCTGAAGATCTAAGGACGCGTAGCTCATCCCTCGTCAAGATTCACGATGGAAAGATCGGCGGCAGGTATGGCGAAACGCTGGTTGTCGGCAACCAGGTTATGAATGCGCTCGGCCCTGATCCCGGTGGTGGCATTTGGGTCGGAGGTGCATTGCATGGGCTCTTCCGATTCCACGATGGTCATTTCGAGCAAGTACTGGCGAAGAGCTTCGATGACCGAGTCGAGAACTTGTTGCAGGAAGCCAATGGAGCGTTATGGATGGTGACGCCAAACGGATTCATCCGCTATGTCGATGGCAAAGCAAAAACACTAAACACTGACAGCGGACTACCGTGCAATGGAGCCGTGAATATACAGGATGACCAGCACGGATCGAAATGGTTTTACATGCATTGCGGGATTCTGCGCGTGTCGGATAAGACCGTCTCCAGGTGGTGGGACGGCTCTCAGGCGCGTGTCGCCGGGAGATTCTTTGGCGCTCTTGAGGGTGCTAGACCGAACCTTTTCAATGGTAGTCCGGCTCAGACATCCGATGGAAAGCTTTGGTCGGCAAATGGATATGATTTTCAGATAATCGACCGCAATCATTTGCCATTCAACTCGATCCCTCCCCCAGTGAACATCGAGATGGTATCAGCGGACGGAAAAGAGTTGCTCTCCGACCATCAGCTTCGCCTTCCGCCGCATACCCGAGAAGTGCAGATTGATTACGCTGGACTGAGTCTACGGATACCTGAACAAGTACGCTTTCGCTATCGACTTTATGGTCATGACGCGAATTGGGTTGAAGCTGGAGTGAGACGTCAAGCCTTTTACAATGACCTGCGGCCTGGACATTATGTCTTCCAGGTAATAGCCAGCAACAACGACGGCATCTGGAACAAACAAGGTGCAGAAATAGTGTTCGATCTGCAGCCTGCCTGGTATGAGACTATGTTGTTCCGAGCGTTCGCTGCTTTTATTGGAGCCTGCCTTGTCGTCGCGGCATACCATTTGCGGATGCGTCGTTATGCGGCTTCACTGAAGATCCGATTTGACGAGAGGCTTGATGAACGGACCAGGCTTGCCCGTGATCTCCACGACACCCTTTTACAAACAATTCAGGGTAGCAAACTAGTAGCTGATCATGCGCGCGGTCATGTCGATAATCCTCAGACGACCGTACGCGCTTTGGATCGACTTTCCGAGTGGCTGGAGCGAGCTATTGCCGAAGGACGTGACGCCTTGGAGGCGCTTCGAAGTCCGGCTAGCGAGTCCAATAGTCTGACGGCTGCACTTCGTCGCGCTGCTGGAGATTGTTCATTTGATCGGCAGCTTGAAGTCAGCATTTCAACCTACGGGATGGATCGGGAGCTACACCCAATCGCCCGCGACGAAGTCTACCGCATAGGATACGAGGCGATCCGCAACGCCTGTATGCATTCAGGGGGAACTGAGCTCCGCATGCAGATTCATTACAAAAGAAGATCGTTTCAATTGGATGTCCAGGATAACGGTCGGGGTATGGATGCGACCCTCCTAGAATCCGGTAGGGCTGGCCACTTCGGGTTGACTGGTATGCGGGAACGCGCGCTGAGCTTGGGCGGCACGTTGAAAATTGTTAGCACGCCTAACCTGGGCACAACGGTCTCGCTGCGGCTTCCAGGTAAAGCCGTCTATCTTAACCGTCCTTGGCTCCCGCACTTCTGGATTGCAAAAACTCTTAGGCGGGCCCGAAAACATGTCGACTCAGAAAGCTAGAGATAAATACAGGGAGTACCTGCAAAAAACAAGGTGACCCATTAAGGGGGCAGTCCCAATAATTGAAGGAATGAACGGATCGTCTGTCGTCGGCCTCCGGCGACAAGTATCACCCAAGGAGGTGACGATGAAAATCTCAACGGACGCATTTCTAAATGCCTCTCGCTGGTCGATACTCCCAGCAGCAACATTCTTTGCCGCCATATCCATTCTGCATAGTTATTCAGGCGTGGGTCAGTCGCCCAGCGTTCATTTGATCAACAATCCATGGGTATCGCGAGCATCCTTCACACCGGATGGAAACGCATATCTCCCAAATGGCTTCAGGCGCTGGGAACACGTGGGGACGCGTGTCAAAACGAGTGGCCGAAGTATCCTCGACGGATCAGTAATTCTCAGGCCGCAAGTATTGGATACGTATATCGAGCCATCGGCCTTTATCGAATATAAGAAGACCGGAACGTGGCCCGATGGGACTCAGATTGTGAAAGAACTCAGCATCATTAAGCTTGGAAAGAACTGCGACAAAATCACTTTCGCTTGTTCCACACCCGCCGGTCCCGGTATCTTCGAGGACAGCTTCATCGGGGTCGGCATGATGGTAAAGGACGGCAAGCGATTCCCTAACGCGGCGGGTAACTGGGGGTATTTCCGCTTTCTTGCGAGCGGTCCAAGATATGCCGGCACATCGGCAGTGGTGCCCGCGAACCAGTGCCAATCCTGTCACGTCAGGTTTGCCTCCAAAGAAGACTATGTGTTCACGGATACCCACATAGGGCTTACCTCAGCTAACACGCATTAACAACCGTCTGTTGAAGATGGGCTGTTGCCGGGCTCAGGTCGTCTACACAGGGAACGACGATAGCGGATTCGTGGGTTCCAGCTCGAGCTCTCTAGCGGCTGCTCTCCACGTCGCCATCAGTCCTTGGTGGGCGAGGGCATATACCAACGCCGTGCAGTTAGTCGTCCTGCATTCACATACCGGATCCCGTGGCGGGTTGTCACAAGAAATGGTGATCATTTGCTGTGATTTGTTCGAGCAGGGACCAGAGCGCGTGCGTCAAATCGAACCGTGTGCGCGAGGGGCCTTAAAGCTCATGAAAATGGCAGTCGAAAGGGCAAGTTGATCTAAGGTCATGAAAGACCTTTGCGCAATAGATCCGGTTAGAACCAGCAATCCTTTGGTATGCGAAAGCTGCCACAACCATGCCGAGGCTAGGGCCGATGAAATATAGCCAAATACCGTGCCAGATATGTGCAAATAGAGCGGAAGAAAGCGATCGAGCGGGATTAACGCTGTATCCAGAGATTGATGTAGAGCACACGTAATAAAACACAGTCATTAATGCGACAAGAAGTGGGCTGTGTCGTGCCAGCCTCGGATGGTTGCTCGCGATTAGGACGACCTCCATTAGGACGAATGATGTCAGAAACTCGGCGAGAAAGGCGACCAGGCTTCCATTGCGACCGGGGAGTGTCACGACATACCGGACGGGAAAGTCGGCGAGGTTTGTCCCAAGCAGTTGGTGGGCGAGAAAAACTCCAACTATTCCACCGGCAAACTGTGCGGAGATATAACCGAGAGCATCCCAACGGTGAATGCGCCCTAACGCGAAATACGCCACGGTTAAGGCGGGGTTGAAGTGGGCTCCTGATCTTCGGCCAAATGGGGAGCGCATGATTATGAGGGTGGCGCTGGCGACCAGGATCCCCATCAGAGTCGATTTTGTTATCCAGGAAAACCCCGCGTTCGCCACCGGTGAGTTGTGACTGTAGAGTAGAGTAGCTGCAGCGCAGATGCAGAGCATAAGCGTCGCCAGCTCAGCGGCCTCCATGAGGTACTCTCTCCAATGAACCCAAATAGCATCAATGAGAGTTGCAGTGGGATGCAGCGCGGTGACTCGAAAAGGCGCTGACGTCATAGGCTGGTCGGCCCCACAACTCCTCAGGATCTTTCCAAGGATTCAGGATCTTATGACCTGCGGGCAACATCGCATCGATAGGCCATAACCTGCAGTTTTCTTGAGGGTGCTAAGGTCGCCTATATCACTGTGACAGATACCCACCTGTAGAAAAATACAGCCAAATCGCTACTTAAACCTCGGATGGCATTGAGGAGTAATCCCGAGAAAATTTGGCTATCCGGCCTCCGGCGATTGCGTAAGTTAACGCTGAGCGGACGGAACGACAACTGGCAGCTCAGGGGCTTGAAACCTGACGAACGCGATGAAGGGAGTTTTCTCATGACAAGAACGACACTGGAAGCGACCATCACCCGTAGAAGGGCGCTGATCGGAGGGGTGACGTGTGCGCTCGCGTCAGTTGTTTCTCCTCAGAGGTTGTTCAGGTTGTTGAGTGCGCAGGATGCTTCTGGAGCAATGACGACTGGACGTGTTGGTGCGTTAGTGACGCCAAATCTCTATGCTTTCCCAGGTGCGGGTCCCAGCGTCACTGCAATTGCGGTGACTTGGCGAGAGCAGGGCTCTAATGCGGAACGTGATCTTGGGCATTGCTCGAAGGTCCGCATCCATGCCGGATTGAGGACGTGGGAGTTCGACGTTTCCAACCAAGGGCCATCGAAGGTGCAAAAGAGCGACGAAATCTCTGTATTTACTGGGGGCGTCATATCACCGCTGGGAGTCAGTGACGGGCTGGTCACGGCAGTGGTGATGGAACTCCCAGCACGCGCAATCGGCTTAGATGGATTGGCAGATATCTGGGCAGAGCACGACAGGATGGGTTCACGGCGAAGAATTGGGACACCGTTTTTATCGGACCTTGTAGCAGAGAACGAAAGTCTTGCCGCCGTTTACCACTCCTCGACACCCGCCGAGGATAGAGACGTGCTCATGAAACCGCTCGTGACAGCAATAGAGGACAGGTTGCGAGCGAACGGTATGGCGGTGGACGCCAGTTCTCACGGACGACGTCTCGCCTCTGCTTTACTTTCGGATATCTTGCGCTATGATTCGCGACGTCCTACCGGGTTTACCTTCGCTGCTCAGAATGGCCGGCATCCAGCTGAATCGGAGAGTGAATTGGTGAGTGCATTTCTGAATGCGGGCGCACGCTCAGCGATTTCCGTCCGGCCAGCACGCCAGACCATCCAAACATTTCCTTACTTTCGGCAAATGGCGGCTGCCGTTTAGGCGCCGGAAAAATCAGCTCAGCCTTATCTGAGAGGAAATATTATGTCCCATCACTTCGATACCAAACTCGCCAAGGAAGATCCTAGCCTCAATGTGTGTGATCTTTACCTGTTTCAAGGCGCTCCCGGCACAACCGTGATGGCGATGACCGTCAATCCAGACGTGGGACTCTCTGCGCCAGACACCCTTCACATCGAGGGACTATATGCCTTCAGGTTCGACCTCAACGGTGATGCACGGGAGGACGTCGTATTCAAGTTCAGATTCGCTGAGCCATGGCATGCAAATGGAGATCAGCACATTCATATTCAGAAATTTCAGGTGCGCAAGGCGACTGGTGATGCGATCGGCGGTGACAGGGGCGACCTTCTGATAGAGGGCGAGACTGGCAAGATTCATAGCAAATCGGGGATCCGCACGTACGTTGGGATGGCTCCTGACATGTTCGCCGGCGATGCATTTGCCCTGCACGGCTTCCTGAGTGCCTTTTATAAAGAACAACGATATGACGGTGACGTGTTTCAACGTCGGCAAAACTTCTTCGCCAATCGCAACGTGACGGCCATCGTCCTGGAGATTCCAACCGACTTGATCGGCAAAGGAACTGTGCATGCATGGGCCACGGCTTCACTTTATGGCCACGCACCCGAGATGCAGGTTTCCCGCTGGGGATTACCTCTCATCACCCATCTCTTTCTGAACGATCCCAACAATCAGGAAGTAAAAGAGAACTTTAATCGGTCGGTGCCGTCCGAAGATGTGGCTTCATTCTCGGGATACATTGCCGACTTCACACGGAAGATGGCTACATATGCCGCGTCTGTGATGAACCCGGATGAATATGGAAAACAGGTTGTTGCCCGCTTGTGTCCTACTATGTTGCCATATGAATTAGGGACATCAGCCGCATTCGATCTTGTTGGCTTCAACGGACGTCCTCTGAGTGACGATGTTATGGACGTGATGCTCACCCTAAGCTCAAACAAGCCTCTCCAGGATGGGGCTGTGCCTGATCGAAGTCGAGTTCGCACTGAATTTCCATACTTTGGCGAACCCTATTCAAAAGAAGAGCAGAAGGATGTTACCCCTGTCCCACGGCCCGTAAAGAAGTAATACGCAGTATCACAATGACCGATCGACACGGACCGCAACCGTGTCGGATAACAGCTAGTTCATATATCTGGATAGTGCCAACATTTCTAATCTGTCAATCATTCGTTGTGATGGTTTGATTTCGAATTATGCCAACAGCAGCCATTATCGGTTCAGGTCCCAACGGCCTTTCCGCCGGAATCGTTCTTGCAACCGCGGGTCTCGCCCCTACCGTGTTTGAACGCAACGCTCGAATCGGGGGTGCGTGTTCTACCGCGGAGACCACCCTGCCGAATTTTCGACAGGATTTGGGTTCTTCAGCCTATCCGTTAGGTGTGGCGAGCCCCTTCTTCCGATCTCTTCCAATCGATATTCCGTGGCTCAAATCAACCGCGGCATGCGCCCATCCGCTGGACGATGGAACTGCCGTAATGCTTGAACACTCCGTCGAGGGAACACTGGCCACGCTCGATGCATGTGACAGGGATCAATACCGCTCTCTGATTGAGCCGATCGTTCTCCACTTTTCCGAACTCTCTAACGAGCTCCTGGGACCGGTGCGACACATCCCGCGTCACCCGCTGATGCTGGCGAGGTTTGGCTTCTCAGCGCTCTTTTCCGCATCTGCATTAGCTCTCTCTCATTTCAAAGGAAAAAGGGCTCGGGCTTTTTTCGCTGGCATGGCAACCCATTCCATCCTTCCATTGGAGACCGCAACCTCGGCTGCGGTCGCTTTGACCCTCATGGCCGCCGGCCATGCCAATGGTTGGCCTATTGTACGGGGTGGTGCTCAAACATTGACGGACGCTCTTGCACACCACTTGGAAGATCTGGGTGGTCGTATTGAAAGCAGCTATGAAGTGACCCAATTGCCCGAAGCTGACTTGATTCTCGCCGATCTTACGCCCCGACAACTCCTCAAGATAGCCGGAACCCACCTTCCAGCCCGGTATCGCAAGCAGCTAGAATCCTTCCGCTACGGTGCAGGCGCGTTTAAGATCGATTATGCGCTGAGTTCCCCTATTCCGTGGACGGCTCACGGATGTTCGCGTGCTGCAACTGTTCATGTCGCAGGATCGTTCGAAGAGATCGTTGAATCAGAACGAACGCTTGCCTCAAATCGACCGTTCGTGCTTCTCGGTCAACCTTCGCTCTTTGACTCCAGCCGTGCTCCGAAGGGCCAGCACACAGCATGGGCCTATTGCCACGTCCCGAATGGCAGCACGAAAGACTATGTGGAAGCTGTCGAAGGCCAGATTGCACGTTTTGCTCCTGAGTTCCGCGACTGCGTTTTGGCTCGTTCTATCTCTCCTCCTGCCGCACTCGAGCGATGGAATCCCAATCTGATCGGCGGGGATATCTTGGGTGGCGCCATGAACCTGCGACAGCTTATCTCTCGACCTACGCCTTCTCTCTATCGCACGCCCCGGCCTGGTCTTTATCTCTGCGGAGCATCCACGCCACCCGGTGGAGGCGTCCACGGAATGGCCGGCTATCACGCTGCTGTGACTGCGCTAGCGGACTTCGCGATCTCACTGTAGAACAATTCAGTTAAACGGCTCGGCACGGTAGCGATGCAAGCCAAACACAACCTGGTAAATAATGACGTTCCCCTCATCCAAGCAGTTCGGGAGTCTTTTTGAGACGACATGGGTCCGCTGTCGATGAGGGGTGCAGACGAATGTTGGATTCAGCCGTATTCTTTAGGGCATTTGTCATGAAATGCTGGACTCCAGCAACTGACATGTCAGGTCGAGATGAGGGGAGCAACCAACATGGTTACCCGTGGATTTACAGGACGGCAGCAGCCAACTCAGCTAGCCAAGCGCATACCACCAGGCCAGCACCTCGTGGACGGTTTTCCAGTACTCTCTGCGAGTGCTACTCCCAGTATCTCCACCGATGACTGGACCTTCGAACTTAAGGATGGCCCACGACCACTAGGAAAGTGGACGTGGGTTGAATTTAATAGCCTGCCACAGACAAAAATCACACGCGACATCCATTGCGTCACGAGTTGGTCGAAGCTGGATACGACGTGGGAAGGAATCCTCATCGATGACATCTTTGCAGCAGCACGCATAGAAGCCAGAACCCCCTTCTTGCTAGCTCACTCGTATGATGGGTATTCCACCAACATTCCCATCGCGGATCTCACCAGTGGCAAAGCGATGGTAGCGCTACGTTACGAAGGTCGGCCGCTCGAGCGTGATCACGGTGGACCCGCGAGGCTGCTCGTCCCGCACCTCTACTTCTGGAAATCCGCGAAATGGGTCAGTGGGCTCCAATTCACCCAACACAATGAAGCAGGATTCTGGGAAACACACGGATACCACATGCGCGGTGATCCGTGGCAGGAACAAAGGTACACGAATGAGTGAATTGGTTGATCGCGCATCCCACGACGCAAAGTGGCAAAATGCGACGGTGGTCGCCATCGAAACTCGCACCCCACGAATCAAGAGTTTCTATCTTGCACCGCAAGCTCCATTCAATTTCCTCTCCGGGCAACATGTAGACCTGCGGCTCACTGCGGAAAATGGTTACACTGCGATGCGCAGCTATTCGATCGCCTCCTCTCCGGTGGATAGTTGTCAAATCGAACTGTCAATCGAACGCCTGGCCGACGGCGAAGTCTCCCCGTTCTTCCATGATGTAGTGATGGTGGGCGATGAGGTTGAATTGAGAGGACCACTTGGCGGTCACTTCACTTGGAGTCCTGACGATGGAGGGCCGGTGCTATTAATTGGCGGCGGTTCCGGCTTGGTCCCTCTCATGTCAATGATCCGTCGCCAGCAATGTACGGATCCCGCTATTCCGACGGTGCTTCTGCTCTCGGCCCGAACCTGGGATGAAGTTCTCTACCGAGATGAGTTACTTGAGATCGATCGCCGGCAGAGTGGCTTCAAACTCGCCCTCGCGCTTACCAGAGAATCCGCGCGGCGAATGGGCGACTACGAACGCCGCATCGACAGCGCGATGATCACAGATGTGCTGCGACGCCTTGCAGCGCCGCCGAAGCTCATCTTTATCTGCGGCAACAACCCATTCGTGAATGTGGCGGCAGATGGTGGCATTGCCTGCGGGATCTCCTCGAAAGACATTAAGACTGAGCGGTACGGAGTTTGAGACGGTGGGTTGCACGGTCGATGCTACCCGAAGATCTACCCCGCTAACGAAGTTCACAATCGGGCTAATGCTCGCGCGTTTATCTAGTCAAAGCCTCATCATTCAAACCTGAAGAAACCTATAGCTGACGAACTGAAGATAGCGGGGATCACACTTGCAGATATGAAGTCGGCACTCTATCTAGAGCCCCGCTTTGCAAGTCACACATACCGATTTGTCCAGTCCCGTTGATAGGAGCGCGATATGCCATTTATTCGTGTCAATTGCCCCAATGGTGCTCTGACCTCTGACCAGAAAGCAAAACTTGCGCCTCGTCTGGTGCAGGCCCTTATCCGTCAGGAAATCGACCCAGTGACTGAGATCGGCACAGCGGCCACGGGATTCTTTTTCAACGAGATTGAGGTAACCAATTGCTTTCCCGGCGGCGTTCCCCTGACAGAGCATCCAGAGAAAACGTTCTGGACAGTCGAGGCATTCGTGGCAGCTTCGTTCTTCAGTCAGCCACGGCGCGATGAAATGCAGACAGATATCGCGAAGGCGTTCATCGATATTCTTGGCCACGATGGATCGGTGCTCGATCGCGAGGACATTCGAATCTCGCCTGCGTATCTGATGCGGCTCCATGTCGTGGTCATCGAGATTCCGGAGGGCAGCTGGGGCGCCGGCGGTCAGACTATCGACACCGAGAAGATCAGCAAACTCATCGGCGCCACAAAAGGCCCTAAACGCCTGGCTGAAGCACGGGAGAATGCGGCCAAATTGAAGGCGACGCGAGTCTCGTAGGTCCTGACCCAGCTCGATACTATGTACGCGACGGTGGCGAGTGAGATTGGTCCAACGAAGATGGGAGAGCCGACCGCCTTGGTTATACATCACATCCGCCACGACACAATGCCGTTGACGCAGGACCTGGAGTTGGCTCACGACGAACGCAAATTAAACCACAAGGAGCACCCCGGTGAAGCAAAAGACAACAGTATTGATCCTGGGCGGTGGATTTGCCGGTGTTCAGGTTGCTCGCGAGCTTGAGCAAGTTGTCTCTCCGGAAGAAGCCGAAATACGGCTGGTGAGCCGTGATAACTTCGTCCTCTTTACTCCGATGCTCCACGAGGTCGCCGCCAGCGATCTAGAGATCACCACGATCGTCAATCCCATTCGAAAGATGGTGAAGCGAACTCAGTTCATAGCGGCAGACGTTGAAAAGGTCGACCTCGACAACAAAGCTGTGAGCATCGTTCATGGGTTCGACCGACATAGCCATGTTCTGACCTGTGACCATCTCGTGCTCGCTCTAGGATCGGTCCCGAATTTCCATGGTATGGCCGGTTTGGAACGATACGCGCTTACCATGAAGTCACTCGAAGACGCGATCAGTTTGCGCAATCGTATGATCGCGCACCTCGAGGAGGCAGACAGTGAGTGCGCCGCAGCCTCGCGCGACCGCTTGCTCACGATGGTGGTTGCAGGTGGCGGATTCGCTGGAGTGGAAACGGTTGCCGGGCTATATGACTTTCTACGGGCGGCGATAGGCTCTTATTCGAAGCTTCATGCGAGCATGTTGCGCGTGCTGCTCATTCATTCTGGAGATTACCTCCTCCCGGAACTGGGTCCAGATCTTGGACGTTATACGGAGGAGAAGCTCCGGAAGCGGGGTATTGATGTTCGCACAAAACGTAGGTTAGAGGCTGTCACATCTGAGGGCATAACACTCGACGACGGCACCTTCATACCCACCTGCTTTGTCGTATGGACTGCCGGTAACACTACCTCCTCCCAAATCGCGACTTTGCCTGTTGCGAAGGCGGGCGGCCGGATTCCCGTTAGTGAAATGCTCGAGGTAAGTGCGCATCCTGGCGTCTGGTCTCTTGGTGACTGCGCGCTTGTCCCTAACCAAATGGGAGGGTTTCATCCACCGACAGCGCAACACGCTCTTCGACAAGCCAAAACGCTTGCCTTGAACATCGCTGCTTCTCTGCGAGGCAAACCGCTAAAACCGTTTTCTTTCAGAACCATTGGCCAGCTTGCAGCGATTGGGCGCCGCGCAGGCGTGGCCAGGATCCTCGGCTGGCGCTTTTCAGGATTTGCAGCTTGGTGGATGTAGCGAACCATTTATCTCAGTAAGTTGCCGCGATGGGAAAAGCGGCTGCATGTCGCATTGGATTGGACTCTGGATCTCATCTTCTCAAAAGACATTGTTCAATTCGTATCGTTTCGAGCCACAACTGATTCTGTTAAAACTCCCAGCCCAGCGAGTGGCAATAAGCAAACCTCCTAGCACAGTTCGGCTGCTGCAGACAAATACAGTACGTTCGCTGGATATTCGAGAGATGCCTGCATTTTTAGCTGTATCAAGAATGTCAGATATGCAGGGGGAGTCTCAAGATCTTCGACACAGTCGACAATCGAGATGCGCTTTGTTAATGGCAGTGATTCTGCGCTTGATGTCCTCCGCCAGTTGTCTGGCGCAGACTGCATCCACGGTAAAGCCGCAAAGCGAAGTAATGATTGGGAGAGATGATGCTGGCTCAGATCGCAGGCCGTCTCTAAGCACCGTATTCCCAGAGGACGAACGGCTCATTTTGTCTAACGCCGTCTTGGGGGTTCCGTGCCGACTTCTACGCGGGCTCAGACGGCCCAGCTCGCGAACCGATCACTGTATACCGCATTGAATAAAGAATCCCTTGAGGTTGTCGCCGCGCTTCGGATAGCTGGCTGATTCTTAATGATTAGAGCGAACAAGGGCTCGCAGCATGTCGGCATAAGTCGAGTCTGCCCCGCACGGCTTGACGCTCTGAAGCTGCTCTAGG
The DNA here is from genome assembly GCA_963815025.1 of uncultured Acidobacteriaceae bacterium. Classification (GTDB taxonomy): domain Bacteria; phylum Acidobacteriota; class Terriglobia; order Terriglobales; family Acidobacteriaceae; genus KBS-83. The sequence goes on along the minus strand of CAWFFD010000002.1, from coordinate 633,102 downwards.
CGACATACTGGGAACGCTATCCGGCGCTCTTGATCCAACCTATCCTGCCAGTCTGAGGATGTTCACTGCTCCAAACCTCCGCGATATCTATAGCTTCCATCCTCCGCGAGAAAAGATGGCCGGAAGAAATCTTTTCAGCGCTGAGAGTGCCAAACTGTGGGCTCTCCGCAAAAGCTGCTATGCTTGGCGCAATTCCACCACTTGATGACCCGACGTGCCTCATGCATCCTTGCGTTGCTGAAGACGACGTAACTTGCGCTATAGAAAGAATGGTCTATTCTCGCGCCTTCTGGCGGGTGAGATCGGATGCGGAAATGTTCTCATTGGACCAACGGTTGAGCGAGCCGAGCGAATCCCAGGAAAGACAGTAGACCATGATGGGAGGTCTCGAACGAGAGCGAGATGAGAGCCGGCTAATCGACCAAATATGCCAAGGGCAAACTGAGCTGTTTCAAACGCTCATCAGGCCATATGAGCGCGCTGTCTTCGCTGTCGCCTATTCTGTCGTGAACAACGGCGCGGATGCTGAAGAGATCGCGCAAGAGGCATTCCTGAACGCGTTAAAAGGGCTGAAGAATTTTCGCGCAGAAGCCAAATTCAGCACTTGGCTGATTCAGATCGCGTTGAATGAAGCACGCATGCGGTTGCGCCGCAGGCGCACCCAGGCGCACCAATCGCTGGACGAGATCGTCGCGAACGAAGATAGCGATTACGTGCCCAGAGATTTCGCGGATTGGCGGGAAATTCCGAGCGAAGCGTTGGCGCGCAAGGAGTTGAGACAGATCATCGAGAAGACCCTACAATCTCTCCGCCCAATCTACCGGGAGGTTCTCGTTCTCCGCGATGTGCAGGATCTCAGCACTGCAGAAACGTCACAGGCTTTGGGCATCTCGGAGGATTCGGTGAAAACACGCCTGAGGCGCGCAAGATTACAAATGCGCGAGGCACTGGCACCTGGCTACGACGGCAGTTGGACATCTGAATCGAAGGTGTATAAGAGTGTGAGGCCGTGGTGAGCTGGGAGGAGCAGGATAGGTCTATGCTTGATGCAGTCATAGAAATCAGCTGCGTGGAAGTATGGCGAGAGATCTCCAACTATATCGACGGAGATGTCGAGCCAGAGCTCAAGGCGCGATTGGAGCTTCACTTTACGAGATGCAAAGACTGCAGAGCAGTCCTCCATGGCGCTGGCAACACTGTGCGTCTGCTAACCGACGGCGACTGGTATCCGCTACCCGAAGGATTCAGTGAGCGACTCTTTTTGCGGCTTTCGTCGGAATATCGCAGAGAGAAGTCCTAAGATTTGTCAAACGCCGTAGGCTCGGCACTTAGCTTAAGTAACAGATCCTCCACGAGCTCTGGCTTTTGGTCTCCATTATCCATAACAAAAACGATGTGCCACGCGAGGTTGGAGTCGCGATTCCACATTTCTGCGTATCGTCTGCGCTTTATCTCTGGCGGTCCACCGGCTTTGGAACGAAGCGTCAACACATGCCATCCATATTCTATGGCGAGATCACCGGCGATTGCGATATCCATGATGATTGGGGCCAGGTCGACCTCATAGTCGCGAAAGAGCTTCTCCAATTTGCCCCTCAGTATTGTTTTTGCATCGACCCCAAAAAAAGTCGGTTCCCCGGCAGTCATGTCGGTAAAACGATCGGCAAAAACAGAAAGAATTTCTTCTACGTCGGCGTTGTTGTAGCCTTCCCGCAGCTTGGTCTTGGCCGCATTGATGGCGTAGCGATCGTCCAATGCGTTCCCTCCTGGACTCATTGAAGCCGTGCTTTCTGGCTTCGTCAAGTCTTCGGCTTACGAGCCTGCGAGATGCAGCCTCGCCGCCGGATGGCGCCCGGGTCGGAAAAACTTAGTTAGTCCTTGTCACCCCGGCGCCTCCTACGACTCTCACACTGGTGTTTGGGGTCGGCGCGGCATCCGCTTCTCACACCCGCGCTCTACAAGAGATTCAGTTCAAGAGCGCACGCAGACTTCTCCGAGTAAATTTCTATCTGCCATGAGCTACGAGTTCGGCGGTCATCTTGAAAAGTAATCGAAAAGTAGTTTGCAAGGTCAGGAGATGGGGCCGACTGCGGCACCTGTCAAATAGCGTCAGGCCTCTTTGTGTGGTTGAACCAAGCCCCATTACAAGTGGCCCGCGCAGCCGGAGCCCCTTCCAACTCAAGACGCGAGGAGCGGCCTCCGATAGCAGGGCGTGTCGAATCCTTGGGGTGTTGCTGCTTATCGTACTCTGGAGATCTTATGCGACCGCAGTTGAAAGCGGCCGGAGCTTAGACCAGTTTGCACACACCGCTTGGAGCGCAAAAGACGGCGCTCCAAGTGTGGTCCAGGCGCTCGCACAAACGAAGGACGGCTACTTGTGGCTGGGAACACCTAGTGGCTTATATCGATTCGATGGCATTACTTTTGACCGTTATGGACCGGAGGCAGGAGCAAAGTTTGCCAGCCCAGATGTGAGTTCCCTCTTAGCTCTCCCCGATGGAGACCTTTGGATCGGTTTTGTTGCTGGAGCGATCAGTCGTCTGAAGGGCGACAGCAGGACTGACTACACAAGCCGCGACGGTGTTCCCATTGGAAGGGTGTTGGGTCTCGCTCAAGATGGGGAAGGCACGATTTGGGCCGCGACCACCGGCGGGCTGTCGCGCCTTGCGGGGAATCGATGGCAGGTAGCGGGGAGGGATTGGAATTTCCCCGGAAAGTCCGCAGGCGCGATTTTTCTTGATCATCAAGGAACACTTTGGGTCGCAACCGAAGATACGATCGTGTTTCTTCCTAAAGGGACGAGAGCGTTCCATGAAACAGGTATTCGTATTGGGTTGGTTGACCAAATTGCGGAAGCCCCGAATGGCAAGTTGTGGATGGCCGAAGTTTCAAGGTCAGTCCGGCCAATTCCCCTGGGAAACAGCAAGCCGCCGTCTGATCGGCATGAGATCCGTGTTGGCTCTCATGAAATTCTCTTCGATAGGGAAGGCGCGCTATGGATCACCACGATTGGTGACGGCATGCGGCGCGTTCCTTCACCGGCTCGGTTGGCAGGAAAACCTGGGCGGTTCAGTGGCGCAGTAGAGGCTTTCACCAATAAAGATGGGCTAACCAATGATTTTGTTCGGTCGATTCTTCAAGACCGTGAAGGGAACATTTGGGTCGGAACAACTGGTGGCCTCGATCGTTTCCGAAAGACTAACCTGGTCCCGATCAGTTCACCCATTCCCGCCCAGACCGCGACTCTCGTCGCTGGTGACGCAGGCGATTTGTGGGTGGCTGGCGAAGGTTTGGCCCGTGTACACGCGGGACGTGCGGTCTCTATACGCGATGCAGCAAAATGGGGCTACATTTTTGTGGGCACCGCTGACGCGAGAGGCGGCACCTGGTGGGCTGCCGTCGGTGGTATTTTTCATCTCTCAAACGAGCGTTTTTCGCGGCTCCCACTGCCAGATGGAGTCGACACGGCGAACATCGAGACGACCCAACTCACGGAAGACCGGTCAGGGGTGCTTTGGGCGGCTGTGGAGGGGGCTGGTCTTTCGTATCTGAGCGGGAAGAACACTTGGAGACGATTCGACATCCCTCCAGAGTTGGCAAAACTCGAGCCTACAGCAGCATTCACCGATTGGCTAGGGCGCATATGGTTTGGATACGAGGATGGTTCCGTCATCGATTTAGAGACCAAGGGAAGACAGACGTTTCTCATGCGTCGTGATTCGCAGGTTGGAACTGTAAGAACCATTCAGGGCCAAGCCCAACACATCTGGATCGGGGGCGACTTTGGATTGGCTTTGTTTGACGGAGCAAGCTTCCGGAAGATCATTCCGTCGGATTCGGCAGCATTTGGATGTGTCTCGGGGATCGAGGAGAGCTCCGACGGAAGCTTATGGCTCGCAGAGAGTCATGGAGTACTCCAGATTCCCGAAAGCGAGGTGCGAAGGAGCTTTGAAGAACCCGCTCACCACGTGAGCTACAAGCTCTTCGATTCGCTCGATGGCCTTCCGGGAACATTTCAAAATATTGTGCGGGGGGGGAGAGAGGTTCAAACAAGAGACGGAAGATTATGGTTTGTTGCAACCAATGGAGTGGCGTGGATCGATCCCGCCGGGATTTCTGTAAACTACCTTCCTCCACCCGTATCAATACGATCGCTCGAAGCAAACGGCACGCAATATGACGCTGGGGACAAATTGAAACTTCCGCCTCTGATTAGGCGGCTACACATCAGCTATGCAGCTCTGAGTCTGTCAGTTCCAGAGCGAGTCCAGTTTCGATACCGATTGGAAGGCCTCGATAAGAAGTGGGAAGAGGCGGACAATCGTCGAGATGCTTTTTACACAACGTTGGCCCCGGGCAAGTACCAATTTCACGTAATAGCCAGCAATAACGATGGTATTTGGAACAATCGGGGAGCGTTCCTTAACTTCCGAATCCAACCAGCTTGGTACCAAACCGTTTTATTTAAGCTACTGCTTCTCATGCTCGGGTTCGGCGTTGCTCTTACGCTGTATCTGCTCGATAGGCAACGATACGCAACTTTACTTCGCATCCGTTTTGACGAGCGCTTGGAAGAACGTACCCGACTCGCTCGCGAACTCCACGACACTCTACTTCAAACCATCCAGGGCAGTAAGCTGGTTGCTGATCATGCTCAACAGCATCTGGATGACCCTGGCATAACCCGAACGGCGCTGCAGCGTCTCTCTCAATGGCTGGATCGGGCTGTAGTTGAAGGGCGCGCCGCCTTGGACTCACTTCGAAATTCGACGAGAGACACAGAAGATCTGGCGCCGGCCCTCCAGCGCGCTGCGGAGGCTTATGTATCTGATCATATGAAGATTACGGTTTCAGTGACTGGGCTGCCGCGATCCATGCATCCGGTCGCTCGCGACGAAGTCTTTCGAATCGGGGTGGAAGCGATTCGCAATGCGTGCATTCACTCTGGCGGCGAATCGCTCAGTATTGACCTGCGCTATAGCAGAGACCTGATGTTAGATGTGCGAGACAGTGGGCAAGGATTTGATCCAAAGCTATTGAATTCCGGTAAGCCGGGGCACTTCGGCATCATGGGCATGCGCGAGCGTGCGTCTAACATCGGGGGGCGTCTCTCCTTGCACACTGTCGAAGGCCGAGGAACCTGCTTGACGCTTTTAGTGCCCGGTAAGGTGATCTTTAGATCAGCTGCTCTCAAACCTTTCTTCAGCTTTTCCAGGGTGAGAAAATCCAGAAACGGTTCGGGAGTTCGTTAAGGGTGTTCGCCATTCTTCCGGCCCTGCTGTTCACAAATTGGTAAGGCGGCCGCGGTACGCAACGAGTAGTGGGCGAAGACAGTCAATAAGGTAATCCTGCTCGGAAAGGACCCCGAAATCAGATCGACGACGGGTGATACGCTTGTCGCAAACCTGTCTCTGGCAACCATCGAACGGTACAAAGATAAAGGTGGCGAGTGGCAGGAGCGGACGGAGTGGCACAACCTTGTAGGTTATGCGCGAGGCGCCGAGATTCTTCGCGACTATGTGAAAGAAGGGCCAGGGCTTTGTGGTCATATCGTACATTCGTCGGCTGATGCAACGCGCTTGATAGAGTCTGCGCGCACATCTCCGACCGCATAGATACCTGGCATACTGGTCGCATATGGGCTCTCATCGAAGCCATCTGTACCTCCCGTCAGGATAAAACCTTTGCTGTCGAATCGAACTGTGCCAAATAACCAACCCGTATTTGGTTCAGCGCCAATCATTACGAAGACAGTGGAGATATCTCGTACCGTACGATCACCTGTCTTCAAGTTGGACCAGGTCACCCTCTGAAGGGAAGAATCACCCTCAAGTCATCGGAGCCTCTGGTAAGCTGACTGGCTTTGCCGGAGGTCTTGAAGCAAAGGCGCATCTTCTAAGCCTGGAAGCCGCTAAAGGCGAGCGGTCAAAAGTAGCGCTACGAGATGAAGGCGATTGATAAATGTTCATGGTTGTCTGAACGATCATTCCGGGATGACTACTCCGCGTTTGGTGTTTGCCGTTGGTAGACAAATGGGCGAGAAATCCAAATCGAATCAAAGGGATCTCCGAATGGCTTTGTCTTCGATCAACTCTCAGTGGAGCGATCTAAACGGAGGCGATTACTAGATGCTCTACGGCCGAACGAGGAGCGTGATCTTGCGTTTCGGTGCATGATCCTTTCCATTCCGCCCGGGAGGTACCTATGGAGGAGTCGCTGCGGCGGCCGGCTATCCACGGTAGCATCGTGCCATCGCACGCCTGTTACGCACAGATCCTGTAGATCAATTGCCGTGGCATCGCGTCGTAGGTGCCAGCGGCGAGACAAGGCTGCCCGGTGCCGTTGCGAACGAGCAACAAGCGCGCTTGAAGTTAGAGGGAGTTCACCACCCTCACCGCGACCCTCGCAGTTAGGGGTCAAAGCGCGAGCATCGCCTGGTCCACATAGCAGCAGCCCCATGTCTCCCCAAGCTCGACGGAACGCATCAACGGGTGGTCTCCCGTAAGGAAGTGCCTGGTAGCGTGCGTGTTCTTGGACGATCCGACCGAAATCATGCATGAATTCCAATGTATATATGAATATAATAATATTCTTGTATGCAAGATGCATTGCGACGATTCAAGGCTGATATTTTTCAGGCGCTTGCTCATCCGACCAGAATCGCCATTCTGGAACTCCTCAGTCCAGGAGAACTCTCTGCCGGAGCGCTCATCGAGAAGCTTGGCATGGAGCAGGCCAATGTCTCGCAGCACCTCGCAGTGCTGCGAACAAAGCAACTTGTTTCCAATCGCAAGGTCGGCAATCAGGTCTTCTATTCGGTTCGCGACCCCATCATCATTGAAGTTCTGAAGCTGATGCGCGCCTACTTCCACGCTCACCTTAAGGAAGCTTTGGGGATGTTGGATGAGATGGAAAAGCCGCAGGAGACTGTCGGGTGAGTGGGGCGCAAGGATGGTTTCCTCGTTCCATCGAGTGTCTACACGGCTATACAGTTCGGCAATTTTCGCAGGATCTCGTCGCAGGGCTGACGGTTGGTTTGGTTGCGCTTCCCTTGGCGATGGCCTTTGCGATCGCGTCCGGCGTGCCCCCGCAAGCTGGCCTGTATACCGCCGCGGTGGCAGGCTTCCTGATCTCTGCGCTGGGCGGATCACGGACTCAGATTGGCGGCCCTACAGGCGCCTTCGTCGTGATCGTCGCCGGAATTGTCGTAAAGTTCGGTCTGAGCGGCTTGGCTCTGGTCGGAATCATGGCAGGCCTCTTGCTGCTTGTGATGGGTTTCACGGGCCTCGGCGCAGCCGTGAAGTACATCCCGCGCCCAGTCACAATCGGCTTTACCAACGGTATCGCGCTGCTGATCGCCTCCACCCAGATCAAAGACTTCCTCGGGTTGAGGACACCATCGGTTCCCAGCGAATTCCTGGCTCGCATCAGAATGCTCATTCGCTATGCCGGAACCACACGATGGCAAACCGTGACGGTTGCGGCAGCCTCGCTGGCTATCATCCTGCTGTGGCCGCGACTCGCGAAACGGCTCCCAGGTTCGATCATTGCGCTACTGTTGTCCACGGCTGCAGTCGCAATCTTCCACTTGCCCATTGAGACGATTGGCAGCAAGTTCGGCGGCATTCCGCTGGGCTTCCCGCACTTCGCTTTGCCTAACTTCCAGGCGGCCCACATCCTTCCGTTGCTTCCCTCCGCTTTCACGGTTGCACTGCTTGCAGCAGTTGAAAGCCTGCTCTCCGCCGTCGTTGCCGACGGCATGAGCGGAGATCATCACAACTCAAACGTGGAACTGGTAGCGCAGGGTGTTGCCAATATTGTCTCTCCACTTTTTGGAGGAATCCCCGCAACTGGCGCGATTGCCCGTACGGCGACAAACATTCGTTCCGGCGCACTGACTCCAGTAGCAGGCATGGTTCATGCGCTTACGCTGCTTGCCATCCTTCTAGTCGCCGCGCCGCTGGCCCGCTTTGTGCCGCTGGCGAGTTTGGCGGCGGTGTTGTTCATAGTCGCCTACAACATGGGTGAGTGGCGGGAGATCGGCACAATCCTTCGCCTGTCGAAGACCGATATTGCCGTTTGGTTTACGACGTTTGCCTTGACGGTTTTCGCCGATCTGACGGTGGCTGTGGGAGTGGGAATGACACTAGCGGCACTCCTCTATATCTACCGTATCGCGGAGACGACGACCGTCGCGCCTGTCACGCCGGAGTATCTGGAGGATGGACAGGCGCATATTTTGCAAGACAAGGACATTCCGTCGAATGTGACGATTCTCCGTATTCACGGTCCGTTTCTGTTTGGGACAACAGAAAAGCTGGCGGAGGCTACGAAAGATCTGAATCAGTTTGGAGACGTGGTGATCCTGCGGCTGCGCAATATGACGGCGCTTGACGCCACCGGTATGCACGCCCTTGAGCAGTTCTCGGATCGTCTCCACAAAGCAGGCAAAACGCTTCTTCTCTGCGGTGCGCGCGATCAACCCTCCAAGCTCATCTCGCAATCTGACTTTCGGAAGCATGTGGGGACTGAAAATGTACTGCCTCATGTTCAGGCAGCCCTGGCCCGCGCGCGGGAGGTACAGGAAGACTTCCAAGGGCTTGGCAGAGAGCTGGCTCTCGAACTGGAGCACCGACCACTCTAACGGATCGATGTACAGAGTCATAGGCATACCAGGAGGCGCAGTGCAGTCGTTACTCAAATTGTTGGCTTACGTCGCGAAGTCCTTCGGGATATCGAGTCCCTCCGATAACGCACGAAAAATCGTCATCATGGAAAGATAAACAGAGCGCATCAGTTTCCGCTTCGCCCGATCCACATCGGACTTCGCTTGGCGATCGACGCTGAGTTGCCGTGTTCCTTATTTTGCCCGGTCTATCCAAAGAGATCGGGATGCGCCGTATGTCAGAAGCAGGGCCAATTGAGGGGCTTATACCAATCGCCGGCGGAGATTTCCCCGAGGTGAGACAGCGAACACATTACGCAGAACGGGCGCCAAGTGACAAGATCCGACGGGGCAACGACGGCCAGATGGCTATCACGGATCGAACGGGCCTGGCCGTTCAGGATATTCAAATTGCAAAGCTGGCTATTGCAAGTGAGTCCGGGTGAACTGTCGACTCTCAAGACGGCACACCAACTGGGATTCCGCCTGCTTCGCCAAATGCCTTGTGTCTCGAATCTGACTGCTCATCGCCGATTGAAACCCCGGCCTCAACACTTTTGCCAGATGCTTTCCGCCGTAAGAAGCAGACATTCCATAGCCGACTTCAATAACCGTAGCCCAGCGATGGCATCGCTGAGAATCACATCGTGGATGGACGGCAATTGGTCGAGAGCAAATCGAATGAGAGCGTGCATCTCGCCTGCAAGGGAGACGTGCAGGGAAGTGGCGTGCACGAGCGCCTCTTCTTGAGCTTTCTCGCGTATTCCTGCTTCGACCGGATCCCCATGCGGCAGCCGAAGGGCACGGATATAGTCGTCGAACGCGCTAGCATCTTGATCGACGCCGTTCCGGAAAGTCACATCCTTCTCATCCAGATGGGTGAGCGCTCTTTCGAGTGGATGAGTCGGGTCGCCAGTGCGGCTCTCTTTCCTGAGAGAAACGGTGGCGATTCCTCGGAAACATCTGTAGGTACGCCTGCCTCCAGCCTTCGAACTTACTCTCCTCTGTTGGCATGACGCGAGACTGCGGCATTCCTCCTTCACTCGACCGCATCGCCATCTGGTGGCGACAGACAAAATGAAGTTCGGGTGTAAAGACATCCGTCGACGCATCAGAGCAATGCTTACAACGTCAGCTTCTGTTTTGGACTGGAACCGATCCCAATCTCGATGAGCCATTCCTTGATGTGGGCGCCGATCACATCTGGGTGATCCTCCTGCAGGTAGTGAAGGCCGGAACTCAGCTGCACGAATCTGCAGTTCTTCAATGCCTTCGCAAATTTCTCCGCGACGACCGGCGAGATCAGAGCGCCTGGATCGCCTGCGAAGAGCAGCTTCGGGTAAGTCGATTACGCCAGGGCGCGATGGGCGTTCTCCATCGTTGCGTATACATCGGCCGGCTTGCCTTCGATTGGTATTTCATTAGGGAATCGCCAGGTAGGCCGCCTCGACTCGGGAGTAAGAAATGGAGTTCTGTAGACCGACATCTCCTCCTCCGAAAGCTTTCGTACGGTTGCTCCAGGAAGGACGCCCTCGACAAACAGGTTGTTCTGAAGAATCATCTCTTCGCCTACGCCGGGCGTACGGAACTTCTGGAAGGTCTCGATCGCATCGCCGTGAAAATCGGACCAGGCAGGCATGGGGCGAATGAACTCCATGAAAGCAAGTCCATGGATAAACTCCGGTCTGCGGGCAGCCAGATGAAACGCCAGCGCCGATCCCCAATCTTGTGCGATGACGAACGCCGACGAAATGCCGGCGTTATCCAGGAACGCGTCGAGGTATCGAACATGATCGGCAAACCGATATTCGATGTCGGGCGTCCCCGATTGGCCGAACCCAATCAGATCCGGCGCGATGCCATGCGCCACCGGGGCAACCAGCGGAAGGATATTCCGCCATATGTAGGACGAGGTCGGGTTACCGTGCAAAAAAAGCGCCACAGGTGCTTCGGAGTCTCCCGCTTCCCGATAGGCCATCGTGGAACCTGGGACATCGACTTGGGCTAACGCGATATCAGACAGTACAGTCATTTCAACTCCTTGAATACAGTGTGAAAGATGATCTTCCTGAAGCGGTCGAGCGCGGCTGGGCCGCGTTCGACTCTCATACGGAGAATGGCTCCCTCCCAGGAAGCGAGGAGGAATTCAGCGAGATCCATCGCATCGAACGTTCGATCGATCTCACCTGCGGTTTGCGCCGCCGCGATGCACGAGGCAAACGGAACGCGCCATTCCTGGAAGATTGCCTCTAACCTCTCGCGCAGGAGTTCGCTCTCAGAAGAGGCCTGAAGACTGAAATCGCCGATCAGGCAACCGCGATTCCACTTCTCGGCTTCCAGCACGCCGCTGATGATCTCCAGATACCGCTTCAATCGCTGACGCGGAGTAAGCGACTCGTCGTCCAAAGCCTCTTTGACATACTCCCGGAGGTTGGCGAAGTAGCGGTCCAGTACCTCTTGGGCGAATGCTTCTTTGGAGCGGAAGTGATTGGTGAAGGAGCCATGCGGAGCGCCGGCGGTTGCGCAGATGTCACGTACAGTAGCTCCCTGATATCCCGATCGAAACATCACCTTGAGGCCGGCGTTGAGAATCTCGTCGCGAAGAGAGGGCTTGCTCATGAGACATATAATACGCACGTACGTATTATTATGTCAAGCTCGTCTATAAAAACAATATGGGCAATGGGCAGCGCCGGAGCCTCGGTTTAGAAACATGCGGTCAGTGGTTAACAGCTTCGATTAGCGCATTGCCTGTTGGCGTCAACTGACGTTTGACTTCCGAGCGGCCCGTTACTCACCAAGGAAACTAGAATTGGGTTTGCTGGCAGGCCTTCACCAGATTTCGCTGAGTGCATTGGCGATTTATCACTAACTGAGGGTGGAATTGCCAAATTGGATCTGCCGACTACCCGCAATGGCTTCGGAAACAGGGTTTATTGTTATTGATCCGATTCATCCCATGAGTTAATCAGTTTTGAGGGAAGACAGGAGACAGACCGAAATTTCTCGTGGGTGATTTTCTTCAAACTCAATCCTTTGATTGATGGCGAACGCTAAGACGGCTTGCTATAAAGCCATGCAACAATGCCGACTCACCACGACGGTTCACCGAATGATCTGTTGACGGATGTTGTCGTCATAGGAGGCGGGCTATCCGGCCTCGCATCGGCGATTCATCTGGCTCGCGGTGGGATGGCAGTTACGGTTCTTGAGCCTCAAACGGTGATGCCGCCGATTGTCGGTGAATCGCTAGATTGGTCGGCGCCAGGATTATTGGCGGGCCTTGGGCTACCCATGGATGAGCTGATTGCCAGCCGGGCGGCCAACTGGAAGAGTCACATTGTTATCCATCGGACGGATGGCAGCAAACGGAGTTATCAGCCCGGACAATGGCTGGCGGAGCGGCCGTGGAATGTTGAGATCCGCACACTCCATCTGGATCGGCCGGAGATCCAATCGGTGACCGAGACCTTGGCGGGGGAGTTGGGCGTGCGCACCTTGCGCGAGAGAGCTGTTTCGGTTGAACAGAATGACGACCGGGTGATAGCCATCCGAACCTCGTTAGGTCGTCGAGTCGCAGCGGCGTGGTTCATCGATGCTTCGGGTGCCGCATCCAGCTTCCTGGGCCGGCATTTCCAGCTTCGCTCCAATATCTACGGGCCGCGCAAGGTCGCGCTTTGGGCTCATGTTCCAGTCGAGCACGAGGCGGGTGGTACGAATTTGTACATGCTCGATCCTGCCACCGATTACATGGAGTGGATTTGGGAGATTCCCATTCGGAGCGGCGTGAGCAGTGTGGGGTATGTGCTCTCCGGACCCGCGATGAAGCTAAAACGGGCCCGGGCATGAGCAATTCCGAAATCTTCCAGAAGGCGCTTCGAACGTTTTCGCCTCTCCAAGGGGCCGCCGGTACGGAGGCTGCGACTCAGCCTTGCTCAACTTCGTTTCGGTGTCGCTCCTATCATGACACTTGCGGTCCGAACTGGATCATCGTCGGCGAGGCCGCGTCTCAGTCAGACCCGATTACAGGAAACGGAGTTACGGCTGCACTTCGCCATGCAACAGAAGCTAGCGACATCGTGATTCGCTATCGAGATCGGCGCCGTATCCTGCTTACGCTCCGTCGCGCATATAGTCTGCGGGTCGTCGAAATGGGTCGGTTCTTTAACAGTCTGATTGAAAACATGTTCTACGAGCCTGCGGTACGCCAACAATTAGGAGTGTTCGCGGTTGGACGCGCATATACCGTTCCCGCCTGGCTTGCGAATCTTGTCTACTCCCGGATCGAACCGAATCGCTTGTCCGGTTCGATTGCCTTCACCTCGGTGCTGGCCTCCCTACGCATGGCAGCCTGGACCACAAATCGCGCAAGTGCATACATTGGTCGCAACGTCTCACGCAACCGAAGCCGCCGTTTGGCAGAATTCGTCACAGAACAATCGCAGAGCGCAACAGACTCGCTGATCTCCTGACCGTCTTATTGCTCGCTATGAGATGATTCTTTCCTTTGGTTCGAAGCGAGTCGTTTCGACATCGTCCTGAGGAGTTTTGGCCGCACCGCTGGATTGGTCCACGGACAGTCGGCTATGCAGATGCCGCAGGATGCCGCCTCTGCAAAAAATGGAATGCACTTGTCGAAATCTACGTACCAGCGCTCGGCCCCGCGAACTAACTGCTTTTCCGGCAGAATAGCTTCCGGTGGGCACGCGTTGGTGCAAATCTGGCAGGTTGCACAGAACTCGTCGGCACCAAATCGGTCCGTCGGCGTGGGGACGAGCGGCATGTCAGTGGTTACACCTGCGAGCCGAACACCCGAACCGAACCGGCGACTGATGAGAGATCCGTGCTTGCCTAGTTCTCCCAGACCACAGGCAATGGCCGGCGGAATGAGAAGCAAGGCGTCCGCCATCGGACCCGGGTAGGGCTGAGCAGCATAACCCTGCTCACGGATCCAGTTTGCCAATGTATAGGAGCAGCGCGTACCTCGTGCATACTGGTCGCCTACATCGCAGACTCCGATACCGTTCGTTTCGTCGGACGGAACCTCCTTAAGGCGTTCGTAGATATGTGCAAATGCCAGCACGATCACAAACGGTTCGTCGATGCGATAGCCTTCAAACACATAGAGCGGATCCATCGTGGCAATACCCACAGCGTCCGCTTCGTGTTCGACTGCAAAAGCCTTCACTGCTGCGGAAAGCTGCGCAGCGGAGCGCTGGGATTTCTGTTCAGCCACCGGGACAAGCGCCGGATAGTTATACGCAGCCTGAAACGCCTGATCACATCCGGGGCATCTACGAGAATTCTGGCGCGCGAGGAGCTGCAACGCCCCGAAGGGATGCTTATCGGCAGGATGCCAGAAAAACGGAGAAGCCTTTCTTGGCTGAGTTTCGTTCAGCCCGTTGAGGGCATTCCCAGAGGCGGTCAGCAGAGCCTCAGTCTCGGCTTTCGGCCGGTAGGTTCTGCGTGGTGGCCTCCGCGGATTTGATGTCATCGCCATGGATTAGCCGACAGGAAGATATTCCTGGCTCATCGCGACGTACCCTTCACGTGCTGTCTTCTTTCCGCGTTCGCGATACAGCGCTTCATCCCGTGGTTGCCATGTATCCAGCCCATCGACATACCGGTTGAACATACAGAACGCAGCTGCGATCAGCACCGTATCGTGAATCTCGGTGTCGGTGGCGCCCTGAGCGCGGGCAATCGCGATGTCCTCGGGTGTAACGAGCTTGCCATCCCGCTGAACTTTGCCGGCGATCGCGAGGAGTGCCTTCAACTTGTCCGAGACCGGTGCGGCTCTAAAGTCGCGCTTCACCTGCTTGACCATATTTTCGTCGCCATCAAGGCAGGCAGCAGCTATCGAACCATGAACGGTCTGACAGAAATAGCAATCATTTAGCGACGAGACATAGGTGGCAATCAGTTCGCGGTCTGCTTGAGGCAACGAATTCGGCGCATGCAGAAGAATTTCGGCCAATTCGTTAAGGGGCTTTGCCGTTTCAGGGCGAAATGCCATCGGCCCGCGGATGCCATGAAGGTTTTCAGGAAGCTTGATGTGAGGCATGAGACGTCCATTCAACGAAGAAGTGGCGCATTGATCGCGCCGTGGGAAAGCATATGCGAATCTGCCCGCGGTGATCGACGAAAAACAGCTGAGTGCCGGGTTGAAATTTAACTCCAACCAAAGTCTGATGTGCGAAGAGACTTCCCTCGACGCGGCTGTGGTTGAATCCCGAATAGGAACAGCATAGTGAGACATATTGGGCTTGATAACAGCCCGAGAATTTACGGCTTCGGGTGTCGGTTCGTACCGATCGTTCGGCAACGCGGATACGCAGCGGGACCTTTCCCCACGCGCCACCGCACATAGCAGCGCATGATCGGACAGCGGGACCGCACGCTCATCAACATCGCCCACCTGTTGCCGAGAACAGATTTCACGTACGAAGGTATAGCAGTCGGGCGGAACTGTTGCCCTCATCCTTTCGGTTGATTCGTATTCAGTTCTCAGAAGAACAACAGAAACGGTGCGAGCTTTCGGCATGTCAACCCGAGAATCAAGCTGACCGGCTTCCAGTCGCTAGCCTTCGAGCGGTACGCCCGCGTTTGCGATCAGTTCCCGCTCAGACGGAAGGCTCTCTCGACCGGATTGCAGGAAGAAGCTGAGAATCACCGCTCCAAATGCCACTGCCGCAAGATACACGATGAACCGCGGCAAATAAGCGCCGGCACGATCATACCAGTGCCCCATCCACAGCGGTCCCGTAGCGCCGCCGATGGCGTACGCGGTCCAGGTAAGACCGTATAGCACTGAGAAATGCCGGCGGCCGAAATAGCGCGCGAGTAGGTATGGTCCCACGTCTGCTTCGCTGCCCAGCCCCACGCCAAGGACGGCCGCTCCCAACAGGGCCGTCCATGTGCTGCCGGCGAAAGCAAGAATCAATGTTCCGGTGGTTGCCAACGCGAGAACAAGCGACTGAATGCGTTCCGGAGAGACGCGATCGATCGCGAAGCCGACGCCGAGCCGGCCAATGATACCCGCCCCTCCGCGAACCGACAAAGCGAGCGCCGCGCTTGCTGCAAGTACCCCATGTTGGGTGAGGATGGAAGCAAGGTTGGTCACAAGACCGTTTTCGCTGAATGCAGAGAGGATAGTGATGAAAGCAAGGATCCAGAACGCAGCAGTCCGCAACGCGGCCGCGACTGTCACTCCTGTGTCCGCACGGTGCTCGCTGCGAACGATCGCCGCCTCGGGGCGATTGCGCACCAGAACGGCGGTGAGCGGAAAGCCGAGGATGGCGATGCCGCCCAATAACAGAAAGGCGCTGCGCCAGCCGTGATGCTGGATCATCCATTCGGTAAGTGGCGGAATTAGAATGGAGCCAATGCCGCTTCCAGTGAGCAACAATGCGAGTGCCATTCCTCTGTGGGTCGTGAACCAGGTAAGAATCGTGCGCGTGTACGCAAATTGTGCGGTGGCGTTTGCCACCAACCCTATTACAAAGAACGTGGCATAGAACTGAACAATATGCGGCGTCAGTCGGCTGAGTGCGGCGAGCCCGATGGCAAAAACCAGAATCCCGGGGAGGATAGTACGGCGCGGCGGAAAGCGGTCGAGCAAAATGCCGATCAGAGGTGAAACGAATGCGACCGTAATGGCGGCTAATGCGAATGCACCGCTCATCGCTTCCCGCTTCCACCCAAAGGCCGCATGCAACGGATCGAGGAATAAGCTGAAGGTGTAGGGAACGATCGGAGCAAAGCTCACCATGACGCCGGTAAAGGCGGCGGCGAGTACACCCCAGCCCGGATATCGAGTCGAGCTCTCTTCATCTACTGGATGGGAATTCGTTTTCATTCTTTACCGATTCTTCGAGCCATCATGGTGAGCAGTTTTGGCCGCACCGAGGGCACGTGTCCAGGGCACTCGGCGATCCAGATGCCGCAGGATCCAGCTTCGGCGAAACCGGGAATGCATTTGTCGAAGTCGACATACCACCGCTCGACGCCACGCGGAGTGGTTTCGCCGACTCCATCCATTGATGGAGTTGCCGGAGACGCGCAAGAGCGCAAGGGTCTCTGATTGTGGAGTCCATGTACCGCGTTTTGGCCGTCGCGGATTGGAGGTTCGGTCATAGCTGGTCTTACAAACCGTCAGGATAAGGAGAAGGCAGTCCAAAGCCGTTGGCGACGCGGTTGAAGGCGGCGAAGAGGGCCGCGATATGTATCGCTTCGGCAACTTGCGGTTCCGTCCAGCCTGCGCCGGTCGCTGCTTCCACATCCGCGCGGGTGACGGCCGATGAATTTGCGTTTACGCTTCCAGCGAACTTCAGCAGAGCCAGTTCCGCGCTTGTGAACAGATGAGCGTTGAGATCACCATGCTGCAAAGCGCAAATCACTTCGGGTGACCCGCCCTGCGCTCCAAGCAAAGCGCCGTGGCTGTCGGCACAATAGGGGCAAGCGTTCTGCTGCGAGACATAAGTAGCAATCATCTCCTTATGCCGTCGGCTCAATAGGCTATCACCGAAGAGGAGTTCCTCAGCGAGCTGTATCATGCCTTTGAGAAGCGCAGGGTTCGTGGCGAAGCACAGCACGATACCGGGAAGATTGGTTCGGGCAAAGCGCTCGCGGTATTGAGCGAACAATTTCCGGACCTGCTCATTTACTGTACGTTCATCCACCAGAGACAGATTGGTGGATGATGGCGCTAGTCGACGCTTCTCAAGCGCCTCCAGCCGTGCAACATCGGAGGAGATTTCTGAACTCATATCTTGAAACTCCATTCGCCTGGCGAACTGAAACCACTGCGAGCCACCGAAACCATTGCAATGCTCCCAATAGTCTTCGACGTGATCTCACGCCGAGTCATATGTTCCACTACGGCACCGTTTTCTACTGACATCCCCACGTCTGTTTGTTCGGACCTGCTAATACATGAACTTCAACGCAAACTGCACCTGACGCGGAGCCTCCGCCTCAAGGATATGGTTGAACGTTGGCGAACTGATGTCGCTGTCGGGCAACCGGAAGTTCGTGCGGTTCAGGATGTCAAACAGCTCTGCGCGGAACTGGAACTGCTTCGATTCTGTCACTTTGAAATTCTTAAGCGCAGCGAAGTCCCAGTCGGAATAAGCCGGGCCGACATTCACGTTGCGGCGTTCCGTGCCAAATTGGCCTGCGTTGGATACGGGGTCGAGTCGCTGGTAAGCGCTGGTATTGAGCCACGCGTTCACCCCGCGCGGCCCGTTGTTGGGGTTGCCGATAAGATTGGGTCGTTGCGCGGAGAACCCGGTGATTTCCGGCGCGGTGCCTTGCGCCGCAACGTCGTTCGAGTCGAAGACGGTGAAGGGCGTTCCGCTCATCAGAGTGGCAATGCCATTCAACTGCCATCCGCCGAGCCCCCGCTGGTACCAGTTCTGGGCATGGTTCCAGAACGGAAGTGCCCATTCATAGCTTCCAACGAATCGGTTGCGCGCGTCGAACAGCGAGAGCCCACGCTCTGCTGCGAGATTAAACGGATCCTGGGCGAGATCGTTTTCGCCTGCGACTGGCTTCGCCGCCGATCCGGTTATGTTCAACGACGAAACATCGTCGATCGCCTTCGACCATGTGTACGATGCGAGAAATGAGAGCCCGTGACTGAACCGCTTGCGCATCGATGCTTCCAACGCGTTGTATGCCGAGTTGGCGATGCCCGCGATCTCGCCGGTCGATGAGTACTGGCAACTGCTCGGCGAATCGGCGAGCGTGCAGCCGGAATAGAGCCGCCGTTGATCGGCGTTGCTGGAATTCGAAATCGGCTGGCCGTCCACGAATCCCGGAACGAATACCGCCGGGTTCGCTTCGATAAAACGCGGCAGGCGCGTGCCCTTGGTGCCCACGTATCCGATCTCGAGCAGCAAATCGGACCCTAACGAGTGCTGCAGGTTCAAGTCCCAATCCTGCGTGTAAGGAAGGGTCAACGTCGGCGACAGAGTCAGGTTCGTGAGTGGCTTGGAGAATGTCCCCGGCGCCGGCGGATTGCCGTTGAACGGATTCGCGAAGTCCGGCAGGCTCACCTGCGGCGTTCCCAGGAAGGGCGGCGCACTGATCGGCGCCTGCAGAGGACCACCCTGTCCGGTGTAATAGGGCTCATAGAAGATTGCATATGCCGCAGTTACCAGCGACTTGCCATTACCGTTCGGGTCCCACGCCACGCCAAGGCGAGGCGCAAAAGCCTTCACATCGGTGGGGATCAGGCCGGCCGGCACACCAGGATCGCCCGGATACAACAGTCCCGCGGGCGCATTCGGCATGATCTGGGACTTCTTCCCCGGCTCAAACAACGATACCCGGTTATGAGTTTCGGTGTACGGTTCGGGCAATTCGTAACGCAGTCCCGCATTGACTGTGAATCCCGATGTGACCTTATACGTATCCTGCACGTACAAGTTCGCATTGTTGCCGCGAATGCCGCGCGAGAAATCGCCGATACCTTGCAAGAAGACGACCGGCGATCCGGTGAGAAAGCTGGCGAAAGCATCCGTTACCGGGAATGGCGAGAATACGAAGAAGCCGTTGGTCGCAATCCCTTGCAGCACGTTGATCTGCTGGCGCTGATATCCGCCGCCGAATTTCAGCGTGTGATTGCCGCGCACCCAGGTCAGCGATCCGGAGTAATCGAAGACGTTTTCGTAGGTATTGCGCGGGCCGGTGATCGGATCACCCACCGTGGAATAGCCATTCACTTGGATGAATGGCGGTCCAGCAGCGATATCGAGGCTCGGCTCGTATTGGAATCCAAGGCTTGCGGGCGTCTGATGGTTTTCGTGCTCGCCGAAGAGGAACTTGTTGCGGAGAAACGAGAAGCGCGCCACACCGATCAGGGTCGGCGAAAAGGTGTGCGTCTCTTGCGCGACAAAGTTCTGCGCGCGCTGGTCTTCGCCAACCGGGAAACCCGGCACGCTGGCGCCGCCCGGCGATAGAGGATCGACCTGGGAGAGCTGGTTGAACATGTAATTGAAGTTCAGCGTGTCGCGCGGAGTGAGGTAATGGTCGACCTTGATGCCGAACTGATCGGTGTTGTTGCTTAAAGTTTGAGTGGTAGAGAACAGATTGGTGCCGGCATTTGGACGCGGGAAGAAGCTCAGCAGATTTTTTGAGACCGAGTTGAACTGGGTCTGAGGCACCTGGTTATTCGGGTATGGTGCATTGGCAAGTACGTTGAAAAGCTGGTGCGCCGGATTGTTGCAGAAGCCCTGTGTGAAGCCTTCCGGGCAGAGTTGGGAGAAGTTGCCGGTACGCTGCTCGAGCGACGGCACTGTGGTCAGCTCTGTCTCGCCCTGGCGATTGCGGAAGCCTTCATAGAAGCCGAATATGAAAGTTTTATCTTTTTTGATTGGACCACCGACCGTGGCGCCAAACTGGTTTTGCTTCAGTGGCTCCTTCGTCACCGCGAAATAATTATTTGCATCGAGTGCGTCGTTGCGGAAAAACTCCCACAACGTCCCGTGGACTTGGTTTGTGCCCGACCGGGTGATGATGTTTGTCGTCGATCCTAGCGCGCCTCCGAACTCGGCATTCGCGCTATGCGTGATAATGCGAAACTCGCTGATCGCGTCCACCGGAGGCTTGAGGACGAATCCGCCGTCGATGCCGTTAAAGTTGTTCGCCCCGTCGATGAGAAAGTTATTTGATTCAGGTCGCTGGCCATTGACCGCATATGCCTGTCCGTCACGCAGCGATCCGCCCGCTTCAGCTATCCCAGGCGTCAAGGGAACGACGCCAGGCTGCAATAGACCGAGTTGCGAGAAGTTGCGGCCGTTCAGCGGCAGGTCCTCCAACTCGCGCTGTTGGACCACCTTTCCCATGCTGGTGACGGTTGGCTCAATCAGCTCGGCATCGGCGCGGACCAGCACCTGCTGCTTTTCCGATCCGACCGCGAGATGAGGCGAGACCGAAGCCGTCTCGTTCACGTTCAGCATGATGCCGTCCTGAACGTATTCCTGGAAGCCTTTCGCTGCGACCTGCAGGCTGTAGTGTCCGACCGGGAGTTCCAGAAGAACGTAGGTACCGTTGCGCTCGGTGGTCGTGCTGCGTGACAGACCCGTTTCCACCTGCCGCGCTGTAACCGCGGCGCCCGGAATGACAGCGCCGCTTGGGTCTGTAACACTACCACGCATGTTTCCCGTGATCTGCTGAGCAGACAAACTGAGGCAAGCAAGCATTACAAATGCCAGCACATTGCGAACGACATTCATATTGTTTTTCGAGTCTCCCAGAAGACTTGGCACTACAAGCAGAGTGACGCCGGGGGTTAGCGTGACAACAGCATGGTGGTCGCCCACGTTCGGGGGAAGAGATCGCTTGGTGGGCGGCACGGATGAACAGTACTAGCTAAGTCGATGCAATGTCCTGAACCGGTCGATGGGGAGTTTTCCCAATCCTTCGGTGGACTCTCACCGCTATTGGCCAATCCATGATTGCGCAAGACTCTTTGCGATCTCGGGCACCAGAGCGGTAACGCCTCCGGCACCGGGTAAGAGCAATTGCACCACTATCGTGAAGATTTCAGATAGCCATGTTCGGCGAGGTGCTGACCCATCTGGCCATACATGCCGACATCGCGCGGCTGCCATGTGTTAAGGCCGTCCACATAGCGGTTATACATGCAGAAGGCCGCGGCGATGAGCACCGTATCGTGAATCTCTACATCGGAAGCGCCCTCGCCTCGCGCCCGCTCTACGTCTTCGGTAGTTACGAGCTTTCCACCGCGCTGCACCTTACCGGCGATCGCAAGTAATGCTTTCAGCTTCGGAGAGATGGATGCACTTTCGAAGTCCGCTTTCACGCGGCGCACCACGTCGTCTCCGCCCAAATGACAGGCTGCTGCTGCGCCATGGCTGGTCTGGCAAAAATAACAATCATTCTGCGATGAAACATACGTAGCGATTAGTTCGCGCTCGCCAGGCGCGAGGCTGTTGGGCTCGTGCAGCAGTACATGCGCCAGTTCACGCATGGGTTTGGCTGTTTCCGGACGAAAGGCGAACGCGCCGCTAATACCGGGCAATCCTTCAGGAAGTAAGATATGCGCCATACTGCTCCCTCAGCGTCCCACCGGCTCGGCCGGGAGATATGTTTTGCTCACACTCGCATAACCGTCGCACGCCACAATCTTTCCGCGCTCCCGATACATGGCTTCATCGCGCGGCTGTACGGTTGCCAACCCATCCACATAGCGGTTGTACATGCAGAAAGCTGCTGCGATCAGAACGGCGTCATGGATCTCAATATCCGTTGCGCCCAGGCTGCGCGCCTGCGCCACATCTTCTGCTGTAACGTGCTTGCCCCCAAGCTGCACTTTGCCTGCGATGACAAGGAGCGCCTTCAGCTTTTCCGATATGGAGGCATACTGAAAATCAGACTTGACGCGGCGCACGAGCTCCTCATCGCCATCCAGATGTGCTGCGGCAATAGCGCCGTGGATAGACTGGCAGTAGTGGCAGTCGTTCAGATAGGACACGTAGGTCGCGATCAGTTCACGCTCTCCAAGCGAGAGGCTGTTGGGCGATCGCAATAGAGCCTCGACAAGGTCATTCAGCGGACGAGCAGTTTCGTCGAAACGCCATCGCGCCGCGAATTCCAGGTTGGCTTTCCAGCAGAGAAATATGCGGCATTCGATTAGGCGACTCCAAGGAATGTCTGTGAGCTTACCTGTCCTGAGTCCATCTGCGCCTCCATCGAAAGGTGGGTTATCCCTGCCGCGTTACGCGTCCTCGAGCCATCGGACACAAGCTTTGAATTTCGGCGACCGCACACCTGATGTGCCGCGCCAATCCAGGCTGGAATGAGGCATTGCTGGTGGAACGCTCGGAAAGCAAGGGATTACTCCCCGCAAGTCCCCCTGTGTTCACTAGCCGGTGGCGCGGCTAAATCTCGATTGGTGAAAACAGGCCAATGCACAGGGTTCCTGATGACAAATCTGCAAGCCTATTGCGCTTTTGTCATCACGAGAAGCCGTCCCTCTGCGGTTGACACGTGCGTTCTCATCCCTGACCAAGTGCACCCCGGGTATGCGCACTCAAACCTGCCAGCGGCGGACGGGACCGCCAAGACGGAGGCGTGGGTTGTCCTTGAGTCGGCCAGCTTGACCCTCTTGGCATCCACGCTGCGAGGGATCGCATGCAACGCGTGCTAGGAGACAAAGAACCTTGAACTAAGGAGCAGACAGAATGATGGAGGCGGAAAAAATCAGTCCACGCGGTTGGTTCAAAGAACTTGCTTTGCACGAAGCGGAGCGGCGTTACGAGATGCTGCTTGCCTTTACCGGACGTCGGGAGCAAGCGATAGCACGCCTCCAGACCTGCATTTCGACTATCGACCCGTGACAATCTTAAGAGGGTCCATTAAGGGTCCAAACCAATCAAATCCCCGTGTTTTTAGTAGTGTTGAAGCGCGGTTTGTGCCGTGTAGTTTCAATGAGTTGCGTTCCATTAACAAATTGACACGGTAGAGGTCAGGAGTTCGAGTCTCCTCGTGCCTACCATTCCTTCAATGACATACACCTCTGAACCTTCCAGGAGGGCGCAACATGGTCACAGGAATGGGTCGAAACCAATCTGTCGTGGCGCTGTGTTCATGAAGCCACGGCCTCTCTAAGCTGAGGCAGAAAGAACATCAACCATTTTGGCTCTGGGACCTACGGTGGATGTCATCCAGTGCATGTTTACCAAAGCAGACCGGCGGCGGAGACATTGTCTCCGCCGCCGGTCTAGCTTTCTCCCCTTTAGAACTGCAGTTTGAGAGCGAACTGATACTGCCGTGGGGTGTAGTTCGGATCGGTTGCCGAAACCGTGCCGAAGGAAGCGTTGCCGAACTCCTGGTTGTTGCTGTTGTTGTTCGCGATGAAGAGGTTCGGCGTGTTGGAGATGTTGTAGGTTTCCACACGGAATTGCATGTTCACCCGCTCCGTGACCGGGAAGTTCTTGAAGAGCGACAGATCGACATGGCGGAAGTGGGGACCAGTCAGCGAATTGCGCTGGGTGCTGCCAATCGTTCCGAGGGGTTGCGGAGCGAAGGCTGCTGTGTTGAAGAAGTGAGACAGGCTGTGTGGGCCACTGCGAGGATCAGCAATCGTATTTGGACGATCATTTCCGTTGCCGTTCTGCGGGACTGCGCGATTGACGTAGCCGTGCAGGTTGCCATCTGCTTCGATAGCTTGATCCGCACCGGAGCCGCTATTGATGACAGAGAAGGGCTTGCCGCTCTGCCAGGCAGCGATCATATTTGTCTGCCAGCCGCCGAGGAATGCCTTCTTGATACCCGTGAACTCTTTCCCGTACTGCAGTTCGTAGTTGAGGCCGAGGGCAAAGCGATTTGCGATCTGGTCTTCAGAGGTGCCGTACTCGGTTCCCCGGATGTCGTAAGGATTGGCGTTGCTCCAGCCCTGGTCACCCTGCTCGGAGAAGCCGCTGATGTCGCTCAACGCCTTGGCCCAGGTGTAGTTCGCGTCGATAGCCAGCCCCTTGGTAAAGCGACGCTGGAAGGATGTCTGCAGGGCGTTGTAGTTCGAGATACCACCGCTCGCCAGATAACTGAAGCCGCCGAGATTGGGAAGCTGCGTAGCAAGTGGACGTGTTGCCCCGCCGGGATCGGTGAAGAGGTTGAATGGCAGCGGTGTGTTGATGGCGTTGATGGATTCCGGCAGATGCTGGCCGATGTTGCCGACGTAGCCGAGGATGAAGACGTTGGCGCCGAGCTGCTGCTCCAGTTGCAGGTTGAACTGCTGGATGAGAGCCGACTTGAAGTCAGGCGCTTCGGCGACAAACCCCAGACCGGGGAGTGTGGACAGATTCGCGAGTTGAGATGGGGTGGGGGGCGCAGGAACCGGGATGCCCTCGTTGATCACTCCGGGTTGAAAACCTCCTGCTTTGCTAGCGCAATCCGGGTTTTGACCGGCACTTGCTCCAGCAACCCTAGACTCGAGGAGAACAGCAATGGTGGACTGGCAGACCGGAGAATAGACGGAGGTGAACGGGGCGTTCTTCAGGTCGCCGTTGGAGGTGTAGTTGCCGGGGAAGTAGCTAAGTCCGTAGCCGCCGCGGATGACGATGGTAGGCGTTGCCGAGTAGGCGAAGCCGAGACGCGGAGCGACGTTGCCGTACTGGGTGGGGATGTCTACTGTATCGCTGACACCGTTCACGCCGGCTATCTTCAATGCAGAGCTCACGGTAGCAGGAGTGGATGCAAGCGCTTGTCCATAGTCGAAGTTCGAGATGTGGTTATGCGCTTCGGTGAAGGGAGTGAAGACGTCATAGCGAACGCCAAGGAGCAGCGTCAGCTTCGGATTCACCTTCCAGCTATCCTGCGCAAAGCCACTCGGCTCCCAGGCGCGGTAGTCGGGAGGAGAGATGTTGAAGTTACGGGTTTGGCTGTTGAAGCCGCCGACCAGCGCGGAGGCAAGCTGGTTGCTCTGCTGCGTCAGCTGATCGGTATTTGTGTCGCTGGACAGATTGAACTGGTAGACACCGACGGCCGAGGCGCTTTGCACGTTCCGCGCTTGTCTGCGAATCAAGCTTGCCCCGAATTTGAAGTTGTGGTTGCCCTTGGTCCAACTGACCGTACCGTTGTACTGGAAGGTGTTGTCGATATCCTGCAGGGGAACATACGCACCGTCACCGATATCACCGAAGGGGCCAACGTTAGATCGGCGTCAGGGAGTCAGCAAATGGACTGAAGGAGGTCATGCTGGCGGGGAAGCCGATCTTTTGATCCACACCAGTGCCGTAGTTGAGCGGCAAGGAGAGGTTATTGATGCGAGTGAACGCCGCCCGAAGATCAAGCAAGACAGCAGGCGTGAAGATATGGGTGTAGCCGAAGGCGTACTGCTGGGCGCCGTTGGTTGCAGGACCGTCGAAGTTGTACCGGCCGCCGCTGATCTCGATGCCATTCACGGTGCCAAATGCGGGAGGAGTAAAGGTAGCGACGTTGTTGTACGAGAACCGGCCGAAGAACAGATTCTTGTCGTTGAACCGGTGATCAATGCGGGCGTCGTAGGTGTTGTAGTTCTGCGTTTTGTTCGGGCTGATGGTGAAGTTGTTGGCCAGCGCCGTGGGATCTGTGTTGGTCGGCTTCGGAAAGAGCTTCAGGTAATTCAGCATGAGCGGGTTGATGGGAAGACCCGCGGTGCCGTTTGCCGTCGACAGCAGCGCCTGGGGGGATCCGCCATTTTGACTATTGATGTCGTTCCATTCCGTGATGTTGGGGACAGTGCCGGTGTCGGTCACGCCTGTGACCTGGCGGAATCCTTCCCAGTCGAAGTAGAAGAACGTTCTGTCTTTGAAGATCGGGCCGCCGATGCTGGCGCCGTACTGGTTCTGGCGAAGTTCGGGCTTGGGACCGGTGGTCTGAAAGTAATTGCGGCCGTCGAAGACGTCGTTGCGGAAGTACTCGTAGGCGGAGCCATGGAACTGGTTGGTTCCAGAACGGGTGACGATGTTGATCACGCCCCCGGCAGTACGTCCGGCCTCTGCAGCGTAGCTGTTGGTCTGGACGGTGATTTCCTGAATACCTTCGACGTTCGGCTTGACGCCAATGGTGCCGATGATGCGCTCGTTATCATCGACGCCATCGACTACCCAGTTGTTAAGGCTGCTGTCCTGTGCGTTCACGGAGAGGCCAGCGGCGTTGGTGCGGCGATCATCGGGGCGGCCGCCGCTGCTGAGCCCGTTGCCCTGACCCTCGTTGGCGCCGGGGACCAGGGCCACGAGCTGGACGAAGTTGCGTCCGTTGAGGGGTAGATCCTGCACCGCCTTCGCGGTCACGGTCGAGCTGACCGTCGCACTGTCGGCCTGAAGCAGGGGCGTAGTCGCCTGCACTTCCACGGTCGTGGATGCTGAGCCTGTTTGCAGGTGAACGTCGTTGCGGGCGCGATCGCCTGCTTCCACGGAGAGATCCTTGTTGATGGATGCCTCGAATCCCGTCGCTTTCACCGAGACGGAGTAGTGGCCGACGGGGAGAAGCGTGAAGGTGTAGTCGCCGGAGCCGCTGCTCTGGGCAACGCGTGTCTGGTTGGTGCCGAGGTTGGTGAGAGTGACTGTTGCGTTGGGGACGACCGCGCCGCTCGCATCCGTAACCGTGCCGAGGATGTCTGCCGTGGTCAACTGCCCAAAGGCAACCGTGGTACACAGGATCAGAAGCGTCAGCAGGGCCGCCGGCCCCCTACTTTCCTGCGAGATGGCGCGTCCGCACTGGCCGATGCGGTTCATCACTTGTTTCAATTCAGGTCTCATAGCTCCCGTTTCTTTTAAGGCTGGTTAAATGAGCGGTTGAACGGTGCCGCATCTCTGAACTTTGCCTGTGCGGTCATTTCCACCGTGCTGGAATAGGTGTCTGCTTTCACAAGTCGCTTCATTCCCCGGCAACCCCTGCAGCCGCGCACGCTCTACGACGTTGCGGTCACACTGTATGTGTCATCCAAATCCGAAGGGTTCAATCGTTGCCTGAACCCTCGGCACGAAAACTGCGTAGCTCAAACGTCAGTTTCGCGGTCGCCCATGTATATATGCCGGAAGCGACATCTGTCCAGAGGATTTGCCGTCGCGCATCCATTATAAAAACGATATTCTTTGAGGCAAAGATAACTTAATCGGTTACGTACAACCGTTGGTATGGCGACTCCGTACAACCAACGATGGGTAATCGGCGCCGCGGTGCTACGTACTCTCCAGGCTGCACAATTCGACCCTGCACGCAGCGACCTGAGCAGGGCGCCAGAATGGGCGAATACGCTTTCTACCCAGCGCTCTTCCGCAAAATGGAAGCCGCGTGAAGAGTTCGATGCAGACCAGTGTGTCAATATTGACTTCGGTAGGAAGACTGACGAAAACTGGTAGCCATTTGCCTCCAATCCTTTCGGCTTCACCTCGCTTTAAGGTTACGGGCGCTATCTTGCGTACTGCATGAGGTTGCCAGTTCAGGCTTTAGGGCGATACCGGACGGGAATGAGATGTATTGCCATCTGCGCGGCGATATCGCAAAGTCATGTGCTGATGGCAACGCCGGCGCAGAACGCCGACGCATCGTCCAACGCACCAACGGTGATCACCCTTCCACAAGCGATTGATCGTGCGCAGGGGAACGACCCAAATGTTGCAGCGGCCGGCGCAGATGCGAAGGCCACGGCACTCGATCGCTCCATCTCGCACGCGGCGCTGCTGCCGAACGCGGTATACCACAATCAATATCTCTATACGCAGGGTACTGGCGGCAAGGGAACGCTATTGGCCGGCAGCACCCAGACGCCCGCGCCGATTTTCATTGCGAACAATGCCGTGCATGAGTACACCAGCCAGGCGGCGGTGACCGAGACGGTGGGGCTGAAGAGCGTTGCGGATGTGCGGCTTGCGGACGCCACTGCGGCTCGGGCCGCGGCGGAGTATGAAATAGCGCAGCGGGGGCTGGTGGCTACAGTGGTAGTGCTCTATTACAACCTGACTGCGAGTGAACATAAAGTGGCAGTGGCGCAACGTGCGTCGAACGAGGCCGCGGGGTTTACCGACTTGACGAGCAAGCGCGAGGCTGCTCGCGAGGTAGCGCACGCAGACGTGGTGAAGGCGCAACTGCAGCAGCAGCAGCGCGAGCGCGACCTGGCAGATGCAAAGCTGGCTGCTGGGAAGGCACGGTTGGAGCTGGGCGTGCTGCTATTCCCCGATCCGCGGACGAATTACGCAACGCAAGCAGCGCCGCTGCACGCGCTGCCCTCACGCGCCGATGTGGAGGCGCAGGCCGCCGCGCACAACCCCGAGTTACGAAGTGCGCTGGCTGCTGTGCACATGAACGATGCGGAGGTGCTGGGCGCACGCGCAGCATACATGCCCGACTTGGCTCTGAATTTCAACTACGGCATTGACGCAGCGCAGTTTGCGGCAAAGGGCCCGAACGGAGTGAACAACCTGGGCTACTCGGCGAGCGCGACCGTGGACATACCAGTGTGGGACTGGCTGGCCACGCAGCATCGGGTGAAGCAGACGGAGATTCGCCGTGACGCCGCGCGTGTGGCGTTGACGGCAACGCAGCGTCACCTGATTGCGGCGCTTGACGAAGCCTATGCGGAAGCGGCGGAGGCGCAGCGACAGGCAGCATCCCTGGAATTGAGCACGCAGACGGCGGCCGAGAGCCTGCGGTTGACCAAGCTGCGCTATACAGCAGGTGAGGCGACTGCGCTGGAAGTGGTCGACGCGCAGACGTCGCTGACCGCGACAGAGAATGCACGCGAGGACGGTGTGGTGCGGTATGAGACTGGCCTGGCGAATCTGCAGGTACTGACGGGGACGCTGTGAGCATGAGAATGGATAGGCGGAGGATGGGCGCACCGCTTGCTGTGCTGGTGGGGGGGTGCGCCTTCTTCACGGCTTGCAGCAAGAGCGCGGACAATACGCCTACGGCGCTGGTGACGGTGCAGGCAGAACATCCGACGCTGGGCACTATAGCCGAGCACATACCCGCCGATGCCGTGCTGACGCCGTTGGAGCAGGCCGCCATTGCACCAAAGATCAGCGCGCCGGTGCGACGCTTCTTCGTGCAACGAGGCTCGCACGTACGGGCAGGGCAGTTGCTGGCAACGCTCGAAAATCGCGACCTTACAGCGGCAGCCATGGACAATCGAGGCTCCTATGCAGCGGCCGCAGGCAACATATGCGACAGCAACGCAGGCGCAGGTTCCGGAGGAATACCAGAGGGCGCAGCTCGATGTGGCGCAGGCCAAGGCGAATCTGGCGCTGAACCAGAGCATCGTGAATGCGCGCAAGCAGTTGTTCGCAGAGGGCGCCATACCGGGGCGCGATCTGGATACGGCGCAGGCGGCGCTGGTGCAGGCGCAGGCCGCGTACGAGACGGCGGTGAAGCATCTGGAGGCGCAGAAGAGTGTTGCCCGGCAAGCATCGCTCGAAGCGGCGAAGGGACAGCTCGCCTCCGCCGAGGGCAAGTATCAGGGCGCGGAGGCGCAGGTTGCTTACTCGGAGATACGGAGTCCGATCTCGGGCGTAGTGACGGAGCGGCCGCTCTTCGCCGGAGAAACAGTGGCGGCTGGATCGACGTTGCTGACGGTGATGGATACATCAGTCGTGCTGGCTAAGGTGCATCTGGCACAAGAGCTCGCGCAGCAACTGAAGCTGGGCGATGCGGCGACGATCACGGTGCCCGGTCTTGCCGAACCAGTGTTGGCGAAGGTTTCGTTGATCAGCCCGGCGCTTGACCCGGGCAGCACCACCGTGGAGATCTGGCTGCGTATCGACAATAAAAAGGGCGGGCTGAAGGTCGGAACGCCGGTGCACGCCTCGATTGTGGGCAGGGAGGCGCGGCAGGCATTGACGGTCCCGTTGTCTGCGCTGCTCACTGCGCAGGATGGCAGCAAATCCGTGATGGTGGTGGCCTGCCGATGGCACGGCGCGCAACAAACCGGTGAGTGTCGGGATCACAGACGCCGGACGCGTGCAGATGACGAAGGGACTGATAGCGAGCGATATGGTGATCAGCTCCGGCAACTACGCGCTCGAAGACGGGACAAAGGTGACAGTAGGCGCGGCCACAGATGCCGACGGCGCGAACAAGCCGGGCGCGGCGAAGGATGACAAGTGAGGACGCCGGCACTCCCGCCAGATGGAGTGACGACGAATCAGGATGAGCCGGAAGAGCGGCGATTCTGGCTGCTGAGATATCGCGGCACCATCTTTTTCTTCCTGATTGTGCTGACAATCGCAGGTCTCTATCTCGGGACGCAGGTACCCATCTCGGTCTTTCCAGATACGAACTTTCCGCGCGTGGTGATCGGCGTGGACAACGGCGTCATGCCGGTGGAACAGATGCAGGTAATGATCACCAAACCTATTGAAGACGCGGTAAATATCGTTCCCGGACTGGTGACGGTGCGCTCGACGACGAGCCGCGGTTCGGCGGAGATCAGCCTGTTCTTCACTTGGGGCGTGGATATGTACCGCACGCTGCAACTGGTGGATGCAGCATTGAGCAAGGTGCAGCAGACGCTGCCGCCTACGGCGAAGATCACCACCAATCGACTCACGTTTGCTACGTTTCCGATCCTTGGCTACAGCCTTACTTCCGACACCATGTCACAGATGGCGTTGTGGGAGATGGCGACCTACGAATTGAAACCGCCGCTGAACCGCACCGCGGGGGTGAGCATGGTGACGGTGCAGGGGGGAAAGATTCCGGAGTACCACATTGTTCCGGACATGGCGCGCATGCAGTCCTCCGGGGTGACCATCAGCGGCCTTTCCACCGCCGTGAATGCATCGAACGTCATCGACTCGCCCGGGCTGTATGAGGCCAACCATCAATTGTTCCTGGGACTGGTTGGCGCGCAGGTACACGATGCGCACGAGCTGAGCCAGCTTGTGGTGAAGACGACTCCGAATGGCGCTCCGGTGCGCGTGGCGGATGTGGCCACCGTGGTGAAGGCGGCGATGCCGGTTTACACCGTCGTGACAGCAGATGGAAAGCAGGCGGTGCTGCTGAACATTACGCGCCAGCCTAATAGCAACACGGTAGCGGTGGCCAGCGCGGTGAGCGCGGAGGTGGCGCAACTGCGCAAGAAGCTGCCGCCGGGCGTACGGCTTGAGCCTTACTACGATCAGTCCGAGCTGGTGCGGGAGAGCATCGGGAGCGTGCGCGACGCAATCCTGATCGGGCTCGTGCTGGCCTGCGTGATCCTCTTCCTTTTTCTGCGCGACTGGAGCTCTTCGCTGATTGCCGGCCTGGTGATTCCTGTCACCATCGCGGTAGCGGTTGTCTTTCTGAAGATCATCGGTCAAAGCTTCAACCTGATGACACTGGGCGGCCTGGCGGCCTCGATTGGCCTGGTGATCGACGATGCCATCGTGGTGGTGGAAAACATCGTATTGCACCGAGACTCTGGCGAGACACGCGTGCAGGCAGTGCGTATGGCGCTTGCCGAAGTTACCCGACCGCTGATTGGTTCGACGATCACGCCTGTGGTGGTCTTCCTGCCCTTGATCGCGGTAACCGGCGTGACGGGCAGCTTCTTCCGCGCGCTGGCCGTGACCATGACTGCGGCACTGCTGACATCCCTGCTGCTGGCGCTGACATGGACGCCGGCTCTGAGCATGGCCTTGTTGCGCGATCATTCCGCGGACGAGGCGAAAGACGACGCAGAGACGGGGCGAGTCATGGGTCACGTGCTGCACTGGCATGAACGGGTGCTGGGCTGGTCACTGGCGCGGCCGCTCATGCTCGCGCTCTTCTGCATAGTGCTGGTGGGTGGCACCTGGTTCGGATATAGAGCAGCTCGGCTCCGACCTGCTGCCCGCCATGGACGAGGGTGGCTTCGTGCTGGACTACATTATGCCGGCGGGCAGTTCGCTGACCGAGACCGATCGCGTGCTGGCGCATGTGGAACGGATTCTGCGGAGCACACCGGAGGTGGAGACCACGTCGCGGCGTACCGGGCTGCAGATGGGCCTCGCCGCGGTCACGGAGGCGAATACAGGCGACATCACCGTGAAGCTGAAGAGCAAGCGCGACCGCGGCATCGACGAGGTGATGCAGGATGTGCGGCAACAGATCCACAAGACCGAACCGGAATTGGATGTCGAGTTCACGCAGGTGCTGCAGGACATGGTCGGCGATCTTTCGAATGCGCCAGAGCCGATTCAGATCAAGATCTTTTCGAGCGATGCTGCACTCCTGCATCGGCTGGGGCCAGAGGTGGGCGACGCCATCAGCTAAGATCCCGGGCGTGGTTGATGTAGAGAATGGCATCGAGAACACGATCAGCGGTCCGGCCACAAATTTCGTGGTGAACCCGGTGGTCGCCGACAGGCTGGGCTTTACGCCGGCGGAGGTGGCTGAAGATGCCACCTCGATCCTTGACGGCGTAACGGCGAATGTACCGTTGATTGCAAACGGGCGTCCGTATACGATTCGCGTGCGGCTGCCCGACGAAACGCGCACGTCACTCGATGCGATCCAGAACACTGTATTCAATAGTTCCACCGGCAAGCTGGCTTCGCTCGGTTCACTGGCAGACGATCGAACAGCTACCACCGCAAAACGAGATTCGCCGCGAGAATCTGCAACAGCTTGTGGTCGTGACTGGAAGACTGGAAGGCTCGGACCTGGGAACAGCAATCGGGAAGGTGCAGCAGATGGTGGGGCAAATGCATTTGCCGCCGACTGTTCGCGTGGAATATGGCGGCACCTATCAGGAGCAACAACAGTCGTTTCACGAGTTGCTGCGTGTGCTGTTGCTGGCGCTGGCATTGGTCTTCGGCGTGCTGCTGGCGGAGTTCCGTAACTTCGCCGCGCCATTTGCCATTCTCACGTCTTCGGTTCTCTCCATCTCCGGCGTTGTGTTTGCGTTGCTAATTACCGGCACGGACTTTAACGTCGCGTCGTTCATGGGACTGATCATGATTATCGGTATCGTGGCAAAGAATGGCATCCTGCTGCTCGATGCAGATGAGAAGTATCGGGCGGAAGGCGCGGCGCCACGCGAGGCAATGCTGCATGCGGCGCAGCGGCGGCTGCGGCCCATTGTGATGACGGCGATGGCGGCGATGTGCGGCATGCTGCCGCTTGGCTTTCGCGCTGGGTTCCGGATCGCAGATGCTGCAACCCCTGGCAATCGCAGTGATCGGTGGTCTGCTGGTATCGATCGCCCTGAGCCTGGTTGTGACGCCTGTAACCTACTACCTGATGACACGCGATCGACACGTAGAGATATAAAAACGGCCAGCAAGAACGATGTCTCGCTGGCGTTCGGTTGTTGGGTGGTCTTAAGACCCTTTGCGATTCGCTGCGAATTAGTCAACGATGCTCAGCGGCCCACCACCAGAACCTTGAAACTGCCTGGCGCAATCGAGGGGCGTGGATGCGGCGTCTCGGCCGTGGGTGCGGGCCGCGGACCAAACTCAGCTGTGGTGAGGTAGATGCGGCCGTTGGCCGAGTCGAAGGCCATGGTGCGCGCGCCACGCTGCGTGGTCAGGTTTTGGACGACGGGGAAGGCCGATTTGCCGGCATCCACTACCGTCAGCGTCCCTTCGCCGTTTGACGAGAACGCCAGCTTCTCTTTCGCATCGAAGGCCGCGGCGTCCGGACCCTCGCCGATCTCAGGCGTCGCCAGCACCTTACCGGTGTCCGCATCCATCACCGCCATCTTCTTGCCGTCGCAGACCGAGAAGAGATGATGCGCGGCGCGATCGATTGCGAGGCCCGACGGTGAGTCGCAGCCCGGCCACTCCGCGGTGACCTTCTGCGCCGCAGCGTCTAAGCGAACGATCTCGTTCTTGCTCTCGATATTGTCGTAGACATTGCCTCTGCCGTCCGCGACCGGAAATTCCGGCTTGCCGGGCAGCGGAATGGTTGCAACTACTTTCTGCGTTTTCGTATCAATGACGGTGGCATTATTACTGCGGCCATTGAACGCCCAGACCGTCTTCGTAACGGGCTCGTAGGCGATGCCATCGGGATTTGTGCCGGCTGGAATGGAGGAAATTGTCTTGAGCGTGCTGCGATCGAAGACGACGACCGCATTGGCACGGCCGTCACTGATGTATCCGTACTTGCCTGCCGCATCCAGCGCGACGCCATGCGTGCCCTGTAACCCGGTGATGGCGCCGATGGGCTTCCCGCTGTCGCTGTCGAGCACCTCAACCCGCGTACCATGCGTGATGTAGAGACGATGCGCTGCGGCATCCGCAGTGAGGTAATCCCAGCCGCCGTCGCCACCAATCTTCCATTGCGTGATGACATGATAAGGGCCCTGAGCAAACGCGCTCGGCGAGGATGCGAGGCTACCGAGAAAGGCCACAGCGAGAATGGCCCGCACGACGCGCGCCGAGCGGCAGGAATTTGCATTGCATACATGGAACATCTATAGCTCCGGCTCGACGCGGGATGCGCCGGATTCACAGTCTAGTGCTGGCAGGATTAATTCAAGCTGAAGGGGGTGCCGGCCAGGCCAACTCAGCCGGCGCGCCCGTTGCCGGACCGGTAATGCGTGGCAGACGCACGATCGCGATCGTGCCCTCGCCGAGATGACTTTCCAGCGCAATCGTCCCGCCTGCCTTATCCACGATGGCCTTGCAGATGGCGAGTCCCAGGCCAGTGCCCCCGGTATTGCGGCTTCGCGAAGGATCGCCGCGAGAAAAGCGTTCGAAGACATGCGGCAGCAGTTCCGGCTCGATGCCGTCGCCGTGATCCTCGATACGTAATTCCGCCCAAGCCGCCTCCGACTGCAGCAGCACTTTGACTCGCGCCTGTGGTGGACTGTGCTGCAGTGCGTTCAGCAACAGGTTGGAGCAGAGAAGTGCGCATTCCTCGGTAGTCAAGGGAACGAAGACCGGCTCGCTTGCAGTGAGCGCAAGCGTGACCGAGCGGACCTCCGCCATGGACTGAAAGTGCTGCGCTGTCGTCGTGGCGGCTTCCGCCAGGTCAGAAGTCGCCGATCCAAGTTCTGCGATCGCGGGCTGCTCGGCACGGGCGAGCGTCAGCATGCGAGCGACAATCTCTTCCATGCGTTCGCAATCCGCAAGGCTCACTTCGACGCCCGCCTTGTACTCTTCCGTGGTGCGCTGCCGCATCGTGAGCAACTGCAGGGACGATTTGACGACGGCAACCGCGGTTTTCAACTCATGCGCGGCATCGCTTACGAAGCGCCGCTGCTGCGTGAAGGATGCCTCCAGCCGCTGCATGGCTCCCCCGAGTGCGAAGGCCAACGGCGCCAGTTCGCGCGTCTCCACCGCGCTGTCCGGAGGCTGAAAGCTCCATTGATGAATGGAGATGTTCTCTGCTTCCGCCGCAAGCTGACGCATGGGCTCAAGTCCGCGGTGCAGCAGCCATGTCATCAGTACTCCGGTGACGGCGAGCAGGATGAGATTGGAGAGAGAAAAGAAGACGATGGCGTTGCGCACCTGGCGCCATATCTGCGCGGTGGGTGCGCCGTAGAAGACGAGAATGTGACGGGGCACGCCCCCGCCCTTGTCATCGGGGTCGACAACACGCAGGCCGTGCAGGGCGAGTACACGGTAGTGATGGCCGTTGACCCTGGTGCGATAGATGCGGTCTCCGCTTGATCCCACATCGTGTGGATCGGGTCCTTGCCAGTTGGGCGAACGGCCCAGCAGCCGACCGCTGCTGTCGCGCACCTCATATATGTCGTCGGGCGGCAGGGACAGACCGGTACGGTCCAGCATTACATTGTCGGCGGGATCTTCTGCGTCCTGCACGGCGCCCAGCAGTGAATCGGCGCGGCCCTGCAGCATGATGTCGAAGGAGTGCAGGTGCGCATGGCGCTCATAGCCTGCCGCAAGAGCGATGATGGCAACCGCAAAGACAAGTTCGACCAGCAACACGGACGAGATAAGCCGGCGCGAAAGAGAACGGCGTTTCATCAGGCGCTCTCGGGGTCTGCCACAAGCCGATAGCCGCGCCCACGTAACGTCTCGACAGCTTGCTGGGCAGGGATGCCCTGACTGCGGCCTACCGTAAGCTTCTTACGCAGATTCGAGATGTGTGCCTCGATCACATTCGAGTGGTGTTCCCAGTTGTAGTCGTAGAGGTGTTCCAATAACTCGCGCTTGGAGACGATGACGCGCGGCCGATGCACCATATATTCCAGTATGCGGTATTCCGTCGGCGAGAGATCGATGAGACGGCCGGCGCGGCGCACTGTCTGCTCCAGCGTGTTGACTTCGATGTCGGCCACGGCGAGGAGAGGATGCGACGCGCCCTTGCCACGGCGGATGAGCGCCTTGGCGCGCGCGATGAGCTCACCCAGATCGAAGGGCTTGCTGAGATAGTCGTCCGCGCCCGAGTTGAGCAACTCGATTGTGGAGGCCGTGCCATCTTTGGCGGTGAGGATAAGGACCGGCGTGGCGTCTGCCCGCGCGCGCAGGCGTCGCAGCAACGTCAGACCGTCGACCTTTGGCAGCATAAGGTCGAGGACGATGAGGTCATAGCAGCCTTGCTCCGCCAATTGCTGGCCAATCTCACCATCCTCTGCGCAATCCACTGCGAAGCCGGGCCCTTCGCGCAGAGCGGCGGCGAGATTGTCTGCCAAACGCACTTCATCTTCGACGACGAGGACGCGCATTCCAATATCCTCTCGCACCTCATCTTAAGGAACCATGAAGGAGCGACCAGCCGTCAAGGGTACTCCTTCGGCTCAGACTCAATGCTTGTCCATTCGGCTCGACAGATCCGGCTGGACTCTGGTCACTGCTCCACACCTTCGTCGATGGAGTTCAGAGCGAGAATGACTTCGGGAGGAAGCTGCAGCGTTGCAGCCTTGAGGTTCTCTCGAAGATGTTCGGCGGAGGATGTGCCCGGAATCAGCAGGATGTTGGGCGAGCGCTGAAGAAGCCACGCCAGCGCCACCTGCATGGGCGTGGCCTGAAGCGACGCTGCCGCCCGGTCTAGCGCCGAGGACTGCAATGGACTGAAGCCTCCCAAAGGAAAGAACGGCACGTAAGCAATCCCTTGCCGCGCGAGGTCATCGATGAAGGCATCATCGTTCCGGTGCGCCACGTTGTAAAGGTTCTGTATGCAGACGATCTCTGTAATTTTCTGAGCCTCAGCCAACTGCCCACGGGTGACATTGCTCAGGCCGAGATGGCGAATCAGGCCCTGACGCTTGAGTTCGGCGAGTACCGTCAGCGGGCCTGCGATGAATCCTTCCGATGGTCCCATCACTCCTCCGACCCGCAGGTTGACGACATCCAGCCTGTCGAGTCCGAGATTCCGAAGATTATCGTGAACAGCATCGATCAGTTCCTGAGATGAAAGAGCGTGGATCCACGACTTGTCCTCGCCACGGCGAGCGCCCACCTTGGTGACGATCATCAAACCATCCGGGTAGGGATGAAGGGCCTGCTTGATGATCCGGTTGGTGACGTGCGGCCCGTAAAAATCGCTTGTATCGATATGATCCACGCCGGACGCGACCGCTTCTCGGAGAACGGCAATCGCGGCGTCCATATCCCGCGGCGGTCCCCACACCTGCGGACCGGCAAGTTGCATTGCGCCGTAGCCCATGCGGTTCACGGTCATCGATGTGTCGGGGAGTGTGAAGCTGCCGCCGAGGTTAGCTTGGTTCGTCATTCCGTTGTATCCCTTCTCTGTTCAAAATCGCTCTTGACCAGTCCTATGTGATTAGATGAAGAAAGCTTCAGTTTAGGAGCTCGCATTTGCGCCAGCGTTCACAAGTCCTCTTAGAGCCGCGGAAAACACCAGTCCAAGCGCGCTCGGCTGCGAGCGTGGAGGCGATTCTGAAGGCGACCATTCAGGTTTTGACGAGTGTGGGGAAGGAACGGCTGACCACGACAAGGGTGGCATTGCGAGCCGGTGTTTCTATCGGAACCTTGTATCAGTACTTTCCCAATAAGAGCGCGCTCCTGCAGGCCGCTTTGAATCGTCACCTGAACGAGGTTTCAGAGGCAGTCGAGCGAGTCTGCCAGGAGCAGAAGGCCAACACGTTACAGCATATGGCTACAGCTCTCATCAACAGATTTCTTGATGCCAAGATGAAAGACGCAAAAGCGAGTGCTGCTCTTTATTCCGTCAGCTCTGATGTGGACGGAGCAAAGATCGTCCAGCAGATGGGCGCGCGGACCAACAAGGCAATTGTCGAAATGTTATCGACCGCCCGCGAACCAATTACGAAAGACCCACAACTGGTAGCTTCGATGCTGCAGGGTGCCATGGTGGGAGTCAGCCGGAGACTGCTTGAATCCGGATCTCCCGGAAAGCAGCTCAACGCGTTACGCCAGGAACTTATCTTCTTTGTGTGCGCGTATCTGGAGGCCTGTTCTGCACGGCAATCCATTTAGGTACAGGTGATTTTGAACAATCTCAACGTTTGGGGCTGCCGCGAAGCAAGCGCGATCCGATTTTGCCGGACGACGAATGCGATTGCGCAGGCCGCCGTGGCGAGAAATCCCGCTTTTGACCTGACGCATGAGATTGGTGCTGCTGAATCGAAAGATATTCCAGACAATCGGATCACCTCGGGAGGGCAATGAGCACTGTTATCGTCATCGGCCTTGGGGCCATGGGCAGCGCAACGGCGATGCACCTGGCATCGCGCGGGCACCGCGTGCTTGGTTTCGATCAATTCACGCCACCGCATCGTCATGGCTCCTCTCACGGCCAAACGCGGATTATCCGGCAATCGTATTGGGAAGATCCCCGCTATGTTCCTTTGCTGCTTCGTGCTTACGATCTCTGGCGGCGGCTTGAGGTCGATTCCGGTCGATCCCTGCTGCACATAACTGGTGGATTGATGATTGGACGTGCAACCGGTGATCTGGTGGCTCGAAGCACAGCGAGCGCTGAACGATTCATGCTGCCTCATGAGGTGCTCTCAGCTACGCAGATCCGCAGTCTTTATCCCGCATTCAGGATTGACGATGACTGGGTCGCGCTCTGGGAGAGGGATGCCGGCTATCTTTATCCCGAGGCGTGTATCGAGCAGCAGCTTCTACGATCCGCATTAGCTGGTGCCGAGCTTCACTTTGATGAACCGGCCATGGAATGGAATGCGCTGCCGGGCGGAGGCGTATTGGTGCGCTCCACACGCGAGAGATATTCCGCAGATCACTTAGTCATCGCTGCGGGCCCGTGGGCGCCACAGATACTGCGCGAGCTGAAGCTGCCACTCCGCGTCACCCGACAAGTGGCTTATTGGTTCGAGCCGATCGGCAGTATCGACTTCTTTCGTCAGGATCGGATGCCCATCTATATTCGGGAGATGGAGGAAGGTCAACCTCTGCTCTATGGTTTCCCCTTGACTGGTCCTGATTCCGAAGGCGTGAAGGTGGGTTTACATGGCAGCAACGACTACTGTTCCCCAGAGACAGTGAATCGCGCGATAGATCCTGCAGAGGAGCGCATCATCCGAGAGCGTGTTGCCGAAGCGCTTCCGCTTCTTGCTGGACGGTTGCTTCACGCGGAGACCTGCCTCTACACGATGACCCCGGATGAACATTTTGTCGTCGATAAACACCCGCAATTTTCTCAGGTCACAGTGGCAGCCGGATTCTCCGGTCATGGTTTCAAGTTTGCAAGTGTCCTAGGCGAAGTGCTGGCCGATCTGGCAACGGACTGCAGGCCTGCCTTCGATCTGCAGCTTTTCTCTATTCGACGATTTGATGGTGCTCCAACGTTCGCCGCTGAATCGTTGTTCTAAAAAATTTGCAACGGCACACTACCTTCGGGCGTTCGAAGAGAAGGCTCACTTGCGGAGATAGGCATCCGTTCCATCGATCCAGTCAGCCCGCGGGGGACAGAATAAGTCCAGATCCATCGTATCTTCCAAAGCTTCCGCACTGTGCGGCACATTCGCTGGAATTATCAGAATTTCCCCGGCGTGCACGACGATGTCTTTCCCCTGCAAGGCAAACTTCAGTGCGCCTTCCAGGATGTAAGTGATCTGTTCATTCTCATGGCTGTGCAGTGGCACCACGCAACCTGCCCGGAGTATCAATCGGGCAAGCATGCCCTTTTGACCCGAGACGAACTGCCTGTCAAGCAACGGATTCAGATGTTCCGTGGGCAGGCTTTCAAGCCGAATGTGCTGGACGTCTGACGATTTCTCATTTTCGGGTGTGCTCATTCTGATGATCCAGTCCTTTCACGAGGGCCGATTATAGCAACCGGCCCCAATGTCGTCGTTGCTCCCTCCACGTCTGCCCTCCCCAATATCGATGCACTCCAGACCGCTCCGGCGACCCTATACTGACTTTCTATGGAGACCGGCCTTCGCAATCGCGTTGCCATCGTTGCTGCATCCAGCAAAGGAATAGGCAGGGCCGCTGCGCTTGCACTTGCCGCCGAAGGCGCTCACCTTGCTCTCTGCGCACGCAATGGTGACGCTTTGGATCAGGTTGCAGAGGAAGCGCAGCGGCTGCATGGTGTGTCCGTTTACACGGACACATTCGACGTTGCGGACGACCTTCGCGTTCGTCAATTCGCCGAAGAGGTCCACCGTCGTTTTGGGCGTATCGACGTCTGCGTCACCAATGCGGGCGGTCCCCCCGCGAAGCAGTTCCTGGAAACGACAATGACAGAGTGGGATCGCACCTACGAGTTGAATCTTCGCAGTATCGTCTCTTTTGCGCATGCAGTATTGCCCTACATGCAGCAGCGGCGTTGGGGCAGGCTTGTGACCATTACGTCCATGACGGTGAAACAGCCGGTTCCAGAACTCGTGCTTTCGAATTCCGTACGCGCTGGCGTGATGGGACTCGTTCGCTCTCTAGCCACCCAATTTGGACCCTACAACATAACCATCAATAACGTAGGACCTGGCTACACCGCCACGGATCGTGTGAAGGATCTGGCGGAAACCAACGCGCGCACAGCCGGAACCAGCGCGGCAGATTATGAAGCGAAGCTCGCCGAGGGCATTCCGCTGCGCCGTTATGCGCGATCCGAAGAGATTGCGGACGCCATTGTCTGGCTGGCTTCAGAACGCGCTTCATACGTCACGGGACAAACCGTTCTTGTAGACGGCGGCGTCTATCGCGGCCTTTAGACAATCCGCGGTCAATCAAGAATGGCACTTTCTGACCGATTGGATCGCTCTAAAGAAATTTGCCCGGTTCACAGGCGGAACGCTCTCCAAGGCACGGTGCCATATTCCCCCATATCCGCCATGCCGGCTAGACGATCGCCAGTGATGGTGCCGCGGAAGGTCCAGCGCACCTCATATCCACTGGTCTGCATAGTGCCTTTCAGCGTGACCTCACTGGCTTCTGCCTTTCCCTTAAGCGAAGCTGTATAGATTTCGCCATACAACATACCATCAATGTTTTCGCCGCTTTGCTGCAGCTCGAAGTGCTGTGTCCCCGTGCCACACAGGTAGTCGATCAGCACCACCCATTTGCCACCAAGCTGAGCCGTCTCTCCTTGCGGAATTACCGGGTTTTGGTAGCTGCCGGGCTTGGTCAATCCTTCGTAGATCGCGTCGGCGACGATCTCTGCTTCGCCAGGCGCCATCATGTAGGGCATGATCGTGATGGTGCTGGCCATGCGATCGGGCCTCACGCCTGTGCCGCCGCCAACCATGATGCGTGGCGTACCGGCATCGAGCCTGGCCTCCAACTCCGTGCCGGTAATTTTGAGCGCGTTTGCATCCCAGTGCAGCCGAAGCTCCGGACTGCGGTTGGAAAGATCTTCCGGCTGGAGAATCTCCGTCGTGACGGAGGGTAGGTTCTTCACCCGATTGGCGATGGTGTCGAGCCAACTCTGCCACGCCTTCCACTCGGCTGCATGGTCGCGCTTATACCACTGACGCACCGCGGCCAGCATGCCCATGATCTCTTCTTTTCCGACCTTGTAGCCGCGTCCGTAGTTATGGTGAGGCGCCGCCTGAAACCATGCCGCCCGAATCAGCGCTGGATCGCCCAAAAGAACACCGGCGGCTTGCGGGCCGCGCATGCACTTGCCTCCCGAATAGCCCACCAGAGATGCGCCGGCCTGGATGTGGATATTCGGGGATAAAGGCTCCTCTGCCGCGGCATCGACAAATACCGGCGTCCCTTTTGCTTTGGCGATGCGGCAGATATTCGCGA
The DNA here is from genome assembly GCA_963815025.1 of uncultured Acidobacteriaceae bacterium. Taxonomy (GTDB): domain Bacteria; phylum Acidobacteriota; class Terriglobia; order Terriglobales; family Acidobacteriaceae; genus KBS-83. The sequence continues at coordinate 590,850 of CAWFFD010000002.1, read as the reverse complement.
TGGACAAAGGGCCTTTCGCCGCCTCCGGGCTCGACATGACATAGATCATGGCAACCTGTGCGGTGAGTGAGTCCTCGAGTTGCTCTGCTGTTTCCACCTCAACGACCTCTGCGCCTGTCGTGCGCACGCCAAAGTCGTAGGGATTGCGTGAATGCTTCGGAATGATGACCTTGGTTTTTTGGCGGACATATGGCAGGGCCTGACATTTTTCAATGTCCGCGCCCGCAGTACAAGCCAGTGTGGCCAGCGCGATGGCGGCTTCGCAGCCGGTCGTCACGACGGCACTCGGTGCACCCATCAGCGCGGCGATCTCTTTTCCAACCGCCGCCATCAGCTCGTCCAACTGCACGTAATAGAACGAAGCTTCGTACATGGCGCGCTTCACCTCTGGCAGCGAACGCGAGCCGGTGATGATGGTGTAGGTGCCACGCGCATTCAGGATAGTGCGCACACCAATCTCCGTAAACAGGCTCTGCTTTTCCAAGCCATTCAGTTGCGGAAAGCCAGCCGGAGCTTTCGTCCCCTCCGTGTCATCATGCGAGAGAGACAAAGCAGCCGCGGGCAATGCTGCGGTTGTGAGGCCAAGGGCCGAGAATGCACCAGAGGCCTGCAGCATTCGACGACGTGAGATCTGCATAGTGCGGTCCAGCGGCTGCATGGGTTTCCTTTAATTAATGTGGGCTGGGATAACAACCTTAGGCCTTACTTCATGTTGCCCGAAGCAGACCACCAAAGAGTCGCGTTAGATATAAGCAATCACATCGATTTCAACCAGCGAGTTGCCCGGAACGCCGCCCATGGGAGCAATCGTGGTGCGCACGGGTGGCATATCTCCGAAGCGGCCTTTATAGGCTTCGTTCAGACCGGCGTAGTCCTTGATGTCGTTGAGATATACGTTGACCTTCAGCACCTTATCCATAGAGGAACCGGCCGACTTTAGATTCTGCTCGATCTCGTCCAGCACATTCTTGGTCGCTTCCTGGATGGTGCCCGGTTTGTGATAACCAACCCCGGCCAGAAACAGCATATTGCCGTAGGAGATCGCGGCGTTGAAGAGAGGTGCAGCTTCACCAGGCTTGCGATTCGCTCCATACCCATAGTTTTTCTTTTCGGGCGTCCCGGTTTTCTGCGCAACCGCATCAGCGGCTGTCAGGGTTGCAGCGCCGGCTGCAAGTGCAGCGCCTTTCAGCATGGACCGTCGTGTCTGCTTTTCCATTGTCACTCCTCACTTTCAATCGTCGTAATTGCGGTTCTATCCGCGCGCCTTTGTAAGTACAGCGCGCAGCCTGCTGGCTACTATATGTTCCTCACCGTCTTCGAGCATCCATGTAGAGAGGATGATGGAGTTTGGCGTTCCCATCAGACCGCGCCCGTCGGTTCCGGTGGCCGGGTTCAGTTCAATGGACGGCGTGCCGCTGCGCAGATCTTCCGCCACCTGCAGAGGCGTCATGCCGATCTGCTTCGGATCGATGTCGATGATGAGATGAGGCACATGGTTCGCGATCGGCGGTGTAAAGACGCGCGTCTTTACTGAGGGAATCGTATCGACCGCGCGTTGAATGATCGCAGTGCGACGAAGAAACTCCGCCTCCATGCCTTCGTTGCTTTGCTCCAGTAACCAGTCGACCGCTGCCACCATGCCGACGATTTGTTCCTTTGCCACTTTCATCCCGCGCCCGACCGCGTCGCTATTGGGATTGTCATTCTGCACGGCAAGATCGATGAGATCTTTGCGGCCCAGCAACAGCCCGGCATTCTGCGGACCGCGAATTCCCTTGCCGCCGGAAAAACATACGAGGTCAAAACCCATGCCGGTATATTTCCATAGGTTTTCGATGGGCGGCATGTCCGCGGCAGCGTCCAGGTGACAGGGCACCCCATGTTCGTGCGCAACGGCAAGCCACTGTTCGCGGCTGATCTCGCCGCCGTCCGCTGCATTAAAGAAGTTGGTCATCACCGTACGATCGCCGAGTGCGGCGCGATAATCGTCGAGGCTGATGACCTCCTTGATCGTGACATTACACAGCTGCATGGCGTGGTCATACTCGTAGCGGTGCGCCTTCTGCACCACGACTTCGTTCTTGTGGCCCGCAACGCCGCCAGGGATAGCTTCCGGCGGAAGTCCGTTGGCCTTCGCTATGCAGGCGGCCGTGGCCAGAGTGAGAGCAGCGGACGCTCCCGAGCTGACGAGCGCTGCCTCGCAGCGAAGTTTGCGCGCCAGATATTCGCCGGAAGCCTTCTGCAAATCTTTAAGCCGCACTGGATGGTAGGCTGCCTGCTCGACCGCGCGGCGAACCGAGGGCGGCATCACAGCCGCTGTTAGATAGGTGTAGGTGCCGGCCGCATTGATAATTCGCTGCACGCCGAGTTTCGCGTAGTAGTCTTCGCCTGCTGGCTGTGCTGTCGCGGCAGACGCGGGAAACGGCACAGCGGCGGCCAGAGCAGCAGCGGGCCCACAGCCAAGAAACCTGCGGCGTGATACGGCAAATCGTTTACTACCCGTCACTGGTCCACTCCTTCGATGCTCTAGGCGTGTGAGCCGGCCTATCTCCGCTCGCGTCTACTAAAAATCAGATCCTTCCAAACTTTTCAACGGCTTCAACAATCGAGCGATATTTCTCAATGAACGGGTACATGGAGTGTTCGGAGTTATCGAGTGCCTGAGCCTTTATAAGAATCTCCGCCGCATGGGCTTTCGGAACCACGACGACTCCATCTTGATCTGCGACGATGATATCCCCGGGATCGACCGCGACTCCGTCGCACACAATCGGGATATCCGCTCCCGCGAAGCGATAGTGTCCGACAGAAGTTGAGGGCACAGGCCCAAGCGCATATACCGGGAACTGCACCCGCTTCAGTTGCGGGATGTCGCGTACGCCACCATCCACGACCGCGCCGGCGTAACCACGGGCGGCCATGGCCGTCCCCATCAGCCCGCCCATCCCGGCAATATCGGCCCCATCCTGTACGGTCATGACATAAACGGAACCTGCTCCACCGCTGTCTATGGCCTTGAGCATCCCAGTCAGCGCGCCGGGATCGTGGTTCTCTTCCTGCTTCAGGAGAACGGTGACCGCGGTACCTGCGAACTTTGTGGGAAAGATCGCCTGCATGCGGTGCGACATATACCGCTTCTGGTGAAGCAATTGCTCGATTGCGTCGGAGACCGATGCCGCCTCGACATGACGATAGGCATCCACCATCTCCTTCGGGTGTGCACTGTAATCGGCAGCCGTCATCGGCATGTCGGCCCAACCGGCAATGCCCGCAGCGCTGGCCATCCCCACAGCGCAGATGGTAAGGAAAAGCCGCATGCCGCGTTTGCTTGCCACTCTATGTCCCCCGCTATCTTTCAGGCGCTCGCTGCGAAAAGCTTAAGCCGTAAGTACGATTGGTGCACGCGGAATTGCATTGGCATCTTGCACGTGTGCTCAAAACGATCCTGCCGGCCATCGCTGCCGCGGGATGGCGCGGGATTCTGGTGACCTGGCACTGGAAGTGCCCATTGCAAAACATGGACTCGAAGCTGTCATCGGGCAGAAAGCGTGATTTGTTCTAGGACATGTGACCTACATTGGCGCAAGGGAAAGAGGCGCCCGACCGCACGCTATTCCAAATGAACAAGTCCGCGTTGCAGTGCGAAGATAGTCGCCTGCGTCCGATCGCGCGCTCCCATCTTATCCAGAACGGCGCTCACGTGGATCCGCACGGTCTTTTCGGAGATATGTAGCTGCTCCGCTATCTCCCGATTGGAACGGCCCTGGGTAATGCAGGTAAGAACCTCCGTCTCGCGAGGCGTGAGATCGGTGACCGAGGTGCGTTCTGCTAACCTGTCCAGTGCGGTGCGAGGAAGATATCGGAGATCTCTGTGAACGGTTGTGATCGCATCGATCAACTCCTGGCCGCTGGCATCCTTTGTCAGATAACCTGCGGCTCCGCTGCGTACCGCGCGATACACATCCTCGCTTCCCTGATAGTTCGACAATACGACAACCCTTGCATCGGCGAACTCGCGCCGCACGCGTGTCAATACTTCAAATCCGTTCGTCCCTGGCAAGCGCAAATCCAGCAACATGACATCGGGACGGAGTGAACGGTACATCGCGACTCCTTGTTCGCCGTCGCCCGCTTCACCGACCACGTAGATTTGCGGATGGCCGGCGAGCACGGAGCGCAGAGCGATCCGCGCCAGAAAGTGGTCCTCAACCAGGAGGACGGTAATGCTGTCTACAGGCCGATCCATTGCACTACCTCTTCTTCCTTGACGGCTCGATTGGAGTTACGGGTCAGGTAGATTGCGTCAAAGGGGACGGTCGTTTCCACTTCGGTACCGGAGCGGTCACTGTGCAGACGAAGTGTGCCGCCCAGTTTTCGTGAGCGCTCCTGCATCACCGCGATTCCAAAATGACCTGTCCGCGCTGTGGCCTCGTCAAGATGAAACCCACGGCCGTCATCACGGATCAGGAGACGCAAAGCATCTGTTTCATAGATCAGATGAATACGGATCGATTCAGCCATGGCGTGTCGCAGGGCATTGCGCACAGCTTCCTGCGCGATCCGAGCTAAATGATGTACCGAGCCTGGAGGTAATGAGATTTCTTCGCCCTCCATCGCGAAGTGAAGTGCGCAGGTTTCTCCATGGTGGTTCTCTTCCAGCATGCGCAGCAACGCCTTTGACAGGGAGCTTGTCACTTCCTCGGTTTCACGCAGGTCGTAGATGATCCTTCGAGCCTCCGCCTGACACAGTAAAACCATGCTGCGTGCGAGCTCGCAGGATTTTGCTGCCGGACTCTGCGCCTCATCGCTATCACGAAAGAGATTCATCGTTGCTTCCAGTTGCCACGAAATGGCAGAGAAGCCGGCCATCAATGTGTCGTGACACTCCTGAGCGATGCGATTCCGCTCTTCGAGCACGATGCCCATGCTGCCTTTTACGTGTTGGAGGCGCTGCCGCAGACGCATGCGGATGAGAATCGCAAGTGAGAGGGCAATCAGCACGATCGCAATCGTGCGCGCCCACCAGCTCTGGAAAAATCGCAGATCCTGCAATGCAGGCGGCTGTAGCGCTGACGCAGACCACACGCGCGGGATGGTGAGGGAGCGACGGCCTGCTAGGTGATAAGCGACGGAACCGTTGTCCAGCGTCTGGGCTGGTGCGTGGCCGGCACTCAGAAGAAGACACAGCAGCAGAGTATGGGACATGCAGAAGGCAGCCCGCCACCGTCGCATTTTGGCCGGTATTGCCCGATCTCTTCTATGCTGCCCGGAGCGAGTCATATCTATCAGAGACCGTCACCCCACGCTGGATTCAAGCTGCAAAGGCTGTTCCGGGTGAACGAATAGCCAGCACACCGCTGCGACAATAGCGAAGAATGCCGCCAGGCCGAATGAGCTTGTCCAGCCTGCACGCTGGGCGATCCACGGAGTCAGCGACGCAGTAACGGCACCGCCAATCTGGCCGCCCATGTTCACGATGCTGGAGAACAAACCGGAGGACCGTCCCGCGAGATCAACCGAGACCGACCAGAAGGAGCTTTGCGATAGATACAGTGCGCCCGCCCCTGCTGCGAGAATCAGCACGGCGGCTCCTGCACTGCGCGCCTGCGAACCAAGCACGAGGAAGATCGCTGTCGCCGCAAGCGCAACTGCCGCCAGCCCGCAACGGCCTGCTCGCAGTCCCCAGCGGCTCGTGATCCAATCGCTGAGCGCCCCGCCCACCAGACAACAGATCGTCATGGAAATCAAAGGCACCATGGTAAACAAGGCACTCGTCTTCAAATTCACGCCGCGCGCTTGTGCGACATAAAGGAAGAACCAGCTAAAGAATATCCACGCGATATACCCGAAGCAGAAGTAACCCATCATGAGAGCGAGCAGATCGCGCCTTTGAAAGAGCTTCAGCCCCGAGATGCGCTTTGTTGGGGGTGAGTTTTCTCTCCTTGCCGCGGTTTGCAGTTTGGGAAGCTGGCGTATGGTCACATCCCGGCTCTCAGCCAGTTCTTGATCGGAAACCAACGGATGCTCTTCCGGCAGATCTCGTGCCATGAACCACCATGCGATGCCGACAGCAATGCCAAGCCCGGCGCTGAACCAGAAGGCGGCCCTCCAGCCATAATGCGCTATCAGCCAATTGAGCAGCGGCGGCGTCAGTCCGCTCCCCGCGCCGACACCGGCAAAGATCAAGCCGTTGATGAAGCCACGCTCTCGAAACGGCACCCACTGCGCTACGAACTGGTTGGCTGCCGGATAGATGATTGCCTCGCCGGCTCCCAGCAAAAAGCGAATACTGATGAGCCAACTCAGCGCATAGGCAATAGTCGAGGGCAGTGCGGCGGTACATGCAGTGGTCACGCCCCACCAGATAGCTCCGAGGGTCAGTGCGCGCCGGGGTCCCCAGCGCGTTGCCAGCCATCCCGCTGGCACCTGAAAGATGGCGTACCCAACAAGAAACGCGCTGAAGATGCCGCCGAGCTTCTGGTCTCCCAGGCCATACTCCCGGCTCATCTGCAGACCGGCGATAGCAATGTTGGTGCGATCCAGAAACGCCACGCCGCTGAGCACGAAGAGCCAAAAGGCCAGCAGATAGCGCACACGAAACCACGATCGATGTGGGGAATTCATCCCTTGCTGCTCGTCTTGCTTGGGTGCCCGCAGGCCTGCATGACTCACTTCAAGCTCCGTAGAGGATTGTTCTCACATGCTAGGAGCAAGGTCAGCTTCGCGCCAGACCTACTCTGTTCTAGGGCAAATAGCCTAGAAAAAATGAGGATAAACTGCAGATGCCTGGTTCTGCTGTCGGCTCTAGAACTGATGCAACCGTAATGCGCCAAATCGCAGCATTGCAAATTCAACAAGGATGCCCATCATGCCATCGTTTGTCCGGCCCGCCCGCTATGTAGCATCGCTCGCTTTCGGAAGCATACTCTGCGTTGCCGCATTATCTGCACAGGAGGGTCGGCATGCTCCGCTTCCGCCGAACCCATTCAAGTACGATCTCGTGATCTCCGGCGGCCATGTTCTGGATGCAAAGAATCACCGCGATGGCATCATGGATGTCGCCATCAAGGATGGTAAGGTCGCTGCCGTCGCGCCGCACATTGCATCGGTAGATGCGATCAAAACCATCCATGTGCGCGGGCTGTATCTCACCCCCGGCCTGGTCGATATCCATGTGCACGTCTATGCCGGGACAGGCGAGAAAGACTCCTACGCCGGTGACAACAGCGTCTACCCGGATGGCTTCACCTTCCGCAACGGGGTCACTACAGTCGCTGACGCAGGCTGTTCCGGCTGGCGGAATTTCGAGGATTTCAAACAACGTATTATCGATCGCTCGCAGACGCGAGTGCTGGCCTTTCTCAACATCGTCGGCTCAGGCATGCGCGGGCCCAAGTACGAGAACAATACCGACGACATGGATGGCCAGGCCACAGCGGCCATGCTCGAGAAGTATCCCGACGTGCTGGTGGGCATCAAGAGCGCGCACTACTCCGGGCACGGTTGGAAACCCTTTGAACAGGCCGTCATCGCGGGCAACCTAGCGCATCGTCCCGTCATGATCGACTTCGGCGAGAACGGAACGGAGCGTCCCCTGATTACGTTAATGTCCAAAATCCTGCGCCCCGGCGATATCTATACCCATATGTACTCCGGATTGCGTGGTGAGCAGGATCCGCAGACGCTGGGACCGAGCGAGGCCATGCTGGTCGGACGCAAACGCGGTATCTACTTCGACGTGGGCCATGGTGGCGGCAGCTTCAACTGGTCGCTCGCAGTGCCGATGATGAAGGATGGTTTTCAGCCAGATTCCATCTCCACCGATCTGCATATCTCCAGCATGAACGCCGGCATGAAGGACATATTGAATGTTGCCGACAAAATGCTGGCGCTGGGCCAAACCGTGCCGCAGGTATTTGAAGAGATGACGTCTGCGCCAGCTCATGAGATTCGCCATGACGAGCTCGGCAATCTCTCGATCGGCGCGCCTGCCGATCTCGCCGCATTCAGCACCGAACACGGAAAGTTCGGCTTCGTGGATATGAACAACCAGCGCAAGGATGGAACCACGAAACTTGTGTGTCAGTTGACTATCCGCGCCGGCAAGGTAGTCTATGACCTCAACGGAATCAGTTCGGATCTTTGGAACGGTCAGCCGACGAGCGATTACAAGCTGGCACGCTATTGGACCACCATGATGACGCACGATGAGAATAAGAAGGACAAGCCAGTGAGTCCTGCAGAAGCCCACTGATCCAGTAGATATGTAACTGCTGTAATGCAATTGTCTTTGGCAGCGGCCGGAGCCTGCTGCTCGCCTTCCACTCCCTGCGACTGGAGCTGGTATGGATGTCTCGGTAAATCGGCAGGACCCGCGGTACGAAGCGCTGTTGCGAGGGCACAATCTGCGGTTTCCCGAGAGCGCATCGGTGGCGCCAGCCCGCATCGTCATCTGCTCTACGCCGGCTGAGGCTCGTCAGGCGCTGCAGAAGGCTGTTCACGACGGGGTCCGCCCTACCATTCGCTCCGGCGGACACTGCTATGAGAACTTCACGGCGAACAATCCTGGTGGTGTTCTGCTCGATCTGTCGCTGCTGAATACCGTAGACAACGATCCATCGACAGGTGAATATTGCGTGGCGCCCGGCGCTGTGCTGGGAGATGTTTATCAGTCTCTTTACAAGCGCTATGGACTCACGCTGCCCGCCGGAAGTTGCTACACCGTGGGCGCAGGCGGTCACATCTCGGGCGGAGGTTATGGCTATCTCTCGCGCCTGCACGGACTATCGTCAGACTGGTTAGCAGCAGTCGATATCCTGACAGTGGATGCCTCAGGCCACGTGTCAGAACGCCGCGCGGATCGGAAGAACAATCCGGATCTATTTCGGGCGTGCTGTGGCGCAGGAGCAGCCGGCTTTGGGCTCATCACATCCTTCCGCTTCAAACATCTGCCCGTCGCTCCACGGGAAGTGATCGAAGTTGGTCTGCACTTCCCCTGGGAGACGATGACTGAGGATCAATTCATCGCGCTGCTGGTGTCTTACGGAGACTACTGGGCGACGCGTGGACGCGAGCCAGATACCTGGGGCCTCTTCGCGCTTCTCGGAGTGAGCTCGCGACGCAGTCATGGCCGGCTCGGTATGCACGTGCAATTCTGCCAACCTGACGGCAAGGTGGAGGACCTCTCCGTTTTGCGCGAGTTCCTGGCAATCTTTGACAAATTTGATCCCATCCTCATCTCCTCCCTGCGTGACGAGTTTCGAAACCCTGTTGCAAGACAAGCAACGCACCAGCCTGCATCGGCCACGTTGCAACCGGTGCCCATACCCTGGCTGGAGTCAGCCCTCTCCGATCGCAGCGGCGACGGGGCACGCGCCAAGTACAAATCCGCGTACATGAAACGCACCTTCGTTCCCGCGGAGGCGCAAGCCATGTACCGCTTCTATTCGGGTGACAGCATCGCCGCCCGCGCCTCCGTCGTCTCGATTGATTCCTATGGCGGAGCGGTGAATCGTCCGGGGCTGGCGGGCGAAACTGCCATCGCGCAGCGCAGTTCCATCATGAAGCTGCAGTGGCAGTGCTATTGGTTCGATCCGGCAGAAGATGCGCAGCACCTGCATGACCTCGATGAGTTCTATACCTCGGTCTATACCGGCGCACACGTGGACGCGCATCACCAAGGAACGCCCTGGGGTGACGCCTATGAAGGCTGCTACATGAACTACGCCGACATCGATATGCTTCGATATCCATATTGGCCAGAGCTCTTTTACGGGCGCGAAGAGTTATATGGATTTTTGCAGAAGATAAAGCATACGTATGATCCGAACAATGTGTTTCACCACGCCATGAGCATCCGCCCTGCTTAGAGCTGTGGAGGGGGTCGAAGGTGGACATGCAGATGAGATCGACCGAAGAACAGATTGATGGATTTGCCTTGTCGTCTCGCGTGAGCCGGAGAGCTTTTCTTGCCGGAGCTGCGGCCTGCGCGGCTGCAGGCCCCTCGCTCCTGCGTGCCGCTGTTTGTGAACCGCGCCAACAAGCCGTGCTACACCTGGCAACTCGCGAAACATCCGACAACGCACATGTCCACACCTTCGCGCTGACAGCCGGTGGTTGCACGCTTCTCGGCAGCAGCTCGGTCGACTCGCTTGCGGCAATGGCCGCGCATCCTGCACTCCCGGTGCTCTACGTTGCACGCGATTGCCACCAATGGGAAGGCTTGCCGCGCGGGGTAATCGAAAGCTATTCCGTCGAACGCGGCGCACGTCCGTTGCGGTTCCTTGCACGATCGCTTATGGCTCTATCGGCAACCGGACCGCGATCGCTTGCCGTGTCGCCGTGCGGTCGACACTTGTTGGTCGCGGCATCTACTGGCGGAGCCTGGAATGCCTTTGCGCTCCGTGGCGGTCTGCCGGCGCCCGTCGCAATCGCTCGCAAGGAGACGGGAGCTATCCTGAACGCACACACTGCGTCGCTCCCAACACCGCACGGCCTGGTCTTTTCGCCTGAGGGATCGTTCGCGGCCGCTACCGATCCAGGAAGCGGGCGTATGACACTTCTGCAGCCTCTGTCCGATGGAATTGCGGTACTTGCCCGCTGCCATACGCCACATGGTTGCACTGCCTCCAATCCGGTGTGGACAAGCGACGGCAAATACGTCATCGTCGCGAATGCGCAAAGCTCGTCGCTCTCGGTCTATGAAGTGTGCGCAGCGTCAGTAGATGGAAGCAATGCGAGCGTTCATTGGCTTAGTACAATTCCGACAGCCACGCCGGTGACAACGTTGTTGGCGCATCCGGCAGGAGCGGCCGTCTTTACATTGCGTTCGCAGGCTGGCGGGAGCCGGCTGGAGCTATGGCAAGTACACGGTTCCCGATTCCAGATCGCGAGCGATACCTGGATATCCGGTCATGGCACCGCTCTCGCACTCCACGCCGGCGGCCTGTGGGTTGCCACTCAGGATCGTTTGACACGTTTACCGATCGGAGACCTGCGCAGTTCATGCCCGTTCGAAATGATGCTACCGATGCATGGAGCGCAAGCGATGGTTACACAAACCCTGGCTGCTCCTCTCGAATTTCCAATCTAAGGCTCAGGACTACCCTTGGCGCCACTCCGGCTTTCATCGCGACGATCATAAGGCTCGGAACGAATCCCAGGCATGGAACGAACTGAAATGGCTGGATCGATGACGTCCGGTAAGTTCTGGCATAGTGAAGCGGGGGATGTGAGAGGGGCTATGAACACATTGAGAGCTATTACCGGTTTCGTTTTGTTGAGCATTTTGCCGGTGTGCGGATTTGCGCAGCAGGAGAAGCTGCCTGCTAACGATTTACCCCAAAATTTCAAAGCGCCGGTCCAGCAGACTGACTTCGATAAGCGTGTCGTCATGATCCCGATGCGGGACGGGACCAAGCTGTACACAGTCATCGTGGTGCCAAAGGGAGCGCACGACGCGCCTATTCTGCTGACCCGCACTCCTTACAACGCGGCCGCGCGGGCGGAACGCTCAAAGAGCGGGCAGATGATCGAGGCGTTGCCGCTGAGCGATGAGGTCTTCGTGAAGGCGGGCTACATTCGGGTGTACCAGGATGTGCGAGGCAAGTACGGCTCCGAGGGAGTGTACCTGATGACTCCGCCGCCGGTCGGATCCGGATATAACCCCTCCGGAGCGGATGACACGACCGATGCGTATGACACGATCGACTGGCTGGTGAAAAACGTGCCGGAGTCGAATGGCCGCATCGGCATGATTGGCTCGAGCTATGAGGGCTTCACGGTCGTGATGGCGCTCCTGCACCCACACCCTGCGTTGAAGGTAGCAGCGCCGGAGAGCCCGATGGTGGATGGCTGGATGGGCGATGACTGGTTTCACTACGGCGCCTTCCGGCAGCCGAACATCGATTACGTGCTGGGCCAGACCTCGAATCGTGGCAAGGGAGTGAGTATTCCCGAGCAGGGCCGGGATGACTATTCGAATTTCCTGCAGGCAGGCTCTGCGGACGCATTCGCAAGGGCCGAGGGCATGGAACAGTTGCCATTCTGGCGCGTGATGGTGGACCACCCAACCTATGACGGGTATTGGCAAAGCCAGGCTCTGGACAAGTTGATTGCGAAGCAGCCGTTGACCGTGCCCACGATGTGGGAGCAGGGCCTGTGGGACCAGGAGGATATGTGGGGAGCCATCCACTGCTACCGCGCCTTGAAGGCAACGGGCACCCCGGACACGATGAATCACCTGGTGATGGGGCCATGGTTCCATAGCCAGATCAACCGTGAAGGGCGATCGCTTGGACCGCTGGTGTGGGCGACCGATACCACGGCAGAGTGGCGCCGCGATGTATTGCTGCCGTTCTTCAATCAATATCTGAAGCCGGGTTCGCCCAACGCCGATACCCCGCCGGTCTTGATCTACAACCCAGGCGAGGACCGATGGGAGCGACCACCGGCGTTTCCAGAGAGTTGTGAGAAGGGGTGTCCGGTAAAGTCCACGCCGATCTACCTCGCGGCGGATGGAACATTATCCTTTGAAGCTCCGGCGGCGGGAACGCGAACGAAATTCGATGAGTATGTTTCCGATCCGGCGAAGCCTGTTCCGTATCGGCCGCGCCCCGTGGTTGCTTCAGATATCACGGGTTGGAGAACTTGGCTGGTTACTGATCAGCGATTCGTGGATGGACGGCCGGACGTGCTGACATACGAGACGGAGCCGCTGAAAAAAGCGATGAAGCTCTCAGGCGAACCGATGGTGCACTTGGTGGCTTCGACCAGCGGCACGGATTCGGACTGGGTGGTGAAACTGATCGACGTGCAGCCGGAAAGAATGGTGCCCCCGGAGGAGATGAGCGGATACGAGTTGCCCTTGGCTACGGATATCTTCCGCGGACGTTACCGAACGAGCTTCGAGCATCCGGAGGCAATCAAGCCAAACGATCCGCTGCCCTATATATTTGGGCTGCCGATGGTCAACCACACCTTTCTTCCCGGGCACAGGATCATGGTGCAGGTGCAGTCCACACTATTTCCGCTTTACGACCGCAATCCGCAACAGTACGTTCCGAACATCTTTGAAGCGAAACCGCAGGACTATGTGAAGGCAACCCAGCGAGTGTGGCATGCACCAGGCGAGGCGAGTTTTATCAGCTTGCCTCTGGTACCAGCGGTGAATCCATAATCGCTCCGACGACGGAGAATTCCGCATGCTGGACATCTCAATGGACTGGTCGAATGCCTATTTCACTGGCAGAAGGCTCGAGACCACCAGAAGGACACTCGGAGAACTGGGAAGCTTCTTTCATGACCAGGAAGCGCTGCAGCGGATGCAGTCCAGCACGCTGCTCTATGAGGTGCAGTCCTACCAGCCGCTACAAGAAGGAACGGAAGGCGGTCTCTTCTGGGGCAATACCACGCTCTATCCGGGCAGTGTGGGCGACGAATATTTCATGACCAAAGGCCACTTCCATCGCATGCGGAATCGTGGGGAGTTCTACGTAACCCGCAAGGGAGAGGGCGCGCTCCTTCTCATGGAAGAGGGTGGTGCAACGATAACGGAGCCCATGGCGAGCGGTTCCGTCCACTACATACCCGGCCATCACGCACACCGCGTCGCAAATACTGGGACCGCGCCGCTCGTCTTCCTCGCATGTTGGCCCAGCGACGCGGGCTACGATTACACGACGATTGAGAAAAGCGGCTTTAGCGGGCGCCTGCTGAAGCGAAACGGCGTGCCAACGTTGATTCCGCAGGAGTAATCCGTGCTGGCTTTGACCATCGATTTAGGCGGCTCTCACGTCAGCGGAGCAATCGTCAACGAAACGGGTATTGTTGTGCAGCGGACGATCTCGGCAACGGCGCAGAGTTTTCAAGACCTGTTGCCACCCCTGGAGACGATGGTTGCCTCTTTGTTCCACGCCGCGGGCATTCTGCAGGAGAGCTGCAACGGCATCGCCTTCGGCTTTCCCGGCGCCGTGGACTGTCGCACATCTCGCGTGCTTGCAACCAACGCGAAATTCGAAGATGCGATTCGCTTTGATTTTCGGACGTGGGCCCGGCAGCGCTTCGGCTGCCGGCTGGTGTTGGAAAACGACGCTCGCCTCGCCTTGATCGGTGAGCACCATAGCGGAGCGGCCCACGGCTTCGACGATGCCGCGATGATCCTGTTGGGCACCGGGATCGGAACGGCGGTCCTGCTCGGTGGCCGGCCGCTACGCGGGCAAAAAAATCAGGCCGGATCTTTGGGCGGCCACTTGCCGATTCGCCTTCACGGAAGACGTTGTACCTGTGGCAGCATCGGCTGTGCGGAAGCGGAAGCATCCACCTGGGCCCTCGCTGTGATCTGTCGCGAATCGCCCGAATTTTCGCAGAGCTCGCTTGCACACGTAAGGGACATTGATTTCCGCGCGTTGTTTAGCGCAATGGATGATGGAGACACCGTGGCAAGCGAAGTCTTCGAGTACTGCATGGATATCTGGGGTGCACTTGCCCTCGCCATGACCCATGCCTACTCGCCGCAGGTCCTCATTTTTGGAGGAGGAGTTCTGGCACGCGCTGGAGACATCCTCCCCGCAATGCAGGCGCGGCTTAGCCGCGACGCATGGACGCCGGGCGGAGCGGTTGTCGTGAAGGCTTCCGCTCTCGGATCGTCGGCAGCCCTCCATGCCGCAATCCCGTTGCTGCAGGAGATCTCTTCCGCGTGAAGACCCATTCGACCTACGACCGCTTTCCTGCGGTTCACATCTCCGATTCGGATGCCGGCTGCTACGTTGGCTGGGCAGAGATCTGCCAGGCTCTTCAGCCTCTTGTGGAGGTCACGGTTGTCGAAGTCTATCCTGGCTGCGACACCAACGGCATCGAGGCCTCACTCACCTCCGTCCTCAAACCCGACCTCATCATTCGCAGCGAAGAGGCGCTCCTTCCCGCCGATGTGATCGAGAAGAAAATCTACTCCACCCTTGGCACGGATCGCGTCTTCGCGTTCATGCACTCCTGGACGCTCGGGGACTTCTTCTGCCCGGATAAGCTCACATCCCTTCGCAGCCGGATTCATGCATGTGCCGGGCCGGTGCTTGTCATCGGAACGGGTGCCTCCATCATCGCCAATCATGACTGCCGCATCGTTTACGCAGACCTCTCGCGCTGGGAAATACAGGCAAGGCAGCGCGCGCACCGGTCCGCAAACCTCGGCATTGACAACCGCGATGCCTCACCCGGTGAACTCTATCGCCGCTGTTTTTTCATCGACTGGCGTGCCGCGGATCGCCTAAAGCAAACCCTTCTGCCGAAGATCGACTTTCTTCTAGATACCCATCTTCGCGATGAGCCGAAGATGCTGCAAGGCGACACGTTCCGCGCCGCTCTCGACAGCACGGCGAAGCGGCCATTCCGAGTTGTTCCATTCTTTGATCCGGGCCCATGGGGCGGCTGTTGGATGAAGGAAAAGTTTGATCTTCCTGATGGCCCGCCAAACTACGCGTGGTGCTTCGATTGCGTGCCCGAAGAAAACAGCATCAGGCTCGCCTTTGGGTCATGCATCGTAGAGGTCCCAGCCATCGATCTCGTCTTTTTCCGGCCGAAAGAACTTCTGGGCAATCACGTCTTTCAGAGCTTTGGCGCAGAATTTCCCATCCGCTTCGATTATCTCGACACCATGGGCGGCGGCAACCTGTCTCTCCAGGTCCATCCTCTGACGCAATACATCCGTGAGCATTTCGGCATGGCCTATACGCAGGACGAAAGCTACTACATGCTCGATGCGGCTCCCGATGCGACGGTCTTCCTAGGCTTGCAGCAGACAGCCGATCGGGCTCGGATGGAAGCCGATCTAAGGCTCGCGCAGGAGGATCCAGCGAAGCCATTCCCGGCGGAAAAATATGTGAATCAATGGCCCGCAAAAAAGCACGACCACTTCCTCATCCCGGCCGGCACCGTTCACTGCTCGGGACGCAACGGCGTAGTTCTCGAGATTAGCGCCACGCCCTACATCTTCACCTTCAAGCTCTGGGACTGGGGCCGCACCGGTCTCGACGGCAGACCACGGCCCATCCACCTCGATCACGGATTCGCGAACATCGACTGGTCGCGCCGTTCACACTGGGTTGAGGAGAATCTGATCAATCAGTTTGAGAACCTAGATGCGGGTCCGGGCTGGCGTGAAGAGAGAACGGGTCTGCATCGGCTCGAGTTCATCGAAACACGGCGGCATTGGTTCACGCTGCCGGTTCCTCACCATACAAATGGCACCGTCCATGTGCTCAACCTTGTGGAAGGCGATCGCGTCGTCGTCGAAAGTCCATCGGGTGCTTTCCCTCCTCTCGAGATCCATTACGGAGAAACATTCGTTGTTCCGGCCAGTGTCGGGCCTTACATCGTGCGGCCCGCGTATTTGGCCACGCAGCCTCTGGCAACCATGAAAGCTTATGTGAGGGAGGCGCCGGATCATGCTTGATCCAGCGCTGAACGTTACGCTGAGTGAGAGTGTCTTGTCCTTCCGCTATGGTTCGGGAACAGCCGGTCCGCAGCCTGAATTCCGTAGCCTTGATGCCATCCGTAGCAGTCTGCTTGACCCGCGTTGCTCCGGCCCCGATCCGGTCTACGGTATCGCGATGGATGTGGCCCGTACCCAGGACCTGGATGATTTGAAACGCCGGATGCTGCTCTATGGCATCGTCGCCTACGCAGCCGGACGCCTCGGTCAGGAGCCACCGCGCAGCCAGGGCCACGTGCATGCCATCGCGCCTCACAGCGGCTGGTCCTCACCCGAGGTGTTTCAGATCCTGCAAGGGCAGGCGATCGTCTATGCGCAGCAATGTACCGAGGATGACCCCGGCCTCTGCATCGCGGTCACTGCAGGACCGGGCGAGAAGATTGTGGTGCCTCCCGGCTGGGCCCATTGCGTCATCAACGCGGATCCATTGGAGCGGATGGTCTTCTCCGCCTGGTGTGATCGGCAATATGGTTTCGTCTATGACGGCGTGCGCAAGCACGGCGGTCTGGCGTGGTTTCCCGTGCTCGACGGCGATAACCGCATTCACTGGCGGCCGAACCCCTCTTATCGTGCATCGGAGCTGACGAGCCATGCCGCACGAAGGTATCCAGAGCTCGAGCTTTCACCCGACCTCAGCCTGTACGAACAGTTTGTCCGCGAACCGGATTCGTTCATGTACGTGTCCGAACCATCGCGAAAAGAGAATATCTGGAGAAAGTTCGTACCCTAACGCAAGGACGTCTTAGCCAGGTGCGATGGCGATGAGCAATATCCGATCTTGCTCATCGCCATCTTTGTCAGGTCGTTCGTTTCCGCACTCCGCCAAAAGTGTGCGCAGCCTTTGTTATGCGTTACGGGGTAGGACCGTCCTCCTGCGGCACCTCTTTGCCCTCGCCGGGGAAGGGCCACTTCCGCTCAATTGGCTGCATCTCTTCGCGGACGTTCTTGGGCACCTTGTTCACCTTGAGGTTCTCAAGTACGTGCACGCCGAGTTTGCCTGCGCTGGCCAGATCAAGGTCGCCATCATGATCCAGGTCGGCAGCGATGAATTGCGTTCCCGCACTGGCTGTGCCGTTCACAGATAGGGCGTACCGCGTAAAGACGGGATCTGCTGCGCGATCCGCGATCCGCATTGTTTCCATTGGGCCCTTAGTTCCCTCTGCGCTCGATTTTGCTGCATCGAGTTGAGCTTTGGTGGGTAGCTTGTACGCGTAGACGACAACGGGATCGTACGAGCCGGGATCGTTGCCGGAGTGGCCGCGATAACGCTTGCCGGTGATCAGCTCCGGAGTGCCGTCGCCGTCGATGTCGGCGAGCAGAAGAGCGTGCGATTGCGAGAATGATTCATCAATGGTGTGACGGATCCACTGGGTATGATCGGGGGTGCCTGCTTGCTCAAGCCAGTAGAGGCCATAGCCATGTCCCTGACCGTAGATGAGATCCATCTTGCCGTCGTGGTTTACGTCGTAGCCGAGGATGGGAAAGCCGGCGTCGCCGATATCCCAGTCGCCGTGCCACTTCCACTTGTCGTTGTCGGCATCGATCTGCTCGAACCATCCGTGGGTTGTCAGCACGTCGGCCTTGCCATCGCCGTTGATGTCGGCGACGCCGATGCCGTGGCCGTCCTCTGCGCGGCCTCCGAGGTGATGGACGCGCGGCTTGTCCTTGCTGAAGTCAACCCAGAGCACACCGGAGCGGTTGTAATGGGCGAGCGCGACGTCGGGTTTGCCATCGCCATTGATGTCGAAGAAGGCGCCACCCTCGGTGTCAAAGCTGTCGGTGATCTTCTCTGCCTTCCACATGGTGCCGGCCGCCGTCGCCTTGGGTCCGGGGTTGCGGTACCACCAGAGGCCGTTCGAGATCCAACCAGTGGTAACAAGATCCGGCAGGCCGTCATGGTCGACATCGACGATCCATTCACCGCAGTCGGAGACGAATTCATTATGTATGCCAACGGTACGGAACTGATGCCGCTTCCACTCACCACCGTTGGCTCCGGGATTTTCATACCAGTAGGCGCCGCTGAGCAGATCGGGGAAGCCGTCGCCGTTCATGTCTAACAGGGAAATGCCCTCCGCATGATCGTTACCCAAGCGGTGGGAGAGAAAGGCGATGCGTGGTTCGCCGCCGGGACCGTTGCCCGGATGCTGCATGCGGAACTCGGTGGCATGTGCCGGGTCCTGGGCGTGGCCCAGGACCGGAGCAAGGAGAGGCAGAGCGAGCAAAGGCGCAAGGCGCTTGAAAGGTATGGTCATCATGGGCTCCTGGTGGATTAACTGTGCTCCAGCTTCATCGTTTCTGGGTTCCAGCGGACGACTTCGCCGCGTTCGACGCTGAGATTGCTGAGCAGGGCCGCACCGGCGGCACGGAAGCCGAAGGTTGGGTCTTCGACTACGGGCTTGCGGCTGCGAACGGAGTCAAAAAAGTTGTGGAAGTGGTCGTAGCTGTCCGAGTAGCCCTCCGGTGCAGTGAACCTCTGCACGTTCTCCGGCAGCGCACCGCTGAAGTGCTTCGGCGGATACTTCTTTTCGTATTGCGCGATGTACTCCTTCTGCATGGCGTCGGTGAAGGTAGAGACCGTATAGCCGGGCTCCGTTTCCGGTGGGGTGCGGGTTACGGAGACAGTATTTCCAGCGATCGTCATGAGACCTTCTGAGCCGGTAAAGAGGAAGCCTTCGCTCTCCTCTCCTCCATCGACGAAGTTGACGTGCAGGCTGAGGTTAAAGCCTTCCGGATAGTCGAATAGCGCGAGCAGGACGTCATCTGCGTCGCGGCCGTCCTTCCAATAACGAATCGCGCCGGTGGCCATGGCGCGGGTAGGACCGTGGGATCCCGTGATGAAGTGGGTGCCGCTGAAGAGATGTACGAACAGATCTCCGGCTACGCCAGATCCGTAGTCCTTCCACTTGCGCCACTGGAAGAAGCGCTCTGCGTTCCACGCAATTTTGGGTGCTGAGCCGAGGAAGCGCGGCCAGTCGCAGGTTTCGGTGGAAGCATCGAGCGGGATGGAATAGTCCCAGGCGCCGATGGAGGAGTTGCGGTCCCAGTACGCGCTGACCATATTGAGCTTGCCGATGATGCCGGAGGCCAGCAGTTCCTTGGCCTTGGCATAGATGACGGAGCTGACTCTCTGGCTGCCGATCTGGATGATGCGATTGGTGGAGCGCGCCGCTTCGATGATCTGTGGTCCATCGGGGTAGATGTGGATCATCGGCTTCTCAAGGTAAACATCCTTGCCGGCCTTCATGGCATCGATGGCCGCCGTCTTGTGCCAATGGTCGGGCGTCGCGATCAGGACGGCATCGACATCTTTGCGGGCGAGAATCTCGCGGTAATCACGAGTAGTGAAGACATCCTGTCCCCAGACTTCCTTGCAATGGGCCAGCCGGCCGTCATAGCAATCAGCGGCGGCGACCAGCTTGACCCCAGGAACCTGTATTGCGATGCCGGTGTCATGCTGCCCCTGGATACCGGCACCAATGAGCGCGAGTTGGATGGTGTCATTCGGAGAACGTGTCGACGCAGATTGCGCAAGGAGAGGTTTCAGATTTGTAGCGGTAGCGGTGGCGGCCATGGCAGCGGCTTGAATGAATCTTCTGCGATCCAGCATCGTCAAAGGTGTCTCACTTTCCCCATTGGAGTTGGCGTTGCGGTCAGCGAGTGCGCGAGGGAAAAATTCGAAGAAGCAGAACGTTTCATTCTCCGGGCGCGATGCAGCCGAAACAGTTACCAACGATACACCCGACGCACTCGAAACACGCCGATGGTGGCCAATTGAGCGGCCTTGACGCGGCGCGCACGCGAGCCGCGCCAGCGTACAGAAATACGACGGAGAGCTATCCACCGTGGCAATTCGAGGCATTGGGCGGGCTACCCTCTGGTGAGCGTCTATCCCGCATAACGATCATCAATCCAGATATTTCCCACCCAGTTGATCAAAATAGGCTATCCACTCCATGTCTTAATCCCGTGCTTTTTTTGCGAGGCTGTGGTGTCAGGCTCTCCGTGATGGACAAGAATTCGATCTATCGCGTCGGGTTTGCCAGCCTCGGGCTGTCCCGTGCAAGCTGATTGCGATGCCAGAACTGCCAGATATTGCTGCTTATATCACTGCGCTCGAACCGCGCATCGTTGGTCAGAAGCTGGAGCAGGTGCGCGTTGCGAGCGCGTTTCTGCTACGTACGGTGCAGCCGCCCCTTAGCAGCGCGGAAGGCCGCACGGTGCGCGAGTTGCGGCGCATCGGCAAGCGCATCGCGATCGGTATGGAGGGAGACCTGTGGCTGGTGCTCCATCTGATGATTGCCGGCCGTCTGCACTGGCGGCCTCCGAGTGCGAAGCTGGCGGGGCGGAACAGTCTGGCGGCCTTCGATTTTCCGAATGGGTCACTGGTACTTACCGAGGCTGGCACGAAGCGGCGGGCCTCGCTGCACGTGTTGAGCGGCGAAGAGGCCCTGCGTTCCATCGACCCAGGAGGCGTGGAGGTATTCGCATGCGACCTCGAGTCCTTTCGTGGTGCATTGACGGCAGAAAACCGCACGCTCAAGCGGGCGTTGACCGATCCACGCATTGTGAGCGGCATCGGCAACGCGTACTCCGACGAGATCCTTCATGTGGCCCAGCTATCGCCTATCCAGCAGACGCACAAGCTCGACCCTGACGAGTGGCAGCGGCTGTTCACGGCGACGCGGAAGACGCTGCAGCTCTGGATCGATCGGCTGAAGTCAGAGGCGAACGCCAGCTTTCCGGAGAAGGTGACGGCGTTCCGCAAAGACATGGCGGTGCACGGGCGCTATGGGCAGCCATGCCCGCGATGTGGGGAGGCGATCCAACGCATCCGCTACGCGGACAACGAGACGAATTACTGTGCGCGGTGCCAGACAGAGGGGCGTGTGCTGGCCGATCGCAGCCTGTCGCGCCTGCTGGGAAAAGACTGGCCGCGTACGCTGGACGAACTGGAGACGATGACCAGCCGCGCTCGCGAAGATGGGGCACGAACAGCGACACCGGCCAAGCAAGGCAGGAAGTCGTGAACTTCTAAAGGCCGTGGAAGTGGTAGTGAAGACCCTCTTCCACTGCCACGAGCACGAGAGTGGCAACAGAGAGAACGGCTTGCAGGCGTTCCATGCGAAGCTTGCGCGGGCTTGACGACTGCAGGCGCCATTGGGACGAAGGGCGATGGCGCAGCCGCCGGACTTGAGCAAGGATGGCGAGATTTAGCAAGGAGCCAATCAGCGCGAGGCCGATCATGGGGATGCGGAGGGCATCGGCGTGGAAGCGGTCCACCATGGCGCCCGCGCTGGCACTGAGCACGAGCGAGCCAAGGCCGACAGCGAAGCGCAGACCGTTCGCCGCGGCGAAAAATGTGCAGACGCTTTGCAGCAGAGCAAAGAGGAAGCTGGACCAGGCGACTGCGCCCGGAACGCTCACCGTATTTTCCCTCACTTCGATCTTTTCAGGCGGGAGGGGTCGCACTGGAGTTGTCGTCATGAGAAAACTCCGGGAAAAAGATGACGTTTCCCGCATCGATTCTACATATCGACGAGGGGCGTGTTGTCACGCTCAACCAAGAGGCTATTTGCAGTAAGGGCCGCATGGAGGTTTCGCGGTCGGATGCGGCAGGATGCGCAGCGTGATGATGGCGTGGGGCTTTACAGTGAACTCCACGGAGTGTCCTTCCGCGCCGAGAGGGAGCTCTGACTGATCACGTTCCAGAGCATTGTCTTCCCATGCATGCTCGATTGCCACGAGTGGGAGTCGCAGGCGGGCCGTGCGTGTGGATCCGCCGAGATTCGCACCTCCGAGATCAACGATGCGGAGGATGGTGCCGCGTCCGTCTTCCGCAGGCTTCCATGCCTCGAGGACAACTGCCGGATCGTCGAGTTCAAGGAAGCTGCCGGACTTTCCGTCTAGTGGGCGCTTCCAGTCCACGGCCTTATCCGATGCCGTCACCTCGGAGACTTCGAGCGGCGTCGATTCTTCCCATCCGAGACGGCTCAGGGCAACCGCGTCGATGGACGGCGCACTGGTAACGATGTAGCGAAATTGGAAGTGGCCGCCCTGTGCGGCGCGATAGTTCGTGTGCCAATAGTTGTTCATTGCGTAGGAAAAGATCGTTCCCTTGCGTGTGCCGAATTCCTTGGGGAAGGTGACGCGAGTGATGTCTCCGAAGGTCATCAGCGGGGCGTCGATCGGCAGCACGGCCGCTGCTGCGCCATCCTGTTGAACGGCAGCCCAGTGCTGAATGGAAAACCAGTCGTGACCAGCGCCTGGATACATGTCGTGCGCGGGATCGACCGCGCCATTTTGAATCTCATACTTGAATTGCGGATGCGTCATGGCGAAGGGGAACGCGAAATAGACAGCCTCGTTGTCCAGGGTCGCCTTCTTGTTCACATCGGCATCGATAAGGATCGTCTTTCCGTGCGTAGTAAGCGTGATGGTCGTGTGGATGTTCGGGGTGTTCACATCCGTGCTTTCGAGATGCGCGGTCATCCCGTCGGCATTCTTCTCGATGGAGAGCAGACGGCCGTTCTGGGCCGGCTGCACCACATAATTGTCCGGCTGGCCAGCATGATGTTCGGTGGTGACATATAGATACTGGCCGAGGCGATACGGGCTGGTCGCATCCACGAGATCGAGGCGAAGCGACTTGTCGTAGATGCTGCGGATCGCTCCGGAGGCGGGATCGAGTTCGATGCGATACACGTCATTTTCTAGAACAGCCGCTGGGGACGATGCAGGTGGGACGGCTGAAGCGTCTCGCAGCAGGTAGGTCTTGTACCCGACCGGTGGCACACCTTCTGCGCGAAATGTGGCCCGCCAGGTGTGCTCGCCATGATCGGTCACCGACATGGGAAGCGCTTGTCCGGTTGTGGAGTCGACAATCTCCTGCCCCTTGCGGATGTCGACGGACACAGGTCCACTTCGAGCCCAGTTCAATGCATTGAAGACGACCAGGCTGTGGGCTGGCGTGTCGATGGAGTCTGCGATGTTGGCCATGTTGTTGCGCAGGAGCCAATCTGCAAGTCCACTGGCTTCGGTTGCGTATGCGTCTTTCACGCGGAGTTGCACGGTGGCTTGGTCGTTCTGGGAGTCGGTGTAGCTGTCGGAAGAGAGCCATGTGTGCTCATCCATGAGCAGCATCTTCTTCCACATCTCGTCGAAACTTGTTTTGTCGACGGCGATGCGGGGGTTCACCAGCGTGGCGATGGTGGCCAGCTTTTCTGCGGACGGGGCGCGTGCCTCGGTCGCACGCTCTATCGCAGCGTAGAAGGCGTCCGCGGCGATGCCGTCCTCCCAGTAAGGGCCGCCATCTCCACGAACCACCGGGAGGTCGTTCTTGAAGTCCGCCGCGATAGACGAGAGAGCCTGATGGAAGCCGGAGTATTCAAGATGCGGATACGCATAGCGGTTGTTCCAGATGCCGGCGAAGCTGGCCTGCTCGGGATAGAGATCGGAGTTCTCAACCTGCGTCCCGTACATGATGGTGGAGTTCGATTTGTAGTTGCCGCCTCCGTAGTTCTGGAAAAAGAGCGGCAGCGTTTCTTCAGCAGAGCGCATTCGCGGAGGCAAGCCGAAGGTCGTCCACATCTGGTGGTAGTGATGCGAGTACCACATCAAGATGCGGCCGCCATCTGGACCTTCCCACCAGTAGGGTGAGTTGTGGTCGAGATGTCCCTGCAGCAGCGGCGCCCCACGGCCATTATTGCTGCCCGCGAGCAACTCGGGAATGCCGGCGGCGGCAAGCACCGATGCGTAGGACCACGAGAAAGACGGGACATCGGTGATGTTGGCGTAATTCAGCGGAAGTCCCTGCTGTTGATCGAAAGCTGCGCTGGGGTAGAGCGAGCGGATCAGCACTTCTGCCGAAGCGAAACCGGTGAGCAGGTTGCAGTATTCCGCGGGAACGAAAAGTTGACCAGCCTTCAGTGCTGCGATGGCCCGCTCCTGATCCGCGGGACCGCGTGTACTCATGAACTGCTCCAGGGGCCACATTCCGTCGAGGCTGAAGCGGAAATCAGGATGCACGGTAAACATGTCGAGCGACTCGTCGATGGCGCGACTGTGCAGTGCCGCTACTTTGGCCTGGTAATCCGTGTAGCCGATGTCCAGATGGATATGGGGCACGATGTAGAGCGTCCAGCGCTTGGCGGGCTGCAGGATCTGAGTCGTGCGTTCGGTCTTGCCTGCGGCCGTGAGCTCGATTGCCGCACGCGCCGGCTGTTCGAAGGCGGGAACGTAGATGCGCTGTTTCTCCTCACCCCAGGCGCTGGCTGGATCAAGCTTGAGAGTGGCGTGTTTGCCGCCCAGGGCGATGTCGGCGCTAGCTGCAGGAGTTCCATCATTGCGGACGATGACGTCGAGCGCCTCTTCGAGAGTGCTGCCGCTTTTTCGAAAGAAGATCGTCGGATCTATACGGACTTTGGCTGAAGGGGCGGTCTTCTGCCCTGCGACGTCCATCGAGATCGCGTCGTAGTGGAAGCCTGCCTCAGGAGCCTGCGGATCGTTTGTCTCCGATACCGCGGCGAAGCTGATCTCGTTTTCGCCCGGATGCAGGTAGCTTCCGGGAATGTCGAAAGACAGATCGGCGCATGAGAACGAGGGGAAGAAGACCGCCTCGTCATTTTCGGTTTCGACGAGCTTTGGATTCAGGAAGAAGCTGCCAGTATGACCATTGACTGCCACGCGCAGCAAAGGAACACCGGGATGCTCA
This sequence comes from uncultured Acidobacteriaceae bacterium, assembly GCA_963815025.1. Lineage (GTDB taxonomy): Bacteria > Acidobacteriota > Terriglobia > Terriglobales > Acidobacteriaceae > KBS-83. Next base: position 565,651 of record CAWFFD010000002.1, on the reverse strand, counting down.
ATGAGCAGGGCAATGTGGATGGTGTAGCTGGCTGCCGGGGCACCTGCGATCTGGAACGCAATGGTGCGAGCCTCTGCCGCGACGGGGCGGCCGGCATTGCCCGCGGCCGGCTGTTCTGGCTGGAAGGCGTACCAGTCGTGCACGGTAGCCGGATCGTCCGCGGCGACACGCACAGCATGATCCGGCTGGCCGGAATGGAACTCCTGGGAGGAGCTGTCGAACCGCCCCAGGTGGAAGACCTCAGAATGCGGCTCTGCCGCTCGCGCCCATGGCGTAGAAAGAACCGCCGTTATGTAGAGCAGCAGGCCAAACCGCGGGAGACGATCCGTCCGTGGGTGAGAGATGAGAGATTCTTTCGCGAGTGCCATCCCTCGGAGAGGATACTCCGCGATTTTGCAAAATGGAGCGTTCTGACGCGAGACGCCGGGAGGCGGCGAACCGCATCAGAACGATGGCTGCAGCAGAAGCGTTGGTTTGGATTCGACGAATGCACGCACAACCGCAGACAGCATTCCCCCGGTGTCAGTGCCAGGGGTATCGCTGATGGCCAGCCGCGGCGTCTGCGCGGCGCAGTGCTGCAAGTCACCGGGAGCCCATGCACCCGCCTTCTGTATCTGCCATTCGACGTCAAAGTGCTGCGGATCGTGCACCGTATAGAGGAACCGGTTCTTCGGAGCCTCTGAGGAATAGCGCAATACCTCAGTACTGGTCACCGTCAGGGTGCGGCCGTCCCAGCCGGGGCTGTCGAAGATCCCATAGCCCGCGGAGTTCATGTCAATGAACACAAGCTTGTCGCGGCCTGCGTCCGTCCCCAGCTCGTAACGGCCAACGTAGCCCTTCGGCTCGATGTCGGTTTCGGTTAGATCGACCCATTTGCCGTCTGCACTAGCCTCGCCGTGATATACGGAGCGATGCTGACGGCCGCTGCCGGAAAAATTGCCGGAGCACTGCCAGTAGCCTGCGAAGCTGAAACCGGCAGGCGGTTCGAGAGAGATCGGCTGGCGAAGTCCATGGCCCAGAGGAACAGTCAGGCTCATTGCCAGGAGACCGAGCGAGGCTCGCAATGACTGCCACATGCGCCCCAGCCTAAGACGGTCTGGGACGTGGTTACAGCGGGTATCGATGAACCGACCTCGGTTTGCGACCAGCCGTGCATTTCATGCGCCAGAACGGTGCTGGAAATCGACGTAGCGACCAATAGAATGTGTATCGTGGCGCAATTCACCTCCAGCCCGCGCTTTCGATCGTTCTGGCCATTCCAATTGGGCGGCTGGTTGCTGTATGCCACGACGATGGCGGCATCGATGGTCCCGTTTCGAAATATGCGGGATGACGTTGCATACCATTCGATGTTTATTCTGTCAGGATTTGTCGCCAGCTTCCTAATGTATGGAGTGTGCCACGCGCTGTGGCAAGCCCGTGCCCCCCTGATTCGAGCGTTGCTCACCTGCACTGTAGTTGCATACGGACTGGGGATCCTTTGCTCCGGGGCATCGCTGTGGGCGGAAAGGTATTACGGTGGTGTAACTTCGCCCTTCCACTGGAGCTACATCTTCGTGTATGCCACCAGCGGTTGCTTTGTCCTGGCGGCCTGGGGCTTCCTCTACTTCGGTATCAAGCATTATCACGCGTTGGAAGAAGAGAGAGGAAGGCTGCAAGCATTGGAGGCGATGGCGCGGCGGGCACAGATCGCGCGCCCTCCGCTATCAGTTACAGCCGCACTTCCTGTTCAACACGCTGAATGCGATTTCCACGCTGGTGCTGGACAATCAGCCGCGCATTGCCACCCAGATGATCGCGCGATTGGCGGACCTGCTGCGCCGGACGCTCGAGTCTCCGGATACGCACCAGGTCTCCCTCAAGGAGGAGATTGCGGTTACGAAGGAATATCTGGCGCTGGAGAAGGTACGCTTCGGTTCTCGCCTGAACGTTACCTTCCAAATCGATCCGGAGACGCAGGAGGCGCAGGTGCCGCGCTTTTTGCTGCAGCCTCTGGTGGAGAACGCGATCCGGCATGGCATCGCAAAACGTCCGGATGGCGGCAATATTGTCCTCCATTCTGAGTTAGCAGGGGGTCGTTTGAGGGTAAGGATTGAAAATGACGAGGCAGAGGATGACGAGCCGGTCCTGCGGCGGAACACGGCCACGCCGCATCGCGGAGTCGGGTTAACCAATACCCGCGCGCGCCTGCAGCAGATGTATGGGCATGAGGCGACGCTTGAAACCCATGCAACCACACGTGGCACATATGAGGTCCGGATCTCGACGCCGTTCAGCACCGCCGAGGTGGCCGTGCCAGACCTGCAAACACTGGAGGTGCAATGAACGTCAGAGTGCTGATCGTGGACGACGAACCCTTGGCACGCCGTGGTGTCAGTCTTCGCCTTGCGGAGCATCCGGACATCACGGTCATAGGCGAGTGCGCAAATGGCGAAGACGCGATCCGGTCTATTCTTGCGCTCAAACCTGACCTGGTATTTCTCGATATCCAGATGCCTGGGATGTGTGGCATAGAGGTGTTGCGTTCCCTGCCGCAGGGGTCGATTCCCTGCATCATCTTTTTGACGGCCTATGACGAGTACGCGTTGGCAGCCTTTGAGGTGCAGGCGCTCGATTATCTATTGAAGCCGATCGACAACGTGCGTTTTCTCATCGCGCTGGAGCGGGCGCGGCGCATTCTGGCGCTGCAGCAGCAGGATGTACTGCATAGCCGCTTCCAGAAGCTGCTGGAACTGCACTCCGAGCGGAATGACACCGGGCCCGCGAAGCGCTTTGCCATCCGAAATGGAAACCAGGTGGCGTTTGTGCAGTCGTCGGAGATTGATTGGATTGAGGCGGTTGGCGACTACGCGGGCCTGCATGTGGGCAAGAAGATGCACCTATTGCGGGAGCCGCTGCACCTGCTGGAGTGCCGGCTGGACCGCGCAGAATTCCTCCGCATCCATCGCTCCACGATTGTAAAGCTGGACCGGATCACCCGGATCGAACCACTGGCGAACCGCGACTGTCGCCTGACCCTGCAGGATGGCACGCATCTCCGCGTGAGCCGGACCTACAGCAAACCGCTCCACGATCTGTTGCGCAACCGGGAGAGCGCGACGATTTCCCTGTAGTCAATCGATTGCGCAATGGCATGAAGGCACAAAAAAAAGTGCACAGCGTGGCTTCTGTGTAGCTATGATGGTGGGCACAATAACGATTGGATGGTGCCCCTACCAATGAATAGGTCTTTTTCGCTGCTTCTGGCTGCAGCCTTGACAGTCGCTGGCAGCATTTCGTTGAACGCGCAGCATCGGCACCACAATCGGACCGATTCCCAGACGCAGAATCAGCCATGGATGCGGCCCGGCCTCTCGCCGGACGAGCGCGCCGACATGGTGCTGAAGCAGCTCACGCTGGATGAAAAAATCGACTTACTGCACGGCAACGGGATGCCGGGCTGGGGCGGCAAGCCGCAGCCCAATGCCTACCTGGGCAACGGCGGTGCGGGTTTTACGCTCGGTGTACCGCGGCTGGGCATTCCTATGATCCAGATGAGCGATGCTGCATACGGCGTGCGCATGAGCGCAGACAATGGCCGGTATTCGACGGCGCTGCCATCGAATCTGGGCTCCGCCGCAAGCTGGGATCCTCAGGCGGCCTGCGACTATGGCGCGTTGATCGGCCGCGAGTTGCGCGCACAGGGCTACAACATGACGCTCGGCGGTGGCACAAATCTGACGCGTGAGCCGCGCGACGGCCGCACCTTTGAATATATGGGCGAGGACCCGGTACTGGCGGGCACGATGGTCGGCAACCGTATCAAGTGCGAGCAGGCGCAACACGTCATCGGCGATATCAAGCACTACGCAATGAACGATCAGGAGAGCGGCCGCAACGAGGTCGACTCGATCATCGGCAAACGCGCAATGCGCGAGAGCGACCTGCTGGCATTCGAAATTGGGATCAAGGTAGGAAATCCGCAAGCCGTGATGTGCAGCTACAACGCAGTGAACGGCGACTATGCATGCGAGAACAAGTACCTGCTGACGGATGTGCTCAAGAAGGAGTGGAACTTTAAAGGCTTCGTGCCCTCCGACTGGGGCGGCACGCACAGCACGGTCAAAGCGTCCGCTGCCGGTCTCGATAATGAGGAGCCGGAAGATCTGTTTTACGGCGCCCCGCTAAAAGATGCAGTGCAGAGCGGAAAAGTACCCATGTCGGAGATCGACGACCACGCGCATCGCGTGCTGCGCGCCGAGTTTGCCGCCGGCCTGGTGGACTATCCCGCGCAGAAGAGCGTGGTCGATGTACTGGGTGGCCTCGACACGGCGCGTCGCATCGAGGAGAGCAGCATCGTGCTGCTGAAGAATGCGCACAACATTCTGCCGCTCGATCCGGCGAAGGTGCACTCCATCGCGGTCCTGGGTGTGAACGCCGATACCGGGATGATCTCCGGCGGTGGCTCCGCGCAGGTGGACGCGCCGGGTCGTCCGTCAGCCCCGTGGCAAACGCATGTGTGGTTCCCCACCTCGCCGCTGAAAGCGATCGCGGACAAATCGCCGGGCATGACGGTGCGCTATGGTGGCAGCGAACCCGCTGCAGCCGCCGAGGCGGCGAAGGGCGCGGACGTCGCGATCGTCTTTGCGTACCAGTGGGAGAGCGAGGGCATGGACCTGCCGGATCTTTCGCTGCCGGATAACCAGGATGCGCTGATCGAGCAGGTAGCCGCTGCCAATCCGCGCACCATCGTCGTATTGGAGACGGGAACAGCGGTGACCATGCCGTGGCTGGATAAGGTAGATGGCGTCGTGGAGGCGTGGTATGCGGGCAGCGATGGCGCTCACGCCGTCGCGAATGTTCTCTTCGGAGAGGTGAATCCGAGCGCGAAGCTGCCGATGACCTTCCCGCGCAGCGTGGCTGATCTGCCGCACCCGCATCTGGTGACACCGCCGCCAGGCGCGACTGGCAAAGAGGCGGTGCAGAAGACGGGCGTAGCCAAGCCGACCTTCAGCGTCCACTACGATGAAGGAGTCAGAGTTGGCTACAAGTGGTACGACGCCGAGCACAAGCCAGTGCTCTTTCCGTTCGGCTACGGGCTGTCGTATACGAGCTATCGCTACTCCGGTCTCAAGCTCAGCGAGGGCAGCGGCCATAGCGTCACCTTCACGGTGACGAATACCGGTGAGCGTGCCGGCACTGAGATAGCCGAGGTTTATGCGGCGCTGCCCGCTGCCGCAGAGGAACCTCCAAAGCGGCTGGTAGGTTGGGCGCGCATTTCGCTCAAACCAGGGGAGAGCCGCGAGGTCACAGTGGCCGTCGACCCGAAGTATCTCTCGATATACGACGAACAGCAGGGCTGGAAGCTGGTTCCGGGGCAGTACACTTTCCTAGTCGGCGGATCGTCGCAAGATCTTCCGCTGAAACAGGAGACGACGCTCCAATAGTTCCCGTCTCCTTTCGACAGGAGAGGCATTCCAGCACCGCGTGCGTATCGCCCTTTTCATTACCTGCTATAACGACACTCTGTTTCCGCACACCGGGCAAGCGGTGGTGCGCGTGCTGGAGCGGCTGGGCCACACGGTCGAGTTTCCACTGGAGCAAACCTGCTGCGGGCAGATGCACTTCAATACCGGCTACCGCCGCGAAGCCTATCCAATGGCGAAGCGCTTCGTGGAGATGTTCGCGGACGCGGAAGCTGTGTGTATCCCGTCATCCTCGTGCGTCGCAATGATGCGCGAGTACTATCCGGTTTTAGCGCATGAGAATAAGGATGAGGCGATGGGTGCGGCAGTCGAACGCCTGTTGCCGCGCGTTTTCGAGTTCAGCGAGTTGCTGGTCGACCGGCTCGGGGTGACGGATGTCGGCGCGTACTTCCCGCATCGCGTTACCTATCATGCGAGCTGCCATGGCCTCCGCAGTCTGCATCTGGGCGACAAGCCATTGCAGTTGCTGCGCGCGGTGCGTGGACTCGAACTGGTGCCGCTGGAGCAGGTGGAGCAGTGCTGCGGGTTCGGCGGCACCTTCGCGGTGAAGAACGCCGACGTCTCTGCCGCGATGCTAACGGAGAAGATTGGCGCAGTGCTGAACACTCGCGCTGAAGTTTGTACCGCCTGCGACAACTCCTGCCTGATGCATATGCAGGGCATGCTGCACCGGCAATTCGCCGGTGTGCGCACGCTGCACATTGCAGAGGTGCTGGCAGATACCGAGGGCGCTCCTGCATGAGCCCAATAACCAAACAACCAAGGACCGAACATCTGGTGCAGCTCGATCCCCAAACAGCGCCGCCGTTTCCGGTGGCGGCAAAGGCCGATCTTCGCGACACGCAACTGCGCCGAAATGTGGCGCGAGCGACGGAGACGATCCAGCGCAAACGCGGCGCTCTGGTGGCGGAGAAGATGGACTGGCAGGCATTGCGCGATGCAGGAGCCGCAATTCGACGCGAAGCCCTGGCAAATCTCGATCGCTATCTTCTCCAGTTCGAAGAACGCTTTCAGGCGGCGGGCGGCACCGTTCACTGGGCCGTGGATGCTGCGGAGGCAAACCGGATTACTCTCGGCATCCTGCGGGAGAAAGACACGCGAGAGGTCATCAAAATCAAATCGATGACGACGGCAGAGATCGGGCTGAACGAGTTTCTCGCGCAGCATGGCGTTGCCGCATACGAGACCGACCTGGCTGAAATCATCCTGCAGCTTGGCAATGACCAACCCTCGCATATCGTGGTTCCGGCGCTACATAAGAATCGGCAGCAGGTGCGCGAAATCTTCGCGCGCACCATGGGGCTGCCCGGCCTGAGCGACGACCCCGAGGCATTGACGGCTGCCGCGCGGCACTATCTGCGTGAGAAATTCCTGCGGGTGAAGACCGCCGTGTGCGGGGCAAATTTTCTCATCGCGGAAACCGGCGGCATCACCATTGTCGAGTCCGAAGGCAACGGCCGCATGTGTCTCACTCTGCCCGAGACCTTGATCGCCGTTGTCGGGATTGAAAAAGTGATCCCTCGCTTTGCGGATCTCGAAGTCCTGCTGCAATCGCTGCCGCGCTCGGCAACGGGCGAGCGGATGAATCCGTATAACTCCATCTGGTCAGGCGTGGTGCCCGGTGATGGACCAATTGATATGCACGTTGTGCTGCTCGACAATGGCCGTACTCGCGTCCTTCGCGATGCAATCGGACGCCAGACGCTGCAGTGTATCCGTTGCGGCGCGTGCCAGAACGCGTGCCCGGTGTATCGCCAGACTGGCGGGCATGCTTACGGCTCGGTGTATGCGGGCCCGATCGGCGCCATCCTGACGCCGCAGCTCGAAGACATGCGGCATGCGCAGTCGTTGCCGTTTGCATCTTCGCTATGTGGAGCGTGCTATGAAGTGTGCCCGGTAAAGATCAATATCCCAGAGGTGCTGGTGCACCTGCGTTCGCGCGTCGTGGACCGTGGCCGCCGCAAGCTGGCATCGCTCTTCGACCAGGAACGCGCAGGCATGATGATGATGGCCGCAATCTTTGCGAACCGCCGCCGGTACGAGGCGGCGCAGCGGCTGGCGCGCACCGCGCAGAAAACGGTTCATCCTGGAGACGCCTGGTACCACTGGCTGCCGGGCATGGCGGGACGGTGGACGGAAACGCGCGACCTAGCGCCTTTGCCGCACCAAACGTTTCGCGAGTGGTGGCAGCAGCGGGGGCAATCGTGAGCGACGCGGCGCAGTCCAGCCGTGACCGCGTTCTGGAGCGCATACGAAAGGCAAATCTGAGGGCAGCCGTGCCGGAGCAAGCGATTCCGCGCAGCTACGATGGTGGCAGCGCACAGGCCGCTGACAAGACACTCGTGCTCTTTGAGGAAAGGCTGCGTGATTATGACGCGCGCGTCTTCGCAGTGCGTCGTGAGGAGATAGCGGCCAGGGTGACAGAAATCCTGAGCGCGAGCCATCGGCGGCGTATCGCGGTGCCTGCCGGATTGCCTGCTGCGTGGCAGGCCGCTGGCGTCGAGTGGGTCATCGATAGGTCACGGGAGGATGAAGCCGGCGATCGTGAGCTATCGTCCGACGCACTGAATGCCGTCGATGGGGTGATGACCGCGGCAACGGTGGGAGTGGCCGTCTCGGGCAGCATCGTGCTGCAGCATGGTCCGGCGGAGGGGCGACGCGTGCTTACATTGCTGCCTGACTATCATCTCTGTGTCATCGAAGCGGCGCAGATAGTGGAGACGCTGCCGGAGGCCTTCGCGCGTCTCGATAAGACGCGCCCTGTCACCTTCTTCTCAGGTCCATCGGCTACTGCGGACATCGAGATGACGCGCATCAAAGGCGTCCATGGGCCGCGCTTTCTCGATGTGCTTCTGGTGCAATTCTGACTTTCGCTTGGCCTCCGATTTGCCTGATCTTTACGTGCTGAGCGCACAATGATCGGTGGTATTCCGAAGGAGCCTCCCCCATGGTGAAGAAGACGTCGCGACACACTGCCGCAAAAAAATCTCCGACGAAAAAGACGACCACGCATCCGCATGCTACAGGAGATCCGGTCTTTGCGCAGCCCACGCCTACCCCCGATCCAACCAGCTTCCGCGATCCGGTCACCGATCAGAAGCTGAAGGAAGTGGGGACCGTCGAACCGTTTCCAGCGCCGCGCGGCGGAGCCGTCGAACCGGTGCTGCAATTGGCGGATGTGCTGGGCTCTCAAGGGACCGTGCAAGTTACCGCAATTCAGAAGGCAGGCCAGATCGTCTTCCATACTGTGGGCGATACGGGCAGCACCCAGGGGCCCGCAACGCAGTCGCAGGTTGCGGACAAGATGGTGACTGACTTCACCGAGAACAACGCCGCCGACGTACCCTCGTTCTTCTACCATCTCGGCGACGTGGTCTATAACTTCGGCGAGGCTGCCTACTACTACGACCAGTTCTACGAGCCCTATCGCAACTATCCGGCGCCGATCCTGGGTATCCCGGGCAACCACGATGGTGTGACTTATCCCAAAGAAGCCGTTGCGACTCTAGATGCATATCTCCGTAATATGTGCTCCGCGATGCCGGTGCATACCGATGAGGCAGGCAATTTATCCCGTACGGCGATGATCCAGCCCGGCGTGTATTACACACTGGAAGCTCCGTTTGTTCGACTCCTCGGCCTCTATAGCAACGCTCTCGAGGATCCAGGGGTGATCTCGACCGAGGGTGGCACGCGCACCGCACTGAACGATGACCAGCTCATGTATCTGCGGACGGCGCTGGCCCGCTGCAAGAGCGAGGCGTTCACAGGCGCTGTGCTGGTCGCGGTGCATCACCCGCCGTTTACGGGCGGGGTAAATCACGGTGGCAGCCCACGCATGCTGCAGGACATGGATGATGCGGCGACCAAAGCGGGCTTCTGGCCACATGTCGTGCTCTCCGGGCATTCACACAACTACCAGCGTTACACGCGCACGGTTTCCGGACTGACAATTCCTTACATCGTGGCTGGCATGGGAGGCCATGGACTGACCCAGATGCGGACGACGACCAGCGGCAACGCAATTCGAACGCCGATGACGGTTGACAGCGGCCTCACCCTGGCAAGTTATGACGACACGCATTACGGCTATATGCGGGTGATCGTGAACGCGACCACGTTACGAATGGAGTTCCATCCGGCTGAGGACGGCGGCACGACGAAGACGCCCGATGACTCGTTTACGCTCAACCTGAAGACTCGCGCCATCACATAGCTAGTGCGCGCAACTGTCGAGGTTGCCTTTTGGGATCGCGAACCTCCAGGTCGCTGTGGTACGATCCGCCTGCAAAGCAGGTAATCTGCAAGATCGGGCAACGCGACCCGTAGCTCGCAAGTCAGGGTAGCCGCATGCGTGCAGAACTCCGTCCCTCCAGCCTCGGCGAAATTCTTGACCGAACGGCACAAATGTACCGCAGCTACTTCTTGTTGTATTTCGGCATAGCGGCAATTTCCTATACTGGAATCCTTGTCCTCAGTCTGTTGGTGGATGTGTTGTTCTATTCGCACACGCACACAAACGCGCGCTCTTTTGCGGTTTTCCGTGTGGTCCTCGGGATTGGTATTGCGCTTCTCACGATATTGCCGGTTGCCATCGCCATGGCCGCCGTCATGCATGCCGTTGCACGAAACTACCTCGGACAAAGCTGTACCATCCGCGAGGCTTACGTCAGCGTTGGCCGCCGCTGGTACCGGTACATCCTCATATTGCTGGCGATGGATATGTGTGCCGCGCTGCCGTTGGGCGTCTTCGTAGCCGCCATCGCTCTGGCCAGCGTGCTGCTGCCAGCAGGAATGACTCGCGTCATTGTGATCGGCCTAGCGGTTGTCATGATGTTGGCGGGCATCTTCGTTGTCTTCTGGATGCTGCTTCGCTGGACGCTCTCCATTCCGGCTTCGGTGATGGAGAACCTAGGGGTACACCGCGCACTGAAGCGCAGCAGCGTTCTCACCAAAGGCGGAATCGGCCGCATTTTTGTCATGCTGTTGCTGGTGGTCGCCATCACGGCGGTGATCCAATACGCTATTCAGATCCCTATGTTGTTTTTGCTGTGGAAGAGCAGAGGTGTCCTCACCCTGTCTACGCAGATCGTTGCATCTCTTGGTGGATCCTTCAGCGGGGCCTTCGTGTTGCCAATCTACTCCATCGCGCTCACTCTCTTCTATTATGACCAGCGCATCCGGAAGGAAGGCTATGACGTGGAATGGCTGATGGAAGAAGCCGCAGTGACGCATGGCGCGGCTCCTCTCGAAGGGATCCCCTCTGATCCAGCGGCGCCCGAACCGTTGACTCCGCAGACTGAACCACCCGGACCGGCGATCTAGATGCGTCTGGCGGAGCCTGGCGACGCGATACGCGGTTCGGTTCCCTGCCATCGAATGGCATTTGCTCTCTTCATTCTGATGGGTACTGGCATTGCTCTCGCAGCATCCACAACGCCGCAGCCGCGAAACCAGGTGGAGTACCGCGATCATCTAAACTCCCTCGCAACGCTCATATCGCAGTGTCAGCAACACATCGACGCATCCCACTGCAGTGCAGACTCGGTGGGTCCGGACGACATCGTTACTGCCACGGTGCAGGCAGGCTCGCGGCGCATATCGTATGGCTGGCTGCGCGCGCTGCTCGAGCTCATCGGAAACCACAAGATCCGTCCTACGGATGCTGCACCTCTCTTAGATGAGGCTGCACAGCGCATTCACCTTGAACAGTCCGAAGCGCCGGGATCTTCTTCATCTCTGCCGTCGGCGGTTTCTGGTCACGCATCAGAGCGCACCGCGCTGGCCGCCATTCTCAATCGCCCAGAATTTCGCCGTGCCGATCGTTCGCTCACCCAGCGTGCGCTGGAGGCGGTGGCGATCTGGATCAATCGGCGGCTCGCTGGACTTGCGGAATACAGTTCGCACCGTCGCTGGTTGGGACTTCTGCTGGAGTGGGGGCTGGTGGCGTTGGCCTGTCTGGGACTGGTGTATTGGTTTGTGCGGCAGACAAGACGGGCACGCGGATTGCAGGCTGAAGATACAGCGAAGGTTCAGAACGCACCGGCGCTGCGCAACTGGGAGCGCCTGCGTCAGGAAGCAGAGCAAGCCGCCCAGCAGCAGCGTTGGCGTGATGCGGTGCGCGGATACTATTGGGCAACGATTGCGCGTCTCGAATCGCGCGGACAGTGGCCCGCAAACCAGGCCCGCACGCCGCGTGAGTATCTTCGGCTTGTCCTGCCAGGTCATCCCAAACATGATGACTTGCGCCTGTTGACACACCGCTTTGAATCCTGCTGGTACGGCTCGAATACGGCGACGCAACCGGATTGCGATGCTGTGCGCCAGCTCTTTGAACGGCTGGTGGCTCGATGAGCCTGCTGGCATCGGTCGACAGTCGCGACCGCAAGCTGCTGCTGATCACGGCAGTGCTCGTGCTGTGCACGACGGTGCTGGTGGTGCTGGTGCATCCACAGGAGCAGCCAGACGATTCCATTCCGTCGACGTATTCCGCCGCACCGCACGGGGCAAAGGCGGCGTATCTTTTGCTCGCGCGCCTGGGCTATCGCGTGGAGCGCTCTGAAGGGCCGCTGAGGGCCGTCGCCGATACGGCAGATGCACACACTGTCCTTATCCTGGCCGAGCCGGCGCGCGCACCGAACCAGCAGGAGAGAGCCGCAGTGAAGCAAGTGCTTGGGCGCGGTGGGCGGGTGTTGGCTGCGAGCTTTTTGGCCGCTGCCGCTGTGCCGGATGAGAACCTGGACAATCAGCCCCCGGCACAACTGGTTGCCGGCATCTGCGAGGCGGAGCCGGCGAGCTTCTCGCCGCTCGCTGCTGGCGGCAAGGTAGTCATGCGTGGAGTGAGTAGCGTGTGGAAGCTGGGCCGGCCATCTCAGCGCGCTGCATTTGTGTGCGCCGGCGGCGGAGTTGTCGTGGTCTACCCGGTCGAAAAGGGCACCGTGGTCTGGTGGGCCAGTGCATCGCCACTCGAAAATCAGGACATCGCGGGGCAAGGCAGCCTGAGCCTGCTGCTGAATAGTCTGCAACTCCAGCATGGCGATCGCGTCGTGTGGGATGAGTCCTTGCACGCGGAGCCCGGGGCGGCATGGGATCCGCTTCGGGATCGCATTGTCCTCGCTCTGATCGCGCAGCTCCTGGGGATCGGTCTGCTGCTGGTGCTGGCCCGCGGACGCTGCAGCGGTCCCTTGCGCCCGCTGCCCGCGCTTTCTCGCAGCTCTCCGCTCGAATTCGTCCGTGCGCTGGGTGGGCTGTATCAGTCCTCCGGTGCCAACGACGTGCCGGTCACCATTGCTTATGAACGTTTCCGCAGCCGATTGGCACAGCACTACGGCGTTGCCGAAGCACAGACCGCGGATGCAGCTACACTGGCCGCGACAATCGTTGAGCGCTTCGGTATCCTGCCACCTTCATTGCAGCGCGATCTTGAAGCTTGCGAAAATGCCGGCCGGCTTACGAACTTGAAACCTCGGCAGGCATTGGCGCTGGTCAAGGCGCTCGCTGGATACGAGGAACTGATAGCACGGCAAGCGGAATCGAATAGAACGACGGCTCCATCTCTGGCGAAGGATCGAGGAATCATTGGACCCCAGCACGAACACACCGACTCCGGAAGAGACTCCGCTCAGCGGCGCACCGCCTGAGCCACTTGCGACGAGTGCGCCGCCGAATATTGCAGCCACAGTGCAGTTGCTGGAGCATGGCCGCGCGGAGATCGGCAAGGTCATCGCGGGCCAGACCGAGCTGATCGATCAGGCCCTCATCACTGTGCTCAGCCGCGGTCACGCGCTCGTCGAAGGCGTGCCCGGCATCGCAAAGACGTTGCTGGTCAAGCTGCTTGGCCGCGTGCTCGGCCTGCAGTTTAGTCGTGTTCAAGCGACGCCGGACTTGATGCCGGCCGATATCCTGGGCACCAGCATCCTGCAGGCCGCAGGCGCGCAGATGATTTTCCGTCCCGGTCCTGTCTTCACGGACTTTCTGCTGGTAGACGAGATCAATCGCATGCCGCCGCGCACGCAATCTGCGCTGTTGGAGTGCATGGAAGAGCGCCAGGTGACGACCGATACGGAGCGTCGTCCGCTGCCGGAGGTCTTTACCGTCTTCGCTACCCAAAACCCAATCGATTTCGAGGGAACATACCCGCTGCCGGAGGCGCAGCTCGATCGCTTCCTGATGAAGATCCGCGTCGGCTACCCGACGGCGGAACAGGAGCGGCTGGTGCTGGAGCGGCATCACGCCGGCTTCGATCCTGCCGGCCACACCGAGTTGACGCCTGTGCCTGCTGGACTGCTTGCTGCTGCGCAGGCGGAGCAGCGCCTGGTCCGCATCGAGCCTGAGCTCTACGACTACATGCTCGGCATCACGCGGCGTACGCGCGAATGGCCTTCGTTGACGCTCGGTGCGAGTCCGCGCGCCGCCATCAGCCTGATGCGAGTAGCACAATCCTATGCGGCGCTCGATGGCCGGGATTTCGTCATCCCGGACGATGTAAAACAGGCCGCTCTGCCCGTGTTACGACATCGCATGGTGCTGCGACCGGAGGCAGAGTTGGAGGGAGTCGATGCCGATCGTGTCTTGGCCGATGTCATCGCAGCAGTGCCGGTGCCTCGCCAGCCAGAACGGGTTCGGTGAACCAGTTCCGATGAATCACTTCACAGTCCAGCCGGATGCAGCACGCGCCGCAGCACAGCCGCGCGGCCGCCTGGCGTGGGCGCTTACGCAGCGGTCTCTTTATCTGCTGCTGGCAGGCTGCCTCTTCCTGATTCCTGCCTTCTTTCGCGCACGCTACGCATTTGCCATGCTGGCGTGGGATGTCTGCGTACTGATAGCTGTCATCGTGGATGGAGCGAGGCTCCCGGCACCACGACTCATGGACACGGAGCGCGAATGGCTCGGCGCACCTTCACTTGGACGTGAAGTGGCAGTAGAACTTGCCGTCACGCAACATGGCCGCAGCTTGATTCACTGCGATGTGTTGGATGATCTGCCGTCACCGTTCTTGCAAGAGCCCCTAAGCTGGAAGTTGAATGCGTATCCCGAGGCGCGCGCCGTCGTGCGATATCGCTTCACCCCTGCAGAGCGCGGCGATCATGCAACCGGCAGGCTTTACTTGCGCTATCGCTCGAACGTTGGGCTCGCAGAACGCTGGGCGATGGCAAATCTCACCCAGACGGTGCGCATCTATCCTACGCTGCGCACACCGGAAGAGAACCGTCTCTACCTGGCGCGCCATCACCGGATCGAACTCCAGATGCGCATGCGCAGACAGCGTGGCTTGGGCCGCGATTTCGAGAGCCTGCGCGATTACCTCGAAGGCGACGAGATCCGCGACATCTGCTGGACGGCCTCCGCACGTCGCGGCTCGCTGGTCACGCGGCTCTACGAAATGGAGAAGAGCCAGGCCGTCTGGATTGTCCTCGACGCGGGCCGCTTGCAAGGCGGCCGTGTGGGTCGCTACACCAAACTGGATCAAGCGACGGCCGCTGCGCTGGCGCTGGCGCAGATTGCGCTTGCGTCCGGCGATCGTATTGGGCTTCTCGCGTATGGGCGCGACACGCAGCAGCTGATATTGCCTGGCCGTGGTGCGGCGCATCTGCGGTTGCTGCTCGATGCCTTGGCGCAAGTGCATGTCGAACCGCTGGAAGCAGATCATCTCCGCGCAACCGCGACGTTGATGCATCGCCAGCCGCGTCGCAGCCTGATTTTGTGGATGACCGATTTTGCAGAGACCGCCATGCAGCCTGAGGTGCTGGATGCTGCGGCGCGACTGGTGCGCCGTCATCTACTGCTCTTCATCGCCATCTCGCAGCGCGATGTGCAGCGCCAGGCCGCTGTCACGCCGGAGGCGGTGGACGCAATGTTCGAAACGGCTGCCGCGCAGGAGCTGCTGGATCGGCGCGAGAGGCTGCTGCGACGCCTGCAGGAGCGCGGCGCCATGACGCTGGAGACACAACCGGAATCACTTGCCGGTTCGGTGCTGAATCGCTATCTCGAAGTGAAGGAGCAGGGGATTCTCTAATCGCAGCCGTCAGTCTAACCGGGCGTCGGTTCTCCGGCGTCACGCACTCGTCTGACTCAAAGACTGAGCATTAGCCGCCAATGTTGTCCTATCTGGCACTGTGCCATCTTCCGAGATGGTCTGGGACGAGAAAAGCCAGAGCAGCAATAGAGTAAACAGCATTGCACCCACTGCGAACTTTAGCCCAGCTGGCGCTGCCGAAGGCGAGAAAAAACCCTCGATGGTGCCCGCGATCACCAGCATGGGAATAATGCCTGCTACCAGCCGCGCAGCCTCGCGGCCAGCGCGTGTGATGGAATCGCGACGGCGGTAGAAGCCCGGGAAGAGCATGCCGCTGGCCAGCCGCAACCCCGCACCTCCGGCGATGAAGATGGCCGGCAATTCGAGCGATCCATGGGGACAGACAAAGCTCCAGAGGTCGCGCGACATGTGCGCCTGCTGGCATGCCGTCGCGATAACACCCATCAGGAGCCCGTTGAAGAAAATGAGCCAGATCGTGCCCAGGCCAGCGGTGATGCCGGCGGCGAAGGTGATGAATGTCACGGTCAGGTTGTTGGTCATGATCCGGCTGCTCTCCTGCGGCTTCATGCCGACGATAGAGTGCGTCCACATCTGGTGATGGTGGATCGTTGCCACCATGAAGGGGCCGAGAATACTCTCCATGAATCCATGCCGCGACAACGTAAGCAATGTGCCCAGCAGGCCGCCGGCCGCAAACAGCGCGATCGCTGTAAGGGTATAGGGAAGCAGCCGGCGAAAGTGGCATGGGTAATCCCTACGAAGGAATCTGAGAATGTCGAGAAAGCTCCGTTTGCGGCTGGAGTAAATGATATTGTGTGCTCGGCCCAGCAGTTGGTTCAGCATGTGGGCCGTGGACTGCGAGGTATCATCCTGCCGGACGACGGAGAGATCATTGGCTACCTGACGGTAGAGCAGCGCCAGCTCGCGCAACTCGTCACGGCCGAGCCGGCGCACGCCGGTGCCCTGGGATGCCGCCGCAAGCGTTGCCAGTCGGTCCCAGTAAGGTCGGCGCTTTTCAATCCACTGGTTCGAAATCATGAAATTCGATGATCAGCTTAATGCATTTCGGTAATACTGTGATCCTCTAGGATTCTATTGGCGTGGCTTTTCCTTTAAGAAGCCACAAGAATGGCCGCTGACGATCGGAACCAATACCGAAATGCGTTTAAGCATCGACACGCCCGAACTTGTGGCGCTTGAATTTCCGCTTGCCGGGATAGGAAGCCGTTTCATCGCCATCCTCATCGATTACGGCCTGCAGTTTGCCGCCTTGGTCGCGTTGATTCTGGTCATGATTCTCTTTCTTCCCAGCATGCAGAAGTTTGAGTCCGCGAGCGCCAAATGGATGGTCGCGATCCTGATCTTAGTTCCCTTTCTTCTGCATTGGGGCTACTTTACGCTGTTTGAAGGGCTGTGGCATGGGCAGACTCCGGGCAAGCGCGTCGCAAAGATCCGTGTCATCCAGCAGAGCGGGCGCGCCATCACCATATTCGAATCGCTGTCGCGCAACTTCGTGCGTGCCATCGATTTTCTGCCGGCCTTTTACGTCGTGGGCAGCATCAGCATTTTTGTGACGCATCGCAATCAGCGGCTCGGCGATCTGGTCGCAGGCACACTCGTCGTCCACGAAGGACAGGCGAGTGTGCAGGCGCCTCTGGGAAATACAAGGTTGTTCACGCAGATTGCGCCGCAAGCTGCTGCCGTCCCGCGTGTGTCGAGTATTCCCGCGGACGCATTGCGGCGTCTTGGTGCGGCGGACTTGCAGGCCATTGAGACATTTCTGGAACGGCGTCTCGACATGACGCTCGAAGTGCGGCAGTCTCTCGCTGCACGCCTGGTGGCGTCAACCTCAGCACGCATGAATGTGCTGCCATCCTCGACCATGCACCCCGAGACGTTCCTCGAAGAGGTCGCCTATGGTATGCGCTCGCTGGGCAGGCTGCGCTGACCGCGCGCTATAGCTTGTAGCCGTTTGCGTCCAGTTGACGTTGTGCCACCGATCGGCCGAGTGCGATCGTATCTTGAGGCGTGTGCTTCAGGAGCCGCCGCAGAATGGCGAGCTGGGTCCGCAGCATGTCGCCTTCCGCCACGGCGGCGAGCACGCGCCGCGCAACTTTCTCGACGATGGAAAGAGCATCTGCGGCGAATAGTTTCACCATGGCTTGCGCGGTCTCGGCCTGCAGTCTCTGGGCCTGTGGCTGGGAGCGCAACTTGCGCGCGCGCAGCAGCGCAGACTCGAGCGCGAAAACCTGCATCGTCATGTCGGCCAGGTCGCCCATGATCTCCTGCTGGTCCTGCAGCGCCTGCATGTATTTTTGCGTCGCAGATCCGGAACAGAACAGCGCGGCCTTTTTCAGGTTCGCCAGCAGGGCAGTCTCCGCTGCGAGAGGATCCTCTGTATCGTCGCTGCCGTCGAACGAGGGCGGCTCCATTACCTCCGCCATCAGCTTCTTGATCGCGCCGAGCAAAGGCAATTGCCCACTGGCGGCACGTTTCATCAGCCAGCCGGTGATGATCAATCGATTGATTTCGTTCGTGCCTTCGAAGATCCGGTTAATGCGAGAGTCGCGATAGGCGCGCTCTGCCGGATATTCCTCCACGTACCCGTATCCACCAAAGATTTGCAGGGTGTGGTCCACCACCATGTCCAGCATCTCCGATCCCCACACTTTAAGAATCGAGCACTCGACCGCATACTCCTCGATCTTCTTCTGAATCTCCCTCGCATTCGTTGCATTTTCGCCTTCGAGCGAGCCCAGTGCCGCGTCGATCATGCCGATGGCGCGGTATGCCATGCTTTCGCCAACAAAAATGTTGGTCGCACACTCCGCGATCTTCTGCTGGACCAGGCCAAACTCGCTGATTGTCTTGCCGAAGGCCTTACGCTCTTTTGCGTAGCGAACTGCATTTGCCAGCGAGTTCTTTGCGCCGCCAATCGCGCTGGCGCCCAACTTGAAGCGGCCGATGTTGAGGATGTTGAAAGCGATGTGATGCCCCTTGCCAAGTTCGCCCAGTAGGTTATCGACGGGAACTTTGCAGTCCGTGAGGATGAGCGGGCAGGTGGATGAACCGCGGATGCCGAGCTTGTGTTCTTCCGCGCCCACGGCAAAGCCCGGTGTGTCCCGCTCGATGAGAAACGCGGTGAACTTGTCGCCATCGACCTTGGCGAAAACTGTATACAGATCGGCGAACCCCGCATTGGTAATCCACATCTTTTCGCCATTCAAGATGTAATGCTGTCCATCGGGCGATAACACGGCGCGCGTCCGCAGACTCATCGCATCGGAGCCGGAGGAAGCTTCAGACAGCGCATAGGCACCAATCCATTCACCGGTCACCAGTTTCGGCAGATACTTCTTCTTCTGCTCCGGCGTCCCGTACCAGATGATGGGCAGCATACCGATGCCGACGTGGGCGCTAAAGCTGGTGGCGAAGCTTCCCAGAACGGAGAGCTGCTCGCCAACGATGGCCGAGGCGACCTTGTCCATCGCCAGCCCGCCATACTCTTCCGGCGTATCGGTTGCCATCAGGCCCAGTTCCCCTGCCTTAGCCAGCAGCGCGCGCATCACCGTGTAGTCCTTTGCCTCGATCGCGTCGGCCGCCGGCAGGATCTCTTTGCGGGCGAAGTTGGAAGCCGTCTCGGCAATCTGCCGTTGCTCGTCATTGAAGTCTTCCGGAGTAAAGACCTCCTGGGGCGTGCGCTCCTCCAGCAGAAAGCTGCCGCCTGCTGCCGCTTTGACGGTGGTCGTTTGTTGTGTTGCAGGCGTCGCCATATGTCGCTCCAGTCGTTACAAACTCAATTGAGATTTTCGAAGATACCTGCCGCGCCCATGCCGCCTCCCGACGCACATCGTCACCAATCCGTAGCGCACCTTGCGGCGGCTGCATCTCGTGCAGCAGACGTGGCGGTGAGCTTGGCGCCGGTACAGCCCAGCGGATGACCCAGGGCAATGGCTCCGCCGTTCACGTTGACCTTCTCCGGATCCAGACCGAGCTCGCGGATCACCGCGAGCGACTGGGCGGCGAAGGCCTCATTCAACTCCACCAGGCCGATATCCTCGAGCCTCAGCCCGGCAAGCTTCAGCGCCTTCGGCACCGCATGCACCGGACCGATGCCCATGATCTCCGGAGCGCATCCCGCGGTGGCGAAGGCCACGAAGCGCGCCATCGGCTGCATGCCCAGTGCCGCAGCCCGCTCCGCACTGATGAGGATGGTGGCCGCCGCGCCGTCGGAGGTCTGCGAGGAATTCCCCGCCGTCACGGTGCCCTTGGCATGAAACGCGGGCTTCAGCTTTGCCAGTGCCGCTGCCGAGGTATCCGCGCGTGGCCCTTCGTCCATCTGAAAGCTGCGCTTTTGCTCTGCTGGTTTCGCTGAACCTGCCTTGGAAGTGGCATGTGGTGGTATCCGCTCGGTCCACTCTACCGGCACGATCTCGTCGGTGAATCGTCCCTCGGCGATTGCCTTCAATGCCTTCTGGTGACTGGCAAGAGCAAACCCATCCGCATCCTCGCGTGAAACATGGAAACGATCGCCCACGCGTTCCGCCGTGAGGCCCATCGAAAGATACGCGGCGGGCATATTGTCCACCAGCCAGGGGTTCGCGCTGATCTTGTGGCCGCCCATCGGGATCATGCTCATTGATTCGGTACCACCGGCAACTACGACCGATGCGCCACCACCGCGGATACGATCTGCCGCTTGTGCGATGGCCTGCAGGCCGGAGGCGCAGAAGCGATTTACCGTCATCGCTGAAACCTCGACCGGAAGGCCGGCGCGCAGGCTCGCGATGCGTGCGACGTTCATACCCTGCTCGGCTTCCGGATGCGCGCATCCGAGGATCACATCGTCTACTTCCCGTTTGTCCAGTTGGGGCACGCGCGAAAACGCACCTTCGATGGCGGTGGCCGCCAGATCGTCGGGGCGCGCATTAGCCAAACTTCCTCGCCCTGCTTTGCCAACCGGGGTCCGAACGGCACTTACAATCACTGCTTCTTGCATGACAATCAGTTCCTCAAAGGCTTGCCGTTGCTCAACGTGTAGGCGATGCGCTCCTGCGTCTTGCGCTCGCCGCAGAGCGAGAGGAATGCCTCGCGCTCGAGATCGAGATAGTACTGCTCGCTCACCTGCGTGCCGGGCGCCACGCGGCCTCCGCACAGGATGTGTGCAACGTGTCCGGCCACCTTCACGTCGTGATCGCTCGCGTAACCGGATTGTTGCATCATGTAGGCGCCCAGCTTCAGCGTTGCCCTCACGCTCTCGCCCGCAGCCGGGATGTCCATGCGCATCGCGGGCGGCAGGTACCCGCCATCGGCAAGTGCTTCAGCTGCAGCTTTCGCGTCGAGCAGCAGCCGTTCGCGGTTCGGAGTAATGCCATCCTCCGCTGTCAGCAGGTTCAGCATCCGGGCCTCTGCGGCGGAGGTGGAGACCTTCGCCATCGCGATCGTCTCGAAGGCCTGCTTCATGGTGTCGACCAGTTCCGTCGAAATGCCCACGCGCGCCGCATCGCCGAAGGCACGAATCGCCTCGTCCGTTGCCTTAAGCGCGAACTCCTTGGTGCCTCCGCCGCCAGGGATGAGGCCAACGCCAGCCTCCACCAGGCCCATATAGAGCTCCGCGTGCGCCTGCCGCCGCGCTCCGTGAAGCGAGATTTCTGTGCCGCCGCCAAGACAGAGCGCATACGGTGCCACGACCACCGGGCGAGGACAAAATTTGATCGACTGCGTCATCCGTTGGAAGGCGCGGATGGTCAGATCGACATCCTCCCACTCGCCCTCCTGCGCGGCCAGCAACAATTGCATAAGGTTGGCGCCGACAGAAAAATTGTCTGCATCGCTCGCGATGACGAAGCCCCGGAAATCCCGAACAGAATCGGATGCGGGCTCGAGCGTCTTCGTGATCAGCCGCATGATGTCATCGCCGATCGCGCTCTTCTTCGAGTGCAACTCGATGCAGGCGACGCCGTCACCCAGATCGATAAGCGATGCGCCGGGGTTGCTGCGCACCACGCCGTTGCTGGTGCGGAAGGTGGCAATGCGCGCGATGCCCGCTGGACGAGCGATCGGCTGGTAGCGTTCTGTCGCCGGATCATAGCTCGAAGCGCCGTTGTCCCGATACCAGGTTGCCGCGCCGTTAGCCAGCATCGCTGCAACCACGGGACTCACCCGTTCGCCCGCCGCCTGCATGCGCTTCACCGTGTCGCCGACGCCGACTGCGTCCCACATCTCGAACGGACCAAGCTGCCAGTTGTATCCGGCGCGCATCGCTGCATCGATGTTCGCGGCAGAGTCAGCAATCTCCGGCAGGCAGTCGGCAGAGTAGTTCCACAGCCGCGTCAGCAGCTTCCAATGGAAGCGCGCAGCTTTGTCTTTCTTCTGGTCGCCGTTTAAAAGTAAACGCAGCCTCTCGGGCAGTGACTCCGCGTTCTTTGCCATCTCCAGCGCCGGCAGTTTCGGCTTCGATGCCGGCTGATACTCGAGTGTCTTCAGGTCCAGCACGAGCCGAAGATCTTTGCCGTCCGCGCCGCGCTCTTTCTTGTAGAAGCCGCCGCCCGTCTTGTCGCCCAGCCATTTCCGCTCCAGCATCGTTTCGAGAAACGCTGGCAGCGAAGCCTGACCGCCCGCGTCCTGCCGGTCCATATTCTGTTGGGAACGGGCAAAGTTCCGCGCCACATGCGAGAGGATATCCAGTCCCACCATGTCCGCCAGCCGGAAGGTGCCTGTGCGAGGCAAGCCGATCACTGTGCCGGTCAGCGCATCCACCTCCTCAACGTTCAAGTGCTCCTCTTCCATCACGCGCAACGTTTCCAGGATGAAGAAGGTGCCGATGCGGTTCGCGATGAAGTTCGGCGTGTCGCGTGCGCGGACGACCTCCTTGCCAAGGTTCTGATCGAGAAAAGCAGAAAGCGCCGCCATCGCCGCGGGATTCGTGTCCGGTCCCGGGATGATTTCGACCAGCCGCATGTAACGCGGCGGGTTGAAGAAATGCGTGCCAAACCAGCGGCGGCGCAGCTCGGCAGGCAGCACGCTGGCAATCGAACCCACTGGAATGCCGCTCGTATTCGTCGTGAGCAAGGTGCGCGGCTGCAGATGGGGTGCCACACGAGTCAGCAGTTGCTGCTTGATTTCGAGATTTTCGGTCACCGCCTCGACGATCCAGTCGCACTCTGCGAGCTGCGCCAGATCGTCGTCGAAGTTGCCGGTGCGAATACGCGCCGCGGCCGCCGGCGTGTAGAACGCGGCCGGCTTGCCCTTCTTCAGCGCGTCGAGCGCCTTATCCGCAACGGCATTGCGCGCACCATCGGTGCTGGCCAGGTCTAGCAGCAGCACGCTTACACCGGCGTTGGCCAGATGCGCGGCAATTCGCGAACCCATGGTGCCCGCGCCGAGCACCGCGGCCCTGCGCAGCAGCAGAGACGTCCCGTTCGTGGTTGTGGCGCTTGCTCTTTCCGCAACAGCTTCCATGCTCTCCTCGTCGCTATCGGTAGCGTTCTACCCGTTGATGTGAGCGCTGCTTTTGGATGCGCTCTTGGATGCAAATGTGTCGTGTTGCGCCAGGCCGGACAGACTGCCTGTCGCCAGGCCGCCCGTCAGCATTCGCACATATTGGTCGATGATTGCACCCAGTTCCATCGGCCCGGTTGGCTCATACCAGCTTGCCATCCCGTGGATTGCCCCGGCCAGGATGAAGGACGCGATCTTTGCGTCATTGGACAAAATGGATCCATCCTTTATGCCTCCTTCAATGATGTCGCGCAGCCGATGATCGATGCCGCGTTTGCGTCCGCGCACTAACTTGCGGCCGGTCTTCGACAACTCGCCGTCGTCCAGCCGGATGATCGCACGGCCAAAATCGCCCGTGATGATCCGGATGTAGCCCGCGATAAAGTCTGCTACCTTGTCCAGTCCGGGCTTTTCGTCGGCTTCGATCGCATCCAGCATCTCGTCGATCAGGGCTGTCCCCAGCCGGTAGATCTCTACCAGGATCTCTTCCTTGTTGCGAAAGTAGTGGTAGAGCGCCGGCTTGGTGATGTTTAACTGCATAGCGACATCGTTCATCGATGTGCGCCCGTAGGAGCGCTCAAGGAACATGCGAACCGCCGTATGGAGAACTGCCCCGCGCTTGCCGTCCGGATTGCGCCTGCGGTCGGCAAAGAGCCGGCGATGCGGTTGCAGAGCTGCGGACTGCCTGGGCATGCTTTCACTCCGTCAGCATTTGACACTACCCGTACCAGTTGATATCTTACTCGACGGTAGGATATACATTCAACGTTCTACGCGCTCATTCCTCGATTGCGCAAGTGAATTTTCGAGCCGCTCTTACCAAGGTAAGAGTGTGATCCAGGTTACGGCCGCATGAACACCGCGACACCCGCACACGTGCTAGCTTTCACTCTCCACTACGCGGAGCCGCCGTCGTTTTCGGCAGCCGAGATCGTGCTGCTTGCCGTCCTCATCTTGCTTTCGCTGGCGGGTTTCTTCTGGCGCTTCCAACATGTGCTGCGCAACATCTTCACTGCCCGCAAAGACGCAGACTTCCGCATCGCCCCAATAGGCAAGCGAGTGTGGGACTTCTTCTGGGAGGTGCTCTGCCAGGCCAAGGTCATCCGCGAACGCCCGCTTCCTGGCCTCGCGCATGCCTTCGTTTTCTGGGGATTTCTCGCCTTTGCGCTTGTCTCGCTCAATCATTTCGCATCCGGCTTCCGGTTCGGCTTTCTCGATGCCAACGGCTGGATTGGCGGCTTCTACTTCTGGTTTGCTGCCATCTTCGCGCTGCTGGTAGCCGTTTCTATCGCTGGTCTCTTCGTGCGCCGCTTTTTCGTGCGGCCCATCTGGCTCGGGCGCAAGGTCTCCTACGAATCGGGCGTGATTGCGTTCCTCATCTTCGCGCTGATGGCCACCTATCTCGCAGGATTTTTCGTATCGCCCGCTTCGGCAGCCGCCCGTTGGCTCTGGTGGTCGCATGCACTCTGCATCCTGGTATTTCTGCCGCTGATCCCGCACACCAAACACCTGCATCTGGTGCTCAGCCCGATCACCATCTTTCTTTCACGCGGCGAGTTCAGTCACATCCCGCCACTTGCCGGCGATGAGGACTTCGGGCTTGTCACCGGCAAGGATGTGACGCAGCTTGTGGCGCTGCAGGCCTACTCCTGCGTGGAGTGTGGCCGCTGTACCGAACATTGCCCTGCCGCGAACACCGGCAAGGTGCTCAACCCGAAGCAAATCATCCTGGGTGTGCGGGATTATCTGAATGATCTCGGCCCGCACTCCGAAGAGCTGCTGCTCGGCAAGTACAACTCGCAGGAGGCGGCCTTCCAGTGCACCACCTGCGGTGCGTGCGAATTTCAGTGCCCGGTCGGCATCGAGCATCTGCCGGTCATCATTGGCCTGCGGCGCGGCGCGGTGAACACCGGAGCCTGGGAGGACGACCACGGCACCAAGCTCTTTCTCGCGCTCGAACGCAGCGGAAACGCGCTGGGCATGAGCGCTGCCGAACGCGACAAGTTCATCAAAAAGCAGGAACTTCCCATCTTCGACGGCTCGCAGGAGTACTGCCTGTGGCTCGGCTGCATGGGTGCTTACGATCCGCAGGGACGCGAGATCATCGCCTCCTTCGCCAAAGTCATGGACTACCTCGGCGCCTCTTACGGGGTTCTCAAGAAAGAGAAGTGCACAGGCGATCCGGTGCGCCGGCTCGGCAACGACCTGGTCTTCCAGCAACTTGCGGAGCAGAACCTGGAGATCATGAAGCAGCAGAAGGTCACAAAAATTGTGACGATTTGCCCGCACTGCGTCCGCACCATCGCCAAGGATTGGCAGGACTACGGCGCGTCGCCCGAGATAGAGCATCACAGTGAATTCATGGCCCGCTATCAGGACAAGCTGCCCAAAGCCGATGGTCCCGACATCGTCTATCACGATCCCTGTTACCTTGGCCGCTATCGCGGCTCCTACGATCAGCCGCGTGAAGTGCTCGCACTCTCAGGAAAAGTCATCGATCCGCCGCGGGCGCGGGAGCGCTCCTTCTGCTGCGGTGCGGGCGGCGGATTGGCTTTCCTTGGCGAAGAATCCGGCGAGCGCGTGAGCCATGTCCGCGCGAAGGAGCTTGCCGCCACCGGTGCAAGCATCGTCGGCGCCGCCTGCCCGTTCTGCAACACCATGTTTCGCGATGCGCTGGCCGCAGTCAGCGACACGCCGCCGCAACTGCTGGATATTGCGCAAATCACCGCACAGACGATCGCCGCCCAGTCCATCGCCAACGCAACCGTTACACCTTCGAATGGAGCACAGAACGTATGAAGATCATCGTCGCCATCAAGCAGGTACCCGTCCGGGACTCAAGCCTGCACATCGACGCGAGCGGTCACTGGATCGATGAAGACGATCTCAGCTATGAGATCAACGAGCCCGACGCCTACGCGCTGGAAGAGGCGCTGCAACTGAAAGAGAAGCATGGCGGCGAGGTCGTCGCGTTGCTCGCGGGTCCGGAGCGCGGTTCGCAGACCATTCGCGAAGCGCTGGCCAAGGGCGCCGATCGTGCCATCCACCTTGAGTGCGACGACCTGGCGTCGCTCGATACTCTCGGCATCGCGAGCCGCCTCGCAGCTGCCATCAAGGACGAAAAGGCGGATCTCATCCTCACCGGCCTGCAATCGGATGATCTAGGGTTGGGCCAGACCGGCGTCGTCCTCGCCGAGCTTCTCGGCATCCCGCATGCCACCATCATCATGCAGGTTGAAGCGGGTGATGGTTCTGTAAAGGTGAAGCGCGAGTTGGAGGACGGCTGGTTTCAGCACGTCGAAATGCCGCTGCCGGCGCTGCTCACCATTCAATCCGGCATCAGCAAGCTGCGGTACGCAACGCTCATGGGCATCAAAAAGGCGAAAACCAAGGAGGTACGCCGCATCTCCGCGGGCGACCTGCCGCAGGCCGCCGCGGCTACCGTAACGCTGGAGCGTGTGTACCTGCCGGAGAAGAAGAAGGAGACGCAGCTTATCGAAGGCTCGCCGAAAGAGGCAGCCGCGAAGCTGGTCGAAAAACTGAAGTTTGAGGTGCGGGTGATATGAGCGGAGTTCTCGTCGTACTGGAACATCGTGGCGGTGCCTACAACCGCATGTCATGGGAGGCTCTGGCTGCCGGGCAGCAGATCGCAGCCGCATCCGGCCAGCCGCTGTCTGCGGCTATTGTTGGTTCTGATCTCGAAGCGTTGAACTCAGAGCTGGCAAGTAAGAAGCTCGACAAAGGCTATCGCGTGGAACACGCGGCTGCTGAAAAACTACACCGCGGACGGTTACGTGTCAGCGCTCGAACAGCTCATCAAGAAGGTCGAGCCGAGTTATGTCATCTTTCCGCATACCTATCAGGTGCGCGACTTCGCGCCGCGTCTCGCCACCCGTTTCGGTCAGGTGCTGCTGGCGGACCTTGTCGGCCTGCGCAAGGACGGCGACACCTTCGTTTTCGTACGCCAGCTCTTCCAGGGCAAGCTCAATGCGGACTATCGTCACAGCGGCGCAGGACCGTGCTTCCTCTCGGTGCAGGCTGGCGCCTTTCGCGCGGAATCGCTCGAAGCCGGCAGCGCCAGCATCGAAGCCTTCGCGTCGCAAATCGACCCGAGCGCCATTCGCAATAAACCCGAGGAGCCCTTCCGCGAGGCAGCGCAGACCGTTGATCTCAGCGCCGCCCCCATCATCGTCTCCGTAGGACGCGGCATCAAGGAACAAGACAACCTCCCCATGATGGAAGAACTCGCCGCAGCGCTTGGCGGCGAGCTTGCCGCGTCCCGGCCCATCTGCGACAACGGCTGGCTGCCCATGGAGCGGCAGGTTGGCAGCTCCGGCCAGACGGTCTCGCCTAAACTCTATCTCGCCGTCGGTATCTCCGGTGCCATCCAGCATCTGGTCGGCATGAAGGGATCGAAGACCGTGGTTGCCATCAACAAGGACGAGAATGCGCCCATCTTCGAAGTGGCCGACTACGGCATCGTCGGCGATCTCTTCGAGGTCGTGCCCGCGCTCACCGAGGCAGTGAAGAAAGCCAAAGGCGCCTAGTAGTAGGCTGCTTCCAGCAAACTGGAGTCACCTGACCGGAGGCAATCCCTGATGGCGCAGTGGAGCGACGAGTTTCTCCCCCTTGGACGGGCCTATCACTGGGAGAACGTCCGTGCCCGCGAAACCTATCTCGTTCAGCCGATGAGCGACGGCTCCGTTCGCTCATGGACCTGGCAGCAGGCCATGGACGAAGCGCGCCGCATCGCCACCTTCCTGCGCGCCCGTGGATGGGAGCCAGGAGATCGCATTGCCACGCTCGCGCGCAATAGCGCGTGGTGGATCATTGCCGAACTCGGTGCGTGGATGGCCGGCTTGGTCACCGTGCCGCTCTACCCTTCACTGCGCGCGGACTCCATCCGTACCCTTTTGCAGCATGCTGAGGTGCGTGCCTGCTTCGTCGGCGCCATGGATGATCGGGAAGCCATGCAGCAGGGCATTCCTGTCGGCGTATTGCGCATCGCCATGCCCAATGCAGCGCCCGACGTGCTGCGTGGCTGCGACCGTCGATGGGATGAAATCATCGCGGAGTGTCTACCGATCTCCGACTCGCCCACCCGTAGTGGGGACGAACTTGCCACCATCATCTATACCTCGGGCACCACCGGCGAGCCCAAGGGTGTGATGCACCGCTTCTCCGTCTTCCCGCACATGGGCGACAGCATCGCAAAGCTGATCAATATGGACAGCAGCGAGCGATTCATCTCGTATCTTCCACTAGCACATATTGCGGAGCGCGGCGTCATTGAGGCCACTAGCCTGCACATCGGCTGTACGGTCTACTTCACTGCCGGACAGGAAAGCTTTCTTGCTGACTTGAAGCGGGCGAAACCGACGCTCTTCTTCTCTGTTCCTCGTCTCTACCTGCGCTTTCGCCAAGGGGTACTGGAAAAGGTGCCGCAGCCAAAGCTCGATCGCCTGCTCCGCATCCCCATTCTTCGCGGGATTGTGAAGCGGAAGATATTGCGTCAGCTCGGTCTCGACTCCGTTCGTCTTGCCGCATCGGGAGCCGCACCGCTGCCCGCGGAGGTGCTCGACTGGTATCGCAAGCTCGGCCTGGGACTCGTCGAAGGCTACGGCCTTACCGAGACGGCCATCACGCATGCGCCCAAGCCGGAAAACTTCCGCATAGGTTATGTCGGGTCCGCGCTGCCTGGTGTGGAGGTCCGCATCGCATCGGAGGACGAGGTGCAGATGCGGAGTCCCATGAACATGGTTGGCTATTACCGCAACGACGAGGGCACCCGCGCCTGCTTCACCGCTGACGGCTTCTTCCGCACCGGAGACAAGGGGGAGCTCGCGCCGGACGGCCAACTGAAGATCGTGGGCCGCATCAAGGAACAGTTCAAAACCAGCAAAGGCAAATACGTCTCTCCGGTGCCGATTGAAAAACGATTCAGCATTCATCCCGCGCTTGAGGCCACCTGTGTCATGGGTGACGGCAGACCGCATCCCTTTGCGCTCTGCCTTCTCTCCGCGGAGGCACGCAAGCAATGCGAAGCCAACGGGCTGAATGGTGAGTTCGGCCATTCCCTCGAAAGCTTGCTGACTCAGATCAACGCTGAACTCGATCCGCACGAGCGGCTCCAGTTTCTCGCGCTCGTGGATGGCCCATGGGATGTTGCCAGCGGCCTGATCACCCCGACTCTGAAGCTCAAACGGAATGCGCTCGAGCAGCGTTACGCATCGCGGGTTGATGGCTGGATTGCTGTGCAGAAACCGGTGATCTGGGCCCGCGGGCTATGATCGAAAACGCACTGCGCAGCATTGCCGGGCGCGAGCTCGAAACCCAGCACATCGTGCTTCCACGTCCTGGCGGCACGATCGTTTTGCTGCACGAGGCTCTCGGCTCCGTCTCCCACTGGCGCGACTTTCCAGCGCGGCTGGCAGAGCGTTGCGAGATGAATGTGCTGCTCTACTCGCGACTCGGCCACGGCCAGTCTGAAGGGCCGCCGGCGCTGCGTAGCCGCCGATACTTCGAGCAGCAGTCGTTGGAGGTGTTGCCCGCACTGCTGGAGCAATTCGCCATCGAGCAACCCGTGCTGCTCGGACACAGCGAAGGCGCAGCCATCGCGCTTATCTATGCTGCGCATCATCCAGAGAAAACGCGCGCCCTGGTGCTGGAATCGCCGATTCTCCGTACAGAACCAGCTTCGGCGGCGGGGATGGCCATGGCCGAACGTGCGTGGCGTGAAACTGACTTTCGCGAACGGCTTGCCCGTCACCACCGCGATCCGGATGCCGTCTTTGCCGCATGGCTCAGCATCCGCGAATCCGACAGCCTGCTCTCCTTACCCCTGGAGGCGCATCTACCGCCAATACACTGCCCCTTGCTGGTACTGCAAGGCGAACGCGACGAGTACGCAACCAGTCTGCAGATCGATGCGCTGCGACCTCTCGCACCGCACATGCACCTCGTCCGCCTTCCTGATACCGGGCACACGCCGCATCGCGAACAGCCGGAGGTCGTGCTGGATCAGATAAAAGCCTTCCTTGGTCAGCTGCCGCGACAGTCATCGGTTTCTAAAATCACTTTCTGACCAGTCGGTAAGATTTTGATTGCCAGCCGTCCTGTCCGATGGTTAATCTTCGGCTGCTTTTTCATGCTTGGAGGGCCTTCGCAACATGTATCAAATCCCCCGTATCACAGAGACAATCCACTTCGTTCCTTCGATTCCCGTATTACTTCTGTTCCTGTTGACCGCAGCTCACGCGCGCGCACAGCAGGACTATGTGAGCCGCTACGACATCTACAACGGTTACGAGAACCTCATTGCTCCTAAGCTGGACCTTACGACTCGCGGCTATCACTTCCAGGGTGGCTGGAACGAGAAGACGTGGTTGGCCCAGGGCTTCGACTATTCCGTCACCACTGGCCACACCGAACTGACTCCGGACCTGCTTCCGACAGCGTTGCAGCAGCAACTGGGTGCGCAGATCCTGCAGTTGATCGAGGCCGGGGTCATCCCGCCGACATATCAGGTCTATGTGCCCGTGGACTCGACAACTCAGACCTTCGCCGCAGGTCCCCAGTTCAACTACCGGAAGTTTCAGCGTGTCACACTGTTCATCCGGCCGTCGCTCGGTGCGGTACACGAGACGGCCACACCGCATCCGCACGACTCCGTAACCGCGGTTATCGCCCAGGAGCTCGTTCCGTCTGGCAAGAAGAGCGACTGGACCGGCTTTTACGGCTTTGGTGGTGGCTACGACCTGAACGTGACCAAGCACTTCGGTCTTCGCATGCAGACAGACGTCGTCTACTTCCACATCTTCAACGATCTTCTTGCGGACGGACGGTGGGACGTCCGCTGGTCGATTGGTCCAACGTTTCACTTCGGAGGCAACATTCGGCCGGCGAGTAGCGTCCTTCCGAAGGACGCATCGCCTCTGCGATCATCTTCGGGTCCGTCGCAGCCAAGTTCGTCTCAATCGAATCCATAGGAGACTCATTCCCGATGACAACCCGCCCGCGCCGGGCGCTGCTGTTCTCAGCGCTGTTGTGTGCATTGTTCCTGCGTCCCGCGCCTATGTTCGCATCGCCTGCTGCAAGCGAAGGAAAGTGCTCCCTCATCATTCAGGTCACTGGTTTTCGCAATACGAAAGGCCTGCTTGGCGCAGAACTCTTCACGTCGTCCGCGGGCTGGCCGGAGGACGTCAGCAAATCCTTCCGCCACGAGCACTTCCCGATTGAAGGCGATCACGCCACGGCGCGCTTCGATCACATTCCTGCGGGCCGATACGGCGTGGTCGTTCTACACGACGAGAACGAAAACCAGAAGCTGGATCGCAACGTCCTCCTGGTTCCCAAGGAGGGCTTTGGCTTTGCCAACAACCCTCATGTTCTTCTGACGGCCCCTCCCATCGAAAAGGCGACCATACCAGTGACTTGTCCATCGACCACGACAGTGATTCATCTCATCTACAAATAGACGGCCTATTGCTCCGCGCGGAGCGGTACCCCACCCGCCGGGACCTTCAATCCAAGCGCATCGATGTAGCCGGTATTTACGCGGCATTTCGCCAGCGTCACATTCTCCAGGAGCTGCTGCAACGCCGCAGCCGCGACTTCTGGCGAAGGACGCATGCCGATCTGCTTCTCCGTGTCACCCACGCCGCGGCGTTCGCCCGCGTATTTCACGATCTCGCTCCAGTGTTCTGGCGGCTGGATGGAAACAATCGCCGAGCTCTTTTCCATCTTCTTGTAGGGCCAGAAGCACCAGCCGATCTTGTCCTTTTCCAGCAGCATGCGAAAGCCGCGGATCCAGTTGTCGTCGTTCTCGCCCGACTCTCCCAGCCAGATCGGCACATGATATAGATCGCGGAATTTGATGTACTGCGAAATATCGCCTGCCACGTCTTCCTCTTTCCATGGTTGGCCGAACCGGTAGAAGTGGAGCTGATACATCACGTTCTTATCGAAGGGCGGCCCGAAGACGCTGAAGTTTGTATCCCACTGCGCCCCGCCGAGGATCAGGACGTGGTGCGTGTCCACTTCGCGGATCGCCGCAGCAATGCGCTTGTACAAGGGCTCTAACTGGCTGTTGTATTTCCGAAGTTGCGGAAACTGCGGGATGGGTTCGTTCAGCAGGTCGTAACCCAGCACTGTCGGTTCGTCTTTATAGTGATCGGCGATGCGCTTCCAGATGTCGATCAGTTCCGCCTGATCGCCGGGTGAATCGTAGAGCCAGGGATAGCCGTAGCTGTCATCGATATTGGTGCCGGTCTGGCCGCCAGGGGCCATGTGCATGTCGATGACTACGTACATGCCATCAGCCTTGGCCCAACTGACGACTCGATCCAGCAGCTGGAGACCCTCGTCATTGCCCTTGGTAAAGAACTTGTAGTGAATGGGCACGCGAACAGAATTCATTCCCGTGGACTTCAGCATGTCGATGTCAGCCTTCGTGATGTATACGTCGCGATACCGGTGCCAGAAGCTCTTCGCCTGTTCCGGCCCAATCAGCTCGTCGAAGTAGTCTTCGATCTCACGGGGCGAGGTCGGCCCCTGCTCGAAGAGGAACATATAGCCCTCGGGCTCCAGCCAGTTGCCCAGGTTGGTCCCACGCAGCATCAGTGGATGGCCGTTGCCATCCACCAGTTCGCTTCCCTGCGCGTGCACAAAACCGGTGTCGGCGGCCTGGGCATGGAGCGAAATGCAGGGCACGGCCGTCCATAGAGCAAGTACGCAAAGCAGCAGGGAACGCATCACGGAGCCTCCGGGCGCATCACCGGCCTCGAGCCGGCTGCGGCGCCATTCTAGAACAAACGATAATCTGCTGGCCGATGTGGTACCGTTCCCGCAGCCGCATCAATACAGGGTCAAAAAACGTATTTTTCCGGATGCGCGAAACAGTGTCGCAGGGCTACTATCACCTTCACGCACACCGACGACGCGGAGACCAATGGCGGGCAAGAAGCAAGAGAAGTTGGATGGAGATAAGCCGGCGAGCCTGAAGACGTTGGCCGAGCACCTCGGATTAAGTCCTGCCACCATCTCCGTAGTGCTGAATGATGTGCCAGGCCGTTCGATTCCGCAGGCGACGCGCGATCGCATCAAGGCCGCCGCGAAGAAACTCAACTATCAACCCAGCCTGCTGGCCCGCTCCTTGCGCAACCGGCGAACGCACACCATCGGCATTCTGGTGCCGGAACTGGGTGAGGGATATCACACCCAGGTGCTGAGTGGCGTCGGCGATCAGTTAGTTCAGGAGGGCTATTTCTACTTCACCGCACATCATCGTCATAAGCCTGAATTGGTGGAGCAGTACGCGCGCCTGCTGGTGGGCCGCGGCGCCGAGGGGCTCATCCTCGTCGATACCGCCTTCCAGCACAAATTTCCCGTACCCGCTGTCGCCGTCGCCGCCCATCGCCACATTGTTGGTGTCACAAATGTGATTCTCGATCAGCGCATGGCTGCTGAATTGGCGCTCGGTCACCTGCACAGACTTGGCCATCGCTCCATCGCGTTCATGCGCGGCCACCCTATCAGTTCCGATTCGGAAGATCGCTGGCGCAGCATTGAAGCGGCCGCCAGGAAGTTTGGTCTGTGCATCGATCCATCGCTGGTGGTGCAGCTCGATCGCGATCTCACCTCACCGGAACTCGGCTACCCCGTCATTCAGCAGTTGCTCGCCGGCGGGAAGCGCTTCAGCGCCCTCTTCTCCTTCAACGATGTGGCAGCAATCGGCGCCATCCGCGCCCTGCGCGACGCCAAATTGCGGGTGCCAGAGGATGTTTCGGTCATGGGCTTCGATGACATCCGTGCCGCCGCCTTTACGACGCCCAGCTTGACCACCATCCGGCAGCCGCTGGAGGATATGGGTCGCATGGCCGCCCGCATCGTGCTCAGCCGGATCCGGAATCAGCAGGAGTATGGCGACCAGGTGGCAGTGGAGCCCGCGCTCATGGCGCGCGAATCCACCCGGGAACCATCGTGTCCGCCAGCCTGAATCTAGGACGATCCACGCCGCACTACGCCCCGCGTTATGCCCTCGGCCCCATTCTCGGCATCCAGGGCATGGAAATGATGACCGGCATCGGTCTCACCCTGCTAGGCAGCAGCCTTCCCGCACTGGCGGCTCGCTGGCGGCTGGACGATGCCAGCTCCGGCAGGTTGTTGCTGGCGGTCTTCGCCGGGTCAGCCATGGGCGCACTGCTGGTCCGGGCCCCCTTCCACCGCAATCTCGCCACTGGCATGGCCATGATCGCCGTCAGCATGGCTGGCCTCGCCCTCGGCGGCGGTCACGCTCTGTTTTTCCTCTTCCTGCTCTTTGGCACTGGTCTGGGCCTAGCGATGACCGCGAACAGCGTTCTCACCGGTGACCGGTATCGCGAACGGCGAGCCGCCATGCTGACCCTCCTCAACTTTTCCTGGAGTGCCGGCGCGGCTGTATCTCCCTTTGCCGTGCAGTTTGTCATCCACCGTGCCGGCGTTCTCGGCCTTTTCTGGTGTATGGCCGCTGCTGGAGCTTGCAGTACGCTGCTGGCGCTCTGCCTGGGAGCCGAGCGAACCGCTGGCACGCAAGAGGTCTCTCAGCAAGCCTCGGCGGCCACCGCGCAGAGTTCCAAACGCATCGTGACGTTCTTCGCCATCTTCGGGTTGCTGTATTGCGGAACCGAGGCTGCGCTGGGTGGCTGGGTTCTCACCTATGTCCACCGGCTCCATTTCCACATGTCTGCGGCGGCGCCCCTGGCGGCCTCCTGCTTCTGGCTTTCGCTGCTCGTTGGCCGGGCCATTGCCCCCGCTATCCTGTTGCGAGTTCGCGAAGAGGTGCTTCTCGCCGTTGCCCTGATCTGTGCATTCGTGGGTGTGGCGGCGCTGCTCACTCTGCATACCCTGCCGGCGGTCATGTTGTCCGCGGCCGTCGCCGGCTTCAGCATGGCTCCGATCTTCCCCATTTGCGTCTCCATCTTCATGTCCTTGGCCAGGAATCCTGCGCAAACCCGTTGGATGTTCGCGGTCGCCGGCCTGGGGAGCGCCACGCTGCCCTGGGCCACCGGGCAGCTCGCCGCACGCACTGGGTCGCTTCATACCGGGCTGTTGGTGCCCCTTCTGGCGTTGGGTCTCATGCTGGTCATGATGCGGTGGCCCGGCGGCGGCACGGATCTTTTCCGCGGCATATATCGTCCGGCGGACGAGCGCCCTCTTCCGCCCACTGTCTTGCCTACCCTTTAGCATCGGTGGCGAGATGGATGCATCGTAGTCAATGGACCTTGGTCGCGGCGCGCATGCTGCGGGGACGTCGAAGATATCTCAGGAGGCTGCATGACGCGCCTGAAAGACCGTATCGCGGTGGTGACCGGGTCAAGTTCCGGGATCGGGCAGGGAATCGCTCTGCGTTTCGCGCAGGAGGGCGCTCGCGTTGTCGTTAACTACATAGGCCATCCGGACGGAGCGGAGCAGACACTGGCTGCAATCCAGAAAGCGGGCGGCCAGGGCATCATTTGCCAGGCCGACGTCACCAGCATGGAAGACATCCGCAAGCTCATCGACGTTGCATGGCAGACGTACGGGGGCTGCGACATCCTGGTGAACAACGCGGGGATGGAGAAAGAGGCCGATTTCTGGGAGGTCACCGAGGCCGACTACGACAAGGTGCTAGCGGTGAACTTGAAGGGGCCGTTCTTCCTGACACAGTATTTCGTGCAGAAGCTGTTGGCTGCCAACAAGCCCGGCCGCGTCATCAACATCTCCTCTGTCCACGAGGACATGGTCTTCCCGCACTTCTCGACCTATTGCGTTAGCAAGGGCGGCATCCGAATGCTGATGCGCGATCTTGCCGTCGAGCTAGGCCCGAAGCACATCACTGTCAACAACATTGCGCCGGGCGCGATCAGCACCCCGATCAACGCGAGCCTGCTCAATAACATGACGGAACTCGACGCACTGCTGAAGAATATTCCGCTCGGCCGGCTCGGTACCGTGGACGAAGTAGCGTCCCTGGCCACCTTCCTGGCATCGGACGAAGCCGCGTACATCACAGGATCTACCTATGTCATCGATGGGGGGCTGATGCGGAACTATCACGAGCAGTAATCGTTGACCGAAGTGCGCGCAGGCTGGTATTTGGGCGTTTGTGTTAGTGTCCTCAGGAGGTTTTGAGAGAGGGTTCGGATGGCTCTGGGAAGCGCTTCAGGACAAACTGTTTCTGCGTCGGAGAGCGGCAGCGCCCACACCGGGAGAGCGCTTGCGATTGTCACCACGCTTTTCTTCATGTGGGGGTTCCTCACCACCCTCAATGACACGCTGATCCCTCATCTAAAGCAGATCTTTACGCTGAACTACACCGAAGCCATGCTGGTGCAGTTCTCTTTTTTCGGCAGCTATTTCATCTTTGCGCAGCCGGCCGGCAAGCTGATCGAGATGATTGGTTATAAGCGCACCATGGTGGTAGGACTCGGCGTCATGGCGCTGGGCGTCTTTCTCTTCTTGCCCGCGGCTGGCGCGCAGTCCTATCCATTTTTTCTTGCTGCGGAGATCGTGCTCGCAGCCGGAGTAACGGCGCTGCAGGTCGCTGCGAATCCCTATGTCACGGTCCTGGGGCCTGCGCAAACCGCCTCCACACGGCTCAATCTGACACAGGCGTTTAATTCGCTCGGCACCGTCATCGCACCAATCTTTGGCAGCGCCTTCATACTTGCCAGTGCAGCTGAAATGGCGCGCATGACGAAGCAAGAGCAGGCCACCTCGCTCAAGCTACCCTACGCCGGCATCGGCATTATGCTGCTCCTCCTGGCCATTGCCATCGCCCTGGTGAAGTTGCCGCGCATTCAGGCCACACGCGAGTTCCGCACCAGCGGCGATCCTGACAATCCAATGGGCTCCATCTGGACTCATCGCCACGTCTGGCTCGGTGCCATCGGCATCTTCGCCTATGTGGGTGCAGAGGTTGCCATTGGCAGCAGCCTGGTCAATTACATGGAGCATGCCGACATCGGTGCATTTTCCGCTCAGCGCGCCAACGCGTATCTGATCTTCTACTGGGGCGGCCTCATGGTCGGCCGGTTCTTTGGCTCGGCCATACTGAAACGTGTGAGTACCGGCCCGCTCGTCGGCTTTCTGCGCCATCGTCGCCGGATGCCTGGTCATCATCTCCATGCTCACCTCCGGGCACCTGGCCATGTGGTCGATGCTCATGGTGGGCCTTTTCAACTCCATCATGTTCCCCAGCATCTTCACTCTGGGTACAGCGCAAATGGGCCCACTCACCGGCAAGGCCTCCGGTCTGCTGGTGCAGGCTATCGTCGGTGGGGCGATCATCCCCTTGGGCCAGGGAGCGATCATGGACCGCATCGGCATCCACCATGGCTTCATTCTGCCCGTATTCTGCTATCTCTTCATCATTTTCTACGGCTTCATTGGCTCACGTCCTACGGGCGCAAAGGCCGAACTCGTGGCCACCGCAGCGTAGATCGATAGATCGACAGATCGATTCAGAGACAACAAAAGGCCGGCATCCGCCGGCCTTTTCATTCAACAGCAGTGGTCAGCTACGCGGCGTTTGGCTTATCCAAAGCCAGCGCCGCGATCTCCTCTTCGGAGAACAATTGCTTTTCGCCGTTGGTGCGATCCAGCACGTGCATGGGCACGCCCGCTGTCAGGGTGCGGTGCATCGCTTTACGCTGAAAGGGTGAACTGCTCAGCAAAGTGCAAATGCGCTCAAAGATCGGCAACCACTGGCGCGAGCGGGTGCGAATCGCCTCGCCCGGCCCATCCGGCTGCGCGAGGATCTCCATCTCCAGCACACCACAGTCGGACTGGCTGGAGAGCTCGATCGGGCTGAGTTGAAGAGAGTATCGAGTCATTTGTTTTGGCATAACGTTCATTTTGCGAGGGGATTCCTGGATGCTGAGGCCCCCGGTTTGACTGCATTTACACAGGCTGCCACGTGTTGGATGCTAACCGCCCACCGGAAGCTTCACCTGGACTCTGCTCGACTGGTTAGTCTAACCCGGCGTTGATGAATAACGTGTTCATAAATCGACATGTGCGCACGTGCCCGCGGTGATGTTTCCTCTGGTTACTGGTAGGCTGCCCTGCGGCAATCGGGTACCTGCCGATCTGGTACCCTCGGTATCCTGATGACTCGACGCGCTTTCCGCCTCCTTTGTTCCGCATCTTGTTCAGCCTTTGTGCTCCTCAGCCTGTCTGGCCCCGGCACCCTATCTCCGGGCCCAGGCGGCCGACGCCACCCACAAGGAAGCAATCGACATCTTCCGTCAACTCATCGAGATCAATACGACCGACTCGGTCGGCAATGTCACGACCGCGGCAAAGGCCATGCAGGAGCGATTTCTTGCCGCCGGCTTCCCGGCGTCCGACCTGCAACTGCTCGGCCCCAATGATCGCAAGCAAAATCTTGTCGTACGCTACCGCGGCGCGAGCGGCAAAAAGCCCATCCTGCTGATTGGCCACCTCGACGTCGTTGAAGCGCGCCGGGAGGACTGGACCACCGACCCGTTTCAATTCGTAACCAAGGACGGCTACTACTATGGTCGCGGCACCCAGGACATGAAAGAGTCGGATGCCATCCTGGTGGAAACGCTCCTTCGTCTGCACCGCGAAGGTTTTCGCCCCGACCGCGACATCATCCTGGCACTCACCGCGGATGAAGAGGGCGGAAAATCGAATGGCGTCAACTGGCTGATCGAGCATCACCGCGATCTCATCGATGCAGAGTACGTGCTCAACCCCGACGGCGGCGGCGTGGAACTGCATCACGGCAAAGCCACCATCTTCTCCGTAGATGCCAGCGAGAAACTCTACGCCGACTATCAACTCACCGTCACCAATCCCGGCGGCCACAGCTCCTTGCCCAGGCCGGACAACGCCATCTACGAGCTCGCCGACGGACTCGAGCGCATCGCGCATTACGCTTTCCCATTCGAGCTCAACGGCGTAACGCGTGATTACTTCGAAACCGAGTCCAGGATCATGTCCGGCCAGACCGCGGACGACATGCGCGCGATTCTGAAAACGCCGCCGGATCCTGAAGCCATCAATCGGCTCGATCAGACGCCCGAATATAACTCAACACTGCGCACCACCTGCGTCGCCACGCGCCTCGAAGCCGGCCATGCCAACAACGCCCTGCCGCAGCGTGCCATTGCGATCGTGAACTGCCGCATCCTGCCCGGTCATTCCAAAGAAGAGGTCCGTCAGGACCTCATCCGCGTCCTCAACAGTCCCAAGATCACCGTGCAATACGTCGGCGACGGTGGCGAGGGACAAGGCGTGATCTTCGACAAGGCTCCGGACAAGAAGGCGCTCCCGCCTGCCGCCATCAAGCCCGAGGTCATGCAGGCACTCAAGCAGGTCGCAGGGAAGATGTGGCCCGGCGTGCCGGTTGTCTCCACCATGGCGGATGGCGCATCCGATGGCATCTACACCAACGCGGCGGGCATGCCCACCTATGGCGTCTCCGGCATCGCACTGGAGAGCGACGACGTGCGCGCCCACGGCAAGGATGAGCGTTTGCCCATCGGGTCCTTCGACCAGGGCGTCGATTTCTACTATGACTTGCTCAAGACACTCACGGCAGCCCCATAACGCATTTTCACTGTAGGTGTATGCGAGCCAGCCACAGTTCGCGTGGCTTTTCCGTTAAGAAAAGCCACACATCGCGGAACTGGCCCAAAATATGGCAACAGTGAAAATGCTCTAATAACAGCCCAGGGAGACATCCGCGTTCCGTGCAGCTTCACCTCATTGACGTCCTCGCAATTGTCCTCTATTTGCTGGGCATCACCTGGTTCGGTCTCCGCTTTCGCAACGGCGAGCGCTCGCTGCGGTCTTATTTTCTTGCCGACCGCAATGTGCCCTGGTGGGCCATCGCGCTCTCCATCGTCTCCGCGGAGACGAGTACTCTCACCATCATCAGCGTCCCAGGGCTCGCCTTTACCGGAGATTTCGGATTTCTGCAGATAGCACTCGGCTACCTGCTGGGGCGCATCGTCATCTGTCTCTTGTTTCTGCCGCGCTATTTCGAAGGCCAGCTCATGACGGCCTATCAACTCATCGGCGCGCGCTTCGGCAAAGGACTGCACCGCTTCACCGCGGGCCTCTTTCTCGCAACACGCGCGGTGGCGGAAGGCGTCCGCATCTTCGCCGTATCCATCGTCATCACCGTGGCTTTCGGTACCGGCACGATTCCTTCGATCATCATTCTGACGATCCTCACCCTCATCTACACCTTCGAGGGCGGATTCGCTGCGGTCATCTGGACCGATGTCGTCCAGATGCTCATCTATTTCGCTGGCACCATCCTGGCGCTCTGGACGCTCGCCGCAAAAACACCGGGCGGCTGGACCGCGATCCACCACACCGCGGCAGCGGCGCATAAGTTCACCATCTTCCACTTCGCCTTTTCGCTCACCCAGACCTATACCTTCTGGGGCGGCCTCATCGGCGGCTGTTTCCTTACCATGGCCAGCCATGGCACCGACCAGCTTGTCGTGCAGCGTCTGCTCGCTGCCAGGAATCTCGTGCAGTCGCAAATTGCGCTGCTCGCCAGCGGCGTCATCGTCTTCGTGCAATTCACGCTCTTCCTGCTCATCGGCGCTGGGCTCTATGTCTTCTACCCCGCGGGCGTGCTCGCACACGTTGGCACAGCAGATCGCCTCTTTCCCCTCTTCATCGTGCAGGACATGCCCCATGGCGTCTCCGGCCTGGTCATCGCGGCCATCCTCGCCGCTGCCATGTCCAACATGAGCGCCGCACTCAATTCGCTCTCGTCCACCACCATGGTCGACTTCTACCTGCCGCGTCATCCCGATATGGAAGAGCGAGCGCGTACGCGCCTGTCGCGCATACTCACTGCTGTGTGGGCAGTCGTGCTGCTGGTGCTCGCCGTCCTCTCGCGCACCGGCGGCCACGTAGTCGAGATCGGCCTCTCTATCGCCTCCGTTACCTGGGGAGAAATGCTCGGCGCATTCCTGCTGGGCACGCTGACCCGCCGGGCCACGCAGAATGGCACCATCGTTGGCATGGTGATCGGACTTATCGTCAATTTGATTCTCTGGCAGCAGCCTGGCCCCTTCGCCGTCGGACACGCATGGGCGCTGCCGAAGGTTGCATTCATTTGGTACGTGCTGATCGGCGCGATGATCACAACGACAGTGGGGTACACCGCAAGCCTTCTGTTACCCCAACAAGAAAGGGCCACCGCAGCATGATCCGCTACTGGCGAAACGTTGCCGCTACTCTCGTCGTCGCGCTGACCGCGCCCGCTTTCGCCCAGACGACAGCCATCCAGGTACCGTCTACGCCCCCCGCGGCAGCAATACCCATTCCGTCTGCTGCCTTCGCGCCCATCGACACCCTCATCAACGATGCCGTTGCCCGCAACCAGATTCCCGGTGCGGTCGTCGTCATCGGACATGATGGCCACGTCGTCTTCCATCGCGCGTATGGGATGCGCTCGCTTGTGCCCACACGCGAGACGATGACCGAGGACACGATCTTTGACATGGCGTCGCTGACCAAGGACCTCGTCACCGCTACCGCAGTGATGCAGCTCTACCAGCAAGGCAAGATCCGTATCGACGATCCCGTTGCCCACTACCTTCCCGAGTTCGGCGCCAATGGCAAACAGGACATCACCATCCGCCAGTGCCTCACCCACTACTCCGGCCTTGCGCCCGACCTCGACCTCACCGGACCCTGGCACGGCCGCGACGAGGGCCTGCGCCGGCTCTTCGAATCCGCCCCCGTCGCCGCGCCCGGAGTCGTCTTCCGCTATAGCGACGAGAATTTCATCGCCCTCGGCGCACTGGTGGAGCGCGTCTCCGGCCTGCCCCTTGAGGTGTATGCGCAGCGCAACATCGTCCAGCCCCTCGGCATGGTCGACTCCGGCTATCTGCCGCCCGCTCCCAAGGGCGACCGCATCGCACCCACGCAATTCATCGATGCGGAAGGAAATCTATCCAATCACGGAACCGTGCTGCGCGGCGTGGTGCACGATCCCACGGCGCGTCGGATGGGTGGTGTCGCCGGCCACGCGGGCTTTTTCAGCACCGCCGCGGATGTCTCCTTATTCGCACAGGCACTGCTCGACCGTCTCGCCGGCCGTCCCAGCAACTTCCCGCTCGACCAGCTCACGCTCGCCAAGATGACCGAGCCTGAGCAGCCCGCCACCGGCACTTCGCTGCGCGGCTTCGGCTGGGATATCGACTCTCCGTTCTCCAGCAACCGCGGCACGCTTTTTCCCGTCGGCTCTTTTGGCCACACCGGATTCACCGGTACTTCGTTGTGGATGGATCCGGAGAGCGATAGCTATGTCATCATCCTGACCAACGCCGTGCATCCCGATGGCCACGGCCATACCGTCGCGCTGCGCTCGAGCATCGCCGATGCGGCCGCGCAAGCCATCGGCATCAAAACGCAGGAGAGCGGGCAACTCGTCCAGCTCACCGGTTACAACGAGTCGCTTACCGGTGCGCGCCGCTGGAGCGCGCGCAACGGCGACGTGATGACCGGCATCGACGTTCTTGAATCGGAGAAGTTTCTCACCCTGCAGGCGCTCGCAAAGAAGCACGGCGGCCATCTACGTATGGGTCTGCTCACCAGTGCGGTTGGGGTGGATCGTGACGGCCACCGCACCATCGACGTGCTCGCACACGACGCGCATGCCGCCGACTCTGGACTCACACTGACCACGCTCTTTAGCCCGGAGCACGGCCTGCAGGGCAACCAGGATTCGGAAAATATCTCCAACACCACGGATACCGCTACGGGTCTGCCGGTGATCAGTCTCTTCGGATCGAAGGAAAGGCGCCGGCCATCCCCCGATGCGCTGCGGCACCTGGATGCTGTGGTCATCGATCTGCAGGATGTCGGTGTCCGCTACTGGACCTACGACGCCGCGATGGGCTACTTCCTCGAAGCTGCGGCGAAGACGGGCGTAGACGTTGTCGTGCTCGATCGTCCCAACCCCGTGACAGGCTCCTTCGTGCAGGGTCCGATCTCAGACATCGGCCGCGACAGCTACACCAACTACATGCCTATACCTGTGCGCCACGGCATGACCATTGGTGAACTTGCGCGCTACTACAACGGCGAAGGTCATCTCAACGCCGCACTCACCGTTGTGAAGATGAAAGGCTGGGAACGCGGAGACTGGTTCGACTCCACCGGCCTCACCTGGATCAATCCTTCGCCCAACCTGCGCAGTCAGCGCGCCGCCGAACTGTACACGGGCCTGGGCCTCATCGAGACCAGCAACATCTCTGTTGGCCGCGGCACCGATACACCCTTTGAACTGCTTGGCGCACCGTGGATTGACGCCCGCACCTTCGCCCGCACCCTCAACGCGCGTCTGCTGCCCGGTATCCGCTTTGTGCCGGTCAACTTCACGCCCGCCGCGCCGTATCCCTATGCAGGCCAGCTCTGCCATGGCGTCTCGCTGCTGGTGATGGACCGCAACGCACTCGACGGTCCCGAACTCGGCATCGAGATCGCATCCGCGCTTTGGAAGCTCTATCCCAACGACTACAAGCTCGACCAGATCGATCATCTGCTGGTAAACAAATCCGTCCTGGATGCGATGCGCTCCAGGGAAGATCCGCAACGCATCGCAGGCGACTGGCGTGTGGCACTCGATGCGTTTATGCAGCGCCGCGCAGCCTATCTAGAGTATTGAGAGCAGTGCTTACTTATGTGATCGACATCGGTTCGCCTAATCAGCGTTTCGTCCGCTCGCCCATAAAACCCCAGCGTGAGCGACCAAAGGGAGCGAACCCAACCACTCGCGCTGCAGGCGCGTCCGCCCGTGCGGCCAGCACCCAGTCCGGGTACACTCGTCGCGTGCGCACATCTAGACTGGCACTCACTCTTGCGCTCGCTATCGCGGCGCCAGCCTTTTCGCAAACCACG
The DNA here is from genome assembly GCA_963815025.1 of uncultured Acidobacteriaceae bacterium. Classification (GTDB taxonomy): domain Bacteria; phylum Acidobacteriota; class Terriglobia; order Terriglobales; family Acidobacteriaceae; genus KBS-83. Next base: position 521,731 of record CAWFFD010000002.1, on the reverse strand, counting down.
CTGCCGCTCTGGCCAGGCACGCCGCCAAGCGGACCCAACGTCGCGGCCGGCCAGCAGGAGCATGACACTACGAAACCCACGGACGATATGATCGCCGGCAAACGGGTCGCGCGCATCGGTTTCGTCTCGAAGCCGACGCTGGCTTTCCACCCCGCACCCTCAGGCAGGAACACGGGCGCCGCTGTCGTGGTCTTTCCCGGCGGAGCCTACGAGGTCCTTGCCTACGATCTTGAAGGCACGGAGGTCTGCGACTGGCTCAACGGCATTGGCGTGAACTGTGCCCTCGTGAAGTATCGTGTGCCGGATGCGGGACCATTCCCCAAATACACGCAGGACCTGGCCGATGCGCAGCGCGCTGTTCGCATGGTGCGCCAACATGCGTCGGAGTGGCAGATCGATCCTCACCGTGTCGGCGTCCTCGGCTTCTCTGCCGGCGGTCATCTCGTCGCGGTGCTCGGAGCACACGCCGCTGATCCCGTCTACCCGCCCATCGACGCAGCCGACAAGCTGAAGGCGCGGCCAGACTTCACGTTGCTTATCTATCCCGCCTATCTGGAGTTGGACGACACCCATACCCTTCACCCGGAAGTGAAACCGGTCGCGCTGACGCCACCCAGTTTCTTGATCCAGACGGAAGACGATCCGGCGAAGGTGGAGAACGCTTGGGTTTACTACGAGGCTCTGAAACAGGCCAAGGTTCCCGCCGAAATGCATCTGTTCGCAAACGGTGGTCACGGCTATGGGCTGCGTCCCACCAAACTCCCTGTCACCCACTGGCCGGACTTGGCCACCATCTGGCTGCACACACTCGGCATCATCACTCCCTGATGAATCTGTTGATGAATCGGAGGATGAATCTGCGCTGGCCGTTACCTTCTTGCAATTTCTCGGTCTTATAAGGACCGGCTATGACCCTCCACCTGAGCCGACGCTCCGCACTCTGCATGCTGGGATCGCTCGCGGCATCTCGAGCCATCCTGCATGCACAAGGTCCCTGGGATCCGGCGCGGCGTTATGGTCCGCCGCGCGCCACCCATCGCCTCAATGTCGGGGGCGCCACGTTGCAAGTCGACTTTGCTCCAGGCGACCTTGATCTCTCTGATGACGTGATCCTCAAGCGCATCGAGATGGCGGCACGCGCAGTCACTACGTATTACGGCAAATTTCCGGTGCCGCGCGTCCGTATCTTTATCGTTCCCGCCGCCGATCGCAGCGGCGTCGTGCAAGGCACCACATGGGGCGATGTCGGCGGCTGGCCCAGCTTCACCCGCATCCGCCTCGGTCAACACACAACGCAGCAGGAGCTCTCTGCCGACTGGACCATCACGCACGAGCTTGTCCACACAGCCTTTCCCACGCTGCCGGATGACCAGCACTGGATGGAAGAAGGTCTCGCCACTTACATCGAACCAGTCGCCCGCGTGCAGGCCGGCGAATTGCCCGCAAAACAGATCTGGCACGACATGCTCGCCGGTATGCGCAAGGGCGAACCGGAGCCCGGCGACCAGGGTCTCGACCGCACCCACACCTGGGGCCGCACCTACTGGGGTGGCGCTCTCTTCTGCCTGGTGGCCGATGTGCAGATCCGCGTCGCAACCGGTAACCGCAAAGGACTGCAGGACGCGCTGCGCGCCATTGTCGCCGCTGGCGGAACCATCGATCACGAGTGGCCGCTCACGCACGCGCTGGAAATTGCTGATCGCTCGACAGCAACGCAGGTGCTTACAAAAATGTATGGCACTTGGGGCACATCGCCCGTAACCGTCGATCTCGAAAAGCTATGGGAGCAGTTGGGCGTTCATAGCAGCGGAACGGAGATCGAGTTCGACGGATCCGCGCCCGATGCCGGGATTCGTGAAGCGATCACGATGGCGAAGCGCGCATCATAAGCGGTGCTTCAACAATTCACTGCGCCAGAAACTTCTCCACCCGCTGCGACACCTGCTCCGCATCGCACTCCATGATCAGGTGGCCGCACGGCGTATCGGAGATATAGGTCTCCGCGCCTGCAGCCTTCGCCCAAGCCAGAGCAGGCCCCGGATAGACGCTGTGGTCGTGCGCGGAAACGATCACCAGCCACTTCGCCCGCGTCGCCTTCGCCACCTCGTCCATCGATTTTCCGCGCAGCACATCGTGTGCCAACACTGCCTTCAGTTGCCACATACGGTCGTTCGCATCCTGCCGCTCCGGCTTGCGGGCCTCTTCCAGGAAGGCAGGGAAGTCGTTGCGCTCCGTGTGTTCGGCTCGAAACTGCGGTGTACTTAGCTGCATCACCAAAAGTTCATTGGCCAGTTTCAGTGCCGGCTGCTTCTCGCCATACTTCCCGTCTTTGTAATCGGGATCGGCCAGCATCGCGTCTTCGGCAATCGTGTGCGAGAGCAGATCGTAGCTGGTGAGTTGCGGCGTGCCAATGATCGGCACCGCCAGATCGAAGAACTCCGGATACGTCACTGCCCACTCGAAGGTCTGCTCGCCGCCCATGGAAACGCCGACGACCGCATGCGCATGCTTCAGGTGCAACGTCTCGGTGACAGCGCGATACTCCGCGCGCACCATATCGCGCTCTGTGATCGCGGGAAAATCCGCGCCCTTCTGATCGTCGCTGTTCGAGGGCGAAGACGACACGCCATCGCCCAGCGCATCCAGCAGCACCACGTAGAACTTCGTGGTATCGATCAGCCGCGTCTTGCTCGGGGCAGAGCCCACCAGCGAAAGCAGATCTTCCGTTCGGCCGTTCAGCCAGGTCGGCATCATTACGGCGTTGTCGCCCGCCGCGTTCAACGTGCCGAAAGTACGGTATCCCACGCGGCAATGGTGGATCGTCTGACCGCTGTCCAGCGTGCAGTGACCCAGGTCCGCGAACTGCTGCGCGCCATCTTCTGCAAGAACGGGTACGACTGCAACGAGCAGCGCAGCACCCATCATGAACGCGCAAGCGAATCGCCTCACAGGAACTCCTTCTCGAAATGCGAAGGTGACACGCTACATATTGGTGTGGCCGTGCCGCATCTCTTCGTTGAACTCTGGTTTGGTCAGCGAAAGCGCATGCGCCAGCAGCGCGCGATAGTGCTCGCCTTGCTCGGCAAGCTTTTGGGTTGGGGTTGCAAAGTCGGCATCGACCGTGAGGAGACCACCCTTCGTCAGATAGGCCGCATCCTTCCGCAACTCCTCTTCTGTCGTGTTCAGATACTGCGCGTCGTACGGATCGGCGATCCAGACCGGCTGGTTGCCGCCCAGCACTGCGGAGAGCCAGTACACCTTCAACGCCAGGAACTCATGCCGCGCTGTCTGCGTGGTATCGGAGAAGACAAATCGCTTCTGCAACCGGCTGTAATAGCGCGTCGTCACGGGCACCGGTTGGCGGTTGCCGGACTTCAGCATCTCCAACTGGCCTTGGTCCAGCACCTTTCGCACTGCGTTGTAGATGAATGCCTCCGCGTAAGGCTGCTCCGGCGCCGGCACCACCTCGGCGAAGGTCACCGTCATGCTCGCTGCCACCTTTGTGTGCAGCGGCGAACCGTCGCCATCCTCCAGCCCCACAATGCCGTGCACCAGGTAGCTATCGGCGCCCGAAGTCGAAAGATGAAACGGCCACTTGAAGTCACGGAAAACCAGCGGCAGCCCGGCAAGGGTGACCATCGCATTCGGGTTCGGATTGCGCAGTCGTGTCGCCGCTTGCCGCAGGTAGACGGCAAGCCCCTCCCTCTGCACGCCTTCCGCGGGTGCAAAGCTGTCACTCAACTCGAGTGCCAGGCTGCGCTCCGGAGGGCTGTCGGGAGCAAGTCCCAGGCGGAAGATCGAGGTCGGCTTTCCATGGAAATCCGACCCTTCGGTGGTGGATAAGACTGTAAGACCGGCCTGCTGAGCGGCCTGTTCGGTGGTCTGCTGCAATGTGGACGCGAGTGTCATTCCGTACCTGTGTCTGGAAAATACGGCTCCGCACCGCGATCGTTCCGCTGCGGTCTGCCTCGCTGTATTGTACCGGCGATGTCAGGCCTACTACCCTCAGGCGCGCGCCGTGGTCGCCAGCGCAGAACAATCCGCGTAATACGGGGCGGCAGTGCGCCAGGTTTGCGCGGATGTACGCTTCTGCCGGGCCAAAAGCTGCTCCACAAAGCGCAACTCCGCGTCCATCGGCGTGCGATCCGCCGCCCATCGTGCCGCCTCGCTCAGCCGTCGCCGCGCCTCTTCCAGCCGTCCCGCCTGACGGTCTAGCACCCCCAACAGGAAAAGCGCATCGGCGTGGCGTGGGTCCAGAGCCAGCACCTCGTGATACATGGTTCTCGCCGCCGCTGTGCGGCCCGCACGATGATGTTCTGCCGCGATCTGCATAACGGCTGTCAGAAGCTGGGTTACAGGTACGTAGGGTCGGGGAAGGGCGCCGGTCATCGCAATCACCTCAGTCGTCAGTTCAAAATCTTGCCTGACGACACCATAGCCATCTTTCGCCTCTTCTTCACCCTAAAATCTTGCTGGCGAAGGGGCTCATTCCCGGAATGAAACCAGCTTCCTTCGCCGGAACTTCGCCGTGACGAAAGTTTGGTGGCTGTTTATATTCCGGCTGTTGCGAATGGTTCGTTTGCCGCTGCCCTGCCGCTACCATACAAGCGATGCCAATCTCCAAAGCGAAGCGGGCGGCTACCCAGGGATCGCCGGCCGCCACACCCCTCATCATCGCGGGCAATCTTCGCAACAGCGAAGCTACCGCCGAAGTGCGCAGCCCCTATGACAACCACGTCATCGCAGCCGTCTGCCAGGCCACCGGTGGCGACGCGGACGAGGCGCTCCGCGCCGCCGAAAATGCCTTTGCCGAGACGAAGGCGCTGCCCGCGTGGCGTCGCGCCGCCATTCTCGAGCACATCGCGCATCGCATCGAACGCGACGCCCTCGACCTCGCCCGCGGCATCGCGCTCGAGGCCGGCAAGCCTCTCTCCGCCTCGCGCACCGAGGTCCAGCGTGCCATCCAGACCTTCCGCGTCGCTGCGGAAGAATCCAAGCGCATCGCCGGCGAACTGTTGCCGCTGGACTGGACCGCCGGCAACGATCACCGCGCCGGCCTCATCCGCCGTTTTCCCATCGGCCCCATCCTCGGCATCACGCCGTTCAACTTCCCACTCAACCTGGTGGCTCACAAGCTCGCGCCCGCCATCGCCTCCGGCAATCCCATCATCCTCAAGCCCGCTCCGCAGACGCCGCTCACCGCGCTCCGCCTGGGTGAAATGGCTGTCGATGCCGGATGGCCACGCGGCGCCGTCAGCGTGCTGCCCTGCTCCAATGAAGTGACCGCCGGCATGCTCGCCGACTCGCGCCTCCGCATGCTCACCTTCACCGGCAGCGCCGAGGTTGGTTGGAAATTAAAGGCGATGGCTCCGCGCCTGCGCTGCACCCTCGAACTCGGCGGCAATGCCGCGATGATCGTCCATGAGGATGCGGATGTCGAACTCGCGGCAAAGTCCATCCTCACCGGTGGCTTCAGCTACTCCGGGCAGAGCTGCATTTCCGTGCAGCGCGTCTTCGTGCACAAAACGCGCTGGCAGACCCTCGCGCAGCGGCTCACCGAAGGCATTGAGCAAATGGTCGCCGGCGACCCGCTCGACGAGCTGACGCAGATCGGTCCCATGATCTCGCTCGCTGCCGCGGAACGTGCCGCCGCCTGGATCGAAAAAGCTGTCGACGCCGGTGCGCGCCTGATCACCGGTGGCGAACGCCGCGGCGCACACCTCTCGCCCGCGCTGCTGGCCAAGGTGCCGCGCACCACCGCGCTCTTCAAAGAGGAGGCCTTCGCGCCCATCGTCTTCCTCAACCCCTACGACACCTTTGACGAGGCCATCGCCGCCGTCAACGACTCGCGCTACGGCCTGCAAGCCGCGGTCTTCACCAAAGATTGGGGCCGCATCACGCAGGCCTTCCGAGAGATCGAAGCCGGCGCCATACTCATCAACGAAGCTACCTCCTGGCGCGCCGAGCATATGCCCTACGGAGGCACCAAGGAGAGTGGCACCGGCCGCGAGGGCCTCCGCTCCGCAATTGAATCCATGACCGAAGAGCGCATGCTCATCGCCCAGTTCTAGCGATCGGAGCGTCAGACGCTCGTCATCCTGAGCAATGCGAAGGCCCTTCAGTTTCTTAGCCTTCCAGTGCGCCGCCTCCCAAAGTGAACCGCAGAGCCACGACAGGGTCATGCCTCTTTGACTTCTGTGTGAGCGGAGAATCGTCGTCTCTGTCGGATCATGGTGGAGACGCGCCCCCAGTCGCATAAACACTCTCGGCGCGCTGTGAGACGAATCATGGGTAAGACACCCACCAAGACGAAGACTGCTTTTCTTGCGGCGGCGATGCTCTTTGCCATGCCTGCAACCCTCTTTCCGAGCATGGCCGCTGCCAGCTCCGAGTCGGCTTTGGCGGCAACACACGCGGAGCGGCTGATTATCCGGCTCATCAACGCGGAAACGGGCGAGCCGATGAGTCACCAGAACGTGCAAGTGGAATGGGACGCCGATGCCGAGGAGTCCCTGATCTATGTCGGGGGCAAGGGCCAGGGCACCATGGAGCTTCTTCCCGGCAGTTCGGACTTTACGTTGAGGCCGGCCACCAAGGACTACGGCGACCCGAACCGCCTCGCCTATTTCAGTTGCAGCGGCCCCACCCTCGCGGTACCGGTCCAGCAGGCTATCCACAAAGGCTTTGTCGCACATAACGACTGCAACGGCCGTACCGCCCAGGCCAATCCCGGCGAGATCGTCTACTGGGCGCGCCCGCTACCGTTGTGGAAACCGGATTTTCAGTAGAGCTGTAGGCGTTACCGCGCCGGCAAAACCGTTCCGCGGCACTCGCCAAACCCGATCCGCGCAGCGCCCTCGCGTTCGCAATGTCCGCGCAGGATCACCGTGTCGCCGTCCTCCAGGAATTTGCGCGTCTCGCCATTGCGCAGCACCACCGGTTGCGCGCCGCGCGCCGTAATTTCCAGCAGGCAGCCACGCGCCGTGGTCGCCGCACCCGAGACTGTTCCCGTCGCCAGCAGATCGCCCGTCTGAAGATTGCAGCCGTTGCTGGTGTGGTGCGCCACCATCTGGGCCAGCGTCCAGTAAAGCTCGCGCAGATTGCTGCGGCTCAGCAGAAATGGGGACTCGCCCGCCTGGTGCATGCGCGGCGTCTCCAGCAGCACCTCAAGCTGCACATCGAAACCGCCACGTCGCTGATCATCGCCACCGGTGAGATACGGCAGCGGCGCCGGATCTTCCTCGGGCCGCGCAAATGCAGCCGCGCGGAATGGCTCCAGCGCATCGAGTGTGACCACCCATGGCGACACCGTCGTAGCGAAGTTCTTCGCCAGGAACGGGCCCAGCGGCTGATACTCCCAGCTCTGGATGTCGCGCGCCGACCAGTCATTCAGCAGGCACAACCCGAACAAATGCTCGCGCGCTTCGTCAATCGACACCGGCTCGCCCAGCGGGTTCCCTCGCGCAACGAATGCGCCAACCTCCAGCTCGTAGTCCAGCAGCCGACTCGCGCCAAACGTCGGAGCTTCTCCCGCCGCGCCCGCCATCTGGCCGCGCGGGCGCCGTATTGCTGTGCCATTCGGCAGAATCGACGACGCGCGGCCGTGATAGCCAATCGGCACGTACTTGTAATTCGGCAGCAGCGGATTGTCCGGACGAAAAAGCTTGCCCACATTCGTCGCGTGAAAGATCGATGCGTAAAAATCCGTGTAGTCGCCGATCGTCGCCGGCACCTGCATCTCGACCGCACTCTGTGGCTTCAACGCGGATTCCAGTATGGCGCGATGCCGCATCGTCTCGACGCGCGCTTCTTCGAGCAGAGCACTCAACCGCTCGCGTAAAGTGCGCAACGCTGCGCGCGGCAGTCCCATCAACGGGTTCAAAGTGATCTGGCGGCATGCGGCAAGCACCGTATCGTCCAGCCCCGCCAGCACACCCGCTTCGGCCAGGGCGTGCAGATTCAGCGCGCGATCGCCGATCGCCGTCACTACGCGTGGCGTCGCCTCGCCCGGAATGCGCGCCACCCCGTACGGCAAATTCTGGATAGGGAAATCCGTGCCCGCTGCCTCGGCTGATTTCACCCAGCTATGCAGGGCAGGATCGCAGGTATTTACAGCCATCCAAGCTTCCTCAGGTCCTCAATGGGTTCGGTGAACGAGCACGATCCGAAGCCGATGCAAAACCGCTCCCGCGCCTCGTGAATCTGCTCCGCGGTCAGCATCACGCCACTGTTGTGCCAGGTCATCGCCTCGTCCATCGTAATGGCATCGGCGTCGCGCTCGCTCAGCATCCATGCGGCCTCCTGCCGCTGCTCTGGCTCGTGCCACAGCAGCGCCGCGGCGCAGAACACATTCAGAAACCCATGCATTACGGCTTGCGGGCTGTCTGGTTTGTAAGTGAGCCGCTGCATCGCGCGCAATGGATGATGCAAACCGGCCGTCGCCTTGAAAGCAATCCGCCGCTCGCTCGCAATGCGCAGAAATTCAAGCACCCGCGACTCCTCGGGGATCGCGCTCGGCACCTCGCCCCCTGTCCGGATCTTCGCTCTGGCCTTCGCAACTGCCGTCGCCTGCAACAGCGAGTGCCACTTCTCCGGCGGCGTCTCGAAATAGAGTTGATAGTTTCCGCCGAAGGCCTGAGCCGTATCCTGCATCTCGCGCGCGCTGGCGGCCTTGATCTCGAGTGTGTCGATACTTCCGTAGCCGCCCGCGCCCGCCTCGTCCGCACCGGTGTTGAATCGCGCGATGACATCCACATCGGCCGCCGTTGCCAGCACGCTCAGGCTCCACGTGCTCGCATCGATGCCAGCACTCCGCACCGCCTCGGCGTACTCCTCCAGCCGCGCCGCCGGCACGATGAACCGCCCCAGCATCCACGCGTGTTCGCTATCTACGTAACTTTCGTAGTTGCGCACCGCCACATCCATCCCCAACCCGGCAGGTGGGAACAGTCCGGCATAGTCGATGAGCCTCGTCAGCAGGCTCTGGAGTGCCCGAGAGGTCATTGCCGGCCGGGCGGCGTGAAGCGTCGGTTCAGGCCCTGCCAGCATTCGAAGTAGTTGCGCTGCAAGGTTGTGCTCTCCATTGCGTGCTTCGTGGGCTGCACAACGAACCGCGTCTCGAACATGAAGGCCAGAGTATTCTCCAGCCGCGCCGGCTTCAGTTCTGCATTGGTGGCGCGTTCATAGGTCTCGGCATCCGGTCCATGGCCGCTCATGCAGTTGTGCAGGCTGCATCCGCCGGGCACAAAGCCCCCTGCCTTGGCCTCGTATTCACCGAAGATCAGCCCCATGAATTCGTTCATCACGTTGCGATGGGACCACGGCGGACGAAATGTGTGCTCCGCCACCACCCATCGCGGCGGGAAGATGACGAAGTCGACGTTCGGCGTCCCAGGTATCTCGCTCAGTGACGTCAGCACGGTGTAAATCGACGGGTCCGGATGATCGAAGCTCACGCTGTTGATCGTGTTGAAGCGCGCCAAATCGTACTTATACGGCGCATAGTTGCCATGCCAGCCCACCACGTTCAGCGGCGAGTGCTCCATGCCGCTGCACCACAGCGAGCCGCCGTACTTCGAGATCACCTCGACGTGCTCCTGCAGATCTTCATACGCCGCCACCGGCGTCAGGAAGTCCCGGGCATTTGCCAGACCGTTCGCACCGATCGGTCCCAGCTCCGGCAGCCGGAACGGCTGCCCGTAGTTCTCGCAGATGTAGCCTCGCGCCGCATGATCCGGCAACTCCACGCGATACTTCAGCCCGCGCGGAAGCACGCAGATCTCGCCCGGCGCCACCTCCAGCTTGCCCAGCTCAGTGAAGATCAACAGCTTCCCCTGCTGCGGTACTACCAGGAACTCGCCGTCCGCGTTCCAGAAGAAGCGCTTGTGCATGGAGCGGGTCGCAACATAAATGTGAATCGCCGCACCCGTCTGGACCGACGCATCGCCATTGCCGCCCAGGGTCATGATGCCCTCCACGAAGTCGACGGCGCCCTGCGGGATGGGCTCGGGGCTCCAGCGCAATTGGTTCGGCGTCGTGACGGCATCCGCGCATGGCCAGCTGCGGATCAGCCGCTGTATGCGCATCGGGGTGTACGGCTTGTGCACCGTGGAGGGACGAATCCGGTAGAGCCACGATCGCCGGTTCCGATGGCGCGGCGCGGTAAAGGCGGTACCGCTGAACTGCTCGGCATAGAGGCCCAGCGGATGCTTCTGCGGCGTGTTCTGGCCAATGGGCAGCGCGCCCGGCTCGGCCTCGCTAGCAAATTCGTTCAGAAACCCGGATTGATAGTGCAGCTCCGCCATGGTTCTCCTCCGAAACAGCCGTTTATAACACGAATACCGACGGCCATGTCCGCGATAGCGGTGCGACGATCCCCTGCGAATCTCGACAAGACCCCAGTCGAGTTACATTGAAAGCGTCATCAAAACCCCCCCGCATCAGGCGGCAAACACCCAAAGGACGGAATGGCATACATCACGCACCGAGCCCCCCGCGGCGCTGGCTTGCTCTTTTTCGCAGCAATCTTTTTCTTCGCCCCACTCGCGTCGTCGCAGGCGCAGCCCGCTCCTGCACTCAAGCTCATCCCCATGCCCCGCGAGGCGCAACCGGCGAAATTCCTATCGCTTGATCGTGGCATCGTCGTTCGGGCGGCCTCGCGCGATGCGGAAGATCGCTTCACCGCCGAGGATCTGCGCGCCACGCTGAAAGAGCGCGGCGTCCCAAGCCGTGCCAGTGGTCCCGTCGTCGAACTGCTGCGAACCAACACCGCTTCGGGCCGCGCTCTGCTTGCCGCCGCACACCTCACCTTCGATCCCGCCATGCACGACGAGGGCTACGTCATCCTGCCGCGGGCTCATGGACTTGCCGTCATAGCCGCTACCTCCGCCGGCCTCTTCTACGGCGCGCAGACCGTCAAGCAGCTCGTCGTTGATGGCGGACCCGGGGACAACGGCAAGGACCCTCAACTTCAGACCGCCACGATTCGCGACTGGCCTGCTCTCCCACATCGCGGCCTCGATGATGATCTGTCGCGCGGTCCCGTCCCTACGCTCGCATTTCAGGAGCGCCAGGTCCGCACCCTGGCCGCCTACAAACTCAACATCTACTCGCCTTACTTCGAGCACACGCTGCAATACGCAGCGTCTCCGCTCATCGCGCCTCCCGGCGGCTCTATGTCGCCTCCGATGTCGCCGAACTCGTCCGCTATGCCGCGAAATATCACGTCACCGTGGTGCCGGAGCAGGAGGCCTTCGGTCATCTCCACCACGTCCTCAAGTACGAGCAGTTTTCAGCGCTTGGCGAAACGCCGCACGGCCAGGTCCTCTCGCCGGTGCAGCCCGGCTCGCTCGCGCTGATCAAGCAGTGGTTTACCCAGATCGCCCAACAGTTCCCGTCGCCCTGGGTGCATATCGGCGCCGACGAAACCAACGAACTGGGCAAGGGCCAGACCAAGGATCTCGTCGCCCAGCGAGGACTCGATCAGGTCTACGTCGATTTTCTGACTCAGATCCACGGCGTCATCCAGCCCACCGGCAAGCGCATACTCTTCTGGGGCGACCTCGCCTGGCACAACCCTGATCTCGTCGCCGCCCTGCCCAAAGACATGATCGGCGTTCCCTGGGTCTACGACGCGAAACCCAACTTCGACAAATACATTGAGCCCTTCAACCGCGCCGGTATGGAGGTCTGGGTCGCCCCCGGCGTCAACAACTGGCGCCGCGTCTATCCGGACAGCAACATTGGCCTCGTCAATATCCAGCACTTTGTGCGCGACGGCCAGCGGCTCGGCGCGAAAGGCATGCTGAACACCGTGTGGAACGACGATGGCGAGGGCATCTTCGATGAAGACTGGTACGGCGTCCTCTTCGGATCTGCCGCTTCCTGGCAGCCCGGTGAGAGCTCCATTCCGCAATTCCAGGCCAGCTACGGTGCGGTCTTCCACGGCGACCTCAGCGGCAAAATCGACCAGGCGCAGGCCCAGGTCATGGCTGCGCAAAAACTGCTTACGGACAACGGCTTTCGCTCTGGAGCGTCGAACGCGCTCTTTTGGGAGGACCCCTGGAGTCCCGCCGGTCAGGAGGATTCGGCAAAGCTGCTGCCCATTCTGAAAGAAGTGCGCCTCGATGCCGAGAACGCCATCACCCTCATCGACGAGGCCCGCACCGCCAATCCACTGCGAGAGCCGGAAGCGCTCGATGCCCTCGCCCTGGGCGCGCGTCGCATCGACTTCATCGGCATGAAGTTCCAGTTCGCCGACGAGATTGCCCACGCCTACGCCGACGCCTGGAGCCAGCAGGCTGTCACCCCGCACTCCCGCGCCTTCAGCGACCTGGCCGAGATCAGCAACGCCAACGGTCGCTGCCAGGACTTGCGCGACGGCTACACGCTCACCCGCGAGCTCTTCCAGGAGGCCTGGCTGCGGGACAACCGCCCCTACTGGCTGCAGAATGTCCTTGCCCAGTACGACATGGCCACCCAGCTATGGATCACCCGCTCCCGCGAATTCGACAGCCTGCGCGCGCAGCTTGCAAAGACGCATACACTGCCCAAGGCAGAAGAGATTGGCGTTCCCGTCATCAATGGCGACTAGAAACGTCAACAAGCGGCGATAATGATCAAAAGGAATCTTCATGCGTAGTTTGTTAACCGCCAGTGCGCTGGTCCTCCCGGAGTCTGTTGTGAATGACGCCTGGCTGCTCGTCGAAGATGGCATCATCCACAGCTTTGGCACTCGCGGCGACGGTCTCCCGCAACACGACGAGCACCACGACCTGCCGGGCGCGCTGCTTGCACCTGCCCTGCTGGACATCCACGTGCACGGCGCTGCCGGCCACGATGTGATGGAGGGCACGGCCGAGAGCGTCGCTCCTGTAAGCACGCTGCTGGCGGAGCACGGCGTGGGTGCGTGGCTGCCGACGCTTGTCACCGCCGCGCCCGAACGCACATTGCGTGCGCTGGACGGACTCGCAACGCTCATCGAGCAGCGCACGCTCCCCGGCGCGGTGCCGCTGGGCCTCCATCTGGAAGGCCCCTTCCTCTCATACAAGAAACGCGGCGTGCATCCCCCTGAATACCTCCAGGCACCTTCCATCGAGCTCTTCGACCGTTTCTGGGAGGCGGCGCGCGGCAATGTCCGGCTTATCACCATCGCGCCGGAGCTGCCCGGTGCACTCGAGCTCATAAAGCACGCATCGTCTCGGGGCGTGCGCGTCAGCCTTGGCCACAGCGATGCGACTGCCGCGGAGACGCACGCGGGCATCGCGGCCGGTGGCGTCTCCGCGACTCACACCTACAACGCGATGCGCGGCCTGGAGCATCGCGAGCCCGGCATGCTGGGTGTGGTGCTGGATGAAGAGAACCTGTTTGCAGAGATCATCGCCGACGGCCATCATGTCGACCCCACTGCCGTACGCATCTTCTGGCACTGCAAGGGGGCTGCGCGTGCCATCCTCATCACCGACGGCCTCAGCGCTACGGGCATGCCGGAAGGGCACTACACTCTGGGCGGCTTCGATGTCGAGGTTGTCGGGGGCGTGGGTATGCATGACGGCATAGTTGCCGGCAGCGTCCTCACCATGGACCGCGCCGTGCACAACTTCGCCGCCTTCACCGGAGCGCCGCTCGCCACCGTCACGCGACTCGCGACCACGAACCCTGCCGCGCTCACCGGCTTCGCGCAGAGCCATGGCGCCATCGCCGCCGGCCGCCGCGCGGACATCGTCGCGTTCTCCCCGGACGGCCAGCTCGTCGCCACCTGCATCGCCGGCCGCTTCGCGCGCGTGCAATGACCCAGCGTACCGCCGTCATCATCGGCGCTGGTCCCGCCGGTCTTACTGCTGCTCTGGAGTTGCTCCGCCGGTCGGGAAAGACATCGACCGGCGAACCCGCCATCCGCCCCATCGTGCTCGAAGCCGACGACTCCATCGGCGGCATCTCGCGCACGATTCAATACAAAGGCAACCGCATGGACATCGGTGGCCACCGCTTCTTTTCCAAGTCGGATCGCGTCATGCAATGGTGGCTCGACCTGATGCCCATCGCCGACGAAGGCGCCGGGCATGCGGTCATCTCCTATCAGAACCGCCATCGCTCGCTCAAAGCACTCCACGCGCACACCCAGCCCGACGCCGATCCCGAACTCGTCATGCTGGTGCGCCCGCGCCGCAGCCGCATCTACTTCCTCCGCCGCTTCTTCGATTACCCCATCACGCTCACCGCCGACACTCTGGGCAAACTCGGCCTCGCGCGTACGGCGCAGGTCGGCCTCAGCTACATCAAGGCTCGCCTTCACCAGCGCCGTCCGGAAAAGAGTCTCGAAGACTTCCTCATCAACCGCTTCGGCCGCCAGCTCTATCTCACGTTTTTCAAGTCCTACACGGAAAAGGTCTGGGGTGTTCGCTGCGATCAGATCAGCGCGGAATGGGGCGCGCAGCGCATCAAGGGCCTGTCGCTCACCAGTGCCGTTCTGCATTTCGTAAAGCGGGCCTTCACCACGCGGCCCAAAGGCGCCGACTTGGCGCAGAAACATACCGAAACCTCGCTCATCGAACAGTTCCTCTATCCCATGCACGGTCCCGGCCAGCTCTGGGAGCACGTCGCCGACCTTATCCGACAGCAGGGCGGGGAAGTCCTCACCGGCTGGCGAGTCGACCGTATTGAGACCGACGGAGCCAACCGCATCCTCGCTGTCGAAGCGAAAAGCAAGGACGGCGAGCGCCGCCGCTTTGCCGCCGACTACTGCTTCTCCACCATGCCGGTCACCGAATTGGTGCGTTCGCTCGATCAACGCGCTCCAGAGAACGTGCAGCAGGTGGTCGACGGTCTCATGTACCGCGACTTCATCACCGTCGGCCTGCTTGTGGATCGCCTCCTCGTCACCGAACCCGACGGTTCGCCGCTCAAGGACACCTGGATCTATGTACAGGAGCCGGATGTGCTCCTTGGGCGGTTACAGATCTTTAACAATTGGAGCCCGCACATGGTCGCCGATCCGTCCAAGGTCTGGATCGGCCTCGAATACTTCTGCTACCAGACCGACGACCTATGGCGCATGTCAGATGAAGAGGTAATCCACTTTGCCGTTCAGGAGATCGAAAAGATTGGCCTCGCTCATTCAAACGATGTGCGCGATGGCCACGTCGTCCGCGTGCCCAAGACCTACCCCGCCTACTTCGGCACCTACGACCGGTTCGACGAAATCCGCCACTGGGTGGATCGCTTCGAGAATCTGTTTCTGGTCGGCCGCAACGGCATGCACAAGTACAACAACCAGGACCACTCCATGCTCACCGCCATGACCGCGGTCGATAACATCCTCGCCGGCGATCACAGACAAGAGCGCGCTCTGGGAGATCAATACCGAGCAGGACTACCACGAAGAAAAGCACCACGAGGAAAAGCATCACGAAGAGAAGTAGCATCACGAGTTATGCTGTGAACCGGCACGCATGACCGTCCTCACCTTCACCCTCGCGCTCTTCGGCACCTCGATCATCGCCGGCCTGCTGGGCGCGCTCACTGGTCTGGGCGGCGGTGTGGTCGTCGTGCCGGTGCTCGCGCTGCTCTTCCACGTCGATATCCGTTACGCCATCGGCGCCTCGCTGGTCTCTGTCATTGCGACCTCGTCCGGCGCAGCCGCAGCTTACGTGCGCGAGGGCTTCTCGAACATCCGCATCGGCATGTTCCTGGAGATCGCCACCACCCTCGGCGCGCTGGTCGGCGCCTACCTTACCGCGATGGTCTCCACCAAAGCCATCGGCATCGTCTTCGGCATTGTGCTGCTCTATTCCGCTATCGCCAGCTTCCGCGGCCATCATGAGGACGTTGCGCCGCAACATACCGGCGGACTCGCCGATCGTCTGCGGCTTGAAGGCGAATATCCAGCCGAAGGTGGTCTCAAAGCCTATGTTGCCCAGCGTGTCCCCGCGGGGTTCGGCATCATGTTCCTCGCCGGCGGTCTCTCCGGACTGCTCGGCATCGGCTCTGGCGCCGTCAAAGTATTGGCCATGGACCAGGCCATGCGTCTGCCCTTCAAGGTCTCCACCACCACCAGCAACTTCATGATCGGTGTTACGGCTGCCGCCAGCGCTGGAATTTATATCAGCCGCGGTTACATCCTGCCGTCGCTTGCCATGCCGGTCATGCTCGGCGTGCTGGGCGGATCGCTGATCGGCTCGCGCATCCTCGTCCGCGCCCGCGTCTCTACGCTGCGCATGCTCTTCGCCATCGTCATCGTCGCGCTGGGCGTGGAGATGATCTACTCCAGCCTGTCGGGGAGGCTCTGAGCATGGCCGACTCGATGCAAAAGCACGCGCCCACCGCCGAACCCCGCCGGGAGCCGACTCGTGAAGAAGATCAGCGTCTGGAAGTAGCCATCGCCATGTTGCTGCGCACCGGCGTCGTGCTCGCGGCCGTCCTCGTGGCCATCGGTGGCGTCATGGCGCTACGCCATCCCGAGGCGACAGTGCCCAACTACAGGATCTTCTATGCACCTGGAGTGGCCGCATCCCCCGCTCCCGCAAACACGGCCATGCACTCCATCGCGGGCGTCTTCCGTCACTTGCGCGATGGCAGCGGCGCCAGCATCATCGCGCTTGGTCTGCTGGTCCTCATCGCGACGCCTATCGCGCGCGTCGTCTTTGCAGTCATCGGCTTCGCCCGCGAGCACGACAGCCTTTACACCGTCATCAGCCTCATCGTGCTCGCCATCCTCGTCTTCAGCCTGGTGCACGGCCGCTGATTAGAGCATTTCTCCTATAGGTGTATAGCGACCAACAGAAGCTCCGGTGGCTTTTCGTTAAGGAAAAGCCACGCCGAAATCCTCTCCAATACCGTACAGCAATAAGAGACGTGCTCTACACCATCCCGCGTCCGCACTGCACGCAATAACTTCCGCCAGCCCTCTGCACCATTCCACAAGCCGGACAGCCCACCATCGGGATAGGCGGCGGTGGCATCGTTACGCCTTGAACCACAGAGTAGGCAAGCAGCGATGCCTGCTCGGCATTGAAGCGCCGCACCCGCCCCGGCATGAAGAATGCCTCGATGATCCCCAGGATGGCGGGAATCCCCGTCCAGAACAGCACGAGATACAGTATCCCCACCCCGTTGCGCCGCAAATAGAAGTGGTGCGCGCCAAAGCTGCCCAGCAAGACCGCCAGCAGCACGCCCAGCACCTCGTCCCGCTGCGTGCTTGGGTAGTAGGCGTTGAAGGTTGCTTGCTGCTCGGGCGTCATCTGCGGCAACATCACCGGCGTAGTCATGGGATTGACTCCTCATCCTGCGTCCTGAAGATCCGGGCGCATTCACAACTACGCATCGTCGCGATTCACAGTTCCGTAACGCCCAAACTCCCCCTGCACCTTCTGCTTACAGCGCGCATCGAAACCTGTATGAGCACTGTGGCAAGCATTTCTGCACAATCCAGCGGCACCTTCTCCTTCGGCGGCAAGACCCCTGTCCACCGCCTCGGATTCGGCGCCATGCGCCTTACCGGGGAAGGTATCTGGGGCGAACCCAAAGACCGCGCCGAGGCGAAGCGTGTCCTCAAGCGTGCAGTCGAACTCGGCGTCGACTTCATCGACACGGCCGACTCCTACGGGCCCTATGTCAGCGAAGAGATCATCGCGGAGGCGCTCCATCCCTACCCCAAAGGACTCATCATCGCCACCAAGGCCGGCCTGGCGCGCACTGGACCGAACCAATGGCTCCCCCTTGGCCGTCCCGAATACCTCCAGCAGGAAGTGGAGATGAGCCTGCGCCGCCTCAAGGTCGAGCGCATCGATCTATGGCAGCTTCACCGTATCGATCCCAAAGTGCCGGTGGAGGAATCGCTCGCGCCCATCAAAAAGCTGCAGGAGCAGGGAAAGATCCTGCACGTTGGTCTCTCCGAAGTGAAGCCTCACGAGATCGACCAGGCCCGCAAATTCATCGAAGTCGTCAGCGTGCAGAACCAGTACAACCTCGGCGACCGCCAGCACGAAGACGTCGTCGACTACTGCACCAAGCACAACCTTGGCTTCATCCCCTGGTTCCCGGTAGCAGGCGGCAAACTCGCTCGTCCGGGCGGCCCGCTCGATGCCGCGGCGAAGAAACACGATGCGACGACCGCGCAACTCTCGCTGGCGTGGCTGCTGCATCGCTCGCCAGTCATCCTGCCGATCCCCGGCACGTCATCAGTCAAGCATCTGGAGGAGAACGTAGCCGCCGCCTCGCTCAAGCTCGAACCCAATGAGTGGGCAGAGATCGAAGCTGACGCGAAGAAGAAGTAATTCAGCAATTCGAGTCAGTAATCTGAATCAGGGAGTGCCCGTTGGCACTCCCTGATTCGCGTCCGATCTAGTGCGAGGCTCTGGTCAGCACCCCAGTCAGGTGCGGGTCTTGTTGATTCACCAGTCGCGCGTGGTCTGCATCGATGAACTCGATCGTCATCGGAATCGGTGGTTCTTCGAGTGACGCAGGCCCTCCAGCATGATGCGCGCTCACCCGGAAGCTGAGCGTTGTGCTATCGAAGTGCGGGTCCAGCAGCGGTTCCGGCACGCCCGGCGTTGCCGTTTCCACAGCACCTGCTGTCTGGCGGTGAAGATAAAAGAGCACAGCTCCCGACAGGGTGCCACCCTCGTCTGTGAGCGTCACTGTGACCCACGGCAGCCCACGGTATTCCCCGTGCCAGACCCCGACAATCTCATTTGCCGCCGATGACGCCATCGAGTCCGAAACCGCTGCATTCGAGACGCTTGCAGTAGCGGGTATCTGACCGAAGCCGGCTGTTGTGATCATCGCTGCTACCAATGCACCTACCGCTAACCTGGCTCGCATTGTCCTACTCCTTTCTTCATACCTGTGCTGGAGGTTTGGCGAGCGCCGCCGTCGCCAGCGATCCGCCCAGCCCCATCGTCTCCACCGCGGAAGACGGCACGATCACCATGGATCCTCGCTCCTTGATTGCCTCGTAGAGCATGTTCATCGCGCGCAGATGCAGCGCCACGGGGTTCTCCGCATAGGCGGAAGCTGCTTTCACGAAGTTGGTGGATATATCCGTTTCCGCTTGTCCCAGAATGATGCGTGCCTGGCGTTCGCGCTCGGCCTGCGCCTGCCGCGACATCGCATCTTCGAGCGCCTGCGGAATGCGCACATCGCGAATCTCGACCGACTGCACCGTGATCCCCCACGGGTTGGTCTTCTCATCCAGAATGCGTTGCAACTCGCGCCCCAGCGTCTCGCGCTCGGTGATCATCTGCGCCAGCTCATGTCGACCGATCGACTCGCGCAGCGCGGTCTGCGCGCTTAGCACGATGGCTTCAAGAAAATTCTCCACTTCGAGAATGGACTTCTCCGCATTCCAGACCAGCCAGAACACAATTGCGTCGACATTTACCGGCACCGTGTCTCGTGTCAGCGTGGACTCCGCCGACACGCTCGCGACGCGCACCCGCTGATCCACGTGGGGGCTCAGCGTCTCAATCACCGGCACGATGAGGAACAGTCCCGGGCCACGCAGTCCTACGTAACGTCCCAGCCGCAGCAGGGCCACCTTTTCCCATGGTGGAATGACTTTGATCGCGGAGAGAAAATATAAGCCAATGACGGCTCCCACGATCAACGGCGCCGGATGGTGCAGTGTTGCGGCGAGCAGGCCACCGGCAGCCACCGAAAGGAAAAATGCCATGGCCGCGACTCTATTGTCGGGTGCAGCGTTGATTCGGATCATCGTCACTACCTCCTGCGATTCGACTCTGAAACTGATTTCCGCAACTGCTCGATAACGTCATCTGTGGAGAAGCCCATGGCCCCGGCGCGCGAGACGCAATCGCCCACAATCTGGGTGAGCTGGCGCTCGCGTTCCGCATCGGGCCGCCGGATCTTTTGCGCACTGATGAATGAGCCGGTCCCTTGATGGGTCTCCAGCAATCCACCCAACTCCAGCTCGCGATAGGCACGGGCCACTGTGTTCGGATTGATCGCCAGATCGACGGCTAGCTGACGCACCGTGGGCAGCTGGTCGCCCGCCGCCAGCGAACCGGAGGCCATGCCTGCGCGCACCTGGTCCATGATCTGGCGGTAGACGGGCACGCCGCTCTGCAGATCCAGCCGGAACAAAAACGCCGCGGATGGGGAACGTGGTGCCATACTTGACACAATGTACTATTTAACTAGTACATTGTGTCAAGTCCGAATTGGCGAGGGCCTGTTTTTTAGCAAAAAAATTCCCCACTTGCGCTCACCGCGGCCTAAGTGCTACCGTCTGTAGCATTATGAGCAGTAGCACTCAGGGTCATACCAACCCGGAAGCCCACAGCCAGAATCACGACCCCGCCGGTCTCGGCGAACTGGAGCAGGCCATCCTGCGTATGGTCTGGCAGCAGCGCCAAGCCACCGCGGAGCAGGTGCGCGAGCAGCTTCACGCCTCCGGCCGCGTCCTCAAGGAGTCCACCGTCCGCACCGTTCTGCGCCGCCTGGAGGAGAAGGGCTATCTCGCCCACACCGTCGAGCAGCGCACCTATCTCTACCGCGCCGCGGAGGATGGCCGCTCCGTCGCCGGCCGCGCCGTGCAGGGGATCGTGGACCGTTTCTGCGGCGGCTCGGTTGAAGCCCTGCTGGTCGGCATGGTGAACGCCGACGTGCTCAGCGAAGACGAATTGCAGCGCCTGGCCGCGAAGATCGCCCGGGCCAAAGCCAAGCCGGCAAAGTCAAAGTAGTTGCGAACGGAAACAGCAGTGAAGGAGATGGGAAGATGAGCATTGTCAGTGTTCTCGGAGAGTCGGCGGTTCGTTCCCTTGCTCTGGCTCTGGCTGTTTGGGTTGTGCTGCGCCTGCTGCGCGTCCAGCACGCCCGCATCGCCAAGCGCGCCTGGACTGCGGTCCTCATCCTCGCGCTTGCCATGCCCGCGCTTGTTGCGCTGCACATCCCCTCCGTCTCCTTCACCGCGCTCTGGTCCACACCGCGCACCGTCATCGTGACTGCCCCGCGGGCAATCAATTCTGCAAACGCGATGACACGGGAGGCGCCCGATAGCTCCGCCGTTACGCATGTTCCCGTGCAGTCCGAAAATCTCGCCCCTGCGGTCACCCCAACCCTTCCTGTTCCCGCCGCACTGCAAGGCGCACCCGTGCCGGTTCGCCACGTCGCCTGGTGGCAGATCGGGTTTGCCGCTTACCTGGCCATCACCGCGCTGCTTCTCTTCCGCGTCCTGCTCGGTCTCGCCCTCGCCGCGCGGCTCTGGCGTCGCGCGCAAAGCTTCGCCACGTCGCAAACGGATATTCCCGTTCGGATTTCAGTAGAGCTGCGCTCCCCCGCCACCGTCGGCCACGGCATTCTGCTGCCGCTCGAAGCCATTGAGTGGGATGACGCCGCTTTGAGCGCCACGCTTGCACACGAGGAAAAGCACGTCCGCGAAGGCGATTTCTATCTGCAGCTCGCCGCCACTCTGCACCACTGCTTCTTCTGGATCAGCCCGCACGCATGGTGGCTGCGCCCGCAGCTTGCACGCCTCAGCGAAACCATCTGCGACCGCGCTGCTGTCACGTCGAGCGGCGACGGCCTCAGCTACGCGCAACTGCTCATCCGCTTCGCCACAGCGGAGCAGACACCCGCCGGCATGGTCGCCATGGCGCAGTCCGCCGGTCTGCGTGAACGTGTCGAGCGCCTCATCGCCGACCCCGACCTCGGCGGCGCATTCCGCCATCGCCGCGGCCAGGCCATTGCCGCCGCCACGCTGCTCGCTGCCGCCGCCCTCGTTGCCGCAGCCTCGGTCCACATCGTCCAGCCGCAAACCGTAGTGCTCGCTGCGCCGCAAGCGCCTGCCGCGCCTCCGGCCATGCCATCCGCGCCATCCGGCGTTCCTCCGCTGCCTGCTCTGCCCGCACCCGACGCGGTCCTCGCTCCGAGCCAGGGCATCGCTATCGGTGAAGACTCCGGAACTATTCAGTCGCCAGAGACGCCAGACGCAAGCGTCCGCGTCGACCCACAGGTTCGCGTCAAGGTTAACGACCTCCCGACCGGGATCGACACCCGCGTCATGCAAATGCATGGAATTGAAACGCGAGTCATTGCCGATCCGCATCTGGATGTGATGCCACGCGTAGTTGCCGTCGGTCCCATGGCCATGATCGGGCCTCCGGTCACGGTCGATACGCGGGTCAAGGTCCTCGCCGTCCCGCATGTCGCTGCCATCCAGGCCATCCAGACCGATGATGAGGACTTCATCGAGCTCGACGGCCGCAACTACGCCGTCTGCGGGCCGAACAACGATGTCGCTGACCATAATTGCTCCTTAAATGGTTACAATCTCAAAGATCACAAAAGCGGCGCGATCCTTTTCGAGCGCGACGGCAAGACCTACATCATTGACGATCCCGCGCTCGTGAAGCAGGCGCAGCAAGCCTATGCGCGCGTGAGGGAGCTGGGAAAGCAGCAAGGCGAACTCGGCGGCCGTCAAGGCGAATTGGGTGCGCAACAAGGCGAACTCGGTGCGATCCAGGGCGAGCTCGGGGCCAAGCAGGGGGAGTGGGGCGCCATACAGGGCAAATTCGCTGATGACTTCCACTTCGAAATGCCCAAGGACTTCGACAAGACAGTTCAGGCGCTCACGGATAGCGAAACGAAGCTTGATCTCGAACAGGACAAGCTAAGCGAAGCGCAGCGCGCGGAACTTGAAACGCAGCGAAAAGAGGCACGCGCCAACTTCGACAAGGCCATGGCCCAGATACGCGCCCAGCAGCCCCAGCGCGAAGCCATGGAGAAGCAGATGCGCGAGCAGGCCGAACAGATCCGCAAACAAATGGAGCCGTTGGAGAAGCAAATGCGCGAGCTTGGCGAAAAGCAGGGTGACCTCGGCCGTCTGCAGGGCGAGCTCGGGCACCAGCAGGCCCTACTCGGCATGCAGCAGCGGGATGCCAGCCGCGAAGCCGACCGCAAAATGCAATCGCTCATCGATCAGGCAATGAAGAATGGCAAAGCCCAACCCGCGCAGTAGGTAATAGAACTCCGGAATTGTCCGCTATGTCACCCAGGCGCAGCGAAGAATCTGGAGTTGTTGGGTTGCGATTCTACTTCGACGCTGGCTCGCCTGTGATCGAACCAATGCGAATGATCTCGTTCGACATTGTGCCCGTCACCCGCACATTCTCCGCCGCGAACTTCGCCGCCTTCACCTGCGGCTCCAGTTCGTAGACGTGATTGCCGTACCAGAGCCCGTACTTCGACCCTCTGCGTACGCAGAGCCGCACGCATGCTTTGTCCGGCTTCATGTCTGAGGTGCGCTGGCAGTTCGTTCCGCAGTGCATGTCCGTAACCAAGCCGTCCCATGTCGTCCGGCTCTGCGCGAAACCAACGAAACTCCATGCGACAAGAGCAATCGCTGCGAAAAGGCGCTTCATCGCAGTCCTCCTCTTCAACACAGCCGACTCTAGTACTCCGGCTCAGGCTTTCGCGAGCCATGGCAGTAAACAAAACGGGAAGCCTTGCGGCTCCCCGTTTCTGATACCCGATCCCTGCCATCCGCGATCCCTGGATAGCTAGATCTCCTTCACCCCATCCACGAACGCCTTCAACCGCCGCGACCGTGACGGGTGCCGCAGCTTGCGCAGCGCCTTCGCCTCGATCTGCCGGATGCGCTCGCGCGTCACCTGGAAGCTCTGCCCGACCTCTTCCAGCGTGTGCTCGGAGCCGTCCTCCAGGCCGAAGCGCATCTTGATCACGCGCTCTTCGCGCGGGGTCA
Source organism: uncultured Acidobacteriaceae bacterium (assembly GCA_963815025.1). Lineage (GTDB taxonomy): Bacteria > Acidobacteriota > Terriglobia > Terriglobales > Acidobacteriaceae > KBS-83. The sequence continues at coordinate 498,012 of CAWFFD010000002.1, read as the reverse complement.
GGGTGCGCAGCACCTGCGAGGTGTACTCCTTCAGGTTGACGCTGATCACCGCCTCGGACGGCGATACCGCCTGGCGGTCTTCGATGAAGTCGCCCAGGTGCGAATCTTCCTCTTCGCCAATCGGCGTTTCGAGCGAGATCGGTTCCTGCGCAATCTTCAGCACCTTGCGCACCTTCGCGACAGGGATATCCATGCGCTTGGCGATCTCTTCCGAGGTAGGCTCGCGTCCCAGCTCCTGCACCAGTTGGCGCGAAGTGCGGATCAGCTTGTTGATGGTCTCGATCATGTGCACCGGGATGCGGATGGTCCGAGCCTGGTCGGCAATCGCACGCGTGATCGCCTGCCGGATCCACCATGTCGCATAGGTCGAGAACTTGTAACCGCGGCGGTACTCGAACTTATCGACGGCCTTCATCAGGCCGATGTTGCCCTCCTGGATCAGGTCCAGGAACTGTAGACCGCGGTTCGTGTACTTCTTTGCGATCGACACCACCAGGCGCAGGTTCGCTTCAATCAGCTCCCGCTTCGCGCGCTCGGCGTCCATGTCGCCCTGGATCATCTCGCGCTGGGTGCGCTTCAGGTCGGCGATCGAAACACCGATCTCCGATTCCAGGCGATCGAGGTCGGTCTTGCAGTTGCGCTGCTGGCGGCGGTACTCCTTGCGCAGCTCTTCGCTCTTCGAAGAATCGTGCTTCGTCTCGAGCGACTTGATCTGCCGCTCCAGCGTGCGCATCGAGTCCACGGTCTTGTTTACTTTGTCGAGCAGCCGCTTGCGCTCGGCATTGGTGTACTTCAGCTCGCGCACAATGCGGGAAACCTGCACCCGCTCCCGCCCCATCAGCCAGCGCGTCTTGCGATGCTCCTTCGCCTTCGACTTGGGATTGATCGTCTCCAGCTTTTCCAGCAGCGTCTGCGCCTTCTTCTGGTGCTTCAGCAGCGCATCCACGCGGGCCACGGTGGCCTTGACGCGCGTCTGCAGGATCTCTTCCGTGATCTCCTCTTCGTCGAAGATCACCACTTCCTTGATGTTGCGTACGCCGCGCTTCAGGTCCTCGCCCAGCGCCACCACCTCGCGGATCACGATGGGCGATCGCGAGATCGCCTTCAGCACGCGAAGTTGGCCCCGCTCGATGCGCTTGGCGATTTCAACTTCGCCCTCGCGCGTCAGCAGCGGCACGGTGCCCATCTCGCGCAGGTACATGCGGACGGGGTCGTTCGTCTTCTCGAGTGTTCCCGGTGTCAGGTCCAGCTCAACGTCGTCGCCCTCTTCGGCGTGCTCCGCGTCGAACTTCTCCCCGGCAAACTTGGGCTCGCCTTCGAGCAGGTCTATGCCCTGGGTGTTAATGGTCGTGATGAGATCGTCAAGGTCGTCCGCCGAATGCATGTTGTCCGGCAGCAGGTCGTTTACCTCGCCATAGGTGAGGTAACCCTTTTCCTTGCCCTGATCCATCAACTTCTGGATATCGTCTTCGAACTTGTCTTCTATTGCCAAAGCGCGTCTCGTCTCCCGCGTTATATCGCCATATCGCCGCTGGCGCAGCCGTTTTGCTGCACTGGTTTGTGGACAAACCCCATTCCTATCTATGAGTGAAGATGCGCGATAAGAGCCATCCTAGGGTGGCAAATCCCGCGGCCTGGCAAGGCATCGTGCGGGCTGGTGGACGCACACTTCAAGACAGAGAACGTAAGAATATCACGCTGTTCGCCCAATTCCGCGCAGCGGTCGTCTTTATCCTCAATTGTTAGATGTACTTCGAGCCGTTTCGTTTCACCAGACGGCGGCCGGCGAAGCGATTTGGTCGCCCGCGCCGCCTTTTGCGTCCGCCATGCCGCCAGATATCCTTTTCGGCGTTTCCCATGGCGTATCGACGTCCCGGCCGCCAGGAAGGACACCGGTCGCCCTGCGGAGAATTCGGGCCATCAGGAGACGGTCCATAGTTCACTGGCTGCCGAGCAGCTCCTCCAACCGCCGGCGCAGCTCGCGCAGCCGCCGGTCCAGTTCCATCCGCTCCGTCATCAGCGCAGTCACCTCGGCAAGGTCCCCCCGGCGCTCGGCTTCGCCAATCGCGGACCGAACCCGTCGCTGTCGATGCTCCACGAAGTGCTGTTCCAGGGTCACCAGCGCCGCTTCCAATTCGTGCGCTGTCACCGGCTCCCGCTCCCGCATCAGCAGTTGCGCCACCAGCATGCGTGCCCCGGGCTCCCGCAGCGAGTCCAGCGGATCGGAATCCTGCCGCCCAGCCAGCTCCTTGAGCGTCGTCAAGATGCCAAGTCCTTCAAAATGCTCAGCTTGTGCCACCATCGCGTCAGCCGTTCGTCGAAATGTTTCACTCTCCGGAACTCCGGCCAGTGCCCGCACCAGCACCCGCTCGCACTCGGACAAATGCGACATCTTCATCGCTGAAATCTGCCCTTGCCGCTTCGCCGCTGCCTGTTTCAACTCCTGGCGCAGCAGGGCAGAGTCGATGGCCAGTTTCTGGGCCACATCCTGTGCAAACTCATCCCGCACGATGGGATTCGGCACCCGGCGCAAGTGAGGCAGCAGGAAGTTCACTGCTTCCACCTTGCCCTGCGCCGTCCGAACCGGGAAGAGCTTTCGCGCCCGCTCGATCAGGTAATCTGAATGCCGCATCGCGCCCTTCAACGCCTCGGCGTACGCTTGAACGCCCCTTTCGCGCACAAAACGGTCCGGGTCCAGGCCGCCTTCGAGCGCTACGATTCGGACCTCGAAGCCTTCTTCCGTCAGCAGTGCGATCGACTTCTCTGCTGCGTTTGAACCTGCGTCATCCGGATCGAAGTTCACCACCACCCGCGTCGTATAGCGCCGCAGGAGCCGCGACTGCTGCTCGGTAAAAGCCGTCCCGCTGGTGGCGATCACCGGCGTCACCCCCGCGGCAAAGACGGAGATGCAGTCCATCTGACCCTCCACCAGCAGCGCAAAGTTTTGCTGCCGGATCGCCTGTCGCGCCTTGTCCAGGTTGAAGAGCACTTGCCCCTTGGAATAGAGCGGCGTCTCCGGCGAGTTCAAATACTTCGGGCCGCCCTTGTCGTCCGCATCCAGCGCCCGCGCCGTGAAGGCGATCACCCGGCCGCCCTCATTCGAGATGGGGAATGTGATCCGCTTGCGGAAGTAGTCGTACATCCGGCCCGCGCCGCCATCCTCCTGCGCCTTGAAGCCGAACAGCCCCGAGGCCCTCAGTACATCCGGCGGCGCCGCTCCTGCCAGCCGGTCGCGCAGACCGCCAAAGCCATCCGGCGCATACCCCATGCGGAACCTGGCTATGGTCTCCGGCTTCAGCCCGCGCCCGGTCAGGTACTCGCGCGCCCTCGCGCCCTCCGGCGCCTTCAATTGCTCTTCAAAGAAGACAGTTGCCTGCTCGTGCAGCTCCAGCAGACGCCCGCGCAGCCGGCTTTCCGCTGCCTCCTCGGGCGAGGAGTACTCGCGCTTCGGCAGCGCGATACCACACTTCTGCGCGACGACCTTCACCGCTTCCGGAAAGCTGACCTTGTCGATCTCCTGCACGAACTTGAAGACATCCCCCGACACGCCGCAGCCGAAGCAGTGATAGAACTGCCGCGTCACGTGTACGGAAAACGATGGCGTCTTCTCGCCGTGGAAAGGGCACAGACCCTGATAGTTCTGCGCACCGGATTTCTTCAGCGTGATGTACTCGCCGATCACGCGGACGATGTCCGCCTGCTGCTTCACGCTCTGGGCAAAATCCGACATCTGAGGGTTTGGGGCACGGAACCGTGCGGGCTAACTCACACTTGTAACACTCTTCTTAACCGCGGCGAAAGCCAGGCCGTGCCCGCCGATTGTCGACTGTTGTCCAATCCTTTGTTATGGATAGCGAATCCGGATAGAATGCCGCCGACTACTGAACTGCGTTTGATAGGTGAGATACCGCGCACCCATGAGAGGTCGGAACTGTGACGGAATGGAACGCTTCTGAATACGACCGCCTCTCCGCCCTGCAGGCCACCATGGCCGAAGAGGTGCTTGCGCTGCTCACATTCAAGGGGACCGAGCGCATCCTCGACATCGGTTGCGGTAATGGAAAGACCACGGCTGCCATCGCCGCGCGCATTCCCGCGGGTTCGGTCACCGGCGTCGATGCCTCCTCCGACATGATCGAGTTCGCGAAAGATCACTGGACCTCGGCTCACCCCAATCTCCAGTTCGTGGTGGCGGACGCCCGGGAACTGCCGTTCAGCCGGGAATTCGACCGCGTCGTCTCCTTCAATGCCCTGCATTGGATACGCGATCAGGAGATGCCGCTTCGGGCGATTCACTCCGTTCTCAACTCCGACGGCATCGCGCAGTTACGCCTGGTACCGAAGGGCAAACGGAAGAGCATTGAAGACGTGATCGAGGAGACGCGCCTCTCGCCACGCTGGGCAGCTTATTTCCAGAACTTCAGCGATCCGTATCTGCACCTTACGCCTCAGCAATATGGAGAGCTGGCAGAACAGCAGGGCTTTCGCGTCGTCAGCATTCAGACGAGTGACCAGGCATGGGATTTTCAATCCCGAGCCAGCTTCGAGGCATTCAGCAAAGTCACCATGATTGAGTGGAGCCAACGCGTACCGGACGCCGAACGCCCCGCTTTCATCACCGATATCCTGGATCGCTACCAGCATGTCGCCGCGGAAGCCCCCGGAGAAGAGAGCTACTTCCGCTTCTACCAGATGGACATCGTCCTCGCGCCACGGTAGCGAATACGCGAGCTGCTCGCCCAAATGCGTCGTGCCCCGCAGCATATTTGAGCGTTGACATCACGTATCTGTCCCCGAAAGCCGCAAGGAGTACCATCACCGGCGCATGAAGGCGAACATCCTCTCACTGGCGATCCTGGTCGCGGCGCTCTGCTTCTTCCTGCCGCGATACCTGCACCAGCCCTGGCCGCCACAGCGCATCGCCGGCGCCCTCATCGCGCTGACCTCACTCTCGTTCATCGCCGCCGCGCGGATGCAGTTGGGACGCGCCTTCTCCATTCGCGCCAAAGCCACCCGCCTCGTCACCACCGGCCTCTATGCGCGCATCCGCAACCCCATCTACGTCTTCGGCTGCTTTCTTCTTTCTCGGGCTCGCCATGTTCCTCCCCGCCTGGTGGCTCCTGCTGCTGCTAATCATCGTCATCCCCATGCAGATCGTGCGCTCCCGTAGGGAGGCCGCCGTCCTCGAAGCCACTTTCGGCGAGGAGTACCGGCGCTACCGTCAGCAGACCTGGTTCTGAGTCCGCGCGCCAGGCGGGGAAAGTCTTTGCCCTCAGGCCGCGCAAACGCACCTATTTGTCCGAAAATTCTCCACGAAACGGCCTGTTTTCGCAAAAAATGCAGTCAGGCGGGCAAACCGGACCACACTTTCCGTCTCTAATTCAGAGCTAGCTTGCCTCCGCTTCCCCCGGGCAGGCGACTGCTTCGCGATCGGCTGAATTGATGCGGTCAGTCACAGAAATTCGGGAGATATCGCTATGCAATTGATTACGCAATGGCTGCATATGGCCGAGGGACTGCTAGTCCGCGTCGTGCAGTGGCTCCAGACTACTTTCCATGCGTTGCAGGCCTCGCCCTACCGTCTGACGATCTATGCCGTGGCCGCCGCTGTGGCTCTGCTTCTGATCTCTATCCCGTTGTTTCGTCTCTTCGGCCGCCGCCGGCAGGAGGCTGAGATTCTGGAGCCGCGCTCCTACTCCGTGCTGGGAATCGGGCCCTCGCTGGTCGAAGACCCGAATCGCTCCGCCACGGGGCGTCCGCGGTGGGCAGAGGTTGCGCGGGCTTCGCAGTCGGCGTCGCCGGCGGTTCAGCCAGTGCCGAGGGTAACCCGGATCCCTTCATCCCCGATCCATGCAACCCCGATCCGTCCATCGACCGCGACGCTGTGCACACATTGCAGCGCCACTCTTTCCGCGCATGAGGACTTTTGTCCCGCCTGCGGCTATGCCCAGCCGATGCACCAAAGCGTGGCCTTCCCGGCCTGAGCCTGTGCTCAATCCGCCGGGCTCGCTACCGTGAAATCCGAACAACATGGCTTGATCACGGGCTGAAACTCCATCAGCTCCACGCGGGTCCCGTCCGGGTCATAGAGATTTGCCTGCCACTTGCCGTCCTTGCCCATCGTCGGACCGTCATGCCGCGGACTGAAGCGGATGGCGTCGTCGGCGTAAAGCTTGGTCACCGTCTTCTCCATGTTCGGAACGCCCAGTGAAAAGTGGTTCATCACGCCAAGCTGTCGCGCATCGACCCTGTCGGCGGGACCCGAGTCCGATCCCGGGCCGGTCATCATGTACTCCAGCCAATCCGTGCCGTCCGGCACCTGCTGCCGCCACCCAGTCCAGCTTGCCCGGATGCATTGCGCCGTACCAGTACGGCCGGAAGCCGAGCAGATCACGATAAAAGCTATCTTCCTTCGCGCGGTCTTTGACCAGAAAACCGACGTGGATGATGTGATTGCTGATCAGTCCGGCGAAGGTCAGCATCTCCGGCGGCCGAGTCTCCTGCACCAGCTCCACCTTGTTGCCTTCAGGATCTTTCACGTAGAACGACGGGCTGCCATCGGCGCTATGGCCCAGTGGCTCAACCTCTTTCATGCCATCCGCGATCAGGTAGCGCCGTAACGCCGCTACATCGTCCGTCCTGAGCGCCACATGGTCCATTCGGCTGAGGCCGTGCTGCGCAGGCAGGGGCAGCACCTCGACAAACTGTTTTTCGCTGAAGCGATACACCACGCCACGCGGATTTTCCTGGTCCCGCTCCCTGGTGGTGCCAAGCTCATTCATGTAGAAGTGCTCCGCCGCAACCGGATCGCTGGTGTAGACGGCCATGTGCGAGATGCCGGTGATCTTGGGCCGCGTATTTTGGGAACGTTCCTGAGCATGCAGAGCGGCGCTGCCGAGCAGCGCGAGGATCAGCAGAGCAATGGGACACCGCGACAGTTGCATATGGTTGAGCCAGCCTTGGGCGCACTCCGGATCGGGCTGAGTGCGACAACGCCATCATCGCGCAAAATCGCTATTTCTGCAGATCCCACATCGCCCGCACTTCCGCCGGCGTCTGTCCGCGCTCACGCAGCATCCGCAGACTGAGCGCATCGGTTCGTTTGGCCAACCGCTGACCGGCAGCGTCGCGCATGAGCGGGCAATGGTGCCATTTGGGCGGCACAAATCCGAGGGCACGATAGAGCAGGATCTGCCGCGCCGTCGATTTCAGCAGATCCGCACCCCGCACCACCTCGGTGATCCGCATCGCCGCGTCGTCCACCACGCAGGCAAGCTGGTACGCGGGCACATCGTCGCGCCGCCACAGCACAAAGTCGCCAAAGTCGTGGCCCGCGATGTAGCGATGCGGCCCCATTCCGCTGTCCTCGAAAGTGATCGTCTCGCCTTTGGGAATACGAAACCGCCAATTCACGCCCGCCGGCTCAGGCGCCTGGGCCACAACACCGGCAGCAGGCCGACAGCGACCCGGATATACCGGTTCGTCGTCATCCGCTTCATCGCCCTCCTCATGCGGCGCGCTCACTGCCGCAGCCAGCTCCCGCCGCGAGCATGTGCACGGATAAATCCATCCACTCGCCCGCAGCCGCTCCCACGCTGCGCGATAGAGTCCATACCGCTCGCTCTGCCGGTACGGCCCGAACGGACCACCAACATCGGGACCCTCCTGCCACGCAATCCCCAGCCAGCGCAGGTCTTCGAGCATGGCTGCGGCGTAATCCGCGCGTGCCCGCTGCGTATCCAAATCCTCATCGCGCAAGATGAGCGTGCCGCCCGCATCGCGCGCCCGCTCATACGCCGTCCAGAAGGTACGCGCATGGCCCAGATGCAGCAGCCCGGTTGGCGAAGGCGCCAGGCGTCCCCGATATCCACTCACAGAACCCTCACGCACTGAATTGGCGCAGATGATGGTCGGCGTGCAGCCAGCCCCACCGCAGCCACTCCGCGCGCCGCATACCGCCGAACATCGGATGCACGGTGACCAGCGTCGTACATTCGCAAAAACGGCCGAGCGTTTCGAGCAGTCGCGCGCGGTCCTGCGCGAACTCGCCCGGCTGTGTGCCACCACCGCCCTGCCGTACCGACTCGCCGGTCATCAGGTTGCGTGGCCAGCGCATCGGCGAGCGCAGCGCAAAGAACTTCGCCATCCCCTGCGGCATGCCGAGCTTCGACATCGACAGCGGCCGTTCGCCCATCACCGCCTGGTAGCTGTCATCCACATGGCACAGCATCCCGCCAATCGACATCGATCCCCACACGCGCGGCGCATCGGGCGTGAGCGCGACAATCCGCCGCCCGATCTCCTCACAATCTGGCGTGTTGGCCAGCGTCTTCGCCATTGCGATTCCTCCACACGCCAGCATAATTGCTGCGACTTACACGCTTCGCTGTGCAGATTCCGCTGTGCAAAGTTGCTGGCGTATCGTGATTTCCTAATGGGGGCAAATGGAAGTCATACTTGTCTTCTTTATCTTGATGTGCGGGGCTATAGGCATCCTGATGGTCCGCAATCTTGCGAAAGCTAATGCTCGTCGAATCGAGGAGTATCGGGCCTCGCCGAAATCCCATCTCCTCAACTTGCACGACCCCAAATAAACCTCTCGCTCCTAAAGCATCTCCATGCTTCCAATCAAAACAAATCCGGAATGCTCGTGAACGCAATCCGCGTCGGCGCCGCCGTGCCCGCGGGCAGCATGCTCGCGTAGAACAGCATCGTTGTCCCGTGCTTTTTGTTGATGCTGTCCATCGTCTTCGACAGATTCGTCCGCCGCGCCTCTCGATCCAGCCCCGCAAAGAGGTCGAGCGTGTGCAGGTGATCGGGTACCAGGTCGCTGAGCGCCACGCCAACGTAGAACGGCTTCGCATAATCGTGTCCCGCCGGCATCCCGGCCCATAGCTTGCGCAGGCCTTCGGTCAGCGTTTGATTGTCCTGGCACTCCACCAGCGGCGTGCTTGCGGACCAGCCCAGCTGCGGAATGCCCGAGTTGTGCTGCCGCGAGGAAAGATCCTTCGGCACCGCGAACTTCGCGCTCAGCCGCAAGTTCGATGCCCACAGGTTCGCCGTTCGTAGTCGCATCGCCGCCTTGTGCAGCAGCTTGCAGACCACGGCATACGCGCCGTCGCGCGTGCGCAGCTCCGGCGCCAGCACGTGGCTGTGGCCGATGGACTTGGCATGCTCCAGCTCCTCATCGTGGAAGTCCTCGCCGCGCAGCCAGTGCCACAGCTTCTCGCCGCCCATGCCGCCCCACAGATCGCTCATCTGCTCGCGATCGAGCGCCCACAACTGCTTCATGGTGCGAATGCCGGCCGCATGCAGCCGCTTTTCCATCCGTGGACCCACGCCCGGCAGATCGCGTGGCGTCAACGTCAGCAGCGCGGCTTCGAGGATGTCCGGCGTCAGCGCAACCAGCCCGTCCGGCTTCTCCATATCGCTCGCAACCTTGGAGAGATAGCGGTTCTGCGCGAGCCCGACCGAGCAGCGCAAAGTCGACCCCACCGTATCGCGAATCTTCGTCTTTCACCCGTTGTGCCAGGTCGAGCGCCGCCAGCAGCGGCTGCTCGCGCCCCATCAGCCGGCAGGCCATCTCGTCGATCGACATCACCGAGGAGACCGGCACCACCGACTCCACCGCTTCCACGATGCGGTTGTGGTAGTCCACATACAGCTCGTGGCGGCCCTCCACCAGCTCGATGCCCGGGCAGAGGCGCTTGGCTTCCCCCACCTGCGTACCGGTTTTCACGCCAAAAGCCTTCGCCTCATAGCTGGCCGCAATGCAACATGTGGTGTCTGCCAGCACCGGCACCACCGCCACCGGCCGCCCGCGCAGGCGCGGCACCAGCTCCTGCTCTACGGAAGCGAAATATGAGTTCAGGTCAAGAAAAAGCCAGCGCAGCCGGGGCTCGCCCTCGCCAGTCCGATCCCGATCGTCTCTGGGGTTGTCCACGCACTTCGATTCTGCTTCCGCTGTGACAAAACCCGCAAACCGGTGGAAAACTCAGCACTATTTCCGCTACTGGGAATGCGCCTAAGTCATGTGGAGAGAAAGGCTTCCCAAGTTGATACTCCCCGGGTTACTCTCATCTGCGCGTATTGAGGGACGGCATTTGCCCCGTTCGGGGGGACGCTGTCAAGTAGCAAACCGGGTTATTGTGAGCCTGGCTGCAACTAAGTAACAGATTTTGCGTTCTATATCTGTAGGAGTAGCGCGGAGTATCCCGATGTTATCCACCGATTTTTCGATCGTCGCTCATTGGCTATACGGTCTGGAGTCGTACCTGCCCGCCGTCATCATCACCATCGGCGCGGCATTGCTGTTGGGCTGCGGGGTTAGCGCCCTTTGCTCCCCCTGCCGCGAAAAGGACGACATCTTCCACAAGCACGCCCTTTGAGCTGCGGCGCCGCGAAAGTGACCGTCCTAAGACGGGGCTCCCACCCCTTTTCTCTCTTCTGAATCCTGACTTGATCCCTCGCCGGTATTACCGCGGCTTAGCCTGCTCCTACCGGGGTGGGGATATTAGATCCGGGGAATCGCGGTAACTCCAAGTTGCTGCAGCATACCGAGTTGGTCCGAACTGCCCCATCGCTCCACCATCTTTCCATCGCGGAATTTCGAGAACTGCACGCCGCGAATCGATATCGTCTTTCCCGTCGCCGGTATGCCCATCAATGGACCCTTATGCGTGCCGGAAAGTGTGTACGCAAACGCGATGGACTCGTCATCCGCGACCAGCGCGGCGAGCTCTGCCTTCAGATCTGGAAACGCTGTCCGCATCTCGGTGAAAAATGCGCGGTATCCCTGCGGCCCCGGGCCTTGTCCGGGCGCCGGATCATGGTCGACGCAATCGGGTGCGACTGCCTCGTCAAATAGCTCATACTTTCCCGTATTCGCCGCCTCGGCGAACTTGCCGAGTGCCTGTGCGTTTTGCTCTTTGCTCATGTGGTTTCCTTCCTGTCGAATTCAGCCTAGCTCCGTTTCGCCGGTGGATTCTATGGGAAATGGCAACCGGCTGATCCGTGCATCTTTCGAAAGCGCGACGCTGTAGGGATAAGAATCAGTTCGCGGCCTGATGGCCGGCAGGTCGAGCCGCAGATATACGTGTGTCCGGGTGGCCAGTCCTATAATTGCGTTTCCCATGGACGATACCCATCCCAGTCATCCTCACGCTGCCTCGCTCGCTGAATTGGAACGTCGCCACGCCCTGGCCGAAGAAGCTGGTGGCGTTGAGCGCCGCGAACGCCAGCACCGCGCCGGCAAACTCTCCGCGCGCGAGCGTGTCGAGCTCCTGCTGGACCCAGGATCCTTCGAAGAGACCGACAAGTTCGTCACCCATCGCGCCACCGATTTCGACATGGACAAGCAGCGCATCCCGGGCGATGGATTCATCACCGGCTATGGCACCATCGACGGCCGTACGGTCTTCGTCTATGCGCAGGACTTCACCGTCTTTGGCGGCTCGCTCTCGGAATCGAACGCCGCCAAGATCGTCAAGATCATGGATACCGCCATGCGAGTGGGTGCGCCCATCATTGGGCTGAACGATTCCGGTGGCGCCCGCATTCAGGAGGGCGTGGTCTCGCTCGCCGGCTACGCGGACATCTTCCTCCGCAATACGCTGGCTTCGGGTGTAGTGCCGCAGCTCTCCGCCATCATGGGACCATGCGCCGGGGGCGCCGTCTACTCGCCCGCCATCACCGATTTCATCCTCATGGTCGACAAGACCGCCCACATGTTCGTCACCGGCCCGGATGTCATCCGCACCGTGACCCACGAAGAAGTCTCCAAGGAAGAGCTGGGCGGCGCGGCAACACACAACGAGGTCTCAGGCGTCGCGCATTTTCTCGCCGCACGACGATCAGGAGTGCCTCGCCATGCTGCGCGAACTCTTCAGCTTCCTGCCCGCAAACAACCTCGATCCGCCGCCGCGCCGCGCTACCGACGATCCCGCCGATCGCGAAGACACCGCGCTCGACACCATCGTGCCCGCCGATCCCTCGCAGCCTTACGACATCAAGGACGTCATCACACGCATTGTGGACGACGGCTACTTCTTCGAGGTGCAGGAGCACTTCGCGCGCAACATCGTCGTCGGCTTCGCGCGATTGAACGGCCGCTCCGTCGGTGTCGTTGCCAATCAGCCCGCATATCTCGCCGGCGTGCTCGACATCAATGCCTCGACCAAGGCCGCGCGCTTCGTGCGCTTCTGCGATGCCTTCAACATCCCGCTCGTCACGCTCGAAGATGTGCCCGGCTTCCTGCCCGGCACCGAGCAGGAGCACGGCGGCATCATCCGCCATGGCGCAAAGCTGCTCTATGCCTTCGCCGAGGCCACCGTGCCCAAGCTGCTGGTCATCACGCGCAAGGCCTATGGCGGCGCGTACTGCGTCATGAGCTCGAAGCACATCCGCACCGATGCGAACTTTGCATGGCCCACAGCGGAGATCGCCGTGATGGGCGCGGAGGGTGCGGTCAACATCGTTTACGGCCGCGAGCTCGCGCAGGCGCTGCGCGCAGCGGAGACGAAGGAAGGCGCGCTGAGCGAGGAACGCAAGGCCGTTGTCCTCAGCGAAGCGCGCAAGGAGCGCGTCGCCGAGTTCCGCGAGCGCTTCGCGAATCCCTACATCGCCGCCGAGCGCGGCTATATCGACGCCGTCATCCGCCCGCGCGAAACCCGCCGCCGCTTGATCCGCGCTCTCGAAATGCTCGATGGCAAGCGCGACACCAACCCGCCACGGAAGCATGGCAACATCCCCCTGTAACTCCATACTGCGATGAATCCCTCGGCAAAGCGGAAGGTCGTCGATCCCCATCTCCATTTCTACGATCACAGACAAAACCGGCACGATTTTCTGGAGCAAGTCGATCCGATGTTTCAGGCTCTCGTCGGCGATTATTCCGGTCTTCCACGCCGGTATCTGCTGGAGAACTACCTCGCGGACGAGCCCGACGTTGAAATCGCAGGCCTGGTCTGGAATGAGTTTCTATCGTCCGATCCGCTTCGCGAGGTCCTGTGGGCGCAGCGCATGGCAGACGGTTTCGAGCTTCCCATGGCGATTGTCGGCCTTGCCGACTTTCTCGCACCCAATCTCGAAGAACGGCTCGATGCATACGCGCAATGCGCGAACGTCACTGCAGTGCGTGAGCATCTGGGGTGGGATCGCGAAAACCCTCTGCGCCGTTTCGCGAAGCGGCCCGATCTGCTCACGGATCCGCAGTGGCGCTACGGTCTGGCTTCTCTGGCGAGATACCGCTTCAAATGTTCTCTGGAGATATTCTCACCGCAATTGCCCGACCTGCTCACCGTCGTCCGGCTCAATCCCTATATCGGCTTCACCATTGCCGTCATGGGGTGGCCGATCGCCACGGACAAGCAAGAGTTCGTGCGCTGGAGAGAAAGCCTCGTACATCTCAGCGCATGCGAGAACACACGGATCGTGATTTCGGCCATCGAGTGCATCTTTGGCATGGACTGGTCTATCGACAAGGTGCAACCGTGGATCGACACTGTTCTTGCACTATTTGGCACGGAACGCACAATGTTCGGGAGCCACCATCCGATCTGCGGTTTGTCGTCGAGCCATCCAACTCCCTACCCCGCCTACGCAGCCATGACCACCACCCTGTCCAGCTCCGAACAGGATAGGGTCTTCCGCGCCAATGCCGCCGACTGGTTTTTCAGTGGCTCGCCACCCTCCAGTACGCCGAAGTCCCAGGCGACATGAAGCCCATCAGCATCGCGGACGCCGAAGTCTAAACATTCCTTTGCCGCATCTGCTCGGCCAGATATCCGGACGAACGCATGGCCAGCGCCAGGATGGTCATGGTGGGGTTTTGCCATCCCGAACTCACGAAGCTGCTGCCGTCCACCACGAAGAGGTTCTTGATGTCGTGGCTCTGGCACCATTTGTTCAGCACGCTCGTCTTCGGGTCGTCACCCATGCGGCAGGTGCCCAGCTCATGAATGCTGTAGCCCGGGGGATTCGGGTCGTAGTTCTTCGCCAGAACCTCGAAGCCCGCCAGGTGGGCCAGCTCCAGGCTCGTGTCCACTGCGTCGCGCGCCATGTTGAACTCGTTGTCGGTGTAGCGTGTGTCGATGTGCAGTGCCGGGATGTCCCAGGCATCGATGACATGCTTGTCGATCGTGACGCAATGCTCCTTGTGCGCCAGCACCTCGCCCATGATGCCCACATGGAAGCCGCTGCCGCTGTAGCTCTCCAGCTTTTCTTCCAGCTCTCTGCCATAGGCGGCAAAGTTCTTCGGGTCCATCGGGTGGGTACTGCACGATACGTTCAGCGCATAGCCGCGCAGAAATCCCTTCGCCGGGGTCTGGATGTTGCGGAAGCGGGGCACGATCGCCGAGCCTTCCATCAGCTCGCGGGTGCTCTTGCCATCGCGCGCCTCGGGTACGGAGCAGACGATGCCCGCCCCGTAGATCTGGTCGATCAGGTAGTGGCCCATCACGCCGCTGGAGTTTGCGATCTTCGAGTTCAGCAGCAGCCGCGTGCTTTCGAGCGTTCCCGCCGCCAGCACCACCACCCGCGCCTTGACCGACATCTCCCGCCGCGAGATGCGGTCCACGAAGTGCACCTCGCGGATCAGCCCGGTCGCTGGGTTCACGCGCAGCTCGCGCACGACCACGTTTGGAATGGCCTCCAGTTTCCCTGTCTCGAATGCATCTGGCAGCAGCAGGTTGATGGAGCTGGCCAGCCCGTTCACGCCGAGCGAGGAGCGCTGCTTGCACACCGGCACGCCGCGCTGCTCGGCCGCCGTGTGGAAGCGGTCCATCGCGACGCACCAGGGGTTCTCGTCGAACGGCACAAAGTTGCCGTCTGGAAACTGCGGAAGCCCCTCGGCCGCGCCCTGCACGCGGAAGATCTCCTCTACCCGCGAGTAGTACGGCGCCAGGTCTGCCAAGCCGATCGGCCAGTCGTCGCCGAAGCCGTCATGCGACTTCGCCTTGAACTCATAGTCGCTGAGCCGGAAGGACTGCCGCGACCAGAAGAGGGACCGCCCGCCGAACAGGCGCACCCGCACCCAGTTGTACGGGGTCGCCGGCGCGTATGTGTAGGGGACCTCTTTCTCGTCCACCCATGTATTCGCGTTGAACTCGTTGGCCTGGAAGACATGCGGCAGCCGCCCCGGCTGCTTGAATCCGCGATAGGGGAGCGTAAAGGCCTGCCGCAGCTCCGTGTCCTTGCGTATGTCCGCCACCGGGCCGGCATTCAACATGACGCAGGAGATGCCTTTTTCGGTGAGCACCTTCGCGGCCATTCCACCGGAATGACCCGAGCCAATGATCAGTACATCTACTTCGTCCAGCATTCCCGTTGAGCCCTCTCTACTTTTTCCTTCCAGTCCTGCTGCGGGTTGCGATCAAGCCTCTCCGATGCCTCTCGATGTCCCTGCGCCTGTCTGCGATTGAGGTCCGGATCCACCGGGTACCAGTACATTCCCTCTTCCATGCGGCGCTCGTCATTCGCCGGCAGCGCGTCCGTCCACGGCTTGGAGTTGATCGTTGCCGTGCGAATGTCGCTGTGCGCCAGATTCATGAATTGCTCGTAGGGATCGGTCGGGGGATGGTCGGTCATCCACGTCCGCAGCCAGGGCCGGATTAATGCATCGGCCTGCTGCGGATTCACACCTGCAAAGGGGATGCCGAACTGCTGCCTGGCTTCGGTGTCCAGGCGGTTCAGGCCGTCGACGTATAACTTTTGCCGGTCCGCGGGCGATACCGAGATCAGGAAGTCCAGGAACTCCGGTGCGCCTGCATCCAGCGCTCCCGGCGCGTCCTTCAGTGGAGGCATCAGTACCTCGCAAAGCTGCCGCAAGGTTGCAAGCTGCTGCTGGGTGAAGAAGTATGTCTTCGTATGCGCCACAGCGTCCGGGACCAGCGGCGTCATCGGCAGCGGCTTCGCGTCTAACAGGCCACGCATCCAGGGCAACGGGCCCGGTGCAGGCGGCGGTGCGGCCTGCGGAGGAATCGGCGGCGGCGCCGATGGCGCTACCGAGGCTGGCGCTTGCTGTCCCATCATCGTTCGCGCGCTCACAGACGCTGCAAGCATCGCCTTCACAAACTCTCGCCGCCGCATATCACCACTCCTTCATCAAAAAAAAATCGTCAGCCGTGGATTGAGATGGCCAAGCACCGCGCCGCCCCACCACAACAAAGATAGTGAAATCGTATTCATTTGCAACGCCAGCCGCATTGCCCTGCTGTGCAGGTGACGCATTTTGTGCTTTGTGGATACCCTATCGTCTTGAGCTCGTTGTTTTTCCCAGGGCAGGAGGACGCTGCAATGAAACACATCAGCATCGCCGACGCCGAACACTACACGTGGCCCAGCGCTATCGGCGCGCAGGCGTGCGATGGCTGGCATCTCCATCGCTCCGAAAGACTCAGTGTGATTGAAGAGCGCATGCCGCCCGGCACCGCCGAACAGCGCCACCTGCATTCGCACACCACGCAATTCTTCTATGTTCTCGCCGGTGAGCTCACCATCGAGCTCGATGGCGAAGAGCATCGCCTCTCGCTCCGCACCGGCCTCACCATTGCAGCACAAACGCCGCATCAAGTCTTCAATCGCAGCAGCGAAGATGCGCGCTTCCTTGTGATTTCCCAACCACCCAGTCATGGCGATCGGATTCCCGCGAACCAGGTGGCTCCCGGCGCCTGATCGCGCATCTCTATGGAGTGAAATCATCCACCCAAGGAGCCCCCATGTCCCCCGACCGTCAGGTGCGTCTCGTTCCCCTTCCCAATAGCGATCAGTCCGCGCCGCTCAACTGCCGCCACGTGGGCAAGACCTCCGCCACGCAGCAGATCACGGTCACAGTGGTGCTCAAGCGCGCGCAGCCGCTCGATATCGCCGGCCTGAAGGGACGCCAGCTCAGCCGCGAAGAATATCTGAATACCCACGGCGCCACCCAGGCGGCGATGGACCAGGTGCGCACCCTCGCCGCCCGTCACGGCCTCACCCTGGTGCATGAAGATCGCGCCGCGCGGCGCGTCTGGCTGCGCGGCACCGCGCAGCAGTTGGAGCAGACCTTCGGCGTCCAGCTCAACGACTACGAGCACACCGCGCCGCCTCCCGCCGGCAGCTACTTTCACTCTTTCACCGGAAAGATATCCGTGCCGGAACCGGAATCCGCGGTCATCGAAACCGTGCTCGGCCTCGACACGCGTCCCATCGCGCACCCGCACATCCGCTGGCTCAGGCAGATCGTCAAGGCCAATCCCAACGCCGCGGAGAACAGCTTTACCCCGCCGCAGGTCGCAAAGGCCTACGACTATCCCACCACCGTCAACGGTGCAGGCCAGTGCATCGCTCTCATCGAACTCGGCGGCGGCTTCGAGGAATCCGACATCGAAACCTACTTCGGGCAGCTCGGCATCACGCCGCCCACGGTCGTCGCGGTGCCGGTCGATGGCGGCAGCAATTCACCCGGCGATCCCAATGGCGCCGATGGCGAGGTCGCGCTCGACATTCAGGTCGCCGGATCGATCGCGCCTGGCGCGCGCATTGCCGTCTACTTCACGCCCAACACCAATCAGGGATTTCAGGACGCTATCTCTGCCGCCATCCACGACACCACCAACAAGCCCTCCGTCATCTCTATCTCCTGGGGCGGTCCGGAGTCCTCGTGGGATACCTCGTCACTCTCGAGCTTCGACAACACGCTCCAGTCCGCTGCCGCGCTCGGCATCACCATTACCGTGGCCTCCGGCGACTCTGGTTCGAGCGACGGCGTCTCCGACGGCGCAAACCACGTCGACTTTCCTTCTTCCAGTCCGCACGTTCTCGGCTGCGGCGGCACCGCGCTTGAGATCTCGAATGGCGCCCGCTCCAGCGAGACGGTTTGGAACGATCAGTCCCAGGGCGGCGGCGCCAGTGGTGGCGGCGTCTCCAGCTACTTCGCGCTGCCGTCGTGGCAATCGGGCGCAAAGGTACCGGCGCCCACCAACGGCAGCGGCGGCCGTGGCGTGCCCGACGTTGCAGGCGATGCCGCGCCCGCAGACCGGCTACCAGATTCTTGTCGACGGAGAATCCGCCGTTGTCGGCGGCACCAGCGCCGTCGCTCCGCTATGGGCTGCGCTGGTCGCGTTGGTGAATCAGCAGACCGGCCGCAACGCCGGCTTCCTTAACCCTGCGCTCTATTCCGGTGGCGAAGCGAACTTCTACGACATCACCTCCGGAACCAACGGAAGCTATAAGGCCGCTGCGGGCTGGGATCCATGCACTGGCATGGGCTCCCCCGATGGGCAAAAGATCGCGACCCTGGTAACAAGTAGCGGAAGTTGAGAGCCTTACTGGATGTCCTGGCCGCTCTTGCCGTGGCGGGGGTGCCGGACCCAGTGCCACAGCTTGCCCAGACCCAGCAAATGCCGGTGATGCCGTTTTGAATACTGCGGCACACCGGCGGTTGCGTCGGTGGGAATCGGATGGACGAGCGGTATACGCACCGCGCCTTTGTGCTTCGTGAGTGCCGCCGTTGGAATGTTTGGTGTCGCCGCGCCTGCGGTGTCCGGCAAGGAACTGGCACTGCCAGGCTGCGGCGCGCCCGCGTCGTCGGGCGCAGCGGGCACAGCGCGGCTGGCCAGAGCCGGTTTCGGCTGCTGAAAGTCCCATTCGGCGGGCTGTTCCTGGCCGAACAGGAAGCCCCTGGGCGCGAGCGCCCACAGGATCAGGCAGATGAAGGCAATCACCAGCGCGACCCACGCGATTCGCTTCAGCAGCCTGACCGTGCCGGACTGCGTAGTGGTGCTGCGCGGTACCAGTTGTCGCAGGCCCCCGCTGAGGTGCACAGAGACACCGCGCTTTGGCCGAACTTTTGCCGTCGATTCTCTCGAGCCAACGAAAGCAGGCTCCGCCGGAGCCGGACGAGCCGGGAGTGCGGCGGCGCTCTGGGCGGGCGTTACTGTCGGGTTGGATACCGCCGTGCCAATCTGCGCCGCCGGATCCTCGCTGGAGAAGCTTTCTGCGTGGGGTATCGCAATCTCGGGCTGCTTCGCTGTTCCCATCACGGCATCCCTCACCGTAGCCAGCATCGCCGCCTCTGCATCTTCTTTGGGAGGTGTGGCCGCAGTGCCTGCGGGCTCCGGCGCCATCGAGGCAATCGCCTCCGCCAGTATCGTCAAGGGCGACAGGCCGTCCACCGGTTCCGCCTTCGGTGCCTGTCCGTCCATGCCTGCGGACCAGTCCAGCCGGCTCTGTTGTGGGATCACTGCCGCCGGTTGCGGATCTGCGGTCTTGGTCTCGGCCGGACGCTCGCCCTCCAGCAGCCCCAGCCCGGAAAAGCGCGTTCGCAACCCGTCCAGATCCTTCATGCCCAGGCGCAGTCGCGCGTGCCGCACTCCCATCGCGACGCTCTTCAGCTCAATGTCGATCTCCGCGCCCACCTGCGACAGCGCATCCAACACCAGCGCCTGCGTGCCTGCCATCCAGTGCTCGCGTCCGCGCAGCATCATCACGGAGTGGAAGGTGGCAAAGCGGCCATGCCAGAAGTTGCCTTCATCGCCCTCCGTGGCGGCGGAGGCCGCCAGCGTAAGCCGCGGCGATTCGATGTAGCAGCGCTCGCGCAGAGTTCGCATCAGCCGGTCGCGGGCAGCCAGCCGTTCTTCGCCGCTCAGGGAATCCGCGTTTTCGACGACGATCTCCAGCCGCGCCCCACGCTCCGGCAGGCGGCGCAGCAATGTCTGGCTGGCCTCGCTCAGTGCGTGGTCCGCGTTCAGCACAAAAATCCAGGCATCCGCCTGCTCCGCGCACTGCAGCACGTTCGCGTCAGGCTCACCGCTCTCGACTGCTGGCGTATCGATAACCGCCAGCCCACCCTGCAGCGTAGGGTTGGGCAGCCGGATCAACTGCATCGGATGCGGCTTCTCTGGCTTCTCTTCGGCCTCGTCGGAGGCGTCCCCTGTCGGGCTCATCCTTATCGAACTCGCGATGGGGGCTTCGCCCGGGGTGCCGATCGCGGTGCTGATCGGAATGCTGTTCTGGATGCTGCTCGTGGAGTCGTTTGTGATCCGGCGCCCCAGAAAATTCTCCAGTGGGTCCAGGGGCGTCGCCGCCGGCATCCGCTCCGGCACGACCACCGTGGACTCCGGTTCGGCCCCATACTCCAGCCGCGTGCAGACCGTCGTTGGGCTTGGCAGGTGGGCCAGGTTCGGCCCCAGCAGCCGTTCCAGGAAGCGGCGCTTCAGCGCCTCATGCTCGCCCAGCAGCACCACCACCGCGCGCGGGCCGCAGACGCGCTCCTGCGCGGCATTGAGCGTGTCCTGCAGGCCGGGAGTGCCATCCTTCAATTCAAGCCGGGCGACCAGCGCACGCAACTCCGCTACCAGCACGCGCAGCGCTTCTATTGGATCAACCCGCGGCACCTTCTGGTCGGTCAGGGGGGGCAAAGTCATCGTCGGCCGTCAATTGAAAAGCGACGTGGGACCCTATGGAACCGCAATCAGAACACTCGATCGAGAGAGACACATCCCGATGCAGGCCCGGCTGGAACATGGCCGTCCGAATATGGCTGTCGGAACATGGCCGTATTAGTGTAATGGCCGCCGGACGGCATGTCCCGGCGAAAACTCGCCCGTGTGACGCACTTCCGTAAGGCATTGCCCTGTATTCGCCCGCCCCGGACGGCCGTCAGCTCTCCCGTGGCCGGAAGACTGGCTTGCCCTTGTCGCTCCAGCCGACATAACCCATCGGATTGTGATGGTCATGCGTGAACAGCACCAGCCAGTCTTCCGGGATCGCCCGCGCGTAGAAGCGCTTGCGTTCCTCAATGCAGCGCAATGGGTCCAGGTCATAGCCCAGGACCCAGGTAACGTCGAGATGTGCGCTGGTCGGCAATAGGTCGCTGATGTAGCAGGCATGCTCCCCGCCGGACTCGATGTGGATCGCCATCAACTGGTGCGTATGGCCGGGAAATAGTTCCACCGAGATGCCGGGTAGGATCTCCTGTATCTCGCCCGCGCCCAGCGCCAGCAGCGACATCTGTCCGTTCTCCACCAGCGGATCGTAGTTCGCGCCGATGTAGCTCACCGCATCGCGCTCCAGTTGCAGATGGCCATGCTCTACCTCGCCGCGATGGGCAAAGTAGCGCGCGTTGGGGAACGTCGGCACCACGCGCCCATCGTGCAGCCGTGTCGTGTTCCATCCGCAGTGGTCGAAGTGCAGATGTGAGTTGATCACCACATCCACCTCTTCCAGCCGGATGCCCGCCTCGCCGAAGCTCTGCGGCAGCAGCCCCTTGGCGTCGTAGATGGCGCGCTGCTTTTCCGGCAGCTTGTTGCCGATGCCGGTCTCGATCGCGACCGTCTGCCGTCCCGTCCGCACCACCACGGTATTGGTGCCCAGCAGGATGCGGTTCTGCGCGTCGGCGGGCGCACGTTTCTCCCACAGCGGCTTCGGCACCACGCCGAACATCGCGCCGCCGTCCAGGTAGTAAGTGCCGTCGGTCAGTACCGTCAGCTCGAAATCGCCAAGCGTGGTGCGCGCGCGCACCAGGTTGCGTGTCGCGGCATTCTCCGCGGGATGCGTCATCTGCAAAATCCTCTTATTCGCTCGGCTCTCCGAGGTATGCCTGGAACTGCGCCAGGATGCGGGTATACAGATGCGTCCGCGCATCCACGCCGGCGATCGAATGCGTTTTGCGCGGATAGAGCTGCAGGTCGTAGGGCAGATGCGCGTCGATCAGCTTCTGGATGAACTGGATCGTGTTTTCCATGTGCACGTTGTCGTCGCCGGTGCCATGCACGATCAGCAAACGTCCGTGCAGTTTGTCCGCATTCGTCACCACGGCGAAGTCGCGGTATTGATCGGCATTCTCTGACGGCTTGCTCATGTAGCGCTCGGTATAGGTCGAGTCATAGTTGCGCCAGTCCGTCACCGGCGCTACTGAGACTCCTGCCTTGAAGCGGTCCGAGTGGGTCATCGCATAGAGCGTGAAGGTGCCGCCCCAACTCCAACCCCACCAGCCCTGTCGTTTTGCATCCAGTTGCGGAAACTGCGCCAGCACCTGGTCCATCGCGCTGAGCTGGTCTTGAAGCTGGATCGGCCCGAAATTGTGATACGCCGCCTGCTGGAAGTCGCGACTACGACCGCCCATGCCGCGGTTGTCCACGTGCAGCACTGCGAAACCATGCTCGGCCAGCACCTGGTCGAAGAGTATGCTCCGCCCGGACCAGGCGTTCTGGACCGTCTGCGCATGCGGACCGCCATACGGGTTGTTGATCAACGGAACGCTTCCATCTTTGTGCTCGCCCGGCGGCAGCATCAGGCTTCGCGTAGAGCGTCGTTCCATCGCTCGCCTTCAGGGTCAGCATGCGTGGCGTCATCAGCTTGTAGTCGGGATTCAGCTTGGGACGCCAGAAGGTATTGCATGCAGTGCTGCTGACCCGGCACATCGCCACCGTCGGCGGCGTCTCGATATTCGAAAAGTTATCCGCGTAGAGCAAGGCATTCGGCGAAAACTCCGGCTTGTGCACGCCGTGCGCCTCGGTCAACTGCTTCGTGCCTGTGCCGTCCAGCTTCACTGACCATAACTGCTGCTCGCGCGGGTCGCCCTCGTTCGAGATGTAGTACACCATTCCCCGCGCGGCGTCCACGGCCTTGATCGACGAGACCTCGCCGTCGCCATTCGTGACCTGCCGCACCAGCTTCGCGTCGGCCGACATGGGATCCGCCTCGTTGAAGCTGTAGAGATAGATCTGCGTGTGCCCATCGCGCCAGCTCGTCCACAGAATGTTCGGCCCGCTCACGGTCACGTCGTAGTCCTCGTTGAAGAACTTGGCGTCCGACTCATCCAGCGCCAGCCGCGTGCGGCCATTGGAGGCGTCGGCGAAGTAGAGCCGGCGATGCTTGTGGTCGCGGGTCAGCGTCTCGATCCACAGCGTGTGCGCATTCAGCCAGCCGAAGCGCGGAATGTAGTCGTCGCCGGCGGCGAGCGGGACCTTCATCCAGCTTATGTGGCTGGAGGCCGCGCTCACCACGCCCACGCGCACCGTTGGGTTGGGATCGCCCGGCTGCGGATAGCGCTGCATCTCCACCGTGGCATGGGTCGGGATCCAGTCGGTGATCGGATACTGCGGCACCGCCGCCTCGTTCATCTGCAGAAACGCGATCGACTTCGAGTCCGGCGACCAGAAGTAGTTGCTGCGCACATCCAGCTCTTCCAGATACAGCCAATCCACCTCGCCGTTCAGCACGGCAGGATCGCGCGACATGGTCAGCCGGATCGGAGTCTGCGTATAAGGTAGCTTCCGCAGATACAAATCGTGGTCGCGGATGTAGGTCAGCGCGCTGCCATCGGGTGCGAACTTCGGGTCATCCCCGCTGGCCGTGCCGGTTTCCGCGACGGAGAGCCCGAGCCCGTTGTCGAGCGAGTAGAGAAAGAGCGCTCCATTGGAATCGAACAGCAGGTGCTTCGAATCCGGCGCCCACAGGTAGCTGGCCTCACCATAACGGGTGCGGTGGTCCTTATCCTGCTCGCTGGCCGTTTTGGAGTGCATGGTGCCGATCTTCTCCTTCGGCACCAGTACGCTGGCCTTGCCCGAGTCACCATCCACCGACATCAGGTCGCCGTCGCCGTTCAGATATGTCATCCGCGCGCCATCGGGAGACCACTCCATCCCGCTCGGCGCGTCGGCGGTGAAGCCGGGATCGGTAAAAATCGCCGAGACCGTCAGAGGCTTCGTCTGCGCATGCAGGAGTGCTGCAGAAGTCCATGAAAAGAAGAGGCAGAGAGCGAGAGAGTGCAAGCGGGAACAAGAGGGCACGAAGACAAACTCCGGCAAAAAGAATGAGACCCTGCGGTAGGAAACGACGAATCAGTGTACAGGAGGTGCCCGGCGATTCGAGAAGCGAGACAATGGAATGACAAGGAGCACTATCCCGCGAGCGGAGATGTGTGATGCGCATCGCCATTGTGTCCGACATTCACGGCAACCGAACCGCATTCGAAGCAGTTCTGGCCGATATGGAGCAGACCTCGCCTGACCTGATTCTGCATGGCGGGGACCTGGCCAACAGCGGCGCAAGTCCTGCGGAGATTGTGGATCACATCCGGGACCTTGGCTGGCCCGGCGTGGTCGGCAATGCGGATGAACTGCTCTTCAGGCCCGCATCGCTGCATGAGTTCGCGCGGCATACACCGGCGCTGCAACCGCTGGTTGCGGTGATCGAAGAGGTGGCGGCAGCGACCCGCGAGGCGCTTGGAGAAGACAGGCTGGCGTGGCTGCGCGATCTGCCCCGGACGCAACAGCATGCTTCGATGACGCTTGTCCATGCCGGTCCTGGCGATCTATGGCGCGCGCCAGCGGCCGAAGCGAGCGATGCCGAACTGGAATCGATGTACGCACCGCTCGGGCGGCCCACCGTCATCTATGCGCACATTCATCATCCCTACGTCCGGAGCGTTTCAGGACGAATTGTCGCCAACACCGGCAGTGTCAGCCTTTCTTATGACGGCGATCCCCGCGCCTCGTATCTCTTGCTGGATGATTCGATACCCTCGATCCGGCGCGTGGCCTATGACATGGGCAAAGAGCTGGAAGCGCTCTCCAATTGCGGCCTGCCGCATAGGGAGTGGCTGGCGAAGATGCTCGAACGCACCCGCCCCCAAATGCCGTAGCCCGAAATGATTTAGACTCCACGCATTGTGATGGACCAGACCCTCGAGAACCTGATTCGCCTGCAGCAGCTCGACGGAGAGATCCGCCAGCTCCGCGCTTCGCTCGAGGCGACGCCTCGCCGCATCCGCGGTATCGAGGGTGAACTCGCCGCTCACGCCAAGACCATCGGCGCCCTCGAGCAACGGCAGCGCGATGAAGAGGCACGCCGCCGGCGCGACGAAAGCGATCTGAAAGATCAGCAGGCAAAGATCGTCAAATCCCGCCAGCAGCTCAACATCGTGCAGAACCAGGCGCAGGCCACCGCGCTCGAACACCAGATCGCGTTTGCGGAGCAGGAGATTCGCCGTATCGAAGATGGCGAGCTCGAAAGCATGGAACGGTCCGATGTCATCGAGCGGGAACTGCTCGCCGCCCGTCAGCAGCACGCCACCCACGCGTCCTATCTCGAAACGGAAAAGGCAGCCGCGGCGCGCAGCACGCTGCTGGAGCAGGCCGACCTCAAGAAGTGGCAGGAGGAACGCGTCGCGCTTCGGCCCCAGATCGACGAAGACCGCCTCGCAGAATACGACCGCATTGCCGCCTCCAAAGGCACCGCGCTGGCCCGCGCGCGCGACCAGCGCTGCACCGGCTGCCAGATGGGCATCCGTCCGCAGTTGTGGAATCAGCTTCGCGACGGACAGACCCAGAAGTGCGAAAGCTGCGGACGCATCCTCTACGTGGATAACCGCCGTGAGCCCCAGATCGAGACCGGCCGCAGCGGCGCACCCAACGCGCACACCGCATGAAGCGAATTGCAGTCGACATGGACGAGGTGCTCGCCGACGCTCTGGGCGAGCTCATCCGCCGCTACAACGCCGAGTTCCACGAAAAGCTCACGGTGCAGGATATGTGGGGCAACTGGATGGTGAATGTGCTCCCCGCCAGCCGTCAGGACCGGCTGTCCGCCTATCTTCAGGAAGACGACTTCTTCGAAGATCTCAACGTCATGCCCGATAGCCGGCGCGTCGTCGAGCGGCTCTCCCAGCACTACGAAATCTTTATCGCGACGGCGGCCATGGAGTTTCCCAAGTCCTTCGGGCCAAAATATCGCTGGTTGCAGCGGCACTTTCCGTTCCTCCCGCCCACGCACTTCGTCTTTTGCGGAGACAAGAGCATCCTCCATGCCGACTACCTCATCGACGACATGCCGCGCCACTTCGAACGCTTTGCCGGACAGGGAGTGCTCTTCACCGCCGCTCACAATGCCAAGGTCGCGGCGAAGCTGCGCGTGAACAACTGGCTGGAAGTCGAAGAACTCTTCTTTCCCCGCTAGATTTCCCGGTTAGCGAGTCCGCTGCGATCTACAGTTTCTCCTGCATCAGTTTCTCCGGCATCGGCGCGCCGCTGGCTATCGTTCGCACACCAGGGACGCCAGCCGGACGGAGCGCATCTGGCTTCACCCCACTGCGCACACCCATGGCCGCGCCGAGCGGCCGCAGATTGTAGGCTGGCTGCGCCAACGACGCCTGATGCATGGTCACGATGATGGCAGTGGCGGCCGTCTTCCCTTCGCAGCGGTAACTGTGCGGCGTGCTCGCGTCGAAGTACACGCCGTCTCCTGTATTGAGAACCTGCTTCGTATCGCCATGCCGTACCTCCAGTGCACCCTCCAGCACATACAGAAACTCGAAGCCCGGATGCACATGCGGCCGGATATCCTGCAGCTTGTTCACCGGCAGAAACTCCGCATAGTACGGATCCAGTTGGCGGTCCGGCACCATGTAGCCGATGCTTTCGAAGAAGTACGTCGGATCGTCCACGCCGCTCTGCGGCAGCCGTACGCGGTCGTGCTTGCGGTGCACGCGGAATATCGATACCGGCTCGGACTCGAAGAAGAAAGAGAGGTCCTTGCTGAAGACCATGGCGATACGCGCCAGGTTGCGCAGCGTCGGCACTACGCGGCCCGTCTCCAGTTGGGAAAGGAAGCTGGCCGAGAGTCCCGTATGCCTGCCCAGTTCCACCAGCCCCATCGACTTCTTCAGCCGCAGCCGTTTGATGCGCTCACCGATGTGCTTCTCCGCGATGAAAGCCTCCGCGGTCGCACCATCCACTTGAGCGGTGCTTATCGAAAGAATGGGGGTTTTGGCCTCCGGCTTGGTTTGCTTCGCGGCCACTTCTTTGCGTTGTATCGTTACTGATTGCATCTCTGCGCGTCTCCTGGCATGGCGTCCCTGGCCCTGTGGCGCTACGGACTACAGCAATAGAGATGCGGCGCGCGCGTCATGAAGAGAGATCAAATGCATGAAATGATCCAAACGGAAGCGGCATTTCGCCCCAGCGCACCCCCGCCGCCTGTGCATCCTACGCATTTGGCGAACCCTACACCGCCGAACGACAGTCTGAAAGGGCTCGGATGACCCGGAAGCTCTTACTGTGCGGCGGAAGCGGCCTGATAGGCAGGGCGCTGGCCCAGAATCTGGTCCTGGCTGGAGATCAGGTTCTGCTCCTCGTCCGGCGGCCGCCACGTCCGCTCGCCGATCCGAACATGCTCGAGGTGGAGTGGCATCCCGAACGTCCCCAGTCCCTCTTGGACCCCTCGCCGCTGGAGGGTTGCTACGCAGCGGTGCATCTGTCCGGCGCCAACCTGGCTGACCATCGCTGGACGCCGTCCTACAAGCGCCTCATCCTCAGCAGCCGTGTCGACACCTCGCGTGCTCTGGGGCGCATCTTTACCGCGCTCACCGCGCCGCCCCCTGTGGTCGTCGCTGCATCGGGAATCAACTACTATGGCGACCGCGGCAACGAGCTGCTCACCGAGGCCTCTCACCCCGGCACCGGCTTTCTTGCGGAGACCTGCCAGGCCTGGGAGGCAGCCACCTCCACCCTTGCGCCGCGCGTCGTGCAACTGCGTTTCGGTGTGGTTCTCACCGCCCACGGCGGTGCCTTGCCACGGCTGTTGCGTCTCTTCCGCCTCGGCCTTGGCGGCCGCCTGGGCAATGGACGTCAGTGGATGAGCTGGCTCTCGCGGGAGGATGCCGTCGCGGCCATCGAGTTCGCGATCCAGCGCCCGCAGTTGAGCGGCGCCTACAACACCACCTCGCCTCATCCTGTCACCAATGCAGAGTTCACCCGTGTCCTGGGACACACTCTGCACCGGCCTACCTTTTTCTACGTTCCGTCACTCGTGCTACGCGCGGCACTCGGCGAGATGGCGCAGGATGCCCTGCTCGCCAGCACGCGCGCCGTGCCGGAGCGGCTGCGCGCCGCCGGTTTCCTCTTCACTCATGAGCGCCTCGAACAGACAGTCAGCGAGATGGTCTGAGCGACGAATCGAGCCAAAAAGGGGCCTGTCGTCCGAACAAAGGTCACGCTGGGATGGCCTGCGTCCCTTACGGCACAAGGGAAAATGCTTTACGCTTGAGCCCAATGATGCAGGGCGATGGCACGGGAAAACCTCGCAATTGGATTGCCCTGTTGGCCGCCCTTCTTGGCGGCATGGGCGCCTGCCTGGCAGCCGGCTGTGGCACGCCCGCATCGCCCCTGCCTCCCACTCTGAACCTCCCGGCGCCGGTGTCTGATCTTGCCGCGCAGCGTGCCGGGGATACTGTTCACCTGACCTTTTCAGTCCCGCAAAAGACTACCGACAAGCTGCCCGTCCGCGGCCCGATGACGGCGAAGCTCTGCCGCAGCGTGGACACTGACCCCTGCCAGCCTACGGGCACGCTGGCGATTCCCGCAGGGCAGAAAACCTCCGCGATGGACGACAACCTGCCTGCCGCACTCACGCAGGGACCGGCGCGCCTCGTCACCTACAAGCTCTCCGTCCTGAACCGTGCCGCAAAATCCGGCCAGGCATCCGATGCTGCATATGCCATGGCGGGCGTGGCACCGGCTCCTGTCGCCGGCTTCACCGCCATGCCCAGACGAAAGGGAATCGTCCTCTCCTGGCAGGGAGTGAATCTTCCCGCCGGCTTCATCGGCTGGGTTCGCTTCGACCGCACCCGCACCGCCGGGCCGGCATCCCAGCCGGCGACTCGGGATAATTCCGGCAATAACCCGCTCACCGGTCATAAGGTAGCCGCGGAGCCCGCCGAGCAGGTCTTCCGCGTGGCGGAGACGGCACAGGAACTTCACCCCTCCGCGGTCGACATCACCGCACACACCGGCGACACCTACCGCTACGTCGCGCAGCGCATCCAGCAGATCACGCTCGCCGGCCAGACCGTCGAAATGGCAAGCCTGCCCAGCGCGCCGGCGGAGACCGCCTATCGCGACGTCTTCCCGCCGCCGGTTCCCATTGGCCTGGTCTCCGCAGCGGATACAGCGTCCAAAGCCATCGACCTCGACTGGACCCCCGACGTGGATCCCGGCCTCGCCGGCTACATCGTCTATCGCCGAGCCGCCGGCACAGACCAGACGCCCGAGCGCATCTCTCCCGCCGGCAAGCCGGTCATCACCTCGGCATGGAGCGATACCACCGCCCTCCCTGGCCAGCGCTACGCTTATTCGGTCAGCGCCATCGATGTTTCCGGCAACGAAAGCCAGCGCTCCACCGAGATCCAAGACGGGTGGAACACGCCCGGCTCGCAGCCTGCTTCGCCAGCCAGTCCGCAACCCAATCCCTGACCTACAGGAGACGTCCCGCATGCTCTATTGCCGCCTCGAAACCGCGAATGGACCGCGCTACGCTTCGATTGAAGACCGTGAAGGCGCACCGTGGGCCACCGCTCTCATCGCCCCGCCGCCGGAATCGCGCGTTCTCTACGATCCCGCCGAAGCCTTCACCCCCGTCGCGATTGCCGATGCCACGCTTCTCCCGCCCGTCGAGCCTTCGAAGATCGTCTGCGTCGGACGCAACTATCGCGACCATGCCGCCGAGCTCGGCAACGAAGTTCCCGCCGAGCCACTGCTCTTCTTCAAGCCGCCATCGTCGCTGCTGGCTCCCGGCGCCCCCATCCGCCTGCCCGCCCAATCGTCACGCGTAGATTTTGAAGGCGAACTCGCTGTCGTCATCGGTCGCCAGGCCCGCGCGCTCAAGGCCGACACCGACCTGCGTCCCTACATCCGCGGCTACACCATCGTGAACGACGTGACCGCGCGCGATCTGCAGAAGAAGGATGGTCAGTGGGCCCGCGCCAAGGGCTTCGATACCTTCTGCCCCTGCGGTCCCATCGTCTCCAGCGAGCTCAATCCCGCCGCCGGTGTCATCGTGGAAACGCGCCTCAACGGCGAGCGCAAGCAGTACGGCATCACGCGTGACTTTATCTTCCTCATCCCCCACCTGCTGGTCTACATCACCGCGGCCATGACGCTTGAGCCCGGAGACCTGATCCCCACCGGGACACCCGCCGGCGTCGGCCCCATGGTCGCGGGGGATACGGTCGAGGTGGGGATTGAAGGTCTCGGCATCCTGCGCAATCCGGTTGCCTGAGCTGCGTGTTACGCATTGGGCCGGCATTGTCACATTGAAATTGCCCCACATTCTGTGCTCATGAATGGTTGCGCGGAATGGCTGCTTGCGGCGGCCATGATTGCGCGCGCATCTTAACAACAAGAGACCGCTGACAAGTTATAGAATTGGGGAGACAGGAGTTTCATCATGGCAAAAGTAGTGCTAGAGCAGCTTCGCAGCATGACCACAGTCGTTTCCGATACCGGCGACTTTAATGCCATCAAGGAATTCAAGCCGCAGGACGCGACGACGAATCCGTCGCTCATCGCAGCCGCTGCACAGATGCCGGAGTACTCCGACATCGTGGACGGAACGCTCAAGGACGCGCGCACCCAACTCGGTGAGAGCGCAGACGAGAAGAAGGTCGCGAACCTCGCCTTCAAGCAACTGGCTGTCGAGTTTGGCAAGCGCATCCTGAAGATCGTGCCCGGCCGTGTTTCCACGGAAGTCGACGCGCGCCTCTCCTATGACACGCAAAAGTCGATTGAGACCGCTCACGAAATCATCGCCAGCTACGAGAAGGCCGGCATCAGTCGCGAGCGCATCCTCATCAAGCTCGCCTCCACCTGGGAAGGTGTTCAGGCTGCTGAGCAGTTGGAGAAGGAAGGCATCCACTGCAACATGACTCTCCTCTTCGGCCTGCACCAGGCCATCGCCGCCGCCGAAGCGAAGGTCACACTCATCTCGCCATTCGTCGGCCGCATCCTCGACTGGTACAAGAAGGACACGGGCAAGGACTATCAGGGCGCCGACGATCCCGGCGTGAAATCCGTCACCACGATCTACAACTACTACAAGCACTTCGGCTACAAGACCGTGGTCATGGGCGCCAGCTTCCGCAACACTGGCGAGATCAAGGAACTCGCCGGCTGCGATCTGCTGACCATTGCCCCCAAGCTGCTTGCCGAGCTTGAAGCGGACACCACCTCGGAGTTGACGCGCAAACTCGATCCGGCAAAGGCCAAGGACTTGAAGATCGACAAGATCCCTATGGACAAGGCCACCTTCGAAAAGATGCACGCCGCCGACCGCATGGCGCACGACAAGCTGAAGGAAGGCATCGAAGGCTTCAGCAAGGCACTCGAAGACCTCGAGAAGCTCCTCGCCAACCGCCTCGCACAGCTCGAACAAAAAGAGCTCGCAGCGAAGTAAGCAACCGTCACTGATTCATGAAGAAGGGCAGCCCACCGGGCTGCCCTCTTTGCTTTGTGGATGCCCACGGACACTTGCTCGGCAGAGGGCACTGAGCCGTTCTTGCTCTGCGTTCAGGGCTGCACCACCGCACCGTTCTTCAGTGCCCACTCCACGAATCCCGCCGGCGGGTTCTTCACGCCCGCAATGTTCGCGGTGTTTACTTTCTTCAGTTTTTCCCACTGAAGATCCCGCAAATCTGCGAATCGCAGATCCGCGCCGCTGATATCTGCATCGTCGAGCTTTACACCAGTGAGATCGCTGCCCCACAGATCGACATCCGTCATGTTGGCGGATTGAAAGGAGGCATTCTCAAGATGGCTCTCTCGCAGATTTGCGAAATGGAGATTGGCATTGGTGAAATCCGCGGATTGCAGATCGCTGCCCCGCAGATCTGCCGCGCTGAAGTCGGCCCGCAACAGGTTCGCGCGCTCCAGCTTCAGCCCTTGCAGGAACGCCGACGATACATCCACACCGACCAGCGGCACCTTATCGGCGTTCAACTCCTGCAGCGCCTCAATGCGACCGCCGCTGCCGCCCTTGCCTTGTGCAGTATTGATGACCTGCCACGCCTGGTAGTGTTTCAGCTTGATGCGGTTGCCGGATTCGCTGAAATAGAAGACCACGGCCACCAGAATCGAGAAGCGGCCAAGGTAGTCGAGTACTTCGAGGAAGCTCCAGCAGCTGAGAAGGTAAGCCGTCCAGTCCCATATCCATTCAAACGCGACGAAGGGAATCAGCCACCGCCGCTTGATGCGGTTTGTGAGGATGTTCCAGGGAGCAGGCCGCTCTCTTGCGCCGTACACAATCATGGAATATCGCCTTTCGATGGACTATGGCCGCTGCCTCACGCTGAGAGTACATCCTTCTGGAATCCCCGGCAGACTTGGCACTGTGTCACTGAATCACCACGGTCAGGGGAAGCGTATGCGTGATGGTGGTGCCTCCCGACGAGGAGCTAGCAGTCACCGTCACCGTGTAGCTGCCCGCGGGGCTTCCCGTGTCTGTGGATCCATTGGACGATGAGCCCGAACCGCCGCATCCCAGGGTCCACGTGGTCAGGGTCAGCACGCCAATCACAAGCGAGAGCCTGAACCACTGCCGCCGCCTTCCGCCGCAGAAGGGAACGATGAGTAGAAAGGCGACCGCTGTCATCGTCCTCGCTCTCGTCACCCGCAACAGATCTCGCAGGGCTGCGCTAGGTGCGGTCGTCGTGATGGTAAGGGTGGTGGCGCTCGCCTGGCCTGGAGTTGCCGTGAGCGTCGCGGGGTTGAAGGTGCAGGTACTCTCTGCGGGAAGACCAGAACACGCGAAGGTGACCGCGCCGGAGAGGCCCCCGTTGGCCGTGATTGTGAGTTGCGCCTTTGCCGTCTGTCCGCGCGTGACATTGAGTGAAGCCGGAGTTGAGCTGATGGAGAAATCCGGCGCCGGTGCCGTCGTAACCATGACGGTGCTCGAAGCAGTATTGGGCTGGAAATTTGCATCCCCGCTGTACTGGAACGTGATCGTGTGGGTGCCCACCGTCAACTGACTGTTGTCAACGCTCGCCGCACCGTTCGCAAGCGCGCCGGTGCCGAGCAGGGTCGTGCCTTCGAGGAACGTCCCCGTTCCCGTAGGCGTCGGACGCCCGCTCAGACTAGGCTTCACCTGCGCAGAAATCGTCGACGAAGCAGAGGTCAGAGTCACCAGCGTTCCGCCCTGGTTCATGAAAAAGGCAGACCCGGCAGCATCGCCAATAACGCTTTGAGCGTTATCGCCCAGGAAGTTGCCGGCGAACAAAGTGGTCCCCCACATGGGGTAGCCGCTCACCGCGCCGAAGGTGCCGTCGCCATTGCCGAGTAGAACAGAAAGACCTGAGACCGAAAGAGGCACTCCTGCCACCCCAAGAGGCGCGCTGCTGAAGACAATGTCTGGATTGCCATCGCCGTTGACATCAGCCGCAATTGCGAGACCAGGAAAGCTATTTGCAGCTTGGACGGTCGATGGGGAAAACGTTCCGTCGCCATTCCCGGTATACGCAAGGAATCCGTCCAGGCTCGGGTAATTAGTGAAGCTCACTGGGGCGGATACGACGAGGTCGGGATTGCCATCCTTATTGAAATCCGCCGAGAGCAGTCCGAAGAAGTAGTAGCCCGAAGCCAGCACGGTTGGAGATCCGAATGTCCCGTCGCCGGTTCCTGCGAGCAGACTGACCTGCTGATTGGACGCCTGTGGGTCGTTCACATCGGCGATCACGAGGTCGAGCGGCGCCTTGCTGCCGTGGAAGTGATCGAGCAACACGTAGAAGGGCGTCGCTCCAAAAGGAGCGAAGGTCGCTTCGTGAAAGGTTCCGTCTCCATTGCCCAGCGCGACGAGATATCCGCCCGGCGTTCCCTTCGTGGAAAAGCCTTGGCTGTCGCCTTGATAAGTGAACACAAGGTCCAACTTGCCATCGCCATTCACATCGCCCACGGCGAATGCGCTGTAGTAAATTCCGTTTGCCAATGAAACCGGGAGCTGAATCGGCACCGGCGTTTGGAAGGTTCCGTCGCCATTCGACAGTGCCACGCCAGCACCATATGTATTGGGCGTGCCCACGGTCGTCAGGCTGACGACGAGATCGGGCTTTCCATCTCCATTGAAATCGCCGTACACCTGTTGCGGATATGTATAGGTTGTCGTGGATGCTGGCAGTGCAACCTTGTACGTGAAGACCCCGCCAACACCGGTAAGCGCCGTGATGAGCGTGCCATCGTCGAGGTTCACGCAAACTAGGTCGATTTTCCCGTCGCCGTTCGCATCGAGTGCAGTGTTTCCAGCAAAGGAGTCGGGAGGCATCGTGGACGTGTAAAGGAAAGGAGTCGCGATGAATTTTCCGCCGCCCAGCCCCTTCGCGAATGCGACATCCTCGCTCTGATAGCTTGACGCTACGAAATCCAGCTTGCCGTCGCCATCGAAGTCCGCAAGGGCCAGGCCTTGATACCTGGAGTCGCTTGCGTTCGTCACGACCGAGCTGACTGCCTTACCAAAAGTGCCGTCTCCGTTGCCAGGATATGAAGTGAGCTCGCCTGCGCCAGAGACAAACAGGTCGGGCAGGCCATCTCCGTCGAAATCTTCCGCCTGGATGGAAGCGATATTCTCGCTCTGAAAGTTGCCGCGCTGGAGCGTCAGCACTGGAGTCTTGTAGGTTCCATCGCCATTCGCCGCAGCGTAGTAGATGTAGTTGTCGATGGCGATCAGGAGGTCGAGGGCGCCGGCATTCTTGCTGAGACTCGTCAGGAGGAGAGAAGGAGACTCCTCCGCAGGCGACTTGTCGCCCGGAACCGTCGCCACGGTGTTCGCCGCCGGCGCAGCAAAGCTCCCGTCGCCATTGCCCATGGCGACGTCAACCGTGTAGCTCGCCATGTATGTGGCACTCGAACCAATGCCGGTCACGAGATCCGGCTTGCCATCGTGATTCACGTCCGCAAGGATGAGCCGTCCGGGCAGAAGCGTGGAGGACGTAGGTACGGTGGTTGAAACCAGCTTCTGGGCGGTGTTCGAAAAGCCGCCAGAGCCATCATTCAGAAACGTCACACGATAAAGCGTGGAAGGGGCGACGGGGACCCCAACTGGCTGCCCGCTTGGAGGCGCGACGATGTATTCCGCGATGATGTCCGCGGCTTTTGAATTGCCTGTTATTCCGGCGGTAAATGCAAAGTTGAAGACACCACTCGCCAGGTTCTGCGTTGTGGATGCATTGGGAAACGTGAGCACCGCTGTCTGGGTGAACCCGCCGTTCTTCTGATTGATGAGGACCACTATCTGCGAATTTTGCGTCAGGACAGCAAGATCCGGGAATCCGTCGCCGTTCAGATCAGTGGCGATCGCCCCGAGAGCGCCAAGGGAAGTCAGGGATGGCGCGGTCATCACCGGCGTGCCGAAGTGTCCGGAGCCATTGTTCAGCGATACCGCGACGCCTCCATTCGCATCCACGGTCGCCAGATCCGGATGGCCATCATTGTTAAAGTCGGCTGTTAGAAACGCGATCCGAGCCGGGTTGGCAGTCTGGGGAAGTCCAGTAAGTGGCGCACTCACAGGCGCAATGCCGGGAAGTGTCTGTGCCGCATAGAAGCCTGCGAAGTTCGGAGTGGATCCAGGGTCTGCATCGGCGACCGCACGGGACCGCGCCGCGTCGGCCGTCCTTGGGATCGGAGGGAGCCGATGCGTCTGTTGCCATATCTCCCGATACGACGGCCTCGACGAATTCGCAGCACTGGATGGAATTGGACTCTCGATGCCGCTTTGGGCATGCAGTCCGGATGTACCAAGACAGAGTGAGAGCAAGAAAAAGGAAAGCGCGACCCGGACCATCGATCCCCCGAAAGTATCAGGAGAGTAGCATTGGGCGCTTTTCGCGAGCCAACGCAAAGTTCATTCATGCCGTTACGCAATATCTTGCTTAGCAAAGCGCAATTTATTGGCAAAACAGCAGGCTCTCTAGCACCGGGCGGATGCAGATTCCGGGAACGAATGCACAGCAGGCTCCGTAACCTTCGCCATAGATCATCCGCCGGAGGCCCTCATGCGCCGCGTCTTCGCGTTCGCCGTTCTGCTGCTCGCCGCAGCCAGCATTCACGCACAATCCTGGTCTACCGGTTCCTGCAATGGAGACGAAGGCAATACCCACAACAGCTCGATCTTCGGACACGCGGACCGCGTCTGCGAGCTGCGACGCGTCGTCCTGCCAGTGGTGGGCGGAGAGCTCCGCGTGACCGGCACCAATGGCGGCATTGAGGTTATCGGCGAAGATCGAACGGACATCGGTCTCGAAGCCCGCGTCACGGCTCAGGCCTCCAGCGCGGAGGACGCGAAATCCATCCTCCAGCAGGTGAAGATCGTCACCACCGGCGTCATCCACGCTGTGGGACCGGAAAGCTCCGGATGGTCGCACCGTAGCTGGTCCGTGAATTACCGCCTGCATGTGCCGCGTCATCTCGGCACCAATCTGAAAACCGTGAATGGCGGCATCGATCTCTCGCATCTCGATGGGAACTTGCGGGCAGAAACCACGAACGGCGGCCTCAACCTCAGCGATCTCGCCGGCGACGTTCACGCCACCACGATCAACGGCGGCGTAACCCTCGAGCTCTCCGGAAATCGTTGGCAGGGCGCCGGACTTTTCGCCGAATCGACCAACGGAGGCATCTCCGCCACCGCGCCCGATCGTTATTCAGCGCATCTGGTCGCTGAGACGGTGAACGGCGGCATCTCTGTCGACTTTCCCATCACCCTCCAGGGAGAGATCAAAAACCATCTCGACACCAACCTTGGCGACGGCGGTCCCACGATTCAGATGAAAACCGTCAGCGGCGGCGTCTCTATCGCGAAGGACTGAAGCGAGCAAATCTCAACACAGATATGGGCTTCGATATGGGCTTCGCGCTCTCGATCCCTTGTTATAAATCTTGCCCGTAACTTCGCAGTCAACCCCTCCGACTGCCAAAAAGTTCAGCCTCCGCCCCATCAGTGCTATTGGATTTACGCAACTGTAACGCTACATTCAGCGTTCATATAGTCCCCACCTGCTCGCACTCATGACGGTGAGGTAAGCCAGACTGGGGCGGAGCGGATTTAACAGAATGCCCACGAGGCCACTTCAGAGTTCGCGGCTTTTCCCTCAAGAAAAGCCGTTCTGAGGGAAGCTCAATCGGGCAGGGAATGTTAAATACGCTCTGGTAATAACGGATACCGGACGCGGTCCACGCACCAGCTTGCAGTATTTGGTCGCTGAAAGGACTGTGCCATGGTTCCCCAGGAACACATGCTCCGTTCGCTCTTCCACGAACTCGTGGGAGACTGCTACAGCCAGGGAGCCGGCGTCGATGACGCCGAAATCTCCACGTACGTGGCTGATCTGCTAACCGACTTCACTGAAAACGAACGCATCTACTCCCTGCGCGACGAGATCGGCCGTCCGCTGCGCGATCTGGATGCCATGCTCATCGCCGCGGATCCGGTCAATGGCACCGCTGCGTCGTTTGACGCGGAACGCTCCGCGCGCAAGCAGATCGGCGATTACGCGCTCTTCTTCGCCGGCATGTACCCGGAGGCGATTGGCGTCTCTTCCAAGCCCATCACCTTCGAGCGGCTGGTGGAAGCGGGGCGCGACTCCTACTCCATCGTCGCCGCCTTCAATCTCTTTGAGTACGCGCGCGAAGCGGCCCTCTTCGAGCGCCTGTCCACCCAGTTTGAGAACTGCATCTTCGGGCTCAACCTGGTGCGCAAGGAACTCGACCGCCGCCGCGCACTGACGCCGGGCAAAGAGCAGCAGTATCTGATGTAGCTCTGACCGGAGGGCGCGCCGCGGAAACGCAGTGCGCCCTCCCGCGTCCACGGACCGTTCATGAGCAGGCCGGTCTGTGTCGATGCGTCCGATCTGTCCTGGAGCCTATCCGGGAGGAACATTTCACGATTGTTTATCCCTCCTCGATGAGGCGGCGATAAAGCCCTCAGACGACAAGACCAACCCCCGTGTCGGGAAGAAACGCTGGATAAGGCAATCGTGAAGCGCTGAGTCCAGGTCAGCGCAACAGTCGCCGATGACCGCAAGACGGTAATCGGCGTCAGCAGCCTCGACAAGAGTGGACAGGACGACACCGCTGGTCGCAATGCCGTAAAGCACTAATGTATTGATGTCATTGGCGCGAAGAATCATGGCAAGATCCGTGCCCGCGAAGGCACTGACTCGGTGCTTGGTTATAACGATGTCATTGCCTTGCGGTGCGATGGTATCCGGGATTGCCGCAAGCGGCTCCCGGAATAGCTGCTGATGCTGCTCTGAGGACTTAATGGCGCCGAAGAGTGCATTGCGGGAACTGATCTCGGGAAATCCCGGTCGAAAACCTACCTGGATGTGGATGATCGTCATGCCAGTAGCACGGGCATGGTTGAGAACGCTTGCGACCCGAGCCAGAAAAGTGTCTTTGGCCTCTCGCGTGTAGATCGAAACGATGCCGGCCTGACAATCCATGCTCAAGACGGCCGTGTGGGCCGGATCAATCGTGAATATTCAGCCACATCAAGCTCCTGTAACGCGGGTCAGGTTATGCCGGACCGGGTCGCGCCTGACATACGGCTCCTGCACGTTGAACGGCTAGCCCTGCCACTTGGTGCAGCTCCGTGCGCAGCTTCTCCCATTGCGTGCCGACCGCCGGATTCAGGCTCAGGCTATTCAGCAGCTGGTTGATCTGTCCCGCCGTATCCACCATCGCGGCCACCTGATCCTCGGCCTTCCGCTTGTGCTGGAAGGTTTCCAGCGCCTGTTTAGACTGCTTGGCAAAGGTATCGGCCAGCCCGCGCGCATCTTTTTCCTGACTCGTCCCGCGGATGGTGCTCTTCTTCAGCGCATTGGCAAAGCTCTTCTGGAAAGGCTGCGCATCGTCTTTCACGTTCTGCATCAGCCGCGCCAGGTCCTTGTCATCGATCCGGCTCTGTGCCCGCGCCGTCGCTCCCCAAAATGCCGACAGCAGAAACACCACCATCGCCGCGTAACCCAAATACCGTCGCACCATCTCACCTCCGACCACTGCGTGCACTCCCACTGCGTGCACTCGAGGATACGACACGGCCGAAGGGAAGCGCAGCCACCTGGCCCCTCCCACTGCAACAATCCCGTTACACGGCTGTAACCCCCGGCTCATCTTCCGCTGCTAGCCTCGCCTGCGGCGAGCGGAAAGCTTGCCAGTACGTCGCGCGCGTCGCGAGGGGAGACAGTCGTCCATGCAGCAAAGCAGCAATACCCGCCGCACCATCCATGCTCTGGCACAGGCCACAGCCGTTCTCGGCATCACTCTGGCCACGCTAGCCGCCGGAGCCCAGCAGTTCCCCGGCCACCCAGAGGCCAGCCACTTCTCGCCCGGCAATCTGGTCGTCAGCCGCAGTGTCTATGACAACAATCCCGCGAATGTGAAAGTCGGCACCATCCTGCCGCCGAACTGCGCTGCCACCACCGGCGGCTGCGGCGCCTCCAGCGGCGCCACCAATAACGGCCTCTACCCCGCGGTCTTCAACAACGTCATCTATGACCCGTCCTTCGGTATCACGTCGCGCATCTTCCTCGACCAGATGACTCCGGAAGGGCGTCTTCTCAACTCGCTCGAAGTCCCGAACAGTCTCGACCGCGGCATCAAGAGCGCGAGCGATCAACTCGTCACCAGCTTCAGCTCCAAGTCGGAGATCGGCCTGCACCTCTCTACCGATCATCGCTACCTCACCTTCATGGGCTACGTCGCTCCGGTGAATACCATCGACGCCTCGAACTCCAATACACCGCTCGCGATCGATCCCACCAATCCCGTGGGTCAGGAGTTCCTTCGCGGTGTCGCCGCGGTGGACGGCAACGGCCAGTTCAACTTCACCGAGACCAACGCCTACAGCGGAAACAACGGCCGCGCCGCCATCCTGAATAACACCGACGGCGAGCCGTTCTTCTATACCTCGGGCAATGCCGGAAACGGCTCCAATCCACAGCCCAACGGCATCGTGCTCGGCGCCGGCGCGCAGTTCATCGACTTCAGCAACAAGCACGAGGCCCAGCAGGACCCCGGCACGCCCACCCCGGTCTCGAGCTTCTCCGTCACCCAGCTTGGCGATAAAGCGGACAAAGTCGGCAAGGACGACAACTTCCGCGGCATGACGGTATTCAATAACGTCCTCTATTACACCAAGGGCAGCGGCAGCAATGGCGTGAACACCGTCTACTTCGTCGACACCACCGGCAAAGCCTGCCCCAACGGCGTCGGTCTGCCTGCGGCCAATGCCAAACTTCCCACAACGCCGCTCACCTATGATCCCGCCGCCCTCCAGACGACCGGCCTTCCCTCGAACATGTGCATCCTCGCCGGCTTCCCAACGGCCCTGGCCAAGAGCGCCAATCCCGTGGCCTTTCCCTTCGGCCTCTGGTTCGCGAATGCGACCACGCTCTACGTAGCCGATGAGGGCGACGGCTTCGCCGGCGACTCCGACTCTCTACACCCACGCCGCCGCGCAAACCACCGCAGGCCTGCAGAAGTGGGTCTTCAACTCCACCACCAAGACCTGGAACCTCGCCTACACGCTCACCAGCGGCCTGCAGCTCGGCGTCGCCCTACACCGTGCATGGCTACCCCACTGGCACCAACGCAGCGACCAGTCTTCCCTGGGCGCCGACGACCGATGGACTGCGCAACATACAAGGCCAGGTCAATCGCGACGGCACTGTCACCGTGTGGGCCATCACTTCCACGGTCAGCGGCGGCGGCGACACCGGTGCGGATCCCAACCGTCTCGTCGTCATCAACGATCGCCTCGCCAACGCCAGCACGGCCGCGGCCGCAAAGGAGCGGTTCTCCATCGTGCGTCAGGCAGGCTTCGCCGAGGTGCTGCGTGGCGTCGCCTTCGCTCCGGGCACCGGAGTGGACAACGGCAACCACGGACACGATCGCTGGTAAGGTCCTCTTCAGGCGGCAGACCGCGTGCGTCCGGTCTGCCGCATTTCTTTGGATCGCTGCTTAGGGCGCGGCTCAGACCCCCTGAGGCGCCAGTCACCCTTTGAGTACTACCGCTGGCCGGAGCCTGTTTCAGAGCACCCGACATCCACGATATCCTTATATGAACCCAATTATTTCCAAGCCAGCTAAGGAGCCTCCGTGGCCACAACTCTTCCGCAGACCGCCGCTCTCGACTACAAAGTCGCCGACATCAACCTCGCCGACTGGGGCCGCAAAGAGATCACCATCGCTGAGCAGGAGATGCCCGGCCTCATGTCCATCCGTGCCAAGTACGCGCCGTCGAAGCCGCTCGCCGGCGTGCGCGTCACCGGCTCGCTGCACATGACCATCCAGACCGCCGTGCTGATCGAGACGCTGGTCGACCTCGGCGCCTCCGTACGCTGGGCCTCGTGCAACATCTTCTCGACACAGGATCACGCCGCCGCCGCCATCGCCGCTGCGGGAGTTCCCGTCTTCGCCTGGAAGGGCGAATCGCTCACCGAATACTGGTGGTGTACCGCTCAGGCGCTCGCGCATAAGGACGGCCTCGGCCCGCAGCTCATCGTCGACGACGGTGGCGACGCCACGCTGCTCATCCACAAAGGTGTCGAACTCGAAAAGGGCGATCGCTCCTGGGTCGATGCTCCCGCCGAGAGCGAAGAAGAGCAGGTGATCAAGACGCTGCTCAAGGAAACCTTCAAGCAGGACCCCAAGCGCTGGACCAACGTCGCCAAGGAATGGCGCGGCGTCTCCGAGGAGACCACCACCGGCGTCCATCGCCTCTACAAGATGATGGAGCAGGGCAAGCTGCTCGTTCCCGCGATTAACGTAAATGACTCGGTGACGAAATCGAAGTTCGACAACCTCTACGGTTGCCGCGAATCGCTCGCCGACGGCATCAAGCGCGCGACTGACGTCATGGTCGCCGGCAAGGTCGCTGTCATCTGCGGCTACGGCGATGTGGGCAAAGGCTCGGCACACTCGCTGCGCGGCATGGGCGCGCGCGTCATCGTCACCGAGATCGATCCCATCAACGCCCTGCAGGCCGCGATGGAAGGCTTCGAGGTCACCACCATTGAGGACACGCTCGGCCGCGGCGATATCTACGTCACCTGCACCGGAAACCTCGACGTCATCACCTACGAGCACATGGAGCAGATGAAGGACCAGGCCATCGTCTGCAACATCGGCCACTTCGACAACGAGATCCAGATGGACAAGCTGAACGGCGCCAAGAGCGTCAAGAAGCTCAACATCAAGCCTCAGGTGGACAAATACACCTTCGCTGGCGGCAACGCGATCTTCATCCTCGCCGAAGGCCGTCTGGTCAACCTGGGTTGCGCCACCGGCCATCCCAGCTTCGTCATGTCGAACAGCTTCGCCAACCAGACGCTCGCGCAGATGGACCTCTGGAAGAACAAGGACACCTACAAGGTGGGCGTGTACACGCTGTCGAAGGCCCTGGACGAGGAAGTCGCTCGCCTGCACCTGGAAAAGATCGGCGTCAAGCTCACGACCCTTTCGAAGAAACAGGCCGACTACCTCGGCGTGCCGGTCGAAGGCCCCTACAAGGCCGAGCACTACC
Organism: uncultured Acidobacteriaceae bacterium; assembly: GCA_963815025.1. Lineage (GTDB taxonomy): Bacteria > Acidobacteriota > Terriglobia > Terriglobales > Acidobacteriaceae > KBS-83. Next base: position 455,691 of record CAWFFD010000002.1, on the reverse strand, counting down.
GCTATTAAGTAAACAATCATTACGTAACAAATTCACGCACATTTCAAAAAGGCCACTCCGCAAGGGGTGGCCTTTTTGTGCGTCTATCGCCGTGAGCAATGCGCGCAGAGTTTCAACAGCACCACAAGTGTCCGATTCCGGGCAGCGTTTCACAGGAGTGGACACTGCCGTCTCGCGCCGGTGTCGTCATTATCTTCGCAACTCGTTGAAAACTCGGTGTGACGCGATGCCGCATGCATTCGGCAGCGAACGTGCGATGGATCAAGGCAAGGAGAACGCGGCTACGAACATGACAGCATCTGCCATAACTGCATCAGTTTTCGGCAGAGTCAACATGTTCGCAGTCAGTCCCTTGATTTTGTCGTCTCGTCCCGCACTCTATGCAAATGGGATGGAACAGGCGACAGACGTTGGAACATGTGCATGTCAAAAGCCGTATGGACATGCAGAACTGTACCGGAAACGGCGGCGGTTACGTTATCCCGCCTCCCCCAACCCGGTTCGACGATTACTCGAGGAGAGATATTTATGAAAATTCGTTTTGCTTTCGCCACCCTGCTTGCCGCCACTTTCTTTGCTGCGGTTCCCGCAACCTATGCCGCGGCAGCGACGATGCCCCCATCCATTCATGCCATGTTTTTCAAGGGGGACAAGAAGGTCAAATTCAGCCTTAGCAACGAAACCGGTGCCCCGCTTGAGCTGAAGATCGGCGATCAGGTCACGACGCTGAAGGCTGGCGAGGTAGTGCCTCTCAAGCTGCCGGTCGGAACACGCATCACCACCAACACGGCAACGGCAAATCATCCTGCCGGCGGTTTGATCGTGGAAGTCACCGACAGCATGTACAGCAACTCGACCCTGTCCATCAAGTAGTGCCCATGCACCACAAAGACAGAAGGCCACTCCGCAAGGAGCGGCCTTCTGTCTTTCCACGTCGCGATGATGGTTACTTCACCGTCGCATTCGCGGCCGCCTCCCACTTCGTCCCCTTCTGAGGGGATTTCGCGAAGCGTCGCTGGCTATCCGATATCGACGGATGCGCGCGCATCCCGGGGAGGTTGTTGTGCTTGTTGTATAGGGTGAACACGGATTGCTGCCCGGCCAATTGCAACGGATGCGTTCTGACAAGCGGTGTTCGGACGAGCTCAGACAGTCTTTGCGGTTACAAGTGTCCGGATTCGGCCACACCCGCACATCCGTGGACAGCGCCATGCTCGCCCGCAGATCGCCGGACGCGCGGAAGTCCTTGAAAATTCGCGCTTAGCCGCGCCGGTGCCTTCGGCAACGCACGTGCATATCTCTTGCCTATTCCTAAGGAGAAAGCGGCCGCGCACGGGCTTGTCTCCGTATGGTGTACGCCACGGCAGCAATGCCGCCGGCAACAGGAGAAAATCTCTAGCATGCTCGGGCTTTTCAGCGAACTGCGTTTTACACTTCGTCAGTTGCGCCGGAGTCCGGCTTTCAGCGCGGCCGCTATTTTTACCCTCGCCCTCTGCATCGGCGCCAACATCGTCATGTTCTCCATCGTCCGCAACGTGCTCCTGCGCGTGCCGGACTACGTACAGCCGCAGCAGCTCGTCGTCATTCGCGAAAACATCCTTGCCGGACAAGCTTCCGATATGGACATGGCAGTCAATGCCAACCACTTTCGCTACTGGCAGCAGCATGCGCAATCTTTTCAGGGCTTTGCCGCGCTTCGTTCCGGCACGATGCCGCTTGGCGGCAGCAGTCAGCCGGAGGAGATCGCCATCGCGCAGCACACGTCGAATCTCTTCTCGCTGCTCGGCGTGCAGCCCATCCTCGGCCGCACGCTTCTTCCGGCGGAAGATCAGCCCGGCCACGATGTCGTCATCATCACCGAAGGTCTATGGCGTCGCCGCTTCAACGCGGACCCCGGCATCGTCGGTCGTGCCATCCCGCTCGATGGCCGTCCCTACACCATCGTCGGTGTGCTTCCATCTGCCTTCGATCTCTCTGACACGCGGATTGCCGGTGGCGATCATCCCATCGAAGCCTTCGTTCCCTTCGGCTGGAATGCCGAACAACTCGCGGAAGTCGAGGGCGATCAGGACTACGTCGGCATCGCTCGTCTCAAACCCGGCGTCTCCATCGCCCAGGCCACTGCCGAGATGAACACGCTGCAGCACGCCATCGGCCGGCAGACGACAGACCATACCGATTTCAGCTCCAACGTCACCGGTCTGCAGCAGTTCCTCACCGGATCGAGCCGCAGCTCACTGCTCATGCTGCTCGCCGCCGTCATCACGGTGCTGCTCATCGGCTGCGTCAATATCACCAACCTGCTCCTCGCCCGCGCCGCCAGCCGCGAGCATGAAGCTGCCGTCCGCTCCGCAGTGGGGGCAAGTGCGGCGCAGCTCGTGCGCAGTGCCGTCGCAGAACCGCTCCTGCTCTGTGCTGCCGGATGCATTCTCGGCCTCGCTATGGCCACGCTGGTTCTACCGTCCCTGTCCCACGTTCTTCCCTCCGCGCTGCCGCTGCTGCATCCTCTCCGCATGGACGCGCCGGTCGTGCTCTTCGCCATCGGCGCGTCGCTCGTGTGCTCATTGCTCTGCGGCCTGCTGCCGGCCATCCGTTTCACGCACATCCATCCCCAGCAGGCCCTTCGCTCAGAGAGCCGCACTGCCTCGGAGTCCGCCGGCGGCAAGCAGCTCCGCCGCGGGCTCGTCATCGCGGAGGTTGCGGCCAGCGTCGCGCTCGTCGTGCTCGCCGGTATGTTCCTGCTCAGCCTCTATCGCCTGCTGCGCGTCGATCGCGGCTTCGCCACCGAGCATGTCATCAGCGCGAGCATCGTTATGCCGGACAAGCAGTACAGCGCGCCCGCCACGCGCGAGGCTTTCTACCAGCGCTCACTCGACCGCCTCCGGCAGTTGCCTGGCAGTCCGTTCCGCAGGTGTCATCAGCGTTCTGCCGCTCGATGGCGACCGCTGGGGCGACATGATCTCCGTCCCCGGCGATACGCGTCCGATCTTTGCTCAGCCCGATGCCAAATACCGCTGGCTGAGCCCCGGCTACTTCGAGACGATGCAAATTCCGCTCCTCGCCGGCCGGTTCTTCACCCAGGACGATCTTGGCAAGCACGTTGCCATCGTCTCCGCGAACGCAGCGAGGGCTGCATGGGGCGCACGAAATCCCGTCGGTCAATTCTTCCATCGCGGGGACCCCGACGAACCGCCTTTCCAGGTCATCGGTGTCGTCGGTGACGTCCGCGCGGTCGACCTGAGCGAGCCGCCCGCCTCCATGGTCTATGTGCCACTCACCTATCGCACCAACGAAAGCGGAACCTTCGTCATTCGCACGCAGAACGATCCCGCCGCGATGGCGGACCCCATCCGCAAGGCCATCTGGAGCGTCGATGCGCAGGTCGTCGTGCCTGAAGTCCGCACCATGGAGACCGTCGTCGATGGCTCGCTCGCCGCGCGCAACTTCCAGCTGCATCTGCTGCTCGCCTTTGCCGCATGCGCGCTGGTGCTCGCCGCGCTCGGCATCTACGGCGTCGTCGCCTACTCCGCTCTGCAGCGCACGCGCGAGCTGGGCATCCGTATCGCGCTCGGTGCGCAGCCCGCGCAGATCTATCGCCTCATCCTCGAAGACGGCGTCACGCCGGTGCTCGTCGGCACCCTTGCCGGCATCGCGCTCGCCGGCATTGGCCGCCCGTGCCATCAGCGGGTTGCTCTTCGGCGTCGGTGGATTCAACATCGGCATCGCCGCCGGCGCAGCCGCCATCCTGCTCCTCACCGGCGGCGTTGCCAGCCTGCTGCCCGCCATCCGCGCCACCCGCATCGATCCCGTGCAGGCCCTCCGCGCCGAATAAGCACCCGGATCCCCGCGCCTGTATGCAACGAATCACATCTGTTACATTCTGAATCCCTCGGCTCGCCGCTGAATCAGCAATGAAGCAAGTAATCTTGCTGATGGATGGAGCGAGATGATTCCAACTCTCCTGGTTATAGGCGCGGTCATCCTGGTGGCGGCCGCCTACTCGATCAAACGCGCACGCGATCGGCGTGAACTGGAGCAGTACAGCGTCACCCCGGAAGCCCTCCACGCAATGCTGGCATCGAATCGGGATGTGCTCGTCCTGGATGTCCGCCTGCCGCTCGACCTGTTAGCTAGATCTGAAATCATCCCTGGCGCCACGGCGGATCCCTCCCCAGGAAGTGCAGCACAACCCGGCGCTGATCCCACAAGAGAAAGACGTGATCGTCTATTGCACCTGTCCGAGTGAGAAAACCAGCAGAGTCATCCTGCACAAGGCACTCGCCATGCATCTCTCGCGGATCAAATTCCTGAAAGGCGGCCTGGATGGCTGGAAAGACAAAGGCTATCCCGTCGAGCCATACACGCAATCCTTTCATCTTGAAACCGGGAGCTGACTCTCGACCTCAACGTGCAGACTGTAGCTCCGCGCGCTGAATCCTTCCCCGCACTTCCTCAGGCTTGAAGACAGGCGAGGAACAGGCGTTTGCCGTGCAGAGGAAGAGTGCCGCACGATCAAGCTTCGGATACGTGACGTTCGTCGGCAGCGGCGACGGATCGGATGGGTCGCGTACTTCGATCAGTTCATGCGATGCAATGGAGTGCAGCGCAGCGCTGTGCAGCGCCATGGCATCGGGATGCTTGAACCGTCCCACGATGGTGACGTGGATCGGCGCTTCCGTCACATCCTGATTGGCCAGCAAGATGCCCGCGGAGAGTGGAGCGAGTGTCACCGGCTCGGCCGCGAGATAGCGCATCGCTTCGATCGCCGTTGCACGGAAGCGCTCATCGCCGGTTGCCGCGGCAAGCATTGAGGTGAAGCGAACCAGCGCGATATTCTCATCGCGATCCGGATGCGGACGGTACGCGGCATCGGTCGGCGTTTGCGACGTAACAAAGCCGGTGCCGGGTGAAGCCGGGGCAAAGTGTGCGGCGATGAACCGCGCTCCTGCCGCCGCTGCTTTCAGGTCTTTGCGGTCGCCGGTCACATTGTAGAGTGCGAGATACGCCTGCCCCATGGCGAGCGTGTCGCCCAAATAAGGCCCGGCAACGTCGGCATCGCCGTGCCGGAAGCCGCCGCCAGGCAGGCTGCGGTGCGCGGCAATCCAATCCGCGGCGCGTCGCGCCTCCGCAAGCGCGGAAGCGTCGCCGGTTGCTGCATAGTCTGCGCACAGCGCGGCAATCATCCATCCGTTCTCCCGTGCATAGACGTGCGTATCGATGCGCGGAGTGCCCTTCGCGCGGCGATCCCGGTCGGAAAGCTTGAAGTAGGACGCATTCTCCTGCCCATCGTGCAGATCGGCATCCTGCGAGACATAGAACGCGCCCGTGGAAGGCGAGCGAAGAAAATTTGTAACGTACCGCTGCACAGATTGCACCGAGCTCAGATCTTCACGGTTCTGCGTCTGTGCGTAAGCCAGCGAGTACTCGCGGAGCGCATCCGCCTGAATGGAGATCAGCTTCTCGTAGTGCGGCTCGGACCAGTGTCCGCCCACCGAATACTGGTACATACCGCCCCACACCGGGTCCAGCAGCGCAGTCGCATTGTGCAGGGTGTCGGCGCCACGCCTGGCAGCCTCCGCATTACCGTGCGCAGCCAGGCGGAGTGCGTACTCAACGGAATTGGCATCGAGATATTTGTGCCCAAAGCCCCAGCCCGCGACGGGCTGATCGTATTGCATCCCGAATTGCTTCTGGACGCGCGCGAGCAAAGCCGCCGGTATCGCGGAGTCTGCCGCGGGATGGAAGGCCGCCTCTTTTTCAACACTGGGGCCGGGCGACGGATCGTCAATGATGGCCTGCAGCATGGAGGACATCGGGCGCGGCGGAATGTAGCCCTGCCGCTTCACGATCTCCGAACCGTCGGCGGCAAAGACCACCGTCGCTGGCCAGCCGTAATCCTCGTAGCGATTGGAGATATCCGGGCGCGCATCCTGATCCACTTTGACCAGAACATAACGTTGCTGGAGCAGGCGGATCACCACCGGATCGCGATACGTGACGTCGTCCATCACATGGCACCAGTGGCACCACACCGCCTCCAGGTCCAGCAGCACGAATTTATGTTCTTTGCGTGCCTGGGCGAAGGCCGCATCCGACCACGGCTGCCAATGGAGCGTTGCGGGCTGCGTCTCGGCAGACGCAGAACCGCAGAGCAAAAGCCCCAGTAAGGTGATAACTATGGCATGGCGTAGTCGCATGCTCTCTATACGACCGGATGCTCACCGGTGGATTCCGTTGCAGCTCCCAAAATGCCGCTGCGCCGGGCGATCTCGTACGACGAAAGTGTGACTGGAGAATAAGTTGCCGGCTTCGCACAAAATCCACTGCACGCGAGTGCGTACGCCCGGACAGCCAGCTGCCGTCAGTTCATCTGCATTCCCGGCATCGCGGAGTGCTGCATGCTGTCATGCCCGTCGTCATCGTCCACCGCCCAGATCTTCTTCGGGTCGGTCTCATAGGGATACACATGGACCATCCATCCAAAGATGTGGGGATGAAACTCCCCGCCGGCCGCCTCGCACGCCTCTTTGGTGGTGATGGAACCCAGCAGGCCGAACTTGGCGTCCGGTCCGAAGTACGCGGCCTTCTGTCCTTCCGGCGCTTTACAGAAATTCACGTGCTGGTGCCAGCGCGCAATGCTTAGCGGAATCCGCTCATTCAGCTCATCCTCGCTCGCTCTCACACGGTCCGTGTACATCGCCCCCACCAGCTTGTAGCCCCCGTCGGCCGTCTTCTTGTAGAGCAGGGAAGTCGGCTTCGAAGCGTCGAAGTGGAACGCGGCCTGAAATCCGTACTCGTGCTTGGTGAAGTGATAGATGGGCTGCGGAACATTGGGCAGAAAGATCACATAACCATCCGCCAGCGCCTTGCGATAATCCTGGTAGGGCGCCATCGCCGCTTTCGCCGCCGCCGCAATCGCGTCGGCCTTCTGCTGATCCCCGGCCTGTGGTGCCCGCAGCGCGGTCATGTACATGTGGCCCGCCATGTGTGCCATACCGCCGCCCGGCGTGTCGGTCCCATGCGCCGCGCTTGCCGCAATCACATCCCACCGCAACCGCCGGTGGGGTGTATGGAGCAGCAAAAGGCTTCCCAGCAGACAAAACAGAGCGGCCAGGAAAACACGCGAGAATCTGCGAACGATCATGGCGAACCTCGAAAAAACTGTGTCTGAAGCTGTGTCTATGAATACGTCGGACCGGGCCCTGAAGTTGCGGTTTTTCGTAGTTTCCCCAGTAACGAAACTGCTACCATCCCGGAAGGGTTTTGCCCCCACGGCTTTTCCCAAGGTGTTGCCGCTGACCGTCTCTGTCTAAGACCGCTCTCCCCGATCGCTGCCCGCTTCACCGGTAGCGCAGGAGATCTGTGTCCCTCACCCCAAAAGAGGCTCTAGACATGAATTCAGACATGAATTTCGAAGAAATGGGCTGGGCGCACTACGCGCCTGAAACCAAACCCGATCCCGCCTGCGGCCGGGTAGCTTTAGTGCACCGCGAACACTGCATCGTATGGACGCCCAACGGCGAGGTCACCGCTACCATCAGCGGTCATCTCCGCCATCTCGATCAGGATCTGCCGTGCGTCGGCGACTGGGTCATCCTGCGGGAAGGAACCGTCATCTCCCAGGTGCTGCCCCGCCGCACCCGGCTCTCCCGCAAGGATCCGGGCAAGCGCCTCCGCGAGCAGGTCCTCGCCGCCAACATGGACCTGCTCTTCATCGTCAGCGGGCTCGATCGCGATTACAACCCGCGCCGTCTGGAGCGCTATCTCGTCCTCGCGCATGAGAGCGGCGCGCGTCCCGTCGTCCTGCTGAACAAAGCCGATCTCCGCGGAGACGTCGCCGACGTCGTTCGCCTGACCGAGCGTCATGCGCCGGGCGTTCCCGTCTTTGCGCTCAGCGCCCTCGAGCGTCGGGGCCTGGAAGCCATCGCCCAGACCGCCGAACCCGGTCAGACCGCCGCCCTCATCGGATCTTCCGGCGCCGGAAAGTCGACCATCGTGAACGCGCTGCTCGGCGAAAGCCGTCAACGCACAACCGATGTGCGCGAGGCTGACAGCAAGGGCCGCCACACCACCACCCATCGCGAGCTCATCCGCATGCCCGGCAACTGGCTGCTACCCGGTAATTGGCTTCTAATGGATCTGCCGGGACTCCGCGAGCTGCAACTGTGGGCAGATCCCGAGCGCATCGATACCGCCTTCGCCGACGTCGCCGAGCTGGCCGCAGCAATGCAGATTTCGCGATTGCTCGCACCATGAAGAACCCGGCTGCGCCGTCCGCGAAGCCGGGCTCGATCCGGACCGTCTGCAGAGTTATCGCAAGCTGCAAAGGGAACTGAACTACCTCGAACTGCAAACCGACATCCACCGCCAACGCGAAACCAGAAAGAAATGGAACGCCATTGAGAAAGACATGCGGCGTCATCCCAAAAGGGTCTTCTAGGATGGCCGATCCACGGAGTTCAAATCGGCACGCAGCCAGCCCATTTCGGTCGAATCCTCACCGAACCATCCCGGAACAGAACCAGAACCGGCCATCTACAGCTACCGTAATCAGTTGCGTGGTGACCGTAACCCTGGTTCTTGAGTTGTACGTGATCTATCCAGCCCCCCGGCGCGTGTCATACAACAGAATCACAACTGGGAGGCAGTCTCTATGGGACTCTGCGTGTTCTTGCTGATATGCGGTCCTTTTGCAGCATTGCTGTACTTTCCGCTCATCACGCGGAAGCAGGGTCTCGATCTGGCTCCTGCTGGCGTCTCGCAAACGTCAGCAGGTCCGGCATCATCTGCTGCAAAAGAGCTCGACGTCATTTCGTGGTACGGGGAAGCGGAAGGCCATCTCCGCAGCTGGAAGAACGTGGCATAAACGCGTTCTCCGTCCCGGCGCCACTCACATCCATTCACGTCACCAAATCGGGCGGCACCGCGAGCCTTCGCTTTTGCCGCCTCTTCTTCCCGATTCCGCGGCGGCGCATTCGTTTCCAGCGATCGCAGCAGCCGCGTCGATGCGCTGGTCACCTCCTCGATTGCCGCCTCAAAAGCCGCCTCGTTCGCCTTGGACGGCTTGCTGAATCCGCTGATCTTCCTCACAAACTGCAGCGACGCAGCCCGAATCTCGTCCTCCGTCACCGGAGGTTCGAAGTTGAAAAGCATCTTGATGTTGCGGCACATATCCCTGGCACCTCCATGCGTGCAAGCCTGATTCAGTCGCGGATGGCGGGTGCAGCGTCTTCCTCGGAACGCCTCTCCGACGCCTCGCGAATCCACTGGTACAACCCGATGCAGACGACGAGCAGCAATACCGTCTCCAGGTAGCCGCTCACAAACAAGGCGAAATAGTCGAATCGCTCCAGGCCAAGCCGATGCAGCAGGCCCAGCGAAACCACCCCTGGCAGGTGTATCAACAACCACTGATCGGCCAGCAGCCGTGTGTACCAGGGTATCGTCGCGGGCAGCCCGGCATCGATGGGGAACGCGCAGAACTTGAGGTTCAGCGCCTCCATCAGCAGCGCCACCACCAGCGCAAGTTTTATTGGCGACCTCACCGCGGCCATTCTATCCTTGCGAGTGCCTACTTCATGAAGGACGAACCTCCAGCGGAAACAGCAGCCGCAGAAAACGCCATCCTATTTGATCGGTCAGACCATCTCGCACTATCGCATCCACGCCAAGCTGGGCGAAGGCGGCATGGGCGCGGTCTATCGCGCGGAAGACCTGAGCCTGGGCCGCGATGTCGCGCTCAAACTCCTCCCCGCGGACACCGCTGCCGATCCCCAGGCGCGCAAGCGTCTGATCCGGGAAGCGCAGGCCGCATCGCGCCTCAATCACCCCAACATCGCCACCATCTATGAGGTGAACGCCACAGACGAAACGCCTTTCATCTCCATGGAACTGGTCCCCGGCGAAACGCTGAAGCAGATCCTCCTGCGCGCTGCCCTCACGCCCGCGCAATTCGTCAGCACCGCGCGTCAAATCGCCGAAGGCCTGCACGAGGCGCATCGCGCCGGCGTCTATCACCGCGACATCAAGCCCGGCAACATCATGCTCGACTCCCGGTCGCGCGTGAAGATCCTCGATTTCGGCCTCGCCGAGCTGGCTCACCGCGAGCGCACCGTCGGCGAGACGGAAGAGACCTTCGCCACCCGCACCTCCACGCAAAACACCACCGGTGGCACCGTCCCCTACATGTCGCCGGAGCAGCTTCGCGGCGAGCCGGTCGACGCCCGCAGCGACATCTTCTCCTTCGGTGTTCTGCTCTACGAATGCCTCAGCGGCCGTCTTCCCTTTCAGGGCGAAACTTCGATCGACATCCTCTATGCCATCCTGCGCGCCCCCTACACACCCTTGCGCACGCTTGCTGCCGGAGATCGATCCGGAGTGGGAAAAGCTCGTCGACCGCTGCCTCGCGAAATCCCCGGCACAGCGCTGCGGCTTCGATGGACGAAATTCTCGAAGCGCTCGGCCAGTGGACGCACTCAACCGCACCGCTGCTGCTGCGCAGCATCCGGAGAAATCCATCGCCGTGCTCTACTTCGCGAATCTCAGCGGTAGCAAGGAGGATGAATACTTCCGCGACGGCATGACGGAAGACATCATCACCGAGCTGACCAAGATCAAGGAGCTGCAGCTCCTGCCCCGCTCCGCCGTGCTGGCCTTTCGCGACCGGCCCTTGCCCGTGGCCCAGATCGGCCAGCAGCTCGCCGCCGCCTATGTGCTCGATGGCAGCCTGCGCCGCGCCGGAATCGTCTCCGCATCACCGCCCAGCTCGCGGAAACCCGCACCGGCCACTCCGTCTGGGCGGAGCGCTACGATCGCCAGCTTGAGGACGTCTTCGCGATTCAGGATGAGATCGCGCAGAACATTGCCCGCGCACTCCGCGTCATGCTCAGCGACAAGGAAAAGCGTGAGATCGAGAAGGTTCCAACCCGCGATGTGCAGGCCTACGACTACTGCCTTCGCGCCCGTCAGACCTTCTACCAGTTCAAGCGCAGGAGTCTGGAGTACGCGCGTCAGATGTTCGCCCGCGCCATCGTCCTCGATCCGGCCTATGCCGGGCGCCTACGCCGGGGTCGCGAACTGCTCCTTGTTCCTCTTCATGTACATCGATGCGACCCAGGAGAATCTGCGGGAAGCCGCCAATGCCAGCCGCCGTGCCGTCGAGCTCGATCCGGAATCGGCGGAAGCGCATGCCTCGCGCGGCCTCGCGGAATCGCTCAGCCATAACCATCAGGAAGCGGAAAAGGAATTCGAAGAGTCGATCCGTCTCAATCCCCGTCTCTATGAGGCCTTCTACTTTTACGGCCGCTCCTGTTTCGCGCTGGGCAATATGGAAAAAGCCGCCGAGCTCTTCCGCAAGGCCGCCGAGCTCGATCCCGCCGACTATCAATCCATCGTGCAGCTGGAAAACTGTCTCCGCGCGCTGGGACGCATGGACGAGGCGCGCCAGGCGGGCGAAGCGGCCTTTCGCGTCATCGCACGCTACATCGAACTCCATCCCGAGGATTCCCGCGCTCTATATCTCGGCGCCGGCGCCTGCTTCTCGCTCGGCGATCGTGAGCGCGCACTCCTTTGGGCAAACCGCGCCTTGGCCATCGATCCGGAAGAGACCGCCGTCCTCTACAACGTCGCCTGCACCTATACCCACCTCGGCGAGATAGATCGCGCGCTTGACCTGCTCGAAACCGCAGTCCGCAATGGCTTCGGCCACAAGGAGTGGCTCGAACACGATCCGGACTTCAACCCCCTGCGCGGCCATCCCCGCTTCCAGGCGCTGGTAGCGTCCATGTCCAAGTCGGATGTGCACACGGAATCGCCGCAATAGCGGCACTCCCTCTCGCATCCGTCGTCGATCGAATCCTGCCGTCCTCGCCGTGTGTTCGGGTTACGAAAAAGCGGGATGCGCCGATCTCCTTCGCTGAATCCTCTGCTACCGCCCCAGCCCGCACTCCGTCCCATCCGCCTGTCCGATTCGCTGTTCACATCAGCTTACAGGAGAAAGATCGATGCGCGTCGCCTATGTCCTTGTCGCTGTGCATGGCAGTTGCAGTTGCGAGGCGGCGCTCCGCTGAGCGCCCAAACCGCAACCACCGGAATGCCGCTGCTCAACTGCTCCGGATTGCCCTGCGTCGATGTCACCGTCGCCGGCGGCAAGCATCTCAAGATGCTGATCGATACCGGCAATGCCAACTCCGTGCTGGACCGCACCATCGCCGAAGGCATGGGAATCCGCCTACAGCCGGTGAACGGACCCGACGGCAAGCCATACCCCGGTTATGCCAGTGGAACCATTCCGAACCTTCGCGTCGGCGATGCAGCGTTGGGCGATCTCAAGATGCTCGTCGTGAAGCTGAAATCATCCATCGACAAGGGCGAAATGCCCGCGGCCGATGGCGCGCTGGCCTACACCGCCTTCAAAGATCGCGTGCTCACCATCGATTACAAGAACCACCGTGTGAACGTCTCCGGCGTCCTGAAAGCAGCTGCACCCTGCCCGCAATCCTGCGGCACCATCACCAACCCCACCTTCGGCAAGCATGGGCCGCCCATCGTTGTCACGACCGGCTTTCAGCTGAACGGCAAGCCGCTCACCATGCAGATCGACACGCTCTACGAGGGCACCATGCTGATCTACCCAACCTCCGTCGACAAGCTCGGACTGGCCGGCGAGCAGAGCTCTGCAAAAACGCGCATGTTTCCCTTTACCGATGGCGGCGTTCCCATGAAGGAAAGCACCGCATCGCAGGAAAGCTTCGAGAACCAGCTTCTTCGCAAAAATGCCACTCTCTACTTCGCGACGCCGAAGGTGCATCTGCCCGACGGAATGTTCGACGGAACCGTTGGCAACGAGCTCTTCCTCGGCCACGTGCTCACCCTGGACTTTCACGCAAACCGCTTTTGGATGAGCTAACACGCCTGCTGGCGAACGACCGCTCCGAATCGCACTGACTTCGCTTTCGTCATCCGTTCGCGCGGCCAGCGGCGCTTCAGCGCCGCCCGGGCACCCTTCGTCTGCCCGTAGGCATCCAAGATTCTTCTTGGCCTCCCCCGGATCACGGATTGTGCATCGAATCTGACGTGCACGCCGTCCCTTCTGAGTCGGGAACAGGCCGGGCTGTTAGGCGCGTGAAAACCGCGGAACGCATACAAACAGTCGCTGAAAAAAGCTATCCAAGGATGGATCATGAGTAAGGTTGCATCGCCCGAGAAATCCAAGCCCGAACAGCGAGTTTCTACCGGCATCCCTGGCCTCGATGACGTTCTCAACGGCGGCCTTCCCCGCGGCCATCTGTATCTCATCGAAGGCGATCCGGGTACCGGCAAAACCACCGTCGCGCTGCAATTTCTCCTGGAGGGTATTCGCCAGGGAGAGCCGGGTCTGTACGTCACCCTGTCGGAATCGAAGCAGGAACTGGAAATCGTAGCCACATCCCACGGATGGTCTCTCGCGCAACTACCAATCTATGAAATGGCCCCGCTTCAGGACGAAATCGATCCCGAGGCCCAATACACCATCTTCCATCCCTCCGACGTCGAGCTCTCCGACACCATCGCTTCGGTGTTGAAGCAGGTGGACTCGCTCACTCCCCAGCGCGTCGTCTTCGACTCGCTCTCGGAGTTGCGTATGCTCGCGCGCGATCCGTTACGCTACCGTCGCCAGATTCTGGCGCTCAAGCGTTACTTCGCCGGGACGAAAATGCACCGTGCTTCTTGCTCGACGACCGCACCGCACGAGGGGCTGACCTTCAACTCCAGAGCATCGCGCACGGCGTCCTGATGATGCAGAGCCTGGACCGCGACTTCGGCATCAAGCGCAGGCGTCTGGAAATCCGTAAGTTGCGCGGCTCCAAATTTCGCGAAGGCTTTCATGACTACAGTATCGAAACCGGTCAGCTCGTCGTCTATCCCAGGCTCATCGCCGCAGAGCATAAGCCCGGATTCGTCCGCGAATATGTCTCCAGTGGTGTCAAGCGAACTGGATGCATTGCTCGGCGGTGGAATCCATACCGGAACCAGCACCCTGATGATCGGTCCTGCCGGATCTGGAAAATCGACCGTCACCATGCAGTACGTCATGGCCGCTGCCCAGCGCGGAGATCACACCGCCATGTTCACGTTTGATGAGTCCCTGGCCACCCTCCTCGAGCGCGCAAGGGTCTCGGAATGGACTTCGAGTCACATGTGAAATCAGGCAAAATCGAGATTCAGCAGATCGATCCTGCTGAACTCTCGCCCGGCGAATTTGTCACACGCGTCCGCGACGCTGTCAGTCAAAAGAACGCGAAGATCATCGTGATCGATAGCTTGAATGGCTTTCTGAGTTCCATGCCCAATGAACAGGCGCTGACTCTGCAGCTTCACGACCTGCTGGCCTATCTCGGTCAACAGGGCATTGCCGCCATCATGACGCTTTCTCAATATGGGTTTGTCGGATCGAACATGAATACGCCCATCGACGTCAGCTACCTGGCGGATTCCGTGCTCCTCTTCCGCTACTATGAAGTGCGCGGAGAGGTGAAGCAGGCCATCTCCGTCGTGAAAAAGCGTACCGGCGGTCACGAGCGCACCATTCGTGAGCTCAGCTTCAATAAAAATGGCGTCAACGTGGGCGAAGCGTTGCGTAAGTTCGAGGGTGTGTTGACAGGAACGCCGAGGTTTATCGAACACAAGGGTGTGACCGAGAGTGCAAGCTCCGACAAATGACGAAATACATCGGAGAGTGATTGTCGTTGCGCCCACCGGACGTGATGCCGCTCTCCTCGCCGATCTGTTGCGAAAGGAGGGCTACCTCTGCGAGGTCTGCCCCTCGATCACTGCAGCCTGTGCTGCCATTCGGGAAGGCGCCGGCGCGGGCATCATTGCGGAGGAAGCGCTCGATGCGGATCGTGTCGCGGAGCTGTCCGCGACGCTGCGCGACCAGCAACCCTGGTCCAACTTCCCGCTCATCCTCCTCACCGTCGCCGGCGAGGTCACCGTCCGCAGTCAGCGCCGGCGCGCCATGCGCGAGCCTCTCGGCAACGTCTTCCTGCTCGAAAGGCCCTCTCGTCCGGAGACATTGATCAGTGCGGTCGACAATGCTCTGCGCTCACGCAACCGCCAATACGCGATACGCGACCAGTTGCAGCAATTCAGGCAGGCGCAGGAAGCCTTGCGCAAATCGGAAAAACTCGCGGTCGCCGGACGCCTCGCAGCCAGCATCGCGCATGAGATCAACAACCCGCTGGAGTCCGTCACTAACCTTCTGTTCCTGATGCGAACCGCCAGTCCCGCCAGCTACGCCGGCTACCTGAAACAGGCGGAGCAGGAGCTCGCTCGCGTCACCGAGATAACAAAACAGACCTTGCACTTCTACCGTGAGCCGGCGCGACCCGGCCCCGTCAACGTGGTTGCGGTTCTCGATTCGGTGCTCACTCTATATCACCCCAGGATCTCTTCCGCCGGCGTCCGTGTGCAGCGTGAATTTGCGGACACGCTTCCTGTCATGGGTGCCCCCGGTGAGCTCCGGCAGATCTTTTCCAATCTCATCATCAACGCTGTCGACGCAATGCGTCGTGGCGGCTGCTTGCTGCTGCGCGTGGGCAACGAATGCGATCCGATGGATCGTGTCATCCCCGGCATTCGCATCTCCGTTGCGGACAATGGAAGCGGCATCCCTGCGGAACTGCTCCAGCGCATCTTCGAGCCGTTCGTCACCACTAAAGGAGAGACCGGCACCGGACTTGGACTCTGGGTAACCGCCGAACTCGTCCACAAACTCTCCGGCCGCATTCGCGTGAAAAGCCGGATGAACACGCGGCCGGATGACCCAAGAAAGATCCGGACCGTGTTCTCGATTTTTTTTCCCGCCTATACGGAAGCATTGCCACTCCCGCAGAACAGCGAAGTCATGGCGGTCGAAGCCGCCGGTCATCCCCGCTGAAGCATCGCTCTTCCCCTGTATCTCACCGGCTCGCCGTCGCATACCCGCGCCATAGATATTCCAGAGCCTCGGGTAAGGTCTGCTCTTTCACTGCGTGGTCGACATGCCCGGCATTGCGCGCAAACACAAATTGGTAGTGGTAACCCTTGGCCGCCAGCACCTTGGCCATCTCTTCATTGGCCAGCACCCAGTCGTGCATGCCGTCGCGCATCGCATTCGGATTCAGCAGGTCGCGGTCGCCCACCTCCATCCAGATGCGCAACGGCTTCGCTGGGCTCTCGGGAATCAGGTGCTCATGAAACTCCCAAGCGCCATGCGGACTCTGCGGATTCCACGGCCACTGCTGATTCACATACGTTCCGGAATACGTAAGCACGCGGTGATACAGCTCCGGGTGATACCACGCCATGATCAGCGCACACGCCCCGCCGGAGCTGCCGCCCATCGCCGCGCGACCATCCGGATCCTTCGTCAACCGCACGTGCGCTTTCGCCTCCACCAGCGGCAGGACTTCCGTCTCCACGAACTCCGCATACCGGCCCGACATCGTGTCGTATTCCAGGCCCCGTTCGCTGCCCTGCGCATCCCCTCCGCCATTGCCGATAGAAATTGCGATCATCGCCGGCACCCGATGCTCGGCAATCAGGTTGTCCAGCGCGATGAAGAGCCCTGCGGTCCGGTCCATCCATCCCCACAATGAATGGAGCAACCGTGCCGGTTACATATCGTTTGGGCACGTACACCGCAACACTTCGCGTGTAGGGCGCCGGATGACTCGTCGTCACGATCAGCTTCGCCGGATTCTTCGGATCGGGAGTGCCAAACGTATGCGCCTCGCGCGCAATGCCGGGATACAGCTTGCTCTCCGCGGAACTCATGGTGAACTCGATCACCGTTCCCTGCAGCGATCCCTCCTTCGCAGCCATCTCCGGTGCTGCCATCTCCTGTGCAGCCATCTCTGGTGCAGGTGTGTGTGTCGGCCCAAGGATGAAGTTTCCATCCTTATTCGCTGGAGCGTTCGAGCCATCGGGCAGGTCCGTGGCCTTCACGTAGCCGGCCGTATGCGGATCACGAGTCGGATACGTGGGTTGGGATTGCGCCGACGCCGTCATCGCGCTCAGATACGGATGCGCCGGTGAAGAATGCAATGACGAGAGATCGTAGAAAACAGAACACGTGCTGATGCATCTTCCTCCGCCTAAACCTCTCTTCATCAGATTCAGTCATTGCTGCTCACTCACGAATGCGAAGCGCTCTCTGCAAGCTCCGCTGGACGCTGCGGAAATACCAGGTGTGTCACCACCATGGCCACGATGACGCCCACACTCACCTCCAGAAATCTCGCCAGCGCCGCTCTTCCCGGGCCGTTATCGATCCGGATCAGCACGATGATCGTCAGCGTCACAGCAGCCAGGCGTCCCGCCTTCTCAAACTCCAGCATGCTGCAGGCCAGCACGCACAGCAGAATGGCAAGCCCATACATAAGGTAATGGCCATGCCATACATAAAAGGTGCCCCAGCCCAGCAGCGCACCAATCGCCGTACCAATCAAACGGTCGCGGCAGGAGAGCAGCGTCACCGTGCTGTCGGACGCCATCACGACAATCGCCGAAACCGCCGCCCAGTAGCCATGTTCCAGTCGAAGCAGGTTTCCCAGCCAGACGCAAAGCACGGCAGCCAAGCTCGTCTTGAACGCGCCGATCGCCCGGCTATGAATATTCTTCCGCTTCCACCAGCTCGCTGCCACCGGAGTTCCCGACTCTGTCGACACAGGTTTCATCCTCTCCCAGGGAACTTCCGCCCATCTACCGTGCACGCCCCTCTGTGCTCAGGTACATTTGCGCCCTGCAGGCAGCGTAATCTAAGCCCACGATGATGGAACGAATTTTGATCGTGGGCACGGGGCTGCTGGGCGCCTCGACAGGGTTGGCTTTGCGGTCGCACGGCTTTGCCGGCGAGGTCATCGGCTGGGACAGAGATCCCGCCGCTCTTCAAACGGCCCTGCATCTGGGCGCTTTCACGTCGGCGGCGCAGGATCCTTTGGCCGCCGCGAAAGAGTCCGACCTGATCGTGCTGGCCGCGCCTGTCCTCGCCATCCTCGACTGGATGAGCCAGCTGGCCGGCGTCCTCGGTCCGCACCAGCTCGTCACGGATGTTGGCAGCACCAAGCAGCGCATCACCGAAGCCGCCGCCGAGCACTACAACCGGCCGGGACGCGCGGCCTTTCTGCCCGGGCATCCCATGGCGGGCAAAGAGGTGAGCGGCGCCGGCCATGCAGAAGCCGAACTCTTTCGCGGTGCGGTCTGGTTGTTCACGCCGGACAAAGCAATCGCGGCATTCGCATCGGACCCGAAGGCAGCAGCAGCGGCAGCCGAGTTTCGCGCGCTCGTGGAAGGTTTTGGCTGCCGCACGCTCGATATGGATGCCGCGCGCCACGACGAGCTCCTCGCCTGGGTCAGTCATCTGCCGCAGTTTCTTTCCACGGCATTCAGCGCTCTGCTCGAAGACGAGTTTGGCGGAGACGCGGAGATGCGGGCCATCGGCGGCCGCGCCCTGCGTGAGACCACGCGCCTCGGCTCCAGTCCCTACTCCATGTGGCGGGATGTCGCCCTCAGCAATACGGAGCACGTCGAGCACGCCCTGCATGCACTGGAGCAGCGCCTCGCCCATCTGCGCGAGAATCTGCGAACCCCGGAGCTTGCGGGAGGAGTTCGAGCGGGCCAACCACTTCCGCGCCACCATGTCGCCATAACCGTGCGTCGCGCAGAGAAAAGCCGCCCCGAAGAGCGGCTCTCTCTCTGCAATGGACTGCGGTATTGATCCTTCGTTGAAGATTGCTCCCACTGTGACGTTGGTAGGTATAGTCGGTGCTGCGATTAGGATCGTACAATAGTTCGGCCGCCCACGTGACCGTTCATCGCTGTCGGGTCCATCGGATTAGCCGTCCCGGTGTTCACTGGGCGAGCAGCTCCAGGACCATCCGCCGAACTTGACATCCTGTCTTGGGCGGGGACAATCTAGGTCACAGTGGTCCCCGTGAGGATAAGTCGCGGTAGGCTGACCTCGCTCGTGTCGTGCCTCCATTCGTCGATCCAACCAGGGCCGCAATGAATCACGTTCGGCGTGCCTAGTCGCTGGAAGGAGCAGTGATCCAGCCAATTCTTGGTATCTAAGCCCCTCGTTATAGACAGTCATCGTTGACTTGAGCGCAGGGGCCTGTGAACCCGATTGAAGCATGAGCCTGGAGTTGTTGGCGGGTTCGGGAGAACGTAGGGGCAGCCGAACGTCGCCGTCGCGGTTTGTATCGTGCCGTTGCTGTTGGATTTTTGCTTCCGCTGTGATGGTGGCGCACTTCCTATTTCTTCATAGGCACTGACAACTCCGCCATTTTCTGTGCCGCCGCCCGGATTTCGTGACGCTGTTAGTTCGGATTGACTGGGAATTCATTCGGGAGTCGGAAGTGAGCCAGGTCACCGAGTTGGTCAGATCTCGCACGATCGGGGCGGTCGAGTACGTTCCAATTGCCAGGAATTGCCCGCTATCCTGCAAATTGCCGACCGTAATCGCGCTTGGAATGATTGTGAGCGAAAGGATGCTTCCCCCGCTCCCGCCATGGTGCCTCCGGTTGATCCTGTTACCGTGAAGTTTGCGCTGGAGTTGACAGGACCGCCGTAACGCCGTCGTGCTCGCCGTGATGTCTGTCGTGCCCGCACTTACAGCCGTTACCATCCCGCTCGCAGCTCACAGTTGCCACGGAAGGAGCTGATGGAAGCTCCAGGTCACCGCGCTGGTGAGATTTTGTGTCGAGGGGCGACTCGCATTGCCGAATGTCCCGATTGCGCGTAAATTGCGCAGTCTGACCGACCGTCAGAGACTGAGCTCGCCGGCGTCACCTGAATCGAATCCAGCCCCGTAGGGATTGCCGCAGCCCACAAGAGAGGACCCAAGGCAGAGGAGCAAAAGCCCCCGAACAGAACAACGAGCGAACATAGAAGTCTCCTGGCCAATTCCAACATCGGGTGAGACCGATCGATGCCCACCGCAGGTCCGCCACATCCATGGCGGCGAAAATTAATTTCCTGACTAACGTGCGCAGATCGATCCCGTGCCGACGCTTCGCTGCGCCTGTTCCTGCAAATGGAGCGCCATTTCGCGTCACGCCCTTATTTCTTTGGAATCATTCAGTTGCAATCCGCATCCTGTACGGGTGTCATCCGCCGTATACAGCGTCCGGCCCCAGGGTTGCTGGGCGTACACAGTCCTCCATGTGTTGAAACCATCTGTTGAAACCATCTGTTGAAACCATGTGTTGAAACTAGGTCTTGCAACGCCGCGTCGCATGGCAAAGGCTTCCAGCGAGTCCGCGGCGCCTCCGGTAATCTAAAATCCACTGGCTTGCCGTCCGTCTCGCCGTTGGGGAGCCCAAATGAGCAGGGTCTTGATGATCGGAAGCGTCGAGGTAAGCCGCCAGATCGGCGACACCCTCACCGCCGCGGAATTTCCCATGGAGTACGCCCTCGGGCACGCCGACGCTCTCCAGCGGCTGCGCATGCGCTCCTTCGGCGTCGTCATCACCTGTCCGGAAAGCGCAGTGGATGAAGATCTGGCCCTGCTCGAAGAGATGCGTGCCATCCGGCCCGGCGTCAAGTGCATCGTTCTGGCCGCGCACAGCACTCCGGACGAGGTCATTGCCGCCCTCCGCGCTCGCGTCTTCGCCTGCTTCACGCCGCCATTCGATGTCGCCGAGATTGCAAACCTCGCCCGCGGCGCGGCCTCCGACAGCCAATGGCGCGAAGACATACAGGTTCTCTCCGCCAAGCCCGGCTGGGTCGCCGTCCGCGTCAATTGCCGCCTGCTCACCGCCGAGCGCCTCATGACCTTCGCCAAAGAGCTGAACGCGCAATTGCCGGAAGATATACGCCAGGAAATCATGCTGGCCTTGCGCGAGATCTTGCTGAACGCCATGGAGCATGGCGCGGCCTTCAATCCGGAGCAGGTCGTCGAGGTCACCGCGGTTCGCACCGCTAGGTCGCTGGTCTTTCACGTGCGCGACCCTGGCGCGGGCTTTCGCCGCGAGTCGCTGAGCCATGCGGCGAGCGCCGATCCCTCAGACGATCCTCTCGCCCACATCGCGCAGCGTGAAGAAGACGGCATGCGCGCCGGCGGTTACGGCCTACTGCTCGTCAGCGGCATCGTGGACGAGCTCATCTTCAGCGAAATCGGCAACGAGGTCCTGCTCATCAAGTATCTGGATGGTCCAGCGCACGCCGGTCCCGCGGCAAAATCGTCGCATGAGTCGGCCCAGTAAGACGCCGCCTCTTTTTGCATGAAGTTCGGGTGGGAAGAAATCAATTCATCTTGATGCCGTGCTCGCCCACGATGGTAAACGCGGACAGCAGATGCGCCGTCCCCAGTAGCATCCGCACCTGTTTGCCCAGGTTCATCAGCTCCAGGCTGCATCCCGCGGAGCGGGCAGAGACGTACAGCCGAACCAGCGTCCCCAGCCCCATGCTGTCCATGCGCGTCAGGTCGGTCAGGTCCAGCACGATGCGTTTTGCATCCGGCAGCAGTAGCTTGACTTCGCGGTAGAGAACGTCGTCCGTATCCGCTACCAGCCTGCCGTGGCACCGCACAATAACTGTCGTACCGGTACGTTCAAAGTCCAGCGTGAGATTGGCTGGGTTGTCAGGCATCGCGCGTTGCCTCGTCGAGACGCGGCAAATTGGGGTCGGAATCCGGCGTCGAGCGATTCTCGCACATCGCCCTGCGGATGAGATCGCGAATCCGGATGTGACGAAACCCTTATGACGCGGGCTGCAGCCACCCGCTGGGCGTGGAATGCGAAATCTGCTGCTCTTCCTCCGTCATGTCGATGGACACATCGGCAAACAGCGGCGTGCTCAGGTAGCGCTCGCCCGTATCCGGCAGCATGCACAGGATGGTCGAGCCCTTCGGCGCTTCCGCGCTCACCCGCAAAGCTCCCGAAAACGTCGCGCCGGAGGTGATGCCGACGAAGATCCCTTCCTTGCGGGCAAGCTCCTTGCTGCAACGCATGGCCTCTGCATTGGGAATGCGCAGCACCTGGCTGATCGCGTACGTCTCCACGGCGTCCGCAGTCAGTTTGGCGATAAAGTCCGGGCTCCAGCCCTGCAGCGGGTGCGGCTTCCACGACGCGTGACTCGCGGTTGCCGATCCATCCGGGTTGCGTTGTTGCGCAATGCCGCTCGACAGCATCGGCGCGTCATCCGGTTCGCAAACCACAATCTTCGTCTCCGGACGCTCCTTGGCCAGCACCCGCGCCACGCCCTTCAGCGTCCCGCCAGTGCCGAACCCGGTCACCCAGTAGTCCAGCCGTTCGCCTGCAAAGTCATCCAGGATCTCTTTCGCCGTCGTGCGGGAGTGCATGTCGGCATTCGCTTCATTCTCGAACTGCCGCGTCAGAAACCAGCCATGCTTCTCGGCCAGCTCGTTTGCCTTCGCAACCATGCCCAGACCTCGGGCCGCGGCAGGCGTCAGCACCACCTTCGCACCCAGGAAGCGCATGAGTTTGCGCCGCTCCACGCTGAAGCTCTCCGCCATGGTCACCACCAGCGGATATCCCTTCTGCGCGCACACCATCGCCAGCCCAATGCCCGTGTTGCCGCTCGTCGCCTCGATCACGGTCTGGCCCGGCTTCAGTCGTCCGGTGCGCTCCGCATCCTCGATCACGCCCAGCGCCAGACGATCCTTGACCGAGCCCAGCGGATTGAAAGCCTCCATCTTTACAAAGAGGTTCACATCGGGCGGCGCCAGCCTATTGATTCTGACCACCGGAGTGTTCCCGACCGTCTCCAGAATGTTCGCGTATCGACGTCCCATCGTGTAGTCCTCCAGTTGTGCGCAATCGAAGTCAGAATCTTTGTCTATAGTTTCATCCTGCCGCGATTCTGGCGAATCCCGGTTTCCATCCGGCAATACTCGACGCCACACTTCGGTTGACGGCACATTCTTTGCCAAGCGGATGGATCGGCTGCTCGCCTGGTGTGTCACAGATGGAGGAATCGCGAACCAGAACGAGTTATTTCCGAATATCCCGTGACTCGGGATTGAACGGCGTCGACGCCTGGATTTCGATTACCGGGTATCTGGGATATGTGCAAGCGTTCCTGGTGGCAAGGGAGCAATAGCTGATCGCACTGGGTTGTCGTGCGCCCGACTGGCGCCGTGCACCCCGGGCGGATTTAGCGCAAACCAGGATACCTGTGAAAAAAGATTAGTAGGAAGTCCACCGTATCCGTAACTCCATGGGCGATGATCGGCACCGCCAGGTTGCGTCTGAACTTCAGATACAGTGCTCCAAGAATCATTCCATCGATAAAATTCTCACTCACTCCCGTGATTCCCTGACCGAAGTGAGAGAGCCCGAACATGACACTCGTCACTACTAAAGCGATAGCCCAGCCAACACGCGTGCGGCCGATGAGATCAGCGACTCGATTCATCAAATAGCCGCGAAAAATGAGTTCTTCCCCGAATGCGAAAAGCGTCCACGTCAATGCGAGCGAAATCGCTAACCATTTCAAGTTTCCCGCCGTGCGGTCGAACGCAGATAGATCGGGCATTTGGCCTGTGAGTCGTGCAAGGAGGGGCTGCGTACAGAACAGCTCCAGCACTTCGATGCCGGCGCCCGCCAATATTCCGACTATGAGCGTTTTGCCCCAGCTTCCATACACGCCGAAACCAACGTTGCGCCAGCGCATTCCTCGCAGGCGCAACGACAGCCATCCCACCAGAAAAAGGTATGGGACCTTGCTGAGGAAGATATGGTGCTTCCAATCGGCAACGTAGACGGCAACGATAAGCGCAAATTCAAGGAAGGCAAGGCGTTTGCTTTGCTGCCACTGGGATGGCCCTTCGCTTGTGTTGACTGATCCCTTCATATATTGCCCCTGCCGCTCGATGTTTTTCTTCTGACAGCCTTAAGGCAATACGCGCGATCGGCGGTATCGCCGTACACACCAGAGGGCAAAGTGCGTGGTCAGCATCACGAGCCCACAACCCACCAGCAGCCCGATCGGTACGATCCACCATCCCAGCACTTCGTGTTTGTTCACCGGCACACCGCCGAATCCAAGTCGAATAAAAAATGAAAGGTCGTTGTCGCTATTCCGGGAAGTCCACAATCCCGCCGTCTGCGGATGGAATGGTTTCAACAACGCGCAGAGCATAAAAACGATTCCGAGGAAATATCCGACGATTGAGCCGAGCATCACAAAAAAGCCGGCAATGCTCAGCCTTGCCCAACGGAACAGTCCTTCCAGAATGCGCACCGGCGACCGGCTGATCTCCGCTCGCGACAGCAGTGCATCCGTCAGGTACTGGCTGGCAAGCTCTTCCGGACTACCGAGCGCACCGAGTGCGCTGTCCACAGTGGACGCTGTGACCGCTCCGCTCGCATTCGCCTTCTCTGTGATGTGGGCGCGCAGTTCTTGGACGATCTCGAGGACATCCTCATCGTTCATACCGCGCAACCGCATGCGCAGCTTGACCAGGTACGCTTCTATCAATTGCTGTGGATCGTCGGTTGCTCTGGTCATCTACTTCGCCCTCCCGAGCGGAGCGAGCAGTTTGCTCATACTCGCCGAAAAGCGCAGCCAGATCGTAGCCATCTCGCGAGCCCGGTCACTCCCGGCAGGCGTGAGTGCGTAGTACTTTCGCGGATGGCCGGCGTCCGACTCTACCCACTCGCTCCGCACCAGTCCCAACGCCTTTAACCGGCTCAGCAACGGATAGATTGTTCCCTCCGACACAATCAAATCGGAATCGCTCTCCAGCCGCCGCAGAATCTCAAGACCGTAGAGTTTTCCGTCCCATAAGGCAGCCAGGATCGCCAGCTCCAGACAGCCTTTGCGAAGCTGTACCTCCCACTTGTCTCCGGTCTCTGGATCGCGGCTGTCCGCTCCCTTCATATCGTTGATACCTTGCATTGCAAGGTATCGTGTTGTCAAGCGTCGCTTTACAGTTCGGTAAGCCAATCCCAAACTGGTCCAACTCCCCCGCCTCCACGCAGAAACCTGCCAAATCAACCCACCCAAATTGCTATCCTGAAAATAGACCTGAATAAGACTAAGAAAGCCACGGGGACAACCCCCGTGGCTTTCTTCTTTCTAAGTCCTTTAGCAAGAAGAATTTAGCCGCAAACCATGTAGCAGCATAGGTTTACAGGCCGGAGCCGTCATGCACCGGGAATAAGACAAATTTGAGGAGCTAACCCCAATGGAGAGACGACTTTACCGATAAGTCCTTTGTCTGGACGAATTTAGCCTTCGGGAAGCACCCTAAACGCATGATGCGGTGGGACTTACGGACCAGTCTTCCGTCGCGGAGGGGGGAGGGTACCCCTCCCGCCAGTGATTACAGGATGTAGCGCGACAGATCCTGGTTCTTCACGATCGAGGCGACCATCGCCTGCACGTACGCCGGATCGACCACCACCACCTTCTCGACCCCGTGCTCCGTCACCCGCTCCACCATCGGCAGCGGAACCGTAGCGCCCATTCCATCCGCGGAAGCCGCCGCCAGGTCGACGACGCCCTCCACCGTCTTCTGCCCTTTTTGCAGATCCGGCGCCAGGAAGCTGATCTCGTCCAGCACCCGCTCCATGATCGTGTGCAGCCGACGCGCGCCGATGTTCTCCGTCGTCTCATTCACGCGGAAGGCAAACTGCGCCATCTCTTCCAGCGCCTCGCGCGTGAACTCGAGCTTCAGTCCCTCGGTCTCGAGCAGCGCCGCATATTGCTTGGTCAGCGACGACTTCGGCTCCGTCAGAATGCGGATGAAGTCCTCGACGGTGAGCGACTGCAGCTCCACGCGGATCGGGAAGCGTCCCTGCAACTCCGGAATCAGGTCGCTCGGCTTCGACACATGGAACGCGCCCGCCGCGATGAACAGGATGTGGTCGGTCGACACCATGCCGTAGCGCGTATTCACCGTCGTCCCTTCGACGATCGGCAGAATGTCGCGCTGCACGCCTTCGCGCGAGATGTCCGGCCCGTGGCCACCCTCACGCCCCGCCACCTTGTCGATCTCATCCAGAAAAATGATCCCGGAATTTTCCACGCGGTCGACCGCGACGCGATTCACCTGATCCATATCGATCAGCCGCTGCTCCTCTTCCGTCACCAGGTATTCGAAGGCCTCGCTCACCTTCATCTTCCGCTTCTTGGTGCGCTGGCCGAACAAGCCGGGAAGAATGTCCTTCAGGTTGACATCCATCTCTTCCTGGCCCTGGTTGGTGATGATCTCGAAGCTCGGCGTATTCCGCTCGCGCACATCGATCTCCACCGTGCGATCGTCCAGCTTGCCCTCGCGGAACTGCTGCCGCAGCTTCTCCCGCGTGCGGTTGTGGCTGTCACTTGCCTCTTTCGGTGGCTCAATCGTCGGCGCCGTCTCCTGCGCGCTCAGGATGTCGATCACGTTGGAGTCCGCCTTCGCCTCCGACGGTTTCGCAGCAGCCGCCGGAGCAGGCAGCAACAGGTCCAGCAACCGCTCTTCGGCGTTCAGCTCGGCCTTGTCCTCCACCTCTTCCAGCCGCTCCTCGCGCACCATGTCGATGGCGATCTCCACCAGGTCGCGGATCATCGATTCCACATCCCGGCCCACGTAGCCCACCTCGGTGAACTTCGACGCCTCCACCTTCAGGAACGGCGAGCCGGTCAGCTTCGCCAGCCGCCGCGCAATCTCCGTCTTGCCCACGCCCGTCGGCCCGATCATGATGATGTTCTTCGGCATGATCTCTTCAGCCAGATCAGGTGGCAGCTTCTGCCGGCGCATGCGGTTGCGCAGCGCAATCGCCACCGCCCGCTTCGCGGCGCTCTGTCCCACCACGTACTTGTCCAGCTCCGCGACAATCTGCCGCGGCGTCAGCTCATCCAGCGCCAACCCCTGGTCTTCCGCTGCGCCTGGTAAATAGATAGCCATAAGCCCTGATTCTCCTTCCGGGCGATCGCGCCTGGTGTCTCAGTACGAAGTTAGGCGGTCAACTCTTCGATCGTGATCTGGTCGTTGGTGTAAATGCAGATCTGTCCCGCAATCCGCAGGCTCTTCTCCGCGATGTCGCGTGCGCTCAGGTCGGTGTTCTGTATCAGCGCGCGGGCCGCGGCCAGCGCGAAGGAGCCGCCGGAGCCGATGGTCGCGATGCCCTCGTCGGGCTCGATGACATCGCCCGAACCGCTGATGAGGAAGGTCTGGTGCGGATCCGCCACCACCAGCAACGCTTCGAGCGACCGCAGCATCTTGTCCGTGCGCCAGTCCTTGGCCAGCTCCACGGCGGAGCGGCCCAAATTGCCGGCATACTGCTCCAGCTTGCCCTCAAAACGGCTGAAGAGCGAGAAGGCATCTGCGGTGGAGCCGGCAAACCCGGCCAGGATCTTGTCCTGGTACAACCGCCGTATCTTCTTGGCGGTGTGCTTGATGACGCTGTCGCCCAGGGTGACCTGGCCGTCGGCGGCCATGACGACACTGGCCCCCCGGCGTACGCAGATGACCGTGGTAGAGCGGATGCGGCGCTCGCCGGAGAGGGATAGCGATCCCACTTCGGGACCGCCGGATGTGCTTGTGGAAAACCGCCGCGGAGACCCCGCTGGCGGCGTGAGAATTGGCTCATTCATGCTCTCTTCACTATACGCTCCGCACCTTACAGCATTTGCACGGCAAGCCCATACGCGAGCCGCTGCGGGTCGCGTGCCTTTTCCGCGGAACTTGGGTGCCCCGTGACGGCGAAGATGCTTTTTGAATCCCCCTTTTGCGCCATCCCCCAGACACTGATTCGTAACCCGTCTCTTGGCATGGCTGCGCTATCCTTGCAACAGATTCGAGAGTTGCTTCTGTGACTCTCCGATCCCCCGGAGCAGCGATGTTCGGCTTCACCCTGCGAGAGACTCAAGTGGTAAGTGGTGTGACGGTCGTGGCGGCCATGGCTGCCGCGATCACCCTCTACTGGATGTCACGGAAGCGCCCCAGCCCCGACGAGCTGGAGCGCGATCGCCGTGATGTGCTGGTGCAAAGAGGCCGCATCATCGATGCCACCGTGCTGGATATCTCCGAGCTGTCGCCCGAGGAATCGGAGCGGCCCCTGGGCATGCAGCTCATCCTCTATCAATACGACGTTGCCGGCGTGACCTACGAGTGTTCGCAGGACGTCACGCTGCTGCAGCACGTGGTGGACATCCACAAGATCCGGCTCAGCTTCCCGGCGTCGGTACGCTACGATCCGCACAACCCCGGCAACAGCCTTATCGTGGCGGAAGGCTGGAGCGGCCTGCGGGATACCGCGAACTCCATCCCGCTGCATCCGCTGCGCCGCGCCAATGCGCGCCAGGCCGTCGTCTAGCTTACCGAATCGTTCCGCCTTCAAGTTTCACGATCGCAGCGCTTGCCGCAGAAACGTGCACGCGGCAGATTCCATCGATCACGCGCGCATTCTCGGAGCGGCCGTGCCACCGGCCATCCTGTTCGACGGCAGCTCCACCCAACGTGACGCCAGTCTTGCTATCAAGTGATGGCGCCGACAGCCTCATGACGCGCGCGTTTCCTGCCCCGTATTTCGCCGCGATGGATTTCGCCGCGATGCGGATATCCGCGTCCGTGCCTTCATCCTTGTTCACAATCACCAGTGTCGGCGAGCCGTGCGCATCCACCGTGGCATAGGCCGTCAGATCCACCGCGCCAGCGTCATACGAGGCCGCGACACGCTCGCCGCGGCACCCTTCGGCGAAGGCCAGCATCCCGTAGTATTCGGGCGCGGCGCGATAGTGTCCGTGCTGGTCGTCACCGATGGGCGAGTAGCTGCTGATGAAGTCGAGCTGGTTGATGCCGGTCTCCATGTTGACCCCATCCGCTCCGTGCCATGCCAGCACGCAAAGATAGTCGAGCGCCCACAGAGCTGCAGTGAAGGTGTCGCTGACACCCGGCCTTCCACCGCCAGAGAACGAGTTGGTCTCGCAGATGCGATACGGCACACCGGAAGACTTGCTCGCCTCATGCATCCGGTCGAGCATCGCAGCGAGCTTCGGATCAGGGCGCAGCAGCTTATCGGCTGTGCTCGCCGGGTTCTGTCCCTCGCGATAGTAATGATGCGTCAGCAGCCGCAGGTCATGACCCTCGTCTGCCGCAAACCGCTCTACCCAGTCGGTTGCACCCGCGGCATCGGGACCGGCAAAAGCCACGCGCGGCAAAGCGGCACGTACAGCCGATTTGTAGCGCCGGTACTCTGTCAGGTACTGCTCGTACGAGTAGCGCGGCCTGTGACCCTCGTGCACGTACAAGTCAGGTTCATTGCCGATCTCGAATGCCAGCAGCCGATCGCCGGCAGCATGAGCCACAGCCCTCGCTTCTCTGACTGCGTCGTCGACGCTGCCATTGCCCAGATTCAGGCCCCAGATCAGCGACCACCCCGTCGCGTCGAGAAAACCAGCCATTTCGCGCAGGCCGGTCTCATTGACCACCGTACTCTTCGCGGCGGAAACGGCAGTCCCACGCGCAACAAAAGAAGAGTAGTCGGACGTATTCCCACCAATGCGGATGACGCCACGCGCGCCCAGCCGCCGCACCAGTTCCACATAAACGCGATTTGTCGCGCTCAACAGACCGGGCGTCGCAATGGACGATATCTCATACCCCAACCCCATGAAGTCCGCTGGGATGGAGCCGAGGCGCTGGTCCGGATGGACGGTGAGATCGATCATGTGATTCGGGCGAGGTGACGAAGCGGCAAGCCGGGTGCCAAAGCTGGCAGCGCCTGCACTCAGCGTAGCGTTCTGCAAGAACTCTCTGCGGTCCATTCAGCCATGAAACACCACTCCACACGTCCGCGGTATGAGCAGTTCTGCTTATGGAGCAGTTCCGCTTATGGGGCAGTTCAACCTTAGGGGATGGAGAAGAACAATTTCATGCCCCAGGCAGATGGACGCGTTCGTGGCGGGCTGCTGGAGGTCGGCAAATTACAATGTTTCTATGCACGTTCACGGAGCCCAGAGCCCTCGCACGCAGCGCATCCTGCGCCTGGCGTTGGTGGCGACACTCATTTACGTGCTGGTCACTTTTATTACCGGGCTGCGCGCGCACTCACTGGCGCTCATCTCCGAGGCCGGCCACAACGTCTCGGACGCGCTGGCTCTGCTGCTCTCCTTTGTGGCCGTGTACTTCCAGGGGCGTCCCGCGTCCGACTCCAAGACATTCGGCTACCAGCGAGCCGGCGTACTGGCGGCATTCCTCAATGCACTGACCCTCATCGTGATCGCAGGCGGCATCGCGGTCGAGGCCCTGCACCGGCTCAGCAATCCGGTTACCGTGCAGCCCCGGCTGATGATGATCGTTGCCGCCGCGGGTGTAGTGATGAACGGCGTCATTGCCGCATGCCTCTTCAGCGGCAGCCGCGACATCAACATCCGCTCCACCTTCATCCACATGCTCGGCGACACGTTGTCGACAGCCGCCGTCATCGTCGGCGGCGCCGCAATCCTCTTCACCCATCTCAACTGGATCGACCCCGCGCTCTCCCTGCTGATCGCTGCCCTGATCCTGTGGAGCTCCGTCTCCATCGTGCGCGAATCGATGAATATCCTGCTTGAGGGCACACCGCGCGGGCTCTCTGTCCCGGAGATTCGCGACTCACTCGCCACCATCCACGGCGTCCTCGACATTCACGATCTGCACGTATGGAGTCTTGGATCGCAGACCCGCGCGCTGGCCACCCACGTCACCATCGAGGACATCCCGCCCTCGGAGAGCAATCGCATCCTCGGCGACATCCGCGAACACCTGCTGAGCCGCTACGGCATCTATCACACCACCGTGCAGTTCGAACACGCCCCCTGCGGCGAGTCACACGGCTGTGTGGAGGTGGTGGAAGAGGCGCACGACCACAGCCATGTTGGCCATCAGCACTGAGGCTTCCATCCTCGCCTCGACCTCATATCGTTGCCCTCTCCCGACTGGAGCAAGCGGCGAGATCTGCGTTTTTCCCATTGCCACAGCTTTCAATGTGAGCGACCAAAGGAAGCGAACCGCACAGCACGCGCCGCAGGCGCAATCGCCCGGACGGCAAGTCCCGCCCATGCGGCCAGCATTACAATCGCGTTATGCCTGAGCCCACAACGGACGTCCTGACCCGCGCCAAGCGCATTCGCCTGCTGCTGATGGATATTGACGGCACGATGTCGGGTGGCGTCTGCCTCATCGCGTTGCCGAACGATGGCGGCGTCGCGGAGATGAAGATCTTCGATCCGCAGGACGGCCTCGGCCTCAAGCTCGCCCACACCATGGGGATTCGCACCGGCTTCATCACCGGCCGCAAGTCGCCGGCGGTGGCACAGCGCGCACGCGAGTGCGAAGTCGACTACGTCTATC
Organism: uncultured Acidobacteriaceae bacterium; assembly: GCA_963815025.1. GTDB lineage: Bacteria > Acidobacteriota > Terriglobia > Terriglobales > Acidobacteriaceae > KBS-83. The sequence goes on along the minus strand of CAWFFD010000002.1, from coordinate 424,388 downwards.
TCGGGCAGGCGAAGAAGACACATGCCTACGAAGAGTGTCTGCAGAAGGCCGGCGTCACCGACGAAGAGACAGCCTATCTTGGCGACGATCTTCCGGACATGCCGCTGAGCCGCCGTGCCGGCCTCGCCATCGCTGTGGCCAATGCTGCGCCGGAGCTCAAGGCCATCAGCCATTACGTGACAGAACGGCGCGGAGGCGAGGGCGCAGCACGCGAGGCAATCGAACTCATCCTGAAAGCGCAGGGACGCTGGGAAACGGCCATACCGCTGGCTCTTGCCTGATTCTACGCAGGCAGCTGCGGCGTTGCCGCGATCAAGGCCTGCGTATATGGCTTGCGGGGCGCACGGCACAGTGCGTCGGCCTCGCCCTCCTCGACAACTTTGCCGCGCTGCATGACCACGATGCGATCCGCCAGGTAGCGCACCAGCGGCATGGAATGCGTGATGAACAGGTAGGCCATGCCGTGCTCTCGCTGCAGCATGCGCAGCAGATTCACAATCTGCGCCCCCACGCTTACATCCAGCGCCGACACCGGCTCATCCAGCACCAGCAGCTCGGGCCGCAGAGCGAGCGCACGCGCAATGTTGATGCGCTGCCGCTGGCCGCCGGAAAACTCATGCGGATACCGCGGAAGCGCCGAGTCATCGAGCCCCACACTCTTCAGCAGTTCGCCCACGCGCTCGCGTTGCGCCTTGCGTCCGCGCGGCAGGTGCGCCTCGCTGCCTGCCAGTGCGGAATGAATCCGAAATGGCTCAGAGACAATCTCTTCCACACGCATGCGCGGATTGAGCGCGGCATAGGGGTCCTGAAAGACCGGCTGCATGCGCCGTCGCATCCAGCGCATCCGCGCACCGCGTGCTTTGGCGACGACTTCATTGTCAAACCGCACTTCGCCCGCCGTCGGTTCGATCAGCCCCAGCACCATGCGCGCCACGGTGCTCTTGCCCGAACCGGATTCTCCCACCACGCCTAACGTCTCTCCGCGCGCGATGGTGAACGATACGTCGTCGACCACCAGCGCTGCGCCCGACGACGAGGGGTAGCTCTTCGAGATTGCCTGCACCTGAAGCAGTGCCATGCGCGAATGCTAGAGCATTTTGCCTGATTCTGTAAGTCACCGAACGATACTCGACGTGGCCCTTTTCTTGAGCGAAAGGCGATAAGAACGTCGCCGAGCCGTGCACCTGCAGGCAAAATGCTCTACCATCCGCTAGAAAACCGGAGAGCCATGCCACTCGATCGCCGCCATTTCCTCGCTGTCTGCTCCACCGCAGGCCTCGCCGGCACGCTGCTGCCGGGCACGCTGTACACGCTTGCCGCGCAGGCGGAGCAGAAGGGAAGCGAAGCGAAAAATCCGCCGCCCATCACTGCCGAGATGCTCGAGGCCGCTTCCATTCTCGCTGGTGTGCCGCTCACTGCCGAGCAGCGCGCCATGATGCTCGACGGCCTGAACCAGCAGCGCAAAGCGTACGACGTCATCCGCGCGCTGCGTATTCCAAACAGCGTTGCCCCTGCGTACATCTTCGATCCGTTGCCGCCAGGTGTCGCGGTCGAGACCGAACGCCATCCGATGCGCATCAGCAAAGCGCCCACGATTGCCCGTGCGCCCTCGAATCTTGAAGATCTGGCATTCCTTTCCGCGCGTGAGCTCTCGGAATACGTGCGAACGAAGAAGGTCTCATCTGTCGCGCTGACCGAGATGTATCTCACGCGGCTGAAGCGCTACGATCCCATCTTGCACTTCGTCGTCACCCTCACCGAAGAGCGCGCGATGACGCAGGCGCGCGAAGCTGATCGAGAGATCGCCGCTGGCAGATATCGCGGTCCGCTGCACGGCCTGCCATGGGGCGCAAAGGATCTGCTCGCCGTGAAGGGGTACCCGGCCACTTGGGGTGCGGCCGGCTTTGAGCATCAGTCCTTCGATGACGATGCGACCGTGGTCAAGCGGCTCGACGCGGCGGGTGCGGTGCTTGTCGCCAAGACCACACTCGGTGCGCTGGCCATGGGCGACAAGTGGTTCGGCGGACGCACGCGCAATCCATGGAACCCGAAGCAGGGTTCCAGCGGTTCGTCTGCCGGTTCCGCGTCATCCGTTGCAGCGGGCTGTGTTGCCTTTGCGATTGGCTCGGAAACCCTGGGCTCCATCGCATCGCCCTCCACGCGCTGCGGGGTCACCGGTCTGCGGCCCACTTTCGGTTTTGTCCCGCGCACCGGCGCGATGGCCTTGAGCTGGACGATGGATAAGCTCGGCGCCCTCTGTCGCGCAGTGGAAGACTGCGCCATCGTGCTGAACACGATTCATGGCCCCGACGGCAAAGACCTGGCCACGCGCGATGCCGCGTTTACCTGGAACGCTGATTTCGACTGGCGCACCTTGCGTGTGGGATACCTGAAAGATGCGTTCGAATCGGATCATCCGCAGGCAACGCCGAAGCCACCGGTCTCTGAAACGGAGATCGAAAAACAGAAGCGCCTCACCGCCGAACGCGATCGCGCCGCCGCGCGTGCTCGTCGCGAATACGACCGCCGCTACGATCTGGCCGCTCTCGACAAGCTGCGCGCGATGGGCGTCGACCTGAAGCCCGTGGCGCTGCCCGACTTGCCCTACGAAGCTATGTCACCGCTGCTGACAGCAGAAGCCGCCGCGGCTTTCGACGACCTGACGATGAGTGGACGCGACAAACTGCTGACCGAGCAAAGCGCCGATGACTGGCCAAACCTGTTTCGCGTCGCACGCTTCTATCCCGCAGTCGAGTACATCCAGGCAAACCGCGCCCGCACCCTCGCCATCCAGCAGATGGCTGCACTCTTTCAGGAAGTGGATGTGATCGTCACGCCCAGCGGCGGCGATCAGTTGGTCGCGACTAATCTGACCGGGCATCCCGCGGTCATTGTGCCCAACGGCATCCGCGGCAACGACGCGCCCGTGCCGCCCAGGGTCGACGATGGTGAAGATGATTCCATCGGCGGCCCGGGCACGCCGGTCAGCCTCACATGTCTAGGCGGCTTGTACCAGGATGCGAAGCTCTGCGCATTCGCGCGCGCCTATCAGGAGGCGACTGGTTTTCAGAAGTTGCATCCGGCACTCGGCTGAAAAAAAATCGGGCGGCGATGTGCTCGCCGCCCGCATCTGTATCCTGCACTTTCTACTGCTTGATCCATACCTCGGTGAAGGGCTCATTCGTCTTTGCGGCCGAGCCCACTTCGGTGAACTTCTTGCCGTCTGCTGAGAGTGTCAACGTACTGTGGCTAATGACCTCCCCATTTACTTTTTCGGTCATTTTCAGCGTGCGCGGCGACGTGCGAAGCACCGCAACGGTTAGGCCCTTCGGAACGGTTGGCCCTACCGGTGCATAGTCCTTGCCGTCCAACGTCGCGTTCAGGACACCCTTGATTGCAACGATCTTCCACGTCAGTTCATTGGGACCCTTGTCCGCAATCTCGTAGATCTGTTCCTCGTTCATATCTGTTTTGGTGCTCTTCCATTTGCCGGTAATCCCGTGCATGCCACTCACGCGGGTGTATTCAGAGACATCGTCGCGGCTGGACCCATCCGGACGGGTGCCTTTGCTTTCCACCTTCATGCTCTTGCCGTCCGGCGACAGCGTCCACGTGTCCGTCCCGAGATCGACACCGTTCTGCGTCTCATGACTCTCGTAGGTGTTGTCATCGATCTTCTTCCAGGACTCCTCAGATCCGATCCATGTCTTGGTGGGGCTGCCATCCAGTTTGACCGTTGTGGTGTGACCTCCGGCTGTGTAGGTCAAACCGCCACCCGTAGAGACAAAGCGGATGGTATCTCCGGTGAGTTTGCTTTGGGCGGGATCCATCTTCCATGTCCCAGCCCACGGGCTGTCGGCAAGCGCGGTGCCGGCAGCAGCCAGCATGGCAATAGCGACGACGAACGAATAACGTGCACGCATAGTTTTCTCCTGACCAGCGGTTCTTCTCGGAAAAGTGAAGGGGATGCATTGCGTCGTGCGTTCGCGGCCAGGAAGGGGAGGGACCACGGACGTGCACAGGACGCAGCAGGAGAATGCGCCCACACGCTCATAATTGGCAAGTGCCTTTTTCAAAGGGCAACGCAATGAAAGCCCCTAATCAGGCCAAAAGGAAAGGGCTGCCAGAATAATGTTGCAGCCCTCTCTGAAAGAACGATGAGACGCGAGCCCAGATGCCCGGCCCAGATATTCAGATTCTCTTAGATATCCAGGTTCTTCACGTCCAGCGCATTTTCTTCGATGAACTTGCGGCGCGCCTCCACGTCTTCGCCCATCAGCGTGGTGAAGATCTCCTCTGTCGCTGCCAGATCCTCAAGCCTTACCGATAGCAGCGTGCGGCGGTCGGGGTCCATGGTGGTCTCCCATAACTGCGGAGCCGTCATCTCGCCCAGTCCCTTGTAGCGCTGCACCTGATAGTCGCGGCGGCCCTGCTCGATCACGTATTCGAACAGCTCACGTGCGCTCTTCTTCTCCACCGGCTCCTGCGGATTGCGCGGCGCCTTGCGTGCCGCCTTCGCCGTCAGGGCTTCGCCGGTCTCGGTGTCGGAGCCGTCATTCGCCACCGCCTCTTCGACTGTCTCTTCCGCCGTGGCCGCCTTGCCCTTCGCCGCGTATTCAATCAGGAATGGCGGCTCCAGCTCGTCCTTGATCTGCGCATGCTTCGCCATCATCTGGCGATACTCCGGCGCTGACGCCAGTGCCCAGTCGATCCTGCGCAACGCGCCCTCAGCGTCAGTGAAGGAGACAGACCAGGTCCGGTGCTCTTCATCGAGCACAGGGTCGGTCACGTCCTTGAACTGGTAGTTCTTCTTCATCGCGATGAGCGCTTTGTGCAACTGCGCCAGCTTGGTGGGTGCTTTGCCGTCTGCAGACTCAAAATCAGCGCGCCGCACCAGCTCGAGCTTTGCCAGCAGCGAGCTGACCTCTTCATTGCGAATGCGCTTGTCGACCTTCTCGAAGAAGCCGAGATAGTCGTTGAGATGGCTCATGAATTTCGTGAGCGCGCCGCCCTCAAGCTGCTTGCGGTTCGCCTCATCCGCGCCATAGCGGATCACCATGCCGTCCGACGCGCGCTTCACCATCACCTTCACGAACTCGCGGTCGTCCTTGATGTACTGTTCGAACTTTCCCTTCTTGATGCGATAGAGCGGCGGCTGCGCAATGTAGACGTGGCCGCGCTTGATCAGCTCCTGCATGTGGCGGAAGAAGAAGGTGAGCAGCAATGTGCGAATGTGCGAGCCGTCCACGTCGGCATCCGTCATCAGGATGACTTTGCCGTAGCGCAGCTTGGTCGGATCGAAGTCATCCTTGCCGATGCCGCAGCCCAGCGCGGTGATCATGGCGCGAATTTCTTCGTGGCCCAGCATCTTGTCGTAGCGGGCCTTTTCCACGTTCAGGATCTTGCCCTTCAGCGGCAGGATGGCCTGGAACTTGCGATCGCGCCCCTGGCGTGATGTGCCGCCGGCCGACTCGCCCTCCACCAGGTAGAGCTCGCAGCGGTCCGGGTCGCGCTCGGAGCAGTCAGAGAGCTTGCCCGGCAGGCCGCCGCCATCCAGCGCGCCCTTGCGCCGTGTCAGATCGCGAGCCTTGCGTGCAGCCTCGCGTGCGCGCGACGCTTCGATGGCCTTGTTGATGATGCGCTTTGCGATCGGCGGATTCTGCTCCAGGAACATCCCAGCTTCTCGTTTACGAATGCCTGCACCGTGCCCGCGATGTCCGAGTTGAGCTTGCCCTTGGTCTGCCCTTCGAACTGCGGCTGTGACAACTTCACGCTGATCACGGCCACCAGGCCTTCGCGCACATCGTCGCCGGAGAGATTCTCCTTCACATCCTTGAACAGGCCAAGCGACTGCCCCGCGCTGTTGATGGTGCGCGTCAGCGCGGTGCGAAAGCCCGAAAGATGCGTGCCGCCATCCACGGTGTTGATGTTGTTGGCGAAGGAGAAGACGGTCTCCGAGTAGCTGTCGTTGTACTGCAGCGCGATGTCGATCTCCACGCTATCGCGCGGCCGCCTCCATATGAATCGGCTTGTCGTGCAGTACCTGCTTGCCCTTGTTGATGTGCTTGACAAACTCCGCGATGCCGCCGGCATAGCGAAACTCCGCGCGCTTTGACTCGCCCGTCTTCGGATCGGTCACGCGCTCATCGGTCAGCGTGATCAACAATCCCTTGTTCAGGAAAGCGAGCTCGCGCAGCCGCTGCGCCAGCGTGTCGTAGTTGAATTCCGTGACGGTGAAGATCGACTTGTCCGGCAGGAAGTGGATCTTCGTGCCGCGCCGCTTGGTGTTGCCCGTCTGCTTCAGCTTCGAAATCGGCTGCCCTTCGAGTACTCCTGCTCATAGGTGTGCTCGCGCCAGATCTCGACCTCGAAGGCCTGGCTCAGCGCATTCACGCAGGAGACACCGACGCCGTGCAGGCCACCGGAGACTTTGTAGTTCGACGAATCGAACTTGCCGCCGGCATGCAGCTTGGTCAACACAACCTGCACCGCCGGCATCTTCTCGCCGTCCTGCAGCGTCATCTCGTCGACCGGAATGCCGCGGCCGTCATCGATCACCGTGATCGAGTTGTCGAAATGGATGATGGTGTCTACGCGTGTCGCATGTCCCGCGAGCGCCTCATCGACTGAATTGTCCACCACCTCGTAAACCAGGTGGTGCAATCCCATCTCACCGGTGGAGCCGATGTACATCGCCGGCCGCAGACGCACCGCCTCCAGACCTTCGAGCACCTTGATGTTGCTTCCGGTATAGCTACCGCCTTGGGTCCCTTTGGGGTCGTCGTTCTCTGGTTCGAGGAGTGCTGCAGCGATCTCTTTAGTGGACATGAAACTCCATCATTGCTCGAGGGGGTTGCGCAAAGCCGGATCAGCTAACTAAGTAGCTGTATTCAAACGACTTGAGCTAGCCCCGTGTGTATCTTTATTGTACCATGCTCAGCGTGTTTTTCAGCCATGATGGAAGCGGTTCCAGACGGTGCAAAATCAGCACTTTGGGGCGGATTTTTCGGCGGCAATGAGGCCATTCTCCAGGTGGACGAACAAAAGGCGAAATATGACCCGTTAGGTCCAGCGGTAATGCTCCATCGTTACTGCAAACCCGTGAAGTGACGTTGAGAGTCGTGATAGTGGCGGGCTATCTTCGATTAGCGCATGTTTTCGCCCCTTCCCCATTCCGTACTGTTCTGGCTGAGGTTTGTCACCGTCGTGCAGACGGTGCTGCTGCTCGCGGCCTATGCATGCGTCCTGCGCAAGGACCGCCTCTATCCCGCGATGCGTGCCTACCTGCTGGTGAATGCTGTCGGCGGGATTCTGGTGTGTACGCTTCTCGGTTTGCCAGGCATTGTGGTGGGAAGCGAGTCCATCGTTTACTACACGCTCTTCTGGGTAGCCTATGGCACCTCCGGCGTGCTCACCTTCTTCACCGCGCAGCAGATTTTTCGCGATGCTCTCGAGCCGCTTCCCGGGTTGCGCCGCCTGGCGCTGGTCGCCTTCCGCTGGGTCGCTGTCGTCTCGGTTGCGATCTCTGTGGTGCCGGCCATCGTGCCGCTGTTCTTCCGCGCGCAGTCCCAGCAGATCACGGTGCTGCAGGCGATGCGCTGCGTCAGCGTGCTTGAGTTCTGCCTGCTGGCCTTCATCCTGCTCTCCGCGCAGGCGCTTGGCATCTCCTGGCGCAGTCGCATCGTGGGCATCACGCTCGGCTTCGGCGTGCTGGCAATCGTGGATACGGTCTGCTTCATGTTCCTGTTGCGCTCTCTTTCGCAGCTACTGCCATGGCTCCTGGTGCGAGAGACGGGCAGCGTCGTCGCCGCATCCGTCTGGCTGGGCTATCTGCTGATGCGCGAGCCCAAACGCACGGCTGTCCGCTTGAAGAGCAGCTCGCAGTTGCAGAAGTGGAATGAGATCGCTCTCGCGCTGGGCAAGCCTGTGCCACACATCGCGCTCGGTCAGCCTGAGCCATCGCCATTCTTCCTGCAGGATGTCGAGCGGGTCGTAGACCGCGTGCTAAGCCGCAACGAAGTCGATCCGCCCGGCGCACGCTGATTCATCGCTCTCTGAAGACAGCTTCCGAAGACAACAAAGGCCAGAGCGCAATGCTCTGGCCTTCCTGTTTTGGAACGGAAATCCTTACGCCGTGGGAAGCTCCGCCGGCTCTACGGAGACGAAGCGGCCGCCCTTGCCCTTGTCCTGAAACTTGATCTTGCCGGTGATCTTGGCAAAGAGCGTGTCGTCACTGCCGCGGCCGACATTCAGACCGGGCTTGATGCGCGTGCCGCGTTGCCGCACGATGATGGAGCCGCCCGGCACAACCTCGCCGGCGAATCGCTTCACGCCCAGCCGCTGTGCGTTGGAATCACGGCCATTCTTCGAACTGCCTAAACCTTTTTTGTGTGCCATCTCTTCGTCCTCTAAATCTCGCTGGAGCTTACTTTTCTGCCCGGTAAGTGGTGCCGTCCACTTCGATCTCGTTGATACGCACCTGCGTGAAGGCCTGCCGATGCCCCTGCAGCTTCTTGTACTGCTTCTTCCGCTTGTAGTGGAAGACCAGGATCTTGTCGCCGCGGCCATCGCCCAGTACTGTCGCCGTCACCTTGGCGTTCTGCGGCTTGTCCAGAGCACCATCCGAGGTAGAGGCCGCCAGCACTTCGCTGAACTCGATCGTCTCGTTCGCCTCGACTCCGGTCTTTTCGATGCGCAGCACGTCGCCAGGCGCCACGCGATACTGCTTCCCACCAGTGCGGATCACAGCGTACATAAACCCTCCACAGCTCCACACGCGGGAGCCGGAAACTCAAATTCGGTTGGGCGGATACATGCTTCGCTGGTCCGAGCACTGCTCCAATCACGCCGTACCGGATACTCTCGATGCGGGTGATGAGTCAGCGCTGGGCCTCTCGTCCGTTTTCAAGACACAAAGAGACGCAGGCAGGATCGCCGGAACCTATCCAGTCTATCGGGAGACAGCAGCGGGGTCAATTGCCGGACGGCTCGTGTGCCGCGATTCCGCGCTTTGGAAGAGAAACACTCCCAGCAACGCGATCAATGGCTCCAGCGGATGCCGGAAGCGCGCGTGCACGGTCACGAAGTAGTAGACCGCAGGCAACGTCAGAAAGGCGAAGGCGAAGAGCCATGCCCCGTAAACGCGCCGCCGCAGCGCCAGCAGCAATCCCAGCAGCCCAGCCGTGCTCAGAAAGCCGAAACTGAGGCTGCGGAAGAACCGGCTTGCGGCGTTTCCGCTCGCCGAAGGCACCCCAAACCAGAAAAAGTCCAGCCGCTTCAGCGTGTTCCGGACGAAGAGCCACGGATCGGTCCGGATCGTCCGCTTCGCCAGCTCACCCCGCATCTGGGCATAGCGGTACTCGCCCATCGCCGTGTAAAGCCGAAGCTGCTGCGGATCCTTCTGCGGGTGGTCATATTCCATGAGGAATCCAGTCGCGCCCGGGCCATTGCCCAGGCACAGCTCGGCGCCAAAATTCGCACGCAGCGGCACGAAATGATGAAAAACCCGTGTGTTGCGTACCATCCAGGGCGCCAGAATCGCGATGAAGATCGAGCCCGCTCAGCGTGGCTCCCGCCAGATCCCGCGTGGAGCGCGCTGCTGCCCGCGCCGGTCAGAATCCAGATCCCGGCAAACGGCAAAAAGAGCACCAAAGCGGGGTTCGCCAGCGCAATTGCGCCCCAAACGAGCCCGAAAAGCACCCAATCGCGCACCGCGAAACGTCCTGGCCTGGTCCGGAGGACCGCTGGCGCATCCGTAGCGCCAGCGCGAAGGCGCAGGTAAACAGCAGTGTGCTCAGGCTGGTCTCCCAGACCCAGCGCACCGCATACTGCATCGCCGCCGGATAGAGCGCCCACAGCCAGACGGCCCAGCGGCAGAATGCTGGCTGCGCGTGCCGGCCCGGAGGCGGCAAAGCAGCGCCGGGCGATCGCCGCCATCGGGAAAGACAGTCAGCGCACTGAAAAGCGAGTTCAGGGTCAGCAGAATCCACGCTGAAGTCAGCGTGTAGATGCCCGTGAGCTTGAAAACGGCAGGCGATCAGCAGCGGGTAGAGGGGCGTCACCCAGGCGGTTGGGCCGGTGTGGCCGGCGAAAGGATCGGCATAGCCACATCCGGTCGCCAGTGCGCGGGCAATGCGGCCCATCTCCCAGCCATACTCGAAGTGATCCGGAAATGGGCGGATCCGGTAGGTGTGGGCCATCGTGAGGTACGCCACGCGGACCAGAAAAGCTACCCAGAAGACGAGCGTCATGCGGTCGAAGGGACTTTGACCGCTCTCTCCCTGCGGTCTTGTCGGCTGTGGGGTCGCTCTCATGGGCTGTAAATAGTATGCCGGTCTGGATGGGGGTGGGATCCGATTGTCGGCGGATGGCTTCTCGCGATACACTAAAAGCTCGCGAAGCGGTCCCGGCTTGCTCCGGAAGGTACTCTGCGGGATTCTCCGCATGACGATTCCGCCGCGTACAGGTTTCCAATCGAGTTCTGGAGTTGGTCATGGCACAGGTATGTGAGGTTTGCGGCAAAGGTCCGCAGTTCGGCAACAACATCTCCCACGCGCATAACATCAGCCGGCGCCGCTGGAACGTCAATCTGCGCCCCGTCAAGGCGAAGGTCGGCGGGGGCAACAAGCGGATTCGCGTCTGCACCAGCTGCATCAAGGCCGGTAAGGTGACCAAGGCCTAATCGCTCGTTCGACTTGAGCATATTCGAATCAAGCAAAAGCCCCGCCGGCTGGCGGGGCTTTCTCGTGCTCGGTGTATCGCTCTTACTTCTTCTCGCTCCTTCTAGGCTCAAAGTTCAGAGCCGCCGAGTTGATGCAATAGCGCAGCCCGGTGGGATTGGGACCGTCAGGAAAGACGTGCCCCAGGTGTGCACCGCAGCGGGCACAGGTCGACCTCCACCCGCTCCATGCCGTGGCTGGTGTCGGTGTGGGTCTCGATCGCCGATGAGTCCTTCGGCAGAAAGAAGCTCGGCCAGCCGCTGCCGGATTCAAACTTCGCATCGCTCTTGAACAACTCCGCATCGCAGGCGACGCAGTGATACATGCCGTCCGCGTGGTTGCGGTAGAGCGCGCCGGAGAAGGCCGGCTCCGTGCCCTTCTCTCGTGTGACGTGATATTGCTGCGGCGTCAGTTGCGCGCGCCACTCGGCGTCTGTCTTCTCTACCTTCGCCGCATTCGTATCTACCTTTGTCTCGGCCATTCGAATCCTCGCTCTCTCTGGCTATTAGATGGGCCGTCCGTGTCTATGGTTACAGGCACGGGTTACAGGCACGCGATGACATCGATTTCGACCAGCGCGTCCTTGGGCAGGCGGGCCACTTCCACGGTGGAACGTGCCGGGGCGATCACATCCTCCGCGGCAAAGTAGCGGCCATAGACCTCGTTCATAGCGGTAAAGTCGCCCATGTTTTTGAGGAAGACGGTGGTTTTGACCACCTGCGCCAGATTCGCGCCAGCGGCTGCCAACACTGCCTTCAGGTTCTCGATCACCCGCGTCGTCTGCTCTGCCACGCCGCCCGTTACCAGGACGCCGCTCGCTGGATCGAGCGCAACCTGGCCGGAGGTATACAGGAAGCTGCCGATGCGGACCGCCTGCGAATAGGGGCCGATGGCCGCTGGTGCTTCCTTGGTGCTGACTGCCTGTTTCGCCTGGGACATGATCTCTCCGGAACCTCAAGTTGTGTGGTCAACAGCTTAGTATGCCGTGATTTCCTCTGGCATCTGTCTCGCGCGATCCAGTTCGTCTCCAGACTTGGCCATCCATAGGTCCCTGAGGATACTGAGCCAGCCCATGGCACAGCGCTGGTAGCTCCGGCGCGCCCGCAGCATGGGCGCGATGCGTCGCCATCGGGATGCCGGAAGCCCCACACGTGTCGCCAGGAACGCTCGCTCGGCGTAGAACGCATCGGTGGCGCCAGTCGATCTCTTCTCGGGCGGCAGCGGAAGGGTATCGAGCGCGGCACAGAGCGAGTCGAGCTGCTGCAGAAGCGGAACGAAAGAGATCCAGTGATTGCGTGACCGGGATGCGAAGGAACTGGTATCGGCGTTCGGCACCAGGTGGCCGTCGATGCCGATCTGCTGTCCCGGATGCGTGCGATAGCGAAGCAGCGGCTCGGTCACCCAGCACAATCCGGAAAAGCAGGCGATGATCGACGAAGCCCAGCCATCGTGGTGCCACAGCCGTCCGACGGAAAAAATCCAGGGAACGTATTGCGCGCGAAAGACCATCGTGGCGCCGGTGATGATGCGCTGCCTGGCCAGCGGAATATAGTCCCCGGCGCGCAGCCGCCGCTGATCGTTCGGGGTAAAGATGAAGCGCTCCCAGAGCCGCATGCCGGTCGGCTCCCCCGCCTCATCGATAAGAAGGCCGTCGGTGAAGACAGCGCCCGCCTCGGGATGCTGCTGCAGGGTCTCTTCACTGCGCCGGAGCCGCTCTGGATGCCAGATGTCATCCTGATCGCTGAGCGCAATCAAAGTACCGGTGCAGGCACGAATGGCCTGTTCGAAGTTGAGGATGGAGCCCTGCCGCTCCGCATTCCGATGGATGTGCACGGGAAAAGCGGCCTGCGCGGCGAAGCGCACCAGCAATTCCACACTGTTGTCCGTCGAGCAATCGTCGAAGACCTGCACTTCATCCGGCAGCCGCGTCTGCGCCAGGATGCTCTCCAGTTGCGCGGGTAGGAAGCGGGCTCCATTGTAGGTGCAAAGCGCGACGGAGATGCGTTCAGCGCCGGTCTGGTTTCCGCTCACGCGGCGAGCCTCCTCAGCCGGGTGGAGGCAAAGTTCAGCGCGCCCCGGCGCTCCTCTGCATCGAGGACGAAGCGCCACGCTATCGCCACCGTCAGTACTGTGCAGAGTATCGCCATGACCGGCTGCAGGGAAGCGGCCCGCGATTGGGTGCGGTGGAACGCCAGCAGCACCACCGAAGGCAGCAGCACGGATGCGGGCCGCAGAATGCTGACCGCCGCCAGCCGCGCGCGATCGAAACGCAACAGATCCTGGGTGCGCGGCATGCTCTGCCAGAAGTGAAGGACCACGCCCAGGATGGCGCCGGCGAATGTGCCCCACGCCACCCCCACCGCCCCATAGTGGCGTGCCAGCACGACACTAAGGATGAAGTTCACCACCGCCTCGGTTGCCGGGGACAGGGTTGCGTAACGCTGCTTCGCACCAGCCACCACCATCACCGTGTAAACGTAAACCAGGTAGCGAAGGACGTTCGCTGCCACCAGGATGCGCAGGAAGACCACGGCGTGCTGGGCGTAGTCCGCCCCCACCCAGAGGCGAAGCAGGAAATATCCGCTCATGAATAAAGGCAGGGCGATGAGCAGCAGAACGAGAGTGCTGTAGCGCGAAGCCCGCAGCAGCAATGCACCCATGCGCTCCGGGGTGCTGACCACGCCGAACGACGCCGTCGCCGGCATCAGCGGGCTTACCAGGGAGCCGAGCAGCATTACGGCGAAGTTGGTCGCGCTGGCCGCTACTGCGTAGTATCCCGTGTTGCGAAAGTCGAAGTGGCCCACGATGAGCGTGTCCAGACCGCTGATGAACAGGCCCCCGAGCGTCCAGATGCTGAGAACGCCGCAATAGCGAAACAGCCGCGCGACATGGATACGCGATGCAGCAGCGAGGCGGAACGGGGCGCGAATGGATGCCAGTCTGTGCCAGCCGATAAACGTCGCCAGCGCTGTGACGATATTGAAGCCGGCCAGGACAATCGCCATCTTGACCAGGCTGCCGGTGACGAGCAGCGTCACAATGATGGCGACCATGGACAGGGCACGGCTCAGTGCGGCCACCACCGTTGGATAGGTGTATCGCTGCAGACCGATGAAGATCGCGGTAAAGGCGGAGAAAGGCAGGCTCAAAGCGGTGGAGCAGCCAATCGCGATCAGGCCGACCCGCACCTGCGGCCAAAGGAAGACCGGCATCGCGTGGAAGAGCAACGGCACCTTCCAACTGAGGATGCCGACCGCAGCCAGACCAAAGCCGCCGCCTGCGGTCAGCAGCAGAAAAGCAGAGCTCACCGTGCGACGCAATTCGTCGCGATCGCCGCGAGTGTCGTATTCGGCGACGAACTTGCTCACGGCCGTCTGTATGCCGAATTCGAGATAGCTGATGTACGCGGCCAACTGCAGGATCAGCACCCATGCGCTGTACTCCGCCGCCGCCATGTGGTGTACGAGAAAATGCGGCAGATAGAGAGAAAAGGCCAGCGAGAGCAGGAGCCGGAGCAGGTTCGACACTGATCCTTGCAGCACTTTTTTGTGGCGGGACACCTCCTTCATCGCTGGCCGTCAGATACCGTTGCCGGCGTTGCGGAGGCGGACTGGGCGTGTGGCGCTCGTGGCCTGGTGGAGTAGGTAAAGGCCTGGCTCAGGCTGGCAATGGCAAAGCGCACTCCCCCGCGGCGCACCACCAGAGAAAAGAAATTGCGCGTTAACCAGCCTCGGTGCAACAAGCGCTCCCAGGCGGTCCCATTCGTCTTCACGTAATGGGTCATCGCAGAGAGAATATTGCGGTGCCTGGAGAGGCTGGTCGACCTTTGCAGAAAGTCATCCTCTACGACAGACAGGGAATGCTCCAGCGTAGAGTGCATGACGAAGAGATAGCCTCCATTCCGGTAGAGGTCATGAAAGACGGCGATATCCAGAAAGTCGAGCCAATATTCTGTGGGGAAACCACCGATAGCCTGAACCGCCTGCGTGCGCAAGACCGCGCCGGAATTGAATGCCACGGTGCGTTGACGCTGGGGCCCATAGGTGTCCTGCGGGACGATCAGAGGTCGGCGCCAGGGTGGCAGAATGACCTGGCGATGCAATGAGTCGATGAAGTCCATCGCCGGCGAGCGGAGTCCGGTGATGCCAGCGAGCTTGGGAGCAAAGGCAACGATCTGGGGATCCAGTGCCGCGACCGGTTGCAGCGCCAGCACCTCATGCAAGTACTCTGCCGTGACGCGCGTGTCTTGGTCCAACAGCAAAAGCCAGGGAATATCAGCTTTCACCGCCAATCCGAGTGCATGGTTATACGCAACTGCAAGTCCGCCATTCAACGCATCATGGTGATACGAGACTTCGACAGCGGCGGACTCGGGCGGCGTCTGCGCTTCGGAAGAATTGTCATAGAGCAGCACGCGAAATCCGGCGGCAAGGGCGGGATCTTCTGCGAAACATCTCAGCAGCGCTTGTACCGCTTCGCTGTTTTCTATCGACGTTTTGTAGATGACGACGGTTGCCAGCACGGAACGTGCATTGCCAGCCGGATAACTATGGTTGCCCATGAACGAATAGGGCAATCATACCTTGCTGGCGCGCTCCACATCACGCACGCCGGGGAGTGTGCGCAAACCGGTGACAATTCGGTCCAGATGTGAGACGTCCTCAGCCTCGACAATAAATTCCACGATCGCCTCGCCGTCCTTGCCGGCACGAGAGTCCACGCTGCGGATGTTGGTGCCGTCGTCGCTGATGATCGCGGTCAAGTTCTTCAACATCCCGGCGCGGTCGTCGCAATAGACCACCACCCGGACCGGGTAGGTCTGCTGCCGCCCGCGCTCCTCGCCCGTGCTCTTCGACCACTCGACGGAGATGCGCCGGTCGGCTTCGTAAAGCAGGTTTTGTACGTTGGAACATCGCCGTGCGTGCACCGCCACGCCGCGGCCGCGCGTCACGTAGCCGATGATCTCTTCGCCGCGAATTGGATTGCAACATCGTGCGCGATAGACCAGCAGATCGTTTTGCCCTTCCACCTCGAGCGATTCGGTGCGTGGATTCAGGTGCAACTTCTTGACCGCGTCGGCTGCCTTGCCCTCGGCGTCGGTTTCGGGGGTAAGCGGCGCGATCAGTCCCGGCTCCAACTTGTTGAGCACCTGACGCGACGAGTACTTGCCAAACCCGATGCCCGCCAGCAAGTCCTTTTCGCCGCCGATGCCGTACTCATTGGCGACGCGGGTGTAGTCGGCGTCGTTGAAGCGCGCCAGCGCAACCTTGTACTTGCGCGCCTCGCGGTCCAGCAATTTGCCGCCAATGTCGATCGCGCGCTCGCGCTGGTGTTCGTTCAGCCAGTGCTTGATCTTGTTGCGGGCACGCGAGCTCTTGACGAATGTGAGCCAGTCGCGGCTGGGCGTATGACCGTTCTGCGTCACGATTTCGACGATGTCTCCATTGCGCAAACGTGTGCGCAGCGGCACCATGCGGCCATTGACGCGCGCGCCCGTGCAGGCCTGCCCTACCTCGGTGTGGACCGAGTAAGCGAAATCGACCGGGCTTGCATCCTTGGGAAGCACCACCACCTTGCCTTTGGGCGTAAAGGTGTAGACCTCTTCCGGGTACAGGTCGATTTTGAGCGTGGAGAGAAACTCGTTCGGATCGGACATCTCCCGCTGCCACTCCACCAGCGAGCGCACCCAGGCAAGCCGTTGCTCGTCCTTGCTGCTGATCGGGCCGCCGTTGGCCTTGTACTTCCAGTGCGCGGCAATGCCCTCTTCCGCGACCCGGTGCATCTCTTCGGTACGGATCTGCACCTCGAACTGGTGTCCGCCGCCGCCCATGACTGTGGTGTGCAACGACTGATATAGATTCGGCCGCGGCATGGCGATGAAGTCCTTGATGCGCCCCGGCACCGGCCGCCAGATGGAGTGGATCAGCCCGAAGATGGCGTAGCAGTCCTGCACGCTCTTGGTGATGACACGCACCGCGAGCAGGTCATACACCTGGTCCACGCTCGAACGCTGCTTCTGCAGCTTCTGGTAGATGCTGTAGAGCCGCTTGATGCGCCACTCCACGCGCGCTTCAATGCCGTGCTCCTTCAGCTTGTCCTGCAGCGTCCGCTCGACCTCTTCCAGGAAATCTTCGCCCTCCTGGCGCCGCTCGTCGATCGCCGTCTGCACCTTCTCAAAGCTCACCGCGTCCACGTAGCGGAAGGACAGGTCCTCGAGTTCACCGCGTACCTTGCCCATACCCAGGCGGTGCGCCAGCGGGGCGTAGATATCCAGCGTCTCCTGCGCGATGGCCTGCTGCCGTTCCACCCGAAGGTGCTCGAGAGTGCGCATGTTGTGCAGCCGATCGGCCAGCTTGATCAGCACGACGCGGACATCGCTCACCATGGCGAGCAGCATCTTGCGCACATTCTCGGCCTGGCGGTCTTCGCTGTTCGCAAATTGGATTTTGTCGATTTTCGTGACGCCTTCGACGATGTGCGCCACCTGCTCGCCGAAGAGCCGGGTGATATCGTCCGCGGTCACCGGAGTGTCTTCGACGGCGTCATGCAACAGGCCCGCCGCGATGGCGGTCGAGTCCAGCTTCATCTCGGCCAGCACATGCGCAACTTCAAGCGGATGCAGCACATAGGGCTCGCCCGAGGCGCGTACCTGGCCCTGATGATGTTCGAGGGAAAACTCCCAGGCGCGACGGATGATGTCCACGTCGTCGTTGGGGCGATGGGCGCGTACCGTGTCCAAAAGGGCGCGAAAACGCGCGTCAATCAATGCGCGAGGATCCGGTTCCGTCCCCCGGGATGCGTTAGACTCCGGCGGCGTTGTACGCGCGGTCGCCATGCCTGATTATAGGCTGATAGCTTTTCGCGTTCAGGAAAGCCTTCCAACGCCATGGCCCGAACATTGACCCGAACCTCACAAGCCAACTCCCGAAGACCCAAAACCAAGGCCGCCACCAAGGCCGTCGCCAAAGCCGCCGCGTCGCCGCAGCATGCAGGCAAGGCCCCTTCCGCGGGGAAAGCCGTCCGTGCCGCTGTCGTGAGCAGACGAGCGTCCGACCGCCTGCGCGCAGGGCATCCCTGGGTCTACGCCTCGGATGTCGTTGAAATCACAGGTAAAGAAAATAGCTCAGCTTTAGATGGGCTGATTCCAGTATCCGACCAGCGCGGCATTCTGCTGGGAACCGCCCTCTACAGCCCGTCCTCGCAGATTGCGCTGCGGCTGATCAGCCGCAACCTGCTGGCTAGCGATGCCGAATGGCTGGACCTCATCGAGGCGCGGCTGCGTCGCGCACTCGCAGTGCGCTCGACCATGCAGACGGAGGCCTGCCGTCTCGTCTTCAGCGAAGCGGACGAGCTGCCCGGCCTCATCATCGATCGTTACGGGGCGCTTCTCCTGGTGCAGGTGCTCGCTCGCGGCCTGGACCGGCCGCAGGTGCGCGATCTGGTCACACGCATTCTGGTCGAGGAACTGGCGCCGGAGACTGTTGTCGAGCGAGGAGACGCCCGTATCGCGGCGCTCGAAGGGCTGGAGACGCCCGCGCTGGCCACCCTCTACGCCAAGCACAAAACAAAGCCCACGCTCGAAACCACCTTCCTGCTGAACGGCCTGCGCTTCGCCTATGACGCGGGGTCGGGGCAAAAGACCGGCGCATTCCTCGATCAGCGGCTCAACTACGCGGCAGCCGCGGAGCATGCGCGCGGCGAGGCGCTGGACGTCTGCACCTATCAGGGCGGATTTGCCTTGCACATGGCGCGACGACGCTCGCACGCGGGTCACCGGTGTCGATGCATCGCGCAGCGCGCTTGAAGTCGCGGAACGCAACCTCGAAGCAAATCGTAGTCAACTCGCCGCCGAAGTGGACTGGATCGAGGCCGATGCCTTCGAGCTCCTGCGCGCGTGGAGCGATGCCGGCACCCAATACGACACCATCGTCCTGGACCCGCCTGCTTTTGCGAAGAGCAAGCGTGCGGTCGAGGGCGCGCTGCGCGGCTACAAGGAGCTGAATCTGCGCGCGCTCAAAATGCTCCGCCCGGGCGGCGTGCTCGTGACCTGCTCCTGCTCGCACCACATCTCCAACGCGGACTTTACCGCGACTGTGGCGGCTGCGGCGGGCGACGCCGGACGACGCGTGCGCCTGCTGGAACGCCGCGGCGCCGCGCCGGACCACCCCGTCATCCTGACCATTCCGGAGACCGAATATCTGAAGTGCCTGATCTGCCACGTAGACTGAGAAGGGCGACGAACGCCTCCGCTCTTCATGACAGCGCTTCCTTTTCCTCCACAGCGAGCGTGGCTCGTGATCGCATCGTTCCTCGCGGGTGCCCTGAACGCGGTAGCGGGCGGCGGCTCGCTCCTCTCCTTTCCCGCAATTCTGGGCGCCGGCGTGCTGCCCATCTCGGCGAACGCAACCAATACGGTCGCGCTGTGGCCGGGGCAACTCACCTCGATTGCCGCATACCGCGAACACCTCGGCACGAACCTGCGCCTCCTCATCCCGGTATGCGGTTCTGCGCTGGCCGGAGGTCTGACCGGTGCCATCGTTCTGCTGCACACGCAGCAGAGAACCTTCCTGCGGCTGGTGCCCTGGCTGCTGCTGGCGGCGGCTGTACTCTTTGCTTTCAGCGGACGGATCGCGCAGGCCATCGCGCATCGCCGCGTCACCGCGAAAGGCAATGCCCATCGCCACTATCTGCTGCTGTGCGCGGCGCTGCTCGCGATCTCCTTTTACATCGGCTACTTCGGTGCTGGCGGCGGCATTCTGATCATGTCGGCGCTCGCCGTCTTCGGCATCGAGAGCATTCGGGAGATCAACGCGCTCAAGGTGGTGTCGACGACGGTCGGCAATGGCATCGCCGTCGTCACCTTCATGGTGGGGCGGCAGGTGGTGTGGCATTTGTGTCTGCTGATGATGCTGACAGCTGCCTGCGGCGGGTATCTGGGCGCGCGCTATTCGCGCCGGCTCAGCGCCCGCGTGATTCGCGTGTGCGTGGTCATCATCGGGCTGGGCATGTCGGCCTATTTCTTCGCACGCACCCCGTAAGAATGTGTGCCATGCAGCAGCGCGTATCCTGAAAGAGTCATGAGTCACGAAGGCATCCGCATCGTCGATGAACGGGAGGCGCGCCGCATTGCCCCCCACAAGTTGCCTCACGAGGCTGTGGATCCAGCGAAGGTGCGCATCCACAAGAGCGAAGGCACCGGCATGGAGATCGACTGGAAAGACGGCCACCGTAGCGCCTGGACCTTCCGCTGGCTGCGCGACGCCTGCCCCTGCGCCACCTGTCATGAAGCGCGCGAGGCAACAGGTTTGGAACCCGGCGAACGTAAGCCCGCTTCTGGGCGCAGCTCCTGCCGATGTATGAAGCACCGCCGCGGCCCAATAGCGTCGAGCCGGCGGGCCACTACGCTGTCGTCTTCAAGTGGAACGACGGCCACTCCAGCGGCATTTATTCGTGGGATTTCCTGCGCCGCAACTGCCAGTGCGAGGAATGCCGCAAGCTTCGCGCCTGATCTTTACGGTTTGGGGCGGCGGTTCTTGAGGAAGTGGTGCTCGATGTCCGGCAGAAACTCAATCAGCTCCGAGCCGATCATGCCTTCCGCCGTTACGGTGAGTGCTCCGATGGTCGTTTTCTCGAAGCCTCCCTCTTGCGAGGGATAGTACAGATTCGAGATACCCCCGGAGACAAAGTTGCCGGCGACGTTGGCGTAGTTCGGTCCCCACGTGCCGTTGTCGCGGCGGCACCATACGGCAGTCTTGGCCGAGTAGAGAAAGCGCTTTGAGAAGGAACCATCGCCCATGCGGTAGTAGCGGGGGTCTTCCTTGAGCAGAACCGGCAGCACCGCATTTCCCCAGAAGTTGCCATCCGCCGTGTCGGCATAGGAAGCGCCAAAACGCTTGAA
This sequence comes from uncultured Acidobacteriaceae bacterium, assembly GCA_963815025.1. Lineage (GTDB taxonomy): Bacteria > Acidobacteriota > Terriglobia > Terriglobales > Acidobacteriaceae > KBS-83. The sequence continues at coordinate 403,772 of CAWFFD010000002.1, read as the reverse complement.
GTATCCTGCAGCGCCCTGGCCGAAGCCCCAACGCGTGTAGGTCTTGGTCCCATCCGGATTGACCGTTACCGTTGTGCCGGAGTTGGTGTTGCGTGCCTGCCCGATGCCGGAGAGGACGGCATCCTGCGCAAAGACGAAGGGATCGGTCGAACTCTTAAGCATCAAGTGAAACTTCTGCTTCGGCCGCAGTGGCGGAATGTTTTTCGAGTTCGCCAGCGACACGGTCTGGAACATGGGCATCACGCCGAAGGCGCGCTGCTTTTCCTCCTGCCGCAACACGTCGTCGGAGCTTTGCGAAGCAGCGTTTTTCTGGGCAGCCGGCTGCGGAGCCTGCGGTGTTGCTGGGGTTTGCGAAGTGCTGATCTGCTGCACCGGGGCGTCCGGCAATCCAGCGTCTGTCGCGACTTCCTGCGCACGGGCCTGCGCCAGTGAGAGGGCCAGGGTGCTGGCAGCAGTTAGGGATGCGAACACACCCCAGGGGCGGGAAACAAACACGCGAGAAGGACTCCTTGCTGATACTTGCTGGAAGGGATAACTGCACCCTAGCAGAGTGCGGTGCCATCGCGGGTGGGAGACACGCAAGCAAGGCAGTCGCCTGTCGGATACAGTTTACAGCCTACGGTGCGTGTTGGTGTTTTTTGAAGAGGTGCCGAGAGATATCGGGCCAGAATTCGACAAATTCCGCGCCGATTGTCCGCTCTGCGGTGAAGATGTACCGGTGGGCCGCAAGGTTTCGGTGGCGAGGCGGTTCGCAGCTACAGCTTTCGCACCATTTCAACTTTCCGGCAAGCTTCCTCCGCATCTCCGGCGACCAATGGAAGACGGCGGTGCGCAGCGCGCAGGAAGCCCGCGGCCACCGCCGCATCCAGCATGCCGAGGAACGCATCCCAGTAGCCGGCTATGTTGATGAGCACAACCGGCTTCTCGTGAATGCCCAGCAGGCGCCAGGTCAGGATCTCGCAGAGCTCATCGAGCGTGCCCAGGCCGCCCGGCAGCACCAGAAACGCATCGGCGCGCCGCGCCATCTCGGCTTTGCGCTCGTGCATGCTGCCGGTTTCAACGAGTTCCGTCAATCCATGGTGCGCAATCTCTCGCTCGGCCAGCGAGTGCGGAATCACACCGGTCACGGAGCCGCCGTGCGCCATCGCAGCATCCGCCATCGCGCCCATCAGGCCAACATGAGCCCCTCCATAGACCAGCCGCCAGCCGCGTTCGGCGATGGCTCGCCCCAACGCCTGGGCGGCGTCAAGAAAAATTGGATCGATGCCGTTACTGGAGGCGCAGAAAACGCAAACGCTGCGTTGTGCATGAGGCTCTTTTTCTTGCGTCGGATTCATTGCAGGGGATGGCCGCCGTCTCTGAGAGTCTTTTCCAGAGTAACGAAACACGCGCGTCTCGCGCACCTCGATGTGCATCGCCGGCGGCGATACACTGGAAGAGAGAAGTTCCCACCGAGACGCCTGCCCGTGAATCCCCTGCTCGAAAAGATGAATCCGCAACAGCGCGCCGCCGTGGAGGCGACGGATGGTCCGGTGCTGATTCTGGCCGGCGCCGGATCGGGCAAGACTCGCGTCATCACCCATCGCATCGCGTATCTCATTGAGGCGAAGGGTGTCGCGCCCGACTCCATCCTCGCCGTCACCTTCACCAACAAGGCCTCCGCCGAGATGGGCGAGCGGGTGGAGAAGCTGCTGGCCGGCTCGACGCTGGCCAAGCCGTTGCTTTCCACCTTCCATTCGTTCTGCGTGCGCGTGCTGCGCCGCGACATCGAGGCGCTGCGCATCGGCGGCCAGGGGCGCACCCGCAGCTTCGCGATCTACGACGAGAGCGATCAGCAGGCCATCGTGAAGCAGGCAATGCGGCGCATGTCGCTCGACGACAAGACGCTGACGCCGCGCACCGTGCTCGGGAAGATCAGTTGGGCCAAGAACCACATGATCGATCCGCAGGAGTACTACCTGGGATCGAGCGATCCCATCGGCGAGCGCGTGGCGCAGCTCTACGAGATCTATCGCAAGGAGCTGCTCAAGAACAACGCGCTCGACTTCGACGATCTTCTGCTGGAAACCGTGCGGCTGCTGAAAGCCAGCGGTGAAACGCGCGAGCGCTACAACCGGCGCTTCCGCTACATCATGATCGACGAGTACCAGGACACGAATCGCCCGCAGTACGAGATGATGAAGCTGTTGGCCGGCGATCATCACAACATCTGCGTCGTCGGCGACGAAGACCAGAGCATCTACAGCTGGCGCGGTGCGGACATCCGCAACATCCTGGAGTTCGAGAAGGACTTTCCCGAGACGAAGACCATCCGCCTGGAACAGAACTACCGCTCCACGCAGGTCATCCTCGAAGCGGCATCTGCCGTTGTCGCGCGCAACGCGCAACGCAAGGGCAAGAATCTGTGGACGGAGCGCGAAGGCGGCTCGCACATCGGCTACTACGAGGCGCCCGACGGTGAAAACGAGGCGTTGTTTATCGCCGATTACATCCAGAAATATCTGCGCAAGGCCGGCGAAAGCGATGTGCCGCCGCGCGTTGCCGTGCTCTACCGCACCAACTCGCAGTCGCGGCTGGTGGAAGAGGCGCTGCGCCGTTATTCGATCCAGTACACGATGGTGGGCGGCTTCTCTTTCTATGAACGCGCCGAAATCAAGGATCTGCTGAGCTATCTCAAGCTGGTGCAGAATCCCAATGACTCCATCGCACTGCAGCGCGTTATCAATACGCCGGTGCGCGGCATTGGCCGTTCTACGCTCGACACGCTGGAGCGGCTCGCGCTCGAAACCGGCACCAGCACGTGGGAGGCAATCGGACAGGCGATCCGCCAGCGCCTGCTGCCGCAGCGCGCTCTCGCCGCGCTCGAAGGTTTTCAGCGCATCATCCACGATGCGCACGCGCTGCTCGAGCCGGGTTTTGCGGAGAAGCTTGCCGCGGACCTGAACCCTTCTACTGACCTGGACGCGTCTGCCGAAGTGCTGCCCGAAGGCGGCTACACGCAGGGCCCGAATGCAGAGGACGAAGCGGAAGGCGAAGATGCCTTCGACGACGGCACCGGCTTTGCCTTCGGTGAGCAGGGGATGCTCGACCTCACCCATGATGAGCCGGCCGACGAATCCTTTTCGCCCGAGTCCTTTGACGAAGCCGCTTCAGACGAGGAAGCACCTGCCGACGTCACCTTCAATCCCTTCGACGATGTTGCGCCCCGGCGATCGGCTTCAGTGGAAGAGACAGCGTCAGCGGAGCCGTCGAAAGAGGAGCGCGCGCCGTTCCGTACTCCCGGCGGCAAGGCCACCCTGCCGGAGCTGATCCGCTTCATCAACGATCGCAGCGGGTACATCCGCGCGCTCGAAGACGAAGGCACGCCCGAAGCCTTCTCCCGCATTGAAAATCTGAAGGAACTCGCGAACGCCGCGCAGGATGCGGAGGAACGTGGCGAGACGCTGGCCGAGTTTCTGGATCACGCGGCGCTGGTCAGCGATACCGACCACTACAAGCCGGACAGCCGCGTCACCCTGATGACATTGCATTCTGCAAAGGGTCTCGAATTTCCGCTGGTGCTGCTGTGCGGTATGGAGGAAGGTCTTTTCCCGCACTCGCGCACGCTGACCGATCCCGCCGGCCTCGAAGAAGAGCGGCGGCTTTGCTACGTCGGCATGACGCGCGCCATGGACACCCTGATTCTGAGCCGCGCCCGCTATCGTCGGCGCTACGGCAACGACATGCCGGACGCGGCGCTGCCCTCGCGCTTTCTGGAAGAAGTGCCGCAGCAACTGCTGGAAGACCTGAGCGGTGGCCGCGAGCGAGCCACGTCCTGGGGTGGCTACGCGGCCCGGTATAGCTCGGGATCGTCCAGCCGCAGCGGCGGCCGCTTTAACGAGGACGGCGAGCGTCATTACAGCTACGAGGACGAAGACCAGAGTGCGCCCGCTTCGAGTGGCAATCGTAATGATCGTAATTACGAAAAGGCCGGTTACGGATACGCCGGTGGGAAGCCGAGCCGCGATGCTGGTTCCATCGACAACATCGCCAGCTTTTTCTCAAGCCGTGGCGGTGCGGTTGCGAAGCGCCCGAAGCTGCCGGTTCCGGAGGCAAAGGGCGTGGTCGGCTTCAAGAGCGGGCAGCGTGTCCGCCATCCAAAGTATGGCGACGGCGTGGTCTTCCGCCGCGAGGGCGACGGCGACGACGCGAAGATTACAGTACAATTCACGAAGTTCGGCGTGAAAAAGCTGGTCGAGAAGTTTGCCCAGCTTGAGCGAGTCTGACCTCGTTCCAATCGGCCGGACGACTTTTCAGGAATCGAGAGACAGCATGGCAAATACGACGAAGATCGAAGATACCCAGGAGCGCAAGAAGGTGAAGCGCGCCGCACGCAAGAAGGCGGCTCCCAAGGCCAAGCGCACCGAGCCTCGCGGCTCCAAAAAGAAGAAGATCAAGAAACTGGCGCGGGGCGCGAGCAAGCGCTAGAAGAACTTTCCTGTCTACACCGGCAGGGAAGATAGCTTAAGGTAGTGTCACCCGGCCGGCGTGCTCGCGCTGGCCGGAACCTTCTGCCGGAGCCGCCGCCCTCTGTCGCAACTCTTTGCTCGCAAGTCCATCGATAAGCTGATCAGCGACTCGGAGTGCGCGGAAAACGCACTGAAGAAGTCGCTTGGACCTGTTTCGCTCACGGCACTGGGCATCGGCGCCGTCATCGGCTCCGGAATCTTCACGGTGATCGGCACCGCCATCGCCGGCGAGAAGTTCGATACCTCGTCGATCCTCAACACACCATTGCTGGATTACCTCATCCGGCATCAGGCGCTCATCGGCCGTCCCGGCGCAGGACCGGCCTTGGCCGTCTCACTCGTCCTGGTGGCGATCGTCTGCGGGTTTACCGGCCTCTGCTATGCCGAACTCGCCTCCATGATCCCGATCGCCGGCTCCGCCTACACCTACACGTACGCGACGATGGGCGAGCTGGTCGCGTGGATCATCGGCTGGGATCTCATCCTGGAATACGCCGTCTCCAACATGGCCGTCTGCGTGGGATTTGCCGCCCACATGGTCGACTTCCTCGACTGGTTCGGAGTGCATCCGTCGGTCGCCTGGATTTCGCCCGCCTATCTCCCGTCCGGCTTTTCCGACTTCACCGGCAAGCAGCTTTATGCGCCGGGATGGCACTTCGGCTTCAATGTTCCCGCGTTTCTGATCGTCATGATCCTTACCGTGGTGCTGGTGCGCGGCATCCGGGAGTCGGCGCGCACCAACAACATCATGGTGCTGCTGAAGATCGCCGCCATCCTCATCTTCATCTTTGGCGCGGCGCACTTCATCAAGCCGGGAAACTGGCACCCTTACTATCCCAACGGCTGGTCCGGCGTGCTCACCGGCGGCTCGATCATCTTCTTCACGTACATCGGCTTTGATTCGGTCTCGACCGCGGCGGAAGAGTGCCATCGCCCGCAGCGCGATGTCCCCATCGGCATCATCGGCACGCTGGTGGTGTGCACGGTTCTTTACATCGCGGTGGCCGTGGTGCTCACCGGCCTGGTTCCGTGGAACACCCTGATTGATGACGCAGCGCCGGTCGTGAACTCGCTCAAAAAGCTATCCATACTGCCGGGCGGTCACAACCTGCAATGGATCCGGCTTATCGTTCTGCTGGGCGCGATGGTCGGCATGATCTCGTCCATCCTCGTCTTCCAGCTTGGCCAGGCGCGCGTGTGGTTCGCCATGTCCCGCGACCGCCTCTTCCCCGCCTGGTTCGGCAAGGTTCATCCGCGTTTTCGCACTCCGGCGGTGGCCACATGGATCGCCGGGTTCCTGGTTGGCATACCTGCCGGGTTGCTTGACATCGGCACGCTCTCCGATCTCTCCAACATCGGCACGCTCTTTGCTTTCGTGCTGGTCTCGATCGGCGTCATCATCCTGCGGGTGCGCGAGCCGGAGCGGCATCGCAGCTTCCGCGCCCCGGGCGGATTTGCGACGCCGATTCTCAGCATCGCCTTCTGCGCGCTGCTGATGGCAGGACTGCCGATCATGACCTGGCTGCGCTTTTTCGGCTGGCTGATCATCGGCCTGGTCATCTACGTCTCTTACTCCCGCAAGCGCAGCGAGTTCGCCGCCCGCTAGTCGATACTGTCAGACAAGCTGACGATCCCCATCAATTCTTCAATGTTTCGTTCTGTCGACAGAACGTGTCGCCTTGCAGAACCTCTCGCTCCCCAATGTTCTCGTTTGCACGTCAAACGTGCATAATCAAAGGTCGTTCGTCGCAGCCTGACTGCTCTGGCTGTGCCGTCGGCATCGGAGGCTATACATGCGCATCCAGCGCCTTTTGCCAGTATTTCTGGCAACCCTTATGATAACGATCACTTCTTCGCTTTCGGCACAGACCGTCACGGGAAGCATCGGCGGAACCGTAACCGACACCACCGGGGCAGTCGTCCCCAACGCGCAGGTCACCGCGCATGACATTGGAACCGGCGTCGATACCCAGGCCACCACCAACGGCGCCGGCGTCTACAACATCCAGTTCCTGCCCATTGGGCAATACGAGGTCACCGTGTCGGCGTCTGGGTTCGCCGCCCAAAAGTTCCCGGCGTTCGCATTGGAAGTGAAACAGATTGCGAAGGTCGATGCGCATCTTCAGGCGGGCGCATCCGCCACCACGGTCAATGTCGAGGGCGGTGTTCCGCCTATCCTGAACACCAGCGACCCCACGCTCAGTGGCACCTTTACCGCGAACACCATCCGCAACATGCCGCTCAACGGCCTCGACTTCTCCGCCCTGACTCTGTACGTACCGGGAGCGGTCACCACCGCGGGCACATCCGGGACGACGAGCATCGAGCGCAGCACCTACTACACCGACTCGGTCAACCTCAACGGGAATCGCGCCCAGGCAAACAACTACACCCTCGACGGCATCGATCTCAACGAGACCTTCAACAACCTGATCGCCTATAGTCCGGCGCCCGAGGCGCTTGAAGAGGTCAAGGTACTGACGGCGAACTCTCCTGCCGACTACGGCAACGTGAACGGCGGCGGTGTAGTCTCCGTTCTCAAGAGCGGCACCAATCAGTTTCATGGCTCGGCGTATGGCTATGTGCAGGACTACCGGCTCAATGCCAATTCCTGGAACAACAACCATGCCAGTCCGATCATTCCGGTCAATCCCTACTCTCAGGCCCAGTTCGGCGGAACCTTTGGCGGACCCATCAAGCGCGATAAGTTGTTCTTCTTCGTGGACTACCTGGGATCGCGCTTCCACACGGGTGGAGTGACCCAGGGCAGTGTCCTCACATCGGCGATGCGCCAGGGCGATTTCTCCGCCCTCCTGACGGCTCAGAATCCCATCCAGCTCTATGACCCCCAGAACGGCTTCGCGCCCTTCGTCGGGAACAAGGGGATTCCGATTGTCAATCCAGTGGCCAAGTTTCTCTTCGCCCACCCCGATCTTTACCCCCTGCCCAATGCCACTCCGACAGACGGAGTTGTTCAGAATGATTTCCAGGGGCCGTCGCGGCAGTTCAAGGCCAACAATCAGGGCGATATCAAGATCGAATACGATCCCCGTGCCTCGGACAAGATCACCGGTTTCTATTCCATGGGCACCGGTTATGACGGAACGGTAGCGTTGATCCCTATCACTTTCCCCGGTGCGAACCTCTTTCCTAGCAAAGTCACCGGCGCGAACTGGGTGCATATCTTCTCGCCGACCATCATCAACTCAGCGCGCATCGGTTATACCCGCGTGCATTGGAACGAGGGCCTGCCCGTGGATACAACTGGCCAGTTCGGAACAAGCGGGAATGCCAAGGTTGGAATCACCTTTCCTAACCAGGCATATAACGGCTTCTCCTTCCAAAACATCAGTGGCGGCATTACCGGCGTCGGAAGTCCGGCCTTGAATGGCGGCACCTTGATCGACAACACCTTCAGCTACGTCGATACGCTCACCTGGCAGCACGGCAACCACACCGTGGACGCCGGTATCCAGGCGATCCGGTATCAGAACAACTATCCTACAAGCAACAACGACGGTTACCTTGGATCTCTGACTTATAGCGGGGCCTTCACCAGCAATCCGTCGATTGCGAACGCGGGAGGATATGGAGGCGCAGATTTCCTGCTGGATCGCGTGAGTACGGCCCAGGCAACTCTAAGCAGCGTGAACGTCGGTCAGCGGCAATGGCGTATCGCAGGTTTTGTCAGCGATGCCTTTAAGGCCACGCCAAAGCTCACGCTGACCCTTGGCATTCGTTATGAATGGGACCAGCCTTGGGTTGAAGAGAATAACAAAACCGGCAACATCGACATAGCCACGGGACAGGTGATCTATGCCGGTGGGCACGTGCCGACCGGTGCGCCCGCCGGCTCAGGACTCTGCGGTAACGGCGCATGCTACGACAGCAACCACAGGCAGATCATGCCGCGGCTGGGCTTTGCCTATCAGGCGTCCGACCGCTTCGTAATTCGCGGGGGCTATGGCGCGACCAGCTTCTACGAAAGCAACTCTTCCAACCAGCGTCTGACCTCGATCACTCCTTTCATTCAGGCAGTAAACGTAAACACTGTGACTCCGACGCCGGGTAACCCGGGTACTCCGCGGACCGCCGAGCAGGGCTTCACTGGCGGCACCGTCTCCTATGGCGGTACGTTCAACGTCTACCCGCAAGACATCCAGCCCGCGTACGTACAGGAATGGAGTCTTACCACGGAGTACGCGCTGACCAATGCCATGTCTCTCCAGGTGGGATATCTCGGCGAGCAGGGCCAGCACATTGAAGACTACGGCAACCTCAACCAGTACCTGGTGAACGGAGATCCCACCTCCGCTCCGTACTACAACAACCCATTCATCGGGATCAACGCGATCGATCCATCCACCAGCATCGGCTCGAATATCCTGCTCATCACCGAATCGCGCGCCGCGATGAACTATCAGGCCTTGCAGGCGATCCTGCGGCAGCGTTTCAGCCACGGTCTGGAGTTCACCCTGAACTACACCTATGGCAAGGCGCTGACCAACAGTTCGGGCAACTACCCCCTGAATGTAAGTGGAGATGGGGGTACCGCATCGGGTGCCTTTCAGAACTACTACGACAGCGCCGCGGACTGGGGACCTGCCGGATACGACATACGGCACAATGTAACCGCCACGGGCGTCTACGCTCTGCCCCTGGGGCGTGGGCAGCAATACTTCTCCGGGGCGAACCATGTCGTGGACGAGGCCATCGCGGGTTGGAAGCTCTCGACCGCCATCGTCAGCTATACCGGTTTTCCGGAGACCATCACCGGCCCGGGCAATAACTCCAACAGCTACGGCAACTCGCGGCCCAATCAGTATCGTCCATTGAAGATCGTGAATCGCAGCATCGACCACTGGTATGGGAACGATCCCTCGGCGACGCCATGTACAACGCCGGGTGTTGACAATGGCGTCTGCGCGTTCGGCGCTCCCGCTCCGAATACCTTCGGAACCGCGAGGAATGGCAACACGCGCGGTCCCGGATATTTGAACGTGGATATGTCGGCTTTCAAGGACTTCCACACCTTCCGCGAGCAGACCGTGGGCTTCCGCTTCGACGCATTCAACGCACTCAATATCGCCAGCTACGGAAACCCGGATACCGGAATCACCGACAGTAATTTCGGCAACGTCTCCAACCAGAGCGTTCGCTCGCAAGAGCGGCGTCTGCAGTTCTCCGCAAACTACCGGTTCTAGCGGATTCACTCACCGGCAAGCCGGGGCGATTCCCATCGCTCCGGCTTTTCGTTTTCCATGCCGAATGCTGGTTAGACTTGAAGAGTGAACGATGCCACCAGCGAATTCCTGCGCAGCCTGCCCAAAGCGGAGCTGCATCTGCACCTCGAAGGCACGGTCACGCCCGAGACGCTGGTGGAGTTGAGCGAGCGCCATCCCGCTGGCCGGCTCACGCTGGAGCAGGCGCGCGCTCTCTATCGCTATGTCGACTTTACCGGCTTCCTGATGGCCTTCAAGGCCATCACCGAGCGGCTGCTCACGCCGGACGATTACGAGCTCATCACATACCGCATGGCGCGGGCGCTTGCGCACAGGGCGTGGTGCATGCCGAGGTCTACGTCTCCGTCGGCGTTGTCTACTACTGGCGGCACATTGCATTCGAGCCGCTCTTCACCGGGATGGAGCGCGCCCGTCTGCGCGCCGAACGCGAATTCGGCATCAGCATTCTATGGATCTTCGACGCCGTGCGGCACTTCGGTGTCGAGGAGGCCGCGCGTGTCTTTCACAAGGCCGCCGAGATGCGCAGCGAGCATCCCTCCATCATCGGTATCGGCATTGGCGGAGACGAACGCCGCACCGGCGCAGAGCCCTTCCGCGATCTCTATGCCCAGGCCCGCGAGGCAGGACTCCGGCTCACCGCGCACGCGGGCGAAACCGTGGGGCCGGAGGGCATCTGGGGTGCGCTCAACATCGGTGCAGAACGCATCGGCCACGGATTGTCTGCGCACTTCGATGCCGAGCTGATGGAGGTTCTAGCGGAGCGGCAGGTACCCGTCGAGATCTGCATGACCTCCAATGTGAGGACTGGATCCTGCCCCTCGCTCGCAGAACACCCGGTGCGGCGCTACTTCGAGTCGGGCCTGATGATCAGCCTGAATTCGGACGATCCGACCCTCTTCGGCAGCGACCTGCTGGGCGAATATCGGCTGGCGGAGCATGAATTTCAATTCACCCTGGAGCAACTCCGCGAGCTTGCGGGCAACTCTATAGAAGCAAGCTTCTTACCGCCTGACCGGAAAGTTGCACTGTTGCATGCCATCGAGGCAGTGGCGCACCCAACTGAGACCAAAACGGAACCACGAGCACGGTCGTAATGCATCCGCGGGGCAACGTAGCTGCGTTATCATGAGGTAGGAAGAGAGAGTGGTGCGGGCCGATCAATGCACCTCAGCGGGGAAGGATCATGACCAGTCTTCTACCATTCGAGAAAAAGCCAAACTATCTGCTGCGCACCGTCACCTGGACCGGCGTTGCAGTGAGCGTTGCAGCCCTCGGCCTGCTCATTGGCCACGAACTCAGGGTGCGCTACAAGTTCAATCACCGCTCGCCATACGACTTCTACAAGCACGCAGGCGATCAGGAACCATTGGACTCCTACGCGGTAGGTATCTAGCAGGCCCCGCATCAGGCTCACCGGCATGGAAGGCAACGGCAAAGGCGGAGGCAACTCCGCCTTTTGCTTTGTTGCAATGCGCAAACGATTGCGCTCGTACTAAACTTGTCAGCGGAACGATTTCAGGAGGGTGCGTGATGCAAAGAAGAAGTCGGAGTACGGCATTCCTTTGCCTGTTGCTGATGGCTGGGTTGGGGGCCGCTCACGCGCAGGAGACGGCGACCCGGGAAACACTGACAGTAGACGCCCACGCCAGCGCGACGCCGTTGCCGCACTTCTGGGAGCAGATGTTCGGTTCCGGCCACGCCAATCTCGCGATGCGCGAGGCTTACCGCAACGATCTGGCCGCCGTGAAGAGCGTCACCGGCATGAAGTACGTCCGCTTCCATGGCATTCTCGATGACGAAAATGGCGTCTACACCGAAGACGAACACGGCCAGCCGCAATACAACTTCACCTATGTCGATGAGATCTACGACGGCCTGCTCGCACGCGGCGTGCGTCCCGTGGTCGAAATCAGCTTCATGCCCAAACAGCTTGCAGCGCATCCGGCGCCGCATGCCTTCTGGTACAAGCCGAATGTCGCTCCGCCCAAAGACTACGCGCGCTGGGATGCGCTGATCCGCGCACTTGGCGAGAACCTGATTGCGCGCTATGGCATCGATGAGGTCTCGCAATGGTATTTCGAAGTGTGGAACGAGCCCAACATCGATTTCTGGGTCGGCGAGCCCAAGCAATCTACGTATTTCGAGCTTTATAGCCACACCGCCCACGCGCTGAAGTCGGTAAGCCCGCGTCTGCGCGTCGGTGGCCCGGCCGCAGCCGCCGAGGAGTGGGTGCCCGCATTTCTGAAGTACACGCACGACAACAACGTGCCGGTAGACTTCCTCTCTACCCATGGCTACGCCGATGAAGATTACGTACACATCTTCACCCCCAGCACGCTGCCGCCGATGGACGATCGTCTGTGTGCCGCCATGGCCCACGTGAAGCAGCAGATCGCTGACTCACCCATGCCGCACATTCCCTGGTTCGTCACCGAGTGGAACGTCATCGGCATCGACGCCGCCCGCGACACCACCTTCGTCGGGCCGGCGGTGGCGAACACCATTCGCGAATGCGATGGCCTCGCCAACATCATGTCCTTCTGGACCTTCGACGACGTCTTCGAAGAAGACGGCCCCAAACGCGAGCCATTCGACGGCGGCTTCGGCCTCATCGCGCCCTGGAGCATCCGCAAGCCCAGCTTCAACGCCTTCGCCATGCTGCATCATCTCGGCAATGAGCGTCTCGCGAATGACTCGAAGAACGCGCTCGTTACCCGCCGGTCCGATGGCACACTCGTCGTCGCGGTGTGGAATATGGCAGATCCGCCGGCCGCGCATCAACCGGGCGGCCCCGGTGTGGCGAAGCAGATGCAAATCAGCTTCGAGCACGTGCCCGGCGACGCTGCGGTCAGCATCACGCGCCTCGATCCAACGCACGGCAACACGCTCGCGGCGTATCGCGGGATGGGCAGCCCGCGCTATCCGACGGAAGCCCAGGTCCGCGAACTGAATGAAGCCTCAAAGCTCAGCCCGCCAGAGAAGGCCACGCTGCGCGACGGCAAGATCGATGTCGATCTTCCGGTGAACTCGCTGGTGATGCTGGAAGTGCGGCGCTAATTCGAATATGTGAATGGATTGAAGGTCGGCACGTCGAAGAGGGCGAAATCCTTGAGATTTCGGGTCGCTACCGTGAGCCTATGGATACGAGCCGTTGCTGCCAGCATTGCATCTTCAAACAGATCTTCTGATCTGCCAACCATCAGCCTGGCCCCCTCGCGGGCGATCCTAGTGTCCAAAGCGATTATGGGAAGCGTATTTATTATCTGATCGATCCAATGATCGATCTTTTCAGCCCTGGGCCGGTCTTGTTTTCGTGTTCGTTCAGCGCCTCTTTGCAACTCAAGCACGTTCACTGCGGAGAGGTGCAGATTCTCTTCGGCTTGCACGCGAAACCAGGCGAGAACCGCACCGTGAGGCCGAGGCTTATGCATTTCTGAGATTACATTTGTATCGAGGAGGTACATTTACTCGTCTTCGAACCGGATGATGGGGCGCAGCTTCAGCGAACCCCGCGGCGGCAGATCGATCTCAAAGCGGTTCTCCTCCGACAGTAAAAGGTCCTTTAGAGTGGGCCGCGCTCTCTGCTTCAGCCGTTCCCACTCCTCAATCGGCACCAGCACTGCCGCCGCCACGCCTCGCCGGGAGACCACCTGGGGTCCTTCGCGGAGTGCCCTGTCGAGAAATTCGCTGAACTTCGCCTTGGCCTCCTGAACCTGCCACATAGTCAGCCTCCTGACTAGTCAGGATACTAGTCAGGAGGCTGATCTTGCAAGTCCCCTCTACTTCAGAATCCCGGTAAGCGGCTTTCCCTGCGCGTGATCCAGCTTCACGTGCAGCAGCGTTGCGACCGTGGGCGCGACATCCAGGTTCGGGATAGCCTCCAGCTTCGTGCCCCCGCGAATGCCCGCGCCCCACGCGACGAAAATCGCCTGCATCTTCGGATTGCTGTTCAGATATCCGTGGCTGCCGCGATCCGAAACCTCTTCGACCGCGGCATCCGCCGTATCGCCGCCGGCAAAGGAATACCCATCCTTGGCTGCAAGAAACAGATCCGGCGCCTGATCCGACTGCGCCGGTGTTGGAAGGCCAAGCGCCGCGTACTCCGCAGGAGTGAAGACGCGCTCCACGCCTTCCGTCTTTGCAAATATCTGTTGCAGCTTCGCAGCCGTGCCAGCCGGCGCGTTCTTGTCCAGGTACACCAGCGAAAAGCCACCCTCCGGCACCGCACACGCTCCTTGTAGCGCGCCGCCCGCCTGCGCATCCAGCAGGCCGGCGTCGCGCAATACCATGTTGGCGCGAATCAAATGGTCGACTTCGCCGAAGCCGTGATCCGACACGATGAAGAATGTCGCGTGCTTCATCTCATGTGCCGCCTTCACGGCGTCGACAACCTCACGCACTTTGTCATCCAGGAAAGCCATCGCGATATCGCTGGCCGGGCTGTTGGGACCGTAGCGGTGGTTGGTGGAGTCGAGCGCCAGCAGGTGCAACAGAATCAGATTGGCGCGATGATCGCGGATCACATCCGTCATCGCGTCGGTATACAGATTGTCGCGCCACTCCTGGCTGCCCGCGTGCGTGAAGCTATCCAGTTGCTGCTCCGTCAGCCGTCCTTCGCGGACCAGTTGCTGTGCCAGTGGACTCTTCGGGTCTGGCGATTCGGCAAACTCCCAATCGATCGTTCCCGAGTTGTGGATCGCCACCCAGTCCGCCTGCGCGGTCTTTAGACCCGCCGCGTGCGCCGCGTCATAAATGGTCTGCGCATGCACCAGCACCGACTTATCCGCGCCGGGATGGATGCTCACCGGACCGTCGTGCTGTCCTTCGAGCAGTCCGTTGACAAGCACATGATGGACCGACGCATCGACACCGGTGACGATGGAGGTGTGGTTCGGCCAGGTCACCGTGGGATTGATCGGGCGCATCGAAGCGGCGGCCGCCCCTTCGCGTTGCATCATGCGCAACGTGGGAATCGGCAACCGCGCATCGTCGAAGGCATAAGCAGGAAAGCCGTCCAGACTGATCACGATGACGAGCGGCTTGCGCGGTCGCGCCCACGCAGTTGTCGCCAGCATAAACACTACGCCAAGCAGCAGTCGTCGCATCATCGGGCCCATCGCCTCCGCAAAAGCAAAAGACGTTCCGTTGCCGAAGCGCCCTGTTCGGTCCTGATCAGTCTCTATCGGCAGGTAGATGCGCGACAAGAGATCGGTCTTAGGAAGGATCCGCAGTCCGTCCGCTCGCCTATCGCACCAAGCGTGAGTGACCAACGGAAGCGAACCCGACAGATCGCGCCGCAGGCGCATCCGCCCCTGCGGCGAGCACTAGTTCGCTGCGAGTTGGCGCAGCACGTACTGCAGGATGCCGCCGTTCTGGTAGTAGAGAATCTCCTGCGGCGTGTCGATGCGCACCTTTGCTTTGAATGTGCGCGTGCTGCTTCTTCGCGTCTGTCACCTCGACGCTCAGCTCGCGGCCGGTGGCCAGCCGGGCATCGAGCAGCGCTTTCAGGCCGGGGAAGCTGTATGTCTCCTCGCCCGTCAATCCCAGCGATTCGACAGTCTCCCCATTCACGAACTGCAGCGGCAGAATGCCCATGCCCACCAGGTTGGAGCGGTGAATGCGCTCGTAGCTCTCGGCAATCACTGCGCGCACACCCAGCAAACGCGGCCCCTTCGCTGCCCAGTCGCGCGACGAACCGGAGCCGTATTCCTTGCCGGCAAGAATCACCAGCGGTGTTCCGCGCTCGGCATACTTCACCGACGCGTCGAAGATGCTCATCGGCTCGCCCTCGGGCAAGAGTCGCGTTACGCCGCCTTCCGTGCCGGGTGCCAGCCGGTTGCGCAGCCGCACGTTGGCAAAGGTGCCGCGCACCATCACCTCGTGGTTGCCGCGCCGCGATCCATACGAGTTGAAGTCCGCCGGCTTCACGCCGTGCTCGCTCAGATATTTTCCTGCGGGACCATTCGCTTTGATCGAGCCTGCGGGGGAGATGTGATCAGTGGTCACCGAGTCGCCCAACACTGCGAGCACTCGCGCATCGCGGATATCTGTCACCGCAGCGGGCACCTTTGGCATGTTGTCGAAGTACGGCGCCTGCCGGATGTAGGTGGAGTCCGGCTCCCACTGGTAGACCTCGCCGGTCGGAAACTTCAGGTGCTGCCAGTTCTGATCACCATCGGTGACGGTCGCGTACTCCTTGCGGAAGGCCTCGGAACTGACCGAGCTCGCAATCGTCTCCGAAACCTCCTGCTGCGTCGGCCAGATATCGCGTAGGAAGACCGGCTTCTTGTCCTTCGTCTGCCCCAACGGCTCTTTGTCGAAATCGTGATCGATGCGGCCGGCCAGCGCGTACGCCACCACCAGCGGCGGCGACATCAGGTAGTTCGCGCGTACATCGGAGTTGATGCGGCCTTCGAAGTTGCGATTGCCGCTCAGCACAGAGACCGCCACCAGGCCGTGATCATCAATCGACTTCGACACGTCTGTCGGCAGCGGCCCGGAGTTGCCGATGCACGTGGTGCAGCCGTAGCCAACGACGTTGAACCGCAGCTTGTCCAGATACGGCAGCAGGCCGGATTTCGTGGTAGTAGTCGGTGACCACGCGCGAGCCCGGCGCCAGCGACGTCTTCACCCACGGCGGCACGGCAAGGCCCTTCTCCACGGCCTTCTTCGCCAGCAACCCCGCGGCCACCATCACCGATGGGTTCGACGTATTCGTGCAACTCGTAATCGCCGCGATCACGATAGAGCCATTGTCCAGGTACTTGTCCGGATCGACGCCGAAGCGCTGCTTCACCGTGGTCACGGGCGCGTGGTCATGGGCCGGTTCGGTGCCGCCGCCCTCACCCTCCCAGCGGCTCACCTGTCGCGCCACGGACTGGTTTACATTGGGCCCCAGCAGCGTCGGCAGCACCTTCTTGAAGTTCTCGCCCGCATCCTTCAGCAGCACGCGGTCCTGCGGCCGCTTCGGTCCCGCGACTGATGGCTGCACCGTGCTCAGATCCAGCTCAGTTGTGGCGGAGTACTCCGCCTCCGGCGCGCCCGGCGTGTGGAACAGCCCCTGCTCCTTGTAATACGCCTCCACCAGAGCCACCTGCTCCTCGCTGCGCCCGGTCAGCCGCAGATAGCGCAGCGTCTCCGCGTCCACCGGGAAGATGCCGCAGGTCGCGCCATACTCCGGCGCCATATTGCCGATGGTAGCGCGGTCCGCCAGCGGCAGCTCCGTGATGCCTTCGCCATAAAACTCCACGAACTTGCCCACCACGCCAAGCTTGCGCAGCATCTCGGTCACGGTCAGGACGAGATCCGTCGCCGTCGCGCCCTCGCGCAGCTTACCAGTGAGCCGGAACCCGACCACCTGCGGCACCAGCATGGAAACCGGCTGGCCCAGCATCGCAGCCTCGGCCTCGATACCGCCCACGCCCCAGCCCAGCACGCCCAGTCCGTTGATCATCGTAGTGTGTGAGTCGGTGCCCACCAGCGTGTCCGGATACGCGCGCAGGGTTGCCGTTTACTTCGGTCGTGAAGACGACGCGCGCCAGGTACTCCAGATTCACCTGGTGGCAGATGCCCATGCCCGGCGGCACTGCGGAGAAGTTGCGGAAGGCCGACTGTCCCCACTTCAGGAATGCGTAACGTTCGCGGTTCCGTTCAAACTCCATCGCGGCGTTGATGTCGTAAGCGCGCGCCGTGCCGAACTCATCCACCTGCACCGAGTGGTCAATCACCAGCTCGGCCGGCTGCAGCGGGTTGATCTTCTCCGGCTTGCCGCCCAGCTTCTTCATGGCATCGCGCATGGCTGCCAGGTCCACAATGGCGGGTACGCCGGTAAAGTCCTGCATCAGCACCCGTGCCGGCATAAAGGCGATCTCGCGATCGGCCTCCGCCTTGGGATTCCACTTGGCGAGGAATTCAATATCCGCCGCCGTCACGGACTTGCCGTCCTCCTGGCGGAGCAGATTTTCGAGCAGGATGCGCAGCGAGTAGGGAAGCTTCCCGAGCGCGAAGCCCTTCGTCTCAAGCGCCTTCAGTCGATAGATCTCGTAGGATTTGCCGTTGCTGGTGAGAGTGGATTTGCTGCCAAAGCTGTTCATCGGAATCGGATCTCCTGTATCGGGTTGCGTATACCCATGTCAAAACAGTTCGAAGGGAACCTGCCGGGCGCACCGCATGCAACTCCAAAAGGACGCGAGAGTGTTCGGGGGCAGGCAGTCTTCAGGAGAGGAGGGTGCGTCCGCGATCGTGGCGGCCGCGGCGAAAGCGCTGCATGCGAGGGGCATCGGATGGCGACAGATGCTGGTAGTTCATGTCCGCCCTCTAGTGTAACTCCACCCGGGGAGTGGCTCTACTGACTTGCCGCTGCTGGCCTGCCGGTGACCTCATCGAGGAAATCCCGGATGGATTTTGCGGAATCCGCAATCATGGCCTGCTCGAGTGGCGAAATTGACTGAAGGTCCATCGGGCGCTGGATCCAGCCGGCTCGATCGAGCGAGATGGGTACGCCGAAGACCCCATGTATGCCCAGGCATTCACCCTCGATCATCACCTGGCCATGGATACGGCGGTGGTCGTCAGCCAGCGCGGCGGCGATCACGCGAAGCGTTGCATTTGCCGTGGCGTTCGGGGTGGAATGCATGCAATGTCCGGTGATAAACGGCTCGATGAAAATGCGCGCATCGGGCGCGGCGCAGCGTGCCACCTCGTATGCTTCGGCGATCTTTTCGTTCTCGAGGAGTGCGACTACGGATTGCCGCAGGGATGCTACGCGCTCTCGCAGGTCGATCGCATTGCTCTGCTTTCGCAGATCTTCCAATGCCTGATCCATCTCCTTCTGTCGCGTGGTCAGTTCCACGCTGCTCCACAGAGGCACCATGCTTTGCCCGTGTTCGCCCAATACAGTGGCGCGTACCTGATGCCGGCTCATCCCGAGGTCTCTTGCAATCGCTCTTGCGAATCGCAGCGAGTCCTGTTGCGCGCCGATGCCGACGACACGCTTCCGATCCAGCTTTTCGCATAGAGTCTGCACCGCGAGCTCCACGGGATTGCTGACGACAATGAACAGCGAATCCGGAACATGCGCGGCGCATTCGACGGCGATCTGTTGAAAGAGCTCGAAATTGATGACGCCCATATCCCGGCGATTGGTGCACTTTGGCGAAAGCCCGATGCCCGAAGTAATCACCACAATGTCCGCATCCAGATCGGAGATCTGCGGCACAACCTCCAATTCGACGCGACTGTCATCGAATGCATCGAGCAAATCGATGCGGGTGGCAAGCAGCCTGGCTTCGCTATCTGGATTTCCGTGCCCTACAAGTTGAACCCTGTCCTGCGGCTCCAGCAGACCGCTGCGAAGTACCTGTGCCGCAAGCGCCGTACCAACCGACCCGGAAGCTCCAAGGATTGCAATGGAAATAGACAATTCGATCTCCTATCGACGAGAGGCACCCAGCATCACACGAAATCTATCTTAGGGCCCGTTTCTTAACAGATGATTTTCTGTTGCGGCCGCCTTGGCTCAGTCTTTGAGGCGAAGCGTGTCGATCAGAGCAGCAAGTGCGGCAGGTTGATTGCGGCGGCTTGGGTAATACAGAAAATACCCGGGAAACTTTGGACACCACTCCCGCAGAACTTGAACAAGATACCCCTTGGCGATCCTTTCCTGCAGGGTTTGTTCTAGGGAAGTCCCGATGCCCATACCATTCAGCACTGCCTGTATGACCAGGTCTGGATCATCGAACGTCACCGGTCCCCGCGGATGGACCGTCATGGATTTCCGCCCCTTTTCAAACTCCCAACGATACACAGCATTGCTGAAGCGGAAGCCGATACAGGCATGGTTCTTTAGATCGCGCGGATTTCTCGGGGCAGCGTGCGACCTGAAGTATTGCGGTGAGCCGACCACGGCGAGCCGTAAGTCTTCGCTGACGCGAACCGCAATCATGTCGCTTTGGATAAATTCGCCAATCTGAATGCCGGCGTCATATTGCTGAGCCACAAGATCGATCGGGTCGTTCGACGAAGTAACCTCGAGAACAATCTCCGGATAGGCCTGTGCGAATCGCGCCAACTTGGGCAACAGGACGAGATCGGCCGCCGTGCGTGGAATGACGAGTCGAATGCGCCCTGCGGGCCGTTCCTTCAGCTTTCGGGCCGCTGCCAGCGATCGCTCAATGCGCTCTAGAGAGGGGACGAGTTCGTCCAGGAGAGCGCTGCCGGCTGCGGTCGCCGAAACGCTCCGCGTCGTGCGCGCCAGCAGTTGCAGGCCTAACTTTCGTTCCAGCCCTCGAACGGTATGGCTCAGTGCTGACTGCGAGACGCCAAGCCGGGCGGCCGCGCGGGTGAAACTACGTTCCGCGGCAACAACCGCGAATGCCGCAAGATCGCTCAAATCGTTTCTCATGATTCATGAATATTTTTCATAACAGCATCCTAATCCAGCTCACTAGTCTCATAAGCCACGCAGCACTAGACTCAACTTAAGCCGCAGTTCCGGATGGAACGCCGGCCGGTTCGAAAAAGGAGTTGCAATGCAAAAGCGCAAATTGGGAAAGAGTGGCCTCGAAGTCTCCGCATTGGGTCTCGGCTGCATGGGGATGAGTTTCTCGTACGGTGACGCTCACGACGAGAACGAGATGATCGATCTGATGCACAAGGCCGTAGACCTGGGGGTCACATTCTTCGACACTGCAGAGGTGTATGGCCCGTTCACAAATGAACGTCTCGTCGGAAAGGCACTCTCCTCCATCCGCGACAAGGTAGTGATCGCCACCAAGTTCGGCTTCAATTGCGAGCCCAACGGGAAGCCGGGCACGCAAACGCTGAACAGCCGTCCTGAGCACATCAAAGAAGTCGCCGATGCGTCCCTGAGCGGCTGAAGATCGACAGCATCGACCTCTTCTATCAGCATCGGGTTGATCCGGATGTGCCCATGGAAGATGTTGCAGGTGCTGTGAAGGACCTGATCGCCGCAGGAAAGGTGAAGCACTTCGGCCTTTCCGAGGCCGGCGCCCAGAGCATCCGCCGCGCACACGCGGTGCAACCCGTGGCTGCTCTCCAGAACGAGTACTCCCTGTGGTGGAGAAAGCCTGAGCAGGAGATCATTCCGCTGCTCGAAGAGCTGGGCATCGGCATGGTGCCGTATAGTCCCCTTGGCAAGGGCTTTCTTACCGGCAAACTCGACGAGAGCACCAAGCTCGGTGAGAAGGACTTCCGCAGTCAGCTTCCACGCTTTCAGCCGGATGCAATGAAAGCGAACCGGGCATTCGTGGACCTGCTCAACGACATCGCGGCGAAGAAGAAGGCAACGCCCGCCCAGGTCGCGCTGGCCTGGATCTTGGCGCAAAAGCCGTGGATGGTGCCCATCCCCGGCACGACGAAACTATCCCGGCTGGAAGAGAACCTGGGAGCACTCTCCGTGGAACTCACCGCGGACGATCTCCGCGAGATCGATCAAGCCTCATCGAAGATTCCGGTGAAGGGGAACCGCTATCCCGAACACCTGGAGAAGATGAGCGGACGCTAGCCCGATGAGGGCTCCTTCGTCTTCGGGAGCCCCATCGGCGCGGACCTGGATTTAGGCAGGGAAACGCCCCGTATTCGCAGAACCAAAATGGGTCGCCCAGAGGACCAGCCGCACAGAAACCTGCCAAATCACCCCACCAAAATTGCTAGTCTGAAAATAGGCCTGACAATGGCTAAGAAAGCCACGGAAGATTTTTCCGTGGCTTTTTCTTTGTAAGTCCTTTCGCGAGAAGAATTTAGCCGTAAGGCATTTGGTAACAATGGTTTACATGCCGGGAAGAGGCGATGCACCAGAAATTAGTCAAATCTGGGGACCTAACTCCAACGGATGGACGAATTTACCGGTAAACCCTTTGTTTGGAAGAATTTAGTCCCCGGAAGGTACGCTAAACGCCTGATGCGGCGAGACTTGCAAACCAGCCTCCCGCACCGGGAGGGGGGGACCCCACTGCTCCAGGCCGAATCTGCTCAGG
Organism: uncultured Acidobacteriaceae bacterium; assembly: GCA_963815025.1. Lineage (GTDB taxonomy): Bacteria > Acidobacteriota > Terriglobia > Terriglobales > Acidobacteriaceae > KBS-83. The sequence goes on along the minus strand of CAWFFD010000002.1, from coordinate 382,025 downwards.
TTCAACCGCGGAGCATCTGCCACACCAGCACGCCGTTCAGCGACAGGATGATGGTCGTGCTCAGCCAGCCGAGCGACTGAACCACACGGCCGTTCACGAAGCGGTGCATCACGTTTGCGCGCTGCGTAAGGATTAGCAGCGGCACCATTGCAAATGGCAGCGTGAAGCTGAGCGCCGCCTGCGAGAGCAGCAGGATGCGCAGTGGATCGAGTCCGATCGCGATCACGAGCACCGCCGGCAACAGGGTCAGCAGGCGGCGCAGGAAGATGGAGAAGCGCACCTGCATGAAGCCTTCGAGGATCATCTGGCCGGCCATGGTGCCGACCGTGGACGACGACAGGCCAGAGCAAAGTAACGCCACGGCAAACAGGGTGGCCGAGGCAGCGCCCAGCAGCGGACCGAGCGTGGCATGTGCCGCCTCGATGGACATGCTGGTCATCCCCTTGCCGGCAAATGCGGCCGCGGCGACGACGATCATCGCCGAGTTCACCAGCCACGCGCCGTTCATCGCCAGGATGACGTCGAACAGCTCCATACGCAGCAGGCGCGCGCGTGTGACATAAGAGCTTGTGTCGCTCGGCAGGCGCTCCGCCAGCACGCGCGGCTGTACCAGCCCCGAATGCAGATAGATCACGTGCGGCATCACCGTGGCGCCCAACATCGCGACAGCGAGATAGACACTCTTGCCGTCCAGAATGGGAACCAACGTGTGATACGCGATCGATCCCCAGTGCGGGTGGATGAAGAACATCTCCGCCGCATAGCATCCGCCGATGACGACCACGAAGAGCATGATGACCAGCTCAAGCCGGCGGAAGCCCCACTGCTGCAGCGCAAGAATGAGGAAGACGCAGATCGCGGTAGCGACCGCAGCCAGCAGCAGGACATGCGTGCGCGTCATCCCTGCGGCCAGCAGCCGCGGCCCCAGCAACAGGTAGAAGCCAAGCGCTGCGCCCAGGAACTCCGCCAGGTCCGTCGCTAACGCGGAGATCTCGGCCGCCACCCACAGAAAGACCGTCATGCCGCGCGAGAAGTGAATGCGGCAGTTCTCCGGCAAGGTGTGGCCCGTCGCGATGCCCAGCTTCGCGGACATGTACTGGATCAGGATCGCCATGGCGTTCGACCACAGCAGCACCCAGAGCAGTTGGTAGCCAAACCGGGTGCCACCCTCAAAGTTGGTGGCAAAGTTCCCCGGATCGATATAGGCGATGCTCGCGACGAAGGCTGGCCCGAAGTAGTACCAGAGCTTTCGCTGACCGGTGGCCGGGAGATTAGCGGGCTGGGCTGTCGCGGCGCTTGCCATAGTCCGAGTATAGGGTAGATTTAGGCAAGCCTTAAATTAAATTTAGGTACGCCTTAATTTCGTTTTGGGGGCATTTCTATCGGGGTTTGCACCAAGGTTGCGGCAGTCCGAGATTCGCTGCATGTAGATTTGCCTGCATGAGGATCAAGAGCCCATATCTGGTGAAGCCCGGCGCAAAGTTTCGCCTGAAAGATTACTCGACAGACGACACCGGCAAATTCAAGAAGGAAGAAGACTGTCAGGACGAGCTCGAGCAGCATTATGAAAAGCTCAGCGAGCTGCAGGAAATCCTGTTCGCGGAATGCAAGCATGCCCTGCTTATCGTGCTCCAGGCAATGGACACCGGGGGCAAAGACGGCACCATCCGGCACATCTTTACCGGCGTCAATCCGCAGGGCGTGAACGTGACTCCGTTCAAGGTGCCGACGCCGCTCGAAGCGGCACACGACTATCTATGGCGCGCTCACGCCGCGGTGCCCCGGCTGGGCACCATTGGCATCTTCAATCGCTCGCACTACGAGGATGTGCTGGTGACACGTGTGCATAAGACGATCACGGACAAGGAGGCGAAGCGGCGCTTTCGCGAAATCAACCAATTCGAGGAGATGCTGCACGACAACGGTGTAACGATTCTCAAGTTCTTCCTGCACATCAGCCACAAGGAGCAGACCGCCCGGCTCAAAGCTCGTTGCGACGACAACAAGAAGCACTACAAGATCAGCGAGAGCGACTTTCACGAGCGGATCTATTGGGACAAATATCAGGAGTACTACCGGGATGCGATCGATGCGACCAGCCAGAAGCACGCGCCCTGGTTCGTCATTCCGGCGGACTACAAGTGGTACCGCAATGCGGCTATCTCCCGCATCATCGTGGAAGCGCTTGAGGGGATGAACCTGAAGTATCCCAAGCCGGCCTTCGATGTGTCGAAGGTGTGTGGACAGCTGTAGAGAGCAGGCCGTCTTTGTTTACGTGGTTGTTTACTTGGTATGGCTCGTCGCCGCCTGTTGGAGTGCGACTGGCCGGTCGATCTGGGTCTTGAGAACGATCGTGGTCTCTGTCTGCTCGATGCCGGATATCTGACGCAGATGCTCTGACAAGTTGAGTAGTGCGCCAGTATTCATCACGCGCACTTTGAGGATCATGCTGAGATCGCCAGCTACCGAATGACACTCCTCGATGGAGGGGATCTTTTTTATCGAGTCCAGAAGTTCCGAGCAGGGACGGGTGGCGCGGATTCCGATAAATGCAACAACTCCCAATCCGAGCGCAGCAGTATCCACCTCCACGGTCCATTTCCGGATGATTCCCTCCCGTTCGAGCCGCCGCAGGCGCTCATGCACCGAGGAGGGCGCCAGTTTCACCAGCCCCGCAAGATCCTCAAGGCGCCGGGAGGCATTCTGCTGCAACGCCTCCAGCAGGACGAAATCTTTTCTGTCTAGGTCCACGACGAGCTCCTAAATGAGTCCATGTCCGAAGAAAATTCGGTGTTATTGGAAGCATCGCGATTCATAGAGGATCAATCTCCACTTCTTTCTAATCTAATACGGAAAGGAGAAGTGCAATGCAGGCATTGGTGGTCGTGGATGCACAGAATGAATTTTCCGCGGATGGTTTGCGCGCGGTTCCCAATCACGCGGAGGCCCTGGCATGTATCCAGGCACGGGTGGAAGAGGCTCGCCGCAATAGTCTCCCCATCGCCTGGGTGCGGCACTACAACAAGCCAAACGAATCGCGAGCCTTTATTCCGGGATCATGGGGCGCGGAGCTTTCCGGCGGTCTGGAGCCGTACCCGGGTCTTCGCTCCGAAAGGCTATTTGAAAAAGACGTCTACGGAGCGTTTACAGGAACGGGTCTGGAGGAATGGCTGCGTGACATCGGCGCCACCAGTCTGTTGCTCGTTGGCTTTTATACCCATATGTGCCTGTCGACGTCCGCGCGTGAAGCCCTGGTCCGTGGTTTCGATGTGGTCGTGGATCCAGACGGGACGGGAGCATGCGATCTGGATCACGAGGTACTCGGTCGCCAGAGCGCGGACGAGGTACGCCGCTGTGCGCTACTTCACCTTGCCAACATGGGCGTGACCATCGCGCGAAGAAACGACATCGGACGAAAGATCCCTGCTGATGTGCCGGTTTCCTCTTACGACTCGTAGTACAGATACCGCCGCCACTTCGGGTCGGAGTGGCCGATCATGCGCATGATGTGCCGGCTGGTGTGCAGCGAGAAGGGCCGCGGTTCGCGCAGCAGCTTCATCTCTGTCAGCTCGTGCAGCAGGTGATTGCCCTTGCGCCGGTTGCAGCTATGGCAGCAGGCGACTAGATTCTCCCAGGTGGAAAGGCCGCCGCGCGAGCGCGGCTGCACATGGTCCAGCGTGAGTTCGCCCGAATTCAGCACCACGCCGCAATACTGGCAGGTGTTGCGGTCGCGCAGCAGGATGTTCTTGCGCGAAAGCGCGCGGGTCTGGTGCGGGATGCGCCGGTATTCCAGCAGGCGGATTACCGATGGCATGGGGACGCGCACGCGCGCCGCATGCAGGATCGCTCCCTGCTCCTCTTCCGTGCGCGCCACGCCCTTCAGCACCAGCACCAGGGCACGGCGTGCGCCGCAGATGTTGATCGGCTCATAGGAGGCGTTCAGCACCAGCACCGGGCGCTGCATAGTGATCGGCTGCGCCACCCGGATCTCTACCGGTGGCGTGTGCGTCAGCTTGGTTTTGCGTAGATGCGCGATTGCCTTCACTGGCGACATTCCTGCCTCTCCCTGTGGTCATGGCCTACATCAAAACGTTTCCGTACAGCAATACGACTGCTCTTCTAGAACCCCACTGTTTCGCCGACGGAGGTGAACATGCCATCCCACATGGCAACTCCTTCGCGCTGCGTTCTGGCCACCGTCGCGACCCAGACTTCCTTTGCGCCGGCCCGCAGCAACACGCGGCTGCACGCAGCCGCCGTTGCCCCGGTGGTGTAGATGTCATCCACCAGAAGCACCGATCGGCCGCGTATGCGCTGCCGCGTCGCGAACTGCGAAGGCGCCGCGGAGATTGCGCCGGCGCCCCTGAGGGCTCAGCCGTGACTGGCTGTCGGTGGCGCGCTGCCGTCGCAATACTGCTCGCGCCATGGTCCAGCGGTGTGCCTTGTCTCTGCGCCGCAACTCATCCACCATTGCGGATGCAATACGTTCCGCGTGGTTAAAGCCGCGCTGCCGCCGCTTCACTCGATACAGCGGGACCGGCACCACCGACATCTCTGTGCCCGGATCGATCGGCAATTCGGCCACCGGGCCTGCGAGCCGTTGCCCCAGCCGCTTGGCAATCGGCTTCATGCCGGCGTACTTCAGCAAGTGGATGAGACCGCGCAGCTCGTTCTCGTATCTGCCGTAGGCAACGGCCTGGGAGAAGCCTTCGGGCTGCTCATGGCAGAGATCGCAAAGCCGCGGCTCGTCTGCGGCCAGATGCGCTAGAGAGGACTGAGGGAGCCCCAGGTCCTCGCCGCAATGAGTGCACAGCACACCGGTTTGCGGCATGACTGCCGACCAGCAGGACTCACAGATGGGAAGGGAAGAGAAGCGCAGGAGGGATTGCTTGCAGAGCGCGCAGGAGGCAGGGTAAAGCGCAGCGCTCAATGCATCGAAGATCGGTTGCAGGGGACTTCGCAGGAAACGTGCAGCCGCACGCCATGACAGTGTGACTGCTGCCGGAACGTCCGATGTCAGAGCTGTCTGACTGCGGAAGACCCACCCTCTTTCAACCAGTTGCCGCCTGGGGAGCACCATGCCGCCCCGGCGCCAGGCCACCGATGCACCGAGTATAGAGCAGTGGCCGCATTCCCGCCAATGGAAACCGCCCTCGTAGTGTCACAGAAGCTGCCCCGGAGGCATACCCAGGCCCTCAGCGGGTGGCAACGCTCCGGGGCGAGGGTGCGACTGCCACCTGGGCTTTGCTCTTCGACAACAGCGTCGCGACGACTCCGAGGATGATCATCGCCGCGCCAGCAGCCTGTAGCGCGGAGACATGTTCGCCGCCGAGTGCCACGCCGAGGATGAGTGCAATCAGCGGATTGACATACGCGTAGCTGGCGACGCGCGTGGCCGGCTCATGATGGATGAGCCAGGTGTAGGAAGTGAATGCCAGGATCGATGCGCAGGTCACCAGATACACGAATGATGCCGTGGTGTGCCAGTGCCAGGCTGCGAACGCCGCGGGAAGACGCGGCAGCTCACCGGTCAAGCCGGAGAGCGCGAACAGCCCCACACTTCCGAGCGCCATCTGGAGTCCGGCGCGCATCGCCTGATCGTCGGGCAGGGTCAGGGATCGGCTCCATAGCGTGGCGAAGGAAAAGACGACCGAACCGGCCAGTTCCACAAGCACACCGCTGACCATCGAATGTTCGAGGCCGATGGAACGCGTCACCAGGCAGACCCCAAGAATGCCGAGCAGCGTGGCAACCGCGACGGAGATGCCGAGGCGCTGCGTTCGCAGGATCACGACCTCACCCAGCAGGATCCAGATGGGGATCATGGCGGCGATCACCGCGGCAGTTCCGGAGGCGATGCGCGTTTCGGCCCAGAAGAGGCAGCCATAGCTGCCCGCGAAGAGCAGAATTCCAAGCAGGAGCGAGTGCAGAAGCGCGCGCCGGCTCACGCGTGGCCGTGCCACGCCATCGGCTGAAGGCATAGAGCGCCGACGCCGGCCAGCAGAAAACGGATGGCCGCGGAGAAAAACGGCGGCGTGGTCGAGACCATATCGCGGATGGCCAGAAACGAGCCGCCCCAGAAGACGTAAATCGCCCCGTATGCCAGCAGTCGAATGGTCTTCCGCGACAGCGCCATGGGTAGAGGATAGTGCAGCGCGTCGCGGTTTCTCAGTCTCTTGCGCGTCCTGATCGCCGGATGACACAGCGTGGGTCCGGCCTTCCAAAAATGCAATCCCAGCCTGCGGATTGCGGTGTCGCGCTGTTACACTCGCTGTTCCCCGAACGCGATCAAAGTCACCGAGGGTAAATCAACCGTGCCGGAGACCACGCAGCAATTCCAGCCATACGTTCCACCCACTGAGACGCGGCCAGAGCTGACCTTCCGCGCGCTGCTGCTGGGTTCGCTATTTGGGATTCTTTTCGGTGCGGTCACGGTCTACGTGGGGTTGCGCGCGGGTCTCACCGTCGCGGCATCGATCCCAATATCAGTGCTCTCCATCAGCGTGCTGCGTGCGCTGGGCCGCGCGTCGATTCTTGAAAACAACATCGTTCAGACCACGGGCAATGCCGGCCAGTCCATCGCTTCCGGTGTCATCTTCACCTTGCCGGCGCTGGTCTTTCTCGGCTTCGACCTCGAATACTCGCGCATCTTCTTTCTCGCGCTGATCGGCGGCTGGCTCGGCGTGCTCTTCATGATCCCACTGCGGCGCCAGCTCATCGTGCAGGAACACGGCACGCTTACCTATCCGGAAGGCACGGCGTGCGCGGACGTATTGTTGGCGGGTGAGCGTGGTGGCTCCTTTGCCAGCCGGGTGTTTTTCGGATTAGGGCTCGGGGGCATCTACACGCTCTTCCAGAACGACAATCTCTTTGGCGCATGGCCGGGTACGCCGGACTATCAACCGAATTGGCTCAAGGGCGCGGCCATCCGCGCCGATGTCACGCCGGAGTATCTCGGGGTGGGTTACATCATCGGGCCACGCGTCGCCGGAGTTATCTTTGCCGGCGGCGTTTTTTCATGGCTGGTCGTGATGCCGCTGATCCACTTCTTCGGCTCGCATATGCCGGATGCGATCTATCCCGGCACCAAACCGATCTCCCAGATGTCGCCTTCCGACCTATGGGCGAGTTACATTCGGCCGATGGGCGCGGGCGCGGTTGCCGCATCCGGTCTGATCACGCTGCTCAAGACGATGCCGACGATCGTGGGCGCGTTGCGCTCCGGCGCGAAAGAGTTTGGAAAAGGCGCCGGCAAGACAGCGGCGCTGCGGATCGATCGCGACCTTCCCATGAGCGTGGTGATCTTCGGTTCCGCCGCGCTGGTGCTCCTGATGTTCTTCTTCCTCACCTTCCATCCCGTACCCGGAGCGCAGACCACGTTGTTGTCCAATCTCGCGGCCGCTGTGCTGGTGGTCATCTTCGGATTCCTCTTTGTCACCGTCGCATCGCGCATCGTGGGACTGATCGGCAGTTCGGCGAGTCCGGTCTCCGGCATGACGATCGCGACGCTGATGGCGACGACCGCCATCTTCCTGGTGAAGGGCTGGACGGCGCCCGCCTTCGGTGCGCTGGCGATCACGATTGGCGGCGTCGTTTGCGTGGCCGCGTCAAACGCCGGAGACACCTCGCAGGACCTGAAGACCGGCTTCCTGATTGGCGCGACACCATGGAAGCAGCAACTCGCCCTCATGATCGGCGTCGTGGTCTCCACCTTCGTGATCGGTGCCACGCTGAACGTGATGAACAAGGGGCTCGAGGAGTTCCGCGATACATCGCGAGCCTGGGACATCTCTGTGCCGCACGATGGCGTCCAGGTGCAGCAGCAACACTTCCAGCACTCGCGCATCCACGTGATCCACGCAGACAAGTCAACGGACGAGCGCGAGGCCGGCCAGTACACACTACTGAATTCGCTGGGCTCGCATGAGCTTGCCGACGGGAAATATCTCTATAACCCGAACACACACAAGATTGAAGTGCAGTGGATCCAGGGAATCGGCAGCGAGAAGGCCGCCGCTCCGCAGGCGCGGTTGATGGCTACCGTCATCAGCGGCATCCTCAGTCGAAAGCTGCCATGGGGACTGGTGTTGCTCGGGGTCTTCCTGGTGATCGCAGTGGAGTTGCTGGGCATCCGCTCGCTCTCCTTCGCGGTGGGTGCGTATCTTTCCATTGCGACGACGCTTGCGATCTTCTGCGGCGGCGTGGTGCGTTGGATGGTCGATCGTGCCGTCGCCCAATACAGCGGGCGTTCTGTCGAAACCGAGAGTGAGGTGAGCCCAGGGTCGCTCTATGCTTCCGGGCTGATCGCCGCCGGCGGGATCGTGGGCCTGATGGGTGTGGCCCTCAAACTCTATGAGGCAGCCACGGACCGGAGCGACGTCCTGCAATTTCCTGTCACCAATCCGCTGCATCACGACTGGGTCTCGGTCCTGATGTTTGCCTTGCTGGCTTTTTCTCTCTACTACTTTGCCCGCAAGCCGCTGGGCAGCGGCCCGGACGCGGCGCCTTCTTCCGCGGAGAAATAACGGCGACGGGGATGGTCCAGGTAACCCGTTCGTTGTAGGCAGCTCTCACCCTCGTGGCATGGAAGCTTGGGCCCGTCCGCCGCAAGCTTGGATGGCCTCGCGAGGAGAGGCTGAAATGCACAGCATCCTTGTTTCCGTTGCAGTCACCGTTCTGTTGCTGTCCCCCATCGGAATCGTAGCGTGTCTCAAGAGGCCATCCGTTTAGAGCACGTTGCACACTCCCCCGCCAAACCTTCACGCAACATCTGCGGCACCGGGCCCCTCCCCCACTCCCCCACCGCATCGCACATTCTCCATTTCGCAAGTGCAACCCGCAGCACCTGCCCGAAAATACAATGGCGGCGCACCGATCATCGTGCAAGCGGACCTCTTTTTCAATTGCGATTCACATGCTTTCAACAATCGCCGCAATGTGGAACGTCATGCAGAGCGCGGTTCGCGCACTTCTCTGCGAAACGCAACCGCAAAAGCGCGCTCAGCTTCGCCGCATCTTCCCCGTTGCACCATCCTCTCGCTCTGCTTAGTCTCGGGAACGTTGTTGAGCAATCGACAATGTCGTTTTCGCCTTTTTACTGACAACTTGAGTTAGAGCAGGGCGCGTTTCGGCATGTGCGCAAACCCATTGCTCCTGCAGGTGTGGACCGAAAAACGGAAGTGGGCGCAGCCTCTCCTGATCAGAGCGATGCATCCCGCATTACCCACGGTGACACAAGCAGAGCCATAGGGAAGTTCGTCGTGGCTGGTCGCAGTCCGGCATTTCCGGCATGCAGTTGCCGGTGGGCCCGGACCCATGTCCACACGAGGAGCGCTGGCAACCATGCCGTTTCTCTCTCTGCTCTCCGCAACTGGGCCTTGTGCGCCCGGATGACAGTGGCACCGCGATTCTCGGACGGGAGAATGCTTCCTCGCAGCCCTCCGTAACGTGGACGAGCCTTTCTGTCTTCCACAGCCCAGGGCCAGTCGGCGGCCACGCAATCCCTCCGGGGGCAGCACACGCATTGTGTGCCCCGGAGCAGCAAGACCCCGAGAAGCGGGGTTAGAAGGGAAACTTCATGCGGCCACGCAAGACCATCCTTTGCGTCGATGACAATGAGCAGGCGCTTTCCGTTCGTAAATTCATGCTAGAGACCCGCGGTTACCGCGTGTTGACGGCCCATACATCTGCCGATGCCCTGGAGATATTTTCTGCAGGAAATGTAGACTTGGTACTGAGCGACCTCATCATGCCGCAGATGGATGGCAACGAGCTGGTGCGCCGCATGAAGTCCATCGCGCCGGAAGTGCCAACCATCATCCTGAGCGGCAGCGTAAAGAACTTCGAGCGGGCCAGCAGCGCTGATGCATTTCTGCCCAAGGGCGGCTGCACGCCGCTCGAGGTGCTGGAGCGCATCCGCGTGATGATCGCTCGCAAACGCGGTCCACGCAAGGCGCAGCATCGCGAGCATGAGGATGCAGTGCTGTCGCCAATGACACACGAAGCAGTCACAGCCGCAGGCTGACGCTTGACCAATGACGGGGACGGTACAATCGACACGTGCCGTCCACGCAAGTGCCGCCCATCATCGTCGCTCAAGATCTCAGCAAAACCTATCGCTCAGGTCGCATTGCCGTACCCGCGCTCAAAGAGGTTTCCTTTGCCGTGGAGCGTGGCGAGTTCGTTTCGATCGTGGGTCCTTCTGGCAGCGGCAAGTCCACGCTTTTCTATCTGCTGGGAGGGCTGACCCGCGCGACCACGGGGAGCGTTTTGATTGACGGTGTTGACTTCGCCACTCTGCCGGACGCCGAGCGTACCGCCGTCCGTGGCCGCAAGATCGGCTTCGTCTTCCAGAAGTTCAATCTGCTGCCAACGCTGACGGCTCGCGACAACATTGAGATCGCCTATGAGATCAGCGGCCGGCAAAGCGAAGGGAAGCAGCCGCCGCTGGATCAGAAGTTTCTCTCGCACCTGGCAGAACTGCTGGGTATTGACGGACGCCTGGATCACCGCCCTTCGGAGCTCTCTGGTGGCGAGCAGCAGCGCGTCGCCATAGCGCGGGCGCTCATTACCCGCCCTGCCCTGGTACTGGCGGACGAGCCCACCGGGAACCTGGACAGCGCCAACTCAGACACGGTGCTATCCATGCTGCGGCGCTCGAACCAGGAGTTCCAGCAGACCGTGCTCATGATCACGCACAATCCGGAGGCGGCCGCGATCGGCGACCGTATCCTCCACATCCGGGACGGCCATCTGCTGGAACAAACCCTGGCTTCTGCCCCGGTAAATGCTCATTGACACTGTTTGCAGGGGCCAGAGGACGCAAACGCGGCTTCCGGACTCCAGCCTGTGGGTCGAATTGACCCGTCACCCGCTCGCCGATATACTCAGCAAGTACTTCAGCGGGAGTAGCTCAGTGGTAGAGCATCGCCTTGCCAAGGCGAGGGTCGCGGGTTCAACTCCCGTCTCCCGCTCCAGATAGCAGCGATTCGGCTATCGTGCAGGCGTGACGACTGGCCACACCGCACCACATCCTCTCCGCAAGACGGCGCGGTACCCAAGTGGTAAGGGAGAGGTCTGCAAAACCTTTACGCGTGAGTTCGATTCTCACCCGCGCCTCCAATTCTCTCAGTGATTTAGCTTCGTCCCTCGCTTCCCACGAAAACTGTGATGTAGCGAAACTGTTGCGGGTGCCGCTCTGTTTCTCTGCTTTTTCAATTCATTGGATCGCATGCAAAGTTGCCCCACCGCCTGTGTGCTCAGCGCTTTGACAAGGTACTTTGTCTGTTCGCCATAGCTGCGAACGCGAGTCTGCTCATGTCCCTCACGCAGAGCCTTTGCATCCGTTCTAACTGATCGGATTTCTCAGCGGCAAAGCGCTCTCGATGATCTGGTTAACATCGCCCGCAGATAAGCCAGTTAGTTAAAGGTTAAAGGTTGCAGGGCGGATTTTCCTGTCAGTTGCCGGCGACACGGGCCTAATGCTCTTGTGCTGATCATTTCAGTAAGTCAGTCACTGCAGCCTTTGAATGCGGGAATCTTAGTCGTGAAAATGCCCTTCACGCTTACTAAGTCTTTGTCTTTATTCGCACCCACTCTACGCAATCGCGGATACATCATTTCAAGATTTCATATTGGCTTTATGGGCGCTAGTCGCTCGTCTCGAAGACTTGGATGGTCGTCACTCAGCCATGTCCGCTCACACCGGCGTGAATTGGCTGAGATCGTGCATAGATTTGACCTCGAATACAGAAACCTGCGGAGCGACTGCGAGAGAGACGCTTCTCCGCCGTGCAGGTGTGGGGGAAGTCATGCAACTTTGCATCGGAAAAAAATGCCGGAAGCTCGCCTTTGCAGCCGCGTTCGGCTTCGCCGCAGCCAGCTTCATCGCGCTACCGTTGGCGTTTGCCCAAACGTCGACGACTGGGTCCATCAATGGAACAGTCACCGACTCGACCGGAGCCGCGGTGCCCGGCGCGGCCGTTGTCCTAAAAGATGCCGCAAACGGTGTCACCGTCAATCTGACGACCAATGCAGAGGGGCGATTCACAGCGCCATTCCTGGCGCCGGATACCTTTAGCGTGTCGGCCACGGCGGCGGGATTTCAGTCCAACACAACTAAGGTTCAAGTGCTGACCGGGCAGCAGTCTGTGGTCAACGTGACGGTATCACCGAGCACGAACACGCAAACCGTGATGGTGAATGCTAACGATGCGCAGTTGATCGACACGCAGACGGCAAATCTGACAACGACATTTACCACGCAGCAGTTCCAGAACCTGCCTGCACCCGGTGGAGACATCACCACCATTGCCTATACGGTGCCGGGTGTCGTGGTTGGAGCGGGTACGACTGGATTCGGCAGCTTTACCTCTGACGGGCTTCCTGGACTCTCTAATCTGGTGGTGATCGATGGCGCCGACTACAACGTTGGCCTGTATGGCGGCCTGGCTTTTTCCGGCTCGTCGAACCTGACGATCGGCCAGCAGGAGATTGCGCAGGCGGCTGTGGTGCAGAACGGCTACAGCGTGCAGTATGGACGGCAAGCCGGCATAATTGAGACCTATGCGACGAAGTCCGGTGCCAACCGCGTGCATGGCCTGGCGCAATGGCAGTACAACAGCTCCGGACTGAACGCGAATGACTTTTTCAATAAGCAGCAAGGCGGTTCCCGCCCCAAGGCAGTTTCCAACCAATACGCCGCCCAGATCGGTGGGCCGATCAAGCGCGACAAGCTGTTCTTCTTTGTGGACACGGAGGGAATCCGATATATCGAGCCAATTGTCGCCTTTATCAACCTGCCTTCGCAGACGCTGCAAAATAGCATCCTGGCCAATCCCGGCATCACCCCCGGAAGCAAGAGTCTGTATAGCGGGATGTTCAAGGGGACGGCCGCGGGCGGGGCTTATGCAAAGACTGTTCCGGTGACCAATGGCCCCGGCGCTTTGCAGGATTCCAGCGGAAATTACGGGTGCGGGGATGGCACGAAAGGAGGCGTGGGCGGGACGCGGGACTATGCAACCGGCGGGACTCTGGGCACGAGCGCCGCGGAAAGCTGTATCAATTCTGGATTTCTCAGTAGCGTTGCGCTCAACCGGGAGTGGCTGGCGGCGGGAAGGCTTGACTGGAACATTAACGACAGGCACCGAATTTTCTTTCGCGTGACGGATGACCAGGGCAACCAGCCTACATATGTGAGCCTGATCAATCCGAACTGGAGCATGGTCAGCAATCAGCCGGGCTGGACGGGACAACTGAACGATACCTATACGTTCACCCCAAACCTGACTAACCAGTTCCTTGCGGCAGCGGTTTACTACAGCGGAATTTTCCAACCACCAAATCTGCAGGCCGGCCTTGCGGCGTCTCCCACGGAGTTCGATCAAGGCATCAACGGGGGAACAAACTCGACGACGGGTATAGGGCAAAGCACGTTTTTCACCGGATCCACGACTCTGGGCGCGCCCTGGGTTGACTTTCCCGGCGGGGTGAACGCCACGCAGTACCAAGCGGTCGATAATGTCTCCTGGATCAAGGGAAACCACAGCGTGAAGTTCGGGTTCGATTTCAAGCGATTCGTCACCACCGATATTGGCCTGCAGACAGCTTCTTATGGCGGCGACTACCTCTTCGGCGGCATGGGCGATGAGGTCGGGGGTTCTCTGCCCGGAAGCGCCGGTTCCATATTCCTGCAGTCGTTTCCGGCATTCGGCAATATTCACAGCGCTTTCTATAACTTCGGCATTTTTGCGCAAGATGAGTGGAAGGTGCTGCCGAACCTGGTGCTCGACTTCGGCCTTCGCGTCGACCGCAATGGAAACCCGGCCTGCGACGAGAACTGCTATTCGCGTTACCAGGGAGGTTTCCCCAATACTTCGGCAACTCTGGATACTCCTTACAATGCCACTCTTGCGACCGGACATGGCAATCTATTTCCATCCATCGAAGGGGCGGTCGTACAGCCGCGCTTCGGGTTCAATCTGGATGTCCATGGCGATGGAAAGACGGTTGTCCGCGGCGGGATCGGGCTGTTCGCCGACAACTTCCCTGCCCTGATCGCAGAGCAGACGTTCCTGTCCTTCCCGAACAGTTACACTGCGTTCGTACCAACCGGCACAGTCGCCCAGGACGGGGGAAGCGCCTTTGCCTTCGCACAGGGATCCGCGCAGGCTGTGTTGCACGGCTTCGCACAGGGAGCCACCTTCAACCAGCTAACAAACCAACTCGCTGCGCAAGGGATACCGTTCCTGGCACCGAACTACACCACCACTCCGAACGAATTTCACGGCGCCCGCTACGTAGAATTCAGCATGCAGGTGCAGAGAGAGATCACTCCGACGGATGCGGTGATTCTTTCCTATGCCGGCAATCATGGTTATGACTTGTTCGTCGCGAACAATCACCTGAATCAGAACTTCGGCCCAAATTTCTCATCTTTCCAAGGGCTGCCGGCAACGTCGCCAGATCCACGCTTCGGACAGGTTTCCAGTTTCAGCAACGATGCGATCTCGAACTATAGCGGCGTTTCAGTGCAATACAAGCACATTGACCACAGCGGGCTGACAACCGATATTGCTTACACTTATTCGCATGCCCTGGATGACATTTCCAATGGCGGCAATTCACAGCTGCCATATAGCAATGGCTCTTTGAGATTCCAGTTGACGCCGGGGCTGCCGTCCGCACTGATGTATGGAAGCTCCGACTATGACATCCGACACAATTTTGTGATGGACCTGGTCTATGCGGAACCCCATCGCTTCAATAACCGGATCGTGAACGCTGCGGCGGCCGGATGGACGGTGGGTACGAAGGCGTACTGGCGCTCGGGAGAACCGTTCAGCGTGCTCAACGCAAGTGCCGGCGCAGCGCTGGGAGCGAGTGGAACCGGCGGCGCTGTTGTGCTCGCGCAAGTGATGAACAACAATTTCAACCATTCCTGCACTTCTTACCACAACCCCTGTTTCCAGGAGCCTGGCATCTTCAATGGGGACGCAACACAAAACGTCTTCGGCAATGTTCCCCGCAATTCTTTCACCGGACCGCACTTTTCCGACGTCGATATGACACTCTTCAAGGACGTTTACAAGAAGGAGTCTTTGGCTTTCCAAGTAGGGGCGCAAGCATACAACACATTCAATCATGTCAACTTCGCGCAGCCGAACAACAATGCCTCGGACCCGACAACCCTGGGCAAAATTTCCGCGGACATCAATGCACCTACCAGCCCCTATGGATCCAGTCAGCAGTCGACTGTTTCCGGGCGTGTGCTTGTGGTGCAGGGACGGCTCGTCTTCTAACCAAAGCAAGACGCGGGTGTGGTGATATAGCGCATCAGGCAAAGCGGCGGCCAGTCAACGGCCGCCGCTTTGCTTTGGACGCAGGCTAAAAGGTGTGTAGCCTGACTTGATGGATGCGGCTGACAAGCGCCGTTCGCGTGATGGTTTTCGGGGAGTAGCTGCGCGCTGAAAGGAATGTTGAACCGCCGATGCCTCACGCGCCGTTATGGATAACCGCGACGCGTAAGTCAGAATTCAGAATCCGCTTGGAACTCCATCCGGCTCGAATAGAAATCTAAAGACGTCGTGTCAGCTTCAGGCGCGTCTCGCTTGTCTGGCCGGTGTTGGGCCACGTTGAGTCGCCCATGTCTGCTGTTCGAGGTCCAAGCGGTGCCAGTTGGCGTTGTGGTCGTAAAGATTCGTATTGTGGCTTGATTGTTTCTCGCAGAGCGATCTCCACACTGCGCCCATCACGATGCCAACTGAGAGTGAACCCCAAGCGATCAGAACGGTCATATTCTCTGTCTCCTGTCCTCAATCTCACGCGGCCTCAGCTCTGAGCGGCGCGGCTACCTATGAACCTTAGGATGCGGCAGACCGTCTGAACAGTGCTTAAATTGAGGCGGCGAAGGCAGATATGTCCCATATTTGGCGGCCAGCGGAGACTTTTTTCGCAAAACCAGGGCCACCATTTAGAAGTGAACGCATCTGATGCGCCTCTGTTTTCCAGCCAGCTGCCCGCAGAAGACTCTGGTGTGCTACTCCGTCCCTGCCGCGAAAATCCACGACAGCAGCAGATAGTCGCCGCTCACCGGTGCGGCAGGCTCACAGCATAGAGATACCACGCAGCATGTGGCAGCCACTCTTCCGTCCAGCGCCAGTCTTCGTCCTTACCGGTGACCGCGAAGCCCTCGTTGAAGGCGATGCCGTCTTCATCGTCACTCGCAGCGGTGATGCCGTTGATGATGGCTCCCGGCGCGCTGGTGTATTTGTACGACCGGAAGTACATATAGGGAGCATTGCCGTGCCCGCTGCCCATCAGCATGCTGCTGTCGAAGGGATTGCGTCCCAGAATCCAGTGCAACTGATCGTCCGCGTAGACTTCGAGCGCGGACTGGAATTGCGGATCATCCGCGAAGTGCGGCGCTGCCATGCGCGCAGCGGCCGCCAGTGAGGCGAGACGCGCATCTTCTCCCTGCCACCACGGAGCGGCCTCTGTGTCATGCGGGAAGAAGTATGCCGTTCGCACCTTGCCGTCGCCCATGCGCACAAGCTGGCGCGCATAGTCGAAGGGATTGTTGACCTCGTGTGTGGTCGCCAACTCAAACTGCAGTGAACGTTTGACGACTTCGAGAGCCTGTTTCCGGTTTGACGGAGATGCGGTCTCCGCATAGCGCAGCAGACTAATGACAGGCAGCCCTGCGTCGGAAGGATGAAAGAAGGGGCGCGTGCCATCGTCCGCGCGCCAGTAGTCGTGAAACGCGCCCTGCGTCGTCAACCGCGCCATCAGGTGTGCGGCGCGCCCGTCTGCCGCCTGCAGATAGATCTCCTTGTGGCTGGCGCGATACAACTCCGTCGCCGCCATCAGCGCGCAATAATCATCGAGGATGTTTGGCACATGATCGTTGAGCAACTCACGATTGTGCGCTTCGAGAAAAGCGAACGCTTCCTCCGCCGTCTGCAGATATTTCGCGCGCGTAAAGTCGCCATCCTGCGGCATGGTGCTGGCGAGTGCGAGCGCGGCAATCGACATGCCGGCCCCGGCACGATAACCGGCTTGATAAACATATGGCCCTTCGGCGATCGGAGGAGCGCTCTGCGTGGACTGGGTGGCGCTCGTCTTGATCTGCGTCCGCCAGTTTGGATTGCCGATCTTGCGATCCTTCGCCAGCTTCGCCGGCCCCGGCCCGTCGATGCTCTGGAGGAAAGAGCCGCCGGGCCGTTTCAGCCGCACCAGAAAATCCGCGCCGAAGAGCCCTTCATCCAGAAGGCGGCGCTCATATTCGCTGAAGTTGTCATCCTGCCGCGCCTTCAGCGTGTCGTAGCTGGCAAGCAGTGTCCATGCGACAAGCGGCACCTGCTGCGGATTGAAATAGGAGGTCGGATTCTGGTGCGAAAGATGAATCCCGTAGTCGCCCGTGGCGTCATACCAGCCGCCATGCACGTCCACTGTGCCCTTGCCGTCGGGCAAGGAAAGATGCCGGTCCGCGCGATCCATGTCGCCGCTGGCGCGCTGCCCCTTGAAGTAAAAGAGAACGTTCGACAGCGTCGCCCGTTCCAGGAGGTTGTCTTCGATCTGGAAGCTGCAGGAGCTGGCTGTACCGCTGCCGGCCACGACACGCAATACGTAATGCCCCGGGGTGGCGAATGCTGAAAAATCCGCCTTCCAATACGTGCGATTGCCCCAGTGATCCACGTGCCCGGCCGTCGCAGGCGTACCGCTGAATACGACCTTGCCGCTGGCATCGTCGACCAGCGTGAATTGGGTCGGTGCGCTTCCGTCTGCGCCGGAGATCAGCGCTACCTTGGGCGCGGTGGTCTCATAGCCGACCTGATCGACGAGGACACGCATCGGAGCAGCTCCCTGGGCGAATGCCAGCGGTGCCGTCAGTACACACGCGCTCAGCGCAAGGCTGTGTAGAAAAAATCGGATGGCTGTGGCCTCCTGGCTGCTGCCAGCGACTATACCGCAGACTTATGTGCAGATTCTCGGTTATATCGGGTCAAAATGTGCAATGCTGGTCGCAACTTAGCAGTCTGCGGAGGACGCAGTGCATAACTGCGAACGGCTTCCTGGTCCCGGCTTTCATTCTAGATGCCTACAAAGCGCTCAGGTTCGGCTTGCCGCGCACCTGCGTTGGGTGGCATCGGCGCTGGTAGTTTTTCTTTCGTTCTCCATGCCTCTGGCTGCTTCTGGAACAAAGAGCGTTGTTCGCCACTCTCAATTGCCGCAAATCATCGCGTACATCTTCCCGCGCGACCGGGCTCTCCAGGCCAGCGATGTGGCGGCGGAGAAACTTACCCGAATCAACTACGCCTTCGCCAATATTAAGGATGGCCGCATCGTCACCGGCAGCCCGGTGGACGAGGCAAACTTTGCGACTCTCGTCGGCCTGAAGCAGCAAAATCCTTCGCTACAGGTGCTGGTCTCCGTTGGCGGATGGACGTGGTCGGGAAACTTCTCCGACACCGTGCTCACCAGGGTGAGTCGCCGCCGATTTATCGACAGCGTGGTCGAATTCGTAGACCGTTACAAGCTCGATGGCCTCGACATCGACTGGGAGTATCCAGGGATGGTCGGCGACAACAATCGCTTCCGTCCGGAGGACAAGCGCAACTACACCTTGGTCATTCAGGAACTCCGGGCACGGTTCAACATTGAGCAGCGCAAGCTTGGCCGGCCATTGCTGCTCTCGGTTGCCGCGGGTTCTTCCACCGATTTCATCGCACATACCGAACTAGGACGGGTGCAGCGCTACCTCGATACCGTGAACCTGATGGCCTACGACTACTACGAGCCGGACAGCGACAAGATCACAGGGAACCATGCGCCGCTCTATACCGACCCCGCGGATCCAAAGCGGGCTTCGTCGGACCAGTCTGTCAAGGAATTCGAACGCGCCGGTGTGCCGCCGCGGAAGATCGTGCTCGGCGTACCCTTCTATGGACACGTCTGGGGCAATGTCCCACCCGCAGATCATGGACTCTTCCAGCCAGGAGTGCAGGTGCCCAACGCATTCGCGAACTACGGAAACATCATGACCAACATGCTGAATCAGGGATTCACCCGCTACTGGGATGCCGCCGCATCGGTCCCATACCTCTACAGCGAGCAGAAGCGCGAATTTGTTTCCTATGAGGACACCGAATCCCTCGCATTGAAGTGCGCCTACATACGCCGCAAAGGGCTGGGCGGAGTCATGTTCTGGGAATACAGCGGCGACCCGACAGGAGCCCTTCTGAATACCATCAACACCGCCTTCTACGGCGATGGCGCCAGTGCGGGGAGCAGCCGATGAACACTACCGTCGCCGCACCTTCAGTCGGAATTGCCGGGCAGGCCACCTCCACCCGCGTTATCTCGATCGACATCTTCCGCGGCATCACCATGGCGGTCATGATCTTCGTCAACGATCTGGACAGCGTCCATGGCCTCTCCAAGTGGACCTATCACATGCCGGCCAAAGTGGATGCTATGTCCTACGTTGACATGGTCTATCCGGCGTTCCTCTTCATCGTCGGCATGGCGTTGCCCATTGCGGTAAGGCAGCGCCTGAAGCGCAATGCATCGGTCGCATCACTCTGGATGCACGTGGTGCTGCGTTCCCTCGCGTTGCTCGTGCTCGGCCTGATCCTGGCGAACGCCGAACGCGGCGACGCGGCGCGGATGCACATCAGCCCAAATGTGTGGGCGCTCCTCGGAATCGGCGGCGGCATCCTCTTGTGGAACGTGTACAGCGGCCTGAGCAGCAGAACCGTATTGCTCCTGCGAAGTAGCGGCGCCGCGCTCATCATCGCCATGTTCGCCATCTTTCGCCGCTCGACTCCACACGGCGAGGCATGGATCAAGTTTTCGTATCCGGAGATTCTCGGCCTCATCGGCCTCACGTACTTTGCCGTCTGCCTGCTTTACATTCCCACGCGCCGCTGGCGTTGGGCACCTATCGCCTGGTTCGTTCTGCTGGTCGCGTTCAACGCCGGCTGTGTCCTCAAATGGCTGCCGTTTGAGCGCGTTTCGATGTACATCTGGCCCTTCAGCAATGGCGCGATGCCCAGCCTTGTCATGGCTGGCGTCGTGACGTCGTCCATCTTTCTCGGCGACCATCGCTGGAAGACTCCGTGGCAGAAGATCCAGTTGGCCCTGCTGATGGCGATTGTCTGCTTTATCGTGGGCTGGCTGCTTGCGCCGTTGGGTATCTCGAAGATTCGCGCGACGCCCACATGGGCGCTGTGGACCATCGCAGCGAGCTGCGCTCTCTTCTCCGCGCTGTATTGGATATGCGATGTGCGCAAATTGACCGGCTGGGCATGGCTGGTGCGTCCCGCCGGTTCCAACACGCTGCTGACCTATCTCGTTCCCGATATCTACTACTTCCTCGCCGGGCTCATGGGTTTTGAGTCCTTGCTCGGGCACTGGGACGCGGGCTGGCCAGGCATCATCCGGGCTGTCTGCTTTACCATCGGGATCCTGCTGATTGCGAGAGTCCTGACCAGGGCGCGTCTGCGGATGCAACTGTAAGGGTCGCAGTTCCTCAGCGAAGCGTCGACAGATCCAGCTTCGTGACCGGATGCGAACCATAGTTCGCGACGTAAGCATCGCCGCTGTCGGGATCAACCGCGACTGCGTAGGGGCTTGTTCCGGCGGGAACCGTACCAAGCGCCCGATTGGTAGCGCCGTCAATCACGGTCGCGTTGTTGCTGTGCGTGTTTGCGACGAAAATACGATGCCGTTTGCTGTCGACCGCCAGTGCCTGCGGATGATGGCCGGCTGCGATGGTGGCCACCGGCTTCATGGTTGCGCCATCGACAACGGTCACCGAATCTCCAACATAGTTGGTGACGTAAATCTTGTTCGCCGCTTCATCGATGGCCACAGCATCCGGCATCGCTCCGGTGGGAATCTTGTCCGTCTTGCCATCCTCTTCGTGATACGCAAGAAGGATGTTTCTGCCGATCTCGGTTACATAGACGATTCCGCGCTGCTCATCGACTGCGAGCCCCCAGGCATGCGAAAGGCCCAGATCTTCGTGGTGGATTGCATTCGCAGCGTCCACCATCGTGAGGGCAGGGTCTTCGTAGCTGATGAAGAATGCCCGGCGGCGTCGTGCATCTGTCTCGACATAATCCTTGGAGCCCACCGGCAACGGCTGAACGGTGTCGGTGGCCGTGTCGATCATCGTGACCTTGTCGCTGTAGGTGTTGGTCACGTAGGCGCGGTGGAGCGCCGCATCGAACGCAACTGCATATGGGTGCTCTTCCCCGGGAAGCGTCTTGACTACGCGATCCGTGGCGCCATCGATCACGCTGATATTTCCGCTGCCAGTGTTCACGACGTAAATCCGGTTCAAGGCGGCGTCCACGACGATGCAATTCGGCGCGTGGCCCACAGCAATCGACGAACGCTCTCCCTTGCTATTCACCACGATGACGCGGTTGCCGTCCTGGTCCACGGCGTAGAGCCGGTGGGTTGTGGGATTGAAGGCGAGCGCGCGCGAATGAATCGTCCTGCCATGAGGCTCGGCATCTGTCTGAGCCCGCAGACTGCGCGAACTCACAAACATCATGACGCTTGCCGCAATGATCAGCACAGCGAACCGCGGAGTTTCCCATCGCCTCATCGGTATTTCCCCTCTTCTTCTCTCCGGAGAATAATAGTCGTCGGCAGATTGCCTCGTGACAAGGTATAACGTTTGTGTTCGATACTTCCGCATAGCCGGAGGAAAAGCGCTGATGAAGGTCTTTGTATCACTGTTCAGAGCCGTTTGCGTTCTACTTTTGGCATTTGGATATGTCGGCGGCCTACGGGCGCAATCTCCGGCGCCGCAGTTTCACGTGATCGCACTCGCGGAGAAGGGCGGCATTCACAAGCCATTCGTCGACGGCGCAAAGGCATGGCTTGCTCAGGAGGCCGTTCGTGACCACTTCACAATCGATTACATCGAGAACACGGACCCCATCAACGATGCCTTTCTTTCCCACTATCAACTTTTCATCCAACTGAACTATCCGCCCTACAACTGGACCCCGACTGCTGCGGCGGCATTTCAGCGCTACATCGACGAAGGACGCGGCGGCTGGATCGGTTTTCATCATGCCACGCTGCTGGGACACTTCGACGGATTTGGTCTCTGGCCGTGGTTTTCCGACTTTATGGGTGGCATCCAGTTCAAGGACTACATTGCTACCTTCGCTTCCGGCACGGTTCACGTGGAAGACTCGCATCACCCCGCAATGAAAGGTCTCCCGAGCTCCTTCCTGATTGAAAACGAGGAGTGGTACACCTGGGACAAGGACCCGCGGCCGAATGTACACGTGCTGGCCACCGTGGACGAGAACAGCTACACACCCGAGACGAAGGTCAAGATGGGCGGCGATCACCCGGTGGTCTGGACCAACGAGCACAAGAAGGCGCGGAATATCTATATCTTTATGGGGCATCATCCGGAGTTGTTCCAGAACCAGTCATTCACCACGCTCTTTCATAACTCCATTCTTTGGGCGGCACACCAATGACGCGGCGAACAGCGGCACTTCTCTTCGTCCTGGCATTCGCGTGCTCCGCAATTTCGCAGACACCGCAGCCGAAGTTCCATGTGCTTGCTTTCTACACCGAAAAAACGGAAGCCGACCATGTGGACTTCGCGCGGCAGGCCGTAACTTTCTTCGAGGCGGATGCGAAACGCGATAATTTCGACTGGCACGTGACCACGAACTGGAGCGATCTGAACGCCGAAAATCTTCAGCAATACCAGTTAGTGGTGTGGCTGAATGATTCTCCACAGAATCCCGAACAGCGCAAAGTGTTCCAGCAATATATGGAGCACGGCGGCGCGTGGATGGGCTTTCACTTCGCTGGCTATAACGACGAAAGCACCCACTGGCCCTGGTTTACTCACGACTTCCTCAGCGCAGTCTTTCTCACCAACAGTTGGCCACCTTTGCCGGCAACGCTTGTCGTAGAAGATCGAGAGAGCCCCGTGACGCGCGGCCTTCCGAAGACATTTATCTCGCCGGCCAATGAGTGGTACATCTGGAAGCCGGATCCGCGCGCGAATAAGAATATTCATGTATTGCTGAGCCTAAGTCCGTCGAATTACCCGCTCGGCATGAAAGATACCCTGACCAGCGGCGATCTTCCCGTGGTCTGGACCAACACGCAATACAAGATGCTTTATTGCAACATGGGGCATGGCGACAAGGTCTTCACCAGCGAAACGCAGAATCAGCTCTTCCGCAATGCGATCCTGTGGCTGGGTGAATCGAAGGCGAAATAGACTCCGCTCGATTGCAGGGCAGATGTTTTTTTTGTGGCTCGCACTTATAGCGGTCGAGAGAGAGACCACTTTGTTGGGCGCGCCTTGTTAAGTCGCGCCCACAAACTTACTAGACAGCTTTTTGCTTACGCGGCCTTGCCGCACCTTCTTTGCCTTCTCGCTGCGACGCTTTCTTTGCTGCGGTAGTCTTTGCCGGCACCAATGTGGGCTGGGCGCGTTCTTTTTCGGCAAGGCTCTGCTTAAGCGCCGTCATCAGATCGATGACAGGAGCGAGCCGGCGCTTCTCTGTGCCAGGCGCCGGCGTCGCGCCGGCACGTTTGGTTTCGATAAGCGCAAGCACCTTCTCCTTATAGTTGTCCTGAAACTGCTCCGGCTGGAAAGGCGAACGCAGCGACTCCATGAATTTCTCTGCCAGGGCGATCTCCTGCTCCGGAACTGCGGAGGCAGTGTCATGCCCATACTCGCCAACCTCTCTCACCTCGGCCGGATAGTACAGCGTGTGCAGCAGCAGGCCCTGGTCGAAAGGCCGGATGAGCACCACCTGCTCGCGCCCGCTGAGGGTGACGCGCGCAATGGCGGCGAGCTTCTCGCGAGTCATGCCGCGAAACAGCAGGTTGTAAGCGCGCTTGCCGGAATCCTCTGCAGCAGAGTAGTACGAGGTCTGGAAGTAGATAGGGTCGACTTCATCCAGGGAAACAAACTGCTGGATCTCCATCACGTCCGAGGACTCCGCCTCCAGCGTCTTGAGCTCGTCGGAGTTGACCGTGACGTAGACACCCTTCTCTACCTCATAGCCTTTCTGTAACTCGTTCCGCTCCACCACTCGATCGCATTGAGGACAGAAGATCTGCTGCTTGATTCTGCCGCCGCATTCGCTGTGAATCTGGTTGAAGCTCACGTGCTCTTCGCGGGCAGCCGCAAAGAGACGAACAGGTACGGAAACCAGGCCGAAGGAGATATATCCCTTCCAAACGGTCGATGCCATAAACGCACACTCCGGAGGGCAAGTATAGATGAGGCCACAAAATAGGCCTATCCACTAACTCAACACCTTCGTATTTTCATCGCCCCTAAATGTGACGAAGCGCCTGACAGTTAGGATGGGTGCCGGCTCCTAGGGCAATTGATATTCGAAATCGAAGCTATGGTTGCTGCCTTCGATGGTGATGGTCATCTTTCCGGATAAGGCGGCCAGCTCCCCTGTACCCGAATGCGGCACCACCGTTATCTGCATCACGCCACTGCCGGGATCACTCTTCAGCATGGTCGCGTTATGCATCAGCAGGAAGCTGCCACTCCGGCCGTTCAGTTTTCCCGTTACCCGTTCCAGCGCGACATACGCCATGGCCCCCGTGGATTCCGCTCCGCCGGTCAGCATTTCGCCTTTGCTTGTCCCTTCCAGTGCCCCGGAGAATGTCTTGTCGATTGTCATGCATCCGAGCCCTGCCTCCTTCGCCAGAGTGGGCGCCTCTGCCGGGCCGATCTTCACAATGAATGTTCCTGTGGCATGCATAGTCGCTCCTGCTTTCCTATCTATATTTCCCGTTTCGCTTTGTGCCCGGGCCGACCATCCGCTCACTTGACCTGCTGCCAGCAGCGACAGGGCGAGAATCGTTCGTACCATTTGTACCCTCCGACTCGGCTCGGAATGCAACCAGGCCAGAGTACCGATCTACCGTTGGCGGCGATTGGAAAAACGCGACAAGTCCTGCTGGATTTCGATTTGCCTCTAGAGGCGCCCTCTGATCTTGTGTGACGGCTGCGGTCTTTGTAGTTTCGTCCCAGTCCGGCATAGTTAGTCTGAATTCTCCCGTACAGAAGTTCCTTCGATTCGATACGATAGCTGGTCGTTGGGCGAAGTTGCGCCCCAGGAAGTCGCAACGATGGCCAATCTGGATCGACGTTCATTCGTGCAGTTGGCGCTCGCTATGGGGGCAACAGCCGCCTGGGGCGATGCGCTCGGAATGCCTTCGCGCACTGCGCGGCAGGAAAAGCGCGATCTGTTTCCCGAAGGCGTCGCCTCTGGCGATCCTGATTCGACCAGCGTTCTGCTCTGGACCCGCCGTTCGCCGGACGTGCAGCCGGTCGATCGTCTGCAGTTAGAGGTCGCGGAAGACGTCGCGTTCCATCGTGTCGTTGCTACGGCGGAGACGCGCGTCTCTGCTGCGTCCGACTGGACATGCCGCGTGCTAGTCGGCGGCTTGAAACCGTCCAGCATCTACTGGTACCGCTTCACCGATGAGCATGGGAATGGAAGCCGTGTCGGCCGCACCATCACGGCGCCTGCGGAGGAGGACGCGCGGCCGGTGCGCTTTGCCTTCGTCAGTTGCCAAAACGCAAACCAGGGCGCGCAGAACGCATATCGCCGCATGATCTACGAAGATGAGCGCGCGCCAGCGCAGCAGCAGCTCGGCTTCGTGCTCCATCTCGGCGACTTCATCTACGAGATCGTCTGGTATCCGGAAGATCGGCCGCAGGGTATGTACGACCGCAGGCTACGCGATATTGTCCGCTACCCGCATGGCGAAAAGCATAGCGACTTCCACATCCCGACCACGGTCGATGACTACCGCGCCATCTATCGCGCCTATTTGCACGATCCGGATCTGCAGGATGCACGTGCCCGCTGGCCCTTCGTCGATATGTGGGACAACCATGAATACAGCTGGCTCGGTTGGCAGGCACTGCAGAAGTTCGAAAGCACAACCCGACCTGCACAGACGCGGAAGGTCGCCGCAAACCAGGCGTTCTTTGAATATCGCGCTGCCCGTATGGCGAGGCCATCCAGTACGTCGCTCGACACCTTCGATCCTCCGCATGTCGTCGATGCACCGGTGACGTACTTCGACGAGCACGGTCTCGGTCAGGAGCCAAACAACCTGCTCGCCATCCACAGTCTCAAGGGATATCGCACACTGCGCTGGGGCCGCAACGTGGAGCTGATCGTGACCGACCAGCGCACCTACCGCTCGGAGGAACCGCTCGATCGCGCAGAGGCACAGCCTTTTTCAAGCGACGATTTTCCCGAGATGGTGCCCGAGGAGGCGATGGTGATCCTCGATGCGGGCCGCGCTTTCAACGCTGGTCACCCGCCTGCGGCGATTCGTTATGGCGCTACCAACATTCCGAACTTCCGCAAAGCGGATCCGCCGCAAACCATCCTCGGCGCGGAGCAGATGCAATGGTTCCTGGAACGTCTGCGCACTTCGAAGGCGACGTGGAAGGTATGGGGCAACACCACGGCTACGCTGGATATGCGAGCCGATCCGCAAAATCTGCCCGCCGGCCTGACGCGTCCGTGGCCGGGTGCGGGCTATGCTGGCTTCGGCGGCGGCGATCACAGCAGCGCATACGTCGAACGTGCCGCGATTTACGACTTCGTCCGCGACCATCGCATCACCGGCTTCGCCACTATTGCTGGCGATCGTCACAGCTTCTGGGCCGGGCTGGCTGCCAAGGCGCTTCCGCCGCAGCCGTTCGAACCGGTTGGCATCGCATTTGTGACAGGCTCGATCTCCGCGCCCGGGGAAGTGGAAGCCATCGAGCATGGCTTTCCCAAGCAGCATCCGCTGCGTCCGCTTTTTCTGGGGCAAGCTGCTACGGATGCCAAGCCGCAGCCAACCATCAACTTGCTGCTGCGCCATGGCGCCCGCGCGTGCCTGGAATATCAGAGGACCGGTGACATTGCGAAGGCGCGCGCTGCCTCGAATCCATCGCTCTCTCCGCATCTCTCCTTTGTAGACATGGGCGGCCACGGCTACGTGGTCGTCAGCGCATCGAGCACCGCCTTTGAAACCGAGTTCGTCTGCATTCCGCGTCCGCTGGAGCGGGCTCCGGGCGACGACGGCGGCCCGCTCGTCTATCGCGTACGCCATCGTGCGAGTCTCTGGCGGAGTGGCGAAGCACCCCGGCTCGAGCAAGAGGTCGTCGAAGGCGATCCGCGCTTTTCGATCTGAAGTTCGAACTAAGTTCGGACCTGACCTCCTGCCCGCTTATCTACCCACCGCAGCCATACCGCGCTCGTCGTAGCGCTCACCCGCCGCCACTCCGCGTGGGGCCAGCGCATCCAGTGCTGCCAGGTCGTCCTTGCTCAGCTTCACCTCGACGGCATGGGCATTCTCTTCGAGGTATTTGACCCGCTTTGTGCCGGGAATGGGCACGATATCGTCTCCCTGTGCCAGCACCCATGCCAGTGCCAGCTGCGACGCCTTCACGTGTTTGTGGGCAGCCATCTCTTCCACCTTCTTGACCAGCGCCAGATTACGGTCGAAGTTCTCACCCTGGAAGCGCGGTGAGTTGCGGCGGAAATCGTCCGGTGCGAGATCTTCGAAGCGCTTGATCTGTCCCGTGAGGAAGCCGCGGCCCAGCGGCGAGTACGCAACGAAGCCGATACCCAGTTCGCGCACGACTGGCAGGATCTCGTCTTCCGGCTCGCGCGACCAAAGGGAATATTCGGTTTGCAGTGCAGAAATGGGGTGCGTAGCGTAGGCGCGGCGGATCGTCTCCGGTGCAGCTTCCGATAGCCCCAGGTAGCGCACCTTTCCCTCTTCCACGAGTCGCGCCATCGCACCCACTGTTTCCTCGATCGGGGTCTTCGGGTCGACGCGATGCTGGTAATAGAGGTCGATCGTCTCCACGCCCAGCCGGCGGAGGCTCGCTTCACACGCGCTGCGGACATACGCAGGGCTGCCGTCCACAGCGCGGAACTTTGGATCGTCTTTCTTCCGCACGATGCCAAACTTGGTCGCGATCTGCACCTTGCTGCGGTGCGGCAGCAGCGCGCGGCCCACCAGCTCTTCATTCGTGAAGGGCCCATAGACGTCTGATGTGTCGAAGAAGGTCACTCCCAGATCGAGCGCGCGGTCGATCGTCGCCTCCGATTCGCGCTGATCGCCTGGTCCATAGAACTCCGACATCCCCATACAGCCCAGCCCCAGCTCGCTGACTTCCAGCCCCCATCTCCCAAGCTTCCGTTTTCTCACGCCGTCTTTCATCGCGTTGCCGCCTCCATTTCCATTCGATACCGAAGAGCCGTGAGGGATGCCTGAGGCCGTCGGAACTCCTTCCGCATCCCCAGATTCGGGAACCCGCGAGCCGCAGGGTGCATCTGTAAAACTGGAGAAGCAGATGCCTGGAAGGGCATCGAAAGGATGGATATGAAGATTTTCGTCGCGGGAGCGAGCGGAGCGATCGGTCAGCCGCTGGTCGCCGAACTCATTCGCCAGGGTCACACCGTCACGGGCATGAGCCACTCGGACGCCGGAGCAGAACGGCTCGAAAAGGCAGGCGCTATCGTCGCGCATGTCAGCGCATTCGATGAAACGGGGCTCGAAGAAGCGTTGCGGCGTTCCTCTGCCGAAGTCGTCATTGACGAGTTGACCGCGCTGCCCAAGCATCCTTCGGAACTCGCTGCGGCGTTGCCGGGCGACCGCAAACTGCGTATTGAAGGTGGCGGCAATCTCTTTCGTGCGGCGCAGGCCATCGGCGTCCGCCGCTACATTCAGCAGGCGAGCGGCTTCTTCCTCAAGCCGGGCAAAGGCCTCGGGGATGAGAGCGAATCCCTCGCGGTAGACGCCAGCGACGGCGTTGGCCTCAGTGCGAGAACCTATGCCGAACTCGAAGCACGGCTCTTCAACGCCCCGGCGATCGAGGGAGTCGCATTGCGCTACGGCTTTTTCTATGGTCCCAACACCTGGTATCACCCGAACGAGGCTTCGGCGGACCAGGTACGGAAGCAGGAGATGCCCATCATCGGTAAGGGTGAGGGTGTTTGGTCTTGGATTCACATTGACGACGCGGCGCTCGCCACGGTCTCGGCCCTCACGGCTCCCGCGGGAATCTACAACATCGTCGACGACGATCCATCGCCGGTGAGTGAGTGGTTGCCGGCCTTTGCCCGGTTTGTCGGCGCACCGCCTCCGCCGCACATCACCGAGGAGCAGGCCCGGGCCGGCGCTGGCGAGGTTGCCGTCTACTACCAGACAAAACTGCGTGGAGCGTCGAACAAAAAGGCTCGCGAGACGCTCAATTTCAACCCCCGCCGGCTGGAATGGCTGAACCGCTGAATAGCTGCGCAGATCTATAATGTGTAGCCGCTCAACGAAATCTGAATGGCGGTCTGCTTGCTCCGCCCCGCCATTCAAGCGATCCTGTGAACGTCATGCAAGTTCCGTCTCTCGCTCCCTTCCGCATCGCGCCTTTCTTCAGCCCACGCCCCTGGGGTGCGCGGGACTTGAAGCCCTGGTACGATTTTCGTCCCACAGAGCCGATCGGCGAAGCCTGGCTCACTGGCCCGCAATGTCTCATCGAAACCGGCGACCAGCAGGGTCGCACGCTCAGCGAACTCGCCGCGGCGTATCCGGACGCGCTGCTCGGCCCCCATCGCAATGAGGTAGGGGACTATCCGCTGCTGGTGAAGATCCTCTTTCCCCACGAGAAGCTTTCCGTGCAGGTGCATCCGGACGATATCCTCGCCCGGCAGATTGGCCAGCCGCGCGGCAAGACAGAATGCTGGTACGTGCTTGAAGCGCAGCCCGGCGCTGCGGTGGCACTGGGGCTCAAGGCGGGCAGCACCGTCGAGGGCATGCGAAAAGCCATCGCCGACCATACCCTCGAGGCCATGCTGGAGCAGGTGCCGGTGGCCAAAGGCGACATGGTCTTCGTGGATGCAGGGACCGTGCACGCCATTGGCCCTGGCGTCGTTCTGCTGGAGACGCAGCAGACCTCCGACATTACCTATCGTCTCTACGACTACGGCCGCCCGCGCGAGCTGCACATCGACCGCGGCCTCGCCGCTACCCGGCTTCACACTGCCGCCGGTAGGGTGGCTCCGAAAGCGGAAGGGGCGCGTACCCGGCTCATCGATCAGAAATACTTCTCAGTGGACCGTATCGATCTCGATAACAAGTCACCATTTTCATCGAAATCGCCGGCCGGTGTTCCGCATGCGCTGATGGCGGTTGAGGGCGCAGCGGTTCTGTATGCCGAGGGCTGTGAGCCGGTGGATCTGATGCCTGGGAGGGCCGTGGTGGTTCCAGCCGCGGTTTCGGCCTACCGGTTGGAATCGCCCGTTGCCGCTGCCTCCGTCATTCGTTCGCAGCCGCCTGCCAACGCGTAACTGTTCTGTAACTGGAAGCAGTTACGATACAGATTAAGTACCCATCTCTGGCGCGTTAGTTGCATACTCTCGTACCCCCTCGTGTGCTTGAATAGGGCGAACTTCCCCTTAGCGGAAGGCGTCTGCCCATTTCGGGACAAACGTCACCTCCGGCTCTGATGACCTATGGGGAAGGTCAGTTTGGACAGCCCGCTTGATTCGGGGCTGTCTCCCGGTAGGGCGCAGAGGAACCGATTAGAGTCCCTCGCAGCTCCCCCGGCAGCACTAGCGGAGCGGATGATGAAACGGTTGCAGGGCGGATCTGGCATTGGTGCTCTCGTGTGGGTGCGTACGGCTGTCTTGGTGGGCGCTGCCTGCCTGGCGGCTCACGCAAGTCTGGCCCAGTCGGTGCGTCTCGTGCCGAGCACCTCCCGCTTTGCGGGCGCCGTTACGGGCACCCTGCCGAGCGACCAGGGCGTGGCCACTACTGTCCCGTTGAACGCGCCTGCATACCTTGCCTCGGACGTCTCCGGCAACATCTACATCGCCGATACCGGCAACGACTGCATCCGCCGCGTCGACACGAACGGCAACATGACAGTAGTGGTGGGGCAGCCAACCGGCAGCGGCGATACCTGCCTGAGCGCCAGCACCGTTACTACTACTGATCCCGCAACCGGCCTGTTCAATCCCTCGGGCGTCGCGCTCGATGCCGCCGGAGATCTCTTCATCGCGGATACCGGTCACAATTGCGTCCGTCGCCTGCCTGCGGGCAGCACCGGCATCGCCAATCTTCAACCACTCCTCGGCAGCACCTGCACCGAGCCTGCTGCGACCGCTGTGGCGCCGTCCCCCTCCGGCCTGGTCGTGGATGCCGCCGGCAATCTCTACATAGGCGTGAACAGTTCGGTCGCTCCCGCGACGTATCAGGTCATTCGCACCAGCCTGCCGAACTACACCACTGCATGTTTGGTGAGCGGCACCCCCTCCACCGCCGTGGGAACGCAGTGTGGCGGCATCGCGGGCGGTGTCGTGTTGAACGCTCCGCAGGGCGTGGCTCTGGATGTCGTGGGCAACCTCTATATCGCCGACTCGGGTAATGCCTGCGTCCGCGAAGTGACGGCCGCTGGAGCCGCAATCACTGCGGCAGGAAAGTGCACGAACGACGGCACCAGCTCGAACGGTACGATCCTGCAAAAACCGGTCAGTGTCGCAGCCGATGCAGCCGGCCATCTCTATATCAACGACAACGGCACCGGGCAGGTCTATGAGCTGGCCTCAAACCAGCTCGAGCTCATCGCCGGCGATGCCGGAAACACCCCATACGCGACTTCTCAGGATGGCCTCGCCGCGGTGTCGGCCTCGTTGCTCAACCCCCAGGGGCTGGCGGCGGACAAGGCCGGGAACGTCTACGTCGCGGATACGAACAACAACATCGTCCGCATCCTGGCTCAGGGGTTGAGCTTTCCTGAGACATCGACCGGCAACCACAGTCAGCCGCAGAACCTGTGGTTCATCATTACGAATGCGGTAACCCTCACTACTGCGCCCAGCGGCGATTTTCCGATCTCCGGCCTGAATAGCTGCAACGGCGCGATCTCAGCTCCCGGGCCGGGCGTGGTCAAGACGTGCCAGGTTGTCCTCCACTTCCTGCCCACCCTGCCCGGCCAGCGCACCGCTCCGCTGACGATGACCGACAGCAGCGTCTCACCGGCAAAGGTCTACCGCTTCGGCCTGAACGGTATCGGCCAGAGCGCGGAAGCAATCTTCGTGCCCGGCACGATAAAGACTCTCGCCGCGTCCCTGGCTCAGCCCTCGGCGATCGCTATCGATAGCGCGGGCGACGTCTACTACGCCGAGAGCGGCACCGGCGCCATCTCCGTGCTGCCCGCCGGCTCAGGAACGCCGACATCGCTCATTCCAGCGGGCGGCCTCATCAAGACGCCGACAGCACTGGCGCTCGATGCTGCGGGCAATCTCTACATCGCCGATTCCACCGCGAACTCCATCTTTACTTACGACGCGAACGGCAACCTGAGCACTCTGGTAAGTGGACTCGACACTCCGGTGGCGCTCGCCGTTGATGAGCTCAACGATCTCTATGTCGCGGAGGACGGCGCGACGCCTGGGGTGCTCGAGATTTATGCGGGTGGCCAGCAGTCGATTATCGCGGGACAGGGAACGAAGACGCCAAACGGCGTGCTCGCCACAACTGCAAAGTTCGTGCATCCTTCTGCGCTCTATCTCGATCCGGCGGGAGATCTCTACGTGGCGGATCGCGGTGGACATCGTGTCTATGTGATCGATCCCGCGGGCATCATTAATTTCTTCGCCGGCAATGGCACGGCGACAGACGGAAGTCCGACGAACCGCAACGGCATCGGTCTGGTCAGCGTCTCCGGCCTCTCCGCCGATCCAGCCGGGGATATCTACATCACCGACGGGGGCAGCAATCGGTTGTTTGTGGCCTACGCCGGCCAGGCGCAGAACCCGGAAGTCACCCTGCTGGCGGGCGACGGCACGGCAGGCAATATCGGAGACAACGGACCGGCGAATGCGGCCGAGCTGAACAACCCGATGGCGGTCGCGGTGGATGGCGCAGCTGACGTCTTCATCGCCGATACCGGCAACAGTGCCTTGCGCGAGATCACCTATAAGGAGCCGACGCTCGACTTCGGCACGGTCAAGGTCGGCCAGACCGGCGGCCCGCTCGGCACCACGTTGTGGAATGCAGGCAACGGCGCGTTGACGCCATTGACCATGGGGCTGGACGATCCCGTCAACTTTGCCGTCGATACCATCGGCTGCGGTGGCAGTCTCGCGGATGGCTCTACCTGCAATCTCAGCTTCTTCTTTACGCCACAGTCGCCGGGCTCTTTTGTGGGCCACGAAATCCTGAGCGATAACGCGGTCACCACAGCCCAGACCATCACGCTGATCGCGAACGCCCCGCCACCGCCACAGGCCGCCATTGCCGCCCCGCCGGTCACGGTGGTTTACGGCAATGCCTATACGCTTGCCGCCACCATCACGGGCAACCAGGCAACCGCACCCACCGGCACCGCTACCTTTTCAATCGCCGGCGCGACGCTCTGCGCGGCGCAAGGCCTACCGGCAAACGGCGCTGTCAGTTGCACTCCGTCGCCCACGCTGGAAAATGTGGGGACCTACACCGTCGCCGTTGCGTACTCGGGCGACTCGACCTATCCCGCGCTGACCTCGAACATCATCCTGAAGGTGACACCGCGGCCCGTCACCATCACAGCCGACAACAAGACTCGTCCCATTAATACGGCGAACCCGCCGCTCACCGGCACGGTCGTCAACACGATACCGGGGCAGTCGATCACGGCCACCTACAGCACTACGGCTACGATCGCCAGTCCGGCGGGGAGCTATCCCGATCATCCCTGCGTATCTCATGGGGCCGGGCGTTCAAGCTTCGAACTACACCATCATCGAGGTGAATGGAACACTCACCGTAACTTCGAGCGGCGGTGGATCGCCTCCCGGCGGCGGCGGAACGCCACCACCGCCACCCCCTCCTCCCGGCGGCGGTGGCGGAGTTCCTCCTGCCGGCAGCAGTTTCACGCTTACTGCGACACCGCCAGAGCAGGAGATTGACCACACCGGTACGGTGAACTACCCCGTCGCTCTGACCTCGACCAGTGGCTTTGCCGGTTCGGTCACGCTTGCCTGCTCCGGATTGCCGGAAGGCGCGTCGTGTGCCTTCGCACCTGCGAGCGTCAATCTGACCTCCGGCGCCACCTTGGCATCGACCATGACCATCACGGCCACGGCAGACCCCACCAACGTCCCGACAGTCTTCGGGAAGATGCACGATGCTCCCTTGACGCCGGCAAAAGGCAGTTCACCCCTGCTTGCCTGGACCATGCTGCCGCTGGGTCTTTTTGGTTCCACCGGCGGATGGCTGCTGGGTGTGCGTCGCCGTCGCCGGTTCCTGCTTGCCCTGGTGCCGTTTGCGTTGCTTGCCGCAGCCCTTGGCATGTCAGGCTGCGCCGGGCCCAACAATTACAAGATCTACACCGTCACCGTCACCGGCAGTGCAACCAGCGGCGGCGTAACCATCACGAAGTCTTCCACTGTTGATTTTGTCCTGGCCCGGTGATGCTCATGCCTGGCCTGCTGTCTCACTTGATCCCCGAGCCGCAAGCTGCGAACTGCGGAAGCCTGCATTTGCGCTCGCCCCGCTGCTGCTGAGGAATATTGTTCATGCGTCATCGCTCTAGAGCTGGAGCATTTTCGGTAATACGGTCTTCCGCGGAGACTCTCTCGGCGTGGCTTTTCCCTCAAGAAAAGCCACAAGAGCGGCCGATGGACCGTGCGCGCCAATACCGGAAACGCTCAACGCTGGGTCCGATCGTTCAAGGTCTGCTGGTCGCTGGTCTGTGCACGATGGCAGCAGCCGCTCAGCAACCCGCCGCAGCTCCTGCGCCTGCCGTAGCGGCTGCGGCCACGCACGCTTCCAGTGCAAAGGCGAAGGACGCGGGCGACCAGCGATACGCCCGCAGCTTCGACACCCGCTGCTCAAACAAGCGACGCCACGAGCGATGACCACAGCACGGGTATCGCCAACCCGGAGACTGTTACTCCGGAGAGTTTCTCGACCGGTGCAGCGAGCGACCAGAGCACCACCCCGCCTGCTGCGAATCCGGTGCCTGCACAGACCTACATAGACAACAGCAACCCGATGTCAGCCGGGGAAGCCGGCGACGGCTCTCTTCTGCAGGAAGGTGCTACGGGCAAACGGTTTGCCCCGGATCAGCCGGCACAGCCGGTAACCCCCCAACTTGACACCGATAAACCAGCATCTCCGGATCCAGTAGCTACAGCGCCAGAGGGGTCCACTCCTCTGGGCGTGACCGTCGTCGCCCCGCAGCAGCCTGCACCGGCAGCAGTTACAGCTCCGTCGCCGCAGATCGCACCTGCGACACCGGACAACGCGACACAGCCTGCGCCGTCTCCGGCGGTGCCAGACTCCTCCACTGCGCAGCCATCTGCAACTGTTTCGGATACGAATACGCCACAACAACCGGCCGCACCGGCACTACCGTCGGCGGATGCTTCCGCTGCGCCGCAGCAGAGTGCGCCGGCGACACCAGCCAACGCGACTCCTGCCGCCGCACAATCTCCTGGAGCGGCAAGCTCATCCACGCCATCACCATCGGCGCCTGACACAACTGCGCAGCAGCCGACTGTCCCAGCCAATCCTCCGGCTGCGGCGGATACCTCTGCGGCCCCGCAACAGAGCGCACCCGTAGCTCCGGCCACGCCACCTGCTGCATCGGAGAGCGCACCCGCTCCAGGCACGCCCGCTGCCGACACGGCTGCGCCCGCGCCCGACGGCGGCGCACCCGCATCTGCATCACAGGATCAGGCGCCCGCACCGGCCCCGGCGGATAATGCCGCAGTGAACCCCTCTATGCCCACGCCCCAGGTGAACGAGCCGGAGCCGCCACCCGGTTCGCGCATCGACATCTTCGGCGGATATACCTATCTGCGTCCCAGCGGCAGTGTCGGCACCTGGAACTTCCCCAGCAACAACACGCGCGGCTACATTGCCAGCGGCACCTACTTCTTCCATAGATCCGGCTTCGGTGTACAGGCGGAGTTCTCGCACAGCGAATACCCGCTCGGTACCACCGGCACATCGCCCGCGCCTCCATTTGTCCAGCTCGGCGGCGTCAGCGACTCCTTCTACACCGTCGAAGCAGGACCGGTGTATCGCTTCTTCCTCGGCCCGCACGTCATCCCGTTCGTACACTTCACCGCCGGCGGCGCAAAGGTAGCCGGACCCAAGTTCCAGCCCCCCACCTGGGGCTACGGCTTCTCGGGGGGCGGCGGTGTCGATGTTCTGCTACCTCACACGAACGATCATGTTGCCTTCCGTCTCGCTCAGATCGACTTCGGCTATATGCACGCCGATCAGGGCGCACTGCAGCAATACGACCTGGCTGGCGGCACGCAGGATGTAAGCAACCTGCGTCTCTCAGCAGGACTTGTCTTGCGCTTGGGCGAGAAGAATCCAGTTCCCGCGAAGAGCCTGGCCTGCGATGCCACCCCGACGGAAGTCTACGCGGGCGAACGCGTCACGCTGGCGGCCACTCTGCGCAATTACCGCGACAAATCCAAGACCCCGTTCTTCTTCCGCTGGGAGCTGAGCGCCGGCAAGCAGCAGGGCTTCGGCCCGGTCATCTTCGTCGATACCACCGGCCTGGGCGAGGGCACGTATCACGCGACCGCTCATATCTCGATCAAGGAAAAGAGCAAGCAGTTCGCGCAGTGCTCCACCAATTTCGTCGTCAAGGCCTCGCCCGCTCCGACGCTCAAGTGCTCGGCTGATCCTTCCACTGTGACGCCAGGCCAGGTCTCCACCATTACCGCGTACGCCACCAGCATCGCGCAGCGGCAACTCACTTATAGCTACACCACTTCTGAGGGGCAGATCGCCGGCAAGGACAACACGGCCGAGCTGCACACCGATGGCCTGCCACCGGGCATGGCCAATGTCACCTGCCGCGTTGTGGATGATCTCGGTCAGACTGCGGTTGCCACGACAGAGGTCACCATTGCTCCGCCGTCGCTGCCGCCAGCGCCGAAGGCCCAACCGCTGTGCACGGTCTACTTCAATAGGGACATGCGCCGTCCGGCGCGCGTCGACAATGAAGGCCGCGCTTGCCTGGACGACGTTGCTCTCACTCTTGAACATCAGCCGGATGCGCGTCTGGTGCTGATCGGTGAACACTCCGACAGCGAAGTAGACGGGCAGTTGACGGCTGCCGAGCGTGCCATGAACACCCGTGCGTATCTCGCCAACGAGAAGGGCATCGATCCGGCACGTGTCGACGTCCGCACCAGCACGACGCCTGGCCGCCAGGTGCAGACGTTCCTGTTGGCACCGGGAGCCGTCTTCGACCAGCCGACTGAAGGACAAATCGACGAATCGAAGATCAAGATCCATGGCCAGCAATACGCTCGCCAGAAGATCCGCGCGCCCCAGAAGGGTCCAGTCGGTCAGGGTGTCTCGCACCCGCCCAAAAACTAGCTGAGAGCCGCTGCGACCCTACCCCGCAGCGGCCTTTAGCCTGTGATGATCATTTTGTACGCAAAAAGTACCAGCCACGGTGTCCGAAAGTGCTTAGAATGTGCAATAAGTAAACTTTCGTGATATTGAGGCGAGCGGCCTGGGGACGTTACCGTTGAATCATCCCCGGTTGCTGGCCGTCCTTGGTCCGCAAAGTTTGATCCGGTAGCAGGTTGAGGATGAGCGGACTTCTGGATCTCCTATCATTGGGCTCGCTGGTGCTCCTGTTCACTTCCATTTACAGGAAGCGGCCGACGCTGCGTGTCCGCTATTGGCTCATCGGCTGGTGCTTGATCCTGGTCCACTTTGCGGGGCTGCTCCTGCGTCCTGCCACCGATCCTGGCCGCGCCGCACAGGACTTCCTGATACTGAGTTCGCTGGTGCTGGGCGGGATCTTCTTTATCCTGTCCACTACGTATGTGCGGTATCTTTCTGGCCGCTGGCTGGCCGTCCTCGTCACCTTGGGTGTGCCCTGGCTGGCCACCACCGCTGCCGCTTGCTTCCTGCCCGACGGAAGCCCCCTGCTCTCGCTGAGCGCCATCGCTGGCGAAGCGGCGACGCTCATGGTCGCCTGGCGCATCTCCCAGCGGCGGCCGCTGCTGTTCCTGGCCCTGGGACTCTCGATCACCGGATGCACGGCGTGGCTCAGCTACGGCATCCTGCATCATCATTACGGCACACCGCTCGACGTCATGCTGACGCAGGTGTATCTGCTTCTTGCCCTGCTTTACAGCTTCGAAGTTACGCGTTTTACCGCAGGCGTCCGCACGGTGATCTTGAGTCTGTATGCATGGGCCGCGGTCTGGATCTCGGCCGCTGCGACGGAAGCTCTGTGGCCGGCGGTACACGTTCCCGAGCAGCTTTGGAACCTGCCCAAGTACCTGGTTGCTGTCGGCATGATCCTTACCCTGCTCGAAGAGGAGATCATCAACGCCGAAGATGCCGGTGCGCATTACCGCGTTCTGTTCGAATCGAATCCGCACCCCATGTGGATGTTCGACACCGAGACGCTTGCTTTCCTGCACGTGAACGATGCGGCCGCGCAGCAATACGGCTACACCCACGAAGAGTTTGCGCAGATGACGATGGCGGACATACGGCCGGGCGAGGAGTTTTCCAGGCTCGTCGCCGATCTGAAGACCACCTGCGAGAATCCGCTGAACGGGCCCTGGCGCCATCAGCGCAAAGATGGCAGCTTCATGCTGGTGGATATCGCCTCGCACCAGCTCGAGCACGACGGGCATAAAGTCACGTTTGCCTTGATGCAGGATGTGACCGAGCGCGATCGCCTGCACGAGCAGTTAGTGCACCAGGCAAATCACGACATCCTTACCGGGCTGCCCAACCGCGCGTTGCTCGAGGATCGCATAGCCCAGACCATCGCCCATGCCAGCCGTTATGGCCATAAGGCGGCCCTGCTGTGTCTGGACCTCGATCGCTTCAAGCAGATCAATGACACGTATGGCCACGCGATCGGCGATGTGTGCCTGCAGGAGATTGCGCGCCGCCTGAGTTCGCGCGTGCGCGCCGTGGATACGGTGGCCCGCACGGGCGGCGAAGAATTCACCGTACTGTTGCAACAGATCTCTGAATCGGAAGATGCCGAGCGGGTCGCTGCCGACATACTTCGCGGGCTGAATGAGCCCTTCCGTCACAATGGAATCGACATCGACCTCACCGCAAGTCTGGGCATCGCCGTCTATCCGGATCACGGCACCGATCCGGCAGTCCTGTGGCGCGACGCGGATACGGCAATGTATCGCGCGAAAAAGTCCGGCGGCAACCAGTACATGTACGTTTCGCAGGAGATTTCGGCGGCCACGCTCGAAGCCACGGAGATGGAGAAGCATCTTCGCCGCGCGTTGAAGGACGGCGGACTCGAGTTGCACTATCAGCCGCTGTATACACGGGATGGACAGCTCTGCGGCCTGGAGGCTCTGGTGCGCCTGCATGATCCCATTCTCGGGCTGGTCTATCCGGATCGCTTCATCCCCATCGCGGAGGAGAGCGGCCTCATTGTGCCGCTCGGCAACTGGGTGCTCGACGAGTGCTGCCGCCAAAGCCGCGAGTGGCAGGACCGCGGTTTTCATCCCGTACGCATCGCTTTCAACGTCTCACCGCTGCAGCTCACCCGCTTCGACTTCTCCAGCTACGTGATCGAGCGCCTGCGCCACTACAGGCTTTCACCCTCGGCATTGGAGATGGAGGTCACCGAGTCGACCGTGATGCGCAACATCGGTCAGGTGGCGCGGCAGATCGACACGCTGGCGCGCATGGGCATTCACTTCTCAGTGGATGACTTCGGCACCGGCTACTCTTCGCTTGCTCATCTGCACCAGTTGCCGGTACAGACCCTGAAGATCGATCGCTCCTTCGTCGAGCGCATCAATGAGCCGAACGGCACGTATGCGATCGTTCAGGCCATTGTCTTTCTCGCGCACAGCCTCGGGCTGATCGTGGTCGCCGAAGGCGTGGAGCGCGAGGATCAGCTCACCCTCCTCTGGCAGCTCGACTGTGATCGCGTGCAGGGTTATTACTTCGCCCGTCCGCTACCCGCCTCCGCAGTCGCCCGCCTCTTGACCGAGCGAGTGCGCATTCCGATAGCTTCTGTCAGCCTGCCAGCAGAGCGAGTCGTGCATGCTTCCGGAACTGCCGTCTGAAAGAACCGCGGTCTAAACAGTCCAGCGGACGAAACGCTCTGAGAGCGCCGCGGCGATTCCGGCCAGAAGGCTACGGCTTACGAAACCCGGCGGCCACACCATTTCCAATGAAAAGCTGCTAAAGCCGAGGACGGCTCGCAGCGGTCTTTTCGGCGGATTTCCTGAGCGCTGCGGTCAGCGTTCGCACATCTTCTTCACGCACCTCATAGGGAGGCAGCGCATCCGGCAGCACGTGGATACCTGTGGATTCCTCTATAGATAAGGGACGTCGCATCGACGAGTGGATCGCTGCAACACCGGAGGCCTCGTAGAGTGCTACCGCATTCTGCAACCGTACCCCGGAGCCTCCCATGATCTCGATCCGGTCCGCTGCACGCTCTACCAGCCGCGCCACGGCCTCGATGCCCTCGCTCAGCCGCTCCGCGCCACCGGAGGTCAGCAGGATATCCGCGCCCGCCGCGATCACGGCTTCCAGTGCAGCATCCAGGTCGCGTGTCACATCGAAGGCGCGATGGAAGGTCACACGCATGGGGCGAGCCGCTTCAATGAGGTGTCGGGTCGCCGCGACGTCTACCTCGCCCCTTGCAGTCAATATGCCCAGAACCACCCCAGCGGCTCCGGCATTTCTTGCCAGCTCAATGTCGCGCTCCATCGCTCGAAATTCGCCGGCGTTGTAAAGGAAGTCCCCGCCGCGGGGGCGGATCATGCAATGCACCGGGATCGTGATGCTGGAGACCACCTGCTCCAACAAGCCCAGGCTGGGGGTGACACCGCCACCGGCAAGCTCACCGCATAATTCAATGCGGTGGGCTCCGCCGCGGTCTGCGATCTGCGCGTTATCAAGGGTCTCAACGCAAATCTCGAGTTTTGGTGAAAGCGCTCGGGCTCTCGGTGCAATGGCTATCGACGCGTGGGCGAGCATGCCTTCACACCATACCTCAATCACTGCAGTTCGCGCTGCTTCCCAAAGTACCCGTGCCGTTGCGGGTTACGATACTCTGGCTTTCGTTCTCCGGGGGCTCATTATGGACGCCATCTTTCGCCGCGCGTGTGCAGCGCTCTTGCTGACCATGGTTATCTCTCCCGCTCTGGCGCAATCCGCGCCTGTGCAGCGCCGCTTTATGTCCGTTCACGGACACTTTGAGCTGGACGGCAAACCCTTCCAGATCATCGCCGGCGATATGGACTACGTCCGCACACCCCGCGCCTACTGGCGCGACCGCCTGCGCATCGCCCATGCCATTGGAATCAACACCGTGATGACGTATGTGTTCTGGAACTTCCACGAAGCACAGCCGGGCCAGTATGACTTCAGCGGCCAGCGCGACGTCGCCGAGTTTGTCCGCGAGGCGCAACAGGAGGGCCTCTACGTCATCCTGCGTCCCGGCCCGTACAGTTGCGGCGAGTGGGATCTGGGTGGTTATCCGGCGTGGCTCCTGCGCGATCGCAACCTGAAGCTGCGCAGCCTGGACCCGGCATACCAGCAGGCCGCGAGCCGCTGGATGGACCGTCTCGGCCAGGAACTGGCGCCGCTGCAACTGGATCGCGGCGGACCCATCCTCGCCGTTCAGGTGGAGAACGAATACGGTTCGTTTCAGGATGCAAAGGAGAACGACCACGCCTACATGGAGCGCGCACGGCACATGGTGTTACACGCCGGGTTCACCAGCGCGTTGCTCTATACAGCGGACGGCGCCGAGGAACTGACGCGCGGTTCGCTTCCCGGGCTACCTGCAGCCGTGGATTTTGGCACCGGCGAAGCGGAGTCTTCCTTCGCCCTCTATCGAAAGCTCCATCCGGAAGGTCCATACTTCTGCGCCGAGTACTGGGCCGGCTGGTTCGATCACTGGGGCGCGAAACACGAGCACACGGACGCTGCGAAGCAAGTAGCGGAGATTCGCTGGATGCTGAAACAGGGATACTCGGTCAGCATGTACATGATCTTCGGCGGCACCAGCTTCGGCTGGTTCAGCGGCGCGAATTCAAACGGCCACAACTATGAGCCCGACGTCACCAGCTACGACTACGACGCGCCCATCGACGAAGCCGGCCAGCCGCGTCCAAAATTCTTCGAGATTCGCAAGGCCATCCAGGAAATCACCGGCGTGACTCCACCGCCCGTGCCGGAGCCGCCGATTCTCGGCTCGCTGCCGCCGGTTCCGCTCACCGAGAGCGTGTCGCTGTGGGACACGCTGCCGCGGATGGGTAGGGTGTTGACCCGGACGCCGCTCACCATGGAAGAGCTTGGCCAGGACTTCGGGTACGTGCTTTACCGCACTAACCTGCAGGGTCCGGCGTCGGGCGATCTGGTGCTCGATCAACTGCACTCCTATGCGCGCGTCTATCTCGACGGCAAACTTGTCGGCGTGCTCGACCGCCGGCTCGGCAGAATGTCCATGCCGCTGAGCATCGCCGGCCAGCAGCAGCCGTTGGATATTCTGGTCGAGAACTCCGGCCGCGTGAACTTCACCGCTGTGCTGCGGACGGAGCAGGCCGGCATCACGCACGGCGTCACCTTCGCTGGCAAGCCCGTCACCGGCTGGAAGAACTACGCGCTGCCCTTCACGAATTTCGCCGCGTACCACTTCGTGCACACGCCGGCGGCTGCCGGCCCCACCCTCTACCGCGGCACTTTCTCCATCGGCAAGCCGACCGACACATTCCTGGACATGCGTGCCTACGGCAAGGGACAGGTCTGGGTGAACGGCCACGCACTCGGGCGTTACTGGCGCATCGGACCCCAGGGTGGACTCTATCTACCCGGAGCCTGGCTGCATCCCGGCAGCAATGAAGTTGTACTGCTCGATCTTGACGGAGGCTCCGTGCCGCCGCTCGCGGGCATCGATCATGCGTTGATCGATGAACCCATACGCGAGGAAAAAACCGGCCCTCGTCAGTGATGAAAGAGGCCGCGATGCATCGCACTTGTAGGCGGCCGGTTGCGATGTGTAGAGTCGGAGCCACACCCTGTTCTGGTCCGTGCGACCGAGGATGCCTTTCCGATGTCGTCTTCTTCTGACGCGTTCGCTTCCTTGCTGCGCAGTCAAACTCGCCGTGAATTTCTGCGCCTTGCAGCCGGCACGGTCGCGGCAACAGCCGTCTCCGCGCTGGTTCCCTCGGCCTTCGCTGCGGGCGTGCAGCCGCGGCCCCGCAGCGTCATCGTCACCTTCGGCGGCGGTGCGCGCGATGAAGAAACCTTCGCGCTCGAAGGCCAGCAGAACATCCCGCACCTGCTGACGGAACTCATCCCGCAGGGGACGTTCTTCACCCAGGTGGTGAACCGGGGCATCCTCGGCCACTACGTCGCAACAGCCGGCATCGTCACGGGTTGCTACGAGACATTCGACAACTTCATCGCCCAGCCAACGGGAAATCCCACGGTCTTCGAATATTTTCGCCATGGTCTGGCGAGACCCATGGACGATGCATGGGTCATCGC
This sequence comes from uncultured Acidobacteriaceae bacterium, assembly GCA_963815025.1. Lineage (GTDB taxonomy): Bacteria > Acidobacteriota > Terriglobia > Terriglobales > Acidobacteriaceae > KBS-83. The sequence goes on along the minus strand of CAWFFD010000002.1, from coordinate 338,453 downwards.
GCCCAGCAATGGCTTCCAGCAGATCGGTTTCAGCCGCCACGGCGGATACGAAGGTCAGGGAGCCGGCGTCATCCTGCCCAAGCAATTGCTCGCCGCCGCCGTCAGCAAGCAGCATCCGCAATCGCTCGTCGACTACGAACACTTGTTGCAGGACAACTACGAGATGCCCGTCTACCGGCCATCGCTCTCACAAAACGATGGTGAGCTGCATCTGGAACAGCTGGCGTCCACCCTGCGCCTCTCGGTAGAGGACTTCACTCGTGACGCGCGCTCGCTCGACAGCGCCGACGCGCTCTCGCTTTCCATTGCCCGCCGCCTGATGACGCAAGTGTCGCCGTCATTGTTACTCATTACACTGCACGATATGGACGTCGCGCACGCCGGCGCCTTTTCGCTTTATGTCGACGCCATCCAACGCGCTGACCGTATCTGTGGCGAGCTCTGGACAACCATTCAGTCGATGCCTGAGTACAAAGACCGCACCGGGCTGTTCATCATGCCGGACTTCGGCCGCGATGCCGACGGCGACCCGGGCGGCAACGGCTTCCAGCATCACCGCACCGGCGGCGCCATGGCACGCACCACTTGGTTGCTCGCAATGGGGCCGGGCATTCGACAGAACGTCACCGTCGATCGTGCCATTCAACCCATTGACCTGGTACCCACCATTGGCAAGCGCCACGGCTTCGAAACGCCGTTTGTGAAAGGCGCTCCTATCGCGGAGCTGGTGTGAGGGATGTACCGATGACACCCGATCAGCTCACCGCCGCCAGCTTCTCCGGCTATCCGCCGCAGGCGCGTCAGTTCGCAGTTGCGCATCTCGCGCTGCTGCAACAACTGCCGATCGCCGTAGCGCCGGCCTTTCTGCGCGAGATCATCGTCTTCGATTGGCGCTTTCCCGCCGAGCGCCACACCTTCGAGAGTCAGTGCGTATGGCTGGAATCGCTTGCGCCGGAGCAGCGCGCCCGCCTGCTGGCGCCTTTCCGGCAGATCAGCATGCCGGCCACGCTTGCCGCAAAGGACTGGGTGGGCTCTCCGCAACCGTTTCTCGAAGAGCTGACCGCCTATCTGTGGTCCAGCAGCCAGATCGATACGTACCGGCGCGCCGCGCAGGCTCTCCTTGCCGTGCCCCTCGATGCAAACGCCGCAGAAGGATCGCCTTGTCATCGTCGTCGTCGGCAAGGACGCGACAGCGCCCAGCCCACAACTCTTTCGCAAGCTCTCGCCGCACGGCATCACCTTGCACAACCTGCAGTGGACGCCGGAAACGCCGTCGCTGCTCCACGCCACGCTCGCGCAGCGTGCGGCAAAGCAGGGCGCTCCATACACCCGGTGGTACATCGATGGCGGTGAGCCATGGCCGCACGATAGCGGTGCGGTCGATCTGCTCTCCTATGCGCAGCTTCGTCCCGTCCGTGAAAACGTTCTGGAGCGGATGAACCGCTTTACGCAGGGAGGACCGGGCGGTGCTGAAGGCATGCGCAGCATGTTAGAGGATCTCAATGCCACAGAGTCGGGAGCCGGTACGGTCACCCAGGATCCCCTCATGCAGCACTTCATCACCATGCTGTTTGTGGAAGGTTCGGGCACGCAGATCTACAGCACATCCTTTGTGCAATGGGCGGCGCGTGAGACGCTGCGCCGCGCGCAGCCGGAGCAATTGCTGGTGCGCTTTGCGCCGCGCCAGCGCCAGCGTACTTTGAATCAGTTGTTCGATGCCGCCACGAACGTGGAGGTGCCCGATCCCGAAGGCTCGCTCCGCGATGCAGATATCAGCGCCTATTACATTCTGCTCGACCTGCTGCGCATCGCCGATCCGGCGCACATCACGTTCCTTGCCTGGCGCGAGAATCATGGGCACGCAGTGCTCATCTCGCCGCGCGCGCCCGCCGGCCATCTCGATGACGCGCCGCTCGATCTGGCTGCGGCGCTCGCGAAGTACGCTTAGCGCTACTTGACCAGCACTTCGGGCTCGCCGCCCTCTACCTGACGCGCGCGGAACATGCCGAGCGTGTTGTAGGCCCACACCGGATCGCTCTTCTGATTCAGCACGATCACGCCGCCCTCACCACCCTTCAGCTTTGCAACCTCGCCGCGAATCACCTGCTCGGCGGCGGCGCCGATGGTCATGCGCTTCCATTTCACTAACCCGCAAATCTCCTTTGCCGCGTCCAGCCGGATGAAGTATTCACCCACCCCGGTTGCGGACACCGCGCACGCATCGTTCGCCGCGTACGTGCCCGCCCCAATCACTGGCGAATCGCCGACACGTCCCGGGAGTTTGCCCTGCATCCCGCCTGTGGAGGTGCCTGCACTGATGTTGCCGTCCACATCGCGCGCCACTGCGCCCACTGTTCCGAAGCGATGTGCGAAGGGCGTCACGCCAGGAGATTCCGCCATCGCCCGCGATGCAGAAGGGACGCCAGGAGGCCGCAGCGGGATCGGCTTCTTCTGCGCCCGCAGCACGCCTAACAATTCCTGCCAGCGCATCTCGGTGAAAAAATACGAGGGCGGCATCTGCGGCAGATGCTGGCTTATCGCAAAGGCATCCGCGCCCGGCCCTACCATCATCACGTATGGCGAATGCTCCATGACCGCACGCGCCAGCGCAATCGGATTCTTTGTCGCGCTCACGCCCGCTACCGAGCCCGCCTCAAGCGTTGCACCATCCATGATGGCTGCATCCATCTCGTTCCTTCCCAGCGAGTCAAAGGCAGCGCCGCGTCCGGCGTTGAAGAGGGGATCGTCTTCCAGCACCTTGATGGCTGTCTCGACCGCGTCGATGGATCGGCCGCCTTTGCTGAGCACGGCCGCACCCGCGTCCAGCGCGCGTGCCAGCGAAGCGTGGTAGGCGGTCGCTGTCGCTGCGTCCATATGCAGCCACTCTTCTTCACCTCCGCCACCGTGTATTGCAATCGCCCACTTCGTCCTGTGCGGAGACGATGGCTGTGCGAACGCCGCGGAGGAAAGAATCAGCAGCAAGAATGGAATTGCCAGGCGTATGGACATGTCAATCTCCCGTTCCTGCCATGCCCGGCAGTGTGGCTGTATCCAGCGTCTGGATATGCAATGCGCTCTCCAGCCCCGCCGCATCCGCCCCGCTCTTGAGCGAAATCGTGCGCGTCTCGCCGGGCAGCAGGGTGAACGCGTTATCCGCGAGTGCCACATCCTGATCCCCGAACGAGATCCACACATCTCGCGCCAGTGTATCGGCATGGAGCGTCATCTCCAGACCATGCGCACCCGCTGTGACGTGCGCGGTGACCTTAGCCACCGGCAGGTTCAGGTCGCGTGCGGCACGAAAGTAGAGAATGTGGCGCGAGACCGCCTTGCCATCCACTTCCATTGTGAACACGACAAGGGTCTTGGCGGGATCGGCGCCCTTCAGCAGCGCATCGTCGGTAAGCGAGTTCACTCGTGTGCTCGATAGCGGAGGCATGGTCACAGGCGCGGTAGACTCTGAAAGCATGTGGCCATCCAAGCTCATGATCTGCATGTGCACATTTGCCTGCACCGGCGCTGTGCGATCGTTGACGGCGTAGACGTTCGTGGTGCCGTCCTGTCGCATCGGTGCGATCAGCAGCTCGTTGTAGAAGCGGCGTGCATGAAACTGCAGCGCCTTCCACCTGCCGAAGGAATCGATGCTGGCCCACGATGCTGCTGGCCAACAGTCGTTGAGCTGCCAGTACAGCGAGCCCATCGAGCGCGGCCGGCTCGTGCGGAGATGTTCTGCTTCCAGCTCGATGGCCTGCGCCTGCATCACCTGGCTCAGGTAGACGAAGGCAGGGAAGTCCTTTGGCTCGCCGTAATAGCGGCGCAGATAGACAAGAAGCCGATCGTTGCCGTTGCCATTCGCAAATTTCTGGTGCGCCCGCATCACTGCAGAATCCAGCGTCTGCTCCTCCGGCGTCGCGAAGGCCCGGATGGTGCGCATATCCGGCAGTGCTTCAAAGCCATATTCGGAGACGAAGCGTGGGGTGTCCTTCAGATAATCCTCGATCGGCGCGGAGCCCGACCACACGTTCCACGAGTGCACATCGCCGTTGTCGTTATTGTTCGCCTCTGTTTCGTGGTTCGCGCTGGGCGTACTCGGCCAGTACGGCACCTCCGGATCGTGGACAGCCACGGTGCGCTTCAGGATGTCGTCGAAGAGCAGCATCATGCCCGCCTCGATCTTCGCGCGTTCGACCGGCGAGATATTTTCCTTCAGAAGCATTCGGTCCGGCCATGCATCCCATCCCGTCTCGACTTCGTTGTTGCCACACCACAACGTAAGGCTGGGATGATCGCGCAACCGGTCCACCTGCTCGACCGCTTCCTGCTCCACGTTTGCGCGAAACTCCGGATCATCTGGCGGGATCGCACCTCCGAACATGAAGTCCTGCCACACCATCAAGCCCAGCTTGTCGCATTCGTCGTAGAAGTCGTCGCTCTCGTAGTAGCCGCCACCCCATAGCCGCACCATATTCATGTTGGCGTCCCGCGCGGATTCGAGAATCGAGCGATGTTTCTCCGGCGTCACGCGGTCAGGAAAGCTGTCGAAGGGGATGACGTCCGCACCCTTGGCGAAGATCGGAACACCGTTCACTTCGAACCCAAAGCTCTTGCCCCACTGATCTTTATTGCGGAGCAGGCGCACGGTGCGCAGTCCGGTACTTCGCTCTGCAGTCAGAGTCTCGCGGCCAATCCGTACCTTTGCCGAAACTTGATAGAGGTTCTGCGCGCCATATCCCACCGGCCACCATCGCTCGGGATGATCGATCACCATCGGCACATGCACAGTATTGCTGCCGGGCACGAGTTCCGTCGCGACTTCGGGAAGGGAGACGTGCTCCCCTTTGGGCGTTGTGTACGTAATCGATACGGTTGCTTTTGCGGCGGCCGACGCTTCCACTCGCACCTGCGCATCGAGCGACGCTGCATCCGCAGTGACCGAGCTCTGCATGACGTGCAGGGTATCCAGTCGGGCCGCGTCCCATGTTTCCAGCCGCACCGGCTGCCATATCCCCTCCGTCACATACCGCGGGCCCCAGTCCCACCCGTATTGGTAGGCAGCTTTGCGGATGAAGTTGGCCGTCTGTATGCCCTTCGGCTCATCGCCAAAGGCAGAGTCGAACTCCCCCGGCAGTTGGTATGCACGCTTCAGCGTGGCTGGCAGCAAGCGCCGGATCGGCGATGCAAAGCTCACGGTGAGCTCGTTTGCACCAGCATGCAGCAACCCCTTCACGGGCACTCGCCAGCGGCGAAACATGTTGTCCGCCTCGAGTATCTGTTGCCCGTTCAGCCGCACCGTCGCGTAGGTGTCCAGCCCCTCGAACACCAGGTCGACGTGCTCGTGCGTCAACGTCGCGGCATCCACGTTCAACGTGGTCCTGTAGTCCCAGTCGGCCAGGCCGATCCACTGCAACTGCGCCTCATGCGCGCCGGTAAATGGATCGACAATCAATCCATTCCGCAGCAGGTCCGTCTGTACGGTGGAGGGAACGGTTGCCGCGTGCCATTGCTCGGCGTCGGCGTGCACGGCGGCGTCCGGCGTGGAAGCCGCAAGACGAAACTGCCAGCCCCGGACGACCACTTGCTGCGCTGGTGTGCTTTCGCCCCGGGCTGGCGCCGCAAAGAGGGTGCCAAGGAGTGACGTGAAGAGAACCCCAATTACGGCCAAATGCTGCATTCTTTCTCCTTCTGCGTCTCGCTCTACATCAGGTTCATGCGGAGGTTGAGCAAGTGCCTTCCGCGCTGCTGACCAGCGCCCTTCAATTCAACGGCATAAATTGATCGATCAGGCTTAATATGGACATTTCTGCAGTCAGCGAGCAAACCCGGTCGTTTACTTTATCGCATTGAGAATACTCCGGAGTTCGGACACGATGAGGAACAGACGTCTATCCACACTGATCTGCATCGCCACGGCGGTCGCGGCCTCTGTCTGCGCGTCGGCCCAGGCGCCCGTCAATGGTGCTGGCCCGGATGCTCCGACAGCAGCCACCATGACGCCGGAGCAGATCGACGCGCAGTGGATCGCAGCCAACAGCAAATACGACGGCGAACGCAAACGCATCCTGGCCGATGTCGATAGCGCCGCAGCCGCTGGCCCGTTCCGCGATGACTGGCAAAGCCTCCGCGCATACCAGGCGCCGGAGTGGTTTCGCGACGCCAAGTTCGGCATCTTCATCCATTGGGGCGTCTACTCCGTCGCCGGCTTCGGCAGCGAGTGGTACTCACGCAACATGTATCAGCAGGGCTCTCCGGATTTTGCGCACCACATCGCCACCTACGGCCCGCAGACGACATTTGGTTACAAGGATCTGATCCCGAAATTCACCGCAGAGCACTTCGATCCCAACGCATGGGCGAAGCTCTTTCACGATGCCGGTGCGCAGTACGTGGTCCCGGTGGCAGAGCACCATGACGGCTTTCCCATGTACGAATCGAATCTTACCGACTGGTGCGCAGGCAAGATGGGACCGAAGCGTGACGTCCTCGGCGAGCTCGCCAAGGCGGTTCGTGCCGAAGGCATGCATCTCGGCGCATCGTCGCATCGCGCGGAGCATGATTGGTTCTTTGACGGCGGACGCCGCTTCGCCTCGGACGTGAACGACCCGAAGTATGCTGCCTTCTACGGTCCGGCGCAGCTCAACGGAGCCGACAACGGCGATGTCGGCAATCTCTCGCACGACTTCACCTACGTCTCGCAAGCCTATATGGATGACTGGCTCGCGCGCACCGCGGAGATCGTCGAGCGCTATCATCCCGACCTCATCTACTTCGACTGGTGGGTCGGTCAGCCGGACTTCCGCAGCCATCTGGAACGATTTGCAACCTACTACTACAACCACGCAGCGGCGCAGCATCAACCCGTCGCGCTTTTCTACAAGCTCAACGACATGGCGGATGGCTCCGCGACACTCGATCTCGAGCGCGGCGGCCTCGGGGACATTCGCCCGCAACCCTGGCAGACCGATACCTCGCTCTCCGACAAATCGTGGGGCTATGTCGAAGGCGACACTTACAAGACGCCTGAGATGGTCATCCACCAACTCGCCGACGTGGTCAGCAAAAACGGCAATCTGCTGATGAACGTCGGCCCGCGGCCGGATGGAACCATTCCTGAGGGCGCCGCGAAGACGCTGCTTGCCGTCGGCGCATGGCTGAAGGTGAACGGCGACGCGATCTACGGCACACGGCCATGGCGTCAGTTCGGCGAAGGTCCCACCCAATTCGAAGCCGGCCAATTTCACGACACCGATGCAAAACCCTACACTGCGGAGGATTATCGCTTCACCACGAAGAGCGACGCTCTCTACGCCATCGAGCTTGGCTGGCCCGAGGGTGGTGAGGCTGTCATTCACGCACTCGCCTCGGGCGTCGGAACCCGTGAGGTTGCTTCCGTCGCGCTACTCGGTTCCGCAACTCCACTGACATTCCAGCAGCGACCGGACGGACTCCACATCCATGTTCCGGCAGAGGCTATTGGCCAATATGCGTACGCATACCGTATTACCTGGCGTTAGCGAAAGGTAGATATAAGAACTATGCGAAACGCACAGACGCTTGGCGCCGTTCTCATGCTCGCGATGTCCGCAGCGCTCGCTCAGAATGCCGTCGCTGCGAAGCCATCCGCGCAGCAGGCCGCGTTGCAGCCGAACCAGAGCAATGGAGCGACGAGTGCACCCGCGTCCCCGGCAGTGCAACCAGAATGTGCCGCCGCCGCCGACGATCGAGACCTTCCGCTCGATTCCACCATCGAGGCAAAAGTTACTGGTTTGCTTGACTCGGCACATCTGAAGCCAGGAAAAGAAGTCACTGCTCAGATGATCTCCGAATGGGAGTTTCCCGGCTGCAATCTCCCCGCCAACTCAAACCTCTACGGCCACGTAACCGCAACCAATTCTTCCAGAAATCCTGATGTCTCCGAAATGGCAATTGTATTTGACCATGGAGAGTGTGACGGTCGTTCAAAGAAGGCACTTTCTCTTACAGTGATAGGCATTCTCGCTCCGCCGGATCAATACGTTGGACTGCATAGCGCGCTACCAAGTGAGGTGTCTGGTAGCGGTCGCGTTATATCCAATTCTGTGGGTAACGGAGGGGTCGCGCAGGACGAAAATCTGAATCCCGGTGGTCCTCCGCATACCGTTCATCCTGGCATTGTCGTTGGAATACCGAAGCTGAAACTTGACCCCCACGGCGGCCCGGATTGCAGCGCCAAGTTAACGAGTACAAGCCGTAGCGTGCGGCTGGGTATCGGGTCAGAGTTGATACTCACGATGCAGCCGATGCCGGCGGAGTAGAAAGTAGCTCATGCGCATATATATCCTCTCCGTCATCCTCGCCCTGGCAGCTCCCGCCGCGCTCGCCCAGAACGCCGTGGATGTGAAGCCAACGCCACAGCAGGTGGCATGGCAGGACATGGAGATGGGCGCCATCATTCACTTTGGCACCAACACCTTCCTCAATCGCGAATGGGGCGACGGCACCGCGCCACCCAGCGTCTTCAATCCGCAGCACGTCGATACCGATCAATGGATCGAAGCCGCAAAATCCGCGGGTATCCGATACGTCGTACTCGTCGCCAAGCACCACGATGGCTTCGCGCTCTATCCCACCGCGCAGACCGATTACAGTGTCAAATCCAGTCCCTGGCTCGGCGGCAAAGGCGATCTGGTGCGCATGGTCTCGGACAGCGCCCGCTCGCATGGCCTGCGGTTCGGTGTGTATCTCTCGCCATGGGATCGTCACGACCCGCGCTACAAAGATCCCGCGGCGTATGACACGTACTATCTTGCGATGCTGGAGGAGCTGGCATCGCACTACGGCGAGCTCACCGAGTTCTGGCTCGATGGCGCCGGCAGCGCCGGCCGCAAATACGACTTCGACACGATCATCGACAATCTCCGCACCTATCAGCCCAACGCGCTCGTCTTCGCCGATGTCGGCCTCTTCAAATTCGGTGACATCCGTTGGGTGGGCACCGAAAGCGGCAAGGTAGATTTTGAAAACTGGAATGTGGTCGATCGCGCCGGCTACTTGCGCTGGCGTCCGGTGGAGGCAGACACGCCACTGCACACCGATCATTGGTTCTGGCACCCCAACGATGAAGCATCGCTGAAGTCCGTCGAGGAACTGGTGAAGGAGTATGACCAGACCGTGGGCCGTGGCGCGCAGCTCATGCTGGGACTCGCGCCGGATGACACCGGCCGCCTGCCTGCTGCCGACGTTGCCCGGTTGAAGGAGTTCGGCGAGCGTCTACATCAGATCTACGGCAACAATCTCGCTCTGTCTCACAATCTTTCGGCGGACGATGCTCCGGCAGCCCGCGACGGCGATCCCAGTACCTGGTGGCAAGCGCCTGCGCCCGGCAACAATAACGCGCCGCCGATACTCACCGTTCGCTTTGCGCAACCGGCGACCTTCGACCGCACCGTCATCATGGAGCGGCTCAACGATGGCCAGCACATCACCGCTTACCGCATCGAAGCCGAAGAGCATGGCCAATGGCGCGAGGTTGCCCATGCCCAGGCCGTCGGCCACAAGAAGATCGATGTCTTTCCAGCCGTCACAGCAAGCGCAGTTCGCCTGACGCTGCTCGATACCAATGGTCCAGCGCAGATTCGTGAATTTCAGATCTACAACGGCGGCGTCGCCTACTGAGTACCTTCGAGGAAGAGAGAACACCATGACCACAACGATTCCCCAACGCCAATTCCCGCACCACATGCTCCGCGAGATTTTCGAGCAGCCCGCATCGTTGACTGCGGCGCTCGATCACTACGTTCGCGGCAACGCACTCGACGAAGCGTCGTTTGGCCCCGTGTACCAGTGGTTTCGCGACCACCATCAAATCGTCTTTTCGGCTTCCGGATCCAGCCGCCATGCGTCGCTGGCCGGCGAGATCATGATCGAAGATGTCAGCGGCATGCCGGTCGATGTCGAGTACGCGAGTGAGTACGTCTACCGCGAAATCAATACGCTCACCAACCCGGGCATCATCGTTGTCTCGCAGTCCGGTGAGACGGCCGATACGCTTGCCGCTCTGCGCGAGGCAAATCGCCGTCGTCATGGCACCATCGCAGTGACGAATGTCGAGAACTCCACCATGGCCCGCGAGGCCGAGATCAGCCTGCCAACCTGGGCGGGCCGCGAACTCGCTGTGCCCGCCACCAAGAGCTTTACCGCCCAGCTATTAGTGCTCAACCTCATCGCGCTCAGCTCTGGGGTGGCCCTGCAGACCCTCACTGGCGAAACCCTGACGGCGCATTTCAGGGAACTCGCGGCTTTGCCGGCTCTCATCACCCGCCAGCTTGATGGCTGGGAACAGCAGATGAAGCAGATCGCCAAAGCACTCCACAATGTGGAGACGTACCTCTTTCTCGGCCGCGGCATTCACTATGCCATCGCGCGCGAGGGCGCACTCAAGCTCAAGGAGTCGGCGTACCTGCAGGCCGAGGGCTACCCTTCAGGGGAGTTGAAGCACGGCCCGAACGCATTAGTCGGTGCGACGTCGGCCATCGTCGCCATCGCCACCGTCGACCGCAGCGAGCCCAGCTCCGTCATACGCTACGAGAAGAGCCTGCAACTACTGCAGGATATGAAGAAGCAGGGCGCCATGGTCGTCGCGCTCGGCAACGCCGGCGATGACGAAGTCGCCAGCGCCGCCACCCATTTTGTGCCGATCGCGCCCACGCGCGAACACCTGCTGCCGATCACCGAGGTGATCCCGTTGCAGCTCCTCGCGTATTTCAGCGCCATACAGCGCGGCATCGATGTCGACAGCCCGCGCAACCTGACTAAGGCTGTGCTGGCGGAGTAGCTACTTCTCCGCCGCCACCAGTTTCTTCAGCGAATCGAGGAACGTAAAGCGCACCAGCGCCGCCGGCTTCTCCGCATCAGCGATCACCGCGAGTTGGCTCTGCGGATCGCTCGCCGCCAGTTTTGGGCCGCCGTAAGCACCGTTGTTGGGATCAAGGTTAAGCAGTGCCTGCAATCCAATCTTGCCTAATTCGCCAAGTTGCGTGGCGCGCACTGCTGCATCGCTCATCCGCGGATTCTGCTGCATCTCTGCCGCCAGCGACGGTGTGATCTCCTGCCACTCCATGAAGCGGCGCGTCAGCCGCGCCTCGGCAGCGGTACTGTCGGCGTTCTTGTTCAGCACCGCATCCACATCCTGCGCAATCGCAAAGCGCGAAGGCGGGTCCGGCACGACTGTATCTACCAGCCGGTCCAGCGGCGTGTGGCTGTCGGTGTGCTGGGTGTCAGAGCGCTCGCCGAAGCTCACCGGCTCGAGGACGCCCGCGAGCGTCGTCAGCGCCGTTGGATTCACCTCTCCGCTGATGCTGCGCCGCATCATCGCCGGCCCAGTCATATGCTTCAATCCCGCCAGCTCCAATTCAATGGAGACGCGTGGCAGCCGCCGGTACATCGAGACCACATCGCGGTCCGATTGCGGTGACCAGAAGCGTTCCGCCATCACCGCCGTGCGCGGCCAGATGCGCGAATCGATGGTGCGCTCGTTGAGCTGCTCCGCCCACATGCACACCTCGCCGCCCAGGATCAGCTTCTGCTGCTCTGCCGTCAGCGTCGTGTCGGCCGGAATCGGATCGGCCAGGTAGTGCGTCTCGTTACTCTTCATACCGTCAAGGTAGTAAGGGGCAGAGAGGATGCCGCGATAACCCTGCCGCGCACCGGCCGCCAGCGAATCGACACCGCGCCACGACTGCACCAGCACATTCTTGGGCAGCCCCGGCACCAGCACCTCATCCCAGCCAATCGGCTTTTTCCTATGCTGTTCCACGATGCGCACCACGCGCTGGCTGAAGTAGGTTTGTAACTGCGATGGCTTCTCAAAACCCTTCCGCTTCATGAAGCGCGCAATCCGCGGATTCGAGGTCCATACCTCGCCGTTTACCTCGTCGCCGCCAATGTGAAAGTACGCGTCGGGGAAGATCTTCGTCATCTCTCCGATGAAGCGGTTCAGGAAGACGTACGTGCTCTCGCGTGTCGGGTCCAGCGCTTCGTCATGAATGCCCGCGACATCGGGCAAATGGAACGGTCCCTTGGAACTCGCGATCTGCGGATAGGCCACCATCCAGCTCACGGTGTGGCCGGGAATATCGAACTCCGGCACCACGCGAATGCCGCGCGCGCGCGCATACTCCACCACCTCGCGCATCTGGTCCTGGGTATAGAACTCGCCGTTTGACCCCAGACCGGTCAGCTTCGGATAGATCTTGCTTTCCGCGCGGAAGCCCTGGTCGTCGCTCAGGTGCCAGTGGAAGACATTCAGCTTCACCATCGCCATGCCGTCCAGCGTGCGCTCGATCTGCTTGACCGGCTCGAAGTGGCGGCTGACATCGATCATCAGGCCGCGCCACTGGAAGCGTGGTGTGTCCTCGATACTCACGGCCGGAATCGTCGCCGCGTTCTCTTTCAACTGCACCAGTTGCAGCAGCGTCTCCATGCCGTGAAACGCGCCGACAACCGTCGCCGCCTTGATCGTCACCAGTTGCGGCGTCACCGTCAGCGAATAGGACTCGTTCTCATCTACCGATTGCACGGCGCCGCCCGCGCCAGCCACATCGATCACGATGCCGGCGGTGGAAACGTCGCCTGCCACCATGCTTGGAACGTGGGGAAGCGGCACGCCGCTTTCAAACTGCAGCCGCGCCATCATGCGGACCACGCCTGCCTCCAGGCGCGCATTGTGGAAGCGGGCATACGCCACATGCATCCCGGGCTGCAGCGTAAAGCTGCCGGTGCCTGCTTCAAAGTGCGAGGGCAGCGGCATCATTCCCAGATCAGCCGTGCTCACGTTTGCTGCCTGCTGAGCCTGCATACCGCTACCGCTCAGCAGCGTAGCCGTCAGCACTGCCGCCGCTGCCGTTCCGCACAATGTTTTCGCAACACCGCCCCAGCCCCGATTCTGCATTCCACCTGCCTCCTGTTGGCATCTCGTCTTCACACGCGCAGCACTTTGACGCCGCGCCCTTCAAATGGCGCAATCATTGCATCGGTCGCGCCCGTGTCGGTCACCAGCATATGGATCTCTTGCACCGGGCAGATCAGAGCTGGGCTCACCTGGCCGAGCTTGGTATGGTCGGCCACAACGATCACCTCGCGGGCCTGCCGCTGCATCGCGCGGAAAATGACAGCCTCGTCCGCCTCCAGCGTCGTTGCGCCGCGTTCCACATCCAGTCCCACCACGTTGAGAAACACCTTGTCCAGATACACCTGGTTGATAAAGTGCACCGCCGCCGGTCCGCTCAATGAAAACGACCAGGCCCAGGGCAGCACGCCGCCGGTGATGGAGGTGCGAATGCCTGCGTGGTTGCAAAGCTCCATCCCGATGTTGATGGCGTTGGTCACCACCTTGATATTGGTGCGATGGCGAATCGCGCGGCCGATCTGTGTGGTCGTGGTGCCGGCCGTCAACCCGATCGTCTCGTTCTCTTTGATCAGGTCCGCTGCCGCCAGCGCAATGCGGCGCTTCTCCTCCGCTGCGCGCTGCTCGCGCGCCTGGAAGGAGGTGTCGTAGCGGAATGGCTCGTAGAGCAGCGGCTCCACCAGCGTCGCGCCGCCGTGTGTGCGTCGCACCAGTCCGCGGCGCTCCAGCCGGTTCAAGTCGCGCCGGATGCTGGGTGCCGACGTTTCCGCTTTCGCCAGCAACTCTTCAATGGTGGCGGAGCCTCTCTGCAGGAGGAGCCGCATGATTTTCTCTTCGCGATCATCCGTCTTTACTGACATAGGTGTCTGCCGTTCCCACCAGAAATGTGCGATTGCGTTTGACTCGGGCGCCCGGTCGTATCGGAACGTCGTCCAGAAGACCTACCAGCCATCAGCCAGGGCATGCTGCGGCCAGTGATGAAGAATCCGCCAGGATCTTCCTTTGCTCGCCGGTCATAATGAATACCGATTGCCAGACAGGACACGGAGTGTGGGAAGATCACAATCCAGTTGGCGAGAGAAATCTGCATGGCACGTCCGGTGTAGAGTGGAGGCTTCTGGCTTCTGCTCCACCGTCATGTTTGCCAGAATGAGGAAGATGCGGAGCACAGTGTCAGAAGCGATGGGCCAAGCCTACAACACGAAACCGCAGATGCGGGGCCAATTTTTGCTGATTTGAGGCAAAATGATCAGAGAAGTGTCCAGCAAATCGGTTGAAGGTCAATTTTCCCTGGGTGTCGATCTGGGCGGCACGAACCTCCGCGTCGCCGGCTATCGTTCCGGCAAACAGGTGGCCGAGCTCATTTCGCTGCCCACCCGTCTTTCCCAGGGCCGCGAGCGCGTCATTCGCGATCTGAAGGACGCGGTGGTTGCGTTGCGCGCTAAATTCGAGCCGCATGGCGAGTCGGCCGGCATCGGCGTCGGCAGCCCCGGCCCACTGGAATTGCCTGCGGGTGTTATACGCAATCCTCCGAATCTCCCCGGCTGGGACGGTTTCCAGCTCCGTGCGGCTATCGAGGAGGCCATTGGCGAGCCCATCTACCTCGATAGCGACGCCAATGCGGCGGCCCTGGCCGAGTTTGAGCTCGGGTGCGCCGGGGCAGCTGGGATTCATTCCATCTGCATGCTGACGCTTGGCACCGGCGTCGGCAACGGCATCATCCTCAACGACCGGATATGGCATGGCAACAACGGTATGGCTGGCGAAGCCGGTCACCTGATGGTCGAACCCGACGGCATGGCCTGCCCCTGCGGCAGCCGTGGCTGCGTGGAGTTGTATGCCTCGGCCACGGGCGTCGTTCGCATGGCCCGGGAAGCGAACGATCCCATATTGGCCGCCGCCATGCCCAGCGATCCAGCACAGTGGACCTCCCACGCCGTTGCCGATGCAGCGGTTGCTGGAAACGCCACCGCGGTTGCCATCTTTGAACGGGTCGGCCGCGCTGTGGGTATCGCGTTTGGCGGAGTAGCCAATATGCTCAACCTGCCGCTGTATGTTGTGGCCGGAGGCGTTTCCAACGCGTGGGAGCTCTTCGCGCCCGCCATGTTCGCGGAGATGTGCCTGCGCAGCTATGTCTATCGGCTTACGGCCGCGGCACCGGGAGATCCGCTCGACACTCCCGGGAAGAGCTTTGTCCGCCAAGCCGAACTGGGTTCGGATGCCGGCATCCTCGGAGCCTGCCTGCTGCCCTTCGCCCACGACGAGGAAACGCTAGGCCGCTCTGTCGCGCAATCAACACAAGCATCCTGAAAACGAGGTCTGCTCGATGGTCACACGCCGTACATTTCTGGGAACGCTCTCACTCGCCGCCTGTTCCAACCTCGCCCTGCCGCGAGGTATCTCGCAGCGCATGTTGCGCGCCGCCGGAACGCCGGACAGCGACGATGTGACCAGCCACGTGAACATCATCATCGGTACCGGCGGGCACGGACATTGCTTTCCCGGAGCCACCGTCCCCTTCGGCGCAGTGCAACTCAGCCCGGATACCTACGACGACGGCTGGGACTGGTGCGCCGGCTACCATCGCAGTGACGGCTCCATCATGGGCTTCACCCATACCCACCTCAGCGGGACTGGATGCGGCGATTTGCTGGACATCCTCGTCATGCCGCGTACCGGCGAGGTCAAACTGGAGCCCGGCACCCGCGAGCATCCGGAAGCGGGTTACCGCTCACCCTTCTCGCATGACGATGAAGCCGCCGAGCCCGGCTACTACTCCGTGTTGCTGAAGGACACCGGCATCCACGCCGAGCTCACCGCCACCGAGCGCACCGGGCTGCACCAGTACACCTTTCCCGCGCAGGCGCAGGATGCGCACTTCATCGTCGATCTCTTCCACTCCTACCAGAGCCCTAAAGATCCGGTGAAGACCGCTGAGCTCACCGTCGATGCGGAGAACCGCCTCGTCACTGGAGGCCGCACCGTCAACTCCTGGGCGCCCGGGCGCCAGATCTACTTCGCCATGGAGTTCTCCGTCCCCTTCACCAAGGCGCAGCTCTACTCCGATCGCCAGCCAATCGACGGCAACACGACCAAAGGCAAAGTTCTGCAGGCCGCGCTCCACATCGATCCCGCGGCCGGTAAGCCGGTGCTGGTGCGCTGCGGCATCTCCGCCGTCAGTGTCGGCAATGCGGTCAAGAATCTTCGCGCCGAGCAAGCCGATTGGGACTTCGCCGCCACCCGCGCCAGGGCCAAAGCCGCATGGCAGCGCGAGCTCAGCCGCATCCGTATCGATGGCGCGACGCCCGATCAGCAGGCCATCTTCTACACCTCGCTCTACCACATGATGTGTGCGCCCACCGTGATGGATGATGTCGGCGGCGAATACCGCGGCATGGACAACCAGGTCCACACCCTCGAGCAAGGCCAGCACAACTACTCCACCTACTCGCTCTGGGATACCTATCGCGCCTGCCACCCCGCCTACACGCTCTTCCAGCCGGACCGCGTGCCCTCCCTGGTGAACAGCCTCATCGCTATGGCCGAGCAGAGCCCTGCCGGCATGCCGGTGTGGCCGCTGCAAGGTGAAGAAACCGGAACCATGACCGGCTATCACTCCGCCAGCGTGATGGCCGAGGCTTGCGTTAAAAACTTCCCCGGTATCGACTGGGAGCGCGCCTACAAGGTGATGCGCAAGCGCAACATGGACGACAACTATCGCGGCCTGGGCTATTACCGCAAAGACGGCTACATCCCTGCCGACAAGGAGGATGAATCCGTCTCCAAGACGCTCGAATACGATTACGGCGACTGGGCCTGTTCGCACGTCGCCAGGAAGCTGGGCCGGACCGACGATGTCGCGATCCAATTGAAGCGTTCGCAGAACTACCAGCACCTCTTCGACAAGCAGACGCTCTTCATCCGCGCCAAGCTCTCGGATGGGAAGTGGACCACGCCATTCGATCCTAAGGAGATGGGCCACACCGAGAAATATCGCGACTACACCGAGTCGAACGCCTGGCAAACCGCCTTCGGCATCCAGCACGACGTGAAGGGTCTCATCGATCAATTCGGCGGACGCGAGCCCTTTCTCAATAAGCTCGATGAACTCTTCAACCAGAGCTCCGCGCTGCCCGCCGATGCGCCGCCGGACATCGCCGGCCTGATCGGTCAGTATGCGCATGGCAACGAGCCCTCGCATCACATCGCCTATCTCTACATATGGGCCGGCCAGCCGTGGAAGACCCAGGAGCGCATCCGCCAGATCCTCGACACCCTCTATCACAACGACCCCGACGGCCTCGCCGGCAATGAGGACTGCGGCCAGATGTCCGCCTGGTATGTCATGAGCGCACTCGGCCTCTACGCGGTCGATCCCGTCAGCGGCACGTACGTTCTGGGCACGCCGCTTTTTGAGAGCGCGAAGATCAACCTTGCCGGCGGCAAGACACTCACCATCGAGGCCAAGCGCAGCAGCCCCTCACAGAAGTATGTGCAGTCGGTCGCGCTCAACGGCAAAACGCTGGACCGTCTCTGGGTACGGCACGCGGACCTTGTCAGACAGGCGCCACCCTCACCTTCACCATGGGCGACCAGCCCAACCAGCAGCTCGGCGTCGATCAGAAGGTCGCGCCGCCGTCCTTGACCACATCTTGACCACATAGTGAAGAACATGAACACAAACGGAGGCCCCACGCGCCGCGCATTTCTGGGCGGCGCCGCATCTGTCGCCGCTGTGGCTACTGTCACGCCGCGCCACCTTCTCGCGCAAAGCCATATTCCTGCGCCTTTGCGCTTCGCGCAAATTCGGCCCACAGATCTGCACCAGCGTCCCGCGCCCGCCGAGCGTCGCTTCACCAGCCCCGCCGTTGAGACCGCCATCACCAGCGTCGGCGCGCGCATCGCCGATCCCGAGCTGCGCCTGATGTTCGGCAACTGTCTCCCCAACACACTCGACACCACCGTATTTCCCGGCACTTTCGAAGGCCGCCCGGACACCTTCGTCATTACCGGCGATATCGACGCCATGTGGCTGCGCGACTCCTCCGCACAGGTGTGGCCGTACCTGCCATTCGCACGCGAGGACAAACAGCTCGCGTCGCTTATCGAAGGCGTCATCCGCCGCCAGAGCCGCTGCATCCTCCTCGATCCTTATGCGAACGCCTTCATGCGATCGACGGCCGACAAGCCGCTCTCCTGGGCCGTGCACGACGAAACCGACATGTTCCCCGGCGTCGGCGAGCGCAAGTGGGAGATTGACTCGCTCTGCTACACCATCCGGCTCGCTCACGGCTATTGGAAGGCCACTGGCAGCACCGCTCCGTTCGATTACCAATGGCGCGAGTCTGCCCATCGCATTGTCAACACCTTCCGCCAGCAGCAGCGCAAACACAATTTCGGCCCATATCACTTCCAGCGCAGCTCGCCTGTGCCCACCGACACCGTGCCCCTTAGCGGTTACGGCAATCCGGCGCGTCCGGTCGGCCTCATCTACTCCATGTTTCGCCCGTCGGACGACTCCTGCATCTACCCGCTCTTCATCCCCGCCAATCACTTCGCCGTCGTGAGCCTGCGACAGCTCGCGGAGATCACCAATGCGGTGCTGCACGATGCCGGGCTCGCGAACGAAGCCACGGCTCTCGCGCGCGAAGTGGAAACGGCGCTCGCGCAGTACGGTCATGCACGCAACAGTAAAGGTGACGTATTGTGGGCCTATGAAGTCGACGGCTATGGCAACACGCTGATGATGGATGACGCCAACGCCCCCGGGCTGCTCTCGCTCCCATACCTCGGCTGCTGTGCTATCGGCGATCCTGTCTATCAGCGCACCCGCGCCTGGGTGCTTAGCCTCAGCAATCCGTATTTCTTCCGTGGTACAGCAGGCGAAGGCGTCGGTGGCCCGCATCAGGGCCTCAATTACATCTGGCCCATGTCCATCCTCTTCCGCGCTTTCACCAGCACCGACGATCAGGAGATCCGCACCTGCCTGCGCACCCTGCGCGATACCACCGCCGGCACACACTTCCTGCACGAATCCTTTCAGAAGGACAACGCAGCGGACTTCACCCGCGCCTGGTTCGCCTGGGCCAACACTCTCTTCGGCGAGCTCATCCTGCACCTGAACAAGACGCGGCCGGCAATTCTCAGCAGCACGCTGTAACTCCGCTCGGCTATAGCATTTTCGCTTCCAGTGCATGCAGAACAGCCAAACTCATCGTGGCTTTTCCCATAAGAAAAGCCAGACATCGCGATTCTTCGCTGTGCTGACTAGAAGTGAAAATGCTCTACCATCGACGTATGCCCCAAACCATCGCCGTCGTCGATGCTTTCACTGCCCAGCCCTATCGCGGCAATCCCGCCGGCATATGCGTACTGCCTGCTGCCGCCTCGGATGAGTGGATGCAATCCGTCGCCATCGAGATGAACCACGCGGAGACGGCATTCCTGGTCCGGCGCGGAGCAAGCAAGGATGACGGTTACGATCTCCGCTGGTTCACGCCCGGCGGGGAAGTGGACCTGTGCGGTCACGCCACGCTGGCCAGCGCGCACTACTTGTGGGAGACAGCAGCGCTCCAGCCCGATGAACAGGCGCGCTTCCACACGCGCAGCGGGTTGCTGACAGCGGATCACATCCTGATGGACGGCATCGCATGGATCGAGTTGGATTTTCCCTCCGAGCCCGTCTCCGCAACCGCAATGCCCGAAGCTCTCGCCGCCATGCTCGGAGCAGAGCCGCTCTTCGTCGGCCGCAATCGCATGGACTTCCTGGTCGAACTGAAGGACGAATCCACCATCCGCAATCTGCGACCCGACTTCAAGCAGATCGCGACGCTTTCGACCGAAACTGACCTGCGCGGAATCATCGTCACCGCGGCAGGCACACATTCCGAAGCAGACATCGTCTCGCGCTGCTTCTTTCCGCGCTTTCTCCTCGATGAGGATCCCGTCACCGGCTCCGCCCACTGCGCGCTTGCGCCTTACTGGATTGCGCGCCTCGGAAAACCGGAGATCGTCGCCTATCAAGCCTCAGCGCGCGGCGGGTGGCTGCGTCTGCGGCTCGCCGGAGATCGCGTCAAGCTGCGCGGTCAGGCAGTCACGACGCTGCGCGGCGAACTCGCGCACGATCCTCGCTGATTTCAATCAGGACAGCTTTAACTAGGCAATTTCAGTTGTTCTGCCGCGGGCACATCGCCCTCCGGTCGGAAGCATGCGCGGCATCGCGCCTCGTACACGCCCGCCGCACCCACCACCACAAGTTGCTGGCTCGTCCCCAGCCGCTGCGTGTGGATGGCTGGCGCACCGCACAGCATGCAGACCGCCGAGAGCTTCATCACTTCATCCGCAATCGCCATCAGTGCCGGCATCGGGGCAAATGGCTCGCCCGCGAACGTCGTATCCAGTCCCGCGAGCACCACGCGCTTACCGGCATGCACCAGCTCCATTGCCAGCCCCACCAGCGCATCGTCGAAGAACTGCGCCTCGTCGATGCCCACCACGTCGATTGTCTCCAGCGCCGGAGTGAGCGCCGCGTGCAATCGCTCCACATCGCGCACCGCTTTGGCTTCAATCTTTTGCGCGCTGTGTGACGCGATCGCGTCCGCCTGGTAGCGCAGGTCGATATCCGGTTTGAAGCTCGCAACCCGCAGCCGCGCGATCTGCGCGCGCTTCAGCCGGCGAATCAGCTCTTCGCTCTTGCCGGAAAACATCGGGCCAGTTATCACTTCCATGCGCCCCGGCTGTACAGGGTCCCGTTTTGCTGTCTCTGGTTGTGCCGTCTTCGTCATCGCTCGTTATGTAGAAGAAGAAAAGTGTACTGCGCTGTCTCACGCTGAAATCGTCACCGCTATACGGAAATCAGCACCACGGCCACCAGCGCCAGCGCCATGCCTGCCGCCTGGCTCCGCGTCGTCCGCTCCTTCAGCAGCAATGCCGCCAGCAGAATGGTGGAGGCAGGATAGAGCGAGCTCAGCACCGCTGCAATGTCCAGCCGGCCCAACCGCGTCGCGATGGTGTAAAAGGTATTGCCGCTCGCATCGAAGATGCCGGCGATCGCGATCAGCCCCAGCATCGCCCATCCCGGCCACGAAAGTGTTGGCTTCGCAGCGCACGTTTCACATCGCCTGCGCGCGGGGTAGCGAGTCGTCGTGTAGCGATCCGCCGTGTACCAATCCGTCGCGTACCAATCCAGGTGACGATCGCCGCCAGCGTTGCGCTTGCCAGCCGCGACCACGCCAGCGGCCACAGCACGCCGCCGCGTCCCGCCAGCTTCAGCAGAATGAACAGGCAGCCGAAGCTGCCGCCGGCCGCCGCGCCCAGCAAAATGGCCTGCTTCGACGATGGCGAACCCGGCGCGCGCGCAATCATCCAGATCGCCACCGCCGCCAGCGCAATTCCCGCAATCTGTGGCACGCGGGGCAGCCCTTCGGTTGCGAAAGCCCACAGCACCGGCAGCACGGCGGCCAACACTCCGCTCACCGCCGCTGTCAGCCCCATGCCTCCCAGCGACAGCGCCTTATACAGCACCATCACGCCGGTGCCGCACGCCAGCCCCGCCAGCGCTCCATACATAGCCGACGGCGCATCCGGCCATGCCGACCGGTGTATCAACGCCAGCGACACCAGCAGCACCAGACTCAGGGAATGCGACAGGGTCACAACCGCGGAGGAAGGAAGACGCCGCGTAGCGATACCACCCACAAAATCGCTCGTACCCCAGATCGCCGCCGACGCCAGGCTCAGCCCCACGGTTGCTGCGGAGCCCGCGCCACTCACCGCGCTCGTCACCGCAAAGCAGCTGTTGGGTAATAGCCGGACCGCGCCTTGACCTCCAGATTCGGCCGCTCCACATGCACATCCAGCGTGCGATAGCGTCCATCGATCGTCGGGAGATGGCTGTAGTAGCCGAGCGTGTACTGCGTGCGGATCTCCTTGGCGATGGTGGCAAAGCTGCGCTCCATGCCGTCGGCGGAGAACTGCGACTCCAGTATGCCTCCGGTTGCAATGGCGTAACGCGGCAGCACATTTTCGGCAGGGATCAGCGGCACGTGCACGCGATCCAGGTAGCCTATGCCCCAGGTCGCCGCGTCACCCACCATCGTCCCGTATACCGTTTCCTGATTGTGCTGCAGAAAACGAATCACCTCGCGCACGCTGGCCTTCGAGCGCATATCCTTGCCATCGCTGATCACGTAGATCACGCGGCGGCGCTCTTCCGGCCGCGACTGCAACTCCGTCCCCGCGGCTAGGATCGCATCGGAAAGCGTATGCGTCTCGTGCGGAATATTGAAGTCATAGCCAGGCCGGTCGTTGCCATTCACATTCGGATCCACGGCTTTGCCGTTGATCGTCGGTCCTGTCATCCCGAGCGGGCCACCCACGCTCGGTCCTCCCATCTCGGTGCCTTCTTTTTTCGAGCGCTCCAACACCATCGGCAGGCGATCTCCCTGCGTTGAGGTAAAGGTCGTCTGCTCCGTCACGCCGTTGCCGTAGGTAAACACCGCGGCTTCGTCCTGCGGCGTGAATGCGCCCTGGATCGCAGACAAGCTCTCGTTCACCTTCTTCATGGTGTCCTTGGGCATGCTCTGGTCGATCACGAAGGCAACCGACAGCGGCACAGGGTCGACGCTGAAAAACGAGATGTGCTGCCGCTGGCCGTTCTCGTAGATGCGGAAATCGCGATACGTCAGCCCCGCCACCTGATGGTGGTTCTTGTCCAGCACCGTCACTGGCACCTGCATGTGCAGTGGTATTCGCGTGGATGATCGTGAACTGTCTTCGCCTCTTCCGCGATTTTCGGGATGTACGGAGCCTCCTGCTGCGGAGGACCGTCCGGATTCGGCGCATTGGTCTGCGGCGGCGGAGGCGCCTGCACCTGGTCCTGATCGTTCTCCGGCGTTGGCGCTTTGCCCGGCGCCACCTGCCGGGTCAGGTTCCGCAGGTTATTGTCTGCGCCCTGGCCTGAAGTCGCGCTGGGCGCGTCCGGCACACTCTGCTGCGAGCCGCTGTCCCCGGAGTTGCTTTCGGACCCACTCGCCTGCGTCCCACTTGCCGCTATCCTGACGTCTGTGATCCAGACGCCTGCGGGACCGTAGTGCTCTGCTGCGCACTTGGGCCATCGGGCAGGGAACCGCTGCCGTTCTGCTGTGCTGCGCCAATCGTCAGTCCCACCAGAGGAACCGCTACCACCAGACTCCATGCCCACTGCTTTCCGACCAAAGCTCCTCCACACCATCTCCGATGGGCTATCCCGTCTGCGCATCACCTACGCAGATCTGCGTATCGGGATAGATGCGTTTCGGCAATACTTTCGATCTCGGGAGATTCACTCGACATGGCTTTTCCTTCAAGAAAAGCCACCAGAGCACTCCCTGGACCTTCCAACCTATGCCGACAATGCTCTAGATGCACTGACGCGACACCCACGGCCTAATAATCCATTGTCAGCCTACCAGAGAGACGCCCCTTCAACGCCCTCGTCAACTGGAGGCCGCCAGAGTCGCCACCGGCAGCAATCCGCGATTCCCGTGGCTAAATCCATCGTCGCCGCGAACCTCCGGCCCGCGCTATCGTCTAATAGGAGAAGACCACCATGCCTCGTGCACTCTCGCTCCTGCTCCTCTGTGCCGTATTTGCCCTGCCGGCCGCGCGTCTTCACGCGCAGGCCGCGCCTTCGCCCGATGCCGCGCCTCAAGGTCTGCCCGGCGATCCCAACGGCAACGATGACACCTCGCAGTCCGTCGCCACCTTTCGCCAGAACGTGAACCTGGTCTCGCTCTACTTCGATGTCCGCGACAAAAAGAACCTTCTGATCCCGCACCTCACCCGCGACGATTGCCAGGTGAGCGAGGACAAGCAGCCGCAGAAGATGAAGAACTTCGTTGCCGAGGTCGACCAGCCGCTCACCCTCGGCATTCTGCTCGATACCTCCGGCTCGCAGACGAATGTCCTGCCGCTCGAGCAGCAGACCGGCTCGGAGTTCCTCAAACGCATCCTCAGAGAGAAAGACCAGGCCTTCCTCGTCTCGTTCGACGTGGATATCGACCTGCTCTCCGACTTCACCTCGAATGCAAGCGCCCTGGCCCGCGACATGCAGAAGGCACAGATCAACGTGGGCACCGGCGGCATCACCACCGGCCCGCTACCCACCGGCACGCCGCGCGGCACCTTGCTGTATGACGCTGTGGTCGAGGCTGCACACGACAAGCTCGCCGGCGAAACCGGCCGTAAAGCCATGATCGTGCTCACCGACGGGGAGGATCAGGGTTCCCAGGCCAAGCTGAAGGACGCCATCGAAGCCGCCCAGAAAGCCAACTCCATGGTCTACGTCCTGCTCATCGAGGATCGCGGCTTCTACGGGGGCATGTACACCATCGGCTACAGCGGCGACTACGTCATGCATCAGCTTGCGGACCAGACCGGCGGCCGCCTCATCAATGTCGGCAACAACGGAAAGAAGCTGGAGGCCGCCTTCCAGCAGATCGAGGATGAATTGCGCACCCAGTACGTGGCCAGCTACACCCCAATCAATGACAAGACGGACGGCACCTACCGCAAGGTCGAGATAAAGTGCCACCAGCGCGACGAGGCGCTTACGGTGCAATCCCGCAAAGGCTATTACGCACTTGCCCCAGAAGACTGATTCCCGGTCACTTCGCGACGATATTCCGTATTTTCTGCCTGCGGAAAATCTGTTACAAAAGTAACCGATACGTTGAACCCATCCGTTGTATACTCAGGGAGCGTTCGAATTGGACAGGTTTTGCTAGTTCTGTATCTGCAGTTCTCTACTTGCCGAGACCGATCTTGAATTCAGCGTCACAACTCAGCAGTAAAGGACTAAAGCAATATGGAACAGGGAACAGTGAAGTGGTTTAACGACGCCAAGGGTTTCGGATTCATCAGCCGCCAGAGCGGGGAAGATGTTTTCGTCCACCACACCGCCATTCAGGCACAGGGCTTCCGCACCCTCCAGGAGGGTCAGGCAGTTCAGTTTAACGTGGTGAAGGGCCCCAAGGGCTGGCAGGCAGAGAACGTTCAGCCTCTCTAAACCACACAGCAACATTGCAAAAGGGACGGCCTCGGCCGTCCCTTTTGCTTTCTGTGCTTTCTTCCTAGATTGTCATCTGAGCGAGCAATGGACCTCCAGTTTGCCGTCAATGCGTGGCTTAGCGCGAGCGACCAAAGGAAGCGAACCCCACAACTCGAGCGACCGCAGGCGCGTCTGCCTTCACGGCATCTCCTCCGTAGGCGCATTTCTGCCCATGCGGCCAGCATTTAGTGCAGCACATACCTCACCGGCTGCAGCGGCTTTTTCTCCAGCGGCTCCCCGCTCATCTCCCGAATGCTCAGCTCGATATTCAGCGAGATCGCATCCAGCGCCAGACCATTCTCATCGCAGCCGAAGGGCATCTCCAGCTCCGCAGCCAATGAATCCAGCGCAATGAACGCATAGGCCAGCACCAGCGCGACCGCCGGCGTCATCCAGGAGATCGCGTCCACCAGCCCAAACGGCAGCAGCGCGCAGTAGAAGTACACAACACGGTGGATCATCACCGAATAGCCGAAAGGGAACCGGCGTTGCCGCAATGCGCTCGCAGCCGCCCAGAATGTTCGACAGCTCCACCAGGTTGCGGTCGATGGCCGTCATCGTGATCTCGCCGAAGGCGCCCTCGCGCTGGTGCTTGGCCACCCACTCACCCATCGCCCTCAGAATGATGAAAGGCTTGTAGCGCGCCCGGTCTACCTCTGCGGCAAGCGCGGGTGTGAGAAGTTCTGCACTGCGTGCAAACGTATCGCCGCGCAACTGATCGCGCATCGCGTAGGTAAAGGCCACCAGCATGTCGACGAAATGCACGTGTATCGCCTGGATCGCCAGTCATGGTCAGCGCCTGCCGTGTCAGCGAGCGCATAGTGTTCACCAGCGCGCCCCACAGTTTGCGTCCCTCCCACCAGCGGTCGTACGAGGAGCTGTTGCGAAAGCCCAGGAACAGCGCCAGCGCCACGCCGACCAGCGTGAACGGCGTCGCGTTCAGCGGCACCTTGCGGGAAAAGATGTAGCCCTCGGTCCAAACCGCCACCACGCTGAGTACCGCCACAATCAGCAGCTGCGGCAGCATCTGTTTCATCATGGAGCCGCGCCATACAAACAGCAGGGTCCACCAGTTGGTTTTGGAGCGGACGATCATCGTGTCATCTGGCGCAAAAAAGAAGGGCAGCGCTATCTTAGAGCATTTTCGCCAATTCTCCGATCTGCGGAGGATCCCCCGGTGTGGCCTTTCTTTACAGAAAAGCCACGTTTATGACGGTTGCTCCATCCAGATCTGGCGATAATGCTCCAAACCCGCTCCCCTTCCTATGCAACGAACAGAATGACCTGTTCTCTCAAGCGACCAGTTGGCCCTCGAATGGAGTCTCGATCGCCGATGCCGGATGCGGAAGCAGCGAACGGAAACTCCCCGTCACCGGATCGAGACAGCGGATCTCTCCGGTTGCTATCTCATACATCCAGCCATGGACACGCAAGCTGCCCCTTCTCAGGCTTCTGGCTACGCATGGATGCGCACGGAGGCTGTGAAGCTGGGCGATGACGTTGAGTTCCGTGAGCACGCGCAGCCGCTCCTCCGCCGGCCATACTCGCGGATCCTGCATCACTCCGCGAAATGCACGGGACATTGGTCCGGCGTGTCCCAACCAGGATCGGAGAAAGGGCAGGTCGTGCAGTTGGCCCTCGTCGAGCAAGGCGCGCATCGCTCCGCAGTCGGAGTGACCGCAGAGGATGATGTCCGGTACCCGCAGCACGCGGACTGCGTACTCGACGGTGGCTGCGACGCCGCTCGAAGTCTCCTCCGGAGGCGGCACCAGGTTTCCCGCATTGCGGCAGCACAGCATCTCCCCTGGCGCCGATTGCGTGATCATCTCCGGCATGACTCGTGAGTCGGAGCAGGTGATAAACAGCGCCTGCGGCTCCTGGCAATGCGCCAGCTCGGCAAACTGGTGGGCGTGCTGTGCGAAGATCTCCGATCGGAACGTGGCATAACCTGCGAGCAGTTGCTGCATAAGAAACCTCTTCGGATGCGCCTGGATGCGGGCGCTCGGGAAAAGCACCTTGGAAAGCAAAGGTGATGGCGATTCGGAAAGGCGGTGCAAGCCATTCCCAATGGGGCCGGATTTCTGCATGACAGGAAACTCTTCAGCAGAGCGTGCCGGCGCCATCGTCCTTGTCGGTTGCCTGGGGTTTTTTATGCAGGGGGTGCGCGGCTCGGGCCGGGAGCGCGAGGAGCACCCCCGAGGGCCAGTACATTCTCTTTTGCGGGAGACGCTTCAACAACATCCGGCGTGATCACCGAAACTGCCTGGAACAACGATGTAGGAGCAGACGCACGCGGAACCGCACGCACCATGCGAAGATGCGACACGCGCCGCAGATGGCCAGCCGTCGCTGGATTCGTGTCGAACGCGCCCGGGTCCGCGTGCCTGACTGCCGCGCATTGCTCCGCCGCGCTCGCTCGCGTCCCGCCCGTCATGCACAGCGCATACAGTCCAAAGAGGACTGCAAAGAGCGAAAGCCGGAAAGTGACGGAATTTCGACGGACCATGAAAGTTCCTGCGGGTTCCTGCACTTGAGTGACGCTCCTCGCATCGCATACGTGAGCGCGGCCAGCTACAGAGTTAGCCGATACAGTACAGACGCAGTGAGCGGGGAGAGCGCGCGGACGATTCGCGAAGCTTTCCTAAACAGAAACGGGAAGCGGCGCATTGCACGTCGCTCCCCGTTTTCGCTACAAGTTCTGCCGCCCGCGCTCTACCCTGGCGTTGCCCATCGCGTGAGCGACCAGAGGGAGCGAACCCCGCAAAACGCGCCGCCGGCGCATCCGCCCGTGCGGCAAGCACTAGTTCTTGGAACCGACCAGCGGCTTCACTTCCAGGTCCTTCTTCGACAGATACCAGGTCTTCACATCCAGCCCCGCGCCGCCGCCGTTGGTGCGCTTGTGCGCATCGGCCTGCGTCGCCGGAGCCGGTACGATCACCGACTCACCCGGTTTCCAGTCCGCCGGGCAGCTTACGCCATTCGCATCCACCGTCTGCAGCCCCTGATAGATGCGCAGCAGTTCATCGATGCTACGGCCGAGCTGCATCGGGTAGTAGACCACGGTCCGCACCTTCTGCTTCGGATCGATGACAAAGACTGCACGCACGGTCGCCGTGTCGGCGGCCGCCTCGTGCACCATGCCGTAGAGCCGCGCCACTCGCTGGTCGAGATCGGCGACCACTGGAAACTTCACCTCAACCTTGGAATGCTCTTCGATGTCCCGCACCCACGCAATGTGCGAGTAGATGCTGTCGATCGACACGCCGATCAACTGCACGTTCAACGCATCGAACTCGGGCCAGCGCCGCGCAAACTCAACGAACTCGGTGGTACACACCGGCGTGAAGTCCGACGGGTGGGAGAAGAGCAGCACCCATTTGCCCTTCGAGGTGTAATCACTCAACCGGATCTCGCCGTGCGTGCTCTTCGCGGTAAAGTCCGGAGCCGTCTCACCCAGGCGGGGCAGCCGGGCCGTCTCGGTCGTCGTCTCTGCAACTGTGCTCATAGTCGTCTCAACCTTTCATCGTTTGCTGGAATGTTGCTGCCGGAAAGCAAAAGACCCACCGGCAGCGTCTGCGGGTGGGTCTGGGTCGTGCTTCGGAGGTATCGAAAGCTCAGTCGATGCCCGTCGGACAGCACACCCGCGCCCGGCCGCAGTAACAGCAGCAGCAACAAGCAAGCATGGGTGAACCGACCCGAGTCATCGTACTGATTAGACTAGGCTGTGCCGGGAAGGGTGTCAATGCGGAGCCACGACGGCCCCCGTCCCTGCGGCAGTCCGCGCGTATGTGTCCCAATCCATCGCCCCGGTACGCCCGCATAGTTTGCCGCGAACGGACCATCGAGAGATTTCGTTTTAGCTCTTCGGCGGTCCACCTAAAGCCGGGCTGTAGTCCTCGCGTTTGCGTCCAGGCTCGACCTTCGGCTTCGGCTTCGGTGCCTTCTTCGTCTCGCGTTTTCCAGTATTTTTGTTTCCCATAGGCCGAGTCTACCCTCAAATGCCGCCCTACCTCCCGAACTTTTGTCGGTATCCGCTCGGTGAGACACCCGTATGCCGCTGAAAGATCTTTCGGAAGAAGACGGGATCCTGATAGCCGACGGCGTCACTGATCTCCTGCATGCTGCGATGGTCATTCTCCAGCAGACGCTTGGCGGCTGCAACTCGTAGTTTCTGTATGTAGAGCAACGGACTGTCGCCGGTCGCCAGCTTGAATCGCCGCACGAAATTGCGCGGGCTCATCCCCACGCGCTCGGCAGGCTCCTCGAGGGGAAAGCTTTGATGGAAATTCTGGTGCAGCCATTCCTGTGCGGTAGAAATGCTCGCATCGGTATGCTCCGTCTTCAGCGGCACAATCGCGAATCCCGCCTGCCATGCGCGTGGCATCTCGATCAGCAATGCCTTGGCGCTCTGCATTGCAACCTCATGGCCGCAGAATCGTCCCACCAGATACAAGCTCAGATCGAGCGCTGCGTTCACGCCGCCGCCGCAATAAAAGCCGTTGTCCTCCGTCACCATCAACTCCGGCATCCATCGCACCTTCGGATATTTCTGCCGGAAACGGTCCGCCAGGCTCCAGTGTGTCGTGGCACGCTTGCCGTCGAGCAGACCGGTGGCCGCTACCAGTCCCACGCCGGAGCACACGCTTGCGATCGCTGCTCCCCGCTGATGCCAGCGCTTTAACCACGGCACCACCGCGGCATTGCGTTCGACCACGTTCTCAACCTCGAGTCCAGTCGACGGAATGAAGATGACATCCGTCTTGCGTACCGCTTTCAGCGCCATCGCCGGCCGGATATAGATTGGTCCGTCGCAACGCACGGCGCGTCCATCCACCGATGCAGTGGTTACCCGAAAATGAGTAGTGGGTGTTTGACCGGTGAAGTTATTCCATAACGTGCCGGCATGGCCAAAGACCTCCATCGGTCCAGTGGCGGTGGACGAGAAGGTATCTTTCAGAAACAAGACTGTGACATCTACCATCGATAACTTCCACGATTGGCTGAATCGCCTGTGTAGGATGGCACGTCTGCCACCTTGAGACAAGATAAATTCAGGTCTACCGTGGAGTCAGTGAAAGAGCCCACTTAGAAAGTTATCGAGGAGATAACCATGAAGAAATACATCATCGAGCGAGAAATTCCGCAGGTCGGAACCCTCAACAGCGAGCAATTGCAGGGCGCCGCCGCTAAGTCCAACGAAGCGCTCAGTCAGCTTGGACCCGACATTCAATGGGTAGAATCCTTCGTCGCCGCGGACAAGACATTCTGCGTGTATCTAGCGAAGGACGAGGCGATCATCCGTAAGCACGCGCAGCTCAGCGGCTTTCCCGCCACCAAGATCACTGAGGTCAGCACCAAGATCGACCCTACAACCGCCGACCGCTAGTGGAAGGTCGGAAGCCCTTAGACGTCATTTCCCAAATGAAAAATCGGCTCCGCGCCCACCGCACCCGATAACAACGCAGTCTCCTCATGCGCTTCCAGCGGCTTGTAGTTCTGCGCAACATCCATCGCCAACCGGAAGTACTTCTCATCCCCTGGAGGCAACGCGGCGGTGATCGGGTGTCCCAGGGTCCACCGCAGCCCAAGCGCGGCCTCATTCGGAAACGCCGCCGGCTGGTACCAGCACTTCGGCTCGGGATGATCTTTCTTCTCAGCCGCTGGCCACGTCGTCTTCGCCATCGATTTCAGCGCCAGGATGCCCATGCCTTTCTCCTGTGCTGTTTTCAGAATCTGTGGGCCGAACTTCGCCTGCGAAAAGAGCACAAAGTTCACAGGAAACAGCACCGTGTCGAACGGATAGCGCTGCATCGCGGCCACCGCCGTCTCCTGCGAATGCACGGAGAAGCCGATATAGCGGATCTTGCCTTCCTTCTTCGCTGCTTCCATCGTCTCCATCGCGCCGCCCGGCCCCAGCACCTTGTCCAGGTCCGTCATCTTCGTCAACGCGTGGAACTGATACAGATCGACATGGTCCGTCTTCAGCAGCCGCAACGATTCCTCAAGCTGCTTGCGGGAGTCGTCCTTCATCCGTCCCTCGGTCTTGCACGCAAGAAAGCAGTTCTTGCGATACGGGGCCAGCGCCGGACCCAGCCGCTCCTGCGCATTGCCATAGCTCGGCGCAACGTCGAAGTAGTTCACGCCGCGGTCAACCGCCTCAGCCACAATGTTCTTCGAATGCGCGGGGTCTTCATCCATCACCACGATGCCGCCGAAGCCGATGATCGAAAGCTGCTCGCCTGTCTTGCCGAGCGTTCGTCGTGCAATGGGTTGTGTCGGGCTGGCGGCGGCAAGCCGCGCGCTTGCGGCTGCGGCTGCGGTAAAGGCGCTCTGCTTCAGGAAATCGCGACGTTCCATGGGTGGGGTCCTCCTCAAGGGAACATACGGAAAGCTTAACGCCGATCGCGATTTCATGCAGATCGCCATTCATGAAGATCCGCGCATCGCCGCCCGCCGTGCCATCATCAGTGAATCAGATGCCTTCTCTCACAACGACAGTCCGCGGCATTCTCTTCGACATGGATGGCGTGCTCATCAGCTCCACCGGCGCCGATGAGCGTTGCTGGTTGCGGTGGGCAAAGCATCACGGGATGGAAGGCACGTTTTCTCTACAATCCACGCACGGGCGCCGCGCCCTGGACACCTTGCGTGCCCTTCGCCCCGATCTCGATCCCGTTGTCGAGCAGCGCCGCCTCGAAGACTACGACGCAGAAGACCACAGCGGCCTCATCATCCTGCCCGGCGTCGAGACATTGCTTGCATCGCTTCCCGCGGATCGCTGGACCATCGTCACCTCGGCCACCACGCGCCTGCTGGAAGGCCGCCTCAACTACGCCGGTCTCCCTATACCGGCGGTGTTGGTGCCTGCGGAGAGAGTCGCGAACGGCAAGCCACACCCCGAACCGTATCTCACCGGCGCAAAGCTTCTCGGCTTCGCACCTGCCGACTGTCTTGTCATTGAAGATTCGCCCGCGGGTATCGCGTCGGGTAAGGCCGCTGGCTGCAAGGTTCTCGCCGTGCTCTCCTCCCACACACAAGCCGAACTCGCTGGTGCCGATTGGTTCGTCGCTTCACTCGAAGAGATGACAGCGACTTCCCGTCAGGACGGCACCATCGCCATCGCCCTCGACAGCTAGGTGGCCGTTCCGGTGCATAGCGTTTCGCTTAGGAAATCTGCCGCTGGTTCGCGGCCGAGGCATAAAATGCAGGCGTCCCCGCGGAGATACCATTATGGGCATCGGGTTCCGACTCTTCTGTCTTGCCTTTCTCATGCCAGCGGTCTGTTCGGCGCAGAGTCAGTCGCCGGCCGCGCCATGGCCGCCGGCTCAGACATCGCCGTCCCCAGTCCAGCCTCCGTCAAGGTCTGTGTCAACCTACGACGGCGGCACGCGTCAGGTGCTCGAGAGCATTTTTATCCCACCACTCGCGCATGCTCCCTTCAGCCTGACCCTCGAGACGGAGTGGACGCGAACAATGGCGAACGGCGGTACCTACACGATGGTCAATAAGAGGCAGATCATGCGCGATGGTGCCGGGCGCATCTATCAGGAGCGATGGTTGCTGGTGCCGAAGGACGGGAAGATGGAATCGAAGATGAATTTCATCCAGATATCCGACCCTGCGACACATACGCTATACAACTGTGAGACGGCGACGAGGCAGTGCTACCTTCAGGTGTACAGCGGATCGACCAAAGCAAACTATCAGCCTGGAGTCGGAAGGTCAGGAGCGTTGACGGATGGAAGCGGATACGCAACGCATGAGGACCTCGGCGGGGATACCATCGCGGGCCTTGACACGGTGGGCTACCGTGACACCACCACGCTGAACCCAGGCACATTCGGAAACGATCAGCCCATGGTGTCAATGCGGGAGTTCTGGTACAGCAAGCAGCTTGGCATCAATCTGCTGTCGATTTTGGATAGCCCATTAGTCGGGAAGGAGCGGTTTACGGCAACCGATGTCAACGTTTCCGAGCCGCAGCCGCGCTACTTCGCCATCCCGGAGGGCTACACCGTCATCGATCAGCGTGAGACTGGACCGCCGGTACGTTAAGCACAACGAGCACACGTCTCATTCGAACCGGTACAACGTCACCTTTTCCGTCCGCACTTCGCGAGGATCGAAGCGCCAGTACTCTCCCTGGTCGTTTTCGTCACCGTTCAACCGCCGCTCCGCGATCCACTTTCCGTTTTCATAGCGCCCTTCGTCGATAGCGCCAATACCCGCGCGCTTCGCGCCGGGGTCACGTGGCGCAAATTTCACGCGAAAGCCCTTGCCAATGCCGAGAAATGCATCCGGGCCGGTGGACAGGATCATCCCGTAGCCATCCGCCGCCTGGTTGCCGAAGATGGCGTCCAGGCTCACCGTCACTTCATAACCCTGCATCACAAAGAGCGCCTCGGGTCGCGACTTATCCAGCACAAACCCATGCACTGTGCCGTTGCTCTGCGCATCCAGCACCATTGGCGCAACGGCGGCGATTGCGTTGTAGCTCACCCGCAACGCATCCTCGTCGCTCTTTTCCTTCTCTGCCATATCGCCCTTGGCCGGAGTCGCCCAGTTGTCGATGCCGAACGGTGAGAAGCCAATCCCCGCATGCTCGCCGAGGATATAGAAGACATTGGCCGCGCCTGCTTCACCGCCGCGCGTCTCCGGCAAAAGCAATGGATTGTCCGCGCGATGATAACGCTGCGCCCATCCATAGACATCCGGCGAATACAGGTCCGGGGCATAGATATCGATCGCCGTTCCCGCTGCCTTCCACACATCCATCACGCGCGGCTGCGGGCCGCCGCTTGGATAGTTGCCGGGGATCGCATCCTCGCCGCCCAGCCAGGTGTTCACATACATCGGCAGGTTGTACGCCGACTTGCCCTTTGTCGTTACCGCTTGCACATACTTTGCGTAGTGCCACGCCATGAAAATCTCATCCGTGCGCGCAGAATCGCCAAAGACTTCACTCCACGTGCCCAACGTCTTTGCGCCATGCTCCTCCCACAGCGCACGCAGCTCCGGATTCAATGCAGTCCGATGCTGGTCGAGGTAGCGCAGCAGCTCTCCCGGCACCGCACCGGCAAACTCGCGATTGGCAACGTCGGAGCGGTCGCGCGTGTTGCCCAGCACGCCCACCTCGTTCTCCACCTGCATCATCACTACCGTGTGGTCGTGCGCATCCACCTCACGCAAATGCTGCATCAGTGCATTGAAGGCGCGTTGGTCGGCCGCCAGTGTCTCGGCGCCGAAGGTGCTCAGGATATTCACTTCGCGGCCATCCTCCACGACGCGCGGAAAGCGCTTTGTATCTTGCTTCACCCATACGGGCGGATAGCTCGACATGCCGTTCT
Organism: uncultured Acidobacteriaceae bacterium; assembly: GCA_963815025.1. Classification (GTDB taxonomy): domain Bacteria; phylum Acidobacteriota; class Terriglobia; order Terriglobales; family Acidobacteriaceae; genus KBS-83. The sequence goes on along the minus strand of CAWFFD010000002.1, from coordinate 304,138 downwards.
TCCACGAGGCCAGCCACAGAAAAACGATGTGCAGGTGCTGCTTGCGTGCGCCGGCGAGCAGATCATCCACCAGCGTGAAGTCGAACTTGCCTTCCTCGGGTTCGATCAACTCCCAGCTCACCGGCGTGAAGACCGTGTTCACTCCCATCGCCGCCAGGCGTGGCCACTCCGGCTCCATGTAGTCCAGACTCGATGAGCTCGAGTTATGAATCTCGGCTCCCAGCATCAGGTAGGGCCGGCCATCCACGATGAGCTGCGTTGTATCGCCGCGCTTCGCCAGATGCGGCGCGCCGGCATCCTGCGCATGGATCGGAGGTGTGCAGGCAAACAACAAGAGGGAGAGGATGGGGAGCGCAGGAAAACGGTATTTCATGGCACCAGCAATCTACCACTTCGCGCTCCCTGCAACTACCGCAGCTCTGGCGGCACCAGATCACTCTTCAGCGTGGCCGCTGATTCTGTCAGGTAGTAGGTGCGGATCGCCGGATATTGCTCCTCCACCAGCCGGAGCGTGCGGAAGTCGAAGCTCTGTATGTCGGCTCGTGTCTCCAGGTGATGCGCGTGGATCGCACCGCACAGCACGCGGACGAACTCCTCCGGGCCCACCGTGTGATTCTGGTCGAAGAAGGTTTCGGGCAGCTTGCCCGCAGCGCGCAGTTCCGCTTCGCTCTCGCCCGTCACCAGCTCCTGCATCTTCGCTTCCGTCCAGCCCGCCGGGACGATCTTTGTCTCCAAATTGAAGTGCACTCGCTCTGCAGTCCGTGCCCGCTCTTTCGCATGCGGATCTGATTTGCCCGCTCCCGCGCTGTAGTACTCCGCATAGAAATCGACAAATCGGAACAATTGCGCGGCGTAAGTCGGCGCATAGGGGCTTGGCATCTTCTCTTTTTCGGCAAATGCCACAGCCACAGGCGACAACTTCAGGTCATTGGTCTGCACACTGTCGCCGGGTGTGGTGTGGAAGTGCAGTTTGTCGCACACGAATATCCGTTGCGCGTCGGCCATCGATATGTCCCGTGTGTATTGCCGGTTCGCCATCGTGTACGGTGTCCCATCTGCATGGCGGCAACTCTGCGGATTCAGGAACTGGTCGTGCCATATCAAGGACTGCTGATCCGTAGTCACGCCAGTGTCCGTCTCGATCGATGTAATGCCCTCATCCAGGCCGGCTTCGAAAGCCGGAAGCGTGTTCTCCGGCCGCAGACCACGACCGCCGCGGTGGCCTTGCGCGTCAAACGCGTCCAGATATTTCAGCTCTGCCGCATCACCCTTCGCGCGGGCCCGCGCGGCCCGCACCTCTGCCATCAGCAGATCCGGCCTGTCGCTGATGATGCCATCCACATGCTTCGCCATCAGCAGCCGCATCGTTGGCACATCGTCCACCGTCCATGGCACCACCAGGAACCCGGCGCGGTGCATCTGTTCAAGATCAATCGCCGGGTGTTCTCCCAGCAGCGACTCCTGCATCGGCGAGAGCGCCGGCGTATAGCGGCCATGATGTGCCCGTGCGTGCGCCGCCGCCTTCGTCATCAACTCAAAGAATGGATTCTGCGCATTCTGCGCTGCCATACCTGCCACAACCGTCACCATAAGTCCGCCCGCCAACCATCTGAGCCGTGTGCGCATATGCACATCAAGATAGCGTCTTACGCGATATTTCTGTGAGCCCATCCCTCCTCTTTGGGCCACACACGCTGTCGTGATATTCTCCATGGAATGCTGTATCTCGCCCAGCCCGCTATCTGTCGTTGTTGTTGTCGATAACTGCGCGCCGCTCCCCGGCTGAGATACCGTCTGCCTCTCTGGGCAGATAGTTCCTCTCTCTACATTGAACTCAACTAGCTGCTCGCAATGCGGCAAAGGTTATAAGAGTCGCGTGTACCTGCTATCTCAATTCGCATCGTGTTGTCGCTCCGCCTGTTGTCGCGCCTGTTGTTGTCGCCAGGTGCACCGGGAGCGCCGCCCTATCTAGTCGCAGCACGCGCCGCTCCTCTTCGCCAACGTGGTTTTCCCGCACGTGATCTGGAGATCAGCGCATGCGCTTCATAGCAGGGCCGGCCATCGCCGGCATCTTCGCCGCACTCGTACTTACCGCCGCGCCGTCGCACGCGCAGATCGTCGGTGGATCCATCAGCGGCGTCATCAACGACGCATCCGGTGCCGCCATCCCGGGCGCAGCCGTGGTCATCCGCAACCAGGAGACCGGCAGCGAACGCCGGCTCGCCAGCAACGGCGAGGGCTTGTACAGCGCGCCATCCATTCCCGTCGGTCGCTACTCTGTTTCTGCCGCCAAAGACGGTTTCGCTACCCAGCAACGCAACGGCATTGCGGTCACTGTCGGTGAATCGGTCCGCGTCAATGTTGCACTCTCCGCAAGCGCCGTAAGCCAGAGCGTCGAAGTCACAGACAAACCCTCGCCCGTAGACCTGACCACGCAGCAGACCAGCGGTCTCGTTGACGAGCGACAGGTGAAGAATCTCCCGCTCAACGGCCGCTCCTACGACCAGCTCCTCACGCTCAATCCCGCGACCGTCAACTACACAGCGCAGCGCTCCGGCAGCATCGGGACGTCCAACTCGTCGGTCGGCAATATGTTCTCCGTCTCCGGCCGCCGCCCGCAGGACAACCTCTACCTGCTCAATGGCGTCGAGTACACCGGCGCATCGCTCATCAACGTCACGCCCGGGGGCACCAGTGGTCAGTTGCTCGGCGTCGACGCAGTGCGCGAGTTCAACGTCTCCAGCGATACCTACTCCGCTGCATTCGGCAAGCGGCAAGGCGCGCAGATCAGCATCGTCACCGCCAGCGGTTCGAATCAACTCCACGGCGCCGCATACGAATTCCTGCGCAACAGCGCGCTCGATGCGCGCAATTACTTTGACCAGCAACAGATTCCCGAGTTCCAGCGCAACAATTTTGGCGGATCACTCGGTGGCCCCGTCCGCCGCAACAAGGTCTTTCTCTTCGGCAACTACGAGGGATACCGGCAAAATCTCGGGTTGAGCAATGTCGCGCTGGTCCCCGATGCGAATGCGCGTCAGGGCTTTCTCCCCATCGGCCCGGGCGGCTCACTGGTCAATGTCGGACTCGCACCCGGTATATCGAGTCTTCTGAAGTTGTGGCCCACGCCGAACGGCGCCGAGCTCACCAGCCCGGGTACCGGCAAACCTACCGGCATCGCGCGTGCCTACAGCAATCCCAAGCAGACCATCCGCGAAGACTTCGGTACCGCCCGCGCCGACTACAACCTCGGTGCAAAGGACCTGCTCTTCGGCGTCTACACCGTGGACGACTCGATCGCCCACACGCCCACCGCCAATCCCTTCGCCGTCATCGACGAAAATTTGCGCGAGCAGGTCGCCAGCATCGAGGAGCAGCACATCATCTCCTCGCACCTGCTCAACACCGCGCGCTTCGGCTTTTCCCGCGCATCGTTCTATTTCCTCGGCGCGGCTACCGTCGATGTTCCCGGCTTCGTCGCCGGCCGGCCCGTCGGCGCCATCGTCATCTCCGGTTCCACCGCGTCCAACGGCGCTTCGCAGATCACCGGCGCCGGCGGCAACGTTGGCAGCAACAACGCCGTTGCGCGCAATCTCTTCACCTTCGACGACCACGTCTACTGGAGCTTCGGCCGCCACCAGATCGAAGCCGGCGGCTGGCTGCAGCGCCTCCAGAGCAACGACAATCTCGCGCAGAACCAAGATGGTCAGGCCTCCTTCGCGACCCTCCAGACATTTCTGCAGGGCACCATCAAGACCTTCACCATCGTCCCCGCGCCAACGCCGCTCAACTGGCGCTCCTGGTTCGGCGCCGGCTATGTCGAAGATGTCTGGAAGGCGACGCCGCGTCTTGAAGTGCGCGCCGGCCTGCGCGTCGAAAGCAGCAACGGCTGGAATGAAGCGAATGGCCGCGCCGCGAACTACCAGTTCACGAACGGCGTGATCAACACCAACCCCACCATCGGCTCCTCCGCCCTCACCGACAATCGCGCAAAGTTCCTGCCACAGCCGCGCGTTGGCCTCGCGTGGGATCCGACAGGGAAAGGAACCACCGCAGTGCGCGCCTCCTTCGGACTGGAGCAAAGCCTGCTCGACAATCTGAACTACCGGCTCGACCAGTCCGCGCCCTACAACGCGACGCTCAGTTACTCCGGCACCAAGGTCTCCGATCCCATCAAGGGCAAGGGAACTATCTCGCCCTCCAGTGTGCAGACAGACATCGCAACGCCCAGCACGCTCGCCTGGACGCTCAAGATCGAGCAGCAGATCGCGCCGCAGACGTCACTCACCCTCGCCTACATCGGCTCGCACAGCTACCACCAGATCCTCTCGCTGGATGAGAACGAACCGGCCTTCGTCATTTGCCCGTCTGCTGCATGCCCCGCATCGCTCGCCGCCGGCACCGTCTACTACCCGACAACGGTGAAGGCGAACCCGGCGCTCACCAACACCACATCTTGGACCTCGAGCGGCGATGCCAGCTACAACGCGCTTGAAGTCGACGTGCGCCGTTCGTACGCGAACGGCCTGCAGTTCCGCGGCAACTACACCTGGTCGAAGAACCTGGACAATGGCTCGGCATGGAACACCAGCGTCTCGGCCAACACGCCTGCCTTCGTCAGTGTGCCGCAGTTGCCCAACCTCGACTGGGGTCCCGCCGCTACTGACATGCGTCACATCGCCTCATTCAACGGCTCCTGGGATCTCCCATTCGGACGCAACCACCGCTTCGGTTCGAGCTTCGCTCCCATCGCCGACACCGCCATCTCTGGATGGACGCTCTCCGCGATCTCCAATCTGCAGTCCGGCTTCCCCTTCACGCCCCAGCTCGGATACAACCCCACCGGCTCCGGCGATACGCGCAATCCCGTACGCCCCGATGTCAACCCGGACTTCCACGGCTCGCTCTACGCCAGCGGATCCACCGCCGCACGCGCCAACCAGTTCTTCAATCCCGCAGCGTTCCTAGCTCCCGCCGCCGGCACCGTCGGCAATCTGCGCCGCGACACACTCACCGGCCCCGGATTTACCGACCTTGACCTTTCGCTCGCCAAATCGACCACCATCCACGAGCACCTGCATGCACAGTTCCGCGCAGAGTTCTTCAACGTGCTCAACCACACCAACCTGCTGACGCCCAACCCGGTCGTCTTCAGCTCCGGCCCGCAACAAAGCACGAGCGCGGCCACTCTCACGCAGGCTGCGGTGCTCAGCCCGACAGCGGGAGTCGTCACCGCTGCAGCCACCAGCCGCCAACTCCAGTTCGGATTGAAGCTGCTGTTTTGATTGCCGTCTCGGCCCAAAAAAAATGGCGTGAGGACATCTCTCACGCCATGCTGTTTTCACTGTCGCCCACAACAGCAAGCGTGAGCGACCAAAGGGAGCGAACCCCGCGAAGCGCGCCGCAGGCGCCTTTGCCTCGGACGGCGAGTCCGCCTCGGATGGCAAGTCCGTTAGGCGAGGCGTCCCATCCGCCCCGCGCGATAGTCTTCGACCGCCTGTCCCAACTCCTCGCGCGTGTTCATCACAAATGGTCCGTAGCTCGCGACCGGTTCGTGGATCGGCTCGCCGCTCAGGATCAGCAGTTGTGTCTCCGCCTTTGCCTCCAGCGTGACGCTATTGCCTTCCGTGCTGAGCGGAGCGATCTGTGCCTCACCTTGCAGCGAGTCCTTGCCATTCAGCAGGACATCGCCTTTGCGCAGCACCACCGCGGCATTATGCCCCTCAGGCAACGGCAGCTCAAATCGCTCGCCCGCCTTCAGGATCACGTCGAACAGGTTCACCGGCGTGAATGTCTTCGCCGGCCCGAGTCGTCCCAGCAGCTCACCCGCGATGACGCGCGCATGTCCGCCGCCGGCAAGCTCGATCACCGGAATCTGCGCCTTCGTGATCGCCTGGTAGCGCGGCTTGGACATCTTTTCCGCCTTGGGCAGGTTTACCCAAAGCTGCACCATCTCGAAGACGCCGCCGTTCTTGGTGAACTCCGCCTCGTGCAGCTCCTCGTGTACCACGCCGGAGGCCGCCGTCATCCACTGCACGTCGCCGGGATAGATCACGCCGCTGTTGCCCGCTGAATCACGATGCCCCACCGAGCCCTGATAGGCAATCGTCACGGTTTCAAATCCGCGATGCGGATGCTCGCCCACGCCGCGCCGCTCTTTCGACGGCTCGAACTGCAACGGTCCCGCATAGTCCAGCATCAGGAATGGGTTGACCTCGCTCTCCAGCCCATTCGATGGGAAAAGGTTCCTCACCGGAAAGCCATCCCCCACCCAGTGGTTCGATCCCGCGCTGTACGTTCCCAATACTTTCTTCTGTGTCGTCATTTGCTGCTCCTTCTTGCGCCCCGTCTTGATTCCGGTTGCGCCCCATTGACCATCCCTGACAAAACTCCATCACCATCGGCAACCGCCGCTTCTGCGGTTCGGCCCAGCCGCCGCAGCAGCGGCAGCAACTCTCTTCGCTCCTCGATCGAGAAGCCCTCCAGCGCCTGCTCCATCTCCACACGATGCTGCGCGAATGCCCGCTCGATCATCCGCCGCCCAGCCGCCGTCAATTGCACGATGCAGGCCCGCCGGTCGTGCGCATCGTCCTCCCGCCGCACCAGTCCACGAGCAGCCAGCCGATCCACGGCTGCCGTCATGGACCCGCTGGTCAGCAGCACCTTCGCGCCCAGCTGCTTTGCATTCAACGGTCCACGGTGCAGCAGCGCCTCCAGCACCCCAAAGTCGCTTTGCACCATGCCGAAGCGCGCAATGCTGCGCTGCGCCTGCGTCTCCACCGCTCGGCTGGCCTTCCACAGCACCAGCCACAGGTGGATTCCGCTCAGATCCTCTGCCTTGTCGGGTTTGCTTGTGTTCCCCATCGCGTTCATCATTTATCTTGATATAAAGATGCTTGATATCAAGAAAAGATTCGGGATGAGCTCTCCGAAGAAACGTCGATCTAGGCCCAGTCCTCCCGTAACCCTTACAATCCAGACGCGATGCCTTTCAAAGATCTGCTCAACTCCCGCCGCGCGTTTCTTAAACATGGTTCACTCAGCCTGGCTGCTGCCGCCGTCGGCTGCAATGCTCCCACCCACCCCAGCCAGCAGTCAGCCGCCGCACCCGTTCCTGCGGAAGGGCCGCAGCCGCCCGGCGCGCCGCCCGCCTTCGGCACCGCGCCGCCCGTCGGTCCGGAGGTCTCCGCCGTTACGTTTGTGGAGGCGGAAAAGCTCGTCCGGGTTTCGCTGACTCAGGCGGAAGAAAAGCAGGCCGCGCAAAACTGGCGTCAGGCCATGGCGCCTCTCTATGAGCGCCGCACCGGTCCGCGCAAAGTTGCGCTGGAGCCGACACTCGCCCCCGCCACGCAATGGAATCCCATGCTTCCCGGCATGCCCCCACCCCCGCAGCACGACCACTTCGTTCCCGCTCCAGCCGCCTTCGTGCCCCTACCCAAAAGCGATGACGACATCGCCTTCGCCAGCGTCGCGCAGCTCAGCCGCTGGATTCACGCGCGCCAACTCACATCGGAGCGGCTCACCGGCATCTATCTCGATCGCCTCCAGCGCTTCAACCCGACGCTGCACTGCGTCATCACGCTCACCAAAGATCAGGCGCTCGCGCAGGCCAGGCAGGCCGACCGCGAGATCGCCGCCGGCCGCTATCGTGGCCCGCTTCACGGCATTCCCTGGGGTGCAAAGGATCTGCTCGACACCGCCAACATCCCCACCACCTACGGAGCGGAGCCCTTCCGCAACCGCGTTCCGCAGGCCGATGCCGCCGTCGTCGAGCGTCTCAACGCCGCCGGCGCCGTGCTCGTCGCGAAGCTCAGCATGGGTGCCCTCGCGCTCAACGACATCTGGTTCGGCGGCCAGACCATGAATCCCTGGCTGCTCGAAGAAGGCGTCCTCCGGCTCCAGCGCCGGTCCCGGCGCCGCCACCGCTGCGGGTCTGGTCGGCTTCGCCATCGGCAGCGAAACCGGCGGCTCCATCGTCAGCCCCTCCATGCGCTGCGGCGTCACCGGACTGCGCCCCACCTACGGCCGCGTGCCGCGCACCGGCGCCATGACCCTCTGCTGGTCGCTCGACAAGCTCGGTCCCATGGCCCGTTCCGTCGAAGACACCATGCTCGTCCTCCGCGCCATCAGCGGACCAGATCCGGGCGACCTCGCCAGCGTCCCCAGCCACTTCGATTACAACGCCGTTCTGCCCGTAAAAGGTATCCGCATTGGTTACATACCGGCGTGGCTCGCGGAGGCACCAGCCACCGACGTGGACCGCGCTGCCATCGATCAGGTGAAGGAGCTCGGCATGGAGCCCGTGCCCGTATCCCTGCCCGACTGGCCCTACGACTCCCTCGACCTCATCCTCTTCGCCGAAGCCGCCGCCGCCTTCGAAGAGCTCACTCTCTCGCATGGACTAGATCAACTCAAGGCGCAGGTGCCCGATGCCTGGCCCAACAGCTTTCGTCAGGCGCGTTTCCTCTCCGCTGTCGATTTCGTGCAGGCCGATCGCTTCCGCCGCAAGGTCGCCCAGCAGATGATGGAAATCTTCAAGAAAGTCGACATGCTCCTCGTCCCCTCGCTCCGCGACGAGATGCTGACCCTCACCAACTTCACCGGCCACCCCTCGCTCACGCTGCGCGCCGGCTTCGTCCAGGTCAGCGAAGCCCGCAGCGATTGGGCACCCGATCCCAAACACCCGCTGCCAAAATTCAGCCCGCCGCGCCGCGTCCCTCACGGCGTTACTCTGATCGGCAAACTCTTCGACGAAGGCATGCTCGGCCGCGTCGGTGTCGCACTAGAACGAGCCTTCAACGTATCCGACGAACGCCCCAAGGGCTTCTCGTAAACGCAGAAGCTTCGTACCTCTAGAATCGCTGCCAGTAAGCCGCGCCACCTGTAGCGAAGCGCCGTAGGCAGAAGTCGATTTTTTTCAGGACAGACGAGCTTCAATGAGTGAATTGGCGATTTGCCGCCAGCTGAGAGATTGAGAGCGTCAAGTGTCCGACAAGCGTTGCTTCATCAGGAGTTCTATCTCGGCTTTTGCGCTGCCGCGACGCGCTGCTTTGCATCGGCGACCAGAGCGTCGAAGCCTGGGTCGCCGTGGAGAGACATGAGACGCGGGTCTTTCTCCATATCGAGCGCGTCTCCTGGGCTCAGCCCGTGATCGACCGCCCGTCGTAAGAGCGACAGCGCTTCGGGATGATCTCCTCGGAGCGCCGCCATCATGCCGAGGTTGTAGGTAGCCTCAGCCGTGTCCGAGTTCTCCGGCCCGAGCGCCCGGCGTTCGGTGTCCAGGGCCTCTCGTTGCAACTTCTCCGCTTCGGCGTAGTGACCTTCCTCCGCCAGAATTCCAGCCAGCGTACTCATGGCTTCGAGCGTGTACGGATTTTCCGGCTTCAGCACCCGGTTGTCGGTGTCCATCGTTTCGCGCTCCAACTTCTCCGCTTCAGCATAATGGCCTTCTTTAGCTAAAATCCCAGCCAGCATGTTCCTTGAATAGAGCGTGAGCACATTTTCCGGCCCGAGCACCCGGCGCTCGATGTCCAACGCCTCTCGCTCCAACTTGTCCGCTTCGGGGTAGCGGCCTTCGTGCGACAGAATATCCGCCATGCCGTTCATCGACGAGAGTGTGTCATTATCTTCCGGGCCGAGCACACGGCGCTTGATCTCCAGCGTCTCTCGCTGCAACTTCTCCGCCTCCGCGTAGCGCCCTTCCTCCGTCAGAATGTCCGCCAGGCCGCTCATCGACCAGAGTGTATCCTCATGCTTCGGGCCAAGCACGCGCCGCTCGATGTCCAGCAATTCTCGAGTCAACTTCTCCGCCTCGGCGTAGCGCCCTTCATCCGTTAGAACAGCCGCCAGGTTGCCCATCGTTATGAGCGTGCGCGGACTCTCCGGGCCCCGAGCGCGTCGATTGATGTCGAGCAACTCCCGATCCACCTTCTCCGCATCCGCTAAGCGCCCTTCCCGGAGGAGAGTATTCCCCAACATGCTCATTGTCTGGCGCGTCTGCACATCCTCCGGCCCCAGGGCCTTGCGCTGGAGGTCGAGCGTCTCGCGAAACCACTTTTCAGCTTCGGCGTGATGGCCTTCGTCATAAAGGGCGACCCCCTCGTTGAGCATGGCGAGGAGTGTTATGCGATTCTCCGCTCCCAGCACGCGGCGCGCGAGATAGTACGTCTCCCGGTTCAGCTTCTTGGATTCTGCATCATGGCCACCGTGTTCGAGGGCTGCTGCCAGATCGGCCATCGTGTCGATCGTGTCAGGATGTTCCGGCCCGAGGACGCGCTTCCTGATTTCCAGGCTCTGTCGTAACAGTGCTTGTGACTGTGTATAGAGGCCGAGGCTCGCGTATACATCTCCCATGACCTGCATCATCTGTGCCTGGGCCTCAGGGTCTTTCGCCATCCCTGAGTTGATATCCTTTGACGCTTTGTCGAGGATTTCGCGCGCAGTAATGCTGTTGCCGCGGCTTTCGCTGGGGTCCGATACGTTGAACATGTTGGTCATGAAGCCGGTGATGCGGGTGGCGCGGTCCCGCTCCCGGTTGGCCCGGTCGCGTTCGATCGTCGTGCGATGGAGCTGCACGCCCTGTATGACCACAAATGCGGCGAGCAGCACCACCAGCCCGGCAGTTACGGCCACTGCCACGCGGTGACGGCGCACGTACTTTTGCAGGCGATACCCGGTGCTTGCCGGGCGCGCCACCACCGGTTCGTTGTCCAGATACCGGGTGATGTCGGCGGCCAGCTCGGAGGGTGTTGCGTACCGCCGGGCGCGGTCTTTTTCCAGCGCCTTCATGGTGATCCAATCCAGATCGCCGTGAAGCAGACTCACCAGTTGCCGGGGCTGAACGCCGCGCATCTTCGCGCTCGAAATCGACGACTCCTTCTCCTGCTCGACTTTGGCGCTGGGCCGCGGCGGTTCGTCCTCGCGTAGTTGCCGCAGCGCCTCAAGCAGCGATTTCTGCTGCCCTTTCTTCGAGTCGAACGGCAGACAGCCGGTGAGCAGGACATAGAGCACCACGCCCAGCGAGTAGACGTCGGTCCGCGTGTCCACATCCAGAACGCTGCTGTCCGCCTGCTCCGGGCTCATGTACCCGAGCGTGCCCACCACCATGCCCACCATCGTGAACATGGTTTCGCCATCGGCCTCCACCGTGGCCGCCTTGGCCAGCCCGAAGTCGATGATGCGCGGCAGAGGCTTGCCATCCACATCCGCCACCAGGATGTTCGCAGGCTTCAGATCGCGGTGGATGATGGCTTTCAGATGTGCGTGCTGCACCCCATCGCACACCTGGATGAACAGATCCAGCCGCTCCCGGATGCTCATCTGCTTCTGGTCGCAATACTCGGTGATGGGCAGGCCGGCCACATACTCCATGACAAAGTACGGCTGGCCGTCGCGAGTCGAACCGGCATCGAAGACCTTGGCGATCGCGGGGTGTTCCATCATGGCCAGAGATTGCCGCTCGGCCTGGAAGCGCTTCAACACCCCATCGTCGTAAACCCCGACTTTGATGAGTTTCAGCGCGACCTGGCGCCGGACAGGCTCACTCTGCTCCGCCAGCCACACCTGTCCCATGCCGCCTTCGCCGATCTTGCGAAGGAGCCGATACGGACCTATGGATGTTGGTGTGGCGGTTGCGCGGCTCTCCCCCGAAACGCCGGACGGTAGTGACGAAGTCAATCCAGAACTATCCAGGGTTGCGTCGAGGGTTGTATCGAGAGTTGCGTCGAGGAATGCTTGGGTACCCTCGGCAGGGCCATCCGCTTCGTTCACGAGCCACCTCTGTGAAAACAAAGGGGAGGTGGCAGGACTTTATCATGTTTGCGTTTGTTGCCGAGGGATGGCAGTCGATCCGAACTCTCATCTCGACTGGCGATCACAGGGCAATGCACTCATGGAATGGCGTGTTCAATTTCCAAATCGGAACACCAGCAAAGAATCCGCAAAAAGCTGCCACTTTCCCCCATCCAATTCGCTACACTGGAAATAGAGAGCCGAAAGATAAAACGTCACCCTGCCGGTGGCGTTTTTCATTTTCGGAGATAGGGTGCCATATATCTCGCAGAGATGTGGGGTACTGTCGGCCGCGAGTGCGCGCTAAATCCTTCAGAATGACGAATTAAGCGATAAGCCCTTTAGAAAGACTACTTTGACCCTCGGAAGTCCGCCTAACCCATAGCAACAGCGGGAGTTACAAGCCACCCTCCGGCGACGGGAGGGGGGAGGGGGTGGGAGGACCGTTACCTCGCCATCGGAGGCCTGAGATACAGTGGGCATCGCCCAACTCCAACCTCTTGGGAGACCTGTCAGCACCATGAAGAAGTACAAGTTCAAAGCAAAGATCGAAGCAGGCGATGGTGGCGGAGCGTTTGTGCTCTTTCCCTACGATGTACAAACGGAGTTCGCGACCAGGGGAAAAGTGGCAGTAAAGGCGACCTTCAATGGTGTGCCCTACGCAGGCTCACTGATCAAGTACGGTCAGCCGCAGCACATGCTCGGCATCCTGAAGGCGATCCGCGAACAGATCGGCAAAGGCCCGGGCGACACCATCGATGTCGAACTGTGGAAGGACGAAGCGCCGCGCATTCTCGAAATCCCCGCAGCATTCAAAACACGGATGAAGCAAGAAGGCGTGCTTCCGTTCTTCGAGGAGCTGAGCTACACCCATCGCAAGGAATACTGCCGCTGGATCACGGAAGCGAAGAAGGAAGAGACGCGATCCGCCAGGTTGTCGAAGTCCATCGAGATGCTCAAGAAAGGAATCAAGACTCCCGGCTGACTAGACGCACTACGGATGAACATAAGCCAGGTTGTCGAATCGCAGCCCCTGTCCGTTGGTGAAAGCAAAACTGACCTTGGAACTCGGCTCAAGCCAGCCAGTCCGTAGCCGGCGAAGCTCCTTCGCCTTGATCGTGTAGGAGACCTCGCGCGTCTCCCGGTCGCACTACTGAAGATTGCACTGTTGCAGATCGCACCGTTATGGTCGCATCCGTGTCACCGTCGTTATAAGCATCGACGCCCGCAAAGATGCGCGGCGCATAAAAGCTGAACTCCGCGTGCTCAGCCTTCGCATCGGACAACGCCAGCGTGAATGTCCCGAACTTTCCAAATGGCGTGCCGATCTGCCACTCACCATGTCCCCAATCAATCACGCCGGAAGGATACTGCCCCACCAGCGGAGTCCTCGCAGGAAGATGCGGATCGTCAAACGTAATGAGAGAAGGTGGCATCCGATCGCTCTCGCCTTGAACGTCCACATCGCGCGAACTCGTATGACGAATCCTGAGCACGCGGGTACTTTCGTCGAAGGTGTAGCCCTCCTGCTTCAGATCCGAGCGGCGTGCGATCCGTCTCCCTCCGACCGAAATCGCATCAGGCACGAAGTTCAGCCGCAGCACATCGGTCGAGTCCGCATCGAAGGTCGAATACGTAACTCGTCCCTGCGCCATAAGCAATCTTTGTCACCACCGACAAAGAGCCCAGCAGATGCGACTCATCTGCCGGAGCCCATTCCGGTACCGCCCAGAACGCATCCATCATTCTGCGCGGCCCGTCGGTGAACTCATCGGTGAACCACCACTGCGTGCTGAAAGGCGCATGCGCCCCCGCGGGAAACCCCTGGAAATATGTCACCCAGTTATCGGTCCGGTAAGCCGCTTCCTTATATGCAACATCTCCGGTCCGCGCGTAATACAGAGCCTCGACCGCAGCCAGCCGCGCGCTATGGCTGTCGCAGCACTGGTTCGGCAGGTTGCAGCAGAAGTCCTTTGGCCCGCTCCCTTGCTCTGTCGTCATCATTGCGCCGTGCACCATATACTTCGGCCACTTCGGCGTCGTCTTTACCCACTCCATCAACTTGCAGCGCGTGCTCCCGCCACTGCCGGATCCTTCTCCGGATGCAGCAGGATATACCGCGCAAACTCCAGCGGGATCACCTGGTTCATGTCGCTCATGCTGCCCTGCACGTCTTCGAAGTATCCCACCCACACGTTGTTCTGCATCGGGTACTTCATCAGCCATGCCCATGCGCCGGCGCGCGTCTTCCTGTAAGCAGCCGTATCTCCCTGATCCAGTCGGATCAGCTCATCCAGCAGCATGATCGGCTCAACCACATTGGCCGAATAAGGGAACATCCCCTTCCCATCTTTCAGGCTGCCGTCCTTAGCATGGCATCGATAGGGCCACGGCGAATGGTCTGCGTCTCCCGGCGTGAAGTTCTTCGCCAGCGCATCGGCGCATCGAATCGCCGCCACCAGATACTTCGTGTTTCCCGTCATCTCGTAAAGCCGCAAATATCCATAGCCGTCCTCTCCCACGACGTGCGGCTCGACAAAATCCTCGCCGTGGTGGCTCCATCCCGTGTAACGCGTGCTGCCCGGGTTCGCGGACGGATACGGCACCTGCGACCACGCATAGCCCTTCGGCGTCGTGCCATTCTCCAGCTCGTAATCGACGAAGTTCTCCAGGAACTCGAGCGTGTGCGGATCGCGCGGTATACGGATACAGCCGCTCCACAAACCCCTGCATCATCGCCCGCAGATAGCCCGTGGAGTTCACCCAGTTCGGATCGGGCGTCAACTCAAATGTCGTTCGATCGAAATCGAAGCAGCAGTAATAGTAGGGAAGTCGCTGCCGGTTGTACTGGTCCCACAGGATCGTCCACTGCGACAGAAAATACGCGGAATAGGAATATCCGGTGTTTTCCGGCATCGGCCACGGCAGCAGCTTGCCGCTGTCGTCCAATGCCACCGGCCGTCCGGCGATGGAGGACGCATCCACTGTCGAGACAACCGGAATTGCCTGCTGCCCAGCCAGCGAAACCGCACTCAGGAGCACAGCGATCAGACACCACTGTGAAGTGACTCAGTCTTGTCATAGGGAATCAAGCGCAGACGACATACGAATACTATCTGCTGCGGGATGTTTGCCGGATTATCTCTCTGGGGCACAGCCGGGTCATCCCCGATTTTCTGAATGACGATCTCTGAATGACGGCGGCAAAGAAGCGCCGGCGATCCGCCACGTCCATGCCTTAGCGCCTTAGAACTCGACGTGACACCGCACCGAAGGCACCCACACCGGCCCACGGTCGCGGTTATATCCCGGATTGTCAATGTGCGAGAGGCCCAGCGCGAAGAACAGTCCGCGCCACGCGTGCATGTTGTAGTAAGCCCTCCTCGATCGTCTCGCGGCCGTAGTTCAATCGCCCATCGCCCAGCAGAAAGCCCAGTCCGCCATCGGCCAGATAGTTCTGGTGGTCCTTCTTGATCGCATTCGATACGAAAGAGAGCCCCGCCTTGTCGTTCTTTCGGCCCCACTGGGCGCCGTCGTAGTCCGCGCCCAGCAGCACCGTCTGGTCCACCTCGGTGTAGGCGAACGACTCATGCTGTCCCTCGTTCCAGCCAAAGCGTCCCGCCACGCGCAGATGCTCCGTCATCTCCTGCTCGAAGTTGTAGCCGAACCCATACTTCACCGCGCCAAAGCGCTCGGTCGCGTGAATGTCCGGTATCCGATCGATTCCCTCCACATAGCGCGTCACAGACTCGCGATAATCACCCATGTGCGCGTTGTTCACAAACGCCAGCACACGCTGCGTGCCTTTGTGGCCGGGCAGGAGGCCGCGGCGCAGCTCAAACTCCCAGTTTTGTCCGCGGGCCCGGCTCAGCGCCCAGTCCAGGTCGATGCCGTTTGCCACCGTCGGCATCGCCGCCAGCACGTAGCGTGCTGCCCAATCGCGATCGTGATACTCCACCACGCCCGCATACGTATACCCACGCGTGTCCGCCGCGTAGTCCCAGGCGCCATTGTTGTCCACCGTCCAGTTGGTGAACTGCATGTGGCTGTCGCTCAATATCTCATTCACGTCCATCACGTCGGGCAGCGACATCTTGCCCAGCCGCAGCTCCAACCGCCGCACCGGAGCCTCCGTCGCCAGCGAAAACGGTCCGCGCTCGACTTCCGTCATCTCGTCCGTGAAACCGATCGTCTGATGAAATTGCACCCGCGCCACATACGGCTTGGAACCCAAATTCGGATTGCGCACCACATCCAGGTTGGTAAAGCCGGCAAGCCCCAGCGCCTGGCTCAGGCCGCGTCCGCCCGCTGACTCAAAATCGGCAATGAATTCTGTGTTGTACCGCTGGCTCCAGGTGGGCGTGTCGCCGCGCACGCCGCGGCCGAGCTGATAGCCAAGGAATAGCGTGCCCAGTAGGGAAGTCTTGTACTCCCCTGCGCCGTGAAAACTATTCTTGCCCTCGTACGGCGAATGGAAGCTCGGATGGGCCTGAAAGATGATGTTCGTCTGTCCTGCCACAAGCCACGGCGCCGTCTCCGAGTGGGGAAACATCGTCAGCGTGTCGTCCTGTTCCGTGCCCTTGGGAGCGGCTGCCTTGGAGCTACCCGCCTCTCCCTCGGCCGGATCCGGCGCATCCACGGTCGCGCCGGTTTGAGCCGCGCCGATCCGCAGTGCCGGGACCACACTCAGTGCCAACAGCATCCACATCCAGATTGTCTTCCGGCAGCGCACGTTCCTCGGGCTCTCCTCTTTTGGTCTCGTGCCCACCGGAGGAGGGCTAACAGCAGAATTTGACGCAGAATCGACCCGAGTTCGACCCGCAGATACCAGCCCGGATACGAGCCGGAAGCAAGTCCGGCGTCTACCGCGGGCGGACCCAACGAATACCCAGAACCCGTCGTATCATGTACCGCTGTCCCGCCGTCACCGGCGCATCGTAAATTGCTTGCAGAGCGGCGCTCGATTGTTCTTGTGTACCATACCCCCCTAGGATATACAAAGGAGTACATCCATGACCCACCGCCAGGACAAAAAACTCCTTGCCCGTATCAAACGCATTCGCGGCCAGGTCGACGCCATCGAGCGCTCCCTCGCCGGCGACACCGACTGCGCCGACGTCCTCATGCTCCTCGCCAACGTCCGCGGTGGCATCAATAGCCTCATGGGCGAGGTCCTCGAAGACCACATCCGCGAGCACATGATGCAGCCCGGCGAACATGGCCTCCCCTCGCAGGAGGTCGCCGAAGACCTCATCGACCTCGTGCGCGCCTACTTGAAATAGGCTCCTGCGTCCGGATGCCGCCTTCCGGCGAGGTATTGGAGCCGCAAAGTCAGGCGGATTTTCTACCACCTTAGTGGGATAAAGGGCCAAGCCTGGGACTCGCGGAGTGACGCGAGAGGGCTACTTCCCGCCCAAATTTTGCCTTGTCCTCAGTGCAATCGAGCACTTTTTCCTCACCCGAAATGCGCCTATACCCCGAATGTGGGTTCCGTTTACACCCCGAATACCCCGTCCGTAAGGTTTTCGAGCTAAAGTTTCTCCCGTACAGTTGCGAAAGATTTTCACAGCGAGAGGGTAGAAATGACACGGCAGCTTAAAAGTCTTGCAGGTCTGACAGCAATTGCGGGTGCTTTGGTTCTCCTGGGATCCGGGTGCGGCGACAAGCGGGAAATAAGCAAACAGAACTTCGCCAATGTGCTCAACGAAGACTACTCGGCCAACGCCGACTGCCTCTTCACCAAGTCGTTGCCGTACCCCTTCGAGATGCAGGCCAGTGACAAGCTCCTGGGCGATGTCCACACCAAGCTGGACGCCTTGACAGCCGCCGGCCTGCTCACCCGGACCGACCACGATGGCAACCTGCGCTACGAGCTGACCCTCACCGGTCAGCAGGTCCCGGGCAACGGCCGCTTCTGCTACGGCAAGCGTCAGGTCACCAGCGTCGACAACTTCTCCGCCCCGACCGAGTTCCACGGCAACCGCTTCACCAAGGTCGACTACCACTTTATCGAGAAGGGCCGTCCCGACTGGGCCAAGGTTCAGGCCATCCAAACCGCCTTTCCGGCCGTAGCCAAGGTCGTTGTCGATCAGCCAGTCGACCAGGCCACCCTCGTCCTCACCGACGACGGCTGGGTCCGCAACGAGGACTAAAAGCTTTCCGCTCTTCCTCGACAACCCGTCAACCCAGAAACCAACGTTGTTCTAACCCAAAAAAAGTCGACGTTGAAAAGGGACCGGCGTTTCGTTGGCGCCCACCCTTCCGCAAGACCCGGGAATCACAGAGCCCGGGTCTTGCCGTTTTTGCGTAGCGAGAGCCCACGGCGATCGCTATCATCTCGGCATGCATGCAAACCGCTTTGTGGCCGGCGCCATCATTCTTTATCTGTGCAGCGCGGCTGCGAGCACATCAGCGATCGCTCAGGAGACACGGCCTTCCACGGAGCCCGGCACGCACCCAATCGCCGCAGCCAAGGATGCGACACAGGACGTTGTCTTGTACACCCGTCTCACGGCCGAGCAGATAAAGGTATTCCGCGCCACCATCCTCCCGAACATCCTGGAGAATACGCACAAGGCTTGGCTTCCACTCGTTCCTGAAGAAGCCAGACCACCTCAATCGAAAGCCGGGTCCGTTCGAATTGACCTGACGCTTGCGGCGGATGGTCGCCCGAGAGGGCTTCTGTTGCAAGAACCATCCGGAGATATCGTGCTGGATCGCGCAGCATGGAGCGCAATCACCAACGCACACTACGCTCCGTTTCCGCAGGACTTCGGTCTGCCCGCCATCCAAATGGCCTACACCTTCAACTACAACCAGGGTCCGCCACAAGGAAACGTAACCAAGGCAAAACAGTAGCGAGAACCGTAGACAAGAGTTGTGTTCTAAGCCATTACCCAGAGTGCAGGAGGAGCGGATGCTGCGTCGGCAATTCATCCCGTGTATCGTCACCCTGCTCGCCGCTTTCCTCTGCGGCGGCTCCGCCTCCCGCCTGCATCTGCTCGCTGTCTTCTTTGCCCGGCCGATCCTCGCACTGGCGTTCACCGCGTTGCTGCTCTTTGTTGTCCAGCGTTCCTCGGATCTCTGTCGCTCGCTGCTCCTCGGCTGGGGTACCACAGACTTTATCCGAGCAGTCCTGACCCGCCCACCGTGCCGTCACCTGCGCGGCTACATCGATCTGCAACGCGACATCCCCAGGACTCCCTGTCTCCGGACGCACTTCCAGCGTCCCCCTCCCGTCATCGCCCGATAGTTCAATAGATCCCTTCCGCAAGAGCACAACGCGCAGCTCTACGCTGCGTGTTCCTGCTCGTCGGAAATTTCCGGCCCGATCCATGATCGAGATCGATGACCGAGATCCATGACCGCGTCCCCCGGCTTCGGGCGTTGGACGCAGGGAGTTTCATCTGTGCAGACCATCCATCCGCATACAGACGGCGTCGATCCAGCAATCTGCCGATATCACAGCCGCGTATCAATTCCGCATGCAATCGTTACAGTTACAAATGCGCCAGGCTTTTCGCCGCCAGCACCTGCTTCTGCTCGCGCTCGCTGTGCTGCTTCTCGGCGGCGGCATCGCCATCTGTCAGCCATGGCATAGCGCGGCAATCGTTCCCGGCCTCGCCGCCGCGCTTCTGCTGCGCCGCCTCTTCTCACTTCGCAAGAGTCTGGCTGTGCACTCCCGGCTCAGTGAATGGTATGAGCGTGGCATCGCCCGCATGAATGGAGAGTGGCAGGGGCAAGGAAGCGGCGGCGAGGAGTTCGCTCGCCCGGGACATCCTTATGCATCCGATCTCAATATCCTTGGCCGCGGCTCGATCTTCGAGTTGCTGGCGACCACCCGCTCGGCCGCAGGGGCCGAGCGTCTCGCCGCCTTCCTGCTCGATCCCACTGATCTCCGCACCGTCCATCATCGGCAGGAAGCCGTCCATGAACTGCGGGCGGCCACGGAATTGCGCGAATCACTCGCGCTCGTCGGTCCCTACGCCTTTCAGGAGTGCAACCCTCGCCTGCTGCGCCGGTGGCTCGAAGCACCTGTTCTCCGCGTCGCGCGCATCCTTCCGCTCTGCCTCCTGCCCCTCTGCCTCTTGGTCTTGAGCATCTTTTCCTTCACGCTCGGGATCCTCATCCTGATTGGCGTCCTTCCCTGGCTTCCTGCGCTCTCAATCCTGCTGCTGCCATGGTCCGTCCAGGGCGTCATCGGCCTCGCGCTCGCGCGCCGGGTCCGTCCCGTGCTGGAAAGCATCTCCGAATTGACGGGTGAAGTCGCCGTACTCAAAGACGGCGTGGCTCTTATCGAAGGCCGGACATTCGTCTCGAACGCATTGCGCAGTCTTGCGGAGCGTCTCCGCGCGGGGGACGCAGCCGCACACCTGCGGCAACTGCAGCGGCTGGTCGGCGCATGCGAACAGCGCCGCAAGGACGTCTTCTATCAGTTCAGCTTCTTTCTCTGCCTCGGCACGCAGTTGGCGCTTGCCATCGAGCGCTGGCGTAGCCGCCATGGCGCGGACCTTGCCGCGTGGCTCGATGCCTGGGCAGAGTTCGAGGCGCTCAACGCCATCGCCTGCTATGCTCACGAGCATCCCCGCGATGTTTTTCCGGAGATTGTGGAAGACGCGGCTCTCTTCCACGCAGAAAACCTCGGTCACCCTCTGCTACCCGCGCGCACATGCGTGGTCAATGATCTCCATCTCGATCGCGAATCCGCTTTCTATCTGATGAGCGGCTCAAACATGGCCGGCAAGAGCACGTGGCTCCGCGCGATCGGTGCCACTGCTGTGCTAGCCGCAGCCGGCGCGCCGGTTCGTGCCACTCGCGCCCGCCTCTCGCTCTTCGCCGTTTGCCCCTCGATCGGCGTAGGCGACTCCCTCGCCGACGGCAAGTCGAAGTTCCTCGCCGAGGTCGAGCGGCTGCAGCAAACCATCCGCTCCACACAGCAAGATCGCCCGGTTCTCTTCCTCATCGACGAGATTCTCAGCGGCACCAACGCGGAAGATCGCAGAGTCATTGCCGGGTCTCTTCTGCGCACTCTGCTTGACGCGGGCGCCGTCGGCGCGATCTCCACCCACGATCAGGCGCTCCTCAACAGCGTTGATGATAGCGTTGACATCGCAGCTCTGCGCGGCGTCCATGTGCACATGGGAAGCAGAAGCGCAGAGCATCCGCTCGACTTTGACTATCGCATCAAGCCGGGACGCAATGAGCAAAGCAATGCGCAGGCGATCTCCAGAATGCTGGGCATTGCTGCTTCCCTAGCAGCGGTCAATGGTCAGGCCGTAGTGGTCAATAGAGCGCAACCGCTCAGCAAAGACTAGTTGTCCATCCGCGCTTCCGCCGCCGGCAGCAGCACCAGCAGGCATGTCTTCGATCCCGTCGTGCACGCCAGGATGCCACGCCGCAGCACCTTCGCCTTCGACCCCGTTGGCAGCGGCGCACGATAGGTACCTGCAAGGAGTGCGGGCGCAGCCTTTTTCAGCGCCTCGTCGCCTTTCAGAAAACGCACGTCCTCGGCGTGGTTGTCGCCCAGCAGCAGCAAGAAGTCTGCGGAGGCGTATTGCCCCTGGAGCGGGCTCGGAATCGTATACGTGCGCAGCGCTGCTACCTCGTCGCCGCCCTGCTCAACATGCGGAGCAGCCTTCTCATGCACGCCGGCCCTCGTGAGCGCTGCAATCCTGCCTTCCATCTCCGCTTTCATGTCTGCATAATTGCGTGACGGTTGCCGTGTCCCCAGGGATTTCACCGCCAGCCGATATGTCGTGAGCGCGTCCTCTTTCTTGCCTTCGGCCTCGTATACCTTCCCCATATGCTCGCCGCCCTCGGGATCTCCCGCCAGCAGCAGCCATGCGCTTCGCACATAGGACTCCGCCTCAGGCAGCTTATTTTCCTTGTAGTCGATCCAGCCCAGCGTGTCCCAGTTTGCCGCCAGAGATGCCACATTGGCGAAATCTTGATTGGTCGCGCCGGCAACGGATGCTGTGGCCGTGCGAGTCTCCAGTATTTGGATAGCCTTGCGGCTCGCCGCTTCGCTTGCTGGTAGATCGAGTCCCCCATCCCCTAGTTCGTAGGCCGCACCATTCAGCAAATTTGCGTCATCGCTCGTATCCATCAGCGCGTGCAATGTCTTCTTGCCCGCATCCGTGTCCCCAGCCTTCACTTGTGCCTCTCCGAGTTGCACTTTCAGCTGATTCGGTTCCGTGCTCAGCGCAATCGCACTTTGCAAGGAAGCCTCCGCGTCCTTGTATTGCTTCTGCACCATTTGCAGCGAGCCAAGACGGGCATACGGTTGTGGATTGGCCGGATCAGCTTTCCCCCATGCCTCAAGCGTCTGCTCCGCATCCGACCACTGCCCCTGGCCGGCGTACAGGTTGGCGAGGTCGTTGTAGGCAAACGTAGTTTCCGGATGCAGCTCGATCTCCTTCTTGTAATCGGCGATAGCCTGCTTCTTGTTGCTCCAGTCGATCGCGCCATACTCTCCCCACAGGCCTGTCTGCTGGTCATTTAGCGCCTTTACCTTGTCCAGCAGTTCACGGGCGCTCTTGTAGTCATGCGCGTGAAACTCATGGTAGGCCTGCTCCATCAGCTCCTGCGCCTGTCTGTTGTCTGCCCGGGCCGTCCCCTTCGCGGACGCACCCACCAGTTGCAGCATCTGCGAAGAGTCGTCGCTCACGTTCTTCACAAAGTCGCGATAGGCACCGAACTCGCTCAACGGCAGCTCGCGCGTCTTGTATCGCAAGGTGCGATCCATCTCCAGGGTGCGGCCTTTCAAGACATAGGTGGCGGTGTATTCGGCGAATGCTGTCGAATGCTTCACGTCCGGCGGCACCGTCACGGTGTAGCCCTCGGGCAGTGTCAGCTTCACGTCCACTGCCGTCTCGCCCGTCGTGTCCAGCGTTATAGCGCGCTTCGGTGCGGTGGCATCGTCGGCAATCTTTGCGTTGAACCAAGTGGACATCCCCGGAAATTGCCGGTTCGGCCAGTCGCCGAAATCCTTGCGCGTATAGTCCCAGCTCACATGGAAGGGATCCTCTGTCTTTTCCGGAAGACTGGCATCCGCGGCGCTTACGTCGCCGGCAAACCCGTTGGCGTTCGAGATCCTTTGCGCCAGCGTCTCCCAGTTAGCGCGTGGCACCTGATGGTATAGCTCGCGATAGATCAACTCCGCGTCGCCGCGCAGCGTCAAATCGAAGTGCGCGGTCAGCACGCCATGCGTATCCAGTTGTCCGGTGATCGTCTCATGCACAAACGACGGGAAAGGAAGCGTCGCTTCCGTCCGCACCAGTTGCGCATCGCCCGTCGCCGGAATCGGCAACGCGAGCTTGTCCCGCAGCCCGGCCATCAGCATCCGGCTCGGCGCCACCTCCGGCGTAGAGTCCAGCCACACATCGTGGTCCTTCAGCTTCACCAGCGTGATCATGTGGTCGAACTGTGTGGGAATTGGCAGTGCCTCGTTTACACGCATAGAGGAACTCACCAGTACCGGCTCCGCCTCGATCTTTTCTGCCGCCAGCATTGCCTGCAGCAGTGTGTGCTTGTCCTTGCAGTCGCCGTACTGGTTGCGGAAGACATCCGAAGCCATGTGCGGCTGCAGCCGTCCGATGCCGAATGACACAGCAATGTAGCGATACTGTGTCGCCACGTAGTTGTAGATCGCGTCGACCTTCGCGTCGTCGGTCGTCAGACCGTGCGTCAGCTCATCGGCCTTTGCCTGAATCGCCGCATCCGGCACTGCGCGGTCTTTGATCAGTCCGCGGTACCACGCGCCGACCTCAGCCCAGGAGTGGAAGCTGGTCATCACAATATCCGGGTCGTACATCTCCTGTATTAGCTCGACCTGCGCCGTCTTATCGTTGTCTTGCTTCTTTGGGTATTCGCTCGCGGTCTCGTGCTTCCAGCGGTACACGCGCTCGTCCCCTTCGTCGCTCACCACCGGCTGCACCTTCTTGCTCTTCACCACCACGGAGAGATCGCGCGGCACTCGCAGTTCGATCGTCTCCTCTTGCACCGGCAACCCGCTCGAAAAGTTCATCGGATGCCAGAAGGCGCCGGGCGAGTCGGCGTTCGTCCCTTTGATGGTGAGCTGATACTCCAGCGTGTCGCCTACGCTCAGGGACTTCACCGGCAGTTCCTTCGTACGCAGGTCGCTATACATTGGCGCCGCCTGCGTCACCGGCATCGGCACTTCCTGCGCTCCATCGGTGGGCGTCTCCACCACCTCGCCGGAAGGCTTGCGCACCCGCACGAAGTCGAACGTAAGTGTCTCGGTCTGAGAGGAAAACGGAAAAGAAACGATGCCGACCTTGCGCACGCCGGCGTCGGAGAGCACATGTGCTACCACCGTGAGCGTCCGTACGCTCGAGCCGTCCCGGGCATAGCGAATGACAATCGAGCTCTTCTCGATCACAACCGCCTCGCCGGTCAGATCGGGCGGCGATTTCACCCCTTTTTCAGGGACGGGGAGGCTCTTGGCCGGGATCTTTTCCCCAGCGGGAGGTGCCACGGAAGATGTGGGAGCCTGGGCGGCGAGAAGAATGGGCAGAAAGAGGGCAAGTGCAGCAAGGACGATCGATCGGGCCGGCATAGCTAGCCTGTTCTAGCGCAGGAGTTTCCCCGAGACCAGAAAAATCGAAGGTAGGGCGAAACTTTGGTCCAAAGGGTAAAGTGCATGCCAAGCAAGAAAATGTGTAGATCCCGCTTGACGTCACACACTGTATGTCATACAGTGTGTAAAGCACAGTATGAGCGAAGCTATACAGGCCGTTTTTGAGAACCTCCGCCTCGAGCTCCGGCGCGGCTGTCTCATCTTGGCTGTCCTGGCTCAGCTTCGCGAAGAGCACTACGGCTACACACTGCGCAAGACCCTCGCCGATCATGGCATCGATATTGAAGAGAGCACTCTCTACCCTCTGCTGCGGCGCCTTGAAACCCAGGGCCTGCTGCTCAGTGAGTGGCGCGAGCACGAAAAGCGCAACAAGCGTTTCTATCGCCTCTCGCCCGCGGGTGCCGCCACGCTCGAACAATTGCTCGTAGAGTGGGAGTCCATCAATAGCTCCATCCACCAGGTGTTATCCGGCAACGCCGTCAAGGAGGCCTGACCGTCATGGCAACCAACGATCTTCTCGACCGCTACCTCTACGCTGTGCGCCGCTATCTTCCGGCGTACCACCAGGACGATCTCGTCGCTGAGCTCTCTGCCAATCTCCATTCCGAGATGGACGACAAACAGGCCGAGCTAGGCCGACCGCTCACCGAAGACGAGCAGGTCGACGTCGTGCGCCGCCACGGCCATCCGATTCTGGTTGCCGCGCGCTATCAGCCCCAGCGCTGGCTCATCGGGCCGGAGGTTTTTCCCTTCTATTGGTTCACCATCAGACGCGTCCTGCCCTGGGTCGTCGGCATATGGCTTCTGGTGACGGCCGCCACCATCATCTTCGGCGCACAGAGCACGCCCATCGCCCATCGCATCGACGCCGGCCAGATCATCACCGGACTCTTCGGCGCAATCTTTCAGTTTGTCGCCTGGATCACCGTAGGTTTCGCTCTGCTGGAATACTTCAAAGGCCACCTGAGCAGGGAGTTCACACACCCGCACTGGGATCCGCGCAAACTACCCCAAGTCGATCTCGTCGCGGATCAGAAAGGCCCGCATCATCCCTGGGCCGATGCCATCGCCGGTGCTGTCTTCCTCGCGTGGCTGCTCGCCTTCCCGCGCTTTCCCGTTCTGATGTTTGGGCCGTATGTCTCCTGGCACCTGCTCAACATGGATCTCCCTGAAGTCTGGCACCAGTTCTACTGGCTGGTCGTCGCCTTCAACTGCATTCAGCTCACCGCCAGAATCGCTTTGCTCTTCCGCTCCGTACGACGCCACTATCCCATCATCGAAACTGTGATTCATCTGCTCGGCATCGGCATCATCGCCTCACTGCTGCGCGTGCACGACTACATCGGACAGGCCACCTTCGGTGGCAGCCCCATGTCGCCGCAGACCGTCGCCACCGTGAATCTCAGCATCCATCGCGGCCTGCTGCTCGTCCTGATCCTGGCCCTCGGCCAGTTGCTGTGGGATACCGCGCGTCGGCTGCGTACCAAGGCCGCCAGCCAGATCCCAGCCCGCACTTAGAGCATTTTCGCTGTAGGCGTAGAGCGGCGAACAGAGGCTTATGTGGCCTTTCGGTAAGGAAAGGCCACGCCGAGGTGCTGACCGTTACCACACTGCATCAGGAAACATGCTCCGGTCGCCGCAGCCACTGGCACGCGGGCCTGGTCGCGGTGTCGTATCAAGAGACCGCCGGCGCCGGCCAGGAGCAGGCAAAGCAGCGCTGCCGCAGTCACACGCAGTAGCGGTCCGCGCAGCGATGCCGTCACCGCGCTCCGCTCCCGCTCCCAGAGCACGCTGAAAATTCCCAGATGAAGCAACATCGCGATCGCCCCGGTGCTGTCGTTCAGCGGATCTCCGTTATGAATGTGCGTCAACACCGCGCCGAACATATCGATGCCCAATCCCGCCAGCGCCGCGGGTACGGCGCAGGGAATCAGCAGAGCGAGCGCGCCCAGCACCTCGGCAACGATGATGAAGCGCAGGAACGCATCCGGATACCCGGACTGCGCGAAGAAGTCGTGCATGGGCGCCATCGAAAATGCTTTGCCCAGCCCAGCGCTTGCGAACGTCACCGCAATCGATATCCCAAGTGCCGAGAGCACCGCGCGATCCAGCAGCAGCGCCCGCCTGTCGTCGCGCCGGACCGCGATGCCAAATAGCGCTCCGTACAGCAACCCGGAGAGGTCGCCGATCGCGCCCGTCCACGCTGGCCCATCTCCCAGCGTTAGCCGAAACGTCAGGCTGATCGATGACAGCGCCAGCAACATAATCGCGGTGTTGAAATACGCTTGCGCCATGCAGGCGGCCGTAAACCGAAGCGTCCATCTTCCGGTGAACAGTCCGATCAGAAAGCCTGCGCCCATCACCGCGAATACATAGTCGACGCGATAGAACATTCGGCCCTCCCGCGTGCCGCCTGCGAGCAATTGCTTCGCTCGCAGCCAGGACACCAGAAGCATGGCACCGTTCGCTCAGGCGTGCCTAGTGAGACCATGCCATCCCATGGTGCTCCCGTCACATTCCGGCGCCCGCGTGGGTGGCTGGCGTACCCCTCAGGGGTGACTGGAGAGGGGCTCTATTTTGTAATTCGCAGGAGGATAAAAGAGCTTCGGATCGGGCTCGCGCAGGTGGATGTCCCGCAACTCCAGACTATAGCTGTCGGCAGACTTCGGATAAATCGCGACGAGCTCCTTCATCTCTGGAGCGACCCAAATCTCCGTCACAATCGTCTGTGCCTCCCCCGACTCCGTGGTCTTGATGATTCTGGTATGCCTCACGCCCATCGCTCGCACTCCATCGAACGTTCGCTCTCCCAGCGATTCGTTGCGATCCGTTTCCATGGAGGAGGGGTGCTCTTCAGCGGTTTGCATTGAAAGGACGGAGGACCACATTGGCTGCGCACCATAATGCAAGGTTCGCGGCATGCAGTGAACCGTCGCAGTCGGCGTGCTCTTGTCCACCCACGGCTCGCGCCACTCAAAGCTACAGTGTGACACCGGATCATCAACTTCTACCGCACGAACCGTGGCCGCCGCGCCATCCTTCAGCCGAGTCTCCAGCGTCTCGCTTCTCATTCGGCCCGCGCTATCGCGAGCCTGCAAGGGCTGCTCCTCAACCGAAAGGCCAGGATGCTGACCCGCCATAATCATGTGTGCCTCGTAAGGCGCCCCCTTCACCGGAGCATCGTAGAAGTCACATTGTTGTCCGGCGGATACCACGCGGCAGGGAAGCGTGCGGAAGGAGGCGGTGCCATTCATCCTTGCATCCTGCGCTCGCCACCGGCATGACGCCAGCCACGCCGACGCAAACCTACAGCAAAACCGCCAGCCGCTCTTCACTCTGCCGCCTGCCGCGCAATCGCTTCGATCACCGCAACATTTGCCGCAAACGACTCTGCCAGTCCATGCCGCGCCAGCAGCGCCTGCGCGGACCAGTAGCTCACCCATACCTGCCCCGCGGCGTCCTCGCGCACCAGCAGCTTCAGCGGCAGATCGATGGCCACACTCGGCGCCGCCAGCATCAGGGGCGTTCCGCCCTTCGGGTTGCCGAAGATCAGCACCTGCGTCTTCGGCATGGCCAGCCCGACCTTCGCCGCCTCGCCGCTGTGATCAATCAGTGCAAACTCTTTGATCTGCTTCGCCTCCAGCACCGCGCGTATCCTCGCGATCGTCTCGTCCACCGAATGCGCACTCTTCAGAGTCACCAAACCGCTAGCCTCTGTCATCGCCGCCCTCCCGCGCCTCCATCATCCCACGGGTGCAAATCGTCACAGTTCTCTGCATAGACCACCCCATTAGGAGTGAGCGACCAAAGGGAGCGAACCCAGCAAAACGCGCCAAAGGCGCGCCCGCCTGCATGGCAAATGCCCCCTTGACAATCGACAGGAGACAGGTTCACCCTGTTGTCGAATGTCGAGAGGAGCAGGATGATGTCTCCGCCATCCACCGATCTCCTGCAGGGCACGCTCGATCTGCTTATCCTGCGCACACTTGCACTCGAGCCCATGCACGGCTGGGGGATCGCGCTCCGCATCCAGCAGCTCTCGCGTGAGGTGCTGCAGGTGGGTCAGGGCTCGCTCTATCCCGCGCTGCATCGCCTCGAATACAAGGGCTGGATCCTCGCCGATTGGGGCACCTCCGACAACAATCGCCGCGCCCGCTTCTATTCGCTCACCCGCGCCGGCAGAAAGCAGCTAGACGCCGAACTCGCCACCTGGGACCGTCTCTCAACTGCCGTCGGCCTCGTGCTCCGCCGCAATCCTGAGGAGGCATCATGAGTCTCGCCTCCTTCTTTACTCGCCTTCGCTTCGTCCTCACACGCCGTCCGCCCCAGGATCTCGACGACGAGCTTCGCTTCCACATCGAACATGCTATCGAGGCCAATCTCGCCGCCGGCATGTCGCCCGAAGAAGCACGCCGCCGCGCCGGCATCGACTTCGGTGGAATAGAGCACGCGCGCGAAGAATCCACGCGGCAGCATCCCCGCTGGTGGATCGCCACCATCGCGCAGGACATCCGTTACGCCCTGCGCGGCTTCCGCCGCAACCCGCTCTTCGCCCTCACCGTCGTCGCCACGCTCGCGCTCGGCATCGGCGCATCCACCGCGGTCTTCAGCGTCGTCGACCGCATCCTCTTTCGCCCGCTGCCCTACGCGGATGCCGGCCGCCTCGTCTCCCTCGGCTTGAAGCACGCAGCCGAGCCCTATGAATTCATGATGGGCAGCTTCTTCTACGACTGGCGCGACCGGCAGACGGTCTTCACCAACCTCACCGCGCAGGACGCGATGCCGCGCCCCTGCGACCTCACCGAGCGCAATCCCGTCCGGCTGGATTGCATCCAAACACACGCTGACTTTTTGCCGACACTCGGGGTCGCTCCCATCCTGGGCCGCAACTTCCTTCCCGGCGACACGCTGCCCAATGCGCCGGGCACCGTGCTCCTCTCCTATCGTCTATGGCAGAGCCGTTACAACCGCGATCCCGCGATCGTCAACCAGCTCATCCAGATCGACGGCGGCCCCGTGCGCGTCATCGGCATCCTCCCGCAGGACTTCGAAATGCCCTCCGCGCAACCCGCCGATCTTCTTCTGCCCAGGCAGGTCGATGTCGCCGCGGTGCGGAGTGGAAAGGACGGCGAGACCATGCGCGCCTTCGCCCGGCTCAAGCGCGGCGTCACCATCGCGCAGGCCCGAGCCGCCGTCGAGCCGCTCTTCAACAACAGTCTGAGTTTCGCGCCCCCACGCCTTCGCAACAACATCCATCTCGAACTTCGCGGTTTACGCGACCGCCAGATGCACGATGCCATTCCCGTAGCGCGTGTCCTGCTCGCCGCCGTGCTCGCCGTGCTGCTCATCGTCTGCGCCAACGTCGCCAGCCTCTTTCTTGCCCGCAATGCCGCGCGGGAGCGTGAACTCGCCGTCCGCGCAGCTCTCGGCGCAAGCCGCGCACGCCTCCTGCGTCAGTCGCTCACGGAAACCCTGCTGCTCTCGCTCGCCGGAGGCATCGTCGGCTGCGCGCTTGCGGAAGCGTTGCTCCGCGTCTTCATCTCCATCGCGCCCGCAGGCATGCCCTTTCTGCAGAAGGCGACACTCGATCTCCGCATCCTGCTCGCTGCGTTCGCGCTCTCGCTCATCTCCGGCATCGTCTGCGGCATCCTGCCTGCATTGCAGCGCCCGCGCGTTCTTGCACTCACGGCACGCACTTCCGGCACCGGCGCGCAGGCCGCACTGCGCCGCGTGCTCGTCGTCGCGCAAATCGCCTGCAGTATCCTGCTGCTCTCCGGTGCTGCACTCATGCTGCACAGCTTCCGCAATGTGGAGGAGCAGAGCCTCGGCATGCAGATCGGCGGTGTGCTCACCGCCAACATCTCGCTCTCCCCGCAACGCTACAGCTCCGCGCAAAAGCAGATGAACTTCTTCACCCAGGCCGCCGCTTCCCTGCATCGCCTGCCTGGTGTCTCCGCGGTTGCGGTCGTGGACTCGCTTCCGTTAACGGAACGCGGCAGGCACTGGTATTCGAACATGGCCATCGCCGGTAAGCCACCCATCCCCGCGGGCGGCGACATCGTCTTCACTCGTTCGGTCACAACGGATTATTTCCACGCGCTCGACATTCCCATCCTGCGTGGACGCGCATTCACCGAAGCCGACGCGGATGCAAAGGATCACTTCCTCATCCTCAGCAGCCAACTCGCCGCTCGCATGTTCCCCAACGAAGACCCCATCGGCCAGCGCATCCGTCCCGACCAGGACGGTCCCTACTACCTCGTCATCGGCATCGCGGCCAACGTCCGCAACGGCAGCCTCACCGGCCCCAATCTGCCCGAGTACTACCGTCTCCTCCGCAATAATCCCGAAGACTGGAATGGGAACGGCGAGGAGACCCTCATCATCCGTAGCGAGCTCCCAACCGCCACCATCGCACCCTGGGTGCGCCAGCAGATCGCCGCCATCGATCCCACCACCCCGGTCGATCTCGCAACGCTCAATGCCGAACTCTCGAAGCTCGCCGATCGTCCGCGCTTTGAAACCGCACTCCTCGGCTTCTTCGCGCTCACTGGATTGCTCATGGCCGTCATCGGCCTCTATGGCATCACCGCCTACGCCGCCACGCAGCGCACGCAGGAGATCGGTGTCCGCATGGCGTTGGGCGCCTCGCGCGTCAACATTCTTCGCATCATCGCCTGGGAAGGCACGCGCCTCATCCTGCTCGGCGGCGCACTCGGCCTGGCCTCCGCGCTCGCCACGGCGCATCTGCTGCGCAGCATGCTCTTCTCAATCGGCCCTTACGACCCGCTCAGCTTCCTTGCCGTTGCCGTGCTGCTCGCCGGCGTCGCACTCGCTGCCACGCTGGTTCCCGCACGAGGAGCCATGAAGCTCGATCCCGTCGCCGCCCTGCGTTACGAATAGCGTCGCCACCGTTCTACATACGCCGGCCAGCCACTGCCTCCCGAGGCCGGCCGGCGCTCTTTTTTAGTGCGGGGCGGCCGCCAGCGCATTGTTGAAGCCCTGGAACGCCTTGTCGAAGTCGCCGTTCTTCTCCGCAAAGCGCAGCGGATACACCCGCTCCACGCAGATCTCCGTCGCACCCGGCTGCTCCTTCAGGATCTTCATCGTCTCCGCAATGTAATCTTTCAGCGGCATCGCCCGCGGATCGCTCGCCTGCGCATCGCCCATCAGCTCCGTCTGCACATACGGCGGCACCAGCTCCAGCACCTCGACCTTCGTTCCTTTTAACTGATACCGCAGCGTCAGCGAGTACGAGTGAATCGCCGCCTTGGTCGCGCAGTAAGTCGGCGTCATCGCCATCGGCAGATACGCCAGCCCGGACGTCACCGTCATGATCGTCGCCGCCGGCTGCTTCTTCAGTTGCGGCAGCAGCGCCGCCGTCAGCCGGATCGGCCCCAGCAGGTTCGTCGTGATGATCGCCTCCGCATCCGCCAGATCCGCTGGCTGCGCCAGCAGATTCTCCGGACGCATGATGCCCGCATTGTGGATCACCACATTGAGTGCCGGATACTCCTTCGCCATCCTCGCCCCGAAAGCACGAATCGCCTCCGCGTTATCGATGTCAAGCTGCACCGACCGCATCCCCGGATTCGCCGCTGTCGTCGCATCCAGCGCCTGCTGCCGCCGTCCCGCAATGATCACCGTGTTGCCCAGCGACCTGAAACGCCTCTGCCAGCCCCCGCCCGATGCCGGAGCCCCCGCCAGTAATAAGGATGGTGTTCCCTGTAAGCTGCATGATTTCCATCTCCTGCTTGCAATCTATGCCTTACACTCTCTTTTGGGAAGTAGGCACCTGAAAGTTCAGTACTAACTCTAAGGAGAGTGAATCGCAGCATGAAAGTATCCCCACCACGCCGTAATTCTCGTAGTTCTGAAATCGCTGTCGCGAAGGCCACGCTCGCTCGCGCCCAGCCGCCGCCGCAGACCGATCCCAAAATCGACAAGCTCGTCCGCGAAATCATCGAGCGCGTCGCCGATAAATGGACCATGCTCATCCTCGAAGTCCTTGAGGAGCATGGCACCATGCGCTTCACCGCTCTCGGCAAACTCGTCCCCGGTATCAGTCAGAAGATGCTCACCAAGACCGTCCGCCGAATGGAAAGCGACGGCCTGGTCAAGCGCACCATCTATCCCGTCATTCCCCCGCGCGTCGAGTACGAGCTCACCACGCTCGGCCGCAGTCTCGGCGCCGCCTTCTGCGGAGTCTGGATCTGGGCTGAGGCGCATCACGACGCCATCACCCGCGCCCGCCACGCCTTCCGCGAACAGGCATCCGCTCTCCGCAAGTAGAAGGCACCTCGCTGCAGAAGCCTCTGCGGCAGTTCTTTACTTATCCATGTCTTCAAACGCGAACTTGCCCAGCTCGAACGGATACGAGGTCTGCGGCTTGGAATTCAACGCGTTGAATGGATATGGATCGGTGGTGATCGTCGGAAAGCCCCAGATCTTTCCTGTCCGCAAATCCACCACCATTCTCCCGTACACCTGCTTGCGGCCATCCGACGTCTTCAGCATCTGCACACCCGGCTCGATAAACACCGGATACGCATTGTTTTGCGCCTCTGCGGGCTTGGGAGCCACGTAAGGCCGAATCGCAATCGCGACCAGCGCAATCGCGATGACGGAGAGAAGAAGCTTTGTCACTGGATCGTTCTTCATGGCGTACCTCAATCATGGTGAATGAATCACATGCAGATGACAGCTATGCGGGAAGTTTTTTCTGTTCTCGCTCCGGGTACCACGCTGTGAAGCGAACCGCTCCCCATATCGCAAGAACAGTCACGATGATCGCGATCTTCGTCGGCAGCGTTGGAACGTACAACATCACCAGGTCTGCGGCCACCATCACCGCGAAGGCCGCGCCCCACACCGCTGTGATGACGTAGTTGGCGCGAACGAACTCAGGCGTCTCCCACGCCTCGCGGGTCACCTGCTCTCGCGCATACTGCAGCGTGAACGGCCGGCGCACTGCCATCGAAATCAGCACCACCAGCAGCAGTCCTCCGTCGACGCGCAGCCGCACCGCGGGAATCGACCAAGCCGCGCCTGCAAGGAGAGCGTATGCCGCCAGTCCCGCAAACAGGATCGCCGTCCCTATCTCCAGAATCTTGGCGCTCTTCTTCCGGATCAGCGTGTCATAGGCCAGCAATCCGAAAGATGTAACCGCCGCGGTCACCAAACCCGCCGGCACGTTGAAAATCCTCGCCACCACCACATATACAAAAAAAGGTGCAAAGGCCAGCAGGATTGCCATCTGTCACATCCTCATCTAGGGGGAAAATCTAGGGGGAAGCGCGGCCGCGCCGCGAAGCGATCGTACCCGATCCTGTCCACCGGATTCACCGGAAAAACAGTGTGAGCGAAGAAACTCTACCGCGACCCCAGCACAATGCGCACGCCGCCCCGCACCGACTGCGGCTGCCCCAGCGTCAGCGTCGGTGTGCGACCTACTTCAATCCGCCGGTTCAGCACATTCTCAGCGGCCACGAACGTTTCATAGCGGCCGCGAAAGGTATGCGACGCATATGCATTCACCGTAAAGAATCCTGCCAGCCGGAAGGTGTTGTCGTCGTCGTCAAACTGCTGACCGCTCATCCGTCCTTCGAGGCCAAGCGTGCCCCACCGCGAATCCTGCGCGCGCACTTGCAGCGTGCCTGCCTGGTGCGGCACCTGCGGAATCCAGTTCCCCACCAGCGACGGATCCTGATCAAAGCGCGTCACCGTCGCATCGGCATACTGATAGCCACCCACCACGCTGAGCATGTGCAGCGGCTGCCACTCGGCATCGAGCCCCACGCCGCGGCTCTTGATCTGTCCCAGGTTCGCCCGCTGCAATGTGATCGATGTCGGCGTCGAGCTGATGGTCAACGCCGTGATCGGCCGGTTCACGATCGTCCAGAAGTAGCTGGCGCGCAGCGTCGTATTCCATCCTGTGGGCGTCAGCACCACGCCCGTCTCCCATCCCGTCGCCCGTTCGGAGCGTAGCGACGGATTGTGCAGCGTCAGCTCCTGGCCCACCTGCCCATTGCGATACAGCTCATTCAACGTCGGCGACCGGTAGGCGCGGAAGCCTGTAGCCGTCAATGCCAGCGTGCTGTTGATCCGCCGCACCATGCCCAGCCGCGGATTCGCCACCGTCTCGGTGATCTGTGGCAGCGGGGCCGGTTTCGGCAGCGTCTGCTGCGCGTCGAAGTTCTGAAAATGATCGATGCGGCCGCCCGCGCTCAGCGTCCACTGTCGCGGCGTCCACACTGCCTCGCCATAGACGCCCGTCTGCCGCTGCCGCGCGGAAAGCAGAGTCTTTACTCCGGTAATCGTCGCGATCTCGTTGTCCTCGCCGCGCACATCACGGACAGCCGCGCCACCCAGCACCACCAGCCGCGCGCCCAGCGGCTGCGTCCACCGCGCTCCGCCGCCCAGTTGGTCGCTCGGCGTCTGTGCGAACCGGGTCAGCGTCTCGTGCGTCCGCGTCGCATTCACGGAAGAGAAGCTCTGCCGGAAGTGCTCCGCGCTGCCATAGCCGCGCAGCAGCAATGATCCGCCCTCTGCCGCGGCCGGCGACCAGTCCAGTCCCGCCTCGTAGCGCCACAGCCGCGTTCCGTTCGACGTCAACCGCGTGCCGTTGCTGCGTGCCTCGTTCATCACATTGCCCAGCACAAACGCGCGGCCCTCGCTCCAGTCGCGCTCGCCCACCACGCGCCCATTCTGCGCATGAACATTGGAGTTGATGTCCACCGGCCCGCGCTGCTCCGGCGCCACCAGTATGTAACCGTCGGTGAGCACAACGCCGCCCGTCGCCAGTCCGGACCAGCCTCCTCGCGTCCCGCTCAGCAGTGCCGCTTCGTCAAACGTATGGAACGATCCTCCGCTTGCCAGCAGCTCTGCATGGTTGCGCTCGGCCGTTACCGGCTGCAGCTCGATCACGCCGCCAATCGCGCTCGATCCATACAGATCGCTCGCGCCGCCGCGCACCACCGTCACGTTGGCGATGCTCAGCTCGGGCATCTCGTCCCAGTAAAGCCATCCGCCGAAAGCATCGTTCAGCGGAATCTCATTGGCCAGCACCAGCGTACGGCTTGCCGCGGTAGAGCCCAGCCCGCGCAGCGAGATGCCCTGCGATGTCGGGTTCGCCACCAGCGAGCTCGATCGACGGAACAGCTCGAACCCCGGCACCTGCCGCAACCGGTCGTCCAGCGTCACCGGCGCCGCTGTACGCAACTCCTCGCCCGTCACCAGCCGCACGCTCGATGGGCTCGCACTCTCGGAGAGCGGCGTCTTGTAGGCAGTCACCGAAATCTCTTCGTGCGCTGCCAGCGGCAGAAGCACCACGTGCGCCGCCGCCGCAGCCTTCACCTTCGCCACCGCAAACGATGCCGCGTCCACCTGGATCACCGCATCATTTTGAACGCAGGAGAGCACAAATTGTCCGTCCGCACCGCTCTTCGCCGTCACGCGTCCCGCGGTCAGCGCTGCTCCCGCGATCGGCGCGCCCGACCCATCCGTCACCGTCCCACGCACATCCGCCGCGCCCGCCCCGCACTGCTGTGCCGGGCATGCCGCGGGCGCCGCTAGCATCGCGGCCACCAGCCACACCGCTGCCCCAGCGTTCTTACGGCTTATGCGCATTGTCCGATCATCCCATGCCGCCCCGGCATCCTCCTATGACACTTTTCGGACCATGCCGCAGCAAGCAGGCATCGCCCAGCGCACAAGCCCAGAGCACAAAGCAGGCTCTGCAGCCCGTCGAGCCTCGTCACATCGATCGATTCGCCTGCCTCTGCGCTCACGTATCATGCCGCCAATCGCCCAAAGATTTCGGGCGTCTCGACATCCTATGAATCGCATCGTCCTCGTTGCCCGTATCCTCCTTGCCCTCGCCTTCGCCGGCTTTGGCCTGCAGTACCTGCGCATCCTTCCCATCGCCGGGCCGCCCTGGTATCCCGTCGGCCGCACGCTCTCTATTGCTGCCGGCATCCTGCTGCTTGCCGCCGCCGTGGGATTGCTCGTCCGCGCCGGCGCGCATCTCGCGGCCATGCTGCTTGGCGCCGGGCTGCTCCTGCGCCTGCTCGTCTTCCATCTGCCGCAACTCCTCAGCCACCTGTACGACCCCAACAGCTGGACCGTCTTCGGCGAAGTCCTCGCTCTCGCCGGTGGCGCTTGCATATTGGCCGCATCGACATTGGCCTCCGCCCTTCCCGAGATATTTCGCGGTGCTGCGCTCACCCGCGTCCTCGCCGCCGGCCGCTACCTCTTTGCTGTCCCGCTCGTCATCTTCGGCATCCTGCATTTCAAATACGCATTTTTTATCTCCACCCTCATTCCCACCTGGATCCCCGGCCGCTTCTTCTTCGCCAACTTCGTCGGCCTCTGCTTTATCTGTGCAGCGCTTGCCATCGCCACGGGCATACGTGCGCGCCTCGCCGGATACATGCTCGCTGCCATGTTTCTCCTCTGGGTCGCCATCCTGCACGCGCCGCGCGTCGCTGCTGCCAGTCACAATGGCAATGAGTGGACCAGCATGTTCATCGCGCTCGCCATGGCCGGCTGTTCGCTCGCCGCCGCAGCCAACGCCCCAGCCAAATCCTGATCTTCTTCTTTTGAATGAGCATGAAGCCCATCTCGGTGCGGAGATAGGGAAGTCAAGTCACCCACAACATCGTGAGTGAGCGACCGAAGGAAGCGAACCCGACAAAGTGCGCCAAAGGCGCGTCCGCCCGGACGGCCAGTCCCCTTGACGGGATAGGAGAGCGCGGCGTACTCTCCTATTTCGAATAGGGGAGCGCATGGTGAAGCAGGTTGAACTGCCCCAGGGCACACTCGAGATGCTCATCCTCAAGTCGATCTCTCTCGGTCCACTGCACGGCTACGGCATCCTGCTGCGCATCCAGCAGATCTCCGGCCAGCGCCTCGAAATTCTGCAGGGCTCCTTCTACACCGCCATCTATCGCCTGGAGCGCCGCGGCTGGATCAAGGGCGAATGGGGCGAGTCGGAGAACAATCGCCGCGCCCGCTTCTATGCGCTCACCCGCGCCGGCACGCGCCAGCTGAAATCCGAAACCGCCAGGTGGACCGACATGGTTGCGGTCGTCGCCGGCATCCTTGATCGTCAGCAGCCCTGACAAGAAGGAGATGAGCTATGAATCTCGTCGACATCCTTCGCAAACTCTGGCAATCCATCGCACCGCGCCAGCACGGCGATGTCGAGGAAGAGTTCCGCTCGAATTTTGAGGCATACCAGGAAGACCTCATGCGCCAGGGCCTCACTGCCGAAGAAGCGCAGTGCAAAGCGCGCATCGACCTCGGCCAGCCCGCTGTACAGAATGAGACCTATCGCGTCGCCATCGGCCTCCGTCCCTTCGACGAGATCGGCGGCGACATCCGATATGGCCTGCGCGCTCTCCGCCGCAATCCCGGCTTCGCCGCTGTCGCCATCCTCTCGCTCGCGCTCGGCATCGGCGCCACGGTAGCCATGTTCTCGCTCATCTATGCGGTGCTCCTGCATCCGTTTCCTTATGCAGACGCGGACCGCATCGTGAATCCTGTCGTCATCGACGAACAGAATCCCGGCGACACGCGCTGGTTCGCGACGATGAAACCGCAATTCGAATCTCTGCGCAAGGCTCAGTCCATCGAAAGCCTGCTCGGCTTCGCGGCCGCCAATATGGAGATCACCGGCGGCGACGTGCCCGAGGACGTCGTCGGTACCTATCTCACCGGCAACGCCGGAAGCTTCTTCGGCGTGCGCGCTTTGCTCGGACGTGGCATCGAGCCCTTCGACGATCAGGGCTCCGGCCAACATGTAGCCGTCCTGAACTACAAGTTCTGGCAGCGTCACTACGGCGGCGATCCGCATATCATCGGCCACACGCTCGAACTCGACCACACCCCCTACACCATCGTCGGCGTCATGCCGCGCAGCTTCGCCTTCAACGACACCACCGGTGTCGGCGATGTCTACCTGCCGCGCAGCCTGCTGCGCGACAGCGTGAACCCGCCGGTGACCTCGCCCTACATCCCATGGATCAAGCTCAAACCGAACGTCACTCCCGCCGCGGCCGATGCTGAGCTCAATGCGATCGTTCGCCAGTTTGCGAAGGAGAATCCCAACCATTTTCCCGAGAAGTGGCACCTGAAGCTCCAACCCATCATCGTGCCTTTTCAGCAGAACACCGCCCGCACACTCTATCTGTTACTCGCGGGCGTGCTCCTGCTGCTCATCATCGGTTGCGCCAACTGTTCGATCCTGCTGCTCGCCCGTGGCCGTGCCCGCCAGCACGAACTCGCGGTGCGCTCGGCCATCGGCGCCAGCCGCTGGCGCATCGTCCGCCAGTTGCTCGTCGAAGCCGTCGTCATCTCTTTCACCGGCGCCATCCTCGGTGTCGCTGCTTCCTGGTGGCTCGCCAAACTGCCCATGCAGTTGTCGCCCGATTCCTTTCCTCAGGAATCGGTTCTCCGCATCAACCTCCCCATCCTCGCTGTCTCCGTCGCGCTTGCGTTGCTCTGCGGCATCCTCTTCGGTCTTGTTCCCGCATTGCGTCTCTCGCGTCACGATCCCGCGCGTATGCTCCCCGGCAGGCAGATTGGCGTTGTCGCTGCGCCCGCAAAGCATCGCTGGAGCGCGCTCATCGCCGCGCAGGTCGCGCTCACGCTTCTGCTCATGGCAACTGCGGGCACAGCCATCCGCAACTTCCTCCATCTCACCCAGGTGCCGCTCGGCTATGAGCCCAATCACGTCATGCAGGTCGGCATCGTGATGCACTTCCAGGATCCGCAGCAATGGGAGAGCATCCAGTCGCGTGAGGCGCGTACTGCATTCATCGATCAAATGCAGCAGAAGATCGCCACCGTGCCCGGCGTTCGCAGCGCCTCCGTCGGACCGCCTCCACCCTACAGCGGTAACCAGATGGCCATCGCTGTCTCCGGGAGCAAAGATCGAGAGAATCAGGAGGCGCGCGTCCATTTGGTCAGCGACGAGTATTTCGCCACGCTCCAGATCCCGCTCCGCCGGGCCGCATCTGGGATGCCACCGAAAATCGCGCGCGGCGATTTCGTCGCCGTGGTCAACCAGAGCTTCGCGCGCCGCTACCTGGCGCAGTCCGATCCCATCGGCCGCCAGCTTCGCGTCACCGGCCTGCATACCATCGGCCCGCTCGACGCCATCTCCGCGCAGAGCAACGGTTGGCGCAATATCATCGGTGTCGTCGGTGATGCGCGCAATGACGGCGTCGATCGGCCGGTCGCCCCCGCAATCTACATTCCCTACACCACGCTCATGCCACCATATCGCAGCAGTTCCTCATCCGCACTCAGGATGACCCGCTAGCCTATCTGCACTCCGTCCGCGCTGCGATTGCCACCGTCGCCTACCGATCAACAAGTCGCCAACGGCACCTACACCCTGAACGAGGCCATCGAGCGCGACGCGCAGTACAGCCGCCAGCGTCTCTTCTCCATCCTGTTCGGTGTCTTCTCCGCCATGGCGCTTGCACTCGCGCTGGTCGGTATCTTCAGCGTCGTCGCCTACAGCGTTGCGCAGCGCACTACCGAGTTCGGTGTCCGCCTCGCCCTTGGCGCGCCGCGCACACATGTTCTGTGGGTTGCCGGACGCATCGCGCTCGTCAGCACCGCCATCGGTGTCGTCGTTGGCCTCGCATCCGACGCCTTCCTCGGAAAGCTTCTCGCAGACTGGATGCACAGCACCTTTGCCGCGGACAGTCTGCTCTCCGCCGCCGCGCTGCTCGCCCTCAGCGCACTCCTCGCATGCTTCCTGCCCGCGCGCCGTGCGACCGCGGTCCCGCCCGCCGAAGCCCTGCGCTACGAATAAGCCACCGGTTTCCGGCATCGCCTGCACTTCAAACGCGAGCGACCAAAGGAAGCGAGCTACACGTAACGCGCCGCCGGCGCTGTTGCCGGGACGGGCAGTCCCGCCACCGGCGCGCCCGCCGGATGGCAAATCCTCCGCCTGGATGGCAAATCCTAAGGATGGTGCAGCAGCTGCGGCAGATTCCAGTGCCGCGCCACCGCCACCATGCGCAGCAGAAAGCACGCGCTGCCCCCACCCACCATTGCGACCGCCCGCGGCAGCTTCGCCTTCAACAGCAGCACCATCACCACGCCACCCGCCAGCGCGGCGGAGGCATACACATCCTTCCGCAACACCGACGGCACCTGCGCCAGCAGCAGGTCGCGCACCGTGCCGCCGCCCACGCCCGTGATGCCACCCATCACCACCGCCATCACCGGGTGCATCTTGTAGTCCAGCGCCTTTTCCACGCCCGCGACCGCAAACAGCGCCAGCCCCGCCGCATCCAGCGTGATGATCAGTTGATCCGGAATCGCCTGCACCCATTGATAGAAAAGCGATACCGCCGCCGCACCCAGGATCGCGATGCCGAGATAGCGCCAGTCGCGGATCGCCGCTGGCGGCGTCGCGCCAATCAACAGATCGCGAATGATGCCGCCGCCCACCGCGGTCACGAACGCCAGCACCAGCAGCCCCAGAAAATCCAGGTCGCCGCGGATCGCCCGCATCGCGCCTTCCAGCGCAAAGACCAGCGTCCCCATCAGGTCGAAGACGATCAGCAGAGTATCGGAGTTGGTGCGCAACCGTTCCGCGACGGAAACCATGCAGGGAGTCTAACCGGTGCCGCTAGGAATATCCCCCGGTCTTGATCGCCGTCAAAACGGCTTCTTTAGTAACGCCCGCCTGCCTCAGGACCTCCGCAACCGCGGACGTGTCGTCCGATAGCGCGGCCGCCAGCATATGCAGCGGTTCAACATGGGCCTCTTGCATCCTCGACGGCGTCGCCGCCTCATGACGCAGCCCTTCGCACAGCTCTTTCGCGCCTAGCATGACGCGTTGCCCTGTCTCCGAGACCGGCATGTCAGCCGAATCCGGAAGACGCTGTGCATTGGCGGGCATCAGAATTTCGAGTCCACGCTGGATCTTCGCGGCAGTTTCCGCTGTGAAAAACGGCCGGTGCGGGGCGGTTTCCCCTGTGAAAAACGGTCGGTGCATCCGCATCACCGGCACGGCTGTTCCCGGCGCGCTCATCTCCGGAAACAACTTTGCGTAATCCCCCTGGTCTTCCAGAATCAGTGCCTCGATCAGGTGCTCCGCTTCAATCGCAGATGCGCCTCGCCGTCCCGCGACCTTGCGCGAGAAGAAGACCACCCGTCGCGCTCTCTCCGAAAATGGCTCGAACATGCACGCCACCCCCGCCCGGAAGTCTAATACCGTGCCACACCGGTGCGCGCCCACAACCCCCAGCGTGAGCGGCCAAAGGAGTGAACCAGCAAACCGCGCCGCAGGCGCGTCTGCCCGGACGGCCAGTCCCGTCGCAGGCGCTTCCGCTCAGACGGCCAATCCTGTCCGGAATCGGACGGCAGGTTCCGCGAACGCACACCT
The DNA here is from genome assembly GCA_963815025.1 of uncultured Acidobacteriaceae bacterium. Classification (GTDB taxonomy): domain Bacteria; phylum Acidobacteriota; class Terriglobia; order Terriglobales; family Acidobacteriaceae; genus KBS-83. The sequence goes on along the minus strand of CAWFFD010000002.1, from coordinate 262,340 downwards.
CGGCCCTTCGCTAAGACACGCAAACCCTTGAAATGTACTGGGCCGCTGCTGGCCTCATACGTGCACCTATCCCCCACAGGAGAGCACGCCATGTCCAGACTCCTTGCCGACCTCCGCTACGCCCTGCGCCAGCTTCGCCGCGGTCCCGCATTCGCTGCCACCGCCATCCTCACCTTGGCTCTCGGTGTCGCCGCCAACGTCATCGTCTTCGGCGTCATCGACGGGCTCTTCCTCCGCTCATCCTCTCTTCCGCAGGCCAGCCAGCTCTCCTTCGTCCAGCACCAGCAGGATGGCGACGTCACCCTCGGCTTTCCCGTCTATCGCGATCTGCGCGCCCGCAACCGCACCTTCTCCCAGATGGGCGCGTATCGCTTCATCCAGATCGGTCTTGCCGCCAACGGCCACGCGCAGCCCCGTTGGGACATCGAGGCCACCGGCAGCTACTTCGACGCGCTGGGTATCACGCCGCTGCTCGGCCGCTTCTTCCACGCCAGCGACGACACGCACGGCGCCAACGGCAGCCCCTACGCCGTGCTCAGCTACGCCACCTGGAAGACGGACTTCGCTGGTGATCCCAATATCGTTGGCCGCACTGTCCGCATCTCGCAGCAGCCCTTTGTCGTCCTTGGCGTCGCTCGCCCGGACTTCACCGGCACCGAGCGCTTCATCCGTGCCGATCTCTGGACCGATCTCTGGAATGAGCAGCAGATCGAGGGCTACAGTTCCCTCGACAATCGCCACAACCAGAACATCTGGATCATGGGCCGCCGCCGTCCCGGCGTCACCGTCGCCCAGGCACAGGCAGATCTCAATCGCATCGCGCAGGAGCTCGCGCGCGAATATCCCGCGACTGACACCAACACCGTCTTCCGCCTCACGCCAATGGGCTTTATCGGCGCCGCCTTCGGCAGCCCGCTGCGCAGCTTCCTCGCTGCCCTCATGTTCATGGCTGCGCTCGTGCTCCTTGCCGCCTGCGTCAATCTCGGCGGACTCTACGCCGCACGCGCCTCGGACCGCACCCGCGAGCTCGCCGTCCGCGCAGCGCTCGGCGCCACCCGCGCCCGCATCGCGCTGCAACTCGTCGTCGAGTCGCTCGTCGTTGCCATCATCGGCGGTTCATTCGGCTTCCTGCTCGCGCGCACTGTATTGCGCCTGATAAGCGCCTACCACCCGCCCTTCGATTTCCCTGTAGCCGTTGCGGTCGAGCCAGGCATCGCCGTCTTTCTCTTTGCTCTCGGGCTTTCCGTCGCCGCCGGCCTGCTCTGCGCGCTTGCGCCGGCGCGCCAGGCTGCCCGTGCCGATGTGCTCGACGCCATCAAGTCCTCCGGCAACACCGTATCCTTCGGCCGCCGTCTCGCCATGCGCGACCTCCTCCTGCTGGTCGAGGTCACCCTCTGCTGCGTCCTCGTCACCGCTGCCTTCGTTTCTCTGCGCGGACTCGCCCGCTCGCTCAACGCGCCGCTCGGCTTCCAACCCGCGAACGTCACTATCCTCTCCGCCGACCTCAGCCTCGCTCGCTACTCCGCTGACACAGCCCTGCCCGCGCAGCGCCGCATTCTGGATGCAGCCCTCGCCCTCCCCGGTGTCTCCAGTGCGGCGCTCACCACCAGCGTGCCCCTCGACCTCATCGGGAACAACACCACCGCCATCTATCAAGCAGGCAAAGCTCCTCTCGACCAGCGCAACATCCTCTTTGGCGCGCCCTATTACGCCATCTCACCCCGCTACTTTGAGACTGCTGGTACGCCCCTCGTCGCCGGCCGCGACTTCACCTGGCACGACGATGCGCACGCGCCGCTCGTCGCCATCGTCAACCAGACCTTCGTCCGCCAACTCACCCATAACGCCCGTGGCGGGACCAGCGCCGCTATCGGCCGCGTCTTCCGCGACAGCGGCGGCAGCAATTTCACCATCGTCGGCATCGTCGAAGACGGCAAGTACAGCTCACTCGTGGAAGACCCCACGCCCGCGCTCTTCTACGCCACCGCGCAAAACCCCAACACCGCCACCCACGTGCTCATTCGCACCGACACGATTGCCACTCTTGCGCGGCCTCGCCTCGCCTCCGCGCTCACCGGCATCGTGCAGGGAGTCGATCCCAACCTGCCGATCAGTTCCATCGCGCCCTGGCAGCAGATCATCGCGCCCGTCCTCTTTCCCGCCCGCGCCGCCACCATCGCGCTCGGCATCCTCGGACTGCTCGCGCTCACCCTCGCCATCACCGGCATCTTCGGCCTCGCGTCCTACTCCGTCTCGCGCCGCATGCGCGACTTCGGCATCCGCCTCGCTCTCGGCGCACCGCGCAAGAGCATCCTCAACTCAGCGCTCGGCCGCGTCACCGCCATCGTCCTCATCGGCTCCTGCTGCGGCATGTTGCTCGGCCTAGCGTCCACCCGCATCCTCGCCGCCATCGTCTACGGCGCCAGCGCCAACGATCCGCTCGTTGTCCTCGCCGTCGTCCTCACCATGCTCGCCACCGGAGTGCTCTCCGCCTCTCTGCCTGCTCGCCGCGCCCTCGCCATCGAACCCGCCTCGTTGTTGCGCGAAGAGTGAATCGGCTGCCCTACCTCTCCCGTTTGTGATGTCGGATAAACTCAGGTCGCCCACAACACCCAGCGTGAGCGACCAAAGGAAGCGAACCCAACAACCCGCGCCACCGGCGCATTCGCCTGGATGGCAAGTCCTCAGATACGAAACAGCCGGTCCGCACCAAACACCAGCGCAAGCGTGATCGCCGCAATCGCCACCTCGCCCAGCGCGCCAATAGCCAGCGGCCGCCATCCCTGCTTGCCCAGCTCGCGAATATTCGTGCGCAGCCCAACCCCCGCAAACGTCAGCAGGAACGCCCAACGCGACAGGTTGCCCAGCGCCGTCAACTGCGGCTTGGAAAATACCGCCACGCTGGCCAGCAGCGAGATCAGCAGAAAGCCCAGCACGAAGCGCGGAAACTTCTGCCACAGGAACCGCGCCTTGTTGCCGACACGCTGTGCCTGTCCCCGCGACGACCAATACAACGCATACCCCAGCACCACAAAGCCGATCATCGCGTTGCGTGTTGTCTTCACCAGCACGGCAAACTTGCCCGCAACATCCGAGTACAGCGCTCCCGCCGCCGTCGCCTCCGCCGTGTTGTCCACCGCCAGCCCCGCCCACAACCCATACGCATGGTCGCTCAGGTGCAGACTGTGTGCGATCAGCGGGAAAGTGAACAGAGACAGCGCGCCCAGCGCCAGGATCGCCGCGATCGCCGTCGAGGACTCCTCTTCATCCGCATCGATCGCCCCTTGCGTCGCAATGATCGCCGACACGCCGCACACCGCCGAACCGACTGCCAGCAGCGAGGTCAGCTTCGGCCTCAACCCGAATGCGCGCCCCAGTCCATGCATCAGTGCCAGCGCCAGCGTGATCTCGATCGCGACCAGTCCCAGGCTGATCCCGCCCAGCCGCAGCACATCGCCGATCAGAAAGCGCGAGCCCAGCAGCACGATCCCGACCTTCAGCCAGAAGTCATACGTCGCCACGCCTGCGACAAATATCTTCGGCAGCCCGACCGTATTCGCCAGCACCAGCCCAATCAGAATGGCCCACAGTACGTACTCGATATTCGGCAACGTCAGGTGATGGGCCTTGCCGTAGCGTGTGATCGATTGCTCGATCACCTTGCCGCCAAAACCCACCGCGGCCAGCAGCAACAGCCCCGGCACCAGCCGCAGCAGGCGAATCGGAAGCGGTTCGTTGGCCTTCGCGGCGCCAGAGGGAAGCGAAGCAGTAGCGCCAGTGGATGACGGAGTAATAGAGGATGTGGTCATCGCCGCCTCCTCACCACGTCACCGAGTTCAAAATGTGCAGCTTCACCAGTGCCGCGGCCGCCAGCGCCAGCAGCACTGCCCAGCTATCCAGCGAAAGCCGCTGCCGCTGTACGGCCGTCGTCCCGCTGCTCCCCGTTTTCTCGGAATTTTGTATCTCGTCACTCATGGCATCTTCCTTCCGGTTCGTGCGTTGAAGGTGAGCCAGTTCTGCGTCGAGTCATGGGGGAGAGAAACAAATGCCCCGTCGCAGAGCTGGCTGCGACAGGGCATTCGGACTTCAGAGCCTTTTATCTCTCGATCAGCGCGTTACTCGTGCGGACCGTGCTCCAGCCGAACCCGGCGCAGCAGGTTTGCAACAACACTGCGCGGCGATTCGGAGATAGCTCGACATATCCTGACGGTATGTAAGAGCAGGATGTATGTCAACCGCTCAAATGTTAAATTTCCCCGGCAAACATCCACCTCCGGGGGTAAGGTAAGAAGCCATGGCCGAAAAACGCACCCGCGCCACAAAGCAGGTCAGCCTCACCGACCGGCAATTTGCCCTCATCTCCCGTGCGCTCGCGGCACCCCGCCGCTATGAAATTCTCGCCGAGATCGGCCGCCGTCAGTGCGCCACGCCCTGCACCTGCATCGCGGAAGCGCAGCCCATTAGCGCCGCCACCCTCTCCCACCACATGAAGGAACTTGCAACCGCCGGCCTCATCCGCATTGAACGGCAAGGCAAGTTCGCCAACCTCATCCTCCAGCGCGATGTCCTCCGCGCCTATCTCGACCGTCTCGCCAGCCTCTAGTGTGGCTTCTGCTAGGCCACCCGCGCCCGGGCTGTCGAAAGGATGATGCAGTTTCCGGTCCACCCGCATCTCGAAGAGTCAGGTCACCCCCAACACTCATCGTGAGGAGCTCCCAAAGGGAGCGAACCTAGCTACCCGCGCCAAAGGCGCAATCGCCCGGATGGCAAATCCGGATGCCCGCATCTCGAAGATAAGTGTGAGTCAGATCACCCACAACACCCATCGTGAGCGACAACGGAGCGAACCCCACAACCCGCGCCAAAGGCGCGATCGCCCGGACGGCCAGTCCAAATCCCGAATCCTTTCCCCAGTCTCGACATCTTTCTTAGGTTCGACGCCCGTCAAAGCGTAAAGCAGGAGTACAAGAGATGAGCAAACTTCAGGGGAAAGTCGCTGTCGTCACCGGAGCATCGAAAGGCATTGGCGCGGAGATCTCCCGCGCGCTCGCTGCGGAGGGCGCCAGTGTCGTCGTCAACTACTCGTCCAGTCGTGAAGGCGCGGACAAGGTCGTCGCCGATATCGCAGCCAAGGGCGGCAAAGCCATCGCCGTGCAAGCGAACGTCGCCCTCGCCGCCGACGTCGAACGCCTCTTCGCCGAAACCCAAAAGGCCTTCGGTCAGGTCGACATCCTCGTCAACAACGCCGGCATCTTCAACTTCGCGCCCATCGAGGAGTTCACGCAGGACGAGTTCCACCGCCAGTTCAACACCAACGTCCTGGGCCTCATCCAGACCACCAAGGAAGCTCTCAAGTACTTCAATCCCGCAGGTGGCAGCATCATCAATGTCGGTTCCACCATCGTCCGTTCCAACCCTCCGGGCAGCGTCATCTACACCGCTACGAAGGGCGCCGTCGATTCCATCACCCACGTCCTCGGCAAGGAACTCGCGCCACGCAAGATTCGCGTCAACAGTCTCAACCCGGGCGGCGTCGAAACCGAAGGCGCTCACACCGCGGGCGTCATCGGCGGCGAATTCGAAAAGCGCATCATTGCGAACACCCCGCTCGGCCGCATCGGGCAGCCCACTGACATTGCGCCCGTCGCCGTCTTCCTCGCCTCCGACGACTCCGCCTGGATCACCGGTGAGACCCTGCTCGTCTCCGGCGGCAACCGCTAGACCGAAACACTCAGCCGTTCGGCAGGAAATTCGGGCATCCCACGTCTCGCAACCGGGATGTGGGCCCGCCATCTCCGGCTGGCACCTTCCTCGCGATACTGTAGTGCGTACGGGCTCCCCCATCACGCACCGAGGTCGCGCGTCGAGGAAGCAGATCATGTCCAACCGTTTCGTAACCGTCTTGGTAACGTGTGTGGTGGCTGCCGGCGCAGTGGGTATAACGGAAACCTCAGCCCAGGCCGTCGATACCGCATCCGCGCACGACCGCCAGTACTTCCGTGACATCGCGGCGCACCAATTCGCGATCCCGCCCGGCGCATCGGCAGCTGCACTTGCACCAGAGCTCATCGCTCTGGCTCGGCTCTCCGGATCCAGAGCTCCGTGACACGCTCGCCTACACCATCCTCGACGGATGGATCAGCCCCACCCAGATAGGCCACGCCCAGCTCACGACGCGCAACTCCTCACCCTCCTTCCGCAACTGCAGCACAATCTCACCATCGCCATCGGCGGCTCCGGAGCGGACTCCGTCTTCCAGCGCTCGTACTCGGCGCTCATACTCGCCTCTTTCGCGGAACGCGATCTGCAGCAGCCATTCTTATCACCGGACCAGTACCGCGCACTGCTCGCCAGTGCCTTCGCCTATCTGCGCGACGAGCGCGACAACCGCGGCTTCGATCCGGTCAAGGGCTGGGTTCACTCCACCGCGCACACTGCCGATCTCCTCGCCAACCTGGCCCGGAATCCGCGATTCACTCCAGCCGATCAGGCGGCCGTGTTCAGCAGCATTGACCAGCGCCTCCGCAGTGCCACCACCATCTACACCTACGGTGAGCAGGACCGCCTCGCCGTCACTCTCCTCTGCGTCATCACGCGGCCGGATTTCGCACTCGTCGGCTTTCAGAGCTGGCTCGATTCCGTGCAGCAGGACAGCGTCGTCTGGCAGAAGGATCTGCCCGACCCCGTCCAGCTCGCGCTCTTCGAAAATCACAACTATCTCCTCGAAGCCATGCTCGCCCGCATGCCCAGCCAGACGCCGCTTTCGCCCGCGGCCACGCATGCGCGCGACGCCGTCCGCGCCCTGCTGCGAAAGAGGTAGCGCCTTCCTGCCGCCGAAACCGGTACTATTACGCCGAAAGCCTGTGCGCCGGGAAGGGATCAAGCCATGAGAGCGATTTTTCTAGTAACACTTACTGTGGCATATGCAGCAGCGGCCGGCGCTCAGGCTATGGCTCCCGCCGCGCCTTCCATCACCACCGCCGCGGCCCTCAATGGCGCACAGATCGTCTCCATCTCCGGCGGCGCACCCGGTGCAACCCTCTACTACACCGTCGATGGCGCCGTACCCACCGCCCAATCCTCGCGATACTTCGCGCCCTTCCTCGTCGCCTCCGCCCTGACCGTAAAGGCCGTCGCCGTTGCCGATGGCAAGCCCGGTGCGGTCAGTACACAGAAGTTCGACATCGCGATTCCTCCCGGCACTCTGCTGTGGAGCGACGAGTTCAACGATGCAGCTGACTTCGGTGAGAAGCCCAATCCCGAAGTCTGGACCTACGACACCGGCCACACCGGCTTCGGCAATCGGGAGTTCGAGCACTACTGTGCCTCGGGCGACGCGACGCCACCCTGCGATCCCAAAAATCCGAATGCATTCGTTGCCTCCGATGGCTACCTCCACATCGTCGCCCGCCAGCCCGAGCCCGGCGTCTACACCTCGGCGCGCCTCAAAAGCCAGGGACTCTTCAGCGTCGCCTATGGAACCGGCAGCATCCGCATCGAAGCCCGCATGAAACTCCCGGAAGAGCAGGGAATGTGGCCCGCTTTCTGGACCCTCGGCAACACCATGGTCGGCGACAACATGTGGCCCGCATGCGGCGAGCAGGACATCATGGAGCACATCGACGCGCCCAAGCCCGACTGGATCGCGGGTTCGCTCCACGGCACCAGAGGCGACACCACCAGGCACTACATCGACTCGCCCGAGCGCGCCTTCTCCGCCGCCGACTGGCATACCTACGGCATCCTCTGGTCCAAAGGAAAAATCAGCTTCTACGTCGACTCGCCCTTCAACATCTACACCACCAACACTCCCGCCGACTTCGCCCGGCCCGGCGCCGTCTGGCCCTTCGACACCGGCAACGGCGTCTTCCTCCTGCTCAATCTCGCCGTAGGCGGCGACTGGCCCAAATCCCCCGACGCCACCACCAAATTCCCCGCAGAGATGCTCGTCGACTACGTCCGCATCTACAGCACCGCCCCCTCCGAATAGCCACGCCGATGCCGGGTGGGAGTCAGGTCGCCCACATCACCGGGCGTGAGCGACCAAAGGAAGCGAACCGAACAACCCGCGCCAAAGGCGCTTCTGCCAGGACGGCCAGTCCCGCGTCTGCCTGGATGGCAAATCCCCGGTACGCGACATCTCGAAGAGATGCAAGAGTAAGGTCGTCATATCTCCCAGCGTGAGCGACAACGGAGCGAACCGAACAACTCGCGCCAAAGGCGCGTTCGCCCGTGACGGCCAGTCACTCGCTGCGCAGCGCCACCATCGGGTCTACGGCCGCTGCCCGCCGTGCTGGGATGCACGCAGCGGCAAGTCCGCCCGCCAGCAGAACCAGCGTGACGGCCGCCATCGTCCACGGATCGTGCGGCTTCACGCCATACAGCAGCGTGCCCACAATGCGGCTCGTCGCATACGCGAGCAGCAGTCCGACTGCAAGGCCGGCAAGCAGCATCGCGCCCGCCTGTCGCAGCACCATCGACATCAAACGTGAGCGCTGCGCTCCCAGCGCGATCCGGATGCCCAGTTCGCGTGTCCGCTGCGTCACCAGATAAGCCAGCAATCCATAGATGCCGGCAATGCATAGCACGAAGGCCGTTCCGCCAAAGATCTCCAGCAGCCGCGCCGCCAGTTGCTGGCTGCCATAGGAGTCCTCCACCACCTGGTCCATCGTTGTGAAGTTGCTGTTCGCCAGCTCCGGACTCGCCTCGCGCATCAGCCGCCGCAGCTCCGGCGTCATCGCCGCAGGATCGCGCTCTGTCCGCACCGCCAGGTCCATCGCCATCCCCGCCGGTCCATAAAACCCATTCTCCGGCGTGATCTGCGGCAGGCACACCTCGAGCTCCGCCTGCGACGGCTCGGTGACAGCGACCTGCCGCTCGTCGTCGAGCACGCCCACCACCACCGACTTCCGATCCTTTCCCAAGCCCAGCAGCGGAGTTCCTAGAATCTTTCCCGGATCGCCATCGTCGCCTTCATACTCCCTGACGAACTCCCGATTCACCACCACCACCGGCGTAGAAGTGGCCGTGTCCCCATCGTTGAAGAACCGTCCGCGCAGCATGGAGAAGCGGAAGACCTTTTGGTTGTCTGCTGTCATCGCGCCGGCCTTCGCCCGGATCTTGCTGCGGCGCACATCGGCCGCGCTCCCGCCATCATCTCCAAACGAAAAGACGATGTTGAACGTCTTGCCCAGCGGCACCTCGCTCATCAGCGCCGCGCTCTGCACCCCGGGCATGTGCTGCACCCGCTCCAGCAGCGGCGCATAGAGCTCCTTGTACAGATCGCGCCCCACGTATTTGTAATTCGGAATCGACATATTCGCCACCATCACATGGTCGGTTCGGAATCCCAGCGGCACATGCCGCAGCGTGTAGATGGTGCGCAGCAGCAGCCCGCAAGCCACCAGCAGCGTCAGCGACATCGCAATCTCCGCCACCACCAGCGCAGCGCGCAGTCGATGCTGCCTGCGTCCCGTGCCGCTCTGCGTCGCGCCCTGCCGTAGTGCCGGCTCGATCGGCGCTCGTGCCGCCGCTATCGCCGGCCATGCCGAGGACACCAGCGCGCTCATCACCGTCAGCGCCAGCAGGGCGCCCAGCACACGCAGATTCGGCGTCAGCGTCGTGTAAATGTGGAACTGCGCCCTCAGCCCATGCTCGAACATGCGCAGCGTCAGCATCGCCAGCCCGATGCCCAGCACGGACGCCACACCGCTCAGCATCAGCCCCTCGATCACGAGTTGCTGCACAATCCGCCACCGTCCAGCGCCCAGCGCGCCGCGCACCGCAATCTCGCGTTGCCGCGACGTCGCCCGCGCCAGCAGCAGGCTGGTCACATTCACGCACGCAATCAGCCACAGCATGCCCGATGCACCGGCCAGCGCCAGCAACGACTTCCGCACATCCTCTTCCACCAGTGAATCGCCATACCGCTCGACTCGCACGCTGCTGGCATGCTCGCGGTAGTCTGCCTCCGTATACTGCTTGGCGGTCTGAGCCTGGATCGTCTTCAACTCGGTCTCGGCCGCCGTCAGGCTCACGCCCGGTGCCAGCCGTGCAATCACCGTGTAGTTTGGCGTCTGGTGTTTCTGCCGCACCAGGTCCCCGCTGCTCAGGACAATCGGTGTCCATACCATCGGGTGCTCCCCACCGTAAGGAAACGCAAAGCCGCGCGGCATCACGCCGATCACCGTGTACTGCTCCCCGCTTACCTTCACGCTCTTTCCCACGATATGAAGATCCGCGCCAAACGCGTTCCGCCACACTGCATCGCTCAGCAGCAGCGTGTGCACATCCTCTTCGCGTGCCGCCCCACTCCTGCCCTCCAGAAAGGTACGTCCCATGGCCGCATGCACGCCCAGCGTCGGAAACAGGTTCGCGCTCGCCGCCACATCCGACACCCCGACCGATCCTTCCTTCCCTTCGAGATAGCTGAAGCCCTCGGGGTGGTCTCCTGCCCCGCTCCAGTACGCGATGCTCGCCAACGTGTGGCTGCGCGCCTGCCAATCCGCGATGTCGAGAAATTCCGTTCCCCATCCCGGCCCGCCCGTCTTGCTCACCTCTTGAATACTCACCAGCGAACCGGCATCCCGGTAGGGCAGCGGCCGCAACATTACCCGGTCCACCACGGTGTACATCGCCACCGTCGCGCCCAGCCCGAGTGCCAGCGTCACCACCACCGTCACCGCAAATCCCGGTGCCCGTCGCAACTGCCGCAGTGCATACTTCACATCCTGCAGCACGCGCTCCAGCCACACGCCGCCCCACATCCCGCGCGTCACGTCTTCGATCAGCGGAACGTTCCCCAACTCGCGCATCGCATTGCGCCGCGCCTCGTCTTCCGATTCGCCGCGCTCCATGCGATCCGCCATCGCCATGCGCAGATGCGCGCGCAGCTCCTCGCTCAATTCGTCTTTTTGCTTTGCAAACGAACCACTTGAAACGCATCCGGCAGCTCTCATGCGTCGCTCCCTTCCGGCTCGCGCTGCATGATCGCGCTCACCGCCGCCACCATCTGCTCCCAGCGGCTCAAATCGGAAGTCAACTGTTTCTTGCCCGCGGCGGTAATCCGGTAATACTTCGCGCGCTGGTTGCTCTCCGTCTGCTTCCACTCCGAACGCACCCAGCCCTGCCGCTCCAGCCGGTGCAGCGCTGGATACAACGACCCCGTCTCCACCTGCAGCACCTCGCCGGAGTGCACGCGCAACGCCTGCACCATCCCGTATCCATGCTGCGGCCCCCACTGCAGCGTCCGCAACAGCAGCATGTCCAGCGTGCCTTGCACTAACTCGATCCGGTTCTTGTACGCGTCGCTCTTTGCCATAGACGTAGAAAATCTACTCCCTCAGGCAGTAGATCGTCTACTGGGCGTAAAGACCAAATGCCCAAGCCGCATTTTCGGAGAGGAAGAGGGGCAGGTCGCCCACAGCTCGTAACGTGAGCGACCAAAGGGAGCGAACCACACGAAACGCGCTACCAGCGCGTCCGCCCGTGACGGCGAGTCACTCGAAGCGCAGGGCTGTCATCGGATCCACGCGCACGGCACGCTGCGCCGGCACCCACACTGCTAGCAGAGCCACCGCAGTCAGCAGCAGCGGCGTCACGATAAACGCCAGCGGATCCCAAGCCTTCACGTCGAACAGGAACGACGCCAGAAAGCGCGTCAGCCCGAACGCGCCCGCAATCCCGATCGCCACGCCGATCAGCGCCAGCACCATGCCTTGCCGGATCACCATATTGCGGATGTGCGAAGCCTGCGCGCCCAGCGCCATCCGGATGCCCATCTCCTGCGTCCGCTGCTGCACCGAGTAGGCCATCAGCCCATAGATGCCGATCGCCGCCATCAACAGCGCCGACGCGCCGAAGATCGTCAGCAGCAGCATGTTGAAGCGCTGCCGCGATGTATTCAGCACGACGATCTCATCCATCGTGCGAATATGCGCCACCGGCAGTCCGCCGCTCGCCACGCGCAACGCCTCCGCCATCGGGTTCGCCAGCGAGTGCGGCTCCACCTGGGTGCGCACAATCCACATCAGCGGCGCAATCCGCGAATTCAGCGCCGTCATCCCATCCGGCATCTGCGCAATCGGCGTGTACATCATCGGATCCGGGGGGCTGTCGAGTGCGCGCGACCGCGTATCGCCCACGATGCCGATGATCTGCCGCGGCTGCTCCTTGAAATTCGGCCCCATCCCCGGCCCGATCTCCAGCCGGTCCTTCAGTGGATCGCCCTTGCCTTTCGGCCAGTATTGCTTCGCCAGCGCCTCGTTGATGATCACCACGCCGGGCGCCGCACCATTGTCCTGTTCCGTGAACATGCGTCCGCGCAGCAGCGGAATCTTGAAGGTGTTGAAGTAATTCCACGACACCGTGCACGTACCCGCCGCCGCCGGTTATAGGGTCGCTGCCGTTCGGCCGTCCTACAATGTTGAACCCCAGACCCAAACCCGCCATCCAGCGGCAGACAGCACGCCGCCGCAGCATCCGTCACGCCCGGCAGCGCCGTCAGCTTGTCTGTTCCGTCCCTCACCAGTTGCGCCACGCCTGCCGTCTTCTGGAAGCGATCCCCGCTGATCGACATCGCCATCGTCAGCACGTTGCGTGTGTCGTATCCCGGATTCACCGCCTCCAGCTTCATGAAGGTGCGGATCAGGAGCGCCGCCCCAATCACCAGAATCAGCGCCAGCGCCATCTCGCTCACCACCAGAGCGGAGCGCAGCTTCCCGCTGCGAAAGCCGACGCCGCGCGGCTGCTGCTCTCGTTCAACGCAGCAACAAGATTCGGCCGCGAAGCGCTGATCGCCGGCGCCAGCCCAAACAGAATTCCCGTCAGCACCGACATGCCGAGCGTGAACAGCAATACATGCCAGTCCGGCGTCACTGCTGACCCGCCTTCGCCAATGCGCGGCATGCCCGTAGCCATCGCCAGCAGCAGCCGCACTCCCACCGCGCCCAGCACCAGTCCCAGCACGCCTCCGGTCAGAGACAACGCCAGGCTCTCTGTTAACAGTTGCCGCACAATCTGTCCGCGTCCTGCGCCAAGTGCCGCGCGCGTCGCCAGCTCGCGCTTCCGCCCCGACGCGCGCACCAGCATCAGGTTCGCCACATTCGCGCATGCAATCAGCAGCACAAATCCCACCGCGCCCATCAGCACCCATAGCGACGTGCGCGTATCCCCGACCATCCACTCCTGCAGCGACTGCACGCCAAAGCCATCCTGCGGCCCCATCGCCATCGGTCCATACGTGCGCCGGAACTGGTCCGCCGCCAGCTTCAACTGCGCATTCGCCTGTGCCATCGTGATCCCTGGCTTCAGCCGCGCCGCCACCGTAAAGTAATGAGCCTGGTCCTGCGTATTCAGGTCGAACTGGAAGGGCAGCCAAAGATCGATCGGCCCCTCCGTCACAAAGCTCTTGCCGATCACCCCCACCACCAGATACGGCTGCCCATCTAACTGAATCGTCGACCCTACAATCTTCGAATTGCCGCTGAACCGGCTCTTCCATAGCCCGTAACTCAGCACCGCTACGCGGCCGCCGTGCGGACTATCCTCCGCCTGCGTAAACGTGCGCCCGGAGATCACCGGCGCGCCCAGCATCGCGAAGAAATCCGCACTCACATGCTCGCCTTGCACCTGCAGCGGCTTGTCGCCGCCTGTCAGGTTCAGCCCTGCGCCGCCAAAGTCATATGCCGCCACCTGTGAAAAGATGCTTGTTTGCTGCCGCCATATGTTGAACTTCGGTACATTCGCTCCTCCACGCGCGCCCCGCGGCGACGTGTTCATCAGCGTCACCAGCTCCTGCGGATGCGGATAGGTAAGCGGCTTCAGCAGCACCGTATTGATCACCGAGAACACCGCCGTGTTCACCCCGATCCCCACCGCGATTACCACAATCGCGATGATGGTGAACCCCGGCGTCTTCGCGAGCGACCGCGTCACAAACTTCAGATCGCGCCACACCGCCTCCACCCAGGGCAGGGAACGGTAGCGCCACTCGCTGCTCGCGCACCGTGTTCTGTCGCGCCAAACTTCACCCGCGCCTGCCGCCGCGCCTCCTCCGCATCCACCCCGCGCGCCCTCCGCAGGTCCTCGTCATGCGCCAGATGCGATTGAATCTCCTCGGCCAGCTCCGAGTCCTTCGCCTTGCGTCCCACAAAACGTCGCCAGTTCATAAGCCACTCCCGCTGTTACCCATCACTCTGCTGATTCACCCGGCCTGGGCTCACCCAGAATTAATCCGATGGCCCGTGTCATCAGCCGCCACCGGCTCGTCTCCGTCGCCAGTCTTCGTTTGCCCGCCGCTGTTAACTGGTAAAACTTCGCTCGCCGATTGTTCTCGCTCACGCCCCACTTCGCCGATACCAGACCGCGATCCTCCAGCCGGTGCAGCGCCGGATACAGCGACCCCTGCTCCACCTCCAGCGCATTCTCCGATGTGTGCTCAATCACCTGCGCGATCGTGTGCCCATGCGCCGGACCCATCACCAGCGTCCGCAGAATCAGCATGTCCAGCGTGCCCTGCAGCATCTCCCCCGCAACAGGCGTCTTCTTTGCATTTCCCATGCAGCAACTCCCCACTCGACTGTCTATGGGAAGACAATATACTCCACTCGAATGACATAGGAAAGCAGGCTAAGGCAAAAAATAGCCCTATGGCGAGAGCCCATCACAGAGTGACAAAATGGATCGCAGAGGTCTGGTGCCATGCCCGCGAAAGTCAATCGCCAAACCGTCGATCTCTCGCAGTATCCTGGCCTCGTCGTCATCTATCTCGGCATGCGCGTCAATCGCCTCACCGGCTTGAAGACGCTCTTCGGATTCGGACCGAAGATTTCTGGCTCCGTCGCCGCCGCGCCCGACGGCCTCCTCCTGCATGAAAACTTCGTCTTCTCGCTCTTTCCCATGCACGCAGGCATGCGGCAATACTGGCGCGATATGGAATCGTTGCTTGCCTGGACGCGCTCGGATCCGCACCGCGAATGGTGGAAGAATTTCCTCCGCGATTCCGGCGGCACCGGCTTCTGGCACGAAACCTACCTCATGCAAGGTGGTATGGAAGCCATCTACGACGATCTCCCCAAGCCCGTCGGTTTCATGCACTTCGCACCCGTCGTGCCCGCCCGCGGCCCTATGTTCGGTGCAGCCCATCGCGCCGCCAAACCATCGGACGCCACGCCCGTCGTCAGCGAAGAAGAGCTCTATCGTCCGTAGCGGAAATACATGGGGAGAACAAAAGGTGTAGCGTCACGCGTGATCGCCAAACCTTCGCCTCTACGATGTGGGTTTCGCGATTCATCCTGTATTCATCGCACAAATCCACAAGCGGAGTGACGCGATCCGCGGCGTATACTTTGATTCCATCCCCTCGCAACTTCGGCCCCGCCTTATAAATCCTGATCTGCCCCCCAGTTGGAGTACCCATGTCGTACGCCGAGGAATTTCATCGGGGGCTGCGCGTTCGAGCAACGCGCGGACTGGCCCTCTTCGCCCTCGCCGCGCTCAGTAGCGCAATGCTTTGCCGTCCTGCGCTCGCGTCCGACATCACGGTCGGCAATCCCGTGAACGGTACTCACGTTGCGTCTCCCCTATGGATACGCGCGCATAACATCGGATGCGAAAGCGTTCCGCCTTCAGCCTTCGGCTACTCCATCGACAACAGCACCACATTCGTTCGCGGTGAAACACCCTACGACATCGACATCACCGGCCAGGTCATTGCCGCCGGTACGCACACCATCCATTTCAAATCGTGGACCGCGCGCGGCGCATGCCCGGTCGTCAACACACAGGTCATCGTAGGCGCTGCATCGAGCCCGTCCTCTCCTTCGTCCCCGTCCGCCCCAACATCGGCCATTGGCCCTCGCATCGCGCGGGTCGTGGGTGCCTCGCTACCTCAGCTGGCCATCGGCATTCCCGCGAATGCCGTTTCCTCCGGCGATTTGGAAGGCCGCGAACCCTGGGGACAGGGTCATGATGGCGGCACACCCGGCTCCTCTCGCGGATCGTCGGTCTATCCCGCCACCACACCGCTCTATGACGATGCCCGCGAGTTCTACATGACCTACACCGATCGCGGCGGCGAGCGCTGGAACCTGAGCCTCCCCAGCTCTACCTCTGTCACGCATTTCGTCCTCGACACCTATGTCTTCTTCCCCGGTCCCTCCGAAGTCCTGAATCTGGAGATGGATATCAACCAGGTCATGTCGAACGGTGAGACGGTGATCTTTGGCACGCAGTGCTCCGGCGTCACTGGCACCTGGGAGGCCGCCTACACCTCAGGCAAGCGCGATCACTGGTGGTCTTCCAGCATCAAGTGCAATCCCGCGCAATGGGCCGCCAACACCTGGCACCACGTGCAGGTCGGCATGCACCGCGATAACAACGGCGTCGTCACGCATGACTGGGTCAATCTCGATGGCACGCACTACAACTGGGGATACACACACGCATCCGCGCAGTTCCTCGGCTGGGCGCGAGGAGTCGTCGACGTCCAATACCAGATCGAAGGAACCAGCAAGAGCAGTGGATCGGTAACTTCATACATCCACAAGATGACAATCTATCGCTGGTAACCCGGACCCATCACGCCTACAACGCGGCCGAAACGGCAAGGGTGCGAAGAAGAGTCTGCCAAGATAGACATAGGTTCAGAAATACAACGGAATGTCTTAAGGACATCTTGCTTCATGTCGACGCCATAGACACGTTTTCAACCGAGCTGATTGAAATCCGGCATTAAGACACCTTGACAATGTCGAATAGGTGTGGGATTCTCTAGCCGCCCTTTCAGGATCATTCGCTATCTATCGGCGAGGTCCGCATATTAAGTAACTTTCCCGTTTACTAAAATTGCAACCTATCTCATCGCAGCCCGCTCGGGCTTACGCGTCGTCGCGTCGTAACTATCGGGAATCTCACTTAGTTAGGAAAGGTTGAAGCCATGGATCCCTTTCAGCAACTCCACCACGGCGAAACTCTCAATGTCGCGGAAATCCAATTCAGTACCAGCTTCAATTACATGTTCCCGCTTCTCGCGGCGAATCCGGAATGCACCTTGCCTCCCGGTGCAACAACGCAGGGCGCCCTATTGGCCCTGGGGACGGCAATGGCAGGCGATGACTTGGGAATGCCCAACGACTCACCCATCCCCGCGATCTTTACCTACCTCGGACAACTGATCGATCACGACATCACAGCCCAAACCGACCGGGAAATCGGCGTCAGCCGGATCGCTTCACCCGACGGAAACGTAATGGACATCACCCCCATTCCATCTAGCGAGGTCACCAGGAAAATTGTGAATGGCCGCCGCCCTGAACTCGATCTCGACAACGTCTACGGGGATGGGCCGGCATTGGGAAGCGGTGCCAACCTCGGCGTCACCGAAGCGGATGTCTTGTTCGATGGAAACAAGAAATTCAAAGTCGTCCCTATTCCTGGTGGGCCTGTTCCTGGCGGAGGCGCTGATGTTCCCCGTCAGGCCGACGGTACGGCAATCATCGCCGACATGCGCAACAACGAAAACCTCAACATAAGCCAGCTTCACTGCGCCTTTCTGCTCTTTCACAACAAGGTCGCCGCGGCTCTCCCCGCTGGTCTTTCTGACGCTCAGCGCTACATCACGGCACGCAAGCTCGTACGTTGGGCCTATCAGTACGTTGTGCTGAATGACTACCTTCCTCATGTCTGCGACCCGATCGTAGTCGAGGACATCTTGGAGAACGGACTCAGGTATTTTTCACCGGACGTCGACGAAACATTCATGCCGCTTGAATTCTCGATTGCGGCATTCCGCTTCGGCCATTCGATGATCCGCCCGCAATACACCATCAACACAGCGACAACCTTGCCCATTGCGGCAGCCAGCCCGACTGTCTCGGTGTTGAACGCCACCCTTGGTCCACAGTTGCCGCTGCTCGGAGCAGCAAAGGCGTTGGCGCCTGCGAACGTGATTCAATGGCGCAACTTTGTCAAGGTCCCCGCGCAACCGGCCCCGCAGAAGGCCCGGAAAATCGATCCGCTCATTGCCACCGGTCTCGGATCGCTGCCCATCTCGCTTCCTGGTTCCACCATTCCCATCGGTGCGCTCTTGCAACATCTCGCCCGCCGCAACCTGCTGCGTGGCTTCTTGCTCTCCGTTCCAACCGGGCAGGCCATCGCAAGCGCGATGGATATTACGCCTCTGAAGCCTGCTGATCTCACGAAGAATGTTTCTCCGGCGATTGCGAATGCCATCATCGCCGGTGGTTTCGATACCGCAACTCCACTCTGGTACTACATCCTTCAGGAAGCAAACTTTCAACACGATGGCAAGTTTCTGGGATCGGTGGGTAGCCGGATCGTTGCAGAGACTTTGGTCGGATTGGTTCGTCGATACCCGAGCAGCTATGTGAATTTTCCGCAGGACCCGGCGGTGAAAAGCAACGGCATCCAAGTAGCGGCTGGTCACGTCATCGGAACGATCAACCAGTTTCTGGAGTTCAGCGGGGCTCCCCTTTAACAAAGCCGCTGAAGAACCTTCCAACATGTGCGGGCCCCGTTCTGACACCATCAGGGCGGGGCTCTTCGCACTCCTGCCGGAAGACCCACACTCGCGGCTATCCGTATCATTTCTCCGTATCAGTTCTGACGAGGTAACGATCACCGCGTCTTGCAGATCACTGCGGAACGACTCACTTCGGAACCACTCACTTCGGAACCACTCACTTCGGGACCACGATCACTTCGGAACCGAATCATTTGGGAACCACGATCAGATCCTTCACATAGTTCACGCCGGTAGGACTGGCGATCTTGTAAGGCGATCCTGACACTTCGCTGATGCTTGTCGGTGTCACCGTGAACACATACAAGCCCTTGGAATAGCTGAGCGCGTACAGGTGGTTGCTCTTATCCCAGGCAAGTTCGTCAACCTCAACGCCCGGTAGCAAAATGGAAGAATAGGAAGTGATCGGCGCCGCCCCGTTGAAGTGGTAGATCTGCAAGCCGGTCAATGCGCTCACCGCAAGCAGGTTGCCCGCCGGAGACATATTCATGCCGATAAAGTTGTCCTGGTTCCACGGCAGCGTAGGCATGTTGGCCCATGTGTTGGTCGTTGCAATGGCGCCTTTGCTGTTGATCGTGTAGCTGGCCAGTTGCAGCGCAGGCAATGGATACAGTGTCGAGAAAGACTGGACCATGGCTATGGCCAGGTGACCGTTCGGGTCAGCCACCGTCGCTTGCGGGAAGTAATTATTGTCCGAGTTCGCAGGGCTGGGATCGGGTGTCGGGGAGTTGTTGGCGAAGTTCGCGTTCTCTTCCAGCACGCCGGTGGAATCTCGCTGGAACGCCGCGTACACCGGAGCGAAGGCGGTAAAGTACTCGCCGTACGTGAAGTTGTCATTGCTGCTGAACGTGGGCACGGTGCTGCTCAGTGCCGTGCTGTCGAACCCATAGCCAAGTTCATTCGCACCCAGGAAGGTGAATTCACCGTTCGACCCGATCTTGTATGTCTGCCATGCCGCGCACGTGATATCCTCGCCGCCGTTGTAAGAGGCGCCGGTGAGTTGCACATAGAAAAAGCTGCCCGTGTGGTCCAGCACCGCGCCCGAGCTGTCGGTGTTTCCACACTCGGAGCCGCTGTAGCTCTGTGTATTGATCTGCGACACCTGCGCGCCCACCGCTCCGTTGGCGCCGATCGCATAGCTGTGAAGATAGTCCGTGCCCACAACCAATAAGTACTTGCCGTTGTGACCTTCCATTGCACCCGTGTCCGCGAAGGGCGATCCCTTCACCAGGGTGAGCTGGCCGGATGCGGCCGCGTCGTACACGTTCACGCCTTTGCTGGTCTGCACATAGACCCAGGCAGCAGGCGTAACCGTCGTGACTGCTGAAACGGCTTCCTTTTCTGTGAGTGATTCCTGCGCGGCGAGCGTACCCGCACATACCAGGGCAACGAGGCAGATGAGAGGTTTGCAAGAAAATGACACGGGAAACTCCTTAGCGCAGAGGAAAGTGCAGAAGAACGCCGCAACTCTACCACCCAGCGGGTTACGCGCACTACCCGCCCTTCGATACCGCGCAATTGAAACTTCATCGCGTCAATCGACGTCGGTCATCACGGCAGCGAAGTGAGTGGCCGCGCATCCTCGGGAAAAAGAGGCAGGGAAGAAGTGCGGGTGGAAACAGGCGCAGAGATAGAGCACGTCATTCCAGCTCTTTCACCAGATACCGGACGCGCTTGCTGCCGCCCTTCAGCACAACATCGGCAAGAGCAACGAACTCCATCGATCGATGAAACGCAAGCGAGCCCTCGTTGGGAGGATCGATGTTGACCTCACACACCACGCGGACATGACCCGCCGCCTTCGACTCCGCGAACAAGTCCTCATACATAAGCCGCGCCAGCCCCTGCCCGCGCGCATCTTTGGCAATGATGACCCGATCGATATACACAAAGCGCTCAAGGCGACGGCGAAACCAATGAAAGTTCTGATTGTCGTATGCCGCATCCTGATCCAGCGCCAGCAGAAACCCCCGCATCCCAGGGCTCACGCATTTCGCATAAAAACACCTCGCCAGCAGCCGCTCCGCCGCAGCCAGATCCAGCGAGGATGTCTCAACCGCATGCGCATTATTCAAATCCAGAATGCGATCCGCATCGCCGGTGGTCAGAATACTCAACACGTCTTCGCTCATATTGCTGTTATCGGGTGTCGTATCACGGGATCAGATGCGCTCCAGGAATTTTCTGATCCAAAGTCGCCAGCACCGCTTCATGTGCCTCGGCAAGCCGAACCAAATGACCGTCGGTGGTTTGCTTCGGAGTCTTCGCCCACGCGGGAAGATGCGAGATGTCATGAGCATCCGTGAAGAACAGGAACGGAACAATCGTGGACTTCTTCAGTCTCAGCAGCACGCTGCACGCTTCCGCCACCGTAAATCCGTAAATAGGCGCCTGCGCAAGTACCCTCACAAAACCAAGTTCTGTGATCGAGCAGGTGGCCAGAGGCGGAAACTTTTGCGCTTTGATCCATCGCGCCACACGATCATGAAATTCGTGGTGGGAAAATCCCAGCGCGACCAGCGCATTCACATCCAGAAGAAATGTCATCATCGGAGGAAACGCTACGGAAAATTCGCCAGGATTTCGTCAACATCCTTGCCGCTCAGCGCCGGAGCGTTCTTCCCCACACTCAGCACCGGCAGCCCGGTAACAGGATCGGCGATGATCTTGCCCTTCCGCGTCTTCTTCCGCTGCGGCATCAGCACAATGTGCCCGGCCTCCACGCTAATCTCCATCGCATCCCCAGCCTGAATCCCAAGCTTGCGCCGAAGCGGACCGGGAAGAACAACCTGCCCTTTCGTGGAAACCCTGGTCTGCATAGTAAGACCATCTTACCTCAGGACGCCTCCAGATTAGTATTCATCGGGGCCAGAATATGGGAACGGCGAGCACGCCTCTGTGGGAGCAAGTTGCAATCTCGCTTTTGGGCCCACCGATTATGGCTTGCCTCTGGTGGGCGATGACCCGTGGATGGGCGGCAACGGTGCAAGGCGTTGCGATAAGCGAGAGAACAAAGCGCCGCCAGAGGATCGAATTCTGGGTATTGCTTGTACTTGGGTACGTCGTAACTGTCGGAATAGGCGCAGTGAGATGGCTGCTAAGCAGAGGGCGCGGATGATCTAAATTTGACGGGTAGCCATATCTCGATTTCGAGATGTGGGATGAGCGGAAACCGGAATCATCGCGCCAGGCACCGGCCTACTCGCCGACGACTAACGGGAGCGGCCCACCCAGAACGCGCCGCAGGCGCCGCCGCCCAATCCTCCACACCATCCACAGCCCCACCCGCCTTTCCCACATTGGCACCAACCCCCCGCGGGCATACCCTCAAATCACTCCCCCATCCCCCGCGGGGGCGTCAAAATCCGGGCCCGAAATCCGTTTTCACAAGGGGGTAGACCTGGAATAGCTGCTGACGCGGCTTTTCCGTTAAGAAAAGCTGCTCCGCACGGATGTGAGTGGCCACAGGGCATTGTGAAAACGGAGAAAATCCACGCCAATCCGCCCCTCCAACGTTTTCCTCAGCGCAAAATAAGGGATTGAGGCCCCCAACCCGGTATCTGCATCGAATACACTAGATGTTGTGGTTCTCGCTTGACTTGAAGCGATAAGCAGCGGTACTTTGCCATCTGCGGCTCTTGACGGCCCTCGGCAAACTGCCCTCCAGGCCGGCCCGTTCCGCACCAAAAACTCGCAGAAAAATCGCAACCTCCGCCGCTTGCTCATGTTCCCCGTTATCGCCGGGGCCGGACAGGCAACGGTCGCCGAAATCATCCTTTCGAACTCTCAGGAGGCGCCCCTCATGGCCGAGACTCAGACTTCCCCGAAGGCGAATACCGCCAACGCATCCACCCCCGCCGCCTCCACCGGCAAATCTGCCGCTGCGGGACTCAAATTTGCACGCAAGTTCTCCAAAGCCGGTGTCTCGCCCTACGACGAGGTCCAGTGGGAGCGCCGCACCGCCGCCATCAATGACATGAGCGGCAAAGTCATCTTCGAGCAGAAGGATGTCGAGGTCCCCGTCGACTGGTCCATGACCGCGACCAACATCGTTGCCTCGAAGTATCTCCACGGCCAGATGAACACGCCCGAGCGCGAATCCGGCGTGCGCGCCCTCGTCGCCCGCGTCGCCGAGACCATCACCGGCTGGGGCCGCAAGGGCGGCTACTTCGCCTCCGATGAGGACGCCCAGGCATTCCACGACGACCTCACCCACCTCCTCGTCCAGCAGAAGGTCGCCTTCAACTCGCCCGTCTGGTTCAACGTCGGCTGCGATCGCCTCGAGCCCAACTCCGACGCGCAGAACTGGCACTGGGATCCCAAAACTCGCGAGGTCACCTTCTCGCAAACCGGCTATCGCAATCCGCAGTGCTCCGCCTGCTTCATCAACTCCGTCGATGACTCGCTCGACTCCATCCTCACCCTCGCCAAGACCGAGGGCATGCTCTTCAAGTGGGGCTCGGGCACCGGCACCAATCTCTCGCCCATCCGCGGCTCTGCGGAGCTGCTCTCCGGCGGTGGCACCGCCTCTGGCCCCTTGAGCTTCATGCGTGGCTTCGACGCCTTCGCCGGCGTCATCAAGTCCGGCGGCAAAACCCGCCGCGCCGCCAAGATGGTCATCCTCAACGTCGACCATCCCGACATCGTCGACTTCATCGAGTGCAAGGCCAAGGAAGAAGCCAAGGCCCACACCCTCATCGCCGCCGGCTACGACGGCTCCGGCCCCGACTCCGAGGCCTTCTCCTCCATCTTCTTCCAGAACGCCAACAACTCCGTCCGCGTCAACGACGAGTTCATGCACGCCTGGGAGCAGGACGCCGAATTCACCACCCGCACCGTCAAGGACGGCGCACCCGTCGAAGACCTACAAGGCTCGCGACCTCATGCACAAGATCTCCGAAGCCACCTGGCAGTGCGGCGATCCCGGCATGCAGTACGACACCACCATCAACCGCTGGCATACCTCGAAGAACACCGGCCGCATCAACGCGTCCAACCCCTGCTCGGAGTACATGTTCCTCGACAACTCCGCCTGCAACCTCGCCAGCTTCAACCTGATGAAGTTCGTCACCCCCACAGGCACGTTTGACATCCAGGCCTATCGCGATGCCATCGACGTCGTCCTCACCGCGATGGAGATCCTCGTCGACAACTCCGGCTATCCCACCGAGACCATCTCCCGCAACTCGCACGACTATCGCCCGCTCGGTCTCGGCTACGCCAACTTGGGCGCCTTGCTCATGAACTTCGGCCTGCCCTACGACTCCGACGCCGGCCGCGACTTCGCCGCCACCCTCACCGCCATCCTCTGCGGCGAATCGTATCTGCAGTCAGCACGTATCGCCGAGTCCTGCAAGCCCCTCGCCGCCGCCACCCCGCTCAACCAGGGTTCCGAAGACAAGGGCGGCGCCTGCCCCGGCTTCTACTCCAACCGCGAGCCCTTCCTCGACGTCATCCGCATGCATCGCGCGGAGGTCAACAAGATCGCTCGCGCCAAGGCTTCAGCCGAGCCCTTCGTCACCCCGCAGCTCGACCAGCTCATCGCCGCCTCGAAGGATTGCTGGGACTCCGCCCTCGCCCACGGCGAGAAGCACGGCTATCGCAACTCCCAGGTCACCGTCCTCGCGCCCACCGGCACCATCGGCTTCATGATGGATTGCGACACCACCGGCATCGAGCCGGACCTCGCCCTCGTCAAGTACAAGAAGCTCGTCGGCGGCGGCATGATCAAGATCGTCAACAACACCGTCCCCGGCGCGCTCTTCAAGCTCGGCTACTCCGACGCCGACGTCCAGGCCATCGTCTCCTACATCGACGCCACCGGCACCATCGAAGGCGCGCCGCACGTCAAGCCCGAGCATCTCGCCGTCTTCGACTGCTCCTTCAAGCCCGCCAAGGGCACCCGCTCCATCCACTACCTCGGCCACCTCAAGATGATGGCCGCCACCCAGCCCTTCCTCTCCGGCGCCATCTCGAAGACCGTCAACCTGCCCCACGAGTGCACCGTCGAAGACATCGCCGAAACCTACGTCGAAGCCTGGCGTCTCGGCCTCAAGGCCGTCGCCATCTATCGCGACGGATCCAAGGGCGTCCAGGTCCTCAACACCTCCAGCGACGAGAAGAAGAAGACCGCGCCTGCCGACCCGTTGATCTCCGCCGCCGCCGACCGCGTCCTCACCTCGCTCGCCGCCGGCATCGATACCCGCTCTCCGGAGTTCGCCGCCGACCTCAAGACCCTCGAAGCCTCGCTCACCCACAAGGTCTCCGACCGCCTCGAAGTCTCCGCCAAATCCATCGCCGCCGCCGCCCAGGCATTCGAAGCGGCAATCACCAAAGCCGTCGCCACCCCCGCGCCGGCCGCGCCCGTAGCCGCCCTCGCCGAAGTCGTTGTCCCCGACCTAGCCGATCAGAACCGCCCGCCCAAGGCCATCCGCCACCGGCTCCCCGAGGAGCGCCGCTCCCTCACCCACAAATTCTCCCTCGCCGGACACGAGGGCTACATCACCGTCGGCCTCTACCCCTCCGGCGAGCCCGGCGAAATCTTCATCCGCATGGCCAAGGAAGGCTCCACCGTCTCCGGACTCATGGACTCCTTCGCCACCGCCGTCTCCCTCGCCCTCCAGCACGGCGTCCCCCTCAAAGTGCTGGTCGAAAAATTCGCCCACACCCGCTTCGAACCCTCCGGATGGACCGGCAACGAGCAGATCGGCTACGCGAAGAGCATCATGGACTACATCTTCCGCTGGCTCCAGCTCCGCTTCCTCTCCGGACACCAGCTCACCCTCTTCGCAGGATTGGCCGGACTCAACGCACCCACCCCGTCCGCCGTTCCCGTCGAAGGCACCATCGGCGACCTCACCGCTTCGAGCGCCATCGGCCAACCGTCAGCCGTCCGAAGCCGCGGCGCCCAAGACCGCACCCGTCCACGTAGCCGACGCCATGAAAGACCTCTACGACATGGGCGACGCCCCCAGCTGCCACACCTGCGGCGCCATCATGGTCCGTAACGGAAGCTGCTACAGATGCATGAGCTGCGGTAGTACGAGTGGGTGCAGCTAACTGGATTGCAAAAGTTGCAAATGCAAAATGGATTATTGAGGTAGACGATAAATCAAATTAATGGGATACTCGCTGCGCCTCCCCCGAATGGAGGGTGTTTACATGAAAATCCTGAGCCGTTTTGCGATCATGGCGGCTATTTCGATTTCTGCATTTGCACAGCAGAAAACTCCACGCGTACACCCTGACGATCCTTTTTCTAATAGATCTGCCTTCAACTGCGCGACTGACGTCGGTCCAGCATTGGACTGGTGTTCAAGGGATCACGGATTCAATGAGGGTGCTGTGTGCGGGATGAAGGCCTTGAGTGGTACGAACACCCCAATTCCCCCCGTTGGTTCCGTTGTTTTGGGCAACGCTTGGGATCGAACCAACATGATGGGTGCCGCTAAAGAAGCATGGAGAACGGGGTTCAAGGAACAAGCCACTGATACTGCCGTTTGTTGCCAGATACATAATGATGCAGTTCACTCGTGTTTGGCTTCGCAACGAGATAGCGTCCAAGATTGGCTAAAGAAGCACTCCTAAGCTGAAGCACGAGTGGCTGCGGCTTAGGGACATATAGTCCTCGGATTAGTAATTTTTTGCCGGAGGGCCACCATAGCGGTGGCTCTTCTCTTTCTTGTGGAGGAGTGAATCCTTCGAGCAGAAACACATCAGCACCCTTAATGAGCCATCTACCAAGCAAGTTAATTTGGGTGTAAATTCGTAATCATGATTTACCCAATTGCTATGGGGTTGCAGGGCTTTCCCCCGCCGACTCACGACGCAAGAATACAAACTAAAGCGCCTGCGCGAAGCTGTGCGCTAGGGGGCTTCTACGACAACCGACAAACTATACCAAATTCTTACCTTGATGCAGACCGTTGACGAGGAATTACGCCTTCAATCCTCATTGAATCAGATTAGAGATAATCTGGCGGCCCTTACTAACTCCCCAGCAGCGACCCACCAGCAGGCATCTTTAGCAACAGCGTTGCAGACCCTCACGGATGGAGCCAATCGGATCCACGACGAAATAACGCCTGCTCAACTGACAGTAATACAAGAACTCGCCGGAACTGAGTATTTCGATCCTGCAATAGCAGACAATGTGAGAACGACGATTGAGCGCAATGCAATGACTCCTTCGGTCGCTCGCGATTACGTCCAAGATTTGACAGATCAGCATGCCCATTTCCTTCTCGTTAGCGAGTGTCGAACTGCGCTGAGAAACCTTATACCCATTGAAGAACTTGCTGGACAAACAATTGATGCCGAAGCAGCTTTCACGATCCCGCGCGACTTATTCGGGAATCAATTCAGACCATCGCAAAAGAAATCAAATTCATTGATCAACTGGTAGGACATTTCAGCGAAGCTGCGACCGGTGAAGTTCAACCGGCCAAGCTCGAAGGTCTATCATCATCCCACCCGACAATCGGGATTGGTGTCAGTATAGAAGTTCTCAAACTACTTGGCACAGTCATTAACTTATTTTTAGAAGCATGGGAAAGGGTTAAGAAGATCCGTCACGTCAGGGAGCAAGTTCAAGGATCTAGGTCTAACGGGGACTGCCACCGAAGAGATGACAGAAAAAATCACTACGACGGTGGAAGAGGTCGTAGAAGAATCTACGAGATTATGCTTGGCCAACTACAAAATTGATGGGAATCGGCGACACGAACTAGACAATGGGATCAATCGAGATCTGCGCCGTCTCTTCGGGCAGATCGAACGGGGCCTAACAGTAGAAATTCACGCAAACAAAAATGCCGATAGAGGCGATGATGACCCGACCAATCTAAATGCCATCGGTGAAATTGCAAGAAAAATGAAGTTTCCGCCCATCGAAGGAGCCGATGCTTTTGACAATTGGAGAAATCTTCGAAGGGGAAGTGACCACAACTCACACTACGAGAAGAAAAACAACCACGGAAAAAGAAGTCAGCCCAAAAAAGTCAGATTCGCGCGGGGCGAAGCAACGAGAATAACCCATATCCCTCCCCTCAATGCCCGAGACCCAGGCCTAGAAGAACTCGTAAAATCCAGCCTCGGCAACACCCGAGGCCTCTCCGAGAAAGCCATGTTCGGCGGATGGGCATATCTGCTCCACGGCAATCTGCTCATCGGAGCGCGCCGCGGCAGCCTGCTCCTGCGCGTCGGCAAGGACAACGAAGCCTGGGCCAACCAGATCCCCGGCGTCGCCACCGCCATCATGCGCGGCCGCCGCATGTCCGGCTGGGTCCGCGCCACTCCCGAGGCCTACGGCAACGACGCGCTCCGTCAAAAACTCATCGACGCAGCCCTCGACTTCACCGGCTCACTCCCAAAGAAGAAGCAATAAAGGTCACGGCTGCAATATGGACCGCTAATGCATCCCTGCAACGGGCTGCTTGATGGAAGCGTAGAATGGCTTCATACCGTCGAATTACCGACGTTTTGAAAGCAGGCCAGCACATGGCCACCTCAACTCTGCACCTCGTCTCTCCCAACCGCTCCAACTTCCAGCATCGCCACCATCCCAGCTTCCAGCACCGTCATAGCAGCAACGGAACCTGCGACTCGATATGCCTCCGCTGCTACCGCACCATCGCAACCACTCGCTACGAAGACTGGCTCGCGCACGAGGAAAGCAACCACGTCTGCTCCCTCCTCGATATGCACGTCTGGATGTCGGATCGCATCGAATACCGCATCTGATCTCCCCATCCCCGCTCACTTGCTCGCCTGACGCGCCCAAACTCTCGGGCGCTTCTTGAAACACGTCACCGCAGAAAGAGGGCCGCTCCTTGGCCATGTCGAATACCAGTGTTTCCCGGGCCGCCACCCCGATTCCCTTCCAACACTTCACCAAACCAGACGGCACCAGCGACTCCATCTGTCTTCGCTGCCACGCCGTCGTCGCCTCATCGCACAACGAATATTCGCTCGAACAGGCGGAACGCACCCACGTATGCGCACCGCCTGAGCCCCGGAAGCAGCACTGATTCGCGCGAAGCCAGGTCGCGCGCAAAGCTGAGGTGGGATTGTTCAGCGTGGCCTTCACCAGCTCGCTCCCGAAAAAGAACCAGTAGCTCGCTCGGGTAACGGTACAAAAGCAGCCGTAACCCCGCTCAGTAATGCCGCTACAGTGGCACCATCCATCGCCGCACCCGCCTCGTTCCTCTCACACTATGAGCAACGAATGGCGTATCTCCAAACTCACCATCGAAGCCGAGATGCTGCGGCTTGCAACCCTTCTCTCCATCAACTCCAAATCGGGCACCGTGCACCCGGGACTCGCTCGGCATGAAGTCAGGGCAGCGAACATCAGCCTGCGCCGCGCCGTGAACAGCGTCGCGGCACGTCTCTAGAGGAGCTCGTTCGTCCTATTCCGCGATTCAAACCAGCAAGCCGGCGATCAACAGAAAGAACGACGCGGCGCATAGCACCGTCACGAACCCCAGAGTGATAGATCGTCCCTCGGCGAGTTCCCTCAGGCTCTCGCTCATGGAGATCGGCGACAGAACAACCCGCAGCAGTCCGACCCCCAGGAAGTAGGACGTGTATAAACCCAATGCCCACAATGCACCGGCGTGAATGGAACCAAATAGAAATAGAAAAATGACGACCAGGATAATGAAGTTGGTTTGAAACGCTTCGCCCAGATCGAAGCGCCCGCTGAACTTCTCCAGAATCCCTGCGCTGGACTGAATGCCGACAATGCCAATCACCATCAGGATCAGGAAACCGCTCCACCACACATAAGGCGGAAGGGTGGCTGGATGTACCTGCGGCAGAGACTTCACCGCGAGAGCACGCCAGACGGCCCATCCAAACAATGCGAGCCCGACGACTCCTCCGATCACCTGTAGCCATTTCCTTCGCGGAATGAAGAACAGCAGCATCCGATCCAGCCCATCAGCGAATCTCGGACCCGTATTCTGTGCTGCCCACAAGACTCCCGCAAAACCGCCTATTACAGTTGCCGAATTCGTGAGAATGTTCGATCGGATCTTGTGTGCCTGCCACGCCAGATAGAACACAACCAGAACGAGTATCAGGACTAACAATGCCGATTTCGCAAGCCGGGAGAAAGCGGTTTCGGGATGCGTCGGCATTTGATGAAAGACTCTACCACCCGACGCCATCATGGGTGGCCGCCGCATGTCCGGCTGGGTCCACGCCGCCGCCCTCGACATCACCGTCTCACTCCCCAGAAAGAAATCCAGGGCTGTCACCCCGAATTGAAGTCTCACGAAATAGCTCCGCACCCGGCGTGTAAGCGCTCTCCACGCACAAAACCGAAAAAGCAAACGATTCACCGCCCGCCCCTCAACCCCTCAACACGCTTCATAAGCTGAAAGCCGATCCGCATCGAGCGCCGCATTTCGACGCTTCCTCATTGCCTCGCGCCCGCCCCGCCGATAGCCTCAAAACAGCAGCACATCCCGCAATGGAGTCAGTTCTTGTCCAGTCACACCGCCCCCTTCGGATTCACCACCAGATTCGCCTTCGAGCACGTCAGCAACCTGGACGGCACCAGCCGCTCCGTCTGCCGTCGCTGCCGTTCGGTAGTCGCCACATCGCACTACGAGTTCCCGCTCGAGATGGCGGAAAGCATCCACATCTGCCAGCAACTGCTGCTGCCCGCCGCGGACTCCCTGCGCCGCGTCTCTGCCCCGCATTCCTAAGTAAAGTCCGCGAGTAAAGTCCGCGCAGGCAGCAACCCTGCGCCGACGATCTCCGAAGATCTCCGACGACCTCGACGACCTCTCAGTCTTTGAGATCCGCAAAGCGAGTCTTCATCAAACGCAGAATGACGGCAAAGATCATCCCCGTCGACACCCCGAACATCAGCGACCCATCCGCCGCCTCGATCGGTCCCAGCAGCTTCCACGCGGGCGACATGATCACATCGCCATAGCCGAGCGTCGTATAGTTCACCGCCGAGTGATAATACGCGAGCCCGAACTCGTGAAACTCCCCGCACCACAGGAAGAGCCGCGCCCACACGGCAACTTCAATGATGTGTGCCACGAACGCGAATGACATCACCACCACAACGATCGTGAGATCGATCACGTACCGCATGCCCGCGCGTCCCAGTCTCGTCTCACGGCGAAACAAGTGCACGGTTGCGCCCAGCGCCAGCGAGTGGATGAAGATCGTACACAGCGTCGCAACCGCACCCACCATCAAAGGCCTGGCGACCGCGATTTGCTGAACCTCGATCATCGATCTCTCGCTTGCCGCGATCCTTCTGCTGCGATCCTTCTGCCTGCGATCGCTTGTCGCGATCATAGCCGCGATCATAGTCGCGGCGTACAACCGCGCAAATTACATGAAGCTGCTATCTCACTCGCCGCATTCCGACATAAGATATGCCGATGCATCTCCAGAGACGCAACGTCCTGCACCTTCTCGCCTTCGCCACTGGCTGGCCCCTCGTCAGCGGGCGCACTACTTCCGCGGAAGCATCGCCGGCGCCGCATACCCCGCATACTCCGGAGACCCAGGCCGCTCAAGCCGGCCAGCCAATTCAGACCTCGCCGACTCCGGCCCCGCCACCCGCACCAGCGCAGCCGGACGCAAACTCCGCCCCCGCCGCCGCCCCCAACCCGGCTCTGCCCGCCGAGCGAGTCCTCGGCATCGGCGGCTTGTTCTTTCGCGCCAACGATCCCAAATCGCTTGCCGAGTGGTATCGCGTTCACCTCGGAGTCGCCCCCGTCCCCACCAGCTACGGTCAGCCCTCCTGGCACACCGAAGCCGGTACCACGGTCTTCGCGCCCTTCTCCCAAACCACCAAATATTTCGGCGACCCGCATCAGGTGTGGATGGTCAACTTCCGCGTGCGCAGCCTGGACCGGATGGCCGCACAACTCCGCGCCGCCGGCATCGAAGTGAAGCTCGATCCCGAGCACTATCCGAATGGCCGCTTCGCCAGAATCCACGATCCCGAGGGAAACCCCATCGAGTTGTGGGAACCAGCCGCGCAGGATGCTGCAAACGGATGATTCACTATGACCGGAGATCGAACGCTCCGCCCTTTAAAGTTTTACCCTCTAGCGGGCTAGGGTTGGATTTCCCAGCCGCCTTCTTTGGCTCGCTGGAGCAGTTGGTCTAGTTGAAGACGTGCCTTTTCAACGACTGAATACTCGTTGCCGGACCACCCAATTTCGCGTTCCCACCATTCGTTCAACTCCCGGTGGCTGCACATACCTGCGATTCTTCGGATCAGGGTATCGGCTTCATCCCCGTAGACAGGAATTGAATGCACGAGGATATCGGTTAACGGATGATCGTGAGGTTTTCCATTCGGCATGCGTGCCTGCTCCGGCTATGAGTGCAGATTCTCGTGAAGCCAAGAGCCTATCACTGAACAGAAGCTGCCAAGCACTTCAGTATGGTTTGTCGGCAATACGGAAGAAATGCGAAGCTTCGCCGACCGGAGGCTCGATCCTGAGCACTATCCGAATGGCCGCTTCGCCAGAATCCACGATCCCGAGGTTAACCCCATCGAGTTGTGGGAACCAGCCGCGCAGGATGCTTCCAACGGCTGATTCGATCCCGGTCATCATTCCCCATCCGGCCGTTGCAGGCTCAGCGTTATCCATCGCGGAAGCGGCAGGCAGTTCGACCGGTGCGACCGTAACCGCGGGAGGTACGGCAAGCACAGGCTGTCATTGTCGAGCGGCGGAGACTAATCCGGTCTCACTCAGTTGAAGTGATGCTCTGCCAACTCCACCTGCACGGTCGATCCCGTTATCCTGAATGTGTGTATTGTGTGTATATCGAGCGAGATTTTTCAAGGATGGGGTTGGATAAGAGCTGATGGCCGCGAGAGCGCAGATCTCTCCACAGATCGTGGATTGGGCAATCAAACGCTCAGATAGTTCTATCGCCGCAATTGCCTCGAAGCTGAACCTAAAGGAAGAAAAAGTTGCTGGGTGGATTGCTGGGTCTGCATATCCAACGTTCAGACAGGCTGAAGCGCTGGCCGCTTCGCTTAGGATCCCATTCGGATATCTATTTCTTTCACGGCCGCCGGGTAGCGAACTCGTCTTGCCGGACTTCAGACGCAGCCCAGATGGGTCTGATTTGTCTCCGTCCCCCGACTGCATCGACGCGGTCAACGATATTAAGTCAAAACAAGACTGGTATCGAGAGAATCAAGCAGATCGGGGTGCCGAAAGAGTCGCGACCATCGGGTCGTCTACTGCCACTGATCGCACTGATAACGTCGCAGCGAGCATAAGAACGAGCATCGGACTCACTGAAGAACTTCGAGGCACTGCATCTAGTCCCGACGACCTACTACGAGAGCTCGTGCGGCGAACTGAAGCGTTCGGTGTTCTAGTGATGCGGAGTGGCACCGTCGGCGGAAATACTCATCGTCCGTTAGGCATGGGTGAGTTTCGGGGTTTCGCCATTAGCGATGATCTCGCACCCACCATCTTCATCAATACTTCTGACTCTAAGACTGGCCAACTCTTCACTCTCGCGCACGAATTGGCGCACCTGTGGCTAGGGGCGTCGGGGATCTCACCCGCAAATGCGGATCAGACTTCAAGCAGCGGCCAAGAAGGAAGGACGGAGTCGTTCTGTAATCACGTCGCGGCGGACGTGCTGTTACCTAGAGCCCTCTTTAACCAGCTCTGGACCGCATCAACCGAGAGTGCGGTTGACAGAGCTAGACGCGTAGCAAGACGCCTTCGAGTCAGCTACCTTGCCGCGCTGATAAGAGCTAACGATTTACGGCTCATCGAAAATAGCGAAGCGAGAGGGTTAATCGATGAGGAGAAGAGAGAATTGCTCAGCTCGAGCAAGGACCAAAGTCCACCGGCGGGGACTTTTACGCATCGTTTTTTGCAAGAAACAGTGAACGGTTCACGTTGACTCTGCTCGAGGCCACGAAAGAGGGACGCGTCTTCTATCAGGAGGCGGCGAGCCTTCTCGGCGTAAGAGTTCCGACCATCGACAAGTTGGTGGAGAAAGTTTTGGAGCGATAGTAGGCATGCCTGACTACTGGTTGGACTCCAATACATTCATTGAAGCCAAGAAGGGGCCGTACGCATTCGACCTTGCGCCGGGCTTCTGGACCCTCATGGAAAATCAATTCGAGGAACGATGCTTCCCAGAAACCGAAAGTCCCCAACGTATGCAATCACTTTGGGGTTCCGCATATGCATCCCTATGCGCTGTTGCGCGTCCTCAACATGAGACTTACCTGAGTCCGATACCTGAGCTCAACAAGCAACGCATATCCAGAAATCAGCAGCATGCAACTAATCCAGGCCACCGAGCAACCAGCCACCCCACTCCAAGCGCAAGGCCGAAGAGAGCACAAGCCGGGTGCCCCATCCCAGCGCAGATAGGGTGGGGATGTTCCGCACAATTCAGTAGACCCAAAATGGGTCCACCCTTTCGGTCATCCGCAAAAACCTGCCAAATCATCCCATCCAATTTGCTACTCTAAAAATAGAGACACCTTCATCCAGAGGAACCGGGAACCAACAAGCCACCATTGCGGTGGCTTTTTTAGTTTGTGTGCTTGCTAAATCCTTTAGATAGACGAATTAAGCGATAACCCCTTTAGAAAGACGAATTTGATGCTCGGGAAGGCCCATAACTTATTCATTCGGCACGGTATATACCGAGCCCTCCCGCACCGGGAGGGGGAGGGGTACCCCGGGACATCGCCACCGACCACTACGACCGCGCAGCCGTGCGCGCCCAGCTACGAAAGGATCTCCGATGTATCCGGAATGTCGACATGTTCGCCCTTCTGGTGGCACATGTAACTCGCCTGCACTCAAAGGCAGCCACTGGTGCTACTTCCACGCCCGCATCCAGCAGCGGCAAGCGATCCGTCACAGCCGCCGCCGCGCGGACGGCCGCTTCATTGCGCTACCTGCACCGCAGCCTGAAGGCGATGCGACCATCGACTACGGCACCTATCCCGTCGCGCAGGCGGACTCGTCCCTCGCACTCGCAACCGGCCAAACCTTCCCGCTCGATCTCCCGCCGCTCATCGACAACAGCTCCATCCAGCTCGCGCTCACCGAGATCGTGCAGGCTCTCGCCGCCAATGAGGTCGATACCAAGCGCGCCGGTCTCCTTCTCTACGCGCTGCAGGTCGCCTCGGCCAACGTCAAAGACATGCACATCCCCTACGACAGCGTCCGCACCGTCACCTACACCGACGACGGCACACCGCTCGCCCCGCAGGACTACGGCATGGATGTCGAGGACTACGAAGAGGAAGAAGACGAGTACGAGGACGATTCCGACTCGGAATAACCACCGGCCCAGATCACTGTCCAGTTCGCCATCCAGACCACTGTCCAGCTCACAGCCCAGATCACCATCCAGACCGCGGGCGCTTCACTAGCGCCCCCTGGCCGCCCCTCTTGACAATGCCATGCCCGGCATCCATCATTCCTGCCATCGGTTAAATCGTTTAATAAAGCACTGAGAGGGCATTCTCATGCGTCACCGTTCTTGGGGTCCAGTCGCTGTTCTTCCGGCTCTGCTCTTTGCCGCCGTCTCCTTCATGAACTCCGCCGCCGCGCCTGCTCAGGACACTGCAACGACCCATTGGCAGAAGCGCCTGGTCGCCGACTATGACGAGGGCAGCAAGTTCAACGCTCCGCCATTCGCCTACTCCGCAACGAACATTCCCTACGACAAGCTCACCGACATCATCCACGCGGGCATCGGCTTCGACAACGATGGCAACATTCAGATCCCCGACGGCTTCGTCGAGCCCGAGCTGACCGCCCGCGCCCATGACGCCGGCGACCACGTCGTCCTGCTCGTCGGTGGCGACCTCAGCCAGTACGAAACCGTCCCCGCCGCCACCCTGGCCAAGCTGGTAGCCAACATCCACGAGTTCGTCCTCGAGCACGACTACGACGGAGTCGACCTCGACTGGGAATACCCCGGCACCACCGCCGACGCCGCAATGCTGGTCACCTTCGAAAAAGCTCTGCGCGCCGTGCTGCCCAGCCCGCGCTACATCCTCTCCATCGACGCAGCGCCCTGGAGCGCCGATGCCTACAGCGCAACCACACTCCGCAAGGTCATCGACTGGTTCAACATCATGACCTATGACTGCGCCGGCCCCTGGACCGCCCACGCGCAACTCAACTCGCCCATCTTCTGGGACAACAACGACCCGGCGCCGGAAGAGTGCCAGCCCGGCGGCAGTGACCAGGAATCGGCAAAGACATTCCTCGCCGAAGTGCCTGCCTCGCAGCTCAATCAGGGAACACCCTTCTACGGTTACAAATACACCAACGTGAACACGCTCTTCGGCCTGTGCCCGAACGCGGCCACCACCGACGACGGCAGTTGCGACAACACCGTCAAGACCCTGAATTACGGTTCCGGTGTCAAGAAGCTCCTCGCCAAGAAAGGCTGGGAGGTTCACCGTGATCCCTACGCGCTGGTGCCATACCTGCTGAAGAAGGATGGTTCACCGGGATTCGTCACCTATGACGACCCCGAGTCAACCTACTTCCGCGTGCTCTATTCGGACTACGTGCAGGGCCTTGGCGGTACCTTCATGTGGGCGCTCGACGAGGACTACGACGGCACCTCCCAGGACCTGCTCAACGCCATGAACCGCGCCACGCGCAAGCTGATGCCCCTGGGTGCGGAGCGTCCCATCCCCGCCGGCATGCGCATGCCAGTCACCGGTGACCCGATCAAGTAAACGAAGAAGTGGATGGAGGAAGAATCCGAATCACAGTAACGGTACAAAGTAGCCACGCGCGAACCTGATCAGTAATGCGTCCCTAGTAGCATCGCCATCCTCATTCGCTCATGAGGTAATCACACCATGAGTCGAGACGAGTGGCGCATCACCAGCGCTGCAATCGAGATGGAGATGGAGCGCATAGCGGGCCTGCTGCGGAAATCCACGCAGTTCCAGTCCCGCACTAGCGCGCCGCATCCGCTGCGCCAGCGTCACGAGGCTGAGCACGCGCCGGAGCTCACGCCAGAGCTCGTGCACAAGCGCTAGCAGCAACCGGATAAGTGGGAAGCGTAGAACAGAGACAGCGCTGTCAGTGCTAGCCGCCTTCAGCGCTTCGAACCGGCGCTGGCGCTTTCCTCATCTGCAGGCCGGTGTGCGGCGGCAATCTTACTGGCTTCGCGCCGCGCAATCTCCGCCTCGTTCAGATAGATCCGCCACGGCCGAGGATCTCTCTCCGGCTCCGCCACTCGGCGCTTCGCCTGAGCGTCGGTCTTCCGTGCATTCACGGTTGGCTTCTGTGCTCTCTCTGCGGGCTTGCGTATCGCGCGCCACGCCGCCGCCAGGCTCCCTGCCACCACAGCAACCGCTATCCCGTTCATCCAGGCTTGCGTCAACATGGCGCGCCTCGTAGGAGCTCTGAAGTATCTCGTCGCCGCGAATGGCGTACGCATATATCCCGTTGTGGGAAGAACGCGCTATCTCGGCTGCCGGATTATGGCATGTCGCCTCACTGCTTTGGCTATACTAAAAATAGGGAGTTCTCTTGGGAGTTCTCTTACAGGAACGAGTCAACCACCAGCCACCGTTCCCGTTCCATTTCCTGATCGTCGGATAAAACAGTGTTCTCGACGCAGCTTTTCCTTAAGTAAAGCTGCTCATCGCTGCATCCGATGAATCAAACGTAAGGAAAATGGAACGGCCATGGTGGCATTTTTAGTTCCCACTTACTGCATGCAGCCGTCCTTCTCGAGCGAGGCGGCTTTTGCTGTCCATAACTCCAATGGTTGGACGAATTTACCCGTAACCCCAATGGATGGACGAATTTGAGCTCGGAAGACCGCTTACTATCTTGATTCGGCTCGACTTATGCCGCGCCCTCCCGTACCGGAGGGGGAGGGGCGTGGACGCTATCCGCTCTTCAGCGAGCTTCTTTGCCGGTCGATGGAACTGAAAGAGATCTCACTTGCTGCGGAAAACCTTGAGCGGCCGGCAGGCCCGCGCACTCCGCGCCATCCAGGGTTCGCCGTTTCCGAGCCGCGCTCCCATCACCGAGAGCGTCACCGCACCATGTGTGGAACCGGGCTTCGCCGTATAGCCGAACATCATTGAATACCTCTGCCCCGGATAGAATAGCCCGCTCTCCGTATGGCAGGTCGCATCCCGCGTTCTCCCCGCCATCGCTGGCGAGCAGCCCAGGCTCAGTTGCTGGATTGGCATCTTGCCCTTGTTCATGAAGGACAACTCGATACTGTCGCGTCCCACATGTCCGCTCACCAGCAGCACCGGGCAGGGAATCGAAGGATGCATCGACTGTGCCGCTAGCTCCGTAGTTTCGCAAGCTGCGAGGGCCACAGCTATCGTCATCATCAACGTCAGCGCCTGAAGCTTCCGCACGCGGGTCACTATAGCATCCGCCGTCTCTAGGCGCCGTTCTTCTCAGACAAAAAATGGACGGCGGCCTCCGTCGGAAGCCGCCCGCTCCACGCACGTGAGTGCGTCTGTCTGGATGGCCAATCCTTAGGACTGCGAAGCGTGTACCTCTACCTGGTGCTTGGTCTCCGTCACGTTGCGCTCTTTCTGCGCCATCTCGATGCACTCTTCGAGAATGTCGAGCGCCACATCCACCTCACCCTGCTTCACGACCAGCGGTGGCGCCAGCCGCAGCGAAGTCTCGCCGCAACCCAGCATCAGCAGACCGCGCTCGAAGGCCAGGTCCACGATACGGTCGCGGAGTTGCGGCGCAACTTCGCGCGTCTGCTGGTCCTTCACGATCTCAATCCCGATCATCAGGCCGCGTCCGCGTACGTCGCCCACGATGGGATATTTCGCGATCCACCCCTTCAAACGCTTCAGTGTTGCCTCACCAACCTTCGCGGCATTCGCGATGCCCTCGCGTTCCAGCACATCCATCGTCGCCAGCGCCGCGGCAATCGCGACCGGATTGCCGCCGAAGGTCGAGGCGTGCGACCCGGGCTTCCAGTCCATGATCTCGGCGCGTGTCATGCAAATGCCCAGCGGCATCCCCGACGCAATACCCTTCGCCATGCAGACCATGTCGGGCTCCACCCCGGTGTGCTGGATCGCCCACCACTTACCAGTGCGCCCGGCACCCGATTGCACCTCGTCCGCCACCAACAGGATGCCGTGCCTGTCACAGATCCGCCGTAGCTCGCGCATGAATACCGTGGGTGCCACCACGTACCCGCCCTCGCCCTGAATCGGCTCCACGAAGATGGCCGCCACCTCCTCCGGTGGGAGCATGGTCTTGAACAGCTTCTCCTCGATATACCGCGCACACCCCAGCGCGAATGCCTCTTCCTCCTGCGGGCCACCGGAACAGCCCCGGTACGCATATGGATAGCGCACGTGCGTCACCCCCGGCACCAGGGGCGCGAAGCGCCGCTTCTGCTGCGGCTTCGACGCGGTGAGCGAGAGCGCCCCCATGGTGCGGCCATGGAAGGC
This sequence comes from uncultured Acidobacteriaceae bacterium, assembly GCA_963815025.1. GTDB lineage: Bacteria > Acidobacteriota > Terriglobia > Terriglobales > Acidobacteriaceae > KBS-83. The sequence continues at coordinate 223,335 of CAWFFD010000002.1, read as the reverse complement.
GCCGAAGAAGGCGATCACGTTCTGGCGGCCGGTGTGATAGCGGGCCAGCTTCAAGGCACACTCAACGGCTTCCGCGCCGGAGTTGCCGTAGTAGAAGCGATGCGGCCCCGGCATGGGGGCCACGGCGGAGAGCCGTTCCGCCAGCGTGACCATGCCCTCGTAATAGAAGTCAGTGCCGGACATGTGAATCAGCTCGCCGGCCTGCTGCTGGATGGCCTTCACGACCTCCGGATGGCAGTGACCGGTGGAAGTGACGGCGATACCGGCGGCGAAGTCGAGGAACTCGTTGCCGTCCACGTCTTCGACTCGGGTGCCCCGGCCGCGTTTGGCCACCAGCGGATAGCTGCGCGTGTAGGAGGGGGAGATCCAGCGGTCGTCCGCTTCCACGACGGCGCGCGCCTTGGGCCCGGGCAATGGTCCGGAGATGCGTGGGGCGTATTCGGAGGCCTGTGTCTTGGTCTGAACTGGAGTTTGAGCGACGCCATTGTTTGGCATGGTGGAGGCTCCTCCTCTTTGCGAGAGGGTGTTACGGATTGTGGCGAAGGAAGATGTCCCAGCCCAAGTTGTGACGGGAGAAGCCGGGATCGGAAAGCTGGCGAAGGCGGGGTTAGTCGCCTGCGAAGAGACGAGGTCGCGTTGCGGAGGGCAATACCTGCGCCGCTACGCGAGGGAACCGCGTGCAGTGCGTTACGGAATGGAGCGAGGTATGCCGCATGTGCTTTGCTTTCTAGGGGAAAGGATAGCACAGCGCGGGCATCGACTGAATCGGTGCCGGGCCGGCCGCGGATCGCAAAAAACAGGCAGCCCTGGAGGATAGCCGGCAGACCAGAGGTGGCGGTACCTGGCCCACCCCCTCCCCCCTCCCGGTGCGGGAGGGCGCTTCGTAAGTCCTCTATTTCCAGCGGTTTAGGGTGCCTCCCGAGGGCTAAAATCGTCCATCCAAAGGGCTTATCGCTAAATTCGTCCAGCGGTTGGACTTTGCGGACGGCTCAGAACCGTATCTGCTGAAACGCGGCCGATGCGATTCCATTTGCCGGAATGCAAAAAGCCACCGGCATGGTGGCTTTTTGTCGTCCTGTCCTCGCGCTGGAGGATTGATCTCTATTTCCAGTGTAACGAATTGGGTGGGTTGATTTGGCAGGTTTTTGGAGGGTGGTTCCCGGTTTGGGCCGGGCCAGTTTGTTGAACGCGCTTCGCCAGTTCGATAGTCTTCTCAAATATGGTTGACTAGGAAACAGTATCCATGTAATGTAATTTTCATGAAAGACGCCAAGGCATCCAATCCGGTCGTCAGCGACCTGAAAAGACACGTTGGTTTCTGGATCCGCTTCGTTTCCAATCACGTCTCGCACGCTTTTGCCCGCAAACTCCTGGCCAGCGGAGTCACCGTTGCCGAGTGGGTCGTCATGCGGGAGATGTTCGACGATGAAGAGACCTCACCGGGCGTTTTGGCGGAGCGGATTGGGATGACGCGTGGCGGCGTCTCGAAGCTCGTGGACCGGCTGGTGAGCAAGAAGCTGATCAGCCGCCGAGAACGCAGCGATGACCGCCGCTTCCAGTCGATTGCACTGACGGCAGTGGGGCGGCGGCTGATTCCGCAACTGGCAGCCCTGGCCGACCAGAACGACGAGGAGTTCTTTCATCCACTCTCAGCAGGAGAGCGCGCTGCGCTGATTGCAACGATGAAAAAGCTGGTGCATGCACATGGCCTGCAGACACTTCCAACCGAGTGAAGGAGACAGAAATGAGCAACGAGGTAATTCTCGAACTAGCGTTGGCAACGCAGCAAGGCAAGTTGATCTTCCCTAAGGTCGTCCAAGGCTTGCTCGAAGCCGGAGTGGAATCGTACCTGGTGGACTTCGCGACAAAGCAGAAGACCCACTACCTGAAGGGTGGGACCACGTACACGGTACCCATGATCCTGGAACCTGGTCCGATAGCGGCGGAGTTCGATGGTGCCGACCTGGTGGCGGCAATTCGCGGCGCCCAGGCGGACACGGTGCGGTACCCCGAATTTGTGAAGCGGTCGACCGCGGCAGGCGTGATTGGCTATTGGGCGTTCCTGACCGGAAAAAGGGTGATCTACTTCGGACGCAAAGGCGAACAGCACATCGAGGAGTTCCCGAAGCCGCAGGCGTGAGCAAGAGTGGAGGTTACCCGACTATCAGATCTGAAGCAAAGAAACGAGACAAAGGAGTTGCCGATGATTTCGATTTCGGGATTGAGACAAACAAAGAATAGATAAGATCGGTCGCATGCTGACGAAACGTGGTTCGAAATCTGCTGCTCTGGCTGGCTTTTCCGTCTTCGGGCTGGCCGTGGCTGCAACTGCTATCGGTGCCATGGCGATTGGTGCGCTGGCCATCGGCGCGCTCGGGATCAACCATCTTGGGATGGGGACGGGGCGGATCGAAGAGTTGAGTATCGGGAAGCTGACGGTGGATGAGCTGGTGGTGAAGAAGCGAAGCGAGGGGTGAAAGAGGAGCCCCATCCTAACTGCGTCCTGGGCCGTGTCCTGGCTGCTCCACGATAGGCGCGCCGGCGGGCGTTGGAGATGATCCGTTTATCGCAATGCCGTGTTCGCCAACGAGGTGAAGGCCTCCAGCATGTGGGCGGTGTCGAGCAGGAGGCGGACCTGCTTGCCGAGGTTGATGAGCTGGAGGCTGCAGCCCGCGGTGCGCGCAGAGACATAGAGGCGCGCGAGGGTGCCGAGACCCATGCTGTCCACGCGGACGAGATCGGTGAGGTCGAGGATGATGCGCTTGTGATCCGGCAGCAGCGGCCGGACCTGGTCGTAGAGTATGTCGCCGACACCGGAGACGAGTTTGCCGTGTAAGTGGACAACGATCGGTTGCGCGTTGCGATCGATGTCCAGCGTGAGGGTGGGCGGGACGGGGCGTTGTTGGGCATGGCTAGTTCATCGTAATGGCTTCGCCGACGGAGGCGATTCGTCCTGCGTGACAATACCGGAGAGCCGCTTTACATCGTCTTTACTGCGCAGGATCAGCAGCCGTTCCGGATTCTGAGCGGGGTTACAAACCGTTACCCCATTCTTCGGGCACAGGCCGGTGCATGGGATGGGGACGAGGTGAAGCGCCCTGTCCGGATGCTTCCGGTTGTGGCGCTTGATAGTCTTCTTCAGCTTTGCGAGCGCTTCGAGGTCTTTGCTTCCCTTGAGTTTCTTCTGACATTTTCGGCACGCGAGAATCAGTTGGCCCGACCAGGGGGCCGGGTATGTCTTGAAATCTGTCTCCATAGGTGGAGTTAGATGCGTGCGGATGCCGGTCTCGCTCTTCCCTGAAGGCCTGCGGCTGGCGCCCCGGGGATCAGCAATTTGGGGATCGGGACTGGGCGGATCTGAGGAGTTGGGTATTTGGACGCTACTCGTTTCAGGATGGTGCATGCAATGGCCATGCGTATTGATATAACCGAATTCTTAGTGCACGAAAATGCGTGCACTGGTGAATTGCAGCATGAAGTCTTTCGTAGTCTGTTGGAAATATTGGAACACGGCCGAATTTCTCTCTTGTGAAGCTCGCTGCCGGAGCAATGTTCCGGGCAACTTCCGCGTTCAGTTTCTTCTCGCTGGACTGGCGGCTGCAAATTTTCGGAACGTGAACCATCCTGTCGTTGAGCAAATACTTGTTGGTGAATCCCACCGCGGTATAGGAAAGCCTGTATCACAGCGAACTATCAGAATCGGATTTTATTGGAATGATGCTGCATCGTATGATGGAAACTGGCATATCGAGTCAAATGTTAATAAACGAACGATGTGCTGACATAGGATAGATCATTTTCGAAAGGCGAATCGCTCTCAAAATTAGTGGTCTACAAGCTGAGTCCGGTACTTACCGAGCTCTTCAGCCCTTCCTTAGTTCGTGGTCAGTCAGCTATCGAGATTCTGAATCCTCATCGAATGGAGCAAGTGACCGATCTCGCAATGGATACCTGATATGCTCAGAATCAGTCGCGCTCACCTTGGGAGATGACCCCATGCTGGCAGTAATGGTTACCGTGCTTTCGGAAGAATTTATCGATTATGCGAGCTTTATCGCGAAGGTGAATGCCAATAGCCCGTTGTATAAATATCTATGCTTTTTCAAGCTTATTGAGAGCATCTTTGTTCGGCAGCGGGGAAAAGCCAAGAAAGCTAAGGCTCATGGTGAAGAGCGCGTAGACGATATTCCGAGGATATACCTCTGTCGCGAGAGGCTATCGCGGGCCTTTTGATTGCTCACCCTTGGCGAACGGATAGCGTATCGCTACAATCAATCTGGTATTGCCTATGAAGCTAGTGGGAGACGCTTCAAAGCGTTCAGACATCTATCTCGAGCCGCTCAAGACCGCATTGCGCATGCTCTCATCGTCCGGTTTAATGAAATGTAGCCGATAGCTTGGAGGATTGAACGCATTACCAAATGCTCCCCCTTCTTCGAATTAGAGCGACTGCTCTGAACGAATTTCAGACGAATTCGGTTATGTTCCTCATACTCGTACACCCGCGACTAGTGACTCGCTTGGTAGATCATTTCATTACTTCCGCTTCCGCCTACGTCCGCGGGCGAAGTTACGAGTCTTCTTGCCGTAATGGGTGCGCGTGGACACAGAAAGCCCACCCTAGCTGCGCCAGGATGGGCACTCGGCATTACGCGTTACGCCTCGTCTCCGCGAAGAGGCGTTCTAGAGCGGCTGAACCACCATGCCGCTGGCATTCGAAACTGGGTAGGGTGAGCCGGGCGCTAAGGTGACGCTGGTGGTAGTGACGGTATAGACCCACAGTTTTGCGCCTTTTGCGTCGCTCCCCGTTACATACATGTGATTGTTGTTATCCCATAAGATCTGGCCGATGGTGTCACCGGACAGCAGGGTCTTGTATTTCGTGAGCGGACTGCCGCCATTGAAGTGGAAAAGGATCACGCCGTTTGCTCCGACTGCGAGCAGCTTGCCTGACGGAGCCATCCTCATCGTATTCGGCCACCACGGCAACTTGGCCGTGTTTTCGGTCGTGTTGGTGGTAGTCAGAATCCCTTTTGCATCTGCGGTGAAAGTCGCGATGACCATCGGTCCATAGCCGACGTTGCCGCCGTCTTCGCCGGGTTCGTCTTCGAGCGCATAAAGCGTCATCGCCGCGTGATTTGTCGGATCCGTGGCAATGTCAGAGGGACAGTAGTATCCCGGGGTCGGATTGCTGGGATCGGAATCGTCGAGCGGCGGAGCGGGTAGGGCAGCGCCTGCGCTGGAAGCAACCAGTTCCCCGTTGCTTGCACGCTGGAACCCCGGCGACGTCCGGGAAGGGACTATTGCCGAAGGCAGCGGCGCAGCTCGGCGCATAGGCAAATTTGTTGTTTCCGAGAATATGAAGGTCAGAACTGCCGTCCGAGAACCCCGTTGACGTAGCCCAAAGAGGTCAGCTTTCCATTGGCATCGTTGATTTTGAATGACTGGAATACCGAGGGGCAGGGGAATTCCGTACCGATGACCATGTTGTACAAATCCGCGCCGGAATGGTCGATCCTCAATCCCAGTCCAAATTCAACGAATGGGCCGCAAGTGCCCGAGGGAGAGTTCAGGAAGTTCAGGGTCGCCGTCTTCTTCAGCGCGCCATTGGCAGCCATCGAGAACGAATCGATGATCGGGACGTTGGGCTCGAAGCCAAAAAGAAAATGCCCGTTCGCCCCCTCCAGCGAAAGGCTGTAGTTGAACGGGGAGCCGGGTACCGCGGTCAGCTTTCCGTTTGCAGCCGCGGCGTAGGCGGCAATGTGACTCCCGGTTCCTATGTAGACATGCGCAACGGATGCGGGCGTCGCGGCCGCAGTTACAACGGATTGCGCTTCCGGGGCCTGGGCCAATGCCCATCCCGTCGAGAAAGCAAAGAAAACGGCAGCCATAGAAATCGCGAGTCGAGTCGTACGTGTCATGGCGAGACACCTTTCAGGTGCTGGTTTCAGGATGCTGGTCTCAGGGGCCGAGAACTCTTGAAGGGGGAGATTGAATACTGGACCCGGCGTGGCAGAAGTTGCAAGCGTAATGGCCCTTATCCCAAGAGTGCCTGACCGACTTTCGACCACCAGGCAGGCGCACCGCGCCAGAGGTACACCACAATCGCCTGGAAGACGACCATCGACGGCAGCGCCACGCGGTAGACGATGTGGATGCGGCGATTGACAAGAAGATCGCGCATGACCCCGAGAAGGATGACTGCATCCAGGGCGAGAAAGAAGATGCTGTGGTTGAAGAGAAAATCGAAGCGGCCGAAGGGTGCGTCGAGCAGGGCGCAGGTGCCAAGAAACATCAGCCGGCGGTGGTATTCAGGCTTCCTGCGCCAGTAGATGGCGAGACCGACGAGGATGGTGAAGACCAACATGTCGCCGAACGGAACACTGAGAAAGGTGTCCGCGTCCGCAATGTGCAGGACGTGCTTGTCGAAGCGGCCCATGAGGATGGCGATGATGAAGCCCAGCGGCACCATGACGGCGGCAAGGCCAACACCGAACCAGCCGAGGAAACGATGCAACTTTACCTTACGCACGCGGACGAGCGCTGACTGCAGGATGAAAAAGACTATCCAGAGGGTGAAGGCGGCGGCGTGAATCCACAGGAGAAAGGGCCGCGGAACAGCGGGATGAAAGAGGTTCCGATCGGCAGTGCGACTGAAGCCCACGACAACGATGGCTGCAAAGAGCAGCGACATGGCGAAGTAGAAGTATTTGTCGAGCAGACGGTAGCGGCCGGCCGCGGACACGCGCGGTACGACGACTGCACCTTGCAGGGATGAAGCCATGATTGCAGCCTCCGCGACGCTTTCTTAGAAGCGAGGAAATGTCTTTACGGGGCCGGTATGGGGGTGCGAAGACTGTAGCACGTGCGGGATGTTCGTTCCTATGACCTAGTGAGCGCGGGGAGTGGTCCCCGTTGGAAACTTCTTACTGCGGGGTGCGTCGCCGGTTGCACTCGCTTCCGGAGACGTTTCCCGTCTTCTTCTCACTCGTCCAAATCCGCTCAGTCAGGTCCGCTCAGTCAGGTCCGCTCAGTGCACCAGCATGGGAATCTCTCGCTCAATCAGCTCCAAGACGTCTGTAAGCGAAGTCGCTTTTCGGGACTGTCAGCCTTCTCGGCCTGCGCGGCCAGCTCGGCCACCGAGGGCTTTAGACGCAAAGGCAAATCGCGCCAATAGTACTTCAAATCGTCATGCTTCCAGTCCGCATAGGTGGTTTCCCAGCTTCGTCCGCCTTTCGCCAGGTTGGGAAACACGATCTCGAGCGGTGAGACGGCTTCGTCATAGCTTTGAAACCGGCAATCCACCGAAAAACGGAGCTGGTTGGAGGTGCTCAGCGTGGAGCTATGCACCGTCAAGCTGTGAAAGATTGCCACATCTCCTGCATTGATCCGCCCGCCTACCCAATCGCCTCCCTGGGCTATTTCCAGATTGATGTATCCCTCGGTGTGTTGAAGCCCAAAAAGGTGCGACATTTCCTTGATCTCGAGCGTCCCCTGTCCCTGCAGGCAATCATGCAGCGGCATCCACGCTGTATAGCTTTCGGAGCTTCCTGCAATTCCCGAGTGATCCTGATGCGCATGAAAAAGGGCGCGCTCGTAGTTGGGGAAAATCATCCGTGCAATGGGCTTGGGATGAACCAAAAGGTGCGGCCCCACAAGTCGCTTCATCACATCGGTCAATACCGGATGTTGCGCCAACGCGTGGAGCCGCTCCAAGCGGAACGCGCGATTTGCGGCCTGCTTATATTTCGGATCTGGATCGAAGCACGCCATGGCGGGATTCGCGATGCGGTCCGATGGTGCGGACCCCTCGATCGTCCAGCCCTCGTCCGATGCAATGCCGATCATATCGCTGAGGAGCTGCTCCAAGTCCCCTTTCGGCATCAGGTCTCGGATGAAGACGTATCCGTAAGTCTCCATCTCACTCTTGAGAGATACGGAATCCAGATCTCTGGCGAAGATCGTGCGAAATGATTTCATCGTACCTCCGGGAACAACATTTTCGGTGCCGCTTAGCTTTACTTTCCTGGAGGCTCGATAGCTGTCATTTCTTTGTCACCAGATTGTCTCATCGTGTTGGCGATCAGCCGCGCCTGGGCAGTTACTTCACGAGAAACCAAGGTGCCGAGACCCATGCTGTCCCTGCGGATGAGGCGGGCGAGGTCGAGCACGACGCGTTGGGCGGCAGGGGGTGTGTGCTACCACACGCTTCCTCGTGTAGTGACACGCATGGTCTGGCGCTTCTGCCCACCGTATTCTGCTCTTGCAGGAAACGCTTGTGAGCGATCAGCAGAGGCACCTCGCTCATAGACGTATTCCGCAATCCAATTATCCTCCCGGGGAGACCGATGCCTACTGAACTGATGCCACAAGCCGTTGCCGAAACCGAAGGGCCTGCGTTCTGGTTCCTGAATAACTTATGCATTGTGAAGGCTACGACGGAATCGACTGGGGGGTCCTTTGCGATGCTCTACCAGATTTCGCCGCCGGGGAGCGCGACCCCCTACCATCTCCATCACGACGAGGATGAGGCGTTCTATGTACTCGCCGGGGAGTACACGTTTATTTGCGATGGAGTGAAGCACGTCGTGGGACCGGGTGGGTACATGTTCCTGCCGCGGGGAATCCCACACGGGATACGCGTCACCGGCTCTGTACCAGCGACCATGCTGATTCTGGCCATGCCCGGCCGCGGCTTCTTTGGAATGATGGAGGAGATGGCAGTGCCGGCGTTGGAAAGAGTTCTCCCCGAACCGTCGCAGCCGGACATTGAAAAGCTCACCCGGCTTTGCACTAAGTATCGAATCGATATACTTGGTCCCCTGCCAGACTAGGACCTATCTCATAAATCGACGAGCCGGGTTGACCAATCTCTTTGCATGTCAATTTGCCCAACGAGCCGGTTGACCGACGTACTCGCAAGACCACCTGTCCTCCAAGGCGGGGGAACTCGCACGCCGCCTTGGAGGTCCAGCGCTAATCCCCACACTGATCGCGCCGGACTGACCGGGAGAGCAACTCATCCTAGCCCAGCGAGGGTGGTAGTTTGCTGACGGCCGGCGTCCGCATGCGTAATTTCCGCCGCCTGCCCCGTATACCCCTCGTATGCTGGACCGCCAGACCGGCCGGATCCGGCATTGCCTGGGAGGTTGACATGCATGACACAAAGGAGCGGTTGTCTCTATTCTGGCTCTTCGCGTTATTGAACTACCTGTATGCGGACTGCACTGCCTTGTTTGCTATTGTTGGCTCGCCAAATCTATCCGACGCACCGCATTTCCCACCATGGGTTCTGCTGGCTTCATCGGTCTTGATGGAAATACCCATCGCCATGATTGTGGCGTGTCGGCTGCTTCCGTTTAGAGCGAACCGGCTGGCGAATATCATCGCGGGTGCAATTTTGACCCTTATAAACGGTGGCCTGACCTTCGTTCCGCCTCTTTTCGGTGCCCGGACGCCCGCTCTTCCTGCGTACTTGTTCTTCGCGACGATTGAGACAGTGTGCACCTCAGTCATCATCTGGCAGGCGTGGACTTGGTCAGGGGTGAAGCCAGTAGTTAGTTCGGAGCGCGTCGTCGGGAACCCGGGACGCGCAATACAAGACCAGGGCACTCCAATCTAACAAGGAGAATATTCAATGAAACACAACATCCTGTTAGTCATCGCGTCTGTGCTCTCGATCCTCCTCATGACGTTTCACCTGACGGACGACATCGTCCGCGGGATGGAGCCAGGAACGCTTTTAGACCTCATTGCGGTGCCAATCCTGGTCGTCTGGCTGTACGGAACGCTGGTACTAGCCGACAGGCGATCGGGGTACGTCATCACCCTCCTCGGGTCGCTCCTTGGGTTGGTCGTCCCCGTCGTCCACATGAAGGGGGCGGGAGTCGGGGAGCGATCGCCAAGTCCAGCGGGGCCTTCTTCTTTATCTGGACACTCCTCGCGCTAGGCGTGACCGCGCTCTTCTCCGTCATCCTCTCGGCGCGCGCGTTATGGGAGCATCTGCCACGGCGGACCGACGTGCAGCACAAACAAGGTGCCCGTGCATGAAGCGCTGCTCGCGGAGATTTACCAAGTCCAATCCGCGATCTGAGCATCGCTCGATTGTCGGACAGAAAGCTCGTTTACTGGCTATTGAGCTACTTTCATTGAAGGCTGTGCCTAGGTGGTCTGGAGATACGCGGGAGCGAAGACCCTTTCGACAAACCATTCGAGGGTGGTCGGTGTCGTATTTATGGCCGAGCGCTTTTCCTGAGGGACAATAAGTCCGGCGTTCGCTCCATCCCACATTTCAATGATCAGTGCGGCTGTCTTTTTAGGCAGACCCATCTGTAACAGAGCCGACTCAAGCATCGCACTCGGCATTTGCACGTATTCGAGATTGGGCTTGCCGATGGAGTTACCGACGACGGAAGCCGCTTCCTTCATGGAGAGGTCGCGTTGTCCGTGTAGCTCCTGGATCGAGCTGCCGGAAAAGTCGCGCGCCGCGAGACGAGTGGCGGCATACGCGCCGATGTCTTGCGTGGCTATCCACGGCATTGGCACATCGGCTGCTAAACCTCCTGGCAGCGTTCCCATCGAGCGGAGCGGAGCAACACTCATGAAGAGATTCTCCATAAAATACGCTGCGCGCAGATGGAGGACGTTAAGCCCAGCAACGTGATCGAGTTTCTCCTCCTGACTATGCAGGCCGACGATGGGGCCGGTGTTTTTCGCGTGCTGAGCGCCAAGGCTGCTCAGGTCAACGACAAACTTTACGTTGGCTTTGGAGACTGCGGTGGCATAGGCATCGGAAACTCGTTCCTGATGCGCGCGCAAATCCTGTTGCGAAACGTCCTCCGGCAGGACCAGGTAGACGGCTGATGCACCGTCGAAACCATTTGTCATTGAATCTGCGTCTTCGACGTTTCCGACGAAGGGCTCCGCACCTAGCTGCACGAGCGATGCCAGCCTTTTCGCGTCTCGTCCAACTGCGCGAACGTGTTCGCCTTTCGCGAGCAACACTTCTGTTACTCGCCGTCCTGTCCGTCCCGTTGCGCCCGTCACGACGATCATTTCGGTCTCCTGTAATTGCCGCTTTTCGCTACCCGGCAACGAGTTATCTGGCTTCAGCGGCGGACGGCACCGCTCGACTATCTACTTTCGCTTCCAGCGCACGCCGTCTTTACTGTCCTCGAGCAGGATGCCTTTTGCGGCTAAGTCGTTGCGGATGGCGTCCGCGCGGGCGAAGTTGCGGGTCTTTTTGGCGTTGGTGCGCTCGGCGATGAGCTTTTCGATATCCGCGTCAGTTAGCTCCAGCGAGGCCTGCAGTTCCGGCGCTGCCTCGGAGAGCTTGCCTTCGTGCTCGGCCCATTTGAGCGCTTCGCGTGCGATCTCCGCATCGCGGTCTTCGATGACGTTGAAGACCTGATCGAAGAGCGTGAGCGCGTGAAGGATGGGCTGGACATTGCCCTGCGCGAGCTTGCCGTGGTCGGCGGCGGTGTTGGCGTGACGGACGAGATCGAAGATGGCGGCGCGGGCTTCGGCGGTGTTGAGGTCGTTGGCGAGCGCGGCGGTGAAGGCTCTTGTGGCTTCGTGCGATTGCGCGAGCAATTCGGGATCTTCGCCCTGCGGCCATGGGCCGTGCTGGACGCGCTGGCGGAAGGTGCGGAGGCGCTCCACGGCGGAGGCGGATTCCGCGAGGCCATCGAAGGTGAAGTTGAGTTGATGGCGATAGGGAACGGAGAGGAGCAGGAAGCGGATGGCCGAAGCCTTGTAGCCACGCAGCAGAAGATCGCGCAGGGTGAAGAAGTTTCCTTCCGACTTGGACATCTTGCGGCCTTCGACCAGCAGGAAGCGCACATGCATCCAGTGGCGCGCGAAGGTCTTGCCGGTGGCGGATTCCGACTGCGCGATCTCGTTCTCGTGATGCGGGAACATCAGATCTTCGCCGCCGGCGTGGAGGTCGAAGGTTGTCGCCGAGGATACTTCATGGCCATGGCGGAGCACTCGATGTGCCAGCCGGGGCGGCCGTGGCCGAGCGCGGTATCCCAGTGCATGCTCGCCGGGCTTGGCAGCCTTCCACATCGCGAAGTCGCGAGGCGGAGTCCTTCTCGTACTCGTCGACGTCGACGCGCGCGCCGTCGGTCGTTGCCGCTGAAGTCTTTCTTCGAGAGCTTGCCGTATTCGGGATCGCCGGCGATGCGGAAGTACCAGGAGCCGTCCTCGGTGCTGATAGGCGAGGCCGCGCTCTCGAGCTTCTGGATGAGCGCGACCATCTCCGGGATGTTCTCTGTGGCGTGCGGCATGATGACGGGATCGCTGGCAGCCGAGCGCGCGCAGGTCTTCGAGGAAGGCGCGCTCGTAGCGCGGCGGTGTAGTCGGCGATGGAGATGCCCTGGCGCGGCGGCGTTGCGGATGATCTTGTCGTCGACGTCGGTGATGTTCATGACGTGCTTGACGGTCACGCCCTGTTGCTCGAGGAAACGGCGGAGCAGATCGACATGAAGGAAGGTGCGGAAGTTGCCGATGTGGCCGTAGTCGTAGACGGTGGGGCCGCAGGCGTACAGCGTGAGGGCTTTGCCGTCGGCCGGGGCGAGAGGTTCGACTTGTGTGCTGAGGGTGTTGAAGAGCTGAAGTGTCATGCGTTCGGGTTGGAGCGTGCTTCGTGAGGGTCTGCAGCGATTTTACGGGAGTGGCGGATTCTGCGCCGAGCGGGAGGCTGGCGCGGGCGGTGAGCGAGGCGTGCGCGCGAAGTCGCCGGCTGAGGAGTTTGGGCCATGCGGCGGCGGCGATCATGGCGGCGTTGTCCGTGGAGAGCGCGAGCGAGGGGAAGGCGATGGGCAGGCCGCGTTCGCTGCTGCTGTGGTGAATCGAGCGCGCAGTTCGCGGTTAGCGGCCACGCCGCCGGAGATGAGCAGGCCGTGCGCGCCGTAGTGCTCGGCGGCGGCGAAGGTCTTGCGCTTGAGGTCCTCGACGACGGCGCGCTGGAAGGAGGCGAGCAGGTCGAGGGTTTGCTGGTCGCAGAGGGCGAGGGCATCGCTGGGTCGTATAGATGAGGCGAGCTGCCGGCGCGCGGGCTGCGATCGAGGCGGCCATGCCGTGGAGTCTCGACGTAGCGGAGAACGGCGGTCTTGATGCCGCTGAAGCTGAAGAGATAAGGCGCGTCCGGAGGGCCTTTGGCCGCCGCGATGGGCTTTGGGTTTGATTTGCGCGAAAGAGAAGGGTACCGCCCCGGGGTTGCCGTGGGGGGCGAGGTGGTCGATCCAGGGGCCGCCGGGGTAGCCGAGGCCGAGGAGCTTGGCCACCTTGTCGAAGGCCTCGCCGGCGGCGTCATCGACGGTGTGGCCTACGTTGCGGTAGTGCCACCCGGTGTCGCGGTGCTGCGGCGAGGTAGAGGTGGGTGTGGCCGCCGGAGACTACCAGGGCGAGGAGCGGGCCGGTGGTGGACGGACGCGGCGTGCTCCAGCAGGACGGCGTGGATGTGGCCTTCGAGGTGGTTGACGGCGATGAGGGGCTTGCGCGAGCCCGTAGGCGAGGGCCTTGGCGTAGCCGATGCCGACGAGCAGGGCGCCGGCGAGGCCGGGGCCTTCGGTGACGGCGATGGCGTCGAGGTCCTGCATCGTGCACGGCGGCTTCGCGGAGGGCGGCGTCGACGACGGGGACGATGGCGCGGAGGTGCTCGCGGGAGGCGAGCTCGGGGACGACGCCGCCGTAGGGGGAGTGGATGGCGATCTGCGAGGCGACGACGTTCGAGAGCTGGCGGCGGCCGCGCTCGACCACGGCGGCGGCGGTCTCGTCGCAGGAGCTCTCGATACCCAGAATGAGGCCCGATCCGGTGTAGGAAGTGTTGTCCACCAGCATCCATACTAGAGGAGTGAGTGTGGCGTTCAGCGGCGGGCTGGAGGCGGCTACGGCGGTGGTGCACAGCCTGGCGGCTGCGGGGTATCGCGCGTACCTGGTGGGCGGATGCGTGCGCGACCTGCTGATGGGGCATGCGCCGAAGGACTACGACGTGGCGACAGATGCGCGTCCGGATGCGGTGATGGCGCTGTTCCGCCGCTCGTTCGGGGTGGGGGCGCACTTCGGCGTGGTGCTGGTGCCGATGCTGGTGGACGGGCAGGAGATCGTCACCGAGGTGGCGACGTTCCGGTCGGATGGCGTGTACTCGGACGGGCGGCGGCCGGATGAGGTCGCGTACACGGACGATCCCGAGCAGGATGTGCTGCGGCGGGACTTCACCATCAACGGGATGCTGCTGGATGTGGACAAGTACCTGGCGACGGGCAACGCGGCGGGGGCGACGCTCGACTACGTCGGCGGGCGCGAGGACCTGAAGGCGGGCGTGGTGCGGGCGATCGGGAAGGCGGTGCGGCGCTTCAGCGAGGACAAGCTGCGGATGCTGCGCGCGGTGCGGTTTGCGGCGCGGTTCGAGTTCGTCATCGAGCGGGAGACGTTCGCGGCGATCCGCGTGCTGGCGAGCGAGATCGGGCAGGTGAGCCGCGAGCGGATGCGGGATGAGCTGACGCGCATGCTGACGGAAGGGCACGCGGCGGCGGCTTTTGAAATGCTGGAGAAGAGCGGGCTGCTCGCACAGGTGCTGCCGGAGGTGGCGGCGATGCGGGGGGTGGCGCAGCCGCCGGAGTGGCACCCGGAGGGCGATGTGTGGGTGCACACGTTGCTGCTGCTCGAGAAGCTGCCGCCGGGGTGCTCGGCCACGCTGGCGTGGGGGGCGCTGCTGCACGACGTGGGCAAGCCGCCGACGTACACGGTGGCGGATCGCATCCGCTTCAACGGTCATGCCGAGATCGGGACGCGGATGGCGGCGGCGATCTGCCGGCGGCTGCGCTTCTCGAACGAGGAGACGGAGCAGATCCTGGCGCTGGTGGCGAATCACATGCGCTTCGGCGACGTGGAGAAGATGAAGGAGTCGACGCTGAAGCGGTTCTTCCGGCTGGCGCGCTTCGACGAGCACCTGGAACTGCACCGGCTGGATGTGACGTCGAGCCACAACCGGCTGGAGCTTTACGATTTTGCGAAGGCTCGCTACGACTGGCGGCCCCGGTTGAGGAGGTGCGGCCGCGTTTGCTGGTGACGGGGTCGAAGCTGATCGCGGCGGGCTACCGGCCGGGGCCGGGGTTCCGGGAGATGCTCGATGCGGCGGAGGATGCGCAGCTCGAGGGGACGATCACGACGACCGAGGAAGGGCTCACGCTGGTGCGGGAGATGTTTCCGCTGCCTCCGCCGGAGCAGTAGGGTACCTGCCCACCCCTCCCCCCTCCCGTCACGGGAGAGTGGTTTGTAACTTCTGCTGGATCAGTTAGTTAGGCGGCCTCCCGAGGGCCAAATTCGTCTTTCTAAAGAGGTTATCGCTTAATTCGTCTTATATAAGGACTTATGGGCCGGAAAAGTCAGCGAGCCGAAATGGAAAACGCCACCGCTTTGGTGGCGTTTTGTTTTGTTTGCTCTATTTCTAATTGTAGCGAGTTGGGTGGGTTGATTTGGCAGGTTTTTTTGGAAATGTTTAACTACGGGTGGTGATTAACATCCTTAGCCCGGCGTAAATAGTTTCTTGCACCAATCTTTGGGCATTGCAATACTGAGCTGTTTAACGCTTTGGGGGCTGGGTGACAGATTCATCATTCTTCGACGAGTCGCGAGAGCAGTCGCAGGTGAAAGCAACGATCGTCGCCAAATATTTTTGGGCATGGGCTAAGGTGATTCTACCCACGGTTAAACAACAAGGTGGCCGGATTGCGTATATCGATTTATTCGCTGGTCCGGGTCGATACAAGGACGGAACCAACTCCACTCCGCTGAAAGTTCTTGAGACGGCGATCGCCGAGGCTGACCTTCGTCAAAGCTTAGTTACGTTGTTCAACGATAAGGATGCGGAAAATGTCAGCGCGTTGGAAGCAGCGATTAAGGATGTGCCAAACATTCAACGGCTGAAGTACCCGCCGCAAGTCATGCACGAGGAAGTCGGTAGTGAAATCGTAAAGTTGTTCGAAAAGATGCGGTTCGTACCGACACTATTTTTTGTCGATCCATGGGGCTATAAAGGCCTTTCCCTCGGGTTGATCAATTCTGTCTTGAGAAACTGGGGTTGCGATTGCTTGTTTTTCTTCAACTACAATCGCATCAATATGGCTCTCACTAATCGAATTGTTAGTGAGCATATGAATGTTCTATTCGGCGAACAACGTGCTGATGTAATTCGCCAAGAACTCGGTGGGCTGAACCCGGCTGAGAGGGAAAGCTTAGTCTTAGAAAGACTCGCCGAGGCGTTGAAAGAAATGGGCGCAAAATTTGTGCTTCCATTTACCTTTAAGAATGAGCGCTCCACCCGAACGAGCCATCATTTAATTTTTGCCACTAAGCACTTCAAAGGTTATGAAGTCATGAAGGGCATTATGGCGCGCGAAAGCTCCGAGCGAAATCAGGGCGTTCCTTCGTTCGAGTTTTCACCCGCATCGGAAAGATTCCCGATGCTCTTCGAGTTGTCGAGGCCCTTAGATCAACTCGAGAAAATGTTGCTTGCTGAATTTTCCGGAAAAACGCTCACGATGCGTCAAATTTACGAGCAACACAGCGTAGGGCGACCATTTATAGACTCGAATTACAAAAGGGCCCTCGCCTCGATGGAAGCAGCTGGAAAAATCACTGCCTCCCCTCCAGCTGACGAGCGTCGCAAGGTAAAGGGAGAGGTGACCTTTGCCGATTCGGTTGTCGTCACGTTCCCCGTGATGCAGAATGAGGAGTAGCTATGAGCCAACAGTCAGCAATTGAATGGACAGACTCGACATGGAATCCTGTTCGTGGCTGCGTAAAGATTAGCCCCGGGTGTAAGCATTGCTATGCCGAAGCATTTGCCGAGCGTTTTCGTGGTGTTAAAAGCCATCCGTACGAGCAGGGTTTTGATTTGCGCTTGGTTCCTGAAAAGCTCCATGATCCGCTGAAATGGAAGCAGTCGCGAATGATTTTCGTAAATTCGATGAGTGATTTGTTTCAGCCGGGCGTTCCAGATGAATATGTTGCGCAGGTTGCTGAGGTGATGGTTGAGGCTCACTGGCATACCTACCAGGTGCTGACAAAAAGATCCGAGCGCATGCGCGATCTTCTAAATGGCAAACTTAATTTTGCGGCCAGCGCGCCAAATATTTGGTGGGGCGTCAGCGTTGAAGACCGTAAATATGGAGTACCAAGAATTCGAGCATTTGCGATCAGCGCGCGCTCAAGTCATATTTCTCTCGATTGAGCCGTTGCTGGAAGATCTTGGCAATCTGAATCTCGCCGACATTCATTGGGTCATTGTTGGCGGCGAGAGCGGCGCCGGTGCTAGATCGATGCGACCGGATTGGGTCCGCCAACTTAGAGATCAAGCGGCAGCCCAATGCGTGAGATTTTTCTTTAAGCAATGGGGCGGTGTGCGTAAGTCAAAAACCGGCAGAGTGCTGGATGGAAGAGTGCACAATGAATTTCCGGAGTTGGTGACGCTGTCGGCATGAAGCATTGCAGCGGCGGGCAAGCGCATCAATCCTGTGCGCTGAGGGTTTTGGGCGTAGGTCTTGCCATAGGGATAGAAGAGGCCTTTGCGCCCGTCTTCCCATGCCTTCTTTAGTTCCGGTGTCGTGATGTCCCAGTCGGGGCGGCATTTATTGGTGACGGCGCCGCCCCGATGTAGAAGAGCGCTCCGTCATCCAATTTTCTGCCGGGGTGTCGCGATTCGAGCGAGCTTGCTCGGTCTCATGATCCACATGATCTGACCGATGCCCTGCGCCGAGGCATCAATCGTCGCGTACGCAACGGGGATGCTGTCACGCGATATAAGGACCGACGACTGTCCATTGGTTTCAACCCATGCCAGCGTCATACCCGTCCAGAAGTGTGAAGCGAAGGCAGCGATGAACCTGGCAACGCGGGCGCGACCAGAGACCGGGGCCCGGGCTGCGGTGCGGACGATGCCGCCGCCATCCGAATACGAGACAACATCTTCCGCGAAGAGACCTTCGAGCGCGGCCAGATCTCCCTTTTGGGCAGCACCGATAAAAGCCTCCAGAAGGCGCCGCTGCTCCTTGGAATCGACGGGTGTGCGCCGCTCATCTGCGATGTGTTTGCGGGCACGGGAGACGAGTTGGCGGGTATTTGCTTCCTCGATTTGCAAGATGTCTGCGATCTGGCGGTAGGAGTAATCGAAGGCTTCGCGCAGAACATATGCGGCACGTTCTGTAGGAGATAGTTTTTCGAGGAGCAGCAGGATGGCAAAGCCCAATGCTTCGCCGCGCTCCGCACCTAATGCGGGATCGCTGCTGGTGTCGACTGGTTCGGGAAGCCAGGGGCCGACATAGGTTTCTCGCCGCGATTGGGCGCTCTGGGCGAAGTTGATACACATGCGTGTCGTTGTCGTGGCCAGGAATGCGGGTGGGTTCTGAACCACACTGCGATCGGTGGCCTGCCAGCGCAACCAAACGTCCTGCACGATATCCTCGGCCTCCGCCGCGCTTCCCAGCATGCGGTAGGCGATGCCGAACAAACGCGGACGCACGCCGACAAAAGCGGAAAGACCATCCTCGTGTTCGCCCGTTTCCGCGCCAAGGTTCACGGGCGAGAGAGTTTGCGATAGAGGCTCTTCTGCCATGGCGGATGGCCCTAGTGTATCTCCGGACAAATGAAAGATCGTTGAAGAAAGCTGCCGGGTCGTGTCACGAAACGCTGTGCTATCCGGTCTTAGCGGGTACAAGCGGCAGATGTGACATATGCCAATCGAAAATAAAGGAGCAAATGATGAAGATCGTAGTGATCGGCGGTACTGGGCTCATTGGATCGAAGCTGGTCAACAAGCTTCGCGAGCATGGGCACGAGGCGATACCGGCGTCGCCCAATTCAGGTGTAAACACGTTGACTGGTGAAGGGCTGGCCGACGTGCTGAAAGGCGCCTCGGTGGTGGTGGATGTGTCGAACTCTCCATCCTTCGATGAGGATGTGGCGATGAAGTTTTTCAACACGGCAACGCGCAACCTTATTGAGTATCAGAAAGCTGCGGGCGTGCGGCACTACGTTGCGTTGTCTGTGGTGGGAACGGATCGTCTGGCTGAAAGAAGGCCGTCGGATGCGGAAAAGACGGTTCGCGGATACTTCCGTGCGAAGCTCGCGCAGGAGAAGCTCATCGCGGAATCTTCGATCCCATATTCGATCGTTCACGCGACCCAGTTCTTCGAGTTCGTCAAGAATATCGCCGATACTTCCAGCGATGGCACGACCGTTCGATTGGCGCCGGTGCTGATCCAGCCGATGGCGGCCGAGGATGTCGCAGCAGCGGTTGCACGGGTCGCGATTGGTGCGCCGGTGAATGGCATTGTCGAAGTGGCCGGCCCGCAAGAGTTTCGGCTCGACGCATTTGTCCGACAGGGCTTACGCGCTTACAAGGATCCACGCGCGGTAGTGGCGGATGCCGGCGCCGGCTACTTCGGGGTCGAGGTCGACGAGCGCACGCTGGTTCCCGGGAAAGACGCGCGGCTTGGCGAGACGCAGTTCGAAACGTGGCTCACTCAGTCCGCAAAGCCGGCCACGAGCGCGAATTCACAGCCCACAGTGGCGGCGGTAGGCGCGTCGCGCTAGGAGGGAAGCCGAGTCTGGTTGAGCTCGGCTTCCATCCATCCGCAGAGGACAGAAGAAAACACCGAGGATTTATGAAACTTGCATACAAACCGACCTTATGAGGATTCCTGGGAGCCGTGAGGGTTTGGCCGGTAGGCGCCCATCAGCCTTGCGATCATCACCGCGATATACAAGACCGCCAGAACGGATTCGATCATGGAGATCGATCGGACCTGCGCCGAGGCGGCCGAAATGCCGGCGGCGCCGGCCGTCGTCATGCTGCCAAAGCTGAAGAAGATGAAATCGAAACCTACGGGAACGGGATGCAGATTGATGGCGGGATCGAGATAGAAGGCATGCGGCTGGAGGATGGCAAGGATGGCGTAGAGGCGAGCGAAGGAGAATCCGATGAGGAGATAGATGCAGACCGCGCCGAAGATGGTCTCCGCCTCCGGCTTCTCGCGCACAAAGACGCGGCGAAAGATAACGACGATGGTGAAGACGTCAAAAGCAAAGCTGAGAACGACGTTGAGGACCGTAACAGGCACGAGCCTGGGCCGAAAGACGATGGCGTGCTCCGCGATAGAAGGAATCGCGAGAGCCAGAGCCACATAGATGAGCCCTTTGCGGAAGCTCACCGCGTAGACGCACATCAGCGTGAGGGCGGCGCTGACCAGGCGGAAGAGGTAATACCGCGCGCCGGTATCCCCCATGTACGGGTACAGCGCGAGGTATGCGAGCAGAAAGAGAAATAGCAGGAAGAATTTGCGCCCGGTGACAGGCAGTTTCTGTTGCGCAGGGCTGTCATCCGTCGTTGTCGATACCTGAGTCATGGCAGAGACAATCGATCGTACTCTTTTCGATTGGATCTCTTTCAATTTCAAAACGCGACTTGAGTCCAAGCTGAGTTGCAAATCGAACTATTCATAATGGAGCGCCTTTGCCACGTTGAGGTGCATTGCACGTCTGGCGGGAATGACGCCGGAGAGAATCACCACCACGAGAAGAACTCCGGCTCCCCCGAGGAAGCCGATGGGATCGAGATTGCTGACACCAAATAGTGCGATGCGGAGAAACTTTGAGCCCATCATGGCCAACAGGCTTCCTGCCGCGAGGCCGCCGATTACTGGCCATGCAAACTGCCTCAGAAGCACTCCGCATAGTTGGGCTTTCGGCGAACCCAGGGCGAGGCGGATCGCGATCTCCTTGGTCCGTTGCGAGACACTGAAGCCGACCAGGCCGATGATGCCAACTCCCGCAAGAAGAACGGCGATGATGCCCATGAGACTCACAACCGCAGCGATCTGTTCAATTTGCTTGGCGATCTCGTCATAGAGCTGTTTGAGAGGATGAATTTCAGGAAACAGTTTTGGATCGATGCTCTCACTGATGGAGCGGGCTGCCTCCTGTACTGCAGACGATGACCCGGCGGAGCGGGTTATGACAGCCATGCCCGGCATGTTGTCCGATTGAGCTGCCCAGTAACCTTCGACCGCATCATCATCGTTAAGCGCGTTCGCATGGGCATCGCCCACCACACCGATTACGGTGTCCTTCGAATCATCGCCCGGCATGCGCTTGCCGATGGGATTCTGACCGCCCCACGCCCACCGGGCGAAGGATTGACTGACGATAACCGCGTTCTTCTCCCCGGCGTAGAAAGTCCGTCCCGCCAGTAACGGAATCTGCATGGTCTCGAAGTAGCCCGGACTCACCCAGTTTGGATAGAGCGTCAGCGTATGACCGCCGATTTCGCGGTTCTCGCGGGAGGTAATATGCCCCATCGGAGGCAGGCGTACGAGCGCAACCGAATGAACGCCCGGCAGAGCACGCAGGCGTGATTCCAACTGGTCGAGATAGGACTTTGCCCTCGTTTCCGAGTAGCCGTGCTTGTCAAGCTGCGGATCAAACGAGATGGCGCTCTCGTAACCGAAGCCAGGGTCCGTGAAGAGAACGCGCTGCGTGGCTCGCACGAGAAGTCCGGAAACGATGAGCAGCAGACAGCTCGAAGCAACCTGCGCTGCGAGCAGAACCTGTCGAGCCATCGTCCGCCGTTGCCGCTGCCGGGCAACCTGAACTGCCGGCGCGATACCGAAGAAGAGTGCAGCAATGAACGTCATGCCGACGGTGAAGAGCAAGACGCGCCAATCGGGAGCGGCGGTGAGCCATCCGGGCGCATCGAGTTTAGAAAGCGCAACGCGCAAGACTAGATAGCTAAGTCCGATTCCGGCGATCGATCCGAGTCCTGCCAGCATGATGCTTTCCGTGCACAGTTGCCGAAAGATGCGGCCGCGATTGGCTCCAATAGCCACCCGGATGCCGATCTCATGTTCGCGCGTGATACCGCGGGCCAGCAAAAGAGCACCCACGTTTGCACAGGTTACGGCGAGAATCAGCAGGGCGAGCACACCCACCATGGCAGCGACTTGATACATCTCGGGCCGCATAGTCTGCAGGTGCCCGCCGGGCGAACTCTGGATGAATTCGTTGTCCCAAACCGCTGCGGGGTGCTCCTTGCGCAACTGATCGGTGAGCGCGCGAAGATTTTGTTCGGCGGCTTGCGCTGTTGCGCCGGGAACGAGACGGCCCCACATGCGAATGCTCGAGTCTGTCCAATCGGTGAGCACCTTACTGCCCTGGATCAGGTATGGCTGTTGAGCGATTGGTATCCATAGATCGGGATGTTGACCACCCAGACTGGCGAAGGCGTAGGGCGTGACGCCGGCGATTGTGACGGGCTTCCGGTTGATGTGAATGACACGGCCAATGACCGAAGGATCACCGTTGAAACGTCGCTGCCACAGTCCGTAGCTCAAGATCACGACCGGTTGTGCCGCGCTTGAGTCATCCAGCACGGGATCAAAAAGACGGCCGTAGGCGGCACGCGTTCCGAGTTCCGTGAAGTAGTTGGAGGTAGCGAACGAGGCGCTGGTGGATTGCAGGTCGTTGTCGATCTGCATGGGAGGCACACCGAGCACGGCAATCGCAGCCGATAAGGTGCGGGCGTGGTCGCGGTAAAAGGCGAATGAGGGATATGCCATCTCGCTGGTGGATGCATGCGGTGAGCGGCGTTCAAGTCGCACCAGCGATGCCGGATCACGCACCGGGAGTGGCTTGAGGGCGACCATATCGAAGAGACCGAATGCCGAAACATTGACGCCGATGCCGATGGCAAGTACGAGCACGGTGACGATGGTGAACCCGCGACTGCGGGCAAGGATGCGCACACCATAATGCAAGTCTTGAATCAGGCGATCAAGCCAAGTCCATCCCCAGGCTTCACGGGCCTGCTCACGGATGCGGAGCACATTGCCGAAATTGTTGTGCCCCGCATGGGCGGCCATCTCGCGGTGGAATTCCATGTCGGCCTGGAGTTCGGCTTCGAGACGGCGACTATTGAAAAGGTAGACGATGCGACGCCAGAACTCGCCCATGGGTGTTCTCCTATGCGGTGCGAAGAATGTCCTGAATGGCTCGTGTCATGCGGTCATAACCGGTCATTTCCGCTTTCAACTGTGCGCGGCCGGCTGCTGTAAGGCGGTAAAACCGAACCTTACGATTCGTCTCCGAGATTCCCCATTCTGCGATGACCCAACCCTTCACCAGTATCTTCTGGAGCGTGGGATAGAGGAGTCCTTCTTCGACGGCAAGGACTTCGCTAGAGAGCACATGAATGCGCTGCGCAATGGCGTAACCGTGTAGTGAGCCGGATTGCAGGACGCGCAGAATGAGCATAGGCAGTGCTCCCGGAGGCGTGCCATTAGGCCTATCGAACATAGGCATAAAATACTTATGCATGCAGGCATTGTCAACAGCAGTTGACCTGCCGCAGGTTCGCTATAAGTCGGACTCTGCCGCTCACTCCGAGCGCAGGATCTGGGTGGGGTCGGTGCGCAGCGCGCGCAGGACGGCGGGGAGGGTCGCGATCAGAGCCGTGAGCAGAATGGCGCACGCGGGCAGCGCGATCATATCGGCGTCCGTCGCTTTGACCTGGTAGAAGAGCGACGCGACATAGCGTGCTGCGCCGAATCCGAGGGCGACGCCGGCGCAGCCTCCGAGCGCGATCATCAGGAAGACATCGCGAGTCACAATGCGCACGATGCCGGCACGCGTGGAGCCAATCGCCATGCGGATACCGATCTCGCGGCGGCGCTGGAGGACGGAGTAGTTGAGGACGGCGTAGAGTCCGATGCCGGCGAGGAGCAGCGCGACGGCGGCGAAGAAGGCGGCGAGCATGGCGATGAGGCGCTCGCGAATGGTCTGGTCGCGGACGAGATCGAGCTGGGTGGTGATGTTCGAGACGCGGAGGCCGTTGTGGCGCTCGGCGATGAGCTGGCGGAGCCCGCCGGCGAGGGCGAGCGGGTTGCGGGCGTCGGTGTGAATGACGAAGGTGGCGAAGCCTTCGGGGGTGGGGACGGATTTGGCGTCGACGCCGGAAAAGGGGACGTAGAAGACGGGGCGATTGGGCTCGCGCAGGTCGTGGTCAGGGATGTCGGGGGTGACGCCGACGATCTTGTAGACGGGTTGATTGGCACCGCGTTGAAAGGGGCGGCCGATGGGGTCCTGACCGGGGAAGTAGGTCTTCGCGAAGGTTGCGTTGACGATGGCGGCTCCCGGCGAGGTATCCTGCGGGCGAAAGTCGCGGCCGGAGATAAGAGGGATCTTCATGGTCGAGAGCCAGCCGGGGGAGATGTTCAGGAAAAAGGCGGGAATGGGGCTGGGAGGCGCGCCGTTGATGGAGATGTCGCTGTTGATGCGGATGCGTCCGAGAAGGGGCCAGCCCGAGATAGCGACCGAGTCGACGCCGGGGACGGCACGGAGCGCTTCGGCAGTTTGGTTCCAGACGACGGGAAGCTGGCCTTTGCCGGCAACGGTTTCGAGCAGGAGCACGCGGTCGGTGGAGAAGCCGAGGGGGCGATTCTGCAGGCGCTGGAAGGATGCGACGAAGAGCGAAGAGAGAAAGAGGACGAGGCAGCAGAAAGCGACCTGCAGAGCGATGGCTCCGCGGAGGAGACGGCGTGGCGAGTGCGGATCTTCACCACCTTTGAGAGCGGCGACGGGCCGGACGGCAGAGGCGCGGAGAGCAGGAAGCAAACCGAGCAAGAGAACGATGACGAGAATGAGCCCGAAGCCGAAGAGAAGCACACGCCAGTCGGCGGGAAGGGCGAGTCGCGCAGGGTTGTCGGGCGGATTGATGAGGCTGAGCACAAAGGGCGCCGACCACGCCGCGAAGCATGCGCCAAGGACGGAAGCGAGGAGGGCGAGCAGCGCGCTCTGGCAGAGGATGAGCTGGACGAGGCGACGACGGCCGGCGCCGATCGAGATGCGGAGAGCCATCTCCTGAGCGCGGGCGGCGGCCTGGGCGGTCATCATGTTGGCGACGTTGACGCAGGCGATGAGCAGGACGAGAGCGGCGAGCAGACCGAGGATGCCGAGTGAGCGGCGATAGTCCTTCTGGAGATCGGAGATGCCGGCGCCGGCGGGACTGAAGACGAGGGTCTTATTGAGATAGCGGGCGACGGATGCCTGGGTCATGCCGCGGAGGCACTCCGAACACTGGAGCTCGAAGGCGCGGCTGACGGCGGAGAGATGCTGGCGGAGCGGCTCGAGGGCGGTGGCGGGGTTGACGCCGGGTTTCAACATCAGGAAGGTGCGGTGCCAGGTGATGCTGTCCTGGGTGGCGAAGCTGTTCATGCTGAGAGGCAGAAAGATATCAGTGACGGTTCCTTTTTCGGTTCCGGTGAAATCGCGAGGGCCGACGCCGATGATTTCGAAGGTCTGGTCGCCGATGTGAAGCGAGCGGCCGAGGACATGGGGATCGCGGCCGAAGCGGTGATTCCAGTAATCCCAGGAGAGGACCGCATAGGGACCGACACCGGGAGCGCGGTCATCGGCGGGGGCGATCAGGCGGCCGAGCGCGGGCTCCAGACCGAAGAGCGGGAACATGTTGCCGGAGGCAAAGACGACGTGCGCCTTCTCCATGTCGTCGTCGGTGGACCAGGTGATGTCGGTGCGGTCGGCGTCGCTGATGGCGATGAGGTCGGCCTGGTCCCTGGTGTCATCGCGGACGGCATCGCGCATTAGCTTGAAGTTCGGCGTGGCCCAGTGGTCGTCCTCGATAGGCCTGCCCTCGGGGCCGGTCAACTTGCTGGAGAGGACGTAGAGCTTGCTGGAGTTGGCGATGGGCAGCGGGCGCCAGAGCAGCGCGTCGATAAGACGGAAGGCCGCGACACAGGAGCCGATGCCGAGGGCGAGCGAAAGCACAGCGGCCAGGGACGTGATCTTGTTGCGGGAGAGCTGCCGCCAGCCGAATTTTAAATCGGCGAGAAGCGACTCGAGCCATCCGGCGACACGAATGCTGTGGCTGACCTCGCGCTGGCGCAGTATCGAACCGAAGGTGCGGCGTGCTTCGTCGGGGTCGCGTCCCGAGGCGATGGCTTCTTCGATGTGCAACCGCAGCTCTTCCTCGATCTCGCGATTCAGACGCTCGCCGTGTACGGCATTCGAGATACGCGACCACAACGACATGTCATGCCTCCCGGAGAACCCGATTGATGGCCAGGCTGACCGACTGCCAGCGCGACTCTTCTGCGCCCAGTTGCTTTTTGCCTGCGGCGGTCAGTTCGTAGACGCGGGCGCGGCGACCGGTATCTTTCTTGATCCACTCGGCGCGAATCCAGCCGGCTTCCTCCATGCGGTAGAGTGCGGGGTAGAGCGAGCCTTCCTCTGCGCGCAGCACTTCGCCGGATGTATTGGCGATGGCAGCCATGATGGCGTATCCGTGAAGCCGCGGGCGCCGCGACAACAACTTGAGCACGAGCAGATCGAGTGAACCTTGCAGGGCATCGGTCTTTGCCATATTAAGATGTCTTTATATAGATATCTTAGTATCAAGTCAAGATGCGCTTATTCGACCAATCACGCGAAAACGTACACGGCCGTTGCTCAGTGAGTGCTTTGGCCGATGGCTCTCAATTTTGGGTGGATTCGTACCGATGTGTCGACTTCTCGTGAGCGATCGGTTCTCGATGCGTGACTCGGCGATTATGCGACGAACCGAATCTGACCTTTCAGGCCTCCGGTTATCCAAGATGGCTAGTTCATGAAATTGCTTGTTGTCCAAGCTGAGCTTTGAGTCCCGAAGAGTGGGACATGTGAGTCGGGACAGCTCGTGCCGGCATAAATTATGATGCCAGCGATCAATCTCTCCCACGCCCATCGCTTCTTCCGGAGGCACTTTTTTGCGCTTTTCTGCCAGGGTCCTTTCATTGTTGGTCGTTCTGCTTTTTTCACAACTGTCGGCTTACGGATTTGTCTCGCCCCCACCGCAGTACTTTTTCAATCGAGCCGATTTTGCAACGGGCAAGTTTCCGCACGGCGTCGCCATTGCGGATATGAATGGCGATGGCCGCGCGGACCTCGTTGTCGCCAACTCAGACGGCCCGAGCATTTCTGTCCTTTTGGGACAGCCCGATGGAACTTTCGCAGCAAAGACCGACTTTCCTGCGGGGGACTATCCCCTGGGCCTTGTTACTGGAGACTTCAATAACGATGGCAAGATGGATGTCGCAGTAACGGCAACCACTGGCGTAGCCGTCCTGCTGGGCAATGGCGACGGAACTCTCGGTTCGCCGACGATCTACGCCTCAGAGGCGCAACCGTTTCTGTTGGCCGTGGCCGACTTCAATCATGATGGGAAACTGGACCTGGCCGCCGCGGGAAGCTGCGGTACGACCTGCGGTTTTGCCGGAATCATGCTGGGAAACGGGGATGGGACGTTTCAGGCAGAGAAAGACTACTCGGCGGGCGGCGTACCCAGCGGGTTTACCGTATTCGACGTGAATGGCGATGGTGTCCTGGATCTGGCGTTCGCGAATATGGCGACCAACAGCTTTTCCGGTGGAACACCGGGCCTGGTATCCGTGCTGCTAGGGAATAGCGATGGCACATTCCAGGCAGCGGTCAATTATCCGTCCGGAGCTAATATTGCGGGAATCGCGGCAGGCGACGTGACCGGCGATAAAATTCCGGATTTAATCGTCACGCATTATTTTGGCGCGACGGTAGCGTTGCAGAAAGGTAACGGCGACGGTACGTTTCAGCCGGAACAGCAGATAGCTACGGACACTTCCCTCGGCTCGGAGTATCTCCAGCTGATTGACCTGAACCATGACGGCAAACTGGACCTGCTGATGTCCAGCGTCTTCAATAATGGCGCCGCTGTGCTCATGGGCAATGGCGACGGTACGTTTCAGCCTTTTGAAGCATACGCAACAGGAGGGCAGCCCTACTTCTTTGCCGTGGCCGATGTAAACGGGGACCGGAACAATGACCTCGCGGTGGTGGACTCGGAGGGAGACTACGCGACCATTCTGCTCGGCAATGGCGATGGGACCTTCAGCCCGCGGAAGAACCTGCCGCTCGGCAGCAGCCTGCAGGCAAATATCACCTCAGCGGCCCTGGGTGACTTCGACGGCGACGGCAAACTGGATGTTGCTATCACTGAAAATACTCAACCTGTTGTAGCCGTGATGCCGGGGAACGGTGACGGAACTTTCAGGCAGCCCTTGACCGAAACCTTAACCCAGGTTGCAACCCTTAGCACATCTTCTGCGGCAGATTTCAACCGTGACGGTCACCTGGACCTGCTGGTGAGTGGCACAACTCTGCTGCCGGGAAAGGGGGACGGAACATTCGGAACACCGGTTACTTTCAACAGTGATAACCAGATACGCAGCTTCGTGGTGGGAGACTTCAACGGAGACGGCTATCCGGATGTCGTCGACGTCGGGAACGAGTTCCTCGAGTCTCAACCCCTGCAGGTCTTCCTGGGCAATGGGGATGGAACATTTCAGCCGGTACGCCGATCGTGGAATTTAACAGGTATTCCCGATAAGTCAGTAGTGGGAGACTTCAACCATGACGGGAAGCTTGATCTGG
Source organism: uncultured Acidobacteriaceae bacterium (assembly GCA_963815025.1). Lineage (GTDB taxonomy): Bacteria > Acidobacteriota > Terriglobia > Terriglobales > Acidobacteriaceae > KBS-83. The sequence continues at coordinate 194,820 of CAWFFD010000002.1, read as the reverse complement.
CACTCACCGTGCTCTCGAATAGCATTGCTGTGCTGCTCGGGAATGGCGACGGAACTTTTGCGGCTCCAGTGATCTATGCAACAGATGAACTTCCGAGTGGCCTGAGCGTGGCGGACCTGAATGGAGACGGCAAGCTGGACCTGATCGCAACCGGGAGCAAGGTCGATGTCTTTCTGGGGAACGGCGACGGGACCTTCCCGACCAGAGTTGACTATGCAGTGACAGGCTTTCCACAGCAGCTCGCTACCGGCGACTTTGATGGCGACGGAAAGCTGGACATCGCAGTGACGGCATACTCCCCGGGGATGCTGGAAATCCTGTTCGGCAACGGTGATGGCACATTTCAAACGCCCATCGTGTTTGCGGATGACGCGCCGGGCGGGCCACCGGTCCTGGCTCGCGACCTCAACGGCGATCGAGTGGATGATCTGCTCACGGCAGGAGGAAGCGGCTCGTTATTTGTCAGCGCTCCGCTGGCAACCGTAAGTCCGTCTTCGCTGGATTTCGGTGCGGTGACACCTGGAACGACATCCAACAGCAGAATCATCACCATCACCAACAGCGGCAATTCCCCGCTTAACGTGAATGGAGCTGCTGTCGCAAGCCCATTCGATATTGTGGGATCGGTGTGCTCCACGGCGCTCTCTCGCCTGCAAGATTGCGAGATTCCGATCGTCTTTTCTCCTACGGCACTTGGTACACAGAACGGCCAGGTGGTGATTCAGGAAGATGCGTTCAACTCGAAGCCCGTCGTGCTCGTCACCGGGATAGGCGGGACTGCAATGTTGACCGCGACTCCGGCTTCCATCGACTTCGGCGGTCAGGATGTCAACACGTCATCTGCGCCGAAGACGATTACATTGACGAACACGTCCAGCGTTCCGGTCGGCCTTTCATCCATCACGGCCAGCGGACCGTTTGCGGAGACATCGCAATGTGGAACAGTATTGGCGGGTTCGGCCAGCTGTTCGATCTCCGTTGTCTTTACCCCGCCAGCGATCGGTTCGCAGAACGGCTCAATCACCATTACAGATGATGCTGAAGGAGGTCCGCAGAGCATTTCGCTGGCGGGCTCGGGAGAAGCGCCTTTATCGATAGGACCGCAATCGGGAGGCTCTCTCAGCGCCACGGTGAAGAGCGGTCAATCCGCAACCTACAACCTGGCACTCACTGCGGGACCAAACTTCAACGGAACTGTCAAGTTAGCCTGCAGCGGCGCGCCGGCAAACGCGGGCTGCTCCATGTCACCTTCAAGCTTTACTTTCTCGGCAGGAGGAACGCAAAACTTCACGGTAACGGTGACAACTTCCCAGCAAGCGGCATTGGATCTGAGGCATAGATCCGATGTCCAACTCGCGGGTCTTGGGTTCTTATCGTGCGCCGTGCTTTTGGCATTCATCGGCCAACTCCGACACTCCGGCCTGATCCTGCGATCGCTGCTATTTTTTGCGCTTCTCACGACCGGCCTCTCGATCATTACGGGATGCGGTGGAAGCTCTTCTGGCGGAAGCCAGCAGCCGCCGTCCACAGCCGCGGGTACCTACCACATAACGATCACTGCCACTTCCGGAAGCGCAACATCCACGCAATCGTTGACGCTGATAGTGCAATAGCGATTGCTGATCGCGAAAGATTGTGCGGCGAACAGACCGATTCACTGAATGAGGTCACTGACTTGATCAGATCAGCGCTCAATCCTGCTCGCCGAGGGTTTGCGCGTAGGTTTTGCCGTAGGGATAGAAGAGGTCTTTGCGTCCTTCTTCCCATGCCTTCTTTAGTTCCGGTGTGGTGATGTCCCAGTCGGGGCGGCATTTTTTGGTGACGGCGCGGAGGTCCTGACGGAGATCCTCCATCGTCGGCCGGCCGAAGAACCAGTAGCCGTTGTAGACCTTGTAGACGATGAGGCCGGGTTCGAGAACGATGACGTGCGGGATCATGGGATTGTTGGCCGGGTCGGTGTATTCGGCGATGTCGAGATCCTTTTGCACGACGCGTCCGGCATCGGAGAGGAATGGCCAGTGCGCGCCGACGCCGGTGCGGTACTCGTTGGTGAGCGAGATGTTGTCGGTGCTGATGGTGACGAGACGGCAGTAGCCAACTTCCATTTCACGATGGAACTGGATGAGGAGTTCGGCCTGGCGGCGGTCTTTGGGGCAGAAGCCTCCGCGGCTGAGGACGAGGACCATGGGTTGCAGCGCCTGCAGCGCGGAGAGCTTACGGCGTTTCGCGGTGTGATCTGAGAGCTCGTAGTCGGGAAAGAGCGCGCCGGGGACAATGTCCGATCGCATGTGACAACCTCCTTTGCTAGTGTCGCTCAGATTGAAAAGGCTGTCCTTTTCGCCGTCCTGATGCAATTTGAAGGCCCACAAAGGTACAACGAAGGATCACCGGTTCCCGCAACCGGGCATATCGCGACCGAACACTGTTTGGCAGTGACGTGGAAATGTTGCTTGAGGTGGGCTAGCCGGTGCGATTACTCGAGGGTCCAGATGAGATCGTCGAGGCCGGTCATGGTTTCAAGGAATAGAGCGCCGGGGATAGGTGAGATGAGGTGGTGCTTGATGGCATAGCCGCCGACGATGAGGGTGGGTGGCGGGCGCGGGAGGGCCTCCATCTTGCGAGCGATGCTGTGGACGTACGCCTTCTGCTTCTCCAGGGCAAGCGAGATCAGAATTGCCCGGGGCCTGGTTTCCGTCGCGAGTTGGAAGAGAGTCTCAGGAGAAGGCGCTGGATGGAGATTTCGGCTGGTTATGCCTTTGGACTGCAGCCAGAGGGAGAGGATGCGAATGCCGAGGTTGTGGTGGTTGCCACGGGCGTTCATGAGAAACACCAAGGCGTCGCGGGTTCCGGAGATGGGCGCGCCGGCGGCTTTGACCTCAGGCACTACGAGCTCGAAGACGCGCTCGCAGAAGCTGGTGAAGCGGTGTTCGTCGGCGACGGTGATGAAGCTGCTCTCCCACTCGACCCCGATGAGATAGAGAAGTGGAGTGATGAGACCGACGAGGATGTCAACGGGGCGTAGTCCGGCGGCGAGGGCACTGTGGACAATGCGGGGGGCCGCAGCCATGTCTCCGGCCTTGCCGGCCTCATACAGCAAGCCCTGGATTTCACGGAGGCGGTGCGAGTTTCCGATCTCGGAGTCAAGCCGGGCCATGCCCTTTGCCTGGCAGGCCGGGCAGATGCCGTGAGTTGTGGTGAATATGTCGAGTGGGGCGATCTCGCCCTGGAATTCCTGGCAGTAAGCGCACCACCTCAGCATGGGGGTTTAACCGTGTGGCAGTGAGGTGATGCGACAGATCGGGTGCATCGGTAGGGATTCAACCGGAACTACCCTTTATAAGTTTCTCATGGACTCGAAAACGCTCTGATTCGGCACCCACAGAGGTACAACGAAGGACGTATTTCATCTACCCCGATAGGCACCTATTTTGGGTTACATAAAAGACAGACGGGCCAGCAGATGGGTCCAGTCGGGACGGAAGCATATGAAAAAGGTTGTTCGCCTGTTCGTCGTTTCTGCCCTGGTTGCCGCAGCACCGGTTGTCTTCGCCGCTGCTCAGCAGTCCGGGCCACAGACACCGGTCCCGCCGATCATCCTGCAACCGAACCCTGTACCTCCGATCGGGCCCGACACTAGCGGGCCAGTCGATCCGACACCGACGCAGCCCCCTCCAACCGGCAACTAGGACACAGCGATGACCCGGGTAAGCTGAACCGGGGGAGATGCATATGGGGTCTTGGGACTACGTGCTATGGGTGACCGGGTTCGCACTGAACCTGGGCCTGCTGTGTGTCCTGCTGCATAAGCGGCGGCATCAGAAATTTCCCTGGTTCACGCTGCTGATCGCGCAGGACGCAGTCCAGACCATCGTTCTGTTTTGCGTCCAGAGATACCCGACGATCAATTTTTATTCCTATTGGAGCTTCGAGGCGCTGGACGCGGTGTTGCGCCTGCTGGTGCTGTACGAGGTGGCGCATGTCCTGCTGGCCCAGTGCGAGATGAGCCTCGCGGGCCTGGCGCGGCGCTACTGGAGCTTCCTGGTCGTGCTGGTCGGGGTGCTTGCCACGGTTGCGTGGCTGTCGCCGTCGAGCCCCTACCTGCCGATCCAGGTTGCGCTGCGCATCGGGCAGATGTCGTCGATCTGTGTCGGCGGCGTGACGTCACTGCTGATACTGGCCACATTCTTTTTCGGCCTTCGCTTCCGGATCCATGCTCAGGCGGTGCTCTATGGACTGGCCCTCTACATGTTCGGCAGGATGTGGGTGCACACGCTGCTGCTGCTGATGGGCAATCTTCAGCAGTGGGCCGCTCTGGAGGTCAGCCTGAAGCCGGTGTACCACATGACGCTGCTGATCTGGATCGCGTGTCTCTGGTTCGAAGAGCCCGAGGTGACGGTGACGCCGGAGATGCAGCGCGCGATGCGGCCTGAGCACGCCTGAAGCCTTCGCGGATTTTCCTTTCCTGAGTCGAGATCGCAGCGTCCCCGCATTATTTTCCGCGGGGGCGCTGCGGCACGTATTGAAAGATCTGTTCCAGCGGCACATCGAAGACGCGGGCGATGCGGAAGGCGACTTCGAGCGAGGGAGAGTACTTGTCGCCTTCGATGGCAATGACGGTCTGGCGGGTGACGTGGATGAGGTCGGCGAGGCCCTGCTGCGTCATGGAGCGGGCGGCGCGGAGTTCGCGGATGGTGTTGCGGATGGGGGATGTCACGCGTTGATCCGGTAGGCGACGAGCTCGCGCACGATGCGAGCGATGCCGGCGAGCAGAAGCAGATGGAAGATGAGGCCGATGACGAAGCCGGCGGAGTGTATGGAGCCGTGGTCCCAGTAGAGGACCATGATGAGGACCAGGCCGACCCAGAGAATGATGTTGCTCCAACGCGTGCCGATGGCGGCGATGGAGCGGTCGCGCTCGTCTTCTACTACGCTGGCGGCGCCGACGACGTTGCCAGAACGGCGGCGCGCGACGAAGCTGATGGAGCCGAAGACGAGTAGCACCGCCAGGATCACGGCGTGGAAGTAGTGATGTCCCGGGGGCGCGTTGTTGAGGAAGTGCACATAAAAGACGCCGACGGCCAGGATGGCGGCGAGCTGCGCCCAGAGCATCCTTTCCTGAAAAGCGAGGCGGGACATAGTGTGTTCTCCGTGTCAAAGATATTTGACACGGAGAACTGTATGACAAGCGGGATGGGTGTGTCAAATATTTTTGACATAACGTACTTGACCCACAAGAATCAGGACTCCAAGATTGAGATACCGTGACAGGGCCAGCCCTAATAGTTTCCATCTGTTTCGTTGTAACGCATACAGTCGTCGGGGATCAGCGAAGGATTGCTGACTACTCTGCAATACCGCGTCCAGTGTTGGACTCCAAAAATGTCCACATAGGTAACTTTCCCATGCACGATAACAAGTTTGGTGCTACTCAACAATTCACCAAGCAGGGGTTTGTCGATCACGATCGCCTCGGCGTTGATCTCGCCATGACGTATAGCCTGAAAACTCTCCGTAAAGGAACCATTAGGGAATATTGTCCCAGCAGAGATTCGATAGTTCGCATGTCCAGAGGTATAGGCGAAGTCCAAAGGCTTGCCCCGCTCAAATACGCCTACGACTATGTTTCCCTCCACATTGTTCGCAGGTGTCTTACCTGTATTGATAAGCAACGTAGGGACGAAGAAGGACTTTCCTACGGTGAAACTTATGGGACCTGGAACGAAGGAGAACCCAATCCATGCGCGCTCATCTCTTCTAAAGTTGAGTTCGGCATTGGCGACCGAATTTTGGGTTGCCTTAGTCGTCTTTCTCATCTCTCCCAATTGTCCCCCGTAAATGCAGGCCGCGGTTATACCCACAGCTACGAGACTAAGTTGCCCAATGATGCTCAGCTTTTCAAGCCAGTGAAGTTCCTTCGCTACGCCGGCGGCCGTAGCTGGGTCGTCTGTGGTTTGCTGGCTTTGGTTTTCAGTTGGTGGTTCCTGTTGTGGGGGCATGAGGTCGGGAGCAAAAGGGTTGCCGCTGGATTTATCCTCTGGGTGTGTGCTTTCTTGCTCATCGGGCACGGTGTTTCGCTCCTAGCATTATGAGAGGACCTTGATGAGACACGAATATCACGAAGGCCCGAAAGCGGCGGCGAGGTTCGAGAAGATCGCGACACGAGTCTTTCGCGCGCCCAAGTCTAGCGCTAAACCGGTGCCAAAGAAACATGCTGTTCGCAAACAAAAAAGCCAGCAAGGGCTAGTGTTTACGTTTACCGCCGCCTAGTGAGAGGTAGCGCCGCCAGTGCCATTTGTGAGTGTCTCGTACGCCAGCTGCTTGCCAGCCACGTTTCGGGCTGCCAATTCTGGAATGCGGTGTTGCGCGGGGCGGCGTTGACCTAATGGCTAGGCTGGTTTTTGGGCGGGTAGAGGTAGCGCAGGAGGCGGCGCTCGCGGCAGAGCGTTGCGACGCACGCGAGGAATTGCTGCACGCCATCGAAGGTCAGGATGCCTTCCATGGAGATGAGGGCCTCGCGGCGTTGGTCGCGGGCATCGCGCCAGCGTTGGGCAATCGCGGCGGCGTTCTGCGTTGTATCGGTCGCCGCAAGCAGGTGAAAGCCGGCGTCCTCTATCAGGCGCTCGTTGTGTCCGGGCGGAGTGAAGATGTAGTAGCCGATGGAGCTGCGGGTAGCGATCTCCTGGTGCGAGAGGGCGCCGCCGATGATGAGAGCGTCGCTGAAGAGCAGCCGGGCGGATGGCTTGAGGACGCGGAATGCTTCCTCGAGGAGCGCGGGGCGTCCGGGAATGTGGCACAGGACATCGTTGGCGAAGGCAGCGTCGAATGCGGCATCGGGGAAGGGCAGTGCCTTCGAGACATCGCACTGCTCGAAGGAGACACGGTCTGCGAGATGGCGGGCGCGTGCGAGAGTGTTGGCGTTGCGAACGCCGGCGTCATTGATGTCCACACCTACGACGCTGCAGCCGGCGACAGTGGCGACCTGCAGGGCGTAGCCTCCGGAGCCGCAACCGATTTCGAGGACGCGGGAGGCAGGCGAGAGCTGCAATGCCTGAGGTATGGCGCGCGACTCTTCGTTGGTGACCCAACTGGTCTGGCCGAGATCTTCGCCATACGTGGCGAGGCGGACCTGGCGGTAGACATCTGCCGCGTAGTTGCTGTAGGCGCTGTCGTAGAGGTCTACAGAGTTTACCGGGTTGTGGGGCGGGTTGTCGGGTGCGGGCATCGCTGCTCCGGGAAGTTAACTATCTGGGGAAGTTAGCTATCGGGATAGCTAACAATCCGGATAGATAACTTCCGTGGCAGATAACTATAGATCGAATGTGAGCGCAGTTGTTTGTGGCGAAGTTGCGGCTCACTTTCTTTGTTCATCGAGAAAAGTCTCGACTGCGGTGATGGTGAATGCTGCTTTGCAGTCAAGCACGACGTGGCCGCAGCCAGGAATGATGGCTAATTCTCCCTGAGGCAGGAGCTGGAACAACTCGACCATTTTGGGGATCTGGTTGTACTGATCGTGATCTCCCATGATGATCAGGGTCGGTACCTTGATCGACTGAATTTGCGCGTCGGTCACGTAGACCGGACCTGCCCATAGCGTGGCGAGTCTCTCGTTAAACTCAATCCATCGGTCGGGCTGAGGCATCAGTTTTTTCCGTTGAGCCACAAACTGTGGGGAGTCCCGCTCCACATCGGAGGGCTTTGCATTCTTGAATTCTGCCTGTGCGGCGAGAGGCCAATCGGTGAACTTGCGAGGGCCGCCGATTGCCACTAACCGCCGTAACAACTCCGGATGAGCACTGGCCAGCGCATAGGAAGTCACTGCACCATCGCTGAAACCGAGCACGTCAACCTTTCCTTCGGTTTCGTGATGGATGACAGCGACGGCATCGCTCGCGAACAGTGCATAGGAAAAAGGCTTTGTTCCCAGCTCCGATTTTCCATGGCCTCTCGTGGCAATCGCAATCACGCGGCGATGTTTGCTCAACTCTCCAATCAACTCGCCGAACTCTTCGATGTACCCGTAGAGTCCACCGTGCAGCAGGACGAGCGGAGTTCCGCCGCTTCCATAGGTTTCGTAGTAGATGTTTGCATCATCCACGCGCAGATAGTGTCCAGCCGCCGGATTCGCTCCATACGGGATTGTTGCTGCCTTGTTTTGTGCCTGCGCAAAGCAAGACAGCATCATGGCGGCGAAGATTGCGCAGATGGTGATCACCACGTTTCGAGATTTGCTCATAGAAAATCCTCCTTCGGACGCAGCGGCGTCCAACGTATTTCAACGTCGGGAAGACTGTGCAACTTCTCTAAGGTGGGATCGGGTATTCGTTGAGCGAGACCTTCCCCCAACCGGCTAGGGAAGCTCGCACCAACCATCGCTCTGGAAACGCACCTGTTATTTCAGGCCCCTGCGTCCAGAACTACCCGGGTTGATGCGGGCAGATTAGCGGAGCGGCGATTGCTTGTCAATCGGGAGGGGCATGTGTGGTATCTCGGCTTGAATCTTGGGCTTTGAAAACCGGCCGAATAGGTAATATGTCACGCTATAAAAAAAGGCAAAATTTAAGGCGACGGCGAGTGCAAGATACAGCCCTCCGTGATCGCCCTCTATTCCTTCAGAAATACCAACGCCGCTGCGAGCATTCCTGGATAGGCATATTCCGACACCAGCCCAACGACCGTGGCAACGATTATCCGTCTTGGCGGCCGCTTCATGTGTTTAGTGTGGCAGAGATACTTCCTACTCTTAGCTCGGCGCGCTATCTCTCGCCACCGATTCGAAGTACGGGAAATTGTGACTGGCGATCATGCCGGCCGGCGTGGGCGTTGTTTCGCGGAGATCGACTTGATGATGAGGCGGTGTTTGCCTTTTGGGTCGAGCGGGACGGCTGCGCGGGCTTCGGCTTCCTGCATCAGTTGGCGGATGGCGGGCTCGTCCAATGTTTTTGCGGAGGCGAGGCGGATGTGTTTGACGACGTTGCCGCTGCCCTGCAGCCGTTTTTCCGGATCGGGGAGTGGGGTGCTGCCTTTCTGCGCCTGGAGGAGGAAGAGGCTGATCCAGCGGGGAAAGACGGCGATGGAGAAGATGGCTTGCGAGGCGCGCTCGGTGGGGCCGAAGCCGATGGCGAGGGCGTTGTAGTTGTCGTAGACGAGCTCGAGGGCGGTGGGATAGCGCTGGCGCATTTTTGCGAGAACGTCTTTGGCGAGCGCGGCTATCTCGGGCGTGAATTTCAGGATGAAGGATGCGAGCTGCTTTGATGGCGGTGGGGCGGGATCTTCGACGGGGTCATGTGCGACTCTCGGGTTGGCTGGGGTCGGGTTGGCTGGGGCGAGGATACATCGGGTGTCTCGCGTGCGGCGAGAGGCGATCCTGCATCGCAAACGGGTGATGCGGATACACCTGTCGTTATTCAAGAGGGGTTATTCAAGAAGCGATGCGTCCTGGAATTCGGTGGGGTGGCGGCGGAGCCACCAACAGGGGTCGTCGCCGGCGTGGGGGAAGATGGATCGGGTGCAGGGCTGGCCGGCGATGCTCTGCTCGTCGGCTTTCATGCGGTGATTTTTGAGCGGAGTCAGCAGGAAGTGGCTTACCTGGACGGTATCGTAACCGCCGCCGTGCCAGACGCGGACGCGCCAGACGGCCCAGTCGCCGAGCCACAGCAGCAGGATGGCCGCGAGCATCCAGAGCAGCGCGTCCTGAAGTTGGCGTTTCCGATGGGGTGTCATGGGGGCGATCATGCTACTCCCACTGCGTGGCGTGGCGGCGGAGCCACCAACAGGGATTGTCGCCGGCGTGGGGAAAGATGGATCGCGCGCAAGCCTGGTCGATGAGGCCCATGTGGTCGTATTCCATCTTGTGGTTCTTGAGCGGCGTCTGAAGGTACTGGTCTACCTGCACGGCGCCGTAGCCTCCGCCGCGCCATGCGCGGATCGGACCACACGGTCCAGTCCCCTATCCACACGGCAGCGGCGGCGGCAAGCAGCCAGACGAGCGCGTTCTGGATCTGCCTTTCGCCGAATCGTCTTTGCGGGCTGGGTGTCATGAATGCGGGTTTGGAAGCGAGCGCTGGTTTGCCAGCGGCCGGCGCCTAAGAGAAAGAGTAGCGCGGCGGCGCGTGGTTGGGCGAAGTGTGCGGCGGGATGCGGGAGATGCGGCGGTGGGGCGGGAGTTTGGAATCGCGCTCGATGACGCCCGGCTACTGCGAGTGCTTTCCTGGGCGTCACAGGCTCCCTTGGCGAAGCCGGGTTGCGCTATTCCGGTGTGACGATGAAGTGCTGCTGGGTGACGGGATAGGGCGAGCCGGAAACCTGCTTCGCGGTGCTGGTGACGGCGGTGAAGGTGTAGAGCTTTGCGGTGGGCTGGGCTCATGGGCGAAAAGGCTGTAGGCGTGGCATCGGCCATTGCGAAAACCAGGGGATCCAGGTGGTTCACCAGGCGCCCGACGGTGAGGTAGTCCGATAGATGGACGATGAGGAAGAGCGTGACCAAGCGAGGGTGCCCCAGGAATGCGCGGCGATATGCGGACGCATGGCATCCATATCCCAGGCGCTGATCAGAACGATCAAGATGATGCCGAAGATGCGTGAGGCGTTGGCAGAGCTGCGCGCCATCGAATACTCCCAGAAAGTGGTACAGGGTGCGAATAAGGAGTCTATCGGATAAATTGCGTGCGAAAAGCACTGGATATTTCGCAAAATAGTTTAGTCGTGTGGATTTCGTCTCGGAACGGGACTAAAGGCGGCATAGGTCAAATTATTTCCGGGACAGTTACAAATATTGCCTGCACTTCTTTGCGAGAAGCGGGCAATTTGTTGCTTTGGTCTGGTCTGGGCCTTTTGCGCCGGACGGTGATGGGCATGGATGCCGTGAGCTTCCAGACATCCGTGCCCATGGGTTGCGCGCTATGACAACAGCGACGCTAAAAGTTTACGAATTAGTGATGCTCCGCGTGCGCCTGGCCGTGGCCATCGCGCATTTCGTTGCCATGGAAGTGTTCGGGGTGACCGTTCCAGCCGGCGCGGGGGGCTTCGCCGCGATGCGGATAGGAGCCGTGATAGTGCTCGAAATGATAGTGGTTGTCGACATGCCCGTAGAAGTGTTCGGGACCGTGGAACCAGGGGCCGGCGCCGATGAAGACACCGCCGCTGAACCACTCCGGTCCGTAGTAGCCGTAGGGCGCGCAATTGTAGGGCGGAACGGCGTAATAGCCGTAGGGGCAGACCGGGGCGGGTCCGATGTTGACGCTGATCTGGGCATTCGTGCGTGGTGTCGTTACGAACAAGCAGAGGCTGGCTAACGCGGTCAAAGAAAGATACTTGCATCCGTGCATGATTCACCTCATGCCTTTTTAGAGGCGCGAGGATGCGGCGGAGTTGTCGGCAGGCGGGGGCGGTGGTCTTCTGCCAGGGGGATATGTTGCCTGGCGGCGGGGAAAAAATGTGTCTGTGCCGTACGCCGCCGCTGGAGAGCTATATGTACGAGGATGCTGCCCGCCTCAACGTTCCCTTGCCCGGACGCTGATCGAAGATGATACAAGATAGGCCTCAGGCCGATGCTCCGGAGCGAAAAATAGGCTGGTTCCGTCGGTGGCAATACATATACCTTGGCTAACCCAGTCTCTTTCGTAGTGCCCCGTAGGAAATGAGGATAAAGATCGCGAGGCTCGCTAGAGCTTTCCAGCCATTTCTAATGTCGTAAATGTGCGTCGCCATAATCGCGACGGTAAAAACACCTAAAGTAAGTGCGAGGAAGATCGCGAACGAGAGTACGGCAATCATCGCTTTGTCTCCTCTTGTCCAATGCTTATGACCCCTCATGGCGCCCATGCTCTCACGAACTCACTTGCAAAAAGCGTGACTGCCCAAGCGAGCGGTAGCCCATCAAGTTAGTGCGGCCGTTGACGATGACCGGCTTGCTGCCTCGTTAGCGTTCCGATTTATTTGGGCTGGAAGATGGCGATGGTACAGCCGGTTGGATCCTGGAAGATGGTCATCCATCCGATGGTGGGAATTTCCTGTGGACCCATGTGGATGGTGGCGCCGAGGGAGCGCGCGCGGTCGGTGGCTTGCTGGATGTCTTCTACGCCGACGTAGGTGAGCCAGCCGGGATGTCCGCCGGGCATGGAGACCATGCCGCCTCCGGGACCCTCGTCGGTCTTGAAGGTGCTGTAGATGCCATGGCCGCCCATATCCATATCGTGAAATTGCCAGCCGAAGAGTGCGCCGTAGAAGGCCTTCGCCTTGGAGAGATCGGGCGTATTGAGTTCGAGGTGAACGAATGGGTTTGCCATGCGGTGTTTCCTCTCAAGAATAGAAGATGCAGAGTGCTCGAAAGTGAATCCGGTTGCGAGGGTATCAGCGCGGCGGAAGCTGCGTCACGGTACCGGGACGAAATATCGGGACGAAATATCAAGAGGGTGCTCTAGAAGCGATGGTCCCGGCAGTCGAAGGGGCACTGGCTTCCCAGATACCACGCAGCGATGAAGAGAGCGAGGATGGCGATCGAGGTCCAACAGAAGAGTTGCATGGGCAGGGTGGCGATGAGGCGAGTGCCGTTGAGACGCTCTCCGGGCATCGGTGCAACCCTGGCACCGCTCGGCTGTTCCTGGCTCGGCTGTTCCTGGAAGATCAATCCGCCAATCAGAGAAATTCCGGCGGCCACGGCCAGCAGCTGGAGCGAGTTCCAGATGGTCTGCTCGAGACCGATTCCGGGGACCAGGAACGCCGTGTGGAAGACGGCGTAGAGAGAGAGGATGCATAGCAATAAGGCAACCGGCCTGGCGAGCTCCAACAAGCATACGCCGCACCCTCGGACACCATCATCCTACTCTGGTTCACGGGCTGGTTTGAAGGCGGCGCGGCCTTCTTCCCGGAGCGGTTTTTGCTGTTCATGTTTGCGATCGATGGCTGGTTTGTATACTGGCCCCTCGCTCCCCGCGACGACGATCGGACGATGAGGTTCTTCGCACATGTTCTTACACGTGGTCTTCCATTCCCTGAAGCTCCGCCGGAAATCTTCCGCCTTCTTCCCGGCACTGCCGGCCCTGCTTGTGGCTTTGCTGCCGTGTCTGCCCGTGCTGCAGGCGCAGGCTTCGGCGCAGAGTACGGCTGCGGCCGCGAAGGTGGAGAGCGTCTGGCGGGTGCAGGAGTTCATGGTGCCGATGCGGGATGGCGTGCATCTGCAGACGGCGGTGATTACGCGGAGGGATCAAAGCCAGCCGCTGCCGATCCTGCTGACACGCACGCCTTATGGAGTGCCGACGCAGGAGGAATTCGACAAGGCGGCGGCGAAGCACGGAGCCGAGTGGCTGCCGCCGGATTGGAAGGAACTGGCGGCAGACGGATACATCTTCGTGGAGCAGAACCTGCGGGGACGCTTCAAATCGGAAGGCGTGTTTCTGCTGACCTCGCAATACGATGCGAACGACCCGAAGCAGGCCAACGAGACCAACGATGCGTACGACACGATCGACTGGCTGGTGAAGCATCTGCCGAACAATAATGGCAGAGTCGGCATCTATGGGGTGTCCTACGACGGACTGACGGCGGGGCTGACGCTGCTGCATCCAAACCCGGCGCTGAAGGCGGTGAGCGAGCAGGCTGCGCCGGTCGATCAGTGGATGAATGACGATATGCATCGCTATGGGGCACTGCGCGAGAGCTATGCGCTCGAGTACTCGGTGCTGGAAGAGGCCGACAAGAACAAGAACACGCATTTCGATTTCGATACCTACGACACCTACGACTGGTATCGGAAGCTGGGGCCTTTGAGCGAGGTGAATGCGAAGTATCTGCACGGATCGCTGCCGTTCTGGAACGACATGATGGCGCACCCCAACTATGACGCGTTCTGGAAGAAAGAAGCGTGGGTGAACCAGTTGCACAGCTCCACGGTTCCGAACCTGAATGTGGCGGGATTCTGGGACCAGGAAGATCCATGGGGACCGTGGCAGATCTTCCGGCATGCGGCGGAGAACGACCCCGGCCATACCAATCTGATGGTGGCCGGCCCATGGTTTCACGGAGAGTGGCAGACGCCGGAGGGTGACCGCATCGGCATCGTGCCATTCGGCGGTCACAAGACGGCACTCGAATTCCGCGAGAATATCGAAGCTGCTTTCTTCCGCTACTACCTGCACGGCAAGGGCTCGAAACCGGAGTGGGAGGTGACGACGTTCCAGACGGGATCGAATACGTGGCAGAGCTATGCGGCGTGGCCTCCAAAGGAATCGAAGCCGACGAATTTGTATCTGCATGCGAACGGAAGTTTGTCGTTCGCGCCAGATGCCGCGGGCGGACCGCAATATCGACAGTATGTCTCAGATCCGGCGAACCCGGTGCCGTACCGAGTGCGGCCGATCTCGCCGACGTATCCCGAGCCGGAGTGGCGCACCTGGGAGGTCGCCGATCAGCGCTTCGTGGAGGATCGCCCGGATGTGCTGACATTTGTGAGCGCGCCGCTCGATCACGACGTGGTGATGACGGGGCCCGTTGCCGCGGCGTTGTATGCATCGAGTTCGGGAACGGATTCGGATTTTGTGGTGAAGCTGATCGATGTCTATCCGGAGAGCGGGCAGAAGAGCGCAGACGATATTGCGCCGGCAAAACCAAGCGGCTACACCGATTCCCTCAATGGATATGAGCTGCCCATCGCGATGGAAGTGCGGCGTGGACGCTACATGCATAGCTACGAAGATCCGCAGCCGCTGACGCCCAATCAGCCGGAGAAGTGGGATATTCCGTTACGGGATCACGACCATGTGTTTCTGAAGGGCCACCGGATCATGGTGCAGGTGCAGTCGACGTGGTTCCCGGTGATCGACCGCAATCCGCAGAGATTTATGCCGAGCATCTATCAGGCGACGGCAGCCGACTTCGTACCGGCGACGCAGCGGGTTTACTGCACGCCGGAGATGCCGTCGCATATTGTGCTGCCGATCGTGACGAAATAGCTCTGCGGCGGGGGAAGGTAACGATTCTTTTCAGGCCGCGGCGGACTGGCTGGCGAGCGGCAGATAGATGGACATCTTGGTGCCGTGCGATCGGGGGCCGGTGCGGCTTTGAACTTCGATTTTGCCGCCGTGGCTTTCGATGAATTGCCGGGCGACGAAGAGGCCGATGCCGGTGCCGATATGGCTGCGGGTGGTATAGAAGGCGTCGAAGATGCGGGGCAAATGTTCCTTGGAGATGCCGATGCCGGTGTCCTCGACGGAGAGGACAACACCGTTGCCGGTACCGTTGTCGGGTGAAAGATGTTTCACGGCGACGGAGAGCGTGCCTCCGGAGGGCATGGCATAGATGGCATTGGTGATGAGATTGGAGATGACCTGCATGATCTCGCCTTTGCGGACCACGATGTCGGGCGAAGGCTCGAGGTGGCGTTCGATGCGTATATTGGCCGCGTTGCAGCGGGGCTCGTAGATACGGATGGCCTCCGCGGCGATATCGGAGAGAGAGGCGCTGGCGGCCGCAGAGGGATCGCGGTAGTAGCCGAGAGTCTGCTTGGCGATATGAGAGACACGGGCGACTTCGCTTTCCGCGGCGTTGAGGAAGCCGATCTGTTCAGGATCGGTGGCGCGCGCATTGGCGAGATAGAGCAGGTTCACGATGGCTTCGAGAGGATTGTTGATCTCGTGCGCGATGGTGGCGGCCATGCGGCCCGTAGCGGCGATCTTCTCTGCCTGGAGGAGCGACCGCTCCAGCTGCTTTCTCGCCGTGATATCGCGGAGGATCTTTGCAGCGCCGACGATTTGTCCAGTACTGTCGCACACAGGCGAGATGCTGAGGGAGACGTCGAGCCGGCGGCCGTCCTTGGTGATGCGTGTGGTTTCAAAGTGCTCGATGCGCCGCCCGGCGCGGATTTTTGCGAGGATGAGTGGCTCGTCCGAGTGCAGCTCCGGGGGGATGATGCGGAGGACGGAGGTGCCAATCATTTCGTCCGAGGTGTAGCCGAGGATGCGATTGGCGGCGGGATTCCAACTGGTGATGTCGCCATTGAGGTCTTTGCTGATGATGGCGTCATCGGAGGATTCGATGATGGCGGCGAACTCGCCGAGCCGCTTGGAGGCGTCTTTGTGGCGGCCCTCGGCATTGGCGAGGTCGGCAATCCGTTGCGTGAGCTGTTCGCGGAGCCTCGCATTCTCGACAGCGACGGCGGCCTGTGCTGCGACGGTGGCGACGAGGTCTTCGGAGTCCTGAGCGAAGATGTCCGGCTGCTCGTGCCCATAGAAGAGGCCGCCGAGGACTTCGCCCGTTTGGCTCTTGACGGGGACGGCGAGATAGCTGCGCACCGGAAGGTGTCCGCTGGGCATGCCGAACCAGGGAGGGTTGTGGCCGTAGCGGGGATCTTTTGTGATGTCGCCGGAGCGAACGATTCCTTTGCCCTCAAAGGTAGGAGCAAAGACCGCGGTGTTGCGGGGTATGGGAAAGCTCGCAAATCTTTCCCAGTCGGCACCGGAGAGAGTGTAGAGCAGATAGCTTTCGCCGCTGGAATTGATGACGTTGTAGAAGAAGGCGCCGAACTGTGCGCCGCAGAGCTCCCGACCCGCATCCGTGGCGGCCTGGACAATAGATTCGAGATCGAGCTCTTTGCTGAGGAGCAAACCGGTCTGGACCACGAGTTCAAACCTTCGCTCAAGGAGTTCGAAGCTTCGCTCAAGCTGGCTGGATGGTTTCGACGCTGCGGTCATACGACTCCCTGCGGTTGGATGCGGAGAAGGCACACCGAGACCTGGCCGGTTCGGAAATCGGCTAATGATGGTGGGGTGCATGCTATCTGACGGGCAGAACCGCGATGGCGTTGTATGGCTGCCGGAGACATTCGCTAAAGAGATTACACCGGCGTTCCTAAAAGAGGATTGCAACGGGAGTGATCAACGATAGTCATTCCTGCTTGACTTCCCTTGCACAACCGCCGATGGTGGGATTCCCATGCCCCCATTCTCTTTGCAGACCGTCCGGATGCCGCCCGGTTGCGCCTTCCGGGGCCTGCTTCTGCCGCATGGCCGTCCGGTGCGCATCGCGATGACTTCCCGCTCGGAGGCGGAGACGGCTCTCGCATGAAAAGAACGGCTTTGTATCTTCTGCTGGCCCTGCTCTCGGCATGGCCGCTGCATGCCCAGAACGGGACGGTTGCTCCCGCATCCGGCATGCAGATCCGGTTTGGACAAGCCATGATCCCGCTGACGGGGCCGTGGAAATTCCATACCGGCGACGACATTCGCTGGGCCGATCCGATGTTCGACGACGCGTCGTGGGGCACGATGGACCTGACGCCGGATGGCAGCGTGCTGGTTGTCGTTGGCGACGTGACCGGCAAGGGGCTGCAGGCCGGGATGCTGGTGGCCCTGATTGTCGAGGCCATTCGCAGCACCGCTGAGACGAGCGCCGGCGCGCTTGCCATGATCGAGGCGCTCAATCGAAGGCTGTGCGGACGCGGTCAAGCCCACGCAACCTGCCTGGTTCTGAACATTGAAGCGGACGGCGCGGTAGCGCTGGCCAACGCCGGACACCTGCCTCCGTATTTGAATGGAAAAGCATTGCCTATGGAGGGCGCATTGCCGCTGGGCCTGGCAGCCCATGCGGAGTTTCCGGTGATGCACTTCCAACTTGCGCCCGGCGACACCCTGATGCTGATGTCCGACGGCATTGCCGAAGCGCAGGACGAGCACGGGCAGCTTTTCGGCTTCGATCGCGTTCACGAACTATTGAGGACGCAAATCAGCGCGGCAGAGATAGCGACGGCGGCCCAGAACTTTGGTCAGCAGGATGACATCAGCGTGCTGTCGATCACGCGATCGGGTGTGCGGGAAGCAGCCATGGCCGGCGTGGGGTAGGCGGCAGCGTGCAGGGTTATTTGCGAGCCGGAGTCTGGGTGTCGACTTCCAGGCCGAAGCGCGCGAGATCGCGCGCCTGCATCTTGTAGTCGATCCAGAAGCCGAGGCCGATGGCGATGGGAATGATGCCGGCGGCGGGGATGATGAGCAGCACATGATTCCGCAGAATGGCGGCGAAGAGGAGTCCGAAGCCGATGACACCGACGCCGCTGGCAAGCAGGATCATGGCGGTGCGGCGGATGTTGTTCATGGTGCGGACGGGGTCAGAGACATCCTCGTTCTGCACCTGGCGCTGCAGACGTTCGATGTCTTCGATGGACATGCCGCGGGCTAGAAGAGTCATGCGCTCCTGCGAGCGGAGGCGCTTCTGATCCATTTCGGAATAGATTCCGAAGCAGCCGAGGCCGAGGATCATGAGGCAGCCGGCGACGGCGACGACGAAGGGCGACATAAACATGGACGATGACATAGAAGACTCCGAGGAGCGTTTCCGTTGTTTCGGCATTTTGCCGGGGAAATGCTCGTACTGGCGGCGTTAGACTGGCGCGGCGCGGCGGAGTTTCACCGGTCGAAATAAATTTCGGGCGTGAAACTTTGCAGGATTGGCCCGGTCTTACTCTGCCACGTGCATTCTCAGGTGCTGACTTTCGTGCAAGAGCCTGTTTCTCCAGTTACGCCCGTTGCCGGCGATACCCGCTTCCGGGCGCTGGTGGAGGAGCATGCGCCGATGGTCTTCCGCACCCTGCTGCGGCTGCTGGGAACCGGCGAGGGGCTGGACGACCTGGCGCAGGACTGCTTTCTGCGGCTGCATCGCGCGCTGCCGGGTTTTCGCGGCGAGGCGCTGGTGTCGACGTATCTCTACCGCATTGTGGTGAACGTAGCGCAGGACGAGCTGCGGCGGCGGCACCGCGAAGAGCGGCCGCTGACCTCGCTGACGGATGAGGCGGAGGACTGGGGCGACCGGCTGCGGCATCCATCGCGCAACGCGGAGGAGATGCTGCTGGAGCGCGAGTTTGCCGCCGGGGTGGAGCGCGCGCTGGCGCAGTTGAGCGCGATCCAGCGGACGATATTGGTGCTCTACCATCAGGAAGAGCGGACGTATGAACAGATTGCGGTGGTGCTGGGCATGCCGATCGGTACGGTGCGGACGCACCTGCATCGGGGGCGGGCGCGGCTGCGGGAGTTGATCGCGATGACGACGGGAACGAGCTCGGCGGGAATGAGTACGACAGGGCGGAAGGAGGCTGCGCTATGACGCCGGAGAGGGATCTCGAACGGGAGAAGGAGGATCGCATCACACGCGCGCTGGAGCAGGCTCCCGCGGTGACGGTGCCGGCGGAGTTTGCCGCGCGGGTGATGGCGCAGCTGCCGGAGCGGAAGGTGGGTCGCGCGCCTGATTGGAGTGGGCTTTTCCTGCGGCGGACGCACTATGGGCGGAACGCGATGCTGGCGGCCGCCGCGGTGCTGTGCTGCCTGCTGGTGGTGGCGGGATTGGCATCGAATCACGGCGGCGTTGCGTGGCAAGCGATCGAATGGATGGTGCTGGCGCAACTGGCGGGGATCGCGCTGTGGTGGGGGCTGGCCTGGCGGACCCGGGCTTCGTCGTAGGGACTGGCCGTCCGGGCGGACGCGCCTTTGGCGCGGGTAGCTGGGTTCGCTTCCTTTGGTCGCTCACTTTGGGATTTTTGGATGACCTCGCTTTCTCTCAGGTCGTAAAACCGAGCACCGGCGGCAGTGAACGTCTATGCCTATTACAAGAGATATCCAGCGTGATGAGACAGCGACGCGCGGCGTTCGGCAGATCGCTTCGTGGGGCCATCTGGCGGGATACCTGCTGATCAACGCAGCCATCGTGGTGTGGGGCTTTCACGTGCAGACGGTGGGGCAAGGGCACGGGGCTGCGGGACAGATTGCCGATCACAGCCAGGCGATGAAGAACTATCTCATCGACATACTCGCAGACTGCGCGCTGCTGTATTACTGCTGGGCAGGCGTTCATTGGTATGGGGGCAATCTGGAGACACTCTCCGGCGGCAGATGGAGATCGTGGCGGAGCGTGCTTTCTGACGTTGCGATTGCGGTGCCGTTCTGGGTGCTGTGGGAGGCGACGGCGTATGGTGTGCATCTGTTGCTGGGCCCGGACACTGCGCGCTCCGCGGCCGCGCTTCTGCCGCAGAGCGTGCCCGAGATTCTTGTCTGGATATTGGTTTCGATTACGGCGGGATTCACGGAAGAGCTGCAGAGCCGCGGCTATCTGCAGCAGCAGTTTCATGCGCTGAGCGGAAGCATTGTGGTGGCGGTGCTGGGGCAGGCGGTGGTCTTTGGCCTGATGCACAGCTACCAGGGATGGAAGCAGGTGATGGTCATCAGCGTTCTCGGTGTTCTCTATGGGGCGCTTGCCGCGTGGCGCAGAAACCTGCGCGCGAACATGATTGCGCATGCATGGTCCGATGTTTGGGAAGGCTGGCTGAAGATGCTGGTGTTCCGGTAGAGCCGCATCGGATCGGCCACATGCGGACGAGTTGAGAGGCAACCGTTCGGTTGCGCTTTGCAATGGCTCGCGCTAATATGCAACCTGGAGGTTGCCTATGGCGGATCGTATTGAGAAGCGGATTGAGCTGAAGGCTCCTGTGACGCGGGTGTGGCGTGCGCTGACAGACTATCGGGAGTTTGGCGAGTGGTTTCGGGTGAAGATCGAAGCGCCGTTTGTGGCGGGTGCGGTGTCGCGCGGACACATTACGTGGCCGGGCTATGAGCACTTGCAGTGGGAGGCCGTGGTGAAGGCGATGGAACCGGAGCGGCTGTTCTCGTTTACATGGCATCCTTATGCGGTCGATCCGAAGATGGACTACTCGCAGGAGCCGCAGACGCTGGTGGAGTTCCGGCTGGAGACGACGGCCAAGGGAACGCTGCTGACGGTGACGGAATCGGGCTTCGACAGGATTCCAGCGTCGCGGCGGGCTGAGGCCTTCATGAGAAATGACAGCGGATGGTTGCAGCAGATGGAGAATATCGAGCGCCATGTCGCGGAAAAACCTTAAGCGCGGGGGCAGTCGACGGGAAGTGCGGGGATGGCGCGGGCCGGCGTTTGCTGTACTCTTTGCGACCCTGGGCGATGAGACGCGTCTGCGGCTGGTGATGACGCTGGCGAGTGGCGAGCCGCGATCGATTGCCGAGTTGACGGCGGGATCGAAGCTGACGCGGCAGGCGATCACGAAACATCTGCGCGTGCTGGAGCGAGTGGGGATGGTGCGTTGCCAGCGCGAGGGACGCGAGAGCCGGTTTGCGTTCGATCCGCGGCCGGTGATGGAGATGCGGGATTACCTGGAGAAGGTTTCGGCCGAGTGGGATGCGGCTTTGGGGCGGCTGAAGGCGTTGGTGGAGGACTAGGGACCTGCCGTCCATGCAGATGCGCCTGCGGCGCGGGACCTGCCGTCCAGGCGGATGCGCCTCTGCGCAAGTCGTTCGGCACGCTTCCTTTGGTCGGGATTTGCCATCCAGGCGGATGCGCCTGCGGCGCGGGTGGTTCGGCTCGCTTCCTTTGGTCGCTCGCGCTGGAATTTGTGGGCGATCTAGCGCGTAGTTTTCGACGGAGACAGGTCAGTCTGTTTCGGGGGCACCGCTGCATGAGGCCTCGTAGGCGATGACGGCGACCCAGGCGACCTGTTTGGAGTCGTGGGCGTAGAAGGAGAGCCAGTAGGGGCGGCTGACTACGACGGTGTAGGTCTTCGAGCTTCCGGCTTTGCTCCATTGATATGTCTTGCGCGCCGGTGAATCGTGGGTCAGCTTCATCTCTTCCGGCGTGGGCGCGCCGTGCTTCACAGCGTGAGAGAGCGCATCGGCGGCGACGTGCGCGGGATCGGTGAGCGCCCAGCCGCGTGATGGGGTTTCCGCGTCGTGCTGCGCCTGCAGAAGGGCGGCGTTCTGCTCGTCAGGCAGCAGCATGCGAAGGGTGCAGGACGGGTCGGGCAGATTCAGCTTCTCATTGGATTCGCCGTAGTCGAGATCGGGGCGGGGCTGGGTGTCGGGATCCTTGACTTCCTGGATGGCGAGCATGCTGCAGCAGCCCAGATAGCCGAAGCCGCCCCAGTAGTGTTGTCCGGTGTCGTCCACCATTTGCTGCCCGGCGAAGAATGTGCCGATCAAGGTGGCGTGTTCGACGGCGCCGGATTGCCCGGGGCGAAAGGGCGGTTGGATGGCCTTATCGAAGTCTTCAAAGAGCTGATTGTCAGTGAGAGGGAGCGGGAGGTTCTCGACGATCAGCGGCTGCGGACGGCGGCGGTCGTTCAGCGTTTTGCAGCAGTAGACGGTGCCGGAGTTGATGGATCCACCGTATTCCAGCCAGATAGCCGGCCAGGTGGGGCAGGTCGGGTCATAGACGGTGAAATTGCGCGCGGCGTGGGTGACGAAGCCGGTGACTTCGACGAGCTTGTGGTTGTAGGGGGTGGGGTCTTTCTTGAGCTGGCAGACGGAAGTTTTGACCGGCTCATCGGCGCGCGCGATTGTAACTGTCGAAAGAATAATGAGGATGCTCAGGAGGCATCGGCGCATCGTCGTGGGTTTGCGCGAGGCGGGACTCAAGGTCATTGCTTTGGAGATTATGCGCTACCGGGCGAGTTGGTGCATGAGGCGGTGCCGCGGGAATCATGTCATGTATTGCGGCTGCTGCCTGCGGGGACCTCCGTTAGCTTGGACGAGAAAAGGTAGACGAGGCCTTCGGAGAAGGTGGGGTGGGTGAAGATGGAGTCGCGGAGTGCGGTGTAGGGCAGGCCGGCGCTCATGGCGAGCTGGACGGGAGCCATCAGCTCGCCGGCGCGGGCACCGAAGGCGGTGAAGCCGAGGATGGTATCGTCCCCGATGCTGATGAGGGCTTTGAGGAAACCTTGCGTCTCGCCCGTGGTGCGGGTGCGCAGAACGGCTTCCATGGGCAATTTGGCGAGACGATAGGCGATGCCTTTTTGCCGGGCCTCCCATTCATTGAGGCCAACGTGCGCGAGCTCGGGATCGACGAAGAGGCATGAAGGTACGAGGCGTCCGGTGGTCACGCGCGTGCGTCCGGCAAGTGTTTCGCGGACGATGCGGAAGTCGTCGAAGGCGATGTGCGTGAAGTGAGGGCTGCCGGCGCAGTCGCCGACGGCGAAGACCTCGGGAGCCGTGGTCTCGAGCCGCTCGTTGACCTGAACGAAGCCGCGCGAGGTCAACGCGACGCCCGCCTTCTCCAGGCCAATGCCGTCGGTATTTGGCGTACGGCCGGTGGCAGCGAGTATGTGGGTGCCGGTGAGCTGCGATGTTGCGCGCCGGAGCGATCGATGTGGAGAGTGACGTGCGCACCCGAGCGGCCCTCTACCTGCGTCACCTCCGCGTCAGTGAGAATCTCGATGCCTTCGCTGAGAAGAATCTGAGTGAGGGCCTCGACGATGTCGTCATCTTCACGCGGCAGGAGGCGCGCGTTGTGGTCGACGATGGTAACGCGGCTGCCAAAGCGCCGAAACGCCTGCGCAAACTCGAGCCCAACGTATCCGCCGCCGAGGATGATGAGATGTTCCGGAAGCTCACCGAGCTCGAGCGCCTCGACATGCGTGAGCGGCTGGCTTTCGGCGAGGCCGGGAATGTCCGCGATGGTGGCGCGAGAGCCGGTGCTGATGATGACGTGCTCCGCTGAGAGGGTGCGGCTGCCTCCGCTGTTGAGCGCGACTTCGATGGTCTTCGGAGCGACGAAGTGTCCGTTGCCGAGAATGAGTTCCGTGCCGCTCTGATGGAAGCGGTTCTCGTGCATCTTGACGAGCCCGTCGACCATGCTGCGTTTGCGGTCGCGCACGACGGACATGTCGACACCGGGTTCCGCTGGGTGAAGGCCGAACGATGCCGCCAGGGTGGCGGTGTGCGCGACCTGCGCGGAGTAGACGACGTTCTTACTGGGGAGACACGCGATGTTTGGGCAGGAGCCGCCAATGTAACGGCGTTCGATCAACGCGGTCTTTTTGCCGGAGGCCGCCAGAGTCCAGGCGATGTATTTTCCGGCCTCTCCACTGCCAAGAACGAGTACATCGCGCTGTTCCACTTCAGGCTGAGAGCTGGGCATGGGTGCGTTCCTTTTTTGCGTGGCTATTTTTTGCGGTTGCGCAGCCAGAGCTGATAGCTGCCCCAGGCGGCGATGGTGCAGACGTCGCGGATCTGGCCGGTGCGTAGCTTTTCTTCGAAGGCGGTGATGGGGAGGCGGACGACCTGCATGTCGGCTTCCTCGTAGTCGCGCTGGTGGGGGCCGGGGGTGAGCTCTTCCGCGACATAGATGTGCTGGCGCTGGCGGGCGAAGCCGTAGGCGATCCACATCCAGGGGAGCTGGGTCATGCGGCCGGCGACGAGACCGGTCTCTTCGCGCAATTCGCCGCGCGCAAGCTCTTCGGGGTTGTCGATCTCGGATTCCCAACCGCCCTGGGGCAGCTCGAGGGCGCGTTCGCCGATGGTGTAGCGGAACTGCTCGACGAGCCAGATGTGATCGCCATCGATGGGAAGGATGGCGGCGCAGTCGTGCTTGTCGACGACGCCGTAGATGCCATGGGTGCCATTGGCGCGCTCGATCGCGTCTTCGCGGACGGTGAGCCAGTGGTTGCGATAGACCTCGCGGGAGGAGAGGGTGCGGATGGCCATGAAGTCAGGATGCCACGGAGTTGCCGTCCGGTGCTGGCCGCACGGGCAAATGCGGGACTGGCCGTCCAGGCAACGGCGCCTGCGGCGCGGGTGGCGGGGTTCGCTCCCTTTGGTCGCTCACACCCAGGATTTGCGGTGAGAAGATGCTTTCACGCTACATTTATGAAGCCACGGGGTTCTCAATATGCAGGCGGGCGGCACTTGCATGACGTTGTTTCTTACGTGTAAAGCATTATTCCTGTAGCTTAGAGCGGCAAGCGGAAGTTCATGTGGCCTTTCGTCAAGGGAAGGCCGCACCGAGAGAATCTCCGCTGATTTGCAGCAGCAAGAATAATGCTTCAGGGAGCAACGACAGCGGGGGCCAGCTCATCGAAGTCCACTGCAAATGCTGTTTTCTTGCAGTAATGGATATGCAACAGGAAGGCAAGGAGGGTACATGCGAGCAAGACTGGGAACGATGGCGATACTCATCGGTCTGGGATTCATGACACTCGGAGTAACCGGAGCGAAGGCGCAGGAAACGCCGCCGCCTCCGGGATTTTATAACCAGCCGTGGACACGGCCTCCTGGGTCGTACCGGGACGATGTATCGCGGCGCGGGTTTCATGATGGGATTGAGGGTGCGCGGAGAGACTTTCAGAATCATCGTCCGCCGAATGTGAACAACCGCGATGAGTACCGGCATCCAAATGTTGGCGGCGCGGCGCGGCATGCGTACCGGGCGTCCTTCCGCCAGGGGTATCAGGTGGGTGTGCAGCGCATATACAACGGGCGGCGGCGTTACTAACGTCGCAGCCTGAAGTGGTTGAAAGAGAGACCCGCGTTGCGCGGGTCTTTTTTTTGCAGAATGGCTGGCGTTTCATCGGCCCGAGCTGCCGTATTGTGCCCGGCGTGTAGATCAGGAATAACGATTCGTGCCATTGGACCGGCGGTGGTACCTTGAGGAACGCAGCCGTGAGCGTGGAGGAAGAGGCGATGACCGATTGGATGTCGAGGCGAAGATTTGGGCAGTGGCTTGGGCTGGCGGCCGCAGCATCAGCGCTTCCGGGTGTGGCGGAGACGGGACGCGCGCAGGCTATGCCGGGCAGCAATACTGCGCCGCGGACGTTTCCTGAGGGATTTCTTTGGGGGTCGGCGACGGCCTCGTACCAGGTGGAGGCGCGGTGCATGCGGATGGCCGCGGGCCGTCGATCTGGGACACCTTTTCGCACACGCCGGGCAAGACGCATAACGGCGACACGGGCGACGTGGCGGACGACCACTACCACCGCTACAAGGAAGATATCGAGTTGATGTCGGACCTGGGTCTGACGACCTATCGATTTTCGATTGCGTGGCCGCGGATTTTTCCTGACGGGACCGGTGCGCGGAATCCGAAGGGTTTCGATTTCTACGACCGCATGCTGGATACGCTGCTGGAGGCGAAGATCTCGCAGTCCGGGTTCGGCGCCCGTACCTGGATTGCGAAGGCCGTATGGCATTCGGAACCAGCCTGAATCAGACTGCATGCACGAGCAGGGAAGATGTAGCGGAAAATGTAGTGGGTGCCGGTTTGGATGGGCTTGTGGGCTCGGCAATAGCTTGGAAAGTGTCCTATTCGCGCGCTAACCAACTTACAATGGCTCGTCAAAGCGCATCAGAATACCCATGAAAGCAACCCTCGCACTGTCGGTATGCGCTCTGTTGCTGGCAGGTTGCTACGACTCCAACAATACCCGCTCCCTTCAGCAACATACTGCCAACGCAACCGCTGCGGCGAAGCGCAGTGCGGGCGCAGTTGCGCGGGGAGTTGTCGAGGGCCTGACGCGAAAAGGGCCACTTGATATCAACAAGGCTTCCGGGAAGGATTTGGCGCAGTTGCCCGGCGTGACGCCAGCCCAGGCTAGAGCCATCATCGCCGGACGGCCGTACGACAACACCTCCCAGCTAGTGAAGCGACGTATCCTCACAAAAACTCAATACGAGAAAATTCGAGCGCAAATTGGCGTGAACTGATCGTGTCGCCATGCTGACATCTTTGGAGTTGAAGAAGCTACTGCCCCGCTGATTCAGCATCTCAAGGCGTGTCGTGCCATCGCGTGAACGCGGCGGCTCACCCCTCCAAACACACGGCCGGTCACGAACTGCTTGCCTCTTTCCCGCCTCTGCTCTAGCCTCGGGCGATTGCAAGAACTTCGGGCTCCAGCGGAGGCCGCAATGAAAACGCCGATTCTCTCTTTGATTTGTCTCGCATGCATCCTGAATACCAGTGCTGTTGCAATGCACGCGCCAAATGCCGGCAACGCCACGGACCGCACTGCACCCAGCTATGACATGAAAGGCCAGGCCCTGGTTGACCTGCAGGCCGTGAATAAGAAGTGTGTCGATCTCGCCGAGGCACTCCCGAGCGACAAGCTCACCTGGCGCCCTTCGCCCGACACCCGGTCCTTTGCTGAGGTGTTTCTGCATGTTGCTGGAGAGCGCTACGGAATCCTCAGCATGATGGGTGCGAACCCTCCGGCAGGGTTTAAAGCACGCGACTTCGAAAAATCCACGACCGAGAAGGATCGCATCGTCGAGAATCTGAATCAGTCCTGGGATTTCGCGAACAAGACAATCAATGGCATGAGCAACGCGGACTTCGCAAAGCTGCTGCCAAAGCTCGGCCCGCAGGCTAACGAGGGCGATGTTGTGTACATTCTCGTGGCCGACGCGCACGAACACCTAGGCCAACTCGTCGCCTACGCGCGGCAAAATGGCATCGTGCCCCCTTGGACCGTGCAGGCGGAGAAAAAGAAGGCTGCCGCCACTGCCGGCAAATAAACGTAGGACCTGCTGGATCGACATCTTTCGTAGATTGCCGAGAGGATTCTTCGCGTCGCAGGGTCCGCAGATACCGCCTCCACCCTTCAGGGTGAGGTGGTCAGGGCTGCTCCCTGCTAGCCCCTCCGTCGGAACCTGTACCGACGAAGCGAGGCGTCGATGTTCGCGCGGGCATGGACAGATGCCCACCAGATCGCTTCCTCCAAAGTCTCGCAGACTTACTCTCGACCTATCTTTCGATAGTCTTAAACAAGATTTCAGGGCAGGAGTTAGTCGTACTTTGGAGCATGATCAACCTACGTAACGTTTCGGCCGTCGACCTTGACCTCGTGTGTCGCCACCGCGAAGAGATGTTTCGGGAATCCGGACGCCCGGAGGCAGACCTTGCCGCCATGTCGGCTCCCTTCAGGATCTGGCTTGCACCGCGCCTCACAGACGGTCGTTATTTCGGCTTCATAGCCGAGTCGGATCGCGTGCCCATTGGCGGCATCGGCCTGATGGAGATCGATTGGCCGCCGCATCCTTTTCATCCAACTGCCGACCGGCGGGGCTACGTACTCAATGTGTTCGTAGAGCCCGCATATAGGGGGCGCGGCGTGGCGAGCTTGCTTATGGAGGCTTCCGACCGTGAGTTCCAGCGTCGCGGGCTCACCTTCCTTGTTCTACACGCGACTGCCGCCGGCCGCCCGCTCTATGAGCGAGTTGGTTGGGCACAGACTTCCGAGATGTCCAAGAGCCTGCCGTCTGCCGGATGAAGAGGGGAGTGACCCTGTGCGAAAGGGTTACTTTTTTGTTGAAGATTGAGAATGCGGCTCAAGTAAGCCTGCAGATCGGCTCGAGTCCGATGATGTATCGCTCGCAAATTTAGGTTTCGAGCCTTGCACGGAAAGTAACGAAAGCGGAGCGGGTTGTACTATGCAAGCAATCCCGGCGCATGAGTGCTTGCCCACCGCGCAGCCCTCTTTTCAATGAATGTTGTTGCCCCATTAACATCTGGAATTGTGCCCCGTGCCATCCTGAAGATGCGTTTGGATGGGACCCCCCATGATGAAAATGATTCAGATGCTGAAGCTCATAATGAGGAACAGCGCGATTGCCCTGAGCACGCTCTTTCATCGCTTGCTCTGGCCATCCATGCTGCCGCTTCGTTCCATCGCGCAGCAGATACACAGCGCCTCGACACAACACCTCTCCTAGCACCTGCACCCGGCCTGCCGCCCGAAACCCCTGATCAGTCTCACGATTTAGGCCCGTGCGCACTTGCCTGCGAACTCAGGCCGGCGATCATCCGATCCAGCGGTCCTGGCTTCTTCACCTTCGGTTCGAACATCGCAAATCCTTCTCGGTTGGAGATGTAGATGCGGTCGAAGATCGAGGTTGGCAGCAGGCCATCAATGTCCTTTCCTGCCCCCTTGAAGGCAAGCACATGGGTCGCCACTTCCCGGGACTTGCCGTCGATCACCACTTGAATCTCGCGCAGATCCGCGAGAAGCTGGCCGCCCGCCGTATCCGTCACCCAGCCTTTCGAGAATTCGACCCCCTCGTTCTCGAATCGGTCGAACAGCACCAGCGATGCAGCGCCGGAATCCAGCAGAAAATCCACCCCGCGTGCACCGTGATCGCTGACGCGCGCATGCACCGCCAGGTTGGCGTACTGCGGATCGCCATCTATTATTTCCCGGCGCAGAGCAACATGATGTCCGCCAAGCGAGTGTGCCAGTGCACCGTCGGTGTCAAACTCCATCAGCTTGTGCCGATAGTCCAGCAGGAAGTCGGCGTGGTTCAGCGCATTCTGCCCCAACACGCCCCGGGTTGTCGGAGCAATGCGGCGAAGGCCGCTCAGATCGCGGATCATTATCTCCACATTCTGCTCTGTCACCGGCCCAACCACCACGCTGCGTGCGAAAGCTAACAATCCAGGAGTGCGCTGCGTCAGCGTCGTCACCGTGCCTTGCTCCCGCGGCGTGAGCGCGAGCTCTTGTCCCAGTTCGCGATCCACCGTCGTGATTGTGCACCCGGTGTCCAGCATGAAGTCGTACGGACCGCGGCCATTCACCATCACCGGCACAATCACAGCGAATCCGCGGACGAAGTGGAACGGCACCACTGCAGGACCCGGTGCATCGGCGAACGATGCCGGCACCGCACAGAGCAGCACCGCAATGACGAGGAGACACTGTATCGGGCCAGGGCAGCAGATACCTGCGCCGGCACAACGGAAAATCCTGTTGACGCGAAACGCAACGCGAGAGATGCATTGCATGGCACCCTCCTCAGCGACGTGGGCTTCACCCTAAGTCGAAGAGAAGGAGTGCGTCAGCAGCAGAGCGGTAGGACGGCGCGATCATGCGTTGAGTTGTGCCCGCGCCTCGCCAGACCGTTCAGCCGTGCGCGCAGTCGCGATATTTGAGTGACAATTGGAGCTTTCCCTTGCTGTTAGGGAAAATGCTCTACGAGTGCGCAGTCTCCGCGTAGAAGCGATTCATGTCTTCGCGAAACTCTTTCAGCGCCTCGATATTCAGATAGATCATATGTCCCGCCGGATAGTAGCCGAACTCCACATTGCTGCGCAGCGCCGGCTCCAGAGACATGTGATCCAGATCGTATTCGGTCGAGAAAAATGGCGTCGCCAGGTCGAAATACCCATTCGCCGAGAAGACCTTCAACTTCGGATTCTTGCGCATCGCATCAGCCAGATCGCCCGCCACGTAGGGCAGCTGCATCTGACGGCCCCGCCCCGGACCCTTGTGCTTCCAGTCCCACGATTCGTTCACCTTCGGCCCGGAGACATAATATGTATCCGCTGTAGTGTCGTTCAAGTCGTGCGACAGATAGTCGTGAAATGCAGCAACGAACGCGCCGGAGATCCCGGTATCCGAGGGATCGTAATCCGGCGTCTCACCCGCGGCATCCACATCTGTGCCTTCGAAGCGCGCATCGTACCGGCCCATGATCTCGCGCTCGCCCCGCAATAGTTCTTTGCGGAAGCGAGATGGATTGATCCGCAGGTTCGTCTGCTTCAGGTATTCGACACTCAATCCCGTATAGGCGCTCAATTTCTGCGCCACGGCGTCTCGTTCCGCGTCCGGCAATGCATCGCCCTGCGCTAGCGCTTCTGCGTACGGCCCGCGCGCGTAGCGCCGCACCTCTTCCAGGAACGACTTCAAATCCGCCGGTTTCTGCGCCAGCTTGTCGTGAAACCATGCAATCGCCGCGTACGACGGCAGATAGACCATCGACTCCGTGTCGTATCCTGGCACCCGCACGGCATAATTCAGGATCGACGAGATCAGCACCACGCCATTCAACTCGATCCCCTTTTCCTGCAGCGCGTCGGCCAGCGCCGCCGAGCGGGTCGTGCCGTAGCTCTCGCCCATCAGATATTTCGGCGAGTTCCACCGCTTGTTCACCGTAATGTATCGTTCGATAAATTTTTCGAATGCCTTTATATCCTGGTCCGTGCCGGCAAAATCCTTCTCCGTCGCCTTGCCCACCGGCTTCGAGAATCCCGTCCCCACCGCGTCGATGAACACCAGGTCGGTTTTGCCCAGCAGGCTGTATTCGTTCGGCACCAGCTTGTACGGCGCAGAACCCGTCGCATCCGGACTCGCCGTCACCACGCGCACCGGGCCAACGGAGCCCATATGCAGCCAGATCGTCGCCGCACCCGGACCGCCGTTGTACAAAAACGTAATCGGCCGCGCCGCTTCGTTGGTCAAGCCGTCTTGCGTGTAGGCCACATAGAAGACGCTGCCGTAAGGTTTGTCGTCGTCATCGTGAATGACCAGATTGCCCGCCGTCGCCGTGTAAGCGACTGGCGTTCCCGCGGCTTTCCACTCGTGGTGCGTCACCACGGCCGATTCCGGCGGCACCGGTACCTGTTTTTCATCCTTGTGTTCTGCTTGTGCATCATCCTTCTTCGCATCCTGCGCGTGCATTGCGACGTGACCCAGCGCAATCGTGAAGGACAGGCAGACAGCAGCCAGGGAACGGGAAAATGCAGACACTCGGGGGCCTCCGGAACAGCGTAAAAAAATCGGTGTCAGCAGAATACCTCAGCGCGCCTTCCGGCAACGATCACTTGCGTCTCGTCCACCATGCCGATACCGTTCGAAATAGCGCTATCACGCACCGCATGGAGGAGTCGCACGCGCCATGAAAACCCTGCTGGGACCATCGATCCATCTCGCACAGTTCAGCGGCGACACCCCACCCTTCGACACCCTCTCCTCTATCGCGGAGTGGGCCGCCGCCCTCGGCTTTCGCGCCCTCCAGATTCCCGCCTGGGACGAACGCCTCATCGACCTCGCCCGCGCCGCCGAAAGTCAAACCTACTGCGACGAAATCACCGGCACGCTCGCCAGGCACGGCCTCGTCGTCTCCGAGCTATCGGCGCACGTGCTCGGACAACTGGTCGCCGCGCATCCTGCCTACGACGCAATGCTCGATGCCTTCGCTCCGCCTCAGTTGCGCGGTCACGCCACGGAGCGCGCGGCATGGGCTGCCACCCAGCTTCAACTCGCCGCGCGCGCATCGCAGCGTCTCGGCCTCACCGAGGTCGGCACCTTCTCCGGCGCACTCGCGTGGCCCTATCTCTATCCCTGGCCGCAACGCCCCGCTGGCCTCATCGACACCGCGTTCGCCGAACTCGCGCGCCGCTGGCAGCCCATCCTCGAAGTCTACGATCAGCAGGGCGTAAATCTCTGCTTCGAGATCCATCCCGGCGAAGATCTCCACGACGGAGTCACCTTCGAGATGTTTCTCGAGCGCGTCCACAATCATCCGCGCTGCCACATCCTCTACGACCCCAGCCACTTCGTCCTGCAGCAACTCGACTACCTCGCCTTCCTCGACATCTACCGCGAGCGCATCCGCATGTTTCACGTCAAGGACGCCGAGTTCCAGCCCACGGGCCGCCAGGGCGTGTACGGCGGCTATCAGCCCTGGATAGACCGCGCCGGCCGCTTCCGTTCGCTCGGCGATGGCCAGGTGGACTTCCGGTCCATCTTCTCCAAACTCGCGCAGTACGGCTTCTCGGGCTGGGCGGTTCTGGAGTGGGAGTGCTGCCTGAAGAACGCGGAAGACGGCGCGCGCGAAGGGGCCGCTTTCATTCGGGATCACATCATCCACGTCACGGAGAAGGCCTTCGACGATTTCGCCGCCACTGGCATCAGCCAGCAGACATTGAACCGCATCCTGGGCATCGGCTGATCATCGCGAACATCGCTTGCCGCCGCATCGCCATCTCAAGTTGAGAAAAGCCGACAGGAGACATGCGTGCCCAACCATCCCGATACGAAAGAAGAGAACCAATCGAAAGTCCTGCTCATCGCGCAACTGCGCGCCTTCCTGGCGAGCGGGGAATCCTTTGACCTGCTGCCCATCAAACATGAGCAGGATGTCAAAACCGAAGTTGAATCGCTCGTCGAAAGCTGGGCCCAATCCGGCTTCCTCGTCCACGGCCGCTTCATCTATCCCTGGCATCAGGTGAAGCACGTTGAAGTCACCCAGGTGGAAGAGATGCCGTTGCAGCTCGCGCACCAGCGCTTTGAAGAGCTCTACGCGGCCCAGCGCGCACGCATGCAGGAAGACTTCTGGCGTACGCGCCAGAAGTCGGAGAAGAAGACAAACGAAAAGGACGCAGGTGCGGCTGGCCCGCCCCATTAAAAGCAAAAGCTGGCGTGAGTGAGATCTCACGCCAGCCGGTACCTCTACCCTACTGCAGTCTTTACATCTGTCCCGACGAGCTCGAGCTGAGCCACTGCTCCAGATTTGTGCTCTGTTCCGCACGCAGGTCCGCGCAGTCGTTGATCGAGTTCTGTGCCCGTGTCAGCGCCGAGGCCGACGCTGCCACCGGGTGCGTGGTGAAGAAGCCCTTCACCTGATCGCGCTTCTCCGTCGTGCAGAAGGCACTCGTCGAACTTACAAATGAGCCGCCCGCCCAGGTAGTGAACTGCGCCTTCACCTTGGGCCAGTTCTGCTCGATGTACTGCCACGCATTGTCCTGCGTATTCGGGCTCTGCAGCGCAATCGCGAACAGGCGAACCGCATCCTGGTTGCGCACCTTGCCGGACGCCGCGTACTCCAGCCCCCTGCGCATCAGGTTCGGATCCTTGAAGCGTGTCAGTTCGTAAAGCGCCTGGCTGGCGAGTGTCGGATCCTTCGAGGTCTCCGCCGTCTTCTGCAGCAGATCGAAAAATGCAGCATCGCCGTTCGTTGCCGCCACACCCACCGCTTGCCGTCCCAGCGTCGGATTCACTTTGCCCGGCTCCGTCAGGTATGCCTCCGCAAGCGGCCGGCTTTCGGCAATGATCTTCGGATCCTGGCCCACGCCGCCCACCAGCCCGAACAGCTCCGCACGCAGCTCCTGCTGCTCCGGCGTCTCGCCGTCCTTCGGCTCGCCCAGGCTCGCCAGACGCGGTCCGTACGTGGAAACCACCCATGCGGAGAGCTCCTTGCGCTCCGCTTCGGTCGCGGCGACGCGAACCCACAGCGTATTGATCCCGCCGATCACATTCTCCGTCACGGCGGCGCTGTCATCGTTCTTCAGGCTCGCCGCCAGCGACAGGAAATCTCCCGCCTTGCTCTTGCCTGCGCGCATCAGCGCCAGCTCATCGCCCACCACGCCGATCCGCTCTACCGGCGCCAACGACGTAACCTTCGCCAGCAGTGCTTGGTAGTCTTCAGGCGTGTATGCCGAGCGGTAGTAACCCGCACCGCCGCCATCCGCGTAGAAGATCGGCGCGTTCGGCACCTTCAGCGTGCCTTCCTTGCTCGTCAGCAGCTCGCAATCCCGATTCGTGCCCTCCGTCTTGAAGCACACCGGAATCGTCCACACCTGGCTGCTCGCAGTCTCCGGCGCATTCTTCGGATTCAGGAAGAAACGGCTCTGGCTTACAGCTACTTCGCCGTTCGCCACCTTGCCAAAGCTCAGCAGCGGCACGCCCGGCTCGGAGATGAAGCTCTCCATGATCTTGTCAACCGGCTTGTGGCTATTGGCGGTCTGCGCATTCCAGAAGTCTTCCGCCGTTGCGTTCGCATACATGTGCGCCTTCAGATAGTTATGTACGCCCTGGCGGAAGGTCTCTTCGCCCAGGTAGCTCTCCACCATGTGCAGGATGGAGCCGCCCTTCTCATACGTGATGCCGTCGAACATCTCGTTGATCTGGTCCCTGGTAGTCGCCTCGGCGCGGATCGTGCGCGTCACCCGCTGGGCATCCAGGTTCATCGCGCCGTTCAGTGCGCTGGCCACATCCTCGTTCATATGCCACTCCGGCTTCCACGCCTCCAGCGGCTTGTTCGACATCCAGGTCGCAAATCCCTCGTTCAGCCAGATGTTGTTCCACCAGTTCATCGTCACCATGTCGCCGAACCACTGGTGTGCCATCTCATGCGCCACCACGGACGCCACCTCGGCCTTCGCCGCGACTGGCGCATTTTTCTCGTCCACCAGCATGTCCGACTCGCGATAGGTGATGGCGCCAAAGTTCTCCATCGCCCCCGCTTCAAAGTCAGGAATGCCGATCATGTCCAGCTTGGGCATCGGATACTTGATTCCGAAATAATTGTCGTAGTAGTGCAGGATGTACTCCGCCGACGTCAGCGCGAAATTCGCGTACTTCACCTGCTCCGGCGTCGCGCATGCGCGGATCGGCACGCCATCGCTCGAACCCTCCACGCACTTGAAGTCGCCCACCAGGAACGCCACCAGGTAGGTAGACATCTTCGGCGTCCGGGCAAACTCGACCGTGTGCTCGCCGATCGCCGGCCCGGCCGTATCCGAAATCACATTCGTGTTCGAGATCACCATGTCATCCTTCGGGGCAACCATGCTGACCTCGAATGTCGCCTTGTACGCCGGCTCGTCGAACGACGGGAATGCGCGCCGCGCATCGGTCGGCTCGAATTGCGTCACCGCGTAGCGGCGGCCTTCCGCCTTGGACAAGTAAAAGCCCCGCAGCTCGTTGTTCAGGATGCCCGTGTACGCAATCTTCAGCTTCACCAGCCCCGCGGGCAGTGTGCCTGGAAAGGTGAACGTCGCCTGCTCCTTGTCAGCATCGAGCGACACATCCGCCTTCATCTCTCGCTTGCCCGTAGTCGCCGTCACCGACTGAAACTGGATCTCCGCCGCATTCAGCGTGATCGAGTCCGCCGCCTGCGCCAGCGTCACATCGATCGTCTCGTCGCCGCTGAAGGTGGCCTGGTCGATGTCCGGTATCAAATGCAGGGTGTAATGCTCCGGCCGCACATTTGTCGGCAGGCGCTGCGCCAGCAGAGTGGGAGCCGTGAATAGCAAAAGAGTAGCGGCAACGCCGGCCAGCCGCAAAGCTGAACGGCGAGGGAGAAGGGGCAACGATGTCATAGGTACCTCAACAGATAGATAGGCTCCACGAGCGAGCCGGACGGCCGAAAACGCAACTTATAACTGTAACTCAGCAAACGCAGTCGCAGCCAGATTTGGGATAACTTGCCCTTAGAACGCAGCACACCCCTGAATAGTTCCCAATTTGCGAAAGCAGGCTGCGAGCCTATGCTGTTCTGGAATCGCCTGCGTGGGTCCCCGAAATGAAATCACCCTGAAATAGGAGCCTTGCGATGACCGCATCCGTCTTTGTCGGCACCAGTCTTGATGGCTTCATCGCGCGACTCGACGGCAGTTTCGACTTCTTGCCGGCCGACGGCGGCGAAGCCCACGGCTACGACGAATTCATGGCCGGCATCGATGCCATCGTCATGGGCCGCAACACCTTCGAGACGGTCCTGACGCTTGGGGCATGGCCTTATGGTGGCAAGCGCGTAGTGGTCCTGAGTAGCCGCCCATTGGGTAGTAACCTCGCCGACCTGTCTGCAGCCAGCGGAGCCGTGGTCGAACAAATGGCCGGACCTCCGGCCCAGATCGTTTCCCAACTCGCCGCCAGCGGCGCCCAGCACCTCTACATCGACGGAGGAATCACAATTCAGCAGTTTCTGCGCGCGGGACTCATTCAGCGTCTCATTGTCACGCGTGTCCCTGTGCTCATTGGAGAGGGGATTCCTCTCTTCGGCAGCCTGCCGCATGACGTTCGGCTCCGTCACATCATGACTCGTCACTATCCCAGTGGCTTGGTCAGCAGCGAGTACCACGTGGTCTAAGGTGAATTTCCATTAGCCGTTCGCCACCGGCGTGCGACCAGATCAGGTGGTCACCACAACCGTGAACGTGAGCGACCAACGGAAGTGAATCCAGCAGCCCGCGCCACAGGCGCCTCCGCCTGGATGGCAGATCCTACATCTCGCGATAATCCAGCAGCACCATCCCCACCAGCATCAACGCCACCGGCCACAGATATCCCGCGAACTGCCGTTCGCCCTCCTCCTTCGGCAGCCGCAGTTCCAGCCAGCGCGCCCATCCCGCAGTCACGCCAAACAGCGCGAGCGCCGCGTGGTTCATCAGCACCAGCACCTCGTCCTTGCCGTCGGCCAGCGAGTGATTGTGCGTCAGCAGCAGCGCCGCGCCCGCCGCGCACATCAGCGGAAACGCGTACTGCGCCCACGCAGCGCGCAGCTTGCCCGCCTGCACCGCGCATTCAAACGCCGCAAAGGCCAGAATCAGCGCTGCCGCCGCGCGATGCTCGAGCACGTCCGGCTCAAAAAAACTGCCCCAGAACGGTCGTGGCCCCAGCGGCCAGTTCTCCGGATCGGCCCGCAGCAAAATAAATACCGCGAGGCCGGCAAAGCTCACCGGCCAGAAGCGCGCCCAGCGCATTCGCTGGAAGCGGCTCGCCAGCGCCAGCGCTCCTGCCAGCAGCACTACCAGCCCCGCCCAGTGATGGTTGTACTCCGACCACGCCATATCGTTCGCGTCGCTGGCGGCTGGTGGTTGATACTGCGCGGCCTTCACCGCCACATCGATCGGCGTCGCCGCCACTAGCGCCGCATACGGCGGACTCTTCAGCCGCGGTGTCTCCCATCGCATCCGCGCAGCAATCTCCGGCAGTGTCAGCCGGTCCGTCGGCACGTCCACCGCTGGCGGCTGCGAGGTCAGCGCGGCAGCCGCGAGAATCGCGGTGAATCCCAGCGCAACCTCCACCTCCGCAAATCGCTGCAGCCGCGTCAGCAGCCGCACCGGCGCGCGCTCGATCTCGCGCTGCACATACCAGTTCGCCGCCCCCAGCATCAGGATCAGCGCCAGCAGATACGCTTTCACCATCACCAGCACGCCGTAGCTTGTGCCGTACAGTCCGGACGGCGACGCGACATAAAACCACGCCAGCCCGATCCCCGCGCCCACCAGCAACGCCACCGACACCATCGCCATACGCGAGAAACGCCCCACCACCCGACGCGCCACGGCAATGTCATCGGTTCGCTTCAACACCATCAGCAGGAACGGCATCGCGCCAATCCACGCCGCCGAGCCCAGATGATGCAGCGCGGTAAATGCCGTCAACACTGCGCGATGATCCATACGCGATACAGCATGGCTCAGCGAAACAGCCGATCCCAGCAGCCCCGCGGCGCATACCAGCATCGCCGCTCGCACCCCGCCGCGTATTTTTCTTTGAGAGAACCGCGCCAACAGCAGCAGCACCAGCGCGCAGAATACGGAGCAAGCCTGTGCCAGCAGCGGGCCGCCGACCAACGCCTGCGCCACTGTCATGCCGGAGTTGCCGACCAGCACGGACGTCTCCACAACGATCGAAGCAATCTCCGCCACGATCATCGCCAGTGCAGCCCACTGCATGCCGCGCCAGCAAGCGCACAGCGCGCCCTCGTCCGCGCCCCCGGGCACGGCCACAGCCAGCAGAAAGAGCACGCCGCCCACCAGCAGCGCCTCCAGCGAGAGCGTCGCCGCATGCAGCAGCATCGAGAGAAGATCGAAGTCGTTGAGCAGCCAGATCAAGCCGGAGGCCTGCTAACGTCAGCCGTCACCGAAGGCCGCCTTCGTGTTTGCGTCTGACAACGCGCATGGACATCAGACAACGTGAAACTCACCCCTCGTGTTGTCGTTAGACAACGCGAAACTCAACAGTGCCGCGCGTGATGTGTCCATCCGTCGCCTGCACCTGCCACTCCAGCTTGTACGCGCCCGCCGAGAGACCGTCCGCCTTCGCCACCAGCAGGTTCGGTGCAGCATGCGCATCCACCGCCAGCGTTTGCGCCTTGCCATCCGCGCCCACCAGGTGCAGCGAGGAGTGCAGCACGTCGATGCGCGAGTTGTACGTGAACGTGATATCCACGTCGCCCGCCTTCACTGTCGCGCCTTGCGCGGGTGAAGACTTCACCAGCACCGCATGCGCAAACGCCGCATGTGGAAGCAGGAGGAGTAGCGCAACAGCAAGCGCCACAACACTCACCCGCTGACGGAAACGGAGATCCTTATGCATCACCAAAGCATTGTTCATAGCATCAATGAAAGCACACGGAGGGCTGCCCGGAAAGCAGCCGGACATCATCGTTACATTCTCGTGACACGAATCGTTAGACCGAAGCAGCCCGCTCCGAGTGCCCGCTCAACTCCGTCGCGCGCGCCTCCGCATACGCCGCCGCACCGATCAGCGCAGCCCGGCTCTCCAGGATCACCCGCACCGGCGTATTGCATCAGCAATTCGCTCAGCCGCCCCTTGTCCGTGAAGGCCTTCATGAACGTGCCGTCCTCGAGCTTCTTCAAAATCTTCGGCGCAATGCCGCCGCCCACATACACGCCGCCGGTCGCCAGCACCTTCAGTGCCAGGTTTCCCGCCTCCGCGCCATAGGCGCCCACCACAAGGTCCAGCGTCTTCGCGCAGATCTCGCTCGTGCCGCTCTCGCCCAGCTCGCCAATCACCGCGTTTGGATCCTCGTTCTCCATTCGCTGCTTCAGCCATGCCGGCTCTTCCATCTTCCGCGCGTCGCGCAGAAAGTCGTAGACGCTCTTGATTCCCACGCCCGCAATCACACGCTCATAACTCACGCGCCCGCCCAGCTTTTTCTGCAGGTGCCGCAGCAGGTCGATCTCATCGTCATTGCGCGCGGCGAAGTCACAGTGGCCGCCCTCGGATGCCATCGGAATATGCCGCTTGCCGTTCCATACCAGGAAGGCCTCGCCCAGCCCCGTTCCCGCCGAGATCAGCGCACGATTCCCCGCCGTGCTCGCATCGCCCCCGCTCAGCGTAAAGATCTGATCTGCCTTCAGCTCGGGAATTCCATAGCCGTTCGCTTCCAGATCGTTGATCAGGAACAGGTGGTCGATCCCCAGGTCGAGCGAGAGCTTGCGGCTGTCCAGCGTCCACGGCAGATTTGTCAGCCGCAGCACGCCATGGCGCACCGGCCCCGGCACACCGAAGCACGCAGCGGAGATCTTTCCCTCCTGCTCGTGCTCGCTCAAAAACTCCTTCACGATCGCTTCGAGTCCGGGATAATCCTTCGCCGGGTAGCGCTTCTCCGCGGCGTGGTGTATCGCGCCGCCTTGAAAATCGAACAGCGCCAGCGCAACCTTTGTTCCGCCGACATCGCCAGCCAGAATCAACGGGAAACCTCCAGCACGCCCACGCCGTCCGCGTTCGGCTTCGGCAGCAACGCCGCCGCATCGCGATCCAGCAGCAGCGTCAGCTTGCCCGACGCCGGGCGGATCAGCTGCGAGGGAAACGTCTCGGGATCGTATCCGCCCAGAAATACCTTGCGCAAGGTCTCGGCCTTCGCCGCACCTTTCAGCAGGAACGAGACGTCCTGTCCCTCGTTGATCACCGGCCAGGTCAGCGTCAGCCGCCAGGTGTCTTTCTGCGGCACCTGGTTGGCCACAGCAATGCGGCCCAGCACGTGCAGTGCCTCGGTGTGCGGAAACAGCGACGCCGTGTGCCCGTCATCTCCCATGCCCAATGACACAAGCTGGAACTGCGGCATCTGTGCGCCCTCCAGCCGAAACGCCGCGCGGATCGCCGACTCGTACTTCGCCGCCGCTTCCTCTGGATTGAGCTCGCCCTGGATGCGGTAAACCTGCGACGGCTCGATCGGCACCTTGTCCAGCAGCGCCGCCTTCGCCATCCCGTAGTTGCTGTCCTTGTCGTTGGGCGGCACGCTGCGCTCGTCCACGAAGAAAAAGCCCAGCCGCTCCCACGGCACCAGCGCGCGATACGGCTTCGAATCATCCGCCAGCAGATCGAAGATCGCCTTCGGTGTCGTGCCGCCGGAGAACGCAACGTTCACGTTCTTGGCTGGATCGATGCTGTTGCCGAACTCGGCGATCTTGTTGGCGTAATAGTTGGCGGCGCCCTCGGCAAAGGCGTCCCCGTTGTCGAACACCCTATATGTCACCGTCACTGGTTTCGCCACTCTCGTTACTCCTTGCGCCACTCGCGGCCATCGCGCCGCAGTAGTTCATCGCCCGCCTTCGGTCCCCAGGTGCCGGCGGCATAGTTCGGAAAACCGGTCGGCTTCCAGTCCGCCCACTGTTGCAGAAGCGGCGTCAGCAGCGACCAGGTCGCCTCCACTCCCTCGCGGTGCGCAAACAAAGTGCCGTCGCCGATCATCGCATCCAGCAGCAGCCGCTCGTAACCGTTCGCCGAATTCGTGCCGAACGCTTCCGCGTAGTTGAAGTTCATGATCACCGGACATACTTCCATATTCGGGCTCGGTACCTTCGCGCCAAAGCGCAGCGAAATGCCCTCGTCCGGCTGAATGCGCATGCTGATGATGTTGGGTTGTATGTCGCTGCAGCTACCACTCAGGTCCTTGAAAAGCAACTGCGGCGGCTGCTTGAACTGGATCGCGATCTCCGTCGAGCGCTTCGCCAGCCGCTTGCCCGCCCGGATATAGAACGGCACGCCCGCCCAGCGCCAGTTCTCGATCGTCAAACGCAGCGCCGCATACGTTTCCGTGCTCGACTTCGGATCCACGCGATCTTCCTGCCGATAGCCCTTTACATCCTGGCTCTTCACCTTGCCCGGACCATACTGTCCGCGCACCGTGTCTTCCACGCTGATGGGCTGGATCGCCTTCCACACCTTGATCTTCTCCCGGCGCAGCGCATCCGCGCCAAAGGAGATCGGCGGCTCCATCGCGACGAACGACAGCAGCTCCATGACATGGTTCTGGATCACATCGCGCAGCGCGCCCGCGCTCTCGTAGAACGGTCCGCGGCCCTCGATGCCGATCTCTTCCGCCGCCGTGATCTGCACGTGATCGATATAGTTACGATTCCACACCGGCTCGAAAATCCCGTTGGCGAAGCGGAAGACCAGGATGTTCTGCACCGTCTCCTTGCCCAGATAGTGGTCGATGCGGAAGACCTGTTCCTCGCGGAAGACCGCGTTCACGTCGTCGTTCAGCTTGCGCGCCGATTCCAGGTCGTGCCCAAAGGGCTTCTCAATGATGCAGTGCACCGTGCCCTGCTCCGGCTGCGCCATCTTGTGATCGCCGAGCTGCTTCATGATGTCGGCGAAATACTCCGGTGCCACCGCCAGGTAGAACAGCCGGTTGCCCTTGGTGCCGTGCTCCTGGTCAATCTGTTGGAGCGTTTGCTTCAGCGCACCGTAGCCTTCGCTCTTGTCAAAGTCCATCTGGTGATAGCTCACCTTGCGCATGAACTCATCCAGCTTCGGATCGCCTTCC
Organism: uncultured Acidobacteriaceae bacterium; assembly: GCA_963815025.1. Classification (GTDB taxonomy): domain Bacteria; phylum Acidobacteriota; class Terriglobia; order Terriglobales; family Acidobacteriaceae; genus KBS-83. The sequence goes on along the minus strand of CAWFFD010000002.1, from coordinate 152,974 downwards.
TTCACGCCGCCGAATTCGGTGATGCCCTCGCGCATATCTTTCGCAAAGCCATCGCCCAGGGGCCGCCGCGCCACGCCCACCACGGCAAATTCCTGCGGCAAAAGACCACCCTGTTCCAGATGGAACAGCGCAGGCAGCAGTTTGCGTTTCGTCAGGTCACCCGACGCGCCAAAGATCACCACCACTGTCGGCTCCGGCGTGCGCTCCTTGGGCCGCCGCGCGTTCAGAGTCGTCAGATCCACCTGTGCCTGTGTCACTGCTGCTGCCATCACGTCCTCCTCATTACCCAACTACGACACCCCAACCACATTACCCCAACCATGTTGTCATCCCGACCGCAGCGGCGGGATCTGCTCTTCCGCCACTCTTCAACCCAGCCGCACGCCCAGCGCGACTAGCGCCTTCGTCAATTGCTCTTCGCCCTTGTACTGAATCGCGTGCATCCCTACGCCCGCAGCCGACGCGCAATTGTTCTCTCGATCATCGACAAACGCACACTCCTCCGGCCGGAAATCCAGCATCGCCGCTCCGGCGCGAAACATCCGCGGGTCCGGCTTGCGCATCGCGATATACGCCGAGCAGAAAAATCCGTCGAAGTATTGCGCGAGCCCAAAATTCTCGATGCGGAAGTCGTTCAGCGGACCAGATTCGTTGTTCAGCATCGCCATCTTCAGCCCGCTGTGCTGGCGCGCTGCGGCGATCACATTCTTCGCGCCGCCCGGCAGCCACTTCGACTGCGCACGCACCGCCTGGATGAAGTCCGCAGGAGTAAAGCTGCGCTCTTTGAAGAAAACGGTCTGTTTCAGAAATGCGTCATCGCTGAGTTCGCCCTTCTCCCAGCGGTCATTCGGGTCTTCGTGCCTGGACTCGTACTCGTCGCGCGGAATCGCAAACTGCTGGAGCACTCGTGCGCGCTCCTCGTGGTCCCACCCATTGGTCAGCAGCACGCCCCCAATGTCCCAGTAGATTGCGCGGATTTCCGTCTTTGCGGATGGCATAACGCTCGCGGTCGTTTTTGTGACTGCAGTTTTTGTCTGGTAGATGCCGCGAGGGCCGCCAGGGAAGCGGCCCTCCTGTCTTCGGAATCTAGCGCGTTCCCACCGGCTCCGGCGTGCCCTTCTTTGCCGCTGCCGTCTCTTTCTCGTACTTTTCCAGTAGCTTCTTCGCGCGCTTGTACACGCTATCCGGGTCGAAGCCCAGTTCCTTCAGCACTGTTGGTCCCGGCGCGGATGCGCCAAAACGCTCCAGCCCAATCACGTCGCCGTGCCGTCCCACCCACTTCCACCAGCCCAGCGGCGCACCTGCTTCCACCGCCAACTTCGGCAGATGATCCGGGAAGATCGACGCCTTGTACGCCTCATCCTGCTGCTCGAAGAGCCGCCAGCTCGGCATCGAGATCACACGCGTCGGCGTGCCCTCGGCATTCAGCCGCTTCGCTGCTTCCACCGCCGGCCACACCTCCGAGCCTGTACCCACAATCAGCAGCTTCGGTGCATCGCCGCCCTTTTCGACGACGTACGCGCCCTTCGCCACGCCTGCCATGATATTCAGCTTCGCTGCATCCATCACCGGCAGATCCTGCCGCGTCAACGCCATGAACGACGGCGCCTTCGCTTCCAGCGCCACCTTCCATACCGCGGCTGTCTCATTCGCATCGGCTGGCCGCAGGTCGATCAGGTTCGGTATCGCGCGCAGCATCATCAATTGTTCAATCGGCTGATGCGTCGGTCCGTCCTCACCGAGCCCGATCGAGTCATGCGTGAACACGAAGATCGAATGCGACTTCATGATCGCGGCGATACGCACTGCCGGCTTCGCATAGTCCACGAAGTTGAAGAAGGTCGAGCCATACGGAATCACGCCGCCGTGTACCGCCATGCCGTTCACCATGGCGCACATGCCCAACTCGCGCACGCCGAAGTACACGTTGCGGCCCGCCGGATCTATGTGGAAGTTGCCGCTGTCCTTGAAGATCGTCTTGGTGGAAGCCGTCAGGTCGGCGGCGCCTCCAAATATCTCCGGCACCACCTTCTCAAACGCATTCATCACCTGCTGCCCCGCGTTGCGCGTGGCTACGCCCTTGCCGCCCGCCTCAAACACCGGCAGAGACTTCTCCCATCCCGCAGCCAGCTTGTGCTCGTCGTGCGTGCGCTTGAACTGCTTCGCCAGCTCCGGATTCGCCGTCTCGTACTTCGCGAACAGCTCATTCCATTCCGCTTCTTCATCGGCGCCCTTCTGCACCGCCTCCAGCCAGTGCTTCGCGGCATCCTCGGGCACGTAGAAGCTCTTGTCCGCTGGCCAGTTCAGATTTTCCTTGGTCTTCTTCGTGTCCTCCGGCCCCATCGCCTCGCCGTGCACCTTGTTCGTGCCTGCCCGCGGGCTGCCGTAGCCGATGACGGTGCGCACAGCGATGAACGACGGCTTGTCCTTGATCGCCTTCGCCGCTTCAATCGCCTCGCTGATCCCCTTCAGGTCATTGCCGTCTTCCACGATCTGCGTATGCCAGTGGTACGCGTCAAATCGCTCCAGCACGTTCTCGGTAAACGAAAGCTCGGTCGGCCCATCGAGCGAGATCAGGTTGTCGTCATAGAACACGATCACCTTGCCCAATTGCAGCGTTCCCGCCAGCGACGCCGCCTCGTGCGAGATGCCTTCCATCAAGTCGCCATCGCCGCACAGAATGTACGTGTAGTGATCCACCACATCGAAATCCGGCTTGTTATACACCGCGGCCAGATGCCGCTCCGCCGCCGCCATCCCGATGCCCATGGCAAAGCCCTGGCCCAGAGGTCCCGTCGTCACTTCCACGCCGTCCGTGTCGCCGTACTCCGGATGCCCCGGCGTCCGCGACCCCCACTGCCGGAAGCTCTTCAGGTCATCGATCGTCACGTCGTAGCCGGTCAGATGCAGTACGCCATACAGCAGCGCCGACGCATGCCCGTTCGACAGCACGAAGCGGTCGCGGTTCGCCCACTTCGAGTTCTTCGGGTTGTGCTGCATGTACTTGTGGAAGAGCAGGTAGGCGATTGGCGAATCGCCGAGCGGCGCGCCGGGGTGACCGCTCTTGGCCTTCTCCACTGCATCGACTGCCAGGAAACGCAGTGCGTTGATCGCTGTTTGCTGAATGTCGCTCATGTGCTGGTGTGCCTCTCTTTCGCGATGGGTTGCGCCGCCAGAGCCCGTTGATCGGATATGGTCTCGGCTACGCGGATCAGGTCTCTGTTCTGTCAGTCCCGTACGTCATTGCAGGGACCGGCTGCCACTTCGGCGCGTCCCTTCCACTCTACATCCATTGTCTTTGGCCCTGTGTGAATGCGCCGCGTCTCGACATTACATAAACCTGTTATTCCGAACGTAACCCGGCTTGCCCTGCACACCCACTCACCGCTCCACCATCACGGAGTAATTCTGTCCCTGCCATTGCCCGCGCTGGGGCCAGTACAGCGTGAAATCCAGCCGATCCCCCGAGCCCGGGACAGCATCGGCGTAGAAGCCGCAGGAGTCCACCGCGGTTGCCTGCGCCGTTTCCACCGTCTTCCAGCCGTCCACGCTCCAGCGCAGCTCGAAGCACTCTTCCGCCTCCACGCGCAGCCGGCGTCCGGCATCCATCCGCTTCACCTGCCGGTCCGGCCGCCACACCTCGATCGTCCCCCGCGACCGTGGCGTGGCATAACGCTCCGCCACCGCGTCAATGCGGTCGAAGACCCGCTTGTCCGTCGCCGAACGCAGCAGCTTTATGTACTCCGCATGCGCCCACACCAGCGGCATCGCCGAGCCCGTCGGCTTTCCCTTCCGCATTCCGCACTGCGGCAGGTCCTCCCTGTCCCACACCTGCTCCGGCAGCATGCCGCCCGACGAGCAAAATTCCTCAATCGTCTTGATCAGACTTGAAATATCCCGCCCCGCCGCCAGCTCGTAGTGCGCCCGCTCGCCGGTCAGCAGCGGCCAGCAGGAGCCCTGCCCCCAGCCATCGAACGGCGAGCCGTCATGATGGTTTCCGTAGCCGTCGTGGTTGTAGCGACGGAAGCCCGGCCCCTGCGGCAGATCCCGCTTCAAGATCGCATCCGCCACCTTCACCGTCGCCAATATCATCGGATCGTCCGGCCGCCGCACGCCATAGCGCACCAGCTCCAGGAAGCCGCCATCCACGATCTCCCGCGCCTCGAACGCATACTTCTGCCCCGGCCCGCGATTGGCCAGCGTCACCATCTCCGTGCCCGGTCCCATACGCACGCAGGGCTCGGCGCTTCCAGTCTCCGCAGGCCGGATGCGCATGTAGTGGTGCTTGATCCCCGGCACCAGCACGCCGTCGTTGGTCGCTGTCCAGTCCTCCAGGTGCGACTCCAGCCAGTCCGCCTGCTCTTCCAGGAACCTCGCCAGCTCCGGCAGATGCCGCGAACGCACCATCTCCGCCGCAACGATCAGCGCCGTAATCACCACCGTCAGCGTCGATGGCGAATATCCCGAGCACTCCTCCCATCGCTCCTGCTGCGTTATCGGTGCATGCTGCACCAGAAAACCTGCCGCCCGTTCGACAAACGGCAGCACATCGAAATCGCCCAGCGCATCCAGCTTCCACAGCCGGTAGGCCAGCAGAATGGGAAATGCCGTCTCATCCAGCTGCATCCCGGACCAGTACGGCTCCCCATTCACCCAGAAGTTTTGTGGGAATCCGCCATCCGTCTTCTGCGTGCACGCCAGGTAGATCAGCGCGCGCATCGCGCTGTTCGTCCGGCCCGCGGCCAGCAGCGCCGTCGTCGTCTGGCACATGTCTCGCGTCCACACCAGGTGGTAGCCGCCCAGGTCGCTGTCGCCCTTCGACTGCCCCCACGGAATCGACGCCGACGCGATGAACGCGCCCGCGAAGGTCTTGTCTTCATGGGTCAGCAGCACGCCGTAACTTGCCTTCAGCAGCCGCCCGCCATCCTGGGACGCAGCCGCCAGGTCCACCCGCGCCTGCACCCGCTCCCACTGCTCGATGAAACGCGACATCTGCAGATCAAACGGAGTGTTCAGCGCGCCCATCGTCCGCGTCAGCGCCGAGTGCGCCGCCGATCCGAACCCAACCGCCAGCACGAACTCCGGGTTCTCCGCGATGTTGATCTCGCCCGTCAGCGCGATGTTGCCGTCCGTCGCTGACCCGTAGTGCCACTCCATCCCAAAGTGCCGCGTCACGTCCTGGTAGCCATCACTGGTGCCCACGAAGCCGCAGCTCGCGTTTGTGAATCCGCAATCGGCCGCCATGACCAGGGCAGAGGAATTCCTCCACGCCAGCAGCACGGTCCGGCCTGCCACATCCACTACGTGGCCGTTGTTATGCGCGCCGCCTCCATCCAGATGCGGCGCCAGCAGTGCATATGCCTTCATCTTCCGCAGCAGCGCCTCATCCCCCGCGAACTTCACCCGCACCAGCAGCACCGGCGCATGCGGATCGCTGATGATCTCCTTGGTGATGCTGTAGCGTCCCGCCGGATCGCTGTTCACGATCCCCACTGCCGGCGCCGACTTCGATAGGTAGGAAAAATGGGTCTTCAGATCGCGCTTCTCTTCGTGTGCGAAGCTCTCGCCATCGGTCACCAGAAACTCGATGTCGCGCACCTGCGGCTTGTCGATGGTGGGGTTGTAGATCTCGTTCACCGTCCCGTGCGAGAGCGTCCACCAGATCTTGCTGGACGTCGAATAGGCCGTCCCCACGACTGTCTTCTGGCTCGACGTCCACCGCGGCTCCAGGCCGGGAGCCCCCGGTGCCTCGCCGTCTCCATCGATCCACCGGTACATCCCATGCGCTTCAGCCACGAATTCCCCCAAACCTGAACATCCTCAGCCCTCGCCATCCCGCCCTACAAGTGCCGCGCAGAAAATTCACCGCGCGTTTAAGACGTGGCACGCCCACCTGGGGATACAAAATCGGTGTCGTCTCAACCGAATTCATATCGTTGCCATGCCGACCGAAGTGAAGTGCAGGAATCCTGCGCGCCCCACATCTCGTAGAAATCCGGGAAATGAAATCTGGGAAATCTTCGCACGCCCGCCACTCCAGGCGTGAGCGACCAAAGGGAACGAATCCGACAATCCGCGCCGCAGGCGCGTCCGCCTGGATGGCAAATCCTAGAGCACCTGGGTATTCGCGTCTGGATCCGGGCGGAAGCTGCATTCCTTCATTGCGTGCTGGATCTCCCGGTTCTTCATGAACGACTCCCACACCGACCCCGTCCGCAAATTCTCCGACATCAGCAGCCCGATCCCTACGTCGATCCCGATCACATCCTCGGCAAACCACCCTGCCGTCGGTTGGAAGGCATCCACGAACCCGTACCGCTGGTACACCCGATCCTTGTAGCGGCTGCGCATGGTCAGCAGCACATGCGCGCACTCCGCCGGCAGAAACACCACCGATCCCGCACATGCGCATGGCACCACCGTACCGTCTGGATCTCCCATCGATGGCGGCCCACCCCACACCCGGTACCCCTGCCGCGAGTCCGAAGCGCTGATCCCCCACAGGTCCTGGTCGATCCAGTTGAACTTCTGCCCCAGCACCAGGCACCACAACTGGTGCGCCCGGGTTGCCGCAATCGAATTGGTGAAGTAGTTCGCGTGCTTGTCCCGAATATCGCGATAGTCGACCCAGGCCTGCGGATACTGGTGGATGAACAACGGCGCCACGCCCGTGATGTAGTCGATCCCGCCGTAGGGCACGATCGGCCGTTGCAAGGCCTCCCAGCTCGCAGAAGTAATCGGGTGCGTCGGCGACCCGATCGCCAGCAGGTACATCGTGGTCAGCTCGGCATAGATATCCCAGCGATGCTTCAGGAAGCCCTGCTCCGGCAGCCAGCCCATGGAGAGCGTGTCGCCGCCATTCAGCATCCACTGCCAGTCCACCCGCCGGTACAGCGTCGTCGCCAGGTTCTCGATCCGCTTGTTGCCCTCGAAGTAGGTACGGCAGTGCAGGATGCCGCACAGCAGCAGCGAGGTGTCGATGGAGGAAAGCTCGGAGTTGAACATCCGCTTGCCGCTCTCGATGTCGATGAAGTGGTAGAGGAAGCCGTGCTCGTGCGGGCACTCGTTCAGCAGGTAAGCCAGCGTCCGTTCCACACGCTGCTCGCAGTCCAGCGGACGCAGATAGTGGCGCTTGTGCGCGATGCACAGGGCGCTCAGCCCGAAGCCGGTCGATGCGATCGACGCCGCCCGGCTCAGCGAGCGACCATTCGACGGCGCACGATCCCGCACCAGCCCCGTCTTCGGACTGGTTTCATTGAAGAAGAAATCGCAATTCCGGCCTTCCATGTCGTCCAGGAGGTCCTCGGCTGCCTTCGGCACCTGGGTCAGCGGGCGGTTGATGAACACGCCCGGCTGATGCCGGTATTGCTCCGCCGTCTGCTCCTGGGTCTTCGGCGCTCGCGTTGCCGGCCGGAGCCGTCTGCTGGTTCTGCAGCGCGTCCGCGATCGTCGCGGGCGCTCCCAGTGCGACTAAGCCGGCTGCGCCCGCTTCGCGCAGCAATTGGCGTCGGGTTATGCGTGGTCTGGGCAAACGGAACGTGCTACTCCCTTTTAGACTCGCACGGAATCGCTATTCCTTGCAGCCGTCGTGGTCCCCTGCACCCGCGGCCTCAGCCGCGGTTTATGCCTCCTGCACCCGCGGCCCCGCCGCGGCTTAAGACTCACATAGACGGGATTCCGTTACAGCCCCGCCGGCCCTTGGTGGAACCCCACGGCCCCACTCTGCATCCATACTCGTGTATACAGAATTTGCCTGCCTGCACGTCTCCCATCCCTCGGCTGAACCCGTAATGCGGAGCCGGACATGGCAATGACGAGTCGTATTCCCGGCCGCATACCCGGCCTAACAGTCCCTGACCTGAGGAGGAAGCTATGGCACAACTAACTGAGGAGAAAGCTTTGGCATACGAAGTTCCACCACTGCCCTACGATTACGCCGCACTCGAGCCCCATATCGACGAAGCCACCATGAAGCTGCACCACGACAAGCATCACGCCGCCTATGTCGCCAAACTGAATGGCGCGGTCGAGAAGCATCCCGAGCTCGGCAAGCAGAGCCCCGAAGAGCTCATTAAAAATCTATCCAAGGTGCCTGAAGACGTTCGCGGCGTCGTCCGCAACAACGGCGGCGGCCATCTCAACCACTCCATGTTCTGGGAGATCATGAAGCCCAAGGGCGGCGGCGATCCCACCGGCCCCATCGCAGATGCCATCAAGAAAGACTTCGGCAGCTTCGACGAATTCAAAAAGCAGTTCGAAGAAAAAACCGCTGCGCAGTTCGGCTCCGGCTGGGGCTGGCTGGTATGGAGCGGCGGCAAGCTCTCCATCGTCACCACCCCCAACCAGGACAACCCCATCACCGAGGGCAAGTATCCCGTCTTAGGCAACGATGTGTGGGAGCACGCCTACTACCTCAAGTACCAGAACAAGCGCCCCGACTACCTCAAAGCCTGGTGGAATACCGTCAACTGGGACAAGATCAACGAGCGCTTCGCCAACGCCCAAAAAAGCTGACTTGGCTAAGATCTGACTCGGTCCTGCGAACTCGATTCGCACGCAGAAAAAGCCTCGGAATTCTTCCGAGGCTTTTCTGTTCCGAGGCTTTTTCACTACTATGAGCTCGGATGAACGAAGAGCGGCGCGACTACGCCACCCCTTGACGCGCATAGCGCGTTTCCCTCTGCGCGGGAATCATACTCAGGCGCTCGATATGCAATATCCCGTCGACCTTCCTGATCAGCGCCTCCGGTCCCAGCATGGAGTCGAAGCGTGCGTCTGCTACTTCTCGCATATCGCAATCGCGGCTTCCCGTGTCCCCGCATTCCGTCATCAACAGGATCGGCACTTCGCTGCGGCTCTTTGCGATGAGCCCGGCGGTGGCGCATTCCGTACGGGAGAGGCTGTAGCAAAAGACGATCAGGTCCACGTGTTCTCGATCGAGCAGCCGGGAAACCTGCCGTAATTCCTGCGCAACGCTGACCTGGTATCCGGCCCGATCAAGCACGAGCTTGCGCGTCAGCAGCAACATCTCATCGTGTCCGTAGAGCAAGACCGCTGAAGCATTTCTCATGAGTGGCCGCTTTCAGATGCAAGGTAACTAAAAAATCATCCTCCCGGGAAAGTGCGCCTTCTGCCCGGTAGGAGACAGAAGTGCAGGAAAGCAACGTGGGATGGTGTCACAGATCCCGTGCTCTGCCTGGCTCGTACGAGGCAGATTCGGAATCACGCCCGGTGCTGGAGTCTGCGGGGCGGGTATTTCACACATCTCTTCTCAGAGGCGCAACGAGTTTTTGCGTGCGCTTGTCCTCTGCGATCGAAAGTAGCGCGGGACTGGCGTGTCGACACCCTCTGGAAACCAACTGCTGGACGCACTCTCGGCGGAGTGCCGGAAGACGGTCCTCTCGCGTTCCAAACATGTGGCGCTCCCTGTCCGCTCTCGCCTGTATTGGCCTGGCGAAATGCCCCAGTATGCCTTCTTCATGACCTCCGGCATCGCGTCAGTGGTGGCCACTTTGAACGATGGCGGAACCACGGAGGTCGGCGTGATCGGCAGCGAAGGACTGGCCGGCGCATTCCACGTCATCGGTCCCATCCCGCAGATGACCGAGTGCTTCATGCAGGTCGCAGGCGCCGCCCATCGCATTCCCCTTGTCGCCCTCCGCGAGCTGTTTCTCGGCTATGAAGAAATCCGCGGACGCATCCTGGAGTTTGTGCAGGCCCACAGCCTCGCCCTCGGTCAGGTCGCGGCCTGCAATAAGCTCCACGAAGCAGAATCCCGCCTCGCGCGATGGCTGCTCATGATCGGTGACCGCATCGAGAGCGACACCATCCACATCACCCAGGAATTCCTCGGCCAGATGATCGGCACCCGCCGCACCACCGTGAACGGCGTTCTCTCCTCAATGGAGCAGAAAGGCCTGATCCATCACCAGCGCGGCAGAATCACCATCCCGGACCGCGGCAAGCTGGAAAAAGCCGCCTGCGATTGCTACCCCATCCTCCGCGATTCCGTCCTGCGCCTCTATCGATGAATGGGACGGCGAGTTCGCCGCAGGTCGAGCGGAAGTTTACATTGTTCCTAGCCCATGGAACATAACCTGCAAGACACAATTGCGCTGCTCACCCGCACACCCGCCGCCCTCAATGCACTTCTGCGCGACCTGCCCGAAACATGGACGCAGCCGAGCGAAGGCGAAGACACCTGGAGCGCCTGCGACACGCTCGGTCACCTGATCCACTGCGAACGCGACGACTGGATGCCGCGCGCGAAAATCATCCTGCAATATGGCGAAAGCAGAACCTTCGATCCCTTCGACCGCGAAGGATTCAAAACTCCAGAGATGCCGCTCCATCAGCGTCTGGATGAGTTCGCTCGCCTGCGTTCCGAAAATCTCGACGAGTTGCGTGCGTGGAATCTCCAGTCGCAGGATCTCGAACGCCGCGGACAACATCCCACCCTCGGAGCCGTCACCCTCTCACAACTGCTCGCCACCTGGGCCGCCCACGACCTGACGCACCTCCACCAGATCGCACGAGTCATGGCCCACCAATACCGCGAGCCTGTCGGCCCCTGGAGCCAGCATCTCGGCGTGCTCAAGTGCGCCGGCCACGGCTCATAGCGGCTCGTGTAGGCTTGGTGCACACAAACGGCCGGCGCGACACCCCTAAACGACGGCACCCATATCGAATGCCACGCGAGGGGAAACAATGTCTTCAGTACTGATCACCGGATGCAGCAAGGGAATTGGTTTGGAAACCGCGCTGGCCTTCGCTCGCGCCGGCCATCAGGTCTACGCCACCATGCGCAACCCGTCACAGTCGCCGGCGCTGGCGGAAACCGCCGCGCGTGAAAAGCTGCCCATCACCATCTCCACCATGGACGTCGACTCCGACGCATCCGTCAGCAACGCCATCGCCGCCATCCGGAAAAACGGACCCATCGACGTCCTGGTCAACAATGCCGGTATCGAAGGTGTTGGTCCCGTCGAAGAGTTTCCCTTGGCCAAATTTCGCGCCATCATGGAAACCAACTACTTCGGAGCGCTGCGCTGCATTCAGGCAGTAGTCCCCGAGATGCGCCAGCGCCGGAGTGGCTGCATCATCAATGTAAGTTCCGTAGCCGGGCGCATCTGCAACCCGCCGCTCACGTCCTACTGCGCTTCCAAGTGGGCGCTCGAAGCGTTGAGCGAAGGGCTCGCGGGCGAGCTCAAGACATTCAATGTGCGCGTCGCCATCGTGGAGCCCGGCATCATCGATACCGCAATGGCGCAGCGCATCGGCGATCCGGCACCCGGATCGCCATATGGCCAGACCGCCCGCTTCTCTGCGCTCTTCTCGAAATCACTGGAGCATCCTGTGCCTCCCTCCCTGGTGGCCGAAAAAATACTGGAGGTTGCTCAGAGCGAAAGCTGGCAGCTGCGTCATCCTGTAGGACCGGACGCGATTGGATTTCTGGAATGGCGCAAAGGCATGTCCGATGAAGACTGGATCGAGATGAACGCCGGCGATGACGCGACCTTCTTCGCCAAACTGGGCGAAGCGAACTAACCACAAATTTGATTCCCGGCCCAATCGTTGCAGCCAATGGATTTCAATCGAACTGTCGGCCGCCCAGCTTTTGCTTCTCGCATGCTTTTACGGCTTGTCTATCTCATGTATTCGAAAGCGAGACGTTTCGGCTCACATGAGATACATGGTTTGCATAGCGCTCATTCTGCTGCCGTGCGTCACGCGGTCTGACAAATGCTCCGCCACCGCCGCATACTCGGCAAAAGCCTTCGCCGTATCACGGTTCTGCCAGCCGCCCTTATCCTGCAACGCCTGCGGCAGATCCCAGTGGTACAGCGTGCAGTAGGGCGCAAGCACTTATCCCTACTATTCCAATCAGTCTGTGAATCAGACAACTTTGAATCAGACAACTTTCTTGATGAAGTGAGCAGTCTTCCGCCCGGCATCTTCGGTATAAAAGACCGACACCCTCATTGTCTTGTCAGTGCCTTGGCCGATGTCTTCGCCAGTATCCTTAGCGGCGTTTTCCGTCAGGTCGAAAGTCTGCTCGGTCCCGTCGGCGGTTTTAATAGACACTTTTTTGCCATCGCGGTCTACTTGCGTAACCGTGCCCCGTGCGACTTTCAACCCGCCACCGCCCAGCCGGTCGATCTCATGGGCGGTCTCATGGTCGCCGTCCTTCGTGTAATGGACAGCTACATGCGCGCCCGTCTTCAAGCCATGCATGGCATCGCCTGCGCCGCCGGCCGTGTCCCGGCCGCCATGAACGGCTAGATCGTCAGCCAAATGAAAGGTGTGCTCAGTGCCATCGGTTGTTTTGACCACGACAACCTTACTGGCAGCGTCGACCCTTTTTACTGTTCCCTCGACTGCGCTCACTACATCCTGAGCCATGAGGCCGGCCGAGCACGCAAACGCCAGGGCAGCAAACATCAACAATTTCTTCATCGTCCCTTCTCCTTCATTCCTTTTCGTCGATTGAGAGCAATTGCTTCCGAGACTTCACGCAGGCCCGAAGCCGTTAGCAGAGAGGAACCGCGATCGGATCGCGGACGCAAAATGGCTAGGAGCAACGGAAGTATAGTCTGGTCTCTTACAGGCGGACAGAAAGAAATGCTGGAGAGTGCGAAAGGGGACTTGAACCCAACAAAACTTTGCAGGATATCTGATCTCTTAGCAGTTCCGGGGATGCTGTTCGCGCTGGTTCTGCGCCCGTTGCTCTATGGGCCTGCAGACATCGTCCGCCGAATACTTGTGCCAGATTGATATCGAACAAGAGCCGCCCAGCGACTTGATTCGATGGTCGGGGCGGAGGGATTCGAACCCCCGACCCTCTGCTCCCAAAGCAGATGCGCTACCAGGCTGCGCTACGCCCCGACGTCTGTATCGTTTCCCCGAAGTGCGATGGCCAGTCAGGTCTTGGGAAGGGCAGCCTTCCTGGCGGAAATGCTGCAACCCCGTTCCTCTCAAGAGCTGACTTATTGGGGAAACGATTTAGGTGATTGTATCAAGTTGCACGGGCTACCAAAGAGCCGACCGGCCGCGGGTGCGGGCTTGATTCGTGGCACTACATACGCATGGTAAAGAGGGCGTGGAGGAGCCAGGCGACGAACAGAACGGGCACGGCGAGGATGGTGGCGATCACGATGGCCACCCCTGCGAGGAAGAGCCAGTCGCCCCAGTGGCGGCGAGATGGCTGCTCCAGATGGCGCGTGAGCAGAGCGTAGTTGCGGCGGTTGGCCTTCCATGCGATGTCGAAGACGTCGCCGAAGAGCGGCACGGTGCCGATGATGACGTCGAGTGCGAGATTGACCAGCATGCGCGCGATGGTGACATACGGCGCGCCGCGCATCCATGCGGCGAAGATGATGATGCAGGAGGCGAGGCCGGCGAGGATGTCGCCGATGCCCGGCACGAGGCCGATGAGGCCATCGAGGCCGAATCGGATAGAGGTGCCGGGAATGCGAAACCAGGAGTCGAGTACGCGGCTGAGCAGATCGAGGTTTTCGTCGCGGAAGATGCGGCCTCCCGCAGCGAAACGCCCGGTGGGCGGCAGTATCTCGGGTTCGCGTTGCGTGGCCATTCTCGCGGGCTTTGGACGCTCCCCTGGCAGGGATTTGGGACAGGCTCATGATGCTACAATCACAAGGTCGCGATGGAAAGCTTTACGGCGGCTATAGTTCAGCGGCAGAACGCCTGACTGTGGCTCAGGATGTCGTGGGTTCGATCCCCACTAGCCGCCCCAGTATGCTTTCGCCTCGCCTCTCCTCATCATGCACCCGCACACCGTCTACGCCGGCACCTCCGGTTGGGCTTATGCGACCTGGAAGCCCGGCTTTTATCCGGCGAAGACGCCTGCAGCCCGCATGCTGGGATACTACGCGTCGCAACTGAACTCTGTGGAGGTGAACTTCACCTTCCGGCAGTTGCCCACGGAAAAGCAATTGACGACGTGGCTGGACGCGGCGACGGAGGGATTTGGTTTCTCCTTCAAGGCGCCCCAGGCGATCACCCATCTGAAGCGGCTGCGCGACTGCGGCGATGCCCTGGCGGCATTCAAGGCCGCGCTGCTGCCGGCAGAACGTGCAGGGAAGCTGGGTGCGGTGTTATTCCAGTTGCCGCCGAATTTTCGGGCCGACGTGGAGCGGTTGAAGGCATTTCTCGAAGAGACGGGTCGGCTGAAGATGCGGACAGCGTTTGAGTTCCGGCACGAGTCCTGGTTTGACGAGGCGACGTATGCTGGGCTCGCGCAGGCGAATGCGGCATTATGTATCGCAGAGAGTGACGAATTGCAGACACCGCAGCGCAGGACGGCGGACTTTCTGTGCTACCGGCTGCGGCGCAGCAGCTACAGTGAAGCGGATTTGCAGGATATGGCCCGGCGCTTCGCGAGGGATAGGGAGCAGGGCGATGTGTATGCGTATTTCATGCACGAAGACGCTCCCGATGGTCCACTGCGGGCGCGCGCGGTGCTCAAGGCGCTGGCGCCGTGACGCCGCCGCTGATCGAATCGGCAGCAAGGGTTGCCGCGACGAAAGCGCTGGCTGCGTGGCAGAGCACATTTGCGCCTCGCAGATTTTTGCGCAACGCGCACCTGCAGACGCTGGCAGGGAATTTTCTTCCCCGCAAAGCGGTGCTGCCGACTCCTGAGGATGAACTGATTGTGGTCGAGCCAGCGCATGAGGCCACGCCATCCAGCCGCGTGCTATGCCATACCCACTGGCAGCCGGAGGCGGGGCGCGATACCGTGCTGCTGCTGCATGGGCTGGAAGGTTCGTCGGATTCACAATATGTGCGCGGCAACGCGGCTCGCTTCTACGCAGCGGGATGGAACGTGGTGCGCATGAACATGCGCAACTGCGGGGGGACAGAGCATGAATGCCCGACGCTGTACCACTCCGGGTTGTCGGGCGATGTGCTGGCTGTGCTGCGGCACTACCAGCAGACGCGCGGCGCAGAGCGATGGTCCATGGTGGGCTATTCGATGGGCGGCAACCTGGTGCTGAAGCTGGCGGGCGAGTTGGCCCAGGACGCGGCGCCCCTGCTGTGCGCGGTAGCGGGAGTCTCACCGGCGGTCGATCTTGCGCCGTCGTCGGATGCGCTGCACGAGCCGGCGAATCGCATCTACGAGTGGAAGTTTCTGCGGGGGCTGGTGCAGCGCTACGCGTACAAGTGCACGCTCTTTCCGCAGATATTCGATCCCACACGCAGCCGCGGCGTCCGATCGCTGCGCGAGTTCGACGACCGGGTGATGTCGCCTTACTGCGGGTTTACAGGTGCGGTTGACTACTATCATCGTGCGGCGAGTGCCCGGGTTGTGGACCGCATTGCGGTGCCCACGCTCGTTCTACATGCGCTCGACGATCCATTTATCCGGATGTTGCCGGAGACGCGCGCTACGCTGCTCGCGAATCCAAACGTACACATGATTGAGACAGAGCATGGCGGCCACTGCGCGTTTCTTGCGCCGGCAACGGGCTATGACGGCTACTGGGCGGAGAAACTGCTGTTCGATTTTCTGCATGCGCAGGCGGAAAACCTGTGATGGAGACGGACTGGAGTGTCGCCGCGGGCGCGGACGATCCGGTGATTGAGGCGCACTGGTCGGATGCGGCGAGCGGGCTTCAATGGCTGGACTTGCGCGTGGATGGCGAGACGCAGCGGAGTCGCATCGCGGCCTTGCCGGAAGCGGCGGCATCGCCGGCGATGGCCCGGGTTCTGGCGCTGCTGAATGCGCCGCGCGGTGTGTTGATGACAACCAAGTGCGATCGATGGCTGCTGAGCGATGCGGAGTTGGCGGAACTTGCCGACACGCTGGACGCACCCCCGTTGGCGTGCGGGTACGGGTCCTATGTCGATGTCCTGATGGCGCACGCAGTGCCGATGGCGGATTTTCTGCTGCACGAGGAGTGGGCGCGGACGATGGCTCGTCGATGCGCGGCGCTACCCATGGACGATGCGCAACTGGACGTGGTGGTGCGGCCCGCGCACAAAGACGATGTCTGGGGTTACGGGCTGACGGTGTATTGCTACGCGGGCGGGGTGGACGAGGTGCGCGCGGAAGCGGTTTGGGCGGATGCCATCGAGCAGACCGCGCCGATCCTGATTGCGACGGCGGAGGCGATGTTCGCGTCGCCGGAAGAGATCGACATATCCTGATCGGCGTGAGGAAGAAGCGGAGATGCGGAGGCGTCTGTCGACGCATGCTGGCGGACGCTGTGGCAGTCATCAGGGCTGCACTGACGGGGGTTGCACTGATGGGGACTGCGCCGATATGCGGAGCACAGCAGATCGCGCGGCTGGCGCCGAATTCGTCTTCGCAGGCTAGCTCGCTCGCGGTGGCGCAGCAGTTGATGCACGAGGGCAAGTTTGCGCAGGCAGACGCGATGCTGCGGCCGCTGATTGCGTCCGATCCGAAGGCAGCCGAGCCGCGCTATCTGCTGGCTTATGCGTTGCTGCGCGAAGACAAGCCGGCAGATTCACTGAAGGAGTACACCAGCGCGGCGGCGCTGCGCACGCCCACGGCTGCGGAGTTGCGAAGCGTCGCTCTCGACTATGTGGTGCTGAAGGATCTGCCGGATGCGGACCGGTGGATGAGCCGGTCACTGGCCATGGATGCGAGCGATGCGGAGACCTGGTATGCGATGGGCCGGCTGCGCTACACGCAGGGCCGGTACAGCGATGCGTTGACGTGCTTCGAAAAGACAATCGCGTTGAATCCCCGGAGCGTGAAGGGTGAGAACAACCTGGGGCTGGCGTACGAGGCGCTCAATCGCAACGATGACGCCGCGCTCGCGTATCGCACCGCGATTGGGTGGCAGAAGGATGATCCCACACCGAGCGAGCAGCCGCTGCTGAACCTGGCGATCCTGCTGCAACACCGGAATCAATGGAAGGAAGCTCAGCAGTTGCTGGGGCAGGCGGCGAAGATTGCGCCGAAGGAGCCGCGCATCCACGAGAATCTGGGTCAGGTGTATCTGCATACGGACCGCGCAGCGGATGCGGTGAAGGAGTTTGCGACAGCTGTCGAGCTGGCGCCGGCAAATCCGCGCTACCATTTCCTGCTGGGCCAGGCGTATCGGCGAACAGGTAATGACGAGCAGGCGAAGCAGGAGTTTGCGCGTTCGGCGGCGCTGAATGGGACGCATGCAACGGCCGACCAGCGGTGACGCCGCAGGCACTCGGATGGTGGATCCGCAGCAGGCGAAGGCTACAATAAGGGACACCCACCTGGGACGGGCGAGTAGCTCAATTGGATAGAGCATCAGCCTTCTAAGCTGAGGGTTACCGGTTCGATCCCGGTCTCGCCTACCAATCGTTGCAGCAGGTCGCGCATCTCGGCGAGATGTGCAACAAGCAGCAAGCCCGCAAGCGTACGCGGGTTTCAGGCTGCAGGTCTTGCGCTATGCGTGTGCACAGCGGACACCTTCCGAATCAGACGTTCGTAGGTATTCCATTCCACACGATAGGTGTCGATCTTGTGTTGGAGAGCGTCCGGGTTCAGGACCGGTGCCTTGTCCATGAACCATTCGTGACGGCGAATGTGAAATTCAATCTCAGCTTGCCGATTGCGCCAGCAGGTCACTGCGTCTGGATGATGCATACAGCACCTCAACGTGGGGATGTCGAGACTTGTCTATTGTTAGATCAACCGGTGTGATTTCGGCAAGGGGAATTTCGGCGGATGCGAGACGGTTTCTCGTGATCATAGATCCGGTTTGCTTTGAGTGACTTGCCGGTGCCTGCCTTGAGGGCACAAGCCGCCAGCCCGGCTCGTTAACCTAGTTAACGTTAACGATGTTGCAGCAGCGAGAGCAGCAGACTGCTGACACCGTTCCACGCAATCTGGACGCCGATGCAGAGCAGTAGGAATGCGATCACGCGTACGATGCCATGGGCAGTCTGGGGCGAGATCTTCTGCGTAATCAACGGTGCATAGGCGTACGCAAAATAGATCAGTACGCAAAGCACGACGACAGCGATCAAAATGCCGAGATGCGCGAACAGGTCCGGGACGAGACGGTGAGTCGAGGCGTGGGCCGTCAGCGTCAGCATGATGACGATGCATCCGGGGCCGGCAGTGATCGGGAAAGTCAGCGGATAAAATGTCTGCCGGTTGAGCTCCTCGATATTGGAAGCCTGCGCCTGATCTTCCTTCTCCTGTTGATGGGCCGCGGCGCCCTGCCGATTGAGCAATGACCATCCCATTGACGCCAGCACGAGCCCACCGGCCACCTCGACGATCGGGAGAGAGATTCCGAAGAAGGAGAGCAGGGCGGCTCCAATGAGCTCGATGACCAGCAGGAAGAGCACGGTGTTGATGGCGATCCTGCGCGCCAGGCGCCGGTAGACTTCCGGAGGAGCCACGCCGACAAGCCCATAAAACACCAGTGCAGAGCCGAGTGGGTTCACGAGCGGCAGCAGGGCGCTGAAGGCGATGGCCAACTGGCTCCAGACAAGGCGAAGCATTGGGGTGAATGTAGCAGAATCTTCGCGTGGCGCCAGGGAATTGAAGGAATGAGGGCAGAGCGTCTGCCTGATCCTGCCGGTCTAAGTCGAAAAGAAACGCCGAGTCGATAGGGAACGCCGATGAAGAAAATGCTTTACGCTTTCATCCAGCGATGAGGCGATCCTGCAGTGCGAACAGTATTGCAGCCTGGAGTGCATTCCTGGCTCTGGCGCTCGCAGGGTGTTCTCGCGGCCACTCCCACACCATCGCCGTGGTGCCGCAGACAACGGCGCAGGAGATCTGGGAGGCAGAACACGCAGGCGTGGCCAAGGCGCTGTTGGGCACGCAATGGAAGGAACGCTGGAATGGCCCCAGCAATGAAACTGAGGTGGACCGGCAGATTGCGCTGGTGCAGCAGGCGATCCGTCAACGCGATGGCGGCTTGATAGTGGCGCCCGACCATCCGGTTGCGCTGACGACGGCGGTGCGCATGGCTGCGGAAGATGGCATGCCGGTGGTGGTCATCGATGCGACATTGAACCTGCCGCCATCGCTCGATGTGGACTATCTGCTCAACGATGAGCAGCAGACTGGCGAACTGGCGGCGGATCGGATCGGCACCATTCTGCATGGGCACGGTACGGTAGCGGTGCTGGGCGAGACTTCGGCGCTGATGGACACAGTTGCACGCGCCGAGGCTTTTCGCGAGAACATGGCGACCAATTATCCGGAGATCACGGTACTCGATCCGCTGCCAGGCAGATTTCGTACCAATCTGGCGGAGCAGGACACCGAGGAGTTGCTGGCGAGCCATCCGCAACTCGATGCGATCTTCACGCTGACGGTCGGTGCGACGCGCGGCGTGTATCGCGGACTCAAACTGAAGCAGCGCATTCCCCAGGTTCGACTTGTCGCCTGCGATCAGGATCTCGATTTGCTGTATTACCTGCGGCGGGGCGAGATCGATTCGCTGGTGGCCGAGAACACCTTTGCGATGGGATATCAGGCGGCGCGGCTGATCGCGGAACATCGCGGCAAGCGGCAAGCTGGACGGCTGGTGCGCTTTGCGCCGCGACTGGTGACGCGCGAGAACGTGGATACACCGGAAATCCAGCAGATGCTCAACATGGACTGGAGACCGAGGCAGTGAGGGGCGGCAGGCGCGCATGGTGGATCGTCTCGCTGGCCGGGGTCGTGCTGCTGGCGGGGGGCATTGCGGCATGGCGGTGGTTCGCGGCTGCGCGACCGTACTATCGCGATGACTTTGCGCAGAACCGCGCGGATGAATGGCACGCCGTGGGTGGGGCGTGGCACCTGACTCGCGGCGCCATGCATAACGATTCCGACGAACGCGGCGCCAAGATGCTGACAGGGTCCTACCGCTGGCGCGACTATCGCCTGCAGGCCGATGTGGAGTTGCTGGGCGAAGGCGGCGACGCCGGCGTGGTGGTGCGGTCGAACGATGAGGAGCCGGGCGTGGATGCGTATAACGGCTACTACATTGGCGTGCGCATGTACGACAGCTCGCTGGTGATTGGCCGCTCAGACCACGGCTGGCTGGAGGCAGCCCCCGTACCGCTTCAGAACCTGCGCAGCCATATGTGGTATCACCTGGATGTCGCGGCGGTGGGCTGCAGCATCGCGGCTACTGCCGGGGAGGCGGGGTCGCCCCAGGTGACTCGCGCGTTTTTTCAGGAGCCGGATTGTGTGCGCAGCGGGCGCATTGGATTACGGTCGCTGGCTACGGGTACTGCCTGGCGCAATGTGCGGGTGCAGCCAGCAAGCGAAGCAGACATGGTTACGCTGGCGGGGCCGTCGCCGCGCATACTTCACCCG
The DNA here is from genome assembly GCA_963815025.1 of uncultured Acidobacteriaceae bacterium. GTDB lineage: Bacteria > Acidobacteriota > Terriglobia > Terriglobales > Acidobacteriaceae > KBS-83. The sequence goes on along the minus strand of CAWFFD010000002.1, from coordinate 132,681 downwards.
GATTTCCCGAAGAGCGAAGCGGCATTCAATGCAACTCACAACTTTCCTACTTTCGATGACCCGGCATTGCGTCGGCGGTTCTTCGGCGACCAGCAGCCGGAGCCCGAGATTACGCCGATTGCACGCGTGACGGCGCCGGTTCGTGGAAAACAATCCCAACTTGTAACAGTTCGCGGCACCATATCGTTGACCTCGCCGACGCTCTTCGTCCAGGACGACACGGGCGGAATTGCGCTGCCCGATCCGATTGCACCCGCGTTGAACCTGGGCGACGAAGTGGAGGCTACGGGTGCTCCAGCAGAATCGGCCGATCCGATCGGGGCCACGGCGATGCTTCCCCATGCGCGCGTGCGGCTGCTGTGGGATCACACGCCGGCGGCGCCTTTGTCCATCACGGCGGGGCAGGCGGCCACCGGTAACTACGATGCGCGGCTGGTCGAGCTGCAGGGTGTACTGACGGGCATGCATCAGGAAGCGGATGGCAAGATGCGGGTGCTCGAGCTTGCCAGCGGTGCACAGGCATTTCGTGCCTTTCTTCCACCAGGTCAGTCTGCGCAGTTCTATCGGCGGCTGACGCCGCGCAGCCTGCTGAATCTGCGCGGCGTATGCACGCTGGACCGGCGGTACACGCAGGGTGTGACGTCATTTGGGCTGCTGCTGCGATCCAGCGAAGACATCGACCGCCTGGCCGGGCCTCCATGGTGGACGCCGTTGCGGCTGGCGGAGATCGGGTCAGCCATTCTGCTGGTATGTCTGCTGGCTCAGTATCTCTACAGCCGCGCGAAGCAATGGCGCTGGCGGGCGATCGTGCAGGAGCGTGAGCGGCTCGCGCACGAACTGCACGACACTCTGGCGCAAAGCTTCGCTGGCGTCGCCTTCCAACTGCAGGGCATTCGCAACGGTCTGGAGCATGCGGATTCGGCAGGGATTGAGCGGGTGAGCCAGCAGATCGATCTGGCATGCGACGTAGTGCGGCAGACGCATGAGGAGGCGAGTCTCAGCATCGCGATGCTGCGCGAGGAGTGGCCGGCCGGCAAGGAGCTCGGTGCAGCGCTGGAAGAGTGTGCCGCGAGCATTGTGGCCGGCGGGGATGTCCGGATCGTGCGGAAAGGACGAACAGAAGGCCGGAGTGTGCCAGCGCATATTCCTGTTCGTGTCGCCGATGCGCTGTTTCATATCGGCAGGGAAGCGATTGTGAACTCGGTGCGTCATGCCGATCCGCGACAGATCATGCTGTCGATTGCATACGAGGTGCAGCGAGTCGTTCTGACGGTGGAAGATGAGGGGCGAGGTTTCGATCCGGCGCAGCAGACGCGCGGTTTCGGCTTGCGCGGCATGGAAAAGCGTGCGCGCAGCATCGGCGCGCGGCTTGCCGTCACCAGCCAGGTCGGTAAGGGGACCCGTGTGCAGGTGACGGCACCGCTGGAGGCGCACATGAGCGCGCGAGGGTTAGTGGGGACGCTCTGGAATCGCTTGCGGCAAAGGCTGACGCGGTATGGACGGAAGATCGTGCCGGTTCGACCGGCAAAGCCGCAGCGCGGCGAAGCGATAGCCGCGTCAGTTGACACATTTCCGCCGAGCCGATAGCGTTATTGCAACGGAGAGAATGCATCCCATGACATCCCACCGCCACCATCGCCATACCCATCATCACCACGTGGCGAACGTGTCGGCGGACTCTTCCGGAAAATAAGCAGCAAACCCGAGATCAGGTCCAGCAGCCCGCCGATGCAACGCAACGGTGGGCTTTTTGCATTTTCAGGCAAACGATATGGAGAGGACACGTGAGCAGCAACGTAACAATCGACTTCGCAAAGATGCAGGGCCTGGTGCCCGCCATCGTGCAGGATGCCGCCAGCAGAGAGGTGCTGATGGTGGGCTTTTTCAATGAAGAAAGTTACCGCCGCACACTCGATAGCGGCTTCGTCACCTTCTGGAGCCGCACCCGGCAGAAGCTATGGATGAAGGGCGAGAGCAGCGGCAACCGCTTGCGCGTGGTGAGGGCCTTCACCGACTGCGACCAGGACACGCTGTTGTTCGAGGTGAAGGTGGAAGGCGACGGGCTTGTTTGCCACGAGGGTACAGTGAGCTGCTTTACGCGGCCTATTGCAATTGAGGTTGCAGCCGAGGTGCGCGCGTGACCGCAACGGCGAAGAAGCTGAAGCTCGGCATTCCGAAAGGCAGCCTGCAGGATGCGACCATAGCGTTGTTCGAACGGGCGGGCTGGCGCATTTACGCGAATGGACGCTCCTACTTTCCGCAGATCGATGATGCCGAGATCGAGTGCATGCTGATCCGCGCGCAGGAGATGGCGCGCTACGTGGAGAAGGGCGTGCTCGATGCGGGTCTGACCGGCGTCGATTGGGTGGTAGAGAGCGGGCTGGATGTGGAGAGCGTGACCAGCCTGACCTATGCAAAGCAAAGCCGCAGCAAGGTGCGCTGGGTGCTGGCGGTGCCGGAGGATTCGCCATACAAGCGCGCGGAAGATCTGGACGGCAAGACGATTGCCACCGAGCTGGTGGAGGTATCGAAGAGATACTTCGCAGCAAAGGATGTGAATGTTCGCGTCGAGTTCAGTTGGGGTGCGACCGAAGTGAAGCCGCCGACGTTGGCCGACGCAATCGTCGAAGTGACAGAAACCGGAAGCTCGCTGCGCGCGAACCGGCTCCGCATCCTCGACACCGTGATGGAAAGCGAGACCCACCTGATTGCGAATCGCACGGCGATGCAGGACACGTGGAAGTGGGAGAAGGTCAAGAACCTGGCGCTGATGCTGAACGGCGCGATTGCGGCGCAGGGGCAGGTTGGCCTGATGCTGAATGTGCGCAGGCAGCACCTGGATGCGGTGCTGCAGGTATTGCCCGCGCTGAATTCGCCGACGGTTTCGCCGCTGCGCGATGCGGAGTGGACGGCGGTGAATACGATCCTGGAAGAGGGCGTGGTGCGCGATGTGCTGCCGCGGCTGAAGGCGGCAGGCGCAACCGGCATCGTGGAGTATCCGCTGAATAAAGTTGTCATCTGATGCAGGCGTTGTTGGTGCAGGAGGAGCACTTTGGAATTACTGACAACCAGCGGTAGCGGGGCCAGGAAGGTCGAACGGCTGCTCCAGTCGCTGGAGCAGCGCGGCACAATGAATCTGGATCGCGTGGAACGGCAGGTGCGGCGCATCGTGGAGGATGTACGACGCGGCGGGGACCGTGCACTGCTTGCGGCGCGAGCGCACTTCGATGGTGTGCCGCGAAGAGAGCCGCTGCGCATTGCTCCGGGCGAGTTGCATCGCGCCTGGCAGGAGACGAGCCCCGAACTGCACGCCGCGCTCAAACTAGCAGCGCGCAATATCATGGAGTTCGCCAAGCGCCAGTTGCCGCAGGAGTGGGACACGGAGCCAGTGCCCGGCGTGAAGACAGGACAGCGCGTACGGCCGCTGGCTGCGGTGGGCTGCTATGTGCCGAGCGGCAGACATCCGCTGCCCTCGTCATTATTGATGACGGCAATCCCGGCGCAGGTGGCTGGGGTGCGGCGCATCGTGATTGTGTCGCCCCGCCCGGCCCAGGAGACGCTGGCTGCAGCTGCGCTGCTGGACATCGATGAGGTATATCAGGTGGGCGGCGCGCAGGCGATTGCGGCGCTCGCATACGGGACGCCTTCGCTGCCTCGTGTCGACAAGATCGTCGGGCCCGGCAATCTGTACGTCACGGCGGCAAAGCGGCTGGTTGCCTTCGACTGCGGCATCGATATGCTGGCGGGGCCAACGGAGATTGTCGTCTGCAGCGAGCGCGGACATCCTGAGGCGATTGCCGCCGATCTGGTTGCGCAAGCGGAGCATGACACGGAGACGCTCAGCCTGCTGGTGACTTCGCAGTCTGACTTGGCGAAGCAGGTGGTGCGCGAGGTGAAGGAGCAATCGCGAAGCAATCCAGTGGCGCGTGAGGCTTTGCGCCATCACGGTTACGTGATCGTCACAGATACGAGAGAACAGGCGCGGGAGATCGCGAACCGGCTTGCCGCAGAGCATCTGACGGTGGATAGCGAAGAGGACCTGGAGTGGGTGCAGCATGCCGGCTCGGTGTTCATTGGCAACTGGTCGTCGCAGCCGCTGGGTGACTACGTTTCCGGACCGAACCATACGCTGCCAACCGGTGGCGCGGCGCGCATCCGCGGCGGATTGAGCGTGATGGATTTCGTAAAGCTGGTGACGGTGCAGAGCTACACCCCCGATGGCGTCCGTGCGCTTGGACCCGCAGCGGTAGCGCTGGCCGATGCCGAAGGACTGACCGGACACGCAGCGGCAATACAGCTCCGGCTCAGCCGCGCCGAAGCTGGAGCGGGAGGGCCTGACCGTGGCTGAGCCTGTTGCGACGCGCGCGCCACAGCCCCGTGAGGGCGTTCGCCGCATGAAGGAGTACCATCCGCCGGTGGCTGGGCGCGATGGCCTGCGGCTGGACTTCAACGAGAACACGCTGGCGTGCTCGCCCCGTGTGATAGAGGCTCTGCGAAAAATCACCGCCGCTGAATCTGACGCGCTATCCGGAGCGCGGGTCAGTCGAGGCGAAGGTGGCCGCGTCGTTGTCTGTGAAGCCGGAACAGGTATTGTTGACCAACGGCGTGGATGAGGCGATCCACGTATTGTGTCAGGCATTTCTGGATCGCGGCGACGCCATGTTGCTGCCGGTGCCGACGTACAGCATGTATGAGGTGTACGGCTCGGCCGCAGAAGCTCAGATCGACGCGGTGCTTGCGGCAGATCGTTTTCGTTTTCCGCTCGACGCGATGCTCTCCGCGATCCATCCGCGGACACGGCTGATCGCGATTGCGAATCCGAACAGCCCGACAGGCGCGACGATCGCGCGCGAGGCCATCGTTGCGATTGCCGAACGTGCTCCGCAGGCCGCTGTGCTAGTGGATGAAGCCTACTATCACTTCTTTGGCGAGACGGTGATCGATTTGGTCGGCAGGCTGCCGAACCTCGTCATAGCGCGCACCTTTTCAAAGGCCTATGGGCTTGCCGGATTGCGGCTGGGCGCGCTCATTGCGGCCGAAGATACGATGCAGTGGCTGCGGCGCGTGATCTCGCCCTACAGCGTGAACCAGCTTGCGCTTGCGTGCCTACCTGCCGCTCTCGAGGACCGTGCCTATCTCGACGGGTACGTGGCGGAGGTAAAGGCCGCGCGCGCCGAGCTCGCGCAGGCGCTGACAGAATTCGGCGTTGAGCACTGGCCGAGCGAGGCGAATTTCATCCTGACGCGTATCGGTGCACAGCATGGAGCGTTTGTGAAAGCAATGCGTGCACAGGGCATTCTGACCCGCGATCGCTCTGCTGATCCGGGTTGCGATGGTCTGGTCCGCATCACGGTCGGGACGCGCGAGCAGATGCGGGAAGCGCGTGCCGCGATTGAGAGATCACTGAAGGAGATTGGATGGCACGCGTAGAAAAGGCAAAGCGGCAGATTGGTGTGGCAGCACGAACGGCGGCGCGACAGAAAATGCAGACCGAGCGCGTTGCAGCGCTCGAGCGCAACACGACAGAGACCAAGATTGCGCTGAAGCTGACCATCGAAGGGCAGGGGCGCTACACCGTGAGCACGGGCATTCGCTTTTTCGACCACATGCTGGAGCTCTTCACGCGGCATGGCGCATTCGATCTCGAACTTCTGTGCAAGGGCGATCTCGACGTAGATCAGCATCACACGGTGGAGGACGTGGGCATCGCGCTGGGCGAGGCCTTCGACAGGGCGCTCGGCGACAAGAAGGGCATCCTGCGCGCGGGATATTTCGTGATGCCGATGGATGAGACGCTGGCCGTTGCGGCGATTGATCTGAGCGGGCGGGTGGCGTGCGTGGTCAAGACCAAGGTAAAGACGCGGCTGGTCGGCGATCTGCAGAGCGAACTGGTCGAAGATTTCTTCGAGGGCTTTGCACGCGGCGCCAGAGCCAATGTGCATCTGAAGACGCTGTACGGGCGCTCGAACCACCACAAAGTGGAAGCGCTGTTCAAGGCGTTCGCGCGCGCGCTCCGCGTGGCGTGTTCGCGCGATAAGCAACTTGGCGAGATGCTGCCGAGCACCAAAGGGCTCTTGTGATCGCGGTTATCGACTACAAGGCGGGCAATCTGACCTCGGTGATGAAAGCGCTCACCGCGCTTGGGGCGATCGCGCAGGTTACGGAGGACCCGGCAGTCGTGCGGAGCGCAGAGCGCGTCGTGCTGCCGGGGGTGGGACACTTTCAAGCAACTGCGCGTCTGCGCGAAACCGGAATCGAAGAGGCAGTGCGCGAGGTGATCGTTCGCGGCGTGCCCTTTCTCGGCATCTGCGTAGGTTTGCAGTGGCTCTTCGAAGGCAGTAGCGAGGACGACGCGGTGCCCGGACTTGGCAGGATGCGCGGTACCTGCACACGTTTTCCTGAGACGCACAAAGTACCGCACGTGGGCTGGAACACGTTGGAGTCCGCGCCGCGATCGCGGCTGCTCGCCGGGTCTGCCGGCGCAGACGTTTGTGTATTACACGCATAGCTATCGCGCGCCGCTGGTGGACGAGACAGTTGGCGTGACGGAGTATGCCGGCGCTTTCAGTGGGGCGGTCGAGCGCGGGAATCTATTCGGCGTGCAGTTTCATCCGGAGAAATCCGGCGATGCCGGATTGCAGGTGCTGCGCAACTTTCTGGCGGTGCCGCGATGCTGACCAAGCGCATCATTGCCTGTCTCGATGTCACGGCGGGCCGCGTGGTGAAGGGTGTCCGCTTCGTCGATCTGCTGGATGCGGGTGACCCTGCGGAGTTGGCGCACCGGCATGCGGCGGCCGGCGCCGACGAGATTGTGCTGCTGGACATTACAGCAACACACGAAGGACGCAAGACACTGCTCGATACGGTGGCTCGCACGGCGCGCGAGATCTTTGTTCCGTTCACTGTTGGCGGAGGCGTGCGAACTGCGGAAGACGCAGCGGCCCTGTTCAATGCAGGGGCGGACAAGATCAGTGTGAATTCAGCGGCAATTGGTGATCCATCGCTCATCGGTGCGGTCGGACGCAGCTTCGGTTCGCAGGCAGTGGTGGTTGCCATCGATGCGCGCCGGGGCGACCACGCTGTCGAATCGGCGGAAGTGTACGTGAACGGTGGCCGCAAGCCGACTGGCCGCAAGGTGTTGGATTGGGCACGCGAGGCGGAGGATCGCGGTGCAGGCGAAATCCTGCTGACGTCAATGGATGCGGACGGCACGCGCAACGGTTTCGACTGTGAGCTGACAGCAGCCGTCAGCAGCGCGCTACGCATCCCCGTGATCGCATCGGGCGGCGCCGGCAACGCGCAGCATTTCGCAGACGTCTTCGGCGCGGGCTGCGCGGATGCGGCGCTCGCCGCAAGCATCTTTCATTTCGGCATTGCCGATGTACGCGAGTTGAAGCAGGAACTGGCGAACCAGGGCGTGCCGGTGAGGCTGCCATGCTGATTCCCTCGATCGACCTGATGGGCGGCCGCATCGTGCAACTGGTGCAGGGTAAGGAACTGAAACTGGCCTTCGACGATTTCGAGCCCTGGATCCAACGCTTCTCGGGTTATCCCATCGTGCAGCTTATCGACCTGGACGCGGCGATGCGACAGGGCAGCAACCGCGCGGTGATTGAACAGATTGCACAGCGTCTGCCGTGCCAGGTGGGCGGCGGCATCGGCTCGATCGAGCGCGCGAAGGAGATGCTGGCCGCGGGCGCACGCCGCGTCATTATCGGATCGGCGCTGTTCGAGGCTGCAGGTATCGCTCAGCAAGGCGACGCGCGCAGTCTGGTGCGACGCGAGTTCGCCCAGGAGCTCGAGAATGCGGTCGGTGCGGAGCATCTTGTCTTCAGCGTGGACACGCGCGAGGGGCGCATCGCCATCAAGGGCTGGAAGCAGCAGGTGGACCTGACACCGGAGACTGCGATGGCGGCTCTGGAGCCGTTTTGCGCAGCCTTCCTCTACACGCACATCGATCGCGAAGGCACCATGCAAGGCTTTCCTCTGGAGGTAGCGCGGAGACTGCGTGACGTGACAAAGCGACAACTGATCGTTGCTGGCGGCATTCGCGAACAGGAAGAAATCGATGTGCTCTCCGCGATGGGAGTGGATGCAGTCGCGGGCATGGCTGTTTATTTGGGCCGGTTGGCGGTGTAGCGCGCTACTGTTGCCGCGTCTCGCCGCTTCACCGCGACACCAATGACGACAAACAAGACGGCGACTGCACCTTCCAGCGCGGCATTGCCGGCGCGGTGCCGCAGCAGGCCGGCAAGAGCGATCGCCCCCCAGAAGATCGCCAGTACGAACCAGATGATGTAGCGTCGCATTTGGCCCTAGTATAGGGGCGAAGCCTATGTCCCTTGATTCCAGGGAGCAGGCTCCGGTTCCTTGGTGGCCGGACTTCTGGGTGGCCGGGTTCCTGGGCGGTCCGTTCGATTCGTTGTGCTCTGCAGCCGTGGACGCCCGTCCGGGTATAGGCTGTTTCTGTTGTTGCGCAGGTGGCCGATGAGTCCGCGCTTATTCCTGGTTTTGTGTGCCGTCCTGTTGACGCTGGAGGTGACCTGCCCACCAGCGGCTGCCCAGGCAGGCGGAGACTCTCAGTCCGGGTATACGTTTCGAGCGAACTCCCGAGTCGTTCTGACCGACATCACCGTGACGGACAAGCAGGGCAATCCGGTACACGGGCTAAAGGCCGGGGATTTCCGCGTCTTCGACGATGGTAAGCCGGAAGAAATCGCTTCCTTCGAAGAACACCGGAAGAATGACGCTGTCCCATCATCCTTGCCACGCGTTCTTCCATCAGGGGTATATAGCAACGATTACCTCGAGCATCCACCTCGTGTGCTGAACGTACTCTTCATCGATCTCACCAATATTGAGATCGCAGACCAGATGTACCTGAACTACCAGTTGGGGAAGTTCTTCGACACGCTCAAGCCGGATGAGCCTGTCGCCATCTATGCGCGGCCGGGAAACGGGACCATTCTGCTGCAAAGCTTTACGTCAGATCCCGCGCTTCTGCGTGCTGCCGTGCGGAAGCTGCTCCCACGTTTCCCGCCTCTGGGGCGGGAGTATATGAATGACTTCGAAACGCTGCACCAGATCGCCGCTTATCTGGACCAGATACCTGGTCGCAAGAATGTCCTGTGGCTCTCCGGTGGTTCCAGTCTTTTCGACCGGCCGGGCCGTACGCTCACGCATGATGGTGAATGGCGGGCAATCTATGACGAATTGGAGACGCAGCGCATTGCGATATATCCGATCGACGTTCGCGGCTTAATGCTGGTGACGTATTCGCTCAGTGCCAGCCATCTCCCGGTAATGGATCAGACTTCAACCCCGGAGCAGCATGGGCTGATGAACGAGATTGCCCAAGCAACTGGCGGACGCGCCGTCTACAACAACAATGGGATCGCCCAGGCCGTGACCAATATTATGGACGACGACGGGGAGTATTACACCGTTACCTACAGCCCGCACAATCTCACGTATGACAACCGGTGGCATAAGGTCCGTGTCACGATGCGCGGTTCGGGCTATACGTTGAGTTACCGGCGCGGCTACTTTGCCGACGGCGCCAGCCCCATCGAGCAACCGGGCCGGACACGGACACGATTGGGTGCCGGCGGCACGACCGAGGTCACGTCCAACTCTCGTGCGCCGATCATCTTCGAGGCCCAAATTCACCCGGGAGCGCCGACCAACTCCACGAGCTCGCATGCGCACTCGGTACCGCGCAAGGGGACATTGCCCTATACGGTGGAATCGTCACTGCCATTGGACGCCTTCAACATCAAGAGCATTGACGGGAAGTGGAAGGTGGACTGCGGCGCGGAGATCATCGCGTTCAATTCCGATGGCGCGCTGATCTCGCATCAAGCGAAGAACATCACGTTCACGCTGCGTGACGAAGCCGCCCGGCATCCCGCTGGCCAGGAACTGCCACTGGAGGAGGAGATCGATCTGGCGAAGGGCGACGTATACGTCTACGTCGCTGTATTCGACCGGGGCAGCCAACGGCTAGGCGCTCTGGAGATTCCATATCACGTCGATGCGCCAAAGCGGATGCCGGATACGCACGCATCCAAGTGATGGCTGCAGACGCAGCGGTGATGCGGAGCGCTCGCCGTGGCCATCGAATTGCCTGTATCCTTAGAGGTTTGCATCAGATACCTTCGAGAGACACAAGGCAGGGTGAACGGATGGCGGCAACATCGGCCAAGGCAGGCGCATTGCGAGTGGCAAAACGGCTGGACGAGGTCGGCTTCTCCGACATCGTCGTGATTCGCAACAAGGTGATGGAACTCCGCGCTGCAGGCCAGACGGTGCATGCCTTCCATGGCGGCGAGCCCTTCTTTGAGACGCCCGAGGTGATCAAGCAGGCGTTGTTCACCGCGACGGAAGAGAACAAGACGCGGTACGCGCCGTCGTCCGGCATTGCGCAGTTGCGCACCGCGTTGGCCGAGAAATTGCGCCAGCGCAATGGCATCCACTCTACTGCGGACGAAGTGTTGATCACCGTCGGTGGCGCGCACGGGTTGTACTGTGCTTTCCAGGCGGTTCTGGACCCTGGCAGCGACTGCCTGCTGTTCTCTCCCTATTGGACGCCGATCGCGGACATGATCCGCGGCACCGAGGCACGACCGGTGTATGTGCCCACCGCGGCGGCTCGCCGCTCCGGCATTACGGCGACGCTCGAACAGCTCACCACGCCGGAGACGCGTGTCATTTACTACAACACCCCGCAGAACCCGAGCGGCGTGGTGTTTACTCGTGCGGAAGCAGAAGAGGTTGCCGACTTCGCAAAGCGGCACGACCTGATCGTGATTGCCGATGAGGCCTACGAAGACCTTGTGTACGAAGGCGAGCACGTTTCTATCGCGTCGCTGCCGGGCATGGCGGAGCGGACGATCTCTACCTTCACCTTTTCGAAAAGTTACGCGATGACGGGATGGCGTGTTGGCTACACCGTGGCGCACGAGCCGTTCATGACCGCTATGCGCAAGATGGTGCTTTACTCCACGAACGGCGTTCCAACCATGGTGCAATGGGCCGCGCTGGAGGCGCTGCAGTTGGGCCCGGAGCTCCGGCAGAAGCGGCTTGCGGAGTACCGTGAGCGGCGCGATGCGTTGGTAAAGGGTCTGAATGAGACCGGCTTTGAGTGCGAGGTGCCTGCGGGCGCTTTCTACGCCTTTCCGAGTGTCACGAAACTGAGCCATGACAGCCGCAAGGCTGCGGCTCTGCTTTTGGACAAGGCCCACGTGGCCACAATTCCGGGAGCGGTGTTCGGCAGCCAGGGTGAGGGGCATGTCCGCTTCAGCTACTCGACCTCAATGGCGACGATTTACCAGGGTCTTGAGGCGCTGCGCAGCCTGACCTAACTGCTGTTGAGACGAAAAGCCATCTGCTATCGTCTGACAGAGAGCAATCTTTTGCAGCCGGGCCAACTGAAACGGAATCTTAACGACAATATGCACACACCAAGCCTTTTGACGGCTGCGAGACTCGTGTGTACCTTCACGCTGCTGGTGCCGCCGATGGCGCTGGCTGTCTCCGATCCGGTCCCGGCACGCTTGCCTGCGGAAACGAGTGCGGCTGCTGGGAACGCGGCGGCATTGCCCGATGCGCCTGTCCCCCAGGCACCCCAAACCGGGACATCGAGTTCCGCACAAGGCAGCTCGACGCCCGCCCCCCCAAGCGACGAGGGAAAGCAGACCAAGCGCATCCTGGGCATCGTGCCCAACTTCCGCGCGGTGAGCGCTAACGTGAAGCTGCCACCCGACACGCCAAAGGACAAGTTCAAGACGGCGTTTGAAGACAGCTTCGACTACTCCGCCATCATCTTTGTGGCGGGCCAGGCAGGCGTCGCGCAGGCGCAGGACTCATATCCGGAGTTTCGCCAGGGAGCAGCCGGGTACGGCCGCTATTTCTGGCACACCTTCGCGGATCAGACGGATGAAAACCTGTGGGTCGAGGCCCTCCTTCCCGTGGCGCTTCATCAGGACAACCGCTACTACACGCTGGGCCATGGCGGCCTCTTCAAGCGCGCCGCGTACTCCTTTACGCGAACGCTGGTCACGCGTAACGACGATGGCGACGAACAACCTAATTATTCAGAGGTACTGGGGGCCGGCACGTCGTCCAGCATTGCTGCGTTGTACTATCCGGGTCAGTACAAGACCTGGACCAAGATCGGCCAGCGCTGGCTGACGAACGTCATCATCGATGGGTGCACATTCGAGTTGAAAGAGTTCTGGCCAGACATCAACAATGCAGTCTTTCACCAAAAGGACTAGTACGCATGCACCTCGGGCTTCCTGAGGAGATTGACCCATCTCTGTTCCGTTATCTCCCTGAAGGCGTCGACATCACTCGCATCGGCGATCACCTGACAGGCGACCTTCACCTGGACATGTGGGTCCTGCCGCTGAACCCGAAGCAGGCTGCAGCGGCGCGCCCGCATATTCCCAGCGTTCGGGTGGTGCAATCGCAGTACGCGGGCGTGGATGCCTTTCTTTCGTTCATCCCGCCAGGAGCAACTCTCTGCGACGCTCAGGGCGTGCACGATATCCCAGTCGCGGAGTGGATCGTTACGGCGATCCTCGCTTCGCTCAAATACATCCCGTTCTACGTGCGCATGCAGGCTACGGGCGACTGGAAGCAGCGTCTCGAAGCGCAGAAGCTTTATCTGGGGACGCATCCGGGCGCGCAGCCTATGATGCCGCCGGCGCTCGCGGATGAACTGGCGGGCAAGACCGCGCTGATTGTCGGCTATGGCTCGATCGGCCGCGCGACGGAAGAACGGCTGAAGCCCTTCGATGTGAACATCGTCCGGCTGGGACGCCGGCGGCGTGAGGGCGTGGAACCCGAAGATCGACTCGATGACCTCCTGCCGCAGGCCGATATCGTCATCCTGCTGTTGCCGCTCACCACGCAGACGCGCGGACTCATCAATCGCAAGCGGCTGGCCGCGATGAAGCACGGAGCCCTGCTGGTGAACGCGGCGCGCGGGCCCGTGCTGGAGACGGATGCGCTGGTCGAAGCCTTGCAATCAGGCAGGATTCACGCGGCCGTGGACGTCACCGATCCTGAGCCTCTACCCGCGGGCCATCCGCTGTGGTCTGCCCCCAACCTGCTCATCACGCCGCACATTGCGGGCTCCAGTCCAGGCATGATGGATCGGGTCATGCGTCTCATCGGCGATCAATGCCGCCGCTATCTTGCTGGCGAGCCGCTTGCCCATATCGTGACCGAAGGCTACTGACGCCGGCTCCTTTCGCTGCTGCCCCGGATGCTGTACAAAGAGTCATCCGCTATAGCATTTCAGATACCGTGTTGATCGAAAAATGCTGCACGGCGGGAGGACCCGTCCCCTTGAATGGTTTGAATCGTCGTCTGCTCTGCTCGGTATTCTGCGGCTGCCTGCTTTCCGTTACTCCGCTGTTCGCCCAACACGAAGACACGTCCAAGCCCGCTGCAGAGAAGCATGCGGCGGATAAAGCGATCGAGACGAAGCCGCAGGCCGAAGCGCCGCCGGTGCAGACGCATCACACGCTGCACCTGGATGGACAGACGCTGAATTACACGGCGACCGCCGGACTGTTGCCGTTGAAGAACGACAAGGGCGAGACCGAGGCCAACATCTTCTTCATGGCCTACACGCTCGACCAGCCAGACGGAAAGCGCGACAGCAAGCGTCCGCTGATGTTTGCCTTCAATGGCGGTCCGGGATCGGCCTCGGTGTGGCTGCACCTTGGCGCCATCGGTCCGCGCACTGTACATATGCAGCAGCCGGACGGCGCCATGCCCGCGCCGCCCTATCAAGTGGAGGACAACGAGAACACCTGGCTTACCCAGACCGACCTGGTCTTCATCGACCCGGTGGGCACGGGCTACAGCCGCGTCACCAAGCCTGAACTATTGAAGGAATATCTCGGGCTGCACGGGCGACACGGCGGCGGTGGGTAAGTTCATCCGGCTTTACCTGGATCGCTATGAGCGGTGGAACTCGCCGCTCTTCCTGGTCGGCGAAAGCTATGGAACGACGCGCGCTTCCGCGCTCTCCGGATACATGTTGCAGAAGTACGGCGTCGCGTTTAACGGAATCGTGCTGATGTCGACCGTGCTGAACTTCGAGACGCTAGAATTCGCTACTGGCAACGATCTGCCCTACGTTCTATACCTGCCGTCCTATACGTCGACGGCCTGGTATCACAAGAAGCTTGACCCTTCGCTCGAAGGCGATCTGCAGTCCACGCTGCGGCAGGCGGAAGCCTTTGCGGATGGTCCGTATGCGGATGCGTTGGCGAAGGGCGACCGCCTGAGCGCCGCGGACCGGACGTCGGTGATTGCCGGTCTTGCGAAGTTCACTGGTCTGAGCGCCCACTACATCGACCTGAGCAATCTGCGCGTGGACGAGCCGCACTTCACCAAAGAACTGCTACGCGACGAGCGCCTGAATGTGGGCCGGCTGGACAGCCGCTATACGGGTTACGAGCCATCGCTCGTGGAGGCGGAGAGCACAGACAGATCCCACCATGTCGATCATCTCGGCGCCATTCTCGGCATCCTTCCATCAGTACATTCGCACCGAACTTGGTTACAAATCGGATGATGACTATTACCTGCTGGGCGGCGGATTCTCCCAGGCGCGTGACTGGGACTGGGGTTCGGCGGCAGAGGGCTTTCCGAATGTGACCGATTCACTTCGCGATGCTTTCGCCGGCAACCCATACATGCGGCTCTACGTCGCGTCCGGATACTTCGATCTGGCAACGCCTTACTTTGCGACTGAGTACACGCTGGCCCATCTGGGTCTTGAGCCATCGGAGGCCAACCGCATCTCGACGGGATTCTATGACGCCGGCCACATGATGTACCTGAAGCCATCCGCGCAGAAGAAACTGCACGACGACGTAGCGGCCTTCATCGCCGCGTCTCTGCACTAGAGCATTTTCGGTATCGGTGTACCGTCCAACGGTGCTCTCGTGGCTTTCCTTAAAGGAAAAGCCACACCGAGTGAATCTCCGCAGACCACAGTATTACCGAAACTCCTCTAGAGGATCGCCGGCGCAAGCACCTCGGCCACATGAACGGCGCGGCGGCCTGTGCCTTGCGCGATCTGCTCCCGGCAACTGAAACCATCGGTCACAACGACAGTATCTGGATCGGCAGCGCGCACTGCGGGCAGCAGCACGCGTTCGCCCAGCGTTTGCGAGACGGTGTACTTGTCGCGCTCGAAGCCGAATGGGCCAGCCATGCCGCAGCAGCCGGAGTCGAGCATCGTCACCTGCGCGCCGGTCTGTTCCAGCAGTGTGCGCTCCGCCTTCATGTTGAAGACGGCCTTGTGATGACAGTGACCGTGGAGCACAATCTTGCGTGCGGCCAACGATGGCGGTTGCCAGTTGGGCGCATGCTCAGCCAGAAAATCTGCAAGCAGGTATGTCTGTTTGGCCAGCCGTTTCGCGCGCTCGTCTTTGGGGTAGAAATTCAGCAGTTCTTCGAGGAAGACGCTGGCGCAGCTTGGCTCGAGCACGATGAATGGCATCCCCGCATCGATCTGCGGCGCAAGACGGCTCAACACGTCGTCAAGATAGCGCCTCGCGTGATCCAGGAAACCGAAATCGTAGAGCGGCCTTCCGCAACAGATATGGCGCCGCGGGAAGACGACCCGAAATCCAGCGCTGCGTAGCACGCGTGCCGCCGCGTCCAGCGCCTGCGGCTGCAGGTAGTTGTTCCAGGTATCCGGCCAGAGAAGAACCGTCTTCTGATCGCTCTGGTTCTCCGCTGTCCTGTTCTGCTCTTTTAGGAAGCTGCGTCTGGCAAGGCGTGGAAGGGTGCGTTGTGGAGCAATGCCGGCGACGTGTTTCGCCAGTGTCTCCGCGCCGGGCAGTGTAAGCGCCGCATTCGCGAAGCTCGGTGCGAACGACGCAAACCTCGCCCAGCGGTCCATAAAGCCGAAGAGATAGTGCGGCAGCGGATGGGTCCGGCCTTTGTAATGCTGCGCGAGAAACTCCGCTTTGTAAGTAGCCATGTCTACCTTCACAGGACATTCGCTCTTGCACGCCTTGCAGGAGAGGCACAGATCCAGCGCTTCATGCACCTGCTCGTTCTGCCACTTGTCTGGCAGAGCATCGCTCTGCATCAGTTCCCACAGCAGGTGTGCGCGACCGCGCGTGGAGTGCTGTTCGTCGCGTGTTGCCATGTAGCTGGGGCACATCGTGCCGCTGTTCGTCTTGCGGCACGCACCTACGCCAACGCAGCGCATCGTTGCGTTTGAATACGCGCCATCGTCATCTGGAAAAGCGAAGTGTGTATGCGGGCGCGCAGCCTCGTAACCCGGCCCTACGCGAAGCTTTTCCCCGGGCTGATAGATGCGCGGATCCTCTGGAGTACCCATCATCTTGCCCGGGTTCATGCGATTGTCCGGATCCCACAATGCCTTGAACTCGCGAAACGCCTGCATCAGTTCGGTACCAAACATCTTCGGCAGCAGCGCACCGCGCGACTGGCCGTCGCCATGCTCGCCGGAGATCGAACCGCCGAACTCGAGCACGATATCGGCTGCTCGTTCGATGAACTCGCGATACTTGCGCACGCCGTCCACGGTGACCATGTCATAGTTCATGCGCGTATGGATACAACCCTGGCCGAAATGGCCATAGATGGGCATGATGTAACCGAACTCTGCGACCAATGCACTGAGCTTTCGCAGATACGCGCCCAGCTTCTCCGGCGGGACAGCCGAATCCTCCCATCCCTCCCACAGTGCGGGCACGCCGGGCACATATGTAACCGCGCCCAGAGCAGATTCGCGCACACGCCATATGCGTTCTGCACGCTCGCCATCCATACGCGCTGCCTGTACCAGAGTGCTCCATCCGGTGGTGGCCTGTAAGAAACGCTCGGCCTGTGCCAGCGCGTCTTCCGCCGTGTCGGCGCCGAACTCGACCAACAGAAAGCCGCCACCATTGGGCAACAGTGCAATGTCGTCAAGCGCGAGCCGTTTGCGGCGCAGGAAATCGACCAGCAAACTATCGAACCCCTCCAGCCCGATCGGCTTGTAACTCAAAATTTCGGGCACGGCGTCTGCGGCGATGAACGCATCGGCAAAGCCGAGCACCACGAGCTGGCGGTGCTGCGGGCTCTTTACCAGCCGCACCGTCGCCTCCAGCACCGTGATGCACGTGGCCTCGGAGCCAACCAGTGCCCGGGCTACATGGAAGCCGTTCTCTGGCAACAACTGGTCAAGGTTGTAGCCGGAGACGCGACGCGGGATGTCCGGAAAATGCTCGCGCACCAGGGATGCGGAGGAATCGCGAATACGCTTCAGACCGCCATAAATCGCACCCGTTCGGCCGCCTTCCGCGATGGCCGCTTCCAGCGCGTCCTCGCTCATCGGACCCAGCGTCATGCGCGTGCCGTCGTACAACAGCACATCGAGCGATTCGATATTGTCGACGGTCTTTCCGCCCATCAGCGCGTGCACGCCGCAGGAGTTGTTGCCGATCATGCCGCCGATGGTGCAGCGGTTGTGCGTCGCGGGGTCGGGAGCGAAGGTGAGTTGGCCGCGTTCGGCTTCGGCACGCAACGCGTCCAGCACAATGCCGGGCTCGACGCGCGCACGACGGCCTTCGTAGTCCATCGATACGATGCGGCGCATGTACTTTGAAAAGTCGAGGATGACGGCGACATTGCAGCACTGGCCGGGGATGCTGGTGCCCCCGCCGCGTGACAGCACCGCGGCGCCGAACTCACGGCAAGCCGCCACTGTAGCGATTGCATCCTCCGCGTCGCGCGGCAGAACGATGCCGATGGGCAGTTGGCGGTAATTGGAAGCATCGGTAGCGTAGAGAGCGCGCGACCCGGCATCGAATCGGACTTCACCACGAACGGTAGCGCGCAGCCGTGCTTCAAGCGCAGCGTGTGCCGCGAAGTCCTCATGTGGCAGATGTGTATCCGGCAGCGGCTCTGCTGCCGCATTCAGGATGGGGAAGGGCGAACTGCTTTCCATCATCAGACCTCGTTCAATGTCGGTGGCGGCAACGGTGGAAGGCCACCTGCCTCGGTCTCTGCGTCTTCGATCTCCGTATCGCGGCCCATCACGACGGAGACCAATGCCGTCACTATCAGGTTGAGGATGACCGCAGGCAACGCCGCGTATACGGCGAAGGTGTGTCCCCCGAGGGCATGACCGACGTGCAATGGAATGACCGACGTCTTCATGCTCATGGAGACGACCATCGCCGTGCCCGCCGCCATGCCCGCAGCCCAGCCGGCAAGCAGCGCCGTGCCGCGGAACCAGCGCGTGAACAGACCGCAGAGAATTGCCGGCACCATCTGCACGATCCAAATACCGCCAAGCAACTGCAGCTCAATGGCATATTGCGCGCTGCCGGCAAGAATGAAGACCAGCGCGCCAAACTTGACGACGAGTGAGACCAGCTTGGCCATGCGCGCCTCCGCGGGCGGCGTCAGCGGCGTGCGTACGAACTCACCCCAAAGATTACGCGTGAACAGGTTAGCCGTGGCGATGGACATGATGGCTGCCGGTACCAGGGCGCCAATGCCGATGGCTGCAAGGCAGAAGCCGGCGAACCACTCGGGAAACATGCGGAGGAAGAGCAGGGGCACGACAGCCGAGCTGTCTTTAGGTGGTAATTGGATGCCGGCGGCCAGCGCCATGAGGCCGAGCAGCGCGATCAGTCCCAGCAGAATGTTGTATGCGGGCATGAGCGCGGTATTGCGCCGGATGACATTCGCACTGGATGCGCTGAGGATGCCGGTGAAGGTGTGCGGGTAGAAGAGCAGCGCCATAGCAGAACCGATGGCAAGTGTGGAATAGCTCCAGTATTGGGCGGGACGCAGCACGATCGAAGCAGGCGGCTTATGCTGCGCTAGCAAATGTGCCGAGTTTGCAAAAATTGCGCTATAGCCCCCCAGTTTCGCTGGGATGATGACGATGGCAGCGATCACCATGATGTACAGCATCACATCCTTGACGATGGCTATGGCGGCGGGCGCGCGCAGGCCGCTGGTATAGGTGTAAGCGGCGAGGATGGCGAAGGCCGCAATCAGCGGCCACTCGCCGCGGATGCCCATGGCGGCGATGACCTCACGGATGCCGACCAGCTGCAGAGCGATGTAGGGCATGGTTGCAAGGATGCCGGTGACGGCAAATGCGACGGAGAGCCAACGGCTGCGATAGCGCCCGCGCACATAATCTGACAGCGTTATGTAGCGTTCACGGTGACAGATGGTCCACAGCTTCGGCAACACCAGCATCATCAGCGGATAGGAAAGGATTGCGTATGGTATGGCGAAAAAACCGAGCGCTCCACCTCCGTAGAGCGCTGCGGGTACCGCGATGACCGTATAGGCGGTGTAACAATCTCCGCCAATGAGAAACCAGACCGTTAGAGTGCCGAAACGCCGTCCGGCGAGCCCCCACTCCTCCAGGCTGTGCAGGTCTGCGCGGCGCCAACGCGCCGCGAGAAAGCCTGCCGCCGTCACGATGAGGAAGCAGAGACAGAAGACGACAAGCGCGGTGGTACGGATCGCCGATGGCATCAAGAAGATTCTGGGGGAGATTGTACGATGCCGCCCGGCACGCTATCTGCCGCGCATGTGGCCGACGCTGAATGCGGTAGATCCGGTGACGGCCAGAGTAAGCAGTGCGACAAGATAGAGCACCATCACCTCGCCGTGGTCGCCGGGTCCTCTACCGAAGAAGGCGAAGCGATGCACCAGTGCCCACGCCACCAGGATGTTGCAGAAGCAGAAGAGCGCTGCCCAGCGCGTCCAGATGCCGAGGACCAGCAGCAGCGAACAGACGAAATCCGAAACGAAGGCGATGAAGAACGCCGCGTGCGCGCCTATGTGAATAGGGTTGGGAAAATGCGCCATGAATTGCGCCCAGTGCATCGGCTGCTTCTCCCAGCCATGACGCAGGAAGAGTGTGGCGCCGGTGCCAATGCGCAGAATGGCGAGCCCTGCCTCTCCGCCGCCTGCAGATTGTTTTGCAAATGCCATCGCGTCTCCCTGGAATCTAGTGAAGCAGTCCGTTGCCGCCGGGTGCGTTCCATTCATCCACCACGACATCGAGGTCGTTCACGATACGGATCGTCGTTTCCACATTGCGCCGTACCTGCGCTCGGTCCTGCCGCGAGGCGGTGGGCGACTCTTCAATCGCCACCACGCGGCCATACGGCCACGAAAAATCGGGAATGGCGGAGAGGGCCTCCGGAAGATCCGACATACGGATTTCCAGCTCCTGCCGCCGAGCGGCCGCGGGGTGCAGCAACGTGCCGGCATCGAGTGCGCTGCTGGTTTGCTGCGGGTAGATGATACGGAGCGTCAAAGTGTCGCGGTGCACGGTCAGGAATGGATTCTGCCACGCTTCGGTGCTGCGCACGTTGACATAGCGATGTTTCAGCGGTGGCGGGATATTTTCGAGCGACTGGCGCGCAGTCGCTTCATTCTTTGCCAGAGTGCGGGCCTGCTGCTGCTGCAATTGGCGCGGGGTGGGTGGCTGTGGGCCGCCGGATTGCGCGCTGCGCCGGCAACCCGCGAAGAACAGCAGCGGAAGGACGAAAGCAAAGGCAACGCGTTTTACGTGAAGGCGGCAGAAGCGTTGGGAGGAGTCGGCGGGACAGGCGTGTTGCACCGGTTTAGCATATCAATCGCCCGCACCAGGCGCGGTGCCGCGCCGTTGATGAATTAGCGACCCTGCCAAGTCGGGGCGCGCTTTTCGAGAAAGGCACGCGTGCCCTCCGCTTTGTCTTCGGTTGCACAGGCCAGCCCGAACAAGGAAGCTTCCAATTCCAGGCCAGCCTCGATCGGCAGATCGTATCCGGCCTCCACGGCGCGCAGACAACCGGCCACGGCCAGCGGCGCTTGTTGCGCAATCGCCCGAGCCAGCGTCTCGGCGCGCGGCATTAGTGCCTCCGCCGGCACGACCTCGTCCACCAGGCCGATGCGGAAGGCTTCTTCGGCGTCCACCATGTCGCCGGTCAGCAGGAGCTTCAGTGCGGCGCCCTTGCCCACCAGCCGCGGCAGGCGCTGTGTACCGCCGTAACCCGGCAGCAGGCCGAGCTTCACCTCAGGCTGGCCGAGCCGCGCCCGTTCGCTCGCAATGCGGATGGTGCATGCCATCGCCAGTTCGCAGCCTCCGCCCAGTGCGAAGCCCTGGATCGCCGCGATCACCGGCTTGCCGCAGGTCTCGATCCTGCGAAACACGGCCTGCCCGCGCTGCGCCAGCTGCTGGCCGTCGACGGCTGAGAGCCCCGCCAGTTCGCTGATATCCGCGCCCGCGGCGAAGGCCTTCTCGCCCGCGCCGGTCAGGAGGATGGCTCGCACGGCGGGGTCTTTTGCGAGAGAGGTGAAGGCGTCATCCAGCTCGGAGAAGAGCGCGCGGTTGAGTGCATTCATCACCTTGGGGCGGTTGAGGGTCACGACAGCATACGCGTCGCTCCGTTCCAGCAGCAGGGTCTCGTAAGCCATGGCAAAACTCCTCGTGAGGGGATTGTGCGAGCGCAGAACGGGTGAGTGTAGCAGCCCTGCCGGGGCGTTTGCTGGAAGAGGAAAGGGGCAGCGGGCGAATGTTAGATTGGAAAAGAATGATCGGAACTGCCAACAATGATTAAAGGAATCACCTTCGTGCATGCGGCCAGCACCCCCGCCGCCTATGACACGCTGCATAGCTTCTTCTCTGCAGTCGGTCTGGAGCCCGGCCGCAACTGGCAGAGGGACACAAGCCGCGGAGCGCCGTTTCTCGCTCCGATGGGCAGCTTCGAGTTATTGGATGGCAACGCCCACCTGCCCGCCACCGGCTCAGCCGCTAACGTGCTGATCGAAGTCACCGCCATCGACGACGTGCACCAGGCGGCAAAGCAGTGGCTGGAGCGGGAGGAAGCCCCGCAGGAAGCGGCACAGCGCATCAGCGACGTCGCGCCGACGACATGGAAGTCGCTCGCGTTCACTATCGAACCGGTACCCGGTATTTCATTCGCCTTCTGGCAGTGGGAGGATCCTCTGCGCGGCAAACCGCTTGCGATCGAAGGCGACCTTTCTGCCACGGGGATGCGCTTCGCTATCGTGGTTGCCCGGTGGAATGCGGTCATTACCGAGCGCCTGCTGCAGGGCGCGCTCGATGGCCTGCTGCGCAGTGGCGCGCTGCGGGAGCAGATTGAAGTCGTGCGCGTGCCTGGCGCATGGGAGATTGCATCCGCTGCACGTGCGCTCGCGGCCAGCAAGCGGTTTGACGGCGTCATCGTCCTCGGTTGTCTGTTGCGCGGCGAGACCGCGCACTACGAAGCGATCTATAACGAGGTAAGCCGCGGCATCGGCCAGTCGCAGCAGGAGACCGGTGTGCCGCACGGCTTCGGTGTGCTGACCTGCGAAACCCTGGAGCAGGCACTGAACCGCGCCGGCATCAAGGCCGGAAACAAGGGCTTCGAGGCGGCCATCGCCACCATTGAAATGGTAGATGTGCACCGCAAGATTGCCGCTGTACCGGTTACAGACAGGCGGCCGGTATGAGTCAGCCAGCAGGCAAGCGCCGCAAGTCGCGCGAACTTGCCATGCAGATGCTCTTTCAGCGGGACGTGGGCAAGCAGTCCGCCGATGAGGTGCAGAAGAACTTCTGGAAGGCGCGTGAAGAGACGATCGACAACGATACGCGTGGCTTTGCGGAAGACCTCTTCCGCGTGGCCGTTGCTCGCGAGGAAGAGATCGACTCGCTGCTTGAGCAGTACTCGGCGCACTGGCGCATCCCGCGCATGCCCGCGGTCGATCGCAACCTGTTGCGCCTCGCCGTCGCGGAGTTGCTGGGTTTTCCCGGGACGCCTGTGCCCATCGTCATCAACGAGTCGTTGGAGATTGCGAAGCGTTACGCCGCGCCGGAGTCGCTCGGTTTCCTGAACGGCATCCTTGATGCGATTGCGAAGTCCCGGAAATAAGAGCGACCGATGAAATGTCAAAAGGGGCCGCCTCGGCCGCCCCTTTTCCTTTGAGCCACAATCTTACGGAATGGCTCTCGGCTTCACGGCCAGGAACTGCGCCGACGTCACGCCGCCGTTACCATCCGGCAGGTTGGCGCTGAACTGCTCCGTATCTGTCAGCGTGCTGGTGGAGACGATGTGTATGTTGCCATCGCCACCAGTGGAGACAAAGATCTCGGAGTAATCCGGGCTGAAGATCGCCGCGATCGGCGTGGTGGCCTGGGCGCCGGTCAGCTTCACCGTGCTCAGCGTACCGGCTTTGCCCGGCGCGGGGATTGTGTACACCGGCAACTGTGCGTTCCCAGCAGCGGCGCCGGTCGAGTCATAGGTCACCACCGCGAGTGAAGAATTGGGCGATGTCACCACCTGGTGAATCAGCGACGGCGCGTACGCGGCCAGCGACAATGTGTAGTTGGCTGGATTCGTGATCGTCAGCGGGATCGTTGCCTTGGTCGTCGGATCTGTCGGACAGGCGCCGGAAACAACCGTCTCTCCGGCCGGTGGTGGCGCATCCGTCGGAACCACCACATTCGAGTCGATCAATTGCGGAGTCGGAGTTGCCGTAGCGCTGATCACGTGCTCGCCATCGGTCGTGGTGGCCAGATGGTCCGCGTCGAAGTTGTAGCCGACGGCGGCGCCCGGGACGGCCGAGGGATAGTTGTCGATCGGTGTCAACGCTGTATTCGGACAATAGCCGCGCGCGGTGGTGTTCTGGCCCGATAGGAAAGCGCCAAACTGCGGCACCGCTAGCGACAGATCCGGCGAGCAGAAGACGTTATACGCGGTATTTGCATCGCTGCCGGTAACGCCATTGGCCGGGCAGGTTGCGGCGGACGGAGTGCCGTTGGAGGCGTCGAGGGCCTCGACGCTCCATCCGGTAAAGGTGTTGTAAACGAACAGCTTGTTCGTGCCGAGGATGTAGATGGTACTGCCGTCCGGAGAGAAGGCCGCGCGCTGTGCGACGCCACCATACTGGGTCACGATGCTGGCGGGTGTTCCGGTGCTGCCGGCGCTGCCTGTGCCGCCCGTCGTCGTCGAGCCGGCAACAGCCGGCTGATAGACGTAGATGATCTGGCGATCCTGATCGTTGATCACGACCTCGTTGTTGGTCGGAGATACCGCCAGCACCACCCCGGGCACGGTCGTGTCTTCCTTGATCAGTGTATTGGTGGCCGCCGCGACGACCATCAGTTCCCGATAGCTGCCGAAGTAAAGGCTGGTCCCCGTCTGATCCAGCACCATGGAATTCGGCGTATAGGGCAGATGGACCGGGGTGCCGATGGTGCCCAGGCTGAGATCGAACGGAGTGAAGTACTGGGAGTTCGGACTGGCCATCCACAGAAAGCTGCTGGCGCTTCCCGGCGATGTCACGTTCAGAGTATTGCTGGCAATCGGCGTTCCATTGCCTTCGATGCCAAGCTGGTTGATGGGCGCAGGATTGCACGTGGGCGGCGCGCACACCGCATACACCGAGCTGGATCCAGGAAATGTCGAGGTGATGGCACCCGTGCCGCTTACCCCGATGGTGCGCTGATCGGTCGAGGTGTAGTTCAACGGCACGCCGGTAATGGTGTTGCCGTTGGTGTCGATCACCGTCGCGGTTGTGGGCTGAGGTGTATTCGGCGTCACATCCACCTTGGTGCCGCCGTTGGCGGCGAGTGTGATCGACTGGGGCGGGCAGGTGTGGAAGACGCCCGCGCTTGAGCTCGTGCCGGAGATGCTGGCCGCGATCAGCGCGGCTCCGGGCTGTTTCGCGGTCGCCACGCCGTTCTGATCGATGGAGACGACGCTGTTTGTCGAACCGGTTCCCGAGACAGACGATGTGCTCTGTGCCGCATAGGTAAGGTGGCCAAGGACGGCGGAACAATCGGGAACGCCTGTCATATTCGGTGCGCAGTAAAGCTGCGACTGCCCCGCCGTATTCGTCACAAACGCGGTTGCGTCCAGTTGCGCAGTCTGGTTTTGCGAGATGCAACTCGTCAGGGGGCTGCCGCCGCTGCTACTGGTTGTATCCAGCGCCACATTGGTGACCACGGGATGGATGAACACCTGCACCGCATTACTGGAGGCCAGCCCGTTGGCGCTTCCTGTCATCGTGGCGACTTCCGAAATGTTGGTGGGGATGCAGGTGGTGTAAGGGGCCACGCTGCTGTCCGTCAGACGATTCCAGCGCCCGGCGCAGACCTGCCCCGAGGGCGAAACATCTGCATTGTTCAGGTCGGTGGTGCCGTAATGCACGGTTCCGACACTTACCGACGCGCCCGTGCAATCCTTGCCGCTGCCCGCCGTCAGTGTCCCCACCTGCCCATAGGACAGGGAGATGCCAGTCACCTGCGGTTCCAGGGTGAATGACACCAGTGTCCCCTTCTTCGTCCCGAAGCCGGCTCCATTTGCGTTGCAATAGTTGTTGGGGTTCGATCCGCAACCGAGAACGGAGAACTGAACGGGAAGCGTAATGACAAAGAGGACAACAAGAATCAGGTACCGCCGCATGAAACCTCCCCGCAACGCCCGGACGAATTTTCGACTCGAAAATCCGCCAACCGTCACGGTTGTACTGCTAGGAAGATCACTCCGGACCGTTCTCACAAAGAGTGCAGCGCCATCGGAAAGGCTCGACGTTCGCTTTTCCTTAAGAAAAGCAGCATTTTCGCGAGGCCGCGCTTCCTCTCAGCATTTGTGATAACGGTCTAGAACGTGTCACACGAGTGTAAAGCAGGATGGGAGGCGCGAGCTAGCGCTCGCCACAGCCCGTTGCCGGTTCAGCACGCGTTTCTCAGCGCCCTGCTTCCGCTCTCTGCCCAGCTCCCGTCTGTTGCGAGGCCCCCAGGTACTGGTCGAACCAATCCAGCGTCCGCTCCAGCACGTCGATACGGTGCTCGGGATTGCGGAAGCCGTGGCCCTCGTTCGGGTACACCACCAGCTCCGTCGGCACGCCCTGGTCCTTCAGCGCGTGCCAGAACTCGAAGGATTGAGGCGCCGGGCACTCGCCGTCGCGATCGCCCACCACGACCAGCGTCGGCGTCTTCACCTTGCGGATGAAGTCGATCGCCGAGCTCTTCGCGTAGACCGCCGGATCGTCATAGACGCTGGCGCCGAAGAACGGCAGCATCCACTGGTCGATCGAGTTCTCGCCGTAGTAGCTCTGCCAGTTTGCAATGCCTGCACCTGCCACCGCGGCGTGGAAGCGGTGTGTCTGGGTCACGCCGAACATGGTCATGAAGCCGCCGTAGCTCCAGCCCGGTCAGGCCGAGCCGGTTGTCGTCCACGCTGGGATACTTTTTCTCCACCGCATCCACGCCCGCCAGAATGTCGCGCAGGTCGCCGTAGCCGAAATCCTTGCGATTGGCCATGGTGAACTTTTCCCCCTGGCCGTAGCTGCCGCGCGGATTCGGCTCCAGCACGAAATAATCCATCGCGCTCAGGGGTGCGCCACCAAAGCCTGCATAGGGCCAGCGCGGCAACACTGCAGCTCGACGGACCGCCATGCACCATCACGATCAGCGGGATACTTCTTCGCCGGGTCGTAGTGCGCGGGCAGCATCAGCCAGCCCTGGATATGGAAGCCTTCATTCGTCCACTCGATCGATTCGGATTTGCCCCAGGAGGGCTTGATGGCCTCGTTCACATGCGTCACCTGGGTAAGCTTCGCGCCTGGCTCAAGCTTGCCCACGTAGATCTCCGGCGGCTTCTCAAACGAGCTGCTGGCGACCGCAAAGCTGCCGTTCTTTGCGATGGACAAACTCATCGCTTCCCGCCCGTCGCTGATGCCGGCCGGTACTTCCAGCAACACTTTTCCGGTCATGGGATTTCCCTCGAATTTGAGGACTCCTCCCGGAGTCACCATGCCAGGCGAAAGGTTCAGATGATAGGAGAAGATACGGCTCATTCCCGCTTCGATCTCTGAAGCGATGAGTGAATCCTTCCCAGACCAGGAGAGCCATACGGCCGTATCAGTCGATTTCGGAGTCAGATTGACGGGACTGCCACCGCCTGCGTGCACCAAATAGATGTCGCCTCCAGTCGCGCCCTGATCGCTCATCAGGCCACCGATGAACGCGATATGCGAGCCATCCGGCGACCAGCGCGGCACCGCGATCTGCAGCCCGTGCAAGCGTTCCGGAATCTTTCTGCGGATCGACGATGCTGGTGGGCTGCGCGTTAGCGGTTGCCGCTGCGGTGTAGAGCTGTGCCACCCACCAGTTGTTCTCCCCCGGCGGTGGCGCGGCGATATAGGCCAGCTTCTTCGAATCCGGCGACCAGTCGAACTCGTAAACATGCAGCTTCTCGGGAGTCAGCAATTCCACCTCGCCGCCGCGTGCGTCGACCGCCGCCACCCGTTGCACCTCGAGTCCTTCGACCCCGATGACGCCTGAAGGCGGCTTCATCGCCGCCAGGGCGCCCGCTGGCCGGGTGGCGCCCGGCACATACAGAAAACCGATGCGCTGCGCGTCCGGCGACCATGCCGCATGCTCCACGAAACCTTTTAAGTGTGTGATCTGGCTGGGCTTGCCGCCAAGGGTGGTCACGAAGAGGTCCGTCTGCCCATCCTTGCCGCAATCGCCCTCAAACATCAGCGCGCGGGAGTCCGGCGACCACTGCGGATCGCTCGCTGTGCAATCCGCGCCGGCATCCACTTGCTGCGCGCCCTGACCGCTCGCATCGCTCACCATGATCCGGCTCGGGCTGCCATGCCCGCGCTCCGTCCAGGCCAGGTGCGTGCCGTCGGGTGAGAGCGAGGTCTCTCCAACGGTCTCGACCTTGCCCAGGTCGGCCAGAATCGCACGGACCTTCGGGTTCGCCGGGGGTTGCGTATCCGGCGAGGC
The DNA here is from genome assembly GCA_963815025.1 of uncultured Acidobacteriaceae bacterium. Taxonomy (GTDB): domain Bacteria; phylum Acidobacteriota; class Terriglobia; order Terriglobales; family Acidobacteriaceae; genus KBS-83. The sequence goes on along the minus strand of CAWFFD010000002.1, from coordinate 104,873 downwards.
GGCCAGGGCTGGGAGAGCAAGTGCAGGGAAAGCGAGCGTAGAGACGCAAAACAGAGCGGACAGGGCATGGCGGAACACAAAACTCATGCGACGGATGCTAACAGTATTTGCAGCGCATCTGCCGTACATCGGTCCCCCGCGGTCGCACTCGGTCTTCCGCAGTCTTGGTGCTATGGAAGGCAATGCGGACTCCGGGGACGGGGACCCCCGGGCGGTAAACCCCGGACTGCAGATTCGTGAAACCAAGCTATCCTTGGCGAGTTCGTTGATGTCCATCTACCGATCTCCATCTACCTGGGGAGATTTGAAGGTGCTAGGGGTCCTAAACGGACCGTTCGATGCCCAATTACGCCCTCAATGTGCCCTGAAAGCTGTTTTCGCGCACATTTTCAACGCCTTTTATTGACCACTTCCGCAACGCTTGTTATTGTTAGAAGGTTCCCCGAGGCACGTCTTGCGCATGCGCTGTAGTGGCACGCGTTCGACGGGCGCCAGACGGGAATCCCACAGAATGCAGGCTGGTAGTAGGGTTTAGGCCTCTTCTGCGGTTCCTCTGAACTCTAGAGGGCGAAGATCGCATCGGTGCCTGCGACACCCTTCACCTGGAAGGGCTATGTGGGCCGGAACTTCGAAACGGAGCTGAACTGGCACTGGATTCCAGAGTTTTCTGGGTTCCAGTCGCGTGCGGCCACCGTCCTGGTTCCTGTCTGAGATAGGAAGCAAAGCAGACGCGAAGCGGACATGCGCGAGCTATGCCCCGATGTGGGCATGGTGGACCGCACGCTGTGTGTGCGGCCGGGCTCGGGATGATCGTTTGCGGGCTGTGAGTGGAATTGAGAAACGGGTAAGGAGTACTGGATTGCCGACATTCAATCAGCTGGTGAAGCAGGGTCGCACGGCGCCGCGGTACAAGACCGCGAGCCCGGCATTGCAGGGCTCGCCGCAGCGGCGCGGTGTCTGCACCCGCGTCTACACGCAGACGCCAAAGAAGCCGAACTCGGCACTGCGCAAGGTGGCCCGCGTCCGGCTCACCAACGGTATCGAGGTGACGACGTACATCCCCGGCATCGGCCATAACCTGCAGGAGCACTCGATTGTGCTGATTCGCGGGGGCCGTGTGAAAGATCTGCCAGGCGTGCGGTATCACGTGGTGCGCGGTTCGCTCGATTCGGTGGGCGTGGCCAATCGCAAGCAGAGTCGTTCGAAGTATGGCGCGAAGCGCCCCAAGACTGCCGCCAAGTAGGCTGCAGGAAGCCAGTCAGGAAAAGGTTAGGAAGCGATGCCCAGAAAAGGACACATTGCCAAGCGCGAAGTAGCGGCCGATCCGGTCTACAACTCCACCTTGGTGACCAAGTTTGTGAACTCGATGATGTGGGGCGGCAAGAAGTCGACCGCGCAGGCCATCTTCTATACCGCGATGACCAACCTGGAGCAGAAGGGTGGCGACGAGGCCCTGAAGCTATTCAAGAAGGCGGTCGAGAATTGTAAGCCGCTGCTCGAGGTGAAGACCCGGCGCGTGGGCGGCGCGAACTACCAGGTGCCGATCGAAGTGAATCCAGATCGCCGCACGTCGCTCGCCATCCGCTGGCTGGTGACCTTTGGCCGCGCCCGTGGTGAGAAGGGCATGGTCGACAAGCTGACGAATGAGCTGCTGGATGCAGCGAACGGCCGTGGCGCCGCGATGAAGAAGAAGGAAGACATTCATCGCATGGCGGAGGCCAACAAGGCATTCGCGCACTACCGCTGGTAGTTGCGGATGCCGGGACCGGAGCGGCAACGCTCAAAACGTAACGCAAGTATGACGCTGGCCCCGAGGGCCGGCGAGAACTAGAGAGAAGAGACCGTGGCTCGCCAAGTACCTCTAAATCGTTGCCGGAACATCGGAATCATGGCGCACATCGACGCCGGAAAGACGACGGCGACCGAGCGCATCCTGTTCTATACGGGCATCACCCATCGCATCGGCGAGGTGCACGAAGGCACGGCCACGATGGATTACATGGAGCAGGAGCAGGAGCGCGGCATCACCATCACCTCCGCGGCGACCACCTGCACCTGGAACAACATCCGCATCAACATCATCGATACGCCCGGCCACGTGGACTTCACGGCTGAGGTGGAGCGTTCGCTGCGCGTGCTGGACGGCGCAGTGGCGCTGTTCGACTCTGTCTCCGGCGTGCAGCCGCAGAGCGAGACGGTGTGGCGCCAGGGCGATAAATACCACGTGCCGCGCATCTGTTTCGTGAACAAGATGGACAAGGCCGGCGCGGACTTCGAGCATGTCATCGAGACCATCCGCAAGCGCCTGGGCGCGCGTCCCGTGGCGATCCAGATTCCGATTGGCGCCGAGGCGAACTTCAAGGGAGTCATCGACCTGATCGAGATGCGCGCGATTGTCTGGAACGACGAGACGATGGGCGCGGAGTATGCGGTCGAAGCGATTCCTGCGAATCTGACCAAGAAGGCAGAAGCCTTCCGCATGCAGTTGGTCGAGTCGGTGGCCGAATATGACGACGACATGCTGCACAAGTTCCTCGAAGGGCGAAACGCCGACGGCCGAGGAACTGAAGGTGTCGCTGCGCAAGGCGACCATCAGCATGAAGGTCTTCCCGGTGATGTGCGGCTCTGCATTCAAGAACAAGGGCATCCAGACGCTGCTCGATGCGGTAGTCGATTATCTGCCGAGCCCGCTCGATGTGCCCGCGGTCGAAGGCATCGATCCTTCCGATCACTCGAAGATCCTTGTCCGTAAGGCAGATGATTCTGATTCTTTTTCGGCGCTGGGTTTCAAGCTGATCAACGACCCCTACGGCAAGCTGGGCTTCATCCGTATCTACTCCGGCTCGCTCAAGACGGGCGATACGGTGATGAACCCGCGCACCGGCAAGACCGAGCGTGTGGGGCGCCTGGTGAAGATGCACGCCAACAAGCGTGAGGACATCACCGAGATCTACGCCGGCGACATCTGCGCCTGCGTAGGCCTCAAGGAATTGAAGACGGGCGATACGCTGTGCTCGCCGTCAGCGCCGATCGCGCTCAGCGCCATTGTCTTCCCCGAACCGGTCATTTCAGTGGCGATCGAGCCCAAGACCAAGGCTGACCAGGAGAAGATGGGCGTCGCGTTGTCGCGTTTGGCCGACGAAGATCCCACCTTCAAGGTGCGCACCGATATCGATTCCGGCCAGACCATCATCAGCGGCATGGGTGAGTTACACCTCGAGATTCTGGTGGATCGCATGAAGCGCGAGCACAAGGTCGAGGCCAATGTGGGCGAGCCAAAGGTAGCCTTCCGCGAGACCATTCGCAAGACCGCCGAAGCTGAAGGCAAATACATTCGCCAGACCGGCGGCTCGGGTAACTACGGTCACGTGAAGATTCGTCTGGAACCGAACGAGCCGGGCAAGGGCTTTGAGTTTGTCGACGCGATTCGCGGCGGGGTGGTGCCCAAGGAATACATCAAGCCGACCGAGCAGGGCATCCGTGAGGCGCTGCATAACGGCATTCTCGCCGGCTATGAGATGGTCGACTTCAAGGCTGTGCTCTACGACGGCAGCTATCACGACGTCGATTCGAACGAGATGGCCTTCAAGATCGCCGGCTCCATGGCTTACAAGGAAGCGGCGAGGAAGGCGAGCCCGGTGCTGCTCGAGCCCGTGATGGCGGTAGAGGTCACGGTCCCGGAAGAGCACATGGGCACCATCATCGGCGACATTAACTCGCGCCGCGGCCGCATTGAAGGCATGGAGCACTCCGGTGGTTCGCAGGTGATCAAGGCTATGGTTCCGCTGAAGGAGATGTTCGGCTACGTGAACGACATTCGTTCGTCCACGCAGGGCCGCGCTTCCTACAGCATGCAGTTCGCACGGTATGAAGAGGCGCCCCGCATGATCTCGGAAGAGATCATCGGCCGCAATCAGGGGAAGTAAGCGTCAGTAGTTCGACAGGATTTGCGTGGTTCGCTCCACGTTGTTGCAACGCGGCCGACAGGGACGCGAGAGATCAGGAGAAGCGAGATGGCGAAGGAGAAGTTTGACCGTTCGAAGCCGCATGTGAATGTGGGGACGATAGGGCACATTGATCACGGGAAGACGACGTTGACGGCGGCGATTACGAAGGTATTGTCGAAGCACAATCCGAACAACAAGTTCCGGAGCTTCGACACCATTGATAACGCGCCGGAAGAGCGGGAGCGCGGTATCACGATTGCGACGGCGCACGTGGAGTACGAGACCAAGAACCGTCACTACGCGCACGTGGACTGCCCGGGCCACGCGGACTACATCAAGAACATGATTACGGGTGCGGCGCAGATGGATGGCGCGATCCTGGTGGTGGCGGCGACCGATGGCCCGATGCCGCAGACCAAGGAGCACGTGCTGTTGGCGCGCCAGGTCGGCGTGCCGTACATCGTGGTGTTTCTGAACAAGTGCGACGCGGTGGAAGATCCGGAGCTGACGGATCTGGTGGAGATGGAAGTTCGGGAGCTGCTGTCGAAGTACAACTTCCCGGGCGACGATGTGCCGGTGATCCGCGGCAGTCAGCGTTGGGCGGGTTGAACGGCGAGGCGCAGTGGGAGGCGAAGATCGACGAGCTGATGGAGGCGGTGGATAAGAATGTACCGTTGCCGGAGCGCGCGATCGATCAGCCGTTCCTGATGCCGATCGAAGACATCTTTTCGATCTCGGGCCGCGGGACTGTGGTTACGGGACGTATCGAGCGTGGTCAGGTGAAGGTGGGCGAAGAGTCCGAGATCGTGGGCTTCCGGGAGACGCGCAAGACGGTGGTGACGGGCGTCGAGATGTTCAAGAAGCAGCTGGACGAGGGCCGTGCGGGCGACAACGCGGGACTTCTGCTGCGTGGCATCGCGAAGGAAGATGTGGAGCGCGGGATGGTTCTGGCGAAGACGGGATCGATCACGCCGCACACCAAGTTCAAGGGTGAGATCTACGTGCTGTCGAAGGAAGAGGGCGGTCGTCATACGCCGTTCTTCAACGGCTATCGTCCGCAGTTTTACTTCCGGACGACGGATGTGACGGGCACGGCGAAGCTTCCGGAGGGCACCGAGATGGTGATGCCGGGGGACAACATCTCGCTCGAGATCGAGCTGCACACGCCGGTGGCGATGGAGAAGGGTCTCAGGTTCGCCATCCGCGAAGGCGGCAGAACCGTCGGCGCCGGAACCATTACGGAAATTGTTAAGTAACGCTCGGCCGCAGGAACGAAGGAATTGTGGCCCTCGTCGAGAGATGAGGGCTGCAGGAAAGATAGCGACAAAATGGTAGGACAGAGAATCCGAATCCGGCTCAAGGCATATGACTACCGCGTGCTCGATACTTCCACGGGCGAGATCGTGGAGACGGCGAAGCGCACCGGCGCCCAAGTGGCGGGCCCGATTCCTTTGCCGACGGTGAAGAACAAGTACTGCGTGCTGCGTTCGCCGCACGTGGACAAGAAGTCGCGCGAGGCCTTCGAGATCCGCACCCACAAGCGGCTGATCGACATTCTCGAACCGACGCAGCAGACGGTGGATGCGCTGATGAAGCTCGATCTGCCGGCTGGCGTGGACGTTGAGATCAAGGTGCGCGAAGAAAAGGCGTCGAAGTAGCTGCTGGAGATTTGTAACAGCAATGCCTACAGTGCCCTTGGGCATGATGGGGAGAGGAAGCAAGAGATGGCAGTCACAGGAATTTTGGGTAAGAAGATCGGCATGACGCAGGTGTTTGATGAGAAGGGTGACGTGCACCCGATCACCGTCCTGCAGGCCGGCCCGTGCGTGGTGACGCAGTTGAAGACGCTGGCAAATGACGGTTACGAAGCCGCACAGATCGGTCTGGTCGAGTTTGTGAAGAGCTCGAAGGTGAACAAGCCGATGGCCGGGCACTTCGGCAAATCGAATGTGCCACCGGTCAAGCTCACGCGTGAGGTTGGCGTGGAAGCGGCCGCCGCGCCGGCACAGGCGGAAGCAGCGGATGGCGACGCGCCAGCGACGAATGGCAATCGTCTCAAGGCGGGCGATCGCATTCTGGTCGATATTTTTTCGGATCACAAGTATGTCGACGTCATCGGCACCAGCAAGGGGCGCGGATTTGCGGGTGTCGTGCGGCGTCATCGTTTCGGTGGCGGCCCCAAGGCGCACGGCCACATGTTCCAGGTGCAGGGTTCGATTGGTGCATCGTCGTTTCCGTCGCGCGTCTTTCCCGGGCAGCGCATGCCGGGGCATTACGGCGTGGACCAGGTGACGGTGCGGAATCTGCGAATTCGTGGCATCGATCTGGAAGAGAATCTGCTGATGGTGGAGGGCGCCGTGCCGGGTCCTCGTGATGGCTACGTGTTGATCTCGAAGGCAAAGGCTCCGCCGCGCGAACGCCGCGGTTTTGCCGGCGCCACCACGGTCGATCCGCTGAAGGCGTCGAAGAAGGCGTCCGCGGGCAAGAAATCGAAGTAGCTGTTGCCGAGGCGCGATCCTCGAAGAAGAAGAGAAGATGATGGCAAACATTGACGTTTTGGATCTCGGCGGCAAGAAGGTCGGCTCACTCGAGCTAGCCGAGGAAATCTTTGCTCCGGGCGAAGTGAACGAGGCCTTGCTGTGGGAGGCGGTGAAGCACTATCGCGCCGCATTGCGCCAGGGCACGGCAGCGACGAAGAACCGCAAGCTGGTTGCTGGTTCGGGCAAGAAGCTGTGGAAGCAGAAGGGCACGGGCCGCGCGCGTGTTGGCTCGGTGCGCTCGCCACTGTGGCGGCATGGCGGTACGGTGCACGGACCACAGCCCCGCTCCTATGACTACGCGTTCCCGAAGAAGAAGCTGCTCGGCGCGCTGCGTGCGGCACTTGCGGCCAAGCTCTCGGATGGCAAGCTGACAGTGATTGAGAACCTCGCACTGAGCGAGGCAAAGACCAAAGCGTATCGCGCAGCTCTCAACGCTCTCGACGCAAAGCGGACGACGCTGATCGTCGAGAACTCGCAGGCTCTGAGCCCGTCCTTGATTTTGGGCGTTCGCAATCTCGAAGGCGTCGAGCTGCTGCTCAACAACGAGGTGCACCCGTATGACCTGCTGCGCTACGACCGCGCCATCTTCTCGCGCGCGGCGATTGAGCAACTGCAGGAAACCCTGATGAAGACTGTTTCCAAGCGCAAGCAGCGCGAGAAGGCGAAGGTGGCCTAGTATGCCGACAACCTATACCGTGATTCGCCGCGCCCTGATTACGGAAAAGGGCATGGGTGTGAAGGAGACCGAAGGCACGCTGGTCTTTGAAGTGGCCGAGGCCGCGACCAAGACCGAAGTGAAGCAGGCGGTCGAGGCGCTGTTCAAAGTGAAGGTGAACAGCGTGCGGACAGCCAACTTTATCGGCAAAGAACGCCGCCGGGGCAAGTTCACCGGCTTTCGGCCGGATTGGAAGAAGGCGTATGTGCGCCTGAAGGCCGGCGAGAAGATGCCAGACTACGTGAACAATCTGTAGCTGGTTGGGTTACGAAAACGTAGTGGAAGTCAAGTAGAGAGCGATAGCAAGCGGCGAAGGATGTGCCGCTGGAAGCAAAGAGCGAACGATGCCGATTAAAACATTTCGACCGATCACCCCGACGCTGCGGTTCCAGACGACGCTGGTGAACGACGACATCACGACCGACAAGCCGCACAAGCCGCTGCTGGTTTCTAAGCAACGCACCGGTGGCCGCCGCAACTCCGGCGACATGACCATGCGGCACCACGGCGGCGGGCACAAGAAGAAGCTGCGCCTGATCGATTTCAAACGCGAGAAGTTCGGTGTGCCGGGCAAGGTGGCGACGATCGAGTACGATCCCAACCGCTCCTCGCGCATCGCGCTGATCCACTACGCGGATGGTGAGAAGCGCTACATCATCCAGCCGGTCGGTTTGAAGGTCGGCCAGACGGTGATGAGCGGGCCCGAGGCGGATATCCTCGTCGGCAACGCCCTGCCGCTCAAGAGCATTCCCGCCGGCACTACGGTGCATAATGTCGAGCTGCGGCCGGGTAAAGGCGCGCAGATGGTGCGCTCGGCGGGCGGACAGGCGCAGCTGGTCGCGAAGGAAGGCGACTATGCGCTGCTGAAACTGCCTTCGGGCGAGACGCGGCGGGTACTGGTTGAGTGCATGGCGACCGTCGGCCAAGTAGGCAATACGGATCACGAGAACGTGTCCATCGGCAAGGCGGGGCGCAACCGCTGGAAGGGCATCCGCCCGACCAACCGCGGCGTGTCGATGAACCCGGTGGATCACCCGCACGGCGGCGGCGAGGGCAAGACTTCGGGCGGCCGTCATCCGGTGACGCCGTGGGGCCAGCCGACGCGTGGCTACAAAACACGCAACAACAAGCGGACCGACGCGTTCATCGTTGGTCGTAGAAGCAAGTAGGGCCGCCGGAGCAGGTAGGAGAGAGAAAAGATGGCACGTTCCACCAAGAAGGGCCCGTTCATCGATACGCACCTGATGGTGAAGATCGACACGATGAATCAGGCGAATGACAAGAAGCTGGTGCGCACCTGGTCGCGCCGCTCGACGATTCACCCGGACATGGTGGGGCACACCATTGGGGTGCACAACGGGCGCAAGTTCATCCCGGTCTATGTGACGGAAAACATGGTGGGCCACAAGCTGGGCGAGTTCGCGGCAACGCGAACGTTCAAGGGCCACTCGGCGAAGGCTGCCGAAACGACGGCGAAGCCGCGTTAAGCGTAAGGATTGAAAGCGGGAAGGCGAAGGTATGCAACAGACACAGGAGTTTCGAGCAGAAGCGCGCTACCAGCGCGTATCGCCGCAGAAGGCGCGGCTGGTGCTCGATCTGATCAAGGGACGTCGCGTGGGCGAAGCGCTGCAGACCGTGGCCTTTACCAAGAAGGGTGTCGCGCCGCTGGTGGAAAAGGTGCTGCGTTCGGCGGTGCAAAACGCCAACTACCTCAGCCAGGAGCAGGGCCTGGATGTTGACGTGGACAACCTCTACGTCAAGCAGGCACTGGCGAATGACGGACCGCGTATGAAGCGCATCCGCCCGGCGCCGCAGGGCCGCGCGTTCCGTTATCAGCGCCGCATGTCCCACATCGTGATTGCCGTGGCCGAGCGCAAGCCGGCTGGCCTGGTGACTACGGCCGGGTCTGAGGCCGAGGCAACGGCCAAGGGCAAGAAGTCGGCAAAGAAGTCCACCAGGCCGGTGGCGAAGAAGGTGCCGGCTAAGAAGGCAACGGCCAAGAAGTCTGCAGCCCGCAAGGGAACCAAGTCCGCGAAGGCGGCTAAGTAAAGGAAGCGTATGGGACAGAAAGTCCATCCTTATGGATTCCGGCTGGGTGTGAACAAGCCGTGGCGGTCGCGCTGGTTTGTGGTTCGCGACTACGACAAATTGCTGATCGAAGACGTTCAGTTGAAGCGTGAGCTGAAGGAGAAGCTGAAGCTTGCCGGCGTGAGCTCGGTTGAAGTCGAGCGTCCCGGCAAGAAACTGCGGCTCATCATCCGCACCGCACGTCCGGGCATCGTGATCGGGCGCAAGGGCGCGGAGATCGACAAGCTGAAGGCCGAGATCCAGGAGCGCACCAAGCGCGATGTCACCATCGACATCGTCGAGGTGAACAAGCCGGAGCTCGACGCACAGCTGGTCGCCGAGAGCATCGCGCTGAAGCTCGAAAAGCGGTCGGGTTTCCGCCGCGTGATGCGCATGGCGGTTGATTCGGCCCTGCGCTTTGGCTGCAAGGGCATCAAGGTACGCGTCTCGGGCCGCCTGAACGGCAACGAGATTGCGCGATCGGAGTGGTACCTCCAAGGACGTTTGCCACTGCACACCCTTCGCGCGGACATCGATTACGGCTTTGCCGAGGCATTTACGACGTACGGCGTGATCGGCGTGAAGGTCTGGATCTACCGTGGCGATGTGTATGAGCAGAAGCGCCGTCAGCCGAAGGAAATCGGCAGCTCGGTGTTTTAAGAGCAGCCTCCTTCAGCTACCAGCGTTCGCTGTTAGCTGAAGACGCGTCGAACTATTGAGAGTTCGGGGCATTGAGAGTTTTGTGATTTAGCAGCGAGTGAGCTGGAGTTTTTATGTTGATGCCGAAGAAGGTGAAGTATCGGAAGCAGCAGCGCGGCCGCATGAAGGGCAAGGCCTGGCGCGGCTCGGAGCTTTCGTTTGGAGTCTACGGGCTCAAGGTGTTGGAGTGCGGTTACATTACGGACCGCCAGATCGAGGCGAGCCGTATAGCCATGACCCGTTTCATTAAGCGCGGTGGGAAGATCTGGCTGCGTTTGTTTCCGGACAAGCCGGTGACCAAGAAGCCTGCCGAAACCCGTATGGGTAAGGGCAAAGGCGCACCGGATCACTGGGTTGCCGTGGTGCGGCCGGGAAAGATTCTGTTCGAGATGGAAGGTGTGGCACCGGACGTCGCGCAAGAAGCGATGCGGCTGGCGTCGCACAAGCTTCCGTTGAAGACCCGCTTCGTGATGCGTCACGACGTGGTGATGACTGCCGCAGTCAAGAAGTAAGCGGCGTATATACCGCGGCGCCGGAAGGTGCAGAGCGGAAGAGACGATGAAGGGTCAGCCCGTTGAGAGCGGCCCGGAAGAGAAGACGAGATGGAACTGGATAAGATACGCAACCTGGGCCCACATGAATTGAAACACGAAGAGCAGCAGGCCTCCGAACAGTTGTTCCGCCTGCGTTTTCAGATGCGCCTGGGGCAGACCGAAGGCGTGAAAAAGCTGCGCGGCCTGAAGAAGGATGTCGCCCGCATCAAGACCATCACGCGCGAGCGCGAACTGGGACTGAATGCGGCGATGCATGGCCAGGCAGAGGAAGCGCCGGCGAAGACCAAGAAGGCCGCGGCCAAGCGAAGCAAGAAGTCAACGGACAGGAAGTCCGCAGCCAAGAAGGTTGCGAAGAAGAAGGTCGCGACGAAGAAAGTCGCGAAGAAGAAGACTTCTAAGAAAAAGGAGGCTCGGTAAGCGATGAGCGAACAGGTAATGACGAACGAGCAGCTGGCCGCGACCGAGCGCCGCAACGAAAAGGTAGGTCACGTGGTCTCGACCAAGATGCAGAAGACCATCGTGGTCGAAGTCGAGATGCGCAAGGCCCACCCCAAGTACAAGCGGACGGTGCGGTCGACCAAGAAGTTCTACGCGCATGATGAACAGAACACGGCGCGGGTTGGCGACATGGTGCGCATCCGCGAGACGCGCCCGATGAGCAAGCTGAAGCGGTGGCAGCTTCAGGAGATTCTGCGGCGTTCTACGCTAGCCCAGGTGCAGGCAGCCGAAGCGGCAGCCGCTCCTGAACTGACGGCGTAGTTTTTATTCAGCAGCAGCGGTAACGCTGTGAGAAGTATGGGCGCAAGATTCGCCAGGTAGCCGGCAGGGAACGGAGATAAGAACGATGGCAGTGCAGATGAGGTCGATGCTCGAGGTCGCCGACAACTCCGGCGCGCGCAAGCTGCAGATGATTCTGCCGCTGGGCGGCGCCAGCGGCAAGAAGGCTGGCCTGGGCGACGTGATCACGGCCGCGGTGAAGGAAGCCTCGCCGGATGGCCAGGTGAAGAAGGGCAAAGTAGTGAAGGCCGTCGTTGTCCGGTTGCGCAAGGAAGCCCGGCGCCGGGACGGCACCTACATTCGCTTTGACCAGAATGCCGCGGTGCTGATCAACGATGCCGGCGAGCCGGTAGGAACACGCGTCTTTGGACCGGTGGCCCGTGAGCTGCGTGAGAAGAAGTTTCTGAAGATTGTGTCGCTGGCCCCCGAGGTTCTGTAAGGGACCGGGCTGCGAAGGGGAGAGAAGAGAATGGCGGGAGTGAAGATTCAGCGCAACGATACCGTGATGGTGATCACGGGTACGGACAAGGGCAAGAAGGGCCGCGTGCTGATGGTGATGCCGGATGACGGCAAGGTGCTGGTCGAGCATGTGCGCGTCATCAAGAAGAATGTAAGGCCGAATCCCCAGCGCAATATCAAGGGTGGCATTGCCGAACAGGAGTCGGCGATCCAGATCTCGAACGTCATGCTGGTCTGTTCGAGCTGCGGGCCCACTCGCGTCGGTTACAAGTTCGAAGGGGACAAGAAGGTACGCGTCTGCAAGAAGTGCGGGCAGGCAATCACGCCCAAGGGCAAGAAGTAGAAACGAAGAATCGTACGCGGCCACGCAACGGTATACGGACAACCGCTTCGGAAGTCCACCCCGGGACCGTGGCAGAGAGAACAGAGAGATAAGGCGATGGCAACACGACTGCGTGAGAAGTATCAGAAAGAGATCCGGCCGGCGCTCCAGAAGGAGCTGGGGTTGGAGAACTCGATGGCGGTGCCGCGGCTGGAGAAGATCGTGCTGAACATGGGGCTGGGCGAAGCGACCCAGAATCCCAAGATGCTCGATCCGCTGGTGGCAGATCTGACGGCGATTGCCGGCCAGAAGCCGGTATCGACTAAAGCGAAGAAATCGATTGCCGCCTTCAAGGTGCGCGAGGGCATGCCCATCGGCGCCATGGTGACCTTGCGCGGCGACCGCATGTACGAGTTCCTGGACCGCCTGATCTCGATCGCATTGCCGCGCGTCCGCGATTTTCGCGGCGTCTCGACCAAGAGCTTTGACGGACGCGGCAACTACACGCTCGGCGTTCGCGACCAGCTCATCTTCCCGGAGATCGACTATGCCCGGGTGGAGAAGCTGAAGGGCATGAACATCACCATCGTCACTACGGCAAAGGACGACAACCAGGCGCGCGCACTGCTGCGGCAGTTCGGCATGCCATTCCGCACGGCTGCCTAAGGCTGCGGAGAGGGAAGGATTAGCAAACGATGTCGACCACTGCAAAGCGCGTCAAGGACGCCAAGAAGCCGAAGTTTTCCTCGCGCAAGCATAACCGCTGCAAGCTGTGCGGCCGCCCGCGCGCCTTTCTGCGCAAGTTCGGGGTATGCCGTCTGTGCTTCCGCGGTCTCGCGCTCCGTGGCGAGATTCCAGGAGTTGTGAAGTCCTCGTGGTAATCGTGAAGTCGTCGTCCTGGTAGAAACCGGGCGATATCTTTTTGAACGCGCTGGACGTGCCGAGCACGGCCAGCCGAACCATCTTCGCTGGTTCTCTGCGCTTGACCGATACACAGGCCAGAGCGAACGGAAGATGAAGGAGAGAGCATGAGCTTTACCGATCCAGTCGCCGATTTTCTGGCACGCATCCGCAACGCGATCCGCGCCCGTCACCAGAAGCTGGACGTTCCCGCCTCGAAGCTGAAGGCCGAGATCGCCCGCATCCTGAAGGAAGAGGGCTACATCGCCAACTACAAGGCCACCGAAGAAGAAGGCCGCCAGGTGTTGCGTGTGTACCTGAAATACGGCGCGAACAATGAAGCTGCGATCCGCGATCTGCAGCGTGTCTCGCGTCCCGGATGCCGCGTCTACGTCGGCCGCGACGAGATCCGCCGCGTGCAGGGCGGCCTGGGCATCAATATCCTTACCACGCCGCGCGGTGTGATGACAGGCCGCCAGGCGCGGCGCGAAGGCGTGGGCGGCGAGATCCTCTGCGAGGTCTGGTAACCCCGCAGTTTGTAACAGAGTTTGTGGCGTAAAGGGTTGTATGTGCTGCAGTGGAACGCTTTCGATCGCTGAGATCCAAGCGGGACTCGCAAGCCGATGAAGGATCTGAGAGATGTCACGCATTGGAAAACAACCGATCCCTCTGCCGAAAGGTGTGAAGTACACCGTCCAGGGCAAAGAGGTGCTGGTGGAAGGCCCCAAGGGCAAGCTGAAGGCGCCGCTTCCGGAGGGCATCACGCTTGAGGACAAGGACGGCCACATGATCGCGACGCGCAGAGATGACTCGCTCGCGCCGCTGCATGGGCTGACGCGCGCGTTACTGTTCAACGCGGTCGAGGGTGTGACCAAGGGCTGGACGAAGGAGCTGGATATCGTCGGCATCGGCTATCGCGCTGAGCTGAAGGGCAAGAGCATGGTGGTCTTCACGCTCGGCTATTCGCATCCGATCGAGTTCCCGCTGCCTACCGGCATCGAAGCCGCAATAGATCCGAAGCAGACCCGGGTGACCATCACCGGCATCGACCGGCAGAAGGTGGGCCAGGTGGCGGCGGACATGCGCTCCCTGCGCAAGCCCGATCCATACAAGAACAAGGGCGTGCGTTACACCGACGAGAAACTGAAGAAGAAGGTCGGCAAGACGGGTGCCAAGTAAACGTAGTTCACCGAACGGGGCCGCAGGGCGGTCCCGCTATTAGGAAGAAGACACGACGATGATTCCGCAGAGACAGAGAAATGAGATCCGCCAGCGCGTGCACTCGCGCATCCGGCGCAAGATGCAGGGTACGGCGGAGCGGCCGCGCCTGAATGTTTACCGCTCGCTGAACCACATCTATGCGCAGGTGATCGACGACGCATCCGGCGTCACATTGGTTTCGGCCTCCACCAAGGCAGCCAAGTTGAAGACCGGGGGCAATGTGGCGGCGGCCAAGGAAGTCGGCAAGCTGGTGGCCGAACGCGCCAAGGAGAAGGGCGTCAAGAAGGTCGTCTTCGATCGCGGCGGCTATCTCTATCACGGACGCATCAAGGCGCTGGCCGATGCGGCCCGCGAAGCAGGTCTCGAGTTCTAGGTTATAGGGGCGCATGGCGCCCGGAAGGAAACAGACGGATGGCAATACTGAAGAAGAAGCTCGACGCCGGGCACTATAACCTGAAGGACCAGGTGGTCGCCATCAATCGCGTCACCAAGGTGGTCAAGGGCGGCAAGAACATGTCGTTTGCCGCATTGGTGGTGGTGGGTGATCCGGGCGCAGGCGTAGTTGGTTACGGCTCCGGCAAGGCGAAGGAGGTGCCCCAGGCAATCCGTAAGGGCATCGAAAGCGCCAAAAAGAATCTCGTGCACGTGCATTTGACCAATACCTCGATTCCGCACCAGGTGCTGGGCCGCTACGGCTCCGGCCAGGTGCTGCTGAAGCCGGCACCGGAAGGTACGGGTGTCATTGCAGGCGGTGCAGTCCGCGCCGTCATGACCTCGGCCGGGGTGCAGAATGTGCTGACCAAGAGCCTGGGTACAGCCAATCCGCACAACGTGATCAAGGCAACGTTCGACGCGCTGACCCAGCTGCGCGACAAAGCCGATGTGGCTGCGCTGCGCGGCAAGCAGGTAGAGGAGCTATAGTCATGGCAGAGCCGAAGAAGACACTGCTGATCGAGTACTACCGCTCGAAGATCGCGACGCCGGAGAAGCACAAAAAGGTTGTCAAGGGCCTGGGCTTCACCCGTCTGAACCAGATCGTCGAGCGTGAGGACACGCCTTCGATCCGTGGCATGGTCAAGGCCATTCCACATCTGGTGCGCATCGTCGAGTAGTTTGTGGCGGTCAGTTCGAAGTTCGAAAAGATAGAATCAATATGCGAGTCGGCCTCCAGTGGGCCGGCGTTGAGCGAGGAAACCATGGCAACAAATCTTTCCAATCTACGTGCGCCGAAGAAGGCGAACAGCAACCGCAAGCGTGTGGGCCGTGGTATGGGCTCCGGCATGGGCAAGACCTCGACCCGCGGCCATAAGGGTCAGGGCTCCCGCTCCGGTTCAAGCCTGATGCGCGGTTTTGAGGGCGGCCAGATGCCCCTGCACCGTCGTCTGCCCAAGCGCGGCTTCACTAACATCTTCCGTACCGAATACAACGTGCTCAATCTGGACAGCCTGGCCAATCTCCAGGAGACCGAGCTAACGCTCGAAAAGCTGGCCGCTCTCGGTCTGACCAAAAAGAAGGGCCTGCTGAAGATTCTCGGCAATGGCGAGATCAAGACCGCCATCACCGTGCACGCGCACAAGTTTTCGAAGTCGGCGCAGGAAAAGATCGAGCGCGCCGGAGGCAAGGTCGTGGTGCTGGGTGGCGCACCCGCCCAGGCTTAGGATTCATCAGCGGAGAGCAGGGGTAGGGCTGACCTTATATGTGGGAAAAGTTTTCGAATATCTTCCGTATCCCGGACCTTCGCAACCGGCTGTTGTTCACGCTGGGAATGCTGGCGGTCTACCGCCTGGGCGCCCATATCCCGACGCCGGGTGTCGACACCAAGGCGCTGGAATCGTTCTTTGATTCGCAGAGCGGATCGGCCCTGGGCCTGGTGGATCTCTTCAGCGGCGGCAATCTGCGCCGGCTCACGGTTTTTGCACTGGGCATCATGCCCTACATCACCGCTTCCATCATCTTCCAACTGCTGACCGTGGTCTACGAGCCACTGGCCAAGCTGCAGAAGGAAGGCGAGATTGGCCGCCGCAAGATCACGCAGTGGACCCGCTATATGACGGTAGTCCTCGGCGTGGTGCAGTCCTTTGCTATTGCGCTCACGCTCTCGCATACCACCGGTGGCGGGCAGTCGTACGTGCTCAATCCGGGCCCCGGCTTCGTGGCCATGACCGTGCTCACCCTGACCGCGGGCACTTCGTTCGTCATGTGGCTGGGCGAACAGATTACCGATCGCGGCGTCGGCAATGGCATGAGCCTGCTGATCTTCGCGGGCATCGTCGACGGACTGCCGCGAGGCATCGCGGATCTCTACGAGAAGGCCAAGACGCAGGCCTTCGGTGCTTTCACCGTTCCCGCGCTGGCAATCCTGATAGGTGGGATGATCGCAGTGGTCGCTTTCATCGTCTATGTCGAGCGCTCCGAGCGCCGCATTCCTGTCCAGTACGCCAAGCGCATCGTGGGACGCCGGCTGATGGGTGGTCAGTCCACGCACCTGCCGTTGAAGGTGAACTCCGGCGGCGTGATGCCGATCATCTTTGCCAGCTCCATCCTCTCGGCGCCAATGCTCTTTGCCAGTTCGAATTTTGTACGCAGCCATCCGATGCTCAACAACATCTTCGACGCGCTGCGCGCCGGCGAGCCCTGGTATGAGTTGCTGTCGATGGTGGCGATTGTCTTCTTCGCCTACTTCTATATCTCAATCGTCTTTCGGCCGGACGATATTGCCGACAACATGCGCAAGTATGGCGGCTTTATCCCCGGCATCCGGCCGGGCCGCCGCACCTCGGATTACATCAACGACATTCTGACGCGTATCACGCTGGTTGGGGCAATCTACCTCATTGTCGTCTGGCTGATTCCGCAGATCATGATCAACGGCATCCACCTCGAGAACCTGTGGCTCGTCGGTTCGTTCTTCGAGAAGATGCCGACATGGGTAACCCATGGCCTGGGCCTGAACTTTTACTTCGGCGGCACGTCGCTGCTGATTGTGGTCGGCGTGGCCATGGACACGGTGAACCAGGTCGAGTCGCAGCTCATCATGCGTCACTACGAGGGCTTCTCTCCGCGGAGCGGCCGGGTGCGCGGACGCCGCGCGTGGTAGCGGGATCGCCGGAATTGGCCTTCACCCGCGAGATCCCGGACCAGTTGGGCACCCTGTTTCTTCCTGGACCGGTGCTGCTTCTGGGCGCGCCCGGTGTGGGCAAAGGGACTCAGGCCAAGGCCATCATGGCAGTCTGGGGTATTCCGCAGATTTCGACCGGCGACATCCTGCGCGAGATTCGGAACCGCGACCTGCAGCCTAGCGTGATCGCCAATCGCCTTCTCCGCGAAGGCAAGCTGCATGAGGATGACCTGGCGCGCATGGCGACGGGCAAACTGGTATCCGATGCGCTGGTGAACGATATGGTGGCCGTCCGTCTGGAAGAGCGGGACACCGTCCGCGGCTACATCCTGGATGGCTTTCCCCGCACGCTGGTACAGGCGGACTGGCTGGACGCGCAACTGGCATCCAGCGGCAACGGGCTTCCGGTGGTGGCCGTCAGCCTGCGGGTCAATGAACAGAAATTGCTGCTGCGCATCACCGGGCGGCGAAGCTGTCCGACCTGCAAACGCATCTATAACGTGCACCTGAAGCCACCGGTGGCGGATACGGTCTGCGATTTTGACCAGACGGTGCTTGAACAGCGCGCCGACGACACGGAAGCAGTCTTTGCCGAGCGAATGCGCGCCTATGCGGAACAGACCGCGCCAGTGCTCGAACACTACCGGACCCTGGGCCGCTTCGCCGAAGTGGATGGCGATGCTCCGGTAGAGACGGTGACGGAGAGCATTTTAAGAGCCGTAGAGCAGTTGCGGGGCTAGCAGTCAGCGAGAAGAGGATCTTAAGGGAACACCATTGGCAATCGTGATCAAGACCGCGAAGGAAGTGGAGAAGATGCGCCGCGCCGGCGGGATTGTCCGCGAAGTGCTCCATGCGGTGCGGGCCATGGTGAAGCCGGGCGCAACCACCCTCGATCTCGAAAAAGTCGCGGCGACGATGATCGAGGAGGCGGGCGCCAAACCGGCCTTCAAGGGATATCACGGCTTCCCCTGCGTGCTCTGCACCTCGCTGAACGACCAGGTGGTGCACGGTATTCCTTCGGCGAAGACGGTGTTGCGTGAAGGCGACATTCTGTCGGTCGATTGTGGCGCGGTGATCGATGGGTACTATGGCGATTCGGCGATCACCATCCCGGTGGGCAAGGTGGCGGCGGGAACGCAGCGGCTGCTCCAGATCACCCAGGGGTCATTGGAGCGGGCCATTGAGGCGGTTCGGCCCGGCGCCACGCTGGGGGATGTCGGCGCTGCGGTGCAGGAGATGGTGGAAGCCGAGGGTTTCAGCGTGGTGAAGGAGTTTGTGGGTCACGGCATCGGAACCCACATGCACGAGGACCCGCAGATCCCGAATTTCGGCCAGCGCGGGCGGGGCGTGCGGTTGCGCGAGGGAATGGTGCTGGCGATCGAGCCCATGGTGAATGCCGGTGGCGACGCGGTGCGGGTCTTGAAGGACGGGTGGACGGCAGTAACCGAGGATGGCAGCCTGAGCGCGCATTTTGAGCACACGGTGGCCGTCACCAAGGATGGCGCGGCGATTTTGACGCTGTAAGTCGCGTAAATCAGGTATCATAGGGGTTGGCACATAAGTGGCCGGAGGCTTTGCCAGAGCAGTCTGGCGGGACGAGTCTGGCGGAACCAGGAAGATGGATTGTCGAAGGAAGACGCAATTGAAGTTATGGCAACGGTTCTCGAGACGTTGCCAAACGCGATGTTCAAAGTAGAACTCGAGAACAAGCATCAGGTGCTGGCCCACGTATCCGGACGCATGCGGAAGAACTTTATCCGCATCCTCCCAGGGGATCGTGTTGCGGTGGAGCTGAGTCCGTACGATCTGAACCGCGGTCGCATCGTTTACAGATACAAGTAGCGCGCCGGTCTGCCGCCGGAAAGCAACCAGCCTCTCCTTGGAGGCTCGTTGTTACGGGGTGTGCCCTGCCGGAACGCCCGAGCTTGTGAGCCGAGAGATTGAGGGGTAGTCGTTATGAAGGTACGTGCATCGGTCAAGAAGATTTGTGACAAGTGCAAGGTCATTCATCGCCGCGGTGTGGTGCGGGTGATCTGCGAGAACCAGAAGCATAAGCAGCGCCAGGGCTAAGCCCGGGCGTATTCACAAGCGATTCTGGGGCGAGTTAGCCGAAGTCAAGGCTTGCGATGAACCTCAGCTCCGCGGAAAACTGCCGGAGTTTTCAAGACTCCGGCTAAACGCCCCGGGCGGCGAAGCTGCGCTGGTGGCAAGTGAAGGAAGAGCATGGCACGTATTGCTGGCGTCGATCTGCCCAGGAACAAACAGGCACGCATCGCGCTCACTTACATCTACGGGATCGGGAATCCGCGCGCGGCAAGCATTTTGTCCAGCGCGAATGTCGATCCGTTCAAGAAGGTTCAGGACTTGGGCGAAGACGAGGTCAATCGCATCCGCCAGGTGATCGAGAAGGAAGGCGACGTCGAAGGCGACGCGCGCAAAGACGTCTCGATGAACATCAAGCGCCTGATCGATATTCAGAGCTATCGTGGCAACCGCCATCGCCGCAACCTGCCGACCCGGGGTCAGCGCAGCCACACCAACGCGCGCACGCGCAAGGGCCCACGCAAGGGCACCATCGCGGGCAAGAAGAAAGCGACGAAGACCTAAATGGCAAAAGCACAGCAGGCGGCTGCTACCGGCAAGGCCGGCAAGAACAAGAAGTTCAAGAAGCGCGAACGCAAGAACGTGCCCTACGGTCTGGTGCATATTCAGGCTTCGTTCAACAATACGATCGTCACCATCACGGACAACATGGGCAACACGCTCTCCTGGAAGAGTTCAGGTTCGCTCGGCTTCCGTGGATCGCGCAAGGGTACGCCGTTCGCGGCGCAGCAGGCCGCGATCAATGCCGCCAACCAGGCGCGCGACCATGGTCTGCGCTCGGTCGATGTGCGGGTGAGCGGACCAGGTTCGGGCCGCGAATCTGCAGTGCGTGCGCTGGCTGCCGCCGGCATCGAGGTGCGTTCGATTCGCGACGTCACCCCGATTCCGCACAACGGCTGCCGTCCGCCCAAGCGTCGTCGCGTCTGATGCATCTGCTGCCTGCTTGTGTATGGGCAGGCGGCGATTGAAGTTGCAGTAGGGACTGGGACGAAGGGTGACCGGAATTTGATTTCCGGGCCTGTAAACCGGTCGACACTCGAAGTTGAGGAGAAAGATACGTGGCACGTTATACCGGAGCAGTCTGTCGCCTTTGCCGTCGCGAAGGCATGAAGCTTTTTCTGAAGGGCACCAAGTGTCACACCGAGAAGTGTCCGGTGGACAAGCGCAACTTCGCCCCCGGCCAGCATGGCCGCGACCGCAAGGTAAAGATCGTCGGTTACGGTCTGCAGTTGCGTGAGAAGCAGAAGGCAAAGCGCATCTACTTCACGCTGGAGAGCCAGTTCCGCGAGTACTACGAGAAGGCGAACCGCTCCGCCGGCGTCACCGGCGAGATCCTGCTGCAGCAGCTCGAACGCCGCCTGGACAACGTCGCTTATCGTCTCGGCTTTGCTTCCAGCCGTCGCCAGTCGCGCCAGATCGTGCGCCACGGCCACGTCGAAGTGAATGGCCGCAAGGTCAACATCCCCTCCTATCAGGTACAGGTGGGCGATGAGATCAAGATCCGCGAGGGCTCGAAGGCGATGACGGTGCTTGAAAGCTCGACGGAGTTCGCGAGCCACCAGCAGTCGCCGCAGTGGCTGCAGGTCGATCACAAGAACCTCTCCGGCAAGGTACTGTCGCTGCCGAAGCGCGAGGACGTGAACCTGCCAGTGAACGAGCAGCTGATCGTCGAACTGTACAGCAAGTAAACAAGTTTGCCTGGCGGCACTTCGCCGCCGGGAGCATTACCCGCGCAAGCGGTCACATCCACGAAACAGGAGAAACACGCACAGCCGTTGCAGAATGCTTCGCGGCGCTTGCTGTGCAGGAGATACGACATGCTTTGGAGAGGATTTCAAAAGCCCAAGCGTCTTGCAGTTGATACCGAGACGCTTACCGAGAAATATGGAAAGTTCAGCGCCCAACCCTTTGAGCGGGGATTCGGCACCACTGTCGGCAATGCGCTGCGTCGCGTGCTGCTCTCCTCGATCGAGGGTGCGGCCGTTACCGCGGTCAAGATCGAGGGTGTACTGCACGAGTTCCAGTCGATCACCGGCGTGGTTGAAGACGCGACGGACAT
Organism: uncultured Acidobacteriaceae bacterium; assembly: GCA_963815025.1. Taxonomy (GTDB): domain Bacteria; phylum Acidobacteriota; class Terriglobia; order Terriglobales; family Acidobacteriaceae; genus KBS-83. The sequence continues at coordinate 83,392 of CAWFFD010000002.1, read as the reverse complement.
CATCCTCAACCTGAAGCAGATTCCCTTCAAGTTGAACGGCGAAGGCCCGAAGGCGCTCTACCTGCGCGCGGATCAGCCCGGTGTTGTCACCTCGGGCATGATCGAAGCGGACGGCGACGTGGAGATCCTGGACAAGGAGATCTACATCGCGACCGTGAGCGAAGGCGGCAAGCTGGACATGGAGATGCGCCTGAAGCGCGGACGCGGCTACATCGCTGCCGACAAGAACTTCGACAGCGATCTCGGCATCGGCTTTATCCCCGTGGACTCGGTCCACTCTCCAGTGCGTAAGGTCAACTACGCCGTCGACGCAGCCCGTCTGGGTCAGATCACCGACTACGACAAGCTGACGCTCGAGGTGTGGACCAACGGCTCCGTGCTTCCCGCCGATGCGATCGGCCTGGCCGCCAAGCTGATCAAGGACCACATGAGCATCTTCATCAACTTCGAGGAAGAGATCGAAGCGGAGCACCAGTCGGAAGAGGGCCGCATGCAGTTGCGGAATGAAAACCTCAACCGCTCGGTCGAAGAGCTTGAGTTGTCCGTGCGCAGCTACAACTGCCTGAAGAATGCCAACATTCAGACCATCGGCGAGCTGGTCCAGAAGACCGAGCCCGAGATGCTGAAGACCAAGAACTTCGGCCGCAAGTCGCTGAACGAGATCAAGGAAATCCTGGCGCAGATGGGTCTGTCGCTAGGCATGAAGATCGACGAGAACGGCAACGCCGTCCCCGGCCCGACTTCGATCCTGCCCTCGCAGGCGCTGGCGCAGAGCTACAACAATCGCTTCGATGACGAAGAGGATGATCTCGACGTGCTTGAACCGATGCAGAACGAGCCGGAGAACTTCTAACTGTCTTTCCGCCGGAGAGGGGCAGCCTTCTCCGGCGCTTGATTTCAGCGGCCGAACGCCGCACGTAAGCGAGAGATTTGCCATGCGCCATCGCAATGCTGGATACAAACTCGGACGCAACACCAGCCACCGCCGCGCCCTGCTGCGCAACCTGGTGACGTCCATTCTGATGGAAGACCGCGTCGTCACCACCGTCACCAAGGCCAAGGCCGCGCGTCCCCACGTGGAGAAGCTGATCACCCTGGGCAAGCGTGGCGATCTGCATGCCCGCCGCCAGGCCCATGCCTACCTGATGACCGATGATGCAGTGAAGCGCCTCTTCGAAACCGTGGCCCCACGCTACGGCGACCGGCAGGGCGGCTACCTGCGCATCGTGCGCACCGGCTTCCAGAAGGGCGATGGCGCCGAAAAGGCATTCATCGAACTGCTGGGCGCCGAAAAACTTCTCGACGAGAAGCGCTCCAAGCGCGCCGATGCACGCCAGAAGCGTCGCGAGGAGATGGAGAAGGCCATGGCTGAGCAGAGCCCGGCTGAGGGTGAAGCCGAGAAGTAGCCTCTTCCGTTTCGAAACGTAACAGCGAAACGCACCCACCTCGGGTGCGTTTTCTTTTTGCGCGATCCGCCGTCAGCGGCTGTGTGCCCAGATGAAAGCGAGCCCACCGGTGATGCTGCGTCCCGGCATCGGCACTCCGGGCAATTCCTGATAGCCGGTGTTGCTGAGATTGGCGAAGCGAAGATACGGCTGCACGTGGCCCGTGCTGCGCGCAATGGAGGCGCTCCACAGCGGATATGCCGTGTGGCCGACACGCTGCACGACTGCCACCTGTGTGCGTGTGACGATCTGGTGCCGAATGATGGCCGACCAGGAGAACAGCGCGCTCTGCGCCGCGTAGTTGAAGACGTAAGCGGAGATGAGTCCCGGGGCCAGGTCGCGGCTGGCATGGACACCGGTGTAGGCAAAGTCGAGCTGCTGGCTGCCATCGAGGCGCAGGTGGAGCGCGGTTTCCGCGCCCGTAAAGGCCAGGGGGCCAGTGTTCGTAGCCTTATAGGGGGCGGTTGCCGACGCCTTTATGTAATCGATACTGTTGCCCAATCGATTCTGAAAGCCGGTCACTTCAAGGGAAGTGCGGCCACCGGGCCCCCATATGAGACCACCTTCATAGCTCCACGAAGTCTCCGGTTTGAGCAGTGGATTCCCCACCGTCGTCGGATCGCTGTAGTAGAGATCCGTGTACGTCGGCAGCCGAAATGCGTGGCCGGCAGAAGCGCGCAGGCGCAGGTTGTCGCGCAGCCGGTAGCCGGCCGCCACCGTCGGCGAGAAGTCCTGCGATCCGCCGCTGAATACCTCCTCGCGTCCCGCGACGGAGAGTGAAAGACGCGACCACCTGCGTAAGTCGAGATTGGCATATCCTGCGCCTTGATTGCGGCCATGGCGCCCGAGGCTGGAGCTACGGATCGTATCCGCAGAGCCATCCAGACCGGTCGAGAGTTGCAGGCCGTTGCCGAGAGTGTCGGTGCGGCGCACCACACCCTGCCACGCTTCGTCGATGTGGTTGTTCTCGTAAAACGCGGGATCGGCGACTTCGAGGATGTAGACATCGCTGTGCCTGCGATAGCTGAAGCCGGCCTGCGTGCGCTGTCCAAACTGCTGCTGCAGCATCGCGAGCCATCCCTTGGTGTGCTCGAAGGATTCGTAAGGCCCATAGAACTGGTTTGCGCCGAAGGGCCGATCGCTTCCGGCCAGCAGCACATCCGTCGTTCCTAGCGAGCTGTGCAGCCAGCTCTCCGAGGAGAGCGCCTCGCTGCGGTAGTTGCGATCCGCGGTGAATCCGGCAGAGGTGTCGCGGGCGCCCGCCAACTGCTCGGAGAAGCGCGGACCCGCATAGTCTCCAATGAGGTGCTGTTCCGTGCTGGCGAAGCTGCCATACCCGGCGCGCGCTCGCAATGATATGTTGCTGGAGCCGGTACCGGCAGCGCGTCCCGGCTCCGCGGTGATCAGATCCACGGCGCCCGCGATGGCGTCGGACCCATAAAAAGCAGATCCGGCGCCATGCAATACCTCGGCGCGATGCACTGCGTCCAGCGGCACGGGAATGTCGAGGTTGAAGTGTCCCGTCTGCGGGTCGTCCACGCGCATACCGTTCAGCAGGATGAGCGATTCCTCGAACGTCGTGCCACGGATCGATAGATCGGCCTGCACGCCGTCCGGTCCGCGCTCCTGCAGGTTCAGGGATGGGTCGAGGCGCAGTACATCGGGCAGTGCCTCAAAAAGCAGAGGCTGCGATTGGGTGTCGAGAACGACGACAGTACGGTCGGAACCGGCAAGCGCGAGCGGATTTGAGCTTGCCGTGACGACGACAGTCTGAGTTGTGGACGGTTGCAAGACGACGGAGGGCGATTGTTGTGCACATAGAGGCAGCGCTGCAGAGATCGCTGCCAGCAGGGGAGATCTTCGCATGGGGTTGGGTCGAGTATAGAGAATTGGACCTGCTGGCAAAAAAGAAGGGAGGCGATCTTGTGAATCGCCTCCCGGCACTGAGGGAGGCCAGTGCCTTGAACAAGTCGCGGGGCTCAACATCCAGTCGGCGAAGACATTTCGAGGCCGAAGATGTGAGGGAGCCCGTTTCCAGCGGCGAGGACGACTCTCTTAGGAGAGAAGTGCTTTAGACAAACGTTCGCCTGATACGTGAGGAGATTTGCAGACGATCACACACGATACGGGGCATTGTCAAGCAAATGATCGTTTTTCGACGATTTTGTCACTTTCGGCTAAGCCAGCGTCCGGAGCCACTGCTTCGGCGATGGATTCCGGCTAGTACCGGGGCGGTGGTGCGACGTGGGCGGCTGGTCCAGGCGCGGGAACAAAGTGGTCGCCCGGAAAGCGCGGAATGCCGAAGTGTCCGCGCAGATGCAGCATGTCCAGAGGGCTGAGATTGCCGGAGAAGGCGACCAGGTCGAGGTTCGTAGGGCTCTGGAAGAGCACCACGGCGCCGGTCGCTCGCATGTTGTGGAAACTGATCCAGAGGTCGGTTGCGCCAGCGGACGATGCCGAGTGCGATGTGACCAGGTGCTGCCATCCCATGGCGGTGTACTGCCGCCGTACTGCCTCCACCTGACGCGGGTCATACATGCCGGGTGCTGCGTAGTGGTAGGTGTGAACGGAGATGCCGTCCAGCCGGCTCATCGCGTCCGCGAATTGGGGGTCGCCTGAGGCTCCCCACAATCCTCCGGCGAGCTGCAGCATCGAACGGTCGAAGGTGACATCGGTGTGGAAGGCTGCGGTGCGTGCCAGAGCCCCCATGCCCTGGGGGAGCCAATTGAGAGAGTTCCCGGGCGGCGGATAGGCCGGGGCGTTCTGCTGCGGATAGGCCTGCTGCTGTCCGGATTGCCCCCCGGATTGAGCATTGTTCTGCGGGTATGGCGATGGCTTCTGCGGCGTCTGCTGGTCCGGCTGCGCTTGATCGGGATATTCCTGATCCGCCTGGTCCGGCTGCTGCGGGTGGGGCGCGTTCTCTCCCGAAGCCGCCGGTGGCGGCGGATAGTTGGGATAGACAGGCTGTTGCGCCAGCATGGGAATTGCGGCGGCGAGCAGGACGGCAGCAAAAACGGCGCGACGAGCCATAGTTCTAATGAGAACGCGGGATGTCCCGCAAAGTTGCGCAATTTCCCCTCGTACCCAGGTTTTCTTGCGTCCGAGAGGGACGAAGCGCGCCGTCTGAGCCGTAGCCAGAGCTGCAGTAGCAGAAGAAAGAGGGCAGCTCCAGCGCTATCCAGCAGCACGTCCTGCGGCCGCCCGGTGCGTGAAGGCAGAAAGCTCTGGTGGTACTCGTCCGCGCTGGCGACGACCAGGGTGCAGAGCAGCGAGAAAGCGGCATCTGCCAGTCGAGGGCGGCGGATGGAGAGGATTTGCCCGCTGAGTCGCCTGCCGCGATAGAAGAGCAGGCTGAGGGTCCCGTAGCCCAGAAAGTGGCCCGTTTTACGCAGGACATGGTTGTCGGCGCTGAAGTGCGGGTGAGTGGCCCACCCGGACCATGCCCAGAGATGCTCAAGAAGGTCACGCGTGTTGGCGGCCGACAGGTAGTCGCTGGACTCAAGGCAGATTACGAGGACGCCGATGGCTGCGGGCAGCCAGGCGAAGAAGAGCGCTCGCGCCTGTCCTCTGGTGAGACGCACGCCTATTTCGCGTGCCTATTCGACATGGTAGTTCGGGGCCTCTCGGGTGATGATCACGTCGTGGACGTGTGATTCACGCAGACCCGCATTCGAGATGCGGATGAAGCGGGCATTGTTCTGCAGCTCCTCGATGGTGCCGCAACCCAGGTAGCCCATGCCGGACCGCAGCCCGCCCACAAGCTGGTAAACCATGGATTCCAGAGGGCCACGGTGGGGTACGCGGCCTTCGATGCCCTCCGGGACGAACTTGGCCAGGCGATTCTGCGTCGCGCGCTCACGCTGGACCACATCGCCGGTTGGGCGCTCGTCCAGATCGCGGGAGCTCTGGAAGTAGCGCTCTCCGGAGCCCTGCGCCATGGCGGAGAGTGAGCCCATGCCACGGTATGTCTTGAAGGACCGTCCCTGGTACAGGATGGTCTCGCCCGGGCTTTCATCCACCCCGGCGAAGAGTGAACCGATCATTACCGCGGAAGCACCCGCCGCGATGGCCTTGGTGACATCACCCGAATACTTGATGCCGCCGTCCGCGATGACCGGGATCTTGCGTTCGCGCCCGGCGCGGAAGCACTCGGAGATGGCGGTGATCTGCGGCATGCCCGCGCCGGTGACCATGCGGGTGGTGCAGATGGAGCCCGGCCCGATGCCGACCTTCACCGCGTCCGCGCCCGCCTTCATCAGGGCGAGGGCACCTTCGTAGGTGGCCACATTGCCGGCTAGCAGATCGGTCTCCGGGAAGCGCTTCTTCACTTCGCGTACTGCTTCGAGCACACGCGAGGAGTGGCCATGGGCGGAATCGATGGAGAGCGCGTCGACGCGGCTCTTGATCAGCTCCGCGGCGCGCTCCAGGAAGTCGCCGGTGGCCCCGATAGCCGCACCCACGCGAAGACGGCCCTGCTCGTCCTTGGCGGCGTTGGGGTACTTCAGCTTTTTCTGGATGTCCTTGACCGTGATCAGGCCCTTGAGCTCGTAGTCCCCGTTGACCACCAGCAGCTTCTCGACCCGATGCTGGTGCAGGATCTGCTCCGCCTCTTCCAGCGTGGTGCCCACTGGAACCGTGATCAGATTTTCCTTGGTCATCACGTCGCCCACTGGGATGTCCGTGCGGGTCTCAAACCGCAGGTCGCGGTTGGTCAGGATGCCGACCAGCCGCTTGCCCTGAGTCACCGGAACGCCGGAGATCTTGTAGCGGCGCATGACGTCCAGCGCGTCAGAGATGAGGTGTTCGGGCCCGATGGTGACCGGATCGACGATCATGCCGCTCTCCGAGCGCTTGACCTTGTCCACCTCGCCCGACTGCTGCTCGATCGACAGGTTGCGGTGGATAATGCCTAAGCCCCCCTGCTGCGCCATGGCGATGGCCAGACGCGATTCGGTCACGGTATCCATGGCGGCCGAAAGCAGCGGGGTGTTCAGGGCGATGCGCTGGGTGAGTTGGGTCTGGGTCGAAACCTGGGCGGGAACGACTTCACTGTAAGCAGGAACGAGAAGAACGTCGTCGAAGGTCAGTGCTTCCGGAACGGGGCTCTCAATCATAAGTGTCTTTGGAACACCAGACGGTCTGCGTTTAGGAGGGACGAAGACAGCGGCGGATGTCTTCGCTTCATTGTAGCGCGCCGGACGCCGGTGCGGATTTTGACGCATCCGGGGTGGATTTCAAGGAACTGCGGCCTGCGCCTCGGCGTATCGCAGCACAGAGTGGGGAGGCTTACGTGCGTGTAAGTGAGAGGAGCATGAAAGTTATGCGGCGGTCAGTTCGGTTGCCAGTGCGGCGGCTGGCGATATTTTGCGGGATCGCGCTCTGCGCCATGGGAGTGGCGGCGCGGGCCGATAACAACAACTGCGGTGAGCCTCCGGCGAAGAGCGACTACGTCGCACAGTCCGGGGACACGGAGGACGCGCAGCACATGGCACTTGAGCGGACGTTTACCGGTCACGGGCGACTGGAGTTGAATATGTGCTCCGGTGAGTTACGTATCGAGCGGGGGCACGGCGACAAACTGAAACTGCGCATTGAGACGGGCGCTGCGCCTTCGCTGAAGATGCGTGCGTACGTAAAGACGCTCGACGTGACGGGGGATCACGCAACCATCAGCCTCGAGTTCCCGCACAGGACACATCCTGTGGTGGTGCTGGAGCTGCCCTCTTCCACCGCCCTGACGAGCGAAATCAACCTGGGGGCGGGCAGGTTGTACTTCGACGTCGAGGGGGTCCAGGGCAATCGCGAGGTGAATCTGGGTGCTGGCGAGGCCAACCTCACCATGCCGGGCGATCGCAACTACGCAAGCTTCGAAGCGAACGTGGGGATGGGGAGCTTCCACGATCACCGGCCCGGCGGCAGTAGCTCGCATTTCATCATCAGCCGCCAGTACCAGGGCAAGGGAGAGGGCACCCTGGAAGTGAATGTGGGCGCGGGTTCGATTGAAATCGATCCGGGCAAGGGAGAGACGATATGAGCCGCGTTCATGCGTGGCCGGTCCAAGATCTTCTACGTCGCAATATGCGGATTCCTCCTCACGGGTCTGGGTCTGGGATTGCAGCGGGCATCTGCGGAAGACTTCGCGCCCGTCGTGCGTGAAGCCTCCTTTGCGGCGGGCGGCGTCGTGATCCTCGATGCAAACGTTGGCGATGTGCACGTGATGCCGACAGACCATGAGGGCAAGTTGCGTCTGGTAATTACCGCGCACAAGCAGGAGGACGCGACGGCCGCGCCACACTGGGTGCGTGAATTCGCCGTGAACGGATCACAGGCCAAGATCGAGCTCGAAATGCCAAAGCACGGCCAGCATAGCTTCGACGTGACCATATACGTGCCCAAGCGCAGCGATCTCCGGCTCAACCTGGAAGTCGGTGACCTCACCATCGAAGGCATCACCGGAAACACCGACGCCGAACTGGGCGTTGGTGACCTGAAGATGACGGTGACCGATCCGCATGCCTACCGCGCGGTCGCCATGTCTGTCCACATCGGCGACGTGAACGCAGGTGCGTTCGGTCTGGAACCCTCGGGATTTCTCGGCAAGAGCGTCGAGCGCAAGTTCGACGCCGGCAGTTACCGGTTGAAGCTGCACACCGGGATTGGCGACGTGAGCTGCACAGCGGCTGGCGCATAGTGGCCTGACGAGCCGGCCGGTTGTCTCCCGCGCCTGCCGATTCCCGGTTGCTGTACGATGAGCCCGTCCTTTTCAAACACCATCCGAGGAACGATTCCCAACAATGAAGATGCGCGTCTGTCCCGGCAAGCTAACGGCGGCCCTCCCAGGTCTATGCTCTCTTGTCCTGTGCTCTCTTGTGCTGTGCGGCGCAGGGTTGCAGGCGCAAGAGGCTTCGCACCATGCCTTCGTCCGTGTCGTGGTGGGCGACCATCTTCCCGGCCCGATGAGCGGCCGTCTGCTGGTCTTTGCCAGAAAGGCTGGCGCCGGTAGCAAAGGCGAACAACCGGAGGGTGGCAAAAAGGAAGTCGACATCAGTGAATTCCATCCCACAGATACCTCGGTCGCGGCTGTCGAGATTCACAACGTAGCGCCGGGTAGCGCGGTTGAAGTCGATCTGGATCGCACGGCGTTTCCCGCGGCCTTCTCGACCATGCCCCAGGCCGACTATGAGCTGCAGGCCGTGGTCGACAGCGACCACAACTACAACTACGGAGGCCGCGACGCGGAAGACTGGCAGAGCGAGGTGGTCGAAGCGAAGGGCTGGGAGCCGGGCGTGGGCAGCGAGCCCGTACTGACCTTGAGCGAGCACCCGGAGCCGGGCCGGCGCGCCGAGATGATCGCCAAGGCGATGGCGGAAGTGAAACCGGGCGAGGTCGAGAAGGCAGAGTTCGAAAGCCCCATACTGTCGAAGTTCTGGGGCAAGCCGACCTACATCCGCGCCTGGGTGATGCTGCCGCCGGGATATAGCGCGCAGGCGAAGACCAGATACCCGACGCTCTATTGGACCGCCGGCTTCGGCGGCAATATGGATTACGCGCTGGTCTCGGGACTGGGGCTGCGCAAGGCGATGGTGGAACACAAGGCGCCGCCGATGGTCTGCGTGATGCTCGATGAATCGCTGCCCGAAGGCACACATGAGTTTGCCGATTCGGTGAACGACGGCCCTTGGGGCTCCGCGCTGACGAAAGAGTTCATTCCCTGGATTGAATCGAAGTACCGCATGGACGCGCGGCCCAGCGGGCGCTTCCTCAATGGCCACTCCAGCGGCGGCTGGGCCACGCTGCAGCTCCAGGTGAATTATCCGCGAGTCTTCGGCGGAACCTGGTCCACGTCGCCGGACCCGAGCGACTTTCATAACTTCACCGGGCCGGATCTCTACGGAACGCACGTGAACCTGTACCGCAAGGCCGACGGGACGGCATGGCCCATCATGCGTGACAAGGGGCAGGTGCAGGCCACGATGGAGCAACTGGCGAAGCTCGAAGCGGTACTCGGACCGTACGGCGGGCAGATGAGCTCTTTCGACTGGGTCTTCTCACCCAAGAGCCCGAGCGGCGCGCCGGAGCCGATGTTCGACCGCACCACCGGCGATGTCGATGCGCAAGTCGTCGCCTACTGGCACGATCACTACGATCTCGCGCACCTGACAGAGGAACACTGGGCAACGAATCGGCCGGTGCTGAAGGGCCGCATTCATCTATTCGTGGGCACGGCGGATACGTTTTACCTCGATGGCTCGGCGCATCTGTTTGAGGCGCGTCTGAAAAAGCTGGGTGCTGACCCGCACTTCACCTACATTCCGGACCGGACGCACTTCGATCTGTACAAGGTCGGCGATGACCGGATGGGGCTGATGTGGCAGATCATGTCGGAGATGTATGCGGTAGCGCGTCCGGGTGTGGATTGGAAGTCTGCAAAATAGCAAAGTGTCTTTTCGCAAACAACGTGTCCTCCGTTGCGTCCAACGGCGTAGGATGCTCGCGGGGTGACGCCCATGCCTGGACGCGCGTTTGCCGCCGCGATGGTGGCGGGTCTTCTGCTGCCATCGCTTGCACTTGCCAAGGACAAAGCGAAGTCCACGCTGCCCACCTATGTTTTGCAGGCGCGGACGGTTGTTGTCCTCATCGACCCGAATGCAGGTGTGTCGTTGGATGACCCGCGGGCAAACGAGGTCGCGCAGCGGGATGTGGAGACGGCGCTGCTCAACTGGGGCAGATATCAAACTGTTCTAGTAGGCCACAGCGCGGATCTGGTGATCGTCATCCGGCGTGGAACCGGAAAAATGGCGGGCGGTTCCATCCACGATCCGCGACAGGGCCAGCGGCCGGGGGCGATCGATCCTACAGATACGGGAGTCGCAGTTGGAGTCCAGCACGGTCAGCCGCCACCCAATGCGGGCGTAGACAACATCCCGGATGCTTCGCAAGGCCCCGCGGAGACCCAGACGCAAAATATGCCAGGCGGGCCCATAAGCGGGAGGCCGTATCCACAGGTGGAGGCTGGCACCTCTATCGCTGAAGACAGCTTTCTCGTCTATCACGGCAACGTGAACGATCCGCTCGACGCGCCGCCGGTCTGGAGATATGAGGCGAAAAACGCGCTCAAACCGCATGCCGTGCCAGCGGTGGATGTCTTCCGCAAGGCTGTAGACAAGGCAGAGCAGGCGGCGGCGAAGCAGCCCTGAAGGAGCCCGCCAGAGAGATCACATTACCCGCCCTTCCCCGATCCGAGTGTCCGGTTAGTAAGTCTTTGCAGGGCGGTGAGCTAGCCGATCTCCATGGCTAAATTCGTCCCTATAGGCGAGACGTGTCGATGGGATCGGCCGGTGATGACGATTGAGCATCCGGTCGCTAATAGACATCGCGCCCATGCACGGATCGAAACGTCTCAGATGCGCGTTGAATATCCACGCCTCCGCTGGAATACGTAGTTGTACCAAACAGATTGCGACGCCCGAGCAGCGATGCCATTTCTTCGGGCTGCTCTTTGAGCCAAGCGCTATCTAAATGACCGTAGTCTTCGATCGGATGAATCCCAAGGCGATTGAAGGTCATATGAAGTACGACCCGGTCACCATCTATCAACCGGGGATAGTTCCCGTGCCAGAGAGATCCGGCCCACAACCAGATGGACCCCTTGGGCGCTTCGAGCGCCACGGCTTGCTCGAGATTTTGACGTACATGTTGAGGCGGGTGGCGTCGAGCCAGGTGGGTTTTCGGAATTACGTATGTGCAGCCGCCTTCTTTCGTAAAAAGGTCCGTAACCCAACACGCGGTGCAAGATAATTCCCACGTCGGAAAGGGCTCCGGAAACCAGCTATTGTCAACGTGCATTCCTATAATGGGAGAACCTTTGGGACGAACCGACCCCATAAGCTGGCTGACGACGGTGCCGTGTCCCAATACGGATTCGAAGAGTGTCAAAAGACTAGGCAGAGTCACGGCTTTAGCAAAGACTGGATCCCGTCCGAGTAGAAGCGCGGTGGCCCGTCCTCTAAATTCTCCAGTCGTCTCACTCGATAGACGAATAATCGCCTCCCGCATTTGGTCGGCTATGGCCAGCGCTCCGGGATCCTGCAGCAGAGTGTAGCCAAGTTCACTGAGCTCGCGGACGTTCTTCCGCAAATTCAGCTCGTCGATACGGCGGTCAAGTGCATCGCCGGCGGCGCGAGACTCTTGATGTTGTCCCATTTGTCCTCCGGCATCTCCGGACTGAATACGCTCACTGCCCAACCAACGCTGAAGCAGTTGACGCCCACGCCGGAACGGCGACGATGTGTCTCTTGCTAGAGATTCTTGATTACTCTGCACCAGGCTAACCATCTCTCAAGTGGAGTTGGGAGAAAAAATGTCACGCGTGCGTCGAAGAAGTGGTAGAAGTCGACCGCATGTTGAATGCTTTGTCAAGATAAACTTTCTTTCCTTAAATGGGACTCTTGGAGGCCAGTCATCTTGGAATACCGTCATTCGGACGTGAACGGAATGTGAACGGAAGTGACAGCGACGGCGACAGACCACTGGACGCTGAAGACGGCCTGACAGAAGAAAGATCGGTTTCGCGGCCTCGCCAGCCTGGCGACAATCATGCATGTCAGATGGGTGGGGGTTCCCTGACCGCGTTGGTTCAGGCCGAAGCGCGAATGAATCAGTGCAAAGAGTCGAGGGTTGGCAAGCAGCCGGTGGCGGCGTATCATTCGAATTGACGAGTTTGCTTCGCGCGTGAGCGTACCGGCGGAGGAGATGAGTGGGCGAAAGCCCACTTTTTCTTTGCAGTAAAAGTGGTGCAAATACAAGATGGCATTGGACCTCGAAAAAATTCGGACGACCGCCGACCGCGTGGCTGGAAGCTACGGGCTGGAAGTCGTCGACGCCGAATTTGTCGGCGGCGGCAAGCATCGGGTGCTGCGGGTATCGATCGAAAAGGACGCGGCGGGGCGGGCACGGCTGGCCGCCGAAGCCAAGGCTGTCGCGGAACGAGGCACGGACGACGAAGGCACAGTTCCGGCGGCCGTACTACGCGGGGAACTGAGCACGGAGCACCTCTCCGGCGTTACCCATGAGGATTGCGAGCGGTTCAGTCACGATTTCGGGACGGTGATCGATGTGGAAGACCTGGTCCCTGGCGCGGAGTACACGCTGGAGGTTTCCTCGCCGGGATTAGATCGCAAGCTAAGCCGCGCGGCGGATTACGAGCGCTTTCGCGGCAGCCTGGTGAAGCTCCAGACCTTTCAGCCGGTGGCAGGCAACCGCCATTGGCAGGGGCGGTTGGCGGCGGCGAGTGATGACAGGATCACGCTCGACCGTTCTGCCATCCAAGCAAAAGGGAAGGCGAAAAAGACAGCGGCTGCGGCCGATGCCCTGGTCGAAATCGAGCTTGGGAACATCGAGAAAGCGAATCTGATTCCCGAACTGTAACGAACGTATTGAGAGCAGCAACATGGCCGTGTGACAAATCCCCGGCGCGAGATTGTAACGAGAGAAGGACAGAGACAGATGGCGAGTCAGCTATATCAGGTAATTGAAGGATTGAGCCGCGACAAGGGGATCGACCCGCAGATCGTGGTGACCGCGGTCGAGGACGCGATCGCACTGGCGACACGCAAGTATTACAAGACGCAGGAGAACATGCGTGCCGAGTTGGACAAGGAGACGGGCGAGATTCGCGCGTATGTGTATAAGACCGTCACCGCGACCGACGATGAGATCGAAGACGACCTGAACCAGATCGCGCTCGAAGAGGCGAAGGAACTGGCGCCGGATGTCGAAGTAGGCGGCGAGATTCGCTACTACAAGCCCACCGACGTGCTGGGCCGCATCGCCGCGCAGATGGCCAAGCAGGTCATCTTCCAGAAGGTGCGCGAGGCCGAACGCGATACGGTCTTCAACGAGTACGCGCATCGCACGGGCGAAGTGCTGACCGCGATGGTAAAGCGGCTGGAGCTGCAGGACGTGATCTTCGACCTGGGCAAGGCCGAGGCGCGCATGCCACGCCGCGAGCAGAGCCGGCTGGAGCAGTTCAGCGTGGGCGAGCGCGTGCGCGTCATCCTGTTGCGCGTCGATCGCGCTGCCAAGGGCCCGCAAGTGGTGGTCTCGCGCGCGGCGCCGGAGCTGGTGCAGAGCCTCTTCCAGAGCGAGGTGCCGGAGATCTATGACGGCACAGTCAACGTGCGTGCGATCGCACGCGAGGCCGGCGAGCGGACCAAGATCGCCGTGCAGTCGCGCGATAAGGATGTAGACCCGGTGGGCGCGTGTGTCGGCATGAAGGGCATGCGTGTGCAGTCCATCATCCGCGAGCTGCGCGGAGAGAAGATCGACATCATCGAGTTCTCCGATGAAGTGACGACCTTCGCCGAGAAGGCATTGCAGCCGGCCAAAGTCAGCCGCGTGAGCATCACCGATCTCACGGAAAAGCAGCTCGAAGTGATTGTCGATGACACCCAGCTCTCGCTTGCCATCGGCAAGAAGGGGCAGAACGTGCGGCTGGCGGCGAAGCTGCTGGGCTGGAAGATCGATATCAAGAGCGAAGAAGAGAAGCGCCAGGAGGTCGAGCAGCAGATGCAGGCCCTGAGCGGCGGTCCTTCGACGCCGATCGAACAGGTGACCGAACTCGGCGAGTCGATTATCCAGAAGCTGGTGGCTGCCGGAATCACCACGGTCGAGTCACTGGCGGACATGACGCCGGAGCAGCTGGAGGAGATCCCCGGTATCGGCGAAAAAACGCTGGAGAAGATCTCCACCGCCGTACGCCATTACTTCGGCCAATACGAAGAAGGCGAGGAGCGGCCCGCCGGCGCAGTAGTTGCCGAAGGTCATGAACGCTCGCCCAATGCTGCGGACCTTGCAGCCGTAGAGGCCGACGCGTCACTCGATGAGGAACGCGCGAAGGCCGACGCTGAGCTGGGAGAGGAGCTGGACGCCCTGAAGGTCGACGATGCGGACGGCGGTGAGGAACCGGCAAGCGCCGATGGTACGGGCCACGTGGTGGATGAGATTGCCCGGGAGCGGATCGAAGAGCTGACCGAGTCCGGCGATTACGACGCGGGTGAGGTCGGCGTACTGCCCCAGGACGCGGGCAATGACGACACCAGTGCCCGTCTGGAGCGGCAGAATCCGGACCCCAGCCCGCTACCGGGTGGGGAAGCGGAGGAAGAAACGGTTCTTCCCGACGCCGAGCGCCAGCAGGAAGATGACGGTGTGTAACGGTAAAGGAACTGTATTCGCGATTTTCGTGCTGCGCATCTTCACATACACGCAGCACGGATTTCCGGTTTTCAGGCGATAATCAAATGGAACGGCATGTAAACCCCGAGACCAAGAGGTTGCTATGAAAAGCTGAGGGGCAGGCAGAGTGCCACGTAAAGGGACGGATGAGTAAAGTTCGCATCAACGATTTAGCACGAGAGCTCGAAGTCAAGAGCAAGGCGATTCTGGACGTACTGCGCGAAGTTGGAGTGACCGAGACCAAGACCCACTCCAGCTCGCTCGAGGGCGATGAGGCGCAGCGCGTGCGCGCGCATTTCCAGCGTGGCAGCAGCCGCAATGGCGGCTCCTCCTCTGCCCGCAACGAGACAGGCGGCGCTCCAAGAATCGACTGGTCGCAGGTGTCCAAACCCGGCGACGTCCTGAAGGCCATCCAGCAGCGCAAAGAAGAGGCCGAGCGCCCTGCGCCGCGTGCTCAGGCTGCGCCTCCAGCTGCGGCCAAGCCTGTGCCGCCGCCAACCCCTGCAGCGAGCGTCGCCCCGCCAGCAGCCAGTGCGCCTGCCGCCCCCGCACCTAAGGCCGAAGCTCCGGCTCCGCGCCGCATTGTCGTTCCTCAGCCGCGTCAGGCGCCGCCGATCGTGACCGCGCCTCCTCCGCCGGCCCCGGCCATTGCCGCGAAGCCCCCTGCCGGACCAGTCGTCGCCCGTCCTCCCATTGCGGCTGCGCCTGCGGCCGCTTCCACGGTCCAGCGTCCGGCCATCGCCTCGGCAGCTCCAGCGAGCCCGGTGGTGGCGCGTCCGCCGGCCGCTGTGGCTCCCCCTGCGCCGACACAGGCCGCTACAGTCGCCGCACCGCCTGTAGCTCCACCAGCCGTTGCTGCGCCGCCGGTAGCGCCCCAGCCCGTCGCTGCAGCACCGGAGCCACCCGAGGCCTCCGCAGCAGTGGCACCGCCCATCAAGCGTGTGATCATGCCGCAGACCGGCCCTCGGCCGGTCTACAGTGCACCGCCGCCACGCCCGGTAGTGCCGCAGAGTCCCAATGCGTCTGCCGGACCAGGTTCCGGTCCAGGCGTTATCCAGCGCGGCCGTCCCATCTTTCAGCGTCCCGGCGGTCCCGGCGGCTATCCGCCGCGTCCCGGCGCCCCCGCGGGCGCTCCTGGCTTCCCAGCAGGCCGCCGTCCCATGCATCCCACCCGCTCCGCGCCGAGCGGCGCGCCGGGTGGCCGTCCTGGCTTCGGCCAACGCCCGGGTGGCCCGGGCGGACGTCCCGGCTTCGGCCAGCGTCCCGGTGGTCCTCCTGGTCCTGGCGGCGGGTTAGTACCGCCTCCCGGTGAGGCGCCGCGTCCCCAGCGTCCGGGCGGTCCGCCGCGCGGTCGTGGACGCCAGCAGTACCCGAAGACCAAAGAAGGCCCCATGAAGGGCTTTGCTCCGCCATCGCGTTTCGGTGGAGCGCAGATTCCGCAGGAGCCGCTGCCCATCACCCGCACCATTACGGTGACCGAGGGCATCAGCGTGAAGGACCTGGCGGAAAAGCTCGGAGTGCGCGGCAAGGACCTGATTGCGACCTTGCTGATGCGCGGAGTCTTTGTCACTGTGAACCAGTCGCTCGACGGCGAGCTGGTGAAGGATGTGGCGCGCCAGTTTGGGGCCGACACCGTCATCATCAGCTTCGAAGACGAGATGGCGAACGAGGCGCTTGAAACGCTCCTCGGAACCGAGCACGTTGGCGAGATCGAGGTGACGCGTTCGCCCGTAGTCACAGTGATGGGCCACGTCGATCATGGCAAAACGTCACTGCTTGATGCGATTCGCGAAACGGACGTAGCGGCGGGCGAGGCTGGCGGCATCACCCAGCATATCGGCGCCTACAAAGTCCGCATTGCCAAGAAGGACTCGCCCGCTTTCGGACGCGAGATCGTCTTTCTCGATACGCCGGGCCACGAGGCGTTCACCCGCATGCGTGCGCGCGGCGCCAAAGTCACGGATATCGTCGTGATCGTGGTTGCCGCGGACGACGGCGTGATGCCCCAAACGCTCGAAGCCATCGACCACGCCAAGGCGGCGAACGTGCCGATCATCGTGGCGGTGAACAAGATCGACAAGCCGGAGGCGCAGCCGGACCGCGTGAAGCAGCAGTTGGGCGATCGCGGCCTGGTGCCTGAGGCCTGGGGCGGTTCGACGGTCTTCGTCGATGTGTCGGCGAAGAAGCGGCTGAACCTCGATCTGCTGCTCGAAATGATCTGCCTCACCGCCGATCTTGGCGACCTGAAGGCGACGCCCGATCGTTCGGGGCTCGGCACGGTGCTCGAAGCCAAGCTCGATCGCGGACGCGGCGTTGTGGCCAGCGTGCTGATACAAAATGGCACATTGCGCAACAGTGACAGCTTCATCGTGGGCAATACCTTCGGCAAGGTCCGCGCCATGTTCGACGATCGCGGCCGGGCCATCGACGAGGCAGGGCCTTCGACTCCGGTCGAGATCCTGGGCCTGGAAGGCATGCCGGATGCAGGCGACAACTTCCTCGTCGTGGCGGATCGCGACAAGGCGAAGGGCATTGCGCAGTACCGCAAGATGAAGGAGCGCGAGTCGCAACTGGCAAAGAGCTCGCGTGTCTCGCTCGAAGGTCTTGCAGAACAGATCAAGCAGGCCGGCGTCAAGGACCTGCCGCTCATCCTCAAGGGCGACGTGCAGGGCTCGGTGCAGGTGTTGTCGGATTCACTCGGCAAGATGTCGACCGAGAAGGTGCGGATCAAGATCCTCCACACCGGTGTCGGCGCCATCACGGAGAGCGACATCCTGCTGGCTTCGGCTTCGAACGCCATCGTGATCGGCTTCAACGTGCGGCCGGAGCGCAAGGCCGCCGATCTGGCCGAGCAGGAGGGCGTGGAGATCCGGCTGCATTCGATCATCTACGAACTGCAGGACGAGATCACCAAGGCGATGCTGGGACTGCTCGATCCGGTCTTCAAGGAGAGCTACCAGGGCCGCGCCCTGGTGCAGGAAGTCTTCCGCATTCCCAAGGTGGGCACCATCGCCGGCTGCCGCGTCACCGACGGTTCGATCCGTCGCGATGCCGAAGTCCGCGTGATGCGTGGCGGGGAGCAGGTCTTCAAGGGCAAGCTCGCATCGCTCAAGCGGTTCAAGGACGATGCGCGCGAAGTCACCAACGGCATGGAGTGCGGCATGGGCATCGCCGGCTTCAATGACGTGCAGCAGGGCGATCAGATCGAGGCCTTCGTCACCGAGAAGGTCGCCGCTGAGCTGACTGCGCGCTAAACTGTCTGTAGATACGAAAAGAAGCCCGGCCATTGGCCGGGCTTCTTCTCTTGAAAGATTGGTGTCGGAAATTCAATCATTCGAGCGCTTCTATCGAGCGAGCGACTCTTCCTTGCTGAAGAGTCTTAAACGCGACTTGATCACTTCCCGTACGGATTCGACGACGGGCGGGAGAATTTTGTAGGGAACAACCTCATCCGGTTTGGCGGCCAGACTGTCTTCCAGGCTGCGTCGCCATGCAACCCGCAGCTCGGTGTTGATATGGACAATGGTGATGCCGGCAGCGATGGCTCTGCGAAAATCGTCGTCATCGGTTCCCGACCCACCATGAAGAGTCAACGGCACTCCGGTAGCCGCTTTGATAGCGGCGATCCGCTCTATATTCAGGTGCTGCTTCGATTCACCCCGCACCATGCTTTTGGACATGCCGTGCGTGCTTCCGACGGCTGGAGCGAGAATGTCTATGCCCGTCTCTTCGACGAATTGCCGCGCCTCTTCCGGAGTTGTCAGCCTTTTAGAGGAGTCGAGCAAGGTGTCATGAATTTCGGAGCCAGTGCCAATATCGCCAATCTCGCCCTCTACAAGAATGGAAGGCTGGATGGCTTTGAGCGCCGCCACAGCTTCTCGCGTCTGCCGGACGTTTTGTTCGAGCGGCAACGCGGAGAGGTCGAAAACAATTGAATCGAACCCCGCCTTTGCGACCTCCTCCGCGCTCGCGCGGGAGTGCGTATGGTCCGCATTGAGAAAGATTGGGAAGTCAAACTCATCGCGCAGACTCTTCACCAATGCGGCGACCTGGCGCACCCCCATAAACTTCCGTTCACCCTCGGACGCGCCAACGATCACTGGCAGATGAATGTCCTGTGCAGCAGTAAACACTGCTTTCAGCAGAACTAGGTCAGAGACGTTGAAATGCCCGATTGCCTCACCGCGTATTCCCGCCTGACGCAAGACATCTCGCAGCGTTTGCATAGAAAATACCTCCTTCGCGGTCAGAATTTGTGAGCCGGACCGCGATTACATTCGGATTCCGCGCATAGGCAAGATTAATCGACTCCCATTGATATTTGGATGAATGGCGGGACGATCCGGATCATTGCTTTGCTGCCGCCGCCGCCGGTGTCAGCGGCTTCAGAATGTCATCTCAGCAGATCGGGTACGCTAG
Source organism: uncultured Acidobacteriaceae bacterium (assembly GCA_963815025.1). Lineage (GTDB taxonomy): Bacteria > Acidobacteriota > Terriglobia > Terriglobales > Acidobacteriaceae > KBS-83. The sequence continues at coordinate 64,295 of CAWFFD010000002.1, read as the reverse complement.
AGTCACGCTCCAGATGCGGATACCTCTCGCCGCCGTGATAATCGATCTTCAACGTGCGGAAGTGATTGTCGTTTGAGACGATGAACTCGATTGGCTCGCTCGTACCCTTGGCCTTTTTCAGCGCGTCCTTGAAGCCGTCATCGGAATAGCCAAGGTCGTTGATGGCGATGATCTTCCACTGTGGCGCAAAACCCGCTTTGTCGGCATCGGAGAACATCTTGACATCGCCGATGGTGCCATCCTTCCGCACGCGCAGGCCGACCGAGTAGAAGGCGTCCACACCGCCGCGACGGCCGAGCTCTGCCTTCTCAAATTTGGTGGGCTCGTCTGTGTATACGAGCTTGTAGCCGCCGTGCTCGATGCCGCCCAGCGGCGCATGATCCGCGTGCGAGGTGAGGCGCTCGGTCAGGAAGGCGCGCCAGTCGTAGGCCACGACGGAGTTGAGATCGTTCACGATGTCATCGAAGGTGTAAGGCACGACCTTTGGCGGTGTGTTGCCGCCGACGGCGAGAAACTTCACGCAGAAATCATTGAGCGACTTCTGACCATGGGTGAGCTGGCGGATGGTGGTGTCAGCGTCGAGCCACACCAGCTCGCCTTCCGGATAGTAATCCTGGCTGCGGCGCCAGTTGCTGTAGTTCTGCGTATTGCCGCGCAGAATCTGCGCCGCAATGGCGGTGTCTTCCAGGTTGCGCCAGGTGCGGCCGGGCTTTTGATCTAGGCTTGCCGCAGTCAGAGCCAGCGATTCGCGATACTGATCCGGCGTCCACAGCCCGCTGCGCACGGCCAGCACCTGGCCCCAGTACTCCGTCATGCCCTCGTAGACCCACAGCAGGTCGCCGCGCATGGGCGTCGCGTAGTCGGGTGTCGCCAGCCCGATCGGGCGGCGGTACTTGCCGTTCCAGGAGTGCGTGAACTCATGCGGCAACAGGTCGGCATCCAGCATCAGCAACGACTCGTCAGAAAGGCCGTGCTCCGGTTCGCCATTGTCGCTGGACTGATGATGCTCCAGACCCTCGCCGCGGACGGTGTCGCTCAGCGAGAGAATGAAGTGGTAGGTCTCATAGTGGTGCGATTGATAAAGAGTCGAGGCCTCGCGCACCAGTCGCGAAAACGATTCCGAGAATTGCCGGCTTGATCTCGACATCCTCCGGCGCTTCGCCCGCTACGTCGAGGTAGTGCTTCGGAGTGATCTCGGGCGCCAGCGGAATCTCGCGGAAGTAGCGGCCGGCGATCAACGGCGAATCGACCAGCGTGTAGACCGAGACCGTCTGGAATGAAGTCTCATTACTCGATTGGGTTGGGCCCGTCTCGCTGGCGGGCGTCAGCGCAGTGCCGGACTTCCAGCCCTCGGGCACAGTGATGCTGGGGGTGATGGGGATGTCGGCAACGGGGATATGCGCCGGGTAGAGCACCACCGAGTTCCACTCCAGCACCGCCATATTCGCGCTGGTCGCATCGTCCTCATCGGAGCCGGTGCCGCCGGGGACGGCGAGGAAGTCGTAGGAGACATCGAGCGAGGTCACCCCATCCGGCACGGTGAGGTGCATCCCGTACATGTCGACCTCATCGCGCCGCCACGGAATCTCCTTGCCGTTTGCGCGGATGAAGACGCCGGCCAGGTTATCAATCGGGCCGGTGGGCCGGTGGTCGCCTGGAATCCACTGCGGGTATTCGAGTTCGAGCGGTCCTGCCGAAACGGGAATCGTTTCATGTGCGTGGAGGATGTGGCGCGGCGCATCGGTGAGATCGACGTGCAGGACGATCGGCTGGCTCGGATGCGCAGCCGGCTTGGCTGGCGCGGTGGCCTTGTGTTTTGCGGCGATAGCGGGAAGAGCGAGAGAAGGAAGCAGCAGCAAAGCGAAGAGGCGGGGAGAGGCCTTGATCATGAGGAAAATGATACCGCCAGCGCAGGCTCGGCGGCCTGCCGCAGCAGATTGCCGTAGCGAGCGGGCGAGTAGCCGACGATGGAACGAAAATCATTGATGAGATGTGGCTGGTCGAAATAGCCGAGGTCGAGCGCGGCCTGCGCGCCGTCCACGACATCGCCTGCCTTCAGGCGTTCGACCAGTTCATGCAGACGATAGCGGCGGATCACCCACTTCGGGCTTGCCCCAACGTATTCCTGAAACAGCCGTTGCAGTGAGCGCTGGCTCATGCCGCTGCGGCGGCTGAGTTCCTGCACGCTGCGAATCTCGCCGCTGTCGACATGCAAAATCTGTTCGACCAGCCGCGTGGCCAGGGCGACGTTCGAATCCGGAGCGGGTATGCGTGCGCGCAGGAACTCACTTGCCGCCGCAATCTGCGCATCGTCATCCGGAAGCGATTGCACGGCAAGCCCCCACTGTGGCTCGGCCGCTCCGAAGACCTGATGGGCAGGGACGGTGCGGTCGGCCAACGCGCCGACCGGCGAACGAAGAAATGGCCGGAAGCCGCCGGGTCGAAACTTGATGCCGAAGACACGAGACTCGCCCTCGAGTGTGGTCGAGAAGCGGGCGGTGTGTACGCCGGCAACGTGCGCGCCATTGCGATCGAAGATGATGTGGACATTGGGATGCGGCAGCGTCTCCTGCAGGAATGGCTCGCACCCGCGCAGATCCCAGCTCACGCTCCAGAAATGCTGCACCCAAGGCTCCAGATCCGCGGGCGGACTCTTGCGCGCATGCCGGAGGCGTCCTTCCGCAGGCGGTGGGCGCAATACGCCACGTGGGCGTCCTGCCCCGGAATCGTAGATCTCCTCCGCGAACGAGGGCGATGGCTTTGACATTTTCTTCACGTTACGGGGTCTTGCTGGGGTTGCGCTCCAGTGCGGCACGGTCCCAGCCTGCCTTATCGGCCGCCACTGCATAGCTGCTGTCCAGGAAAGCGCGCAACGCCTTTCCGGGCGATGGCTGTTTACGGACATCGTTGTACTTCAGCAGGAACTCGCCCAGCTTTGTGTCGAAGTGTGCCGTCGCAGGTTCGATCTTCGCCTCCGCAAGTCCAGCGGGTGACGGGGCTGCATAGCAGTAGAAGGCGGCTTCGCCATAACCGCCGTTGCCGGGCCAGAAGCCCGCACTGATCACCTCGTGGGAGTAGGCCTCTCGCGTGACAGCATCGGCGCCGGCACGCTCTGGCGCTCGCTTGCCATTAAAGCGCGTCACCGCAAGATCGAAGCTGCCCCAGAAGAAATGCACCGGGCTGATCTTGCCGAGGAAGCCGGAGGAGAACTCCTGAAAGATCTGATCCGTACTCACCAGCACGCGCCAGAAGCGGTGAGCGTACTCCGGATCGTAGGAGGCGTGAACCGTGTCCAGGTCGAAGCGGATGGGATCCTTGAGCTCGACTGGCATGGGATGGATCGGTGCATCGACTCCCAGCAGTGTGAGGCATTGCAGAAATTCCAGGTAGAAATCCGCGACTGTTTGCGCACGCAGCGGAATGGACAGCGATGCGCCGGTGCTGAGCCGGAAGTGTAGCTCGTGGCTGACGAAGTCGAATTCGATGTCCAGCATCTCGCCCTCGGTCTGCATGGCAGAGGTGCTCAGTCCGCGCGCGCTGACGTATAGCGGGACATTCCACCAGTGCGCCTGCATCGGGCTCAATGCGAGCCGTACCTTGCCGACGATCTGCGTCCACATATGCAGCGTGGACGCGGTGGGCTCCCATGCGGACCAATCAAGCTCCGGCCACGAGTTCAGTTCTGCAGACATGTGTCACCTCAAAACATATGCCATGTTCCGCTGATGACCAGCCTGCGCGCAAGTGCGAGGCGGCGGAGCGTCGCAGGCGCTAGAAGAGGGTCCGCAGCCGCGCGAGGATCGCGTCAGTGGCCGCAGGCAACGGACCGGTGAGGGTGCAGCCGCTGGCGTTTTCGTGGCCGCCGCCTCCAAGGCTTTCCGCTATGACGGCGACATTGACCGCGCCTTTGCTGCGCAGGCTGAGCCGTACGCGGTGGTCTGGCAGCTCACGCAGGAATACGGCCACCTCGACGCCGGCGATGCCAATGGCGTAGTTCACTATGCCTTCGCAATCCTCTTCGGCGGCGTTGGAGCGTTCCATATCCGATGTCGTCACCCAGAGCCACGCCATGCGGCCATCGCGCCTCAGGTTAGCCAGCGCCGCGCCGAGCAGCAGCATCTTCGACATGGGGTTCGAAAAATAAACGTCCTGTGCGATGGGCGCCGGAGATGCCCCGAGACGGACAAGCTCATGCGCCAGCGAGAAGGTGTGCGCGTCCGTGCCTTCATAACAAAAGGAGCCAGTATCCGTGAGCACGGCCATGTAGAGGCAGGTCGCCATCTCCGGCGTGATGCGGACTCCGGATGCGCAGGCCAGGGTAAAGACCAGCTCTGCGACGGCGCAGGCATCGGTGTCGATCCAGTTGAGGTGGGCGAAGTTGCGCCCGCTGGTGTGGTGATCGATGTTGATCAGGCGGCTTCCTTCGAGCCCCTTGAGGCGGCTGCGCTCGATGCCATCGCACTCCAGCAGGATCACCAGGTCGAAGTCGCCCTGTACACGCTGCCAATGCCGTATGCTCTGTGCGCACGGCAGCCAACGATAGATGAGCGGCACGCGATCGCTGAAGACCATCGTCACCTGCTTGCCGAGCTGCTCCAGCATCATGCCGCATGCCAGCACGGAGCCGACGGCATCGCCATCCGGACGCGCATGCGCGGACACCAGAATGTTCTGGGCGTCCTTTATGGCGTCGAGAATGGGCACGACCGCTGCGGGGCGCCGTCTGCTGTATGCAGCCATCGGCGTACGCATCGAGTCTTCCCCTAAAGGAGATCCGGCGAGAGCGCCGGCCAGCGCTGGATCGAGCTGCCGCGACATGGAGGCAGACTGCTTCATGCTTCTTTCTTGGCCTCCGGGGTGGCTACGGGAGCCTGTGAGGAGCTGCTGCCCTTGCTGCGCCGTCTGCGACCCAGCAGTTCATCGATGCGGGCGGTCATGCGATCCGTACGATCGAGGTGGAAGGTGAGTTCCGGCACATGGCGCACGCCCATGCGCTCCAGCAGCTCATGCCGGATAAATCCACGAGCCGCCGCCAGAGCGGCCAGCATCGGCTCCTCATCTTCGGCCGGGCCGTCGTTCGCGACGTACACGCGCGCCGACTTGCCACCGGCGTTCAGCACCACCTCCGTCACATGAGCGGAGCCGATGCGCGGGTCCGAGAGTTCGCCCTGAATCATGATGCTGATCTCGTCGCGCAGGGTCTCGGCCACACGGTCCTGGTGATATTTGCGGGCGCGCTGCTCTGGCATTGACAAAACCCTCCCCGGGTAAACCCAAAAGGATATCAGAATGGCCGATGCTGGACGGCTTTGCCTGCCTCACGTGAGGTTTACGACTCGACGAAGTCCCAGAATGCGTCGGTGACCTCGGCGCCGTGCTCGGCGGCGAGACGCGTCGCTGCGCTCTCCACTTCAGTCATCAATCCGCGCAGGTAGTCGCGCGAGGAGGAGATGGCTGCGATGCCGAGCGTCGCACTCTGCCAGGTGACCGCCTCATCCAGTTCGGCGACGGAGATGTTGAAGCCCTGGCGCAGACGGTCCTTCATGCTGCGCACCACTTGCCGGCGGTCCTTCAGCGAGCGCGAAAGCGGAATCGAGAGTTCCAATGTCAGGGCGGCGACGGCCATCCCCTCCATCATGCACCTGCCCGCCAACGGTCACATGTTGTACTGATTGGTGATCCGCTGATCGGGCAGAGACTCGCCGCCCAGCATGGCTTGCGCCGCTTCCGCGAACCCGGCCTTGCCCCGCATGCTGCGCCACATCGCGAGCAACCGTTTGTCGAATCCATGGATCGCATGCGGCGTCATAGCGCGGAGATGCTCGAAGAGCTCTTTTGCTTTCGCTTCGCTCAATGGAATCGCGGCTCTTTGACCGAACTGGTCGTAGACGTTCACCAGGTAGCGCTTGCCGACGGTGATCGCGAAGTAAAGCCGCCTCCTGACCAGCGAGCGGTGAACCCAGACGATGCTGGAAACCTGCATGGCCGTCCCGCTCATGTAGGTGCCGACAACCAGCCAGTGTGTGCTGACATCGGCTTGTGTGGTGCCGCGTTTGAATGTTGCATGCTGCACCGCCATATTGCTGTCGATCCATTGCACGAGCGTATCGATCTGGCCCTGAGCCGAGAGGCCGCGGCAGAGAGAGTGACGGCTGAAATCAGTTGAAACCTGCAGCCAGCGCTGCAGCATCCAGAGCGCGAAGAGAAGCACGGGGACGACCAGCAGCAGCGCCAGATAGCCGTGTGTGCGGTACTGGTAGGTGTCGAGATAGATGGGCAGGAGGCTGCCATCCGGAGGGGAGTATTTCCCAAAGACGTGATTGCGGAGCTCATCGACTCGTTTTATCTCGCCGGTGTACGTCACAGCCGGAAGGGTCGCCGATGGGACTTCATCTGGAGCCACGCGCACCAGCATGCGGCGGCCGCCGATGATGGCGCTGACAAAAGCGGCCTGGACAGAGTTGCCAGTGTCACGTGGCCTGTCCTGAAGATCGGTGGGCTCGGTGCTCTCGGATGTCACGGAAACAAATGGGTCCGGAAAATCCGCAGGCGAGGAGGCCATGGTCAACTGCTCGGTGGTAGCGACGTGCGGGGCCGCGAAAAATCCGGAGAAGTAACTCCATGAGTAAACCAGGAACAGAAGGACGCATGCCAGCACAGCTAGTCCGCAGATCAGCCAGTGCTGGTTGGTGCGGCGGATCAGTTTGCCTACGAAACCGTTCCACATCGAGAGCGAGTCTCCTGCCGTGTGCATGACCGGGCCATGTCATGGGACGACGGTACGCCGCTCAGCTTAAAGCATTTTTCCTATGGATGCAGAACGGCCAGCAGAATCTTATGTGGCCTTTTGTCAAGAAAAGGCCACGCCGAGGTATCCTCCGCTTCCACGCAGCAGCAGGAAAAATGCTTCACTGCCAGAGAGGAGTCAGGTGGTAGAAGTTCCTTCACTCTTGCTGGGAAAGAACGGTGCGATCTGCTCCCGGCGCGGCGCCCGCGTGCAGGCGCTGACCACCACCAGGCAGAAGACCGACGCGATCAGGGCGGGGAAGATGGCGTCCCGCGCGGCAAGTACTGCTGGCAGATGATGGTGAACCAGGTCCGTGTCCCAGAAGACGGTGACAAACGTGCCTACGCCAATGGCAGAGACGGCCCCCGCGGCATTGGCGCGTCGCGAGTAGAAGGCCGCGAGCACGACCGGCGTAAGTGCGGCGGAGTAGATGGTGTACGCGTAGAGCGTCTTCTGCAGAACGGATTGCGTGTGCAGCGCCTGATAGAGCGCCCACAGTCCAAGGAATACGACCATCAGCCGCGAAACCAGAAGCGTGGCGCGGTTCGATGCGTTGGGCGCGATGTAACGAGAGAAGACGTCGTTGACAAGATTGGTCGCGGGCGAGAAGAGATAGTTATTTGCCGTGGAGATAATCTTTGCAAACACGGCGCCCATCAGCAGCGGACCTAGCCACTCCGGCAGTCCATGCAATGCAGACCACGCGATGATCTCGCGCGGGTGCTGATGCACCTCGCCCGTGGGAAAGACGACCGAAGCAATGACGGCGAGCGCGACGATGACTGTCTCCAGGATGACAGTGCCGATGACCCATCCCACTACCGCCTGCCGCGCGGCCTGTTCAGACTTGGCGGAGAAGAACTTTTGATACATCGATTGATTGCCCAGCATCAGCAGCATGGTAGGCAGAAAGAGTTCGAGCGCCTGAATGAAACTGAAGTCGCCCAGCACCTGAAAGTGTGTTGCCGGCAATGCGGCATGCACTCCGTGCCAGCCGCCTGCTCTATGCATCAGGAATGGCAGCGCCAGGATGAGGGTGACAGTCGCCAGAATCCCGATTAGCACGTCCATGTAGGCTACCGAGGACATGCCGGCAATGGCGGTGAAGACAATCACGAACGCGGCGATCACATACTTGCCCATATCCGGCGAGATCGCAGTAGGAAAGACCAGATGCAGGATGTCGCCGCCGCCGATGAGCTGATAGCTGGTGATGGCCGTATAGGTGAACAGCACCGCGATCACGCCCAGCACCCGCGCTGCCTGGTTGTAGCGGACTTCCAGAAGGTCCGGAATGGTGAATTGCGCGAACTTGCGCGCGCGCGGCGCGATGAAATAGATGAGCACAAGTCCAGCCCAGCCCCCGGCCGACTGCCACAACGCCGCGAAACCGTGGTTGTATGCATTCTCCGCGCCGCCCAGCAGCGAGCCGGAGCCGATCCATGACGACAGCAGCGTGAAGACCAGAACGAATGCTGGCAGCGACCGGCCGGCCACCAGGTAGTCGGCCTTGGTATGTGTCTTGCTCAGGCGCGAGATCGAGACGGTGAGCAGGCCGAGCACGATGGCGATAAGAACGCCGGCGTAAAGATGATTCATGAGCGGTGGCGACGCCTTTCGGTCAGGAGCGATGCTACATGAATGGCGTCTCTCATCGCGCGCGACTCAGGCGTTGCCGTAATTGCGTGCGCCGAAGAGCGCAGTGCCCAACCGGATTTCGGTTGCGCCCTCTTCGATGGCGACGGCGTAATCGTGCGTCATCCCCATGGAGAGCGCTTCCAGCGGCAGTTTCGGATGACGCAGGGCGTACTCGTCGCGCAATTCGCGCAACCGCCGGAAGTAGGGGCGCACGGCTTCGGCGTCGCGTAGGTAAGGTGGTACCGTCATCAGGCCCCGGGGAGCCAGGTGAGTGAGATCGGGCAGCCGTTCGAGAAGCTGCTCGAGTTCGGGGCTCCCGGGTGCGGCGCCGCTCTTCGATGCCTCCCCGCTGAGCTTGATCTCAATCAAGACCGGGAGTGCGCGATCGCTCGTTGCTGCCGCCGCCTCCAGACGCTCGGCCAGACGCAGCGAGTCGACAGAATCGATGGTGTCGAAGAGAGTCGCGGCGCGAGCGGCCTTGTTGGATTGCAGGTGCCCGATCAGGTGTGAGTGCAGTGGATGCGTCGCCCGCAATGCGCTCCACTCCGGCTGCTTGGCGTCGAACTCCTGTACCTTGTTCTCGCCGATGTGGGTGATGCCAAGCTCCGCCGCCGCGGCGATGGCCGCTGCAGGGTGCATCTTGGTGACGGCGATCAACGTGATCTCGCCACGGGAGCGGCTGGAGCGCCGGCAAGCGGCCTCGACGGTCTCCTCCGCCTGGGCCAGATTGCGCTTCAACTCTTCGCGGGTGTTCATGCTTTCGCTGCAAGCTGGTCGCCGAAGCGGATGCAGTCTTCGGCCAGCGCGGTGAAGTCGTCCATCCGGCTGCGATGGTTGGTGATGGCTACGCGCAGCGCATACTGTCCCTCCAGCACGGTGCTGGAGACGATGTAGCGGCCGGATTCCTGCAGTGCGATCACCAGGCGCCGGTTCAGCGCATTCAGTTCGGCCTCGCTGAGTCCGGGACGGTGATAGCGAAAGCAAACGACATTGGTGGGCCGTGGCGCACACAGCTCAAGTCGCGGCGAAGCCTCAATGAGCGCCTGAAGGTGCGCCGCCTGCGCCATATTCTGCGCGATGAGATGCGCGTAGGCATCGACGCCGTGCACCTGCAGCGACATCCAGAGCTTCAGCGCGCGAAAGCCGCGGGTCAGTTCCACGCCACGGTCGGCAAAGGGCAGCCCGCCCGCCATGATGCCGCCCTCTGCCTCTTCAAGGTAGCTTGCGTGCGTCGCAAACGTAGCGGCGTGCAATTTTGGGTCACGCACCAGCACGCAGCCAATTTCAAATGGCAGATAGACCCACTTGTGCAGATCGAAGGCGAGCGAATCCGCCTCTTCGATGCCGCGTACCAGGCCGGCGTATTCCCTGGTGAGCCGCAACAGCGCACCAAAGGCGCCATCGACATGAAACCAGAGATCGTGCTCGCGGCAGAGCGCGGCGATCGCCGGCAGGTCGTCGATCGCACCTGTGTTCACCGTCCCGCAGTTGGCGATAACCACCGCGGGCCGGTGACCCGCGACGCGATCCCGTTGAATTTGTAACTCAAGTTGCTCTAAATCGATGCGGTGCGCGTCTGTCACCGGAATGCGGCGGTAGGCGTCACGGCCCAGGCCTAACAGCTCCATCGCTTTCAGTGCCCAGGAGTGAGTTTCGGTCGAACCGTAGATCAGAAGTTGCGGATGGATGCAGCCCTGCAGCCCTTGCTGTCGAATGTCGTAGCCGGCCTTCGCGTGCCGTCCCACGGCGAGGCCGATCAGATTGGCCATGGTCGCGCCCGTGGTCAGCACGCCCGAACTCTCTGCCGGCATACCCATCAGCTCGGCCAGCCAACGCAGGCATGTCGTCTCCATCACTACCGGCGCCTGGTGGCCACCAGCCACGTGCGCATTCAACCCGGATGCGAGCATGTCCGCCAGCATGGCCAGCGGCGTGCCTGTGCCACGTACCCAGCCCCAGGCCCGCGGATGGCGGTTGCCAATGGTGTAGGGCACCAGGTGTTCGACCAGAGCGTTGTAGACCTCCACAGCCGGACGTCCGCGGAGGGGTAATCGCCCCGCCAGTGCGACAGCCGACTTTTCCGGCAGCGGCCGCCACGCGGGTTGTTCCCGCAGAGTGGACAGGTTGTCGAAGATATCGTCCAGCATGCGATGTCCCAGCATGCGTAGCTCCTGCCATGCCTCTGGTGTGGCGGGATCCAGTGTGAGCTGCTGCTGGGCCATCTTTTCGTCTTCGTTGACAGACGGATGCGCGGGCAAGGGCATATGCGGGAGACCTCGCTGATTGATATCGGGCGAGGCACGCCGAAGGGGTGTCAAACGCTCGGGTCCACGTCCCCGCAAACGGGGATCGCAGCGCCGCTATTCAGAATAGATCATTTTCCCTGTGCCGGTGCGTAGACGGCGATTGACGCGGCGTGGCCCTTTCGCGAAAGCAAGGCCACCAAAGCTGTCGCTGAGCGGAATACGTCTACAGGGAAAACGATCTGACGCTTTGTCAGGATGAAGTCAGGTCGAGGTCAGAGCGCCTGCACAAGGCGCGGCAGCAGCCCCGCGTGGCTGGTCTCATAAAGGGCGAGCAGCCGTTGGCGCATCAGGTAGTAAGCGGCAGATGCTTCGTGGATATAGAAGGGAATGCGCAGATTCTGCCGGCGCAGCAGCATGGCCATTTCGATCTGGGTAATTGCCTTCTGCAGGCGGGCGGCATCGCGGCGCATGATCTCGGCGACAACCGTGGCGTCTTCGAAGTTCCAGCGTTGGACGAATACAGCCAGATCCAGCATCACCTCGGCGTTGCGGCGCAGCCGCGGCAGGCCATCCGCGCCGCCAAGCAGGCGCCACATCGCCTGTGGCTGCAACTCCAGTTGATTGCCGCGCGGCTCCAGGTAAGCCTTTGCGATGCGTTCCAGGTCTGCGAAGTTCAACGGCTCGATGCGTGCGAGCAGGGTATTCCAGGTAGTGCTCTGCTGAGAGCGGCGGCGCAGATAGAACCGCAGCTGAATCCCGATGATAACCAAGAGGAGAAAACCAACTATAGCCAGGCCGACCACTTTAATGGAGCTCCTTACCCCGGGTACCCAAAACTTTTGCGAGATCGTAACTTACTTTGTCTGTCATATGCAAGACAGCATCTCGCAATTCTTGAGAAGGACGTTCTCTTTCGGGCTCATTCCGCCAGAGGGCAACGATCCAGTAAACGAGAATACTCAGGTAGACGAGCATGCGGACATGTTCGACGGCAAGGAAATGACCTTCTCTTCCCAGGTAACTGTGCAGCAGGTCCAAGGCGACCGATACGACGGCCCATGCAGTCAAGCCATAGCCCACCGACATTACATGTGACCTCCAGTAGAGGCCAAATTTCTGTGAAAAGAAGAGAACGATGGTGAAGACTGCACAGATGAGGATGCTGGTAAAGAGCTGTCCCCGAATCTCGAGTATCCCGGCAAAGGTGCTCGCAGGCGGATGCACGGATAGTGTCAACAGGAATGCGGCTACCGCAATCGCGGCAGCGAAGAGGAGCAGGTGGATGCGTTTGGCGTGAATGCCGTCCCGTAGCGGACGAAAGACGATCTGGGCCACCTGTGCGACGACTGCGATTTGCAGCAGTGCATCAATCGCCTCGGCGCACCAGTAGAGATGCGCATATGTACGCAGACCCACGTGCCAAGCCGAGTAAAGCACTGCAGTGGAAAAGATGCTGAATGCTGACCAAAGGGCGAGCGAAGAGAACTGAGGAAGGCGTCGGCGAATGAACAGCACTATGAGCAACGCGGCATTCACTAACGGTCCGGCCGCCCATATTGCCGTCTCGAACAAAGAGAGTCTCACTCGACACCCTCCTAACGCTCTCGATTATCTACCGAACGATCGTCCTTAGAACCCAAACAGTGACAACACGAAAGTGGCGTAGCCTCCTGTCGGTGGCGGATTGGTGCCCCCAGGACCGGACATCGCGAAGGCAGGGGCTGTCGTTGCTGCGAGGAGAGCTACGGAAAGTGCGAGTGAACGGAAAGTGCGTGACATGGTAAAGGCTCCCGGGCGCGGATGCGCTCCAAGAAGCGTAACGAAAGTGCAGCAAATTGGGATAGAGGAATTACTAGAGGAACATTGGTAACTAACGTCCTCTTGCCAAATCGGGATCGAGTGTGGTTGCCGAGTGGGCATCAAGGATTTACCGGCCTTGTTCTTCCAGATATTTCTCCGCCTCCAGGGCTGCAGCGCATCCTGACCCGGCCGCGGTGATGGCCTGTCGATAACGCCTGTCCTGTACGTCGCCACAGGCAAAGACGCCCCCCACCCGTGTGTGGACATCCTCATGGGTAATCACGTACCCGTCGCTGTCCAACTCGATCTGGCCGACAAAAGGCTTGGTATTCGGTTCGTGGCCAATGCCCAGAAACATCCCGCTGAGGGGGAGTGTGGAGTTCTCTCCGGTTTTCGTATGCCTTAGGGATATCCCGTTAACCTCTTTATTTTCAACGCCAAGCACCTCTTGAACGGTGACATTCGAAAGGAATTCGATCTTCGGGTTGGCACGGGCCCGCTCCAGCATGATGTGCGAGGCGCGATAGTTGTCCGACCGGTGCAGGACGTAGACCTTGCTGGCAAAGCGGGTAAGGAAGAGCGCCTCTTCCATAGCCGAATCGCCGCCGCCGATCACGGCGATCTCCTTGCCGGAGAAGAAGAATCCATCGCAGGTGGCGCAGGAGGAGACGCCGTGGCCAATCAGGGCCTGTTCAGAGGGCAGACCCAGCCAGCGCGCCGAGGCGCCGCTGGCGATGATCAGCGTGCGGGTGCGGATGGTCTCCGAACCCAGGTTCAGAACGAAAGGACGCTGGGAAAGGTCGACCGAGACCAGGTGGGCCATGCGGAACTCCGCGCCGAAACGCAGGGCCTGTTTCTTCATGTTTTCAATGAGTTCGGGGCCCTGAATGCCTTCCGGCCAGCCGGGAAAGTTCTCAACCAGAGTAGTAATGGAGAGTTGGCCTCCCGGCTCATGTCCCTCCAGGACCAGAGGTTTCAGATTAGCGCGGGCGGTGTAGATAGCTGCGGTGAGCCCGGCGCAGCCGGAGCCCAGAATCACTGTGTCGCGAACGATGTCTGCCATGATCTTTATGTGCTGCAATGTGCATCTTTGATTCTAAACACGCAAAAACGACTCCGCGGCGTTCTGCTGCGGGAGGGGAGAGCAAGAGATGGCGGATCTGGTCCTGGTATATGGAATGCGGTTGCTGCCGGCAGACGAGGTAAAGCAGGTAGGCTCGGCGCCGGTGGCGTTGAACAATGGCAATGAGGCGCAGGTGACGATGCATGTGCTTGAGGGCTCACGCGAGCAGATCGAGAATCAGTTGAAGCAAAGCATCGATGCCTTTTTCGACTTTTATCCGGAGATTTGAATTCACCGGCTAGCATGGCGAGAGATGCATCGTCTGGAAGCACCAACGGAGCGTGCATGAAGGCTTTCTGGATAGCCACGCGGTGGATGGTCGCGGCATCGCTGACCTGGCCGATGGGAGCTCTGCACGCTGCTCAGGAAGCCACCAGAGTGCAGCCGCAGGCGACAGCAGAGGATGTGCTGGCGTCCCTGGTCCATCACTCGGCTGCGATCTTTGCCGGCGAGGTCTATGCCATCCGCGTGCCTCAGCAAATGAAGGGTGCAACCGATGTCGATGGTGCAGGGGTAATGGGCGGCCTGTCGAGTTCGCGTCCGGATGCGGTCGAAGTCGAGTTCCGCGTCGACGTGGGGCTTCGAGGCGCCAGCATCGGCAGCAATTATGTGCTGCGTATGGCCGCGTCTAGCTGGCAGCAGGCGCCTCCGTTCACACTGCATCAGCGTTCGGTCACATTTCTGAGGCCCGCGGATGCTGCCGGCTTCTCCGGACCCGTGGAGGGCGAATCGGATATTCCCGGACTGGACCTTGGTGTGATGTCCGTCGATGCATCGAACCAGGTGGATTTGAGCCGGCTTGAACGGCTGGTGACCAGGAAGACAATCCGCTCGGCAGCCATGCTGCCGCCATCCGACCCCTCCCGGACTCCATCGGTGACCGATGTGGATACGACGCAGGGAGAGGACACGCTCGTCTCCGGTTCCAGCGACGGAAGAATGCCGGAGCTGCGCAATCCGACGGTGCCTTTTCTGGCACTGGTGCGGGATGTCGCTGTCCTGAGCGGGGCCGAAAACCTGCAACCGAACCGGTTAAAGTCGGCAGCAGCCAGCACGCCGGCCAAGTAACGCGGAAGCGAAGGCGGCCCGCCGCGCATCTCTCAGGTATACGTTGTGAGCGCAGGAGCGACGATGAGCCTAACGAATGGACAGAGCACAGTGAAGACGCCCACCCGGCCGCGCGTGGTGGTGCTGGGTGGAGGCTTCGCGGGATTGAACGCAGCACTGGCGCTGGGCGATATGGCCGTGGATGTGATCGTGATCGACCGTCAGAACCATCACACATTCCAACCGCTCTTGTACCAAGTGGCGGTAGGAGTGCTTTCCCCTGCCGATATTTCGCAGCCTATTCGCACCGTTCTGCGGCACAACAAGAATACGGAAGTCCTGATGGACGAGGTTGTCGGGATCGATACCGCGCAACAGCGTGTGCTGCTGCGCAGCAATGCCAAGATCGACTACGGCTACCTGATCCTGGGAACCGGTTCGACGCACAGCTATTTCGGCAACGATGGTTGGGCCCATCTCGCGCCGGGACTGAAGACCCTGGACGATGCGCGGGAGATGCGCCGCCGCATCATGCTGGCCTACGAACTCGCGGAGCGTGAGGCGGCCGAGACCGGATCGCATCCACCGCTGAACTTTGTGATCGTCGGCGGTGGTCCCACCGGCGTGGAACTGGCGGGCGCCATCCGGGATATCGCCTCGCTCTACATGCGGGAGGACTACCGGCACATCGATACGACGAAGTCGCGCGTGTTGTTAGTGGAAGGTGGTCCGCATATTTTGGCCTCCTACCCTGAGGATCTGCAGGCGAAGGCAGTCGAGCAACTGCAGGAACTGGGCGTCGAGATCATGACCGGCAAAACCGTGACGGATATCCAGCCCGGATATGTAGTCATCGGCAAAGCGCCGAATACGGAACGGTTCGAATCGCTGGTGACCTTGTGGGCGGCTGGGGTTCAGGCGTCGCCTTTGGGCAAGATGCTGGGCGTGCCCGTGAATCGCCGAGGCGCTGTGACCGTCGACCAGTATCTGAATCCGCCGGGCTTGCGAAATGTCTTTGTGTGCGGCGATCTGGCGGATGTAACCGAGAACGGCAAGCCAATTCCCGGGGTGGCGCAACCAGCGATGCAGATGGGAACGCAGGCAGCACACATGATCGAAGCCGACCTCACGGGCAGGCCACGCAAGCCCTTCCACTACTTCGACAAAGGCGACATGGCGACGATCGGCCGCAACCGGGCGGTTGCCGACGTGAAGTGGCCCTTCAAGGCCCACTGGAGCGGCTTCCCCGCCTGGATGACATGGCTCATGGTCCACATCTTCTTTCTGGTGGGCTTCCGCAACCGCATCCTCGTCATGTTTCAGTGGGCGTGGACCTATTTGACGCTTGGCCACGGCACGCGGCTGATCATGGGCAATCAGAAATTGCCGGGATGGGATGCGCTGGTTCCGAATCGAGTGCCCGTCCTCGAGGGGCCACTTGACCTGGCCTCGCCCGCGGACGTCGATCCTGACGAACAGGTCCATCCCGTCGACGACACTGTCCCGCAGCACAAGACCGCGTAACACGAGACCGCGTACACAAGACAGCGCAACTTCCGAATGCGGGTAGTCTCCGGGAAGGCGTCCGCTTGACGGAAAAGAGGCCATCTTCCGGCCTGAATCCGGAGATTTTCCAGATATGATTGTGCCGCCTACTCTGACACAACATTCGGGGGAAATCCGATGCTCGCTACCCTTGTTCGCGGCGCAGGCCTGTCTTTCGCCGCCGCTGCCGTTTCTGCACTCGCCGTGGTGTCGCTGGCACAGCCGGCGCCCAAGCTTGCTCCTACCGGGCCGCTGAAGGTTCCCACCCTGGCCTATGAGCGCTACACGCTGCCCAATGGCCTGACGGTGCTGCTGCATGAGGATCATCGCCTGCCGCTGGTGGCCGTCGACCTGTGGTATCACGTGGGACCGGTGAATGAGGTGCAGGGCCGCACCGGATTCGCGCACCTGTTCGAGCACATGATGTTCGAGGGCTCCGAGCATGTGGGTGAGAAGGCGCACTTCCGCTATCTCGAAGGCGCTGGCGCGACAGACATCAATGGCACGACCGACTTCGACCGTACCAACTACTTCGAGACGGTGCCGAGCAATGAACTGGAGTTGGCTCTTTGGCTGGAGAGCGACCGCATGGGCTTCCTGCTGGAGAAGTTGGACCGCGAGAAGCTGACCAACCAGCGTGACGTGGTCCGCAACGAACGGAGACAGGGCGAGAACCAGCCCTATCAATTAAGCCAGGAAGAGGTCTATCACCAGCTCTTTCCCAAAGAGCATCCATACTATGCATCCGTGATCGGCTCGCATGCTGACATCGAAGCGGCGAGGCTCCTGGATGTCCGTAACTTCTTTCACAGCTATTACACGCCGAACAACGCGAATATCGCGATTGCCGGCGACTTCGATAAGGCGAAGCTGAAGCAGTTGATCGAACGCTACTTCGGGCCTATTCCCAAGGGTCCGGAGCCGCCGCCGGTTACCGTGACGACGCCACCCATCACCGCTCAGAAAACTGTCACGGTGACGGATACAGTGCAACTGCCGGAGGTGAGCTTTGCGTGGCTGATGCCGCCCGCATTTCAACCCGGCGATGCCGATGCCGAGATGCTGATAGACATTCTTGGCGGCGGCAAAGCGAGCCGGCTTTATCGCAAGCTGGTGTACGAAAAGCAGATTGCGCAGAGCGCCGACTGCACACTGGATTCGCTGCGCCTCGCCTCTGTTGCGGAGTGCGACGTGATTGCGCGGCCAGGGATCAAACCGGAGGATCTGCTACGGGAGATCCAAGTGGAGCTCCGCGCCATCCGCGAGCAGGGCCCGACGCAGCCGGAGCTGGACGGCGCACGCAATACGCGTCTGACCGGCCTGATCAGCGGCTTGCAGCGGCTCGGCGGTTTCGGCGGTGTCGCCGACCGCATGGACTACTACAACTACTACACCGGCGATCCGGGCTATTTGTCGAAAGACGTCGCGCGCTTCCAGCATGTGTCGGTGGCTTCGGTGCGCAAGCTGGCGGAGGCGGAGCTCGTCGATGCGAAAAGCGTCGTCGTGACCACCATTCAGGGCGCGAAGGTGACGCACGACGTGCCACGCAGCCCGGCGGACACCGATGCGAACGTGAAGGTCGAGGAGCCATATCCGGCATCGTTTGAAACTACGCAGGACTGGCGCAAGACTGCGCCGTCGCCCGGGCCGCTGCCTCAAGCCCATCTCCCGGTGCCAAAGGTCTTCACTCTCGACAACGGAATGCACGTCTACCTGGTCGAAGACCATTCGTTACCGGTGCTGAATGCGAGCGTGATGACTTGGGCCGGTGGCGATTCCAATCCCGCGAACAAGCCTGGTCTTGCCGGCTTTACGGCGGCCATGCTGACCCAGGGGACGCGTGAGCGCTCTGCAACAGAGATCGCTGAAGGCGCAGATCACCTGGGTGCGACGTTGAAATCGCAAGCCGTCGTCGATGACGCGGACACATCGGTCGATGCGTTGAGCAATACGACCGACGCCTCGCTGGATCTGCTCTCCGATGTGACCGAGCATCCAGCGTTCGCCACAGAGGAAGTGGACCGCGTCCGCAAGCAGCAGTTGACCGCGATCCTGCAGGAGTCGGATGAGCCGATTGCGGCGACCCTGCGTGTTGCTGTAAAGGCGCTTTATGGAGACTCGCCCTACGGGTATCCGGCCGTGGGCACGACTGCATCGGTGAAGGGCATCACTCCAAACGACCTCTCCGGTTTCTGGAGTGCGCACTACGGACCCCAGACCTCCGCTCTGGTCCTAACCGGGGACATCACCGAAAAAGAGGCGCACGAGCAAGCGGACAAGTACTTTGGCGCGTGGAAGAGCACGGCTGCGTCCGCGACAGCCTCCGTGCCAGCGCCGGCGGCGCCGGAGCGCAAGCTGATCCTGGTGGACAAGCCGGGTTCCCCGCAGACCGTACTGCTCGCCTTTGGGCTGGGTGTGCCGCGCTCCACGCCGGATTATCCCAGCATCCTGATCATGAACGATGTGCTGGGCGGACTCTTCTCTTCGCGCCTCAACATGAATCTGCGCGAGACGCACGGCTATACCTACGGAGCGGTGTCGCGCTTCAGCTTCAATCGTTTTGGCGGACCGATGTTTGCCGGGGCGCAGGTGCGCACCGACGTCACGGCGCCGGCGGCGAAGGAGTTGTTTGCGGAACTCAACCGCATCACCACCGATCCGCCAACCGCGGCGGAGCTGAAGCTGGCGCAGGACTCGCAGATACGCTCGGTGCCGGGCCAGTTCGAAACGGCGAAGGGCACGTCGGCGCGTATCGGTCAGCTCTTCATTTACAAACTGCCGGATAACTACTACGCGGCGCTCCCTGGCCAACTCGCCGCTGTGCAGCCGAAGCAGGTGACGCAGGCAGCGATCGACCACATTCATCCCAAGCAGATGATCGTCGTCGCGGTGGGAGACCGCGCGAAGATCGAGCCGGGATTGAAGGAACTGAATCTCGGGCCGATCGAGATTCGCGATGCGTCAGGCGATCTGGTGAAGTAGCAGTGCCGTCACCACCCACCCCCCCTCCCCCCTGCGGTGCGGGTGGGGCTGCCGCAACTCGTTTCCTTTCATCGGCTTAGACTCTCTGCGGAGGGCTAAAAATGTCATTCCAAAGGAGTTAGTCGTAAAAATGTCCTGGCAAAGGAGTTAAGGATCATTTAGAGCGGCTCATTCAGAAGCAGTCAGCCAAAAATGAAAAAGCCCGCGGGATTATCCGCGGGCTTTTCGTGCTTGCTCTATCTCCAGTATAGCAATTCGTGCTTGTCGAAGTGGCAGATTTCTGCGGACGTGTCGACGTTGCGATCCGATTTGGGAAGGTTCCGGTTCCAGCGTGCGGCAAGGGAGAAGCAATAGATAGGCATTTTCGTTGGAAGGGAATGGCCCCTTACCAGTCCATCTCGATTAGCTCTTTGAGTGGCTCGGCGATTTATCAACAAATTCTCGCACTTTGACATACCTATACTTCTATGCGTAACATTGGGTAAAGCAGAGTTGTCTAGGGGTTGCGAGTGGCGAAGAACGACCTTCAGGGAACCTTGGATCTACTGGTTCTCAAGACGCTCTCTCAAGTGAGGGAGTTGCACGGCTATGGAATTGTGCTCCATGTGCAGAGAGCATCGGACGAATTGCTGCGCGTGGAGGAAGGGTCGCTGTATCCGGCGCTTCATCGCATGGAACAAAGTGGATGGATTAGTTCAGCGTGGGCGATGACGGAGACAAACCGCAGGGCGAAGTACTACAAGCTAACCGCTGCCGGACGAAAGCAGTTGCAGGAAGCTGAAGTGAGCTTTGAACAATTGGTGAAAGGTATCCGCGCTATGTTGCGGTACGCGTGAGGTAATCCGATGTCGCTCAGGCGTCGAATAGCGAATCTATTTTCCCGGTCCAGGGTGGAGTGGGATATCGACGATGAATTGCGTTCGCATCTCGAAATGCGGATGGACGACAACATTGCGGCTGGCATGCCTCCGGCGGAGGGTCGACGGGATGCGCTTCTGCGTTTCGGCAATCCCGTGTCGATGAAGGAGGGGGCAACAGGGGCGGACATCGCGCTGGGCGTCCATAGTATCTGGGCCGATATTCGCTTTGCGTTTCGTCAGTTGCGACGGTCACCTGGCTTTGCGTGGACTTCGATTTTGATTCTGGCGCTGGGCGTCGGTGCGTGCACGGCCATCTTCAGTGCGGTGAAGCCTATCTTGCTCGATCCCTTGCCGTACCCGAATGCCGGGCGAATCATGATGATCTGGGAGATGGCAGGCGCGAACGGAGCAATGGATGTGACCTTCGCCACCTTTCACGGAATTGCGGAACAGAGCCGCTCGTTCGATGCGATGGCGGTGATGAAGCCGTGGCAGCCGACGATGGTTGCAGCCGATCGGCCGGAACGCTTCGAAGGGCAGCGGGTGAGCGCGGACTTCTTTCGCACCCTGGGTGTGGCTCCGCTGCTGGGGCGGGATTTTGATACATCCGACGATCGTCTTCGCGGGCCCAACCTGGTGATCCTGAGCGATGGGTTATGGCGCAGAAGATTTGCGGGTGACAAGTCGATCGTCGGGCAACAGGTGCGGCTCGATGGAAATCTCTACACCGTGATTGGAGTGATGCCTCGCTCCTTCGAGGATGTGCTGGCTCCCGCCGCGGAGCTTTGGGCGCCACTGCAATACGACCCGTCTTTGCCCGCCGATGGCAGAGAGTGGGGCCATCATCTGCGTATGGTGGGGAGGTTGCGGGCGGGCGTGAGCAGGCAGCAAGCGGCTAATGAACTGGATGTGATTCTGCAAGGGCTCGCGAAAATAAACGCGCAGGGGTATGACAGTACGGGCGGCGCCCCGGTTGGCATGATGGTCAACGGGCTGCAGAGCGATCTAACGCAAGGCGTGAGGCCTGCTTTGCTGGCAGTGCTTGGCGCGGTGATCCTGGTGCTGTTGATTGCGTGCGTGAATGTAACCAATCTGTTGCTGGCGCGGGGAGCGCAACGCCAGGCGGAGTTTGCGATGCGTGCGGCGTTGGGAGCGATGCGAGGACGGCTCGTTCGCCAGCTGGTTACGGAGAGTCTGGTGCTTGCGCTGTTGGGTGCCGCGTTCGGAATAGTGATCGCGTTCGTCGGTGTGCGGTCGCTGGTGGCTCTGAGTCCGCCGGGATTGCCGCGGATAAGTGCGATCAACGTGGACGGCATGGTGTTTCTGTTTGCCCTCGGCTTGACGACGCTGATTGGGGTCGTGGTGGGGCTGGTTCCATCGTGGCAGGCTTCGCGCAAAGACCTGAATACGGGAATGCGGCAAAGCTCGCGTAGGACCACCGGTGATCGCCAATGGACGCGCCGAGTTCTGGTGATTGCGGAGGTGTCGCTGGCGGCGGTGTTGCTGGTGAGCGCGGGACTATTGCTGCGGACCATGCAGCATCTCTTTGCTGTCGATCCCGGATTCGATGCCTCCCACCTCTTGACGATGCAGGTGCAAGCCTCCGGCCGCCGGTTCGATAGCGATGCAGCAGGGCTTCGCTTTTTTACCGAGGCGCTCGAGCGGGTGCGGAAAGTGCCGGGTGTTGTCTCGGCAGGCCTCACGGTCGAGTTGCCGTTGAGTGGGGACGCCGACGTATATGGTGTCGAGTTTGACGGAGAAAACAATCCCGGCGGTGAACCGGCGCTTCGTTATGCAGTCAGTCCTGGATATCTCGAAACCATGCGGATTCCCTTGCGGCGCGGACGGCTGCTCAACGAACACGATGGCCCTGGCGCGCCTGTCGCGGTACTGATCAATGAAGCGTTCGCAAATCGCAAATTTCCCGGTCGCGATCCGATCGGTCAGCGGGTTCGCGTAGGCCTGGATGTGGGGCATGGGGATAAGCCCTGGGCCACGATTGTCGGCGTCGTGGGTAACGTGAAGCAGCAATCGCTGGCCATGGGTGACAGCGATGCTTTTTACATTTCTACTGCGCACTGGGCGTGGCTGGACACCGCGCAGCATGTGGTGGTGCGTGCGCGTGGAGATGCTGCGGCGCTTGCTCCAGCTGTGCGCGCCGCGATCTGGTCGGTGGACAAGGACGAGCCGATTGTGCAGGTTGCCACCATGGACCGTCTGCTTGCCGCATCGGAGGCGCAACGGCATTTTGTGCTGATGCTGTTTGAAGCATTTGCATTGGTGGGGCTGGTGCTGGCGGCTACGGGTATCTATGGCGTGCTGGCGTGCAGCGTGAGTGAACGGACTCGCGAGATTGGAGTGCGCTCCGCACTGGGCGCGTCGCGCGGCAGCATTCTCACCCTGGTGATTCGCCAGGGAATGACGCTCACTGTGCTCGGCATGCTGGTTGGATTGGTTGCAGCGGTCGTTGCAACTCATGCCATCGCCGCGCTGCTGTTTGGCGTATCCCGATTCGATCCCGTTACCTATGGCGGCGTCATGGTTCTGCTGATTTCGGTGTCGCTGGTTGCATGCTTCATCCCCGCACGCCGCGCTGCATCGGTCAATCCGGTAGAGGCGTTGCGGGCCGAATGAGAATGACCGTGGTGCGGAGCGAGCGACTATTTGAACCAGACACAGGGCTTGCCACTCATTGAGAACAGATGACAAGCAAACAGAAAAAGGCAGCCTCGTGAGGCTGCCTTTTTTCAAGCGGATGCGTGTTTACGCGCCGACCGGTTCTGCGGCCCGCACGTTCACTGGCGTGAGCCAGTTGTAGCGGTCCGGACGCGTTCCGCTGACGATGCCGAAGAACTCTTCTGCAATCTGGTGGGTGATGGGGCCGGTCTTGCCGTCCTTGACCAGGATGCGATCCACGGAGCGGATGGGTGTGACCTCGGCGGCGGTGCCGGTGAAGAAGACTTCGTCTGCGATGTAGAGGATCTCGCGCGGCAGCGGCTGCTCGACCACGGGAATGCCGAGATGGCGAGCCAGTGTGAGTACCGAGTCGCGCGTGATGCCGCTGAGCACCGAGTTGGCGAGCGGCGTGGTGTAGATGGTTGAGCCGCGCACGACGAAGAGATTTTCGCCGGAACCCTCGGAGAGGTTGCCGTTCACATCGAGCGCGATGCCCTCGTTGTAGCCGTTGAGGTCAGCCTCCATGCGGATGAGCTGCGAGTTCAGATAATTGCCGCCGGCCTTGGCGAGCGAAGGCATGGTGTTGGGAGCGAGACGATTCCAGGAGGCGATGCACACATCCGCGCCCGCATCGCCGGGGACGTATTTGCCCCAGGGGAAATTTGCAATGTAGGTTTCGACCGGGCAGCCCTTGGGGTTGACGCCGATTTCGCCGTAGCCGCGGAAGGAGATGGGGCGCACATAGCAGGGTGCGATGCCGTTGGCTTCCACCAGTTCGACGACGGCGGCATTCAGCTGTTCGAGCGTATAGCCAATGTCCATGCGGTAGATGCGCGCGGAGTCGAGCAGGCGCTGCATGTGCTCCGGCAGGCGGAAGATGCCCGCGCCGGCCGGCTGCTTGTAACAGCGCAGGCCTTCGAAGACCGATGAGCCGTAGTGCAGCACGTGGCTCATGACATGCACCTGTGCCTTCTCCCAGGGGATCAGTTTTCCGTTGTGCCAGATATTGGCCGTGGTCTGGATCGGCATGCACACTCCTTGGTCGGGCCGCGATGTTGTTCTGCTTCGATTATAGGGGAGCGTGCTCGATCGGCTTCCTGCGGCTGTAGGCTGCTGGAGGGAGAATGGGTTGGATTTACAAAAAGCGGTGAATCGCAGAGAGTTTCTGGCTGGAGCCGGAGCCGTCGTTCTGGGACACGTAGTGGAGCCGAGGGTGCGCGCCCTCGTGCCGCAGGCGGAGATCCATGCGGAGATATCCGATGTTGTCGAAACGTCGTCGGGCAAAGTACGGGGACAGCGCGGCGATCGATCCATCGCCTTTCTGGGAGTGCCGTTTGCGGAGCCGCCGGTTGGCCCGCTGCGCTTTTTGCCGCCGCGTCCTGCTCGCCCGTGGAGCGGCATCCGGCCGGCCCTGAAGTATGCGCCCGCGCCGGTCCAACTGCTCCGCACAAACATCAGCGAGGACTGTCTGTATCTGAACGTGTGGGCGCCAGCCACTCCTGGCCCGCATCCGGTCCTGGTCTGGATCTACGGTGGGGGCAACACGGCTGGTGCCACCGGCGGCATCGCGGATGGATCGCATTTCGCGCGCAATGGGATCGTTTGCGTGACTCCCGCCTATCGTGTGGGGGCGCTGGGCTTTCTTGATCTTGCCGCCGAACTGGGCGACGCCTATGCCGGTTCCGGCAACAACGGCCTGCGCGACCAGATCCTCGCGCTGCATTGGGTACGCGAGAATATCGCCGCCTTTGGCGGCGATCCCGATCGCGTGACAGTCGGCGGCGAGAGCGCCGGTGCGAAGGACACCTGCGCATTGATGGGGGCTTCGCAGGCGGCTGGCCTTTTCCGGCAGGCGATCGTGGAGAGCGGCGGTGGGCAGACCATCCATACGCGGGAGAGCGCCAACGTCCTGACGCATGAGTTCCTCGCATGCGCCGGGCTGGACGCCGGCAATGCAGCCAGTTTGCGCAGCATGCCGGTCCCGCAACTGTTGAACGCGCAGCGTGCACTCATAGCGAAGGCAGGATCCTTTCCCTTTCGCGTGACGGTGGATGGCGTCGTGCTCGATCGTTCTCCGCTCGAGTCGGTGCGTGCCGGATCGTCACGCGGAGTACGCCTGCTTGCGGGGAGCAACCATGACGAGAGCAGCTTCTTTGTGCGCGGCGCGGCACTTGAGCGGCCAATCGGCCCGCGCGAGATCCAGAACGCAACCATGGACCGCATGCGGGCGATGGAGCCGAAGTACAAGGCGCTCTTTCCCCAACTGACCGATGCGCAGCGCAAGATCAGGTTGCTGACCGCAGAAGAGTATTGGATCCCGACACTTCGTGTCGCCGAGGCGCATACGGCGGCAGGAGGAGAAACCTGGCTGTACCGCTTCGACTACCCGCGGATGCGGGGACCGCTGGCCGGCGAGGTGCCACACACTCAGGAACTGAGTTTCGTCTGGGCTGACAGAAACGGCGATGCCGGCCACGATGCGCTGATGCAATCTGTGCACCGCACGTGGGTGGATTTCATTCGTGGCGAAGCGCCATCGCTTGCGGATGCGCCGGCGTGGCCGCGCTTCAACGTTCTGGCGCGGCCGGTCATGCTGATCGACCGTAAAAGCACGGTCGCGCTCGATCCGGATGCCGCAGTGCGCCGGTTATGGGACGCGTGGCCTGCCTGAACGCTGCTACTGGTCGCGCAATGCCTCGACCGGAGGAATCAGAGACGCGCGCCACGCTGGAATGTACGAGGCCGCGGCCCCAATCAGGCACAGGCTGAGCAGGACGCCCAAATACGTCCACACGTCGGATGTTCTGACCTGGTAGAGAAAGCCCGAGAGCAGGCGGCCGGTAAGCGCGGAGAGCACAAGTCCCGCGGCCAGGCCAATCCCGATCATCGCTGCTCCCTGACGCAGCACCATCTGCAACACGGACGCGCGTGGCGCTCCGAGCGCCAGCCGGATGCCGATCTCGCGCCGCCGGTAGCCCACCAGTTGCGCCAGCACTCCGTAGAGACCGGTGATGACCATCAGGGCAGCGAGTCCCGCAAACGCGCCGGTGACGTAAAGGCCCAGGCGATTGGTGAAGTCGCTCTGGTCGACCGTCTCGCTCAAGGTCTGGAAGTTGTCGAGCGCATAATCGGGCGCCTGCTCATGGAAGACAGAGCGTGCGATGGGCGCCACGGCCACGTCGCCGTGTGTCTTGACGAGTATGTTCACGATCGTCTTGAGCAGCGCCGGGTAGAAGAGCGACGTGGTGGGGATTTGCTGGTAGGGAATCAGCAGCATTGGTCCTGCCGGCTGATTGATCGCCCTCTCTTTCTGATCCCCAAGAACGCCGACGATGGTGTAGGGCTTGATCATCCCGGTTTCCTTGCCGCCCAGATTGATCTGGTGACCCAGCGGATCACGGTTGCCAAAGACCTTACGGGCGAGCGCCTGGTTCATCACAATGACATAGGGCGCAGTGGGGGTGTCGCTCTCGCTGATCATGCGGCCGCGCAACAGGGGTGTGCCCAGCAGATGCGCATAGCCCGGGCTGACGGCGGACATGTGCGACTCATAGTTGTGCGCTTCGTCCTCAGGTTCCCCGACGATGCGCAGGCTGGTGCCCATCTCGATGCCGGAGAGTGGCGGCGCGGTGACGAGCGCTGCCGACTCGACGCCGGGAGCATGGCGCAGACGATCAAGCACCGGTCCATAGGCGGTAACGGCGACCGAGACGGGCGCATGCTCGGTGTCCGTGGAGACCGCCATGTTGGAGAAGCCGGCAGCGTCATTGGGCATCACGGTGAAGCCGGTGATGCGCTGGGTGGTGAATCCGAGATCGGTGTGCTGCAGATTCCAGAGCGTGTGGAAGAGCAGGCCGGTAGCGATCAGCAGAAGCGTGGAGAGTGCGACCTCTCCGATGACCAGCGTGTGCGTCAACCGGTTCGAGACGCTGCGCGTTCCCAGGCCGCGTGAGGACATCTGCAAGGCGCGCTGCGGGTTGGTGCGGGAGACCAGGAGGGCCGGCAGGATGGACGAGAGCAGCGTGGTGAGGGTGGCGATGGCCGCGAGGATGAGGATGACCGTCCAGTCGAGCGAGATCGATCCAGCGCGTGGGATGGTGTCGGCCGGCAGCGCATGAATCCCGCGCAGCATCGCCCACGCCAGCGCAATGCCGATGCCGCAGCCCAGCGCGGACAGCAGACCGCCCTCCACCAGCATGCCGCGCACCAGTCGTGCGCGCGGCGCGCCCATTGCGGCCCGGACAGCGAACTCCTGCTGCCGCCCCAGGCTGCGCGCGATCATCAGGTTGGCCACGTTGGCGCAGGCGATCAGAAGCACCATGCCTAGCGCCGCCACCAGCCCCAGGAAGACCGGCCGGACCTTGCCGGTGACGGTCTCCAGATAGGGAATGGCATGCAGCTGGAAATCGGCGCGAAGCGTCTTGCTGTTTGCAATGCGCAGGTTGTGAGTCGTGCGATCCAGCTCCGCCTGCGCCTGCGCGATCGTGATGCCCGGGCGCAGCTGCCCCAGGATGTAGTCGAAGTGGTAGCCGCGATTGTTCAGCATGAGTGGCGTGGGCTGCATCGGCAGCCAGATGCCTTTGTGTATATCGGAGCCCATCGACTCCGGGAAGCGGAAGGTTGCCGGCATCACGCCGACGACGGTGTGCGACTGGTTGTTCACCCGGATGGTCTGGCCCACGATGGCCGGATCGGCATGAAACGCCTCGCGCCACAGCCCTTCGGAGAGCAGGACCACCTTGGGTCCGTTCGCCTCGCCCTCCTGCGCGGTGAAGGTGCGGCCCAGCAGCGGCTGCACGCCCAGCATGGAGAAGAGGTTCGGGCTGACATTGGGCGACACGACCGAGGTGGGCGCGACGTCGCCCTGCACCGTGGCCATGGCCGGCCCGGAGGCAGACGCATTCCCCTGGACGACGCCGACATCTTCCGAATAGATCGCAACCTGCGAGAAGCTGTGCGTGGTCTGGTCGCGGACATCACGGTAATTGAGCCAGGAGGTGGCGGTGTGCGCCGTGTCGGCGGTGGTGTTGATCACCGTCACACGCCCCGCGTTGGCGTAGGGCAGCGGGCGCAGCAACACGTCCTCGGCGACGGTGAACATCGCCGTGTTGGCGCCGATGGCTAGGGCAAGCGTGAGGATCGCCAGGGCGGCGAAGCCGGGAGAGAGACGAAGCTGACGAATCGCCCCGCGCAGATCCTGCAGCAGACCGGAGATCATGGATGGGCCTCCAGACAACAGTACTTCACTAGTACTTCACTTCCCTGCACGCGACGGACCGCCACGTCGCCCTGCAATGTCACAGCGGCTCGCGAGAGGAACGATAGCAGAGTGTTCGGCCCCGGCCAGCGGTGTCCGGAAGTGAACATATGAGGCGATGGAAGCGAATTATCGGCGACAATGTCGGCTGACGAACGCGAACAAGCACGGAGCAAGAGATGATCTTTGGTCCCGCAACCACGGCGCTGCACGAAATCAAGGATTCGGACTATGTGCGCTTCTCTGTGCTGGCGCTCTCGTCCATCTTCTTCCTGGTCGATCCCTTCGCGGCTATCGGGACCTTCATGGCGATTACGGCTGGCGAGGACCGCAAGAGCCGCGCCCACACGGCGCGGCGCGGCGCGGTGACTTGCTTCATCGTGCTGACCAGCTTCGCCTTGATCGGCAAACTCATCTTTCGCATGTTCGGGATCACCTTGCCGGCCTTTGAGATCGCCGGCGGTCTCATCCTGTTGCTGATCGGCATCGACATGCTGGAGGCAAAGCGGTCGCCGACACAGGAGGCTTCCGGCGAGACGGAAGAGGCCGCGGTCAAGGATGACGCCGGCATCATGCCGCTGGGCATACCGATGTTGAGCGGCCCGGGCGCGATCTCGAGCGTGATGGTGCTGGTAGGGCAGGCGACAAAGGTTTGGGAATGGGCTGCGATCCTGGGTTCGATCGCGATTACGGCATGGGCAAGCTATGGAGTGCTGGTGGGCGCAGACCGCATCCGCAAATTGATGGGCGATACCGGCATCCGCATCCTGGTGCGCATCATGGGTCTTCTGCTGGTAGCGCTGGCGGTGCAATTCTTCGTGAATGGTCTGACAGATCTGGGTGTGATCGCAAAGCAGTAGGGAGAAACGCGAGGGAGAAACGCGCGCAGGTTCGCCCGGCAGTGGGCCGCCAGGCAGTGAAAGATGAGTTCGTTTGCGCGACTTATCAACAGCATTGGGGTTCTTTTCAACAGTCACAGGTTGCGCTTCGGGTGAGGTCCAGATAGTATCCGAATTGCTGCAAGCGAGTGAACGGAGTGCGACGGCGTGAGGTTGTGCCGAAAGCAAGTTCTCTGGTACACTTAAAAGGCAGTCGCAAGGAAGCTGGATTTCAGTATTGGCCTGGTGGCCGACTTGATCGAAATCTAAGCGGTATGTTCAGTCGGGCGATAGCCCAACACACCGAACATCTCCTGCAGTAGGCAACGGGTTTTGAAAACCCGTTGACGGCCTTACGGCCTCTCCCCGCTTGAGAGCGATACGGAGCTACGATCTTTCAAAGTTTTGTGCTGTGCGCTGCTTCGTTGTCGGCAAGAAATCCCGGAATTGGGATTGACGACAATGCAACACTAGGATAGTGTTGGCAAGTGCGCAAAAAGTCGTTCTGAGCTGCACTGAGTGCAGCAAAGAGCTGACAGCACACAAGTTCGAGGGCCTGCGGCGTATGCCGTAGATCTCGATCCAAAAGCGGCCCGCTTAGGCGGATACCGTTGAGGATCTTTGACAATCAGGTTGAACGTGCCAGTCGTGAGAGATCAGCAGGAATAGGCTTGATCATTCTCACAAGGTAAGACTCTCCGGAACCTTCGAGCTCCGGAGAGCACGTGACTATCCCGGACCTCCGTCCTGGGGTAGCACGGAATCAGTTTCAAACGAGAGTTTGATCCTGGCTCAGAATCAACGCTGGCGGCGTGCCTAACACATGCAAGTCGAACGAGAAAGTGGAGCAATCCATGAGTAAAGTGGCGCACGGGTGAGTAACACGTGACTAACCTACCCTTGAGTGGGGAATAACTTCGGGAAACCGAGGCTAATACCGCATAACACCTACGGGTCAAAGGAGCAATTCGCTTAAGGAGGGGGTCGCGGCAGATTAGTTAGTTGGCGGGGTAATGGCCCACCAAGACGGTGATCTGTATCCGGCCTGAGAGGGCGCACGGACACACTGGAACTGAAACACGGTCCAGACTCCTACGGGAGGCAGCAGTGGGGAATTTTGCGCAATGGGGGAAACCCTGACGCAGCAACGCCGCGTGGAGGATGAAGTCCCTTGGGACGTAAACTCCTTTCGATCGGGACGATTATGACGGTACCGGAAGAAGAAGCCCCGGCTAACTTCGTGCCAGCAGCCGCGGTAATACGAGGGGGGCGAGCGTTGTTCGGAATTATTGGGCGTAAAGGGCGCGTAGGCGGTCGGATAAGTCTTGTGTGAAATCTCCGGGCTCAACTCGGAGTCTGCACGAGAAACTATCTGGCTTGAGTGTGGGAGAGGTGAGTGGAATTCCTGGTGTAGCGGTGAAATGCGTAGATATCAGGAGGAACACCTGTGGCGAAAGCGGCTCACTGGACCACAACTGACGCTGAGGCGCGAAAGCTAGGGGAGCAAACAGGATTAGATACCCTGGTAGTCCTAGCCCTAAACGATGATCGCTTGGTGTGACGGGTACCCAATCCCGCCGTGCCGAAGCTAACGCGTTAAGCGATCCGCCTGGGGAGTACGGTCGCAAGGCTGAAACTCAAAGGAATTGACGGGGGCCCGCACAAGCGGTGGAGCATGTGGTTTAATTCGACGCAACGCGAAGAACCTTACCTGGGCTCGAAATGTAGTGGAATCCGGTAGAAATATCGGCGCCCAGCAATGGGCCGCTATATAGGTGCTGCATGGCTGTCGTCAGCTCGTGTCGTGAGATGTTGGGTTAAGTCCCGCAACGAGCGCAACCCTTGTTACCAGTTGCTACCATTTAGTTGAGCACTCTGGTGAGACCGCCTCGGATAACGGGGAGGAAGGCGGGGATGACGTCAAGTCCTCATGGCCTTTATGTCCAGGGCTACACACGTGCTACAATGGCCGGTACAAACCGTCGCAAACCCGTGAGGGGGAGCTAATCGGAAAAAGCCGGCCTCAGTTCGGATTGGAGTCTGCAACTCGACTCCATGAAGCTGGAATCGCTAGTAATCGCGGATCAGAATGCCGCGGTGAATACGTTCCCGGGCCTTGTACACACCGCCCGTCACATCACGAAAGTGGGTTGCACTAGAAGCCGGTGAGCTAACCGCAAGGAAGCAGCCGTCCAAGGTGTAATTCATGATTGGGGTGAAGTCGTAACAAGGTAGCCGTAGGAGAACCTGCGGCTGGATCACCTCCTTTCTAAGAGAGAACACTGTGGTGCACGCATGTATCTGCGATAGCAGACTGCCTTCGGGTAGCGCATGCGGGTGATCACTACCCTCTGCATCTGCCAAGGTGTAGAGGAGCTTGAATCAGGCCTTCTCTGCCTGCTAGCCTTCGGGCTTTTAGATCTCAACATCGATGGTCACGAGCGGCGTAGCTGCTCAGCATGTTCAACCTGGTCCTCGAAACTTTTTGGACGTAAGAGGAAAGCAAGTAAGAAACTAACCGAGTCGGGCTGTGCGCTTCCGAGCGCTTGGGTCCGGACTGGGGCCTGTAGCTCAGTTGGTTAGAGCGCACCCCTGATAAGGGTGAGGTCGGTAGTTCGAATCTACCCAGGCCCACCATCCTTATCGGAAATGGGGCTGTAGCTCAGCTGGGAGAGCACCTGCTTTGCAAGCAGGGGGTCATCGGTTCGATCCCGATCAGCTCCACCAATCCTCTTTGTCTTCACTGCTCAAAGGTGAACTTCTTCAGATTCTTGAAGAGGCTGACCTTTGAGCAGGCTCTGCCCGAATCGGCAATTTCCAAATTGCAGATTCAAGCGAGTCATGTTCGAGAGCGCCTTATGGCGCGCGCTGCTTGTCTGCAGCGTTCTGTTATTTGACAACGAATTGCATTGGGTAAATTGCATACAAGGCTGAGCAGCTTACTGATCCCTATCAAGTTTGGGATAGTAAGGCTGGTTAGTTGAGTGTCTTTAGATAGAGTGCGTAAGCGGGGATCGTACCTCGTGAGGCGCACAGGCGGAAATATGCATGGAACAATTGCATGCTGCGAGGTAGTCGAAAGGCTATTTCCTGCGTGGAGTTAATTCTATGGTCAAGCTACTAAGGGCGCACGGTGGATGCCTTGGCAGAAACAGGCGAAGAAGGACGTGGCAAGCTGCGATAAGCTCCGGGGAGCCGCACACAGGCGTTATATCCGGAGATCTCCGAATGGGGAAACCCACTTGAGCAAACCTCAAGAACACCCTGCTGAATACATAGGCAGGAGTGAGCAAACCCAGGGAAGTGAACCATCTCAGTACCTGGAGGAAGAGAAAGAAACCTCGATTCCGATAGTAGTGGCGAGCGAACTCGGAATAGCCCAAACCCGTAGCATTTCGGTGCAGCGGGGGTTGTAGGGTCCGCAACAGTAGAGTTACCAATCCAGTGGTTAGTCGAATCGGATGGAAAGCCGATCCATAGAACGTGACAGGCGTGTAGACGAAAATCATCTGGACTCGAAGCGGATACCTGAGTAAGGCGGGGCACGTGAAACCCTGCTTGAATCCACGGGGACCATCCCGTAAGGCTAAATACTCGTTTCTGACCGATAGTGAACCAGTACCGTGAGGGAAAGGTGAAAAGAACCCCTGCGAGGGGAGTACAAAGTACCTGAAACCGTGTGCCTACAAGCAGTGGGAGGGCTATGCGCGCAAGCGAATGCCTGACCGCGTGCCTATTGCATAATGAGCCGGCTAGTTATTCTTGTCAGCAAGGTTAAGCGTAAGCGAGCCGAAGCGAAAGCGAGTCTGAATAGGGCGTTCAGTTGGCAGGAATAGACGCGAAGCGGGATGATCTACCCTTGGCCAGGTTGAAGGTGGGGTAACACCCACTGGAGGACCGAACCGGTGTTTGTTGAAAAAAGCTCGGATGAGCTGAGGGTAGGGGTGAAAGGCTAATCAAATTCCGTGATAGCTCGTTCTCTCCGAAATAGCTTTAGGGCTAGCGTCGGGTGATTTGCACTGGTGGTAGAGATCTGGATGGACTAGGGGGCTTTCCGGCTTACTGAATCCAACCAAACTTCGAATGCCAGTGACAACCAGCCCGGCAGTCAGACTGTGGGGGCTAAGCTTCACAGTCGAGAGGGAAACAGCCCAGACCGCCTGCTAAGGTCCCCAAGTTACAGTTAAGTGGGAAAGGAAGTCGGAACGCCCAGACAGCCAGGAGGTTGGCTTAGAAGCAGCCATCCTTTAAAGAAAGCGTAATAGCTCACTGGTCAAGCGGTCCGGTGCCGACAATACAACGGGGCTAAAACTGTACACCGAAGCAGCGGATGCACACCTCTGGTGTGCGTGGTAGGAGAGCATTCTCAACAGCATTGAAGCCAGACTGAGAAGACTGGTGGAGCGTTGCGAAGAGACCCTGCCGGCATAAGTAGCGATAATGAAGGTGAGAACCCTTCACGCCGAAAGTCTAAGGTTTCCTGAGGAAGGTTAATCCGCTCAGGGTTAGGCGGTCCCTAAGGCGAGGCCGAAAGGCGTAGCTGATGGACATCCGGTTAATATTCCGGACCTCCCAGACCATCGTTTGACGATGGGGAGACGCAGAAGGATAACCAGGACCCTATATGGCTATTGGGTTCGATACGCGCAAGCTGGTTTCGATAGGCAAATCCGTCGAGGCTTAACAGTGAGGCGTAAAGCAGTAAGCCGCATGGCTGAAAGCTGGTGATTTCACGCTGCCGAGAAAATCCTCTAAGGAGAAGGGCTGGGAACCGTACCACAAACCGACACAGGTAGACGAGGAGAATATCCAAAGGCGCTCGAGTGAAAGCTTGTTAAGGAACTCGGCAAATTAGCTCCGTAACTTCGGGAGAAGGAGCGCCCCGTTAGCGTGCAAGCGCGAGGGGGCCGCAGTGAAACGCGTACGGCGACTGTTTAACAAAAACACAGGTCTCTGCTAAGTCGAAAACGACGTATAGGGGCTGACGCCTGCCCGGTGCCGGAAGGTTAAAAGGAGAGGTTAGCCGCAAGGCGAAGCTTTGAATTGAAGCCCCGGTGAACGGCGGCCGTAACTATAACGGTCCTAAGGTAGCGAAATTCCTTGTCGGGTAAGTTCCGACCTGCACGAATGGCGTAACGATCGTACGACTGTCTTAACGAGTTGCTCGGCGAACTTGTAGTACCGGTGAAGATGCCGGTTACCCGCAGCTAGACGGAAAGACCCCGTGCACCTTTACTACACCTTAACTATGAATTATGGCTCTTACTGCGCAGGATAGGTGGGAGGCTTTGATACCAGGCTCTCGGGCTTGGTGGAGCCACCGGTGAGATACCACCCTGTGAGTGCTGTGATTCTAACCTGCTCCCGTAATCCGGGAGAGGGACATAGTTAGGCGGGTAGTTTGACTGGGGCGGTCGCCTCCTAAATTGTAACGGAGGCGCGCGAAGCTACTCTCAGACTGTTTGGAAATCAGTCGTCGAGTGCAAAGGCATAAGAGTGGTTAACTGTGAGACCTACAAGTCGAGCAGATGCGAAAGCAGGCCTTAGTGATCCGGTGGTTCTGTATGGAAGGGCCATCGCTCAACGGATAAAAGGTACGCCGGGGATAACAGGCTGATCGGAGCCAAGAGTTCATATCGACGCTCCGGTTTGGCACCTCGATGTCGGCTCATCGCATCCTGGAGCTGTAGAAGGTTCCAAGGGTTAGGCTGTTCGCCTATTAAAGCGGTACGTGAGCTGGGTTCAGAACGTCGCGAGACAGTTCGGTCCCTATCTGCTGTGGGCGTAGGAGATTTGCGGGGGGCTGTCCTTAGTACGAGAGGACCGGGATGGACGAACCTCTTGTGTTCCAGTTGTCCTGCCAAGGGCACGGCTGGGTAGCGAAGTTCGGTTGTGATAACCGCTGAATGCATATAAGCGGGAAGCACGCCCCAAGATGAGATCTCCCAACCCAAAAGGGAAAAGAAGGGCCCAGGAAGACCACCTGGTTGATAGGCTGGAGGTAGAAGCGCAGTAATGCGCGTAGCTTACCAGTACTAATCGCCCGTTCGGCTTGTCCATAGAATTAATTCTGCGCAGCAAATCCGCTGTCAGAGGACACTCAACAACAAGCCTTGTTCAACAACTGGTTGCAGTTGCAGCCAGTCCCAATGCAATTCGTTTTTGAATGCAAGTTTTGTGGCGCCAGTTTGCCATTCTCGTTCCGGGGAGAAACCGCCCGTGTGTGCAGAGAGATGGCTGCGGAGAACCTCCCGCCAAGCGCCGCACCCAAGCTTGCCGGTGAGTTTACCGCGAGAGTCACACCCGTTCCCATCCCGAACACGGAAGTTAAGCCTCGTCGGGCCGATGGTACTGCACGCGTAAGTGTGTGGGAGATTAGGTAATCGCCGGCATTAACATCAGAAAAGCCCGCTCTTCGGAGTGGGCTTTTTGCTTTTTTGCGGCAATAATCTCCTCTGCCAATTTCCGGATCGATCCCGCCAGTGGAGAACCGCATGGTCATCTTCACACCTTCGGTTTTTTTGTAGGTGGACCGCCCGTCTTCAATGTTTCTGCCGGGCAGCGGTCCATTGGCCGTCGGCGCGGCCTTCTACTTTCATACGGCCAGCCGCTGTGTCGTTGTCGATCCATCCAGCCAGCGTCGCGACGGTAGGGATCGGAGCGGACTTGGGCTCTTCTTGCCATCCTCCAGTGAAGGTGAGCTCCACATAGCCGTCACGCCAGGTTCCGGTGACTGCGAGATCTTTCCCGAATGCTCCGCTCCATGTGCCGGTGATCGTCTTCCGTCGCGGCGCAGATTCACTAGACCTTCGTAGCGGCCGTAGTCGCTTGCGAAGACGACATGCCAGGTTCCAGCAGCTTCGCCTCCGTTATGGATTGAGAGCGGACTCGAGGGAGTGATGCGGAGATTCGAAAAGTAGGACTCCTCGCCTGGATAGCCCCAGAGCGCAACGCCACCTTGGAGATCTTCGCCTTTGAGTCCATTGACGACGAGGCTGGGAGAGTCCGACCCATTCAGAAATAACCGTGCGGACCGTCCGTGGAGCTCGATCTTCACATGCGTCCATGCCTCCGGTTTCAGGTCAGCCCATGACTCGTAAATCCAAGGCCACTGGCGGCGCAGGAGATACCAGTCGTAGCCGGGCTTAGCCACGTACTGGACCGAATGATTGCGCATGGCCTGATCGTCGGATAAAGCGTTCCTGGGACGGAGATAAAACATGTCATATTTCGAGCCGTCAGGGCGGGCACGAAAGGCAAGCCCAGTGAAACCGGGCATGCGAACGCCGGGAGGGGTTGTGATCTTAACAGCGACATCGACTTCGATGACGCCGTCCTGGATGGAAGAGCCGTTGACGTAAGCGAAGATGTCGCTCTCTGCCTGCGTGGTTAGGCAGACCGCTTTGCGACCGAGATATTTCGACGGATTGCGCTTTGCCGCCCGCAATGGAAAGAGCCGCGGTGTCAGTGAGGGGGAAGCTCCGCTGAGCAGGTGGGCTAGCAGCGGGCGAGTTCTGGGAACGGCTCGAAGACGCTGCGAACAGAAGGAATAGAAGTGCGAGAGCGAACTTGCCGGCAACCCGGCGGGGGAATGCGAGACCAGACGATGCCGTTCGATGGGCTATCATCCTTTGCCTCCGAGCCACGGGGGCTACAAACGAATCAGAGCAAGCGCGCTGCCATTGAACGCAAAGAGTAGATGGTTGATTAGATTGCGATTGGGCGGATCGGCGACGCAGGAGAAAATAGTGTAGGTGTACGATTGCGCGCCGGAACTGTCCGGAACTGTACATTAGGCGAAGTATCCTTTCGGTCCGATACCGTCAAATGTGAGCCGGATGGGAATCTGCCATCAGACTTCCCACAGCGGCCATCTCCCGACATCTGAACGCGGACTTGCCAGACAATTCGGGGGCCTCATTTTCTTTATTTTCTGCTTCCCGGGAAACTCTTCCCGCGCTCTCCCGCGTCCATTAGGCTGGCGGCCCTCCTTGTGGGAGGGCCGAGGGCCAATTTGCGCCCTGGCGCATACGTCGAGCTGGAAGTTCTCTGTTCGGCTCATCGGGCACTAAGGTCAGCCCGCGCAACCACAACGTAGATGCGGGGTTAATGAAGTGAAGGAGCGGCGATGAGACGGCAAGCCTTCAGTCTCGTAGTTGCTGGGATATTGGTTAATGGTGTCCTGTTCGCTCAGCAGACCGCGCCCGCGCCCGCGCGGGCTGGACTTGTGGCGAGCGCTGACTCAGCAGATCCTCTCTCTAAAAAAGTCGAGAAACAATTCACAGATATGACCAAGCGGTACAAACTCACCGCGGAACAGCAAACCCAGGTCAAGACCATCCTCATGAAGGAAGAGCAGGATGAACAGACCGTCCTTGCCGATACCTACATGTCGGCTGGGAATAGGCGCGAGGAAGCCGCCAATGTGCATGAGGCGAGCCAGCAGAAAATCGGCGCGGTATTGGACAAGAAGCAGAAACGTAAGTTTGACAGCGACGAGAAGCGCCGTGCATGGATGGACGGTCGTCTGCGCAATCCCAATCCCGGGCCGCCGCTTAATAGTTTTTAGCAAACGGTAGTTGGTAGGAAACATGGAGGAAACACAACGATGAAACGGCAATTATGTAGTCTCGTACTCACTGGATTGCTGGCAACCGGCGTGATGCTCGCCCAGGAGCCAGGGTCCGCACCCGAACAAGGCGCTCCGCAGGCAGATGGCGGCGGTATGGGTGGCCACCGCGGTGGCCGCGGGATGATGGACCCCGATCAGCGTCTTGCCCACATGACCAAGCGGTACAAACTCACCGCCGATCAGCAGAGCCAGATCAAGCCCATCCTCGCCGACGAACAGACGCAGATGCAGTCCATGCGGGCGGACACCACGTCGTCACGCGAAGACAAGCGCTCGAAGATGATGAGTATGCATCAGGCGAGCACGCAGAAGATCGAAGCCGTCCTGACCGATGAGCAGAAGCAGAAGTTCGAAGCAGACCAGCAGAAGATGCAGGAGCGTCGCGCCGGGCACATGCACGGTGGTGGCGACTCTGGCGGCGCACCTCCGCCGGATGGCGGCGGCGCACCGCCTCAGTAGATTCCGAAGCATCCATTGTGGGCACGCAAGGGAAGGCCGCAGAACGCGGCCTTCCCTTTGCGCATCTGCATGCAGGCTTCCCGATATGGATTGCCACGCGAGCTCCCATACAAAAACCTGCCAATTTACCCTCGCTGAATTGTTAACCTAGAAATAGAGCCTGACTTGAAAGCAAAAAGCCACGGGAGAAATCCCGCGGCTTTGTCTTTGTAACTCCTTTCGTTCGACGTTTTTACGGCTAAGTCTTTTGTTTGGACGATTTTAGATATCGGGAGATGGGCTAACCCGCTGAAAGGAATGGGCTTGCGCACCGGTCTCCCGTACCGGAGGGGGGAGGGGTAGCCCCCTCGCCGCCAGTCAGTAGTACAGCTTGAGCGCCAGTTGGACTAGACGCTGATCGTTCCGCATGCTGGTGATCGTGGCGAAGCCGCTTTTCACATTGGTGTAGTTGTTCAGGTTGCCGGGCTGGCCGAACTGCGGCGTGTTGGTCGCGTTGAAGGCTTCTGCGCGAAACTCCAGCCCCGTACTTTCGTGGATGTGGAAGGTCTTGAACAGCGAAGCGTCCAGGTTGTTGAAGCCCGGACCGCGTGCCTGTTGCGGACCGCCGCCGAGGGGCGCGAAGTCTGTCTGGCCAATGGCAGTGGCCAGCGCCGGCTGAGCAAACGCCGCTGGGTTCAGCCATTGGGTTTTGTTGTGCGGACCAGCATCGAGGTCTTGCCCGGGCACCACGTCGGCGTTGCAGCCGAAGTTAGAGGTGCTTACCGGGCAGCCCAGGGTGAAGGGCTGACCGCTCTGATAGCTGTAGATGGCGTACACGCCCCAGCCGCCAAGAACGGAGTCCACGAGACCATTGCTGTCGCCCAGGAATGTGCGGCCGTGGCCTACCGGTAACGCATAGGTGCCGCCCACGTGAACGACATTGGTGGCATCGGTATCGCAGAGCCCGTAGTCGCCGTTGATTCCAAATCCCGGCAGCCACTGCGCACGATACTGAGTATTCTGCGAAGCCTGGGTGTGCTGGTTGCTCATGCACTTGCTCCAGGTGTAGTTGGCAAGGATAGACAGGCCGGCGCTCATCTGCCGCTGGTAGGTCAGCTGCATCGAGTTATAGCTGCTGGTTGCATTTGTCGTTTCGTAGATTGCGTTGCGCGCGAAATCCGGAAAGGGCACGTAATTCTGGGGATTCACGCTGGGCGGCAGTATCTCGCTCGGCGAGTTGTTGTATCCCAGATTGTCCAGATGACGCCCCACCGTTCCGACATATGCGAGCTGAATCGAGTCAGTGTTTGTGAACTGATCCTGAACGGTCATGTTCATGGTCTGGACATAGGGCGTCTGGAAGTTATATTGGCGCCCGTACAGGTTCACACCACTGCCTGAGTACACCGAGGGATCCTGAAGGTTGATATCGGCGAATGCGTTCTCCAGCGTTGCGGTTTGTCCATTCACCAGCGTCAACGGATGCTGGGAGTCTGGACTATTGAACGTGACGGTATAGACAAACGGATAGTTCGTGCCCAGCGTGCCACCGTATCCCAGGTTGCCGAGTGCGCCATAGGTAATCCCATACCCGCCGCGCAGGACGAGGCTCGGTCGTACTCGGTAGGCAAAGCCGAAGCGCGGGCTGAAGTTCGTCTTCTGCGCGGTACCCAGGTTGAGACCATCCACGCAGTCGAGCGCGACGTTGTCCTTGGCCAGCAGCGCATCGAAAGATGCCGACCTCGCCACCTGGCAGCCCTTCTTGGAGATATAGTAGGTGCCGCTGTTACCATTTCCGCCGTCACTGGCAACGAAGTTCGCCTGCCGTCCATTGACCTCTGCGTATGGCGTGAAGTAATCCCAGCGCAGGCCCAGGTTCAGCGTCAGGATGGGAGTCACCTTCCAGTCATCCTGGAAGAAGGCGCCGGTGTACCAGCGGTGGTCCTGGGTGTTCGCTACATTCGAGCCGCCATACGTGCTGAGGCCGCCTACATTGTTGACACCGCCTACGGTCGACGCCGTCGGCGTCAACAGCAAGTCAGCGGCTCCCGTAAGGCCGGAGTTTGCGTTTGGAATATCCGTATATTGGCCACTGAAGGTGAAATTCCCGCGTCCTTGCGGCGGCTGCGATATATCTCCCTCAAGTGAGTCGACTTGAATGCCCATCTTGAAGATATGGCTGCGAAAGACCTTGGTTACATTGTCGGAACCTTCAATGCTGTAGACGTATTGAAGGGTCGGCGTATAGTTTCCGACGCCAATGTGGGTGAGTCCGTTCGTGACACTGGAGGGCTCAAAGTTAATGGGCGGGATACCACCATTCTCCGATACCTGGGGAATACCCGGGATGCCGTAGCTGGCGGGAATGCCGAACGTGTCTCCGTAGAAGGATCTTTGGAGCTTGTCGGCATGCACCATACCCACGTGCATCTCGTTGGTCAGCGTGGGTGTAAACACATGCGTATAGCCGACCGCGAATGCGTAGGCGGGAAAGCTGTCGTTCCGTCCGCCGGTCTCTCCGACGGCCAGACCTGGCAGAGACGATGGAACCGTTTCCGAGATCAGACTTCGATCGAAGACGCCAAAGACGACGTTGTTCGGATTGAAGTTCTCATCGATGCGAATGTCGTACGTGTTGTTGGTCTGCGGCTCTTTGGGTTCGTTATAGAAGTTGTTGGTCAAAATCCCGGGCAAGGTGGCTGTCGGGTAGACCCCAAGAAGCTTGACTGCATTCGGATCGATGCGCGTCGCGGGCAGGACATTGAGCTGGCTAGTTGCACCCACAAAGTTGGTTGTGCCCACTAGGCTGCCTGCGTAGAAGGGATCGCGCACATAGATAGCTTTGCCAGTTGTGTTGGTCAGGCCTGTGATGGTGTCCGTCTGGCCGGCGGCGATCATGCGCGTGGTGGCGGGATCCAGCACGGTACCGTGAGGGAAGATGCGACCCAATCCATCCGTTCCCGTTCCGCTGTTGTAGTTGATGAGATCCTGCAGGTTGGTATATCCGCTGTTGACCATACCCGCTGTGGGCACCGTGCTATACGCAGGAACAGGAGTAATCGCGCGGAGACCCTGGTAGTCGAAGAAGAAGAATGTCCTGTCGCGGCCGTTGTAAACGCGGGGGATCCATACTGGGCCGCCGATGGTGCCGCCGAAGATATTCCGCCGGTATTCGGATTTCACTCCGGTGTTGTTGAAATAGGTGTTCGCATCCAGCGCATCGTTGCGGAAATATTCCCAAATATCGCCGTGGAATTGATTGGTTCCGGACTTGATTGCCGCATTGACGACGCTTCCGGTGGAATGCCCGAACTCTGCGCTGAAGTCTCCGCTCTCGAGTTTGAACTCCTGGATCGCATCCGGCGGCGGGGTGATGGCGGCGTTGCTGCCCACCGAGGAGCCGCCATAGACTTCAATGTTGTCGTTGATGCCGTTGAGGCGAAAGTCGTTCTGCCAGAGATTGACGCCGTTCACGGAAAAATAGGCGCTGTCTGTGGTGCCCGAGTCAGAGCTGGGCTGACCCTTGGGGGCCGTCGCCGCACCGGCGGAGAGTTGCGCCAGTGATGCCCAGTCGCGGCTCTTGAGCGGCATGCTGTTGATCGTGTGACCTGTGATGGTCTGCCCCACTTCGCCGCTTTCGGCTTGCAGCAGGGGCGCGGCTGCGGTCACCGTCACCTGCTGGCTCACGGCGCCGGTCACGAAGTGAATATCGATCGCGGCCGTTTGCTGAACGTGAACCTCGACACCTTTGTCGACGACGGTTTGAAATCCGGGCGCTTCCGCTTGCAGCGTATAGCTTCCCGGGCGCACTGCATTGAAAGAATATGAGCCGGTCGACGTGGAGCGCGTAGGAATCGCGACCGTGGTCGCATCGTTGATGAGCCTGATGGTGACGTTGGGAACGATTGCGCCGGACGAATCTGTAACCGTGCCGGTAACACCGCCCGTGTCTACCTGTGCGAACAAGGGAGTGAAGGTGCTGAAGATAGCGCAGCAGGCACAACTCAGGAGGACGCTGCCTAGCTTGCGTCTTAGGTATTTCATGACTGGCCCTTTCAAAAATATTCAGAGTATTCGGCCGCTCGC
The DNA here is from genome assembly GCA_963815025.1 of uncultured Acidobacteriaceae bacterium. Classification (GTDB taxonomy): domain Bacteria; phylum Acidobacteriota; class Terriglobia; order Terriglobales; family Acidobacteriaceae; genus KBS-83. Next base: position 22,300 of record CAWFFD010000002.1, on the reverse strand, counting down.
CATTCGATCGCGGCTCGTGCAAAACGAATCGGTGAAGGACGCGGACCGCGGATCGCCTGCGGATTCAGGCTCTCGTCGTCTCAAGAATGGTTTGAATGTGCGCGAGTGGCGCGCTGTCCGGATCCCATGTTTTCCAACACTGGAATCTTAAAGTTCATTCAGCGAATGAAGGTTACGGTAGCGATAAAGTCTTCGCAAGCCGCGAGCCGGAAAATTGGGGATATTCCAGCGTATGAAAATAGATTGTTCCCGCTTCACCAAGCGAAGCGAATACGGAGAAGCGAACACGGAGAGGCGAACACTTGCACACATGACTGCGTTCACGTCGCAGTCTTCCGGACATTTCCAGATTGCTTTCTCGGCACAAATTCCTTGAAGCCGCGCTGATCTCACAAAAATGCGCGTTATCTAAACAAGATTTCATGTCCAGGAAAAAATAATTGCGAACCAGCTTATTTCGAATCCTTGCAGCTTCGAGCATTTAAGCCGGACCGGCGCGTGAGATGTCGCGCGCTACTGCCGTGGGGCCGCAGTCTGTTCCGTCGCGCTCGCGCTGAATTTTCGGTACTGGTCGAAGCGTATGGACAACTCCACGTGAAACCCGACAAACAGCGCGGCCTTGCCGTCGAAGTGGGCGTCGATGCTGGTAGGCAGCCACGCTTCATTGTGGATGAGCGCCTGCTCGAACGAAAAGTGGCTCCCCGCATCCACTGTGGCGAACAGGCCAAAGCCAATGCGCATAGGCTCGTCAAACGTGGCATGCATGCGTGTCACTTCACGCGCCGATTCATCAATCCACACTGTTCCGCGTACCTTTTTGATTGCATCTTCATTCCGTCCATGCGTCTTCGCGTGCGGATCGCCCGTGAAGTCCACCGCAATCACCGAGCGGTCACCCTCCATAATGCGCCGCGGATTGGTAAAGCGGATGATGGCCAGAAGGCGCGACACGCTCACCTCGTCCTTGTCGCGCTGTCCGTACGGCTGTGCTGCATACTTGACCGCCTCCTTGGTGGCCCGATCCTGCTCCTTCTTCAGATCGTTGGCGCTCAGCGGCTTGCCGTTCTTGCTGGTGAGCGTTTCGATCGGTTCGCCATGCACGAAAAAGACGTTGCTGACGCGCTGTTCGGTGCGCTGGACTTTGCCGTGCTTGTCATAAAACGTGAGCTGCTGCTGCTGCCGAAAGGTGTACTCTTCGCGGGCGCGATCCAGCGCTTCCTGATTCGCTTCCACGCTGCGCAGCAAGGTGGGCACATCGGGGATGGGGGCAGCCGCCGCCGCTGCGGGCTGCGCCGCGGCCGAAGCCGGAGAGGCCGCGAGGAAGAGTCCAAGAAGGATGACCGCAAAGGTATGCAAGGCTGCGTTCATGCTAACTTAGGCTCACCCCGAAGCGGGAAGAGGTGCGCATGCTTGGACTGCTGCTGCGTTGGATTGTCGGTGCGATTACGCTCTTTGTGATCGCTTATTTCGTTCCGGGCTTTCACATTCACGGCTGGACGTCCGCACTCATCGCGGTACTAGTCATCGGCCTGCTGAACGCGACTCTCGGCCTGCTGCTGAAGATCCTAACCTTCCCGCTCAGCATCCTCACGCTCGGTCTGTTCCTGCTGGTCATCAACGCCTTCGTGCTGATTCTCGCATCACGTCTGGTGCCTGGCTTTCATGTGGACACCTTCGGCTCGGCTTTCGTGGGTGCAGTGATCCTGGCCCTGGTACATATGCTGCTGGGCGTGGGGACAAAAGCAGAGCGGCGTTAGTTCGAAGAGCAGACCGGATACGGCGAATGCGGCTACTGCGGGAGCGGTGTCGTGTTCGGTCGCAGGGGCGCCGCCGTTCCGCGCGGTAGCGGGACACGTTGATGGATGGCGCGATAGGACTTATGGACGCCACGATGGCGCGTCTTCGCCTTATTGATCTCCAGCGGATGATCGCTGACGCCGACACTTGCTGACGCTGCCGCTGCCTGGGGTGCAGCATGCGGTATGTGCACTACCACGGGCGTTGATACAGCAACTGTGTGATGGCGATAGGACGTCATGGTGATGCTTCCGGCCACGATCACGGCAGAGGCCGCGGCCAGCGCCCAGCGGCGGTGTCCCATCGAAGCCACCGCAAATCGTCGGTACCACGGCAGTTCGGGTGCCGAAGCGATGCAGGTGAGAATGCGCTGCTCCAGGCCGTCTCTTGGCCGCACCGCAGCCAGGGCTGCAAGTGCTCCATCAATCTCTTGCGTGTAATCGACGCCTGTGTGGCGGAGGGCGGGATCGGATGGGTTCATGACTTCAGTCCCTCCTTGCGCAGCTTCTCCGCCAGATCGCGACGAGCACGGAAGAGGCGGGAGCGCACAGAAGATTCGGTAATGCCGAGCACCGACGCGATCTCTGCATTTGAAAGCTCCTCGAGTGCAGAGAGCAGCAGCGCCTGGCGTTCTTTTGCCGGCAACTCATCTATCAGCGCGAGCACGCGTGCATGCCGTTGCGCCGCGATCACCGCCTGATCGGCGCGCAGCTCTTTTGCCGGAAGCACGCGGGCCAACTCGCTGATGTCCTCGTTCTCCGGCCGGGTTTTTTGCCGGCGCTTGCGGTCCAGCACCAGATTCCACGTAATGCGGATGAGCCAGACGCGGGCATCCCGTATTTCGGGCAGGCGGTCGCGATGGCGCAGCACGCGCAGGAAGGTTTCCTGCACCATATCCTCGGCCTCTGCGGCATTGCGCGAGATGGAAAAGGCCACGCGATAGAGCGTGCCTGAATACTCGTGGACCAGCGCGGTCAATTCCGCGGTCCGGTCCGGTGCCGCCGCGGCAGTCGTCTCCGGCATCGGAAGCAGCCCGGTCAGATTTCCCTCATAGCTACCCATGCGCTTGTTTTCACTGACGCTGGGCGGGGGCGTTTCGCTCACGAGAATCGGCCCAAATCGCGCTTCTGGCGAAAAATATCGCGCAAGCACGCGCGGCGCCGCAGGCTGGGAAACCCATGCGGAGCAAGCAAGGGCATGGCAGCCAGATTAGTGCTGGCCGGCGAGCTTCTGCGCGGCGATCTGGCCTGCGGCCGTGGTCGTGTCCTTGGCCTTGAGCAGAGCATAAATCTTGTTCGCCTCGGCTCCATTGTTGTTGGCCTCATAGAGCTGGGCGAGCTGCAACTGCGCTGTTGCTGCAGGCACCGTGGAGGTCGGGTGGTTGATCAGGTCCTGATAGAGCCGGATCGCCTCCCCGGTCTGGCCGTGCTGCGTCAGCAGGTTTGCAAGCGCAAGGTGGGCAAGCGAGGCGATATTCGCATCGTGCAGGTCGCCTGCCTTGCGAAAACCAGCCTCCGCGGCGGCATTGTTGCCCATCTCGGCCGCGGTGAGGGCAGCAAAAAACAGCGCATTCTTGCCGGCCGTGGTGCTGCCATAGCGCTTTGCTACATCCTCAAAGAGCGGATTCGCTACCTTCGCCCGATCCGCGACGGTGGCGAAGGTCTTCATGCCCGGAGGCGCTGGCTGCGCGGGGTCGGCAATGGGCGTGCTATATAAGCTTGCGGCGCTCCCAAAGGCATTCGCAGCGGCTGCTGAGCGTTGCTGGTAGACGACTACGCCGGCGATGACAAGGGCAATGACAACCACCACTCCGATCGCGATACGGAGGGCTTTTGCCCGATTTTCGGCGATCCAGTCCAGGATTGCCTGGGTGGTGTGAATGAAAGGGTCTTCCTTCTTAAGCGCGCTGCGGGTCTGTGCGTCCACTGAAATCCTTGCAGAAAGAGCTAGGCGCGATAGCGCGTTGGCGGACAGGCAGTCCGCGGGCTCTCAGAAAAGTTGATAGGGAAAGTGTAGCAGCGGCGCGATTTGAGGGTCAAAAAAGCACGTTTTGCCCTCAAAAAACAGCCAAACGGGGCACGCGAGGGTGCCCCGTCGCATTGCAACCTGGGACAAGTCAGGCGGCGCGGACCGGCATTTCCAGTTCGCCCCGCTCCACCTTCTCCTGGCAGGCGATGCAAAAGGGCGTCCAGGGGAGCGCTTCCAGCCGCTTGACGCCGATGGCTTCGGCACAATTCTGGCACTCGCCAAAGCTGCCATCTTTCAGCCGCTCCAGCGCCTGCCGGACCAATTGCATCTGTGCATGGCCGTTGGTTCCCTGAGAGAACAAAAACTCTTTTTGGTAGGACGCAACTGCCTGATCGGCGACGTCCTGAGTGTCGTCCATCCCAGCGTCCCGGCCCTGCTCAACGGCCGACTGCATGGAGCGCACGAGCAGCTCCTGCTGCTGGCGTAATTTCTTCTCGTAGACACTGCGGGGGTTAGGGGCTTTGGACACGTTTGATAACTCCTCTATTCGATTCGCGATTCGCTCGGTAATCCGAAATGCAGACTATTGGACGCAGGGAAAGGCAGAAGATTTGCTATTTTTTTCCTCAGCTCTGCAGATTTTTGTTGCCGGAGCTGGGGCGGGTGTGTATTGCGGTTCGGCACCGATGCCGGTAGGCTTAAAACAACATGTATGAAGAATTTGACGCCGTGGACCGCTGGACGGGTGAGTCCCTGCACTGTTTGTGGCGCGCCAACATCGTGGCCATCGCCACCCGCCATGCCGACGCCATCGATGTCCGTTTCGAGGTAAAGGGGCGTCCGGTGTGGATCGCGATGCCGGCTCAGTCATGGGTGGAGTACAAGAAGCGGTCGGGGAATGTGATCACAGACCGGCTTGCCGCTCAGATTGCGGGACATTATCTGAAGCGGGCGATCGAGGATGGCTACGACAACGGCCGTGAAATGTACGCCATGAGCATCGAAGAGGTGCTGGAGCATCTGGATCTGGTCATGCGCGAGGCGAAGCACACTGCCAACCTGCCCATGCTGCCAGTCATCCATGAGCTGATGGCCTGAGTGTTTGCCAGCTAACATTGGAGAAGAGTTCAACGAAAAGAAGAGCCCAGCCGCCTAGCGACTGGGCTCTTCCGCTTTGACTGGTCGAATCAGAATTGCAGTTTGAGAGACATCTGGATCTGGCGGGGGAAGTTCTGCTGCGTCGAGCCAATGGTTCCATAGCCCGACCACGCGCCCGGCTGATCCGGATTGGCCACACTGTCGTTGCGGGTTAACGCCTGGTCCGGTGAACCGGTGCTCGGGCCGCCGAATATGGGTGTGTTGGTCAGGTTAAAGGCTTCTGCCTTGTACTGCAGCGTCATGCCTTCGCGAATCGGGAATTTCTTCTCGAAACCGAGTGCCGTCTGCTGCGCCCAGGGATTGCGGAGCACGGTGCTGACCGGCAGCTTGGTCACCGCGGTGTATTCCGTAAAGGTGGAGAAGCAGGAGTTCTGGGAGTTATTGAGGTAGCTCTTGTAGCTCTTCTGCAGCGGGCGGAGATCATAGTTGCCGCAGTTGAAGTTTTCGCCATTCGGATATCCCACCGGCGTACCGCCGTCGTTCTGGAAGATCCATTCCATCTGCCAGTCGTTGACCACCGCTCCAAGGAAGCCGTGTGCGTTGGTCAGGACCGCGCCGCCCCTGCCGACCGGGAATCCATAGAGTCCGCTGAAGGCCAGGTCCCACGGACGATCGCTGGGGTCGACCGCGTAGTAAGGTGCTGCATCGACCAGACTCGTGCCATTGTTGTTCAGGAAGCCGGTCGCCGAGATGAGACGCGACCAGGTGAAGGAGGAGAGAAAGCTGAGGCCTTTGGTCAACATGCCACCGCCGCTGATACGCTTCTCCAGTTTGAGCAGCATCGAGTTGTAGTTGCTGAAACCGCCGGGAAATGTGTAGTCGTAGATGTTTCCATCGAAGGCGGGGTAAGGAACCTTGAGGTACTTTGCCTGGATGGTCGGATTGGCCGCCAACGAGGTGCTGGAGGGCAGAACGCCGTAGAAGGGATTCGGCACCTGCTGATCCAGATAGTTTGGATCGGCATGACCGGCTGCGAAGTCCGCGGCACTGAGGCCATTGAGCTGTTTGGAGGCCCGCAGATCGACAGTGTGGGCGCCGAGGTACGTGATCTCGCCCACCATGCCCCAGGGCAACGCTCCCTGGACGCCGAAGGTGTACTGCTGCACCTTGGGAATCTTGCGGTCGCGCAGGTCAATGCCAAAGCCGGTGCCAACCAGCGCCAGCGCGCCCTGCGAACTGCCGGGAGGCGTGAGAAAGCCATTGGGATAGGGATGTCCGCTGTTGAAGGACTGCGACGGATGCAGACCGCCATCCGGCGAATCGTTGTAGGGAGTTGAGATATCCCACGCCGATTGGCCGCCCAACTCGATGCCCAGGGCCTTGCTGTATGTCCAGCCCATGTGCAGCACGATATTGCGTTGGATGCCCCACGAAGCGCCGATCTTCGGCTGCCACAGCTCTGTATTGTTCGGATATGCAGGCTGACTGCTGCTGGCGAAGAGCACGTTGCCGTAGAGCGGAGCGAGCGATGGCACGCTGGAGGAGATGGGATTGACGCAGGTCAGGCACATGCCGGCCAGTAGACGGTTGTGGCGTTCAACGGGCGAGAACTCCTCATCCCAACGGATGCCGGCATTGATGGTGAAGTTCGGCTTCACCTTCCAGTCGTCCTGCACATAGCCGGCGACGTACCGGTACGACTCGTAGGGCGCGACGTTGTTATCCACGCTTCCCGCATCGGTGTATCCGAGGAGCAGATTGGCGATGACCGATCCGTCCTTGGTCTGCTGGAAGGGATTTTGCTGGGTGAAGTCGGTGCCGAAACCAAAGTATCCGTTGGGACGGCCGATGCCGCTCGGCACGTCGTGGTAGAGCGACCACTCCGCACCGTAGTGAAGGCTGTGATTGCCCAGAATCTGCGTGATCGATGGGCCAACATCGTAGGTTTCGAAGATATTCGGATTGGCCTGATTGCCGATGATGTTGGGGAAGTTGTCTCCCAGCGTCACTTCCGGTGCGTATGTCTTGTTGGTCGTCGGGATTTGCGGCATGGTCAGACCCAGATCTCCGGCACTGAGAGTATTCAGCCCGGCAGACAGAGTTCCATCGGGATCCACGTAGTAGTACCGGTTGAATGACACGCGCATGTCGCCAATGAGCGAAGGACTGAAGGTGTGGGTAAGATCCAGCACCTGCGTGATGCTGGAGCGGTAGTTGTTGATATCGCCGGTGACGGCGGGACCGACCAGCCCGTTGCCATTGCGGTATTCGTGTCCCGACCACCAGGCAAAGAGCCCGTACAACTTTGTTTTGTCGGTGAAGTTGTAGTCGACGCGAGCGATCGGCATGTTGTAGCTGTAGCGATCCTTGCCATTGAAGACGTAGTTGTTGACGTAGCCCGCACGGTTCGGCGCGGGGAAGAGCTTCATGATGGCGAGGCCGATAGGGCTGATGCGGTTTGCAGGGATGATATTTCCGGGAAATTGCGAACGTCCGTAGGTGGTGCAGCCGGAGGCTCCGGGCTGTACACAGGTGGTAGTGAGGGGATCGTAGATGCCATCGGTCCTGCCGGTCGCGTTCAGGAAATTGTTCAGATCGACCCCGCCGCCGGCCGGATACATGTCCGCGGTGGGCACGGTCGTCACAACGCCTGCGGGCAGAACCTGCCGATAGCCTTCATAGCTGAAGAAGAAAAATGCATTCCTTTTCAGAAATGGGCCGCCGATCGTTCCGCCAAACTGATGCTCGTTGTGGAATGGCTTCGCTTCACCCTCCTGATTCAGTTGGAAGGTATTTGTGTCCAGGATCGAGTTGCGCCAGAAGTCGTACGCCGTGCCGTGGAAACGTGGCGAGCCGTTTTTGATGATGATGTTGACCGCGCCGCCGCCGACGCGTCCATACTGCGCGTCGAACGTGATGGTCATCACCTTGAACTCCTGCACCGCGTCGATGCTGGGCGAGATGTTCCAGGTGCCCGCCGGTGCGCCACCCTGTACCGAAATGGGGGCCCCGTTGAGCATGAATTGGTTGTAGGCACCCGGTTGGCCGGTGATGGAGTAGGCGTTGGATGTGTCCCATCCGCGTGTCCCCGAGTATCCGCCGGCGCCAAATTGCGTCTGGGTGAATTTCACGCCGGGGGTGAGAGCAAGGAGCATATACACTTGGCGTCCGTTGAGCGGCAGATTCTGAATCTTGTCCGGATCGATGACAGTGCCGCCGGATGCGTCTGCAGTGCTGAGTTGCAAGCCATTTTCATTCACGGCGACGGTCTCGTTCACGGTGCCGATCGGCAAAGAGAATATCTGCGTCGCCTTCGCCGAGACGTCGATTGTGACGCCGTCATGAATCACGGTCTTGAAACCGGGAGCCTCGGCCTTGATTTGGTAAGTGCCCGGCTGAATGAACGGGATGTAAAAGCTGCCTCGGCCATCCGTCCTGCCGTTGTAGGTCTGTTCTGGATTCGCCACAGTGATGGCTGCATTTGGAACGACATCGCCTCTCGGATCGGTGACCTGCCCGGTGACGGTGCCGCGATACTCCTGGGCGTTGAGCGAGGTGCATAAGAGAAGAATGGTGCAAGTGAGGAACAGAAGTGGGAGGGAATGCGAAGTGAGAGTGGAAAACCAGTTTTGTGATATCGATATCACATTTAGACGTAATAGCCCGCTTGAGGAAGTACGTGCCATGGGGGAGGCCTCCAAAAGTATGGGCGCCAATATATTGCAAACCAGTAACATTGTGAACTGTGCAAATCTCGTCCCTCGGCGCTAGATTTCGCAGTTAATGCTCATTCTAAAAGGTTTACAGGGATTCAATTACCTAAACGTCGCTAACGTAATTGCGAGTAGATGCTGGCTCGGCCAGGGGGTTATGCCTTCCCGTCGCAACAGACAGACGTGCGCACCTCCTTACAAAACCCACGCCCCTTCCGGGAGACGCCTGCCAGATGGCACAATAGACGGTTTTGTAGCTTCAGCAGGAACAGGAGAGATATGGGCGCTGCGACCGCGAGCACTGTGTCAAAGAATTTGTTGGATGGGCCGCACGTTCACCGCAACCTCTCCACCCCGCAACTGGTGGAAGCGGCCATTGCGCGCGGTGAGGCGAGTATTGCTTCCAACGGTGCGGTCGTTGCCTTGACTGGCGCACGCACCGGCCGATCCCCGCGGGACAAGTTTCTGGTAAAGGACGCACTCACCGAGGACCGCGTCGACTGGGGCAAGGTGAACCAGCCATTTCCGCCCGAGCGCTTCGCCGCTCTGCTGGAGCGGGTGGAGCGGCACATGCAGGAACGCGACCGTTATGTGCTCGACCTGTACGCTGGCGCCGATCCGCACTACCGGCTGCCCATCACGATTGTGGCGGAGTATGCGTGGCACGCGCTCTTCGTGAAGCAGCTTTTCGTGCGCCCGCAGGAAGCAGAACTGGCCGCGCACGCCGCCGAATTTACCGTGATCGCGGCGCCCGAATTCGAAGCAGTGCCCGAACGCGACGGCACTACCTCTTCGACCTTCATCATCACCGACTTCACGCGCAAGATCATCCTCATCGGCGGCACCAAGTATGCGGGCGAGATGAAGAAGTGCATCTTCGGCGTGATGAACTACCTGCTGCCGGAGCGCGATGTTTTTCCCATGCACTGCTCGGCCAACATCGGCTCCGATGGAAAGACGGCGCTGTTCTTCGGCCTCTCTGGAACCGGCAAGACGACGCTCTCCGCCGATCCGCACCGCCGTCTGATTGGCGATGATGAGCACGGTTGGGGCGAGCGCGGCGTCTTCAACTTCGAGGGCGGCTGCTATGCCAAATGCGTCGATCTGAGCGAGCAGAAAGAGCCGCAGATCTTTCATGCGATCCGCTTCGGCGCGGTGCTCGAAAACGTGGTGATCGATCCGCGCACGGGAGAGCCGGATTACGAAGACATCCGATACACAGAAAACACGCGCGCTGCGTATCCGGTCGAGTTCATCGAAAACGCCGTCGTCCCGGGCATCGGTGGCCAGCCCGCAAACGTGCTGTTTCTCGCGGCGGATGCCTTCGGCGTGCTGCCTCCGATCGCGAAGCTGACGCCGGATCAGGCCATGTATCACTTCCTCTCCGGCTACACGGCGAAGCTTGCCGGCACCGAGGCCGGCCTCGGCTCAGAGCCGGTGCCGGAGTTCTCCACCTGCTTCGCATCGCCCTTCATCCCGCTTGCACCGAACGTCTATGCGGCCATGCTGGGCGAGCGCCTTCGTCAATACGGTGCACAGTGCTGGCTGGTGAATACCGGATGGACGGGCGGAGCCTTCGGAGTGGGCAAGCGCATGAGCCTGCCACACACCCGTGCACTGGTGACGGCGGCGCTCGACGGCAGTCTGGCGGGCACTGAATTCACCACAGAGCCTGCGTTCGGCCTCAGCATTCCCACCAGTTGCCCAGGCGTGCCGGCTGAGTTGCTGAACCCGCGCAACGTATGGGCGGACAAGGCCTCATACGACCGTCAGGCCTCTGCGCTGGCGGCGCGTTTTGAGAAGAACTTCGCGCGTTTCGATGCGCCGGCTGCAGTACGCGCAGCCGGTCCACGGCCGCGCCGGTAGACACGCCAATGGGAGACATTCTCTAAACCGATGTTTGCGCGTACATTGCGCATCGAGTATGCGCGCGGCAGCGGGCCGCCACAGCCCTGTCCGCTGGCATGGATCGACAACTTTGCCATGCGCAACTTCACCAACAGTGCGATCTTCGATGACACGCTGCCTATCGGCGACGGGCGCATGGAGGCTGGGCTGCGGGTGCCGCTCGACGCGCTCCAGCAGGCGATGACGGACTGGTTCCGCAAGAAGGGATATCTACGCGAAGGTGATCGCCTGGTGGTTCAGGAGATCCAAAAAGATGACCTAGCCAACAAAGAGTCCTGAACCACTACCGGTGAAGCGCCGCATAACTCCAGTTACTTATTCAGCGCGCAAGACCACCGCCGGCTGAATGCGCGTGATGCGGAATGCAGGCAGCAGGCTGGCAATTGCCGCCAGAATCAGCAGCAGTGCCCCGGTCACCATCAGGGTCAAAGGGTCGTAAGAGGAGACGCCGAAGATCGCGCTGCGCATGACACGCAGCACGACCAGCGTCAGTGCCAGACCGCTCGCGAGACCGATCACGGCGGGCATCAGGCCCGAACGGCAAGCCACCAGCATTGAGTCCGACATCGGCGAGCCCAGAGCGAGTCGGATACCGAACTCGCGCTGGCGATCTGTAACCACACTGGATACAAGCGCGAAGATGCCCAGCGACGCCAGCAGCAGTGCAAGGACGGCGAGGGAAGTGAGCAGTGCTACATTGACGCGCTGTTGTGCCAGCGTGGTGGAGAGCAGCTCTTCCATCGTGTGGAAGCTGGCGAAGGGCAGGTTGGGGTCGACCGAGCTGAGAGCACGCTGCATCGCCGATGGCGTCTGCGCGTCGAGGTGCGTGGAGCGGATGATCCAGTTCGGCTGGAACCAGATGTGGACCAGCGCGAGCATATGGGCGTCCATCTGCGTTGCCGGGATGTACATAGTGCGCTCGGTAGTGATCGGGCTGCCCTGGTCAAGTCCAGGCTTCGTCTGGACATCGTTCACTACGCCGACGATGCGCGTCGTTGTCTTGCCGGTGCCAAGCATGCGTCCGACAGGGTGCGGATCGTGCAGGATTTGCCGCGCGAAGCTCTCGTTCACGATGGCGACCCGTTCGTTCTGTGCCGCATCGCTATCGCTGAATGCGCGGCCATCGCGTAACTGCATGCCCAGCGTGTCGAAGTAGCCTGGAGTGACATAAATCGCGCTGGTCATCGCCTGCTGACCGGCCTGCTTGCCGTCCTTGACGGTGATGCCGTCGTTCAGTCCCCGTTCATAGGGCAGGCTCAGGCCGACAGCGGCATTGGTTACACCGGGAATGTTTTTCATGGCGGCGACGCTCTCCCGCATCAGCGTGGCAAAGCGCGCAGGGTCGTGATAATCGGCCTGGTCAAGGGAGGCCTGCGCCGTCAACACGCCGTTGGCGTCGAAGCCCGGAGGCAGCGACTCAAGGTGGACCAGCGAGCGTATCAGCAATCCAGAGCCGGCAAGGAGGATGACGGTCAGGGCAACCTCGACCGCGATCAGCACCTGGCGGGCACGGCTGCCGCGCGATCCAACGACCGTACGCTGGCCCAGGACGCTCGCCGGATCCATGCGGAAGATTGCCAGCGCCGGCAGCATGCCGAACAACAGGCTGGTGCCGATCGAGATGGCCAGGGTGAATAGCAGGACGCGCATATCCAGCGCGACACCTCCGAAGGGCACGATGTCAGGTGGCAGCAGAGCCACCAGCGCGCGCAGCAGCCCAACCGCGGTGGCCAGGCCGATGACGCCTCCAACCAGCGCCAGCACCGCGCTCTCGGCCCACAACTGCTGCATCAGGGCCCAGCGGCCCGCGCCCAGGGCCAGGCGCGTGGCCAACTCGTGGGAGCGGCGACGCAGGCGCACCAGCGTGAGGCTGGCCAGATTGGCGCAGGCGATCAGGACGATAAATCCGGTGGCCAGCAGGAGAACGAGCGCGGGGCCGTGCTGCTCTGCGCTGAAGGCCTCTTCCAGCGGAATGAATCGAAGCGTGTCCTGCTCGCCGGGCTTCAGATCCCACGTCAGCATGCGTGGCCGCAGGCGCGCGAGAGCAGCGTTTGCCTCCTGCCAGGTTGCACCCGGCTTCAGGCGTGCCGCGAATCGGTAGTTGGTGCCGCCGCCCTCGCCAGTGCGCGAGGGGCGAATCGGCGTGTAGATCTCGGCGCCGCCAGGAAAGGAGAAGCGCGGTCCGAGCACGCCCACCACCGTGTACGGCTCACCCTTGACCAGGATCGCCTTGCCGAGGATGTGCGCATCGCTCTGGAACGCGGTCCGCCAGAGCTGATGGCTGATGATCACGGCATGCGGTCCGCCGGCGTGGTCTTCCTCTTGCGTAAAGCTTCGGCCCATTACCGGCAGCTCCCCGAGCACGGTGAAGAAGCCCGCCGATACACGCGCCGAGGAGACGCTTTGGACACCCGCCGTCGTGCGGATATTGGTTGCCGAGGTGATTCCTCCGAAGCTTGAAACGGTGGGAATTACCTGCGGCACCTGGTCTCGGATGAGTTCCCAGGTCTCACCGTCGATGTCCTTGTCGGCATCGATCGTCGAATTGAGGTTCGATGCAACGGCAATGCCGGCTAGCCGGTCCGGCTGTGGATAGGGCAGCGGACGCAGCAGCAGCGCGTTCACCAGGCTGAAGACCGCCGTGTTCGCGCCGATGCTCAGTGCCAGGGTGAGGATGACCGCAAGTGCAAAACCGGGAGACTGAGCGAGCCGCCGAAGCGTGCCGCGAAACGAGACGAGGGACATGGAGCACCTCGATAAAATAACTGTACTAATACAATGGTACGGAGGCGAGTGTCAAGCACTCGGATGGCGAAGCCCGACGCTCGCCCCAGTGAAGATCTATACGCCGCCAGGCTGAACCGCGTTCCAACAATACCGCCCTATGCTGTGATGCCCGACCGCCGTAGGGGAGAGGTTCAACTGCTACGCAATAGGAGCAAGATCGTACACAACTCTTGGCTTCTTCCAGCCGTCCTATGGAAACTGCGGCGCGGGTTTGGCCGCAAGGAGCGTCTCGAATGTGGATAGGAATTGCGATTCTTTTGCTGTTGTTATGGGCCGGTGGTTTCTTTGCATTTCACGTGGCGGGATTTTTGATTCACATCCTGTTGATCCTGGCCGTGGTTTCCTTCGTGATCCACTTTATTACCGGGCGTCGAGCTTCAGCCTGATTCTGAAGCAACGCGACCAAGAGCGGAGGAATGACCTCCGCTCTTGTTATGTTTGCGGCTACTCGTCGTAGTGGAGCAGGCTGAAGACATCGAAATCTTCAAAGCGCTCGCGGCCCTTCAGGAAGTCGAGCTCGACGGCAAAGCCAAGCCCTGCAATGCGGCCCCCGAGCTGGCGCACCAGCTTCACCGTCGCTTCCATGGTGCCGCCGGTAGCTAGCAGGTCGTCGACAATCACGACATTCTGGCCAGGCTCGATTGCGTCCATGTGGATTTCGAGCGAGTCGCTGCCGTATTCCAGGTCGTAGCTAACCTTGGCGGTTGGCGCGGGCAGCTTGCGTGGCTTGCGGACTGGCACAAAGCCCGCGTTCAAACGGTAGGCCAGCGCAGGTCCGAAGATGAAACCACGCGCTTCGATGCCCAGCACCAGGTCGATGTCCCGTTCAAGGTAGTGGGCGGCGAGTGCATCGATCAGCGTCGCAAAGCCCAGCCGGTCCTTCAGCAGTGTGGTGATGTCGTAGAAGAGGATTCCCGGCCGGGGAAAATCCGGCACGGTGCGCACCAGGCGCTTGAGCGGTTCGCAGTTGATGGGTTCCATGTTCATCGGAATATTCTTCGTTGGACTCAAGTTCGGCGGCTTTGTAGACATGCGTGGTTACCAGGCTCCTTCAATCTGAAATGGCCCCAGGGCATCGCCCTCGCTGGGATCAAGATCACGCTGCTCGATGGCATCGACGCGGCTGCCGCGCGAGCCCTTGGCAATCAGCGCGAGCAGGCGCTTCAATTCAGCCTCTTCGCCCGCCGCGACCACTTCGACATGGCCGCTCTCCGTATTGCGTACCCATCCGCGCAGGTTCAATGTCGCGGCCTCGCGGTGCACAAACCAGCGAAAGCCCACGCCCTGCACGCGGCCTTTGACGAGGTAGTAGCGGACCATAGCGGTGAGAGGTCAGTGTTGCAGAGCATGCGAGGGAGCGCAAGCGTGGGGTGCACTACACTGCGCATCAGAATCTTGTCATTCCGCGTACGCTTGTCATTTGTCAGTCACTCAGTCGACCACTCAGTTTGCCGTGAGAGGCAGCAGAAGCGTATGAATCAACATCGATGAAAACTGATAGGAGCACAAGACAACCATGCGGATGAACGTGCATTTAAATTTCACAGGAAACTGCGCCGAGGCGTTCGCTTTCTACGCGAAGGTATTCAAAGCGGACAATCCTTTCCAGATAACGTATGGAGATGCTCCGAAGGGTTCACCAGTGCCGCCGGATTGGAGCGGTAAAGTGATGCACGCCTCGGTCCCGGTAGGCGATGGACTGCTGATGGGCTGTGATGCGCCGCCGGGCCAATCAAAACCGCTCGGCGGCTTTCAGGTTTGCGTGGAGACTAAGGACGAAGCAGAAGTCAGACGAATGTACGACGCGCTGAAAGAGAGCGGCAGTATTCAGATGCCCCTGGCTCCAACGTTCTGGTCGCCGCTCTTCGGCATGTGCACAGATAAGTTTGGCGTGGGATGGATGGTGGGAGTGCCGGGAGCCGGACAGTAGGGCTTTTGGGGCGGACAGTCGTCCGCCCCGACACACACCGCGCATTTACGCGCGCGAAAGGTAAGCGCCCTCGGCCGTATCGACGCGGATCTTCTCGCCTTCGTTGATGAAGGGCGGCACCTGTACGACGAGGCCGGTTTCGAGCGTCGCCGGTTTGGTCACCGAAGAGGCGGTCGCCGACTTCAGCCCGGGTTCGGTCTGGACCACCGTCATCTCGACGGTCTGTGGCAGTTCAATGCCCACCGCCACGCCATCGAAAAATGAGACGCGGATCTGCAGGTTGGGAATGAGGTATTCCACCGAGTCGCCCAGCGTGTCGCGCTTCAGGTGCGTCTGCTCGTAGTTCTCCGTGTTCATGAAGTAGTAATCGTCTCCGTCGGAGTAGAGGAAATCCATCGAGATTTCGTCCACGATCACGCGTTCAATCGGATCAGGAGAGCGGAAGCGGTGCTCGAACATGGCGCCGGTGCGCAGGTTGCGCAGTTTGGCCTGAATGAAAGCGCGCAGGTTGCCTGGGGTCCGATGCTCCACGCTGAAGACGGCGTGCAACTCATTGTTGTGCTTGATGATCATGCCCGGACGCATCTGGGTGGCGGGAATCGCCATAAAGAGTAAGGCTCCTTGGTGAATGGTTGAGATGCCGCGAAAGGAGGCGCGGTCGGCAAGCGGGCCCGCACCGAATCTTCAATTGTAGCGCAGCAGGTTCACTGCTATGGTGGCGGCACAACGCCTTCGGGCCGCCGAAGCGAAGGCTCTCTTGAGCGCCTCACTTCGATTCTGAGGAGCAGATGATGCAGCGCCGCGAGTTCCTGGGCCACATGGTACGAACGGCCTTGGCTGTAAGCACTGTGATGGCGGCCGGCCGCTCCGCGTGGCCGCTCGCCGATGCACCCACAGGGAGCGCAAGGCGCGCTTCTGTCGTGGAATCAAACCGCTTCAACAACCGCGACACCCTGAGACCCGCCGGTGCGGCGCCGTGGGCCATCGTCCTGCCCAGCCTTGACCAGAGCACGGTTACGACCAACGAGGCGGCCGCACCCGCGAAGATCGTGATGATCGACTGTACGGACAAGGTGAAGGTGGGCGACAACGGCACGCTGACCAATCTAACCAGCTAGACGAAAGTCTTCCGACTTACTGCTCCGCTCCAAAGAGTCGCGAGAAGAATCGGCCGACACGTCGAAAGATGTTGCGCGAAGGCGGCTTTTGCCCGGGCGCCTGCTCAGGCGCACGTGCGATGGCGGGTTGTGCGGCGATCACGGTGGAAACCGGTGCCGATCCCGGCGGTGGTGCTGACGGCCGCGGCGCGGGCATCTCGGAGGCTGACGGAGCGGGCGCGGAGGGCGATGGTGGCGGAATGGCGGCAAGATCTGCTCCAGCCGCGCCGCCGGTGCCTGCTGTATCGCTCACGGTGGGAAGGTTGCCGTCGTAGCGGAATGGCACCGCGACCTGTGCGTGCACCTCACCCGGCCCGGCCACCGGCGTGGTTGGCGGCATTGGCGCTTTGGTCAGGCCCTCGCTGACCGCGAGCGGGAATGCGGTATCAGCCGGCGTAGAGGAGGGTCCGCCCACTGGATGCCCCGGCGCCGCTCCGACGGGCGCGGAGGTTCCGGCGTCGGCCACGGACACAGGCACGGACACAGGCGCCGGGCAGCCGCAGGGCTCGTGCTCCGTGTCCACCACCTCGCGCAGGCTGCCATGCAGGAAGCTGACATGCTGGCCCGGCTGTACCCGGTAGAGACCGCCCTCCAACTGGCTGGTGACCGTGATGTATGGCGCGTTTGCACCGCGATTGTCGATGCAGGTGTCGCCCTGCCTGCTTACCCGGATGGCGAGGTCGGCCTCCCCTGGCCCGGAGATGAGGATGCGCAGGTCCGGCGTCAGCAGGACATCGGAGTACTTGCCGGTTTCGTAGTGTGCTTCGATCGCGCCGCGGTCAAGGCCGAGCATGAGCCCAGAGTCATCCGCTGCCTCAATCGAGCGGTCGCGAGCCAGGTGGACGCTGGTGGTGGCGCACAGCTTCAACTCGCCGCCGCGGTTCAGCGTGATGGGCACAGTCTCGCTCCCGGCGGTGATGGTGCTGCCGTTTCCTAATTGCAGGTCACCGTTGGCTACATGCACGTCCCCGGAGATCTGCACTCCAGCCATCTGCAGCGCCTGCGCGCGGGTGCTCGCGATATAGGGCGAGGGAGCAGGAGTCTGCCCCGCCAGAGGCAGCGCCGGGGTCAGTACGGCAAAGGTGCACAACAGCCAGAAGGGCCGCGTCTGCCACGAATTTGGCATGGTCTTAGTCGGCAAATATGTTTCTCTTAAAGCGGGATTTCCACGATCTGTCCAGAAACCGGAGCACTGAACGCAGCTTTTTCTCAAGAAAAGCTGCTCAGCCTGAAAACGCCGGCCGCGCACGGTATGGAAATCCGCTTTTACCATTGTAGCGACGCAAGAGGTAGGACCGTGTCGCAGGTTCGAGGAGCCGGACAGTTGAGCAACGAACAGAACGGGGCTGCGGCAGATCAGGTGCGGGAATCCGCGCAGGCGGCCAAATTCATCCCCATCGAGACCAGAATCCAGCCCGGTGCAGTCGTTACATCCAGTTCGGCTGTGGCCTTTGTGCCCCAGCCACGTGGCGCAACTTCGACGCGGGTCCGGCTTTCTGGATCGAGCGTCACTTGCCGGTTCTGAAGCCCACATTGCTCAAGCGCGGATTTCCCAACTATCCCCGCAACATCGAGTACGGCAATGTGATCAAAGGGCTTCCGGTCGCGCCGGCTTCTGCTGCTGCGGCCTACTGTTCCCACGTGCTGGAGCACCTGGCGCTCGATGAGTTCCGTACGACGCTGCGAAACGTCTTTAGCTATCTGCAGCCCGGCGGTACATTCCGCTTCGTGCTGCCAGATCTCGAGGCTCTGGTGCGCGACTATGCCAACTCATCCGATGCCGAGGCGGCAAGCCGGTTCATGCGCGAGTCCTACCTGGGCGCCGATTCGCAGGGCAAGGGAACGTCGCGGCTGCTTAGGATGCTCTTCGGCCGCAGCGCTCACCTCTGGATGTGGGATGAGAAGAACATGACGCGGGAACTGGCAGCCGCGGGCTTTATCGAGATCCGTCGTGCACGGATGGGCGATAACCTCGACCCGCACTTCGCCGATGTGGAAGATGCCGGCCGCTGGGAGAACTGCCTCGGCATGGAATGTCGCCGTCCGGGCTAAGCTGGGCAACTATTTGCATCTTCGGTTTGCAGGCAACACCACGTGACGCGGCGGAATCTCTTGCGAGATGCCCATGAACGAAGCCACCGGGAAGCTCAGCACGACAACATCCCGCAATAGCCTGCCGACAATCATGAAGACCGGGACGCAACGAAGCGCGCGGTGGAAATGGATCGCACGTCTTGCGGTCACCATCCTGCTCATGGTCGCTATCGGTGGATGCACCCGGAAGAAGACCGAGGCCAGCAACATAAACTTCCAGCGCGCGATCAATGCCTACTTTTACAACCATCGCGACGAGTGTCTCTTCACGACCGCCCGCAAATTTCCCGATGACGTAAAGGTGCACGAGAAGGACGAGATGAAGAATATGGACGCGCTCGCCAAGGCGGGTCTGCTGACGAGGATCGAGGATGGTGCGTTCCAACTGGTGCGCTATGACCTGACGCCGCTGGGCACGCGTGCCACGGGGCGCTTTTGCTTTGGTCACCGCGATGTGACATCCGTCGACAGCTTTACGCCTCTGCGCATCGTGGACAACCGCAAGGCCTCCGATGTGACCTATCACTACCGCATCGCCGACGCACCGGTGTGGGCGCAGGACGAAAACCTGAAAAAGCAGTTCCCGGAACTCGCGCGCAAGACCAGCGGCAGCGCCGAGGGAAAGACGACGGTGATGTCTGCATATGAAGGCTGGGAGGTCCCGGACTACGGCAAGCCGGTGATTGAGTAAGGCAAAGCACACGCTGCTAGGATGCGGCCATGAAGCTGCTCCCGTGTGCGCTGCTGCTATCGTTCTTTACAACAACTATGTTTGCCGGGACGTCTACAGACGAAGCAGCCATCCGCGCGATCCGGGTGGAGTCCAACCACGCCATTCAGCAACGCGACATCGCAGCCTTTACTGCAAGCCTTACTTCCGACTTTGTCATGGTGCGCGGGAGCAGCGCATTCGCTTCGCGCGAGGCCTACGTTTCCGCCTTCGCGCAGGACTTCAAAGATCCGGGTGCGATTCGCTATGAACGTGTGACCGACAAGGTGGAGCTGTCGCAAGCTGCGCCGCTGGCAGCAGAACATGGCCACTGGATCGGTCGTCGTCCGGGTGGCGATCAAGCTTATGGCGGCACTTACCTGGCGATGTGGCGTCACACGGATAGTGGCTGGAAGATCCGCTCAGAGCTCTTCGTCGTGCTCACCTGTGCAGATGAGGCAGCCTGCTCCGCCTATCGAGCCACGGGAGCGCAAAAATAAGGTAGCGCAAACGAAACGCGGCTTTACATCTCCAGAAAATTCTGAATCAGCCGTTTGCCGTCATGCGTCAGCACGCTCTCGGGATGGAACTGCACGCCCTCCACGGGATATTTGCGGTGGCGCAGCCCCATGATGATGCCGTCCTCGGTGCGGGCCGTGATCTCGAGATCACGCGGCAGCCCATCCTGGGCAACGATCAGGGAGTGATAGCGGGTGCAGGTCATCGGGCTTGCGATGCCGGAGAAGAGCGAGCGGCCATCGTGGATCACCTCGCTGGTCTTTCCGTGCATCAGCTTCGGCGCTCGCACGACCTTGCCGCCAAAGGCCGCGCCGATCGCCTGATGCCCCAGGCACACGCCCAAGATCGGCACTCTGGCGGCCACCTTCGTGGCGAAATGCCGGATGAGCGGAATGCTGATGCCCGCCTCTTGAGGCGTGCATGGGCCCGGCGATAGCAGGATGTGATCGGGGTGGAGTGACTCGACTTCTTCTGGCGTCAGCTCGTCGTTGCGGCGAATCGTCATCTCCGCGCCCAACTCGCCCATGTACTGCACCAGGTTGTAGGTGAACGAATCGTAGTTGTCGAGAACGAAGACCATAAAAGGAAAAGGAGCGAGAGGTATCGCTCCTTCCAGTGTACCGGTCCCGATGCGTTTCGAAACTACTCGGGGATGGTGATGGTCTGTCCCGCCTGGATCTTGTTGGCGTCCGCGATGCCGTTGGCCGATGCAATCTTCTGATATTTGTTGGCGTCGCCGTAGAAGTGCTTGCTTACCTTCGAAAGATTGTCGCCGGACTGAATGGTGTAGGACTGTGTCGTGCCGGTCGTCGTGATCTCGTGGTGCAGATCGGAATAGGTGGGGTCCACCTGCTTGATCGAATCCCAGACGCGATTGGCGACAACAGGTGAGGGCACGGAGGCCTTCAACAGAAGCTGTTCACCGTCCAGGCTGACGTCGTCGACGGTGGCGCCCTGTGCGCTGAAGCTCTGGATGGTGCTGATGACCGGGGCGTATTTCTGCTTGAGCTGATTCAGATCTGCCATGCAAGACTCCTTCTATTTTCTATTTTCCGATTGGAGGCACACATCTGCCGTGGAGATGCCGCAGCATGGCAGATGGTGCGCCTGGGCTAGGGCTAGACGAGTTTGCTGAGGAAGCCGGAAGCGAGCCCGCCAAGCGAACTGCCTGACTGGTTCACGCCGCCATTCTCTGCAAAGTGCGCGACCATCATCGGCAGGATGACCGCAGCGGCGCCTTTCACCATCGTCGGCGAAAGTCCGGTACGCTGCGCTATCGTGTCGATGACACCGGAGCCAAGACCTTGCTGCGCCTGATCGGGTGAGATCTGCGCATTTGGCTGACCCGGCTGCTGCCAGGAATTGACATGGTCACCCATGCCGCTCTGCTGGAAGTTTTGCAAGATGCCCGAGAGACCGCCCGGATGCTGCTGCACGGCGTTCATCAGCTCGGTTGCGACAGAGGCGTGATCGCTCGCAGATGCTCCACCGCCGCCAACCATGGATGTCAGACTGTCGAGTAAGCCCATAATGTAATCCTCGTTCGTACGTATGAGATGCCAGACTGTCCAAATGGAAAAGCCTGGTGACAATGCCCTCCAACACTAATCCACTTGCGGTGAGAAGGTCTGCCAAACGAGCGTGAAACTCTGGTAATCAGAAGGTTTTCTTAGCGGGCGCTTACCGCTCAGATACTGCGCGCGCGCTCGACAGCCCGCAGGACGGCCTGGGCCTTGTTCAGGCACTCCTCGTACTCACGTTCCGGTACAGAATCGGCAACAATCCCTGCGCCTGCCTGGATATAGCCGACGCCATCTTTCACCAGCATGGAGCGAATCGCGATACAGGAATCGAGATTGCCGGAGTAGTCGGCGTAGCAGACGCCGCCGCCGTAGATCCCGCGACGTGTCGGCTCCAGTTCCTCAATGATCTCCATCGCACGCACCTTGGGCGCTCCGGAGAGCGTGCCGGCAGGGAAGCAGGCGCGGAGTGCGTCGACCGCGGAGAGTTCGGGACGTAGCCGGCCTTCGATCGAGCTCACCAGGTGCATGACGTGCGAGTAGCGCTCCACAATCATCAGATCGCGTACCCGCACGCTGCCGTAGTCGCTGACCCGCCCCACGTCATTCCGTCCCAGATCCACCAGCATCACGTGCTCGGAGACCTCTTTCGCATCGGCCAGCAAGTCTGCTGCGCGCCGCTCATCCTCTTCCTCATCCTGCGAACGTGGCCGCGTACCCGCGATCGGCCGGTACTCCACCTGGCCCTGCTTGACGCGAACCAGCAGTTCCGGTGACGAACCCACAATGTGGATCGGCTTCGACTTCCTCGCCGCGCCGGTCTTCTTGGTGCCCGTTTCACTGTCGACATGCAGCCGCAGAAAGTACATGTAAGGCGATGGATTCACAATGCGCAGTGCTCGATAGACGGCGAAGGGATCGTTGCCCGGATCGACCTCAAAGCGCTGCGAGATGACTGCCTGGAAGATGTCTCCGGCCGCAATGTATTCCCGCGTGCGCTCCACGGCGCGCAGGTAGTCCGTCTTGCGTGTGCACTTCTTGACAACCAGCTTGCCCTTCGTCCGGCTTCCACTATGAGGCCTTGAAGGCAGCGGTTTGGC
>CAWFFD010000001.1:0-66741 GCA_963815025.1 uncultured Acidobacteriaceae bacterium | reverse complement strand
CCTCGTGAAAGAAGGCCAGACAGGCATCCGGAAGCTCAAGTCGTCCTTCGCGCGGGAGGGCAGCCGCTCGATCTGGCGTACGACGTCATAGGCGAAAAAGCCGATGGCGCCGGCTGTAAACGGCGGCAATCCAGCAACATGCGCAGGGGAGTGGCTGGCCAGCGCGGCCTTCAGGAGCTCGAAAACGTCGCCTTTCACGGTCTTTTGCCGCGATCCCTGCCAGGTGGTGACCTCATCGCCACGGGCCACCAGCTTGCTTGCCGGCCTGACCCCCATGAAGGTGTACCGGCCCAGCTTTTCGCCGCCCTCGACCGACTCCAGAAGAAAGCACTCGGGCTCATCAGCGGCCAGCCGCAAGAAGGCGGAAACCGGCGTCTCCAGGTCCGCGACCAGACGTCGGCAGACCGGAATGAGCGTATGCCTGCGGGCCAGCGTCAGGAACTCAGGAAGCGCCGGAAAAAGCGCCTCGGGATCAGTCGGAGATACGGGTCATGGTGCGATTTTCGCGACATGTTCATGGTACATGGGCTTCATGGGCCAGAAAGCGCGAGTGGCGCCTGCCGGCGAGCCTGGCAACCATTCCTGGCGGTGCATTACGGCCTCCCTTAGGGGTGCCGGAATCGCTAACTCCCTTGGTTGTTGAGGTATCTCCGCGGAGCCTATACTCATGGGTTTGGCTAGGCCAATGCGGGTGTTCGATCCTCCCGGCGAAAGCGTTCGCAGGCACAGGGGAGACCAAAACCACCCATTCGTAGCATTTCCTGCGGTTCTCTGCATGTTCCATGCTGGTTTGTTCGCAGAGGACAGCACAACGTTCACTGGAACACTGGAGACATGCAATGCAGACACTCACCCTCGAGCAGGAGATCAATCCCTGGGAAGCCCAGGCTGCTCGGTTCGATTTCGCGGCGCAAAAGCTGAATCTGGATGACGGACTCTGGAAGGTCCTGCGGTATCCGGCGCGCGAACTCATCGTGCACTTCCCGGTCAGCATGGACGACGGGTCCATTGAAGTCTTCACCGGCTACCGCGTCCAACATTCCATCGCGCGCGGGCCGGCGAAGGGTGGTATTCGCTACTCGCCCGACGTCACGCTGGATGAAGTGCGCGCGCTGGCCAGCTGGATGACCTGGAAGTGCGCGGTCGTCAACATCCCTTTTGGCGGCGCCAAGGGCGGAGTGATTTGCGATCCGAAGAAGATGTCCATCGGCGAGCTGGAGCGCATGACGCGCCGCTACACCGCGGAGCTGATCGAGTTCATCGGTCCGGAAAAAGACGTGCCGGCGCCGGATATGAACACCAACGAGCAGGTGATGGCGTGGATCATGGACACCTACTCCATGCACATGCGCCAGACTGTCACCGCCGTGGTTACAGGAAAGCCGCTGAACATCGGCGGATCGCGCGGGCGCCGCGAGGCCACGGGCCGCGGCATCGGCATCGTATGCGATGAGGCGCTCAAGCACCTGCAATCTGCAGCGCGACGGCTGCAGAGTCATCATCCAGGGCTTCGGCAACGTGGGATCGAACGCCGCGAAGATGATGATGGACAAGGGCTACAAGATCATCGGCATCGCCGAGTACGACGGTGGTCTCTACAACACCAACGGCATCGACATCCATCAACTGATCGAATACCGCCAGCGCAATGGCACCGTGCTTGGCTTCAAGGGCGCGGAGGCGGCGGACCCGCAGGAACT
Organism: uncultured Acidobacteriaceae bacterium; assembly: GCA_963815025.1. Classification (GTDB taxonomy): domain Bacteria; phylum Acidobacteriota; class Terriglobia; order Terriglobales; family Acidobacteriaceae; genus KBS-83. The sequence continues at coordinate 65,041 of CAWFFD010000001.1, read as the reverse complement.
GATCCTCGAAGAGTGCGAAATCTTCATTCCCGCGGCGACGGAGAACGTGCTCACCAGCCGCAACGTCGATCGCCTGCAAGGCAAAGATCGTCTGCGAAGGCGCCAACGGCCCCACCACCGCCGTTGCGGACGAGATCCTGCGGACAAGAAGATCTTCGTCATTCCCGACATTCTCGCCAACGCCGGCGGCGTGACTGCCTCCTACTTTGAGTGGGTGCAGGACCGCCAGGGCTACTTCTGGAAAGAGGCGGTGGTCAACGAGCAGCTGGAGAGCATCCTCGCCGAGAGCTTCGACGATGTCGTGCGCTACTCCGAGGCGCACGGTGTCAACAACCGCATCGCCGCCTACATGCTGGCCATCGACCGCGTCTCGTTCACCATCAAGCAGCGCGGCATCTACGCCTGATCGATGATGCTGAAAGAAAGCTGAAGGCGGCGAGAGCCGCCTTCATCTTTTCTTAAGGCTTTGTCCGTTGGAACTGACGATTTCTTGCAAGTGGCTATTGCGCGCTTGCATACTAACCGGATGCATCGACCATGTTTTCTTGTCATTGATCACGAGTTTCCCGACAGCATTTCCACGCGAAAGCTGGTGCTGGAAACCGCCAAGTACAACGTCATCACCGCATACAGCGGCGCCGAAGCGGTGGAGACATTCAAGATGTATCCGAATGTCTCAGGGCATTGTGATGAATGAAGCTGTCACCGGCATGGATTGTGCTTCTCTGATCAAGGATCTGCGGGCTATTCGCTCCGATGTCCTGCTCATCGTCACCTCGAGCCGCGGCACCTCCGACTGTGTCCTGGCCGATCATCATCTCGACAATTTCGATCCCGCCTCGCTGCTGAAACTGCTTCGCGAACTGGTTCCCAATCCGCTGGAGCACTATCTTTCCGAATAGCGGATGCCAAGTGTTGCGTTTGAAGGCCAAGGGCAGTCTCTACATCACATAGATCGGGAAGCTTGCGAGATCTCGCTTCTGCCTGCGCCTGACAAAAGGCCCCGAACCGGGCTCGAATAGCGCCCTGTAATACAAGTCCCTCAGGAAAAATGCTTTAATGCTGGGAAGGGCATCTCGGGAGCCTGCCCCCGCGCATCCGTATGAATCTGCCCAACTCCATCACGATGAGCCGGATCGCTGGAGTGCCCCTGCTGATCTGGATGCTCTCCGCGAGCTTTCCCTTTCGCGATGCCTGGGGTGAGCAGGAGCTCATCGCTTCGGTCATCTTTATCCTGCTGGCGATCACCGATGGCGTCGACGGCTATCTGGCACGCAAGCGCGGCCAGATCACGACCATGGGAATGCTGCTCGATCCGCTGGCGGACAAGCTGATGATCTCGGCGGCATTCATCTCGCTGGTCGAATTCACTCCCAGCATCATGAAGCCGTGGATCGCCATTCTGGTGATTGGCCGCGAGTTTCTGGTGAGCGGTTTGCGTTCGATCGCCAGCGTCGAAGGGCTTCACCATCCAGGCCAGCAATCTGGGCAAGCTGAAGACGATCGTGCAGATTGTCGCCGTCGTTGCGACAATCCTGGCGCATCGCTGGTTCGAATGGCAGTGGGGCTGGTACGTCCTGCCGGTGCGCTGGACTGCCTACACCGCAATCTATTTCATGGTGCTTGTCTCCATCGTTTCTGCGGTGGACTACTTCCAGGCCTTCTGGAAGCAGATCGACCACTCCTCCTCCGACCGCCGCAAGGCGAGCGTCGTGTTGCGGCGCGACAAGAAGAACGCCGCATCGACCAACTGATCTTCAAAGTTTCACCCCACCGCGGTGTTGTACTTCAGACAGCTTCGCGCTACAGTATCCACGTACCTCGGTGGCCTTTGCTGTTCGAAGAAGAGGCCCTACTCACGTTCTCACCTCGCGGAGAGCATGGATGGAGGAGCTGCGAGCACCACCCTTGGTGTGCTTACGCTCGGACGCCATGTATAGGAGACGTGATGAATGTTATCCGCGATCGCAAAATTGACTACATCGAATTCCCCTCTACGGACATAGAAGCGACGAAAGCCTTTTACCAGAAAGTCTTTGGCTGGTCGTTTGAGGACTATGGCGCGGAGTACACGAGTTTTTCCGATGGCCGCATTGCCGGAGGGTTTCAAAAAGCCGCACAATCCGGGTCGTCCGGGACCTTGATCGTAGTCTTTGTCGACGATCTTCAGGCGGCAGAGCAGAGTGTCAAGGCTGCAGGGGGAGTCATTACAAAAGGACGCTTTTCCTTCCCCGGTGGTTCGCGTTTTCACTTTCGTGACCCTGGCGGCAACGAACTCGCTGCCTGGCACGCGGAGTAGGTGCTGTTGCAAGTCAAAAAAGGCCCGCCAATGGCGGGCCTTTTTCATTTGTGATGGAGAATGTTGCGCTAAGCGGGGATGCCTGGTGCGGCAATATGCGGCCGCGTCAGCCGGTGGACGAAGTGGTAGGGCGGCCAGGGACCAGAAAGCTGCATCTGGCAGTCCTTCAACAATTCGCGCGTGGTGGCGAATTTGTTCTGGTAACGTTCCACGCACTTCGCATCGATGAGATGCGAGATATCCAATAGCATCTTGCCATTGTCCATGGTGCGGCAGGTGACCTCTTCATCCTGTGGAACGAACAGGCGCTGCATCTGGACGGCGATAGCGCGACCCTTGGTTTGCCGCTCGCGTTGCCGGGCAGCGGTCTCCCGCAGATTGGAGAGGTATTCCTTGCCAACGTTGCCTTTGGGAGAAACCGCGCGCAGCGGCTGCTGCAGACAACAGTCGTCGACGGCGACCTTCAAATGCATCTCAGCTTTGCCTCGCAGACGTTCCACATGCGTCGCATACTGGCGCTGGTTGGAGCGGATGGAGCGGCGAAGCGCTTCGTCATCGGCGAAGACGGTGCCGAAGCGGAAAGGAAGGACAGTGGAGAGTTTGAAGCAGTCACCGACCACGCGTGCGTGATCTCTGGCGGCCTGTTGATCGAGATTTTCTTGGGGATTGTGTTCCGAAACGATAACTGCAAGATCACTGGCTGGATAGAGGAAGATTTGATTCCCTGAGATGCCGGTCAAGGCTTGCATTGGTACCGGCTTGCGGTGGCGGGCTAATTCAGGGAAAGCTTGCTTTTCACTGATGCAGTAGGCGTACCACGCCATAGAGACGGTCACTCCATTGACGCTGGCAGAAATTCACCAGTTTGATTGACTTATATCGTGCAGAGTAAGGCGACTACCCTCGCCCTGGCGCGCCTCATTGAGGGGCTGCACCGAACTTATGGCACATCCTAGACCTCGCATCACACGACTGGCAACCAACAAAGCGATGGATGCGAATCGGCATTCCGAAATGCGATGCGATGACGGATGGCTATGTCGTTGCAAACGTTACCAAACCAATGCCAGAGCGGCGATTTTAATGTCGCAAAAAAAAGAATTAAGCGCGTGAGATGTGAAGCAGAATGAGCACACTCATTGCAGTCACTGCGACCAATAGGAAAAGAATGGCGAAGAAAAGCCCCTTTAGTAACCCCGCAAGGCTACGAAAAGACTTGGCAAGCTCTTGCTGTTCGCGGTGATTGCTCTCGATGCTGGCGGCAACCTGGTCCAATCGCTCCTGGATGCGCCCGATCTGCTCGCTCTGCCCCTCCACCCGGGACCGCAGCCCGCGACTCTCGCTCTGCATCTCGCCAAAGTGGCGATTGAGCGCGGAGAGATCAGGCCGCTGCTGCAGCGCCGTCTCCCCGACGGCTACGCCGGTAAGGACGGGCAACAACTTGGCCGCATAGGGCAATAACGCGCGAAGCTGTGACAGCGAGCGAAGATTGGGCAAGGCGAACGTCCTTCACAGCGGAGTGCCGGCAAATGCAGCCTATCACCGTGCTCCCTCATGTTGCGCATCGCAACTATCCCATCTCTACCCCGCGTTATCCATCGACTAGCTTCTGCATGGCAGGGTCATACCGATGACCCGCTGCTGCTCCGCGAGGGACGGCCTGCTCGACTTCCGCAATTTCGCTTGCGGATAGGTGCACCTCCGCAGCTTCTGCATTTTCCACTAATCGCCGCTCGCTGCTCGTACCGGGAATTGGGATCACACCAGGCCGGCTCAGTAACCAGGCGAGTGCCAATTGTGCGGCTGTGCAGTCCTTTTTGCGCGCTAACTCTTGCACGCGATCGGCAACTGCGACATTCTTCGCGAAATTTTCACCCTGGAAGCGTGGATTGTTGCGGCGCCAGTCGTTCTCCGCCAGGTCGTCGAGTTTGCGGATGCGCCCGGCCAGAAAGCCACGGCCCAGCGGACTGTAAGCCACCAGCGCGATGCCAAGTTCGAGCAACGCCGGCAGGAGTTCATCCTCGGGTTCGCGGCTCCACAGGGAGTATTCCGTCTGTACGGCAGCGATGGGATGGATGGCATGCGCACGGCGGAGGGTTGCGGCCGACACCTCCGACAGGCCCAGATGCCGCACCTTGCCCAGCCGCACTAACTCGGACATCGCACCGACCGTCTCTTCAATGGGTACTGTCGGATCCACTCGATGCAAATAATAGAGGTCGATGCAGTCGACTCCGAGACGTTCGAGCGAGAGATTGCACGCGCGATGAACATAGTCCGGCCTGCCATTCGGAATGCGTTCAATTCCGGGGCGAGTGGTCCCAACAAAACCAAACTTGGTGGCCAGCACGGCATTTGCGCGGCGGCCGCGCAAGGCCTTGCCTACCTGCAGCTCCGAGATGCCGTAGATATCCGCGGTATCCAGCAGGGTGATGCCCAGATCGAGCGCACGATGAATCAGCGCGACGGCTGCATCGTCGTCGCGCACACTGCTGGTGTACACGTCCGCAATGCCCATGCTCATGCAACCAAGGCCAATCGCCGATACCGCAGGTCCAGAACGTCCGAGTGTGCGCTGCTCCATGTTTCCTTATAGCGCAGGATTGTGAGCGAAAGAGAGCTGACAGGTTTGCGGCACAGCTTACTCAGGCGGTCCTGGCTGTGACTGTCGTGCGCAGCATGCTGCTGCTGTTGCAGTGCATGGATCACGACGCGGCGCATATCCGCCTCCGGCGCCGGCTTGCCGGTCCATATCTCGAATTGACGCGCCCCCTGGTGCACGAACATCTCGAGACCCGGAATGATCGCGATCCCCTTGTCGTGCGCCATGCGCAGCAGAGGTGTCTCGATGGGGTTGTAGACCATATCGAAGACCAGCCGAGCGCGCAGCTCATCCGGCTCCAGCAGAGAATTCAGCTTACTGCCGTGCATACCGGCAGGTGTCGCATTCACCACGATGTCGAAGTCCGTCTTCGTCAATTGTTCGCGTTTGAAGACCTTCGCCTTCGCCTGCGTGGCCAGCTCCTTTGCGCTCTCCGGAGTGCGATTCAGGATGTAGACCTCTGCGCCCTTCTCCTTCAGGCCGAAGACTGCGGCGCGCGCCGCGCCACCCGCGCCCAGCACCAGCACGCGCGCACCCTTGAGCGTGATCCGGCGCTCGAGCGGTCCGAGGACAGCGTTGACATCGGTGTTGAATCCGAAGAGACGGCCATTCGGTCCACGCACGATCGTGTTGCAGGCGCCGATGCGTGCGGAGAGATCATCCATGCGTGCCAGCGAGGGCAATATCTCCTGTTTCAGCGGCATGGTCACGGCAAGGCCGGCGAGCGGAATACGCTCCACCAGCGTAAGCAGGTCGGCGATCTTTGCCGTTTCCAGCGGAATAAAGACAGCGTTGACGCGCTCACGCCGGAAAGCGGTGTTCAGCATCAGGGGCGAAAGCGAATGTGCAATGGGATGGCCGGCAACACCATACACACGCGTCGCCGCGTCGATCTCTTCGAAGCGGTAGAGCGAGCGCAGGGTTTCCAGGGTCATCTGCCCGGGCGCGGTCTCTTCGCCAGCCGCCATCGATGCAAAGGTGAAAGCGCTGCCGGCGCGCGCACCCAGCAGGCGGCTCACAATACCGGGCGGCCCCATCGCCATCGCGATCATGTTGGTGCTGTCACCGTATTGCTGCAACAGATCGAGCACCGCAATATTGTCTGTAAGCGAGCGTGCGGTCGAAACGATCTTGTAAAACTCGGGCTCGAAGCGCTGCATGCGTTCAAAGGCCTTCTGCAGGGTGCGGGTGTGCGCGAAGTCGTGATAGCTGAGGATGAGCGCCGCTTCGCTGGCGCGGATTCGCTTCCAGTCCGCCGGCCGCATGGTCTCAGCCGATTCGATCTCGACATCGATGAGTTGGCAGCCTGCTTTCGCCGCGCCCTCCAGGATCTCCGCCTGCTCGAACAACTCGCCTACGAAGTTGCCGCCGCCTTCAGTGCGGCGGCACGTCGCAATCATGGTGACGTGCCGGTTGGTGGCGAGGAAGGATTTGAGCTTGGGCAGCACTGCCTGCGGTTTGTTCAGCGTGTCCAGCCGCAGTTCAAGGAAGGGGTTGGTATTGGAGACCTGTTCGGCGCGGCTGAGCATTTCATTCGCGGTTGCGCCGGTTACGGAGACGCAAATCTTCCCCATGCGCGCGCGGAGCTGGTGAGCGGCGATTGCTGGGGTAGTGGAGATCATGCCGAAGCCGAAGTCATGCCTGAATTGCGAAATAGTAACCAGCGTTGCGCTTAGTTGCAAGGTGTTGTCTGCATTTAACCTGCTCTTAAGGGGAACCGATTCCAAAATGAATGCAACAGATGCAACAATTTCGGGCCGCCACGCGTGGAACCCAGCCCATGTCACAGAAGTAACCCCACCGGCCGCGACGCGCTCGAGTGTCGACGTTGCCCCAGGACTCTCGCCCGATGCGCTGGAGGCCTGGGTGTCAGCCCGCCTGGACGCCTGCCAGGCCGGCCTCGACCGGCTCGTGGCGGCCGAGAAGCGGACCCTCGAATCCACATGGAGGCCGTACGACGACGCCATCGCGGCACTGAGCCAGGCCGGTTCCGAGTGCGGTCTGCTGGACAGCGTGCACCCCAGCAAGCCGGTGCGCGACAAGGCTCAGCAACTGGCTCAGCGCGTGGCCGAGGTGGCGACGACGCTGTCTCTGAACCAGGCGGTCTATCAAGCTCTGGCCGCAGTGGATACGAGCGAGGCGGATGAAGCGACTCGGCACTATGTGGAGCGGACGCTGCTGCAGTACCGCCTGGCAGGCGTCGACAAGGACGATGCGACCCGCGCCAAACTGCGCGAGCTGCAGGACAAAGCGACCCTGCTGAGCCTGACCATCGGGCGCAATGTGCAGGAAGGAGCAAATAAGGTCGAGATCATCGACCTGAGCGAGCTTGAGGGGTTGCCGGAGGACTTTCGCAGGAACCATCCTGCGGACGAATCGGGCAAAGTGGTGCTGACCACCGACTACCCGGACTACCTGCCGGTGATGACCTTTGCGGCGAACGACGCCCTGCGTCGCCGCATGTTTCTGGCCTACAACACGCGCGCTTTCCCGGTAAACCGGGAGCTGCTTCTCGATCTCTTCCGCACCCGGCATGCGATCGCGAACCTGCTGGGGTTCGCTACCTGGGCGGACTTCGCCACGGCCGACCAGATGATCGGCTCGGCTGGCGCGATGAAGCAATTCCTGGATCGGCTGGAGCAGTCTACGCGTGCCGGAGCGCAACGCGAATACGGCATCATTCTTGATTTTGTCCGCAGCCAGAGGCCCGGCTTGGAGGCGATCGACGCAGCCAGCCGCGGCTACTGGCTGGAGCAATACCGGCGGCAGGCCTTCGCCTTCGACTCGCAGGCAGTGCGGCCGTACTTTCCCTATGCTCAGGTCGAGGCTGGGGTTCTGGCAACCGCTGCGCGTCTCTTCAACGTGGAGTTCCAGCCCGCTGAAGATGCCGAGGTGTGGCACCCGTCGGTATCCGCGTGGGATGTCTTCGATGGCGACCGTCGCGTGGGCCGCTTCTATCTCGACATGCACCCGCGCGAAGGCAAGGACAAGTGGTTCAGCGCTGCTCCGCTGGTGCCCGGCATTGTGGGACGGCAGATTCCGGAAGCTGCTTTGATCTGTAATTTTCCCGGCGGCGATGACAAAAGTGATGACCCGGGCTTGATGCAGCACTCCGATGTCGTCACGTATTTCCACGAGTTTGGTCATCTGATGCATGCGATTCTGGGCGGCCAGCAGCAGTGGGCAGGCATCAGCGGCATCGCTACGGAAGGCGATTTCGTCGAGGTTCCTTCGCAGATGCTGGAAGAGTTTTTCCGCGATGCGAAGCTGCTGCAGAGCTTTGGGCGCCACTACCAGACGGGCGAGCCGATTCCTACGGAGCTGGTGGCGACTATGAACCAGGCTGGCGCTTTTGGCCGCGCGGACTGGGTTCGGACGCAGCTTTTCTATACCAATTACGCGCTCGATGTGCATGACCGCGATCCGGATGCGGCGGGTGCGCCGCTGGATCTGGATGCGCTGTTACGCGCTGATTATGAACGGTTTCTGCCGTACCGATGGATCGATGGCAACCGCATGTATGCGAGCTTCACGCATCTGTGCGGCTACTCGTCGAACTACTACACCTACCTCTACGACAAGGTGATCGCGATCGATTTCTTCAATCAATTCAATCGCTTAGCGTTGCTGGATGATCCGGCGACGATGCGCTATCGCAAGGCTGTTCTCGATCGCGGAGGATCGGCCCCGGGGCGCGCCATGGTGCAGGGATTTCTGGGCCGCGACGAGAGTATGGAGGCCTTTGAAGAGTGGATTGGCGAGGCTTTGGCGGCCGTTTGAGGTGCGTTTTTGTGCGCGAATAAGGCCCTTTGAAGTACGTTCTGGGCACGATCCGGTAGCGGTCGAGACGGCCATTCGCAGCTGCCCCAGTGCAAACGTGAAAACGGCAGCAACTTAGCGCTTGACATCCTCCACTCTGCGGCGCAGAGTGGTCTGCATAGTTACTCTGCAGCGCAGAGTGCTCTTCGAGGAGGCGGTATGGATCAGGCCGAGGTTTTCAGAAACGAGCGGGCGAAGGGGGCAAGTATCGGGGCCACGATCGTGGGCGGTTTCGGTGCGGTGTGGCTGGCGATGGGAATGACCAGTGCGGGTGTGCCGGTGCGGGTTGGACTGGCGGTGGTGCTTCCCGTCTTCGTGCTGATCGCCTTTCTTGGCTCGGCGGTGCGGCGGCGGCTGCCGAAGTTCGCCGGCGCGGAGAGTCCGAAGAAGAAAGAGATGATGCGAGCCTTCTACATGGTGAACATCGCCCAATGGCTAGCCATCTTCGGCACAGTGAACCTCCTGCGCAATCTGCACCTGGATGCATGGATCGTTTCTTCGATCGTGATGATTGTCGGCGCGCACTTCATCCCGCTGGCGAGGATCTTTCAGACGCCGCAACACCTGAAGACGGGCATTGCCATGATGATCTGCGCGGCGGTTGCCATCGTGTTGCCAGTTTCCGCGCGCGATACGGTGGAGTGTCTGAGTGCCGGAGCGATCCTGTGGACGAGCGCAGCGGGCGCGCTCTACGCGGCCTTCCGGATGGCGCCTCCCTCACAGCTTGCAGCGCAAGCCGGGCTGTAGGAAGAAGCGAGCGAAGATATGGACGCCATCGTGACGCGCACGTCTACAAGGTTCACTGCGGGATCCGCGGCAGGTTCCGCAGAAGGGGCAGTGCTGCCCGTCCGCAAGGACGATCTCTGGACGCTGGTTGCGTTCGGCGTGCTGGCGTACATGATCTCGAATGTGCTGCACGAGGGGCTCGGGCATGGCGGTGTTGCGTGGCTTTCGGGCGCGCACCGGATTACGGTGACCTCGACCTACATGGAGGCGGGGATGGATACCCGCTGGATCCTGGCCGCCGGCACGCTGGTGAATCTCGCGGTTGGCCTGCTGGGCCTGCTGGTGCTGCACGGCATACGGCCTACCAAAATGCCGATGCGCATGCCACTGCGGTTATTCATCTGGTCTTTCACCGCGTTCAACCTGCTGCTGGGGACGGGCTACTTTCTTTTTTCCGGCATCGGCGGCATTGGCGACTGGGCGGATTGGATAAAGGGCCTCTCGCCGATATGGGCATGGCGCGTGGGCTTCGCGCTGCTGGGCGCTGTGAGCTATCTCGCCTCGGCGTGGGTGCTGGCGCGTGAACTGGTGGAAATCGTTGGCCTGGGCGAGGCGCGGCTGCGGCGGATGACGTGGATTATTTATTTTGCCGGCGGCCTTACGGCTTGCCTGGCCGGTGTGCGGAATCCGATGGGCTGGAAGCTGGTGCTGATCTCGGCGGCGGCGTCTTCGCTGGGCGGCGCTTCCGGACTGATGTGGATTCCGAGCATCGCGGCTCGGGCCGCGCGCGGAATGCAACAGAGAAATGCCGCCGCGCCGATGCCGAAGATGCCGCTCGACAGAATGCCGATGCTTTGGGTAACAGTGGCTGTGCTGTTGGCGGAATACGTGTGGTTTCTGGGACCGGGTATCACGATGTACTTCGCAGGCAGAAGCTGAGAGGAAACGCGATGGGCAACGAACCGAACTGGCTGGCGGCGGGGGATGTCGAATATCGCATCCGGCCATGGATTATTGCGGCGATCTTCTTTGCGGCCTTCCAGCTCTATCAATGGGATCATGTCTCGGCGGCCGGGGCGCTGGCTGGGTGGTTGACGCCGGCGGGCGGCAATGTGCACGCGACCGAGAGCCTGATCTTCTGGATCGGGGCAGCGGCTGCGCTCGGGGCCGCGGCGCTGCGCACCTGGGCCGCAGCGTATATGCGCAGCAGCGTGGTGCACGATCCGCGCGTACACGACGACCGCCTGGTGGCCGATGGGCCTTACCGGTATCTGCGCAATCCGCTCTATCTGGGAGTGATTCTGATGGCCTTCGGAATCGCCCTCGCGGCCAGCCGGAGCGGCTTCGTGGTGCTGGTGCTGGCGGTCACGATCTTCCAATACCGGCTGACGCTGCGCGAGGAGCGAGCGCTTACGGCCACGCAGGGTGAAAGCTATCGCCGCTATCTTGCGGCAGTGCCGCGCATGATTCCGAGCCTGCGGCCGCGCGTGCCGTCAAGCGGCATGCTGCCGCGGTGGGGTCAGGCGTTTTTGGGAGAGATATTCATGTGGGGCTTCGCGTTGGCGTTTGTGTTGTTCGTGGCAACCGGGAGCAACCGCATATTGATGTGGGGCTGCATCGGAGCGACTGTCCTGGTACTGCTGCTGGGGCGATGGAATGCGCGAGGCGCGGAGAAACAAGTAGCGCTGTGAATTGCGAGAGCGAGAGAGGGAGCTGAGATGAACGTGGATGAAAACACCGGCGGAAGCCCGATGAACGAGCGGGAGATCGGCGAGCGCATCGCGCTGATTGAATCGATGATGCGCGAGGGTCGCAGGCGCACCGAATACTGGGGATGGAATTTTCTGCTCTGGGGGATTGCGTATCTGATTGCTGTGGGATGGTCCAGCTTTCTGCCGGCGCGCATGCTGGCGTGGCCGATCACGATGATCTTTGCAGTGCTACTGACGGTCGTGATTGCCCGCAGGCGTATGCAGTATGAGCCAAAGACGGAGCGGAGCCGCGCGCTGGGAATGGTGTGGATGGCGATGGGCTGGGGCATCTTCGTCTTCGCCTTTCCCGCTGCGTACAGCGGGCACTTCGAAGCGCATTCGTTCATGGCGGCGATCGAGGCGATGCTGGGCATCGCGCACGTGGCCGCCGGGAGCATGCTGCGCTGGAGCACGCAGATCGTGGTGGGCGCGCTCTGGTGGGTAGCCGCGATTGCGACGTGTTTTGTTCCTACGAACAATGATGTCGCCTATGTCTTTCTGGGGGCAGTGCTGGTGTGCAACATCGGCTTCGGGACGTACCTGATGATCCGGGAGAGCCGGGACAAGGCGCGGGCGCGGGGCGGCGAGGTGCAACATGCCTGAGCTGCCGAACCAGTTGCCAGAGCTGGATCCGGTAGTCCACGGGAAGATGCGGCTGGCGCTGCTGTCGCTGCTCTCCGGGGTAGAGGAGGCGGAGTTTACCTGGCTGCGGGAGAAGACCGGCTCGACCGACGGCAACCTGGGCGCGCACCTGCTGAAGCTGGAAGAGGCTGGGTATGTGGCGATGGAGAAGAAATTTGTGGCACGCAAGCCGGTGACGCTGTACCGGATGACGGAGGCTGGACGCACGGCGCTGGAGCGCTATATTGCGTCATTGAAGTCGCTGTTGGGGACGGCGCTGGCCTAGAGAAGTGAGGCCGAGAATATTTTTTCTAGGACGGCAACCTTCCCCGGTCGGATGTCCTCTCATTTTGCAAGAACAGAGGCTACTTCCAGCAGCAAAGACCTTCCACGTTGCGCCAACCTCGTTGTCGAGGGCGATTGCCCTCATCCAGCTTCTTTATCAGACATCCCATCCAAGCCTCTTGAGCGGGCCCGCCAGAAAGCGGGCCCTTCGCTCGTCTGGGGCGTTCCTGCCCGCGTCGATTGCCGCGCCTCGTAGAATCGAAGCAGATGCCACGCAAAGTTGAGAGAGCGAATACTGCAGAGGCGATTGGCGCCGTCGACGACCTGTTGGCCGGGGTTGGGTTGAAGCATGGGCGCCGGCTGATCCGGCGGGACACGCCTCGCTATGTGCGCCAGGAGCCGGATGCGTTGATCGAAACTCCGGCGACGGAGCTGGCTGTTCATCGGGATGGCGCGGTGGAGGTGCTGGCGGTGCCGCGCTGGCAAAAGACGCTCGTGCCGCATGCCTTCAGCACCCGGCGCGGCGGGCTTTCGACTGCTTACAGCCGCGATGAGAGCACTGCGGGCGAGATGAGTCCGGGTGAGATGAATCTGGGTCTCACGGACTCCGATGAAGCGGCAAATGTCATCGAGAATCGGCGCCTGCTGCTGGCGGCGGCCGGGGCGGAGGGCCGGACGCTGGTGACGCTGAAGCAGATCCACTCCAACCTGACGCGGCGGGTGACGCGGGCGGATGCAGAGCGGCCGGAGAAGCATGGCCTGATGCGCGCGGATGGGCTGATGACCGACGATCCGGAGGTCGTGCTGGGCATCCAGACGGCCGATTGCGTGCCGGTGCTGGTGCGGGACCGGCGGACGCATGCCGTTGCCGCATTTCACGCCGGCTGGCGTGGCACGCTTGAAGCGCATCGTGGAGGGTGGCATCGGGAAGATGCGGCTGGAGTTCGGCAGCCATCCGGAAGAGCTGGAGGCCGCGATCGGTCCGGCGATCGGCGCCTGCTGCTATGCCGTGGGCGAAGAGGTGCGGAGTGAATTTCTGTCGCAGTTCAGCTATGCGGCGGAGCTGTTCTCCGAGGTCTACGACTCGGATCCGGTGAAAGAGAAGTATCCGCTGTTGTTTCTTACCGCGCGAGCGCCAGGGCACAGCAATATGGGTCCGAATCTGCATCTGGACCTGATCGAGGCGAACCGGCGGCAGTTGCTGGATGCCGGGCTACCCGCGAAGTCGATTGCGACCGCATATCGCTGCACCAATTGCGAGCCGGAGACGTTCTTTTCCTATCGGGCGGAGCATGGATTCTGCGGGCGGATGATGGCTGTGATCGGGTGCTAGCCGCACCGGCTGAAGCGGTGCTGGCCGCACGGGCGGACGCGCCTTTGGCGCGGGTTGAGGGGTTCGCTCCCTTTGGTCGCTCACTTCTGGTTTCGTGGACTGGGCGCAAAACTGCAGGGCTCGTCGCTATGCTTTGCCCGCGCCGCTCTCGCCTTGGCCCTGGGGTTTGGGCTGACGCGGTGCTGGCCGCACCGGCGATGCGCCTTCGGCGTGGGTTGAGGGGTTCGCTTCCTTTGGTCGCTCACTTCTGGTTTGGCGGCAACCCAGCTATTGATTCTCCGCGGCCTTGGGGTTGACGAGGTCGCGTAACTCCTTGCTGGGCTTGAAGTAGGGGACGCGCTTGGCCGGGACTTCGACCTTGTCGCCGGTCTTGGGATTGCGGCCGGTCCGCGGCTTGCGCTGGCGGATGCGGAAGCTGCCGAAGCCCCGGATCTCGATCTTGTCCCCGGCCTGCAACGCCTGGATGACGGCGTCAAAGACGGTGTCGACGACGACTTCGCCGTCGCGGCGGGTCAAATCTCCAATTTGTGTGACTTCTTCGACGAGATCGGCTTTGGTCATTTCGTGGCGGCTCCAGACAAATTCACCCCAAGCAACTTCACAAAACGCTGCAACCCCAATGATAGATGCGGGATAGCGCCTTCCGTACGACAAAATCGAACCGCTCCTCGTTTTGCTGGGATATATCTTGTTGATATCCCGGCGTTCCATACAAAGCATCCGCTGAGGAAGCCCTTCTCTGGAATATTATGTGAAAAAGCGCCTGGAGGCGTGCCGCTTGAGCCATCCCCGGTACAGCATCGTGATCCCCGCGTATAACGAGACGGCGCGTATTGAGGGCGCCCTGTCCTCGGTGAGCGGCTGCATCCGGTCGCGCGGGTGGGATGCCGAGGTACTGGTGGTGGACGACGGTTCGACCGACAACACGGCGGCCCTGGTCGAATTGTGGAGACGAGAGCATCCGGAGGTGCGGCTGATCCAGAACGGGCGCAATCGCGGGAAGGGTTACAGCGTGCGCAACGGCATGCTGCGCGCAGCGGGCGAGATCGTGATGTTTACCGATGCGGACCTGTCCTCTCCTATCGAAGAGGCAGAGCGGCTTTTTGCGGCGATTGACGGCGGGGCGGATATCGCAATCGGCTCGCGCTGGCTGATCGGGCGCCGCATTGTGCACGCCCAGCCGCTCTACCGACGGATTTTCGGGCGATGTTTCAACGCGCTGACCCGGACCATCATGCGGCTGCCATTTGCGGATACGCAGTGCGGCTTCAAGGCCTTCCGGCATGAGGCAGCGCAACTGGTCTTTGGCCTGCAGCGGATTGAGCGCTGGGGGTTTGACCCGGAGATTCTGTTCATCGGGATGAAACGCGGGTTGCGGATCAGCGAGGTACCCGTCACCTGGGGGCACGATGAACGTAGCCGTATCAGTTACCTACGAGACGGCATGCAGATGCTGCTGGAGCTGGTCTACGTGCGTTGGAGTGCTCTGCGTGGGCGCTACCGGCGCCAGCCGATCGCAATGATGGTAGAAGCCACGGTGGCAGCGCGGCCGATAGCGGCCCAGCGCAAGTAGATGGCGGTCAGGACGCGATCGAGTGCGGCGCCTTGTATGGCAGGACCGCGGAAGCAGTGACCGGGCGCTGCGGACGGGGGCTGATGCGTACAGTCCGGTCTTCCACCTGCTCGAGCAAGTAGGTTTCGCAGCAAGCACCGCAGAGCCAGAAGTGTTCCATGCGGCGGGCGGTCCGTTCGCTACTTCCTGACACCGTCTGCGTCACGTCGAACACGTACACTCTGCCCTCCCGCAGGTAGTGGAGCGGCTTGCAGCACTGTGGATTCGCGCAATGGTTGACCATGGGGGGACCCTCAGCGAAAGCCACAGCAGCCTGTGGTTCCGCGGTTTGAACGTCTGGAGTGTAGCTGCATTGCGCGCCGGGAGAGGTGCGCGCCCGATATCTTCTTAGCCTTGCGCTACATGATTAGGATGCTCCTAAATTGCCACAGTTGTCTTCAGAAATCGTAGTCAACGATGCACGTTGGGAAGCGAAGCGATAACTGTAAGCGCAATGCAATCTCAGCCAACACTTTTGCAGGAGTGGCGTGACCTGTGCGAGGATCACGGGTTGCAGTTCACCCGATATGCCTTTTTTAAGAAGCACATTCATTGCACTTTCACGCAATCGCTCTATCCGTCATTTCTCTGAAGGCTCGTCGATGGGGCGGCGCCTTTCTTCGCGATTTGTCGCGGGGATGCACACGGACGATGCTCTGCGCGCTGCTGCCGCGCTGAACGAGCAGGGCATCTCAGTCACGCTCGACAGTCTGGGAGAAAACGTTCACTCGCCCGAGGAAGCCTTTCGTTCGGCGGCCATCTATCACGAACTGCTGGATGCGATTCGCGAGCAGCATCTGGATGCGAATGTGAGCGTGAAGCTCACGCAGATGGGCATGGATCTGGATCCGCTGCTGGCCGAGCGCATTGTCCGCGAGATGACAGAGCACGCGCGGGCCACGGGAAGTTTTGTTCGCGTGGACATGGAGGGTAGCGAGTACACCCAGGCGACGATCGACATGGTGCGCCGCATCCACGCCGAGCCGGGAAACGAGGGGCACGTCGGGATCGTGATCCAGGCGTATCTCTACCGCAGCCAGGCGGATATCGGGCTGCTGCTGAAGGATGGCATCCGCATCCGGCTGTGCAAGGGGGCGTACCAGGAGCCGGCGGACAAGGCGTTTCCGGCGAAGGCGCAGGTGGATGAAAACTTCGTCCGATTGGCGGAGATCCTGGTGGACAGCGGGCTCTTTCACGGGATCGCGACGCACGACGAAAAGATGGTGGAGGCGACGCGCGCTTTCGTCAAGAAGCAGAGGATACCGCGGTCGGCCTTCGAGTTCCAGATGCTCTACGGGGTGCGCCGCGATCTGCAGCGGGCGCTCGTGGAAGAGGGTTACCGGGTACGGGTGTATGTGCCGTTCGGCACGGAGTGGTATCCCTACTTCATGCGGCGGCTGGCGGAGCGGCCGGCGAATGTGATCTTCCTGGCAAAGAACATGTTGAAGAGTTGAGTGGTCAGGCAAGAACCATTGCGTGGCGAAGTGCCGCTATCCTCTGCGGAGATCGGATGGAAGTTCAGGACGTGGAAGTTCAGGACGTGGAAGTTCGGGACGTGGAATTTCAGAACGTGGAAGTTAAGAAGGTGGAAGTTCAGGACGACGAGCTTAGGAAGTTCGAGGCGGAGGGCGCCGTGGCGTTACCGGTCGCGGACGACCAAGGCTATGTCGAGCATGATGGGGCGCGGATCTGGTACAGCACTTACACCGCGGGGTCTGCGGCCGGTGCGGGTCTGGGTGGGTGTGGCTCAACGGTAATCCTGCTGCATGGCGGACTAGGCCACAGTGGGAACTGGGGCCACCAGGTTCCGGCTCTCATTCGGGGCGGCTATCGTGCCGTGCTGATCGACAGCCGTGGCCACGGCCGGAGTACGCGTGACGAGCGGCCGTACTCCTATGAGTTGATGGCGTCCGATGCTTTAGCGGTGATGGACGCGTTGCAACTGTCAAAGACAACCGTGGTGGGCTGGAGTGACGGGGCGTGCACGGCTTTGATCCTCGCTGCGACCTATCCTGCTCGTATTGCAGGTGTGTTCTTCTTTGCCTGCAATATGGATCCGAGCGGGGTGAAGCCATTTGAGTCGAGCCCGGCCCTGGAGCGGTGTTTTAGCCGACACAGGAAGGACTATACCGAACTCTCGGCAACGCCGGAGAACTTCAACGACTTCGTCGAAGACGTCGGCCTGATGCAGCGAACACAGCCCAACTACTCAGCGGAGGATCTGGCGAAGATTCGCGTGCCGGTCGCGATCGTGCATAGCGAGCATGATGAATTCATCCGACGGGAGCATGCCGAATATCTTGCGCGGAGCATTCCGAGCGCGGAGTTCGTCGCATTGACTGGCGTGAGCCATTTCGCTCCCCTGCAGAGGCCGGAGCGGTTCAATGGCGCGATGCTTGCATTTATCGCGAAGGTTCAACCGTAAGAACCGACGGCTCGTGCCTTTTACAGCGATGTCCCAACGGGACGCGGTACTCTTCTGCTTTCGTCGCGGGCGCCCCGGCGCGCCGTCACGACCAGGTACCACGCGGGGATGAGCAGGAACCAATTCAGAATCCAGAGCGCGTTGTCGATCCATGCTGCAGTTGTCAGCAGCGTAATGGTGGTGGCCAGAAGGAATGCAGGGCCTAGCCTGAGCCGGACGGTGCGTATTCCCTGACAAATGCCCCAGATGGCGGGCACCAGAAACAGATACGGGGAAAGGTTTGCTAGTGACTCGCTGCCAAAATGGCGGAAATGATTCGCGAAATAGAGAGCCAGAAACCAACCAAGCGTGGCGTTCAACCAGAGCGTTCGTGGGGAGAGCGAGCCGAGGGTAAAGCCGCCGGTCCAAGACCATGCGATCAAGAGAAAGATGTGACACAGGAGCAGCGCGAAGCCTTCGTGGCCGGTCGGCGCCCAGCGGCTGATTTGAAAGCCCATGAGCCGATCAAAGGTACACGTAACGGAGACGGATACGTACATAAGGAGCGTGGTGCCGGGCACACCAACGCCAAAGACGGCCAGCCATGGCCGCCAGCTTTTCCAGAGCAGGAGCTGCCGGCGAAGGACCAGGCCGAGCACGCTCGACAACGCCTGCCATGCGCTGTCGCCGGCCTCGAGTGAGTCACCGATAGCGGCATCGCGCTCTTGCTGAGCAAGCGGCGCGGCAGCAAATTCCACCAAAGACCACAGAGGGGATGTCATGAGAGTCTTTCACTTCGGTTTGCCGCCCACGATGCGCCGCTGCTGACGCGCATCACCGCGTCGTAAAACTCCTTGGCAGCGCGAGCGCCTTTGCCGGTGACGCGAACCATGCGCTTGGCGCGTCCGCCACGCTCAGCAGTTGCCTCACCCATCCAGGTGGTGAGCAGACCCTTTGCTTCGAGCCGCTCGATGGTGGTGTAGAGGGCTCCGATGGAGCACTTGCGCTGGGCGATCTCCTCGATGCCTTCGCGAATGGCCGCGCCATAGGCGTTCTCGCCGAGGCGGGCCGCGGTGCTGATCAGCAGATATTCAAATTCGCCTAGCATGATTAGAGACACATTGTGATACTAATGGCGGAGCGATGTCAACTATCCGTTGACCAGCTCGGTGCGGTCGCCTGGAATCACGTCAAGCAGAGTGATGGCGTCGAAGGTGTGCTTCCAGTGAACGATGAGAAATGGCGACGGCTGCTGGTTCAGGAAGAGGTCCTGGCGCAAGAGGCACCAGAGGGAAATCGGCTTGCCATTGGGTTGGTTCGGCGCGTCCGGATTGTAGCCGAAGGCCTGGATATCGCTGACCGTGCCGCTTTGAATGGCGCGTCAGCTTTTCGAAGGGAGGGCGCGGATCCATGCGTCCGTCGTGGTCGATGGTGAGGACGCGTTCCCGGAGATTGATTGGCATCTGCGCGTGAGACGCGAGAGCGGAAATGGTAGTGGGCGATGGCAAGGGAGCCGGCAAATCGCGCCTGGCATGCGCTATTTTCTACTCCATTTGGCGAGAGGCAAAAGGCCCGGTTGGTGAGGGAATCGCGGAAACGAAAGCTGTCGGCTGCGGCGTTCGCGAAGTATTCGACGCTCATGCGCACTTCGCATTCCGGCGTCACGAAGCGGCGGACACTCTCCGCGTCGCTCTCCGACTTCCACGCCAGCGCTTTCGTTGCCAGAGCCGCGCCGGCCAGTGATACAAGGAGCGACCGTCTGCTGTGGCTCGGCAAACCCGGAGGCGAGAGCGATCTCATCATGACTCTGAAACCCGATTAACTACTACAATGTAGTACTAATCGGAAATCCCGTCAACAACCCATCTGAATCTTGGGGCGAGGTGTCGATCTTGCGTGTCCATGCGTCGCAACGCGCATGCGGATTAGGGGAAAGAAAAACCCCTCAACACGATGGCTGAGGGGCTTTCCGGCGGGACTTGCGGGAGCTGTTTTTAGTCGGAAAAATCAGAATTGAGAAACGCGCAGCTGTGCACGTTGTGTGGCTCTCTTATATGTCGCGCCGGAAATCATAGAAGACTCGAATGAGGTTGCCATCGAGATCGGCGGCCAGAAACTCGCGCAGTTTCCACGGTTTGTCCTCGGGCTCGGAGACAATCTTCGCTTGCGCCGCCTTCCACTCTGCGAAAAGTCCGTCCACCTCAGCCTTGCTGTCGAGATTGAGCCAGAAAAGGATAGGGCCCGCATTGCCGAAGTGTTCTCGGAACGGGCGATTGGTGATGAATAGTCTGCAATTTCCTCTCGAGATCCCTGCAATGCCGCCCTGTTCGTCTCCCCAATCCAAGGTAAAGCCCAGCGTGTCGACATAGTATGCCGCGGCCTTGTCGATGCTGGCCGCGGGGATCTCCGGAACTGCAGCGGGGAACGCCATAAGGTTGCAGCCTACTTCAGGCCGTAGACATCGATTTCGCCCTGAGGTTTACTCGCCGACACAGGATCGTGCCCGGTGGAGATGTAGACCTTGCCGTTGGCGACGATGGGCGAGGTGAATTTGATACCGATGCCGGCCTGGTCTCCAGAGTTGACGTTGCTGCCGTACAGCTCATTGCTCAGATTGGTTGCATCGTAGGCATACAAGGTCGCGGTTGTGGTGGCTTGAGGGCTCTGCAGCGGCTGTCCCTGATCGATGGTCCAGAGGATACCGTCGTTTGTGCCGTTGGAGGAGATGAATGGTGTGGTGCCGCGGGTGTTTTCCGGCTGCTCCTGATTGACATTGAGCGAGGTGAACGCCTGTGTCGCGGTCAAGACACCGGGAGCAGCATAGGTAAACTGGCGGACAACACCGACGGGTGCGTTGGTTGTCGTCGGAGTGACACCGAGATACATCGATCCATTGAAGTATGCGGAGGTCCCGAATATCTCATACGAATTGATCCCGTCACTGGTATCACCATTGGTATCGTTGGACCCTCCGACGTACCACGTCTTCCCATTGGGTAGAGGGTTTCCCAGCGAATCGCTGTCTGTGCAGGAAGTGGGATAGGGTTGCGAACTGTCGATTCCCTGCTCGACGAATAATCTCTGCAGTGCTCCCGTGTCCTTCGCGCTTTCGTGGCCCAGACTGGCTGTACTTAGCAGATAGATTTTTCCCATCTTGCCGCCGCCAACGATCTGGCCGGAGCCGGGAATCATCATCAAGCCGCCAGCAGCCAGATCCGAATCCTCACAATTCATGTACCCGTTCTCTTCAGGCGTGAAGTAGTCCAGAAGCTGGAGAGTCGGGCTGAACTTCAAGATCGAGTCCGAATACGATCCTTGCGTCGGGTTCCATGGACCATTGCCTGTAGAGATGTAGACGTTCCCGGCGCTGTCCGCCACAGGGCCGCCACTGCCCATCCAGACGCCGCCCGCACCACCATAGGTGCCTTCGCCATCGATGTTGGGGCTGGCGTTGAAGACGCCGGTCTGCTAGAGTCTGCGCATTGTAGGAGAGCAGCCATCCGCTATGGCAGCTTCCCACGCCGATATAGATGGTGCTGTTCGCGAGCAGCAGGGCCGCCCGCTGGACGCACCCTGAGGGCAAGGATACGATCCCGTTGACAGCGGTGGAATTGGTTCCTGACACCGAAGCGGTAATGGTGACCGCGGTCTGTTTCGGCAAGCCAGTCGAGATATCAAGTGCATTCAACCGGTAGCTAGAGCCGTCCTGAAGATTTCTGTGCGGAGACGACGTAGATGGTGTTCGATCGACGTATCGATGACCGGCGTGGAGGTGACGCCCTGATACGGCTGAACGGTGGCGCCGGTGATCGGGGTCTCGCCGGACTGCAACAGCGAGGTCTTCCATAAGGGGGCGCCGGTACCGTAGGTGTCGGCGTCGAAGGCGTACACGCTGTCGTATTCCGTCGCTACATAGAGGACGTTGTGCACGGCGCTGTTGATGGTGACGTTGGAGATGAGCAGCGGCTCGGCATAGGCGTAGCCATCCACCAGGTAGGAGAAGAGCTTGCCGAAGGTTCCGGCGGCTACGTTGGTGGGAGTCAGCGACTTTTCGTTCGGATTGAGGCCGCTCCGGTTGTTGTCGACGTGCCAGGTGGGGATGTTGACGCCAGTGTTTGCAGCGATGGTGACGGTGATCGCGGCATTCGCCGTTGATCCCGTTATACGAAGCGGTGACGGTGGTAGAACCCGCGGCGACACCGGTGGCCAAACCGCCCGAGGCTGACCGTGGCGACTGCGGTGTTGGCGACGGTCCATTGGCCGTCGCGGTCACGTCGGTGGGCGATCCGCCGGACTCGGTAGCCGTCGCGGTGAACTGCTGGGTTGCACCTACGGCAAACGTCGCGGGGTTAGGAGACACCGAAAGCGTGAGCCCGCTGACAGTCAGGAGTGTGCTTCCGCTGATGCCATTCGAGGAAGCGGTGATCGGGGTTGCACCGGAAGCAACCGCGGTAGCCAGACCTGACGCGTTGATAGTCGCGATCGCCGGATTGGCTGCGGTCCAGGTTGCGGTCACGGGTTTCGTCGAACCGTCACTGTAGGTTCCGGTCGCGGCGAACTGCTGCGTGGCGCCAGCCGAGATGGTCGGTGTGGCCGGCGTGACAGAGATCGAGGTGAGGATGGGGGTTACGGTGAGCGTCGCGGTGCCCTTGACACCACTCAACGATGCGGTGACGGTTGCCGAGCCCGCGGCTACGCCGGTGGCCAGGCCCGACGCGCTCACGGTGGCCACTGCTGCACTGGAGGTGGTCCAGCTTACCGTGCTGGTTATGTTGGCGGTCGAACCGTCACTGTAGGTTCCGGTCGCAGCGAACTGCTGCGTGGCTTTGGCCGCGATGGTGGCGGTGGCGGGCGTGATGGCGATGGAGGCGAGCGTTGCCGCCGGGACGGTCACGGCGAGATTCGCGCTGCCGCTGACGCCGCTCAGGGTAGCGGTCACGCTTGCCGAGCCCGAGGCGAGGGCGGTCGCGAGGCCGGCGGAATTGATTTTCGCAACCACCGCATTCGACGTCGTCCAGGATACTGTAGCGGTTACGTTTTCCGTGGAGCTGTCGCTGTAGGTCGCGGTTGCGGTGAACTGCTGCGTGGCCCCGGCCAAAATGTTGGCGGTGCCCGGGGTGATGGCGATCGCGGTCAGAGTTTTTGGCGCCGCCGCTACGGTGAGTGCAGCGGTTCCCGTGATGGTGTCGAGGCTAGCGGTTACGGTGGTCGAACCCGCGGCAACGGCGGTTGCGTCGCCGGACGAGGTGATGGTGGCTACTTTTGCATTGGTATCTGTCCAGCTTGCCGTCGCGGTGACATCCGCGGTTGAGCCGTCGCTGTAAGTTGCCAGTCGCGGTGAACTGTTGCTTGGCGCCGACGGCGACACTTGCCGTTCCCGGCGTTGCCGCGATTGCGGTCAGGACCTTCGTCGTGCCGGTGCCGGCTGATGCAGACCCTCCGCAGCCAACGCCCGCCGCAAGCAGCGGGAGGCAGAGGCAGAGAAGGAGAAAGCGAAACGAAGTGTAACAGCGACAGTTGCCAACGCTCATTTTGAGGCCCCCATGTAACGGTCAAAGCAATATGCACGAGAACGACACGCGCTCACGCACTTCCATTTTTGAGACAGGAATTGGAACAGGGCTCTTCCGTTGGACAACGGGGGCCAGCAACTGGGGGGAATGCCAGCAAGAACCAAAGCAAAGTGCTACCAATACGGCAACGAATCGTTTACTGCTTTTCTGAAATGCTTATAGGTCAAGATAACTCGCATCTATTACGGCGACGCGAATTCATTGCCTGATCAGTTTAATGAGATGGATCCGTTCTTTGGTTGTGCAAAAGGCGACCTGCCGATTACGCCGCATGGTTACGCCATACCCGAAAGGGCGCGCGGTGAGGTTACTAACGGAGAGATCAAAAACTTGTCTGTTGCGGAGACAGGGAAGCCGGCGGGGCTACCGCGGCGTATATGGTTCCACGGACAGCAGGTTTCCCAGCACATCGCGCTCGTGGTCGCTGTACATGGAACGGTAGGCGGGAGAGTTGAGGACATGCTCGCGCTGCTGCGGCGGCATGTCGCGGAGCACGCGGTAGGCGCTACGCACCTGCTGTTTGCGCGCCGGGTCCATGGTGCGCAGGTCCTGCGCCGAACCGAGAAAGGCCTGACGCTGCTGCGGGTCGAGCCGTTCGAAGTTTTCGTTGCGGCTGATTGTGCGCTGGCGCTGGTCAGGCGGCATCGCGTCCAGCTGATGGAGACGATTGATCAAGCGCTGCTGTTGCTGCGGCGGCAGGCGATTGAATCCCGGCTCCTGGCGCAGAGCATTTTCCTGGCCGGCAAACGACTGCCCCTGGTGGCTCTGCAGCCAACTGCCCAGATGCGGACCGCGCACGTTTGCCGTGGGCGCGCCGTAGGGTCCTCGCGGCGCTGCCCCATAGGGCATGCCCGGGCCATACGCCGGGCGGGGCGCCGGCGCGTATCGATTGGGTGCGATGCCGGGATACGGGAGGGGACGTCCGACGGGGGCAGGACGGCCGGCATAGCCGGGCGGGAAGCCGCGATAAGTGGGAGCCATCCGGGGCGCAGAGCCGCGATAGGGAGAGCCGCCATAGGCCGGTCCGCGGAATGCCGGCCGCGAGGGTGAGGACATATGTGGCGCAGACATATGTGGCGCGGAGGCGTGAGGCGCCGAGGGATGCGATCCGCCATGCTGTGCGTGAGCAGGCGGGAAGACGGCAACGGCGATGGAAAGAAGGAAGGCAGCCGCGCGCGCTACAGCACGTCCCACAGAGACAACGCCGCGTTCAGGCGCAGTGCATCCGCTGGTCGTGCTGGGTCGTGTTGCGCACCGAGGCATGGCAGTCCGTCTCTCTTCATTCGGCGGCACGATGGCGCCGCCTCACACATTGCAGCCAGCACGCCTCCGGCAGCGCGCTTTCGCTCAATTCTTCGATGGATTGCCGGAATCATCATCCAGATCTGCATCCAGCGAACTCAGTTGCTGATAGACCTGTGCATTGCCATCCAGCAATTGCAGATCGTGCACAGTCGCGGACTCCTGGGGAACCGGCGGCTTCGCGCCGTTCTGCATCCACACCGCCGTGCCGCCGCCCAACATCAAGAGCAATGCCAGCGCTCCAGCCGCTATGGGACGAAAATGCGGATTCGACCCGTAGAGTAGTCGGGCGCGCATGCGTTCCCAAAAGCTGGCCGGCGGGTTTGCCTGTTCCTCGCGCAGGCGCGCGGCAAGCCGCGTATCGAAATAGGCCGAGGGTTCCGGGGCATCCCAGGCATCCATCGCCAGCATGGTTGCCTGCAGGTCATGCAGTTCCTTGCCGCACTCCGCGCAGGCAGCGACGTGCTCGCGAGCAGCAGGCGTCGCGGCTGCCGGATCGAGCAGCAGGTCGGCTAATTGCGTCTTGGTCGCTTTGCAATCCATGGTGCTAATTTCCTTGCTCCGATGCTGATGGTGACTGGGAGTTGAGCATCAGATGAACTCCTGCAGCCGCTCGCGTAATGTCTGGTAGGCGCGGAAGAGCAGCGACTTCGTCGCCGATTCGCTCAGCTTCAACACTGCGCCTATCTGTTTGTAATCCAGGTCCTGATATTTGTGCATCAGGACTGCTGTGCGCTGCCGCTCGGGTAGCGCCATGACGTGCTTGCGGATGGCGGCGAGCCGCGCCTCCCGCACCATATCCTGTTCCACCGACGGGGTGGAGTCGGCCACATCCGGGCTGATCCCGGTCTCGGGATCGGGCTGATCGAGGTAGACCGTTTGTGCGCTCCGTTCGTAGCGCGTATCCCGTGCATGATTCACACCCAGGTTGGTCGCAATGCGATAGAGCCAGGTGCTGAACTTGGCTTCCGCGCGATAACTGGCGCGGGCGCGATAGACGCGGAGGAAGACCTCCTGCGCCAGCTCTTCGGCGATGGCCTGGTTATGGACCATGCGAAACATGTAGTGCACCATCTGCCGCCGGAACTTCTCCACCAGCAGACCGAAGCCTGCCTCGTCCCCGGCTGCGACGCGCAGCATGATCTCGGCATCCGATAGCTGACTCCAGCCTCCGGGAGGCAGGGCGGGAAGACCCGAAGCCGTCCGGAGATCACCGGCGAGCGGGCTGACATGCGATTGGGGATGGACCGCAGCGGTAGCCATGTCCTCCTTAACCCCGGATGCAGCAAAACGTTGCGCATCCTCTGCGTCTTCCTCGACATCGCCCCCCGGGTCGACTTCCAGATCGGCATCTGAGGCAGTAAGCTCTTCATTTTCAATCGATTCCATCGATTCAAGGTCATCTGCCCGTGGCTCGCCGGTGGGATCGGCGGGCTCCTCTCCACCACGGCGGCGCGGCTCATCTGGATGCGGCGCAAAGCGAGATGACGGCGGGGACGGCATGAGAGGCTACCGCATTGTAGATGCCGGAGTTGCGCGGGAGACAGCGCACCGCTGCGGCATCGAGCTATCCATCTAGAACCGTGGGCCCCGCGCGCGCGTCAGCGGCATCCGGCCGAATTGGGCTCCATGGCCGGCCGATGGTAGAGTGAATGAGTCCTACCCCTGTGGGGCGCTTAACTCAGCGGTAGAGTGCCACCTTCACACGGTGGAAGTCGCAGGTTCAAATCCTGCAGCGCCCACCATCAAATCAACAACTTAAAGCCTCAGCCGACTCTTTCCCGGCCCCCAATATGGGTCCAAAGAGGAAACCGCTTTTGCTTTTCGGCCTCCTGTCTGTGACTGTGCGCTACGACCTTCGCCCGAGTTGAAGGACGGGCCAATGGGGACGGTCCTAAGGCAGCCAGAAATCAGTTCGTGATTGCACGTTCCAAGTCACAGTGCATAGTCGCCAGGGACCTGCATATGCCCACTCCCGAGCCCGTAAGAGGCCGCAAAAAACATCGTCTGATGAACGGATGAGAGCCCTGCGAATCTCCACGCGCCGGCCGAGTATGTGGCCAGGCGGTGGAAGGGCGCTAATCTATGCTCCAGCACCCCCCATGCAGCAGCACCTTCGCGGCTGCAGCATCCCCTGTGCTGCGGCACCTTCGCGAAAGAGGGCCTGATGCTTTCATCCGCAAATTTCTGGATGTGCTTTGCCGGGCTTATCTATCTTGTTGCCGGAGTTTGGGTACTTCGCAAAGATATCCTTGCGGCTCGCGGCTGGGACAAGCTCATCACGCTGGGCTGTGTCTTCATCGCCGTCCCACTCGCTGTATTCGCGCCCGAGCATTTCCGCGGCCCTGAGTTTGTCCAGAATATGGTTCCGTCCTGGATGCCGGTGCATTTGTTCTGGGCGTATTTTGTCGGATGTGCGCTGCTCGCAGCGGCTACCAGTCTTACGGTGAGGAAGTTCGTACGCTTGTCATCCACCCTGCTGGGATGGATGTTCTTTCTATTTGTCTGCCTGATTTATTTGCCGAGTGCGCTCGCGCATCCCAAAGATCGATTCGCGTGGGCCTACGCGCTGCGAGATCTCTCTTTTGCGGGAGGCGCATGGGCTCTGGCCGGACTGCATAGCCGCGCTTCGTCGCCGCAACAATCGAAATGGATGATTTTATTTGGGCGCATCGTGGTCGCGATTGCTGCGATTGTTTTTGCTGTAAACCATTTTCTTCATCCAGAGTTTGCACCCGGCGTTCCTTTGGAAAAGACGATGCCTTTATGGGTCCCATTCCCCACAGTGTGGGGATACCTCGCAGGAGCGATCCTGCTGGCCGCTGGAATCGGCTTGGCCCTGAACAAAAAACCTCGGATAGCCGCAGCCTCGATTGGCGCATTGATGACGGTGCTTACGCTATTTCCATATCTGGTTATTTTGATCCTCTCCTGTGGCGGATCAGCGGCGGATTTTAATGACGCGTTGAATTACGTCGCGGACACATGGCTCTTCGCCGGAGCAGCACTTGTCCTGGCATCGGCATTGCCGCGCGATCCTGAGGACATAGAGAACCTAAGCGCATAGAGAAAACGTAGGGTTCGCGCTTCGTTCAGGGCCAGGACGAGGTTAGTATGACTACGCCTCCCAAGAAGAGGCTGACCTTTGCCAGGAGGGCGCGAACGGATGGCGGCGTGGAGAAAGAGCGGGAGAGACAAACGCGATCAGCGATTGGAAGAGCAGCGGACGATGGGGTTGCTCAACATCGTGGTTGCTCTCGCTGTCGCTGCCGTTGCCATTACGGACTGGAAGGTCGTCGCCGATATTTCGTTGGGTTATCTGTATGTATTGCCGGTCGCTCTCAGCGGACTGATCAATCCGTTGCTCGTGACGGTTGCTCTGGCTGTGGTGTGCACGTTTTTGTCCGACATCTTTGGGCCTCACGCGCATTCGATTCCGGTGCGCATTACGCACAATGTCATCGGGCTTGCGGGATTTCTGATTGTGGGGTTTCTGGTCACGCTGATCGCGAAACAGCGAGATCGCCTGACGGTCGAGGTGCGCAAACAGCGCGATGCGTATGAGCGCGATCTGGTTCTGGCCTCCCAGGTCCAGATGCGCGTCTTGCCCAAGCCACCCACGCTACCTGGTTTCGAGTTGGCGGCGGTGATGCATCCGGCGCGGCTGCTGGGAGGCGACTACTACGATTTTTTCGAAATATCCGAGGATGTGGTGGATGTGGTGATCGCCGATGTCTCCGGCAAGGGAGCAGCGGCGGCTCTGCTGATGCCTTCGCTCGCGCTGGCTTTGCGCACGCGCGCGCGGGAGTTGAGCGGTCCGGCCGCAATCGTGAAAGATCTAGACGAGTCGTTGAGGCAGATTATGAATTCAGCGACCTTCGCCACCATCTTCTATGCGCGTGTGCACGCGGCCAGCCGCACCCTGGAATACACCTGCGGGGGGCACAATCCGCCACTGCTTGTGCGTTCCAGGACGGGTGAGTGCCTGCTGCTGAACGAAGCCGGGCCCATCGTAGGGATTTTGCCGGATGCACAGTTCACGAATACGGTCGTTCCGCTGGAACCGGGCGACTTCCTGACGATGTTCACCGATGGTGTTACCGAGCAGGAGGACGAGCAGGGCGAGGAGTTTTCCACGGACCGATTGCGGCAGGTGGTTTTGCGCGAGCAAGGGGAATCGGCGAGCGTCGCGGTCGCCCACATTGCCGAGGCCGTTTCCGCATATGCAGGCGCGCGCGAGCAGGCGGATGATTTGACCGTGGTGGTGATGAAGGTTCTGTAAGCCACGACGGGCTTGCTTCATCGATCGAATCTGCCGGAATCGAGTCCTGCCCGGGATCGAGACTACCTGTTGCCGCTTACCACTGAACGCCGGGATAGAGACTGGGCATGCGATAGGCGCGATATGTGTTTGTGTTGATGGACATCTTCCAGACGGTCTGCGGTGTTTCGGTGGGCGTCTTTTCGAGCACGTAAGCGACGGGGCCTACGCCTGCGAGGTTGTATTCGATATTTGCGTTGGGCTGGACGCGTGTATCGCCGGCAAAAGAACTGTAATACTGCGTGGGAACAGGATGGTGGAAGAGGAAGGATACCGTCTTCGCATTTTCATCAACCTGCATGATGGGGACCGTCGTGTAGCAGACCGGCGCTCCAGCGGCACCGCAGACGAGGGCGGAAGGAAATAGCCGGTTGTCGCCATTGTCCATGACAGCCAGTTTGAAGCTGCCGGTAGTGTTGGAACTGACGAAGTTCACATCGTGCTGGGCGTAGAACCAGTCCGTTGGGTCCACGGCGCCCTGCAATTTGAAGTCACCGCCTTGACCCAGCTTCCAAAGGATATTGCCGGTGCCGCCGCCGTCGCGGTAATCCACCTTCACGATCCAACTCTGATGACGTATAGAAATGAGGAAATTGCCATCGTCAGGCGAGTATGCGATAGCATTCGAGTGCGTCCAGTCGGGAAAGCTCATGAGGTGGCGGTTCACATCCAGGTGGTCGAACTCATTCCAGATCCAGACGGGGTTGAGATTCTGGTCGAGATCGACGACCACATCGCCGAGCACATTGGTGGTGCCGGGATATCCCGGGAGATTGGTGAACTCCTTCGTGGTGTTGGCGATCACCAGGATGTGACCATTTGGAAGTTCGGTGAAGTCGTGACTGAAGAGCTGGAGCGTGAGGTTAAAGTTTCCCGCGGCAAGTTTTGCGTTCAATTCCGCCATGGTGATCTGGCGTATGGTATTTCCTGCCAAGTCGAACTCTCGCAGCAGATTGGCCGCGGAGGCAGGCGCCGGCGTGGTGACCGGGTCTGAGGAGTTAGACGCGATCAGACACATGAAATGCCCGTTGGAGAGAAGCTTTACCGGATAGATCAAAATCGTACCTTGCTTGATCTCGGATGGAGCGTAGATCCAGATGACATTGCCCTGGAGATCAGTGGCAAAGGGAGTTTGGTAGTGGGGCGCCGCCGCCGGATCAACGAGTTCCACTCCGGGCTGCGGTGATAGCCCGGATGTGGCTGTCACGGTAAACGGGGGGAGCAGACCCTGGGGCAGGCTTCGTGTGGTGAAGGTGTGGTCCACGTCCTCCTGAGAGCTGCCGCTGTCGTAGTCGGCATGCGCCCGCATATGGTAGGTGGTATTTGCCTTCATGCCGGCGACCAGGACAGTTGTTGGTCCGACCGTAGTGGCCACAGGAGCTGTGGACATTCCGTAGCTAGTTGTCTCTCCAAATTCGACGGTCACGGTTCCGCGCAGGGCGGGATTGACGGAGTACTGGGCGACCAGGGGATTGGGAGTGGAAGTCACACTGCCGAAGGGCGACGACCCGCATCCGGCGAATAGAAGTGCAAATAAGGCGAGGCTTGGGGCTGCAGCAAGCGGCCCTATTACACGGTGCATCGATTCTTCCTCATGGCTCAGCTTCAGACGGACTTTGGACCACGTTCGTGAGTAGACGAGAGCCTTGCAGAAAAGTTGCAGCAGTGTGATCTGGTTCTGCAGATTCGCAGAATGAAATCTTTGATCTGTGGCGGGACCTTTGGGGGAATGTTTCAGGAATGTTTCTAGGAGGAGGATGCCGGATTCGTCTGTTTCCCGTCAAGCAGCCGGCCTCGCCGGAATGTAACCCAAGCGACAGAGAGCGCGTGAGGATTGCAGGTCGGCCAACAACGCAGGCGCGATCTGCGCGCCTCTACTCTGAAGTGCCGGTCCTTCGCATTGCTTCATTGCCGCTCGAGCACGACGGCGGTGCTGTCGTAGTCTCCCTGCAAATCAAGTTGCAGGCCGTGGCCCATCCAGTAGCTGCCGCTTGCTTCCTGTTGGGAGGTGAGTTGTTTGGGGTCCAGCGGACGCACACTGTAGATGGCCTTTGGATCCAGGCCCTGGAGGCGCACGAGCGGGTAGGGGTCGCCGAAGTTCTGCGAGTGGAGATAGGCGAAGAGAACGGCTTGTGTGCCATCGGCTGATACGTATTCGGTGGCGGCGCGCTCGCTGGGTGCGCCCGGCCGTGAGGGCGCGATGAGGCGGTACTGCAGGCCCTGCTGCACCGTGGGCCGGATGGTCTTATAGAACGCGACCAGATCCTTCGCGGTGGTCATATCTTCCGGTGTGAAGTTGTTGAGGTTCGCACCAATGCCGAGCGAGCCTTCCATCGCGACCAGGAAACGAAACTTGAGGGGTGTCTTGCGATTGGGTGCATCGGTGACCCAGGCCATCATCACGCCGGGGGTGTAGGCGTGGGTGAAGCCATCCTGGAGAGAGAGACGATCGAGCGCATCGGTGTTGTCGGAGGGCCAGACCTCTTCCGTGCGGCGCAGGATGCCAAGGTCGACGCGGCCGCCACCGCCGGAGCAGGATTCGATCTCGAGTTTGGGATGCTTGGCGCGGAGACGATCGAGGATGGCGTAGAGGTTGTGAACATAGGCGACGTAGATCTTCTTCTGGTCGGCGACGGGCACGCCATCCCAGCCGGGCTCGGACCAGTTGCGGTTGTAGTCCCACTTGAGAAAGTCGATGTCGTTGTTGGAGACCAGCTCATCGAGCCAGTGATAGGTGTACTCCATCACGTCGGGACGCGCGAGGTTGAGCAGGAGCTGATGGCGGCCTTCGGTGCGTGGGCGGCCGGGGAAGTTCATCGCCCACTCGGGATGCTTGCGATAGAGATCGCTGTCGGGGTTGACCATCTCAGGTTCGACCCAGATGCCGAAGTCCATGCCGAGGTGGTGGACGCGATCGATCACCGGCTTGAGGCCGTTGGGAAACTTCTGCTTGTTGACGTACCAGTCGCCGAGGCCGGCGTGATCGTCCTTGCGCTGACCGAACCAGCCATCGTCGATCACGAAACGCTCGACGCCAAGCTGCGCGGCTTTTTCGGCCAGCGCGATCTGGCTGGACTCACTGACGTTGAACTCGGTGGCTTCCCATGAGTTGTAGAGGACGGGGCGCAGCTTGGGGTGCGGTGCGCCGGGCAGGATGACGCCTTGCTGGAAGCGGTGCAGGATGCGCGAGGCCTCGCCCATGCCGCCGTCAGTGAAGCCGCCGTAGAAGGGCGGAGTGGTCAGTGACTCGCCGGGTGCGAGGCGGTAGCCGAAGTCGAAGGGATTGTAACCGCCGGTGATACGAACCTGATGGTATGAACTCTGCTCCATGGTGATGCGCCAGCTCCCGCTCCAGCCGAGCTCGCCGAAGTAGACGGGGCCGTGCTCTTCGTCATTGGCGCCTGAGCCCGCGTCGGGGCCTTCGAGGGCGAACCAGGGATTGGCCTGATGGCTGGTCGAACCGCGCCGGCTCTCGATGACCTGGCTGCCCACATCAAGCGCCGCCGATTGCAGTTGCCATTCGCCGGCCCAGCGGCCGGTGAGCCAGTGGGCGCGATAGTTGCGATTCTGCAGATTGGGAAGACTCCAGGTGGCGCTGGCCGCGTCTTCGAGGACGACGTCTTCCTTCGTCTGATTCTCGATGGTGGACCAGCGCTCAAGCACGCTCTGCCCGGTGTAGACGCGATAGAAGAGGTGCACGACGAGCGGCAGCTTGATGTCGCGCATGGTGATATCGAGTGTCTGGCTGTTGGCGTCGTGCGTCTGGTGCTGATCAACGTACTGAAGGACGACGTCACGGTTGCCGCTGGCGAAGGTGGCCTTCAGGTCGGGCTCGGTGTAGAGACCCGCGCCCCAGGCCGCGTACTCCTGCGGCGTGGTCGTGGTCGGAAGATCGAACGATACGACCTCAGGCAGGCTATGCGCGGCGTGGAAGTCTTCGGCGAGGTCGATGCGCGGACCCCAATAGAGCGACTGCAGCCAGTTGCGCTCGTCGACTCCCATGGCATAGGTGAAGTCGCCGGCCTGGATGATCCAGAGCTTTGCATCGGCCCGGTATTCGATGGACTGAGCACGGGCGGAGGGTATGGCAAAGCATGCTGCGGCGAGGAGGAATGCGGAGGCTGGTCGCAGAGACACGGTGTTTCTCCTTCGAATACAGACCAGAGCAGTGTAATCGCTTACGTGGCTTCCGTGCGCGAGTTGGCGAGACGCGCCAGCGCTGCGCCCGTGACCCGCATGATGCGCCAGCTCTCCAGCATCACAGCCCCGGTGCTGCGATAGAAGTCGATCGCCGGCGTGTTCCAATCGAGGACGTCCCATTGCAGCCGCGTGCAGCCGCGCTCGACCGCGATGGCGGCCACGCGTTCCAGAAGCGCCTTGCCGATGCCGCGGCCGCGATGCGCCGGCTGTACAAACAGATCTTCCAGATGCACGCTGGGACCGCGCCAGGTGGAGTAGATGGGGAAGTAGAGCGCAAAGCCCGCGGCTTCTCCGTCGTCGTCGGCGATGAGGCACTCGAAGAGCGGTCGCGGCCCGAAGCCATCGCGGCGCAGTTCGGATTCGCCAAGCTGCACGGCATCGGGCTCGCGTTCGTAGACAGCGAGCGCGTGGATCAGGGTGAGGATGGCGGGAACATCGGATCCAGTCGCGAGGCGGATGTGCATGGCGGAGGTTCTCGCCATCGAGTGTACGGTGCTTGCCGCACGGGCGGAGACGCCTGCGGCGTATTCCGAGAGGCTCGCTTCCTTTGGTCGCTCGCTTTTGGGTGTCATGGTTTGTGCCGGCAGACTACGGGTCCTTCGGCCTCGCTCAGGATGACACAGCCTGCGACGCGCCGACGCGTGGAATGCCCGGACATTGAAGCGGTGGGCGAAGTGGTGGGCGCTTCGCGCCCGCAGGCCGGAAGCTACCCCACACTGGCTTTGCCAGAATGGGGCACTCGGCTGATGGTTGAGTGATGCGTCAGTGGACGCGGGCGAGGAAGACGCCGAACCAGCGCTGTGGATCGGTCCAGTCCTCAACTACGGTGAATCCGGTCTGCGCGAGCAGGTGATGCGCGCCGTCGATAGTGAACTTGTAGCTGCTCTCCGTGTGGATGGTTTCACCGCGCCGGAAGTCGAGCGAGAGATCCAGGGAGGGGATGGAAACCTCGTGGGCCATGAGGCTTTCGAGGTGCATCTCGATGCGGGAGTGCTCTCCATTCCACCGCACTTTATGGCGGAACTTCATCAGATCGAAGTCGGCGCCGAGCTCGCGATTGATGCGCGCCAGCACATTGCGGTTGAAGGCTGCGGTAACTCCACGGGGATCATCGTATGCAGCGATCAGGGTGGGAATGTCTTTGACCATATCGACACCGAGCAGCAGCATGTCGCCGGGTGTGAGCTGATTGCGGATGTCGCGCAGCAGATCGCGGCCTTCGGCAGGTTCGAAGTTGCCGAGGTTCGATCCGATGTAGAGCACCAGGCGTCGCGTGCCGTCCGCAGGGATGTCGCCGAGCCCCTTGGTGTAGTCCGCGACGCGCGACTCGAAGACCACGCCGGGGATGGCAGAGGTCAGATTGTGGCGGGCTTCGCGGAGCGCCGACTCAGAGACGTCAAGGGCGCAGTAGGTCACGGTTTCCTGACGGCGGACCGCTGCCCTGAGCAGTAACCCGGTCTTGGTAGCGGTGCCCGCGCCCATTTCAAGCACGGTAAGGTCGCGTTCAAGACCGTGGGCGGTTGGTGCTGAGGCCGCGGCGATGATGGCATCTGCGTGTGCCCGGAAGATATTGCGCTCCGTGCGAGTGACGTAATATTCGTCGAGCTCGGTGATCTGTTCGAAGAGCTTCGATCCCTCCTGGTCATAAAAGAGCCAGGGAGAAATCGTGCGTGGCCTCGAGGTGAGACCGCGATAGACCTCGGCGCCGACAGGCGTGTATGCCGCATTCGGCAACTGGGGTAGTGTGACTGCATTCATTGGGAAAAGACTTTCCCCCGTGTCGGGATGTTTTGTGTCTGAATGGGTCGTGCCTCGGAGGATTCCTGCGATGGGTCCTGTGCCAGGCGGAAGCCCGCAAATTGCCAGCGCGCGGCGGGCGAGAAAAAATTGCGATAGGTGGATCGAATGTGGGAACGAGGTGTGACCGCGGAGCCGCCGCGCAGCACCATCTGACTGGACATGAATTTACCGTTGTATTCGCCGAGCGCACCTGCGGGCGCGCGGTAGCCGGGATAGCCAAGGTAAGCGCTGCGGGTCCACTCCCACACATCGCCGAAGACTTGATCGAGATCAGCGCCAGGCGCGGCCATCGGATGCAACTGGCCGCTCTCGAGCAGGTTGGCGCTGGCGGGAACGGCGGCCAACTGCTGGGCGACCGCGGTCTCCCACTCTGCTTCCGTGGGCAGCCGTTTGCCGGCCCAGCGGGCGAAGGCATCGGCTTCGAAGTAGCTCACATGACAGACGGGTGTGGCGGCCATCTCGCTCAACGGCCGGAGTCCGCGCATGGTGTAGACCATCCACGCGCCGCCGGTCTTCTTTTCGTCGAGTCCGTTTTCGTCGAGCCGACGCCAGTAGAGCGGCGCGTTCCATTGCTGCGAATTCACGGTGTCCCAGCCTTCCGAGAGCCAGAGCTCGGGACGCGTGTAGCCGCCATCTTCCATGAAGGCGAGATATTCCGAGCATGTGACCGCGCGAGAGGCGAGCGCAAAGGGCTGGAGAAACACTGTGTGCCGTGGCGATTCGTTGTCGTAGGCGAAATCTTCGCCGGTGTAACCGATCTCGGCAAGGCCGCCTGCAAAGCTGAGCCAGCGCAATGGCGGAGCATCGGATGCGAATGTGCCGCCGGGTGCGTATGCGGGATGCAGGGGATTCGTCCACAGTGCGTGCTTGATGTCGTAGCAGAGCAGTTCCTGGTGCTGCTGCTCGTGATGGATGCCCAACTCGATACGCTGTGCTGCTTCGGGAGGCAGACCTTCTTTGTCGAGGGTCGCGATGGCGTCTTCCACATGCTGGCGGTAGGCGAGGATGGCCTCGATGCCGGGACGCGAGAAGGAGGCACGGAGCTTTTTCTCCGGCTGATCGGAGACTTCATTGTAATAACTGTTGAAGAGCCAGAGGAAGTCAGGATGGAAGGGCTGGTAGCCGGCAAGATATTCGCGCAGGATGAAAGTTTCAAAGAACCAGGTGGTATGGGCCAGATGCCATTTGGCGGGACTGGCCTCGGGACAGCTCTGCACCATCATGTCTTCCGGAGTGAGCGGAGTACACAGCGCGAGGCTTTGGCCGCGCGTCGCGGTGAAAGCGGTCAGAAGTCCGGGCGCGCTAAGTGTAACTGCTGCTGACATTGATCCAGTGCGTCCTTACGGTTCGGGTGTCTTGGCAATTGGAGCGCGATAACTGCCCCGCTGTTGCTCGCACAGCCTAGCATTTCGTTTGTCACAAAATTGCTAACGGTACGGTCGCACATTGTGACGCAGTAAATCACAACCGGGTACACTAACGCATTTTTTCCTGAAGTTGTCAGGTAGCGGAGACCATTTCGGCGTGACCTTTCCTTAAAGAAAGGCTACATAAGCTTCTGTGGCCTGCTCTATCCGTACAGAAAAATGCTTTACGCACCACACCTATGGATGCACAAGGGGTAGGTGACGGACTCTAAGAATTGGTAACCAGGGGAACAGCCGATTGTTCGTTACCCGACGTAGTGGGGATGGTTGCGGCAGACCCGATATCGAGTGGAAGACGGTTCAAGGGGCGCTCAGCAGGCGCGCCAGACCGAAGGCGGCAGCCGCGGCCAGCCCACCGATAATGACGGTTTGCAATCCGCTGCGTACCGCGCCCGCGCCTGTGATGCGGCCTTTGACCGCGCCGAAGAGCAGCAGGGCCAGGAGGGTGATGCCGACCGATGCGGGAAGCGCGGTATGGACGGAACCTAGCATATAGGGCAGCAGAGGAACAAGGCCGCCCAGGACATATGCACCGGCGATGGTTAACGCACTGCGCAGTGCGCGGCCGGCCTGCGGCTCTTCCAGACCGAGTTCAAAGCGCATCATGAAGTCCACCCAGGCCGACGGATTGCGCTGGAGCGCAGCCAGCACGGGCGCGGCCTCGTGGCGCTCGACGCCGTAGGCGTTAAAAACCTGATAGATCTCCTCTTCTTCATCCTGGCGGCGTTCCACCACTTCGCGTGCTTCGCGGAGGCGTTCGTTGCGGTAGTGCTCGGCATCGCCGCGCGCTGCCAGATAGCCACCCAATCCCATGGCAATGGCCCCGGCGGCGATCTCCGCCAGTCCGGCGAGCACGATGATGTGCAGGGAACTGATGGCGCCGGAGAGACCGGCGGCGAGCGCAAAGGGCACGGTGAGGCCGTCCGCCATGCCGATGACAATGTCGCGGACGGTATCCCCGGACTGGAAATGGGTTTCATGGTGGTGGTCGACTGCCGGAGAACTGGCCATGGCGGGAGTGTAGAGCAGGTTTCCCGGAGATGCGCCGCGGGAAAGCGGAAATCCGTCCCGGTTCAGAGGAGGTTCGAGCAGATCAAATGGGGCTGCGATATGGGCGAATGGCGTCCTTTGATCCCGTATTCTCGTCTAAGCAGGCGACCCCTTCGGGAGGCTACCTCTTCGATTTTCCTATGCCGGATGCTTTACAAGTAAGTCGCTGGGGCCGGGGTCTTGCTTTGGCTGTTGCAGGTGTCCTAATGGCGGTGTTTGCCGTCTCTGCCGGACGGCAGGCCAGAGCGCAGGATGCCGACGATCAGGGTTGGGCACAGTTCTCCCGCGAGAACACGCTCCGGGGCACGGTGGTTTCAGCAGCGTCTACGGGAAAGAACGATGGCAGCTTTGCAGTAAAGACCGATAGCGGCCAGCCGTGGAAGGTGCTCTACGGCGTGAATACACGGTTGATGAAGGGGCGCGACGCGATCCGCGCGAGCGAGATACAGACGGGTGACATGATTTTTGCCGCCGGCAACGTGGATGCGAAGAAAAAGACGGTTGGCGCAGCGATCCTGATCGATATCCCGTCTGAAGAGGTACGCAAGGCGCGCGAGGGCCTGGGCAAGACGTGGACGGCGGGAAAGATCACGGCAATTACCGGGACCAAAATTGAGACACAACGGCTGGATGGCGTGGAGCAAAAGATAGCGGTGGATGAAAATACTTCATTCCGGGAGAAACACGATTCGGTAACGCTGGCGGACCTGCGGCCGGGCGAGGGCTTTCGCGCCGAGGGCCATGTGATGAACGGCACTTTCACTGCCACGACTCTCACCGTTTTCGATTTGAAGGGACATGAACCATGGCTCGACGCCGGGTCCGAGGGCCGATGAAGCGTATCCGCTACTTTGCGGCTTTGATGGCTGGATTGCTGATGACGCCGTTGTGCGGCTGGAGCCAGATCGAGATTGTTTCTCCGGTCGAGCAGCTACAGACGGCGACGCCCGCTCTCCCGATGATCCTGCAGCAGGCGCAGACTGACGCCTCTGTGTCGTCCGCTGCCGGCGGAACGATTGCGGGCGTGATCAAGTCCGGCCAGACGCCGCTGCCGGGCGTTGCCGTTACGGCGAAGAACACGCTGACGGGCAAGCAATACGTAACCGCAACGGATAGCCGTGGCGCATTTACTCTCCATATCGACGAAGACGGGCGCTATGTGGTGCGAGCCGACTTCGCGGCCTTCGCCGGATCGACCAAAGAGGTGCTGCTGCACGGTGGCAGCGCGGCGCCGCAGACGGACTTTTCGCTGCTTCTGGCATCGCGCCAGCAACAGATCGAGCAGGCAGAGACACGCCGCGGAGCGGGTCAGAGCGGTGGTGGCGCGGGGGCTCGCCAATACCTCGGGGGGCAAGGCGCGCAGAACCTGGGCCTGATGGCGGGCGCTCTGGGCGCGATCGCCGCAGGTGGGGACACCGGCGGCGCGGCGCTGCCTTCCGCTGCGGGCAACAGCGATGTGAGCACGGAGTCCGTGACGGTGACCGGACAGAGCGGCACGACGAATCCATTTGCCGGCGTCAACATGGATCAGATGCGCGACAACCTCGAAAACATGCAACAGCAGCAGACGCTGGCGCAGGTTCCCGGGCAACGGCAGAGCGGGGGGAATTTTGCCGGATTCGGTGGCGGCGGACCGGGCGGTGCAGGACCAGGCGGCGGAGGTGGATTCGGCGGCGGCCGCGGCGGCGGTCGTGGTGGCGGCGGGTTTGGCGGAGGGGGTGGCCGGGGCTTCAACTTCCGCCACATGAATCCGAACAAGCCGCACGGCGCGCTCTTCTGGCAAGGCGGCAACAGCCTGTTCGATGCAAAGGACTTCGCGCTGCGGGGCCAGGATGAGCCGCAGCCTGCCTACAACTCGAACCGCTTTGGCGCGATCATCGCGGGAGCGCCGTACATCCCGCACGTGCTCGAGAATGATACGAAGGATTTCTTCTTCCTGTCGCTCATCGGCAATCACTCGTCATCGCCCTTCGACAACTACGGAACGGTGCCGGATACAGAGCTGCGTGGAGGAAACTTCGCGGGACAGCCGACGATCTATGATCCAAGCACCGGGCTGCCGTTCCCTAACAATGCGATTCCGCCGCAACGGATCAGCCCGCAGGCGAACGCACTGCTGAATTACGTGCCGCTGCCAAATCTGACGACGACGAACCGGCAGAACTACCAGCGTCTGACCTCGGCGACCACGAACACAACGACCGTAGGCGCGCGTTATATGCGCAGCTTTGGCGGGGGCACGGCGTTCTCAAACGTGCTCCGCCAGTTCACCGGAGCGAGCTCGCCGGGGCTGCACCAGAGCATCAACGCGAACTTCAATTACAGCCACACCGGCGCGGACGAGGTGAATCTGTTTCCCGACCTGGGCGGCAAGCAGCAGACGCATCAATATTCGCTGCAGCTCGGTTACACGATCGGCGTAGGCCGGTTGACCAATAACCTCACGGGGAATCTGAACCGCTCGAATTCCCAGCTCAGCAACTTCTTCACCAACAAAGAAGACGTCGCGACAAACCTGGGGATCAACGTGTTGAGCGGCGCGGCGGCAAGTCCATTGAACTACGGATTGCCGAGCGTCACGCTGGTGCAGTTCTCGGGTTTGAACGAAGAGCAGCCAAGCTTCCAGACCAACCAGACGCTGGGTGTCTCCGATTCGAGCACGTGGGTGCATGGCAAGCACAACGTCAAATTCGGCGGCGACTACAAGCGCATCGATCTCAGCATGATCGGTCAGACGAACTCTACCGGCACGTTTGTCTTCACCGGGCTCGCCACGCAGCAGCCGGGCTCCTCCGGCACCAGCGGTACAGGGACGAATGGAGGCAATGGGCAAGCTGGTACGGGCTCATCGCTGGCCGATCTGCTGCTCGGACTCCCGCAGCAGACCACTCTCCAGGCCGCGTATCAGAAGGCGTATCTGCGAGCGAATATCTACGACGCATTTTTGCAGGATGACTGGCGGGTGCGTGCCAATTTCACGGTGCTGGCGGGTCTGCGCTATGAATATTTCTCTCCCTACTCAGAGAAGGATGGACGGCTAGCGACGATCGACCCCAGCGCCGACTTCTCCCAGGTGGCGCCGGTGCTCGCCGGCGGAGTGGGAAAATATACGGGCCGCTATCCGAAGACGCTGATCTACCCGGACCGCGACGATTTCTCGCCGCGCGTTGGCTTTGCATGGAAGGCATTCCGGAATACGGTGGTGCGTGGCGGCTATGGCGTGAACTTTGCCAACGGCCAATACATCAGCTTCATCCAGAACCTTGCCTTCCAGCCACCCTTCGCGGATGTACAGACCAACCAGGCAACCCAGGCTACGCCCGGTGTTCCGGCGTGCACCACGTACTGGGCGATCTGTCTGGCGAACGGTTTTTCGACGATTCCGCAAGCCGCTGGGAATTACTCCGTCAACAAAAATTACCGGCTGCCTTACGTGCAGGTGTGGAACCTGGACATCCAGCGCACGATGCCCGGCGGTATTGTGCTGAATGTGGGCTGGAACGGTGCGAAGGGCACGCGGCTGGATGTGTTGACGGCGCCGGGACGCAATGCCGACTCTTCGCTGAGCGGCGTGTACTACAACTACTCGAATTCCATCGGCTTTTCGAACTTCAACGCCGGCACGATTCGGCTGCGCCGGCGGTTGCAAAGCGGGGTTGCCCTGGGCGCCACCTATACCTATTCGCATGCGATCGACGATGCCAGCGCGATCGGCGGCAACGGCGGTACGACGGCCGTGGTGGCACAGAACTGGCAGAACATCCTTGCAGAAGAGTCAAACTCGTCTTTCGATGTTCGCCACAACCTGAAGGGCGACTTCCTCTACGAGTTTCCCTTCGGACCTGATGCGCACTTCCTGAGCAGCGGCAACTGGCTTTCGCACGGGCTGGCAAATGTATCTTTCTCCGGCACATTTGCGTTCGCTACCGGCGAACCGCTGACGCCCCGCTTCGTGGCGAACACCCAGGACGTGGCGCGCGGCAGCACCGGTTCGCTGCGGCCGAACCGGATCCCGGGAGTGTCGCTGACCGCCGGCGGTGGAAAGCTGGACCGCTGGTTCAATACGGACGCCTTCAGCAGCGACCTTGCGCCAGGCCAGGTGTATGGCACGGCATCGCGCTACTCCATTCCCGGTCCGGGGACGTTGACCTTCGACGCGTCGCTGTCGAAGACCATCCGGCTGGGAGAGATGCGCAACCTGGAGCTGCGCGGCACAGCGGACAACATCCTGAACACGGTGCAGTATGCGGGCGTGGACACGAGCCTGGGCTCGAGCACTTACGGTCAGATCACGTCGGCGGCGCCGATGCGCACCTTCGTGCTGATAGCGAGGTTCCGTTACTGATGCGAACCCTACTGGCATGCGCGCTGCTGGGCCTCACACTGCCGCTGGTACACGCGCCATGGCTGCAGGCGCAGGGCCAGCAGCCTGTCGCCAACGGCAACCCAATATCCTTCCGAACCCCTGGCTATGTGCTGAAGGTGCAGAGCGACCTGGTATTGACGAATGTGGTGGTGCGCGACAAGCATACGGGCGCTGTGGTGCAGGGGTTGACGGCCAAGGACTTCACGGTTCTCGAGAACGGTAAGCCGCAGAAGATTGAGACCTTCGATTTCCAGAGCATCGACCAGGCCACTCCACTGCATGAAGCGACGGTGAGCGGGAAGGAAGGGCAACTGGTGCTGGGCAAAGGCAACGGTACGGGCGTGGTGACGGGCGATGCACTGCGCAATCACCGACTGGTCATCCTCTTTTTCGATCTCACGTCGATGCAGCCGGATGACCTGACGCGCTCGATCGAGGCGGCGAAAAACTACATCAACCGGCAGATGCAACCGGCGGATCTGGTGGCGGCGGTGTCGTTGAGTGATTCACTCAGCGTGAACCAGGACTTTACCGCGAACAAACAGGCGCTGCTCGCGGCTGTCGCGAGCTACGACAGCACGCAGCAGTCGGGATTCCAGGCCGGCGCCACCTCGACGACTAACCAGGTGGAAGACGCGAGCAGCTTTACCCCGGATGAGAGCGAATACAACGACCTGAATACCGATCGCCAACTCTACGCGATTGCGCAGATTGCGAAGTCTCTGGCTTACATCAATCAGAAGAAAGCGCTGCTCTATTTCTCGGGAGGCATCCAGCGTGATGGCATCGAGAACGAGGCCTCGCTGCGTTCGGCGACAAATTCGGCGGTGCGGGCAAACCTGTCGATCTACAGCGTGGACATGCGCGGGCTGCAGGCGATCTCGCCGCTGGGCGATGCGTCGACGGGATCGATCCGCGGCGCGAGCTCGTACAACGGCCAGGCGTTCCAGAACAATCTGGATGCGAATTTCAATTCGCAGGAGGTGTTATCTACGCTGGCTGCGGACACCGGGGGCAAATTCTACGGCGACTCGAACGACTTCGCGCCGGCCTTTCAAGCGATGGAGAACGACACCGCGCAGTACTACGTGATCGGATTCCGCTCCAGCAACACGGCGCGCGATGGGCGCTATCGCAAGCTGCAGATCAAGTTGAACCGGACCGATGTGAAACTCGAGTACCGGCCGGGGTATTACGCGCCGGCGGACTACCAGCACTCGAACCACGAGGACCGCGAACGACAGCTTAACGAGCAACTGG
This sequence comes from uncultured Acidobacteriaceae bacterium, assembly GCA_963815025.1. GTDB lineage: Bacteria > Acidobacteriota > Terriglobia > Terriglobales > Acidobacteriaceae > KBS-83. The sequence goes on along the minus strand of CAWFFD010000001.1, from coordinate 22,290 downwards.
AGAGTGATCTGCCGGCGACCGATGTGCCGGTGTACATGGCGGCGTACTACTTCGAGCTGGCGCCAGATCGCTACTACATTCCGGTATCACTGATCGTGCCCGGCTCGCAGATCCCGTTTGTGAAAGGCGGCGACCGGGACAAGGCGACGATCGACATCATCGGCGAAGTGAAGGATATGGCCGGCCGTGCCGAGGGAGAGGTGCGACAGACGGTGAAGCTGGCGATCGACCAGCAGCAGCAGGTGTCGCGGAAGAATGTGCAGTACACCACCAGCTTCACGCTGCCGCCGGGCAAGTACCACGTGAAATTTGTGGTGCGCGAGAACGAGACCGGGCACATGGGTTCGTTCGAGACGGACATTAACGTTCCAGACCTGGCGAAGGCGCCGATGAAAGTATCGTCTGTGCTGCTGGCAAGCCAGCGGCAGCCTGCGCCGAAGAGCAAGCAGGCCAATCCGCTGATTCAGGATGGGCAGCTCTGGGTACCGAACGTGGCGCACGTCTTCCGGCAGGACGGGCATCTGTATCTGCTTGTACGAGGTCTACGCTCCGGATCAGAAGAGCCCGGATACGAAGACGGCGGATGCGAAGTCGCAGTCGCCACGGCTGCTGACTTCCATCGAGTTCCTGTCGGGCTCGACCAAGGTATTCGAGACGCCGCTGGTGGAGGCGACGAAGCTGACCGATCCGGGACGGAACATGATCGCGTTCCAGTTCGACGTGCCGCTGAAAGACTTAAAGCCGGGACAATATACCTGCCAGGTGAACGTGATCGACGACCGGGCGGGTGCATTCAGCTTTCCGCGGACGGCGGTTCTGGTGCGCGCTCCTGTGGCTGTTCCCCCGGCAACGACCGCACCAACCCCGCACCCCTCGCCGTCAGGCGGTCTGTAGCTGTATTCCTGCTGGCCGGTAGCGAGGCTTCGCTCATAGCCGATTCGGTTGTCCGGAAGAGTGGTCAAGCAACCGCGTCGGAAGCGAATGACTGGAATGCCTTCACTACGATCTTCGGTAGCTCATCGCGATTTTTCTTCGTCATGAGTTCGTGCCCGGCGCCAGCGATCGGAAGCACTTCGGTTCTTGCCGGGATGAGCTGTATCGCCGCGGCCAACTCTTCGATGGAACCGAATCCATCCCGCATGCCGTGAACGAAGAGTGCAGGAGTGTTGAGATTGGGGAAATGCCCAGTCCGTAACTCGGTGCGGCGCTGTGGCGGATGGAGCGGGTAGGAAAGCAGCAGGAGCGCATCGGCAATTTCCGGTTCAGCCGCACAGAGCATCGACGCCTGCCTTCCTCCATACGAATGGCCGCCCAGAAAAAGGCGGCCTCGAGCTTGCCGACGCATGGACGCAATGGCCGCGCGGAGACCCTGTTGGTCGCGTTCCGCACTGCCGCGCGGTGGTGGCCCGTGCGGACGCAACTGGCGGAAGGGAAGGTCGCAGCGGAGGACGGTCACTCCCATAGCGCAGAACGCATCCGCCAGCGAGACGAGAAGCGGAGAGTTGCAGTTCGCTCCCGCCCCGTGCGTCAGGACGAGGCAGTCGCCACCGGAAGCAGACGGCGTGTGCAGATAGCCGCGGACGGGCACTCCATCCGCATCATCGCGAAATTCCTGGACGTTGTGCATACGGACAGAGTAGTGCAGCAGGAGAACCGCACTCTCTGCTATCTAGAAGTGGTTGCACAAATTCTTCCGTCGCTTGGTCCGGCAGCGTGAGACCCGCTTCGCTGGCGGGTCTCATCCGTGGCTTCATCGGCGGATGCCGGTGTATGCAACCATTTCTAGCGAACCAGCTCTGAGACTACCTCGACCTCCTGATGGCGCGTGCTGCCCGGAATATCCAGCGAGCCAAGGACGAGCGGCTTGCCTTGCACGAGGGTAGACGTTCCTGTGAGAGTGGTCTGCCGAAAGATCGGGTCTTGCGGGCCGATGCCGGACTTCTCTTCTGCGAGACTCGATTCCGCAATCTTCGAACTCAGCCTCACGCCATCGACATATCCTTCGAGAGATGCTTCGATCTCGAAGCCTACGTCCTGATATTGCACCTGGGTGTCTGCTGTTCCAGGCGCAGCCGTGTTGTATGAGCCGGTCACCAGGGGCACTTTGCTGCCTTGCTTGAAGTCCGTCTTGCTTCCCGATGCCACGATGAGGGAAAAGCGCTGCTGAGACAGGCGCCTGCCACTGTCGGTTTCTGTGATCGTGTAAGTCAGCCGGTAGATCTTCCTGGTTCGATCGAGATCGGAAACAATCTTCCGCGCGAGCGAAATTTCTTCGGGTGTACCGCGGATAGATAGGGCGCTCTGCGATGGCACATAGTACAGCTTGGCATGAGGCAGCATGTTGCGCAGGTCGGTCTGAATCTGGTTGGCATCGTTTTCATTCGTGAGAGCGGTGAGGTACAGAGTCTGGTATGAGTCTGCGCTGGCTCCGGAGTCAGCAGGCTGCGTCTGCGCATGTGCGTTTTGCGGATAGAGCGTGAGAGTCAGCATAAGCCCAAGAAGCAGCTTTGCAAGGTTGGCTATCCGTTTTCCAACTTCGTCGTTCTTCATTTCGTTCATTCCTCGCCTCTCCGATTCGGTGTCCGGAATACTTTCCGGAACTTCACCATTTTTGTGGCTTCTCTCCGCGATCAGGCATCGTCAATTCACGTTTCTCGATGCGCAAGTGCAATAGGAAACTGCTCCTGCTACATGAAAGGAGTGGTGGCCAGGAGCGCGAATGTGCATCCAGAAAAAACTGAACTCGACCGACTGCGTGCATTCTCCAGGGAAGACAGCATCACGCTGCATCCTTCGATCGACGCCGCACGTTGTCCATCAGGAGGACGCGAAAGTTACGTTTTCGCTCAAAGTATTTTCGAAGCAGCTTCAGGGCTCAATTGGATTTTGAGCGTCGGCGAGTACAACATTCGGGGTTCCGAACTTAATCCGCTGAGCGGTCCGCCTTCTGCGGAACCTTCTCGTGGCCGAAGGGGCAGTGGCGGCAGGCCGAGCCGCAGCAGTAGCCGCGCTTGAGGTGCCAGGCTTCGGTAAAGACCATGTAGGGGCCTTCCCAGTAGAAGTCTTCGCCTTCCCGCGGCGTTGCTTGGGCGGCGAGCTGGGGCTTGGGGTCAGTCATGGCCGAGCGCGAGTTGGGCGGGTGCAGTTGCGGTGATGGCAGGTTGTAGCAGGGAGGGTGGGATTTCGGCTGGAGCCGGGCCGATGTCTGAGACGAAGTGTCCGCCGCGGAATTGTACGGTGCGGCCGGCGGTGGCGGCGGGGCGGTCGCCCGGGACGACGACGCCGACGAGGTTGGCGGGATCGGCGGCGGCAATTGTCACCTCTGCGGCCGTGAGTTCTTGTTTGCGTGAGTCGCGCAGAGACTCGACGGCTTGAGGCAATGCAAACTGTTCGCCCTGGAAGCCGGAGATGAAGCGGCCACCGCGCACGATGCCGCGGGCTTCAAGACGGCGCAGCATACCGAGCAATTCGCGCCAGCGGGGCATGGTGGTTTCGCGCTGCACCAGATCGCGGAAGACGATGCCATAGCGCCAGAGGAGGACGAGTGCGGCAGATTCGATTTCCATCTCTCGTTGTTTCGCTTCGGCTATGGCCGTGGACTGCAGGTCCTTCGCTTCGCTCAGGATGACGGACGATTGTGGTGTCGGTGGCGGTGCCAACAGGCTCCAGCGGCCGGCGGTGTTGCGGGCGCGCTGACCCAGATTGCCCATGTTGTGGCCGCGCATGCGGAATGGCGCCGCGCTGGCCGATTTGCGGCGCGGATCGACGAGTGAGCGCAGGCTGTCGTAGCCATCAGCAGTGACCAGGCCTGCGGCGACGAGCTCCCAGAGTGCGTTGTGGAGTTCTGAGATGGGCGTTGCGAGCTGGCGCGCGAGGTCGGCGGCGAAGGCGGCGCCAGCCTGCTCAAGCGATGCACGGACATGTAACGCGAGCGGTGACAAACATGCGGCGAGGGCGCTTTCCGGAAGTTCTCTCGCGCGGAGACAGCCGTCCATCCAGTGCGCGTCTTCGCGCAGGAAGAAGGTGATGGGTGCCATGCTGGTGGGGATAACGCGTCGGGGCGCGCCTCCCTCCGGCGAAAGGAATGCCGGATGCGGCGAGATGCGGCCCCAGCCGACGACGCCAGCCATGCAGAGCGTGTCGAGCGCGCGGGGATCGTAGTTGGCAACGCGCTGCGGGAGGAGAGTGCGCTCCCACTCGATGGCGGGGGCTTCGAAGCCCTCAAGTTTGCGCAGCGCGTCGAGCACGCCCTCTTCGCCGGTGAGCTGCGTTTGCGGCGCGAGATGCTGCCAACGCAAAAGCCAGTCCATGTACTGCGCGGGCGCGACGGGCTCGATCTGTTTGCGCAGGGTGTGGATGGTGCGCTTGTGGATGCGCTGCAATAAACGCCGTTCGCACCATTGGATTTGGTAATCCGGGTGTTCGTTGGCTGGAGGCGCCTGCGGCGCGTCGTCACAGACCCACACTACGCTTTGCGTAGGATGGGGCACCCTTTGTGGTGGCGTTGCGGTCGGAACTGCAGGTCCTTCGCTGCGCTCAGGATGACAGCGATGTGTGGTCTGTTCGAATTCGCCGCGGAGGATGGTGCCCTGAGATTCCATTGCTAGCAAGGCGGCGAAGACAGACTGTGGTGCGAGGCCGAGGTATTCGGCCACGGACTGCGCGGTTTGCGGACCGAGGATGTTGAGCCACGCGTGGAGGGCCTTTTGCAGCAGCGGCAGATCGGGTGTCGCGGAGAGCAACGTTGCGTGGTCATCGACCCGCTCGGCAGCCAGCAAGTGCTGCGCGGTTATATATGCCCGCGACTGTGACGTTAAGCGATCGACCAGGATGCGCCAGCCGATGGCGCTGGCGTGGTCGAGGATGGACTCGGGGACGATGACGAGCGAATAGAGGAGGTCGTGGAGCTCGTGCTCGTCGCGGATCTCTGGCCACGACTCTTCGCGGACCTGGCGGATGGCGTCGGGATCGAGGCGGCCGGCTTCGCCGAGGAGCTTTTCCGGGACCATGCCGCGCATGTTGACGGCGCGGGCGCGGCGTTCTTCGGCCGGTGCATCGTCGAGGAAGGCATAGGGGTTGGCGTTGAGCAGGCCGTGCGAAAAGACAGAGGGAACGGTGGAATCTACCGCGACGCAGCGGATTTCCCCGGACTGGATTTTCGCGATGACCTCGGTGAGGCCGGCGAGGTCCATGGCTTCGCCGAGAACATCCTTCATGACTTCGCGGACGAGCGGATGGTTGGGAATCTCGATGTCGCCTTCGATGTTCTCGAAGCAGGCCGCGGCCTGGGGGAAGACGCTGGCGAGCAGGTCTTCGCCGCGGGTGCGCTGGATCTGCGGCGCGACCTTCTTGCCTTTTTGAAATCGCAGCAGTTGCAGACTGCGGGTGGCGTCCCAGCGGAAGCGCGTTTTGAAGATGGGCGAGGCGAGCGACGCCTGCTCGAGCAGCTCGGTGACGGTGTGGGTGGTGAGGAACTGGAAGACGTCGGCCAGCGGGAAGGAGTGCTGTTCGGCGAGCGAGATGTTGAGGCCATTGTCGGTTGCGGCGGCCTGCAACTCGAAGTTGAAGCCACGGCAGAAGCGCTTGCGCAGAGCGAGTCCCCACGCCTTATTAATGCGGCCGCCGAAGGGCGCGTGGAGGATGAGCTGCATGCCGCCGCCCTCGTCAAAAAAGCGCTCGGCAACGATGGTGGTGAGAGTCGGAACGGTGCCGAGGACGGCGCGGCCGGCGACGATGTAAGCGATGAGCTGTTCGGCGCCTGCGTCGGTGACGCCGCATTCGTCTTTAAGCCAAGTAACTGTCGCGGCGACAGATGGTTCGGCCTGGCTGATGTAGCCGGGAAGCAGGCCGATGGTGCGCGAGGCGATGTCTTCTCGCAACTCGCAGACCCAGCGGGAGAGCTCCGCGGTGCGTTGCGGCGCCTCGCCGCGCCAGAAGGGCACGGTGGGCGGCTGGCCGTGGGCGTCCTCAACATACATGCGGCCGGCGGTTTCGATGGCGGAGATGCGCCAGGAGGCGTTGCCGAGCTGGATGACGTCGCCGACGCCGGAGTCGATGGTGAAGTCTTCGTCGAGGGTGGCGATCTGATGCCCATCGGGCTGCAGGATGACGGAGACGACGGCGGTGTCCGGGATGGTGCCGCCGTTCGAGACAGTGATGGAGCGCGCGCCGCGGCGGCCTTGCAAACGGCCGTGGATGCGGTCGCGGAGGATGTAGGCGCCGTAGCGTCCGCGTGAAGATTCGATACCTTCACTCAACAGGCAGAGAAGTTCTTCGAAGGTCTCGCGGGGCAGATCGCGATAGGGGTGCGCGCGGGTGACGAGCGCGAAGAGGTCGTCCTCCTGCCAGGGCTCGGCGGCGCAGGCCGCGACCATCTGCTGCATGAGGACATCGAGCGGCTGCGGCGGAATTTCGAGCTGGTCGAGCGCTCCGGCGCGCAGGCCGCGGATGATGGCAGCGAGCTCCATAAGGTCATCGCGCGTGGTGGGGAAGAAGCGGGCCTTGGGAACGGCGCCACGCCAATGACCGGCGCGACCAGCGCGCTGCAGTGCGGGTGCAAGGGCGCGCGGCGTGTTGATCTGGCAGACGAGATCGATGGCGCCAATATCGATGCCGAGCTCGAGCGACGCGGTGGCGACGAGCAGCTTGATCTCGCCAGCTTTGAGTTTGCGCTCGGCTTCGAGGCGCAGCTTGCGTGAGAGTGAGCCGTGATGTGTGCCGACGTTTTCCGCGCCGAGGCGTTCGCCGAGTTGGAAGGCGAGCCGTTCGGCCATGGAGCGGGTGTTGACGAAGACGAGGGTACTGCGATGCTCCAGCGCGAGCTCGGCGAGGCGATTGTAGACATCGTCCCAGATGGCGTTGGTGGAGATGGAGCCCAGCTCGTCGTTGGGAACTTCGATGCCAAGATCGAAGTGGCGGCGGCGGCCGACTTCGATGACGGCGCAGTCGCGGTGGCGTGTGCCGCAGAGGAAGTCGGCGACGAGCGAGATGGGGTTCTGCGTTGCCGATAGCCCGATCCGCTGTGGGGGTGCGGCGAGGCCGCCGATCATGCCGCCGGGCGAGAGGCAGTTTTCGCCGCAGACGAGGGCGTCGAGGCGTTCGAGCGAGAGGACGAGGTGCGTGCCGCGCTTGTCATCGGCCATGGCGTGAATCTCGTCGATGATGACGGTGCGGACGCGCGCGAGATTGGCGCGGGATTTTTCCGCGGTGAGCAGGATGAAGAAGGATTCCGGCGTGGTGACGAGAATATGCGGCGGCTGCTTGAGCATGGCGCGGCGCTCGGCGGGCAGTGTGTCTCCGGTGCGGACGGCGGTGCGGATGGGCGGGCAGAGATAGCCGCGCTCGAGGGCGAGTTTCTGGATTTGCTGCAGCGGCTCTTCGAGATTCTTGCGGATGTCGTTGGAGAGCGCCTTGAGCGGCGAGATGTAGACGACTTCGGTGTGCGGCTGGAGTTCGCCTGCGAGTGCTTTGCGGAAAAGCTGGTCAATACAAATAAGGAAAGAGGCGAGTGTTTTGCCGGAGCCGGTGGGTGCAGAGATGAGAGTTGGTCGCGCGGCGAGGATGGCCGGCCAGCCTTCGATCTGCGGTTCGGTGGCGGATCCGAAGCGGGAGAGAAACCACTCCTGAATGATGGGATGAGCCCATGCGAGCGCGGCTGCGGGCGTGGTGGTGGGCGCGGACTGCATTGCGCTATTGTAGCGCCGGGCTTCGCCAATTCTTCGCCGGACTGGCCGTCCGCGGCGATTGCGCCTGCGGCGCAGGTTACTGGGTTCGCTCCCTTTGGTCGCTCAAGCGTGGTGGAGTGGACGACCTAGCTGAACTGCAGCCGCCCTTTGCTCAAGATGACGGAGTTTGTGGATCCTCGGTATCTCACGTTCATCACAGACATCTGCCACTGTCCTATCGGAGATTTAACAGAGTTCCGACTGCATCCTTATCCGGCGCGGCGTGGGATGGAGGTGTGGAGGAAAACAAATCTGTATGGGACTTTTTAGAACATCTCGGCCCCTGCTTGTGGACGCGAATCAATGCACGATGCCAATGACAATCCAGACCGACAGGGGACTGCGGCATGTGCGGCGGGGAGACTGGGTAGTACGTGGTGAGGGCGGTGAATGTTATGTGGTGGAAGATTCATTTTTCCAGCGAACCTTTACGCCGGATGGCAATGCGAGCGCGCACCTGGAAGAAGAGGGACGGCACTATGGTTGCTGAGTAGCGGGTTGCTGAGCAGCATTGCCGCGCGCGGTTCTACGGACTCTGGAATTTGAGCGGAGGTGGCGGGAGGGTGCGCCACAGGTCGTGGTTGTAGACGACGGGCGTCAACGTTTTGTGGTCGTAGCGAAAGCTGATGGGCGCGGGCGTGGGCTGCTTGTCGACGGGATCGAAGGTGAGCTTGAGGGTGTCGCCCTGGAGGGTCCAGTGGGCGAAGCTGGTGATTTCGTCCGCGCCGGTGGGGGATTGCGTGAGGGTAGCGCTGCCATCCTTGCCGAGGTCGAGTGTCATGGTGTGGTGACGGATGGCGTAGGTGCCGTCCTGGCTCTGAGCGCGGGTCTCGTCCTTGGCCCGTGTCTCGCCCTTGTAGGTCCCGGCGAGCTTCGACTGCTCATTCTTCGCGAATGCGGTGAGGGGAAGGGCGGCAAGAAGGGCGAGGAAGAGAAGGCGCTTCATGTGACTATGCTAACCCGCGGGCATGGGCCTATGTTGCAGGACTAGCCGTCCGAGCCGGATGCGCGTGCGGCGCATATTGCTGGGTTCGCTCCCTTTGGTCGCTCACCTCTGAGACGTGGGGGATCGCGGGCATGACAACCGTCTGAGGCTAGAGGTCGTCGTCGGAGTCATGCTTCTTGACCTTCATGCGTTTCATAGCGGGTGGCGGAGCGGTACGCCACAGGCTGTGATTCCACGAAACGGGGGTCAGTGTCCTGTGGTCCAAGCGGAAGGTCATAGGAGGCGGGGCGGCCTGTTTGCCGACCGGATCCAAGGTAAGCGTGATCATGTCGCCCTGGCGGACCCAACGACCGAAGCTAGTGATCTCGTTGACGGCATCGGGCGACTGCGTGAGGGTAGCGGTGCCATCATCGCCGAGGCTCAATGTCATAGTGCGATCGCTAAAGGACTGAGTCTCGCCTTTGTAGGTGCCAGCGTACTTCGACAGATCCTCATTGCCCACGGCAACGATGGGCAAGATAACAAGAAAAGCCAGAAGGAGTAGGCGTTTCATGTATCTATCTAACGCTATTTATTTCGGGAACTACTAGGCCCGATCTAGGCCTTACCAGTTACGGCGGGAATGGATTTTCATAACTCCTTACTTGACAGGTTTTTCATGGCTACTTCTTTACGATGAGCAGCACGACGCCGTGTTCGGGAACCATCCAGGGGCCATGGCCGCTGTCGGATGGGTTCCAGACGTTATGAATTTTGCTGCCGGCGGTGAGGCCGAGCTTCTGCAGCGGCAGCGACATCTGTTCCGCGTCGTGGCCGCGGTTGAAAAGCCCGACAGCAAGGACGCCATCCTTGAGTGGCTTGGACCAAACTTCAAAGGGACCGTCGGCGCTGACGCGGTCACCCTGCTTGCCCAGGGGATCCTGATCGATGGCGATGACGTCCTTGTTCATGAGGATGGCCTTGGTGTCCTCTGACATCTTGGAGAGGTCATTGCCGGCAAGCAGCGGGGCGGCAAGGATGGCCCATAGGCTCATGTGGGTACGGTATTCGTTGCCGTTCATCTTGCCATTGCCGACTTCGAGCATGTCGGGATCGTTCCAGTGGCCGGGCGCGGCGTATTTCGAGAGACCGGCCTGGGAGAAGCCGATGTTCGACATGCTCATGTAGTTGTCCTGGATGTCGTCGGTGGTGCGCCAGCTATTGCCGCCGACGGTCGGTCCCCATTTCCAGACGGAGTCCCAGCCGTACTGGCAGAGCGAGAAATAGATGGGGCGGCCGGTGGCCTGGAGAGCCTTGTGCATTTTCTCGTAGGCAGCGCGCATCATGGCGTACTGCTTCGCCTGGTCGCCGGGCGCTTCTTTCTGCATGATCTCGTGGTAGCTGCAGAGGTCGTACTTGAGGTAGTCGAAGCCCCAGGCGGCGTAGGTCTTTGCATCCTGTTCTTCGTGTTGATAGCTGCCGGTATAGCCGCCACAGGTCCTCGGTCCGGGTCCGGAGTAGATGCCGATCTTGAGGCCCTTGGAGTGCACGTAGTCGGCGAGCGCCTTCATGTCGGGGAACTTGCTGTTCGGCACGATGTTGCCGTTGGCATCGCGCTTGCCTTGCCAGGCGTCGTCGATGTTGACGTAGATGTAGCCGGCGTCCTTCATGCCGGTGGAGACGAGTTCGTCGGCGGCGGTGCGAACATCCTTGTCGGTGACGTTCTTGGCGAAGTGGTTCCAGCTATTCCAGCCCATGGCCGGGGTGGCGGCAATCTTGGTCTGGGCAAGGGCGGCGACGGGGAGGGCGAACAGGGCGAGGGCTAGCAGGGTCTTGCGCATGGGCTCAGGGGCTCCTCTGTAACGCAACTTATCGGGCTTTTGTAACGGCTTACACGATACGGTACTGGCCGGACTGGCGCAAGCGGAGCGGCGAAGGCGCGCTTAGGTCGGATGTGTCGAAATACTTTTCTTGCCTGGACTGTCTCCTCCCCTCTACAGTGGGCGCGCCGACGTCGGCATATGTCGACTCGGGTCTGATTCAGTTTCTAACCGGGCTGAAGGGATTTCTGATATACCGCACTGACAACGCCATTACGGAGAAGAGAGCCATCATGAGAACCAAGCAGGCAGTGTTAACCGGTGTGTTCAGCGTCGCGTTGTTTGCGGCAGGAGTAGCCGTTGGCCAGGAGGATATCAATCCTCGCGTCCACCCGCACCTTGCTGAAGCCCAAAAGATGATCAGTAGTGCTGAGGGGCAGATTGATGTTGCACAGGCGGCGTGGAAGGATAAGTTGGGCGGACACGCGCAACGCGCCAAGGTCTTGCTGCAGCAGGCGGATGGGGAATTGAAGCAGGCCGCCGAGTACGCGAACAAGTACAAATAAGTCGCGAGCTGGCAGGAAAGGCGCCCCCCTTTGGGCGCTTTTCCTTTTATAGGTATCGCCCCTTCAGATATCCTGCGTTGCGCGTGCCTGTAAAGAGAGGGGCTCACAGTAGTGCTCGACGATGGGAAACGGGTCGTAGAAGTGATGCAGAAGGGCTTTCCATTCCTGGTATTCGCGCGATCCGCGGAAGCCGATGGTGTGGTCTTCGAGAGTCTGCCATTGCACGAGCAGAATGTAGCGGGTGGTGTTCTCGATGCAGGGGCGAAGCTCGTGGGAGATGTAGCCGGGCATGCTGGCGAGGATCCGGGCGGCGCGCCTGAATGCTGCTTCGAAGGCTCTTTGCTGACCGGGAATGACATTGAGGATGGCGACTTCGAGGATCATCGGCTCGCCTACTTCGCAGCGGTCCGCGTGTAATCACCGCTTTTGCCGCCTGATTTCTTTTCCAACTGGATGTGCTCGATGGTGATGGATTTGTCGAGTGCCTTGGTCATGTCGTAGATGGTGAGGGCGGCGATGGAGGCGGCGGTGAGGGCTTCCATCTCGACGCCGGTGTTGGCGGAGGTCACTGCGGATGCCGTGATGGCGATACCCTTATTTGTCACTGTAGTGATTACGTCAATGAAGGTGAGCGGGAGCGGGTGACACATCGGGATCAGCTCGGATGTCTTCTTCGCACCCTGGATGCCGGCGATGCGAGCGATTTCGAGGGGATTTCCTTTGGGATTTTTGGGCAGCGCTTTCAGCACCTGCTTCGAGAGCGCGACGAAGGCGGAGGCGGTGGCTTCGCGGCAGGTGGAGGGCTTGGCGCTGACGTCAACCATCCGGGCGCGGCCGGATTTGTCATAGTGGGAGAGGTTGTCTTTGGGCTTCTTCGCCATGGGTTGAGTGTAGTGCTGGCCGCATGGGCAATTGCGCCTCCGGCGCGTTTTGCGGGGTTCGCTCCCTATGGTCGCTCACGCCCGGCGATGGGGACGCCTGGTTTAGAGACTGCAGGTCCTTCGTTTCGCTCGGCATGACGACTTACCCGGGCAGCAGGACTTGCACGGTTGCGCCGGCTTCGACGGCAGTGTCGGGCGGAAGGACGACGAAGCAGTTGGATTGGGCGATGGCGGCGAGGTCGCCGGAGCCTTGCCAGGGGATGCGGCGCACGGTGGCGTGTTCCCAGCCGGCGTCGAGATGTGCCGGGAGGAAGCGGGTGATGTCGGCTGGAGGTTCGGCTGCGGTGAGTCTTGCTTGCGCGAAGCGGGGGGCGGGCGTGGCTTCGCCGGCGAGTGCACGGAGCAGCGGCGCGGCGAAGAGCAGGAAGGTGACCATGGTGGAGACCGGGTTACCGGGCAGGCCGAAGAAGGGGAGCGGAGCTGCGCCTGATTCTTTGGGTGGAAGCTCGCCGAAGACAGCGGGCTTGCCGGGCTGGATGCGCACACCGGTGAAGTGGAAGACGCCGCCGCGTTCGGCGAGTGCCTGCTCGACCAAATCATACTTGCCCGCGGAGACACCTCCGGAGAGAAGCAGGAGATCGCAGGATTGCTGTGCGGTATCGAGGGCGGCACCCAGATCCTCGAGGTTGTCGCCCGCGATGCCGAGGCGAACCGGTTCGCCGCCGGCGACGGTGACCTGAGCGCTGAGGCTATAGCTGTTGGAGTTGCGGATCTGGTGCGGCTGCGGGGTAGCGTCGATCTCGACCAGTTCATCGCCCGTGGCAAGAATGGCGACGCGGGGCTTTGCGAAGACCGCGACCTCAGCGGCGCCGGCCGCGGCGAGAGCGCCAACGTGGGTGGGGGCAATGCGTGTGCCGGCGGCGACTAAAGGATCGCCCAAGTGAGCTTCGCTGCCTGCGGGGACGATGTGGCTGCCGGGACGAACGGTTCGGTCTGGCTGGAGGCGGATTTTACCGTCTGCAATTTCGACGTGTTCGAGCATGACGACAGCGTCGGCGCCCTCAGGGATGGGCGCGCCGGTCATGATCTCGAGGGCGGTGCCAGGCGCGACTGGAGTCGATGGGGCTGGTTCCCCGGCGCGGAGGGTTCCAACGACAGGAAGCCAGGCCCCGGTGGCGAGCGCGGCGGCCTGGATGGCATAGCCATCGCGGGTGGAGCGGTGGAAGGGCGGCAGGTCGCGATCGGCGAGTATGGGAGCGGCAAGGATACGATCGTGGGCATGCAGGAGCGAGATCTGCTCGATGGTTCGCGGAATTGTGGATGCGAGCCGCTGAGCCTGCTCCAGAACAAGCGCAGCAGCTTCAGCGTAGGTGAGGATGGTGGCCACTCGGTCCTATTGTGCGCTCGACTTGCGACGGCCATGCGGAACGGCGCCGCTTGGGGGCGGCGCCGTTGTCCGGAGGCGGGCCTGGTTACTTGGCGTGGTAGCTCTTGGCCTGCTTGCTGCCGATCTGCTCCAGGATGTTTTTGGCGTCGGCGGCCATGGGGCCATTGGGATCGAGCTGGAGGTATTTCTCGTAAGCCTCCTCGCAGCCGGGGGGCGCGACGATCTTGTTGGTCTTGGGATCGACGGTAGCTTTGGCGATGAGGGCCTGACCCTTCAGATAGTAGGGGACTGGCTTGCTGGGATCGGCGGCGATCGCCTTGTCGGCTGCCGCAGCGACAGCGTCGGCATTGCTTCCAGACTTGGCGAGCACGATGGCTTCGTTGGAAAAGTACATGCCGGCGTTGGCTGGTTGCGCTTTCGCGGCGGCATCGTAGGCAGCGGTGGCGTCAGGAATCTGGTTCTTCCCGGCGTAGGCCTCGCCGAGGGTGTTGTTGGCGGCGCCTTCAATCTCCGGGCTGGGCTTCTTTGAGGCCGCGTTGGTTTCGATCGCCTTCTTGGCGGAGGTGATGGCGTCGTCGTACTTCTTCAGACCGTTCTGCGCGATGGCCAGCTCCACCCAGAGAACGCCTGCATCCGGCTTGGCGGTGGTGTCCTTCTGCATCAGAGTGGCGGCGTCATCGAACTTCTTGTCCTTGATGTCCTGGCGCGCGGTCGCGAGGTCGGCGTTCAGGTTCTTGACCTGCGAGTTTTCCTTCATGATGCCGGCGTTCTTGGACTTCATGTCGGCGAGCTGCTTCTGCTCTTCGGGCGATAGCTTCTTGATGTATTCGGGACGGGAGAGGTCGAAGTCCTGAGTAGCGTTGGCCCCGGCCTCGATCTTGACGCTCTCAAAGCGGTCCACAGCCTTGTAGTTGGCGTCGTTCGGGCCTTTGACAAACATGGTGACGACGTAGGTGCCCGGCTTGATGTTGTCGCCCTTGTAGTTGCCGCTCGCATCCGAGTTAAAGGTGTACAAGGCGTTTTTGCCGTCAGTAGAGACCTGGATCTGGACGTTCGCCAGCGGCGTGCCGGCAGGATCCTGCGCGTGACCGTGGAGGGAACCGGTGGTCGGCGCCTGGCCAAATGCCGCCAGTGGCGTGATCAGGGCTGCGGCGAGCCAAAGCTTCTTCGTCATACTCTTTCTCCTTTAGGGGCGTTGGCCGTCTGTTTCCAGTCGGTAGCGTAGGGGATGGGGTCGTCGACTCCTGCTTCGGCGAAGGCGCGAAGCCGCAGGATGCAACTTTCACATGTGCCGCAGGCGGCCTGATTGCCTGTATAGCAGGACCACGTTACATGGAAGGGCGCGGAGAGTTCAAGGCCGCGGCGGACTATCTCGTGCTTGCGCATGGAGATAAGGGGCGTTTCAATACGAATGGAGCCATCGCGCGTGCCGGTGCGGATGAGTTCCTGAAAGGCTTCGTAGTAGGCGGGACGGCAGTCGGGATAGCCGGAGCTATCCTGCTCGACCGCACCGATGTAGATGGCCTCGGCGCCGAGCACCTCCGCCCAACTGACGGCGGCGGAGAGGAAGTGCGCGTTACGGAAGGGCACGTAGGTGACGGGAATGCCGGCGCCGATGGCGCCGGCGTTCGGGCCGTCGGGGGCCGCGTCGGGCACGGCGATGCTGGTGTCGGTGAGGGCGGAGCCGCCGATGATGCGAAAGATGTCGATGGAAAGCGGGAGAAACCGGGCGAGCTGCAGTTCAGTGGCGATGGCGCGAGCGCTGGCCAGCTCGCGTTGCTCGGTGCGTTGTCCGTAGCTGAAGTGCAGGGCATAGGTCTCATGCTGGCGGGCAGCGATGGCCGCGCAGACAGCGGAGTCCATGCCGCCGGAGAGGCAGACGACGGCGCGGGAGCGCGGACTGCTGGAGTTGGACGAGAGTGTCTGGTCGTTCATTCCCATCCCACTCTGATGCAGGAAAAGGCCGGAAAGCAACATGGGGGGTGGGAACCGGGATCGGTGAGGTGCGGGCTTGGGTGGTATCCGGCCCTGGGATTGGGCTGGGGCGTCCGCAATATTGCCCAGGGAGCGGAACCGCCGATCTCTCCACCGCGCTTCGTTCCGATCGCGATGACGAGAGTAGCTGAGGGATGGACGGCGGAAGAGCTTCCTATAATGAAGGCTTGGCTATGCGGATACGAGTGATTGGTGGCGGCCTGGCAGGTCCAGAGGCTGCGTTGATGGCGGCTGGGCACGGCTCAGAGGTGCTGCTGTATGAGATGCGGCCGGTGCGGCAGACGCCGGCGCACCAGACGGCGGATTTTGGGGAGCTGGTGTGCTCGAACTCGCTGAAATCGGAGAGCGAGAACACGGCGCCGTGGCTGCTGAAGCAGGAGATGCGGCGGGCGGGATCGGTGCTGCTGCGGCTGGCGGACGAGTGCGCCGTCCCCGCAGGGCATGCGCTGGCGGTAGATCGCGCCGAGTTTTCGCGGCGGATTGGCGAGGCGATTGCGCGCGAGCCCCGGATCACGGTGGTGCGCGAAGAAGTGACCCAGCTGGAAGGTCAGGAAGGCGATTTTGATGGGCTCACGATTGTGGCCACCGGGCCACTGACCTCTCCGGCGCTGTCGAGCGAGGTTGCGCGGCTGGCCGGGCAGGAGCATCTGGCGTTTTACGACTCGATCTCGCCGATCGTGGATGCGGAGACGATTGACCGCGAGAAGGTCTACATGGCGGCGCGGTGGGACAAAGGGACGGCGGACTACATCAACTGCCCGATGAACAAGGAAGAGTATGACCGCTTCTACGATGCGCTGGTAACCGCGGAGGGCGTGGAGGCGAAGGAGTGGGAGCAGCTGCAGTACTTCGAGGGCTGCCTGCCGATCGAGGAACTGGCGCGGCGCGGGCGGGATACGCCACGCTTTGGGCCTATGAAGCCGGTGGGTTTGCGCGATCCGCGCACCGGGAAGACGCCGTGGGCGGTGGTGCAATTGCGCTGCGAAAATCTCCGGGCGGACTCCTACAACCTGGTGGGATTCCAGAACCATTTGAAGTTCGGCGAACAGGCGCGGGTGCTGCGGCTGATACCCGGCCTCGAGAATGCGCGCTTCCTGCGCTATGGGCAGATCCACCGCAATACCTACATAGAGTCACCCCGGCTGCTGGATGCGACGCTGGCAATGCGGGAGCATCCGAAGCTGCTGTTTGCGGGACAGATTTCGGGCGTGGAGGGGTACACGGAGTCGATGGCGACCGGGATGCTGGCGGGCCTGTACGCGGCGCGGCGCGCGCAGGGACTACCGGTGACGCCGGTGCCGCGCGGGACGGCGCTGGGCTCGCTGGTGAACTACATCACACGCGCAGACCTGAAGCATTTTCAGCCAGCAAACATCACCTTCGATCTGCTGGAGGCGCTGGAGGAAGGGACGCGGCGGAAGGTCCGCGACAAACGCGAGCGGCACAAGCTGCAGTGCGAGCGGGCGCTAGCGGCGTTCGACGCCTGGTGGCCGGAGCAGACCACCGCGGTCGCGGTTTGAGCCAAATCACACTAAAGTGGCAATGCTATATACGCGAAGAGTCATGTTACACCGGTTACCTCCATTGTTACGATTAGCCAATCGAAAGGGTCGCCCATACGTATAGAGGCGCGCCCATGTGAGGTTTCCCCCGGATGCGTCGCACGAAAACTTCCCTTCTCTCGCTAGTGTGCTTGGGTCTGATGGCTCTGATTGCCGGCTGCGGTTCTACGTCGACTGACGGTTCTACCGGCGGCGGTACGGGCAGCTTCACGCTCGGTGCAGAGGCTGCGGTGACCATCGCACAGGGATCGACCCGTACATTCACGGTGACGCCGGCCAGTTCGAATAACTTCACGGGATCAGTTCAGGTTTCTGTGACCGGGCTTCCCACGGGCGTGACGGTAACGCCCGCGACGGCGACGGTTACGGTGGGTTCGAGCACCACGTTCACGCTGACGGCCGCGGCAAATGCAGTGATAGGTACGACGAATGTGAAGGTGTATGGCGCATCGGGCGACCTGAGCACAAATGCAACGGTTGCGCTCACAGTGACGGCGACGACGAACCCCCCAGGCAGCCCGGACTTTACGCTCACGACTGCCCCGCAGACACTGTCGCTGACCCCCGGTGCGGCTGGGCAGGTGACGTTGAGCAGCGCGGCGATCAACGGCTTCACCGGGACGATTGCGGTGGCGGTGAAGGGCCTGCCGACTGGCGTGACCGTGTCGCCGGCGACGATATCTCTGACATCGACGAATCCTGTGGTGATTACGCTGACGGCGGCGGACGACGCTCCCGCAACGACGACGCCGGTACAGGTGAGCTTCGTTGGCACCTCTGGAACGCTGTCGCACACGGCAACACTTCAGCTGACTTTGGCTGGTACTACCCCGCCCGTCAACCCGGACTTTACGCTTACGGTGGCTCCGCAGACACTGTCGCTGACCCCCGGTGCGGCTGGGCAGGTGACGTTGAGCAGCGCGGCGATCGATGGCTTCAACGGGGCGATCACGGTAGCGGTGCAGGGCTTGCCGACCGGAGTGACCGTGTCGCCGACGCCGTTATCGCTGACCCCGGGGAATCCTGTGGTGATTACGCTGACGGCCGCGAACGATGCTCCCGCAACGACGACGCCGGTACAGGTGAGCTTCGTTGGAACCTCCGGAACGCTGTCGCACACGGCAACGCTCCAGCTGACTGTGCTTGGAACTACTCCCCCCGTAAACCCGGACTTTACGCTCGCGTTGGCTCCGCAGACACTGTCGCTGACGCCCGGTGCGAATGGGCAGGTGACATTGAGCAGCGCGGCGATCAATGGTTTCACCGGGACGATTTCGGTGGCGGTGCAGGGCCTGCCGACCGGCGTGACCATGTCGCCGACGACGATATCGCTGACCTCGGGGAATCCTGTGGCGATCACGCTGACGGCCGCGAACGACGCTCCCGCAACGACGACGCCGGTACAGGTGAACTTCGTCGGCACCTCTGGAGCGCTGTCGCACACGGCGACACTCCAGCTGACTGTGGTTGGAATTACTCCCCCTGTCAACCCGGACTTTACGCTCACGGTGGCTCCGCAGACACTGTCGCTGACGCCCGGTGCGAATGGGCAGGTGACATTGAGCAGCACGGCGCTCAACGGCTTCAGCGGGACGATCACGGTAGCGGTGCAGGGCCTGCCGACCGGGGTGACCGTGTCGCCGACGCCGTTATCGCTGACCTCGGGGAATCCTCTGGTGGTTACGCTGACGGCCGCGAACGACGCTCCCGCAACGACGACGCCGGTGCAGGTGAGCTTCGTTGGAACCTCTGGAACGCTGGTGCACACAGCAACGCTCCAGCTGACTGTCAACGCGGTCAGTCCCGCGGGGCCTGATTTCACTATTGCTGCAGCACCGAACGCCATAACCGTGGCGCAGGGCGCCGAGAGCGATCCGGTGGATATCGGTGTGACGGGTATAAACGGCTTCAGCGGCAATGTGACGTTTGCGGTGAGCGGCTTGCCCACCGGAGTGACAGTCATACCGTCGCAAGGCACGCTAGAGAGCGGCTGGATGGACCCGGTTGTCTTTGTGGTGGCGTCTGACGCAACGATTGGCACTGCCACGGTGACGATTACGGGGACTTCGGGAGTACTGACGCATACGGCAACGCTGGCCCTGACGGTGTCCGGTCAGGCGCCGCTGGATTTTGTTTCGCTGGCGCTCTCGCCGACCAGCGAGACGGTCACGACGGGCTCGATCGGCACGGTTTCCATTACGGCGACCGCGACGCAGGGCTACACGGGACCGGTGAATGTGTCGGCGCCGAATCTGCCGAGCGGCATCACGGTGAGCCCCGCTACCGCGGTATTGACTCCGGGAGTTGCGCAGACCTTCACGGTGATTGCTGCCGGGAACGCGACGCCGGGGACATACACAGTGACGTTCCTTGGCCAGGTGAACTCGGTAAACGGAAGCGCTCCCCTGGCTTTGACGGTGGTGAATCCGACAAACACGGGTCTCGATGTGCCGACCTGGCACTACGACATGGGCAGGACGGGACTGGATAATCAAGAGCCCAACCTGACACCGACAAGTGTCGCCGCTACGTTTGGCAGACGCATGGTCCTGGCGATGGATGGCGAGGTAGATGCGCAGCCGCTCTATTTGTCGGCTGTGACGATTGGCGCGCAGCCGCCGCGCAACGTGCTGTATGTTGCGACAGAAAACGACAGCGTTTACGCGTTGGATGCGAGCAGCGGCGCACAATTATGGAAGACGTCAGCGTTACAAGCGAGCGAGACGGCGGCTGACAATCAGGGCTGCAACGAGCTTTCCTCGCAGGTCGGGATCACATCGACGCCGGTGATTGACCGCTACTATGGAACGGACGGTGCGATCTACTTCGTCGCCAAGACCAAGGACAGCGGCGGCAACTACCACCAGCGGCTGCACGCGCTGGACTTGACGACCGGCGCCGAACTGACCGGCAGCCCGGTGGAAATAGCAGCGACCTACCCAGCGAATGGCGGGGTAACGCAAACCTTCGACCCAGGCATCTTTGTCGAGCGTTCAGCTCTGTTGCTGAGCCAAGGCACGGTGTATCTCTCGTGGGGCGCGCCGTGCCAGCAGACATCGTTCGATTACGACGGCTGGGTGATGGCCTACGGCGAAGCAACCCTCGCGCAGCAGTCGGTGCTGGATCTGACACCGAACGGAAGCGGCGGCGGCATCTGGATGAGCGGTGCGGGGCCGGCTGCGGATCAGTATGGGAGCGTGTTCCTGATCACGTCGAACGGTACATTCGATACGACGCTGAACGGCGGGTTCCCGGTAAATGGCGATTACGGCAACGGCTACGTCCAAATCCAGAGTTCGAATGGCGTGATGAGCGTGTTCGACTACTTCGAGCCACTGAATGGCGTGCCGGAATCGACAAACTATCAGGACCAGGGATCCGGCGGTATATTGCTGATGCCTGATATTCAGCTTGACCCTAATACAGCTCTGTCGCTCGCTGTAGGAGCAGGGAAGGACGGCAACATCTATGAGCTCAGCCGGACCGGCGGCTCCATGGGCGAGTATGACGGCCAGAACGACAACAACTTCCTTACCATGACCAATGCGCTGCCCAATGGCGCATCGTCGACTCCGGCGTATTTCGAGGGCTATATCTTCTACGGAGGAAATGGAGATTTACTGAGGCTGTTCCCGGTGTTGGGCTACAGCGGCTCGTCGGTAGACCAGTCGGCAAGTACGCTTGGGCCCGCGGGTGCGACGCCGGTGATCAGCGCAAGTGATGGAAATGCGCCGATTGTGTGGACGCTGGATACTACGGCGAGCGGCGGCCCGGCACTGTACGCGTATGACGCCACGAATCTGTCGTCGCAACTGTACAACAGCAGTACGAAGTCGGGCGATGCGGTCGGTGCGACGAGCGCGCATGCCGTTCCGCTGGTGGCGAACGGATCCGTGTATGTCGGAACCGAGAGCGGCATAACTATCTTCGGGCTGCAGTAACGACGCAGCAGGGGAAGTGAAAGCGACGGGCAGCCAGCAAACCAACTGGCTGCCCTTAGTGTTTGAGAATCAGTGGCGGTTGGATTTGGATGCGTTGCGCGCCCGGACCTTGAACCAGATAGGCGAGCCGGCGAAGCCGAAGGCATCGCGGATCTGGTTTTCGAGGAAGCGCTCGTAGGAGAAGTGCAGTTTTACCTGGCGGTCGGTGAAAAGGACGAAGGTGGGCGGCGCGACGGCGGCCTGCGTCATGTAGTAAATGCGAATCTTTTTTGCGGCTGGTACCGTTGCGCGCTGGAAGTCGACACGTTCGAGGAAGCGGTTCATCTGGCCGGTAGAGACGCGCTTGCGGCGCTCCGTGGCGACCAGCGTGATGGCTTCATAGAGGCGGTGCAGGTTGGTGCGGTGCGCGGCGGAGAGAAAGACGATGGGCGCGTAGTCGAGATACTTGAGAACGCGGCGCACCTGCTCCTCAAAGATGTTGCGGTCGGCCGGCGGTTTGCCATCTGTGCGCGCGGTGGTGATGAGATCCCACTTGTTCACCACGATGATCACCGACCGGCCGCTTTCATGTGCGTAGCCGCCGATGGTGGCGTCGGTGGAGGTGACGCCTTCGGTGGCGTCGATGATGAGGAGGGCGACGTCGGCGGCCTCGAGGTGGCGGCGCGCCATGATGACGGAGAGTTTCTCGGCCATCATGTGGGTCTTGCCCTTGCGGCGGATGCCGGCGGTGTCGACGAAGCGGTAGTGTGCGCCGTTGTGCTCGACGACTTCGTCGACGGCATCGCGCGTGGTGCCGGCGATGGGCGAGACGATGGCGCGGGAGGAGTTGGTGAGCGCGTTGAGCAGCGTGGACTTGCCGACGTTGGGGCGGCCGATGATGGCGATGGAGGTTTCGCGCTGCGCATACTCGCCGTGAGTGCGGAGGAGTGGTTCGGCGGCAGGCTCTTCGGCCACGTCGGCGAATTCCTCTTCTTCCACTGCGGCAGGAAATTTCAGCGTGTCAAAGACTGCGTCGAGCAGATCGCCGATGCCGATGCCGTGCTCGGCGGAGATGGCGAACAGCTTTTGCACGCCGAGGCGGCGGAAGTTCTCTGCCGTGGAGCGAGTTGGTCTGTATCGACCTTGTTGACGGCGAGGAAGACGGGCTTGCCGGAGCGGATGAGCAGGCGCGCGAGTTCGATGTCGGGCGATGCCAGCTCGGTGCGGCCGTCCACGACCATGATGATGGCCTGGGCTTCATCGAGGGCGGTGCGCGCCTGGCGAAAGATCTCCGAGGGGATCAGCTCGGGGTCGTCGGGAACGATGCCGCCGGTATCGACGAGGCGGGCAGTGTGGCCCGCCCATTCGACGTCGCCGTAGATGCGGTCGCGGGTGATGCCGGGCTCGTCGCCGACGATGGAGCGGCGGCTGCCGGTGAGGCGATTGAAGAGCGTGGATTTGCCGACATTGGGGCGGCCGCAGATCGCAAAAACGGGCAGATCGCTGATGG